>CAVXQQ010000001.1:0-11859 GCA_963763835.1 Bryobacterales bacterium
GCATCGATTCAGTGTCTGATGTCATCATCGAGAACCCCACCGACAATACGCTATTGACGCTAATTCCTGAGGGGGAGTTCCTGGCAGGGGGTCCAGGCGCGCCGACGAGGGCGGTGGCCCGTTTCCCGTGCGTCTATCGGCCTACGATCGGCGCTACATCCAGTGACCAATGCCCAGTACAAGCACTTTGTAGACAGCCACCGGCCACCGGCCGCCGAACACGTTCGATCCCGCATGTCGCGTGTGGGTAGACAATTCGTTCCCGGCATGGGTAGCGGATCACCCCTGTTGTGCATGTTGACCATGCAGACGCACAGGGCGTATTGCCGCTGTAGGGTTTGCGGTTGCCCGCAGAACTGGAGTGGGAAAAAGGTGCACGAGGAACGGATGGTCGGGAATACCCGGGGGGGAACCAGTGGGTATCAGAACAAATGCAGGAGCACCAAGTAGACCAGGCGGCGAAAGGACAGCCCTGCGCGGCTGGAGGTACCCAGCCGGGACGAGTCCGTGGGGCCATTACCAGATGGCAGGGAATGTGGGCGAGCGGTGTGTAGGATCTTCCACCATGACCAGGCGTACTTGCGTTACAGAGCCGGGCAGTTGGCATCGCCCGCAACATACGGTGCCCGCCGAGTCTGGCGCAGTTTGTCTTGGGATCCCGATAGCTTGGATGGCCATCCGGCAGGAGAACCCATGCGCCCGCTTTTTTTTCGCGCCCGCATCGTCCTGGCAATCAGTAGCTTGGGTTTCGGTGTGTTCGGAACCCTAAGTGACGGTGCGGCCTTCACCTGGGCTACTGCTTCGGCTGTTGCCGTGGGCCGAACCAAAGTGCCTCAAAAGCCTTGCAAGGGGAAACGAAGAATGAGAAGAAGAGGTAATACGAAAACAGGGAAAGGCTGGCTAATGACACGCCGTTGATCGGACCCTTGGACTGCCTGCGTGGCTGCAGGGAACTGGCCGCGGACTCCTCGGCTGAAGCCGTGTCGTTGTTAGTTGAAGCGCTCGACAACGGCGACGAACGCGGGCGGGCCATAGCCGACGCAGCGTTGCGTCGCTTTCGGAATCAGGAGGCGGTGGATGCATTGTGCGCACTCTGGCTGTAATGTCGGGACGCCCGGCTCAGAGTCGTTGTTCAGGAGAAGGGCTACATCGGAGCAAAGCCTCTGAGCTAAGGGTGCTGTCTTGACACTGCTTGTGGGTAGAGCAGTTGCAGATGCTGAAGCTGTGCCGCTGTTGGTTGAGGCCATGGATGACGGCGCGGAGGAGGTGCAGGCTGCCGCGTACGCCGCATTACACGAGCTTGCCAATCAACAGGCCATTGATGCCTTGTGCGCACTCTGGGTGGAACGTCGGGATGCCCGGCTCAGAGTCGTTCTTCAGGAGAAGGGCTACATCGGAGCACAGCCTCGGAAAGTGAGGGTGCTGTGTGCTTCACTGCTTGTGGGTAGGGCAGTTGCAGATGTAGCTGTGCCGCTGTTGGTTGAGGTGGTCACCATGGTGCAGGAGGTGCGGGCTGCCTGGTGCTGCATTACACGAGCTTGCCAATCAACAGGCCATCGATGCCTTGTGCGCAATCTGGGTGGAACTAGGGACGCCCGGCTCAGAGTCGTTCTTCGGGAGAAGAGCTACATCGGAGCAGAGCCTCTGAGAGTGCGGGTGCTGTCTTCACTGCTTGTGGGTAGGGCAGTTGCAGATGCTGAAGCTGTGCCGCTGTTAGTCGAGGCGTTAAACGACGCCGATGAACAGGTGCGGGCGGCCGCAGAGGCGACTGCGGGAATCTGGAATTGCCAGATGCACTCGATGCCTTCTGCAGAATTGCAGTTCAGCGACCGGCGGGGGCAGCAGCAAGGATTGGCATCAGTAGGCACGCATGCCTGCCGGATCACAGCCTGACATGCGTGCTGTTGTTCGTGACTTGACAGTTTGAGGACTATTTCCTAAATGGGATATCGAGTTTCAGGACGAACACCGCCTATGGCCGAGCCGACGACGAATTGAAAACTCACGTCATCAATGCTGTCCGCGAGGATGGTCGATGCTTGGGATTCCTTGGCGGTCGCAAGCCATTCGAAGAGTGCAACGACAAAGAGATCCGCGCGGCCATCGAATCGAGCTCTGAACCAGCGCGCGTGGTCTCGCCTTTTCGATGCTTTTCGGGAACTGCCGTTGAACGGCTTCCCCATGCTCGATGAGTTTCGCCGGTCCGGTTGGGAACCGGAAGGAGGCCGAGTTACTCGAGGTCTTTACCGCACCGTGCTTGCCGAGAGTCAAGACATTGCGCTGCCCCCACCGTCGGCGTCGACCGGCCCGAGTCCGGTGTTCGTGCGCTGGCTCGCCGGAGGAAGTATCGGTGAGTTAAGTGATCTCTTGCGTCGTTCCGAAGAGAACTTGCTGGCAAGGGTTCCGCTAATTGCGAGTCCACCCATTGTGTGAGATCTGTCGCCGTACTGGCAGGAAAGGGTACGTTGGATAGCGAGACCGTGCTGGCCATCCAGGGGAATCCTTCTTGGTTGGTGCGTCTAGCCTGGTGATGCGACGGGGATCTCCCAAGTTCGAGACCCTGAGTCGGACGGCGGCGAGGACGCAACCGGATCGAAGAGTTGGTGGGTTTGCCGTGGACTGCTGGCCGACGCGAGCCAGGCCGGCTGATCTTTCCAGACTGAGCTGCACCGCCCAGGCACTTGTGGGGCGATGCGGTGCCGTTCGTCGTGTTCTTGTCCCGCGCTGTTGGCGTATCGAGCCAAGTGCCCACGCGAGGATTCGAGATCGCTGCTTGGGACCTGAAAGGAGGGGATCATCGGTGGGCTGTGCTGAGTCGGTGGGGTCCGCCGGAAGGGTTAATGCGGGCTGGCTCGACGAAAGCCGGTAAGAGAAACGTCGCGGAGGGGGTGGAGAGGGGATGCAGAGGAGACAAGGCAGAAATCGCCTTTTGTGCTTTTTTCTTCAGTAGCCTGAAAATGGAAAGGAAGTTGGAGAGGCGACTTTTCGGCTAGCTCGGTCTCGCACCGTGGCGACAGACCACCGACAGACCACGCCCGGCCGTTCATGGGCCCCGGAATGCCCGTACCGCACGGCGGCGCCCCGAACCGAAACGCAACTACCCGCACTGAACCGGACCCACTGAACTGGCGGTCAGCGTCTTCGGATTCCCGTTAGCAATCCAGGGACGCTAACGGCAAAGCTTCCGCTCCATGAAAATTCTAACGTCCGGTAAAAAGCCCGCCGCCTGCAGGCGGTACGCCAACGCTGCTGGACATTCTCACGGGTCCGCCATCGTGTTGGAAAGCATGGAGGTGTCCCTCGGCCCCGATCTCAGAGACCAAGCCAACCGGTCAGCCGTATGTCGCCTACCAGAATCGAAACTGCCCGGGCGCAACCCCTTCGTCTCCGCGGCCTTCAACCCCAATGAAGCCTTCCTCCCAATCGACCTCGTCCGCTCGATTCGTCGAGAAGCTCGCCAATCCGCAAGCCGGTGAGTCCCCCGACGGCACGGCCATGTTCTCCGGAGACCAACTCTATGAAGAAGCCCATGGCTTCGCGGCGAGGACAAGAATGAAGTCGGAGACCTTCAACCAGATCCGTGCGATGTTCGTGGACGAAGCGCACGCGTGGCCCTCCGCCATCGAATTCGAGATGGCATATCAGGCCCGCGTCGCCATGGATCGCATAAGATTCGCCATCAAGCACACGGAGCAGTTTGCGCCTCGTACCGAACCGATGCGCGAGGCCAGCCTTCAGCTACTGGAAGCCCTGGAACGACTGCAAATGGCGGATCGTCGATTTCAGGAGCGGTCACGCTGCGCACCAAGGTCGCTGGCCGCCGCGCTAGATCGTGAGCGCGGGGCGGCAGTCACAAATGGAGGAAGTCCCTCTCATGAGCCAACGAATGGTGTTTCAACTGAAGCCGACGATCACCGCCGATAGGCGAGACCATCGCCGGAGCCAAGCGAACGCTCCAGTTGCCCGACGCGCTAGGTCGATTGGAATCGGCCAGCGCGGTTGCTAAGGGAGGAACACCGCCGCGTGATTGAGAGCCGCTCACTGGCGTGCGAGAAATGGGAGGATAACGGGCTGCTCTTTCCGTCCGAAATCGGCACGCCGCTGGAAGAGCGCAACGTCCTGCGCCGCCCTCAGAGCGGTTTGCGAAGCCAATGGGCTTCCGAAGCTTCGAGTCTACGATCGCAGGCACACCCACGCCTCGCCTTCTCGGGCGCAGGGAGGCGCAGGGTTCAATACCCTCGAGTAACCCCGATGGGACGCGGAACGCGGATCGGCAAGGAGCGGAAGCGGGCCGAGGTAGCGAAGGCCCTGGTAGCCGGCGAGTTGCCGTCTCAAATCGCCCCGAAGCTGGCATGTACAGCCTACGTCGGCGAACTGGCGGCGGAGCGGGAGACCCAGAACCTGGCGCAACGGTTCCTCTCGCCGCACCACGCGCGGCTGGCGAAGGCCGACTGAACTGCGGGAGCACGAGCAGCTTCGCGACGAACTGAACGACTTCGCGCCGGCGATGAAGGCCGTCGAGCGGCTCGACCTGCTGGAGTTGGCGCAGGGCGGCCAGCGGGAGAGCGGGGCGGCGGCCGGCGGGTTAACGCTAATCACGGTGGCGCAGGTGCTTCAACTCATATCATCCGAGGCAGGCGCGCGATGACTGAGCTTCTCAGTGCCGAACAGGTGGCCGCGCTCCTCAAGGTGCCCGAGCAAACGCTGGCGAATTGGCGCAGCCGCAAGACGGGTCCGCCTTTCGTGAAACTCGGCTCCCTGGTGCGCTATCGCTCCGAGATGCTGGCCGACTGGGTTGAATTGCAAACGAGGTTAACAAGCGATGGGACTCCGAAACCGGGACGGACGGTGGCACTACCGATTCATGGTGGCCGGCAGATGGTACAGCGGAAACACCGGCTTGGTCGCCACCGAACGCAACAGGACGGCCGCGACGAGAGCGGAGGCAGAAGCTCACAGGCTCGTCAGCGAGGGCAAGGCACAGCTACTCAGGCTTCAACCTATCCCGTTCAGTGAAGCCGCCGCCAAGTTCCTGATCTGGGCGGACGGGGAATACCGTGAACACCCGAACTCAGCCAAAAGGCTCCGCACCAGCTTCGCCAGCCTGAAGCAATTCTTCAAGCGCGAGATGATGGCTTCAGTCACGGCGGGCTCGATCGAGGACTACAAGGCGCATCGGCGCACCGTCGATCAGGTCCGCGACGTGACGATCCGGCATGACCTACACGCGCTGAGCCTGCTGTTCCAGTACGCACGCAAGCACAACTGGGTCCGCGACAACCCGGTACGCGACGTCGAGATTCCTGGCGACGCGGACGCGGTTCGCATTCACGTTCTCAGTGAAGGCGAGGAAAAGCTCTACTTCGCCACCTGTGAGAAGAAGATGGCGGAGCTCGCCGGCAGCCGGGGACCGCGGCCGGGTGGGCGCCAGGCGTACAACGGATACCAGGATCTGTACGACATGGGGCGGCTGATGCTGCTGCAGGGTTGTCGGCCGGAAGAGCTTCTGAGCCTGGAACAGGCCTCGGTGAACCTGGAGCACGCGGCGTTGACCATCGAGCAGGGCAAAAGTAAGGCGGCGCGGCGGCTTCTGCGGTTGCGCGCGGAGTCGAAGGAGATCCTCGCGCGGAGGCTATCGGCGGCAGGCCGATGGGTATTCCCTTCGCCGCGCCTGCACGGATCGCACCTGACGAAGCTGAACAATCTCCACGCGGCCGTCCTGACGGATTGCGGCCTGAAGTTTGTCCCGTACGACCTGCGGCACACTTTCGCCACGAGGGCGGCCGATTCAGGGATGCAGTTGGCGACGCTGGCGAAGATCCTGGGGCATGGAAACCTGCGCTCCGTCATGAAGTACGTCCACCCGGACCAGGGTTCAATGGATCGCGAGTTGGAAAAACTGGACGCTCCCGCCGATGGGAGGCTGGACTCCGAAACTCACGGGCCAACTTCGGGCCAACACACCCAGTCGAAAACAGGGATTTCGGGGGATGCACAGGTAGCCCCAGGTAACACCGTTGGAGCTGGCCTAAGTGCCAGAAGAATCAACCAACTCCAATCGAATGAGAATGGAGGCGCGGGTGGGAGTCGAACCCACGCATAAAGGTTTTGCAGACCTCTGCCTTACCACCTTGGCTACCGCGCCCGGCGTGAGCAGATTCCATTATCTCAAAACGGATGGCTGCCTGGAGACCACGGAACGACCGGCTCGCGCCACCAGCGAGCACCGTCGGCTGACCCGTAGTCCGGTCCATTACACGCGTGACTTAACCCCCGTCCTCGCGCGCCCAGGCGCAAGACACCTCGAGACACGCGCTCGCCGTTCACTGCGTCAGATGCTCCCGGCAAACGATTACCCTCTGGCTCGGCCGTGGGCCCGGGCGACTCTGCGTCTTCCCGGGGATATCGCGAATCTCTCTGGCCCGTATCTAAACGGGGGACCCTGCCCCTGGCACTGGAGTATGTATGGCAGGGATACGCGCCGAAGAAGTGACCAGCCGCGCGAGGCGCTACCAGAACCAGGTTTCAAGCACCCGGGGCGGTGCGGCCGAGCCACGCAGGATCGTGGCCCCAAACAGGACCTGGGCGTTCGGGCGGTCCCATTCACCGTCGGGCATGTAGGCGGGGTTGGTCAGCAACTCCCCGGCGGCGATCGTCCCCAGCATGGTCGCGCCGCCCGCGAGCACAGTCGGCTGACCCGTGGTCTGGTCCATCACGCGCGTCACCACTCCCCGGTCCTCGCGCACCGAGGCGAAAGGCACATCGAGCCGGATGCTCCATGTTACTTGCTCGCGATCGAGGATCGAACAGGAGAGGGTCGCGAGATCGAAGCTAAATGTAAACCGTAGTTGGCCGGAGAGACGAATTCCCCAGTCATTGTTCAGCGCCCCAATCAGCACGGCCGGACCCTGGCGCAGGTCGTCCAGCTCCACTTCGCTCTCGTGCGCGACGCGGTATCGAGCTCCGCGCGAAGCGAGAAAGCCGGTCAGCGCGGCGAGCGTGAGCGCGTCCGAGTACGCCACCTTCTCGCTATCGAGGCCGAATACCTCGGCCAACGAGAGCTGATCCTTGGGTTTTTCGGGAGCGCTGCCGGCCAGCACGGGCGCGAGGCCGGGCCCACCGATGCAGAGCAACACCGGTTTTCCGCTCGCGAGCAGGGGGTCCCAAAACCTGTCGAGAGCCGACCCCTCCATGGCATCCTGCGAGTCGCTCCCGAACCGTGGGACGTAGGATCCGGGTGCGAACGCGATCTGCAGTACCCCTTCGTCGTGGTTGTCCTGGTAGTACTGCGCGAGCCGGCGGCGGACATCCCCCGCGGTGCTTCGGACCACGTGATCCGTGCCCGTTTCGTAGCCGGCCTGGCGTCCGAACACCTCGACCCCGATGGTTCGCTCTTTCAATGCGTCGCGGTCGCCGGAGAGCGCTTTGGCGACCGTGTAGCGAAGCATCGCGGAGGCCCGGCGGCTATTCCGGAACGGCGCGCTGGCCAGGATGCGCTCCAGCTGTTCGCGGACCTCAGCATCGCTAGGTGTGCGGTGACCGGGCACGAAGTCCATAGTACGACAGCGGGGCGACGGAGGTGCGGGACGGTCCCGCACCTGAGCACGGGACCGTCCGGATCTTGCGGAACCGGGCGGCTTCGCGTATCCATTAGAGACGATGCCATACAGCCACGCTGCTTCTATGCTCGTTCTCTGTTCCTTTGCCGCCATGGCCGCTTCGCCAAGCGGCAGAGTTGACGATCTACTGAAACAAATGACGCTCGAGGAGAAGATCGGGCAACTGGCCCAGGTCGGGGGCGTAGCTTTCATACCGAACATGCCGAAGCCCGAGGACGAGATCCGGAAGGGAAGAGCCGGATCGGTTCTGTGGGTCAACGATCCGGCCGCGATCAACAAGCTGCAGAAGATCGCGGTGGAGGAAAGCCGGCTCAAGATTCCGATTCTGTTCGGGCTGGACGTTATACACGGCTTCAAGACGATCTTCCCGATGCCGCTCGCTCTGGCGGCGTCCTGGGATCCGGTGCTGATCGAGCGAGTGCAGACCGTCGCGGCGCGTGAGGCGCGCGCGGCCGGAATCGCCTGGACGTTCGCGCCGATGGTGGACATTGCACGCGACCCGCGCTGGGGCCGCATGATCGAAGGCGCGGGTGAAGATCCGTTCCTGGGCGCGGCGGTGGCGCGAGCACAAGTGCTCGGGTTTCAAGGGACGGACCTGGCGTCGCCGGACCGGCTGCTGGCCTGCGCCAAGCACTTCGCCGGATACGGCGCCGCGGAGGGCGGCCGCGATTACGATTCCGCGTACATCTCCGAATCGCAGTTGAGAAACGTCTACCTGCCTCCCTTCCGGGCGGCGGCAGCGGCGGGCGCCGGAACGTTCATGAGCGCCTATATGGACCTGAACGACGTGCCGGCGACCGGCAACAGCTTCCTGCTTAAAGAGGTTCTGAGGCGCGAATGGAAGTTCGACGGATTCGTGGTGAGCGATGCGAACGCTGTGGGCGACCTGGTCACGCACGGCTTCGCCGCCGACCGGGCCGATGCAGCGCGGCGTGCCTTCCTGGCGGGCGTGGGGATGGACATGGCCAGCGGCACATACATGAAAGAACTTCCCGCGCTGGTCAAAGCCGGAAAAGTGCCCATGGACGCTATCGACACTGCGGTGAGGCAGATCCTCGAAGCCAAGGTCCGGCTGGGGCTGTTCGAGCGGCCCTACGCGGATGAGGCTCTGGCCAAAAGCGTGGTCCAGAACCCGGAGCACCGGCAACTGGCTCGGCTGGCGGCGCGGCGTTCGGCTGTACTTCTGCGGAATGAGGGTGGGCTGCTGCCTCTTGCTAAAACCGTGGGGTCGGTGGCGGTGATCGGCCCGCTCGCCGATTCCAAGACTGACCTGCTTACGATGTGGGCCGGGTTCGGCTTCGACGCGAGCGGCACAGTTTCGATTGTCGAGGGCATTCGGAACAAACTCGGCGCGGACGCCCGCATCGAGTACACCCCTGGAGTGCAGATCGCGAGGCTGTATCCATCGTTTTTTGAGGCGTTCCTGACGGGCGTCAAGAAGCCCGAGGTATGGCCGCAGGCGCAGGCGGAGCAGGAGTTCGCAAGAGCGGTGGAAACCGCGAAGCGGGCCAATGCTGTGGTCATGGTTCTCGGCCAGTTGACGACCATGGATGGCGAGGCCGCGTCGCAGGCATCGCTGAAGCTGCCCGGCCGCCAGCAGGAATTGCTGGAGGCAGTGGTGGCAACGGGCAAGCCGGTGGTGCTGGTGCTAGTCAATGGCCGGCCGCTCGAGATCGAATGGGCCGCGGCGCACGTCCCGGCGATCCTGGAAGCCTGGCATCCGGGTACCGAGGGGGGCAACGCGGTTGCGGACCTGCTCTTCGGCGACGCCAATCCAGGTGGGAAACTGCCGGTCACGTGGCCGCGCAACGTGGGCCAGGTGCCGATCTACTATGCGCACAATCTCACACATCAGCCCGAGGGTAGCCGCGGCTTCAAGTCCCGCTACTGGGATGAGGCAAGTTCGCCGCTGTATCCGTTTGGCTACGGACTTAGTTACACGAGTTACACGATTAGTAACCTCGAAGCGAGTCCGGCGGTAGTAAGTGCAGAGGTTCAGAACACGGGTTCACGGGCCGGAGACGAGGTCGTCCAGCTCTATTTGCATCAGCGCTCGGGCGAGGCGTCGCGGCCGGTTCGCGAGCTCAAGGGCTTCGAGCGGGTAACCCTCGCCCCGGGCGAGAAGAAGACGGTGCGTTTCACGATCGGCCCCGAGTCGCTGCGCTATTGGAGCGCGGCCCGGCGGGACTGGGTCGAGGACGCGGCCGAGTTCGATGTTTGGGTCGGCTCGGATTCCACTGCGTCTCTACATGGGACGTTCAAAACAAGCGAGTAAAGGAGACAGACAAGTGACGCTACGTTTTCGACCGTGTGATCCGTTTTGTCCGCTTGCTGACGCGCGCGGTTCCGTGCTGGCACCGAGACCGAAGGGGGCGGGCCTGGCGCTTAGAGTACTAGCCGCTCTCATTCTCGCGCTACTGGCAGCGATGGCGCCGGTGAGTGCGCAGGTTCAATATCCATTCCAGAACCCGGCCGCGCCGATCGAGTCGAGGATCGACAACGTTCTGTCTCTGATGACCATGGAGGAGAAGATAGCTGTCTTAGGCACTCGCGGCATCCGCGTGCCCCGGCTTGGGATCAAGGGCACCGGAATCGGTGAAGCCATCAGCGGCGTCGTTCTGGGCGGCGGCGGAGATCAGATATTCGCCGAAGCCATGTCCGACCCGCAGGCCGCCATGAAGGCCATGCAGGCGTTCGGGTTCGATATGGCGGACATGGACATGTCGGTCATGTCGGCCAAGCCGGTCGCGACCACGCAGTTTCCCGAAGGCGTTGGACTGGCACGCACTTGGGACCCGGCGCTGGTACGGCAGGCCGGAGCGGTGATCGGCTCTGAGGCGCGCTACATCTACGAGAACGGAACGACAGCGCGTTCTGCGCTGATCCTGCTGACTCCGAATGCGGACCTGGCGCGCGATCCCCGCTGGGGACGCACACAGGAGAGCTACGGCGAAGACCCTTTCTTCGACGGGACCATGGCCGTGTCGCTAATCAAGGGACTTCAGGGCGACGATCCGAAGTACTGGCAGGCGGCCTCGCTGTTGAAGCATTTCCTGGCGAACAGCAACGAGAGGGGCCGTTACGGCTCGTCGTCCGACTTCGACACGCGGCTCTTCCGTGAATACTACTCGGTTCCGTTCCGCATGGGATTCGTGGAAGGCGGAGCGCGGTCGTACATGACGTCGTACAACGCCTGGAACAAGGTGCCGATGACCAGCAATCCGATCATCAGGAACATCACGATGAAGGAATGGGGCGTGGACGGGGTCATTTGCACGGACGCCGGCGCGTTCGGGTTCCAGGTGAGCAAGCACAAGTTCTATCCCGACCGGACGGTGGCCGCGGCCGCCACGATCAAGGCCGGAATCAGCCTTTTCCTGGACGGCTACAGAAAGGATGTGAAGGCCGCGCTCGACCAGAAGCTGCTCAGCGAGGCGGATATCGACGCTGTCCTGCGCTCGAACTTCCGGACGGCCATCCGGCTGGGGCTGCTGGATTCGTCCTCGCCGTTCGCGAACCTCAAGGGCGCGCCGGACCCGGTGAATTCGGAAAAGAACAACGCGATCGCACGGCAGGTTCTGCTCGAGTCGGTTGTGCTGCTGAAGAACGCGAAGAATTTCCTGCCGCTCAACAGGGTGGCGATCAAGTCGATAGCCGTGATCGGACCGCGCGCCAATGCGGTGCTGCTGGAGGGCTATAGTGGGCTGCCGCCCTATACGGTGTCGCCGCTTGACGGCATCAAAAAGAAGCTCGGCTCCGGCGTGGTGGTGAATTACGCGGCGGATAACAAGGACGACGCTGCGGTGAAGGCTGCGAAGGCATCCGACGTCGCCGTGGTGGTAGTGGGGAATCAACCGCTGTGCGGGCCCTACAAAGGGCTGTTGATGGGGTTCGCATCGGACGACGTCGATTGCCCGACTCCCGGCGAGGCGATGGAGAATCACGACCGGAAGTCGATCGACCTCGACCAGGAATCGCTGATTCAGCAGGTGTACAAAGCGAATCCAAAGACGGTGGTGGTGCTGGTTTCCGGCTTCCCGTATGCGATCAACTGGACCCAGCAAAACGTGCCCGCCGTTGTTCACACCAGCCATTCGGGACAGGAAGAGGTAATATCGCCATCGCGGACGTCCTGTTCGGCGATTACAATCCGGCGGGGAGACTGGTGCAAACCTGGCCTAAGTCCATCGAGCAGCTGCCGCCCATGATGGACTACGATATCCGCCGCGGCAGGACTTAC
>CAVXQQ010000002.1:0-59273 GCA_963763835.1 Bryobacterales bacterium
CTGGCCGATGCCTGATTGACCACCAGCGAGAAAGCGCAGGAGTGCATCCGGGTAAGATCCCAGAAGCACTTGTACTGCCGGTGCCGCTCTTCGATGGCCGGGCGCAGTTCGTAAGTGGAACGGATCTCGGCGGCCGTGCGGCGCGGCGAGGTGCTGACCAGCACCCAGTCCCGCACTTCGCCGTGCTCATCCCGCTCGCGATTCACCACCGCCGTCAGCGGCACCGGGCACTGGGTCCAACTGAGCAGTCCGCGCCCCCGGCCCAGCAAAGTCCGAGGCGGCTCCGGCGGTGCCGTTGCGGCCGCTCGCCGGTCTGGGCCGCCGCGCTCGGCTTTGCGCCGAGCCAGCGTCTGCTGGCGCTTGGCTTCCCGCTTTTGACGATGCGGGGCGGCTTGGGCGGCGCGGGCGGCGGCGGCCGGCGGGGCCGCCGGGACATAGGGTTCCCAGCGGAAGTCGCGCAGCCGGGTCAGCCCCAGCGCGTCGGCGTGCAGGTCCATGTTGGCGCGCACCGGCAGGATGGTCTCGATGCGGTAGTCCTGCTGGAGCCGTCCCATCTGGGCCCCGTCGATGAAACCGCGATCCAGAATGAGGACCTTGATCACGTCGCGGCCCACCGCCCGGACTACCTCATCGACCAACTCATAAAGGATGGGGCACTCGTGCCGCCGGCCGGGGACCACCCGCGCCGCCACGGTAAAGAAGAAGTCCAGTTGCCGGTTGATGTGGATCAGGCTGACCAGCTTGTAGCAGCGGTGCTGCCGGTGGCGCTTGTCCGGGGATCGGCCTGCTCGGCGTCGACCGGGATGGTTGTGCTCGTCGAACCACAGCCGGTCCGAGCCCTCGTAGTGCTCATTGTCGGGGACAAACAGATAGGAGCCGTCGCCGATGAACAGGCCCTCCTCGTCGAAGAGCCGCAGCGAGCGCAACGCGCGCGGCACTTCCCGGTTGAACCAGGCGTGCAGCCGGTCGGCCTGGGTGTCGCGGGCGAACTTGCGGAGGAAGTCCTGGTCGCAGGGAGTCTGGCGGTCGTATTCGTTCTTGCGAGTTGAAGCCGGGACAGGAACAGCGTGACATCGTGGGTTTCCGGATGGGTGGTTTTGCGCCCGCCCAGTTGCGGCCCCAGGGCGTCGATGAGGCCGCCCGAGCGCAGCACGCGCGGGAAGGCGTGATAGCTTTCGGAGCCGTGCAGCTTGAGGCTGAGTTCGCTGGCCAGGTAGAGCCAGACGGGGACTTCCTGCTTTCTCTCGCGGCGTGGGGTAGTGCTCCGGGCCAGGCGGTTCAGTACATCGCGGCGGATGAGGTGGCGGAAGAAGTCCGCTTCGGCCGCCTCCGAAACGTGCTCCAGATAATCGATCTCGCCGCGGCGCAAAGCGTCCAGCACGAAGGAACGGTCGTATTGGAAGGCGACCAGGTCCATTACGGTTTGGGCCTGCGCGCGGCCGGCTTGGGCGGCGGCAGGCGCAGTGTCTTTTCCAAGCGGTCGATGGTGGCGAGCATGCGCCGGTGAAGTTTGACCAGAGCGGCGCGGGCTTGGCGGAAGCGGCGGTAGTTTTCGGTCAACTGGTGGAAGCGGGCGCGTTCGCCGGACGGGAGCGTTCGCAAGCGGGTCTTGCCGTTCTCGGACCAGGAAAGCACGGTGGAGGAGTGGAGCGGGCCCTGCTCGGAAGCGCAGTGGCAGGAAGGCTTGCCGCAGCGGGTCTGGAGTTGGTAGACGGAGCCCTTGACGAGCTGGCGCAGGGGGAGCAGGTCTTCGAGCTGCGCTGGTAGTCGGCCAGCAGGGCCTTGAGGGCCAGGCGCAGGCGGCTGGCGCGATCGGCGCGAGCGGTCAAGGCAGGTTCTCCTCTTTATGCTATATACCATAAAAACATAAAGAGTGCAAGAGGCACTCGAATTGGCACTTGTGTCGCGCCAACCGTCATCGAGCCGGTTGGCAGCGGCATTGACGGTGATGGTGGCCGTCGCCGCCTTCGAGACCAGCCGGGGCGTCTTCCGTCGGCTCGTCACGGCAGAGGGACTCCTGGTGATTCTCGGGGCTGACTGAGCCGGTTGATCGAGTTCTGGATCGCGCAGGGCGGCGCGGACGTCGCCTAGGGGGGCCACCGCCCATCCTCGACGGCTGCGCCAAGGCGTTTCTGACTGTTTCCGCTCTTTGGCGCCTAGTGGTCTCGATGATGTGACGGGCGAGGGGTGAACGGGCTAGCTTCGTCGCTCACCGCGGTCCGAGCGTCGCAGATGCAGCGGCGGCGGGTCGCGGGGAAACATGGCAAACGTGCTCCCACAGAGACCTCACAACCAGACGGCCACCTCATAATACCTTACTTTCACGCGACAACTGCGCGGTCAGACCCCCGTCTCCGAATGAGCAGTCGAACATATCGACCCGCCTGGACCGGACTTCGTTCATCGGAAATGATCAACACCTCACGGCCCTGGGTCTCGAAGAACTTCACCAAGTCATCTCTGTCGAAAAAATACCCGACGTCGTCAACGCCCGACAAGATATTGGAAAACTCTCTATGTTCTTTTACCTTATAGGCAAAGTCACCATGAGCGAGCGTCTTGAACGGGCCTTGCGGCGATTGGTCCGTCGCACAAAACCCGCCAAGGAAGACATCGTCAGCTAGTGAAAGCAGGTTCTCAAAAAGCAAGAAGGGCGCTACGCTGTGGTAGTATACTCCGTGGGCGCATACCAGGTCAAAGCGTCCATATTTCTTCGCGTCCACATTGTGAAAGTCGTCGATATGAAGTGTCACATTCCTCCAGTCAAAAGCAGAGCATGCGGCAAATACTTTGAGGAGGTTGACGGCCCTGACATCGACGCAGGTCACGCTCTTGGCGCCTGCATGTAGTATGCCAGCTGTCTGGTAGCCGTCGAGAGGACCCAACTCAAGAACCGTCTTCCCCGACAGGCCTACTATGTCTTGCAGTTTGTCGATTTCGCCAAAGCGCTTCTCGCCAAGATAGTACGGGGCAATCGTAGCAAGGTCCTTCATGAAGTAGTTGAGGGCGGCCAGGGAGTCAATGACGAAAGTGAAAGGCAGGAACAGTTCGTAAAGCCCGATGACATACGGCCGGCCGTCCTTCAGTGCTTTATATGCATTCCATTCGGCCTGCGTTCTGGGCACATCGCAGCAAACGACAATCCTCTCCTCATCAGACCCTTCAAGTCTAAACTCCTCGCCATCGCCGCAGGCCCGGCACGACACATCGACGCCCTCCCGCCGCAGTTCAGAACCGAGCAGGTTCACTTCCACGCCGCGGCCGACCAATAGTACGGGTCTTCCAAGGTTCCGAATCTTGACTGCCAGCAGCTTCTGATAGAGAGGGTTGTCCGAAATACTCTGTAGGATGGTCTTGGTCGCGGTAATTTGCCGCGGGAGACGACGCCTGTTCGCCGCCAATTGCCGTAACTTCTTACGCAACCATCTGAGCGGGTTCTTTGGATCGGAACCGCCCGGCATTAGGCTCCTTCAGAACGTCCGGATCGCCATCGAACGCCCAATCCTCGCGAGCGTCGCTTCAAACACCCATCGCAACACTGATTGCTCCGCATATACTCGGACCCAGGCATTCTTCCGTGCCCTCAACTCTGCGGAACAAGGAAAGCCGCTCTTCATGGTAGCAGACGAGTTCGGCGTTGGTCTGGAAACACGTTCCAGTGTCGGCGCAATGTGAGATGTTCCTAAGAGAGCAAAGTAGAAAGTTCCTATTCCGGATGAGCCAATGGAAGGTTGACACAAGCACAGGAGCGACGGGAATTGGGACAAGAAGAGCGCGACCGGCTCAAGGTGTTGCACGAGGTTGAGGAGGGCCATTTGAAGCAGCGCGAGGCGGCGCTGCAATTGGGCATGAGCGAGCGAGGATTCCGCAAACTGCTCAGGCGTTACCGGAAGAAGGGAGACCGGGCGGTGGTGCACGGGCTTCGAGGAAAGAAGTCGAACCAGCGGCTGGATGGGCGCACCGCGGCCCGGGCAGTGAAGCTGGTGCAATCGCACTATCGCGATTTCGGCCCGACGCTGGCCTCGGAGTACCTGGAAGAGCAGCACGGTCTGGTGATCGAGCCGGGAGAAGTTGCGGCAACTGCTGGCGGCCGCCGGGATGTGGGAACCCAAGCCGCGGGCGGTAAGCAGCGTGCACGTGTGGCGGCCACGGCGAAGTTGCTGGGGAGAGATGTTGCAGTGGGACACCAGCACGCATGCTTGGCTGGAGGATCGGGGCCCCGAGAAGATGTACCTGATCTCAGGGATTGACGACGCGACCAGTCGGTTGTTCGCGCGGCTGGTTCCGGCCGATTCGACCGAGCACAACATGCGCGTCTTGTGGGCCTACCTGGAAAAGTTACGGCCGTCGCCAAGCGCTCTACACGGACCGGGCCAGCATCTTTCAGCCGACCCTGCCACGGGGTTGGCGAGAGGAGGAGCCGGGGCCGAAAACGGAGACGCAGATGGGCCGGGCGCTACGGGAACTGGGTATCCAGTGGATCAGGGCGCTTACTCCCCAGGCCAAGGGGCGAGTGGAGCGCTGCTTCGGGACCCTGCAGGACCGGCTGGTGAAAGCGTTCCGGCTGGCCGGCGTGAGCACGATGGAAGCGGGAAATCGGTATCTGAAGGAAGACTTCCTACCGAAGTGGAACAAGCGATTCGCCAGGGCGGCGGTGCACGCGACGGATGCGCACCGGCCGATCGGACCGCAGCAGGACCTGGCCAGTGCCTTGGCCCACGTGGAGACCAGAAGAGTGGACAACGACTACACCGTGCCGTGGGACGGCAGGAAGTGGCAGATTCCGAAGGCGGCTATCGGAGCGGGGCTTCGGCGTTCCTCGATTCGGGTGGAAGAGCGCCTGGACGGCAAGATGATGGCGCAGATCAACGCCAAGCCGGTTGAGCTCGCGCTGTGCGATGAAACCACCCGGCGGGAGGCCAAGCCGGGCCAGCGGGCCGGCAAGCGGTTCGTGCCGGCGCCGGGGCAAAGCCGGTGGATGGACGGATTTCAGCTGGGGAATGGCGCGACCAGGAAGGCGACGAAGGGATGAGGCGGAGGGCGGTGGAAATGCCGGGCCGTGGACGCCGAGGAAAACCGACAGCAGGTTTCCCTCGGCGCCCACCGCCCTTGGAAATCGCTGCGCGATTCCCACATTCCCACCGCCCCGACGACGATTTCCTTTTTCGAATCGAAACGAAAAAACGCCCGAGGCGGGTCGCTTCGCTCCCGCCGGCACCCAGAGACGGAGAGCAAGAATAGGAACTTTCTACTTTGCAGAGAATAGGAACTTTCTACTTTGCCTTGACAGGAAACACGTTCCAGGAAACACGTTCCTGCTTGGCCAGCAGGAACGTCGCTTTGCCCGCTGGATCGATCTCCACCGCGGCGGCCATGGTTTAGCACGCAATCGAAACGGCCACCGAAACGCCGAAACGGCCGGCGAGTTGACGACCGAGTTCGGCGTGCTATATAGTTTAAGACCCTAGCAGTCGGATCATCGGATCTGGAGGTGTCATTATCGCGATGGTTGCCGCTCCACGCTTCCGCTGCTCAACAATCGGAGGCTTGCACCAACCCGGCCTACTCGTGCAGGCAACGCCGCAGCAGGACTCGGCTCCGGGTTGATCATTTGACTCGGTGCTTTGCGGGGCCAGCGGAGGCGGTAGGTGAGCGAGTGATGCTCTCTCAAGTTGGCGAGTTGCCGCGTGCATGTGCCAAACCGGCTAGACCCATGACCTGACCTTTTTGGCTCACGGTTCACCCTGGTTTAGCTGAGCGTGATGCCGAGCATTTCCTGGCAGCTTCTCGTGGAAAAGTTGCACCATGGTTTGGACGTTGACAACAATACTTGCGCGGCAATCCTGGGCCGGCACCGCAACGGCGGAGACTAGCTTGTCATGGGTTTCTCTACCCGCAGTTTGGAGAGTCCTCAGCCAGGGATATCTGCCGCTTGCTAGAATGGGCCACCCACGCATGTCAGCGTCGTCAAAAACACTTGGTCGCGGGACTCGCGGCGCGAAGCAGCCAGTGGGGTGCGCCGTCGGCTGGTTGTGCACCCAATCTAGGTCGATTACCGCTTCTCGAAGCGTCGAGCGGTCTGAGATCGCTGGCTTTACGACCGGCTGCGAGTCAGCCCCCCGTTCACCTGGGTTGTTGCGGACAGCCGCATCACGGGTTGAGTCCGTTCTGGGCTTCCTGGTGGCCTTCTCCATCGTGCTGCACGCGCAGGCGCCCGTGATCGCAGAGGAACGCCTGAGGAGCAGGCAATTCATGCTCGTCGGTGCACGGGGATTAAGCGAGTTGTTCAATCTCGATTTCGACGCAGCTGCCTCCACCTTCGGCAAGTTGGCCGACGCCTACCCGGAGCATCCCGCGCCTCCGCTCTACCAGGCTACGGCTGCATGGCTGCGCATTCTCGACGATTGCCGCGAGCCACTGGTCGATCGCTTTGTTCATCCCGGTTCGTTCCTCAAGACGCCTTCCACCTGTCCTGCCGATTCCACTGCTCGCCAGCGCCTTCGCTCTCTCCTCGCCGCAGGCCAGCAACTCGCCGAGCGGCGTTTGAAGACCCATCCGCAGGACCCGGATGCGCGCTACTACCGAGGGGTCGGAGAAGGGTTGTCCGCGGCCATTGCCATCACCCTGGATCATAGTTCTCTGGAGGCGTTTCTCCACGTCAAGCGAGCGTGCGCGCTCCATAGCGACCTCTACACGCAAGACCCCAATTACACCGGCGCCGCCATGCTGCCCGGTCTATGTGACTACGTCTCTGCCAGTCTCCCCTGGTACCTGCGTTTGATGCTTGGCGGCGACAAGCGGCGGGGTCTGGAATCGGTAGGTCTCGCGGTGGCGAACGGCGACTGGGTTTCAAACGACGGACGCTTCATCAGGGCCGTGCTGCTAGTTCGAGAGAACAGGCTGGCGGAAGCCCTTGCGGATCTCTCCTGGCTGTTCGAGAAGTACCCCCACAATTACCAGCTACACCTCGCCAGGGCGCAGATTCTCGACAGGCTGGGCCGGCACCCGGAAGCCGACACCGACTACGCATGGATTCTCCGGTTGGCGGAGGAGGGAAAGCCCAACTACCGGCGGCTGGATATTTCGGCTCTCCGCTGGACGGTTGGCAATCGAATGCTCCGTTCCGCGCCTCAGTCCGCGCTTGGGCTTTATCAATCCGTGCTTGCTGACTCCGCTAACCCTGAAAGGTGGCGTGTTCTGGCCACGCTGCAGTCCGGTTGCGCTCTCGACCTGCTCGGACGCCGCGAGGACGCCATCAGCAAATACCGCACGGTACTCGGGATGCAGGAATACGAAGGCTCGCGCGCCCACGCCACGGGTTACATCAGGTCGCCATTCATCGTGTCCGCCAATTCCGTTGCGCTTCCAAGGTTGTTCAAATGACGGCTCCAAACACAAGGGTGGGTTGTCTTCCACGCCAGGCCTGCTCTCGGGGGTTGCTCTTAGCGGTGGCCTGTTTATTGCTTGCGGGTTGTGCGACCCGCACACAGCGACAGGCCGAGGCATTTGTCGTCACAGCGGTCAATCGACGATTCTCCTCACTCGGCGGAACGCCCGGTATGGCCGAGACTGGACCGGTCGTTTTCACGTTCCGGCAGGCGTGCGAGCGCTCAGCGAAGTTCGATCAGGATGTAGCCGCGGCTTTCGCCGACGTCTCCCGCCTCCAACTGGATTCGGATCAGGCGCGAAGCGAGCGGTTGCCCCGTTTGGATGTCGGGACTTATTTCCAGATTCCATTTGGCGGGAGGGACCTCGAGGGCGTAAGGATCTTCAGCGGTGGGTTGTTCTTCCGCTACGATTTCGAGAGGGCGCTGTTCTCGGGGGACGCGAACGCCGCAGCACGTGCACGGATCGTGGAACGCCGCGAGAATTTGCAGTCACTGCTTGATCGTCTCTCCGCGAATCTGTTCGCGGTTCTCGCGGACCGCGAGGCTCTCCGCGCCGAGGTGGTGGCGCGCCGCGATATTCAGACCCAGACGTCGAATGCGACCGAGCGGGCGCAACTCCTGGCGCGGGCCGGACGCATCAAGCCTGACCGGGTTCTGGAACTTCAGTATCAGCGGGAAAACGCCACCCGCTGGTATCAGGACGCGACTCGGCGCCTGGCCGCCGTCAATCGCTCTCTTGCAGGCACGCTGATGATCGAGGGATCCAAGGATATTGTGATCACGGATTTGACGGAGCTCGCGTCGTCGATGGAATCGGTCAGCCCGCCCGTTAATCCGGACACGCAGTTCTTCACCGGCGTATGGGGGAAGCGCCACGATGCAAGAGCGGCCGAGGCCAACCTCTTCGTCAAGGAAATGGCAGTCGTGGAGAAGAGGCGCAAAAGGATTCCGAACATCACCGCATCGTTCGGTTTGGGAAGTGTCAATCTAACCTCCTCGTTTCAGCAGGCGCCGGTAGTGATACAACTGGGGGCCACGATGCCGCTGCTCAACTTCGGCGATATCAAGCGGGAGGTCGAGAAGGCGAGCATCGAACGCGATCTGGCGCGGAAGAATATTTCCTTGATGCTGCTTAGGCTCCAGCGCTCTGTGCTGGACGCCTCGGCGGCCCTCTCCGAGGCCGCAGCGAGCCACAAGGCTCTTGAGAACCAGCGGAGACTGGTTTTCGAACAGAGCGAATCCAGCAAGAAGCTGCTGGCGGCGGGGATGCTCGACCCGATCGATCTGTTAGATTTCCGAGTGCGCATTTCCATGCTGGATATCGAACTCGCGAAGGAGCGCTCGAACTTGTCCAAGGCTGCCGCCGATTACGCTCTGGCCTCCGGCCGACCTCTTGCGGATGGTTTGGCAGGGACTTCGGAGGGGAAGTGACCACACGCGCGGCTCTTCGGCCATTTCGCAACAGGAACACGGTCGCCCGCAGTTGGGCCACTTCGCATCTGCGGCGGCTCTCGGAACCGCAGCTCGAAGCAGTAGTCGGCGTGATGCCCGCGTGGCTCCAGCGGCGCAGATGGGCGCCTCCGGAAGGGGAACCGGAGTTGCTGTGGGAGTTCATCGACCGTCACGGACTCGGCGGAGTGTTGGGATCGCTGGTGGGCGCCGGCCTAACGCCTTCCGGTACGCTCGCCACTTTGGCTCTAGACCGCTATCTGAGCAACTCGCTCCACTTCGAGCGTGCGCGTAAGGTGTGCCGCGAAATTGCTGCGGCATCCGAACGAATCGGCCTGCCCATTCTGAATTTCAAGGGGCCCGCGCTGGCTGAGCAGGCATACGGCGACGGCGGCGTGCGCAGCTTCTCGGACATTGACCTCTGGACTGAATCCAGAGCGGGCGCCCTCAAGCTGCTGGGCGTACTGGATGCACGGGTCATTGAGGATAGCGATCTTGGCGGACCGGTCCGCCGCATCCGCGCGCCTGGCGCAATCCTGGCAGTGGTGGATGGCTGGGAGATGGAAATCCGATATCCAACTCCCGAACCCACTGACCCGATGCTGCAACTGCTGGCCGAATTCGAGGACCGCTGGATTTGGAGGTGCGGTTTGCTGGCCGCGCCAGACGCGACACGGCACCTGCTGCTGCTGGTTCTTCACATGTCGTGGTATCACTACTGGTCGCGGTTCATCTGGTTCCTGGATGTGGCAGCGCTAATGTCGCGTCAGCGGGCCGCGATCGATTTCGATTGGCTATCCGGCTACACGCGGCGGCTGCGCGCGTCGAACCTCTCCGGCATTGCAGCCTCGTTTTGCCGGCGTCACATCGATCCATCCATCCCCGAATTGCCCCTGAACCGGGCGGACTGGAATTGCGGCATCCTCGCACGCGCCGTCGGCGTCGACGCGATTGCCTCCGGGGACTTCTCCCTGGATCAGACGGGCCCAGTTAGCGTTTGCCGCGTTCTGTGGTTGCGGATTCTCAGGCACTATCTACTGTCGGATCCTCGGTCCGGGCCCGATACGAGTTCGGATCCGGCGCGGTGGATCGGCGCGACGGCGGCCTGGAGTCTTCAGATGATGGCCGGGCGCCCCTTGGGAAACGGTCTGGGCAGGATGGCAGGCGCACTACTCTATCCAGCAGCGCGCATTACTGCCTGGGCTCTTTCGACAAATGGAGGTGAACTCTGAACTGCCTCAGATACTGTCGGCCTGGCGCGTACGCCTCACTGTTGGCGGCCTTTGCTGCGTGGATCGCAGCGGCGCCGCTGAGCGCGCAGATGGTGGCCGTGGCCCAGCCGAAAGCGGCCGCCAGCCTCGGGTACTTCGAGTGCCAGGGCTTCGTCTATCCTATCCAGCGATTCGTGCTGAAACTACGTCCCGGCGAGCGGTTGGAAGCCATCATGGTTGCCAAAGGAGATCGCGTCAAGGCCGGTCAGCCACTTGCCCACATTTCGGATACCGTCTTTCCTGACTACGTATCTCGAACTCACACGCCGGAGAAACGACTATGCGGCGTTGCTCGATGAGATTGAGACGCTGGGTCTCGAACTCAAACTCCGCCGCGCCGCCGTCCAAAGGGTCGAGGTGCGCCTTGAGGAACTGGAGAAACTGAAGCAGAGCCTGTCCGACTACCCGTTCGACAAGGAAATGGAACCACTCATCGACAAGAAGTTCGAAATCCACGATTCCATCCAGACGGGCGAGGCGCGACTGGCTCGACTGGTGGCTCGCTACAAGGCCCAAGAAGGGATAGCGAGTCTCCTGGACAGTGAATCGGACGCAGCACGGGCAGACATGCGCAACAACGTGATCACAGCACCGTTTGCAGGTACCGTTGTAAAACGGGTGACCGACCCAGCACGGGCGGTCTCGGAAGAGATCGTCTGCGAGTTGTGGGATGAAAGCGCATTCCTTATCGAAGCGGAAATGCTGCAGCACCAGTTGGCGTTTTTGCAGCTCGGGCGACCAGCGCTGGTCGCCCTCGATTTCGGCCGCGGCGAGAGCGCCGCCGGCGTGGTGGAATCCCTCGATGCGGCCAGCCTGATTCCGGACCCGTCGGGACACCCGAAATTTAAGGTCGCCGTGAGAGTAGAGAAGCCCGTCTCGTGGCTTCGCCCTGGAATGCAGGTCGCCGTGCGCGTACGCTCGGAGGGCGCGAAGTGAGCGCCCCTGACGACAACGGTACGCCGCTGGTCCGCTTGCGCGGCGTCTGCAAGCGCTGGTGTTCAGGCGGCGCTCAGATCGAAGTTCTCCGGAACGTCGACCTAGACATTCCGCCGGGCACCTCCACCGCGATTGTCGGGCCGTCTGGCTCCGGCAAATCGACCCTGATCCATATCCTGGCGCTCCTCACGCCAATCGATAGCGGCGAGTTTCTCTTCCGGGGCCGCGACATCAATCGGGGCAACCAGTGGTGGGATAGCTCCGTCCGGCGGGACATTGGGATCGTGTTTCAGGATGGCAAGCTGATCCCGAATCTCTCCGCCCTGCAGAACGTATGCGTTCCGCTGATTCACCGCGGCGTTTGGCCGCGAAGACAGAATGAGATGGCCAGGGAGGCTCTGGATCGAGTTGGACTTTCCCACCGCATAAGGAGCTACCCCAATCAACTCAGTGGCGGCGAGTTGATCCGCTGTGCGATTGCCCGCGCCCTGGTCACCGACCCCGTTCTGGTTCTGGCGGATGAGCCAACGGGAACGCTCGACTCGAAGTCCGGCGCGAGTGTCGCGGATTTGCTTTTCGGCGTGGTACAGCAACGGCGCTCGCTCGTTGTGGTATCCCACCACGCCCCGCTCGCCGAACGAGCCGGTCACTTGGTCCGCATCGAAGATGGACACGTTAGTGCATCCTGACGCCAGCAAAAGAGCGCAAGGCGGAGCGCTAGCTCGACTGGTTTGTTTGCTCATCATGACAGTCCAGGGTGTAGTCGTGAACAAGTTCCAACTTACCCTGGCGCTGCTCACCATGGCGGTGGGGTCCTTTGCGTTGTCGCTCACCTTCTTTCTCGGAGACGGGGCTCGCATTTACCTCTGGCGGGACATGGAACAACTCATGGGGGACTGGATTACGGCCTCTCCCGCAGCGGATCACGAAGGCCGCATTCTCAAGATCCGTCCCAGCGCGGATTTCACGCCGGACGACCTGGCATTTGTTCAGCGGCGCTTGGAGAAAGCCCGCCTGGTGGAGCCGTTCTATCAGGGTTTCGCTCAGGTCGCGTACGGCGACGCGAGCCGGGAAATGCCCGTCGATGGCGTTACCCCCGCGCTCAGCCGGGAGCCGTTGTTCGTCCCGATAAAGGGCTCAGGGTTTTCAGAAGCGGGCCATGAGCTATGGGTTTG
Source organism: Bryobacterales bacterium (assembly GCA_963763835.1). Classification (GTDB taxonomy): domain Bacteria; phylum Acidobacteriota; class Terriglobia; order Bryobacterales; family Bryobacteraceae; genus DASWZN01. The sequence continues at coordinate 12,220 of CAVXQQ010000002.1, forward strand.
GGAGTGCCTTCTCACGGAGTCCGCGGCGAAAGCGCTCGCCGTGAATCTCGGCGAGGATCCATCGATTCACATCAACGGCCGCCCATTCCACGTCCGAGGCGTTACGCCTGACCCGCCGGGTGCTGACGGCTTCTTCCGGCCCCGGATCACGGTAACGTATAGCTGCGCCCGAGCCTTGTGGTTGCCCCCTTCTTCCATCGGCCAGATTCTCGTTGCGTGGCGCGGCCTGGACAGCATGGACAGGACCACCGCCGGAATACGGGCCGCATTAGATCAGTTCCGCGGCGCCGATACATACTTCCTGTCTTCTTCCCAATTCAAGATCCAGAAGAGCCGGAGCATCGTCGCCAATTTCATGATGTACGGCCAGGTTCAGGGTTTCTTCTGCATCGCGATTGCGTTCATCGGAGTCATGAATGTCATGCTCACGAATACGGCCCGCAGAAGTAACGAACTGGCTGTCCGGCTTTCCATGGGAGCGCGGCATCACGAACTCCTGACGGTTGTGCTGCTGGAAAGCTCTCTGCTGGGCCTCCTTGGAGCGGCGATAGGTGTTGCGCTGGCGGCGACGCTAGCCCCTGAAGCGGGCCGCCTGCTGCAGTCCAAGATCAACGGCGTGAACGAACTGTGTCCGTACTATAGCCTGAAAGGCGTGCTATACCCCGTATTCGTTTGCGGCTTGGCCGGGCTTATAGCGGGTGTGATACCGGCTCTCAACGTCCGGAGACTGGACGTCCTCGCATCTCTTAGAAACAGCAATTGATCGCATCGGCCAGCCCTCCGCCTGCTGCCCTCAGCGGCCAAATCGCCGACCGGCGGTCGAACTCACTGCTCTTTCTGGCGGCCGATATCGAGCATCGTCTTGCGGTGACCGCGCCGGCTAGTGAGCTTGTAGCGGATGGGCTCGTAGTGGTTCTCAGCGGTAAATGGTGCGGTGAAGTGGTCGCCCACCAGGTCGTCGCGGACGAAAAACGCGTTCACGCCCGTGAAATCACAGCCCACGAGGCTATAGCCCAAATCCCGCGCGAGCAGTTCGAAAGCCTTCAGGCTGGCCCCGAAGTTCTGTGAGACGTCCCAGTGGCTCAGAGGCACGTAGTTGACCTTCCAGACGACGTCCGGAGGCAGCGCCGCGTTATACTCGACAACCACCACGCGCGGCCGGAAGTACGCCAGGCCCTCCCAGGCGTAGTATGTGTTCCGATCGATATCCAGCGAAAGCAGGTCGAATTCACGCGGAACTTCCAGTTCGTTGAATACGAACTCGATGTTTTCCTTCCGGACAAAACACACCTTCCACCGCAGCGCGCCCGGCTGTAGATCGGGCCTGCCTGTGTTCTTCACAAATTCATCGTTCCCGTCAACCCAGTAACCCTTCCATCCCTGGGTCAGAAGGAAGGCGGTGTTGTTCTCCGAACCATCACCTACGCCGACCTCCGCGAAAACCTTGTTCGTGGTTCCAATGCGGCGGAAGATTTCGTGGATCATCCCGTCCTCGCCGTGCTCGGAGCACACCTGGAAACCGCAGCGGTACAGCCGTCTTTCTTCCGAGTACCTGGGGTGGCGCGGAATCTCGAAATCGTCGATTCGGGTGGCCTCGAGGCAAATCTGATCGGATAGCTTCGTGGAAACCCTGCTGAGATAGTCCTCGATCCGCAACAACTCGGCGATCACCGGCAGCCGCCTGTACAGTCCGGTTAGGTATTTCTCTATTCTATGCATCTGGGCTCCATTTCAGTGTTTCCGTTCACATAGGGGAGGATGGCCCCGACGATGCGATCCGGGGGAATCCCCATCACGCAATCCGGCCGCGTGCAGCCGGCCTCTTCCGGGCAGTAGCATGGTGGGCACGTGCCGGCTCGGAGATTTCGGTTGACGGCATGGCCATAGACATTCGGAGTCCGCCGGACCAAACAGCACGACCGCAGGAGTTCCCACAGCGGCGGCAAGGTGGGCCGCGAACGTATCCACCGCGGCCACGCACCGGACCCTTCGAAATAGGGCCGCAACACGGCGCAACGATGGAAAAGGCCACAGTGCCGTCGCACCCCGCATGGCGGCCTTCGGCTCCGAAAGATCCAGGACCGTCAGTTCACAAGAGAACCGGTCGACGACCTCCTGCCATCTCTCAGGCGGATACTCTTTGTAGTTTGCCGACGAGTGCCGGCTCAACAGCAGAATCGGGCGCTCGTGATTCCGCCGCACATAGTCTTCCGCCCAAACTTCGTCCTCCGGCGACGTGAACATTTCCAGGGACTCGTCTGACAAAGGGATTCCGTATCTCCGGGCAACCTGCCGCACAATGCCCGCCGCGTGCCCGCCGCTTTCTCGTTGCCATCCCAGTTGACGCCGAAAACCCAGGCGCCCATCGTGCGTAACCACCTCCGCGCGCACGTACGGGGGAGAAAACGTCGCAGCCGACCTCCGGGGCGGCCCAGATCGGGAGTTCAGAACGCCTCGCAGCCGATCAAGCGGTCTATGTGCGGGTTGCGGTCGAGTAACTCGAGCGCCTCTTTGTGGGCCATACACGTGATGGAATCGTAGATGCCCCATCGGCGGAAGTGCCGGAGGAACGGCGTGTGCAACAGGCAGTCTCCAAGGCCGCCCCCTACGATCACGCGCAGTTTCCGCATGCTCTCCTCTACTCCTTGACGGACCCTCCCAGGGTTTCTCGAGGTGCGTGCCGTTTCAGGATGTTCAGAGCTTCCTGAATGACCGTCGCGGGCGGAATCTTCCGCATGCACACTCGGTCCCCGCACTCACCGAGCCTCGGCGTATCGGCACACACCGGACACAGCGTTGACCGGATCTGCCGGCTGCCCGGATGTCCCCATACGTCCGGGTTGGTCGGCCCGAAAAGCACGACCGACGGCGTTCCGGTGGCGGCCGCGATATGGCCCGCGAAGGAGTCTATGCTGATCACACAGTCGCACCGGCGCACCAACGCGGCAAACCTTCGCAATGTGGGCAACGGGCTAACCGGGTACGTGCCATCCAGCAACGTCGGCCCCTCACCCACTTCCAGAACGACCGTCTCCCGTCTGATCGCGTTCACGATCACCTGCCACAGCGCAAGAGGATACTCCTTCTCGCTAAGCGGACTTCGATAGCTAATGAAGACCCGCTGGTTGTTCCTCCAGGGCCACACGGTCGCCTCCGCCCACGCTTCATCTTCCGAGGATGTGACAATCTCCGGCCGCTCGTCGGCCAATTCGATGCCGTGGAAGGCGGCTACCTGCCGAACCGACGGCCCGACCCCCTGGTTCAGGCTGAACAGGAACTCCACGCGTACCGCGACCGCGCCCGATTCGCCGTTTCCAACCGCCCGCCGGACCTTCGCATAAGGTGCGAAGACATCGCCTCCCGACTCGGGCAGTCCCCACAGCCAAAGATCCCTTCCCGTGCACGCCACAAGCGTGCGGATGCGAGGATCGCACTCGTACAACTGCACCGCTCGCGCGGGCAGCGCACATACGATGTGATCGTACAGTCCCGACTCGTGGAAGTGCCGGATGAAAGGGCTGGCGAGCAGACAATCGCCCAAGCCGCCGGACAACATGATCGTCAGCCGCCGGACATCCCCTTCGCTCTCACGTATCACACTGTTCGCTCCCCACAAGCGTGCTATAGACTTCCGCCAGACATGCTCCCTGGCAGAAGCCCCGGTACCATAACGCACAATTCGCGCAGCTCTCGCGGTAAGGCATAGCAAGCAGACGTCGGATGGTGGGCTCGAAATGGCCGCCAAGTTCATCCAGGACCGGCAACTCCTGTATTCCCGGGCCTCGCATCGGGATAGCGCTGCACGGAAATGTGCTCAGGTCCGGGTTGATGGTCAGATTGCGGGTGAAGCCTTCGCACGAAATCGGGCACGCCTGCCGGAGGGCGCCTCCGCACAGCAGGCGGCGTAGCGTATCGGGCGAGAACGCGCACAGGGGTAGGGGCTTTGACAGGTGCAGCTTGAGACCCAAACTGGTTGCGTCGTCATAGAAGGTGGTCAGCAGCCCTTCGAGCAAGCCGTCGTTACCTCCGGCGGCATCCAGTGAATGGAAGTAGAGGTTACGATCCTCTGCTCCCCGGAAGGCGGTGGCGTAATTGACCTGCGGAATCGCCAGCCGCCGAGCCAGTTCCAGCACCGGTGCCCACTCTGTCGTGCAACTCCGCTCCGTCAACGTATACCGGATTCTGATCTCCACCCCCGATGCCCGCGCAGCCTCGACGTTATCGAGAAAGAGCCGCCGCTGCGGACCCTCGGCCGCAACCCGTTCGTGATCGTAGTGTGCGACTAATTCCGCTACGCCGGGGTTCACGATGATCTGGCGCAGGCCCTCGGGGTATAGACAATTGCTGGTCAGGTGGACCCGGATCGCATACCCGCGTGCCAGGCGCAGCAATTCCGGAAACGCCGGATACATTGTGGGCTCGCCTCCTCCGAGGAGAACCGAATCGACGCCCTGGCTCGCTGCCCATGAGAGCGCAGCCTCCAGGTCCTCCGTTGTCATATCTCCGGGCGCGCGCTTATCGAACTCCCGGGCATAGCAGTAACTGCACGACAGGTTGCAGCGGTAGGTGGGCGCTAGCAGAATCTGGCGCTGCCCGCTCGGCCGGGTGGTCAGGCGGGCAACATGGCGCGCCAGTTCCTCCGCCCTCTCCGGCATGCCGTTAGCCCACAGTTCCTCGACAACATCCGGCGCCGCTCCAGGCATGGAGGTCCAACGCGCCAAGACTGCCGACGGTGGGCGCGTGTCCTGGATCATCCTTGCGATGGCTTGGCGGAAACGCGCCCAGGCAGAGGCGTATCTGCCAGACAAAGCGCTTTCCGGAACCGGCCGGACCGTTATCGGATCGAGCGCCAGCCATGGATATCGGTTCAACAGCACATCGCGTGCGGTGTGCCATACGATCTCGCTCGGATCCGCGACACTGTTTGCAAGCAACTGATCCGCCTCCGCCGATTCCGAATCCAGCAGCAGCGCCAGCCCGGCTCTGCGAGTCTGGGCGTCCGCGTCAGACAGGCATGCTCGCGCAAGCTCGAGTCTCACTTGGCGGCCTCCATAGTCTCTCTGATGATCCCCGGCAGCGAGGCCAAATCAACGCCGAGACACAGCTCATAGGACGGGCACGCCTCCACCAGACGGATGATCGCCTGGGCCTGCGTATCCAACCGCGCTAAGCCGGTTGGATCCAGCACCTGCGCGGTAGTGCGGATGAACGCCTCCTCCACCGGCAACCGGTTCACAGCGTGCTGAGCCGGACCCGGACGAACCCGCAGGAAAAACAACGCCGCCGGTTCGACCCACCCCGTGGATTTCGGATCGTGCGGCAAGTGCAGCGCGGCCTTAGTATTTGTGCACGCGCCCAGGGTCCTCTCCAGGTCCACGAGGCCTCGCCGGCCGCCGCCCACCAGACGAGGCGCGCCCCGGAACCCGGTTATCCGCACGCGCCCTGGTGCCCCGTGCAGAACCGAATGCTCGTCGCTGAGCAACCGGAAGCCGCCCCGAAGCAGCGCCAACGCGGTCGTCGTCTTCCCGCTCCCGCTCGGCCCGAGCAGGAGCGCGCCGCGATAGCCCCACGCCACAGCCGCGGCATGAAGACACAAATGACCCTGTGCGCGGACAAGCATCGCTCGCACCAAGTCGGCTATCTCATCTCGGGGGATGGCGCGATCGCCGGGGACGGCCACTTTCGCTCGCAAGGCGCCTTCCCTGGTCGCAGGTTCATCGCTGCGGGCCATCGGTCTCGCGACCAGCAATCTCACCGTGGCTGGCGGAGACAGATTCAATGAAGCTAACAGGTCGAAGGGACGCCAGAGGCCTTCGACGGTTCCCCAACGCATGCGAATGAGCCCGTCTGAGCGCAAAACCGCATCCGGCGCCAGAAGTCGCATGGCTGGCCCCGAAGCCGCGCCTTCCTCCGTGCATAAGATGATACGCCGGTCGCGCTGACGGTCGAGCAAATAAATCTCGATGCGGCACTCCCGTTCCTGCGCCCGAGGACCCGCGTCATCCGGGTAGAAACTCACGATGTGGCGGGAAAGGTACTCGACGATATCGGCGGAGTTGGAGGAAATGATAGCAGTCGCGGAGTCAAAGCCGAGCCTGACTGAGTGATCCAGGTTATGAATCCCATTGGGCGGTTCGCTAGGTATTCCAGAACCGGATCGTAATTGCGCGCAGTTTCCCCCGCCACACTCAGCCAGCCTCCGAAAGCCGGAAGGCAGAGCGAACGCCTGCTGCCAGTTCGGCGTGTAAGCGAAGGATGCGACGTCGAGTATTCCAACGATACACGGCAACAGGACCTGTCAATCCGGTGCCGGTGCCGTTCCGCCCGTGGCGTCCGGCTGGATGCTGGCGACCGTCACCATTGCGCCGGTGGCATCGCCCACCAATTGGACCCAATAGCTGATATCTCCCCCGCGATGGAACAGCGACCCGTAACGGTTCGGCCGAGACCTAAGTTCACAGAACGGTTTCTCGTCCAGGGAGAGCCAACAGTGTCCCCGATCCCATGACCGGCCCAACTGCATTCCAACATTGAGCCTGGGCCTTATGCCCAAGCGGTGCGCCCAATCCAGGAGCAGCAGGCTCCGGAAGAGACATCTCCGCCGCCAGACGCCAGGAATCGCGAAGGCGCACAATTCCGCCGCTAACGTCACCGCCAATTCTGGCAGGGCAACTGGTCGCCCCGTTTCCGACACCGACGACATCGCATCGAACATATCCTCCAGGGCCGCCCCCCGCGCCACCGTCCGACCCACAAACGACGCGCGTCGCCAGCAATGCAGCAGGAAGCGCAATATTACACTTGACGCGAACATCCGATATCGCTGAGGCTCGCCTGTCCGAGCTGGCACTCCGAGCCGCCACCTTAGTGATAATAGGTCATCCCAAACATCGAAGACGAATAGTAGCAACCCTGCGAGCTGGACGATCCAACGATCAGTGTGGCAGCCTTGTGCTTGATGGCCACGGGCTTCACGTACGTCTTCTTCTGCTGCTTGGGCTCAACTGTCTCTCGTTTCGTATTCATCAATCTTCCCCCGACGCTCACTTGAGTAGGTGCTCACTTCTCCAGTATTCGGTGACTTCAACTACGTCCGCTTGAGCCTGATCGACGGTGCAGTCGTACGCCGAAGCCAGTCTCTCAGCGATCTGAGGATATTCTTCGCCATCCAGAATGCCCTGGAAAACCACAGATGCGGTCTCGTTGAGGACGTAGTACGTCGAATCGGTAAGGTTCAACAGTACCACACTGTTCCCGAGGTTCTTCCACGTCACGTCATGGCTTACTTGCGGTCTGACCAGCATGTCCGTCCTAGGCCCCCAAACATGAGATCCCTTGCATTTGATCAGCGTTAAGCCGAGACTCGACGCTCTTGGACCACTCTCGGATAATCGAGAGCCAATAGTACAATACGTCCCGCGGCAAGTCAAGCTGTTGTCTGGCCTGTGTCCGGCCTGGTTTTGGACTTGTACTGCGGCCTTGTTGCTGACCTTGTCCGCTGTCCTTGGCGCCTGCGTTGTCGGCATTTGTCGGTCTTTTGGCCGGCGTTTGCACCCATTGAGCTTGGGGTGGCATTTCCGCAGCCCTATTCTGCCGGCTTCGTTCATGACTGCCGGCTGCGCCTCGCCCGACACGGTAGTCAGAGAGGCCGCCATCCGGTTGGGGTGTTCGCTGCCTTCCTGGCTCACTAGCGCCCACAGCACTGGACGAAGCGACCTATAATGGGTCTTCTGGCAATCCCAAGATGCGGACCCTCCTGATCACACCGCCGCTTCTTAGCACAAATAGTCCATACCCGGCGACACCCTATTTGAAGGGATACTTGAAGACAATCCGCCGGGATACCGCTCAGTTCGACGCCAGCCTGGAACTCCTGCTTCGGCTATTCACTCGCGCCGGTCTGCTGCGTATTCGGGCCGGCATTCTGAAGATGCAGCGCGAAGGCTACTCGCCTTCGTGGAGCGTCACCGCGTTTCTCGAGAATTTCGATCAGTTCCACGACACCGTTGGGACCGCGGTTTCCGTGTTGCAGGAAAAAGATCCCGGGAGCCTGCCTCGCGCGGCGCGGCACGGGTACTTTCCTTCTTCGTTGAACCCGCTATCCGGCCTGCAATTGCAGTACGTGGCCTTCGACGCACTGAAGAGGTACGTGCCCAAGCTGAATCGCGGCGCCGAAGTCTCACCGCTCTTGGCGGACGATCCGTTGCAGTTGCTATTCGGCGCCGCGTCGTACGCGGATCGCGCTCGGCACCTCGCCAGTTGTATGCTCCTTGACCTGGTGAGCGTGATCCAGGAGACCCTCGATCCCAACTTCGCCGCCGATCGGCATGCGGAGTCCGTTGCACTCAAGGCCGCTTCATTCGAGGACATTCACAAACGCCTTCTGGCACCGCCCACTCTCATCGACGAGATCATGGACGAAATTGCCCACGACCTGCTTTCTCGTTTCCAGCCAGACGTTGTCGCGTATACGGTCCCTTTTCCAGGGAATTTCCTCGGTGCCCTCCGGATGGCAGGGGCTATGAAGAGCCGGAAGCCGCAGTTGCGGGTGGTTCTGGGCGGAGGCTTCATCAACACCAATCTGCGCGAGTGCGCGGACCGGGAACTCTTTCGCTATGCGGACTATATCACGCTGGACGATGGATTCGCGCCCCTGCGTTGTCTGCTGGAGCACCTCGAAGGGAAGCGGCCACAAACGGAGCTGCTGCGCACGCTGGTAGTGAAAGAGGATGGGGCTGTGCACCTCGAGTCATCCCACCAGGAACGGGACGTGGACGTTTCAGACTGGGGGATTCCCTCCTACGAAGGACTTCCGCTGGACAGCTATCTCTGCGACATGGGCTCCCACCTTCGGTTCAACCATGTTAACGGAAGCCGATGGAACAAGCTGACACTCGCTCACGGCTGCTATTGGCGGAAATGCGCCTTTTGCGATACATCGCTCGATTATGTAAGCCGCTACGAGCCCGTACCGGTTGGCGTAACCATGGAACGGATCATAAGCACGATGGACGCCACCGGTAATAGCGCTTTTCACTTTGTAGACGAGGCCGCGCCGCCAGCCGTTCTGCGGAGCCTGGCAACGGAGCTGATCGCCAAATGCTGCGCCATTTCCTGGCGCGCCAACATCCGATTCGAAAAGGTCTTCTGCAAGATGGCCCGCCTCCTTGCTCGCTCCGGCTGCGTTGCCGTTAGCGGGGGCATCGAAGCGGCGACGGACCGCGTTTTGAAGCTGATGAACAAGGGCATCGGCCTGCGGCAGATAGCTCGGGTTTGTCACGCCCTCTCGTCGGCCGGGATTCTGGTCCACGGGTACCTGATCTTCGGATTCCCCACCCAGACGGATCAGGAAACCGTGAACGCGCTAGAGTTCGTGAGGCAATTGTTCGCCGCGGACGCTCTACACTCGTGCACGTGGCACCAGTTTGTCTTGACGCAGTTCAGCCACGTGGCGTCCCACCCCGACAGGTACGGCATCCAGAGGTGCGAGTGTGGGACCGCCCGGTTTTGCGCCTATGCCGCCGCGTACAAGGAGGAGAACGGGTACAATCACGACGAATTCGCGGCCGGTCTGCACACCGCGGCCTGCAACTTCATGGCGGGCCTCGGGCTCGACCGCGATCCCAGAGATTGGTTTCAACCTCTGGTCATGCCGCCCACGTCGCTTCCGGCCGATTTCGTCCGCCAGGCGGTTGCGGGACATCCCCCTCAATCCGAATAGCCGAATCAGACTAGGCGCGGCCGGAGGCGGCGGACGGTTCGACGGCGGCTAGCTTATCCATCAGGGACGAATCGGCGGCCAACCAATCCTTAAGCGTGCGCGCGACACATCCGCCGCAGCACTGCCCTCTTCGCAGGTACTTGCACTCCAGACACGCCTCCATGGTTCCGATGCTGCGGAACGCACTGAGCTTCTTGTCGTAGTAGGAAACGACTTCCGCCTTGTCCCGGAAATCCTGCAAGCGCACGTTCTGGAAATTGCTGAGCGGGAAGCAGGGCCAAGCGGTCAGATCCGGGCCAACATCAATCGGAAAGCGGCAAACGGATTCGCTGGCGCACGTCGCCAGACGCAGCGCGCCCAGGTCCTCTTCGGAGAACATACACAATGGAAACCCACAATCGAAGCTGCCCAGCACATCGCGCTTTTCGAGATCGCGAAGTTGCCCGGCAAGCCTGCGGCCGATGGCGGGCAGGCTCTCCGAGGACAGAAAACAGTTCCCCCCGCCAGCGATGGGAGCGGCTAGTCCCAGCCGTACTACGGGGTCGAGCCCGTACGCTTCCACCAAGTCGGCGATGAACTGCAAGTCAAAACCGGCGCGGTAGATGTTGAACCCGCAGCGGCCTCGCGCGCCAACAGCCCTCATTGATTCCCGTGCGCGCGCCCATTGACTCGGGGGCTGCATCTGCGGCTCGTTCACGTTGAAGAGAATCCTAAGGTCCCAGTCCTGTCGCGCCAGATAGGCAAGATCCTCGCGCACGGCATCCGGCCACAATCCATTCGAGAAGATCACCGTGCTCAGTCGCCTCTCGTAGGCCCCACGGATCAGAGCCGTGAACCCCGAGTGGAGTGTCGGTTCGCCGCCCAGAAGCTTGAGCTCGGAGATCTAGGCTCTTGTGCAGAAAGTCGAGATACCATTCGAAATCCGGCAGCGATATCTCCTGAGTCCCGGACCCCGGCCAGCGCCTTCCAAAGCGACCTTCGACTGGCCGAAGCAGTACTGGCAGTTGCGGTTACACCTCGATGTAATGATAAGGTTCATTGTCTTGCGAAGCCTCGCATGCTCTCTTGGGATTCTGTGCCGGCTATCTTCCCGTCCTTCAGGGCCACAGCGAGATCGGCCATCGACTTCAGAGATGCGTCGTGCGAGGCTATGATCACGGCGTGCTCCTCGGAGAGTCTCTTGATCACTCCCGCGATCAGCGTCTGGTTCTCCTCGTCGAGCATGGACGTCGGCTCGTCGAGCAGGAGCACCCTCGGAGCCCGCAGGAGCGCGCGGGCGATGGTGATTCTCTGGCGCTCTCCTCCAGACATGAACTCGCCACGGTTGCCTACTGGAGTGTCCAGGCCGTCTCGCAAGGCCGCGCTGTCTGCGCCGATCCCGGCGCCCCGCAGTGCGAAAAAGAGTTCGGCGTCGCTTGCTTCCGGCTTTGCGTATAGCAAATTGTCGCGGACCGTTCCGTTCAGCAGCACGCAGTCCTGCGGCACAATCCCCACCTGCATCCGCCAGTCCGCAGCGCGCAACCTGCGGATATCGCATCCGTCTACCGTGATAGCGCCCTCGGAGCAGTGGATGAAGGCTGCCACAAGGCTCAGAATGGTGCTCTTCCCTGCTCCCGATGGCCCGTGAATCACGACGACGCCTCTGCGCGGGATCACCAGGCAGATCCCACTGAGAATCCTGTTTCCGTCAAGTTCATATCCCACTCCCCGGAAGACGATCTCATTCTGGAACGGCTCCGGAGTCAGCGCGTCCGGGAACGCGCGCATCGGCGCCGGACGGTCCAGAAAAGCGAAGACTCTCCGGGCGCTCGCCATCGATTCGCGTACGGAGTTCGAGAGCGTAGCCAGAGATTCCAGAGGATACGTTACTAGGGGCAGCAGGAAGCTCATCTTGATCACGACACCGCCGGACATGCGATGCAAAGCCAAGGCCTGGTACCCGCACCACAAGAGCAAGAGAGATCCGGCGGTGGAGAACACCGCAGTAATGAGCAACGGCGTAGCCCCGCTTGTCGTGACAGCCCCGGTGACGCTGCCTTTGAGGTCCTCACACAGGGCGCGGAAACGCTCACGCTCATACCCCTCGCGGCCAAGCGACCTAGCCACCAGAACGGTGGACAGGTACTCCACAAGGTGGCCTTCGATCCTGGCCCGCTTCTCCGAAACGGCGCGGAACCTCCGCTCGATGTGATTGCCGGCTTTGTGGATGAAGGCGCCCGCGCCTACCAAGACCGCGAGCACCCAGAGCGTGAGTGGCCACGAGATCATCGCCATCAGCCCGATACCCACAATCAGACGTAATGGTTGCAGGAACATCCGGTCCGCGGCGTCGATGAACGCGCTGCTCAATTGGTCGACGTCACGCAGGAAGAGCGACGCGGTTTCGCCATGCCGGCGCTTTCTGTAGAACCCAAGGTCGCATTCGGTAAGATGCGCGAACATCTGGCACCGCACGTCGGTCAAAATGGTCTGGTTGACACGCGCAAACAGGATGAGCTTGGCCATGCGCAGAGCCGCCAAGGCGAGTTGCGAAGCAAGCAGCACAGCGACGGCGGCCAGCAGAGACCTGAAAAGGCTGCCTTGCCGCAGGAGGCTCATGGCGTATCGGTCCAACATCAGGATCGCCGGAAACGCAGCCGTGGCGCCGGCCGGGACGGCGCCGCGCTCCATCAGGAACATCTCCACCACGGTTGCGCCAACCCAGACGGTTACCACCTGAGACAGCACGATCAGAACGGAGCAGAACCAAGTCGCCGCCACGGCGGCCGAATACTTGGCCAGATAAGACAACATGCGCCGGTAGGTCTTCACTCCGCCCCTCTCATCTGCCGTTGCGCGATAGTTCCAGGTAGCTTCGAATGGCGATCTCAGCAAGCGACTGAGAGAATTCGCATCCTTCCCACTTATTGAGCACGATTCCGGCCTTCGGATCGCCGGCGCAGCACCCTCCCCCGCACAGGAAGCGGGCCCAGCACCTGTCGCACGGAGCGAGAGCGTCCCGCATTGCCGCCCGGAAGGCCGCGAGTCGGCCAGAATCGATGCCACGCGCGACATCGCCAATGCTCCATTGCACAGAGCCGATGAAGCCCTGGCAGGGGAACAACTGCCCAGCCGCGTCAGACGCCAATAATCGAAAAGCTCGGGCTGCAGGACTGAGCCTGCGAGCCGTCCCGCAGGTGCTTCCAGCAACTGAGGAGTCCCACGGGCCCCAGTACTCCGTCTCGAAAGCGCGGCCGCGTAGCCGAGCGGCCTCCGCAAACGCCAGTTCCTCGAGATCACGCAGATACTCCGAGCGGCGCCTACGCCAGAGTCCAAGGTCCTGTTTACCCAGATACCGGCTCGGCTCCGCGGGGATGGCCCGGAACCGATTCACACCTTGTTCCCGCCAAAACCGGGCGGCCTCGCGAAGCCGTCCGTTGCCGGCGACCACGCCGGTGACGTCGCAGCGCATTCCAGGCCCGGTGCTATCTAGCAGAGTGGAATACTCACAGAACGTCTCCATCGCAATCCGTGGGACCCCTCCCCGGAGGGAAAATCCGAAACCGTCGTGCATGGAGGCCGGACCGTCGATACTGAACGCAAGCGCGATTCCCTCCGCCACACAGGTCTCCAGTTGTCGTCCGGTGGGAAGAGTTCCATTCGTCGCGATAGCTGCGCTCACCCCCGCACCTCTCTCGTGCGAGAGCCCGCGCAAGTGCCGGAGAAAGAGCAGGGCTTCGTCGAATCGAAGAAATGTCTCGCCGCCGCCGAACTCGATCTGGATCGCCGCCCCTTTGGCGGCGCTCGTGGCGATCAGTTCGCTGAGCCTCTCCCAGACCGGCCTCGTCATGCATCGCCCGGAGCGTCCGAACTGCCCGAAGCCCGTACTGCAATACCGACACCGCAGGTTGCATTGTTCTACGAAGGAGATATGCCAAACGGCCGGAGAAAACCGATCTTCAGTAGTGGAATCCGCGGTCGTGCCGCCCGCCCTGCCAGCTTCTTGAGACGTTCCACTGTGATGCATAAGGTGACCTGATTTGGACGGCGCGATTGCCAAAGACCTCTACCGTACCATCTTTCGATTGGGAAAGTGCTCCGCTCCAGGCCTAGATCCGATCGACCCGACATACGAAGGCGACCCGAACGGAGCGGAGCAGACGGTCACCTCCGGCGCAGGCTCGGGGCATACGCAAAGCAACAACGCCGGCCGGCCTGTGAATTCCGTCAGCAGCCAAACGCACACGTTCGCCGGCCCTGGAGTTCCAGACCACCGAACGAGGTGTTCCTGCCGTATTTCCGGAGATCGCACCACAGGTGAGCACCAGATCGGCGGACGTCGAGAGTACACGTTTCGCGACCTGATTCTGACGAGTTCTAGTTCCGATGCGATTCGCGCCGAGACAACTTGAAGCTGCTCGGGCAATTCGCATACGCGCCTCTGGCAACTTCGGCTGGCTAGTCGTGGAACAGGTAGTGAGCTAAGGGGACCGCGCCGGCGTCAGTACTGGGATTCCAAACGGAATCCGATTCGCCACTGAGTGGATCAAACGTGGTAGCCCACACACCCTCGCGCGACGGCCCGGTTCCTTTGAGAACCAAAACAGGGGACACTTCTATCGGGGTAAGGAGGGGGACATTTCTAACAAGGCTTGGCTTGACACGGCTGAGGGAACCAACTTGACAGACATCAGCGCATCATGCTACAAAACGACCCGTTATGCTCAAACGCGTCTTCCAGACAGGTCTATGCCTCCTGTTGTTTGGAGTTGCGGCATCTGCTTCAGGAAAAAGCCGAAGTGTATTCAAACCAGTACAGGCCATTCCAAAAGGCTCAGCCATCGTGTATTTGTACTATCCGGATCATGGCTCTCCCAAGTTCGACGTGTGGATTGGGCCCCGGAAACTCGGGTCTCTCGGAGGGCGGCAATATCTAGGCCACATCGTCAAAGTGGAAGAGCAGGGGACGGTCGTATACCGAACCAAGAAGGCGAGTCAGGCGGGACGATGGTTGTTGAATGCGGCGGCGCGTTCGGATGAGGTGGGGCGCACTGTAGATTTCGGTCTGCAAGTCAAGCCAGGAGAAGTCTACTACCTTCAGGACTACCTCACATGCAAGAGAAACCGTTGCGCCGTGAGGGTGATCTATTGATTCGTGTCTTTGAATACTCTCTCGAGTTGGAACTTGTGCCTGTCGAACAGGGCTCACGTGAGCTCCAGCAAATGCGAGAAGCAAAGACGTATAGATAAGCTTTGGCGGCGGGGACTCCTCGGTTGCATCCACCGCTTGTCTTCGACAGGCTCCCAAGTAGCGCAGAACCTGCGGACACGGTAGGGCGCCCTCAGGGCGGGGAAATCGCCCGTCGCAATGCTTCTCGCCTCCACACCCCCGGTCGCGCTGCGATGCCGGTTATCCAAATTCACCGGAGGCGCACGTTGTACGAAGCCTTCGATTCGCTTTTGAGAGGGTCAGCCGCCCCAGTTAGTCGGCCCGCGAGGGAGAATGTCTGGCTGGCAATATCGAGAGTGGACCGGTCCACCGATACCGCGAGGTCGTACACGGAGCAGAGTACGAGGGCGTATAGATATCCGGGCTGCGGCCAGTAGATCGTCTCCGCGTTGGTCAAGCGAAGTTGGGAGGCGGTGGGGAAAGGCGCCAGGATGGTGCACCATTTCTCTTCTGAGAACTCTTTGGGAACGGGCGCCCCGGCCTCTCTTAGCAAGACCATTTCTCTGTATTCCCGCAACCCGAATATATTCCGCATCGGGTGTCCGGCGGGGACAATACCTTGAGCCCACTCTGCCCAATATGCGTTCTGCGAGGGGCGACCGTGCCTCAATCGGCGTGAGAACAAGTTCTGGCGAGGGCCCAAACCGAAAGGGGTATCGCACGTCCTCAAGGTCCGGCAGCCTCTTCTTGCGCCGCTCCTTGTCGGGGACGGAACTGGGTTTCTGGTACTCTATCCTGATTCCCTGCTGATCCTGTGAGACCCTCAGCTCGCGCTCCCCCCACCTTCCAGAACCCTTCGGAATCCAGGTTCCGGAAATATCCACCTCGTGCGTCACGGTAGCGGCGCCTGGCCCCGGGTTCTGAGCTGGCACCAAGCTTGGACAGCAAATCCATATCGCAATCATCAGATTCGATCGCATCTTGCACTCCATTTCAGTGAAATATACCTCGGGCTCTTCGATGGCCTTTCAGCAGGGTGCGTGCTATGTGTTGGCCCGGAGCGTACAATCGTGACTCCTCCTTTGCCTCCGGTCTTCACTGCTTTGCCGCGGACCTTCTTGGCGGGCGGGATGTGGGCTGTCAGCACTGGACTTCCTCTCTACTTGGTCCGATCAGCGCCGTGAGCATCTGCGAAGGCGCGAGCACGCCGACTCGTTTCTTCGATTCTTAACCTAGATAAAAGATCCTGATTATGCCATAAGCACCAACCGCTCGGGCGGCGTGTCCGAACAGGTGTCCCGGGGACGGTTGGGGGCGAGGCGTCTCGGCTTCCTGCTTCGTCTGCGTGGAGCAGCCTGAGTGGGGCCTGCTGACGCCCTTCGGCCTGTGTGCCTTCACGCCGATGCTCGTACTCTACGCGGCGGAGAGGCCGTCGATGGCACTCGAAGCTGCTCCAACTTGTGTGTGGTCCCGAGTACGGAGTCGAGCTCGAGTACCTGCGTACCTTCGTCCGCCAGTGGCGCAAGAAGCTGGAAGACTATCCGACCGTCTGCCTCGTGACCGACAGCCATGTCCGATACTGTCCGATACGGATTCACGGATGGGGCGCAGGAGGCCGGTCGCAGAGCGGACCTAGGCGGTAGTCGGCGAGGTTTCCCTCGTGCTTCGGCCCCGCCTGATCTGGAAACGGCCCACCCAATTTCCCACCCAGGGGCGTATTTGGTGCTCAAATTGAATTTCTGCACAAACATATTTCGTTTGTAATCATGGTATTAGGTGGGACAGTCTGGTTCGGGGCCAGGAGGTCGGTGGTTCGCACCCGCATCCCCGCCGCTCAGACCCCAAGTTGCCTAGCTGTGCCCTTCCCGAAATGCCTCAGACACCTAGACTAAGGACGAAGGCAGATGCGATTCCGGCTCGCCCCGCACCTCACCCGCGCGGATGGCTCTAAGAACGTATTTCGACCCGCATGTGCGTCGACGGCAAGGGCTGACGGCCTCAGGGACGGCTGCCGAGTATTGATGGCGGGCCTCACTGATGAGGGGATTTCGCCTGCTTGCTTCGGCCGCGTTTCGTCACTCACTATGTTGTGGACCCGGCATGCTGATTAGCAGATGCTGGGGCAGGGATGACAGCTCAAAGTTGGGTTCAAAATCGGGTTCAATAAGCGCCTGCCACGCCGAATACGCCAACGCGGACCGGTCAAGGCCGAACACGGAATCGATAGCGGTTTAGGCCCAGAGGTGGAAATTCCGCCTTCAGCAACTGATCCAGAGACTCAACGGCAGTGCGAACAGTCGCGGGAACCGACTTGATGTAGTGTTCCAGGGTCGTCTTCGGGGTGGAGTGACGAAGGTGGGCCTGAACGTCCTTCACGGTGGTGAGTTGCGCCATGTAGGTCGAGCATGTGCGACGCAGCATCTGGTGCGTGAGGCGCTCGATCCCGGCCTTCTTCCCCGCCTGCTTGAGCACCCGAAAGAGGAAGTTGTTCGTGTTGATCGACGTGCCTCGGGCGGAAGGAAATATGAACGCGTCGGGGCTGGGGTTCGCCGTCGCGGTCCGCCACCACTCTAGCTCGGTATCAATCGAGATGGGCAGCCAAACGCTAGCATCGCTTCCTTCGGTCTTGGTCTCGACCTCAACACCATCGGTGATGCTGCTGTCGATGCGGAGGCTGTTCTGCTGCTTGTCGTTCCAGCGCAACGCGAACATCTCGCCGGGCCGTAATCCGAGCACCAGAAACATGCGAACGATCAGCCGGTCCCTGTCGCTGAGGTGGAAAAGGATGTGGGGGATCTCCTCGGGGGTGAGGTGGACGCCTGTGGCCTTCTTGCCAGATCTCGGAACGGCGATCTTCGCCGCCGGATTCTTGGCAATGAACTCGAGCTCGACTGCCTCATCCAGGATGGACTTGAGGTATACGCGGATCTTTGAGAGGACGCTCTTCGAGAACGTTGGGGCCAGCTCGTTGAGGTACGTCTGCAGCGTGAACTTGTTGAGTGACGGAAGCAGGGTGTCGCCGAACCGCCTCAGCAGGTAGTTCTCGATAAAGCGCTTTGTCTTCGGCCGAGAAGTGACCTTCCACTGCTCCTCCTTCTGCGGCAAAAAGCGGTTCTCATAGAACCACCGGAGGGTTACGTCAGCAGAGGGTCGGCCGCTCTCCTTGGTTTCGCGGAGAATGATTTCGCGAAGCCGCTCTTTGGCTTCGCCCTTGTCCATCTCCGCCTTCGTGCCCAGCAGAACGTTCCGGTGCCGACGAATCTCCGACCCGCCGGCCTGCCGTTCGTAGACATAGAAGTGGCCCCGCCATTTCTTGACGCGCCTGCCGACGAGGACGACTCGGCCCTCCTGGTATCGATCTCGACTCATTTGATTTCGCTCAAGAAGCGCCATCCCGTCTTGTGTGCTCTTGGATGAACCTCTCGATCTCCTCGCGCCTGAATCGTGTGAGCTCTCCGAACCGGACACACGGCAGGGACGGTCTCTTCCGGGTGACGTGGTCGTAGACCCACGCCTTGCTGACTCCTAACCATTCTGCGACCTCGTTGATCGTGAGCAGCCGATCATGGTCGGTTCTCTGCTGCTTGGCTGCATCCTGGTGAGCGTTCAGGCCATTGGCCCGCGCTGCCGCCGCGCCATTTGGGGAGGTGGACATTAGGGTGCTCCGGTTAACGTCTCAGGCCCAGCCGCATCGCTAACGCAAGGCGCGAACTCGACCCGCTGAGTCGGTTATACAGCGAGTCGAGCTTCGCGTCAAAACTCGTGTCCGACAAGAGGGCAGCCGGCTTTTGACAAGACCGCGATTCAGGCGTAACAAAGAAGCAGGGGGCAACACATGCCTGGGACCTTTAAGCTTGAAATCCAGATCGTTCTCGACGAAGGCGCTGAAGCCAGAGTGATCGAACTTGCCCGGCACTTGTATGGTGCGGCGGCTGAACGCTCGCAGGGGCAGTCCTTAGCGAGCCCCGAGGCGTTCATAGTGGGCGTCGAGGATGCTCTTCTGGAACTCCTGGGTAGTGACCCAGCACTGTCTCAGGCGGGCGTGGAAATCCAGCACGTATCCTGCGAATCCGTGACCAGCGGACTCGACGCGGGGCAACCAGGGTCCTTGAATGCGACCCCTGACGGCGATGAACAAGCCGCTGACGACGAAGAGCTTGACGACTTCGAATCGGGGCTCTATCTGTGTCGATGGCCGAATGGCGAGTTCTCCGTCGTCAAAGCGGATACCAAACGCGAGGCGATGCTCGAACTTGACGAGTGGGCCGGTGCCGAACCCGCGTGGTTAGTACCTATGGAGACCTGCATGATCGATTTCAGGCTAAATGACCAGGCTGAGATCGAACTGGGCGAGTTCGGCGAGGAGACGGCGGAATTCATCTGGGAATCCTGCTATCCCGAGCTGGATTCGCTTCTTTCGGGCGACGACGCCCTGCGGTACCAGAGCGGTGAGCACAACCCAAAACTGGCCAAGAGGATCAGGAGGGCAGTTGAATACGAACGGAGAAGATTGTGGAACGCTCAGGGACGTGGTCCCGCGGCGAAGACCGAGCTTGGACGAGAGCTGCAAAAGCGCCTCGGCACGGTCGGGCCGGTTGCCGACCACTACGTGCAGAAGCTCGCCAACGGGATAATGCGAGGAAAGTCAGGAGAAGGAGGGAAACCCAACTGACTGCTGACCGCCCGGTGGATTCAGCCATTCTGGCTGGGACGAGTGACGGAAACAACCACTTGAGAGCACTTGCTTGTAAGGCAGGGGCTCCATCCGCGGGAGTCCGCGGGCTGTTGATCTCCAGGCTCTCTGCAGCGACGGATTCGAGGCGGCCAGTTTCTGGTTGGACCAACTGCTTCACACGCAGGAGGTCACAGGGTCGGTCCCGGGTTGGGAGTGGCCCGAGAGCACTTGCTTGGGGTGCAAGAGGTCCGTGGATTCGACTCGCACCCGCGGCTCCATGTCACCAGACGAGTGGGTTCGGTGGTGGTTCGTACCCCTGCCTCCCAATCCGTGGGCCGTGAAGGAGGGACAATACAGCGTTTCGAGGTTGCAGACGTGAATATGCCAGCGTTGCCCAGCTTCCCAAGCTGGACGTCGCGGGTTCGAGTCCCGTCTCCCGCTCCATTTTCAATAGCTTGGCGGCACCCCAAAAACCTGCACTCTTTTGCACTACATTAACGAACCTCACGAGACTCCCCGTTTCGGCCGTGGCACGATCTCGCGTCCGAGCACAGTTTGCTCCAGCTTCTTCGCAACGGCAGCTCTCTGCTTGATGGTCGTCTTTGTGTACACGTCCAGAGAGACGCCAATCCCGTGGCCTCTTTGATCAGCCGAGACCTTCGTGTCCACCCGACCGTGGCCCAGACTGGCATTCGTCCGCCGCATCACCTTGAAGTCAACCCAACCAAGTCCGATGGTCTCCAGTTGGGTTCGGATATGGCGGCGCAGGAGATTGTCTCTCCATAGCGGCGTCTTCCGATTCTCTGAGGCAAAGATCCACGAATCAGGCTCGGGATCGACGGCCGCGGCGAGCCACTCCGAGAGCAGCGCTGCAGTTCGCGGGGGTACTGCCACAGTCCTCTCCTTCCCGTTCTTCGGGATATCGAGGTCCCCGCGATAGACCCGCTGCTCGATTTCGACAGAGGTCCATTCTGCCCAATGCTCCGTCGCCGGAGTGCCAGGATCTCACCGGGTCGAAGTCCTGAAAAGAGTGCCAGGTGCAGGATTACCTTCTCCCGGAATGCCGACCGCACCCAGAGCCTTCTCTACCTCAGCAGCGGTCATTGCCGGAGCATCTCCTTTCTTCGCGGATGCGGGCGTGTACAAGGCTCTCGCTGGATTTGCCGTCAGAGTTCTTTCGGCGATGGCGAGATCCCATATCGACGTGAGATCCCAGCGCAGATGGTCCACGACCGAAAAGCCGAGAGTTGCAGCCTTGCCATCGAGGTACGATTGCAGGATCGTCGGCGTGGCCTCCTCCATCTGGACGTTCCCAAGATCCTTGATGATGTGAGCGCGAATTCTGCTCTCCGACGTGCCCTTCGTGGAGCGTTTCCACTTCCCTCGTTGGTACGGCAAGTATATCTGATCGACGAATTCGCCCAGCAGAACCGGCCGGACGCGATCTGACGCGGCTTCGCCGCCGTTGACCGAACGCATGAAGTCGTTCTGTCTCTCTTCGGCCTGACTTTTTGTCAGGTCGCACATGCGACCGAGCGTGTGGTATCGGTGATGCCCGCCCGTGTCGTAATACTGCACTACCCATACGCGCTTCTTTCCATGCCTCCGCGCTTGGAGGCTTCCTTTCTGATATCGTCTGCGTCTCATCCTTATCTCCTGAGGCGCAGATGGTTGGTTCGGGTAGTCCAATCGTATCACCTCCTAGACGGCTTCCCGGACGCGGCTTCCTGCTCGTTGAACCATCTGACGAGTGCCTCGCGTCGAATGAGGCGCAATCGGCCGGCACGTACGTGCGGAATCGGTGGGACGTTTGGGACCCTTCCGTTCAGAATGTTGGAGACGTGTGACACCGAACAGTGAAGGAACCTTGCCGTCTCTCTCACACCCAGAATTTCGGTCGCTTGGCTGGTCTCGCCGCCCAGCGCCGAGCCCAGAGCGCTCGCGCCCGCAGCTTCGATCAAAACGGTATGCGCAGACTCCATGCCTATTTGTAAGGCATGCGATACCTTCGAGAAAAAAGTCCCATCGAAAGGGGTGACAGATTCTTCTGTCGTTCGCTGTTCCGTCGCATGCAGGATCAGCTAGGGTCGTCTCGTTTGACGTGGTGCATCAGTTCGCATGGCTTTGGACGCGTTGTTAGCTCCAAGAACATTCTTCGAGTGGCTTGTGCGAGCCGCCGGCCTTCGGACCTATGGCGCCAAGAACATTTTTCGGCGCGATCAGTGCGGGGCGCGATCTCGGATTGGTCCAGGAACATTTTTCAGCTTGGGCGGACCGCGCCCGAGCGTCCGATAGCTCTGAGAACATTCTTCAGGTCGCCGAGAGCGCGCCAGAACGCGCGGTGGGCGGGAGTGCGCAGGCAGTTCACGCCGGGCGCGGAGAATATGGAGCGCGAGGTCCTTCCCATAGAATCGGGCCAGAGGGAAGGCGGTGTTCTCGTCGATCGAAGACCTCGGCAGGCGTTTGGTGGCGGCGAAGTACGTCATCGATCCCGTCGCGCTGCAGGTGGTGTTCCTGGCGACGCGCATGCAAAAACCGATCATCGTCGAGGGTCCGCCTGGCTGCGGCAAGACAGCTCTGGCCCAGGCGGTCGCGACCGCGGCCAACACCGTCATCGAACGGCTGCAGTGCTATGAAGGCATCAACGAGGAGAAGGCGATCGGCAAGTTCGACACCGCCCTTCAGAAGCTGTTCCTGGAGATGCAGGCGGATCGGCTGCAGAAGGACTGGGACGCGATCAGGAGCAGCCTGCATACCCTGGATTTCTTCGTTCAGGGCCCGCTGCTTCGATCCCTTCTCCACGAGAAGCCGTGTGTCCTGCTGATCGATGAGGTCGACAAGGTGGATGAGGGATTCGAAGCGCTGCTGCTGGAGATTCTCTCCGAATGGCAGATCACGATCCCGAAGCTGGGAACCATCAAGCACCGGACGGTCCCGTTCGTGATCCTCACTTCAAACGAGGTTCGCCGGCTCGGCGACCCATTGCGGCGCCGCTGCTTCTACCTGCGGGTCGAGTTCCCGACCGTCGAAAGGGAGGCCGAGATTCTGCATGTTCGCCGCACGACGGCCAATCCGGCCCTGAGGCGCACGATTGCCGGTCTGGCGCACGCCCTTCGAGGGTGGCAGATGGAAAAGCCGGTGTCCATCGCCGAGATGCTCGAGCTGGCACAGGCCCTGGAGATCTTGGGCTTGGAGGACATCACACCTGAGATGCGAGACGTGCTCCTGCCCCTGGTGGCAAAGACGGACTCCGATCGAAAGCGGCTCCTGCTACGGGACGGCTTCGCTTCACTCGTGTTCGATTCGCACAGGTACGCCGAAGCGGCGGTGGAATCATGACGGTCGGCCTGAAACTGGCATGTCTGTTCGTGGCCGGCGCGGCTGCCGGTCTCGGGCAGGCCGATGAACGCGCAGTCGCGATGCGGTGGGCCGACTACTACGCGGCGTCGTACCGAGTTCCGCGCGAACTGGTCCACTCAATCATCGAGGTCGAATCCGGCTGGCAGCCGCGCGCGGTCTCGAGCAAGGGCGCCGCCGGGCTCATGCAGCTCATGCCCGCCACTGCGGCGACGTTCGGCGTTACGAACCGCTTCGAGATTGCGCAGAACATCCGGGGCGGGGTGGCGTATTTGTCCCACCTTCTGAGGTTGTTCCAGGGGGACGTGCGCTTGGTCGCTGCGGCGTACATAGCTGGCGAAGAGCGGATTCTTTCGGCTGGGCTGGCATACTCGAACGCCGAGGTCTTTGAGTATGTGACCAAAGTGACAGCGTTGTACCGCGCGAAGCGGTTGAAAGGTGGTTCGCCATGAGGGTCTTCAAGGCGCTCCTGCTGGCCATCCCAGCGTTGAACTTGGCGGGGCAGGTACAGCCCCAGGTTGTCGGCCAGCCGATCCGCGACGGCCAGGTGACCACGGTCTTTCTTGCCCCGCGCTATACGACAGCGATCCGCATGCCGGAGCCGGTCAACTCGGTGGTTGTGGGCGACCCTGCGTCGTTTTCGGCGGAGCATTCGGATCGTGAGCCGCAACTGGTGTTCGTCAAGCCGATCACGACCAAGCCGGCGCAAACGAATCTCCTGGTCTCAACGACTCGCGGGCTGCAGGTGAGCCTGCTTCTGGTGAGCCGCGGCGAACCGAAGGAGGACCAGCAGGCAGAAGTCGATTTCCTGATGCGATACAAGCCGGCGGGACAGTTCATCGTCCAGCCCGCCGACATTCCTTCGGCGACTGTCCCGCAAACCGCGACGCTTGCCAGCGCGCCAGCGGCACCCGCCAGCCCGAGGCAAGTCGAACGGACCGCGCTCGACGATCTCCTCGACCGGCAGCGCCGGGCGCCGCTGCCCGTTCTGTACGGCCAGAAACCCGGCATCTCGCCGCCCGCAAAGGAGCTTATCAAGACCGGCGTAAGCGAGGTCATCGATCAAGGGACCGAAGTGGTCGTGCTCTTCTCGGTGGTGAACGCCGAGAACCATGCGGTGGAACTCATGCCGCCGCAGATTCAACTGGGCGGGTTGAGGAAGACGGGCAAGCTCATCCGCAGGTCACGCTGGTCGACATCCGAGCAACTGCCGGTGACGGACTTCCGCCTGAGCCAGCGCCGTTTGGGGCCTGGCGAGCGAGCCGACGGCGTGGTGGTCTTCCGGCGCCCTTCCTTCAAGCAGTCAACGGAGACGGTGTTCCTTCAGATGGCCGAGTCGGGCGCCGTGGATCGACCGGCCTTGGCTCCGATTGGGTTTGGAATAAGCAGCTTTCGGGAGGTCGCCCATGACGGACGATAGCGCTGAGAGAGCAGACCGGGAGGAGACGAGACCTGTCGAGGCGCAGCCTGAAGAGCAGCCGCGCCCTGCGGGCGGGATCGTGCAACAGATCTGGAGGCGAATCCAGGAAGAACGCAATCGCCCGAAGCGGGTCGAAGTCACCCCCCGCGGCCGGAACAACATGGATCGCAGCAAGGCGTTCCTGGTGCTCGCGACTACGGTCGTTCTGGCCGGCTTCGCGTTTCTCGCTCTATTCTCGACGTCCGGTGCGGAGAAGCGGGCGCAGGAGAGACGGACCAAGCCCAACCTGGGAAGACCCGAGGCTACAGGGCGGCGAGGTGGTAGGCCGTCCTCAACTGTCCCGCTCCTCAGCGCCGACCAGTCAGGCGGCGATGCGACCGGGGATCAATTGAGCCCGGACGACATTCTGGCGACCTCGCGCCGCGGGAACCAGTACGCGCTGAGCAACGCTCCCACAGTGAACGACCCCGCCCTGAACGCATATCGGCGCCAGAATGAGGTCACCTACACCTCGGTTCCGGCAGCGCCAACCCCGGTTCCTCTGCCGCCCGCCGATGATTCCGAGGCACTGAAGAAATCGTCACTCGTGTTCGTCCGTAACACGACGTCAACGGCTGGCCAGACTGGGGCGGCGCAGCAGCCAGCGTTCATCGAGCGGAAAGGAGCCTCGACGCTGCTGCCGACCGGCAGCCGGCTCGTGGCCCGCCTTCAGACGGCCGTGAGCAGTGCGGTGAAGGTGCCGGCGATCGCCGTCATCGAATACAACTATGAGCGGGACGGCGAGATCGTCATTCCCGCCGGGACGAAGGCCATCGGCCAAATGGCGCAAGCGAATCAGAACGGCCAGGTCGGGCTCCGGTTCACCACGCTGGAGATGCCCGACGGGAGCACGGAGGCCATTGAGGGCAGCGGCGTTGGTCTCGACTTCGGCCCGCTCAAGGGGACGGTCAACGGGCGCAACCGGGCGAAGCGTGCGCTGGTTCGCTCGCTCACCGGAGTTGGCACCGTGGCGTCCTATGTGGTGGGCGGCGGCGGCTTCGGCGGGCTCTCGAGCCCTCTCAACCAGAGCTTGCTGCTGCGGGAGCAGCTCGCCACCAATGTCGGCCAAGCGGGTGAGCAGGAACTGGCGGAGCTTGCCTATTCCCAAAACGTGGTCGTGACGCTTCCCGGCAACACCAGGTTCTACATCGTGCTGCAAGAGCCGGCCACAGCGCCCAATCGCGATTCCGCCCCGAGTTCGGGACCGGGGATTCCGACGCCTGCGGCGGCGGAACTCCGGGAGCTCATTGCGCTGAAAAGCGAACTCAACCGGATGTACGGGGAAGCGTCGGCAACGCAGACGTCGGAGCCGCAGTCGCCACAGCGCTGAGCACTGCGGGCAGGGTCGCGGATAGGGTAAAGTTGAACCCAAGGAGTCTGGATTGCGCCCCGAACTGGAAGCGACGGGTCCGATCCCCTGGGTAATCACTCAATTCAGCCGATTCCTGCGCGACGGCTACCAAGAGATTCGGGCGCTGATTTCCTCGAACACCCCGCACAGCGTGAAGAGGGCCTTCACCGGGAGCCTGGCTGCGCTCATCCTGGCGCTGCTGGCCGTTGCGGTGATCGCGTGGCAGATTCATCCCGCGGCGGTCATTCTGGCGGTCGTCTGCGTGCTGCTGATCGTGTACGGAAGGTCCCTGTTCCACCGCCTGGCGCTGTTCGCCGGGTACTTCCTGTGCGGATTTGTGCTCTTCATTGGCGCAGGCCTGATCACGGTCGGTTCCCCTCGAGAAAGAGTACCCAACGCTGGCGAAGATCATCGCGGTCTTCCTGTTTGTGGTCTTGTGCCTTGTTATCCCTGCCCTGTTGTCGCTGAGGCCGCGGAAGGCGGTCATCGGGCACTCGGGCGCGGAGCCTGCGAACGGAGGCGAGATGAGGAAGCCGGCGGTGACTTTCGCCGATGTCGGCGGCCTGGAGGAAGCGAAGAAGCAGATCCGGGAGCTGGTCCAGGCGAACCTCGATGGCGAGCGGTTTGGGCAGTACGGGGTGTATCGGAACGGCATCCTGCTCCATGGCCCGCGGGGCACGGGCAAGACGTTCCTGGCCGAGGCGGTCGCGGGGGAGTTTGGGCTGAAGTACTTGCCGGTCTCCGCCGCAGCTCTGCATGACAAGTGGGTCGGCGGAACGGAAAGCCGGATCGATCTGCTGTTTCAGGACGCCATCGCCAACCGGCCGGCGCTGCTGTTCATCGACGAGATCGATGCCCTGGGCGCGAAACGCCAGCAGCTCGGCGAAGGGGATGACGCTGGCGGCGCGGGGCGGGGGTACAACTCCGCCACCAGCCAACTGATGGCCTGCATTGACAAGGCCCGGGCCCAGTCGGGCCTGATCCTGGTCGCCGCGACGAACTTCTACGACGGCCTCGACCGCGCCCTGATCCGGGAGGGCCGCTTCGATCTTCACGTCCGTCTCGATCTGCCGAACGAGGAGGAGCGCGCCCGGATCTTCGAGGCCCAGCTCGCCAAGCGCCCGGCCCGCCAGTTCGATGTTCAGCCGTTTGCCCGCCGGACGCCCGGCTGGAGTGCGGCCAGGATCTCCGCCTTGGTGGATCGCGCGGCTCTCTTCGCGGCGCAGGAACGGAGGAAGATCGAAGAGAACGACCTGGCCCGCGCCCTGGCGGAAACGGGCGGCAAGGACAGGGCCGCCTTCAAAGAAGTCGATTGGGACGATGTGGTTCTGCCGGCGGACACGGAGGCGGACCTCCGGGCGCTGGTTCGGCTGATGGATCCAGCCTACAGCGAAAGGCTGAAGCTGCCCATGCCGTCGGGCCTGCTGCTGATCGGGCCGCCGGGGACGGGGAAGACGATGGTCGCGCGGCTGATCGCCACGCAAACCAAGCGGAGCTTCTATCCCGTGACGGCGGCCGACATCCTCGGAAGCGCCACGGGCGCATCGGTGAAGAAGCTGGCTGATCTGTTCGCCAGGGCCAAGGAAAGCAGCCCGTCGATCATCTTCATCGATGAAATGGATGGCCTTCTGCCTCGGAACACCGGCCTCCAATCCCAGCATGACATTCAGGTGGTCGAACAGGCCCGCAGCCTGATCAGCGAACTGGAGCCGCACCACAACGTGTTTCTCATTGGGGCCACGAACCGCCTCGACGGCATCGACCCGGCGATCCTGCGGGGTGGACGCTTCTCGGAGAAGCTCGAGATCGGCCTGCCGGACGAAGCCGGGTGCAGACGCTTGCTGGCGAAGCACTTGGCAGGTGTGCGGCTGGCGGAGGGGCTACGAGAGGAGGATCTCGCGAACCGGCTGAATGGGATTTCTCCGGCCGACTTGGAGGCTGTGTGTAGCAGCGCCAAGCGGATGGCCATGCGGCGAATGGCGCACGACGCGGACGAGTTACCGCCGCTCACGTTGGAGGACTTTGCGGAGGCGCTGAAGCCCGTGACGAGCAGCGCTCATGAGTGCCAGCCTCTCGAGGCTGATGATCGCCTCCTCGATCTAATGCCTTTCCTTCCTCAATTCGGTGATGATCTCTGTGATGTTCATGCGCTGTTCCGGATGCCTCTTCGGTCCCAATCGCCGTTCACCGGCCATTCTGCCGATCGGAGAACCCAACAG
This sequence comes from Bryobacterales bacterium, assembly GCA_963763835.1. Taxonomy (GTDB): domain Bacteria; phylum Acidobacteriota; class Terriglobia; order Bryobacterales; family Bryobacteraceae; genus DASWZN01. Next base: position 40,151 of record CAVXQQ010000002.1, read on the forward strand.
AATAGCAGGCGGGCGCGAGGACGTCACAGGCGAATTTATGGAGGCGAATTTATGGAGCGCAGGAACATTTTCCGGACCGGGCGGGCGGCCCAATCCAGCGTGCCGCCGCATCGCGACGGCGTTTCGCCTAGTGCCTCAGCCGGATGGAACGAACCGTTCAAGAACGCCAAGGGCGCTCGCGAGATAATGCGGCATACTCTGCTCGTCACGTCGCCGACCGTTCTGGGGCCCCCTCGATCCCCCCTCAACAGTGGGGATTTACACCTCGATTTATCGTAATTAAACTGTGCTCATCTGGCCCGCTTCCGTTGGAGCGGAAATCCGGAGGGAGCCATGCAAAAAGCTGACCGCACAATATTCTTGCTTTTGGTCGTTGTCGGAGCCGCTGTCGCCCAGGTCCAGAAGCCGAAACCGGTGCCGTACACTGCAAAGATTCTGCGCGAATACACGGCCTATTGTGCTCTGTGGCGAACTGACGCAACTTTTCGTAGCACGATACGTCTGAAGAATTCGCTGGACACCGCACCGATCGATGCAACCGTAACCCTGTACATGGCCGACGGCACTCCATATGTGTTGCCGGCGATCCACCTCGCGAAAGCAGCGGTCGACACCGTCGAGGTCAACCAGGCCCTGGCCCAGGCACCGGAGACGGTTCAATCGCACCTGTCGAGATTCGGAAGCGCCTCCGTGAAGTACCGGTACGACTGGCAAGGGGTGGTGCTAGCCTCCATGTCCATTCTCGATACGGCTCGGAGTCTTGAGTACATGCCATCATTCACATGGCCTGAGGTACTGGCCACGGTCGCAAAAGGTGCACCTCCGCCGCAATCGTATGAGGCTCTGTGGTGGCGGTACGGAGATTCTTCTGCGGGCTTTGTTGCGCTTGCCAATGCCACTGAGGCCTCTGTGGGCGTCGAGGTGAGCGTCTCTGGTCTGCAGGAACCAGCCGGAACGAGTCTGGTCCTCGGGCCGCACGCCACAGTTATGCTGGACCTGAAAACCTTCTTCGCCGGCGATCCCGGCAGAGTTGGAGGGTTGCACATCGCGTACAACGGTGTTCGTGGTGCGATCCAAGTGGTTGGCGGCTTGGAGGATGCAACTAAGGGTTTCTCGGTCGATCTCCCGGTGACCCTGCGGATTCCCCCGATTGCACCGGCCGGGCCGCAGCAGATGGCATCCGTCGGCGTTATGGTGAACGAGCAGAACCGCTGCTCAACTTCCCTGGAGGCGTCACCTTCACGCCTTATGCTTACTTCCGGAACATCTCCGACACGCCGAAAACGTTGCACTTCGCGGTCTACTACATGGACGGGCGCGCGGTTAAGAGCCTGGCGCTGCCGGACATGGCCCTTCAGCCAGGAGAAGCACAACAGCTGCCTGTTGCGGACCTGCTGAAGAAACAGACGCAGATTCAGGACATCAACTTCTCCTTCTCCTATGATGGATATTGGGGCGATGTTCTGGCGGGTATAGGGAGCACGGATCAGAGCGGCAACTACGTCTTTCCGGTGGTGCCCGGCACGGCTTACAAGGGCGGGCGCAGGACGTCGCACTACTGGCTCGCCTCCGGAGGTTTCGACACGATGTACACGGTCTGGAATCCGGAGCCCGAGGCGCAGGAACTGCTGGTGACGCTGAAGTACGGCACGAATGGGGAGTCCTACAAGCTTCCGGTGACGCTGGAAGCGCACGCGTCGACGATGATCGACATCGGAGAGCTGATCCGGACGCGGCAGTTGGATCAGGACGGAAAGGTGCTGCCGCAGGACGTAAAACAGGGCAGCTTGCTCGTGGGGAGCCCGACGGACGAGCTTGAGGATGCCGTCAACGTCGTGGTGGGCATGGGCATCTACAATCCCACAAAGGCCACCTGCGGCAGCGGATGGCTGTACTGCGACGGCTTCGTGAGTCCACACATGGACCCGAGCACATTTAGTCTTACGGTCGGGGACACCCAGCAACTTCAGCTGGGCTACTGGGACAACCACGGGTGGGAGTACGACGTTTCGGGATCGCAGTGGACCAGCACCAACACGGCAGTGATCACCGTTAACAGCAGCGGGCTGGCAACGGGTGCTGGATCGGGGGGAGCTGGCGTTTCCGCCTACGATGCAAGCGCGGTCCCGGTTTACGCGCAGATTTGGTGGCAAGGTTGTCAGCCGCCGTGCCCGACGACCAATTTCGGGGATTCGGCGAGCGGAACGGTGAAGCCCAAAATCAGCGGCCCGAGCACAGTGTGGTGGTTCGGCGGAGCGAGCCAGTCAGGGTACGCCACTGAGATCACCTTGACTTCCTCGGCGGGATCCGGGACCACATGGTCCGTCACTGCTGGAGACAACAAAGTGAATCTGTCAACGACCTCTGGTGCCGAAACGAGGGTAACTAGTAGCGGAAGCCACTTCAGTTCCTCGGTCGGGGATGTGACTGTGGTGGCAACCGCCAACGACGTGCCTTCGGATCCATTCAGCATCACGACCAGGAAACCTTATCGGCTGGCAAGCCCCGAGAGCCAGCACGAGTGCGACCAGTACTATGGGTATTCGAACTACATCAGCTACGAAATCCAGGATCAGTTGCTTGCGAAGGTGCCTTCGAACGTGTCGTGGAATGAGAAATTCACCTCCAGCTGCCAGCAAGATAACTCCCAAGGGAACTGGTGTACTTACGGCCTGCCGACTGAACTTGGTGACACTGGTACGATCCTGATTGACCACATTACCGGTCCAGGAGTGAATAACAATCCCGCGCCGAATCCTACGCCGGTTTGCAGCGGCAATAGCACCAAACAACAGCATTGGAGCCAAGAACTCAGAGTTGGGTCTCTTACATCCGGAACGGGCGTGCGAGTTCAGACCGATACTCTAGTGAGGTTTGCAGATCATGCAGAGCACCAAACTGTCGTCTCGCCGGCACCCTAGGCTCGCGCTGGCGGCCGGTGTTGTCCTTGGAGGAATGTTCTGTCCAGCCTCCGGACAGCCGACGTTCGATCTTATGCGGCTGATCGAAGACGCCGACGTCATCCTGGTTGGCCAGACGACCTCGGTTCGTGACATCGGCCCGTCTGAAGTCCAGGTTGGTGGCCATCGGTTTCCCGCGAGGGCCATGGAGGTCATGGTAGACGTGCATAGGGTCCTGAAAGGTGGCAACCCAGGGCTGAAAGTGGGAGTGCGTTTTACCCTGCCGAGGTCCCCGGCTGGTTCGATCGGCTACAGCGGTATTAGGGTGCGAGTTACCAGATGTTGTTCTTGAGGAGATCTGACGGGCGATTGGAGGTGGCCAGTCCTTCCACCCCTTCCCTGCCCGCGATACCTCACGCACCCCAGCCTGGCCCCGCTGATGTATTCTCCGACGTTCGATCGGAGTTGGCGGCTTTCCTGGACGCTCCTCAGGTTACAGAAACGCAGAAAGTCGACTTGATCCAACGGCTGGGGACAGCATCGGATGACTGGGCCACCGAGATCTTGCGCCCTCAGTTGAGTAGCGACACCGCGGCCGTCCGTGCCAGTGCCGCTGCGGCGCTGATCCGTCACTATCTCCAGCGGTGGCCAGCACGCAAAGACTCTTGATGAACCCACCAGCCTCAGTTCCAGAGTATCTGCTCGCGAACCTCTCATCTGCGATCGCCCGCTCTGTCCGAGATGAACGTGCTGTCCCGGCTCTCTCCGTCCTCATCCATGGCCCAACTCCGGAAGCTCGTCGGGCCGCAGCTTTCGCCCTTGGAATACCGGCTCGTGCAGAAGGCTCTCCCCGCTTTAGCCGCCGCACTCCGCGACAGCGATTCGGAGGTCCGCTATTACGCAGTGATTGGGCTGGCGAGATCACGAACCAGCCTGCTTGGCGGCCCCTGATGGATCAGTTCGCGGCGAATCAAAAGAAATACTTGGACTATTGGCTCGCGTGGACCGCTTCTCATCCTCCCGCATAGCCATCGGTGTTCGGCTCGTGAGATCCTCCAGGCCGCATCCCTCTAGCCTGCGGCCAATGCACAGGAGACGGTTTCGCGACTCGAATTGTGGGCGCGGGCTCGGACGACTCCTGGGACCTGGCCCAGGCACGACGACGCCTGGGAAAGACAAAGTCGCGTTTCTCAAGAACCTCACCCGGCACATGATTGGCGACAGCCCTCACTCGGACACGGCGCTGCTCGACAACCTGCTCAGCGAAGCGATCGGCCGCACCTACAAGCGGTGTGCGATCCGGCACTCGAACCCGATCCCCACCTTCAACGATCTGCGGGAGGAGTTGCAGCAGTGGCGGGATGAGGATCGGATGGAGCGAGTCATCGAGGAGGCGAAACTCGCGGCTCTCAAGCTGCGCGAGTGGACCGGCGAGAGGGGCGTCTACTCCAGGCTGTTCGACCAGCACACGACCTTGCGGACCGACGCGGACTGGCTGTTCTTCAACATCGAGAAGCTGAGGGACGACCCGCGGCTGGAAACGGCGATGAGCATGATGATCGCGCACGCGATGCAGGAGCGGGCCTCGGGGAGGAGCGGCCAGCAGAGCATCACGGTGCTGGACGAGTGCTGGTCGCTGCTCGACTCCGATGTGCTGGCGCCCGAGGTGGTCCAACTGTTCCGGACCGCTCGAAAGCGCGGCGGCAGCGTTTGGGGGATCTCGCAGACGCTGGAGGATTTTGTGGGCACCGAGACGCAGCCGCGGCTGCATGGGCCCGGCATCATCAGGAATGTCTCGACGAAGATCATCGGGCGGCAGCCGGGCGACGCCGCGCCTCTGGCGACTCACCTGGCGCTGAACCAGGTGGCCCTGAACGAGATCAAGCGGCTGAGCGCGCCCCGGAAGGGCCGGAGCGCGGACGTGCTGCTGGTGATCGGCGAGAAGGCCGAGACCACGCAGACCATCCGGCTCGTGCCGACGCCGGTTGAGTACTGGGTGTGCACCACGTTTCCACGCGAGCGGGCCTACAGGACGTACTGCCTGGAGCAGGATCCATCTCGGCCGACCCTGGAGGTGTACGAGGATCTCGCGCGCAGATTCCCGAATGGACTGGCCGATGTGCCCCCGCTGTCGGAAGAGGGCTACTCAGCGTTGATCGATTCCTGAGGTGCGTCCCGTTTCCCCCGAGTTCGGCCACGTTCCCAGCGCGTTCCTCATTCCTGCCAGCCATTCGGCGGAAACCGCGAGGGCGCTCTCAAGAATGTGTAACGTTCTGTAAATACTGTTGACACAGGCGGACTCCTGGGAGCAATCTCCGAAATCGGGTGGTCATTTAAGGGTGGTCATTTAAGACAGGCCCGTTAACCTGAAGTAATATGGACGATCTCCCATACCATCTAGTGGAGGAAACACGAGACGAACGGTAAGGCTACTCGCTTTCATTACCGCCGCCAGCACACCACTTCTGCCTCAGCCTGCGCCAAAGAGACCGAAGCCGGTCCCGTATGTCGCAACACAAAACGATGAATATACGGCCTATTGCGGCCTATGGCGAACCGATGCTACGTTTCGAAGCACCGTCCGTCTCAAGAATTCACTGGAAACCGCGCCGATCGATGCCATCGTCACTGTGTATATGGCGGACGGGACGCCCTATGTGTTACCACCGGTTCACCTGGCAGCATCGGGCGTTGAAACCGTGGACATCAACTCAGCCCTGGCTCAGTCGCCTCCGGCCGTGCAATTGCATCTCTCCCGCTTCGGCAGCGCCTCCGTTAAGTATCATCACGACTGGCAGGGGGTCGTCTTGGCGTCAATGTCCATCTTGGACGTTGCTCGGAGCCTCGAGTACATGCCTTACTTCTGGTTCCCCGCAAAGCTCGCCCCGGAACAAAAGAGCGTGTCGCCGGCTCAGGCATATGAAGGGTTGTGGTGGCGCTACGGCGATGGATCAGCGGGATTTGTCGCCTTGGCAAACACAACGGATGACCCTGTGAACGTCGAGGTAGACGTATCCGGCTTGAACGCGCCAGCCGGCACTAATGTCGTCCTGGGACCTCACAGAACCGCCATGCTGGACCTGAAGGACTTCTTTGCGGGTGATCCGGGGCGGGTCGGTGGGCTTCACATCGGATACAAAGGAGCGAGAGGCGCGATCCAGGTGGTTGGGGGTCTGGAGGACGCGGTTAAAGGCTTCTCGGCCGATCTACCGGTCTCGGTGCGCTTCCCGCCGGTCGATCAGGTGGGGCCGCAGCAGATGGCAGCGGCAGGTGTGATGGTGAATCAGCAGGACCCGCTGCTCAACTTTCCGGCCTCGGTGAGCTTCACGCCATACGCCTTCTTCCGCAATATCTCCGACACAGCGAGAACCCTGAAGATTGTGGCTTGGTACATGGACGGGCGCACTGCCAAGAGTCTGCCGCTGCCGGACTTGCCTCTTCAACCGGGGCAGGCCCAGGAACTGCCAGTGGCGGACCTGCTACGGAAGCAACCCCAGGTCCAGGATTTCACCCTCTCGTATTCGTACGATGGCCACTGGGGTGATATCCTGGCGGGCATCGGCAGCACCGATCAGGGCGGGAATTACGTGTTCCCAGTGGTGCCCGCAGCAGCGTACAAGAGTGGGCCCAGAATGTCGCACTACTGGCTGGCCTCGGGCGGGTTCGATACGATGTATACGTTGTGGAACCCGGAGGCGGACGCGCAAGAACTGCTGGTGACGCTGAAATACGGCGCGAGCGGGCAATCGTACAAGTTGCCAGTGACCCTTGAGGGGCATGCCTCTACCATGATCGACATCGGGGAGTTGATCCGAACCCGCCAGTTGGACCAGGACGGCAATACTCTGCCTTCCGAGGCCGGACAGGGCAGCCTGATGGTGGGGGGCCCTACCGGCGAACTGGAGGACGCCATCAACGTGGTCATGGGAATGGGTATCTATAACCCGACTAAGGCGACGTGCGGCAGCGGAAACGAGTACTGCGCAGGCATGGTGAGTTCCGCCGAGGTCGACCTCTTGTTCGGGGTTATATATCTCGGCAGCAAGCAACAGCATCTGGTTTACAACGACAATCTGGGGTACCAAAATGATGTGTCGATGGCTTCTCAGTGGACCAGCGACAACGGCGCAGTGCTCACTGTTGGCAGTGCGGGCTTGGTGACCGCACACGCCGGGGGCTCCGCGCACATCCAGGCCCACGACGCAAATCGAATACCGGTCTATGCATTCATAAACTGGCAGGGCTTTGAGCCGCCGTGCCCTACGACGGATTTTGGAGGCCAATCAACGGGGACGGTGACGCCTGAGCTCGACTCGATCAGCCCTACGCAGGTTCAGGCCGGGAACGAAGTGACCGTCTTCCTCTACGGCAGCGGTTTCGGCGGGAGCCAGCAGGTTTACATCGAGGGCATCTGCGAAACGTCGTCGCCATGTACTGCGACGGGGACGGACACCGCCATCTCCGTCAATATCTCGACGGGCGGAGCGTTCTCCGGCAACCATGACGTGGACATTGTGCTCGGCGACGGTCAGTTGCTCGGCGACGCGCAGGAACTGAGCGTTTTGAGCTGCCCGACGGGCGTGAGTGTGGATGCCTTTAGAACTGTGTCGGTTCCGCTGACGGCCTCCAATATGAACTCGAATACTCCCGCTTTTCGGACGGGTTTCGGGATGCTGTCCTACATGGCGCTCTCGCCTTCATCCGGATTCAATTGGAACGGCACTAAAGTTCGGGAGAATCCTTCAGGCTCAAACAATTGCCCAGCGGCCCTCGGCAATATGTGCGGGGGCAACAGTGAGTTCACGGTGGGCCAAAACGCTCCGCCTGTGCCGTGGTATCCGGGAGCTCCGTCGGTTCCCACGAACGAGTTCTTCGACTTCCACACAACTATAGCCCTGGTTGATGCCCTCGCAGGCCAAACGGCAGGCTATTCCTGCCAGGCAAACTGTACGCAAACCTACAGTTGTGGCGGAAATCAGATCGGCTCAACGGCCTTTACCATTACGATTAAGCTACAGCACGACAGTATCAACGGGCAGGCGGTCACGGTAACCTCCGTAACAAAGCACTAACAGAGGTTCGGGCATTGAGGACAATATGACAAGGTGGAGCTTTTTTTGGGTGGCGCTTGGCTTCGCAGCAGGTTTGCACGGCCAACCTGTGCCGGGGATGTATAACACAACGCCCCGGGAGTTCCGGAATGGCGTGTGTATCAACAACGATTGTGTGTGGACCCCTGCTCATCTTCTGACGTACTACGGCTTTGCTCTAGATGACGGTGGCCTCAGGCGTGCCCTGCGTGATCGCAGAGCCGACGTCAGATCAATGGCGGCGGACCAACTGGCCACGAAGGGGGCTAAGGCAGCAGTCCCCTGGCTGGCGGAGGCGCTCCGCTCAGAAAGCGTCGTGGGCACGCGGCTGTACCTGGCCAAGGCGCTCGCCCAGTTCGGAGACGAGCGGGGAGTCGCCGCGCTTGAAGACCTGTGCAAGACACGTGGACAGGCCGACCCGGCTGCCGAGGCGTTTGCGCGCCTTTACGCTGCGCAGTTCCTGAGGCCGATTCGCAACAGGGCCTGCAACAACTGCACTGTTGACCTCCTCCGCTCGTTGGACCGGGCCGGAGCCCCCTACGAGGGCGGTCTCAGAGTCGGCTCAATGGCTTTGGCGGCCACGCTCGAATCTGTTACCGCTGACCAGGCGTCAGCGATTCGGGAGGTCGCCGGGCACTGGATTTCTGACCAGGACGAGTATGTCAGGCGACAAGCAAGCGCAGCTCTGGCGTTGTGGGGAGATGCCCGTTCCTTCCAGACACTCAAGACAGCCCTCGCTACAGAACAGGATGCGACCGCTCGTGGTGTCATGCAGGTGGCACTAGGCCAATTGGAGGCTCGTCTGCAAAGCACCCCGGCGAACTGAGACCGCTCGCTAGTGGCAGCACCGATGAGAGCGGGAATTACGCCTTCCAAGCGGGCGGTCTGCACCAGGATCGTTGGGAGTCTCGCACTTCTTACCCCCGGAGGGGTCAACACCGTCGACAAGAAGTGCTCCATCCGGATTGGCCGTGGAGCAGGTGGGGTCATTGTCACGCCGTGCTGCGAAGGCACGAACCTCCACCTTCCAGGCCCCGGGGACAAACCTCACGAGAGGACCCCACGTCACCGGAGGACCGGGGCAAGGAGCTGCCGAAGTTGTACGTCGAGTTTCCCGTTATGGACTAGCTGGACTTTACTACAAGCATCGGCAGGCGGCAGCCGATGCGCCCGTGAGCTGCCTTACTCCTTACGCGCCTCGACCTCGTCCACCATCGTCCCCTCCCGCCGCGAACAACCGCAACCCGCGGCGGGATCTGCCGGCGGCGTGCGTCGAGCAACTCAGGCAGGGGTCGTAGGCGCGGACCACGGCCTGGACGCGGTTGAGCATTCCTTCCTCTAGCTTGTTGCGTCCACGAAGCGCTTGGCCAACTGCTCGACGGAGCGGTTCACGGCGAGGTTGTTGTGGCCGGTGGCGACGATCAGGTTGGCCCACACGATGGCGCCCTTCTCGTTCACCTTGTAGTGGGGGATGTCAGCCCCGACGGCTCTGGCAACGTTTTGCAGGAGACCAGGTTCCGTAGCCATGGCGGCGCTATCAATCATCCTACCGGCACTCATTAAGGGCGGGACGAATTTCCTGGCCCACAGTGAACGTCTCCGTGGTCCTTCGAGAACCGGCATAGACCAGCACGATGCCCACATACACGCCCAGATAGGCCCGAGAACATTTTGCGGGTGTTGCCGCTGGAGCCGCAGATGCGCGTCGAGCGGCGCACCGGTGAGCTCATACCCGAAGTCCGAGAATAGGTGTCTCGGTAGGCTTCCTCATAGAATCGGGCTGGAGGACAACGAGCGAGGTGTTCGCGTCGATCACAAACCGGCGGATCTGGTTCGCCGCGACTCGTCTTTGGTCGGTTTGCGTTTTCCTGGACCCACCACGGACGCCGGATCTGTGACGAACTGCTGTCGGGAGCTCTAAGCCCGGTCGTGGAATTCAAGGTGTGGCGGAGGTAGGCGCGTGATTTCTCTCTTCTGGAGCAGTCTGTTGGCCTTCTTGGTTGCACAGGGTGCGGCGGGTCGTGGCGCTTGCCGTCGTCATCGCACTCACGGTCATGGTAGTGGCTCCGCCGGCGAGGGCTCAGATCGGGATTCCGGCAGTCATCGCGGCGGCGACTGCGGTCGTCAGCCTGATCGACAACGATATCGGCGGTCTGCTTCACACGATTCAGGGCACGATCAACTCGATCAATAGCGTTCTGGCGGAGTTCAATTTGTTCTGGTCGGGGGTGGTGTACCCGCCCCCATCGAGCAACCGGGCGCGCGCGACCGTCAGTTCGATGATTGCCCAGTACCGCGGCCTTCTGACCGCCCTGCTGAGGGTCAATGTGTCGAGCGCCCAACTCGCAAACCCGGCGGCGCTCGAGAGCGCCATCCGCAGCCGCGGGACCGGCGATTTCGCGCAGACGACCAGCGCGTACATCCAGACGTACCGGCCGATCCCACTGCCCACGGACGCCCATCCGATCGAGCGCGACCTGGCCGACATCGACGACGCCATGGCCCTGGCGAACCTCAAAACGCTGAAAGCTTCGGACGCCGTGGTCGACCAGATGATGACCGCGGCCAACGTGATCGAGGACGAGGGAACGCACATGGCGCCGGGTTCGGCTGCGTTCCTCGCTGGGGCCGGCATGATCGCGTCCGTGAAGAGCCAGGCCACGATGCAGCGCATGATCGCCGCCGCCATCCGCCAGGAGGCGGCCCTGAATGAGATCAAGCGGCTGAGCGCGCCCCGGAAGGGCCGGAGCGCGGACGCGCTGCTGGTGATCGGCGAGAAAGCCGAGACCACGCAGACCATTCGTCTCGTGCCGACGCCGGTGGAGTACTGGGTGTGCACCACCTTCCCGCGCGAGCGGGCCTACAGGACGTACTGCCTGGAGCGGGATCCATCTCGGCCGGCCCTGGAGGAGTACGAAGAGCTTGCGCGGCAGGTTTCCGAATGGCCTGGCGGAGGTGGCTCCGCTGCCGGAGGAGACGTCGGGCGCTGTCATCGGGGTGAGAGGCGCGAATTTGAGGCTAGCATTGAGCGCAGGTTGCGCTCGCTCAAGAAAAGGCAGTCGGACCGCGTCCTCGATAGATAGCAGTAGCAGGCGTCGGGGACGCTGGTGATATCCGAATTGTGGACAGGCCTTGTATTGTAATTCGAGGTGCTGGCCTCCGTAATGATGCCGAATATTTCTGCGATTGCTCCAGCACTTCAGAGAGGGGTCGTGCCACCTCCATTTTAGGGTATTGAAACCTCTATTACTCTGGATTAAACTACCGTTATCTGATCCGCAGGCCCTCGCCGCGGAGCGACTTGGAGGACTAATGCGAAGAACTGGCTGGCCAATTCTGTTCCTATTCATCTTGAGTGGATCCACCGTGGCTCAGGTCCAAAAGCCGAAGCCAATCCCATACACCCCGAAACAGCTCGACGAATACACCTCGTATTGCGCCCTGTGGCGAACTGATGCAATGTTTCGCAGCACGGTGCGCCTCAAGAATTCTCTGGACACGTTGCCCATCGACGCAACCGTTACTCTGTACATGGCTGATGGTACGCCCTATGCATTGCCACCGGTCCATCTCGCCAGCTCCAGCGTCGAAACCGTGGACATCAACTCGGCGCTGGCTCAAGCTCCGCCGGCGGTGCAGCCGCATGTGTCCAAGTTTGGCAGTGCCTCCGTAAAGTACCGATTCGACTGGTACGGTGCCGTCATAGCCTCGATGTCCATCCTGGACACGGCCCGGAGCCTCGAGTATATGCCCTCGTTTCTGTTCCCCGCTAAGCCCGCCCCAGCCGACGAGAGCAGCCCTCCGCCACAGCAAGCCTATGACGGGCTGTGGTGGCGGTACGGTGACAGTTCGGCCGGCTTCGTTGCGCTGGCAAACACCACGGACAAATCTATCGGCGTCAACGTTGACGTATCGGGTCTGAAGGGGCCCGTTGGAACCAGCCTCGTGATAGGCCCGCACGGAACCGCCATGCTGGCATTGAAGGACTTCTTCGTGGGCGATCCCGGCCGGGTCGGGGGCCTGCACATCGCGTACAGCGGCGCCTGGGGCGCGGTCCAGGTGTTTGGGGGCCTTGAGGATGCGACCAAGGGGTTCTCGGTGGACCTGCCGGTGGCTTTGCGCCTGTCGGCGACCGACGGACTGGGGACGCAGCAGTTGGCGGCTGCAGGCGTCATGGTCAACCAGCAGGACCCGCTGCTGAACTTCCCGGACTCCGTGAGCTTCACTCCATACGCCTTCTTCCGGAACATCTCGGCCACTCCGAAAATCGTGCACTTCGTCGCCTACTATATGGAAGGGCGGACGCCGAAGAGCTCGCCGGTGCCCGATTGACGCTTCAGCCGGGTGAGGCACAGGAACTGCCGATTGGGAACTTGATGCGGAAGCAACAGCAGATCGAGGGCATCACCCTCTCATATTCCTACGATGGCTATCGGGGCGATATTCTGGCTGGTATAGGGAGCACAGATCAGACCGGCAATTATGTCTTTCCGGTGATTCCGTCTGCCGCCTACATGGGCGGGGCCAGGGCGTCCCACTACTGGCTGGCGGATGGCGGGTTCGACACGATGTACACGCTGTGGAACCCGGAGCCGGACGCGCAGGAGCTGCTGGTGACGTTGAAGTACGGCAAAAACGGGGAATCCTACAAGCTGCCGGTGACGCTGGAGTCGCGCGCTTCAGCGATGATCGACATCGGGGAACTGATCCGCACGCGACAGTTGGATCAGGATGGCAAGCTCCTGCCGGCAGACGTCAAGCAGGGAAGCCTGGTGGTGAGCGGCGCGGCAAGCGAACCCGAGGATGCCATCGACGTAGTGGTGGGCATGGGCATTTACAACCCTACGAAAGCGACCTGCGGCAGCGGATGGCTCTACTGCGACGGATTCGTCAGCCCATTCATGAACCCGGCCAACTTCGTCCTCGCAATCAACAACACCAAGCAGCTGGAACTGGGCTACAACGACAACTCCGGCTGGCAGTACGACGTGTCAAGCTGGTCGCAATGGAGTAGCAACAACAGCCAGGTGATCAGCGTTGATAGCGGAGGACTTGCCACCGGCGTTGGCTCGGGCTCAACCGCCATCAACGCCTTCGACCCCTATTACGTGCCGGTGGCCGCAGACATATACTGGCAGGGCCAGCAGCCCCAGTGCCCTATAACGACCTTCGGGGGTGTTGCGTACGGGACGGTGCCCAGTGTCACAATCCAGGCCGACAAGACGTATTCATCGCCTCCGGCCGGCTTCGTCCTGCTTGGCGCCTATCACAGCACAACTAACCTCACCGCTAATGGCAGTCCGAGCGGCGGTACCTACAGTTGGACCGTGGATCAACCTCTCTCTGCAGGGTAGCGGTGGCAGCGTTACTGTCACTGGGACAGCCCCCAGTTCATCCCGCGCCGACACGTGGGTTCAGGTCACGTATACGGTCTCCGGGCAGAGCGCCACGGCTTCCATCCGGTTCTGCGTCCGTGACGTCAGGAGTCTGCAGACGTACATGCGTGGAGGGCCGGGAACTGTGGGTACGGAGCCTGTGACCATCGGTTCGGAAAGCGGTTACATCACGTATATCACGTACTTCATTTACGATCAGTTCCAGGATGACGTTGCCTTATTCAATATCCCAGCGACCGAGATCCTCTCGACGACGAAACAACTACAACGCCGCATTCGATCCACCCGACGGTACTCCACTCACGGGAGGGTCCAATAGCGACGGCAGTGTGTCGGACCACTTGGAGGCCGTGGGGCCGGGGGGGCTTCCGCAGGGTTTCAGCGCGTCCAGGCTCCAGAACTGGACGGTGGCCGGATACGCGTTTACCACCACTCAGGGCCAAAACTACTTTCCCACATATGGGCAGGTGACCCAAGAATGTTGTTGCGCGATAGCCGCCGTTCTTTGTGGGTGGGGAAGTCCACGGCGGCTGTGGTTCTCCTCGGGCGGGCTCTTTTTTCCCAGCCACTGGAGCGCGCAGACCGTACCGACCGTGGAGCCCAAAAGATCGCTCTGCGGACGTTCGAGCAAAGGCTTGGTCTCTCTATTGTGGCGATGGGGAGCGAGAGAGCTGTGGAGCGAGAGGCTGCAGTGAGATCCTCTTGGGCAGATCCCGGGCGCGCATGCGCGCGCCCTGCTTGAAGACGCCCTGAACAGCCAAAGTCCGAGCCTTCGGGCGACGGCGGCCGGAGCTGTCTCAGCCGCCCGCGCCCAAGAGTTGTTCACCGTCCTTCGCGACGAGATGGAAACGGAAAAAGACTTTTGGGCCCGGGTACAGATGCTCAAAGCCGTCGCCGGGACAGGAACCGTAGAGGCCGCACGGGCAATTGGCGGGCTCCTGACGGAGCCGGGCAGGGGAGTGCGAGGGGTTGTATTTGGCCAGCTCGAGTCGATGGCAAGGCTGCTCTTCCCGTGCTTGGCGATGTGCTAGCGGGCGGCGACGAACTGAACCGCGAAACGGCCGCTTACGTCATCGGTAGGATCGCGGATGTCGGCCAGGTCCCTGCGTTGCGCAGGGCACTTGGCGACCAGAGTCCGAAGGTGCGTCTGGCCGCGGCTCTGATGCTGTCGAGGCTGAATGACTCTGCGGGCGTCGAGCAATTGCGAGAGTCTTTCGGAGAAGTGGACCGGGACGGGAGGATTGAGATCGCTGGTGCTCTCCTGAGTCTGGGCGACGCCGGACATCTCAGGAAATCCTGGGCGGCCTGAGGGATTCCTCGCCCACCGTCAGAGCAAGGACAGCGAGAGTGCTGCTCTATTCCTGGCCCTTCACCCGCTCTCGAAGAGGCGCTGGCCGGCTTGCTGAAGGACCCGGCAGTGATTGTTCGGACTTCCGCTGTCCCCCACGTTCTGGCCGAAATCGGCGATCCCAAGTCGCATGCGGCTGTTCGCAGGGCGCTGAGTGATTCAGACGACCTGGTACGTATTGTGGCAGCCGAGAAGTTGGCAGCTATTGGGGACCGCTCCTGGTTCAGGATCGTTCCCCCCGCTCTGAAGAGCCCGGACCCGGGAGGTGAGGAGGAGGAGCAGCGTCCCTGGGCCGCTAGCTCCGCCAGCCGGGAGTTCGTCCCTTCGCTTCTCGCCGCCCTTCGCGACGACAATCGAACTAGTCAGGATTGCCGCGCTCGGATCCCTGAGGAGGATCGGAGCTAGCCTGGATCTGTCGACGCTATATCGAAGCTGCTCGACGATCAAAACCCCGCGGTGGCCCTTGCCGCTGCCCAGGCCGTTGTGGCGCTGGAAGGGTATCCGCGCGACCTCGCTCTTTGAGAGCGCCATGGGCGCGGATCGGCCAGTGACTCGGATAATCGCTGCCGGTCAACTTTGGCGGTGCTGGAGCGCCCCTAGGGCAGTCTACTCGGGCATCATTGCAATGCAACGATCCCTTCCTTCGGTAGATTGGCTAATTAGCCCCGGCCGGGCGCGCCGCCCCCACGTGTGGGCCTTTTGCATGCTGATGATTGCCTGGTCTTAGCTCCTTCCGCAACTCCGTGATGGCTCTGTAACTCCGTAGAGTCCGCAGCGGGGTCCCTTCAAGGTCGGTGGCCTCAACAGAACATCAGGTCGAAGGCTCTTTGGGTCGTGGTTGTTGTCTGGTCCGCCGTCGGATAGGTCCGAGAACATTTTGCGGGTAGCAGGGTTGACGCCGAAAGGGCGGGTCGAGCGACAGTTGGCGACGCAGACCCGAATCTGAGAGTATGCGCCTCGGCAGGCTTCCTCATAGAATCGGGCCAGAAGGACGAGGGGCAGGGTGTTCGCGTCGATCACGAGGAGAGGGATCTGGTTCGCAGTGGTTGTGGTCCTCGCGTCGCTTTCTCGTCTTCCTGGACAGACCCGGATACCGGATCTGGATGAGCTGCTGTCGGGAGCCCTGAGCCCGGTCGTGGAAATGGAAATGCGGCGGAGGTAGGCGCGTGATTTCTCTTTTGTGGAGCAGTCTGCTGGCCTTCTTGATGGTGCCCAGCTTACGCCGGGTTGTGGCGATGACCCTCGTTATCGCACTCGCGGTCATGGTCGTGGCTCCGCCGGCGCGGGCTCAGATCGGCATTCCGGCAGTGATCGCGGCGGCGACTGCGGTCGTAAGCCTGATCAACAACGATGATCGGCGGCCTGCTCAACGCGATCCAGGGCACGATCGACTCCATCAACAGCGTTCTGACGGAGTTCAGTCGTTTGGCAGGGCGTGGTGTACCCGCTCCGGTTGATCAACCAGGCGCGCGCCATGGTGAGTTCCATGATTGCCCAGTACCGCGGCCTTCTGACCGCGCTGCTGAGGGTCAATGTGTCGAGCGCCACACTCGCGAACCCGGCGGCGCTCGAGAACGTCATCCGCAACCGCGGGACGGGCGATTTCGCGCAGGTGGCAAGCGCCTACATCCAGACGTACCGGCCGATTCCGCAGCCCACGGACGCTCATCCGATCGAGCGCGACCTGGCCGACATCGACGATGCCATGGCCCTGGCGAACCTGAAAACGCTGAAGGCTTCGGACGCCGCGGTCGACCAGATGATGACCGCGGCCAACGTGATCGAGGACGAGGGAACGCACATGGCGCCGGGTTCGGCTGCGTTCCTCGCTGGGGCCGGCATGATCGCGTCCGTGAAGAGCCAGGCCGTGATGCAGCGCATGATCGCCGCCGCGATTCGCCAGGAGGCGGCGCGCGTGGCCCACGACAACACCGTCCGGAAGCGGAACGCGATGTTCGGCGCGCAGTTCCGGACAGACGTCCAGACGATGTTCAAGAAGTAGGAGGATTCCGTGAACTGGTTATGGCAACAGAGGTCTCCGGTCATCGCTCTCCTGTTGGTTGTTGTGCTGCTGGCGCCACAGCCGGCCAGAGGCCAGTTCATCGACTGGGCCGCGGTCGTCGCGGCGATCGAAGCGATAGGGAGCGCCATCAACAACGTGATCGGCACCGGCTTGCGGGCAATCAACACCGCGCTCGGGACGGCGAACAACCTCTTGAACACGATCCACAGCTTCTTCCTAAACGAGGTCTACCCTGTACAGGCGATCACCCGGGCGCACGGCGTTGTTGGGGTGGTGCAGGGCATCTACAACACGATCCGCGGTCTCGTGAATCTCAACGTCGCCAGCGCCACCCTGGCGAATCCGCGCCAACTGGAGAGCGTTCTTCTCTCGCGAAACCCGGCGGCCATCGGCCAGGTCGGGGGCCGGTTCACTACGCTCTATCAGCCGGTCCCAACCGCGAAAGACGCTCCGCCTGCCGTGCGCGATCTGATCGACATGACCGACGCCACGTCACAGGCCGCGATGAAGAAAGCGATCGCGATCGACGCCGCGGCGGACCAGTTGATGAACGCCTCCGACCAGCTCGCCGGTGAACTCGCGCAGGCTGCGCCTGGGACGGCGCCGATGATCGAGGCACAGTCGGCCGCGATGCTGGTGAAGGCCAACGCGCTGACGCAGTCCGCCATGGCGGAATTGTTCCGGATCCGTGCGATCGACATGGCCAACACGGGAGCGGGCCTGAAGTTCAACGCCGGCTACGCAAGCGACACGCGGCGCAATGTGCAGGACATGTTCAAGAAGTGAGGGGGCCGGATGTTCTTCTTCGAGCGGACCTTCCAGACAGTGCTGAATGGCGTTTCCGGGGCTCTCGGCCCCATGGGTGCGATCACGGGTATCGCGAACGCGGTCCTTCTGCTGTGCGCGCTGTTCGCCGTGTATGAGGCATACGCACGGGGAGGCGACGCGCGCATGATCGGCATCGCGGCGGCCAAGTTCCTCCTTCTCGGCCTGGTTCTTTCGAACTACGACACGATCTTCCGCTCGGTCAACGGCACGTTCAACCAGGTGGCGGCCGCGATCTCCCCGAACGACTGGGCCAGCAACTGGATGCTGCAAGTGAATCAGTACTTCACCGGCCTGGGCAATGCGAGCTGGTTCAATCTCGTGGTCAGCAGCATCGTGGCTCTGATCAGCGTGCTCGTCCAGTTGATCGCGGCGGTCGTCTTCCCCATCGCGCTGCTGATCTTCACGATTCTGTATTGCCTGTACGGCGCCGTGTTGTACGCCTGCGGCCCGCTGATCCTGGCGCTCTATCCGGCCTTCGGGGTCGGCCAATTGGCCCGCAGCTACCTGGTGAACCTCTTCATCTTCCACGCGTGGGGCATCGTTTATGCCCTGTTCAGCGTGCTCCTGACCGCCGTGAACGCGGACAGCCTGGCCGCGATGCTGTCCGCCGATAGCCTTGGGGGGTGGTTCCAGGGCGCCAGCACGGCGCTTCTGATGTCGCTGGCGAGCATTCTGTTTGCGGTCATGGTTGCGTTGATTCCGTTTCTCGCCAGGCGGATTGTGACCGGCGAGATCGGGAGTTCCATGCTGGCGATCATCTACACCGTCAACTCGGCGTTGGGGTCGGTGAAGAGCCTGGCGATGAAGAAGGGATAACGGGAGGGCGCGATGTTCTTCAGCCGCAAGAAGACGGCGGTCGCAGGAAGCGCTGCCGGAGAGGCTTGGGTACAGCAGGTACTACGAGCACGACGGCCAGCTCCGGGCGTACGCCAACCGGTCGATGCTGATGGCCGGGTTGTTCGGCGTGATCGCTTTGATCTCCCTGCTGTTCGCGATCTATGTGCGCCTGCAGCCCGCGACGGTGATTCGGGTGTCCGCGGACGGCGAGGCGACGGTGATCAGCGGGAGGCCCGTGTCCGCCACGAGCATCCTGAGTGTCCTGGCTGCGGGGCAAGCCGGCGACGTGCCGCCGACGGATATCGAGGGACGGGCGGTGGTCCGGAAGTTCCTCGAAAGCTACATGCGGTACACGCCGACGTCGGTGGACAAGAACCTCGCCGACGCGCTCAACATGATGACCCAGAATCTCCGCGCGTACAGCCTCGGCCAGCTCCGCGACCAGGACCTGGTCGGCAAGATCAGGGAGGAGCAGATCACGTCATCGTTCAAGATTCGATCGATCGAGCCGGTGCCTGGGCAGGCGTGGACGTACCAGGCGTTCGGGGTGAAGGAGGTTCACCGCATTCGGAGCAAGAGCGAGTTCACCGACAGGATCGTCGGCAAGTACCAGGTGCGGCTGATCCAGGACCGCCGCTCGGAGCGCGTCCCGAGCGGCCTGCTCGTGGCCGAGTACCGCGAGGAGCAGATGGTGGGGGAGA
>CAVXQQ010000003.1:0-49697 GCA_963763835.1 Bryobacterales bacterium
TCCACTGTTCGAGCACCAGCGGGCCGAAGTGCGGGTTGAATTCGTCGTGGGCGCGCACGAATTCCACCAGAGACGGGCGGCGGGATAGAGCACCAGGTATAGCCCGATGATGGCTCCCGGCTTGTGCGGGCGGGCGAAGCGGCGATAGAGCACGGCGCAGATGACGGCTTCCGCGGCGGATTCGTAGAGCTGGGTGGGATGCAGCGGGATGTCGAGCGGCACGCCGAACATCTGGTGTGCGTCGGGATCGTGAAGGTGACGGCCCACGGCAAGTGGGATGGCGCTCCCCAGCAGCAGCCCGCGGCAAAGCAGCCCAGGCGCCCGATGGCATGGCCCAGGGCGATAGCCGGCGCGAACACATCCGCGGTCGCAAGACCCGGCAGCTTGCTGCGGCGTGTGTAGAAGAACGCCGTGATCAGCGCCGCAATCAGGCCGCCGTAGAAGACCCCGCCCGCCCGCAGCGTGGCGAGCGAAAAGAGCTCGGACGGATTCCGCCAATAGTAGTCGAAGTCCAGCAGGATCATGAGCAGCTTCGCTCCCGCCATCCCCGCGATGGCCGTGTAGATGCCGAGGTTCAACACGGCGTCGGTGTCCAGCCCGGCCCGCCGGCTGAGGCGCCCCGCCATCCACAGCGCCACCAGAAACGCCAGCGTGATCAGCACGCCGTAGGTGGGCAGGAAGAAATCGCCGATGCGGAAAACGATGGGGAACATTCAAGCCGTCCGTGGCGGCCGCTTGGACCGCAGCATGTCGAGTAGGACCAGGCAGGCGCCGGTGGTGATCGCGCTGTCCGCGACGTTGAATGCGGGCCAGCGAAAACTGCTCACGTACAGTTCCAGAAAATCGGTCACCGTGCCGTGAACGATGCGGTCGTACACGTTGCCCAGCGCGCCGCCGAGGATCAGCGCGAGGCCCGAGCGGGTCAGCGGGTTGCCCGACCTGGCCGGCGCCGCGCCACAACAGCACCGACGAGCAAACCAGCGCGGCCCCCGAGAGCCCGACCAGCAGAACTCTGCGCCAGCCAGGCGACATGTCGGCCAAGAGGCTGAACGCGCCGCCCGGGTTCTCGGTGTGCACGATGTCGAAGAAGCCGGGAATGATCCGCGGGAGTCCCAAGCGGCAGCAGGTGCTGGATCGGCAGCTTGGTGACGCGGTCCAGCAGAAACACCGCCGCCGCGATTCCGTAGGCGTGCAGCGTCGAGGCATAGGTAAGCGCTCGACCGCTTCACGGTCGCGGCTTTAACGGCAGGGTGAAGTCATGACGAGCCACATTCAGGATCTCCGTGACCGCCTCGGCGCACGGCGCGCAGACGGTGGGAAACGCCGGGTTCGAGCCGACGTCGGTCGTGTATTTCCAGCAGCGCTCGCACTTGGCGCCCGCGGCGCGCTCGATCGTGGACCTGGACATCGCCCTCGCGCCGTGTCGCTCGAGCGCCACCTGGGAGACGATGAACAGGCCGGGCAGCTCGGCGGCGTACTGCTCGAGCAGCGGCAGAGGTCGCCGTCGGCGCGCAGGTGCACCCGCGCTTCGAGCGGCGCGCCGATGAACTTCTCCTGGCGCGCGGCCTCCAGGCTCTTCAGCACCGTGTCGCGCACTTCCATCAGGCGGTCCCAGTTCGCGGCGCGCTCGCGGTGCTGCGCCGGGAAGCCCGCGGTCAACTCCGCGGGCTCGGGGAACAGCGCCAGGTGGACGCTGTCGGGCGCGCCGGCGGGCTTGCGCAGGTGCTGCCAGACTTCTTCGGTGGTGAAGCTGAGCAGCGGCGCGAGCAGGCGCACCAGCGCGTAGGTCAGCCGGTAGAGCGCGGTCTGCGCGCTGCGGCGGGCCTGCGAGTTCGGCGCGCGGTGTAGAGGCGGTCCTTAGCACGTCGAAGTAGAGCGCGCTCAGATCGATGGTCGCGAAATCGTAGATGGCGTGATAGACCCGGTGGAACGCGAACTCCTCGTACCAGCGCCGGCAATCGCGCACCAGGTGCTCGGCGCGCAGCAGGATCCACTGATCGAACTCCGAGCAGCTCGCCGGCCGGGACGGCGTCCTTTTCGGGATCGAAGTCGGACAGGTTGCCGAGCGCGTAGCGGAAGGTGTTGCGCAGCTTGCGATAGGCCTCCGACAGCCGCGCCAGGATGGTCTCCGAGATCGCGCACGTCGTCGGTGAACTCCACCGAGGCGACCCACAGCCGCAGCACATCGGCGCCGTACTGCTTGATGATCTTCTCCGGCTCGATGAAGTTGCCGAGCGATTTCGACATGGCGCGGCCTTGCTCGTCCAGCGTCCAGCCGTGCGTGGCGCACTGGCGGTAGGGCGCGCCGCCCTTCAGCCCCACCCCACCAGCAGCGAGCTGTGGAACCAGCCGCGGTACTGGTCGCCGCCCTCGACGTACAGGTCGGAGGGCCAGGGCAGGCCGTTCGCCTCGTTGAGCACGGCCAGGTGGCTCGAGCCGGAATCGAACCACACGTCGAGAATGTCGGTCTCTTTGCGGAACTCCGCCGCCGCACTTGGGGCAGCGCGCCTCCGGGCCCAGCAGTTCGGCGTCGGAGCGCTCGTACCAGACGTCGGCGGTGTGCTCGGCGAACAGGTCCACGACGCGGTCGAGGATCTTGCGGTCGGTGAGGGGCTCGCCGCACTGCTCGCAGTAGAACACGATCAGCGGCACGCCCCAGACGCGCTGGCGCGAGATGCACCAGTCGGGCCGGGTGGCGATCATGTTCGAGATGCGCTCCTCGCCCCAGCCCGGCAGCCACTTCACCTTGTTGATGGCCTCCAGCGCGCGGGCGCGCAGATCGTTTCGTCCATGCCGATGAACCACTGCTCGGTGGCGCGGAAGATGGTGGGCTTGTGGCAGCGCCAGCAGTGCGGGTAGCTGTGATCGAGCTTCTGCTCGCCAGCAGCGCGCCGGCGGCTTGCAGGATGCCGACCACGATCGGGTTCGCTTCCCACACCGTCTTGCCGATGATCTCCTCGGGCAGGCGGCCGGCGGCGCCCTCGGCGTGGAAGAAGCGGCCCGCCGGCATCCACCGGGCAGTAGGTGGCGATGCCGTAGCGCTGGCCGGTGACGTAGTCCTCCTGGCCGTGGCCGGGCGCGGTGTGGACGGCGCCGGTGCCCTGGTCGAGCGTCACGTAGTCGGCCAGAATGCCGACGGAATCGCGCTCGAGGAACGGATGGCGGAAGATGGCGCCTTCGAGCTGCGCGCCGTGAACGCGCGCCACGACCTTGGGTCGGTCCAGCCGCATTTCTCGCGCGGTCTGGCGAGCAGATCGGCGGCGACGATGTACACGTCGCCGTTCACGTCCACCGCCACGTACTCGAACTTGGGGTGGAAGGCGATGGCCATGTTGGCCGGGATGGTCCAGGGCGTGGTGGTCCAGATGAGCCCCCAGACGCGGCGGCCGGCCAGAGCGGGGTCGATCTTCGCCGGATCCGAGGTCAGCGCGAACCGCACCCAGATGGACGGGCTGGCGTGGTTCTCGTATTCGACCTCGGCCTCGGCCAGCGCCGTGCGGCAGCGCATGCACCAGTGCACCGGCTTGAGTCCCTTGTAGACGTAGCCCCGGTCCAGGAAATCCACGAAGGCCTGCGCGATGACGGCCTCGTAGTCGGGCGTCATGGTGAGGTAGGGCTTGTCCCATCGGCCGAGGACGCCCAGGCGCTTGAACTCCGCGCCGTGGATTTCGACGTACTTCAGGGCGTACTTGCGGCACTCGGCGCGGATCTCGGAGGCCGTCATCTTGGCCTTGCGCGAGCCGAGCTCCTGGTCCACCTTGATCTCGATCGGCAGGCCGTGGCAATCCCAGCCCGGCACGTAGGGCGCGTCGAAGCCCGCCATGCTCTGCGACTTGACGATGAAGTCCTTCAGGATTTTGTTGAAGGCCGTGCCCAGGTGGATGTTGCCGTTGGCGTAGGGCGGGCCGTCGTGCAGGACGAACAGGGGGCGGCCCGCGCGCGCCTCGCGGATCTTCGTAGAGGTTCGTCTCCTCCCAGCGAGCCAGGATCTTCGGCTCGGTCTGGGGCAGGTTCGCCTTCATCGGGAAATCCGTGCGCGGCAGGTTGACCGTCTTCTTCAGGTCGAGACTATTCTCTGGCATTGGGGAAAATACCATTATAGGGGCTTCGCGGCAGAGAGAATGACCAAACGAACCCATAAGGCTTGTGGTTTCAACGGGGCCTTGGGTTCGTTTGATGGGGCGCGCTGCCGCGATCGCGTTTCATGCGGAGTCCGTCTCCGAGCGAAGTTTACCGCGAGGAGGGTGGGCCGGGAGGGGCAGAAGCGCGGGAGCGGTGGAGAATGGTGGGAAAAGAAATTCGGGTGGGGCGTGACCGGCGACGGCGGCGGGGGTGCCAAGCGCACATTCGACCAGTTGTGCACTTGCAGAGAGTCGTTGACGAGTTCCTGGTTCGGTTGACGATTCTGTCCTGGGATTCGGATGCGGCGCAAGAGTACGGCAGGCTCCGGGCAACGCTCGAACGCGAAGGACGGGTGATGGGCAACCTCGATATGATGATCGGCGCACAGGCCTTGGCGTCGGGGTCCGCAAGGCAAACCGGGGACAAGACGGATTTCGCAAAGGCAGCGAAATTCGGTCCAGTCCCCGGTTTGCGGATCAGCGCACCTGAAGTTACGCCATCTGATGCTGATGGCGGTACTGCTCGAGCATGTCGTGCATCTGGTCTTTCAATCGCAGCTTCAACTTCTTGATCCGGGTCTCTTCTACCTGCTCCTCCGGAGTCAGATAGGGCCGGGCCGCGAAGGCCTCGAGCTGCTTCTTGTATTCACAATGCTGATGCGCCAGACGACGAAACTCGTCGTCGGCTTCCATCAGGTGCGCCTTCAACTCCTCTGGCGTTAATTGCATAGGCGGTATCCTCCTTGCGGCGGCGTTGCCAAAGCAGAGTCCTCTGGGAAATGGATTGTAGGCTCGGTGGGTGGATTCCACGCGTGTTTCATGAAAACCGTACTAGCTGCCGGGAACCTACATGCCCGGCAATATGAACGTTAGCACGGTTTCAAGCGCATTACAACCGCGGCTTCGCCCGTATCCTGGTAGTAGGCTGGCCTTAGGGAGATGTCCGCAAACCCTAGCTTGTTGTATAGGTTACGGGCGGGTTGGTTGGATTCACGCACTTCCAGGTACCAGGTGGCGTTTCCGCGCTGGTCCAGTACCGCGCGCATCAGACGGGAGGCGACCCCTCGCCGTCGTACTTCCGGATCTACAACCAGGCTGAGGACCTCGGATTCGTCGTCGGAGAGCTTCCGGCAGACCACGAAACCCGCCACGCGGCGGCCCAGTTCCGCCACCCGGCAGTCGTAGGCGAGGTAGCCGGCGGCCTCCCACAGCACGGCCTCCGGGGCGAGGCGTTGGATGCGGTCCAACTCGGGGACGTCGGCCTTGCGCGCGGGCCGGATGGTGGGCGGCCGTTCGACGATCTCCCGCAGCAGCCCCCGCTCGATCGCGCCAATGCATTTCCAGTCGAAGCGCTCTTCGGCGAGGCTGCGCGCCGCATGGGCCAGGCGCCGGCGCAGATCCGGATCGCCCAGCAGGGTCACGATTCCCTCGGCGAGACCGGCCGAGGCATCCTTGGCGATCCAGGCGCTGACGCCGTGCCGCAGCCCCAGGCGCTCCGGCCCGAAGCGCGCCGCGACGATAGCCCGCTCGATGGCCATGGCTTCGAGCGCCGGCCCCACCACCACATTCGCGTCTTCGTAGGAGGAGACCAGCTCCGCCTGCGGGAACCGCTTCAGGACTCGCGGCCACACGCGATCCATGAATAAGCTATGATCGCCCGGCGCCAGCGATACGCGGTGTCCGGCGGGCTCGGGGCTCGGGGGATGGGCGTCCAGATCCACCCCGTCCGGAACTGTCGCGGCCGGCATTGCACGCGGTGCCCAGCTTCGCCAGGATCGCAGCCGCTGCCCGGGCG
Organism: Bryobacterales bacterium; assembly: GCA_963763835.1. Lineage (GTDB taxonomy): Bacteria > Acidobacteriota > Terriglobia > Bryobacterales > Bryobacteraceae > DASWZN01. The sequence goes on from CAVXQQ010000003.1 coordinate 5,917, forward strand.
TCGCGGCGGTCAGGAGGTCGCCCCCATATGCGGCCATTTCCGCGCCGTCCACCTGGCGCGCCTCCACGTTCATCTCGCGTGGCAGCCGCTCCCAGAGCTCCCCCATGATTTCGGGCGTCTCGGCCAGCACGACGCGCGAGCAGAATTCCAGGAGCGGCTCGCATCCGGCAGTGGGCCCGCTGGCCAGGGCGAATAACACCACGTCGAATTCGCAGGAGGCCTGGCGGAGCAGGTGGAACGCGCGCGGATCGGGGAACCGGCCCGAGAGCAGCGCGATTCGCCGCCGTCCCGGCAGAAACGGCCGTCCGTCGATGATGCGATGAGGCGTCCCCGTCACTGGTATGTGACCGCAACCACTTCGCCCGCCGCGCCCAGCTTGGGGTTCGGTTTGGGCTGGTAGTCGATGGCGACGGCCCGCGGCGGCTTCAGGGGGCCGCACTTCAGCGCCAGATCCCCGCCGGTCACCAGCACGCTTTTGGGATCGCGGATCAGCAGGCGCGTCTCCTCCTGGCCAGCCTTGATGGCGACCCGCATTACGCGCCCCAGGCAATCGACCCGCACCAGGCTGCCTTCCACCCTGGTGGGAGCCGTGTCGCCGATATCCATGTTCTCCACTTTCGCGGCCGGATTCGCGCGCGGGTTGGCGCGGTCGGCGCTTTCCTCGGCGGCGTGGATTCGGGCCATCGCAGCCGCCTTGACCCGATCCACGTCGCGCTGCTTCTCGTCCTCGGCCCGCTTCCGCTCGGCAACCTCGTAATCGAGGCGCTGCTGCTCCATGGCGTGGCGTATCTCGCCGATGCGCTCGCGCGCGGCATCGTCCACCGAGTTGTCTTCGGCGGCGGCCCAGGCCTTGGCGGCTTGGGGATACATATCGTGCTTCTGATAGACCTCGGCGACCTCGATCCAGCGCGCCGCGTTCCGGGGTTCGAGCGATGCCGCGGTTTTGAGCGATTGCAGCTGACGAGAGGGGTCGGTCTCGATCGCGGCCAGAGCCGCGTACGGCTCGGCCCAGTTAGGATTGAGCTTGGTGGCCTTCTCGAGCTCCGCCTTGGCCTTGACCGCGTCGGTGAGCAGCCGGGCATGTTCGAGCCAGGCGCGCGCGCTGGTGCTGCCGGCTTCGACGGCCGCGCCCAGCTCGCGGAGCGCGTCGGGCGTCCGCTTCTCGCGGAGCGCCTGCAGTCCGAGACCCTCGTGGGCTTCCGCCGGAGCCGCCTGGAGCAGTGGCTGGTAAGCTCCGCCGAGGTCCGCCAGGGCGATGGAGGCCAGCGGGCCTTCGACCGCCGCGGCCGTAAAATCCCGCTTCGGATCGAGCGCCCGGGCGCCCAGCGTGACGGTCGGGAAGTTGCCCGCGGCCAGCATCGTCGCGGCCTGCTTGTCGATATCGGCGGGCGTCTTGCCGAAGGCGTTCCGCGTCGCCGGTATGAGGTCGCCGCCGTGCTGAAGATTGTAGAGCAGAACGTGCAGCCTTCCGGCGTACTCCGGGTCGGTCTGGAGCAGGTCGATGCGCGCCCAATCCGCGGTGCGCCGCTCGGAAGCGGGCGGAACGCCCAGCGTCACCTTGGTCCCGACGGCCTGCGCGGTGGAGAAAAATTCCTCCAACCCGGTTTCGATCCCAGCCGGCATGCGCCCGGAGTTCGCCTCGATCAGGATGCGAACGACTTCCCGCAGGCAAGCTGGCGGCATCGGGGAGCCTGCCGGGACGGCGCCGGTGTAGGTGTCGCGGGTCCAGACCGGCACGGCCGCTGCGACCGACTTCCCGATCACGATCCGCACCGGCCAGAGCGTCTTCAGGTCTTCGACGCCCATCGCCTGCCCCAGCAGATAGCGCACCTGCTCGAGCTGGTTGAGCGTCTCGCGCGCTCCGCGATCGCCCGCGTCCGTGACGATCTGGAAGGGCCCCGAGCGGACCTCGATCCAGCGGTCGCCGGCCGCCGCGGTCAGCGGAACGAGCAGAAGTACGAGCCAGCGCAGCACGTCCCCATGATAACCGAGGGTTTCCGGCCCGCCTACTCCACCCGCGCGCGGCGCAGGTAGGCCACCAGTTGATATCCCAAGGCGATGGCCGCCAGCAGCGCCGCAATGGCCCAAGTCAAGTTGCCCAGCACCGCGTCCAGCGCCATCACGCGGTCGCTGAAGAACCGCCCCAAGGAGATGTACACGACCGCGCCGGTGATTTCACCCAGAACGTCCCAGATCAGGAATCGGTGCCAGGGGTAGGCCGCCGTGCCGCTGGCCAGATTGATCCAGGGCCCCAGCGGACTGAGCAGCCAGCGGGTGATATAGATGCCCCAGCCGCCCCACGCTTTCGCTTTGGCCTCGATGCCATCGAGGCCCGCGCGCTTTCCGGTCAGGGCGCTGAGCCTTCGGACGGCTGCCGGCCCACCCCAGCGGCCGATCGCGTAGCCCGCCTGATCGCCCAGGATGGAACCGGCGCCGGCTGCGCCAATGGCCCACCACAGGTTCACGGCGCCCTGCGAAACCATCGAGCCCACGACCACCAGAAGCAGCGTGATGGGGAGAGGCACGCCGATGGCCGCGATGGTCACGATTCCGAAAAGGGCTGGTGCGCCATACTCCGAAACCGCCGCGAGGATCTGATTGTGCATCACGGCCGGATGGGTTGATGCGCGGACGCATCGAGCGCGCGCCGCAATTGGGCTATCAACTCGGGAGCGGGGCGGTTCAAATCGCGAGCCAGGCGGCGAACCGATCGCCGGTCATGCGGCAACTTCGGCTGGACCCCGATGGCTTGAAACAGCGTAGCGGCCGGGACGTGGTGCGTGTGGGCGATAAACGGGACCGACATCCATTCCTGGATGGGCTCGTTTTCCACGCGCATGTGCCGCACCCGGCGGCCGGCCCGGTAAGCGAACACGAACGTGAGCGCGATCGCCACCAGGAACGCGAGCCCCACGGCCAGTACGCGCCGCCGCGTTTGTCCCACAAGTTCAATATAACCGGGATCGGGTTGGCGCTTGCGCGAGGAAGCCGCCGGACGCGAATGCCGACGGCTTTCGGCGCCTTACTGCCTGTGGTGGCCCTGCTGGTAGCCGGACTCGTACGCTCTCTGGTGCCGACGGCTTTCGGCGCCTTACTGCCTGTGGTGGCCCTGCCGACAGCCGGACTCGTAGGCATTCTGGTGCCGACGGCTATCGGCGCCTCACTGCCTGTGGTGGCCCTGCTGGTAGCCGGACTGTACGCCTTCTGGTGCCGACGGCTTTCGGCGCCTTAGTGCCCGTGGTGGCCCTGCTGACAGCCGGACTCGTAGGCCTTCTGGTGCCGACGGCTTTCGGCGCCTTAGCGCCTGTGGTGGCCCTGCTGGTAGCCGGACTCGTACGCCTTCTGGTCCTCTTCTCTTTTGAAGTGCCGCTTCTTGCTGTGATCCCGATTGCGCGCCTGGTCATTTCGGCCATCGCGCACACCCTGCTGGTAGGTCTTGTTTCTCGAATAATCCCGCTGTTCCGTCCTGTTATTCGAGTAATCCTCGTGGTGGTCCTGGGCTGCCGCCTGTAGCGCCCCCCCGCCGATCCCGATGCCCACCGCCACGGTCAGAACCCAGATACAACGCTTGAAGCCGATTCTCATAAAAACTCATCCCTTCGTTTTTCGTTTCGAGGCCAGGATTCTGCGTGTCGTCCTGGCACCTCTCCATGGGCACGCCGATGGCCGTGTGGCGCGCTCGGAGCGGCGGGCCGTTATGCGGATGCCTCTGCACCGCAAGAAACGACCCGCTGGCGACCTGGGCTGGCTTTTGCGATCTGCCGTGCGATGTCCGCCCCGAAAGCGCGTGCAGAATCCGCCACGATGCCTTTCCGCCGCATTTACGGCTCTCTGAACGGTATTGCAGGTGCTCTGGCATTGCCAGGGTGCCCCCGGAGGAAAATAATGAGGACCTATTCAACTATGACGATTGCCGGAGCGGCCTTGACGGGCCTTCTCTTCGCTTGCTTCCCGTTCGCGCACGATCACAGCGCGCTGAACGGCACCTGGACGCTGGTGCCCGCCATGAGCGATTTTGCCGGCCAGCCCGTCGTTCAAACCGGGACCGTGACGATCGCCGACAAGGAAGGCATCATCATCGTCTCTCGCAGTTTTGCCTATAAAGGGGCTACCGAGACCTTCTTCTACCGCGACGAGGTCCTTGCCGGTGTGGATCGTGGCGTTATTCTCGGCGTCGGTGCCAGGTGGGATCACGACGTCCTGAAGGTCACGACCACGCAGTCCGGCGCGGTCACTCTCGAAAGCTACACGCTGGCGGCGGATGGCACGATGATGGTCAGCGTCGTCAGGCCGGAGCGCAAGCCGCTCAACCTCGTTTTCCGGCGCCGGTAAGGGTGCAGCCAGGAGATCTACGCGCTCGAAGTCTCGGCACGAGTGCCGAGACGGCAGCCTGAGAGGCTGCGCCACGGTCGATGGCTATCGTTACGCCCTGACGATGTCCCTGTGCGTCGCCTTGACCTTGAAGCCGGAGCGTAGCAGGCGCTTCCGCACCTCGTCGGCGATCATCACCGAGCGGTGCTGGCCTCCGGTGCAGCCGAAGGCGATGGTCAGGTAGCTCTTCCCCTCTCGGATGTAATGCGGCAGCAGATAGACCAGCAGATCGGTGATGCGGTCGATGAACTCCACCGTCTGCGGGAACGAGCGGATGTAGCGCGCCACGGAGGGATGGCGGCCGCTGAGCTTCTTGAACTGCGGAATGTAGTTCGGGTTGGGCAGGAAGCGCACGTCGAAGACCAGGTCGCTGTCGGCCGGCACGCCCTGGCGATAGCCGAAGCTGGTCACGTAAATCATGATTTTCGACTCGTCGCGCCCGCCGCCGAAGGTCTCGCCCATCAGTTCGCGCAGCTCGTGCACGTTGAACTTCGAGGTGTTGACGATGTGATCGGCCAGCGCGCGGATGGGCGCCAGCATCTGGCGCTCCTGCTTGATGCTGCGCAGCACCGAGCGGTCGGTGCCCAGAGGGTGCGGCCTCCGCGTCTCGCTGAAACGCCGCGCGAGCGTGGCGTCATCGGCCTCCAGAAAGAGCAGCCGCGTGGGGATCTGGCGCCGGATACGGCCATAGATCAGCGGAAAGCGCTGCACCCCGGAGCCTTCGCGGATGTCGAACACCAGCGCGGCGCGCTGCACCTGCGGCGAGCTCTTCACCAGTTCGGCGAACTTGGGGAGCAGGCCGACCGGCAGATTGTCGACCGAGTAGTAGCCCAGGTCCTCCAGGCATTTGAGGACCGTCGCCTTGCCCGAGCCGCTCAGACCGGTCACCACGACCAGCTCGGGAGGCTTCGACCCTCCAGGAGACCTCGGCTTGGTTTTCACGCTTCGATCAAATCGAAATCGCCGTCGCGCCTGCGGATCAGCACGTTCACCCGGTCGGTCTCCGCATCGCGGTAAACGACGTAGTCGCGCCCGTCGATGGCGATCATCGCCTCTTCGAGCGTCATGGGCTTGCGCCGCTGGTGGTGGTCGGGCCGGAACACCTGCGGCCCGGATTCGGCCTCGGCTTCCGGTTCGGGCGCCGGCCGGACGCCGCCTTTGGCTGCCGGTGCCGCCTGGGGCTCAGACTCAGGCTCAGGCTCTTCCTTCGGACCGCGCTTGGTGTCGCGCCACTTTTCGCGGAGCTTGAGAATCTGCTTCTCCATTTTCTCGATCGCGGTCGAGACGGCGGTGAAGGAGTCGGCCGCGCTTTCCTCGCCAAACAACCGGTGGTCGTGATACTGGATGGTGATCTCGGCCCGCTTCAGGTGGCGTTGCTCCGCCAGGATGACGTGGGCTTCGCGCTCCCCGCTGGGGGCATCCAATAGCTTGGCGAGTTTGGCGAATTTCGCTTCGATTTTTCCGCTTTCGGCTGGAGTCAACGCTTCCTTGCCAGTGTATGTGATCTTCATTGCGTCCCTCCAATTCCCGGTCAGGCGCGAACGCGCCTCTGATGCGTGGATGGAATCTTCATGTCTTCCCGGTACTTGGCCACGGTGCGCCGTGTGACCTGGATGCCCGCGGACTGCAAGCGGGCGGTGATCTGCTCGTCGGTCAGAGGATGCGCCGTGTTTTCACCCTCGATCATCTTCTTCACCATGCGCTTGACGATGAGCAGCGGCGTGGCGGCGCCCACCGGCCCCTGCACCGCTTCGGAGAAGAAATAGCGCAGCTCGAAAACCCCTTGCGGCGTGTGCGCGTATTTGTTCGCCACCGCGCGGCTGACGGTAGAGGGATGAACCCCGATCTCCTCGGCGATCTCCTTGATCATCATCGGCTTGAGCTGGTCGATCCCGCGGTCGAGAAAGTCCATTTGCCGCCGCACGATAGACTGGCACACGCGCAGAATGGTCTGCTTGCGCTGCTCGATATTCTTCATCAACTGGAGGGCCGAAGCGTAGCGCTCCTTGACGTAGTTGCGGACCTCTTTGCTGGGCTCGTGGTTGCGGTCGAGCATGCGCCGGTAATTGGCGTTGAGGCGCAACTGCGGCAGGTCCTCGTCGTTGAGCTGGATGATGTACTGGTCGCCGTCCTTGAAAATGTGGACGTCGGGCTCCACCTGGCGCGCGCCCTGCCCGGAGTACTTCAACCCGGGCCGCGGGTTCAGGTGGTGGATGACGTGCTCGGCGGTCTGTATGTGCTCGAGCGGCCGCCCCAGCAGGCGCGCCAGCTCGCGGTACTGCTTCAGCTCGACCAGCTTCAGGTGGTCGGCGACGATCTGCCAGGCCACTCCGCCGCGGCCGTTGCGGCTCTCGATCTGGAGCAGCAGGCACTCGCGCACGTCGCGTGCGCCCACACCCGCCGGATCCAGCTTCTGGACCTCGTGCAGCGCCGCGGCCACGTCTTCGACGGTATGGTCGCCGCTCGAAGCGATCTCCTCGAGCGAGGCGGTCAGGTAGCCGGCTTCGTCCAGATTGCCGATGATGGAATCCGCGGCGTCGCGGATCTCGTCCGCCAGCGGCACCATGCTCAACTGCGACCGCAGGTAATCCCCCAGCGTGATGGGCGCGGAGAGGAAGGTCTCGAAGGACGGCTTCTCCACCTGCTCGGAGGACGGGCTGCGGTGTCCGGGATCGAGGTAGTCGTCGAAGAAGGAACCGAAGTCGATCTCTTCGAACGGGTCCGTGGCTGCCTTTGGCTCGACCGTATCGCCAGTCTCCGCGATTTCGGCGCCCTCGGCCGCCTCCGTGGCGGGCAGGATGGCGGCTTCGGCCGCTCCCGCAACCGGTTCGGGCGCTTCTGCGTCCCCTTCCGCCGGTCCGGTGGCCACGTAGCCGTCGCCGTCGGCGGCCTCCAGGAACGACTTGTCGGCCGGGTCCGACACCCGCTCGGTTTCGAGCAGTTGCTGGACTTCCTCCGGGCTCAACTCCTCGCCGCTCTCGTCGCCCGCCTCTTCGAGGACCGGGTTCTGAGCGACCTCTTGGGCGAGCATTTCGCGCAGCTCCAGACGGTTCAGTTGCAACACTGTGACCATCTGGACCAACCCAGGTGTGAGGATCTGTTTCTGCGCAACCCGTAACTGCAATCTGGGTGACAGCAAGCTCATCTGGCCCTTATCATAACAAAGGATCGTCAGCCGAAAGCCAGAGGCACTAGAATCAATAGCTTGACTCGCCCACAAACTTCACCTAGTTTTCGCACCCGAGGCAGGGTTCCGGGAAGCGCGGAAAGGGCTGCCGTGTGATCTGGTCGTCCGCTTGCTTACGCGCGCGGTTCGGTGCTGCCTTAGTTCGGCGACGGCACCACCGGCGGAGTCGGAGACGGGCCGCTGGGCGCCTTGAGAGAAACTTCATCAAACAGGAGCGGCGGCACGATGTATGACGACCAGGCCACGCTGGGTGCTCCGCCCGTGAGCGAGCCCATGAAGAGCAGCGATCCGACGGGGTACACGCCGGGCTTGTCGCCGGCCGCCACGATGTCCTTGAACGCGGAAACCGGCACCGGAGCGATCTGCGCCCGCACCATTTCTTCGTGCCCGTCCTCGAACACTTTGTAGGCGGCGATGGTCGCGCCGGCGTCGGGGGACATCCTGCTCAGCGCCATGCGCATCAGCGCATTCAAGCCCACCTCCCCCACGCGACGAACGACGATGCCGTATCCGTAGCCGCGTTGTTTGGCCATACGGAGCAACTCCTGGCGAAGCTCCGCGGCGGTCTTGGACTGCCGGGCGGTCACGAAGAAGTTGCTGGGAGCGGCCATCCCGGGACTATAAGCGCTCCCGGTGCTGGCCGCGGTTTGGGCGGTCGGGGTGCGGGTCGCGAGCAATGCCTTGAGCATGCCGGCTTCGACCAGCTTGACCTCGCGCGCCGGAACGGATTCGCTGTCGACGGCGTGCCGTCCAACCAACGGCAGACCGGCGAAATCCGACAGAAGCGGATTGTCCGTCACGTCGAAGGACTCCGGCAGGACGCGGCCGCCCATCCGATCGGCCAGCGAGACGCCGAACTGATCGAGAACCTGCTGGACCTGGTTCTCGACCTGCGGATCCTCGCTCATCGGAATCCGCAGGGCGCTCACGGCGGGTGCGAGAACTTGAGCGACCGCCTGGGCCGCGGCTTCATCCTCAAACAGCACCGGGCCGTTGTACCGGTCAAGCACGGGGGCGGTGCGCAGCGCCTTCAGCCGCGCCAGAAGAGCGCGAGTCCGCGCCAGCACTTCGTCCCTGCGCAACACGTCCAGGGAGTGTCCAAAGACGTTGAAGGAATCGACCAGGGAAGCGCCGTCCGACGCCTGGGTCCGCGCGGTCACGTGCAGGTCCAGCGCGGGCCGGACCGCAGTGGAGAAGGCGCCCTCGCTGTTCAGCAAACGAGTGGTAACGTTGGCCACCGTTATTTGCGCGCCTGAGCCGAGGATCTCGGGAGAGCCGCGAAATACGGCCGAGACGTCGCGCGCGAGCTGTTCCAGAGCCGGCCGGTCGATCTTCAGGGGGGCCGCCGGCTCGTCGATTGTGACGGGGTCCTGCGGGGTGAAATCGGCCAGGCTCGGGGCGGTCTTGCGGCGTTCGAGAACGGAACGCTTGGCCGCCAGGGTGGCGCTGGCCTGCTTGTACTCGGCGTCGGTGGCGAGCCAGATTTCTCTGCGGATCTGCTGGTAGTCGTCGTCCAGCGGCAGAGTGCGCGGGGTGGAGGCGGGCCGGCCGGAGGAGAAATCGGTGTTGTCCAGTTTGTAGTCGCCGACGCGGACCTGGACCGCCAAGCCGCGGGAGCGGCCGAAGTTCGAGGCGGTAAGCTGGCCCAGGGTGGCGGACACGACACCGGCATCGACGTCGTCAACACGATACGAGATGAAGTAAGGCTTCTCGAGATTCGCCATCCGAAGGCCGGCCATCGAGCGCGCCAGTTCGTCGCGCATGGCCTTCACCACCACGTCCTGCTGGCCGGAAGCGGCCAGAGCGAGCCCGAGCGAGAGCAAACAGAGCGTCACAAATTTTTGCGCCTCCGCTCCCTTGCGGTCGCGGCTCGGTTTCTGCGCCTCCGCTCCCTTGCGGTCGCGGCTCGGTTGGGGGTTCTGAGCCAACGCGCGGTTCATTGGGCGCTCCCCTGGTTCGCGGGGGCTTCGGGCGCGGGCAGGATGGGCGGGCGGGCCTGCGATTTCTCTTTGCGTTGCACTTCGATCTGCCCGAGCAGCAGCCCCGGGGCCACCGCGGCCACTGGAACCCAACCAGATTCGGCGCCGCAAAGGCCGTTGAAGACTTCCGGATCGTCGTCGGCCGCCACGATCTTGCTGAAGGCGATCAGGGGCGTGCCGATGAGATTCAGCCCGCGCACCAACTCCTCGCGCCCGTCCGGATACACGCGATAGATCACGGTCGGCATGACGCTGAAGGAGTTGGGCAACTGGCGCGAAGTGAAGGTAAAGCCGCCCTCGATGTCGTCGAAGAAGAGCCCATACGGCTTGTTGGCGGCCTTGACGCTCTCGATCAGCATCTTCTTCAGCTCCGCGCGCGAGACGGTTTTCGAAGCCTCCACCAGCAGGTTCGATTGCCGCGCCGCCACCGCAAAGCCCTGCTGCCGGCGGCCGTGGCCGTTGGACTGGTCAAAGCCATCCACCGGTGAACGCGACATCAGGAAGGTCTTGAAGACGCCCTTGTCCACCACCGTGACGCGGCGGGCCTTCACGCCTTCGTCGTCGTAAGGGTAGTAGCCCACCAGGTCGGTGCCGTGGAAGGCCTGGAGCGTCGGGTCGGAATACACCGAAAGGAAGTCGGGCAGGACCGGCTGATTGATCCTCTTCTTAAAGGTCTGGGCGTCGTTTTCATCCTTGAGCCGCGCGCCTTCGACACGGTGGCCGAAAATCTCGTGGAAGAACACCGCGCTCGAGCGGCCGGAGAGGATGGCGGGTCCGGTGTAGGGCTCACCGACGGGCGCCTTCTGGAGCGCAAGCAGCATGTCCACCATCCCGGATACTGTGCGCAGCACTTCTTCGTCCGGTGGCAGCCCGCCGGGATGGAAGGACATGAAGGTTCGATTGAGGCCCATCACTTCGCCATCGGCGGCGCGAATGGAGGCCGAGATCAGCAGCCGGTAGAACGGCATCGACATGCGGATCTGGGCCCCGTCGGTACTGACGTAACGGCGCGTCTCGATCTCGCCGATGGCGGTGACGTCGGCGTTCAGAATGTCGGGATGCCCGCGGAAGGCCTGCCCGTATTTGCGAACCTTCCGCTCCCAGGCCGAGCGGTCGAAGGAGTAAGGCGCTATGGGCTCGACGTATTTCTCGGCGACTCCGGGGGAGAAATCCGGAGATTTGTCCTCCTGCGCGAGCTTGATGTCCTGGTTGGTCTTCACGGCTTCATAGAGCTGCAGAGCCTCTTTGAACTGGCGGTCGGTTTCGAGCCACAGGCTGGAGGCGAGCGCGGCCGGGTCGTCCTCGATGGGGATCGCGCCTACGGCCGCGGTGCCCGGCCGGCCGCCATGCGTGCTGTCGAGCTGGTAGTCGCCCACGCGGAGATCGATGTCCAGCAGGCGGGTGCGTTGGTCGTTGCTCTGGACCAGCGCTCCGAAGGACGACTGCACGTTGATGGCGCGGTTGTCGGTGAGCTGGTAGGAGACGAAGTAGGGCGGGACGGGCTGCTTTTTGAGCGCGGCGAACGACCGGCCCATCTCGCTCCTCATGGTATCGAGGACGGTGTCCGGCGCGACCTTCTCCTCGGCGACCGCAAGGAGAGGAAGGATCAGAAGGGGCAAAAATCTCATTCCAGACTAGTGTATCAGCGACTTCCTTGCCGGACCGTGACCGCATGAGGGAACGAAACACCGCGCCTGGTTCGGGCGTCGGTGTGCGCCTCTTCGATGGTCAGGAAGGTGGGCGGCGGGATCGCCACGGACCGGTCCCCGACGTCCGCGCCGCCCAGGAACTCCATCACGATCGCCTGCACGCCCGGGGAGGGCAGAGTCTCGTGAAATCCGTTCTCCACCCGGACGGACTCTCCGTTGGAGAGTCCCCAGACAAGCTCGTCCGACTGGAAGGCCGGCGTGTTGCTATCGAGAGTTCCGCTCACGAGGAGTGTGGGAACCGAGCTCCACACCGGCAGAAGAGACGCGCTTTGCGGACTCGCGGCTCCCACGGCGCCGCAAAGACCGGCATCCAGATGGACGAAAGGCGCGTCGCCGAACGCCGAACGGGATGCCTGCGCTTCGGCCAGCCCACGCCTCTCGGCCGACCAGCCGTCCGAGCAGGACACGGAAAACTGCATCGCGGAGAAGCCCGAGGTCAGGGCATTGTAGAGCGACTGCACCGCGGGAATCAGAAGGGTGGGGTCCCCTTGCGCCAGCGAGTACACCAGGGCCGGGATGCGGTCCGCCTGCCGCCCGGTGAAGAGCATGTTCTTTACCGCGAGCCTGAGGACGAACGCCCCCACGTGGACCGTGCTCCGTTGCTTTGTCCCGGTCTGGATGGGAACGGACAGGGGCGCCTTCCCGGCCTTTTCGAGGACCCGTTGGAACTCCTGGTAGGTGTCCGGAAAGACGCCGCTCAAACCCGGGGCGGCCGCGGCCATGGCGGAAAGCCTCCGCAGCGCGAAGTCCCATACCATCGGCAACTGCACGGTTTGATCCGGCCCCTCCGTTCCGGCGAGCGCCACCCGGTCGAGATGCGCGGCGTGCCGCCTGATCGCGGCGAGGGCGACCGCGGTGCCATAGCTGTGGGCGAGAAGGCTGACTTTGTCCGCCTGGAGGGCGACGCGCAGGTCTTCCACGTCATCGGCGCTGGCCGCGGTGGTGAAGGCCGCCACATCCAGTCCATCCCCGCGCCAGCTATCGGCGCACCCGCGTGCCTTGGCCACGAGCGCATCCCGAAAGCCCGATTCCGTTTCGAACGCCGCGGGCGGCGGGGGCGTTCCCTCGGGACAAGCGGTATTCGGCGACGACATGCCGACGCCGCGCTGGTCGAGCAGGATCACGTCCGAGAGGGCCTGGAGTTTCTCGAACAACCGGTAGTAGACCGGCACGCGGCCGATGACGATGCCGGGCACGCCGGGGCCTCCCGACAGGAACACCACTGGAGATCGCGGCTTGGCCGCCGTGCTCGGCAGGCGCACGAACGCGATCTGAATCAGGCGATCCGAGGTGCCGTCGCGATTCTCCCGCACCCACAGACGGCCCAGCTCGGCCGGATGGATAGCGCCGTCGAAGGTCTGAAAGGGATAGGGTTCGAGGGACAGCTCACCGGCGTGATGGGAGGGAGCCTCCGCCGCCAGCGCGAGCCCGGCAAGCGCCAGAAGCGCGGCGCGACGGCGATTGAACATCTGCCCAGAACCCCCTAATCCGATGATACGGAATTGGTGGGGCTGCCGCTCCAGCCGGACCTGGAGGTCCGGCGCAGTCCTGGAGTCCCATAAGGGCTCTAACGGCTGCCGAGGAAGCAGATCGTGGCGCAGACTCCCAGCCTGCAGAGTCGAGACTCTTCTCGACGCAAAAAGAGCGCCTCGACACGAGTGTCGAGGCGGCAGGCAGGAGTGCCTGCGCCACACCGGGCTCAGCGGCCTACGACTTCCACGTTCTCGGACGACGGGCTGAGTTTGGCGGTCGCGTCGTCCCAGTGCAGGCGGGTGAGCTTGCCGGCGCCTTTTTCGTAGTCGTAGGTTTGGCCGTCGTCATCGTAGAGAGTGAAGTCGGCATCGGCGCCAGGATAGACGCGCAGCTTGGCCACCTTCTGTGCCTGGTGTGTGCTCTCGACGGGCTCTCCGAACGGGACGATCGAGCCGGCCCGCACGAACAGCGGCAGGACCTCGATCGGAGCATCGACCTTCACGGTCTCGCCGCCGTGCAATCGCTCGTTGGTCCAGTAGTTGTACCAGTCCGCGCCAGCCGGCAGGTAGACCATCCGGCTGGTCATGCCCTGGTCTGTGACCGGGGCGACCAGAAACGCGGGGCCGAACATGTATTCGTCGGCGATGTCGGCGACGTTGGGATCGCCGGGAAAATCCATGAAGAGCGCGCGCATGTACGGGGCGCCGGTTTCGTGAGTGCGGTAGCCGAGCGCGTAGATGTAGGGCATCAGCTCGTAGCGCATCTTCAGATACTTCTCCAGGATCGGCTCAGCCGCCTTGCCGTAGGACCAGACCTCGTTGGTCAGGCGGCTGCCGTGGGTGCGGAAGATGGGTAGAAAAGCGGCGTACTCGAACCAGCGGGTGTAGAGCTCGGGGTAGTCGTCATAGCCGCCCACGTTGTCGCGCGCGTCCGAGGGGTCGAGCAGCGGCGGGTGCGCGGGATGGTGCTCGGCGGGCAGATACTGCCATCCGCCGGTGTCGTTGCTCCAGTAGGCGAAGCCGGAGGCCGTGAAATCGAGCCCGGTGGGGATCTGGCGCTTCAGCGTGTCCCAGGTGGGGTAGATGTCCGAGGACCAGAAGAAGGCGCCGTTGCGCTGCGCGCCGAGATAGGCGTCGCGGGAGAGGATCAGCGCGCGGTGCTTGACGTCGCGGCGGAAGCCGTCGTAGAGCGCGGCGGTGTGGAACAGCGGATACGTGTTGTAGTACTGCGTGCCTGGCCCGATGTGGAAATAGCTGCCGTTGGGAGGCAGGTCGGGCTCGGTCTCATCGGCCCAGATGGCGTCGAATCCCTTGCTGATGATGTTGTCGCGGATCGTGTCCCAGTACCAGCGCGCGGCATCCGGGTTGCTGGTGTCGATGTCGGACCCGGCGCGGTCGTAGGGCAGGCCGTCGGTGGGCCGGCCATCCGCGAGGTGCTCGAACCATCCCTTTTGAAGCAGCAGGTCGTAGTAGCGGGAGCCCTTGGTGAAGCGTGGCCAGACGCTGATCATGGTTTCGAAACCCATGTCGTGAAGCTGGCGGTTCATGGCGGCCGGGTCGGGCCACATGGTGGGATCGAAATCGAGCTGGCCCATCTTGGTGTAGTAGAACCAGTCCACCACCATCACGTCGGCGGGCAGATGGCGGTCGCGGTATCCCTTGGCCACGGCCAGAACCTCATCCTGCGAGCGGTAGCGCTGCTTGCACTGTATGTAGCCGTAGGCGGCCTTGGGCAGCATGGGCGTGGCGCCGGTCAGCAGGCGGTAGCCGGCGTAGATCTCGTCGGTGGTATTGCCGGCGATCACGAAGAAGGACACGCGATCGCCGACTTCGGAGAGCCACCGGGTCTGCTCGTTGAAGCCGGGCGCGATGGTGGTCTTGGAGGGGTTGTCCCAGATCATGCCGTAGCCGCGGTTGGTGACCAGGAAGGGGATGCCCATGCTGGGGCCGCCCGTGGCGTTGTAGTCGTGCCAGCAGCGGACAGTGTGGCCGCGATGATCGAGAAAGCCTTCGTGATTCTGGCCCAGTCCGTAATAGTGCTCGTCCGCGGGCGAGGCGAAGACCGCTCCGACCTGGTAGAACTCGGGATCCGAAGGACGCCGGTCCGCGAGGATTCCCGCGTTGCCGTCCTTGTGATTGGGCAGGGACATGGACCATTCCTGCATGTCGAGCAGCGTCTTGCCGTCAGGGGTGGCGATGATGATGTGGGTGGGCGGGGCCGAGCCGCCGAAGAATTTGGCGATATCCAACTCGGTGGCCATGGGCTTGCGCGGATGGTTGGCGGCGACGGTAACGACCAGGCGCGAGGAGCGGTAGAGTTCGCCGGCATCAGTGGTTTCGCGGCTCCAGCCCTGGGCGGCCGGGGAGGCGACAAATCCGTAGCCAGGCTTCGCCACAGCCGGGGCCTTGAGCAGGCTCATAGTCACGCGAACGATGTTGGGTGCGTAGGGCTCCAGGGCGATGGTGCGGCTGCCCTGCTGCAATACGACCGGCGGCTGCTGCGCCTGTACGGCGGCGGCGAGTAGGAGGGCCAGAATGAGCGTTCGAGTCATGGATGTGTCCTCCGCGATTTTAACGCGTGGGGATGTGTGGCGGGGAACGTCCGGGAATAACGCTTCGCCGCGGATCTGGCGGCCAGGGCGGTGATGGTGGTGGGTGCGAAGCCCGAGGCTGCGCCATCTCGATTGCATCGGGCGACGGGCGGGACCGGAAGGTCCTCGGGGTGGGCTAGAGGCGCGCCGGGCGTCGTTGGTTGGCCGTCGCCGGGCGATCCCGCAGACGGGACCGGCGGGGTGTCTGGGTCGGGATTCTCTTCATTCGATTGAGGATCTGCGTCGCTGGGTTCATCATGCAATTTTTGATTTTTGAGCTCGGCGGCGAGGAGTTTGATGGTGCGGTGGATCTCGGCGCCGAGGCGGGTCTCGTGGCGGTGGAGGCTTTCGAGGGCGCGGGAATCGTCGCAGAGGTGCTGGTAGGCGATGGCGGCGCGGATGTCTTCGCCACAGCCTTTGAACTCTTTGTCGATCTCGGGTTGCTGGCGGTCCATCTGGAGCTCCATGAGGGCGCCCTGGAGGGAGATGACGCGGTTGAGGCGCCAGCGGGCGGCGACCAGGTGATCGACGAGGTCGAACTGGGGGCGGGTTTGGGGCCGGTAATGGGCGAGGTATTCTTCGCGGAGGGCGTTGTACTCCTCGGCGGATTCGAATGAAAGGACGACCACGCCGGAGGTGAGTCCGTTGGTGAGGTGGGCAGCGCGGGAGCGGGCGCGTCCCTCGGGGGTGACGGGTCCGTGGGATTTGGCGCCGTTGGCGCGGGAGGAATCGATGCGTTTTTGGGTGGACATGGGGGCTCCTGGGGGCACCGGGATTGCGGGCGCCTGGAGGGAGGGTAGCGCGAGGTGGGGCTTAGGGCGGGGGCTCGTTTCCTGGAGGTTATTGAGGAGGTGGGAGATTTAGTTGGGGGGTGGCGCGTGAATCCGATTTGTGGCCGGGTGCGCCGGAGCGCGGCAGGCGGTTACGGCAAGGTGGGCGAAGCGAAAGACGGGCAGTGGGTCAAGTTGAAAACGACGCTTCTTGAGAAGAGGTGCTGTCGGCAGGTTGCCCACGTTACGTACCCGCCTAAGTATTGTCAATTCGTAGGCGCTCACGTATAATGGACATATGCCTGCTACCGCAAAAAAGAAGAAAGATCCTGCCGCTGTTGCTCTAGGCCGCAAGGGTGGCAGGAAGGGTGGTCTTGCGAGAGCCGCCAACCTTACACCGGCAGAGCGAAGTGAAGGCGCACGCAAAGCAGTCCGGGCACGTTGGGCCAAATCGAAGGCCACAAGGAGCGCCGACTATAGAGTGAATACGGAAAGCCCTTCGGCAATGAAAACATCCACTGAATTCGCAGTAGAACCGCAAAGCGACGGTCTTTTTGAAATGGCGAACATCTCACCGAAACGTACAGGTTTGCCGTTCGTTGTCTGGATCTCACCCAAAGCCGGTGCTCCTCATGACGTTCGTGTGAAGGTATCCAAGGGACCGAAAGTCCATAGCTCTGAATTGGTGTCGGTAGCGATTAGACCCGATGTTCAAGTGGTGGGTGGCAAGATGACCGCACGCGATTTGGCGGTCCTCAAGAAATGGGTCGAACTCAATCGAGACGTGTTGATCCAGTACTGGGACGGCGATATTGAGTACACGGAAGACGCCCTCGCAGCCCTGAAGCCCATCCAGATCCGCACCATGTAACGACCGACCGTGGACACGTTCACAAGTCCGCGAGGCTATCGGGGTCGGTCTCGATCTGAACCGCCCAAAAGAACCACGCCTCGACATCATCGGTGGTCGTGAGTCTCTTGATGTCGGTGAGGAATCGTGCTCGCTCCTCCTCTGACGGCAGGTGCGCCTTGAGTTCTCCAGGGCAACTTCTACCTTCGGCGAATCGCCGAAAGACATCGAGACATTCGCGGAAAGTCTCCAGCGATGGCGCTATCAATTCGGGTTCCCATGATCCCTGCCCGTGCATCGCAGTGAAGATGGGGTGCGGACTCGTTTGTGACGCAAAAACAGGGTCGCCGCACGCCGTCTCGTTCCCGATCACTACCCAATCCGCGAGCCAACCTCCAGGCTTCACTCCAACTAGAGACTCTCCGCCAATGCCAACGGCATACCCCAATTGAGCTTCCGGCAAGTTCTCAGGCTGGAACAGTTCGATGCCGCCAACGTTATAGTCAATTCTGTCGAAATCGAGCGACGCACGCCAATGGGAATACCAATCGGGAGCACGATCCATGGCATTAGGATACATCCCGGGCCGAAGTGCTGCCGCCGTCTCGTGGCCCCACCGAAGAGCCGTGACGGGAGGCGGCGGGTCCGGCAGACCGCCCGCCGCGAACGGGGCGCGCGGAGAGCGGCGGCGCTGGGACTGCGGCGAGTTCGGCGGTGCGGTGGATGATCTGGCTCCCCGTTGTCGCATCTCGCGAACTCTGTCCGCATCAGATCGGGGTTTCAGCTTGGGGAGTCTGCCCCAACGCACTGCGCACTTCGGCAAGGGGGCCGTCACGGTTGGCAAAGAAGTCAATGTACTCGTCGTGGCTGAAGAACGCGTTCACGTAATTTGCCTGCGTCAGGACGTAACCTCCCCATCCATTCAACATGGCGACCTGGAGGAAGGACGCGAGGTCCTCTGATTCGTGTTCGAGGAACAAGTGCCCCGGCGCTTCATGGAGCAATCGCTGGTCGCCGTAAGTCTGACGCAGCCTGTAGTACAAATGCCAGTTCTCGCTGCTGGGCCAGATGCCCCATTCCGTGAGCCAAAGCAACGTCGGCATCCGGTAGGTCAGCGATTGGGCTATCCAGTGAGCGACGAAGAAGACTTGGTGGGGCTTCAGCGGGTAATCAATCCGCTCCACCTGCGCGTCTGACACCTCATCGGGCTTGAGCCGGTGCCGGGCGCGCAGCCATTCGTCGCACTCTTCTGGAGTGTAAAACCTCAATTAGCCTCCGAAGACCGATCCCAATGAGGGCCGCTGGAGCGGGCAATCTGGCGGTTGGCCAGACTCCGATCATAAACGATCCTGGTTCATCATTCGCGAGCGAGGTGCTTTGCGACGGACATCCGCCCACACCCACCGCCCCCGCTCCTCGCCCCGCCCGCCGCGCTTGGCGGCGCGGAGGGCGGCGGGGCGGGTCTGGTGGTTCGCCCGGCTTTAGAGGCAAGCGCGGTCTGACAACTTCGCCTTCACGTACTCCACCTCTGGACTCTGTTTGAGAACCACCAGGGTCTCAGCCAGCCGAACATTCCCCAATGCTCTTCAATCCGCCTTTGCGTGGTCCAACACCCCGCTCTCCGGCCCCGCCTGGCCCGCGGCGGCGCGCGTGATTCCGATGACGAGTGTGATGGTAGTGCCGATTGACACCAGAACATCCTGCTAAAGTTCTGTTGTGAGTGTCTGTGCGCAGCCGCCCCTGCCGCTCGTCCCGCCCGCCGCGCATCGGCGCGTGGGGCGGCGACGGCGTCACTAGATCGTGCGCGGCCCGGTTGTGCCAGACTCGGGTCGTGTTTCGGAAACACCTGACTCCGCGTTCTGGCGCGCGCGCTCGTTAGCCAAGAACAGTAAGGCTCCCAGCGGGAGGTTGGCAAAGACCGTCCATGCCCCATACGATAGAGCGAACAGCCCGAAGGTCGGAACATGCACCGCGAGCAGCACGAAGCCGCTCTCTCCGGTTGTCCAGTTGACTCCATAGCTGCAGACGCCAACGAGGGTTGCGAGCGCCCATAACCACTTCTTCTTCCCGGTCCTGGCTCTGAGGCACACCACAAGAGCGTATATGCTTATTGCCGCCGACATCGCAGCCAAGAGGAGAATCGCGTACTGGGGCGCGCCTTTGCCGGCAAACGTGAAGCGGTTCTGATGTTCCAGCGACTCGGGGATGGTGGAGATGCGGAATCCGGCGATCGTGTCCGCTCCGTCCTTCGCGGTCCTAAGTGCAAGCTCAGCGAGCACCCATTGCCGCGGAAACTCATATTCCAGGGTGATGACGTTTGTCGAGGATCTCAATTCGCGAACTAGACCTACCACCTTGACGGAGCGCGGCGATTCTCTGGGAATGATCGCGGCCATCTGGCCCAGCATGGTTCGCAAGCCCGCCGGTTTCATGCTGGAGTCGCACGCTTCCTCGATCTGGTCGAACCTGTTCTGACGAAGGAGATCGACGTACTTCCGAGCGGCGGCCTCGTCTCGCGGCGATGTCACCTTCCGAACGATGCTGGCTCTGATGGCGGCTTCACTGCAACCACCAAGAAACACGTGCAGTACGGCCACGGCCAGAATGAGAGGGCCGCGTGCGACAACTAGAGTGCGGCAGCCGGCGATACGGACCTGCTTCTCTGATCGGTGGATCGAATCCATATATTTGACTTGGTCCCTCATGCCGGTGTCTCGAGTTTCCACGAATCATACTCTATCCCACGCCGAAAAGCGATTCGAGGGGCGACGAGTCAGCGCTGGCACCGTATCTATTCAGCGCGCCTTGATTTATCGGACAGCTCATGTCAGCGACCCTAGCTTCGCCCTCCCGCAGTTTGCTGAGCTCCAGGCCACCCTTCCGCCCGCCCACCACACGGGGTTCACGGCCACGATGAGCGCCGCGCGCAGGTCGTCGTAGGAGGGTGCCTCGCCCCGCCGGTCGCGAACGGGTGCGCGGAGGGCGGCGGGGCGGATCAGTGGGCAGCAGAGTCGGCTCAGACGAGCCCCCCAGCATCAGCAGAGTTCAGGAACTACCATCGCCGTTTCTGAATGCTTCTCCCGCAGCATCTGAACGAACAGGACGACCGGGGAGAACACAAACCACATGGGAGTCCGGATCGCCCACAAAAAGACGACTTCGATCCGACCACGAATCGTTCTGTCGGCAATCCCGTTTGGGTATGGTATCTTTACGAAACGTCCAGCCTTGCGCCGGGCAGACCGCAGAATGCTGAAATTCGGGAATGGACTTAGCGCAACGCCCGCCGCGGTGGCCCGCCTCCTTCGTCGCATGTTGAACCAGGCAAGCACCATACTGACCACACCGAACGGAGGGGTCAAACCGACCAGACCTAGCCCCCATCCGCGCAGAACGGCGAGACAGACAAAGATGGCCAAGGAAACGGCTGCAACGAATTGGCTGAGGTGCCAGGTGCGGCGAACCCTTGCGATCGTAATCTCCGCGTCCGATGCAAGCAGAAGTAGAAGGCGGTTGAAGTAGTCCCACTCCCTCTTGCATGCCACGACGTAATGATCTCTGCAGTCGTCGTAGTAGAACCAGAGATCGCGCACGACCGCCTGAACAGTCTTATCCTCGGTGGCGGCACCAATGGCCCCAAGTTCCTCGTCCAAGTCAAAGGCGGTGATGTGATCCTCCATGTAGGAGCGAATCACTTCGCCCAGCCGCTCTCTTGAGGTCCTGTCTACCATTGGCGAGCCACCCGCAGGCTCACTGAGAATTGCACCACAGCCACGCCGTCCACACAACCCGCTGCGCTCGCGCCAGGGCTATGCCGGCAATGCGGCGACAACTGATCGCTCGCCGGCGGCGAAACCGCCTGGCTTATTCAGAAGCGTGTAGCGGTCTGGCGCAGTCAGCGGATGTCACGGGATGTCATGGCGGCCTCGCCAAAACCGAACAGAGCCAAAGGAATGAAAAGGGCAGTTGGCAGCGCTAATGGGAATCGAAGGCGACTGCCGCCGGGGCAGCTGGGTGCAGTCAGGTGCATGTATAGCAACTACGTGCTGGCTGTGCAGGGCCGACGTGCAACCTGGCAGTGGTGAACCGGGTTAGCCCTCTAGGTACGTGTACCCGTTCAGCCCCTCTTCGTAGAAGCGCAGCAGGCGGCCGGATTCCTCGTAGCCGATTTTGCCTTCACGGAGGGCCGCTTCGACGTCCTTGCGGAATTGGCCCAGCAGGGACTCGGCGCGGAACTGGACGTAATCGAGCACCTCGCGAACGGTGTCGCCCTTGATCACGTTGTCGAGGATGATCTCTCCATTGCCGTTGAGGCTGACGTGGACGGCGTTGGTGTCGCCGAACAGGTTGTGCAGGTCGCCCAGGATCTCCTGATAGGCGCCGATGAGGAAGGCGCCGAGGTAGTACTCGCTGCCGTTGAACGGGTGCAGCGGCAGGGTGCGCTTGACGTCGCGGCGGTCGATGAACTGGTCGATCTTGCCGTCGGAGTCGCAGGAGATGTCTCCCAGGACGGCGGCGCGCGTGGGCTTCTCCTCCAGCCGGTGAATGGGCATGATGGGGAACAACTGCTTGATGGCCCAACTGTCCGGCATGCTCTGGAAGATCGAGAAGTTGCAGAAATACGTGTCGGAGAGCATGGCGTCCAGGCCTTCCAGCTCTTCGGGGAAGAACTCCAGATCGGCGGCGAGGCGCTTGATGCGCCGGCACATGGCCCAGTACAGGTTCTCGGCCAGGCAGCGCTGCTCGATGGGCAGGTAGCCGAGGCTGAACAGGTTCAGCGCCTGGTCGAGCGCCTGCTGCGCGTCGTGGAAGCTCTCCAGCAGGTTCTTGGTGCTGAGGCCTTTGTAGGTTTCGCGCAGGTCGATCAGCGGCTGCTCCATCTCATCGGAGATCTCGGGCGCGGTGTCCTGATCGCCGAAGCCGCTGACGCCGAGGACGTCGAAGACCAGCATGCTGTGGTAGGCCACCACGGCGCGGCCGCTCTCGGAAACGATGGTGGGATGCGCCACTCCGGCCTCGTCGCAGACGTTCTGCACGTGGTAGACGACGTCGTTGGCGTACTCCTGGAGGGTGTAGTTGACGCTCGACTCGAAGTCGGTCTGCGAGCCGTCGTAGTCGATGCCCAGGCCGCCGCCGACGTCCAGGTACTTCAGTCCGGCGCCGGCGCGCGCCAGTTCGGCGTAAATGCGCACGCCTTCGATCACCGCCTGCTTGATGTGGCGGATGTTCGTGATCTGGCTGCCGAGGTGGAAATGCAGAAGCTCGAGGCAGTCCGCCATGCCCAACTGCTTGAGCTGATCGAGGGCGCGGACGGCCTCGCTGACCGTCAGGCCGAACTTGGAGCGGAAACCGCCCGAAGACTTCCAGCGGCCCGATCCGCGGCTGGCCAGCTTGAGGCGCAGGCCGATGCGCGGGCGGACGCCGATGCGCTGCGCGTGGCGGGCCACCAGGTCGAGCTCGGTGTACTTCTCGATCACCGTGGTGATCTGCCGGCCGATCTTGGTGGCCAGCATCACCATCTCGATGTACTCGTCGTCCTTGAAGCCGTTGCACATGATCGGCGTGTCGTTGTCGGCTACGGCGAGCACGGCCAGCAGCTCTGGCTTCGACCCGGCTTCGAGGCCATACTTGAAAGGCCGGCCGAACTTGAACACCTCTTCCACCACCTGCCGTTGCTGGTTGACCTTGATGGGATACACGCAGCAGTAGCTGCCCTTGTATCCATGTTCGGCGATGGCGGCCTGGAAGGCGTCGTGGACTTCGCTCAGGCGGTGACGGAGGATTTCCGCGAAGCGGATCAGGATGGGCAGCGAAATGCCGCGCAGGACCAGGGTGTCGACCAGTTCCTTGAGGTCCACCGAACGCGCCGGATCCTTGGCCGGGTGCACGTACAGGTGACCGTTCTGGCCGACGGAGAAATAGCCCTTGCCCCAACTGGCGACGTCGTAGAGCTCGCTCGAGTCCGTCGTGGTCCAGCGATCGGTGGGCTCGCGCACCAGGGTGCTTTCGGAAACTTTCTGGCTCAACGGTCCTCCCGTTACTCAAGTGTCCAACGAAACGCACTGGCGGGCAAGTAGCAATCGCGTTTATTTTCGGCCGGTGCGGGGACAGGGGTCCGCCGCCGGACCGCGAAGGCCGGGGAGGGGTCCGCTCGCTTACGCGCGCGGTTCGGTGCTGGCGCGAGTGCCTGGGGGTGCGCCCCGAGATCCGCAGGCTATAATCGCTACTGGATGTCTTGGCTCTGCCGCATCGCCCTACCCATCCTGGCCATCGCCGCCTTCGCCCACGCACAGGACGAACAGCCTGCCCTGTTCCGCGCCGAGGCCCGCCTGGTGGTCCTCAACGCCTCGGTCATCGACAAGGGCGGCAAGATCGTCACCAACCTCCCCAAAACGGCCTTCCACGCCTTCGAGGACGGGGCCGAGCAGCAGATCAAGCTGTTCAAACACGAGGATGTCCCGGTCTCGATGGGCATCATCATCGACAACAGCGCCAGCATGAAGACCAAGCGCCAGAAAGTGGAGCTCGCCGCCCAGGACCTGGTCGCCAATTCCAACCCCCAGGACGAAGTCTTCGTCATCAACTTCAACGACGACGTCTATCGCGACGTGGATTTCACCTCCGATCCCAAGAAGCTCGCGCAGGGCCTGGCCCGCATCGATTCGATGAGCGGCACCGCCATGCGCGACGCCATCCGCGCCGGAGTCCGCTATGCCAAGGCCAAGGGGAGGCACGACAAGAAGGTGCTCGTCGTGGTCACGGACGGCGATGACAACATGAGCGAAACCACCCTGGGAGAACTGCTCCGCGAGGCCCAGCAGCGCGAGGTGCTGGTCTACGCCATCGGCCTTCTCTCGGATGAGGAGCACGCCGCCGCCAAGCGCGCCCGCGAGGCCCTCGGGGAAATCACGCGCTCGACGGGCGGCGCCGTCTGGTACCCCAACGACGTCGACGCCGTGGGCCGTATCGCCCTGGAGGTAGCGCGCGACATCCGCAGCCAGTACACCGTCGCCTACACGCCGTCCAACCCTAAACTCGATGGCAGCTACCGCCAGATCCGCCTTGCCGTCAGCGGCCCCAATCACCCCGTGGCCCGCACCCGCACCGGCTACTACGCCTCGGCCGACCTCGGCGCCAAGCCCCCCGTCCCCAAGCCCGTCATCAAGCGTTGAAGCTGCCCGGTGGGGACACGGCAAGCTGAGAGCGCCGCGCGCGGCGTATACCGCGGATGAACTGGGTGCCATGGGGCAAAGGCCAAGAACCATTCCCATCGTGGCGGCGTTCCTGTTCGCCGCCGTTGCCATTTCCGCCGAGGTCGGATGTTCGCTGCTGTTCCCGGGCACGCTCCTGGATCGATTATGGGAGCTCAACAAACCGGGCGCGGCGGCCTTTCGGGCTCTGGGGAGGGCTTCGGGAGTGCTGTTGCCGGTGCTGGGCGCCGGCACGCTTGCCACGGCGTTCGGCCTGCTCCAGCGCAGGAGATGGGCCTGGTGGTTCGCGGTGGCCCTGTTCGCCATGAATGCCGCCGGAGACGCGATAGGCTTGGCCGTGACCGGAGACCGGTTGCGAGGCGCCTCAGGCATCGCGATTTCTGGCGCTTTCCTCTACTCGCTGACCCGGTATCCTGTAAGACGCTACTTCACACACGAAAGGCAATGACACAATGCAAGTAGATCGGCGTGCATTCATGAATGTCCTCGGCGGATCGCTGGCCGCGGCCTCGGCGCTCCCGCAACAGGCGCCCCCGCGAATCAGGTTCGCGGTGGTCGGGATCAACCACCCCCACATCTACGCCCAGGTCGAAGCCGTCATTCGCGGCGGCGGGGAGCTGGTCTGGTTGTACGCTCAGGAACCGGACCTCTCCGCCGAGTTTCTAAAGCGCTTTCCGCAGGCGCGCGCCGCTCGCACCGAGAACGAGGTCCTCGAAGACGCCTCGATCCAACTGGTGCTCAGCTCCATCATTCCCGACCAACGGGCTCCGCTCGGCATCCGCGTGATGCAGCACGGCAAGGACTACATGTCGGACAAGCCCGGCATCACGACGCTCGATCAGCTCGCCGAGGTCCGCCGCGTTCAGGCCGAAACGCGCCGCATCTACTCCATCATGTACAGCGAGCGCCTGGAGAATCGCGCCACCGTCAGAGCCGGAGAGCTGGTGAAGGCCGGCGCCATCGGCCGTGTCATCCAGACCGTTGGATTGGGTCCCCACCGCATGACTCTCAACCAGCGGCCTGCCTGGTTCTTCGACAAGAAGCGGTACGGCGGTATCCTGTGCGACATCGCTTCGCACCAGGCCGACCAGTTCCTGTTCTTCACCAACTCGAACACCGCCGAAGTCGTGGCCGCCCAGGTAGGAAATGTCGCCCACCCGCGGTATCCGGAGTTCGAGGACTTCGGCGACGTCATGTTGCACGGCAATGGCGGAACCGGCTACATCCGCGTGGACTGGTTCACCCCGGACGGCCTCGCTACCTGGGGCGACGGACGCCTGACCGTTCTTGGCACCGACGGCTTCATGGAAATTCGCAAGAACATCGACATCGCGGGCCGCCCTGGCCAGAGCCACCTGTTCCTGGTGGACCAAAAGGACACCCGCTACATCGACTGCTCCAACCAGCATTTGCCGTATGGCGAGCAACTGGTCTCGGACGTTCTCAACCGCACTGAAACCGCCATGCCGCAGAAGCAATGCTTCTTGGCCATGGAGCTGGTTCTGAAGGCGCAGCAGCAAGCGCGGCGGCTGTGACGAAAAGACCAAGTCCGCTCCCTAACGGTCGCGGTTCGGTGCTGCGACCCGGTGCCCGTGCGAAGATCAGGTAAGGATTTCGAAATGTCTCAACCGTCCCGCCGCAACGTTTTGCAGAGCGCGCTCATGGCCGGCTTTCCCACCATCGTCCCGTCCTCGGTTCTCGGCAAAACCTCGCCCGGCAACCGGATCAACGTGGGCGCCATCGGCAACGGCCGCATCTCGCGCGGACACGACATGCCCGGCACCTGGAAGTTCGACGAGGCCCGCATCGTCGCGGTCTGCGACCTCGACCGCAAGCGCATGGAGGATGCCCAGGCCCTGGTGAATGGCCACTACAAAACCCACGACGCCGTCGCCGGATACGTCGACTACCGCGAGCTTCTCGCCAACAAAGACATTGACGCTGTCCTGGTCAGCACGCCCGACCACTGGCACGCGCTCATCGGCATCGCCGCCGTGGAGGCGGGCAAAGACGTATACCTACAGAAGCCGGCCTCGCTCACCATCGCCGAGGGGCGCGCCCTGAGCAACGCCGTCCAGCGCACCGGCCGCATTCTGCAACTCGGCAGCCAGCAGCGATCGGCGGCGCAGTTCCGTTATGCCGCCGAGCTGGTCCTCAACGGCCGCATTGGAGCGTTGAAGACGGTTCAGATCGGCCTGCCCGGCGACCCCGCCGGCGACGACGAGCCCGAGATGCCCATCCCCCGGAACCTGAATTACGAGATGTGGCTGGGCTCGACTCCCTACGTCTACTACACGGAGAAGCGCGTGCATCCGCAGGAGGGCTACGACCGTCCCGGGTGGCTGCGGTGCGAGCAGTTCGGAGCCGGCATGATTACCGGCTGGGGATCGCACCACATCGACTGCGCCCACTGGGCTATGGGCACCGAATACACCGGCCCCGTCGAAATCTCCGGCTGGGCCGAGTTTCCGAAGAAGGGGCTGTGGGATGTCCACGGCAAGTTCAAAACCGAGGCGCTCTACGCCAACGGCGTGCGGATGATCGTGAGCGGCGACTTTCCCAATGGCATCCGCTTCGAAGGAACCGAGGGCTGGATCTTCGTCTCGCGCGGAAACGAGGCCGCGGTCACGCCCGGCGACCCGGGATCGAAGATCAAAGACGCCCAGGCCCTGGCCGCCAGCGATCCGAAGATCATCACGTCCGCGATCGGGCCAGACGAGATCCACCTTTACGTGAGCAACGACCATCACGGCAACTGGCTCGACTGCGTGAAGTCGCGTCTGCAACCCATCGCGCCGGTCGAGGTGGGACACCGCTCCTGCTCCGCGTGCCTGCTCCACCACGCGGCGATGAAGCTGCCCCGGAAGTTGTACTGGGACCCGGCCAGGGAGCGGTTCCACAATGACGACGAAGCGAACGCTCTGCTGTCCCGCCCTCAACGCTGGCCCTGGAGGATAGAGAAATGATTACGCGTCGAAACATGATGGTGGCCCTGGCCGCGGCGCGCGCGCCTCAGCAGACGGCGGCGGTGCTGCAATCCTCGGCATTCGACTGGAACGCCATTCCCGCGAAGGAAACGAAGGTCGGAAGCGTAAGGTCGTTCTGCAAAGCGCCCACGGCAACGCTCGAGGAGTTGGAACTGCACGTGACGACTCTGAATCCCGGACAGGAGCCCCACCAGCCCCACCGGCACCCGAACGAGGAAATGGTGATCATCAGGGAGGGCACGGTGGAAGCCCTGGTGAACGGGGACTGGAAGCGCGTGGGGCCGGGCTCCGTGATCTTCAACGCCTCGAACCAACTGCACGGCCTCAGGAACGTCGGGTCGGTCCCCGCGGTCTATCACGTCATCAACTGGACCACCGCAGCCACGCCGAAGCCGGCCGCGTAGAGGTCACAGATTCCCCTCATTCCGGGGCGTGGCGCACGCTTTAGCGTGCCGCCGTGGGCTTCAGCCCACGGTCCGGACGTCGAGATGAAGCTCGCCGCAGCACGCTGAAGAGCGGCAGCGCACAAAACATTGCTGGCCGCCGATGAACGCCGATAAACGCCGATGGGAAACAAATGAGTTATCGGCGTTCATCGGCGGCTATGATTGTCTTCTTGGACTTTTTAAGCAGCGTGTGACGCGTGCGCTACCGCCGCTCAGCGATTGGTCGCGTCGGGCTGACCGCTGGCGGCGGATGGCCGATGGCTAGTGGCTTCCAGCCGCCGCACCACCGCGTCGGTGAACGTCGTCGTGGATCCCGTCCCGCCCACGTCCGGCGTCAGGTGGCGGCCCTCCGCGTAGACCCACTCGACGGCGGCCTGGAGGCGTTTGGCGGCATCCGGCTCGCCCAGGTGGGCCAGCATGAGCGCGGCCGATTGCATCAGCGCGGTGGGATTGGCCAGGTCCTTGCCCGCGATGTCGGGCGCGCTGCCGTGCACCGCCTCGAACACCGCGTGGTCCGTGCCCAGGTTCGCGCCCGGCACGATCCCCAACCCGCCCACCAGGCCCGCCGCCAGGTCCGAAATGATATCGCCGTAAAGGTTCGGCATCACCAGAACGTCGAAGGTCTCGGGCCGGATGACCAGTTGCATTGCGGTGTTGTCCACGATCAGTTCTTTGTACGCGAGGTCCGGGAAATCCTTGGCCGTCTCGCGGCAGCAGCGCAGAAACAGGCCGTCGCCGAGCTTCATGATGTTCGCTTTGTGGACCGCGGTGACCGTGTGACGGCCATTGCGGCGCGCCCAGGCGAACGCATAGCGCGCGATCCGCTCGGAGGCGAAACGGGTGATCACCTTCAGGCTGGTCACCACGTCCGTGACCACTTCGTGCTCCAGGCCGGAGTACAGGTCCTCGGTGTTCTCGCGGAAGATGACCAGGTCGATAAACACGTCGCTGAAGCGCGATTTGATGCCGGGGAAGCTCTTCACCGGCCGGAAATTGGCGAACAGGTCGAGCTTGCGGCGGAGTTGAACGTTGAGGCTGACATGGCCGCCCGCAATCGGCGTGGTGGTGGGGCCTTTGAGGCCGGTCCTGGTGCGGTCGAGAGAATCGAGAACGGGCTGAGGGACCTGGAATTCGGCGTCCTCGATCGTCTTCGCCGTGAGTTCGACCGACTCCCAGGCGATGCTGACGCCGGTGGCCTCTACTGCACGGACCGTAGCTTGAGCTACCTCGGGGCCGATGCCGTCCCCGGGAATGAGAGTCACTGGATGGGGCACGGTCCTATTGTAGCCGTCCGCCGCCCCCCTGACCCCGGACTACGCCGCGACCTTCGTCTGACGCGCGACGTAGGCTTCCGCGGCGCGAATACGATCCTCGATGCGCTGCCGCGGAATTCCCAGCTCCACCGAAAGCTTCTCGATGGTCTCGCCGTTGAGATATCGGCGGTAGACTTCCAAAGCGAATGGCGTGAACATTTGTTAACCTCCCGCCCAATTGGTATGATGCACCTATCGTGCCAAAGGACGCAACCATCTCCGGTCCGAAGCAGGAAGTCGAGATCAAGCTACGACTTGGGAGCGTCGCCGAAGGGCGGGGCCGGCTTCGCAAGGCCGGATTCAGGCTGGAGAAACGGCGGGTTCTGGAGCAAAATGTCATCTTTGATACACCGGGACATGCGCTGCGGCGCGGCGGGGTCGTGCTTAGGCTCCGCACCAGCGGCGCCCGCAGCCTGGTCACCTTCAAGGGTCCGGCCGAGCGCGGCAAGTACAAGATTCGCAAGGAAATAGAGTTCGAGGTCCAGCGCGGCGGCGGCCCGGCTTTCATCCAGGTTCTGGAGGCACTGGGCTACCGTCCGGCCTTCCGCTACGAGAAATATCGCACCGAGTATGCGCTGCCGGCTGCCGCCTCCCGCGTGGCGCTGCCGGCAGCCGGCTCCGGCGTGGCGATGCCGGCTGCCGCCTCCCGCGTGGCGCTGCCGGCTGCCGGCTCCGGCGTGGCGATGCCGGCTGCCGCCTCCGGCGTGGCGATGCTCGACGAAACCCCCGCCGGCGTCTTCCTGGAGCTCGAAGGGCCGCCGCGCTGGATCGACCGGACGGCCCGCCGCCTCGGGTTTGGGGAGGCCGACTACATCACGGCCAGCTATGCCGAGTTGCATCGATCCGGCGGCCGGGGCGGTCACGACATGCTTTTCTAGCCGGCAGAGAACTTGCGGGCCTGTTGTGCCGATGATATCCTCATCTTCGAGCCAGGGCAGGGCCCGGGTCTCTCATGGTTTCCGGACTCCTTATTACAGGCCTCGTGCTGGTGCTCAGTGCCTACTGGTTCCGGTACAATTGCCGCTCCATTCTTAAGGCCGGGGCGGCGCCCGACCGTGTCGAACAGGTGGCGTCGGCCAACCAACTCAGCTTCCTGCAGGTTGAGGCGCGCCTGGAGGCCGGCTGGACCGCGGCCGACCTGAAGATGCTGAACGACGCGTTGCGGCGCGACTACACCGTCCTCACCTGCCTGTTGCGTTACACCGCCGCCCCGGGAAGCGCGTTCACGCTGGATCAGCGCATGCTGATGGCGGATTTCAGGCTGATGCTGTGGTGGTGCCTTTTCACGAGCCGTTTGTTCATGACGGGGCCGGCGCGCCACTCGCTCTCCGAGCGGGTCCGCATCCTGGCCTACCTCGCCGATACCCTAGCCGGCCGCAGCGCCGCCCTGGCCCGGGCGTAATCCGGTCTTGTGGCGCAGGCACCCTTGCCTGCTGCCACTTAGTTATCGTGCTCCATTGCTAACCTGTTGATTTTATTGTGGCGCACGCTTCAGCGTGCCGCCGTGGGCTTCAGCCCATGGTCTGGCAGAGCGAGTTGAAACTCGCTCCAGCACGCTAAAGCGTACGCCACATCCGAGTCCGTGCCCGCCCGTGTCGAGGCGCTCGGGCGTCGAAAGGAGTCTCGACGCGGCAGGCTGAGAGCCTGCGCCACGAACTGAGCGCTTTTTCGCATTTCTGCGTGCGTTTTGGCAAACGTCGGCCGCCGCTCTGGGGATATGATCGGTTAGGAGAATCGCCAGGATGGCCGATCGAGAAAGTATCGATGTGCCGCGCCCCGAATCCGAGCCGTCCGGACTGATCGTCGGCATAGGCGCGTCCGCCGGAGGTCTCGAAGCCTTCTCGGAACTGCTCCGGAACCTGCCGCCCCAAACCGGGATGGCCTTCGTGCTGGTGCAGCACCTGGATCCCCATCACGAAAGCATCCTCGCCGAACTGCTCGCGAACTACACACGCATGCCGGTAATCCAGGCGATGGAAGACGTTCGCGTCGAACCCGATCGCGTCTACGTGATGCCGCCCAACGCAACCATGGCGATCGCGGACGGCGTGTTGCGCATCAGCCGCCCGGCCCAGCAGCCTTCTCACCAGCGCCGGGCCATCGACGCATTCTTCACTTCCCTGGCCGAGAGCATGCACAGCCGCGCCATCGGCGTGGTCCTGTCCGGAGCCGCCTCCGATGGAACGCTGGGTTTGAAGGCCATCAAGGCGGAGGGCGGGATCACGTTCGCGCAGGACGCCACGGCTAAGTTCGACGGCATGCCCCGGAGCGCGATTGCCGCGGGCGTTGTCGACTTCGTGCTTCCGCCGAAGCGCATCGCGGAGGAACTGGCCACCATCGCGCGCCACCCCATGGCGGCTCCGACTCTCGAGCAACTGCTGGACGATTTTCCCACCATAGACAAGATTCTCGAAACGCTGCGCAGGAGGACCGGAGTCGATTTCCGCCTGTACAAACAGCCCACCGTCCACCGCCGGCTGGCGCGCCGGATGGTGGTGCGAAAGGTGGACACGTTGGACCCGTATTTCCACATCCTGCAGACCGATCCCGCCGAGATCGATGCCCTGTTCGACGACCTGCTCATTAAAGTCACCGGCTTTTTCCGCGACGCCCCGGTGTTTGAAGCGCTGAAGGAAGCGGTCTTTCCTTCGCTGGCGCGAGATCGTGAGGAAGGCGATCCGCTCCGCATCTGGGTTCCAGGTTGCTCAACCGGCGAGGAGATCTATTCGCTGGCCATCTCGCTTTTGGAATACCTGGAGAAGACGGGCCTCTCCCTGTCCGTTCAGATGTTCGGCAGCGACGCCAGCGAGAGAGTGATCGAAAAGGCCCGCTCGGGCATGTACGACGACAGCATTGCTTCCGCCGTTTCCGCGGACCAACTGCGCCGCTATTTCACCCGCAGCGACGCGGGTTATCAGATCAATCGCAATGTGCGGGAACTCTGCATCTTCTCGCGCCACATTTTGGGGGTGGACCCCCCGCTATCGCACATGGACCTGATCAGTTGCCGCAACCTGCTGATCTACCTTGCGCCCACCCTGCAACACAAGGTCATCGATACCTTCGCCTACGCCTTGCGTCCGGCGGGATACCTGCTGGTCGGATCTTCCGAGAACACGGGCCGCCTTTCCGATCTCTTCGACCCGTTGGATGTGGAACACAGGATTTACTGCCGGAAACCGAGCCTCGGCTCGCGGGCGCTCGAGGCGATTGTGACTATTGCGCGCCCTTCCGCGCCTAACCTGCCTTCCATCCCGCTTTCGGGCGCTCGCGTCGCTCGCGGAGACGTGCGGAGCTTCGTCGACCACATGCTTCTCACGCGATATGGGCCCAGCGGCCTGGTGGTCGACAAGGACCTCCGCATCGTCGAGTTCAGGGGAGATGTCGGTCCGTATCTGAACGTCCCCGCGGACGCCACGAACCCGTATCTGCTCGACACGGTCCGCGAGGATCTGGCGGTTCAATTGAGCACCACAATCGCGGAGGCGCACCAGCGGAGGACTTCCGTGCGGCTGGAGGAAATCCAGGTCCGGCAGGACCGGGCTTTTCATTTCGTGAGGATCACCGTGATTCCCATTTCCTTACCGGGAAGCGATCCGCATTCGGTGATCCTGTTCGAAGATCTCGGTGACTCGCCCGAACTCGCCGTGAAGCGGGCCGGCGCGCTTCCCCCGCCAGAGGCCGCCGGACCCCGCTTCGACAATCCGGAGCGCCACATCGAGCATCTGGAGCGGGAAGTCGTCTCCGGCCGCGAGTACCTGCAATCCATCATCGAAGAGCTTCGTTCCACGAACGAGGAAGCCCAGGCCGCGAACGAGGAGCTGCAAAGCAGCAACGAAGAGCTGCAGACGACGAAGGAGGAACTCCAGGCATCGAACGAGGAGCTGGCGACGATCAACGCGGAGATGCAGAGCCGCAATGTTCAGTTGTCCCAGCTCAACGACGATCTGGCGAACCTGCTGACCTCCACCAGCACTCCCATCCTGATGGTTGGCCGCGATCTGCGCATCCGGCGTTTCACCTCCGTCGCCGAGAAGTTGCTTCGCCTCAGCCCTGCCGACGTGGGCCGTCCGATTGCCGGCATCAGGCCGCCCATCGACGTTCCGAACCTGGAGGAAGTTCTGAGCGACGTGCTCGAGAATCTGAAGGTGCACGAGCAGGAAGTCCGGGATTCCGAAGGCCGCTACTACCTGATGCGCGGGCGGCCCTACCGGACGTCGGACAACCGTATCGATGGCGCCGTCCTCCTGCTGACCGACATCACCGACATCAAGCGCGGCATGGAAGAGGTGCGGCGCGCCCGCGACTACGCCAGTGCCATTGTGGACACCGTGCGGGAACCGCTCCTGGTTCTCGACCAGGAGCTTGCGGTTCGCAGCGCCAACCGCGCGTTCCACGAGTTCTTCCACACCGGCGCCGCGGATGTGGAAGGACGCAGCGTCTACCGGATCGCAGACAGCCAACTGGATATTCCTGCCGTGCGCAGCCTGTTGGAGCGGTTACTGGTGGGAGAAGGCCAAGTCCGTGACATCGAAATCGAGCACGAGTTCGAGCCCCTGGGGCCGCGCACGTTGCTGCTGAACGCCCGGCGGATCGAGGAACCCGGCGCCGACTCCATCCTGCTCGCCTTCGAGGACATCACGGAGCAAAAGCGGGCCGCCGAAGCTCGCTATCGCCGGCTGTTCGAATACGCGCGCGACGGAATCGCGATCGTCGATGCGGCCAGCGGCGAGATTCTGGACGTCAATCCCTATACCGAGCAGCTACTCGGCTACGGCCGCCAGGAACTGGTGGGACGGAAATTCTGGGAAATCGAGGCGGCCCGCGACACCCCCAAGGTCCGCGCGGCGCTGGAGGAGATACGCGACCAGGAGGCCGTTCAGTTCGCCGACATGAGCTTCAAGACCAAGGACGGCCGCACGATCGAGACCGAGTTCATCGGCACGGTCTATCCCGAGGGCGACCGGCGCGCCATTCAGTTGAATGTCCGCGACCTCACCGAGCGCCGGAAATTCGAGCGCGAGATGCAGCATACCCAGAAGCTCGAGAGCCTCGGACTGCTCGCTGGAGGCATCGCCCACGACTTCAACAACCTGCTTACCGGCATCATGGGCAATGCGAGCCTGCTGTACGCCGACATGCCGCCGGACGACCCGGCGCGAGTTCAGCTCCGCTCCATCGTCCGGGCCTCGGAGCGGGCGGCGGACCTGACCCGCCAGTTGCTCGCCTATGCGGGCAAGGGGCGCCTGCGTACGGAAAAGATCGGCCTCTCCGACCTGATTCAAGAGATCCTCACGCTGGTTCACACCTCGATTCCCAGAAGCGTGGACGTGAAGCTCGATCTGGCTCCGGACCTGCCGCCGGTCGAGGCCGATCCCGCGCAGATACAGCAGCTGGTCATGAACCTGGTGATCAACGGCGCCGAGGCGATCGGCGAAGGAAACCCGGGCACGGTGCAGATCAAGACCGGGCTGAGGAAACTGACGGCTCGGGAGATACACGACAACTTCGCCTCCGAGGCCTTGACACCGGGCAGCTACGTTTGGCTCGAGATCGAGGATACGGGCTCCGGCATGGACGAGGCGACCAAGGCCAGGATTTTCGACCCGTTCTTCACCACGAAGTTCACCGGCCGCGGCCTCGGCCTCGCCGCCGTCTCCGGCATCGTGAAGACCAATCGCGGGGCCATCCGCGTCTATAGCACGCCCGGCCATGGGACATCGTTCTACATTCTCTTTCCGGCCGCCGCTCCGAAGCGGGCCGCCAAGCCGGCCAAGCCCGAACCGAAGCACTTGCGCGGTTCGGGAACCGTCCTGGTAATCGACGATGAAAGCGTGGTTCACGACGCGGCCCGTGCGATGCTCGAGAAAAGTGGCTTCGAGGTCCTCCTGGCGGACAGCAGCGAGGCGGGAGCGGAGCTTTTGCGGGCCCAAGGCGAGCGCATTTCGCTGGTCATTCTGGATCTGACGATGCCAGGCATCAGCGGCGAGCAGGCGTTCGACCTCCTGCGCGCTATCCATCCCGGCGTCCCGATCCTGCTCGCCAGCGGCTACGACGAAGTCGAAGCCTCGGCCAGGGCCGGGGGCAGACCCTTCGCCGGGTTCATCCACAAGCCCTTCAACCTGGACCGGCTGTTGAATGCGGTGAGTTCCGCTCTGGGCCCCGAGTAACCCACCTCGGGCCATGTCGAGGCAGCAGGCAGGGGTGCCCAATGCCACTTAGTTATTGTGCTCGATTGCTAACCTGTTGATTTTATTGTGGCGCACGCTTCAGCGTGCCGCCGTGGGCTTCAGCCCATGGTCTGGCAGAGCGAGTTGAAACTCGCTCCAGCACGCTAAAGCGTGCGCCACGTCCGAGTCCGTTCCCGCCCTCATAAGGTGCCTGCACCGCTAACCCCCGCTGAGGTTGAACGACTCGCCCAGGTACACCCGCTTCACCTCGGGATCGTTCCCCAGCGCTTCCGGGCTGCCGGCGCGGAAAATCCGGCCGTTGTTGATGATGTACGCGCGATCCGTAACCCGCAGCGTCTCGCGGACGTTGTGATCGGTCACCAGAACCCCGATGCCGTTGCGTTTCAGCTCGAAGACGATGTGCTGAATCTCGAGGACCTGCTTGGGGTCGATCCCCGAAAAGGGTTCGTCCAGCAGCAGGAAGCTGGGCTGGATCACCAGCGACCGTGCGATCTCGACGCGCCGGCGCTCGCCGCCGGAGAGCGCGTAACCCTTGTTGCGCCGCACGGTCTCCAGGCCAAGCTGCTCGATGAGTTGCGCCAGCCGCCCGCGGCGCTCGCCGTTCGACAGCGGCATCGTCTCCAGAATCGCCATCAGGTTCTCTTCCACCGTCAACCGGCGAAAGACCGAGGGCTCCTGGGGCAGGTAGCTGATGCCCAGCCGCGCCCGCTGGTACATGGGCAGCCGGGTGATCTCCCGGTCGTCGAGCGCCACGCGGCCCGAATCCGGGCTGATCAAGCCCACCATCATGTAGAACGAGGTCGTCTTGCCCGCGCCGTTCGGGCCCAGCAGTCCGACCACCTCGCCCTGCTCCACATACACCGAGAGAGCGTCCACCACGCGGCGGCCCCGGTAGGCCTTGCTGATTTCAAAGGTCTGAAGTTTTCTCATCGAGTTGCTTGTGGCGCACGCTTTAGCGTGCCGTGCCGGCGCCCTGTCAGTGGTGGCGCCGCAATACGCGGGTCGTTACCAAGTCCTTCGGTGCTCCGTTCACGATCAGCTTATCGTCGTCCACGTAGTAGGTCAACTCTTCGCCTTTGGTGGTGCCGCGCACGCTGTCCACCAGCACCGGATGGCCGCCCTTCATGAAGATGCGCTCGTCCTTGGCGTAGTACTCGCAGTGCTCGCCGGTCCCCGTCAGCGTGCGGTCGGGCTGGGTGCGCACCACCGCGACCTGGCCGTCCGCGACGGCGTGGTCGAGCGACGAGTCCGCCTTGGCGTCGTTGAGAAAGGCGCGGATCTCCGTCCCCTTCACGTCCATGCCTGGCCGCACCATGTGCGAACCGCCGGTGTAATGGGCTACGCGATCCGCTTCGGTGTAGACCAGCGCGGCCGCATCGACGGTGACGAACGCGGGCGCTTGCGGCGGCTTGGGGGCGGCGCCGGTCTTGGCGGCAACGCCATCGGTAGCGGCGCCGCCCTCCTTCTTCGCCTTCTCCACGAACCGCGTCCGGACGTGGCCGTTCGCGGAGAGCCGCCGCTCGGTGCGGTCGATGTCGATCGTATCCGCCCAGATGCGGTTCGAGCCTTGCCACGCCACCGCCTGCCCCTCGTAGTGGAACTGGTGGTTGCGGCCGGCTGTCCGCATGCGCGCGGCCGTGGCCTGCATCGGCTGGTCGTTCGACAGCATGGCGGAAGAAGTGCCCTGCCGGTCGGGCATGCGCATCGATACCACGTTGCCGTCCGCCTGCACGTCTCCGCTCTTCTGGTCCATCAGGATGTGGTCGGCCGAAGTCGCTCCCGAGCCGTCCCACATGCGGGCGTTCTGATCGAGGGTGATGATGTCGCGGCCCTGCTCGAGGATCGCTTTGTTGGCGCGGGCATGGCGCTCGCCCTGCTGGTAGGTGAAGTCCCCCGACTGCTCGATGCGCGTCAGCTCGCCGTTCTTGTCGAACTCCGCCTTCATGTACTTGCTGCGCGTGAGGACCGGGTCGCCGGGCTTCTTCGCCTTCTCGCCCGGCTTGGCCGCGGGCACCGGCTCCGGGTCCGTGCGCGTCACCGCGTTCTCGGCGCGGAACCACTGGATAACGTTGTCGGCGCCGTAGGCCACGAAGAGGCTGCTCGAGTCGAGCGTGCGGTGGCGCTGGCCGGCGCGAGTCGGCAGGAACTCCAGGTGCGACTCGGTGGCGCTCTCCACGGTGTCCAGTTCCTTGCCGTCCGGCCGCATCTTCAGGACGGCGCGATCGGTACGCAGCACCTTCGTCTCCGGCGTTTGCACGCCGGGACGCGGAATCGGAACCGCTTCCAGAACCGTGTTTCCGCTGGTCACGGCCTGCTTGAGCGGGCTCCCGGGGGCGCTGGCATCGAAGTCCAGATCGACGCGGAAGCAGGAGACCGTGGTTCGGGCGGTGTCGGTCACCGAAATCAGCCGCGCATCGGGTTCTCCAGAGACCTTTTCCACCTCGCCCTTGGGCGTGAGCTTCATATTCAACCGGCCGGCGGAATACTGTAGCTGGCGGCCGGGCTGAGTGTCGGTGCCGTGGGCCAGCGTGGCTTCCACCCGGTCGATGGTGCCCTCGTCGTTGAGCGTGACCACGGCCTCGCCCGCTTCCACCACGGTCGAGCCCCGCGTGAGGCGCGACCAGGGGCCGAGCAGGACGTAGGCGTCTTTCTCCAGATAGGTCGCCTGCCCGGTTTCGATCTTCATGGGCTCGCTCTTCGGATCCTTGCCGCGCCAGTGCAGTTCCACCTGGCTGTTCATCTCCAGCTTGCCGAGAGCGGGGTCGTAGGACGCGCCCACCGACTTGCCGTCGCCTTCGTCGAACTCGAAGTTCGCGGCCTGGGCCGTGTTCGCTTTGCCGGTCTTCGCCTCGTAGGTCACTCCGGAGCTGTGGATCTTGAGCTGGTGGCCGTGCTGCGGGCCTTCGACCGACAGGCCCAGCTCGATATCCACGGGGGCGTCGGAGTAGAGCGTACCCTTGTCGTCGTCGAACTGTGCTTTGGAGGTGCGGATGCGGTCCAGGTCCTTGCCGTCGTTTTTATATACCAGGACCTCCACGTCTTCGATTTCCACCAGCGAAGGCGCCTTCAATTGACTGAAGCGTTTGGCGCGGACTTCGACCATCCCGTGCGTGGCTTCGTCCTTCCGCCATACCCAGGTGTTGGCCTCGAGCTCCTTGTTGAAGGGAAGGCTCGCCGGGGGGCGCGGCTCGTGCTTGGCCTGCCGGCGCTTCTGGCGAAAATAGGTGGCGCCGACCGCCCCCAGCATCAACACCAGTGCCAGCAACAGCAATCCGCGGGTGCTCCGCAATGTAAACTCCAGCTCTTAAGGATAGCAGTCGTGAGCCCTCAGCCTCGGCGCGCGAGAGCGCTCCGCTCCCTCACGGTCGCGGTTCGGTGCTCGGGCACGGCGATGGCGCCCACCACCAGCAGCGGCTTGGGCGCCGGTGCTCCGGCAGGGCCCTAGCGTGCCGTCTCCGAAATGCCTTTACCGCTGAGCACCGAACCGCGACCGTGAGGGAGCGGTCCGCTCGCTGACGCTCACGGTTCGGTGCCCCAACGCGATTGTAATGCAACTTCGGAAACAGGGTCTAGCCGCCGGCGATGGCGCCTACAACCAGCAGGGGCTCGGCGCCGGTCGCGACCGGCTCGGGCAGCGGAGCGTCCGGCGATTCGTGGGAGAGGTCCTGCTCGCAGGCGAAGAAGCGGACGAAGGGGCGGCGCTTCTGGGTAACGTGGTCGCGGATGGTGCCGCACAGCATCGGATAGCGGGCTTCCAGGGCGTCGAGGACGGAGCGTTGCGTGACGTGCCCCTCGACGGCGAGTTGCACTTCCCCGCTGACTTTCGCCAAGGTCCGCAGGTGGGCCGGAAGCACGACCCGGATCATTGCAGCGTCTGGACCTCCACCGAAAGCACGGCCGGAAGATCGCGCACGATGGGGGCCCAGTTGTCCCCGGCATCGGCGGATGCGTACACCTGCCCGCCCGTAGTGCCGAAATAGACGCCGCAGGAGTCGAGCGAGTCTACCGCCATGGCGTCGCGCAGCACGTTGACGTAGCAATCGCTCTGCGGCAGGCCCTTCGTCAGCGCCTCCCACTCGTTGCCGCCGGTGCGGCTGCGGTACACACGCAGCTTGCCCTCCAACGGAAAATGCTCCGAATCGCTCTTGATGGGGACGACGTAGACGGTGTCGGGCTCGTGCGCGTGGACGTCGATGACGAAGCCGAAATCGGTGGGCAGGTTGCCGCTGACCTCGGTCCAGGAGTCGCCGGCATCGTCGGTGCGCATGACGTCCCAGTGCTTCTGCATGAACAGCACATTCGGCCGCGAGCGGTGCTGGGCGATGCGATGCACGCAGTGCCCGACCTCGGCGTTGGGGTCGGGGATGTATTGGGACTTCAGGCCACGGTTGATGGGGCGCCAGGTCTCGCCGCAATCGTCGGTGCGGAAGGCGCCGGCGGCCGAGATGGCGATGAAGATGCGCCGCGGATCGGCGGGATCGAGAAGGATGGTGTGCAGGCACATGCCGCCCGCGCCCGGCTGCCAGTGGGGTCCCGTCCCATGGTTGCGAAGTCCGGCGAGTTCCTTCCAGGTCTGGGCACCGTCGGTGGAGCGGAACAGGGCGGCGTCTTCGACTCCGGCGTAGACCGTATCGGGATCGGTGAGCGAAGGCTCGAGGTGCCAGACGCGCTTGAATTCCCAGGGGTGCGCGGTGCCGTCGTACCACTGGTGCGTGCCGGGAGTGCCTTCGTAGACGAACTTGTTGCCAACGGGCTCCCAGGTCTTGCCGCCGTCGCTCGAGCGCTGCAGCATCTGGCCGAACCAGCCGCTGGTCTGGGAGGCGTAGAGGCGGTTGGGATCCGCCGGCGATCCTTTGACGTGGTAGATTTCCCAGCCCGCGAAGTGAGGGCCGCTAACGTCCCACTGCTGGCGCTTTCCGTCGGACGACAGGACGAAGGCGCCTTTCTTTGTGCCAACCAAGACCCGTACGGAACTCATCCCCAGATCCCCTTTCCTGAGTTTGCTGCGTATGCCCTTACTATATATTAATGATCGGGCTGAGGGAAGGGAAAAGGTCACTGAGGTGGCGGGAAAGCGACACGTCGGAGCAGATCCTGAAAGCGCGGATCGGACCGCAAGGGGTCGAGCTGAGGATCTGCCTGGATGCTGGCCAGGGCTGGCGTGTGCCGGCGGTACGCATCTTCGAGCCAGGCGAACGCGGTGTCGCGCTCGCCCAGGCCGGCATAGACGCACGCTAATCCCACGGGCGAAATGTACCGTTTGCGGGCTAGCGCGAGCAGCTTGGCCAGGGCGGCCTGCGCTTCCTCTCTGTTTCCAGACGCGGCCCAGGCGTGGGCGATGCCGCGAAGATAGCCAGGATCCTGGGGGTCCTCCGCCTTGCGATAGGCAGCAATCGCCTCGGGCCACCTTGCCTGCTCCTCGTACGCTCCGCCAACGAAATAATAGATGCCCTTGTAGGAAGGATCGAGCTCCAGCAGTTTCGCGCTCTGGGCCAGGGCTTTGTCCGGCTGGTGGGTGTCGAGGTAAACCCAGACCAGGTGGGCGTTAGCGAGCCGATCGAGCGGATCGAGATCGAGGGCGCGCCTGGTCTCCGCGAGGGCCTCATCGAATCGCCTCATAAGCAGCAGGTAATGGGAGTAATTGCGGTGGGCGGCGGAGTCGTTGGGGCTGAGATCGAGCGCGCGGCGATACTCGCGCCCCGCTCCCTCCCAATCCCAGTCGTACCAGAGCTTGATGTTGGCCAGCGTGAGATGCCCGTCGGCCAGGCCGCTATCGATCTGCAGAGCCTTGGCAACAGCCGCCCGCGCGTCCGGCGCGGCGTCGCCGGGAGCGACCACTCCCATGTCCCCGCCGAGCGACATGTAGCAGCCGGCCAGGCCCGCCCATGCTCGGGCATAGTCCGGTTGGAGCTGAATGGCCTGCCGGAAATAGCCGATTGCCTTTCCCACCTCCTCCTTCCGCCTGGTGTTCCACAGGAAGCGGCCGCGCAGGAACGCCTGATAGGCGTCCGGATTCACCGGGCTGCGCCGAGCGAGGCTGGTATGTTCCTGTGGCGTCAGGCTGGCTTTCACCTGCTCGGCAATCGCCTGCGCCACCTGGCTCTGGAGGCCAACCACGTCGGTCAACCGGCGCTCGTAGCTTGCCGCCCACAGGTGGCGGTCCTGGCGCGCGTCGAGGAGTTGAGCGGTCACCCGGACGCTGCCGCCGGACTGGAGCACGGAGCCCTCGATAACGGCATCCACGTTCAGCTCGCGCGCTATATCGGGCAGCGGCCGGCGCACGCCTCGGAAGCGCATCACCGAGGTTCGCGAAATGACCCGCAGGGAGTGGATCTGGGCCAGCATGGTGATCAGCTCGTCGGTCATGCCGTCGGCGAAGTACTGCTGGTTGGGATCGCCGGAAAGATTCTCGAGGGGGAGCACGGCGATGGACCGGATGGCGGGACGGGCGTCGCTTCGGACCCACCAGGCCCAACCTGCCAGAGCGGCAAGCAGAACGGCCGCGGCTGCCACCGGGAGTGCCAGACGGCGCGGCCGGTGCGGGGCGCCCTTTTCGGCTGGCGGGGCTTCGACGGGCGGCGCAGGCGCCGTGGTGGCGCCAATGACTTCGACGGGCGCCAGAAAGCGATAGCCCCGGCGGGGCAGGGTCTCGATGAACCGGGGCGAGTCGGCGGAATCGCCCAGCGCCTCCCGGATTTTCCGAACGGCCTTGTTCAGGCCGGTGTCGAAATCGACGAACGTGTCGGCTGGCCAGACCTTGGCGCGCAGATCCTCGCGGGTTACCACTTCGCCGGGGCGATCGAGGAGGGCGAGCAAAGTCCTGAAAGGCTGCTCCTGGATGGCGATCTTGCGCCCGGCCTTCCGCAATTCGCCGGTGCGCGGATCGGCCTCGAACACCCCGAAGCGCAGCAAGCCGGGAGAAACCGGGGAATCTGTCACCGTAACCCTCTGTTGTTTGAATCCATTATCGGGCAAGCGGCTTTCCACGCACAAGGAAGGCGGCGGACCTTGCTCCCCAGGGCAGGCGAAGATAAGGTCGCTCCAGGAGGCAACAAAACACCATGAAAACCACAATGCTCGGCCTGCTATTGGCCGCAACTTCTCTCTGGGCGCAGGATTTCTGCTCGAATGCGACGCTTCGGGGGGATTATGGATTCACAGTCAGCGGGATGAGGCCCAGCGCGCCGGGCGGTCCCGTGGAGACGATCGTCGGGGTGGCGCTTACCAACTTCGACGGGAACGGCAACCTGACGCAGACGGACAATATCCACGGGTCCCTGAGCGGCTTCGCGACCCCCGACCGGGCGGGGACGGGGACGTACACGGTCAACGCCGATTGCACCGGCACCATGACTCTGACCAATGCGGGAGCGCCGCCGCTGATGCTGCGCATCGTGGTGGTCGACAACGGGAACGAAGTGCGGACCGCCGTAGTGTCGCCCCTGGCCGTGATGGTGACCAGCAACGGACGGCGCATGAGGACGGGTTTCCTGTTCGGCCTCAGGCGGAGCGCGGCGGCTGAATAGTCGAGCGCGGCAGCCCGGCCCGACCGAGCGCCGGGCTGCCGCCCCGACCGGGCGCTCGGCTTCCGGCCCTTCCTCCTGTGGCTGTGTCATCAATTGGGCGGGCCGGGTGCCCGCCGCACCAAACTGCACGAATTGCGCGCGCGTGGTGGAATGGTAGCCGGGAGCACCCATGAGGATCGCACTGGCTTTTCTGATTCCCTGCGCGCTTATGGCGCAACGCGAGAGCGGCAGCCCGCTGGACCATCTGCCGGCGGGGACCGAGGTGCTGACGCACTTCGGCGAGCGCGCCGACATCTCGCCCGACAACGCCCGCGTCGCCTTCATGGCCAAGAGCTTCGGCGACGCTTTCGTCATCGACCTCAAGACGCGCGAGATCCGCTGCCTCACCTGCAACGTTCCCGCGGCCGTCTTCCTCCGGGTGATGCACCTGACGACCGGCGACTACATCCTGATCGGTCCCGGCCATTTCGAGGACGTGGATACGAGCCGGTCGCGGGACAACGAGCTGTGGTTCCTTGCGGCGGCGCCGGGCGCGAAGCCGGTTCGGCTGGGCGAGAAGATGAGCGAGGGCGCCGCGATCTCGAAAGCAGCATGCGCATCGCCTATTCACAAACCCACGCGCAGCATCCCGAGTTTCCCGAGGGCTACTCCCGGCTGCTCACGGCCGAGGTGGATCTCACCGGCGCGCCCCGACTGGTCAACAAGAAGGTCGTCTATGAGAGCAAGGACAACGGGTGCGTCCTCGAAGCTCAGGACTTCTACGAC
Organism: Bryobacterales bacterium; assembly: GCA_963763835.1. Lineage (GTDB taxonomy): Bacteria > Acidobacteriota > Terriglobia > Bryobacterales > Bryobacteraceae > DASWZN01. The sequence continues at coordinate 49,285 of CAVXQQ010000003.1, forward strand.
CACGACCGGCGCATGACCTTCACTTGCTACGAGCCGCACAGGATGGCGTCGGTCATGGGCATCGATCTCGAGACGGGATCGGTGACGAACTTCTCGAAAGCTGCCGGCACCTACAACGAGCCCGAGGGCATTTTTCCGGATGGCGAGCACACCTGCGTGGAGGCCGACCGCCAGGTTCAACAGCTGGGCGGCAAGGGCGGCTCGGGCCAGATCGACATCTGGAAGCTCAAGCTCGACGGCACGGGCAAGGACTTCGTCCGCCTGACGCACTTCAACGACTACGAGGGCTGGAAGGCGTCGAATCCCGTGGTATCCACCGACGGGCGGTTCATGGCATTCCAGGTGGCGCACAGCGCGGACCAGGCCGGCGTCGGGTACGGCATTATGCTGAAGCGGTTCCGGTAGGCACGGGT
>CAVXQQ010000004.1:0-65571 GCA_963763835.1 Bryobacterales bacterium
ACGGTGCATCGCTGCCAAGGTCGTCTCACCGCTCCGGAAAGGAGAAGGGGCCGAGGTCCTGCGCATGGCGCCCGAAGACTCCTGCGAACACGAGATGCTGGTGCTGATCCGCCGACAAGGCCGCAACCTGGCCGTGCCTCTATGGCAACTGGCCGCCATCGATCCGGACGAGTCAACCGCCGAAGCGATCGCCGACTGGCATTACTGGGTCGCACAGGGCTACTGCCTCTGACGATGCCTGCCCGCCTCCTTCCGGCGGCCTATTCCAGGCAGGAATAGGTCAAGCGGCACACCTACGCAGGCTTGCCGAAAGCTCACGGACCTCCGGACACCGCCTTACCGCGCCACCGCAGAATTTGAGAAGGTCTACTACAGCCAGAGCGAGCACGCCGAGACGAAGCGCGAGCGCTACATCGGGAACTTCGTCTTCACCGTCCGCGACCGCGTGCCGAACTCATTCATCCCGGTGAACCCCCTGGGGCTCACCATCACCTATTTCCGCGAGGATCAGGCATTCCAGTGAGGTTTCTATGATCGGCAATGCTGTCCTCGGCGCCACCGTCGTAATGATGGCGCTCGCCTTTTTTGTGCTCCAGGAGACCAAGTTCCTGATCCCGTACAAGTCGCTCTTGGCGGACCGCTACGCCAAGTACATCTGGGGCTATGCGGGGGTGTTGTTCGTCAATCTGTTTGCCCTGATGTATCTGTTCGCGCGCAAGCTCTTCCTCAAAGACACGGGCCGGAAGCTGGCCCACGTCGAGAAGCAGATCCGATCGAATGCCACGGTTTCCGAGGAACTGAGCCAGCGGATCGAGGAGTAGGCTTATGTCACGCGACGTCTTCGAGCACGCACCCCCATCACCAGCCCCGACCCGCGACACCGAGGTTGCCGTGCGCTCCCTGCCCGACACGGAGCGCACACTCGCGGCGACCGGCGAACGTGGCCATGGCCGTGAGCGCGAGTCCGTGGAACGCTACCGCCTAAGCCAGGACGAAGCGGAAACGCTTCGGGAGGTGGGCAGGTTTCGTGTAGTCAATGCCGGGGATCTGGAGCGCTTCCGCTACGCAGGCGACAGCAACGCAATGAGCCAGGATCTCCGCTCTCTACGCGCCCAAGGACTGCTTCAGCAGCGGACGTTGGTGGATCGTGGCAAGAAGCTCAGGGTCGTCGTGCTGACAAAGGAAGGGCGCAATCTGCTTCGGGAGGACGCCGAGTTCAACCCCAACCAGGCGGCCTACGCGGGTCTGGTGAAGCCGAGGGAAGCGCCACACGATGCCGCGATTTATCGCATGTACCAGGCCGAGGCCGCTTCAATCCAGGCCAGAGGCGGCACGGTCCGGAGGGTCGTGCTCGATTACGAGTTGAAGCGCCGGACCTACGCCCCACTGGCCAAAGATCGCCCCCATCTCGACTCCGACGCCTACGCGCGCCGGCAGGCGCAGGTCGCCGCCGAGAACGGTCTGGAGATGGTCAACGGCAAGATCCCGTTGCCCGATCTGAGGATCGAGTACGAGACCCGCGAGGGCGAAATGGCCAAGGTCGATCTTGAGTTGGCGACCGACCACTACAAAGCCTCGCACTCGCGGAGAAGGCCGGAGCCGGCTTCGTTGTATACGGCGAGGGCGGCGGATCGAAGGCGGAAGACCGCGATCTCATCTCGGAGATTCTGTCGCTATGACGCGACCGCGACGCCGCCATCGCTGCCCTCCAGAATTTCGGTTACACCGAGCGCCAAGCCACGTTTCTGCACAAGGTCGCGCTGCACGGCGGTTACTTTCTGCGACGCCAATACGACGTCTTCGCAGGCAACGATAAGGGCGGCAGCGGCCAACGCTTCCTTGAACAGGTCATCGAGAAAGGCCACGCGATGCCGCTGCGCTTCTGTGAGACAACGGTCGTTCTGCACCTGTCCGCACGCCCCATCTACCGGGCGGTCGGCGAAGAGAACAGCCGGAATCGTCGCCGCCATCAACCCTTCGCCGTGAAGGCGAAGCTAATGACCTTGGACTTTATTCTGGAGCGTCCCAAGCTCGAGTTCATCGGCCCGGAGCAGGACCGGATCGCCCTGTTCACGGACACACTGAGCCTGCCGCCGTCAGTACTCCCAGCCAAATCATACCGGTCAAAAAGTGGGGCGACGCGGACAGTCCGGTACTTCGTGGACAGGAATCCGGTCTTCCTCTCAGCCGCGGAGCATGGCGCGGCGCTGTCTGCGGGCTTCGTCTATGTCGATGCAGGCGGCGATACGACGGGAGGCTTTCGGTCGTATCTGGCCCAGTACCGGCGGCTCTTCCAGGCCGCTGAGAACTTCCGCCTGGTTTACGTGGCGAGCCACTCCCGCCTGGTCTCAGCGGCGACCAGGGACTTCCGAAAGGCGATGCGACAGGATACGGAATCGGCACCGGAGCCGATCACGGAGACGGGCCGTCTGCTGGCGCACTTCGAGGCCCGGCGAAACCATGAGGAGCGGAACTACACGGGCTTCGACACGGCCGCTATGAAGCGGCTGAGCCGCGAACTGAAGGAGTTCTCTGGCGCTCGCTACGATGCTCTCTTCGCGCTGTACAAGACGCAGGGGACCGCGGGTGTGCTGTCTGAATTAGGGGAAGGACGCACCGCCCAGATGCCCGCAGGAGGTGTCTTTGAAGTCTGCGTTCTGCCATTTTCGTACGGGTTCCTGGGGGACCAATGGGCGGCGTAAAGCGGAGCCGGTCGGCGCAACAAGAGTTCCGGGCAAAGTTCCGGGTAAGGTTCCACGCCGTCCGGGGTCAAGCCGCTGGAACGACAAGGAAATCGCGAACACCGTGGGAGGGCGGGCAAGACGGGCAAAAGGTGGGAGCGACCCCGGTTTTGGGCGCGCTGCGCCGCCCAGAACCCACTTCGCTGGCCTTCGGCGCTTCGGGGGTCGCTCCCACCTTTTGCCCGGCGGCCGAGGAAGCTGTCCCGGTCGACGACGACCGGCATGAAACTAATTTCACGCATGAGGAGAATGCCGTGGCACTCATCACAAAGGAACTGAAGGTCGAGCGCGAGACGGTTCCGTTTCGGCTCCCTAAAGACGTGGCCGCGAGGGTCGCCCTCTACGCTCGTTTCATCGACTCCAGCCGCGACTACGTCGTCACGCAGATTCTGCGGTACGTCATTGATCGTGACCGAGACTTCGCGGCCTGGCTGAAAGAGCATAGCGGAGACGAGGCGCCGGCTTCCGCGTCGGGGGATCCGGTTGTCCGGCGTGCCGGGCGTCCCCGCACCAGGACACCCCAGCAGAACGGTGTCGCCGTCGAACTCAAACTCGCGAAGTCGCTCGCACAGGAGATTCCCAGTGTTCCGACAGGTCGTTGAGGCTCGCGCTTTCGTGTCGCTGGTCGCGAGTGCGGCCGTGTGGTCCGTGCTGCAATTTCACGTGCGGTTCCCCGAGGACAACGCGATCCTGCAGCTCGTCTTCGCTTACAGGCCTTATCTCTTCTACGGCGCCAAGTGGGCTTACGTGCTCATGCAGTTCACGACTCCGTACATCGCGTTTTCGATGGCCCTCTCGCTCGCCTACATCTTCCTGGTCCGGCAAGAGCGGAAGATCAATTACCAGCGGCTGCCGGCGTACCCGCCGCCGGCTGCTCGCGACCGGCTGTTCGTCGTCGTTGGCGAGATCCACAATCCCAAGAAGCCGGTGCCCGCAGAGACTCCCGAATGGCTGACGATTCCTGAACGTGGCCTCTACACAGGAATTGCCATATTCGGCGCGATCGGCACCGGCAAGACTAGCTGCTGCATGTACCCGTTCGCCGAACAGCTCTTCGCGTACCGGCATGACGACCGCGACCGTCGGGCCGGCGGTCTGATCCTTGAGGTGAAAGGCGACTTCTGCTTCAAGGTCCGCGGCTCTGCTCGAGAAGTACGACCGCGAGAGGACTACATCGAGGTCGGACTGACTTCCAACTTCCGTTACAACCCGCTCCACAACGACCTCGAGGCCTATGCTCTGGCCTACGGCATCGCGTCCCTGCTGAACAACCTATTCGGCAAGGGCAAGGAACCGTTTTGGCAGCAGGCCTACACGAACCTCGTGAAGTTCATCATCCTGCTCCACAAGGTCGCTGTACGACTACGTGACGCTCTTCGATGTTTACGCCTGCGCGATCAATCCCGACCTTCTGGCCTCGAAGATCAAGGAAGGCGAGGCCTTGTTCCGCGATGAGTTCATTCTTCTGGCGCCGGATGTCTACGTCGAGCGGCGGTCAGGACGAATTGGACGCGTTTGACTGGAGCACGGACGAAACGCTTTCGGCGATGAAGGCAACGTACACGCCGGAGTTGCAGCGGTACCTGCGACGACCACGAAGTTCCGTTGGGAGATCTACTCGACCGACGGCCAGGCGAGCCAGAATCACCGACGCGCGAAAGAAGCAACAGTTCGAGGCCGTCAAGCGTTGGTTCCAAGACGATTGGAGTCGTGTCGATAGCAAGCTCCGCACCTCGATCGTCGAGGGCATTTCGGTGTTCCTGTCGCTGTTCGACGACAACCCGGATGTAAAGCGTACGTTCTGCCCTCCGAAGGACTGCTACGACCCTGGCAAGAACGAAGAACGGCCAGTACGGAGACCCGCTGCCTCCCTTCTCGGAGCTGATCGAGCAGGGAAGGGTCGTGTGCCCTGAACTTCCCGGTGGCCATGAATCCCGGACTCGCGATGGTGCTCGGCACCCTCCTGAAGCAGGATTTCCAGCGGGCGGTTCTCACTCGCATCCCCAAGATGGAAACCTCGGACAGCTCCACGCCTTGGCGGGACATCGTTTTCATGTGCGACGAGTACCAGAATTTCGCGACGTGCGGCCAGAACGAACCGAGCGGCGACGAGAAGTTCTTCAGCCTGTCACGCCAGGCGCGGTGCATCCCGATCGTCGCCACTCAGAGCATCAGCTCGCTGCGGTCCACACTGCAGGGCGAATCGTGGCGCACGCTGCTGCAGACGTTCCGCACGAAGATCTTCCTGGCGCTCTCCTGACGAGTTCTCGCGCGAAGACCGCCAGCGAGATGTGCGGCCGGGAGGAGCAGCTCAAAGTGAACTACACGTTCTCCGAGACCGGCCAGAACGCCCGAGTCAGCGTCCTCACCGGGCGCTCGACGGCGCACAAGGCGACGATCACGCGCGAGCAAGAGCTACAGCGCTCAGATGCACCCAGTTTTCGAGCCCAAGGTTTTCTCGGAGTTGAAGAACGCGCAGTCGATAGTTCTGGCCTACGACGGCTTCAATCCGCATCCCCCGACGCTACTGCTACCTCAAGCCCTACTACATCGATCCGAACATCAGCTATTTTGAACAGCTCGAAAAAGGACTGATCTGATGAGTTTCGATTTGATTCTTCCTTTTCTCCGGCCCATCGAGCACCTCATTATGGACCCCACCGTCTCCGAGATCATGGTCAACGGCGGCAGCCGGGTGTTCGTCGAGCGGCCGGCCTGGTCGAGGCCGTGCGCTCGAGGCGCCTCTCACCGAGAGGAGCCTGCAGGTCGCCATCCGGAATATCGCGCCGCATCCTCGGCGACGAAATCAGCGAAGAAAAGCCGCTGCTCGATGCGCGACTGCCTGACGGCTCGCGGGTCGCCGCCGCCTTCCCGCCATGCGCCGTTCAGGGCACCACGATCACGATCCGGAAGTTCCACAGCAAGCGGTTCACGGCAGAGGAACTGGTGCGAATCGGAACGCTGCCGGCTGAGGTGCTCGACCAGGTGCGCTCCGCCATCGAAAAGCGCCAGAACATTCTGATTTCAGCGGCGGCACCGGCACAGGCAAGACGACCATGCTAAACGCTCTCGCCCGGTTCATCGATCCCGGCGACCGTCTGGTCCTCATTGAGGACACTGCCGAACTGCAGATCGATCAGGAGAACCTGGTTCGGTTCGAAGCGCGCCGCGAGCAGCCCGGAATCCCGGCGATCACCATTCGAGATCTTCTCAAGGCCACCCTCCGGCACCGTCCCGATCGCATCATTCTGGGCGAGGTTCGCGGCGGCGAGGCATTCGACCTCCTTCAGGCGCTCAACACGGGCCATTCCGGGTCGCTCTCCACCATTCACGCCAACTCGGCGCAACAGGCGATTCAGAGATTCACAAGCTGCGTTCTGCAAAGCATGGTCGAGCTGCCGTACAAGGCAGTGCGCAGCAACATTGCGGAATGCCTGAACCTCCTGCTCCATATCGAGCGGCGGCAGGGCAAGCGGTATGTCTCGCAGCTTCTCGAACTGGAGCGCTACAACCCGGAGAGCGACACGTACGATCTCCGGACTCTGTACCAGCGAGGATAACCATGGCGAACCCGAACGCCGCCCGCGACTACATCCGCGATAACTTCCGCTCTGATGACCGGCTCGCTATCGTCCTGGTCAACAGGCGAAAGGGTGATGTGGTGCAGCGGATCGCCTCGGCCGAGAAGGTCTCCGGCGAGGAGTTTCAGCGATGGCTGCGGCACATGAACGCCAACAAGTACGAGGTCTACGTCAGCATGAACAGCCTTGAGCCCGGTGCCCGTGGCCGGACCAAGGCTGACATCGGCCAAGTCCGGCACGTTTACCTCGACCTGGACGAGGGCGGCCCTGACGCCCTGAAGGCGGTCCTCGACCGCCAGGATCTGCCCAAGCCGAACTACGTCCTGGACACTTCGCCGGGCAAATTCCAGGTCGTCTGGAAGACCGATGGATTCACGAAGGATCAGGCGGAGGACTTGCAGCGCGGCTTGGCGCGCGAAACTGGCGCTGACCCGGCGGCAACTGATTGCGCCCGCGTCTTGCGGATCCCCGGGTTCTACAACCACAAATACGAACAGCCCCACTATGTCCGCGCCGACAAGCTCTCCGAGCAGACCACCACTCCGGAGCAGTTCCCGGCGCGACACGAGGACACCACACACTGCGGCCCAAACGCCGCCGTCCAGGCGCCGCAGGCCGAGAACCGAGACGCCGGCCACCTCAGCCAGTCGGAGCGTGACTGGGCCTACGCCCGCCGCGCCCTAGCCCGCGGCACGCCGCAGGACCAGATCATCGAGGAAATCATGCGGTTCCGTCGGGACAAGCCCAATCCGCGATATTACGCCGCGCACACCGTAGCCAAGGCGGCAGCATCCCAGCGACTGCCGACCGAGCCCGATGGAGCGCGAGGCCGTTAGCCAGACCATCCCAGGAGCAATTGAAGTGGCTGCATTTGGTGTACTGGATCAATACTTCGATGAGGTCGCCGCTCGGCTTGAACGCAGGCTCGAACAGCGCATGCCCCAGAATGGCCCCGCCAAGCGTCTGTTCACCGTTCCGGAGGCCGCCGCATACCTTGGCCGCTCAGAGAATGCCATCAAGCTGCTGATTCACCGTGGTAAGCTTCCCGTCACGCGGATCGACCGCAAGTCCCAGCTCGACAAGAAGGCTCTGGACAAGTTGATCGACGAGTGTACCTACTTCGAAGCAGAGCAGCGGACTTGACAGTTACAGTGTAACCGTCGTATGCTCGGCTGTGGCTCGGAAACCAAAACACGGAAGCATCTATCAACGGAGTAAGATTTGGTGGATCAAGTACTACTCGAAGGGTCGGCCTGTCTACGAATCGTCCCACTCCGCTCGAGCTGAGGACGCGGAGCGTCTCCTGCGAAAGCGCCTCGGGGAGATCGCGACTGGCGCCTTTCGAGGGATAGCGGTAGAGCGTACTGCTCTCAATGAGCTGTTCGATCTCGTGGTGGCCGATTATCGCGAGAACGGAAAGCGGAGTATCGATGACGTACTTTCCAGGCTGAAGTTGCATCTGCGGCCCAGGCTCGGGAAACTGAGAGCCGCGGATTTTGGCTCGGCGGATGTTCGCCGCTACAAGAGCAGCCGCAGGAGCGAGAAGGCGGAACCGGCCACGATCAATCGCGAACTCAGCATTCTCAAACGAGCCTTCAGCTTGGGCTCACGGCATGACCCTCCGCTTGTTCTGCACAACCCGCCCATCGAGAAGATCCCCGAGAACAACGTTCGCACCGGGTTTCTGGAGAAGCCAGATTACGACCGGCTCCTCACCGAACTTCCGTCATATCTGAAGCTTGCCCTGATAATCGCGTATCACACTGGCTGCAGGCTGGGCGAAGTCATGTCACTGCAATGGCCGGATGTCAGTGTCACGAGCGCGGAGATCATAGTTCGGGCCGAGCACGCGAAGAACAAGAAGCATCGGGTGCTGCCCATCTATGGGGACATGACGGACGCTCTCGAACGGCAGCGATCTGAACGTGACGAGAAGTATCCGAGTCTGGAATGGGTCTTCCACGATGGTCACGGGAACAGGCTGCGCACCTTCTACAAGGCCTGGAAGTCCGCGTGCGATAGAGCCAAGCTTGACGGCAGCCTGTTTCATGATCTTCGCCGAAGCGCCGTCAGGAACATGGTGCGCGCCGGCATCCCCGAGAAGATCGCGATGGCCATAAGCGGCCACCGAACGCGCCACGTCTTCGATCGGTACAACATCGTCACCGACAAGGACCTCGCCGCCGCCGCGCAGCAGATGACGCGATACCTGGCTGGCCAGGGGGACGTCACATAGTCCATTGCGCTCGTCGTGCAGCGCCAGGATCGTCTGTGGATTGCGATCGGGCCGCGGACGGAGAGGAGCGGGCTGGGATCAGCCGGAGGTTTCACGAGCCGCGCTCGCCGGTGAGCAGGCGCGATCAGCTGGCCGTCTCTTTTCTCTTCCGGGTCCGACGCTTTGGGGATTCGTCGGCGGCTGGTGCGGGGATATTCGAGGGTCCGCTTGTCCGTGCTGCCTCAATCGCAAGCACGTTCCCCACGAGACGGCGTCCGCCATTCCTGGCGGCCACCACGACCAGCAGGAATTCGACGCAAATGCCAAGTAAGAGCTCGGTCATCCTGGCGGCGCCTGCGCCGACGGCCAAGCCTAGCGCTATGGTGGTCACCGCAAGAACCGGGACTAAGGCGGCCATGTCACGATAAAGCAAGTACGCGCTGTTTGCGTCGTTGACTGCCGCTTCGTTCGAGTGCTTTCTGTAAACCGAATACCAGATGGTATTTTGTTGGGCGCTGTCAGTCGGAAGGGAACCAATGCGTGCAGAGAGCTGCTTCACGTCGATTCGGAGATCGTTCGGGGCGATCTTCGTGAACGCCTCGCTGGATGGAAGGCGCCCCGGACCGAGGCGCCAGAACACCAGTACTTCCTTCCACTCTCTTGGAATGAGCCAGCCTAGGAGACCCACCGCGAGCGATCCCACGGCGGGGAGGCTCACGGCTCTTGCCAAGAGTGCCCAATCGCCCTTCACACCGTCACGAAGCAGTGAGACGACCTTCTCGTGTCCTGCCAGAGCGATCCCGGCAAGCACGAGGTTTACGACGACAAATGTGATTAGCTTCGGCTGGTTTGCGCTCTTCAGGGACTTGTCGGCTTTCTTACTCATGGGCGTTCAAGAATGGCTCGATCTTCGTTCTGTTGACAAGGACAATATGCTGCGCACGGGGAGCGCTGGTTGTCTGATCAAGCCCAAGCTGGCGAAGGACGTAAAAGGCGAGGGCCTGACGTGTTCGCAGCACGATCCGACCCTGCTTCATCCCGTAATCCAGTTCGACCGCCCGCCGCTGTCCGGCTGTCAGGTCAGGATGCGGCGCGAGCACTAGGTTCAAGAGTCGCTCCCAAGCTTCATCATTCTTGGGGTCGATGCTGGATTGCTCGACATGTTTGATCTTCAGAATTCGCGCGAAAACGAAATCTCGGAACGAATTGTGTTCGTGGCAATATGCTCGGGTGTGCCACCTGAACCCGTCATACCCGATTGCATGTGGGCTGATGGCCCGCACAGTCGATCGCGGGCGGTTCATCGACTGGTACTCAATTTGAACCATCTGCCGGTTACGTATTGCAAACAGGACCTGCCGCAGCACTGAAGCACCAACCCGGCGGTTGGGATGGGAGACAAGGCCGACATCTGGCCTCCAGCCGATGAAATTGGCTTGAGGCTCAGGGAGCGTGAGAAGGTCAAGGTAGGCCATCGATCCCACTGAGGTCATGACCGGCTTGAAACACGCGCTCGGAAAATACGCCTTCTCTCCTCTGTCGTAATAGATGTTCTCCGGGGCGCTCTCTATGTACCGCGCGAGATCGAGGGAAGACTGCGGCAGGGAAATCCCGAAGAACTCCATCAGGTCTGAGCGATTCAGCCGACCTTCCCATAACAGGCGGAATTCGATAAATTCTAGGCGTTGTTGCTGCCCCCATCTCGTCTGTCGGCTGGGCTTTTGGCGGTCCCTTGGTGTGGCGGTTCCCATGCGGTTTGTTTTAGGCACCCAAAATTAGTATAATACTTAGACGGATCTAAAATCTATACTGATCGAGGCCGTGCACCACGGAAATCGATAGTGAAGGAGATGCGCTATGGCGACCAGAGCGACGTTCTTCCCGGTGGGAAACGGCGATATGACGCTGATCAAGCTCGGCGACGAGGACGGGACGACCATTCTGATCGACTGCAACATCCGGCAGGCCACTGACGATGATGACGAGGAGACCCGCGACGTCGCGGCCGATCTGAGAGAGCGTCTCAACAGGGACGCGGAGGGCCGCCCGTACGTTGACGCGTTCCTCCTCAGCCATCCCGATACAGACCACTGCCGGGGGTTGTCTGAGCACTTCTACTTGGGACCGCCGAAGAGCTATTCCGACGACAAAAAGACGGACGCTGAGAAGCGGATCGTCATCCGAGAGATATGGTCATCGCCGATCGTTTTCCGGCGCGCCTCTTAAGGAGCACGTCCTCTGCGAAGATGCCGTGGCTTTCAACGGCGAGGCGAAACGGCGTGTAAAGGCGAATCGCGACCACAAGTTCTCGGTGGGCGATGGTGACCGCATCCTGGTATTGGGCGAGGACGAAGACGGGAAAACAGACGATCTAGATCCAATTCTCATCAAGGTCGATGAGGTGATCTCAAGAATCAATGGCGCTGAAGCGCCAGGTTTTGCCGCCCAGCTACTGGCCCCTCTGCCGGCGGCGGATGAGGAAATGGAGGAGGAGCTGACGAAGAACAACTCCAGCGTGATCCTCAACTTCGAACTCACCGTGGACGACTCCGGTGACAACGCGCTGCGGTTCCTAACCGGCGGAGATGCGGAGGTCGGCATCTGGGAACTCCTTTGGGACAAGCACAAGGGCGACCCCTCGGTTCTCGAATACGACCTGCTTCAAACGCCGCATCACTGCTCGTGGCACTCGCTTTCACACGAGAGCTGGTCCAAATCCGATGGGGACGCCGAGGTTTCGAAGGATGCCCGTTCGGCGCTGTCTCAAATCCGAGCGGGTGGAAAGATCGTCGCGAGTAGCTGTCCGATAGAAGACGACGACAACGATCCGCCCTGCTGGGGCGCAAAACTCGAATACGAGGGTATTGCCGAAGATGCGGACGGGAGTTTCCATTGCACAGGGGAGTATCCGAAGGAGGACGAACTCGCTCCGATGGAGTTCGAGGTGTCGGACGCGGGATTCGAGTTGCAGCCTGTACCGAAGAAACAGGCAACATCCTCTGCTGCCGGACCAGCGGTCTTGACCAGGGGGATCGTAAATAGCTGGGGATCGGCTGCGCCTGCCCAGGTTCAGAAGGAGGGCGGCGGGCGCTATGCCTGACGTGGTTTCCGCTCTCCAACGGCACCACGAGCTAGCGCTTGGCGAACTCACAGAATGGTTAGAGCACGAACTCCGCGCTGATCGGCTTGGCGACCAAACACTCCGAACAACATACCCCAACAGGACGTTCGCCGCGGGCTGGCGAGTCGTCACAGACTTCTCAGACGTGACATGGAAGCTGGATCTACTCGTGGATCGCGAGTTTCCGTTTAGTCAGCCCCGCATCGGGATCGGAGGACCAGCGCAGTTTCTCATCTGGCCGCACGTGGAGGAGGACGGAATCCTCTGCCTGCCTGCAAGGCCCAGCGCTCACGAGGCGATCGGTGAAGCCAAAACCGCTCTGGCCGACGGCTATGAACTCGTCTCACTGAACCACGCCGCACCACGTCGTCAGGATTTTCAGGACGAATTTCTATCGTACTGGGCGCATGGTCTCAGGACTAAGGCTTTGCCAATGACGAGCCTCCTGACGCCACGGGCTCCGTCGCGCCGCATCATAGTCTGGCAGGGCACGGTTTGGAACATCCTCGCCGAGGACGAAAAGAGCCTCCGCAGTTGGTTTCAGAACCGATTTGGACCAAAAGAGAAGCAACCAAGAACCGAAGCGGCGGCATTGATATGGCTGCCGCAGCCGTTGTGCCCTAATGAGTTTCCTCGGACCGCGTCGGATATCTGGGCTCTGAGCCGCGCCGTTGAAGATAGCAAGCACGTGTTGCAAGAACTCGCCGCAAAAGCACCGCGCCAGATAATCGTAGTCCTCGGCGCTCAATCCAGGAACGGACCGTGCCTGGCTGCGGTCACGGTTCGGGCGCCAGCGACTGGCTTTTTTGGCAAGGAGCGCAACACGCTCCATACGGGTTTTCGTCAAGGGCATCTTCCCCCTGAGATCGCAAGTGAGCGATTCTGGAACGCGGGGTCTCGAGTGTCACCAGCTGAGGTTTCACGTGGAGACGCCTCTTGGGTTCACGGTCGTGGCCGCGACTCGAAGCAGCAGACCTTGGGGAACGCGAAGGTGATTCTCGTCGGCTCCGGATCAGTGGGCGCGCCCGTTGCTTCGCAGCTCGCCATGGCCGGCATCGGCCGCATTGCAATCGTAGACCCGGAAAAGCTGACGGCGGCCAATACAGGCCGTCATCCGCTGGGGGCCAAGTACATCGGCCTCTATAAAGCGGAGGCGCTCGCCGTAGAGTTCCGGAAGAACTATCCGCATCATGAATTTGAGTTTCGTAATGAGACTTGGCAGGACGTCAACCGCGATGAGCCACAGTTCCTCACGGATACATCGCTGATCGTCAGTGTAACTGGAGACTGGAATACGGACGACGCGATGAACAGGTGGCACGTTGAATGCGGCAAAACTCCGCCGATCATCTATGGCTGGACGGAAGAACATGCCTGCGCCGGACATGCAGTTCTGATAAGCCCGGCGACGGGGGCATGTTTTGCCTGCGGCGTGGTTTCCGATGGGACCCCCAAATTCCGGGTGACGCGGTGGCCGGGCTCCATGCTGAGCCAGGAACCTGGATGCGGAGCACTGTACCAACCGTACGGGCCAGTCGAACTCTCGCACACTGTGGCGCTCGTCAGTGAGCTCGCGATTGACGCCCTCCTAGGACACGAGCTGGAATCGCCTCATCGCGTCTGGGCTTGCCGACCACGATTCCTTCAGTCTTGTGGCGGGCAGTGGACACAGGAATGGCTGGCCCATGGCGATCGGCAAATTGAAGGGGGAATTGAGATTCACCGTGAATGGGCAACAGATGCCGGATGTCGAGTCTGTGGCGCTCGCCTTTGAAGCCCATGCTGAGCATTGCCATAGGAACATCCGGCCAGGTGCTGGCATTTTCCCGTAGCGTGCTGAAGCGATTTGGGGAGTGCCGCCAAATCGCCCCGGAGCTTCCCGAGGCTGGCGGCCAACTCTTTGCTAAGCTCGCGGGAAACCAAATCCGGATTCAACACGCCACTGGACCGCGACCGAGCGATCGACGAACGCGTATGAACTTTGCGCCCGATCGTATCGCTGAACAACGCGAGATCGCTCAAATGTACAAGCGCGGCCTCCATTACGTCGGAGACTGGCATACTCATCCTGACGCCTATCCGGTTCCTTCCGCAACCGACATCGAGAGTATTCGAGAATGCGTCCGCAGATCGCGCCATGAGCTGACCGGCTTCCTCATGGTTGTCGTCGGAACAGGCCCAGTGCCGGACTCACTTGACGTCTCCGCCCATGACGGCAAAGTTCACTCGGTCCTCAAAGCATCTGGAGCGGCAAGCCGGGAACCGAAAACGGCATTTCGCAATAGAATGCTTTCCAAGCTCTTAAGACGCACTCGCGCCGATGCGGCTAACGACAGTAAACGCTGCACTTGAGGAACGGCCCTGCCTCTGGTCAGGGTGGCGCCGGCGATGGCAAGGAAGCAGTCGGGCACAGTCGCAGCATGTCAGTGGGCGCGTCGGTGCGCGGCTTTCCGCCAGCGCGCGCCGGTGCAGTAGCGGCTTTCGTCATGAGAGCCCGGCGGCCCGCTTGGAAGGTACAATGGGTAGGCTGATCTTTATGGCACAGGCTCCTACAAAGGGCGGTCCGCATCTCTGGCGAGCTGTCGCGACGCCAAGGTGCGAAACGGTGACAGGGCGCAGCATGGTTACAAAAACGGTTACAATACTCGCTGTGGCGCTCCGTCTCTTCCCTTCAACTGCCTGTATAGATTAGGCTTTGGGCCCTTAGCTCAGCGGTTAGAGCAGCGGACTCATAATCCGTTGGTCGTAGGTTCAAATCCTACAGGGCCCACCAATTGATACGATGGGGCATGTTGAAAACCGCGGCATTGCTCCTCACGGTGATGACTATGGCATCCGGAGCCGATCTTCCAGCCAGGAAAACGCTAAATCTGGCGGCCATCAAGACGATGGTGGCGGCGGCGGAAGCCGAGGCGCAGAAACGCAACGTGCAGGTGGCGATCTGCGTTGTGGACGACAGCGGGAACCTGCTGTTCCTTCAGAAAGCGGATGGCGCGGGGTTGAACACGATCCAGTTCTGCCAGAAGAAGGCGCGGCATTCGGCGTTCTACAAAAGTCCGTCGAAAGCGGGGGCGGACGAACTCAAGAAGGGCAACCTGGAGGTTCTGGCTTTCCCCGACTATTTCCCCAACCAGGGCGGGCTGCCGATCCAGGTTGACGGCCAGACGATCGGCGGGATCGGCGTGAGCGGCGCGGCGTCCGAAATCGACGAGGCGATCGGGCAGGTCGCCCTCGACGCACTGAAGAAGTAACACCGGGACGCAGTTCGAGCCGCAGCCGCGCGGGAGGACGGTCAACAGGCGCTCGCGGTTCGCCGTGCCAAAATCCACGCCGATGCGATAGAGTCAGGGCACCAACCTGCGCCGGCCGGCGGAACTTCGCCGCGTCAGGCAGCGGGTGGCCGGGTCCCAAGACGGGCATAACCAGGCGGGGCCGCTCTCTATATATACTCGGAGCATGTTGCGACTCCTAAGCCTACGACCGTGTGATCCGTTTCGTCCGCTTGCTCACGCGCGCGATTCGGTGCTGGGGCTCCTTCTGTTGGCGGTGGCGGCATGGGGGCAGGACAACCGCGGGTATTACCGGTTCCCCACGCTTTACGAAAACACGGTCGTGTTTACGGCCGAGGGCGACTTGTGGGAAGTCGGGCTGGAGGGTGGCCCGGCACGGCGGCTGACAACCCATCCGGGCGAAGAGTCGCACGCCGCGTTTTCTCCCGACGGGCGGACGATCGCGTTCTCCGCCAATTACGAAGGGCCGACCGAGGTCTACACGATGCCCGCTTCCGGCGGGTTGCCCACGCGGCGCACTTACGAGGGCAGCTACTCGCGAGTCGAGGGCTGGACGCCGGATGGAAAGGTGCTGTACAGCACGCGGCGGTATTCGACGCTGCCGGACCGCCAGCTTGCCACCATCGATCGCGACAATCGGGTCGAGCTGGTTCCGCTGAGCCAGGCCGCACAGGGCGTGTTCACTCCGGACGGCAAGACGCTGTTCTTCACGCGCCAGGATTTCCAGGGAAGCCAGACGAAGCATTACCAGGGCGGGACGGCCGAGAAGCTGTGGAAGTACGTCCCGGGCGAGGAAGCGATCGCGCTGACGGCGGATTTCGCGGGCACCAGCAAGAACGCGATGTACTGGAACCGGCGCGTCTATTTCCTCAGCGACCGCGACGGGACCATGAACATCTGGTCCATGGACGAGAGCGGAAAGGGGTTGAAGCAGCACACCCGGAACAAGGGCTGGGACGCGCGATCGGCGTCGCTCTCGAAGGGGCGCATCGTCTACCAGGTGGGGGCGGACCTGCATTTGTTCGATATCGCCGGCGGCTCGGACCGCGCGATTCCGATCGAGCTGGTGTCGGACTTCGACAATCTGCGCGAGCGCTGGGTGAAGGAGCCCAACGAATACGGCATCGCGGCGCACTTCTCGCAGGACGGGAAACAAGTAGTGCTGATCTCGCGCGGCAAGGTGTTCGTGGCCCCGGCCAAGCAGGGACGCTTCGTGGAGGCCACCGCGCGCAAGCCGGCGCGGTTTCGCGACGCGCGCCTGACGGCCGACGGAAAGTCGCTGGTGGCGCTTTCGACCGAGAGCGGAGAGGTGGAGATCTGGAAGATCCCCGCCAACGGCGTGGGCGACGGGCGAGCGGCTCACCACGGACGGCCACGTGCTGCGCTGGGAGGCGATCCCTTCGCCCGACGGCAAATGGATCGCGCACCAGGACAAGGACAAGCAGCTCTGGCTGCTCGATACCGCCACCAAGGCGCAGAAGAAGATCATGACGGCGGACGATGCGGCCGGGGATTCGTTCCCGGCGTTCGAGGGCGTGCGCTGGTCGCCGGACAGCCGCTGGCTCATCTTCTCGCGCAACACCGGGAATGGCTATTCGGTCATCTACCTGTACGGCATCGAGAAGGGGACGCTGACGCCGCTCACGACGGACCGCTACAACAGCGAGTCCGCATCGTGGGCGCCGAAGGGCGACTGGCTGTACTTTCATTTCGGACCGTTCCCTGCGAAGCGTGGTGCGTTCGCCCTGGGGCCCGCGGCAGCCGGACCCGTTCTTCGACCACACCGACAAGATCTACCAGCTTGCGCTGCGCAAGGGGCTGCGATCGCCTTTCGAGCCGGCCGATGAACTGCATCCCGACAAGAGCGACGAGGCCAAGGCGGCCGAGGAAAAGAAGGACGCAGCGAAGAAAACCGATGCGGCGGGCGAGAAGAAGCCGGAACCGCCCGTGAAGATCGAGATCGACCTGGACGGCATAGCGGCGCGCATCGAGGAAGTGCCGGCGCCGGCGGGCAATTACTCCGGGCTGGCGGCGCTCGAGAAACGGCTGTGCTGGATCAGCACGGACCGGGAAGACGAGAAGGCGACTGCGATCGAATGCCTGGACATCGCGAACAAGGGCGACAAGCCCGAGAAGCTGATGGACGGCGTCAGCGGCTTCGAGGTGTCGGGCGACGGCAAGAAGATGCTGGTGCGCAAGAAGGACGACTTCTTCGTCATCGACAGCGGGGCCAAAGCGGACGCGCTGAAAACACCCAAGGCGATGGAGGACGCCAAGGTCGATTTGAAGGACTGGGCGTTCACGGTGATTCCGGCGGAGGAGTATCGCGAGATGTATCTCGACGCCTGGAGGCTGCACCGCGATTATTTCTACGACCCCAACATGAACGGCGTCGATTGGCCGGCGGTGCGGGACAAGTACCTGCCGCTGGTGGAGCGCGTGCGCGACCGCGAGGAGCTGAACGACGTGATCGCGCAGATGGTGAGCGAACTGGGGGCCCTGCACACCTTCGTTTTCGGCGGCGACATTCGCAAGGGGCCGGACCAGGTGCAGTTGGCATCGCTGGGCGCGCGGCTGGAGCGGACCGCAAGCGGATACCTGGTGAAGCACATCTACCGCTCGGATCCGGACCGTCCGGAGAAGCGCGCCCCGCTGGCGCGGCCGGGAGTCGAGGTCGCCGAGGGAGACGTGATCGTCGCGGTGAACGGGCGATCGGCGCTTTCGGCGGCGGACATGGGCGAGCTGCTGCGCAACCGCGCCGGGAAGCAGGTCCTGCTGAGCGTGCTGCCGGGCGGTAAGGGACAGGCTCGCGAAGTGGTGGTGAAGCCCATCACGATCCAGCAGGAGAACGACCTGCGCTACCACGAATGGGAATACACGCGCCGGCTGATGGTGGAGCAGGCCGGAGGCGGCCAGATCGGATACGTACACCTGCGATATATGACCGGAGACGATATTGCGCAATGGGCGCAGGACTACTATCCGGTGTTCCAGCGCCAGGGGCTGATTATCGACGTGCGCCATAACGGCGGGGGCAACATCGACAGTTGGGTGCTGGGGAAACTGCTGCGGAGGGCGTGGTTCTACTGGAAGTCGCGCATGGGACCGCCGACGTGGAACATGCAAGGCGCGTTCCGCGGCTACATGGTGGTGCTGTGCGACGAGCATTCCGGCTCCGACGCGGAAGCCTTTTCGGAAGGATTCCGGCGGCTGGGGCTGGGCAAGCTGATCGGCACGCGGACCTGGGGCGGCGAGATCTGGCTGACGGGCAGCAACGTGCTTGCGGACCACGGAATTGCGACGGCGGCCGAGATCGGGGTCTACGGGCCGGAGGGCAAGTGGCTGATCGAGGGGCACGGCGTGGAGCCGGACATCACGGTGGACAATCTGCCGAACGCCACGTTCAACGGCAAGGACGCGCAGCTCGAGGCGGCGCTGGGGTATTTGCAGGAGTTGATCAAGGCGAAGCCGGTAACGGTGCCGGCGGCGCCTCCGTATCCGAAGAAGTAGCGGGGGCGACTATCAGGGAGCGGTCCGCTCGCTCACGCTCGCGGTTCGGTGCTGAGGCCACGAGAATTCCGCCGCGGCCTGGCTGCGGCTGGCGGGGTCCCAGATCAGCAGCACCGGCTTGCGGAGGCGCATGCGCAGGGCCGACTCGTATACCATTTGCGGATCGGGGAACGAGCGCATGTAGATAGGGCCGCCGGTTTTTTGCGCCAGAGCGACGAGGGCTTCAACGGGGGCGGCACGGTCGGCGAATTGCTGCCGTTTTCTGGTCCATATGTAGCCGATATTCGAAGCCAGCACTACCACCACCGCGGCGACGACCACGGCCGAGCGGTGCAGGCGCATCCGCGACTGAAGAGCCCAGAAGCCGGCCGCCACGATCCACGCCAGTCCCAGGCTCGCCAGATAGGTTTGGCGGCTGGGGATGCGGTGCATGTAAGTCAGGAAGCTGTAGGGCAGGAACGAGAGCACGATCCACAGCGCCGCCACCCGCACCACCTGGCGATGCTGCTTGGCGCGCAAGACGAACAGGACCAGAACGGCGAGCAGCCCCCACGGCCACAGCAGGCGCGCGTAGCTCATGGGCAGCGTGATATAGAATGGCGCGGTGAGAGAGAAGCTCCCGTCGTGAAAGCGGAAAGAGTAGGCGCGGGCGGAAAAGATGAGCCACTGATCGGCGGCCGCGAGCGCCGCGAACGGCAGCCACCACAGGAGCGCGCGCCGCGCCGCCCGGGAGCCCAGCAGCGGCAATAGCAGCAGCGCGGCGAACACCACCGCCGACTCTTTCGAAAGTAGCGCCGCCGAGAACGATAACAGCGAGGCAGCGTACCACTTCCAGTTGCCTTTCTTATCCACCACACGGGCCCAGCAGAGCAGGCTCAGCGTGCCGAACAGGAACATCAGCAGCTCCGCGCTGCCCGAATACCACATCACGGCTTCCTGGTGGCCCTCATGGACCGCGAAGAACGCCGCGGCCACCGCCGAGATCCTCCAGCCGATCAGCCGCCACGCGCCCAGGGCGTACACCAGCCACACGCACAGAATGTGCAGCACGACGCTGACGGCGTAGAACGCCGCGGGCGCTTCGAACCACCGGTCCACCCAGTAGGTCATGACGTACCAGGTGGCGCGATAGCGGAAGACTCCGTTCGAGAGCAGGGACGGCCATCCCGACGCGGGTCCGAACTCGCGCGCCTGCTCGATATTCGGATAGTCGTCCTGGATCAGCGGCTGCCGAAAGACGGGCAGGTAGGCCAGAATCGCCAGCAGTGCGAGGGCGGCGAGGATTCCGGCGTGGTTTCTACGCATGGCTTCCACCGAACGACACCAAAGCGTCGAGACGAGTCTCGACGCGGCAGGCAGGAGTGCCTGCGCCACGAAAGCACGCGCGCATACGCTACGGCCTCAACTCGGCGACCAGGGCGTCGAGGGCGATGTTCTTCTGGATATTGCGCCGCACCAGTTCCGCCAGCTCGTCCACTTTCGCGACCGCTCTACGGATCCAGTCGAAGTTCACTCGTCCGGCGAGCGCTTCGAGTTGCGGCCGGACGTCCGCGTTGCGGATGTCGCTGCCGCCGCGCTCGAGCACCAGCACGTCTTCGAGCAGCCCGTACAGAATGCGCAGCAGCGTGTCGAGCTTCTCCTGCCGGTTCGCGGACGATTCCGCGTATTTCACCCAGGCGCTGAAGGGCGCGAGGCCGGCGGCCACTTCGAGCAGCGCCAGCATCGATTCGCGCGCGCCGGTCGTAGACTTCCAGGTCGAGCGACATCGCCAGGCCGGGGCTGCCGCAGCGCCAGTGCGATCCGGCGGTCGGCGTCCACCAGGCGGCGCACCTCGGCGAACTCGCGCATCTCCTCCTCGGCGAGCGGCGCCAGTTGCACCCACACCGCGCGCGAGCGGATGGTGGGCAGCAGATCGTAGGGATTCGCGGCCGTCAGCAACAGGATCAGGTGATCCGGCGGCTCCTCCAGCGTCTTCAGCAGCGAGTTGGCGGCCTGCTCGTTGGCGCGGTCGATCTGGTCGATGAGGAAGACGCGGCCAGTTGCCCTTGAGCGGCTTGAACTGCGCCCGCTCCTTGAGCAGCCGCATCTGCGGGATGGAGAGCTGCCGCAGCGGCCCGTCCGGCGCGAAGGTCACGAAGTCCGGGTGCGAGGCGAACAGCAGCGGGTCCTCGTTGCGCTTATCGGCGGGCCACTTCTCCCGGTCGGCGATGGCCTCCAGGTTGTGCGGGAGGCTGCAGATCGTCCTTCTCGATGCGGTCGCCGCCGCCGAGCAGGCGCGCCGCGAACCGCCGCGCCAGCGTCGCCTTCCCCACGCCCTCCGGGCCCGCCAGCAGGATGGTCTGCGAGATGCGCGCGCCGCGTCGATCATCCGCTCGAGCGCTTCCGGCGGCGGCGCGGTTGCCGTAGAAATTCTCAAACACGCAGCTTCTCCAGTCGGGCGCGAACGCGTTCCAGACTGCTTCGGCGACGCTCTCGACACTGCCGCGCCCGTCGATCACCCGGAAGCGCTTCGGCTCCTTCGCGGCCATGGCGAGGTAGGCATCGCGCACGCGGCGGTGGAAGTCCACGGCCTGCTCGTCCATGCGGCGTTTCGATCGGTTCGAGGTTGCGCTGCCGCGCGCGCGAGAGGCTGGTCTCGAGATCGATGTCGATCAGCAGCGTGAGATCCGGGGCCAGGCCGCGGCAGGCGATGCGGTCGAGGTCGGACACCACCTGTTCGCCCAGGCCGCGCCCGAAGCCCTGGTAGGCCAGCGTCGAATCGGTGAAGCGGTCCGTGAGCACGATCGTGCCTTCGGCCAGCGCAGGGAGGATCACCTCCTCGACGTTCTGCGCGCGGGAGGCGAAGTAGAGCAGCAGCTCGGCGGTGGGCCGCAGCTCCTGGTTGGCCGAATCGAGCAGGATGCGGCGGATCTGCGCGCCGATGCGCGTGCCGCCCGGCTCGGTGGTTTCGAGCAACCGCGCATCCGCCGCGACTTCAGCCGGGCGGCCAGCAGCCGCATCTGCGTGGTCTTGCCGCAGCCATCGCCGCCCTCGAAGTTCACGAACAGGCCGCGGCGGGGAGTGGCACCGCTCCCTGGCGGCCGCGGCTCGGTAGTCCGCTCAGTCGTAGACATAGTGCAGCACCTTCTTCAGATCTTCCCAGGCCTCGCGCTTGGCGTCCTGGTTGTAGGCCCGCAGCAGGTAGGAAGGATGATAGGTCACCATGACCGGAATGCCGCGCCAGTCGAACCAGTTGCCGCGCAGCCGGGTGACGCCTTCCTTGCGGTTGAGCAGAGCCTTGGCCGCGGTCCCGCCCAGCACGCAGATCGCTTTGGGCCGGATGGCCTCGAGTTGCCGGAACAGGAACTGGCCGCAGGTCTCCATCTCGTCCGGCTCCGGCGTGCGATTTCCGGGCGGCCTGCACTTCACCACGTTGCAGATGTAGACGTCCTTGCGCAGGAGCGGAATGCCTTCCTTGCTGGCGGTGTTCTCGATCATCTGCGTGAGCAACTGGCCGGCGCGGCCGACGAACGGAATGCCCTGCGCGTCTTCGTCCGCGCCCGGGCCTTCGCCCACGAACACCAGCTTGGCTGGCGGGATCGCCCACGCCGAAGACGATCTGCGTGCGGCCCTCGTGAGGCGGCAGCGGTGGCAATCGCCGATGTCTTCGCGGATGCGCCGGAGGGCTTCGGCGGCGCCGGATCGGTGGCATGGGGCTCGAGGCGCGGCAGTTGGGGGCAGAGCTTCGGCGGCGCCCGGGCAGAGTTGGGGCAAAACGGGGCGGCTACTCGTCCACGGGGGACAAGCCTGCCCGGTTTTGCGGAGTGTCCGCGCGGTACAGGGTCTTGAAGCCGAGGTCCTGGTAATAGCTCAGGTACCGGCGCAGGAGGTCCGGATTCATCGCAGCTTCAGCAGCTCGTCGAAGATGCGGCCGGCGATTCCCGCTTGGGGGCGCGCGGAAGCTCGACGGTCTCCCCGTTGCGCAGCACCAGCACCACTTCGTTGTCGTCGGCGCCGAAGCCGGTGCCCTTCCGGCCCACGCGGTTGCCCACCACCATGTCGCAGTTCTTCGCCTCGAGCTTGCGCCGCGCCTCGGCGGCCACGTTCCCGGTTTCGGCGGCGAACCCGACCAGCAGCCGCGCGCCCTTCTGCCAGCCCACTTCGGCCAGGATGTCCGGCGTCGGCTCGAGCGCGAGCGAGATTCCGGCGCCGGTCTTCTTGATCTTCTGCGCCGCGGGCTCGGGCAGATAGTAGTCGGCCACCGCGGCCGCCTTGACGACGATGGTCGCCTCCGCCAGCCGGTCGAGCACCGCGGTCCGCATCTCGGCCGCGGTCTCGGACCTGAACCACCGTCACGCCGGCCGGCGCTCGCAGGCTCACCGGGCCGGAAACGAGCATGACCCGCGCGCCGCGCTCCGCCGCCTCCTCGGCCATGCGCGTATCCCATCTTGCCGCTCGAGCGGTTCGAAAGGAACCGCACCGGGTCGATCGGCTCCTGGGTCGGTCCGGCGGTCACCAGCACCGTCTCTCCTTCGAGGTCGCGCCGCGGCTGAAGGACGCCCATCACCACTTCGGCGATCCGCTCAGGCTCGGCCAGCCGGCCCGGACCCACCGTTCCGCAAGCGAGCAAGCCCTCGTCCGGCTCGACGATGGTGTGGCCGCGCCCACGCAGGGTCTCCAGGTTGCGCCGCGTGGCCGGGTGCTGCCACATGTCGCGTATTCATCGCGGGCGCGAGCACGACGGGTCCGGGAAAGGCCAGGTAGAGGGTGGAAAGGAAGTCGTCGGCCAGGCCGTTGGCGAATTTCGCCAGCAGATCCGCGGTGGCGGGGGCGACCACCAGCAGATCGGCCTCCTGTCGGCCACGCCGATGTGCTCGATCGCGCTGGCGAGCGTGTCTTCGCCCGCCGGCGCCGCGAACATCCCGGTGATCACTTTGTGACCCGTGAGCGCCGCGAAGGTCAGCGGCCTGACGAACTCCTGGGCCGCCGCGGTCATGACCACCTGGACGGAGACGCCGCGCTCCATGAGTGCGCGCGCCAGCTCCGCGGCCTTATAAGCCGCGATGCCGCCGCCGATGCCGAGCACGACGTTCATGCGCGGGAACGCCTCAGATGTTCTCCGGCGGCAGGCTCCGGCAAAGGCGGCACCTCGATGCCCGGGTCGTCGTACTTCACCAGGCCGCGGCGCACCTCTTCGACCGCCGTGATGGTGGGCTTCTTCGAAGTGGTCGGGAGGAACGGGCGGGCGCCGCTCTGAAGCTGGCGGGCGCGCTTGGCGGCCACGATGATGAAGCGGTAGGTGCTCTGCTCCGGATCGTCCGGAATCGAGGCAATGATGTTATTGCGCGGTGCAGGCGAATCAGTCATGCGGAAAACCTCTCTCAGCTCGTCGCTCGTCGCCCGTCGCTCGTCGAGCGGGGGCTAGAGCTTTTCTCGAACGTTCCCAGGATGGCGCGAACTTCGTCCTCCATCCTGGTGCGGCGCAGACGCTCGGCTTTCACGATCGAGGCCAGCGCATCCACGGATTTCTCCAGGTCCCGGTTCACCACGACGTAATCGTACGCGCCGTAATTGCGGATCTCGGCCGCGGCCCCATCCAACCGCCGCGCGATAACTTCTTCGGAATCTTCGGATCGCGCCCGCAGGCGTTTCTCCAGCTCCGCGCGGGACGGGGCAAGCACAAAAATAGTAACAGCTTCCGGAACCT
Organism: Bryobacterales bacterium; assembly: GCA_963763835.1. GTDB lineage: Bacteria > Acidobacteriota > Terriglobia > Bryobacterales > Bryobacteraceae > DASWZN01. The sequence goes on from CAVXQQ010000004.1 coordinate 24,145, forward strand.
TACCCTTCAATTGTCGCGCACCTTGCACGTCGATGTCGAGCAGCAGGTCCCGCCCCTCGGCCTGGGCGCGATCGAGCACCTCCCGGTGGGTTCCGTAGTAGTTCCCGAATACCTCGGCGTACTCCAGAAACTCGTCGCGCTGCCAGCGCGGCCTCAAACTCCGGACGCGACAGGAAATGGTAGGCCTGATCGGGAACCTCCTGGCCCCGCGGCGCGCGGGTGGTGTAGGAAATTGAAAACAGCAGGCTCGGGTCCTGTTTCAGGAGGCGGTGCACGAGCGTGGATTTCCCGGACCCCGATGGGGCCGAGATGATGAAGACGATGCTCATTCGAGGTTTAGTCCCTGTTCCCGGATCTTTTCGATCTCGGCTTTGGCGTTGAGGGCCAGTTCGGTGATCTCCAGGCCGGTTTCGCCCACGCCGGTCGATTTGGAGAGGATGGTGTTGGTTTCCCGGTGCATCTCCTGCAGCATGAAGTCGATCTTCTTGCCGATTTCGCCGCCCTCCACCAGCAGGTCGTCCAGTTGCACGGCGTGAACCTTCAGGCGGGTCAGTTCCTCGCTGATATCGGTGCGGTCCACCAGGTAGGCCACTTCCTGGGCCAGGCGCTGGGGGTCCAGGTCAACGCCGCGGAGCAGTTCGCCGATCCGGGTCGCCCAGCCGCGCCTGGAACTCGGGCACCGCCCGGGACCGGAATTCGTCCATCCGGCGGGCGCACTCGCAGCACCGTGGCGTTGCGGCCGCGCATCTCGGCGGCGGTCTCCGCGCCTTCGCGCTCGCGAAACTCGTTCAACCGCTGCAGCGCCTCTTCGAGGGTCTCGACCAGCAGCCGTTCCGTATCCGGCTCGGGTTCGGCGTCCTCGGGTGCGAACATGCCCGGCATCTGCAAGGTTACGTTCAGGTCCGGCTCGCCGTGCAGGCCGTGGATGGCCGAGATGCGATGAAACGCCCGCAGGTAGGCCTCGAGCAGCGGCTGGTTGACCTCGGGTGGCGCGGCGGCGTCTCCGCGCGGCGTAGCTCATCTGCACCTGGACGTGCCCGCGCGACAGGTGGCGCTTCACCGCGGCGCGCAAGGCGGCCTCGAACGGATCGAACGCCGGCGGCATGCGGAAGTGGACGTCCAGCCCGCGGTGGTTGACGGTCTTCACCATCGCGACCGCTTCGCGGTCGCCGTGGGCTTTGCGCACGCGGGCAAAGCCGGTCATGCTGCGCGGGCTCATACGGGCTCCTTGAGGATCGTGGCGCAGGCACTCATCTCGACGCAAGAGCCGCGCCTCGACACGAGTGTCGAGGCTGCAGGCACGAGTGCCTGCGCCACGTGGAAAATCGTTTTGGTCTTCATGTATTCACGACCGAATCCGGCTCCAGGAATTGCAGCGCGTGCAGGCGCTGGTAGATGCCGCCGCCGCCGACCAGCTCTTCGTGCGTGCCGATCTCGGCGATCTCGCCCGCGGTCGAGCACCACGATCTTGTCGGCGCGGCGGATGGTAGAAAGCCGGTGGGCGATCACGATCACCGTCCGGCCCGCCATCAGGTTGGCGAGCGCCTTCTGCACCAGCATCTCCGATTCCGTATCCAGGTGCGAGGTGGCCTCGTCCAGGATCAGAATCGGCGCATTCTTGAGCAGCGCCCGAGCGATGGCGATCCGCTGGCGCTGGCCGCCGCTCAGCTTCACGCCGCGCTCTCCGATGGCCGTGTCGTACCCATGCGGAAGGGCGGCGATGAACTCCTCGGCTAGCGAATTGCGCGCCGCTTCCGTCACCGTCTGCATGCTCGCGCCCGGCTTGCCGTAGCGGATGTTGTTGGCCACCGTGTCGTTGAACAGGAAGGTGTCCTGCGCCACGATGCTCATCTTCTCGCGCAAAGAGGTCAGCTCCAGATCGCGCACGTCCGTGCCGTCGATGAGCACGCGGCCCTCCGAGACGTCGTAAAACCGCGGCACCAGGTTCACGAGAGTGGTCTTCCCCGCCCCGCTCGGCCCCACCAGCGCCACCACCTCTCCGGCCTTGACGTCGAGGTCGATGGACTTCAGCAGAAAACCGTTCTCGGCGGTGGGGTAGCGGAAGCTGACGCCGCTGAACGCGATCCCCTGCTTGAACTCGGTCAGCCGCCGCGCGCCCGGCTTGCTGCGGATGTCATCGGGCCGCACGAGGTACTCGAAGACCCGCTCGGAGGCGCCCAGCGCCTGCTGGAAGATGTTGTGAATCCCGGTAAGCCGCTTGACCGGTTCGTAGAGCAGCAGCAGCGCGAAGATGAACGTCATGAAGCCGTCGGCGGTCATGGTGTGCGCCTTGATCTGGTCGCGCGCATACGCCAGCAGGCCGACGATGGTCACCGCGGCCAGAAACTCGATCAGCGGCGACGACAGCGCCTGCTGCAAGGTGTACTTGAGATTGGCTCTCTTAAGCCGCCGCGCCGTGTCGAAAAAGCGGCGGGATTCGTAGGGCTCGGCACAGAACGATTTCACTACCTGGTGCCCGCTGAGGGTCTCCTGCAGGATCTGGTTCACTTCCGCCTGGTGATCCTGCGCCTTGCGCGTGGTTTTGCGGATGCGCTTTCCGATGCGCGCCGTAGGAACCAGCACGAAGGGGAACAGCGTGAGGCTGATCAGGGCCAGGCGCCAGTCCGTGGACACCACGACAAACAGCAAGAACGCCGCCGAGAACAACTGCCGCAGCAGGTCCGCCAGCATCTGCGAACTGGCGAGTTGCATCTTGTCGACGTCGTTCATCATGGAGGACATCAGCCGGCCGGTGGAATGCGTCTCGAAGAACTGCGCTCCCTGCCTGAGGACCTTGTCGAAGACCTTCTGGCGCAGGTCCGTCATGGCCGAGAGGCCGGCGTAGTTGATCAGGAAGTTGCCGGCGTAATCGCAGAAGCCCTTGGTCAGGAACGTCGCCAGGATGGCCCAGGCGATCATGGTCCACACGTTGTGGATGAATCCGGGCGTCAATTGTTCGAGAAAGAGCGGTGTTCCCAGCAGCGGGATCTTCTTCAGCAACAGGACGGGAAGCTCGGCGGAGGCGGGATTCAGCACGCGCTTCATGATCGGGCCGATCAGCAGCGGCACCATGGCGTTCATGGCACCGGCGACCACCATCAGCACGGTGCCGCCGAGAATGGCGAGCCAGTGCGGCGCCACGAAGCGAAGCAGGAACAGCCGCTCCTTCACGCCGCCACCTTCAGCCGTTCGAGGGCGGCGATGACCGTCTCGGGCCGCACTTCCGCGATGGGACCCGGGGCCGCAACCACCTCGGCCTGCGCTTTCCACGGTCTCCACAGCTCGAGATCGGAGTTCCCGAAGATGACCACCGACGGGATGCCGAAAGCGGCGGCCATGTGCGCCGGACCGGAGTCGTTGCCCACGAAAGCCGAGGCTCGCGCCATCAGCGTCTTGAGCTTGGGGAGCGGCGCTCCGGTTACGACGCGGTAGGGGCGGAATGCGGCCAGGTCGTCCTCGGCGCCGCCGACGAAGACCGGCTCGAGTCCCCACCTTTCCTCGAAATGGCGCGCCACCGCCAGGAAACCCGCGGCCGGCCAGGTCTTGTCGGGAGCCGAGGCCACGGGGTGCAGCACGGCGTAGGCCTGGTCTTCGCCATTCGGCTGGGCGAACAGTCTGGCACGCGGGATCTCGCACTGTGGGGCGCCCAGGTAGAAGACCGCCGACGCCAGGTGCTCCGCCGTGTGCGCCCTCCGCGAGAAGCCTAGAATCCGCTGCGGCGGAGGGATGGGGACGTTGTATACGAACCCGTAGCGATGGTGGCCGAACCCGGCGCGAAATCGGGCACCGGAGGCAAACGAGAACGCCATGCTACGCGGCCCGCCGTGCAGGTTGAGCGCGAGCGCGGGGGCCCACTTCCGCAGGGCACTCAAACGCGGCGGCAGGATGCGGTCGACGTCCGGATTGCCCTCGAAGACTCCGGCGAAGCGGTCCTCGACCACGACGGCTAGCGCGAGGTCCGGCCGGCTGCGCTTGAGGATTTCCAGAGCCGGCGTCGTCAGGACGCAGTCGCCGAGCGAGCGCAGGCGGATCACGGCCGCTCGCGCCCCGCAGGGAACTTGATCGAGTATGCTCTCCATGCCCGCGGGCTACTCTTCGATTTTAGCCTCGTCGACGAGCATGACTGGAATGTCGTCGCGGATGGGGTAAACGCGCTTGCACTGGGCGCACTTCAGTCCGCTCTGGTCCGGTGTGAGGTGAACTGGCGCTTTGCAGAGCGGGCACACCAGAATTTCGAGTAAGTCCTTGCTAATGGGCATATCGTCAACCGGAGTAACAGTTTACCAGTTTCCGGCTCGCGGCTGGCCCGGCACGGCCAGCACCGTGCCGGAAATCGGGCCGCTGTAGATCGGGCGGAGCGCCAGGCGGGCGATGAGCGGGCGATCGTTCGCGATCAGGACGTAGTAGTCGTAGTCGCCATCGGGGCCGTTGCGGTCGAACGGTGTGAGCCAAGTCCAGCGGCGGACGGTTCGATAGAAGTTGAACGCGGGCTCGAGTTGCCAGGAAATGCCGACGCGAAGGGGGGCCTTGGCGCCTCTGGGCGCGCTCGCAATCGTGTCGAGGATTCGCTTCGAATCGGCTTCATAGCGCCACACGTAAAAGCTCGAAGTGTTCCACTGGGCCAGGTAGTGCGCCGCCATCAGCGTGCCCAGCACGGCGGCGGCCACGGCCGGAACTCGCCCGGCCTGCTTTGCCAGAAGGGCGACCGCCAATCCGGCGAGCGGCAGGAAGTATAGGCCGGTCCGGTCGGAAGGATACGGCATGCCTACGGCGTAATGAAGCGCGACCAGGAGCGCGGCGGACGCCACTATCGAACCGCCGGCGAGAAACAAAACGGCATCCGCCAGAGCCGGCGGCTTGCGTTCGCGCCCGGCCCGGAACACCCGCACCGCGCCGAGCGCCGCGGCCAGGAGCGCCATCGCCGGCAGAAGAACCGAGAGGGCCGAGCGCCACGCGGCCAGGACGGGACGGCCGGAATTGATCCCGCCGACTCCCGAGTTGTGCGCGAAAGAGCAGCCAACCAGATTGACCGCGCTCGCGGCCGGCGAGTCGATTCCCACATAGAAGTCGGCCAGGCGCGCTTTGGAAACCGGCGCAGCCAGGAAGAACAGCAACGCCACCGCACCGAGCGGGAGCGCGAAGTGACGAAGGCCGGGTCCCGCGGCGGCCGGCGCGCGCTTCCTGGCCCGCTTCGCCGCAAGGGCGGGTTCCGGACGGCGCCAGATCAAGAATCCGAACAGCGCGGCCAGCACGAAGGCCGGGACCAGCAGCGTCAGGTTGGCAGCCGGCGCCAGAGCCAGCGCCGTGCCAGCCAGATAGAGCTCCCTCCGCCCGCGGCGGGCCAGATGCTCAGCCATATTCAGGAGCGAGTAGAAGAATAGCGCCAGCGCCAGGCCGTATCCGCGGGCGGCCACCAGAAAATCGAGCACCAGCGGATTGGCGGCCATCAACAAAACGGCCAGCGGAACCAGCCACCCTCCGCCGAAGACCAGGAAAACCAGGCGGTACACCACCAGGAAGAACAATGCTCCCGCCAGCAGGCTGGGAAGCCGGAGCGACAGTTCCGAGGTGCCAAAGAGGCCGGTTGACAGGCGCTCGAGGATGGTCGAAAGGAAATGGTGGTTGGCGTCGTAGAGGTCGAAGATGTTCGAGGCCGGGGCGTCGAGGTACAGTTCCCAGGTGAGCGCTTCGTCGTGGGTGAGCGACTGCGTCGCGGCGCGGTAACAGTTGGCGGCGAACAGAAGGCCCAGGATCAGGACGGAGGCGATGCGGATCGGCGACTTCATTTCCGCGCTCGCTCCGTTCTCTTCTGCGCGGCGCCGGCCGCCGGGAAGTTCAAAGTCAGGAAGACCAGCAGAAGCGCGCTGGGCCAGAGTTGCCCGTAAAGCCGCGGAAGAGAAGTCTGCAAGTGCCAGGCGAGGTCGCTCGGCGTGACCAGGTAGACGCCACAGTAGGCCGTGAACACCAGCGCCAGCGCGGTAGTCGCAATGCGCAGGGCGCGCGCCCTAGTCGCGTCGATGCGGAACCGGAGCGTCAGCGCCAGGATCGCCAGCAGCAGCAACGGATGCGACCATGGCTGGCCGAAGTGGTACAACTCGGCGATCATGGCCTTCCCGATCTGCGCGTATCGGGCGGGATCGGCGAGCTTGTGAGTCAACCCGGCGGCGCCCTGCTGGAAGAGCGGTTCGGACGCCGGCGCCAGGAACAGCTTGAAGCAGACGACCAGCAGGAGGACTGGCGCGGCGCCTGTCAGGAAGCCTCTCAAGCGAACCAGCGCGATCCGGAAGCCCGCGGCGCGCCACTCCACCGCCAGGATGGCCAGCGTCAGGAGGACCGCGAAGGCCAGGCCCTCGTTCTTGGTCCACGCCGCGAACGACGCGAAGGCGCCGGATAGGGCGAGGCCGGCGGGCGTCTCCGCCATCAGCAGCAGCGCAATCGAGGCGAGGCAATAGAAGCTGAGCGGCAGGTCGGCATACTGCATGGTCGCCAGGAACAGGAAGGACGTGCTCGAAAGCAGGACCAGGCCGGCAGTCAGCCCGCTGGTCAAACCCCGCAGGGCCGTGAGCGCGCTCCCCAGCAAGGCCGCCACGAGCGCCAGGAACAGGAACCCGGCGAGTTGCGGCACCCATGGCGACGTGTCGGCCGCGCTTTTCCAGACCATGGCGACGAAGCCGGACAGCAGTAGCGGGTAGTCGGGATGCATGCCGGCCTTTTCGGGGAGCGGCGAGAGCGCGCCTCTCCAGGCGTCGCCGGGAGCGGCCAAGAACTTCGCGCGCAGGTTCCAGATGCTCCAGGCATCCCATTCGCCGTCGGGGCTGGCGGCGCTGACGGAAACGAGGCCGTAAAGCACCAGGGCAGAACCCGCCGCGAGCGCCAGGGCGAGTAGCCAGTTCCAGCGAAAGAGGGGGGGAGCGGCGGATTCGGCCGGTCCGCCCGCGGTCCGGCGGCGGGTCCGCCAGAACGCGACCAAGCCAGCCGCGAGCAGTGCGGCGTCGCAGGCCAGGATGACGGCGGGCGACGCGGCTCCGGCCAGCGTCAGCAGAAAGAACGCGACTGACGAGATCGCGATCCCGGCGCCCGCGCCGAGGGCAGCCTCGAATGCGCGGGCTGCCCAGGCCGGCCGGATCCGATATCCCGCCAGAGCCGCGTGGGCCAGAAACCAGCCCGCGACCAGCGGGACGAGGAACGCCAGGAGACCGGTCACCGGCGCGGCTCCTTACGGAAGAGGACGACGCCGTTCCCGTAATCGGAGACGATGCCGAGGCCGCGTTCTGCCGCCACGCGGGGGGCCTCCTCCGGCCGGGCGAAGCTGCCGACCACCCAATCGGCCTTGCCCCCGCTCTTCAGGGGCACCACGATGCGCGGCGCGAGCGCGTATTGGGCGGCTCCGAACATGGCCTGGGCCTGCGGGTCGCTGGACGGGACATCGGAGACATAGCCCACAACGCCGCCCGCGGGCAGCGCGGCGAGCGCACCGCTGAAGCGCGCTTCCTGCGCCGCCATCTGAAACTGGCCGGCGGACCGGCTGTATTCGGAGAGGAACTGAGCGTAGTCCAGCGCGCCGGACATGGCCAGCGCGGCGACAATGCCAATTCCGGCCAAAACCCGAATCGGGATGGAAGGCGCCGCAGTTGGCACCTTCGCATTTTACCGTGCGACGATCGGGCCGCCAAGGCGTCCGATCACGGCGGCGGGTCTGGAGAGGGACTTGCGAAATTAGTCACTCGACCGGCTGGTAGCACCGAACCGCGACCGTCAGGGAGCGGAACGGGCCGCCGATTGACATCTGCTTGAGGGGGTCCACTCGCTCAACGCTCGTGGTTCGGTGCAGTGTCGCGGACTTTTGCAAGTCCCTCTGGAGTCCTGCCCCACTTCAATAAGACAGGACTTTTTCGGCCCCGCGGACTATGGTGTCCACCTGGGGCAGGATCTCGGATTCGAGCTGGGGGTTGTAGCCGACCCAGGTGTCGAGCGCGCCGACGCGGCCTACCGGAGCGTCGAGGCGGTCGAAGAGCTCGGCGGCGATACGCGCGGCGATCTCCGCGCCATAACCCCAGGAGAGGCAATCCTCGTGCGCGATCAGCACGCGGCTGGTCTTCTCCACGCTGCGGCGGATGGCTTCCCAATCGTACGGCGCCAGCGTGCGCAGATCGAGAATCTCGACGCTCACCGAAGAATCGCGCTTCTCGATCTCGATGGCCGCCAGGAGCGATTTCTGGACCAGCGCTCCATACGTGACGATGGTGAGACTGCGCCCGCCCTTGACCACGCTGGCGCGGCCGAACGGAATCAGAAAGTCGGGGCCGGGATGCGTCGAGCGGTTGTACGGTTCGCGGTAGAGGCGCTTGTGCTCGAGGAACAGCACCGGGTCGTCGGCGCGCAGCGCGGTGCGCAGCAGGCCGCAGGCGTCGAGCGCGTTCGACGGGAACACGACGCGCAGGCCGGGGATGTGCGTGAACTCGACCTCGCCGCACTGGCTGTGGTACACCGCGCCGCCGCTCAAGATAGCCGCCGATGGCGACGCGCAGCACGGCCGGGCACGCAGAAGCCGCCGTTCGACCGCCAACGCAGGCTGGCGAGCTCATCGCGGATCTGCATCATGGCCGGCCAGATGTAATCGAAGAACTGAATCTCCGCCACGGGCTTCATTCCGCGCGTGGCCATGCCGATGGCGCGGCCGACGATGGCGGCTTCGGCGAGCGGAGTATTGAAGACGCGTTCGGAGCCGAATTTCTTTTGCAGGCCGTGAGTGGCCTTGAAGACGCCGCCCTTCCCTTTCAGCTTGGGGAGGTAATCCTCGCGGCTGCAATCGGCCACGTCCTCGCCGAAGACCACGATCCGCGGGTTGCGGCGCATCTCCTCGGCAAGAGTCAGGTTGATCTCGTCCACCATGGTGCGCGGATCGCCGGCAAACCGCGGCGGGTTCGCGAAGGCGTCCGAACACGGGATCGACCTTGTCCGAGTAGAGATGCAGCAGCGCCGAGCCGCTGGGCGGGCGGGGCGGCGATGAGAGCGGCATCGGTGGCGGCTTGAATCTCCAGGTCGATCTCGTGAACCAGGACCTGCAGAGCGTAGCGATCGAGAACGCCCTCTTCGACCAGCCACTCGGGGAACTTGACGATCGGGGTCGCGCGCGGCCTCGGCGGCCCGTTCCTCGTCGGTCTTGTAGAGCTTTTCCTCGTCGGAGAGCGAATGCGAGTAGGGCCGAATGCAGGTGGCGTGCACCAGCGCGGGCCCTTGGCGCGGAGCGGACAGTACTCGGCGGCCTGCCGCACGGCCTGGTAGGAGGCGACGAAATCGCAGCCATCCACTTCCTGGATGGACAGGCCGGGGAACCCCGAAACCAGGCGGGCGATGTTGCCGCCGGCGGTCTGCTTCTCGACGGGGACCGAGATGGCGTAGCCGTTGTCCTCGACCAGGAAGACGACCGGCAGGCGATCGAGGCAGGCGGCGTTCAGGGCCTCCCAGAACTCGCCCTCGCTGGTGGCGCCATCGCCGGAGGTGACCAGCGTGACGGCATCGCCGGAGGGATCGAGATGGCGGCTCGCTTCGGCGCAGCCGATGGCTTGCAGAAACTGCGTGCCGGTGGGCGAGGACGGGCTGACGATGTTCAGCAGCGGCGCGCCCCAGTGGGACGGCATCTGGCGTCCGCCGGAAGCGACATCGGCGCCCGCGCCCACGGCGGTGAGCAGCATCTCGGCCGGCGTGACGCCGAGCGCGAGGCACAGGGCGCGGTCGCGGTAGTAGGGATAGAACCAGTCGTGGCCGGCGCGGAGAGCATGCCCGCGGCGGCCGAGATGGCCTCGTGGCCGGCGCCGCTGATCTGGAAGAAGATGCGGTTCTGGCGCTTCAGCAGGATCTCGCGGTCGTCCAGGCGGCGGGAGGTGTGCATCACCCGGAAAGCCCGAATCAGGGCCTCGGGTTCGAGGCCGCCATAACGGACGGCAAGGTCGGCGGTAACCGGCGCTTTGGTTCGCGTGGCCATTGGGGAAGGCGTCCTCCCAGTCCAAGTGTATCCGAAGGCGCTCGTCGCTCGTGGCCCGTCGCCCGTTGATCCAGCGGGGAATTCGCCGGCTTCGCCCTTGGCACCCGTCAGCGGGCGACAAGTACCCCACACGGCCAAAAACCGGAACCGGGCTCGTGATATACTTCCAGGCGAACTTCGGGCCGGATAGTGGGATATGACCCCATCCGCGCCGATTACCGAGCCGCCGAGGTACCATGGCGCGTGACCCGCGCTGGGAGAAGGCCGAGCAGCTTTACAATGCCGCGCTGGCGCGGCCCGAGGCGGAGCGCGCCGCGTTCCTTGGCGATGCCTGCGGCGGCGACGAGGAGTTGCGCCGGGATCTGGAATCCCTGGTCGGCAAGGCGCAGAGCGCGGCCGCGGGCACCTCAGTGCTGGCGGCGGGGCGACGCATCTCGGCCTACCAGGTCATCTCGAAGTTGGGCGCTGGCGGCATGGGCGAGGTCTACCTGGCCGAGGACACGCGGCTGGGCCGCCGCGTCGCGCTGAAAGTGCTGCCGCGCGAGCTGGCGGACGATGCGGCCGGCAAGGCACGGCTCATTCACGAGGCCCGCGCGGCTTCGGCGCTGAACCACCCCAACATCGTCACGCTCCACGACATCGGCAGCGAGGGCGGGATCGACTTTTTGGTGATGGAATATTTGGCCGGCAAACCCCTGACTGAGATGATCCCGCGCCGGGGCATGCCGGTGAAGGAAGCGCTCCGGTGCGCGGTCCAGATCGCGGACGCGCTGGCTAGTGCGCATGCCGAGGGCATCGTGCACCGCGACCTCAAGCCGGGCAACGTCATGGTGACGGAGGAAGGGCTGGCCAAGGTTCTGGACTTCGGGCTGGCGAAAAAGTTTGTCGTGGGGCCGGAGGCGGAGACAGAGACTAAACTGACGACGGAAGGCGCTGTGCTCGGGACGGTGGCCTACATGTCGCCCGAGCAGGCCGAGGGCAAGCCGGTGGACGCGCGCTCGGACATCTTCAGCTTCGGCGCGCTGCTGTATGAGATGGTGACGGGGCGGAGGCCCTTCGAGCGCGACTCGAACCTCTCTACCCTGGCCGCGATTCTGCACCAGGAGCCGAAGCCCGTGCACGAGGTGGCGCCGCAGACCCCGCTGGAGCTGGAGCAGATCATCGCGCGCTGCCTGCGTAAAGATCCCACGCGCCGGTTTCAGCACATCGATGACGTGAGAGTGGAACTCGAGGAGTTGCGGCAGGAGACGGGCGTTCCCGCCCCGCAAACCGGGGTGCCGCGCCGGCGGCGGTGGTTGTCGGTTTTGGTTGCCATCGCTGTGGTGCTGGCTCTCTCGCTGATCTGGTGGTGGCGTCAGCCGCCCGCCGCGGGTGAGCTTAGGGCGGTTCCCCTAGCCTCGTTCGCAGGCCGCACGTGGGGCCCTTCGCTGTCGCCAGACGGCAACCGGGTGGCGTTCGTGTGGAATGGCGAAAAGCAGGACAGCTCTCAGATCTACGTCATGCAGATCGGCGGTGGCGCGCCCGTGCGGATCACGAATCAGGCAGGGCTGCCCTTCAGTCTGGCGTGGTCACCGGACGACCGGCACATTGCCTTTCTGCGGCGGTTCGAGGGAGATCGGTCCGCGATCATGCTTGTCCCGCCTTTCGGTGGCCCGGAGCGCAAGCTCGCGGAAATCGCTGGTGCCCTCTGCTGCCTCTCGTGGACGCCGGACGCCAGGTGGCTGGCGTTTCCCGCGCGGAATTCACCGCAGGAGCCCTCCTGTGTTTGGGTGCTCTCGGTAGATACAGGCGAGCGGCGCAGACTGACCTTCCCTAGGGTAGCGCCCGGCTGCCTGGGAGACTGGTTTCCCTCTTTTTCTCCGGACGGGCGAACACTGGCATTCGGCAGGTACGTGAAGAGTTGGGTTGCCAGTCCTTACGCCCTGAGCCTTTCACGCGACCTGACGCCCGAGGGAGAACCGCGGAGGCTCACTGACCGAGTTTACGGCGAGGTGTTTGGGATTGCGTGGCTGCCTGGCGGTGGCGAAATCGTGTTTTCGGCGGGCCCTGACGGGGCACACTCACTGTGGCGGCTGGCCGTCTCCGGGCGCAGCGATCCGGTCCGTCTGCCATACGCCGCTGAAGATGCTGACTCCCCGGTCATCGCGCGGCGCAGGCTCGTTTACGGATGGTTCAAGAGGGAGACGAACCTCTGGCGCCTGGACACGCGCACGGGGGAGCGGACGATGCTGATCGGTTCCGCCTCCGCCCGGCACAATGATTTCCCGCAATACTCGCCCAACGGCCACAAAATCGCGTTCAATTCAACCCGTTCCGGGAGCCTGGAGGTTTGGAGGTGCGATGCCGACGGATCGGACTGTCTGCAACTGACCTCGTACGGAGGGCCGCAACTCGGCACACCACGCTGGTCGCCCGATGGGCAGTCCATCGCGTTCGACTGCCGGGTGACCGGCCAACCCACAGTCTACATTGTCGGCGCGGATGGCGGCACGCCCCGTCTGCTGGCCCAGGACGCATACGTGCCGAGCTGGTCGCGCGATGGCCGCTGGATTTACTTCGCTTCCGGCCGCTCCGGCCGCGTGGAGGTATGGAAGATGCCGGCTGCCGGCGGCCCGGCGGCGCAGGTGACCAGGAACGGCGGGGGCGCGGCATTTGAATCCGGTAATGGCAAGTACCTGTACTACGACAAGGACCTCATGGCTTTTGGGACCGATAGTCTCCATCGCGTGCCGGTCGAGGGTGGCGAGGAGGTTCAAGTAGTCCCGACATTGCAGTACTGGGCGAACTTCGGCGTGACCGCCAAGGGCGTCTACTTTATGCCGGATTCCCGCACCATCCGCTTCCTGGACCCGGGCAGCGGTAGAGTGAGCACCCTGGCGACGTTGGAGAAAGACGCAGAATTCGGTCTCTGTGTCTCCCCAGACGATCGGTTCGTCGTCTGGCCTCAGCAGGACCGTCAGTCGTCCGAACTGATGCTGGTTGACAATTTCCGGTGATCTGGGCCGGACCGACGGGCGATGAGCGCCTGTGCGATCATCGTAGCTTCAAACCGTGCACGATCTCAACTTCTTTCGATCCAATCTGAACGCCGTCGCCGCGCGCCTCGCGACGCGCGCCTTCACGCTGAATGTGGAGGAGTTTCGCGACCTGGACGGGCGCCGCCGGGCGGCCGTGACCGAGGCCGAGCAGCTGAAGGCGCTGCGAAATTCCGAGAGCGCCGAGGTCGGCAAACTCAAACGGCAGGGCGTCGATACTTCCGAACTCCAGCAGAAGATGCGCGAACTGGGTGACCGCATCGCGGCGCTCGATGAGCAGGTGACGAAGCTGGACGAAGAATTCCGGGAAGCGCTGGCCAGCGTCCCTAATCTGCCGCATGAGTCGGTTCCCGTCGGCGCGGGGGCGGAGGCCAACCTCGAGATCAACCGCTGGGGCACGCCGCGCGAGTTCGATTTCGCACCGAAAGCGCACTGGGATCTGGGGCCAGAGCTCGGCATTCTGGACCTGGAGCGGGCCGCCAAGATCACGCGGGCGACGATTCGCCATTTACTTGGGTCTGGGGGCGAAGCTGGAGCGCGCGCTGGCGAGCTTCATGCTCGACACGCACACGCGCGAGCACGGGTACACCGAAGTCCTGCCGCCGTTTCTGGTGAACTCGGCGAGCCTGTTCGGCACCGGGCAGTTGCCGAAGTTCGCCGAGGATTTGTTCAAGATCGAGAACTCGGACCTGTGGCTGGCGCCGACGGCGGAAGTGCCGGTGACCAACTTCTACCGCAACGAGACGCTCGACGCGGAGCGCCTGCCGGTGAAATTCTGCGCCTTCACCGCCTGTTTCCGCAGCGAGGCGGGCTCCTATGGGCGCGACGTGCGCGGCATCATCCGCCAGCACCAGTTCCAGAAGGTGGAGCTGGTGAAATTCGCGCGGCCCGACCAGAGCTACCAGGAGCTGGAAGGGCTGACCGAGGACGCCGAGGACATTCTGAAGCGGCTCGGGCTGCCGTTCCGGCGCATCGTGCTTTCGACAGGCGATATGGGATTCGGCTCGGCGAAGACCTACGACCTGGAGGTGTGGCTGCCGGGGCTGGGCGAGTACAAGGAGATTTCCTCGTGCTCGAATTACGAGGCTTTCCAGGCGCGGCGGGCGGCGATTCGGGTGAAACCGGCCAAGGGCAAGACCGAATTCCTGCACACGCTGAACGGCAGCGGCCTGGCGATCGGCCGCACCTGGGTGGCGATCCTGGAAAACTACCAGGAGCGCGACGGCAGCGTGGTGGTACCGGAGGCCCTGCGGCCGTATATGAACGCCGAGCGGATCACCAAGCGGGGCGAGGCGAAGTAAGGAGCACGTCGGCTGTGCAGGACGGCACGCTGCGGAGAAGCAGCATGTCCCAGCTAAACACGGCGACGTTAGTGTTTGCGCGACAACCGCTTGCTGGCGCGCGCGGCTCCGTGCGAAGCCGATTCCGAGCCGCGACCGTCACGGAGCGGATGCGCAACTACTTATGACGTGCTGTTTAGATGAGCGACGCCGCGCAATTCTGGTGTTTGCCTCAATCAATGTGGGCGTCGTCGGCTCGGAACTCTTTTCCTGCCTGCAGGGTACGCCGCTCCCAGTCGTCCTCGGGAGCAGCGTGTTCATGCCTGGTTGTCCTGAATCCGGGTATCCGACGCGCAGGTAGTCAGCCGCTTCGCTCCGTCAAATCGGCCCGCCGACGGCTCATCCCAAGTCGCACACGAATGGGACCTCCGACTGGGTGCAGCAACGTTTCGAACGCTCCGCGATCGCCGCGCTGTCCACAGAGGCCCACGGCGCCGAATGCGAAGCTCAATTGTACGATGACGCCGTTGGGCGGAAAATTAGTCCCTTCCTGACTTCCACTTACGCTCTTTCAGGGGCCGGTCAGTCACTGGATGCCTCTTTACACTGAAGCCGTGGTGCATGGGCTTGAGGGCCTGGACCTTGGGTGGGTCCGGGCCCCTTTTTTCCAATCCAGGAGGCTGATGATGTTCGCGTGCGGCTGGAAATTCCGTTTGGTGGCAGCGATGGCGTTGGGGCTGGCGGTGGGATGGGCGGACCCTGCGCTGACGACCGTCCAGGATACTCTCTACAAAGCTGACGGCACTCCCTTCAGCGGTTTCGTGCTGATCGAATGGAAGAGCTTCGAATCTTCGGATTCGTCGAACATCGCGACCAGCAACCTGACGGTACCGATCGTCAACGGCATTTTGTCGGTGCAACTGGCGGCGAACACCGGCGGGTCGAGTTACGCCGTGCACTACGTTAGCGACACGAAGGCGCAGTTCTGGGAAATCTGGGTGGTCCCGGTCAGCGTGGCGCCGGTGGGTCTCGGTGACGTTCGCGTCGCGGCGGCGCCGTCGTCTTCGGGCTCGGGCGGATCGGGGGGCACGGGGGAGGACACGCAGATACCGGAGTCCTCCGTGGTGGGTTTGTTGTCCGATCTCGCCATGCGGCCGCAGCGGGGCGCCGGCTACGCACCGTCGCAGGCGGTCTACATCGACTCCGCGGGTTTGCTGGAGGCGGTCCCGGGCAACCTCACCGATTGCGTGCGGGTGAACGGCACTTCCGGGCCGTGCGGATCGAGCACGGGCCCCGGTTTCGTGGACGGAGAAACGCCGGCCGGGTTGCTCAACGGCACCAACGCTGTGTTCACGTTGGCTAATCCGCCCTCCCCCGCGGCGAGCCTGGCGCTCTACCGCAACGGCCTGGTGCAGAAACAGAACGTGGATTACTCGGTGACGGGGAACGTGATCACGTTCGCTCCGGGCTCGCTGCCGCTGGCCGGGGACACCCTGGTGACGAGTTACCGCCTGATCGACACCGACCATCCGACGGGACTGGCCGGCGGAGCGCTGAGCGGCTACTTTCCGAACCCCCTGCTGGCGGCGGGCGTGGTGGCGGACGCTAACGTGTCGGCTACGGCGGCGATCCAGGAATATAAGCTGGCCCTGAATTTCGCGACGCACTCGAATGCGAACGACCCGAGCTCGGGCCAAAAGGCGGCGCTCGCGGGAACGGCCGGTGTGCCGGCGGACACGAACCGCTTCGTGACGGCGGCGGATGCGCGGCTGGCCGATGCAAGGACGCCGCTGGCGCACGCCCTGCTCGGCACGGCTCACTCGGACACGGCCGCGGCCTCCGCCGCGCGCGGGGACTTGATCGTCGCGCAGGGGGCCTCGCCGGCGCTCTGGACGCGGCTGCCCTTGGGGCCCGCCAACCGCTGCCTGATTTCGAACGGCGCCGATGCGGTCTGGAATTCCTGCCTCTACACGGGGTTCCCGGCGGGCTCGATCGCTTTCGTGGATGCGAGCGGCAACCTGGCGCAGAACAGCGCGCAGTTGTCGTGGGACAACGGGAACCGCGAACTTTCGGTGGGCAACAACAGCGACTCCGCAACGATGTACGTGTGGGACTCGCAGGCCACGACGGGGTTGACGACGTTGGTGGTCCGCGGCGGGCAGGGACAAGGAAGCGCACCGCTCGGCCGCTGGCTGGACCCCTCCGGCAACGAGCTGGCTCGCGTAGACCCGGACGGGCGCGTCCTGGGGCCGTCGTTTCACGCGGCGACCTCAGCGACGCGCGCCGCCTGGGGAGATTCGGGCTATGCCACCGATCCGAGCACCCGCAGCGCCGGCGACGCCTGGTACAACACCACGTCGCAGACGCGCAAGACGGCCGAGGGCGGGCAGATCCACACGACGCCGCAGGTCCTGTGCGGCAGCACGGGCGCGGCGACCAGTTCCACGACGCTCACCTCTCTGGGCACCTGCACCATTCCGGCGGGATTTCTGCAGCCGGGCGACCGCGCCGATATACGATTCGACTATTCCCACGAAGGCACGGAGACGGCGTTCACTTTCGAGGTCCATTGGGGAGCGACGACGGTGGTGTCCCGCTCTGGAACGGCCACCGAAACGGCCACCGGCGGCGGGGTGGACGCCGGGATCGACTCCAGCGGGGCGCGCTGGAGAGTGGAGAGCTGGGGTACGGCGCTGGCATTCGCGGCGGCGGCCGGCAGCGCGCCGGATTCGCTGGCGGCGCCGCTCACCATCACGTTTCTGGGCCGCATGTCCGCCTCCACCGCCAACACCGTGACCCTGAGGAGCATGACCGTGGTGCGTTACCCGGCGCAGCAAAATCCGTAATCTCCTTGACCCGGCCGCTGTTCGCGCCGTACCATTCGGATCAAGGAGAAACGAATGGCTGACCAGATCAAGCAGGTGAATTTCTACATGGGCACGGTCCCGAACAAGGTGGGGGAGGGAGCGAATCTCCTGAAGGCAATCAAGGATGCCGGGGTGAATCTTATCGGATTCCTGGGATATCCGAAGTCGGCGCGGAAGTCGGAGGTCGTGCTCATCGTCGATGAGAAGGCCCCGAACCTGGCGCCGATCGCGAAGAAGGCGGGCACGGCCCTCGGCAAGAAGCAGAAGGGCTTGCTGGCGAGCGGAGCGGACCGTCCGGGCGTGGGCGCCGAACTGATGGGCAAGCTGGCCGGGAAGGGCATCAACGCGGTGTCGTTGCACGCGCTGTGCGGGGGCGCCGGCACTTACGGCGCGCTGGTCGTCGTGGCGGCGGCCGATTTCCGCAAAGCTGCCAAGGTACTGGGCTGAGTGGCTCACGCCGCCCCGGCACGCTGGTTGGGCTATGCCGCGCCGGCCGCCCGTGAGGGCCATCGCGCCCGCTACCTGGCAATCACCACTCGAACCTCGGCGGGACGCACATCGAGGCGCTCGACGTTGTGCGCCAGGGCGAAGGGCCGGCCGACGACGGCGTCGGGGTAGTGGGGACGCACGAAGTTGCGAATGAGGTAATCGAGGGCGGAGCCGCTGATCGAGAAGCCCGAGACCTCGACACGGTCGAGGTCCACCTCGGCCCGGCCTCCGCCGGAGTGGATGTGGGCTTCCACCTGCACACGGCGCTCGCCCGAAAGCAACCACGACATGAGGCGGCCTAGCGGCTTGCCCATCTCCTGACCCACTTTTGGAAAGTCGATGTAGGCGAAGGCGGTGGCGCGGCCAGTGCCCAGATCGAGCCGTGCGCCGCGAATGCCCTGCCGGAACGAGTGAGCGATCTTGCTGCGCACGTAAGAGTTCAACTCGTCCCTGCCCAGGACGACGACCGTTCCCCGCGGCACCCTGTTCTGCTGGATCAGATCGATTTTGCGCTGGGCGCTATCGGTCACGGAGCCGGCCAAAAACGCGGACGCGGCGATGAATGCGGCCAGAAGCGTGCGCGACATACCTATATCATTAGACGCTATCGAGCGCGCTTGGTGGCGGCGAGTGTATACTCTCGTGAGGAGCGAAACTGCACCATGCGTAACCTTTTCAAAGCGGTATTCACGATTGCTCTTGCGGCCGCGGTGCTTTCGCCGGCGGCGTATGCTCAGCGCGACGACCGGCGGGGCCGGGATGACCGCCACCAGGAGCGCGGCCCTTACGGGCGGGCTCGCGAGCTAGTCGGCCGCGTCCAGCGGGACCTGGAGCGGGCGCAGAAGATGGCGCCGGTAGCCGGCCGCCAGCGAGAGCGTTACGAAAACGCGCAACGCCACCTCTCCGAGTTCGACGACAGGCTGAGCAGGGGCGAATTCGACAAGGACAAGCTCGACGTAGCGATCGACGACGTCAACAACGTGGTCAGGGGCAATGTCCTGTCGCCACGATCCCGCGACGATCTGAGAGACGACCTGGCGGCGCTGCGGTCGATGCGGGCGGCCCGAGGCAGGATCTAGCGTCAAGTCCGCTCCCTGACGGTCGCGGTTCGGTGCTATGGCGGCCAGGTCCGCTCCCTGACGGTCGCGGTTCGGTGCTATGTGGCGGCCTACCGTAGGCCGGCCTTCGAGAGCATCGCCAGGAACTGGCCCATGGTCCGCATGTCGATGGCGGTGGCCACCAGTTTGCCCTGGCGGTCGTAGACGTAGCTTTTCGGAATCCCTTCCGCGCCAAACCGCGTACTGACCTTGCTTCCCGGATCGAGCAGGACCGGATAACGGACGTCGTGTTCCTTGACGAATGCCGCGACTTTATCGGCCTCTTCGTCGGAAATCGCGAGCACCACGAGACCCTTCTCTCGAAAGCGCGCGTATAGGGCGCCCAGATCGGGCATTTCCTTGCGGCAGGGAGGGCACCAGGTGGCCCAGAAATTGACCAGCACCACTTTGCCGCGCAGCCCGCTCAGCTTCCACTCCTTGCCCTGCAGGTCCTGCAATGTGAAGTCCGCCGAGGCGCGGCGGCGGTCCTGCTCTTCAAGCTGCGCGAGCGCCGCGGCCAGCGGAGGCGTATCGAGCGAGACCTGCACCTGCTCGTAGCGGATCAACTGCGCCAGGGTTCGGTAGGGCATCGCCGGCTCGCCATTCTCGTCCGGGACCGGACGTTCGCGCAGAGTCTCGGCCAGGGTGGCGGCCACGTCCTGTAACGTCTGGCGGCCGAAATCGCCCTCCGTGGCCAGGTTGGCCAGACCCTCGGCCAGACGGAGTTTGTTCGGCCCCGCCGGCAGTCCACGTATCTGGGCAGCCAACTTTCTGGTGGCCGCGCCCCGTATCTCGTCAGGCACCTGTCGCAGGCCGCGCAACTGGTCCGCGATTGGCTGTTCGGCGGCGGTCCATGATGGTTTGGTCTGGGCGCCCAGGGAGAGCGCCGCCAGCAAGACGGCGGCAGAAAGAAGAACGGACTTCACGGTTGCCTCCTGGAACGCATCATGACACGGCTCCGGCAGGATTTGCGAGCCCCAGCGGTTCGCATCGGGGAGTCCGTCTATCGCCATCCCCCGGCCGTTCATCCGCTGCCGTTCGCCTCCGGTCGCTTTCGGGCGGGCCTGCCGGCGCATTTGGCCCTACACTGACTCCATGAACCGTACTCTGAGCTCGATGATGTTGACTTTGGCGCTGGCCCTCGCCGCGAGCGCCCAGACTCCCGCGGGCAGCGACCCGCTTTCGCGCCTGCCGGCGGGTCTTCAGGTAAAAGACGACGGCCCGCGCACCTACCGTTTTACCTGCGACTACTTCCACCTGGACGTCAAGGGCAACCAAGGCGGCCCGACACAGAAATTGGCCGGCGAATATACGCGCGGCCTGCCCGGCGACAAGGTTCGGTGGAACAACGTCACGGCGAACGGCCAGAAGCAGGCGTTCATGGAAGGATTCAGCTACCGCCTCGCCGACCGCGGGAACAGCGACAAGGCCGAGTTCTTCCAAGGCTTCCCGGCGATGGCGTTTCAGGAGCGAAACCTGGTTTGGGATACCGAGATGTTCGAGCTCTTTGGCCAGGATTCTTTCGACAAGCTCAGCCTCAACGTGCCCTATCGCATGGAGCCTTCCACGGTCCCGCTCGCCGGCGGGGGCGAGTTCGAGAACAAGAACATCGAGCTGACGTGGATCGGCGTCTCGAAGCGCAACGGCCAACAGTGCGCGCTCATCGACTACCGCGCGTTCTTCAACAAGCTGAACGTCAAGAGCGCCGGGATCGAACTGGTTGGGCGCAGCCACTATTGGGGCCAGATCTGGGTATCGCTCACCACCAAGCAGATCGAATACGCGACGCTTTACGAGGACGTGCTGGGCGAAATGAAGCTGGGCGCGCAGCCGGCGCCGCAGATCGTCAACGTTTTTCGCGAGGGCGTTTTCGAAAGAATTGCCGGCAAATAGGCAATAATCCGACCACCGCCGCGCGGTCTGTGTGTTACTGTATGCGGATAGGGAGATCGGAATGCGTCACTGGCTGCTGTGCTGTGCGCTCCTTGTGCCGCTCACTGTAACTCGCGTTCAAGGCCAAAGCGGGACTCCGACAGCGGGAATCGTCGAAGGGACGGTGACTAACGGCGCCACCGGCGCTCCCGTGTCCGGCGCGCGCGTCACATTGGATTCGAACTCCTCCGGAAGCGAGCCGCGATTCACCAGGACGGACTCCGAGGGCCGGTTCCAATTCGCCGGCGTCTCCCCAGGGGTCTATGGCGTGGGCGCCGAACAGCAGGGTCTAGCGCAGTGCGACCACGCCATCCGTTGTACGATGGGCGTCACCCTCACGTCCGACAGCCCCCACGCGACGGTAACGATATCGCTGAAGCCTTACGCCGTACTCGCCGGCAGGATCACCGATTTCAACGGACTGCCGGTGCCCCACTCCATGATCGAGATCCTCAGGGCGGTCAAGCGCACGCCGGCCGGCGTCCATTACGCTCGGGTGCAGGTTCTGCCGGACGGCCGGCAGGTTGCCCACGTATACCAGATACAGACAGACGACCGGGGCGAGTTCCGAATTCCGCGGATCGACCCCGGGACTTACTATGTGGTAGCCAACAAGTCGGGTCAGGGCGCTTGGGATGACAGTTCGAACCGCATCACTTACTACCCGCACGCTCTTGACCTCGCCTCCGCCAGGCCGGTGGAGATCGCGGCCGGACGGCAGGTGCGGGCCGACATACAGATCGTGCGGCAGGCGGGAGCTCGCGTGGCGGGACGGTTTCTGAACCTCGCTACGCCGGCGGATTCCTCCGGCCGGTTCATTTACACGAACGTCACGCTGGTGCCGGAGCAGAACGCGCTGATCAACGCCAATGGCCCGTTCGCCAGCAGTCCCACGGACGAGTTCGAGCTGGAGGGTGTGCGGCCGGGCAAATACACCTTGCTGGCGCTCACCAGCGAATCGCAGAACGATCCGTGGGGCGGGGACCAGCGCCCCATCCTCGCGGCCAACCTGCACGTCGACGTGCCAGACCGCGGGGTTGAGGGATTGGAAGTCGAACTTCAGCCCTTGCGCGAGCTTCGCGGCGTCGTCAGTTTCGCCCAAGGCTGCGCTGCAGTCCCGGTGCGGATCCACGCTGAGTGTCACAACCCAATCGGCCTGTGCGGGGCCGAAGCGGTCTCCGGAAGCGACGGCACGTTGGTTTTGAAAAGCTCCGGGCCGGGCCGGCTGACGATCAGCGCGCGTGGGGAGGCCACGGCCGATCGACGCCTCGCCCTGTTGTCGGCCAAACTCGGCGATCGGGACGTGCTCGACAGCGGTTTTGACTATCCGTTCGCGGGTGACGCGACCCTTCGAGTCGTAATGGGGTGCGCCGTCAACGGGAGGCCGCAATGAGACCACTCCTTCTGGCCATCATTCTCAGTTCGGCCGTATGCGCGCAGACGGCAATCGAGGGCGACGTGACGAACTCCGCCACGGGCGCTCCTCTCGCCGGAACCTATGTGGTTTTGAGGATGGGCCCGCAGCCGGTCGTCGCCACCACGGATTCCAGCGGCCATTTCCGCGCGCCATTGCCGCTGCCTCATTGGGGCAGCATTGAGGTGTACCGCGCAGGCTTTCTGACCCTATGGCCGGCTTTCGCAAGCCCGATGCGCCTAGCACTGACTCCCCAGGCCGCGATCACCGGCAAAATCGTGGATGAAGATGGATTCCCGGTCGAGAACGCCACGATCCAGGCGTTGAGGTTCCGCGCGATCAACGGCCGCCGCGAGTTGCAGAGCGCGGGAGGGTTCGCGCAAGCCAACGATCTGGGAGAGTACCGGATCGCCGGTCTTGCCGCGGGCCGCTATTATCTGCGCGTGGAAGACCTGGGCGGCCACCTTGCGGCCCAGTATTACCCTGGGACCCTCGATCCGCGGGAGGCCGGTGTGGTCGAGGTGAGCGCGGGCGAGGAGCGCGGCGTCGATTTCCGGGTGGTGCCGCTGCGGGGAGCCAGTGTGTCAGGGCAGGTGATCGTACCGTCAGCCGGCTCGCCCCAGCCGGTCTCCGTTGGTTTGCGGCCCTTGGATTCGCCGCGTTCCGTTCGGTTTTTCGGGCCGACGCGCGCCGACGGCACCTTCAGCCTTCTGCATGTGTCGCCGGGCACCTATGTGCTGCGGGCGGGAACGAACAACCCGCCACGGCCCGGCGACCTGCTCGCCGAGCAGCGCGTGGAAGTCCGAAGCGCGGATATCAGTGGGATCGTCCTTGCGCCGCACCCCGTCGAGGCGGTGGACCTGGCCGGCATGGTGGTGTTCGAGGGCGGAGCCAAGCCGCGGCCGGTGGTTATCGGCGCCCGCACCGTTTATGGCTCAAGCTTCGCAGCGCGCCCGAGCGGCGATGGCTCGTTCGTGCTGAAAGGTCTCCTGCCAGAGACCTACAACGTCATGTGGATGCCCGACCGCGACCAGCCGGCCGATCCCGACGAAGCTCCCGTCGTGCTGAGCTCGGTGCGGCAAGGCGACAAAGATCTCCCGGTGATCTGGAACGGCGTCGAGGTGGAGGGCGGATCGGCCGGTCCGCTGCGAATCACATTCGCCCCCGCCATCGTTCTCAAGGGCAAGCTTCTGGATGCGGCCGGCAGCCCTGCGGCAAATGCCTGGGTCGCGTTCGTGCCCGCGCAGGGATCCAGATCTCCCGCCAACGCCCCGAGCGGCCCCGATGGCACTTTCACGTCCTCGCCCACGCTGCCCGGCGAGTACCGCATCTACGTAGTGCCGGACTACGCCCACCGGGATCTGATGGAGGATCCCGACTACCTTAAAGCGCACGAGAACGATTTCCCGCCGCTGCGCGTCGCCGCCGGAGCCAACCCTCCGCTCACGCTGCGAGTGCCCGCAACGCAGCAGTGAGCGCGCACCGCCCGATACAATGAAATGACGTCATGATCAACACCTTGTTCGGCTCGATCCCCGCCCAGCCGTCGCTGCTCGATCGCTTGAAGTCCGGCATCGCCAAAACTCGCAGCGGCCTGGTCTCGCACCTGGAGACCGCGCTGGCGGGGCGCAAGGAAATCGACGCCGACGTTCTGGAAGAGCTGGAGTACACGCTGATCGGCGCCGACATCGGCATACGGACGACGAGCGAGATTCTGGAGCTCATCCGCCAGCGCGTGGACCGCAAGTCGATCGACGACGTGGAAGAGCTGAAGCTGCTCATCCAGAGCCATCTGGTCGAAGTCCTGGAGGCCACGGAACGCCCGCTACCGCGAGTTACCGAGCCTCCCGCCGTGGTGCTTGTGGTCGGCGTCAACGGCACCGGCAAGACCACCACCATCGGTAAGCTCGCGCGCCTGTACCGCTCGCAGGGCCACGGAGTGCTGCTGTGCGCGGCGGACACGTTCCGGGCCGCGGCCATCGAGCAGCTACAGATCTGGGGCGAGCGCACGGGAACCGAAGTGATCCACCAGAAGCCCGGGGCCGACCCTAGCGCGGTGCTCTTCGACGCGCTGCAATCCGGCCGTTCGCACAAGATCGACTACGTGATCGTGGACACGGCGGGCCGCCTGCACACCAAATCGAACCTGATGGCGGAGCTCGACAAGATGCGCCGCACGGCGGCCCGGCTGATCCCCGGCGCGCCGCACGAGGTACTGCTGGTGCATGGACGCCACCACCGGCCAGAACGGCCTGGAGCAGGCCCGCCGCTTCACGGAAACCTCGGGTGTGACGGGCATCGTGCTCACCAAGCTCGACGGCACCGCCAAGGGCGGCGTGGTGGTTCCCATCGCGCGCGAGCTGAACCTGCCCATCCGCTTCGTGGGCGTCGGCGAGAAGCCCGAAGACCTGCTGCCCTTCGAGGCGGACAAGTTCGTGTCATCCTTGTTTGAAGCATGAACTCCGACTACATGCGCCAGGCGCTCGATCTGGCGCGGCAGGGCGAGGGCCTCACCAGCCCCAATCCCACCGTCGGCGCCGTGCTCGTCCTGGGGGACGAGATTGTCGGCTCCGGCTTTCACACTTACGCCGGGAAGAAGCACGCGGAAATTCTGGCGCTCGATCAGGCGGGCGGGAAGGCGCGCGGCGCCACGCTCTACATCACGCTGGAGCCGTGCTGCTACGAGGGGCGCACTCCGCCGTGCACCGATGCGCATCATCGCCGCGGGCGTCAGCCGCGTGGTGGCCGCGGTGGCCGATCCCAATCCACGCGTCTCGGGCGAAGGCTTCCGCCGCGTGCGCGCGGCCGGCGTCGAAGTCGAGTTGGCCCCCGGGCACGCGCGCGAAGCCGAGAAGCTCAACGAGCCTTTCTTCCACTTCATGCGGACCGGCCGGCCGCTGGTCACGCTCAAGGCGGCGCTCACTCTCGATGGCAAGATCGCCGCGCCGGTAGACAACCGCGGCTGGATCACCAGCGAGAAGGCCCGCGCCCACGTCCAGCACCTGCGCCACACTTCCGACGCTATTCTCACCGGCATCGGCACGGTACTGGCGGACGATTGCCTGCTCACCGACCGCACCGAACTGCCTCGCAGCCGGCCGCTGCTGCGCGTGGTCGTCGACTCGCAATTGCGCCTGCCGCCGCAATCCAAGATGGTGGATAGCGCGCAGGGCGACGTGCTGGTTGCGACCACCTCGGCCGCGCACGCCGATCGCCGGCGCGCGCTTGAATCCCGCGGCGTGAAGGTGATTACCGTCAATGGCGCCGGAGGCCGCGTCGATTTGCACGGCCTGGTGGAGCACCTGGGCCGGGAGTCCTATCTCTCGCTGATGATCGAGGCCGGGAGCAAGGTGAATTGGGCCGTGCTGCAGAGCGGCGTGGCCGACAAGATTTTTCTCTACTACGCTCCCAAGATTCTGGGAGGCCTGCAGTCTCTGCCGGTAGTGGGCGGCGCCGGCCGCAGCAGCCGGAAAGAGGCCATCCAGTTCCGCGACCTGATTGTGGGGCCCATCGGCGAGCCGGATGAATTCGCCGTCCAGGCCTGGCTGGTCAAGGAGACCTGAGCCATGTTCACCGGGATCATCGAAGAGACCGGCTCGGTCGCGCGCATCGACACGCTAGCCGCCGGGGCGCGGCTGGAGATTCGTTGCAGCGCCGTGCTCGAGGACGCGACCGCCGGCGCCAGCATCGCGGTCAACGGCGTGTGCCTCACGGCGGTGAGCTTCACGCGCGAGAGCTTCTCGGCCGACGTCTCGCCCGAAACGCTGCGCCGCAGCAGCCTGGGCGCGCTCGGCGTGGGATCGCGGGTGAACCTGGAGCGGCCGCTCTCGCCCTCGGGCCGGCTGGGCGGCCATCTGGTGCAGGGCCACGTCGATGGCACCGGCGAGTTCCTCGCGCTCGACGCCGTGGGCGACGGCAACTGGTGGCTGACGGTGCGCATTCCCGATGAGATCGACCGCTACGTGGTCGAGAAGGGTTCCATCGCCATCGACGGCATCAGCCTCACGGTGGCTTCCATCGAGGCGGGCGTGCTCGCGGCCACCATCGTCCCGCACACCTACGCTACGACCGCGCTCGGCTCCCACCGCGCTGGCGACCGCGTGAACGTCGAGTGCGACATCCTGGCCAAGTACGTCGAGAAGCTGCTCGGGAATTCGCGACAGACTAAATCCACGCTGACCATGGAGAAGCTGCGGGACCTGGGCTATTGACGGCTCTCCAGAAACCCATGTGGTACGCGACTGGTGGTGGCCTCCAGATCCGCCCCGGGCGGGACGTGGACGTCCCGCGCAGGCGTGGACGCCTGCCCCACGAGGTTCCGCTTATGCGATAGCTGACCGCTATTCTCCCCTGCGATAATTGAGGCATGTGGCATTTCCGAGTGCTCTGCTCCGCCTTCCTGGTGTGCGCCTGCGGATTGGCGCAGATCTCCGCCGACTCAAAGCAACGCATCCGCACCGCGCGCGAACTCGCCAAACAGGGCTCGGACGCGATCCCTAAGCTCCAGCCGATGCTCACGGATCCCGATCCGAACGTTCGCATCGAGGTGGTCAAGGCCATCGTGGAAATCGACGGCCCGCCCAGCGTGGCGCCGCTGATACAGGCCACCCGCGACAACGAAGCCGAGGTGCAGATCCGCGCCACCGATGGACTGGTGAACTACTACCTGCCCGGCTACGTCAAGCGTGGGCTGAGCGCTTCGCTCATACGCGCGGGCACGGCGCTCAAGTCCCACTTCACCGACACGGACGACCAGGTGGTCCCGGCCTACGTTACGGTGAAACCCGAGGTGATCGAAGCCCTGGGCAAGCTGGTGCGCGGCGGCGTGTCCCTGGACAGCCGGGCCAACGCGGCGCGCGCCGTCGGCATTCTGCGAGGCACGGCCGCGGTGCCCGACCTCATTGACGCGCTGCACTCCAAGGACGATCAGTTGATGTACGAGAGCCTGATCGCGCTCCAGAAGATCAGGGATGCCAGCGCCGGGCCACGCATCGTTTTCCTGTTGCGCGACCTCGATCCGAAGGTGCAGACCGCAGCCATCGAGACCGTCGGCCTGTTGAGAACCCGCGAGGCGCTCCCCACTCTCCGCAGCGTCCTCTCCGATGCTAGGGAGGCCAAGGTAAAGCGGGCCGCGCTCACCTCCATCGCCATGATCCCCGACCCGGGAAGCCACGACCTGTACGCGCGGTACCTGCACGACCGGGACGATGGCCTGCGCGCCGCGGCCGCCGAGGGCTTCGCCCGCCTGAAAGATCCCGCCGACCTGCCTCTGCTCGAGGACCAGTTCAAGAACGAGCAGAAGCGGCCGGCGCAGCTTGCCGCCGCCTTCGCGCTGGTCATGCAGGGCCAGACCGGGTTCACCGAATTCGGTCCTCTCCGCTTCCTGGCCGACACGCTGAATTCCTCCGCGTGGAAGGGCGTGGCGCAGGCCTACCTGATCGAAGCGGCGCGCGATCCCGCCGTGCGCAAGCCGCTGGAACAGGCGCTAACGACCGCCACCAAGGACGAGAAGATCCAGTTGGTTCAGGTCCTCGCCATGAGCGGCGACAAAGAGACGGTCACCTATCTCGACGGCTTGACCCGCGATCCCGACAACGACGTGGCGCAGGCGGCCCTGGACGCCTCCCGGACGCTTAAGGCGCGGCTGCCGTAAGAGGGGGCGGTGGAGGTTAGCCATGCCGAGAAAAGCGGTCGAAGACATCGCGGAGGCCGGTCGCGGGCGGCTCTCCGAGAGAGACAGTCTGCGGGTGCTGGATCTGCTTGAGAATCCGCCGGCGCCGAACGCAAAACTGCGGGCGGCGGCCCGGGCCTTGCCGCTGCGCACGATTACTCTGAAGGACGACGCGGACCCCGAGCGACGTTGCGGCCGGGAAGTGAGAGATGGGCGCGCTACTTCGACTTGCGCTGCTTCTGCTGGCCGACGCGCACCTTGAAGTGCAACGCCTTGGCTTCCTGCCACGCTTTGTGATCGTGCCGGGCCACCGCATCGGACAGATAGGCGTCCACGCTGGCGCCCTTCGGCAGCACGGCCATCAGGGTGAAGTTTTCATTGCAGACCGGGCAAAAAGGCCGGAACCGCGTCACGTTTGGAATCGCCATACTTTCTTGATGTTAGCACAGCCCCAAGCGGGTCTGGAGACCCGTCGCAGGACTGGAGAGGGACTTGCAGAAATCGCACCACCGCCGCGGAAGGGACAAGCTGAAGCATGTCCTACACGGCGCATCAACGGTTTACGGCCCCACCTACTTCCACGCCTGCCGCGCCGTGATTCCGGCCAGCGCCGCCGTCAGACCGATAATGAGCACGATCGAAACCCAGGCCACCCAGTTGTAGAAACGCGAGTTGGTCCAGTCGCCCATCAGTTCCTTCTTGTTGATCAGCTTGATCATGAAAATCAGCACCACGGGCAGCAGGACGCCGTTCAGCACTTGCGAGAACAAAATCATGCGCACCAGCGGGAAGCCGGGTATCAAAACCACGCCCGCGCCGACCACGATCAGCAGCGTGTACAGCCAGTAGAACACCGGCGCTTCGCCGAAGCGTTTGTTCACGCCGGACTCGAAGCCCAGCCCTTCGCATACCGAGTAGGCCGTCGATAGCGGCAGGATCGACGCCGCGAACAGCGACGCATTGAACAGGCCCGCGCTGAACAGCAGAAACGCGTACTTGCCGAACGGCTTCAGCGCCATTGCCGCCGTGGCCGGATCGTCGATGTCACGCGGGCCGGTGGCCCAGATCGCCGCCGCGCAGGCCACGATGATGAAGAACGCGATCACCGACGTCCCGATGCAGCCGACAATCACCTCGAATCGGGACGCCCGGTAATCCTTCTCCGTCACCCCTTTCTCCACCACCGCCGCCTGCAGGTAGAACTGCATCCAGGGGGCGATCGAAGTGCCCACCATCGCGATCAGCATCACGATGTAGTCCGTGTCGAGCATCAGCACCGGCCTGACACTGTAGATGAACGATTCCTTCCAGTTCGGCTTCAGCAGGATCGCGGAAACGATGTAGGTGACATAGAGGGCGCTGGCGAACAGGAAGATCTTTTCCACGCTCCTGTAGGTGCCGCGGACCACCAGGAACCACACCCCCACGCGCGCAGATCGGCACCGAAATGTAGCGGCTGATGGAGAACAGCTCCAGCGAGCCCGCGATGCCCGCGAATTCCGCCATGACGTTGGTCAGGTTGGTGACCACCAGCGTCACCATCATGAAAAACGTCGCGCGCAGGCCGAACTCCTCGCGGATCAGGTCCTGCAGACCCTTGCCCGTCACCGCGCCCATGCGCGAGTTCATTTCCTGGGTGATGATGAGCAGGACCGTGATCGGGATCAGCGTCCACAAGCGGTAGGTAGCCCCACCGCGCGCCGGCCTGCGAGTAAGTGAGGATGCCGCCCGAGTCGTTGTCGACCATGGCGGTGATGAACCCCGGCCCGAGCACAGCGAAGAACAGCGCCAGTTGGATGCGGCTCTTCTTCCACAGGTTGGCGCGATGCGCCGGCGCCGTCACCGTCACTTTTCCCTCAACACGCTAATGACATCGTCGGCCGTGATCGCTCCGGCCAGCTTGCCGCCGGTCTCCACCACCGGCAGAGTCAGAATGTTGTATTTGTCGAACAGTTCGGTCACGCGGTCCTTCTTCGCCTCGGTGGGAACTTGCAGGAGCGTGCCGGAGACGAGTCCCTTCAACGGAGTCTCTCCGCCGGCGATAAAGAGCTTGCCGAGCGGAACCGCTCCGATGAGCCGCCCGTCGCCGTCAACCAGAAAAATCGTATTCAGCACCTCGAGCTGGTCCTCGTTGGCGCGCACGGCCGCTATGGCGTCGCTGACGGTCGCGTCCTCCTCCAGAGCCACGTACTCGGTGTTCATCAGGCCGCCGGCGGTGTCTTCCTCGTACTCGAGCAGTTCGGTGACGTCGCTCTTCGGCTCGACCTCCATCTCCTGGAGGATCTCCTCCGAGGTCTCGTCTTCGAGTTCCGCCAGCGCGTCGGCGGCCTCGTCCGGCGCCATCTCTTCCACGATGTCGGCGGCGGTTTCGGTATCCAGCGATTCGAGGATGCTGACCTGCATTTTCGGCTCGACCTCGGACAGGGCGTCGGCGGCCACCTCGCTGTCCAGGGTCTCGATGACCGCGCTGCGTTCCTCGGGACTCAGGTCTTCGACGATGTCGGCCAGGTCGGCCGGGTGCAGGTTCTCCAGCTTCCGGTAGTCGATGTTGAGGCGCAGGCGCCGCTGCGGGTCGGGCTCGACGATGTTGCAGAACTCCCAGCGGATCGAGTTCGGCGGGACGGGGGTCTGCAGCCAGCGGATCCACCTCCGCGGAACCCAGCCTTGCAGGATGCGGCGCACGATGCTGCGCACGCCGACATCCACTTCGAGGACCCACAGAACGTCGCGGCCGTTCTGCTTCATCAGGTCGAAAGTCACGTCGGTGACGCGCACCGCCTTGCGGCCGTTGACGTCGATGATCTGCTGGTCCAGCAGGTCGCGCGCGATCCGCAGCATGTACTCGTCGTCGTGATACGGTACGAGGAGTTCGTCCTGCAGGTGGATGCCGTCGAGCGAGAAGGACTGGATCTGGTCGTGGCGCACGGTGAGCCAGGCCCAACCCGCGCGGATCAGGTAGCGGTCCACGCGAACCGGGTCCACCAGGGGGACCAGCGCGGCGTCTTCGACACGGCCGATACGGCGCCCCTTGAGGTCAAAGACCTCGAGGCCCAGAAGTTCGGTGAAGTAGAGCTGATTCGCCATCGCGCGCCGCCGCTCGCCGAATACTCACTATGCCGTATTCGACCGCGGCACCGCAAGATCAGCACCGAACCGCGAGCGTCAGGGAGCGGACCTGATCCGGGCGGCGGAGTTCCGTTGCGGTAGGGATGGCCGTTGCCGGCCACCCCCCGCACAGACCCGTACTTGCAGGAACTACTGCATACGGTTCTTACCTTGGATGTGACGCCGCAAGGCGCCTGGCGTCGAAACGAGCATCCGGATACGCATGCACAACATGAGGGATGGGTAACCAGTGGTCGAGGACCGGCCCCAGTTTCGTCCAAGTGGGCCGCCGCTGACTGCGCTGGCACAGAGTTCTGTACCACAGGCGAGCCACCTGATGCCGGAATCGCGACAGCACCGCCAGGTTCCCCGGAACCGCATGGTATTGGTAGTAACCGCGCAGCACGCTCCGCAGCCATTCTCCGACCGTTGCAATCGGCGCGTGCATCTTCCGGCGTAGTTCCTGCTTCAGTTCTTGCAGCTTCTTCCGCCTTCGTTTGCCGTCCGTAATGCGCCGGACTTCGAACCTGCCCAGCCTGTTTTCCCCGCACACGTGCCGGAATCCCAGGAAGGTGAACGCCTCCGGTTTCCCCTCTCCACGCTCGGCCCGGTTTAACCTCGCGAACCGCCCGAACCGGATCAGCCGGGTCTTGTCTTCATTCAGCTCCAGCCCATACTCGCGCAGATGCTCCTTCAGTTCCTCCAGGTAGCGCTCTGCCTCGTCCTGGCGCTCGAAGCCCAGAATGGCATCGTCGGCGTAACGCACGATGGTGATCTCGCCTCCCGCCGCTTGCCTCCACTGGTCGGTCCACTGATCGAGGACGTAATGCAGATACACGTTGCTGAGCAGCGGCGAAATCACCGCCCCCTGGGGAGTCCCTGCTTCTGTCTCCGACCATACGCCGTCCTCCATGACCCCCGCCTTCAGCCATTTCTGGATCAGGCGCAGGACCCTCGGATCGGCGATCCGTTTCTCCATCAACTGGACCAGCTTTTCATGCGAAAGGTTATCGAAAAAGCTCTTTAGGTCCAGATCGAGAATCCAGCTCACCCTCTTCCGCTTGATCGCCACATACAGCGCGTCCAGCGCCATATGCTGGCTGCGTCCCGGCCGGAACCCGTAAGAGAAACCCCGAAAATCCTCTTCGTAAATTGCGTTGAGGACCGTGGCCACGGCCTGCTGGACGATCTTATCCTCCAGCGCCGCCAGCCCCAATGGCCGCTGCTTGCCATTGTCTTTCGGTATCCAGCGTCTCTTGGAGGGCCGCGCCTGGTACGCCCCGCGATGCACCCGGCTGTGTAGATCTGTGAGTCTGTCCTCCAGCCCGGTGGCATACTCCTGCCATGTCATCCCGTCCACTCCCGGTGCGGCTTTCCGCTTCAGGGCCTGAAAGCTGTCCCGCAGTAGCCCCGGGGTCACATGGTGAAGCAGAGCCGTGAACCGCTCCTGCTTGTTATTCCGCGCTCTTTCCCGCACACCCTGCAATCCCTGGGTCACCCTTTCCCCGCTCTGGGTCGGTCGAGTGTTAGATTCCACGGTGTTCTCCTTGGTCACGGGCCTTCCCTCCACCCCCTCCGCCGCCGGCGTTTCCACCGGCCTTGTTCGGAGGCTTCGCAGGTAATATGCCCGTGTTCGACTCCTCGCTGGCGCGCGTGCCCGGATTGCGCTTTGGGCTTCCCGGGCCGATCCAGCAGCCGGGTAGGCCACCGGATACCAGCGAGGTCTCTCGGTTCTCGCGCGTGCAGTTTCTCGGCGTGCGTATGGCTCTTGGACTACGCCGGGCCTGACGGAGACTCGCGATCCCGTTTCCGCCAGTGTGGCCTTCCCGTTGTAAGCACACGGTCAGCGCCCGGATTGCGTTTTTCGAAGCTCGATTCCTCGCCCGCCGATGCCTCTGTCTACACTTCACCCGGCACCTCGCGGCACCCAGCGCAAGACATGAGGTCAAGATGGTTCGCTACTCCTTTCTTGCGGGGCTCTTTCATCCCCGACTGCACGCCGGTTTATCCCGACGATTGCGCTCACTGACGTTCGCGGTTCGGTGCTGCCGCCTTGCTGGCCGGCCCAAGCACGCCGAGCGAGCGCAGCCAATCCACGGCACGGGCGGGCCAGGTGGTGACAGTCAGCGCCGAGGGGCGCAGCCCGTAACCGTGGCCTCCCGCCGGGTAGAGGTGCATCTCCACGGGGACCTTGGCCGCCTTCGCCGCGGCGTAGTAGGCCAGGCTGTTCTCGACGTGGACGGGATCGTCCTCGGTCTGCACCAGGAACGTAGGGGGCGTGTTGGCAAGTGGCTGCGTCTCGGTGGCGAGTTTGCCGTCCCGCACCACTCCGCCGGGATAAATCAGGAAAACGAAATCCGGCCGGCAACTGGCGTCATCCGCTGCGTCCACGCGATCATAAGTGCGCTTTTCGAAATTGGCGCCGAGCGTGGCGGAGAGGTGGGCGCCCGCGGAAAAGCCGAGCACGCCGATACGCTGCGGATCGATCCCCCACTCTTTCGCGCGAGAGCGGACCATCCCCAGGGCACGCTGCGCATCCTGTAGCGGCGCGACGTAGTCCGGTTGGCCTTCGCGCCCGGGCACGCGATACTTCACCAGGACGCAGGTGACGCCGGCCGAGTTCAGCCAGTCGCAAACCTCGGTGCCCTCCAGGTCCCACGCCAGGATGCGGTAGCCTCCGCCGGGAAATACGAGAACCGCCGGACCGGCCGCGCCGGCTTTGGCCGCGGGATAGACGGTCAGGGTGGGCACGGAGACGTCGGTGATTCGCATCACGCGCCGGCCCGCGACCATATGGCCCTCGTCGGTGGTGGTGTCGTGTTCGGGGCCCATCGTGCCTTTGTCACCGGGCGCCGTCCCCTTCCAAAGGGGGATGGGACCGATGGGCGCAGCGTATGTTCCGAGCGCCATCAAGGCGAATAGAGAGAGGTAGAAGGTTGGATGTCGCATAGCTTCGAAACAAGCTTATCGCAGGTGAAAGGGTCCGTCCGGTGGCGGCATTCCCCCAGCGAGGAGAAACGCCGTGAAACTCATCACAACCTGCTTCGCCGCGCTAGCGGCGATCGCTGTCACCACGGACGCTGCCGAGTTACGGCTCAGCGGCCCGTACACGCACGACAACCTTTCCATCTACCTGGTCCGCGGGCAGGACCGGTTCCAGAAGAAGTACCTGACCCTGGCCGAGGCGCTGGAGCAACACAAGGCGGTGGTCTACGAGACCAGCAACGTGAATGTGCTGCAAATCCAGAACCTGTCGGCCCAGGATGTCTACATACAGTCCGGCGAGATTGTGAAGGGCGGCAAGCAGGACCGGGTCCTGAAGGATGACATCATCGTGCCGTCCTCGTCGAGCAAGCTGGATATCAACGTCTTCTGCGTGGAGCACGGGCGGTGGACGCAGCGCGGCTCCGAACCGGCGCACGCCTTCGCCGCGTCTCCCGCGATGGTCGCCTCGCCGGCCATGAGACGGGCCGTGCAGGAGCAGGCCGATCAGAGCCAGGTGTGGGCGCAGGTGGCGAAGGAGCAGACACGCCTCGCCGGCTCGCTTGCATCGCCGGTGAACTCACCTCAGTCGCCCACGAGTTACCAGCTCACGCTCGAAGCGCCGAAGCTGCAGGAGAGGGTGGATGCGTTCAAGAAGGATCTCTCCGGCCTCGCCGACAAATACCCGGACGCCCTGGGCTACGTGGCCGCGGTGAACGGCAAGGTGACCGGAGCCGACGTCTACGCCACGCACGACCTTTTCCGCAAGGTGTGGCCGAAGCTGCTGGCGTCCACGGCTGTGGACGCGGTGGGCTCGGCCAGGCCGGGCTCCCCTGTCGCTCCACCACCTCCGATGGCCGACGTAAGGGCAGCCGCCACGGGCTACGGCGCGCGGGTCACGGAAGACAAGCAGATCAACCGCAGGACCAACAGCGTGAAGGCCGACCTGCCGCAAGGCCTGGTTTTCGAGACCAAGGATGCGGAAGCGGAGGGCGGGCCGGTGCACCGGACCTACGTCACGAAGTAGTCGGCTCCCTCACGGTCGCCGCGATACCGGACTGCGAACGTGAGTGAGCGAACCTCCGCTGTCCAGATCATGTCCGTTGCGGTAGGGATGGCCGTTGCCGGCCACCCCCCGCACAGACCCGTACTTGCAGGAACTACTGCATACGGTTCTTACCTTGGATGTGACGCCGCAAGGCGCCTGGCGTCGAAACGAGCATCCGGATACGCATGCACAACATGAGGGATGGGTAACCAGTGGTCGAGGACCGGCCCCAGTTTCGTCCAAGTGGGCCGCCGCTGACTGCGCTGGCACAGAGTTCTGTACCACAGGCGAGCCACCTGATGCCGGAATCGCGACAGCACCGCCAGGTTCCCCGGAACCGCATGGTATTGGTAGTAACCGCGCAGCACGCTCCGCAGCCATTCTCCGACCGTTGCAATCGGCGCGTGCATCTTCCGGCGTAGTTCCTGCTTCAGTTCTTGCAGCTTCTTCCGCCTTCGTTTGCCGTCCGTAATGCGCCGGACTTCGAACCTGCCCAGCCTGTTTTCCCCGCACACGTGCCGGAATCCCAGGAAGGTGAACGCCTCCGGTTTCCCCTCTCCACGCTCGGCCCGGTTTAACCTCGCGAACCGCCCGAACCGGATCAGCCGGGTCTTGTCTTCATTCAGCTCCAGCCCATACTCGCGCAGATGCTCCTTCAGTTCCTCCAGGTAGCGCTCTGCCTCGTCCTGGCGCTCGAAGCCCAGAATGGCATCGTCGGCGTAACGCACGATGGTGATCTCGCCTCCCGCCGCTTGCCTCCACTGGTCGGTCCACTGATCGAGGACGTAATGCAGATACACGTTGCTGAGCAGCGGCGAAATCACCGCCCCCTGGGGAGTCCCTGCTTCTGTCTCCGACCATACGCCGTCCTCCATGACCCCCGCCTTCAGCCATTTCTGGATCAGGCGCAGGACCCTCGGATCGGCGATCCGTTTCTCCATCAACTGGACCAGCTTTTCATGCGAAAGGTTATCGAAAAAGCTCTTTAGGTCCAGATCGAGAATCCAGCTCACCCTCTTCCGCTTGATCGCCACATACAGCGCGTCCAGCGCCATATGCTGGCTGCGTCCCGGCCGGAACCCGTAAGAGAAACCCCGAAAATCCTCTTCGTAAATTGCGTTGAGGACCGTGGCCACGGCCTGCTGGACGATCTTATCCTCCAGCGCCGCCAGCCCCAATGGCCGCTGCTTGCCATTGTCTTTCGGTATCCAGCGTCTCTTGGAGGGCCGCGCCTGGTACGCCCCGCGATGCACCCGGCTGTGTAGATCTGTGAGTCTGTCCTCCAGCCCGGTGGCATACTCCTGCCATGTCATCCCGTCCACTCCCGGTGCGGCTTTCCGCTTCAGGGCCTGAAAGCTGTCCCGCAGTAGCCCCGGGGTCACATGGTGAAGCAGAGCCGTGAACCGCTCCTGCTTGTTATTCCGCGCTCTTTCCCGCACACCCTGCAATCCCTGGGTCACCCTTTCCCCGCTCTGGGTCGGTCGAGTGTTAGATTCCACGGTGTTCTCCTTGGTCACGGGCCTTCCCTCCACCCCCTCCGCCGCCGGCGTTTCCACCGGCCTTGTTCGGAGGCTTCGCAGGTAATATGCCCGTGTTCGACTCCTCGCTGGCGCGCGTGCCCGGATTGCGCTTTGGGCTTCCCGGGCCGATCCAGCAGCCGGGTAGGCCACCGGATACCAGCGAGGTCTCTCGGTTCTCGCGCGTGCAGTTTCTCGGCGTGCGTATGGCTCTTGGACTACGCCGGGCCTGACGGAGACTCGCGATCCCGTTTCCGCCAGTGTGGCCTTCCCGTTGTAAGCACACGGTCAGCGCCCGGATTGCGTTTTTCGAAGCTCGATTCCTCGCCCGCCGATGCCTCTGTCTACACTTCACCCGGCACCTCGCGGCACCCAGCGCAAGACATGAGGTCAAGATGGTTCGCTACTCCTTTCTTGCGGGGCTCTTTCATCCCCGACTGCACGCCGGTTTATCCCGACGATTGCGCTTCCTGACGGTCGCGGTTCGGTGCTGGGCCGCGCAGAGTAAGATGTCTGTATGATTCGACTGCTGGTGGCGGCCGTGGCCCTCGCGCCCGCGGCGAACTACGACGAAGCCAAAGTTCCGAAGTATACGCTGCCCGATCCGCTGGTAATGCGGAACGGCGAGCGGGTCCGCGACGCGAAGACGTGGCAAGAGCGGCGGCGGCCGGAGATTCTCGAGCTGTACCGGTCGGAGGTCTTCGGTCGCAGTCCCGCAAAACCGGCCGCGCTGAACTCCGAGGTTGTCTCCAGCGAGAAAGCGCTGAACGGAAGGGCGGTTCGGAAGCGGGTCACGGTGTGGCTGGCCGGGCGCGATGGCCCGAAGATGGATCTGCTGCTCTATCTGCCGGCGGGCGCCAAGAAGCCGTCGCCGGTGTTCCTCGGGCTCGGGTTCGCGGGGAACCACACGGTGTCGGCCGATCCGGGCGTCCCGCTGGCCGAGGAGTGGACGCGCGACCCCACCACGAACTCGGTGGTGAAGCGCCGGGCGGAGGAGAAATCGCGCGGCTCGGCCACCGCCGCGTGGCAACTGGAGAAGGTGCTGGACCACGGCTACGGCCTTGCCACCGTCTATTGCGGAGACATCGAACCGGACCTCGTCGGCGGCATCGGATACGGCATCCGGCCGCTGTTTTTCAGGCCGGGACAAACGCAGCCGGCGGCCGACGACTGGGGCGCGCTCGCAGCCTGGGCGTGGGGCCTGAGCCGGGCCATGGATTACCTCGAGAGCGACGGCGGCGTCGATGCCCGGCGCGTGGCGGTGATCGGCCACTCGCGCATGGGCAAGGCCGCACTGTGGGCCGGCGCCGAGGACACGCGCTTCTCCATCGTCATCTCGAACGAATCCGGGGAAGGCGGCGCGGCCATCACCCGGCGCGACTTCGGCGAGCGCATTGCCGACCTCAACCGGGTGTTCCCCTACTGGTTCTGCGGCAACTACAAAAAGTACGACAACCGCGAGGACGCGCTTCCGGTGGACGCCCACATGCTGCTGGCCCTGATCGCACCGCGGCCGCTCTATGTGGCCAGTGCGGCCGGCGACCTGTGGTCAGACCCCCGCGGTGAGTTCCTGGCCGTGGTGAATGCCTCGCCGGTGTACGAGCTGTTAGGCAAGCAAGGGATCGGAACCGACCAGATGCCCGGCATCCATCAGCCCATCCAGCACACCGTGGCCTATCACATCCGCGCCGGCGAGCACGGGATCACGGCGTACGACTGGGAGCAGTATCTCAAGTTCGCGGACGCGCAGTGGGGACTGAGACCCTAGCGTCGAGACGAGTCTCGACGCGGCAGGCTGAAGCCTGCGCCACGGGTGCGGTTCACCGGCTCAGCTTCAGCGCCCAGGCGGGCTGCTGCACGAGATCCTCGGGCAGCTGCGGCAGGTCGACCGCGACGCCGCCTTGCGCCGCCTTGAACCTCAGCGGCGCCGGAAATCCCAGCAGCGTGACCGACTTCACACCGGTCACTCCCGTGATGTGGAGAGTGCCGCTGGGCCAGCGCGGCAGAATGGCGAAGACGTCGTTGCCCTTCCTGGTGAAGAACGCGTCGATGCCGCCTCCCGCCGGTTCGTCAGCTTCGTCACATCGTAAGCGGTTTGCCACTCCTTGTTGTATTCGACCTTCGGCTCTTCGCCTGCGCTCCACTGCCGCGTGACCTTCCAGGGGCTGGTGCCGTAAATCGCCTCGCCGTTGACCTTCAGCCAGTCTGCCGATCTGAAGCAGCCGCTCTTCCATGATCACGGGGATCGTGCCGTCTGCCGCGGGACCGATATCGAGCAGCAGGTTGCCGCCGCGGCTGACCAGATCCACCAGCATGATGACCAGCTCGCGGCCCGTGTGGTAGTGCTCCAGTCGCTCCGCGCGGTTGTAGCCGTAACGAGAAGCCCATGCCGCGGCTCTCTTCCCACGGATGATCCATCCCGCTCATGCCCGGCGTGTATTCGGTGGTCCAATAGCCGCCGTGCTTGTGACGCGTATCCTTGCCCCAGCGGTCGTTGACCACCACCTCGTCCTTCACCGGGGATTCGTTGAACAGCCACGCCAGCAGCTCGGGGCTGTGCCATTCGGCGGAAGTCAGCTCCCACTCGCCGTCGCTGAAGATGATGGCCGGCTTGTAGCGCGTCACCAGGTCTTTGAACTGCGGGAACATGTGCTCGCGGACGTAGCGCGGCTTGTCGGCGAGCCAGAGCGGGTTGTACCATTCGTAGAGCGAATAGTAGAAGCCCATGCGCAGGCCCTTGCGCCGCACGGCTTCGTCAGATCGCCGAGCAGGTCGCGCTGCGGCCCGATCTCGACGCGTTCCAGGGCCGGCCCCACGTCGCGGAGGCCTCCTTGCTCGGCCACAGCGCGAAGCCTTCGTGATGTTTCGAGGTCAGCACGACATATTTCGCGCCCGAGCGGGCGAAGACGTCCGCCCAATGGTCGGGATCGAACAGCTCGGCGCGGAACAGCGGCGCGAAGTTCTGATAGGGATAGCCGGCGCCGTACACCCGCTGGTGGAATGCCCACGTTCCGGTCTGGATCGGATTCGCTTCGGAGTCCCTGCCTGCGTGATGGCGTTCCAGTACCACTCGGCGTAGGCCAGCTTGCCCGGGAAGCACCGGGGCATAAGACGGCACCGAGTACATGCCCCAGTGGATGAAGATGCCGAATTTGGCATCGGTGAACCACGCGGGCGTGGGCCGCTTGTCGATGGATTCCCAGGTCGGCTGATACGGCTGCGCACCGAGAGTGGCAGCCACGGCTACAGGAGAAAGATTGTCATAGGAAAAACACCAGTGCGCCGGTGGCGCGCGGGACGTCGAGGGTGAAGATACCGTGTTTGTCGGGCCGCAGTCCTTCTCGACCGGCTTCCATGAGCCCGCGGTGCCGACATCTTTCCCGGCCAGCGTCACGCCGGTCGTCGCATCGAGCGCGAGCGCGGAAAGACGCCACACCCACGCGGGCTTGGGCGGCCAGCCGGGATCGATCTTGACGCGCAGGTCGTGGGCTGCGTCCTTGTTGATGATGGCCACGCGAAGGTCGCCCTTCGTTGTGGCTGCGTATGCGGTGGCGTTCACGGACTGCGCATCGAACTCCGCGGCGACCGCCGTCGTCCCGCCGAACTGGTGGCCCAGCATCATGCCGTAGAAGATCGGACGCGGCTCGAAACCTCATCCAGACGCCGGCGATGGGCGTGTAGAAAGCGCGCTAGGCGGTCGAGGCGGGCTTCTTGGCCACCGCCTCGCCCGGAAGGTGGCCGCCGAGCGCGGCGCGGATCTGGCGAGTGCCGCCGCCGTGGAAGCATCCCGCATAGCCGGCGCGGGCGGTCATGAGCATGTAGTCGGCGGCCCAGAGCGCCGATGCGAAGGCGTCGCTCATGCCCGGCTTGCCGCCCCGGTAGCAGGAATTTCCCTCCGCCATGCGAAACGGCAAATGCGCGTCCGCGGCGATCTGCGCGATGCGCGCGACCCTAGCGGCCGACTCGGGCCCTGGCGCGAGCAGCCGCTCTATGTTCACGCGCGGATCGTCGGGCGGCCCCATGGCGTAGTAGTGGCCAGTCAGCGAGACGATGGCGTCGGACACTTTGGCCGGGGCCTGGCTGGCAAAGCGCGCGATCCACTCGGAGTCGCTCGCAACATCCGGACCAGCCAGGCGAGCGAAGGGAACGCGCGCGAAAATGGCCGAGGCGAACTTCACCCACTCGGAAAGGTAATTGTCAAAGCCCCAGGAAGGCGGACGGAGGCCGTTGTTAGCTCGCGGATACAGGTCCGGCTCGTTGCCGATCTGGAAGTACTCCAGGCGTGTGCCGATCGTTTTGGCCACGTAGGCAGCCTCCTCGGCGGCGCG
Organism: Bryobacterales bacterium; assembly: GCA_963763835.1. Lineage (GTDB taxonomy): Bacteria > Acidobacteriota > Terriglobia > Bryobacterales > Bryobacteraceae > DASWZN01. The sequence goes on from CAVXQQ010000004.1 coordinate 64,895, forward strand.
TTGCGGCGTCCCCGAGCCCAGGTTCAGACCATAGATCAGCTTCCAGCCAGCGGCGTCGAGAAAACCCGCCAGGTTCTCGATGGCCTGGGGCGTGATGGGCGACAGTTCGTGCGGCATCCAGTTCGCATCGGCCGGGCCCGGGGGCGGCTTGAGCGCCGGCGCCACGGCCTCCGGAATTCATTTCCACCACGTGAACTCGCTCGAGTTGCCGCCGATCCGCAGCACGCCCCGCGCGCTCAGCCGTTTGAACAGGGCAGCCAGGTCCCGATTCTTCGCCGAAAAGAATTCGGGCTCCGCAAGCTGGGAGGACTCTAACTCAGCCCGGTGTAGCGCACCGGTATGCGCGCACCCGGACGGTCGGGATGGACGGAAAGCGTGGCCGTTTGCTCTCGCGCCACAAGGGGCGATGCGGCGGCCGCGGCTGCGAGCAGAAAACGGCGGCGGTCCACGGGGTTATACCTCCAGAATCACCGGCATGATCAGCGGGTGGCGCGAGGTCTGCTTGATCAGGAAGCGGCGCAGGTCGCTGCGGATCTTCTCCTTCATGACGCCCCAGTCGGCGCGCTCCTCGTCGGTGGAGGTAGCGACGGTCCGCGCCACCAAGCTCGCGCGCTTTCTCGAGCAGGTCCGAGCCGTCCTCGGAAATGAAACCGCGGGTGACGATCTCGGGCAGTCCC
>CAVXQQ010000005.1:0-243789 GCA_963763835.1 Bryobacterales bacterium
GCCGTTAATCGAGAAAGACGCGAACGGCCGGATCTGGCGCCGCTCCGCCGGGGCCGTGATGTTTGTACCTAAGAAATCAGGCGGGGTGTAGGAACGCATGGCTATCGTGCAGCGCGGCCAGTTCCTGCAACAAATGAACGCACATCCCACCCATGGGCGTTTATCTGCGTTCATCTGCGGCCAGTAATGTCTTGGACGTTCGCGGCCCTATTTCAGCACCCTCTGAAGCGTGCGCCACAACAGTTACGCTCACCACACGTGTGTGGCGAGCACACGCGGGTGGCCAAAGGCTCCGTCCACCACCGGGACGCTCAACACGATCTGGAGATTCTTCCGGTGCCAGTCGGGCGGGAGGCGCGGCACCACCTCCGCGAAGTAGGCCGGATCGCTCAGGAACTCCCCCGCCCCGGTGGTGCCGAAGGCCGTGATGCCGGCGGCGATCACCACCATTTTGTCCGTGCTGCGATCGAGGACGCGCGAGACGATGGCGTAGTCGTTCGAGATGCGCCAGGCGGGCCACGAGTTCACTAGCTTCCAATCGGACCTCTCGGGATGGCTGCGGTCGCGAACCGCTTCGAGGCCCTGGTAATCCTTATAGAAGGTGTAGCGCAGGCGGCCGACCGCCCGCAGGGTCCACTCATTATTAAAGGCGCCGATCAGGACCGCGGGCCGCTCGCGCAAGTCCGAGAACGAGGTGGAGGCGCCGCCGCGGACACGATACGGCCGGCCGCGTTTCTCGAACAGCGCCGTCAGCCGGAGCAGACAGGTGGCATCGCCCAGCGCGACGTAGCGGTCCCACATGGGAACCAGGCGCTGGAGCGGGATGCTTTCCTTGGAGGATTCCAGGGAGCCGCCGGGCGGGCCTGCGATCCTGTTCTCCAGGTCTCTCTGCTCCGCGTCCGAGCGGAGGTTGTAGACGCGCGGCTGGCCGAGGCAGAACAGGACGCCGCCGGGGGCGTCCAGCATGGGACCCCAGAATTGTTCGAGATCGGAGCGCTGCCATCGGAGCGCCAGCAGGCAAACCGCGGCGAGCGCGACGGCAGTGGTGGCACACGCGGCAATCAGGATCTTCCGCCTCGTGCGCGGAGGCGGCGCGGTAGGGAGTACAGGCGGAGGGGGAGTAACTGGCATATCCGGAAAATGGAATTCAGGAATATAAGATCCCGGATTTAATTCGATTCGCGGCTCGCCCGCGTGCTCGGGCTGCTGATAATACTGAGCGAGTTTCTTGCGCACCTCACTCGCAGTGACGCGCACCACGGGATCCTCGCTGGTGTCGTAATCGGCTGGGCGTCCAAAGACATCGATGCCGAGAGAGCGTTCCTTAAGTGACGCGGATTCACCGGCCAGAGCGCGTTCGACGATGTGCCTGAGGAGCGCCTGACAGCGGCGGCTGGTGCGAAAGTGCGCGCCGCCCAGCAGGCGCTCCATCTGAAGGCGGATGTCCTCGGCGGTAGGCTGATCCGCTAGCGACATCACCTGGGCGCATGGTCTCACGGAAAAGGAGACGTAAAATACCCCAAAATCCGGTACAGCCATTCGCGGTGTAACTCGCTACGGGGAAGGGTTGCGGCCGGTATGATCCCGTAGGCCACCTCGACTCGCCGTACCCGCAGCCAACTTCGGCGCGTACAACCCACCGGTTAGGGTCTTTACCAAGTGTTCAGACGATTTGCGCCGGTTCCGTGCGTTCCGGCGTGGGAGAGTCAACAACGCTCAGGGAGAAAACAATGAGTCAGAAAAGTTCATACCGACTGCTAATACTCTGTGTGCTGGTCTTGGGCTTTGCTTTTACGGCCTCGGCCCAGGAAGCCACGATCGTCGGGAGTGTCACGGACCAGACCGGTCTGGCGATTCCCAACGCAACCATAACTCTTTTCAATAGCGACACTGGCCAGAGCCAGGTGATCTCCAGCAATGATGCCGGCCAGTTCGTGGTGCCGGGTCTCCGCATAGGCACCTACTCGGTCAAGGCGGAGAACAAAGGGTTCAAGACGTGGAGCACGACGGGCCTGATACTGAGGGTCGGCGACCGCACCCGCGTGGACATCCAGTTACAGATCGGGAACGTGACGGACAGCATCACGGTAGAGTCCGGCGCGCTCCAGGTGCAATCCGAGAGCAGCGAGATCAGCGACGTGGTGACGGGCACGCAGATGGCGGACCTGGCCACCAACGGACGCAACTTCGTGACCTTGGCGACACTGACGCCGGGGGCATCCTCGGCCGTGGTGGGATTCAACTTCCCGGCGGCGGTGTCCAGCAATTTCAACATCAGCTTTAACGGCCAGAACCCGGACCATAACGTATGGATGGCGGATGGCGGGGAGAACTACGATCGCGGTTCCGGCGGCAAGTCTTCGATCATGCCGTCGATGGAAGCGGTCGCCGAGTTCCGCACGCTGACTTCCAACTACAGCGCGGATTACGGCCAGGGCTCGGGCGCCACGATGTCGATGGTGTTCAAGTCCGGCACCGCGGACCTGCACGGCGCGGCGTGGGAGTTCGTCCGCAACGACGCCTTCGACGCCAACGACTTTCTGTCGAACGCGAACAACGTAAAGAAGCCGATGTTGCGCTACAACAACTACGGGTTCAACCTGGGCGGCCCGGTGGTAGTGGGCAAGTTCAACAAGGACCGGAACAAGACTTTCTTCTTCTATAACATGGAATGGCGGTCCCTGAGAGGGACGCAGGCCATCAACGCCAACGATCCGTCCGCGGCCACGCGCACCGGGGATTTCAGCGCCGTGCCGACCCCGATCCTGGTTCCCAGCAACATCTCCGCGAGCCAGGTAGCGCGCTTCGCGGCCTTCGGGCTCAAGCCCGGCGACCAATTCAAGTACAACGGGAGGCTCAACGTGATCCCGACAGCGCTGCTCGATTCGAACGCCCTGGCGTTCCTCGGCTCCGGCGCGCTGCCGGCGGCCACCACGGTGGACTCCAACGGCCTCGGACACCTGGTTGCCAACGCTTCGACTCCTAACGACGTGCGAGAGGAACTGGCCCGCATCGACCATCGGATCAACGACAAGATCTCGCTGTTCGGCCACATGGTGCTGGAACAGGTGGGCACCACCAACGCCACTTCCATCTGGACCGGCGACTCTATCCGAGCGTCGGAACGCAGTTCGGCAACCCGTCCTACAGCGCCGTGGCGCACGCCACTTACGCCATCAGCCCGACGCTGGTGAACGAGGCGTCATTCAATTACAACGGGAACCGCATCGCGATTCAGCCCACGGGCACTTATACGCGGCCGGACGGTTTCAACGTTCCGCTGCTCTCCCCCGCCGGGGACAAGAACAACCGCCTGCCGAACATCAACTGGGCGAAAGAGCTCGGCACCGGATATCTCCCCAGTTGGCAGCCGTGGAGCAATGCGGCGGACTCTTACCAGGCCAAGGAAGACCTGTCGTGGGTCCATGGACGGCACCAGTTCAAGTTCGGCGGCCAGTTCCTGCAGTACTCCAAGGTGCAGGACACCTTCACCAACACCGAGGGCACCTGGACTTTCGACGGAAGCTTCACCGGAAGCTCCTTCGCGGACTTCATGCTGGGCTACGGCTCGGCGTACAACCAGGATGCGCTTCAAGACACCGGGACCTGGAAAGAAAACAGTTACTCTTTTTATGGCCTGGACAACTGGCGCGTCACGGACCGCCTTACTTTGAACCTCGGCCTGCGGTGGGAAGGGCTTCCGCATTCCTTCGAAGCTAACAACCGGATGTCGAATTTCTATCCCAACCTCTATGACCCGGCCCAGGCGCCCCGGTACCTGGCCGACGGTACTTTGGATCCCACCGGTCCCGGCTTCAGGACCGTTCCCGGCGTGGCTCTCTCCAGCGTTCCGTTCTACATGAACGGCATCGCCGTCGCCGGCCAGGGTGTGCCGCGAGGACTGGTCCAGAACTCCTGGAATAATTGGGCTCCGCGCGTCGGCCTGGCTTGGGACGTTACAGGCAAGGGCCAGACCGTGCTGCGCGCCGGCTTCGGCCGGATGTACGAGCGCGTCCAAGGCAACGATGTATTCAACATGGCCGGGGACATCCCGTTCAGCTACCAGGCCAATCTGAGTAACGTACTGTTTTCGAACCCGTCCACGAGCGCGGTTACGGGTCTAACGTCCGCGGCGCCGGTTGGCCCGGCGGGCATCAGCACCACATCGTACGACAACTACAAGGCTCCCACCAGCAATCAGTGGAGCTTCGGCATCCAGCAGGAGTTGTGGCCGAAAGCGGTTGTGTCGGTCTCCTACGTCGGAAGTCAGGACATTCACCAGAGCGTCTATCGCGACATCAACGCTCCCCTGCTTTCCAACACCACCGGGCGCGCCGGGGTGGTCAACAAGACCATTACGGACATCAACCTCATCCGCCCGTATCTGGGCTTCGCTCAGATCAATCAATCCGAGAATTCCGAGAATGCGCACTACAACGGCGTGCAGGCCAACTTCCGCATTCAGGCCTCCAAGGGACTTACTCTGCAAGCCGCGTACACCTTGGCGCGGTCCATCAACAACGTTGTCTTGGTGGGCGGCGGCGACCTGGCGCAATCCTCCAACCCGTGGGACCTGAATTACGATAAAGGGCCGAGCCCGTTTGACCGCACCAGCACGCTGATCCTCAACTATGTCTACGACCTGCCGTTCTTCGCCCACGCCTCCAACAAGTTCCAGAGGGCGATGCTGGGTGGCTGGCAGATTTCCGGCATCACCACCATCGAGTCGGGCCTTGCTCTGACGCCGACAGCCGATGCCTCGACGCTTGGAATGGGCGGGTTCGTTGCGAACCGCCCCGACCTGACCGGCTCCATCTCATACCCCAAGACCGCCAGCCAGTGGTTCGCCACCAGCGCCTTCAGCGCTCCGGCGTCGCTCGCGTTCGGCAACGCCGGGAAGGGTAGCCTGCGCGGACCCGGCCTCAACAACTTCGACATCAGCCTGTTCAAGAACTTCAAAGGCATCCCCTGGTTCACGAACAAGGAAGGCGCTAATATTCAGCTCCGCTTCGAGTCGTTCAACACGCTCAACCACACCGAGTTCCAGAACGTGCAATTGAACTCCTCGGCGGGTAACTTCGGCGCCGTCACAGCTGTTTATCCTCCTCGGACTTTGCAGTTCGGCGCGAAGTTCATGTTCTAGCCGATCTGCTGTTTCCCCCCTTGCCCCGCCCGCATGCCGCGGGTGGGGCTTTTTTGGCGGCGGGGCGCGCCTGGTTGGCCTAGCGCGAAACGCGGATTCGCGCATCCGCCGGCGTCGTCAGAAAATCGAGGCATCCGTCGGTGGATCGATCCGTCATCGACCATAGTCAGCTCGAGATCGACGGACGGCTGCGAGAGCGCTAACTCGACGCCAGTTCCATGAACACCCCGGCGTTAAACGCGGCCACGAAGACCGGAAATTTGGGCGCCGTCACAGTCTCAACGCTCCTCGATCTCTGGCCGACCGCGGCCGTGGATGCGCAACCGCATCGGCCGGCGCGGTACTCGCGGCGGCAACACGCGGCACCAGAGCGAGACGGGAGCGGCCTCGGCGCATTCCCGCCACGCCGGGCTCGCGGCCAGCATCTGTTTCAAGAGGCGATGGTGCGCCGGCGGACTCTGGCCTGACGGCCGGTCATCCACCAGGACGGCGTCGATAGCGTAGCGGTCCAACGTCTCTTCCACCTCCTGAGGGCTGGAAGCCAGCAACCGGTAGTGGTTCCCGGACCATCCGGATGTGGCCAGCACCTTGGTGGCGCGGGCGATCACACTCGCCGGGCGCTTCTCGCCCAGGCTCGCAGTGGCGATCCAGCCGCCCTCGTACCAGCCGACCCCGCTCGAAACGAGAACTCGGGAGGGGCGCGCCAAGCGGCTCAGGATTGTGGAATGCACTCCGGGTGCCTGCCGGTAATACTGCCACGGGAAGCAGAGAAGGCCGGCCAAGACGGCGGAGGTGAGCGCGACAGTACGCAGCCACGCCACGCGGATTCCACTCAGGAGGCGCAAGAACGATGCAGCCAGGAGGAGGATTGCCGGCAGAGCGAGAATCCAGTGCCTGGGCTCGGTCATCGCGCGCAGGAAGAACGAGGTGGCGAATATGGAGAGGGCCATGGCCGCAGCGCCGATCACGCTCGGGGAGCGGCTCAGCCGAAGCGTGAGAAGCCCGCCCAGTGCCAGCCCGAGAATTCCCCAACCCGCGAGCCTGGGCAGCGAATAGACTGTCCAGGGCAGCGAGAATCGCACACCAGCCCACCCCGTCATCTGCCGGAGAGACCCGTATTGCAGCGAGAAAAAGACAGCGCCAACGGCGAGCAAGGCGGCGAACGGCAGCCAGACCAGGGCGACAGATCTGAAGGGCGGCCGTCCGGAGACCGCCTCCGGCACGCGTTCCGAGGGAGTTCGCGCGGCACGGGCGATTCCGAATGCGAGCGCAGGCGCCGCCAGTAGGCAGACGCCGGTGCCGCTCACCATCAGGCACAGCGCGCACCATAGAACAGCCCGGGCGATACGGCCGTAAGCGGGCCCATGTTCCAGCATTTCCACCAGTGCGTGTAAATACAGCAGGCCGAAAAAGAGGCTGGAAGCTTCCGTCATGGTTTGCGATACGGCCTGCTGGAAGACCGGCGTCGCGGCCAACACGGCAGCCAGCAAGCCCGCTACTGCGGGATGCACCACGCACCGCGCCAGGCGGTAGAACAACACTCCGCAGCCCCAGCCCAGTAAGCCGACCAGCAGGACGCCGCTCCAGCGCGCCGGGGGCAGGAACACCCACCAGGCAGCTTCCATGAGGTGAAAGAGGGGTGGCCAGTGGCCGAAAGCGACCTTGGGATAGTGTACGTAATATTGCTGGGCCCAGACCACGGGTTGCCGGGGGGGCCAATTCAGCACGTAGTCGCGGACCATCAGACCCGTGATAAAGTGCGCGGCCTCGTCGGGATGTCCGTCGAATTCGGCCCGGTAGGCACCTCCGCCGGCTTGGATTCCGCAAAAGATCAGCAGGGCCAGAAAGGCCGCCGTCCAGCCAAGCCAGCGATCGCGGCGAAACTCCTGGCCGCAGCTTCGAAGCATCGTGCCGCACCAGTCGGCGGCCGGACCCACGATGGATGCAGCGCAGGAAGCCGGGAGTGCCGAGAATCGGATCATCCGAACTGCCGTCCTTCCGCCAGCCGCCTGAACCATCTCCGTTTGCCCTTCCAGAGTATGATGCTACCTTGAGTTGTCCCTATGGAGGGACAGGAGGTTTCGGTGCCGTTGAATGTCGCTCTCTTCTTCTCGGGCCTTGGCGGCGGGGGGACGCAGCGGCGGCTGCTCACTCTGTGCGGTGAGTTTGCCCGGCGCGGGCACAGGACATCGATCCTCGTGGCAGACCCGGAGGGACCCTTCCGATCGCTGGTTCCGCCGTCGGTCCCTGTAGTCCCGGTAGTGTCGTGGCTCCATCGAATCCCGGGAATCCGTGACCACAAGTGGCGGCGAGTCCTGGCCTCGGCTCCGACCTTGGCCGAACACCTGCGCCGAGAGCCCCCCGATGTTCTGCTCTCGGGCGCTCCCCTGCCCAACGCTGTGGCCGTGTGGGCCGCCCGCCGGACCTGGCCCCCCACACCGGTAGTCGTCTCCGTGAACGCACCAGTCTCGGGGGTCAAGAATGGGCCGGTCGCGGACCGCATCGTGTGGCGGCTAACTGCCCGCTGGTATACGAAAGCCGACGCGGCGATCGCGATCTCCCGGGGCCTGGCCGGACAACTGGTCGAGACCGTTGGCGTTCCACCCGAGCGGGTATTTACGATCCCGAACCCGGTGGACACGGCCCGGATCCAGACGCTGGCCCGGGAGCCCTTCGACCACCCGTGGTTTGCTCGCGGAGCACCACCCGTGATCCTCGGTGTGGGAAAGCTCGAGCTCCAGAAGGACTTTCCCACGTTGCTCAGAGCCTTCGCCCGGATCCGGGGCGAAGGCCCGTTGCGACTGGCCATCCTGGGCGAAGGGCTCCAGCGTGACCGGCTGGAACGACTGGCCCGGGATCTGGCCATCTCGGGGGACGTACTGCTGCCCGGCTTCCAAATGAACCCCTTTGCCTGGTTGGCGCGTGCCGCGGTCTTCGTCCTTTCCTCGGCCTGGGAAGGGGCTAGCAATGCACTCCTGGAGGCACTGGCCTGTGGCTGCCCCCCTGTGTCCACCGACTGTTTCAGTGGCCCGTCGGAGACCCTGGACGGTGGCCGGTATGGGCCGCTGGTGCCCGTAGGGGACGACCGCGCTTTGGCCGAGGCCATCGCACATGTGGTGCGCTCCCCGCAAGACCGGACGCGGCTCGTGGCTCGGGCCGAGGTGTTCTCGGTGGACCGGGCGGCCACGGCCTATCTCGATGTGCTCCGCCGCGTGGTAGCGCCAAGGCGGACCCCCGGGTAGATGCCGCACCTCCGGCGCTTCTCAGACCCGGTAGTGCCGGAGCAGTGCGCGCCCGCGGACCTCCTGGACCAGAGCCTCGGGGCCGAAATAGTGTCGTGTGAAGGCGTCCTCTGCAGGTCTCTCACAATCGTGGACGAAGATGTCGCCACCAGGCCGGATCAGCCTCCGCGCGGCGGCGATGGAGCACGGCCTTCCGGGGGGCTCACGCCCATGGGCCACCCAAAAGGCCCCGAGCGCACCGGACGGAGCGTCCACCAGGATGACGTCCCACGGTTCGGCGGTAACGGCTGCAGGAAGCTCGATGAATGCCCGTTCCGGGTCCTGCAGGAGCATCGGCCACTGGGACAGCACGGTCGGGTAGGTGACACGGTGTACCTCCACGCCCGGACAGCTCCGGGTCGCTGTCTCAATCCAGTGCGGGTCATCCTCGATGAAAGCGGTGCGACCCTGGCGGTTAAGCGCAAGCCATAGCGGGGTGTCGTATCCGGTTCCGAAGACGAGGAGCCGGCACTTCGGCCAGCAGACGATCGCTTCGACGACAGATTCGATCTCCTCGGTCCAGAGCTCGACCGGGCCGTACCGGTAGCGGAGCCAGCGAATCCGGAACCGCCGAAGAGCTTTCCGCGGACCCATCTGCACCAGCTCCTGGATGGTCCGCGCGCCTGCCGCGACAAACTGCCACGGGGCCGCAAAAGGTTTCGTCACAGGCCTCCCGCCTCAGTCTTTAGCCCCTCGCGTCGTCGTCCCTTCAAGCAGCTCATAGCAGCGTGTGATCCGCGGCCATCCCGGTCGCGACGCCAGGACGGCTGTGAGCTGATCGATGTTGTCCCGGCCATCGCAGGATCGCCGGAGCAGGGCAGCCGTTGGATTTTGGTCTTGTTGGCCGACGGGTCACACACGAACAGCCTCTGGCGGGGGGCCTAGATGATCAGGCCAGCTAAACAAGCCCTCGGCTGGAACCCTGCCAGCGGCCCCGTCCGCGTCGTGAACACAGCGTGACATGACCGTCACAAGATGAGTCGATGCTAGCACATCTCACAAGGTGCGACAGTCATAGGAAACTCGGTCATAAGAAACTCGGTGCGACCGGCTACTGCTTGCTGACGGCCACGTAACTTGGCGGCCACTGCGGGTTGCATTCTGGGTGCTCAAGTGGTAGGTTGTTGACCTCGCATGCAAACCAGACCCGAGCTGTCCGTCATCATCGCATCCTATAACTCAAGACGGACGATTGGAGACTGTCTGGAATCGCTGCGAAGACAGACCACGAGCATGACTTTCGAAGTCATCGTCGTTGACAGTTCCAGCGACGGCAGCGCCGATCTGATTGCCCGGCGCTTTCCTGAGGTAAAGCTGCTGCGGTTCGCCAGCCGCAAGTTCCCCGGCTCCGCGCGAAACGCGGGGATTGCCGCCGCCAAGGCGAGCGTCTTTTCGTTTACCGACGCAGATTGCGTGGTCCGGTCCGATTACGTGGATGAAGTTCTGAAGGCACATGGCGATCCGAGACCGGCCATCGGCGGCACGATCGCCAATCTCGAACCTGCGAACATCGTTGCCTGGGCGGCATACTTATGCGAGTTCACCGAGTGGATGCCGGGGGCGCGTCGGCAAGCCGTCTCAAACATCGCGACCGCCAACGCCTCCTATAAGAAACGGGCTTTCGATGACTATGGCCGATTCATCGGGGGAACCTACGGCTCCGACACGGATTTCAACTGGAGGCTGAGCCGCCACGGGCTCAAGGCGCTACTGGCGCCATCAATTGTCGTGTCCCACCGAAGTATCGACGAGCTTGGGAAGTTCCTGCGTCACGAATTCGTTCACGGCGGGGATTGTGCCCGCATGCGTATCCGCAGCCAAGGGTTTTCAGGATCGCGAAGGTGGCTCTACGCGGCGTGCTTTTGGCTGATCCCGGTGAAGCTGTTGCTCGCGATCGCAACCCGCATGCTGAAAAATCGAACATACCTCGGGCCTTTCATGAAAGCCCTCCCCCTGGTGGCCCTGGGCCTTGGTTGTTGGTGCATGGGTGAGTTGGTGGCCTACGTCAAGCCTCGCTACGGCGACGATCGGTCTAACGCCTGACTGCTGCCGGTTTGCCATTCGAGGCGGCGCTGAAGAACGGCGTTCACTGTGGCCGCCAAGGTAGCGGCGATATCCACAACGAACATGGGAAAGGCCCAGAGCAGAATGCGGGCCGTGAGTCTCCGGTCTGCGTCCGCCCTCCAAAGCGCAGTCGCGACAGTCATAGCGGGCGCCAGAAGGTACAGAGCAGGCCAGACGAGACTGATTTGCCCAGCGGCGGCCAGCGCCAGTGCGGCCAGAAACAGGAGCCGGTCCGAGTAACCTGCGGAAACGAGCCAGCTTTCGGGCTGGCGCGCCTTCTTGGCCGAATGGTAGATCCCGCGCGTCCAACGAGCGCGTTGGTTCCAGTAGCGTCGCAACGAACTCACGAGCAAGCACTCGGCGAGGGCCTCCCGACAGAAGCGCGTACGCCACCCGGCGGCCACCAGCGCCAGGGACGCTTCAATGTCTTCGCTGAAAGCGCCGGGCCGGAATCCTCCAATTTCCGCCAATGCGGAGCGGCGGTACACGCAGTTGCCGCCGAGGGTGGTCGGATTCAGCCCCAGCCGTTCCTTCGCAGCCTGCGTAACCAACTGGTGGACGAACGACTCAAGCGTCCCGTAAGCTGTGATGGGGTTGGTCGCTGCATTAGAAGGGCGGCGAAAGCCTGCCGCTGCTCCCACACGTTCGTCCTTGAACACGGCGGCCAGGATTCCCAAGGATGCGGGTTGTGGGCTGAGGTCGCCATCATACACGGCCACGAGTTCAGTTTTGGGTGCGGCGTCGAGAGCGCGGCCTAGCGCGCGAGCCTTCCCCTCGCTTACATTAATCTCGAGCAGCTGAGCGTTCGAGTGGAGCCAGATCCACTCGTGGAGGAGCCGGCTGGTCCCATCAGTTGAGGCGTCGTTGACGAAGACAAAGTAGCATTTCTCGCGGGGGAATTCCAGGCTGTCGAACGCCTTCAGCAGACAGGGCAGGTTAGCTTCCTCGTTGCGCACGGAGACGATCACCGCCACCGAAGGTGCGTACGTTGTGCGACAGTGCCGCGCCGGGAGCGCCGCAGCGAGGATAAAAATCAGGCGTCGAAGTGTGAACACCGCCAACGGTACAAGTATCGCCCAGCGCAGCACCTCGACAATTTGTGGCGCCATCCGATCCTCCGCAGGCTACGCCTGAGATTATTTGAAAACTGAGTTGATCGCCCCCGGCACCCAGAGAATATCAGACGACGAGCCTCCTGCTCGGCTGCTGCTGTCAGGAGGCATCGGGCGGCTGCGCCGTCGGCGGTGGTATCGCTATTAGTCAAGGTTCACTTCCGCGCTACGATCCACGTGACGATCGGCCAACTGGGGTCTGCCGATGTCGCCAACAGATGAAGCGGATGCCAACGCCAGTGAGGAATCTCCAGGTAGCGCAACCCTATTCTGATCAGCGCTAGGGCGGCGAAATTCCCCCACGCACCAACGTCAACGATCTCCGTCATGCCCCGGCAAAGATGGCGCAGCCCCTCAGGGCTGAACCGCCAAAGGTCTTTTGGGCCCCGATGCACGGGATTCATGAAACACGTGGTCAACACCAGGAGCCCCCCACTGCGAAGCACGCGCCGGCTCTCGCTGATGGCAACTTCTGGCGCGCCCTCAACGTGTTCCAGTACCTGGTCGCTGACCAAGGCGTCGAACTCACCGTCGCCATATGGCAGTTCTAGCCAGTTAACCGAAGGGTAGTTCGTATCAGCAATATTGCACCGCGAGTTATCGAACACATGCATCGCTAGCTTTCTAGAATTGCCGACGCACAGGATATCACCGGAGCACATAGCGGTCTCCAGCACGACTCGCAGATGCTCGTACATGTAGTATCTGGTCAAATGCATCAGACAATGTTTTTGTGAGCTTTTTTATTTAGTCCACATAGCCAGACTCGACACTTCCGGCTCCGAAAACTTCGATCAGCGCCGGGCCCAGTGACGTCGCCCGTCTTGCCGGGAATTTCCGTGTTTGCCTCGCGCCACCGGCGATTATACATCCAATGAACGCAAGTGGGGGGTGTGCGTTCTTCAGGCGCTCCGACGTCGAACTCCTGGACGCCGCGCGCAGGTTTTTCGTCGAGCGCGGCTTCGGCGCCTCCACGAAAGAGATCGCACGGCGGGCCGGCGTTTCCAAGGGCGTGATCTTTCAGCGCTTCCGCACCAAGGACGATCTGTTCTTCGCGGCCATGACCCCTCCGGCCGCGGAACTGCATAAACTGCTCCATCATCCGCGCAGCAAGGGGCGCGCGCTGCTGGAGAAACTCACGTTCGCCATGATCGAGTACTGGCGCGAAACGTTTCCCGTGCTGCTGCCTCTGGTGGCCCCGGCGTGAAGCTCCAGAAAGAGAGGGTATTTGCGATCCGAGGAGTAACCAGCGGGCTTCACGATCTCAAAACGCATATTGCGGCGAACAGAACCCGCTTCATTCCTCCTCCGTGGGATACAAGGTCTAAGTATGGCAAACTACGACTTACTCGGATGCCCGTGGAATCTTACGTTGTTGCAGGGGTCGGCGGTGCCTGTCCAGCACGCCCGAAACGCCCGCGCGAATTTGCTATGATGCAACGGCATGGCTGAATACTCAATTGGTGTGGATTTGGGAGGGACCAACCTCCGCGCGGCGGCGGTGGATCATAGCGGCAAGGTCCTGGACCGGGTGTCCGGGTCGACGCAGCTAACGGCCGGACGCGACGCCGTCACCTCGGACATCGTGGCGTCGATCGTGAAGCTGCGCGCCGAGAGGGCGTCCGACCGTCTGGCGGGCATCGGCATCGGCGTGCCGGGCTTCATCATCATGGAGAAGGGCATCATCTCGATGTCGCCCAACCTGCCCTTCTTCGAGAACTTTCCCATCCGCGACGAGATCGAGCGGCTTTTGAAGACGCCGGTGATTCTCGAGAACGACGCCAATGTGGCGGCGCTGGGCGAGAAATGGATCGGCGCCGGCCGGGACGTGGACGACCTGGTGTTGCTCACCCTGGGCACCGGCGTCGGCGGCGGCATCATCAGCGGCGGCAAGGTTCTGCACGGCTTCGTGGGGATGGCGGGCGAGCTCGGCCACATGACCGTGGTGCCGGGCGGCAATCCCTGCAACTGCGGCAACGACGGCTGCCTGGAGAAGCACGCCTCCGCGACCGCCATCACGGCCTGGGCGCGTATGCTGGGCCTGGGCGACGACCTCAGTTCCAAAGAGGTGTACGATCTGGCGATGGGCGGCAATCCCCGGGCGCAAGTGTGCTTCGAGAAGATGGGCGAGGCGCTGGGAGCGGCGCTGGCGAGCCTGGTGAACATCTTCAACTTCCCGCTGTACCTTCTGAGCGGCGGGGTGCTGGGCGCGTGGGACCTGTTCGCGCCGCCGATGTTCGAGGTGCTCAAGAAGCGCTCGCTGACATTCCGGCGCACCGAGACGCGCATCGACAAGGCGACACTCGGCAGCGACGCGGGCCTGTACGGCGCGGCCTATCTGCCGTTCCAGGCGCGCATCATCACCGCGTAGGGCGTGTGGCCCACGCTCCAGCGTGCTGCGGCGAGCTTCAGTTCGCCGTCCGGACCGTGGGCTGAAGCCCACAGCGGCACGCTAAAGCGTGCGCCACGGCTCAACCTTACTTGCGCCGCCGCTCGCCGGGCGGGGCGTGGAGCGGATCCTCCGGCCAGCGGTGGCGCGGATAGCGGCGGCTCAACTCGCGGCGCACCTCCGGGTAGAGGCGCTTCCAGAAGCCGGCCAGGTCGGTGGTGGTCTGCACCGGCCGGTCGCTGGGCGCCAGCAGGTGCAACACCAGCGGCACACGCTCGCGCGCGACACGCGGAGTCTCCTCCATGCCGAAGAATTCCTGCAGCTTCGCTCGAACCCAGGGCTCGCCATCGCGCGGATAGTGGACCGCAACCTGCTTGCCGCCCGGCAGTCGCAGTCGCTCCGGCGCGTACTCGCGAATGGTGGCCAGATCGCGTGGCGGAAGCGCGCGTTCGAGCGCTTTGAGCAAGCCTCCGTCTCCCGCCGCGGCGCGCAGTTCCGCGAAGCTCTTCAAGCCGTTCGAGAGCGAGACAAGGGCGGTGCGGACGTCCTCGGCCGTCAGTGCGGGCAGGGCGGCGTGGCGGGCGGCGAAGGCGGCGCGGTCGAGGAACGCGTCGATCTCCTCCGCGTCCGCGAAGCGGGCCAGTCCGGCTTCGAGAGCCCGCTCGGCCAGCAGATGCGAGGACGCCTCGCCATCCTTTGGCGCGCCGCGGGTCTCTGTGATGACAAGCTCGCCGTAGACCAGGGCGCTCACGGCCTCGACCCGCTCTCCACCGCGATTCCATTCGAGCGCTTCCCGCTCGCGGACGCGTTCCGGAAACATCTCCAGCAGCCATTCCGGCTCGATCGCGCTGGAGAGGCGCACCAGCGGCAGGCCGCGCTCGCTGCGCTCTTCGATGTCGATGGCGACCAGAAACTCGCCCGCCGTGTCCGCCGCGAGTGCCGCCGAACCGCCGTTCGATAGCAGCAGCTCCCGATCGCGTCTGCGGCGCGCGACGCGGTCCGGGAAGGCGGCCAGCGCAGCGCGGAGGAGTGCTTCATCCCCACCCGACTGGGCTGGCGCGCGGGGCGCAAGACGCCTCAGCTCGTCGAACGCCAGACGCGCCGCGCGGTCCCAATCGGTTTCGAGCAGGGCGAAAAGGTCGGCGGCCCTCGCCCCGGCGCTCAGGAGGGCGGCCGCGGCCGAGCCGCTATCGCGCGCGCCGCGCCGTGACGCTTCGATCACCAGCCGCGCCAAACGCGGGTGCACCGGCATACGAAGTATCTCGCGGCCGTCGGCGGTCAGGCGTCCTTCGCCATCCACCGCGCCCAGCGCGCTCAGAAGCTCGCGAGCGGCATCGAGCGCGGCCGCGGGCGGCGCGTCCAGCCACTCCAACTCGCGGGCGTCCGCCACGCCCATGGACGCGAGCGCCAGCACCATTTGCGAGAGCTCGGCGCGAAGAAGCTCTGGCGTTTCGCGGTCGGGCCGGCGCGCGAGGTCGTCGAGGGGATAGAGCCGAATGACTCGCCCCGGCGCGGTGCGCCCAGCCCGGCCGGCGCGCTGGTTCGCGGAGGCCTTGCTGACGCGCGAGACGGCCAGGCGCGGCAGGCCGGACCACGGAGACTGGCTGGCCACGCGCGCCAGGCCGCTGTCGATTACCGCGGTAACGCCTTCGATGGTCACAGAGCTCTCGGCCACGTTTGTGGACAGAATCACTTTGCGGCGGTCCGCCGGCTTGACGGCCCGGTCCTGCTCGGCGGGCGGCAAGTCGCCGTGCAGCGGCAGAACGAGCAGGCCGGCACGCTCGGCGATCCGCTCCACGGCGCGGGCCGCGCGACGGATCTCGGACGCGCCCGGCAGGAAGACCAGAACGTCGCCATCGAGCCGGTCGGCGACCAGTTTCTCGAGTGCGGCGGCGACCTGCCGTTCGAGCGGCTCGGCCGACGCCGGCGTGTAGACGATCGAGGTTTCGAACCGCCGCCCCTCGGACCGGAGCACCGCGCAGCCGCCGAGGTACGCCGCGACCGGCGCGGATTCGATGGTTGCGGACATCACGATCAGGCGCAACTCGGGCCGTGCGGACTTCTGCAAGCGGCGCAGCAGCGCCAGCGCGAGATCGCCCTCCAGGTGCCGCTCGTGGAATTCGTCGAGCACCACCACGTCCACGCCGCCGAGGGAGCGGTCCGAGAGGAGCCTGCGGGTGAGCACGCCCTCGGTCATGAACGTGATTCGCGTGCCGGGGCCGGTGGCCTCGTCGAAACGCACCCGGTAGCCGGCGGTCGCGCCCACGGACTCGCCCAGTTCGCTGGCGACGCGGCGTGCCGCCAGGCGCGCGGCCAGACGCCTCGGCTCGAGCACCAGGATTTCGCCGCCGATCCGATCGAGCAGCGCCGGTGGAACGCGGGTGGTCTTCCCCGCCCCGGGCGGCGCCTCGATGACGAGGTTGGGCGCCTGCCGCAAGCTCTCGCGAACGGCCGGCAGCAGCGCGTCGACCGGCAGCCGCGGCCGCTCAGCGCCCATCGAGATCGTATGCCGTCTTGAGCCAGCGCTTCAGTTCGGCGTCGACTTCGTCACGCGCGGCGACGGCGATGCGAAGCCGCACGCGGTCCTGTGCGTTGGTGCCCGCAACGGGGAGCAGGCGCCCCGCCGGAGTAATCCCCGCGAGCGCCAGGCCCAGGTCGAGCCGTGTGCTAGTACTGGCCTTGATCCAGGCGAACTGACGCCTGCGCCGCAGCGTCACCTGTGTGCGGCAGGGGAGGACGTCCACGTCGCCGCCCAGCGCGGTCGCGGCCTTCACAATGTCGTCATAGATGGGCCGCAGCGCGGCTTTCGACCCGGCGAAGATGCCCGCCAGGAGCGCGGCCGGCTCGGAATAATCGGCCTCGCCCTCGGCGCGGGCGGCGATCATGCTGGCCGCGGTCCGCGGCAGCCCGTGCTCCTTAATGAGCCAACCGACCCGTCCCCTCCGCGAGGCCGGCGCGAAACGGCGGGCCTCGTCCGCCCACTCCTCGACGCTCTTGCCGGTGCGCTTCTTGAGGTTCGCGGCTATGGCGGCCTGCATTTCACCAGGGGTCTTGCCCATAGTGGCCAGCATACGCCAGACGGCGCGCGCGCGGTTGGGAACTTCCTGCAGGCCGACGGGGTCCAAATCGGCAGGAGGATGAGGCCATGGCGATGACACTCGGTGGAACAGGCGGGCGGAAGGCGGAAATCAACGTGACGCCGCTGATCGACGTGCTGCTGGTGCTGTTGATCATCTTCATGGTGATCTCGCCAGTCCAGTCCGAAGGCTTGAAGGCTCTCGCGCCCCAGCCGGCGCCGCCGGGAGCGGACACGACACCGCAGCCGCTGGACATCGTGATCACGGTGGCGGCCAATGGCACACTGGAGATCAACCAGGAGGCCGTGGAGATGGAGAACTTGCCCGCGCGGCTGAAGCGCATCTTCGAAGTCCGGGGCAACACGGTGCTGTTCCTGCGCGGCGCAAAGGAGCTGGACTTCGAGAGCGTCGCGCGCGTGATCGACATGGCGCACAACGCGGGCCTCGACCGCGTCGCGCTGACGGCGATGCCGTAGGACAGGCGTCAAGTTGTCCAGCACCGAACCGCGCGCGTCAGCAAGCGGACTGCCGCCGCTCCGCGGGTGTCCGCTCCCTCACGGTCGCGGTTCGGTGCTGCTACGGTCGCGGTTCGGTGCTGCTACGGTCGCGGTTCGGTGCTGCGGCGGCGCTTGGCTGCTAGAGTGGGTAAGAATGAATGGAGCGATCGTCGTCAACAAGCCGGCCGGATGGACCTCGCACGACGCGGTGAATAAGGTCCGCCGCCTGGCGGGAACGCGCCGGGTGGGGCACCTGGGCACGCTCGACCCCATGGCGACGGGCGTGCTACCGCTGGTCGTTGACGGGGCGACGCGGCTGGCTCAGTTTTACACGCACAGCGACAAGGTCTACGACGCCGTCATCCACTTCGGCCACTCCACCGACAGCTACGATCGCGACGGGGCTCCGACTTCGCCGCACGTCGAAGTCGAGATCACCAGGGAACGACTCGAACCGCTGCTCGACGGCTTCCGGGGAACCATCCAGCAAACGCCGCCGCCGATTTCGGCCAAGAAGATCGACGGTGTGCCGGCGTACCGCCTGGCCCGCAAGAAGATCGAGGTGGAGCTGAAGCCGGTGGAGGTGACCATCAGCTCGCTGGAACTGGTGGAGTGCGCCGGCGCGGAGGCGCGGATGGTGGTCCACTGCTCGGCGGGAACGTACCTGCGCGCGCTGGCCCACGATCTGGGCAAGCTGGTAGGCCCGGGCGCGTTCCTCGAGAAGCTGATCCGCCTGCGCTGCGGGGATTTCGCGATCGAACAGGCACGCAGCATGGAACAACTCGAGGAACTGGCCAAAGAAGACCGCTTCATCGAAGCCTACATCCCGGCGGCCGAGATGCTGCCCGAATTCCCGTGCGAGTTTGTGGACACCCTGACGGCGACGTTCATCCGGCAGGGGCGCGACTTTCGCGTCTCGCCCTTCCGCGTGCGGCCGGGCTCGCGGTACGTCAAGGCCGTGGGCCAGCACGGCGAGCTGATCGCCATCGGCGAGGCGAAGCTGCCCAGTCTCTATCACCCGATGCTGGTGCTGTAACTCTACTTGGCGTGGATCTCGCGGCGCTTCTTGGCCCAGCCTTCTTTGTTCACCTGCCGCGCGCGGCCGAGAGCGAGCGCGTCCGCCGGCACGGCGTCGGTGATCACGGAGCCCGCCGCGACGTAGCTGCCTTCGCCGATCTCGACGGGGGCGACCAGCGTCGAGTTGCTGCCGATGAAGGCGCCGGGGCCGATGGCGGTGCGGTGTTTGCGCACGCCGTCGTAGTTGCAGGTGATGGTGCCCGCGCCGATGTTGGCCCGGTCGCCGACGGTGGCGTCGCCCAGGTAAGCCAGGTGCTGGGATTTCGCTCCCTCGCCCAGCTCGGAGTTCTTCATCTCCACGAAATTGCCCACCTTGGCTCCGCCCTTGACGCGGGCGTTCTGGCGCAGCCGGGCGAAGGGGCCGACATGCGCGCCGCTCTCGACGCGCGAGGCGTCGATGAAGGTGAAGGGCAGAACCTCGACCCCGCCGGCCAGCTCGGAATCGCGGACGATGGAGCAGGCGCCGATGCGGCAATCCTCGCCGATCGCGGTGCGGCCGAGGATGCGCGCGAAGGGCTCGATGACGGTGTCCGAACCGATCCGGACGCCCGCGTCGATGGTGACCGTCTCGGGCTTTTCGACCGTGACGCCGTCCAGCATCGCCTGGCGGACCTTGCGCGCGCGGAGGATCGCGTCCACCTGCGCCAGCTCCACCCGGGTGTTGATGCCGAGCAGCTCGCCCGGGTCCTCGATCAGCAGCGGCGCGACCGTGTAGCCGCGGCCGCGAAGGATCTCGACGATATCGGTCAAGTAGTATTCGCCGGCCGGATTGTCGGTGCCGATCTCTTCCAGGTGCCTCCACAGCAGGGCGCCCCGAAAACAGCAGATGCCGGAGTTGATCTCGCGGATGGCGAGTTCGGCGGCCGTGGCGGCCTTGTGCTCGACGATAGCGGCGATGGAGCCGTCCGTGGCGTGGACGATGCGCCCATAGCCGGCCGGGTCCTCGAGGACCGTGGTGATGACGGTGGCGGCGCCGTTCGACGCGCGCTGAGCCGACACCAGGCGCTCGATGGTGCCTGGCGAGAGCAGCGGGCAATCGCCGTAGAGGACCACGACCTCGCCGCCCATGGGCTCGAGCAGCTCGCGGCAGGCCGCGACGGCGTGGCCGGTACCCAACTGCTCGCGCTGCACCACGAACCGGACGCCGCACCCTCCCAGCGCCGCCTCGACCTGCTCCGCCTGGTGCCCGACCACGACCGCGATGCGCTCCGGCGGTGCGATGGCAGCCGCGGTGGCGGCCACGTGCTCGATTAGCGTCAACCCGCCGGCCTGGTGCAGAACCTTGGCCTTGCGGGATTTCATGCGCGTGCCGAGGCCCGCGGCGAGAACCACAATGGTAATGTCGTCCATCGGTTAAACGCTCAGTATAGCGTTATTGTTCTCGTGTCTCTGGCGGCGGCCCTCGGCGGCCAGTTCGATGGCGATCGCCGCGGCTGCGGCCGGGTCGTGGCGAATCTTGTCGGCTTCCTGGACCAGGTCGCGCCCGACGATCTTCAGGCCCATGGCACGCAGCCGGTCCAGGTCGTTCTCCACGGGAAGCGCGCTCTTGCTGGCGTATTTCTTCAGCAGCGCGGGGCCGATAGGGCGAGTGTTGACCACCACGTAGTCGAGCAGGCGCCGGCCCGCGTGTTCGTGAATGGCGGCGACATGATCGGCCGCGGTGAAGCGGGCCGTCTCGCCCGGCTGCCACATGAGGTTGACGAAACAGGCCTTCACGGCCGGACTTTCGGCGATGGCCCGGGGAATGCCACTGACCAGCAGGTTGGGAATGATGCTGGTGAACAGGGAGCCGGGGCCGAGGGTGATGGCGTCGGCTTCGGCAATGGCGCGCAGCGTCTCTTCGAGCGGCACCGCGTGCGGCGGACTGAGCCGGATGCGGCGGATACGCGAGCGCGAACGGCTGATCCGGGTTTCGCCGAGCACGGTGCTGCCGTCCTCGAGTTCCGCTTCGAGGGTGACGTTTGCGGCCGTGGAGGGGTAGATGCGGCCCTTGATCGCCAGCACCTCGCAGGAGACGCGCACGGCGCGGGCGAAATCGCCGGTGACCTGCGTGAGCGCGGTCAGGAAGAGGTTGCCGAAACTGTGTCCCTTGAGGCCGCGCCCGCGCGCGAAGCGGTAGCGGAACAGGCGCGAGAGCAGGGCTTCATCCTCCGAGAGCGCCACCATGCAGTTGCGGATATCGCCTGGCGGCAGAACCTTGAAGTCGCGGCGCAGGCGTCCCGAGCTTCCGCCGTCGTCGCTGACGGTCACCACGGCGGACAGATCCACCAGCGGAAACTCGGCGGCGAGCGAGGGCGAGCCCGCGCGCGAAACGGGGCGGGCGAAGACCTTGAGACCTCCCAGCAGGGTGGAGAGTCCGGTACCGCCGCCGATCAGGACGATCCGGAGCGGCCCTTCAAGCGACTCGGGCCGGTGTGGTTGAGAAGGCATGATTATTGAAGCACGGCTCGAACCGCGGCTAGAAACCAGTCGAGGCGGCAGCCGTTCTTTCAGGGTACAGGAGTTCGAAAAGAGGTGAAAGTTGGGCGATCCCGGCGAAGTCGGGATCGTTGCGGGCGGCGACACGGTTGCGGGGCTGGATCTCGATGGCGCGGCGCAGGTGACGGCAGGCGCCGCGGACGTCGCCACTCGAGTCCGCTGCACAGCGCCAGCGCGTAGTGTACGTGGTCCGCATCCGGAATGCGGGTGACGGCCTCGGCCAGGTGCCGTTCGGCCTCGGCGAAGCGTCCCTCATTGATGAGTGCGATCGCGTAGTCGTAATGCTCTTCCGGGGTAGCCAGAGACGGCTCGCGGGCCGCGACCCGGCGGGCGCACATCGCGGAGTGCAGTTGGGCGCTGTGCGCCATGGCGAGGACGGGACCCAGGGCGGCCCTGTCGAAGAGTCCAAGGGCGGCGCCGTAGCCGCCTGACTGGAACAGCTTCACGGCGCGGTCGAACAACTCGGCCTGCTGGCGCTCGTCCGGCGGCGCGGAGGGGGGCTCCGCATCGGCAGGCGACGCTGCCCGCAACGGCTCCGGGGCTTTGACTCCACCGGAATGCTTCCTCACCGGCGCTGGCTTCCGACGCGAACTGATGGCCATGGGTCGCGACGAACACCTAGACTTCTATCAGATCGGAAAGCGTTTTGCAAGGGGGAAAAGGGGGGCCTCAGGAGCCAGGTTCTTCGTCATCCAAGGTCGGGACCGGATCGAGATCTTCCGCTTCGAAGATCTGGTGGCAGTCCAGGCAGCGGACGTAATCGACGCCGTCGCGGCGGGCAACCACCTCGGTCCGCGCGTGTTGGCACGGGGCCTCCATACCGGAATTACACCATTTTAGGCAAACCCGGCGCGGTGTCAAGACCCGCTGGCCCGCCCCCCCGTGCGGGGTGCACGACGTGAAAATGGGGGTTAACGGGGCTTGCGACGCACGCTTCAGCGTGCCGGACTGGCTCTTCGCGGGCTCAAGGGACGCCTTAATCTGGGCCCTGCTCCTACCGTGACGCTCATCGGGATGCTGTGTGCGAGCGAACCCGAAGTCGCGGTCACCACTAGCGTGTAGGTTCCTGCCGGCGTGCCCGGGTTCGGAGTGGGCGTAGGAGTGGGTGTCGCCGGCGAACCCGGGCCCGGTGAAGATCCACAGCCACCGAGCAGCGCCGCGAGGCACAGCATCTGTAAGGCGCGCGCCTTTGTTCCGGAACGCTTCAACGCCAGTGCCAACCCGATCCAAAAGGACGCGGCTGCAAACCCCGCCATCTGCACGCTGCCTGGAACGCTCAGCGCCGCCGCCTGAGCCGCCGTGGTCCCAACTGAGACCGTCACCGTGGAGACGTTTGCCCCAGTCGCGGGCGTGGCCACCGTCGGGGAAACCGAGCATGAAACCCCGGGTGCCGAACCGAGCGGCACGCAGGTGAACGCCACCGGCTGGTTGAAGCCGCTGATGGAGGCCAAGCGCAATGATAGCGATGCGGTCTGGCCGGCGGTCGCCGTGGCCGTCGTCGACGAGGCCATCAGCGCGAAGTCTGGCCCCCAGTCGGGCGTGTGGCCCACCGGATCGATAATTCCGAGGAATCCGGAGTAGGACGGCACCAGCTTGGGCGATCCCCAACTGTTCTGGGCCAGCCCGCGGAGATCGGGCGCGATTCCGTCCTGAACCTGCTCCTCCGACTGAGCGTTCGGAGAGTCGCACCAGACGTGGAACTTGCCACCGCGTATACCTGGCGTTGACGCCGGAAGGTCGATCCAAGAAGTGGGGTTCCCGTTGGCATCCACGCTCGCTACCCACTGCCGGTTGGGCGCCCACTGCTCGTATAGGTTCGCCGGATTGCCAGCATAGCCGCCCAGCACGTAATACAGCGTGGCTGCCTGGCAGTTCATAATCGTGTGGCCCTTGCGCAACGCATCCTGGGGCAGGATGTAGGGCCACCACATCTCGAGCACGATATCGGGGTTCGGCGTTTGCGTGCTGCTCGTGACGCCGTAAAGGTCGTTCCAGGCGCGCAGTTGCTTCCCTTGCAACTTCACAATTCCGTCGATCCAGTTCACGAAGCCGATGTAAACGTCCGGCGCGACCGCGGCCGGCCCGTAACGTTGTTGCGCGTAGGTGAGCAGTTGCGGGAGGCTCGCATATTCCGCCGGGGAGAGGTATTCGTCGGCCCCGGTATGCCAGAACGGCGCGGGGAACAACGGCAGGAACTCATTCAGCAGGTCCTCGACCAACGCGTAGCCGGCTGGGTTGCTCAGATCCAGCTTGTCGGGACGCCCGGGCAGCGCCAGCGAGGGATGGGGCGCCAGGAGAGCGGTCGCGTGCGCGGGCACATCGATCTCCGGTACCACCGTCACGTGGTAGGTCCGGGCCAGGGCGATCAGGTTTGCGAGGTCGGCCTTGCTGTAATGCTGGGCGGAGGTGATCTCCGGGTGGCTGGCGCTCTCCAGGCGAAAGCCGTATCCGCCGTTCCCGTACTGGTCGGAAAGATGGAGGTGCAAATAGTTCAGCTTCAGATAGGCAAGTTCCTCTATATGACGCTCGAGGAACGCGAGCGAGAAGAACTTGCGGCCCACGTCGACCATCAGCGCCCGCTCCGGGAAGTCCGGCCAATCTCTCGCGGCGCCGGCATGGATCTCGAAGCCCTGCCTCAACATCTGGAGGACGCTGCGCGTTCCATAGAACACGCCCGCATCCGTGCGCGCCTGGATCGAGATCTGGTCCGTAACGGTCAGAAAGTATCCCTCGTCTCCGATCGAAGGATCGTGCGAACCCAGCGCCAGGGTGATGTCTCCCGATTGCGGAACCGTATCCACAAACACGGGAACCGTGAACCCGGTGAGAGCCTGGAGATCGGCAGCGAATGCCGACGCCGTTGCGTAAGCGTTTTCGGCGGACGCCTTATCGATAACGATGCGCGCGTTTGCGCCGAATACATACGAGCCCTGCGCATCGGTCCACTCTCGAAGGGCGGGAATAGTGTGTGGCTGCACCGCCTGCACGGGCGCGACGAACGCGAACAACGACAGCACCGGCAGCGCTGTCCAGTAAGTTGTGCGCGCTTTCATTTCTTCGGATTCTATCGCATCTGGAGAATGCGCTCGCGACGTCCCCGCATTAACGTGTCATTAACCGCGGCGAATTCGATTGACTTCGGAAGCCCTCTCTCGTACCCTCTGATTAAGAGGGCGCAGTTCTCGAAGACCCTATATTCCTTCGGTCGCTCTGACCAAGGGCCTGTCCCCACCGAGAAGAGCGTCTCGTAGTTCTGAGACAAGTCACGACAAGGGGAAGGCATGCGCGCCAGAATTGTCCTGTTTGGTCTCGATGACTCACTGGCCTCCGAGCTCCGCCGTGTGCTCGTGAGCCAACAGCAGACGGTCTTCTCGGAACCCTCCCTTGCGCCACGGGAGTGCCTGGCCGTGGTGGAGCGGGTGGGCGCCGACTTGATTTTCTGTTCGTCGCACGGCAAGCGGTATGCGGCGTTGCTGGAAGCCGTCAGCCGCATCAACCCCGACCTGCCCGTGGTGGTGGTCAGCCGCGTTCCGGAAGTTGCGGAGTGGCTGGACGCCATCGAGGCCGGCGCCTCGGACTACTGTGCGGCCCCATTCGAGACAGCTCACATCCAGTGGATACTCGACTCCGCCCTGAAGCACCACTCCAGCGGGGCCCTCTACCGGGCCGCCGGCTGAATCAACCCGTCCATCATTAACCACGTCAGTCCCAACCGGGGCTGGGCGGCTGTTACCATTTGAACCGCCACGGACCCCGGGCCGGTAGCTGGAAACCGCTCGGCTATATCCGATCGGCGACATGTGACGGCCGCGCCCGGCCCCCGCTGCTATACTGGACCAAGGAGCCAACCCAGCTTGTCTTATAGGGAACACCTGCGCCTGTTTGCGCACTACGGAGCGTTGCCCGTGCTCGCCGCCGGCGAAGAAACGCTGATCGGCGGCCAGGCCGTGCTCGAGGGCGTCATGATGCGCGCGCCGCACAGCTATTGCGTCGCGGTACGGAAGCCCGCGGGCGAGATGGTCACCGATGAGCGGCCACTCCCCAGGATCTCCGAAAAGTATCCCATCTTCCGCTACCCTATTCTGCGCGGCATCGGAACGCTGGGTCAGGCCATGGGACTTGGCATCCGGGCGTTGCAGTTTTCGGCCAAGACGGTGATCGAGGACTCGCAACCCGAGCAGGCCAAGAAGGAAATACCCGGCTGGGTTCTGGGACTGAATCTGGCGATTTCGCTGGTGTTCTTCCTGTTCCTGTACAAGTTCGTGCCGCTCTACCTGGCCACGGTGCTGGGCAACCCGTTTCCGGCGCTGAAGGGCCGCATCCTTTTCAACCTGACGGACGGCGTCATCCGCATGGCGATCTTCGTCGCCTTCCTGTACCTGCTCTCGCAGTGGAAGGACATGCGGCGCCTATTCGAATACCACGGCGCCGAGCACCGCGTGGTGTTCAACTACGAATCGGGCCGGCCGGTGACGGTAGAAAACGCGCAATCGTTTTCGACCTTCCATCCGCGCTGCGGCACCAGTTTCCTGCTGGTGGTGATGTTGGTCTCGATCGCCGTGTACACGCTGCTGCCATTCGATTCCTTCGTTTTGAAACTGGCGGGCCGCATCGTTCTGCTGCCGCTGATCGTCGGGCTGAGCTACGAGGCCATCCGTTACGCCGGCAAGCACCGCACCGGCCTGATGGCCACGCTGACCGCGCCCGGCCTGTGGCTCCAACGCATCACCACCAAGCCGCCCGCCGACGACCAGACCGCGGTCGCCATCCGCGCCCTGGAAGGCGCCATGGCGTTAGAACAGGAACAGGGCGGACCGCTGGTGGTAGCCTGACCTCCGCATGGAATATCTGAACAAGCTGGACCAGCTCGAAGCGCGCTACGAGGACCTAACGAGCCAGATGGCGGACCCCGCCGTCATCAACGACTCAGACCGCTACCGCAAGACCGCCAAGGCGCATCGCGAGATTGAAGAGGTGGTCGCGAAGTACCGCGACTGGAAACGCACCCGCCAGGACCTGGAGGGCGCCCGCGCCATGCTGGGGGAGGCCGACGAGGAGTTGCGCGCCATGGCCGCCGACGAAGTCGCCCGCCTGGAGCCCGAACTGGCGCGCTTCGAGGTGGAGTTGCAGGATCTGCTGCGGCCCAAGGATCCCAACGACGAGAAGAACGTGGTCCTCGAGATCCGCGCCGGCACCGGCGGCGACGAGGCCACGCTGTTCGCGGCCGAGGTGTTCCGCATGTACTCGCGCTACGCCGAGTCGCAGCGCTGGAAGGTGGAAATCACCGGCGTGAGCGAGTCGGCGATGGGCGGGATGAAGGAAGTGATCGCGCTGGTCAGCGGCGACAAGGTCTACAGCAAGCTGAAATACGAGAGCGGAGTGCACCGCGTGCAGCGCGTGCCGGTGACCGAACAGCAGGGCCGCGTACACACCTCCGCCATCACGGTGGCCGTGCTGCCCGAAGCCGACGAGGTCGAGGTCGAGGTCGATCCCAAGGACATACGCATCGACACCTTCTGCTCCTCGGGTCCCGGCGGCCAGTCGGTCAACACGACTTACTCGGCCGTGCGCATCACGCACCTGCCCACCGGCCTGGTGGTTTCGTGCCAGGACGAGAAGTCGCAGATCAAGAACCGCGCCAAGGGCATGCGCGTGCTGCGCTCGCGGCTCTACGAGCTGGAGATCGACAAGCAGCGCGCCGAGATCGGCGCCGAGCGCCGCAGCATGGTGGGCAGCGGCGACCGCAGCGAGAAGATCCGCACTTACAACTTCCCGCAGAACCGCCTGACGGATCACCGCATCGGCCTGACGCTCTACCAGCTCGATATGATCATGGACGGCCGTCTGGATGCGGTGATCGACGCGCTGGTAACCTATTACCGGACGCATGACAATTCAAACGGCGCTGCTGCAGGGGAATAAGCTTCTTGAGGAAGGCGGAATCGCCGTTCCTCGCCTGACCGCCGAAGTGCTGCTGGCGCACGCGCTCGGCTGCGAGCGCCCTTACCTCTACGCCCATCCCGAAGAAGAGCTGGCGCACAATCCTTGGCTGCACTACGGCCGCTACCTGCACGAGCGGCTCGACGGCAAGCCGACGCAATACGTCACCGGACGCCAGGAGTTTTACGGCCGCGAGTTCCGCGTCACGCCCGCCGTGCTGATCCCGCGGCCGGAGACCGAGCACGTGGTGGAAGTGGCGTTGCGCGTCGGCGCGGGCGCGCGGCGGGTGCTTGACATCGGAACGGGTTCGGGTGCGCTGGCGGTGACGCTGGCGCTAGAGACCGGCGCGGAGGTCCGGGCTACGGACATCTCGCCGACGGCCGCGGCGGTGGCTGCGCAGAACGCGCGGCGGTTCGGCGCGCAGGTCGGGTTCGTGGTGTGCGACGTGACCGACGCCATCGCCGCAGGCTCGATGGATCTGATCGTTTCGAACCCGCCCTACGTGCCGCTGCCGCAGCGCGACGGCCTGCAGCGCGAGGTGCGCGACTGGGAGCCGCCGGTCGCCCTCTTCGCCGGCGAAACCGGCCTCGACATTTACGCCCGCATTTTGGCGGATGCCCCGCGCGTCCTCAAGCCCGGCGGCTGGCTGGTGATGGAGCTCGGCTTCGGCACGCTCGACGCGGTGACGCGGCTTCTCAGCGGCTGGGCCGACGTGCAGGTGGAGCCGGATTTGGCGGGGATACCGAGGGTGATCGCGGGACGGGTGCGGTAGGGCCCTTGCCGATCAACTGTACAGTTCGCATAATGGAACTGTAGAGTTCACGATGCCAAGAGCCAACCGGAATGACACCATCGTAGTATCCGCCCTGAGCGCCCGCGCGGGTTTCGGCAAGCTTCTCCGGCGGGTCGAGGATGAGCGCCGGTCGCTCGTGATTGAGAAGCGCGGTACGCCCAGAGCGGTGCTGCTCAGCATACGGGACTATGTGCGTCTGGCCGCTCCCGAGCCCGAGGTGCTCAGGATTCTCGGAGAGGAGTCCCGGCGCAAAGGCACCGACAGCCTCACGTCGCGGCAGATCGATCAGGTTATCAAGGCGACTCGCTCGCGACGGCCAAAGCGCCGATGATCCCGCTTCGGCTCGTCCTCGACACCAATGTCGTGGTGTCCGCTGCCCTGAAACCGGACGGTCTCCCACGCACCGTCTTCCTGCTGGCAATCACGAAGCCGGCGCGGCTGTACGTTTCGGGCGCGATTCTATCGGAATACCGGCAAGTACTGGCGCGCCAGGAGCTCCGGATTCGAAAGGGCCTGAGGCAACAGCTTCTCCAACTCATCCAGAGCCACTGCTATGTCGTCTCCCCGACTCGCAGGTTGGAGGTTGCCAAGGACCCCGGCGACAACAAGTTCCTTGAATGTGCCGATGCGGCCCGCGCCGACTACCTGGTGACCGGCAATCAGCGTCATTTCCCGAAGTTCTGGAAGCAGGCCAAGGTGATCACATCCCGCGAGTTCATCGCCGTCGTGGCGTCCCATCTGATTGCATAGGTCGAGCAGGCCAGGAGCCTATTTGTTCCGCCAGGAAAGGCCGCAGAGCTTGTCGGCCAGTACCCGTGCCTCTCGCGGCCCAATACGACCCAAGCCAGCCCGTAGGCGATGAACGCGCCGGCCGTGACCGCCCGCACCAGGAAGGTGACTCCCGCGAGGTCCATGCCGAGGCGCCGGGCGAGATATAGCAGAGAAACTCCGGCGACGCTCACGGCGAAGGCGGTCGCCAGGAGTTTCAGCAGATCGAAGCGAGGGCGCACTCGCCCTGCCCGGTCGATCATCACGAGCAGGTAGTGGTCCCCCTTCTCGAGGGTCCGAATGGCGTCCAGCCAGGCGGCGGACTCCTCGCGCCCCACCTCGCGCGCTCGCTTGCGGGCGTTGCGGATAAGTCCTGCGATCCTCTCTTCGTATTCCGGCTGGTTGTAGTGGGCGTCGAATTCGTCGGCTACAGCCGCGATGTCCGGAAGCGTCCATCCGGTCTCGGAGAAGTACAGCATCTTCGACGATCCGGCCGACCAAGAACTCCTTTGCCTCTCGATCAGTCGTGAAGCGGCTCATCGTCCCATCCTAGCGCCGCGGCCCCTCGTCCTCATCTTCGATCGCTTGTCTCTCAGGCAGCATCCGCTGGTGCAGAATGCGCGAAACCAGGATGCCCCGGTCATCTTGCCGGTAAAACACCACATGACGGCCGCACTCCATTCGGCGGAGGCCGGGACGAACTTCGTCGCACGCGCGGCCTAGCCCGGGATTATCGGCGAGCATCTGGCAACAGGACTCAAGATCGTCGATGTAACGGATGGCCTGATTCTCGCCCCAGGTGCGAAGGGTATAGTCGCCGATACTCAGCAGGTCGGCTTCAGCCCGGCGGGAGAAACGAAACGCGGCCACGGGCTAGCGCGGCTTCGCGGGAAGTTTGAGGGTCTTGCGGACGCGCGCGAACGTATCACCTGCCACAATGCCGCTGGCGTCGCCCTCGTCAATGGCGGCACGCAGCGCCGCAAGCTTCGCCTGGTATTGCTGGTCTTCCCGCTCCAGTGTCCGGAGCGCGGCGCGCACAACCTCGCTTGCGTTTTCGTAACGGCCGGTCGCGACCTTCTCCAACACGAAGCGGTCAAGCTCATCCGTCAGATTGACGTTCCTCGTAGGCACCAGAGCCATCTTACCACCGCTGGCAAAGATTGCCAACGCGCCCTTCCCCCCCTTGCCCGATATTCTTTCTGATATATCGTAAGATATATCATGAGCAAGCAATTCTGGGCCTTCCCGGGCGCTTTTCCCTGGGCTGGACTCGCTTTCGGACGCCATGGGCGCTTCTTCGAAGCCGGCGAGGTCCGCATCGCCATCCTGTCGCTGCTCGCCGAGGGCCCCAAGCACGGCTACCAGCTCATGAAGGAAATGAAGGACCGCTCGGGCGGCATGTACAGCGCCAGCGCCGGCAGCGTCTATCCCACGCTGCAGCAACTGGAAGACGAAGGACTCATCGAAGCCGCCCAGTCCGGCGGCAAGCGGGTCTACAGCCTGACCAAGGCAGGCCAAAAAGAGCTCAAGAAGGACCCCGAAATCGTCCGCCAGATCTGGGAACGCGCCGAGCGCTGCGGCGACTGGGGCCAGTTCAACGGACCCGACGCCCTGATGCTCTACGGCCCGCTGGCCGCCCTGATGCGAGCCAGCCTGCAGGCGGCCGGACGAGCCAGCAGTAAAGACGTCCGCGCGATCCTCGACCGCGCGCTACACGAGCTCGAAGAGCTCTGACATCGGAGGGACTGGATGGCCATCGGCATCCGCATCGAGAACCTGCGCAAGATCTACAACACGCCACCGCCCATGGCGGCGCGCGGAGGCGCCTTCTCCTTTTCCTGGCAGCGCCCGGCGAAAAACGAGAAGGACAAGGCCAAGAAGAAGTTCGAGCTGGTGGCCCTGGACGGCATCTCCTTCGAGATCCGACGCCGGCGAAGTCTTCGGCCTGCTGGGGCCCAACGGCGCGGGCAAATCGACCACCATCGGCATCCTCACCACGCGCACCAAGCCCACCAGCGGGCGCGCCTTCATCGGCGAGTACGACGTCTGGCAGGAGCAGGTGAAGGCCAAGCGGCTGATCGGCGTGGTGCCGCAGCGGCCCAACCTGGATTTCGCCCTGACGGCGCGCGAAATGCTGCTGTTCCACGGCGCCTATTTCGGCCAGAGCGCCGCGCGAGCGCGAGCGGCGCGCCAACGAACTGCTCGAGACGCTTCAAGCTCACCGACCGCGCCGACCACATGGTGCGCACCTTCTCCGGCGGCATGATGCAGCGCCTCTCCATCGCGCGCGCCATGATGCACGATCCCGAAGTGCTGTTCCTCGACGAGCCCAGCGCCGGCCTCGATCCGCAGACGCGCCTGCTGCTGTGGGAGATCATCCGCGACTACAACCAGCGCGGCAAGACCATCGTGCTGACCACGCACTACATGGACGAGGCCGACGCGCTGTGCGACCGGCTCGCCATCATCGACCACGGCCGCATCATCGCGCAGGGCACGCCCGCAGGAGCTGAAGATCGGCGATTCCCGGCGGCTACCTGCTGCGCCTGCGCTTCGACCGCGTGCCGGACGGGCTGCTGGCGGAATTGCGAGAAGCTGCCCGGCGTCACCGAAGTGCGCGCGGCGGACCACACGGCGGCCGACATCTATGCCGATCGCGGCGGTCCGCTGATCGCCGCCGATCGTCAACGCGGCGCAGGCGGCGGGCGTCGAACTGCGCGACGTCCACATCGAGGAGCCCAGCCTGGAAACGCTGTTCCTGCATCACACCGGAAGGAGTTTGCGCGATTGAACTGGAAAACGTTTTACGCCCTGCTGTCGCGCGACGGCCAAGTGGCGCGGCGCAACCTGCTCCCCACGCTGCTGCAGAACCTGCTGCAGCCGCTGCTGCTGACCTTCGTCTTCGGCCGCGTGCTGACCACCAGCGGGATGATGCCGGCGGCTTACAAGAGCATCCTGCTGCCGGGCATCATGGCGATCAGCATGGTGCTGGCCGGGGTGCAGGCGGTGGCCATGCCGCTGATCGCGGAGTTTCAATTCACGCGCGAGATTGAAGACCGGCTGCTGGCGCCGATGGAGATCGGCTGGCTGGCGGTGGAGAAGGTCGTGGCCGGGATGATCCAGGCGCTGGTGGCGGGGCTGGTGGTGATTCCGGCGGCGTGGCTGACCATGGGGTCGGGGGTGCACGATCAGCTTCGCGCACCCGCTGGAATTCGCGGTGGTGTGTCTTCTGGTGGCGCTGTTCTCGTCGGCGGGCGGGCTGGCTGCTGGGCTGCAGCGTGGGCCAGACGCAGATCGGCCTGATGTTCAGCCTGGTGCTGGCGCCGATGATGATGTTCGGCTGCGCCTACTATCCGTGGTCCGCGCTCAAGGCGTTTCCCGGTGCTGCAGTACGCGGTGCTGATCAACCCGCTGGTCTACGCGAGCGAAGGATTGCGCGGCGTCGCTGGCGCCCGCAGGTCGCCGCACATGAACCTGTTTGTGGTCCTGGGCGCGCTGGCTGGTGATCGACGTGGTGCTGATGGTCGGCGGGCTGAAGAAGTTCGAGAGCAAAGCGGTAAGCTGAGTCCTTTCGGTTTATACTGAACGGCGTGAAGACTCTACTGCTGGCCTGGGTGCTGGCGATTTGTGTATGGGCACATGCCTCGGTGCTGACGGCGATTGGCGTATGGGCACAAGCGCCAGCCGGAGTGCACGGCAGCGCCGGCCGGTGTGCCACGGTTCGAGGATTTTCCTGCCGCGAGGATCTTCACGAGGAAGCGCGCCGAACCCATCCTGACGACGTCCGAAGAGCGACGGTACCGAACCGTCATCCGCCGAGGCGTGGCCAAGGGATGGGGGGCCGAAGACGGCACTACCGGGAAGGAACTTACGACGCCGGGACCGAACTTCGCCGGGCACTACGTCATCGTGACGTGGGGATGTGGTTCGCCGTGCCTGATGGCTGCGATTGTCGATTTGAGAACCGGACGGGTCTTCCCGCCACCTTTCCATCACGGGCCAGGGCACAGCTATTTTCAAGTGCCGTGGAGTTGGCCGGACGGACCGCCACTAGCCTATAGACTTGATAGCAGTTTGCTGATAGCCAACATTTGCGAAGCGGATAAACACCTTGGACCGGAAGCCCCGAGGTGCGCGGGCACACTACTTCGTAATGAGCGACAGTGGCTTGAAACTCATCCATACGGTCTTGGATGTGACGTGTGCGCACCATCTTCCACCTCGACATGGACGCCTTCTTCGTGTCGGTGGAAGAACTGTTCGATCCCTCCCTCAAGGGCAAGCCCGTCGTGGTCGGCGGCCGGCCGAACGAGCGCGGCGTGGTCTCGGCGGCATCCTACGCGGCCCGCAAGTTCGGCGTACACTCCGCCATGCCCCTCCGCACCGCCTACAAAGCCTGCCCGCAGGCCATCTTCGTCGACGGCCATCCCGAGCGCTACCGCGAGTACTCGGAGAAGGTCTTCGAAGTGCTGAACAGCTTCTCGCCCCGCGTCGAAATGGCTTCCATCGACGAGGCCTATCTCGAGATGACCGGCACCGAGCGCCTGCTCGGTCCGCCGATAACCGCCGCCCACCTGCTGCACCAGCGCGTCAAGGAGAAGACCGCCCTCAACTGCTCCATCGGCATCTCCACCGCGCGCATGGTCGCCAAGGTGGCTTCCGACCAGGCCAAGCCCAACGGCGTCCTGTGGGTTGTGCCGGGCGCCGAGGCCGCGTTCCTGGCGCCGCTCGACGTGCGGCGGATTCCGGGCGTCGGCAAGGTGACCGAATCGCACCTGCACGCTCTGGGCATTCGCAAGGTCGGCGACCTGGCCCGTCTCGACGAGGCTTTCCTCGAAGAGAAATTCGGTAAGTGGGGCCTGGCGCTGGCCGGCAAGTCGAAGGGCATGGACGCAGGCGGATGGTTCGACACCGAGGTCGGCGAGGAGCAGGACCCGAAGTCGATCAGCCACGAGCACACCTTCGACGTGGACACCGCCGACGCCGGCCTGCTCGAGGCCACGCTGGCCCGCCTCTCCGTGATGGTGGGGCGCCGCCTGCGCGAGCACGGCCTATTCACCCGCACCGTTCAGCTCAAGCTGCGCTACAAGGATTTCACCACGCTCACCCGAGCCTTCACGCTCGACCACGCCACGGACCTTGACACCGAACTGCTCGACACCGCGCGCCTGCTCTTCCGCAAGAACTGGAAGCCGGGCGCGGAAGTGCGGCTGCTCGGCGTGCACGCTGGCTCGCTTGAATCGAGCGAAGGCCAGATGAGCCTGCTCGAATCCGAGAAGACCGGCCGCTGGCGCAAAGCGCTCGAAGCCGCCGACCGCCTACGCGACAAGTTCGGCGAATCGGCCGTCTCCCTCGGCGGCGCCGTCCGCGGCCTCTACCGCGAGCGCGTGCATGAGAACCCGGCCGGTCTGCCAGGGAAACGGAAACGGTGAGAGCAGCCTTTCCTTTGTGGCGCACGCATCCGCGTGCCGTGCCGGCACTCGTGCCGACACTCTGAGGGGGCAATGGGTTTTCTCCGAGCGATCTCCAACCCGGCGTCGAGTCTGTTGGCGTGGCCCGTAGCCTGCTACATCCGCAGCCAACGCGATCGCCTCAATATCCGGGCAACCGCCCTGTCCGCGGACTCCAAAGCGCGCCTCCGCCCATATTTCGCCAGCGCGGATCTTGACCGCGTTCTGGTTCTCGAGACCGATCGCCTGCCCCTTCCCGCCCTGCCATTTCGCCAGGCGGCGCGCCGCATGGGCCTGGAATTCCTCGATCCTTCGCAAATCGCCGCCATCACCTTCGACTACGTGATCGCCTCGCAACAGGCGCTCCGCCCTGGGCTGCTCTTCCACGAACTGGTGCACGTCGTCCAGTTCCGGCTACTGGGTGTCACCGCCTTCGCCCGCCTCTACACACGAGGCTTCCTCGCGGGAGGCAGCTACGCTGGGATCCCTCTCGAGCGTTGCGCCAGGGATCTCGAATACCGATTCGACACCGATCCCTCCCCCTTCGATGTCGCCTCCGAGGTGGCTGCGTGGATCGAGGCGGACCGGTATAATTGCCCCTGAGGTGATGCGTTGAAAATCGATACCGACTACCTGCGCCGGCACTACGCCGAAATTTCCGACGAGGCCCTTCGCGAGATCGACAGGAGCGAGCTGGTCGAAGCGGCCCAGAAGTGCTACGACGAGGAGCTGGCACGAAGGCGCTCCACGCCCGCGCCCACCGCCGCACCCGTAACGCGGGACGTTGTGGACAATCACGAAGAAGCCGGCCCCGACTGGCTCGAGGGCGCCGCGTGCGTGTGTACCTTCGCCAACACGCCCGGGTCCGATTCGCAACTGGACGCCGCGGAGGCTCGCGACGCGATCGAGGCCGCCGGCATTGCCTGCCACATCGCCCTGGAAGAGACCGGCGAGGAACGGCGATCCGAATACCGCGTCCTGGTGCCGGCCTCGCGTACCCTCGAAGCGATGAGCATCCTGGACCGCGATGTTTTCAACGCCCGGCTCGAAGCCGAGTGGACGGCGCACCTGGCCGCCCTCTCCGATTCCGAGCTCCGGTCGCTGAGCCCCGATCTCATCTGCGCCGGTCTCCTGGACCGCGCCGAGCGCCTACGACGGGCTTACGAGGACGAGGTAGCCCACCGCGCATAGCATTTGCCGGCCGGGCGCAGCGGGCCGCGAAAGAAGCGGTCAGGCGGACTGCGTGACCCGGTCGAAGCGGGATGGCCGGGGGACCAGGCGCAACGCGGGCCGATGGCGCCCGGCCAGTTCGCCGGTTCTCCATCGCAGGTAGTCCGCTGCCTCCGTGTCCAGAGCGAATTGGCCCAGCCGCGCGGAGGTGACGGGCGCGCCGAGGCGCAGCTCGATGGCCCCGTTTTCGGGCAATTGCGTCCGCGAATGGGTCACGGCCGCCGGCACGATCGCGGCGTCTGCAAGTCGCGCCAGGCGCACCGCGGTGACCCATGCGTCCTGCTCCACGAAGGCCGCCAGCAATGCTCCGGAACACAGCCAGGCCAGTTCCTGGCGGAGCGCGCGGAAGTTGGCGGACGTCGCACGCCGAAGATCCCACGGGTCCCAAGCCACGAAGCGGGGCCGGAGGTTGGGCGTCCCGGCGAGAAACCGGTCGGCCACCACCTTGACGTCGGGCCTGATCTCATCGAGCAGAAAGGATGCCGCCAGCGCCTCGAGCGCACCGTAAGCGGCGCCGGCCGCGACCAGCACGGGACCGGTCTGAGGTATGTTCGCGAGGTCCGCTTCGCTCGCCGTGGGGCGCACGCGCGCGGCGCCGAGCAGAAGGCCGGGCTCCGGCTCGTACCCGCCCGCCGTCACACTGGCACACAAGTTTCGGACACGCTGATGCGTCGCCATTCGGCCTGCTTCGGCCGGATCCGCGCCCAGGCTGCACGAAAGATCGGGGAACGCCATGACTCAACCTTGTCACTCGGAGGTTGCAGGGACGTGAACCGCAGGTTGCGTGAAGGCGAAATCTCGGGTTGGGCGTCACGAAATCGGTCACCCCGTCCCACCGGGCTATAATTCAAGAGTACGGGCTGAAACTGGGCACCCGACATGCCGACTGCTCACGAAACCGGTGCGTTTGCCGCGGAACAGGTAGGCGGGCTTCTGCGCCGCCTGGCCTATCAGGCCGGCCGCACGGCCAAATCGCCGCATGCGGGCGACGTGCATGACCTCAGGGTCTCGATTCGAAGGTTCACGCAGGCGCTGGCCGCCTTTGACCCCTGCTTCTCCACGCAGGAAGTGAAGAAGATCAAGCGCCGGCTGAAGAAGGTCATGAAGCTCGCCGGGGACGTGCGGGACTTCGATATCGCCATCGATATGCTCTCGAAGTTCAAGGCCGCGCCGGCCGCGATTCTGACGTCATTCCGAAAGCAGCCGAAAGGAAGCGGAGCGGGACCTGACGGGCGCACTCAAACACTGGGTGCAGCGCGGGATGTACTCCAAGTGGAGGGCAGTTCTCGAGAGCGGCGGCCGAAACGGCGTCAGCCACGATCCCATCGCGGTCACGGCCAAGAGCACCCTCGAGCCGATGCTGCAGGAGTTTCTCGGCCGCGGCAAGCGGGCGCTCGGTCCTAAGGCGTCGATCGAAAAGGTCCACCGGCTGCGGATCGAGGCCAAGAAGGTCCGCTACACACTGGAGCTGTTTGCGCCGGTCTATGGCGCATCCTTCGACGGCTGGATGGAGCGGATCAAGGCTCTCCAGAGCGTGCTCGGCGTGATCAGTGATTGCGACATGGTGCGGGCGATGATCGAGCGCCAGGGCGGCGACCGCAGGATTGAATCCGCGCTCCGAAGGAAGATCCGCGGGAAGCTCGGGGAATTTCGGCAGCTCTGGGCGGATTCGTTCGCCCGCGCGCCCATTGATTTCGGCGCCGGAGTTTCCAGGAAGCCCGAGGCTGCGAGTGGGCCGCGCGCGATGCGGCTGGCCGCGGGATAAAGGTTCAGCTGCCGGGTGGGGCAGTCCTCCGGGACTGCAGCAAGAGGTCGCGCGAGATTGAACCGTGGCGCAGACTCTTAGTCTGCAGCGTCGAGACTCTCTCGACGCGAAAACCCGGCCTCGACACGAATGTCGAGGCGGCAGGCAGGAGTGCCTGCGCGACGGTAACTGCCCACCGGGGCCAGGACTGCGCTGGACCTCCAGGTCCGGTTGGTGCGGGACGTGGACGCCTGCCCCACCCGCTCAAGCTGAAGCGTGCCCGACCTGTCCTGTTGTAGGCTGACGGGTGGTGGCGTTCAAGATCCTGATTTCCGCGGGTGAAGCATCGGGCGATCTGTACGCGGCGAGCCTGGCGGCCGAATTGTTGCGGCGGCACCCGGATCTGGAGCTGTTCGGATGCGCGGGGCCACGCATGCGGGCCGCTGGCGTTCGGACCGTCGTGGACTCCGCCAGCCTGGCCGTGGTGGGGCTCATCGAGGTGGTCGCGCACATCCCGCGCGTCTGGCGGGAGTATCGCAAGCTGCTGAAGGCCGCACGGGCCGAGCGGCCAGCGCTCGCCATCCTGACCGACAGTCCCGATTTCCATCTGCGCCTGGCGCGGCAGTTCAAGCGGATGGGAATCCCGGTGGTGTACCTGGTGGCGCCACAGGTGTGGGCGTGGCGAAAGGGCCGGCTGCCGGCCATGCGGCGGACCATCGACCGGTTGCTGTGCATCTTCCCGTTCGAAGAGCCGTTCTTCCGCGAGCATGGCGTCGCAGCGACCTACATCGGCCATCCCCTATCGCGGCTGGTCAGGCCGTCGCTCAGCAGGGAGGAGTTCTTCCGGAAGCATGGCCTCGCGGAGGACCGTCCGCTGGTTGCGCTATTACCGGGCTCGCGGCAGGCGGAGGCGGCGCGCCACATGCCGGCGCTGATGGACGCGGCGGCCAGAATCGCGGCCCGGATGCCGCTGAATCTAGTACTCGGCAGGGCCGGATTGAGCGATTTTAGGGAACGCATTCCGGGCGGAGCCATCCAAGTAATTGAAGGTGAAACGTGGGACCTGCTGGCTCACGCCACCCTGGCGCTGGCGGCGAGCGGCACGGTTACGGTTGAGGCGGCCCTGCTGGGGACGCCCATGGTCACCTTCTACAAGGTCACGGCGCTGAGCTGGTTTGCCGGCAAGTTCCTGGTGAACGTGCCCTTCTATTCGATGGTGAACCTGATCGCCGGGCGGGCAGTCATACCCGAACTGATGCAAAATGAAATGACGGGGGAGCGGCTTGCCGCCGAGGCGCTGAGGCTTCTGAACAGCCCCGTCGAGCGGGAAGAAATGCGGCGGCAACTCGGGGAAGTCGGCCGCGCGCTGGCCGGCCCCGAAGACCCGATGGAGAGGGCGGCGGGAATCGTGGACCAGATTCTCGGAACCAACCGCGTGCGGCAGCCTTCCAAGAGTTAGAACGGTAGTGGGGAGAGACGGAGAAATGGCTCGGAAGCTCTCGTTGGCGCTCACCTTAGTGTGCGCGGCGGCGGTGTCGTCGGCACAGCAGCGGCCCTCGCGCATCGACGTTCAGCATTACGGCATCGACGCGGAGGTGAATCCGCGGATGCAGACGTTGCGGGCGAAGGCGCAGGTGGAATTCGTCCCACAAGATGAAACCAGCACGGTCACGTTCGAGCTGAACAACGCGCTCGACGTTTCCAAGGTCGAGGACGAGGCCGGGCGCCAGGTATCCACAACGCGCCAGCGGCAGAACTTTTCGGTAGTCCTGAGCTTCGCGCAGCCGCTGCCGAAGGGCAAGCCCGCGCGCGTGGTGTTCTATTACGACGGGCGGCTGACCGGCAACGAGGATTCTCCGGTCTTCGGCATCAAATTCGCGGCGCTGCACGACGACCACGGGTTCCTGCTCTACCCGGCGCGCTGGTTCCCGGTGGCCGGCTACACCACCAACCGTTTTACGGCGGATATGAAAATCACGGTACCGGCCGGCTACACGGTGCTGGCGCCTGGGACCGAGAGCCACGAGGCGGCCGGCGACGGCGTCGCCTTCAGCTTCAAGTACGATCATCCTTCGTTCCCGGGTAGCATCGCGATCGTGCAGGGCGCCCCGGCGCGCATCACCTCGGAAGGCGTGACCACGTCGCTGTATTTCCGCGGGCCGCAGCAGGCGCTGGCCAACGCATACGGGCAGGAAGCCGGACGCATCATGGTCTACATGACCAGCATTTACGGTTTGCCGCCCCAAGCCGACTTGACGCTGGTCGAGACCGAGGATGGCGCGGCGAACGGATACTCGGCGCCAGGTCTGGTGTTCTTGTCGCCGCAGGGGATCGGCAAGCAGGTGGCGGTGCGGCTGCTGACCAACCAGATGGCGCGGCAATGGTGGGGCACGCTGGTATCGCCCACAACCCGCGGCGGCCTGTGGCTGACCAACGGCATGGCGCGGTACTCGGAAATACTCTACCTGGAGCACACCAACGGGCCTTCCGCGCTCGAATCCGAGACGCGCGACCTGTATATCGACGCGCTCACCATGAACGACGTGCCGATCAGCCAGACCGCGCGGCTGGACGACTACTCGCCGGAGTTCTGGTCGCTGACGGCCAGCAAAGGCGCGGCCGTGCTGAACATGCTGCGGTACGTAATCGGCGACGCGGGATTCGAGAAGGTGGTGCACGAATTTCCCGGCAAGTACGCCTGGAGCGCGGTCAAGACCGAAGACTTCGAGAAGGTCGCCGAGGCGGTCTACGGCCAGAAGCTGCGGTATTTCTTCCTGCAATGGATCGAATCGAGCGGGGCGCCGGAGTTCACGATGGACTACACCATCTACCGCACACAGAAGGGCGGACCCAAGGGCGAGGGTGGCTTCCGCGTGATGGGCAAGGTTTCGCAGGACCTGGACACCTTCCGCATGCCGGTGGATCTGAAGATCGAGACCGAGGGCAATCCGGAGCAGCAGCGCATCGATGTGATGGGAACCTCGACCGAGTTCTCGGTGGACACGTTCGGGAAGCCGAAGTCGCTGACCATCGATCCCCTGAATAAGGTGCTGCGATTCAGCGATCCGATCCGGGTGCAGGTGGAGATCCGGCGCGGCGAGCAGTTCGCCGAGATCGGGGAGTTCAACGAGGCGCTGAAGGAATACCAGAAGGCGCTGGAGGTGAACCGGGCCAGCTCGCTGGCGCACTACCGGATCGCAGAGACGTTCTTCCTGCAGGACAACTATCAGTCGGCGGCGAACGAATTCCGCGAGGCGATCAACGGCAACCTGGACCCGAAATGGACCGAGGTCTGGGCGCACATCAACCTGGGCAAGATTTTCGACATCACTGGGCAGCGTGAGCGCGCCGTGAGCGAGTACACCCAGGCGGTCCGCACCCGGGACAACACCCAGGGCGCGCAGGAAGAGGCGGCCAAGTATTTGAAGACGCCGTTCGAGAAGAAGAGCACGGACCAGTCGTAGATAGCCGTCAGCTTTCAGCCAGAGGCTGGTGTACGCGGCACCGAACCGCGAGCGTCAGCGAGCGGACCGCTCCCTGACGGTCGCGGTTCGGTGCTTGGCAGTAAAGGCATTTCGGAACCGCGACACTAGCGCGCGCGCCAGCGCTCCCAGTCCTCGCCCACCGCTTCGGTCATGCGGGCGGCAGCGCGGGAGAGCCATTTGGCGGGCCTTCGCGCGAGGTCGCGGCGAATAGCGCTCGCCTTCAAGCTGCCAAGATGGACGTTGGCGGTCTCCCATCCCATGGCGCGTAGCAGGCGGATCTCATCGCGCTCGGCCGGGAGCGCGGAGAGTTCGATGCGGGCGCAATCCGGCGCCAGGCGGCGCAGGATCCAGCGGCCCTTGTATCTCACATAGGGGTCGGAGCAGCGGATGGAGCGGTCGAGGATCTTCTGGTAGAGCACCGTCTCCTTCCCTCCCAGAGCCCACGCGCAGGCCGAGGGAGCCGCGGCTTTCGCCTCGCGCGCGACTTGGCCGCCCTGCCACTCGGCGAGGGCGACGAAGCGTTGCCGGCCCAGGCTGCCCATGCCCGCGACGCGATGCGCGATGCGTAGCGACAGGTCGGGATCGGGCATCATCCGGCGCAGTGCTTTCACGGCGTCGGCGGGCGCCGCGCTCTTGTTCAGCGGCGGCAGGGCATCCAGCTTCTGCCAGAATGGCGCGGGATCTTTGAGCCTGTAGATGGCCATCGCGTGGAGCGCCGGGTGCGACTCCGCCAGGACGATGGGCCGGCCCCCGGCCTCGACCGCTTTGGTGTAACCCTCGAGAATCGCCTCGATCGCTGCGTCGCGGCCCAACGCCAGGCGGCTTTCGCGAATGGCGAGGTTGACGCTGGCGGCCAGCCGCACCAGATCGTTCGTATATGCCAGCGGCCACGCCTCGTCGAAATCGTTGATGCCCCATGCCAGGCGGCCCTCGGTGTCGCGCCAGGTGCCGAAATTCTCCACGTGAAGGTCGCCCACGGCAAGGGCTGTGGGCGCCGAGGCCAGGTCCGCGCAAACCTCGGGCCAGAGCTGCGCCCAGCGGTAGAAGGTCGCGCGGAGAAACAGGAAAGCGCTCTCGCTCATGCGCTCGTGCTTGAGAACCAGATCCTTCTTGACCAGCGCGATCCGGGCGAAGAGCCAGGCTTCAAACCGGCTTGTGGCGGTCGAGATCTTCACGAGCCAGCCAGTTTGGGCGTGAGCAGCCACTGAAGCGTTCCGTGCGGTTCGCGCGCGGAGACGTCCACGTCCAGTCGCAGCAGCGCCCCCTTCTTGAAATCGATGGCGAGCTCGGGCACTCCGAGCAGGTAGCCGGCGAGCTCGCCGAGCAACGGCTCGTGGCCCGCCAGGAGGATGGCCTTCTCGCCGCGATGCTCGCGGATCTCGAGCCACGACCGCCTGCGGCACCGAGCCGGGAACCAGCGTTTCGGTGCGGACCAGCGTTCCCTTGTAGCCGAGAGCTTCAGCCGCCATCTCGGCGGTCTGCACGGCCCTGACGTAGGGGCTGGTCAGAATGAGAGAGGGCGCGACGCCGGCGGCCCGCGCGCGCTCGAGCACCGGGCGCAGCTTCCGGCGGCCCTCGTCGGTCAGAGCACGATCCTGGTCGCGCCGGCCGGGCCGGTGATCTTCGGCGATGGCGTGCCTCAGGATGTAGATTTCCATGCGCGTTTCCGGCGCGGCTTCCTGGGCGGCGCGGCGGGCTTGGCTTCGATCCGGCTTCCGTTGAACTCCAGCGCTCCAATGTGCTTTTGCAGATCTCCGAAAATCTCGGCGGGCGGGCGGCTGGCGTCTACGACCGTGAAGTTGTAGCGCTTGGCCATCAGGTCCAGCGCCCGGATGATGCGCGACTGGTAGCGGATGAAGCTCTGGCACATGTCGGCGCCGAAGCGCATATCCATGCCGCTTTCCCAGAAATCGAACGCGCCGCGGCCCAGAACCACGCGCCGCACCAGGTCGTCAACGCCTGCGCGCAAATAGTAGACGGCGTGCGGCACCAGCGCGAAGCCGGCCACCTGCTCGATCCAGCGGCGGTCCTCGCCGCGCGCAATGGCGCGGGCCATGATCGAGAAAATGTAGCGGTCGATGAGCACCACGAAACCGGCGCGCAGAGCGGGGACGATCTCGTTCTCCAGGCGGTCGGCAAAGTCCGTGGTGTAGAACAGGGTCATCGTGATCGGCCCCAGGGTGTTGCCGAGCATGGCCTCTTTGATGCCCTTGCCCGCCAGCGCGGAGCGCGCCATGCCGGTGTCGAGCACGGCGTGGCCCTCCTGCTCGAGCCACTGGCGCAGACGCGCCACCTGGGTGCTGCGGCCCACCGCGTCCGGCCCTTCGATGACGATGAGCTTGCCGTGCAGATCCGCGGTGTCTATGCCGGGAAGGGGTTCACTGTAGAATTGCAGGGGCTGTAGCGCCGGCACTGGTATCTCCTTCGGTGCGCAGAACGCCGGCCCTCAGGCGCTGGCCGAGCGCCTCCAGAACCATCTCGCGCATCTGCTGCTGCTGCTCTTCGATCGAAAGCGTGGCGTCGATGATGCGGAAGCCCATCTGCTCGGCCATGGCCTCGTACTCGTCCAGGATGCGGCCCTGGAAGATGCGAAAACTCTCGACCACATCGCGGCTGAGGCCCAGGTCCATGCCGGCCTCGTAATACTTGATGGCGTCGCGGCCGCCCAGAATGCGCTGCACAGCCACGTCCAGCGGGACGCGGAAATAGAAGCACACGTCGGGGCGGAGGGCGAAGCGGTAGAGGTTGCGCACCCAGCGGCGGTTCACGCCTCGCGCCACGTCGCGCGCGAAGGCGGTGAAGGCGTAGCGGTCCGCGCATACGATGGCGCCGGCCTTGACCAGCGGCAGAATGTAGCTCTCCGAGCGGTTGGCGAAATCGGTGGCGTGAATCAGGCTGAACGTGGTGGGCGTGAACATCTCCTTCTTCTTGCCGCGCCGCGTGGTCTGCCGCACCAGCGGAGAGGAATTCCACTCGCTGAAGGCGACCGCGTAACCCTGCGATCGCAGCCAGTGGCTGAGGAGCGAAATCTGGGTGGACTTGCCGGAGCCGTCGATACCTTCCACGACGATCAGCCGCCCCGCGTACCGGTTCGGAAGAAACAGAGCCATAGGAGGGTCTACCTTCACTTATCATATACGGTATATGCCCCGGTACGCCGCCATCGATATCGGGAGTAACTCCATCCGCATGGAGGCGGCCGAAGTTGTGCCCGGAAGCCCCACGCGCATTCTGGCCTCGGAGCGGGAAGTAACCCGCCTGGGGGAGAGCGTCTTCCGCACGGGCCGGATCAGCGAGGAAGCGATCGCGCTCAACTGCGCGGTGCTGGCGCGGATGGCGGCGATCTATCGGGCGCTGGACGTCATCGGGGTCCGTGCCGTGGCGACCAGCAGCGTGCGCGAGTCGCGCAACCAGGCCGAATTTCTGGCGCGCGCCTCGGAGGCGATCGGCGGCGCAGGCCGAGGTGGTCACGGCCCGCGAGGAGGCGCGGCTGGTCCATGCCGGCGT
Organism: Bryobacterales bacterium; assembly: GCA_963763835.1. Taxonomy (GTDB): domain Bacteria; phylum Acidobacteriota; class Terriglobia; order Bryobacterales; family Bryobacteraceae; genus DASWZN01. Next base: position 44,036 of record CAVXQQ010000005.1, read on the forward strand.
CGAGAGCCGCTGGCCGCATCCGCACCAGCGCGTGCTGATCGTCGATATCGGCGGCGGCAGCGCGGAGATCATCGGCAGGCGAGAACGGCCGCCTCATCGACGCCATCTCGAAGCCGCTGGGCGCCGTTCGCCTGCGCGAGATCTTTCTGCCCTCGGACCCGCCCACGCGGCGCGAGTTGCATCAGATGGAGGACTACATCCGCGAGCGGCTGGCCGGCGTCGCGCACCGTTTCGGAGCCGCGCGCTGGGACCGCGTCATCGCGACTTCCGGCACCGCGTCGACCATCGCCGGCGCCATCAATGGCGCGCCGCGCTCGAAACGCGGCGAGGCGGACCGTCTTCGGGCCTCCACTTCGCAGGTGCGGAAGCTCTACCGCAAACTGAGCCAGTTGCCGCTGGAGGAGCGCCGGCAAGGTCCGAGGCGTAGGCCCGAGGCGTGCCGAGATCATCGTTCCAGGAGCGGCCGTGCTCCTGCACATCCTCGAGGAATTCCAGGCGCCGTCGGTCAACTATTCCGCGGCCGGCATCCGCGACGGCATCATCGCGGACCTGGCGGCGCGCGGCATCGGGCGCGAACTGGCGCAGCTCAACCGCGACCAGCGCAAGGAGGTCGAGCGGATGTGCCTGCGCTACGACGTGCGATTGAAGCACGCGCGCCAGGTGGCCGCCATGGCCTCCACGCTCTTCCACGAGTTGCAGCCGCTGCACCAGCTTTCCCCGAGCTACGGCAAGCTGCTCGAAGCGGCCGCGTACCTTCACGACGTGGGCCACTATGTCAACGACGTGAGCCATCACAAGCACTCTTACTATCTGGTGGCGAACTCGGACATGTCCGGTTTTACGCGCGCGGAGCTGGATTTCATCGCCAACCTCTGCCGCTACCACCGCAAGGCCAGCCCCTCGCCCGACCACGCCAATCTGCGGGCTCTCGCGCCGGAGGAGCGCCAGCCGCTGCTCATGCTGATCCCTCTGGTACGGATCGCCGACAGCCTGGACCGCAGCGGCGAGCAGCGCATACAGTCCATCGACTGCCAGATCCGCAATGGGCAGGCGCTGATCCAGCTTCACGCGTCCGCCGACGTGGAACTCGAACAGTGGGCGGTCGAGCGCGCCGGCGATTTGTTCCGCCAGGTGTATGGCCGCCCGATGGTGGTCACGCGATCGGCAGGCTGATATGGGACGAAAAGGGCCACAGGCGGCGCCGGCCCCGACACTGCGGCGTCACGCGGAACAGCTTGCCCAAAACCGGTTGCGGAGGCTGGCGTACGCTGTGGGGCGAGCAGCGAAGTCGGCCGACTCCGAGGCGGTCCACGATCTGCGGGTCGCCATCCGCCGGCTGGCGCAGTGCCTGCGGGTGTTCGAGCAGTTTTTCCCGCGCGACCGGACGCGGAAGATTCGCCGGGCGCTGAAGGAGATGGTGGACCTGGCGTCCGAGGTCCGCGATCGGGACGTTGCACTGTCGCTCGTAGCGAAGGCGAAGATCGCCCCGAAGTCCGAGCTTCCGCTGCGCCTCTCGGATGACCGCCGTTCGGCGCAGCGGGCACTTGTAACAGAATTGAAACAATGGATACGGAGCAACTTATCCCGTAAGTGGCGTTCCGCTCTCGAACTGTAACATGGCCAAAGACGATGCACTTACGTGGGACGGGTCGGCGAGTCCCGGCGCCAATGCGCGGCGGTGCCTGCCCGAGTTAGTTCTAAGTTACTACCGGGAAGGCCGCAAGGCGGCCGCCGGCGACGCAGCGCCCGAAGCTCTGCATGAGTTCCGGCTGCGGACGAAAAGGCTGCGCTACACCATCGAGCTGTTCCGGTCATGTTACGGCCCGGGCCTGCGGCGCTGCCTTAACGCTCTGGGACACATTCAGGATCGCCTCGGCGCGATCAGCGATTGCGCCGCCACGGGGCGGACCTGCCTGGCCCTGCTGCCGCAGGAGTCGCCGGACCAAGAACGGCTGGGGTCGTATCTCGAGAAGAGGGCGGCACGCGAGGCGGCGGCTTTCCGGCGGTACTGGCGGGGCGAGTTCGACAAGGCCGGCCAGGCGCGGCGATGGGAGATCTACTTCCGGAGGGCGAAGTAGGGGTGCTCTACTTGCCAGTGGCACCTGGCATCCAATCGTGCCATGGAATCATGGCATAATGGAAGGCAGGGAGAAGGTACATGAAGAACTTCCACTTGCCACTGCCCGAGCGGACCTACACGGCTCTTCGGGTGGAGGCCGAGCGGGCCCGGATGCCCGCAACCGCGCTGGCGCGCGAGGCTATCGACTGGTGGCTACGGCAACAGTTGCGGAAGGCAAGGCACGATCGGATCGTGGCCTACGCCACGGAAATGGCCGGCACGGACCTCGACTTCGATCCTGACCTGGAGGCAGCTGGAATCGAGCACCTGGTGAAGACCGTCAGGACAACGAAATGAAGCGCGGCGAGATTTATTGGGCCGATCTGGTTCCACGCTCGGGATCCGAACAGACTGGACGGCGTCCTGTGATCCTGGTGTCGCATGACGGCTTCAACCAGACTCCGGCATGGAGATCGATCATCGTGGTCCCCGTATCGACCTCCGCGTCGCAAGGCAAGCGGGGGCCAACAGTCGTCGAACTGCCTGGCGGCTCCGCCGGTTTGCCTAAGGCCGGCTTTGCTGTGTGCCATCAAGTGACCACGCTCGACCGCACGAAGCTGACCAAGAAGGTTGGCGCCCTGCCCTCCGAGTTGCTGGGAGAAATTGAGGAGGCCCTGAAGGCGGCGATGGACCTTGATTGATCCTCACGCGCGCCGCGGCCTCGATCGAGTCCGCCCGGCTCACCGCCTGGCGCCACGCACGCGGAAAGCCGCGGCCGCGAGCCCAGTGCCCAGCAGGAGCGCGAAGGTGCCCGGCTCGGGAGTCTGGGTCTCGGAACCGCCGCTGTACTCGAGTTCAAGGTACGGATGCACCCCTGGGACAGGCGAGCTCACGCTGTAGTATCCGTTTCCATTGGCGAAGAAGTTTCCGTAGCCCTCACGCAGTTGAAACGTGGCGGCGCCCTGGATCGCGTCGGCCGTCCAATCCCAGCCGGAGAGATCGATGGTCCACCCGTTATACTGCCAACCGGCCGATCCGATGAGCGAACCCACCACGACGTTGGAATCCGTGGGAAACGTGTTCCAGGTCACGCTGGAGGAGTTCCAGGAGCTGTCCGGATGCCAGAACAGCCAATAGGTATTCTGGTCGTCCCAACCTGTATCGTACAGCCGGAGCGTCGCGCCGGTGATCGTCGCACCGGTTGGCAGAGCGGCGAGGCTGAACTTAAAGATGTCGCTCCTCTCTTGCGTCGGCATGAAATTTACTATGCCCAGTTCCCCCATGGAATCCGGGATCCAGGTCACGTCGGGGGCTGCCGAGTCGATCTGTGAGTCGGCTGCCGCGTAGATCGAAATGGTCGCCGCGGAAAGCGGAGCGCCGCAGAGCGCGGCGAAGATCAGGATGGATGGTTTGAACATGAATTCCTCTATGGTTGAAGTACAGCTCGCAAGCAGTGTAAGCCGCCCAGTGGCCACTGGCAACGTTAAACACGTGCTTTAACATGGCTGGGCGCGGCAAACAAAGGCAAAGAGACTTCCAGACCCCGTGCTAGAATAGGCGCTTCGGAGAATGACCTTCCCCCTTCCGGACGGTGTCGAAGGAGTCCGCGCAAGCCTGCCTGGAGCGGGTGCTTGGCTCGCACGAGTTCGCGCGTGCCGTGCGTCTCAAGCAGCTTCTGGAATTTGTGGGGCGGGAGACGCTCGCCGAGCGAGGGAGCGAGTTGAAGGAGGCCGTGCTGGCCGTCGAGGTATTCGGCCGCGACGGCTCGTTCGACTGCCAGCGGGACTCCGTGGTGCGCGTGGCGTTTCGCAACCTGCGCGCGCGGCTGGCGCGATATTACGAAAACGAGGGCCGTGACGATTCGGTCAGACTCGAGATCCCGGTAAGCTCCTACGCGCCGGTTTTCTACGCCGCGAAACCGGTCGAGCTGAAACCGGCTGCGCGGCCGCACCGCTGGTGGATCGCCGTGGCTGCCGGTTTGGCGCTTCTCGCTACTGGGATCGCCTGGGTGGGGCTGCGATGGCACAGGGGTCCGTTACGGTCGGTCGTGGTCCGGCAGTTCAAGGCGCCGGAAGGCCGGCCCTACCTCGGCGAAGCGTTTGGCGAAGAAGTGGCCACCAGGCTCGAGAGAATCCAGGGTCTGCGGGTGACCCGGCCGTCGGCCACGCGCAAGCTGACCAGGCTCGACGAGGCGAGCCGGTTCTGGGCCGCTCAGGCCGCGGTCGAAGGCGAGGTCTATAACGACAGCTCCCGTGCCGGGGTCCAGGTCCGTCTGGTCTCCATTCCGGCCGGGCGCGTGTTGTGGTCGCGGGAATTCGAGCGGCAGGATCGGGACTTGCTCCGCGTTCGCGACGAGGTGTGCTCGGCCCTGGCGGCGGAGTTCGGCTACGCGTTCCCCCGCACGGCAACGGTGGAGTCGGCACGCCAGGCGACGCACGGTCAGGCGGTTCGCGATCTCTACTGGGAGGGCCGCTTCCGGCGCAACCAGTGGCCCGACGGCCTGCCCAAAAGCATTCCGTTCTTCGAGCAGGCGGTGGAGCGCGACCCCGCTTATGCCGAAGCGTGGGCTGCGCTCGCGTATGCCAAGGCGCACATGGCCTTCCATCGTTTCGGCGACCCCGGCCGGCTGGCTCCGGAGGCGCTGGCTGCCGCCGACCGCGCGCTCGCCTTGGACAGGAACGCAGTGGAGGCGCACCTGGCGCGCGGGCTGGTGGAGTATTCCTACCTGAGCCGCTGGAAGGATGCCGAGGTGTCTCTGCGGCTCGCGCTGCTGGCCGACCCGAACCACGCCAAGGCCCACAACATCTATGCCATCGCGCTGGCGACCAGAGGCCGCTTCAACGAGGCCCTGCGGATGATGGACCGGGCCGAGGCGCTGGACCCGCTGGCGTTCATCGCCAGTAACGACCGGCCGCTGATCCTCTACGCGGCCCGGCGCTGGGACGACGCGGTGGAGCGCTGCCGCGGAGCCTTGCGCGCCAACCCATCGTTCTATCCGGCGCGCATCGTGATCGGCTGCGCGCGACTGCAGCAGGGACGGGTGGACGAAGCTCTGAAGGAACTGCGGACCGCGTATGACGCTTCCGAGCGCAACGTTTCCGTGGCGGGCCGCTACGGGGTGGCGCTGGCCGCGGCGGGCCGGACGCCGGAGGCCGAAGCCATTTTGAAGCAGGCGCAGGCGGGACTGGTCGGCGAGCCGGGCTGCCCTATCGAGGTGGCGGCGTTGATGTCCGCCCTGCGCCGGCCGTCGAGCGCGATGGATTGTCTGGAGCAGTCGGCACGGCTCCGGCTCTCCGACGCGCAATTCATCGGCGTCGAGCCCATGCTGGACACGCTCTCCGCGGAACCCCGTTTTCAGGCGCTGAAACGCAGCCTGGGACTGTGACCGCACATCACGCCGCCATCCGCACAAGACCGAGGCGCAAGTAATCCTGGAGCGGCTCATTGCTGCGGGCTTCGTCTGGTTACGGACGCTCAGGCTTTGCGGGCAGATTCACCATCGGTGCACAGCGATTGAAAGCGCGAAGCGATCGCACCGGCGCGAGTGTCTCCCGATCCCCAGGCGCGGGATCGCCCGACACGGGGTGCGCTTCGGCGGAACTGGGCGATGATCGTCTTGGTGCTCGTTTGCGCAGTAGTGTTTGGCTCAGCCGGGATCTTTATCTGGTTCTCGAGCTCGTGCTGGCTCGGCTGGTCCTCCGACGGCGGAGTTGCACGGCCTATTTCCCACCCGGAATCGTGGTCGCGTACATCCTGTGCCACTCTTTGTGGCCCGCTGGATGGCTCCCGGTGGGGAAGGCTCATCGGCGGCCAGTTATGACCCTGTGATCAGATGCTGGTGGTTGAAGGGGGCGATCCTCTGGGCTTACTGCTGTTTCCTTCTCGTCATGGCCGCAAGGACGGTTCGCGGGTTTCGTTCGTGGATAGATCGGCGAAATACCCCACCGACTCTGAGGTGACCGCGCACGCAACGCTGTGCGACCGGCCGAACACGGCTAACCGCAACGCTACCGCGGAGTGTGGCTCGCCAGAAACCGCGGTTTCCAACCAGTTACCGGCTCATTGCTTGCCCAGAAGGGGCACCACCGCATCTGGCGTGAGGGAGCGCACGGGAGAACCGCGAAACCCCTTCGGGTCCCGAGTCACGATGCACTCACAGCCCGCCGATCGAGCCGCGGCTGCGGCCACCGCATCCTCAAAGTCAGAAGCAGGTAACTGGAGCGCCTCTTGAATGACGTCATGATCGACGGCGGCTACTCGAAAGACGCTCAAGACGGACGAGAGGATCCGCCGGGCCTTGAGGTTGCCCAACTCCTTCCGGAGCAAGTAGTGGATCGTCGTCACCGCGTGAGCGGCCAGCATCCCCTCCGAGGCGCCCGTCTCGACAGCCGCCCACGCCGCCGCGCTTGCCGCCACATACGGCTGCCGGTCCAGCAGAACGTCCAGAACCACGTTGGTATCGAAGAGGATCCTTTTCATCGATATTTCACCGCCAGATGCTTCCGGTACTCGCGGATGTCTGCGCTCTTGAGGACTCCCCGTACGGATCGCAGAACGGGGGCGTCGCCGGCCGGGGGAGAACTCGGCTCAGCGACCGCCTCGAGATAGGCCTCAACCATCGCGGACACGGAGACGCCCTGCCGTTTCGCGTATCGCTTCGCTCGCGAAACCACGCGCTCGTTTACGCTCAAGGTAAGCTTCGCCATGTACGTATGGTATCAGAAACCCAGTACGTACAGTTTGCGGGAGGGCGGGACAAGGCGTCCTTATTGGCAAAGGGGTTGGGTTTGGCTCCCCGTCGTGGATCGGAACGCAATCGGTCGACCAAGGCGCCGCGAAGTTCGGTCCTTCAGACCGTCGTCGTGATCACGCCGCCGACACGGTGAGCTTGTCTCCGGCAGCGAGCGCAGCCGCCGGCTTGAACCGCAGGACCAGTTCGCCCCGTTCGACGGAGGCCGCCGCGGGATGCGACGCCTTGACCCTGGCCGTCTCGCCCGCGAAGGGCAGGCGGAGTGTCTCCAACTTCAGGCGTCCCTCTTCCACCGCCACGGCTGCCTCCAGCGTTTCCGCCGTAGTCTTCTGCGAGTAGACGCCCCAGGCGGAGCCGGCGCAAAACAAACAGCGGAAGTCGCTCGCGGAGACGCGGGGTCGAAAACGCATTTGCTTCGCCGGCGCGGAATAGCCGAACCCCGAAAGCGCCAGCAGCAGCGACCAGCTCGACATCGCCCGGGCATAGTGGTGGCCGCACTCGACCTCGTCCCAAGGATTCCGCCGTGCTCCGTTGTAGCGCGCGCGAACGGCCTCGACGATGCTCAGCCCCTCGTTCACCATGTCCTCATAGATCAGATGGGCCGCCACTTGGTATTCGATTCCCGTCCAAACCTCGTCCGAGTAAACGAAGGGAAGCGCCGGGCGCTTGTCATGCGGCCAACTGCACAACAGCAGGCCCGCCTCGTCATTCAGCGCGTAGATCCGTTGCGCGTTCGCGAACCGCTCGAAGCCCCGCCGGAAGTTGTACCGGTAGATCGAACCGAGCGCGCCGCGAATGTGATCCTGCGGGAGCAACTTCCCCAGGCCCGCCACTTCAGCGAACCACTGGCCGAGCAACTGATCGGAGAGGCACCCTTCGCCGTATTGATACTTGGCCGCGGCCTGCTTGGTCTCGTCGACCTTCTGCACGTAATACTCGCCGTTCCAGAGCAGGCCGTCCAGTTTCTTCCCGCCGCCGGCCAGCACGGCTTCGTACGCCGCCGCGGCAGCATGGTCGCCCAGATGACGGGCCATGCGGGAGGCGGCCTCGAGCGCGCCCAGGTACAGGCTGCCCATCATCGAATTCGGCCCGTAAAAATTGATGTCGTAGGTGTTGTGCTGCTGGCCTTCCATCACGCCGTCGCGATTGGCGTCCCACTGGACCCAGGCATACTCGAGCGCCCGCTTGACCTGCGGCCACAAGCGCCGGAGCCAGGCGTCGTCGCCCGATAATTGCCACTCCCGATACACCTTCATGACGCAGCCCATCTGGCCGTCGGCCGCGGGATGGACGTCGTTCCCGCCCTGATGCAAGGGGACGGGAGTGCGGAAGCTCATGCTGCCGTCGGGCCGCATGTTGACCAGGAAGTCGGTCTCGCGCATGCTGCGTTCGAGGTCCGGGAACAGGTGCGCCATGGCCTGCTCGTAGTTGTAGACATGCGTGCAGTTCATGGGGCAGCAGCCCTCGTTGTCGCCGCAGCCCTCGAAGGCCAGCGTCAGCTTGTTCTCGGCCACCATCACGGTGGAGGTCCGCAAAATGGAAGCCTGGCTCGACACGGCGTCGATGACCGGCTCCGGCAGCGTAGACCCGTAGAGCGCATCGCGGTAGCGCAGCGAGCGCGCGCGCAACGACGGAAGGTTGGCGAGCGCGTAGGCCGCCGGCTCCCAGGCGTTACCCCAGCGTAGGCCGTATTGGTTCCTCACCAACTGGCCCGCGTGCTCCTTCCCGCTCCAATAGTTCTCGATGTTCGGGAAGTGCCAGGCGAGCACGAAAACGATCTCGCGCGATTCGCCGGGCGCGAGCGGGAAGTGGCGGACCAGCGTCGCAAACTCGGTGCTGCCGTCCTCTGACGGCTTCGCCGGCTGGTTCGCGAAGCGGCCCTTGCCCAGAAACTCGTCCCACCACTTCTGGAAGTCGTCCCACCATTCGCCGTGCTCCCACGCCAGGCGGTAGGAGACGTCGCCGTCACCAGTCGAAAGCGCCATCGAACCGTAGTGACGCGCGTCCGGCTGCCGCTTGTTCGACGTCATCAGCACGCCCTGGCATCCCGGCTGGCGCTTGAACTCGTTCAGATTGCCGCCGAAAAAGAGCGCGGTACGCTCGGTGAGGCTGCCCACGCCTCCGTAGCCGACGGGATTCATGGCGGAAAACGCCAGCGCGGCTTCGAGCGGCGCGGAAGCCCGCGACACGCAGCGATAGGTCAGCACCGCGACGGGCAGGCTGGAATTCTCGGTGTCCAGAGGCACCATGGGGTTGAATGCTTCGAGCGAAACTTCCACGGGCAAACTCGGGTCCTGAAACTCGACGTCGGCAAATGGATAGGAGCCGGTGAAGACGGCATCCGGAAAGTGCGGCAGCCCGAGCGCCGTGGAGCGAGGCGATCCGAAACCGCCAGAGAACGGCGGCAGCGGCTGCCGTTCCACCACCCGTATACAGGGTGCCGCGAGACCGCCGCCAGCGATGCGCAGAGCCGCGAACGTGAAGGGCAGCGTGCTCCCCTTGTTCGGACGGTTGAAAATCTCCCAGTCGCGCAGCCCTCCGAAACCGCTCAGAGAAACCGTGCCCGTGCCGATGCCGCCCAACGGGAACGCGATCTCTCGCAACGCTTCATCGCGAAAGCGGCGACCCGGGTGGGGCGCCTCGGCGTGGGATGCGGCATGCGACGCGTCAGGCGCGGGCGGTGCGGGCTGGGCCTGGGCGGTCGAAGCGGCGGTCGCCAGGAGCAGGTTGCGCCGGCTGATCTTCATCAGCCACCCTGCGCGTCGTGGGTGCCCGTGCCGGCCAGGTCCTCCACCTTGGTGCCCTTGCAGTCGATGCGCTGCGGGATCGAGCCGCGGACGCTCATCTGCTCCTCCGTGGCGCCAAGGCCGCCGGTGTGCGCGCCGGCGACAGCAGCCGCCGACGCGGCCCGTGGCGCGGCCGCGCCCTCCATGATGCGGCGCAGGAGATCTCCGAGCGGCGTGAGAAGCGGCGCCAGGTCGGCGCGGTTCAGCGGCCGGCAGAGATCGAGCGGCGACGCTGTGGCCAGGATCGTGCGCCCGCCCTCGCTATACGCCGCGATACGGCAGGGCAGGAAGGCGGAGATACGTATGTCGGCGGCCAGCAGCGCGGCGTAGAGCTCGCCGGCGCAGATCGAGAACACGAAAGCGTCCTCGCGCGAAGCAGCCTCGTGCAGGTGTTGGCCGACGTGGACAACGCTCAGCACGCTCGACCCCTCGTGTTGCGCGGCGTGGCGCAGCGCCGGCTCAATAGCCGAAAGCGGGTGCTCCGAAGCGACCTGGAACATGGTGGACCTCCGGTATGCGTTCTGACTCAGCATACCCGATCCGCCGCCCGCCGGGGAGCCCGCCTGGCTCACGCGCGCGGTTCACTGCCGCGGGTGGCGCGAGCACAGAACCGCGACCGTCAGGGAGCGGACCCGATCAATCCCTTCACAACGGCTACGAACGGGCGGACAAGCACGACGCTGACGCTGAGGGTTACCAGAAGCGGTGGCACCAGGGCGATCCACGTCTTACGAGAGACCGCTTCGATCATGATCCACAACAGGAGGGGAGAAACAGGACGGCCGAACGCAAACGCTTCGACGTAAATCGGCGCGCCGAGCAACAGCGCCAGGGCCGCAAAGAAACCGACGCAGAGAGTCACGGGCCCCAGGCGGCGATCGAGGAGCCACCGCGCGGCCAGAACAATGCCGATGGCCAGACCCAGCACGGCGAGAATATCGGTAATTCGATACGCCAGTTGCACGAGCGGATCGGGGTACGGCCGGAACCAGAGCAGGCGCTGCAACAGACCCCAGGCCGGGAGCGCGAGCATTGTCGTCACCGACCCTTCGTGGGGAAGCCGCGCCGCCAGCCAGGCGTACCAGGCGACCGCGGGGATGCCGCTCGAAGCGAACCATGCGGCCCGGCGCCAGTCGCGATGCAACAGGCGATCCGTCACTAGCGCGGCGGCGAGCAACAGTCCCGTCTCGCGCGTGAGGGCAGCCAGCATCGCCAACACCCAGACTCGGGACCAGCGCTCCTCTTCGCAGTACAGCCAGAACCCGGCAAAGAACGCTGTGAGCGGCCCGTCAACCAGCATGCGGTCGGAGGAAGCAACCGTCGCGGGCACGATCACAAACAGCAGTCCCCAAAACGGAGAGCGCCCACGACGCACCAGCAACCGTGCGCACCAGTAAACGCCCAACGCGAGGAACAGCAGCTCCACGGCAATGTAGGCGCCATCTATCCAGCGGCGCTGCCCGAAGCCGGCCAACCATGCCGCCAGCGGAACCAGAACCCGGCGAAAGCGCAGCTGCGGCGCATCCACATAGCGGGAGTAACCCTTTTCAAAAGATGGATCGTGTGCCAGGTAGCGGTAGAATTGGCCATCGTAGCCGGCGCCGGGGAAGCGATACGTCCCCGCAGCCAGGTCCGGCGGCACGCGGAACGTCGTGCCGGTGCAGAATACCGCCGTCCAGTTTCCGCCACATGCGTAGTGGATCCGAGCGGCGGTCCAGGCGAAAACCAGGAGCGCGGCCAAAGTCGCGGCCAAAGCGCTGGCGCGGCGACAGGGGCTCCGAGGAAAAATCGCGGGCGCGGACACAGGGTGCATTGTAGCCTATCGCCGCGGCTGCTACAGCGCCTCGAGCACCAGGCACTTCAGGTAATGAGTCTCGGGGACGGTGAGCAGGATGGGATGATCCCGCGCCTGCGTACGGCGATCCAGCACCCGTAGCGTGCGGCCCGCGTCGAGCGACGCGCTGGCCACGATTTCAAGCAGCAGCGCTTCGCTCACGTGGTGCGAACAGGAGCAGGTGATCAGTACGCCGCCCGGCTCGAGCAATTCCAGCGCGCGCAGGTTGATCTCCTTGTAGCCTCGCGCCGCGCTGTCGACCGTCTGGCGCGACTTCGAGAATGCGGGCGGATCGAGGACGATGGTGCCGTACCGCCGCCGGGCGCCGCGCTCCGCGGCCAGGAAGTCGAAGACATTCGCTTCGCGGAACTCCACGTTCGCGATCCCGTTCGCGTCGCGGTTGCGTTTGGCCACTTCGAGCACCGCAGCCGAGCTGTCGATCGCGGTGACGCTCTCCGCGCGGGACGCCATGTGCAGCGCGAAGCCGCCGGTCGAGGTGAAGCAATCGAGCGCCCGGCCGTGCGCGTGGCCGGCGACAGCCAGGTAGTTTTCGCGCTGGTCGAGAAAGACCCCGGTCTTCTGGCCGTGAAGCAGGTCGGCATGGAACAGCAAGCCATTCATGTGGACCGGGACCAGCGGCGGGGGCTCGGCGCCGGCGAGCACACCCGCCACCAGCGGCAGGTCCTCGTGGCGCCGCACGCCCGAGTCGTTCCGCTCGACGATGCCGCGCGGCGCGAAGAGTTCCTCGAGGGCTGCGACGATCTCGGCCTTGGCGCGGTCCATCCCCTGGTCCAGGGTCTGCACCACCAGGTAGTCCGCGTAACGGTCGACGATCAGCGCGGGCAGGCGGTCGCCCTCCGCGTGTACCAGGCGGTAAGCCTCGGCGCCCGCGGCGATACGGCGGCGGAACTGCTCGGCGGCGCGAATCCGGCGCAGGAAGAACTCGCGGCCGATGGCTTCGGGCTCGCGGCTCAGGAGGCGCAGCGAGATCTGGGACGCCTCGCTGTAGTGCGCTACACCCAGGAAACGGCCCTTCGGATCCGCGACCCGAACCGCTTCCCCGCCCTCGGCGCCGCCCCGGTCCCCTAGATCCGATGCGAAGATCCAGGGATGCCCCGAGGCCAGGCGGTCCGCGCCTTTTCGGTTGATGTGGACGGTCTTCAACGGATCGGCTTTGGCAGAGCCATCTCCCGCAGCCGGGCAATTCTTTCTTCGGTGGGGGGATGGGTCGAGAACATCCGCATCAACGACTGGCCGGTGAACGGCTTGATGATGAACATGTGAGCGGTGGCCGGCGAGGCGTCCATCGGAATCCGCTTGGAGGCCGACTCGAGCTTCCCGAGCGCCGAGATCAGGGGATAGGGGCTGCCGGTGGTTTCCGCCGACGACGCATCGGCGGCAAACTCGCGCGTTCGCGAGATCCACATCTGGATCAGCAGCGCGGCGAGGGGCGCCACAATCATCATGACCAGGCCGGCCAGCGGGTTGCCGCGTTCTTCGTCGTCGCGGCTGCCGCCGAACCAGAAAGCCATGCGCGCCACCAGTGTGATGGCCGCCGCTATGGTGGCCGCCACGGAACTGGTCAGGATGTCGCGATTCTTGACGTGCCCCATCTCGTGCGCCAGGACGCCCTCCAGTTCGTGGTCGTCCATGATCCGCAGGATGCCCGCGGTCACGGCCACCGAGGCGTGCTGCGGGTTGCGGCCGGTGGCGAAAGCGTTGGGCGATTCGTCCGGAATCACGAACAGCTTGGGCATGGGTAGTCCCATGCGCTGGGTAAGGCCCTGCACGATGGGCGCCAGGCGCCGGTACACCTCGGGGTTTTCGGAAGGGCTCACCGGCTGAGCGGAGTACATCGCGAGCGCCAGCTTGTCGGAGAAGAAGTAGCTGAAGAAGTTCATCCCGCCAGCCAGGAGAAGGGCGATGAAAAGCCCGTTCCGGCCGCCAAAAGGACTCGCCGATCAGCAGGAACACGCCGCTGAGCAGCCCCAGCAGCAGGGCCGTCTTCAGGTTATTCAAAGGATTGCCTCCCGTCTTCCATTCTGTCACAATCGTTTATAGGATCCAGTTGACCGCCGCGAAAAAGCGGGCGGCTGTGCGTGCATCCTGAAGGAAGCGTTTTATGATTGAAGATCTGCTGCGACCCCAACACCTGCTGGTGATTCTGGTGATCGCCGTTCTGTTTTTCGGCCCGAAGAAGCTGCCTGAGCTCGGCAAGGGACTGGCCCAAGGCATCCGCAGCTTCAAGGACGGATTGAAGGGCGCGACGATTCCGCCGGACGATTCCTCCACTCCCAAGGCCTGAGAGCAAGCCCGGCAGCCGGGCGTGCAGGGCAGGCCTGAAGGCCCGCCCCTGCCCTGCTGTATCCGTTCCGTTACTCACCCTCGACGCCGATCTTGATGGTCTTCGGCTTGGCTACCTCTTTCTTCGGCAAGGTGACCGTCAGGACGCCGCTGCGGTAATCGGCCTTCACCTTCTCGGTATCCACCGTATCCGGCAGGCTGAAGAACCGCTGGAACTGGCCGTAGCTGCGTTCGATGCGGTGGTATCCGGTACCCTTCCCCTCCACTCTCTCGAACTTCCTCTCGCCCTTGATCGAAAGCGTCCCGCGCTCGATCTGGATGTCGATGTCCTTAAGCTCGACATCTGGCAGATCCGCCTTGAGGACCAGTTCGTTCTCGGTCTCCAGGACATCCACGGCAGGCGCCCAGGGACGGGTGGCCACCGGTTCGCTGAACAGGCGATTGACCGCATCCTGGAAGAGGCGGGCGCCGGTCGGGAAATCGACTTCGGCAAAGGGATCGCACTTGGTAATGGTCATTGTGTGTTTCCTCCTATACACACAATCATAAAATATGCGTTTATTTGTGTCAAGTTTATTTTAGCGCGCAAGGCATGACTCTCCCGCCGCCCCTCCGGCGAAGGGACGGGCAACGCCAACACCAGCGTTGCGTGGCACGTCTCCGTGGCTCTTCCAGATTCTCGGCACGTCCGATATACCGGAGCCGTCCACCTGGGCGTTGCTGGGTTCGGGAATCCTCGCGGCCTTCGCGCTGCGCCGAAGAACCGTGCGCCCGTAGTCCGAAGGATAGGCCAAAACCAAGAGGGCGGGTCTCGCACGCCCCTCTCCACCAGGAGCGGCAGTAACCGCTGTTTTTCTGGCTTATATTCGCCCTTTCATCGCCCAACTCACCCGCCCCTGGTACTATTAATGTTCTTTTGGAAGTCGAAACTCGAAAATGGCTTGAGTGCGCCAGGGAGCCGTGCTAACATCCTCCTTAGAAGATTAAAAGATCTCCATAGAGGGGTAGCCCATGAGAAACGTTGCTTTCGTCGTCCTCCTGTCCCTGGCGCTTTTGGCCCTCCCAGCCAGGGCCGACATCCTGTACGACAACGGTGCGATCAATGGCACCATTCTGCCTGGAATATCAGTGACTTCGCCGTTACTAATTCCTTCACCCTTCCCTCCGCCGCAACGGTGGATGGCGTGAACTTCGGGGCTTGGCTCTACCCGGGGGACTCGCTCCTCACTGTGGATTGGTCAATCGGGACGGCGGCGTTCGGCGCGGACATAGGGACGAACACCGCCAACAGCTTCACCCTTCTTAGCAGCAGCGGTCCGAACACGTTTGGCTACACTCTCGCCGAAGAAGGGTTCTCCTTCGCGGGCATCGATCTTACCGCTGGGAGACGTATTATCTGACCCTGGATCTGGGGACCTCCACGTATCAGTCCCTGTACGGCTACCCGGTCCTCTGGGACGAGACTGACGGCGCAAGCCAGGCCGCCGACAGCTCGCTCGGCACAATCGGTTCGGAGTCGTTCCAGATTCTGGGGACGAATCAGACAACCCAGAGCACGGTACCGGAGCCTGCCACCTGCGTGCTACTGGGCTCGGGTATCCTCGCGGCCTTCGTGCTGCGCCGCAAAGCCGTCCGCCGGTAGTCCGCCGATAGGGCCAACAAAAAGGGCGGGTTTTCACCCGCCCCTCCACCAAGTCGGAATTGTCGGAAACCGCTATTCTTCTGGCTTCTCTTCCTCCCCGCCCTCTTCCTCGTGGCGGCCTTCCTGGATCGCTTTGAGCCGCTCTTCCTTGCGCTTGGCACGCTCGGCGGCGCGCTTGACCAGCTCGGAGCCCACCAGTTCCAGCATGGCCTGCTCGGCGCCATCGCCCTTGCGCGGGCCCAGGCGGACGATGCGTGCATAGCCGCCGGCTCTCTGGCCGAACCGCGACCCCAGCGTGTCGAACAGCTTCTTGACCGACTTCGGCGTCATCAGATACGCGGCGGCCTGGCGGCGCGCGGCCAGCGTGTCCTTCTTGGCCAGCGTAATCATCCGCTCCACCAGCGGCTTGACCGCCTTGGCCTTCGGCACCGTGGTAATCACGCGCTCTTCTTCGATCACGCTGGTGACGAGGTTGCGGAACAGCGACCTGCGCGCCGCCAGCGTCCGTCCCAGCTTGTACCCATCTACCTTATGTCTCACGGTGTCGTCTCTCCTACTCGCTCAAGCTCTCGTCGAACTGCTCTTTGTCGTCGTCGGCCGGTTCTTCGGGACCGCCCTCGTTCTCGAGCTGGTCCTCGGCGTTGGCGTTCTGCGCGTCCTCGTCCTCGTCGCGCGGCCGGCCGCTCGGCGGCGTGGGCGTGACGGGAAGGCCGCTGCCTGAAATCAGCCGTCCCTGCGCGTCGAACTTCATGCCGAACTGCAAACCCATGCTGGACAGGATCTCTTTGATCTCGTTCAGCGACTTGCGGCCGAAGTTCTTGGTGCGAAGCATTTCTGCCTCGGTCTTCTGCACCAGGTCGGCGATGGTCTGGATATTGGCGTTCTTGAGGCAGTTGTACGACCGCACGCTAAGCTCGAGCTCGTCCACGGAGCGGTTCAGGATCTCGTTCATCTGATCCATGGCGCGCTCGGCCTGTTCCTCGGCCATCTCGGGGACTTCTTCGAAGTTGATGAAGATGGTCTGGTGGTCCTTCATCAGCTTGGCGGCCTGCCCGATGGCATCCTGCGGGGAGATGGCGCCGTTGGTCCAGACTTCCAGCGTCAGCTTGTCGTAATCGGTCATCTGGCCCAGGCGCGCGCCTTCGACCGCGAAGTTGACCTTGCGCACCGGCGAGTGGACCGAGTCGATGGGGATGTAGCCCAGCAGCAGGTCCTCGTCGAAGTTGCGGTCCGCCCCCACGTACCCGCGGCCCAGCTTCAGGCGCATCTCGATGTTGAGTTTCCCTCCGTCGCTGACGGTGGCGATATGGACCGTGCGGTCGAGCACCTCGACGTCCTGGTCGGTCTCGATCTGGCTGCTCAGCACCTCGCCCGGCTCTTCGATCCGCAGCCGCGCCGTCCGCATTCCCTCGCCGGACATCTTGAAGGGCACCTGCTTGAGGTTGAGGATGATGTCGGTGGCGTCTTCGACCACTCCCGGAATGGGGCTGAATTCGTGCGCTACCCCTTCGATGCGCACGGCCGTAATGGCCGCGCCCTCGATGGAGCTCAGCAGCACGCGCCGCAGGCTGTTGCCGATCGTGGTGCCAAAACCGCGCTCGAAGGGCTGCGCGGTGAACATTCCGTAGCGCTCGGTCAGAGTTTCGGTGTTCGCAACCAAACGCTTGGGTTTCTGAAAACCTTTGAACATAACCAGTCTTCTCCTCACTCCGGACATCCGGGAAAGCGGGCGGTTCGGACCGCCGCGCTCCCCGCGTCCATGAGACTTACTTGGAGTACAACTCCACGATCAGCCGTTCGTTGACCTGGATCTGCACCAGTTCTTCGCGCTTCGGCAGACCGATTATGCGGCCCCGCAGAGTCTCGCGGTCCACTTCCAGCCAATTCGGGCACGGCAGGTGCGCCGTAGCGTCCCGCGCCGCAAGAATGGTCGGGTGGTTGCGGCTCTTCTCGCGCACCTCGACGATGTCGCCCACCTTCACCATGAACGACGGAATATTGACCTTGCGGCCGTTGACCTGTATATGGCCGTGGCGCACTATCTGGCGGCTCTGCGGATGCGAGACGCCAAAGCCCATCCGGTAGACCACGCTGTCCAGGCGCCGCTCCAGCATCCCCAGCAGGTTGTCGCCGGTGATGCCCTTCATGCGCAACGCCTTCTCGAAGAGGTTGTGGAACTGCGTCTCGAGCAGCCCGTAGAAACGCTTCAGCTTCTGCTTCTCGCGAAGTTGCAGGCCGTAACCGACGATCTTCGGCTTGCGATCCTTGCCGTGCTGGCCGGGGATGACGTTGCGCTTCTCGATGGCGCACTTCTCGCTGTGGCAGCGCTCCCCCTTGAAGAATAGTTTCATGCCCTCGCGCCGGCAGAGCCGGCAAGTCGGGCCGCTATATCGTGCCAAGTCTTCCTCCTACCCTTCTACCCTTATCAGGTGCGGTTTACAACCGGAGGGGCCGGTCTTCATCCCGCTTGCTCGTCGCCCGTCGCTCGTCGCAGCCGGGGCGACGAGCGACGGGCGACGAGCGCCTTCCTTACACTCTCCTCTTCTTCGGCGGTCTGCACCCGTTGTGCGGGATCGGCGTGACGTCGCGGATCGCGCGTACATCCAGGCCCACGGTGGCCAGCGTCCGGATGGCCGACTCCCGGCCCGCGCCCGGACCCGCCACGCGCACTTCAACCACGCGCAGCCCGCTCTCCTTCGCTTTGTTGGCGGCCGTGAGCGCGGCCTGCTGCGCGGCGAACGGAGTGCCTTTGCGCGATCCCCGGTAGCCGAGCGAACCGGCGCTCGACCAGGCGATCACGTTCCCCACCGGGTCGGTTATGGTCACGATGGTGTTGTTGAACGTGGCCTGAATGTGAACCAGACCGGTCGGGACGTTCTTCTTTTCCTTCTTCTTGAAGGACTTCTTCTTGGACGATTTTGCAGGTGCTTTGGCCATTCCGCCTCTTTACGTCTTCGACGCCGACTTCTTCTTGTTGGCGACGGTGCCGCGCCGCGGGCCCTTGCGCGTGCGCGCATTGGTGTGGGTCCGCTGCCCGCGCACCGGCAGGCCGCGCCGGTGCCGGAGCCCGCGATACGCGCCCATTTCGATCAGGCGCTTGATGTTCATCGAGATCTCCTTGCGGAGGTCTCCTTCGACCGCGCCCTCTTCTTCGATGATCTGGCGGATCTTGCTTACCTCATCCTCGGCCAGATCGGCGATCTTCTTGTTGGGGTCCACGCCCGCCCGATAGAGAATCGAATTGGACCGGGCACGGCCGATGCCGTAAATGTACGTCAGCCCGATCTCGGCTCTCTTCTTGTTGGGGAGGTCCACGCCCGCGATACGCGCCATATCTTACTCCCTCATCCTTGCCGCTGCTTGTGCTTGGGATTGGTACAGATGACCCGGACCACACCCTGGCGGTGGATCACCTTGCACTTGTCGCAAATCTTTTTAACCGACGCCCGAACTTTCATGATCTCTCTCTCAAAACCTTCGTAATCCGCCCCCGGCCCGGATCGTGCGGAGAAAGCTCAACGCACACCCGGTCGCCCGGGCGGACCCGGACGAAATTCTTCACCGCAGCCCCGGCCGCATGCGCCAGAACTTGCTCGCGATTCTCCAACTCAACCCGGCAGGTCGCGTTCGGCAGCAACTCCAATACAGTCGCGACCAGCTCACTCTCGCTCGCAGCCATCAGCTCTCAGCTTTCAGCCTCCGCTCCCTCACGGTCGCGGTTCGGTGAGACCAGCTCTCAGCACCGAACCGCGACCGTCAGGGAGCGGACCCCTACGGCCTCGTCAACACCCGCCGCTCAGCCGCCTTAGCTGATAGCTGACGGCTGCGGCCCGTCAGGGCCTCGTCAACACCCACGGCCCGTTCTCCGTCACCGCTACGCAGTGCTCGAAATGCGCCGAATACGAGCCGTCGGCGGCCACCGCCGTCCAACGATCGCGCAGCACCCTGGCTTCCGGCTTTCCGGCGTTCACCATGGGCTCGATCGCCAGGACCATTCCTTCCTTCAGCCGCGGATTCTCGTTCTTCCGGTCCACGTAATTGGGAACCTGCGGCTCTTCATGGAGCTGCGTCCCGATCCCGTGACCCACGTACTCCCGAACCACCGAAAACCCGTTCGCCTCGACGTGCTTCTGTACCGTCCCGCAAATGTCGAAAAGCCGGTTGCCCGGCCGCACCTTGTCAATCGCCAACTCCAGCGCCTCGCTGGTCACCTGCATCAGCCGTTCCGTCTTCGGATCCTGAGCGCCGATGGCCACCGTGACCGCCGAATCCCCAAAGTAACCTTCGAGCGACACCCCGGTATCGATCGACACGATATCGCCGGGCTTCAAAACCCGCTTGGCCGACGGCATGCCGTGCACGATCTCCTCGTTCACCGAAGTGCACAGCACGAACGGGTACTTGGACCCCGCCGCCGCCGCAAAATATCCCTTGAACGCCGGCTTGGCACCCGCGTCCCGCATCATCTTCTCGGCCGCCGTTTCCAGATCCAGCGTCGTGATGCCCTCGCGAACCATCTCGCGGAGCTTCTGCAGAATCTGCCACACCAGCAGGCCGCTACGCCGCATTTTCTCCAATTCCGCGGCGGTCTTGCGAATGATCATCCGTTCTTCAGTCCGTCGAGGATCTTCGCCGTCAGGTCCTCGGGAGCGCCATTGCCGCCCGCCGCCTCTACCAGCTTGTATCCATTGACCTTGAAGAAGTCCATCACGGGAAGCGTCTGGGCATTGTACGCCTCAAACCGTTTCCGCATGACCTCCTCTTTGTCATCCTCGCGCTGGATCAGCGGGGTGCCATCCCGGTCGCAGACGCTGTCGTTTTTCGGAAGATTCGAAACCAGGTTATAGACAGCGCCACAGGCTGGACACGAGCGGCGGGCCGTAATTCGCTCAATGATTACATTGTAATCCACAACAAGGTTGACCACCACCTTGGGGACGCCCGTGCTTCTCAGGTAGCAATCCAGCATCGCGGCCTGGTTCGCCGTGCGGGGATAGCCATCGAGGATGAACCCCGCGCCGCAATCGGACTGGCCGAGCCGGTCCGATACGATGCTGTTCACCAGCTCGTCCGGCACCAACTGGCCCGATTCCATAATCTGCTTCACCTGCTTGCCGAGCTCGGTCCCTTCCTTCACGTTCTTGCGGAAGATGTCGCCCGTCGAGATATGGGGCATCTTCAGCGCTCCGGCCAGCAGGACGGCTTGCGTCCCCTTGCCGGAACCAGGAGGTCCAAACAGCAGCAATGCGGAATTGTTCATAGGTCTAAAACACGCTCCGGCGGCCGCGAATCCTGCCCGCGCGCGGCGTAAATCCTTCGTAGTGGCGCATAATCAACTGCGCCTCGACCTGGTTGACCGTATCCATGGCCACGCCCACCACGATCAGCAGGGACGTGCCGCCGAAGTAGAACGTCACCCCCAGCCCGTCCAGCAAAAAGCGGGGCGCCCAAGTGTCGATCCAGTTGCCGATAAGCGGCAGCGACTGCAGCCGGATGCCCGAAATCATGATCTCGGGGATCAGCGACAGGACCGCCAGGTACATCCCGCCCACCACGGTGATCCGGCTCAGGATCTTGTTCATGTAGTCGGCGGTGTTCTTGCCCGGCCGTATGCCCGGAATGAATCCGCCGTACTTCCGCATGTTGTCCGCCGCCTCGTTGGGGTTGAAGATGATCGAAACGTAGAAGAACGCGAAAAACATGATCAGCGCCACGTACAGCACGATGTAGAGCGGCTGCGAGTGGCGGATGGAACCGAACATGGCCATCAGCCAGGGGCTGCTCTTCACCCAGGGCAGCATGGTGAAGGTTTGCGGGAAAGTCAGAATCGAAGATGCGAAGATGACCGGCATGACGCCGCCGGCGTTGACCTTCAGCGGCAGGTGCGTGGCCTGGCCGCCCATCACCCGCCGTCCCACCACGCGCTTGGCGTACTGCACCGGGATGCGCCGTTCGCCGCGCTCCACCAGCACGATGAAGGCCACCACCGCCACCATGACGATCAGAATGATGATCATCTGGAGCGCGTTCCATTGGTGCGTCTGGAAGACGTTGATATAGATTTCGTCC
This sequence comes from Bryobacterales bacterium, assembly GCA_963763835.1. Lineage (GTDB taxonomy): Bacteria > Acidobacteriota > Terriglobia > Bryobacterales > Bryobacteraceae > DASWZN01. The sequence goes on from CAVXQQ010000005.1 coordinate 65,480, forward strand.
GCCGCCCGTGGCAATCCGACCACGATCCCGGCGAAGATGATCAGCGACATCCCGTTGCCGATGCCGCGCTCGGAAATCTGCTCGCCCAGCCACATGATGAACACCGACCCGGTGGTCAGCGTGAGCACGGTCATCACGATGAAGCCGTAACCGGGGTGCAGCACGAAGCCGCCTTCGCTCGCCTGCAGCGTGGTCGCGATGCCAAAGGACTGGATGATCGACAGGCCCAGGGTCAGGTAGCGGGTCCACTGGGTGATCTTGCGCCGCCCCAGCTCGCCTTCCTTCTGCAGCTTCTCGAGGGTCGGGATCACCACCGCCAGCAATTGCAGAATGATCGAGGCGGTGATGTACGGCATGATGCCCAGGGCGAAGATGGTCAGCCTCCGGAACATGCCGCCCGAGAACAGGTCCATGAAACCGAAAACCGTCCCCGCGCCGGCCGTACTGAAGAACTGATCGAGCTTGTTGGCGTCGATTCCCGGCGTGGGGATGTGCCCGCCCAGACGGTAGATGGCCAACAGCGCGAGCGTGAACAGGACGCGCTTGCGCAGGTCCGGGATGCGAAAGATGTTCGCGAAGGCCTCAAAAAACTTGTTCATGCTTGACTCGCTTCCCATGGCGCAGGCGGTTGGGCCTGCGTCTCAACCATGGTCTCTTACTCGATCACCTTGGTGCTTCCCCCGGCGGCCTGGATCTTCTCCAGGGCGGACTTCGAGAACAAGTGCGCCTCCACCAGGATCGGCCGCGTCACGTCGCCGGTACCCAGCACTTTCAGCCCGTCGCCCAACTTCTTGACGATGCCCAACTTGACCAGAAGCTCGGGCGTGAATTCGTCGCCCTCCAGCGCCACCAGCCGGCCCACATTGATGACTGCGTATTCCTTCTTGAAGATGTTCGTGAACCCGCGCTTGGGCAGGCGGCGGTGGAGCGGCATCTGGCCGCCTTCGAACCCGCGCTTCTGCCCGAAACCGGAGACCGACTTCTGGCCCTTCTGCCCGCGGCCTGAGGTCTTGCCGCGCCCGCTGCCCATGCCGCGGCCGACGCGCCGCTGCTTGTGCTTCTGCCCCGCCGGTGATTTCAATCCACTGAGATCCATAGTTAGTTTCCTGGCTCCGAAATCGGCCGTGGCGCACGCTTTAGCGTGCCGTCGCGGGCTTCAGACCGCGAAACGGCGAACTGAAGTTCGCCGCAGCACGCTGAAGCGTGCGCCACATGCAGGTCATCTCGAAGACTCACCATCAACCCACCACCACTACCAGGTGCGGCACCTTGGCTATCATCCCGCGGATGGCGGCATCGTCCCGCCGCTCCACCACCTGGTTGATCTTCCGCAGGCCCAGCCCGCGGACCACTACCTTGTGCTTCTCGGGCGTGCAGATCGGACTGCGCACCAGCTTGATCTTGATCGTGCCTGCCATTAGAGCTTCTCCACTGCCAGGCCGCGGATATCGGCCACGGTGTGCTTGTCGCGCAACATCTCGAGCGCCGCCACGGTCGCCTTGACCACGTTGTGCGGGTTGGCCGAGCCGATCGACTTGGTGGCCACGTTGGCGATGCCCACCGCCTCGATGACCGCGCGCACCGGACCGCCGGCGATCACGCCGGTGCCTTCGGGCGCGGGCTTGAGCAGCACCTGGCCGCCTCCGTATCGCCCCACCACGACGTGCGCGATAGTCCCATGTTTCACGTTGATCCGGCGCAGGTTCTTCTTCGCCGCTTCGATGGCCTTCTTGATGGCCGCCGGTACTTCCTTGGCCTTGCCGGTGGCATAGCCGACCACGCGTGCATCCGCGTCGCCCACCACCACCAAAGCCGAGAAGCTCAGGTTCTTGCCGCCCTTGACCACTTTGGTCACGCGGTTGATCGAAACCACGTGCTCCTTCAGGTTGAGGCCAGCCGAATCGATCGGCTTGGTAATCGTCATCGGTGTCGTTGCCATCGGCTAAAACTCCAATCCCGCCTCACGAGCCGCGTCTGCTAGCGCCTTGACGCGTCCGTGATAGAGATAACCGCCCCGGTCGAAAACCACCTGCTTGATCCCGTGTTCCTTGGCGCGCGTCGCAATGACCTTGCCGATTTGCTTGGCCCCGGCGACGTTGCCGCCATTCCCCGCCCCGGCGCTCTTCTCGGTCGAAGACGCGGACACCAGCGTCCGGCCCTCCGTATCGTCGATGATCTGCACGGAAATGTGCTTGAGGCTGCGATAGACGGCCAGCCTCGGCCGCTGCCCGGTGCCCCGCACCTTGTGCCGTATCCGGTCGTGGATACGGTTGCGAATATCGTCTCTCGAAATTGCTCGGATCATTTCGCGGTCGCCCCCGTCTTGCCGACCTTCTTGCGCAGCGGCTCGCCGGTATACCGGACGCCCTTGTTCTTGTAGGGGTCCGGTGGGCGCAAGCCGCGCATGTTGGCCGCTACCTGGCCGAGGACTTGCCTGTCGGCGCCGCTCAGAACCAGGTGCGTCTGCTTGTCGATCTTCAGCTCCACCCCGTCCGGCAGCAGAAGCTCGATGGGATGCGAATAGCCTAGCGTGAACGTGGCGATGCGTCCCTTCACGTCCGCGCGGTAGCCGATACCCACGATGTCCAGCTCCCGCACGAAGCCCGTGGATACGCCTTGAACGGCATTCGCCGCCAGCGCCCGCGTCAGGCCGTGCAGCGCGGCGTATTTGTCGCCGTCGCGATCCAGCTCCAGAATCCCGCCCGCCTGCCGGGCGTGAATTCCCGCTGGAACCGGCACCTTCAGCTTGCCCTTCGGCCCTTCCACTTCGAGTTCCGCGCCGATGGCCACTTTCACCCCTTTGGGCAGCGGAATCGGTTTCTTTCCCACTCTCGACATATCAGCACTCCACTAACTGATCTGGCAGAGGATTTCTCCGCCCACGCCCTGTTTGCGCGCGTCACGGCCGGTCATCACGCCCCGGGGCGTGGTCAGGATACTCACCCCCAGGCCACCCAACACGCTGGGCACCTCGTCGTGTCCGGCGAATACCCGGCAGCCCGGCCGCGAGATACGATCGAGCGAGGCAATCACCGGCTTGGTGTTGCCCTGATACTTCAAGTAGATCTTGATGGTCTTCTTGGGGGCTTCCTCGGCCACCTTGTAGTTGAGGATATAGCCCTCTTCCTTGAGAATCCGCGCGATCTCGATCTTCAGCTTCGAGGCCGGCACATCCACCTTCGAGTGGCGCGCCTTGATCGCATTGCGGATGCGCGTCAGCATGTCGGCAATCGGATCCGTGTTCATAGTTCTTTCTCTCTCAAGCGTCAGCCCCCAAGCGGTCGGCCATCAGCAAAACCCTCCGTAGCTGATAGCTGACAGCTGACGGCTGACAGCTTTCTTCCTACCAGCTCGACTTGACCACGCCCGGGATCTCTCCCGCGAGCGCCAGTTGCCGGAAACAAATCCGGCACAGATGAAACTTGCGGATGTAGCCGCGCGGCCGTCCACAACGCCAGCAGCGGTTGCGATGCCGGATGGCGTACTTCGGCTTCTTCTCGTCCTTGGCAATCTTGGCGGTTGTCGCCATTCTGTCTCCTAATTCCCTGCCGCTCCCTCACGGTCGCGGTTCGTTCACCGAACCGCGCGCGTCAGCAAGCGGTCTCCTAATTCCCTGCCCCGGGCGTCGTGGACTTAAACGGCATCCCGAGTTGCCGCAACAGGGCGATCCCCTCGGCGTCGGTCGATGCGGTCGTCACGATGCAGATGTTCATGCCCTTGATCTTCTCAACCTTGTTGTAGTCGATCTCGGGAAACAGCAACTGATCCTTGATGCCGAGCGTGTAATTGCCGCGCCCGTCGAACGACTTGGTGGAAACGCCGCGGAAGTCGCGCACGCGCGGCAGCGCCACGTTCACCAGCCGGTCCAGAAACTCGTACATGCGGTCGCCGCGCAGCGTCACCATGCACCCGATCGACATCCCCGTGCGCAGCTTGAAGGCCGCGATGGACTTGCGCGCCTTGGTGACCACCGGCTTCTGGCCGGCGATCTGCGTCAGTTCCGCCACCGCCCCGTCCATCACCTTGGGGTTCTGCGTCGCCTCGCCCATGCCGATGTTGATGGTGACCCGCTCGACGCGCGGCACCGCCATCACGTTCGAGTAGTTGAACTCTTTCATCAGGGCCGGCACGGCCGTTTTCTTGTATAGTTCCTTAAGCCTGGCCATACTATTTCTTCGTCTCCAGCGGCGCTCCGCATTTGCGGCAGATCCGAATCCGGTGCGCCTTGCCTCCGGAGGTCTCCACCTTGTGCCCCATCCGCTCCGGTCCGCAGGTAGGGCACACCACCATCAGGTTCGAGATCGCAATGGGACGCTCGCGCTCGGCGATGCCGCCCTTGATCTGCTTCTGCGGATTCGGACGGGTGTGCCGCTTCACGGTCTGGACACCCTCGACCAGCGCCTTGCCGGTCCGGTAATCCACGCTCAGCACGCGGGCCTGCTTGCCCTTGTCCTTGCCGGCGATCACCTTCACGGTGTCGTTCCTGTGAATGTCGATGCGCAGCTTCACTGGCCCGCCCTTGCCGCGGCGGATCTTCAGTTGGTTGCGGTTTCCTACGTTCGCCATGTCAGAGCACCTCCGGCGCCAGCGACACAATCTTCATGAATCGCTTATCGCGCAGCTCGCGGGCCACCGGTCCGAACACGCGCGTGCCCACCGGCTCGCCTTCCGGCGTAATCAACACCGCCGCGTTCGAATCGAAGCGGATGTAGGTTCCATCCTTGCGCCGCGTTTCCTTGCGCATGCGGACGATCACGCAGCGCACCACTTTGCCCTTCTTGATCGCCGATTCCGGAGTCGCTTCCTTCACGCTCGCCGTCACGATGTCGCCCAGCCCCGCGCGCAGCCCCAAGTCGCCGCCTCGCGGCAGGATACATTGCAGCCGTCGGGCGCCGCTGTTATCGGCGACCTCCAGCATGGTTCGCATTCCGATCATGGCAGTCTCCTCAACTCCACTTACCCCGGCGCTACCCGCGCGAACCCGGGCCCTCCGGGTTCGACGTCGCCGTGTCCTCGACTCCCACCAGCGCCGCCCGCCGCACCACCTCGGTCAGCGTCCAGCGCTTCATCTTGCTGAGCGGCCGCGACTCGACGATGCGCACCACGTCGCCGACGTGCGCCGTGTTCTCCTCGTCGTGCGCGTAAAACTTCTTGCGGTGGCTGACGATCTTCTTGTACAGCCGGTGGGGCACGCGCCGCGACACCACGACTACGATGGTCTTCTGCATACTGGTCGAGACCACCTCGCCGACCTTCTCGTTCTTATGGCCCTTCGCGCTTTCGTCCGCCATCGCTACCCCTTCTCGACCGTCACGGCGGCCGCGGCCGTCCGCTGGCCCAGCACCGTCAGAATCCGCGCCCGGTCTTTCCTCAGCACGCGGTATTTCTTCAATCCGTCCATCTGGCCCATGCGCATCTGGAAGCGCAGGTGAAAGAGCTGGTCGGTGATGTCGCGAAGCTGGATCTCAAGTTCCTTGCTGTCCAGATCCCGAACCTTTTCTGCCTTCATCGTGCTCTCCTAATCGACCACCGGCGGCCGTTCGACCATCTTGGTGGGAATCGGCAGCTTGTCGGCGGCCAGCGACATGGCTTCCTTCGCGATGTCCCTGCTCACGCCTTCCATTTCGAACAGCACCCTGCCTGGCTTCACCACCGCGACCCAGCCCTCCGGCGCGCCCTTGCCCTTGCCCATACGGGTTTCAGCCGGCTTCTTCGTGATGGGCTTGTCCGGGAATACCCGGATCCAGACCTTGCCGCCGCGCTTGATGAACCGCGTCATAGCGACGCGCGCGGCCTCGATCTGCCGGTCCGTGATCCAGGCGCATTCCATCGCCTTCAAACCGAAATCCCCGAAAGCCAGCGTGCCGCCCTTCCACGCCTTACCGGTGCGGCGGCCCCGCTGCTGCTTTCTGTACTTGACCTTCTTCGGCATCAACATGGTCAATTACTCCTCAGTAATGGCGTGGCGCAGGCACTCCTGCCTGCCGCGTCGAGACTCATCTCGACGCACGGGCCGCGCCTCGACACGAATGTCGAGGCGGCAGGCACGAGTGCCTGCGCCACCATCCGGCCCGACCCTGCGCACAAACTCATTGCTTCTCCCCTTCGGGCGTAGTGTCCGGCTTGGCCGCGGGCTCCTGCTTGTGCATCTCCTGCTTCCAGGAGGGCTGCGGCGGGCTTAGCGGCGGCAGAATCGGCGCGCTCGACTTGCGTCGGCTGCGGCATTTCGGGCGGTGCGGCCTGCACCGCGGGTCCGGCCGGCTCCTGCGCCACCACCGGAGGAGGCGCCACCGGCGGCCGCCGATCGCCACGATCTCCGCGATAGTCGCCACGGTCGCCGCGATCTCCGCGATCGCGACGGTCCCCGCGCGGCGCGCGCCGCGGCTCCGGCTCGTTCGATAGTCCCTTGAGATGCTGCGTGTCGAAGATATCGCCCTTGTACACCCAGGTCTTGATCCCGATCACACCGTATGTCGTGTACGCCTGCGCGAACCCGTAGTCGATGTCCGCCCGCAGCGTGTGCAGCGGAAGCTGTCCCTGCAGGTACCACTCGCTGCGCGCGATCTCGGCTCCGTTCAGCCGGCCCGACACGCGCACCTTGATTCCCTTGCAGCCGAAGCGCAGCGCGGAATCCACGGCCTTGCGCATCGCGCGCCGGAACGCCACGCGCTTTTCGAGCTGCAGGGCGATCGACTCGGAAACCAGTTGCGCGTCCAGCTCCGGCTTGTGGACTTCCTGGATGTCGATGAAGACGTCGCGCTTGGTCTTCTTGGCCAGGTCCTGTTTGAGCTTCTCGATCTCGGCGCCCTTGCGGCCGATGATGATGCCGGGGCGCGAGGTGTGGATGGTGACCCGCAGCTTGTTGCCGGGCCGGTCCACTTCGACCGAGCTGACGCCCGCGGCCTTGAGCCGCTCCCGCAGCTCGCCCTTCAACTGCAGGTCTTCCCGCAGCAGCTTGGCGTATTCCTGCTTCGCGAACCAGCGCGACCGCCAGGTCTTGCTGACCCCCAGCCGAAAACCGTATGGATGAACTTTCTGTCCCATCGTCTGTTCCTAGCTCTCCGCCGCCGTGCCCTTCTCGGCAACCGTGATTGCGATGTGGGCCGAGCGCCTCTGGTAACGGAAGGCGCGGCCCATCGGCGCCGGCCGCAGCCGCTTCATGCGCGGCCCCTCGTTCACGTACGCCTCGGAAACCACCAGCTTGTCGACATCTACATCGGACGAGCGGTTCTCCGCGTTGGCGATAGCGCTCCGCAGCACCTTCTCCACCACCGGCGCGATGCGCTTGTTGGTGGAGCGCAGGATGTTGATGGCCTCGCCCGCGTTGTGCCCCCGGATCAGGTCCACCACCAGCCGCGCCTTCTGCGCCGAGCCCCGAACGTATCTTGCTTCCGCTCTCGCTTCCATATCTCTCTCTCCCACTGCGCCCTGCCCATTCCCCTTACAGCAACGAACCGCGACCGTCAGGGAGCGGACTCTTATGCCGGTTTCGCCGTCTTCTCCGTCGCCGCCTTGGCCGAGTGTCCCTTGAAGGTCCGCGTCGGGGAGAACTCACCCAACTTGTGACCCACCATGTTCTCGGTCACGTATACCGGAATGAACTTCTTCCCGTTGTGAACAGCCAGCGTGTGCCCCACGAACTCCGGCAGCACCGTCGAACGCCGCGACCAGGTCTTAATCACCCGCCTCTCGTTGCGCTCGTTCATCCCCTGCACCTTCACCACCAGGTGCCCGTCCGTGAATGGTCCTTTGTGTACGCTGCGACCCATATGGTTACTTCTTCCCTCTGCGGCTCACGATCGATTTATCGGTCCGCTTGTTGTTCCGTGTCTTGTAGCCGCGCGTGGGCTGGCCCCAGGGCGTGACCGGGTGACGGCCGCCCGAGGTCTTGCCCTCGCCGCCGCCATGCGGATGATCGACCGGGTTCATCACGACGCCGCGGTTATGGGGCTTGCGGCCCAGGTAACGGGACCGCCCGGCCTTGCCGAGCGAAACGTTCTCATGATCCACGTTCCCTACCTGCCCGATCGTCGCCGCGCACTCTACCGCCACCCGCCGTATCTCGCCCGAGGGCAGCTTCAGCAGCGCGATGCCGCCTTCTTTCGAGACTAACTGCGCCGAAGTGCCGGCCGAGCGCGCCATCTGCCCGCCCTTGCCCGGCTTCAACTCGATGTTGTGTACCACGGTGCCGGCCGGAATATTCTTGAGCGGCATCGCATTGCCCACCAGGATATCGGCCTCGGCGCCGGACACCACCGTGCGCCCCACCGCCAGGCCCACCGGCTGCAGGATGTAGCGCTTCTCACCGTCGGCGTAGTTCAGCAGCGCGATGCGCGCCGAGCGGTTGGGATCGTATTCGATAGCGGCCACTTTGGCCGGAATGCCCGTCTTATCGCGCTTGAAGTCGATCTTGCGGTAGGACTGTTTGGCCCCGCCGCCGCGCCACCAGGATGTGATCGAACCGGTGCTGTTTCGGCCGCCGGTGCGCTTCTTCCCCTTGGTCAGGGCTTTTTCAGGCGCTGCCTTGGTGAGCTCGTCGCGCGTCGTCACGGTCTGAAAGCGCCGCGTCGGAGTGTATGGCCGATAGGTCTTGATAGGCATCTTAAATCTCCGCGTACTCCGGAACCTTCTGGCCTGGCCGGAGCTTCACGTACGCTTTCTTCCAATCCGAGCGATAGCCGGAGAAGCGTCCGCGGCGGCGGATCTTGCCCACGCCGTTCACGGTCCGCACTTCCTCCACCTTCACCTTGAAGAGGCGTTCGACGGCGGCGCGAATCTGCACCTTGTTCGCGTCCGGAGCCACCTCAAAACACATCGTTCGCGCCGGCCTCTTTCATCTCGACACCTTTTTCGGTGACGAGCGGGCGCCGGATCACTTCCTGGATTGTCATTGGGAGAGTGCCTCCGATAGTTTCTTCGCCGCCGCCTCGGAGACCAGCACGTTCTTGTGCCGCAGCAGCTCGTAAACCGAGATGTCGCGGCTCGGAACCAGCATCACGCCCTCGATGTTGCGCGCGCCGAGTTGCAGGTTCTTGTTCTCCGCGTCGTTATCGACCAGCAGCACGGTCTTCACGGCTTCGAGCTTGGTGAGCGCGGCCTTGACGGCCTTGGTCTTGTGGTCCCCGAAGGCGAACGCCTGCACAATCTTGAGCTCGCCGTCCCTGCAGCTTGGCCGACAGGGCCGAGCGCAGAGCGCCTAGCTGCATCTTCCGCGGCAGCTTGTAGCTGTAATCGCGCGGCTGCGGCCCGTGCGAGGTGCCGCCATGCCGCCAGATCGGGGAGCGGACCGAGCCCGAGCGCGCCCGCCCGGTGCCCTTCTGCCGCCACAACTTCTTGCCTGACCCCGCGACTTCGTGCCGCGTCTTGGTCTTGACGGTGCCGCGCCGCACCCCGGCCCGGAAGTGACGCACCGCTTCGTAAATCAGCGCGTCGTTGACCTCGGCGGCGAACACCTGGTCGGCCAGTTCCACCTCGCCGACCTTCTCGTTATTCAAATCGACAACGTCCACTGTTGGCATCGTCCCTACCTCTTCGCCCGCCGCACCACGACGTAGCCGCCGTTGGGTCCGGGCACCGCGCCCTTCACGATCAGCACGTTGTCTTCGGCATTCACGTCGATGACCTCGAGGTTGCGCACGGTAACCCGCTGCGTCCCCATGTGGCCGGCCATGCGCGTGCCCGGAAAGACGCGCGACGGAAAGCTCGAAGCGCCGATCGAACCCGGAGCGCGGTGGAACATGGAGCCGTGCGACCCGTCGCCGCCGCGGAAGTGGTGGCGCTTGACGTTTCCGGCAAACCCGCGGCCCTTGCTGATGCCGATGACGTCCAGCTTCTCACCCGGCTTGAACTGGCCCACCAGCACCTGGTCGCCGGGCTTGAAGTCGTCGTCTCCGGCCGCCAGGCGCATCTCGCGCATGAACTTCACGCCATCGACGCCGGCTTTCTTCAGGTGTCCCGTACTGGGCTTGTTGATGCGCTGCGGCTTGACGAACTCCATCAGGCCGAGCTGCACCGCGTCGTAGCCGTCCGCAAGCGGCGTCTTCCTCTGCACCACGACGCAGGGCCCTGCCTTGAGCAGCGTGACGGGCACCACTTCTCCGTCGGGCCGGAAGACTTGCGTCATACCGATTTTTCTGCCAAGAATCCCTGGGGTCATACTTTTCTCGGAGTGAGCGACCGGATGTCGGAGACCTTCTTCTGTCTCCTGTTTCCTGCCTCCTGGCTCCTCCTCCTACCTTTTGTCTTTCCCGAATGCCTTGATCTCGACGTCCACGCCCGCCGGCAAATCCAGCTTCATGAGCGCATCGACGGTGTCCTGGGTCGGCTCCAGAATGTCCAGCAGCCGTTTATGGGTCCGGATTTCGAACTGCTCGCGCGACTTTTTATCGACGTGCGGCGAGCGGTTCACGCAGTACTTGTTCTTCATGGTTGGCAGCGGGATGGGGCCTGCCACCTGAGCTCCGGTCCTTTTGGCCGTCTCGACGATCTCGGTCGTCGATTGGTCCAGAACCCGATGATCGTACGCCTTTAAACGAATCCGAATGCGCTCTCGTAATGACATTTTTTTACTCGCGGCTCACCGCCCGTCCCTCGTCCGAGCCCGTCCGACGGGCGACGAGCGACAGGCGACGGGCTATTCCAATATCTCCCCGACCGTGCCGGCGCCCACCGTGCGCCCGCCCTCGCGGATCGCAAAGCGCAGCCCTTTGTTCATGGCTACCGGCGTGATCAGCTCCACTTCCAACTGCACGCTGTCCCCCGGCATCACCATCTCCACGCCCTCCGGCATCACCGCCACACCCGTGACGTCCGTGGTCCGGAAGTAGAACTGCGGCCGGTATCCCTTGAAGAACGGCGTGTGCCGCCCGCCCTCTTCCTTGCTCAGCACGTACACGCTGCCCCGGAACTTCTTGTGCGGCGTGATCGAGCCCGGCTTGGCGATCACCTGGCCCCGCTCCACGTCTTCCTTGTCGATGCCTCTCAGCAGCAGCCCTACGTTGTCTCCCGCCTGCCCCTGGTCCAGCAGCTTCTTGAACATCTCCACGCCCGTGACCACCGTCTTGCGCGTGTCCCTGAAGCCGACGATCTCCATTTCCTCGCCCACCTTGCAGATCCCGCGCTCGATACGGCCCGTCACCACCGTGCCGCGCCCCTGGATCGAGAAGATGTCCTCCACCGGCATCAGGAACGGATGCTCGATGTCGCGCACCGGCATGCGGAATGTAGTTGTCCACGGCCTCCATCAGATCCAGGACGCCCTTTTCCCACTTCTCTTCCCCGTTCAGCGCGCCCAAGGCCGATACCCGCACCACCGGCAGATCGTCGCCCGGAAATTCGTACTTGGTCAGCAGCTCCCGGACTTCCAGCTCCACCAGGTCCAGCAGCTCCGCATCGTCCACCGCATCCACTTTGTTCAGCGCCACCACGATGTAGGGCACCCCTACCTGGCGCGCCAGCAGGATGTGCTCGCGGGTCTGCGGCATCGGTCCGTCGGTCGCCGCCACCACCAGGATGGCGCCGTCCATCTGCGCCGCTCCGGTGATCATGTTCTTGATGTAGTCGGCGTGACCCGGGCAATCCACGTGCGCGTAGTGCCGCTTGGCGGTCTCGTACTCCACGTGCGCGATGGCAATCGTGATTCCGCGAGCCTTCTCTTCCGGGGCGTTGTCGATCGAGTCGAAGCTCCGGAACTTCACCTTGGGGTTGTTCCGGGCCAGGATCTTGGTGATCGCCGCGGTCAGCGTCGTCTTGCCGTGATCGATGTGCCCGATCGTCCCGATATTGACATGCGGTTTACTGCGATCGAATTTCTCTTTGGCCATGGTCCTAGAAGTCTCCTGATGAGTTCTTTACCTTGAAACCTTGCCCTGAACCCGGGTGATGATCTCCTCGGCTATCGTGGCGGGAACTTCCTCGTACCGCCCGAAGTGCATCGTGAAGCTGCCGCGTCCCTGGGTGCGCGACCGCAACTCGGTGGCATAGCCGAACATTTCCGACAGCGGCACCATCGACTTGATGATCTGCGACGTGCCGCGCAATTCCATTCCCTCGATGCGTCCGCGACGCGAGTTGAGATCGCCGATCACATCGCCCATGTACTCTTCCGGAACCACCACCTCGACGCTCATGATGGGCTCGAGCAGCACCGGCTTGGCCTTCTCCGCCGCCGCCTTGACGCCCATCGAGGCCGCGATCTTGAACGCCAGCTCCGAGGAATCCACGTCGTGATAGGAGCCGTCGATGGCCACCACCCGCACGTCCGCCATCGGGTACCCGGCTACGATGCCGCCCTCGAGCGCCTCCATGGAGCCGCGCTCGATCGCCCCCATGAACTCCTTAGGCACCCGGCCCTGCTTGATGTCGTTGACGAACTCGAAACCGCTGCCCGGAGGAAGCGGCTCCAGGCGCAGCTTCACGTCTCCGTACTGGCCGTGGCCGCCGGTCTGGCGAATGAAACGGCCCTGGGCCTCCGAGGCCTTGCGGATGGTCTCGCGATAGGCCACTTGCGGCTTGCCGACGTTGGCGCCCACGTTGAACTCGCGCTGCATGCGGTCCACGATGATTTCGAGATGCAGCTCGCCCATGCCGGAGAGAATCGTCTGCCCGGTGTCCGGATCGGTCGCGACGCGCAGCGTGGGATCTTCCTGGATCAGCTTCCCAATGGCTACGCCCAGCTTTTCCTGGTCCGCCTTGGTCTTGGGCTCGATCGCGAGCTGAATAACCGGCATCGGGAACACGATAGATTCCAGAATGACCGGCGCGTCCTCGTCGCAGATGGTGTCGCCCGTCGAGACGGTCCTCAAACCCACCGCCGCGCAAATGTCGCCCGCGAAGACTTCCTGAATGTCCTCGCGCTTGTCGGCGTGCATCTTCACCAGGCGGCCGATGCGCTCGCTGCGCCCCTTGGCGACGTTGTACACCGTATCGCCGCTGGTCAGATGGCCCGAGTACACCCGCAAAAACGCGAGCTGGCCGACGTAGGAGTCGGTCATGATCTTGAATACCAGCGACGAGAAGGGCTCGCTGTCATCGGCCTTGCGCACGATCGTCTTGGCCGGATCGTCCACCGCGATGCCTTCGACCGCGGGAATCTCGACCGGAGAGGGAAGGTAATCGACCACCGCGTCCAGCAGGTTCTGCACGCCCTTGTTCTTGAAAGCCGATCCGCAAACCACCGGGAAGATCGCCTGCACGATGGTGGCGCGCCGCAACCCCTGCTTCAGCTCGTCCTCGCTGATCGCTTGGCCGTGGACGTACTTCTCGAACAGCGACTCATCGGCCTCGGAGACCGCCTCGATCATGTGGTCGCGGTACTGCTTGGCCTGCTCCAGCAGTTCCTCGGGAATCTCGATCTCGTCGTACTGCGCACCGAGCGTCTCGTCGCGCCACACCCGCGCCTTCATCGTGACCAGGTCCACGATCCCCTTGAACTGGTCTTCGCTGCCGATCGGGAGCTGAATCGGAACCGGCCGGCACTTCAGCCGCTTGACGATGGTCTCGACCGAGTTCAGGAAGTCCGCGCCCACGCGGTCCATTTTGTTGATGAAGCAAATCCGCGGAACCCGATACTTATCGGCCTGCCGCCACACCGTCTCCGATTGCGGCTGCACGCCCGCCACTGCATCGAACACCGCCACGGCGCCATCGAGCACGCGCAGGCTGCGCTCCACCTCGGCCGTGAAATCCACGTGCCCCGGTGTGTCGATGATGTTCACTTCGCAGTCGCGCCATTCGCAAGAGGTGGCCGCCGATGTGATGGTGATGCCGCGCTCCTGTTCCTGCTCCATGTAGTCCATGACGGCGGTGCCTTCGTGGACCTCGCCAATCTTGTACGTACGCCCCGTGTAATAGAGGATGCGTTCAGTCGTAGTGGTCTTACCGGCATCGATGTGGGCCATGATGCCGATATTCCGCATTCTCTCGATTGGTACCGTACGAGGCATAGAAACTAAGCTCTCAGCTTTCAGCCATCGGCTTTCAGCTAACTACCAGAACCCTCCAACTCTCCGTTCGCCAGCCCGTAGCTGACAGCCGATAGCTGACAGCCGACCGCTTCTTCAACTACCACCGGTAATGAGCGAACGCCTTGTTCGCCTCCGCCATGCGGTGGACATCGTCCTTCTTCTTGATCGCTCCGCCGCGCTGGTTGGCGGCGTCGTTCAGCTCGTTGGCCAGTTTATCGGCCATCCCCTTCTCGGGGCGCGTGCGCGCGTTCAGAATCAGCCAGCGGATCGCCAGGCTGGTGCGCCGGTTCTGCGGCACCTCGATAGGGACCTGGTAGTTGGCGCCGCCCACGCGCCGGGTTTTCACCTCGAGCAGCGGCTTGGCGTTCTCCACGGCTTTTTTGAACAGCTTAAGCGGCTCGTCGCCGGTCCGCTCGCGGATGGTGTCCATGGCCGCGTAGAAGATGCCCTGGGACGTCGCCTTCTTGCCGTCCCACATCATGCAGTTCACAAACCGCTCCACCAGCGTCGAGTTGTAAACGGGATCGGGCGCTACTTCGCGTTGTTCAGCTCTTCGTCGTCGTGACATGCTCTTAAGCCTTGGGCCGTTTGGCCCCGTACTTCGATCTACCTTGTTTACGGTTGGCGACGCCCGAAGCGTCCAGCGTTCCACGGATGATGTGGTAGCGCACGCCGGGAAGATCCTTCACGCGGCCGCCGCGAATCAGCACGATCGAGTGTTCCTGCAGGTTGTGTCCCACGCCGGGAATGTACGTGGTCACTTCGATTCCGTTCGTGAGCCGGACGCGCGCCACCTTCCGCAAAGCCGAATTCGGCTTCTTCGGGGTCGTGGTGTAGACGCGCGTGCAGACTCCCCGCTTCTGCGGACACGCCTGCAACGCCGGGCTGGCCGTCTTGTACCGCGGCGCCACCCGCCCTTTCCGCACGAGTTGACTAAAAGTCGGCACGAATCTTCCTCTCTAAAACTGGCGATGAGTTCGGGTGACCCTGCGACCGGTGGTGCTGCCCGTTCCGCGCTACTCCGCTTCCAGGCGCATACTGCCCATCACATGAAATTGCCGGTTCACCTGCGTGGTTGCTTATCGGACAAGCCCATGCTCCCGTCGGCGCAATACCGGAGGAACCTCGGGGCCGGCCCCTGCTTTGAACTCACAACATCGCCGCAGGAGCAGATCAGCTAGTTCGCCAAACTCTTTAAAGAATACAAAACTCTAGGAAGGGTGTCAACTTGGGGGGGATGACCTAAACCATAACCTTGCCCGTTCGGCAGGGTTATGGTCCCTGCAATCACGGCACCAGACTCTCTTCTGGCGTCGTCTACGGCGTTCTGGATCACCCTCCAATCCCGCAGGGAGCCGACTTGCAGGAGACCAGTCACGCGGGGAACCGACGGGCAGATGCCGTCGGCGTGCAGGGTACGGACAATCTCCCGCTCGTCAGCTGGCGGTAAATTTCCAGTGGTCCCGAAGCGCCGCGACATTCCCCTCGAGCCCAAAATGGGGAGTCCAAAGGTGCGGCTCATCCGGGATTGCGTGCCGGCGGCTAATGGGGCCCATCCCCCATCGACTCGTTGAGGCGCTGGAATACGGCATCGTATCGGCCGCTCTCGGCGGCGAGGCGGAGAAACTTCACGCTCTCCACGCAAATCTCAGTCGTCGCGGGCTGGGTCCTCAGGATCTCCATCACGTCGGCAACGAACCTGTCCAGCGGCATCGCGCGCGGGTCCGAGGCCCCGTTCATCAGGTCCGTGGCGACATAGGGAGGGATGAGTTCGAGAACCTCGGTCGTGGACCCCCGGAACTGCCAGCGCAGCGATTGCGTGTATGAGTGGATGGCCGCCTTGGTGGCGCAATAAGTGGGCGTTGCGGCCAACGGAACGAAAGCCAGCCCGGAGGAGACGTTCATGACGGCCGAGTGCGGCTGCTTCTGCAGGAGAGGCAGAAGCGCCGCGGTAAGACGGATGGGTCCCAGCAGATTGGTGGCCATCGTGGACTCCGCCGTGCCGAGATCCACCTGCTGGGCCTTGAGCTTCTCGGCCCGCATGATACCGGCGTTGTTGATGAGAACGTTCAGCGCCGGGTACCGCGCCGCCACCTCCGCTGCGAACGCGCGGATCTTGGCCGGATCCTCGATGTCGAGCGTAAGAGACGCCATGCCCGGGTTCGCGGCGGTTGTCGCGTCGAGCGCCTGCTGCCGGCGCCCTGCGATGATGACCTGGTTCCCCAGCGCGTGGAACGCTTCGGCCAGCCCGCGGCCAATGCCCGAGCCGCCGCCCGTGATCAGGATTGTGTTCCCGGTAGTCTGCATAACTCGAATTATAGCCGTCAGCACCCGGCCATCAGCCGTCGGCAAACAGGTCGTCGAACCGGAAGTAGCCGTTTGAGCCGATAGCTGACCGCTGACGGCTGACAGCTCTCATCGCGGCCGCTCCAGAACGACAAAGCGGGCATCCCGATGGAGTTCCCGCCACCCCGCCTGCTCGAGCGCCGCCGCCAGGGGCAGTCGGACATTGGCCAGGACGTGCGTAAAGGCCACCTCCCGGAGCGTGTCCTGCCAGCCCGGCTGCAAAAAGGCAACCTGCTGGTATTGACGGTAAGGAGCTTGCCCGAAGTAGTCCACCCGCCCGTCGATCCAGATCTTGCGGGCGCCATTCGAGCGGTAGCAGATGTACCCGCCGTCGATCATGGATGCGAAGATCCGGCTGGATTCCGGCAGGCCCGCGATGGTCTCGTACGCTTCGACCGGATATCTTTCCGGCGCGAACCCGGTGCGCGCCGCGACCGCCGGCTGGCGCAGCCAGATCAGCACGCCCACAACTGCCACGGCCGCAAGAGCGGCGCCCCGCTGGTTTCGATCGAACTGGCGCAGCTCGGCTGAAACCGTCATGAGCTTTTTCAGCGTGGCGCTCTTCCCCGCCCGCAGCGCACGCGTGATTGCGGCGTTGGCCATCGGCAGGCCGACCAGCGCCAGGATGGGCAGCCCGCGCACCGATTGCAGTCCGAACGCCATCAGACACCCCATCACCAGGGCGTGCGGAACATTCCGCTGCCGTAGCGCGAGCAGAGCGCCCAACCCGGCCAGCGCCGCCGTAATCACGATCTGTTCATTCCCTGCGCTCCCGAAGTCGAAGGACCGCCACTCCAGAATGCCGGCATGCAACTCCGGATGGAGCGTGAACTCGATCAGGTGCCGCTGCAACTCGATCCCGTAAGGATTCAGGAGACTGCCTGCGCCGGCGCACAGCGCGGCGAGCAGAAACCAACGGGCGCGCCTCCATTCCCCGGCCGTGTCGAGTTCCTTCCACAGCACCGCCCGCGCCGCATGGCCGGCTGCGTAGAGCGCAGCCAGCAGGACGGCCATGGGAAAACTCCCATGAATCCCCGCCCACACCGCGGTTCCCAAGCCCAGCACCGCTCCGTCACGGACGCGGAAGCGTTCCCCGGCCCGCTCGAAGTAGAAGACCAGCGCCCAAAAGGAAAAGGTAACTGAGGACGTGCGGCCGGGCCAGCCAGTGCGTCCAGGCCGTCGCCACCAGGGGCGATGCCATAACGCACGCCAGAAAGAAATCGCCGCCCAGCATGAGATGCAGTCGAAAGCACAGCCAGATGGCAGCGCCGATCGCGACCGTGAATAGAAAGACAACCCCCGTGAGTCCCTGCCAGCGGTGAAACAGCGCCATCAGGACCTCGGAGCCCCATTCGTGGGCGTACCAGACGCGACCCGTGTGGAGGAACGAGAACGAGTCGCCGTGCGGAACTCTCCCCGTCGCCAGGATCTGTTCGCCGGCCACGATGTGCCAGCCGGGGTCGCTGTCGGTGAACAGCCGCCTCGGTGCATCGAAAATGAACAGGCAGAAGGCTACGGCCGCCAGAGCGGCGGTCAGACTCAGGTCGGGAAGGAACCACGCCATCCAGCCGCCGCGCGGCTTCGGGCTCGCAGGCGGACCGGGGTCCAGGACAGGCCGGCCACGTTTCCGCCCCATCTACCGGCGCGATTTCCGCCGCAGGAACTCGACCACCGCGAAGCCGCCAATCAGTAGCAACGCCGATGCCGGTTCGGGCGCCGCGCCGGCTTCGAAAACAATCGGCAGATCCAGATAGCTGCCCCCAGCCAGGCTCGTGATCGCGAAATCCCCGGAGTAGTGGCCCGAGTTCACGTAGGCCGTAAACGCCGTCATCGCCAGGATGCCGCCTTCTACATGCCATGGCTCGGTGATTCCGTCAAACGACAGGTTCCCGTTCGCCAGGTTGTCGTTTGACGAGCCGATCAGGGACAACGTGATCGAACCGGTACCGCTCACGTCGAACTCAAACGGCAGGTGGGCGGAGCAGAACGTCCCCGCGGGTCCATCGCAGTCGGCGGTGGTGTACAGGTACAGGCTGCCATCCGGGGGGATTTCGTTGTTGCTGACGCCGTTGAAGTACGGCCCATTCCAGAGCAGGTTGGCGGCGCCCACTCCGGGAAAGAACTCCACGTGATCGATTCCATTGGCGCTGGCGTTGAAAATCTGGGGCAAACTGGGACCAATGGAAACCGCCACGGCAGGCCCCGTAGTCACATACAGGCCCAACAAACCGAGGGTCAGGATGTAGAGCAGCTTGAGGTTGCGAGGTGTCACAGGAACTCTCCTCCTCCGGCATCGACGCCGAATCAACTCAGTCTACACCGGACCTGGAGAGAAAGAGTAGCCATCGAATTGGGTCGTCTAAAATGTCACCGTAAGGCCCCTTGTTGGGTCACATAAGAAAGTAACCGAAGGCGTGAGGCAGCCAGGCGCTGAACGGAGGCGGTTGGAGGCGCCGGCAGGGTGGACATGCACTCACGCGAGCAGTACCTGGCCGCGCTGCGAGAGGAGTACCTGCGCGGCAACAAGAGACAGAAGACACGGTTGCTGAACGAGGACCGGAAGCGCACCCGGCTGAACCGGAAGGTGCTGATCCGGAAACTGACCCATGTTCCGGCGGCAGCCGCGCAGCTCGGGCGGCGACGCCGGGCAACGCGCTACGGGGTGGAGCTGAAAGCGCCGCTGGTGAAAGTTTGGGAGCTGTTTGACTTTCTCTGCGGCCAGCGGCTGGCGCCATCCTGCGGGAGCAGGTGGAAAGGGCTGACGCAAAAATAACTGAGACTCTGCGGTGTTGTTAGAACAGATTGCAGTGGACGCGACAAATCTTCTTTCAGAGATTGGCGGATTTGTTTCGCATTGACGTGCCTCTGAGGTCGCTCTGTTTGTGTGCGGCTCTGCGACAATTATGTTATAGTTCAGACTAACACTATGCTCAGAGTCGGAACTCTAACGTAATGAGACCAGCCACATTTTCCGCTGATGCCTGCTTGTTCTTGCTGCGCTCTTAGACGGCCACGCTGCTAGACCTGAAGCGGGCTCTGGGCACGCCGTTTATCTCACGGTCTTCCGCAAACTCAAAGAGCTCGATTACCTCACGAGCTACTCGCATCGCGGCCGCTACTATGCGCTCCGACAGGCGGCTCACTTCGATGGACGGGCTGTGGTCTCACGATCAGGTTTGGTTCTCTAGTCACGGCACGTTGCTGGCCACGGCAGAGGCTTTCGTCAACGGCTCGCTCAAGGGCTATTTCGCGGAAGAACTGGCTCAGGCTCTGCACGTCGAAACTCAGGATGTCTTGCGGCAACTCACTCAGCGAAAGCTCATTTCCAGTGAACTTGCCGCGGGCTTGTACCTCTACACCTCGACGGATCCGACGACCCGCCAGCGGCAGCGCCTGCTGCGGCGCAGCGTACAGGCTGTTCCCACCATCACCGACGCCTCCAAGCTGGAGGTCTCCCCCGACGAGGTGAAAACCTCAATCGTGTTGTTCTTCAGCCTGCTCGATGAACGGCAGCGCCGCTTGTACGCCGGATTGGAATCGCTCAAGCTCGGGCGCGGCGGAGATACGATTCTGGCAGATTTCCTCGGCCTCGATCCTCACACGTCGCGCGTGGCCGGCAACAGTTGCTGGATCAGGAGATCGAGGCCGGCCGCGTGCGGAAACCGGGCGGTGGACGCAAGCGGGTGGAAAAAAAAACGCCCGCAGTAGTCCAGGCCATCGAGATCCTGCTCGAACACGACACTGCTGGCGATCCGATCTCCGGCATCAAGTGGACCCACAAGACCCCAGATAAGATCGCCCAACTTCTCCAGCAACTCGAGATCGTGGTGTCCGCCAATACCGTGGCGCGTTTGCTTCACGACCTGGATTACACACTGCGGGTCAATCGCAAAGCGCTCTCCACCAGTTCCAGTCCGGATCGGGATACGCAATTCTAATTCATCGCCTCCCTGCGGACGCGCTTCCAGCGTAAGGGCCTTCCCATCATCAGCGTGGATACCAAGAAGCGCGAACTGGTCGGCAACTTTAAAAATAACGGCTCGAAATGGGATCGCTCCCAGTGCCTGTCTACGATCACGACTTCCGCTCCGACTCCACCGGCGTCGCCATCCCTTACGGCATTTACGATCTGTTGGCCAATCGCGGCTCCGTTTTCGTGGGCGTCTCTCACGACACACCGGCTTTCGCCGCTCATTCCATTTCCGGCTGGTGGGAGCGAGAGGGCGCGGATCGCTATCCCCGCTCGCGGAAACTTCTGATCCTGGCCGATACCGGCGGCAGCAACGGTTGTCGCTGCTACGCCTGGAAAACCGAACTCCAAGCCCAACTCTCCAACCGCTTCCGTCTCGAGGTCACCGTCGCCCACTACCCAGCCGGAACCTCCAAATGGAATCCCATCGAGCACCGCTTGTTTTCCGAAATCTCGAAAAACTGGGCCGCCGAACGCTCACCAGCTACCAAAAGATTCTCAACTTCATCCGCGCCACCTGCACTCTCACGGGTCTGGAGGTCTCCGCCTACCTTGATCGCCGGCAGTATCCCACCGGCATGTCCCCGCTTCCCAGCGAGATCGAACAACTACGCCTCAAGCGTGGCTCCCTGCTGCCCAACTGGAATTACACGATCATGCCGAATCTGTGAAGTTGTTTTTGCGTCAGCCCAAAGGTTGCGGGCCAATGGCGGGCTGAAGTGCAGTCAGAAGGTGGCCGACTTGCTGGCGGAGATTTCGCCCAAGACGATCGACCGGCTGTTGGCGCGCGAGCGATCGGTGCGGTGCTTGAAGCAGCATCGCCGACCGCCGGTGCACCCACTACTGTATCAGCGGGTGCCGGTGAAGACGGCGGCCGAGTGGGACCGCCAGGAAGTCGGCAACTTGCAGTTGGATTACGTACTGCATTGCGGGCGCTCCACGGCGGGCGAATACCTGCTGACGTTTTCGGCCACCGACATCGCCACGGGCTGGTGGGAAGGGCGACCCCAGTTGGGGCGGTCGCAGAAGGCCACGCAGGAGAGCCTGGAACAGATCCGCAAGCGGTTGCCGTTCCGGGTGCGGGAGGTGCATCCGGACAACGACTCGGGGATTCTCAATGACCTGCTGTGGAAGTACTGCCGACGGCGCCGGATCGCGATGAGCCGGTCGCGGCCGTATCAGAAGAACGACAACGCCTGGGTGGAACAGAAGAACTGGACGCATGTGCGCAAGCTGGTGGGCTACCGCCGGATGGCGAGCGCGGCGCAGTGCGCAGTGTTGCGGGAGCTGTACGAAGCGGCGGCGGACTTCCGGAACTTCTTTCAACCGGCGATGAAGCTGAAGGAGAAAGTGCGGGAGGGCGGCAAAGTGCACCGGGTGTACGAAGCGCCGCGCACGCGGTATCAGCGCGTGCTGGAGTTGGGGAAGCTCAAGCCGAAACAGCGCCGGGCGTTGGAGGAACGCTACCGGCGGCTGAACCCGGTGGAGCTGCGCCGCCGGATCGAACAGTTGCGAACGGAACTGTTTGATCTGCTGGAGCGCGAGGGCGAGCCGGCCGTTCCGAAACATCGGCGGCATGGTCCCAGCATTCACATTCGAGGGGAACGAAAGGGACAGGCTGCCAAGTGAACCAAAGACCGATTCGGAAGGCCGGGCAACAGCGGCCCGGCCGGCTTCGCGCTTCCTATGCCCAAGGCCTCCGCTCCGAAGCTTCACCAAAGAAATGGGGCAAGACTTTGAAGCCGCGATCCGCAGAGGCGAGAAAGCCCTCCGGCCCCAGCAGGCGGCCGGAGGGTTACGAGCCGATTTCTTCGGAGCCAGCTCCGTCGCATCGGCCTTGGGCATCCGCCGCGGGCGCGACCCCACAGCGGACAGACGCTGAGCACGGCCGAGCCGTGCTCCGACCAGAAATGCAGCCGAGGTCTCCGCTCCGGAGGCAGAAGACCTCGGCCTCCACCAAGCCCGCCCACGAGGAGCCTCCCCAAGGAGGAACTTGGTATCCCTCGGCGGCTTGCTGACCGCTGCCGCGGAGCGAACCCCGCCGCCGCGATCCTGGATGTCCCCGCTTGGGGCGCGACCCCTCGCGGATCGGTTTCAGACTACGACAAGGAGGAAAAGCCCCGCGCGTTCGGTTACTTTCTTACGTGACCCAACGAGACCCGTTTCGGTTACTTTGTTAAATGACTTGACGGGGCCCTGAACGCAATATGCGCGCGCCTTGAGTACCGGCCCGCCTAGTACTGGATCTTTCCGGCCTGGCGCCCTCACACCGGTCATCTTGTCCAGCCCTCGGTCCTACGCCGGGGACCATGCCGACGCGGCCGCGGCCGAGATGAACCCGCTGCCGGTTCCCCCTGGCTGGCCGCACCTGCCATGCCGTCGTGTGTAGCAGCCGCCAGAACCCCTGAGCAAGAGCCGCCGAGGACGAAAAATGCGGATCGCGCTGAGCGTCCGCAGTTCCGGAAATCACCCTCCCGGGAGCAGCCGCTTGAGCTGATACCTGACCGCTGAAGGCTGACCGCTACATCACTACAGCCATCAGCCGTCAGCAACGATACGCCAGGCCCGGGAGCAGCCGCTTGAGCTGATAGCTGACCGCTGAAAGCTGACCGCTACATTCACTTCTGCAAGAAGAAGTTCCCCACGAACATCGCGTCGATGCCCGACGAGTAGAAGCTCCGCACCGCGTCGCGCGGCGTGCACACCAGCGGATCGCCGAACAGATTGAACGACGTGTTGTAGAGCACCGGCAGCCCGGTCGATGCGCCCGCCGCGTGCAGCAGCCGCCAGTAGAGCGGGTTGTCCGCCTGGCTCACGGTGTGGACGCGCACCAGGTCGCCGCTCAGGATCGCGCTCTCGAACGTCTTGCGGTGCGCCGGCCGCACGCGGCCCACCGTCGCCAGAAAGCGCGCGTTCGGGCGCGGCGTCGAAGTACTCCGCGCACAGCTCCGCCGGGACCGACGCCGCGAACTTGCGGAACGGCTCGCGGTGCTTGATGAACACGTTCAGGTTCTCGGTCGAATACGGGTTGCGCGGCGAGGCCAGCAGGCTGCGGTTGCCCAGCGCGCGCGGCCCGAACTCCATGCGCCCCTGCATCCACGCCACGATCTTGTTGTCGTCGATCTCGCGCACCGCCGTCTCGATCAGTTCATCGGAGGTCTGCAGGTAGCGGAACCGCAGCTTGCAGTTCTCCACCACCTTCTTGATCTGCTCGGCGTCGAACTCCGGGCCCAGGCACAGATTGCCGATCGAGACGCGCTCCGTCCGCTGGCCCACCGTGTGCCAGGCGTGGAACAACGCGCCCAGCGCCGTCCCCGCGTCGCCCGCCGCCGGCTGCACGAATACGTTGCGCCAGCGCCCCGAGCGCTCGATGGTCGAAACCAGCAGCGCGTTCAGGAACAGGCCGCCCGCCAGGCACAGATTCTCGCCGCTGCCCGCCATCTCGAGCACGGCCCGCTCGATGGCGCGCTGCACGCCCGCCGCCAGCGCCGGGTGCATCGCCGCGGGAACCGCCGCGCTCTTCGTCCAGGCCCAGCCGCGCGTAGAACTTCGCGCTGAACCCGCCGTGGCTCAGCCGGTCGCTGTCGAAGAAGGAACGGTCGATCCGCGGCCAGCCTCCGTCCTGCATGCCCAGGATCTCGAGGAACAGGTCCTCCAGCCCCGCCTCGCCCGCCGCCGACAGCCATTGCAGCTTGTGCGAGTCCGCCTCGGGATCGAATCCCACCAGTTCGGCGACGCGGCAGTAAAGATCGCCCAGCGAGTCCGGATAGTAGAGTTCGCGTTCGAGCGTGAGCTGGTTTCCGCGAGCCGCCCAGCGCGCGCCGCAGCGGAAATCGCCCGCCCGGTCGAGCGTCAGCACGGTAGCTTCGCTGAAGGGCGACGCGTAAAAGGCCGACGCCGCGTGCGCCAGGTGATGGTCCACCGGAGCCACGCGGCTGTTCGGAAATTGCGCGCGCAACGCCAGGTGCAGCGCCGTTTCCGGCCCCGCCGCGAGCGGCCGCACGATGGCCACCGTGTCCACCTGCTCGGGCGTCGCCTGCGCCAGACCGAGCGCCATCGCGATGGCCTCTTCCGGCAACCCGTCCGGCCGCGCCCGCCGCCCCAGCTTTCGCTGCTCGACGGCGGCCACCAGTTCTCCATCTTTCAGCACCGCCGCGGCCGCGTCGCCGAGGATGCCGCCGATTCCCAAAATGATCATGTCTGTCGTTACGGCTCTTAGCCCGCCTCTTTTGAGCCTTCTCGATCTTCGCCCAGGCGTCGCGAAGCTGCACCGTCCGGTTGAACACCAACTGGCCCGGCGTCGAATCCTCGTCCACGCAGAAATATCCCAGCCGCTCGAACTGGTAACCGGCTCCCCACCGGCGCCGCCCGCCAGGCTGGGCTCCAGCTTCGCACCCCCGCAGCACTTCGAGCGAGTTCGGATTGAGGTAGTCGGTGAACTCCCCGCCTTCGCTCTCGCCGCCCGGATTCGGGACCGTGAACAGCATGCTCGTACAGCCGCACCTCCGCGTCCACGGCGTGCGCCGCCGAGACCCAGTGAATGGTCGATTTCACCTTCCGCCCGTCCGGAGTGTTGCCGCCCCGGGTCGCCGGGTCGTAAGTGCAGTGGATCTCCACCACCTCGCCCCGATCGTTCTTCACCACGCCGGTGCAGGTCACGAAGATACGCGTAGCGCAGCCGCACCTCGCGGCCCGGCGCCAGCCGGAAATACTGCTTGGGCGGGTCTTCGCGAAAATCGTCCTGCTCGATGTACAGCACCTTCGAGAACGGAACCTTGCGCGTGCCCGCGGACGCGTCTTCGGGGTTGTTGACCGCCTCCATCTCCTCCACCTGACCCTCCGGATAGTTATCGATAACCAACTTCAACGGCCGCAGCACCGCCATCACGCGCGGCGCCCGCTTGTTCAGATCCTCCCGCACGTAGTATTCGAGCAGCGAGAGCTCCGTCAAGCCGTTGGTCTTCGAAACGCCCACCCGGCCGCAGAAGTTGCGGATCGCCTCCGGCGTGTAGCCGCGCCGCCGGATTCCCGAAATGGTCGGCATGCGCGGGTCGTCCCAGCCGCTCACATAGCCCTTCTGCACCAGCGTGAGCAGCTTGCGCTTGCTCAGCACCGTGTAAGTGAGGTTGAGCCGGTCGAACTCGATCTGCTGCGGATGGTAGATGCCCAACTGCTCGACGTACCAGTCGTACAGCGGCCGGTGGTCTTCGAACTCGAGGGTGCAGATGCGAATGCGTGACTCCCTCGATCGAGTCCGATTCCCCGTGCGTGTAGTCGTACATCGGGTAAATGCACCACTTGCTCGCCCGTGCGGTGATGATCCGCGTGCAGGATCCGGTACATCACCGGGTCCCGCATGTTCAGGTTCGGCGAGGCCATGTCGATCTTGGCCCGCAGCGTCCGCGCGCCGTCCGGAAACTCGCCCGCCCGCATCCGCTCGAACAGATCCAGGTTCTCTTCGATCGACCGGTCGCGGTAGGGGCTGTTCTTCCCCGGCTCGGTCAGCGTGCCGCGGTACTCGCGCACCTGGTCCGCCGTCAGGTCGCACACGTACGCCTTGCCAGCCTTGATCAGCTGGACCGCCCACTCGTAAAGCTGGTCGAAATAGTCGGACGCGTAGAACAGCCGGTCTTCCCAATCGAAGCCCAGCCAGCGGACGTCCTGCGATGATCGAATCGACGTACTCGGTCTCTTCCTTGCACGGGTTCGTGTCGTCGAACCGCAGGTTGCACTTGCCGCCGAACTCCGCCGCCATCCCGAAGTTCAGGCAGATGGATTTGGCGTGCCCGATGTGCAGATAGCCGTTCGGCTCCGGCGGAAACCGCGTCTGCACGCGCCCGCCGAACTTGTTGGTTTCGAGGTCGTGAAGAATGATTTCACGGATGAAATGAGAGGGCGCCGCGGCTTCCACCGGCGGCTTGGGATTAGAGTCTGTCATTGCAGCTTCTCGATAGCTTGATCGATACGTTTCAGGGATACGTCGCGGCCCAGAACTTGCAGAGTCTCAAACAGCGGCGGCGCCACCTTGCGCCCGCACACCGCCACGCGGATGGGTTGGAACATCTGGCCGGCTTTCACGCCCGTTTCCTGCGCCGCGGCCCGCAGCGCGGTCTCCAGACCCTCGTGCGTGAACTCGGCTCCGGCCAGCACCTCACGCGCGCGCCGCAGCACTTTGAGCGCCAGGGCCGCGTCGCCCTTCTGCGGAATCAGTTCGGCGCTGTCGTAGGGCGCCAGTTCCGCCGCAAAGAAGAAATCCGCCACCGCGGGCGCATCGCGCAGCAGCTTGATGCGCTCCTGGATCAGCGGAACCACCTGCAGCACCTGGGTGCGGGCGGGCACGAAGCCCGCGGCCGCCAGGAACGGCATCAGCCGATCCGCCAGTTCCTCGGCCGGCAGCGTCATCAGGTGCTGCGCGTTCAGCCACACCGCCTTGGGATCGAACGGGTCGTCCTCGCGGAAGTTCACCACGGCGTTGGCGCGGTTGATGCCCTCGAAGGAGAACGCCTCCACCAGTTCCTCGCGCGTCATCTTCTCGCGATCGTCTTTGGGAGACCAGCCCAACAGGCACAGAAAGTTCACGAAAGCGTGCGGCAGAAAGCCCGCGTCGCGGTACGTGGTGACGCTCACCACCGGCCCGTGCTTGCGCTTGGAAAGCTTGGCGCCGTCGGGTGCCACCAGCAGCGGCAGGTGCGCGAACTCCGGCGCCGGCGCGCCCGCCGCCTCGAAGATCAGGACGTGCTTGAAGGTGTTGGTCAGGTGGTCCTGCCCGCGGACCACGTGGCTGATGCGCAGGTCGATATCGTCCGCGCACGAGGCCATGTGGTAGGTCGGCAGGCCGTTCGAGCGCATCAGCGCGAAGTCCTCTATATCGGCGGTCCCCTTCGCCTGCTCGCCGTAAACCGCGTCGCGGAACCGGATCTCGCGCACCCTGTCCCGCGGCACGCGATAGCGGATCACGAAGGGCTCGCCCGCGGCGGCCCGCCGGTCGCTCTCCTCGCGGCTCATCTCGCGCATCGCGGCGTTGAACAGCCAGGCGCCGCTTTCGCGCGTGCGCTCCTCTTCAGCCGCGGCCGGGGTGAAGTCGCGGTACGCGAGGCCCTTTTCCAGAATCGCCGCGGCCAACCGCCGGTGCAGGTCCAGCCGCTCCGACTGGCGGTATTCCTCGTCCCAACCCAGTTCCAGCCACTTGAGGCCCTCGAAAATCGAGGTCTCCGACTGCTCGGTGTTACGCCCGACGTCGGTGTCGTCAATGCGCAGGATCATCGTCCCGCCCAGATGCCGGGCGTATAACCAATTGAAGATGAAAGTGCGCGCGCTGCCGATATGTAGAAACCCCGTCGGGGAGGGCGCAAAGCGGACTCTAATCATGTACGTTCCAGTATAACGAACGCCGCCCGAAAGTCCGCTCGATGGGCCGCTTTTGTGGCGCAGGCACTCTTGCCTGCCGCCTCGACACTCGTGTCGAGGCCGCCCTACGGCGCGAAATACCCGTTGATATCCAGCACCACGTGCGTCTGGTCCGTCACGAATACGCTCACCGCCCCGCCCGCGCCCGCCGGCACGATCGCCGCATTCGCCACCACGCTCCCGTCGAACGAGTTCAGCGTCGAAACGAACGGCTGTCCCGCGCCCGCCGGCCACGCCGTCAGATACGACAGCATGCCGTCCGGCACCACCGTGACATTCATCGAATACGCCGCCGCCCCGGCCGGAATGCCGCATCCGCCCGACGGAATCGCAAACGAGCGCGCCGTTTGGGCTGCCAGAATCGGCCCGCCGAAAGGCCCATTCGTCCCTCGAGTGTCCACCACCCGGCACGGCGCCACCGGGTAGAACGACAGCGCCCCCGCGCTCCCCGGCGCCGCGAAGTAACCGTTGGTGTCCAGGATCACCTCCGTCGGATCCGACACATACACCGAGATCGCCCCCTCGGCCCCCGCCGGAACCAGCGCCGCGTTGGCCACCACTTTCCCGGTCCAGGAGTTCAGCGTCGAGACCAGCGGCTGCCCTTGCCCCGCCGGCCAGGTGGTCAGATAGCCGAGATACTGCACGCTCGGGTCCGGCACCACCGTCACGTTCAGCGAGTACGCTTTGGCGGCCGCGGGCAGCCCACAGCCGCTGGATGGGAGGGCGAAGTCCCGCCGCTCGTCGGCTGCCATCGATGGCCCGCCAAACGCGCCCGCCGGATTCCGCGTATCGGCGATGCGACACGGCGTGGCGGGATAGAACGCATAGGCGTTCGGCCCGCTGGTGGAATCGAAGTAGCCGTCGATATCCAGGATCACGTCGGTCGGGTCGGTGACGAAGATGTTCACTCCCCCGCCCGCCCCTGCCGGCACGATGGCCGCATTCGCCACCACCGTGCCCCCAAAGGAATTCAGCGTAGAGACAAGAGGCTGAGCCTCCCCGGACGGCCACAGCGTCAGATACGAAAGCCGGCCCTGCGGCACCACCGTAACGTTCAACGAGTAGGCCTGCGCGGTGGCCGGAATGCCGCAGCCGCTCTGCGGAATCGCGATCGCGCGCAACTCGTTCGCGCCCATTGACGGCCCTCCGAAGGGCCCTGCCGGACTGCGCGTGTCCGCGATGCGGCACGGCGGGACCGGTACGAATCGCAGCGCGGCCACCGGCGCCGTCGGACCTGGCGTAGTGAATGACCAGGTGGTCGAAGCGCTCGCACCGCCGCTGCCCCTGGCCACCACCCGCCAGAAATATAGTGCGCCCGGACTCAGCGTGCCGGGCGTGTAACTGGTGCCCGTGGTGTTAGTCACCAGCGGCGGCGCGGCCTGCGTTCCGAAGTACACATCGTAGGAGGTTGCACCGGTCGAGGCGCTCCAGGTAAGGGTCGGTGTCGCGGACACGCCGATGGCGCCGTTGACCGGCGAGACCAGCGACGGCGCCGCGACCTGAGTCGTGAATGACCAGTCGGGGGAGGCGTTCGAGCCCCCCGGGTTGGTGGCCACCACCTGCCAGTAGTACACGGTTCCGCCGGCCAGCGCGCCGGGCGTATAGCTCGTTCCCGTCGTGCTCGTCACCAGAGGAGGAGGAGACGACGTCCCGAAGTAGACGGCGTAGGACGCCGCGCCGCTCGACGCGTTCCAGCTCAGAGTAAGTGAGGGTGCGACGTCCGCGGCGCCATTGGCCGGCGCGGTCAACACCGGCGCAGCCGGCGGCGGCACCTGCGTGGTGAACGACCAGGTGGCGGAGGCGTTCGAGCCGCCGGCGTTCCTGGCCACCACGTGCCAGTAGTAAGTTGTGCCCGCACTCAGCGTTCCAGGCGAGTAAGTCGTGCCGGCGGTACTGGCCGCCAGCGGCGGCGAGGCAACGGCGCCAAAGTACACGTCGTAGGATGTGGCACCGCTCGACGCCATCCAACCCAGAAGTGGCGTTGCCGAAACTCCGATGGAGCCATTCGCGGGCCCGCTCAAAGCGGGCGCCGGAGGAGCCGCCACCTGCGTCGTGAACGACCACATCGCCGACGCGTTCGATCCGCCCGCGTTCTTCGCCACCACGTACCAGTAGTAAACAGTGCCCGCGCTCAAAGGCCCAGGCGAGTACGTCGCGCCGCCGGTATTGGTAGCCAGCGGCGGCGAGGCAGCGGTGCCGAAGTACACGTCATACGACGTGGCCCCGCTCGACGCGCCCCAGGTCAGGACCGGTGTCGCCGACACACCAGTCGCGCCGTTCATGGGTCCGCTCGGCACCGGAGCCGGAGGAGCCGCCACCTGCGTCGTGAACGACCACGTCGCCGAGGTGTTCGAGCCGCCCGCGTTCTTCGCCACCACCCGCCAGTAGTACACCGTGCCGGTAGTCAGCGTTCCGGGCGAGTAAGTGGTGCCACCCGTGTTGGTCGCCAGCGGCGGCGCGGATACGGTGCCGAAGTACACATCGTAAGAACCCGCCCCACTCGACGCGCTCCATCCCAGGACTGGCGTCGCCGAGACTCCGGTCGCTCCGTTCGCCGGCGAACTCGGCACCGGCGCCGGCGGAGCCGCCACCTGCGTCGTGAACGACCACGTCGCCGAGGTGTTCGAGCCGCCCGCGTTCTTCCCCACCACCCGCCAGTAATAGACTGTGCCGGCCGTCAGCGTTCCGGGCGAGTAAGTCGTGCCGCCCGTGTTGGTCGCCAGCGGCGGCGAGGCAACGGTGCCAAAGTACACGTCATAAGACGTGGCCCCGCTCGCCGCGCTCCAGCCCAGGACCGGCGCCGCCGAGACCCCAGTCGCGCCGTTCGCCGGCGAACTCAGCACCGGCGCCGGAGGAGCCGCCACCTGCGTCGTGAACGACCAGATCGCCGACGCGTTCGAGCCGCCCGCGTTCTTCGCCACCACGTACCAGTAGTAGACGGTACTCGCACTCAAAGTCCCCGGCGAGTAAGCCGTGCCGGCGGTGTTGGTAGCCAGCGGCGGCGAGGCAGTGGTGCCGAAGTACACGTCATACGACGTGGCCCCGCTCGACGCGCCCCAGGTCAGGACCGGTGTCGCCGACACACCAGTCGCGCCATTCATGGGTCCGCTCGGCACCGGAGCCGGCGGAGCCGCCACCTGCGTCGTGAACGACCACGTCGCCGAGGTGTTCGACCCGCCCGCATTCTTCGCCACCACCCGCCAGTAATAGACCGTGCCGGCCGTCAACGTTCCGGGCGAGTAAGTCGCGACGGCGGTGTTAGTCGCCAGCGGCGGCGAGCCAACGGTGCCAAAGTACACGTCATAAGACGTCGCTCCACTCGACGCGCTCCAGCCCAGGACCGGCGCCGCCGAGACCCCAGTCGCGCCGTTCGCCGGCGAACTCGGCACCGGCGCCGGAGGAGCCGCCACCTGCGTCGTGAACGACCACGTCGCCGAGGTGTTCGAGCCGCCCGCGTTCTTCGCCACCACCCGCCAGTAATAGACCGTGCCGGCCGTCAGCGTTCCGGGCGAGTAAGTCGTGCCGCCCGTGTTGGTCGCCAGCGGCGGCGAGCCAACGGTGCCAAAGTACACGTCATAAGACGTGGCCCCGCTCGACGCGCTCCAGCCCAGGACCGGCGTCGCCGAGACCCCAGTCGCGCCGTTCGCCGGCGAACTCAGCACCGGCGCCGGAGGAGCCGCCACCTGCGTCGTGAAAGACCACGTCGCCGAGCCGTTCGAACCGCCCGCGTTCTTCGCCACCACGTACCAGTAGTAGACCGTGCCCGCACTCAACGTTCCGGGCGAGTAAACCGCGACGGCGGTGTTAGTCGCCAGCGGCGGCGGGGAGACGGTGCCGAAGTACACATCGTAAGAAGTCGCCCCGCTCGCCGCGCTCCAGCTCATGACCAACGTCGCCGGGACCCCGGTCGCTCCATTCGCCGGGAAACTCAAAATCGGTGCCGGAGGAGCCGCCACCTGCGTCGTGAACGACCAGGTCGCCGAGGTGTTCGACCCGCCCGCATTCTTCGCCACCACCCGCCAGTAATAGACTGTGCCGGCCGTCAGCGTTCCGGGCGAGTAAGTCGTGCCGGCCGTGTTCGTCGCCAGCGGCGGCGAGGCAACGGTGCCGAAGTATACGTCATAAGAAGTCGCCCCGCTCGCCGCGCCCCAGCCCAAAACCGGCGCCGCCGAAACCCCCGTCGCACCGTTCGCCGGCGCGCTCAGGATCGGAGCCGGAGGAGCCGCCACCTGCGTCGTAAACGACCACGTCGCCGAGGTGTTCGAGCCGCCCGCGTTCTTCGCCACCACGTACCAGTAGTAGACCGTGCCGGAATTCAGCGTCCCCGGAGAGTAAGTCGTGCCGGCGGTGTTCGTCGCCAACGGCGGCGAGGAAACCGTGCCGAAGTAAACGTCATAGGACGTGGCCCGGCTTGCCGCGGTCCAGCTCAGGACCGCCGTCGCCGATACCCCGGTCGCGCCATTCGCCGGCGCGCTCAGCACCGGCGCCGGAGGCGCTGCCACCTGCGTCGTGAACGACCAGGTCACCGAGCCGTTCGAGCCGCCCGCGTTCTTCGCCACCACCCGCCAGTAATAGACCGTGCCGGCGCTCAGCGTTCCCGGAGAGTAAGTCGTTCCAGCGGTGTTGGTCGCCAACGGTGGCGACGACGCCGTGCCGAAGTACACATCGTAAGATGTCGCCCCGCTAGACGCGCTCCAGATCAAACTCGGCGTCGCCGAAACCCCGGTTGCGCCGTTCGCCGGCGAACTGAGCGTCGGTGCCGGCGGGCCGGCAACCAGCGTCGTAAACGACCACGTTGCGGAACTGTTCGATCCGCTCGCGTTCTTAGCGACCACCCGCCAGTAATAGAGCGTGCCTGCGCTCAACGTACCTGGCGAATAGCCGGTCGTCGCGGTGTTGGTTGCCAGAGGTGGCGACGACGCGGTCCCGAAGTACACATCGTAAGATGTCGCCCCGCTAGACGCGCTCCAGCTCAGACTCGGCGTTGTCGCGATCCCGGTGGCGCCGTTCGCGGGCGAAGGCAATGCCGGAGCCGGCGGCGCAGCCGTCAACGTCGTAAACGACCATGTAGCGGAACTATTCGATCCCCCCGTGTTCTTTGCTACCACCCGCCAGTAGTACAGCGTCCCCGCGCTCAACGTAGCTGGCGAATAGCTGGTCACCGTGGTGTTGGTTGCCAAAGGCGGCGACGAGGTGGTGCCTAAGTAAACGTCATAAGAGGTCGCTCCGCTCGATGCGCTCCAGCTCAACCTCGGCGTTTGCGAGACCCCAGTGGCCCCATTCGCCGGCGCGCTCAACACCGGTGCCGGCAGCGTTGCCACCACTGTCGCGGTGTAACTGGCAGTGCCGCTGAATGTCTCGTCAAACGAGGTGCTACTGGCGGTGAACGGAAGCGAGTATGTGCCTGCGGTAGCCGGGGCGGTGAGGTTCAGGTTGCCCGCCGATGAGGTCTGCCCCGCCGGGACATCGCCCAGGGCCATCGGTGCGGCGCCCGAGAACCCGGACGGCAACTGGACCTGCCCCGTCACCGCGAACGCCGTCAGGTCCCCACGGTTGGTCGCCGTGCAGCTCAGCGTGAATTGCGATCCCGCCGGAATCGAGGACGGCAGGCTGCATGACGGAGTCAAGCTCGGCCCGGAAACGGAGGTCGCGGGGCTGCTGAAAGCCACGCCGTATGGCTCCGAGCTCACGCCGGCCAGCGACGAAGTCACCATATCCACCGTCACCACCGCGTCACCGCTGTAAGTGGCCGACACCTCCTCCACGTCCTGAAGCGTCGTAGTCGACGACGCAAGTTGGGCGCCCGTGTCCGCCCGAAACAGGTACAGATCGATGTTATTGAAATAGGAAGTGCTGCCGCTGATATGCCGGTTCCATGTGACACTCGCCGAGACGGCTCCCGAAGGCGTGATCTTGTATAACTGGAAACCGCTGCCCGCCAGACTGCCGGTGGCGTAGTTCAGTTCCTGCTGTGCCCGCGTCAGATTGGTGTAGCCCCATCCCCGGTCGGACGCCCAGCCCGCGTTGTCCGTAGTGTTAATAAGGACTGCCTTGACCGCCAGGGCATTGGATACGCCCGCACTCCGAACCACGGCGGCCGAACCTGCCAGGTGCGGCGACGCCATGCTGGTTCCCGTCATAGCGACAAAGTCGTCGCCGGTCCCGGACGAGTTATCCCACCTGTAATTCGTCGAGTAAATAGTACTGCCGGGCGCCGCCAAATCCGGTTTATACCTGCCGCCGTTGGTTGGGCCGCGGCTGCTGCTGCCGGCGATCGTGCCGCGCGAAACCCAGTTCGCAGCCGTAATCGAGTTGTATGCTATGCCGGGACTGCCGACGGTGTGGCTGCCGGGACCGGTGTTGCCGGCAGCAATCGCAATCGTCAGCCCGTAGGTGTCCGCATACTGGTCGATCGACCGCGTGAAGGCGTCGTCGTCGCCGCTAGCCGTACCCCCGAAACTGTAATTCAGCACTTTAAGGGGCGTATTCTTGACCGCCCAATCGATCGCCGACAGCACGTCACTCGAGTACGACTCGCCCCCGCCGCCGCACGTCCCCGACGTTGACACGTTGAAGCCGATCTTCAGGTTGTACAGCGTGCCAACGCCTTTGGCTACGCCCTGGTAGTTCGTCCACCCGGCCGACCCCTGGCTCATGACAATGCCGGTGACGTGGGTCCCGTGGCCGTTCTGGTCCTCGCCCGAGCTGGCATTGTCGTTAAAGCACGGGTCCGTGCTGGCGGTGGCCAGAAATACGTTACTGACCAGCGACTTTCCCGCAAATGCCGGGTGATTTGTCCTGGCACCCGTATCCAGCACCCCAACCGACTGACCCTGTCCGGTGTATCCCGCCGTCCAAAACGCCGGCGCGCCCAGGGCCGGAACGCTCGTCGCAAGCTGGGCGTACTGCACCTCCACCGGAAAAACCTCCGCGACCGACGGATCGGCCTCCAGCAGGGCAATGGCCGACGCCGGAATCTCGGCCGCGAGCATGTTGATGCCCTGATAGCGTGAGATGCGGGTCGCGCCCCAGCCTGCCAGCCGGCTCTCCATTGCGTCCTGCTCCGGCCCTATCGCCTGTTCGATGGCCTGGAATGCCTGCTGCCGCGTCTGGAGGACCACCGCATCCACCGCCGCGCCGGCCTGGCTCAATTCCGCAAGGCTCGCGAACGGCTGCGCGGCCACCCGCTGATACTGCGATTCCGCGATCTGCTGCGCCAGCGCGTTGGCCCCCTCCACCTGCTGGAAAATACCGGCCTGCGGCTGGTCCGTCAGAACGACGAGAACCCGGATCGGCGTCTGCGACTGCGCGCGTGCCGACAGCCGTGGATCGATCTTCGGGTTGCCGATCGTCTGCCCTGCGCTACGCCGCTTCTGCGCGAATGCCGCGGGCGATACCGCAACGCCGCTCCCTAGCAGGGCGACGGCGCACCATCTCCAAACGGTTCTACTGCATCTCCGTGATTCCATTCGCAGTGTCTCTCCATGCCCCGGTGGCTAAGCGTGAGGTCTGGCTTAGTTTACACCGCGGGAATCTAGCACGGCAAGAGCGTTTCGGACATCATGCCCCGAATTCCGGAAGATTAACGAGGGACTTGCAGAAATCGCTGGGCAAGCTGAAGCATACCCCACGTGGGGCCGCAAACCGTTGATGCGCCGTGTAGGACATGCTTCAGCTTGTCCCTTCCGCGGCGGTGGTGCGATTTCTGCAAGTCCCTCTAACGTCTTCTGGCGTGACGTTCGGAGAGGTTGTTCCACGCGTGGGCGGCTGCCACCCATGGACAGGACTCGAACCTGTGACCTCCTGCCTGTGAAGCGGATCGGAGCGGTTTCTAAAACCAATGAAAACACGGCGCAAGTCTTTCTCCACCTATAGGTTATGGCCATTTTCACGTACTGCGACCTACCCCAACTTATCCTACCCCATGGCTCCCAAACCATTCCGCACGTGATATGTTTAAGGTGTCGCCTAAGACACAAGAAGAACCGTTGCGGGCCCCAATGTGCACCACCCGCCACAAGATCCGGCATCCCTAACCTATGCGTGCCAACGCAGCCAGCCTCCCCCGCAGTGCCTGGTTCTGGGCCGCAGTGGCGGTCGTCGCGGTGCTGGCCTGGCAGGCCCTGACGGTTCACGCCAATTACTCCGGGAACTGGACCGGCCTGTTCTTCACCGGCCAGACCACCCGCCTCCCCCCAAGCCTCGAGACCGGCACACTCCGCAATAGCGCGCCGTATGGCTACGACGGCCAATACTATCGGATGCTCGCCCACGATCCGTTTCTGCGGCATGGCACGGCCCCTTTCCTCGACGAGCCCCTGATCCGCTCGCGCCGAATTCTCGTGCCGCTGGCGGCCTGGATACTCGCGGCCGGCCGGCCCGGTCTGGTTGACGGCGCCTATGTCCTTGTGGTGGCCGGGTTCGTCTTCGGCGGCGTCTATTGGCTCGCCTCGGCCCTGGCCCGGCAGGGCCGTCATGCAGCTTTCGGCCTGCTGTTTCTGGCCGTGCCGGCAACCATCGTTTCGATCGATCGGATGACGGTGGACCTGGCGGTCGGCGCGCTCGCCGCCGGGGTAGCGTATCGCCTGATCTCCGGACGGGACCGGGGACCCGGGTTGTGGTTGATCCTGGCCGCCGCGGGACTGGTTCGCGAAACCGGGCTGCTCCTGGCGCTGGGTTGTGTTCTCGCCGCGGCGTACCGGCGCGATTTCCGTAAAGCGCTTCTGTGGGCCAGTGCCGCCATTCCGGCGCTTTGCTGGTTCGTCTACGTGCAACATGCCCTCCCGGCGAGCGCCCTCGCCGCCAGCCAGTCGATTCCGTCCTGGCTGCTTCCCCGGAATTGGGAGTTGGGTCTTTTCAGTCGCGCCTTCGATCCTGTGAGCTATCCGTACACGCCCACGCTTCTGCTGCTCGCGCGGATGTTTGACTGGACCGCGCTGGCGGGCACCGCTGCGGCGGCGGTGATGGGGGCGCTGCGGCTGCGCGCCACTCAGTCTGGCCCAGTGCGGGCGATGCTGGCGCTCCACGTCGCGCTTGTGTTCGCCCTCACGAGCAGTGGCTTCTGGGTCACCCCGTTCGGCTACGCTCGCCCCCTGGCTCCCCTGTTCGTTCTACTGTTGGTCGGGGATGGCATGCCGGCGGGCTATGGCGCGTTGGCGCGGGCCGCCCTGGTCTCCGTCCTGGTGGACCTGCGACTGTTCACCGAGATCAAGGCGCAAGTCTTCGGCCTCCTGCGCTGGTTGGTCTGACCCCCCGGCCGCCGGCCTAAGGCTGCAGCGCCACCCGCTTGCCCCGATACTCGAAGAAAAGCAGCCCTGCCAGGGGAAGTGCCCGGTCGCCTTCGGGCAGACAGACCCTACCGATATCGGGCGTTAACGCCGCGCCCCAGCCCATACATTCTCGGCTATGTGCGCGGCCGCCTTCGGCAGTTTCATCGATAAGTACCCGGACGAACCAGTGTTTGCCTCTCCCGGGCCGCCCGGGATAGCGACAATGAGAGGAACAGTTCCCAAAGATTCCTTGGATGTATAATCGAACACCGGGCCAGAACGGCAAAATGGAAATCCTGGATGACACCTACTGACATGGCCTTAGCAGACACAGGCGTTTCCGAATCCGCGTGCCTCCTGTATCTCGATTTAATGAAGCAATGCTTAACTCGCTCGCTATTTCCGGAAGCGATGCGTCCGGCGGCTACCATTCCCTCGCTCCGAGGCCAACCTGTCGCCAGGGCCGTACACTCCTTGTTCCGCCCGGTGTTTGGTGCGCTGGGTCTCGAGTTGGCACGGCCGTTCAGCGCCCAGGAGCGCGCCGAGGGCCGAGACTGGCCGCTCGATGCGGAGACCATGATCGGCCTGGCTCGTTTGCAGAATCTCCAGGATTGCGTCACCGACGTGCTTCGAAAAGCCGTTCCCGGCGATCTCATCGAGACCGGAGTGTGGCGCGGTGGAGCCTGCATCTTCATGCGCGCCATTCTTAAGGTATACGGAATCCTGGACAGGACGGTTTGGGTGGCCGATTCCTTTGAGGGTCTTCCCAGGCCGGACGGGCGTTATGCGCCGGACGCCGCGGACCGTCACTGGCGGTGCGCAGACGTGCTCGCCGTCTCACTCGACAAGGTCAAGAGCAATTTC
This sequence comes from Bryobacterales bacterium, assembly GCA_963763835.1. GTDB lineage: Bacteria > Acidobacteriota > Terriglobia > Bryobacterales > Bryobacteraceae > DASWZN01. The sequence goes on from CAVXQQ010000005.1 coordinate 103,300, forward strand.
GAGCGATATGGCCTGCTCGACGGCCAGGTCGGGTTCCTGAAGGGTTGGTTCAACGAAACGCTTCCCGCGGCGCCCATCCGCCAAATCTCTGTGTTGCGGCTCGATGGCGATATGTACGCGTCGACCATGGATGCGCTGAACGCCCTATACCCGAGACTCTCCCCGGGCGGCTATGCAATCGTCGACGACTACGGTGCGGTTCCTGCTTGCCGGCGGGCGGTGGATGACTATCGCCGCGAGCATGGGATCGGGGATCCCCTGCAAGGAGTAGATTGGACGGGGGTCTTTTGGAAACGCGGTGGCTGAGGCCGGTGGGGAGAAGACGTGAGGACGCAACACCCCGAACAGCAGAATCCGGGAGTCGCTCTGGAGACCGTGGGCTGTCCCATTTGCGGGTCCGTCGGGAGGCGGCGAGCTGAGCAACAGGACCTGCTTTGCGGGATCGAAGGCGTATTCGGGCAAAGGCATTGCCCGGCCTGCAAGACCTTCTTTCTTTCGCCGCGGGTGCCCGAAAGCGATATCGGCCGCTACTATCCGGCCTCCTATCCGGGTTTTCAGGAGGATCGTCACCCGCGCCTCATTCGTAAGCTGGCGTGGGCGCTCGGGCTGGCCGTGCGGAAGCGGCGCATCGTAGAACGCTTTCTGCGAGGCGGCAGGATCCTCGACGTCGGCTGCGGCAACGGGTTCTTCCTGCGCACGCTGGCCGGAGGGCCTTGGGACTGTTATGCCATGGATACGAAATGGCATGGTCGAGGCGACTGTCCGGGTGAGTTCCACGAAGGCCGTTTCGATCGCCAGCCGCCGCCGCTCGCGGGCCTCGATGCCGTTACCCTCTGGCATGTATTCGAACACCTCTACCACCCCCTGCGCGCCCTCGAAAACGCGGCGTCCGTGCTCGGACCTGGCGGGCTTCTCTTCCTCGCCATACCGGATCTGCGGAGCATCGAGCCGCACCTGTTCGGCAAGTACTGGATCGGATGGGACCCCCCGCGTCATGTCGCCACCTATTCCCGCCGCGGGCTCGAAACCCTGCTCGGTCGTGCCGGTTTCCATCTGGTGGCAGTACTGCCGGACGTGTGCACGGGAGAACAGTTCCTTCTGAACGTCGATTCCGTGCTCAAATCGCGACGGTGCCGTCTGCGGTTGCAGGGTTCACTGGTATTGCGGCTGCTTCTCTCGCCCCTGGTGTACAGTTTGTCGCGCGTCGGCCTGGCTCCCGCCAAAGTCTATGTCGCGAAGCGGTGATCCAAGCTATGTCGGGAACGGACTTCACAGTTTCGGTCGGGATCGCCGCCTACAACGCAGATGGCAATATCGGAGCGCTTCTGAGTGCGGTGTCGTGTCAACGACAGGAGCACCTCACCATCCTGGAAATCATAGTTCACTCCGACCACAGTACCGACCGCACTGTCGCCGTCGCGCGAGCGTGCACCGATCCGCGTCTGGAAATCGTCGACCATCCTGACCGCCGGGGACTTGCGGCGTCCGTGGTCTCAATGATCGAGACGTTCAAGGGTGACGCCCTGGTTCTACTCAACGACGATATTCGGATCGCGGATGACAGGTTTATCGAAAAGATCGTTTTTCCCGTTCTTCGCGAAGAGGCCGGTTTGGCAGGCGCAAATCTGCAGCCTTTGCCGGCACGGAGCTTTGTCGAACGGGCGTCCGTTTCGGTTTTTCGGGTCTGGGAGAGGATCCGCGAGTCCATGGCCGACCGCAACACCGTGTTCACCTGCGATGGCGCGGCTATGTGTTTGTCGGCGCGGCTCGCCCGCTCGATCGCTTTCCCCGATGACCTCGGGCGGTTGGGAAACGTGGATGCGTTCCTCTTTCTGTCGTGTGTCAACGCTGGCTTTCGTTACGCGCATGCCGCGGATGCCGTCGCCTACTTCCGTTCTCCGGCCACGCTCCGGGACTACGTGGCGCGCAACATCCGCAATGACAGCCAGCCGCGTATCCTGGAAAAGCACTTCGGGACGTTAGTTGCCGGTGTCTTTAAGAAACCCGCGGTTCTTTACTGGAAATCCGTCGCCGCGGAGGTCATGAAGAATCCACTGGGAGCCGCGTTTATTTTTGTCGTGGGGATTTACATCCGGCTCAAGGCGAAGCGCGCGGCAGAAACCCCGTCGCCCCTCTGGGAAGTCGTGCGCTCGTCGAAGGAACTGGATTGAGCCGGATCGATGGCGTGAGCCCCCCGTCGAGGACGTACGGAGGCCTGCGAGAAGCCGCACGAACAGCCGGCGAGCACGCCGGCGCGAGCCGGCTCGTATTCCGACCATGAGAATCCTGATGCCGTCGATTATCGACCCGGCAGCCCAGGTGGGCGGCGCCTGGACTGTCACCCGTTCAATTCTGGGATTGCTCCGCGATGGGCCCCTTCAGGCCCAGGTGGAGGTGGTCGCCGTCCAGCGGCGCTCACTTGCCGCCCACCGATTGCGGCAGAGCGTGGCGATGGCGCGATCTCTGGTTTCGCGACTGCCTTCTAAGATCGAGTTCGCCCGCTCGCGCGGCTTTGCTTCTAAAGTTCGTGCCCTCTGTCGCCAGCCGTTCGACCTTTTCGTCCTGAATGGAACCGATCTCCTTTGGCTTCTTCCGGACCTTCCCGCTGCAACCAGGACCGTCCTGATCGCGCTAAACATCGAGCATCAGTTGTTCGCGTCGCAAATCGGCGGCTTCCGGGGCGGCGGATTCGCGGGAAGTCTGCTCAGGCGGGATCTGAACAAGCTGCGGGATTTCGAGATAGAGGGCCTGCGTCGCGTGCGAAACGTAGTTTTTCTCTCGACATCGGACGCCGAGTACGCCCGGATGCTGTGCCCCGAAGTGCGAAGTATGGTCGTGCCACCCCTGTTCGAGAACCCAGCGGTCCCAAGGCCGGCCCGCATTCGAACGGCGGAGTCGTTCCATTTAGGAATGCTCGCCAATTTCGAGTGGTGGCCAAATCGCGAAGGTCTGGCCTGGTTCCTCGAAAGGGTCTTTCCGCATGTCTCTTCCAGAATCCAGCTTCACGTGTTCGGCAACCGGAGCGAGAGTGCGGCGCCGCGTCATCCCAGAATCCGGAGGTATGGCTACATCGCGAACTTGTCACAGGTGTGGAACACCTGCGACGTCATCATTGCGCCTATTATCTCCGGCGGCGGCGTTTGCGTGAAAGTGGCCGAAGCCATCTACCATGGGATGCCGATTCTGGGCTCCCGTTTTTCGGCCCGGGGGCTTCCTCTCGATCCGGATCCTTCTATCGTCTTGCTGGACCGGCCGGAAGAGTGGATCGGCCTCCTGAACACGGCCGCCGATGCGCTGGCCGCTCAAACCGTTCCCCGGTCCATCGCCGACCGCTTTCGCGCGGAGGCGTACGGCCCGGCTCTGGCGGAGTTTATGATCCACACGCTGGCATCGCCGGGCAAGGGCGCCTGAGGCCGGGAGGACAGGTGCGCGAGAATCTCGCGGATGCAGGATCGTGAGCCGTGTCAGCGCGAGCCCGAGTGGGACGCATCCGTCTAGCCAAGCGCTTCGCGTTCGCGCGGCGGAAGACCAGGACTGCGGCCCTTTAAACGCGCTTGAGCCCGGGCCGTGTTACACTCGCCTTAGCCAGACGGATGATCGCAACCCCGGTAGCGACCCCTTTGCGCGTATGCAAACGGGCCGCGGATTGGACGTCCGGCCGGATCAGCCAGGATTGGAGGGAGATGATGGATACTCTTCCCTATTCCCGGAAGTCCGCTGTGGCGGACTATCCGTTCTGGCTGCGCTGGATGAATGGCGCGCCGACCTGGAGGCGCTCCATGCTCAGGAAGGCCGCACGATCCAGAATGCTTCGCGGGCTGGCCAGGCGCTTCGTGTCGATCGATGCCGCCGGCATTGCCGAACGATACGCGAGAGAGGTCGAGCATTTCAACGCGCAAATGCGCTCGCTCGGTGTACCAGACATCCAACGTTACTATTGGTATCACTCTATCGACCTGCCCGGCGACATTACTACGCCCGGCATGTACGATTATCGCCGTAGCGTGGATGCCTTCGGCTTTCCCGAAGACATGCACGGAATGAGTGTCCTTGATGTGGGATCCGCCACCGGTTTCTTCGCATTTGACTTCGAACGTCGCGGAGGCGAGGTTGTTTCCGTAGAACTTCCAGGCTTTGAAGAGCTGGACCGCTTTCCGGGTCAGGACACCAAGACTCTCCTGCGCAAGATCGAGCGGATGATGCTGCCGGATTCGACGGACAAGATGGAAGGCCGGCTTGCCGAGCGATCCGCGGAGGAGATGCACTATTACATGCTCGAAGCTCCGTTTCAGTTGTGTGCCCGGCTCCTCAAGTCGCGCGTCGAGCGGCGATACAGCACCGTTTACGAGCTCTCCGGCCAGCGGCTGGGCCGGCCGGGATTCGACTTCGTCTTTGCAGGCGATATTTTGGTTCACACCCTGCGGCCGTTTGACGCGCTGGCCGCGCTGGCGCGGGTCTGCACCGGCACGCTAGTGATCGCCCAGGTTATGCCGGGATCGCCGGGCGATCCGCCGGCGATGCTCTACCAGGGCGGCGAGACGGCCGGCGAAGATCTTGTCTGTTGGTGGCTGCCGAACGAGCGGTGCTTTAAGCAGCTCCTCAGCAAGTTGGGATTCGCGCAAGTTTTTGCCGTGGGCAATCACGAAGGAATCCACCGGCCTGCTGGAAACGTTTTTTCGCGGCGCATCCTGTACGCAAAGCGTGCGATTGCGCCCTAATCTCGATGCTGCGTCGCGAATCGTGCCGGCGGAGTGCGAGTCGGCCGGCGACCGCGAGACCGGACACCAGCGCCGCCACACGCGGCGGGTAGTGGCCGAGCAGGCGATGCGTCCTCCCTGGAAGATGCAGCGGCTTCCGGGCGCTTATCTTGAGCGAATGGCGTCCTGCCAAGCTGGCGTTTCTGGAAATGTGAATTGCCTTACGATGACTACCTTGCGATACGAACGCCCGGCGGCGAGACCATAGAGGGACTTGCAGAAATCGCTGGGCAAGCTGAAGCATACCCCACGTGGGGCCGTAACCGTTGATGCGCCGTGTAGGACATGCTTCAGCTTGTCCCTTCCGCGGCGGTGGTGCGATTTCTGCAAGTCCCTCCATAGTCTGTCTTTTTTCTCTTCCCCTCGTGCGTTCTCCGTGCTAAGGTGAGTATCTTGGTTTAAGTTCAATGCCACTTGGCGTCTCGGTCGTCATTCCCGTGCACAATGCCTCGCCGTATCTGGCTGCGTGTCTGGATCGCGTGAGAAGCCTGGACCCGGCGCCTCTGGAGTGCATCGTCGTCGACGATGCATCGACGGACGACTCGGCGGCGATCGCGGAGCGCGTGGGGTTTGGGGCGATTTCCTGCCGCCGGCAGCGCGGCCCGGCGCACGCGCGGAATGTGGGGGCGCGCGCGGCTCGCGGCGAAATTCTCCTGTTTATCGACTCCGATGTGCTGGTTCCACCCAACGCGCTGGCGCGCATCCTAGCCCGATTCGCGGAAGAGCCGGAGCGCGTGGCTGTCATTGGCTCCTATGATGCCGAGCCCGCGAGTCCCGATTTCGTCTCCCAATACCGCAACCTACTGCACTGCTACATGCACCAAAGCGGTCGGACCCGGACATGCACCTTCTGGACGGGCTGCGGCGCCATCCGCAGGGAGGTCTTCCGAGAGCAAGGCGGGTTCTCCGAGTCTTACGCCAGGCCCTCGGTGGAGGACATCGAATTGGGCCTGCGGCTGCGCCAGGAAGGCCGGGAGATTTGGCTCGACAAGGGCCTTTGCGTCAAGCATCTCAAGAAGCTGAGCTTCGGAGGGATCGTCAGGACCGACGTGCTGGATCGCGCCGTTCCCTGGACCATGCTGATCTTGCGTTTCCGCTCCATGCCGGCGGACCTGAATCTGCGCTGGGAGCAGCGCGCCAGCGTCCTGGTGGCTGGTGTGGCGGCCGGCGCGCTGGTGGCCTTGCCGGCGGCAGCGGCCGGAGTGCACCCGGAAACCTGGCCCGCGCTGGCCGCCGGGGCCGCCCTGGCGCTGGCTTTGGTGGCGTTTCTGAACCGGCGCTTCTACCGATTCCTGGCGCAGCGGAGAGGGCGTTGGTTCGCCGCGCGGGCCGTCCCTCTTCACGCCGTCCATTTCCTCTGCGCTGGGCTTGGCCTCGGGCTGGGAGTGATCAAATATGTCGCCGCGGGCACGGCGCAAGCACTGGGGAGACGCTGGCATCGGCAGAGTGCGGCGGGTGAATCGTAGGTCGCGCATGGGGTGGTCCACCGCCGAAAAGCTCGGAGACCCACCACCGGGTATCCAGGCATCTGGTTCCCCGCTCTGCCGCCCGCGTGTACAGAATCTTCTTGTTGTGAAGGGCCAGCGGAGCCAGTTGGTGGGGAAGCGTAAAGACCACATGGACGTAAGGAAACGCCAGGAGTTCTCGCTGGCGGGCGGCCAGCCACCTGTCCCGGGCGTTGGTCTGACACTTCTGGCCCCGGCTCGCTCGGAATCATCGAGGGTGTCGCTATGCGACGAGTATCGTCGCTAAGTGATTTATGTGGAATGGTGGGCGCGACAGGACTCGAACCTGTGACCTCCTGCGTCTGAATTGGCCGGGTGGGTTGTGAGGCGGCGAGCGGCGATGATCGCGAGTGCCGCCGAAGCTTCTGAGATTGAGGGGCTTCGCCGGTATTCGCGTCTAGCGTGAGCTTGGCTGCGGACTGGCGAGCAGGGACGCGAAATCGGTCATTCTCGACGTCACAAAATCATCTATACCGCACTGCGGTATACTCTTGAGTAGTGGACGATGCGCCCGAGATTACGGTCCTGCAACTGCCGAAGTTCAAGGCCGAGGCCACAGAGCTGATCGGGACGGATGGTATTGAAGCGATAGCCGTCTACCTAGTTGACCATCCTGATGCTGGCGACGTGATACCGGGATCGGGCGGAGTCCGGAAACTGCGATGGGCAGCGAAAGGCAAAGGAAAGCGCGGCGGCGCCCGGATCGTCTACCTGTACGTGGTGGTTGCTGCTCGCATTTACCTGATCCGGTGCTATGCGAAGAACGTCAAAACGGATCTCACCGCCGACGAGAAGAAGCAACTAAGACAGATCGCGGCCCATCTGAAAGGAGCACAATAGAATGCCCAGGAAGACCAGTGCGAAGAAGAAGCCGGCGACCTTCGGTGAAGACCTGGTCGAGGGAATGAAACTCGTCCTGGCTCACCAGAGGGGCAGGGTTGAACTGGAGCAGGTATGGCCGAAGCCGATCGATGTCAAGGCGATTCGCAAGAGAGTGAAGATGTCTCAGGGCGAATTCGCGCGGGCGTATGGCATCAGTAAGCGCGCCTTGCAGGAGTGGGAGCAGGGCGGCCGGCAACCCGATTCGGCTGCCCGGGCCTACCTGACTGTGATCGCGAAGGAGCCTGCTGTCGTGCGCCGAGCGTTGGCAAGCGATTGAATCGGAGGCTTAAAGTCAAAGGATCCCCGGCCACCGCACCATCCCGCTCAACGGCGATGCCATGGCGGCGCTCGCTCGCCTGCTGGAACGCGCCCGGGCGCTAGGCAGCAGCGAACCCGAGCACCACGTTTTTCCAGCCTGCGAGGAGCGGATAATCGATCCCACTCGTCCGCAGAAGAGTTGACGCACGGCTTGGCGCAAACTCGTCCGCGAAACCGCCAGATGTGTCGGCAGGGAGGCAGCACAACACGCGCTCGAATCCGGCAAACGCCTTCGCGGCGCCATCGCAGCCTGGAAACGAGCCGCCGCCCCACGGCCTGCGCTTTCATGACCTCCGTCACCAGGCCATTACCGAAATGGCCGAAGCCGGCGCGTCCGACGCCACGCTCATGGCCGTCGCCGGTCACATGTCCCGCCGGATGCTGGAGCACTACAGCCACGTGCGCATGGCCGCCAAGCGCACGGCGCTGGAAAAACTGGAAAGCGGTCTGATGGGTGGGCGCTCGGCAACGAGTCAGCCCGAGTCAAGGAAAGCGAATTGAGACCTTACGTCACTATCCACGTCACAACGACTCCCTCCAACTGTTCCCTCTGTTTGTATCTGCTTGAAATGAATGGTGGGCGCGACAGGACTCGAACCTGTGACCTCCTGCGTGTGAAGCAGGCGCTCTAACCAACTGAGCTACGCGCCCGAAGCGTTGAATTCAAATTGTACAACACGCCGCGGGGCGGCCGTCTACCAGCCTACTCCAGCGGCCGCCGGACTTCGCCCACCAGGAAGGCGCGCTTCTGTCCCGTTGTCACCAGGTGCCCGTCGTACTTCCGCACACCGTTCGCCAGCAGGCACACCGGCCTGTCCAGCGGGAAGTCGAACCGTAAAACATCCCCGGGCTCCAGGCGTCCCAGGTCCTCGGCCAGCACCACCGGCCCTTCCAGACGCGCATCCAGCCGCAGCCGCCCCCCCTTGAGCAGGCGCAGGACGCGAACCTGCTCTTCGTCGGTCGATTGCGCTCGCCGCACGCTCCACTGCTGCTCGAATTTCTGCCGCAGCATCTTGATGACGATCGACGGCATCCCGATGTTGATCATTCCGGAATTGTCGGCCATGCGGACCTCCAGCCCGATGGCGACCACCGCCTCGTTCGGCGCCATCACCTGCAGAAGCTGCGGTTCGGTCTCCCGCGCCTCGATGGTGAAGTCGATTGGCGAGATGCCTTGCCAAGCCTGCCGCAGGTCGTGCAGGATGATGCGGTAAAGCCCGTCCAGCACCACCTGCTCGATCTCCGTCACTTCGCGCCGCATGTTGCTGCTGCTCTTGCCGCTGCCGCCGAGCAGCATTTCGAGAACGGGAAACACCAGGGCCGAGCTGATCTCGAGCACTGCGTTTCCCTCGTACGGCTTCAACCCCAACGACACCAGGCAGGTGGGCGAGGGCAAGCACTGGGAAAACTCCGCGAAAGAGAGCTGCTCCACCGAGACCAGGTTCACCACCACATACGCGCGCAGGTACGCCGACAGGCTGGACGCCAGCGTGCGGGCGAAGCTGTCGTGAAGCAGGTGGACCGCGCGGAGCTGTTCCTTGGCAATGCGATCCGGGCGCCGGAAGTCGTAGGGGATGGCGCGAGCCGCCGCTTCTTCCGTGTGCCGGCCGATTCGAAACAGGCCGTCAATCTCGTCCTGGGTGAGCGATCGATCCAAGGGGAAACCCTCCCGATCGAAAATCGGCGGGTGCCACCGGATTCTTTAGAGCCCCACCGCCGCCCAGACCTGCCCTCTGCGCCCACCCGCCTCGCACGGCCGCTGCGAACGGGTACAGTCACCGACGAGCGCTACACGAGCGCCCGCGCGTCGTCTAACTTGCGCCAACCTTGCGCCATCATCGGTGCAGCACGCCGGGGCGCAGCACGCCGGGGCCCAGCACGCCGGCCTCCTACGCAATTGCGGGGTGCTTGGACCGAGGAAACTCGCGTCCCAGCAATTCCGCCGGGCCGGCCGCACCGCTGGTCGGCGGCGTAAGGCAGACCTTTACCAGCAGGCGGCCACCGTCACAAACGAACGGACTGACGATCCAACTGCTGCCGGCGCTCCGCGTGGTGAAGTTCCGGCCGTAGACCACGCTGGGGATGCCCAGCCCGATCGGCCCCAGGTCCCGCTCCATCGAGTTCTTTACGTTCCCGATGATCATGTTCGCGATCTCGGCCACCGCATCCAGCACTTCCTCGTTGACGCCCTCGCTCCCCGCGTCGCACTCGGTCATCAACAGGCTCGAGTAGAACTTGCGCGCCAGCGGCGCGTCGCACTGTACCACCCCTCCTCCAGTCCACTGGCCTGCCAACCCGATCAGCGCCACCACACCGTCCACCGTGCCGGTCGAATTCGCCTCTTCGTAGGCCGGCTCGGCCTCAACCTCCAGGCCCATCATCATCGAGAAGACTTCGCGAGTCGCCACCCGGACAGCGTCGGTGACCTTTGCGTGATCGAGTGTTTTCATTCCGTCCCCTCCCGCCGGCCTAGGCCGCGAAGATTCCATCCAGCGTTTGCCGGAACTGTTCGGCCGAGAACGGCTTGCGCACGTATCCGACGGCACCCAGCTTGGCGGCCGACATTACCTTGCTTTCGCTGCCTTCCGTCGTGACCATCACCACCGGCAGGTGCTTCCACTTCTCGTTGGTCTTGATGCTTTCCAGCAACTGCAGCCCGTCCATGTTGGGCATGTTGATGTCCGCCAGGACCAGGTCGACCCGCTGGCTCCCCAGCGTCTTCAGAGCTTCCAGGCCGTCGCCGGCCTCGTAGATTTGGCCGAGCGGCAGTTCCGCCTGTCGGAGAACCCGCTGGACGATCTTGCGGATGGCGGCCGAATCGTCCACGATCAGTACGTCGAGGGGCATCACCCGTCTTATCGGCGCTTCGGCCCCGGAGCTTGAGGGTAAGCGCGGTCGCCGGGCTGGGCTGCGTGGCGCCAGTCCGCGCTTCGGCCGAGCCTGAGGCAGCCGGACGCTGCCGGCGCGCCCGGCATCCTGCCACCGCTAGTCCAGCAGCTCGACCTGGAACTCTTCGATCACCGGGTTGGCCAGCACCTCCCGGGCGATCTGTTCCATCTCCCCCCGGGCGCTCTCGCGCGACGTGCCGGCCGCCAGCTCGATGTCGAAGAACTTACCCTGCCGCACGTTGCCGACGGCACGGTGTCCCAGGCCATTGAGCGCGGCGCAGATGGTCTTTCCCTGGGGATCGAGAACGGTTGGCTTCAAGGAAACGAACACTCGGGCTTTCATGGGAATCCCCATTCTAGCCCACTTTCCCCGCCCCGGCCCATCCACCTGGCGCCTGCGGCGCCCTCCCCGCCCTACCCGTGATCGTCCTCCACTCGCGTGCAGCCCGCCGCCTTGGACGCCGCCGCCGCGGCCCGGCCCCAGGCGCTGGTCTCCCAGTTGTGCAACGGCCGGCGCTCCGGCGCCCACTCCGGCAGCCGCATCGAAAGGTGCTCCGCCAGGGCGTTGACGTAGGGCTCGTAGAAGGTGCGCAGTTGGGCCAGCCGCGCCTCCGCTTCAGCGCCGTCCGCCAGTTCCAGGCCGACGCCGGCCAGTTCGCCGCGCAGGCGCGCCAGGGCGGCCGGCGCCAAACGATCCGGCTCCGGCGCGCGCGGCGGACGGCGCAGAATCTGTGCGATATCCACCACCGCGTGCCGCGCCATCGCGAACGTGAGCTGCGCCTGCCGCGGCGGGATTTCGCGGATCCCCGCCATCACCAGCGCGCACGCGTCCAGAATCGTGGTGGTCGCCCCCAGCCAGGACTGGTTGTCGTGCTGCGACCGGAAGTAACTCAGCACCGGGTACGAAATGTGGCTCTCGAGCAGCTCCGCCGTCCAGCGCTCGGCCTCGTGCAGCGAGAGATCGAGCTCGTCCAGGGCGCGCGTTTCGCTGAAATGCCGCAGCAGCTCCAGCGCGCTCGACGGCGAGCCGGCGCGGGAGTCCAGCAGCACGATGTTCACCTCGCGGCGCGAAAACGCCTGGTAGAGCACCGGGAAGTACCCGATCACGATGGCCAGGAATCCGAATCCCAGCCCCGCCTCCATTACCGTCAGCGCGCGTCCCGCCCCGGCGGCTGCGGTCACGTCGCCCAAACCCAGCGTGAAGTAGTCCGTGCCGCTCATGTATAGGTAGGTCCAGAAATCCGGGTGCTTGTCGAGCAGGACCAGTCTGGTCGCCAGCGCCCAATGCAGGCCCGCGAATGCGAAAATCATGCCCGACGCCCAGATCGTCAGCAGAAACAACACCGAGAGCGGCCCGAAGTAACTCAGCGCGGCTTCGCGCCGGCGCGGGCGGCGGATGCGCCGCGCGATGGCCGACCAGGGGCGCCAACTGACGCGGTAGAACCCCGCCGTCAGCCGGATTCTACGCGTCACGCGCCGTGGCAGGATGATGGTCTCGAAAGCGTCCCACAGGACAATTAGGATGAGCGCGACACTGAGTATCCCGGCCAGCGTGTGCATGCTAGTGTGCCGCGTACCACCGAACCGCGACCGTGAGGGAGCGGACGCCTTCACCTTCAACGCCGGCGCGCGTCATCGTCAGTCCTCGTGAGCGTGATGCCGCCCGCTCGGGATCGGACACCCCGGGCAGTTGACGTGCTCGAATTGAACCGTGGTGTGCTGGATGCGGAAGCGCTCCGACAGGACACGGTTGACGCTCCGCAGAATCGTCTCGCTTTCCGATAGCGGCAGATCTTCGATCAGCACGTGGCAACTCAGCGCGTGCGTGCTCGATCCCAGGCTCCAGATGTGTACGTCGTGTACGTCGAGAACGTCGGGAACCCCACGCATCGCCGAGGTCACCTGGGCCAGTTCCAGCCCTCGCGGCAGGCCCTCCAGGAGGATGTTCAGGGTCTCCTTGACCACGTCCCACGCCGTCCACACGATCAGCAGGCCGATCAGGCCGGAGAGCAGCGGATCGGTGCGCTGCCAGCCGGTGTAGTGGATCGCAACCGCCCCGGCCATAATCCCCAGCGAGCCCAGCGCGTCGCCGAACATGTGCACCCAGGCACTGCGTATGTTGACGTCGCGGCCACGCTCGACGCGCAGTCCCCACATGATCGCGCCATTCACCAGCAGGCCGCCCGCCGCCACCACCAGCATGGTCATCTCTCCAACCGCCTGCGGCCTCAGCCAGCGCTGGTAGCTTTCGAACAGGATATAGCCGGCCAGGATCAGCAGCGAAAGCGCGTTCACGAACGCCGCCAGCACGCCCGCGCGGTGGTACCCGTAGGTCTTGACGCTGTCGGCCGGCTTGCGCCCGAAGTAGACCCCCAGCCAGGCCAGCAGCAGCGCCAGCGCGTCCGTGAAATTGTGGGCGGCGTCGGAAAGCAGCGACAGACTGTGCGCGCGGACGCCGGCGCCGGCCTCCACAACCACGAACAGCACGGTTCCAACCAGGGACCACACCAGAACTTTACCCATGTCCCCGGCGTGCTCGTGCTGGTGCAAGGTCGGCCCCTTTCAAAACCAGTGTAGCGCCCGCCGCTGAGAGTGGCGCACGCTTCAGCGTGCAGCGGCAAGCTTCAGCTTGCCGGCCGTTCCGCGGGCTGAAGCCGCGCGGCTGCACGCTGAAGCGTGCGCCACTACAGGGCCCGCCAGCCGCTACCGCGCCAGCGCGTACCATGCATTCCGCCCGGCGCGCAGATCCCTGCCGTAAGTGAACACGATCTCCGCCGTCCCAAGCAGCCGCACCCCGGCCTGGATTCCCGTGTCGCACAGCCAGCCCGACGGCCCGAAGCGCATCGCCGGCGGGCCATACACCCGGCCGGCGTCGAAGAACGGGCCGATCCGGACGCTGTAGAAGCTGCCCCGATGGACGACCTTGCGAAGATCCCAATTCGCCAGAAGATACGCCGGTCCAATAGGGGCGCTGCCCTTCTTCCCATCCGCCGTGCCCACGTGGGCGCGCAGCCAGAGGTCGTTGTCGCGCTCGATGCCCAGCATCGATAGCTCGTCAAACGGAATCGCGCCCGCGCCGTGTGCCGCGCGCAGACTTAGCGAGGTCTCGTAGTCGTCGCCCCGGGCGCGCGGGAACCAGTGCCCCCGCACTGAGCCTCCGACCTGGGAGAACAGACCGCGTCCGAAGAACCGTCCCAGCCGCGCCTGAGCGCCCGTCGCGAGCGTGAAGCGGTGCTCGGGAATGCGCACCAGCGAGTAGTCGAGCCCGCCCCGCGCCTCCAGCGCATCGCCGCCCCCAAACGGCGCGTTCACGAACCGCCGTTCGGTAATGCCCGCGCCGCTGTTCCATCTCAGCCGCCCGCCCACCACGGATTCGATTTCCGCCCCCGCCTCCAGACGCTTGAGGTTGAAGCCCGCCTGGCCCGGCAGGACCCAGTTCTCGTTGCGGCCGTCGAAGAAGAAGCGGTAGCGCCACTCCGGCCTCCGCCCTAGCGGACCCGCCAGCGCCGCCGAAACTCGCCGCTTCTGGCTATCCCAGCGGAGCAGCGAATCGAAGTCGATCCCGCGGTGTCCCAAATCGTGCATCTCCGGGTACACCGTCTCGAACGGCAGGCCGCGCAGCAGCGACAGCCACGACCGGCCCGGGGGCGTGCGTAGAACCGCGTCGAAGTTATCGTCGTCGCCGTGCGGCTGTAGTTCGAGGTTCCAGCCCGGGAACAGCCCTAATAGGTCGAGCCGCGCCCGCGTCGTCAGATAGTCGCTCCACAAGAGCGTGCTCTTCGGGGCAAATGCGAACGCCCGGTCGACCAGGATCGGGTCCGTCCTGGGCTCCGGCTCCACACGCACCCTCTCGACATACGGGCCGCCGGTGCGGTTCCAGTATTTGAGAGCGGCTTCGAGGTTGCCGTCCAGCAGAAACAGTGTGGCCAGAAAGCCGTTGGCATAGGAGTCGCCTGGATCGATTCGCAGAGCGCCAAGCAAGTCCCCTTTGGCGGAGGTGTAGTCCTTTTGCCTGAAGGCCACTCCGGCCAGTTCCAGCGGGAACCGCTTATCGAGGGGCGCCTGCCGCGAGCCCTCGCGGAAAGCGGCTGCAGCGGCGTCCCACTGTCCCGCTTGCGCCAGCGCCATGCCGCGGGAATAGTCGGCCTCCGCGGGGCTCATGAGCGACGCCAGGATGAGCCAGGGTATCAATGGCTTGCCCGCGGCGCCGCCAGCAGCGCCCAATGGTCCCACCACGCTCGCTCGAAAGAAGCGCGGTCCCACTTCAACAGCTTGCGCCGCGCCGGATCGTTCACGTAGACCCAGCCACGGTCCGCATCCATCCCCGCTACCACCACGTAGTGCAGCGAGGAGTGCCCCAGCGAAACCACCAGCGGCCTTCCTTTTGCCAGTTGCTCCCGCAGGTCCGCCCACTGCGCGTGGAAAGCGAAGGCGCGGAATCCGTTCGCCTCGAGGTACCGCGCCAGATCGGAGGCGAAGATTCCCCCGGCCTGCCTGGAGTATAAGGATCGCTGGATCTGGCGCGCGTCCGCGGCGTCAGCCGGCACCTGCGCCCCGTTGCGGGCCCAGTATTCCATCACCATGGCCAGCGCCGCCGCGCCGCAGCCGTTCTTCTCCTGTCTGACGAAGGGAACGTCGAGCACGACCGCCAGCGCGAGAACCGCGGCCAGCATGGCGCCGCGCTCACCGGGTGGCGAGAATGGCAACAATCACGACCACGGCGACCGCGATGATGAGGTAGGTCACCTGGGCCGTAGTGAGCGTCAACCCGCCGGCGGCGAAGTTCGCCTCATCCACCCGCGCCGCCAGGCGGGCGAGTTCCTCGTCGCCGAGCAGCGGAACCGCCTTCTGCGCCGCGGCGGGGTCAAGCTTCATCGTGCGCAGCACCTGTTGTGCCCGGTCCGACAAGAGGAAGTCCTGGACCTTGGCGACGTTAGTCTCGCGCTCCCTGGCGGCGTTCCGCAACTCGGCCCGAAGATCGCTCTCGGGGACCACGTGATCCTGTGCGAGCGCGTCGAACGGAACCATCGCCATGAACACTACCACCGGTAGCAGCGCCCGGCTGACCGTACTGCGAAAGTGAAGCATCGTCGAACCCCTCCTAGCTCTGGATTGTACGGGAGGCCCGCGCCATCACCCCTCGGACCCGGCCCACGGTGCATCCGTTACATGCAGGCTAAGGGCCACCATCGGCACCGCGCCGGACAAACTGGCCCGCGCGGCACTTCCCGACGGTCGCCGCCCCACCGAAGCCGAATCCGGGCGTCGGCCTGCCGCCTGCGCGCGCGACACTCTCCTCCGGCAGCCGCCCGGCCGAAGCCGAATCCGGGGCGTCGGCCTGCCGCCCTGCCCGCGCGGCACTCTCCCACAGCGTCGGCCTACCACCTGCCCTCGCGGCACTCTCCTACGGCAGCCGCCCGGCCGAAGCCGGATCCCGCGCATCGGCCTGGCGCCGCTTGCAATCGGCTGCGGTTTGGCCCAAATTGAAGGGGTGAGGTCGCCGGTCCCCATCCAATTCCTAAGGGTGCTGCTCGGCCTGCTGGCGATGTTCTTCGCCTACGCTCTGGGCCGGACGGCAACACGCCTGCACAACGCCGGCCAACCCATGACCAAGGCCCTGACCTGGGTCCTGCGCACGGTTGTGACGCTGGGAGCCATCCTCTGGACTCGCCTCTTCGACCCGCTGGCCATCGGCGCAATCGCGGCCGCCATCGCCTGTCTCGCCGTCGGCATCTACCTCGAATCCCGTCCCCACAGGACGGAAGAGATCCACCTGTTCTCTAAGGAATAACGCCGGCGTTTACCGGGCGGCGGAAAATTCTCCCTTGTTTTCTCCAGATGAGCATGTATAATTTTCCCATGGACTCAAGCTGGGGTTGATTGCGAATGCCCCGCTGCTGCTTCGACGGCTCGGTGCCTAAGGGGCAATCGAGCTTGGGACTAGGTTCCAGTACCGTTACACGATCCGAATGACTCGACTGGAGGTGTTCATGAGCTTCCTGAAGTATGGAGTGCGCTTTCTCCCCTTGTTGCTTGCGGCTGGCCTTTTGCCTGCCCAGCAGAGGATCCAAGCGGTTAGCCCGGCGGCTGTCAGCCAGCAGGCACAGTTCAATATTTACCTGCCGCTGCAGAACACCGGCCAGCTCGACCAGTTGCTGGTCGACTTACACAGTTCCAGCTCCCGTAACTACCGGCATTGGCTTACACCTGCCCAGTTTCGGCAGCGGTTCGGCCCCAACCCCACGGCCGTGTCCAGGATCGCAGCGGACCTGAAGGCCCGCGGCCTGACGGTTGTGAAGACTCACTCGCACGGCCTGACGGTGCAAGGTAACGTGGGAGCGATTCAGGGCTTGGTCGGCGCCCCACTGTCGAACGGCGTCAGACCGAACGGAGCCCAGGCGCTGGTGACGGCAAATCCCGTTAAGTTGCCGGCCTTGTACGCCCAGGCCGGCGCTCACGTGGCCAGCTTTTCCCCGGTGATCCGTCAACGTCCGCATTCGGTGCGGATGGGAGTGGTGCCGGCCAACCGCTACGCGACCACCGGACCTTACTGGTTCACCGACCTGAAGGAGGCCTATGACTTCCCCTCCTACAAGGCCCTGACGGGGAAGGGGCGCACCATCGCGGTCCTGATGTCCTGTGACTTCCTGGACAGCGACATGGCCGCCTACTTCGGACACGAGAAGCTGGCGGTGCCCAAGACGGTGCGCGTGCCCGTCGATGGGGGAGCGCCGTTCAATCCCAACTCGGACGCCTGCTTCGAGAGCGCTCTCGACATGCAGCAGGCGGGCGGCATGGCTCCCGGCGCCACCATCATGGAGTACAACATCCCGAATCTCTCCGATCAGCACATCCTGGACGGCTATGTCGCCATAGTCGACGACAACCTCGCGGACATCGTAACGTCCTCGTTTGGTGGCGCCGAAGGCCTCTACACCGCCGAGTACAACGGCGGCGAGGACTTTACCTGGATCCTCCAGCTATACGATGAGGTCTTCAGGCAGGGCAACGCGCAAGGGATCACGTTCCTGGCCAGCAGCGGTGACGCCGGTGGCCTGTCCATACCTTCGCTGAGCTACTTCACCACCCCGCCCCAGGACCCACCGGTGATAGCCGGCCAGTTCTTGCCGGGCATCGAATCCCCGGCCTCGTCCCCGCACGTGACCGCGGTGGGGGGAACCAACCTGGTGACCACGCACACCGCTGGAAGCCTCGATACACGCTACGTCAGGGAGAACGCCGATTACGACCCGCTGGTGCCATACGATCCCTACGGTGTCGGCAACCTGGTATCGGGAGGCGCCTGGCAAGGTGGAGGAGGGGTCAGCATCGTCTTCCCCAAACCGCCCTACCAGAGACTGGTGCGTACCGGCTTCAACATGCGCACCGTCCCCGATATTTCGTTCCACATGGGCGGCTGCCCGGGCGGCATCTCGCAGCAACCGTGTGGGCCGGATCGGAGTTATGTCCTGACTGCCGTGAACTTCGACGTGGTCCAGGGCTATTATGGGCTCATCGGAACCAGCGTTTCGTCGCCGGACATGGCCGGTGTTCTGGCCCTGGCCGAGCAGAACCTGGGCGGCGTGCGGCTCGGCAACGTGAACTACTTCATCTATGGGGAGGCGGTGTTACAGCCCCTCTATAGGTCGTTCCATCAGGGAATCCCCGGCAACAACGGGTATTTCTTTGCGCCGGGGGGCTTGCAGGGCTACAACCTGGTGCTCGGCAACGGAACGCCGGATGTGCGCAAGCTGATTCTGGCGCCGTTCGTTCCGCCCGCCGGGACGCCCCAGACGCCCTCGAATCCATAAGCGGGTGAGCCATCAGCACCGAGCCGCGAGCGTGAGCGAGCGGACCGCTCCCTGACGGTCGCGGTTCGGTGCAGCCCGTCTAGAAGTTCACGATCGCCGCGAACGAATCGGGCGTCAGGCTCGCGCCGCCCACCAGCGCGCCGTCGATGTCGTCCTTCGCCATCAGGCTCTTGGTGTTGTCCGGTTTGACGCTGCCGCCGTAGAGAATCCTGACACCGGCGGCCGCGGCCGCGCCAAACGCAGCCAGCGCTTGCGCGCGGATGAAGCGGTGTGCGTCGGAGGCGATCTCGGGAGTCGCCGTCTTCCCCGTTCCGATGGCCCACACCGGCTCGTAAGCGATGACGATCTTCGCGAACTGCTCCGGGGTCAGCTTCGCGATGCCGTCACCGAATTGCTTCGCGAGCACGGTTTCGGTGTTGCCGGATTCGCGCTCTTCCAACCGCTCGCCCACGCACACGATCGGATTCAGGCCGGCCTCGAGCGCCGCCACCGTCTTCTTCAAAACCGACTCGTCGGTCTCGCCGAAGTACTGGCGCCGCTCGCTGTGGCCAATGATGACCCACTTCACGCCCACCGCGGTGAGCATGGGGCCGCTGACTTCGCCCGTATACGCGCCTTCGTTCTTCCAAAACAGGTTCTGGGCGCCGATTCCGATGCGCGTGCCCTTGGTAGCCTCGACCGCCGCCGGCAGGTTCGGAAAGGTAGGACAGAGGACCACGTCCCGCCCCTCGGCCGCCGCGACCAGCGCGTTGAATTTCTCGAAGAATGCCTGGGTTTCCTGGGCCGTCTTGTACATCTTCCAGTTGCCCGCCATCAATGGTGTTCTCATAAGATCGCTTCTAGAAAACTAGTTCCTTTCTCAAGATGAGCTTCAAAATTTTCGGCCACGGTCTCGCCGATATCGGAGAGCGTGGCGCGGGTGCCCAGATCGGCGCTCCGCTTCGCGCGGGGCCCGTAGACCAGCAACGGCACGTACTCGCGGCTGTGGTCGGTCGAGGGCGTTGTGGGATCGTTGCCGTGATCCGCGGTCACGATCAGCAGGTCGCCGTCGC
Organism: Bryobacterales bacterium; assembly: GCA_963763835.1. GTDB lineage: Bacteria > Acidobacteriota > Terriglobia > Bryobacterales > Bryobacteraceae > DASWZN01. The sequence goes on from CAVXQQ010000005.1 coordinate 122,513, forward strand.
CGAGCGCCGCCACCAGCTCCGGCAGCCAGGCGTCGGCGGCTTCGAGCGCCGCGGCGTAGCCTGCGACGTCGTTGCGGTGCCCGTACAGCATGTCGAAATCGACCAGGTTCGCGAAGATCAGGCCGCGCTCCATCTCCCGCAGGGCGTCCATCGTACGCCGCATGCCTTCGGCGTTGTCCCGGGTCTTGGCCGAGTGCGCGATGCCGCGGCCCAGAAACACTTCGGAAATCTTCCCTACCGACCAGACCGGCACTTCGCGCTCCGCCAGCCGGTCCAGCAGCATCCCAGGCGGCGGAGGCACCGCGTAATCGTGGCGTGCCGCGCCGTCGCGCACGAAGGCGTCCGGCAAGCCCACGAAAGGCCGCGCGATGACGCGCCCTACCTGGTGCGGCCCGGCGAGGATCTCGCGCGCGATTTCGCACATCCGGTAGAGCTCGGCGAGCGCTATCGTCTCTTCGTGGGCGGCCACCTGGAACACACTGTCGGCCGACGTGTAGACGATGGGCGAGCCAGTGCGCTGGTGCTCGGCGCCGAGCCGCTCGATGATCTCGGTTCCGGAAGCGGGGCAATTGCCCAGCGCCCGCCGCCCTGTCCGGCGCTCGAACTCTCCCAGCACCTCGGGCGGAAATCCGTGCGGGTAGAGCGGAAAGGGCTTCTCGAGGTGGATGCCCGCCATCTCCCAATGGCCGGTGGTGGTGTCCTTGCCAGGAGAGGCGAGCGCGCACCGCCCGTAGCAGCCGGTCGGCCGCGAGGCCGGCGTCAGGCCGTCGAGCCGCCGTATATTCGCCAGGCCGAGTGCGCACAGGTTGGGAAGCCGCAGAGTCCGGCTGGCGGCGATGTGCCCCAGCGTGTCGCTGCCCGCGTCCCCGTAGTCGGCGGCGTCGGGCATCTCTCCGATGCCCACACTGTCGAGGACCAGCAGCACAACGCGACGGAGCGTCGTCACAGCGCCGGCCTCATTGCCCCTTCGCCTTGGGCGGCGGATTGCGGATTACCTCGGCCAGGGACGCGGCCCGCTCCCGCGCCATGTGCATGAAGCGCTCGCTCCCCGCGATCCGGTCCAGCAGCGGCAGGAACTGGGCCAGCGCGACCAGGCGCTGGCGGTCGTACGCCGCTTCCAACTCGAGCAGCGCCTGGTTGACGCCCAAGCGGTCGAAATGCGTCGCGCTGTCGAGAACGGCAAACCGCTGTTCTGTTTCGGCCATGCGTTCGAACCAGTCCCAAAGCTGCTGGGCCTCGGGAAGCAGCGAGTAGTTGAACTTGATCTCGTGCTTCTCTGCGCCGCTCTCCCAGCGGAAGGTCTTCTCGCCCATGAAGGCGACCTTGATGGGGGACTCGAGCGGCTTGGAGAAGTGATCGAGTTTCGCGGCCAGGTCGAATACCGCCGCGCTCTCCTCGGGCGAGAGCACGAAATCCATCGGATTGTCGTCGTCCGGGGCTTCCTTGTAAACGCCGTGGCCTTCCTTGTCCACGAAGATCTCGACGTAGGCCGGAGTGCTTCCCGGGAACGACTTGATGTAGGTGATCTTGGGCAGGTCGGCCGCCGCGAGAGTCACCGCGGCCAGCAGGCCCAACAGCGGTAGCGACGAGCGACGGGCGACGAGCGACGGGCGCTTCATCGTGCCAGCTCCCTTTCGACCACGGCGCGCGTGGCGTGGCAGATCGCGACCGCCAGAGCGTCGGCCGCGTCCTCCGATTCGATCGCACGATCGAGCCGCAACAACGACTGCACCATCATCTGGACCTGCGCTTTCTCGGCCCGGCCATAGCCCACCACACTGGTCTTGATCTCGAGCGGCGAATACTCTCCCAGCTCCAGACCCGCTTCGGCGATGGTCAGCAGGGCCACGCCGCGAACCTGCGAGAGCTTCAGCGCCGTGCGCACGTTGAGCGAATAGAAGACATCCTCGACAGCCGCCGCGGCGGGGCCGTGTTCGCAAATCAGCGCGCGCAGACGTCCCGCGATCTCGGCCAGCCGCAAATGCATCGCCTGCCTGGGGCTGGTCACGATCACTCCCGCCGAAATCAGACGGTGGCTCCGGCCATCGCTTTCGATGATCCCGTAACCGGTTCGCTCGGTCCCGCAGTCTATGCCCAGAACCCGCATGGGCCGCCCGGCACGCCTATTGGGCCAGGGCCTCCATGACGCTCTCGTCGATATCGAAGTTGGCGTAGACGTTCTGCACGTCTTCATGCTCCTCGAGCGCCTCGCTGAGCTTGAGCATGGTCCCGGCGTCTTTGCCTTCGAGCTTCACGAGAATGGAGGGGATCATGGCGATCTGCGCTTCGGCGGGTTGAATGCCGGCCTTGTTCAGCGCCTCGAGCACGGGAAGGTGCGCCTCGGGCGGAGAGAGAACCTGCCAGTGGACGCCATCGTTGCGGATGTCTTCGACGCCGGCGTCGAGCGCCGTGTCCATCAGTTGTTCCTCGGTGGTGTTCTCGACCGGGATCAGGACCTGGCTCTTGCGCATGAACAGGCGAGACACGCTGCCCTCCACCCCCAGCTTGCCGGCGTACTTGGTGAAGAGGTGCCGGATCTCGCTGACCGTGCGGTTACGGTTGTCGGTGGCCACCTCGACCAGGACGGCGGTGCCGCCCGGCCCGTAGCCTTCATACATCACTTCGTCGATCTGGCCGCCTTCGAGCTCGCCGGTGCCGCGCTCGATGGCGCGCTTGATGTTTTCCTGCGGCATCGAGACCGCTTTGGCGGCCAGGATGGCGGTTCGCAGGCGCGGGTTGGCATCCGGGTCGCCACCGCCGCCGCGGGCGGCGATGGAAATCTCTTTGATAACGCGCGTGAAGAGCTTTCCGCGCTTGGCGTCGGTGGCGGCTTTCTTATGCTTGATCGTCGCCCACTTTGAATGACCTGACATGCGAACCTCGGGTAGGACAAAGACTCTTTGGGAAACCCAACACAGAGGATAACAGAATACCGGAGCAGGCTCAACCTAAACGCCGTCGGTTCCGTGAGTTCGAAGCGGTCGGCCGGCGGCGGTCCGGGCATTCGCGTGCTGGTGGGGCCGTGGCGTCGGCAGCGGGATTGAGACGGCAGCCTGGGAGGCCAATGCCGCACGCTTTTCCCAGCCACCAGACGGACCAAGTGGGGCAGCTCTCCAGAGCTGCGCCGGACGTCCACGTCCGGCTTCCGAAGCTTCAAGGAGTTGCTACCAGGCCGGCGTGGACGCCCGCCGCAGGACTCCAGAGGGACTTGCAGAAATCGCTGGCCAAGCTGAAGCATACCCCACGTGGGGCCGTAAACCGTTGATGCGCCGTGTAGGACATGCTTCAGCTTGTCCCTGCGGTCCCGAGGCTCGCGGTTGCCTCGGGTATTGGGACGGGTTATGCTCATCTAGAGTCTTAATTTGGCGGCGAAATGGACTCCGATATCGAGCGATACTACCGAGTTCTCAACCTCGAACCATCGGCCTCACCCGAAGATGTGTACGCGGCATACAGGGATCTGGTCAGGGTTTGGGATCCGGCGCGCTTCGCCACGCAGCCCCATCTGGAGGCGATGGCGGAGGAAAAACTCAAAGAACTCATTGAGGCATACAACGCCCTGACGTCAAAGATCGGCGCGAGCGCAACCACGGCGCCTCCGGACATTTCCCAACTCTTCATTCCGCCGCCCGAGCGTCCGGCCGAACGGAACATTCCGAATCCGCCGTTCATTCCGGCGGCGCCGGCCGCGCCCGAGTTGGGCCCACGGCCCGAAGGGCCTCCGATGCAGCGGCCGCTGAGTTCCTGGGAGCAGGAGCGTCCACCGTCTTATCCGCACGTGGCGCCCGTATCGGCCGCGCCCACCATCCACTTCGCGCCTCCGCCCGCGCCGCCGCCCCGCTCGGATGTCTGGCGGCTGGCGGCTCAATTCAGCGCTTTTCTGATCCCGCTCGCGCTGGTCGCTCTGGGCCTATACCTCTACGACTCGGGCTCCAACCGTGCGGACGGCCGGGGCCAATCGCTGCCGCAAGACACGGTGGGCGCGAAAAGCCGCCCCGCCCATCCGCAGGGCGCCGCACCCGCACGCCGTGCCGCAAAGAAGGCCTCCGAGCCGGTTGCCGAAGAGGCGGAAGCCGCTCCCATTTCGCTTCCCACCGGGACCCAGTTGATGGTTCCGCAGGGACGGGCCGGCGCGGGCCGGTTCCGGATCGCCAATCACAGCGGGCAGGACGCGGTGGTCCGCGTAACCTCGCAGGCCGCTCCGGGCACGCCCTTGCGCCTGGTCTATGTCCAGGCGGGCACGGAGGTCCCGATCGAAGGTATCGGCACCGGGGTGTACATGGTCGGCATCAGTCTGGGCCCCCTGACCAAGGCGCCGCGGAGGTTCGCCCCACCGCTCGGTCCATTCCAGTTCATGCAGATCGAATCCGCGGACGGCGGGTCGCAGTCCGACGACTACGAACTGGTGCTGAAGCCTTCGCCCTAGAGCGCCCGTGAGCGAAATCCCAGACAATCCCGGTGCGGAATACGCGCGGCGCCTCGAGGTGCAGGGCCGGGTGGTGGCGGCGTTCGAGAGGCGTCACATCGCGCTCGGGAACGCGCAGCTCGGCGTGGCGATCGCCGGAATCGCGGCGGCCTGGATGGCTGTGGGCCGCCACTGGTTCGCGCCCTGGTGGCTGCTGGTGGCCGTGGCCGCCTTCGCGGCGCTGGCGCTGGTGCACGAGGCCGCGATCCGCGGCCGCAGGCGGGCGGAGCGCCGGGCGTCGTTCTATGAGAAGTCCCTCGCGCGCATCGAGGGCCGCTGGGCCGGCCAGGGCGACGGCGGCGAGCGCTTCGACGATCCCGCCCATCCTTACGCGGAGGACCTCGACCTGTTCGGAAAGGGCTCGCTGTTCGAGCTGCTGTCCACGGCGCGGCTGCGCTCGGGTGCGGACACGCTCGCGCGCTGGCTGCTCGAGCCCGCGCCTCCAGAGGAGGTTCGGGAGCGCCACGCCGCGGTGAACGAATTGCGCCCCGATCTCGATCTGCGCGAGGAGATCGCCATGCTCGGCGAGGACCTGAGGTCGGGAATCGACCCGGGCGCGCTGGCGCGTTGGGCCGAGAAACCGCTGGTGTTCGACTCGCGCCGCTTGCGCATTTGGGCGGCTGCGCTGGCTGCGCTGATGGCCGGCGCGGTGGCGGTGTGGGCGGCGTTCGGCATCCCGGAGTTCTTCCTGGTGATCGCGGGGGTGGAAACCGCTTTCTCGCTGCGGCTGCGGGCGCGCGTCGAGCGGGTGGTGGATGGCGTGGGCGACCCGGCATACGGACTGGCGCTGCTGGCCGAGATCCTGGCGCGCTTCGAACGCGAGCCCTTCTCGAGCCCGCGCCTGGCGGCTTTGCGAAAAGCCTTCGAGACGGAAGGATCTCCTCCCTCGCGGCGCATCGCCCACCTGAATCGCCTCATGGAACTGCTCGACTCGGCCGATCACCTGCTCATCCGCATGGTCAACCTGCCGCTGCTCTATAAGGTGCAGCTCGCCTTCGCGGTGGAGGCCTGGCGCAAGGAATCGGGCGGACACGTTCGGAAATGGCTCGAAGCGGCGGGACAGATCGAGGCGTTGTGCGCGCTGGCGAATTACGCCTACGAGCACCCGGCGGATCCCTTCCCGGAGTTCGGCGAGGGCGGGGCCGGGGGCGCCGGCGGGGCCGGGGCCGGGCGCGGGAGCGGCGGCGGCCCGTGCTTCGAGGGCGAGGGGCTGGCGCATCCGCTGATCGCCGGGAGCCGTGCGGTCCGGAACGACGTGCGGCTGTGCGGTGAGCCGGCGGTGCTGGTGGTGAGTGGCTCGAACATGTCGGGCAAGAGCACGCTGCTGCGGACGGTGGGAGTGAACGCCGTGCTGGCAATGGCGGGCGCTCCAGTGAGGGCGCGGCGGCTGCGCCTGACGCCGCTGGTGGTGGGGGCATCGATCCGCACGATGGATTCGCTGAACTCGGGCACATCCCGGTTCTATGCCGAAATCACGCGCATCCGCGCGCTGGTGGAGCTGACCAAGGGCCCGCTGCCGCTGCTGTTCCTTCTGGACGAACTGCTGCAAGGCACCAATTCGCACGACCGGAGAATCGGCGCCGAGGCGGTGATCCGGACGCTGGTGGACCACGGCGCGATCGGCCTGCTGACCACGCACGACCTGGCGCTGGCGGACATCGCCAGTGCGCTCGCGCCGCGCGCGCGGAACGTTCATTTCGAGGACCACCTGGCGGAGGGCAAGATCACCTTCGATTACCATCTTCGGCCGGGGGTGGTGGAGAAGAGCAACGCGCTGGAGTTGATGCGGTCGATCGGGCTGGAGGTGTAGGGGGGCGCGGGAGCGTCCGATTTCGGGACTGATACCGATTTGCAGCGTCCACCCGCTCGATGGCGGACGTGAGCGGCTGGTCGCCTTCGACGCGGAACCGGAGCGCGCCGACGGCTTCGAGGGCTTCACTGGTGCGGGGCGGGCGGAGAAGGTTCGGCGCGCGGGAGGCGGCGAGGGCTTCGATGGACAGAACGAGACGGGTATTGCCGCCTGCGGCGCCGGCGGGCGGTTGGGTATAGAATAGTCCGCTGGGCGATTGGAAGAAGCGCCCCGCAACGTCCACCGATCTATCTGGCTTGCACCGCTGGAGGACCGCCGTCCGCGGCCCGAAAGTCACATGGACCCACGAGCCTTAAAAAGGATCGTCGCGCTTGCCCTGCTGCTCGGTGGCGTCGCGGCCGCGGGCCCTGCCCCGGCGCTGCGTACACTCACCACCGCGCGGGAGGCCCACAGCCTGCCGCTCGAAGAAGCCAGGCGGCGGTACCCGGTCCATCTGCGCGCCGTCGTCACCTACTGGGATCCCTACATCGACCCCCGGCACCGGGCCCTGTTCGTCCACGACGCCACCGGCGGCATCTTCATCTCCGTTCCGTCCGGACCTCCCCTTGCCTTGCAGGCCGGCACGCTCATCGACATCCAGGGCGTGAGCGGGCCGGGAGACTTCGCGCCCTTGGTCGAGCAGCCTCGCATCCGCGTGATCGGGCAGTCCCGCTTGCCCGCCGAAGCGCCGCGCGTCAGCCTCGCGCACATGCGGACCGGGGCGGACGACGGGCAATGGGTGGAGGTCGAGGGCGTCGTTCACGCGCTGGTCCGCTCCGGCAAGAACGTGATCGTCGACCTGGCGTTGGGCGACGGCGTGGTTCGCGCCACCACCGTGGCGGAGCCGGGCGCGGATTACGACCGTCTGATCGACGCACGGGTTCGCGTGCGCGCCGCCGTGGCCCCCACCTTCAACAGCAACCGCCAGATCACCGGCGCCCGCATTTTCTTCCCCACCCTGCGGGAGGTGACCGTCGAGGAGCCCGCGCCCGCCGATCCCTTCGCGCTGCCACTGCGGCCCATCAACGATCTGCTGACCTTCACGCCCAATATCTCGTTTCCACGCCGGGTGCACGTTCGCGGGCGGGTCGCCTTGCAGTGGCCCGGCCGGTCCCTCTGCATAGCGGACGCCAAACAGGGACTGTGCGTGGCTACCGCTCAAACCACTCCTCTGCAACTGGGCGAGGTGGTGGACGTGGCCGGCTTTCCCACCATCGGGCAGTACAAACCCACTCTGACGGACGCGACCTTCCGGGCGGCGGGGCACGGCCAGCCGGTCACCCCCGACCCGGTGACGAGCGAGCAGGCCTTTCGAGGCGACCACGATTCCCAACTGGTTCGCATCCAGGGTCAGTTGATTGGGCGCGACCTGGCGGCGAAGAATCCGACCCTCGTGCTGTCGGCGGGCGACTTCGTCTTCACGGCGGTCCTGCCGGGCGAAGGGAAGGGCGGCGAAGTGAACGCCTGGCAGGAAGGCAGCACGCTGGGGCTGACGGGGATCTGTTCCGTGGAGGTGGACGCGGGAGAAGCCGCCCTGCGCGAAGGCTCCACGGTGCCTAAGGCGTTTCGCATCCTGTTGCGCTCGCCCGGGGATGTGGCGGTGATCGAGCACCCTTCCTGGTGGAGCGCGACCCATGCGGCCGAGGTGCTGGCCCTGGTGCTGCTGATCACATTCGCCGTGTTGGGCTGGGTGGTGGTGCTGCGGCATCGCGTGAAGCAGCAGACCGAAGTCATCCGGGGCCAACTGGACGAGACCGCCGCGCTCAAAGAGGCGGCCGAGTCGGCCAACCGCGCCAAGAGCGAGTTCGTGGCCAACATGAGCCACGAAATCCGCACCCCCATGAACGGGGTGAGGGGCATGATCGACATTGCGCTCGAGTCCCATCCCTCCCCCGAACAGGAGGAATGCCTGCTGATGGCCCGCAGCGCGGCAGACACCCTGCTCACGATTATTAATGACATTCTCGATTTCTCCAAAATCGAGGCGGGCAGATTGGAACTGGACTGTGTCGATTTCGATCTGCGTGACCTGGTGGAGGAAACCGTAAAGGCGTTCGCCCTGCGGGCCTCGGAAAAGGGGATCGAGCTGGTTTCGGAGACGTGTTCCGGCGTCCCGGCGCGAGTGCACGCGGACGCAGTCCGTGTGCGCCAGGTGATTACCAACCTCATCGGCAACGCGCTGAAGTTCACCGAGAAGGGCGAAGTGCTTCTCCGGGTGGCCACGGAGAGCGAGTCCGGCGACGGGCTGACGCTGCACTTTACCGTGAGCGACACGGGCATCGGAATCCCGGTGGAGAAGCAGAAGTCGATTTTTGGAGCCTTCTCCCAGGGAGATGCCTCGACGACGCGCCGCTATGGAGGAACGGGCCTGGGCCTTACGATCTGTGCGCGCCTAGTTCAGATGATGCGCGGGAGGATCTGGGTGGAGAGCGAACCGGGCCGGGGCAGCAGCGTCCATTTCACCGCCAATGTGAAGGCTGCGTCCAACGGGACCGGTTCCGGCGAAGCGCAAACCAGCGGCCTCGAAGGGATTCGCGTGTTGGTCGCGGACGGCAACGGCAGCAGCCGCCGCGTCCTGGCGGATATGTTGTCTCAGTGGGGCATGAAAGTGAGCGTGGCTGCCGATGGCACAACCGCAGTCGAGGCTCTGGCCGAGCCGGCTGGTTCCGGCGATGCGTTCCGGTTGGTGCTGGCCGACGCTCACCTGCCGCTTGCGGACGGCTGGACGGTTGCGCAAGAGGTAGCGCGTCTGGCGATGAAGGAGTGCGCGGTGGTGCTGCTGACCCGTTATGGCCGGGCAACGGAGGCCTCCCGGCGATTGGAAGGGGGCGTGGCCGCGTTCCTGACCAAGCCGGTTCGCCGGGCGGAACTGCGGGACGCCTTGCGGAAGGCGCTGGGAGATCCAGCGCGACGGGTCGCACCGGCCGCACCGCCGGAAACGGCATCTAGCGAGCCGGAACAGGCGCATTCCTCGCTCCGCATCCTGCTGGCGGAAGACAACGCAGTCAACCAGCACCTGGTCCGAAAGCTGCTGGAGAGACGCGGGCACAGCGTCTCCGTGGCCGGAGACGGCCGCGAGGCGCTCGCTTTGTTCAACCGCCAACCCTTCGACGCGGTGCTGATGGACGTCCAGATGCCGGAGATGGACGGCTTCGAGGCGACCGCGGCGATTCGCGCCCAGGAAGGGAAGGCCGGGCGGCACGTGCCGATCATCGCCGTAACGGCGCACGCCATGAAGGGCGACGAAGAGCGTTGTCTGCAGGCCGGCATGGATGGCTACGTAGCCAAGCCGGTGAAAGCGGAAACTCTGTTCGCCGCTATCGAGGCGGCGCTGGCCGCGCGATCGCGGGCGGAGCGCGCCTGAGAAGTCCCGTGCGCCGCCTCACTCCACCAGTAAGGTGGGTCCAAGCGGACCAGTTATGGTAGTTTATCGATTCATGGCCAAGATCGCTTGGATGCCGGTTGTGCTAGTGGCCGCTGGCGCACGCTTCGCCCAACCGCAGGCGATTTTGCCACCGCTCGCCGTGATAGACGCGGTGGTCCGGTCCTGGTGGTTCTGGAGCGCCCTTCTGCTCTTGGTTGCGGCGCTGGCCGAAGGCATGGTCCTGTTGCGGCGGCAGCGAGTGCTCCGGCAGCGCAACGCGGAGCTGGAACGAGCGGCGCGGGAGCGGGCGGCCGCGCTCGAGGCCGAGTGCGCCAAGGTTCGGGAAGAGATGCGACAGGCAGAGGCGGCTGGCGAAGCAAAGGGCCGGTTGCTGGCTTACGCGGCCCGCAAGATCCGCGGCTCTCTGAGCGATCTGCTGGAGTTGACTCCTCTGCTCGAGGACGATCCCGGAGGATCGCAAGACACCATACAGCTGATTCAATCTTCCGGACAGACCCTGCTGCGGACAATCGACGACGTGCTGGACCTGTCGAATCTGGAGGCCGGAGCGATGGAACTCGAAATCGCACCGTTCCAACTCAGCCGGGCCCTGGAGGAGAGCGTCGGGTCGTTTCGCGCGGCCGCCGGGGAGAAGGGCTTGCGCCTGGACCTGAACCTGGCGCCCGATCTGCCGGCGTGGGTTGCGGGCGATGAGGCTCGCGTGAGGCAGGCGGTCTCGAACCTGGTGTCGAACGGCGTCCAGTTCACGCGTTCGGGAGAGGTGGCGGTCTCGGCCGCCGTCGAGGGGCCGGACCAGGACCCCTGTTCCATCCGGATAGAGGTTCGCGACACGGGCGTCGGCATCGCTCCGGACCGCATCGGGCGCTTGTTCTCGGGCTTCGGCCAGCAGGACTCTTCGATCACGCGCTACGGGCGGGTTGGATTCGGCCTGGCGATTTCCAGACTCCTGGCAGAGCGGATGGGGGGCACGATCGACGTCGAATCGAAGGAGGGAGTGGGCTCGACGTTCCGGTTGACGATCCCGTTGGGCCGCACGGCCGATCCAGCGCCCGCGGGCGCCGAGGCGGCCGCGCAGGATGTGCGCAAACTGCGAGTGCTGCTGGCCGAAGACGACAAGATCCAGCGGATCGTAGCGGTAAAGATGATACAGAAGCTCGGCATCACCGCGGACCTTGCCGAAAGCGGCGTGCAGGCGATCGCAGCCGTTCTCGAAAAGCCTTACGATCTGGTGCTGATGGACCTCCACATGCCCGACATGGACGGAATGGCCGCTACGCGCGAGATCCGGAACCGTCTCGGTGCAGGGCGGCAGCCGGCGATCTGCGGACTCAGCGCACACGACGCCGCGGACTTCCTGCAGCCGTGCCTGAGCGCGGGGATGGACGACTACCTGACCAAACCCCTCGATCCTGAAAAGCTGCGGCGCATGCTCGTGGAATTGGCCGCCCGAGGCCGTGGTGACAAGTAAGGGCCGGCCGTCACGGCAGCTACACCAAGGTCTCGAGCGCGCCTTCGGCGATCAGCTCATCCACCCTCTCGATGGCGGCCGTGAGCGGCTGGTCGCCTTCGACGCGGGGCAGCAGCGCGCGGACGGCCTCGAGAGGCGCGCTGGTGCGGAGCGGGCGGAGAAAGTCCAGGGCGCGGGCGGCGGCTAGGGCTTCGATGGCCAGGACCAGGCGGGTATTGCCGACCACGTTCTGCAGCTTGAGAGCCGCCGTCATGCCCATACTCACGAAGTCCTCCTTGTTGCCGCTGGTGGTGATGGAGCCGGTGGAGGCGGGGTTGGCCAGCACGCGGTTTTCGGCAACCAGGGCGGCGGCGGTGACTTGCGCCATCATGAGGCCGGATTCGAGGCCGGGGTGCGCGGCCAGGAACGGCGGCAGTCCCTCGTTGAGGAAGGGGTTGACCAGGCGGTCGATGCGGCGCTCGGAGATTCCGGCGAGCGCGGTGAGGGCAATGGCCAGGTAGTCCAGATGCAGAGCCAGCGTCTGGCCGTGGAAGTTGCCGCCGGAGAGGATCTCATCGCCGATGACCAGCGGGTTGTCGGTGGCCGAGTTGAGCTCGATTTCGAAGACCCGGCGGGCCTCGGCGAGCGTGTCGCGGACGGCGCCGTGGACCTGGGGCGCGCAGCGCATCGAGTAGGCATCCTGAACGCGGCCGCAGCCGAGATGCGAAGCGCGAATCTCGCTCCCCTCCATGAGGCGCACCAGGCGGGCCGCGCTACGGGCCTGGCCGGGATGGGGGCGGGCGCGCTGGATGGCCTCGTGGAAGGCGCGCGGGGTGCCGCGCTGGGCGTCGGTGGTCATGGCGCACACGACGTCGGCGGCATCGGCGAGGCGCTCGGCCGCGGTCAGTTCCAGGCAGCCAAGCGAGAGCATGGCTTGCGTGCCGTTGACCAGCGAGATGCCTTCTTTGGAAGCCAGCGTGAGGGGCTCGATTCCGGCGCGGCGGAGCGCTTCCCCGCCGGGCATGTGGGCGCCCTCGAATTCGGCCTCGCCTTCGCCGATGAGGACCAGCGCCATGTGGGCCAGGGGAGCCAGGTCTCCGCTCGCGCCCACGCTTCCGCGCGAGGGCACTGTAGGCGTGACGCCGCGGACGAGCATCTGGCAGAGGCGCTCGGCCACCACGGGACGAATTCCGGAGAGGCCTTTGGCGAGCACGTTGGCGCGGATGAGCATCATGGCCCGGACTTCGGCGCGGCGGAGCGGCGCGCCCACGCCGCAGCAGTGCGAGCGCACCACGTTGCGCTGCAACTGCTCCAGGTCGCCGGCGGGGATTCTTATGTCGGAGAGCTTGCCGACTCCGGTGTTGACGGCGTAAACGGGTGCGTCTCCGGCGGCGAGGCGCTCGACCACGGCGCGGGACGCATGCATTTTGGCGACGGCCTCCGGCGCCAGGCCGACGGTGTCGCCTGCTTGCGCGATGGACAGCACGTGTTCGATGGTCAGATGCTCGCCGTCGAGAAGGATCATAGAATCTATGGTAGGCACACCAAGCGTCGGCCGGAGGGCCGACGCGGCAGGCTGAAGCCTGCGCCACGGGGAAAGAGACAGGTTGACAAACACTGAAAGCAATATGGGCCACGGATGAACACGGATGAACACGGATAAGCTCATTCTGTTCGATCCGTGTTCATCCGTGTTCATCCGTGGCCGGTAATGTTTGAGAGGGCACCGATGGAGCGACTTCCGTACCTGGCTACTCCGCTCGGGGCGGCGTATGAGGGCATACGGCTGCCGGTGGCGGTGCTGCTGGACAACGTGCGTAGCGCGTACAACGTGGGTGCGTTCTTCCGGACCGCGGATGGGACGGCCATCGAGCGGCTGTATCTTTCCGGCATCACGGGGCGCCCTCCGCAGCGCGCGATCGCGAAGACGGCGCTGGGAGCGGAAGAGCGGGTGGCGTGGGAATACGCCTGGGATCCGTTACCGTTCGCGGCCGGGTTGCGCGCGCGGGGATACGAGATCGCGGCCATCGAAACCAGCCTGCACTCGGTGGATCTGTTCGACTGGAAGCCGCGGTTTCCGGTGTGCGTCGTATTCGGACACGAAGTGGACGGCATACGGCCGGAGCTGATTGCGGCGGCGGATTGCTCGGTTCGGATCCCCATGCTGGGCGCCAAGCACTCGCTGAACGTGGCGACGGCGGGGGGCGTGATACTCTACGAACTCCTGCGCAAGTACCGTGCACTAGAAGGGAGCGCCCATGAAGAAGCTGGCGATCGGTTTGCTGTTCGCGGCCGCGGCATTCGCGGCTGACCCGGAGTTGCTGCGGCTAGTCATGCCGGAGGCGCGGATTCTGGCGGGGATCGACGTCGCGAAGGTGAAGGACACGCCCTTCGGCAAGTTCGCGGTGGCGCAGCTTTCGGCGGCGCAGGACCCGCAATACGACGCGTTCGTGAAGGCCAGCGGCTTCGATCCGCGGGAGAGCCTGGACGAGATCCTGCTGGCGAAGACGGACGCGGGCGAGCGCAGGCTGGTGCTGGCGCGCGGCCGGTTCGACACGGCGCGGATTCTGGATGCGGCCGCGGCGGCCGGAGCCGGGGTGGCGACATACCACGGCGCGCAGGTTTTGGTCAGCTCCGACGCATGGCTGGCGTTCCTGAGCCCGTCGATGGTGGCCATGGGCGACCCGGCCAGCGTGCGCGCGTTGGTGGAGCGGCGGGAGAAGAGCGCCGGCCCGGCGGCGGAGATCGCCTCGCGGGTGAACGCGGTCAGCAAGGACTACGGCCTGTGGTTCGTTTCCACCCTCCCCGTCTCCGAACTGATGCAGGACCTGCCTAGCGGGGGCGCCGGCGATACGCTCAAGGGAGAGGTGCTCCGCTCGGTCCAGGATGCGAGCGGAGGCGTGAATTTCGGCGACTCGTTGAGGCTCTCGGCCGAACTGACGGCGGCTACATCGGACGACGCCTCGAAGCTGGCGACGGTGCTGACGTTTTTGGCCGGCGCGATCGGGCAGACGCAAGCGGATGTGACGGCCGAGGGCAGCGTGGTGAAGCTGGGGTTGACGCTGACCGAGGCCCAACTGGAGGCGCTATGGACGAAGGGGGGCAAGTGAGACGCCGAATATGCCTGTATAATCGTCCCCATATGCGAACTTGTACGTTAGTTGCCTTTCTGATCTGCGCTGCATTGGTTCCGGCGGCGCCGGCAGCGGACTCCAGCCTGCTGGGACTAGCCCCGGCCGACTCGGAGGCACTGGTCGGGATCAACATCAGGCAGATACTCGCCTCGGATTTCGGAAAGATGGTCATGGCGCAGGCGACCGCGCCCGGCCATCCGGAGGTCAAAGCGTTCGCCGACCAGGCGGGATTCGACCCGCTGCACGATCTCGACGAGATTCTCATCGCCGCGCCGGCGAAGCAGAATCCGAGCGCGCTGTTCCTGATGCGGGGCAAGTTCGACGTGGCCAAGCTGTCGCAGTTAGCGGCCATGGGCGGAATGAAGGGCGCCGACTACAAGGGCGTCCAGATCATGGTCAAGGCGGGGCAGCAGGGTGGCTTTTCGGCCGTGGCGGTGATGGACCCTTCTCTCATCGTGGGCGGTGACGAGGCCGGCGTGCGCGCGTTTGTGGACCGGCGGGGGCGGGGCGCGGGCCTGGGCGCGGCGATCGCGGCCAAGGCGGACGAGGCATCGAAGGCGAACGATATCTGGATGGTGGTGCACGCGGCTCCGGCGGCGTTCGCGCCACAGGGCGCAAACCCGGGGGCGGCGGGCAAAGTGATGGAGTCGATCGAGCAGGCCTCCCTGGGGGTGAAGTTCGGTACCGACATCGTGCTCTGGGTGCAGGCGGTGACGCACACGCCGCAGGACGCCGAGGGCCTGGTGGGCGCGCTGCGGTTCTTCAGCAGCATGGCGGCGAACCAGAAGTCCAACCCGCAGGCGGCGGCGCTGCTGCAGCGGCTCAAGATGGACTCGGAGGGCAACACGGCCAAGGTTTCGCTGGCGATTCCGGAGGCGGAGGCGGAAGCTGCGTTCCGCAATGCGATGGCGGCGAAGATGCAGGCGAAGCCGGCGCCCGCGGCGAGCGAGCCCGCGCCGAAGGACCCGGACGTGGTGACGCTTCCGGCTCCGAAGCAGTAGGCGGTCGGCTGCCTGACGGTCGCGGTTCGGCGCGCTGGCGTGGACGGCTGCCCCACAAGCCTCAGTTCGCCACTTCCGCGCCTTCGAGGAGGCGGGCGGCGGCGCGGTCGAGGAACCAGACCACGGGCCGGCCTTCGCGCATCCCTAGCTGCGCGGGATACAACACCGGGTCGTAGGGCTCATGGAAGACGACGCGCACCGCCTGCGCCTTCTCCGGGCCGTCTACCAGCACCACGGTTCTTCGCGCCGCCAGCAGGGGGCCGGGCAACAGCGTGATCCGCCACGTCGACTTCTTCTCGACATAGACGCCGGCGGCCAGCCCCTGGCGGTCCTCGATGAGCGGCTGGCAGGGGAAGAGGCTGGCCGTGTGCGCATCCTGTCCCATGCCGCGGTGGAGCACGTCGAACTCCGGCATCTCGCCCAGATCGAGCCCGAAGAACTCGCGGATGTGCTGCGCGTAGGCGCGCGCCGCGGCCTCGGCCACCAGTTCGCCGCGCATGCGGTGTATGTTGTGTTGGGGAACGTGCGCGGGCACGAGCAGTGTCTCGGCAGCCAGCTTGTAGTTGCTCTCGGCGTCGGTGGGCGGGACGGCGCGCTCGTCGACCCAGAAGAAATGGATGCGGTCCCAGGGCAGCTTCATGGCCGCCAGGCGCGCGAACATCGGTTTGGGCGATGTGCCGCCGGAGAGCGCCAGGGTCGCGTAGCCGCGGCCGCCGAGCGCATCCTCGATCTGCTCGGCGATGTACTCCGCGCAGGCTTCGGCGGCGGCTTTCACTTCGGGAAACGAGTGCCACTCAAAGGCCATGGGGCGCCTCCGCCAGGCGCGCGGCCGCGGGCAGGGTTCGTTCGAAGACCGGGTCCCGGCCGGTGATGGCCAGTTCGGTCCCGAGCAACTCGGCCTCGCTCAGCCGTGGCGCGCTGGTGCAGTTCTTGAGCGAACCGATCTCGATCAGTATAGCCGTACCGACGGCGCGGCGGATGGAGATGGTCTCCGTTCCGGCTTCGAGCACGATACCCTCGATGCCTCCTCCGATGGGGGCGACCGCTTCGAATCCTACTTCAATGTCCGCGCGGCCGAGCGCGGCCTGGATCCAGCCGGCCAGGTAGTAGGCCGTGGCGGGCGCGGCGCCGGGCGAATGGAGCACGCGCACGCGCTTGAGATTCGGGATGGACTCGCGGCGGGCGGGGTCTTCGAAGATCTCGGCCACGATCTCGCGCCAGCGGGTCACGCTGGTCCAGGCGAGGTCGCTGAGGCGGCCACGTGTGGCGGCGGCCACGCGGGCCAGAGCGATCAGCGCGGCGCGGGGATCCGGGACATCGCGCGAATCGACGACCAGGCGGTCCGCCCGGGCGTACAGGCGCGCCAGTGACGCGAGATCGGACAGGCGCGGACTGCGGCACCACACGGCCACGGGCAGGTCGGGCGCCGTGATCGCGAGCAGGACCGGCTCGGCATCCGGGAGGCTCGCTTCGGCGGCGGTCATTTCGACCTGCTCGCAACAGATCTGTTGCTGGCGGCCGAAGGGTCTCCAGCACTGCGCCGTCACGTGGCACTCGAGAAGGGGCTCGGAGCCGGCGCGCACGCGCACGATGATGGCGCGGTGGGGATGCTCCTGCATGACTTGGCCCAGCGTCTGCGCGACGGACCGCTCCCTTGCGGTCGCGGCTCGGTCAGCCGCTCCGCCGGAGTCGTCATCGGCGTGGACGGACCGCTCCCTTGCGGTCGCGGCTCGGTCAGCCGCTCCGCCGGAGTCGTCATCGGGGACGGACCGCTCCCTGGGGTCGCGGCTCGGTCGGCCCTCCCCCTCCTCGCGAGGACGGCCCTCCTCCGCTCGGTCAGCCGCTCCGCCGGCGTCGTCATCGGCGAGGACGGACCGCTCTCGGTCAGCCGCTCCGCCGGAGTCGTCATCGGCGAGGACGATCACGGTCATGGCGCAGGCTCGCAGCACGCCCTGGCCCTCGGCCGGTGTGGACTCCTTGCCGAGGGTGGCCCACAGCGAGTGCAGGTCCTTCAGGATCTTTTCGGGCGTCACGACGGCGGTCACGGATTCCTCCAGGCGTGGCCGTGGCGCGCGAGCATTTCGTCCGCGGCTTTCGGGCCCCACGATCCGGCGGCATAGTCCGGATATTCGAATTTCTGGGCGGCCCAGGATACGAGCATCGGCTCGACGATGGCCCAGCTGGCCTCGACCGCATCCTGGCGGATATAGAGCGTGGAATCGCCGAGCATCGCATCGAGCAGCAGGGTCTCATAGGCGCTCGGCTCGCGCGCTCCGAAGCTGGCTCCGTAATCGAAATCCATGGAGACCGGACGGAGCCGCATGCCTTCGCCGGGCTGCTTGGAGACGAAGCGCAGGGAGAGGCCCTCCTCGGGTTGGATGCGGATGATGAGCAGGTCGGGGTCGATCGGCGTGCCGTTTTCGCCGCCGCTGAAGGGCGCGTGCGGCGCGGCGTTGAAGTGGATGGCGATGTCGGTGACCTGGCGCGGCAGGCGCTTCCCGGTCCTTAAGTAGAACGGCACGCCGGCCCAGCGCCAGTTCTCGACGTACAGGGTTACGGCGGCGTAGGTCACGGTTTGGGAATCCGGCTTCACGCCGGGCTCCTGGCGAAAGCCGGGGACCTCGGCGCCTCCGATGCGGGCCGGGCCGTACTGGCCGGATACGGCGTTGGCCGCGACTTCCTCGGGCTTCATGATGCGCACCGAGCGGAGCAGTTTGGCGCGCTCGTCGCGCACGGCGTTGGCCTCGTAGACGGCGGGCGGTTCCATGCCGATCGTCGATAGAACCTGCAGGAGGTGGTTCTGGATCATGTCGCGGAGCGCGCCCGCTTCCTCGTAGTAGGCTCCTCGGCCTTCGACGCCGATGGACTCGGCGGCCGTGATTTGGACCTGGCTGATGTAGCGGCGGTTCCAGATGGGCTCGAAGATTCCGTTGGCGAAGCGGAAGGCGAAGATGTTCTGGACGGTTTCTTTGCCGAGGTAGTGATCGATGCGGTAGATGGTGGGCTCGGGGAAAACGCGCCCGAGCGCTTCGTTCAACTCGCGGGCGGTGGCGAGGTTGTGGCCGAAGGGCTTTTCGATCACGAGGCGGCGCCAGCCGTTACCGCGCGCCAGGCCCGCCGCGCCGATGCCCTCGGCGGCCCGCTCGTACTGGCTGGGCTGTAGGGAGAGATAGAAGAGGACGTTACCACCGGTCTCGAATCGCTTTTCGACCTCGGCCAGCTTTTCGCCGATGCGCTCATAGAGAGCGGGATCGCCGGTGTCGCCGGCCACGTAGAACAGGGTATTGGCGAAGGCTTTCCAGATCTCTTCGTCGAGATCGGTTAGTGCGGCGCGCAACTTGTCACGGAATTGCTCGTCGGTGAGGGGCGAGCGCGAGGTGCCGATCAGCGCGAAGCCGGGCGGGAGGCGGCGCTCGGAGGCGAGGCTGTAGAGCGCGGGCACCAGCTTGCGGCGGGTGAGATCGCCATTGGCGCCGAAGATGACGATGGCGCATGGCGGGACGCGCCGCTCGAAACGCAGAGAATCCTGGAATGGGTTACCCAGTGCCATTGGTCATAAGTTAGCATGCTCGTCGCCTGGGGCGATGAGCGCGTCGATGATCGATGGTGGATGGTGGATGGTAACCGAACTGGTCGATGGTGGAGGGTCGATGGCGGATGGCGGGGCTTGGGGATCGGGCTTATCCTCATCAGAGTGCTTGGGTTGTGCGTCGCTGGGTTCATCATGCAATTTTTGATTTTTGAGCTCGGCGGCGAGGAGTTTGATGGTGCGGTGGATCTCGGCGCTGAGGCGGGTTTCGTGGCGGTGGAGGCTGTCGAGGGCGCGGGAATCGTCGCACAGGTGCTGGTAAGCGATGGCGGCGCGGATGTCCGGGCCACAACCTTGGAACTCTTTGTCGATCTCAGGTCGCTGGCGGTCCATCTGGAGGTCCATGAGGGCGGTCTGGAGGGCGATAACGCGGTTGAGGCGCCAGCGGGTGGCGACCAGGTGATCGACGAGGTCGGACTGGGGGCGGGTTTGGGGCTGGTAATGGGCGAGGTATTCTTCGCGGAGGGCGTTGTACTCCTCGTCGGATTCGTAGGAAAGGACGACCACGCCGGAGGTGAGTCCGTTGGTGAGCCGGGCAGCGCGGGAGCGGGCGCGTCCCTCGGGGGTGACGGGTCCGCGGGATTTGGCGCCGTTGGCGCGGGAGGAATCGATGCGTTTTTGGGTGGACAATGGGGCTCCTTGCGAGCACCGAGATTGCGGGTGCCTGGAGGGATGGTAGCCCGAGGTGGGGCTTGGGGTGGGGGGATGATTTTCCTAAGAGGTTGAAAAGGGGGGAGATTCAGTTGGGGAAGTGGTGGGAATGAAAAAGGTTTGCATCGGCTGGGCGGCGGGGCCGGGCGCGGGCGAAGACGAAGCGGCGGGCCGCCGGCCGATGGCGGGCTGCTCCTTGTCAGCGGAACAGGAGGGATCCTTGGTGGACCACTTTTCGGCGGTCCGGGCGATGCTCGACGGGGATGAGACCGGCCGGACCCCGATGTCGGTACCGCCGCGGTTGACGCGCGGCGGCTCTGAACACACTCGCAGAGTCAGGCGGCGCGCCGGCCGGCACCAGCTTCGTTCGTCTCGCCCAGCGCCGTCGAGTTACCGCCCTCACGGTTGGCGCGGCGGCTCTGGACACACTCGCAGAGTCAGGTTGCGCGCCGGCCGAGCACCAGCTTCGTTCGTCTCGCCCAGCGCCGTGAATCGCGACTTACTATTTCTTCTCTCGATCGCCGCGGTCGCTTTCGGTAGTAACTGCCTTCTTGACGCCTTGGCCGACCTTTTCGCCGGCGCGGCCAACTCCCTTGCCGAATTCCTTGCCGGCTGCCAGGGGCTTGCCCTGCTTCATCTCGTGACCGACTTCCTTGCCTCCCTGTCCCATTTCCTGGCCGGCGCCCTTGAAGCTGCCGCCTATCGATTCCGGTCCCACTCCCAGTTTGCCCGCCGTTTCCGAATCCAGGCGCCCGGTGACGGGCAGATTCTCCGACTTCTGGTACTCACTAATGGCAGCTCGTGACCGAGGCCCCAGGCGACCATCGATGGGCCCGCTGTATAGGCCCTTGTCCTTGAGGCTCTTTTGTACCGTTTTCGCGTCTTCTTTGGGGCTGTCCGCCGAAGCTATCGGGACCAGGATAAGGCCCAGCATCCCCACAGCAAGAGTCACGGTAGCCGTTCTGATGAGTTTCATTTCTCTCCTCTCCTGCCGGCCGGGTTACACTCCGGGCGACGTACATCCTGTTGCACGAGCGGGGCCAGTGTTATTCCGGTCCGCAGTCCCCAATTGGCGGCGCAATCGCGAGGGAAGAGCCAAAGCCCGCCACGGCGCGTGCAGATGTCGCCTTCGGGAGTGCAAGATCTGCCTGACAGCCACGCGGAACGGCGCTCAAGGCGGGGGCGTGCCGACGTTCCACCGGCGGTTCCAGAGAGTTCCCGCTTTGGCTGCCAGACCACGGTGCGGCCCCGCAGTGGCAGAGGCGGGCCAGGATGGAGCTTTTGCCATTCTCGTGAGCAACCCGCGGTGGTTGCGTGAGGATCCACGACGGTCCCTTCACTCGACGAAGCGTTAGCAGGTCGCGTCTGGGCGGACGCCGTAGACGTGATCCTAAAGACTCCAGGATTCTTGTCCACCCGGCTGCACGATTTCCTCGACGAGGTCGAAGCGGGAGCGGGTTTGGGGGCGGTACTCGGCGAGGTATGCTTCGCGCAGGGCGTTGAACTGCTTTCTTAGGGGAGGGCAACGCGAGGTGGGGTGATTGGCGGGGATTGACTTGCGGAAGTTGTTGAGGGGGCGGGAGATTCAGTTGGGGGAGTGGGGCACCGCGGGCGGGCGCTGACGGCGGTGTTAGGTCCGGGTGTGCCAGAGCGACGGCTCGGCCGGGTTTTTCGGACTCCATTCGGGACGTCGCGGAGGTCACGACGCTGGGATGTGGATTGCTGAACCCAAGGGCGTTTATGGGGAGTAATCGGAGTGAACTGCAGTCGTTCCGTTCCCGAAGAGATTCGGGCACGGCCAGGAAACGGACAGAAGCACTGCGTCCAAACCGGTGGGCGTCAGGCCTTTCGGCGTGATAGTATGTACGGGTCCCGCTGAGCCGGACGCTATGGCAACGCTCCTGTTTCTGGCAGCCAATCCGATTGACAGTGAGAATGTCCGGATCGATGAGGAATGCCGCGAGATTGAGGCCCGTCTGTCGTCCGTTCCAGGAAACCGGATCAGGATTCAGAGTAAGTGGGCCGTCCGGCCGCAGGATTTGCAGCGTGCCCTCTTGGAATTCAGTCCAACATTGGTACACCTTACGGGACACGGCGACGAAAGTGGGCAGATTGTTCTCGAAAACGTGACGGGCTACTCGGAGCCGGTGACGGCAGACGCGCTTGCGGACCTCTTCAGGACGTTCAGTAGCTCAGTCCGGTGCGTGGTGCTAAACGCCTGCGACTCTGCCGAACAGGCGCGCCAACTCGTGCGGTTCGTTGATTGCGCAGTCGGGATGCAGGGCGACGTGAGTGCCGGGGCCGGAATGGCGTTTGTGACGTCATTTTACCAGGCCCTGGCGTACGGAAAGGACGTTTCTACAGCGTTTGACCTAGGGTGCAACCAAATTCAGTTAGAGGGCCGCGACGAAGAGAGTACCCCGCAGCTCTACCTTCGTGAAGGCATCGAGCAGGTATATCCAGCCCAGACCACCTCTCAAACCCCTCAGGTCGCACCTAGTATCGAGGAGCTGTTGAGTGCACAAGTGAGTCTGGCGAGGACTGCCCTCGGGCCAGCCGAGGATGTCATCCTCGGCCCGATAGCATATGATGAGGAACCCCCGCCAATCGTGGAAAAGTGCTCCGCGCGCACGGCGACCGTCAGTCGCGTGCAGAATGAATTGGCTGGCCGGAGTTGGTATGCGATGTACGGCGGGATCGGCAGCGGCAAGACCCATCTTGGCGTCCTCCTCGCACGACAGCACGCGGGGCGCTGCGTTTGGCTTCGACTGCGTGACCGAACTCCTGCCCAGGCGCTCTCTGTCATCGACGGCACACTCGCTCGCATTACGCAGAGGCAAGCCCGACGGACTAGGGCTGCTTGGTACGAGGAGTGCTGCGCAACAGTCGGGCACGACGCGGTGTTTGTACTTGATGATCTGCCCAGAACCTCCGGCCGCGAAGAACTCGACGATGCTCTGACCCTCCTTGCGCGAGCGGCACGCAAGGCAGGAATAACGCTCATCACGATTTCTCCCGTTCCTCTCCCGTCGCCAACTAGGGCGGCCGTTGGACGCGAGGTCCTGGAGGAATCGACACCCGCCTTCAGTGATGCTGAGGTCCTCGAACTCCTGGCTGCGCACGGAGCGCCCGCCGCATTTCTCACCGAAGCCTGGGCAGTAACGGTCTCTGCGATCTGCCGCCAGCATCCGCTCCTGCTGACCGAAGCGGCACTTTTCCTGGAAGCAAGGGGATGGGTGGTCAGCGCTCAAACGTTCCAGGAAGTCCTCAGCGGCGCGTTTGCCATCAATCTTGACGCTCCGACGCAAGCAGACCTCGTACGGACAATACCGGACCCGGACACGAGACAGCTTTTGTACCGTTTGCGGATTGCTGGAGGCCCTTTTTCTGGCAGTGACGTCCGCGAGCTAGCGTCCCTACCCAAACCGGTAGACCACCCAGCCGAACGGTTGATGTCCCTGCTTGGCCTCTGGATACAGCGGGATGGCCAGGACAGGTACCTGATTTCCCCGCTCGTCTCGCGGCTCAGCGGATTGAACCTGAGCAGGCAAACCGAAAAGGCCTCTCACGAGTACCTCGCCTCGCGCTTGGTGCGCGGACGTCGCATGACGGCCTTGACCGCCCTGCAGGCAATTCATCATTACGTCGCCGCTGATTGTTACGTGGACGCAGGCATGCTGTTGTTGACCAGTTTGCTGAGCTATCTGAAGGCAAAGGAGCCGAAGGATGACTTCATGCTTTCCGATCTCTGGACAACCACGAGGCTGCCAACTGGGATGCCGCTGGCTTTGCGCGTAGGCATCAGATCAATACAGATTTCCATTTACGTAGAGAAACGCAAGGATCCGACGTTCCTACTCGCGGACCTTGAGCAGTTGCTTGCAAGTGAAGAACTGCCACCCGAGCTGCAAGGATACGATGTGCTCCTTGGTGGGATCGCCGGCGTCGCGCTCTGGTCCACCCGACCTGCCGACGCTATTCGGTACGGCGTGCGCAGTCTGCGTTCGCTCAGAGCGGCGCCAGCTGAGGTCCTGGGCATGCGCCCAGCAGAGCTCCAGGCCGACTACTACGACCTCCTTTGGTCGTCTTTGTCGCAAGTCAAGCCGGATGCTCAGTTGCGTGACTGCCTCGACCACCTTGCCGAGCTTCAGGCCGGGGAACTTTCCCGATGG
Organism: Bryobacterales bacterium; assembly: GCA_963763835.1. Lineage (GTDB taxonomy): Bacteria > Acidobacteriota > Terriglobia > Bryobacterales > Bryobacteraceae > DASWZN01. The sequence continues at coordinate 146,206 of CAVXQQ010000005.1, forward strand.
GCCGAGAGCAAGCTTGCAGATGGCGCGGCGGCGGTCGTCTGTAACACAATCTGGCTCGCCGAACACGGCAAGTCCGAGGCGGATCGTGATTGGGACCGAGCGTTGCGTGCGCTCGAGATGGTCGGCGACTGGGCCCGCGATCGGGGTGTCACGGTGCTGTACGCTTGGGCGCAGCGGGGACGAGTGATCGTTCTTGCGGAGTACCTGAAGCGCTTCGACGAAGCTATAGCGCTAGGCGAGCACGCTATAGCGGCGAGCGCTTCTAGCGCCGAGGCCGCCTTCTGCCTGGCGGATATTGTAGGTAGGCAGTACCACTACGTGAGCCGCTGGTCCGAGGCACTGGCCTGGCTTACTCGCTGCGTAAAATCTGATGCAGAGGTGAGCCCGGCTCAGAGAGTGTACGTTACAGCGCTCGCGGGCATCAGCGCAGCGCACCTAGGCGATGACTCAGCCGTTGTACACCTCACCCAAGCCGCGGATTTGGCGTTAGCTCACGCGAATGAAGTGGCGACGGTGCTCGCGGCGACAATTCAGGCAGAGTTAGGCTTCGAGCGGTGGCGGCGTGGAGAGCGGGTGTTGGCATTTGGCTCTCTGAGCAAAGCGGCGGAGCTTCTGCTCGATTCGACGAAGGCTGACGACAGCTGGAAGATTACCATCACCGTATTCGGCAACTTCGCGGGGTTCTACGCCTATGTCGCCCTAGGTAACGCCGAGGAATCCTGGCCCCATGCGAAACCTGCTCCTGGTTCTATCTTCGACAGAAATCCTCCAGTTCTTGACCTATTCGACCCCGCGAAGCTGTACGCCATAGCCGCACAGCTAACCCTCTTGGCGGAAAGCCTCGGATTGCACAAGGAGGCGCTAAGCTGGTCCGGTCGAGCCAGCCTCGCTGGGTATGACCTAGGGATGCATAGCACGATGGTGCCATTCCGAGTTGCCGCCCACGTCGTCGAGGGCCGATTCGCCGATGCCCTCGCGGAATCGTGGAGTGCTTACACCGCAGGGACAAATTCGCCGGGCGCCGATCAGCGTGCGATCCGGTTGAGCCAGCGAGTTGGGAAGGTAACAGCTACGATCATCTGCCTTTCGCTGGCCACGGTGCGAGTCACGCAGGGCCGCGACGCGGCGGACCAAGTGCGCTCCCTCCTCGAAGAACAGCTCCCCGCGGCGTCCGGACTGGATCCATTCTGGACGGCTGTTGTTGATGCTATGCGCCAAATCGCAAATGGCGAAGGCAACTGGCGCGTGCTCTATAAAGCCGCCAATGAATGGGAGGAGCGCGGTGAGACCCAGCTCGGTTTGCTCTACCGGCTCGCCGCAATGATGGTCGCGGCTCCGCAAGACGCTTTTCACCTCACTATGTGCACTTTTCCAAAGCCACTACTTTTCTGGTTGGGAGATACTCCGTACCAGATGGTCGCAGTTCCTTTCCTCAGGGCGTATTGGCCGTGGGCGCTGGAACGATCCTCCTTCCACTTCTCAGTTCCCGGGAGTACCGCTCGCGCCCTGGGCGATGCGCTCGCTCTGCCGGGCGAGGCGGGACTGAAGCGGGCCCTCCAGATCGTTGCCGGTAGCCTGGGAACTAGGTTGAGTGCTAGGTACAGGGAGTACCTGTTCAGCTAGAGTTGTTGGGCTGGCTCGCCGAATAGATCGTGATGACCGTGGCGCGCCGACTCGAGCTGCCACTGTCCGATGAAGTACGATAAGTCGGCTAGTATCAGGATTGAATCGGCTCCGGTTCGATCCCGATTGAGTCGTTGACGGCGTCGCGGAGCCGCTGCTTGCATCCCAAATAGCGCTCTGTCGTCTGGACACTAACATGCCCGAGTAAAAACTGAATCTGTTCCAACTCGCCACCACGCTCGTGGCACAGCCGAGCGCACGTCCGACGGAGGTCATGGGGCGCCACGTTGCCGAGATTGCAGACCTGACACGCCTGCTTTACAACGCCCCAGATGACCTTGGGACTGAAACCATGCACGGCAATCCGCCCCGCTTTATTGATCGCGCGGAAGATCGGGCCATCGGTGATTTTTGCTTCGGTCATCCAAGCGCGGAGTGCACCGGCTATCCAGAGTGGAACCGGGACGGTCCTAACATGACGACCCTTGCCGACGAGATCGGCGAATACCCAGTGTTCTTCTCGTTGCTGCAGGTCCTGAACAGCTAATGCGGCAACTTCCGCGCGACGCAACCCGCAACCCAAGAGCACAGCGACCATGGCGTAATCTCGTATTCCCCGGAGGGTGTTCCGGTCGAATACGTCGAGCATCCGTTTTCCCTGCTCGGCTGTGAGCCAGTTGCCCATCCGAACGCCAAACTTCTTGGCACCTTTGACCCGACGGATTCCGGCCGCGAGGTCCGGACTCAGCAGGCCTGCATCAGCGGCTTCATACGCAAGGCGGCGGACCGCCGCGAGCCGCAGGTTGATAGTCGAGGAGGCATAGTGCGCCTGCTCAAGGAAAATGCGATACCGGGTCACAACGGTTTTGTTGAAGGCCAAGCGGGGTTCCGAGCAGTACCAATCGATGAACTCCCGGATGGCATGATCGTATGAGCGCTGGGAGCTCTGGGATGGGAGGCTGTTCAGGACGGCCGACTTCGACTGCTCCAGGTCGGGCAGCCGTAGAACAGTCTTAGGCGCTTGTTTGCGTTTAGGTTTGGACATGCCGCCAGTCTGGCATCGCGGCCCTCGGCGCGGTCCAGCAGCAGTTTTCCCACTGACCGGCTAGCGACCGTTCCACGGCGGTGACGACGGTGCCTCGCTCTCGCTCTCCCGAGGCCCCGTCGTCCATATCATACTTACCTGGTTCTCCGGTGCCTTGCGTCGCTGGTCACCGTCCCGTGGGAAGCGGGCCATCACTTCATCGCGAAGCGCACCAGTGCAGATATCGTGAATGAACCACGCTACCGTCTGATATCGTCGGTGAGTGAACGGTGAGCCAGTCAGCTTCTTTGGATTGTTGACAAAGTGGTGCAAATCGCCGCGCAGCCAAACGAGAAGGTGGATAACGCCGTCTACGGTCTTTGGCTTATTGACGACTTTTAGAAAATCATCGAGGGACATCACATCATTCGTGCGCGAGGGCCGATTGTAGAGCGGCATCGGTAGCACTTCTTCGATGCACTTCTTGAGGGTTGCGGACTTCGCAAATTCCGCGCGAACCTCCCGATTGCCAAACTGCCCGTTGGCGTATAACCCTTCCAGCACGAAGTAGAACGAGAAGTAGGCAGTGATGTAGCGGCGGACGCGGAGATCAACGTTGCCCTCACGAAAAAACGCCATCGTGACGGAGAGATCCCTGGCGAAATGCCCCAGGTTGAGTATCGCCCAAAAGTCTTCGATAGGCAGCGACACTTCCGTATTCTCTTCCGATTCGCCCCATTTGAGGCTATTCCATTGAATGTCTTGCTGTTCCTCCGGCGTCTCTGGGATTGCTGTTGAGCTGGCATCACTACTGTCCGGCTATCGCCTCGGGACTCGTGGACAACTCCAATGTTGTGATAGAGGTAGATGCCCTCGGCACTCTTTTCGATTTGAACGTGCAACTCCGGTTTTGAACCCCCTCCAGCAGCTTGCCGAGCGCTCCCGACAATGAGACATGCATGTCGGCCGCTTCGTCTTCGCCCAGTTGATGGACCACCTCCCGCCCTACGAGTTCAACAAGTGCGTTGCCCGCTACCGGGGCAATTCCAAATTCCGCGGCTTTTCTTGTTTGGACCAGTTCCTCTGCCTCGCTTTCGCTCAACTTACTTTTCGCGAGAGCCTGCGCGACATCGAGGCCTGCTTGCGAGCCGTCGAAAGCAAAGTCTATCACCTCGGCTTTCGCGGCAAGATCTCACGCGCCACGCTGGCCGACGCCAACGAAGCGCACGACTGGCGCATCTATGCCGACTTCGCCCAGGTGCTCATCGGCATCGCGCGTCCGATGTATGCCCACGAGTCTCTCGGGTTCGATCTGGACAACACCGTGTACGCCCTGGATTCCACCACCATCGATCTCTGCCTGTCGGTGTTCCCGTGGGCCCGCTTCCGCGCCCGCAAGGCCGCCATCAAGATGCACACCCTGCTGGACCTCCGCGGCCCGATCCCCACGTTTATTGAGGTTTCCGACGGAAAACTGCACGACGTCAACGTCCTCGACTTGCTCGTCCCGGAGCCCGCTTCCTTCTACGTGATGGATCGCGGTTACGTCGACTTCGAGCGTCTCTACGTCTTCCACCGTGGCGGCGCCTTCTTCGTCACGCGCACCAAGCGGGGAGTCCGGTTGCGCCGCCGCTACTCGCAGCCGGTGGACGCCAGCACCGGCGTGCGTTCCGATCACACCGTCGTGCTGGCTTCGACCGCCTCGCGTAAGCACTACCCCGACCCGCTGCGGCGCATCCACTACTATGACGCGGAGCAGGATCGCAGCCTGCGGTTCCTCACCAACAACTTCGACCTGCCCGCCCTGACCATCTGCCAACTCTACAAGTCGCGCTGGCAGGTAGAACTGTTCTTCAAATGGATCAAGCAGCACTTGCGAATCAAGGCGTTTTACGGATATAGCGAGAACGCGGTCAAAACTCAAATCTGGATTGCGGTGTCGGTCTACGTGCTGGTGGCTATCGTCCGCAAGCGGCTGGGGCTGGAGGCCAGCCTTCACGAAATCCTACAGGTGCTCAGCGTCACGCTGTTCGAGCAAGTGCCCGTTTTGCAGGCTCTCCGTGACCTCGAGTCCCAACAAAAATCATCGCCAATTTCTAACCAGTTGACTCTGTGGGACTTATAGCCGGACGCTAGTGAGCTGGCATATTCCCAGCGGACACGGGACAGCTTGCAGAAGAGTCCAAGAGTGGATTCGACGAGCTTCAGCTCCTCTTCGAGCTCCTCGCGGATTTTGATACCGCCGGACGAACTGAAGTGCGTCATCCCATTTGGCGGTTTCTCGATGACCATCTTGATCATGTCGTCTTCGGCAACTTTTCCCTCAATGCGGATCACCGAGGCGTATCCATTATCGTCACGCCGGATGATCAGGCGTTTTCCGTTGAACCAGAGGCTATCAAGATCCCTTGGCAGTTTTATCTTTGCTTCAATCGGGCATTCTAGAGCGCAACGCATTTCAGCTTCGATTGTATCGCCGTGTCCATCTAAAACTGTCGCAGGGAGCAATAGTTGGAAGCGCCATCTATCGGGGATGCGTGCGGGTCAGATACGGCGTGCGGGGAGGCGCCGATGGATTACTCCCCACAAGTCGGCTTCCGTTCGGGCATGACCGTGCTGTCAATCTTCACGGGGCAGGATTCGACCGTAAACTGCGTCGCAAATTGCTTTCGCGATAGGCACCCCACGTTGATTGAGGGTTCCGTTGGTATGGCACCACCGTGTAAGCCGTGCACGCGTTCGGGCGGTAGGTTGGCCATGGCGTTCAAGTTCGCTGAGGATCTTCCGTGCGACGCCAGCGTCGTCACAATTGGGGCGATTGTCTGCCATTTCTGCGACGAAGAGCTCGCACTGGCGCCGGGCTTCTGCGATGTTCACCATAGCTGCCGAGACATCATAGCGCATTGCGGTCGGCGTTGTGCGCCACGTACGAAGTTCCTGCGAACGAAAGGATTACTCCCCGACAAGTCGGCTTTGCTTCTCTGAGGGTCTACAAAGTCGCTAAGATCGCGTCCCGTGTCACGCCTTTGTGCCGCGCGACGGCTCGCAGAATCGACATGAGTGTCCCCAGGCGGAGTGGGTCATGCTCGGGGATTGCGATTCGTTGGTGGGTAGGTTCTGAAGTCTCCAGGATCATGTGGCTACCAACCTGGTGCACCTTGGCGTATTGCCAACGACGACAAAGGACGCCGGCGAGATGCGTACCCGAGACATCGCGGGGGATCTTCATGCGACGGACAAAATCTCGTCACGGACCAGGTGGAGGCGAACCCGCTCAGGCCGCGGCCGGTCGAAGAAGAACGCTGCCGTCGCCTCCAGGACGTTCTCGCGCAACTGCTGCCACGTATCCCCCTCGCTGAAGATGTTTTCGGTGAGGCATTCAGCGCAGTAGCCGCCGTCGGCCTCCTGGAGGACTTCGAAGACCAATTCCGCCATACCCATATGATACGGCATTGGTTCTTCCGGGCATGGTTCATCAGGAACGCCAAGTCGGCTTGCAGTCAGCGGCGGGCTCGATCAGGAGGCCTGCGATTGCTTGTCGCGGTCGTGGGCAATTCGTGTGTACATTGCGTCGGGGGCCAGATCGATGCCGCCGGGCCAGGTGAGCGCTCCGTAATCTATATACACACGCTCGAAGAACTCGACGTCTCGCAAGGGCGCGAGCGCGCCTGTCATTTCCGATTCCTGCAACCTCACACGGCCGGCGAGGCCATCCTTGAATCGCACAAAGAGATGGTAGTTCCGTTCTGGTGTGACTTCGACGATGTCCCAATACATACGGACTCCGGTTCACGGCAGCGGATCGGTGTTCGCCGGCCGCAACTCCTCTCTATGCATCATCGCCCATTCCTGGACGGGGCCAAAGGCCGGCGGGAGAGTTGGTCCTGCATCACGGTCAGGGTGCAGGTATCGCGCCCAACCCATTTTTCCGGCCCAGCCGGTCACTCTGCTGCCATTTGCGCTTTCCGGCTCTTTGCCGACGCGCAGTCAACCACCAGGCTTTCGACCGTGTGATCCGTTTCGTCCGCTTGCTGACGCGCGCGGTTCCGTGCTGGCGGCGGCTATAATCACCAGGAAGGGGATACGGTCTAATAGAGGCAGCGGCCCTGGTATGAGCGCGATACAGCCGAGAATCTTGACGTGGGCACGAGAGACGGCCGGACTGTCGGTCGAAGATGCCGCACGCCTGCTCGGCCTGCCCAGTGCACGAGGAAAGACCGGCCTGCAACGCCTCGAGAGCATGGAACTGGGCGAGGAGGAACCATCGCGCGCAGTCATCGGCAAGATGGCAAAAGTCTACCGCCGCCCCCTACTGGTCTTCTACCTGGCGGAGCCCCCGCGGAGGGGCGATCGAGGCCAGGATTTCCGGACCTTGCCGGGGCAGGAGAAGTTCAACCCGGAGCTTGACGCGCTGGTGCGTGACATCAAGGCACGGCAGGGGCTCATGCGGTCGATGCTCGAAGACGACCAGGCCGAGCCCTTGGAATTCATCGGCTCGGCAACGATGGAAGCGCCCGTCACGGCGCTGGCGGCACGGATCGCCGACCGCCTCAAGTTCGACCTAGGGCGATATCGTGCCACCAAGAACGCCGATGAGGCATTTACGTATCTGCGAGAAACGATCGAGGCGGGCGGGGTGTACGTGCTCCTTCTCGGTAACCTCGGGAGCTTCCACTCGAACATCCCCGTCGAGGTATTCCGCGGGTTCGCACTCGCGGACAAGATCGCGCCACTCATCGTGATCAACGACCAGGATGCAAGGACGGCGTGGTCGTTCACGGCCGTGCACGAGCTGGCGCACATCTGGCTCGGACAAACCGGGATCAGCGGGGCGGACACGGAGAAGCAGGTGGAGCGATACTGCAACGACGTAGCAGGAGAATTCCTCCTCCCTGCAATGGAACTACGACAACTCGCGCCATCGTTACATTTGAGCGTGTCCACCATCGCGGAACAGATCGGAACTTTCGCGGAGGCTCACCGCGTCAGCAGACGAATGGTGGCGTACAAGCTCTACCGGACCGGTATGATCGGCAAAACGACGTGGGCCGCACTCGATGGGCGTTTCAAGGAGGAATGGCGAGCGCACAAGCAGCGCGAAGCGGAACGGGACAAGAAAGCCGAAGGAGGACCGAACTACTACGTGGTTCGCCGGCACCGCATGGGCGGCGCGCTCCTCGGCCTGGTGCGGCGGGCACTGGATGAAGGCACGATCACGTACACCAAAGCCGGCCGTGTCCTCGGGGTGAAGCCCATAAACGTGGAGCCACTACTCTCCGTGCGAGGTGCGAGCTAACGCGCTGTGTTGCACCTCTTCGACGCGAACGTCCTCATCACCGCGAGCAACACTTACTACCCCATCGATCAGATACCGGAGTTCTGGGATTGGATCGCTCACCAGGCAACCAACGGCGGATCGGACTCCCGGTGGAAATGCTCGACGAGGTACTCGCGGGTAGCAGGAAGGAAGACCCCCTACTGGCGTGGATGACCGGCCACAAAGACGTCCTGCGCCTGAACGAAGCTGCCGATCCCACAATCGTGAATAAAGTCGTCACCGAAGGATACGCGCCGGACCTCACCGACGACGAACTCGAAGAAATCGGGCGCGACCCCTTTCTCATCGCTTACGCTCTCGCAAGACCCAACGACCGGTGCGTCGTTACGGTAGAAGTCTCCGCGCCTGGGAAGCAACGACAAAACCGACGAGTACCCGACGTATGCAGCACGTTCGGCGTACTGTGCCTGAACCCCTTCCAGGTCTACCGATCACTCGGATTCAATACAGCATGGAAGAAATAGGGCCGAGCGCCTCTCGATTTAGGCGAGGCCACTGAAGATTGGCGGGTCCACCAACGCTCTGCTCCGGCCTGAAGATCCGGCCCGCGGCAGTTGTGGCAAACTGAATGGGGACAAGCCATGTTAGCCGCTAGCGACCCGGTTCTGGGCGAGGTGGTGCGCCGCCTGGTGGAGGCGTATACCCCGGAGCGCATTTACTTGTTCGGGTCCGTGGCCAGGGGAGAGGCCGGTCCGGACAGCGACTACGACCTGATGGTCATAGTTCCCGACGGTGCGTCGCCGGAGAGGCAGCGAAGCCGCCTTGCGTATCGGGCTCTGCGGGGCACAGGGACGGCTGCCGACGTGGTGGTGTGGCCCCGGTCGAGCTTCGAGCGCCGTGCCCGAGTCCCCGCATCGCTGCCCGCCACGGTGACGCGCGAGGGGATGCTCCTCTATGCCCTTTGATCCCGAACTGGTCGCCGAGACGCGGGCGTGGTTCGGCAAGGCGTTCAACGATCTCCGCGCCGCCGAAGCGCTGACAGCAGCTTCCCCGCCGTTGCTCGACGAGGCCGTCTTCCACTGCCAACAGGCCGCCGAGAAAGCGCTCAAGGGGTTTCTCACATGGAAGGGGCAAACCTTCCGGAAGACGCACAACCTGGAGGAGATCGGCGAGCAGTGCCTGGCCCTGGACGCGTCCTTGCGCACGGTCATCGATAGGGCCGTGCCGCTCAGCGAGTACGCCTGGAAGTTCCGGTATCCTGGAGAGCCTTCTCAGCCTGAGCCGGATGAGGTGGCCGAGGCGCTGGCTGCGGCGCGAGAGGTCTTCGAAGCTGCTCGGAGCCGTCTGCCGCCGGAGGCGCACGAATCCACCGAAGCGCAACCGTAGTGCGGTCCGGTTGACGGCAGCGCCGCTCCCTTACGGTCGCGGTTCGGTGCTGGGGCGGATGACGATTGTCCAAGAGCAAACCTTGGGACAGGCACGAATCTCGCAGAGGCGGCGAAATTTCGGTCCAGTCCCCGGTTTGCGGAGCATCCCGACACCCACCACTAGGCGCCGAACTGGCGGAGATGATGGTCCAGGTGTTTGTACATCAACGCTGCCCATTCCTGCGGGGTCAGGGGGCCGAAGAAGGTGTGCGGATGGGTGGTGCAGCCGGCCGGGCCGGCGGCGGCGAAACGGTCGATCAGGGCGGAGAGGCGGTGCTGCTCCATTTTCAGGTCGCGGTCGTCCGCTATACCAGGGTCTTCGCGGTTGGGGCGTTCCGGCGCATCGGTTCTTCGCTCCCTAGCAGCTTCGGCTTCACCATCCACGCGAGGAGCCGGCCCACGAACAGGCGCGGCGGAAAGGCGTCGCCGACTGCCCACTCCATGGCCGCGGAACAGTGCGCGGCGGCTTGCGCGGGGGTCATCTTGCCCCATTGGCGTTCGCTATCGGGGCGGAGTTGCGCGATGCGGTTCTTTAGCTCGGCTACGGTTGTCGGTTCGTAGAGGCTCTTCACGCTCACAAGTTAGCACGGAGGCGGGTCTGGAGACCCGCTGCAGGACTGGAGTCCTGCCCCACGCCACGACAGGGCCAGGGCGGTTAACACCACCACTATGCAGCCTAGCGCGTTGTACCAGAGGAACGAAATCTGGGTCGCGAAGTGGGCCCAGAAGATGGCGGCTTCGCCGGCCAGCACTCCCGTAAAAGCTGCTGTCCCGCGGACTCTCGGAAAAGCAAAGGCCAGGACGAAGACTCCTAACATGCCTCCGTAGAAGAGCGAGCCCACTAAGTTCACCGCTTCGATGAGCGAGCCTAGGCGGTGCAGGGCGTACTCGGCGAAGACCACCACGTAGCAGCCCCAGAAGGCGCTGGCGATGCGGGAGGCCCACAGATAATGCCGGTCCGAGGCCTCCTTGCGGATGTGGCGGCGGTAGATATCGATCACCGATACCGTCGCCAGCGAGTTCACCTCGGCGGCGGTCGATGAAGTCGCCGCCACGAAGATCACGGCGATGATCAGGCCGACGACGCCGGCGGGCAGGTAGTGCGTGACGAAGGAGAGGAAGATGTAGTTGGTGTCGGTGAAGCCGAGGCCGGTGGCCTTTTCGACCATGCGGACGCCGTCGGAGCGGGCCTGGTCCAGTTCCTTCTGCGCGCCGCGGAAGGCGGCCAGACTGCGCGCGTGCTGGGCGGTGTCTTGCGAACGGTGGGATTCCACCAGCTCGCCGGCCGCGCGCTTCCGCTCCTCGAAAGCGCCGCGGTAGCGCTGGTCCACGGACGGGTAGGCGGGATCGGACTGGATGCGCTGCAACTCGACGGGATCGAACAGCAGCGGCGGGCGCTCGTAGATGAAGAACACGAAGACCATCGCGCCGGTGACCAGGATCAGGAACTGCATGGGGATCTTGGCCACGGCGTTGAACAGCAGGCTGAGACGGCTCTGCGCGATGGACTTGCCGGTGAGATAGCGCTGCACCTGCGACTGGTCGGTTCCGAAGTAGGCAAGAAACAGGAAGGTGCCGCCCAGAAGGCCGCTCCAGATGTTGTAGCGGTTGTCGAGGTCGAAGGCCAGGTCGATGGCCTTGAGCTTGCCGACCGCGCCGGCGAGATGGAAGGCGTCGCCGAGACCGACGCCGCGGGGCAGGAGCCACAGGGCGGTGATGAGCGCGGCGGCCAGGCCAATGAAGATGATGACCATCTGCTGCACTTCGGTCCAGGTGACGGCCTTGATGCCGCCGACCACGGTGTAGGCGACCACGAGCGCGCCCATGATCACGATGGTGAGGTGGCTGGGCCAGCCCAGAACTACGGTCAGCACGATGGCGGGAGCGCAGAGGGCGACGCCATCGGCGAGGCCGCGCTCGATCAGGAAAATGGCGCTGACCAGGGCGCGCGTCTTGGAGTCGAAGCGCTTCTCGAGGTACTCGTAGGCGGTGTAGACGTTGGCGCGGTGGAAGATGGGCACGGCGGTCGCCGCGAGGATCACCATGGCGATGGGCAGGCCGAGGTAGAACTGCAGGAAGCGGATTCCGTCGGCGTATCCCTGGGCGGTGGTGGAGATGAATGTTATGGCGCTGGCCTGGGTGGCCATGATGGAGAGCGCCATGGCGTACCAGGGCATGGTCTTGCCGGCGAGCAGGTAGGCATTGACGGTGTTGCTGCCGCGGCCGCGGTACAGGCCGTAGGCGACGATGGAAAAGAGCGTGCCACTGAGCACCACCCAATCGAGCGCTCTCATGACTCGAAGACTCGCGTGAAGACGTACAGGCCAGCGATGAGCAGAACCAGATAGATCAGGACGGCGGCGTAGACCCGGTTCCAGGTTCCCAGGAAGGGGGGCGGGTCATCGGGAAGGGTGCTCATTGGGGGCCGGCCTCGGCGCACCTCACTGAGCCACCTTGCCCGCGCTGAGCAGGTTGGCGAAGACGCGGTACGCGCCCGCGACGCCGGCGGGCAACTGGCGGAACCAGGAATAGGCCGTGAATACGTAGACGCCCTTGCCGTAGCGGGTGTAGAGGGTGCCGCCGGGATGGGGCGCTTCGCCGGGGTCGTGCGATTCGAACACCGTCTTGTAGTGCGGGTCCCAGTCGCTGGCGAAGTAGAGGCCGCGCTCCTGCACCCATCCGTCGAAGTCCGCCGAGGTGAGAATATTCGGCGAACGCAGAATCGGGTCGTCCAGATTGGTGAACAGGACCGGCGCTTCCTCGACCGATACGCGGTCGCGGCCTATGTGGATGGGGTAGGGCCCGATGCGGGCCAGCGTGCCCAGCGGGGCGTTGCGCTCGAGCACGTTGTACTGAACCACCAGCGTGCCGCCGTTCGAGACGTAGTCGAGCAGGCGGTTCTGGTTGGCGGCGAGGTCCCCGCGCAGGTTGTAGGCGCGCACGCCAGTGACGATGGCGTCGAAGCCGGAGAGGTCGCCGGTCGCGAGGTCTTCCTGGCTGAGCAGGGTGACCTGGCAGCCGAGCTGGCGCAGGGCCTCGGGCATCTGGTCGCCGGCGCCCATGACGTAGCCGATGCGCTTGGCGAGAACCTTGACGTCGGCGCGCACCAGCGTGGCTTCAGAGGGCGGGAAGACGACCTGGGCCGGGAAATGAGGGTAGGAGATGACGCGCATGCCGGAGGAGATGTCGCGTCCGCCGATGTTGGTGACGGCGCGGATCTGGCCGCGGGCGGGGCCGTCGGTGGGCGTGAGGTCGAAGGCCAGCGTGGCTTCGTCGCCGCGGTTGGCAAGCTTGTAGCTGCGCGCGGCGGGACTGGCGCGCCACCCTTCGGGCACTTCCAGCCGCACCTCGCCCGAGGCGTCGGCGACGTTGCTCTGGGCGAGCACCTCGAGCTTCTTGGGCTTGGGATCCGGGAACAGCAACACCGGCTGGGAGAACTCCAGCGCCACGGGCGGCACGATCTCGATGGGCCGCACCAGTTCGCCCTGCGAGCCATCCGCGTAACGGTAGATAACCGGCCGCAACAGGGTCACGCTCTCATCCCCTATATCGAGGACAAAGACGGCCGTCTCGACGGGGGGATTCTCCGGGTCCTCGCCGTGGCCGGTGGTGTCGTAGAAATTGCCGTGAGGCTTGACCAGCCAATAGGGCTGGGAGTAGGGGCGATCGGGCCGGATGGTGACGTTGAGGGTGCGGACCTCGGGCTTATTGAACTCGAGCGGGATGCGATCGGAGAGCACGGCGCCACCGGCGGAAACGCCGGCCACCGCGATGGGAACATGCGAGCGGTTGAGGGCGGTGACGCGGACGGAGACGGTGGAGCCGGGCGTCACGTCCCAGCGGTCGGCGGCCGCGTCGAGCCACAACCCGGAGACGAGGGCGATGGTCTCGCCGAGCTCGCCGAGTTTCCTGGCGGCCCAGGGATCGTTGAGGTCCTGGATGGAAGCGCGGGCTTTGAGCAGCAAGGGCAGGATGCGGTCGGGATGCTCGTCATCGAAGGTCCGCGCGGCCTGGGCCAGAAGGCGGCCCGCTTGCTTGCCCCCGGGCACGCGGTTCCAGGTGGTGTCGATGCCATCGAACAGATCCTTCGTGGCCGGCTCGCCTGCCAAGGGGACGAACGATGCCGGGGACGATCCGCGGCGGCGGATGGCGCCGGTGCGCCTGGCTGCGATGCATGTTGCGGCTCATAACCGCGATTTCAAGATACGAATAACCCAGAAGGGGGTTATACTCGCCGGTGTCGATATGGACCTGACCCGGCTCGTTGGCGGAGCCCCAGACGCCCCACACCAGGCGCTTGGCCTGCCAGGGCTCGACCCACTGCAACTGGTCGGGGAAACGGGTTCTGTCGGCGGCGGCGGAGAAGGCTTCCTTCCCCAGGATCGCCGAAGCCTGGTGGTGGCCGTGGCCGTCGCGCGAGGTGCCGGAGAAGCACAGGATGATGACGTCGGGGCGGAAGCGGCGGATGACCCAGACGATATCGGACAGGATGCGCTCGCGGCCCCACTTGGAGAGCGTTTCGCCGGGGGTTTTCGAGTATCCGAAGTCGACGGCGCGGGTGAAGAACTGCTCGGCGCCATCGATGCGGCGGGCGTCGAGCAACTCTTGAGTCCGGATGATTCCGAGCCGGTCGCCCTGTTCCGGACCGATGAGGTTTTGGCCTCCCTCTCCGCGGGTGACGGAGAGATAGGCGGCGCGCATGGACCGGCCGCGGGCGAAGTAGGCGAGCGTGGCGGCCTGCTCGTCGTCGGGGTGCGCGCCGATCATGAGCACGCTTCCGACGACATTGAGGCGAGCCAGGGCGAGGCGGGCCTCGACGGCCCCGGCGAAGCTATCGTCGCCTTTCGCGATCGCCGCAGCCAGAGAAACGGGAAGCAAAACCAGAAACTTAGGCCGAAATGACAGCATCCAAACTCATAGTAGAACATTTGGGTGGGAAAGCCGGAGTCGCTCGCAGGATGCGGAACTGGGTAGAGGGGATTCGGCACTGGGCGCGCGCGGGAGGCCGGCCGAGCGACCCGGCTATCGGCCTGGCGCTGGGCGGCGGGTTCGCGCGCGGGATCGCGCACCTGGGCGTTCTGCGCGTCTTCGAGCGGCACCGGATTCCGGTGGGCAGGATCGCGGGTGTCAGCGCGGGCGCGATTGTGGCTGCCGCTTACGCCAGCGGCGCGAGCGTCGAAGAGATCGCCGATGCCGCGCGCTTGATGAGGTTCAAGGACGTGGCCCGGTGGGGGCTCAGCCTGCTGGGCCTGGCCGGCAGCGAGCGGATGGCCGAGTTTCTGACGCGCCTGCTGAAGGTCTACCGCTTCGAGGACATGCGCATCCCGCTGGCGGTGGTGGCCACGGATCTGCGGACCGGGCGGCCGGTGGTGTTCCGCGATCGCGGCGACGTGCTGCTGCCGATTCGCGCCAGTTGCTCCTACCCGGGCCTGTTTCGTCCGGTGCGTTGTCAGGACCAGCACCTGGTGGACGGCGCCATGACCATGGAGGTGCCCGCCGCGGCGGTGCGTGCGCTGGGGGCCACCCATGTCGTCTCCGTGGTGCTGCCGATGAACGGGGACTTCGACCCGCGCAACATGCTGCAGGTGGTGAACCGCTGCTTCCAGATCATGCAGCGCCGGACCGAGAACGAGTGGCGGCGCGCGTCGAACGTGGTGATCGAGCCGGACGTCACGGGGATGACCTGGGATGGTTTTGAGAGCGCGGAGCGGCTGATCGAACGCGGGGAGAAGGCGGCGTTGGCGGCGCTGCCGCGGATACTCTCGTGGCTGGAGCGGCCGGCGCGGGCGAGCGAGACCGCGGCCTGAGGGCCCTGCCCGGGCGGGTCTGGAGACCCGCTGCAGGCGTGGACGCCTGCCCCACCTGCCGGGAGCGTGTGAGAAGATCGGGTCAGGTTGCGGATTCATGCCGGTTGAGAGCGCCCTGCTGTTCGAGACGCCGGAGGAGATTTACCTTCGCGTTTTCCGCGAGCTGAAGCCGCGGACCAAGCCCCCCAGGATCACGGTCGAGTTCTGCCGGTTCGCCAATCCCGACAGCTACGCGCGCATCGACGAGGAGGGTCTTGCGATCCGGATGAGCGATCTGCTGGCGGCCGCGCCGGCGCCGATCCTGGAAGCGCTCGCGTACATCCTGCTCGGCAAGCTGTTCCGGAAACAGATCGCGGCGGCCTACGCGCACCGCTACCGCCTGTTCCTGAACCGGCGTGAGATGCGCCGGCAGATGCACCTGGTGCGGCAGATCCGCGGGCGCAAGTTCGTTTCGGGCCCGCAGGGCGAGCGGCACAACCTGGAGACGATTTTCGAAGAGCTGAACCAGCGCTATTTTCACGGTTTGATGGCGCGCCCGCTGCTCGGTTGGAGCCGCGTGGCTTCGCGAACCACGCTGGGGCACTACGATCCCTCACACAACGCGATCATCATCAGCAAGGCGCTGGATGGGCCGAAGGCGCCGCGGCTAGCGCTCGAGTACGTAATGTTCCACGAGATGCTGCACCTGCGCTATCCGGTGGATACGCGAGGCGTGCGGCGGCGCGTCCACACGCGAGACTTCCGGCAGGCGGAGAGAGACTTCGCGGAGCTGAAAGAGGCGAAGGAAGCGCTGAAGCGGCTCTAGCTTTGCGCCGAGTCGCGCGCGTAAGCGAGGGGTCCGCTCCCTGACGGTCGCGGTTCTGTGCTCGACGGCGCAGCAGCGCGTACAGCCCGAACACGGCCAGGGCGCAGCCGCACACGCCATCCAGCACGGGGAACCATCGGCCGGCGAGCCTGCCGCCCGCGGCCGCCACAACCGAGGCCAGCGTAGTCCGCCGGTCCTGCCGGGTTGAAGGCGTCCGCCCCCGGACACTCGATTCCCACGCGCGGACACCGGGCCCTGCGGGCGCCACGCGATTCTCTCGACTTAGCCCTGGCCATCGGCCTGCTGGAGCGGTTCGAAGGAGGTCCTATGCCCAACCTGGAACGGGTTCGCGAATGCGTGTCCGGACTGCCCGACTCCGGCTATTTCGCCGAGAGAGCGCGGGCCGGCTGGTCGCTGGTGGCGCTCGAGTGGGAGCACCCAGGGGAGGAGGAGCGGGCTCCGGGCCAGCTCCACGAGGTGCCATTTGGATTTCGCATCGCCGCGGATTGCGTACACCTCGAAGACGACCCGGGCGAAAAGCGCGCGCTGACGGTGATGATGGGGGTGATCACGGAGGATCAGCCGCTCTCGCAGGTGGCGGCGGAGCTGAACCGCCGGGGCTTCCGTACGCGCCGGGATGCGAACTGGACGCCGCTGGACGTGTTCAATATGCTGCCGCGCCTGGTGGAGACCGGTCCCGCGATTTTTGCGAGCCCGGAGTGGCTGGCCCTCAAGAGCCGTTAGAAACTTGTGGGGCAGGCGGACTTGGAGGCGAGGCGCAGTCCTGGAGGACTGGCCCGGCAACCGGCTACGGCAGCCTGGTTTTCTGGAGAGGGTGCCGCCGCGAATGGCGAACTGAAGTTCGCCACGGCATGCTGAAGCGTGCGCCACGCGGAGGTCAGCGCGCGGGCTCGGTGGCCAGGATGCGCGAGTCGGACTGGAACTTTTTGTAGTCGCTGTAGGTGTAATCCACCTGGCCCGCAAGCTTCTTGAAGAGCAGAAGCCGCGCCTGCCAGGTGACCGTGACCTGTTTGGGCAGCCAGATCTCGTTGTTGACCCGCGCCTGCTGGAGGCTGAACCGCGTGCCGGGGCCGACCCGCAACGCAAAGCCCCCGAAGCTGATCGTATCGACGGTCTGGGCCTCCGCCTTCGCCCATTCGTAGGTCTCGGCGTCGATCCACAGCCTGCCCTTCATCTTGGTAAGCAGCTTACCGTCGTTGGTGCGGGGCTTGAAGCCGGGCCGCGGCGTGGCGTCGATCACGTGGACGCGGCGGCCATCCAGCGTCTCTTCGCCGACCGTGCGGAAATCGAAGGCGTCGGGCACCTCGCGCAGGAACTCGCGCTCGTGCTCGCGCTTGCGGTGCCAGTCCGCCAGGCGCTTCTCGCGCTGCGCGGGCGTTTCGGCGCGCCGCTGCTGGATGCTCTTCTCGAGCTTCCGCTGTTCCCCACGCTCCTCGTCGGGCGGGAGCGGCTTGTCGTCCCGCGCAATCAGGCGGCGGTAGGGGGAGCCTTCGGTGAGCGTGACGTCGTAGCTCTTCACGGTGTGGCGCTGGACTCGGCCGTGCGAGTCGAAGCCGCGCTCGTCCTGGCGTTCGATGAAGGTATAGCTCTCAGCCAGTTTCTGGCTGCGGCGATTCTCATCGGTGGAGCGGCGCACGATTTCACGGGGATCTTCCGCTCCCGGCAGCACGGCGGCAATAATGAGAAAGGCGCCCCAGCGCAGAGTGATCCTCATGGTCCTGTTTGATTGTACGCGGCGCCCGCGGCGCGGGTTTCCCGCACCTTGCCCGGCCGGAAGGGAGGGAATGCGATGAAGCGCCGGTACCTGGCCGTTGGGTGGGGCGGGATTTGGCGGCATTACCGCTTGCGTCCGATGTATCTGTGCGGCGCGCTCGCCGCCGCGGTCTTGACCGCGGGGCTGGTCGCGCGGGCCCTGGCGGGCGGCCCTTCCAAGGACGGCATCGTGAGCGCGTTCAGCCGGCGGCTGGGCGTGGCGGTGTCGGCCGGGGAGGCGCGGTTCGACCTCGCCTCGTTCCTGCTGCTGAGGCCAACGATTTCGCTGCGCGACGTCGCCATCGGCAATCTCCTCACGGCCAGGCGGATCTCGGCCCGCATCGCGCTCCTCCCGCTCGCCTCCCGTCGAATCGAGATCCGCTCGATTCTGATCGAAGCGCCGCGGATCGCCGTCGAAAGCGATGGGCGGAACGGGACGAATATCGAGTCGCTGCTCAAGAGGCTTTCGTCGCCGCCGCCGCTGCCGAGCGGATCGCAGCCGGCGGCCGGTCCAAAGGCGGCTCTGGCGCTGGATATCGACGAGGTCCGGATTTCCTCCGGCGACGTGTTCGTCTCCGGAGCGAATCCCGGCGGGCCGCCTCTTCGGATCGACGACCTGAACCTTAGCGTGAGTAATCTCTCGGTTGGGACCAACTGCCGGCTGGAGTTGAGCGCGAAGTTTTTCGGCCAGGGCGATTCGGGCTTCCGGATAGAGGGCCGCTCAGGCCCGTTCGGCTCCCAGGTGCTGCCGATCAACGGGAAGCTCACGCTCACCATCGTGCCGCGCGAGATTCCCGAGCGCATCCGCCGCGAGCGCTTCGGCGTGCTGCTCGGAGCGCCGGGCGAGCAGGCCAAAGCCGTCCTCGAAGCCTCGATTCAGGGGGACCTATACAACAATGTGGCGGGACCCGCGCGGCTCACTCTATCGGACTTCGCGATCGGCAAGGACGCCACCCACACGCTGCCGATGGATGGGGAAGCCCCGGCGCTGTTCTCGGCCCAGAAACCGATGTCGGCTCCGGCATTTCATCTCCAGGTGCTACACGCCGGACTGCGACTCGGCCAGGGCGAATGGGCCGGCGCGGCGGATCTCCGAATTCGCGGACAGACGATGAGTGGCGCCAGCCGCGGGTCGGTTCGCGGAGTCGATGTGAACGCGCTGCTGGGCGCCTTCACGGCCTGGGGCAGCGGGAAGATGTATGGAGTCATCGACGTGCCAAGCTACACGGTGCGGTTCGCCGGCAAGACCGCGGACGAGATGCGGGATTCGCTCGATGGGACCGCCAGGCTCTCGGTCACGAACGGACGCATCGCGATGCTGGACATGGTGGGTTCCTCCGCCACCGGCGCCGCCGTCGCCGGCGAAACCGATTTCCATGCGCTCACCTGCGACCTTAGTGTGAAGCAGTCCCGGTTGGATCTGGGCGCGATCGTCTTCGACAGCCCCACGCTGAAGTTCACCGGGAACGGCACCATCGGGTTCGATCGCGCCATGCGTTTTGACCTGAACGAGACCCTCGGCGGGGGTGGCGGGAGCCCGGTCGTGCTGGAAGGCACCCTCGACCGGCCACAGATCCGGCGAACGCTCCGCTGATCCCGTCGCAGCCAGAGCCGCGTGCGGCCCGGCCAGCCTTCCCCCATCGAGCCAAGCGCGCGGGTTATCATCGAACGTGACGGATTGTGAAGGGACGCATCGCAGGTAACGGCAATGCGCTTTCACGCATCCACTGATTCAACGCTCTTTTTGGGAGGCCTAGAACCCGGTGCAATTGAACCCACGCAAGACCGGCGTGCAGCGCGCGGCAGGCATGTTTTTCCTCTGCGGGATCCTACTGGCGCCGATCCTACGCGCTCAATCCACCTCCAGCAGTAGCAGCACTCGCGAAGTGGATGTCCAGCCGAACTTCTGGAGGCGCTTCTCCGCCGGAGTGCGCGCCAGCATCGTCATGCTGCCCCAACAAAATGCGACAGGCTTTGCATCCGTCCCCAACAGCCTGACGGTGGTTAGCTCTTCATTGACGCCGGCGAGCGCACGCTTTGGCGGAGGCGCGACGGTGGAGTACGCCGCCACGCGGAGGATCCTGATCAGCGCCGACTTCCTATACCAGTACTTCAGCTACTCCTCGCAGGTCGTTACGACCGTGACGCTGGCAGACGGAACCTCGCAGATCTCGACCCGGAACGAGGCGACCCATGCGCGCTACTATACCGTACCGGTCCTGGCCCGCTACGCGACCCTCCCTGCCCGCACCGCTTCGGCCCAGGTGTTCCTGGGCGGCGGCGTTGCCTTGAGAAAGATCGCCAATGTTCGAACCACCACGGACATCAACAATGCCGACGGCTCCACGACAACGGACTACACGCCACGGACCCCTCAGAAGCTTTCCACGTTCGGCGCCGTGGCCACCGCCGGCTTCCGCGTAAGGGACGAGTTCGGGATCAAGATAACGCCCGAACTACGCTTCACTCGCTGGTTCTCCGACCTGTTCTCCTCATTCCCGGGAAAGCAGCGACGGAACGAACTGGAAGTACTCATCGGCCTCACATTCTGAAGAACGCCGGCGGGCTCGTCGGCAGGATCGCGAACTCGTGGGCCAGGCGTCCACGCCTGCGGGGGACGTCCAGGTCCAGCCCGGGCCGGACCTGGAGGCGAGGCGCAGTCCTGGAGGACTGCCCCACCACCAATCGCGTACCACATGGGTTTGTGGAGAGGGCGGCTGCGCGTCGGCAGGCGGACACCCACCTCCATGTGGGGCCTCCCTACCCCCGAGCGATCGCTCGAAGACAAAACTGGGTCCGGTAGTGTATGCTTTTGATTTGAGCATGTCTTTCGGATAACCGTATTCTAAAATCCGCCCAGTCCGGGCGCTTCGCGGGTTACAGCCCGTTCATCGACAGAGGCGCCGGGCACGTCCGAATCGGGGCCAACAATCAGGGAGGTTTTCTCCTCGATGAAGAACACAACTGCGCAGTTACTACCAAGCCTGGAAGATCAGGATTTCGTGGACCGGGTGATCGCGGAACATAGCGGCAAGCCCGGCGCGCTGCTGACCATTCTGGAACGCATCCAGGAACACCATCCTTTTAAGTACCTGCCGCCGGAGACGCTGGAGTACGTGGCCGCGAAAGCCGACCTTCCGCTGGCCCAGATTCACAGCGTGGTCACCTTCTATGCGCTCTTCAATCTAGAGCCGCAGGGAAGGAACACGGTCGCGGTATGCCGCGGCACGGCCTGCCACACCCGGGGATCGCGCGGCCTGCTCGAGCGTCTGAAGCTCGAAATGGGCCTGCACGACCACGGAAGCGAGGATGGCGAGGGGGCCAAGCAGACCATCACCACGCCGGATCGCAAGTACACCATCCGCACGGTGGCCTGCTTCGGACAGTGCGCGCTGGCGCCGGTGGTCGAGATCAATCACGAGATCTTCGGCCACGTCAACGAGCGGGCGCTGCGCAGCGAGATCGACGCCATCGAGAAGGAGAAGCGTTAGATGCGCATCCAGGACCTCAGCAGTTTCAACGCCGTCCGGGAGGCAGGGCTGGGAAAGCTGCTGCCCTACAAGCCTCGCATCGGCGTGGGCATGGGAACCTGCGGCACCGGCAACGGCGCTGAGGGCGTCTATCATGCCTTCGCGGACGCGATCGAGCAGCGCGGGCTGGACATGCAACTGGCGCGCGTGGGCTGCTTCGGATTCTGCGCCGCCGAGCCGCTGGTCAACGTCTGGCTGCCGGGCCGGCCGCTGGTGATCATGCACCGCGTCCAGCCCAACGACGTGCCGCACATCCTGGACGACATGTACCTCGGCAAGATCTCCACCGAGCGAGCCCTGTGCAAGATCGAAGAGTGGGATCACCTGACCGGCCAGGTGAAGTACGGCACCGGCTTGCCCGAAATCCGGTCCTGGCGCGAGGTGCCGTTCTTCAAGGGACAGAAGAAGATCGTCCTGCGCAACTGCGGCCTGATCAGCGCCGACGAGATCGAAGAGTACATCGCCGTGGGCGGCTACCAGGCGCTGTACAAGGTTCTCATCGACAACGCGCCGGACATGGTGATCGAGCAGATCAAGGCGTCCAAACTGCGCGGACGCGGCGGCGCCGGCTATCCCACCGGCCTCAAGTGGGAAGTGCTGCGCAAGGCCAAAACCGATAAGAAGTACCTGATCTGCAATGCCGACGAGGGCGATCCCGGCGCATACATGAACCGCAACGAGATCGAGAGCGATCCGCACTCGCTGCTCGAGGGCATGATCATCGGCGGGTTCGTAACGGGAGCGCAGGAAGGCATCATCTACATCCGCGCGGAGTACCCGCTGGCCGTGCACCGGCTCGCGCGCGCGGTGGAACAGGCGAAGGAGTACGGCCTGTTGGGCGAGAACATCCTGGGACGCGGCTTCAACTTCTCGATCCAACTGGTGGAGGGCGCGGGCGCGTTCGTCTGCGGCGAAGAAACGGCGCTCATCGCCTCGCTCGAAGGCCGGGCGGGACGGCCTCGTCCGCGGCCGCCGTTCCCGGCACAAAAAGGGCTCTACGGCTACCCCACCTCCATCAATAACGTCGAGACCTGGTACAACATCGCGCCCATCGTCGCCAAGGGTCCGGCCTGGTTCACCGAAACCGGCTCCACGAAGAGCGCGGGCACCAAGGTTTTCTCGCTGGTCGGCAAGGTCACCAACACGGGCCTGGTCGAGATGCCGCTGGGCACGCCGCTGAAGACTTTCGTCTACGACGTCGGCGAGGGCGGCACCAACGGGAAACACATCAAATCGGTCCAGACCGGCGGCCCTTCGGGCGGCTGCATCCCGCAGGAGATGTTCGATACCCCGGTCGATTACGAGACGCTCGGCAAGCTCGGCTCGATCATGGGCTCGGGCGGCATGGTGGTGATGGATGAAGACAACTGCATGGTGGACGTGGCGCGGTACTTCATCGAATTCACCCACTCGGAATCCTGCGGCAAGTGCGTACCCTGCCGCGTGGGGCTCGACAAAGCCCTGCGCATCCTGAACAACTTCAGCAACGGCAAGGGGGTCGAGAGCGACCTGGAAGCGCTGGACGAGCTGGGCCGCATGATCCGCGACATGTCGCTGTGCGGCCTGGGACAGACGGCGCCGAACCCGGTGCTCACCACCATGCGGCACTTCCGCCACGAGTTCGAGGATCACATCCGGGCCAAGCGCTGCCGCGCCGGAGTGTGCGAGAACCTGGCGCTGTCGCCCTGCGAGAACAGTTGCCCGCTGCACATGAACATCCCGCGCTTTCTCCAGCTCTATCGCGAGGACCGGCTGGAGGAAGCGTTCGAGTCCGTCATCATGGACAACCCGCTCCCGGCTTCGACCGGCCGGGTCTGCCAGCACCCCTGCGACGACCGCTGCCGCCGCAAGAACATCGACGAATCGGTGAACATCCGCGACGTACACCGGTTCATCGCCGACTCCATTTACGGCTCGGACCGTTACCCGGCGCTGATGGAGCGGATCGTGGCCAAGAAGCTGGCCCGGACCGGGAAGAACGTAGCCGTGGTGGGCGCCGGTCCGACCGGCCTTGCCTGCGCGTTCTACCTGGCGCTGCTGGGCCACAATGTCACCATCTACGAATCGAACCCGGCCGCCGGCGGCATGCTGCGCTATGCGCTGCCCGAATACCGTTTGCCGAAGCCGGCCCTGGATCGCGAGATCGAGCTGATCGAGAAGCTGGGTGTGAAGTTCATTTTCAACACCGCGGTCGGCTTCGACGTGCCGCTCAACGATCTGGACACCAACTATGACGCCGTATTCCTGGCCATCGGCACCTGGAAGGAAGCCTGGGTCTACATGCCCGGCACGGAGCTCAAGGGCGTGATGCCGGCGCTGCTGTTCCTCGAGGCGGTGTCCAAGAACGAGCAGGTGAACCTGGGCAAGAAGGTGGTGGTGATCGGCGGCGGCAACGCGGCCATCGATTCCGCCCGCACCGCTCTGCGCATGGGCGCCGAAGTCACCGTCATCTACCGCCGCGAGCGCAAAGACATGCCCGCCATCATCGAGGAGACCGAAGCGGCCGAGGCCGAGGGCGCCAACTTCGTGTTTCTTTCGGCGCCGCATCGCGTGGTGGGATTCCACGGCGTGGTCAAGGCCATCGAGGTGGTGAAGACCAAGCTCGGCGAGTTCGACGCCACGGGTCGCCGGAAGCCCGTTCCTACCGACGAGATCCAGGCTTTCAAGTGCGACACCGTGATCCTGGCCGTGGGCGAAAAAGTGGACATGGACTTCGCCAAGGCCTCGGGCTTGACGCTTAAGGAGTCGGGCACGGTGGAAGTGGACCGTTTCTCGCTCGAGACCAGCCGTACCAAGTTCTACGCCGGCGGCGACGTGATCAGCGGCGCCTCGAACGTCTCGAACGCGATGGGATTCGGAAAGAAAGCGGCCCGCAACATCGACGAGCAGTTGATGGGGACCAAGCGCTTTCCCCAGCTAGCACAGAAGTTCGAATACGACCAGACGCCGCCCGCGCAATCGAGCGAGTGCCCGCGCCAGGTACCGGGCAGCGTGCCCGCTCGCGAACGCGTGGCGAATTTCGAAGAAGTGAGCCTGGGCCTCACGGCCGCCGAGGCGCTCGAAGAAGCCACCCGGTGCCTGCGGTGCGATATCAGGACCACGGACCGATGATGAGATTCAGCATTACCGTGGCGCAGGCACTCTTGCCTGCCGCCTCGACACTCGTGTCGAGGCCCGGCTTGCGTCGAGACGAGTCTCGACGCGGCAGGCTGAAGCCTGCGCCACGAGCTGGAGACCAAGGAGCATAGCCTTGCCGCAGAAAATAGCGATCCGAATTGACGGGGAATACGTGGAGGCCCGCGAGGGCCAGACAATTCTCGAGGTGGCGCGCGCCAGCAGCAAGTACATCCCGACGCTGTGCCACCTGGACGGCCTGGCGTCGGCCGGCTCGTGCCGCCTGTGCGTGGTCGAGATCTCCGGAGTGGGGCGCCTGATGCCGGCTTGCACCACCGCGGTGCAGGACGGCATGTCGGTCACCACCAACTCCGACAAGCTGTTGCGCTACCGCCGCATGGTGCTCGAGCTGCTTTTCGCCGAGCGCAATC
Source organism: Bryobacterales bacterium (assembly GCA_963763835.1). Classification (GTDB taxonomy): domain Bacteria; phylum Acidobacteriota; class Terriglobia; order Bryobacterales; family Bryobacteraceae; genus DASWZN01. The sequence goes on from CAVXQQ010000005.1 coordinate 171,018, forward strand.
ACACCTGCGCCATCTGCGTCTCGAACGGCCATTGCGAGCTCCAGTCCCTGGCCACGCGGCTGGGGTTGACGCACATCCGCTATCCCTACACCTATCCGCGGCTGCCGGTCGATGTCTCGCACGAGAAGTACGTGCTGGACCACAACCGCTGCGTCCTGTGTACGCGCTGCGTGCGGGTGTGCGCGGAGATCGAAGGCGCCCACGTTTGGGATATCGCCTCGCGCGGCGTCCAGTCCATGCTGGTGAGCGAGCTCAACCAGCCATGGGGCACCTCGAAGAACTGCACCAGTTGCGGCAAGTGCGTGCAAGCCTGCCCCACCGGCGCGCTGGCCGAGAAGGGTTTCGCGGTCGAGGAAATGATCAAGTCCAACGACAATATCAGCCGGCTGGCTTCGAGAAGGGGGGTACATGCCTAAGAAAGTAAGGCTCGCGACCATCTGGCTCGACGGCTGCTCGGGCTGCCACATGTCGATCCTGGACATGGACGAGGCCATCGAGGCCGTGGCCAAGAAGATCGATCTCGTTTACGGGCCGCTGGTGGACGCCCAGAAGTTCCCCGAGTTCGTGGACGTCACGCTGGTCGAGGGCGCCGTGTCGAGCCAGGAGGACCTGGAGAAGATCCAAATCGTCCGCCAGCGCAGCAAGCTGGTGGTGGCGCTGGGGGATTGCGCGGTGACCAGCAACGTACCCGCCATGCGCAACCCGATCCCGGTGAAGAAGCTGCTGGAGCGGGTGTACGTGGAGGGCGCCGATGCGACTCCCGGCGTGCCCACCGAGGGTGTTCCCAAGCTGCTCAAGCGCGCCTTGCCGATCCAGGAGATCGTCAAGGTGGACGTGCACGTTCCGGGCTGCCCGCCACCGGCCGCAACCATCGTGTTCGTGCTGACGGAGCTGTTGGAAGGGCGCATGCCCGATCTGGATTCGAGGATCAAGTTCGGATGAGCACCAAGCGAAAGACGGCTCTACGGGCGCCCGAAGGGGCGCCGGGGGAATCGGTCATGAAGAAGATTACCATCGACGTTGTAACCCGCATCGAGGGGCACGCCAAGGTTTCCATCTATCTCAACGACGAAGGCCGCGTCGCGAGCGCGCAGCTTCACGTCACGCAGGTGCGCGGATTCGAGAAGTTCTGCGAAGGACGCCCGTTCTACGAGATGCCCGGGATCACCGCGCGCATCTGCGGCATTTGCCCGGTGAGCCATCTGCTGGCGTCGGTGAAGGCCTGCGACGCGATCATGGCGGTCGATATCCCCGACGCCGCGATCCTGCTGCGCGAGCTGCTGCACTGCGGCCAGTTCGTGCAGTCGCACGCGCTCAGCTTCTTCCATCTGTCCTCGCCCGACCTGCTGCTGGGCTTCGATTCCGATCCCGCCGCGCGCAACGTGCTGGGTGTGATCGAGAAGCACCCCGCCCTGGCGCACGACGGCATCGCCCTGCGCAAGTTCGGCCAGCAGATCATCGAGGGCCTGGCGGCGGAGCGCATTCATCCCTCCTGGACCGTGCCGGGCGGCGTCAATACCCCGCTCTCCGCAGAAGTGCGTGACCGTATTCTCCGCGAGCTGCCCAAGGCCAAGGCGATCGCCCAGCGCACGCTGGAGTTCTACAAGGGCGTGGTGGACCAGTTCAAGGAAGAGATCGAAAGCTTCGGCACCGCGCCCACCATGTACGCCGGAATGGTGGATGAAGGCGGCGGATTCCAGCTCTATGACGGCAAGCTGCGCTTCCGCGGCCCGGACGGGGCGATCGTGGTGGACCAGGTCCGCCCGCGCGACTACGCCACCTACATCGGCGAAGCGGCGCTCACGAATTCCTACCTCAAGGCGCCTTACTTCAAGCCCGTTGGCTACCCCGAGGGCGCTTACCGCGTGGGTCCGCTGGCACGCCTCAACGCTGCCGATTCCATGGGCACGCCCGAAGCCCAGAAGCAGCTCGAGGAATACCGCCAGCGCTTCGGCGCGGTGGTCCACAGCGCGTTCCACTACCACTACGCGCGGCTGATCGAGGCAACCTGGGCGCTCGAGCGCATCGGCATGCTGCTCGAAGACCCGCGCATTCTCGACACCCGCGTGCGGGCTCGGGCGGGCGTCAACTCGCTCGAAGGCGTGGGCATGATCGAGGCTCCCCGCGGCACCCTCATCCACCACTACAAGGTGAACGAGAAGGGCGCCATCGTCTGGGCCAACCTGATCGTCGCCACCGGCCACAACAACCTGGCGATGAACCGATCCGTCGAGCAGGTGGCCAAGCGCTTCGTGGACGGCAACAAGCTCGAGGAAGGCATGCTCAACCGGGTGCAGGCCGTGGTCCGCGCCTACGATCCCTGCCTGAGCTGCTCGACGCACGCCGCCGGCCAGATCCCGCTGCGGGTGCAGTTGTTCGCTGCCGACGGGACGATGGTGGACGAACTGGTGACGCGCTGAAGTACCGGCACCCTGGGGAAGTGCGGCACAAAAAAGCGAAGGCCGGGAGAGCGTCTCCCGGCCCGTGGCCTTCCGGCCGCGAAAACAGTGCACACTAGTCAGACCTGGTCACGGAAACCGGCGGAGCAGGGCGACCCCCGCGGCTCCGCATAGCTACTGGCTTCCGCCGCAAATATAAGAACTGCCGCGCCTAGTCGCCAGAGAGGACCGACGCCAGAAATGCTACCGGCGCCAAACTCTCTTGCTGCGCAACACGCCGAGACCTAACAGACCGCAGCCAAATAGAGCGAGTGTCGCCGGCTCGGGGATGGCCGTGGAATCGACGATGTCCCTGAACCGTGGTGTCACCCTTCGCGCCGGGGGTGCCGGAATTGGGAGCAACGATACCCGTAGGCGATGTGATTGTGAAAATAGTGGTGCCGAAACTGCCGCCCGAAAGTATCAGCGGCGCCCAGTTGATGTTGATCGGGCTCGAATCGCTGAAGATCGTACCACCGGTCGAGGTACCTACAAACGTCCCGGTGGCGCTGTCGGTAGTGTCGGTGATGACCAGATCAAACGTGAAAGCGTTGAATGTCGAGCCCACGGCGCCATGTCATTGTGTCGTACAAGTCGGGCAAGCGAGAAGGAAGTCTCCTAAATTGATGTTGGACGGTACGGCGCTGGTGCTGCTCGCGTTCGGCACGAACTTGAGGGTTGCGGCGGCCCCTGAGCTGTTGTTCAGCGTCAGGCCGCCGCTGACGAACTGCGTGCCCGTTACCGTGTTGTAAGTGATGGTTATAGCGCTGGCGCTGGCAGCCATTAGAAGCAAGGCTACTCCGATCGTCAAGGCGGTTAGCGTGAAACGTCTGACTCTCATGTGCTGTTCTCCTGGCGGTTGTTCGCCGAACATTCGTTGTCGCCCAGTCCGAGAGCCGAAAGGCACACAGTGTGCCCTTAGACCACGGACGACTCTCTCAGGCCTTAAGCAAATGTAAGCTGAATCGCCTTAATATGCTACTCGGCAAATGCCTAGTGTTATATCGTAGACCGATATATTACAGTCACGCCGATCACCGCGGAGCGGCCCGATGGACCCCGGTCACAGACTCGATTTGCGCCCTGCAAGCTGCGCGGCAAGTTTGCCGCGGCGCATTTGCCGAGGGGTGCGCTACGGGGTATGTGGAAGAGGCGAGTTGGCGGGCCCACCTAAGGATCGTCGCTTTGCGTGGCGCCGCCTCGGGCTGTGCCTGGCCACTCAAGCCGGTCTGATCTGGAATCGGGCCGAGCAGCCACCCGTTGAGGCGCGCGAGCGAGGGACAGCACGGAACCGAGAGCTGCTCCCGACGTGCCTGGTACCGATGGCCTAGCGCATCGGGCACGCCCCGTACCGTATAATATTTCAATGGTGCATCTGGGACTCGAAGAGTCCATGGGCTCGGTTCGAGCCGACAGCACTTCTGGAAGGAGCTCAATGAGAGCGTTTTCCCTGGCCGCGCTGCTGCTGGGGCTGGGTCTTGCGACGTCAGGCCAGAGCACGCAGCAGGCGGCGCCCGCGGCGCAGCAGGAGCAGTCCGGCGAAGCGGCGAAGCCCGCACCGGCCGGGCCGGTGAAGCCCACGTCCCTGCCGGTCTCGGCGGTGGATAACGATACGTATATCCTCGGCGCCGACGACGTAATCGTCGTGCAGGTATGGAGGGAGCCGGATCTTTCCGGACCCCATACCATCCGTCCCGATGGCAAGATCACCATGCCGTTGATCAAGGACATCCAGGCCGGAGGGTTGACGCCGAACAAGGTGGCCGAAGCGATCACGACGGCGCTTTCCAAATTCGTGAACGGCCCCGATGTCGCCGTTTCGGTGGACGCGGTACGCAGCCGGCGGTATTTCGTGGACGGCGAGATCAACCGGCCGGGTGCCTACCCGCTGGCGACCCCGACCACGGCGTTCGAAGCGATCACCATGGCGGGCGGGTTCCGGGAGTTCGCCAACAAGAAGCACATCATCATCATGCGCGGCGACAAGCGTCTGAAGTTCAATTGGACTGAAGTGCTTAAGGGAAAGAACCTCAGCCAGAATATCAACCTGGAAAACGGCGACCGCATCATGGTGCAGTAGCGGACGGGGACCGGCCGCCGGGCAAGAGAGAACTGGATGGAGCAAACGCAAGACCTGCTGAGTATTCCGCGGCGTCCGCTGGACGTCGAGGACTATGTAGATATCCTTCGCCGTCATAAGACCTGGATGGCTGGGCCCGCGTTTGCCGCCCTGGTGCTCTCGGTGGTGGTGGCCTTCGTGTGGCCGGACACCTACCAGTCGGAAGCGACGGTGCAGGTGATCGCCCCTCAGGTGCCCGAGAAATTCGTCGCTTCCAACGTCAATTCCGAGATGTCGCAACGCATCAACCAGATGGCGCAGACCGTGCAGAGCCGCGCCAACCTGATTAACATCATCCAGACGAATGGCCTCTACCGGACCCAACTGCAGCGCAAACCGCTCGAGGACGTCATCGAGGAGATGCGCTCGGACATCCGGATCAGCCAGGTGGAAAACCTGCAACTGAGCACCACGCGGCAGTATTCGGCTTTCAGAATCGCCTTTCAGTATTCGAACCGGAACCTGGCCCAGAAGGTCACCCAGGAGCTGGTTCGGGGCTTTATCGACGAGAACCTCCGGACGCTTTCGGGCCAGTCGACGGCGACCACGGAATTCCTGAAGGACGAGTGGGAAGCCGCCAAGAAGACGCTGAACGACCTGGAGAACAGGCTCACGCAATTCAGGCTGCAGAACTCGGGCCGGCTGCCCGAGCAACTGCAAAGCAATCTGACCACGCTGCGGACGCTCGAACAGCAACTGTCCGGGATCAACGAAGCGATCAGCCGCATCGGGCAGGAGAAACTGCTCCTCGAGTCGCAAATCCGCATCTACAAGGATCAGCTTCAGTCGCTGACGCAAGGGGGGGATCAGCCTCTCAGCCAGGCGGCGAAGAACCAGCGCCTGATCGAGATTGAACACCAGATTGCGTTGCAGGAAACTACCCTATCGTCGCTCAAGGAGCGGTACAAGGAAACGCACCCCGACGTGCGGGCGGCCGCGGCCCAATTGGCCATGCTGCGCGGGCGGCGGGACGCCTTCCTGAAAGAGGAGGAGGAGAAGAAGTCGGGGCCGGCGCCTCCCAAGAAGAATCCGTTGCGGGTCCAGGGAGGGCGCGAGTTGGAGGCCCAGGTCAACGGTCTGGAAAGCCAGATTCAAGCCAGGAACATGGAACTGGACGAACGCACCAAGGCTCAAAAGCAACTGATAGCGATGATCACTCAGTACAACGAGCGCATCCAGTCCAGCCCCATCATGGAAAGGACCTACACCGAGCTGACGCGCGACTACGCGCTGGCCAAGTCCCGCTACGACGAGCTGAACGATAAGAAGTCGCAGTCCGAGATCGCCACCAGCCTGGAGAACCGCGGGCAGGGCGAACGGCTGCAGCTGCTCGACCCGGCATCGCTGCCCGAGACGCCGATACAGCCGAAGAGGCTGCCGATTGTGGGTACGGGAGCGGCCATGGGGTTGCTCGTCGGAATCTTCATGGGCGCTGCGCGGGAGATGAAAGATACGTCGATCAAGAACCTGAAAGACGCGCGCGCGTACACCAACCTGGCGGTTTTGGGAACCGTGCCGCTGCTGGAGAACGATCTGGTGGTGCGGCGGAAACGGAGGCTGGTGTGGGCGGCGTGGGTCGCGGCCTGCATGTGCGGGATGGCGCTGATGGCCGGTTCGATGTACTACTACTACGCGGTGACGCGGGTGTAGTGTTGGCGACGATAAGGGAGACGAAATGAGCCGAGTCCACGATGCACTGCGCCGCGCCGAGCAGACCGGCGCCTCGCAGGCAGCGAGCCAATCCGTGCCGCCCACCCCTCCCGCTGGAGCCGCGAGGCCCTCGCCCTCGCCCTCGCTGGCCGCGGACGCGCTGTCTCTGGACGATGTCCAGGAGGTGACCTTCACGCCCGCGCATGAGGCGCTGCTGATCGACGCCAGCCGGCCGCAGGACTCGCCCAGCGAGGAGTTCCGCAGCCTGCGGACGCGGCTCAACCATCTGCAGAGCCTCCAGCCCATACACACGGTGGTGGTCACCAGCCCTTCCCCGGCCGAAGGCAAATCCTTCTCGGCGGCCAATCTCGCGCTGGCGGAATCGCAAATGAAGGGCAATCTCACTCTGCTTTGCGACTTTGACTTCCGCCGCCCGGCCATGCACAACCTCTTTCAGATCGAGCGTTCGCCGGGCGCCACCGATTACCTATTGGGCCAGGCGCCGCTGGCGGCATGCATGAAGAGAGTCGCGGGCTCGGGCCTTTACTTGATGCCCGCCGGATCGGCCGTCAAGAACCCGCTGGAACTGTTGAACCTGAGGGAAGCCAAGACGCTGCTCCACGATCTGCCCAAAACCTTCAATTGGGTGATTCTCGACAGCCCGCCGCTGCTGTTCTCCGCCGACGCGAATCTGCTGGGCACCCTGACGGACGGGACCATTCTGGTGATCCGCATCGGGTCCACCACCATCGACACCGTACACCGGGCCATGCAGTCGCTGTGCGAAAACAACGTGCTGGGTGTGGTGGTCAACGGAGCCCGGGCGGGCGAGCTGTACAGCAAATACACCTACTACTACTCGAAGTACGGTTACGGCGAGCGGGAAGCCGAACCGGAAGAGCCCGCTGCGCCGGAAGAAGAGAAGTAGTTCCGCCCCAGCACCGAACCGCGACCGTCAGGGAGCGGACCCGGCGGACGGCCGCGGCGCCATTTCAGGCGCTCGTGAGGCCGGCGCCCGACAAGGCCGCGTAGAGCCCCCGCTCGCGGATGTAGGCCAGCACCGGCGGCGGCAATTCCGGCGGATTCTCGCCAGCGGCGAGCCGGGCGCGAATCGCGGAGGAGGAAACCGACAGCGCCAGCGTGTCCAGGCGCTCGACGCGCCGCGCCGGGCGGCACCGCATAATCGTGGCCCGGCCGCGACGCCACGATGAAGCGCACCGCGCGCACTACGTCCTGCCAGCGGCGCCAACTCGCGATTTCCGCAAAGGCGTCCGCCCCGATAAGGAAGAACAGCTCGTCGCCGGGCGCCAGGGCCGCTCCCTTACGGTCGCGGTTCGGTGCCAGCACGGAACCGCGCGCGTCAGCAAGCGGTCGAAGGCCTAGCCCCGCGCGGACACGCTCGATGGTGTCGATGGAGTAGCTCCGCTCTTGCCCCTCTTCGAGACGGGATGCCTCGAACGAAGGCTCGTCCTGGCAGGCCAGCTCGACCATCCGGTAACGGTCTTCGTAGCCGGCCACGGTGGCGCCGCTCTTATGCGGCGGCCGCGACGCGGGGACGAAAAGCACCCGCGCCAGTCCGAAGGCGCGCGCCGCCTCCCTCGCCAGGGCCAAATGGGCCGAGTGAACCGGGTCGAAAGTGCCGCCGAAGATCGCGATCCTCAAGACCTGCCCGCTTTCACGCCGTCAAGCTCATAGGCCGGCATTTTCAGATCGCGCTTGTATCCTTTGCTGAATGCCTGCACGGCGGCGGCCTGGGTGGCGAGCTCGTCGGCGCGGTTGTTGTCCTGGTGCGCGGCGTGGCCCCGGGTCCAGGTCCAGCGAGCCGTGTGCCGGCTGGCGAGCTCGTCCAGCGCCTCCCAGAGATCCTTGTTGAGCACCGGCTTCTTCTCCTTGGTGAGCCAGTTGCGCCGCTTCCATCCGTCGATCCACTCGGTGATGCCCTTCTTCAGATACTCGGAATCGGTGACCACCTCGACCTCGCACGGCTCCTTGAGCGCGCGCAACCCTTCGATGGCGGCGGCCATTTCCATGCGGTTGTTGGTGGTGTGGGGCGAGGAGCCGAACATTTCCTTCTTGTGAGGACCGCAACGCAGAATCGCGGCCCAGCCTCCCCGGCCCGGGTTGCCGAGGCAGGCCCCATCGGTAATCAGTTGGACTTGTTTCATCGGATCGATCAGGCCGTGGCTAGTTCGCGCTCGAAGAACGCGTCCACCAGATCCAGGATCTCGGCGGCCTGCTGCGCGTGAAAGATGGCAACCCGCAGTTTAGCGCCATTGCGGACGCCGTGCGTGAAGTAGGAGGCGAACTGTTTCATCTTCCCCACCACGTCCGGCGCGCCGCGCGCGGCGAGCAGCGCGTAGTAGCCGCGGATCATCTGGTAGCGGTCGCTCTCGGCGGGTTGATCGTACGCGCCGGTGGCCAGGTATTGCGCGATCTGGCGGAAGATCCACGGATTGGCCGACGCAGCGCGGCCGATCATGACCGCGTCGCAGCCGGTTTCGGCCACCATGCGGACCGCGTCCTCAGGGGTCTCGATGTCGCCGTTGCCGATGACTGGAATCCGGACCGCGGCTTTAACCTCTCCGATACGGCTCCAATCCGCTCTCCCGGCGTAGCCCTGCTCGCGCGTGCGGGGATGGAGCGCCAGCGCCGCCACGCCGCACGCTTCGGCCAGGCGCGCCAATTCGACGGCGACGATTTCGCACTCGTTCCACCCGGCGCGGTACTTCAGCGTGAGGGGAATCGCGATCGCGCCCCGCACCGCGTGCAGGATGCGCTCAATCAGCGGCAGGTCGCGCAGCAGCCCCGAGCCGCCGTTGCAGTTGACCACCTTCTTCACCGGGCACCCGAGATTGATATCCACCACGTCGAATCCCAGGTCCTGGCACGCCGCCGCGGCACCCGCCATCACTTCCGGATCGGAGCCGAACAGTTGCGCGCTGATGGGATGCTCGTCCGGGTCGAAGGCCAGATAGCGCATGGTGCGGCCCGGATTCTGCGCGCGCACCGAGTGCACCACGCCGTGCGAGCTGGTGAACTCCGTCATGATCAGCCCGCACCCGCCCAGCCCGCGGATGAACCGCCGGAAGACAGTGTCCGTGACGCCGGCCATAGGCGCCAAAACGGTAGCCGGTGCGATCTCGACTCCACCGATCCGCAGCTTTGCCGGAAATTCCATGCTCGGTACCATTTTACCGAGCCGCGACCGTCGGGGAGCGAACCGGGGCCTCCGGGCGACCGCACCGCCGCACCGCACCGCCGACCGCTGACGGCTGTCCCCCAGTGGTATGATTTCCTCTTATGCCCGATCCGAGTAGCCAGCCCGCGTCACGCCATCCTGCAACAATCCTCGTCGTCGATGACGAGGACACCGTGCTCGCGCTGGTGCGCACCATGTTGTGGCGGGCGGGCTTCACGGTGCTCGAAGCGCCCGGGGCCGAGGACGCCCTGCGCGTGGCGTCCGAGCACACCGGCTCCATCGATCTCCTGCTGTCGGACATCATCATGCCCGGCACGAACGGCTATGATCTGGCCGATGCCCTGGTGGACGTCCGTCCCGCGACCAAGGTGCTCTTCATGTCCGGCTATCGCGACAAGGTCCTCAGCGAGAGCACCGGCCGCGCTTCGAGCCAGGCGCCGCTCCTGCGCAAGCCGTTCACGCAGTACGCCCTGGTCTCCAAGATCCAGGAGCTTCTGGACGCGGAAGCGGCGGACGCCGGCGTCGCCGGCCTGTAGCTGGTGGGGGGGGCCGCCCTGGTCCGCTTTCTCGCTGATGAACCAGGCTGAACGGTACGACGACCAAGCCGACGGGGGCGCCGGCCGCGGACCAGGGGGTCCGCCCTACAGCTCGCGATACGTGGCCAGCTTCACGCCCGCCGCATCCAGCGCCTGCCGCGTCTCGACGGCCGTTAGCGCCTGAAGCTCCGCCTCGCGGCTCTCCTTGAGGCGGGTGGGAGCGGCCTGGAGCTCGGCGCCGCAGTGCCCCGGATGGCACATGAACTCCAGCGTACCCCCCGGGAGCTGGCCGATCAGGGCCGCCAGTTCCGCGGTTCGAAAACGGCCGGTGAGCCGAAACCCGGCGAAGTGATCCGTGGTCCGGCAGCCGTGCGCGGCGAGAACGGCGTTGAATCGCCCTCGCGGGATTCCCAGCAGCCGGCTCACGATGCGCACGCCGGCGGGGATCTTCGCGGAGCCCGCGCGCATGGGGAAGTCAAACGGGCGCCGCACCCAGGGGATGCCGAATTCCTGGGAGATCCGCGCCACGGCGGCCAGCACCGAGGGCAGCACGTGCGTGTGTTTGTGCGTATCCAGATGCGACGGCCGCAGGCCCGCGGCGAGGATGCGCCCGACCTGGGCCGCGAATTCGTCGTAAACCGGCACCCGGCCGAGCGCCAGCGCCCGCAGCAGCGCCCCCAGAGTGTCCGGAAGCGGCGTTCCCGGCCGGGCCACGGACTCTCCCTGCGTCAGCACCAGGTGGCAACCTATGTCGAGTCGCGGATTCTCTCCCGCCAGGCTGACGGCGTCCTCGAACGCCGCGCCGTTGGCCATGATAGTGGTGGCGGTGAGAATGCCGCGGCGATGCGCCTCGACGATGCCGGAGTTGACGTCGCGGGTGAACCCGAAGTCGTCGGCATTGACCACCAGCCGCTTCATCTTGCCTGCGGTTGTCATGGAATTTGGGGTGGGGCAGGGCGCCAGAGGGACTTGCAGAAATCGCTGGGCAAGCTGAAGCATACCCCACGTGGGGCCGTAAACCGTCGATGCGCCGTGTAGGACATGCTTCAGCTTGTCCCTTCCGCGGCGGTGGTGCGATTTCTGCAAGTCCCTCTGCAGTCCGCCAACTTGACGGCTACCGAGGAGTCAGGCCGTGGCGCAGACTCCCAGTCTGCGGCGTCGAGACTCTTCTCGACGTAAAAAAACGCCTCGACACGAGTGTCGAGGCGGCAGGCAGGAGTGCCTGCGCCACAAAAGCCGCACATCGCCAGCCTAGGTTAGCTCGCAGCTCTGGAGAGCCGTCCCACTCCGGCACGTCGGCGTCCGTGCGCGCCATCAGAAGATCGAGAACTTGACCCGGAGAAACTTCTTCGGATTCTTGCGGACGTCCGTGATCAGCCCTTGAAGCTCGGTCGAGAGCCCGCGCATCGAGTCGTAAAGCTGCGGGTTCACCAGCAACTGGCCCATAGTTCCCTGCCCCGCGTTCATACGGCTCATAGTGGTGTCCACCTGGCCGAGGATGCTCTCGATCTGGCGATACGCCGCCTCGTCCTTGAGCAGCTTGCCGGCCGTGCCCTTGCCGGCGTTGATGTCGTCCAGCAACTGCCGCATCTGCGCGATGCTGGCCTGCGTCTCCTTGTACAGGTCGGGATTCTTCAGCAACTGTCCGGCCGTCCCCTGGCCTGCCTGCAGGTCCTGAATCACCTGGTCGAGCCGCTCCACCGTGGTGTGCGCCTCGTTGTACAGGCTCTCGTCATAGAGCAGCCTGCCCACCGTTCCCTTGCCGCTGGCGATGGTCTCGGAGACCTTCTGCAACTCAGCCACGGTCTCGACCAGGCGGTGGTAAAACTCCTCGTCAACCAGGAATTTGCCGATGCTTCCCTGGCCCGACTCGATCAGGCCGACGATTCTGTCGAGGCGGCCCAGGATCGCCTGCGCCGAGTCGAACAGGCCGAAGCCCTTCTTGACCAGATCCTGAATCTCCGGGCTGTCTTCGCTCTTGATCTCGCCGCGCGGCTGGACGGTAACCCGGCTGCGGCCCATCGTGATGTTGATGAACTTCGTGCCCAGCACGTTCTCGGCATCGATGCTCGCCAGCGAATCGATGGGAATGTTCTGGAGCCGGAACGCCGCCACCTCCATCGTCACGCGCACGATTCGATTAGTTTCCTTAGAACCGGACAATCCGATGTGCGTCACGCTGCCGATGAGAATGCCGTTCAGGCGCACCGGCGCGCCCTTGGCCAGCGACGCCGAATCGTCCATGAACGTATAGATGGTGTCGTAATGTTCCCAGATGGGTTTGTCCTGGGTGAACAGAAAGATGAGCACCGCCAGGATGGCCATCGACACCATGGCCATCACGCCCACTCGAAGCTGCGCCCATCTGACTTTGGCCTGCGATGGCATCGCCTATCCTTCCCGCCTCACGCTACGGGCATCATTGTACACTGGTCCGCGCCCGCCTCACTCTTCCCGCCGCACGAACTTGGCGACGTACGGGTCGGTGCTCGCCTGGAACTCGGCCAGGCTCCCTTCAAAAGCAATCCTACCCTGATTGAGCACCATGAATACCGTTCCCAACGCGTTCTCCTCGGCCTCCGCCACCGGCTCGGCCCGCCCGGCTGCGGGATTGAAGCGGCAGGTCGCCAGGAAATGGCCGTCCTGATAGCGATGCGTGGCCATGACCGTGGTGGTGTTCTTCAGGTCGCGCTCCTTGGCGATGAGGTCGATGATGGTGTAGGCCGTGATCGGGTCCAGCCCCGCCGTGGGCGAGTCGTAAAGCATCAGCGGCGGCTCGTTCACGATGGCCCGCGCAATCCCCACCCGCCGCCGCATCCCGCCAGATAGCTCCGCCGGGAACTTATCGAGGGTCTGCTCCAGCTCTACGAACCGCAGCGCCTCGGCCGCGCGCGCTCGCACCTGGTCAGGCGGAGGCTGCGCCTCGGCCAGGTTCTCCAGCGGATACGAGACGTTCTCCTCGACGGTGAGGGAATCGAACAGTCCGCCCTCCTGGAACAGCACGCCGATCCGGCTGCGTATGCGGAACAGGTCCGGCTCCCGCATCCCTCCGAGCGCCTGGCCGAAGACCAGGACCTCGCCGGAGTCCGGCTTGCTCAGCCCCAGCGCGGTCTTCAGCAGCACGGTCTTCCCGCTGCCGGCCGCTCCGAAAATGACGCGGGTCTCGCCGCTTGAGACATCGAAGGAGACGTCGTCGAGCGCTTTGGTCTCGTCGAAACGAACGGTGACATGCTCGAACCGCAGGACGGATTGGGATTCGTCATGTGCCATCCGGCAGTTACAGGCTCACGAAAATCCTCGTGATGAAGAACGTCAGGAAGAAGATCAGCACGCTCGACACCACCACCGCCTGCGTGGTGGCGCGGCCCACGCCCTGCGTGCCGCCGGTGGTGTTCAAGCCGTAGTAGCAGCCCGTCAGCACAATGGCGAAGGCGAACACGAATGGCTTGAGCATGCCGAAGAAAATGTCCGTATACGAGAGCGCCTGCCAGGCCGAGTTCCAGTACTGGTCGGGAGTCATCGCCAGCATGAAATACGCGATCAGAAATCCCCCGAAAATCCCCACGAAGTCGGCAATAATGGTCAGCAGGGGAAGGACGAAGCAGGCCGCGATCAGGCGCGGGGTCACCAACTTCTGGATGGGATCGGTGCCCAGCGCGCGCATGGCGTCGATCTGTTCGGTCACCTTCATCGAGCCCAGTTCGCTGGCGATGCCGCTGGCCGTGCGTCCCGCCACCATCAGCGAGGTGAGCACCGGTCCCAACTCGCGCACGAGAGTGATGGCCACGATCTGGCCCGTCTGTCCCACCGCGCCATACTGCGCCAGCGCCTTCGCCATCTGCATGGCCATGACCGCGCCGCTGAAGAAGCCCACGCAGATCACGATGGGCAGGCTTCCCACGCCGATGATGTCCATCTGAAGAAAAATGTCGGCCGCATAGTGCGGCGGGCGGACGATATTGCGGAGGGCGCGTCCGGTGAGTAAGTAGAAATCCTGAACCGCGAGTACGGGCGACTTCAGCGTGTCGAGCAAGGCCGTCTGATCCTCGTTCCCCGATGGTAACATACGGCTTGCGGATGAACGCTGCGAAAGGGCTCACGGATATCCCGGGCATCCTGGTCGGCCAGGCCTCGGATACCGGCGCGCTGACCGGCTGCACCGTCATCCTGAGCGAGGCCGGCGCCATCGGCGGCGTGTCGGTGGGAGGATCGGCCACCGGAACCGAGGAGTTGGCCGCGCTCGAGCCCGGGCACGTGGCCGGCCGCGTGCACGCCGTGGTGCTGGCCGGGGGCAGCGCCTTCGGCCTCGAGGCCGCTTCGGGCGTGCGCCAGTACCTCGAACGCAAAGGCGTTGGATTCGAGACCGCGGCCGCGCGCGTGCCCATCGTGCCGTGCGCCATTCTCTATGATCTCGGCATCGGCCAGGCCGGCGTCCGCCCCACGCGTGAAATGGGAGAGGCCGCCGCGCAGGCCGCCAACGACGGTCCCGTCGAGGAGGGCGCCGTGGGAGCGGGAACCGGCGCCACCGTGGGCAAGCTGTTCGGCATGTCGCAAGCCATGAAGTCGGGCCTCGGCTCCGCCACGGTCGCGCTCGAAGGGCCGCTGGCGGGGGTCCGGGTGGCCGCGCTCGCGGTGGTGAATGCGATCGGCGACGTGATCGATCCGCGAACCGGCGTCATCGTAGCTGGCGCGCGCGTTTCTCCCGAGAGCCGCAACTTCGCCGACACCGCGCGCCAGATGAAGCGCGGCGCAAGCGGCGGCTTCCGGCCCGAGAACACCACGTTGGTGGTGGTGGCGACGAACGCGCAACTCACCCGCATCGAGGCGCGCAAACTGGCCGAGCTGGCGAGCCTCGGCATGGCGCGTGCCATCAACCCGGTCAACACCATGTCGGACGGCGACATCGTCATCGCTTTGTCGCTCGGCGCCGAGCGTGCGCCCATCGACGCTCTCGGAGTCGCGGCCGCCGAAGCCGTCGCCGAATCTATCCTGCGGGCGGTCCGCCTCGCTCCTTCGCTCGGCGGCCTTCCGGGTTTGGCCTCCGTAACGCCCGCGTGAACGGCGCCGGCCGCTGTCACGCCCGTCTGAACGCCGCCCGCCGCTGCAGCGCCCGCCCGAACGGCGCCGGCCGCCGTCACGCCCGTCTGAACGCCTGGAGAGTCCACGCGTCTTCGAGCGAGTGCCGCAGGATGTACAGGTTGCCGTCGTCCGCCTTCACCTTGAAGTATGTGGCGCCGGGGTCGTACCACCGATCCTGAACCTCGCGCACCTCGTAGCTGTGGCCGCCGAGATGAAAGCGGACCGGCCGCTCGTCCGCCTTGTACCCGGCGTAACACTCGACCTGGCACGCTTGGCCCATCAGGCGAAGAACCTCTCGGCTTTCACCGGGCGCCGCGCGGCCACCAGCGGAGCGTTCAGGAACTCCACGAACGGAGTCATGGCGCGGAACCGCTTGACCAATTCCTGGTAGAGCTTCGGCGTCGCGGCGAGCCCCGGTTCGAGCTCGATGTCGAGCAGCCACTGTTTGCATCGCACCAAATCGGCCGACGGATGCTCGCCGTCGAAGCCCTTCGGCACGCGCGTCAACTCGGCTCCCGAGAGGTCGCCCATAAGCGCGCGCAGCGTGCGGTTGCGCACGATGCGGCGAAACTCCTCGTGGTGATCGACCATGTACAGGCGGACCGCGCGCAGCTCGTCCGGCGTCGGCATGTAGACGCCGCCCGCGATCTCGACCGTCTCCGGCGACACGCTGAAGTACAGCCCTGCGGAGGCGTGCTTGTCGAGACCTCGCCGCGGAAAGATGGCCGCGACGTGGGTCTTGTACGGCGTCTTGTCGGGGCTGAACCGCGTGTCGCGGTAAATCCGGTAGACCGCGGCCTCCGGCTCGCGCACGTAGTCCGGCGCGAACTTCGTCATCGCCGCGGTCAGCGCCGAGACCAGCGCCACCATGGGCCCGCGCACCTTCTCGTCGTATATGTGTTTGCGCGGCTGGAACCACTCCCGGCGATTGTTGCGCTTCAGGCTGCGTAGGAATGCCAGCCCCTCGGCGGGAAAGCCGGCAAAAGCCCCAGCCCCGCGCGCCGAGCCTATAATGGTGTGTTTCATGACGACCCTTGAGCAAGCCCTCGATCTTCTGGCCCGAATTCCCAATTTACAGGCTGCCGGAGGCGCCGTGTTGGCGCGCTGCAGGCTATGTGGCGAGACAAGAGACCACCAGGTTTGTCCGGGGTCAGCGATAATGGGACCCGGTGTGTCCGCCCGCAGGGGGATGAGACCCGCTTATTGCGGCGCCGAGAACCGGTGCGCCGCAGGCGTCAAGAGCGGCTTAGGTGCAAGATGCTGAAGCAGATCAGCATTAGCAGCTTCAAATCGTTACTGAACATCGACCGTCTCGATCTTCCGAGACTGGCTGTGCTCTTCGGACCGAACGCCGCCGGTAAGTCGAACTTCCTCGACGCCATTCAGGCTCTATCGCGCATCGGGACCGCCCGAACCCTCGCGGAGGCTCTCCAGGAACCAATCCGGGGCTATCCGATTGAAGCGTTTTCGTTCCCGGAAGGCGGACTGCCTGACCTGCTGAGCCAACGGGAGGCCCGATTTGCCCTCCAGGCGATTTTGAAATGCGATAGAGACTCGTTTGAATACAGGACAGCGGTGCGTATTGACCCGCGCTCCGGAGGCTTGGCAATAGAGGACGAATATCTAGCAGCCTTGACGGCCAACCTCACCACGAAGGGCAATCCTCTCATCGAACGGCGGGACGGGGACCTGAGGATCCGGCGAAAGAGCAAACCGGCGCACCCCCGCCAGGAGCCAATCGGCCTGAACCATACCCTCCTATCCGATCCTCGGCTGGGCGGCCTGGAATATCGCGGCATCGAACGCTGCCGAAACGAATTGCTCGGCTGGAGAACGTACTACCTTGACCCCCGTGTTTCGATGCGCCGCGCCACGGCCCCGGCGGACGTAACCGACATCGGGGTTTTGGGGGAGGATGTCGCTCCATTTCTTTTCCGTTTGCGAGCCGACTACGACAAAGAATATCGGGCGATCGTGCGCACGCTTCGTACGCTGATTCCCAGCATCGAGGACGTCACGGTGGACCTCGACAAGCGCCGGGGGACGCTCGATATCGTTGTGCGCCAGAATGGGGTCGAGTACTCATCGCGGATCATTTCCGAAGGGACACTCCGCGTTCTTGCGCTCTGCGCGATCGCCGTGAACCCCTGGAGCGGATCACTCCTAGCCTTCGAGGAGCCGGAAAACGGCGTCCACCCCCACCGTCTCGAATTGATCGCTGAGTTACTTGCGACGCTCGCTCTTGAGCGGGATCGCCAGGTTCTCGTAACGACCCACTCTCCGCTGTTCTGCGGCACGATCTTCCGCCGACAGAGAGCGCAGCCCGATGACATCGGCCTTTTCCAGGTCAGTCAGGGTGCTGGAGGATCGGAGGTCAAGAGGTTCGAGGATCCCGGCCCCTTGTTCACCGATAGCGAGGTGCTCAAGGCATTGTCCGCGCCGACGGAGGACCGGATCCTGCAGGACCTGCTTGTGCGAGGGATCCTGGATGCCTGAGTTCTTGGTGGGACTGTTTGCGGAGGACCGCGGGCACGCTGCGTTTCTAGAGGCGCTGGTGAGCAGGATCGGCAGAGAAGAAGCGCGACTTGCTCCCCATGTCAGAGTGGTCTCGGGACAGGGCGGCCACGGGCGAGCCCTGGATGAGTTCAGAGTGTATCAGAGATCCGTAATGCGCTCGGTGACGCAGACGCCTCGCCTGGTTGTTGTCGCGATCGATGCCAACTGCAAGGGCTGGAACGAGGCCCGGATCGATGCCCGCCGCAGCGTCGAACCTCAGTTCCCAACTCCGGTGGTCGTCGCCTCTCCCGATCCGCACATCGAACGATGGTACATGGCGGATCCCGAGTCGTTTCACGAGGTCGTAGGAGCCGCGATCACTCAAGAACGGGTGAAGTGCGAACGCGACCGTTATAAGAGCCAGCTCCGGGATGCGGTTCGAAGAGGGGGGCACGTACCAACCCTGGGTGGAATTGAATTCGCCAGGGAAATTGTCGGGGCCATGGACCTCTATCGGGCGGGCCAGAACGAGGCATCGTTGCGGGTCTTCGTGAAGGATATGAGGGACGCAGTCCGGCAGATCTTCCCGCCCAACTTGGATGACGCGCGGTAGGAGGCCCGAATCAGCGGGTGTTTCATGACAGCCCTCGAGCAAACCCTCGACCTTCTCGGCCGAATTCCCAATTTACAGGTTGCAGAGGGCGTCGTGCTGGCCCGCTACACCCGTTTCGCCATCGGGGGCCCCGCCGACGTCTACGCCGAGACCGACTCGGCCGAGGTCTTCGTAGAGGCGCTCAGGCAAGCGCGCGCCAGCGGCCTCCCCCACGTCATCATCGGCGGCGGTACCAACCTGATTGTCTCCGACCAGGGGTTTCGCGGCATCGTCCTGCGCTTCACCGCCGACGGCATCGCGGGCGCGGGCAGCACGGTCGAGGCCGAGGCCGGCGCCGAGCTTGGCACGGTGGTCGATCGCTCGATCGCGCGCGGCCTGGCGGGCCTGGAAACCCTGGCCGGAATCCCCGGCTCCCTGGGCGCCGCGGTCTACGGCAACGCCGGCGCGTACGGCCACTCGATCTCCGAGGTGGTCGAAACGGTGCGCATCTTCGATGGAGAGCGCATCGCCGTCCGCACCGGCGCCGAGTGCGAATTCCACTACCGCGAGAGCATCTTCAAGCGCCACAAGGACTGGATCGTCTTCTCCGCCCGCCTCGCGCTCCGTCCCGCCGATGCCGGGGAACTGCGCCGCGCCGCCGACGCGATTCTCGCCGAGCGCAACCGCAAATTCCCGCCCACCATGAAGTGCGCGGGCAGCATCTTCAAGAACCTGATCCTGGCCGAGCTTCCGCCCGCCGTGGCCGCGCAGGTGCCGGAGCGGGTGGTGCGCGAGGGCAAGGTGCCGGCCGCCTGGTTCCTGGAACAGGCGGGGGCTCGCGGCCTGGCGTGCGGCGAAATGCGCGTCGCCGACTACCACGCCAACCTGATCTACAATGCCGGAGGCGGCACCGCGCGCGAGTTACGCGCGCTCATCGCCGATCTCAAGGCCCGCGTTGCCGCCCGCTTCGGCCTCGATCTCGAAGAAGAAGTGCAGTACGTGGGCTTCGCCTGAGCCGGAGATGCGCGTCGCCCTGGTCAACAGCAACCGCATGCGGCCGCCCATCGCGCCCATCGGCCTGGACTATATCGCCGAGGCGCTGCATGCGGCCGGCCACCAGGTCGATCTCCTGGACCTGTGCTGGGAACCCGACCCGCCGGCCGCTATCGCCGCGTTCTTCGGACGCGCCGAGTACGGGCTCATCGGCGATCACGCTGCGCAACACCGACGACTGCGGTTTCGCGAGCCGCCAGTCCTTCGTGCCGGGGTTCGTCGAGACGGTCGAGACCGTCCGCCAGCACGCCGGCGCCCCCATCGTGATCGGCGGTGTCGGGTTCTCCGTCATGCCGACTCAGATCCTCGATCTCGCCGCGGCGGACGCCGGCATCTGGGGAGAAGGCGACTTCGTTCTTCCCGCGCTGGCCTCCAGACTCGAAGCCAACCAGGAATGGCACGACCTGGCCAACCTGATCTGGCGCTCGAACGGGACGTGGCGCCGCAATCCGCCTTCGACCCCGCCTCTCGCTGCGCTCCCTCCGATGCGCCGCCGCTGGGCCGATAACGCCGCTATTTCCGCGAGGGCGGCCAGGCGGGCTTTGAAACCAAGCGCGGCTGCGCCGGCCGCTGCGTGTATTGCGCCGACCCGGTCGCCAAAGGCGCCAGGGCTCGCCTACGCCCGCCCAGTGCCGTTGCGGACGAAATCGAAAGCCTGCTCGAACAGGGCATCGACCACCTGCATACCTGCGACGGCGAGTTCAACCTGCCGCCCTCGCATGCGTTCGAGGTCTGCGCGGAAATCGTCTGCCGCGGCCTCGCGGGCCGGCTGCGCTGGTACGCCTACTGCTCGCCCGCGCCGTTCTCCCGCGAGCTGGCCGGGGCCATGCGCGACGCAGGCTGCGTGGGGATCAACTTCGGGGCCGACAACGGCGACGCGCGGATGCTCGAGCGGCTGGGCCGCGGCTTCGCGCCCGGCGACATCGAGAACGCCACGCGCTGGTCGAAGGAGGCGGGGCTGGCGGTCATGCTCGATCTTTTGCTCGGTTCGCCGGGCGAGACCGCGGAGTCGCTCACGCGCACGGTCGAGCTGGTCAAGCGCGCCGATCCGGATCGCGCCGGCGTCTCGGTGGGCGTGCGCCTCTATCCGGGAACCGAACTGTCCCGCCGCCTCGCCATCCCGGAGCAGGACCCGCGCGAGCCGCTGTTCTTCCTGGAACCGGAAGTTGCGCCGTTCGTGTTCGAGTTGCTCGACCGGCTCATCGCCGGCGACAGCCGCTTTCTCTTCTTCGATCCCTCCAAGCCCGCCCTCAACTACAACTACAACGCCAACCAGCGGCTCATCGACCTAATCGCGCAAGGCCACCGCGGCGCCTACTGGGACATTCTGCGGCGCTCTGGCCAACCCGCGCCTCACTGCGTTCGCAACGCCTGAATCACGTCGACCCGGGCCGCCCGCGCCGCGGGTATCACCGACGCAATCACCGCCGCGAGCAGCAGGATTGCGGCCGAGCCCGCCACCGGCAGCAGGCCCGGCGTCTTCAGATCCTCCAGGAATGCGCCCGCAAACCGCGCCAGCCCAAACCCGCCGGCAAAGCCGACCACAAGCCCCGCGACGGCCATGGCCGCGCCTTCGGCGACTCACCAGTATCAGCAGATCCCACGGCTGGGATCCAACCGCCAGCCGGATGCCGAACTCCCGCGTGCGCCCGCTGACGGAGAATGCCAGCACGCCGGCAACGCCCACCACCGCAATCAGCAGCGCCACGCCCGCGAAGGCGCCGAACACCAACACATTGAGCCGCTCGGGCGAGAGCACGTCCGCACGGACGTCCGCCAGGGTTGCCGCGCGTTCCACGGGCTGGTCCGCGGACATCCCGCGCAGGAGGCGCGTGACCGGCGTCACCAGAGCATAAGGATTCGACCGCACGTGAACGAACAGACGCCCTCCTCCCATGACCGCCTCCTGATCGAACGGACGATAGACGGTCATGGTCGGCACGGGCACAATATTCGCGTCGTCCATGTCGGCGACGATGCCGATGATGCGCAGCGGCCCGGCGCTCAACATCGGGAAGGACCTTCAGGATCGGGTCGGTCCACATCACATGATGGTTCAGCGCATCGCCCTTGGGGAACATCCGTTGCGCCACGCTCTGGCTTACGATCGCGACGCGCTCGCTGCCGTTGCGGTCGGCATCGTTGAAATCGCGCCCTTCGATGATCGGCAGTCCAAGCGTCGCGAAAAACCCGGGCGTGATGATCCGAATCGCCGCGCGGGGATGTTCCTCGGCCGGCGCCGGGACGTGCCCGTCGGCAGCGAGTTCAAGGAAGAAGTTCCATTCGATCGCGCCACGGAACCACGGTGCCGATGGCGACGTTCTGCACGCCGGGCAATTCACGGATTCGCCGCGTCGCTTCCCGGTAGTAGTCCACCACCTGCGCGGGCGTTTTTCCATAATGCATCACCGGCACGTTCACCGCGAGCACGTGGCGCGTATCGAAGCCGGTCTGCGCGGCCTCGAGCGAAAGCAACGTCTTCACGGTTGCGCCGGCCGACGCCACCAGAACGAACGAGGCCGCGATCTGAACCACCGCGAAGAGCGCGCAGCTTCCGGTTCGCGGCGCCGGTGAGTGCGCGCGCCCCCGCTGTCAGGCCGAATCCCTGGGCGCCTCCCGACGACGGCAGCCGCGGAACGAACGCCAGCAGAACCGCGGCCAGCACGGCCAGTCCCGCCCCCACCCAGAGCATGCTGGCATCACATGGAGGTCGAGGGCGCGCACGGAATATCGGGACATGTAGCGCGCCAGCACGGCCACCATCGGCTCGGCGATCGCGAGGCCGAACGCTGCCCCGACGCCGCACAGCAGCAGGCTCTCGGCCAACAGGGTGCGCCGCAGAGCGGCGGTGCTGGCGCCCAGCGCCGCGCGGATGCCCAGTTCGGATTCGCGGCGCACGGTGCGCGCCAGAATCAGGTTCGCGACGTTGGAGCAGGCGATGACGAAGACCAGCACGGACACAGCCATCAGCACCAGCAGGATGGTCCGCGCTCCCGACGTGAGCTCGTCGCGCAGCCGCACCGCGCTGATCCGGAAGTCGGCTTTGGCACGGATAGGCCTCCGGATGCGCCCGCTTCATGGCCCCATAGACCGTACCCAACTCCGCGCGCGCCGTTTCCAGGTCCGCGCCTGGCGCCAGCCGGCCGAACAACTCCGTCATCCGGTGGATCCGGCTGGTGACCATGGTGGCCGAAAGATGATGCTGGCTGGTCACGACGTTGGCGATGATTTCCGTGTCTGCGGGATAGGGCACGCATGGCTCCAGGACGCCCACCACAGTGGCCGGGCGCGAATCGAGAACGAGTCGAGCCGGACCGTTTTGCCGAGCACGCCAGGATCGCTCGTGCAGCGTCGTAGACCAGAAACGGTACGTCAATACGACCGCGCCCGCGGCCGTTCGGGCCGTCATCGCGCGCGTCCAGCAGCCGCCCGAGGACCGGCCGCAGGCCCATCACCTGGAAATACGATCCATCCGACCACCCCGGCCATGACCGCGCGAGGCTCTCCGAGTCCGACCATCGTGAACCCGATGGTGGAGAAATCGCCGAACGAGCTCAGGGTTTTCACGCGCGAGACGCAAGTCCGCGATCTCCGGCATCGAGAAGGTCGGCGTCGCCGTCTCCGTTGGCGCGTCTGGCGGATGTAGATGAGCCGGTCCTCGTCGCGATTGACCAGCGGGCGCAGCAGGACGCCGCGAACCAGGCTGAACATCGCGGCATTGGCGCCGATTCCGAGCGCCAATGTCAGGACCACGGTCACGGTGAGGCCCTTTGCGCGGGCCAGGGAGCGAGCGCCAACTTTCAGCTCGCGCAGGAAAGACACGATGTTTTCGATCATGCGGTTGCCCCTCTTTGAGGCGGAGTCTTGCAAGTCGATCGCCTATTCCTACTGTGATACAAACAAAGGCCGGCGGCTTTCGCGAGAGATGCGGCTAGTGTCCGATCTCGGGATTCATGCGTCTCGGAACGGGACAAACGCGGCCCGCCACTTCGCGTGGCGCACGCTTCAGCATATGCGGGCCGCGGCGGCCCGTCACCAGAGTCGGAAACCCTATCGGAGCCCGTGGGGCAGGCGGTTTCGCCTGCCTGGGCAGGCCGAACGGCCCGCCCCACGCCGCTCGCAGAACGATCAGGTTACGGGGTGGGTTTCTGGAGAGCGTGCAGCGGCGACCTGCAGGTCGCCGTTCCGCGGCGCGTCGCCGTCCCCTACTTCGCCAGCCTTCCGGTCCGCCCCAGCCAGTTGCGGAACATGCGCGAGTAGTCGGCCGCCTCTCCGGCGCGGAGCTGCTCCACGGTGTACCGCACCTTGCGCCGCCAGTTGGGATGCTCCGAGGTGGTGGCCGGCAGGTTCTGCTGCTCGGTCTCCTTCAGCAGGTCCTCGAAGCTGATGACCATCATGCGCGAGGAGGCACGGGCCAGCCAGCCCACCAGCGCGTTGTGCAGCTCGCCCGTCAGGTCGGGAACCTGGGCGGCGTCGCGCGGAAACCAGTCCGGCAGCAGCCCCTCGTTGAAGAGCGCGTTCAGCAGCTTCTGCTTGTCGTTCCGCCTCTCGGCCAGCGCATCGCGGTAGCGGCCTTCATCCAGCAGCCCGGCCTCGCGCCGCGCCTCGATGTCCCGCCCGATCCAGTACCCCGCCAGCGTCGGCAGGTCGTGCGTGCTCGACGACACCAGGGCGTGCGGCGTGTACTGCCCCGGCGGCCGGAATTCGCCGCCGTCGATCTTTTCGAAGAACGGCACGCGGTAGCCGTAGAGCCCGAAGCGATCGAGGCCGTGACGGGTCTCGGCGGTGACCGTGCCCAGGTCCTCGCCCACCACCATCACCTTTTGGCGCACGCTCTCGAGCGCCAGCACGTGCAGCAGGTCCTGCCAGCGGTCGCGAACGTAGGCCCCCTGCGCCGGGTCCATCGATTCCGGAATCCAGTACAGCCGGAAGAAGCGCATGACATGGTCGATGCGCAGGGCGCCGCCGTGCCGGCAGTTCTTGCGGATCGCCTCGGCGAAAAGCCGGTAGCCCGTCTCGCGGTGGTGCTCGGAATTCGGCGGCGGGAAGGACCAGTCCTGGCCCTTGGGCGAGAAGTTGTCCGGCGGCGCGCCCACGCGGCACCCGTTGACGTAGAACGGCCGCCAGCCCCACAGGTCGGACCCGCAGCGATCCGTGGCCAGCGCCATGTCGTGATACAGGCCGATGGAAAGCCCGCGGCCGCGAGCGTGCTCCTGCGCCCGGGCCAGTTGCCGGTCGGCGTGCCACTGCACCCACTTGTAGAAGAGCAGCCGCCGCCGGCGCTTTTCCGCGAACTTCGCCACCGCGGGCGAGTCGGGCTCGCGGTATTCGGCCGGCCAGTCCTGCCAGATCCAGACGCCCGGGTCGCGCGCGTGAGTCCACTCGTCGAGGGCGCACCAGGTGGCGAAGCGTTCGAGCAGAACGCCCTCGCGCTCCACATACTCCTCGAAGGCGCGGTCGGGCGGCTGCCGCAGGAAGGTCGCGAAAGCCAGCTTCAGCGCGGCGAGCTTGAGCGCCCACACGCGCTCGTATTCCACTAGCGGGCTCGCTCGCACCGCGCGGAGTTCCGCCACCACCTCGGGCCGCTTAAACCACGCCTGCGCCCGTTTGGACCCGCGGAATTCGGGGATGCGCTCGACATCCACGTAGATCGCGTTCTTGAAGAAAGTGGAGATGGGGAGATACGGGCTGGTGTTGAAGGGCTGGCGGTTGGGAATGGCGTGCAGCGGATTGAGACCGATGAAGGTGACGCCCAACTCGCCGGCGGCCCAATCGGTGAGGCCCTCCAGGTCGGTGAAATCGCCGCAGCCCCAGTTGCGATCCGAGCGCAGGCCGTAGAGGGCGATCGCGAGGCCGGCCGTCCGCCGGCCCTCGCGGATGGCGTGCGGAATGTAGGTGCGGTCGGGACACAGAATCAGCCGCATGGACTCGCGCCGGAACCCGCCCTCGACGCGGACCGAGATCTCCACGTCGTGGTAGCCCAGGGGCGACGCCGCCGGAAGAGGTATCTGCTTCCGCACGTAGGCGGTGCCGCAGATCTCCGCGCGTCCCGAGATCGCCAGGTCGGCCAGCGGCAGCTTGCGGAGTTCCATCCCGCCGCCTTCCCAGCGAATGTTCAGCGCCGCCTCGGCGTCGGCCAGCGCCGCCGGAAGGCTGACCGGGAACCCCTTGCCCCAGGCGCTCTCGCCTACGACAAAGACCGGGGGCAGCAGCCGCTCCCACTCCTGCGCCAGGCGTCGTTCGAGCGCCCGGTCGATGCTCTCCTTTGTCCCCGCGCTCACGCCGAGGGCGGACAGAATCGCGCGCTCGATTTCAGGCGAAGTCGCGTGGCGGTGCCCCCACGTATCCCAGAATTCCGATTCGATTCCCCATTGCCGGGCAGCCCGGTCGAGCGCCTGCTCGTAGCTGCCGGAGGCCTTGAATGAACTAGTCGTATGAGTCATTGCCCCGCATTCTTCCCTTGATTCTAACAGGCAGGCGGGGACGACCCGGCGAAACCTGCACGTTCCGGGCAGATCCTGAACGCGCGCCCGAGCAGGCTAAGCCTTTGTCTGCACCGCCGCGACAAACGGTGCCACACGTGCACAAGCGATGGGTATGCACGAATCACAACAGATAGCTGCCGAGCACCGTGACCTTGCCGCTCACGCGCACCGTGCCGGCAGCGAGCACCACGGAGAAGAAGATCACCTGACCGGACACGAAAGCTCCCGACACGGCCTGGAGCACTCCAACAACGCCTACCTGCACGGACAGCAGGAGCATCACAAGGCCGCGGTCGGTGACGAATTCAACGAACAGGAGATCGCCGCTCTCGCCTATGAGCTTTGGCAAGGCAGGAACTGTCCGGAAGGCGCGCCGGAAGACGATTGGTTTCGCGCCATCGAAGAACTGCGATCCCGGCATTGAACCAGGAGCCGGCCATCAGCCCCGATTCACCCATCGGACAGCAGCGAAGCGGCCAGTGGCCGCGGCCTGCTCCATCGCGCCCGGCTCAACTGTGGTCAGGCAAGCGGGCTAGAATCAGGGTCATGGATCGGGGCCGATGACCCAGAACTCTCCAGCCGGGAAGGCTGCCCGGCGTGCGTTTGTGCTGCAGGGCCGTTTCCGCCGTTTCTTCTCGAACCTTGGCCCCGGATTGATCACTGGCGCCGCGGATGACGACCCCTCCGGCATCTCGACCTATTCCGTCACCGGTGCCGGGTTCGGCTACACCCCGTTGTGGACCGCGCTCTTCTCCTTCCCGTTGATGGCGGCCGTTCAGATCATGTGTGCCCGTCTCGGCATAGTCACGGGGCGGGGACTGGCGGACGTGATTCGGGTGCACTATTCGCGATGGATCCTGTGGAGCGCCTGTGCGCTGCTGGTGACGGCCAATATCGTAAACATCGCGGCGGATCTCGGTGGCATGGCTGACGTTATGCAGCTTCTCACCGGCGTCCGTTCGCTCTACTGGACGCCTGCCTTCGCGCTCCTCCTGGTAGCCCTGCTGTTCTGGACGAGCTATCGTCTCATCGCGCGGATTTTCAAGTGGCTCACGCTCGCTTTGTTCGCCTACATCGCGGCGGCCTTTCTGGCGCACCCGAACTGGGCCGCCGTCGCCCGGGCCACCCTGATTCCGCACGTGGAGTGGTCCGCTGCGTTTTGGGCGACTCTGGTCGCCATCTTGGGAACCACCATCTCGCCATACCTCTTCTTCTGGCAGGCCGCGCAGGAAGTGGAAGAGGAGGTCGCCTCGGGCAAGACGACCGTCGAAGAGCGCGAGGGGGCGTCCAAACGGGAGCTGCGGCGCTCGCGGAATGACGTCCTCATAGGCATGTTCTTCTCGAACCTGGTGATGTACTTCATCATTCTCACGGCCGCCGCCACGCTGCACGTGCACGGCAAGACCACGATCTCCAGCGCGCGCGAAGCCGCCGAGGCGCTGCGTCCTTTGGCCGGCGCGGGCGCATACTGGCTCTTCAGCCTGGGTCTGATCGGAGCCGGCATGCTTGGAGTGCCGGTGCTGGCCGGGTCTTGCGCTTACGCCATCGCGGAAGCGGCCAACTGGGTAGGGTCACTGGAGGTGCACCCTCCCCTCGCTCATGGCTTCTATGCCGTCATCGCGATTGCGATGGCGCTCGGCCTGGGCTTGGATTACGCCGGCCTGAACGCCGTCAAGATGCTCTTCTGGTCGGCAGTACTCAACGGAGCGTTGGCGCCGCCGCTACTCGTCCTGGTCGTGCTGCTCACCAGCAGGGCCGATGTAATGGGCGAGCACCGCAACGGGCCCGTGCTCCGCTGGCTGGGGTGGACGTGTGCCGCCGTCATGGCGATGGCGACTGTCGTCATGCTCGTGACGGCGTTTGTAGGGTGATCCCGGACTCCCTCGTGTCACAATGAAGGTATGGAAGCCGGGGACACCGCCGGAGGGCAGGCGCCGAACGAGCCCGATCTGTTTTCGCGTATCGACCAGGACGACTACGCCTGGCTGAGCGATGCCGTATTCACCACCAGGCTCGACCGCGCCATCAACTGGGCCCGCAAGAACTCCATCTGGCCGATGAGCTTCGGCCTGGCCTGCTGCGCCATCGAGATGATGTCGATGGGCGCCTCGCGCTTCGACGTGGCCCGTTTCGGCGCCGAGGTCTTCCGCGGCTCCCCGCGGCAATCGGACCTCATGATCATCGCCGGGCGGGTGTCGAACAAAATGGCCCCCATCATCCGCCGGCTCTACCAGCAGATGCCGGAGCCGAAGTGGGTCATTTCGATGGGGGCTTGCGCCACCTCCACCGGCGTGTTCAACAACTACGCCCTGATTCCGGTCAACCAGGTCATCCCGGTGGATGTTTACGTGCCGGGCTGCCCGCCGCGCCCGGAGCAATTGATATACGCCATCATGACGCTGCAGAAGAAGATCGAGCGCCACGCCGGCACCGCGCGCGAGGTCTTGAACGTCTAGGGTCCTGTCGCCCAGCGCCGAACCGCGACCGTCAGGGGGCGGTCCGCTCGCTCACGCTCGCGGTTCGGTGCTCGGGGCACCCTAGCCCGCGCCACGCGGGCGGCGGCAGAATTTCCGCAGACTTCCTTCAGCCGGACCGATATGTCATACGAGGCAGGGTTTCTCCGCCGCGCCCGATGCGAGGTGAGGGCGCGGCGGAAGCTGCCTCGGTGGAGACTGTTATGAACAGCGTCGGTGGAGTACCCAACATAGGACATACCGCCCCCGTCGCCCTGGCTCCGACCCCGGTCGAGAGACCTCCCGAAGAGCGGGAGCTGATTCAAGCCGTCAAGGCGTTGAACGCAGCGGAGCTCTTTGGAGACAGGAACGAGGTGACATTCGTCCTGGATCAGAAAACGCGCCGCCCGGTGGTGCGCATCGTGGATCGCGACACCAACCAGTTGATTCGCCAGATCCCGCCGGAATACGCTTTGCGCATGGCGGAGGATCTGAAACCCGGAGCCTACTCGGCCGACGACGTCCTCTGAAGGGCGCCCGGCAAGCGGTTCGGCCGCCGGCTCGCAGGAGCTTCCGATCGAGCCGCGGGTCCGCCCGATGGCGCGCCGCCACGGCATGCTCGCACGGTTCGACGAGCCGTCACGGTCGAACCGTGCGGACGCGGCTGGGACGCTCCGGGGCCGCGACGGGAGCGCCTGGGACGGCGTGGCCGTCGAGGTCACGCAGGGCCTCAAGCCGTTCACGCATCTTTCCCCCAACCGCGGCGGGGCTCAAGACCGCCTTCACGAACGCACTGCCGGCGCTCGCGAGCCGGGCCCGCAGGTCCGCGTTCGCCACGATACTCTTCATATAGGCGGCGGCCTGCTCCAGGTCGGGATCTGCCCATACGCTCGCGGGATCGTAGGGCGCGCAGCCCGGCCCGACCGGGATCAGCTTATAGTCCACCAGCATCGAATTGTCCGCATGCGTAAAGTCGGTGTTGCCCGAGTAGTTCGTCACGATGACCGGCTTTCCGACATGCATGGCTTCGGCTATGAGCAGGCCGAAGCCCTCGGACCGGTGCAGCGACACCAGACAGTCGGCGCACTGGATCAAGCCATACATCTCCTCGCGCTTCAGAGTGGAGTCGACGATCCGGACCGCGGCGGATGTGCAGGCGTTTCTGAGTTCCTCGATATGACCCGGCCGGACTCCCCCGTTGTTGACTTTGAGCACTAACTGGCAGCCGGACTCGGCGCCGAAAGCGAGTTCGAATGCCCGGATGGCTGCGAGCGGATTCTTGCGGGCCGTGACGCTAACGACGTCGAAGGCGGCCAGAAAGAGGAACCGGTCCGGCGCGAGCCCGAAGTACTGACGGTCCATACCCGTTGGAACGACCGGGTTGACTGCGTACGGGATCGTCAACACGGGAACCGGCGCCTTGCGGGCGACCGCGTTCCGGCAGAAGGCGCTCGGAGTCCAGACCTCCCGGTACGGGGAGAAGGCGCCGATCCACTGGTCGGGGAACTCATCCAGTTCCCAGGTCCAATAGCCGATATTGTGACGATTCGCATAGAACCGTTGGCCGAGCGTCTGCCTCACGGCGTGGGTCTGGTCCGCATTCACGTAGAACAGATTCGCGAAGTACGGGGATTCGGTGGACGCGGAAGCGCCCGGGCCCGGGTCGTCGGCCGGGCGGAGGCTGGCCTGCACACCCGCTGCCCGCAGAGCCCCCTGAGCCTCGCGAACGGACTGTCCCACACCAGTCGCTGCGTCGAAGTATCCGATCAGGTTGACGCCGAACTCCCGCGCGGTTGAAGGTCCCGCATCCGCACCGCGGAGCCTGCCAAACGCGCGCCACAATCGCGCCGCCACGCGCGCCAGAGCTCCTCGCCCGTACTGCGAAGCCGCCATGGCGCGCAGGATGAGTTCATACCGGAGCCGCGAGGCCGGACCGGGTAGCGCTCTCACGACCATGCGCCACTGTTTCTCGATGGGCGCGGTCTGAAGCGCCGACAGATTGAGCTCCTTCCTCCCGTAGGTCAGAAGCCATGCCAGGAAGCGCACGCGATCGCGCCCGCCCGGATCGGGGAAGTACTGCTGCAACTCGGGGCGCGACCGGTAAATGGCCACGGCGAGCCGGGGCAGCCCGGGGCCGGAGCCTTCGCCCGCGGGCGGCGTCTCGTGTTCCGGCGCGGTCCCGGCCTTCCGCCGTTCCTCGCAGGTGCGTGCCGCTTCCGCTATGGTGGCCAGGAATGTCTCGCCCAGCCCAAGCTCCGCTCTCGCGCGGAAGAGCATCCACTCCAGAAAGCGTCTGTAGTGGCCGCCGAAAATGTCCGGCATCTCAGACTGGAGGTCCGGTGAGGTGCGATAGATCCGGTAGGCAAGGCGGGAAATGCCGGGCCACGCGCCGCCCTCTTCGACCGGACGGTTCCACACGTCCACAAACGCCTCGAAGCCCGCATCCGAAAACGGATCCTCGATCGCGCCCACCAGTTCGGGCGCCTCGTGTTGAATAGGCCGGCCCACGTCGGGTATCCGGACTCCATTTTGAAAGGCGCCGAAGGCGTAGGGCCACTTCTGGCAAGTGAGGTAGCCCGCCTCAAGGAGCTCCTTGCGGTAGGACAGCAGCAACTGCTGCGTTGCGTCCGGCAGATCTTCCACTCGGAACCGGTCCTGCAGGCGGGACAGGTTGTGCGGCTGTGTGGGGTCGTAGCCGCTGAAGTGAAAGAAAGCGAGCGGCGAGCCGTCAACCTCATAGCCGCTTTCCGAGTGCGATAGGACGCGGAGCGCGAGGTTCCAATAAGCGACGTTGTATCCCGCGTCGCGGATAATCGAAACGCCTTCGAACATGCCGGGGACCAGGTCGATCCACTTCTGGTCGACAAAGAGGCCGCGCGGCAGGTCGACGACGCAATGGTCGTAGAGCTTTTGCCGCCACCACTCCAGGAAGGCCTGGGTCTGGTGGCTTCTGCGAGCGCCGAGGAAGCCGAGGTTGTACGCGCCGGTCCGGAGAATGTCGATCTCGGACGGCCGCTTGTCGTCCTCGATCGGTCCCGTCAAGTGCGGCGTCAGCGCGACGTTCGCCGATTCCAGCGCTTCCGTGACCCGCTTCAAAGGCGAGTAGACTCTGACGTCGGGGTCGAGATAGAGAGCGCGATCGCACGCGCGGGAATCGAAAAGGTATTCAAAGGCGTAGGGCTTGAGCGCGGTACTGAGTTCGACGATGGTGTACTTGAAGTGGAACCAGCGGGGGTTTGGAATGGGCAGGTCGCTGGAAAGTACGATCTCGAAATCTTCCCCTGAGGGATCGAAGTATCCGTCGACGCGATCGGCCAGGAAGACGAACCGCCGCCAGCCAGGGTGATGCTCGCGCGACAGAACGCATCAGTACGCGAGCGTACGGAAGGTAGTTCTTCGCGACTATGGTAAAGACGGCCGTACCGCCTTGCATGCCACCTCCCGGAAGGGTTCCACTCCACGCTTTTGCCGGGGCCGGGCAGCCGCCGACTCGCGCCAACTCCGCTGGGCTTCGGCACCCATCTCCGCCCCGGCATCCTCGCGTTCCCCAGAGACGATGGGGAATCGGCTGCCGGCCCATGTAGCATGCTACCAGGGCTCGCCACGGCGTGTCTGTATGGTTGGCCGCCGCCCCTCGGCGCAGGCTCGCTCGAGCGATGGTCCGCTCCCTCACGGTCGCGGTTCGGTGCTGCGACGCGAGCTCCGGAGTATGCACCCGCGAATTCCGCGTCCGTGCTACCCTGAAATATCCGCGTGTGCCGGCGCGTGTCAGCGAAGCCCTGATTTTGCGAACGTTTCCTCTCAAGGAATCGGATCTGATCGTTAGTTTTCTCACCAGGGATCAGGGTAAGTTGCGCGGGGTGGCCAAGCGCGCGCGGCGGCCGAAGAGTCCGTTTGGCAGCGGCCTGGAGCGCCTCTCGCACGTCAAGCTGTACTACTTCCAGCGGGAGACCAGGGAGCTGGTCAATCTGGATTCCTGCGAGTTGATTCATTCGCAGTTCAGTCTGGCGCCGGATTACGCGGCGGGTGTTGCGCTCGATGTGATGTCCGAAGTCTCGGAGCAACTCCTCCCTCCGGCGGAGCCGAGCGAGCGGTTCTTCCGGCTTCTCGTCGCGGTGCTGGATTTCCTCAGGACGCGCGAGGCCGAGGGCGTGTGGCAGGCGATGAACTACTTCCTGCTGTGGGCCGTCAGGCTCTCGGGGATTTTGCCGGAGCTGAGAGTCGCGGTCGAGTCGATGGAGATTGCGGAAGAGATGTTGTACACCCCGGTGGCGCGGCTTACCGAGCGGGCCTGGACCCGGGAAACCGCGGCCGATTTGCGGCGCCTGCTGGTGCGGTCGATCGAGGAGCACATCGAGCGCCGCCTCGTGACGGTGCCGCTGCTGGAGACCGCCCCGTGACCGCCGCGAGCCGGAACTGGCTCCGCTCCCTGACGGTCGCGGTTCTGTGCTAGGGGTAGACGAAGAGAAACGATGGACACCTTTCAAGACGTCCTGTTCAAGCTGAAGAAATACTGGTCCGATCGCGGCTGCATTATTCAGGAGCCGTACGATGTCGAGGTCGGCGCGGGCACCATGGCGCCCGAGACGTTCCTGCGCGTGCTGGGGCCCAAGCCCTACCGCGTCGCCTACGTGCAGCCCAGCCGGCGGCCGGCCGACGGGCGCTACGGCGAGAATCCCAACCGGCTCTACAAGCACTGGCAGCTCCAGGTGATCCTCAAGCCCTCGCCCGCGGACGTGATCGACCAGTACCTGGGGAGCCTCGAAGCCATCGGCATCGACCTGCGCAAGCACGACATCAAGTTCGAAGAGGACAACTGGGAGTCGCCGACGCTGGGCGCCTGGGGCGTCGGGTGGCAGGTGATGCTGGACGGCCTGGAAATCACGCAGTTCACCTACTTCCAGCAGTGCGGCGGCATCGACCTGGACCTGGTGCCGGCCGAGCTGACCTACGGCCTGGAGCGGCTGACCGCATTCCTGCAAGTCAAGGACAGCGTCTACGACATCGAGTGGGCGCCCGGGCGTGAGCTACGGCGACGTGCGGCTGGCGGACGAGCTGCAGAACTCGGTTTACAACTTCGAGCTGGCGGACGTGCCCACGCTGTGGAAGCTCTTCGACCTGCACGAGAAGGAATGCCAGCGGCTGCTGGCGCTGTATCCGGACTACGCCGAGAAGCCTCGCTTCCCGGTGCTGCCCACCTATGAACACGTGCTGAAGTGCTCGCACCTGTTCAACCTGCTCGACTCGCGCGGCGCGATCAGCGTGACCGAGCGCGTGGCGGTGATCGCGCAGGGTGCGCAAGCTGGCGCTGGGCGCGGCGGCATGCTGGGTCGATCAGCAAACTCCGGTCGAAGTCCCGGTGGAGGTGGCCCAATGAGCGTTCCCTTCCTGCTCGAAATCGGCACCGAGGAAATTCCGGACTGGATGATCGAGCCGGCGCTGGCGAGCCTGTCGTCACTGTTCGGCGACCTCCTGGCGGCGCAACGGCTGGCGGCCGGCGCCATCCGGACCGATGCCACGCCGCGGCGCCTGGTGCTGCGCGCCGCGGAGCTGGCTGAGCGGCAGGCGGACGCCGAGGAGCTGGTCTCCGGCCCACCGGTCTCCGCGGCTTTCAAAGACGGCCAGCCGACCGGCGCGGCGCTGGGCTTCGCGCGCAAGATGGGCGTGGACGTTGCGGCCCTGGAGCGGCACGAGACTCCGCGCGGCGAGTACCTGGCATATCGCAAGAAGACCGCGGGACGGCCGTCGCGCGACATCCTGGCCGAAGCGCTGCCCGGATCTGATCCTGAAGATCCAGTGGCCGAAGACGATGGTACTGGGGCGCGAAGGGCGGGCCACGGTTCATCCGGCCGATCCGTTGGCTGGTGGCGCTGGCGGGGACCGAGGTAGTTCCTTTCGAGATCGCCGGCGTGCGCTCGGGCGCGGTCAGCTCGGGGCATCGGCAGCTCGGCGCGGCGCAAGTGCCGGTGACCATCGAGGACTTCGACAAGCAGCTTTACGAGAACGGCGTGATCGTTTCGGGCGCCGTGCGGCGCATCAAGATCGGCGCGCAGATCGACGCGCTGCTGATGGGCAAGGGCCTGCGGATCAAACCGGACGCGGCGCTGCTCGAGACGCTCGCGTATATCACGGAGCGGCCCAGCCCGGTTCTCGGCACCTTCGACAAAGAGTACCTGAGCCTGCCCGCCGAGGTGCTGGTGACGGTGATGCGCCATCACCAGAAGTACTTTTCGGTTGAGGACGAGGAAGGGCGCCTCGCGCCGCACTTCGTCGCGGTGATGAACACCAGCTCCGATCCGGAGGGCCTGGTCCGGCAGGGCAACGAGCGCGTGACTGCGGGCGCGGTTCAACGACGCGCGCTTCTTCTGGAGCGTGGACCTCAAGAAGACGCTGGCGGACCGCGTTGCGGACCTGGCTCACGTCACCTTCCAGACCAAACTGGGATCGTACCTGGCGAAGACCAAGCGCGTGCAGAAGCTGGCGCGGAAGCTGGCGAAGCAGGCGAAGGCGGACCCGGCGCCGGTGGAGCGGGCGGCGCTGCTCGCCAAGTGCGACCTCACCACCGACATGGTGAAGGAGCTGACCGAACTCCAGGGCGTGATGGGCGGCCTTTACGCGCGCGAGCAGGGCGAGCCGGAAGAAGTGTGGCGCGCCATCTACGAGCACTACAAGCCGGAGAGCATGGAGGACGCGATCCCCGCGACTCCGGCGGGCCGGCTGCTCTCGCTCGCCGATAAGCTCGACACGCTTGCAGGGCTGCTTCAAGATCGGCCTGGTGCCGACGGGATCGAAAGATCCGCTGGCGCTGCGGCGCGCGGCCCAGGGCGTGGTGAAGATCCTGGTGGAAGGGAGGCTCAGCCTCTCTCTCTCGAAGCTGGCGGACGGCGATCAGGCGCTCATGGAGTTCCTGCTCGACCGCGTGCGGTATTACTTCAAAGACATTCGCGGATTCCGGTACGACGAAGTGAACGCCGTGCTGGCGGCCGGCCACGACGACCTGCCTGACGTGGAGAGCCGGCTGGCGGCGATCCAGGCGGTGCGGCCTACGGAGAATTTCGAACCGCTCGCGGCGAGTTTCAAACGGATCAAGAACATTCTGCGCCAGGCGGACTTCACGCCGGTGACAGCACCGAACCGCGACCGTCAGGGAGCGGACGCCCCACAGGAGGAGCCGCCGGTCCCAACTGGCGAACCGCCGATCCCAACTGGCGAACCGCCGGTCCCACAGCCGAAGGCCCCCGCCCCGCAGGGCACGGTCGAAGCCGCGAGGCTCGAGCCGGGGCCCGAAACGGAACTGTTCCAAGCGTTCGAAAAGCTGCGGCGGCGCGTGAAACGGTCGCGCAGCAAGAAGCAATACCAGGCCGCGCTCGAGGCCATCGCCTCGATCCGGCCGCAGGTGGATTTGTTCTTCGACAAGGTCCTAGTCAACGCGCCCGACCCCGATGTCCGGCGCAATCGTCTTACGTTACTGCACCAGTTGTTAAGCGAGTCTTCGGCGATCGCCGATTTCTCTGAGATTGTTGCCACAGAGGCGTCCGCCAGCGCGGCCGCCGAAAAAACCGAGCCGCACCCATGAAGGGACGCTTTCCCAATGGAGCGGTCGTTACAGGAGAGAAAGCAAGAATTATGAGTAAATACGTTTATTCCTTCGGCGGCGGCACGGCCGACGGCGACGGAAAGATGAAGGATACCCTGGGCGGAAAGGGCGCAGGCCTCGCGGAGATGTCGCGCGCCGGCGTGCCCGTACCCCCCGGCTTCACAATTTCCACCGACGTCTGCAAGGTTTACTACGAGAACAACAACCAACTGACCGCGGAGATCAAGGAGCAGAGCGCAAAGTGCCTGGCGCTGCTCGAAGAGCGCATGGGCCAGAAGCTGGGCGACGTGAAGAACCCGCTGCTGGTGAGCGTCCGCAGCGGCGCGAAGTTCTCGATGCCGGGCATGATGGACACCATCCTGAACCTGGGTCTGAACGACGAGACGGTGAAGGCGCACGAAGCGCGCAGCGGCAACCCGCGTTTCGCGTACGACTGCTATCGCCGCTTCATCCAGATGTTCGGCAACGTGGTGCTCGAAATTCCGAAGGCGGACTTCGAACACGTTTTCGACGGCCAGAAGAAGAAAGCCAAGGCCAAGCTGGATACCGACCTGACGGCGGAAGACCTGAAGGCCGTGATCGTGGGCTACAAGGCGCTGATCGAGAAGAAGACCGGCAAGCCGTTCCCGCAGGACGCGAACGTGCAGCTCGAGATGTCGCGGGACGCCGTGTTCCGCTCGTGGATGAATCCGCGCGCGATCCACTACCGGAAGATGAACAAGATTCCGGACGATCTGGGAACCGCGGTCAACGTGCAGGCGATGGTGTTCGGGAACATGGGCGAGACCTCGGCCACGGGCGTGGGCTTCACGCGCAACCCGGCGACCGGCGATAAGGAATTCTACGGCGAGTTCCTGACCAACGCGCAGGGCGAAGACGTGGTGGCGGGCATCCGCACGCCGCGACCGATCACCGAACTGGCGACGTTGATGCCGGAAGTCTACAAACAACTCCGCGAAATCACTTCCAGCCTCGAGAAGCACTACCGCGACATACAGGACTTCGAGTTCACCATCCAGGACGGCAAGCTGTACATGCTGCAGACCCGCAACGGAAAGCGGACCGGGCCGGCGGCGGTGAAGATCGCCGTCGACATGGTGAACGAAGAGCTTATCGACAAGAAGGAAGCCATTCTGCGCGTGGAGCCGATGCAGCTCGATCAGTTGCTGCACCCGGTCATCGTGCCGGCGTCGCGCAAGAGCCTGAACAAGATTGCCACCGGGCTGCCGGCCTCGCCTGGCGCCGCGGTGGGCAAGATCGCGTTCACGGCGGACGATGCCGTGATCCTCGC
This sequence comes from Bryobacterales bacterium, assembly GCA_963763835.1. Taxonomy (GTDB): domain Bacteria; phylum Acidobacteriota; class Terriglobia; order Bryobacterales; family Bryobacteraceae; genus DASWZN01. The sequence goes on from CAVXQQ010000005.1 coordinate 208,006, forward strand.
CAAGACCGGTCCGGTGCTGCTGGTGCGCGCCGAGACGGCTCCCGACGACATTCACGGAATGGAAGTGGCCAAGGGCATTCTGACCTCGCGCGGCGGCATGACCAGCCACGCGGCGGTGGTGTGCCGCGGCATGGGAACGCCATGCGTGGCCGGCGCGGGCTCGGTTCAGGTGAACGAGCAGAAGAAGACGGTCAGCGTGGTGGGTGCGGACGGCAAGACGCTGGTGCTGAAGGAAGGCGACTGGCTTTCGATCGACGGCTCGCTGGGCGAAGTGTATGCCGGCCAGGCGCAGACCGAAGAGGCCGATCCGAGCTCCGGCATTCTGGCCACGTTCATGACGTGGGCGGACGAGTTCCGCGGCAAGTTCGGCGTGCGCGCCAACGCGGACATTCCGCGCGACGCCAAAGCGGCGCGCCGGTTCGGAGCCGAAGGCATCGGCCTGTGCCGCACCGAGCACATGTTCTTCGCGCAGGACCGCATCGAGCACATGCAGGCCATGATCATGGCCAAGGACGAGAAGTCGCGGCGCAAGGCGCTGTTGAAACTGCTCCCGATGCAGCGCAAGGATTTCGCCGGGCTGTTCACGGCGATGGACGGATTCCCGGTGGTGATCCGCACCCTCGATCCGCCGCTGCACGAGTTCCTGCCCAAGCGCGAGCAGTTGATGGTGGACGTGGCCACGCTGCCGTTCCTCGACAGCAAGAAGAAGAAGGAAATGGCGGCCACTTACAACGTGACGGTGGGCGAGCTGAAGAAGCGCATCCCCGAGCTGCTCGAAGTGGTCGAAGGGCTGCACGAGTTCAACCCCATGCTGGGGTTGCGCGGCTGCCGCCTGGGGATCCTCTATCCGGAGATCACGGAGATGCAGGCGCGGGCGATCTTCGAGGCCGTGGCGCAGGTCGCCAAGAAGGGCATCAAGGTGATTCCCGAGGTCATGATTCCGCTCATCGGCAACGTGAAGGAGCTTGAGAACCAGAAGGCGATCGTGATCGCGGTGGCCGACGAAGTTCTGGCCAAGGCGGGCCTGAAGGACCAGAAGTACATGGTCGGGACGATGATCGAGATCCCGCGGGCGGCGCTGACGGCGGACGAAGTGGCGGCCGAGGCGGAGTTCTTCAGCTTCGGCACCAACGACCTGACGCAGACCACGCTCGGAATTTCGCGCGACGACTACGTGAAATTCTCGAAGCGCTACGAAGACCTGAAGCTGTTCAAGGCCGATCCGTTCGCCGTGCTGGATCAGGACGGCGTGGGGCGGCTGATCAAGCAGGCGGTCCAGCTGGGCCGCAAGACGCGGCCGGATCTGGAGATCGGCATCTGCGGCGAGCACGGCGGCGAGCCGAGCTCGGTGGAGTTCTGCTACCGGGTGGGGATGAACTACGTATCCTGCTCCCCGTACCGCGTGCCGATCGCGCGGCTGGCGGCGGCGCAGGCTGCCATCAGCGGGCGACAAGAGCGAGTCGATGCGGACGGCGTAACGCAGCCGTCAGCTGTCGGCTTTCAGCTGCCAGGGACTTCAGCCGGCCCTTGGGGAGTGCCCCTGGGCCGGCTTTTTTGTTGATTTCGTCGGAGACCGGTGCGCCAGCACCGCATCCTCGCTGATGAGTTTCCCGCCGATGCCTGCGGTTGTGAGACACTGCGTTGTGGAGCGGGCGGTTAGCTCAGTTGGTTAGAGCGCCTGCCTTACAAGCAGGAGGTCCGCGGTTCGAGCCCGCGACCGCCCACCAATCAAATCAATCGGATACAGGCGGCTGGTCGGACCACTGCTGATGAGCAGGGATTCGGCAGCCATGCCCAATCAAATCTACTACCTATGGCCAGCCGTATCAGAACCGTTTCAAAACTCCGCCAGCCCTCAAGGGGTGGTTGGGCTGACGGCCTCCCGCAAAAGGCAAATCTCCGCGTGGCAAGGCTGCAGGAAATCAATGACGCAAGGTGGTCGCTCTGGTATCCAGGGCAGGTGCCCGCAGGCAGCCCGGTTGGCTGCTCCCTCGGCGCCAGCCCCTTTGCAGCTCAGTGGAACAGTTTCCGATCACGCGGGTCGTCGAGGCAAAGCACGGCCATCACAGGCCAGTCGGCGTAGAGGTCAGAGGGGGCCATGGAGCCGCCCGCAAAGTTGTCTGCCCAGCCCCACCGCGGATCAGCGGGCTGCGTGGGGTGGAAGTGCCAAAACAGATAAACAGAGGCTACATTGAGTGCCTTGGGTGTATAATCAACGCCGAGTATCAGGTCAGCCCATACGAAGGTGGGCGTGCAAATGCTCCGTGAGGGTGTCAACTGCCGTGGCTCCACGGGCTTCATGTCCTCGCGTCAAAGGAAAGCAAACGAGGAGTACTTAGCAATGAAACTCACACATCGCATGCTCATCGCGGCCACGATGATGTCTCTATTCTTCACGATTGCCGGAACTCCGGCGCAGGCCCAGAACCGCAAGGAGAAAAAGGGAGCGCGTCGCTGAATCCGAAAAGCCGCGCGACGTCCGTGGCGGCGCCTCTTTTATTGCCAATATGCCAGCGGACAGGGCGTTCGACGCAGCCGTCAGATACTTCCAGAAGCGTGACGTCGCCCTCGATGAGTCGTCGAAAAAGGAGCTGGGACAACTCACGACAGCCATTCGAATTGTGGACGTCGGCGGGTTCCGAAACAACAACAAGGGTTATCGGACTTACGTGACGTTCATTCGCGATGGCGACTCCATTACGACGGTAAAGGTGAAGGTTACGGAGCAGCAGCGTACCAAACACGCCCAGGCCGAGCCCTGGACCGAGCCTAAGGTCCTAGATAAGGAGACCGCCGAAACCGCAGACCAGCTGAAGGCAGCTCTAACGACGTCATAGCCACCGGCTTGAAGTCCGAGGAGGTCCGTTAATAGCGGGATACCCGCAAGTCGTTCCTGACGCCGCGGCATTTTTACGGACCCCGAGCAGCGTGGCTGATTGGTCCTCGATCCGTTTGGACTCGCTCCCGCATCGGCACGAGCACACCTCTTTCACGCGAGCGTTAGGAGCCATATCGGAAGCTATGCCGGCGCCCTTCAGTTTGACCACGTTTGTGCCACGGTGTGCCGGACCGAAATGGTGTGCGCCGCCACGCGACAACACGCCGGGTTGTTTCCGAGTGGCGCGTTAGAACTAAGCCGCTGGCGGCGGACGCAGTCGCGTGCGGGTGCCGAGGCGGCGACGGCGGTAGTTGCGGTCGCAGAAAGGAGTATCTGTGACCCCACTTCGCCAACGGATGCTGGAGGAGTACTCCGGCGCCGCAACCACAACGCTGATACCATTCCGGCTACGGAGATCCCAGATCGGTTGGAGCCAGCGACCACCGTGAAGTTGACAGGGATTGACGCGCCTCCGCCAGGCGCGGGATTCGTCGCCACCACTGGGTAACTTCTGACCGCGCAAGATCGGAGGCGCTCAGCGTGATAGTCAGGGATCTGTGAGCCAACCAGCGAGGTGGTGTGCGGGACCCGTTCAATGAGCGGAGCCGATCCGGCGGTCGCCGATGGTGGCACGAGCGTAGTGGGTGTGGGTTTCGGATTCTGCGTTCCGATCACCGTGAACGTGGCCGCCCCCCGAAGTAGCCCCGGGCGTGTCGGGGTTGGTCACGGTCAGGGGAAACGCTCCCGGAGCGGCCATGAGGGCAGCGGAACCGTCGCCGTCAACTGACCCGGACTGACGAAGTTGGTAGAAGTGGGCTGCCGTTGAAACTCACGGTGGCCCCTGGCACGAAGTTGAGGCCGGTCACGCTCAAGGACTGGCCGACAGCGAGAAGCCACCCGTCGCCTGCGCGATCGTCTTGGAGAAGTCGAAAAGGCCGGGATACTCGAAGTGGGCCGAGTTGGCATCGAAAATGCGGACCTTGCCGTTTTCGTCGCCCTTAAGCCCGGCGTCGAGCGTCCACCACGGCCAGTGCCATGTTGTAGTACCTGTTGGAGGCCAAGCCCAGGAACGGGCTGTTCTTTCAAACTCGCCAGCCGGTAAGCGACACGCTCTTCACGACCGACACCTCGAACGGTGCGATTGGCCGTGAGCCGGCAGACCAATAAGCTGGTACCTTCAGTACTACGTGTTGCTTGCGCAAACTGATCGACGGTCCGAACTTTTCGCATATAAGTCTTGCCGAAGCGAATATAATCGGTACGATCTTCCCGAAGTTCCAGACAGCGTTCTGGATGGGTTGGAGGTTAGGTTGGCAGCAAGACAGCGTCGCCGGGGTGGCGGTCGGGCAGCAGTCTGCGTATCGCTTTTGCTCGTTTCGGTGGGATTTGCGCAACGCGACGCGGCGAGCGAGCCGTCCGTCAGCATCACTGCGCGCGTTCGACTTCTAGCGCCGCTGACGACCAAATTCAACCGAAAGGGCGACTTGGTGTCGGCCCGCGTTCTGCTGCCGGCGAACTACCAGGGGAGCATCCTCGAGGGTGAGGTGCGTGAGGTGAGAACCGGCGGCCTTAGCGGGAAGTCCTCCTATGTGGAGTTTGACTTCCACGCCTTGCACGTGAGCGATCAGGTTCTCCCCGTCAGAGCCAGCGTGGTCGAGAGCCTGAACAGCCGAGGTCAATCGGAACTGGACGAGGAAGGCTCAGCTCTGGAAACAACCGGCCGAGGAGTCGCCGGGAAGCTGATTGCAGACTTCTTTACCCGAAACTCGGCCCCTCCATTGCGCCTGAGCGCCAAGTCGCCGAATCTATCGTTTCTGCCCGGTAGCGAGTTTGTGCTGCAACTGCAATTCCGGAAGGGCCATTGAGGCGGTACTGGGGCTCTGCGGAATTCCTCCGGAGTTTCTCACTATTACCGGTACTTGTGAGCTAGTAACCCCGTACCGGAGTGACATCGAGTGAGCTTAATGCTAACATCGACAAGATCAAATAGCGCATGGCCCCGGCCTGGGTCGTGGCGGGAGGTGTAATGAACGCTTCCGAGGGTTATCGCCTGGTCCGGCGTCTCGGCTCCGGCGTGGGCGGTCCGGTGTATCTCGCGGAGACCGCTGCGGGCAGAGTAGCGATCCGAGAGTTTAAGCCGGCATCGGATGCGGGCAGCCTTTCCTGGGAACAGGAACGCGCGCGATTTCTGTCGGCAGGGCGTGCTTCGAAGGCGCTGAAGCATCCCCGGATCGTTCCCGTGTTGGACGTTGTCGATGAGGCCGGAGACGCTTTCATCGTCATGGAGTATGAGGAGGGCGAAACCCTCGAAGCCGCCTTGTCGGCGCGGCGATTCTCTCCGGAAGAGGCGAACCCCATTCTGCGACAGGCCGCCACGGCACTCGACTTTGCGCACGATCACGCAGTGGTCCACGGGGATCTGAAGCCCTCGGACATATTCCTGGTTCCCGGTCATGGGGTCAAGGTCGCAGATTTTGGGACCTCGCCGCGAGCCGGCCGGGATTCGCGGGGACCAATGGCCCCGGGCCTGATGCACGAGTATCTTTCGCCCGAGCGTCTGCGCGACTCGGAGTCGGTAACCGCTCGCTCCGACCAATATTCGCTGGCGGCCATCGCATACCGGATGTATACCGGCCATGCCCCCGACATCCAGGCGCCCGCCGGCCCCCAGGGTGCGACCCGGCTTGCTGAAATCACCCCGCCGTCGAGAATCGACCCGCAGCTGGCGCCCGAGATCGATGGCCCCATCCTACGAGCTTTGGACCGCGACCCGGAGAAGCGCTACGGCCGCTGTAGCGAGTTCTATGCCGCCCTGGAGGCAGCGCTGATCGGGTCAGGGAATCGGCCAGCATCGGCGGGGATGGCAGCACTTGGATCTGGGCGGCAGCCGCGCTGGTGCTGATCCTGGCGGTAGCGGGAATCCTGGCCCATAGGCACAGAAGCACTGAGCCGATCCCGGCGGCCAGGGTCCCCGAGGCAGCTGCGCCCGCGCCGGTGCAACCGCTTGCCACCCCCACTCCTGCCCCGAGCCACGTGGCGAAGCGCCGGCCGGCGGAGGCTCCGAAGCAAACGCGGAGCCACGTGACTCGGGACCCGCAGCCCTACTTGGCAGACGTTAGACAGCCGGTTGTAGCCGCACCTCCGCAGGCGACTCCACGGCCAGTGGTGCCTGTATCCACGCCACCCAAGATGCCGGTTGCCGAACCGAACGGATACACGATTGAAGTGTTCTCCAGAACCCACCCCATCCAGAATGGTTCCACCTTCAGTTTCAACGATCCCGTTGTTGGCGAACTTGGTTTGGGCGATCTTCGGGTTGTGGTGAACGGGCAGCCGCCCGCTCGCGGACGCCTGCAGTTGGAATGGTCGGTCGATGGAATCGCCGTGGACGCCCGGGCGGTAGCCCTCAAGCGGATCGTGGAGTATGGCAATGAACCCAGCGCCGGACTGTACCGGCTCACGCTAACGCTACACGGCCGGCCGCTCCAGACCTTCTCATTCCGAATTACACCGTGACTAGTATGAGGCACTTTTCCATGAACGCACAGATCGCCAAGGCTGCCGTCCTGATCGCTATTCTTGCTCTCACGGCAGGCGCCGAGAGCGCTCCCACCAGCCAGGCGCCGGCCGCCAAGCCCACGGCTCAACCGCAGGCGGAGGAGGAGGGCGACCGCTTCCCCCAAGCCAGGAAAGCCGCCGACGAGGCGCGGAACGCCTACGAGAAAGTCGACATGGAGAACATCCGGGAGGTGGAGCGCCTGCTCAAGTCGAGGCGTTGCCAGATCGCCCGGGTCTCCGGCCTTCTGGACCGCACGAGCGAATCCCTCGATTCCTGGCTCTCCGCCGAGAAGTTCTACTGGACCAGTTGGAATGAAGCCGAGACCAAGCGCGTGGAAGGCCAGCAGAAGTCGCTCACGAGCCTGGAGGCCGACAGCCGGCGCGCGGCGGACCTGGTTGAAGCCGACAAGCAGGACCGCGAAGAGCTGATGCGCCGCAAAGCTCTTCTGGAGAAGAGCGCGCGAACCTCGCAAATCACCGCTGAAATCGACGGGCTGATCCGCGATATCCAGGACAGCGAGGCCCGCCTCTCCGAGGCCCAGAAACAATTCGACGAAATCACGTCCAGCCTCAACAACCTGAAGGCTTCGCTCACGGCCCGCCTGGTCAACATCCGGCAGAACCTCGCACAGCTCGACACCTATCGCCTGGAGCAGCACGCGGCGTATGAAGACAAGCGCAAGTCGGCCCAGGAAATCTGTAACACCAAGCAGCCGGACACCAGGAAATCGACTCTTCCCAAGCGCGGCAGCGGGAGTCAATAGCATGCGCTTTCTACCGACTCTCTGCTCTCTGCTTCTTATGGCGCTGGTCCTCGGAGGCCAGAATCTGACCATGCAGCCGGACATAGCCACGGCTGAAGCGGCCTATCGCGATGCCGAGGAAGCGTGGCTGCGCAGTGATCCGAATCTTGAAAAGGACCTGTTTAATCTCAACCCGGAAGAGGCGCGGCGGCGCGTCAAGCGAAACGGCCTCTTGCGGGACGACGTGATGGTCAAGAAGCAGGGCTACCTCGACCTGCTCATCCAGCGGACCGAACAGATGCGAAGCCGCCTGATCGAAAGCGAAGGCGGCATGATCCCGGCGGAGGCCGTCAAGAAGTATCTGGAACAACAGCAGTCCCAAATTCTCGCGGACCAGGATCGGCTGGAGCAGTTGATACGCGATCTGCCGCCCGGGGATGAGTATCTGCTGGTGCGCCGTCCACTCGAGGACGAGCGCACGCGTCTGGTGAACCTGGCCAATACCGTGGCGCAGCGGATCCGGTCTCTCGATAGTCTCGACAAAGCCCAGCAGGCGATCGAAGGCGCTTCCGAAGGGGACCCGCTGGAACAAAAGCTCGAGTCGGTCCTGCAGTTGTGGCGCGAGGAACGAGCGGCCAACAGCCGGCAGCGCTCCGGTTGGGCGGCCTACTATGCCGCCATGGACCGCGCCGTGGCGAGCCAGCCCGCGGGGTCCACGCGAAAAGGCCGGGGCAAGACGTCGCCGTCCGCGCCGGCGCCTTCGCCCGGTCCCATCGCACAGAAACCGGGCAAATGGCTGGGCTTGTGGACCTATCACAGCCAGCCCGGCGCCTGGACGGGCTATGGCGAACCTGGCAAGGCCACGCTCGAATTGCACAACGAGAGTGGAGTGATGCGCGGGACGTATGCGGCCCAGCTTCCGGTCAAGGGCGGGACCCACAATGTGCAACTCGCCGTGGAGGCGATCCGGGTTTCCGCAACCGCGCTTACGCTGCACTGGAAGTCCACCACTCCCGTAGCGGAAGGCGAAATGGAGCTGAAGCTGAGTCCGGACCGCCGTCTGCTGCTTGAAAGGTCGCGGTCCGGTGACAGCTACATCCCGCTGGGGTCCGAGGTGCTGTTATTCAAGTAGCAAACGCATGCCTGACCGCGGCTCTCTGTCATGCCTGTATCCAACTGCCAACCCGGGGAGGATGATTCCCAGGCCCTGGGGCGGGCACTGCGCTGGCAGGCGCCCGGTTTCTGGCCATGGCGATGCCTTGCCGGTAGCGTCCTGTTCCATGCACTGTTGCTGCTGCCCTTCACTTCGGTCGCCCTTTCGTTGCGCGCACCGGCTCCGGAATCGGATTCGCTCCGCAGGTCCACGGTGATGCCTCTGTTCGCCCCCCGCAGTGCCGGTTCTCCATCGCCGAGCCGGATCACGGTCCTGCGACCTCCCTCCGGCGTTTCGCTCTCCTTGCCCCCGCCCGACTTTCCCGACGTGAAGGTGGACCTCAACGCCATCCTGCTCTCCTTCGCGCCGGATATCCGCAACGAACTCCCTCAGGTGGTTCAGGACCAGCATGGGATGCTGGCGCTCCTGGACAAGGAGGACAAGACCGTGGCGCGCTACCTGGTTCGGCCCCCAGCTTGGGAGACGGAAGAGAAGATACAGGACGTGAGCCGCTCCCTGCGGATTCTCATGGATCCGCCGGAGAAGTGGGCGGTGCTGCGGAACGTGTCCCAGGCGTATGGCATCGACCTCAACCAGTATCAAGCTTGCGCCGTGTTCGATCTCAGTTTCCGTGCCTGCCTGAAGAATGCGATCCTCGCGAAGGCATTCAGCGCGCCCGCGCACTCCGGCAGCGTGAAGTCCGCCCGCTTGGCCATCGCGGCCGGCCAGCCCTGCGGAATCGAGGTTCTGGAGGTGTCGTTTGCCGCCAGGTAGGCTGCATCCGGCATGGCCGGTGCTCTTGCTGCTCGGCTCCGGCTTTCTCGCCGCGCAGGAGGATCCAGGCGTCGCCCTTCCCCCGGACTTCTCTCAGGAGCCGATCCAAACCTGCGCCGACGCCGTTGTCAATGCCTGGAAGAAATGGACGGCCAACGGCAAAGGGCTGGAGGAGCAAGCTTTTCGCCTGCCCATGGCGGAGGCTCGCGAGCTGGCCGGGCGCGCCCTCGGCAACTACCTGGAGTTTCTGGAAAGACGGAACGCCTACGGTCAGGCTGTTGCCGCATACATAGAGCGGCCGCGAGCCGCGCACGGGCCGTCCGGCGCGGTCGTTTCCGAGGCCGGAATCTCGCAGGACCAGGTCCTGCTGCTCGCCGCCAACCTTGGTTCTCTGCAGACAAAACTGCACGCTCTGCGCGACACCGCGGATTGGGTGCGTATTCGCCGCGCCGTGCAGCCCGACCGCGACGCGATCCTGAAGCTCCAGGCCGCCCTCCGGGCGCAAGCCGAACCGCAGGATCTCGCCATCGGCAGCTCGCCCACCCAGACGTGGATGGCATCCGCCGCGTGCCGGGAAGGCGAGCGGCAGCTGGCCGAGATTCTACGACGGCTTTGGACTCACTACTATCAGGCCCTCGTCGACGGACTCGAGCAGCGCCCCACCGGCTCGACACCACTCGGCGCCATCCGTGCCTCCGATTCTCCGGCGCCGAAAACGGCGGCCGCCACGGGGGGGCGCGCCGAACAGAACCCGCTGATTGGCGCCTGGGAGTATGTCGAAGGGTCGCAGCAGTTCAATGGGGTCGCGGAACCTCGCCACGCGCTGCTCGAACTCTGGATCGAGAAGGGAGTTCTGGTTGGCCGCTACCGCGCCGAGTTGCCTGGATTTCTCGGGTGAACGGAAGATCGACCTGCGGCTCCGCGCGCGGACCGGCGCGAGCCACTCTCCAGTGATTCTCGAATTCCAGTCAGCCGACCCGCAGTCGCAGGGAGAGATCGTTCTGGAGGGTCCGCTGGAGGGAGGCACGAAGCTGATGTTGGTGCGCAATGTCGCGGCCCGGGGTCCTATCCCTCGCGGCCGGGAGCTGCTTCGCCGCCGCTGACTGCTACTTCGCGGGAAAATAGCGGGTCGCGGCTCTATCCTGAATTACCGCCCGTACCTCGAACTCGACCCGCGCGCCACCCGGCAGTTTGGGAACGGTGCATTGGGCCTCGCCGCGCTCGTCCGAGACGCTCTGGCCGCGCCACGACTCAACGGCCCTGCCGAACTTGTCGGTCTTGCGCAGGGCGAACGCCACGGCGGCTCCTGCCACGGGACGGTCTCTCCCGTCATCCACCCGCACGTGAAGCGTCAGCCCGCGGCCGGGGCCTGGGTCCCCCTCGAGTTCGACGATGTTCAATTCCCCCTCTGGCACGCCGTTTTGGCCCAGCCCGAGATTCATTTGATGAATCACAGCCTGCGCGAATTCCTTGTTCTTGCTGGCCATCACCAGGATGGCGACCGGCCCGTTCCCGCCGACGGGCTGTACGCGGGGAGAAGGGGCCGTGCCGGATTCGTCGGTAATGGCCTCGCCGGCGCCGCCGGAACCGGAGAACACGACACTGGCCCCCGTTTCGGGAGCCGTGAAAACAACCAGCGCGCCCGAGAGCGGCCCGTTCGAATCCCACACGCGGACCACCGGTGAAGTAACGGTGTTGGTAGCGGCGTTGTTGTTAGCGCCCTCGCCGCGCAGAATCTCGATGCGCAGGGTGGCACCCGCGGGCTGAATCGGACCGAGAAGCAGCATCGCGAGTAGGCAGTGCCGTCCGGTCCGAGTCATGGTCCTCTCCGTATCGCGCGCGGTCACTGTCCGAAGTGAGTCTTATTCAGGCTGCCATCCTGGATCGAAACCTTCTGGATCACCGGATTGCCGTTGATTTCGACGCCGAGGTCGTACTCGCCTTCGTCCAGAAGAAAGTCGGTCGGCGTCAACTTGCCCGTTTGCTTGCCATTCAGCGACACGGCCAGTCCTGCCGGGTTGCTATCCACCCAGATCTTTCCGCGCTTGGCGTACAGTTCCACGATCTCGGTTTGCCGTTCTCGCCCTACCTCCACGATCTTAATCGCTCCGTTATAGCCCGGCAGGGTGGCCCGCAACGTGTGCCGGCCCTGCGGCAGGGCGACCTGGCACGGCGCTGTGCAGGTCCTGACTGCGTTCGGGTCGTCTTTGTCGAACGTGATGCTGGCACCGGGTGGCTGGCTGATCACGTCCAGGTGCCCGGTCGGAGTTGCGGCCGCCGGCGCCGCCGGGGCAGGAGGCGCGGGCGTGGCCGGCTGGGGAGACGGAGTCGCCGGGGCGCCGCCTGCGGCGTCGCGCTGGTAGAGCGCAAACAGGCTCACCGACGATAGGATAGCCGATGTCGCTCTGCCCTGAGTTGATCTCGTCGTCGGGCACCGGGATCACCGGCGTCGTACCGTCCAGCAGCGGAGGATCTGGCTTGGCCACCAGCTCCATCTGCGGTGTGACCAGGATACCGACCTGTTCTGTATGCGCTCCGCCGCATCGCCGGGCGGCGGCGTCGTGGCGGGCGCTGGCCGGACCGCTTCCTCTTTGGCACGCGTCCGAGACAGCACCGAGCGCGGCCAGCATGCCGGCGATCTTGTCGCGGTCGGCCTGGCCGGAACTGCGCAGCTGGCAGAGGATCTCCACCGCCGGATCGACCTGGTCGGCCAGCAGGTATGCCGTGATCGCCTGCCAGGCAATGTTCAAACGCCCAGGGCTGCTGGTCCAGGCTGTCTCGTAATGGTGCCGCGGCCGCTCCGTACTCGGGCTTAGTTCGAGAGGAGTTCGTCCGCCTGCTGAACCTGGTTGATGGAATCCACTTCCCGGCTCGCAATCTCGACGGCCGCCTGAAGCTCGGGCGCCTCGCGGCCGGCGCCTGATCTGTGCTCGATCGCCGCCTGGAACTGCTTCAGGCTGGCCGCATAGTCGCCCGACTCCGCCTGCAGGATTCCGGCCAGCGCGAAGCCTTCCCACCGGGCGGCGTCGCGCTGTGTGAGTGCGGTCGCGGCAATCAGCGCCTTGATGGAGTCCTCGTTCACGGCCGCGGCCCGAAAGCTCTTGTCGTACTCGCGGCGCCTGGCGCCTTCGCGAGTGGTTTCCAGCAGCGCCACGGCCTCCACACGCTCCAGTTCCGCGGCGGCGAGCCGAGCCACTTCCGAACCCGGCAGGGCCCGCTGCCGGGCCTCCTTTTGGAAGTTGATCGCGTCTTCCCAGCGGGCATACTGCGCGCACAGAATCCCCATGTCGTAGAGCGCCAGCTCGAGCGAAGGATCGCGCCGCAAGGCCACCAGCATGAGGCGCGTGGCCCGGTCGCGCTTGTGCTCGATCATGGCTGCCTTGAAGCCCGCCTGAAACGCGGCCAGAGCGGCTTCCCGCCGGTTGTTCGCGTAGTTCGCGAGGGAATCGCGGGCTTGCGGCGTCGGCGGAACCGGGCGATCCTTGGTCCGGGGCAGCTGGAGATCGCGAGGCTGGGCGAATGCCGCGCCCCCCCATGACAACGTGGCGACAATGAAAAGGAACCTGAGCCTGTTCATAAGATCTCCGAACTACTGAAAGCTCACCGTACAGTTCCGGTTGTCCAGCGACGGGTCATCGTCGCACCGGGCTCCCGTCAACTGGTTGCCGGAGTACTTGTATTCGATTTTGGAGGTCTTCCTCCCAAAAGTCACGGTTTCACCGATCAACCTGCCGCCGGAGTAAGTCATGGCGCGGTGGTATGCGCCTCCTCGCTCCGAGACTTCGAGGAGCCTGCCCGAGTCACCGTCCCACTTGAAATCGAGCACGCGGAGAGGCTGGTGATCCGCGGCGATCTCGCGCGCGGAAGCAACCCGCCCCCGGTCGTCATAATCCGCCAGAAACACGTGAATCGCGCTCCACACAAAGGGCTGAAAATAGGGGTTGCCTGCGACCAGCACGGCAGTGTTCTTGCTGGTCAATCGTGCCACCATGATGGGGTCGACAACCGGGTGGTTCGCCAGTGCACGTAAACGGCCTTGCCCTGGCTCTCCGTACCGCTGCGGCGTGAACTTGGGCAGTAGGCGGATTCTCGTTGGAACCGAACGGTTCGGTGCCACTCGCCGCACCGACTTTCCTGCGCCGAAGTAGTCGAAATAGACCTGGAAGTCCGGGGCGCCTTTCTCTTGTGTGGTGGTGTGAATTGTGGTCACCCCCCCACCCGCCCACTCAAAGACGGCGAACTGTTTCCGGGCTTTTACCGTGGAGATGTGCGGTTTGGGCGCCAGGCTGACCGGGCAGTAGAACAGACCGGCCTCAGACCGGTAGGCGCTGAACCAACTGGGCGTGCCATCCGCCGGACCGTTCGGTTCGGAAGCGCTCGCCTTGGCCAGCACCTGCAGCATTTTGTAGACCTCGGCCTTCTTCGACGTCGTACTGCTGGAGGCCACACTCAGATATTTGTTCAGCAGGTGAACAGCATGAGGTTTGTTTCGGAGAATCGCGCTCTCCTTGCCTCCATACAGGAGGAAATCGAGGTTCATCGGGGTCCAGATCCAGACCTTCCTGGCCGGCTTTCATGGCTGCCGGAAAGTCGCCCTCGGCTTCGGCTTTGACGATCGCCTTTCTGAGGTGCTTCTTGGCGGTATTCAGGGTCAGGCTGATCTTGCTGCGCAACTTCTCTCCGTCGTCTATTTCCTTTTCGCTGGAGACGTTGCGCATATACTCATCGAGGACCGCCGAGCGCGTTGATCGGCTGCTTCTCCGCATCGTACAGCTTGGCGCGTGCAAACATCACCCGGGGAGAGCCTGGAGCCAGGGTCTTCGCCTGCGCCAATTGCTGCTCCGCTTCCTCCATCTGTCCGTTTTCGGGGGAGGCGTAATTGTCGGCGTCCGCCAGATAGCGCGTCACGCGCCGGTATTCAGGCGATCCCGGAATCTCCTCGCTTGCGGTCCTTTCGTCCCGCCGCGATCCGCCTCGGCCTCGGACTTGACCTCATCCAGCAAACCTGCGATCGACTTGTCTTCCGGGCTTCGCTGCGCGGCGATCTCGCAGTTCCTTCAGAGCCAGGCTGAACTGCTTGGCGGCCCTCAGCCGATTGGCCGCCGACAGATGTTCCACCGCGCTCTCCCTAAATGCCGCCTCGCGCAGTTTAGGCATATCCGCGAACGAATTGTCCCAACGCTCAAAGTCGCCGTACGCTTCGATCAGGGCGTCCCACAGTCCCCCGGCGGCCATCGCCTTCAGAATGGCGATCCGCCGATTCACCCAGTGCTCCTGCGATTGAAGCGCGTCGCGCGCGCTCTTCTGAAGTGTGTCGTCCGGAAACGCCTTCTCGGAGACCGGCACATACCGCAGTCCCTCTTCGAGTACCGCATACTTAGCGATTCCCGAGCGAAGCCGTTGACTGGCGCCGTCCATCTTGGCGAAGAGGAATTGCTTGAGTTTGGCCGCGGCATCGCCGGTGATCGAGGGCGCCACCCCCACCAGCAGCGACATGCGCTCCTCGAAGCCGGCTTGCTCGTCCTTCTCGCCCACACCGCGGAAGTTGCTGTCATCCGAAAGGAAGTTGACGACTTCCATGTTCGCATCCGATCCCGGCAGGATGGCCAGGATGTCGTCCAAGGGCACGGTAGTCGCGACCTTGGTGTTCCTTTCCTTGCGGAACTCCACGTTGAGACCCTGCCAGGCCTCTTTGTAGGAGGTTACTTTCTGTGACAAACCGTCCGGCAGGAGCGGTTCCCAGGTCCCGTTGCTGTTCTTCCGCACCAGGAACCCTCCCGCGTGCCGCCGGATGATCCCTACCGTGTTCGCCATGACCGGGCGGAGCTTCTTGTATTGCTTCGCCTCAAAATCCGACATGTCCGCGGATCCGATGCGGAGCCTGTCTTTCTGGTTGAAGGTAACCCTCTCCACCTCCTGGATCTGCCAGGATGTGCCGCCCGGGCGCGATACGAGGGTCCATTGCGCGAGCTGACACGCTGGCAGCCGGGAAACAGAGGACCAGGAAAAGACCGGATAACGAAAAGATCAACCGTTTCATGTTCGATCCACCTCTACGGAAAAGAAGCGCACACATCGAGAACTCGCGCCGGCAGCCACTGGGCTTTTGTGCGGCTCCATATTATAACGCATGAAAACCTCCGATGCTCCAATAATCACGGGGCTCATCTCCAACTACTCCACACTCGCCAGCGCATTGGGCGCGGTCAGGATTCCTCCGCTCATAATCTCCTCCGTCTGTCCTGTCAGAAGATCCAGCCTGTAGAGACTCGCGGGGGCGAACGGCGCGGCCGCGATCGCGTACCACGCCTTGTGCCCGGATCCAGCCGCGATGGCCGTCACACGCGACAACCCAGCGTTTCGACAGATAATCCTCTGGCTGCCACCGCTTCCGACACGAAGGACCTCTCCGGACCCGCCGTTCCCGGCCCAGGTGCGGTTGGCCGCGATCAACTCCCCTCGAGGTGTGATCGCCAGCGCCACCGGATCGTCGAGAAGCCCATACTTGGACATCGTGACGGATCTGCGGCCCCGGAAATCGAACCTGGCGATCTCCGCCGGGCCGCCCTCGCCGGACCAGTACAGCGCCAGGTAGAAACCGCCCGGGAAGCGGACGATCTTCCCCGGCTCCGTGAACGCGCCCGTCCGGCTGAGAGGAGTCTGCCGCCCGGTGATCGGGTCGATCGCGATCAGGCGGGCCGAGTACTCATCCGCGTCCACCACGACCAGTTGGCTCTCGCGATACGCAACGGCCGTCGGACGGCGAAGCAGAGCCTCCGCAGGTGACCGGCCACTGCAGCCAGTGTCCCGCCTCGTATCGCAGACGCACGATTCCTCCCGCCCCGGCAACACCGCGATCTACCAGATAGAGTTCCGTTGCGGAACTGACAGCAACGTCCACGAGGTCCGACAAATAGCCGCCCGTGGCCAGAACACTCAGTTCGCGCGATCCTGGCGAGAACACCAGCAGCTTTCCCGGCCCGCCGGCTCCGCTCCGATTGCCGATCAGAAGATCCCCATGCCGCAACGGTGATGGAAAGTCTCCCATGCTGACTCGCTCGGCCGCGCCGGAACAAGACGAGCCGGCCTCCGCGCTCACCGGATAGGACGCGGACGCAGCCATCGTCGTCCTGAGCATTTGAGTAGCTCGTTCGCGCAGGGCGTCCGACTCTGTCATTCTGCTTCTCGCCGCGGCTATCAAGGCGCTGCGCCGAAGCGCGACAGCCAGTTGTCTTCGTTCCACCAGGTCGTCGGGATCCCGGGTGAGGAGTTGCTCCGTCACGCCCGCGGCGGCGCCAAATTCCGTCTCGGCGCTCGAGAGCAGGCCGGCCTGCATCTGAGCCACACCCAGCGCAAGGTGAGCATCGATGGTCGCGCGCCGGGCGCGGCTGTTCCCGGACTTCGCCGGCACCGTGTCGAGCGATCCGATCGCCTCTCGATACGCCGGCTCCCTGGCTTGTGAGGGTGCCATTTCCGCGCGACGAACGAGGCTCAGCGCAAGATCCAACGGGCGTCTCGAATCCGTTTCCCGCGGAAAGAAGCTGAGGGCAGTCGCACGCTCGATCGAGGCGTCACGCGCCTCGCCAACCAGTTCGCATATCATTCCGAGACGGCCGTGGGCAATGGCCGCGGTAGCGCGGAACTCGGCGGTTTCCCCCGGGACCTCGCTCAGAGCGCGCTGATACCAACGCGCCGCCTCCGCTGGATCCCGGCTTAGCAGAGGGCTGCCGTAAGTGTCGCCAAGCCCCAGGCAGGCCCTGGCGCGAATATCCCCGCACCTCGCGTCCGCGCTGCCGGCGGACCAGATCGAGGGCCCTCCGGTAATAGGCGCGGGCTTCATCTACGCGGCCCTGGTTCACCCCGTAAGGGTTCCCCAGAAGATCCCCAGTTCTTACCAGGGCGTCGGCCAGATCGGAGACCAGCCCGGCGTCCCGCCTGCTCCGCGGCTCGACAATCTCGATTGCGTTCGATAGCCGCTCCGCGAGCGTGTCACGCGCGCGCACCGAATCCGGCAGGTCATCGGGCAGCGCAAGAGTCGCTCGGGCGAAGGCCTTCAGTTCCTCCGCGGACTGAATTTGGCGGTCTCGCGCCAGGCCGTGGGTGTACCAGAACGACAAACCGATGGCCAAACAGATCGCGGTGGTCATGGCCAGCGCCTCGGCCATGGCCCTCTGGTGTCTTCTCAGAAACTTGCTCAGCCAGTCGGCCACCGACGAAAGCCGGGCGTGGACCACCTCTCCCTCGAGATAACGGCTGAGGTCGGCCATCAGGTCGTCCATCGATCGATAGCGCTCTGCCGGATCAAAGGACAGCGCTTTCAAGACGATGCTGTCGAGGTCGCCCCGAAGCTGGCGCGCGAAGGCCGCATCCTCGCGGGTGGGCGAGCCGCGCAGGCGCGCCTTGCTGGGAGGCGCCGGCCCTTGGTTCGCGAGCCTCTCGCTGATCTCGGTCCATGGCAAGTCGGAGTTATCGAATGGTAAGCTCCGCGCCAGACACTGATAAAGGACCACTCCGATCGAGTAGATGTCCGTCGAAGTGGTCAACGGGCGACCTGCCAGTTGCTCCGGGCTCGCGTAGTCGGGCGTCAGCGGCCTGATGCCGCGTGTGGTCTGCCCGCTTCGTGTATGGTCGCCCGGCTCGATCAGCCGGGCGATCCCAAAATCCAGAATGCGCGGCGAACCCGTGGCATCCACCAGGATGTTGGTTGGTTTCAAATCGCAATGAACGATCAGGTTGCCGTGAATGTATCGGATCGCGCGGCAACATTCCAGCATCAGACGGACAATCTCAGGCGGCGCGAGCTTCTTATCGACGCAGTGCTGGTGAATCGGCGTGCCGTCGATATACTCCATCACCAGATACGGCCACCCGGACTCCGTCACGCCCTTGTCGATGATGCGGGCAATATTGGGGTGTTCAAAGGCCGCCAGAATCTCGCATTCGCGTTCAAACCGCTGGTGCTGGCCGGCGAGGAATGCGGAGGCGATTACTTTGATGGCGAATCGCCGTCCCTGCAGCCCCACGTGCTCGGCCAGATAGACCAGGCTGGTCCCCCCTTGCCCGATGTGCCTGCGTACGCGATAGTGACCCACGAGGTCGCCAGCCAGCAAGGGTTCGGCGGGTCTGAGGCTGCCCAGCACTTGTTCCGGCCCGCTGACATCGAGAGGAGAAGCGTCCCCGGCAGAGTCGAGCATCTCCTGGACGTGGCTGCGCAGTTCTGCCTCTCCGGCGCATTCACGTTCCAGTAGGATGACCCGCTCCTCGTCACCCAAATCGAGGGCTTCACAGAAGATCTGCTTGCAGCGATCCCAATTTTGCGGGTTCATTCACCCAACTGCAGTTCTTTCCGGAACCACACGCGCGCTACCGTCCAATCGCGGCGCGCCTGGTCATACGAGACTCCGAGAACGGTCGCAGCCTCCTCCGTCGTCAGTCCGCCGAAATAGCGCAATTCGACCAGCTTTGCGAGCTGGCCATCCCAGGTCGCCAGCCTGGTCAGCAACTCGTCTACGGTGAGAACGTCCTCGATGTTTTGCCTTTGGAACTCGGGTTCAGGTATCGAGTCCAGCATCGGCGACTGCATGGGGCGCCCACGCTTCATAGCGGCGCGGCGGCGGGCGTGGTCCACCAGGATACGACGCATGCTCTGACACGCCACCGCCATAAAATGGCCCTTGTCGGCCCAGCGGGCGCCTTCCTGCTGGCGCAACTTGAGGTAAACCTCGTGGATCAACTCCGTTGGCTGAAGTGTGCCCTCCGGCTCTCGGCGCATGAGGCGGGCGGCAAGCCGTCTGAGTTCCGTGTACAACTCGGCGATCAGGTCCTGCGACGCTAGAGGAGCAGACTCCTCCACAAACTCGGAGCTATCCATGAGTTTGGTGAATTATAGCACCTAATATCCCTAAGGAGACGTCAATCTTTGGGGAATCCGTACAGCGGCACGGGATTGAGAAAAATACCGTGGCTGACCACTATGCTTCAGGTCAGCCACGGCTTCCGCAGTTCTTAAACGAGCGACATATTACTGCACGTCGCTGACAACTCCGTCCGTGAAAATGACCTTGTGGTCCCGGTACTCATATAACTTCCGGAGGCCGCCCAGGAAGGAAACTCGCAAAGGCGAACCTAGAATTGCGATGACTTCACTTTCGGATTGACCTTGGGCTACGGCGCCAGTGGTTGCCGGCGCTTCGAGGCCCGGCGTCGCTGGCGCAGGCCGGGCGCTCGGCGGGATGTCCGCTGTGCTCGCGGATACCTGCACTTCGCTGACATCTCCGTCGGTGAAAACGACGCGGCCGCCGTCGTACACGTATTCCTTCTTCAAGCCGCCCATGAACGAAGAGTCCCGCGGCGGGCCCAAGATGGCTATGACTTCGCTCTCCGACTGGCCTATCCGGATGCTGGCCAGAAACTCGCTCGCCCGGCTGTCGCGCTGCGGCGGAACCACTGCTGCCGGAGCCGTAATCCTCCGCGCCGGCGGAGCCGGAATCGGCCAGAACCTCTTGCTCCACCTGGTCCGCCTGGCGCGATTCGTCCGCGATCAACTGATCGGCGTCTGAATCGGCGTGCAAAGAAGCGGCGAAAGCCGTAGGTACTGGTTCGGCTGGTACATCAGGCGGCAGTGCTGGCAGGTTGTCTTTGCCCTGTCGCCGCACGCAACGCCTCGAGGCCCACCTCTACCTTCTCTCGCATGTTGTTGTGCATCTCAACCAGGTCGGTGATCGGGACCGATACGGTGCTGCCGGCCCGGCAACTTGATCCCTTGCTGGCCAAGAACGACGAGCTTGGCATCGCTCCCGTCGGTCGGCAACCCGCCGGTCAACTGGATGGCGTCTCCTCCTCCGATGGTGCAATCCTCACCGCTGGTCGTGTTCTGGACGTCGAGAATGTCTCCGGCGAGAAACAGGTGCGAGGCTTTGTCTTTGAGAGACGGCGGCAGCGTGTCATCGGAAGGCCCGGATTGGCTCGCCTGTGCGCGGTCCTCCTCCAATTGCCGCGCAACTTCTTGTTCAACCATGTGCTTGACATCGTCCGACATGGGAGTCGAACCTTCGAGGGATTCGGCGGGAGGCGCGGCGTCCGCTTCAGCGCGCGGCTCCGCTTCCGCCTCCGTTCTGGCTTCGAACGCCGATTGCAGAGTGCGTGCAATCAAAAAGTCCGCCAGCCAAAGCGATGGCCTGGGATAGACAGCGAAAGGTGTGAAATATGAATGGTAATACCCGAACCAGGGGTCGCCCCCCCAGCCCCATGCGTAGTTGACCGGCGTTTCCCACGGAGAGATCGCCCAGCCATAGAAACGCCCCGGATAGTAGAAAGCGGGCGCATGGACATACAGCGGCACACCGTAATACATCACCTGCCGGTAGCCTCTGACATAGGCCACCCTGTTTACGTAGTATGTCCGCTGCACGAACCTGTGTCCTCCGACCATCAGGGGGCGCTGCACATAGCCGTGTCTGCCGTGCGCTACCACGACCCTGTCACCGTGATGTCCAACAACCGTGCGAACCCCGCCTCGGGGATGACGAATATCCATGTTCGAGCGCCGCACCTCGGTGACTCGACCGTTTCGTATATGCGCCACCGTCCTGTTGCCGCGGTCGTGATAGGTGGCGCGGCCGTCGCGAGCTCTTTCGACGTGGCCACCGCCGCGGGTGGCGACATGACCGGCCCTCTCTTCGCGTGAGGGCTTACCCTCCATTCGTCGGGCGTTGGCCGGCGATTCGCCGCCCCTGCGGTGTTCGCGGACTGAAGGGTGATCGCGGCCTGAAGAAACCGCGCCGCCTGAGTGCCTTTCCGCCGACGGGGATACGTTGTGGGGCCTCTCCGGGTGCCGGGAAGTGACTGCAGGTGTTCGCGTGGACGGCCGCTCCACCGCGGGATGCGCAGTCCGCGGCCCCTGGCGACTCACTGCCGGGGATCTTGAAATAGAAGGAGCCTGGTGCGGCGCTGAAACACGGGGCGCTGGGTTCGAGGTGCGGGGCGCTGGGCCCGAAGGACGAGCCGCCGGGGCCGAAACACGAGGTGCTGGGGCCGAAACACGAGGTGCCGGGGCCGAAAGACGAGGTGCTGGGGCCGAAAGACGGGGCGCTGGGGCTGAAACACGGGGTGCCGGTGCCGAAACATGGGGCGCCGGTTTCGAATCCGAGGCCGCCATCTGCAAAGCGGATCCGGCCGCCAGCACAATAAGACCGGCCCGAAACCAACCGGTGAAAACAGTCGTTTGGGACATCGCAACACCCTCCGTCATTCCATCAATCTCCGCCGGACCCACTGCAAATCCTGCCGCCGGGTCTCATACTCGATAAGCGCAACCTGAAAAGAAGTTGCGCAAAAACCCTCCTAAAGGCGGCAAAAAATAATGTTGCGCAATACCGGCGTCACATCGCGCGTATAAGCGGTGACAGGTGAGCCGAAGCGTTCCACCTGGCAGATTAAGGAGGCAACATGCCGAGTATCGTTATTCGTCACCTGAGCGGGACGAAGGCCAATCAGGTGGAAGAGGTTCCCCTACTGGGTTTTCGCGAACTCATGATCGGGAGAGAAGCTAACGCCCAGATCCGGTTTGATGCCGACCGTGAAGACCTGGTCAGCCGCAACCACGCCCGCATCAGCCGCGATCCAGCAGATCCCAAAGTATTCATGCTGACGGATCTGGACAGCCGGAATGGGACATTCATCAACCGCCGTCGTATTTATGGCGCGGCGCCCTTGCAGCACGGCGACCACGTTCAATTGGGACCTTCGGGGCCGGAATTCAGTTTCGAACTCGATCCCGCCGCCTGCCGCGCGCCCCACTCGCCTGGCCGAGCCAGCGACGGCGGCGCCGCCCACGCGCGAGGCGCCCTCGGCTGGGGAGACCGCGTTGCCGCCAGGCATGGGAGAGATTCGGCCCGGGGTGGACGCACCCCGTCCGGTGGGTCGCGCCACGGTCGAGCGCATGCTCGGCGAGGTGTCGACGCAAGATGAAAGGCGAATCCCGCAAGACCCTCTGGGCTAGCGTGATCGCCTTGCTCGTGGTCTTGGCTGCCGTTGGCGGCTACTTCGCCTGGGATCACCAGCAGAAGATCGCGCAGGCCGAAAAGCTGCGGTTGCAGCAGGTCGAGGTGCAAAACAGCCTCGCCACGATCGAGAGCCAGAGCGTGGCTGGCCCGAAAGCAACAGGAAGACGCACTGGCAGCGATCGCGGCCAACCAGAAGAACAAGTCGCCCGCGGCTGTAAAGGCGCTCGCCGAAGCCGAGACCCAGCTCGCACAAGCCCACGAATTGCTGGCCAAGGCCGAGGCTGCACGGCGAGAGGAGCAAAGGAAGAAAGAAGGGCTTGAGGCCGATATCGCAAAGCTCGGCGGTCCCGCTGTGCCGCCCCCCGCGGCGTCGACAGCCGTCCCAACTGCCGAGGTTGCCACGGGCCCTAAGACGCCCGAACAGATCCATGCGACCAACGTCCATTCTGTAATCCTCATCGAGGCCGCCTGGAAGGTTACCGATACCGGAACCGGTGCGCAGATCTACCTGTATCATCACAAGAACGACTTGGGCGCCTGCCCGCAGGTCGGCAAGTCCGAGTACTTGCCGATGTTCATCGAGGACCAGGGCTCACTGAGCCCGGTTCTGTCCACCCTTCCCGAACGACGGTCACAATACGCCCATCGTCGGGACCACCTCCGGCAGCGGATTCATTGTCGGCGGCGAAGGCTTCTTCCTGACCAACCGGCATGTCCTCGCGCCTTGGCGGGCTACCTGGAACGCGGCCGACTTTACGAAGCAGACCGTAGGGCTGAAGGTCAAGAACAACAGCATCGTCGGTTGCGTTTCCGCCTCCGAATTCCCGTCGGCGTGGGTTCCGTCGGAAGGGTCCAAAATGGTCGTGGACAGGATGGAGAGTGTGATGAACCCCGCGACGGGCCAGAGCCAGCAGCAGAGCACCTTCAGCGACCGGCTGAAGTACAACCCGCTTAAGACCACAGTCCAGGGCGAAGCGGTGATCAATGCCACCTTCGCGAAGACCACGCAGCGGTACCGCGCCACTTCCGTGGCTCTCTCGGAAAAGCACGACATCGCTCTGGGCAAGGTTGATCTGCCCGGTGGTGGCAAGGCAGTCACGATGTTCGCCGACTCGGACGCCATAAAGCCCGGTCAGCCGGTCGTGGTTATGGGTTACCCTGCGATCTCTCCTGACGTTTTTGGTATCGAGGTCTCGCACGACATGTTCACTAATAGGGCGCACCTGTCGGCAATCGCCGATCCGACGTTGACTACCGGACCGGTCAGCAAGGTGATTCTCTCCGGCAACTCCATCCGCGGAGTGGACGGTTACGTCAGCGGAGGAGAGGTCTATCAGCTCGGTATCAATACCACCGGCGCCGGCAACAGCGGCGGGCCGGTGTTCGATGAGAAGGGCCAGGTGATCGCCGTCTTCTACGCCGGACGCAGCGGCGGTGGCGCTTCCGTCACTTACGCGGTTCCGGTGAAGTTCGGCAAGGAGCTGATCGACAACCCGTCATTGATCAAGTAGAACGCTTGTGCCTACCCTCCCCCTGAACGCCGCGGTCGGCAAATACCGGATCGAACGGCTCGTCGGTTCCGGCGGGATGGGGGAGGTCTACCGCGCCATCAACGTGCAAACCAGGATGCCCGTCGCGGTGAAGGCTCTCACGGGCGCGGGGGAGCCGGGCACCGCGCTGGCTCGTTTTCGAAACGAAGCCGTAATTCAGTACAACCTGCGCCACCCCAACGTGGCGGAGTTATACGAGTACTTCGAATACCACGGCACGCCCTGCATAGTAATGGAGTTTGTCGAGGGAAGCACGCTCGATTTGTGGATTCGGGAGACCGGATCGCTGCCTGTCTCCCGCGCTCTCGAAATCCTGGCCGACATCTGCGATGCCGTCTCCTACATGCATTCCAGGGGCACCATCCACCGCGACATCAAGTCCGAGAACATCCGGGTCAACGCCCAAGGCAAAGCGAAGCTGCTCGATTTCGGCATCTCCATTGCGAAGAACACACCAGTGCTCACACGGGCCGGCTGCGTCATTGGAACGCCGGAGAAAATGGCTCCGGAACAGCATCTGGGTCTGAGGGGCGACGCCCGAAGCGACGTGTGGGCGTTGGGCGTCCTCCTCTACGAGATGGTCACGGGAGTCCCTCCATTCGCCGGCAGCAATCCCGTCGGCCTGCGGGAGGACATTCTGGCGCTCCGCTATATTCCGTCGGCCAGGCGAAAGAGCGGGCTGCCGAAACGGGTGATCCGGATCATTGAGACCTGCCTCCGGCTGAAACCAGACGAGCGGTACGCGTCGAGTGGAGTCCTGTTGCGGGAGGTGCAGCAAGTCCGCCGCCGCCTGAGCGGCCCGGTGTGGAGACGGGATCTCTCCATGGGCCCGGTGATCGCCGCCGGCGGGGTGGCTGCGACCGCATTGCTCGTCCTCCTCTATGCGCTCACCACGACTTCGGATGTGAAGACCTCACGCGAAGCCACCCATCCTGGATCCGTGCCGGTAGCCTCGGCGCCCTCCCGCCAGGCCGATACCGGAACCGCCGCCGCGGTCCATGACGTCCCGCCGGCGGTGAAGGAGAGAAGAGTGCCGTCCCCCCCTCCCGTGCACGCCTCCAGTTCGACCCCAGCACCGGCGCCGCTGGCGACTCCTCAGCCGGCTGAGCCCGATCCCGGCACGCCTGACCAGAGGATTGTCCGCGTGGCCACCTACGATGGACCGGCCGAAGTAACCAACAGGGAAGGCCAGATCCTGGGATCGACTCCGTATCCGCTCAAGGGCCCCCTGGGAAACACCTATGAACTGTGGCTGCGCCGGCCAGGCTATCAGCCACGCAAGGTTGATGTTCAAATCAACGTGAACAAGACAGAATATCTCTTCGGCTTGGAGAAGAGAGAAAAGGAATAAGTGTGGCAATGTCACTTTGGGATAAGCTCTGGAAGTTCGTGCGGCCTCGCGCCAACGGAGACCTCCCGTCCACGTCCGGGAATGACGCCCCGGTCGAACCAACGCCTACGCGCTCCGAAGATGACGGCTCTCCTGTGCAGGGCCTGGAGCTGGAGATCTCGCTGCAAAGCGACATGGGCATCGTTCGCGCCAACAACGAAGACCGCGGCATCTATCAACACCCCAGCGACCCCGAAATAGCCGCCCGGAAAGGAACGTTGATTCTCGTTGCGGACGGGATGGGAGGCGCATCCGCGGGTGAGGTCGCCTCGGAAATGGCGGTCCGCATCATACCCGATCTTTACTACAATTCCCCCAAGTCGCCAGCGCTGGCCGTCAAGGAAGCTCTCGAAGAGGCCAGCAGCGAGATACACCGGGCCGCTCAGGCGGATCCCGAGTTGCGCGGAATGGGAACTACTTGTGTAGCGATGGCGGTCATCCCGCCCGAGGCCTTCGTTGCTTATGTGGGCGACAGCCGGCTCTATCTCCTGCGCGACGGCAGTTTCTACCAGCTCACCGAGGACCATACCGTGGTGGGCGAAATGGTCCGCAACGGCATGATCACCCGCGATCAGGCGCGGAATCACGAGGAACGCAACGTGCTTTCCCTGTCGCTGGGGGGGCGTCCGGAGATTACCGCTTCCTTTTGGGAAAAGCCGATGATCGTGCGCGCCGGCGATCGCTTTCTGGCCTGCACCGATGGGCTGCACGATCTGGTATCCGACGCCGAAATGCAGGCCATCATCGCCGACGCACCGCCGGATGCGGCCGTCCGCAATCTGGTCGAGGCCGCCAAAGGACATGGGGGACATGACAACATCACGGCGGCACTCATCGAGGTTCGTAGCAAGAATGTAGAATCGGACACGGTTCCCAAGCCGACTCGGGAACTGTTGATCTCATCGGAATGAGCAGGATCGTCAAAAACTACGAAATCCGCCATGTCCTGGGCGAAGGGGGCATGGGAACGGTATTCTACGCCATTGACGTACAGTTGCGCCGCGAGGTGGCGCTCAAGTGCCTGCGGCCGGAAGTGGCCAGCAATCCGGGTGTGATGGACCGCTTTCGCAACGAAGCGCAGGCGCAGGCTCAGCTCAACCATCCCAACGTCGCCCACCTTTACGAGTACTTCCAGTTCGGGTCCGAGCACTACATGGCGATGGAGTTCGTGAACGGCTCGACACTGGCAAAGATCCTCCGCGTCAAGGTGCGCCTCCCTTGGGAAGAGGCGGCGGCGTATGGCGTCCAGGCGTTGCGGGGCCTGGAGCACGCGCACAAGCACGGCATCATCCACCGAGACATCAAGCCCACCAACTTGATCCTCAACCAGGAGAATCAAGTCAAACTTACGGACTTCGGCATCGCCCGCGTGAACGGCTCGAGCCATGCGACGCGCTCCGGCGTGGTTATCGGTACCTACGAGTACATTTCCCCGGAAGCCGCGCAGGCACTACCCACCACGGCTCTTTCGGATCTGTATTCGCTGGGCGTTGTCCTGTTCGAACTTGTGGCCGGACGCCTGCCATTCAGCAGCCAGAGCGATTATGAGTTGCTACGCGTGCATGCCCAGGCCCAGCGCCCGTCCGTACGGTCGTTTGTCAAGGATGTGCCGGCCGCGTTGGACGAGATCATCCAGCGAGCCATGGACCGAAAGCCGGGAAGACGATTCCGCTCAGCCGAGGAAATGGCGGAGGAGCTTCAAAGGTGTTTGGAACCCGCCGGCAGCCGCACCGGTTCGCTTCCCGCCATGAAGTGGCTTCGCTCGCTGGTCGGCGAGAGAGGGCCGGAAGAGGCGTCCGTCCCGCTGCCAGCCGTTTTCGAACGCCGGCGCACGGATATCTCCCAAACCTGCCACAGGGTCGAGGATCTTCTGGAGCAGCATCTCTGGAGCGAGGCGGGCGCCGCGCTGGAAGCCGGCTTGCGCGTCCACCCCGATGAACCGGACCTGATCGATCTTGGCAGCCGTCTTCAGCGTCAGCGGCAGCAGCACGAGCAGGCCGTCGGCCAGCAGGCGGAACTGGTGGGCGACCTCCTGAGGCGCGGCCTTCCCGAGGAGGCGATGAAGCTTCTCGACGGTGCGCTGGCGATGTACCCCCGAGCCACCTCCCTACTCGATCTCAAGCAGGAGTGCCGCTCGCGACTCGAAGCCGCTAACACGACCGCCGGTGAGCTGGCGTTGATCGAGAGCCGGGTCGACGAAATGATCGCGGCCGGCCGATTCAAGGAGGGCGAGGACTACCTGCTGGAGCTGATCGGACACAACCGGAACCAGTCCGAGCTCGGCAAACTGCTGACCCACGTTCTCCAGGCACGGAACGAGGCGGAGAAGCGCGCCGCCATCCGGCTGGTTCTGGGCGAGGCTGAGAAAGCGGCCGGAACTGAGCCAGTGGGAGCGCGCCCTGGCCCTTGTCAATGAGGCACTCGGGCGTTTTTCCGCGGACCCCACCCTCGAGCAGGCGAAACGCGACTTCGATGAACGGTGGCAGGCCGAGAGGACGCGGCAGGCTGTCGAGGCCCTCCTCGCGGATGCGCACGGGCTGGAACGGTCGGGCTCGCTTGAAGCGGCCGGTGAAAAGTTGAGAGACGGCGTCGCCCGCTTTCCGGCGGAGCGGCAACTCAGGGAGGAACTGGCGCGTATCGATGCCGCCGTGGAGGCGCTAGCGGCGGAGGGCCCGGCTGGAATCCGCGGTGAACCGCGCATCGGAGTCCAAATCCGGCCGGCGCTGGCAGGAAGCCCTCGATCTTCTCGATGCGGCCGCGGCAGCGGACGGCCCCGACCCGGCCGTCGAAGAACTCCGCGCCGTGATCGCGGCCGAGTTCCGCGCTCACCAGGCCGTCGTAAACCGGCTCGTAAGCGAAGGCCGCCAGCTCATTCAGCAGAAGAGGTGGGAGGAGGCGGTGTTGAAGCTGTCCCCTGCGGCCAGCGAGGTGGGGAATGAGCAAGGGCTGGCGGACCTGCTGCAGGAAGCTCAAAGAGGATTTGCCGCCAAACGTCAGGCTGAGACCATCGCGCAGCTCCGCAGCGAAGCCGAAAACTACGTCCGGGAGAACGCCTTCGAGGCTGCCATCCAAGTGCTTCTGGACGCCGTCGGCCAGTATCCGGAAGACGCCGGCCTCAGTACCGCGCTTTCGCAGACCGTGTTCGCCAGGGACGCTCACATCGCGCGCCAGAAGACCTCGGCGGCCCTCCTCAGGGCAGGGTCTCTTCGCGAGCGCGGGCGACTTCGAAAACTCCTGTGAAGCGCTGCGCCAGGCCCTGATCGAGTTTCCCAACAGCCAGGAGCTGCGCGCGGCGCTCGACGACTGCGAGCGCGAATGGCGCGAGTTCCGGCGCGGGCGAATGATCCAGGACGTGTCGGTTTTCGTCGGAGGCGAGCTGGCAGCCGGCCGGTATCCATCCGCGCTGGATCGCCTCGCGGCCGAGCTGGCAGCGTGGCCGGGCGATGCCGCACTGCTTGCCCTCGAGGCGAAGGTGCGGGCCGAGCAGCGGCAATGCAGCCGTTCGCCAGGCCCTCGCCGCGGTGCTCGCGGATGGGTCCGCCCTGGAAGCACGTGAACGCTGGGCGGATGCCGCCGAAGCTTACCAACGAGCCCTCTCCGAATACCCGGAACTTGAGCCGGAGGTCCGCCCGAGGATCGAAGGCACCCTGGCTCGCGATGAGGCAGAGCGCCGGCAAAAGCGTCTGGGCGCGCTAGAAAGCGATTACGCGCGGTTCATCGAATCCGAGTCCTTCGAGGAAGCGGCGAATGTGCTCCAACGCGCCCGCTCCGAATTCCCGGACGAGCCCCGGCTCTATGCCTGGCAGGAAATGCTGGCGCGCGAGCAGAGCAGAGCGGCGCGGACGACCGCCATCGCCGCTGTCGAAACCCAGGCGCGGAACCTCCTGGCTGGACAGTCCTTCGAGGAGGCCAGCCGTGTGGTGGCGGCAGCGGAAGGGGAACTCGGCGCCGATCCGGTTTTCGAGAGCCTGCGCGCCGCGATCGCCAGGGCCGAACAGGAACATCGCGCGGCGATCGAAAGCGCTCTGGCGGCCATCCAACTCGAATTCGATCGCGCGAACTGGGATGCCGTCATCGCCTCTGCCACCGCCTGCTCCAGCCGGTTTCCCGCCGAGCCTCGCGTCAAGGCCCTCCTGGACCAGGCGGTCGGCCATCGCGACCAGGAAAGGCGAAGCCTCGAGACCGCGCAACGGATCTCTCAAATTCGGGTTCTGATCGCCGACAGCGCCTTCGACGACGCCGCCGTGCTCCTTCGCCGCGTTCTGCGCGACGATCCCAAGGAACCGGCCCTGGCGCAATTGGACCGGGAGTTGGACCAGGCCCGGGGAGTCCGGTCGCAACTGGAACGGTTCGCGCAGGACCGGAAGGAAGTGGAGGAACTGCTGCGCGCGCGCGATTGGGAAGCGGCTCGCAAGTCGTGCTCCCCTATTTGGAGATTCCGGCGACCGCCGAGAGCGCGACTCAACTGCTCCGCGGCCTGGAAGAGCAGGAGGCCAGGTACCGGCAGCAGACCGAGGCGGTCGAGACCCAGGCCCGCAGTCTCCTGGCGGCCCAGCGCTACGAAGAATGCGTGACGTTGCTGACCGGCGCCGTTGTCGAGTACCCGGAAATTCCGTCGTTCGCGCGCGCTGCTCGAAGAGGCCCGCGATAAGTTGTCGCTCAATAAGCGGACCCGGCTGCTCGAGGAAGCGCGTACGCTGTTCGAGCAGAAGCGGTCTCCAGGAAGCACTGGCAGCCGTCGAACGTGCCCTGTCGGAATTCCCCGGGGATCGAGCGCTGCTGGAACTGAGGTCCACGATCATGGCCGCGCTCCGAAAGGCGGCCGTCGAGGCAGTCGCCGCCCAGGTCAAGGCCCTGATCGAATCCGACGACGCCTTTCAGGGCGAACTGGTGCTGCTGGAGGGGCTGCGCAGGTTCCCGGACAGTGACGAGCTGACTGCCCTGCGCCCCAACGTAGACGCCGCGCGGCGCAGCGAATGGGAGCGGAAATCGCGCCAGGCCAGCCGGGTTCGCGCCCTCGCCAACATTCAGCAGCTGCTGACCGACCACAAACTCGCGGCGGCCGCCGACGCGGTTCGGCTGTTCGAACTCGAGCAAGGCGCCGGAGCGGAGTCGTTCAAAGCGGCCATCGATCAGCAGTTGCAGGAGATCGCCCGCATCCGTGCCGAGGTGGCCGAGCTTTCGAAGGCGGGCAGGCTCTCCACCGCGGTCGAGATCCTCGAAAGAGCTGTGCGGCGTTTTCCGGGCGATGACGGATTGCGGGAAGACTGGACGCGCCTGCAAGCGGCTCGCGCGCAGCAGGAGAGACAGGAGGCCTACGCCCGCGGCAGAGCGGAATTCAACTCGCTGATGAGGCAAGCCCGGCACGACGAGGCTATCGCGGAAGTACAGCGACTCATCGCGCTGTTTCCCGACGATCCCGCATTGCCGCAGGACTTGGAATCCGCCAGATCGGCCAAGCGGCTCGCCAGCCGGCGGGTCGTCGATCCGACGGGGATCCGTCTGCGTCCGGAGCCGCCGCCGGTTTCGCGTGCCGCCGCTCGTCTGACCAGGGTCGCGGAGCGGACCACGGCGGCTCTGGCCAGGGCGCGCGAGATTCGGACGCGGGTATCGGCCACTAGCCGGACGGTCTCAGTGCAGAGTCTCGCAAGAGCGGACGAGATGCTGAAGGGTATCGGCAGATGGCGCTGGCCCGCCGTTGCTGGCGTCGCTGTTGCACTCGGAGCGATCGTGTACGGTGTGTGGTCCCCTTCCGAGAGCAAGGCCCCAGGGCTGAACATTCAGCCGTCCGAACTGGAATTCTCGTTTCGCCAAGGCGGCCCGGAGCCATCCCCTCAGTCGATTCATGTGTCCATCTCCGACTCGCGCGCTCTCTGGCGGATAACCTCTAGCGACCGTTGGCTGTGGGCCTATCCTGGCGCGGTGAGTCAAAGCGGCTCGTTTGCGGTTCAGGTCAGTCCGGCAGGGCTCGCCCCCAGTGACTATTCAGGATCCCTCTCTCTTGAAGGAGATCGACGCGTGACGCCCGCACAGGTTCGGGTGCGCTTGCACGTGCTCCCGGCCGTGGCCGCAGCACCACGGCGAAGCGGTCCCTCAAACAGCGCGCCCGAACGGAAAGCGCGGCCGGATCGGGAGGACCGCGACTCCTCTGCGCAGCCTTTGGACAGGGTGAACGGAGAAGAGCCCAAACCCCTGCCGGTCGCATCCCCGGCGGCCGTCTCCCAGACCGCCCGCGAGGAAATCGCCACCGATTGTCGCCAGCTCGGATACCAGGGCCTCAGCGCCGGCGAGCTTTCCTGGATGGGAACCCTCGAACCGAATCAAGCAGTCACAATCGGACGGGAGAACACGGTTCTTGCAGGTCCCGTGGCCAGCGTTAAAGGCAGCCCTCTACCCGGGTGCGAAGTGAGCGTGGTTCCCGCCAGGTCTGGAATCACCGTCACGGAACCACCCGCCCAAGCCAATCGCTTCAGCCGCGTCACGATGAAGAACACGTCTTCCCGTCCGATAATGAATCCCCGGCTGCTTTGGACAATAAAGTAGGAAGCTACTCTCTGGCGCCAACGGAAGCAAAGGTCACCGCCTGCAGGGCACTCGATTTGTGCAAGGCCGGGGGCGAACCGCGTGCCGTTGCGTACGCTGCATATCACCTTTCTGGCGAAGCAGGCGGCGCTCTCCAATTGAGCGAGGTCTTCATAGTCCCCTCATCCGGGGCGCGAGGGGCCATGCCACAGGCGAAGACCTTCGTGGACTTCGGCGCTCGCCAAGAACTGACCCACCCCTGCTCGCCAAAACTGACCCAGGCATGCTGATCTGAACCCGCCCATCGGGGCCGAGTGTGGTGACGATGAAAGGTCACCATGCCAGAGGCCCGGAAGAGACCGTGCAGGATCTGTCGCCGTTGGTTTCGTCCGGAGCCACGGGTAGGAGACCGGCAGCATGCTTGCGGCCGGCCGGAATGCCAAGCCGCCCGGCGCCGGAAGACGCAAGCGAGTTGGCGCCGCCGGAACCCGGACTACGCCACCGCCTACCGCATCGAGCAACGCGCGGCGCAAGCCCCGCCGCCGCCCGAACCGCTGCGCATGCCCGCGCCGCTGAACCGACTTCCCTGGGATCTGGCGAAAGACCAGTTCGGCACACAAGGCGCTGATTTCATGGGGGTTATGGGAGGACTACTGCTCCGCACCGCGAAAGACCAGTTCCAGGCCTATCGGATTGATTCCACGAGGGTTCCCGGCACACTTCCCCTGCCGCCCCGAAAGACCAGTCCCGGCTTGCTCGCATACTGAACCCCGAGCAGACGATGCAACTGGAGTTTCACCAACTGGACCGGCGCTGGGAACACCTGCGCGCCCGCCAGCCGCGCCTCCAACGGCGGCTGCTGGCGTCGTTGGCTGAGAGCGGCCAGCAGACTCCCATCGTCGTGGTCGTCGCGCCGGACCACCCGGAGCGCTACCTGGTGATCGACGGCCACAAGCGCATCGCGGCGCTCCAGCAACTGGGGCGGGACACGGTGGAAGCCACGGTCTGGGCCATGAGCGAAGCCGAAGCGCTGCTGCTGGAGCGGTCGCTGCGCTTCGGCCGCCAGGAAACGGCGCTGGAACAAGGCTGGCTGCTGGCGGAGATGGAGCAGCGCTTTGGCTACTCGATCGAGGAACTGGCGCGCCGCTTCGACCGCAGCGTGAGCTGGGTGTCGCGGCGGCTGGCGCTGGTGGAGCTGCTTCCCGAAGCGATCCAGCAGCAAGTGCGCGAAGGAGCGATAGCGGCGCAAGTGGCGATGAGGTATCTGGCGCCGGTGGCGCGCGTCAACCGGGACCACTGCCAGCGGATGGCCGCCGCGTTCGTCGAGCACCGTTGCGACGCGCGGCAAGCCGGGCAACTCTACGCCGCCTGGCGCGCCGGCTCGCGCGTGGCCCGCGAGCGCATCCTGGCCGAGCCGGAGCTGTTCTTGAAAACGCAGCGGCAGCCGCCAGCGCCAGCTCGCAACGCACGCCGCCGCACTCGAGCGCGACCTGGAGCTGGCCGTTGCCAGCCTCGAGCGCGCCCGCCGGCGCCTGGCCCAAGCCATGCCGGAGATGGACGGCCGGCAACGGGAACAAGCGCAGTGCCAGATCGAAACCGCGCGCCGCGCGCTCGATCGGATGACGCAGGGAATGGGAAAGGAGCTGGAAGCCGGACATGCTGAGCCAGGCGCAACGAACCGCGATTCTGGAACTGAGCGCGCAGGGAGTGAGCCACCGCGAGATCGCGCGCGTGCTGCAGGTGTCGCGCCTGAGCGTGCGCAAAGTCCTGCGCTCAAACTCCACGCACGTCCCGGAACTCCATCGGGCGGAGAAAGCCGAACCCTACCGGCAGCGAATCCTGGAGCTTTTGATCGCCTGCAAGGGGAATCTCGTGCGAGTCCATGAGGAACTGACGGCCGGCGGCGCGGCGCTGTCGTATCCGGCGCTGACGGCGTTCTGCCGCCGGCAAGGCATCGGGCAAACGCCCCCCGTGCCGGCGGGCCAGTACCACTTCGATCCGGGCGTGGAGATGCAGCACGACACCTCTCCGCACGAGGTCGAAGTGGGCGGCCGGAAGTACAAGGCGCAGACCGCCTCGGCGGTGCTGTGCTACTCGCACATGCTGTTCTTCCAGATCCAACCCACCTTCCAGAGGTTCGACTGCAAGGTGTTTCTCACCGAGGCGCTGCGCTATATGGGCGGCAGCCCCGAGCGCGTGATGATCGACAACACGCACGTGGTGGTGCTGCGCGGCACGGGGCGCGAGATGATCGCCGTGCCCGAGATGGAGGCCTTCGGAGAACGCTTCGGGTTCCGCTTCGTGGCGCACGAGCGCGGCGACGCCAACCGCTCGGCGCGCGTGGAGCGCCCGTTTTCCTTCATCGAAAACAACTTCCTGGCCGGGCGCGCGTTCGCCACCTGGGACGATCTGAACCGGCAGGCGCGCCAGTGGTGCGACCGCGTCAACTCGACTTACAAGAAACACATCCGCGCCGTGCCGCGCGAACTGTTCGCCGTCGAGCGCCCGCACCTGAAACCGCTGCCGGCCTGGATTCCGGAGGTGTATCGTCTGCATCAACGCACGGTGGACGTGGAAGGGTACGTCTCGGTGCACACCATTCGCTACTCGGTCCCGGCCGCCTGGATCGGGCGGCGCGTGGAGGTTCGCGAGACCAAGGACAAGATCGAGATCGAACTGGATGCGCGCCACCTGGTCACGCATGTCCGCGCCTTGGGGCCGCACCCGCAGCGGATCATGCTGGCCGAGCACAAACTGCCGCGCGGGGAAGCCGTCAAGCGCGATCCGCACCCGGAGGAACAAAGCGATCTTACGCGCCGCGCCGGAGATCGCCGAGTATGTGGCGGCGCTGAAGCAAAAGGGCCGCAAGGTGGTGGCCCTGGCTCTGCGGCAACTGTTGCGGCTGCTGAAGGAGTATCCGCGCGAGCCGTTTCTGGCCGCGGTGGGCGAAGCCGCCCGCTACGGCCTCTACGATCTGGACCGCCTGGAGCGCATGATTCTGCGCCGCGTGGCGCGCGACTACTTTCTGCTGGAGGAAACGGAAACCGACGGCGATGACTGAAGAACTCGAACAACTGCTGAAGAATCTCAAGCTGCGGC
Source organism: Bryobacterales bacterium (assembly GCA_963763835.1). Lineage (GTDB taxonomy): Bacteria > Acidobacteriota > Terriglobia > Bryobacterales > Bryobacteraceae > DASWZN01. Next base: position 242,677 of record CAVXQQ010000005.1, read on the forward strand.
GCATGCTCGACGTGTATGACGAGCAACTGCGCGCGGCCGAGAAAGCCGACGTTTCTTACTCGGAGTTCGTGGCCGGGCTGTTGCGCGCGCAGTGGCACGACCGCCAGGAAAGCGCGCTGGAGTGGCGTATCCGCAGGGCCAATCTGCCCGAACGCTGGTCGCTCGAAACGTTCCCCTATGCGCGCCAGCCCGGCGTCAACCGCAAACAGATCCGCGCCTTCGCCGAACTCGACTTCGTCGCCAAGCACGAGAATCTGGTGCTGGCGGGGCCCACGGGCGTGGGCAAAACCGGACTGGCCTGCGGCCTTCTGCTGAAGGCCTTGCAGAACGGCCAGCGCTGCCAGTTCATCCGCGCGCAGGATCTGTTCGACGAAATGTACGCCTCCCTGGCCGACCGCTCCACGCGCCGGTTACTGAATCGCCTGTCCCGTCTGGACGTCCTGTTGATCGACGAGCTCGGATACCTGAACCTCAAACCGGAACAGTCGAACACCTTCTTCAAGCTGATGGAGGAGCGCTATCATCGCCACTCCACGATCATCACCACAAACTTGGTCTATGACGAGTGGCATAACTTCCTGGGCAACAAGTCGATGGTGGAGGCGCTGCTGAGCCGCGTGCGGCATTACTGCCACACGGTGACCATCAACGGTCCCTCGCTGCGCGAGCCGCAAGGCTGACGGATGGAGCAACGCGATTACGTCCGCCGGCTGTCTGGAAGCCTACCGGACGACTCCGGGCACTTGCGGGGCGGTGCGCCGTCCGGACCGCTTGCTGGCGGCCCAACTGCACGAACGCGGCGTGCCGATCGAGGCGGTCGAGAACGCGCTGATTCTGGCGGCCGCGCGGCGCCTGGCGCGCCCCACCGGCGCGCCGCCGCTGGCCACGATCCGCTCGCTGGCGTACTTCGCGCCGGTCATCGAAGAGGTCCTGCGGCTGCAGGTCGGCCCGGAGTACTTCCGCCATCTGCGCAACCGCATCGCCGGGTTCCCGCCAGCCTCGTAGCATTCGCCGCGCCCCGACCGGCCACGCCTGCGGCGTGGATGATGCTGCCTCTTCCTGCACTCTCTCCCAATCACCCGCGCGCCTGCGGCGCGGATGATGAACTACCCC
>CAVXQQ010000006.1:0-88091 GCA_963763835.1 Bryobacterales bacterium
GCGCGCGAGCTGGATTTTGGGCCTTCGAACCTTGCCACAAAGTTCAGCCACATCGCCTTCAGCGGCGTGCTGGGGAGAAGGCTGAGCGTCGCGCTCGACACCGCGAATCTCGAAGACGCGCAAACCGCCATCGCGATGTTCTCCGCCGGGCCTGCGCCCGAGATGCCGCTGAAGCTGGTCAACGGCAGCGCGGCGTTCCAGGGCGCCGTGACCGGGCTGCTCGACGGTCCGAGCATCGAGCTGCACGCAAAGGCGACCAACTTCGTGGCGGCCGGCAGGAACATTGACCGCGCCGAAGCGGACGTGGCAGTCGCACCCACGGGAATGGCCGCGCGGCATGCGACCGTCAGCCGGCTCGGGATGCGCGCGTCGGGCGATCTTCGTGTCGACTTTCAAGACTGGGAAGCCAACCGACTCCTCGCCGCTTTCGGGCAAACTCGCGCTCCGCTCGCCGCACCTGGCCGATGTGCTCGCCGCCGCCGGCGCCGCGCCGAGCGACGTCACTACCGGCGATCTTTCTTGAACCTCGAACTGGGAGGCACTCTGGGAGCGCCTGTGGCTTCAGGTCACGCGCGGGCGTTGAAGGTGGTGGCGGCGGGCCAGCCGATCGACCGCGTGGAAGGCGATCTGCGATACTCCGCCACGCAACTGGATCTTCTGAACGCGCAGTTCGCCTCCGGCGCCGGCAAGGTGCAGCTCTCGGGAAGCTACGACCACCCGCAAGGGACCTGGCGGCAAGGACGCCTGCGGTTCGAAGTGAACACCGGCGGAATCGACCTCGCCCAGGTGAAGTCCGTCGCGGAGCGCGTGCCCGGCATCGAGGGAACGATCGAGGCGCAGGCGTCCGGCGAGATCACCTTCACCGGGGCGGGATTCCAACCGGCGATGTTCAACGGGCGAGCCGGCCTGCGCGATTTCGGCGTGAGCGGCGAGCGCCTGGGCAATCTGGCTCTTACCGCCACCACCAGCGGCCATGCGCTGGACGCCAAGCTGGAGGGGAGGCTGGCCGGCTCGACCGTCACCGGAACCAGCGCCTGGACGCTCGAAGGGGATTACCCGGCGCGCGGACGGATCGACTTCACTCCGCTCCAGTTCTCGACCCTGATCGCGCGGCTTCATCCGAAGCGTGGCAGCGAGCCTCTTCCCTTCGAGGGTTTTGCCGCGGGTTCGGTCGAGTTTTCCGGCGCGGCATCCAACGCCCGGAGTTGGCGGGCGACGCTCGACCTGCCTGCGATCGAGATCCGGCCGTCCCCGAAGCTGGTCGGGCAGGCTCAAGCGCCCGGCTTGACTCTCCGCAACGCCGGCCCTGTGTTGATGGACGTAGACACCAAAGGCGTCCATGTGCGGCAAGCGCATTTCCAGGCCAAAGACACGGACGTAAACGCCAGCGGCCATCTCACCTTCGGCGTGAAGAGCCCGTGGGACCTGCGCCTCCAGGGCGCCGTCAACCTGGCGCTGCTCGAAGACTTCGAGAGCCGCATGTACGCGTCCGGCTCGCTGGGGCTCGACGTGTCGTTGCGCGGCGAACTGGCAAATCCGGAGGTCTACGGACGCATCGACGTGAAAAACGTATCGGTCAGCATTGTGGATTTCCCCAACGGTTTTGACAACGCTAACGGCGTGGTTCTCCTTTACCGCGACCGCGCCACGATCGAAACGCTGACCGCGCAGAGCGGCGGCGGACGAATCGATGTGAGCGGATTCGTCAGCCTGGCCGATGGGATCGCATTTCACCTGCAGGCGAAGACGACGGGCGTGCGGGTGCGCTATCCGCAGGGCATCAGCTCGACGTCGAGCGCGTCGGTGACGTTCACGGGCACCCCGGAGCGCAGTTTGCTGGCGGGCAACGCGACGGTGACGCGCGTGGGGCTCAGCCTGCAATCGGACATAGGCTCGATGCTGGCGAGCAGCGCGCAGCCGGTCCAGGCGCCGCTCGAGCCCAGCCGCTTCCGGCAGGGCCTGCGCTTCGACCTGCACATCGTGACCGCGCCGCAGGTGCGCGTCGAGACCAACGTGGCCAAGGACGTGGAAGTCAACGCCGACCTGCGGCTGCGGGGCGACGACGCCCGCCCCGTGCTGCTCGGCCGCGTGCTCCTCAACCAGGGCCAGGTGAACTTCTTCGGCACCCAATACGCCATCAATTCCGGCCAGATCCTCTTCGTGAACGCCACCAAGATCGAGCCGACGATGAATCTCAGCCTCGAGACGCGGGTGCGCGGCATCAGCGTCACGTTGCACATCTCCGGACCCATGGACAAGCTGAACATGAGCTACACGTCCGACCCGCCGCTGCCCTTCTCGGACGTCCTGGCCTTGTTGACCACCGGGCGCGAGCCGGGGCAGCTATCGGGAACCACTCCGACGGCGTCCGCGCTGGTCGGGCAGAACTATCAGCAGGGCGGCGCGAGCGCGCTGCTGAGCCAGGCCATCGGCAGCCCGCTCACCGGCCGGCTGCAGCGCTTCTTCGGCGTCAGCCGCCTGAAGATCAACCCGCTGGTCACGGGACTCACCACCAGCAACGCCGCCGCACAGATCACGCTCGAGCAGAACATCACCAACAACCTCACGTTTACCTACATTACCGACCTGTCGCGCGCGCAGGCCCAGACCATCCAGATGGAGTGGGACTTCACGCCCAACTGGAGCGGCCTGGCCGTGCGCGAGGAGAACGGGCTGTTCGGCATCGACTTTCTGTACAAAAGCAGATCAAGTAGACGGCCCGCGGGGCCGTCTACTTGAAGCCGTCAGCTTTCAGCCGGTCGCTTGTATTCGCGGTATCGGGTTTCACTCCGCATCGGATTGCATTTAGAGTATGATGGGATCGGTGACGTATGCCGTCTAGGGTCCACAGTAACAAGATCCAGCCTCCGCCGGCCAAACGCCGCAAGGCCAAGTTCCAGGCGGACCTTGCGCCCGCGGAGGACCGCACCATGCGGGCGCTCAAAGAGGAGCTGGAGGTCGCCAGCAACACTGACTTCTTCTCCGACGCTCTGGCTCTGTTTCGCTGGGCCGTTTCGGAACGAAAGCTGGGGCACCGGATCATCAGCGGAGCGTGAGCGGCGAACGCCGGGTGCTTCTGTTCCCTCGACTGGAACGGGTAGCCCCGGACGTTGCCCTGCCGCGCGTTGAAATCCAGTGGACGGAGCGCGAGCTGGAGAATCTCGCCAAGCTCGCATCGCGGCCGAACGCGGACGCGCCGACCGAGGCCCTGGTTCGGGCCATGCGGGACTGAATGGCTCTTGTCATTCGCCGCCTCGAGGAGCCAGACGAGTTGGACGGCTTCGACTGCGGAGAACCCGCTCTCAACAACTACCTCAAGCGTCACGCCGGCGTGAGCTATGTGGCCATCGAGGAGGCCGCTCCCCGGACGGTGTTGGGCTATTTCACGCTTGCGGCGGCCAGCGTGCCTCGCGATATGCTCCCCAAAAAGCATGTGCGCGGACTGCCACCGTATGATTTGCCGCTGGTCCTGTTGGCCCGGCTGGCTGTGGACCGCCGGTCGCCGGCCGAGGACTCGGGCACGCGTTGCGGCCGAGGCGTTCCGCATCAGCTTGCGCGTCGCCGATGAAGTCGGGTGTCGCGCGATTATCACGGACGCGTATCGCGACCGGGCAGGTTGGTACGCGCGGTACGGGTTCATTCCCATAGAGGGCGCATCCGAGGGCGGCCCGCAGAGGATGTTCCTAGACATACGGACCGTGCGGACTGCTCTCGGACGTCCAGCCGGTCCGGCATAGCCCGGTCGCGCCGGGGCTGGATTTCCCGTCTGATGGCCGATGGCCGACGGCCGCCGCCTGTGCTAGCCTTCCTGCATGGACTGGGCGTTCCAGCGCCGCATGATGGTGTCGCGCCAATTGCGCGGCCGGGGGATTCGTGACGAGCGGGTGCTCCAGACCATGCTCGAGATCCCGCGCGAGGAGTTTGTCCCCGAGGATAACCGCTCTGCTGCCTATTCGGACGAGCCGCTGGGGATCGGTTACGGCGAGACGATCTCGCAGCCTTACATGACCGCGCTGATGGTGCAGTGCCTGGAGCTCGAAGGGACCGAAACGGTGCTGGAGGTCGGCGGCGGCTGCGGCTACCACGCCGCGGTCCTCGGCGCGCTGGCCGCGAGGGTGGTCACCGTCGAGCTCATCCCCGAGCTGGCTACGATGGCGCGCGAGAACCTGGCGAACACCGGCCGGCTCGGCAACGTCACGGTGATCGCGGGCGACGGGTCGCTGGGCTACCCGCCGGAGGCGCCATACGACGCCATCTCGGTAGCGGCCGCGGCGGCTGGGATTCCGCCCGCCCTGCTCCAGCAACTCAAAGACCTCGGGCGCATGGTGATTCCCGTCGGTCCTTTCGCCGACCAGGAGTTGCGCGTGGTGCGCAAGAACGGCGGCGAGATCGACTGGCATGTGGCCGAGTACTGCCGCTTCGTGCCGTTGCGTGAAGGCGCACCGCGGGTAGACTGAGAAGATGGGCATGCGGCTCCGGACGGCGCAGGGAAAGCTGAAGATCGAGCACAGCATCATCGACGGCGTGCGCGACATGCTTCGGCGTCTGCTGGAGGAGAACCCCTCGGCCATCCGCTCGGTGGTTCCAGGTGTGATTCGCCCGGTGCGCGACGCGCGCGGCAAGATCCGCGTTCACGTGACCGTGCCTACCACCAACGGCTGGAAAGCGATCGCTCTCTCGGCCGGCGCGCGCCAGGAGCTTTTCATCAGCACCACTCTGGACAAGGCCGCGCTGGAGAAGGCGCTGGCGAGGGCGGCCGAGGCGGGTTGACGCCAGTGCGGGGCGGCCCCCCTGGTCCGCGCCCGACGCGCCCGTCGGCCTGGCCATCGGCAGCGCGAAAGCGGGTCCCAGGGGGTCCGCCGCACAGAGTCAAGCCCGCCAGCGCCCCGGAATCGCCATCGCGCAGTGCGGGCAAGCGCCTGCGCCAGTCAGGCGATACTCCAGGATGCGGTAGCCCCGCCGCCGGACCAGCGTCTCGCCGCAGCCGGGGCAGCGAGTGTCCTCGAGGCCCGCGAGCTCCCCAGGCAGGTTCCCGGCATAGATATAGCGCAGGCCGGCGGCGCGGCCGGCTTCGACCGCGCCCAACAGATCGGCGGGCCTGGTGTCGGGCGGGCCGGTCATTTTGTAGTCCTGGTGAAACGCCGTGACGTGCCAGGGAATGTCCGGTGAAATCCCCGCCAGGAACTCGGCCGTCCGCCGCAGCTCGTCGGCGGAGTCGTTGAAGCCCGGCACCACCAGCGTCACCACCTCCAGCCAGAATCCCATCGCGTGAATGCGGCGCAGGCTGTCGAGGATCGGCCCGAGCCGCCCGCCCAGCTCGCGGTAGCGGCGGTCGTCGAAGCTTTTCAGATCGACTTTGTAGAGGTCCAGCCAGGGGCGCAGATATTCGAGCACCTCGGGAGTGGCGTTGCCGTTCGAGACGAACCCGGTGAGGAGCCCCGCCGCCTTCGCTTCCTTGAAGACCGCCACGGCCCATTCGGCGGTGATGAGTGGCTCGTTGTAAGTGCTGACGAGCGCCTCGGCGCCTCTGGCGACCGCCGCCGCGACCAGTTCCGCGGGCGTGATGCGTACGCCCGAAGAGATTGCCAGCGGGTCGCGCAGAGCCTGCGAAGTCACCCAGTTCTGGCAGTAGCCGCAATGCAGATCGCAGCCCAACATGCCGAAACTGAGCGCCGCCGCGCCCGGGCGAACGTGGAAGAACGGCTTCTTCTCGATGGGATCGGAGTGCACACCGGCGACATATCCCCACGGGATCCGCAGCCTGCCGCCGGAGTTGAACCGGACCTTGCAGACGCCGGGCTGCCCCTCGAAGATGGGACACCGGTGGCCGCAGGCGAAACAGCGGATGCGCTTCTCGTCCAGGCGCTCCCAGAGTTCGCCCTCGCGCGTGCTTTCCGACAGGACCCGAGCCAGGGTGGGCATCGCTTTCCCCCTCCATGGTACGCCCGCCAGACTCCTGCGACCCCTGCTGGCCGTTCTGCATCCAATCCACTTACGCCCGCATTCGAGATGCGGGATAATGAGGTAGGTTTATTACAGAACCGCGACCGTGAGGGAGCGGACACTCAAGGGAGATGAAACTATGGCAGCACTCACAGGGACCAAGACCCACCAGAATCTGAAGGACGCATTCGCCGGAGAATCGCAGGCCAACCGTCGCTATCTCTATTTCGCCAAGCAGGCGGACATCGAAGGCTATCCCGACGTCGCCGGCCTGTTTCGCGACACGGCCGAGGGCGAAACCGGCCACGCTCACGGCCACCTGGACTACTTGAAGGAAGTCGGCGACCCTGCCACCGGGCTGCCGATAGGCGACACCCAGGAGAATCTTGGCGCCGCGGTTGCGGGCGAAACTCACGAGTACACCGATATGTATCCCGGGATGGCCAAGACGGCGCGCGAGGAAGGCTTCGCCGAGATCGCGGACTGGTTCGAGACGCTGGCCAAGGCGGAGAAATCGCACGCCGGGCGCTTCCAGCACGGCCTGGATTCGATTTCCTAGCCGCTCGGCATGCCACCCATCAAAGGCGCGCCCACAGCCGGGTTGTCCTACAACCCCAACCATGACGTGTATTGGGACCCGGCCGCTCTGCGCGGTGAGATCGAGCGGGCCTTCGACATCTGCAACGGGTGCCGCCTGTGCTTCAATCTCTGCCCCAGCTTTCCGGAGCTGTTCAAGGCGATTGAGGCGCACGAGGGCGACGCGCGCCAGGTCTCCCAGGCGGAGGCCGGCCGCGTCGCCGATCTGTGCTTCCAGTGCAAGATCTGCTACGTCAAGTGCCCCTACACGCCGGACGACAAGCACGAGTTCCAGCTCGATTTCCCGCGGCTCATGCTGCGGGCGAACGCGCTGCGGAAGAAGGCGGGCGGACTCAGCCTGCGCGACCGCGTGCTCTCGCGCCCTAACCTGCTCGGCCGGGCGGCGGGCATGTGCGCGGGCCTGGCCAACTGGTCGAACCGGCAGCCGCTGCTGAGGATCGGCCTGGAGGCCACGCTCGGCATCCACCGCCAGAAACTGCTGCCCGATTTCCACGACGAGACGTTCGAAGACTGGTTCCGCAAGCAGCCGCCACCGCCCGGCGATCCGTCGCGCGCGGTGCTCTTCTTTACCTGTTCGGTGAACTACAACGAGCCGCGGGTGGGCAAGGACGCGGTCGAGGTTTACGCGAAGAACGGCATTTCGCTCTCCTGTCCGAAGCAGGTTTGTTGCGGGATGCCGGCGCTCGAGCATGGCGATATCGAGCTGGCCAAGAGCTTGGCGCGGCAGAACGTGGCATCGCTCCATCCGCACGCCCGCGCGGGAAAGAAGATAGTCGCCATCGACCCGACATGTTCCTACACGCTGCGCAAGGAATATCCCGAACTGGTGGGTACGCCGGAGGCGCGCGAGGTAGCGGCGGCCACCCGCGACATCTGCGAATTCCTGTTCGAGCTGAAGCAAGAGGGCGGCTTCTGCCGCGATTTCCGATCCACGCCGGGGAAGGTCGCCTACCACCTGCCCTGCCACTTGAAGGCGCAGAACATCGGCTACCGCTCGCGCGACCTGATGCGGTTGATTCCGGGGACCACCGTCAAACTGGTCGAGCACTGCTCGGGCCACGACGGCACCTGGGCTATGAAGCGGGAATTCTTTCCGCTGGCGATGCTCACGGGCAAGAAGGCGTTCGACGCCATGGCCGCCGCCGAGGCCGCCGTGCTGGCGAGCGACTGCCCGCTGGCGTCGATTCAGTTCGATCAGGCCCTGGGAACGCGGCCGATCCATCCCATCCAGGTGTTGGCGCGCGCCTACCGCACGGACGGATTCCCCACTCCCATTCCATGAAACTCATCGAGCTTTCCGAGATCGCGAACATCGCCGACTACGAGCTGGAGCGGGCAGCCTTGCGTCCGCGGATGATGGCGCTCAAGGACCGCCGTCGCGTCCGGGTGGGAGAGCACCTGACCTTCCTGTTCGAGAACCGCGAAACGGTTCGCTATCAGATCCAGGAGATGATGCGGATCGAGCGCATCGTGGATCTGGCGGCCATCCGCCATGAGGTGGAGACTTACAACGAGCTGATCCCGCCGCCGGGCGGCCTTTCGGCCTGCCTGCTGATCGAGTACGCCTCGGCGGAAGAGCGCGACCGGAAACTGCGGGAGTTGCTCGGCCTCGAAGACCACGTCTTCCTTGCCGTCGCCGGCCTGCCGTCCTCGAAGGCCGTGTTCGACGCCCGGCAGATCGCATCGGAGCGCCTCAGCGCGGTGCAGTACATCCGGTTCGATCTGACGGCGGAACAGCGTGCGCGCTGGCGCGAGGGCGTGCGCCTGGTGATCAGTCACCCGAACTACCGGGCCGAAGCGCCGTTGAGCGCGGATCAGATCGCGGAGTTGGGGCGCGACTTCGAAACCTAGCCGTGTGGGGCAGGACTCCAGTCCTGCAGCGGGTCTCCAGACCCGCCCCAGCCGGGCCAGCGGTCCGCCCCACATGCTACAACCGAAGCATGCGCTGCCCGTGGGCCCAGACCGAGGCCATGATCGCCTACCACGACCACGAATGGGGCGTGCCGCTGCACGACGACAGGGCGCTGTTCGAGTTTCTCATCCTGGAAGGAGCGCAGGCGGGGCTGAGCTGGTCCACCATCCTGAACAAGCGCGAGAACTACCGCGCGGCGTTCGACGGTTTCGATGCCAGCAAGATGGCGCGCTACGGCGAGCGACGGATTGCGTCCCTGCTGGGCAACGCCGGCATCGTTCGCAACCGGCTCAAGGTGGCGGCCGCCGTTACCAACGCCAAGGCGTTCCTGGCGGTCCAGAAGGAATTCGGCGGCTTCGATGCGTACCTCTGGGGCTTCGTGGACGGGAAACCGGTCCGTGGCGCCTGGCGGGAGCCGGCGGAGGTCCCGGCCCGAACGGCCGCCTCAGACGCTTTGAGCAAGGACCTGATCCGCCGCGGCTTCCGTTTCGTGGGCTCCACCATCTGCTACGCCTTCATGCAGGCCACGGGCATGGTCAACGATCACCTGGTGAGCTGCTTTCGATACGACGAATCGGCCGCGTGATTCAGACCACGGCCGGATGGCGCGGGGGCGGGATGTGGCGCGGCTTCGCCCGGGGAGCGGGACGGCTGGCCAGGTACGCGAGCATATGCTGATCGGTAAGCGTGTTGTGCGGGCCGGTCTCGGCTGGCCCAGTCTCGAGCGCACGCAGGCAAAGGCCCGGGCCTTCCTGGAGACCTACGCGGTGCTTGGTGAATAACGCCATCTCCGCGGTCACCACCAGAATCTCGGTGGGCTCGCCGGGCTTGAGCCGCTCGAACTTGTACAGGCGCGCGGTGCCCGCCTGATTGAAGCCCACATAGCGCAGGGGAATCCTGTCCTGTTGCTTTCCTTGCGGGAGGGGATTGCGGTGCTGCCGCTGGACGGAAACGTTTACCGCCACGGGCAGGTTGCCGATCTCGAGGTCGAAGGTGACCATCTGGCCCACGGCCAAACACGTGACGTCGTACTCGAGCACCGACTTGGAGAGGAAGTGGGCACTCACGCCGTTGTCCGCCGTGATGCAGCCCGATCCGTTCCCGTTACTCAAGCTCTTGATCCGGCCGGTCATGGGGTGGGATCTTCCGGCGGGTTCGGGCGGCCGGCGTCCTGGCCTTGGCCGTTCGTAGCTTGGCCGTCCGTGCCTTGGCTTTCCGCGCCTTGACCGTCCGCGCCCTCAATGGCGCCGTCCAAAGGCTCGCCGTCCAAGCCCTCGATGGCGCCATCCGCATCGGGAGACTGCGGATTGTTCTTGTCAAGCTTACGCTGCAGCCGCTTGGCAGCCTTGTCGCGCTGCTTCTCCATTCGGGCTAGTTCTTTTTGACGTTTCTTGTAGGTCGTATGTGGGCGAGAAGCCATAGACTCCCTTCGCGCTCTCCCGGCCGGCGTATTTGCGCCGGCCGGTCAGGATGGAAAAACCGAGTTACCAGCGGGCGGCGCGGCGTTCGCGTGGTCCGCTGCCGCCACCGGCGCGGTCCACTTTCGGACGAGCCTCGTTGACGTTGAGCGCACGACCGCCGAGGTTGGTGCCGTTCAGGCCCGCGATAGCCTGGTCCGCCTCGTTTGCGTTGGTCATCTCGACGAATGCAAAGCCCCTGGAGCGACCCGTGTCCCGGTCCCTCATCAGGCTGACGCGTTCCACGGCGCCGTACGGTTCGAACAGCGAGCGAATTTGATCTTCAGTAGCGCCGAAATCCAAGTTGCCTACGAATATGTTCTTCAAAGTGATCTCTCCTTGCATTTGATAGCGGGCTATACGAGGCGAGCTCGGAATCGCGGCGGCCAGGATATGCGCGAACAATCAAACGTTCCTTCAGTATACCAGCTTTCCGCACCCCCGACCGCGCGATGCCTAGGCCGGCGCCGCTCGCCCTTCGGTCCCTTTTTCGAGCCGCCGGCTCCAGGCAACCAACGCCGCGAGCAGTTGGCCAATCAGCTCCTTTGTCTTCTCGTCGGTCAAGTTCCCCCGCTCGTCGAAACGGCGGGCGGCGTCCGCGATCATCACTTCGGGCTGATTGAGCGGGTGCATGTTCGTGAAGACGAAGACCTGCCGGAGGTGGTATTGTGCGCGCGACGTTCCCATCTGGCCGACTGAGGCGCCCATCACCGCCACCGGCTTCCCGTCCCAGGCGCTGTCGCCGTACGGGCGCGACGCCCAGTCGATGGCGTTCTTGAGCACTCCGGGGATGGAGTAGTTGTATTCGGGAGTGACGAACAGAATCGCGTTCGCCGCGCGGATGCGCGCCTTGAATTCCGCGACCCTGGCGGGAGGGTGGGCCTCCTCATCCTGGTTGTACGGAGGGATGCCCTCCAGATCGAAGATCTCGAGCGTCACCCCCTCGGGCACCAGTTTCGCCGCGGCGCGCAAAGTGGCCCGATTATACGAACCCTGGCGTAGACTACCGGCGATACCCAGAATCCGAAAACTGCTCTCCCATGCGCCCTCCCTTCTCTCTATAACTTACCACTACGAAATCGGAGCGGCGCCGCCGATGTTAAACTGGTTCTCGGCCTGTCCCCGCGCCGGACGCTGCCGCCTGCTGAGGCGCGCGGCTCGGTGTAGGGGAGCGGTTGGCGAGCCCGAACGCGGTTCGGCGCAGGGAGCGCCCTGGCGACAAACCCCGGGCCTGAGGGCGGCTCGGCGCAAGGGAGCGCCCTGCTCCAGACCCCAAGCCTGAGCGAGGGGCGTTTGGGGCCGCCGGGCGGGAGCATGAGAGCTGAATGTATAACGCATTCTTCGGCTTCAAAGAGAACCCGTTCAACCTGACGCCCGATCCCGCCTTTCTGTACCGCAGCCGGCAGCACGAAGAGGCTCTGGCGAACCTGATTTACGGGGTGCAGAGCCGCAAGGGCTTCGTGGTTTTGACCGGGGAAGTCGGAACCGGCAAGACTACGCTGCTGGAGTGCCTGCAGGATTTCCTTTCCGAGCACCAGTTCGATTTCGCCTTCCTGTTCAACTCGCGCCTCACGGTGGAGCAGTTCTTCGAGATGATGGCCTACGACCTGGACCTGCAGTGCGAGCACCGGTCCAAAACCGAGGTGCTGATCGCGCTCAACCAGATGCTGCTCGCCAACACCAACCTGGGGCGCACCACGGTGCTCATCGTCGACGAGGCGCACAACCTGGAGTGGGACGTTCTGGAGGAGATCCGCCTGCTCGGCAACCTCGAGAACCGCCACGGAAAGCTGCTGCAGATCGTCCTGGCGGGCCAGCCGGAGTTCGACCGCAAGCTGGACGCTCCCAGCCTGCGGCAGTTGAAACAGCGCATCGTGCTGCGCTGCATGCTGCAGCCGCTCAGCCTGGATGACGCGACCGAGTATATCCGCGCACGCCTGGAGAAGGCCGGGATGACCGATCAGACCGTGTTTCCGCCGGAGGTGGTGGCGGAACTGCATCGACGCGCGCAAGGCATTCCGCGCCTCATCAACGCGATCTGCGACAACCTGCTGCTGACCGCGTTCGCCCTGGAGAGCAAGACGACGACGCTGCAAATGCTCGATGAAGTGTCCGAGGACATGCGCCTCGAATGGCCCGGGAAGCGCGTCGGGATGCCGCGTCTGGCGAGCGGTCCGCGCGGGGGCCCGACGCTGTTTCGCGAGTAGCGCCTGTGGCTCGTGGCCTGTGGCGCACGCTTTAGCGTGCTGCTGCCGGCTTCAGCCGGCGGTCCGCGAACTGAAGTTCGCCGCGGCACGCTGAAGCGTGCGCCACGGGCGACAAGCGACGGGCGCCTTATAAGTTTTCCCTATCGTCCTCATAGAAACATTGCGTTTGTTGCGCGCGGGTCCTCGTTGCATCATGTCAACAGAGGTCCCGAACTTGCAGCGAAACCGCGTCGTTTCCCTATTACTATTCGTGTCGGCAACCGCCCTGGCTCAAGGGACGCAGGACGTCGGCGCTCGTTTAGCCGCCCTCGAAAGCTCGGTGAAAGCCGCGCAATCGGCCGGCGACAACTCGTGGATGTTGATCAGCTCGGCCCTGGTGCTGATGATGACCGGCCCCGGACTGGCTTTGTTTTACGGCGGCCTGGTGAGGAAGAAGAACGTCATCGCGACCATGATGCAAAGTTTCATTCTGATGGGCCTGGTGACCGTGCTGTGGGCCGTTGCCGGCTACAGCCTGGTGTTCTCCGAAGGCTCGCCGTTTCTGGGCGGCTTCCGGTATTTGTTCCTGAACGGAGTCGGTGCGGCGCCCAATCCCGATTACGCCGCCACGATCCCGCAGCAGACTTTCATGGTTTATCAGTTGATGTTCGCCATCATCACCCCGGCGCTGATCAGCGGCGCGTTCGCGGAGCGGATGAAGTTCAGCGCCATGCTGCTGTTCATGACGCTGTGGTCGTTCCTGGTGTACTTCCCGATGGCGCACATGGTGTGGGGCAAGGGCGGGCTTCTGAACGCGGCGCTGGGAGGCAGACTACCCTGCTTCGATTTCGCCGGCGGCACGGTGGTACACATCACTTCGGGTGTTTCGGCGCTGGTGTGCGCTCTTTACCTCGGCCGGCGCAAGGGATACCCGCACGAGCCGATGAAGCCGCACAACCTGGTGCTGAGCTTTATCGGCGCGTGCCTCCTGTGGGTGGGCTGGTTCGGATTCAACGCCGGCAGCGCGCTGGCGGCCTCGGCGCTCGCAACCAGCGCATTCGTGGCGACGCATTTCGCGGCCGCGGCCGCGGCGCTGAGCTGGGTCTTCGTAGAGTGGATCCGGACCGGCAAACCGAGCGTGCTGGGCGGCATCTCCGGCGCGGTAGCGGGCCTGGTGGCCATTACGCCCGCCTCCGGGTTCGTCAAGCCCTTCCCGGCGCTGCTCATCGGCCTGGCGGCGGGTGCGGTGTGCTACTTCATGGTGACCAAGGTGAAGAGCCTGTTCGGCTATGACGATTCGCTCGACGCCTTCGGAGTTCACGGCGCCGGCGGAACGCTGGGCGCGATCCTGACCGGCGTGTTCGCCACCAATCTGGTCAACGAAGGCTTCAACCGGCCGCTGGGCGCGGTGGACGGCAACGGCGCGCAGATCTTCTACCAGCTCCTGGGAACGCTGATGGCTTGGGGGCTGGCCATCGTGGGCACGCTCGTCATCCTGAAGATCTGCGACTGGACTCTAGGCGTGCGGGCCGAGCCCATGGACGAAACGCAGGGCCTGGATCTGAGCATGCACGGAGAGGAGGCCTACAATCTCGAAGCATAGGCCGTGAGAAACTAGGCGCGAGGATCTCCCCCATGAAGAAAATCGAAGCGATCATTCAGCCATTCAAGTTCGACGACGTGAAAGAGGCCATGAAGGCCGTTGGAGTCGACGGCATGACCGTGACCGAAGTGCGCGGGCACGGCCGCCAGAAGGGACACAAGGAAGTGTACCGGGGCCAGGAGTACGAGGTGGACCTGCTCCCCAAGGTGAAACTGGAGATGGTGATTCCCGATGCGCGCCTGGAAGAGGTGATCGCCACCTTGACGCGCTCGGCACGCACCGGCAAGATCGGCGACGGCAAGCTGTTCGTCTACGAGGTTGCCGAGGCAATCCGCATAAGGAACGATGACCGCGGCGAATCAGCCCTATAGCGAACCGGACCCGCGCGGGTTCTGGGACAACCCGGCGGGCGCGCTCGTCGGCCGCACCGTCGCGGTCGACCGCACGGTCGCGGAATCGTTCGCCAAACACCTCGAGCCCATTGCGCCCGCGGGACTGGCGCTGCTGGCAGTGGGAGGCTACGGACGGCGGGAGCTGTTTCCCTACTCGGACGTGGACCTGCTGCTCCTGATCGAGAAACCGGGCGTTCCGGATCGGCTGCGAGGGGCGATCTCCGCCTTCCTGCAGAGCCTGTGGGACGCCGGCCTGCGCGTCAGCCACTCGGTACGGACGCCGGTCGATTGCTCGGCGCTGGACGAGCAGAACATCGAGCTCAGCATCAGTCTTCTCGACCAGCGCTTCCTGGCCGGCGACCGCGGCCTGCATGCCAAGCTCGACCTCGCCATGGCGCGGTACCTCGATCGCCAGGGGCAAACGCTGGCCGGGCACCTGTGCCGCATGGTGCGGGAGCGCCACGCCAAGCACGGCGGCTCGATCTACCAGCTCGAGCCCAACATCAAGGAGGCTCCGGGCGGGTTGCGCGACTACCAGCTCATCGCCTGGCTGCAAGAAGCTGCGCGACGCGCGGCACAACGGCCCGGGCCGCGAGGACGACGCGCCCGATCTGGTTCCCGCCCGCGATTTCCTTTTCGGTCTGCGCACCTATCTTCACCAGCGCGCCCGCCGGGATTCGAACACGCTCACCTTCGAGCTGCAGGACGAGATCGCGGAGGTGTTCGCGGCCTCCCCCGCCGTCTGGATGCGCGGCTATTACAGCTCCGCGCGCGGCATCGCGCGGGAGGCGCTGCGGGCCATCGAGGCGGTGGACGAACAGTCGAGCTCGCTGCTGGTGCAGTTCCGCGACTGGCGCTCGCGCGTCTCGAACGCGGAGTTCCACGTCTCCCGCGAGCGCGTCTACTTTCGCGCGCCGCAGCGGCTGGAGCACGACCCGGCCATGGCGCTGCGCCTGTTCGAGTTCATGGGGCGGCACGGCATGCAGCCGGCGCTCGAAAGCGTCCGCCGCCTGGACCAGCATTCGGGCGCCCTGGGCCGCTACTTCGCCTCGCCGCCGGCACCTTTGTGGCCGGCCTTCAAAGCTATTCTGACGACGCCGCATTGCGCCCTGGCGCTCAATGCCATGCACGAAACCGGCGCGCTGGCCGCCCTGTTGCCCGAATGGGGACCGGTGGAGTGCCTGGTGATCCGCGACTTCTATCACCGCTACACGGTGGACGAGCACACGCTGCGCGCCATTCGGATTCTGGAGGAGCTGCGGACCCCGAAGGAGCCCGGGTGGAAGCACATCGCGGGCCTGTACGCGGAGATTGACCGGCTGGACCTGGTGACGTTCGCGCTGCTGTTCCACGATCTCGGAAAGGCCCTGAAGGAGGGCCTCGCCCACGTGGGCGCATCCGCGGAGCTGGCCGCGACCGCCATGGAGCGGCTGGGCATGCCGGAGGATGACCGGCGCGTTGTGATCGCGCTGATCGAATATCACCTGGCGCTTTCTTCGGTGATGAACTCGCGCGATCTGGAGGACCCCGCCACGGCGCCCTTCATCGCCGCCAAGGTCGGTACGCTCGAAATCCTGAAGCAGCTCACGGTCCTCACCTTTGCCGACATCAGCGCGGTCAATCCCAGCGCTATGTCGCCCTGGCGCCTGGAGCAACTCTGGCGCGTCTATCTGCTGGGCTACAACGAGCTGACCAGGGAGCTGGAATCCGACCGCATCCATGAGGGCGGCGTCGAGAAGGCCGGGATGGAGGAGTTCCTCGAGGGCTTCCCGGTGCGGTACCTGCGCAAACACTCCGCCGCCGAGATCGAGGCGCACTTCCAACTGGAACAGCGCAGCCGCGAGCGCGGCGTGGCCGTCGATATCCGCCGGGAGAACGGCTTCTACGCTCTCGCACTGGTGGCGCGCGACCGGCCGGCGCTGCTCTCCGCGCTCGCCGGCGCCATGGCCGGCTTCGGCATGAACATCCTGCGCGCGGAGGGATTCGCCAACCGCTGCGGCATCGTCCTCGATACCTTCGTATTCGAGGATCCGCACCATACCCTGGAACTGAACCCCACCGAGGTGGACCGCCTGCGCCTCACGCTCGAGCGAGTAACGCTGGGCCGCCTGGACGTGAAGGAACTTCTGCGCAGCCGTCCCGCGCCCGCGCTGCCAACGAAGAAATCGCGCGTTGCGCCGACGGTATCGTTCGATTCGCGCGTTTCCGAGGTCGCTACCTTGATCGAGGTGGTGGCGGAGGACCGGCCGGGGCTGCTCTACGCGCTCACGTCCGCCATCGCATCGACCGGCGCCAACATCGACGTGGTGCTGATCGACACCCGTGCGCACAAAGCCATCGACGTCTTCTACGTGACCTCGGAAGGGAACAAGCTGGGCACCGCGCAGCAGGCCGAGATGAAGGAGAAGCTGCTGAAGGCCTGCGCCGCGTGAGAAAGACCGCTCGTCGCCCGTCGCCCGTCGGATTCGGAGCAGCCCGGCTCAGCAGGCGGGCCTGCGCAGCCGCTCGTCGCCCGTCGCCCGTCGCCCGTCGGATTCGGAGCAGCCCGGCTCAGCAGGCGGGCCTGCGCAGCTCGCCCGTCGCCCGTCGCCCGTCGCCCGTCGCCGATCGGCCGGCCGGCTCGCGTGCGAGGGCCTGCGTTAGAATGGACGCAATGGCAGATCGAGCAGTCGCCACTATCAGCGCCCTTATCGTTGACGACGAGCAGCTCGCCAGCGACGAGCTGGCTTACCTTCTGAAGGACTTTCCGGACGTCGAGGTGATCGCCACCGCCCGCAACGGCCTGCAGGCGGTCAAGCTCATCGAGGATATGGAGCCCGATGTGGTCTTCCTGGACGTCCAGATGCCGGGCATGGACGGACTGGGCGTCATCCGCGCGCTCAAAGAAAAGGGCGACTCCCTGCCCTACTTCATTCTGGCCACGGCCTACGAGCAGTACGCAGTGGAGGCCTTCCGTCTGGAAGCGCTCGACTACCTGCTGAAGCCGGTGGATAAAGAGCGGCTGACGGAATCGGTGGAGCGCGCGCGCCGGTTCGTGCAGGAGCGCGCCAAGTCCCAGCCGCCCGAGGCGGCGGCCCCCAGGAACCTGCCTCACCGCACCAAGCTGATGGTGCGGGCCCTCAACCGCAACTTCATCGTGGATGCGAACGAGGTCATCTACGCCACCATCAACGACGGCCTGATCACCATCGTCGCGCCCGGCCTCGAAGGCCAGTCGAACTACCGCACCATCGAGGAGCTGCAATCGAACCTGGACCCGGATGTTTTCTGGCGCGTCCACCGTTCTTTCCTCATCAACATCAACCGGATCAAGGAAGTGATTCCCTGGTTCAAGTCCAGCTACATGCTGCGGATGGACGACAAGAAGCAGACCGAGATTCCGGTGAGCCGGGTGCAGACGAAGCGGTTGCGGGTGCTGCTGAAGCTGTAGGAAAAGCGCTCGTCGCTCGTCGCCTGTCGCTCGTCGCAACGTCTGGCTCGTCCGGCTCGCGAATGCGAACGCTCGTCGCAACGTCTGGCTCTTCCGGCTTCGCACCGTGGACCATCCTGATCGCGAAGCGGCACCCAGCCTGCGCGGTTTGCGACGGGCGACGAGCGACAGGCGACGAGCTTTCCGTTCAGATCGTAATCCCCCACCTCCACAGCAGGTAGCCTACCGCCTGGCGGACGTACAGCCAGTTCTGGCGGCCTTCGTCGCGGACGGTCTCGGGACGGGGCGAGCCGTAGACCTGGAATCCCAGCTTTTCGAGCATCTTCTTGGTGCGGTAGATGTGATAGCCGTCGCTGACCACGATGCAGGATTTCAGGTCCATGCGGCGCATGATCTCGCCGGCGGCGGCGATGGAATGCATCGTCGTTTCGCCCTCGGACTCCACCAGGATGGCTTCCGAGGGCACGCCCTGGCGCACCAGGTAGGCGCGGCCGACTTCGCCTTCGGTGAACGTCGGATCGCCGCCGGCGCCGCCGGTGGTCAGAATCAGCGGTGCCTTTTTGGCTTGGTAGAGTTCCAGCCCATGGTCCAGGCGGCTGCGCAGGACCGGCGAGGGCTTGCCGCGGTACTCGGCCGCGCCCAGGATCATGATCACGTCGGCGGGCCGCGCCTCGTCGATCGTGGATTGCCGCTCGATGCGGCGCGCTGTCCGCAGCACCAGCGCGGCCATGGCAATAGCCATCGCCAGCAGCGCGACCGCCGCGATTTTGAGCAAGCGCCTCATGGTGGCCCTTGTGGCGCACGCCTCGCGCCACATACCACACACCGATTCAGTCTACGATGATAGGCGAAACTGGAGAGAACGTGGTAAAAGCCGAAGCTGTGACCAGTCCGGCGAACCCGCTGCTCAAAGAGATCCGGCGCGCCATCGCCCGCGGGGCGCGGACCGAGGACGGGTTCTGCGATCGCCGAGACCTTTCACCTGCTCGAAGAGGCTCTCGCCAGCGGCTGCGAGCTTGGCGCCGTGCTGGCGGCGGAGTCGGCGCGGTCCGCCGTGGAGCATCGGCTGCGGAGCCGGCCATTGACGCGTCTGGTGGTGCTCGCCGACGCCCTGTTCCGGTCCCTCTCGGACACCGAGGCCGCGCAAGGCGTCATGGCGCTGGTGCGCCCGCCGGAGTGGGAGCTCGATCGTCTCTTCACGGGGCAGCCGCTGGTGGTGGTCCTCGATGGAGTGCAGGATCCCGGCAACGCCGGCGCGATCGTCCGCACGGCCGAAGCGTTCGGAGCGACCGGCTTGATGTTCCTCAAAGGCACCGTGAGCCCGTACAACCCCAAAGCGGTGCGGGCATCGGCGGGCTCGATCTTCCGCGTGCCGCTGGTCGCGGGTCTCGAGGCCGCCCCGGCGCGCGCGGCTCTCGAAGAGCACGGACTCGACGTCTACGCCGCCGCCCCCTCCGGCGCGAAGGACCTCGGCGAAGCCGGCCTGACGCGCGGGTGCGCGTTCGTGATCGGCAGCGAGGGCCGCGGCGTGAGCCCTCAATGGAACGCGGGCGCGGCCGGGTTGCGGATTCCGACCCGCGGAGTCGAGTCCCTGAACGCCGCCACCGCCGCCGCCATTCTGTTGTATGAGGCACGGCGCCAAAGAGCCCGCCTATGAGCCTCTTCGACAACACTCCGCCGGCGTTCGACGCGTTCTCCGCGGTGGACAAGGGCCGCCCGCTCGCCGAACGCATGCGCCCCGACCGCTGGGAGGATTTCGCCGGCCAGGAGCACATCCTCGGCCCGGGCAAACCGCTGCGGGCGCAGATCGAACGCGGCGAGCTCGGCTCGATCATTCTGTGGGGGCCGCCCGGCGTCGGCAAGACCACCCTGGCCCGCCTGATCGCGCGCGTCACGCGGTCCGATTTCGTCCCCTTCAGCGCGGTGCTCAGCGGCATCAAGGAAGTCAAGGCCGTCATGGCCGAGGCCGAGCGCAACCGCAAGCTGGGACGCCGCACCCTGCTGTTCATCGACGAGATCCACCGCTTCAACAAGGCGCAGCAGGACGCCTTCCTGCCCTATGTCGAGCGCGGCGACATCACGCTGATCGGCGCCACCACCGAGAATCCGTCCTTCGAAATCATCTCGGCGCTGCTGTCGCGCTCCAAGGTGTACGCGCTGCGCGGGCTGACCGTGCCCGAGATCATGACCCTGCTGCGGCGGGCGCTGGGGGACCGCGAGCGCGGCTTGGGCGACCTGGAGATACGCGCTTCGGACGACCTGCTCGAACAGATCGCCATCTTCGCCAACGGCGATGCGCGCGCCGCTTACAACACGCTCGAAACGGCGGTGGCCGCGGCCAAGGACAAGGAGCTTTCGAACCAGGCCGTGGAGGATGCGATCCAGCGCAAGGTGCTGCTCTACGACAAGTCCGGCGAGGAGCACTTCAACCTGATTTCGGCGCTGCACAAATCGGTCCGCTCGAGCGATGTGGACGCGGCGCTCTACTGGCTGGGCCGCATGCTGGAAGGCGGCGAGGACCGGCTTTACATCGCGCGCCGCCTGATCCGCATGGCGGTCGAAGACATCGGCCTGGCCGATCCGCGGGCGCTCGAACAGGCCGTGGCCGCGATGCAGGCGGTCCATTTCCTGGGGATTCCCGAGGGCGACCAGGCGCTGGCGCAGGCGGCGATCTACCTGGCGGTGGCGCCGAAGTCGGACGCCGCGTACCAGGCGCTGAACGGCGCTCTCGAAGACGTGCGGCAGACCGTCGCGGAGCCGGTCCCGATGCAACTGCGCAACGCGGTGACCCGCTCCATGAAGGAGTGGGGATACGGCAACGGTTACCAGCACGCGCACCAGTTCGAGGACGCTCTGCCGGAGATGGAGTGCCTGCCGCCGTCTCTGGCCGGCCGGCGCTACTACATCCCCACCGGCCGCGGAATCGAGAAGCGCATTGCGGAGAGGCTGGAGGAAATCGCCCGCGCTCGCCCGTCGCCCGCCGCCCGTCAGCCCGCAAAGGACGAGTAGCGCCCGCCAATTGGGCCACTGCGCCAGATCGCTCACGGCCCGCTGGTTTGACTGTGCCGATTTACGGCCGGTATCATGAAATCGTCCATCCACAGCAAGGAGAAGTTCCATGGGTACTCTGGGCTGGCAAGAAATTACGTTCGTCTTCTTTCTTGCCCTGGTCCTCTTCGGTCCGAAGGAACTGCCTAAGATCGGCCGGACGGTTGGGAAAGCCCTGGCGGAGTTCCGCCGCGCCTCGAGCGATCTGAAAGCGACCTTCGACCGGGAGCTGAACAACCTGGAGCGGGAGACTCAGCCCGACAACCAGGCCGGCAAGAGCATTTCCGGTCCGTCGGACTATCGGTACAACTACGGCTACGACTCCTATTACGACGCCGCATCGACGCCGGCGCCGAGTGAATCCACCGCGACAGAACCATCCACAGTAAGCGCATCCGCACCTGAGGGCGCTGAACCTGCGAAGATTGCGGCGCCCGAGGGCACCGTGCCCGCTAACGGAGAGGCGAGCGCGCCGGCTCCGGCTCCGGCCGAACCGGCCGGCGGTCCGCAATCCATCGTGTCGTAATCGAAACCGGACAGAGGCAGAGGTTGCAGGAAGACAAGAACGGGACCAGAGATCCGCGCCAGGACGCCGGAGAACAGGAAGTTCAGCCCGCGGCCGTGACCGTTTCGCGCACAACCGCGGTGCCAGCCGCTGGGGGCGGTGGGCGGTGGTTCGGCGGCCGGGGCGATGGCGGCGGCGGCGATGGCGGCGAAGAAGAGGACGGCATGCTGCGCATGTCTTTCCTCGAGCACCTCGAAGAACTGCGCGGCCGCATCATCAAGGCCATCATCGGCATTGGAGTGGCCTTTTTCGGAAGCTTGTACTTCGCCCCCCAAATGTGGAGGGCCGTGAGCGATCCCGCCATTACGGCCCTGCGCCAGCTCGGCCTGCAGCAGAAACTGGTGTTCATCACTCCCACCGAAGCGTTCATGACCATCTGGATGAAGCTGCCCCTGCTGGCCGCTATCTTCCTGGCCTCGCCGTGGGTGCTCTACCAGGTGTGGGCATTCATCGCACCGGGGTTGTACCGGCGGGAGCGCCGCTGGGCGTCCCCGTTCGTCCTCTGCTCCGCGGGCCTGTTTATCCTGGGCGGCGCGTTCGCCTATTTTCTCGCGTTCCCTTTCGCTTTGACCTTCCTGTTGGGCATCGGCCGCGACATCAATGTGCAGCCCATGGTCACGGTGACGGAGTATTTCGACCTGTTTGTGGACGTAATGCTCGGCATCGGCCTGGTTTTCGAGCTGCCGGTGCTGATCTTCTTCCTGGTGCTGCTGCGGATCGCCTCGCCGGCGTTCCTGTTCCGCCACAGCCGCTACGCCATCCTGGCGATCGCCGTCCTGGCCGCAATTGTCACACCCACGCCCGACGTGTTCAACATGATGCTGTTCTGCGTGCCCATGTGGATGCTGTTTTTCGTTGGCATTTTCGCGGGCTACCTGTTGGTGCTACACCGCGAACACCGCAGCTTCCCCTGGCGTAAGGTCCTGCCGTGGGTGGGTCTCGTGCTGATCGTGTTGGCAGCCGCGGCATGGTACTTTGCGGGGCGGTACGGGTACCACATCGTGGGCCACTGGCCATTTCTGAGCCGTTGAGCGGCCTATGACCACTGGATTCCTGACGAATTTCGTTATACGATAGCTCAAACCAGGAGGCCGTTGGCCTTGGACTTGTATAAGACCATTGAAATACTGCACGCAGAACGGGAGCGGTTGACCAAGCTGATCGCGTACCTGGAGCACCTCCAAACCTCGAAAGCCGAACCCTCGCGGCGCAAGCCGCAGAGCCGTCGAGGTCGCAAACGGATGGGCGAATCCGAGAAGCGAGAGGTCTCCGAACGCATGAAGAGGTACTGGGCGGCACGCAGGGGGCCCGCCGCGGCGGGGAACGAAGCAGCGGAGGATGAGCCGCCTCCAGCCATGGTGACCGCCTGAATCCGGCGGCCTGTAATGGTATATTGAAATTCGGCATTCCAGGAGTGGGCGGCTAGCTCAGTTGGGAGAGCACGGCGTTCGCAACGCCGGGGTCGCGGGTTCGAATCCCGCGCCGTCCACCAGTTCCCGTCGGCAACCTCTGGTGGTCTTTTTGCGTCCCTAAGGGGGAAGGACAATCTTCATGCGGCTCTCGTGGACAGCTCTCGCGGTTTCCGCGGTGTTGGCGTTACCCGTCGCCGGTCTGGCCGGCGAGGCAAGAAAGGCCCGGAATACGTACCCGGTGACGTACGAAGGCGGCAGTCTGCCCCTGAGTCATAGCCGGATCAGAGCCAGCATCGAGAGCGATGAAGTGGTGCTCGCGCAGCACCGCCATCGGATTGCGGTTCCGGTTCGAGACATCCTGGAGATCTCGTGCGGAAGCCAGGTGCGCCGGCGCCTGGGGGCCGCGGTTCTCAACGCCATTCCCGGGCTGCACCTGGGCGATGCCGAGACCCACTACATCGGCGTGGCCTGGACCGACGCCGGCAGCGACGGCACGGGGGCGGCGAAGACCCAGGTGCTCTTCCGCGTGAACGGCAGCGACTACCGCGAACTGCTTGCCTCGCTCGAGCGGACGACCGGCATAAAGGCGGTCGATACCACGCATGTGCCGACGGCCGTGCGCTACTCCCTCTGATAGATTCTGAGGCTCGTGGGGCAGGCGTCCACCCCTGCGCGGGACGTCCACGTCCCGCTCGAGCCGGACCTGGAGGTCCGGCGCAGCTCTGGAGAGCTGCCCCACTGACCGCAGCCGAACTCCCAACTCGCGATCGCAAGCGGGGTATATTGGAACCGCACGGCCCATCTCTGGGGAGGTCGACATGAAACACATTACGCGACGGGACCTGTTGCGGACCAGCCTGGCGGCACCTGCCGTTACAGCGGCCACGGAAACGATTCTGGCGGCCGAGGCCGCGCAGGCCCAAACTCCTGAGCCGCCCGCACCCGCCTCGGGCGGTCCTCGCGAGCGCCTGCTGCTCGATTTCGGCTGGCGATTCCACCTCGGTCACGCCTGCGACGCCGCGCAGGATTTCGGCTTCCACGGGAACTTCTCCAAGACCGGCAACTTCGGGCCGGTCGGCACGCAGACCTTCGACGACAGCGACTGGAAGCCCGTGGATCTGCCTCACGACTGGGCCGTCGAGCTGCCATTCCAGAACGATCCCGCGCTCGCCAGCAAAGGCTTTTATCCGCTGGGGCGCACCTATCCGGCCACCAGCGTCGGCTGGTACCGCCGCATTTTCGAGCTGCCCGCCTCCGACGCCGGGCAAGCGCATCACGCTCGAATTCGACGGCGCTTATCGGGAAGCCCTGGTGGTCTTCAACGGCTTCTACATCGGCCGCCACATCGGCGGATACGATCCCTTCAGCTTCGACGTCACCGATTTCGTCGCGCCCGGAGCCCGAAACGTGCTGGTGGTGCGCATGGACGCCACCCAGAGCGACGGCTGGTTCTACGAAGGCGCCGGCATCTACCGCCACGTGTGGCTGGTGAAGACCGACGCCGGTTCACGTGAAGAAGTGGGGCACGTTCGTGCGCTCCCAAGTGCGTCCCGGCGAGGCCACGGTGCAGATTCGAACGGAGGTGGAGAACCACGGCAAGGGCGCGCAGAACGCTCGCGTCACATCGACGATTCTCGATCCCGCCGGCAAGGTGGTGGGCGAAGCCGCAACCAGGCCGGCTTCCATTCCCGAGCTGGAAGAGCACACCTACGAGCAGCAGGTCGTCGGTGAAGGCGCCCGCCCTGTGGTCGCTCGAGCGGCGCAATCTGTACAAGCTGGTGACCGAGATCGACACCGGCGGCGCCGTCGCGGACCGCTACGAAACCACTTTCGGCATCCGCACCTGCGCGTTCGATGCGGAGAAGGGGTTCTTCCTGAACGGCAAGCCGGTCAAGCTCAAGGGAACCTGCAACCACCAGGACCACGCCGGCCTGGGCGCGGCGCTGCCCGATGCTGTGCAGTACTTCCGCATTCGCAAACTCCAGGAGATGGGCTGCAACGCCCTGCGCACTTCGCACAACCCGCCCACCCCGGAACTGCTCGACGCCGCCGACGAGCTGGGCATGATGGTGTTCGACGAGACGCGCATGATGTCGTCGAACCCCGAAGGCCTGAGCCAGTACGCAGAACCTGGTGCGGCGCGACCGCAATCATCCCAGCGTCTTCATGTGGTCGATGGGCAACGAGGAGGCCGCCGCGGCCACCGATCGCGGGTTCGCTGATCCTGTCCGCGATGAAAGCCGTTTCGACCGAAGCACGACGGCTCGCGGCCCGTTTCCATCGCGCCGCTGGGCGGCAGCAACATGGGCAAGTTCGGCTTCGCCGCGTGCGACGTGCAGGGCTACAACTACGCCGATCCCGACGGCGGATGCGTTCCACAAGGCCAATCCCAAAGTCCCCGGTGATGGGGACCGAGCAGGTCAGCGCCGTGGCTACGCGCGGCATCTACGTCATGGATCCGGAGCATGGCTACGTCGGCTCGTACGATCCCTACACCACCACCGGCCGCGCCTCCTGCGAGGGTTGGTGGAGGTTCTGCAACGCGCGCCCGTGGCTGGCCGGCGGCTTCATCTGGACGGGTTCGACTACCGCGGCGAGCCCTCGCCTTACGGGTGGCCCAACATCAGCTCGCAGTACGGCATCATCGATACCTGCGGATTTCCCAAGGACAGCTTCTACTATTTCCAGTCGTGGTGGACCGAGAAGCCGGTGCTGCACCTGTTCCCGCACTGGAACTGGCCGGGCCTGGAGGGCCAGGAGATCGCGGTCTGGGTGTATTCGAACCTGGATCGCGTGGAGTTGTTCCACAACGGGCAGAGCCTCGGCGCGAAGGACATGAAGAAGGACTCGCACCTGGCGTGGAACGTGAAGTACGCGCCCGGCACCATCGAGGCGCGCGGCTTCAAGGACGGCAAGCAGGTGATGACGGCGAAGCGCGAGACCGTGGGCCCGGCTGCGCAAGCTCGTGCTCACCGCGGACCGCAACCGAGATCTCGGCCGATGGCGAGGACGTCGCCATGTTCGCGGTCGAGGTGCAGGACGCCCAGGGCCGGACCGTGCCCGTCACCGATAACGAGGTCGGCTTTCCGCCTGACCGGGCAGGGCAAGATCGATCGGCGTCGGCAATGGCGACCCGACCTGCCACGAATCCGACAAGGGCAGCTTCGCGGAAGGCCTTCTGCGGCTTCTGCATGGCGCTGGCTGCAATCGACAAAGGAGGCCGGCAACATCACCGTGGAAGCGACCTCGCCCGGCCTTACGCCGGCCACTATCACCATCGCCACCGAGGCCGCGAAGCTTCGTCCGCAGGTGGCGGTTTGGGAGCGCGACGTCCCGGCCGGGCCCGGCGTCACGGGTCTCTGGAGGCCCGATCCGGCGGCCGTGGATGTGGGCGGCTGGGGCGGCGCTGCCGGCGTGTTCACCTTCCGGCAGGACGGCGGCGCCCTCACCGGGAGCGTCGAAGGCGCCAGCGGCCGATGGGGCTGGGGCGGCGGCGAAGCGCCGGCTCTGGTCAAAGAGGGCAGGGTCGATGGCGACCGATTTTCTTTCCGGGCCGGGAGCTTTACGTACTCCGGAACGCTCAAGGGAGACACGATCGAACTCGAGCGCACCGGCGGGCCCCCAGCGGCGAGGCGGCGTTCCAGCCGAACCGGCAGGACCGCGGCCGGCCATCGGCCCGCCGCCCGACGGGTCCGATCCCTCGCGGGCGGAGTTCGTCGGTCTCGGACGACCCGAGCGAGCCGCGGCCGCCATCACCCTGCACCGGGCGAAACGATAGCGTGGCGTGGCGCACGCTTCAGCGTGCCGCCGCGGGCTTGAGCCCGCGGAGCGCTAAGCCGGCGAGCTGAAGCTTGCCGCGGCAAGCTGAAGCGCGCGCCACCGCCAGTAGTAAAATCCAAACAGATCATGGAAGCGCTCTGGACTCTGGGCGTCTGCTCTACACCACCATCCAGAACACAAGGGAGCGGTCGCGCACGCTCACCCGAAAAACTTCTCCAAAGAAGGGACAGGATGCGATGATTTCGAAAACCCTCGCTGCAATCTGGGACATTGCGGCGCTCACGCTGGCCGCGGCCGGACTGGGGACGGCGCCGCCCTGCCGCGCCCAATCGCCGGCGCCGGACGACAAGCAGTTGGCGTTCGAGGTGGCGTCGATCAAGCCCAGCGCGGCCAACGGCCATTTCTCCTTCAACGTCTCCCCCGGAGGGCGGTTGACCGCCACGGGCCTGACCCTTCAACGGCTGATCCTGCTTGCCTATAACGTCGGACCGCGGGAACTTTCCGGAGGAGAGGATTGGATCGGCTCGGAGAAATTTGACCTGATCGCGAAAGCGCCCGACGGTTCGCTCCCCGGCCTGAATCCTCGCCAGGCCGAAGTGACGGCGCCCAACGGCCGCACCCTTTTCAGTTGGACATCCCTCAATCCCAACGCCGAAAGCACCCAGCAGTTCCGCGAGATGGTCAAAGCGCTGCTGGCCGAGCGGTTCCGACTCAAGATCCGCACCGAGACCAAGGAGCTGCCGGTCTACGCCCTGGTGGTGGGGAAGAGCGGTCCGAAGCTTCAGGAATCGAAAGCCGAGGGCGGCCCCCAGATGCGCGTCGCGCTGGGAGAGATCGCGTTCCAGAACGCCCCCATGACCTTCCTCTCGATTCTGCTGGGCCAACTGTCGGGGCGGGTGGTGCAGGACCACACCGGGCTCAAGGGCGACTACGACTTCAAACTAGCGTGGACTCCCGATGCGGGGATGATCCAGAGGTACCGCGCCGCGAACGGCATGGGCGGCGGGATGGGCGGCGGCGGCATGGCCGGCATGGGCGCGGGCGGCGGAGCGGGCGCCGCCGCGGCATCGGCGGAGCCTTCCGGGCCCTCTATTTTCACGGGCGTTCAGGAGCTGGGGTTGAAGCTCGAGGCGACTAAGGGACCGGTGCAAGTGCTGGTAATCGAGCATGCGGAGAAGCCGTCGGAGAATTAACACGCGAAAGTGGAACTTTCGCGCGTGCCCGGCGGAATACTGGATATGACGAAATGGAATGCTAGCATAGCGATCCTCGCCGGTGCACTAGCCTGGGCTCAGTCGCAGCCCTCCGCCGCACCCTCCTTCGAGGTCGCTTCCGTAAAGGCGAATCGTTCCGGAGACCACATGGTCTCGCTCATGAACTCGCCGGGAGGCCGGTTCAGCGCCAGGAACGTCTCCGCGAAAATGCTGATCCGCCTGGCGTACAAAGTCCAGGATTACCAGATCGCCGGCGGACCGGGTTGGATCGACTCCGAGCGCTACGACATCGAGGCCAAGCCCGAAAGCTCCGGGCTGGACAGCAGCCCCGCTCCGCTCTCGGACGATCGGCGCGAAGCGGCCATGGAACAACAGCGGCTGCGGATGCAGGCGTTGCTGGCGGATCGCTTCGGGCTGGCGGTCCATCGCGATACCAGGGAGTTGCCGGTTTACGCGCTGGTGGTCGCCAAGGGCGGGACGAAGCTTCACCCGGCCGCCGCCACGCCCGATAGCTCCGATGCGCCCGCGCCGCCGAACACGAAGGGGCCGATGTTCAAAGGCCGCGAGATGCGCATCGGAAGGGGCGAACTGTCGGGGCAGTCGGCGCCGCTGTCGCTGCTGGCGGATACCCTATCCAACCAGATCGGGCGCACGGTGGTGGATCGCACCGGGCTCACCGGGCTTTACGACTTCACGTTGAAGTGGACTCCCGACGAGAGCCAGCCGCGGATGTTTCCGGGTCCGCGGGAAGGCATGGAGGGCCGCCCGCCGGCGGACCGCTCGGCCAACCCCGACACGGGTCCGTCGATATTCACGGCCGTCCAGGAACAGCTCGGGCTGAAGCTGGAATCGCAGAAAGGCCCGGTCCCGATCCTGGTCATCGATCGCATCGAGAAGCCCTCGGAGAACTAGCGTGCAGCACGCCGACAGAGCGGCTTTTTGTGGCGCAGGCACTCGTGCCTGCCGCGTCGAGACTCGTCTCGACGCAACATCATAGGGAGACCCGTGGTGCGGTGGTCCATTCACAACCTCCTCCGTCTCTGGGCCATCGCGGCCCTCGCCGCCTCGAGTCTCGCGGCCGCGGAGTCCCACGGGCAGGTCACCTTCGGCGGTCTGCCGCTTCCCGGCGCCACAGTGACCGCGACACAAGAGACGCGGCAATTCACCACCATCACCGACCCGCGGGGCCTCTACTCATTTGCCGATCTGCCGAACGGACTCTGGACGATTGAAGTCCGCATGACCGGATTTGCGACGCTCCAGCGCGACGTCACGGTCGCGCCGGATGCGCCCGCGGCAACCTGGGAAATGAAGCTGCTGCCGCTCGACCAGATCGAGGCCGCCGTCGAGGCGCCCGCCGCCCCGCCTCCCGCGCCCGCACCGCCAGCGGTGGAAAAAGAGCCTCCCAAACCAAAGCCCGAACCTTCCCCTCAGACCGCGCCGCCGGAAAACGATCTCAGCCAGGGCGCCTCCGACAGCTTACTGATCAATGGCAGCGTCAACAACGGGGCCGCTTCGCCCTTCGCGCAGACGGCCGCTTTCGGCAACAATCGCAGCGGCGGCAAGGGACTCTATACCGGCGGCATCGGATTGATCTTCGACAATTCCGCTCTGGATGCAATCCCGTTCTCGCTCACTGGCCAGAACACTCCCAAGCCGTCGTATAACGACCTCACCGGAGTAGCGACCCTCGGGGGTCCGCTGAAGATCCCGCATCTGCTCGAAGACGGCCCCAACTTTTTTGTGGCCTATCAGTGGACCCGGAACCGCAACGCGACGACGCAATGGGGCCTGGTTCCGAGCCTGGCCGAACGCGCTGGAACGCTCGCGGGCCCGGTGCGGGATCCGCTGACCGGCGCCCCGTTTCCCGGAAACGCAATTCCGCCGGGCCGCATCAGTCCCCAGGCGCAAGCCCTGCTCAACCTGTACCCGATGCCGAACTTCAACGGCAACTCGCGCTACAACTACGAGCTTCCGATTGTCAGCCCCACCCACCAGGACGGGCTCCAGTCGCGCCTCGGTAAGCGGTTGAACAACAAGAATTCCGTCTATGGCGGCGTGGCCTTTCAGAGCACGCGGACCGACACGCCGAGCCTGTTCGGTTTCCTCGACACCAGCGATCTATTGGGGCTCAACGCCTCCGCCAATTGGTGGCATGGCATCACGCAGCGGCTGTTCTTCAACCTGGGGGCCCAGTACAGCCGGATGACCACGCACGTCACGCCTTACTTCGAGAACCGCCGGAACGTCTCGGGCGATGCCGGCATCGCCGGGAACAA
Source organism: Bryobacterales bacterium (assembly GCA_963763835.1). Lineage (GTDB taxonomy): Bacteria > Acidobacteriota > Terriglobia > Bryobacterales > Bryobacteraceae > DASWZN01. The sequence continues at coordinate 29,819 of CAVXQQ010000006.1, forward strand.
CCAGGAGCCCGTGAACTGGGGTCCGCCGAGCCTGGTGTTTGCGAACGGCGTGGCCGGCCTGAGCGACGCGCTGCCGTCCTTCAATCGCTTCCAGACCAGCGGGCTCTCCTTTTCGATGCTGTGGAACCGCGGAGTGCACTACGTGACCTACGGCGGCGATTTCCGCAGGCAGGAATTCAACTACCTCTCGCAGCAGGACCCGCGCGGCACCTTCACCTTGACGGGCGCGGCCACCGGCGATGCCTTCGGCGATTTTCTGCTGGGCGTCCCCGACACCAGTTCGATCGCCTTCGGCAACGCCGACAAGTATTTCCGCGAATCCGCCTACGACGCGTATTTCACGGATGACTGGCGGGTGCGTCCCGAGCTGACCATCAACGCCGGCCTGCGCTGGGAATACGCGGCGCCCATTACGGAGCTGTACGACCGGCTGGTCAACCTGGACATCGCTCCGGGATTCGGCGCCGCGGCGCCGGTACTGGCGAGCGATCCGTCGGGCCCGCTGACCGGCCAGCGATATCCCAGCTCGCTCCTGCGGCCCGACAAGCACGCCTTTGAGCCACGGATCGGCGTCGCCTGGCGCCCGCTGTCCGGCTCGTCGCTGGTCGTGCGCGCCGGCTACGGCATGTACTACAACACCTCGGTGTACCAGAGCGTGGCCCCGCAACTGGCGCAACAGCCGCCGCTCTCGAAGACGCTGAGCGTCCAGAACAGCCCCGCCAATCCGCTTACGCTGGCCAACGGGTTCAACGCCGCCCCTGCCACCACGCCGAACACTTTCGCCATCGACCCGAACTTCCGCGTCGGCTATGCGCAGGAATGGCAACTGACCGTGCAGCGCGATCTGCCCGCCTCTCTGCAGATGACCGCCACCTATCTCGGCATCAAGGGTGCGCGGGGATTGCAGGAGTTCCTGCCCAACACGGTTCCAACCGGAGCGGCGAATCCCTGCCCGGCATGCCCGGCCGGGTTCGTGTATCTCGCCTCCAATGGCAACTCGACGCGCGAGGCCGGCCAGATTCAGCTTCGGCGGAGGCTCCACAGCGGCTTCACCGCTCTGCTGCAGTACACCTTCTCGAAATCGATCGATGACGATGCGACTCTGGGCGGACAGGGCGCCATCATGCCGACCCGAAACTTCAGCGCGGCCGCGAGCGGACCCGGCGGCCCGCCCCAGACCGGAGCGGCCACGGGCTCGAGCGCCGCCAGCCCCCTCATCGCCCAGAACTGGCTGGACCTGAGCGCCGAACGCAGCCTCTCCAGTTTCGACCAGCGCCATCTGCTGACCCTTCAGGCGCAATACACCACCGGAATGGGACTCAAGGGAGGAACGCTGGTGAGCGGCTGGAAGGGCGCGCTCTTCAAGGAATGGGTCGTCTCCACCTCGGTCACCGTGGGCAGCGGACTGCCGCAGACTCCCATCTACCTGGTTCCGGTTCCGGGCACCGGCGTGACGGGAACCATCCGCCCCGATTACACCGGCGCGCCCCTCTACTCGGCGCCCGCGGGCCTGTTCCTGAATCCCGTCGCCTACGTGGCGCCCGCGCCGGGCCAGTGGGGCAATGCCGGGCGAAACACGATCACCGGCCCGTCCCAGTTCGTCTTGAACGCATCGCTTGGCCGCACCTTCCGCCTGAACGACCGGTTCCATCTCGACCTGCGGGTGGATTCCACCAACGCGCTCAACCACGTCACGTTCACCAGTTGGAACACCATCATCAACAACGCGCAGTTCGGATCGCCGGCCGCGGCCAATGCCATGCGCAGCATGCAAACGGTCCTGCGGCTGAGGTTCTGACCATGCAACGCACGATGGCCGCAATCCTGTGTTGCACCTTCGCCGCCGCCGCGCAGCAGATCGGCCAGAATGCGCCAGCCCGGCCCGGCCAGCCCGGCGACCTTCGCCGCCAGTGCCCAACTGGTGGTCGAAAATGTGCGCGTCACCGACAAGAAGGGCGACCCCGTGGCGGGGCTGAGCGCCAAGGACTTCACCATCACCGAAAACGGCGTCGCCGCAGGAAATCCGGTTTTTCGAATACCAGGATTTGCCCGGCATCCCCGCTGCGCCGGCCGCCGCCCCTCCCCGGCCCGAGCGCGTCCACATCTACGACAAGCTGGGCCGCACGCAAATCGCGCCCGAAACGCCCGGCCAGACGCGGTACAAAGAGCGCCGCCTGCTGGTGCTCTATTTCGACATGACTTCGATGCCGCCCGCCGATCAGCTCCGCGCCCTGGACGCGGGAAGGAAGTTCGTCCGCACCCAGATGACGCCGCAGGATGTGATGGCCATCATGCGGTATTCGGGCGGCTCCGTCGACGTCCTGCAGGACTTCACGGACGACCGCGACCGGCTGCTGAGCATTATCGAGACGCTGGTGGTGGGCGAAGGTCAGGGCTTCGACGAGAGCACCAGCGACGCCAGCACCTCCGACACCGGGGCCGCCTTCGGCCAGGACGACAGCGAGTTCAACATTTTCAACACCGACCGCCAGTTGTCCGCGCTCCAGACCGCCGCCACCGCGCTGGGCCGGCTCAGCGAGAAGAAATCGTTGGTCTACTTCGCCAGCGGCCTGCGCCTGAACGGGCTCGACAACCAGGCCCAGCTCCACGCCACCATCAACGCCGCCATTCGCGCCGGCGTCTCTTTCTGGCCCATCGATGCGCGCGGACTGGTGGCGCAGGCGCCGCTGGGCGACGCGACTAAGGGATCGCCGGGCGGCATCGGCATGTATTCCGGCGCGGCGGCCCTGGCCGTAACCAGTAACTTCCAGCAGTCGCAGGACACCCTCTACGCGCTGGCGGCAGATACCGGCGGAAAGGCCCTGCTCGATTACAACGACCTGACCAAGGGAATCGTCGAAGCCGAACGCGCCATCTCCAGTTACTACATCATCGGCTATTACACGACTAACATCGCCCTGGATGGCAAATTCCGCCGCATCAAGATTTCGCTGAACGGCGAGCTGGCCGCCAGTCTCGACTACCGGCAGGGTTACTTCGCGGGGAAAGTGTTCGGCAAATTCACCGCCGCCGACAAGGAGCGGCAGCTCGAAGAGGCGCTGATGTTACCCGATCCGATTACCGAGCTCACCATCGCCATGGAGGTCGATTACTTCCAGTTGAACCGCGCCGAATACTTCGTCCCCGTCGTGGTGAAGATACCCGGGCGGGAGCTGGCGCTGGCCAAACGCCGCGGCGCCGAACACACGCTCATCGATTTCATCGGCGAGATCAAGGACGACTACGGCAGCACCGTCTCGAACGTCCGCGACAAGGTGGATATCAAGCTCAGCGACGCGACCGCCCTCGAGCTGGCGAAGCGGCCCATCGAATACGACACCGGTTTCACCCTTCTTCCCGGGAAGTATGTGATCAAGTTTCTGGCACGCGACGCCGAGACTGGCAGAATCGGCACTTACCAGACGGCCTTCGTGATCCCTAACCTGAACAAGGTAGTGCAGAGCATTCCGATCAGCTCCGTGGTCCTGAGCGGCCAGCGCATCGACCTCAAGGAAGCGCTCTACAACGCGGTCAAGAAGCCGGAAGCCGAAGCCTCGAACCCGCTGGTCGAGGACGGCAGGAAGCTGATCCCCAGCGTGACCCGGGTGTTCCGCCAGGGCCGCGACATGTTCGTCTACCTGCAGGCTTACCAGCAGGAAGTGGCGGCCGCGAGGCCCCTGGTCGGCTACGTGAGCTTCTATCGCGCCAACCGGAAGGTCTTCGAGACGCCGCCGATCAAGGTGACCGAGGGCTGGAAGAACCGGCTGCGCACGATGCCGCTCGCCTTCAGCGTCCCCCTGAATCGCCTGCCCCCGGGCAAGTACGACTGCCAGGTGACGGTGCTCGATCCCACCGGCCAGCGGGCCGCCTTCTGGCAGGCGGCGGTGGTCGTGGTGCCATAGGCCGGGCCCAGCGAAACCCTGCGCGGGCACGGGCCAATTCAGGAACTCGAGATCCGCGATCCCGGCGGTCACGTGATCGAAACCTCCGGGCGCTAAAATGTGATTCTGGTGCTCCCTTTCAAGCTGGTCTACCACCCGGGCTACGACCTGAACCTCGGCCAGCACGTCTTCCCTTCCCAGAAATACCGTCTGATTCGCGAACGGATGCTGGCCGACGGGTTCGCCGCGCCGGAAGACTTCGTCCAGCCCGAGCCCGCCCCCGATGAGGACATCCTGGCCGTTCACGGCGCCGATTGGGTCCACCGCCTGAAGACCGGCACGCTTACCTATTACGACATCCTCAAGCTCGAAATACCCTACTCCCGAAAGATGGTCGAGGCCTTCTGGCTGGGCGCCGGCGGCACCACGCTCGCCGCGCGCCTGGCTCTCGCCCACGGCGTCGGATACAACCTCGGAGGCGGATTCCATCACGCCTTCCCCGATCACGGCGAGGGATTCTGCGCCATTCACGACGTCGCCGTCGCCATCCGCCGGCTCCAGAAAGACGGCCTCATCCGCCGGGCCATGGTCGTCGATTGCGACGTCCACCAAGGCAACGGGACCGCCGCCATCTTCGCCGCCGATCGCTCCGTCTTCACGCTCTCCATCCACCAGCTCAACAACTACCCCTCCGAGAAGCCGCCCTCCGACATCGACATCGACCTGGCGGACGAAACCGGCGACGACGAGTACCTGGAGCGGCTGCGCGCCGCCTGCGTCCCCGCCCTGACGCAGTTCCAACCCGACCTGCTGGTCTATGTCGCGGGTGCCGACCCCTATTACCAGGACCAGCTCGGTGGCCTCTCGCTCACCCTCGAGGGCCTCCAGGCCCGCGACCGGCTGGTATTCTCCTCCGCCCTGATGCACCACGTCCCCGTGGCCGTCGCGCTTGCCGGCGGATACGCCGTCGAGGTGGAGGACACCGTCAGCATCCACATCAGCACCGCGCGCGCCGCCGGCGACGTCCTCGATCGGGTAGGCTGGAAGCGCGCATGACGGACTCCTACGACGAGATCGCCTACCCGGGTTTCCCGTTCCCCGAGACGCACCCCGACCGCCTCTCGGTCATCGGCCGCCTGCTCGGCATGGACCCCGCGCCAGCCCTGCGCTGCCGCGTGCTCGAACTGGGCTGCGGCGATGGCGGCAATTTGATCCCCATGGCGCTGGCGCTGCCCGGGAGCGAGTTCGTCGGCATCGACCTGGCCGCTCAACCCATCGCGCGCGGCCAGGCGCTGGCCCGCGAGCTCGGACTCCGCAACATCCGCCTCCTCCAGATGGACCTCCGCGACTTCGGCCCCGGCCTCGGCGTTTTCGACTACGCGATCTCGTATGGCCTCTACTCCTGGGTACCCGAAGACGCGCGGCGCAAGGTGCTCGCGATCGCGGGCGCGCACCTCGGCCCGCAGGGCATCGCGTACGTCAGCTACAACGCCTACCCGGGTTGCCACCCGCGCATGATGCTCCGCGAGATGATGCTGGCCCACGCGCGCGCGGCCGAAAGCCCGGATGAACGCATACGGATGGCACGGCAGTTCCTCGCCTCGCTCGAGGAGTCGTCCACGCTCGCGGGCGAATACGGCGCTCTGGTCAAGGCCGAGGCGCGCCGCCTTGCAGGCCGCGGCGATGCCGCGCTCTACCACGATGAGCTGGGCGAGTTCTATCATCCGCTCTACTTCCGCGAGTTCATCGCCGAGGCGGCGGCGCACGGCTTGCAGTACCTGACGGAGGCGACCCTTTCCGACACCGCCACGGGAATCCTGGAGCGCGAGCAGCACCTGGATTTCCTCAAAGGCCGTGCCTTCCGCCAGACCCTGCTGTGCCGGAGCGAACTCGAGATCGATCGCCGCCTGCGTAGCGCGGAGATCGCCCGCCTCTACGCCGCCTGCTCCGCGACGGCCTCCACGGCCGGCGCCGAGACCGAGTTCCGCACTCCGCGCAGTGGTCTGCGAACCGCGCACCCGGCGGCCCTCGCCGTGCTGAACGCGCTGATCGAGTCCTGGCCATGCGCCGTGCCGGTTGCGGAATTGCCCGGCGATCCGCCCGAAGTCGAGGCCATCCTGATGAGCGCCTTCACCGCGGGGATGGTTCGATTGTCCGCCTCTCCGCCCGCGCTCGTGGCGACGCCCGGCGAGCGGCCCGTGGCCAGCCCCCTCGCCCGCATCCAGGCGCACGCCGGCGAGACGGTCACTACGCTCCTGCACACCTCGATCGAGATTCACGACCCGATCGCCCGGCGCCTGCTGGTCCTGCTGGACGGCACCCGCGATCGCGCCGCGCTGACCGAAGATCTGCTCCCGCTGACAGGCGCCTCCCGCCAGACGCTGGCCCCCGCGCTGGACCGGAATCTGCTGGCGTTGGCCCGCCTCGGGCTGCTGCGGAAGCGGCTCTAATCCACCGGCAACCCGCTCGCCTGGTACGCGCGCCAGCCGCCGTCGAGCGAGATCACGTCGGTGTAGCCCATCTTCCGCAGGTTGTCCGCGACCAGCGCCGAGCGAAATCCGCCGCCGCAGTAGAGCACCGTCTTCGTGTCGTGGCCCGGGACGCGCGTCTCGATGTCGCGCTCGATGATCCCTTTGCTGAGGTGCAGCGCGCCCGAGGCGTGCCCCGCCGCCCACTCGCTTTCTTCGCGCACATCGACCAGCAGGAATGGCTCGCCCGATTCGCGCAGGCGGCGGAACTCCTCGATATCGATCTGGTGGATGCGGCTCTTGGCGTCGTTCACAATCGCCAGAAAGCCCGGGCTATGATGCTTCGTCACGATCCCCTCCCCGCAAGCCTGGCGGCACGCATTGTGGGGCAGGACTCCAGAGAGACTCGCAGGAATCCCTGGGCAAGCTGAAGCATACCCCACGTGGGGCCGTAAACCGTTGATGCGCCGTGTAGGACATGCTTCAGCTTGTCCCTTCCGCGGCGGTGGTGCGATTTCTGCAAGTCCCTCTCCAGTCCTGCAGCGGGTCTCCAGACCCGCCGGAGAAGCCGGACGTGGACGTCCGGCGCAGCTCTGGAGAGCCGCCCCACTTGGCCCGTCTCGTGGCCTCCGCCACAAACTTAGTGCACCCGGCGGATGTCGGCGCCGGCGCGTGCGAGCTTCTCTTCGATCTTCTCGTAACCGCGGTCGATGTGGTAGACGCGGTCGATGACGGTCTCGCCCTTGGCCACCAGCGCCCCGAGCACCAGCGACGCGCTGGCCCGCAGGTCCGAGGCCAGCACGGCGGCTCCGCTCAACTGGCTGGGCCCGGCCACGATGGCCTGACGGCCTTCGAGCCGGATGTTGGCGCCCATGCGCATCAGCTCCGGCGCGTGCATGAAGCGGTTCTCGAAGATGGTCTCGGTGATGAGCGAGATGCCCTGCGCCCGCGTCATCAGCGCCATGAACTGCGCCTGAAGGTCGGTGGCGAAGCCGGGGTATTCCTCCGTGATCACGTCCACCGATTTCAGCCCGTCCGAACGCACGCGGAGGGCTCCCGGGCCGGCCTCGGTCACCTCGGCACCGGCCTCGCGCAGCTTCGAGATCAGCGCGGCCTGGTGCGCGGGTTCGCATTGGGTCACCACCAGGTCGCCGCCGGTGATGGCGCCGGCGATGAGGAACGTGCCGGCCTCGATGCGGTCCGGGATGATGGCGTGCTCGGCGCCGTGCAGCCGCTCCACGCCGCGGATGCGGATGCGCGAGCTGCCGGCGCCGTCGATGGAGGCGCCCATCTTGTTGAGCAGTTCCGCCAGATCGCTCACTTCGGGCTCGCGCGCGGCGTTCTCGAGGAGCGTCTCGCCCTTGGCCAGCACGGCGGCCATGATGATGTCTTCGGTGCCTGTGACGCTGATGCGGTCGAAGGTGAACGCGGCGCCGCGCAGCCCTTCGGGGGCCTGGGCCTCCACGTAGCCGGCCTCCTGGCGGATGCGCGCGCCCAGCCGCTCGAGGCCCGCCAGGTGGTAGTTGATGGGCCGCGCGCCGATGGCGCAGCCGCCCGGCAGCGAGACGCGCGCGCGGCCGGTGCGCGCCACTAGCGGCCCCAGCACCAGGCTCGATGCGCGCATGGTCTTCACCAGGTCGTAAGGCGCCTCGGGCTTGGCGATGGTGCGGGCTTCGATGCGCAGCGGCCCGGCTTTCTTGTCGACGCGCACTCCGATAGCGTGCAGCAACTGCACCATCGTGGCGATGTCGCGCACCTTGGGAATGCGGTGCAGCGTGACCGGCTCTTCCGTCAGCAGGCAGGCCGCCAGCGCCGGCAAGGCCGAGTTCTTCGCTCCGTTGGTCGAGACTTCCCCGCGCAGCGGCGTGCCGCCGCGGATGACGAACTTATCCATGTTTGAGAGCTTCCGAAACGCGGCCGCCGGCCGCCCGCAGGCGCTCTTCCGCCGCCTCGCGCGGGATGCCCAGGCGCGCCATCACGATCGCAGTTTTCACTGTACCACCCGAGGCGTCGAGCAACTGCGCCGCGCGCTCGCGATCGGTGCCGCCGGCCTCGGCGACGATGCGCACGGCCCGCTCGCGCAGCTTTGCGTTGATCGGCTGCACGTTCACCATCAGGTTGCCGTACACGTGTCCCAGCCGGATCATGACCGCGGTACTGAGCATGTTCAGCACCAGCTTGGTGGCAGTGCCGGCCTTCATGCGCGTCGAACCGGTGATGACCTCCGGGCCCGCCAGCGGCTCGATGGCGATCTCGACGGCCCGCGAAAGCTCCGAGCCGGGCGTGCAACTGATGCCGATGGTGAGGGCGCCCAACTCGCGGGCGCGCGCGACGGCGCCGAGGACGTAAGGCGTGCGGCCGCTGGCGGCGATGCCGACCAGGGCGTCGGCCGCCGTGAATCCGTGAGCATCCAGATCGCGAGCGCCCAGCGCGGCGTCGTCCTCGCTCGCCTCGGTGGCGCGCGCCAGCGCCGGCTCGCCGCCCGCGACGATGCCTTGAACCAGGTCCGGCGGCACGTTGAAGGTGGGCGGGCACTCGGCGGCGTCGAGAACGCCCAGCCGCCCGCTGGTTCCGGCGCCAATGTAGAACAGGCGGCCGCCCTTCTCGAGCCGCGCGGCGATGGCGTCAACGGCCTGCGCGATGCGCGGGATCTCGCGGCCCACGGCATCGGCGACTTTGCCGTCCTCGGAGTTGACGATGGCGAGGATGTCGGCGGTCGTCAGCGCGTCGATCCCTTCGGAAGCGGGATTGCGGCGTTCGGTGAGCAGGTCGTCGAGCATCGCCACCATCTTAGCGCCGGGTAAAAAGCGGGATAGGATAGGGGACATGTCTGCTGCGACGTCCGGCCGCGAGGGATGGGTGATCGAACTACCGTACCCGGACGCAATGTCTCTCGAAGAAGCCAGCCGGTATCTTGGCGGTCTGTTGGCCCGGTGGATAGACGCAAAACTCAAATCCTAGCGGCCCTCACCCTGGGCCGGGTACTCCTCGTCGGGGAACTCCTTCTTCAGGATCTCCGCGATCTGAAGGCGCAACTGGGGGAGATCGTCCGTCGCGGCTCCCCAGAGGATCTGCCAGTCCAGGTCGAAGTAGGCATGCACAATCCGGTGCCGCACGCTCACGATCTGCCGCCACGGCACTTCGGGATGCCTCTCGCAGAGGGCGGGCGTGAGTTGATGAACCGCCTCGCCGATCACAGTCAGGTGGTGAAGGACGGCGGCTTGAAAGACCTCGTCCGCAAGGAACTTCGCTTCCGACGCGCCCGCGACGATCGCGTCGACTTTGGCGCACGCCAGAAGTACGTCTTTGAGGAAAGAGGAGTCACGCCGCGTAGACAAGCTGGGCCTCTTTCAAGACCTCGGGACGCACCCACGGCTTCAGCCCCGCCTTAGAGACAAGATCCACGGTGCGCCCGATCAGGCTCGTCAGTTCCTCGGCCAGCGAGGCGAATTTCACGAGGCCGATCCGAGTGCCCGGAATGAACTCCACCAGAATGTCGATGTCGCTTTCGGGTCGCAGATCGCCGCGCGCGGCTGAGCCGAACACGGCGAGTTCGCGGACTCCGTACCGCCGGCACACGTCGGCGATCCCATCGGCCGGGAGTTCGATGCCGGATGTCAAAGTCATCTTCCGCTCCCCTTCCGTATTATCCGGGAACCGGTGGCCCAGCGGGGACGCCGGGTTCGCGGACCCACGTTCGCCGTTGGATGGGCCGCTACAATACCCTTTATGGAGACTGGCGCCCGCCGCATCAAGGGACTGATTTCCGAGCATCACTATCTGGCCGTGTTCCTCTTCATTCTGGCGGTCAAGGTCCTGGTCTGGGGCTGGTCTCTGGGCGTCGCTCACCGCGTTCCGGTCACGACGCTGCGGTACTTCATCGGCGGTCATCACTACCAAATCGACCCGCGGATCACCCAACACCGGGTCGATTTCCTTAGCATCTGGATCTACTCCGATGCGGAGTGGTATCTCAGCATCGCCGGGAGCGGCTATCCGAACACCGATGAAATGGCCAAGGCCGCGGCGGAGCGCGATGCCCACAAGGGATACCCCTACCAATTCGCTCCGGGCGACCCGGCTGCCAGGTACCGCAAGTATACGGAATGGGACAAGGACGCTAAGTACGCCTTCTTTCCCCTGTACCCTTTGTCTATTGCCGCGCTCCACTCGATTCTGCCGCTTCATCTAGCCGCCTTTGTGGCGACAAACGCGATCAGCGCCGTCGCCTTCCTGGCGCTCTATGCGCTGACCCTGGCGTACTTTTCCGACAAGGGCCTCGCTTTCCGGTCGTTGCTCTTACTCATGTTCTATCCCTTTTCCGTTTTCTATCAGGCTTATTACAGCGAGGGGCTATTCCTCCTGCTGGCGGTTCTGTCGTTCTACTTCTTGAAGAAGGGCCGCGTGGGTCTCTCCGTTCTGTGCGGCGCCCTGCTGGCGCTCGCCAGGCCGACGGGTGTGGCGATAGTGGTCTCCCTGCTGATCCTGGCGGTGAAGCAGGGCCTGCCCGCACCGACCCGCGCGGCCAAGAGAGCCGAGAAACTGCGGAAACAGAGCGGGGTCCAACTGGGCGCGATCGACTGGACCAGGTCCCGTATCGCCTGCCTGACGCCGCTGGGGCTCGTGCCCTATTTGTTGTTCAATTACTTTCAAACCGGGCACTGGAACTATTTCTCCCTGGCCGAACTCAGGTGGGGCATGCACAGTTCGGAATTTCTTGGCAACCTACTCAACAATACTCTGGTGGCGGGTCTGAACTTTTTCAACTTGAAGTTCCTGAGCGACCACGACTGCCAGGTCGATTACACCGTCATGGCGATCACGCTTACCGTCCTGGTGTTGAGTTACAAGCGCCTGCCGTTGGAATTGTGGACGTTCAGCGCGTTGCAGTGGCTGATGCCGCTTGTGCTCAAAGACCTGATGTCATTCTCGAGGTACATGTCGATCTCCTTTCCGTTATTCATCTACCTGGCCTGGACGATGCAGCGTAAGTGGGTGTTCGGGGTGGTGCTTGGCGCGTTCATTGCCGGCAGCCTCGTGACCGGCGGCATGATGGTCACCTGGCACTGGGTTGGGTAGAATGGCTCGGTGACCTTCCCCGCTTCTTACGACCTGCTTGCCAAGATCGTTTCCGCCCTTGCGCTCGCCGCGGCGCTCGGCGCGGTGGTGGCTTCCCATAGCGTGGTGGTCGCCTTCGTCCTGTTTCTGGCCATCGGCCTCTCGTACGCCAACTCAACGCGCGGATACGTGTACGAGGGACGAAGGGTCGTCGTCAGCAGACTGGTGGGAGACGTGACCATTTCGCTCGACGGGCTGCGCGAAGCGCGCGCAACGACCAAGGACGACTTCCGCGGCTGCATGCGCCTGTGGGGCAGCGGCGGGCTATTCGGATACTACGGGTTGTTCCGGACGAAAAAGCTTGGCAGGTGCACCTGGTACGCGACCAACCGAAAGAACGCCGTCGTGCTGGTCACGGAATCGAAAACGGTGATACTGAGCCCGGACGACGTGACCGGCTTCCTGGCGGCGGTCGGCTCGTTCGCGCCCGCCGAGCCGGCCGCCGGTCAAGCGCCGCCGGTCGCCGCTGCCGGATTTGGCGCGGGCCGCCGGATCGCGACGATCCTCGGCGTCGCCATCGGGGCTGTGGCGCTGGCGTTCGTTCTGTTCTGCGTTTTGTACTCGCCGGGCGCGCCCCGCTACATCTTGGACGCGCAGAGCCTGGAGATTCGCGACTTGTTCTATCCCGTGACCGTGGAGGCCGCGGACGTGGATGTCGACCGAATTCGGGTGGTGGACTTCGCCGTGGACGCGGATTGGCGGCCGACGGCGCGCACCAACGGGTTCGCCAACGGCCACTACCGCTCCGGCTGGTTCCGGGTGGCCAATGGGGAAAAGGTGCGGATGTATCGGGCGGACGGCAGGCGGCTGGTTCTGATTCCGTCCCGGCGCGGGGAGGCGGTGCTGCTCGAGGTTCAGGATCCGGACCGGTTCGTCGAGGAGTTGCGCAGGCTGTGGGGCCGGCCGTAGCCCCAGAATTGGAAGCGCAGCACGCGCTCGCGATGCCGCTCCTCGGTCAGATTGCGGGTGCGGGCTTTGAGCAGGTCGCTTAGCGAGACGAGTCCCAAAAGGCAGGGTTCGCCGTCCGCCTTGACGACGGGCAGGCGTGTGCGGCCGGTCTCGGCCATGCGCTGGACCACGACGCGCAGGGGCTCGTCCGGGTAGGCCACCACGGGATCCTTGCGCGCCACGTCGGCCAGAGGGGCGTGCGCCGAGGCTCCGTTGCGGGCCAGCAGTTGCTGGATGTCGCTGCGCGACAGCGTCCCCAGCAGGCGGCGTTGTTCATCGGCGACGGGATACAGGAACTGGCCCCGCTCGCTGTGATCGAGGTGCACCGCGTGGGCCAGTTCGCCCACCGGCATCGCGGCCGGCAGCACCACGGTGTTGGTGCGCATGACCTCGCGGACGAAGAGCACTTCGAGCGGATCCACGGCATACTCGCGGCTGAGGTGATAGCCGCGGCGGGCGACCTTCTCGGTCAGGATCGAGCGCCGCAGGGTCAGCACCGTAAACCCGTGTGCGACCACCGAGGCTATCAGCAGGGGAAGCATCATGTTGACGTCGTGTGTCAGCTCGACGGCGAAAATGACGCCGGTGAAGGGAGACCGCATGGTGCCGCCCAGGATCGCACCCATGCCGACCAGTTGCCAGAAGCCGGCTCCGTGATTCGGCAGGAACGCGGCTTCGAGGCCGCCCAGCGCGCCACCCATCATCAGAAGCGGCGCCAGCACGCCGCCCGAGGTGCCCGAGCCGAGCGACACCGCCCAGATGATCGACTTGACCAGCAAAACCCCGAGCATGACGTTGCGTGCGACGTCGCCCCGCAGCAGGCCCGCGATGACGTCGTAGCCGACGCCGAGGGCCTGCGGGAAGAAGAACCCTCCGATGCCGATCACCAGGCCGCCCAGCGGCGGCCACCACATCCAGTGGATGGGCAACAGGCGGAACCCGTCTTCGGCGGCGTAGACCGCGATCGTCAGCAGGGCCGAGAGAGCCCCGGCCAGCAGGCCCGCCAACACGCAGCCCAGGACGCTCGCCGGGCCGATGAACAGCGCATGCGGCGTCACAGGGAAGAGCGGGCCCACTCCCAGGATGTAGCGGCGCAGAACGGTCGCCGTCGCACTCGCCAGCGCCACGGGCACCAGGCTGCGAGGCTTCCATTCGAACAGCAGCAGTTCCACCGCCAAAAGAACGGCCGCTACCGGGGCAGCGAAAGTCGCGGACATGCCGCCCGCCGCGCCCGCCACCAACAGGGTCTTTCTCTCGGCGCTGCTGAGGCGGAACATCTGCGCGACCAGGGAGCCGAAGGCGCCGCCGGTCATGATGATGGGGCCTTCGGCGCCGAACGGCCCTCCCGAACCGATGGATATGGCCGACGAGAGAGGCTTCAAAAACGCGACCCGAGGCTCGACCTTGCTGCCGTTAATGAGGATGGACTCGATGGCCTCAGGAATCCCGTGGCCGCGGATGCGTTCCGAGCCATAGCGCGCCATCAGACCGATGATGAACGCTCCCGCGACCGGGACCAGAATGACGTAGGGCCCCAGGTGGTTGCCGGCCGGCGAAACCAGCGCCGTTCCCCACCTGCCGAAAAAGAAGAGGTTGGTGAACAGGCCGATCAACCACAGGAGGGCCACGGCGACCAGCGCGCTCAACGCTCCGATGCCGATCGCCAGGAGGGATATCGGGATCATGCGCGGGCTGGCGGTGAAATCTCCCAGTTTTGACAACGCCCCTCCTCCTGACGCCGTGGCGCGGAATGCCTAGTGGCCGAGCAGCGCGCGAAGCGCATCGAAAAGTGCCGGGCCGGCTGTTTCCAGTTCCGCGCGGTGCTGAACCGAAAGCGCCTCGAGAATCCGCTCGCCTTCCGCCGTCAGCTCGACCTTCACCTGACGGCGATCCTGCTCCGACCGGCGGCGAGAGACGAGTTGGCGGGCCTCCATCCGGTCGATCAGCTCGACAACGCTGTGGTGCCTGGTGTGAAGGCGCGCGGCCAGTTCCCCTACCGTCGGCTCCGTCCCCGGCGCCGTCCCCTTGATTGCCAGCAGCAATTGGTGCTGCTGGGGCTCGAGACCCGCTTTTCGGGCCGCGGCCTCGCTGAAGGACTGAAACTTGCGGATCTGGAATCGAAACTCGGCGAGTGCTCGATAGTCTACGGCTTTCGCGGTATCAGTGCCGCTCACGTGCTCACTCTATATCGTAGCACGATACAGTGGGCGCGTTATCGGGAGGCGGCCACGGCGATCCGAGCAGCGGGATTGGAGGCGCGCACGGGAGCCTCGGCCTGGCGGATGGGAAGCACCACGACGGGCGCTTTGATGGCCGGCCGTTTCTCCCACGGAACGGGATGGGAACGGAGGCACACGGAACACCGGTAGTAGCCGTTGACGGGCCACATCGGATCGTGATGCACCAGCCTGCACCACAGGTTTGCCAAGCGGGACCCCAGCGCTGTCATAATCTCCACCTACTCTTATCGACCTTCCCCTCTATGTGTTGGATTCGATTTCCGGCGGCTGGTTGCGAAAAAAATGCATGTGGCAAGAAGCGGCAGGGGCTCCCAGCCCAAACCATTTGTGTCCGCTAATGTTTGCAGGCACTTACGACGGATTTCGCGAACCCGAGCGAAGAGCGGGTCCAGGGGGGCCCGCCGAGACCAGGGCGTCCGCCCCACGGAATACAATTGAATCCATATGACAACCAGCGAGCTTGCCGCGGTGCTGGGGTGCGAGGTGGCGGGTGACGCCGGCCTCGAAATCACCGGCGTCGCCCCGATGGAGCAGGCGGGCCCCCATGAGCTGACCTTTCTTGCCAACCCGAAGTACGCGCACAAGGTGAAGCACAGCCGGGCCGGCGCGATTCTGATCTCCGAGCCGGTGCGGGAAGGGACGATCACGAGTTTGGTCTCGAAGAATCCCTACCTGGATTTTGCGCGGACCCTGGAGCTCTTCTACCAGCCGCCGAGGCCGGCGCCGGGGATACACCCGCTGGCGTGGATCGCGCCGACGGCTTCCGTGGCCGAGAACGCCGCGATCGGAGCCTTTGCGGTGGTCGGCGAGCGGGTCGCCATCGGGCGGAACGCGGTTCTGCATCCGCACGTGGTCATCTATGAAGGGGCCCGCATCGGCGACGATTTCTATGCCCACTCGCACGCCGCGGTGCGCGAATTCTGCCAGATCGGAAACCGGGTCAGGCTGGGCAACGGAGTGGTGGTGGGAGGCGACGGCTACGGGTTCGCGCACCGGGAGGACGGTTCGCATTACAAGATCCCGCAGTCGGGGCCGGCGGTGATCGAGGACGACGTGGAGATCCAATCGCTCTCCTCCATCGATCGCGCGACCATCGGCGAGACCAGGATCAAGAGAGGCGCGAAGATCGACAGCCTGGTGCAGGTGGGCCACGCCTGCGTGGTGGGCGAGGATAACATCGTCTGCGCGCAGGTCGGCCTCGCGGGGAGCACGGTGCTGGGGAAGAGCGTCGTCCTGACTGGCCAGGTGGGCGTCTCCGGCCATCTCACCATCCACGACAACGCGGTGGTCTATGCGCAAAGCGGCATCGGCGGCGACGTGGAGGCGGGCAGCGTGGTATCGGGCTCTCCGGCCTTCGACGCGCGCGAGTGGCGGCGCGCGGTGGCGGCGTTCCCCAAGCTGGGGGACCTGGTAAAGACGGTGCGGCAGCTCGCCAAGAGAGTCGAGCAGCTCGAGAAGACGATGCAATCGGGAGAGAAAATCGATGCGTGACCGGTCCCAGCCCAATTCCCAGGTGCGCGTGGCGTACAAGAACGAGGAGTTTCTGGACAGCGCGGACGCCCGCGCGATCCGCATCCTCTCTGAGTACCTCGAACCTCTGGCGCACTTCCAGCGCGAGCAGATCCGCGACACGGTGGTGTTCTTCGGTTCGGCGCGCATACACCCGCCCGAGAGCCCGATTGCGCACTATTACGACGAGGCCCGAACGCTGGCCAGGATGCTCACCGCGTGGGGCGAAGAGATCAAGAGCAGCAGCCGGCGGTTCGTGGTTTGTAGCGGCGGCGGGCCGGGCATTATGGAAGCGGTCAATCGCGGAGCGGCCGATGCGGGCGGCAAAAGCATCGGCCTGAACATCGGCCTGCCCTTCGAGCAATTCCCGAATCCCTACATCTCGAAGGAACTGTGTTTCGAGTTCCACTACTTTTTCATGCGCAAATTCTGGTTCGCCTACCTGGCCAAGGCGCTGGTGGTCTTTCCGGGCGGATTCGGCACGCTGGACGAGATGACGGAGGTGCTCACGCTCTGCCAGACCGGCAAGCTCGCCAAGAAGATGGTCATCCTGCTTTACGGCAGCGACTACTGGAAAGAGATCGTCAACTTCGACGCGCTGGTGAAATACGGCACCATCGCGAAGGAGGACCTGGACCTGTTTCAGTACGCCGACGATCCGGAGAGCGCCATGAAGATCCTCCAGGAGGGTCTGACGCAGTTGTACCTGCGGCCCGAGGCGGCGTTGCCGGAGTCGGAACAGCAGACCCCGGCCATCGCGAAGTCGGTGGTACGGACCGCGGAGCACGAGCCGGAGTAGCGCGCGAATCCCGCCGCCGGCCCGCGGCCGCTTACCGTCGCTGGTCTCATCGTTGCCGCACTGGCTCCAAATCGGGCCGGACGCGCAGCACCGCCGTGTATTGGGCGATGGCGTCGGCACGATGCCCGGGAATCGCCGCCAGGACGTCTTCGTGGCGCAGGCACTCCTGCCTGCCGCCTCGACACTCGTGTCGAGGCATGTTTTCGCGTCGAGAAGAGTCTCGACGCTGCAGACCAAGCTCGCGGCGACCTCGTCATTTAACGCCCATGAGGGCGTCCGCCCCACAACTCAATCCGCAACGTGGTGCAGATGGTGCCGGTGCGCTCTGCGGCGGAGAGCGTCTTTGACCAGGATGGCGGCGTACAACACCAGAAAGACCCCCACTGCGATGGCGATCAGTTGCCAGGTGTGGCTTTTGAGATAGTGAACCGGGGCGCGGCCCATGCGGGCGCCGAGCCACACCAGGCTGAAGCAGCGGAGAGTGCGGGCCACCAGCACGATGGCCACGAAATGCCGGCGGCGCATTCCCAGGGCGCCGGCCGAGGCCACGAAGACCTTGGTCGGCAGCGGAGCCGGGATCAAGATCGGAATGAATAGGGTCAGTCCGCCGTAGTGGTGGAACCAGTGCCGGAAGCGCTTGGCCCATCCCTTCTCGGTTCGCCGGTCGAGATAAGCCCGGCCGCCCTTGCGCGCGATGTAGTAGAGGAACAGGCTGCCGATCAGGGAGCCGGCCACGGCGAGTCCGGCGCTGAAGTAGCCGGCCCGGGGGTCTCTGGCCGCAATGAACAGCAGCAGAAGGTCGGTGCCCTCCGGAACCGGAAGGCCGGCCGAGTCGATGATCGACAGGACGAACGCACCCCACGGTCCCCACGAGAGCAACGTACCGAAAATGGCGCCGAACACGCCGACGAAAAAATGCTTCAAGGCTTCACTACCTGATTCTCAATAGCCCCGACCCCGTCCACTACCACGCGGACGACGGAGCCGGGCTCGATGGGGCCGATGCCGGAGGGAGTGCCGGTCGCGATCAGGTCTCCGGGCTCCAATGTCATCACGGCGGTGATGTGCTCGATGATCTCGTCGATCGAGTAAATCATATCGCGCACCGAGGCGTCCTGGCGTTTCTGATCGTCGACGAAGGTGCGCACGCGGATCTCATCGAAGCGGACCTCCTCCTGGGGAACGATCCAGGGGCCGACCGGGCAGAACGTGTCGAAGCCCTTGGCACGCGTCCATTGCTGGTCTTGGCGCTGTAAATCGCGCGCCGTGACGTCGTTGACGCAGGTGTAACCGAAGACGCAAGCCCGGGCATCCTCGCGCTTCACGTGGCGCGCGCGGCGGCCGATGACGACTCCCAACTCTCCCTCGTAGTCGACGCGGTGCGAGAGTGCGGGATACACGACGCGGTCCATATGGGCGATAAGAGCGGAGGGCGGCTTGAGGAAGATCAGGGGCTCGGCGGGCACCTCGTTGCCAAGTTCCGCCGCATGCTCGCGATAGTTCCGGCCCACGCAGACGATCTTGGAGGGCCAGCAGGGCGGGAGTAGGCGGACTTCGGAGAGCGGCCGGGCCTCATCCGGCTCCCGTGCCTCGCCCCGCTCGCGAGACCACGGGGAAGGGGTCTCGCGGACCATGTCATTCTCCAGAAGTCCGTACTTCACGTCTGGAGAGCCGTCCGGCGCCGTGGCCTGGAGATTACGAATCAAACTGAAGCGAATGCGCTTGGTCATTGGGTTCGCGGTCCTTGCCGCCAGGAAAAGCAGGCCGGCCGGAGTCCCGGCCGCCGGCCAGGCATAGGCGTTAATTTAAGAGTTCGCCACGAGCCTGGATCGTGGCGCGGACTCTTAGTCTGCAGCGTCGAGACTCTTCTCGACGCGAGATCCGGCCTCGACACCAGGGTCGAGGCGCCAGGCAAGAGTGCAGGCGCCACAAGAACGGTACGTAATTGTCTTACTCTAACGCCTATGCGCCCACCAGGGGGTCCGCCCCACAATGGTGCCTGCCTAGCATGCCGCATTTATGGTGCCACCATTTCCACAATCGGCGATCTGGCGCTTTCGTCGCCATGCCGATTCACGGCTGAGACCTGGTACCGATAGTGCTTTCCGCTCTCCATGGCGCGATCGCTGTAAGCGGGCGTCGCCAGCAACTCTCCGATCCTCTCAAAAGGCCCTCCGTTGACGGAGCGGTAGAGGTAGTAGCCGCCGAGGTCGGCGTCGTTGTCCGGATTCCAGCTCAGTTCGATGCTGGAAACGCCGGCGATCCCCGCCAGGCCCTCTGGGACCGGGGGTGGGAAGCGGCCCTCCGGCGCGATCGAAATCGAATCGGATATTTCGCTCTCCGCCTCGGAGTTGCCGCTGGCGATGACCGACTGGACCGAATACACGTAGGTCTTCCCGTACTGAATCTGGTTGTCGATGTACTCCGGGGTCTTGACCGTGGCGACGAGCAAGGGCTGGGGCTCGGGCGGCGCGATGCGGTAGACCCTGAAGTCGGCGCCGGGTGAGGCGGCCCAGCTCAGGCGGACTCCGTGCGGCACCTCTTCCGCCTTCGGGGCGGGCTTCGCGAGCGGCGGAACAACCTGGAAACGGATCGCGTCCGACCACTGGCCGAACCGCCCGTGCCTTCCCGCCGCCCGGACCCGGAGTTCGATGGACTGGCCCACCCAGGGTGCGGCCGGAACCTGGACATGGACGGGACCTGGCGTCGCGGCAGGCACCTCGATCCGGCGCGCGGTCGCTTCCCAATTCGGCCCCCCGGGACCGGCCCGCAGATCGAACTGCGGCAGGATCTTCAGGACCGCCGCGTCGGTAGTCTCCGCGGGCGCGAGGAACTCGACCACCAGGTCGCTGCCGCGCTCGACCGCGGAGAGTGCCACGATCTTTACAGGAATGCCGAGCGTGGGCGGTTTCGGCGGCCTGACGTAAGCGCAGCCGGCCAGCCACGCCACGCCCGCGCTGAACGCGACAACCGAGGACCGGCGGCACCAGGGCATCTTATAGAATGTACCGCGTTAGATCCTGGTCCTTCACGATCTCGGAAAGCTGCTCGCGGACGTAGGCGGCGTCGATCTTGACGTTCTTCTTCTTGAGGTCGGGACCCTCGAAGGAAATCACGTCCAGAACCTTCTCCATCACGGTGTGGAGCCGCCGCGCCCCGATGTTCTCGTTGCTCTCGTTGACGCGCGCAGCCAGGCGGGCCACTTCTTCGAGCGCGTCGTCGCTGAAGGAGAGCTTGATGCCTTCGGTCTCGAGCAGGGCGGTGTACTGCTTGATGAGCGCGTTCTTCGGCTCTTTGAGGATGCGGATGAAATCGCTCTCGGTCAGCGATTTCAGCTCCACGCGAATGGGAAAGCGTCCTTGCAGCTCGGGAATCATGTCGGACGGCTTGGAGACGTGGAAGGCCCCGGCGGCGATGAACAGGATGTGGTCCGTGCGGACGAAGCCGTAGCGGGTGTTGACCGTAGTGCCTTCGACAATGGGCAGGATGTCCCGCTGCACGCCCTCGCGGCTGACGTCCGGTCCGTGGCCCGACTCACGGCCGGCGATCTTGTCGATCTCATCCAGGAAGATGATGCCGCTGCGCTCGACCCGTTCCAGGGCCACGCGGGTCACCTGGTCCATGTCGATGAGTTTCTGCTCTTCCTCCTGCACCAGGTACTCGAGCGCCTCGGTCACCCGCATCTTGCGCTTGCGGGTGCGCCCGGCGAACAGGCCGGGCAGGACATCCTTCAGGTTGATGTCCATCTCCTCGATGCCCTGGGCGGTGGAGATTTCGAAGGACGGCCCCCGCTCCTTGACGTCGAGCTCGACCACACGGTCGTCGAGCTTGCCCTGGTGGAGCTTCTCCCGCAGCTTTTCGCGGGTGCGCTCCGCGGTCTCGCTGGGCTCCGGCTGCGGCGGCATGAGGAGATCGAGCAGCCGCTCCTCGGCGTTCTTTTCGGCGCGGTCGGCGACTTCGTCCAGGCGCTCCTCGCGCACCATTTCGATGGCGATGTCGACCAGGTCGCGGATCATGGACTCGACGTCGCGCCCTACGTAGCCCACCTCGGTGAACTTGCTGGCCTCGACTTTCAGGAAAGGCGAGTTGGCGAGTTTGGCCAGGCGGCGGGCGATCTCGGTTTTGCCGACGCCGGTCGGGCCGATCATGAGAATGTTCTTGGGCATCACCTCGTCGGCCAGCTCGGGATCGAGCTTCTGGCGGCGGATGCGGTTGCGCAGCGCCACCGCGACCGCTCGCTTGGCGTCGTCCTGCCCGACCACGTACTTGTCGAGTTCCCGGACGATTTCCCGCGGCGTGAGCTCATCCAAGATGGGCTCTTCTTCAACCGACTGGCTGGGAAGATAAATAACCATTGCCTATCCGAGTTCCTCGAAGGTGACCTTGTCGTTCGTGTAGATGCAAATCTCGCCGGCGATCTCCATCGCCGTCTCGGCGATCTTGCGCGCTTCCATTTTGGTGTGGCGAACCAGGGCGCTCGCGGCGGCCTTGGCGAAGGGTCCGCCCGAACCGATCGCGGCGATGCCGTCATCCGGCTCGATAACGTCGCCAGAGCCGCTGAGAATGTAAGTGTTGGTGACGTCGGCGACCAGCAGAAGGGCTTCCAGGTGGCGCAGGGCCTTGTCGGTTCGCCAGTCCTTGGCCAGTTCCACCACGGCGCGCGGCAGGTTGCCGGTGTGCTGTTCCAGCTTGGTTTCGAAGCGGCTGAAAAGGGCGAAGGCGTCAGCGGTCGAGCCCGCGAATCCGGCCAGAATCTTGTCGTTATAGAGGCGGCGGATTTTCTTGGCCGAGGCCTTGAGTACCTCTCCGCCGAGCGTGACCTGGCCGTCGCCGGCCATCACAACTTTGCCGTTTCTGCGCACACACAGCACGGTCGTAGACCGTATCCGAGTTTTCATGGGTACAGCTTCTATTGTAGAGGAGACAGAAGGGCAGGAGTCGGGAGACGGGGCCGAACGGGCCCGCTGCGGGGTGGGGACCCCTCCCTTGGGGGCGGCACCTCAATTTGCGGACCGCGCGGTTCAAATCCTGATATTCTGTTGGGTTCACAAGCGCCTTCGCAGGCGGACAGGGACGGAGCCCAACAAGATGGACGTTACGAAGATTATCACCGAATTGCGGAAAGAACGAGAGCAGATTGAAGAGGCCATCATCAGCCTGGAGAGGCTGGCACGTGGGGGCGGCGCGCGGCGCGGCAGGCCTCCTGCATGGCTGGCGGCGGCGAAGAAGGTCAGCCGCCCGGCGCCCAAGAAGAAAGGCTCAGCGGTGAAAACGCCGCCCGCCTCGGCGTCATAGTTGGCCCCAACTCTTCCGGGCAAGGCAGGCGCGAGGCGATCCCCGCTCCGTGCCCAGTAAGCGCTACGTACAGCCTGTCGGGCGCGGAGTCTCGGCCTTGACGGTACCCCAGACCAGACGCTTCTCCCGGGATGCGTGACGCTCGGCGCGGCGATGGTGGCGAGCTACGTCCCCCGCGATGCGCGCCACGCACGTCGATCCGGCGGAGGCGCTCAGGCAGGAGTGAACAGCAGCCCCACCATCGTCTTTCCGTCGGCCACCGCCCGCTCCTGCTGAAGCTTCAGGCGGAAGCCGAGGCGCTCGAATTCCTCGACCAGACCGGACGACGGGATCAGGTTCGGCTCAACCTCGCTGCCGAACAGACGCATCGTTCCCACCCGCTCGCCGATGCGGCAGCGGGCCCTCGGGATTGCGCTGAATCACGACAAGAACGTACTCGGGCCGCAGCCGGGCGAGAGAAGCCAGCGCCTTTCGCCATTCGACGTGCTCCAGCACCAGCACCACAATGACGAGCGAGAAGCCCGGCTCCAGACGCGAATCCTCTATGTCGTCGACCACCGTCTGGCACTCGCACCTCGCACCCAGCCTCTCGAGGAAAGCCGGGTTGATGTCCGAGCAGATCAGCCTGCAGCCGCGGAACAACTCGGGCGCGCAGTGCTCGAACATCTGGCCCGTCCCGGCGCCGGCGATCAGGATTCTCGAGCCGGGCGGCGGCGCCGCGGCGGCAACCAGTTCGGCGACCAACGACGCGTTCGCCTGCGCCTGTCCGATCGCCGCCATGTGCGCCTCGTAGTCTTCCGCGGCGACGAACCGGGTCCAGGCTTCGCGCAGAGTCATACGTCATAGCTTACGCCGGGGACGGGAACGTTGTACCCTGCTAGACGTGGCCCGGTCCAACTACTACGCGATGATTATGGCGGGCGGCCGGGGCACGCGCTTCTGGCCCCGCAGCCGCCGCGCGAGCGCCAAGCAGGTACTGAACGTCATCGGCTCGCGCACACTGATCCAGCAGACCTTCGACCGCCTGCGCCCCTTCCTGCCCCCCGAGCGCATGTGGGTCATCACCAACGACTACCTGCGCGACCAGATCGTGCGGCAGCTTCCCGAGGTGCCGCGGCGGCAGATCGTCGCCGAGCCGGCCGGGCGCAACACGACGGCGTGCAACGCCCTGGCGGCGCACATTCTCGGCGGTCTCGATCCAAACGCGGTGATCGGAGTGTTCCCGGCCGACCACGTCGTGTTGAAGCCGGCGCGGTTCCGGCGCCTGATCGCGACCGCCTACCGTGCGGCTGAGCGAGGCAGTTTGCTGGCGCTGGGCATTCAGCCGCGCTGGCCCGAGACCGGCTACGGCTACCTGGAGTTTCCCGTAGGCACCAAGGCCGGGACACTCGAGCCGCTGCCCGTGGTGCGCTTCCACGAGAAGCCAGACGAAGCCACGGCGAAGCGCTACCTGGAGGCGGGGAACTATTACTGGAACGCAGGGATGTTTTTCTGGCGCGCGGACGTGTTTCTCGCCGCGCTACGCAAACATCTGCCTAAGACCGCCACCCTCCTGGCCGCGCTGCCGCCCTTCGGTACCCGCCGCTTTGCCGCGCTGCTCCGCGACGCCTATCCGCGCTGCGAGAACATCTCGGTCGATTTCGCGGTGATGGAAAAGGCCGAAAACGTGGCCGGCCTGGCCGCGGACGACATCGGATGGAACGACGTAGGAAGCTGGGACGCAGTTTACGAGCTCCTGCCTCAAGACGCCGCCGGCAACGTCACGCGCGCGGCGGAGCTGTTATCCGCGCACAGCGCCCGCAACTACGTGGACGCCGAAGGCAAGCTGGTGGCCCTGCTGGGGGTCGAAGATCTGATCGTGGTGGACACCAAGGACGCGCTTCTGGTGGCCGCCCGCTCGCGCGCCCAGGAAGTTTCCGGGCTGGTGAAGGCCCTGGAGGCGAAGAAGCGCGACGATCTGCTGTGAAGAAGGGTCGTGGCGCGGACTTTAGTCTGCAGCGTCGAGACTCTTCTCGACGCCAAAACATGCCTCGACACGAATGTCGAGGCGGCAGGCAAGAGTGCCTGCGCCACAAGAGCAGTGCGTAATTGTCTTGCTTTAACGGCTATGCCTGGTCCGCGCGGGTCCCCCTGGGCCCTCAGGCCGGCGGGGGCGTCGGCCGCGGACCAGGGGTAGTGTCTGAAAGTTGCGTTGAAGAGAGTTTTGGCCACGCGCAACCCTCTGAGCGATAGAATGGAAGCCCAGAGTTAGGCGTCCGAAAGGAGATTGCGCGTGCTTCCATCCATTGGCTTGATGATCGCGGGATACATCGTACTCCGCTGCCTAGAGATTCTGGCGGCTCCTGATGATCACTGGCGCAACCGAGCCTGGAACATCGTCGTGGGGCTGATGGCTGTCCTGACGCTACTGGGGACTGTGATTTTAGCTGCGGATCTGATAGCTTCAGGTTCCAGAGTTCCCGTAGGGCTGCCATAAACTAACCGACTCACGGTTCAGGCGCATCGGGAGAAGACGGAGCGAGAGCGGTGAAATCCTAGGCGTGCGTTGAGGTGATTCGAGAACGGATTAGCGCTCTTGACTGTCCTGTCCATCCACGGGAGGAGGACTGATAGCCTGATCTAGGGCCTGTTCTATGGGCTTGCTCTCGGCTTTCTTGGGTGTGATGCGCAATAGTGGAAGGATAGGCGTCTGGTGACCGAGCCGAGCAGTTATGTCACGGAGGAACTCGCGGGCATACGGCCAACAGTTAAAAACTGCCGTCCCGCGACTGAATGCCAATCTCTCCGTCTCGCTTGGCATGTATTCATCTAGCACGTAGCAGATTTCAAATGTGCAGTTGACCAAAAACAAGCGCTCTGGAGGCTCAGAGGAGTCCCAAGCGCTGTACTCGAATGAAACTTCGGCGATGATCCGATCTCCCTGAACCGAGGAAGCCACATTGCTTAACGATGGCCTAGCCGAAAACGGTTCCTTAAACGAGGTCCCTGCATAATTCTTGGCCCTAGTCGCATTGCACGACTGGAGAGTGATGCTCTCAAGTTCGCAATGGTTTTGCAGCTGGAGGAGATCGCGGATCTGTTCCTTTGTTGGTGATAATCGCATCACGCAGCCGCCCAAACTGGGTTTTCTTCTGGCATTGCTTCACGCAACGCACCCCAGTCCAAACCAATGCGAGGGGATTTCATATACCGTTCCTCTCGGAACGGAAGAGAGAGTTCAATGTTCACGCCGCAGACTACGCCCGAAGAGAGAATGTGGGCGTCGACCACCTGCGCTTCCACATCCTGAAGATTGCGCCGAGCCGCTTCAAGATCAGTCTTCAGCCGGAGCAACTCGTCCATCGCCTTCTCTTGAATTCCCCCAAGTTCCCACCGCTTTACGCTGGCGACGCCCACACCCAAGTAATCCGCGAAGTCCTCTTGCGACATCCGCAGTTGCTTGCGGCGACCCTTGATCTCTTCCCCGGTTAGAAGACCGTGAGCGGTACGGTACGCGTCTGATACAAGCCGGTTAAGTTCCGCAGTTTGACGGCTGTCAACTGTCTGGAACCCACAGGACTGGCACTTGAGGCCATCTACCTCCACAGCAAACGACTCACCGTTGCGACTTCCGGTAAGCTGGACTCGCGCCGGCTCCAACTTCCCTCTTCCACACTCAAAGCATGTCATCTTGATCCTTATCGGTAGATTCATGGTAGGAGTGTAGTACGAGATGCTTTCTTCCGGCATCATCTGAGATGGCAAACTTAAAATACATGAACATCTTCCACTCAGGAGAATCCCAATAGAAAGCGTATAGGCAGTCGCCAGAACGAGAAACATCGTTTGGTGGCTGAGGACCAAGTCGCCAACATGGCGCGATCTCCTGGAGTGCAACATCAACTGCCATATACAGATGTGACTCCGTCAGTAGGTCCAGCTCGTACAACTCATCCGCGATTTTTTCATTTCCGAGCCAGAACCGACCGTGTTCTTCAAGCGCCGCCTTGGCCAAGCGGATGGCGTCCGCTGAGCTAAGCCTCTGGCCCGATGGTATCATTTGATCCCGCGCCAAGTCAAGTTTAATTAACCGTTGTTAACAATAGTCTGCCGTGTCTTCCGAAAACCGCACGCTCCGTTCGATACTATGCCAGGGTCCACCCATTGTCCATACCCGATCCGCGGTTGGCGCCTGAATGGACTCATCCATACTGTACGGGTGCGAGATGCGCAAACTCCTGGACTAGTAGTCGCATCCTACTGAACTATAAGGGATACTTTTCTTCGCTTGTAGGTTACCGGGCAATCCCTTGGTCACGCCAACAGTTCGGAGATCTCCCAGACGTGATCCGTGATACCCGCTTCCATGGCCGGCGTGACTCTCAGGCTGCGATGGATCCGGCAGAAATTGTAGTAGGCGAAGTGAAGGCAGAGGGCGGCCCACAGGTTCTCCCACTTCTTTGAGAAGGCATTCGTCAGGCGGGTGAGCCTGCGAATCTGCATCCGCATCGTGAGGTTCTGGCGCTCCACGATCGAAGTGCAGATGCGCTCGGGATCGGGGCGGCCCATGACTGGGACCACCTCCGTGCTGGCGATCTCGGAGGGGCTGTACCGCGCTTCGCCTTGAACCGGAGCCCGGTACACTTTGATGAGTTGGGCGAAGTCGCAGCGGTCGCCTAGCGTGGTGGTGATGGCGGAGCGGTAGGGACCGAACCATCGGTCGTGACCTGGAACGGAGCGGGTGCCGTCGCGCCACGCAAGCCTTCGATGAAAACGTCCGTGGTCTGCTGACTTCGCCGGCCTAGCGTGAAGTTCAGGACCAGCTTGGAGTGGCGCTCAATTGCGACGAATGTGTAGGCGTCACCGATACTTTCGTCGTTCGCTTCGGACGCACGCTTGTGGCCTTCCTTCTTTCCCACGAAGCCCCAAATCTCGTCGCACTCAACGTCACGAACCGGAACGTTCACCAACACGCGACCCATGAGCTTCTCGCACTTCTCGCCAGCCAGAACCAAGAGCTTCATGATTGTGTTGCGATCGATCCCCGTGAGCCGTTCCGTGCTGCGGATCGAGTTCCCTTCGATGAGGAGCTGAAGAGCGAAGCAAGCCTTTTCCTGGGGGATGTTCATCGCGCCAAGCGTGCGGGTGTGGACTTCCGTGTAGGTCTTATGGCAGCGCGGGCAGCGGAAACGGCGGAGTCCGTTCCGATGCTTTCCGAAGCGTTGGCATTCGATCTCGCAGGCTCCGCAAGTCATTGTTTCCGCTTGTTTTGTGGCGCTCTTCATAGTTCAATAATACAGCGACTAGTCGCTGTTTGACAAGACAAGAATATGCCATGATCCGATATATTTTCTCTTTACTTTGAGGGAGTTACAGGGGTAGAATGAAAAAAGGGTGCGGGTGGTGGGATTCGAACCCACAAGACCCTGCCGGATCGGCGGTTTTAAAGACCGCTGTGGTTGCCAGTTTCACCACACCCGCCTAGCGAGAATAGCCCCGCTGCCGTAACGGTTTGGACCCTGGGACAGCAGCGGGGTTTCTGCGTTTGGACCGCAGAATTTTTGTGGACCACCATACTCTATCCTGGTGGCCCGCGATTTCTGATTTAAGGTTTCATCTCTAGTTCACCGTTTCCGTTTCACCTGTGGAACCGCGCTCCGACTCGGGTACCGGATACCACTTCCCACGCCTCAGCCGAATTGCGGTCTGGCCTTGGAGGCGCTGTACCAGAGCGTATATGTACGGCTTCTTAACGGGGATTCCGGCCTTTTGGAATCCTTCGAAGATGTCTGCGGGGGTCGCTCCGCTTTCAGCGCGGGAGCGGATGAATCGGCGCGCGAATTCTGCCTTTGTCATCGGAGGCATGTCGTCGGCAGCATCCCCGTTCGCACTTTCGGGGACGGCACTGGAATCCGGCTTTACGGGAGCAATTACTCCCTCTTCGCGCATCTCTGCCGCGAGCGCTCTCTCATATCCCTGCAGATCAGCGCCCCACATATCACGATCAGCGAGAGCCTTCTGCGCTCTCTCGTTCGCATCCTGCACCTTCGCCTTGGTCTCTGCGATGCGACGGTTTAGGAATTCGACGATCTCACTCATATCAGCACTCCTGACTGACAGTATACAGAAGTGACGATATGAATGCAACTAGTATACAGAGTCTGCGTATATGCCGAACGGAGGGAATGCTATTCGGCTTTGCGCGGACGCCCGCCAGCCCGTGTCTTCCGCAGTGCGGCGAGCTTGCGGAAGTGGTCAGGCCCGAACTTGTGAGCCGTGGCGCTTCCGCCCTTGTGCCCAACGATCTCGCCGGCCGTCTTTCCGACCTGGCTGGCGAGGTCATCGACAAGGGCGAGCGCAGAGCGTAGCAGCTCACGGGAGCGGCCAGTGCGGTTCTGCGGAAGCGCGGGGCAGGTTTCGAGGATGAGGTCTACTTCGGAGAGGATGTTTTTCAGAGCGTTCAGCGATGCTCGATCAGATGGCATGCTTCCATCGTGCGGCCGGTTTGGTCGGAAAGCAAGCAGTCGCTGTTTTTTCGTCAACGCACATTTCAGACACTACCGGACCAAGGGGCCCGCCCCACGGCAAACGCTAGAATGGGCACATGGTAAGACTTGACAATTTACTGGATTCCTGGAAGACAGTGCGGCAGGACACGGCGCAGACCGTCGAGGACATGCCGGAAGCGGAGCTGGACTTCAAGCCGCTTCCGGACGTGATGACGTTCCGCGAAATCGCCCGTCACATCCTCGCATCGAGCTACGCCCTCAGCGGGCTGCTGCTCGACGGGGTCGAGAAGATGGACCGGCAGGAGATCGTGAAGCGCTTTCCGCCGGTTCCGGAGCACGCCTCGGCGGCCGTGCTGGCCTCCGAACTGCGGTCGCGCATGGACGAGCGCCTCGCCGCGCTGGCCGTGCAGCCTCCCGAATTCTACGCGGGCGTAATCACGCGTTTCGACGGCCAGCGGGTGACACGCATGGAAATGCTCCAGACCGTCAAGGAGCACGAGCTGACGCACCGCGCGCAGTTGTTTCTCTACCTGCGGCTCAAGGGAATCGTGCCGGTGACCACGCGGCGGCGCCAGGCCGCAAAATAGGCGGGAATACCCTCTTTCTTTCGGGCCAGCGAGTATGTATAAAGGAATCTGGGCCGTGGATCTGCGGAGGAACGAATGATAGCTTGCCCAGTGTGCGAAGTGGAAATCGACGTCGAAGAGGACGAACTGGACGAAGGCGACACCATCACCTGCAATGAATGCGGCGCGGATGTGCGGGTGGTGAGCATCGATCCGCTCGAGCTCGAACCTCTTGAGGAAGACGAGGAAGAAGAGGAGGGCGATCCCGACGAGGATGAGGACGAAGAGCCCCGGATATAGGCGGTCGCCCGAGCGCCGCTTGCTTCTGCTGGCTGCCATCGCCGTGACCGTACTGGGGGCCGAAGCGAAGGACAAGAAGCGGCAGGCGCCTTACGCTCTGATCTTCGGGACCGTGTTTCAGGAGAGCGGGCTCAGCCTTCCCGGCGCCCGGATCGAGATCGTTCCGGCCGGAGAGTTGCAGGGCGCGCACAAGTTCAAGAGACTGGAAGCAGTGAGCGATTCCCGCGGAGAGTTCGCGTTCCGCGTCCCGGTGGAAGAGATGACTTACAAGCTGACCGCCCGCGCGGCCGGGTACATCCCGCAGGAAAAGACCACGCAGGCCGCTGGCGAGGTACGGGTGGATGTATTCTTTCGCCTCGAGGCAGCGTCCAAGAAGGCATCGGAGGCAAAGTGAGAAGGCTGATTCCGTTGTGGGGACTGCTGGCGGCGATGCTGTCGTATCAGGCCATCGGGCTGGCCCAGAAGACCGACAAGGGGGACCTCAACACCCGCACCGTCGAAGGCGTCGTGACGGATGTGGACGGCCGCTTTGTCGCAGGCGCGGTGGTGCACCTGGAGAACACCAAGACCCTCCAGGTCCGCTCCTACATTACCAAGGAGAGCGGCGCCTACTCTTTCTACGGGCTGAGCCCGAACGTGGAATACCAATTGAAGGCCGAGTACCAGGGGGCCACCAGCGACACCAAGAAGATCGACGTCTTCGTGTCGGACAAGAAGGTGGTGCGCAATCTTAAGTTGAACAAGAAGAAATAGGGGCGGGCCCGCTCCCGCCCTATTCGGAGGGGACATGGGACGGTTTCTGATCGCGGCCGCGCTTTCCGTGGCCGCTTTGCTGGGGCAGGAATTTAAGCTGGGTTCCAAGGTGGATGATTTCGCCTTGCGGGATACCAGCGGCGGCCAGGTCCAGTTTGCCTCGCTGCGGGGGCCGGTCACGGTGGTGGTCTTCATCTCCACCAAGTGCCCGGTTTCGAACTCCTACAACGACCGGATGAACGCGATCTACAAGGATTACAGCCAGCGCGGCGTGAAGTTCGTGTTCGTCAATGCCAACCGCGGCGAGTCGCTCCAGGAGGTGGAGCGGCACGCGCGGGATCACTTCTCCTTCCCGGTGTATAAGGACGTGGACAACGTGGTGGCGGACCGCTTCGGCGCCACGGTCACGCCGGAAGCGTTTGTGATCGACGCGACGGGCACCATCCGCTATCACGGCTCGATCGACGACTCGCAGGTAGTACAGCGGGTCCAGGAGAACCGGCTGCGGAACGCGCTCGACGCGGTGCTCGAGGACAAGCCGGTGGCTGCGGCTGAGACCAAGGCCTTCGGGTGCAGCATCAAGCGCATAAAGAAGGCGTCGTGAGGGCGGCCTTTCTGGCCGGTCTGGTGCTGGCGGCTGTTTGCGCGCAGGCCGCGCCGCCGCTCGCGGCCGTGGACGAAGCCGGCTACCAGCGGCTGATCGCGCAGGCCAAGGGACGCGTAGTGCTGGTCGATTTCTGGGCCACCTGGTGCGATCCCTGCCGCGCCGAGATGCCGCAACTGGTCCGCCTGGCGGCGCGCTACCAGGCCCGGGGCCTCCAACTGGCGACGGTTTCCTGCGATGAGCCGGAGCAGGAAGCGGGGGCCGTGGCGTTCCTCGAGAAGAATGGAGCGCCCGCGCCGCACTACGTCAAACATGCCGCGAACGACGACAAGTTCATCGATGCGATCGATCCCAAATGGAGCGGCGCTCTGCCCGCGCTGTTCCTCTACGACCGCCAGGGGCGGCTGGTAAAGTCGTTCATCGGCGAGACCGAAATGGCGGCGCTCGAAGCGGCGGTAAAACGGTTATTGTGAGACTGCTCGAAAAACACCTGGCCCGGCTGAAGGGCCGCACCGCCTGGATCACGGGAGGCCGGCGCCTGGGTCGCACCGTGGCGCGCCTGCTGGCGGAGTGCGGCGCCAACGTCGTGGTGAGCTACCGCTGCTCGGCGAAAGAGTCGCAGGAGACGGCTGAGGAAGCGCGCCGGCTCGGCGTCCGGTCGTTGGCGGTGGAGGCGGACGTGGCGTCGCGCGAGAGCGTGGCGGCGGCGGTCGAGCGCGTGCGCGCGGACTTCCCCGAGATCGACATCCTGATCAACATGGCGTCCGTGTACAAGCTGACGGCCGTTAACGAGGTCAGCACGGCCGATTGGGACGCCAACATCGGAGCGCACATTCTGGGCACGTTCTGGCCGTCGCAGGCCATCGTGCCGCTGATGCCGCGCGGCGGCCACATCGTGAACGTCGCGGACGCGACCTCGATCGGCCGGCCGCAGCGCCGCAATCTGCCGTACGTGGTGACCAAGGCCGCGGTGGCGGCGATGACCCGGGAGATGGCGCTCGAGTACGGCAGCCGCGGGATCTTCGTCAATGCCCTGGCGCCGGGGCCGATCCTGCCGCCGGAGGATTTCCCCGCGGAGGTGTGGCGGCACATCCGCGAGCGGTCGCCGGTGAAGGTGGCGATCACCGACGAAGAAGCGGTCGAGCAATTCGCGCTCCTGACGCTGTACCTGTGCCTGACCACGATGTCGAGCGGCCACGTGTATCCGCTGGACCAGGGTCAGAACCTGTAGGGCGGTTCCTTCCGGCGTGGCGCAGCGCTTCTAGCGTGCCGCCTCGAGCGTGCTTCGAGCGCGCTCTGCCCGACCGTGGACTGAAGTCCGCGGCGGCACGCTGAAGCGTGCGCCACAACCGGCCGAATGAGCGGCCGACTGCGGTGGCGGGCTATCATTGACCGCAGAATGCTTCGCTCTCTTCCGCTTTTCCTCCTGCTCGCCGCGACGCCGGCCGTCTTTGCCTCCGATTGGGTGCCGCTGGCCGGCGAATGGCGGTTCGCGCTCGATCCCAAGAACGAAGGCGTGACCGCGAAATGGTTCGAGACCCGTCTCGACGACCGGATTCAGCTTCCCGGCACCACCGACGAAGCGCGCAAAGGCACGCGCAACGAGGCCCGCGAGACGGGACGCCTCACGCGGGTTTTCCCGTACGCAGGCGCGGCCTGGTATCAGCGGGATATCGAGGTTCCCGCCACGTGGGGCTCGAAGCGCGTGGTCCTGGAACTGGAACGGACCAAGACCAGCCGGCTGTGGGTGGACGGGAACGCGGCAGGCAGCCAGGATTCGCTGCTAGCGCCGCACCGTTACGCGCTGGGCGGGCTCGCGCCCGGCCGCCATCAACTGACTCTGCGGATCGACAATGCCGAGTACGCTCCCATCGGGGACCCGCACCAGATCAGCGACCACACCCAGACGAACTGGAACGGGATCATCGGAAAGATCGGCCTCGCCGTCACTGACAAGGTGTGGATCGACGACGTTCAGGTGTATCCCGATTTCGCGGGGCGCAAAGTCCGGGTGCGCGTCGAGGTAGGGAACCAGACCGGAAAGGCGGCCTCAGGGACGCTGGCGCTGAGCGTCGCGGGCAGCGGTGCGCCGGTCAGCGTGCCCTTTTCGACCGCAGGCGAGCGCGCAGTCGCCGAAGCAACGTACGCCATGGGCGAGGGGGCGAAAGGATGGGACGAGTTCACGCCCGCGCTGTACACGCTCTCGGTGTCGCTCGAAGCCTCCGCCGCCGCCGACCGCCGCGACGTTCGCTTCGGCTTGCGCGACTTCTCGGCTCGCGGAGGCACGCAATTCCGCATCAACGGCAAAACCATCTTCCTGCGCGGCCGCCACGATGCCTGCGTGTTCCCGCTCACGGGCTACCCGCCGATGACCGTGGACGGATGGCTGCGCGTGTTCAAGATCTCGAAATCGTACGGACTTAACCACCATCGGTTCCACACCTGGACGCCGCCTGAGGCCGCCTTCGAGGCCGCGGACCAGTTGGGCATCTACCTGCAGCCGGAGTTGCCGAATTGGGCGGCCTACGGCGAACCGGCGCACGACGAGTTCCTGCGCGCCGAGGGCGAACGGCTGCTGCGGACTTTCGGCAACCATCCCTCCTTCGTGATGCTCTCGCTGGGCAACGAGCTGGGCGGCAACCAGGAGCCGCGCGCGGCATTCGTGAAGCATTTCCGCGAGCTGGACGGCCGCCATCTGTACGCCGAAGGGACGAACAACTGGGTTCCCTTCGTCCCTCCGG
The DNA here is from genome assembly GCA_963763835.1 of Bryobacterales bacterium. Lineage (GTDB taxonomy): Bacteria > Acidobacteriota > Terriglobia > Bryobacterales > Bryobacteraceae > DASWZN01. Next base: position 63,529 of record CAVXQQ010000006.1, read on the forward strand.
GTGACGACTACTTCGCGTCCTTCCAGGTGCGGGGGCAGAAGGTTCGCGGGTCGTTCGGCAGCGTCGATAAGCCGCTGGGGCACGTCCAGACCGGCCCTCCATCCACCATGAAGAACTACAGCGCGGCGATCGCCGGCGTTACCGTTCCGGTGATCGGGCACGAGATCGGCGAGTATCAGACCGCTCCCGATTTTCGCGAGATCCGCAAGTACACGGGCGTGGTGCGGGCGCGCAACCTGGAGGCTTTCCGCGAGCGGCTGGAGAAGCACGGCATGCTGGACCAGGCGGACGATTTCTTCCGCGCCTCGGGCGCGCTGGCGGTGCGATGCTATCGCGAGGACATCGAGGCCGCCCTGCGAACGCCCGGCTTTGGCGGTTTCCAGTTACTCGACTTGCAGGATTTCCCAGGCCAGGGCACGGCGCTGGTCGGCATTCTGGATGCCTTCCTCGATTCGAAAGGGCTGATCGAGCCGGCCGAGTGGCGCGAGTTCTGCTCCGAGACGGTGCCGCTGCTGCTCATGGCGAAGCGGACCTGGACGAGAGGCGAGACCTTCTCGGCCGGAGTCGAGGTGGCGCATTACGGACCTGCCGATATCGCCGCGGCGGTTGCGGTCTGGACCCTGCGCGAAGCCGGGAATGGGCGCGCGCTGGCTAACGGCCGCCTGGCGGGCGCGCGGATTCCGCAGGGGGCGGTGACTTCGCTGGGCGAGATTCGCATCCCGCTGGCCGCGGCGACGGCGCCGGCGAGGCTGCGGCTGGAGGTGGCGCTCGAAGGCACGAGCTTCCGGAATTCTTACGACATCTGGGTGTACGCGGACGCCGTCGATACGGCTCCCGGCCAGGTGGTTGTCAGACGGTCGCTCGACGAGGCGCGGCAGGCGCTCGCCTCGGGCGCGCGGGTGCTGCTGCTGCCCGAGCTCGCGAAGCTTCCCCAGAGCATCGAAGGTATGTGGGCGTCGGATTTCTGGAACTGGGGCATGTTCAAATCGCTGTCCGAGGAGCGGCACATGCCTGTGGCGCCGGGGACGCTGGGCATCCTGTGCGATCCCAAGCATCCGGCGCTGGCGGATTTCCCGACGGAGTTTCACAGCGACTGGCAATGGTTCCACCTGCTCCAGAATTCGCGCGCGCTGATCCTGGACGGGATGCCGGCGGGGACCCGGCCGCTGGTTCAGGCCATCGACAACTACGAGCGGGCGCACCGGTTGGGCGTGGTCTTCGAGGCGCGCGTCGGCTCCGGCAGGCTGCTGGTTTCGGCGATCGACCTGGTTGGCCAGCAGGACAAACCGGAAGCGCGGCAGTTGCTGCACAGCCTGCTGCGCTACATGAACTCGAACCGGTTCGACCCGGCCGCGGAGATGGACCTGGAGCAGCTCGAGAGAATCCTGCGGTAGCGCGCATACGTGGCGCAGGCACTCTTGCCTGCCGCCTCGACATTCGTGTCGAGGCCGGCTTTCCCGTCGAGAAGAGTGACCGTGCGCCGCATGGCGGCCCACTTAAGTCGTGGCATTACGCTGAAGCGTGGGCTCCGCCGGTAGCTACTCCACCACCGCCGGGCCTTCGACAAACTCGCAGTGGGTGGCGTAGCCGAGGCGCTCGTACACGCGGATGGCGGCGGAGTTCCGCTGGCTCACGTTCAGCCCCACCACGGGAATTCTCATGCGCAGAAGCTCCTGCGTTACCGCGCTGGTCAGCCGTCCCGCGAGGCCGCGCCCGCGCCGGTCGCGCCGCGTGTAGATGTTGCCGACGGCGCCCACGCCTTCCTCGGGAACCGCCAGGTGCGTCCCGGCAGCCGCAACCAACTCGCCCTCTTCCACGACGCCGAAGAAGACGCCGCGCTCGAGCATGGACGGAAAGAAGAAGTCGGGGCTCTCGCCGGTCTCGGCGCCATCCGCGTAGAGTTTCTCGACGCGGGCCGCGTCCGCCGTTCCGAGCCGCACGGCGTGGCCCGCGGGTTCGGGGCGGAAGTGCGAAGGATCGAGCGCCATTCGGAGCATCGGCCTTAGATCCACGAAGCGGTAGCGCGCCGCCAGCGCCTGGGCCGCCTCCGGTCGCACGTGCATATAAACGGCGGGTTCGGCGGCCTCGGCGGCGAGGCGCGCAACTACCTGCGGCGGGCCCGCGGCGAAAAGGACCGGCGGCGTCACGACGCGGTAGAGCAACAGCACCGCCGGCGCACCATCGCTGGGAACGTACCACTCGGAATGCTCGAAGTAGCCGGCCGCCAAATCGCCGAGCGCGTAGAGCGACCATCGCCGGTCGGCGTTGAGAATGGCCCGAATGGCGTCGCGATCGTGGATGCGGGGCATTTCGCCCCATGATACTGGATCGGGTTGACCGGCGAGCGGCGCGCGAAAATCGGCGACTGGCCCGCCGTACCCGGCCAACGGCGCCCGTCGCCGCGCCGGATAGGGCTATACTTCTGCTATGTGGTTTAGGAGTTAAAAACAGCCATGAAAACACTTTCGTCGGGTTCGATCATCATGATTGCGCTGGCCGCCGTTACTTCGTTCACGGCCGCCGCGCAGGATGCAGCCCTGCCGTCCGCGGACCAGCTGCTCGATAAATATATCGCCGCCCTCGGCGGCAAGGATGCGATTGCGAAGGTCAACAGCCGCGTTGTGAAGGGCACGCTCGATGTGGTGACCTTCGGCGCCAGCGGCACTTTTGAAACTGACACCAAAGCGCCCAACAAGACCGTCATGACCGCCGAGTTCGCCGGCTACGGCACCGTGATCCAGTGCTACGACGGCAAGATTGGCTGGGCGTCCGATCCGCAGCAGGGCTTTCGCGAATTGGCGGGACCGGAGCTGGCCACCTTCAAGCGGTCGGCCGACCTGCAGGCCGCGCTGCACACCAAGGACCACTACAAAAAGCTGACCGTGACCGGCAAGGGCAAAGTGGGCGACAAGGACGCCTATATCGTCGAAGGCCAGCCGGCCGAAGGCGGTCCGGAGAAGATGTACTTCGACACGCAGAGCGGACTGATGACTAAGCTCGAGATGCCATCGCCCCAGGGCAGCGGCACCGTCTCGATGGTCTTCGACGATTTCAAGGAGGTCGACGGCGTGAAGGTTCCGGCTACCGTCCACCAGGACACGCCCGAAATCTCGATCGTCATCAAGATGGAAGACATCAAGCAGAACGTGCCGATCGACGACTCGAAGTTCAACAAGCCGGCCGAGGCCACGCCGACGCCCGCGCCCGCGGCGAAGTAACGCCTGGGGCGGGTGGTACGCCCGGCCGAGCCGCGACCGCAAGGGAGCGGTGTTTGAGGCGTCCGCTCCCTTGCGGTCGCGGCTCGGTAACGAACGCGAGCCGGTCAGTCGCCGATATAGTAGCGAACGGCTGGTGTCACCACCAGAGAGAGCACCATCGACGCCAGGATGCCGCCGATGACCGCGATGGCCAGCGGCTGTAGCATCTGCGATCCCGCGCCCAACGCGAGCGAGAGCGGCAGCATGCCCGCGACGGTCGCCAGCGCGGTCATCATGATGGGGCGCAGGCGGCGCTCTCCGGCGCGGATCATGGCCTCTTCCGGCGGCACGCCCTCGGCCCGGATCTTCTGATCGGCATCGAGTAGCAGGATGCCGTTCTTGGCCACGATGCCGACCACCATGATGAGGCCCATGAACGAGGACAGATTGAACGTCGTCCCGGTCACGAGCAGCGCGACGAACACTCCGGACGTGGAAAGCAGCGCGGAGCACAGGATCGCCACCGGCGAGGCGAAGTTGCCGAACTCGAACAGCAGCACCATGAACACCAGCAGGATCGCCAGGATCAGGACGAACACCAGGTCCTTGAACGATTTCTGCTGCTCTTCGTACTGACCGCCGTATTGCACGCGTATGGACGGCGGCAGGCCCAGCCCCGCCACCGCCTGCTGCACCTTCGCCATGCCGCCGCCCAGGCTCACGCCTTCCAGGCGCGCCGTCACCTGGACGTTCCGCTGCAGGTTTTCGCGCCGGATCTCGGTCTGCCCCGGGATCTCCTCAAGCGTCGCCAGCGAGCCGAGGGTGGCCGTCTTTCCGGTGCCGCTGACCAGCAGCGTGTTGCGAATCGAGTCCATGTTGGCGCGGGTCCACTCGGGGAAGCGCACGCGGATGGTGTAGGAGCGGTCGTTGGCCACCACCGGCAGCGAAGCGGGCTCTCCTTGCAGAATGCCGCTGGCGTCCAGCTCGACTTCCTGTGGCGAGAAGCCGGCGCGTCCGGTCACCGCCGGGTCCACATGGAAGACCGTCGCCGGCCCGCTGATGGCGTTGTCGATTCCGTTCAGCACGTCCACCACGCCGGGGACCTTGTGGATCGCATCCGCCACTTGCGGCGCCCATGTGTTCAGCAGTTTCGGGTCCTCCGAGAAGAGCTTGATGGCCACGGGCTCGGGGGCGCTGGTCAGGTCGCCGATCATGTCCTGCAGAAGCTGCATGAACTCGATGTCCAGAACCGGTTCGGCCTGCTTGATCTTCTCGCGCATCTCGGAGATGATCTCGTCGCCGCCGCGGCTGCGTTTGCTCTTGAACTTGATGGAAACGTCGCCGGTGTTCGCCTCCGTCACGGCGGCCAGGCCGAGCTGCAGACCGGTGCGCCGCGACGTGCTCTCCACTTCCGGAATCGCACGAACGATTTTCTCGACGTGAGTCAGAACGCGGTTGGTCTCGGCCAGCGAGGAGCCCGCCGGCATGATGTAGTCGAGGATGCAGCCGCCTTCGTCCATGGCCGGCAGCAGGTCCGAGCCGAGGTTGCGATAGCAGACGTAAGAGCCCACGACCAGCAGCACCGAAAGAACGCCCAGGGCCAGGCGGTGCCCGAGCGTAAATCGCAGCACGCGTTCGTAGGGCCGCATCACCCAGCCCGGAACGGTTTCCCGATCGCGCCCTTCGCCTCCCGGCCGCTCGCGGATGAGGAAATGGCTGAGCGTCGGCGTCCAGGTGAGCGCCAGCGCGAGAGAGGTCAGCAGGGCCATCCCGACGGTCACGGCCAGCGCGCGGAAGAACACGCCGGTGACTCCGGTGATCGAGATCAGCGGCAGAAACACCACGATCGGCGTGATGGTGGAACCGATCAGCGGCACGCGGATCTCGCGGATCGCGCTGCGGACGGCCTCGGCGCGGGACTGGCCGGAGTCGCGGTGCATGACGATGTTCTCCACCACCACGATGGCGTCGTCGATCACGAGGCCGACGGCCGCCGCCAGTCCGCCCAGCGTCATCAGGTTGAACGTCTGGCCCATGGCCTTGAGCGCGATGAAGGTCACGGTGACGGTGGCGGGAATGACCAGGCCCGCAACCAGGGAGGTGCCCCAATCGCGCAGGAACAGCACCATGATCAGCGACGCGAGAATGAGGCCGATCAGAATCGCGTCGCGCACGCTTTTGATCGACCCATTGACCATTTCGGACTGGTCGTACCAGGGCTGCAACCGGACCCCGCGGGGAAGCGTCTTGCGGATCGCCTCGATCTCCCGGTGCACGGCGTTCGCCACCGTCACGGTATTGCCGGTCGGCTGCCGGAAGACGTTCAGCAGCACGGCGGGCTGGCCGTTGGCGGTAGCCACGGTATAGACCGGCATCACCGACGGACCCACCTTCGCCACGTCGCCGATGCGCACCGGCGTTCCCCCTGCCGTGGTCTTGACGACGATATCGGCGATCTCCTCCGGCGTGCGCGTCTGGCCGCTTACCAGGCTCAGCACCAACTGGTGCCGGGTTTCGATGAGGCCCGGCGAATCCACCATATTGCTGCGCGCGATGGCGTCGAGAATATTCGGAATCGTCGTGCCCGTCTGGACCAGCTTGGCCGGATCCGGCTCCACCTGGAATTCGGGAACCTGGCCGCCCTGCACCACCACAGAGGAAACGCCGACCATGCGGTTGAGGCGCGGCTTGATCTGGTAATTGGCCATTTCCCAGAGCTGGGTCTGCGGAACGGTGTCCGAGGTGAGGCTGTAGCCCATGATGATGAACGCCGCGAAGGTGAGGCGGTTGGCGTTGATTCTGGCGGTGGGCGGCAGCGTGGGCTGAATGCGCGCGATCTCGGAGTTGACAAGTTGGAGGGTCTGGAACATGTCCACGTTCCAGTCGAAGAACAGGTCGATTTCGGCGGTGCCGCGGCTGGTGATGGACCACACGTGCTCGAGGCCCGGAACGGTGTTCACGGCCTCCTCCAGCGGCCGCGTGATGGTGACCATCATCTGGTCTATGGGAGACACTCCGTTATCGACGCCGACCACGATTCGCGGGAAGTTGGTCTCGGGGAAGACCGCCACGGGGATGCCGAGAGCCAGGTAGACGCCGACGGCGATCAGCGTGAGGATCACGAAAACGATGGGCTTGCCGTGGCGCGCCGTCCAGTGCGGCGCGGGGCCGCTATCGCCTGCCGGGACTTGCGGGGAGTCGCTCATTGGGCTTCGGGCTCCGCCAGGACTTTGACCTTGGATTTGTCGTCAACCCCGAGCCCGCCCGAGATCGCCACGCGCTGGCCCGGCTGCGCTCCGGCGACAATCTGTACCCGGTCGCCCTCGCGCACTCCCAACTCGACCGCTGCAAGATGGGCCACGGAATCGGCGCCGACGATGAGCACGGAGTTACCGCCCTCCTTCCCGGGCAGGATCGAGGACACGGGCGCCACCACGGCGTCCTTGATCAGTTCGGTGACGATGGCGGCTTTGACGCTGGTACCGGGCTTCATCCTGTTACCGGGGTTTTCCGCCTGGACCCAGACCTGGACGGTGGTGCTGGCGGGGTCGGTAGCGGGGCTCACCACCGTCACCCGGCCGTGCGCCTCGATGCCGCTCTCGACGTGCACGATGGTGGCCGCGTCGCCGACCTTGACCGCTGCCGCCTGCGCCTGCGGCACGTTGACGCGAGCCACCACCTGCGAGATGTCCATGACCGTCAGCAGCGGCGTACCGGCGGCGGCCATCTCGCCCTCGTAGAGCGGCCGGTCGGAGATCACACCGTCGATCGGGCTGCGGATCTCGGCGTAGGCGAGCTGGGCCTGGGCGGCCTGCAACTGCGCCCTGGCGGATTCCACCTGTGCCGCGGCGGTCTTGATCTGCTCCTCGCGGCCCACGCTGTCGAGCGCCCGGAGGTGCTCCTGAGCGGTTTCCAGTTGCGCCTTCGCTTGCGCGTAGACTACCCGCTGGTCGTCCACCATCTTGCGCGCGAGCGCGCCGTCCCGATACAACTTTTCCCTGCTCTCCAGCGCCTTCTGGGCCGCGTCGGCCTGTTGCCTGGCGGCCTGCTCATCCGTGCGCGCCTTGACGGCCGCTTCGGGAACGACCGCCGAGGTGGTGGCGCGGTAGTTGGCCTCCGCCTGGTCCAATTGTCCCTTCGCGGCGGCCGCGGCGGCGGAGAGGTCGGCGTGTTCGAGGACCGCCACGAGTTGCGCGGCCTTCACGCGGTCGCCGCGGTTCACCAGGAAGCGCTCGACCGACTTGCCGATGTTGGGGACCACGCTGGCCTGGTTCACGGCGAAGAGCACGCCGTCGCCGGCCACGATCCGGTGGATGTCCTGGCGGGCGACTTGCGCGACCTGTACCGAAGGCGCCTCCGCCTTGGGCTCCTCCTCTTTTTTCGAGCAGCCGAACGTGGCCAGCAGGCACGCAGCGATCAACGGAAAGAATGATTTCGACATTGGCTTAGAATGCCCCGGTGAGTGTTTGCAGGTTTGCCGTTGCGACGCGGTACCGCAGCAGGCCGTCGTCGTAAGCGTTGCGGGCCAGCGCCATGGTGGTCTGGGCGTCCACAACCTCGAGCGCTGTGGCCTCGCCGGCTTGGTAGCGCTCCACCGTCAGCTTGAGGCTTTCCGAGGACAGATCCATCGAGCTCTTGAGCGACGCCACCTGCGTGGACGCCGTGTTCGCCTCCGCGTAGGAGGAATGCAGATCGGCAAGCAGGGTGCGCTGGGCGAGGGTGAGATCGCGCCTCGCCTGTTGGAGCCGCAGTTCCGCCTGCTGCACCTTGCTGCGTGCGGCGCCCCAGGTCCAAATGGGAATCGTCAACTGCGCCTGGGCTACGCTGCCCAGGTTCCGGAGGTGCTCGCGGTCGTAGAGGGCGTACTGGTTGGCGTTGATGCCGAAGAAGTAATCGAAAGAGAGCGTGGGGAGGAGGGCCCCGCGCGCCGCGGCCATTTCGTAGCGCTGCTGGTCGACCGTCGCGAGGGCGGCCCGGATGTCGGGATTGTTCTTCGCGGCCAGCCCTTCTGCATCGGCCAGCGGCGGCAGCGTGGGTCCGGGCTCGAGGTCGTCCACCAAAGTGAACGGCTGGCCGTAATCCTCGAACAGGAGCACGCCGAATCCGATGCTGGCCTTGTCCAGCGCCAGTTGGGCCTCCTCGAGGTCGCGCTGCCGCTGTTCGAACTGGATGCGGGCCTTGATCACGTCGGCGTGCGCCACCTCGCCGCCCTGCTCCTGCTGTTGCGTGATGTCCAGGAACCGCTCGGCCTCGGCCAGGTTGCGCCGCGCATTGGCGAGCTTGCGCTGGGCCGAGACCATGCCGTAGTAATTCTGGGTGACCGTAACAATCAGGCCGCGCATCGCGATATCCACCCTGGCGCGTGCCACGGCTTCGGCGGCGATGGCCCGGCGGTAGTTCGCGCGCAGAGCGGGAGCGAAGATGTCGCCGTGCACGTTGGCAAAGTTGTTGTACACGTGCGGGCCGTCGTTCGAGACGAAGACTCCCGAAGGCGTGCCGTTCGGCTGAGTGTAGATGAACTGGTTGAACCAACTCACGCCGGGCAGCAGCGCGGCCCGGGCTTGCACCCTGTCGCCGTGCGCGAGTTGGGCGGCGATTTCGGCGGAGTAGGCCTGCGCGGCGTAGGTGCGGGCGCGCGTCATCGCCTGCTCGAAAGTCAAAACGATCGGGCGCCGGCGGGCGGCGGGGCCGCGCCAGACGGCGGGGCCTGGGCGAAGACGGCCACGCAGAGGGCGGGCCCCAGAATGGCCGCGAGGGAGGTTCTTGGCAGGACCATACCCCAGTGTAACTTCGAAGATTTCGAGAGGCGATTCATAGGAGCGCGGCTCCTGCACACCGGCGGTAACGGCCGCCGGCAGCAATTCCACAACGTCCCGAAGGCCGCGCCTCGGCGGAGATCACCCTCCTAAGATAGACGGTTTCGGAGCGCACGTCCGCCGCGCCACGCGCCGGTCGCGCCGCGTTGGGTACATGCCGGGCATGAGGACCTTCGCGGCCAGGCCGGAATGGACCGAGTACACGTTCCCGCTCGCGGAGTTCAACGGCCCGGACCGGAACCGCGGAAGTTCGCATTCCGGCAGGCGGCTCTGGAGAGGGACTTGCAGAAATCGCACCACCGCCGCGGAAGGGACAGGCTGAAGCATGTCCTACACGGCGCGTCAACGGTTTACGGCCCCACGCGGGGTATGCTTCAGCTTGCCCTGCGATTTCTGCAAGTCCCTCTGGAGACCCGCAGGCGTGGACGCCTGCCCCACTATTCTTCTCGCCCGCAGCGCGCTACAGCGTCGGCTGCGGAGGCGGCGGCGCGCATGGCTTCGACGTCGTGGACCCGCACCAGATGGGCGCCGTTGAGGATGGCCGCGGTAACGGCCGCGGCGGTGGCGAATTCGGTTTCGCGTTCGGTCTTCTGCTTGAGAAAATGCTTGCGCGAGGGGCCGACCAGGATGGGCAGGTCGAGCGTGGCCAGCTCCGAGCAGGCGCGCCAGGATCTCGAGTTCTGTTCGCCGCGCTTGCCGAAGCCGAAGCCGGGATCGATGACGATGCGGGCGTGCTCCACAGCCGCGCGCCGGGCGCGGTGCACGGTGGCTTCCAGATCGTGCACGCACCAGGCCCATCACGTCGGGCAGCGGCGGCAGCTTGGCCCAGGTCTCCGGCGTGCCGCGCATGTGGTTGAGGATCAGGCCGGCGTTGTGGCTCGAGACCACCCGCGCGAGCTGCGGCGTCGAAGGTGAGGCTGGTGGGGTCGTTGATGATCTCGGCGCCCAGTTCGATGGCGCGCCTCGGCAACCGCGGCCTTGTAAGTGTCCACGGAGATGGGGATCGGCCAGCTTGCCGCGCAGGCGCTTGAGCACCGGGATGAGGCGCCGCATTCTCCTCGGCCTCGGCGATGCGCGCGGAGCCGGGCTGCGTGGATTCGGCGCCGATGTCGATGATGTCGGCGCCCTGCTCTTCCATCTCGATGGCGCGCGCGAAGGCGCGGTCGGGATCGAGATACTTGCCGCCGTCGGAAAACGAATCCGGCGTCACGTTGAGGATGCCGACGATCAGGGTGCGGTCGCCGAGCTGAATCTCGCGGTTCTTCAGCTTCCAGAAGAAGCGCTTGCGCGCAGGCGAATATCATCAGAGTCACAACGCGACGCCAGTTCTTGCCCGACCTGGATGATCCACTCTCCGGAGGGCATCGGGCAGCACCAGCTCGGTGACACTTCTCGCCGTTGATCTCGACCGCTCCGGCCTTGATCTTGCGCTTGCGCGTCGCTGACCGATTCGGCCAGGCCCGCCTTGGCGAGCAGCTTGTCCAGCCGGATGCCGCGCGGCGACGCGCACGCCCTCGGGCAGCGGCAACGGTGCGGACTTCGCTAGGCACCTCGCGGCGGCGCACCACGCGGTTGAACTCCTCGGCGGCGCGCTCGGCGTCCGCGGCGGAGTGGAAGTCGGTGACGATGGAGCGGGCCAGGTCGATCTTGGCCTGCATGGGATGCAGATCGCCGCGCGGCGATGCGCTGCGCGCAGCGCCGGCGATCTCGGCCAGGCTCATGTCGGTGAGCAGCTCGTAGTAGCGGAACATCAGGTCGTCGCTGATCGACATCAGCTTGGCGAACATGGTCTCGGGCGGCTCGGTGATGCCGATGTAGTTGCCGAGCGACTTGGACATCTTGTTGACGCCGTCGAGGCCTTCGAGCAGCGGCGTGGTGCCGACGATCTGCGGCGGCTGGCCGTAATCGCGCTGGATCTCGCGGCCCACCAGCAGGTTGAACTTCTGGTCGGTGCCGCCCAGCTCGACGTCGGCGTGGAGGGCGACCGAATCGTAGGCCTGCGCCAGCGGATAGAGCAGCTCGTGGATGGAGATGGGCGTGCCGTCGTTGATAGCGCTTGGAGAAGTCGTCGCGCTCCAGCAGGCGCGCCACGGTGTACTTGGCGGACAGGCGGATCATGTCCTCGAAGCGCAGCGGGTCGAGCCATTCGCTGTTGAAGCGGACCTCGGTTTTCGCGGGGTCCAGAATCTTGAAGACCTGCGCCTGGTAGGTCTCGGCGTTGCGCTCGATCTCCTCGCGCGTCATGGGCGGGCGGGCGGTGTTGCGGCCGGTGGGGTCGCCGATCATGCCGGTGCCGTCGCCGATGACGAAGATCACGGTGTGGCCCATGTCCTCGAAGTGCTTCATCTTGCGCAGCAGGACGGTGTGGCCCAGGTGCAGGTCGGGCGCGGTGGGGTCGAAGCCGACCTTGATGCGCAGGGGGCGGTCTTCCTTCTCGCATAGCAGCAGCCGCTCGCGAAGGTCCTCTTCGCGGATCAACTCGGCGAAGCCTTTCTTCAGGTAGGCGATCTGCTCATCAATGGGCGGCCGGGGCATCTTTAACATTGTATGGGTTCGGGGGCGGAGTGTGAGTGGTGGGTTCGTTTCAGCAGGGGAAAGCTGAGTGTCTCCTTGAGGTTCGGGTCGATGGTGGGTTCGTTTGGTCATTCTTCGCGGAGGGCGCGGAGGCGCTTGAATTCCTCGACGGCGCGGCGGTAGAACGGCGCGGCGGTAGAGGTGAAGCGGTGCTTGCGGGCGTTTTGGGCGGAGCGGGTCTTGCCCTGGGGAGAGCGCGGTCCGGTAGCCAGGGCGGCGTTGGCGCGATTGGCGGGCAGGCGACGAGGGGAAATGTTTGCGGTCGGCATGGCAGTACCCGGAATCAGCAATAGCACGGGGGCGGCGCAGATTCCGGGGCTGGGCGGGGATTGGGGTTGAAAGGAGGGGAGTTAAAAGGGGCGGGGGGATGTGAATGCCCCACGGCGGTTTGCCGGTCTGCTCGGTTTCGCGGCGCGGGAGGCCGGGGGGCTCTCACATCCACTTAACGCCGAGCCGCCCGGTTGCCGGTTGGCGCATCAATCGACCACGGAGGAGGGGGCGCTGCCAAGCGGGCATTTGACAGCGGATTTCGGCAACTCAAGCGTAGACACAGGGCTTTGACGTCTAGTCTCTGTGGAAGGGGAAGCGGTGAGGGCAGGCCCATGAAAGATCGTTAGCGTGCTCGGCGGTCATTCGAGATTTTAGAGCGCCCAGCCAGGCGCGACCGCAAGGGACCCGTTGGTTGTGGAAGGATGAGGATGTAAGGCAAGCTTCTTCGGTACGTAATCGAGGAGCAGGGCGAGTCCATGGCGCTGTTCGCCGTGGAAGGGCTTTGAGCCGACGCACGGTCCGCTCCCTTGCGGTCGCGGCTCGGTAACGAACGGTCGCGGCTCGGTAACGAACCGTCGCGGCTCGGTAGCGAACGGTCTGCGTCGCTCAGGCACGGCCTGTGCGGCGAAACGATGTTACCCTAAAGGCATGCGGTTATTCCTGTTTGCTCTACCGGTCGTCCTGTTGGCCCAGGCTCCTAAGCCAGCGCCCCAGGCGCCGCCCAAGCCCGCCGCGACGGCACCGGCCGCTTCGGGGCTCGCCAGTGACGATGAGAAAACCATCTACGCGCTCGGGCTCTACATATACAAATCGCTCGGGACGTTCGATTTGAGCCCGGCCGAAGTGGATCTGGTCAAGAAAGGGTTCGCGGATGCCGCCGCCGGCAAGCCCGAGGTTGACATCAACACCTGGGGTCCCAAGATCGGCGTGCTGGCCCAGGCTCGCGGCGCCCAGGTGGCCCAGCGCGAGAAAGCCGCGGGTGAGGCTTACCTGGCCAAGGCCGCGGCCGAACCGGGTGCCGAGAAGACCGCCTCGGGCCTGATTTTTCGCGAGTTGAGAGCGGGCACCGGAGCCTCCCCCGCCCCAACCGACAGGGTCAAGGTGAACTACAAAGGCACGCTCACCAACGGCACCGAGTTCGACAGCTCCTACCGCCGCAACGCGCCTGCCGAGTTCGCGCTGAATGGCGTGATCCCCTGCTGGACCGAGGGCGTTCAGAAAATGAAGGTGGGGGGCAAAGCCAGCCTGACTTGTCCTTCCGGCATCGCCTACGGCGACCGCGGTCATCCGCCGGCCATTCCGGGCGGCGCGACGCTGGTCTTCGAGATCGAGCTGCTCGAAATCGCCGCCCCACCCGCGGCCGCTGCTCCGACCGCGCCCCCGGCCCCGACAGCGCCGCCAGCTCCGACTGCGCCGGCGAAGTAATCGCCGGGTTCAGCGTCGACATCCATGTGGGCGGGCCCGAAAAGCGGCCCGCCTGAAGACAGCCGCGGTCTTGCGTTGCGACTGAGTGCCCCAGCCCGGGGGCTCGTCTTCACGCCGCCCGGCGCACCCATTCGACCGACCGGCGCATCCCCTCCTCGAACCCGACCTCCGGCTTGAACCCGAACTCCCGCCGCGCCCGGTCGATGGGGAACTCCTGGTCCCGCCCCAGGAGCAGGGCCGCATGCCGCGTCAGCAAAGGACGCCCGGGAACTCGCAGCCAGCGGTGCGGAGCCTCCATGGCCCGCGCGAGCCCAAAAGCGGCCCCCACCGGGAGATTGATCCACGGACGCGGGTAGCCCAGACCATCCGCCAGCGCATCCACGTACTGGCGCCAGGTCGCGCCCGTGCCGTCCGCCAGGTTATAGGCGCGCCCGATCGTCTCTCTCGCCGTGGCCGCCTGAATCATGGCCTTCGCCGCGTTGTCCACGTAGCAGAACCCGCCCGGCACTCGCCCGCCGCCGATCACGGCCATCAGGCCCTGCCGGATCAGCCTGGCAATATCGGTGACGAAGACCTTGCCGCGCGGCCCATAGATGGTCGCGGGCCGCACCACCGTCACCGGCAGGCCCATACAGCGCGCCGCCTCCCACACCCGCGCCTCTCCCATGCCCTTGCTGCGGTTGTATGCCAAGCCGGCATCGGCGATGGGGTGCGATTCGTCGCAGGGAACGCGAGGATAACCGTAGACGTCGGTTGTGCTCACGTGCAGAAACCGCCGCAGGCCCTTAACCTCGGCCGCTGCTTGGAGCAGTTCTTCCACGCCCGCGACGTTGGCTTCGTGAAAGGCGCGCCACGGCGCCCAGTCGGTCGAGCAGCCGGCGCAGTTGTAGATGTGCGTGACTCTGGAGACGGCGCTCGCCGCATCCCCCCGCACCACCTCTACCGGCAGACCGTCGAGGTGCCGCAGATCGCTGGTGGTTCGGGCCAGCACGCGCACCGCCTCGCCCCGGCCGACGAGGATCTGCACCAGTCTGCCGCCCAGGAAACCGCTAGCGCCCGTTACGAGTACCATACTTGTGAAGCCCGCAGCTCTGTAGAGGGACTTGCGGAAATCGCACTACCGCCGCGGAAGGGACAAGCTGAAGCATGTCCTACACGGCGCATCAACGGCTTACGGCCCCACGTGGGGTATGCTTCAGCTTGCCAGCGATTTCTGCAAGTCCCTCTCCAGACCCGCTGTTCTTGTTTTACCGCAGTTCGCGGAACGCGTCCAGGGCAAGCTCCAAATCCTGGAGCGTGTGGGCGGCGGTCGCGCAAAGCCGCAGCCGCGCCGAGCCCTGAGGAACGGCCGGGAACATCACCGGCGCGACCAGTATCCCGCGCTCCCGCAGGTGGCTGGCGAAGAACGCGGCGGTTGCTTCGTCGTGCAGGATCACCGGAATGATGGGCGTCTCCGAGGCGCCCAAATCGTACCCCAGGTCGCGCAGCCCTTTCCGCAGGAAGTCCCCATTGGATTTCACCCGCGCCACGCGCTCCGGTTCCTGGAGCATAATCGCCACCGCGGTTCGGATCACCGCGGCCGACATGGGGCACAGCGCGCCGGAGAAGACGAACGGCCCGGCGGCATGTTGCAGGTAGATAGAAATCTCCTGCGAGACGCACGCGAACCCGCCGGACGCCGGAATGGACTTCCCCACCGATCCGGTCCAGATGTCCACTTCATCCGCCGGCACTCCGAAGTGCTCGTCGGTCCCGCGCCCGTATTTGCCCAGAACGCCCGTCGCATGGGCGTCGTCGATCATCAGATAGCAGCCGAACTCCTTCTTGATCGCGATCAGCTCCGGCAGCCGGCAGATGTCGCCTTCCATCGAGAAGATGCCGTCCGCGACGATCAGGGTCCGGTTGGCGGGCGCGCCGTTCTCGAGTTCCTGCCGCAGCGAGACCGGATCGTTATGACGGAAACGCTGTACCTGGACGCCGGCCAGCCGGCACGCATCCACCAGGCTGCGGTGCGAGAAGGCGTCGAGGATCACGCGATCCTGGGGTCCCAGCAGCGCCGAAACCACGCCCAGGTTTGCCAGGTATCCCGAGCTGAACGAGACCGCTTGGTCCATGCCCTTGAAAGCGGCCATCTCGTCTTCCATCTGGTGATGCAAGTCGAGGGTTCCTGTCAGCATCCGCGCGCTGGCGGTGCCGGTGCCGTACTTGTCGATGGCGTCCTTGGCGGCTTCGTCGATGCGGGGATCCCCGATCAGGCCCAGGTAATCGTAGGCCGAGAGCGACAGCATGTCGCGGCCCTCGATCCGCACCCAGGGACCGGACTTGCCCTGGAGCGCTACCTGGTACGGGTACACTCCCGCCTGGCACGCCGCTTCCGTCATGTCGAAGATGCGCCGCGCACGTGCGTCGAGCAGCTTGTCCTTGCCGAAACTTCGTTGGTTGCCCGCGGCGAAAAAGCCGTTAAAACGGGAGCCGGTGGCGGTGGTGAGGGGCTCGTAATGGGGAGAGCACTTGGTGTGTTTCATTCAAACGTCTCAAAGGGCGTAGGTAACAAGTATACAACCGCCGTCAATCCCCACAACGCCGATTGCGCGTCGCCGGCGCAGCTCCCGGCCCCAGGCGAGTTACGGGCGGCGCGCGGCACCCTTGACGCTGCCCAGGAACCGCACCGCAACGTAGCCCATGGACACTATGGCCGCCGCCAGCACGCCGTAAAGCACCGCCGGATACCGGTCGCTCCACGGCTTCCGCGGCGGCCGGTACGCCCCGTTCCACCGCTCGGCGCCGGCGGCCAGAACAGTCTCCGCCGCCTGCGTTCTCCGCGCCAGAATCGATCCCAGATCGTACGACGGCGCCTGCGCCTGCGGGTTGCCATAGTACAGCGCGTACTCGCCCGCCGCGGCCGGCAGAAACTTCACCCGCCGCCGGATCGTCTCGAACACGGCTCTCTCGACGGGCACCGGCCGGTCGTCCCCGTTGAAAATGCGCAGCCGCAGATAACGGTCCCACTGCTCGGGGAAATCCAAGGTGAGCGACTCCTCGTCCGGGAAGCGGTAGACCACGCCCGACGCGATGTACCTCCACTCTTTGCGATCCGAGCTCGATTCGATTTCGCAGGCGCGATGAAACAACGCGGCGCCGGTTTCGAGGCGGAGCCGGGAGTGCGGGAGCCGCTCGGCGCCCAGGTCGAAAACCACCAGGCTTGTGTCGCCGTCCTCAATGCGCGCCGGAAGGGCTAGCGCGACGCTCTGCCACACGGGCGCGCGTTCCCGGTAGTCGGTGAGCCACGCGCCCGTGACCGCATCCGTCTTCATCCAGCCGAAGAACGTCGCGCGAACGAAGCGCCGCGTCGAAAGCGGATAGTCCACCGTCAGCATCGAGATGCTGCGTCCACCCTGCGTGAAATCGAATAGGTATCCGTCCCCGCGCGCCAGCGCCCAACGCAGTCCGTCGGGCGAGGTTTCGATCCGCACCTTGACCCAGAAATTCGTCTTGCCGGTCGCGATGCGCAAGCGGTTGTGCCTGGCCTCACGGCCCAGATCGAGCGTCAACTCGAGCCCGGCGGCGGGCACCACCGAGCGGTCCAGGATCTGGGCCCGCAGTTCGGTCTTCTCAACCGCGCCGGCCAGAGTCTCGAGGACGTAAGGCACCTCGCGGCCGTCCCGCACCACGCGCAGATCGCCGAGGTCCGGCCGCGCGCCCTCGTAAACAGCTCGGTCGAGCGGCAGAACGCACACCTGCTGGGCCTGGTTCGCGGTCACCGTTCGCAGGAATTGCCAATGCGCCGGGTCGAAGTCCGCCCGCGCCAGCGCCGCAAAACACAGAAGGCTAAGAATGGTCTTCTTCATCGCGCCACCAGCTCTCGATCTTGGTTCGATACCGCGAGTACAGATACGACGTCGCCAGCAGCACCACGCCCAGGAACGAGAATGCCACGATGCGATACACCTTCTCGAGTTGCCACACATCGTAGAGATAGAGCTTCGCCACCACCACGGCCAGCAGCCCCAGGCCCAGCATGCGGTCGATCCCCGCCCTGGTCAGCACGCCGAGCGTCACCAATACGGCGCCGTAGGCCGCCATCAGGATCGAAAGGGAGACCGTCTCCACGCTCGCCAGGTTCGCGGCCGGCGTCGAACGCTCCGCCTGTCCGAGCGTTTCGAGAGCCAGCGCCCACAGGAGGACGAAATGAGCCGCCACGTAAGGCGCCAGCGCCATCACACCTGTTCCGATCCAGCGCGCGCTCAGAAACAGCGCCACCGCGGCCGTCAGAAACGTCAGGAAGCGCGCGTTCGCGAGCAGGGTGTCCACGTGGATCCAGGAATCCACCGCGTAGAGCCGTGCCAGGGTCAGAAAGAAGACCGCGAGCGCGGCATAGACCATGCGCCGTGCGCCCGTGCGTAAGCCGATCCAGGTGAGCGCGGCCGCCTCCACCGCCCAGGCCATCGTGATCTGGTAGCTCGAAAATTGGATCGGCGCCGCCAGCGTCAGGAACGTGAGCGCCACGCCGACCAGCAGCAGTACCGGCCGCACATCGCGACGGTCTTCAGGCTGCGAGTTCCAGAGCCGCAGCCCCAGCGCCAGGTGCAGGCCCGCCAGCGCCGCCGCAAACAGGCCCATGTAGGCGTGATAGTCGGGATCGAGCAGGCGATAGGAAAGCGCGAAGTACGCGGCGCCGTTCAGCGCCACCACAGCCAGGTCCTGCGTGCGCGTTTCGAACCGCTTCACCAGCAGCCGCCACGCGACCCAGCCCAGGAACAGCAGGAACCCGATCGTGAACGCGGCGACGGTTTCGCCAATGTGCCGGTCATGCGGAGCGGCTACGGCCCACCACGTCCCGAAGACCACCAGCTGGGCGACCGGCCACGCGCGCCGCTCCGCCAGCGCCAGGCCCGCCACTGCCAGGGCCAGCGCGAGCCACAGGGAGGTTGTAGCCGGCGGCGCCCAGATGGCCAGAATGGCCACGTTCGCGAGGATCTGCAGGACGCTCAGAGCCGGATCGGATTCCGCCAGTGCGAACAGAGCGTAGTAAGCCAGGGCGAAGACGGTCGCCACGGTTTGTTTCTCGACGTTGAAGCGGTTTGAGAACCACGCGGTATAGAGAAGCGCGGTGCCCGCCATCGCCAGCCCTTCGAGCGCCCGCCAACGCTGGGACCGTGCCACCGCCATCGCGCCCACATCGAGCAGCAGCAGGTAGCTGAACAGCGCCCACGGCCGGTCCACATTGGTGCTCAGCAAAACCGGCGTCAGGAAGCCGCCGATCAGCCCCAGAACCGAGATGGCCAGCGCGCCGTAGTGGATTGCCAGCGCGGCCGCCATAGCCGTGGTCGCCACCATCAGCGCGAAGGCGAAGCCCTGCGGCACCAGGTGGTAGACCTGGAACGCGGCCCAGAAGGAGAGATAGAGGATCGCGATCCCGGTGGCCGTGATGCCTTGGGCGTAGATGCGGTAGCCCCGGCGCCATGTCCACTCGCCAAAGCCCAGCATGGCGAACCCGGCCAGCACGCCCAGCACGACGCGCCCCGCCTCGCCGATCCACTGGTTGTCCACCGCGTATTTGAAGAAGAACGCCGCCGCCAGGATCACCGTGACGGTACCGATCCGGTTGATCCAGGTGAGGCCCACGCGGGTCTCGAGCGCGCGCGTGGATTCGGGTTCGGGCTCGGGTTCGGGCGCAGCCGCGGGAATCGGTGGCGGAGGTTCGGGGTTCAACCGGGGTTGGTGGTGGCGCCGCGATCGGCGTCCGGCTCCCCTTCCAACTTGGCCAATCGCCGCTCGATCGCATCCATCCGGCGCCGCACCGACAGAATCGCTTCGGTCAGCGCGTCCATGCGGTCATCGGCAGGCGGCAAGCGGGTCCCTCCCGGTCCGAATCAGTATACTGCAACAGCCCGTCAAGCCAGCGTCAGGCTCGCCGAAGCCGCCAGCGTCATGTCCGCGAACTCGCCGCGCTCGTACTTCACGAACGCCGCCGCGGCGATCATGGCGGCGTTGTCGGTCGAAAGCTTCGGCGCCGGGAAGTGGACCGGACACGGCAGGTGCGCTTCCTCAGCCGCCGCGCGCAGTCCCGCGTTCGAGGCGACGCCGCCGGAGACGATAAGCGACCGCGCGCCGATCCCTTCGGCGGCCACCGCCGCGTGGCGCAGCAGTTCCTCGATCACGGTGCGCTGGAAGGAAGCCACCAGATCGAGCGTCGCCCGCGGCGTCACCGCCAGCCACTCCTCCACCGTGGGATGCGGATTCGCGCGCAGCAGGCTCCCGCCGCGCCTCGATCTCGGCGCTCATCGCGTGCTGCTCCACCCATCGCAGCACGGCGGTCTTGAGCCCGCTGAAGCTGAAATCGAGCGCGTTGCCTTTCATCTTCGCCAGCGTGAACTTCACCGCGTGCGGGTTGCCGTGCGGCGCCAGCGCGTCGATCACCGGGCCCGCCCGGGTAGCCGAAGCCGAGCAGCTTGCCCACCTTGTCGAAAGCTTCGCCCGCGGCGTCGTCGCGCGTCTTGCCCAGCAGCCGGTACGCGGGGCCCTCGCGGACCTCGAACAGGTGCGTGTGCCCGCCGCTCACCACCAGCGCCAGCGCCGGATATTCCACCGGCCACCCGCCGCCGCGCGCCTGCGAGATCACCGCGTGGATGTGCCCTTCGATGTGGTTCACCGCCATCAGCGGCAGCCCGCGCGCGAACGACAGCGCCTTGGCGTAGGTGATCCCGACCAGCAGCGATCCCACCAGTCCCGGTCCCGCGGTCACGGCAACGGCGGCCAGACCGTCCAGGTCCGTACCGGCGCGCTCCAGCGCCTCGCGCACCACCGGCACGATGGCGCGCAGGTGCTCGCGCGACGCCAGTTCCGGAACCACGCCACCGTACTTGCCGTGCGTATCGAGCTGCGACGCGACCACCGAGGAAAGGATGCGAGTCCCGTCCTCCACCACCGCCGCCGCCGTCTCGTCGCACGAGCTCTCGATGCCCAGAATCTTCGCCATTGCTATCCTGCGGTAGAAACCGCGTTCATGAATCTCTCCGACTTCGATTATCGCCTCCCCGAGGAGCGCATCGCGCAGCGGCCGCTCGAAGACCGCGCCGCCTCGCGCATGTTGGTCCTCTACCGCCAGGAGCAGCGCTGGGAGGACCGCATGTTTCGCGAGTTCCCGTCGTTCTTGCAGCCCGGCGATTGCCTGGTGCTCAACGATTCGAAGGTGTTCCGCTCCCGGCTCTACGGCCACCGCGCCGGCGTGCGCGCGCTCCCGGTCGGCAGGAAGAATCCGGCGCGCGCGACGAACCTCACGGGGACGGTGGAGGTCTTCCTGCTCCGGCCGCAGGCGGAAGACACGCGGATCTGGCAGGCGCTGGTCCATCCGGGCCGCAAGATGCCCGTCGGCGAGCGGGTGTGGTTCGAGGGCGGGCTCGAAGCCGAGATCGTTGGCGCGCGGCGAGTTCGGCGAGCGCACGCTGCGCTTCGACTACGAGGGCGACTTGATCGAGAGGTTCAACCAGATCGGCCACGTTCCCCTGCCGCCCTACATCCGCCGCTGTGACGATCCGCTCGACCGCGAGCGTTACCAGACCGTCTTCGCGTCGCACCCGGGCTCGGTCGCGGCGCCAACCGCGGGCCTGCACTTCACGCCGGAAATTCTTGAGCGGTCCCGTGCGGCCGGCGCCGAAATCGCGTACGTGACTTTGCACGTCGGACTCGGCACTTTCCAGCCTATTCGCGAAGCGGAGGTAGAAGCGAACCGCCTGCACTCCGAGTTTTACGACATCTCCGCCGATAATGCGCGCAAAATGCGCGAGGCTTCGCGCGTGGTGGCCGTGGGGACCACCAGCGTCCGCACCATCGAAAGCGCCGCCCGCGGCTGGCGCCAGCGGCGAGACCGATATTTACATTTACCCCGGCTTCGCGTTCCGCGCCACCGGCGCCATGCTGACTAACTTCCACTTACCCCGCTCGAGCCTGCTGTTGCTGGTCTGCGCCCTGGCCGGCAAAGACCTCGTGCTGGCCGCTTACCGCCACGCCGTGGAGAGCAATTATCGCTTTTATTCCTACGGCGATTGCATGTTGATCCTCTGAAATCGAAGTTGACCGCTTGGCCGGCCGGAGTATACTTGAGGGCGTCATGTCACCAAACACGCGCTCGCTCCTGCTCTCCATCGCGACAGCCACGGGGATGTGGGCTCAGAACATGTACACCGCCACCCGCATAAGTCCTAGCGGCATGGACCTTGTCACAGGCATGGGGATCAACGGCAGCGGCCAGGTCGTAGGGGGCGAAGAAGCGTTCCCGTACCCCGCGTGCTTGCGTCTGGCGACGGGATGCCCCAGGGCCTTCGTCTATACCGGCGGGCTGGCCGGCGGGGAACCCAGCCAGTTAGGGTGGATCGGTTCTGCGACCGCCATCAACAACAGTGGGGCAATCGTCGGTTTCCTGTCGGCCGATGAGCTGAATCCACCCACGCAAGCCTACCTGTACAGCGGCGGGGCGGGAACCGCTCTCGGTTTCCTGGGAGGCGCCAACAGCGAGGCCACTGGCATCAACGACAGCGGGCAGGTGGTCGGCTACTCGGGTACTGCCTCGGGAAATGCAGAGGCCTTCCTGTATAGCGGCGGGGTCATGACCGGCCTGGGCTTCCTCCCTGGGGACCTCCAGAGCTGGGCCACGGGCATCAACAAAAGCGGGCAAGTGGTCGGGTACTCGGCCAACGCCGCCGGTACCAGGACGGCGTTTCTGTACAGCGGTGGGGTCATGACGGGCCTGGTCGCGATTCCCGGCTACGGCCCCAGTTCCGACAGCGCCATCAATGACGCGGGGCAGGTCGTCGGCTCTTTGCTGGCGGGATGGCCGCAGGCTTTCCTGTATAGCGACGGAGTCATGACGGGCCTCGGCACTCTTCCTGGCTACCTCGGTAGCGCGGCTGCCGCCATCAACACGCACGGCCAGGTCGTGGGTTACGCTTCCGGGTGGGCCAGCGGCACGGCATTCCTCTACAGCGGCGGCCAGATGTACGATCTCAACCCGCTGGTCAGCAACCCAGAGGCGGTCGTCGGCTCGGCGGGCAGCCTGGTGGACCTCAGGGCGGCCAGCGCCATCAACGATTCCGGCTGGATTGTGGCCAACACAGGCATGAGCACGTATCTGCTGACGCCCCTCCAGGGGCGCTTCGTCCCGGTCACGCCGTGCCGCGTGGCGGACACGCGCACCTCCGCTGGCCCCTTCGGCGGTCCCGCGCTGGACGGCGTCTCCGCGCGATCCTTCGCCATTCCACAAGGCGCCTGCGGCATCCGGCCCACGGCGCAGGCTTACTCATTGAATGTGACCGTGGTCCCGCAAGGCCCGCTGGCCTACCTTACCCTGTGGCCTGGTGGCATGGCGCAGCCTCTGGTCTCCACCTTGAACTCGTTCGAGGGCAACGTGGTGGCGAATGCGGCCGTTGTCGCCGCGGGCCAGAACGGCGCGGTTAGCGTTTACGCCACCAACCCCACGGATGTGATCCTGGACATCAACGGCTACTTCGATGCCATCGCCGGCGACTCGTTCTATGCCGTTCAGCCGTGCCGGGTGGAGGATACGCGCCGCCCCGCGGGCCCGCTGGGCGGTCCTGCGTTCACCGCGGGCGAGACGCGCGACATCCCGGTTCTTTCCGGTCCTTGCGGCCTCGCCGCCACGGCCAGCGCCTACTCGATGAACGCGACGGTGGTCCCAGACGGCTACCTGGGATTTCTTACCACCTGGGCGGCAGGGCAGCCGCAGCCTTTCGCTTCCACTCTGAATTCCTGGACCGGCACAGTGGTCGCGAACGCAGCGATCGTGCCAGCGGGGGCGAATGGTGCGACATCGGTCTACGTCAGCAACCCCACCGATGTCATTCTGGACGCCAACGGCTACTTCGCCGCGGCCGGCGGCCCCGGTGCGCTCACCTTCTACCCGGTTGTGCCTTGCCGCGTGGCCGACACACGCGAAGCCGACGACGGACCGATCCTGGAGGCCGGGACCACGCGCTCGTTCGCCATCCCGGAGAGCGGCTGCGGCATCACCTCGAGCGCGGCGGCGTATGCGCTCAACCTCACCGTAGTGCCCGACGGCCCGCTCGGTTTCCTCACGGCCTGGCCCGCGGGATCGCCGCAGCCGTTCGTTTCGACTCTGAACTCCTGGGACGGCACGGTGGTGGCCAACGCGGCCATCGTCCCGGCCGGCACCGACGGCGCCGTTAGCGTCTACGTGACGAACCAGACTCACGTAATCCTGGACATCAACGGCTACTTCGCGCCGTAGTATCCTGGGCTCGGGATGCAACTCGACACGCTGCTGGAGCTTCTTCGCGGCGGCCACGCGCACGCCACCTTCGACGACGCGGTGAAGAAACTGCCGCTCGACAAGACCGGCATCCGGCCCCGCGGCGCGCCTCACTCGGCATGGGAGCTGGTGGAACACATTCGCATGGCGCAGAACGACATCCTGCGCTTCAGCCGCGAGGCCGGCTACGTCTCCCCGAAATGGCCGGATGGCTACTGGCCCGCCTCGCCGGCGCCGGAGAACGGAGCGCAGTGGAAGAAGTCGATCGCGGCCTTCCATCACGACCTCAAAGCGTTCGAAAAGCTCCTCGAGGAACGCGCCGACGAACTCGACAAGCCGTTCCCCTGGGGCCAGGGCCAGACGCTGTTCCGCGAAGCACTGCTGATTGCCGACCACAACTCGTACCACCTCGGACAACTCGTGCTGCTGCGTCAACTGCTGGACGCCTGGGGCGCCTGACTGGACGAACAGTGTCCAGCAATCCCTTCGGGCCGCTGTATAATCGAAGTACGTTTGAAGCTTCAGGTCGGACAGAATACCGGCGCCGAATTGCCCGAACCACCGCCGGTTCGAGTGGGGCCGGGCACACCCTACATTCATCGCCAGGAGGACAATGAGCAAGGAAGACAGTATTGAAGTGACCGGAACGGTCGTCGAGAAGTTTCCCGCTGGACAGTTCAGCGTGCAATTGGATCAAGAGCGCATCGTATTGGCCCACCTGGCCGGAAAGCTACGCAGGAACCGCATCCGCGTGCTGGCCGGCGACCGAGTGACTTTGGAACTCTCACCCTATGATTTGACCAAGGGTCGAATCACCTACCGGCACAAGTAGCCTGCCTTCTCCGTTCGCCCCTTCCGCGCCGGTGGAACGCTGCCGGTCTGGCTTGACGCCCGGGGTCCGCTCCCTGACGGTCGCGGTTCGGTAGGTTGACGCCTGGAGTCCGCTCCCTGGCGGTCGCGGTTCGGTAGGTTGACGCCGGGGTCCGCTCCCTGACG
>CAVXQQ010000007.1:0-48828 GCA_963763835.1 Bryobacterales bacterium
CTTCGATCGCCACCACGCGATCCGCCGGGACGTCGCGCAGCACCTGCCGGATGCCGCTGGGCCACAGAATCTCGATCTCGCGCCAGCTTGAAGCGCCAAGGCCGAAGTGAACGCGGCTGTCGCTCGAACAGGCGTAGCCCGTGCTGGTGGTCACGTGGTTGTACTGCTCGCGTCCGTCGTCCGTGAGCCGGATGTGCGCGCCGATTCCCATGCGGTTGCTCTTCGTGCCGCTAAGCTTCAGCAGGATCCAGTGATTGCCGTTCTGCGTGATGTTGTGAAAGATCTTCGCCTGCCCGTTCAGCACCGAGACCACGGCATCCATTCGGCCGTCATTGTCCAGATCGCCGAACGCCACGCCGCGGTGCGCCCCCGGGATCTGGAAGTGCGGCCCGGCGGTGCCGCTGACGTCCTCGAACTTCCCGTTGCCCAGGTTGCGGAAAATGGTGTTGGGTTCGGGATACTGGCGCGGCTTGATCTCGGCCACATTGTCGAGCACATTCGAGCGGGCCACGAACAGGTCCTTCCAGCCGTCGTTATCCAGATCGACGATGCCATTGGACCATCCCGACATCTGCGTGGTCTCCGCGCCAGTCCGCTGCGCACTGTGGCGTCGACGAACAGAGCCCCCTTGCGATTGATGAACAGCGGGAAGGTGTCGCCCTCACGGCGGTGTGCCAGATGTCGGGATGGCCGTCGTTGTTGACGTCGCGAAAGTCCGCGCCCATGCCGGAGATCGTCCTGCCGTTCTCCGCAAAGGCCACCCATGGAGGTGGCGACCTCCTCGAACCGCTTCCCGCCCAGGTTGTGGAACAGCAAGTTCGGGCTGTTGTCGTTGGCCACGAAGACATCGACAAAGCCGTCGCCGTCGTAATCCGCAATGGCCACGCCCATGCCGCGGCCGAAGTGCTGCGAGATTCCCGTCTCGGCCGAGACGTCCGTGAACGTGCCGTCGCCGTTGTTGCGGTAGAGCGTGTTAGGGAGCGGCTCGTAGTATTTCGGATCGCAGTAGGCGCGCAGCTTGCCGGCCAGGCATACCGGGTCCTTGTTCACTTCCCACTTGCAGTAGTTCGAGACGAACAGATCGAGCAGGCCGTCGTTGTTGTAGTCCAGCCAGGCCGCGGAGGTGGACCACATCTTCTTGCCGCCCAGGGCCGCGCCCTCCACCCCGGCTTTGTCGGTGACGTCGGTGAAGGTGCCGTCGCCATTGTTGTGCAGCAACTGGTTGCCGGTGACGTTCGCCACGAAGAGATCGGGCCGGCCGTCGTTGTCGTAATCGCCCACGGCGACGCCCATCCCGTAGCCCTCGCCTGCCACCCCGGCTCTGTCGGTGACGTCGGTGAAGGTCAGGTTCCCGTTGTTGTGGAAGAGCCGGTTCTTGTACTTGTCGCCTTCCTTCTTGAGGGACGGGATGGCCGCGCCGTTGACGAAGAAGATGTCGGGATAGCCGTCGTTGTCGTAATCGAACACGGCCACGCCCGCCACCATGGTCTCGGGCTGGTTCTTGTTCGGCGTGGGAGAGCTCTCGATGGTGAACTTCACTCCGGCGCGCGCGGCGATCTCTTCGAAGCGGATCGAGGAGGCCAAAGGGATAGCAGCCAGCGCGACCCAGGGAAGTAAGACGGCGATACGACGGCACCGCATCAACAGCCCGAGTGTACTACGTCTTCGTGGCGCAGGCACTCCTGCCTGCCGCCTCGACATTCGTGTCGAGGCTCCCTTCGTGGTCACCAAATCTCGTGTGAGGATAAAGTAGTAGAGTGAGATTCCTTCTTGCTGCCGTGTTGACATGCGCGCTCGCCGTGGCTGCCGGCAAGAACGCGGCGGAGCGGCTGGGCTATCCCGCCGACGCAAAGCTCCTGATCATTCACGCGGACGACCTGGCCATGAGCCACTCGGTGGATCGCGCCAGTTTCGCGGCGCTCGAGAGCGGAGCCGTCACCGCCGCCAGCATCATGGTGCCCTGCCCCTGGCTGACCGAAGTGGCGGACTACGCAAAAGCCCATCCCGACGCCGATCTCGGTTTGCACCTCACTCTGACGAGCGAGTGGAAGACCTACCGCTGGGGGCCTGTAGCCATCGGCCACGATCTCCGCGGCCTACTCGATCCGGACGGATATTTCTGGGCCGAAGTCCCGCCCGTGGCCAAGAACGCCACGCCCGAAGAGGTGGAGATCGAGATCCGCGCGCAAATCGACCGCGCGCTGAAGGCGGGCATCCGGCCTACTCATCTGGATACTCACATGGGCACGGTGCTGCTGCCCCGGTTCGCTGCCGTCTACGTGAAGGTGGCCCACGAGTACGGCATCCCCTTCCTGGCCATGCGGTCCCCGGCGCTCGGGGAAAACGACATCATCCCCGATGCGATCCTGATCGCCGGGTCAACGGTCAAGCCGGAAGGCTGGAAGGAGTGGTACGTACACCAGATCCAGTCGCTCAAGCCGGGCCTGACGGAACTCATCGTCCACCTGGGATACGATGACGCCGAGTTGCGGGCGATCACGGGCGACGTGCCCTACGGCAGCGCCTGGCGCCAGCGGGACTTCAACGCGGTCACCAGCCCTGAGTTCAAGAAGGCTCTTGTAGAGAATCGCATCACGCTGGTGGGCTGGAAGCAGATCCGGGAACGTCCGACCGTAACCCGCCCGTAGCCGCTCCTCCAGGCATCACCTCACAGGCTGCATGCCACCGGCCTCGCTGCCGCGCGCCGCGAAACCGATCTGGACCGGCGTGTTCACGGGGAGAACCACGTCCTGCCCTCGGCCGATGAAGTTCGAGTATATGCTGAACCCCGCGCCGGCGATGGCGATACCCGAGGCCAAGGGACGGGAGGTCTGCGCCAACAGCGTGCCAATCAACCCGAGTCCTACGGCCCCCGATTCGGCGCGGCCTCCTATGTCCTGGTCGGGAACGCCCTGGGCGTTATAGTCCTGATGAAAAGAGAGGCCGGCGGCAGCCATCGCAATGGCTGGAAAGATGAACCGGGTCTTAGGGCTGTTGGCTCGGGCGGCCCCTTCGGAGTCCAGGGCCAGGTGGGCATCGAAGTTTGCCTCTACACTCTCCAGCTGACCCTGGATGCCATGCACGGTGCCCGCCGGCAGCTTGATCTGGTGGAACACAAAAAGCACCTTCCCGTTGCGGTGAAAGCGGTGGGCAGGTTGCGCCTCGACGACCTCCCCAAGAAGGCGGCTGCCTTCCGGAATCAGCAGGCGTTCGTCGGCCGAGAACAGGGGCCGCGTCACGACTGCTTCCACTGGCGCTCCTCTTCGGGCGGTCGCGGAACTGATCGCAGTAACCAGGCGCGCGTGAACCTCCCGGGCTTCGGATTCGGCAACGTCAGGGTGATCGCTTCGCGCGTCGAGACGGCCTGGCGGCAGCCCGGTCAGAGGTTCCTGCAACACGCCATCGAAGAGCGTCCCGGCCGACCAGGCCTGCCGGTGGTAGGGAAGCATACCGAGCAGGGTGGATTTGAGCCTGCTCAGCTTGCTCGGCGCCGTGAAGGCGCGAATCGCCGCCCGGTCCATTCCTTTGAACCTGTCGCGAGCGGACTTGTGCTCTTCCCGCTTCTTCCGCGGCGTCGCGACACGCACCGTGTGCGCCGTCCCGCGCGAGAGAGACTAGTGTGAAGAGACAGCCGCGAAGCGTCGCTCAGCACCAGGACGTCAAACCGCGCACGAACTTCCCGCGGCGGCGTGAAGTTGCCGGACAGGATCGCCGTGAGGCGCCGGGAGATTGGGACTCCGCCGATTTCGGCGATATGCCCTTCCACTACACTTCCGGCCGGAAGGACCACGCGATCGAAAACGTAAACCGGGTCCACCAACCGTCCCTGGATCGGGTCGCCCACACGTTTGATTGCGACGCGACGTTCCAGCGCCACGCGAAGAGGAACGCCAGACGGAACCGTCGTTCCCGGCCGAGCGCCTGGAAGCACGGAAGACTCCTGGGCCAGAGCCGCCACGGCAATCGCCAACAAGGCCACGCATCCACGCATCACGGATTTCTCCGCCTGCGCAGTACCGCGGATGAATGCGAATGCGCTGAACGCAGCGTCTGAAGGTGCGCGGCTGGCAGGAAGGGAACGCGCTGCCACGGGCAATCTGCAAAGTAGGCGCGCGCATCTCGTTGAAGCGGAGCCCACTCGCCGGCGTCATGCATATCGAGGAACTTTTAGTCACACCCAGAATACTCGATTCAAGGTCTCGGTTTTATCGTCGACCTTGTGTGATAATCCTACTAACTCGGCCACATCGGCACCTTCAGCAACCCACGGGTCTACCGCAGCCCACTACTGTCCGGCTATCGCCTCGGGACTCGTGGACAACTCCAATGTTGTGATAGAGGTAGATGCCCTCGGCACTCTTTTCGATTTGAACGTGCAACTCCGGTTTTGAACCCCCTCCAGCAGCTTGCCGAGCGCTCCCGACAATGAGACATGCATGTCGGCCGCTTCGTCTTCGCCCAGTTGATGGACCACCTCCCGCCCTACGAGTTCAACAAGTGCGTTGCCCGCTACCGGGGCAATTCCAAATTCCGCGGCTTTTCTTGTTTGGACCAGTTCCTCTGCCTCGCTTTCGCTCAACTTACTTTTCGCGAGAGCCTGCGCGACATCGAGGCCTGCTTGCGAGCCGTCGAAAGCAAAGTCTATCACCTCGGCTTTCGCGGCAAGATCTCACGCTCCACGCTGGCCGACGCCAACGAAGCGCACGACTGGCGCATCTATGCCGACTTCGCCCAGGTGCTCATCGGCATCGCGCGTCCGATGTATGCCCACGAGTCTCTCGGGTTCGATCTGGACAACACCGTGTACGCCCTGGATTCCACCACCATCGATCTCTGCCTGTCGGTGTTCCCGTGGGCCCGCTTCCGCGCCCGCAAGGCCGCCATCAAGATGCACACCCTGCTGGACCTCCGCGGCCCGATCCCACGTTTATTGAGGTTTCCGACGGAAAACTGCACGACGTCAACGTCCTCGACTTGCTCGTCCCGGAGCCCGCTTCCTTCTACGTGATGGATCGCGGTTACGTCGACTTCGAGCGTCTCTACGTCTTCCACCGTGGCGGCGCCTTCTTCGTCACGCGCACCAAGCGGGGAGTCCGGTTGCGCCGCCGCTACTCGCAGCCGGTGGACGCCAGCACCGGCGTGCGTTCCGATCACACCGTCGTGCTGGCTTCGACCGCCTCGCGTAAGCACTACCCCGACCCGCTGCGGCGCATCCACTACTATGACGCGGAGCAGGATCGCAGCCTGCGGTTCCTCACCAACAACTTCGACCTGCCCGCCCTGACCATCTGCCAACTCTACAAGTCGCGCTGGCAGGTAGAACTGTTCTTCAAATGGATCAAGCAGCACTTGCGAATCAAGGCGTTTTACGGATATAGCGAGAACGCGGTCAAAACTCAAATCTGGATTGCGGTGTCGGTCTACGTGCTGGTGGCTATCGTCCGCAAGCGGCTGGGGCTGGAGGCCAGCCTTCACGAAATCCTACAGGTGCTCAGCGTCACGCTGTTCGAGCAAGTGCCCGTTTTGCAGGCTCTCCGTGACCTGGAGTCCCAACAAAAATCATCGCCAATTTCTAACCAGTTGACTCTGCGGGACTTATAGCCGGACGCTAGTGACCGCAGCCGACACCTGGGAATCCTAATCCCAGAAAAAATTCCCGCGTAGAACCCACGAAACAGGCGTATCCTTGTGACCAGTGGGCGGGAATCGACCACGCAATTCTGGGCACTGAGTCGCGCTGGAGCGGCTTTTCGCCCGTACTGAAGCCGGCTATGCCGCCGGTAACGAGCGAAAGGTGGTTCCCATGCGGTTCATGCAAGGGCTTGGTCTTTCTCTGACCGGTGTATCGTTTTCTCCTGCGGATGTGGGCAGAGCACCAAGGCGCCGTCGGCACTCAGCTACTCACCGCCACGGCGGTCTACACAAAGGGCGTGCCGATCGCACCGAACAGCCCGACCAGCGCCGGCGGAGCTGTGAGCTCGTACAGCGTCAGCCCGGCCTTCCCGCGGGCCTGAGCTTGAGCGGCACCACCGGTATCATCAGCGGAACCCCCACCGCCGTGACCGCCCTGGCCAGTTACACGGTTACCGCCTCCAACTCCGCCGGCAGCACCACGGCGACCCTGACCATCACCGTCAACGATCAGCCGCCCTCGGCGCTCAACTACACCCCCGGCTCGGCGATTTACACCAAGGGGACGCAGATCGCGCCGAACCTCCCCACGAGCAGCGGCGGGGCGGTGATCTCATACAGCGTGAGCCCGGCGCTTCCGGCCGGCCTGAGCCTGAGCCCGGGCACGGGCATCATCAGCGGCGCCCCCACGGCCGTGACCGCCGCAGCCAGCTACACGGTAACGGCCTCGAACACGGGCGGCAGCGCGACGGCGACCTTGTCCATCACGGTAATGGACCAGCCGCCCTCGGCGCAGCTCCTGCCCAATCTGGGCAGTCCAGATTACGCCGCTGGCGCCCTATGATTCCACGTTCGAACCGTTGGTGCCCGGCGTGGCGTCCTCCCCCATATCCGGGCTGGCAGGCGGGACAAGCGGTCTCTACGGTGGTCAGCCCGGATGGCAATACGCTGCTGATTCTCACCAGCGGGTACAACCGCATCTACAACGCTGAGCACGCCAACGCGGGCATTCTGAACAGCCGACAACACCTTCTACGACTACCCGAACTCCAAGAGTACGTGTTCATTTTCGACATTTCGAAGGGCGCGCCGGTGCAGAAGCAGGTGTTGACGATCCCCAACTCCTACAACGGGATTGCCTTCGATCCATCAGGCAAGGCTTTCTACGTATCCGGCGGCATGGGCGACTACCCGTTATCGACAGCGCCCGGCGACCCGCCGCCGGCTAACCGCCTTCACCGGCACCGGCGACAATGTGCACGTCTTTGCTCTGAGTTCCGACGGGACGACCTGGGCGGAGCAGCCGGAGCTGGTCACTGGGTCACAGCCGGCGTGGGCTGGGGCTGAATGCGGCGAACCAGGGAATCGTCCCTGTAAACAGCGCGGTTTTCGTGCAGCCTTGCGCCGCCGGCGTGGCGATATCAAGCGATGGCCAGACGCTGGTGGTGGCGAATTACTACAACGACTCGATCACGGTGTTCAAGGGCGGACTTGGGCAACTGGTCCAGGGTGACGCCGGACCTCGATCTGCGCCCCCGCGACGGCACCCCTCGACGATGGGCACGCCGGGCGGCGAATATCCGTTCTGGGTGGTGATCCAGGGTAGCGGAGAGAATGCGACGGCGTACGTTTCGAGCATTCGCGACCGCGAGATCGACGTGGTGAGTCTGGGCGGGGCGGCGCTGCGAGGTGGCGGCTCGCATCGCGGTGAAGGGCCAGCCGAACAAGATGACGATGAATGCGGCCCAAACGCGCCTGTATGTCGCCGAGGACCAGTCGGATTCGGTGGACGTCATCGACATCTCGAACGGCGCCGGCAGGAACACCATTCTCGAAACCATCCCCGTCGTCGCTCCCCCGTCGGTGCTGCAAGCCTACCCGCTGGTGCGGAAGTACACGGGCGCCAACACGAACAGCGTGACGCCTGGCGCCGGGTGAGAGGCAACTCTGGGTCGACGAACGGCAATCTGAACGCCGTCGCGGTGGTGCAACTGACCGGAACGGATCGGGGCGACCAGGTGATCGGTCTGATCCCCACCGGCTGGTACCCGACCTCGGTGAGCTTCGGCCCCGCCGTCAACAGACCCAACGGCAACTGGGTGTACGTGGTAAACGGGAAGTCGCCGACCGGCGCGAATCCTGCCATGTGTTATAGCTCCGCCCCGCCCCTCTATCTGAAGGACCGCCCTACAGCGTCCCCGGGGCGCACAAGAACTGTTCGTGGGGCAGCAGTACAACCCGCAATTGATCAAAGCCGGCTTCCAGAGCTTCCCCAGCCCACCGCGGCGCAGCCTGGCCACGCTGACGGCGCAGGTGGCCGCGAACAACCATTTCTCCCGGCACCGAGAGCGACAGCGACCGCCAGGTCATGGCGGCCGTGCGAACAGGGCATCCAGCACGTGATCTTCATCATCAAGGAAAACCGCGGGCTACGACCAGGTTCTGGGAGACCTCGAGCTCGGCAACGGCGACCCCAGCTTGACGGAGTTCGGCCAGAGGCGATCACTCCCAATCAGCACAACCTGGCGCGGAACTTCGTCACGCTCGACAACTTCCTGGCCAGCTCGGAAACCAGCAACGACGGCTGGCCGTGGACCACTTCGGCGCGCGCTCCCGACGTGATCGAACGCCAATTCCCCGTGACCTACGGATCGCGCGGCCTCAGCCTGGACAGCGAAGGCGACAACCGCAACGTGAATGTCGCCATTCCGACTCTGCCGGGCCGCAGGGCCGCCGATCCCCTCACGCCCGACGATCCCGACCTGCTGCCGGGCCAGACCGACGTGGCGGCGCCGGATGGGCCGGACAACGAGGTGAATCACCGGCTATTTGTGGGATTCCGCGCTGCGGGCGGGTCTCACCGTCCGCAACTATGGCTTTTTCCTGGACACCACGCTCTATGCATGCCCCGCGCCCTCGCCGGCGACCTGCATGCCTCTGAACGCGAACCGACCGCCAGCGACACGGTGGTGGCCTACCCCACCAGCGTCTCCCTCGCCCCGAACACCGATCTGTACTTCCGCGGCTTCGACAACCAGTTCCCGGATTATTACCGGTACAAGGAATGGGAGCGGGATTTCGATACCCGCTACGCCGCCCCGGAGGAACCGAACTCCCCGCCTTGAGCCTGGTTCGCTTCATGCACGATCACACCGGGAACTTCGGCGACCCCGGTAAATTCCTGTTGAACACTCCGGAACTGCAGCAAGCGGACAACGACTATGCGGTGGGCCTGCTGGTTCAGAAGATCGCCAACAGCATCTACGCCAACAACACGCTGATCTTCGTCATTGAAGACGACTCTCAGGATTCCGGCGACCACGTCGATTCGCATCGCACCATAGCGTTCGTGGCCGGCGCTTACGTAAAGCAGCAGGCGTTGGTTTCCACGCAGTACAACACCATCAACTTCATGCGCACCATCGAAGAGGTTCTGGGCCTGCGCGCCGATGAACCTGAACGACGCGCTGCCCGGCCCATGGCGGACATCTTCAACACCTCGCCGAGCTCGTGGAGCTTTACGGCCGTTCCCTCGGCGTATCTCTACGGCACGAGCCTGGCGCATGTTGCCCACTCGCACCGCCAGGCCTGCCCGAAACCGGCGCACGAGCGCGCAGTATTGGATGCGGGTCACGAAGGGAATGGACTTCACGTCCGAAGACCGCTTCGATTTCGCGGCGTACAACCGCATTCTCTGGAAAGGGCTGATGGGCGACAAGCCTTACCCCGCCACGCCAAACGGCAAGGACCTGCGCCAGAACCGCGAGAAGCTCCTGGCGCGTTACCGGCGGTCGCTGAAGCAAGAACGGCGCAGGCGCCAAAACGAGCAAGGATTGACGCCGGGTTTCGAACGGTCGCGGGACGAGGCTGCGCTACAATCGAAGCAGCAGATCCCAGAGATGACGCCGCATCGCGTAATCGCGCTCTACCCGGGCTCTTTCGACCCGATCACCAACGGCCACCTCGACCTCATCGAGCGCGGCGCAAAGCTCTGCGACCGCCTCATCGTCGCCATCCTCCGCAATGAGGAAAAGGAGCCGCTGTTCACCATCGAGGAGCGCATCGAAATGCTTCGCGAGGTGGTGCAGGTTTACCCCACCGTCGAAGTCGATTCCTTCAACGGCCTGCTCGTTCAATACGCTGGGCAGAAAGGCGCCAGCGTCATCCTGCGCGGCATACGCGCAATCTCCGACTACGAATACGAGCTGCAGATGGCTCTGATGAACCGCCGCCTGTGCCCCGCCATCGAGACCGTCTTCCTGATGGCCAAGGAAGAGTACTCGTTCATCAGCTCCCGCCTGGTCAAGCAGGTGATCGGCCTGGGCGGCAACATTTCCGGACTGGTGCCGCCCTCGGTCGAGGTGCGGCTCAGGAACCGCGTTCTGAACGGCCAATGACACCGATGTTCGATCCCGGCGAGCTTTCCGAGCGCATCTCGCGCATCAGCGTGTCGATGACCATGCGCGTCGCGAGCGAAGCCGAGCGCCTCAAGCGCGAAGGGCACGACATCGTCGATTTCGGCCCCGGCGAGCCGGACTTCCCCACCCCCGCGAACATCAAGCAGGCCGCCATCCGCGCCATCGAGCAGAACTTCACCCGCTACACGTCTTCGGCGGGCACGCCCGAGCTCCGCAAGGCCATCGTCGACCGCCACGCAGCCGATTTCGGCACCGGCTACACGCCCGCGGAATGCGTCGTCGCCGTGGGCGGCAAGCAGGCCATCTTCGACCTCATGCAGGTGCTCGTCGATCCGGGCGACGAGGTGGTCATCCCCGTCCCCTACTGGGTCACGTTCAAGGACGTGGTGAACTTCGCCGGCGGCAAGTGCGTGTTCGTTCCGCCGGACGAGGCGAACGGGTTCAAGCTGACCGCCGCCATGATCGAGCCGCACCTCAGCAACCGCACCCGCATCGTGGTGGTCAACTCGCCCTCGAACCCGGCCGGCGCCGTACTCGATCCCGAAGAGTTCGAGCGCATCCACCACCTCGCCGCCAGCCGCGGCATCTACCTGCTTGCCGACGAGTGCTACTGCCATTTCGTCTACCGTGGCGCGCCGTTCTCGGCGGCGTCGCTTCCCGGCGCCCGGCGCAACGTGCTGGTGGTGGGCTCGGCGTCGAAGACTTACTCGATGACCGGCTGGCGCGTGGGCTGGCTGCTCGGCCCGGAGCCGGTCGTGGCCGCCGTGGTCAAGCTTCAGAGCCAGAGTACCTCGAACGTCACATCCATCGCGCAGAAGGCCGCCGTGGAGGCGCTGCGCGGGCCGCAGGATTCCGTCGCCCAAATGCTCGCCGAGTACCGCCGCCGCCGCGATTTCGTCGTCGAACGCGTGCGCGCAATCCCGGGAGTCACCTGCACCGAGCCGCAGGGCGCCTTCTACGTGTTTCCCAACGTGACCGCGGCGCTGCGCGACGACGGTGTTCGCGACACCCTCGAATTCGCCGCCCGCCTCCTACAGCACGAGCACGTCACGGTAGTTCCGGGCGAGGCGTTCGGCATCGAAGGGCACGTGCGCATCTCCTATGCCACCTCCATGCACGAGTTGGAGCGCGGCCTTGCCCGCCTGGACAACTTCGTTCGACACTTGATGGGATGAGCCTCCATCCCCTCCGCCTGCTGCCTTCCTTCCGGGAGAAGATTTGGGGAGCGACCGCGCTTGAACCCTGGTTCCATTCGACCAGCGCCCTGATCGGCGAAGTCTGGTTCACCGCCGACGACAACCGGACCGAAGACGGCCGCACGCTTTCCGAACTGATCGACGGGGAACACTTCCCCATTCTTGTGAAGTTCATCTTCACCACCGCGCGGCTGTCGCTGCAGGTGCATCCCAACGACGCGCAGGCGGAAGGCGGACCGGGAAAGACCGAGATGTGGTACATCCTGCGCGCCGAGCCCGATTCGACGCTGGCGCTCGGCTTCAACGAGACCATCACCAGAGAGCGCCTCCGCGAATCGGCCTTGAGCGGCGAGATCGAGCGCCTGGTGCGCTGGTTCCCGGTCCGCGCCGGAGATACGTTCTTCACGCCCGCGGGAGTGGTGCACGCCATCGGAGCCGGCATCGCGCTGGTCGAGATCCAGCAGAACTCCGACATCACCTACCGGCTATACGACTACGGCCGGCCCCGCGAGCTGCACCTGGATAAGGGAGTGGCGGTAGCGCACCTCGATCCCCACTCGGGGGCCTCGAAGCCGGTGGACTTGGGAGATGGCAAGCGCGAGCTCGCCCGCTGCGACTACTTCGTGACCGAATCCCTCGAATGGGACCGCGCCCTGACGTGGCATCCGGACCCGCGCCACCTGGACGTCCTGATCGTTCTCGAAGGAAAGGGGAGCATCGGAGACCGCCCCGTCGGCCCCGGCGAGGTCTGGCTCGTCCCCGCCGGCGCCGAGCCGTTCCCGGTGGCCGTGGACGCCCCGCTGCGGCTCCTGCGGACCTACGTGCCTGCTGGCAGCACCGAACCGCGACCGTGAGGGAGCGGACTCCCTTCCGCCACCCCCTCCGCCGTCACGCCGCCGATCTCCACGTCGATAAGTCGATTCGGCTCGCGCGGCGCGGCCAGTTCCACCTTCAGGTAGTTGCCGCTCAGCGCCACGCCCTGCTGCTCGAGCGTGACCACGGAGAGCGCCCGGCCCACCATTCCGCTTCGAAACTCCAGGTTCTTCGCGGCCGCCAGCTCGCGCAGCACCCTGTTGCGCTCTTTGCGCACCGGCACCGGCACTTGCTCCGGCTCCGCGGCCGCGGGCGTGCCCGGCCGCTCGGAATAGGTAAAAACGTGCAGATAGGTGAATGGCAGCGCGGCGATGAACCGCCGGTTCTCCTCGAATTCCGCTTCCGTTTCCCCTGGAAATCCGGCCATGACGTCGGCCCCGATGGCCGCGTCCGGCATCAGCGCCCGGGCCTTGAGGATGCGGTCTTCGTAATGTCGCGGCCGGTATTTCCGGTGCATGCGCCGCAGCACGGCGTCCGAGCCGGTTTGTAGCGGCGCATGGACGTGTTTGGCGACGCGTGGCGACGATGCCATCAATCCCAGCAGGTCGTCCGAAAAGTCCATGGGTTCGACCGAACTGAGCCGCAGCCGCTCGATTCCCGTCTCCGCCAGAAGACGCCGCACCAGGTCGGCCAGCCGCTCTCTCCCGCCCAGGTCGCGCCCCCACCGGCCCAGGTTGATCCCGCTGAGCACCACCTCCCGGTACCGCTCCGCGAGGTGGCGGACCTGCGCGACCACCCACTCCGGCTGTGCGCTCCGGCTCCGGCCCCTCACGTAGGGGATGATGCAGAACGAGCAGCGGTTGCCACAGCCGTCCTGGATCTTCAGATTTGGACGGGTGCGGTCCCCCGACGCGTCCTCGACCACCCCTGCCAGGAACTCCCGCTGGGCGAAAATGTCGCCCACCCGGATCTGGCCGTGATACGGCGTCGCGCTCTCGGCCAGGACGATCTCCGAAATCTCCGCTTTATGGGAGTTACCCACCACCCACGTCACGCCCGGCAGGGCCGCCAGCTCCAGGGGCGCTCGCTGGGCATAGCAGCCGGTCACCAGGATTCGGGCCGTGGGATTCTCGCGCCGGACGCGGTTGATGGTGTGGCGCACGTCCTCGTCGGCAGAAGAGGTTACGGTGCAGGTGTTTAAAATTACAACATCTGCTGTGGCCCGGTCTACCGGTTCTAGACCCTTGCCCAACAGCGACGATTCGATGGCGGCGCCATCGGCCTGCGTCGCCCGGCAGCCGAAGTTCTGGAGGAAAAAAGTCCCCACCCGATCTATTATACCGGGTGGGCTCGAAGGGCCTGGGGATAGGCGCGCAAAGTGGGCAGCGGTGCCGAACAGTACTCCCAGTACTATCGGGAACCTTCGGGCACATGAAGAATTGCATTGACTTGGACCTGCCGATTCGACTAGCATAGCCTCAAGTAGCCCAATATGCGCGAACTCGTGTTCCGAAAACGAGCTGCGGTGTTTTACGCGGCGGCGATGCTCGTGGGGACGGTCGGTGCTGCGCATGCGGACACCTTCTTCACGGTGGCCAACACAGGTGCCTCGGGGGGCGCGCCAAGAGACCCGAATTACTCGTTTTACTCCACTACGACCGATCCGTCGATCAATCCCGGCGTGCTGCCGCCGCGAACGAGCTGGCAACAGGCTTACCTCATCGATGCCACTGCCTGGCCGCTCGGCGGCGGCCCTTGGAACAGCAATACCGGCACCGGCAAGTGGATCGGACCCGCACCGAGCTATGTGTGGTACAACAACCAGTACTATCTCACCGCTCCCTCCAGCCGGTACTTCGTCTACCAGACGACGTTCGTCATCCCGGACGGCGCCGACCTGTCGCGGGTATTGATCACGGGCTTGCTTTCGTCGGACAACTGCGCCACCAGCGTTGGGATCAACGGTGTCGGGCTCGGCGCGGTAATACCCACGGCAAGCTGCGGTATGAGCTCGTACGCGAACCCGTACAAGTTCGCGATCGGCAGCGCAAATGCGAGTGCCGGTTCGGGCGAAGGCACCTACTTCGCGTACACTTCATTCAAAACCGGCGTCAACACCATTCAGTTCATCGTCTACAACGACAGCACCGGCCCGGCGTCGCCGAACCCCACCGGCTTGGTTATCTGGGACATGCAAGGGACAATCCAAACTCCTCTGGAGATTCCGGAACCCGTAACCGCTGGTCTGGCGATGGTTGGAATTGCCATCGTGTCCTGGCTGCGCCGGCGCAGCCTGCTGCCCTCCTAGAGAGTAATTCAAGCCTCAACGGTCGTAGCTCGCTGGCCGCGTTTACCGTGAGACGTCTTTGCCCGTGTTCCCGAGGTGCGGTAGCTGGCAACGGCCGTAGCTCGCTGGCCGCGTTTTCCGTGAGAGCCAGAGCTCGCCCGTGCCACTCCCTAGAGACGGCCCGCGAAAGCGCGTGCCCTCCGCAGGCCGCGGCCGGATCGCCCACCCAGTCGCGAAAACGGGCCCCAATGTCCGGGCCAACCCGCTCTGCGGTACGATAAGTAGTATGGGGGTGCGGGCGCGGGCCGATTTTCGAGCTTGACAGGATGCCTGTGATCCCCGACAATCGAACTTGACCGAGCCTCGAACATTGGGCGTTATTCATGTTTTGAGCATGCGCCAAAAAAAACTTTCCCGCATTCTTCATGTGGTAATTTCCCTGGCCGCCATTGCCGGGATTGCCCTCGCCGCTCCGGCTACTGCGAAGCACCACCGGCGAAAACATCCACACGCGCTGGCCTCTGCGAGCAAGACCTCAACCAGCGCCACCAGGGCCAGCATCTCCAAGCGCGTTCGCCGTGGGCGCGTCGCGGCGCGGCGTAGCCCCTGGGCTTCTCCCACTTTTGCGGATTCGACCGCCGGGGACCGCGTCGATGGCGAAGACCTGACCGTGCGCCGGGCGGCGGTCGAGGCACTGGGGCCTTACAACGGCACCGTGGCGGTCGTGAACGCGAATACGGGCCGCATTCTCACGCTCGTCAACCAGAAACTCGCGCTGACGGGCGGATTCCAGCCCTGCTCCACCGTGAAGATCGCGGTAGCCCTGGCGGCGCTCAGCGAAGGGCTGATCGACCGCGTCACTCCCGTTCACCTCTACGGCCGCACGCGCATGGACCTCACCCAGGCGCTGGCGCATTCGAACAACTATTACTTCGCCAACCTGGGCATCAAGCTGGGCTATGAACGGTGGTCGTATTACGCCCGGCTGTTCGGCATGGGTGAGAAGGCTGGCCTGGACATTCCAGGCGAGGAACCTGGCTTCTTCGCCTCCGCCCCGCCCTCCAGCGGCATGGGGATGATGACCAGCTTCGGCGACGGCATCCGCCAGACTCCGCTCGAGCTCGCAGCCCTGGTGGCGGCGGTGTCCAATGGCGGGACGCTTTACTATCTGCAATACCCGCAGAATGCCAAGGACATCGAGCAGTTCGTTCCGCGCGTCAAGCGGCACCTGGATATCGCGCAGTTCATTCCGCAGCTCAAACCCGGCATGGCCGGTGCCGTCGCGTTCGGCACGGCGCGCCGTGCCGTGTACGATTCCGAAGCGCCCGTTTGCGGCAAGACCGGCACCTGCACGGGCGGCACCGCCCACCTGGGCTGGTTCGGCTCGTTCAACGACTTCGGCCAGAACCGCATCGTGACCGTAGTGCTGCTGACCGGCGCCCGCGGCGTGAGCGGCCCCATTGCCTCGCAGATCGCCGGCTCTTTTTACCGCAAGCTGGCGCAGCAGGGCTACCTCGGCCACCGGCCCGTCTTCTCGCCGGCCGTGCTGATTCCGAGGTAGGCCGGGTCTCCGGCTGGCCACCCGCCGGCCTTGTCGGCGCTTACCGTCAGTCGCGCCATCGGCTGGCACGAGCCGCCGCTGTGCGCCCGCCCGCGGCTTGCGCTCAGCCCCAGCCTCCGCCGTTCCGCGCACTCGCAACCTGCGCTCGGTCCGCCCAGCCGTCGCTGTGCGCCAGCCGGCACCTTGCGCTCGGGCCGTCCTGGCAGCAGCCGTGACCGCCCACAGCTTGCGCTCAGTCCTACTCGATGGCCGCCATAGCCCGCATTGGCCCCCCGCGCCCTTGTTCTTCCGCAAACAACTTCGCGGAGTGGAAATGGTACATTGAATCTGTCAGGAGGGCGTGCATGAGGGCCTTTCCGTCTCTATTGGCGGTTCTGCTGGGCGTCGGTTCCGCGCTGGCCGGCTCGGATAACGGGCAGGAGGCGATCCGCTCTGCGCGAGAGTTGGAGCTGAAGGGAGACGCGCTCGGAGCGCGAACCTTGCTCCAGCAAGCCGCCCGCAGTCCGAACGACGATGCCGCGGCCGTTCTCGCCTACGCCGACTTCCTCGCCGCTCATCACGATCCCGACGCCCGCGCGGAGTACGCCAAGGCGCTCGCCGCGCTCGCGCCCAGCCAGAAAGAGGAGCGCCGCGAAACGGCGCGCCGCCTGGTGCTGCTCGATCTGATCGATGGCGACCGCACGGCCGCCGCACACCACCTGGAGGCCTATCGCGACGCAGGTGGAGACGACTGGACCGGAGGCCTTCCCGCCGAGGCGCCCGCCGCCCCGGTCCAGACCATCGAGATTCCCGGGCCCCTGCGTTCCTTCGCGCGCATGGCGGCGCTGGCCCCCGATCTGCCCGCGGACGACTTGCTGCCGTCTCTCGCGCGGAACATCGTCACCGGCGGCTACCAGTCCCTGAGCGGCGAAATCCTCGAGCCCACCGAGTACCTCAAGCTCATCGTGCGCTACGTGTCGCAGGCGCGCGAACTGGCCCACATCGCCGGAGACAAGCGGATCATCCGCATCGAGACTTGCGATTCGGCGGAAGCGGGCGAGTTGTTGCGCGTCCTCGGCTACCGCATGCGCGGCGGCTGCGGCAGCGACGTCGTGCTCGAAACCGTGAACGCCAGCCGCGCTTTCGTAACCATCGACTCCGGCTTCCCCATCGCGGAACTGGAGCAGGCGCTGCGGACCAACCGGAAGTTCGAGTACCCCTACGCCTCCACCCGCGTCCCGGTTCTCTACGGCGCCACCTATTGGGTTCCTCCGGGCGACAAGCAGAGCGGCGACTTCATCGACGTCTTCCTGGGAGATCCCATCCTGTGCCGGACCTATCTCGGCATGGCGAAGCTGGACCCGGAGACCGCGAATGCAGTGCGGCAGGCGGCCTCCATCGACCGGCTCAAGGCCTTCGGGCACGTGCTCGATTTCTACGGCGGCATGTTCGAGGTCCGCGGAGGCAAGGCCGTGACGCCCGGCGGGGCCCGCTCCGAGCCCGTGTGGGCCGAATTGGCCGGCGTTTCTCCCGCCCAGGGCGGAGCGTTTTTCGTGAAGCTCATTTCCAGGGACGACGGCTGGATGGCCAGCTACTACGACGCGCTGGCGCGGATCGACGGCCCGGTCCGGGACTACCTCGCCGAACCCCAGCGCATAAAGCGTTTCTACCAGGCCATCCGCGGGCGCGTAACCAGCCCCGGCCCCGCGCGTCCGGTGTTCCGCGCCAATACCGACATGCTGCTGCTCACGGCCCGGCTGCGCCTGGATCCGGATGGGCAGCCGCACGTCCCGGGCGGACTTGCGGTCTGGAAGAACCTGTTCGCCGGACGCATGTTCGCCAAGCTCGATGTCCGCCTGGCACGCGCAGCGCCGGGCTGGAAGACGCCGGACGACCTCATGGACGCCCTGTTCGGTCTTTGCCGCAAGTCCGTCGACAACCAGCCGCTCGCCGTCTTCATGACTTTGAGCGATCTGGATCGCTGGCGCCCCAAGCCCCTCCAACCCGAGACCGCCCGACGCCTCGCTACCGACTACCGTACGTACGGCTCCCAGTATTCGCTCTTCAGCGAAGCGCCCCAGCTCAGCGAGCA
Source organism: Bryobacterales bacterium (assembly GCA_963763835.1). Classification (GTDB taxonomy): domain Bacteria; phylum Acidobacteriota; class Terriglobia; order Bryobacterales; family Bryobacteraceae; genus DASWZN01. The sequence continues at coordinate 17,978 of CAVXQQ010000007.1, forward strand.
GACCATCCTGCAATATCTGGATGCGGCTCGCGCGCTGAATCGCGGCGGTGACACCCAGCTGCGCCTGGATCTGACCGCCAGCATGCAGGCCCTGGCTGGGCTGTGGGAGATTTTCTGCCGGCATGGCTTCATCCCGCCCGCCGCGGCCGATGCGACGCTGGCCGGCATCCTCGCTCCGTTTCCGCAGGCGCGCAGCCAGCGCGATCTGTTCGACGCGGCGCGCTCGGGCGTGCGATTGCTAATGAAGGCCACCGGCGCTCCGGAAGCGGCATCGGCGCAGGACTGGATGCTCGGCCTCCTCGCCGGCGCGGAGACTACCAGCGATTCCGAGACCCAGGCCCGGGTCATTCAGGACATGGTCCGCATCCTCGAGGCCCAGAAACTGGTCTCCCTCGACAATCTGTTCGGCATGGCGGACAATCTCGACGCGGTGGCGCGCGGGGAAAAACTCAACACCGCGCTCGTAGGCCGCCTGGCCACGCGCATCGCCGAGATCCAGCCGCCCTGGACCAGCTTCACCGTCCAGGAAAGAGGCTCCATGACGGTGGGTTACACCGTGGAGCGCCACATCGAGATCGAGCACCGCCTGAACCTCAAGTCCGCCATCGACCGCGCCCAGGGCGATGCGGCCCGCCTGCGCGACCTGAGGGGCAGCCTGGCCCCCTTGCTGCGCGACACCCTGGTGGGCCTGAACTACGTCCACTATGCTCCGCCCGGCGCCCAGGTCCTGCTGACCAACCCGAGCTTCGTCCGCGGCCACGACATTGCCGGCTCGCCCGGGCACCCGCTCTATTGGGAAGCCACCTGGGTGGCAGCGGGCGGCTGGCCCTCGAATTCCGGCGGGCGGCTGACGGGCTCCCTCGCCGGGTTGCCGTACGCGCTCGCGGTCGCCGAGCAGAATTTCATGGTTCCCGTGCGCGAGCAGGCGCTGATCTGGGGCGACCTGGCGCCGCAGTTGATTCAGAGCGCGAAGATCCCGCGCTGGTGGAACGTCACACCCGCCGAACTGCACTGGGTGGAGCTGCATCTGCGCTACGCCGAGTCGCTGGTCGCGGAGTCGGTTCTCGATCCCGACTTGCGCCGCCAGTTGACCGCGGTCCTCGGACAGCAGGCCCCTCCGGCTCGTGCCGCGAAAGTGGCGGATTTGGTGGAACACGGCCAGGTGAGCGCAGCGCTCGACAACATCACCCCCGACGAGTCGTTCCTGATCGCGCGCCGCATGATCTCCGGCGGTCACGGGCTGCGCCCGCTCGCCGCCGACATCGGCCGCATCGAGCGGGAGGCGCCCGGCAGCGTCAACTATGAGGCGGTTTCCCTTGCGTTTGGCACTCCCAAACCCACGCTCACCGGTTCCTATCGGCCAGAGTTGTTGCACCTTCGGACTTTCCCGGCGCTGATGGGTTACTCCAGCCGCATCCTGGCCGAAAGCTGGGAATCGACCAACCTTTATTTTGCCGCCCTGGCGGACGAAATCCACGCCTCGCCTTCCCAGCTCAACGTGCTGATTCCCGAGTGGACCCAGCAGACCGTCGAGCAGATCTTCGCTACGCACCTGGAAGACTGGCCGGCGGTGCTCCGTTCGCTCCGGCATGTGGGAGAGAATATCCGCGCCAAGGCGCGTTTGCGTATGGACACCGAACAGAAGGCTTCGCTCCAATGACCCAGGCATCAGGGAGGAGATCGTGAACCGAGACGCGATAGCGGCACTGTCGGCGAGGCTGCTCCGAGCCATGGGCGTGCGCGCGGAGAGACGGCCGTCCACGCAGCGAGGAGGCTGCTCGCGGGAGCGAGCGCACTCGCGGCGACGAGGCCTGGCCGGGGCAACCGGCGCGCTCGCGGCAACCAGCGGGCTCGGGGCAACCGGCGGGCCGAGGGCAACCAGCGTGGTCACAGCAGCAAGCGTGTTCGCGGCCATGAGCCTGTTTGTGGCGATGAGCCTGCCGGCCAGCCTTCTCGGCCAGGAGAAACCGGGCACCGTCTTCCGCGTGAAGGTGGACATGGTGGTGCTGAGCTTCACCGTCACCGACAGCAAGGGCCGCTATATCAACGGGCTCAAGCCGGGCGACTTCCGCATCTTCGAGGACAGCATCCCGCAGAAAGTGTCCACCTTCGCCGAAGGCAGCAAGCCCGCCCTGCAGGTTCTGGAGGACGGCACCACCCGGCCCATGCTGGCCGCCGAGAAACCGGCCGGCGGGGACGCGGCCGAGTCGCGCGTCGATCCCTACGCCGGCACCAACGTCTTCGTCCTGTTCGACACCAGCAACTATATGTACCGCGGATTTGTCTACGCCTCGGACGCCATCGCGGACTTCGTGCGCGGCCTGGATCGCGCCGATTCGGTGGCAGTCTACACCTTCAGCCGCAACCTGAACCGTGCCGCCCCCATCTCCCGCGATCGCAACGAGGCGGTCTTCGGGCTGCGCAAGGCCGTGGCCGGCGACGATTCCGCGCTCTATAACGCACTGCTGCTCACCTTGCGCGACGCCGCCAAAATCCCGGGCCGCAAGGTGGTCATCGTGTTTTCCAACGGGCCCGACAATGCCAGCATGGTCGCGCCCGACGATGTGCGCGCCGTGGCCGAGGACGAGGGCATCCCCATCTACGTCATCTCCACCAGCGAGGTCAACAAAGACTCCGTCTCCGCCGCCGTGTTTCACCGCATCGCTCAGCATACCGGCGGACAGGCCTATTTCGCCCGCACCTGGCAGAAGCAGGTGGAGGCCTTCGAATCGGTCCGCGAAGCGCTCGGCAATTCTTACGGCATCACCTACTACCCCGCGCCCAACCCCAATGAGGGTTTCCGCAAGATCTCCATCGAAATTCCGTCCGACGTCGGCCACAAGTACCGCATCCGCGCCCGGCCCGGTTATCGCCCGCGCGGCGGCTTCTAGCGCAGGCATCCAGGTACCTGCAGCGGGTCTCCAGAGGGACTTGCGAAATTCGCCTGACAGTTTTACGCCTCCGCTGAAAAACGGTGACTGGCTCCGCTGTCCCAAGCCCGGACACTCTCAAGCCACAGGATCGGCTTCGCGGGCGCGTGGACAGGGGTGCCTGTCACCGCTTTTCAGCCCCGTCTGCTCTCCAGCGCAACCAACCAGCCGAGTTTCGCAAGTCCCTCTCCAGACCCGCGTTTTTTCTGCCTTACCAAACCCGCTCTCGTTCGTATAGTTCTGTATGAGCAGCCTCACGCCGGACGTCCGCTTCGCCCTGCGCGCAATTCGCCGCAGTCCCCTGTTCGCCTCGGTGGCGATCCTCTCGCTGGCTCTCGGGATCGGCGCCAACACCGCCATCTTCACCCTCATGGACCAGCTCATGCTGCGCCAGTTGCCCGTGAAGGACCCGGACCGGCTGGTCATGCTCTACCAGAAGGGCCCCCACAACGGCAGCAACATGGGCGACCGCATGCACTCCTACCCCATCTACCAGGACTTCCAGAAGAAGGCGGCGCCGCTGGCCGAGGTCCTGTGCCGCCGCCTGGTTAGCAGTTCTGTCAGCATCGACAACCAGACCGAGCGTGTGGACGCCGAACTGGTCTCCGGGAATTACTTCACCATGCTTGGAGTGAAGCCGGCTGCCGGCCGCCTGTTCAACTCCCGCGAGGACGACCAGGTGTTCATGGGCCAACCCGTGGTGGTGCTCAGCTACGACTACTGGGCCAACCGTTTCGCGCGCAACCCCAAGGTGGTCGGCAGCAAGATCCTGGTCAGCAACTACCCCATGACCATCGTGGGCGTCTCGGGGCCCGGTTTCGAGGGGCTCGACCCGGCCCGCTCTCCCCAGATCCGCGTGCCGATTCTGATGGAACCCGCCATGATGCCGGAGTGGGACTGGTTTTCTCCGGGCGACCGCCGCACGCGCTGGGTTCAGGTGTTCGCCCGCCTGAAGCCGGGTTACACCGCGGAATCCGCCCGCGCTCCGCTGCAGGTGCTGTTCCACCAGGTCCGCGAATACGAATCGACCCTGCCGGCCGCGAAGGACTGGACCCCGTACGACCGCGCCCGGTTCCTGCGGGGAACCATCAACGTCGAGCGGGCCGCCACGGGCTACTCGGATCTGCGTAACAGCTCTTCGACGGCGCTGATCGTCCTGATGGCGATGGTGGGCCTGGTGCTGTTGATCGCGTGCGCCAATGTCGCCAATCTCCTCATCGCACGCGCCTTCGCCCGGCAGAAGGAGATCGCGGTGCGGCTGTCGCTGGGGGCGTCGCGCGGCCAGCTCGTGCGCCAGTTGCTGGTCGAGAGCCTGGTGCTCTCCTTCGCCGGAGGGTTGGTGGGGATTGGCCTGGCCATGGCGATGACGCGCGGCCTGCTTGCCCTGATACCCTCCGAGGGGAATCCGCTGCTGATCAGCGCCAAGCCCGATTTGCGGATTCTGTTGTTCGCCCTGGGCCTGACCCTCCTCACCAGCCTTATGTTCGGACTCCTGCCGGCGCTGCGCGCCAGCCGCCCGGACCTGTGGACGACGCTGAAGGACGTGGCCGGGTCGGTGGTCGGACGAGGCGGCTCGCTGCTTTTGCGAAAGGGCCTGGTGGCCGCGCAGGTGGCGCTGAGTTTTCTTCTCCTCTTCGGTGCGGGGCTGTTCGTCAGGAGCCTTCAGAACCTCGAGGCGGCCGACACAGGATTCCGGGACCTGGACAACCTGGTCACCTTCCAATTGTCGCCCGCGCTCAACGGCTACGACGACCCGCGCACCATGCATTTCTACCAGGAGCTGCAGGAGCGCTTGCGTGCCATTCCCGGAGTGAAGGCGGCTTCTCTGGCCGTCGTCCCGGTGCTATCGGGCGACGAGTGGGACAGCACCACGTCGGTCGAAGGCCATCAGGCCAAAGACGGCGAGGACATGCAGGCCTTCATGAACGCGCTCTTGCCGGGATACTTCCAGACCATGGGCACGCCCATCCTTCAAGGCAGGGACTTCGACCGCCGTGACATCAAGGAGCACTCGAAGGTGGCCATCGTCAACGAGCGGTTCGCGCGCCATTTCTTTGGGGACAAGAGCGCCATCGGCCGCCATCTCGGACGGGGCAGCGGCCCGGGCACCAAACTCGATATCGAGATTGTTGGTGTGGTGGGCGACTCCCTCTACGAAGGCCCGCGGGCAGGCGTGCACCGGCAGGTGTTCGTCCCGGACTGGGGCAACAACGGCGCGGCGTTCTACGTGCGCGCGGCGTTGGGCTCGCGCGCCGTATACGCCGCGGTCCGCAACGAAGTAAAGAACCTCGACCCGGCAATGCCCGTCTACGCGCTGAAGACGCTGGCCGGGCAACTGGACGAAACCCTGCTGACCGAGCGGCTCATCGCCCTTCTCTCGGCCGGCTTTGGGCTGCTGGCCACGCTGCTCGCCACCGTCGGCCTCTATGGCGTGATGGCCTTCGCGGTGGGCCGCAGGACCCGCGAGTTGGGGCTGCGAATGGCGCTCGGCGCCCGGCCCGGCTCGGTGATCTGGCTGGTCATGCGCGAAGTGCTGGTGCTCCTGGCGATCGGCCTGGCGGTCGGCGTTCCCGCCGCCATCGGCCTCGGCCGCCTGGTCTCCGCCCAGCTTTACGGCATCAAAGGCAGCGACCCCTCGATCGCCGTCGCCTGCACGGCCCTGCTGATCGTCGTTGCCGCCGTGGCGGGTTGGATCCCCGCGCAGCGCGCCAGCCGCATCGATCCGATTCTGGCGTTGCGCTACGAATAGTGGGGCAGGCGTCCACGCCTGCAGCGGGTCTCCAGACCCGCGGCTTTTCATTTGTCCGGCGGAATCCCGTACAATACACTTATGCCACGGCAGGCGGACCGCACGGCCAGGATCGAAGCTCGCATAGCTCCCGACGCGCTTCGCATCGTCAAGCGCGCCGCGGAGATCCAGGGCCGCAGCGTCAGCGATTTTGTTGTCACCGCCGCCCAGGAGGCGGCGCACAGGACCATTGACGAAGCCCAGCTCATCCACTTGTCGGTGGCGGACCAGCGACGCTTCGTCGATCTCCTGCTGCACCCGCCCGCGCTTGCGCCCGCCCTCCGCCGCGCCAGTAAGGCGCACGCCCGATTGATCGCACCGGCGCGATGAAGGGCTCATTTGTCGTTGAGCCGCTCGCACCTGGCCATGATCGCGCCTCCTTCGCCTGCGGGGTCGACGCGCTGGATCGCTATTTCAAGCACCAGGCCGGCCAGGATGTGCGCCGCCGCGTCACCGCGTGCTTCGTGGCGCGAGATGTAGCCACCGGCAGCATCGCCGGATACTACACGCTGGCCGCGGGCAGTGTTCTCCTTTCCGAGATGCCCGTTCCACTCGCCAGTCGTCTGCCCAGGTACCCTGCCGTTCCGGTCGCCCTCCTGGGACGCCTCGCCGTCGCTCTCGACTGGCGCGGCCTCAGTCTGGGAGGCGCTCTCTTATGGGATGCGATGGAGCGCGCCTCCCGGTCCGAGATCGCTGCTTACGCCCTCGTAGTGGATGCCAAGGACGAGCAGGCCGCGAGCTTCTACCGGCATCACGGGTTTGTTGCCTTCGCAAGCCTGCCGGATCGCCTCATCCTGCCTTTTCCAAAGCGGTCGCTCTAGGAGCGGGCGTCTGGCTCGGCCAACAGCACCGAACCGCGCGCGTAAGCAAGCGGACGCGGTTCCCGCACGCCCTCTCCCGCCCAACCCGGGTTGGGAGTATGTTGGCTGGTAGGCCGAAGGAGGTCGCGTCAACCATGACACCGTCACTGGGACGATCCATTCTGTTCCTGGCAATCGCGCTGCCTGGCATCCTGCTAGCCGCGCAAGGCCCGGGCGGCGCCACGCCCAAGCTGTACAACACCGCCAAGCAGAAGATCCTCGAAGGCAAGCAGGTCTTCAGCTTCACCCAATGGAAGATGGATATCGAAGGCTATTGCGAGGCGGCCAAACACTACGACTACGCGTGGTTCGAAATGCAGCACAGCACGCTGGAGTTCCGCGGACGTCGAGAAGATGATCGCCGCCTGCCCGCACGCCGGCGCCATTCCCATGGTCCGGCTGCCCGACGCGCAGGAATGGCACATCCAGCACGCCACCGACATCGGCGCCCTGGGCGTCATCATCCCCACGGTGGACGACGTGGACCGGGCGCGCGAGGCCGCCAAGTGGGCGCGCTACCCACCCGTCGGGCGTCGCAGCTCGGGCCAGGGCCAGGCCGCGAGCATTTGGGGCATCAACGGCATCAACTATCACAAGACCTTCAATGACAACATGCTGGTGGTGGTGATGATCGAAACTCCCACCGGAGTGGCCAACGCTTATGACATCGCCTCAGTGCCCGGCGTGGACGTCGTCATCGTGGGGAACAACGACCTGGTCTACTTCTCCGGATTCGCGCAGACCGACGAGCGGTACCAGCAGATGGTCACCAAGATCCACGACGACACTTTGCGCGCCGGCAAGATTTTCGGACAAGCCAACGCCAAATACGCGACCGGCCATCCGCTCAGCCACGACTCCAAGTTTTTCCAGAACGGCCCATCCAACGACGGCTGGAAGCCCCCGTCCGCCGGCAACGTCAACGCTCCGCCGCCGGGAGAGCGCTAACTATAGCTAGGTTCTCGACGCTGCAGACCAAGATTAAGAGGTCGCCAAGAGTCTGGATCGGGGTGCAGACCCAGGTGGTCCGCCCCACAGCTCCCGTCACGCCCCCTGCGCCCGCACGCGGAACATCGCGAACCGGGAAGGCCTCGTCTCCGTCTGCTCCACCGTCCTGCCACTCAGCCGGGCCGAGAGCTGTGCGATGCGCTTCCCAAAATCGGAGTTGGGCGCCACGAGCCGTCCCGATGCGAGCGCGTTCGCGATCTCCACGCTGTCGCTCGGAAAAACCGCCTCCAACGGGAGTCCGATCGCGCTCTTCAACTCGTCGGCGGAGGACGCCCGATCCTGCTGGGCCCTGCTCACCAGGAGCTTGAGCTTCTCCTTGGGATAGTTGAGCTGGAACAGTCTCTGGACGATCCGGCGGGCCTGGAGTAGCGAGGCCACCTCCGGCGTGGCCACCAGAAAAACCGTGTCCAGCTCCTCCAGGAGGGCCAGCGAGACGGGTGTCAGATGCGCGCCCAGGTCGGCCACCACCCAGTCATACTGCGAGCGCGCATAGCCCAGGACGCCGGCGAAGCTGCGCGCACCCGGCAAGGCACCTAGCGGAATCGCGGCCGGCGCCGCCAGCACATCCAATCGCGGCTGTGGAGTGAAGACGAAGGTCCTCCAGAGGCTGGTGTCCATCGAGCTCAGATTGTGCATGGCATCCAGGGCGGAGTAGGCGCCGTCGGAGCCGAACCAGAAGCCGGCCATGCCCGCAGCGAGGTCGAAGTCCAGCAGACCGACCCGGCCCGCGCCGGAGCGCCGCAGTTCCGCGGCCACATGGCACGCGATTACACTGGAGCCGCATCCCCCGGTCGCCGCCAGGAAGCCGGCCGCGGTGGCCATCCGGCGCTGTGCCTCGCGCTGCGCCTTCTCGTTGTCGATGGCTCGGACGGCATCCGCCAGCGCCGATTCGTTCAGCGGTGGCGAGAGGAACTCCCGCGCGCCCAGCCGCATCGCGGTCAGGATCGCTTCCGGCTCCCGCAGCCCGTGGGACGCGATCACCGCAACCGGCGCTTCGGCCGTCTTGAGACCGGCCATGACGGCCGGCATGCCGGGCTGGCTGAAATCGAGCACCAACAGGTCGGGAAGGGGGGAATCGCCCCGGTGCACCACGCTGGTCACGTCATCCTTCTCGAATGCGATCCGCACACCCAGGGACTGCAGGTCACGCACAATGCGATTCCTGAACTCCGGATCGGTAACTACGACGCCGGCGTTAAGCATGCGCCACCTCCTGTTTCTTGAGGGCGCGAGGCAGCCGAAGAGTGAACGTCGTACCTTCCCCGGCATCGGAGCGGAACGAGAGGGCGCCGCCGAGATACCGCTCCGCCAGCAGCTTGGCGAAGTAGGCTCCGTATCCGCGGCCGGCCGCCCGCGTCGAGAAGGCCCGGTAGAAGACCTGAAGCTGGACGGCGCGCGGCATCTCGCCCGGATTGTGGACCCAGAACTCCACGTGCGTCTCGGAGACCCGATAGCCGGCACTCACTCGCTCCGGCGGCGCGGCCTGCAGCGCGTTCAACAGCATCTCGCGGAGCGCGCTTGCGGCCAAAGCGGGATCGGTATCGACCACCGCATCCTCGGGGGGTGCATCCAACCGTATCTCCGGCCCGCCTGCCGCCTGCGACAGCAGTTCTTGGGCCGAAACGGCGCGGCGTGCAACGGCCAGCCGGCCGCTTTCGGCGGCGGCGAGCTCGCTATGCGCCTGAGCCAACCGGAGGAGCCGTTTCGACGCGGCCTCGAGCAGGCGCAAAGCCTCCCGGCGGGCCGCCTCAGTGGCGCCGTCATCCGCGGCAGTGCGCGCCAGTGCGTCCATTTCGTTCGCCACCGCCATAGCCTGCGGCAGAATACCCCGTTCCAGCCGCTCGCGAAGCACACGGTTCTGGGCGCTACTCATGCAAACCAGGGTGAACGGCTGCCCGGAGATTTCGACCGGCGCGGCGGAGACCTCCAGTTCCAGGGCCTGTTCTTCTCCGCCGACGCGCCGGATCATCAAGCAGACCTGCGTGTCGGCACGACCCAACTGCGCGTCCAGGATGGCGTGGAGCGCGCCGCACGCCGCGCAGTTAGGTGTCGTTCCGCATCCGCCTTCGCTTTCGAGCGCCCGAGCGCATTCGAGGACCTCGCCGAATCGCAGCCCGAGCATCTCATGTGCTCCTCTGGCGCCGGCGAATTCGACCAGCCGCTGGTTGGCGAGCACGATCTGCCGTTGCGGATTGAGCAGCATGGCCATCGAGGGAATGGCGTCCAGGATGCGATCGAGGAGATTGACCACCGCCAGGAGGTCGGCCTGGGCCTGAACGGCAGCGGCAGGCGCGCGGTCGTTCAGCGGAAGGGGAACGGGATTCGTCATAATTAACCTCCCTTCATGATGCATCTACAACAGCCGCGGATGCACGGAGAATCAGAGCTTCGAGTGGGAATCTTTAGTTCTATTGGTACCAGGGATGCGGCCGGCCGCATAGCACCAGTACTCCGACCGCCGGGTCCGCTCCCTCACGGTCGAGGTCCGGAGCTTGCTCGGAAGCGCGCGCGCCAGCGAGCGGACGAAACGGCTCACGGGGTCGAAGGCCGTGCTCCGACCGCCAGGTCCGCTCCCTGACGGTCGCGGTTCGGTGCTGCGGCGCGAACCAGCACTCAGCACGGAACCGCGCGCCTCAGCAAGCGGACGAGCGCGCCGCGGTTACGCTTCCTGGGCCCGCATACCGAACATCGAGAACCGGGAAGGCTTCGTCTCGCTCGTCTTGCCGGTGAGCTTGGCCGATAGCTGCGCGATGCGCTTGCCGAAATCGGACTTGGGGGCCATGAGCCGGCCCGATGAGTGCGCCTCCGCGATTTCCTGGCTGTCACTGGGAAAGACCGCCTCCACGGGAAGGCCGATCATGTTCCTCAGGTCGTCGGGATACACTAGCTGGCCCTTCTGGACCCGGCTGACCAGCACCTTCAGCTTGTCTTTGGGACAGTCGAGCTGGACCAGCCTCTGAACGATCCTGCGGGTCTGAAGCAGAGAAGACACGTCCGGCGTGCTCACCACGTATACGGAATTCACACCCTCGATAAGCGCCACCGAAAGCGACGTGAGGCTGGCTCCCAAATCTGCGACGATCCAATCGTACTGGCAGCGCGCGTAGCTCAGGACCCCGGCGAAGTCGCGCGCCCCAGGTAAGCCTCCGAGCGGACTCTCGGCCGGCGCGGCCAGCACGTCCAGTTGCGGCTGCACGGCCGAGACGAGCCCTTTCCACAGGCTGGTATCCATGCGGCCGAGATGGTGCACGGCATCCAGAACCGAGTAGTTGGCGGCAGCTCCGAACCAGAAGCCGGCCATCCCCGCGGCGAGGTCGAAATCCAGTACACCGACCTGGCCCGCGCCGGAGCGGCGCAAGTCGGCAGCCAGGTGGCAGGCGATGGTGGTGGCGCCGCATCCACCCGCCGCTGCCAGGAAACCCACCGTGGTGGCCGCCCGGCGCCGCTCGTCCCGCTGCATTTTCTCGGCTTCGATGGCTTGAACCGCCGTGCGCAACGACTTCTCGTTTAGCGGAGGCCAGAGGAACTCGCGCGCGCCCGATCGCAGCGCGCTCAGGATCGCATCCGCCTCGCCCAAGTGATGGACCGCGATGACCGCCACGGGCGCTTCGAGCGACCTGATCTCGGCCATGACCGGCAACATACCGGGCTGGCTGAAGTCGAGCACCAGCAAATCCGGATTGGTGGCGGCCATCTGGTGCCCCTGGCCGGCGGTCTCTCCCACGGCGAACTCGATGCGCACGCCCAGGCTCTTCAGACAATCCACAATCTGTTTCCGGAAGTCCGGATCGGTGACAACGATGCCCGCGCTAATCATGCGCTTCCTTTCCTGCGCCGCCGGCGCGCGGCAGACGGACGGTGAACGTCGTGCCCTCCCCGGCAACTGAGCGAAACGTCAAGGAACCTCCCAAATACCGCTCCGCCACGAGTCTGGCCAGATAGGTTCCGTATCCCCGGCCGGGAGCTTTGGTCGAGAAACCGCGAGAGCAGACCTGAAGCTGCACCGCACGCGCCATCTCACCTGGATTGTGGACCCTGAAATCGACGTGCGTCTCGGAGACACGAAAGCCGGCGCTGACGCCTCCCAACGGGGCCGCCTCGGTCGCATTGAGCAGGATCTGCCCCAGCACCTTCCGCGCCAGGCCGGGATCGGTTTCAACCTCTGCGTTCTCGGGTGGCCGATCCAGGTGGATTCCCGGGCCGTCGCAAGGAACCACGTCCGCGACCGCCCCGGAGAGCAGTTCCCGCGCGGAAACGAGGCTGGGAGCGACGGCCAGTTCTCCGGCCTCCGCCGCGGCCAGTTCGCCCGGTGCGCGAAGCACATCCGAGAGCCGCCTGGAGGAGGCCTGGAGCAGGCTCAATGTCCGCCGGTGGGCGTCTGGCGCGCTGGACTCGTCCGCGGCGGCGCGCGTCAGCGCATCCGTCTCCGCCGCCAAAGCCATCGCCTGCGGAAGTACGGCCAAATCGATATGATCGCGACGCAAGCGGTCCGCCGCGCTGCTGAGCGAGACCAGGGTGAAGTGCTGGCCGGAGATTTCGAGCGGCGCGGCCCAAACCTCGAGCGCCACGGGCTCGTCTTCCCCGCCGGCGCGGCGCACCATCAGGCAGACTTGCGCCTGTCCATAACCCAACTGGGCGTCCACAACGGCGCGGAGCGAACCGCAGACCGCGCAATGGGGCGTGGTTCCGCATCCGCCGCAGCTTTCGAGGGCGTGGACGCAGCCCAGTACATCGCCGGACCGCATCCCGCGCAGCTCATCGGCCTCTTCGGCGCCGGCGAATTCCACCAGCCGGCGGTTGGCGAGCAGGATCTCCCGTTGCGTGTTGAGCACCATCGCCATCGAGGGAATGGCGTCCAGAACGCGCCCGAGGAGCGGCACGGCGGCCAGAAGATCCGACTGAGCCTGGAGCCCGGCCATCGGGGGCCGCTCACTCAGCGGAACGAGAATGCTGTTTTCGACAGGATGCACGGTACCCATAGGATGCACCGAAAGTGGTCCAGGTGCGTCATTATGAGTTCCTGCGAGGCCAGTGTCGGTTTTGAGAGTACTGGGACTATCCGTTATCCAGGCACGTTGAGGACGAAGCTGGTGCCCACCGCAACGCTCGACTGGAACGAAACCGTCCCTTTCAGGTAGCGCTCGGCGACCAGCTTTGCGTAATAGGTTCCGTACCCGCGGCCACGGCCCTTGGTCGAAAACGAACGCTGAAAAACCTGGAGCTGCACTTCGCGCGGCATCTCGCCTTGGTTGTGGATGCTGAACTCGACGCGTTCCGTCGCCTGGCACCCGGCCGTGACCGTGCCGCCTTCGGGTGTCGCTTCGAGCGCGTTGAGCAGAAGCTTCTCGATCACACGCCGCGCCAGAATCGGATCCGTTTCGAGGCGGGCGTCCTCCGACTCGATCCGGATGCGCCGCCGATCCGCGAGTGGATGATACTCCAGCTCGCGCGCGGTGTCGCGGAGAATGTCGAGAGCGGAAACGGTCCGGGGGGCAACCACCAGGGCACCGCTTTCGGCAGCGGTGAGTTCCGCGTGCTCACGCATCAGCGTGGCGATGCCGCGCGACGCCGCGGCCATCCGGGCGGTCACCTTCTGGCGGCCTTCCGGTTGCATGCCGGGAGCCGAAAGGGTCGCGGCCAGGACCTCCATCTCGAGCGCGAGCTCGACGGCCTCCGGGACGATCCAGCTTTCGAGCGACTCGCGGCGCAGGTGGCCGCCGACGTCGCTGGCGCACACGATCAGGAACTGGTTGCCGCCCATCTCGACCGGGCAGGCCGAAATCTCCAGTTCCAGCGGCTCCTCGCCCGCCGCGGTGCGCCGCAGGACACGGCAGACCTGGGTCTGCGCGACTCCGAACTGGGCCGTGACGATGGCCTGAAGCGCGCCGCAAACGGTGCAATGTTCCGTACTGCCGCAGCCGGCCGGCGTTTCCGCGGCGTGGATGCAACGCAGCACCTCGCCGGGCCGCAGGCCGCACAGATCGTCGATCCCCGTGGCGCCGGCGAACTCGACCAGCCTCTGGTTGGCCAGAACCACCTGCCGCTCGCGATTGAGCACCAGCGCCATGGTGGGCAGGGCGTTCAAAATGCGCTGGAGCGGGGGAATGGCGTCCAGAATCTCGGCCTGGGCCTGGAATTCTTCGGCGTCGGCGCGCCTGGTTGGGGGCAAAGGGAACAACTGCATGGAGCGAACCATCATACAACACGACGGGCTCGTCTCAGAACTCCTGGTAGCTGCCGGGTGTCAGCCCCTCACGCGGTCGTCCGCGCCAGATCGGAGCGCAAGCTCCCGCCCGGCCCGATCGCCGTCCCCGGCGACGTGCTCGACGGTTCCACTTACAGCCGCGTCCTCCCTCCCGATGCCGTCTTCGTGCAACTGGTCGGCGCGCCGCATCCCAGCCCGTCCAAAGCGGCTCAGTTCCGCGCCGTCGATCTGGTCTCCGCCCAAGCCGCCGTCGCCGCGGCCCAAACTGCAGGCGTTCGCCACTTCGTCTGCGTCAGCGTGGCCCATCCTGCTCCCGCGATTAAGGCCTACATTCAGGTCCGCGAGGAACGCGAGGGGTTGATCGGGCCCACCGATGGCCCTACCTGCTGGTGCCTGGTTACTGGCTCTGCGAACGGCTGCCCTCCACCCGACACGGTGCCCTCCGGCCTTCTGATTACTCTGGAGCGGATAGTCCGTGCCGGGGTCGCGGCTGTCGAGGCCCCAGCCGCCGGCATCCGGATCGTGGACGTCCCCGCCATCCGTGGAACACGCCTTGGGCGCGTCACGCCGCCCGTGCTAGAATCGCAAGCATAGAGAGGGGCACCATGGCATCGGCACCCATCGCCACAACTGCGCTCCAGACTTTCCAGGCCGGAATCCGCGGCAGAATGATCCTGCCCGGCGACTACACCTACGACGCCGCACGCAGGGTCTACAACGCAAATATCGACCGGCGGCCGGCCCTGATCGTCCGCCCCGCCGGAGTCGCCGACATCATCCGCGCGGTGAACTTCGCACGGGACGCCCGGCTCGACATCGCGATCCGCGGCGGCGGTCACGGCGTCGCCGGCTTCGCCACCTGCGACAACGGCCTGGTCCTGGACCTGTCGCCGATGAAGAGCATCCGCGTCGATCCGCGCACCCAGACCGCGCGCGTCGAGGCCGGCTGCACCTGGGGCGACCTCGATCACGCCTCCCACGCTTTCGGCATGGCCACGCCCGGCGGCGTCATCTCCACCACCGGCGTCTCCGGTCTGACCTTGGGCGGCGGCTTCGGGCACCTCTCCCGAAAGTACGGGCTCTCCTGCGACAACCTCGTCTCAGCCGACGTAGTCACCGCCGACGGGCGATTCCTCACCGCATCCGTCGCCGAGAACACCGACCTTTTCTGGGCCCTACGCGGCGGAGGCGGCAACTTCGGCGTCGTCGCCTCGCTCGAATTCCGGCTGCACCCGGTCAGCACCGTGATCGCCGGCCCTATCTTCTACCCGCTCGAGAAGACGCCCGACGTCCTGCGGCTCTTCAACGACTACATGAAGACCGCGCCGGAGGATTTCAGCGCCTTCTTCGCCATCCTGATCGTGCCGCCCGCCCCGCCGTTCCCCGAGAGCCTGCATAACACCAAGGTCTGCGGGGTCGTGTGCTGCCATGTGGGCGACGTGGACCAGGCCACGAAGGCCTCGGAGCCGTTTCTGAGCGTCGGGCCGCCCGTGTTCTCCCACCTCGGACCGATGCCCTACCCGGCGCTCAACGGCATGTTCGACCCGCTCCTGCCGCCGGGCATGCACCACTACTGGAAGGCCGACTATTTTCGCGATGTCGCTGGTCCCCCGATCGAGGCTCATGTCCAATACGGGCCTCGGATTCCCACGGTGCCCTCGGCCATGCACATCTATCCGGTCAACGGAGCCGTGAGCCGCGTCGGCCAGAGCGACACGGCCTACAGCTATCGCGACGCGGCCTTCGCCAACATCATCGCCGCGATCTATCCGTCCTCTCTCGCGTCCCAATTCCCACATGGCCGCCAGTGGGTTCGCGATTACTGGTCCGCGCTCCATCCTCACTCCGCCGGCGGCAGCTACGTCAACTTCCTGATGGAGGACGAAGGCCAGGACCGCGTCGCCGCCAGCTACCGCGACAACTACGCCCGCCTCCTTCAGATCAAGAAGAAGTACGACCCCGACAACTTCTTCCACTTGAACCAGAACATCCGGCCGCTGGCCACCGCCTGAGTCGCCGGCGCTCAGAACGCCGAGCAGGGCATGGCCGATGCGTGGGGGATACGCTCCGGCTTGACTGTAGAAATGCGTATCCCCCTGGGCCCTCTAGCTTCTAGCCTCCATTCGGCCCGTTGTGACAGCTATAGCATCCGATTATCGTGCCGCGCGGGAACGATCTCCCGGCCAGCGTGCGGTCAGCCTGAGTTTTCGACAGGATCGTCCCGCGGTAGTCCGTCCCGTGGCAGGGCTGGCAGCTGGCTTGATTGCCGTCCGCCACGTCCTGGTGTGTACTGACCCAGGAGGTGCCGATCGGGTGCAGTCCGTGCGGCCCGCCGGTGGTTGTGTTGGGAACTGTAGCGTGGCACGCTGCGCACTCGGCGAGCATCCCGACATGTCCCTGCAGAGTGATGCTCTGCACGTTGTCGTTGGCGATCGTTGTGGGAAATTCGCCATGCGTGGAGCCGTGGCAGGCCTCGCACTGCAAGCCGCCGTGGCCCTTGGAGAAGCGGTACATCGAAAGCCCCGCCGCTGGGGTGTCTGCGTTGGTGGCGAACGTCTGGTCGGCGGCGACGCGCGGCGTCGTGCCGCTGGTGAACACGGAGGTGTAGACGATCTGTCCGCTGTTGGCGGTCGCGGTCCCGGTGTGGCACTGTTGGCAGGCGGGTTCGTTGAGCCAGCCCTGCCGCGTGGGGACTGCCAGCGTGCTCATCGTCCCGTGGCAGCTCTGGCACTCTACGGCGCTAGCCCCCGTGCTGGTCTTCAGGTTAGCCATGGCCCCGCGCAGGCACTGCGTCACGGGTCCCGGATGGCAGTGGTAGCAGGATTCCCGCGTGGTGCTGCTTTCCATGGTCTGGCCCGTGGCCGGATCGATCGCCGAGGCGTGCAGGCCGTGCATCGACGTGGTCAACTGCGGCACCCCTGGGTAGCCCGCCAACGAGAGCGCGTTCGATCCGTGACAGGCGGCGCACAGGAAAGGCTTGATCGCGGACTGCGCTTCGAGGCCGGCCGCGCTGTAGCCCAAGGACGCCGAGGCTGCCCGGAACAGGGCGTTGGTTCCGAAGACTTCGTCGTGTTTTCTCAGGATGTTCAGCTTCGTATCCTTGGCCGGGTCTGCGTTGTTGACCCAGCCGGCCGAGGGCCGTGCGGCGGCTGTGCCGTTGATGGAGGAGTGGCAGGCGCACGCAGCTCATCTCATCGGAAATCGGCAGCACGATATCCGTCGTCGCCAGCACCGCTCCAGCCTGGTTCTTCGCCACCAGACGCATCATCGGAAAGTAGTTCACCGGATACGGGGCGCTGGCCGCGTCCGCCAGGTTCGACATGGGAATGGCTGTCGCCAGCCAGGTGTTGTCGGTGGCGCTGAAGGTCATGCCTTGCGGCGTGTTGCCCGCGCCCGGCATGGCGAAGCCTTTCACCCCCATGTCGTTCGTGAGCGTGCCAAAGCCCAGCGCCGCTGCGTACTGCCAGAAGTTGGTCTTCGGCGCTGTGGTGGTATTGATGGTGTTCGTGAGCGGGTCGGTTATCGCCTGGTAGGTCACGGTGTATCCCGCCGGGACTTACCACCAGGGTCCCGGTGCCGTCGATGAGGTGCGCGTGAATGGTGTTGTACGGCGGCAGGACGCCGAAAATGCTGTAGTCCCGTCCGTCGTCACAGTGCATTCCCAGGTCGTTCCAGCCGATCAGCTTGAACGCCGTGCCGCCGCCCGTGCCTGCCGTGCTCACCACAAACGTGACCGGCACGCTACGGGTGGAACCGTTCGCGACGATGGAGATCGAGCCGGTATAGGACCCGGCCGCCAGTCCCGACAGGCTCACCGAGACCGTCAGGGTTCTGTTGGTCGTGAGCGCGCCCGACGGCGTGATGCTGAGCCAATTCGAGCTGCCGCTTTGCACAGATGCGCTGGCCGTGAAGTTGGTAGCGCTGGCCGCGGTCACCGACAGGGTCTGCGGCGCCGGAGCGGCGCCGTTCAAAGTGCCGTTGAAGGTCAGCGAGCTGGGCGTCAACGTCAGCGCGCCGCCCGCTGGGCTCACCACCAGGGTCACTGCCGCCGTTCGGGTGACGCCACCGGAGACCACCGAGATGGTTCCGCTGTAGCTTGCCGCCGCCAGACCGGCCGGGTTCACCGACACCGTGATGGTGCGGTTGGTAGTCAGCGCGCCCGAAGGCGAGATGCTCAGCCAGTTCGAGCCGCCGCTCTGGACGGATGCGCTCACCGTGAAATTGGTGGCGCTGGTCGCGGTTACCGACAGGGTCTGCGATGCCGGCGCCGCTCCCCCCACGGTCGCATTGAAGGCGAGAGAAGTGGGGCTGAGCGTAACCCCAGTGCTGGCCCGCGCTACTACAAGCCTTACACCCACTGTCTGCGTGCCGCGAGACGTACGCAGGGAGATTGTTCCGCTATAGGTGCCCGCTGCCCGCCCGGCAGGATTCACCGAGACCCTAAGGCTTTGGTTCGTTTGCAGGGTGCCTGAGGGTGAGATGCTCAGCCAGTTTGAGCCTCCGCCCTGAATGGAGGTACTGGCAGTGAATTGTGTGCGGCTCGAGGCCCGCACCGACAGGGTCTGGGACGGTGGAGCGCCGCCCCCGGCTGTTGCATTGAAAGTCAGCGAGGTGGGGCTTAGGGTAAGTGCACCGCCCCCTTCTTGAGCCATGGATGCGCAGGCGACTCCTGCCATCACGGCCGTAAGTCGTAACACTGAACAACCTGGTATCACTTCTACTCCTCTCTGTGATCGCCCGACTGGGCGAGAGTCGGGCTTGGCTCACGGATAGAGCCTGGGGGCACACATAGACCCTCTGAGCGCAACCTGAACTGCTCCCGGCTGTGCCGCCGCCCCCCTGCGTGTTGTTGCCCGACGACCCCGAAAGGCCGTCGGCCCTCGTTTCGTGGCTGGGGTCTCTTAGACCCCACCCATCTCGGCAGACGCAACCGTGGGCAGCCCTCCGGGTCGCCTCCAGGAGTGCGTCATGTGGTCGATAATCGCTGCACGTAACGGCCCAAGCTGCACCACAGTTATTTGAAGGAAGCCATGGGCCGCCGAACCAGACTGCCGGAGCCGAGATGCAGATACTGCACCCGGTATGTAAGGTTTTCCGGATGTGGGGCCAGGCGCGGACGCTTGCAACTGGGTCTCCAAACCCGCCTCACTCGCATCACACCACACCGGCCTCGCGCAGCCCCTGCCCCGCCCCGGCCAGGTTGGCCAGCCGCATCTCCGAGTACTTGCGGCACAGCACCACGCCCGGCGCGCCCGCCGCGAACGCGGCTTTGACGGAATCGCGGACATCCCCGGGAGTAACCTGTTTGCCGCGGCTTGGAACGCCCACGTCGATGCCGGGGTACACCGCGATCCGGTTGTCTACGTCCGCGATGACGCGCCTGGTTTCGCGGGCCACATACTCGGCCGTGAGGCCGGTCTTGGCCAGTTCCGCCAGCGGCGCCTCGTCGTAGTTCATGAGCCGGTAATAGAGCGGCAGGATTTCCTCCGGCCGGGCATCGCGAAAAACAGTCTTCGAGATACGATCGACGAAACCGGCCATGCGTTCGCCCCCGGCGATGTTATAGACCGCCGGTTTGACGAAATCGGCGTAGTTAGCGGTCTCGGCGTAATCTTCCTCTGCCCGATAGAACGGACTAAGTGTCGCCTGGTGCAGAATGTGAAATCCCAGCGGCTTTTCCGGCGCGATGGACTTGGCGATCCGGTACACCTCGGCGCGAATCTCGTGATAGCTGTCCGTCCACAATTTCTCCCAGCCCAGGATCTCGGGATATTGCGACAACAGGCGCCAGAAGGTGACGAAGGTGCCGTCGGCCGGCTTCGCGCCCGTGAGCATCTTCTCCAACTCAAGGTAACCGCGGCGGGCACGATCGGCCGAGAGGTCCCTCGCCCGCGCCTTCTCCAGGCAATGCGGGCAGAAGCACGTAACGAAGGGCTGCGTCCAACCGCCGCCGATCAGGTTCATCAGCGGGCCCATCCGTTCCTGGCCCCACGCGATGCCCGCGACATCCGGGTATTGCCGCAGGTAAACCTCGATGCGCCCGAACATGTGCTGGCGCCAGTCTTCGTTGTTGTTGCACGGCGCCCACGTCGGCCTGCCGTGGACGTCGATCTCCACCACGCGGTCCAGGTTCTTCAACTTCTGCGGATTGTCCTGGTTGGGGTAGAAGAAATCCCAGGCCACCACGTCCATGCCGCGTTCTTTGGCCTTGGGCAGCACCTCCGCGAGGATGTTCCGCCCCTGGTACTCGGTGGTGCGGAACTGGTTCAGCACGGTGTGTTGAAAGTATTTCCGATCGTAGTCGAAAACCGCGCCGCCGCGCACCTCGTCGGGCTCTTGCCCGCCGTGATCCGGGAACGGATAGCCGGCCAGTTGCCGCCCGCCCGTGCCGTGATCCCAGGTGTAAGTGTTCAGCCAGACGGTATTCACATGGGCCTTCTCGCGCAGGACGTCGAGCACCCTCTCGATGCCTTCATCCACGAAAGAAACCGCCCCCACCTGAATCGCGATGTACGGCTTGCGAGTCTTCACGGGAACGCGCGGTGGCGCAGTCCCCTCCGCGCGCGACAGTCCCCCACCCACGGCCCAAGCCGTGAGCCCCTGATTGAAGCTTCTGCGTTTCATAGGATCACCATATCTCAGGCACGCCGGGCACGCACCTGGCATCGCTCCACTACTTCAGGTCGATCCAGTGTACAATTGTACAGACATGGTGACGGAATGGGACCCGCGAAAGGCCCGCCTGAACGCCCACAAGCACGGAGTTCAGTTCGCAGACGCTGTCGCCGTTCTAGAAGACGAGGACGCACTCACCATGCGCGACCCTAGTGCGCAAGAAGAACGTTGGGTAACGCTGGGGCTGGACGCACTGGGGCGGATCCTCGTGGTTGTGTACACTTGGCGCGGCGAACGCGTCCGAGTGATCTCCGCAAGGAAGGCGACCGCGAGGGAGCGGCGCCGTTATGAGGCAAGCCATGAAGCGCGAATATGATTTCTCCAAGGCCAAGCGGGGACCGGTCATCCCGGTTCCGAAGGGCAAAACCAGGATCACCATCCGCCTGGATGAGGACATCCTCGCCTGGTTCCGGACCCAGGTCGACGAAGCCGGCGGCGGCAACTACCAGAGCCTGATCAATGACGCCCTGCGCCAATACATCGCGCGCGCCAGAGAACCATTGGAGGAAACGGTGCGCCGTGTCGTCCGGGAGGAGATCCGCCGCGCCAGCTAACACTAGCTGCCAGCCTGCTGCGAGTTGCCGCCCGGCAGCTGCAGGGCGGCGATCCCGCCCCGCCCTCTAGTCGCCCGCCTGTTGCCCTTCCGCGCTCTCTTCCACCACGCGCCCGTCGAACAGGTGGATGCTGCGGTCGGAATACGCCGCGTAGCGCGGGTCGTGGGTCACCATGCAGATCGTCGCGCCGCCGCTGTGCAGCTCGCGCATCAGCGACATCACGGCCTCGCCGTTCTTCGAGTCCAGGTTGCCCGTGGGCTCGTCGGCCAGCAGGATCAGCGGATCGCCTACCAGCGCGCGCGCCACGGCCACACGTTGCTGTTGGCCGCCCGAAAGCTGCGCCGGATAGTGCTTCATGCGGTGCGCCATCTCGACGCGGTCCAGCGCCTTCTGCACCCGCTCCTTGCGCTCGCTCGAGGGCATCCCCCGGTAGGTCAGCGGCAGTTCGACGTTCTCATACACCGTCAGGTCGCCGATCAGGTTGAAGGCCTGGAACACGAAGCCGATCTCGCGGTTGCGGATGCGCGCCCGCTGCGAGGGCTTCAGGCTCTCCACCGGCTCACCGTTCAGGATGTATTTGCCGTCGGTGGGCGAATCGAGCAGCCCCAGAATGGAAAGCAGCGTCGACTTACCGCAGCCGGAAGGGCCCGCTATCGAGAAGTACTCGCCCTTCTTGATCTCCAGGTGCACGCCCGCCAGCGCATGCGTCTCCATCTCGTCGGTCAGGAACACCTTGGTCACGCCTTCCAGGCGGATGAGCGTGTTGTTGTTTTCTGAGCTCATTGTGAGCACTCCTCGCTAACTTAATCTAGAAACCCTACACCGAACCGCGCGCGTAAGCAAGCGGTCGACGCCACTCTAGTTCAACCGGATGCGGTCGTGCGCATCCCACGCGGACATGTCGGACAGGATCACCTGGTCGCCAATCCGCAGACCGTCCAGAATCTCGATCGTGTTCACCGAGCTGCGTCCCAGCTTCACCTGCACTCGGGTCGCGCCCTTTCCATCCGCATCCAGCCGGAAGAGGCTGATCTGGCTGTTGGGCTGCCCGAAAGTCGGCCGGCCCACGTACAGGACATCGGTCAGCCGTTCGATCTCGATGGTCCCGTCCACGCTCAAATCCGGCCGCGCACCCGGCGGCAGCGCGCCTTCCAGCTTCACGTCCACCGTGACCGTGCCATTGACCGCAGCCGGGTCGATGCGCGACACGTGGCCTTCGATGATGCCGTTGCGCGTGTCGACCGAGGCTGCCTGGCCGATCGCGACGTCCTTGGCCTGCGTTTCCGGGATCTTCAGCTCGGCCTTCAGCTTCTCCGGCTGAACCACCCGCGCCAGGATCGCTCCCGCGCTTACACGCTGGCCAACGTCCACCGGGACCTGTTGCAACACACCGGACACACCCGCTTTGACGTGCATCGATTCGATTTGGCTCTTCTTTAGTTGCCACAGCGCGCGAAGCTGCTCCACCATCGCCTGCTGGACGGCGAGCTGCGCCTGGTCGGCTTCGACGCCTATTTCCAGCCGCTTCTTCTCGATCTGGTTCCGGTTCTCCAGGTCTTTGGCGGTCGCGGCCGACTTCTTTGCCTGGATGTCGGCGGTCAGGCCGAAGCGGCTCAGTTCGGCATCCCGGTCCGCCTCCAGTCGTGCGGTATGGGCGTCGGTCTCGACCGTAGCCGCGCCTGCCTGTTGGGTCAGCCGGTCGCTTTGGAGTTTCACCTTCAGGTTGTTCAACTCCGCCTCGGCGGCCTTCACTTTCCACTCCGCGTCGATGGTGGCCTGCTCCAGCTCGGGATTGCTCAGAACCAGCAGCACGGTGCCGGGCGTCACGATCGTGCCGGGAAGCGCCAGCCGCTGATCGACACGGCCGTCGGTCTCGGCCGGAATCACCAAGCCTCCGTCGATCGGCACCAGCGTGCCCAGACCGCGGACCTGCCGCAGCATCGGCCCTCGTTTGACCGTATCCATCCAGACCTGGGCCCGCTCCACGCTCGGAGCGGCGGGCTTCAGCCCGCCCAGCACCTTCGTCGTCACGCCGACCGCGACAAGAACCACAACTCCGATTACGATCTGCCGGATCCGCTTGTTCCGCGCCGCTGATTTTCTTGGGACGTCCATATGCTTGCCGGTTTCAGTTACGCACGTCCGATACCAACCGCTGCCGCCATGAAAACATGGGACTTAGGGTATCTTCAGGACCGCGGCCCTCTCCCAGGTGTCCGTTTATGGGACGATCCTGTTCGGAACCGGCGTGGGGCGGACCCCCTGGTCCGCAGCCAGCCCCCTGGCCGGCCTTGTCAGCCGCGCTAAGTCGGGACTCCCGCCATCCTGGCGATCGCGAGAGCGTTGGCCTCGTCGGTTACTCCAGGCTTCAGGCGGTAGTGCGAGCGACGCGCAAACCGAGAGTCGTGACAGCGCGGGACTGAACGAAGCCGGCGGCAGGTCGAGCCATTCCGCGAAGGTCTCCCACTTCGACTCGAAGAACTCGAACTCCCCGAGCAATGTCACTCGTTCTCGCAGTTCCAATTGACCTCGCAACTCTCGGACGGCCTCCTTTCTGCCGCAACCATGGTCCGATTCCGCTCCTACTCCGGCAGCAACTGCCCCACAATCCGCCCACTCTTCCGCTCGATGAGAACCTGGGCGGCGCGCTGCGGCGGCAGCGTGACCGAAATGCGTGCCCCGTTCTCCCGGTGCGTCAGCGCGATCCGCTTGTGCTCGCCCGACTCCGAGATCATCGTGTATAGCACGCACTCCTCGAAAACGCTCGGCCGTATCAGCACCGACGGGTCCGCCCTCTCGATCGAGAACACCGGCGCCACTCCGGACTGCTTCAAAGCATACCGGTAGAGGGCCGCGACCGGTGCGCTCTCCGACCCCACCTCCACCGGCAGCGGGCACCAGATCACCTTGCCCGCGCCCATCGGGATGGTTCGCACTTCTGCCCGCTCTTCGCCGCCGACCACCGCCTTCTCGATGCGCTGGAAGCTCTCTCCGTGGAACGCGACTCGCAGGTCGGCGCCTTCGAGGCGCAGCGTCTCCTCCTCCGCCACCGGCGCAATCGCCGAATGGAGGCCCAGCCGCTCGACCGGAAGCCAGTGCTCGTCCCGGTCGATCACCCCGGTGATGAGGAGCGTCGCGCCCTTCCGTACGGCTGCGGTCAGCACCGTCCACGCTGCTTCCGTCAGCACCTGGGGACACGGCAGAACAATCAGCCTGGCGGGCGTGAACTCACGCTCCAGCGCGTACTCGCCCGCGGCCCGCATCGCCGTCAGACACTCATAGCCCATCACGCGAACCGCGCGCCTGGTCGCCAGCGTCGCGAAATCGCGAACCGAAAACATGTGGGACTGCGGCACCACCACGACCACGTCTTCGAGTCGCTTCCCAACCAGCAGGCCGCTGTGGGCGCTCCAGAACGCAGCCATGCTCCGAAATGGCTCCAGCTCCGGCTTCGCCGTCCCATCCGCGCGGAAGAACCCGATGCTCGCTTCGTTGTCGTTCGCGATGTAGCTGTTCGTGTTCCACAGCCATTGAACGAACCCCGCCCCGTCCGCGCCCATGGCGAACGCGATCTTCCGCTCAAGCAGGTTCCGCGCCTCTTCTTCCGTGCGGCCCGGAGTGCGGCGCATCGTCTCGTAGAACATGATGCCCGACTCCTCCACCAGGTTCGGCTTCGACGGCGATTTGGTCAGCACGCTGTCCCACAGCAGGTCGTCGTTCAGCCACCAGTTGTGGACGCACGTGAAATCCACCACCGCATCGTGGAACAGCGGGCTCGGCTGGGGAGCCAGGCCGCCCTCGTCCTGACCCACCGTGATGAGCTGGTGCCGGTTCCCGTTGGCGCGGATCGCCGCCGAGATCTCCGTGACCCAGCGGTTGAACATCTCCTGCGCGAACAGCCGGTATTCGAGCACCGCCAGCGGCCGCGTCGCCCGGTCGAAGATGTCGCGGTCGGTGAAGTCCTCGAGGGCCGGCAAGTCGACCGCGTCGAGAGACGTCAGCCCCCACATTTCCTGAAGCTTGGTCTCGTCCGCGTACCGCGCCTTCAGCCACTCCCGCCACGCCTTGCGCTCGTACTGGTCGTAGTTGGGCCGGCAACTGAACGGGTGCGCGGGCGAACAGAACGAGGGTTCGTTGATCAGGTCCCAGGTGAGATCGTCGGCGCCACTGGCGCGCGCGGCGAACTGGAACACGAACTCCTTCTGAGCCGCGACGGCGCGCGGATCGAGGTACGGATTCTCGCCGCCCCACATCTCCGGAAAGAACGCGAACAGGTTGAAGATGACCGCAATTTCGTGCCGCCGCGCGGTCTGCACGAACGCGTCGAACGCCCGCAGGCACTCTTCATCGACGCGGCCCACTTCCGGCATGATCTGCCGCCAGCCGGTCCAGATCCCCGTTCGGACCACGTTCACGCCGGCGCCTTTCATCTGGGCGAAGTCGCGGTCCCACAGCGCGGGATTCGGCTCCAGCAGGAACTTGCGCTGGGCGTCCGCGGCCATGTAAGTGGTGCCCGTGACCACATATGGCCGGCCGTCGCGCAGCAGATAGTCGCGGTTTACGGTGAACGGCATTCCGCCCTCGGCGCCGGGCCCGTCCGCGACCTGGAACCCGGTCTGGCAGCGCAGCGTGCCCAGGCTCGCCTCTACGCGATAGAGTCCGGGAGCCGGCGTAGGCACGCCCAGCGGCGCCTCGGCGGAGCCCATCGCCAGGATCGAAGACGCCGTAAGCGGCGCCCGCAACTTCTCGACAACCATCCCGGCGTCGTCGCGGATTTCGAGATCGCACGGTTGCCCCGCCCACCGCATCGCGTCTCCACCAGGCCGCTTCAGCCGCACCGTGAACGACGGCCGCTCCTCCCCGTAATAGCAGGCGAAGCTGGGGCTCACCTCGAACTCGCCAGGGCCTTCGCTCGCGATCGCCGCCAGCGCGCGGATCGCCTCCGGCGAAACGGAGCCCTTGAGGTTGGCCAGCACCCAACGCCCGCCCGCGAACGGCCCCTCCAGCCGGTCGATCTGGACCAACGGCGCCGCCACTGGCCAGCCCTTCGTGTCGAGCCCGTGCGCCAGCGCCTCGATCGTCGCGTCCCGCATGCCCGCCGTGCCGATCTCTGTCGGATTGTCCCGCGTCGAGGTCAGACGCAGATACAGCTCGTAGACTTCCTCCGCGTGAAAGCCACCCAGGCCCTTGTAAGACGCGATCCGGCTCGCAGGCACGGCGAAGGACTGCGTGATCGACAGCGCCTTGTGATACGCCGTCTGCCGGATTTCCTGACGCCACCCGCCCGCCTCGTGAACCACCGGCACCGTAAGCGGCACGCCCCCCAAATTGAGCCAGTTCCCGCCCCGCCGAAGATGTTCGAGGATGTGTTTCCACCCCGCCTTCGGAAACGCGGAGCCGTTTGGGGTGATCAGCAGGCTGTTCCGGTCCAGATCCGCCAGTTCCGCCTCACCGACGAAGGTAGCGTCGAGCCCCTCGAACGCCCCCTTCTCGATCGGCGCGATGTCCACCGCCGGGAATCCCGCCTCCCAAAACACCGCGATGCGCACCGGCCCCGCCGTTTGCCCCCGCGCGGCCAAAACAGCGGCGGAACTGGCAAGAAAAGAGCGTCGGCTGATCATCGCTCCCAAGCATACCTAAAAGCCCCAGAACCCGTGGCGCACGCTCTCAGCGTGCCGCGTCCCGACTCATCGGGACGCTTGCCCGCCCAACAGCGCTTCCACTCCCCCGGAACCGGGTTATACTGGAGAGCAAACAAAAGGCGAAGAAAATGTCTGAGAATCTGATGCTCGGTTTCCCCGATCCGCCCGAGCTCGGGCTCACGCGCCCCACCGGCCTGAACGTCGCACTGGCGCGTTTCGAGAACCTCCGGCGAGCCCGGCTCGGTGATCCGCGCCATCCACTACCAGCCCGCCGCGGCCGGCGAGTACTCGCCGGTTCCCGACGCGGTCCACCCCAAGCTGCGCGACGCACTCGCGCGCCAGGGCGTCACCCGGCTCTACAGCCACCAGGCCGCCGCGTTCGACCTCGTCGCCGCCGGCAAGAACATGGTGGTGGTCACCCCCACGGCCAGCGGCAAGACGCTCTGCTACAACCTGCCCGTGCTCAACCGCCTGATGGACGACCCCGGCGCCCGCGCCATGTACCTGTTCCCCACCAAGGCCCTGGCCGAAGACCAGCTCCACGAGATGCAGCAGGCCCTCGACGCCGCGGGCTCCGACCTGCGCGCCTTCACCTACGACGGCGACACGCCGCAGGACGCGCGCAAGGCCATACGCGAGCGCGCCAACATCGTCCTCACCAATCCCGACATGCTGCACGCCGGCATTCTGCCGCACCACACCAAGTGGGCCAAGCTGTTCGAGAACCTGCGCTACTTCATCATCGACGAGCTGCACTACTGCCGCGGAGTCTACGGCAGCCACGTGGCCAACGTCATCCGCCGCCTGAAGCGCATCTGCGAGTTCTACGGCTCGAAGCCGCAGTTCATCTGCTCCTCCGCCACCATCGCCAATCCGCGCGAGCTGGCCGAAGCGCTGACGGGCGAGCCGTTCGAGCTGGTCGCGCGCAACGGCGCGCCTTCGGGCGAGAAGTACTTCATCTTCTACAACCCGCCCTACGTGAACCGCGCAGCTCGGCATCCGCCGCAGCTACCTGCAGGAATCGAAGCGCGTCGCCCTGGAGTTCCTGGAGAACCGCCTGCAGACGCTCGTCTTCGCCAACAACCGCCTGGCGACCGAGGTGCTGGTCACGTATCTGAAGGACGCCGCCGCGCGCCTGCCCGCGGGCGCGGACGCGGTGCGCGGCTACCGCGGCGGCTACCTGCCGCGCGAGCGCCGCGAGATCGAGCGCAAGCTGCGCGAGGCGGACATCCGCTGCGTGGTGGCCACCAACGCGCTCGAACTGGGCATCGACATCGGCTCGCTCGACGCGGTGGTGATGGCCGGCTATCCCGGCACCATCGCCTCCACCTGGCAGCGCGCGGGCCGCGCCGGCCGCCGCCAATCCACCTCGGCCGCCGTGCTGGTGGCCTCGAGCGCCCCGCTCGACCAGTACGTCGTCGAGCACCCCGACTACTTCTTCGGCAGCTCGCCCGAGCAGGCGCACATCAACCCCGACAACGTCGAGATCCTGCATCAACCACCTGAAGTGCGCCGCCTTCGAGCTGCCCATCCGCGACGGCGAGAAGTTCGGCCGCCACGATACGGCGGAGCTGTGCGCGTTCCTCGACGAGCTGGGCCTGCTGCACCACTCCGCCGACGCCTGGCACTGGACCTCGGACACCTACCCCGCCGACGCCATCAGCCTGCGCTCGATCACCAGCGACAACTTCGTCGTCGTCGATACCACCGGCGAGCCGAAGGTGATCGCCGAAGTCGATTTCCCCTCCGCCCTCACCACGCTGCACGAGAAGGCCATCTACCTGCACGAGGCGCGGCAATACCAGGTGGAGAAGTTCGACTACGAAGGGCGCAAGGCTTACGTGCGCCGCGTCGAGAGCGATTACTACACCGACGCCATCGACTACACGCAGGTCAAGGTGCTCGAGGAGTTCGATTCCGCGCCGCTCGCGGGCGCGCGCGCGGCCCACGGCGACGTGCGCGTGAACCGGCAGATCGTCGGCTTCAAGAAGATCAAGTTCTACACGAACGAGAACGTCGGCGCGGGCAACCTCTCGATGCCCGAGCAGGAGATGCACACCACCGCCTTCTGGCTGACATTTCCCGGAGAGCTTCCTGGCGCTGTTCCCGGACCTGGCGCCCACGGAGAAGCAGAACGGGCTGACCGGCCTCGGCAACGTGCTGCGCACGGCCGCGGCATTCCTGCTGATGTGCGATCCGCGCGATCTGGGCGTCTCGTTCGGCGAGAACATCGCCGGCGGCCTCGCCACCTAGCAGCCGGACCTGTATCTGTACGATTCCTACGCCGGCGGAATCGGCCAGAGCGCGCCGCTCTTCAAGATGGTGGGCAAGCTCCTCGCGCACGCGGCGGAGTTGCTCCGCGCCTGCCCCTGCGAATCCGGCTGCCCGAGCTGCGTCGGCCCCGTCGGCGAAATCGGCGACCGAGGCAAGGAAGCGGCCGCCCGCATCCTGGCGGAACTCAGCACCCAACCGCAACCGTGAGGAAGCGGACCCTCATCTCGCCATATACAACGCCACGCAAGGCACCAGGTTGAACAGCAGAACCCCCACTTTGTACAGCGCCATTCCGCCGAAGTTGATCGCGTCGAACTGCTCCTCCGTCAAACGGAACCACCTGCCCCAGAGCCGGCACAGCCACCCGTGCGCCAGCGCGTACGCCAGGAACCAGATCGTCAGCACTGCATAGTTGATCGCCGTGCACCACAGCAGAATACTGCGCGCCATTTCGATGCTCATCGGATCTCCTTACATGCCTCCGTCGCCGTCTCCAAATTACCTTAAGCTGGAAGCAGGAGTATGCATCGCGTCGCCATCGTCGGAGGGGGCTTCGGCGGCCTGTATGCCGCCAAGGCGCTGCGCAAGGCGCCGGTCGATGTCCTGCTCATCGACCGCCGCAATTTCCATCTGTTCCAACCGCTGCTCTACCAGGTCGCCACGGGCGCTCTATCGCCCGGGGAGATCGCGGCGCCGTTGCGTGCGGTGCTTCGCCGCCAGGAAAACACCCGCGTGCTGCTGGGCGCCGTCGTCGATCTGAACGCGGACGAACGCTGGCTCGAGCTGGACGACGGCACCCACCATTCCTACGATTCGCTGATCGTCGCCGCCGGCGCGCAAAATTTCTACTACGGGCACGACGAATGGGCCCGCGTGGCGCCTGGGCTCAAGAGCATCGAAGACGCAACGCGCATCCGGCACAAGATCTACTATGCCTTCGAGGCGGCCGAGCGCGAAACGGACCCTGCCGCTCGCCGCGCCTGGCTCACCTTCGTGATCGTCGGCGCCGGGCCCACCGGCGTCGAGCTGGCCGGCGCGCTCGGCGAGATCGCCAACGACGTCTTGCGCTCCGAATTCCGCTCCATCCGGCCAAGCGAGGCGCAGATCATCCTCCTCGAAGGCGCGGGCCGCGTTCTGGGGACTTTCGACCGCAACTCTCGTCGGCCGCCGAGCGCTCCCTCGTGCGGCTGGGCGTCCGTACGCGCACCGGCGTTCGCGTGACCGGCATCACCGAAGAGGGCGTGCATATCAGACCGCCGAGGGCGAGGATTTCATCGCCGCGCGCACGGTGCTCTGGAGCGCCGGAGTCCGGACCTCGGACCTCTCGCTCCGGCTCAAGGAACGCGCCGGGGCCGAACTCGACCGCGGCGGCCGCGTCCTGGTCGACGAGCACTGCAATATCCCCGGCCGCCCCGAGATCTTCGTCATCGGCGACATGGCGCATTTCGTCACCGCCGAGGACGCCGCTCTGCCTGGCGTCGCTCCGGTCGCAATTCAGATGGGGAACTACGCGGCGCGAACCATCGCACGCCGCCTCGAAGGCCTGCCCGACGAACCTTTCCGCTACTTCGACAAGGGCAACCTCGCGGTCATCGGCCGCGCGGCCGGCGTGGCGCAGTTCCCGCTTCCACTTCACCGGAATCCTGGCGTGGCTGCTCTGGCTGTTCGTACACCTGATGTACCTGGTGGGCTTCCAGAACCGCCTGATCGTTTTTATCCGCTGGGGATTCGCCTATTTCACATACAATCGCGGGGCGCGGCTCATTACGGGGGACCCTGGTGCGCCTCGCACCGTGGGGCAGGCCGATCCCCAGACCCGCGCCGGCACCCCCTAATGACTGTCACGAAGGTGGTCTCGCGGAACATAGGATTACCCCGCGAAGTGGCCTGGCAGGGGATGACGGTGACTACCGGC
>CAVXQQ010000008.1:0-33678 GCA_963763835.1 Bryobacterales bacterium
CATGTTCTTCAGCTTTTATTTCATGATGACCGGCCTGCACGGGCTGCACATCCTGGGCGGAATGGCTGTAATCGCCTGGGTGTTGCGTCGCGCGGTTCGCGGCGATTTCTCGCACGGTTACTACACGCCGGTGGACCTAGTGGGTCTTTACTGGCACCTAGTGGACCTGATCTGGATCTACTTGTTCCCGCTTTTGTATCTGATCAAACAGGAGACCGAGGATGGACGCACACGCGACGGCGGCGAGCACCTACGCAAAGGTTTTGGGAGCGCTGGTGGCCTTGACCGTGATCACGGTACTGGCGGCGGGCTTCAGCTTCGGGTCCTGGAACGTCGTCATCGCGCTGGGCATCGCCAGCGTCAAGGCTTCGCTGGTGGCGCTGTTCTTCATGCACTTGCGCCACGACAAGCCGATGAGCGCCATCATCTTCGTCACGGGAGCGGCCGTCCTCGGCGTGTTCCTGATGATCTGCACGCTGGACAGCGACGCGCGCGGCAACAACCCGGTGCGTCCGGCGACGCGGGACACCGGCGCGCCGGCGCTCAGCGTCCCATCAGTGCCTTCATCGCCAGGTACACAACCACAAGGACCGCGTCCAGTGCCAGGAATCCGCCAAAGCCCAGATGAGCGTCTGGGTTGCCGTGAGCCCGGGCCTAATCCGGGGATGGCGGCGGCCTGGGGAACTGGTGGCGGTTCGATTGACTCCGGTTGTACGACGGGCTGAACCGGTGTGGCTTGCGGCGGCGCCGGAGCCTCGGTAACGGGCGCAACGGCCTCTGGCTGGGCTACGGCTTGCGGTGTCGGTGCCGGCGAAGGAGCCTGGGCAGCGTTCGCGACGACCTTCGCCTGCGCTACAGACAGATCCGGCTTGGCTGCGGCGCCGGAG
Source organism: Bryobacterales bacterium (assembly GCA_963763835.1). Taxonomy (GTDB): domain Bacteria; phylum Acidobacteriota; class Terriglobia; order Bryobacterales; family Bryobacteraceae; genus DASWZN01. Next base: position 888 of record CAVXQQ010000008.1, read on the forward strand.
GACGGCGCAAGAAGGTCTTGGCGGCGTCGGCCGGCGAGGCATCGATGACGGGCGCAACGATCTTCGCCTGCTCCACAGACTGAGCCGGCGCTGCTTGCGGTGCTTCTGGCTGAGCAACTGGAGGATGTCCGGCAGTGTCCGCAAGGACCTCTGCTCGCGCCTCTGCCGCGCCTCGGGTTGGGCTGGCGCAGGTTGCGGCGCCTCTGCCCGCGGCGCAGGAGGAACCTCGGCAACGTTCGCGGCGACCTCCATCTGTGCCACGACGGGATGGGTGGGCAGCGTTTCCGGGGATGCGGGCTGCGCCGCCGGAGGAGCTTCGATGGTGGGCGCAACGATCTTCGCTTGCGCCTGCGCTGCCGGCGGTATTTGCGGCTGTTGCGCCTGCGGAACCTCGGCAGCGTGCGCAGCGACCTCTGGCTGTAACATGGGCGGAGCTGGTGGTGCCGGAGGAGCCTCGACAACGGGCGCCACGACCTCAGACTGCGCCACGGGCGGAGCTGGTGGTGCCGGAGGAGCATCGGCAGCCGACGCCACGGCCTCGGCCTGCAGCACGGCGGAGCTGGTGGTCCGGAGGAGCCTCGACAACGGGCGCCACGACCTCAGACTGCGCCACGGGCTGAGCTGGCCCTGCCGCGGGAGCCTCGACAACGGGCGCTACGACCTCAGACTGCAGCACGGGCGGAGCTGGTGGTGCCGGAGCATCGAGAACGGGCGCCACGACGTCAGACTGCGCCACGGGCTGAACCGGCGCTGCCGTAGGAGCCTCGGCAGCGGACGCCACGACCTCCGCGGGCACCGCGGGCTGCGCTGTCGGAGGAGCCTCGACAACGGGCGCCACGACCTCGGCCTGCAGCACGGGCGGAGCTGGTGGTGCCGGAGGAGCATCGACAACGGGCGCCACGACGTCAGACTGCGCCACGGGCTGAACCGGCGCTGCCGTAGGAGCCTCGACAACGGGCGCCACGACTTCGGCCTGCAGCACGGGCGGAGCTGGTGGTGCCGGAGGAGCATCGACAACGGGCGCCACGACGTCAGACTGCGCCACGGGCTGAGCCGGCGCTGCCGGAGGAGCATCGGCAGCGGACGCCACGACCTCCGCGGCACCGCGGGCTGCGCTGTCGGAGGAGCCTCGACAACGGGCGCCACGACCTCCGCCTGGACCACGGGCTGAGCCGGCGCTGCCGGAGGAGCCTCGACAACGGGCGCGACGACGTCCGCGGGCACCGCGGGCTGCGCTGCCGGAGGAGCCTCGACAACGGGCGCCACGACCTCAGACTGCACCACGGGCTGAGCCGGCGCCGCCGGAGGAGCCTCGACAATCGCGGCAGGCTGAGCTGCCTCTGCCTGAGGCGCCGGAGGAGTTTCGACAATGGCCGCCACGACCTCCACCTGCACCGCAGGCTGAACTGGTGGTGCCGGAGGAGCCTCGACAACGGGCGCGACGACCTCCGCCTGCGCCACGGGCTGAGCCGGCGCTGCCGGAGGAGCCTCGACAACCGACGCAGGCTGAGATGCCTCTGCCTGAGGCGCCGGAGGAGTTTCGACAATGGCCGCCCCGGCCTCCGCCTGCACCACGGGCTGAGCGGTCGCTGCTTGCGGCGCCTCTGGGTCCGAGGCCCCCCGCGGTTGAACGGGGAAGGCCGACGCCACGGCGGCTGGCGGAGCGGCGTCCGGCGGCGCCTGTGTGACCGATGGGAGCACGTCTTCGGGGCTCATCGCGGCGTCGTCCAGCTTCGCCGGGCGCGGAAGGTAGGTGATAGCCTGGCCGTCAACACTCTGGAATTCACCTCGCTCGAGTGGAATAAGAACAGACCATTCTATCGGGATTGAGCCGGAATGCCAACCTACAACTCCCGTCACGGGCCTTTCGTCCGATGCAGGAGGCCAGCCGGTTGCCGAGGTGGGGCTATGTCGCAGACCCGCGTAACGAACGGAAAGAGGCGCCCTATTTCTTGTCCGCGATCACCCACAGGTAGAGTTGGGCGCCTTCCACCAACACGGCCTTATCCGGCTTCCAGTCGTCCATGTCGAAGCTGTGGGAGACCACCCGCGTGCCCGGCTTCAGCTCGCTCAGCAACCGCGGCCGCAGTTTCAGGTTCACCGACGGCAGCAAGTACAACGTCACCACGGTCGCCGGACGGATATCGGCGGTGAACAAATCGCCTTCGATGAACTTCACCTTGTCGGCGACTCCGGCCCGGCGCGCGTTCTGGTTGGCTTCTTGAATCCGCTCCGGGTTGATGTCCACGCCCACTCCATGCGCCCCGAACTCCTTCGCCGCGGCGATCACGATCCGCCCGTCGCCGCAGCCCAGGTCGTAGACGGTATCCGCCTTGGTGACGTTGGCGAGCTTGAGCATCTCGACCACCAGGGCTTGCGAGGTCGGAACAAAGGGCACGTCGGGCGTCCGCGGAGCGCTTTGCGCGAAGAGCACCGCGCCGGCCAGTAGCGACAATCCAGCTAGTCTGACTTTCAGCTTCATGTGGTCCCCTCCCCCAACGCAAAAGACAGTACCACCATAACCAGAGCGCCGGGGCGCGCGCAACCGTTGGCGGGCATGGCTGGTGGCTTGGGGATCGGTCCACCTGCGCAACCGGTCCTGCTGGCGGCTGGAGTCCGCTCCCTGACGGTCGCGGTTCGGTGCTGGGTATCGCGCTCCACCGGGTCGCGGCCCGGTTCGGCGCTGGCGCGGCTACACCATCACGGTGAATGTGGTGTCGGTGCGCGTGACAGGGCGGTACAGCGTATCGCGCTCCACCGGGTCGCGGCCCGCCTCGCGGATCAGGCCCAGCAGCTCGCCGCGCCGCAGCGACTGCGCCGTGGTCGCGCCCGCGTCGTGGTAGATCTTCTCCTCGACGATGGTGCCGTCGACGTCGTCCGCGCCGAAGCGCTGCGCGACCTGGGCGATCCGTGGGGTCATCATCACCCAGTAGGCCTTCACGTGCGGGATGTTGTCGAGCAGCAGGCGGGCCACGGCGATGTTCTTGAGGTCGTCGAAGCCGGTGGTCTTGGGAACGTGCTCGAGCGGCGTATTGTCGGGGTGAAAGGCCAGCGGGATGAAGGTCTGAAACCCACCCGTCTCATCCTGCAGCGCGCGCAGCTTGAGCAGGTGATCGACGCGGTCCTCTTCGTTCTCGATGTGGCCGTAGAGCATGGTGCAGTTGCTCTTGAGACCCAGCCGGTGGGCGGTGCGCGCCACCTCGATCCACTCCTCGCCCGCGATTTTGTGGTCGCAGATGATGCGCCGCACGCGGTCGCAGAAGATCTCGGCGCCTCCGCCGGGCAAGGAATCGACGCCCGCCTCGATCAGCCGCCCGATCACTTCCGCGTACGCGGTCTTGCTCCGCTTGGCCAGGTAGGCAATTTCCACCATGGTGAGCGCCTTCAGGTGGACGCGGGGAAAGCGCTGCTTGAGGCCGCGAAACATCTCGCAATACCAGTCCAGGGTCAGCTCGGGATGCAGTCCGCCGACGATGTGGAACTCGGTGACCGCTTCGGTGGAGCCACGGCCCGCGGTCTCCCAGACCTGTTCGAGCGACATGGTGTAGGCGCGCGGGTCTTTGGCCTTCTTGCCGAAGGCGCACAAGCGGCAGCTCGCCACGCAGACGTCGGTGGGATTGATGTGCCGGTTTACGTTGAAGTAGGTGACATTGCCGTGCAGCCGCTCGCGCACCAGGTTGGCCATATAGCCCACCGCCAGCAGGTCCGCCGTTCGGTAGAGCGCCAGGCCGTCTTCGGTATCGAGGCGCGTCCCGGCGGCGACTTTCTCGAGTATCGGTTTCAGGCGCTGATCCTCAATCACGATTTCCATTTCAAGCCCCAGAGCGAAGGAGTAAGATGTCGGCGGCCCAGAACCCGAAGAACAGCACGCTGACGTAGCCGTTCACGGTGAAGAACGCGGCGTTGACGCGCGAGAGGTCGTGCGGCTTCACCAGGCTGTGCTCGTATGCCAGCAGCGCGGCCACCGCCGCGACGCCGGCCAGGCTGATGGGCCCCAGCCGGAACGTATAGACCAGCGCCAGCAGCGAGACCAGCATCAGGACGTGGAAGCCGCGCGCGATGGCCAGCGCGCCCGCGATGCCGAACCGCCGCGGGTAGCTGAACAGCCCTTCGGCCACGTCGAATTCGTAGTCCTGGCAGGCGTAGATGATGTCGAAGCCGGCGGTCCAGAGCATCACCGCCGCGGTGAGCGGCAGGATGCGCCAATCGAGCGACCCGCGCAGCGCGATCCAGGCGGCGGCGGGCGCGATGCCGAGCGCGAGTCCCAGCACCAGGTGCGAAAACGTGGTGAAGCGCTTCGTGAACGAGTAGCCCCAGAGCACCACGAGCGCCGCTGGAGCCAGGGCCAGGCAGAGCGGGCTCAGCATGCGCGCCGCGGCCAGAAACAGCACCGTGGCCGCGGCCAGGAAGGCCCAGGCGAAGGATTTCGACAACGCGCCGGAGGGAAGATGGCGCGAGTTCGTCCGCGGATTGCGCGCGTCCACATCGGCGTCCAGCAGGCGGTTGAACGACATGGCGGCGGAACGCGCGGCCACCATCGCCACCGCGATCCAGGCCAGCTTGGCCGCCAGATGGGGCACCGCGTACCCGGCGTCGCGAACGGCCAGCAGCGCGCCCACTCCGGCAAACGGAAGCGCGAAGATCGAGTGTTCGAACTTGATCATCTCGAGAGTGAGGACAAAACGCTTCCAGGTGCTGCCCATGGCGGCGAGACTTGCTTCTCGCTATCATTTTAGTCCATGCGCTCCGCTGCCCTGTTGTTGCTCGCCCTGACGCTGGCCGGTTGCGGTCCCAAGCGGGACCCCCTGGAGGACTATGGAACGCGCATGGTCAAGCTCCCGAGTGGCCGGCAGGTTCGCGCCGAGGTCCTCACCAACCCGCAGGATCTGGCGCGTGGCATGATGTTCCGCGATTCTCTGGAGCCCGACCGCGGCATGCTCTTCCTGCACCAGCAGCCGGGCGAGTATCCGTATTGGATGTACCAGGTGCGCATTCCGCTGGACATCATCTGGATGAGCTCCGAGCGCCGCGTCGTCGAGATCGCCCCTAACACGCCGCCGTGCCGGACCGAGCCGGGCCAGTGCCCCACCTATGGCGGGCACTACCGCGCGCAGTACGTCCTCGAGCTGGCGGGAGGAATGGCAGCCAAGTACGGAATCAAGCCCGGGGATACGCTGGAGTTCTGAGGGGAAGGCTCGTCGCCCGTCGCTCGTCGCTCGTCGATTCGCTCGGCGCTTGCGTAGGCTTCGCTGCCTGATTCTGGCTGGCGGGGGGTATGGCGGCGAAATACGGGGTCAAATCCGGAGACACGCTGGAGTTCTGAGGGCGGGGTCCGCTCCCTGACGGTCGCGGTTCGGTGCTGAGAGGGCGTGAGGGAGCAGATGGCTCGAGCCGAAAGCTGACAGCTACCAGCTTCGTCAGAAGCTGGTCTGTGCCCAACCGGCGCGCAGGCTGGTAGGCGCGTTGGGAACCATCGCCGCGCTGGCGCCGAATTCGGTGGCCAGGACCTTGGCGTAGTCCGCCCCGTTCGAGACGATCCGGCGAGCGATCGCACGGATCGATTCGGCCTCGCCAAACCGGGCCTGGCCCTCGCAGACTTCCGCCAGTTTGTGAAGCGAGGGTAGCATCTCGTCGACCCGGTCTTCAGCCGGGGCGATCGCGATGCCGTACCTCAGCACGCGCTCCGCTTCGGGGTATCTGCGCTGCGCCGCGTACAGCGTACCGAGGGAAATGAAGTGCTTCGCCAGAGCGGAAGTTCCCCGTCCCAGCACCGCGGTCCGGATTTCGATCGAGCGCCAGAGCAGAGGCTCAGCCTCGTTGTAGCGGCCCATGGTGTGGTAGAACTCGCTGATCTTGTCGAGGGTGATCGCGACGTCCCAATCGTTGGGACCGAGGCTCTGTTCCTTGATGGAAAGCGCGCGCCGATAGGCATACAGCGCGGCGGTCGGCTCGCCTTGCGCCAGGTGCACGTCGCCCAGCCCGTCCAAGGTCCACGCCACCATCGTATGCGAGGGCCCTAGCGCACTCTCGGCGGTCTTCAGCACCGACTCGTATAGCTGGCGGGCGGTCTCGTGCTGCCGGGTAGCCCTGTAGACGCCCGCCAGGTTCGAAAGCACTTCGAGCACGGAGGGATCCGCTTCGCCGAGCACCCTCTCCAGGGCCTTCGCCGCGGTCTTCAGCGAGCGCTCCGCCTCCGCATGCTTCCCCTGGTGGCACTGCACCACGCCCAGCCGGTTGAGCGACCGGCCATAGCGCGGATCGGCGTCGCCGAACGACCGGGCCTCTTCGACCGCCTGGGCCAGGTGGTTTGCAGCCAAGTCGTATAGACCGTTCTTGAAGGCCGTCTCCGCACTGGCTGACAGAGCCTCCCAGGCGCTATCGGGACTGGCGCCGGCACCTTCGGATCGCCCTTGCGCCGCCTGCCGCACCCGGCCCATCAGCTTGCGGAATCCGCCCATCAGGCCGTTCGCCGTCTCCGGCGCCTGGGTGTCGAGCGGCAGCCCGGCCATCCGCCTGGCGAAGGTGCCCATCTGCCGGCTAAGCTGCACCTTCTCGGAGATCATCCGAGTATCGGCCAGGGCGTCGTGCAGGTCTTTCTCGGCATCCACCAGCGTGGCATAGACATCCAGGCCGGTCAGCCTCTCGATCTCGACCGCGGCGGCGGCCGGACTGCGATTGACCACCAGGCGCACGGTCCTGAAACTGCAGCCGTACCGCAGGCTGTCGGCCATGCGTTTGGCCTGCGCCAGCGCCAGCCGGTCGGGCGTGGTCACGACGTAAATCTCGTCGAAATGCTCCAGCAGACTGGCTGGAAACGCGTGAATTCCGCGCCCCAGATCCACCAGGCTCCAGGCGTACCGGGAACGCATGAAGTCGAGCACCGCACCGAACTGCGCCGTCTCGGGATATTGCTTCACCGCCAGCGGGGCGGGCGCCGACAGGACTTCGATCCCGGAGCATTCGGCGACCAGCGCGCTCCAAAAGCTCTCGTCCAGACGGCCTGCGTTGGTCGCCGCGTCCAGTACCGTGTACTGGCCACGGCCGTTGGTCAGGAACTTCAGCATCCCGCAGCTCAGGTCGAAATCGGCCAGCCCGGTCGGCTGACCGCTTTCACGGGCCATGCCGATGGCCGCATGCAGTGCGACCGTGGTGGCCCCGCATCCGCCCTTGGCCGACAGGAAGCCGATCACGCGGCCTCTGGCGGCGCGCCGCGCGCTGGTCTGCACCTTGGGCCGCGCAGCCTGGAGCCGCGCGATGAGCTGTGACAACGGCTGCGCGAACGGCGTATAGAGGTAATCGCGGGCGCCCGAGCGAACGGCCTCGAGAATCGCTTCCGGATCGGCGGTAGCGTTTACCATCACGATCGCGGAAGCGGGAGCCGCTTTGGCCACGGTCCGCAGGAGGGCCTGAATCGAGCTGCGATCCGCGGGTTGCTCCACCAGCAGCAGCTCCGGATGCAGCCCCTGCAAACGGGACAGAAGCATTGGATCGGGCCGCGTCACCCGCTCATCGAGAACCACCTGCACCGGCAACTGCCGCAGACACACTTGGAGGTCGGAGCACACCGCTGGCGTGGACGCCAGCACCCCAACTGTTACGCGCTCGTTCGCGCTCATACCTCCAACCCGTGTGACATGGACACAACTAGCAACAGTGCCGATTTGTAGCCGATGCTACCTATAATATTATAGTGTCGTCCGCAACTCATTGTTGCGCCTTCATTCTCCACTTAGTAATATCGGTACTGTCCAGAAAAAACTGGCTACCAATGGGGTACTAGTACGGTACCTTCAAGGAGGGGCGGCCAGGCGTTTGATCCCCTCACGCGGGTCTGGCACGGCCGTAGGCCGGGCGGCAGCTGTCAGCTTTCAGCTATCAGCACATGCGGGCCGTGACGGCCTGGCGCCGGAGTCGGGAACTTGTCCACGCCTGCGCGGGACGTCCACTTCCCGCCCGGGCCGGACCTGGAGGCGAGGGTTTCTGGAGAGCTTTCAGCGGCCGGCGGGCGGCGGGCTATTTCTGCGGCGCAGCCTCGAGTTCCGCGATGCGGCGCTTCACGGTGGCGGCGTCGGTCGCGTCCGGCGAGATCTTGAGATACTTCGTGTAGTGCTCGATGGCGCCGGAACGATCGCCTTTGGCGGCCAGCAGCGTCCCCAATAAGCTCTCCGCGAGCGGAACCTCATGATTGGAATCGAGATCGACGGCTCTGCGGGCACTCTTCTCGGCGTCGTCCAGCCGCTTGAGCCTTAGATCGACCACGGCGTCGTAATAGTACAGGCCGGGAAACTCGACCGGGTTCAGCGCCAGCGCCCGGGTGGTAATACGGCCCGCGTCCTCGATGCGCCCCTCGCTCAAGGCCAGCCTGGCGAGCTGCTGGTACGGCTTGAGGTATTTGGGGTCCGCTTGGAGCGCGTGCTCGCAAGCGGCGCGCGCCTCCTGGGGTTTCAAGTCCTGCATCAGGACCTCGCCCAGATCGCTCCACGCCTGCGCGTACTGCGGATAAGCCGCAACGGCCCGCTCGAAATCCTTCTGCGCGGCTCCCCACTTCTTGCGCGACATGTCGGCAACACCGCTCTCATAGGCCTTCTTCGCGTCCTTCGGCGCGTTGAGAGTGGTGATGGAAACCGAGGTGCCCTCGCTGTCGCCCACCCGCTTCAGAACGATCACCGCGCCCTGATGCAGGGTCGCTTCGGTGGTCCGATATCCCGCCAGCCTGATCCTGACCGGGCAGGAGTCCCCGGCTTGCCCATCCAGGCAGTCCAGTCCCTTGCAGAAAGGATTGGATTGATTGCGTACCTATGATTGTGTCAACTGAAATCTGCACGCCTGGCGCAAGTTTTTTGGCGGGGTTGGGCCGGGGCTGGCTTGGTGTCTCGCTTCGTCTTCCTCATAGGATCCGAAGGGCAGAGCGGTGGCGGGTCAAGGCCGCGTAGCGCCCCGCAGGGGCTTGGCCTTGACGCGCCACCGCTCTGCCCTTACTCAGAATCCCGGAAGACGAAGCGAGCCTTTACGCGGATCGCCGCGCCACGCGTTTCGGTTTTCGAATCTGCTCGGCGAAAGGCGCCGTGCCGCTTTCGTCCAGCATGCGGAGTTCGCCGGGCGCGGCCGCGGGCAGCGCCGGCAACTCGGCCGCGGCGCAGACCTGGTCCAGGCTGGGCACCGCGCGGGTGCGCTTTCCGCTGCCGTAGTCGGCCGAGCGCCGCGCGCCTTTCACCGAGCCGTTGGGTTTGCGGCGGCCGGTGGCGCGGATGCGCAGGCGGCTGAACTTGGCATCGAGGGTGGCCGGTTGGGCATAGCGGTAGGGCTCGTTGGCGTGCAGCATGCGCCAGGCGATGGTGACCAGCTTGCGCGCCGTGGCCACCACCGCCACGTTGCGGTTCTTCTTCTTTTGGATGCGGCGGAAGAACACTCCCAGCGGTCCGGGATGCCGGGCCAGGGCCTGCGCGGCCTGCACCATCATCCAGCGGGCGTGGCTGTTGCCCTGCTTGGTGATGGGGCCGTGGTAGCAGTGGGCGGCGGACTGATGGGTGGAAGGAACCAGTCCCAGATAGGAGGCGGCGCGGTTGCCATCGAAGAAGCGGTCGACCTCACCCAGGGCGGCCAGCAGAGTCTGGGCCACGGGGAAGTCCACTCCCGGCAGAGTCATCAGCAGGCGGACGCGCGGATCGGCGTGCGCTTCGATGGCCTGCTCGTCGGTGAGCGCGGAGAGTTCTTCCTGCAGGCGGGCGAGCTGGCGCAGGTGGCGGTCCAGAGTCTGGCGGCCCAGGGGATCCAGTTCCAGGCGCTGAAGCCAGGCGCGGGAGCGGGGCTGGAACAGATCGCCGGCGGGGGGCTCGATGAGGCGCTGGTGGAGCACGGCGTGGATCCGATTCTTGAGGCGGGTCTGATCGGCCACCAGGTTGGCGCGTTCGGTCGAGACGGAGCGCAGGTGGCGGGTACCGGCATCGGGTTGCCAGACCCGCGGCAGGAAATCGCTGCGCAGCAGTTGGGCGAGCACCAGGGCATCCACGCGGTCGGTTTTGATCTTGGCGCTGGCGATGGCGCGGGTGCGGAGGGGATTGGAGACCACCACCTCGGCCACGAACGGTTCCAGGATAGCGACCACGGCCCAGGTGTTGGTGGTGGCCTCCAGGGCCAAGTGGTGTTGGGGAGTGAGGTGGGCGCGGGCAAAGTTCTCCAGCGCGGTACGGGTGGCGGGGAAACGGCCGCGCCAGGCGGGCGCGCCGTCGTCGTCGAGCAGGACGGCCTCAACGATTTTCTTGTGCAGATCCAAGGCGGCAAATGGCATACTGAAAGCACCTTTCTATGCGGGAGCGGGGCCGGGCGATCTCGGCGCCAAGAATCGCGCACGCCGGAAATTCCGGCGGCCGGCGCGCCCGAGGTCAGTCGGGCGAACCGGCGAAGCAGGGTAGGACCAAACGGCACCTACCTATACGAGCTCGAGGCTCAACCGGGTGGACCGGAAGGGCGGCCAGATACGACAGCGGGCTCAAAGCCCATACGCAAAATCGGCCGGCCCCAAGGCGTTCGGTCCCGCTCCGCATGGGTTACCGGAAGCGCTTCTCGCCATGTCCCAAGCCCGGTGAGACTTAGTAAATCGCACCGGGTGGTGGAAAGGCAAGTTACTCCCCGGCGAGCCGCGGGGCGCCAGCAGCACCAACGGCGCCGCTCACAAGTCAATCATGCCCGATACGATGTATTGAACGGTGCCGCCGCCGAACGCATCGAGGACGCAGGCCGTCAGGCCCTGGCGGTTGATAGCCGGAATGATCTCCGGCGTGGTCGTAAACGGCGTGCCGTCTTCGAGGACGATCTTGGCTGTGTGTTCCTGGTTCAATTGCGCACAGCAAGCGCCCGCCAGCGCCAGCACGCAGAGCCCCGTCCACATCGTACTTCTCATACGGGATGTTCCCTCATTTTCAGTGTATCGCCCAGCGCTATTCCGGCGCCGGAACCTCGCGTTCGAGTTTGCCGGCAAGGTGCTCCACTTCCGCCGCATCCGAAGCCTTAGGCGACAGTTCCAGGTATCTTCTCAGGTGCTCGATGGCGCCCACCCGGTCGCCTTTGGCCGCCAGCACGGAACCAAGCAGGCTCTCCGCCAGAGGGATCTCCCGGGGAAAATCGAGCTTGATGGCTCTGAGGGCAAGCTTCTCGGCTGCGTCGAGGTGCTTGAGGTTATAGTTCGCCACGGCGTCGTAGTAATAGATCCCCGGAAACTCGACCGGATTGAGCGCCACGCCATGGTCCGCAATGCGCAGGGCGTCCTGGTTCCGCCCCTCGTCCAGGGCCTGCTTAGCCAGTTGCTGGTAGGGCCTGAGATACTTGGGGTCGGCCTTGAGCGCACGCTCCCAGGCGGCGCGCGCCTCGTGGGGCTTCGACTGCTCGGTCAGAGCCTCGCCCAACTCGCTCCATGCCGTGGCGTATTCCGGATACAAGGCAACGGCCCGCTCGAGCTCCTCCTGTGCCACATCCCACTTCTTCTTCAACATGGCTGCGACGCCGCTTTCGTAAGCTTTCCGGGCGCCGGCCGGAGCTTTCAACTCCGTCATGGAGATGCTGGAGCCCTGTCCCAGGCCGAGCCGCTTCAGGACGATCACAGCGTCCTGGCGCAGAGTGGCGTTGGTAGGGCGGTAACCCTCCAGCAGGATGTCGACCTGGCACACATCCACCGTGAGCGGGTCCTCCGGACGGTTCGCCAGATCGACTACATACTGCACCGTACCGTTGCCGAAAACGTTGAGGATAGAGCACGCCGGCAACCTCCACACGGTGCGCCCGGGAGTGATCTGTGGCGCCTCCGGGAGAGGGATGCCGCCTTCGAGCAAGATCTTGGCGGTGTGCTGCTGCGTCTCCGCCTGGGAGACGCCCGCGAGCACCGACAGGCAGATTCCTAACAGCGCAGCTCGTCCCACTGCCGACCCCCAAGGACCCGTCATATGGATGCGCGGCCTTGCGGACGGGTTTCAGCCTCAATCGACCCAAGTGTCCACCAGGACTGCGCCCCGCCTCCAGGTCCGGCTGGGGCGGGACGTGGACGTCCCGCCCCACAAGGTTCCGACTCTGGTGCCGGGCCAAAAGGCAGCCCTGCCAGGTGCGCGTTAAGAGAAGTCTAGATTAAACGGCTCGCAATAGCTCGTTCGGCGGACTACAATAGCCAAACTGTGTCGTTCGGAATCCATCGCCTTCCTGCCGCCGCGCTGATGCTCGCCGCCGGTCTGGCCCTGCCTGCCGCTGCACAGGTGCGCGGCATGGTCAGCCCGGAAGCCCGGTCTCGTGAGCTCCAGGCCATGGAGCGGAGGGCCGCTCGCGACGCCGCGCACCCAAACCAGGCCGCCAAGGCCAACGCGGAAAAGCGCCAGCGCGAATTCAACGTCCTTCTGGCCGATTTCGCGAAATCCTGGAACAAGCTGATACAGGTCGCCGGCCACGGCGGATGGAATGCCAAAGAGGCCCGCAAGACGCGGGAAGCCTTCGAGCGGCTGGTCCGCTGCCAGGCCTGGATCGAAGCAGGGAAAGCGTCCGCGCCCGAGGAAATCGCCGCGCGCCCGAACTAGGCCTTCGACCGTGCGATCCGGTTCGTCCGTTGCGGTAGGGATGGCCGTTGCCGGCCACCCCCCGCACAGACCCGTACTTGCAGGAACTACTGCATACGGTTCTTACCTTGGATGTGACGCCGCAAGGCGCCTGGCGTCGAAACGAGCATCCGGATACGCATGCACAACATGAGGGATGGGTAACCAGTGGTCGAGGACCGGCCCCAGTTTCGTCCAAGTGGGCCGCCGCTGACTGCGCTGGCACAGAGTTCTGTACCACAGGCGAGCCACCTGATGCCGGAATCGCGACAGCACCGCCAGGTTCCCCGGAACCGCATGGTATTGGTAGTAACCGCGCAGCACGCTCCGCAGCCATTCTCCGACCGTTGCAATCGGCGCGTGCATCTTCCGGCGTAGTTCCTGCTTCAGTTCTTGCAGCTTCTTCCGCCTTCGTTTGCCGTCCGTAATGCGCCGGACTTCGAACCTGCCCAGCCTGTTTTCCCCGCACACGTGCCGGAATCCCAGGAAGGTGAACGCCTCCGGTTTCCCCTCTCCACGCTCGGCCCGGTTTAACCTCGCGAACCGCCCGAACCGGATCAGCCGGGTCTTGTCTTCATTCAGCTCCAGCCCATACTCGCGCAGATGCTCCTTCAGTTCCTCCAGGTAGCGCTCTGCCTCGTCCTGGCGCTCGAAGCCCAGAATGGCATCGTCGGCGTAACGCACGATGGTGATCTCGCCTCCCGCCGCTTGCCTCCACTGGTCGGTCCACTGATCGAGGACGTAATGCAGATACACGTTGCTGAGCAGCGGCGAAATCACCGCCCCCTGGGGAGTCCCTGCTTCTGTCTCCGACCATACGCCGTCCTCCATGACCCCCGCCTTCAGCCATTTCTGGATCAGGCGCAGGACCCTCGGATCGGCGATCCGTTTCTCCATCAACTGGACCAGCTTTTCATGCGAAAGGTTATCGAAAAAGCTCTTTAGGTCCAGATCGAGAATCCAGCTCACCCTCTTCCGCTTGATCGCCACATACAGCGCGTCCAGCGCCATATGCTGGCTGCGTCCCGGCCGGAACCCGTAAGAGAAACCCCGAAAATCCTCTTCGTAAATTGCGTTGAGGACCGTGGCCACGGCCTGCTGGACGATCTTATCCTCCAGCGCCGCCAGCCCCAATGGCCGCTGCTTGCCATTGTCTTTCGGTATCCAGCGTCTCTTGGAGGGCCGCGCCTGGTACGCCCCGCGATGCACCCGGCTGTGTAGATCTGTGAGTCTGTCCTCCAGCCCGGTGGCATACTCCTGCCATGTCATCCCGTCCACTCCCGGTGCGGCTTTCCGCTTCAGGGCCTGAAAGCTGTCCCGCAGTAGCCCCGGGGTCACATGGTGAAGCAGAGCCGTGAACCGCTCCTGCTTGTTATTCCGCGCTCTTTCCCGCACACCCTGCAATCCCTGGGTCACCCTTTCCCCGCTCTGGGTCGGTCGAGTGTTAGATTCCACGGTGTTCTCCTTGGTCACGGGCCTTCCCTCCACCCCCTCCGCCGCCGGCGTTTCCACCGGCCTTGTTCGGAGGCTTCGCAGGTAATATGCCCGTGTTCGACTCCTCGCTGGCGCGCGTGCCCGGATTGCGCTTTGGGCTTCCCGGGCCGATCCAGCAGCCGGGTAGGCCACCGGATACCAGCGAGGTCTCTCGGTTCTCGCGCGTGCAGTTTCTCGGCGTGCGTATGGCTCTTGGACTACGCCGGGCCTGACGGAGACTCGCGATCCCGTTTCCGCCAGTGTGGCCTTCCCGTTGTAAGCACACGGTCAGCGCCCGGATTGCGTTTTTCGAAGCTCGATTCCTCGCCCGCCGATGCCTCTGTCTACACTTCACCCGGCACCTCGCGGCACCCAGCGCAAGACATGAGGTCAAGATGGTTCGCTACTCCTTTCTTGCGGGGCTCTTTCATCCCCGACTGCACGCCGGTTTATCCCGACGATTGCGCTTGCTCACGCGCGCGGTTCCGTGCTTCTCCGAACCGCGACCGTAAGGACGGTCAAAGCACTAGCCGGCCAAGCGGGTCAGATGGCGCCAACGCGCGCCAGGGCCTCGGCCCGAAGAGCCGCCACAGAGCGCTCCATCGGTTCGACGCCGCTCACCACCACGTCGGCGAAATGCCGGGACGGCAAGACGTACCGGCGCGCCATCGGCCGGGTGGTAGCCGCATACTGCGCCGCCACCGATTCCGCCGAGCGCCCGCGTTCGCGCAGGTCGCGCGCCAGCCGCCGCTCGAAGCACACCTGGTCGGGGGTGTCCACGTAGACCTTGATCCCGAGCAAGCGCCGTATATCCTCCCAGTAGAGCGCCCAGAGTCCTTCGAGCACTCCGAACTGGCCGGCTCCCACCGTTGCGGTGCGGTCCGTTCTGGAGTGGCACGTGAAGTCGTAAACCGGCACCTCCACCGCACCGCCCGCGGCGAGGGTGCGCAGTTGCGCGAACAGCAGTTCGTGCTCCATCGCCTCCGGCGCGTCGAAATTCATCCGCGCCCGCTCCTCCAAGGGCAGGTGCGGCATGTCGCGGTAATAGGAATCGAGCGAGAGGATGGGCGCGCCGAGCGACTCGGCCAGCGCGCGCGCCAGCTCGGTTTTTCCCGAGCCTGACGGCCCCCCGATCCCGATCAGGAACACGCAGCCTCCCCCGTGCCCGGCATACTGTTCAAGTATGCCTCCGGCTGGCGCGCGGGTGGCCGGCACCGAACCGCGCGCGTCAGCGAGCGGAGAGGCGGCGATCCGCGTAAGTCCGCTCCCTCACGGTCGCGGTTCGGTGCTGCGATGGCGCCCTGCATGCTGCGATGGCGCGAGCGGCCTGGCGTACACTCGTATTGAGTGCCGACCCAAGACGAGTCCCGGCCCGATCCGGACCAACTGCTGCGCCAGGCCATGGCCGAGGCGCCGGGGGACCGCCGCGAGAGGCTGAAGATTTTTCTCGGTTATGCCTCCGGCGTGGGAAAGTCGTTCCGCATGCTCGACGAGGCACGCCGCCGTCACGAACGCGGCCAGGATGTGGTGGTGGGTGCGATCCAGCCGCAACGCTCGCCCGACCTGGACGAGTTGCTCAGCCACCTCGAAGTGATCCCGCCGAAGACCGTCGACGACGTCCCGGTGGTGGATGTCGAGGCCATTCTCCGCCGCCGGCCGCGCGTGTGCGTTATCGATGGGCTGGCCTACGACAATCCTCCGGGCAGCCGCCATCCGTACCGCTGGCAGGATGTGCAGGAACTGGTGGATTCCGGCATCTCGGTGATCGCGTCGGTGAACCTGCAGTACATCGAAGAGGAACGCGACAAGGTCGAGATCATCACCGGCAAGCACGTTACGCAGACCATTCCCAGGGCGTTTCTCTACGGTGCAGACGAGATTGTGGTGGTGGACGTGCCGCCGCAATCCGTCGCCGGCCGCGCGGAAGAGAAGGTGGCCCAGCGCCTCTCGGCGTTGCGCGAGTTGGCCCTGCTCCTCACGGCGGATATTGTCGATCGCCAGCTTGAAACCTACCTCGAAGCCAGGGGGATGGATCAGCTCTGGGGGGCGCACGAGCGTTTCCTGGTCTGCGTCACGCCGCGCACCAACGCCAGCAGGATGATCGCGGCCGCCAAGCGTTCGGCCGACCGCTTCCACGGCGAACTTTTCGCCGCCTACGTCGAGCAGCCCGAACTCTCGCCGCGCGACCGGGAGGCGCTCGACGCCAACCTGGCCGCGGCGCGCGAGGCGGGCGCCAGGATCGAGATGCTCGGGGGGGAGGACTTCGTCGCGACCATCGTGGACTACGCGCGCTCGCAGCGCATCACCCAGATCCTCATCGGCCACAGCCTGCGGCACACCTGGTGGGACCGGCTGCGGGGCGGGCCCATCGACCGCCTCATAAGCGCCGCCGAAGGCATGGACCTACGCGTGTTTCCGCACTGAGAGAATAGATGCCCGAGCCCACCCCGAACCGCCGCGGACGCCTGAAGGTATACCTTGGCTACGCCGCCGGCGTCGGCAAAACCTACCAGATGCTGGCGGACGCGCAGGAGCTGGCGCACACGGGCATGGACGTCGTGGTCGGCTACTTCGAGTCGCACGGCCGCAGCGACACCATCCTGAAATCGCAAGGTCTCGAAGTCATTCCCCGCCGCCAGATCGAATACCGCGGCGCCATCTTCGAAGAGATGGACGTGGACGCCATTCTGCGGCGCGAGCCTCGCGTCTGCCTGGTGGACGAACTGGCCCACACCAACGTGCCGGGCTCCGGACGCGAGAAGCGCTGGGAGGACGTGCTGGCGCTGCTCGAGCACGGCATCGACGTCTTCACGACGGTCAACATCCAGCACGTCGAAAGCCTGAACGACCAGGTCTGGCACCTCACCGGCATTCGCGTGCGCGAAACCGTTCCCGACTGGGTCATCAAGGAAGCGGCCGAGGTGGTCATGGTGGACGCCACGCCGCAGGCGCTCATCAACCGCCTCCTGCGCGGCGCCGTCTACGCGCCGGAGAAAGCCCGCCAGGCCCTGGAGAATTTCTTCAAGGAATCCACGCTGGTGGCGCTGCGGGAGATGGCGTTGCGCGAGACGGCCCACGAAGTCGAGGTGCGGCACGTCACGCCGGCCATCTTCGAAGATCCATCTGACGGCGACCAGGCTGGCGTACCGGAGCGGCCCGCGGCCCCGCCCGCGCGGATCCTGGTCTACCTCACCGCCGATTCCGCCACTCCGCTTTTGATCCGCCGCGCCCGCCGTGTGGCCGACTACCTTGAAGCGGAGTGCTACGCAGTGGTGGTCTACCGCGAGGGCGAACTGGCCCGTATGCCGGCCGAGCGACGCGCCGAGACCGAGCGGCTGCTGAACTTCGCCCGCAACCTGCACATCGAGACCCGCACCCTGGAAGGCTCCGACGTGGCCAAGACGCTGGCGGACTTCGCGCGCCTGCAGCACATCACGCGGATCTTCGTGCCCCGCCCGCGCTACGGCCGCTGGCGCTGGTTCCTGGCCCGCAACCTGATTCACCGCATCGTGCGCAAGGCCTCCGACATGGAAGTGGTGGTGGTCGCCGACCGCGGCGCCGCGCCGTCGCGCTAGTCCGGCCGGGTGGGGCAGTCCTCCAGTCCTGCGCCGGACCTCCAGGTCCGGCCTCGTTCGTTTTAGGAAGTTGCACGGAGGCTGGTGTGGGACACCGGCTGCCGGACTCGAGAGGGACTTGCACCACCGCCGCGGAAGGGACAAGCTGAAGCATGTCCTACACGGCGCATCAACGGTTTACGGCCCCACGTGGGGTATGCTTCAGCTTGCCCAGCGACTTCTGCAGGTCCCTCTGGAGTCCTGCCCCGCTGCGGTAACCTGAAGACGGATGCGCATCGCGGTTCTCTCGGACATCCACGACAACATCTGGAAACTGGCGGCCGCGCTCGAAGCGGTCGCCACCTGCGACGCGCTGATCTGCTGCGGCGACCTCTGCTCGCCTTTCATCATCCACCAGATCGGCCGCGGATTCGCCGGTCCCATCCACATCGTTTTCGGCAACAACGACGCGGACCTGTTCCGTATCACGGCGAATGCGCAGAAGTACCCAGAGATCCGCATCCACGGTGAGTTCTTCCGCGCCGTACTCGACGGAAAATCGGTGGCGGCCGTACACTACGACAACATCGCCCGCCCGCTGGCCCTCTCCGGCGAGTTCGACCTGGTGGCGTTCGGCCACAACCACGTTTACGAGATGGCGCGCAAGGGCCGCGCGCTGCTGGTAAACCCCGGCCCCATCATGGGAGCGAAGTTCGGGCCCGGCGGCGAATCGATCGATGTCCCATCAACCTTCGTGGTCTACGACACAGCTACTGGCGCCGCGACGGGTTACGAGCTGGCGCAGTGCCCCGGCGACGGCTTTCAGGCGCGGCTTTTATAGCCCTCACGCCCCGGCCAGACCGCGCCGCAGCTTGGCCGCGAACTTCTCGCGGAACTTGTGGACCTTGGGCGCGACGACATAGGCGCAGTAGGCCTGCTCAGGGTTCTTGAGGAAATACTCGCGATGGTATTGCTCGGCCGGGTAGAACGCCGCGGCCGGGCGCACCTCGGTCACGATGGGTTTGCCGGGCGCGCTCGCGGTGTTCAACTCGCGGATGACCGCCTCGGCCGTCTCGCGCTGCTGGTCCGAGTGCGTGAAAACCACCGAGCGGTATTGCTCGCCTACGTCCTCGCCCTGGCGGTCCCGGCTGGTCGGGTCGTGGATCGCGAAGAACACGTCGAGCAGTTCCCGGTAGCGCAGCACTTCCGGATCGAAGGTAACCTGGACCACCTCGATGTGACCCGTCTTCCCGGTACAGACATCGCTGTAACTCGGGTTCGTCACGTGCCCGCCCGCGTAGCCCGATTCCACCCCGAGCACTCCGTTCAACTGCTGGTAGACCGCCTCCAGGCACCAGAAGCAGCCCCCGCCCAGTGTCGCCGTCTCGTGTTTCGGCATAGCTACCTCTAGCCTAAGATATCCGGGACGGCAGTGTGGGGGACCGCGGAAGTCCGCTCCCTCACGGTCGCGGTTCGGTGCTGCCGCCTACTTCCCCAGCAACTGCAGCGGCCAGGTGGTGAACCAGGGCACATACGTGATCAGCAGCACGCCCAACAGCAGGATCAGGTAGAACGGCAGCGTCGAGCGGTACACGCTGGTCATGGTCTGCTTGAAGCGCACCGCCGAAAAGCACAGGTTCATTCCCACCGGCGGCGTCAGGTAGCCAAGCTCCAGGTTGGCCAGGAAGATGATGCCGAGCTGCACCGGGTCGATCCCGAAATTGGCCGCCAGCGGCTTGATGAGCGGCACCACCACAATGATGGCGGAGAACACGTCCATGAAGGACCCCTTCACCAGCAGGAAGAGGTTCAGCAGCAGCAGAAACACGTACTTCGAATGCACGTGCGCGTGTACCCAGGCGATCAGCATGCCCGGCGCCTGGACATCCACCAGGTAGTTGGTGAACCCCATTGCGACTCCGATCACCAGCAGGACCGCTCCAATCACCACAGCGCACTCGACCGTCACCCGCGGGTAATCGCGGCGCAGCGAAAGCCCGCGGTACAGGAAGACCTCGATCAGGATCGAGTACACGACCGTGATGGCGCCGGCCTCCACCAGAGTGCCAAAACCGCCGAACAGCCCCACCAGGACGATGGCCGGCAGCGCAAGCTCCCACTTCGCCACCCAGATCGCGCGGCGGGCCTCGGCCCAGGAGAACCTGAGGCGCTCGGCATGGCACCGCTTCGCCTGCCACACGCCGTAGGCCGATACCATGGCGACCATCATCAGGCCGGGCAGGAACCCGCCGATGAACATCGAGTCGATGGGAACCTGCGCGTAGATGCCGTAGAGAATCACCGGCACGCTGGGCGGGAACAGCAGCCCCAGGGACCCCGACGCATTGATCAGCCCGATCGAGAACCTTTCGGGATACCTGGCCTTCACCAGCATCGGCAGCAGCAGCCCGCCCAGCGAGAGGATGGTGACGCCCGAGCCGGCCCAGGTGAACACCGCGCACACCACGGCCGTCGTCACCGCCAGCCCGCCGGGCATCCAGCCGAGCAGCGTGCTGTACACGCGCAGCAGCCGCTGGCTGGCTCCGCCTTCCGCCAGCAGGTAGCCGGCGAAGGTGAACAGCGGGATGGAAGGCAGCACCGGTGACGCCACCTGGCGGTACGTCTCCACCGGCACGGCGGCGATGGGCACACCCTCGCTCCAGAAAAGGATCAGGGCGATGCCGCCCAGGGTCGCAAAGATCGGCAGCCCCAGCAGAGCGGCCGCCAGAACAGCCCCGATGAGCGGCCACAACAGCGCCCCGCCCGCCGGCCCCGTCAGATCGAGCGCCAGCGGAACCAGCAGTCCCGCCGCGGCCAGCGCACGCAGGGTCAGGCGAGGAGAGGCGCTCCAGGCCGCGCGCAGGGCGATCACCAGGAATCCCACCGGCATGATCGATTCGGCCACCCACTTGCCGATTCCCAGCGCCAGGATCGTTCCGCCTTCGCGCTCCGCCAGAACGAATTGGAGGCTCGCCCAGGCCAGCGCCAGCGAGACCGCCGCAGCCACCGTCGAGGTGAACACTCGCACGCGCGGCAGCCAGCGCGGGGGCAGCAGAGTGTTGGCCGAAAGCGCCAGCAGCCGGTCCGACCGCGCGGCCACGGTCGAGCCGACGAACGCCACCCACAGCGTCAGGTGTTGCACGAAGACGGCGGACCCGGGAATGGACGGCAGCTTGAACTGCCGTGAAATCAGCTCCAGCACCGGCAGCAGCGACATGGCGGTGAGCAACGTCACGGCGAGGGCGTCCTCAGCCACGGCCAGCTTGGTTGCCAGCGCCTTCACTTGGACTCCCACGCCAGCGCCGTGGCGCACGCTCTCAGCGTAATGCCATCTAGTCTTCCCAAGACCGGACGGAAACGGTGGGGCAGGACTCCAGAGGGACTTGCAGAAATCGCACCACCGCCGCGGAAGGGACAAGCTGAAGCATGTCCTACACGGCGCATCAACGGTTTACGGCCCCACGTGGGGTATGCTTCAGCTTGCCCAGCGATTTCTGCAAGTCCCTCTCCAGTCCTGCGGCCTGCGTCCACGCCGGCCTCTGCACTGCCTGAAACGAAGGAAGCCGGACGTGGACGTCCGGCGCAGCTCTGGAGAGCCGCCCCACTACACCGCGTCACTTCGCCCCGCCGCGGCTGCGATATTCGTCGCGCAGGCGCTTCACCTCATCGAACAGATCGGCGGGCACTTCGTGGCCTCGTATCTTCGGATACACACCCTCGGCCTGCCTGCGCCAGTCGGCGACGGTCGCCGCGTCGGCATGCACGACGTTCAGTTTGCGTTTCTGCATGGCCACGACGGCGTCATCGCCCATCTTCCGGATGCCGTCCCGCAAGTCCCGCCCGGCATCCTGCGCCGCCTTGAGCATCTGGCTGCGCTGGTCCGGGGGCATCTTCTCCCAGACGGCTTTGGTGACCAGCGTCGCGCCCACCAGCGGCGCCCATTTGACGTCGCACATGTTCCGCGCCAGGCCGAAGGACTGGTTGAGCAGCGCGTACAGCGGCGTAGTAGGCACGGCGTCGATCAGCCCCGTCTGGAGGCCGCTCAGAATGTCGGTCGCCGCCAGCGGAACGGGGCGGAAGCCGTTCGCCTTGTAGAGCTCGATCTCGTCGCTGTCCCCGGCCCAGGTGAAGAGCTTCATCTGCCTCAGGTCGTCGAGCCGCGAGACCGGCTTGCGGCTGAAGAAATGCACCCAGCCCGCGTCGCCCCAGTTCAGCACCAGGAATCCGCGCGCGTCGATCATCTTCTCCAGACGCGGCGCGATGCGGTCGCGCACGTAGTCCAGTTCCTCGTATGAGGTGAGCATCATGGGGATCTGCAGGCACATCACGCCCGGCTCGATATCCGACATGCCGACGCCGGAAAGCGCCACCGCCTGGATCTGCCCGATGCGCATCTTCTTCACGAGGTCGGGCTCGTCGCCCAGCACTCCACCGGGATAAATCACCAGCTTCACCTTGCCGCCCGAGATGATACGCCACCGTTCGCCGATGCGCTGCAGCACCTGGTGCCAGGGCGAGCCATCGGGCGCCAGCGTGCCCATCTTGATTACTGTCTGGGCCGGCAACAAGGCACCGGCGGCTAGGAGGAGAAATAGGATCTTCTTCATAAGAGTCTCGTTAGTCCGTGCGTGGCGCAGGCTTCGGCATGGCGCGTCCCCACTCCTGGGGACGCCCGCCTCGCCTGGGAACAACCGTGCGTCCCGATGAATCGGGACGCGGCACGCTCTCCAGAAACCCAGGTCGCAAGCGGTTGATTCCGCCAGATGGTGGGGCAGTACCTCCAGGTACGGCTTCGGCGGGTCTGGAGAGGGACTTGCAGAAATCGCTGGGCAAGCTGAAGCATACCCCACGTGGGGCCGTAAACCGTTGATGCGCCGTGTAGGACATGCTTCAGCTTGTCCCTTCCGCGGCGGTGGTGCGATTTCTGCAAGTCCCTCTGGAGACCCGCTGCAGGCGTGGACGCCTGCCCCACAAGTTTCCGACCCTGGTGACGGGCCGCTAGCGTCCGCCACGTCGTCACTGTGCGGTCCCGCCTTCCAGGAACAGTTCGTCAGTGCGGCCCAGCAGCCACCGTGCCCGGCGCTGTGCGATCAGGGTGGCCAAGCGCGTTTGCGGCTCGCGGTCGGCGTCGATGGCCAGCGCCTTCTCGAGCAGGGTCTTGAACTGAGCCGGGTTCTGCGCCGGCACCATGGCCTTCTCGGCGTAGCTCACGTAGAGGCTGGCCCGCTTGCCGCCGGAGAGCGCCTCGCTGCGGTCGAACAGCGTCTTCATGCGCGCCTGCTGGTCGGCCGCCTTCACGCCCGCGCGGGCGCTCTCGACGCTGATGAGAAACTCCTCGAGCGCGCCGCCGTTCCACCCTTCGTTGAGCTCCGAAGCGCGCTTGATCAGCGCTTCGACTTCCGGCAACTGCGCGATCATCTCGGGATCGTCCTTCGACGTCGAGATCGCCAGGCCGTGCGCCGCCGCCGTCCAGTAGAGCAATGGGACGTCGCGTTTCTTCACGCGCGCCAGCGCGGCCGCGGGGTCGTCCGAGATCGCGGTGCCAATTCCCGGATACCCCGCCTCAAGCCCGCGCATCCCGTAGCGGTAGGCCCGCAGATAGAGCCTTCGCGCCCGCGCCCGCAGCGCCGTGCTCCGTTCCAGGGAGACGGCGGTCTCTTCGTCCGCCTGCTCCTCGACGTAGGCGTAGCCGTACTCGGCGAAACCGCTCGCCGCCGTGAGCAACAGGCCGCGGTGCTTCGGCGATTCCGCCAGCAGGCTCTCCACCAGCTTCAGGCTGAAGGGCAACGCGCCGCCCACCAACTCCATGTCATCGTCGCTTTCGTACGTAGATCCACCCGAGGCGAGGGCGTCTCCAACCTTGTTGACGGCGAACTTCCGCACCGAGCATCCGCTCGTCGCAAGAATCGCCAAACCCGCAACCAGCAGCCATCTAAGACGCATGGGACAAAGAGCCAGATTAACCCATTCCGTAGGGCAGGCGCTTGACGGTGTCTGGAAACC
Organism: Bryobacterales bacterium; assembly: GCA_963763835.1. Lineage (GTDB taxonomy): Bacteria > Acidobacteriota > Terriglobia > Bryobacterales > Bryobacteraceae > DASWZN01. The sequence goes on from CAVXQQ010000008.1 coordinate 24,490, forward strand.
GCGATGGGGCGGCGAGGGAGTCGGCCTGGGCGGCTGCAATCGATTGATACCATGGAAGTTGCCTTGAACAGGGTCGATGCGCCTCCGGGGCGCGGCCGACGCGGCCAAAGTGGAATTGTGGAAGCGCTGGCTGCCGCGCGTTACGATAGTTCCGTGAAGCTCCATATCCCGGTTTTGTTTCTCGCGCTTGGCGCACTGTCCGCTCAGACCGTAACCGACCCGTGGACGGCGGGCGACGTCATCCAGCCAGCCGACCTTGCGGCGCGCCTCAAGAGCCAGAAGGCGGCGAAGCCACTGATCTTCTACGTGGGCTTCGGCGTTCTCTATCGCAGCAAGCACATCCCGGGCGCCGAGTTCATTGGGCCGGGGAGCAAACAGGAAGGGCTGCAAGCGTTGCGCGAGGCCGCTCTCAAGTATCCGCGCACAAAGGAAATCATCATCTACTGCGGATGCTGCCCGTGGGACCATTGTCCCAATATGCGGCCGGCGTTCATCATGCTGCACGAGTTAGGGTTCAAACGGGTGCGCGTGGTCTCCATGCCGACCAACTTCGCCACGGACTGGATAGCAAAGGGCTACCCGTTCGAGGCGGGCCACTGACGCGCTACCGGCGAACCGGGGCTGAAGCCCCCGGCGGCACGCTGAAGCGTGCGCCACAATAGCGCTACTGGCCGCAGCACTTCTTGTATTTCTTGCCGCTGCCGCAAGGGCAGGGGTCGTTGCGGCCAACTTTGACGGGCTTGGCTTCGACGGGCGGTGGCGGTGGCGGTGGCGCGTCGCGATCCTCTTCTTCGGCGTGCCTGTCCTCCTCGGTGTGGAACACGGGGGGCTGTTCGTGGGCTTCGAGCCGGTCGTCGAGAGCCTTGCCGACGATGGTCCCTTCCTCTTCGCTCAGCCCGCTCGCCAGGTCCTCGATCCGGGCGAAGAGCTTCCGCATCCGCGCCGGAGTGACGTCGATGGGCGCTGCCAGGGCATACGAATAAAGCGCGGCGTCGCGCAGATCCTGGTCGTCGAAGAGAGCCTCGAGGCGGCCGAGCAGTCCCACCATGCCGAACATGCCGGCGGCGGTGACCGCCTGCCGCCGCACGCCGAGATCGGGATCGCTCAGCGCCTGCGGAATCCGAGTCTCGAACCGCCGGTCTCCGGAGTGCCACATGGCTTTGACGGCCCGCTCGCGCGCTTCGGGCCGCTCGTAGAAATCCAGGATGAGCTGGTGCAGCGATTCGTCGTCGCGCGCTTCCTGGGCGAGGGCGACCATGGCGCCGGCGCGCTCCTCGATGGGCGCCGTGGTGTCCGCGAGGCGCGCGCGCACGGCGGTCTCGATCTCCTCCGGCTCGTGAATACCCTCGAGACACTCCCACGCCGTCGCCCGCACGCCCCCGTCCGGATCGGTTCCGGCCACTTCGAGAACGCGGCGCGCGATCTCCGGCGGCGGTTCCTCGAAGGTCAGCATCTTGATTGAGCGCAGACGGTACTCGGGAACCGGGCTGGCCAGGAACTCGAGCAGTTCGGGCGTCTCGAAGGCCGCGAAGAAGGGCGTATCTTCCTCGAGATAGTTGGGCCAGATATCGAACGGCTCCGGATGGGTGGTATCCACGTCGTCGATTTCCCGGAGCGCCCGCCCGATCTCCTGCCGCAGCCGTTCTTCCGAGGCCGCTGCCATCGCTTTTTCGAGCGCGGGCTTGGCCGCCGGATCGCCGTACAGGCCGAGCGCCAGCGAGCCCTCCGCCGGGTCGGTCTCCATCAGTTTGAGCAGCGTCTCCAGAATGCGCGGGTGCCGCACGCCCAGCCCGGCCGCGGTAAACAGGACGTCGGGAGCACCGCCGCTTTCGTCGTACAGCGCGAGCAGCGTCTCGACCGAAGCCTCGCCCAATTCCACGAACGCCTCGGTCAGCCCGTCAGGGAACTCGAACTCGTATACGCGCGCCGACTCCGCCAGAAAGGGCAGGGCCGCGGGCGTGTGCAACTGGCGCGCGACGTCGAGCGTGAAATCGTCGACGTCCACGCGCGGGTCCTCGTGGGGTTCTTTCAGAAGGCGGACGAAATCCGGGAAGATCGCGTCGCCGCGCTCGACCAGCGTCCGCACTAACCGCTGGTCGAGCGGAACGTAGCCCCGCTCCGCCTCCACGAGCAGCTCATGGACGGAGGCGTCCGCATACCTCTCGGGACTCAGGATCACTGCGCCGTTACTCTTCTTCCCGGACCACCTGCACCGTAACTTCCACCGTCACCTCGCGATGGAGGCGGATGGGGACCTGGTACTGGCCCAGTTGACGGATCGGGTCGTCCAGTTGGATCTTGCGGCGGTCGATGTGGTAGTCCTGCCGCTCCAGCGCCTCGGCGATGTCTTTGGAGGTGACCGAGCCGAACAACTGCTCCTGTTCGCCGGCCTTCTGCGCGATGACCACGGTAACGCCGGCCATCATGTTGGCCAGGTCCTGGGCCCCGGCCTTCTCCTTCGCCTCGCGCCGCAGGTGCCCCTGGCGCTCCTGCTCCACGATCTTCTTGTTGGACTCGGTCGCCGCCACCGCCAGCTTGCGCGGCAGCAGGAAATTGCGCGCGTAGCCGCCGGCGACTTTCACCACCTGGCCGCGCGTGCCGAGCTTATCGACATCTTCTCTGAGAATGACTTCCATGTCGCTCCTCCTTGGCGTCCCCGGCCTACTTCGGGCTGTAGGGCACCAGCGCGATGCTGCGCGCCTGCTTGATCGCTTCGGCCAGCCGCTTCTGGTGCGGCGTGCATACGCCCGAGAGCCGGCGTGGGATGATTTTGGCGCGCTCGGTGAGGAATGAGCTCAGCATGCGAACGTCTTTGTAGTTGATGTCGTCCACCTTCTCGACGCAGAAGCGGCACACCTTCTTGCGCCGAAAATACTGCTTCCTGGTGGCATTGGCCTTGTCGCCCCCGGTGGGCTGCTGCGAGCCGGGAACCGGCCTTCCGCGTCCTTCGCCTCTTTCGCCTCTTCCTTCAGCCATGGCTTATCCCTCCTTCTCCGTCGTCGTCGGCTCTGCCGCAACCGGTTCTCCGGGCGCCGCGGGCGCTGCCGGGGCTGCCGGCGCAGGAGCCGCGGCAGGACGGGCGGGACTGGCCGCCATCGGCGCCGGCCGCCGCTTGGCCCTCTTCTCGCGTTCCTTCCTGCGCTTCTCGATCTTCTTCAACCGCTCGTCGATGCGAACCGTGATGGACTTCATCACCAGATCGCTCACGCGCATACGCCGTTCCATTTCTTTAACGGCGTCGGGGTCGGAGGTCACCTGCAACAGCACATAGTAGCCTTCGTCGCGCTTGGCGACGCGGTAGGCGAGCTTGCGGATGCCCCACTTTTCGGTCTTGTCGATGGTTCCGCCGGCCGACGTGACGATCGCCTTCATCTGCTCGATGAACGGGTCGATCTCTTCGTCGGTGACGTCCGGTCTCACGATAAACAGCTCTTCGTAGATCCTCATTCTTCCTCTTTTTCACCTTGGGCGCGACGATTGAATCTCGTCATGGCCTTTTCGGCGCCTTCGGAGACGATGGAGGCCACCGCCTGGGCCGCGAAGCCCAGGAAGTCCTCCAATTCCTTTAGTTGCCCTCGCCGCAGTGGCTTGAGCAGATACTCTACTTCGGCCCGGGCCGCGCCGGGGTTGATCCCCAGCCGCACCCGGATAAACTCGTCCGTCCCAATCGCGGCAATCACCGACTCCATGCCGTGATGGCCGCCCGCCGACCCCGCGAGCCGTATGCGTAACGACCCCCAGGGCAGATTGTGATCGTCGTAGACCACAATCAGGTTGCCCGGCCCCAATTCGTTCTTCTGGAGCAGCGGCGCTACGGCGTGGCCGCTCAGATTCATGTACGTCTGAGGCTTCGCGAGCAGGACCGCCTGGCCTTCCAACAACGCCTGGCCGACCAGCGCCCCGGAATCCTTGCGTTTCACCTTCACCTTGCACTGCTCGGCGACAAGGTCGATGACCATGAAGCCGAGGTTGTGAGGCGAAAGCGCGTACTCCGGATCCGGATTGCCCAAGCCGGCTATGAGCCACGATACCATTCTTCGTCAGTGGGACGGGCTCGCCGCCTGTCCCGAGGGGGCTACTTCTTCTTCCCCTTGGCCTCGGGCTCCTTCTTGCCGCCCTTGGCATCGGGCGCCGCGCCTTCCTCTTCCTTCTTGCCCTTCTTGATGACTTCGGGCTCGGCAGAAGTGGCTCCAGCCTCGGGTGTAGCAGCCGCTTCCGGAGCGGCCTCGGCCGGCTTCTCTTCCTCGACGATACGCATCGCCACGACGTGCGCGATCACGTTCTCGGGCGCGCTCACCAGTTTCACCGTGGGGGGCATGGCGATGTCGCCCGCGCGAATGCTCTGGCCCATCATCAGCTCGGTGACATCCACCGTGAAGTGCCCGGGGATGTCGTCCGGAAGACACTCGACCTCGATTTCGCGCGTGACCAGCTCGAGCAGGCCGTCCTGCTGTTTCACGCCCTTCGCCTCGCCCTGCGTCAGCACGGGCACCGAGGCCCGGAGGAGCTTGGTCAGGTCGATGCGCTTCAGATCCACGTGCAGCAGGGTGTCCTTCACCGGGTCGTACTGCCAGTCGACGACCATCGCGGGCGTGCTGTCGCCGGTCTGAAAGTTCACATCGAAGATGGTGTTGTGGCCGGTTTTGCTGTGCATGATCCGCTCGACTTCTTTCGGACTGACGGCCACAGCAATCGGCTCCTTGAAGGCGCCATAGACAATCGCGGGGATGAGGCCGCGCATACGCAGCCGCCGCGATTCGTTCTTGCCGCGCAAGCTGCGCGGTTCCGCAACGATCGATTTCTCTCTAGCCATTTCCTTAACTCCCTTTCAAACCGGCTCGCAAGTCCGCCATGAGGACGTGGGTTGCGTGGGCCGGGCAAAAACAAAACAGTTTAGCCACGGATGAACACGGATGAACACGGATAAGACAAAAACCAAAATCCGACTCTTTTCTTATCCGTGTTCATCCGTGTTCATCCGTGGCCCAAAGTTTTTACACAAACAGCCTGCTGACGCTCGTCTCTTCGTGAATCGACTGGATGGCCCTGGCCAGAAGCGAAGCGACCGACAGTGTCCGGATCTTCGGGCACTGGCGCGCTTCCTCCGACAGGGGGATCGAGTTGGTCAGCACTACTTCTTGAATACTCGAACTCGTGATTCGCTCTACGGCCGGGGGCGACAAGACAGCGTGAGTCGCGCAGGCGGTGACGCTTTTCGCGCCCGCCTTCAACAGCGCGGCGGCGCCGTTGATCAGCGTGCCCGCGGTGTCGATCAGATCGTCGACGATCATGCACTCGCAGCCCTCGACGTCGCCGATGATGTGTACCACTTCGGCCACGTTCACGTCGTCGCGGCGTTTGTCGAGGATGGCCAGGGGCACGTTCATGCGTTTGGCGAACGCGCGCGCCCGTTCCACGCCGCCCGCATCCGGCGACACGACGATGGTGTTCGAGGTCTGGCGCGCGCGCATGTGCTCGATCATCACCGGCATCGCGAACAGGTGGTCCACCGGAACGTCGAAGAAGCCCTGAATCTGGGCCGCGTGCAGGTCCAACGCCAGGATTCGGTCCGCGCCGGCGCGCTCCAGGAGCTTAGCCACCAGCTTGGCCGAAATCGGCACCCGAGGCTTGTCTTTTCGATCCTGACGGGCGTAGCCGTAGTAGGGCAGCACCGCCGTGATGCGGTCGGCCGACGCGCGCCGGAGCGCGTCCATCATCAGGAGCAGCTCCATCAGGTTGCGGTCCACCTCCTTGCAGGTCGGCTGGACCACAAACACGTCGGCGCCGCGAACGTTCTCCTGGATCTGCAGGTAGATCTCGCCATCGGCGAAATTCTTCACCGAGGCGGCGCTGAGCGGCAGCGCCAGAAACTCGCAAATCTCGCGCGCCAACGGAGCGTTGGCGTTGCCCGTGAAAATCTTCACTCGCTCAGGATCCATCATGCGTACCGGCTTTGCGGCGGCCATACTTTATCCGCGAGATGCGCTCCCAGTTCGCGCCACCAGCGGGCGCGATAGGCGGCTCGGGTTACGAACCGGATCGGAAGCGCTTGCTCCTTTCCCAAAAGTTCACGTGCGCGGCGGGCCTGCCCGCGGTCGCGAAAGACGCCGAACAGCGCAGAACCACTCCCACTGAGCATAGCAGGGGTCGCACCGAGCCTCTCCAGGTGCCGTTTGAGAGCCTTCAGACGAGGAACCCTCTTGAAAACAACGGCCTCGAAGTCATTGCACCCCAGGCTTTCAGAGGAAGACCGCCCTTGGTCCCAAACGCAAGACTGGAAAACACTTATGATACTTTGCGCGGCCTCCGAAGTCAACTCGGGCAGGGCCAGGTCCCGATATGCCTCCGCGGTCGAGACGTGGATTCCCGGCGTGACCAGCAGTCCGAAAACGGCCGGCCGGTCGGGCAGCGGGTAGAGTTCCGTGCCGCGCCCCAGGCCCACCGCGGTCCCGCCCAGCAGGAAGAACGGCACGTCGCTGCCGAGTATCGCCGCCAGTTCCATCCGCTTCGCCGGAGCCAGTGCCTTTCCCGCCAGCACCGGCAGCGCCAGCAGCACCGCCGCGGCGTCGCTCGATCCACCGCCGAGGCCGGCTCCCATGGGAATCCGTTTTGTCAGGCGCAACTCGACCCGGCCCGCCGTCCGCATCGCTTCGAGCGCCAGCGCCGCCGCCCGCTCCATGATGTTGCCGCCGGGGATCTCGACGTCTGAGGTTACGGAGATGGCGGTCCGCCGAGCGGGTGTGAACGCGATGTCGATGGTGTCGGCGAGGGAGACGGTCTGGAAAACCGTGCGCAGCTCGTGGAAGCCGTCGCTCCGCCGGCCGAGCACACGCAGTTCGAGGTTCACCTTGGCCAGGGCTTCGACGCGCGCGCTTCGCGCCGTCATGTTCACTTCTCGTAGGCCAGCAGCGAGAACACGTCGTAGCCCTCGAGCTTCGCGCGGCCGCTGAGGAACAGCAACTCGATCACGAAAGCCACGCCGGCCACGCGTCCGCCCAGGCTCTCGACCAACTGGGTAGTGGCGCGCGCGGTCCCCCCGGTGGCCAGCAGGTCGTCCACGATCAGCACGGTCTGGCCCGCGTGGACGGCGTCGCGGTGGATCTCCAGGCTGTCGGTACCGTATTCGAGATCGTAGCGGACGCTGGCTGTGGCGGCCGGCAGCTTTTTGGGCTTGCGGACCGGGATGAAACCGGTTCCGAGAGCGTAGGCCAGGGCCGGGCCGAAGATGAAGCCCCGCGCCTCGATGCCCAGGACCACGTCGATCGGTACGCGCTCGTAGTGCTCCTTGAGGCCGTCGATCACGGCCCGGAAGCCATCCTTGTCCTTGAGCAGCGTCGTGATGTCGTAAAAGAGGATACCCGGCTTGGGGAAGTCCGGCACCTCGCGAATCAGTTTCTTTAGATCGGGAACAGTCAGAATTTCACTCATGAAAAGTACTCGATTCGGAATCCGCTCAAATCCTGGACCGGCGCTTCCATCTCCTGGACGCCGCGCACGTCGGCCCCCCGCGGGCCTCTCCACAGATAGCCTGCCAGCGCGGAGAGTTGATCGGAGGTGCCCACGGCGTACACCTCCACGCTCCCGTCGTCGAGATTGCGCGCGTAGCCGGTGACGCCCACTTCTTCCGCCACGCCCTCGGCAAAGTACCGGAAGCCTACGCCCTGCACCCGGCCCTGGACCACATACCGCTTTGCCATCATGGGCCCGGGCTTCTTCGGTGGAGGCATAGAGTCCTATCGTAACGCGCCGGGACAAGCTGAAGCTTGTCCTACTTCTCAGGGCGCCTCGAACCCGGCCGGGACAAGCTGAAGCTTGTCCTACTTCGCAGGCTGTTCCTTGGTCTTGTCGTCGGGCAAGGCGTCCGGCGTGTCGAAGGTGATGGTGGCTTCGGCGCCGAACTTGCGGTAGAGCCGGAACTCGACCTCGTTCTTGGAGAGGTAGCGCCCTTCGCGCAACTGCACCACGGCCCTCAGGGGGAGGAGATACTCGCGGCCGCTGATCGAAGTCAGATCGTAGTCCAGCGTGTCCTTAGCCTGTTGGATGGGGAAGGTGGCGAGGAAGCTCGGCCACCAGCGTGATGCGTACCACCGCCAGCAGATCGCGGTCCACGAAAATCAGGCCGTGGTAGCCGGGCACGGTTTCTTCGCTCCCGTGCTCGCCCTTATAGCCCACGCTCCACTTCGACCGGGGCTGTCGACCTGGTAGGAATAGACGTGCGCGCGGCGGCCGCGCAGCGTGGCCCAGCGCTCCCAGCGGAACGTGGCCTCGGTCTCGCGATCGAAGATCTCTTTCATCATGCTGCCGAACTCGCCGGCCGAGGTCGCGCCGCCCACCGATTCAAAGGACGCGTTGGTAACCGAATGGTTGTTCACCATCACCAGCTTGTAGTCCTCTTTGTGGTTGACGTAGCTCACGCGGGAGGTCAAGGTGTCGGTCAGCGCCCAGAATTCCATGCCGTGCGGGTCGACGTAGCGGCGGGTGACCTGGGTGCACAGGAAGTCGGGCAGCGACTTGGTGTAGTTCATCGCATACTCGCGGGCCTGCTCGATGACCTTGTTCCGCTCTTCCTGACTGGGCGGCGGGATGGGCGGCGGAGGAGGCGGTGTGGGCGTGGGTCGGGGCGGCGCGGAGAGGGTCTGCGAGGCCTCCCGGAGGGCCTTCAGCGCCTCCACGGTTCTGGGGCCGGCGCCTTCTCCCTGCAAGGTCTCGATGGTGACGTCATCGAGCCGCTGCGTCAGAGTGACCGTGCCGAGATAGGACGCCACCTGCCGGTCCTGCTGCTTCAGTTGAATCGCGGAACGGATGAAACTGACCAACTGCTCGACCGTCAGCTTCGTCGTCGCGGACCAGCACAGAGACGCTCCGAGCAGCAGGAGCGCCACTCTCAATCGCATACGACTTCATTGTCGCATGCAGCCAGCACGCCGCTCGCCGGAGGCCAGCACCGAACCGCGCGCGTCAGCAAGCGGACCGGGCGCAACTGCGCGAAAGGTCCGCTCCCTCACGGTCGCGGTTCGGTGCTGACAAGGCTGCGGTCCGCTCCCTCACGGTCGCGGTTCGGTGCTGGCGGCTACTTCTTGGTCTTGTCGTCGGGCGGCGCCTCCGAAGAATCGAAGGTGATCGTGGCCTCCGAGGTGAATTTGCGATACAGGCGGAACTCGACTTCGTTCTTCGAGTGTGGCTGCCCTC
>CAVXQQ010000009.1:0-258900 GCA_963763835.1 Bryobacterales bacterium
ACCCGTGCAGATAGTAACTGCAACGGCGCCATGAAGCTTGGGTGTGGCTTGGGCACTGCCCGGTACGTACGCCTTTGAAAGAAACTTGGTTTGCGGCATGGCGCGGTCATTTCGTGCGAATACCAGTGCAGTACCAGTACTGTTCGGGGCTGTTCGGGGATACTAGCTGACAAAAAGAACTCTATATGCGAGTGCTCGGGAGTAGACTAGTTGCGTAATCTGCCGGTGCAAATTCGCGTTCTCTTGGAGAAAAAGCATGCTCACACGGTCAGGCGCAGTCTTCACACTACTTTTCCTCAGCTCTCTGGCGTCGGCACAAAAAGGGCCCGGCGGCATTATCCCCGTGATTAAGACACCCCGTGTCGAAGCCATCGAGCAGGGGGCCGCGAGCTCTTCGCCCATACGGAACCTTCCGGGCTTCACGACCTACACGCTGCCGGCCAACGACGATGGCTCGTCCCCCGAGCAGGCGATCGGCTTCACGGTCAACTTCTTCGGTCAGATCCACAATACGCTGTACGTCAACAACAACGGCAACGTGACCCTCGACTATCCGCAGATGGAGTATATTGCCTATGGGCTGAATAGCACCTACCGCCAGATCATCGCTGCGTTCTTCGACGACGTTGATACGACCGGCATCGGTTCGGGCCTGGTGACGTTCGGCAACGACGCGGTGGGCGGCCGGCCGGCTTTTGGTGTCGACTACTTCAATGTCGGCTATTTCGGGCCCAAACGGACGCGCTCAACACGTTCCAATTGATCCTGATCGACCGCTCGGACACGGGCGCGGGGAATTTCGACATCGAGTTCAACTACCGGGATATCCAGTGGGACGTAACCTGGATTGCCGCATCCGCCGCCGTCGGCTATTCGAACGGAACCGGCAATCCCGGCACGTACCTCCAACTGCCAGGCTCTCTGGTCACGGGCGCGTTCGTGGACGGCGGACCGTATGCGCTGGTATCGGGCAGCCGTAATAGCGGCGTGCTGGGGCGGTATATTTTCACGGTCCGTAACGGGGCGGTGTGCACGTACTCGCTGGTCTCGTCTGCGGCGGTGTTCACGTCGGGCGCCGGGACGGGATCGGTGGCGGTGACCGCGAGCCCGTCCTCCTGTTCGTGGACGGCGGCGAGTTCGGATCCGTCGTGGTTGCAGGTGACGTCTTCGAATCCCCAGACCGGCAACGGGACGGTGACCTATTCGGTGGTGGCGAATCCCTCCACCACGCCTCGCGGCGGCGCCATCAACATCGCGGAGCGGACGTTCGCGGTGACTCAGGGCGGCGCCATCGTGCCCGTGGGTACCATCACGGTGAATACGAACGCCGACTCCGCCACGTGGGAGCTTACCGGTACGAGCTACTATCGCGGCGGGGGCAGGTCCACGGTGATCCCCAACGCGCCGGCGGGGAGCTACCACATCGTTTACGGAAGTATCGACGCCCACACGACTCCCGTATCACAGACGCAAGTTCTGGCCGCCGGGGGCAGCATCACGTTCACGGGCGGATACGGGATCACGTGCGTGGCGCCCGTGCTGCAAGTGAGTCCCGCGAGTGCCTCGATCGCCGCCGGGGCGTCCGCCGGGTTGCGGGCCAACGCCTCCGGCTGGGCGCCGATGCACTATGACTGGTTCCAGGGATCCCTCGGGCAATACGACGACTCCCGTGGGCACAGACAACCCGGTCTTCTACACCCCGCCGCTGAGCACGGCGACATCCTATTGGGTGCGGGCGCGCAACGCCTGCGGGCAGGTGAACAGCGCCACGGCCACGGTCACGCCGGTAACCTTCGCCGTGTACGCCGATCATGCGTGGCAATGGCGCGCGGCGGGCGACCCGATCAAGGTCTACAAAGCCGCGGGCGATCTGCTGGACGTGGCGGTCAGCGTCCACAATAGCGGATCGGTCACCACGGACGTGCAGGTCTCCATGGACCCCGGTCTGGTGCAGCCGGATTTCGTGCGAGTGTACAAACGGCACTCGGCGCAGGAAATCGCCATAGCGTTTCCCACCGATCTAACGTCGGCGGCTGTGGACAACCACGCCACCACCGGGACCCGGACGGTGAGGCTGCCGTCGCAGACCCTCGAGGGCACCTCCGCATCCATTCCGAACAATGAGTTTGTCTTCCGCTTCAAATTGAACGCCGGTCTAGCTCCGGGAACGATCGTCAATCCGTCGGCGACGGTGCAGGGGCAGACGGCGCCGCTACTCAACCGCAACCGCGTCGAGGTTCGGGACAAGGCGGACATCATTTTCACGAACAACCGGCTGCTGTACCGGACTTACGCGACGAACTCGACCGGCCTCGACGGCGACCTGTCAAGCAAGACGAACCGATTGTGGGAGGCCATTGTTTCGGCGGCGGAAGATCGCGCGGCCGTGATCTACTGCGTGGACGACTACGAGAACCCCGACCAGTCCCCTCGCTCGAGCGTGAGCACTGTGCAATGGGAAACCACCCGGACCTCGATCAGCTATGACACGGAGGAAGACGCCAATGGCATCGCGGTGACCATCGACGGCCTGCTCGAAGGATGGATTCAGAACCTGGGCGGGGCCGCTCCGCCGGCCGAGCGTTACGTGCTTATCGTGGGCGGAGACCGGGTCATTCCCTACTACCGCGTGCACGATGGATTGGAGACAGATGCCCAATTCGCCTCGTTGTCTCATCTGACTGACATAACCTACGCCGCGGCGAGTCACGGCTACTACTTCAGCGATGGCATCTACCGCACGACGAGCCCCACGCCGATCGGCAGCGGCCAAGTCCAAAATGTGTTTGTCGGCCGCCTGGACGGCTTCGATCCCGGGACTTTGATGGCTCTGCTGCAATCAAGCGCTCACACCCTCAGTTCCGGCGGGAACGTCGTGGAGCTGGAGAACTACCGCCGAGAAGGAAGCCTGTTGGCCTACGAGCGACAAGCGTCGGACGCCGACTATAACCTCGTGGATCGGACACCCAATGGCACGACTCTGGATCTGGACACCTCTCCGGGCGCGGCAGGAACCGATCCGGCGACCTGGAGCGACATAGAGCAGCTGTTCCTGAACACTGAATTCGACATGTTTCGCTCGATTTCTCATGGGAGCACGACCGCGATTTACAGCAGTGAGCCAGTTTACAATCCGTACCTCACCGGAGCGAATCTCTTCGCAGACAAGCGGAGCTTGACGCAGAAGCTGAGCCTCCACAATCCGGTGTTCGTGCTGGACAGTTGCCTTAATGGTTTGATGGACTTCGCTGGGACGGCGCGCGATCCGGGGAATCACCTGGTGGACGAACTGGTCGGCATGGGACCGCGCGCCGTCTACGCTTCGAGTTCCGTGACGTATAGCCCAAACATCTCGGATCACAATAGTCTGATCACGAGCGAGTTGTTCAGAGGCAGTTCGGCTGGCGCCAGCCTGAACACCGCCAGCCGAGACTACGGCGCGCGGCACCCGTCCTGGCTATATGCGCGCACGCTGCTTCAGATGAACCTGTTCGGCGCGCCTTGGGCCAGGATCACACCGCCCTCGTTGCGCAATTCCGGCGCCGCGCAGCGAACCGCGGCGACCAGTGCCGCGGCGAAGCCGGTCAGCATGCGGTCCCACATCGCTTTCGGCACGGTCCCGGCGGACGCGGGGACGGCCATGCAGAAGGTCGTGTCGGTGTCTATCTCCGGCCAAGCGGTGACGCCGGTGGATTCCACGCACTCGGTTATCACGATTCCAGGTCTCTCGCAGACACTGGTCAGCGAGACTACCCCGGTACTGCCGCAAGACGAATTCACCGTGGATCTGCCCTCCGACGCCGTCGTGAGCGGCGTGACAGTCTCGTTCCGGAACGACGTGAGTGTTGGGGCCATCAACATCCCGGGCTTCAAGGCGCCATACCCGACAATGACTCCTCCTCAGGGGTGGACCGATGGATATGTCGACCTGCCGGCCGGGACTGCCGCGGTGGATGGAAGCTACGACTACAACACCTACGCCACGTCCCAGTACAAGGTGGTTGGCATCCGCATCCGACCGGTGACGTTCGATCCGGCCAGCAAACTGGCGTCGGTCTATCAGAACGCGGATGTGGTGGTGTCGTACACGGCCATCGCCAACGGCCTGCTGGCTTCATTCGCGACCGACGCGGACCGCTATTTCACCGTCGCTCCGATCCAGACCACCACGGTGGTGGAGAACACGTCGCCGGTGGACCAGACTTACACCCTGACGCTGCAGGTGCTGGACGGCGCGTCCCAGGTGTTGGAGGCCGTGTCGGTGACGAGTTTCGTGGAGTCGGGACAACAGAACCCCATCGCGGCCGCGGTGCCGGCGCCACTGACGCCAGGCACGTACACGCTGGTGGGACAGCTGGCGGACTCCGGCGGCACGACGATCGGATCGTTCCGCAAAGTGGTGAACGTGGATTCCTCTCCGGCGGCGGACCTGGCGCTGGCGCTGAATGCCTCGGCGAGTTCCGTGACGCCGGGAACCAACGTGACATACACGCTGACCGCCTCCAATAACGGACGGTACGACGCGACGGGCGTCGCGCTGGGCTACGTGCTGCCTGGAGGGCTGACACTGGTATCGGCCACGCCGTCGCAGGGCTCCTGTTCGGGAACCCAGACGCTGACGTGCGTGATTGGGTCGCTGGCCAACAGCGCCAGTGCCCAGGTACAGGTGGTGGTGACGTCTTCCTCGGCCGGCCAGTTCTCGAGCCTGATGAGCGTCTCGGGGAACGAGCGCGATCCGGACTCCACCAACAACACCGTGACGCAGGTACTGAGCGCGGGGACGCCGGCGGTGCTGAGCATCGCAAAGACGCACACAGGATCGTTTGCGGCGGCCCAGACCGGCTCCTACACGCTGACCGTGAGCAACGCGGCGGGCTCGGCCACCACCAGCGGGACCGTGACGGTAACCGAATCTCTGCCCGGCGGGCTGACGTTGGCGTCGATGTCGGGCACGGCGTGGACGTGCAACTCCGCCGCCTTCCAGTGCTCGCGCGCCGATGCTCTGGCGGGCGGTGCGAGTTACCCGACGATCACCGTCACGGTGAACGTGGCGGCGAACGCGCCCGCGTCGGTCGTGAATCAGGCGTCGGTGGCGGGTGGCGGCTCTGCCACGGCCAACGCCAGCGATCCGACCAACGTCCTGTTTCCTCCGGCTCCACCTGTGCTGGTGTCTCCGGCCAACGGCGCCATCGCGGTTTCGCTCGCCGCCGCCCTCACCTGGAATGCCTCGCCGGGCGCGACCTCCTACGATGTCTACTTTGGAACCCTGGGATCGCCGCCCCTGGTGGTGGCCACCGCCCAGACCAGCTATACGCCGCCGACGGGCTCCCTGACGATGGGCGCCCTGTATTTCTGGCGGGTGGTGGCGAAGAATAGCAACGGTTCCGGGGCCTCCCCGGTCTGGTCGTTCACGACGCCGACCACGCCGCAGCCCGCGGCTGCCTTGCGATTCGTTGCGGTCACGCCGTGCCGGATCGTGGACACGCGGCAAGCGGAGGGGCCGTTCGGAGGTCCGACGCTTGGCTCGAACTCGCTGCGGACCTTTCCCATCCCGCAGAGCGGCTGCAGCATTCCTGCCACGGCGCAGGCGTACTCCCTGAACGTGACGGTGGTTCCGAAGGGACCGCTGGCCTACCTGTCGCTTTGGCCGACGGGGCAGACGCAGCCGCTGGTGTCGACCTTGAACTCGTTTGGCGGGGATCGTGGTGGCGAACGCGGCGCTCGTGCCGGCCGGCTCGGGTGGGGCGGTCAGCGTCTACGTCACCAATCCCACCGACGTAATCCTGGACATCAACGGCTACTTCGCCACGTGCGGGCGGCGAGAACGCGTACTCGTTCTATCCGGCGCAGCCGTGCCGGGTGGTGGACACGCGGCGAGCGGCTGGGGCCAGTTCGGCGGGCCGAACATGACGGCGCTGCAGAGCCGGGACTTCCCGGTCCCGCTGAGCGGGTGCGCGATGCCGGCGGGGCGCGCGGCTACTCGCTGAACGTCACGGTGGTTCCGCGGCGGGTATCTGGGGTATCTGACGACCTGGCCGGCGGGGCAGTCGGCGCCGCAACGCGTCGACGCTGAACTCGTGGACCGGGAAGGTGGTGGCGAACGCGGCGATCGTGCCGGCGGGAGCCAACGAATCGGTCTCGGTGTTTGTTGCGAACCCGACGGACGGTGATCCTGGACATCAACGGGTACTTCGGGCGCCGGGCGAGCGCGGGGGCGCTGTCGTTCTATCCGGTGACGCCGTGCCGGGTGGCGGACACGCGGACGGTGGGCGGGACCGTTCGGCGGGCCGGAGATGGCGGGCAGCAGAGCACGCGGTCGTTCCCGATCCCGGCGAGCGGGTGCAACATTCCCTCGACGGCGGCGGCGTACTCGTTGAACGTGACGGTGGTGCCGGACGGGGCGTTGTCGTATTTGACGGCGTGGCCGGCCGGGTTCAGCGCAGCCGAAGGTATCGACGTTGAACTCGTTCGACGGGAGCAGTGGTGGCGAATGCGGCGATTGTCCCGGCGGGGACGAGCGGGGCGATCAGCGTGTACGTGACCGACCGACGCACGTGATTCTGGACATCAACGGGTATTTCGCGCCGTAGCCATCCTCAGCTCCAGTAACTCCGGTCCAGGCTGCGGTACTGCACCGCCTCGGCCAGGTGCTTGGCCGACACAGACTCCGACGCGTCGAGGTCGGCGATGGTGCGCGCCACTTTCAGAATGCGGTCGTGGGCGCGGGCCGAGAGGCCCATCTTGCGCATCGCCAACTCGAGCGTTCGCTCGCCCGCGTCGTCCAGCTTGCACAGCTTGCGGAGCAGCCGCGGAGGAAGCTCGGAGTTGACGTGGCCGCGCGCCTGCTGCACCGTGCGGGCCCGCTCGATCCGCTCCCGCATCTGGTCCGAGGTGGCGCCCTGGGCGTCCGCGCGCATTTCTTTGTACGGCACCGCGGGCACCTCGATGTGCAGGTCGATGCGGTCGAGCAGCGGCCCGCTGATTTTGCCCAGGTAGCGCTGGATGATGGCCGGCGTGCAGCGGCACTCGCGCGTGGTGTCGCCGTAATAGCCGCACGGACACGGGTTCATCGCCGCCACCAGCATGAAGCGCGCGGGGAAGGAGAGCGTCATGGCCGCGCGCGCCAGCGTCACGGTGGCGTCCTCGAGCGGCTGCCGCAGCAGTTCGAGCACATTCCTCGGGAACTCCGGCAGCTCGTCCAGGAACAGGACGCCGCCGTGCGCCAGGCTCACCTCGCCCGGACGCGGGATGCCGCTGCCGCCGCCGAGCATGCCGGCGTCGGAGATGGTGTGATGCGGCGCGCGGAAGGGACGCTCGGCCACCAGGCCCGTGCCGTTGGGCAGGATTCCGGCCACGCTGTGGATCTGCGTGGTTTCCAGTGCGTCCGCGAATGCGGGGCGGGGAAGAATGGCGGCCAGGCGCTTGGCCAGCATCGTCTTCCCGGAGCCCGGCGGACCGATCATGAGCACGTTGTGCCCGCCCGCCGCCGCCACTTCGAGCGCGCGCTTGGCCGTGGTCTGCCCGCGCACGTCGCGAAAGTCCAGGCCGGCCATGTCGGGCTCTGCCGCCACCGGAACGGCGCGCTCCACCGGCGCGAACTGCTCCGGCTGATTGAGCAGCGCCACCGCGTCGGCCAGATGCTTCACCGCGAACACGCGCACGCCCTCCACCACCGCCGCTTCGGCAGCGTTGTCGGCTGGCACGACGAAATTCGCGATCCGCTCGCGGCGCGCGCAAACGGCCATCGAGAGCGCCCCGCGCACCGGGCGTATCCCGCCGTCGAGCGACAATTCACCCGTGAGCAGCCAGTCGTCCGAGCGGCGCACGATTCCCATCGCTCCCAGGATGCCGAGGGCCATCGGCAGGTCGAAGGCCGCGCCCTCCTTGCGCAGGTCGGCGGGCGCCAGGTTGATGGTCACCGACTTGTTGGGATAGCCGAAGCCGGAGTTCATCATCGCGCTTTTGATGCGCTCGCGGCTCTCCCGCACCGCCGTGTCGGGCATCCCGACGGTCACGAAGTCGCGCGCCTGGCCGCCCGGGTACATGTCCACTTCGACGTCGATGAGGTGGGCGTCAATGCCGAAAACGGCCGCGCTACGCGTGCGAAAGAGAGGCAATCGGACGTTAGTGGGGCGAGGCGGCGAGGTTTCTCAAGAGAACGCGGGGAGCGGGGGGGCGACTGGGGGGCCATCGGGCTCGGCGGCGACCCGCGACGTGCCGCGGCACATCGATCGGAGGACGCGTGCGGTTGCCGTCACACCTGCCGGCGGGCGCGCGGGTCCCCGAATCTTATAGGATTTAACCATGGCGCTCCTCTACCGCACTAAGTCGGCCTGGTTGGTCGGGACCTCGCCGGGCCTGGCTGTCCGGGTGCCGCCGCAGGCCGCGAACCGGCTCACCACTCGCGAAGATTTGTTCGAATACCTGGAAGAGCTGGCGGCGATCGGCGCCGACCCCGAGCCCATCCCGCATGAGCTGCTCGCCCCCATCGAGGCACAGGAAGTCTGGGCGGCGGGCGTCACTTACTACCGCAGCCGGTCAGCCAGGATGGCCGAGGCGCAGACCGCCGGCGGAGGCGATTTCTATGACCGCGTGTATAGCGCCGAGCGCCCCGAGCTGTTCATGAAAGCCACTCCGCACCGCGTGGTGGGACCCGAATCGCCGGTCCGCATCCGGCGCGATTCGAAGTGGAACGTCCCGGAGCCCGAGCTTACATTACTGGTCTCGCCCCACGGCAAGATTCTGGGATACACCGTCGGCAACGACATGAGCTCGCGCCATCTGGAGGGCGAGAATCCTCTCTACCTGCCGCAGGCCAAGACCTACGACCGGTGCTGCGCGCTGGGGCCGGCAATTCTGGTTTCTCGCGATCCACTGCCGCTGTCGACCGGTATCCATATAACGATACGGCGCGCGGGGGAAGCGGTTTTCACCGGGGATGCGATGCTGTCCGATATGAAACGGCGGCTCGAGGAGCTGGTCGAGTTCCTGTATCGCGAGTGCTCTTTCCCGAATGGCAGCTTCCTTCTTACCGGGACCGGCATTGTGCCGCCCGATTCGTTTACTCTCGCCGCCGGGGACCGCGTGGAGATTCGCATCGATGGCATCGGAACGCTCGCCAATCCAGTGGAGCAAGCGCAATGACGGAATACAAGGACTCGACACCCGCTGAGATCGATCGCGCCGCGACAGGGGCCGACGATTGTCTGGAAGCCTACGCGGCCGTGCCTCCGTCGCAGATTGCCGCGCTGCTCGAGCGGATCGCCGCGGAGATTGAGGAATTGGGCGACGCGTTGATCGAGCGGGCCGCCGCGGAAACCTCGCTCGCCCCGGCACGTCTCACCGGCGAGCGGGCGCGCACGACGAATCAGCTTCGTATGTTTGCCGATCTGGTGCGCGACGGCTCCTGGAGAGACATCCGGATCGACCGCGCCCTGCCGGATCGCAAACCGGCGCGGCGTCCGGACCTGCGGCGCACAATGATCCCGATTGGTCCGGTGGCGGTGTGGGCCGCCAGCAATTTTCCGCTGGCCTTTTCCGTGGCTGGCGGCGACACGGCATCGGCGCTCGCCGCTGGGTGCCCGGTCGTCGTCAAGGCGCATCCCGGGCATCCGGGGACATCGGAACTGGTGGGCAACGCGGTGGCAAAGGCGATTGCCGCGTTGGGTCTGCCGGCCGGAATCTTCTCCATGCTGCAAGGCGCCAGTCCGGAGGTGAGTCTCGAGCTGGTGCGGCATCCGAAGATTGCGGCGGGCGCCTTCACCGGTTCCTTGCGGGCTGGCCGGGCGCTGTTCGACGCCGCGGTGCGGCGCCCCGTTCCGATTCCCTTCTTTGCGGAGATGGGCAGCGTGAACCCGGTGTTCCTTCTGGAGGGAGCGCTAACGGAACGCGGCGATTCGATTGCGGAGGGTTTGAGCCAGTCCGTGAACCTCGGTGTGGGGCAGTTCTGCACCTGTCCCGGATTGGCGGCGGCGGTGGAAAGCCCCGCGCTGGAGCGGCTCGCCGCGGGATTGCGCGACCGGTTCCGGGGAGGCGCGCCAGGCGCCATGCTGACCCCCGCCATCGCGCATTCCTACCGTGAGGCGGTCGGACGCATCGGATCGATCGGGGGGGTGACCACCTGCACGGGCGGTGCGGGCGCGCCCGTTCTTTTCGAAGCCGGCGCCGCGGCGGTCCTGGAACATGACGAACTGCGGCAGGAGGTGTTCGGGCCTTCGACCGTACTGGTTCGCTGCGAGTCTGCCGCCGAGATGCTGGAACTGGCGCGGCATCTGGAGGGCAGCCTGACAGCCACGATTCACGGCACGGTGCAGGATCTGCGCGAAAATCGTGCGCTGGTGTCGCTGCTTGCGCGTAAGGCAGGCAGACTGGTGTTCAACGGATACCCGACCGGGGTGGAAGTCGGTGCGGCGATGCAGCACGGCGGCCCCTACCCGGCCACCACCGATCCGCGCTTCACCTCCGTGGGCACGGCGGCCATTCTGCGCTTTTCGAGGCCCGTGTGCTTCCAGGATTTCCCGCTGGAGGTTCTGCCGGAGGAGCTTCAGGGCTCTTAGGACACACCTCCCGGCGGTGGTGTCCTCTGCGACCCACTTTCTTTTGCTCTCGTTTTGGTGTACAAACATTTTAGGGGTGTATTGTTCCGTGCATTTTCTGTGGACGAGTTGTGGAAGGCGGCCCGCAACACCCCCCTTATCACCGAGATCGCGGGAATGCGCCCTGAGGATAACTTGGCGGTCTGAAGCCGGCCCGTCGAGCGGCCGGAAGTCGTTGTGAGTATAGGGCGGAGAAATCTCTCTTGCCACTGGGGATGAAGCCCTATTTAATAGAACAGTTGCTCGCCGATGGCTACCTCAGACATCATCCTCGATAAGGGTCTTCCGGTCAATCTGGACGCCGAGCGCTTCGTCCTCGGCTCGATCCTGCTGGACGACTCTCAGTTCGTACAGGTCGCGGGCGCCATACAACCCGAGGACTTCGCGCTCGAGAAACACCGCATCCTCTTTAATAGGATGGGGGAGCTGCACGAGCGCGGCGAACGGATCGACCGCGTCACCGTCTACAACGAGCTGTTGAAGCACAACGAGTCGGAGGCCTGCGACGGCCTGACCTACCTCATTTCGCTCGACGACGGCCTGCCGCGCATCTCCAATGTGGACGCCTACGTCCGCATCGTGCGCGAGAAATCCGTCCTGCGCCGGATTATCTTCGCATCGCAGAAGCTGATCGATCGCTGCCTGCTCGGTCAGGACGAGCCGGATGACATCCTCGCGGGCGCCGAGGAATCGCTGCTCAAGATCAGCGACCTTGGCGCCAAGGCCGCGCTGATGAACCCGCGGCAGATCATCGATCAGTACGAGGGCGGAATCAACGCCCTGCTCGACCCCAGCACGCGGCTGAGCGGCATCACCACCGGCTTTCCGAAGCTGGACGAAATGACCGGCGGCCTGCACGGTGGCGAGCTCTTCATTTTGGCGGCGCGGCCGTCAATGGGGAAGACCGCGCTGGCGCTCAACATCGCGCAGCACGTCGCCACCACCAAGGATCCGAGACCGGTCGCGATCTTCTCGCTCGAAATGACCAAGGAGTCGCTGCTCACCCGCCTGTTGTGCGCCACGGCCCGCATCGACGGCCAGAAGTTTCGCGCCGGCTTCCTCAGCCGGGAAGAGCGCGCGCGGCTTTCGGCGGCGGCCACGGCGATCTCGGCCGCGCCGCTGTTCATCGACGACACCTCCGGCGCCAACCTGATGGACATCCACGCCAAGCTGCGCCGTCTCAAAGCCGAGCAGCACGGCCTGGGCCTGGTGGTCATCGACTACCTGCAGTTGATGAGCGGCCGCGGGCGTTACGAGAACCGCAATCAGGAGATCAGCACTCTTTCGCGCGGGCTCAAGCTGCTATCGAAGGAACTCGACGTTCCCATGATGGTTCTCTCCCAGTTGAGCCGCGCTCCCGAGATCCGGCAGGAGGGGGACCACCGGCCGCAGCTCAGCGATCTGCGCGATTCGGGCGCGATCGAGCAGGACGCGGACCTGGTGGGATTCATCTTCCGCCCCGAGGTCTACAAGCCCGAGCGTCAGGATCTGCGCGGTGCGGCCGAGCTGATTTTGGCAAAGCAGCGCAACGGGCCCACGGGCATCGTGAAGATGGTTTTCCTGAAGCACTGTACCCGGTTCGAGAACCGCACCGAGGATCTGGGCGAGGAACCGGGCGCGCCGCCTCCGGAAGACGAGTAGCGCGACCGCTCGCTCGGCGGGGGATTGCGAGCAGTTGCGGTCGCGGCTCGCGGGGTGGAACTCCCACTGCCGGGCGCACCAGGGGCCGCTCACTCGGCGGGGATCGCCAGCAGGACCTCAACCTCAACGGGTTTGCGGTCGCGGCTCGCGGGGCGGAACTCCCACTGCTCGAGGACGGCCTCGACCATCTCGGCTTCGCCCGCGGCGCCGGCGGAAAGCACTTTCAGGTCGCGGAAGCGGCCTGCGGCCGTGACGTACGCGTGTACCATGACGTGGTGGCCGGGCCGCGGCTTCACGGGCGGGCGCATGGTCACCCGGGGATAGGGAGCGATGAGGGGGGCGGTGGCGGCGAGGCGGACCACGTATCCGGACACCTCGGCGCCCGTATCTTCCTCGCCTGGAACGCAGTATTGGAGCAGCCAGTCGCGGCCGCCGCCGACGCGGACATAGGCCGAGTAGACAGGTTTGCCGGAAAGCACTCCGGCGCTCTCCGGGAAGCCCTCGGTGCCGGCCGACTGGACCACCACGTCAAAGACACCGCCGGCCGGGTTGACGATGCGGGTGGGCGCGGCGGCGGCGAGGGCCATCGCGCGTAAAGCGGCCATGGATGAGGCAACGCCTTCGACGGCGGCCGATTCGGCCGGCTTGGCGGCGGCCGATCGGGCGGCTGACGGCGGCCGATTCGGCCGGCTTGGCGGCGGCCGGAGCAGGCGAGACGGCGGCCGATTCGGCCGGCTTGGCGGTGGCCGGGGCAGGCGAGAGGCGGCCGGGGCAGGCGGAGCGCCCGGCTTAGCGCCAGTGGCCGGGCCCGCGCCTGAAGCTGCGTCTCCGCCCCGAGGGGAAGCCGCCGTCAGCGCGGCCGGGCCCGAAGCGCCGCCTTCGGGCAATTGGCCGAGCTGATTGCCGGGAGGTACGGCCAGAAGCTCACGCATTCGCTGCGGATCGACGGCGAGTGAGAGCAACGTGGTCGGGTCGCCCGAGGTCCGATCCGCCGACACGCCGGTCTGTGGAACACCGCTCTGGGACTGGGACGTCTGAACGGGCAAGGCGGGCGGCATGGCGGCCCGGAACACTTCCTGAGGGTCGGGGAAGCCGGGCGTGAACGCCGCGCCCGGTTCCGAAACGGGCACCTCCAGCGCGGGAGGCGCGTCGAGCAGCCGCGGCTGGGCCGGCTGTGTCTCATGCCCGGGCTCTACGAACGGCCTGACGAACCGCGGCAACTCCCTGCGCGGGGCCCAGAAGAACACCTCCGGGAGTCGTGTAGCGACGGGGGGCGAACTATCGGGGGCGAACTGAGGTTGAAGGATAGTCTGGCTGGTGTCGGGCCGGCGTGGCATCTTGGGTAGCTCGAAATGGCGCCGGGGGGACCTCTTCGGGGCTTCTTTTCGGGCGAGGCCACCGGCGGAAGGCGTCGACGGCGCCTCTCGAAGCTGGACGGAGGGCCTCCGTAGTACCTTCTGTGGGACGGTCAAGGGGCCCGAAGAGGCGACATACAGGTGTTCGGGAACACGAATCCGGAGAGTGTCGACCACCCTCATGTGACGCATCCACGCCTGCTGGTCGGATTCCTCCGAGACGAAGACGGTGATCTGGGGTACCAGTAGTACGCCTAGTACGTGTAAAACCAGGGAAATCGCAAATCCGGGCCATCGGATCGATGGCTGTGGGGAGACCGAGGCGAAAATGGGGTTAGTACCGTCAGCCTTGTGCGGCAAAGTCCCGTTCGCGCGAGGTTGGAGGGACAAAATCTCCATGGCCCAAGATTCCTTGCTCAACGAATTGTAGCGGAAATCGGCGTTCCGAAGGAGGCAGTGCGGACAGGACGCTGGCCGGGAGACCGTGGCCAGGCGCCCTATGAGCTGGGTGCCTGGCCTGGACGAGGTCGGTTACGAGCGCGGGGTCCAGAAAGGAACCTGGTCGACCGTCCGGTCGGCTGGCTTCTCCATGACCAGCGAGCGCAGCCACTGGGCGTGGGCCGGATTGCGGCTTCGCCCCAACATCCTGGGCGGCGCGCCGCCGTCGTTGGGCGTGTCTCCCGCCATATTCTGGAGGTTCTTCAAGCCGTAGAGCGCGAGCTCGAAGCGATCCTTGACGCCCACCTTCTGGAAGAGACGGGAGAGGTAGACCTTGACGGTGCCCTCGGAGATCTGGAGGGTGCTGGCGATCTCCTTATTCTTAAGACCTTGCGATAGAAGGGCCACTAACTGGCTCTCCCGCTTGGTCAGGGCCACCATCTTGGCCGAAAGGAAGCTCGCGGTGAGGCTCTTGTCGAACCAGAGCTCGCCTTCGCAGACCTTACTCAAGCACTTGATAAGAAGGTCGGCGCCCAGGGTCTTGCGCAGAACACCGCGCACCCCGAGTTCCATGGCTTGATAGGCCAGTTCGGTGGAGATGGTGCGAACCCAAAGGATGATACGGCAGTTGGGGATGTCGCGCTGCAACTGGGTGAGAATGCCGAACGTCACATCGGGGGTCAGGTCGATGAGGAGGACGTCCGGTCTGAGGGTTGGGACAGTTTCTGCGAGTTCCGCAGTCGTGTGGCACACGGAGACGGTCTCGAATCCGGGCACGGACGAAACAACAGCGACGAAGCCCTTCGCGAGGACGGGCTCGTCAGTGAACAAGAGTACGCAAGCCATAATTAGCCTTCCATGCGCCGACTACCGAAAGCCGGTCTTCCAGCGGCCGGGAAAGCGAGCCAATCTGTGATGAGAGGAATGCCGCGGGGAGGGTGACATTCGGTACTAAAGTCCCTTCGGCGATGGTAAGTAACAAGTCTTTCAGTAGGTCCCCATTGGGGGGTATCTAACCCCCGCTTCTGGGTTCGAGAAGTTATCTCACTGCGAAGCATTCCACTCACCTTGGTTAACCGCCATTCCCCCATGTGGGAGGACGCTACTAGCCCCAAACAGGCTCGTAAGCCCGAGGTTCTACGGGCATTTACGATCTTATACTCCCTGGTTAACCACAGTCAACATAAATATGTAATCCAATTACGGTCTTGATCCCCCCGGTTATCGGGTGTATCCCTTACAACAGGCTTAATGGACAGACGTGCCGATCCCCGGGTGGAGGTAAGGCTCCCATGTCATGTCGAGTCGGTGAAGACTCGATCGCGTCTGTGTGTCGGCCTGACGGAGAACATGAGCCGCAGCGGAATCCTGGTGGCGTGGAGCGCGGAAGGCACGGCTCCGGAGTTGCCGAACCCCGGGGACCTGCTGAGCGTCGACATCGAGCTGCCGGCGAATCACTCGTTCGGCCGCAGGTGCATGCACTGCCAGGCGGTGGTGGCGCGGGTGTCGGCGGGAGCCAAGGGCGAGCCGCTGGTTGCGATGCAGGTTAACCAGATGCAGTTCCGAAGTTACACCAACGGTAGGTTCAGCGCGAAGGGAACGCAGAACGAGGCCAGATGCTCGGTGATGTAACAACCCGCCGGAGAGAGGAAGAAGGCACGGTCGCGGTAGCGCCCGTGCTGGATGCCCCTCCATCCGCTTCGACGCCGGAGCGGAATGCGGGACCAGGCGCCGAACCCCGTCGCTCGCTTCCTGCCTTCGCTGGCCGATGTCGCCTTCCTGGTACCGATCATCTGCATTT
The DNA here is from genome assembly GCA_963763835.1 of Bryobacterales bacterium. Classification (GTDB taxonomy): domain Bacteria; phylum Acidobacteriota; class Terriglobia; order Bryobacterales; family Bryobacteraceae; genus DASWZN01. Next base: position 15,831 of record CAVXQQ010000009.1, read on the forward strand.
ACGTCCGATGGGACGGTGCGATGTCGTTGCTGGCCGACGGGGACACAGGTTGGCACATACGGGCAGGGCAGTGGATTCTGGCGCACGGGCGGGTGCCGGATCGGGACATTTTCTCCTTCACCAAGGCGGGCCAGCCCTGGTTTGCCTGGGAGTGGCTGTGGGACGTGATGGTCGGCTGGCTGCAACTGCACTGGGGCCTGGCGGCGGTGACGCTGGTGAACACGGTCCTGCTGGGAATGGTTTTCGTGCTGGTGTACAAGCTGGCGTGGTGGAAGTCGCACAATGCGCTAGTGTCGGCCGCCGCGACCATGGCCGCGATTGCGGCTTCATCGCTGCATTGGCTGGCACGCCCGCATCTGACCACCTGGCTGTTTCGTGATCCTGTTCTACTGGCTGCTGGAACACGACCGGGCGGCCAGGACGCGCGCCGTGTGGTGGCTGCCGGTGCTGATGGCGTTGTGGACGAACCTGCACGGCGGCTTCGTGGCCGGACTGATGTTGGTGGGGGCGTATGGAGCGGGCGAGGTCATCTCGGCGGCGATTGAAGGCGAGCCCGGGGTGCGAGCACGAGCCTGGGCCAGTGCGCGCCGGTATGGCTGGATTGGGGCGGCGTGCGCGGCGGCGAGCCTGGTTAATCCGTACGGCTGGAACCTGCACGTCCACATAGCGAAGTACCTGGTGGACTCTTCGATTCAATCGGGGATTCAGGAGTTCATGCCGTACAGCTTCCAGGATCCCATGGCCAACTACGTGGAGGCGATGATGCTGGTGGCGGGCGCGGCCGCGGTCTGGAATGCCTACCACCGCCGCTTCGTGTACGCCATCCTGCTGGTCCTGTGGGGACACGCGGGCCTGTTTTCCGGCGCGTCACTTCCCGATCTTCGCGATCGTGGCGGCGCCGATCCTGGCGGTCTGCCTGACGGAGCTGGCCGCTCCGATGGGCGAGGTGAGCGTGGCGGAATGGCTGCGCCGGATGGCGCGGGGTCTGGCGGGGTTCAACGCGGAGATCGGAGCGGATCGAGCGGATCGGCCGGGTGCCGGTGTGGCTCGCGATTTCGGCTGCTGGCGCTGGCGGGGTTGTTCTGGCTGCAGGCCGGGCCGAAGTTCGAGGCCCGTTTCGATCCCAAGAGGTTCCCTGTAAAGGCGGCCGAGATGCTGGGTGGCCCGGAATATGCGTCGGGAGTGTTCACGACCGACCAGTGGGGCGACTACCTGATCTATCGGCACTACCCGAATGTGAAAGTTTTCATCGACGGCAGAAGCGACTTCTACGGCGAGAAATTCGGCGACCGGTATCTCGACGTGATCGAATCCAAATGGAACTGGGAGAAGCCGCTCGACGAGTACCGTGTGCGGACGGTGCTTCTGCCGACGAATGCCTCTGTGGCCAGCGTCCTCAAAGGATCCAGCCACTGGCGCGTGGTTTACGACGACCACGTGGCGATCGTGTTCGAACGCGTCGCCGGCGGCCAGCAGGCTGCCGGAGCGCTGCCGCAGGGGACAACGATTCCCGCCGTGACTGACGGCGGACATACACGCGATCGCGCGATCGCAAATACTCAAACCCGTGATCTACGGATCACAATCCTACGCGAGGAGAAACTAAAATGCTAAAGAACTTCATGCGAGATGAACAAGGCCAGGACCTGATTGAATACACCTTGCTTCTTGCTTTTGTTGCGCTCGCCGCCGCGGCGCTGTTCATCACCGCCAGCTCGAGCATTTCAGACGATCTGGAGCAACGCGAGCACCCGGCTGTCGCAGGCTCGCGGCGGCTCTAGACCGAACCAGAGCAGGGAGGGGCGTGCGGAGCGCGCCCCTCCGTTCGTCATCGTGCCGAAGGCGCTCGCGCTCGGCCAAGGAAACCTCCAGTGTGGACCGGAGGGGTTGAGGAGCAATTATGAATAAGCGGCTCATCGCTGTTTTTACGTTCGCGGTCGTCGTTGCCGGCCTGGCATCGCTGGTAGTGATCAAGGTAGTTGGCGGGAGCGGGACCAGAGAGGTCAAGCCCGTGCCGACCGTCCAGGTGTGGGCGGCTGCGCACGATCTGGCCGTCGGTTCGATGGTGCAGCCTGCGGATGTGACCGCAGTCCCTTGGGCCGGTACGGTCCCACCGAAGGCGGCCCAGCAGAAGCCGGGCGAGGTGTGCCCGTGGGTAGGCAGGGGGGTTACCAGCGAGATCTTTCAGAGCGAGCCTGTAGTGGAAGATCGTTTGGCACCCAAGGGGGCCGGCGCCGGCCTGGCAGCGACTATCCCGACCGGGTTCCGAGCGGTTGCGGTAAGAGTCGACGAAATCGTCGGCCTGGCAGGGTTCGTCGGACCGGGACAACGGGTGGACGTGTTGATTTCCGGGACGCCGCCAAACGGCGGTGCGGCGACCGGCACCCTCGAGAAGACGCTGCTGCAGAACGTCCAGGTGCTCTCCGCCGGTCACAACATGCAGAAGGATCCCGAAGGGAAACCTATCTCCGTGACGGTGGTCAATCTCCTGGTCAATCCGGAGGACGCCGAGTTGCTGACCCTGGCTACCAAGGAAACCAGAGTTCAACTGGTCCTGCGGAACCCGACCGACACCAAGGAGGTGAAGACCTCGGGGACGTCCGTAGCACACCTCTTCCTGGGTGTGAAGGGCCCGATTGCGCCGGACATCGTGGACCGAAGGCCGCGGGCGGTCAAACCCGTAGTGGTGGTGCCTGTCGTGAAGGAGGCCCCCCCGGTGATGGTCGAGGTGATTCAGGGTAACAGCCGTAGTACGGTGAAGTTCGAGGAGGGCCGGTGAGCCGCATGAAGCTGGGTTGTGTCACTCTAGGTGCCGTTGCCACACTGATGCTGCCCGGTAGCTTCCGGGCGGCCGAGAATACCCCTTCAGGGGTGCAGGCAGGGGCGCCACCCGCAGCGGCCGCCCGTGACCTGTTCGTCACGGTGGGAAAATCGCTTGTCGTAGAGAGTCCGGTAAACATCGAGCGCATATCTGTAGGCGACGCGAAGAAGGCCGAAGCGATGGCCGTCACGCCGCGGCAGATACTGGTGAACGGCAAGGACGCCGGCGAGACCAGCCTGATCGTCTGGCAGGCTGGGCGGGAACCGCCTGATGTTCGACCTGCGGGTCAGGGCGGGCACCGAGCGTCTTGAGGTCGTACGGCAGCAACTGGACAAGGAGTTGCCCGGACAGGAGGTAATCCTGGCCCAGGAAGGCGACCAGCGTCTTCGTGCGGGGCACGGTCAACGACGTGACGTCGGCGGACCGCGCGGTGGCGATCGCGGCAGCGTTGGGCAAACCCATAAACCTGCTGCGGGTGAAGTTGCCCGCCGTGCAGCAGCAGATCCTGTTGAAAGTGCGCTTTATCGACGTGGACCGCTCCGTCACGCAGCAACTGGGGATTCAATATCACCAATATGGGTGCGGGGACGCACGATCGGAGCAGACCTCGACCGGGCAGTTCGCCCCGCCGAGCATGAGCACGATCGCTCGTCCGTCCCGTTCGGCGTGCCGGTGGCGGGAGTCACCCAGAGTTGGACGTTGAGCAACATGGGTGAATATCTTCCTGTGGCGGCCCGACGGACAATATCTTCGCGACGATCCAGGCCCTGCAGATCGCGCGCGCTGGCGCAGATCCTGGCCGAACCCGAACATGCTGACGATGAACGGCAAGGCCGGCGAGCTTTCTGGCGGGCGGCGAGATTCCCGATCCCGGTGGTGCAGAGCCCTCGGCAGGATCGGCGACGGTCACGATCATGTGGAAGGAGTTTGGAGTCAGGATCAACTTCGTTCCCACGATCACTCCGCGCAAGACGATCCGGCTGCGGGTGCGCCCGAGGTGAGTTCGCTGGACCCGGCGAACGGATCTCGATTTCCGGCTTTCGGTGCCGGCCATCGCAGTGCGCAGGATGCAGACCGAGGTAGAACTCGAGGATAGACAGAGCTTCGCCATCGGCGGGCTGTCTGGACAACCGGGTGACGGAGAACCTGTCGAAGATTCCGGGGCTTGGCGACATACCGGTACTGGGGAAGTTGTTCCAGTCGAGAAGCCGCGAGCAAGACGAATCGGAGCTGTTGGTGCTGGTGACGCCGGAGCTGGTCCGGCCAATCCCGGCGGGGCAGCCGCTGCCGGACGTCAAGCTGCCGCAGTTGCCGCTCGAGGGACACGGAAAGGAGGCTCCGCGGACGCCGCCGATTTCGGTGACAGGGCCGGCTGCCGATGCCGCGGGCCGGCGAGGCCGTGCCGGTGGAGCAACTGAAGGCGCTGGAGAAGGCAGGGCAAGGACAGCCAGCAGCGCCGGGCCGCAACGATTCAGTTGATCGCAGTTCCCCTCGATCGCCCGCGCCGTCAGAACGCGGGAACGATGACGACGCCGATGCCGACGCCGAGCGCCGCCGGCACCGTAGTACGAGGAGAGGATGGATCCGCTCGAGATCGGTTTGGTGATCGCCAGCGCAGGGCTTGTATCAGGAAGTGCAGGCCTGCCTGAAGGACCTGCCCGTCCGGGTGCTGTTACAGCAACCGGCGGTTGGCGACACCCGGCATTCCTGACCAGGTCGAGCAGTTGCGGCTGGAAGTGCTCGTGATCGACCTCACGCGGCTGTCCGAGCCCTTTGAGAACGTAGTCCGGCGAATCAAGACCTGCTCCGACGCCCCCCCAGATCATCGCCCTGAACGACACGGCGGATCCCGGAGGTGATTCTGGGGGCGATCCGGGCGGGCGCCAGCGAGTTTCTGTACCCGCCCATCGAGGCGGGGCTGAGCAGGGCGTTGGAGCGGCTCTCGGCCGAGCGAGCCAAGGCGCAGATCGGCGCCCGGGAGGCACCGCGGCAAGACGTTAGGCTTTCATTTCGGCCAAGGGTGGCTGCGGCGCCACCACGGTCGCGTGCCACACGGCGGTGGAGATCCAGCGCGCCACCGACGCAGGAAGTGCTGCTGGCGGACTTCGATATGGAGTCGCGGCTTGATCGGCTTCCTGATGAAGTCCAAGTCGTCCTATACGATTCTGGACGCGGTCCGCAACGTGCATCGTCTGGACCAAAGCTACTGGAAGGCGCTGGTGTCGAACGGAATTCCGGGATTGGAAGTGATATCGGCGCCCACCAGCGGCGACGCTGCGGGAGCCGCTGGACGGGCGAAGCTCTGCGGCACGTGCTGCAGTTCACGCGCGGGGTCTACGACTGGATCGTGGTGGACATGGGCAGGGGCCTGAATGCGCTGACGGCGAGCATGCTCGAAGAGATCGACGAGATGTACCTGATCGCCACTCTCGATTTGCCCGCGCTGCACCAGACCAAACAAGTGGTGCAGGCCGCGCTCGACCTGGTTACAGCCGCAACCGGCTGAGGCTGATGGTGAACCGCGCCCCGAAGCGGATCGATTTCGATCTGGCGCAGGTGCAGAGGGTGTTGGGCCTGCCGATCTTCGAGATGCTGCCCAACTCCTATCCGGAGTTGTTCGAGGCCTATTCGGAAGGCAACCTGCTGTCGCCGGGGACGGAGCTCGGCAAGGCGTTGAGCGGACTGGCGGGCAAGATAGCGGGAGTTCAGGCCCCGAACCCGAAGGAGAAGGGAAAGCAGAAGCTGGGTCTGTCGATCTTCTAGCGTGCGAGGCGGTAGTACCTCGAACCGGTGGCTCCGGGAAGAGGGGCGGCGCCGGCCGGTAACGCAGGCGTCAGGCGGGCAGGGAGACGGTAAGCCCCTGCGGCGCCCGGAGAAGCCGGGTGGTATTTTGACTTTTTGTAGGGAGGAGTTCGCAACAGATGACGACCAACTTCGCGGTGACGAGCCAAGTCCGCGGACTCGGGATGGGTGAACCGGCTGTTCAACGTCGCAGTCCCCTTCGCCCGAGTACCAGGAATTGAAGTTCGCTCTCCACCGCAAGCTGCTGGAGCGAATCAACCTGGAGGTTCTCTCCTCGCTGGGAGGTGAGCGCGTTCGCGGCGAGATTCGCGCGGCGGTGGCGAAGCTGCTCGAAGAAGAGAGCACGCCTCTGAGCCGGCTGGAGAAGGAACGCATCACCGAAGAGGTTCTGAACGAGGTCTTCGGACTGGGGCCGCTCGAGCCGCTGCTGCAAGACCCCACGGTTTCGGACATCCTGGTCACGACGCCGCGCCTGGTGTACGTGGAACGGCACGGCAAACTCCACCGCACTCCGGTCGAGTTTAAGGACAATGCCCACCTGCTGCGCATCATCGAGAAGATCGTCTCGCGGGTAGGACGGCGCGTGGACGAGTCGTCGCCGCTGGTGGACGCGCGGCTTCCGGACGGCTCCCGCGTGAACGCGGTGATTCCTCCCGTGGCGGTGGACGGACCGCTGCTCTCGATCCGCCGTTTCCGGCGGGATCCTCTGCAGGCCGAGGAACTGGTGCGGAACCTGTGCATGACCGAGGGCATGCTGCAGGTGGCGCAGGCCTGCGTGAAGGCCCGGCTGAACATCATCATCTCGGGCGGCACCGGCGCCGGCAAGACCACCCTGCTGAACGTGCTTTCGGGCTATATTCCGGAAGACGAGCGCATCGTCACCATCGAGGACGCCGCCGAGTTGCAGTTGCGGCAGACGCACGTGGCGCGCATGGAAGCGCGGCCGCCGAACATCGAAGGACAGGGCGCCATTCGCATTCGTCAACTGGTCGTCAACGCCCTGCGTATGCGGCCGGACCGGATCGTGGTGGGCGAGGTTCGTTCCGAAGAAGCCCTGGACATGCTGCAGGCGATGAACACGGGTCACGACGGGTCGCTGACCACCATTCACGCCAACAGCCCGCGCGACGCCATCGGGCGCCTGGAAGTCATGGTGGGCATGGCGAACGCGAACATGGGGGTGCGGTCGATCCGCCAGCAAGTGGCCTCGGCCGTGGACCTGTTTATTCAGATCGCGCGATTCAGCGACGGCAGCCGCCGGATTACGCACCTGACGGAATGCGTCGGAATGGAAGGCGACCAGGTCACGACGCAGGATATCTTCGTCTTCGACAAGACGGGGGTCCGGGAAGACGGAAGGGTACTGGGCCGGTTCCGGCCCACCGGCATCCGCCCGAAGTTTTACGAGCGGTTGAAGTCAGCGGGGATTACGCTGGCTACGTCGGTCTTCCAGACGGCAGTAGAGATCCACTGAGGCGTACATGACCTCCACATTCATGGTGGTGATTTTTCTGGTTCTATTCACCGTCGTCGTGGTGGTGATCGCGTTCGGCGTGAACGTGGTCGAGACGGCGAAAAAGAAGAAAGTCACCGAGATGCTGCAGACTGCCGTGGGCCAGGCCCAGCAGGCGGAAACCAAGGTGCTTTTCGATGCGGGGCAGACAGCCTCCGCCGCGATGCGATTCATCGGCCGCTTCAACTTCGCCCAAAAGCTGGAGGTGAAGCTTCAGCAGGCCGGCCTGGCGATGTCCTTGAAGACGCTTTTGCTGTCGATGTTCCTGTGTGCCATACCGGGGGTGCTTCTGGGGGCCAGGTTCAAGGTGCTTCTGTCTCCGGCGCTGAGCATGGCGGCCGGGGCCGTCGTGCTGGGCATGCTCCCGTATTTCTACGTGCTGCGGAAACGAACGAAGCGCATGGCCGCTTTCGAGGAGCAATTCCCGGAAGCGTTGGAGTTCCTGTCGCGCGCGATGCGTGCCGGGCATGCGTTCTCGATCGCGCTCGAGATGCTCTCGGAGGAATCGCCGCAACCGCTGGCGGGAGAGTTCCGCAAGGTATACAACGAGACCAACCTGGGGCTGCCGATCGAGGTGGCGTTGAGGAACCTGGCGGACCGCATGCCTCTGCTCGACCTCAAGTTCTTCGTAGCGGCGGTGCTTCTGCAACGCGAAACCGGCGGCAACCTGGCGGAGATTCTGACCAACCTGGCGCATGTCATTCGGGAGCGCTTCAAGCTGAAAGGGCAAGTGAGGGCGGCTAGCGCGCACGGCGGATGACGGGGACAATTCTGACTCTGATGCCGGTGGTCTCTGATGTTCGGAATGCTGGCCGTAGCGCCAGGCGTATCTGCAGGGAATGGCGGCCGACCCGCTGGGCCGGAAAATGGTCATTCGCCGTGATCATCGGTCGTGATCCTCGGGCATTTCACCATTCGGAAGATCGTGAACATCAAGGTGTGAGTCATGACCATTGTATTTGGCTTATTGCTGTTCCTGTCTTTGACCGCCCTGATTACGGCGGTGGGCTACTGGACGTATGCCCGGCCGTCGCGCTTCCAGAAGCGGCTGGGCACGCTGGAAGAGACGCCGGAGGCGACGGTCCACTCGCTCCGATGCCGGCGGGCCGGGCGTGGCTGGTCCGCATCGTCGAAACGATCGGCGAGAAGGTTCCGATCTCTCCGCAGGAAGCTTCCATGGCGCGCCGGACGATGATCGCCGCCGGCTTCCGCTCGGATCGCGCGGTGACGGTTTACTACGGGTGCAAGATCGTGACTGGCTCTGGGATTCGTGGCCGTGGCCGTGGTTGCGTTTGGGCTCACATCGAGAACCCCATGCTCCGCCTTATGGTTTGGCCGGCGCTCGCGGCGTGCTGCGGCTTCTTCCTGCCGAACCTGGGCCTGGACATGCTGGTCAGCCGCCGGCAGGAACGAATTCGGTTCGCTCTGCCCGATGCGCTGGACCTGATGGTGGTTTGCATGGAGGCGGGGCTGGGGCTGGATCAGGCGATCGACAGCGTGAGCAGGGAACTGCTGGTCACGCACAAGGATCTGAGCGAAGAGCTGGGGCTCGTAACGCTGGAGATGCGCGCCGGCAAGCGGCGCGTGGAGGCGCTGAAGAACCTGGCCGGCGCGGACGGGAGAATCCGAAGCTGAGGAAACTGGTGGCCACCATGGTTCAGGCCGACCGTTTCGGAACCAGCGTTGCGGAATCCCTCAGAACGCACTCCGATTTCATGCGAGTCAGCGCCGCCAGGAGGCCGAGGAACGGGCGGCCAAGGTGGGCGTGAAGCTGGTGTTTCCGATTTTCTTTTTCATCATGCCGGCGATCATGCTGGTGGCGGCGGGCCCCGGAATTATGCAGATGGTCAGAGGGATGGCTCGGATGGGGAAGGGCGCCGGGGGCTAACGGTCTGAAGTAGTCCTGAGCGCGCGTTATTTTAGGAAAGGAGAAATAAAGATGACTAGTCAACAAATCCTGCCCGTGGTTCTTTGGGTCGTGGCCGGAGTAATTCTGATCCTGCTCATCATGCGGCGCCGCAAGCGTAAGATGCAGGGTTGAGGTTGTCGGGGAAACCGGTTCGGCCGGGGGAAGCACGCTCATTCGCTACGCCAGGCGGGTGCCGGGCTGTTGGGCGCACGCGAGGCGGGTGTTGGTTCGTGCTATTTCGCGCTAATCGGCTTAGACTTGGACCGGAGGCGGCCGGCGCAGGAGTCCATCAGGGTGGGCCGGCGTCGCCGCCTTGTGGTTCGTTGTTTCGACGCTATCCGGAGTCCCCGATAGGGTGCGATCTTCCATCGGTCGTGGCGGTAGCCGCACTGCCGTCACGGCTCCGATCTTATCGCTGCGGAGCGGGAAAGGCGTTCTCTCCGTAACAGATCCCGCACGTTTGCGCCCACCAGCCGGAGAAGTCAGGCAAAGCTCCACCCGTACTGTGTCGGCACGCTGAACGGAGCCATCCTGTGAGTAGTACAAACGAGGTGACGGTGCGCACTCGATGTCCCTCAGTACCCGGCGCGGGGCTCGAGCCGAGGGAAGTTTCGTTCGCGTGCGCGGTCATGTTCTGCATGACCCTGGCTTACGCGGTCTTGCAGGTGACGGGCACTCCGGGGGGCAGTGCCGCTCCTCGCACGCAGCACGTTGGCGCGGATTTCGCCGAGTTTTATGTCGCCGGCAAGATTCTCAACGAATACGGGGCGGGTGCGCTTTATGACCTGGATCTGCAGACGCGGCTGTTTCGCGGTCTGGAACCCGGGAACAAGGACGCCTCGCTCTGGTACGTCTGCGCGCCGCACCTAGCTCTGATCTTCCGCCCTTTCGCGCTGCTCCCATACCGTGTTGCGTTCATAGCATGGTGGGTGGTTACGATCCTGATCTTCGGAGTGGGTCTGTGTGCGCTAAGTCCCTATCTGGGATGCCTGCCCGGGCCTCGCCGCAAGGCGGCCATTCTCCTTGGCCTATCCTTCGCGCCGTTCGCTTTGTGGTCGCTCGTCGGGGGCCAGATCGGGGCAATCGCTTTTGCGATTATTGCCTGGTGCGTTCGCTTCGACCTGAGCGGCAAACACGCAGCGGCTGGAGCGACGCTGGCCTTATGCTGCTACAAGCCGAGTCTACTCATGCTCTTCGGTCCATTCCTCCTGGTGCGCATGAACATCCGCTTTCTGCTTGGATTCGGGGCCGGGCTGGGCGGCATTTTTGGCTTTTCCACGCTCGCGGTGGGCTCCAAGACAGTGTCCGATTGGCTGGCACTGATGTCCACATACGGGCGGTTCTCTTCGGGTGGAACGACGCCATGGCCCGCGGCGTGGCCGCTGCTCATCGATCTGAACCATTTCGTTCGGAGAATCATCGGGTCCGATGGGCACCTGCCCGTTTTCGTGGCCGGGGCTGCGTTTGTTGCCGTAGTGCTGGCGTTGGCAAGGCACTGGCGCGCGTTCGACAAGGCGACCGCGGAAGAACGTCAAATCACGTGGGCGGTCACGATCACCGCGTCGTTGGTCGCTAACCTGTACGTGATGACTTACGACTCGGTGTCGATCGTGGCGGGAGCCGTGCTCACGGCGGCGGTGATGTGCCGGCAAGGCCAAGAAGCCGGGCCGGCACGGCACTTCCATGCCATCGTCGCTTTGGTGTGGGTGACGGCTTTGGTGCCACCGCCGGCCATCGCCTTTCTGCGCGTTCACGTTTATACGCTGGCGATAGTGGCGCTAGCCGTGTTCCAGTACGGGTTGTTACGCCGTCTCTCGAAGCTGCGGGCGAATCCTGATTCCGCGGAGCGCGCCACCCCACTCGTCAAGTGGCCGCAGGCGCTTTTTCGACCTGGAACTGGCGCGGCTGGCGAGGGCAGGCCGCCGGGCAGTCAGTGTCGCCGTCTCCAAGTCTCGTCGATCGAGAGGTCCGCGACTATTCGGCTTGGGCCGCGGCTCCTGCCTTCATCCCGACGCGGTCGCGCCCGTGACCGGGGCTGGTAGCCTCACCGCACACGTCACCACCAAGGCCAGCATTGCCAGCGGTACGACGACCGCGCCGGGATACCGGCCCACCGCCGGCATATACAGGACCGGCAGCAACAGGATCCCGGCCAGGGCGCGTAGCGGCAGCGCCATCTCCCGCGCGCAGCATAAGCACCAAGGGAGGCAGCAGGATCAGACAGTCCTGCGTGTAGGCGTGCCGGCTGACGAGCAGGCAACCCGCCAGCATTGCCACCCAGGCGTTCTCCGGAGTGCGGTGGCACACCCGCCAGACCACCCATGCGACGACTCCGCACATCGCCAACTCGACGCCCAAAGGCAGCCCGAACGAGGAGCACAGACCGTGTAGGTTCGGCATGGCCGCTTCGTCCGTGTTCTGTATGGGGTTGCGAACCAGGTGGACATACCTCTGAATCCAGTCGGGACCCTGAAGGGCAAAGGACGCCGCCGCGCAGGCCAGCAGGCCACCGGCGAGTCCGGCGCCAGCCGCCAGCGCTTCTGGGAAACGATCCAGAGGGGGACCAGGAGAAACAAATGGAGCTTGGCCATGCAAAGAGCGGCGACCATCCCGGCAAGTCCCGGGCGCCGGTCCATGAGGCGCGCTACGATCGACAACCAGAGCAGCAGGAAGGGGACATCCTGACCATTGGCGAACGCGGCCGAGAGCGGAACGGACCAGCAGCAGGCAAAGGCGACCGCGGCGCGATGTCCTCCAGCCGGCCAGAGGAAGACTGCCAACACCAGCGCCAGTAGCGAGAGCGCCTGGAACAGGAAATAGGCGGACCGGTAAGGCAGTAACGCCAGTGGCGCGAGAAGCGCAGCGAACGCCGGGGGACGGGAAAACAGAAAGGCCGGGCCGGAAATCCCGGCTGCCGCCCACTGCACTTGCGCGACCCGGGCAGGATCGTACAGACCGGATCCGCCGCCAGCTTGCCACCCGCGTACAGGTCGAGAAAGTCGTTACCTCCTTTAGCGATCTGGCCGTATTTCTGAGACCACTGTGCGACGTTCGCCACCAAGCCCATCAGAGCGATCGTCCAGACGATCCACGCGGGGAGATACCCCAGGAGTGGCACCGCTGCCCCGCGCCGTGCCGCCGCGGAGGAGGAGGACGAAACGGGAGGTCGAGGCACAGCCTCATCCGACCGCGGAACTGGACCCACCGGCTCGCTCAGAAGCCTCCTCCTTTCGACATTGCAAGGTATAGCACATGTGCCACTTCGCAGCAGGGGCGCGGCGACGCCGGACGTATAATGGAGACTTGGCCCGGACGCGATCACATAAGACAGACTCACCTGGCACCGCCGCCACCGGCAGGACTGACGGCGCCGAGCGAGGCAGGGGCGCTGCTGAAACGTTCTGGCCAATCCCAATGCGCTTGAGGATCGCGCTGGCGATCTCGGCAACAGTCTGCCTGGCCCTCGCCTCACTTACTTACGGCACCAACGACGTGCTCTACTTCCAGTCCTTTGTCGCGAAAGCCGCACACGACGGCACCGCCGCGCTGTATCGGGATGGTGCGAAGCTCATCGCCTACCATCCCGAATCGATTGCTCCGATGACGCACCCACCGGCGATATTGGCTCCCCTGGCAGGCCTGCAGTACCTGGAGAGCGCGTCAGGGATACCATTTCGCTTTTGGTTTCGGCTGGTAACGACAATCGCGCACCTGATAGCCGGCTTGTTTGTCTGGCGACTCTATCATCGAAGGCAGCGATCTACTATGTCCTTTGTCCAGCGGCCATTATGATCGCCGGCTTTCATGGCAACACCGATCCGCTGGTTGTTGCCCTGCTGCTGGCGTCCATTTACGCTGCCGAACGAAAGTGGCCTGCCTTGTCGGGAGCTCTATTCGCGATTGCGTGTTCCGTAAAAGTGTGGCCGCTCTTTCTCGTGCCGGCGTTCGGGCTAGGATTGGAGACCTGGCGTGCCAGGCTCCGTTCTGCGTCTCGGCGGCGGGTGTCGCCGTGGCGGTTACGTTCCCATACCTTTTCGGAGATTCAGAAGCGATTCTCTCTAATTTGCTCGGTTATCACGGCAGCGCTGGGATGTGGGGGTTGTCCCAACTATCTTCGTATGTGCGGGTTGGCGTTCCGGTTACATTCAGTGCCATCGTTGGCCTGGTAGGTTACCTCCGGGTGCGCCATGCCGGCCTTAGCTACATGATCGGGAGTTCTATCATTCTCTTCCTGGTGTTGACACCCGGTTTTAGCGTTCAATATCTCGCCTGGATACTGCCCTTTTGTTTTTTGTCGGCCGCAGGTCGCCTGGGCTGTGTATGCGACGTCGAGCGTTTTCCTCGCCATCGTCTACACATACTGGAGCGGCGGTGTACGTCGTATTCGCCGAATCGCTGATACCGCATGCCGGCTCCGGGCTGGTTGGGTACGCGGCGGCATTATGTTGGACGACGCTCGCAATTTCGGCCTTCAGCGCCGTCTGCTTGCGCAGTTGGGAGAGCAACACCAGGCGCCAGTCCGGCGAGCTCAACCAGTAGAGACGCGGGGCGGGTTTTTAGTGGATTGGCAGGAGACCGCAGCCTGCTCGGCTCGCCGTAATCGTGGTGGTTGGAACATATCTCATTGCGGTCATTCTGGCGTGGCCATTCTATGATCTTCGGTTCCGATTGCCTGTGATTCCTCTTCCGAGGCGCGTTGTGGCCTGCCACTGCGCGATCTGGGACGTCGGCCTGCCAAGCCATCAGCAAGAGCAAAGGCGACAGCAGAACGATATCGACAGCCGAGCCGGCCGCTTAGCCATCCTACACGATAGCTCTGCAGCGGGACCCACGCAGCGGCGCGACCGTGCTCTGGAGGGTTTCGCCGGGGACGTCGCATCCGGCGTCCGATCTATCTGCTGCGCCAGTATAAACAGTCAGGAGCCTCAGGCGGCTGCGGCCCCGGCCCGCCGCGAGAGCCTGAGCGCGCGAGCGCCCCGACTGCCGCCAAAACCGGCGTGAGAATCTGGATGCCGGCGAATTTGCCCGGGCTCGGTGACGACGGCTGCGAGGTACAGGACCAGCATCCACCAGAGGAACGCGATCGCGGATCCGGCCTGCTCCGAGCGCGACGAATATACCGCAGCCGCCATCACCAGGGCGCCGATAACGACTAACGTCGTATCGTAAATGGGAATCGAGACGTTGACCACCAGCGTCCAGGTAACGGTGGCGGCCCACAGCAGACCGTCGGCCCGTGTGCCGGGCTTGGATCGCGCCCACATCAACGCGAGGATTATGAACCCGGTTCCTCCCAGGATCAACGCCGCCGCGGCACTGGCGAGCGAATATCCGCCAAACAGGAACCGGAAGAAGGTTTGAACGTCGACGTACTTGAACAGTGCCACCGGAGATGGATTGAGGGTGACGAGGCCGGCCCGGAGCCGTAGCGCCTCGATGTAGGCAACGCATCCTCCATAGCCGACTGCGAACAGGGAGAGCGACCCCAGAACACAGGCGCCGGCGGCGAAACCGGCAAGGACCCGCCATCGCCGGCCTATTGCCAGCATCGGCACCACGACCACCAACAGCGGCGGCTTATAGAGGCACAGGGAAGGGCTGCGCCGGCAGCCATTGGGCGGGCGGATCGCTGCCAGCGGGTGGAGAGGGCGAACGCGAAGAAGCCGATTGTCGAAATCTGACCGCCGGCCAGGCACCCAATGGCAAATGGCGGAAACGAGCAGCATACGAGAAAAGCAGTCCGGGACACATCGCTGAAGCCGTTGTCCCGCGGCCAGAGCAGCGCCAGTCCTCCCAGGTAGAGGGCGAGAGAAATGGCCGTCCACACGCCGTAGCTCCACAAAAAGGGCAGTCTGGCCAAAGGCCGGAACATCCAGGCGAGGAAAGGGGTGTTGAAATATGGGGAAGCGAGTTCCGGGGCCATCGCGGGCAAAAGGGCATGGTGAAGACGATACTGGAGGGGCTGGTCGTACAGACTCGTGTGTGGGTACTCGTTCAGTATCTTGCCGGCGGCGTAGAACGACACGAAGTCGCCCCCCGGCAGATGGCCGAGGAACTGCCGCCCTCGGGCGGCAGACAGCAGCGACAAAGCCACCAGGGTGGCCGTGACAAAGAGCGCGGTCCAGCATGCCAGCCGGATCTCCCGGACTCCAGGCGGAGCGCCCAGAACAGTGCGCGCAATGTGCGCGAACGAGGATGGCCGCGGCGATGACACATCTGGCATGATACCGCGGCTCCATGCCGCAGGCGGGGAGGCGAATCGACGGGGGTGCAGTGGGCCAGCGCCGCGCGGTGGCCATGACCGAGCTTCGACGGGCCGTCAGCGCAAGAACGCCTGGAAGCCGAGCAAGGCGCAGCAGCCCAGCGCGATCACGGCGCCCTGCGGGAGCCGGAAAGAGAGCGGGCTCTTGACGTCGAACTCCTGGCTTTTGAGGTGCGGCGCGCGCAAGTGCATCATCTCGCCGATGATGGTGGCGGTGTTCGACAGGGTCTTGCGGAAACGTGAAGCGGCGAGCATCAGGACGATGGCGAGAACGCCGCCCAGGATGCCGGAAAGGATGAAGATTTCGATCCAGGCTCTCCAGCCAACCAGGGCTCCGATGGCGGCCAGCAGCTTCACGTCGCCGGCTCCGCGCGCGTGCAGCAGGTAGAGGGGAAAGTTGAAGAGTAGGGCGAGACCCACCGCCAGGCCGGCGTCGCCGAGACCACTCAAGATCGTCTGCCCCAGGAAGACGTTAAGCGCCAAACCGACGATTACGCCGGGCAGCGTAAGCCAGTTGGGGATGCGGCGGTAGCGTATGTCGTAATAGCCTGCGACAATCACCAAAGCCAGCAGCAGAAGCTGAACGGGCCAAGGCAGGGGTTGCAGCAAAGCCTGAAGTCGAAGCAGCATGGTTTTAGTTCCCCGCAAGTATACTACGGGCCGCGGCCCTCCCGTTTAAGCGTCCACGAGTAGCCGTCACTCGAGACGCTAATCATCCGGCGAAGCGGGACTCCCGTGAACGCCTCGCGGCGATGACCAGGGTCGGACGTGAGCCGCGAGAATCACTTCGGGCTCCCGACGCACTGGCCACGAACGCGAATTCGGTGTTGTGGTATTCGTCATAGACATGCCGGACGGCATAGCCGTGCGTACGGAAGAACGCGATCACATCGGCTGAACTGGTGCCCATCCTCTTGAGCTGCTCCTCGATCAGTTCCACCGCGACTACGGGGTGAAAGCGGTCGAGCGTGTCCCCGGCGCCCTTGAGCACGAGCAGTTCCGCTCCCTCGACGTCAATCTTCATCACATCCACGCGGCTCACTCCGCTTTCGCGGACGATGTCGTCCAGCCGGCGGGCCCGCACACGATAAGAGTGGGCGACGGGGCCGGCCTGGGCTGCATTCGCTTTAGACAGCGAACTGGCACCCGCGTTCTCCTCGTTCGCGGCGAAGAACTCGAGCATGCCATCGGAATCGGAACAGGCCACTGGCTCGACCACGACCTCGGATGCGCCGCTCTCCCGAATGTTCGCCCGGAGTCTGCGAACCGTCTCCGGGTTGGGCTCAACCGCCAGCACACGTCCCCCTGGACCGACTAGCGACGCTGCCTTCAGGGAGTAGTAGCCGATGTGAGCGCCCACATCCACGAAGACTCCATTCTTCGGAATGTGCTCCGCGAGGCCAAGCCAGGTCTTCCGCTCCCACACTCCCATTGCCAGGGTGGTGCGGTCGAGCCCGTCGACGGGATCGAGCTGCAGGTGCAAGTGGGGCTCAACCCGGACCCAGACGGGAACGGTAGGCGACAGGAGGCGCACCAAACCCAAGGGCAGTCCTCGGCCACCGTCGTGCGGCCACGCGGTTTCGAGCGCCAGACAGGTTCGATTTCGGACAAGCGGGCTGGCCACCTCCGCCAGGACGGTGATTGTGAGGACAAGCACGATCAGGAAGGCGGCCCAGCGGAGCGTCTGTTTCATCGTCCGAGTATAGCGCCGCAATGCGACGCAGCCTTTCAGCCCATCTCGATTTCGACCAGCTTGTTCCTCGAGGCCGCGCCCAGCTTGATGCGGAGGCGCGATTTGGGAACCCGGTAGTGTCCGGCGAGGCGCTCGATCAGTTCTTCGTTCGCGCGGCCTTCGATGGGCGGGGATTTGAGGTAAACCGTGAGGCTGCCGTCCGGCGATTCTTCGATGCGCGGGTTTTTCGAGTTGGGCTTGACCTTGACGCGACGGACCACGTGTACCGTTATGCGCGCGGCGAACTGGAAGCCGCGCCGCGCGTGGCGTAGTTACCGAGGGCCGGGGTCGAAGGCGATGACCAGAGCCTTCGACTTCCAGCTCAGCCGCTCCTTGTCGCAATCGCAGCCCCGGTAGGTGTAGCGGGCATCAATCGACCTGATCACCGCGGGGATGGCAGTGAAGTCGTCGGCCAGATGTTCCGATGAAATCGACATGCGTGGCTGGAAGCGCTTGATGGTGTCCCGAGCGCCCGCGAGAGCCTGCTTCTCGGCTCCTTCGATGTCCATTTTGATGAAATCGACCCGCGGCAGATCCAGCTCGGCCACGATCTTGTCGATCGTCGTAAGGGGAACGCGCACTTTCGGCACGCCCTCTTTCGGGGCCACCACGCTGTCAATTCCTTCGTTGGTTTCGTTGAGGGTCAGATCCAATTCAGCATCGCGATCCCAGACGCCCTTGCGGGAGAAGATGAAGGTTTCGCACGGATCTCCGCTTCCAAATTGAGGCGCAGCGCGTCCAGGGTGCTTCGGGGAGGGCTCGATGGCCACAACCAAACGGGCTCCACGCGAGAGCGCTGTATGCACGAATTCGCCGATATTGGCTCCGCAATCCAGAACGACGTCTCCTCGCCGGACCTGGTGTCCTCGAGGCTCGTAAACGTCCTGCTGCTGTTCCCAGATCAGGTACGGAAGGCTCGCGCTCCCCGTGGACAGTCCAGATGCCCCCAGCCGGCGTGCTCCACAAGTCCAGCCCTGCCTCTGTCTTGGTTAGGCTGGTTCCGGCGGCGATCTGCTCGACGGACTGGCCCTTGGAGAGGCGGATCTCAACCAAAGGGCACTGCCCTCCAAGCTGCACTTTCAGGTAGCCGCTAAGGAGCGCCACATCGATGGCAACAACGACGAGCACGATGGCCCGTAGGACCATCTTCCTGGTCCTTCGCTTCCCGTCGCTGCTGCGACTGGCCTCTTTAGTGGTCGAATCTGCCATGGGTACTTAGTGTACGACGTGATCGAGCCGGCCGCAAACGGCCTCGGTGAGCGGGCCGTCAAGCCCGTGACCCAACTCCGCCAAGCTCTGCTTGAGGAACTCGAGGATGCGGTCGGGCGTGGTCAGGCCGTCGAGCGGGAGGCGCAGGACGCCGGCGGGGGTGAATTGGGCCGCGCGCGTGCCGCTGACCAGCGCCATCAGCTGCGACGGATCCACCTTCGACTCGGCGTGGAACTTGACGTTCAGGACGCCCTGGCGGCGGTCGATATGCTCCGACGCCGATCCGCTCGGCCAGGCTCTTCAGCACGGAGAATTCGAGCAGGTCGGACACGGCCTCGGGCGGCGGGCCGTAGCGGTCGGCCAGCTCGCCGCGGATCTGCTCGGCCTGCTCCGGCGAGTCCGCCTCGGCGATGCGCTTGTAGGCGCGCAGGCGCTGGTGCTCGTCGGCGATGTAGTCGGCGGGGATGCGGATGTCCAGGCCCAGGTTGATGTTGGAGTGGATCTCGAGCGGCACTTCCTCGCCCTTCAGTTCCTGCACCGTCTCCTCGAGCATGCGCACGTACATGTCGAAGCCCGACGGCGTTGATGTGCCCGTGCTGCTCGCCGCCCAGCAGGTTGCCCGCGCCGCGCAGTTCGAGATCGAGCGCGGCGATCTTGAACCCGGCGCCCAGGTCGCTGAACTCCTTCAGCGCCGCCAGCCGCTTGCGCGCCAGTCTCGCTCAGTTCGGTGTCGGCGGGAACCAGCAGGTAGGCGTACGCGCGGCGGTTCGAGCGGCCCACGCGGCCGCGCAAGCTGGTACAGCTCGCTGAAGGCCGTAGCGCTCGGCGTTCTCGATGATCATGGTGTTGGCGAGCGGAATATCCAGGCCGTTCTCGACGATGGTGGTGCACACGAAGACGTCGAACTCGTGGCGCATGAAGCCGAGCATCACCTTTTCCAGCTCGGCCTCGCCCATCTGGCCGTGGCCCACGCCGATGCGGGCACCCTGGCACCAGCTCCTGGATCTGCGCCGCGCGCGCCCAGATGGAATCCACGCGGTTGTGCAGGAAGTAGACCTGGCCGCCGCGGCCCAGCTCCTGCTCGATGGCCGTCTTGATCAGGTCGGGCTCGAAGTGCGCCACCACGGTGTGGATGGCCAGGCGGTCCTTGGGCGGCGTCTCGATGACCGACATGTCGCGCAGGCCGAGCAGCGACATGTGCAGCGTGCGCGGAATCGGCGTGGCGCGTCATGGTCAGCACGTCCACGTTCTTCTTGATCTGCTTCAGCCGTTCCTTGTGGCGCACGCCGAAGCGCTGCTCTTCGTCGACGATCAGCAGGCCCAGGTCGCGGAACTCGACGTCCTTCGAAAGCAGGCGGTGCGTGCCGATGAGGATGTCCACCTTGCCGTCGGCCAGTATCGGCCAGCACCGCCTTGATCTCCTTCGTGCGAGCGGAAGCGGCTCAGCATCTCGACGCGCACGGGGAAGGGCGCGAAGCGGCCGCTTGAAGGTCTCGTAAGTGCTGGAAGCAGAGGACCGTGGTGGGCGCGAGCACGGCCACCTGCTTGCCGTCGCCGAGGGCCTTGAAGCGCCGCGCGCATGGCCACTTCGGTCTTGCCGAAGCCGACGTCGCCGCAGAGCAGGCGGTCCATGGGCTGCTGGCTCTCCATGTCGCGCTTGATGTCGCGGATGGCGGTGAGCTGGTCGTTGGTCTCGGTGAACTCGAAGGCGTCCTCGAACTCGCGCTGCCAGTTGCTGTCGGGCGAGAAGGCGAAGCCCTCGGCCAGCTTGCGCTCGGCGTAGAGCTTGAGAAGCTCGTCGGCCATGTCGCGCATGTTGGCCTTGACGCGCGTTTTGGTGCGGGCCCAGGTGGCGCCGCCGAGGCGGTCGAGCGTGGGCGCCTGCTCGCCCGCGCCGCGGAACTTCTGGACCAGGTCCATGCGGGTGAGCGGCACGTAGAGCCTGCGATTCGCCCGCGTATTCGAGCAGCATGTAGTCGCCGCTCTGCTCGCCTTGCGCGATCTCGCGCAGGCCGAGGAACCGGCCGACGCCGTGCTGCTCGTGGACCACGTAGTCGCCGGGCTTGAGGTCGGCCAGGTCGGCGGCGAACGCGCCCAGGCTGCCCTTGGACGCAGGGCCTTGGCGCCCCAGTCGGAGGCGCCGAACAGGTCCTCGGAACCGAAGACCGCCAGCCGGTCGTCGGGAAACGTCACGCCGCGCCGGACCAGCCCGCGGACCAGGATGCGTGCTGGCCACGGAGCCCGCCAGGTAGGCGCGCTCGGCCAGGTAGGAGGGCGTGCGCGCCCGAGGGCTCCAGGCCGAGCTGGAAGGGCACCGAGTATTCCTGCAGGATGTCGGCCAGCCGCTCGAGTTCGCCGTTGGTGGCGGCGAAGAAGGCCACGCGCCCGCCCCTTTCGACCAGCTGCGCGCCTCGGCGACGGCCACCTGCATGTTGCCGTGGAAGGTCATGGCCGGGCGTGTGGCGATGTGCAGCGCAGCGGCGCCGGGCGAAATTTCCAGCTCGCGGAGCGCGCACCTGGGCGCCACGGCGAGCCTGCGCCTCGAATTCCTCCCAGCGGAAGAAGACCTTCTCGGGCGGGATCGGCGCCTCGCGCTCGGGGTCTTCCAGGCGCTTCCACAAACGTTCGGCGGCGCCGCGCAACTGCTCCGGCTCGTCCCACAGACGATCGGCCGCTCGACCAGGTTGAGCAGGGAGGCGGCGCGCGGGCGCGCGAGCGGCACCAGCAACTCCCAGCCGGGGAAGGGCTCTCCGGTGTCGGCGATCGCGGACCTCGGCCGCTTCCGCAATCTCCGTGAACAGCTTGCGCGACTTCGGATATTCGATGAGCGGCAGCAGCGTGGCCTCTTGCACCTTGAGCACCGAGCGCTGCGTATCGGGCTCGAAGCGGCGCATCGATTCGATCTGGTCGCCGAAGAACTCGATGCGGTACGGGCCGGCCGGCATCGGGCGGGAAGACGTCCAGGATGCCGCCGCGCACCGAGTATTCGCCGACCATCTCGACCGGCTCGCGGCGCTCGTAGCCGATGCTCTCCAGATGAGCGACGACGTCTTCGAACGCGATTTCTTCGCCGTCGCGGAGGGTGAGGGCGAGCTGGCGATAGAAGTCGGCGGGCTCGGTGCGGAGCAGCGCGGAGGCTACCGGCGTGACGGTGAGGGGCACGCGCTCGGTGGCCAGCCGCCAGAGGCCCGGGCGCGCTGCTCGCCGATTTCGGCGTGCGGCGAGAGGCGCTGGCCGGGCAGGACGTCGAGCGCGGGCAGAAGCTGCGGGTGCGGGATGCCGCGTCCGGAAACCAGCAGCTCGAAGAAAGTCTCGATGGATTCGGCCAGCGCTTCGGCCTCGCGGTTGCCGTCCACGACGATGACCAGGGGCCGCTCGAGCGCCTGCCACAGCAGCACGGCGTAGAGGGCCTTGGCGGTGGTGGTGAGGCCGGAGAGGCCGAGCCGGGGCGAGGCGTCGCTTTCATGCGCGCCCAGGAGCGCGCGCACGAGTTCCTGGAACGCTGGGTGGCGTCCCAGCCCGTTGAAGAGATCTCGAATGGCGGGATGAGTCAAAGCGGCTTACGCGAGAGGATTTCTTCCACGATTCCGGTGGTGGAGTAGCCGGGCTCGAGAGCGAGCGTCAGAACCTTGCCGCCCGCGGCCTCCACTTCCTCGCGGCCCGCCACCCAGTGAGCCCAATCGGCTCCCTTGACCAGTATATCGGGCAGCACGGCGGCGATGAGCTCGCGCGGCGTGTCTTCGTCGAACAGGGTGACGGCATCGACGGCGGCGAGCGCGGCGGCGAGGGCCGAGCGGTCCCGCTCGCCGACGATCGGCCGGCCGGCACCCTTGAGGCGGCGGACGCTCGCGTCGCTGTTGAGGGCCAGGATCAGCACGTCGCCGAGCGAGCGCGCCTGTTCGAGCAGGCGGACGTGGCCGGGATGGAGGATATCGTAACAGCCGTTCGTGAACACGACGGTCTTCCCCTGGCGCTTCCATTCCGCCCGGGCGGCGACGAGTTCCTCGCGCGTGTAGATGCGGCCCACGGAGTTCATTATGGCAGGGGGGCGTGCTAAGACGCCTTCCGGAAGCGCTTCACGTTGATGTCACCCTCGCGCCGACGGACCTGGGCCAGGTCGTAGTTCATCTGGAGGCGCAGCCAGAATTCCGGCTCGCTGCCGAAGGCCTTCGAGAGCCGGACCGCCATTTCGGCCGAGACTCCGGCCTTACCGTTGACGAGGTTGTTCAACGCCTGCCGGGTCACGCCAAGGATTTTCGCGGCATCGGTCACCGTGAGACCGAGCGGTTCGATGCAGTCGTATCGGACGATCGCACCGGGATGAGACGGATTCTTCATAGGCATGGATGCACCCCTTAGTGGTAATTCGCCAATTCCCGCTGACGGTCACGGACCAGAAAGCCGCCAAGCTGCCTTTGAGCGGATGCAGGCGATATCCGGGAAGGTCGAGCGCCTGGGGCGACTCGGCGGCATCCAGGGCAGACAGAACGCGCCGGACTTTACCGCGCAGTGCCGGAGCGATCCGGCTCGGATCATCGTCTTCGCGCAACCGCTTGAGGCCCCGATGTCGGAAGCTCCGAATCACAGCCGATTGTATAGTGACAAGTGTCGCTTGTCAACTGTTCGGCATGGGGCGGCCTGAGGCCGCGTGCTGCGAAGAGGTACGCTGGTCGGGTGGCGTGGACGAAGATCCTGGTGCGGGGGACGAACTGGCTGGGCGATGCCGTGATGTCTTTGCCCGCTCTGCGCGCCCTTCGGCAGCGCTAGCCGGAAGCCCGGATCACCGTGCTGGCGAGGGGGTGGGTGGCCGATCTGTACCGCCGCGAGCCTTGCGTCGATGAAGTGCTGCTCGAGCCGCAGAAGTGGATCGCTCTCCGTAGACGGCGCTTCGACGCCGCGATTCTGTTTCCCAATTCCTTCCGGACCGCGCTCGATGTTCGGCTGGCGGGGATTCCGCGCCGCATTGGATACGACCGCGACCGGCGCGGCTTTCTGCTCACCGATCCCATCGCGCCGCCGAAGCCGGGCGAGACGCCGCCGCACGAGCGGTTCTACTATCTGGAAATGCTGCGGCGGGCGGGCATCCTCGACGCGCTGCCTACGGCCGAGCCGATCCTGCTTCACGGTGCGGACGACGCGCGCCGCGCCGGGCTCGCGCTATTCGAGCAGATGGGAATGCGTGGGCCCGTGGTGGGCATCAGTCCGGGGGCGCAGAACAGCCGGGCCAAGCAGTGGCTTCCGGAACGATTCGTGGAGAGCTCAACGCAGGTCGCGGCCGCGCTGGGCGGTGGCGTCGCGATCTTCGGCTCGGCGAGCGAGGGCGCATTGTGCCAGGGGATGGCCGAGGATCTGCGGCGCGCGGGGGTCCAGGTGCTGAGCCTGGCGGGAGAGACCACGCTGGCGCAGTTCATCGAGCTGGCCGCGGCCTGCCGCGTGTTCCTCACCAACGACGCCGGCGCCATGCACGTCGCTTCGGCGCTGGGCGTCGCTACGGTCGCCATCTTCGGCCCGACGGATTTCATCGCCACCGCGCCCGCCGGTCCGGTTTCGTCGATCGTCCGGGCGGCGGTCCACTGCAGCCCGTGCATGTTGAAGGATTGTCCCATCGACCACCGTTGCATGACCGGCGTGACCGCCGAGAGGGTGGCGGAGACGGCGCTCGAACTGGTGAAATAGGGGATCGTGGACACCAGGACCAAGATCCTCGATGCCGATGCCGCGATCGCGGCGGCGGGTGCGGCCAGGCGGGCGGGGAAGACCGTCAAGCTGGTCGCGGGCACTTTCGATCCGTTACTGGCGGCGCATGCCGGCAGGCTCCGCGAGATCGCTGGGGAGGGCGCGGTCCTGTTCGCCGCCATTCGCGAGCCGGCGGCGCCGCTGCTGCCCGCTCAGGCGCGCGCGGAGTTGGTGGCGGCACTGGGAGTGGTAGACTACGTGGTGCTCGGCGATGCGCCTCTCCGGCCGGACGAGGTTTACCGGGAGGAGAGCGCCGACGCAGAGCGCACGCGGGACTTGATCCGGAATGTTCAGAAACGGCAGAGCTAAGAGTTCGGGCGAAGGACCGCGCATCCTGGTGGTCCGGCTCAGCTCGATGGGAGACGTGATTCACGCCCTGCCTGCCGTCGCCACGCTCAAACACAGCTTCCCCGGCTCGGTATTGAGCTGGGTGGTGCAGCCGCGCTGGGCTCCGCTTCTTGAAGGGAACCCGTACATCGACCGCGTGGTTCCTTTCGACCGCCGCCGCCTGACGAGTTGGGGCGACGCATGGCGGCTGCTGCGAGCGCTGCGCTACGACTTCGCGGTGGATTTTCAGGGGCTGATGCAATCGGCGCTGATCGCCTCGCTGGCGCGGTCCGACCGCATTTACGGTTTTCACCGCACCCAGGTGCGGGAGAAGGCCGCGGCGGCGTTCTACTCGAACGAAGTGCGCACGACGGGCGCGCACGTGGTGGATTCGAATTTGGAACTGGCCGCGGCGGCCGGGGCCTCCACCATGCTGGTGACGTTCCCGCTGCCCGAAGGCGTCCCGGAAGGCGACCTGCCGGGAGGCGATTTCGTGCTCTCGAGCCCGCTGGCGGGATGGGGCGGCAAGCAGTGGCCGCTGGAGTTCTACCGCAGGCGTGGCGCGGCGCCTCAACGAAGAGCTGGGCGTGGCGCTGGTTCTGAACGGACCGCCCGCCAGGGCGCGGGAGATGGAACAGGTGGACGGCGCGTTCGTTCACAGCTCCGGTCTTCCCGGCCTGATCCATGCCACGCGACGGTCGGCCGCCGTGCTGGGGCTGGACAGCGGCCCGGCGCACCTGGCCGCGGCGCTGGCGAAACCGGGCGTCGCCATCTTCGGCCCAACCGATCCCGCCCGCAACGGTCCCTACGGCGATACTTTCACCGTTCTGCGCTCGCCGGGGGCCGTGACAACTTACAAGCGTCGTCAGGAACCCGACGCCAGCATGCTCCGAATCACGCCCGACGTGGTCTTCGAGGCGCTGAGGGTGCGGTTGCAGGCGCGGGGCAGGCCAGCGGGGTGCGCTTCGGACTGATGCCGGGGTTTCCCAGATCCTATGCGCACGCGGTGGCCCGTTTGCGCGTGCCTTTCGGGTTCGTGCTGGTGGCGGCGTTTGCGTGGTTCTCCGCGCCGGACGCGCGGTCGCTCGCCTGGGGGCTGCCGATGGCCGCGGTGGGACTGGCCTTGCGGGCGTGGGCCGCCGGCCACCTCGCCAAGAACCAGCGCCTGGCCACCAGCGGTCCCTACGCGTATGTGCGCAACCCGCTCTATCTGGGGACGGCGCTGGCGGGGGCCGGCCTAGCCATCGCCTCGCGACAGGCGCTGCTGGCGGCGTTGTTCGCGGCGGTCTTCGGCCTGGTCTATCTACCCGCCATCCAGCTTGAAGAGGAGTATCTGCGGGAGCTATTTCCCGAGTATCCGGGGTACGCCGAGCGGGTGCGGATGTTATGGCCGCGCCTGGCGCCACGGGGCGCGGGCGGGCGATTCGAGTGGCGGTTGTACTGGAAGAACGAGGAATACCAGGCGCTGGCGGGATTCCTGGCGGGCGCCGCGTGGCTTATCTGGAAGGCGTGCCGGTAGAACGGTCCGCTCGCTGACGCTCGCGGTTCGGTGCTGGTGACAGCCTTTCGTTCCGCGTTGACTGGCGGTGCCGCGGTCTGGTGTGATACTGGCGATGTCCGGCTTCGAGGCGATTGAGCGGAATCTGCACGCGACGCTGGCGGCCTTCGGCGGCGCGAAGCCAGCGGGCGAGACGCGCGAGTTGGCGGGCGTGGCGGTGGCGTCGTCGGCGGTACGGTATTCCATGTTCAACTCGGCGGTGTTGACCGCGCCGGTGGCGAGCCCGCGGGAACTGAGGCGGCGCATCGAGACGGCGGCCGATTTCTTTGCGGCGCGGAGGCTGGGGTGGTCCTTCTGGGTCTGCCAGGGCTGGCTGGAGAGCGGGGTCCGCGGGGTTGTCGCCGACATCTTCTACCGCTGCGGCCTGCATGAGGTGGCCGAACTGCCGGGCATGGAGGCCCAGGATCTGGCTCCGCCCGCGCGCGTGTTGGCGGCGCTCGAATACCGGCGGGTGTGCGACGCGGCCACGCGTGCCGATTTCAGCGCCATCATGACGGCGGCCTTCGGGCTCCCGCCGGCGGTGGCGGGCGAGATTTACGAGTCGGAAGGAACTTGGGGCGGCGGTCTCACGGGCTGGTTGGGATACTCCGGAGATGTGGCCATGACCAGCGCGGCGACGCTAGCGACCGATTCCGCGGTGGGTGTTTACGCGGTGGGCACTCCGCCCGAGCAACGGCGGAGGGGCTTTGCGGAAGCCATCGTGCGGCACGCGGTAGCGGAAGCGGGAGGAGGCCGGCCAAGCGTGCTCGAATCGAGCGAAGCGGGGCTGTTACTGTACCGTAGGCTGGGTTACCGGACGGTAACGCGTTACGCTGTCTTCGCGACGTGACCGGCAGGTCCGCTCCCTGACGGTCGCGGTTCGGTGCTGCCGTCGCGGAGAGCCGGCACGGAGCCGCGCGCGTAAGCAAGCGGACTAAGCAGGGCGTGATGCGGGCGGATTCGTTCGCCCGCGAAGCGGCCGTAACTCAACCGCTTCGCGGACGGGATAAGAAACACCGGGCTGGAGGGGGTATGAAATATGAAGAACTGGAGTCCGTGCCTGCATGAACTATGATTCCCGGTAAGCGAGCCGGGGCGGCGAGTCGGATCTCGGTTTCCAGCGGTGCGTGGATGGTGTCGATCAATCGCCTCACATCCCATGGGACGGCGCGAGGCGCGAACGAGTTTCAGTTGAATTGATCGGAATATCCTAATGTTGCGAGCCGCTCCCTGGCGGTCGCGGTTCGGTGGCAAGGCGGCTCAGCGGATCAGAAGCACGGTCACGGCGGCAGCGGCGCCGACCAGCGTCAGTCCGACCCCGGCCGACCAGAACCAGCGGCGGCGCGTCAACAGGGACAGGGAGCAGAACACGATGGCGATTTCCAGGAAGACCTCGGCGAAGTGGAACCGCAGCGCGTGGCGGCCCTTGACCTCGCTTTCGTGTTCGAACTCGCGCGCCTTGCGCGAAATCTCGTCGGCGTCCTGGCGGTAGCGGTCGACGTTGGCATCGTACTTTTTGGCGACCCCGGCCGCAGCGGGGCCAGGGAGCGTGCGGAGCACGTCGGCGGCGGATTCCGACTGGTAGCGGCGGATGGACTTGCTCTGGTAATAAGCCCACTGGTCGGAAGCCTTCTGCTGCTCGAGCAACTCCTCGGTGATGCTTACGTTTCCCAGTACGGAGACTAGCGCCAGGGCCGCGGCGACGATCGCCATGGTGGCGCCGACGGTGCGGTCGAACGGCTCGCGCGCTTTCTCGACTGCCTCTCTGAGTTCGTCCTCGTGCCCCATGTTTTCCACAGTATCATGGCTCTGATGCCTGAAAACGAGCTGCGCACTTACGAGAGCACGGTGCTGGGGCGCACGGGTTTGCGCGTCGGCCGGCTGGGCGTTGCGGCCAGTTACGGAGTTCCTACGGATGCCGTCGAGCGCGCCTTCGACCGTGGCGTCAATTACTTCTATTGGGGTAGCGCGCGCACGAAGGCCTTCGGCGAGGCGCTCCGGCACCTGGCGCCGCAGCGGGAACGCTTCGTGCTGATGATACAGTCCTACACGCGCGCGGCGGGGCTGATGGCCTGGAGCCTCGAGCGTGCGCTTCAGGCGTTGCACTTCGACCACGCCGATCTGCTGCTGCTGGGGCTGTGGAACAAGCCCGTGCCGGCGCGCATCCTGGACGCCGCGCGCAGACTGAAGGAGCGCGGGCTGGTGAAGCACCTGGCGGTTTCGACGCACCAGCGCGTGCTGGTCCCTGAGATCGCGGCGGGCAGCGATTTCGACGTGATCCACTTCCGTTACAACGCCGCCCATCCCGGCGCGGAGCAGGACATCTTCCCCCATCTGCCGGCTGCGCGCCTGCCCGGCCTGGTGGCGTACACGGCCACGAGTTGGGGTCAGTTACTGGGCAAGAGGACCTTGCAGGCTCGCATCGCCCGCACGCGGCCGGTTCCGCCGGAGGAGAAGGCGCCCACGGCGGCGGACTGCTACCGCTTCGTGCTCACGCGTCCGGAGGTGGATGTGTGCATGACCGGTCCGGCGAACGGCGCGGAGATGGACCAGGCGCTGGAGGCACTGAAGCGGGGGCCGATGTCCGAAGACGAACTGGCCTGGATGCGCCGCGTGGGCCGGGCAGTGCTGGGGAAATGAGCATTCTGGCAATCGTGTGCGTTTTGCTGCTCATGGCGGCCGGCGTTTCGGCAACGGTAACTACGCTGGCGATCCAGGACCAGGTCGAAGATGCCCTGGACCTTCCGTTTGAGGAGCGCCCGTCCTGGACGCCGTGGAACAGGCCCTTCGACCGCGGACGTCGCTGGAAGGAGTATCTGCGATCCACCGAAAGATGTATCAGCGGAGTCGGCTGAGGACGCGGCTGTGGATTGCGATCGGCATCCAGGCCACAGGCCTTGCGGGCTTGCTGGTTCTTGCGATAGTGGCGTGGTGGAGATGAGTCCCCGCCTAAACCGCTACCGCCTTGCTGGATTCGCGGGCGACCAGGTCGAAGGGGACGATGACGCGCTCGGGCGGGACCGGCTCCTTGGCTTCGAGCATGCGCAGCATCAAGTCCGCGGCGCGCTCGCCCATCGTCACGCTGCTCAGGTCGATGGTCGAAAGCGGCACGCGGAGAATGTCCGAGTAGTGGACGTTGCCGGCGCCCACCACTTCGATGTCGTAGGGCACTTCGAGACCGGCGTCGAGGATGGCCTTGATGGCGCCCACGGCGACGGCGTCGTTGAAGCACACCACGCCGTCCAGGCGCGGATTCACGGATAGCAGTTGCCGCATGGCTGCGTAGCCGGAAGCGTCGCTCGATCCGCCCCGGACGACGTAGCCGGGCGCGGATTTCAGGCCGTGCCCGCGCAGGGCGGCGACGTAGCCCCTGGAGCGGGCCGCGCCGCTGGAGGTCTCCGGTCCTTCGATATGGGCGATGTGGCGGCAGCCGCGGGCGATGAGGTGCTCGGTGGCCACGGTGCCGATCTCCTGGTCGTCGGCGCCGACGTAGTTCGCGGCCACCTCCGGGAAGTCGCGGTCGACCAGCACGAAAGGCATCTTGTGCTTTTCGAGCTGGCGGAACAGCGCGGTCTCGCCGGGCGCCTGGGCGGACGCCAGGACGATCCCATCCACCTGCGAGCACGACAGGAGCAGATGGACGGCCTGCCGCTCGCGCTCGGCGTCGCCCTCCGAGTTCGAAATCAGCACCGTGTAGCCGGATGGCTGCATGCTGCGGGCGACGCCGCTGGCCACGCGGGCGAAATGCGTGTCCGTCAGGTCCGGGACCACCAGCCCGATGATGTGAATCCTACTTTCCACTGCCATACTCCTTAGGGGCGCTCTGACAAAGGATACCCCGACGGGGCAGGTTCCGCAACGTTAAATTAAATTCGGGACAGTATACTCATTCACCAATTTCATGAAGGCGGGAATCCGGGACTGGACGCCGCTCCCTGGATCGGGCGCGGAACGAGCCGCGCCAGCGGTTTACGTGCCCAGGCGACCGGTGCCGGTTTGGCCTTGGGCGGTGGGCCGGAGCCCCGTTTATGAAATTGGTGAATGAGTATACTGTCCCGGGTTTAACCTACGCGATACTGTAGTGTATGCCGTTTGTTTCCATCGCCGAGGCCATTGACGAGATACGGGCCGGCCGGATGCTGATCGTGGTGGACGATGAAGATCGGGAGAACGAAGGCGATCTCACCGCCGCGGCCGAGAAGATCACGCCCGAGATGGTGAATTTCATGGCCAAATACGGCCGCGGGCTGATCTGCCTGGCTTTGACCGGGGAGCGCTGCGATGAGTTGCACCTGCCGCTGCTCGCCGCCAAGAACACCTCGCAGTTCGGCACGGCATTCTGCGAAACCATCGACGCGCGGGAGGGCACGACGACGGGCATCTCCGTGGCGGACCGCTCCCGAACCATCCGCGTCTCGATCGATCCCAAAACGCGGCCCGCCGACCTGGCGCGCCCCGGCCACGTCTTCCCGCTGCGGGCCCGCGATGGCGGCGTGCTGGTGAGGGCAGGGCAGACCGAGGCGGCGGTGGACCTGGCGCGCCTCGCGGGCCTGGCGCCGGCGGGCGTGATCTGCGAGGTCATGAACGACGACGGCACCATGGCGCGCTCGCCGGAACTGGTGGGGTTCTGCCGCGAGCACGGCCTGAAGATGATCTCGGTGGCGGAGCTGATCCGCTACCGCCTGGCTCACGAGCGCTTCGTGCGCCGCCTGGCCGAAGGATGCCTGCAAACCGAATTCGGCCCGTTTCGCACCATTGCTTACACCAGCTCGACCGATCCCGAGACGCATCTGGCGCTGGTCCACGGCGATGTGGCCGCGGGCGAGAACGTTCTGGTGCGGATGCACGCGCGGTGCGCTTTCGGCGACGTCTTCGGCGCGACCACCTGCGACTGCCGGCGCATCGTCCAGGCGTCGCTCGAGCGGATTGCGGCCGAGGGCGCGGGCGTGCTGGTGTACCTGCACCACACCGGGCGCGGCATCCGCATCGCCCCCTCGGAGAGCGGCATCGACCAGATCGTGGCGCACTCGCGCGAACCCGTCAACTACACCAGCGCGGACGGCCAGCGGCTGCTGCAATACGAGACCGGAATCGGCGCGCAGATTCTCTCCGACCTGGGACTGCGCACCATCCGGCTGCTGACCAACCATCCACGCAAGGTGGTGGGCCTGGAGGCCTTTGGCATCCGCATCACGGAACGGGTGCCGGTGTAAAGCCGAGCTGTCAGCTATCAGCTGCGGAAAAAGCTGCCAGCGGTCGGTCTCGACCTGAGGGGGGCTGAAAAAGCTGTCAGCGATCGGCCATCGGTAGCGGGGAGATGACCGTCCGAAAGCTGAAAGCTGACAGCTGATTGCCGAAAGCTGAAACACGGACAGCCGACGGCTGTCAGTGTTTCTCGATCTCCGGCTGAATGTGCTCGTCCGCCGGCTTCTCATTGTGGGCCGCCAGGGGTGCGCCCGAATCTTTGCGGACGGTCACCGAGCCGCGGTCGGTCTCGATCACGATCTTGGGACCTTGCCCTACGGCGCCCTGGATCGAGCCTCGCTCGCGCCCGTGCTCTTCCGAGACCGCCTTGAGCGCGTCGCCGTAGTCGTTGGAAACCTCGCCATGCGCGGTCGCCGCCCTCAGGTCGAAGGCGGCCTTCTCGGGCAGCGTGATCTCCACCTGGCCGTTATTGGTGTGCGCGTCGATCTTCGAGAGCGGCGTAGCCAGGGGACGCAGCGAGATGTCGCCGCGATCGAGCGAAAGATCGAGCGACTGGGTGAACTTCTCGATCTCGACGTCGCGCGCCCGGTTGCTGGTCAGCCGGATCGGCCCCACCAGGTTGGTCGCATCGAACTTCCCCAGGTCCATGTGGATCTCGCCGGGTGTCAGCTTCCACTCTCAGCTCGGCGTTCGGGCCCACCAGGCGCAGCGGCTTGGCCAGCTTCCTGAGCTCCAGGTCGCCGGAATAGGAGCCGTCGATGACGACCTCGCCGCCTATGGTGTCGAGTTCTATGTCGCGGCCGCGTCCGCCCTGGATGTCGACCGTGCCTTTGACGTTGGCGGCGCGTATCAAGTCGCTCTTGCGGAGATCGTTCAGGCGCACGTTGCCGCCGATGTTCTCGAGGCGCACCGAGGCATTGTCGGCCGCAACCTCGACGCCGCCGTTCACGGCGCTCACTTCGATGCTGTCGTTATTCCGCCCGCGGACTTCGACCGACACGCCGCGGGGAACCGTGACCTCAAGGTCCGTGGTGACGCGCTGCTGGCCCGTAAGACGGTCCTGGTTGGTGCGCACCACCACCGCGTCGCCGTTGACGGCAACCTCGACGGCCGTCTGCCGGTCGGCCTGGTCGGCGTCCTTGTCCTGAAGAGCGCGGATGCTCTTCCGCCCGCCGGCCGTGACCTGCTGCGTGTCGGCGCCGGTGACGCGAACCGTGCCGTGCAGGTTCTCCACCAGCACACGGGTCGCTTTTCCCGCCTCGACTTTCTGCTCCGGAACGGTGTAGTCGAAGGAGCGGCCGAAGATCTCGACGCGGTTGGCGCCGATCACGAAGTTGCCCCAGGGACGGTCGAAGTTGACCCAGTAGAGCCCGGAGCCGATCGAGGCACAGGAAGACCACCAGCGTCCATTCGCCTCCGGCGAGGCCGGAGCGCGGCAGGGCCTGGCCGCGCACCGCCCACACCAGGATCTCGAGCAGCCGCAGCGCGCCCCAGCCGATCAGCACAAACGGCCAGAAGCGGGCGGCCAGGTCGATCAGCGGCAACTCCGGCCGCAGCGTGCTGACCAGGAACCACACCCCGATCAGGATGAGCAGCAGCGGCCCCGCCAGCGATCTCCTTCTCATAAAGAACCTCCTGCCGGCGTGCGGGTGTCCGGCGCCAGGTGCTCCAGCAGCTTCAGCAGGCCGTACACGATCAGCAGCACGGGCCAGGTCTTGTAGAACGGAAACTGGCCCCAATATTCGGCTACGAACAGCAGGCCCAGCACGATCAGCAGAATCGGCCCGCGCACGGCGCGAATGAGGTCGCCGCTACTGATGCGCATCGCGGGCCTCCTGGGTGTGCGCGGCACGCTCGTTGGCGCCGGCGATCCGGCAGTAAAGCATGTAGGCGCCGAGCACGATCAGGCCGACCGGCCACCACCGCACGATCTGGTCGAAGCGGAAGACGCCCATCGTGTTCAACAGGAAGATCCCGCCCAGCACGATCAGCACTACCGGGCCCATCGGGAATCCGGCGCCGTGTGCCCGCAGCGGGAAGGACGCTGGAGAATTCGTCCACCGGTTCGCCGAGTTGCCGCTTGCGCGCCGTGTGATAGGCCTCGAACGGCATGTAGAAATACCAGATGGCGATCAACAGGCCGAACAGCGGTTCGTAGCCGCTGATCGATCCCGAGGCCGTGATGCTGATCAGCATGCCGAACACCACCACGTGCACGATGCCCTTGGCGTACTGACCGTTGTAAATAGCGCCGACCCCGGGGATCAGCCCGAGCACAAAGGCCAGCCCCGGAGAAATGTCGTTGGCGGGGCGGGCCGGAGGAGGCTGTGGGACCACCATTTGCTGGGGCGCGTGGTCCTCGCAGACGACCGTCCCCTCCACCGCCCGCTGGCAGGTCTGGCAAAGCGGCTTGCCGCAGGTGCGGCAAAAAGCGACTGCCGAAACGTCGGGATGCTTATAGCAATTCATGGCCTTTGTCTCCTATTTCTGTAAAGCGTTCGCGCCGGACGGCGGCGCCGGTTTGGCGTTCGCGCCGGCGGCGGCGGCGTCTGCCGGGCGCTCGGCGCCTCTCCGGCTATCGCGCGGTGCGGCGGGGCGCTCCTCGCCGGTGACGCGCGCACGCAGCTCCGCTTCCTTTTGCTTCCATTCCCGAAGCTGCGTTTGAATCTCGTAGACGAAGCGGAGGTTCTGGTAGAACTTCTCCGTACGCTGCCAGGTGCGGTAGGCCTTGTCGTCGATCGCCTGCCAGACCTTGGCCGGGCGTAGATCGTCGAGCGTGAGCTGGCGCGGCGAAATGCCCGCGTACCGGCCCAGCAGCGAGAACGAAAGGATCGTCATGGCGAAGCCCATGGCGAAGCGGGGCTGCAGGATGGGCTGGATTCTGCGGTGCAG
Source organism: Bryobacterales bacterium (assembly GCA_963763835.1). GTDB lineage: Bacteria > Acidobacteriota > Terriglobia > Bryobacterales > Bryobacteraceae > DASWZN01. The sequence goes on from CAVXQQ010000009.1 coordinate 49,776, forward strand.
AAACTCGCGCAATCCTCCCGCCTGCTGCGCCCGCGCATGGTGCGCCGAAGGCAGATTGAACAGAATCCGCGTCAGAAGCTCGGGTGGCGGCTCGACGTCGGCCGCGCGGCCGATGAAACCGGCCGCCGCCGTCACGTCCCGCGCCAGCTCGGCGCAGTTCGGCGCACTGGGCCAGATGCTGTTCCAGCTCGACCCGGGCGCCGGAGGCCAGCGTGCCGTCCACGTAGTCGCAAAGCAGGATTTCCAGATCCGCGCAATTCATATGAGGATCCTCTGCTTTCGCAAAATGCGGGCCAGCTCGGCCCGCCCGCGGTTGAGCCTGGACTTCACGGTGCCTTCCGGCACCTTCAGCACCTGGGCAATCTCTCGATACTCCAGTTCCTCGATGTCCCGGAGGATCACCGTCTCGCGCAACTCGGGGGAAAGCTTGGCGAGCGCGGCCTGGAGCAACTCCCCGGCCTCGCGGCCTGCCAGCAGGCCATCGGTGCGGGCGCTGGCGGCGTTGCGCTCCTCGATCATCGGCAACTGCTCTTCGATCGAATCCGTCGCCCGCTCGAGGCGGTTGCGGCGATAATTGTCGATCAGCAGGTTTCGGGTCAGGCGCGACAGCCAGACCACGAACGTGCCCTCTCCCGTCCGGAAGGTCTTCAGGGTGCGAAAGACGCGCAGGAAAACTTCCTGCGCCAGATCCTGCGCTTCGGAGTCCTTCCCGGTGAAGCGGTAGCACAGCGAATACACCCGTCGCGTGTGGGTTTTGACCATCTCTTCCCAAGCGGCGTCTTCCCCGCGCAGGCACCGCTCAACCAGGCTGTAGTCCGGATCCAAAGTTCTTCCCGGGTTCCTGTGGGTCAGGGAACGAATGGCCGGCCAGGCGAAACTTGCCCGCAGGCCCGGAGTCTCCGGGCAGAGAGCATGAGCGATCGTCGCACTGGCTGCCATAAGCTTGCCTCGCACGGTGAGCCTTTCCGCGCCCATCCGCCGGTGGGATCCTGCCCCCGGGCGGTGCGCTTCAATTCAGGCTTCCACTTGGAGTTACGAGGCTTTATCATAGGAAGTTCGCTCGATTCTGCCCTTCAGGAATGCAAGGTTCCATTCTAGCCCGATTAGGCCTCGGTCGAAACGGAAACCCGACTGCTGCGTCTTCATCTGCCAGACGCTGGCGCGCCGGAGCCTCGGAAAGGCCATTCGAAGATTTGGCGATACGTGCTGGCGCTCGTCGTCCTGGCCGGTTTCGCCGTCTGGATGCTTCAGGAGCGCTGGCATCACGCCCATTTCGAGTGGCGGGCCTTCGCCTCCAGCTTCCTGCACCTGGACTGGCGCTGGATCGCGGTGGCGCTTCTCCTGTCCTGGGCCACCTGCTACGGCCGGGCTCTCCGCTGGGCGGTCATGCTTCGCCCGTTGCGGCCCGATCCGAACGTTTGGGGCATCTTCAAGGCCACCGCGATCGGTTTCACGGCAGTCGTGCTGCTGGGACGGCCGGGCGAATTCGTGCGCCCCTACCTCATCGCCCTTAAGGAGAAGGTGCCGCTCTCCTCGCAACTGGCGGCCTGGGTCCTGGAACGCCTCTGTGACCTGCTGGCGGTGCTTCTGGTTTTCGGCTTTGCGGTGAGCCAGATCCATGCCTCCCGCGCGCAGCCTGGGGCATACCTTTCGGTGGGCTCTGACGACCGGAGGCTATGCGGTCGGCATCCTGGCGGCCATCTGCCTGCTGCTGCTGGTCATGATGGCCCGGTTTTCCGGGATCATGCGGGCCAGGCTGGTGGACGCCCTCGGCTTCCTGCCCAAGCGGCACCACGAGCGGGTTGCGCGCAGCGTGGGGGCCTTCATGGACGGCACGGCGGCGACCCAGACCCAGGGTTCGGCTATCCGCTTATTCCTCTACACCGTGCTCGAATGGGCGCTGATCGTCTTGTGCTTTCGTCTGCCTGTTCAAAAGCTGTCCGGAGACCCGGGCCTTGGGGTTGCAGGATGTTGTGATTTTCATCGGATTCGTCGCGTTCGGCAGCGTGGTCCAGATTCCGGGGCTCGGCGGGGGCATGCAGTTGGTGGCGGTGGTGGTATTGAACGAACTGTACGGCGTCTCTATCGAGGTGGCGACCAGCCTGGCGATCGTGGTCTGGGTGGTGTCGTTCGTGTCGATTGTGCCGATCGGTCTCTGGATTCGCTTTCCACGAAGGAATCAACTGGCGTAAATTGAAGGACTTGGAATATAAAGCCGAGCGGGCCCAAGCGAGCCTCGAAGCGGGCCTGCCTGGCCAAGCGAGTCTCGAAGTCGGCCTTCCCGGCGAGGAGCCCGCCCCATGACCTGCCCTTTCTGCGGACACCTGGAAGACCGCGTGGTCGACTCGCGTGAGGCCAAGGAAGGAGACGTCGTCCGGCGGCGGCGCGAGTGCCTGAAATGCCAGCGGCGGTTCACCACCTACGAGCGGATCGACGAGATTCCGTACATGGTCGTCAAGAAGGACGGCCGGCGCGAGAAGTTCGACCGCCAGAAGGTTCTGGGCGGCCTTTTGAAGGCTTGCGAGAAACGGCCGGTGGCCATGGGCAGACTGGCGGAGATTGTCGATGAAGTGGAGGGCTTGCTGTTCAACAGCCCCGAGCGGGAAATCTCGACTACATCCATCGGTGAACTTCTGATGGAGCGCCTACGGGCCCTGGACAAGATCGCCTACGTGCGGTTCGCCTCCGTATATCGCGATTTCCAGGACGAGGAGGCGTTCTTTCACGAGCTCAAGGCCCTGATGCGGCAGCAGAAGCGCTCCTGACGGCCCGCGGCGGGGACCCAGCCGGAGTCCGGCGTCACTCCCCTACGCGTGGTGCTGCCGGGGGTGACAATAGCGTGTAACCAAAAGCGTTCTCAACACATCTTCAATATTAGGGCTTAACTTCCTAACGGTTCGATGATAAGATCGAATACGGCACCAAGCCCCAGAGGTGCAGCCGTCGACAAAAGGCCGGAAGTGACCGGTAGCCACAAGCAGCAGCAATCAACCCCCGAGGAAAGGCGGAAGTCCGACCTTGACCCTGATCGGGGAGGTGAACCAGACCGTGGATCATTTTGAAGACCAATTTTTGACTGAGGGTCAGGAGACTCTAGGCCTCCCGTTCGACGAGGAAGCCGCCAAGTTTTTTGACGCCGAGGCGGAGGACTTCCATTCGGTCCAACAGGCCGAAGAGTCCATCTACACGGATGACCCGGTACGGGTGTACCTGCGCGAAATGGGCGCGGTGCCCTTGCTGACCCGCGAAGGCGAGGTTGACCTGGCGCGCCGCATGGAACGCGGCAAGTTGCGGATGCAAAAGGCCATCAGCCGTTCCGCCCTGGTGCAACTCGCGGTCGTCGGTCTGGCCGACCAGTTGAAGAAGGATGCCGCGGAGCTGGACGATATCATCGACCTGGGCGGGGAGATCGAAGAGGGGACCGCGGCCGACGAAAAGAGGCGCGCGGACGCCCGCCAGTTGTTCGCCGATATCGTCACGCTGCACAAGAAGTTGCAGCAGCTCGCGGAGAAGCTGGAGACGGTCCCCGTAACCAACAAGAAGGTCCGGCGCCGCTGCCAGGCCAAACTGGCGCGGGCTAAGGTAGAGACCTCCCTGGCCATCCGCAAGGTTCCCTTCCAGCTCGGCAGATGGAAGGAATTCACCAAGGAAATCGAGCATGCGGTGGAAGAGACGGCGCAGCTCGATGGCGAGTTGAAGAAGACTCCTGGAGCGGAACGGGCAGGCTGCCCAGTCTCGCGTGAAGGAACTGCGGCGGGAGATCCGGAAGCGGGAAGTGATCGCCGGGCGCGCCGCTGGCGGACCTCCGGCACACGCTGTCCGTGATCCGGCACGGGGAGATCGAGGCCGAGCGGGCCAAGAAGGACCTGGTTGAGGCCAACCTTCGCCTGGTCGTGTCGGTCGCCAAGAAGTACGTCAACCGCGGGCTGCATCTCCTGGATCTGATCCAGGAAGGCAACATCGGGCTGATGCGCGCCGCGGACAAGTTCGAGTACCGGCGAGGTTACAAGTTCTCAACCTACGCCACCTGGTGGATCCGCCAGGCCATCACGCGCGCCATTGCGGACCAGTCGCGCACCATCCGCATTCCGGTCCACATGAACGAGAGCATGAACAAGTTCCTGCGGGCGAACCGGGAGCTTGAGAAGGAACTCGGACGCGCGCCGACCAACGACGAGATCAGCCGGCGGATGGAGATCTCGGTCGAGAAGGTCCAGAAACTCAAAACCATCTCGCGCGACCCGGTGTCTCTCGAAACGCCTGTCGGCCGCGACGGCGAGTCCGCCCTCGGCGACCTGATCGAGGACCGCTGGGTGGGATCTCCGGTGGATTCGGTGATCGAGTCCAACGTCCGGGACGAGACGGCGAACATCCTCAAGACCCTGTCTCCCAAGGAGGAGAAGGTGATCCGGCTGCGGTTCGGGATCGGGTGCGAGCGGGAGCACACGCTCGAGGAGATCGGCCAGGAATTCGATGTCACGCGGGAACGAATTCGCCAGATCGAGGCGAAGGCGCTGCGGCAATTGCGGTCCCCGGAGCGCGCACGTCATCTGAGGGCGCTTCTGGCCGCTCGGTAATCACGTTCGTCAATCTGCCAATCAAGGCCGGAGCCACGCGGTTCCGGCCTTTTGTTTCATTGGGTTGGCCTCGTCTCTGCCGCTTGCTTACGCGCGCGGTTCGGTGCCTGCCGCTTGCTTACGCGCGCGGTTCGGGGCCGTCGAGCATCGCAGCACCGAACCCTGAGCGTCAGCGAGGGGACTTCAACGCCTGCTGGATTATCACTTCCCGGTCGCCGCGGCTCCAGGCGTCCTGAATACCCTTCTCGGTGAGACCGGCAATCCTGCCAACCAGGATGAACGCTGCGTGGGCGTGCGCCGGAGTCTTCCAGCGGACCATATCGATCAGTGCAGGCAGGGCCCGGTCCCGGATGTGTTCGAGCGCACTCGGATCGCGGGTTTGGGTCAGGCTGACCAGGGAGGTAGCGGCTTCGGAGCGGTCGTCCCAGTCAAGCGAATTCAGGAGCTCGACGAACCAGGTGAGCTCTACCCGGACCTCCAGGTCGGGGTCGGCGGCCGCCCGTAGCGCGACTTCAGGGAGCGCCCGCATGGCGTTGGCGCGAACTGTCTGGTCGCTATCCAGCATGGCGTACTGGAGGTCGTCGACCGCGGCTTTCGTGAGGGGCGCGTAACGCAGGATGCCGGCGGCCATGGCGCGCTGCTCGGCGTCGTCCGATTCCCTCAGGACCCGATGGAGATTATCCGCATAGTCCCTGGCCAGATGCTCGAAGTTCTTGCGATAGGCCTCGGCGGCCGGTCCGGACGGATCGCCGGAGCGCGCCGGCTCCCCGAAATAGGAGACGAAGTCGCGGTAAGTGAGCAGAAGCGCCTCGGAGAGGCTCAGGTTGCCGGCAGGCGCTGCGTGGAACTCGAGGTGCGGCGCATCGCGCTCCTCGATCCCGACGTAGAGAACGGCCTCGTCCCCGGCGCAGCAGACGGCCGATACCTGGGCGGCGACGACCCCGGGAACCTTCTCCACACGCTCCTCGATATCGGCCTTCGGGACCGACAGCGGATCGCCGACGCGCACTCCGACAGCCTGGCGGATTCGTTCCGCGGAGACCTTGCGCACACCGTAGAGTTCCACCAGGCCGATGGGCGGGGGTTGGGCTACAGCGAGGCCCGTGGCGACCAGAGAGACAACTAGCGTTCGCACTTCTTTAGTGACGCAGTCGCGGCGCCGGATGGCTACCAGCTTCTTTCTACGCCTGCTTGTCGGCGAGCGCCCCGATGATGGGCAGCATGAACTTCTGGCCCTGGTACGCCTTCATCATCAGGAACAGCCATAGGACGAAGAAGCCCAGCCCGACGACGAGCCACACTAGCCAGAACAGCAAGTGCAGTAGGGAAAACACGCCCCACGGCATCACTGCGAACAGGATCGAGCTGAAGATGCTGACCACGATCCAGATTGCGATCCAGGCCACGTTGGCGAAAATCGACTGGAAGGCGTGGAACCTGACGAACTTGCTCTTGTTGTACGGCTCGAGCACCAGGAACAGAATGCCGGTGATAAGCCCCGCAATGTAGCACAACAATCCGGCTACGTTGTCGGACATCCCGGCGGCTGCCGGAGCCGGTGGTGGGGCGCTATAGCCGGGTTGGGCATAGGTCTGGGCGGGCGGGGGTTGTGGGGGGGGTGGGGTGTAAGCCGCGCCGGCGGGTGGTGGCGCAGCCGCCTGCGGCGTTCCGCACTTCGCGCAAAACGGTCCTTCAACGGCTGAGCCACAGTTCTTGCAAAAGGGCATGTTTCCTCCGCGATTGTTCAACTGTACTTGAAGGCCGGGGACCTTGGCAAGCGGTCAGACTGCAAATCGGGCCTCAGCCCCGAACTCGAAGCGCCCAGATCCAATTGGCGGCGAGCGCTACGCCGAAGAGCGCGCCCTGAGCTAGCGCCAGCAGCCGAACCCGTCGCCGGGCGGGCGCACTGCGATCCACTCCTCGCTCCCGCTCGCGCCAGGCCAGCCAGAGCAGCGCCACGGCCAGCGTGACCACCGCCAGTACCCACACCGGACCCGCGAAATTGAGCCGCAGCGCCGTCCGAAGATGCCCGTCCAGCGTGAGCACGATGCTGCGGGTCATGCCGCAGGTGGGGCAGGGCACGCGGGTCATCTGGCGGAACCAGCACACGCCGCCGAACTGGTGGCCGAGGAGCCAGACTCCGTCCTGGCTGGCGCGCAGAAGGAGGCCGACGGCGGCGATCTGCGCCAGCATCAACGTCCCGAGGGCGGCGCTGGCGATCCCCGGCCTGGCTGGTTGCGGGTTCGTCATCACCCCGCCGGATTCGTGATCACGTAACAGCCGACCGCCTTGTCGTGCAGGGTCTGCCTGCGCTCGTCCCAGAGCGGCCACAGCAAGTCGACGATCCCGACCAGGGGCACGAAACTCAGTCCCACGTGGGCCAGGAGCCGGAGCACCGCCTGGCCCATGGTAAGCAACTGTCCCTGGGCATCGACCACCTTGACCTTCATGACGCCCTGGCCAATCGAGGCGCCGCGCTTGGAGACCAGGTAAGCCTTGTTCCAGAGCCCGACCAGCAGGCTGGCGAGGGGCAACAGCAAGAGCACGCAGCAGCATCCGCCGCCGCCGAATCTGCCGAGCCCTTCCGATCCCAGGCCGCTGCCCAGACCGGCCAGGCTGCCGAAGACAAGAAACGCAACCAGCAGCAGGGCGCCGCCAGGCCAGGGCGACCAGCACGTAATCGATCAGGTATCCGGCGACCCGGGTCACCCAAGGGGCGTACTCCACCCCTGGCGCCATAACGGGCGGAGGAGCATACGCGGGCGTGAAGGGCGCCGGCTGAGCATAAGGCTGGGGCGGCGGGGGCTGGTACGGCGGGGGTTGGGGAGCTGGTGGTGGTTGTGGGGGCGGCGGGGTGTAGGCCGCTCCAGCCGGAGTTTGTGCCGGCGTACCGCACTTGGTGCAGAACTGTCCTTCTACGGGCGAACCGCAGTTCCTGCAAAATGGCATGTGGCCTCCGCGAAGGTTCAACAATACCCGAACCGCGGGGGCTTGGCAAGAACTACCTTACCGATCGGTTTGACCGACCAGGCCGGCGGGGGCGTTGGCCGCGGACCCGGGGGTCCTTCTTACTGGCCCGGCCGCTCGGATCGCTTCTCGCTCCGTTTGACCTGCACGCGGCGGCGGCCCTGGGCCAGGTTGGCGGCGGCGCGCTCCCGGGCGGCCTCGCTTATTTCGATCCGGTTGACCACTTCGCGCGCGCCGGCAGACCGCGCCAGACGCGTGGCGGTCCCTTTGTGCTGGATTATGTCGGTGTGGCCCTCGATGGTGGCCACGCCTCCCAGGAGGTGCACCGTAAAGTGATTCGAATTGATCTTGGACTGGGCGAAGCGCGCCCTGATGGCGGCCTCCACCTGGCGGTCGTTTGCGGCCGCCTGCCCGGCGACTGCGGCCGGCCGGGCGTGCGTTGCCGTGCGTGCCGCAGGAGTGGCCGCGAGTGCGGACCAGACCGCTGAACTTACAAGAAAGACCGCCAGCCGCGCCTGGCTCGACATGATTCGCCTCCTGGACTCTTCGCAGAATTAGTGGGGCGGCAGGCGGGAAAGTCTCGGGGTTCCGGCGCCGGCGAGGCCTTAGCAACCGCTCCCTCACGGTCGCGGTTCGGAAACGGTGGGGGAAAACGGCGAGCGCTGTACCTGCTGACCAAGCTCCTGCGCTTCGGCCGGCGGCTGCTCCGAGCGCCCCTCAGCAAGCGGACTTATGCCTCGGCGGGCGGCTCGTGCGGCTTGACGGAGAGGAAGCCGCTCACGTTCTCCCACAGCAGGCGCGGGAAACTCTTGTCGAGATAGGAGCGGATGGAGACGTAGCACTGGTCGCAGGTGTTGGTCGAGCTGAACTCGCGGACCATCGCGGCCTGGCCGTCGAGCGGGTACTTCCGGAACTGCATCGAGCAAGGCTGCAGGAAGCCGTCGGCGGTCACCACCAGGAACCGCAGGCCGGCCTGGCATCCAGGCGTCCCACCACGCTCGAAATAGCGCCGGGTGGCTTCGAGAGTGCTGGTCGAGTTCACGATCCAACGAGTCTGGTCACGGCGCCGCTCGACGCCATCCAACTGCTGGTTGAGCGTGGCGAGCTGCTCTGGGGTATTCAGGAAATAGTCGCGGCAGCCGGTGCGGCGGGCGGAATACGCGCTGTAGCAGAGATTCACGCCCCAGGCGTGGGCCATATCGGCGAGTGCGTTGATCTCCGGGAGGTTTTCGCTGGTGATGCAGGAGTTCAGAACGATGTCGTCGTGCCCCAGCGCGGCCAGGCGCGGCATGATCTGGCTGAGGTGATCGAACAGGCCCGGGAGGCCGCGGAACACGTCATGGCGGTCATCGGGGAAATCCAGGCTGACGGAGAACTGATCGATGCCCGCCTCGCGCAGCGCCAGATACCGCTCCTCGGTCATTTCGGACCAGTTCGAGACCAGGATGGCGTAGGGGACGGTGGAGCCGTTCTTGATAGAGCGCACGATTTCGACCAGGTCCGGGCGCATCAACGGCTCGCCGCCCGACACCTGCACGACGCACGGCTTCAGCGTGTCCATGTAGCGCCGGTAGTCGGCGGGTTTCAGGTTACGGGACTCGTCGCGCGGACCGCCGTGGTCGCAGTGCTTGCAGTAGCAGGTGCAGGCGTCGGTGACTTCGAAGGACACGACCAGCGGCCTTTGGGCGACCCAGTTCAAGGTGCCGCGGCCAATGATTCTCAGCGAGTCAAGCAGAGGAACTTTGCGCATACGTCCAAAACGGGCTTAAGGCCTTATTAGATCATTACATAGGGCCGGTGCCGAGGCAATCGGACCGTGCGGTGCGTTTTAGGAGCTAAACGGCCGAATCCGGGGGTCGGACGGCGCGCGGCCCTTGGGCCTGGCCCGGGCAGGCGGAAGTTGATCTTATTGTGGCGCACGCTTCAGCGTGCAGCCGCGTGGCTTCAGCCCATGGTTGGGCGGAGCGCGCTAAAGCACGCTCCAGCACGCTAAAGCGTGCGCCACGTCCGAGTCCGTTCCCGCCCTCATAAAACGTACTCTGTGCGTTTTGTTTTACTTACAGACAACTAAGTGGCATTGGGCGGAAGCGCCTGCCCCACGGCGCCGAGCGCCTGCCCGGGCTAGGGCTTGTTGGGCTCTGGCTTGGCTGGTTCGGGCTTCTTGGTCTGGTCGCCGCCGACCGTATCGCCGTACTGGATGTTCACTTCGCTCTTGAACTGCTTGTAGTTCTTATAGGTCACCAACATGCGGATGCCCTGCGGCCCCTCGCGGAACTGCAGCACATCGTCCGCGTGGGTATAGGTTGGGAACCAATACTTGCCGTCGATCTGTTCGCGATAGGTCTCAAACTTCGGGAACTCGTTGTCCTTGCCTACAATTCCGACGCCGCGGCCGTAGGTTTTGACGATCTGGAGGTCGCGGTCGTCCACCCAGATCTCGCCCTCGAAGTAGCGCTGGCCCTTCTCGAGCTTCCTCGGTTTGACCGCAAAGACGTAGGCAGGAATCTCGTCCACCATCTGCTTGCCGAGATAGCGGACGTGGTATTTGGGGATCTCGGATGTGGTGAGGACAAAGGGCTGGATGTTGCGGAGGTCCTGCTCGTCTTCCGGGGTCAGCATGAACGCCGTGAGAGTGTCGACCGGGGCGCGGACCACGTGTTCGGTGCGCTTGCCGTCGGGCGTGAAGATGATGTCGGAGACCATCTCGTGCTGGCCGGTGGGCCTTCCGTCCGGATCCACCGACTGCACCTTAACCGACTGGCGGTAGGTGTAATTCTCGCGGGCCTTGGCAAACTCCGCTTCCTTGGCGGCGAACTTGGCGATGATCTCCTGAACCTGAGCGTCGCTGAGGGTGGTCTGTTCCACCTTCCGCCAGCCCGGATCGTCGGCCGCGAGCAAGGAGCAAGCCAGAATCGGCAATATCGCGTAGCGCATTTGTCCCCTCATAACCATTGTAGACGCGTGGGCTTGCGGCTGAGTTGCGGCACCTTCATCGAATCGGGCTCAGTCTCCGCTTGCATTCCCGTAGCTTCGGGTCTAGCATCTTCTCTTGGAGGCGTTTACGAGATGAGAACGTCTGTAATTGCGGGGCTCCTCCTCGCCGCGCTGATCGGTTCGGCGATTCTGCTGGCTGACACGGCCATGCCGCAGATCCGAACCGTCGATCCCATGTCGGTCAAGGCCGGCGATGATGTGACCTTGGGAGGCGAGTACCTCGACCAATCGTACGTCTCCGGGATCATCCTGACCGACGGTACGACGGACTTCAAGGCAGCCATCACGGAGCAGGCTGCCACGTCGATCAAGATCAAAGTCCCTGCGTCACTAAAACCCGGCCGCTTCGGCGTGGTCGTGCGCCTGAAGAAGGACGCGACCAAGGAGATCGAGCAGCCGGTCAAGGTAACGGTCGAGGAATAGGGCAGGTCAACTGCGGCGGGCGATGCTGGCGCTGCTTAAGCCGCCGCGCCGGGACGACGATTATCCCTTTGCTTTGCGTTGGTAGGGGGTGCCTAAGTACCGGCGCGACTCCCGCGCTGCCTCTGAATCGGGCGCGAGCTCGATGGCGTGCCGGTAGGCTCCGAGCGCCAGGCTCCGCTGCCCTTTCAGATCGTAGATCTGGCCCAGGCGCATCCAGGCGAGCACGCCCGTGTTGAGGTCCAGCTCCCCGGCGTCGGCGGCCGCGCGCCGGAGCTTCGCCAGGGCGGCATCCAGATCGTTGTACCAGAACTCGATATTGCCCTCCGCAAAGTCGATCTTCTGGACGGGGAGGGTAAGCAAGCCGGGGGCCCTGGCCGTTTTGAGCGCGCGTAGTTGTGCCAGGGTGGCCAGGGCCTGATTCCTGTTCCCTATGTCGCTGTACATCTGGGCCAGCTCCATGCGGAGCAGGTAGTTGTCCGGGAAACGGCCGATCAGGTCCTCGAGCAACGGAATGGCGCGCGCGGAGCTCTTCTCCCGGCGGTAGATGGCACACAAAAGGAATTCGGCGTCCAGCCGGTTGACCTTTCCGTGCCGGGCGACCCTCTCGACCTCCCGGATGCCCGCTTCCTTGTTGCCGTGGAAACCGATCAGGAAACCGAATAGACGCCAGTGAAGCGGCAGGCTGCCGACGATGTAATCGTGCAGCCCCTGCACCATCCGCGCGTCTACGTTGGCCGGGTCGATTTCGGTGACGCGGGTGTGGGCCTTGCGCGCGGCCGTGGCGTCGCTTAGCGCGTCCCGCCAGGCTTTGCGCACCAGGAAATCGTAGTTGCCGCGCAGCCCGTAGGAGACTCCGAGAGCGTAAAGCGCACCGGTATCGCGCGGATTCGTCTTGAGCCGCGCCTGGGCTAGCGCCATCGCGCTCGCGATGCTCGAGTCGAACTCGCGCTGGTCCTCCGGGCTGGCGTTCACCTTGGCGCGGCGGAGGAAGGGGTTGTTGCCGCTGACCAGCTCGGTTTCGAGCGCGCCGGCCCGAAACATGTCGCGATAGAGAACCCCCTCGGCGACGTGGTTGAAGGCGTTTGGGTCGCCGGGCGCCAGGGCCTCGTAGCGGCGGAAGTCGGCCAGCGCCTGGTCGTATTGGAGGTTGTAGAAGTGCTGGTAGCCACGGATGACGAGGTCATCTTGAGCGGCTGCGGCTGCGGCCACCGAGAGTAGGACTAGAGCGGGCAGGTGCATTTCCCCCATTTTACGCCGCCGCTGTTGAGCGCCCGTGCACCCGCGGCTTGCCCGGCGGGAATCCGTCTAATGACCGCTGCCTATCCCGCCGATAGAACGGGGTGTAGACCGCGTTGTCAACCCAGGGCTACCTCAGACCACGCGGCGCGGCCGAAGGGAGACGCAATGTATTCGCGCACCAAGACAATTGCATTTGCCGCACTCCTGTGTGGACTGCCGGTATGCCTGCACGCTCAAGTCGATTTCAAGATTGCCGGACGTCAGGTCCAGGTCCATAGCTTCTTCTCGCAGGGGTTCGGATACTCGAACGACAACAACTATCTGACCATGAAGACCAGTTCTGGCAGCGCCGCCTTTACGGACGGCGGCGCCAACATTTCGATGCAGGTGACCGACCGGTTGCGCATCGGGGCGCAGGTTTATGATCGAAACATCGGCAACCTGGGCAATTGGCATCCCCAACTGGACTGGGCCTTGGCCGACTACAAGTTCAAGAGTTGGTTTGGCATCCGGGCTGGCAAGGTAAAGACCGTTCTGGGACTGTTTAATGACACCCAGGACATGGAGTTCCTGCACACCTGGGCCATCCTTCCGCAGTCCATGTATCCACTGGACCTGCGCGCATCGACCATCGCGCACACAGGTGGTGATGTATACGGAACCATTGGGCTGAAGAGGCTCGGCGATTTGTCCTACACCGGCTACGCCGGAACGGTGTCCTTCGATCGGTATGGTGGCTACCCTTACGGTCTTGCGGCCCTTGGGTTAAACCTGACTGGTATGACTAACCCGCAGATGGGTGGAGACCTTCGCTGGAACGGGCTCATTCGGGGCCTCCTGTTTGGCGCCTCGTATTCGCACCAGCCCACAACCGCCAACCTCACGACGCAGGTGGCTCCAACGGTGACGTTTCCGGTAACGATAGCGGGCCCCGACAACACCACCGTTTTCTATGTGGAGTACAAGGCCGGGAACTTGACGTTGGACGGCGAATACCGCCGCGAGATTATGGCTGGTACGGAAAAGATCGGTCCGCTTCCGGCTACCGGGTTCGACCAGGATGCGCGGGGCTGGTACGCAGCGGCTGCGTATCGGGTCGCGAAGCGGCTGGAGCTTGGCGCCTACCATTCTCGCTTCTACCCGGTGTGGGGCCAGGACCCTACCCCGGCCACCAATCACATGTTCGACACGGTTGCGGCCGCGAGAATCGACCTGCTCAGACAGTGGGATCTCAAGATCGAGGGGCACTTCGTGGACGGCTACGGCCTGCCTTACTCGTTTCGGGGATTCTATCCGCAGGACAACCCGGCCGGCCTGAAGCCCCGGATGAACATGCTGGTGGTCCGCACCGGCTGGAACTTCTGACGCACCGGAGAAAGGGGGGAAACGACATGAAACGCACTCGACCGCTTCTCGTTGCTCTGGCTTCGATCCTGCTTGCGGGAACAGCTGGCCGGGCCGCCGAGGTCAAGGTGATCGCCAACCTCAGCGTTCCGGCGTCGGCGATCTCGGCGGACGATCTCAGGAGCGTCTTCCTGGAGACGAAGGCGTCGCTCGACGGCGCCCACGCGGAGCCAGTTCTGCAGAAATCTGGCGGGACGCACGAGATGTTTCTGAAGGAGTACCTGGGGAAGACGGATGCCGCGCTGCAGACCTACTACCGCAGCCTGGTGTTCACGGGCAAGGCTTCGATGCCCAAGACGCTGGCCTCGGACGCCGACGTGGTGGCGCATGTGGCCAAGACCAAGGGCGCCATCGGATACGTTGGCGCGTCGGCCAGCACCACGGGGGTCAAGACGCTGGAAGTGAAATAGGACCTAATGTTTGTCGTCCGAGCGGCCGATATAGAACGTTGACGGGAGCGTTACGATGTCAGCCCAGTGGCTGGACGCACGGCGCGACCGCAGGAGCATCCCATGGATTCACGAGCCAAAACGATCGCACTCGTTGCGGTCCTGTGTGCGGCGCCGGCAGGGTTGCGGGCGCAGTTCGATTTCACCGTTGCCGGACGCCCGGTGCAGGTGCACAGCTTCTTCTCGCAGGGCTTCGGATACTCGGACCAGAACAACTACCTGACGATGAAGACCAGCGGCGGCAGCGCCGCGTTCACCGATGGCGGGGTCAACGTCTCGATGCGCGTGACCGACAGATTCCGCATCGGTGCGCAGGTCTACGACCGCAACATCGGCAACCTCGGGAAGTGGCATCCGCAACTGGACTGGGCCGTGGCCGACTACAAGTTCAAGGATTGGTTCGGCATCCGGGGCGGAGTGGTCAAGACCACGTTCGGGCTCCATAACGACACCCAAGACATGGACTTCCTGCACACGAGTGCCCTGCTGCCGCAGTCGATCTACCCTACCGATCTCCGCGACGCTCTGATCCGCCATACGGGCGGCGACGTCTACGGCGAGATTCCGCTGAAGAGCCTGGGTAGTCTTTCCTATACGGCCTTTGCGGGCCAGCGCCGCGACAGCGTGAACGGCGGCTACATATACCTGCTGCGGGGAGTCGGGATCAACATGAGCGAATACGGTGGGCTGCAGGTGGGCGAGGACCTGCGGTGGAACACCCCGCTGAAGGGTGTTCTGGTCGGCTTCTCGCACATGGACGAGAACATCACCGGCAGAGGAACCGCTGCCTTCTTCGGCCCGGTGGCGCCTTACGAGGAGCACTCCAACAAGGATCAGGCCAACCAGGTCTACGGGCAGTACCTGGTCGGCAACCTGCGGGTCGAAGGAGAGTATCGCCGCTGGTGGCGCGACCAGGAGATCTTCAACGGCACGTTTTCGGTCACCACGGACACGCGCGGTTGGTATGCCTCGGCGGCCTACCGCATCTCGAAGCGCATCGAGCTGGGGTCCTATTACTCGCGCCTGGTGGCGGTCTGGGCGACGGATCATAGCGCGCCCGACAACCACCTCTACGACAAGGTGGTGACGGCGCGCGTCGATCTGACCCGCTTCTGGAACGTCAAGCTGGAGGGTCACTTCATGGATGGCTACGGCGCGCCCTCGATGT
Source organism: Bryobacterales bacterium (assembly GCA_963763835.1). Lineage (GTDB taxonomy): Bacteria > Acidobacteriota > Terriglobia > Bryobacterales > Bryobacteraceae > DASWZN01. The sequence continues at coordinate 64,997 of CAVXQQ010000009.1, forward strand.
ATCCGGTGGGCTTCTACACTCAGGACAACCCGCAGGGCCTGAAGCCGCAGACCAAGCTGCTTCTGCTCCGGACGGGGTTCAACTTCTAGGAGTGGGACATTCCTGGGAACAAGGAGAACGCGATGAAACACACACTCTACTTCGTGGTTGCGGCGGCCGTAATCCTGGGGGCCGCGGTGAGCGCGCCGGCAGCCGATTTCAAACTGATCGCCAACCCCAGCGTGAAGGCATCGGAGGTCTCGGCCGACGAACTGAAAGGCGTCTTCCTGCTGACCAAGTCGTCGCTGAGCGACGGCAGCCACGTGGAGCCGGTGCTCGAAAAGTCCGGTTCGGCTCACGAAACGTTTGTCCGCGAGTATCTCGGCAAAACGGACGCAGCGCTCCAGACCTACTACCGGAGCCTCGTGTTCACGGGCAAGGCATCGATGCCCAAGACTCTGGCTTCCGACGCCGAAGTGGCGGCTTATGTCGCCAGGACCAAGGGCGCGATCGGCTATGTGAGTTCCGCGGCCGGAGCCGCGGGCGTGAAAACGATCGAAGTCAAGTGAAGGAAATCCCGGCGGGGAGGATGCGCTCATGGGCCGCTTGAACTTTACGGCGAAGATCTGGCTTAGTATCGGAATCGTCGTTCTGGGTTACGTGATTTCGACGACCCTGGGACAGGTGCAAGGCCTCAGAACAGAAGGCGTCCTCAGAACCGCGTCGGAGGCGATGTTCCCGGCGGCCCAGCGCAGCCAGGAGGCGGAGGCCGGGTTCCAGCGTATGGTGAAGGGCTTCGGCGATGCCGTAATGGTGCAGGACGCGGCCGCCCTGGACCGCGCCGCGGAGGAAGGGCGGCGGGTGGTCGAAGGTCTTAGCGCGGTGGCGGCCATTCCGGGCCTGGCGCCCGGACGTCGCGCCGAAGCCACGAAGCTGGCGTCGGGGGTCGAAGGCCTGCTTGGGGACGCGCGCTCCCTCTACGGCTCGGTGCTCGCCAACCCGGCCAGCATGACGGCCGAGGTCCAGGAACGGATGCGCGGGCTGGCCGCCCGCACCGATGAGGCCAAGAACTCGCTGCAGGCGATCAAAGACCGGCTCTCGCGCGATCTGCGGCAGCAGTTGGGCGAAAGCCAGCAGCGGTCCGCACAGCAGCGCTGGGTGGCATTGCTGCTGTTCGGAATCACGCTGGTGGTGGCCGGCTTCCTGGTTAACCTGACGATCCGCCGCGCCATCATCGGTCCCATTGTCCGCGTCATTGACGGCATGCAGCACGCGGCCGAGGAAGCCGCGCAAGCCTCGGACCAGATGGCTCAATCCGGCCAGGTGGTTGCTAAGGACGCCCAGGAACAGGCCGCGTGCCTGGAGGAGACGTCGGCGTCCTTGCAGGAGATTTCAGCCACCACCCGCGAGAACGCCAACCGCGCCCGCGAGGCCGATGAATTGATGCGTGCGGCCCGCCAGACGGTGGACCGGGCGGCTACGGCCATGAACGACTTGACGGCGTCGATGGACGTGATCGCCAAATCGAGCAAGCAGGTCTCCGACGTTCTCAAGAGCATCGACGGGATCGCGTTTCACACCAACATCCTGGCTCTGAACGCGGCGGTAGAGGCCGCGCGCGCAGGCGAGGCAGGCGCTGGATTCAGCGTCGTCGCCGACGAGGTCCGCGCGCTGGCGCAACGCGCCGCCGACGCCGCGCGGCGCAGCGCCGAAATCATCGAGAAGACGATCACCGACGTCGGCCAGGGCGTTCATCTGGTTTCCCAGGCCCACGGCGCCTTCCGCGAAGTCTCCACCACCATCGAAAGCGGCAGCCAGGTGGTGACGCACATCGCCTCCAGCAGCGAGGAACAGGCGCGCGGCGTGCAGCAGATCGGCGGGGCCATTTCCCGCATCGAAGCCGTGACCCAGAGCAACGTCGCCAACGCCGAGAAGACCGCGCAGGCCGCCTCGGCCATGAGCACCCAGTTGCAGACCACGCGGCACCACGTCGATGAACTCGTCGCCGTGGTCGGCGCACGCCAGGCCTGACCGCCGGCCCTCAGCGCTTCTCGCGGAGATTGGCCATCGCAATCGCCACGTTCCTCCGGAAGCCTTCGTAGCGCGATCGCTCGACCGGCGTTCCGGCAAACATCTCCCGAAACTCCTCCGCGCTCAGAGCGGCCAGCTTCTCGAGCGGCGGGGCGAAATTGCGCGCGGCGAACGCCGGCTCCGCCGTCACCGGAGCCCCGCGGTTCCAGGGGCAGACGTCCTGGCAGATGTCGCAACCGAAGACCTGGCGGCCCATGCCCGCCTGCAAGGCATCCGGAACCGGCCCGTGCAACTCGATGGTGAGGTAGGAGATGCACCTGCGCGAATCCAGGGCCCAGGTCGGCTTCTGTCTTCCGGTGGCGATGAGCGCTCCGGTCGGGCATGCGTCGATGCATTGCGTGCAGGTGCCGCAGCGGTCCGGAGGCGGCGAATCCGGCTCGAGCGCGAGCGAAACGAGCAGTTCGCCGAGGAAGAACCAGGAGCCGGCCCCTTCCCGAATCAGGCAGGTGTTCTTGCCGATCCAACCCAGGCCGGCTCGGCGCGCATAGGCCCGTTCGAGCAGCGGCGCCGTATCCACCGCGATCTTCCACTCGAACGGTTCTGCGGTGGACGCCTGGAGCCGCGCGGCGAGCTGTTCGAGACCGCGGCGCAGCACGTCGTGGTAGTCGGCGCCCCAGGCATACCGCGAAATCCAGGCCCGCTCAGGCTCGCCGAACCGGGTCGAATAAGGCTGCGGGCCGTTATAGAGTTTGCCCACGCAGACGATCGAGCGGGCGGAAGGCAGAAGAGTCCGCGGATCGGAGCGCATATCGCCGCGCCGGTCCGTGAGGTAACGCATCTCGCCGGCCATGCCCTGGCGGACCCACTCCTGGTAGAAGTCCGCCTCCGGAAGAGGCAGGGCGGCGGCCACCCCGGCCAGATCGAAGCCGCAGTCGATCGCATGTTGCTTGACTTCTGCTGCACGCACCTTGATCCCATTGTGGCAGGAGTGGAGGTTTCGGCCCGGTTTCGGCCTGGGTCCGGCCCTTCTGCTCCTCGGTAGGAACACGCTACCATTGAGGCAAATGCCCGATCAACCGCTTTTCGAGGACTCGAACCGGCCGGGGCATCCAGGCGTCATGGTCATCTTCGGCGCCTCCGGAGACCTGACCAAGCGCATGCTGATCCCGTCGCTCTTCAACCTCGCCAAGCGGAAGCTGCTACCGAAGGACTTCGCGCTGGTCGGGTTCGCCCTGGAGAGTTGGAGCGAAGCTGAGTATCGCCAGCGGGTGCGCGACGACCTGCGCGAATTCGCCGGAGCTCCCGAGCAATGCGAGTTCTGCGACTGGCTGATCGAGCGGCTGTACTACCGTTCGGGAGATTTTCGCGATCCGGCGGTGTACGAGGAACTGAAGAAGCTGCTGGCCGACATCGACCAGAAGCACGGCACCCAGGGCAACTGCCTCTACTACCTCGCCATCCCGCCTGGCCTGATCGGGGAGATTGTGAAGCGGCTGGGCGCGGCAGGGCTCACCGATCAGAGCGGAGGTCACTGGCGGAGGGTGGTTGTCGAAAAGCCCTTCGGCTCGGACCTGACCTCGGCGCACGAGCTGAACCGCGAGCTTTCGAGCCAACTGGCGGAGGACCAGATCTACCGCATCGACCATTACCTCGGTAAGGAGACCGTCCAGAACATCCTGGTATTTCGCTTCTCGAACGGCATCTTCGAGCCCATCTGGAACCGGCGCTATATCGACCACGTGCAGATCACCGTGGCCGAGTCGCTGGGCGTGGAGCGCCGCGGTGGCTACTACGAGCATGCCGGGGCGCTGCGCGACATGATCCCCAGCCACATCCTGCAACTGGTCACGCTCACCGCCATGGAGCCCCCGATCTCCTTTCACGCCGACGCCGTGCGCGACGAGCAGACCAAGATCCTGAACGCGATTCAGCCCTTCCTGCCGGAGGACGTGCTGCGGCGCGCCGTTCGAGGCCAGTATGGCGAGGGCCAGATGGAAGGCGCCGGCGCGGTTCCCGCTTACCGATCGGAGCTCGATGTCGCGCCCGATTCCAAGACCGAGACGTTCGTGGCGCTGAAGCTTTCCATCGACAACTGGCGCTGGGCCGATGTACCCTTTTACGTCCGCACCGGCAAGCGCCTCGCGCGGCGCTATACGGAGATCGCGATCCAGTTCCGCCGGGCGCCCTTCATTCTGTTCCGGGACACCCCGGTCGAGAGCCTGACGCCCAACCTGCTGGTGCTCAAGATTCAGCCGGAGGAGGGCATCTCGCTGCGTTTCGGCGCCAAGGTGCCCGGACCGGTGGTTCACGTGGGCGCGGTCAACATGGCCTTCGAATACGCCGACTACTTCGGCAAGGAGCCCAGTACCGGCTATGAGCGCCTGCTCTACGACTGCATGATCGGCGATCAGACGCTGTACCGGCGGGCCGACATGGTGGAGGCCGGCTGGAACGTGGTGCAGCCTATCCTGGACGTGTGGACGGCGCTGCCCCCGCGCAATTTCCCCAACTACGCGGCGGGCTCCTGGGGGCCCAAGGAAGCCGACGATCTGATCGAGCGCGACCAGCGCCACTGGAACACCGTCCGCTGACGGGCGCGTGATCGCCAGGTCCGCTCCCTCGACGGCGGCGGATTGGAGGCGGACGTGGAACCGGTCGCGTTTCGAGGCGGACGTGGAGCCGGTCGCGTTTCGAGGCGGACGTGGAACCGGGCGCGGGTCGAAGGGGACGTGGAACCGGTCGCCGTTCGGAGCGCCCGGGGGCCGGAATCGTGATACATCCCTTCATGCCGGGCCCATGCGGGCCGATAAGCGGAATAGATGGGGTGCCGCCGGCCTCCGAATTCGACAGGACTCTGCGCCGTCACGGCGCTGCTGGTTTCCGGGCTGGCCTGCGGGCCCCGGGCCGTCACGAGAAACGACGCTCCGGAACTTCACAAGGCGATCGACCTGAACGAGCGGCTGGTCCGGCCGGGGGCGCTGGTAGAGCTGCGGGGTACGGTCAGCCACTCCGATTCGGTCTACTCGGTGTTGTTCCTCGAGGACTCCTCGGGCGCCGTGCGCGTCGAAGCGCGAGATCTCGATTCCGGGTTGGAGCCCGGCCGGCGCGCGCAAGTTCAGGGCATCGTCGCCGAGGGGCCGCGAGGGTTGTACTTTCTCACCGACGCGGTGGTCCAACCCCTACCCGGCCGCGGAACCACGGAGGTACTGCGGGCGCCACTGGAGGGACTACTCGCGGCGCGGTTCCAGAACCGCTGGGTGGAGGTGGAGGGTGTAGTGCAGAGCGCCGCGCTCGAGCCCAGCGGCCGGCTGTCGCTGAACATGGTGGTGGGGCGGCGGCTGGTGAGCGTGCGAGTCGTCCGCTTCGAGGGCGTGAGCGTGAAGGACCTGCCGGACGCGACAGTGCGGGTGAGGGGCGTCCTTGCCACTACCTTCGATTACCGGGGCCAGCCGGTCCACGTCGAGATTTGGGTGCCGGCATTCCGCTACGTCGCGGTTGTCAAGCCGGCCGCAAACCCCGCTGCCGTGCCTCTCTGGGCTATTGCCCGCCTGGCGGCCCACCGGGCAGCGGGCCTGCCGGCCGGGCGCATCCGGTTGCGGGGAACGCTGGCGGTTCGCACCGCCGGTGGAGCCCCGGCGCTCCGCGACGGAACTGGCGAGATTCCGGTACGCTTCGCGGTGGAGTCGGCGCCGGCGGGAAGCGGGCAGATCGAGCTGGTGGGGTTTTCCGTGATGGCGACCGGCGGCCTGACGCTGGCGGAGGCCCTCCCGGTAGCGGCCGCGAGCGGCGCGAGGTTGGAAACCATCGAGACCGCCGCGGCGGTCCACGCGCTCGATCCCCGGCGCGCGCTGCTGCGCTACCCGCTGCGCCTGCGGGGAGTAGTGACCTACAGCGACCCGGTGGAGAAGCTGCTGTTCGTACAGGACCGGACGGCGGGCATCTTCGTCTCGATCCGGGACGCCGCGCAAGGGGTCCCGAGCCCCGGGCAGCGGGTGGAGGTCGTGGGCGCCACCGATGCGGGCGACTTCGCTCCCACGGTGGTGCCGAGCCGCATCCGGATTCTGGCGGGATCGGGCCCCATGCCGCAACCGGCGGTCTTCACAGTCGACGCGCTGATGGAGGGACTTCAGGACGGCAACTGGGTGGAGGTGAGCGGCGTAGTGCGGTCGGTCAGAGAAGAGTCCCGGCATCCCGTGATCGAGCTGGCCAACGGGAACGACCGCTTTCGCGCGCATGTTATCGGGGACCCAGCTTGGGCGGCGCGCCTGATCGATTGCCGGGTGCGCCTGCGGGGCGTCTGCGGGACGGTCTTCAACCGCCGGCGCCAGTTGATCGGCATCCAACTATTCGTACCGGGCCAGGCCTTCGTGCACATCGAGGAAGCGGCTCCGGCCAACCCCTTTTCGCTTGCGCCCCAGCTCATCGCCGGGCTGATGCAGTTCTCTCCCAAGCGCTCGCCCGACCACCGGGTGAGGATTCAGGGCGTGGCGGTCCTCGAAATCCCCGGGAGGCTCTACATGCAGGACGCCACCGGAGGACTGCTGGTGATAGGGAGCGGGATGCCGCCTATCTCGCCCGGGGACCTGGTTGAGGCGGCGGGCTTTCCGCAATCGGGCTCGTCCAATCCGATCCTGACCGATGCGCTGGTCCGCGTCACCGGGCATGCGGCGCCCCCGGTGGCCCTGCCGATTGTGGCGGAACAGGCGCGGGAGGGGCGCTACGATGCCCAACTGGTGCGCGTAGAGGGCTCGGTGGTGGACCGCGTGTCGACGGCGGAAGGCAGCGGCGTGGTGCTGCAATCGGGGACCAACTACCTGACCGCGCAACTGGCGGCCGGGGCCGGCGACCTGTCCGGACTCGAGCGCGGGGCCGTGGTGGCGGCCAGCGGCGTCTGCTCGATTTTTGAGAACGACGGTTTGCGGGCGATCTTCGTGCCCAACTCGTTTCGCCTTCTGCTGCGATCGCCGGCGGACGTAGAAGTGCTGGCGAGCCCGCCCTGGTGGAACGGAGAGAAAGCGCTGCGGATCATCCTCAGCATGGCCGGACTGGTGGCTTTGACTTCGGCCTGGGCCGTGGTGCTACGGCGGCGCGTGCGGGCCCAGACCGGGGTGATCCGGCGGGAACTCGATGAGCAGGCGGCGCTCCGGGTCAAGAAGGAAGCGGCCGAGGCGGCGAGCGCGGCCAAGAGCGAGTTCCTCGCCAACATGAGCCACGAGATGCGAACGCCGCTGAACGCGGTTCTGGGCTTCGCGCACCTGGTTCGCGAGACGGACTTAGGACCGGAGCAGCGCGAGTACGTGGAGCTGATCCACCAGTCGGCGGACCTGCTGCTGAGCGTCATCAACGACGTCCTCGACTTCTCGAAGCTGGACGCGGGCCAGTTGGCGCTGGAGTCGGCCCGGTTCCAGCTTCCGGCGAGCGTTGGCAACTGCATGGCGCTGTTCAAGCACGCGGCCGAGCGCAAGGGCGTCGGCCTGTCGCTAACTATCGCTCCGGAGGTCCCCGACGCGGTCAGCGGAGATTCTCTGCGGCTGGGCCAGATCCTGATGAACCTGATCGGGAACGCCGTGAAGTTCACCTCGCAGGGCAGCATTTCGGTGGCGGTGAGCGTGCGCGAGCGGCTGGCCGAGGCGGTGCGCATAGAGATCGCGGTTGCCGACACGGGAATCGGCATCCCGCCCGAGGCTCAAGCCGCGGTGTTCTCGGCGTTCGTTCAGGCGGACAGCTCGACGGCGCGCAAGCACGGCGGCACCGGGCTGGGTTTGGCCATCGCTTCCCGGCTGGCGCGGATGATGGGCGGCTCCATTCGGGTGGAGAGCGAGCCGGGGCGGGGGAGCACGTTTGCGTTCGACGTGCTACTTGGAATGGTCGCGGCCGAAAGCCCGGCGCCAGTGGCGACGACGGCCCCCACGAGCCTCACGATCCGTCCGCTCTCGGTGCTGGTCGCCGAAGACAACCTCGTGAACCAGCGGCTGGTCGAGCGCCTTCTCGAGCGCGCCGGCCACCGGGCGGTAGTGGTCCCGGATGGCCGGCAGGCTGTCGCTCGTTGCTCCCAGGAGCGGTTCGACGCGGTCCTGATGGATGTCCAGATGCCGGAGCTGGACGGCCTGCAGGCGACCTCGCAGATTCGCGCCCTGGAAGCGGCTCTCGGCCGCCACACCCCGATCATTGCGTTGACGGCGCACGGCATGGCAGGCGATCGCGAGAAGTGCCTGACGGCCGGAGCGGACAGCTATCTGTCCAAGCCGATTCGCCCCGCCGAGCTGGTGGACGCACTAGCCGCGCTGTGCGGTGCGGCCCCTCTGCCGCCCTCGTGACGCCATCGCGCTATATTCAAGTACGTGCCACGGTTGCTGGCGACCTGTGTTTGGCTTACGGTGCTGCTGGTCGCCTCGGCGATGCGCTGCGGCACCGGGGGCAGCTCTCTTGCGCACGTGCCCTCCGTTGTCGCCGAGCCGCCGCGGGGTTACTTCTATCAGGGCGTCTTTCCAGGCGGCAAGAGCGGAATGGGCAGCGACATCACGGCTGCGGACGTGGCGGTCTACGAGCGTGCCGTGGGGAAGCGCCCTACCTGGGTCTACTTCTGCGACAACTGGTATGAAGGCCGCGAGTTTCCGTGGCTCAACGCCTCCTGGATCCGGGACCGGGGCAGCATTCCTTACATCCGGATGATGCTGCTGAGCCGGAATCCGATCCCGACGCCCGATCCCGTCTTCAATCTCGCCAACATCAACCGGGGCATGTTCGACGCGGACTTCCGCCACTGGATGCAGGGCGCGAAACGTTTCGGCTCCCCGCTGATCGCCGAGTACGGCGTCGAGGCCAACGGCTTCTGGTTCCCTTGGAACGGCCTCTGGAACAAGGGCTCCGGCACGTACGCCGAGGCGACCGCCAGCTTCCGCGAGGCCTACCGCCGCATCGTCCGGATCGCGCGGGAAGAGGGAGCGCTGAATATCCGCTGGGTGTTTCACATAGACCCGTGGGACGAGCCCGTCGTCGCGTGGAACCGGTTCGAATACTACTACCCGGGCGACGAGTGGGTGGACTGGGTCGGCGTCAGCGTTTACGGTCGCCAGTTGCCCAACGACAAATACCGGCCCACGTTCCGCTATCAGATGGACTGGGCGTACCGGCGTCTGATGGCGATTACCAGCAAGCCCGTGGTGGTGTGCGAATTCGGCAACATCGTCGAGAACGGGCAGGAGGAGTGGGCGCGAGCGGCGCTGCGCGATCTTATCGCCGGCCGCTGGCCCAAGGTGATCGGCTTTTCGTGGTGGAACGCGGCTTTCTACAACGATCCGGCCGACCCCAGGCGGGAGTCGGATATGAGGATCGAGGAGAGCCCGGGGCTCCCGGCTCTGTTCCGCTCCCTGGTGGGAGAAGAGCCGAGGGTCCTCAGCACGGCGCTTCGCACGCCGGCGGCCAAGAGGTAGAGCCATCGCTCGCCGCCGCGCCCGCTCGGGTCGCACCGCATGCGCGGCGACCTGGATAGTGGGCTCGACGGCGGCTGGTGCGCCCGACGGCGCAGCATCATCCGCCGCGCCTCCCGCTCGGGTGGCACCGCATCCGGCGCGGTCTGGCTGGTGCGCCCGACGGTGCCGCAGTCGTCCGCCGCCTCGCCCGCTCGGGTGGCACGCCATGCGCGGCGACCTGGATAGTGGGCTCGACGGCAGATGGTGCGCCCGACGGCGCCGCATCGTCCGCCGCCGCGCCCGCTCGGGTCGCACGCCATCCGCGGCGACCTGGATAGTGGGCTCGACGGCGGATGGTGCCCCGACGGCGCATCATCCGCCTCCGCGCCCGCTCGGATGGCACTGGTAACAGTTGGTGCTGTTGTAGACGTAGCCCCTGACTCCCGAGTGCTCACCGTTGGTCTGCGTGGCGGTGTGGCAGTTCGTGCACTGGAACACGGAGTAATCGGCGGAGTTGGTGTGACAGTCGGCGCACACTTTGGCGTTGCCGTGATTAGTGGGGAACCAGGTGTGGTTGAATGTCGCGCCGGTCCAGGCCGTAGTGGTGTGGCAGGTGGCACAGGTGCGTGGGAATCCGGCGGCGACGTGATTGGGGTTGGTGGTGCCGTTGTAGTCTGCCGCGTGGCAGGAATAGCAGTCGGTAGGCGTGGTGGTGTAGTTTCCGTTGACGTGGCAGGCCGAGCACGCGACGCTGACGTGCGCTCCGGTCAGCGGAAACGCGGTGGTGCTGTGGTTGAATGTGGCCGGCTGCCAGGCCGCGGTGGTGTGGCAGGTGTCGCAGGTCTGCGGGAATCCCAGCGCCGCGTGGTTCGGGTTGGTGGCGCCGTTGTAGTCCTTCAGGTGGCAGGAGACGCAGGTGGTGGGCAGACCCGCGAACACATTGTTCGCGTGGCAGGTGGCGCAGGCCACGTTCACGTGCGCCCCGGTCAACGGGAATGGGGTCTTGCTGTGGTCGAACGCGGCGCCCGACCAGTTCGTGGTGCTGTGGCAGACGGAGCAGTCTTGAGGGAACCCGGCCGCCGCGTGATTCGGGTCGGTGGTCCCCTGCCAGTCTTTCAGATGGCAGGAAATGCAGGCCGTAGACAGGCCCGCGAACACATTGTTCACGTGGCAGGTGGCGCAGGCCACATTGATGTGCGCTCCGGTGAGCGGGAACTTGGTCTGGGTGGTGTGATTGAAGACGGCGCCCGACCAGTTCACGGTGGTGTGGCAGGAGTCGCAGGTCTGGGGGAACCCGGCCGCCGCGTGATTCGGGTCCGTGGTCCCCTGCCAGTCTTTCAGATGGCAGGAAATGCAGGCCGTGGATAGGCCCGCGAACACGTTGTTCACGTGGCAGGTGGCGCAGGCCACGTTCAGGTGCGCTCCGGTGAGCGGGAACTTGGTCTGGGTGCTGTGATTGAAGGTCGCGCCGGACCAGTTCACGGTGGTGTGGCAGATGGAGCAATCCTGCGGGAAGCCGGCCGCGACGTGGTTGGGGTCCGTGGTCGCCTGTTCGTCCTTGAGGTGGCAGGAAATGCAGGCGGTCGAAAGGCCCGCATAGACGTTGTTCACATGGCAGGTGGCGCAGGCCACGTTCAGGTGCGCTCCGGTGAGGGGAAACGCCGTCTTGCTGTGGTCGAAGACCGCGCCGTCCCAGCTTGCCGTGTTGTGGCAGAACTGGCAGTCCTGCGAGAAGTTCCCGGTCACATGGTTCGGATTGGTGGTCTTCTGAAAGTCCGCCAGGTGGCAGGAGACGCAGGTCATGGGCAGGCCCGCGAACAGGTTGTTCACATGGCAAAGGTTGCAGGCCGCGTTGACGTGCGCTCCGGTGAGGGGGAACTTAGTCTGGGTGGTGTGGTTGAACGCCGCGCCGGACCAGTTCACCGTGGTGTGGCAGAGGGAGCAATCCTGCGGGAACCCGGCGGCCACGTGGTTGGGGTTGGTGGTCCCTTGTTCGTCCTTCAGGTGGCAGGAGACGCAGGCCGTGGAGAGCCCCACAAACACGTTGTTCGCGTGGCAGGCGCTGCAGGCCAGGCTGGCGTGAGCCCCCGTCAAGGGGAAACTGGTGGCGGAGTGGTCGAACTTCGCACCGGCCCAACTCACCGTGGTGTGACAGGCCGCGCAGTCGGTCGAGAATCCGGATTGGATGTGGTCGGGGTCCTTGGCGCCGATGAAGTCCCGGTTGTGGCAGCCGATGCATGTCGCCGGCGTCCCTTTGAAGCGGTTGCCGGCGTGGCACGACTCGCAAGGAAGCGTGGCATGCGCACCCACCAGCGGGAAGCCGATGGAGGCGTGGTCGAACTTGGCCGCGAGGAAGGTGTCCATGCCGTGGCACGTCTCGCAGGCGGTGCTGAAGCCCGCGGCGGCGTGTGCGGGCTCCGTTGTCCGGTTGAAATCCCGCATGTGGCAGGACTGGCAGGCGGTGCTCAGTCCGATGAACTGCCCCGTAGCGGCCCCGGTGTGGCAGGCGTCGCACTCAACCATGACGTGGGCGCCGAGCAGCGGGAAGCGGTTCAAGTGGTCGCGGATGTTCCGCACCGCCACGGTCCAGCCCTTGACGCAGTGGCACTGCGCGCAGTCGGCGCCGAACTGGCGGCGGTGAATGTCGGCGTGGCAATCCGCGCAACGCGTGCTGGTCTCGTTGAAGACCAGCTTGGTGTGGCACAGGGAGCACTTGACCCCTTCGTGCATGCCACGCAGCGGGTAGCCGGTCTGCGTGTCGTGATTGAACTCGGGAACGGCCCGCAGCGTCTGCCAGCTCTTTTGCGTGTGGCAGCTCGAGCAGGGAATCGCGAGCGGCCCGTGTGGGCTATGCGTGGGTCCGCGCTCGAAGGTCTGCGCATCCGAGGCGGGCAACCAGGCCAGCATGAGGAGCAGCGTGGCTGCCTGCAAGCCAGTTCCAGGCCAGGTCCGGTTCATGGGACTTCGGCCCCGTGGCGCGGCACCGCCCGAGCGCACAGCTGTGTGGTCAAAGCAGGGCTTCTCCCGGGAAGCGCCATTGCGCAGACGACTCCGTAGCAGGAGTTGCGTCCGCAGGAGCCGCCGCGTCAGGTGGGCGTCGCTGGCGTGGCTCCCGATGACAGGCCGGGGCTGGCCGTGGAGCCACGCGCACCGGCCAACGCGTTTGTTGCACCCGTATCCCCCGACTGCGTCATCAGTGCCGGGCATCCAGGACCCCGGCCGACATCCCCCAGTCAGGCCGGAACCGCAACCCGGCTGCTCACTTGGATGCGCCGCGTGAGCGAGAGGTTTCGTACCCATTGGGCTGAATAAGGCGGCCGCGGTTAGTACCAGCGCGAACTCTGACGCGCCGAAGTTACTCGCCTTTGTCGAATTGAATCCCGACTTCGAATAGCGTGCGCTGGCAGACCCCTTGAGGAGAAATTGTGTTTGTCTCTGCTCCTTTGAAAAAAAGAGCAGGGAGGCGAAGCGATAGTGTAGTGCGTCGCAAATTCCGAGCAGTATAACTGACGGAGGGCGAAGGGTGGGACAGGCACGAATTTCGCAAACGCGGCGAAATTCGAGCCAGTCCCGGGTTTGCGACTCATTCCGACACCCGACGGAATTTACGACGCACTACACTAGATGAGTCGGGACGTGCCCGCAGGAGCGAAACTGCGACTGGAGAGGGACTTGCAGAAATCGCTGGGCAAGCTGAAGTATACCCCACGTGGGGCCGTAAACCGTTGATGCGCCGTGTAGGACATGCTTCAGCTTGGTCCCTTCCGCGGCGGTGGTGCGATTTCTGCAAGTCCCTCTCGAGTCATGCGCGAGCGGCTGCGGATACAATTAGAGAGAGTGAGGGGCCTTCGCGCATTGGCATTGCTGATTCTGGCCGGCGGGATACTACGCGGCTACTCCGTGCTGTCTCACGAGGCCATTATCGACTCGACCTGGAAGGATTCCATCCAGCCGCTGCTCTTGAAGCGCTTTCCGCAAACTACGGCGGACGACCTGCTGCACGCCCGCGCCTATGCGTATGGAGGGTGCATCATCCAGGACATGGGGTACTACCCCTTCGGCAGCAAGTTCTTTAGCGATCTGGTCCACTATGTGCGTAGCGGCGATTTCGTGGCCGAGCTAATAGGTGAGTCACAGAATGTCAACGAGTACGCATTCGCTCTGGGCGCGTTGGCTCATTACACGGCGGACAGCACCGGCCATCCCCTGGCCGTGAACATATCGGTCCCCGTGGTATATCCGAAACTCCGGCGTAAGTTCGGCCCGATCGTCACTTACGAGGACGATCCGTCGGCGCATCTCAGAGTCGAATTCGGGTTTGACGTTATCGAGGTGGCCGGCGGGCACTACGCGCCGAAAGCGTATCACGACTACATCGGCTTCGAGGTCTCCCAACGGCTGCTGGAGGCTGCGATCCGCAAGGTCTACGGCCTGGAGCCTGGCGACATCTTCGGCGACATCGATGTATCGATCGGCTCCTACCGGTTCGCCGTGCGCACGCTTCTTCCCGAGGCGACCAAAGTAGCCTGGGTGGTGGACAAGGACCGGATTCGCCGCACCCAGCCTGGCATCACCCGGGCTCGCTTCCTCTACAACCTATCGCGGTCGGGATATGAGCGCGAGTGGGGGCGGGCCTACCGCCGGCCGGGCGTGCTGGCCCGGGTGCTCGCGTTCCTGTTCCGAATCCTGCCCAAGGTGGGACCGTTCGGCGCGTTCTCCCTGAAGCCGCCGACTCCGGTGACCGAAAGAAGCTTCATGGCCAGCTTCAATACCACCCTCGCCCGCTACCGCCTTTTGCTTGCGGAGGCCGGGACCGGCCGTCTGCGCTTCGAAAACCTCAACCTGGACACCGGGAAACCGACCCAGCCGGGAAAATATCGGCTAGCCGACGACACGTACTCAAAGCTTGCGCGGACCCTGGCCGACAGTCACTTCGCGACGGCGACCGCTCCACTCGAGAGCGACATTCTGTCCTTCTTCGCCAACCCCGACGGGCCCATCGCCACCCGGCGCAACAAGCGCGCGTGGCGCGACACGCTGCGCGCGATCGGGGAGATGAAGCAGGCCACCGGCGCGCCGCCCGTCGCCCCCTGACCGAGCGGGGCAGCCCGACGGCACGCATCGCGTACTGAATCAACGGGCGGCGAGCCAGCAGCGCCTCCGGTGCGATAATAGTAACTCGCTGTTTTCGAGAGACGGACAATGCCCATTTGGATGTCGCCGCTCACTAACATCTCCGCGCAGCTCACCGTGAGCGCGGTGGTAGACATCCTGTTTGTCGCCTTTTTGATCTACCAGCTCATCATGGTGGTCAAGGGGACGCGGGCGGCCCAGGTCCTGGCTGGCATCGGAGTCCTGCTGCTGGTCTACACGGTGGCGGTTTGGGCGCATCTCGAATTGCTGCGGAGCGTCCTGGCGATGGTGGTGCCCTACACCGGCATCGCGCTGATCGTCCTGTTTCAAACCGAGATCCGCCGCACGCTGGCGCGCATCGCCCGGCGCCGCTGGCTGGGCTTCGGCGGAAACCTGCAGCGAAGGGAATCGACCGACGACATCCTGCTCGCCCTGACCCGCCTGGCGCAGCAGAAGATCGGAGCGCTGATCGTCCTCGAGCGCGACACCGGCCTGCGCACCTTCATCGAGAGCGGGGTGGCGTTGAACGCGGTGCTCTCGCGAGACCTGCTGCTCTCGATCTTCCACACCGGCGGAGCGCTGCACGACGGCGCGGTGGTCATCCAGGGCGAGAAGGTTGCGGCCGCGGCCTGCTTTCTTCCACTGAGTATGAATCCGCTGCTGGCGCGCAAACTGGGCACGCGGCACAGGGCGGCCATCGGGATCACGGAAGAGGCCGACTGCCTGGCGCTGGTGGTATCTGAAGAGACCGGGAAGATCTCCGTGGCGGCGTTCGGCGAGCTGGAATCCGACGTGACATTGAACCGAGTCGCGGAGCGCGTGGCGCAGCATTTCGGGCGCAAGCGGCAGGAGGATTGGCGGCAGGCCGCTCGGGAACCGGCCTGGGATGCCGAGCCGCCGGCCGACCGCACCGCGCCCGACTGGAAGCGGGCAGGGCGCGTATGAAGCGCCAGGTCTTCGTTAAACTCGGCTGGCAGTTGGTGGCCCTTGCCGTGGCCTTCGTCCTGTGGCTGGCTTTTACGGGAAGCCCGGAGGTGGTGACCTCCATCTCGGCGCCCATCGAGTACCAAAACATGCCGCAGGATCTGGAGACGACCGCGGAGCTTCCCCGGCGGGTATCGCTCGAAATCAGCGGCCCGGCGGCGCGCGTTCACGAGGCCGATCTCACCAACCGCCGGGTGGTTCTAAACCTGGAAGCCGTGCAAGGCCCCGGGGAGTGGACGTTCACCATCGAGGGGCGCCACATCGACCTGCCTGCGGGGCTTCACCTGGTGCGCGCTATCCCGGCGCAGGTCCGGCTCGTCTTCGAGCGCAGTGTCTCCGCTAGCGTTCCCGTGCGGGTGCGGATTGCCACGCCGCCGCCGGAAGGATATCACGTGGCCAGACAGCAGGCCATCCCGAATACGCTCAAAATCGTGGGTCCGGAGAGTCGCGTCCGACAGGTCGCAGCAGTCGATGCCGACCCCATCGACCTTTCGCGCACGGTGGGGAAGGCCCGCTTCCGGGTCCACGCATTCGTGGCGGATCCGCAGGTCCGTTTCGTCTCGCCCCCGCTGGTCGAGGTGAGCATTTCGCTGGAGAAGACGGTGCGAGGAGGGACCCCTTCGAGTGGTTCGCCAACTGTTCGGAACTGACGGCGTTCGCGGCGTTGCGGGCGACTATCCACTGGACGCGAAGACTGTCCACGCGCTGGGGGCGGCCCTGGGCGACGTGGCCGGGCGGCTGGTGCCCGATCCGCAGGTGGTGATCGGCATGGACACGCGCGAATCGGGACCGTGGATCGCCGAGCAGGTCGCCGGTGGCCTGGTTCGCCATGGCGCGGTGGTGCGCTTTGCCGGCATCACGACCACGCCGGGCGTGGCCTATCTGACGCGCACCGGCCCGTTCATCGCCGGTGTCATGATCTCGGCTTCGCACAACCCGTATCGCGACAACGGCATCAAGTTGTTCGGGCACTCGGGATACAAGCTGCCGGACGCCGAGGAGCACGCCATCGAGCAGGAGATCTTCGCGTTGCTCGAATCCGGCCTGGAGCCCGAGCGCTGTGAGCTGGTGCAGGATCCCGATCTGGACTGCCATTACATCGATTCGCTCGCCGCCACCATGGCACGCCCGTTGGCGGGCCTGCGCGTGGTGCTGGATTGCGGCAACGGTGCGGCGTCGCGACTGGGGCCGGAACTCTTCGAGCGCCTGGGAGCCACGGTCGAGACCGTTTGCGCTTCGCCCGACGGCCGCAACATCAACTTGGGCTGCGGCGCGCTCCACACCGAAAACCTGCGCGAGCGCGTGCTGGCTTCGGGCGCCGATCTGGGCGTGGCTTTCGACGGCGATGCCGACCGCGCGATCTTCGTTTCCGCAAACGGGAAAGTGGTGAATGGCGACGGTGTGTTGCTGATGGTCGCGCGCCGCCTTGCCCGCCTCGGACGGCTGCCTGGGCCCGAAGGCCAGCCCACGGTGGTGGCGACCGTGATGTCGAATCTCGGCCTGGAGCGCGCGCTGGGGAAGCACGGAATCCGGATGCTGCGCACGCCGGTGGGCGACAAGTACGTGCTCGAGGAGATGCTGCGGACGGGCGCGGTGCTGGGCGGCGAGCAGTCCGGCCACGTGATTTTCCTCGATTACGCCACCACGGGCGACGGAATCCTGACCGCCCTGCGCGTGGCCGAGATCATGCAGGAATCGGGCCAGGGGCTGGACGAGCTGACGGGCGAGCTCGAGATTTATCCCCAGCTTCTGCTCAACATCAGGGTGCGAACCCGGCGGCCGCTCGAAGAGATGCCCGCGGTGGCGGCGGAGATCCGCGCGGCCGAGCGCGCCTTCGGCGATACGGGGCGCGTCCTGGTGCGGTTCTCCGGCACCGAGCCGCTGGCCCGCGTGATGGTGGAAGGTCCGGAGGCGGGGCAGGTGGAGGCGTTCGCCTCGCGCATCGCGAGCGTCATTGAGAGGGAACTGGGCTAAAGTAAGGCCCCGGCGGGCAGTTTCCGTGGCGCAGGCACTCTTGCCTGCCGCCTCGACATTCGTGTCGAGGCCGGTTTTTCGCGTCGAGAAGAGTCTCGACGCTGCAGACTAAGAGTCTGCGCCACGGTCCAAGCTCCCAGCGACCTCTCACTTTAACGCCTATGAGCGGACCAGGGGGTCCGCCCCACACGCATGCACAATTGCGCTTCAGCGTGCTGCTGCGTCACCGAGCTGGGCTGATCACCAGGTGACCTGGATCAATGACACGGCCTGTCGCGGCAGCGCGAAGCTCAGCTCGACTTGGCCGGACTGGCTCGCCACCCAGCGCGGGGAGTCGAGCAATTGCAGTTGGCCCGCCGCTTCGAGACGCGCGTATTGTTCCGGGGTCGGACTCTGCGGCGAGCCCATCCGCTTCCAGGCCGTGTAGGCGTTGCTGTGGTCGCGGTCGATGCGATAGTGGCGCACCTCGACGCGCGCGGCGTCGGCAGGTAGGCCCGCGATGGCGACGCGAACGGGCGAGTCCGGCGCCTCGACATCGTCGTCGCTGTAGTTCCAGAGCATGACGGAGACCTCGCGCGCGGACCTGGTTGCGAGCGCATCGCCCTCCACCGCAACCCGCTCGCCGGTCATCAGCCCCGCCATGCGGAAGAAGTTCAGAACGGGCTTGTCGATCCCGTGAGTGGCGAGGGTTCGAAGGCCAGCGAAGTACGGCTGGTCCTCGAACTCGAAGGCCCATGTGAGCATGCCTTCGAGGTTGACTTTGTACCGCGCCGCCAGTTTGAGGATGCCGCTCATCGCCGCCGCTTCGTACGATGCGTAGAGCGGGCCGTTGCGGTACGCATTCTGCGGGTGCGTTTGCGCCGAACAGGCCGCGCAGCCCTCCGGATCGGATTCGCTGAGGATGATCGGCAAGTCGCGGAATTGGGGGAACGACGTGACAATCTCCATCCCCCGTTCGACGTCTTCGAGCTGCCTCGCCAGCCCCATGCGGACGTGCCCGTCAACGGCCTCGGGCCGCCCCTTGGCGTGGTAGGTGATGAAGTCGAGCGGCGTTCCGGTGCGCGCGCAGTGCTCCAAAAACTGCCGCAGGAAGCCAGCGGCTTTGGGCCCCGCCGGGCCGGTGCTAGCCGGGCCGCCACATCGAATCTTCGGCGAGACGCTCTTCACCGCGCCGACGGCGTAGTCGTACAGCTTGTCGTATTCTTCGGGCGTCCCCTGCCAGTATTCGATATCGGGTTCGTTCCAGACCTCCCAATACCAGCTCTCCACTTCCGCCTGCCCATACCGCGTCACAGCGTGCCGCACCCATTCGCGCACCAGGTCCGCCCACTTACGATAGTCTTTCGGAGGATAGGCCCACCCGGCGGCAATCGGCGTCTTCGGCCAGTTGTGCCGGTACGGCTGCGGCTTGGCGGACAGCGCCTCGGGCATGAAGCCGATCTCGACCAGCGGCTTGACCTTGGCCTGAACGTAGGTGTCGAAGATGCGGTCCATGATGGTCCAGTCGTACACGGGCCGCCCGCTGGCGTCCTCGGTGTATGCATTGGTCGAGCCCCATTTGAGCGCGGGTGTCCCGTCTCCGCTGGTCAGCAAATTGTGGGTGCGTATGTGGACGGGAACGGGGCTGAGCGCCGCCAGTTCGCCGATCAGTTTGCGCCCGTTCTTCGCGTAGGTATAATTTGGCTCGTCGTATCCGAACCAGGCCCAGATGGGCTTGGACGGGCCGATCGGCGCGCCCGCGTTGACCCGGACAGTGACCGGCTCCTGGGCGGGAAGAAGCGCGGGCAGCGCTACCAGGACGAGCGAGGCGAGCCGCGTCATCGGCTTACTTCGGCGGCTCTTCGGCAGCCTTCACTAGTTCCCAGCGCCCGCGGCCGCACTTATTGCGGCACTCGGGAAGGTCCTGATCTTTCGCGAACTGGGCCGGCGTCTTGCAGACGCTGCACCAATAAACGCCAGTGGCGGGGGCTTTCGTGCCCGGCTGATAAGTCATGACTCGATGACACCTCGGGATTTTAGTTCGGCGATCACGGCCCGCACAAGTTCTTCGGGCCGATTCACTATCATATCCGGCGGATTAGCCGCGAAGCTTTCCGGCTGAAAGCCGTAGGTGACGCCGCAGACCTTGACTCCGGCATTCCGGGCCGTTTGCACGTCCACCGCGCTGTCGCCAACCATCAGCGCCCGGTCCTTGGGCACCCCCGTTTCCGCCAGCAGGGTCTCGACACCCAGCGGGTCGGGCTTCTTGCGGTCGAAGCTGTTGCCGCCGTAGACGCGCACAAAATATTTCGAGAGGCCCAGTCCCTCGATGATCCGGCCGCTGATGCGCGACGGCTTGTTCGTGAGCACCGCCATGCGCACGCTCGCCTGGTCGAGCGCTTCGAGCGCTTCGGGAATGCCCGGATAGGCGCGCGTGTTGTCGAGTTTGTGCTCGCCGTAGTAGGCCATGAAAAACTCGAGCGCCTTGTCGACGTCAGCCTGGCTTGCTTCGGCGCCCATCGCGCGGCGGATCAGAACCGGGGCGCCGTTCCCGATGTACGTCCCGACGGTCTCCAGGTCCAGGGGCGCGAGGCCGTAATGCGCGCGCGTCGCGTTGACCGCGTGAGCCAGGTCGAGCTTGGAATCGATCAGCGTGCCGTCCAGGTCGAAGATGAGCAGGTCCATTGCCGGGAGTTGTGCCACCCTTCATTGTCCGACATTCCGCAAGGCGCGACCGTCGCAGCACCGAACCGCGACCGTCAGAGAGCGGATTGCCGCCCAGCCGCGTGTCCGCTTGCTTACGCGCGCGGTTCGGTGCTACTGGTCTACTGCCCAGCAGCATTCAGTACTTCATCAGCTTCACTTTGACCACGGCGCCCTCCGCCGGCAATCGCAGACCGAAGAAGATTTCGTCGCCGCTCAACTGCCGGCGCGGCTTCCAGGTATTGCCCTCGTAGGCGCCCTCCTCGGCGCTGACGAAATCGGCGCGCGGAAGCGGCGAGCCGAACCTCGGACGGAAATTCACAACCGCGTCGAAGCCAGCCACGACGAACTCGTCGGGCCCGATCTGTCCGATGAGCGCGCGTCCCGTGGTCCGCGGCGTTCCGACTGCCCGGGCGCCGCCGTAACCCCAGTGCGATGGGCCGAACTGAGCCATCGCCTCGTACTCGCCGAAGTCGACCACCAGCGTGGCAATGCCGTGTTCTTCCACCAATGAACGGAGCTTGCCGTACTTCTTCGCCTCGGCCAGCAGCGGAGCGGCATCGCCCAGGACGCGATACGTGGCGGCGAGATCGCGCAGGTCTTCCGGAATCGCGGAGTTGTCGCCTTCGGCAGAGCCCTCGACGCCGAACACCGACACGCCGACGCCCCTCAGATCGCCGAGAGCGTAAAACATGCGCCGGCAGAAACCCAGGTCGCGGCCGGTCTCGGGAATCAGCAGCGGATTGTCGGGCCGGCTGTAAGGCGTGGCCTCCTCGACGTACTGCACGTAGCTTTGCTTGTAAATGTCGGGCGAGATCCAGTCGATTGCGGGCACCAGCGCCTTGTAGAGAGGTAGCATCCGCGTAGTCGCGCCGCCGCTGGGGTGCGAGAAGCCCGGTTCGTAAAAGCCGTCCTGGATGTCGGTCCAGACGTTCAGGAACATGGGCAACGGGAACTCGCGCTTGCCGGCCTCGGCTACGCGGTTGAGATACAGGGCCTGGTAGTAGGCGGCGAAGGTCTCGCTGCCATAAGGGCCGAACACTTCGCTCCAGGTGCCTCCGCCGCCCTTGCCGAAAGCCTTCGCCACAGCGGCCGGTACGGGCTGGGCAAAGAGTTGGTTGGCGCTTGCGGAGTGGTCGCGATCGGTGCCCAACACGCCCGCCTCGTTTTCCACCTGGACGGCGATGACGGTGTGCTGCTCGCCGTCAATCTCCTTGAGGTGGCGCATGAAGGCGGCGAATGCGCGCGCGTCGGCAGCCTGGGTCGCTTCGACGTGCGTGGCTAGCACGCGGATGGGGCTGCCGGTCTGGTCGATCATGCGCGGATATTTCTTGATGTCCTCCTTGACCCAGGCCGGAGCGTAGTGCATTGCGCCGTTCTTGAAGCCGCCGAACCAGGACAGAATCAGGCGCAGACCGCTCTCCCTCGCCCCTGCCACCAGGCCGTCGACGATCGTGAAATCGAAACGGCCTTCCTCCGGCTCCACGACCTGCCACTGAATCGGAATTTCCACCGTATTGACGTGGATGCGCTTGGCCAGCGGCCAGGTGGGTTTCAACTCGGCGGGATATCCACTCGAGTTCCCGGTTTGAATTCCCAGAATCAGAAAGGGGTGGCCGTCAACAAGGAATTCAAAACCGCCATTCTCTTTCACGAGCTGCGGCATCGGAGCCGCGGCCAAAACCGTCGAGGCAAGCAATAGGGCCGCCACGGTGTGCACTCGCATGAAGCCTCCTGGAAGAGCCGCGAACGAGGATCGCGCCGCGCATGTCCTGCGACCGCTCATCGCCACCAAGAGCATACACCGGCGGCGGCATGCCGGCAAACTTGGCTAGTTGGAGTGTCAAGGCAAAGTAGGAATGTCCCCTCCCCAGCAAAGTAGAAATGTCCCCTTTTGCCTGGGCCTGCTCGGGGTGCGTGTTATTCTGCGGGTGCCGGTGAAGCGGAGACGGGCTCTGCTGGCGAGCAACCCGATCGAGGATTAGCCGGCCGGAACTCATCGAGGACGATGAGCAGGAGGCGCTCCTTCCGTCGCTTTCTGAGACTGAGGTCCGGGGGCCGACCAACGGGAGGCGGCACCCCGCCCTCAGGTTTCTACGGTTTTTGTTGTGAAACCACATCGGACCGATAGATTCCGCCATGCCTGAAAAACGCCAGGTTGAGGGTCCCTCGGCTCGCCCGGTGGTGCGCACCGCCAGCGAGCGACGGCCCGGGTCTCGGGGCGAGCGGGTCGGCGATCGACGCAAACTTTCTTGGGACGGTTTAAAATCCGGGTAGTCCTTCCGGCCGTCTGGAGAGTTTCCCTGTACAGGGCGTCTTTGGCCGGCGGTTCGCTCCGCAGCCCGGGTCGAGAGATTCATGAGCCCGCGCTCCTTTTGTAGCCCGAGGCTTCCGCCGCCTGCCATACCTTGGGTCCTTTCTTCAGGTCGAAGTTCTTGTTCCAGTCGCTGCCCTTTCGGCCGCTACGGCGCGCCTTGGCCGGTTTCACCGCAGGAGCGGTTTTCGCTTTCGCCTTGTCCGCCAAGGCGCACTCTCTCACCGGCAAATACCGTTCTCGATAGCGGACCGCCAGCGATCCATCCAACCGCTGCTCCACCCGCACGGTGGCCCCACGCAACCCCGTGACCACCGCTCCGAGCTCGATTTGGTACAGCTTGCCGTCCCAGCGCAGGGTGTAGTCGTTGCGCACCTGGCGCGTCTCGACGTGGCTCAACGACGCCGCCAGATTGTGGCTCTTCTCCAGCCGCCGATGCGCATCGTCCGGGTTGGCCGCTTCTACCGTCAACTCCCGCTCCCACCACACCAGGTAGTCGTTGGTCAGGTACTCGTTGGCTTGTTCGAGCGTGGTCACCCCGGCCACCCGCATCCCTTTCACCAGCCGGTCTTGGGCCGTGCCGAAATTCCTCTCTACCCGCCCCTTGGCCTGTGGAGAATGCGCCGGAAGCCAAGCCATCCCCAACTCGCGCAACGCGCGGCCGATCTGCGTCGGCGGCATTTCCACCGGATCCTTGTCCACGCCCGGCTCGTCCCGTTTGCGTTTCCCCGCCGTTTGAAACAGACTCGCCTTGTCCGTGTAGAACGTCACCGGGCGGCCGAACTTCTCCAGGTAACTCCACAGCAGCTTCATGTTCTCTTCGGTGGAATCGTGCCGCACGAAGCGCGCGAACAAGCGGCTGGTCGCGTCGTCGATCATGGCGATCAGGTACAGCTGCTCCTCGCCTCGTCCCTCCAGCCAGTCGTGCTCGCTGGTGTCCCACTGCACTAACTCCCCGAAGCGGCTCCGCCGCGGCCGCCAGACGTGCACTTCCCGGACCGTCTGCTTCCTGCGCCGCCACAGCTTGGCCCGCATCATCCAGCACCGCACCGTCTCTTTGCTCACCTGGATGCCATGCTTCTTCGCCAGATACTCCGCGGCCAGCGTCGGCCCGAAGCCTTCATACACCGGCGCCGACAGGATCTTTACCGCTTCTTGCTCGATGCGCCCTTCGATCCGCCGGTTCGAAGGTCTGCCACGCAGCCCGTGGACGACGGCTTTGTCGCCATGCTTCTTAAGGGCGTACAGCAGTCGCTTCACCTGCCGTACACTCAACTCCAGCTCCGCGGCTGCTTCCCGCTGCGTGATCAGTCTCTTCTTCGCCTTCTTCAGCGTCACCAGCCGGTCTCTATCGGCTTGAGTCATCAGTAGCTGTCCTTCTTGCATCCCCCAAGCTTGGGGTTGTCAAGGGGACATTTCTACCTTGCCCAAAGGTGACATTATCACTTTGCTGCCACAACTTGGCTAGTTGGAGATGTGTCTCAGGGCCGGCCCAGCGGCCGGTCGAGTTAGCCCAGCCTGCCCCCCGTCCTCTGGAATGATGTGGGCCTGGCTGAGGCAGCGGTCTGTGGTGAAAGGCGGCCGGTCCTTACAGCGAATCCGTCTCCGGCTCGCCGGCCTTCTTGTGCGTTACGTCTTCCCAGAGCGCGCGAAGTTTCTCGTAGCTGCGGTGGAAGCCTTCGCTGAACTCATGGGGCGCCGCGTACACCATGATGCGCGCCGTGCCCATCACGTAGGGCGCGATGCGGGAGTTCGCCACCGAGCCCGGAGGCGGTTTGGAGGAGAACGCCATCAGCACGGCGACGATCACCGCGCACACCAGGGCCCCGCGCACCACTCCGAAAGCTCCGCCTGCCAGGCGGTCCAGCCAGGAGAGGTAGATCATCTTGAGCAGCCTGGCGATCAGGGCGCCCAGAAGCGCGCCTAGCAGGATCACGCCGACGAAGATGACTAAAAATCCGAGCACGTCGGCCCATGGCCGCCCGACGTGCGTTCCGAAGAGCGCTCCCACGGTTCCGTAGAACCACAGTCCGCAGAACAGGCCCACGACCACCGCCGCCAGGCCCAGGGCCGTTCGCGCGAACCCCTTCTGCAGCCCTTCCACTACGGACGCGATCAGCACGATCGCGAATAAGATGTCCAGCCAGTCCGGCATGGTTCTCCTGCCCGGGCAAGCGGAAGCGCCCGCCCTACGGCTACAGCGCCCATCCTACGACTACAGCGCCCGCCCTACGGCTACAGCGCCCGTCCTGCGGCTACAGCGCCCGTCCTACGGCTACAGCCGCCGTGCGGTTACAGCGCGCGCCCGGTGAGCGCGCGGAACGCTTCTTTGTACTTCTCGCTGGTTCTGGCCGCCACTTCGGGCGGCAAGCCCGGCGCCGGCGGCTGCTTGTTCCAGTGAATCGATTCCAGGTAGTCGCGCACGTACTGCTTGTCGTAAGAAGGCTGCGCGCCGCCGGGCCGGTAGGTCTCGCTGGGCCAGAACCGCGAGGAATCCGGCGTCAGCACCTCGTCCGCCAGCACCAGGTCGTCGTCCACAAAGCCGAACTCGAACTTGGTGTCGGCGATGATGACGCCGCGGCCGGCCGCGTAATCGGCGGCCTTCCGGTAGATCGCTAGCGTCAGTTCGCGCAGTTGACCGGCCAGGTCGCCGCCCACCAGACCGACCACGGTGTCGAACGAGACGTTCTCATCGTGCCCGGTCTGCGCTTTGGTCGCCGGCGTGAAGATCGGCTCCGGCAGCTTGTCGCTCTCCTTCAATCCCGCCGGAAGGCGGATGCCGCACACCGCGCCGCTGGTCCGGTACTCCTTCCAGCCCGAGCCCGCCAGGTATCCGCGCGCGACGCATTCCACCTCCACCATGTGCGCCCGCTTCACCAGCATGGACCGGCCTTCGAGCTGGTCGCGGAACTGAGGCAGCGGGGCGGGGTAGTGGTCCACGTCGGCGGTCAGAAAGTGGGTGGGAGTCAGGTCCTTGAGGAAATCGAACCAGAATACGGAGAGTTGGGTAAGCACCCGGCCCTTGTCCGGGATGCCGGTTGCGAGGATGTAGTCGAACGCGGAGATGCGGTCGGTGGCGACGATCAGCAGACGGTCGTCCACCGAGTAAACGTCGCGTACCTTGCCCCGCCCGTGGCGCTCGACGCCTTCGAGGTTGGATTCCAGGAGAGTGGTAGTCATAGCGCTGTCAACGACTATTGTTACCACGAACGGCGCCCCCGTCGCCGGATTGGCTCCGCGACGGATCGACAGACGAAGCGCACGAAAAGCCACGAGTGGATCGACAGGCGACGAGCGACGAGCGACGGGCCGACTGTAGGCGACGAGCCGACTATACTGGGTGATGTTCCATGAGGCTCTCCGTCCTGATTCCCGTTTACAACGAGCGCACGGTGGTCGAGCGCTCGATTGCACAGGTAATCAGCGCGCCCCTGCCGGAACAGATGGAGCGTGAGCTGGTGATCGTGGACGACCGCTCTACCGACGGCACCTGGGAGATACTTACCCGCCTGGCCGAAACGGTCCCCTCCATCCGGCTCTTCCGTCACGAGGTCAACCAGGGGAAGGGCGCCGCGGTCCGGACGGCCATCCAGCAGGCCTCCGGCGACTTCTGCCTCATCCAGGACGCCGACCTCGAGTACGATCCCTCCGAGTACCCGCGCCTGTTACGCCCGCTGCTCGACGGCCATGCCGACGCCGTCTTCGGCTCGCGCTACCTGGCCGGCGAGCAGACCCGCGTGCTCCCCTTCTGGCACTCCATGATCAACAAGGGGCTCACGACGATGTGCAACATGTTCTGCAATCTCAACCTGACGGACATGGAGACCTGTTACAAGGTTTTTCGCACCGACCTGCTCAAGAGCATTCCGATTCGCTCCAATCGCTTCGGCTTCGAACCCGAAATCAGTATGAAGTGCGCCAAGCGCAAGCTGCGCATTTACGAGGTGCCGATCAGCTACCACGGCCGCACTTACGAGGAAGGCAAGAAAATCGGATGGAAGGACGGCATCAAGGCGCTGGGCACGGTGCTGCGTTTCTGGGCCATCGACGATTTGTACGTCGAGCCTTACGGCCGCGGCATGTTGCACAGCCTGACCGGGACGCCGCAGTACCTGAGCTGGCTGACGCGCATCCTGCGCCCGCACTTGGGAGACACGGTGCTCGAAGTCGGCGCGGGCCTCGGGAGTCTCACCGGCCGGCTCATGGGCAGGCGCCTGGAATACGTCGCGGCCGAGCGCGATCCTCTCTACCTGCACGCGCTCCGGAACCGTTTCCTGCGCACCCCCAACGTGTGTGTGCGGCAGCTCGATCCAGCCGTGCCGGCGCAGTTCGAGGAGCTGCACGAAAGCTTCGATACCGTGCTGTGCGTCAACGTGCTCGAGTGCCTCGAAGATCCCGCCGCCACGGTAGCCGCCCTTTACGGCACGCTCAAACCTGGGGGCTCGCTGCTGGTGCTAGTCCCGCAGAGTCCCAGGTTGTATTGCCGCATCGACCGCACCCTGGGTCACCTGCGGCGTTTCCGCGCCTCGGACCTGGGCGGGATGATCGAAAACGCCGGATTCCGCGTGGAGCGGCTGTATCAGTTGAACAAGTTCGGCACTATCGCCTGGCTGCTCTACGGAGGATTGCTCCGCCGCAACCGGGTCAGTAAGGTCACGCTCAAGCTGTTCGACAAGTCGGTGTGGTTCTGGCGGCGGGTGGATCCCATCCTGCCCTGGCGCGGGTTGTCGATGATCGCACTGGCACGCAAGGGGGCGTGAGATTATGCCGTGGCGCACGCTTCAGCGTGCTGCGGCGAGCTTCAGCTCGACGTCCGGACCATGGGCTAAAGCCCACGGCTGCACGCTGAAGCGTGCGCCACGGGGAGGTTGAGCTTAGCCTATGCGCGTCGCGGGTCTGGATTACACGCTGCGGCAAATCGTAGTGCGCGACGGCTCCGAACCAACGTTGGGCGCCGCGAACGAGGTCGCGTTCCGAGTTCAGGAAAGCGGCATCTGCGGAAGCGACCGCGAGCTGGCCGCGTTCCGCCACGGCTATCCGCCGCCCGGCGAAGATTTCCTCATTCTGGGCCACGAGGCTCTGGGACAGGTCGTCGAGATCGGCTCCGCCGTCGCCGGGCTGAGCAGGGGAGACTGGGTTGTTCCCATGGTTCGGCGTCCCT
Source organism: Bryobacterales bacterium (assembly GCA_963763835.1). GTDB lineage: Bacteria > Acidobacteriota > Terriglobia > Bryobacterales > Bryobacteraceae > DASWZN01. Next base: position 92,667 of record CAVXQQ010000009.1, read on the forward strand.
GCCATCCGCCTTGCGCTTCCTGCGCCCGAGGCCGCCGCGATCTGTGCCTGAGCGGCCGCTACACCGAAGCGGGAATCTTCGGCCGCCACGGGTACCTGCGGGAGTACGCCATCGACGCGGAGACGGACCTGGTTCGCGTGCCTGCAGGCCTCGCCTCGTGCGCGGTGTTGATCGAGCCGCTGAGCGTTGTGGAGAAGGCGGTCGAGACGGCGCTGCGGATTCACGAGCCCGGTCCGCGCACCGCCCTGGTTCTGGGCGCCGGTCCGGTCGGAATGCTGGCCGCGCTCATCTTGAACCTGCGGGGTCTGGAGGCGTCGGTCTATTCGCTGGAGCCGCCGGACCATCCCCGGGCGCGCCTGGCAGAGCGAGCCGGAGTGCGCTACCTCACCCGCCTCGACGGCGTCTCGGCCGACGTCGTGATCGAAGCCACGGGATCCCCGGCCGCCGCCTTCGCGGGTTTCGGAACGCTCGCGGCGCTGGGCGTCTACTGCATTCTGGGCAGCCCGAACGCCAGCGGCGAGGTTCCGTTCACCGAACTGATGCGGCACAACAAGACCGTCTTCGGCAGCGTCAATGCCGGCCCCGAGGCGTTCGCGCTGGCCGTCGCGGATTTGGCCCGGCTCGATCGCGGCGTGCTTTCCGCCATGATCCAGCGCGCCCCGCTCGCCGCAATCCGCGAGACGGTCACCGCGCCCCCGCCGTCGACCGTAAAGATTGTCCACGTGGTCGCCGACTGATTACACTAGAGGCTCATGTCCAACCAGTACGTGGTCACCGGAGGGGCCGGCTTCATCGGCTCCAACCTGGTTCGGAAGTTGCTCGCTGGCGGCGCCTCGCGTGTCGCTGTAATCGACAACCTGGCCAGCGGCCACGAGGAGAACCTCCGGGAAGTGAGCGGGCAGGTGGATTTCCATCGGGCCGACATCCGCTGCTACGAGGAGATCGCGCCCCTGGTTCGCGGCGCCGCCGTGGTGTTCCACCTGGCCGCGATTCCGTCCGTGCCGCGCTCCATCCAGGATCCGGTGCCTTCGCACGAGACTAACATCGACGGGACTTTTCAGGTCTTCCGCGCCTGCGCCGCGGGCGGCGTCAAGCGTGTGTTTTACGCCGCCTCTTCTTCGGCCTACGGCGACACCGAGGTGCTGCCCAAGGTGGAGACCATGACGCCCCGGCCGAAGTCGCCTTACGCCGTCCAGAAACTAGTCGGCGAGTATTACGCCGCGGCCTTCGCGGGTTGTTTCGGTCTGGAGACGGTGGCCATCCGGTATTTCAACGTGTACGGCCCGCGCCAAGATCCCTCCAGCCCCTATTCGGGGATTATTTCTCTGTTCATGACGGCGCTGATCGAGCGCCGGTCGCCGACCATCTTCGGCGATGGCGAGCAGTCGCGCGACTTCACCTACGTCGAAGACGTGGCCGACCTCACCCTGAGGGCCGCCCGCGCCCCCGGAGTCTCTGGCCGGGTCTACAACGGCGGCAACGGCAACCGCTACACGCTCAACCAGGTCTGGGAGACGCTGCAGAGGATAGAAGGGGTCTCGATCCCAGCCGAGTACGGGCCGCCCCGTCCCGGCGATGTGCGCGACTCGCAGGCGGACACTACGGCTGCGGTCCGGGACCTCGGCCACAGCCCGCGCTTCAGTCTCGCGGAGGGCCTTCGCCGCACGCTGGATTGGTACCGCGGCCAGCGGGGCTGATCAAGGCGCGAATGCCGCCTCGGCCCGCAGTTTGATGGCGCGGAGCCACATTCGCCTTATGAGCGCGCTTCCGGGATAGATCATTCGCCAATACGCCGCGAACCCGTGGAGAGCGTCACGCCCGACCGCATAGACGCGGGTTTCCGTCGAGACCAGACAGTGGGTCGCATCGATTTCCTGGACGCGGAAATTCATCGCGATCTTGATCATCTGGGCCTGCTGGAAGGCTTTGAACTCTTGCGGCGTGGACTTCCGCCCGTTTCCGGCCCGGCCGATCACGATCTCGCGACCCGGATCCTCCGCCAGCAACTGAAATCCCCCCGAGGTAAAGGAATCGAGGATCGGCTGGCGCTCGGGCGTCCCGGAGCCACCAAACCGAATCCACATGAGCGTCCGGAAGAACCGGATCTCATCCGGGGTCACCGCGCGGAGGGCCGCGTAGACCCGGTCTTTGGGCCGATTGACGGCGATGCTGTGAAACTCGCTGAACTGGAACACGGGCGCGAAGTCGTCCAGGCGTGTGCGGACGACCGGGACGCGCGTTTCCGTCACGGGCAAATAGACGCCCGCCGCGAACGCCAGGAAACCGAGTCCCAACACCGCAAGACCTCCCTTCCGGGTGCGGATGCCCAGGAATCGAAGGGGCTTCAGAAGCGAAACGGCGCCGGCTGCCGCGCCCATCAGTCCCAGGTACAGGAGGAATCCGCCGAATAGGGTCATAAACTCCCTTGACGCTGACTAGGTATTGTGCAATATATATCTTGTCGTGTCAATAGATCCCACAAACCTTCCTTCCCCTTCACACCAACTGGTTCCATATCCTGCTTTCGCTCGTCGGCCACGAGCAGCACGGCTACGGCATCATGCAGGAGGTCCTGGAGCGCACGGACGGGGCAGTGCACCTTTGGCCCGCAACTCTCTACGGCTCGCTGAAGAAGCTTATCAGCAGCGGACTGATCGAGGAGTCGGAGGAAAGGCCGGCGCCAGAGCTCGATGATGCACGCCGCAGATACTACAAGCTGACCCGGCTGGGGCGCAGTGTGCTCGATCTGGAATGTCAGCGCCTCGAAGAGCTGGTGCGGATGGCCCACAAGAGGCGCAAGCAGGAGGCCTACGGATGAAACTCCCAGTAAACATCTGCTTAGTACTCTACCGGCGTCTGGCGAGCGCCTACCCCCACGAATTCCGGATGGTCTATGGAGAGGACCTGGATCAGATGGGTGAAGACGCCGTTCCGGAAGCGTGGCGTAGGTACGGCTTGGTGGGCTTGCTGCGACTGCTGGCCGATATTGCCGTCCGGCTGCCTGCCGAGTACCTCTCCGAGATCCGCCAGGACGTGCTTTACGCACTGAGGGTGCTGGCCCGCTCGCCGGGATTTACGGCCATTGCGCTGTTGTCCCTGGTCATTGGGATCGGCATGTGCAGTGTCGTGCTCCTGGGGTCGAATGCCTTGCTGGGCCCTCCCCCCGGCGTGCGCGACCCAGGCGCGCTGGTCACGCCGTGGAGACAAGTCTCCTACCCGTATTTCGAACACTACCGCGACCGGCCGCAGGTTGCGGAGTCGGCGACGGCTTTCCTCACAGGGATCCCCTTCGCCGTTGCCTCTTCCGGGGCGAGTAACGGCCGCGCGGACCGCTTCTACGGGCAGCTCGTCTCCCCGGAGTACTTTTCGACACTGGGAGTGACGCCGGCGGCCGGCCGCTTCTTCTCGGCGCGGACGGAAAAGCCCGGCCTGCCTCCGGTAGTCGTGGTGAGCGACCGTTTCTGGCGCACCTTCTTGAACTCGGACCCGCAGGTGATAGGGCGTCCCTTGCGGCTGAACGGACAACTGGCAACCATTGTCGGCCTGGCGCCCCAGGAGTTTCTCGGCATGTGGCCGTGGACTCCCTCGGACATCTATGTGCCCCTGACCTGCGGCACCGCGGTGGCGCCCGAGCTCGGCGAGGATCCGTTGCACCGTCCCGATCTCGAGATGTTCCGGCTGGTGGTACGCTTGCCGCACGGCGTGACCATACCCGCCGCCGATGCCTCCCTCGACGCGGTGACCCTGGCGCTCGACCGGCAAGCCCCGGACAAGGAACGCGATCGCGATCGCCAGGCGCGGCGAATCCGGCTGATGCCCGCCGGCACGCTCATGCTCGTCACACCGGAGCAGCGCGCCTTTGTGCTCGGGTTCAACTTCGTTCTGTGGGCCCTCGTTCTGGCGCTGCTCTGCGCGAACCTGGTCAATCTCCTGCTCGCCCGAGCCGGCCAGAGACGGCGCGAGATCGCCGTGCGTGTGTCCCTGGGCGCCAGCCGGCCCCGCCTGGTGCGGCAGCTCCTGACCGAGACCGTCCTGCTGTCGCTGGCTGGCGGTGTGGGCGGCATGCTGCTGGCCTACTGGATCGGCCACACGATGTCCGGTCTCGAGATGCCCACCGCAGGTCCCGAATCGGATGGATATGCGTCCCGATCTCCGCATCCTCGCGTTCACGCTGGCGATTTCCTTCCTGGCCGGCGCGGCATTCGGACTGGTTCCGGCATTGACCTCGCTGCGCACCGACATTGCCACGGTGCTCAGAGAAGGCGCGCAAGCCCCACTCCGCCGCTACCGCCGCTTCAGCATGCGCAACCTGTTCGTCGTCTCCCAGGTGGCCGTGTCCACGATGCTCCTGTTGGTCACCGGCTACATGGTCGCCGGTTACCAGCACACCGCGCGTGTGGACCCCGGCTTCGACACCGCCAATCTGAGTCTGCTCTCGATCGATCCCCTGCGCGACGGCTTCTCCACGGAGCAGTCAGCGGCGCTTTTCGCCAGGCTGCCCGACGAGCTCTCGCAGGTCGCCGGCGTTCGTTCCGTTGCCCTCGCGGGTGGCGTGCCTTTCACCAATCTCGCCGCCAGCTATGCCAACACCAGTGTTGAGGCTTCCGGCATCCGGTGCTCCGTCTTCCTCGAACGGATCGGTGCGAACTACTTCGCCACGCTGGGCGTGCCGCTGGTGCGCGGGCACGAGTTCGAGCTTCGCGACCAGCGAAACGACGCACCTCCCGGAACCGCCACTCCGGTCATCATTAACCAAACGGCCGCGCGCGCACTGTTTGGCGCGGAGGATCCAATCGGGCGGCGGCTTCGCGAGGACGACGCCGGCTACACCGTGGTGGGAGTCACTCGCGACGTGCCCTCCGGGTTCTTTCCCCCCAGGCCGATTGCGACGGTTTTTCTGCCTCTCACCGCCGACTGGTTTGGGAGAAGCCGCGCGCCTCGCGCCACCATTCTGGTCCGCGGAGCGGGGGGTGCGGTGCGCGACCGCATGGCGCTGCTCCATCCCAATCTCACCGTATTCAACGCGCAAACCATGCGGGAGAATCTCGCCCGCATGAACGCCTTCGTTCAATGGAGTTCCGCCGTCTATGTCATCTTGGGCCTGTTTGCGCTGCTCCTCACCTGCGTGGGACTCGGCGGCGTCACCGCCTATGCGGTAACGCAAAGGCGGAAGGAGATCGGGATTCGCGTGGCGCTCGGCGCCCGCGGCGCACAGGTGCAAAGGCTGGTGCTGCGCGAGGGAACCGCGCTCATCGCCATCGGCTCTGTACTGGGCATTGCCGGCGCAGCCGTGTTTGCCCGAAGTGCCGGGAGCCTCGCCGCGATGCTGGCGAACGTCTTCGACACGCGCGCCGACGATCCGCGCCTGGTGTACGGAGCCCCAGCGCTGCTGGCCGGTTTGGCGCTGCTCGCCTGCTACCTTCCCGCGCGCCGTGCGACCCGCATCGATCCGGTGGTCGCGCTCCGGGAACAGTGAGGCGTTGACCGTGCGTAGCCCTACCGGGCCGCCGCCTGGCTGCCGAGCGGCGAGGTTAGCGTCACCTCGCAGCCGCAGTCTTCGCCCGCGTTCTTCGCCGTCTTCTGGTAGTCAATCTCGTAGTCGATGATTTCCTTCAGGCTGGGCCACGGGATCTGGCCATCGATCCGCCGCCCGTTGATGAACAAGGTAGGAGTTGCGCCGATGTGCAAGTCCTTTCCTTCAGCCAGGCTGCGGTCCACCTCCGACTCCGTAGCCCGGGAGTCAAAGCAGCTGTTGAGCTGCATCGCGTCGATCTCTTTGGGTTTGGTGCCGGCGAACTCGCCGAGTTTAGCCTTGAAGTTCTCGGCCGTGATCTCGGCCTGGTGTGCGTAGACCCAATCGTGGTACTCCCAAAACGCGGCCGGATTCTGACGGAAGACACATCGGCCGGCGATGGCCGCCGTCTTCGCCCAGGGATGAATCTGCACCAGGGGAAAGTCCTTGAGGTACAGGCGGACTTCCTTGGGGTACGCGCTCAGAAGGTTCTGGCGAAGCAGGTCGGCTTCCTGCTTGCAGACCGGGCACTCGAAATCGGTGAAGAGCACCAGCACCACCGGAGCGCCCTCAGTCCCCATACTCGGCTGGAACTGCGTCTTCAGTTTCTGCAGGTCCGGCTTGAAGGGGTTCTGGTTGACGTCGAAGATCACCGCTCTCATGATCTTGCGGCCGTCGTGGGAGACCAGAAAATTCTCGTCCTGGCTCGCTTGGCCGGCCGTTCCCCTCACAGTTACGGTGTAGAAATCCGGCAGGTCGGGCGACTGCTTCGGATCCATCACCTCCACTTTGATCGCCTTTCCCCACACGAAGAGATGCCGGACGTAGGCTTCCAGCGTCGCCTTGTCGAGTGCGGATCGGGGCGGCGCCGCCGCTTTCTTCTCCGCCGTTTGCGGGAATGCCCCTATGCCGGCCAGACACAAAATCAGCGCACCGCGAGCGATGGAACCCATAAACGACCATTCTATCAGCCTACGAATCCATGAGAACCTTGGGCCGCCACTCTGACAATTGTATTCAGGGAATGGGGTCAACGCGCCTCACGCCCTCTCACATCAGGTTTGCGGAATATGGGATTCGAGGGGCGGCAGCCTGTCCGCTGGTGCCGCGGTGCGGTGCGATCCCGCTGTCACCGGCTGGACCGAGCGGTGCGGGCGGTGCCACCGGGCGGACGCGGCGCGCCTGGCCCGCGAACTTTCAATAAGGTGCTGTTTTGATGGATCTACAGACCGAAACGGAATCGCAGGAGCCGGCGGACCTCGCTACAGCTTGGTTCGCTCTCCACGTCCGCTCCCGGTGCGAGAAGATGGTGGCGGCATCCTTGCGGTCAAAAGGCTTTGAGGAGCTGCTCCCTCTCTATCGCAGCCGGAATCGGTGGTCGGACCGGGTCAAGGACGTGGACCTGCCGTTGTTCCCCGGCTACGTCTTCTGCCGTCTTCAGCCTTCCAGCCGCCTGCCGGTGTTGACGACCCCGGGCGTGGTATCGATCATCGGGTCGGGGAAGACTCCCCAGCCCGTCGAGCCGGAGGAATTGGCGGCCATCCAGTCGCTCGTGAGGTCCGGGATGCAGGCGATTCCTTGGCCGTTTCTACAGGCCGGCGAACGTGTGCGGATCGAGCACGGAGCGCTGGAGGGCGTCGAGGGAATTCTCACCGCCGTAAAGAAGGAGTCTCGAGTCGTGCTATCGGTAACGCTCTTGCAGCGATCGGTCGCCGTCGAGGTCGACCGCAATCTCATCCGTCCCATTCTCCGCCGGAGTGCGGTGGCATGTCCGTGATCAGACGAAAAACCCGAACCATCAGTATTCGACTGTCCGACGACGAATATGGCGCGCTCAGGGACGTGTGCGAGTCCCAAGGCGTACGCAGCCTTTCGGACTTTGCCCGCATCGCCATCGAGAACCTGATCGTCGGCGGAGGCATGGACGCCCAGGTGACCGTGAAAACGCGGCTGGACGCCCTGAACAGCCGCGTCGACGTGCTGGACCTCGCCGTGGAGCGCCTGGCGGGAATCTTCGAGGTTAACGGCCGAGGCGATGGGGCCCACATCGAAACGGAGGATGCCGTCCCGGCCTGCCGCTCGTGACAACTGCTCGCGGTTGCGCGCCGCGACCGTAAGGCAGCGGACGTCACTACCATGACTATCGGGATGTTGACTGCCGCTCCCCCCAAAGCGACGGAGCCGTGTTCCCGGCTCTGTGCGGGCTTGCTAAAGCACTTGAGCTTATCGATCCTATTGAGCTGAGACTCTTCGGGATAGAGGACGACCGTACACTCGCGGATCGAGTCGCGTGGCAAGGTCTTCACGTCTGCGCCGAGCGGGTGGTTGGACCCCGGCGCTTCGGCTACTCGCGAAGCCTGACGCATCGCCTTTCCTCCGGCGGCCTGGACCTGGTGCATACCCACGGCGTCTGGATGTACCCGTCGATTGCCTCCCTGCGTTGGGCGCGCCGCGAGCGGCGGCCGTACATCGTCAGCCCGCACGGCATGTTGGATTCCTGGGCGTTGGCGCAGTCGCGCTGGAAAAAGCTCATGGCGGGCGCTCTCTTCGAAAACGAGCACCTGAGAGGCGCGGCATGCCTGCATGCCCTGACCCGCGCCGAGGCCCGATCGATCCGGTCTTACGGATTGAAGAACCCGGTCTGCGTCATCCCCAGCGGGGTGCGGATTCCGTCCCGGCCAGTGGAGGCCAATCCATCCTGGGCCGAGGCGGTTGGACCGGAGGACAAGGTGCTGCTCTACCTGGGCCGCCTCCACCCGACGAAAGGCCTTACCGAGTTGCTGCTGGGCTGGTCGCAGTTCCGGCTCGAGACCGCTGCCCGTTCCTGGAAGCTGGTCATTGCCGGCGGGGACGATGGCGGCCACGGCGACTGGCTTCGCCGCCTGTGTAGGGCACTGGGCGTCGAGAAGACGGTGGTCTTCACCGGTCCCCAGTATGGTGCGGACCGGGCCGCCTCATTCGCCCGGGCCTCGGCCTTCATCCTCCCTTCCCGGAGCGAGGGGCTGCCGACGGCCGTCCTGGAAGCCTGGGCCAACGGTGTGCCGGCGCTCATGACCCCGTTTTGCCACCTTCCGGAGGGCTTCGACGCGGGTGCCGCGATGTCCATCGCCGCCACCGGGCCGCCTGAGATCCGCGACACCCTGGAGCGGCTTTTCTGGCTACCCGCGGCGGACCTCCGGGCGATGGGAGCGCGGGGACGGGAACTGGCCAAGCGGAGTTTTTCCTGGGATTCCGCGGCCAACGAGATGAAGCTGGTCTACGAATGGGTCCTGGGCCGGGGCGAGAAGCCTGCCTCGGTCATGCTGCAATAGCCTGTCGCCCGCCTATGCCCTGGAGCGGGCTGCGGCGCGCGAAGCCGCACGTCGCCAGCTGTGAGCGCCCGACACCCCTCACCCTGCCGCGACCGTCAGGGATGGCCAGCACCGAACCGCGACCGTTAGGGATGGCCAGCACCGAACCGCGACCGTTAGGGAGCGGACCCCCGCGCATCTGCGCCTGCCCCCTTGCTCACGAGCTGTGCCCGCATTGCCCGCATTACTTAACTTTGGAATCGACGGTGCCCATGGTAACATTGCTCTTCTAGTTTTTTGCCGGGCCGGGAAGCCGGCCTGAACGTATATCTATGGGAGGACGAGCATCGAAAGCCGTTCTAACGGTGGCTCCGGCGATGGCGGTGCGTGGATCGTTCCGGCCACGCCCAACCGCTGGGTCATCGCGCACTATCACATCTTCAAGAATGCCGGCAGCACGCTCGAGTATGTTCTCCGGCGTGCATTCGGCGAGCGATTTGCGACCGTCCACGGCCCGGCGTCCGATTCCGTCCTGCGTCAGGCGGACCTGGTCTCATTTCTGGAGGCTCACCCGGAAGTCGTTGCGGTGTCGAGCCATCACCTGAATTATCCGAAGCCGGACGTTCCCGGATTGATCCTGTTTGACCTGTGTTTCCTGCGCGACCCAATCCAGCGTCTGTGGTCGGTCTATAACTATCTCCGCCGAGTCGAGTCTTTTGACGAGCTCAGCGCCCGTGCGAAGTCGATGTCCGCGCGGGAGTTTTTCGAGCTGGCGATCGAGGAGCATCCGCAACTGGTGAACGACGTCCAGGTGAGCCTGATCGCCAACGGCGGCGCTTACACCCGTCCGCCTGCCTTCACGGATCTGCGGGTTGCCGTAGACGTGCTCCGGCGGATGTCGGTCGTCGGTCTGGTGGACCTGTTCGACGAGAGCTTGGCCGCAGCCGAGTACTTTCTCCGGCCGGCCTTTCCGCGCTTGCAGTTCCAGTACGTCAAGCAGAACGTCAGTCCGGCCCTCAGTCCCAATGACGGCGACACGAACGTGCAGCCCGAAGACCGGCTTCGCGAGGCCATTGGCGACGTGTTGTACGCCCGCCTGGAGCAACTGAATCAACTCGACTACCACTTGGTCGCTCGTACCAGGCAGGAGGTGCTGCGGCGCTTTGCACTAATGCCCCGGTGCGAGGAACGCCTGTCGGACTTTCGGTCGCGTTGTGAAGTGTTGCGCTGCGCCCATCTGCAACTCGCCACCGCCGCCACCGCCGACTGACCGGCCGGCGGCCATAGGCTATTCTGGGTAGGTTGAAGGGAACCAATACAGGTGCGGCCGGCGCCGCCATCGTCCGAGCCGCGCATCGCGGCCGGGACGCTTCGGGCACGCGGTGACCGAGATCCGCCCCTTTCTTCGGCGCCATCTGGAGCGAGTGCTCACGATCGAAGGCGCCTGCTTTCCCCAGGATGCGTACCCGCGCGAGCTGTTTCTCGACCTCCATCGCGAGTGTGGGCGCCACTTCTTCGTGGCGCTGAGGTCGAGGCGCATCGTCGGTTACGCGGTGGCGTCCGCCGGGGAAGAGGGAGCGGAGATCGTCTCGATCGCGGTCCTGCCGGAACACCGCCGCGCGGGCGTGGCCACGGCCCTGCTGCGCCATATCGTCTCGCGCCTGCGCCGCGCCCGTGTCCGGCTTGTGACTCTGATGGTCAGGACGGACAATCTCGCCGCGATCCGCTTCTACCGCGGTCTGGGATTTCGCGCCGCCGGCCGGATCGCGCGCTACTACGAGGACCGCTCCGACGGCCTGCTCATGCGCAAGCGGCTGTAGCGGGCCGGGGCGCGAGTGGTACGCCGGGCCGAGCCGCGACCGCAAGGGAGCGGTGTTTGAGGTATTTGAGCCGACGCACGGTCCGCTCCCTTGCGGTCGCGGCTCGGTAACGAATGTCCGCCGGTCTCCACCCCACCGGTGCGACAATTGCTTTTCGGGGAGGAATCGCTTGTTCAAGAAGACCGTCTGGCTGGCCGCGCTCGTCGCGGCGGCCGCTGGGGCCGAGACTCCGGTGGATCCGCTCGAGCAGATCGTGAAAATGGGCCGTGGGGTCAACATCATCGGATACGACCCGCTATGGCAGGACTTCGCCAAGGCCCGCTTCAAAGAACGTCATTTTCAGCGCATCCACGAGGGCGGGTTCCAGACCGTGCGTGTCAACCTGCAAGCCTTCGGCCACATGGACGCGCAGAACCGGCTCGACCCGGCGTGGCTCAAAACGCTCGACTGGGTAGTGAAGAACGCGCTCGCCAACAACCTGATCGTCATCCTCGACGAGCACGACTTCGGAAGCTGCGGGAAAGATCCCGCCGGCTGCCAGGTCAAGCTCCTGGCGTTCTGGGAGCAGATCGCGCCGCGCTACCAGGATGCCCCGGCCGAAGTGCTGTTCGAAATCCTGAACGAGCCGAACTCCCGGCTCACCGCCCCTATGTGGAACGGCGTTCTCAAGGAAGCGCTGGCCGTCATTCGCAAGACCAATCCTACGCGCAATGTCGTCATCGGCCCCGCTTTCTGGAACGGGATCCATTTCCTCGACCAGCTCGAGCTTCCGCCCGATGACCGGCACATCATCGTCACCGTGCATTACTACCTGCCGATGCAATTCACCCATCAGGGCGCGCCGTGGAGCCCGCTGACCGCCAAACTTTCGGGCGTCACCTGGGGCACCGACACCGAGAAGCGCCGGGTGGAGGAGGATTTCGCCGGCGTCGCCCAATGGTCCAAAGCCCAGAAGCGGCCGATCCTGCTGGGCGAGTTCGGCGCTTACGACAAAGGCGACATCGAGTCGCGCGTCCGCTACACCGCTTACCTGGCGCGCACCGCCGAGTCCTTCGGGTTCGCGTGGACCTACTGGCAGTTCGACTCGAACTTCATCGTCTACGACATGGACAAGGACGACTGGTTCCAGCCCATCTGGCGCGCGCTGGTGCCGGCGCCTGCGCCTGCCGCTCCGTAGGCTGCTCAGCACGGAACCGCGACCGTGAGGGAGCGGACCCGGCCGATCGCTGTTCTAGAATAGGACGATGCCCGAGGAGCCTCAGCAGGAGAACGCGGCGCCCAGCTTCGAAGCCAGCCTGGGCGAGCTGGAAAAAGTGGTCCACGAACTCGAGAGCGGGGACCTGCCGCTCGAGCGCGCTCTCGAATTGTTCGAGCGCGGCGTGCAGTTGAGCGACCGCTGCCGCAAACAGCTCGAAGAGGCCGAAACCAGAGTCGAAGTGCTGATCAAACGGAATGGCAAGCTGCAGCCCGAAGCCTTCCGCACGGACAAGGCATGACCTTCGGCGAGTACATCAAGCAACAGCAGCAATTCGTGGATGCGCAATTGAACCGCCTGGTGCCGGCCGAATCCACGCCGCCCCAGACCATCCACCGCGCCATGCGCTACAGCCTGTTTGCGGGCGGCAAGCGCGTCCGTCCCATTCTGTGCCTGGAGGCGGCGCGAGCGGTCGCGGATTTCGCTCCCGGTGCGGAGGAGTCGGCCTGCGCGCTCGAATTCGTTCACACCTACTCGCTCATTCATGACGATCTGCCGGCGCTCGATAACGACGATCTGCGCCGCGGCGTCCCCACCTGCCACAAGCAGTTCGGAGAAGCCATGGCGATTCTGGCCGGCGACGCGTTGCTCACGCTCGCTTTTCAGGTTCTGGGCCAGATCCGCGGCGCCGTGGGGCGGAGGGCGCAGTTGGTAGAGGAACTGGCGGTGGGCGCCGGAACGGTTGGCGGCATGATCGGAGGCCAGGTGGCAGATCTCGAAGGCGAGGGCCAACAGCCGACCGCCGAACTGCTCGAGACCATCCACCGCGCCAAGACCGGTGCGCTGCTTCGCGCCAGCGTCCGTATGGGCGGTATCTGCGCCGGCGCCGACCTCCGCCAGTTGGCGGCTCTTACCTGCTACGGCCAGCACGTCGGACTGGCGTTCCAGATCGTCGATGACATTCTGGACGTCGAGCAGTCCTCCGAAGCCCTGGGCAAGACCGCGGGCAAAGACGCCGAGCAGCGGAAGATCACGTTTCCCGCCGTCTATGGCCTCGAAGAATCGCACCGTATGGCCGAAAGCGAGCGCCAGGGCGCGCACCAGGCGCTGGAGGTGTTCGGCGAGCGGGGCGTCCGCCTGCGCGAACTGGCCGACCTGATCGTCGAGCGCAGCGCATGAAACCGCCCGGCCGCCTGCGGCTGGATCAACTGCTGGTCGAGCGGGGTCTGGCCGAGTCCCGCACGAAGGCCCAGGCGCTGGTGCTGGCCGGCCAAGTCCTTCTGGATGGTCAGAAGGCCGAGAAGTCCGGCCATGCCGTTGCCGCGGACGCCCGCGTCGCAGTGCTGGCGCAGCCCCGTTTCGTGGGCCGCGGCGGCCTGAAGCTCGACGCCGCGCTCGACCACTTCCAGATCGATGTTAGCGGGCAGCGTCTGCCTCGACGTCGGCTCCTCCACCGGCGGATTCACGGACTGCATGTTGCAGCGCGGAGCCCGGCACGTCTATGCGGTCGATGTCGGCGCCGGCCAGCTCGATTGGAAGCTGCGCGGCGACGCGCGCGTCACGGTCCGCGAGGGCATCAACGCGCGCTACCTTCGGTTCGAGGACATCGGGGAGACCGTGGACCTGGCGGTCTTCGACGTCAGCTTCATTTCGGTTACGCTGATTGTACCGGCCGTGCTTCCGCTGCTGAAGGAAACCGGCCGGATGGTTATACTTGTTAAGCCGCAGTTCGAGGTGGGGCGCGGCGAGGTCGGCAAGGGCGGAATCGTGCGGGACGCCGGGCTTCAGGCCGCGGGCGTGTGACCGGGTGCGCACGGCGGTCGAAGAATTGGGATTCAAGACCGGCCTGATGGAGAGCCCCATTTTGGGCGCGGAAGGGAACCGGGAGTTCCTGCTGCATGCAAGACATTAAAGCCGTGGGCATCATCGCAAAGCCCCACGTGGACCAGGCCGCCCAGGTGATCCCCGGCGTTGTCGAGTGGCTGAGAGAACGTGGGCTCAGGGTGCGCTTCGATCGGGTGACGGCGGGCTATCTCGGCACGGACGACGGCGAGGGGCTGGAGGATGTCGCCCAGGGCTCCGATCTACTCATCGTCTTCGGCGGCGATGGCACCTTGCTGGCCGCGGCGCGCGCCCTGCGGGGCCGTGAGATTCCGCTGTTCCCCGTCAACCTGGGCGGGCTGGGTTTCCTGACGGCCATCACGGTGGATGCGGTGTGCCCGGAACTGGAACGCGCCCTGCGCGGCGAGCATCGCATCGGCGCCCGCAGCATGCTGCACTGCGAGGTTGTCCGTGACGGCGTTCCGACGGCGTCTTACGAGGCTCTCAACGACGTTGTGATCACCAAGGCCTCCATCGCCCGGATCATCGACCTCGACGCGTTCGTAGACAACCACTTCGTCTGCGCCTATAAGGCCGACGGCCTGATCATCTGCACTCCGACCGGATCGACGGCCTACTCGCTCTCGGCCGGCGGGCCGATCATTTTTCCGCGCGTCGGAGCTCTGTGCCTGACTCCCATCTGCCCGCACATGCTGACCAACCGGCCGGTCATCGTCCCCGACACCGCGGTGATCACTTTGCTGAGCCGCACCCGCGATGAGGACGCCTACCTGACCCTGGACGGGCAGATCGGCGAGCCGCTGCGCCACGGCGACAAGGTTGTGTGCAGCCGCTCGGCGCACGTGCTGCGGCTGATCCGCCCTCCCAAGTCGATGTTCTTCGACGTGCTGCGGCAGAAGCTGAAGTGGGGCGAGCGCTAGCCGCTCACGGCGAGCAGCACCGAGAAGCTGAAGTGGGGCGAGCGCTAGCCGCTCACGGCGAGCAGCACCGAACCGCGCGCGTCAGCGAGCGGACACGTGCAGGCGTGAGAGGTCCGCTCCCTCACGGTCGCGGTTCGGTGCTGGGAAGTAACATGGGATGGTGCGCTTCGCCATCCTTCCCGCCCTGCTGCTGGCTGCGGCATCGGCTGCCGACCTTCCCAAAGGCCGCATCATCGACCGGGTGGTTTGTTCCGCCGACTCTCGCCAGTCCTATGCGCTTTACCTCCCCTCGGCCTACAGCGCCGCGCGCAAATGGCCCATCCTCTATTGCCTCGAACCTTTGGCGCGGGGCCGCCTGCCGCTCGAGCACTTCGAAGAGGGCGCCGAGAAATACGGCTACATCGTTGCCGGCTCGTACAACTCGCGGAACGGGCCGGCAGCGGTGGCGTCGGCGGCCCTTGAGGCCGTGTGGCGCGATACGCACGAGACCCTGAGTATCGACGACCGGCGCGCCTACGTGGCGGGGATGTCCGGCGGGGCCCGCGATGCCACCGCCTTCCTGGCATCGGGCGTTTTCGCTGGAGTGATCGCCCAGGCCGCGGGGTTTTCGGGCCCCGGGGTGCCGAAGGATTTCGCCTTTCCGTTCTTCGGCACGGCCGGCACCGACGACTTCAACTATGCCGAGATGCGCCAGGTGGACCGAGAGATTGAAGGCCTCGGCACGCCCCATCGCCTGGCCCTGTTCACGGGTCCGCACGGCTGGGCACCGTCCGGCGTCTGCTCGAGCGCTCTGGCCTGGTTCGATCTGCTGGCGATGCGGGCCGGCACGAAACCCGTGGACAAGCTTTTCATCCACGCGCTCTTCGAGAGCGGCGTCGATCGTGCGAAGGCTTCCGAGGCGGCCAACGACCTCATCGGCGCTTACCTCGAGACCCGCTCGCTGGCCGCCGATTTCAGGGGCTGGGAAGACACGACCGCTTTGGAGAAGAGGGCTGCCGCGCTGAGAGAGTCGAAGGAATATCGGAAAGCCCTGAAGGCCGAGGAACGCGCGATCGCCCGCCATCGGGAGTTGCTGGCGAGGATTCTCACACTGGCGCGCGAGCTGGACGGTTCCGGCCGGCAGGAAGCTTTGGCCTCCCTGCGTAACTCCATTGCCGGCCTGCGCACCAGGGAGGCCGCGGCCGAGGACTCCGACGAGCGCCGCGTGGCACGCCGCGTCCTACGGGAAGCGAACGTCCGTGCTCGGGAGGAGTCCGCGGTCGAGCGAGAGAAGAAGGACTATTCCGGCGCTGCCCTCAGCCTCGAGCTGGCGGCCTTGATGGAGCCCGACAACCCGGAGTTGCTTTACAGGCTGGCCGGCCTCTACGCCCTCGCGAACGACAGAGGACGAGCGATGTCGTGCCTGAAGAAGGCCGTCGAAAAGGGGCTCGGGGATCGCGGGCGTCTCCACACCGATCCGTCGTTCGATTCGATCCGCGAGCGGGCCGACTTCCGTGCCCTGGCAGGCCAGGGGGGCGCCAAATAGCTATTGCAGCGCGAAGGGGTAGTAGCCCCGGCGTGTGCGGACCGTGACGTCCGGGATATCCACCGTGACCTTGATCGCGCGAAGCGCGCGCGTGTTCTCGGTGGTGTCCGGAATGTAGCGCAGGATGTACTGCGTGCTGATCTCGCCCGCGACCTTGGTGATGGCGTCGAACATGTGCTGGGAGATAGCGGACGAGTAGGCGCCGCTGCCCACCACCAGCGAGTAGTTACCGGCGTCCTGGGGCTTTGAAAGGTATCCCGAGACGTCGGCGTAAACGCCATCGAGCGGCGTCTCGACGCGTCCGCCGGTCGCGTCCGTCAGGCGCGCGATCGCGGCCGAGCCCTCGTTGAGGAATCCGAACGCCTGCGTGCTCACGACGTAGATCGTCACCAGGTTGCGCTGCGCCAGCTCGATCACCTGGTCCAGCGAGTGCTTGCTGGCGTTGTCATTGCCATCCCCGAAAACGATCAGCACGCGCCGTGGCTCGATGGGCTCGCCCGGGAGCAGGTGGTGCTTGTTGATGGCCATGGCGATGGCGTCATACAACGCGGCTCCGCCGCCCGGTTTGAGGGTGCGGATCTTGTCCACGATGGGCTCGGGATTCGAAGTGGTGTCTACGGCCAGCTCCGCTTCGGTGCTGAAAGTGACCAGAAAGCCGCTGTATTTCTTGTCTCTCTCGTCGGACAGCAGCGCCCAGACCATCTCCATGGCGGTCTTCTGGAAATTCTCCCAGTGGATGCGCGAACCGCTGCTCAAGTCGAGCACCATGCCCAGCACGATCGGCTGGTTGGCCTGGCGGCTGAAGAACTGGATCTTCTGTTCGCGGCCGTCTTCATAGACTTTGAAGTCGGACTGCTCCAGGTTGGAGATGAACCGGCCTTTGTAGTCGGTTACGGTCACCGGGACGATGACCTCGTTCACCTGGACCCTGATCGGCGGTGCCTCCGCCTCGGGCTTCTGGCTCGCCGTCTGCGCCAGCGCAGCCAGACACAATCCGGAAATGAAGATCAGACCACCTCGAAGCATCGAAATCATTATCTCACCCTGGCCGGTATTTCTCAGCAGCGGCCGGCTTGTGGGGACGGCGGCCACGCCTGCACGGGACGTCCACACCCCGCCGCAGTCCCGGGAACCACCCCACCAACATGCTCGCAGAGGCCGGAGCCGGCCACCCTTTCATCGCTCGACGCGGCCGGAGCCGCCGCCCTTCGTCAAAGCCCTGATCTCGTCCGCGCCGAAGCGGTTGTAATCCCCGGGCAGCGAGTGCTTGAGACACGATGCCGCGACGGCGAACTCCAGCGCCTCCTGGTGCTCCGGCAGCCGCTTGAGCCCGTAGATCAGCCCGGCCGCGAAGGCGTCGCCTCCGCCCACGCGATCGACGATGTGCGTGATCTCGTAGTGCCGGCTGACCAGAAAGTTCTTGCCGTCTTGCAGGCAGGCCGACCATCCGTTGTGCGACGCGCTTCTGGATTCGCGTAGCGTCACCGCCATCACTTTCAGGTTGGGAAACTCGCCCAGGACCTTCTCGGTGAGGCGCGAGTATTGCGCGGCATCCAGCTTGCCGGAGTGCACGTCCACCTCGGCCTGGATGCCGAGCGCCATCTGGCAGTCCTCTTCATTGGCGATGCCGACGTCAACCAACTGGAAGAGCTGGCGCATCACCTCCTGGGCCGTCTTGCCGTATTTCCACAGGTTCTTGCGATAGTTGAGGTCGCAGGAAACCGTGAGGCCCGCCGCGCGCGCTTTGGCGGCGGCCTGGAGGGCCAGGTCTGCCGCACCCTGGCTGATGGCGGGCGTGATGCCGGTGACGTGGAACCAGTCCGCGCCCTCGAGCGCCGCGCCCCAATCGATCGACGTGGGACCCGCGAGCGCCAGCGAGCTGCCCGCGCGATCATAGACCACCTTCGAGGGCCGCTGGTTGGCTCCGGTTTCGAGGAAGTAGATCCCCACCCGGCCCGGCGCCCGGACGATCTTCGAGGTGTCCACGCCAAAGCCGCGAAGCTGGCGGACGGCCGCTTCCGCGATCGGGTTCGCCGGGGGCAGAACCGTAACGAAGCGCGCGGACTCGCCTAGATGGGCCAACGAGACCGCGACATTGGCCTCGCCTCCGCCGAACGTCGCCGCCAGCACGGGAGAGTCGAGAAGGCGCTCGAGAGACGGCGGCGCCAGCCGCAGCATGATCTCTCCGAAGGTAACGGTTGTGTGCGACATCGGCGTAATTGACTCCAAACTCATTTAGAAACTGGCAAAACCGCCTCCGCGTCCACGGCGAAGGACGCATCGAGCGAGGGCAGGCCCTCGACCGGAAGAACCGTCAACGCCGGAGGCCGGGCCGGATCGAAAAACTCGCGCCCGGCGCGGACTGCCATCTCGCCCGTTGACCGTGACAGCGAATAGACGCACAAATGGACCACCTGGTTATAGGAAGTGCCCGCCTGGGCCAACGTTTTCCCCAACCTTTCGAAGGCCAGCCGGGCGTCGGCCGGCTGGTCGCCGAAAGCCAGTTGCGCGCTGGTGAAGACCAGCCTGCCAGCGCCGGCCGGCTGCGGCGCTACCAACCGCGCCACCGCTTCGCAGCTTGCGCCGCTGTCGAGCGTCGCCCGCTGCAGCTGAACGAAGTCGAAGACCGCCTTTGGAAAAGCGCCCGTCACCGCGATCCGGAACTGGTCGATTTCGTCGAGCGAGGTCGGGTAGCAGGTGACCCGGAGGGCCTCGTCCGGACCGGCGCCGGCGCTGGCCAACGATGTGCGCAACCGGTCCACAACGCGGCGCAGGTGCGGCAGCACCGGCTGGAGCGGCTGGTTCACGCTGTCGCTCACCGCGGGAACCATGACCAGCCCATTTGGATTGATCCCTTTCTTCTCGACGGCCACCGCCTCCAACACTACCTGCGCGCCGTCGCGGGGAAGCTCTCCCACCTGCACCACCGTGAGCGCCGGCAAGGACATTCGCTTCTCCGTGGCGAGTTCGCTCACCACCGCCTGGACGCGGCGGGTGTCGCCGGTACCCGCGACGAAGGCACGCAGCTTTACCAGCGGGCGGTCCTGCCGAAGGAGCGTTTTGAGGGCTTCGCGAAGCTGCTGCGAGAGCAGCCCTTGGCCGCGCAGCGGCGTCACTTCGAACACCAGGCGGTCGGCGTCCGCCACGGTCACTGCCGGCAGCTCCGGCGGGAGTTGAAGGGCCTGGGTGACCGGTTCCTGATCCCGGTCGTGCTTCTTTTTCTTGTCGCTTGGCGAGGCGATGAGCCCAAGGACGACGGCGAAGCAGGGGATAAGGGCAAAACGCTTCATGAATGATGGGGCTCGCGAGTGATTCGGAGTCGATTGTAGCAGATCCAGTGATTGCCCTCGGACCATCCAATATGGTATGGTCACTTCAGATTGGAATGTTTCCGGCAATCCATCTCGATCCGTCTTCCGAAGCGCCGTTGTATAGGCAACTCTTTGACGCGATTAAGGAACTGATCGGCGTAGGCCGTCTTGAGACAGGCGAACGGCTGCCAGCCACTCGGGAATTGGCTGGCACGCTTGGACTGAACCGGGCCACAGTCTCTGCCGCCTACGCCCTCCTGGAATCCGAAGGCCTGGTCCGGGGCCACGTAGGAAGGGGCAGCTTCGTTCTCGGCGAGACGCGGCCGCCGGGTGCGGGTCTGAACTGGGAGCAATTGCTTCCAGCGCCGGGCCTCGCGCTGCCCGCGCCCGCTACGTCCGACGGCATCAGCTTCTCCAATTCGTGCCCGGCGGAGGACCTGTTCCCGGTAGAAGCTTTCCGCAGGAGTTGCGACGAGGTGCTGGCCTCGCCCGACGCCTCGGCGGTGCTGCAACTCGGATCGCCCTCCGGTTACGCGCCGTTGCGCCATCACCTGTTGGACGAGGCACGCCGCGAAGGCGTGGCGCGGCCGGGAGACGACCTGATCGTCACCAACGGTTGCCAGCAGGCGCTCGACCTGATCGCGCGGGTGGTGGTTCGTCCCGGCGATGCGGTGATCGTGGAGGACCCGGTCTACCCGGGTCTGAAGAACGTGCTTCTGAAGGCGGGCGCGCAACTGGTGGGCGTGCCGGCAGGGGTGGACGGGCTCGACGTCGACGCGCTCGAGCGTGCCGCCATCCGCTGCCACCCGCGCCTGATCGTGACCACCCCCGACTTCCAGAACCCCACCGGCGGGACGCTCCCCGCCGAGGCCCGCCGCGCTGTGCTGCGCATCGCCCGCCAAGCCGGATGCGTGCTGGTCGAGAACGACATTTACGGCGAGTTGCGTTACGAAGGCGTAGCCGCGCCCGCCATCAAACAGATCGATGCGGTCGGCGACACGGTGCTGCTGCGCAGCTTCTCGAAGCTGACGTTCCCCGGCTTGCGCGTGGGGTGGACCATCGCGCCCAAGGCGCTGGTGGCGCGCATGGCCGAAGCCAAGCACATGGCCGATCTGCACAGCGATCAGCTTTCGCAGGCGGTGCTGTTGCGCTTCGCGGTTTCCGGCCGCCTGAAAGAGCACCGGATGCGGGTGCTGGCCGCCGGAGCCGAGCGCCTTCGGGCGGTGCTCGAAGCATGCCAGCGCTGGCTGCCGGCCGGAACGCATTTCACCCGGCCGCAAGGCGGCATGAATCTGTGGGTGCGGCTGCCCGAGCCGCTCGATGCCGGCGATCTGCTGGCTCGCGCGCAACGCGAAGGCGTCAGCTACATGCCGGGACGCTATTTCGAGGTGTCCAGGCGCGAGCCGGGCGCTTTGCGCCTGAGTTTCGCGGCCCTGCCGCCGGAGAAGATCCGCGCCGGGCTGGCGATTTTGGGGAAGGTGTTTTCGAGCGAGCTGGCCCGCGCGCGCCTGGAGCGCCACGAGCCGGCTGCCGCGGTGGTGTGACTGAAGAAGCTGTCAGCTCTCAGCTGTCAGCTTTCAGCTACGGACGTCTGGCGGTGGGGTGGTTTTGATGAGGGCCCAGGGCTGATGGCTGCAAAACGAGCCGTCAGCGAGGCGGTTTTGCTGGCGGCTGAGAGCTGATAGCCGATAGCGAGCCGGCGGCGCGGTGGTTTTTGCTGATAGCTGTTCGACGAAGGAGAACGCAATGTTTCTGGATGATACCTTTCGAGTGAAGGTTGGCTTGGCCGAGATGCTGAAGGGCGGGGTGATCATGGACGTCACCAACGCCGACCAGGCTGTGATCGCGGAGAAAGCGGGCGCGGTGGCCGTAATGGCGCTCGAGCGCGTGCCCGCCGATATCCGCAAAGAGGGTGGCGTGGCGCGCATGTCGCCCATCAAGCGGATCCGCGAGATCATGCAGTCGGTCACCATTCCGGTGATGGCCAAGTGCCGCATCGGCCACTTCACGGAAGCGCGCATTCTGGAGGCGCTCAAGGTCGATTACATCGACGAGAGCGAAGTGCTCACGCCGGCCGACGAGGAACACCACGTCGACAAGCGCAACTTCGGCGTGCCGTTCGTTTGCGGCGCACGCAATTTGGGCGAGGCGCTGCGCCGGATCGCGGAGGGCGCAGCCATGATCCGCACCAAGGGCGAGGCGGGGTCGGGCAACATCGTCGAGGCCGTGCGCCACATGCGCACCATCCAGAAGGAGATGAAGCAGCTCACGGTGCTCGGCCGGGAAGAACTGGTGGCGGAGTCGAAAAAGCTCCAGGCGCCGCTCGAGCTGGTGGAGTGGGTGGCCGCGAACGGCAAGCTTCCGGTGCCCAACTTCTCGGCGGGCGGGATCGCCACGCCGGCCGACGCGGCGCTGGTGATGCAGCTCGGCGCCGAGGCGGTCTTCGTGGGCTCCGGCATCTTCAAGTCCGACGATCCCGACGCGCGCGCACGCGCCATCGTAAAAGCCGCGACCTACTTCAACGATCCAGTGAAGCTGCTCGAAGCGAGCGAGGATCTGGGCAAGGCGATGTTCGGTCTGGACGTGGCCAGCATGCCCGAGTCCGAGCGCCTGGCGGTGAGGGGCTGGTAGGTGGGCGGCGTCAAGCGCGTGGGCGTGCTGGCGTTGCAGGGTGATTTCGAAGCGCACCAGAAGGCGCTCGAGCGCGCCGGGGCCGCGGCCGCGCAGGTTCGCACGGCGGCCGGCCTCGACAACATCGACGGCCTCGTGATTCCGGGCGGCGAGAGCACCACCATGCTGCGCATCCTGAAGGACGAGGCGCTGCTCGAGCCGCTGGCGCGCTTCGGCCGCGAGCGCCCTGTTTTCGGAACCTGCGCCGGAGCGATCCTGCTGGCGGCCGAGGTTTCGAACCCGGCGCAGGAATCGCTCGGCCTGGTGGATATGGCGATCGAGCGCAACGCTTACGGACGCCAACTCGACAGCCGGGTGGTGCGCCTGATGCCGGAAGAGGAGTTCCTCCTACGGACCGGGCCGGGCGAGTTGGAGACCGTCTTCATCCGCGCGCCCATCATCCGCCGCGTCGGGAGCGGCGCGTGCGTGTATCTGCGGTACAACGGCGACCCGGTCCTGGTAGGCCACGGGCGGCACCTGGCAGCGACTTTCCACCCGGAGCTGACCGGGGACACGCGGATTCACCGGCTATTCGTCGAAGGATTGTGAGGTTGTGGCGCAGGCACTCCTGCGCAATGCCACTTCGATCTTATTGTGGCGCACGCTTCAGCGTGCCGCCGTGGGCTTCAGCCCATGGTCTGGCAGAGCGAGTTGAAACTCGCTCCAGCACGCTAAAGCGTGCGCCACGTCCGAGTCCGTTCCCGCCCTCATAAAACGTACTCTGTGCGTTTTGTTTTACCTACAGAAAACTAAGTGGCATTGGGCAGGAGTGCCTGCGCCACAAAAGACAGAGCGTCAAGGTTTGAGCGGGTCCGCCAGTGGCGGGGAGCAGGCCAGGTCGGCGAGGGTCTCGATCAGGATGACGGCGCCGCGGTCGAGGTCGGCGACGGGGATGCGCTCGTCCACGTCGTGGCCCGGGTAGGGCTTGCCGGGAAACCACATCCCAAAAGCGATGGCGTTGGGGAGCCGCTTGGCATACGTGCCGCCGCCGGAGATGGCGGGCGGTGCGCTCTTGCCTGTCGCGCTCGCATAGTCGGCCAGCAGCCTCTTCACCAGCTTCGCGTTCCGGTCGAAGACCAGCGGCTCGTCCTTGAAAAAGCCGCCGAATTGGAGCGCGCAGCCGTGCGCGCGGTTGAAATCGGCGACGAAGCGTTCCAGGTACGCCTGGATGTCCTGGTGCGTCTTGGGCGGAATGCGCCGCAGGTTGGTGGTCAGAACCAGCGTGCCGCCATCGCCGGGTTTCACCGTGGCGACGTTGACGTTGTAGCGGCCCCACAGGGGATCGGCTTGCGTCAGGCCCAATCCCGCTCCATGCAGGTCGCGGCCCGCGATAGCGGCAAACTCGAGCAGATCGCGAGCCCCGCTGGCCGCCAGTTTCGCGCTGAGGAGGTTGGCCATCAGCACCAGCGCGTTGCGGCCGCCTTCGATGTTCACGCCGGAGTGGGCGGCGCGGCCGGTGGTGGTCAGGATCACATCGGAGCCCTCGCGTTTGGTTGCACAACCGTACCCTTTGAGGATCTTGGCCGGGCAAAGGGCGGTGGCGGCGCGATCGAGTGCCGCGGTGTCCTGAGGCAGCCAGTGCAGGCGGGCGGTGGCGCGGGGAGGCACGATGCTGGCGGTAATTCCGGAATCCAATGCGGCGATGGCCCAACGCGCGCCGGTCCGGCCACGGATCTTGAACGGATCGGGCGCGGTCAACTGGAGCGCGTCCCAAGCCTTCTCTCCGACCACGACGGGGAACCCGCTGTCGAGGACCAGCGTTAGTGGCGGGGCCGCGTGCGATCTCAGGTAGGCCGCCATGTCTTGGTTGTCGCTCTCCTCGTCGCTGCCGACCAGGAGGCGAATCGTCTGGGTGCGGGCGCGGCCGCTGTCCCGTAGCGCGGCCATGGCCAACAGGGCCTGGACCAGCGGACCCTTGTCGTCGGCCACCCCGCGTCCATAGAGGTTGCCCTCGCGCAGCGTGCAGGTGAAGGGCGGGACGGTCCACTCAGATTCTCCGGCGGGCTGCACATCTCCGTGTACAACCAGGCCGAGGACCGGCGCGCCCGCAGGCCCGGGGAGTTCGATTTCGGTGACCGGCCCGGCATCGCGGTAGACGAAGCCGAACTGGCGGGCCTTCTCCTCGAGCCAGTGCGCCTGCTGGATGACGGCCTCCGCGTTGCCTGGCTCGGTCCGGAACTTCACGACCTCGCATACCAGCGGCGTCATGCGTGCGGCGTAACGCTGCTGGTAGATGCGGACGCAGTCGGAGGCGGTCTGGGCGGGAGCGCAGGCGGATGCCAATAGGAGCAGCACGGGGAGTGGAGCGCGGAGCGAGCGAACGAGAGGCATTCCTTTTTTGTACCATTTCGGCCGTGCTCCGCTCGTCGGGAGCAGCTTGACTACTAACCGGGTCCCGTGGTGGCGCGCACTTCAGCATATGCGGGCCGCGGCGGCCCGTCGCCAGGGTCGGAAACCCTATCGGAGCCCGTGGGACAGGCGGTTTCGCCTGCCTGGGCAGGCCGAACGGCCTGCCCCACGCCGCTCACGGAACCATCAGGTTACGGGGTGGGTTTCAGGAGAGCGTGCAACCGCGCGGCTTCAGCCCGCGGAACGGCTACTTGAAGGTGGCCGCTGCACGCTCTCCAGAAACCAAGGTCGCCGGAGTATGTTGGTGGGGAGGTCCTCCAGGCGGGTCTGGAGAGGGACTTGCACAAATCGCACCACTGCCGCGGAAGGGACAAGCTGAAGCATGTCCTACACGGCGCGTCAACGGTTTACGGCCCCACGTGGGGCATGCTTCAGCTTGCCCAACGATTTTCGCAAGTCCCTCTGGAGACCCGCTGCAGGTGTGGACACCTGCCCCACAGGTTACCGACCCTGGTAACGGGCCGCCGCGGCCCGCAGATGCTAAAGCGTGCGCCACGGTTGCCCGGGAACGTTCCAGGAACTTCTAACCCGGTGGGCGGCTGGCCGAGAGGGCTCAAAAACAGGGCCGCGCAAGCGCCTTGTTGGGTGCTTGCGCGGTCCGCTTCCGAACGCCGGCCTACCTGTCTTTGCGATCTTTGTCGCGAGAGTCCTTGTGCTGGTCCTTGCCCTGGTTCCCCTTCCTGTCCGGGCTCTCGCGCTGCGGGGCGGAGTGCTGAGGCCTGAGCGCGGGTGCGGGGCGATTCACCGGGGTGGCGCCGCGATGTTCGCGCTGGAACGTCTGGGCCTGAGGCGCCGGCTTGTCGTTGTGTCGCTCGGCTGGACGCGAGCGATCGTCCCGCCACGACTGGACAGGACGGTCCTGGTGCGGGTTGGGACGCGCATCGTGGACATCCCGGTTGACGACGCGGTGCTGGTTGACCCGAACGCTATCGAAGTGAACGTCGCGGTGCACACCTTGATAACGGTTCAGTCGGTTGTAGTCCACCCTCCGGTCCACGACGGTCCGGTTAATTGCGACATTGCGGTAGTTCACGTTGACATAGACGTTCGAGGCGTGGACGTAGGGACGCGAGCGCATCATCCAACCCGGCCCCGAGTCCCAGCCATGGTAATAGACACGGTGATAGCGCCAATCGCAATCGTGATTGAGCCAGGCTCCGATGAATAATCCGCGGCCGAACGTGATGCCCACGACGAATCCGGGCCGGCGGTAGTAAACCAGCGCGGGGTCGTAGACCGGCACGTAGATGTATCGGGGATCGGCTGGCCAGATCTCGACATAGCCGCCCTCCTCCCTGACTTCCATCTGCGGCGAACTTCTCAGATTGCCGGCCGATCGAGCTTGTATGCGCAGTCGTTGTACGGCTCCCATCACGTCGCTGGATTGGTCCGCGTAGGCCTGGCCCAGAGCGGTGGTCCAATCCATCTTCTCCGCCATGTCGAACAGCACGGTGGGATAGTGGGCAACGGCCTTCACACTGACGTCCCAGGGCTGGTCGTCGAGATAGCGCGGATCGGCATTCGCGCGCACGAAGCGGGAGGCTTCGTCGATCTGGTCGGGGAAAGTCGCGGCCAGAAGAACTTGCGCCAGCAGGGGATCGGGGTACAGAGCAACGGGTGCCACCAGGTTGTCGAGTTGGTCGGGCGAGAAATACCCCTGGCCGGAATTGTCCTGGCCCAGTACCGGCGAGATGAATGCCAGTGAAAGAGCCAGCGGAAAGAACAGGGCCTTTTTCATCGGTCCTCCTTGGGTAAGAATACCTTTTACTGCCACTGGCTTGAGCACGGCAGATGCCAGAGTCAAGGGGGAGCTCTTCCGTTGTCTTATAAGGACTTCTCCCGCCCGGAAAGCCCGCGAGCGGCCGCAGTCCGCCACCAGTCCGGCCGAAAACAGCCACCTTACGGATGGTCGTGGACGCGGCGGCGGTGTGGGCGGCGAGACGGCGGTCTAGCTTGAGCCGCCGTCCGCGAAGCAGAGACCCTTGGATGGGCGCCGAGCCCTCGAACCTCCCGAATCTTCCGGCGCTGGCGTGTGGAATTCCTTGACTGGCTGTGGTAGAGTGTAGCTTGAGGCGGGTTTAGGAACCTGTCGCTTTCCAGCGCCTCGGTCGCCCGCGAAAATCCCATCTGTCCTTGGCTGTAAGAAAGTTTGTATCTGCTTCCCACGGCTGGCGAGCCCGGTTCGCTTTGCGGCTGGCTGGATGGAGTGGCACGCCCACTAGATGAAGAACCCCCAAAGGAGATCGTAAATCCTGTTTATGGAAGACGATCGGAAGTATAAGCAACGGGGCTACATGGACTTCGACCGCGACAATGGCGTCCGAAGACCCGAAGAGCGGCCGAAAGGCCCTCGTCCACCGCTCGACATCACCGGGCCCAGGCTGCCGCGCCTGGTGCAGACGGTCACCGCATCGAGGTGTTACAACTGCGCAACGGCGCTGCCGAACGGCACGGATTTCAAGGGGAACTGCCCCAAGTGCGGGGTGCCGCTCCACTGCTGCAAGCAGTGCGCGCACTTCGAACCCTCAACCCGGTTCCAGTGCCTGAAACCGGTCCCTGTGCGGATCGCTTCGAAGGACCAGGCGAACCCCTGCGAGCTGTTCTCGCCGCGCGTGACGGTGGCCCGCGATACGACGTCGTCGGGTCCTGCGGTGGCGCCGGCGCCTACCGCGCCGCGTAGCTCGAGCGACGCTCGCGCCGCGTTCGACCAACTGTTCAAAAAGTAACTTTCAAAACCCGGCCATGCGCGTTGCCGAGCTCTATCAACCCCGCCGCTTCCGCCTGATCGAAGGCATCCTCGCCGAGCCCGGTCCGGGAGAAATCCAGGTGAAGGTCGATGCGGTGGGTATCTGCGGCTCGGATCTCCACTATTTCAGCGACGGCGCAATCGGGGACTTGGCGTGTACTTATCCCATGGTGCTGGGCCACGAGCCGGCGGGGACGGTCATCAAAACCGGTCCGGGCGTTTCCGGCTGGTCGGCGGGCGACCGCGCGGCGCTCGAGCCCGCCATCTACTGTTATCACTGCGAATTCTGCCTGACGGGCCACCACAACGTCTGCTCTCACATCCGTTTTCTGAGCATGCCGCAGGACCCCGGATTCTTCCGGGAATGCGTGAATCTGCCGGCCGCGAACCTGCTGCCGCTTCCCGCTGGTATGAGCGTGGAGGAAGGGACGCTGTTCGAGCCGCTGGCGGTGGCGCTGCACTCGCTGAAGATTGGCGGGATGCGGCTGGGCGAGACGGTGGTGGTCTTCGGCGCGGGCCCGATCGGCCTGCTCACCATCGCGATGCTGCGGCTCTCGGGCGCCGGGCGTATCTGGGCGGTGGAGCGCGTGGCTGCACGGCGCGAGCTGGCGTTGAAGATGGGCGCGGACGCCGCCATCGATCCTGCCGCGGCGGAGCCGGTCCAGGAGTTGCTGCGCGAGACGGGCCGCCGTGGGGTGGATGCGGCGTTCGATTGTGCCGCGCGCGGCGAGTCTCTGGACCAATGCATTCGCGTGACGCGCAACGCGGGACGGGTGGTGATGACCGGGATTCCCTCCGCATCTCGCGTGGCGCTGGATTTCCACACCATGCGCCGCAAGGAACTGGCGATGCTCAACGTGCGCCGCTCCAACCACGACTCCGAGTCGGCGCTCGAACTGCTGCACGAGCGCCGCACGCTCTTCGCTCCGCTGCTGACGCACAGCCTGCCGCTCGAGCGGATCGAATCCGCGTTCGAGATGCTGGAGCGCTACGAGGATGGCGCGGGCAAAGTGGTCATCCGGCTGTAGCAAATCAGCCGTTACGGTAAGCTGGAACAAGGAGCAGGTTCCATGAGTATCGAAGTCTCACGTGAAACCGAAGCCCGCGTCACAGACGAAGCCCGGCGGCAAGGTATTTCCGTGGACGCACTGCTGGAACGGCTCATGAGCGAGCGCGGAGCAACAGCCCAGGTTGCCGGCGCCGCCCCCGAATTGCCAGTCTGGCATCTCGGGGACGTGGGCCTTCTCCACCGGCGGGACATCTACGACGATGTCCGTTGAGCCCGGGATCGTCGACGCGAACGTTCTGGTTTATGCGGTGGACGCGGACGCTCCACCACACGCGGCTTCCCGCGCTCTGCTGACGCCGCACGTAATTCGGCCACAACGCTGTATGTGACATCGCAGATACTCTGCGAGTTCTATTCCATCGTGACCAATGCGCGGCGCGTTCCCAAGCCGCGCTCCCCTGAAGACGCCGCACGCGCAATATCCAGTCTGCTCACCTTTCTTCACCTTCCGCCCATTCCCGCCCGAGTTCCTCCGTCGTCGCCCGGTCAGCGGTGGGGACGTATTCGACCTGCAAATAGTGGCGACCATGCAGGCCAACGGAATCCAGAGGATCTACACTTTCAACGCGGATGATTTTGAGGTGTTTTCCGAACTCGCGGTTCTGACGCCGTAAGCCTCCGCCGTTTCACAAAGGCTAGCATTCGGGATGGTGCGGCGGTCGCGTAAATAGACCTTTGCTAAGTCCGGCCTCATTGTCCCCTAATGCCCGACGGGGAGGCGGCGCTGCGCAAGACCTACTGCTTTTCTTCCATGAAGTAGTAACAGATGATGTGGCAGACCACCATGTGCGCGTCTTCCGAGCGGCCGGTGTGCGGATTGCGGACCTCTATGTTCAACTGCGCCAGCGGGCCCAACTGGCCGCCGCCGCGTCCGGTGAGCGCTAGCGTGCGGCAGCCGATCGAGTTCGCGTATTCGAATGCGCGGATGACGTTCACCGAGTTGCCGGAGCTGCTGAGGCCCATCACCAGGTCGCCGGGCGCGGCAAAGTTCTTCAACTGCTCGACGAAGACGCACTCGTAGGAGACGTCGTTGGAGTAGGCCGTGATGGTGGCGAGCGAGTCGTTCAGGGCGATGATGCGGAAACGGGAGGCGCGGTTATAGCTGGCCCCCTTCAGCATCTCGGTAGCGAAGTGCGAGGCCGTGGCCGCGCTGCCTCCGTTCCCGCAAACGAAGATGCTGCGGCCCGCGGCGCGAGCTTCGTTGAACCACTCGATGGCCTGCTGGACGCGGTCGAGGTCCAGCGAAGCGATGGCTTCATGAACGCTCGCGACGTACTGTTCGGGAAAAGTCATTACCGTAGCGCCGCCTCCGCGGCCAGGACCTCTTCGGGGGAGGCAGTCCCGGTGCCTTCCTTCATCATCGTCACGCTCGACACCAGGTTTCCGAAGCGCGCGGCTTCGATGGGCGAACCCTTTGCGGCCAGTGCGAGCGCGGCGCCGGCCGAAAAGCTGTCGGCTGCACCGCAGGGATAGACGGGCTTGTCTACCGGGACCGTCGCTACCGGCGTCTCGCGGCCCGGCTCCACCACTAGTGCGCCCTCAGGGCCGCGGGTGACGATCATTAGCTTAGTCTCCAGATGGCTGCGGAGGCGCTCGTAATCCACGGCGTGGAACAGCCGCATGCAAGCCTCGTCGGCCTCCTGGCGGTTGGGCTTCACGATCACGCCGCGGAAGTGCTCGGAGCGGCGGCGGGAGTGCACCCAGATGATCTTGTCGGGGAAGCGGTGGGCCAGCGTGCGCAGCAGCGAGCGCACGCCGGGAGTGACTACGCCGCCGTGCTCGGTCTTGGCATGGTCCGCCACGATCACAACGTCGAAGCCGCCGATGGCCGACTCGAGGCGCTGCATCACCTTGCGCTCGACCGAGGGCGGCAGCGGCCGGAAGGGGATGAAATCGACGCGGGGGCGGTCTTCGATCCCGGTCTCCGAGTTGAACAGCTTGTTGTAGGTGAAGGTCGGGAGCTGTGGATCCTTGATCATCAGGTGCAATTGAACGCCGCGCTGCTGGAGAGCCCGCTCCAGCTCGGATCCGTTCCCGTCATCTCCCAGGACGCCCAGCACCGCGACGCTGTAGGCGTTGAGCGACGCCAGGTTGTTGGCCACGGTGCCACCGGCGCCGGGGCTGACGTAGCTTCCCATGACTCCCACGGTCGCGATACCAGTTTCGCGCGAAGGCTCGGAGAGCGAGACATCGTAGGTGCACCAGCGATCGAGGCAGATATCGCCCACGACCAGGGCAGCGATCTTGCGGATGGCGGCGAGGGTCTCGGCGGTCGTCATCGTCACTATTCTGCCACCCCGCGCGCCCCGCCGTGGTCCTGCGACGGGCGACGAGCGGCAGGCGGGCCTCGCCAGCGGCTTCCGAACCCCTCCCCACCTTTTTCCGTATCCTCATGTAAGAATTCTTTCAAAGGCCAGTCTCCATGAATGAGGGAACAAGAGAGGACGGCGCGAAGATGGCTGCTTCGGCGGCGGTTTCAAATCCGGCGATGGAGCTCGAACGGGGCTTCCGGGAACATCATGGCCGGGTGTTCCGGGCGGCGTACCGGGTTACGGGCAACGCCAGCGACGCGGAAGACGTGCTGCAAACGGTGTTTCTGCGGCTGGCGCGAAACGGGTGGCCCGGCGCGGCGGTGGGCAACATAGAGAGCTATCTTCACCGGGCCGCGGTCAACGCGGCGCTCGATCTGGTGCGCGCGCGGCGGGATTCCCAGAAGGTGGCGCTCGAAGTGGTAGCGCCCATCCTGCAGGAGGATGCGCGCCTCGAGCCGGACCGCCGGCAGTCTACGCAGGAGTTGGGAACGCTGCTTCGACGCGCCATCGCCCGCCTCTCTCCCCGGTCCGCGGAAATGTTCGCGCTGCGGTATTTCGAAGGGTATGACAACCCCGAGATCGCCCGGATGTGCGAGACCACGGCAGCCAATGTCGCGGTCACGCTGCACCGGACCCGCGCCGAACTACAAGATGCAATGCGCTCTTACATGGAGACTCGTCATGAATAACGAAGAGAACGGTGAGATCCTGGACCGCGCGATTTCCGAAATCCGCGACGAGACGATCGAGGCGGCCGCCGTAGACCAGGCTGCCGAGCGGGTTTGGGCCCGCGTCGCCGCCGAGGCCGCACAGGCCACGGCCGGCGATCCCGGCGCCCTCAGAAGCTGCGCCGATTTCCAGGCGCTGATTCCGGACTGGCGCGCGGGACGGCTGTCACCGGCGCGGGCCATGCTGGTGGAGGATCACGTCCACCAGTGCACGGCTTGCCGCAAGGCGGCGGCGGGAGCGAGGCAGCCCATCGCCCTGGTTCCGAAGCGCGCCATTGCGCCGGTTTGGAGATGGGCGGCCGCAGCCGCAGTGGTGGCCGCCGCCGGGGTGGGCGCGTATATGGCGTCCGACCGGCTGCTGGTGCCCTCGGGACCGCGGGCCACGGTGGCCGCGCTCGAAGGCACGCTTTACGAGGTGACCGGCGGACGCAATACGCCGCTGGCGGCGGGCGCTTCTATCAGCGACCTCGAGAGCGTGCGCACGGCCATGGGCTCGGGTGCGGTCATCCGGCTGCGCGACGGCTCGATGGTCGAAATGCGGCAGCGCACGGAGCTTTCGCTCTCTGAGCGGCGCAGCGGAATGACCATCCGTCTGGCGGCCGGCAACGTGATCGTGCAGGCGGCCAAGCAGCACTCGCGGCACCTGTATGTCGATGCCGGCGATTGTCTGGTTTCGGTGGTCGGCACGGTGTTTTCGGTGAATCACGGAATCAAGGGCTCGCGTGTGGCGGTGGTGGAGGGCGAAGTGAAGGTTGCCCAGGGTGACAACGTCAGCGTGCTGCATCCGGGCGACCAGGTCTCGACCAGCGCCGCTCTCACCGAGGTGCCTGTCGAGCAGGAGATCGCCTGGAGCCGCAACGTGGATCAATACACCGCGCTGCTTCAGGAATTCGGAGTGCTGCGCAAGAAGCTCGAGGCGATTCCCGGCTCCGGCCTGCGGTTCTCCACGCGGCTGCTTGACCTGGCGCCCGCGGGCACGGTGTTCTATGCCGCGATTCCCAACCTCGGCCCGACCCTGGCCCAGGCAAACGGGATCTTCCACGAGCAACTCGCCCAGAGCGCGCCTTTGCGCCAGTGGTGGGCGGAGAAGATCGGCGCGGCGGGCGGAGAAGCGAAATTCGACGACGTGATGGCGCGCGTGCAGGCGCTCGGTTCCTACCTGGGACCCGAGATCGCGGTGACCCTGAGCCCGGATGCGGGCGGCAAGGAGTCGCCGCTGGTGATGGCCGAACTGGTGAAGAGCGGCTTCCGCGAGTTTCTGGCTGGGGAAGTGAAGGACCATCCCGAGATTCGCATTGTCGACGATCCGCGGGCGGCGGCTGCCGCGACCAACGGTTTGTACGTCTACATAGCCGGGGGCCTGGTGGCAGTATCGCCCGACCTGGCTCAGTTGCAGAGGGTCGAGGCGGCAGGCGGTCCGAGTCCGTTCGCGCAGAGCGCATTCCACGACCGGATCGGGCAGGCGTACAAAGACGGTGTCGGGTGGCTCATCGCGGCGGACCTGCATTCGGTGATCGGCCGAGCCAAGGCGCAGCATCCGGCGGCGTCCGAGGACCGCACGGGCTTCTCGGACGCGCAGTACCTGATCGTGCAGCGCAAAGATGTGTCGGGACAGACGGAGAATCGGGCGGTGGTGAGCTTCGCGCAGGAGCGCCGCGGCGTGGTGTCCTGGCTCGCGGCGCCGGCGCCCATCCGCGCGCTCGACTTCGTATCGGCGGACGCCACGGTGGCGGGCGCGGCCGTGGTGAAGAACCCGGCGGCCCTCCTCGATGACGTTTTCAACCTGGCCGGCGGCAATGCGAACTTCCTGGCGCACGTGACGGAGTTCGAGAGTGCCACCGGAGTCAGCCTGCGCGACGATCTGGCGCGGCCCCTGGGCGGTGAAGTGGCCTTCGCGGTCGACGGCCCGCTGCTGCCCAATCCGTCCTGGAAGCTGGTGCTGGAGGTTTACGATCCGCCGCGCTTCGAGCATGCGATCGAGAAGCTGCTGGCGCGTGCGAACCAGATGGCTGGTGCGTCCCAGACCCGCATCGACAAAGAGCAAGCCGGCGGCCGCACGTTCTACGTGGTGCATGTGGCGAAGATGCCGGTGGAAGTGCATTACACCTACGACAGCGGATTCCTGATTGCCGCGCCGAGCCAGGAACTGGTGCTGCGGGCGCTCGAATTCCGCGCTACTGGATACACGCTCACGCGTTCGGAGAGATTCACGGCACTGCTGCCACACGACGGACAGACGGGCTTCTCGGCCATGTTCTACTCCCGGCTGGGCCCGGCCCTTTCGGCGCTCTCCGGAGCGGCCTCGCTGACGCCGGACCAACAGAAAGCGATCCAGGCCACGGTTGGTTCCGCAACACCGACGCTGATATTGGCATACGGCCAGCCGGACCGCATCGAGCTGGCTTCGACCGGCAATCCTTTCGGGATCAGCCTGGAGGGGTTGCTGACGCACCAACATTAGAGAGGGACTTGCAGAAATCGCTGGGCAAGCTGAAGCATACCCCACGTGGGGCCGTAAACCGTTGATGCGCCGTGTAGGACATGCTTCAGCTTGTCCCTTCCGCGGCGGTGGTGCGATTTCTGCAAGTCCCTCTAGAGAGTGGCGAACTTCGGTCCGCCGGTTGCCGTACAACTAGAGTGGTGTTCCCGAAATGCCTTTACCGCCTAGCACCGAACCGCGACCGTCGGGGAGCGGTCCGCTTGCTTACGCTCGCGGTTCGGTGCTCCGGCGACACTAAAGAGACGAATGCAACCAGTCATTGAGCTCGACGGCCTGGAAGTCCGGTTCGGCAACCGTACCATTCTCGATCACCTCGATGGCTCGCTCTCTGGGCGGGCCATCGGGCTTTTAGGACCGAACGGGGCGGGGAAGTCGACGCTGATCAACACTCTGCTCGGCTTCTACAAGCCCTGGCGCGGCACCGCGCGCGTCGCCGGTCACGACATACGGACCGGAATCCGCAGCGTGCGTAATCTGATCGGTTACATGCCGGAGAACGATTCCTTTATCGCCGGGATGAGCGCGGTGGAGTTCGTGCGGTACATGGCCGAACTGTCGGGGCTGCCTTCTTCGGCCGCGCTCGAGCGGGCGCACGAGGCTCTGTTCTACGTGGGCCTGGGCGAGGCGCGGTACCGCAAGCTGGAGGAGTATTCGCTGGGCATGAAGCAGCTCGCGAAACTCGCTCAATCCATCGCGCACGGTCCCAAGCTGCTCTTTCTCGACGAGCCGACCAACGGCCTCGACCCACCGGCGCGCCAGCGCATGATCCGCCTGATCCGCGACATCCGCGAGAAGGGCGACCTGCACCTGGTGCTGTGTTCGCACCTGCTGCGCGATGTGGAGGAGACCTGCGAGGAAGTGCTGATCCTCAAGCAGGGGCGCATTGTTCACTATGCCAACCTGGACGAGGAGCGGCGGCTGAACCGGAAATTCGTGGAGATCGAGACCGACGCCGAAGGGGAATCCTTCGCGCAAGGGTTGCGGGAATTGGGCTGCGAGTGCGCGCTGGCGGGCGCGCGCCGCCTCAAGCTGGTTCTGGGCGAGGGCACCGAGGTTCGCGACGTATACCGCGTGGCCTCCGAGCGCGGCGCGAACATCCGCCGGCTGAATTACCGGCGCGACAGCCTGGAGGACATCTTCCTCAAGGCCATGGAGAACGGCGCCACGCCGCCACCGCTGCCGGTGGCGGAGAACGGAGGGAGCGGCCATGGCGGTCTATAAGCGCGGCTACGAGCCATACCAGGGACGCCTCACGCCGCAGCGGTGGAGGTTCCTGATCATCGCGCGCTATGCCTGGCGGCGCCTGTCCGATTCCAAATGGCTGCTGAGCTACCTGATGCTGTGCACGATCTCCCCCATCGTGTGCGCGGCGCTCATCTACCTGCCGCACAATGCGGTCGTGGGCGAGCTGCTCGGCAAGTTCAAAATGCTCCAGATCGACCCGGAGTTCTTCCGAAAGTTCCTCAGCGGGCAGGGCCAGCTCGCATTCGTATTGGCGGGATTCGTGGGGCCGGGCCTGGTGTCGCCGGACCTGACCAACAACGCGCTGCCGCTGTATCTGTGCCGGCCGTTCTCGCGCACCGAGTACGTCCTGGGCAAGATGTCGGTGCTGGCGGTGTTGATCTCGGCCATCACCTGGATTCCGGGCCTGCTGCTGTTCGGGTTTCAGGCCTACCTGGCGGGCTTCGCCTGGGCGGCCGAGAACTGGTGGGTCGCAGCGGCGATCTTTGTCGGGTCCTGGATCTGGATTCTCACTCTGTGCCTGCTGGCGCTGGCGATGTCGGCCTGGGTGAAGTGGAAGCTCGTGGCCGGCACACTGATCTTCGTGGTCTTTTTCGTGGCGGCGGGCTTCGCGGAGGCGATCAGCTCGGCGTTGCACACCGACCTGGGCCACGTGCTGAACCTTTTCGAGGTCATCAGAACCATCTGGTACGGGCTCTTCCGGCAGACCGAAGACCTTCGCCTCCCCATCTGGTTGGCCTGGATGGCGCTGGCCGGTTTCTGCGCGCTGTGCTATCTGCTGCTGAACAAGAAGCTGCGGGCGTATCACGTGGAGCGGTCATGAACGGCGCGGACAGCATCGTCTTCGAAGACGTCTCGAAGTTCTACGGCAACGTGCTGGGCGTGAACCGGGTACAGCTCTCGATTCCACCCGGCATCACCACGCTGGTGGGCCCCAACGGCTCCGGCAAGACCACGCTCATGAACCTCATGACCGGTCTGGTTCAGCCGTCGCGCGGAAGCATCCGCGTTCTCGGCATTCCGCCGTCCGATCCCGAGCGGCTTTTTGCGGTGGCCGGCTACTGCACGCAGTTCGACGCCTTCCCGCGCGGGCTCACCGGGTACGAATTCATCTACCTGTATCTTCGGCTGCACGCCATGGGACATGCGCGGGCCGCGGAGTTGACGGCGCGGGCGCTCGAGCGCGTGACCATGACGGCCGCGGCAGGGAGCCGCATCGCGTCCTACAGCAAAGGCATGCGGCAGCGGATCAAGCTGGCGCAGGCCATCGCGCATCAGCCCTCGGTTCTGGTGCTCGACGAGCCGCTGAACGGTCTGGACCCGATGGCCCGCGCGGAGGCGATCGCGCTGTTTCGCGCGCTGGCGGGCGAAGGGCTGCACGTAATCATCTCCAGCCACATCCTGCACGAGGTGGACCAGATCTCCGACCAGGTGGTGATGCTCAGCAACGGCTACGTGGTGGCCGAAGGGCAGATCCAGGCCGTGCGCGGCGAGATGCACCAGGATCATCCGCTGCAGATCCTGGTGCGGTGCACTCAGCCGGGCCTGCTGGCGGCGAGCCTGTTCGCCGAGGACCACGTGGCGGAAGTGCGGATGCATCACGACCGCGGCGGGCTACTGGTGGGCACGCGCGATCCGGAGCGTTTCTACGAGTTGCTCGGGAAAATGGTGCTGGATGGCTCGATTCACCTGGAGTCGGTAGCGCCGGCGGACGAAGACGTACACTCGGTTTACGAATACCTGATCGGCGGCGGCGACGGAGGTGCGGCATGAGCCCGGCACAGAGGTCGTGGGGCGCGCAGATTCTGGCCATCGTGCGCCTCGAGATGAAGAAGAACTTCTCGTTCCGGCGCGCTCTGCCGCTCTATCTGCTGGCCGCGTTGCCGCTGGCGATCTTCGTCGGGCACGCGATCGGCTATGCGCGCGGCTGGACGAGTTGCCACGGCACCGAGGACCTGACGGTGTTCGCCGGCGTCTTTCAGCTCTTCATTCTGCGCCTGGTGGTGTTCTTCGGGTGCGTGGTCATTTTTCTGAACCTGTTCCGCGGCGAGGTGGTGCAGAAGAGTCTCCACTATTATTTCCTGGCGCCGGTGCGCCGCGAGGTGCTGGTGGTGGGTAAGTATCTCTCGGGTCTACTTACGGCATCCTGTATCTTCGGCGCGAGCGTGGCGATCTCATACTTCGTGCTGTGCCGCCACCTGGCGGCGACCCCCAGCGCCGCGTTGGCCGGGCCGGCTCTGCAACATCTCGGCACTTACACCGGGGTTACGTTGCTGGCTTGCGCCGGTTATGGCGCGGTGTTCCTGTTGCTGGGCATGCTGTTTCGCAACCCCATCGTTCCCGCCATCACGGTTCTGGTGTGGGAGTCGCTGATCGTTTTCTTCCCTCCGCTGCTGAAGAAGATCAGCATCATCTTCTATCTCGAATCGCTGTGTCCCGTGCGCGTGCCGTTCGAGGGGCCCGGCAGGCTGTTCGCCATCACGGCCAACCCGACGCCGGTGTATCTGGCGGTTCCCGGCCTGGTGCTGCTCGCCCTGGCGATCGTAGCGCTGGCGGCGGTGCGAATCCGGCGCATGGAAATCAGCTACGGGACAGAGTAAGTCGCCGATTCCGCGGGACTGCCGGCCGTGCACCCCAGAAGCCAACTAAAGAGGAGCGCCTCGACACGAATGTCGAGGCGGCAGGCACGAAGGCCGCCCCCAGGAGCGGGGGTGTGGCCGCGCAATTGCGTGTGCTGCACGACAGGACGTTTCGCGGCGCTAGCTCCGTGGGATCTGGCGGGCGCCAGAGGCGGACGGATAAAGTACCACATAGAGGTACCGGTACTATAGGAAACTGCTGTCTGCTCCGGCGGCGAGATGCCGGGATGCCGAAAGGCCGTAGAGCGGGAGCTGTTCGCCGCTTTCCAGTACCGGGGTCTAACAATGGCGGAGCGAGAGTTCCAGAGTGTGGTACCTGATGGTGGTAGGGTTAGTATCATCAGGACTACCGAGGATGTCATTGCGATGTTACCGAAGGTTAATTACTTCTTTGCTATACCTCGGCTGCAAGTCTAAACCTGCGTTGCGTTTTGAGGGTTCCAGGCCGGAGAAAAGAAGATATGTGTTATGGCAAACCGGCTCGATTCGGTGTAAAATCGGGAACCGAATATAGCTAGTAAGCTGTCTTGGGGAGGACGTCCCATCATGACGAATACGACCACTCCAGTCGAGTCGATCGGAGCTCCGACCGGAGCTGCCTCGTTCTATCGTTGGGAGGTCGCGGGTAAGCCAATAGCGATCCTCTTCAGCCTTGATCTGATGGATCGCCTGGAGCGCGAGGTACTCGAGAGCTTCAAGGCCGTGACCAAACGCGGATCGGAGATCGGCGGCGTCCTGGGAGGACGTGTCGTAGCCGGCAGCCAGCCGACCGTAATCGTGGAGCAGTTCGAACCCGTGGAGTGCGACTACTCCCGCGGGCCTCTGTACCTGCTGTCCGACGAGGACAAGGTGCGCATGAAGCAGGCGCTCGAGCGGGTTGGCAGAGCCGGCGGTGGAGTCTCCGTGGCTGGGTTCTTCCGCAGCAACACGCGCCGGGAGCTCGTTCTGGACGAAGAGGACCAGGCTGTCGCCAAGGAGTTCTTCTCCGACCCGAACAACGT
This sequence comes from Bryobacterales bacterium, assembly GCA_963763835.1. Classification (GTDB taxonomy): domain Bacteria; phylum Acidobacteriota; class Terriglobia; order Bryobacterales; family Bryobacteraceae; genus DASWZN01. The sequence goes on from CAVXQQ010000009.1 coordinate 131,398, forward strand.
TTTCCTCCTGGTCCGGCCTTTCGCGATGAAGCCGAGCGCGGGTGGGTTCTTCTTCTGGGAGGGCGGCCAGCTTCCGGAAGCGACCTACCAGCAGTTCCCTTTTAAGCGTGCCGAACTGGTCAAGAGCTTCTCACAGTTCATCGTGGCCGCTTCGGAGGCGCCGGTGGTCAGGGAACCGCTAGTGATGCCGAAGCGCGAAGAGCGCCCCGCCCCTCCCGCGGCCTTGAAGCGGGAAGAGCCGAGGCCGGCCCCGGTTGTTCCCCCGCGGCGCGAAGATCCGCTTCCTCCGCCGCCGCCGGCGATGCGGCGCGAAGAGCCCAAACGCGAGGAGCCGGCGCCTCCACCGCCCCCGCCCGTGTTCAAACGCGAAGAGCCGAAGGCGAGTCCGCCCAGGCGCGACGAAGCTCCTCCGGTGGGTTACCGGCGCGATGCGCCGCCCGTCATCAGGCAACGCGAAGAGCGTCCGCCTATCGTTCCGGTAACGCCCAGGCGCGAAGAGCGGCAGTCGGGCCCGACGCTGGTCTCCCGGCGGGAAGAGCAGGCCGCGCCGCCGCCGGTTTCGAGGAGAGAGGAGAGGCCCACTGCGCCCGCCGTCACGGCGAAACGCGAGGAGCGGCCCCCGGTTGTGGTGAAGCGGGACGAGAAGCCGGTCGTGCCTCCGGTGGTCTCCAGGCGCGAGGAGCCCGCTCCCGCAAAGCCTGAGGAAAGGCCGGTAGTGGCCAAGCCGGCCGAGGCCGTGGTGGTGGCCCCGCCTCCCAAGCGGGAGGAGCCGGTCAAGGTGGAGCAGGTGAAGGCGGAGCCGCCCAAGGCGGAGCCGGTCAAGGTGGAGCAGGTCAAGGTGGAGCAGGTCAAGGTTGAGCCGGTGAAAGCCGCGCCGCCCAAAGCGACACCGGTTGTCGCCGCGCCTGTCGAACGGATTCCCGTCGCGGTGGCGGAAACAGCCGGTCCCGGTCTGTTCAGCCGCTTCAAGTGGGTGATCGTCGCGCTGGTGGTTGTACTGCTCGCCGGTGGCGGTTACTTCGTCTTCGTTCGGTCGAGCGGGCCGGCAGCGCCCGCCAAGACAGCCGACACGTTGCTGGGCCTGAAGGTGGAAACCAACGCAGGGCAGTTGTTGTTGAGCTGGAATCGCGCGGCCACTATCGTCTCCACGGCGACTCGGGCGACGCTGACGATCAACGACGGCGATCACAAGGAAGATGTGGATCTGGACCTGGCGACGCTGCACAACGGCAGCATCGTGTACTCGCCCATCTCGAACGACGTGAGCTTCCGGCTCGAAGTGGCCGATCAGAAGACGGGGAAGAGCGAAGCCGGATCGGTACGGCGCCTGGCGGGCCGGCCTTCCGCGGCGGTTGCCGCCAGTGCCCCGCAGCAGGCGCAGCCGCAGACGGCCAAGCAGACGCAGGCCCCGAACGACCAGCGGCCGACGCAGCCGGCGCAAGCCGCTCCCACGCCGCAGCAGCCTCCCGCCCCGGTGGTTTCGGCGGGACCGGCGGTGACCAAAGAGCCGGTCAGAGAGAACTCGCTCGCCTCGCGTCTGCGCGCCGCCGAGCCAGCCGAGATCCCGGCAGCGCCGGCTCTGGAGAGCCAGCCCACCCAGATGGCGCAGAACGCTCCGAACGTACCGGGCTCGGTTGTTGCGCCTCCTCCTCCGGCTCCGGCACAGACGAGACAGACTCAAGCGCCAGCCGCGCAGCAGAGGCCGAGCGCGTCCGCGCCAGCGCCCGCGACGCCGGTCGCGCCTACCCGGGTCGGTGGCCAGGCGCAGGAAGCCAAGGTCATCAAGCGCTTCCCGGCCGTGTACCCGCTGATCGCCAGGACCAGCCACATTGTCGGAATCGTCCGCGTGCATGTCATCATCGGCAAGAATGGCAGGGTCAGGAAGGCGACGGCCACGAGCGGTCCACAGATTCTGCGCACGTCGGCGGTGGATTCGGTTATGAAGTGGGTTTACAGCCCGGCCATCCTGGACGGAGAGCCGGTGGAAGCGGAAGCCCAGGTGGATGTGAACTTCCAGATGTGAGTGCCGGGCGGGCCCAACCCGCCCTTTCTCACAACCTGCGAGCCTTTGCGGCGGCCTCGGATCGAACCGGGCCGCCGTTTTTTTGTCGCGGCTGACGCGACGTTCCACCGCTTGCCCGCGGTCCCCGGTCATTCCGCGGGGCGGCGGCCGCCGCTGAATGCCGCCGCCGGCGGCTGATGCTACATTGAAGGAGATCTTTTACCGTGGACGCATCCGCTTCCGGCACACTCCTGTCGCTCGTGGCGGCCTCGATCGGCATCGGGGGCGCCGCGCTCGGTGTGTTTTCGCTGATGGGCGGCGCGCGCAAGATCGTCCCCTTCAGCGGGGGCCTTCTGATTGGAGTGGCGCTGTTCGGCGTGCTGCCGGATCTGGCCGGCCATTACGGATGGACCGCCGGCGCCGCTCTGCTGGGGGCGGGAGTGGGCGCGCTGGCCCTGTTCGGGCGCTACGTATATCCGGTCTGCCCCTCCTGCTCGCATACCCATGACCACGATAGCTGCGCCCGGGTTCTGCACGGCTTTGCGGCGCCCCTGATCGCCGCCGCGTGCCTGCACGCGTTTCTGGATGGCCTTGGCATCTCCGCGGCGCAACATGAGGAGGCTGGCGGCTTCGGCGCGGTGCTGGTATTCGGGGTGATCCTGCACAAGGTTCCCGAGGGGGTGGCGCTGGGCATCATGCTACGCGCGTCGGTCAGGTCGCGCGCGAGTGCCTTCGCGTGGTGCGTTCTGGCGGAGGGTGCAACGCTGGCGGGCGGCATCTTCGAGTGGGCCGTGACGGGTCACACCGGTACGGGCTGGGTGACGGGCGCACTGGCGCTGGCGGGCGGCAGCTTCATCTACCTCGGCTTTCACGCGGTGCACGGGGAATGGAGGCGGCGCGGCGTGCCAGCCGTGGGCCCCGCGCTGACGGGAGCGGCCGGCGCAGCCGTGCTCCAACAGGGGCTCCGCGTCTTTCTGCACTGAGACACCGGGCAGCAGGCGGGCGCTCGTGGCTCCGCTACCGGCCGAAGTAGGCTGCGTTCTCCTGGGCGAAGCCGGCCCATTTCTCGGGCAGGTCGTCGAGCGTGAAGATCGCTGAAACGGGGCACACCGGGACGCAGGCGCCGCAGTCGATGCACTCTACCGGGTCAATGTAGAGCATCTTCGCCTCGCCGAAGGTGGCTTCGTCCTTTTTGGGATGAATGCAGTCCACCGGGCAGGCGTCTACGCAGGCGGTGTCCTTGGTGCCGATGCAGGGCTCAGCGATCACGTAGGCCATATGCTTGCTCTGGAAGCCTCCTCTTTGACTTGAGCATAACACGGGTTCCGAAAGTCCGTTGCACAAGATCCCCGGCGAATCGTTCCACGGCATACAATGTGGTCATGGTTCCGAAAGTGCGCAAAGCGGTCTTCCCGGCGGCCGGATTGGGCACCCGCTTCCTGCCCGCCACCAAGGCCCAGCCCAAGGAGATGCTGGCTCTGGTGGACAAGCCGCTGATCCAGTACGGGGTCGAAGAAGCGATCCATTCCGGAATCCAGAACATTGTCATCGTCACCGGCCGGGGAAAGACGGCTATCGAGGACCATTTCGACGTAAGTTTCGAGCTGGAGCACCTGCTCGAGACGCGCAACAAGAAGGACCTTCTGGCGGCGGTTCGCGACATCTCCGATATGATCGATGTGGCCTACGTCCGCCAGCGCGAGGCGCTGGGGCTGGGGCACGCCGTGCTGCGCGCACGCGTGATCGTGGGCAACGATCCGTTCGCCGTGGTGCTGTCGGACGACGTGATCGAGGCCGAAATTCCCTGCCTGCGCCAGTTGCTGGACGTGTACGACTTTTTCGGTTCGTCGGTGGTGGCGCTGATGGAGGTGCCTCCCGACCAGATCTCCGCCTACGGGGTGGTGGACGCCGAGCCGGTGGCGCACAATGGCTGCCGTGACCGGCTGTACCGCATCCGCAACATGGTCGAGAAGCCCAGCCAGAGCGACGCTCCGTCGAACCTGGCGATCATAGGCCGGTACGTGCTGACGCCGGAGATTTTCCCTTCGCTCGAAGCGATCGAGCCCGGTTCACTGGGCGAGATTCAGCTCACCGACGGATTGAAGCACTTGCTCCACACCCGTCCCGTTTACGGCTACCGGTTCGAAGGGACCCGCTACGACGCGGGCGACAAGCTGGGCTTTCTGAAGGCCACTGTCGAATTCGCCCTGCGCCGTTACGACCTCGGGGGTCCGTTCCTCGAGTACCTGCGCGGCCTGAATCTGGAAGAGTTCACAGCGCGGCGGATGGCGGGCGGGGGCGAGGCGCGGGAATAGAAGGGGCTCGGGCGTGGCGCACGCTTCGGCATAAGCGGGCCGAAGCGAGCTTCAATTCGACGTCCGGACCGTGGGCTGAAGCCCACGGCGGCACGCTAAAGCGTGCGCCACAGGTTCAGGCTCGCCTTGCCCGCGTTGACGCAACCCCGTAGAATGGGTGTTAGGGAGTCTGAATAACCGGGCCATGGGTAACCAGCAGGCTTTGACGTCGCGCCAGCGCGAGGTCCTGTATTCCATCGTCGAGACCTATATCGCGACGGGGGAGCCTGTCGCCTCCCGGACCATCGCGAGCCGGAGGAACGACGTGCTCAGCCCGGCCTCGATCCGCAACGTTATGGCGGATCTCGACGAGGGGGGCTACCTGGATCAGCCGCACACCTCGGCCGGCCGCGTGCCCACCGAGAAGGCGTTCCGCGCATATGTGGAATCGCTGACCGCGCGGCGGCTGAATCCGATCGACATCGAACGGCTGCGGGCGGACCTGGGCGGCGCCGATTCGGTAACCGAGCAGATGGCGTGCTCTACGCACTTCCTCACCCAGTTCACCCGCAACATCGGCATCGCGGCGGCCATTCCGGCTTCCAGCCAGATCCTGAGCCAGATCGAATTGCTCAAGCTGGCCGACAACCGGGTGCTGATGATCGTGGTGACGCGCGACCGCATGATCCGCGAGCGGGTGGTCACGCTCGACCAGGAGATCTCGCAGGACGACCTGCACTCCATCCGCAACTACGTCAACGGCAACTTCAGCGGATGGAAGCTGGCGGATGCCCGCCAGGAACTGCAGCGCCGGCTGGAGCAGGAGAGCGCGGCCTACGACGCGACCCTCAAACGCCTGATCGTTCTATCCGCGAAGGGCCTCCTGGACTTCACGTGGGTGCCGGAGATCTACATGGAGGGCGCCTCCAACCTGGTGACCATCGACCTGCACCTGACGCGCGAGAAGATGCGCGAGCTTTTCCATGCGCTCGAGGAAAAGAAACGCATGCTGGAGTTGCTGGACCGGTTCCTGGAGCAGCCCGCCGGCGAGCTGGGCATACGGGTGGGACTGGCGCGGGCGCACCCGGCGATGCGGGACCTCTCGCTGATCGGGATCAGCGTCGAGCTGCCGGGCGGCCTGGCCGCGAAGATCGCCGTGCTCGGCCCCATGTGGATGAACTACGAGCGCGTGATGTCGGCCGTGTTGCAGGTCGGCAACGCATTCCAGGAAGCGGCCGGCTGATCCGCTCTGCTACGCTGAAAGTGAACCCAGCAGTATTTCCGACTATGGACGACAATACAAAATCGAGCGAGGCCGAGGCCGCCGACAGCGTGGATGTGGCCGATTCGGCAGCCGTCCTGGCCGCCGTCGCGGGCGAACGGGACGCGCTGGCCAAGGAGCGGGCCGATCTCTACGACCAGTTGCTGCGCCAGCGCGCGGAATTCGAGAATTTCCGCCGGCGTGCGCAGCGCGAGCGCGAAGAGTTCAGCGAATTCGCGACCATGGAAGCCGTGCGCGCGGTGGTTCCGGTTCTGGACGATTTCGAGCGGGCCCTGAAGACCGAGTCCGCCGACAAGGAATACGCCCGGGGGATGGAGCTGATCTACCAGAGGCTGCTGGAGGCCCTGAAGAAGCTGGGCCTGGAGGCGATCGAAGCCGAAGGGCAGAAATTCGACCCCGCCGTGCACCACGCCGTCGAGATGGAGAAGACCGACCGGGTCGAAGATCGCACCATCCTCTACCAGCACCAGCGGGGATACAATTTCAAGGGAAAGTTGCTGCGGCCGGCGATCGTCAAGGTCGCGGTCGAGCCGTGATCAGCCGCCGTGGATAAGCGAGACTACTACGCAGTTCTGGGTATTGGCAGGGATGCCGGCGAGCAGGAGCTGAAGAGCGCCTACCGGCAGGCCGCGCTGAAATTCCATCCCGACCGCAACCCGGGCAGCCACGAGTCCGAGGAGAAGTTCAAGGAAGCGGCCGAGGCCTACAGCGTCCTGAGCGACCCGCAGAAGCGCGCCGCTTACGACCGCTACGGCCATGCCGGCGTCTCCACCTCCGCCGCCGGCGGCAGCCCGTTCGAGGGCGGCTTCCCGGACCTCTCGGAGATCTTCGGCGACTTCTTCTTCGGCGATATGTTCGGCGGAGGCCGTGGGCGCGGCCGTGTGCAACGCGGCGAGGACCTGCGCTACGACCTGGAGTTGAGCTTCGAAGACGCGGTGCGCGGGATGAGCGTCGACATTCAGGTGCCGCGCCAGGAGGCCTGCAGCCGTTGCCGGGGCACCGGAGGCGAGCCCGAAGGCGGCGTCACCACCTGTCCCAAATGCCGCGGGCGCGGGCAGATCGTGTTCCAGCAGGGATTCCTTTCGTTGCGCCAGACCTGCTCGCAGTGCGGCGGCGCGGGCCAGGTGGTGCGCCAGCCGTGTACGAAATGCCGCGGCCAGGGCTACGTCCAGACCGCGCGGAAGCTCAAGGTCAACATCCCGGCGGGCGTGGACAACGGACAGCGCCTGCGGTTGAACGGAGAAGGGCAGCCCGGTCCGGGCGGCGGTCCGGCGGGGGATTTGTACGTGTTCATCCGCGTGGAGGAACACGCCGTCTTCGAGCGCCGCGACAACGATCTGCACTGCACCATTCCCATCAACATCGCGCAGGCGGCGCTGGGCGTGGAGATCTCGGCCCCCTCGCTCGACGGCCCTATTCCGTTTAAAATCCCGGAGGGGACGGCGAGCGGCACCACGTTCCGCGTCAAGAACAAGGGGGTGCCGGACGTGAACGGACGCGGCCGGGGCGATCTCTACATTCACGTGCAGGTGAAAGTCCCCGCCAAGCTGACCCGCGAGCAGAGGAAGCTCTTCGAGGAACTCGCAGGGCTTCTGCCGGCCGACAACGAGCCCGACAAGCGGGGACTGTTCGAGAAGGTCAAAGACTACTTTATGTAGCCGCCTGCGGCGGCCGCCCGTCGCTCGTCGACTGTCGCCCGTCGATCCGATCGCGGGCTCCGTGCGCTCCGCGCCGGGATTCGTGGCTGTGCGAAGCCGGCAAGGCCATCGCTGACCGGGCTTATTCCGACGGGCGACGGGCGTTTTTCGACGACGGGATTCGTGGCTGCGCGAAGCCGGGGAGGCCATCGCTGACCGGGCTTATTCCGACGGGCGACGAGCGTTCTTCGACGACGGGATTCGTGGCTGCGCGAAGCCGGGGAGGCCATCGCTGACCGGGCTTATTCCGACGGGCGACGAGCGACGGGCGACGGGCGTTCTTCGACGCCCGGATTCGTCGCTGCGCGAAGCCGGCGAGGCCATCGCTGACCGGGCCTATTCCGACAGGCGACGAGCGACGGGCGACGAGCGTTCTTCGAGCACCCCAGCCCAGTCGATCGACTCCGCGAAAGCGTGACCGTAGGCGCAGAGCTTGTCCACGGCGCCGACGTCGTCCATGGCGATGGGTTTCGCGAGGGCCGGGTCGAGGGTGGCGATGTCGGCGTCGAAGCGGAAGAAGCGGGCTTGCGGGAATTGCCTGCGTGCCGCTTCGGTCTGCTGTTCTTCCGGCGCGCGGAGCAATTCCGCCAACACCCACTCGATCCAGCCCCACAGCGTGCGCGGCTCGCGACTTGGCTGGCGAAAGCGGCCCGTGCCGAGCGAGACCACCGTAGTCGTCTCGGGCGCGTACTCGCCCGTGTAGCAGAAGGCCTCGACGCAGGCCTGGTAAACCGGATTGCCGGTGACCCCGACTCCGCCGTCCACCAGCGTCCCGAGTTCGGGAGCGCCGTCGAACCTCCAGGGGTTGAAGTAGGTGGGCGCCGCCGCCGAGGCCGTCGCACAATCCACCAGGCCGAGTTTGCCGGTGAGGCCCGAGTTCGCCGGCTTGTCCTTGACGAAATACCACGGGGTTCCATTGAGCCCCTTGGCGGTGAGAAGCAGATCGACGGGGGAATCGTTGAGCTTCCAGGCGGCGGCCTCGTCAAACGACTCCGCGAGGATCCGGTGGAGCGTACGGGTAGAGTACATGAAGCCCCGTGCGACGCGCTTGACGGTATTCCAAGGCGGGCGCGGGCTGAAGATCTCGCGCCCACGCCTGACGTACAGGTCGAGCAGGCGCGGCGCGGGGATTCCGGCGGCCACCGCGGAGGCGAGAATCGCTCCGGTGGAGGTCCCCGCGACGAAGGAAAACGTCTCCCGCGCCAGCCGCCCGGTGATTTCTTCGAGCTTCATCAGGGCGCAGACGGGCAGGATGCCCCGAATGCCCCCACCATCGACGGACAGCAGAACTCTACGTGCCATACCGGCATCAGCATAGAGGCCGCTTTCCTGCGCCCTGGGACCTCGCTACGGCTATGGTGTTGAGCCGGAGGGTGATTGAGTTGGGGGAGGGCGGTGACCAGCTATGTAAGGGCCCACACGATGAGGGCCACGAGGGCCCGGCCAGCGGCAAGCACGGTGTCTGGCGTCACCTGGTCCGGGACGACAGACGACGGAAGGCGTCAAGGTGAGCGCTAGAACACGAAGCTGAGCCCGCCGCGCAGGCTGCGAGGGGCTTGCACCAGGTACATCTGGCGTCCATCCATGGTGAGCGGAAGGTAGCCCTGCGCCAGCGCATTGCTCAACTCGGCGGTCGCTTCGACGTGGCCGGGCAAGCCGCCAAAGTACGGGATGGGCTGGCGGATCTGCACGTTCAGCCCCGGATCTTCGCGCATGGTCTCGGTGAGATACAGGTGCGCGGGATTCAGAGCCGACACGTTCGCCCACTGATAGCTCACCGCGAACTGGGTGCCCGTGGCCGGCAGCGTTCCGGAAGCCCGGGCGGTGACCGACTGGCGCCGGCAGGTCCCTATCGCCGATTGCAGATCCGAGACCACGCCGTCCGTTTTAGCGACCAGGGCGGGGCCGCTTCCATAGGCCAGCATGGCGTCGAAATGCGAGCCCAAGTCCTGAGCCACCGACATCATGTAGCCCAAGCCGCGATAGCGGCCGGCGTTGACGGTCCAGCCATTGGTCATGAGGTCGGGAAGCAGGTCCGTGGACGGCACTACGCCGCCTGGGCTGAGCAGGGTGACCGCGGCATTCGAGACATCGTCGCTATATGCCGCCGCGCTGTAGGTCCGCGAGCCGGCCTTCATTCGATAGCCCGCCTCCATCGTGGAGGTACGTTGGATGCGGGCGGCGTCGTGGTCGAGCGACAGGCGCGGGAACATGGCCAGGGCCGAGAGATTCTGCTCCAACTCGATGCCCGTCTCCCCTTCGCGCACAAAAGCCTCGGCGGGAGGAGTGCCCGATGCGTACCCCAGCTGAAAGACCTGGCCGTGGCCGCGGTCGTAGGTGAGGCGGGCGTAAGGGCTGAGGTAATTCATGCGGTCCAGAAAAGTCACCGAATCGAGCGAGGCCCCGTATTCCAGCCGCAGGTCGTTCCCGAATTGCTTCTGGTCGAGCATGGTCACCGACAGGGTCCGCAGGAGCGGAGCGGAGTCGGGATTCTGAAAGCCACTCAGGAAAGCGGCGCCCGCACGGACGGGCAAGCAGAGCTGCCGCATCGTGAGATCTACTTCCGGGCTGCTTATGCCCCCAGGCACGTCCCGGCGGAAGCTGGTGCGGAAGGCAGCGGTGGGCGCCCCCGTTACCGAGGAATATCCGACATTGCCTGCCACCTGCAACTGGTTCTGGCCGAGGATGGACGTGGCGACCGCGAAGGCGGTGCCCAAATCGGGCTGCGCAGCACCCAACGAGGACTGGGATGCCTGGTCGCCCGCCGATACGCTGACCATACCGCGGGTGCCGGAGAAGATGGTCGCCGTCGTCTTCTGCCGGGACGAATCCTTCCAGTCGGGCAAAAACCGCAGCACGGGCCGGGTGGCCGACGAGCTGCGCAGGACCCACCTCCACTCATCGCTCATGACGGAGGATTGACCGGGAGACACCGCTACCAGCTCGATAGAGCTGAACACGCTGGCGAGGTTCACGTTCAGCAGGCTCTGCATGCCCGGCTGAACCTGGATGTTCCTTTTGAAGGCGGGCAGGAAGCTGGCCAGCGAGACGCGGATCGCATACACTTCCGGGGGAAGGGAATCGAAACCGAAGGCGCCGCTCTCGGTGGTAAGAACGCGCTGGAGGAGGCGCTCGAAGCGGTCGTAGAGGAGCACGCTGGCGCCCATCTGCGGAATGCCGCCAGCATTGCTGACGATACCCACGATGCTGCCGCTGAACCTCTGCGGAGTGGCCGGTAGAGCCGGGGACACCGACACTAATGCGCCGGCGAGCACGCCTACCGCCGTCCTCCACATCCTGGCGTTCATGCGCGTAGCCTTATCAGGCTTCTCGTCCCTTTAGTTTACCGTGAAAGTAGCCGACGGTGTAAGGACCTCATTCCGGTTCTTATCCGTTACCGTCATCTTGAGAGTATACTGCCCCGGCTCGTAACGCGCCAGAGGCAGCAGCTTCTCTACCGTCACTTGCTGGGCCGAAGCACCCGGATACGCCTTCACATCGCTCAGGTTTTCGGTCCAGTCGACCAACTTCTGGTTCGAGCCGTTCTTGACGATCTGGTACTCGATCTGTCCATTTGGCTTCTGGGTCTTCTCGTCCGGCGCGAAGTTATAGAGCTGAAAGTAGATCCCCATCTTCTCGTCGCGGCGGAACGTATCCGTGACCCGGGGCCGCACCTTCGAATCGCCGATGACGAACTGCCCGGCCCCCACGCTTCGGGTCGGCAGCGGCTCCAGGAGGTCTGCCAGGATCACCGTGCTCGAGGATAGCTTGGCGTCATCAAAGTGCGGCACGCGCAGGGCGACCTCGTAGTTGTTCATGGTCGCGGCCACCACGTCCTTGACCACCACGTTCAGGCGATAGGTGCCCGGCGTGAGAAACACCGAATGCCCATACACCGAGGAGTGCTTGTTGCTGGCGCCCAGCATCTGGGTCGGCACCTCGATGGTCACCGGTTCTTCCCAAACGCTCACCGGGCGCCGGCCCATCGACGTAATTCGGCCGTACATGTTCACGCTGGCCTTCGAAACGCCGCCCTTGTCCTGAAATTGCAGGTCCTTGTTGTCCAGTTGCACCGCGACGCTGGTCAGCACGGTCGAGTCCGTCATGCGCATGAAATCGATCTTCACCTTGACCGGCAGGATGTTGTAGGTAATGCGGGTGTCCACCGCGGCTTCGAGGTCGGTAAATTTGATTTTCGGGGGTTGGTACAACTTCGCCTGACGCTCGAGGCGGGTGAACTCGTTCATGCTCTCCGGCAGATCCATGGCAGGGCCGGTTCCCAGGTGCGTCCCGTCGGTGCGCATGAAGCGGTCGTTCTTGCTGCTCATGCCGAGTTGTTCGGTCATGGTCAGGCCCGCTCCGGGGACATAGAGCAACGCGTCCTTTTCGCTCGGATCGATGGTGAAATGATACTCGCCGGAATTCGAGGGGTCCACGAACTCCATGACGACGTTAGTGCCGACGCCCTCGATATACCGGTAGCGCCACTGCTCGAAGGGGTAGGTGGAGGTCTGGCCGCCGCCCTCGTCGATGGGCCGGTTGTAACTTCCGCCGGCGGGGTGGGACTCTATCTCGTCCGGCGGCCCATACATGATGTAGAAGCGCCCGCGGTCGGTCTTCCAGCCGGGGATGCCGGATGCGTAATGCTCGTTGGCGTAAGCGATGCGGCGGTAGTGCTCTTCCTTATATTCGTTCTCGATGGTATCGGGGGTCGGATCGCGCCGCAGCCAGAACTGCTCGATGAACTGGTCCCGCTCCTCGTCGGTCTGCAACCTCTTGAAGGCCTGTCTTTCCTCGTTGGTGATGATGTAGCTAACGTCTTCGGTGAGCCACTTCCGGTAGGGCGTCTCGAGCTCTTTGCGAAGCTTCTCTTTCTGGCGCCGGATCTGCTTCTCGGAGAGAGGCTTGGCAACGGTTTCGCGAGGCGCTGGCGCCGCCTTCTCGTTCTGGCCGGCAGCCCGTAAGGCGGGCACACAGGCAGCCGCGCCCAGCACCCAAACGCAAGCCACAAACTTCCGCGCGATCATAAACCTCCTCGGCATCCTTCGGTAAGCAGGGGGCGGAAACTCATTGACGTCCGCCGGGCGGTCAGCACCCGGAACTAACCATCGATTTTAGACCCCCGCGAATGAGGCGTCAACCGAGTGCAATGCCGCTACCCCCGTGCAATTCTACTGCCAAACCGTCGGCGCGCGCCGCGGCACTACTCTGCGCGGATCTACTCGCTCGTTCTTCGGACGCGCCCTCGGGTGTTTAGGTTTCAAGCGTTCGAGGGGGCAGGCGGGGGCAAAAAACGGCTATTCCAGGCTCCGAACGGCCGATAAGGGATTGAAGGACTCTCGGCCACAGCCCTGAGATTGCCTGTCACGTTTGGCACTCGGCGTGCATCCAATGTGGCAGTAGGAGTTGGGAGGGAATAAATGCTCGTTGCCGGCACGCTCGCGATTCTGGTGGTTTTAAGCCTGTTCCTGTCCATGCTGTCTTCGCCTCCCAGGATCAAGGACTGAGACTCCCGGCCGCCCACCGCGCTCCGAGTGGGTAAAAAGGAGGCGTGCCAGCGCCGTCATCCAGATCTCGGGATGCCGTCAGGTCGAGGGGATTTGGTGTCAAGCGTCGCGCCTACACGCGAACGGTCGGCCTACTGTCTGCTACGCTGGCAAGGGAACCACTCCGGCTCCCGGTACGGATTGCGTTTTCCTGTCACCCGCATCGGCCGCGCCGCCGACAACGACGTGGTGATCGCCGGCCCGGAGGCCAGCGTGGTCTCCGCACGGCACGCTGAGATCCGCGAGGAAGCGGGCCAGTGGGTCCTCCGCGACCTGGGCAGCACCAACGGCACCTTCGTGGATGGAGAACGCCGCTCCGAGGCGCCGCTGGCGCTCAATTCGGTCATTCAACTCGGTCCCGGCGGGCCCACGCTGACCCTCACCACCTGGGAGGATTCCCCGGCCGCGGACGACCTCAGCCGGACTCTGGTGGTGGCTCCAGATCCGCAGCGCTCGGGTCTGGGTACGGAGTCCGACCGGGTGCTGGGCAAAGCCATCGCCGACGCCCGTCATGCGCGCTGGGCCGGCGCGTTCAACCAGACCGGCGCGATCATGCACCAGGCGCTGGTGGCCGTGCTCGCCCGTTCGACCAGGCGGTTCCGGCTGATTGTCGCCGGTCTAACCGTCCTTCTCGTCGCCGTTGCCGGACTCGGCGCCTGGAAGATTCAATCGCTCCGTCACGAGAAGGCCGCCATTGACGCCCGCATCGACCGGCTCGAAGACGGTATCGGCTCAGCCATCGCGGACCCGGCCCGCATGGACCGCCTCATCCTCGAACTGGATCACTACCAGATGGAGGCTGAAGCGCTCGAAGGGAACCCGCTCTACCGGTGGAGTGCGCGCCGTCCCGCGGATCCTCTGGATTCCGAGATCCGGGCGCTCCTAGCGGAGTTCGGCGCGGAGGTCTACAGCATCCCGCTCGAATTCCGCCAGGCGGTGAAGCGCGAACTGGATCGCTACCAAGGGCCCGAACGGCCGGTCATGGCGCGCGCGCTGGGAGAGGCCGAGCCCGAGATCGGGCGCATCGGCCGCGTGTTGGAGCGCAACCACCTGCCGCGCGACTTCGCCTACATGGTGCTGGTGGAGAGCGCCATGCACCCATCCGACCGCAGCGCCGCCGGCAGCGTCGGCCTCTGGCAGCTCACGCCGGCCACGGCCAGGGGCCTCGGATTGCGCGTGAACGGGGAGGTGGACCAGCGGATGGATCTGAACGCCTCCACCGGGGCAGCGTCCCGGTATATCCGCAGCCTGATTCTCGACTTCGGCGCGGGAAGCTCGGTGATGCTCGCGTTAGCCGCCTACGACGTCGGCCCTACGCGCGTGAAGAAGGCCATCCAGCGCGTCACGGACCCCATACGGCAGCGGGATTTCTGGTACTTGTATCGCACCCACGCCCTGCCGGAGGAGACCCGCGAGTACGTCCCCAAGGTCATAGCGGCCATGATTATCGGCCGAAATCCCGGCCGCTACGGATTCTGAGCGGCCTCACTCTTCGCGCATCAGTGTGGATGGATCGACGGCCAGCGCTCGCAGGGCCGGGATGGCGGACGCCAGGACGCCGAGCAGCGCCATCGTCAGCACCGCGCCGCCCAGCACCGCCGGATCGCGCGGATTCGCCCGATACACGATCTGCCGCAGCAGGCGGCTGGCGAAGATTCCCGCCGCGAGGCCCAGCACCGATCCTACGCCGAGCAGCACCATGGGCCGCCCCACCGCCGCACTCATCACGTGCGTCCTACGCGCGCCCAATGCCACGCGGATGCCCAACTCCTTCATCCTCCGGCTCACGCTGTAGGCCGCCATACCGAACATGCCCGTCACCGCCAGCATCGCCGCCAGCAGGCCCATGACGCCCAGTGCCACTGTCGCCGCCCGTGCCGGGAACAGCTCGCCCTCCAGCGCGTCGGGCCAGCTTTGCACTGTGATTGGCACATTCGGCTGGATGCCGCCCAGTGTGCGTTCGAGCGCCGCCGCCATCTCGCCCGGTGCCCGCCGCGACCGCACTACGAACACGGTTTCGCTCTGCTCGCTTTGCGACAGCGGCAGATACACGGCAGGCTGCGGCGGCTCTTCGAGGTCGTGGTATTTGCCGTCCTGGGCCACGCCCACCACTTCCGTCAGGTTGCCCTTCACAATGAAGCGCTGTCCGATGGCCGGCGCTTCGCCCCACATTTTGCGCGCGAAGGTCCGGTTAACGATCGCCACGAACGGCGTCTCCGTAGTGTCATGCCATGAGACGTCCCGCCCGCCCAGTAGCCGGGTTCCGGCAGCCTCCAGGTATCCCGGCGACACCTGATACGCGTAGGTCGCCAGCACGGAATTGTCGAGCTTGAACTCGGTCGTCCCCGGCCGGAAAATCGGAATCCCATGCAGCCCGCCGGTGAAGGGAGTGCGGCTTATCGTACCCGCGGCCGTCACACCGGGGATGCCCCGCACCGCCTCGATCAGCGCTTTCTTTTTCTCGACCGGCTCGTCGCCTGCCTGGCTCAGGTCCACATCGACCAGCATCGCGCCCTGCGGCTGGAATCCCAGCGGCGCGTGGAGCGCGCGAACCATGCCGCGCACCGCCACCAGCGAGGCCGTTACCAGCAGCGTACAGATTGCTATTTGCGCGCCTAACAACAGGTCACGCAGGGCAAACCGGCGCAGGTGCGCCCGATGCGCCGGTCCGGTCGCCTGCCACGCCGGAAGCATCCCAAACAGCACGCCGCTTCCCAGTGTCAATGCCAGGCCTGCCAGGTACACGCGCGCATCCAGGTTGACCGTAAGTTGGCCAGCGAACGGCTGCGAACGGTTCATCACACCCAGGAGCAGACCCGCGCCCAGCAACGCCGCCGCCCCGCCCATCAGCGATACCAGCGCCGCCTCGGTCAACAATTGCCTCACCAGCCGCCAGCGGCTCGATCCCAGGGCCACACGGAGCGCGAGTTCGCGACTGCGATCGGCCGCACGCGCCGCAAACAGAGTGGCCAGGTTCGCGCTTGCCGCCGCCAGCACCAGCAGCGCCAGCACGGTCACGCTGTAAAGAAATCCGCGAATGACATCGGCGTCATCCCCCCAGAGTCCCGGATGGATCAGCCGCAGCGGCTGCCCGTCGTCGGTCTCCGGATACTCCTTCGCCAGCTCGGCCGCAATCGCATTCAGATTTCCCGTCGCCTGCTGTGGCGTCACGCCCGGCTTCAGGCGGCCAATCACCGTAACGGCTATGGATGTCCGGCTATGCAGGTAATCCCACCCCTCCACCTGCCCCTCGTTCAGCATGGGCATCCAGTAGTCCGGCCAGACAAACCGCTCCGTGCCGTGGAACCGTGCCGGCGCCACGCCAATCACCGTGAACGGATGCCGGTTGAGCTCCACGATCGTTCCGGCTACGCGCCGGTCGGCATGAAACGCGCTTCGCCACAGGGCATCGCTCAACACCACATACGGCGCCGAATCCGGGCCGTGCTCGTCGGCCGCGTGGAAGAATCGCCCGAGGGCGGGTTCGACGCCCAGCAGATCGAAATAGTTGCCGCTGACCTCATCGCCGTGGACCTTCGTCACCGCGTTACGCCAGCTCAGTGCCGCGTGAGAATAGCCATAAATGCCGGCCATCCCGCTGAAGGTGGTGTTGCGCTGCCGCAGATCCTCAAACGCGGGATACGACGTGGTCAGCAGCCGTCCGCTCATCCACGGCTGGTGGCGAATCTGATACAGGCTCTGTGGGTCGCTCACATCCAGCGGGTCGAGCAAGACCGCATTCAGCACTCCGAAGACGACGACGTTTGCCCCAATCCCCAGCATCAGAGTCAGCAAGGCTACGACCGTGAACGCGGGAGACTTCCGCAGCACGCGAAGCGCATAGCGGACGTCCAGCAGCAAGTTCTCGACGAAGGGCAGGCCCGACTCCACACCCCCGAACTTCAGGCGGGCATGGCGGCGCGCTTCCTCGGGGGTCATGCAGGCGCGGATGTTCTCCTCCCGCCCGGCCGCGAAGTTGAGAAGGCGCGTCAACGCCCGTCTCATGGCAGATCCTGCGCTCTCACGTCAAAGAAGCGCTCGATGATCGCCGCCGTCTGCTCCCAATCGCGCTTCTCCGCTTGCAGTAATTTGTGTCCCGCGCGCGTCAGCCGGTAGAAGCGCGCCCGGCGGTTGTTTTCCGAAGGGCCCCACTCCGATGCGATGGCGCCCTCCTGTTCCAGCCGCAGCAGGACGGGATACATCGTGCCCTGATTGACCGACAGCAGGTCGCCGCTGATCTGCTCGATGCGCCGGGCAATGCCGTACCCGTGCAGCGGTCCCAGGACGTCGAGGGTTTTCAGCACCATCAGGGCCAGCGTTCCTGGCTGGACATCCCTTTTGGGTCTCATTTGGCTTACCAACATGAGGATGCCACAGCTCCATTAGGAAGGCAACAGGGGGACGGAAGGCGGGGCGGCTCTCCAGAGCTGCGCCGGACCTGCAGGTCCGGCTTCGGCGGGTCTGGAGAGGGACTTGCAGAAATCGCACCACCGCCGCGGAAGGGACAAGCTGAAGCATGTCCTACACGGCGCATCAACGGTTTACGGCCCCACGTGGGGTATGCTTCAGCTTGCCCAGCGATTTCTGCAAGTCCCTCTGGAGTCCTGCCCCACGGCCCGCTAGAGACTCGCGGCGCCGATCAGGGCCAGGCCGATCACGTAGCCCGCAAACATCAACGTGATGAGCGTCCAGGTGGCCTTCGTCGCGCCCATGAATTCGTGCCAGATGAACACGCCCCAGATGGCGGCAACCAGCGTGGCGCCCTGGCCCAGAGCGTACGAGATGGCCGGTCCGGCGACTCCCGAGGCGATCACGTTCAGGCTGAGCGCGAGCATCCAGATGCATCCCCCGAGGAATCCGAGGGAATGCAGGCGCGCGCGTCCGCGGAAATACGCGCCGTAGGTGAGCTTGCCCGCGCGCATGAATACCGTGTTGACGACGATGTTGCTCACCAGCAGGCCCAACGCAAAGAGGACCAGCGCGGCATAGGGTGTGAGAAGGCCGGGCTGAATCGGACGCGCGCTGAAATCCGGCGATACGGCGGCCAGCAGTTGCGGATAGAAGAACCCCATCAGACAGCCGGCCACCACCGCGAACGCCAGCCCACGATACGGTCTGGTGCCGGCGCCGGCTCGCATACGGCGGTGCGCGAGGGCGGACATGATCATCGCGAAGACGATCAGCGCCACACCGCCAATCAGAAGCGCCGCATCGCCTTTCGGAGAAAGAAGGTAGCTCTTCACGGTGCCGATCACGAGCGCCAGGCCGACGCCCACCGGAAATGCGACCGCCATACCCGCCGCGTCGATCGCCACCACCAGCAGGATATTCGAAATGTTGAACAGAACGCCGCTGAGGACCGCGGCCTCGATCGCGATCCCCGACGCGCCGCTGAGGTTCTCAAGGAACGGAACGCCCGAGGGGCCCGCGCTGCCGAGAGTGAACGCGAACAGGAGTGAGAACGCGAACACGCCGATCGCGTAATCCCAATAGAAGAGCTCAAACGGCCAGCGGTCCTTGCCGGCCAGCTTCTGCATGTTGGCCCACGAGCCCCAACCCAGCATCGTGACGATGCAGAAGAGTACGGCGATACCAAGGTCGTGAACGATGAACATAGCGAGCGCTAGTGTATCATTGGGGACTGAAAATGAGAAGACTCGCCTTCATCCCGCTGTTGTTTTGCTCGGTGGCGCTCGCTCAGGTGTCGCCGATCCAACCCCAGGGAAGTCAGATTCCGGGCCCCGCGCAGGCTGCCGCCGGGCAGGATTGGTACTCCGAAATGACCAATTGGCGGCGCGACTCCGCGGCCGCGTTCCCACGCTGGCAGGAAGACCTTCGCGTCTGGCGGAACGAACAGCACATCCGGATGGGTTATGACGATTCCGAATATCGCCGGCCGGACCTGCTGTGGACCCAGCGCAACTTCGTGCAGCCGCAGGCCATGGTGGAGGAGCGGTACCTTTACGACGCGCTCGAGCGCCGGTACACGGTCGGCCGGTTTCTCGATGACCTCGACAAGCGCTACGGGGGCATCGATAGTGTCCTGCTTTGGCCGGTCTATCCCAACATCGGAATCGACAACCGGAATCAGTGGGACCTGGCGCGAGACCTGCCGGGCGGGATTCCCGCGCTCCGCCAGATGGTCGAAGACTTCCACCGCCGGGGCGTTCGCGTGTTCTTCCCGACCATGCCCTGGGACAACGGCACGCGCGACGTCGGCATGCCGTATTGGGACGCTACCGCGAAGCTGATGGCCGAGATTCGGCGCGGACGGCGTGAACGGGGACACCTTCGCCGGACTGCCGCGGGCCTACCGCGTGGCCTCCGACGCGACCGGCCACCCCGTTGCGCTCGAGCCGGAGGGCGCGCCGCAGGACGACGGAATGCTGGCCTACAACAATCAGAGCTGGGGTTATTGGAACTACCCGTTCGTCCCGATGGTCAGTAAGTTGAAGTGGCTCGAACCGCGCCACATGGTCCATGTCTGCGACCGCTGGGCGCGCAACCATACCGACAACCTGCAGGCTGCGTTCTTCAACGGCGTCGGCTTCGAGAGCTGGGAGAACATCTGGGGCATCTGGAACCAGATGACGCCGCGCGATGCCGAGGCTCTTCGCCGCATCGCGCACATCTATCGCGCGTTCCCCGATCTGCCGGTGAGCGCGGACTGGATGCCGCACGTGCCGACGCTGCGGTACGGCGTCTTCGCGAGTATGTTTCCAGGCGGCGGGCGGACCCTCTGGACGATCGTCAACCGCAACGAATTCAATGTCGCGGAAGATGTGATCTCCGTTGCGCACGCGTCCGGTCGGCGCTACTACGACCTGTGGAGCGGCGTGGAAGTGACGCCGAGGATCGAGGGCGATCGTGCCGTGATCCGCCTCAACATTGAAGCCCGCGGTTTCGGGGCGCTGCTCGCGATCGACGGCGGGACGACGGCTCAGGGCCTCGACACGGTGCTGGCCCGGATGCGCGCGTGGGCGGCGAAGCCTCTGCAGTCGTATTCCCGGGAGTGGGTGTTCCTGCCGCAACAGGTGGTCCCGATTGCCGCCACTGCTGGGGCGGCCGCCGCGCCGCCCGGGATGGTTCGCATTCCCGACGGCGAGTTCGATTTCAATGTGTCGGGGGTCGAGATCGAGGGCACCAATATGACCGGTCTCGACGTGCAGTATCCGTGGGAAGACTCACCACGTCGCGGGCATCGTCATCGCATGGCGATTCACGCGTTTTTCATCGACCGGTATCCGGTCACCAACGCCCAGTTCAAGCAGTTCCTGGACGCGACGCATTACCATCCGTCCGACGATCACAACTTCCTCCGTCATTGGGCCGGCGGGGCCCCGCGGCCGGGCGAGGACCGGAACCCGGTGACTTGGGTTTCTCTCGAGGACGCCCGGGCCTACGCGCAGTGGGCGGGCAAGCGGCTGCCGCACGAGTGGGAATGGCAGTACGCGGCGCAGGGGACCGACGGCCGCTTGTACCCCTGGGGCAATCGGTGGGACGACGCCGCGGTTCCGGCGCCGCATAAAGGGCGGGACCTGCCGCCTCCGAGCGCGGTGGATGCGCATCCGCGAGGCAAGAGCCTCTTCGGGGTGGAGGATCTCACGGGCAACGTGTGGCAGTGGACCGACGAGTACATCGACGAGCACACGCGCGCGGCCGTGCTGCGGGGCGGAAGCTTCTACCAGCCGCAGAACTCGATCTGGTATTTTCCGCAAGCCTACAAGCTCACCGAGCACGGCAAGTATCTGCTGATGGCGCCGTCGAAAGATCGGGCGGGCACGCTGGGCTTCCGCTGCGTCGTCGACGCAGAGCACCGAACCGCTAGCGTGAGCGAGCGGACCGCTCCCTGACGGTCGCGGTCCGGCGCTGGGCGGTGACGCTACGCCTGCGCGCGGCCGATCCACTTCTCCACGTAGGGCGGCTGGTGGCTGAGCAGCTTGTCGATCAGGGTTTCGGCGTCGGTTTCGGCCAGGACCAGCGCGCGGTTCTCGGGGCGAAGGAACCGCTCTTCGACGGCGTGATCGAGCAGCGCCAGCAGGCTGTCGTAGAAGCCGCACAGGTTCAAAAGACCGCAGGGCTTGCGGTGCAGGCCGAGCTGGGACCAGGTGACGGCCTCGATAAACTCCTCGAGCGTGCCGAAGCCGCCGGGGAGCGCCAGGAAGGCGCTGGACAGCTCGCCCATGAGCGCCTTGCGCTCGTGCATCGAGCTCACCACGCGAAGGTCGGCGAGGCCGCGGTGCGCCACCTCTTTCGCAACGAGGGCGTCCGGGATCACGCCGATCACGTCGCCGCCGCCTTCGAGGACCGTATCCGCCACCACGCTCATGAGGCCGACGTTGCTGCCGCCATAGACCAGGCCCACGCCCTTGCGGGCCAGGAGCGAGCCCACCTCGGCGGCAGCCTGGCGGTATTCCGGCCGCGACCCGAAGCTCGAACCACAGAACACACAAATCCGGCGCATCGCTTTTTAGCCGATAGCTGAAAGCTGATAGCTGACGGCTACCTCAGCTCCAGGACTTCCTTTTCCTTGGCCTTGGCCGCTTGGTCCACTTTCAGCATGTGGGCGTCGGTGAGCTTCTGAACCTCGTCGATGGCGCGGCGCTCGTCGTCTTCGCTGATCAGCTTGTCCTTGAGGAGCTTCTTCAGCGATTCGTTGACGTCGCGCCGGATGTTGCGGATGCTCACCCGGTGATCTTCGGCTACGTTGTGCAGGTGCTTGACCAGTTCTTTGCGCCGCTCTTCGGTAAGGGCGGGGATCGGGACGCGGATCAGCTTGCCGTCATTCGAAGGGTTCAGGCCCAGGTCCGAAGCGCGGATGGCCTTCTCGATGATGCCGATCTGCGAAACGTCCCACGGCTGCACCGTGATCAGCGAGGGCTCGGGCACGTGCAAGGTAGCCGCCTGGTTCAGCGGCGTCGGCGTGCCGTAGTAGTCGATGCGGATGGGGTCGAGCAGGCTGATTGAGGCCCGCCCCGTGCGAATGGTTGCCAGCGCGTGCTGGAGATCCGACAGGACCTTCTCCATGCGCGCCTTGCCGCTGGCCTCGGCTTCTCGTACTGTCTGGAACGTCTGCGGAGTGACTGCGGACTGTCCTGGTTTCATGTGACTCCCCGATGAATCAGTGAATCAGGGTGCCTACCGGCTCCCCCATCGATATTCGCATAATGTTGCCGGGGACGTTGAGGTCGAAGACGATCATGGGCAGGCGGTTCTCGCGGCACATGGCCACGGCGGTCGCGTCCAGCACGCCCAGCGCCTTCGCCAGCACGTCGGAGTAGGAGATCTCCCGATAGCGCACGGCGTCTTGCGGAGAGAGCAGGGGATCGCGGTCATAAACGCCGTCCACACGCGTTCCCTTGGCGATGACCTGCGCCCGGATCTCGAGCGCGCGCAGGGTGGCCGCGGTGTCGGTAGAGAAATACGGATTGGAGGTGCCCGCCGCGAACACAACGACCCGGCCCTTCTCCAGGTGCCGCATGGCGCGCCGCCGGATGTAGGGCTCCGCGACCTGCCGCATTTCTATGGCGGTCATGACGCGGGTGGGAACGCCCTGCTGTTCGAGGGCGTCCTGGAGGGCCAGGGAATTGATGACCGTGGCCAGCATTCCCATGTGGTCCGCCGTGACGCGGTCCATCTCTTTGGCGGCGGCGGCGACACCCCGAAAGAAATTGCCGCCCCCCACCACCACGCCCATCTGTATGCCGGCTTGCGCCACCTCGGCGATCTCGCGGGCGAGTCCACGCACCTTCTCCGGCTCGATCCCGAAACTGCCCTGGCCGGCTAGAGCCTGGCCGCTGAGCTTCAGCAGGATGCGGTCGTAAGTGGCCACGCTGCCTCTCGCGGGGTTATTCCCCGGCCTGGTCGCGCTCGCCCAGCTTGAAGCGGGTGAAGCGCGCCACGGTGATGTTCTCGCCGGTCTTGGCGATCTTGGTCGCGATCAACTGGCCGATCGTGAGCGTGTTTTCCTTGATGAAGGGCTGATCGAGGAGACAGATCTCCTCGTAGAACTTGCTCATGCGGCCTTCGACGATCTTGTCGGCGATCTTTTCCGGCTTGCCTTCGGCCAGCGCGCGCGCCTTTTGAATGTCGCGCTCTTTAGCCAGCACGTCCTCGGTCACGTCTTCCCGGCGGATGAATTGCGGATCCGCCGCGGCGATCTGCATCGCGACATCGTGGACCAACTGCTGGAACTCTTCCGTGCGCGCGACGAAGTCCGACTCGCAGTTGACCTCCACCAGCACGCCGAGCTGCGAGCCCGGGTGGATGTAGCTGGCGATGAGGCCCTGCCGGGTAACGCGGGTGGCCTTCTTGGCCGCCGAGGCGATGCCGCGTTTGCGCAGCACCACTTCCGCTTCGACCAGGTCGCCCAAGGCTTCCACCAAGGCGCTCTTGCACTCCATCATGCCCGCGCCGGTGCGCTCGCGGAGCTGTTTCACTAACTGCGCGGTAATTTCCGCCATAGTCTATGTACCGTCCCCAAAGTATGAATCGCTTGTGGCGCACGCTTTAGCGTGCCGCCGCGGGCTTGAGCCCGCGGTCGAGCCGAGCGAGCTGAAGCTCGCTCCGGCACGCTGAAGCGTGCGCCACGATCACTGGTCCTACGAACGCTCCTCGCGCACGGCGGGCTCGGCCGCGCGAGTTGCATCCTCGCCGCTCTCGGTCGCCGGCCCTTTGCGCGGCAGCGACATCGACGGCAGATCCTCATCCGGGATGCTCTCGCTCATGAGCTGATCGGCGTAGCGCGGGTCGACATACTGCGTGTACTCGGGGATTTCCTCGAGAGGCGTCTCGTCGGTGACAATCTTCTCGGCCGCGAACTCCTGCTCGGTGGCTAGAGCCTTGCCCTCGATCACGGCATCCGCGATCTTGCTCGAGAACAGCCGGATGGCGCGCAGCGCGTCGTCATTGCCCGGAATGGGCAGATCCACCATGTCGGGGTCGCAATTGGTGTCCACCACGGCCACCACCGGAATCCCGAGCTTGCGCGCTTCGCGCACGGCGATCTCTTCCTTGTTGGAGTCGATGACGCAAAGGTAATCCGGCAGCCCCGGCATTTCCTTGATGCCCGCCAGGTACTGCTGCAGGTGCTTGCGCTCGCGCTCCAGCCGCGTGATTTCTTTCTTCGAGCGGCCGGCGTATCCGCCTTCGACGGCCAGCAGGTCAAGTTCCTTGAGCCGCTTGATGGATTTCTGGATGGTGACGTGGTTGGTGAGAAGACCGCCCAGCCAGCGCTGGTTCACGTAGTACATTCCGCAGCGCGTGGCTTCCTCGGAGATAGCCTCCTGAGCCTGCCGCTTGGTCCCCACGAACAACACGATCTTGCCTTGCGAAGACATCTCGCCCACAAAGCGCATGGCCTCTTTGAAGAGTTTCAGCGTTTTTTGAAGGTCGATGATGTAAATGCCATTGCGTTCGCCGAAGATGTACTCTTTCATCTTCGGATTCCAGCGCTTGGTCTGGTGCCCGAAGTGAACGCCCGCTTCGAGCAATTCTTTCATCGAAATTGACGGCAAACTGCCTCCTGTTCAGGGTTGTAGGACAAGCTTCAGCTTGTCCGGGTTTCCCGTGGCGCAGGCGGTCCAAAGCGAGATTTGCCCGCGCCCGGGATAGGGAAAGAACTGCGACGCGCGAAGCGCCATGGAACTGCCCTTCGCGCCACACATTACCGCTTGGAGAACTGGAACCGCTTGCGCGCGCCCTTCTGGCCGTACTTCTTCCGCTCGTGCTTGCGGGGATCGCGCGTGAGCAGCCCGGCCGCCTTCAGCCGGGGCCTCAGCTCCGCATTGAACTCGACCAGCGCGCGGGCGATACCGAGCTTGCAGGCGCCGGCCTGTCCCACCATTCCTCCGCCATCGGTCAGCACCAGAACGTCGAAACGGTCGGCCGTTTCGGTGGCCAGCAGCGGCTGCCGCACCGCGGTACGGCACGCTTCGGTGACGAAGTATTCCTCAAAAGCCCGGCTGTTGACGGTGATCTGCCCTTTGCCCGGCCGCAAAAACACACGAGCCACCGAACGCTTTCTCCGGCCCGTGCCTAGGTGTTGAACTTGAGCTGCCACTCAGAAATCCTCTCTCAAATGTTGGTCAGTGTCATCGCCACCGGCTTCTGCGCCTGGTGCGGATGCTTGTCACCCGCGTAAACCCGCAGTTTCCGGATCATGTGCTTGCCGAGTTTGGTCTTGGGCAGCATGCCCGCGACGGCCTCTTCGACCAGCTTGGCCGGACGCGTGGCGCGCACCTTTTTCGCGGCCACCTCGACCAGCCCGCCCGGATATCCGCTGTGACGGCGATACAGTTTTTGGTCTTCCTTGCGCCCGGTCAGCCGCACCTTGGCGGCATTCAGGACGATGACATGGTCCCCCGTATCGAGAAACGGGGTGAAAATGGCTTTGTGCTTGCCCATCAGGAGCATAGCGGCCCGGCTCGCGAGGCGTCCCAGGGGGACGTTCTCGGCGTCCAAAATGTGCCAGGCGCGCGCGATCTCCTTCTCGGACGGAAATGGGGTATTCATGGACAGACTGGTCCGCTCCTTCGTCTTTGAAAACCTTAGCTTACCAATGGGAAGCGAGCCCTGTCAAACGGGTCTGGCCGGCTGTCCGGCTGTGCCGGCCAGCAGCTGTCAGCTATCAGCGATCAGCTTTCAGCTCTCGGACGGCAATGGAGCGCCATTCGTGCGCAGGCCGGCTGTCGGCGACCGCGAAGCGCAAGTAACCCGCAACCACCTCCGTAGCTGACAGCTCTGGTGCTGCCTACGGAGCGAAATATCCGTTGACATCCAGGATCACGTGCGTCTGGCCCAGGGCGTAGACGCTGATCGCGCCGTTGGCGCCGGCCGGGACGATGGCCGCGTTCGCCACCACCGTGCCGTCCCAGGAGTTCAGTGTCGAGACGCCGGGCTGCGGCGCGCCCGCCGGCCACGCGGTCAGATAGTAGAGCGGGCCGTCGGGCACCACGGTCACGTTGAGCGAATACGCCGCGGCCGTCGAGGGCACCCCGCAACCGCTGGACGGGATGGTGAAAGAACGCGTTGTCTCGGATGCCACAATCGGGGCCGCCAAACGGGCCGTCGGCAGTGCGCGTGTCTGCGATCCGGCAGGGTGTAAGCGGGTAGAAGGACAGCGCGCCCGGGAGGCCGGGGAGGCCGAAGTAACCGTCGATATCGAGGACCACGTCGGTCGGATCGCTCACGTAAATCGAAACCGATTCGTTGGTCCCGGCGGGAACGATGGCGGCATTGGCCACCACTTTGCCGGTCCAGGAATTCAGAGTCGAAACGTTGGGCTGGGCCTGTCCGGTGGGCCAGGCGCTGAGATACCCGAGATAACCGGGCGGCACCGCGGTGACATTGAGCGAATAGGCGTGCGCGGTGGAGGGAATGCCGCAAGCGGCAGACGGAACCGCGAAGTCCCGGCGATCGCCGGCGCCCATGGTGGGCCCGCCAAAAGTTCCGGGAGCGCCGCGCGTATCGGCCACGCGGCAGGGCGTCGCGGGATAGAACGAGAAGGAAGGTAGGGCCGGTGAAGGGAGCGAAGTAGCCGTTGATATCCAGAATGACGTCGGTGGGGCTGTAGGCGAAGACGCTGACCGCGCCATCCGTGCCTGCGGGGACGATGGCGGCGTTGGCCACCACGGAGCCCTGGAACGAGTTCAGGGTAGAGACGAGCGGCTGCGTCTGTCCGGTGGGCCACAGCGTGAGGTAGGGAAGCACCCCTTTCGGCACCACGGTGACGTTCAAGGAATAGGCCTGGGCGTCGGACGGGATGCCGCAGCCGCTCTGGGGAATGGGGAAGGAGCGAATGTCGCCGGCCCCGAGCGCCGGCCCGCCGAAGGGTCCCGCGGTGCCGCGCGTATCCAGCACCCGACAAGGCGTGACCGGGGCGAATTGCAGAGTTGTCGCGCCTGAAGAACCCTCCGTCTGGAACCACCAGGTGGTGGAAGCCGTGGCCCCGAGAGCTATTCACGGCGGCCACGTTCCAGTAATACGTTGTGCCTGGACTTCCGGCGCCGGCGATGTAGCTTGTGGCGCTCGTCTGCGTCACCAAGCGGCGGCGTCGGCGCGGTGCCGAAGTAGACATTGTAGGAAGTCGCTCCGCTCGCGGCCTGCCAGCTCAGGGTTACAGGGCTGGCAACGGCGGTGGCTCCGTTGGCAGGCGAAGTCAGGACCGGCGCGGCCGGCGGCGTTGCGGAGCCAGGCACGGTTTCGGTGAACTGGATGGCCGGATGCCCCAGCGCGTAAGGGCCCTCAGCCGTTACGTGCACCACCGCGCCGGCGGTCGCCGGAAGCGTGAGTTGTACGCTGGCGACGCCGTTGGCGTTGGCCTTGGCAATCTGCCGCGGGCCGGAGGTGGCTGGATACACTCCTCCGGACAGAGACCCGGCATCCACGGTGAAGAGCACGGAGGCGCCCGCGGCGTACGCTGGCCCGCACGCGGCCGCGCTCGAACAAACCGGAGAAGATATCGCGGCGCCGGGCGTCAGCGTTACCGAGAGAGCAATCTGCCCGCCCGGAGCGCCCGAAGCGGCCGTGGTGCTATTGGCCAGCGTGGCGGCCGGGTTTCCGACTACGATCCAGCCACCCTGCGTCTGTGTCACGCTCGCGCTGTCCTGCGCGGTGACCGTGAAATGACAGAAGCCCGGGGCGCTGCCGGGGTTCACCGCAATCGCGCCCGGGAGTTGAGGCGTGGTAATGCCGATCGAGCCGCCGTTCTGCGCGCAGACCGAACCGGAGTCGAACT
This sequence comes from Bryobacterales bacterium, assembly GCA_963763835.1. Lineage (GTDB taxonomy): Bacteria > Acidobacteriota > Terriglobia > Bryobacterales > Bryobacteraceae > DASWZN01. The sequence continues at coordinate 158,956 of CAVXQQ010000009.1, forward strand.
GCGCGGTGGCCAGCGCCACGGTTCCAGAGCCCGAAACAATCCGCGGGGCCAATGTGACCGAGCCGTTCGCCGGAACCTGAATCGCGTCGGGGTTCAATTCCCACTCCGCGGAGGGCGCGTTCGGAAGGCTGCCGTTTACGACCAGCAGCGTCACCGTGTACGGCTGGAACGTCTGCGTCGCGTTCCATGCCTGGCTGGAGGACGCCGTAATCGTCCCCGGCGACGTCTGCGACAGAGTGTACGAAGTGACCGTGCTGGGCGTGAAGTTGTTCAGGGTGAACGCCACCTGCGCTGAATTGGACGGGTCCTTATTGACCACCATCATCTTCAGCGCGGAGCCTGAGGGCGCCAGCGACGCATACACGCTGAACAGGTTCGGGTCGGCGTTGTGGGTCGCCGAAACGGAAGTCGTCCCGAAGGTGCTGTGGTTTCCGTCGTAATTCCGGTACAGCTTCAGCGTCTGGTAATTCGGATTGGCGGAAAGGGGCGCGCCCCAGCGCGATGCCAGTCCCACCCGCTCGCGGCCCAGTAGGCCGTAACCGTCGGCATCGGCCAGGGCCGTCGAGTAGTCCGCCTCACGGGCGTCACTGGTCTGGCCGGCAAAGGCGGCACTCCATTCCGTGATGGCCAGCGGGGTGCCCGGATAAATCATGTTGACCATGGCGCGCATGCGCGGAAGGCGGAACGGGATGGTGCGATTGGGCTGGAGCGAAGTGGCCCAGGGCTGATTGATGGTCCCGGTAGACTCGCTGACATACGACGGATCCCAGTAGTCGCGGTAGATCCTGGTGGTGAGCGCCCGCTGCTGCGCCAGCGTCATGGTAGATGCATCGGGTCCGTCGGGATATGCGTGGATGTCGAACAGGTCCACAGACCGGGTGCCGTCGATCTGATCGTGCCAGTAGACTTCGTTGAGCCACCAGGGCAGCAGGTCGATGTTGCCGTGCGCGGCTTTATCGCCTGCATTCGCGCCATTCCAGTAGAACCACCAGCAGCAGCTCACAGGACCCAGACGGACCGCGGCCGGGTCCCAGGTCTTCACATTGCGGGCCTGCTTGAGGTAGACGTCGCGCCATTCCTCGTAGCCGGTGGGATTGGGGTGCATATCGCGGTGCGTGCCGCCCCAGATATCGACTTCGTTGTCCATGTCGTAAAAGTGCTGCGACGAGCCGAAAGCGGCTGCCAGGGCCGTGGTCCAGTCCTGCCGATTGACGAAGCCGGTGCAGGGACTCATGTTCGCCGGGCAAGGCGTGGTCGCGGTGTCCAGCAGCGGCACATAAGCGTCGTGAGGATCGTTGCCGGTGATATTGGTCTGGCAGTTCGCCGCCACGCCGTTGCCCGCGTCGCTTTGGTCCGGGCGGGTGGTGCACTGTGCGCCATACTTGCGGACCGAGAAACTGTAGAGCTGCCCGTTGCCGGTGCCGTTCGCGTTCGATCCCTTGGAGACCCAGTCCACCATGGCCATAGTCATGAGGGGGTTGCTGCCCGCCGCGATCGTATTGGCGACGAATTGCGTCGAGTCGGGGGTGCCAATCTCGCTGTAGGTATAGTCGCTGAACCACCAATCGTTGGCCGAATTGCTGCTGTGGGTTTGCCAGTTGTAGTTCGTGGTCGCGTTTCCACCCCAGCGAACCACAGTCATGCCGCTGTCGGTGATGTCCGCGGCGGTACTGGGGTAGCTCCCGCCGTAAACGTAAGGGCTGATGGCGTGGCGGTTGGTGAGGGTGTCCACGGTGACAGCAACCTGTGTGGATGCGGCCGGCGCCGCGGCGGCGGGGGCGGACGAGTTGCGGATTTCGACGGCCCGGCTGGCCGCGGCAACGCCCTGGGGAGATCGGACTTCGCCACCCCCGGACTGGGACAACAGCACACCGATCGAGAATGACACTCCAAGAACCGTTCGGATCGAGAACCGCATATGAGACCCCCGCAAAGTGTGGGCTGCCAGAGGCGCAGCCCAGGACCGAAGAAACGACATCCTTCGGCTGGCTCTCCATTATAGAGCAGCGATTGCTTTCCCAGCCCCTAGACGCCAGAATGGGATCTGAGCCGGTCGCTCTGGGTCCTGTTATGAATCTGGTTGTCAATGGCGAGCCCCATCCTCACACGGGGCAGGGAACTATCGCGGAACTGCTCGAGGAGTTCCACGCGGCGCCCGCCATGACCGCCCTCATGATCAATGGCGAGGTGGTGCGGCGCAGCCGGTGGGTATCCGTGCGTCTGGCCGAGGGCGACGAAGTCGAGTTGATGGTGGCGGCGGCGGGAGGGTAAGGGTGGAAGACGGATTTCGTTTGGGTGACCGCGTTTTCCGCTCGCGGCTGCTCCTCGGTACCGGCAAGTTCTCAAGCGTCGAGACGATGCTGGCCGCCGTTCGCGCGTCAGGAACCGAACTGGTGACCGTCGCCCTGCGGCGCTTCAACCGCGAGCGCGCCGACGACGACATCTACGGCCCTCTGGCGGCCATCGAGGGGATCACGCTGATGCCCAACACCTCCGGCGCGATGAATGCGCGCGAGGCGGTGCGGGCGGCGCTGCTGGGCCGGGAAATCACCGGCAGCCCATTTGTGAAGCTCGAGATCCATCCCAACCCGCATCACCTGATGCCCGATCCGATCGAGACCTACGAGGCGGCGGTCAGCCTGGTGAAGGAGGGCTTCTTCGTCTTGCCGTATATCTCCGCCGACCCGGTCCTGGCGCGGCGCCTGGAGGACGTGGGCTGCGCCGCGGTGATGCCGCTCGGCTCAGCCATCGGCAGCGGGCAGGGGCTGGCCACGCTCTCCATGCTTCAGGTGATCATCCGCGACGCCGGTGTTCCCGCCATCGTGGACGCGGGCCTACGCTCACCTTCCGAGGCCGCCGCGGTGATGGAGATGGGAGGAGCCGCGGTGCTGGTCAATAGCGCCATCGCCGCCGCGGAGAACCCCGCGCTGATGGCCGAAGCCTTCGCGGCCGCGGTCAAAGTCGGCCGCCAGGCGCGCCGCGCGGGACTGATGGCGAGAAGCGAGACGGCCGTCGCCACCAGCCCGTTGACGGCGTTTCTAGCCGGGGAGGGCTCGTGACAGCGATGCCTCCGCGTGGGGCAGGCGGTTCCGCCTGCCTTGGGCTGGACCTCGACGTCTCCGCGTGGCTGGCCCTGGCCCGCGGCGCCGGCCGCAGCCTGGTGCGCCAGGCGATCGCGGCGACCGATCCCGGCATCCGCGAGTTCGCCGCGCTACTGTCTCCCGCCGCCGGATTGGAACTGGAGGCGATGGCGGCGCGCGCGCAGGCGCTCACCCGCCGGCATTTCGGGCGAACCATCGCTCTCTACGCGCCGCTCTATCTGTCTAACTACTGCCCCACCAAATGCACTTACTGCGGCTTCGCCAGCGACCGCCGCATCCAACGGCACAAGCTGACCCCGGCGGAAATGGACTCCGAGGGCGCCGCTCTCAAACGTCTGGGCATCGAGGAGGTCCTGCTGTTGACCGGCGACCGGCTCCAGGCGACGGGCTACGAATTCGTGCGCGACGGCGTGGCCCGGGCGGCCTCCCGCTTCCACACCGTCACCGCGGAAGTGTTCGCGATGACCGCGCCGGAGTATGCCGGCCTGGCCGCCGCCGGATGCACGGCCGTGACTTTGTACCAGGAAACCTACGATCCCGCCCGTTACGCGTTGCTCCACGAATCGGGCCCCAAGGCCGACTACGCATGGCGCCTGGATGCGCCGGCGCGCGCGCTCGAGGGTGGCCTGCGGTCCGTGGGGCTCGGCGTGCTGCTGGGACTGAGCGACCCGCTCGAAGACGTCCTCCGCCTCTTCCGCCACGCAGGCTGGCTGCGGCGGAGATTCTGGGGCGGCGGTGTCGCTATTTCGTTTCCGCGCGTCCGGCCGCAATCGGGCGACTACGCGGCGGATTTCCCGGTCGGTGAGCGGCTGCTCGCGCAGATCGTCTTCGCGTTCCGAATCGCGATGCCCGACGTGACGCTGGTTCTCTCCACGCGCGAGAGCCCGCGCTTCCGCGATGGCATCGCAGGCGTCGGCATCTCGAAGATGAGCGTGGCGAGCCGGACCACGGTAGGCGGCTACGCCGAGAGCACCGCGCCGTCCTCGCCGCAATTCGAGATCGACGACGATCGCGGTGTGGAGGAGTTCTGCGCCATGCTGCGCGGCAAAGGCCTTCAGCCGGTCTTCAAGAACTGGGACGCGGTCTACCGGGAACCCGAATGCCTGACGTCTTTGGCCTCTACCTAGTCCTCACGGAGCCTGTGGTTGGCTACGAGCGCGCGGCGGAAGCGGCGGTCGTGACGGGCGTCCGATACCTTCAGTTGCGCATGAAGAAGCGGCCGCCTGCGGAGGTGCTCGACATGGCGCGCCGCCTCCGGCGCATCACGGCGGGCAGCGCGACACGCTTCATCGTCAACGACGACGTCGAGATCGCTTGTGAAGCGGACGCCGATGGCGTTCACCTGGGCCAGGGCGACCTGAGTATCGTGGAAGCCCGAAGTCGCTGGCCGGCCGCGGGCAAGATCTTCGGCCTCTCGACGCACGGCGAGGATCAGGAGCTGCGCGCGCGCGACTGCGCTCCGGACTACATCGGCGTCGGCCCGGTGTTCCCCACGCCTAGCAAGGAGCATCCGGATCCGACTTTGGGGATGGAGCGGATGGGGCGTATCATCCGCCATTCGCCACTGACGGCCGTGGCCATCGGCGGCATCCACGCAGGCAACCTGGCGGACGTGCTCCGCCACGGCGCCGTAAATTTCTGCGTGCTCCGCGCAGTGAACCAGGCTTCCGACCCGGCCTGCGGCCATCCGGCGGCTTCAGGGGATCTGGGAAGCGGCGCAACGCTGAAGCGCAATGCCGGACCAAGTGGGGCGGCTCTCCAGAGGGACTTGCAGAAATCGCTGGGCAAGCTGAAGCATACCCCACGTGGGGCCGTAAACCGTTGATGCGCCGTGTAGGACATGCTTCAGCTTGTCCCTTCCGCGGCGGTGGTGCGATTTCTGCAAGTCCCTCTCCAGAGCCGCGCCGGAGGTCCACCTCCGGCTGGGCGGGTCTGGAGGAGACCCGCTGCAGGCGTGGACGCCTGCCCCACTTACGGTTCTTTCTTCGCCGCGGGCTCCTCGGCCTCCTGTGCAGCTTCCTCCCGCAAGGTGTCGAGGATCTCGCCGGCTTCTTTCGAATGCAGCTCGGAATCCAGGCGGCGTAGCGCCACCCGAATCACGTCGCGGTGGTGCAGTTTGGGCCCCCCGCCGCGTTCGCTCAGCTCGAGCCAGAGCCGGTGGAGCAGGTCCAGGTCCTCGGGCCACAGGCGCGGCGGGTGCGGTCCGAGGTTGAAGTACAGCGTCTCGCCGCTGGGCTGGCAGTTGATCTGGAGCGAGAGCTGCGGTCGCGGCTCGGGCAACTCCTCCCAGGCGTCGCCAAACAGCTTGGCCTGCTCGGCCGGCGGTCATCTTGCCCGACAGCCCCATCACCACCAGCGACGAGCGCAGCCGCTGCGCGGTCTCGACCAGCGTGAGGTTTGGGTCGCGCCCGGGCACCACCATCAACTCGACGTGCTTGCCCGCCTTCTCCGCCAGGGTAACCACCAGGCTGAAGAGCTTCGCCATGTCGGCCGAGAAGACCTCGTCGGCGGTCGGCTCGTGCTCGCCGAAGCCTGGCCGGCCGGTGTATTTCACGGTTGCCACCACGATGTCGATCTTGCTGGTGTCGGTCTTCTCCAGCACTCGTTCGAGGTGCGTGAGCTGGTTGGGATTCCGGACCGCAACCAGTATGTTTCCAGGCCGGATCTGGGAGGTCGAATCGGTGATCTGGTCCGGCGTCTCCAGACGGAACTTCTCGAGCTCCTGAGAGTGAGCCAGGCGATGCCGGCGGTTCATCCGCTCGGAGATCTCGAAGGCGGCGAAGAAGACCACCGAGAACGTCAGACCGCCAATGGTGGCCACCTTCTTGGTCAGGATGTTGACCACGCCGATGGCGAACAGGGTGAGCGTGATCAGGCCCAGGCCCACCGGGATTTCGGTCTTGCCCCAGCGAAGATTCAGCGGCACCTTCCACTCGCGCGCCTCGGGCATTTTGTAGCGCAGCACCAGCACCGAGAGCGCCTTCATGGCGAAGCTCCACACCACGCCAAAGGCGTAAGCTTCGCCCAGCATCTGCACGTTGCCGCGGCTCAGGACGATGGTCAGTATCTGGAGCAACACGATCAGGTTGATGAACCGGTTGGTGGTGCCGAACCGGCGATGCGGGTGGCGGAACCAGTCCGGCAGCACGCCGTCTTCCGCTACCCGGTTCAGCACGCCGTTCGAGCCCACGATCGCGGTGTTGACAGCTCCCGCGAGCATGACCATGCCCACCACCACCACGAAGCCGTGGAAAAGGAGCCTGGCGGCCAGCGGACCGGCCAGGTGCATGGCCAGCCCGCTGATCAGGTTGTCCAGGAACTGGCCGCGCTGCGAATCCGGGAATCAGCATCACGGCGAAGAAGGAGACCAGGGACGTGAACAGCATCGAGTAGATGAAGATCACGAAGCCGGCCCTCTCCAGGTTCTTGAGCTTGGGATGGGCGATCTCGCGATTCACCTGCGCCAGCGTCTCGAAACCGCTCATGGCCAGCAGCGAGTGTCCCAATCCCACCAGAATCATGATCCAGGTGAGCTTGGTCAGCCAGCTTCCCTGAAGCCAGCCGAGCGCGTCCGGCCCGAAGTGGATGTTGGCCGGGGTGGGCAGCGGCACGGGCTGGTAGCCGCGCAGGAAGAATGTCGCCACGCACCACGCGATGAGAATCACCACCATGACGGTGGTGAGTTGCATGATGCGCAGCGCCTTCTGGCTCGATTCGTGCATGCCGATGATGTTCTTGCGCCAGAAGTACAGCGTCGCCAGGATCGCGAAGCCGGCGGCGAAATACTCCGGATGGACGTGCACGTTGGGGTGGCCCAGGTAGGCCGCCGTCTCGTTGATAATCCCGGCCAGGTACAGGCCGGCCGAGACGGCGCTGATGGGCCCGGTCAGGACGTAATCGAACAGCAGCGCCGAGACCGAAAACTTGGCCAGGCCGGGGCCCATGGCCTCGTGAACCACGCGATACACGCCGCCCCGTACGAACATGCTGCAGCTCTCGATGTATACCGCGCGCACCGCGTAGGAGAACAGCATGATCGCCAGAACGAACCAGGGCGCCGACTTTCCGATGGCGGTCTCCGCGATACCGCCGACGTAAAACGCCGATGAGCCGAGATCGCAAAGAACGATGGCAGCCGCTCTCCAGAAGCTGATGAAGGAGAGCATGACCGTGGTGGCGACAACAACTTTGGTGGTATTGGATCTAGAGGGTAGGTCCACTGAAAGCCGTTCCTTAAGCCCCCGCCCAGGGGACTGTCTCCCAAATTGGCCTACGAGGTTAGCTGCCGGGCTAGGGCTTGAAAGTACCCCGTCCGATGCCGTGCATCGGGCTGCGCCCCGAACGACTTGGGTCCCCCGTCTCCCGGGTGGAGTTCGGCTCGTCTCTCATGTTAACCCGAATCGGGTCCGTTTGGCGACGTGGGGGTGTAGTCTGTCAGCGCCGAGCCGCTCGTCCGCTTGCTGACGTGACCGAGCCTGCCGAGTTCCCGGGTGGCGGAACGTATCACGGCCACGACGATGTGAAGGCTTACTCGACTCAGTCGCGCGCCAACTGGGCCGAAGGAAGCAGCGAGCCCCGGCGATTCATCGTCGCGGGCGAGAAGATCGTCGCGTTCGTTTATGCCCGAGTGCGGCTGAAGGGCGGCAGCCTGTGGCGCGAGACGAGCCGGGCTGAGGTCTATACGTTCCGCAATGGCAAGGCCTTCCACATGCGTGCGTTCGCCGACCGGCGCGAGGCGCTTGAATGGGCCAGAGGCGCCGGCACCTGAGGATCGCGGGCGGGCGCCGTTACCCTTCGGTCCAACTCCTCGCGCACCGGGGGCAGGTGTAGGTGACGCTTCTGGTTTGAGGGCGCCAGCATCCGATCAGCGCCCCGCATTCCGGGCAGTTCGGCAGCAGGTAGGTCAAGCTCCCACTCTGGCAGGACTGGCACAGCGGAAAGCCGTCGGCGCCATAGGCCAACGGCCCCGAGTATCCGCACAGCAGACAGCTAAAGGCGGCGAGCGTCTTCCGCGCGGTCGCGATCTCTTCAGGTTTCATCTAGCGGTTCACCGGGCTGCCCCTCCACGGCGGTGAAGCGGCTTCCAGGGAATCATACCCCGTAATGGCCCCGCGGGCCAAACAAAACACCGCATGTTCGTGCGGGTGTCGTCCGCAAGCGTAGTCCGTCCACTCGCGCCTGAGCGCTGCGCCGGCGCCGCGAACGGGACTCGGCGCGCGCCGGCCGGCTTGGAAAAGTGAAGCGCGGGCGGGCGTTAACAGAAAATTGACAACAAATAAACAAGCAATCTAGCCGCATTTTCGGACCGCGGCAGAAAGAAGTGGCACAGGTGTGTTGTCGCTCCAGTGAATCAGCGAGTTAGCGGTCTTCTATTTCTGGCGCGCTGTGCGGAACCGCGGCCTCGGCCGGGCTCCGCGGATAGCGCTCGCGCGATGGATTCCGCGCTCGGCCCCGGCGCCCCGCCAGGCACATTGCGCGTGCGCAAAGACCGGCCAGGGGCATTTCGCCCATCATTGGACCATCCGGATCATTTCAGCGGTTGCCGTAATCACCGGGACGTGAGGGGCTGGAATGATGCCGGCTAGTCCAACGAAGACCCATGCCGGGTCGCGGCGGTTCTAGCGGCAGCAGCACTCCGAAGTGAGTACGGCTTCGATAGGCGGTCTGCGTTCATTCGGGCGTGAAAAACACAGAGGGGATGAGTCCAAATGGCGAGGATTTACAATTTAGGTCGATTTGTTTTCCCGAGCGGGGTCCGCGCGGCCAAGCTCCTGACAGGAACGCGTGCGACGCCGGCGCTGGGTCTGCTCGCCGCCGTTGGCATCCTGCTCTCGGTTCCGCGGCAAGCGAGCGCCCTGCCGCAGTTTGCGCGGCGCTACAACCTGAAGTGCTACGCGTGTCACACTATCCCCCCGGTTCTGAACGAGCAGGGCTACATGTTCAAACGGCTCGGATTCCACCTTCCGCCTTCGCTGGCGAAAGGGCAGGCTGCGCCCAACATGTCCTACATGGTCGAGAACGAGAAACAGTGGAACGTCACGAACAACGTCGCGTTCGCGGTGTCCGATTTCAGCTATCAGTTGCAGCGGAGCACGCAGGAGGGATCCAGCCCGTCGTCGCTTTCCGGGGCTCAGGTAGGCGCCTGGAACACGTTCTTTGCCGGATGGATACCCGATACCAACTTTTTCTATTTCTCGGAGTTCGACATTGTCACCGACGGCACCACCAGTCCCGAGATCGGGCAAGCCTACATCGGGTATAGCGGAGGAAACGCCCGCAGCAGTTGGTTCGCCGCCGGAGGGCGGGAACTGCGGCAGACCGCGGAAGGAACCCGGGCCGCGCAGGTCTTCAGCCTGCTCCCGGAATCGCCGCTGCTGTTCGAGACCTCGGGGCCAACGAATTTCCTGTTCGACCAGTCTCCCATGGGCTTGTCGGCGGGATACACCTGGGCTTCGAGCAGCTACCGAAACGTCCTCGCCATCAGCGCGAAGGTGACTAACGGCGTGAACGCGGACGGCAGCGAGGTGCTGGGCCTCGCCTCGCGACAGTCCAGAGACGTGTGGGTCGGCGCCGACTGGTGGTACGCGCCGGAGAGCGGCGTCACGTTCATGGACTACTACGGAACCAAGGACCAGACACAGAACGCGGGGCTGGACAACGAGTTCACCTATCGGGCGCGCATTCGCAGGCAAGGGGTGTTCGCCAACTACATGCTGCGCTACAAGGTCGATTTACTCGGCGGCTACCTGCGCACCCGCGACGACTGGCAGGACCCGAACTTCGGGCCCGCCGGCCTTTTCAGGGGCAACGATTTCTTCGGGGAAGTGGACTATTACGCCGTCCGCGGCCTGGCGGTATCCGCCCGCTACGACCGGCTCAACCAAAGCGTCGCCAACGGACCGGGCCAGACCAGCACATGGGCCTGGTCGGGGGCAGTGAACAAGGGCCTGACGCCTTCCGGCAATATCGTCGCGCGGATTGGGTACAGCTACCTTGCGGGGCGCGACCCGCTGGCGGCTGTAAGAAGTACAAACCGGCTCCTCATGGCCGACGTGATGTTCAATTTCTGACCTTGCCGCATCGGCGGCCTCGAGGCTTCTGTGGATCTGAATCGCTCGGAGGACAAGAATATGGAAGCGGACGACGGCACCAGCTCGACGCCGGATGTCGCAGGCACAACTCGCCGCGGTTTCCACGTGGGAGCCATCTATGCCATCGGGGCACTCATCGCCGCCGCGCTGGGCGCGCCCGCGGCGGCGTATTTGCTGCTCGGGCCGAAGGCCCGCAAAGACGAAGAATGGGTCGATTTTGGCGACGTGAGCAAACTGCCCTCTGGCCAGCCCGTTGAGATGGTCGGCCGGCGCAACCGAACCGACGGCTGGAAGGTCATCAGCGAAAAGGTGACGGCTTGGGTAGTGAAATCGCCGGATGGCGGCGTCGTGGCCTTCGGGCCGCGATGTACGCACCTGGGCTGCGCGCACCATTGGGACGACAATCAGGCTAAGTTCGTCTGCCCCTGCCACAACTCGCTGTTCGCCAGGAATGGCGCGGTTCTCGCCGGGCCCGCGCCGCGGCCCTCGATCGCTATGCCGTGAAGATCGAAGGCAACAAGTTGCTGCTGGGCGGCCTGCGCACGGCTCCGGGGCAATCCGCATGAAGCGCGCATTGGCAGACCGTCGCGGACTGGCTGGAGCATCGCACCGGGCTTCCCACCGCCGTCCGCCGGTTCCTCTACGAAGAGATCCCGGCCTCGAGCGGCTGGCGCCAGGTGTTCGGCAGCGTCGCCGTCTTCCTGTTTCTGGTGCAGGCCTTCACCGGCGTGCTGCTGGCCTTCAACTATGCGCCCACGCCCGGCGACGCCTACAACAGCATGCGCTACATCCTGACCGAGCTGACCGGCGGCAGGCTTATCCGCGGGCTGCACCATTGGGGCGCCAGCATGATGATCGTGGTGGTGGTGCTGCACATGATCCAGGTGTTCCTCTATGGCGCGTACAAGAAGCCGCGCGAAGCCACCTGGATCGCCGGAGTGGTTCTGCTCCTGCTGACGCTGGCCTATGGTCTCACCGGGTACCTGCTGCCGTGGGACAACCGCGCCTACTGGGGGACCGTGGTGACTACGCAGATCGCCGCTCAGGCGCCGCTGGTCGGCCCGTACCTCACCCGATTGCTCGGGGGCGGAGGCGCGGTGGGGGTGGTCACCTTCGCGCGCTTCTTCGGATTGCACGTCCTGCTGCTGCCGCCCGCCACGGTCCTGTTGATCGTGCTCCACATCTATCTGGTGCGGAAGCACGGCGTAGCGCCGGTCCCGGGCGACGAGCTCCTGCCCAAGAAGAAGTTCTACCCGGAGCAGGTTTTCAAGGACACCGTCGCCATCTTCGTCGCCTTCGCGGTTCTGTTCACGCTGGCGGTGGTGGCGCGCGTGCCGCTGGAGAAACTGGCGGATCCTTCCGACACCTCCTACATCCCTCGCCCGGAATGGTACTTTCTGTTCCTGTTCCAGACCTTGAAGCTGTTCAGCGGCCCTCTGGAGGTGGTCGGCGCCGTGGTTCTGCCGGGCCTGGCGGTCCTGGCGCTGATTCTGGTGCCGTTCATCGACCGCAGCCGGCTGGTGAAGGTCACGCGCCGGACGGTGGCCTTTGCGTTCGTGGCCCTGGCGGCGGTGGCGTGGACGGGACTGACGACCGTCGCCGTGGCTTCGACACCGCGCGAGGAGGCTGCCACGAAGATCGATTACTCCGGCCCCACGGACTGGCTTCAGCTCTCGCCCGAGGAAATGACGGGCGTCGCGTACTTCCGGCAGGAACGCTGCGCGAGTTGTCATGCTACCGGCGACGGAGCCTCGAAGGCGGGTCCCGACCTCACCCGGATCTCCGTGCATAAGGACGCCGGCTGGATGATCGAGCACTTCAAGCATCCCGATGCGATGCGGCCCGGCTCCTTCATGCCGCCCGTTCAGCTCGACGACGACCAGTTGAATTCGCTGGCCGCGTTTCTGCTGAAGCTGAATCCCAAGAACGCCTCCGCGCTTCAGAACGCGCCCGATTTCGCCACTGCGGGCGCGCTGGTCTACGAGGCGCACCGATGCGGAGAATGCCACGCGGTGAACGGCGTTGGCGAAGACGTCGGCCCGGCGCTGAACGGCCTCGCAAGCCGCCGCAGCCGGAGTTGGGTGGTGCAGCACTTCGCCGACCCCAACAAACTGTCGCCGGGTACAAAAATGAAGCCTTACCGGATTCCGGCCAAGGATATGGAGAATCTGACGGCCTATCTGTTTTCCCTTCCGGAGCCATAGTCCGGGGGGTGCTGAGAAGAACTATTTCAAAGGAGTGTACTGTCATGACACAACGCTCAATCGGGCCTGGCGCTTTCGCGGCGCTGGTGGGCGCAATGCTGTGGATCGGTTCCGGCTCCGTGCTCGGTGCGCAGGACGGCCCGGGGCCGAGACCCGCCGAACCGTACCTTCAGAACGAGCGCGCGGAGAAGCCGGTTCCGCAGGGAATGCCGGCCGGACTCGGTGAAGGCCACAGGTTGTACGTCGCAAAGTGCGCCGCATGCCACTCGCTCGGCAGATCGATGCAGAAATCGGATCTGTCGCAGCAGGAGTGGGCGGATATTGTCGACCGCATGCGGAACCGGGCGGCCTCCCATATGAACGACGTCCAGGCAAAGGCGATCCTGGACTACCTGGTTTGGGACGGTCAGCAGCGGCAAAGAAGGAAGAGTCGAAGTGAAGTTTGGATGCCTCTTATGAAAACGCGATTCATTGCTATAGCCGCCGTTGTGCTTTCGCTCGGTGGAACGGCTTGGTCCGCCGCGGCGGAGGAGAGCGCACGAACGATCTCCTTAATCGCCGACCACCAATTCAGGCTCGCGGGCGGGCAGAAAGGGCCGCTTGTACTGAAGGCCGGCGAAAAAGTCACCTTCCGGGTCACGGCTTCGTCCATGGGCCCGAAGGCGAAGGACGGCGCAATTCACAGCTTCGTGGTTCGCAAGCTACGCGCGCAGGGCTGGGACGTCCGGCTAAAGGAGGGCGTCCAGGAGTTCACGCTGACGGCGCCGCCGCCGGGCGAGTACCTGATCGAATGCACGGTGTATTGCGGAGCCACTCACGACGCCATGAATCTCAAGATGGTGGTCCAGTAAGACACGCTCCCGCACGCGGGTAGCCAGTCCCATCGTCGAGAGTGCGTGCGCCATGCCGGCCTCGCACGCTCCCGCCCAGACCCGACAACTTCACCGCCCAAGCACCGAACCGCGACAATGAAGATTGCGGCGGCAGGCTGATTGCCGTGGGGCGGCCCCCCTGATCCGCCTGGTGGCGGTACCGTTCAGCCCGGTTCATCAGCGAGAAAGCGGGTCCAGGGAGTATGCGGCATCACCCCAATTGAAGGTTGCGGCGGCAGGCTGACAGGTGAGCCCTCCCCACTTTTTCTGGAACCTTTCGGGCCGCTCCGGCGAATCCTATATGAAGGCTTGATGAAAGAGGACGACGCCAGCGACGGGGAGTTGCTCGAGCGGATGGTGAGCGGCGACCGCGAGGCCTTCGCCGCGCTCTACCGCAGGCGCCAGGCCGGCGTCTATCGCTTCGCCCTCCAGATGAGCGGTTCGGAGGCGCTGGCGGAGGACGTCGTGCAGGAGGTCTTTCTGACGCTGATACGCGCTGGAGCGACCTACGATCCGGCCTGCGGGCCGGTGACTGCGTTCCTGTACGGGATCGCGCGAAATCACGTCCGGCGCGGGATCGGCCGTGGCAGCCACGGGAGTGCGGAGCACGCTCCGGAGCCGCGCGCGGCGGACCATCCGGAGTTCGACCTGGCGCGCAGCGAAACCATTGCCCTGGTACGCAAGGCGGTGTTGGCTCTTCCCGTCCGCTACCGCGAAGTGGTGGTGCTGTGCGAACTGGAGGAGATGGACTGCCGCGAGGCGGCCGAGGTTTTGGGATGCGCGGTCGGAACCGTCAAATCGCGGCTGCACCGCGCGCGGCGGATGCTGGCGGGACGATTGCTTCCGGCCGGCGCGACGCTAACCCTTTCTCGTGCCATCAGGCCGGCGAGGTGCGTGCCATGAACTGCGGGGAATTCGAAGCCTTGGTAGGGGACCTGGCCCGCGGGCGTGGGCCGGAGGAATCCGAGCGCCGCGCCGCGGCGGCCCACGCCCGCGAGTGCGCGGGCTGCTCGTCGCGGTTGGTGGAGGAGCGGGAGCTGGCGGGTCTGCTGGGCCTGTTCGCCGCCAGCGTGGCGGGCCGGGGAGCGCCGCCGCGGGTTGAAACCGCGTTGCTCGATGCGTTTCGAAGCCAGCACGCTTCACCGTCCGCGCGGAGGCGGTCCTCGACGTTGCCGCGCTGGGCTTTCGCCGCGGCGGCAACTTTGGCGCTCGTCATGGCGGCGGCGTGGCTCCTGCGGCCGCGGCCGGTTGCGGCGCCGCCGGTCGTCGCGAACAGCCCGGGCCTGGCGCCGGTTCCGATCCCGGCCCCCGTGGCGGTAGAGGCGCCCGTCGTTCACCACGCCGCGCGGCCGCGGCGCAAACGGCCGGCTCATCGCGAGGTGGCGGCGACGCAGTTCTATCCGCTAACGCCCGTCGATGCAGGGGCTCGGATACAGGGCGGCACGATCGTGCGGATCGGGATGCCGCGGACGGCGTTGGCCTCGTTTGGATGGCCGCTCGATCCGGACAACTCCGGCGGCGCGATCGAGGCGGAAGTGGTTCTCGACGGCGACACCGGCATGGCGCGCGCGATTCGCTTCGTCGGCAGCCGGCAGTGAAATGGAGTCATAACCAGGAGAGGATCATGAATACTCGATGGATGCTGGTATGGGGCGCGACGGCGTTTGCCGCTTCTGCCCAGGTGGTTACGATGGCTACGCAAGCCGGCCCCGGCGCCGGCCCTGGCAAGAACATGATGTTCTATAGTGTCGAGTCCGCCGGCTCCTCGAAGGTGGTCAAAGGAGCTCCTTATTCGGCGCAGATCGTCACGGAACACACGCAAACCCTGGCCGACGGCAACAACATCAGCCAGAAGCAGACCGGCCTGATGTACCGGGACAGCGAGGGCAGGACGCGCCGCGAGCAGGCGCTCGGTCCCATAGGCCCGGTGCCGGCCGGTCCGAATCCGCCGCAGCTCGTTTTCATCACCGATCCGGTCGCCGGTGTGAGCTATGTGCTCGACGCCAATAAGAAGACCGCGCAAAAGGTCCCGCTCGGGCCGGGAATCGCGCAGGGAGCGACGATGATCGCCTCCGGCTTCGGGCAGGCGGGAGGCGTGGTGATGGGTGCCGGTCCGGAGACGGAGATGCGGATACAAACGCACGTGCGTGTCGCCGGCAGCCCGGCCGGTCAGCCGGCGGCGCAGGAGTCGCTGGGCAGCAAGGTGATCGAGGGCGTCCAGGCCGAGGGCACGCGCACCACTATGACGATTCCAGCCGGCCAGATGGGTAACGAGCGCCCAATCGTGACCGTTACCGAGCGCTGGTATTCGCCCCAGTTGCAGGCAACCGTGCTCAGCACGACCAAGGACCCCCTGATGGGCCAATCCACCTACCAGCTCACGAACGTCAGCTTGTCCGAGCCCGCGCCTTCCTTGTTCGAAGTACCGGCGGATTACACGCTGACCGAGGGGCCGGTCAAAAACCAGATCATCTACACGCCGCAGGGGGCGAAGTAGGAAACCCGCTCGTCGCCGGTAGCCCGTCGCTCGTCGCAAACCCGCGCGAAGTTTCCGGTATCGTGCCGCATTCTCGGGTGCGACGCCACTACGGGCGGCGGGCAACGAGCGACGGGCGGCCACCAGAGGCGGCTGTGTGCGAAGATCGTGTGAATGATGAGAGCATTGGCCGCCTTGGCCGCGGCTTCGTTTGGCGCCCACGCCGCCGCCCCGATTCCAGACCTCATGCCCCTGCCGGCGTCGATTTCCTGGGGCGAGGGCAAGCTGGCGATCGATTCGACTTTCCGTGTCTCGGTGGCCGGTTGCCAGGACTCGCGCCTAACGGCCGCCGCTGGCCGCCTTCCCGCGCGGCTCACGCGCCAGACCGGCATTCCGATTCGTCCCGCGGCGGGCGAGGCATCCTCCGCGACGCTGGCGATCGAGTGCCAGGGGCCGGGCGAAAAGGTGCAATCGCCGGGCGAAGACGAGTCCTACCGTCTCGATGTCACTCGCGCAACAGGCGCGCATCGCCGCCCCCACTCCCGTCGGCGCCCTGCACGGGATCGAGACGTTTCTACAGCTCGTGAGTCCCGGCCAGGGCGGGTTCGCCGTGCCTGCGTTGCGCATCGAGGATAAGCCGCGGTTCGCCTGGCGAGGCCTGATGATCGACGTCTCGCGTCACTTCCTGCCCGTGGAGGTGATCGAGCGCAACCTCGACGGAATGGCGGCGGTGAAGCTCAACGTGCTGCACTGGCATCTCTCCGACGACCAGGGCTTTCGCGTCGAGAGCCACCGCTTTCCGAAGCTTCAGCAACTGGCTTCCGATGGCCTGTACTACACCGCGGGACCAGGTGCGGCACGTCATCGCGTACGCTCGGGCCCGCGGCATCCGCGTGGTTCCCGAATTCGACATGCCGGGCCATTCGACGGCCTGGTTCGCGGCCTATCCGGAACTGGCTAGCGCCCCGGGACCGTACCACATCGAACGCGGATTCGGAGTGTTCAACCCCTGCATGGACCCCAGCCGTGAGGAGGTCTTCCATTTTCTCGACGCCTTCATCGGTGAAATGGCGGCGCTGTTTCCCGACCCGTACTTCCACACCGGCGGCGACGAGGTCAACGGCAAGGACTGGGACCGCACCCCGCGCATCCGCAGCTTCAAGCGCGCCCGCGGCTTCAAGACCAACGAGGCGCTGCAGACGTACTTCAGCAAGCGCGTCCACGCCATCGTAATGGCGCACGGAAAGAAGGTAATCGGCTGGGACGAAATCCTCGAGCCCCGAGCTTCCCAAGGGCTCCGTGGTGCAGGCCTGGCGCAACGGGCGCGTACTGGCCGACGCGGCACGGCGCGGGTATCCGGTGATCCTGTCGAGCGGCTACTACCTGGATCTCATGCAGCCGGCGTCGTTCCACTATGGCGTCGATCCACTGGGCGGCGAGGCGGCCGCGCTTGGCGCCGCCGAGAAATCCCGCGTCCTGGGCGGGGAAGCCTGCCAGTGGGCCGAACTGATCGACGCGGAAAATGCCGATTTCCGGATCTGGCCGCGGATGGCGGCCATCGCGGAGCGATTCTGGTCCGCGTCCGATGTTACCGACGTGGGCTCGATGTACCAGCGCCTGGAGTCGGAGAGCGTGCGGCTCGAGTATCTCGGTCTCACCCACCGCTCGGTCCAGGGGCCGATGCTGGACCGCATCGCGGGAGGCCGGCCCGCGGGCGCGCTCCGGACGTTGTCCGCCGCTCTCGAGCCGGTGAAGGGCTACCGGCGGCACGCGGCGCGGGACTACACATCCTCGAAGCCCTTGAACCGCATGGTGGACGCGACGCCGGCCGAAAGCGACGCCGCGCGCGAGTTCTCGGCGGCGGTGGATGCGCTGCTGGCGGGCGACCCAGCCCAACGCGAGCCGGTCCGCAGCCGGCTTGTGGCGTGGCGCGACCAATACGAAGCGCTCAAACCGGTCTTTGCGGCGTCCTCGCTGGCCGCCGAGCTAGAACCGTTGTCGCGCGACGTCTCGGCGCTGGCCACAGCCGGGTTGGAAGCCCTCGATGCGCTACCCTCGGGCCGGCCCACGCCCGCGGGCTGGGCCGAGATTCTGGAACGCGCGAAGGCGCCGCAGGCCGAGCTGCTGATCGTGATCCTCGACCCGGTCCGCAAGCTGACGCAGGCGGCCGGCGCGCCGAAGTAGGCGCCGTTCCTCCGCGGTGGTGGTGCCTGGAACCGTCGCTCTTCCGTGCCGGCACCGAACCGCGACCGTGAGGGAGCGGACCCTCCGTCAGAGCACCCGCCTCACTGAACGAGGATGTCGTAGGCGGTGGTGCCTGGGACCGTCGCTCTTCCGTGCCGGCACCGAACCGCGACCGTGAGGGAGCGGACCCTCCGTCAGAGCACCCGCCTCAGTGAACGAGGATATCGTAGGTGGTGGTGCCTGGGACCGTCGCTCTTCCGTGCCGGCACCGAACCGCGACCGTGAGGGAGCGGACCCTCCGTCAGAGCACTCGCCTCAGTGAACGAGGATATCGTAGGTGGTGGTGCCTGGGACCGTCGCTCTTCCGTGCCGGCACCGAACCGCGACCGTGAGGGAGCGGACCCTCCGTCAGAGCACCCGCCTCAGTGAACCAGGATGTCGTAGGTGGTGGTGCCTGGGACCGTCGCTCTTCCGTGCCGGCACCGAACCGCGACCGTGAGGGAGCGGACCCTCCGTCAGAGCACTCGCCTCAGTGAACCAGGATGTCGTAGGTGGTGGTGCCTGGAACCCTCACCTTGTCGTAAATCGCAAACCACTCTTTGCGGCCGGCGCTGTCGGCGTACGCCTTGAGGGCGGCTTCGTCGCTGAACTCCATGCAGGCACCGTACTGGCGTACAGCCTCGCCGGACTTCAGCGGCCGGCGGAGTTTGCCAACCCACACGTGCTGGAGGCCCGGAACCTTGCCCGGCAGGGCATCCGAGGCTTTGTAGAAAGCATCCCAGTCGGCGGCCGTCGCGCTCTCGATGGCCGTGAAGGCGAAACAGTGCATCAGCTTCCCGTCGGCGGCGCTCATGACGCCGGCGAACAGGCATACGGCAAAGACAACGGCAACGATGCGGATCATTCTCTTCTCCTCCTTGTGTTTCTCCGTTACGGAGCAAGTCGACTGAACGAAAACCCAATGCGGGCGCCCCAATAGTGCTTCGTTGCGGGCCCGCCCTGAACCTGGTCACGGAACTCGAAGCGGAAGGCGACGCTGTCGGCGAACCAATAGTTCAACCCGCCACCGAAGTTGCCGAGGCTCTTAGCGCCGCGCCGGAAGAATAGCGAATAGCCGCCGGTGGCAAACGGATCCCAGCGCGCCTGCTTCGAATGCCGAAAGTGATAATAGCCGTTGAGCGCACCTTCTCCCTGCACGGTGTTAACGTAGTCGTGCGCCAATGCCACCGCGCCTGCCTCGACGCCCAGGGAGACGCCCTTGGCCAGGGCCAGCTCGCCTCCGCCACCCATCTGGAGGGTTAAAGGGGTGTGGCCGCCGGCGCTCAAGCCTCCCGGAGCCACGTACCAGTAGCCGAGCGTCCGCTGTGCCAGGCCCGCGGGCGCCAGGCACGCCATAAAGAGAACCGCAGTAAGAGTCAGCTTCATCCTCTTGATGTTCGCACGCGAGAGAGAGGATCGGGGACCGGATGCCGCGCTCAGCACCGCGACCGTCAGGGAGTGGAGGTGGAGGTCCGCTCGCTTACGGTCGCGGTTCGGCCCCAGGGTCTGCTCGCTTACGGTCGCGGTTCGGTCCGAGGTCCGCTCGCTTACGCTCGCGGTTCGGTGCTTGAATCTACTTCGCGTCCAGGACCGCGCGGACCCTTCTGCCCAGGGTCTCGGGCGAAAACGGCTTTTCGAGCAGCGCCGCTTTGGCCGCTTCGACGCCGCGGTCGAGGATCACCTCGCCACTATAGCCGGTGACGTACAGGATCTTGAGGCCGGGGCAGGATTCCGACAGCCGGGCAGCCAGCTCACGGCCGCTCATCTGGGGCATGACGATGTCGGTCAGCAGCAGGTCGATGGAACGCTCGCTCTCCCAGATGCCCAGCGCCTCGCAAGGGCCAGCCGCCTCGATCACCCGGTAGCCGAGCCGGACCAGCATCTCCCGGGCCAGTTTTCGCACGCCCGCATCGTCCTCGACCAGCAGGATCGTCTCGCTGCCCCCGCGCGGCTTTGGACTCGCGTGCGCGGGCTTCTTTCGGTGGGCTATTTTGTCCGTGCGCGGCAGGTAGATCTCAAACCGCGCGCCCTTGCCGGGCTCCGAGTCCACCCAGATTTCTCCGCCGCTTTGCTTGACGATTCCGTAGACCGTCGCCAGGCCCAGGCCGGTGCCTTTGCCCTTGGCCTTGGTCGTAAAGAACGGCTCGAAGATGTGGCTGCGCGTTTCGGGATCCAGGCCCCGCCCGGTATCGGAGACCGCCAGCAGGACGTAGCGTCCCGGCGCCAGCGGCGGTGTTCCGGACGCACCGGCGACCTCGCGGTTCTCGGTGACGATCGACAGCACGCCCCCCGTGGGCATCGCATCGCGCGCGTTGACAGCCAGGTTGACCACGATCTGCTCGATCTGGCCCGGGTCGGCTTCCACACGCCATAGACCGGCCCGTAGCACCAGGCGCAGCTCGATATCCTCGCGCGTCATGCGCTCCAGCATTCGTGCCACTCGCGTGACCAGGCGGTTCAGATCCAGAACGCGCGGCTGCACCACCTGGCGCCGGCTGAAGGTCAGCAGTTGCCGGGTGAGAGCCGAGGCGCGCACCGCCGCCTCCACCACGGTCTCTATGTCACGGCGCAGCGTGCCCTGGCTCTTGTCCATGGAATCCAGGGCCATCTGGCCGTGGCCGCCGATGATGGTCAGCAGGTTGTTGAAATCGTGCGCCACTTCGCCCGCCAGACGCCCCAGCGCCTCCAGCCGCTGCGATTGGCGGGACTGGTCCTCCAGGATCTTGCGCATCGTGATGTCCTGGAAGTAGACGGCCAGGCCGTCCGCCGACGGATAGGCGTGGACGTCCAGCCATAGGCTCAACGGAGCGTAGGGAGCGGAGAACTCGATCGGCTTCTGCATATCGAAGGCGCGTTCGAGCTCCTGGCGAAAGACGGAGCCCGCCGGTTCGGGGAACTCGTCCCACAGGCACTTGCCTTGCATCTCCTCCCGCTTGCGGCCGACGATCTGCTCGGCCCGCCCGTTGAGGTAGGTGAAGCGCCACTCGCGGTCCACCGCGAAGAATCCGTCGGTGATGCTCTCGAGGATGCTGGCAATGCGGCGATCGGACGCCTCTCGCGCGAGGCGGATCTCCAGCCGGACGTCCGAGGGACTTGCAGAAATCGCACCACCGCCGCGGAAGGGACAAGCTGAAGCATGTCCTACACGGCGCATCAACGGTTTACGGCCCCACGTGGGGTATGCTTCAGCTTGCCCAGCGATTTCTGCAAGTCCCTCGTCCGTCCCGCCGTCGCCGCTCGACGGACTCGTCGGAAGCAGTTCCGCAATGCGGCGCTCGATCAGCTCCGCACGAGAGGATGCGAACAGGCGTTCGGCGGCCGCGTTCACCGCCAGGATGCGCCCTTCGGCATCGCATCGGAGGATGGCCTCGGGCGCCTTCTCGAGTGCGAGCGAAAGATGGTCGGCCACCAGGTCCAGCAATTCGACGGTCCGCCGATCGAAGAAGCCGGGCTCGGCTGCGTACAGGCCGAGGGCACCGCAGCGCCCGTTCTCAACCGGGACGGGGATGACCGCGCAGGAACGGCAGCCCAGCGCAGCCGCCTCTTCCGGCCAGGCTCCCGGGCCGGCGTCTTTGCCCAGGTCGTTCGAGACGAAGCGGCCGGTGCCGGGCGGAACCGGGATGCGCACGGCGGGCCACATGACGCGCACCGTCTCATCCGGCTCCGCGAACCAGGCGGCGCGCAGTCCGCCGTCCTCGACGGCGATGCGGCAAACCTCCGCCAGCAGATCGCCGTAGTCGCCGCCGCGCGCGGCGGCCCGTGCCACCCTGTTGAGCAGGGAACCTACCCGGGTGAGCCGCGCGATATGCTCCTCGGCCCGCTTGCGGTCGCTGATGTCCAGCACGGAGCCCTCGACTACGCCCGGGTCTGCTTCAGCGAATCGCCCGCTGGCGAGCGCCCAAAACATCTCGCCGCTTGCGTGCCGGAGGCGCACCTCCACGGCATCGACGCGGCGGTCCCGCACAAGACGCGCGGCCAACTCGTCCCGCTCGCCCGCGGACCAGCAGAATTCGGCGGCGTGGCGGCCGAGCAGGTCGGTGGCGCTCGCTAGGCCGAGCATGACGGCCAGCGCCTGGTTGCAGTCGAGCAATCGGCCGCTCAGATCGGCTCGGAACCATCCCATGCCGGCCGGCTGGCACGACTGTTCCAGCCGTTCATTCATCGCTGGTCGCGCTCACCGTCCAGCACCAGGCGCACAGAGTGAATCAGCGCGTCGGAGGTGAATGGCTTGTGGAGGAAGGTGGATTCCGAGGCGGCGAGTCCGTGTTTCGCCATGATCTCCTCGGGATATCCGGACATATAGAGCACCTTCAGGCCGGCGCGCTCGGCCATCAGCTTCGCGGCAAGTTCAGGACCGGCCATTGACGGCATGACCACGTCGGTGAGGATCAGGTCTATGGAACTGGAGTGCTGGCGCCAGATGCGGAGCGCCTCGGGCCCCGAGGCCGCCTCCAGTACCGCGTAGCCCTGGCGGCTAAGCATCTCGGCGGCGAGCTTGCGTACTTCGGCATCGTCTTCGACCACCAGGATGGTCTCGGTTCCGGGGCGGGCCGGCGGGTGGCGGCCCGGGGCGCCGCCGGCTTTGACGCGCTCCTCGGCCAGGGGGAAATAGATGCGGACCGTGGTGCCGCGCCCGAGGTCGCTGGCGATGACGATCTCGCCGCCGTTCTGCTTCACGATGCCGTAAACGGTGGAAAGTCCCAGCCCCGTTCCCTTGCCCTTGCTCTTGGTGGTGAAGAATGGCTCGAACAGATGGCTCTGCGTTTCGGCATCCATCCCCGTGCCCGTGTCCGTCATGGACAGCGCCACATACTGGCCCGGCTTCAGGCCGTCCGGCGCCACGGCCTCCTCGGCGATGTCGACGTACGCCGTCTCCACGGTCAGCTTCCCGCCCTTGGGCATCGCATCTTTGGCGTTGACCGCGATGTTCAGCAGGACCTGCTCGATCTGCGCCGGATCGGCCTTGATGCGCGCTGGATCGGCCTTCAGGATCGTCACCAGCTCGATGTCTTCGCGGATCACGCGGCGCAGCATCCGGGAGATCCGAGAGATGTTCCGGTTCAAATCCAGGACCCTGGGCTCGACCATCTGGCGGCGGCTGAAGGTCAGCAACTGCCGCGTCAGCGTCGAGGCGCGGTCGGATGCTTCGAGGATGGCCTCGACGTCCTTCCGCAGCGGACTCTTGGGATCGAGCGCGTCCCGCACCATTTGGCCGTAGCCGCCTATGACCGTGAGCAGGTTGTTGAAGTCGTGCGCCACCCCGCCGGCCAGGCGGCCCATGGCCTCCATCTTCTGGGCCTGGCGGAGTTGGTGCTCGAGCTGCGTGCGCTCGGTGACGTCGTGAAACGTGAGCGCGCCGGCCAGGATGGCGCCCTCGGGATTGCGAATCGGGGCGGAACTGGCCAGCACGGCGGCGCGGGTTCCGTCCGCGCGTACAATCTCCATCTCCTCGTCCGTGACCACCTCGCCGTTCCGGATCGTGCGCGCGAGCGGGTGCTCGTCGGGCCGGTAAGGGCGCCCGTTCGGCCGGAAGGCCTGGTACTGCAAGTAGTCTGCGATGCCGCCGCCGATGCGGAAGGGCCCGCGAAAGATCGACTCCACCCGCCCGTTGATCAGAACCAGCTTTCCGGACGGCGCCTCCGCCATGAGGACGCCCGCCGGCATCTGCTGCAGAACCGTTTCGAGGCGTGCCCGCTCGCTCGCGAGCTGGCTCAGGAGCCGCTCCCGGTCCCGCTCGACGGACTCGCGGTCCGTGATGTCCTCGATGGTTCGGACCGCGCCCGCGAACGCGCCATCGCCATCCAGAAGCGGATACACCCCTACGCGAAACGACCGGCTTCCCGCCTCGAACTCCGCGAACTGCCGGCGCAGGCTGCGCTGTGCGCGGTCGAACGGCAGTCCCACTTCCGATTCGGTGATGCCGGGTGGCACGTGGAGGTAGTGTTTCCCAATCAGCTCCGCTTCCGGTTTCGCAACCATCTCGCACAAGGCCCGGTTCACCTGGCGGACAACGCCGCACGAATCGAGTATCGACGCGCCACACCCGATCGCCTCCAGCGCCGCATGGCATGTGCGCCCCGTCTCATCCACGCGCTGCTCCGCGCGGCGTGCGCGCACCAGCGCGCGGGCGACTGCAATCAGGGCGGCCGGTTCGGTCCCTTCCGGGAGGCATACGTCCGGAGCGGCGTCGGGAGCCGAGTGCCGGGTACGCGGCCGGTGAAGCTGGAGGATCGGGACTGGGCGGGTCAGCGGGTCCTGCCTGAAGCGCGCGCAAAGATCGGCGCTGTACAGGACGATCAGGTCGGGCGGCTCGGCCGAGGCGGTCTCCGCGACCGAGAAGCCATCCTGCTCGAGGATGCGCCGCAACGCGGCCCGGTCTCCCGAGTTACCATCGGCGAGAAGAACGGTCGCTGCTGTGCCTTTGCGGGTACGGGCCATGGGGGATGCTAAGCGGGTCTATTGTACCTCGCCGTGGGGCTCGAAATGTCACCTCGCCACCTTGGCTTCCAGTTCCGCCCAGCGCGCGTACAAATCTTCGACACGCCGCTGGGCCTTTTGCAGTTCCTCGTAGGCCTCGGTCAATCGCCGCGCATCCGACGTGGCCTCCTGCATTTCGCGCTGGCGCGCGGCCAACTCGCGTTCCGCGTCCAGGATTTTCGCTTCCATGGCGTCCCATTCGCGCTGTTCCAGGTAGGCCAGCTTTCTCCGGGGCCCTTCTTCCGCCGCCGGGGGCAGGCGAGACTCCTTAGCCACCGGCGTTTGCGGAGCCGGGTCGCCCCTCGATGCCTCCCACTGCGAGTAGTCGGCGAAAACCCCTCCCTCGCCTCCGTCCAGACCGATCACCACCGTGGACACGCGGTCGAGCAGGTATCGATCGTGGCTCACCAGTACGATGGCGCCCGGAAACTCGAGCAAGCTGTCCTCCAGCACTTCCAGGGTCGGGATATCGAGGTCGTTGGTCGGTTCGTCGAGCAACAGAACGTCCGCCGTCTCCAGCATCAGCCGCGCGATCATGGCGCGCGCGCGCTCGCCGCCCGAGAATCGCGACATCGGCATTTCGAGCTGCTCGTCGCGGAAGAGGAAGCGCTTGGCCCATCCCGCGACGTGAATGGGACGTCCGCGGTAGATCACCGAGTCGCCCTCCGGACACAAGGTGCGGCGCAGGCTGAGCTCCAGGTCCAGGTGCGCGCCGCGGTCCTGCGCGAAGCTCACGATCAGCAGCCGGTCCGCCCGCCGGACGGTTCCTTCGTCGGGCTCCAACTCGCCGCGCAATATCTTGAGGAGGGTGGTCTTGCCGCTGCCGTTCGCGCCTACCAGGCCGATGCGGACGCCCGGCGCGAGAGTCAGACTTAAATCCCGAAACAGCCGGCGCCCGCCGAGCGTTTTCCCGACGCCCTCGGCCTCGATCAGGCGCTTGGTCTGTCGATCGGACGCCGTGAAGTCGATCTTCGCCGTCGCCGTTCGGTTGCGCGCCGTGACGGCCGACAGTTCCTCGATCAGCCGTCCCGCGGCGTCGATGCGCGCGCGCGACTTGCCGGTTCGGGCCTTCGGTCCCCGGCGAAGCCACTCCACCTCGCGGCGCACTTTCGTGGCCAGCGAATCCTGCTGCTTGGCCTGCGCCTCGAGGAAGTCTTCCCGCCGCTCCAGGAACTCGCTGTAGTTCCCCTTTACCTGGAACGCGCTTTGTGGATAGACCGGGTTGACCTCCACCATCTGTGTAGCGACGTTCTCAAGAAAGTAGCGGTCGTGGGTGACCACCAGGCAGGCGTTGGCGGTTCGGATGGCGCCCTCGAGCCACAGGATGCCTTCGAGGTCGAGGTGATTGGTCGGCTCGTCCAGAAGCAGCACGTCCGGCGAGGTCACCAGCGCGGCCGCAATCGCGAGGCGCTTCCTCCATCCGCCGGAGAGAGCCGCGGCCGGTGTAGCCAGGTTGTCGAAGCCGGCCCGCCCGAGGATCATCTCTTTGCGAGCCGTCTTCTCCCGTTCCTCCAGGGGCAGATCCGCCAGCGCCGCCGTGAGCACGGAACCGACGGTATCCTCGGGCCCGAAGACCGAATCCTGGGGGACGTAGGCTACCCTGGTCAGCTTTCGAAGCGCGCGCACGCCGGCCGTGGGCGCCTCGCGGCCGGAAAGAATCTCGAGCAAGGTGGTCTTGCCGCTGCCGTTCGGCCCGATGAGGCCGGTCCGGTCTCCTTCGGAGAGGCTCAGCGAAAGATCTTCGAACAGGACCCGCGAGCCAAACGACTTCGCGAGAGCGGCGCCACTCAGTAGAACGGCCATGCTCTTCCAGGATGGCATTGCGGCGGACTGCCGCGCAGCAGCGGCGCGGCCGCGAGGGTTGCGGGACCTGTCAGTGGGAGCCTAATGCGGGCATCGGAGAGCGTGCGGCCAGACTGGCCCCGAGCCTGGTAGAGGCAACGGGCGCCCGGGAGCGCGCCCGCGGACCGTGCTGTCGACCGCGAGGCTTGCCGCTCGCGGGAGTCGATCCGGCGCTCAGCGACAGCCCCTTGAGTTGGCCGCGCTACACGTAGGCCGCGCGCAACATTTCCGCCGCGCTCTCGTCGAGCAACTCGGCGCGGCGTAGCTGCTCGAACCGGTCCAGCAGATCCTCCGGCCGCACGCGCTTCTTCTCGGCGCCGCGCATGTCGTGCAGCACCTTGCCCCGGTGCATCATGATGAGACGGTCGCCCAGGCTCGCGGCCTGCTGCATCGAGTGCGTCACCATCAGCGTGGTCAAACGGTCGCGCCCGATGAACAGGCTGCTTAGCGCGATCACCTGGTCGGCGCTTTTGGGATCGAGCGCCGCGGTGTGCTCGTCGAGCAGCAGAAGCTCCGGCTTGCGCCACACCGCCATGAGCAGCGTGAGCGCCTGCCGCTGTCCGCCGGAAAGGCTGCCCATGGCGTTATCCAGGCGGTCTTCGAGGCCCATGTTGAGCTGGCGCACCGCGTCGCGCATCTGGCCGCGAAGCTTCGCCCCGAGCGCCATGCGAAGGCCGCGGAAGAGGCCGCGCCGCGAGGCAAGCGCCAGGTTCTCGGCGATCGAAAGCCCCGGCGCCGTGCCGCTGAAGGGACTCTGGAACACCCGCCCGATCAGCTTCGCGCGCCGGTGCTCCGGCCAGCGCGTGACATCCCGGCCCGCCAGCTCGATCTTCCCGGCGTCCACCAGGAAGCTGCCCGAGACGGCGTTGAGCAGCGTGGACTTGCCCGAGCCGTTGGTCCCGATCACCACGACGAAGGACCCTTCCTCGATGCTCAGATCCACGCCATCGAGCGCCCGCACCTGGTTCGCCGTGCCCTCGTTAAACGTCTTGCGGATATTGCGGATCTCAAGCACAGGTCAACCTCCGTTGCCGCGCCTTCAGGGCATCCAGAGCCTTGGGCAGAATCAGCGCCACGAAAACGAACGCGGCGGTGATGAGCTTCAGGTCGTTGGGATTGAGGCCCCAGCGCAGCGCGATCGCCACCAGCAGGCGGAACAGGACCGATCCCATGATCGCGCCCGTGATGGCGAACCCGAGCTGATTGGTTCCCACCAGCGCCTCGCCGATAATCACGCTGGCGAGGCCCCACACCACCATGCCGACTCCCATCTGCACGTCGGCGAATCCCTGAAATTGCGCCAGCAGCGCGCCCGAGAGCGCGATCAGCCCGTTCGACAGCGCCAGGCCGAGGATAATCATGATGCGGTCGTCGGCGCCCAGCGCCCGGATCATCTGCGCGTTGTCTCCGGTGGCTCGCATGGCCGTTCCCAGGTTGGTGCGGAAGAAGAGGAACAGCAGCACGCACGCCAGCGCGATCAGCAGCGGAATGGCGATCAGCACGGCCCCGTCGCGTACGCTGATCTCCCAGCCGGCGACCGAGAGGCCGTTGGCGCCGAACAGGGCGTGGCCCAGGCGCTCGCACTCGGACACCAGCGTTTTCTCGTTCATCAGGGGGACGTTGCTCCTCCCCATGATGCGCAGGTTGACCGAATACAGCGCGGTCATGGTGATGATGCCCGCCAGCAGCTTGTTGATGCGGAACTTCATGGCCAGGACCCCGGTCACCGCTCCCGCCACCATGCCCGCGAGCGGAGCCATCAGCGTTGCCGCCGCGGGATTCCAGCCGCCCACCAGCAGCACCGCCGTAACGCTCGCTCCGAGGGTGATCGAGCCCTCCGCCGTGATGTCCGGAAAATCGAAGATGCGGAAACTGATGTAGACTCCCAGCGCCAGCAGCGCCAGGATGAAGCCGATCGAAAGCGCGCCAATCAGCAGACTCATGCCGCCACCCCCTGGACCGTAATGGACTGGATCGGAGCCACCCAGCACGCCCCGCGCAGGAACTCGCTCTCCCCGGCGCCGGCGAACTCCCGGTCGTCTTTCAGCAGGTGCAGGACTCCCTCGAGGCCGCCGCCCTCGAACAGGCTTCTTACGGCGGTCTTCAAATCGATCTTTCCTTTCTGCATGGGACGGTACCCGAACGCCGCCGCGTGCAGGTGCGACCGCAGAGTGGCGTCTTTGCCCATCGGCCGCAGCAGCGCGTCGAGCGGCGCCGAGCTCTGCCGCGACGCCACGCCGCCCGCCAGAACCAGTGTTCGCGCGAAGGAGCGTTGCGGCGAGAAGGACAGCCACTGGCGGATCTGGGGCAGCTCGAAAATGGACTCCGGGGCGCCTTCCGGCTTCGCCGCCGGAGAGCGTTTCAAAGCCGCGCCCATCAGGCCCGCGGACTCGGCCAGGATGACGATCCCGGCGGCCTCCGCTCCCACGGTTTCAAGACAGGCCGCGATCAGCGTGCTGAGAGGCACGGGGCCGCTCGCGGCGCTGCTTTCAAAGCGCAGCAGCCGGCCGAACTCCCCTTCGCAGCGCAGGGCGTAGAGGGCCTCCAGGCGCGGCACCAGGGTGCCCGAGGACAGCATGTAGTCCGGGTAGTTGGTGCCATCGGTGGGCTGGCAGGCCACGCCGCCCGCCACTCCCAGGAACTCGCCGAAGCGTTCCCGGCAGGTGTCGAATCCCTCGCCGAAAGCCCCCACGCCGAGCGTCAATACGTTTGGGCCGGCGGTGAGGCGGTAACAGTCCTGGGCCGTGAAAGCGGCGCCGTCGATCAGGCCTGGCGAGCCGATTGCCTGGCAGGCCAGCCCCCCGCCACCGCCTTCGTAGACGTCGAATTCGAGGCCGGCGATCTCCCGCCTCTTCCCGGCCGGGGCGGTTTCGGCGGCAGCTTCCGCCGGAGGTCCGCCGCCCGCAAGCAGCGCCGCCAGGCCCGCCAGTTCGAGCACCTGCCGGACCGCCGCCGAGGGCTCCACTACCCGCATCGTCCCGCCCAGGGCGGCGAACTGCTGGTGCGTCCCCAGCAGCACGCGTATGCCCGCCGAGCTGATGTAAGAGACCGCGGCGAGATTCAAACTGACCTGGTGGACTCCCTCTCGCAGCACGTCATCGATGGCGGAGGAAAGGTGCTGGGCCCAGTAGCCGTCCAGCCGTCCTTCGATGGCCAGTTCCAGGCCCTCCGCTTGCGGCCGGCGAACAATCTCCATATAGGTTCCTCTTTCTTACTCCCGCCGTTTCCTGAAGGTCAGACAGTTCTGGCCCTCGCGGCGCTCGTATTCCAGGCTGCTCACCAGGCGGCGCACCAGGTGGATGCCGAGGCCACCCAGATCCCGTTGTTCCAGGCCCGCGGACAGATCCGGTTCCGGGGCGAGCAGCGGGTTGAACGGAGCGCCGCGGTCCTCCACGGAGGCAACGATGTCGCCGTCCGCGAGGCGCAGGCTGACCCGGATAGCCCCTTCGGGAGACTCGGGCCGCCCGTGCTGGATCACGTTGATCACGATTTCCTCCAGCGCCAGGTTCAACTCGCTCCCGATCGGGCCGGAAACGCCGTTCCGCTCGCAGAATTCGCCCAACCACTCGCCGAGCCGTTCGACCGCGGCGAGATCGCAATCTAGAATCAGTACCGTTTGTCCCGTAGACACCACTTCCGGACCATCATACACTTATACAAATCGGTAGAACGGCCGAAAAGGATACAGGCTTATGCGAAAGTCTCTGGAGCGTCTCGCGCTGGGTATGACGCTGATCGCCGCCGTCGCGGCCGTGTTGCTGGTTTCGGATTGGAGGAGCCGCAGCGCGGCGCGCGGCCTGCCCCGGGTGGCCGTTTTCCAGTTTGCCAGCCGTCCCCTCATGGAAGAAGCCGTGAATGGCGCCATCGCCGGCCTGGCGGCCCGCGGCTTCCGCGACGGCGAGACCGTCCGTCTCCAGCGCTTCAACTCCGAAAACGATCTTCCCACCGCCAACAGTATGGCCAAAGCCATCCTGGACGCACGCTTCGACATGGTGGTCACGGTCAGCACGCCCTGTCTGCAAGTGATGGCAACGGCGAACCGGGAAGGGAAGATGCTGCACGTTTTCGGCGCCGTGACCGACCCCGCGGCCTCCGGGGTGGGCATCGGCCGAAATCCGCTCGATCATCCCCGCTATCTGGCCGGAGTGGGCACGTTCCAGCCGGTGCGGGAAGCCTTTCTGCTGGCCCGCCAGATGTACCCGGCCCTGCGCGTGGTGGGCTTGGTGCGCAACCCCGCCGAGGCCTGCGCGGAGGCTTGCGCGGCGGTGGCCCGCCAGGTGGGGCGGGAGCTGGGAATCAGCCTGCTTGAAGCTACGGTGGAGAACTCGGCCGGCGTGCTCGAAGCCTCCAATTCGCTGGTGGCGCGGGGCGCCGAGGCGTTGCTCATCGGGTGCGACAACACGGTCGAAATGTCGATGACCTCGGTAGTGAAGGCCGCCACCCAGGGGCGCATCCCCGTCATCGGCCTGGCCCCGGGGCACGTAACGGTAGGCGCGCTGGCCGGACTCGGCGCCGATTACTACGAGGTCGGCCGGGTGATCGGGGGATTGGCCGGGGACATCCTGAAGGGCCGCGATCCACGCACCGTCCGCATCGAGAACGTGCTGCCGAAGACCCTGACGCTCAACCTCTCCGTCCCGCCGACCCTGCGCGAGCGGTGGCAGATTTCGCCCGAGACGCTCAAAACCGCCGCCTGGATCATAGACGAGCGGGGCCATCGTGTGACGCGGCAAACACACAGCACCGAACCGCGACCGTAAGCGAGCGGACCGGCAGTCAGTGCGCTACGTGGGGGTGGGCTGGCCCCCCTGGCCGAGCAGGTGCATCTCCCAAAGCTCGCGCGAGCTTCGCGGGAGCAGCGGGGCCATGGCCATGCGGCCCGCCGGCCCGATGCTCTGCTCGAGGTAGCGCAACTCCTTGAAACGTCCCGCCAGCGAAGGATCGGGCGCGACCGGGAAGCCAGCCTCGCGCATCAGCAGTTCTCCCTTGGCGCGCGCGCTGAGCTCCAGCGAAAGCTGCAACAGGCACAGCATGTCGCCCACCACTTCGGGCTTCAGGGAGTTCGTGAGCGAGCCCAGGTACTGGCCGGCCCGTGTGGCGGACAGTTGTCCGGTAGCGATCGTTCGCAGCAGATCGATGTCCTTATCCAACTTGTCGCCGAGCCATTTCCGCAGTGACTCCTCGCTTTCGATGAAGGCCAGCGAGAGCGCCAGCGGCAGCCCCACCAGCACCGCCACCGCCGAAGCCGCCGGTGGCAGCAATCCCTGGTTATAGATGGAGTGGATGGCCAGCGCGATCGCGAGGCCGGGGACGTAAACCCGCGCGCCCCGCGTCCCCCTGCGCTCCGCCAGGCCGATCGAGACGATGCCCACGATCGCGGTCGTGCCGCCGTGCATCATCGCCGTTCCGAACCCTCGCAGGACCCACAGCAACGGGTTGTCGTTCGTGAATAGTCCCAGGTACGCTACGTTCTCGACCGCCGCGAAGCCGGCTCCGATGGCGAATCCGGCGATGGCCGAGTCCACCAGGAAGCCAACCCGGCTGCCCCGGATCAACCAGATCAGGTACGCCGCCTTCAGCAGCTCTTCAATCAGCGGCGCGCCGAACCGTGCGTACCAGGTCCCTTGCGGGCCGAGCAGCGAGAATGCGGCACTGTTGATCCCGTAGCAGGCTACGGCGACCGCGCAGCCGGCGCCGATGCTCGCCAGAGTGCGGCGCAGGGTCACGAGCTTGTAGCTGTCCAGCAGCCGGAGGACGGCGAGGAAGCAGAAAACCGGCAGGAGGCTCACCCCCAGCGTCGCCGCCGCCCTCACAGAAGCTTCAGGGACACCATGTACTCGGTGGACACGTGTCCCTGCCGGTCGGTCGCGGCGGCGTATCCCGCCGAGAACGTGGAATTGAGATAGGTGAACAGCACGATCCGGAAGTCCACCTGCGCCCCCAGGTCGGCGTACGTTCCGAGGCGCGGATTGACGGCCAGGTTGGTGAACAACCCGGAAGAGAACAGGGATAGCCGCGCCCAATTGCAGTACACGGCGGTCGAGCCGAGCCGTTTGAACTTCACCGGCGGCGCGTTCCACTCGACCAGGCCCTTGGCGAAGCTGGTGGAGCCGATGGCGTCGAGCCCGACTCCGGGAAAGCTGTAGTATTCCCGGTAGCGGCTGACCTGCTGGTGGTCCACCCAGTTGTTCCCGAACCCGCCGAAGTAGAAATTGGCGAACGGATTGGTGCTGTTCCCGAAGGATTTGCCCAGGGACCCGCGCAGCCACACCGAAGAGTTGGCAATGGGCAGCGGCAGTCCCTTATCGTAGGTCGCGTAGAAGCGGGGCGAGGCATTCGAACCCGCGTAGTTCATTTTTGCGTAGGCCGTCCACGCGGTGCCCTTCTCGTCGTCGACCGCGCCCAGCGACTTCTCTAGAAAAGAGTAGTTCAAACCCACCCTGCCGGTGAGGAGCCGGCTGGAGGTCGAGGCTACGTTCTGGTAGTCCGGCAGGCTGTCCATTCCCCCATATCCGGCGACGCTCCACGTCAGGTCGAGCCCGCGCGGAGGATCGAAGAGCAGGCTGTGCTGATCCTCCAGCTTCAGCGCGTAGCCCTTGCGGCTGGTCTTGGTCGGGCCGAACAGGTCGTAGAAGTCGGCATTGTTGAAGTAACCCGTCACCTTGAAATTCCAGAGCCGCGCATCGAGGCCGAAGTGCATGCGCTCGCTCGCCCGCAGCGTCGAATCCGGGGAGTAGGACGCCGTGAGGTTGACCGCGGCCACCTGCAGACGGTCGGCGAACTCGAACCGCATGCCGCCGGCGGCGGTGTCCTTGTACCCCTGCACGATGGGGTACATCGAAAGCAGCGACACGTTCTTGAGAGGACGGTAGCGGCCGGTGTTTGTCAGCAGCGGCGCCAGATTGATCGAGGACGGCGGCGGAAGCTTCCACTTGCGCAGCTCGGGGTACTTCTCGACGGTCGCCTGGCCGAGGTAGTCGATGGCGCTCGCATCCTGGATCGGCTTGGCGTCCACGAAGGCGGGCGCGAAGCCCTTGGCCGTGTACTCGTAAGCGATCAACCGCCCGTCGGGGAGCGGCAAGGGGCGGAACAACCCGGTCTCGCAGTTGCTCATGACCTCCATCGCGGCGGTCTTAAAATCGTAGCGGAACAGGTTCGAGACGCCGGTGTAGTAAGACGAGCCATACAGATAGCGGCCGTCCGGGGAGAACACGAAATTGCCTGGCGTACTGTACTCGAAGTCGTGCAGCACGTCGAACGAGGCGTCGCCCTGTTTGAGCTTCGCGGTGTCGAACCGCACCAGCTTCTGGCGGCCGCTCAAATCGGTCATGCCGCCGGTCAACTGCTTTCCGTCGGGCGAGACGTCGAGATCGAACAGGTCCGTTCCGTAGGGGAGGGTGTTCAGGACCGCGACTTCGGTGAACGGCTCGGCGATCCTCACCAGGCCGGTCTGGCCGTTGTGGTGCCGGGTTCCCCACAGCGCGCCGTCGGCGGCGCTATAAGCCAGGTCGCCCGTGCGGGTGTTCCGCAGCAGCCGGCGCGTTCGCCCGCTGGCGAGATCGAACACGTTGAGGTCCCGCCAGTTCGAATTCTTGGTGGCGAAAAAGAGGCGCCGGCCCGCCGCGTCGAACGCCACCGACGTCACGTAGTAGAGCGCCGGGCCACGGATGTCCTGGAGATGATCTACCTTCCCGCTGTCGGGGTGGATGGCAGCCAGGTGAGCCATGTGTCCCATATAGCGTACGGCGGCGTAGATCGTGTTGTTGGCGGGATCGTAGTAGGAGCGCGAGACCGAGCCCAGGGTCTGGCCGGAGATCCGCTTCATCCCGGTGAGGGGATACTGCCGGATACGCTTGAGATTGGCTTCCTGCCACTGCCGCTCCGAGGCCACCCAGCGCCGCCACTCGTCCCGCACATTGACGCCGTAAACCTGCTTGAAGGCGCTGGTGAAGTAGCGCTTGGAGCCGTTCGAGCGGGTGACCCATTCGATCAGCTTGGCGGGCCCGTGCGCGTGCGCCAGGTAGGTCATGAAGCGCGTGCCGTAGAGGTAGGCGTTCGCTCCCACCTGAAAATCGATGGCCGTGCCTTCCGACTCCAGCCCCACCACGTCGTAGATGTAGGAGTCGTCGCGCACCATGGCGCGAAACACCATCTCGTCGTATCCGCCCAGAGCGCGGCCGAGGCCCCCCGACATCCAGGTCTCCATGAAGACCGCGATCCCCTCGTGAAACCAGCGCGGGGAATAGTGGCGCGGGCTGGTCAGGTTGCTATAGAAGATCGAGATCGGATCGTCGGCGTTGGTCGCCACCTTGCCGGCGAACAGGTGGCGGAACAGGTGGTCCGTCGAGGATCCGTTGTCGCCCATGGTGATGTGGATCATCTCGTGCCGGATGATCCAGGACATGCGCTCGTTGGCCGGCAGCGTCTCGAAGGTGTAGTTGAGCGGGGCCAGGCCCACCGAGATGAAGTTCCGGGGAACCGTGCCGGCGCCGCCGTGGCCGAAGTCGCCGAAATCCTCCAACAGAACGGTCAGCTTTTCCGACGGCTGGTAGTGGAACGTCTCGCGATCGAACCCGAGGGCGGTCTCGAAGCACCGCATGAGATGCTGGACGACGTACTCGTGGGCGGAGTCGTAGTAGATCACCCGGACGTTGGCGGTCTCCTGAACGTAGAGCTTCGGCGAAGCGCCCTCGAGGATGCCTGCCAGCAAGAGCGCAAGTGCGATGCGGTGCGTCACAGTCCGCCTGGCGCCGCTAGTGGTCCGTGCTCAGCGCGTTGCTGAGTTGGCTGGTCGCCTGGTTCGCTACCAGCGACTGAAAGGACGAGTTCCCCACCAGCCCGGCCAGGACGTTATTGCTCGCCAGGTTCTGGAAGGACGAATTGCCCACCAGCCCGGCGAACGCCGAGTTCTGCGTAAGCAAGACCAGTTGCTGGGAGGAGCCGCTGACCAGGTTCTGGAACGAGTGGTTGGTGATGAGCTGGTTGAACGAGCTGTTGCCGACCATCGACTGGAACGCGGCGTTGCCCACCAGGTTCTGCACGGCGCTGTTGCCGGTCAGGTTCTGGGCCGAGCTGTTCCCGGTCAGGTGCTGGGCGGCGCTGTTGCCGGTCAGGTTCTGGGCCGAGCTGTTCGGTCAGATTCTGGGCGAGCTTGCCGGTCAGATTCTGTGCCGAGCTGTGCCGGTCAGGTGCTGGGCGGCGCTGTTCCCGGTCAGATTCTGGGCCGAGCTGTTGCCGGTCAGGTTCTGGGCGCTGGAACCCTGTTGCATCTGTTGCACCAGCCCGACCACCACGCCGTTGGTCAGGTTGTTGACGAAAGCTGGATTGTTGACCAGTTGGTTGAACGCCGAATTGCCTATCAACTGGTTGAAGGCCGAGTTGCCGACCAGTTGGTTGAAAGACGAATTGCCAATCAGTTGGTTGAACGCGGAGTTACCCACCAGCGAAGCGAAGTTAGGGTCGCTCAGCAGGTTCTGCAAGTCCCGCTTGTTGGCGACCTTCTTGAACTCGCTGCTCTCGAGGAACGCCTTGACCGCTACCGGTGCCGATCCCGGCGTCGCAACGCCGGCTTCCTGCACCTGGCCCTCACGGTAGACGTGGCGCTGGCCGATCGCGCCCTGGGTCCCCTGCTGGTTTGCAGGCGGCCACAGATGGGTAAAGTAGACGACCGCTATGGCGGCCACGATCCCGGCGCCGATCAAAACACCGAACTTCAGCTTACGGTTCATAGGAAGATATCCTCACACTCAAACACACTGATCTTATCGCCGAACGGGCGCTCCGGGATAGGGAATTGCGCTATATCCGCGTACTGGTACTGGCGGTTCATCAACCTGGCGTGCGCCGCTGGATCGCGCGGTGTAATCCCGGTCCCCACTTTGCAGGCAGCCTGGATCTTCAAACGCGGTTGCGGCGCGCCGCGCCCGTGCCGTGTCGATACCGAGGCGGCCGCGAAGGAGGTTCGGTGCCGGTGCGGCGTCAGGCCCGAAAGCGGAACGAGAGGACGTTGCAGTCGCCTTCCCGGGCGTAGCTGGCCGCTTCCGCCAGGCTCTTCACCAGGAAAATGCCCAGCCCGCCTACCGGCCGGTCCGCCAGTTCTTCCTCCAAGCCGGGAGGGGCGCCGTCCAGCGGGTTGTAGGCGCATCCGCGATCGCGCACCTCGACCGCCAGCCGCCCGGGCGCCGTCACCGCCCACCCCACATCGGCCGTGCCCGGCTGGGCTTTCGGGTAGGCGTAGCGCGCGACGTTGACCACGATCTCTTCGAGCACCAGCTCCAGCTTCCCCATCTCCCCTTCAGGCAGCCCGGCCTCGACCGCCCCCTGGCGCACGAACTCCGTGAACCGCGGGAGCGAGGAGACCTCCGCCGGCAGGGTGAGCCAGGTCATGCCGGACTCGGTCCATTCTTCCATCACATGCTCTCGATGGCGGCCTCGACCGAGTCGAACATCGGAAACAGGGGAGTCAGGTGAGTCAGATCGAAGACCTCTTTCACCAGCCCCTTCATTCCGCACAGCGGCATCTTCCCGCCGGCCTTCTGGAGGATTTTGGCGAAGCTTAGAAACGAGCGCAGGCCCATGCTGCTGACATACTGCAGGTCCGCCAGGTCCACCACCAGGTGGGCCGCTCCGCCGTCGATCGCGGCCTGGCAGGCCCGATCGAATTGCGCGGCGCTCTCGGCATCCATACGCCCCGCCGCCTTGACCACCGCCACCGCGCCTCTTCTACTGCATTCGACTGTCATAGAATCACCATCCCGACCTTTGCACCTGAAGTCTCAGATCGACCGTTCGCAAGCATTTGATGTTACCAAAAGGCGCCCGGCGGGCGACGCCGCGCTCCGAAGCGCGAGCGTGAGCGTGAGCCAGCGGACCGCTCCCTGACGGTCGTGGTGCCTATCACGCGAACGTCGCCCGGAGCATCGAGAAATCGTCTTCCAGGATGGGGGCTTCGTGCATCTTCTGGAGCGTGGCGTAGAGCGCGTCCATCTCCGAGACACCCTCGGGCGGCTCGGACGACAGGAACGCCTCGAGATCGTCCAGGCTCCACATATCGCCCGCGGGAGTGTCCACCTCGTAGACTCCATCCGAGAACAGGTACATCTTCGAGCCCGGCGGCACCAAGGCCGACGCGGCGGTGTACTTCATGCGGGGGAACGCGCCGATGATGACGTTGTCGGCGGAAAGGCGCGTCACCTCGCCACCGGGCGGAAACAGGAGCGGCGGCGGATGGCCACCGCTCGCGAACGTCAGCCGCCGGTTCGACGGCTCGTAAACGCCATACCAAAGCGTGAAGAACAGGTTGTTGTGCTGCTGCATCTGGAACGCTTCGTTCATGCCCGAAAGCACCGCCGCCGGGTCGCGAAAATCCAGATTGGGCAGCGCCTGCGAACGCAGCGTCTCAAGCGCCGAAACCGAAAGCAGGGCCGAGCCCACGCCGTGGCCGCAAACGTCCAGCAGGTAAACCGCGAAGTGGTCGTCGTCGATCCAGTGGTGTCCGAAGGAATCGCCTCCCAGCTGCGCCGAGGGCACGTAACGCCACTCGGTGAGCACCGGCGGGGCATGGACCGGTTTCGGCAGCAGGGACACCACGTAATCCGCCGCGCCGCGCCAGCTCCGAGGCCAGCTCCTGCTGGCTCTTCAGCAGCTTCTCGTAGGCCTCGTTGCGTTCGAGCAGGTTGATGTAGCCGCGAGAATGGTAGCGGATGCGCGCCACCAGTTCGATGCGGTCCGGCAGCTTGACCAGGTAGTCGTTGGCCCCCAGCGCGAACGCCTCGGCTTTGGTGATGGCCTCTTCCTTGCTCGAAAGGACGATCAGCGGCACGTCCTTCAGCTGCGGATGCCGGCGATAGAAGCGCACCAGGGTCAGGCCGTCGATGTCGGGCATCACCAGGTCCTGAAGAATGACCGTGGGCGAGATCTCGATGGCCGCGGCCAAGGCGCCCGCGGGATCGGAGCAGTAATGGAAGACGATGTCGGGCTCGGGCGCGAGCATGCGCCGCACGGTTTCGCCTACGATGGCCTGGTCGTCAACCAGCAGAACGGTAATGTCATGCCGCGTCAGGTCGGTCTTTGTAGTCATGTTTGAATTTCCAGATTGTGCAGGCGCGCGACGGCCGCGCGGGCGATGTCTCCTATGGGCAGAACCTCGGCCGCGCCCCCCATTTCAAAGGCCGCGCGCGGCATCCCATAGACCACCGAAGTTCGCTCATCCTGGGCGATGGTGTGCCAGCCCGCCTGGCGCAAGGCCAGCAGGCCCCGGGCGCCGTCGCGGCCCATTCCCGTAAGCACGATTCCGATGCCCCGCTGCGGCCAGTGCTCCTTGAGGCTCACAAACAACGCGTCGGCCGACGGGCGGTAGGGATAGTCCACCGGCTCGCGCGGTGTAGTGCAGCGCGCGGTCGGCGCCCAGGACCAGGTGGTCGTTGGTCCCAGCCACGTAGACCGTTCCCGCCTCGGGCCGCGCGCCCTCTCGAGCCAGGACCACCGCCAGTTCGGTTTGCTCGTCCAGCCAGTCCGCCAACCCGGCGGCGAATTGGATATCGACGTGCTGCGCGATCACCACCGCCGCGCCGAACGCGCTTGGCAGCCCGGCCAGAAGCGTGGCCAGCGCCTTGGGCCCGCCCGTCGAGGAGCCGATCCCAACCAGCGGCAGCCAGCCCGGGAGTCTCCCGGGGGCCGGTCCGGCGCTCACCGGCGGTGCGGTCTCCTTGCCGATCAGCGTGCCGATGCGGGCGATCTTCGCCAGCAGGTCCGCGGCCCCTTGCAGGTTGCCACCCGGGCCGAGCACCGGGGTTCCGGTGGCGTCGAGCGCGCCGTAGCCCATCGCCTCGAACACCTTGGCGGCGTTGCCCGCGACCGTCGCCGTCACTACCAGCACCGCGCAGGGCGTGTCGCGCATGATGACGGCGGTGGCCGCGACGCCGTCCATCACCGGCATGATCAGGTCCATCAGGATCAGGTCCGGCGTGTCGCGCGCGCACTTTTCGACCGCTTGCCGGCCGTCGTAGGCGACCCAGGCGATCTCGTAGTCCGCCACCGAGGACACCACGCGCCGGAGCACTTCCACGCTCATCGCCAGGTCGTTCACAATCGCGATACGCATTGTCAGGATCGGTGCTTAACGACAATCCGGGCCACGAATGAACACGAATGCACACGAATAAAACAAAATCCATTGTTGGTGTTTCCTATTCGTGTCCATCCGTGTTCATTCGTGGCCAATGTTTTCGCCGTTTTGTTCTCTGTCATGCGTGTGCCTCGCCGATCAGGTCGCGCACCACGTCGAGCAGCGTCTCGTCGTGAAAACTGCTCTTGGTCAGGTAGTAGTTCGCCCCCGCATCCAGTCCCTTCTTACGGTACTCTTCCTGGTCCTTGTAGGAGACGATCATGACGGGCAGGCCGGCCAGCCGCGGAACTCCGCGGATGCGGCGCACCAGCTCGATGCCGTCCAGGCGCGGCATGTCCACGTCCGTAACCACCAGGTCGAAGGTGCCGCTCTGGAGCGCGTTCCAGCCGTCCATGCCGTCGACGGCCACCACCACGTCGTAGCCGCGGTTCTCGAGCAGCCGTCGCTCCACCTCCCGCACCGTGAGCGAATCGTCCACCACCAGGACATGCTTCCGGGCGGTGCGCGCCTTCCGCTCCCGCTTGCCGACTTTTTGCAGCCGCCCGCGCGTGAGCAGGTTGTCGACCGAGCGCACCAGGTCGTCCACGTCCAGGATCAGGACCGGCGCGCCGTCCTCGAGGATGGCTCCGGCGCTCAGGTTCGCCACCTTGCGGAGCCGGGGATGGAACGGAATCACCACCAGGTCGCGCTCGCCCTTGAAGCGGTTAACCACGATGCCGTAGCGGTTCAAGCGATCGCTGATGACGATGATGTGCAGCTTGTCGCTGCCAGAGGCCGTGGGAGGCAACTGGAGCGGCTGGCAGGCGTCCACGATGCCGACGTTGGCCCCGTCGACCACGCGTGAACTGGCGGTCCTCCATGACCTGGATCGCCTCCTGAGCCACTTCGAGGACCCGGTCGATGCGCACCAGCGGAACGGCGTAGAGGTCCCCGCTCACATCCACCAGCAGCGCGCGCAGCACCGAAAGCGTGAGCGGAAGCTGGAGGTGAAAGGTGGTGCCGGCCCCCTGCTTCGTCTCGATCCGCACCACGCCCCCAACCTCCCGCGCCATCGCCTGCACGATGTCCAGCCCCACTCCGCGGCCCGAGACCTCGGTAACCTTCGACTTGGTGGAGAACCCGGGCAGGAACAGAAAATCGAGCAGCTCGGACTCGCTCAGGTTCTCGGCCATGTCCGCGGGCGCGTAGCCCTTTTCCACCACCTTCCGCCGCAGCCGCTCGACGTCGATGCCGGCGCCGTCGTCCACAACCTTGATGTCCAGCACGCCGGATACGTGCCGGGCCTCCAGCGTCACCCGTCCTTCGGCCGGCTTGCCCGCGGCGGCGCGCTCTTCCGGCGTCTCGATGCCGTGATCGACGGCGTTGCGCAACAGGTGCGTTAACGGTGCTTCGAGCTTCTGCAGAATGTCGCGGTCCACGTGTGTCGAGCTGCCTTCGATCTCCAACCGGACCGACTTCCCTATGCTCTTCGCCAGGTCGCGCACCATGCGCGGATAGCCGTGCAGCCCTTCCCGGAAGGGGCGCATACGGGTTGCCACCGCCTCGGTGTACAGGCGGTCGGAGAGGTGCTCGAGCCGGCGGGCGAATCCCTCGAATTCGCCGGCGTGCCCGAGCAGCGCGGCGTGAAGCTGTTCGGCCTGCTGGAGCACTGCCTGGATCCGAACGGCGCCGTCCTGGCCCGAGCCGCAGCCTTCCCGAATGCGCTCGATCTCGCTCGCCAGCGCGGCCTGGTCCTGCCGGATGCGCAGCAGCGATTTGCCTAGCGGCTTGAGCGACTTGGCCTGCACCAGGCACTCCCCGGCGAGGCCCATCAGGCGGTTCAGGTTCTCCGCGAAGACCCGCACCACGCCCTCTTCGGGTTTCTCGGCGGGGGCCGGAACGGCAGCCGGAGCGGGGGCCGGAGCGGCAGGCGGAGCCGTGGAAGCGGCGGCGGGAGGGGCGGAGGATGGGTTGGCGCCGGCCGGGGCAGGGGACTCGGGTTGCCGCGCCTGCGCGGCCGCCGGCGGCCCGGTCTCGGTGGCGATCGCCGGGATCTCGGTAGCGAGCCGCTCGATCTTCGCGGCGTCCTTATCGAGCTCGGCCGGGATCTCGGTCGCGCCGACGGTCGACAGGCGCAGGAACACGTCGTTGCCGCGCAGCAGCGCGTCGACGTGGCGCGAGGACAGCCGCAGCTTGCCGTGCTGGGCCGCGGACAGCACGTCTTCCATGGCGTGGGCCAGGCGCACGGCCAGGTCCAGCCCCACCATGCGCGCCGCTCCCTTGAGCGAGTGCGCCGCGCGCATCAACGGCTCCAGCTTCTGCCCGGATTCCTCTCCCTCCGCCGTCGCCAACCCCGCGTCGAGGACGCGCGCGTGCGTCTCCAGTTCCGTGCGGAACAGGTCCAGCATGAAGGAATCGGCGGAGAGGTTCACGCGAGACTCCTCAAAGCGCAGCCGAAGAACTTCTCCGCATCGAGCAGGGCGACATTCCGGTTTTCGATCACGATGGCGTTGCGCGTAAGAGCGGAAGGCGCCCGGGCGAGCGTGGCCGGCACCTCCTCGAGCGCCTCCCGCGAAATCCGCCGGATGCCGAGCACTTCATCGACGGCGAACGCGAAGCGGTCGGCCCCGTCGCTGGCCACGAACATGCGCGCGGCGGTCGAGCCCACCGACTCGTCCGGGTTCAGCATCCGGGCGCCGTCGAAAGCGAAGAGCAGCTCGCCATCCACGTTCACCAGGCCGCGGAAGATCTCGTTGGTTCGCGCCGGGCACCA
This sequence comes from Bryobacterales bacterium, assembly GCA_963763835.1. Lineage (GTDB taxonomy): Bacteria > Acidobacteriota > Terriglobia > Bryobacterales > Bryobacteraceae > DASWZN01. The sequence goes on from CAVXQQ010000009.1 coordinate 201,120, forward strand.
CGTGAACCGGCCGCGCCTCCAGCCAGCGCAGAAACAGCACCGTCTCGAGCGCCAGCCACTGGCTCCCGATGCGGAACACGGCCACCGACAGCGTGTCGGTCGCGGCCGTCTCGCGCGGCGTCGCCGCCAGACCGGTCGCTTCCTCGCGCGCGCCGGGCGGGATCTCGCGGTCGAGCAGGCCGCGGCCCGTCCGCGAGTACTCCGGACAGTTCCGGCAATGGGCCATCTCGGCCAGGCGCTCACAGCTCCCGTTACCGAAGACGCCGTTCTCCTTCCAGCACTTCCCGGGCGTTTCGAGGGCGCTAGGCATGGCTGGCTTCCTTCACCGCGGTCAGGCGGTGGAGCCGCGCCCGGAACGTGCCCGCGTGGTCCGTCGCCCCCTTGCGTTCGAGCAGGAGGCTCATGTGAAGGAGGGACTCCTCGTGGTCCGGCTGGAGGTAGAGGGTACGGCGAAAACACTCCTCGGCGGCGTCCAGGCGGTCGGAGGCCTCGTGAATGACCCCCAGCAGAAAACATGCCTCAGCGTTCTCGCCTTCCCGCAACAGCCGGTCGCATAGCGCCGCCGCCTCCTCGAGCGACCCACGGTCCGCCAGCCCCTGGGCCAGCGCCAGATCGGACGGATCTCGCGGCCTGCGGGTGTCCGGCGCGGCCGCACGGCGCCGCGGGACGGCAACCGTGCGCGGCCGGGAAGCTGCCTTCGCCCGCGGCCGCTCCTCCGCCGGGGATGGCTTTCGGCACGCGAACGCCCGTGGATGCGGCACCGGCGCGTAGCCGTTCTGGAGGAAGAAGACGACCTCCGCATGGCCGGTCACGAGTACACCGTCCGCCGCGAGCAGCCTCCCCAGGTGAGTCAGCATTTGCTGCCGCGCCTCGGGCACGAGATAGATGAGCAGATTGCGGCAGAAGACCGCATCGTAGGGCGATTCGCCCTCCAGGAAGGCCGGGCTCCGAAGGTTCGCCTGGCGGAAATCCACCGCTGCCGCCACCTCGCCGCGCAGCCGAAACCGGTCGCCCTCGGAGCTGAAATAGCCGCTGCGAAGGTGGTCCGTCCTCTCGCGAAACGAATTCTTGGCGTAGAGCGCCGCGCGCGCGAACTCGAGCCTCGCCCGGCTCACGTCGGCCGCGACGATCCGGAACCTCTCGGGAGCGAGGCCGGCTTCAAGCAGCGCGATGGCGATCGAGTAAGGTTCCTCGCCCGTCGAACACGGCGCCGAAAGCACTCGCAACACTCTCTCTGGAATGCCGCGGCAGCCAAACCTCGCGGACGTGCCGCGCCAGGAACGCAAAAGGCTCGGCGTCCCGGAAGAACCAGGTCTCCGGAACCGCCAGCTCCGCGATCAGGCACTCCAGTTCCTCGGGCGAGCCGCGCACCACCTCCAGATACCGCTCGGGCTCCTCCACCCCGGCCCGCCGCATGTTGAAGCGCAGGGCCTGCCCGAACTGTTCGGGGCCGATGGCCGCGGTGTCGAGGCCCGAGGCCCGCTCGACCAGTTGCGCGATGGCCGTTTCCGGATTCATAGCCCTACGAAGAGCGTCTCCCGAACCGAATCCGGGAGCAGTTCTTCGACCGTGACCCGCTGGATCATTCCGTCCTCGTGCTTCAAAATGCCGCCCAGATAGGGCGCCTCGCCGACGGCTAGGCCCGAAGGCCGCCAGTCCTGCTCCTCGAAGGCGACCGTCTCGGTGGCCCGCTCGGCGAGCAGGCCGAGTACGTTCGAGCCGTCGTAATCGACAAGCACCACGCGCGTGCTCATCAGCATGCGCGCCGCTTCCCCCGCCAGCAGGCGCGACATGTCGATCACCGGTACGATCGCGCCGTGATAGTCGAACAGGCCGGCCACGTACTCCGGAGCCCAGGGCACCGGGCGCAGCAGGGGCGCCGGAATGACTTCGACGATCCGGGAGACGTCCAGCCCGAACCGTTGCGCGCCGGCCTGAAACACGAGCAGCAGCATGACGGTCTCAGCCCGCCTTCGAGAACCGGGCCACCTCCCTTTCGAGGCCCGCCACGGCCCCCCGCATCTCCTCGGTCACCTGCCGGAAGCCGGCCAGAGAATCCCGCGTCTGGCTGGCCGCTTCGTTGAGTTCCTGCATGGAGGCCGTAATGTGGCCGGCTCCTTCCGATTGGACCTGCATCCCGCTGTTGACGTCGGCAAAGTGCGGTTCGAGCTTCTGCGTGTATTCGAGCAGGCGGCTCAGATCGGCCGTGATGCCGGCGATGGTGTCCGAGCTCGAGCGCGCCTGGCCCGCGTACTGTTCCACCGTCTCCACGCCCTCCTCCACCGCGCCCCGCATACGCTGGATCGATTCTTCTATCTCCAGCGCCGCCACCGAGGTCTGATCGGCCAGCCGGCGGATCTCGACGGCCACTACGGAAAAGCCCGCCGCGTGCTCGCCCGCTTTCTCCGCCTGGATCGCCGCGTTGAGCGACAGCAGGTTGGTGCGGTTGGCGATCTTGGTGATGGTGGTGATCACCGCGGTGATCTCGGCGGACTGCTCCCGGATGCTCCGCAGGATCCGGGAGACCTCGGTGGTGGCCTCGAGCAGGTTGTCCATCGCGGTGTTGATCCCGGCCAGGCCGTGCATTCCCGAATCGGCCAACTGGGAGGCCTCCGAGGCCATCTCGGTGACCGTGTCCATGGTCTTGGCCAGGTTCTTGACCGTGGCGTATATCTGGTTGCTGGTGGCCGCCACGCTGCTGGTGGACGAGGCCTGCTCGGCCACCGTGGCCTCGAGTTGCCGGACGGCCGCCGCCATGGTGTTCGCCGATCCGCTCACCTGCGAGCCGGAGTTCCGCACCTCGCCCAGCAGCGAGGCCAGACCATGGGTCATGGTCCGGAAGGCCCGGAACATCTGCCAGACCTCGTCCTGGGCGTCCGTAGGGATGATAGCCACCCCCAACAGATTCCTGACTTCGCTCTCCGAGAGGCGCGCCTCGGCCCGCTCGAGCTCGCCCGAGGCGATCTCGCCCGCGATCTCGGCTACTCGCGCCAAGGGCCGCGTCACGTTGCGTACGATCATGAGGAGCAGACCTACTGCCAGCCCGACCGAAAGCAGGCTCAGCGCCAGCGCGACAAAGCGATTCCTTCTCTCGACCGAGGCCCTGGTTTCGAGTAGCTTGCCGAGCTCCTCGATCGAGCCGCTCCACAGCGCCGAGCCGGCCGCCGAAAAGGCCTGCCCCGCCTTGGCGAGCTCGGCCACCGACTGCGGGTCGGTCTGGTTCGCGCCGCTCAGCCTGGTCATAAAAGCGCTCTGGGCGGCTTCATAGGCCGCCACCAGAGGCGGCATGCGTCCTTGCAGGCTAGGGCTGATTCGTCCCGAGCGCTTATTCTCGCGTAGCGAGACTTCCACTTTGTCGCGAACTCGCGAGAGGGCCGCCCAATCCAGCTTCCCCGCGGTGGAGGTGAACGACATCAGCTCGTCCCGGGTTCCACCGCCGCGGGTCAGGTTGCGCTCGATCGAGAACAGCACGTCCTGCAGGTCGTCCTGCGCCTTCGGCAGCACGAGCACCGCCACGTCCATCAGGTAGTAGGAATCGAGCGCAGGATCGAGGATCAGGTTGTTGGTCTGGCTCAGCCGCTCGATCAACGTCCCGGTGGCTTCCCGCAGCGACTGGTGGCGCGTATCGCTGTCTTCCGGAGTCAGGTGGCGTGCTTCCTTCAGCGCCCGCCATTCGCTCTGCACCTTCGCGAGCAGCTCCCCGTCGGCGTTTCCCTCCGCGCTCAGACGTGCCAGCGCGGCGTCGATTTCGCCGCCCACGCCGCCCGGGTCTCCGTTCGCGGCGCCCTTCCCGGCCAGGACAAAGTGATTCAGGCGCTCGTGTAGCGGCAGCAGTTCCGCCAATACCCTCAGCGAGGCCAGCGAGCGCGTGCCCGCGGACTCGGATTCAGCCGTGCGGATGTTCCCGTTGAATGCGGCGACGACGTAATAGAGCAGCAGCGTCAAGGGCACCGCGAATCCCAGGCTGCTGATCAGCAGCTTGTGCGCGAGTCGAAACCGGGACAGGAAGGTTTGCATCGGCTTAGGCGGAAATGCGGAAGGTCGCCACCTCGCTCTGAAGACCCTGCACCGCGCCCCGGAGCTGCTCGGTAGCCTGCTTGAACTCCTGGAGCGACCCCTTGGTCTGCTCGGCCGCCTGGGAGAGCTGGACCATCGCCTCGCTGATCTGCTGCGCCCCCTGCGTCTGAGCGTTCATCCCCTCTCCCACCGCCTCGACCTGCGGCGCCAGCACCCGCACCTGCTCGATGATCTCCGCCAGTTGCTGGCCTACCGTGCCTACTTCTTCGGCCCGGCGCCGCACCTCCTCGGAGAACCGGTCCATCTCCATCACGCCGCTCGATACCGACGACTGCATCTCGTGCACCATGCCCTCGATATCGTGGGTCGAGACCGCCGTCTGATCGGCCAGCCGGCTGATTTCCCGGGCCACTACAGAGAAGCCGCGGCCGTGCTCGCCCGCCTTTTCGGCCTCGATAGCGGCATTGAGCGCCAGCAGGCCGGTCTGGTCGGAGATCTTGTTGATGGTCGCCACCACGCTCGAAATCTTGTTGGCCCGCTCGCTGATGACCCCCAGCTTCGACGAAATGGCCGTCGTGGCCTCGGCCAGTTGGTGCATGGACGTGCGCATGCGCTCCAGATCGCTCTGTCCCGATTCCGCCTTGCCGCCGGCCTGAACGATGGCTCCGCTCACCCCCTGCATCGTGCGCGACAGGTCCGTCGATGTGGAGGAGATCTCCTTGGTCGTGGCCGTGACTTCGCGCGTCGAAGCCGCCTGCTCCGCCACCGTCGCCTCCAACTGCCGCGCCGAGGCCGCAATCTGCAGCGCGGAGGCGTTCACCTGGATGCCCGACCGCTGCACCTGCCCGATGAGCGAATCCAGTTGGCCGGTCATGGTGCGGAACGATTCCACCAGTTCCATCGCCTCATCGGCGTCCTCGATCCAGCGGTGGCTCTTGTGCGCCTGGGCGTTCCCGTTGCTGAACCGCGCCAGCACCTGGCGGGCCTCCAGCAGGTTGCCCTCGGCAATGCGCTTGGCCACCTCTGCCGTCACCCCCAGCGGCCGCACCAGGCGCCCGCTCAGCAACACTGCCAGGACCAGCGCCAGAGCCAGCGCGGCGATGCCCGCCACGACCATTCTGGTGGTCAGGCCGCCGATGGCCTCATCGACCGTGTTCACCGCGGCGAAATAGTCGTCTTCGTACGTGCCGGCGTTGATCAGCCAGTCCCAAGGCTCGAAGTACACCAGGGCCGCGATCTTGGTCCGCGCCTTGTCTTCATCCGGGTTCTTCCAGCCGTATTCTTCGTAGAAGACTTCGCCTTTCTGCGCCTTCAGGCCCCGTTCGACCATGCGCTGGATCAACAGCGCGCCGCTGGCGTCCCTCGCCTCCCAGATGCTGTCGCCATCGCGCCGGGCGTCTTTCGACACGGCGTAGCGGCCGCGGTTCAGTCCCTTGCAGCCGATGATGGCGACGTACCCGTTCTCTCCGACTTTAGTGCTGGTGATCGCGCGCCTGAGGGAGTTCAGGGCCCCGATCTCCTGGCCCACGTAAAGCATGCCGATGACGCGGCCGCCGCTCCTGAGGGGCGCGTATGCGGTCACGTAGGGATGTCCGAGGATATACGCCAAGCCGCGGTAGACCTGACCGGCGAGGACGGCCGCGACCACCGCATTCGGCGTCCCATCCTGCTCGACTGCGGCAATGTAGGTTCCGATGGCCCGGTTCCCCTGTGCGTCCGCGATGTTGGTCGCGACCCGCAGCATGTCGCCGCGCTCGTTCATCCGCTGGAATACCGTCGCCGTTCCACCGGCCAGCCTCTTTACCTCGTCCACATAGGGGGTGGACGCCGCGAGGTTGCTGTTCTGTCCCAGCCAGATTCCGCCGGCCATCAGCTTGGGCAGTTCCACCGTTTGCCGCTGCCCGGTCACCTGGTCCACCGCCGTCCAGGCCACCGCGTCCGCGCCCGTGCGTAGGCCGCCCCGCCGGGATAAGAGGTCGGTTGCGGTTTCGAGGTTGTGGTTGACCTTGGACTGCGCAAATTCGTTCGCCGTATCGCAGAGGTTGTAGACGTCGCGCGCGATTTGGGTGATGTTGGCCCGGCCCATCGCCTTGAGCTCGACTTCGGTTCTCGCCGCCACGGACTTCTTGAACTGCACCACCAGGCCGAGAATCACCACCACGGGTAGCGCCGCGGCCAAAACGGCTAACCCCAGGAACTTTCTCTTGAGCGTAATCTTCACACCGGTCTCCTGCCCACTCAGGAATACTACTCCATTCCCTCTTCGGTCGCACGGCCGATTTCGCGAGCGGTTTCCCGCCGCCGCGGCGGCCACCGCCGGGGCAAATCGGCGGCGCACGCTAAAACGTGCCGTGCCGGCCCGTCGCCAGGGTTGGAAACTTGTGGGGCAGGCGTCCCCGCCGGCGTCCAGGTCCCGCCCCAATGGGATGGATCGAGAGAGGCCGGGTTACACGGAGCTACTTCGGGTTACATTCTCCAGTGACCGAACCGGCGCCTAACGCACAGACAGCGGCAACTGGTAGCAGACGGGCCGATTTACGCCTGGGCCCCAGGCGGTGCATCCCCGCCGCCGTTCTCACCTTGGCGGGGCGGTGCTCAGGGCCGGAGCCGCAGGCGGGTGAGACTCTTTCCGGCACGCTTGAGCCGGCTATCGCACCACCACAGCAGAAGCAGCCGGCGAGAGAGGAAGCGCGGAAGGCACCCCAGCACCCGTAGCGTCCTGGCGCGGGTCGTCGCGGACCGGAGGTGTGCGGATCGCGCGACCTCAGCCGAGATGGGCTTGCCGGTAAGGAGGTGGGCGGCAAGGGAAAGCTCGCAGTACGATCGGTCGTTTGCCAGGCTCAGCCGTGAGGCGATCGAAGCGCGCCCGGACCTCTCGAGGAAGCCGCGTGCCCCCCAGAACATCCTGGCCGCCGCATCCAGTTCCCGCAGGATTGTCGACTCGCTGACGAGGACTCCGGTGACATTGGAGTCATGGATTCTGTAGTGAGCGAGGCAGTCTTCCAGGCCGCAGAGCGGCGTCGTGAACATGGCCGCCTTGACCAGGTAGCCGTCTGCGTTGGCGCGAAACTCGGGAGGGATCGGAAAGATCTGCTCGCATATCTCGCGGCGGAAGGCCAGCCCCGAGGTTGGCGGCACGTCACAATGCATCGTGCTGATCGCCTTGGCCACCACCCAGCCATGATCTGGCCGCTCGGGAATGGGCGGATGGGTTGCCGACGCCGAGAAAGGCCGAACCCGGTGAGTGCAGAGGCCGCACGCCGGGTGTTCCTGGAACGCCGAGACGATGCGGGCCAGCTTGTGCGGATCCCAGATATCGTCGGCATCGAGCAGGGCGACGATCGGTCCGCTGGCCAGCTTCCAGGCGGAGTTCAGGGCGGCTCCGTGGCCCGCATTGGCTTGCGACGACCACCGGATCCGGCCGTCGCATTCGGCATATCGTTTGATGACGTCGAGCGAACGGTCGGTCGAGCCGTCGTCGCAGATGCAGATCTCGAAATGGGAGTAGCTCTGCCGGAGGACGCTCTCGATCGCCTCCGGCAGGAACCTGGCGTAGTTGAAATTCCCGATCAGCACGGAAACCAGCGGGGCCTCGGATAGAGGCGCGAGCGGAACGGGGAGCAGCGGGTTGGACGGGGTGGTGAGTAGTGACGTGCTCATGGTTGGGTAGAAAAGGTTGCGAATCGCTCCGATGCCGGAACCCGCAGCGCGGAGCGTACGCGGTCGATGTCTGTCGAGGTGACGGTACGGGTTGCCCACAGGCCGGCGATGTACAAGCAGGCGACGGCCGAGGCAGCCCAAAGACCTCCCAGCGGGGCCAGCCGGGACCCCAGGCATAACGCAACGGTTGCCACCACGGCGGGCTTGGCGGAACTCCGAAGGATGCCCCAACCCACCTCGCGCGGCCACGGTGCGATCACGACCGCTCCCACCACGAGCTCCGCGGCGAGATTCCCGATCGCAGCTCCGAGGCTGCCGTAGCGGCGCACCAGCGCGGCGCAGACAATCAGGTTCGCGACTCCTCCAAGCGCGGTGGCCCATAAAAGCAGGCGCTCGCGGTGGTTGGCGATAGCGAACTGGCCCCAATTGCTGGTCACGGCGACCACGCCGCCGCTCGACAGCAGGATTGCCAGGGCGCTCGTCGCGGGCAGGAAGGGGGCGCCAAACACCCGCCTCAGGATGGAACCCGAACCGGCGGCGCCGATCGCCGCGAGGCCGAATGCGCCTGCCGCGCTCACACGAACGGACTCGGCCAAAAGGCGGGCCGCATCGCGTGGCGAACGCGACGATAGCTCCATCAGCGCGGGAGCCATGGCCGAGAAGTAGAGAGACGTAACGGTGAAGACGACCGCCGCAATCTTGGACGCCGCCGCATACATGCCAACCTCAACGTCTCCATGCACTATGCCCAGGATCACGAAGTTCGCCTGGATGTAAAGGGTGATGGCAAAACTCGCCGCACACAAGGGCAGGGATTGCGCCAGATACCTCTTCGACCGGCTCCACTCAAGGCCGACGGACAGCCGGTGGCCGGTTCTTCCGAGCAGGCACAGGCTCAGTGCCACCGCCGCGGCGCCGGTCGCCACTCCCAGCCAGGGGACGCGCCCCAGGTGATGCGGGCCGTGCACGAAAGAGATCGTCAACACCAGCGTCAGCGCCGCCGTCGCCAGTTGGGTGATGGCGGCGTAGTGCATCCGCTGAAGAGCTCGAAACACCCAATCGACCGCCAGCGCCTGGAGCGGAAGTGACAACGCAAAGACTCGCAGGACGTTCCGCGAGGGCTCCGAGAACGGCAAAAACTGGGCTGCAAGCAGCCCGACCGGCACGAGCGCGCAGCTCAGCGCGAGGCGCAGGCCGGTGATCGAACGAATCAGGCCGTCCAGCTTGGAAGGGTCCTGGGCGCCATCCCGAAGAGCGATCACGCTCAGTCCCGAGTCCGAGAGCAGGCCCAGGTAGCCGATGATCGATTGGGCCAGCCCGACGGCGCCGAAACCCGCGGGCGCTATGCGGCGCGCCAGGTAGGCGTTGGTCAGGAAGCTCATCGCCTGCGAGCCCATCCGTCCCATCAGGAGGCTGGCGAAGTTGCGGACGACGGTGCTCCCGGCTGAGCCGAGTCTGGCGCGGGGCGCCGATGCGCCGGAGTCCGGTCCCGGGCCGGGCGAGCCGGCCGGAGTGGGAGGTTCAGTCAGCAATCGTCCGGCGTGCTCCGAGCCCATCAGACACTCACCCACGACCGCTTTAAGGCCCGCAGGGTCAGAAACACCCGCTGGCGGATGGGCCTGGCGGGCACCGAATATGGCGGACACCGCAGCCCGGCCACGTCGTAGTAGAGATCGAGGAGACCGGCTTTCAGCAACTCCGGCTCCTGGGTGAAGAACGAAAAGTGAGCCACAACCAGATCGCCGACCACCCTGCCAGGCCGATGGAGAATGGAGGGCAGGCAGGCGGACAACCACTCTTCGTCGTCGATGTCCGGCGGGCAGAAGCGGCCATCGAGAGTGGCTACGTCCGTCCCGAAAAACCCCAGGCAGTTGATTGAAAAGCGCGAGAGCGAAACATCGAAGCTGGGCACCTGGAAGGGTTTGGCGCCGCCGTTCTGGATCGCGGTAAGGAACTTCCTGTGAAGACGCTCCGCGAAAAGGGGATCGAACCAGCCGCAAGGATCGTTGGCCTGGCAGCTCAACCATTCCGGAAGCTCAACCTGGGAATGATGCTTGATCAGCCACGAACAAATAGCGTTGTTGACGACTAGGGGCGACCACCACAGGCACCTGTCGCGCTCCCGGATCGCACGTTCGTACAAGCACCTGCCAAACCCATCCGGAAGGTATACGATATCGTCGTCGAGCTTTATGTAGAACGCACGATCGTCGTTGCACAGCGAGTAGAACCGGTTTACCGAACGGTTCGTGCCGTCGGCACCCGCGATGCGAACGACCTTGATCTTAGCGTGCCTGGACGCCAGCGCTTCGACGTACTGGCGGTCTTTCGGACTCCGGCAGTTGTCCCAGAGATGCCATTCGTCAATCCCGGGATCGCGAAGTACGTAGTGGCTGAGGAGTTCGAGGTACCGCTCTCTGCCGGCCGGGGTTACCGCGATGATCCGATGGCTCACAGGATTCCTCGCTCGCTTATGCCGCGGCTCGGGACAGCTACGGGATCTCCGTCCAGGGTGAGTGAGCCTCCAGTAACGGGTTCGGCCTTCTTCTGAAGGAATATCAGCCACTGCTTGGGTGCCAGATTTGTCGATTCTATCTGGCTGCCAAACCGGTCGATAAGTTGATCGATGGCTCTCGTAACTTCGGGTAGGTCTCCGCCATAGTCGTGCAGCCCGAGCAAGCCGCCCGGAGCCAGGCGGTCCCAAACGAGCCGGAAGTCGCTCTTGACGTATTCGGGGTCGTGATTGCCATCGATGAACCCAAAGGCGAACCTCAGGTCCGGCGGCAGCACGACGGCACGGGAATCCTGCTTCAGGATTTCCAGAGTGTGGGCAACGGGTTTGGTGACCAGGCGGAACACCCGCTCCTGGGAGCCCCTCCCCAGGTAGGCGTGGTAGACGCTGGCCATCGGCGTTCCGGTGGAGTTCACGGTGAGGTCGAAGCCCGGATCGAAGATGTCGACTACCCAGACTCGCTTGCCGCACGAACGGGCGAGTTTCGCCAGCTTCACGGTGCCGCCTCCGAGAAAGGCCCCCACCTCGATGAAGTCTCCCGGAATCCGGCAACATCCGGACGTCTGTATGCGCTCGACCAGGGTCTCGTAGCCAACCAGATCTAAAGCCGGCGCGGACCACCCGAGGCGCAAAGCGGTCTGGGACCAAGCCCGCTTCAGCAGCCGCAGGAGTCTGTTCATGGGGGTCGCCTCCTAAGCCGGCCTGCTCTATTCGCTCCCGGCGTGTACGACACCATATATATCGTCGGCAGCCTCGACTCCCTGTATGAAGCTGTGGTCCTGATTGCCCACCTCATATCTCCAGGAGCCGAAGCGGCCCCGGGAATAGACCGAATGGCGCTCCAGTTCCGCGATCACCGGCATCAGACACTCGTCGCGGTCCGTGGTTGGAACCGGATAGCCCCGCTCGGCGCGGTAGGTCCAGACCGAGGCGATGTCCGGATGGTCCGGAATCAGCCTCGTGTTTCTCATCCCAGCCAGCACATTTGCCGCTAAGTCCCCTTCCGGCAAGGGTTTGAAGGACGATTCCGAAACCTCGGCCATCAGAGACCAGGTGCGGGCCGCGTCTGGCACATTCGCGGGCGAGTAGTTCGAAAAGACCGTTACCCGATAGAACGGGCTGTCGGGCTCCGGAAAGTACATCCAGTTCTTCCCGGAGAGGTGCTCGGGAACGGGGCCGCGCAGGCCGATGCCGACCACGTGCGTGGTGCTGTACCGAAGGCGGCTGGCTGCGGCCACCAAGGACTCGCGGCCGGTCATGCGGGCCAGCAGATCGAGCGGCAATGAGGAGATGAGCGCGTCGTAGGAATACCAATCCCGCGCCGTCCGTACCCGGTGGCCGTCCAGGTCGATGGCGCACACCTCCTCGCCATACCTTAGGCGGTCCTGCGGCAGATGTGCGGCTAGCGCCCTCCAGATGGCGCCCGTGCCCCCTGTCTGGGGAAAGCGAAAGGTGTTATTCGGCCCCCAGGAAATGTCATCGCGTTCGAGGATGATGTTGTCCAGAGCCCGCGCCAGGTCGACCGTCGCCACCCGCTCACCCACCCAGTGATAACTCATGAGCTCAGGAGGATGCGCCCAAACCTTAAAGTTGTAGGGGAGCATGAACAGGCGGGCGATGCCGCTTCCGAACGAGGCCGAGATCCAGTCCCGGAAGCTGCGAACCTCGACCTTTCCGTTTCGGGCCGCGTCGAGGAGGCCATGCAGGCAGTCCAGGATCTGGTCTTTGGGGAGGTGCCGGAGGTTGTACTGGAAGGGATAGGGCACGAAGCGGCCGGAGGTCCAGATGTGCGACTGGCGGCCGTGCTCGATCCATGGGCCGGCAAGCGCCTGGTCCAGCGCGCGGTTGAAGTACTCGGAATGGGAGAACAGGACGTGTCCTCCGATGTCCCAGGTGAAGCCAGCCGGATCCACAAAGGACGCCGAGAGGCCTCCCGGCAACGCCTCCTTCTCGAGAACCAGAAAGTCGGTATGGCCGAGTTCGTGCAGCCGCCAAGCCGCCCCCAAGCCCGTACAGCCGGCGCCCAAGATTAGGACGCGGGTGTTGCTCCCGCGCGAATGTGACGACACTCCGTTCCTCCCGGATAACATTTAGTAGCGACGGCGGCCGCTCATTCTCGGAGGAACGTCAGGACCGGTGCTGGCTATCCGATTCTATTGGCCGGGGCGGCACCTCCGACAGGGGCGTTAAACCAAGAGGTCGCTCCTCAGCAATTTGAACAATCCTTGGCAGCAACGTTGGGTCACGCCCAAAGTCTTGCATCAGAGAGAGAAAAAGTTTCTGAGTTCGACGCCATTCGGAAAATTCTTGCTCAACGTCCTGAATAGTGCCTTCGCCATCCAAGAAGGCGTGAAGCGCATCGAAGAATGGATCGTTCATATTGGCGTGACCCTCCATCGGCCACGACAATATTTAGCACGCCCCGTTGACAGCGCCGCCGTTTCGGTCCACGCTAAATGTAGTTATGCCTCGCAAGATGATCCAGCCGCTAACAACAGAGTTGGGCGGCTCCGAGTCCGACCGCTTCAAGAGGTTCGCTAGGGCCGTGCTTGGTGTTCCGAGGTCCGAGTTTGCGCCGGAAGAAGCCTTGACGACACTTGAGGCCCGAAAGCAGAGAATTGAGGCGAAGATCGCAGACGTGCGCCGGGAACTGGCAGAGCCTGACCTCACTAGACGGCGAAAGAGATAGACTGCGGGCCTACGCCTTCTTCGTGTGAATCTGGTCCCAGAGCGTGTGATACAGTTCCCGCACCTGAGCATCGACGCCGTATTCTCGTGGTGGGTGGTTGACCTGAATTAGCTTAACGGCGTCGGCGTAGTCTTGAGCACGATCAATCGGGCTTCCAATGTAGCTCGACAGTTTGAGCGAAATTAGTTCAGGCAGTGTGAGAACTTGTGGTTTGTCCGATACTTTTGTCGGCATCGGAAAACTGACTGGACCTGGGCCGACCTTGCCGCCACCGGGAAGTACGTCAATCTCCACCTTCGTCTCTCGATCAGTCACGGTCATGTTTGATCCCGGATTCGCTTTGAAGCCGTTCATGGACAGCTTCTCTCTGGCAATCTTGACATCCGGCACGATGACATCCACGTCTACGGTGAAACGTGGATAGCCGTGTTCTTGTACGGCGAAGCCACCGCAGACGTAGTGTGGGATGCCAAAGAGTTTCAAAACCTTGAGGGCCTTCAAAAGTGTCTTCTCGATATTGGTAGAGCCGCTGGATTCTCGCAAGAGTACCGCCTGTTCTCGAAACTGACCGAATGTTTTCATAACGGACTCAAATGCCGGTATAGCAGCAGATTGGACACTTCCGGCTCGTCAATGTGCTCACCGTTGTATCTCAGATACAGTTGCCCGTCTTTCGCAAGCTGGGACGAGGACACAAACCCCACCTTACTGTTCGGGTAGCGCCGGTTGTACTCCGTAACGTCATTCTCGACTGTCTTCGCAAGCGACTGCCACAGCTTTGGAAACTTCGCCGCAATGATCTGAGCCGTGTCCGTCGCCGCTGTTTCGCTACGGCGCTTCTCCTCAAATGCCTCAGCCAGATTCTCTAAGAGTCCCACTGATTTCTCCCCTGAGCTAAATCCACACTCAAGTTGCAGGTTAAGTGACAGGCGCACGCAGAGAACCCTCTGTACATATGTAGGGACCTCAGAATGGCTCCGCAGTCACTTCTATGTTCTTTGCTTCATCCGGCTTACCAATGAGGCGTTTGTATGTCAGCCGCCTTCCACAACAGCGCCGAACCACCGACCGAAACCGCCCACCGTCGCCGTTCTCGTCTTCCCTCTCGTTGTACCGGAAGGTCTGCTCGTCAAGGTAGCGGAACAGGTGAAATGGCTCAACCGACACGTAGGTGCCCTTTAGCGTCCGTTTCAGAAGGCACCAGAAGTTCTCCATGCCGTTCGTATGGACGTGGCCTTTCACGTACTCTACGGCATGATCCACGACTTGATGTAGGTAGTCGGCGTCCAAGCCTTCATACGATTTTAAGGCATCAGTAAAGACTTCAGCGCCGGGTTCGATGTGCGCCCGAACATGAGCCTGGAGCGACTTCTTTCGGCGACTCCCGGTGACTGTCGCACGGATCTTGCCGCCACGCTGGAGGACTCCCACCACCATCGTCTTGTCTTTGCCGCCTGTGCCAGTGATCTTCTCTTCACGGACGTGCTTGTGCATGTTCCGTGCTTTGCCGCCGATGAAAGTCTCGTCCACTTCAACCCGTCCCGTGGCTTTCTCAAACGTTCCGGTCTGCATAGCCAATCGGATGCGTTGGAGCATGAACCAAGCGGATTTTTGTGTGATGCCGAGATCACGATGGAGTTCCCACGAACTGATGCCATTCTTGTTGTTGGCAATCAACCACATGGCCGGAAGCCACTTGTTGAAGCCAATTGAGGAATCTTCGCAGATGGTTCCGGCCTTCGGCGAGAACCGCTGGCGACAGGACTTGCACTTCCAACCACGGCGACTCGGCGTGTAGAAGTTCTCTTTAGAGCAACACCAGGGGCAAACTGGGCCATCGGGCCATCGAAGAGCGGCGAAGGCTTTCGTGGCGACTTCCAGATTGGAATAATACTCGACCGCTTCGAGGAGAGTTGTAGGTTCAGGCAGAGAGGTTGGGGTGGCGGCGTCCATCAACTACAGTATAGCTGGTGTCGTCAGATATGTCAATACCCTATTTTGGCGTCTGGGGCACATCCGCTAGGGTCGCCCGGCGGGTTGGGCGGGTTCGCCCGCAAAGGACTTTCGCACACCCGGCATGCCAAAATATACGGGTGGGTTGTCATCGCCGGGGCTCGATCGCGCCCCCCTTCTCGCTCGCGCCAAACCTCCGCCCATGACTGGACTCCACACCGGCGAGCAACTCGACCACTACCGGATCGAAGGATTGGTGGCGCGCAGCGGCATGGCCTCCATCTTCAGGGCCACCGACACGCGCACCGGACGCCAGGTGGCCATCAAGGTCCCGCATCCGGAAATGGAAGCCGATCCCGCTATCTTCGACCGCTTCAAGCGCGAGGAGGAGGTCGGTCAGGCCCTGGACCACCCCGGCGTCATGAAGGTGCTCTCCGACGAGTCCCGCAGTTCCCATTACATGGTCATGGAGTGGGTGAACGGCCGGCTGCTCCGCCACATCCTCCAGGAAACGAGGCCGCTGCCGCAGGAACGGGCCCTGCGAATCGCCATCGCCCTCTGCGATGCCCTGGACTACATTCATCGCAACGGCGTGGTGCACCGCGACCTGAAGCCGGAGAACATCATGGTCGACGCCGAGGACAACATCAAGCTGATCGACTTCGGCATCGCCGGCAAGACCGGCGCGCGGCGGCTGACGTTCGGGAAACTGTCCCAGGTTATGGGGACCCCCGACTACATTTCGCCAGAGCAGGTTCGGGGAAAGGGCGGCGACGGCCGCAGCGACATCTACTCGCTGGGCGTAATGCTTTATGAGATGCTGACCGGCGAGACTCCGTTTACCGGCGCCAATCCCTTCCTCGTTATGAACGACCGGCTGGTGAACAATCCCATCCCGCCGCGCGAGCACAATCCCGCGATTTCGCCGGAGCTGCAGGAGGTCATTTACCGTGCCATCGAACGGGAGCCGCAGGATCGCTATTCCACGGCGAACGAGTTTGCCTGGGACCTGGAGCATCTTGACCAGGTCTCCGCGACAGACCGCTCGGAGCTGAAGGATTGGAAAGTGCGCCGGACACCGCTGCTGAAGAGAATCCTCTTCTACGCGGCCATGGCGCTGATTCCGATCGTCGTCTTCGGCCTGATTATTCTAGCGATCCGGCACTCCAAGTAAGTGGGGCAGGCCAGGCAGGCGAAACCGCCTGCCCCACCCCGGCCCATCACTCCCCCAGACAGGCCGAGAGCAACTGCTGCTTCAGCGTGGCCTGCGTTTCGGCGGACAGCTTGCGGCCATCCTTGGCTATGTGAAACACGTCGATCGCCCGATGGCCCTTCGTATCGATGAGCACGGTGTCGATGTTGCAGCCGTTGGAGGAAAAAACGGTCGCCAGGCTGTACAGGAGTCCGATCCGGTCCTCCGCTACAATCTCGACCAGGGTCGCCGTTTCGTGCGCCTCGGAATCGAACTGAATCCGCGGTTCGACGGCGCGTCTTTCGGGGCGCGGACCCGGCCGGTTGCGGAACAGCCGCCTGGCATCCGTCCTTCCGAGAGCGATGCGCCCCATCAAATCCTGCAGGCGCTCGGCCTCGGGCGGGTTCGACTCGAACGTTCGCTTGGGGTCGGTGAAAGTGAACGTATCGAGAATGACGCCCTGCGAGTTCGAAAAGGCCTCCGCCTTGACGATGTTCAGGCCAAAGCTGGAAATGGCGCCGGCAAAGGAGGCGAACAGCGCCGGCCGGTCCTCGGCGATCATTGTCAGCTTGTAGGCGCCTTCCATCGGTTCGAGCTCGACGGCCACTCCCGTTGGCCGGCTGCGTTGGTAGAGCCGTGTATGGGCTTCAATCTCCTCGGGCCCGCGCGCGCGCAGATATCGGGTGGGAAAGCCCTTGATGAACTCCGCGCTTTCGGGGAGCGTCGCGGGGAGTTCCTGGATGCGGTCGGTCTCGAGCTCGCGCGTCAGACCGCGGTAGGCCGCCTCGTACGTCCGCCAGAGCTGATCGAGCCGCCAGGGGATCATGGCTTCCGAAGAGCTCGCCGCGATGCCGGCGTAGGTGAGCAGGGCGAGCAGCCGCGAGCGCTCGACGGTCCCGATTCGCTCCGTAAGCCAGCGGACGGTCGCGGGGTCGCCCAGGTCTCGGCCGCTCGCGGCATCCGACAGGGTGGTCTGCCGTTCGATGAGGAACGCGACCAGTTCACGATCGGGGGCCGGCATCTGGATGCGTGCCGCCGCCTCGCTCCCGGCGAGATGGTGAAACAGCACCGCAAAGAGCAGCACCGCCCGGTCTTCGATTTCCGAAAGCAGTTGGCTGAACCGCTCGCTCGGGGCGCACATCCGTTCGATCGCCATCAAAGTGTGCTCGTCGATCGTGAAGAGCCCGTCCGCGTCGTGGGCCACCGCGCCTTCGATGCCGGCCCACTCCGGAAAGACCGGCGCCAGCAGGTCCGTGCGCTGGAGAAGGCGCAACGCCATCGGCGCGTGGGGCAGGGAGAAGATCGTCCGTATGACGGGCCACAGCCGCCGTTCCTGGGCGCAGTAGGCGCTCACGGCCGCTCGAGCGGCCTCGAGGCGTCGCTCCGTCGCGGGCCCGGGCGGGACTCCGCTGCGCGCCACGGACTCGAGCAGGCGAAACACCGCTTCGGGGTCGGTGGAAAACTCTGCGTCGGAAGACTGTGGCGCGTCGCCGCCGCAGGACTCCAGCGCGCGGCGCGCTTCGTGGAAGACCGCCCGCGCGTGCCGGAAATACTCGCGCATCCAGAGGGCAGGCTCCCGGCCGCCGCCGAACTGCGCGGCGATGGCTTCCTGTGCCGCCAGGTCGAGCACGTTGCGGTTATCCCTGGCGCGGTAGTGCAGAAAGCACCGGACGGAAGAGAAGAACGCGACGGCCTGGTCCAGTGCCTGGGTCGATTGCGTCCGATCCGGCGAGAGTTTCCGCAGGTCCGCTATCAGGCGCAGGTCCCGCAACCCTCCCGGAGTCTCCTCCACATCGGGCTCCCGGTGAGACGGCGTGTCTTGCCACTTGGCGTGCCGCGCTCGGGTTTGCGAGACCATGCGCTCGACGATCTGTCGTCCCTGCATCTCGATCAGGCCGGCCAGTTCGTGCTCCAGCATCTCCGCCACGGCGGGATCGCCGGCCAGTAGGCGCCTGTCGATCAGCCTGAGGCCCAGGTCGGCGCCCTGGTCGACCAGCGCCAGGCATTCCGCAATGCTGCAGACTCTCTGGTTGGGCCGCACTCCCTTGGCCCACAGCAACTCGACGAACTCGGCCACGGCGTCGTTCAGATCCCGCGGCGGCTCGCCTTCCCGAACGATGACGATGTCTGCGTTGGAGTAGGGGTACAACTCGCGGCGGGCGAACCCGCCGGCGGCGAGCATTACGGCGGGCCCTTGGAACACTGGGGCCAGCGAGGTCTGAAAAGCCTCGGCCGCCGCTCGTTCAGCCGCCTGTGTCAGGGCGTGCTGGACGTCCGCGGCGCGGCCGCTCGCCTGGAAGTTCCGTTCCGTCTCGAGCCACCAAGCGCTCGATTCCAGATCCTTCCGGCCCTGCGTCGCCACATCATTCGCGTTGGCCCGGTTCAAGTCTCCAGTATCTCCCAAGGGGCCCTCGGGCGCGGTTCCGTCCCAGCACCGGACCGCGACCATCAGCGAGCGGACCTTCACGCAACTGCGCCTGCCACCCCCAGACGGCGGCCACCTGCCACCCCCAGGACGGCGGCCACCCGCCTGTAACTGCTCAGTTTTCCTGTGTTAGTCACTGTGTCTCACCCCTATTTCCTTGCCCATCGAACCTCTTTCGCCGACAATGCCGAATTCGGAGGCGACTCTCGATGGCACTCGTTCGTCCACAGTTGCTCAAGGCGGGCTTGGCGACCCTCCTTCTAGCGGTTCCGGGTCTCTCGTCCCCGGTATTGGGAGTGTATTCCCAGGCCGAGGGGGTTCCTTGCGTCAATGGGTCCTGGGGCTTCTGCACGATCTTCCCAGGCGTTTCGTCGGCCACCGGCCCCATTGAGGGGGCGGGCACCAGCTCCGGGGAGAACGGCACGCTCTACCTGGCCGGCCGCGCCAACTACGGCTCGCTGGGCGTCCTGGCTCGGTCTACAGGCACCACCAGCACCGTCGTTTCTGGAGCCGCGCTGGCTTACATGCAGGACACCTGGCTCGTCTCCGGGGGGACGCCGGGCGCCGCGAGCACCATACAGATCATGGTCAGCCTGAACGCCGACTACGGTTTCAACTGGAGCGCGAACCTGGGCGCCTATGTTCCCACCGACTGGCCCGGCGGATCGCCCTACAAGGCGGTGGAGTTCATCTGCCGGATCGACAACGGGTGCCATCCGGACGCCGGCGGCACGTACTCCGCCACGGCCACGTTCGACCAGGCAATCCAGTTCGACACGCCGTTCAACGTGATCCTGGGGCTGGTCGGATGGGTGGGCGCACGGAACGGAGCGAGTCAGTACGTTGACGCCTGGGGATCGGCCACGATCACGGGGGTGAGGGTGCTGGACAGTTCGGGGCAGCCTGTGCAGGGGTTCTCCCTGACCGCCGATTCCGGTCACGACTACCTGGCCGCGGACGGCGACGTCCCCGAACCCGGCACCTGCGGGTTGCTCGCGCTGGCGGCGGCGGTGCTGGTCCTGCGGCGGCGCGGCTATTGGCGCGGCAGGCCGTAGCGGGCCAGCAGGGCGGCGAACCGCGGCTCCGAACGCAGCGGGTCGAACAGCGGCTCGACGCCGAGAAAGCAAGCGTCGGCATCGCGCCGCGGGCAGGCCTGTTCCAACAGATCGAGCGCGCGGCTCTTCTGGTCTAGGCCGGTGTAGATATACGCCACATGGACCAGCGACACCCCGCCGGGGTCTGACGACCGCGTCAATTCCTCAATCAGCTTTTGCGCCTCCTGGCGCCGCCCCAGGCGCGCGTGAGCGTATCCCATCCGCCCCACCAGGTAGGAATACCGTTCGGAGCCGCGTGCGGCCGTCTCCAGCTCAGCGATCGATTCCGTATACGCCCCCTTGGCTGCGTAGCACAGCCCCAGAAGCGCGTGCGCGGGAGTGTAGGTCGGGTCGGTCAAAAGCGTTTGCCGCGCGAAGCGGATCGATTCATCGTACTGGCGCGCGGTGTAGAGCGCCACGCCGAGGTCCACGCTCACGACATATGAGAGAGGATCGAGCTCGCGAGCCGTCCGCGATTCCTTGAGCGCCTCCGCCGGCCGGTTTCGCGCTTGCAGCAGCAGCGAATACCACAGGTGCGCTCGGGCGTAGCTCGCATTGAGCGCCAGCGCGCGGCGGAAGTCCTGCTCCGCTCCGTTCCAGTCCCAGTCGTGAAAGAACCGGATGAAGCCGCGGATGCCGTAGGCCTCGGCGACGGTACCGTCCGCCTGCATGGCCATTTCGACCGCGGCGCGCGCCTTGGCGATTGAGCTCTGCGGGCTCTCTCCGGCCACCTGGTGGAAGCTCATGGTGGAGTGGACCTCGGCCAGCGCGGCCCAGGCCGCGGCAAACCGCGGATCCCGGGCCACGGCGCGCTCGAAGCACTGCGCGCTCTCGCGCATCGCCTCCACGCTGCGCTGCCGCCTGAGATAGCGGCCCTTCCAGTAGAGGCGCAGCGCTTCGGATTCGATCAGCCGCGCCGGGGGGGCCGTCACCGTGCTGGCCTTCGGTCCAAGGAGCGCTCGGGAGATGGCCTCCGCCAGCGACTGCACGGTCTCCGGGATGCGCTCCGCCGCCACCGTCTGGGTCTGCGACCACAGGTGGTAGCCGTCCGCCGTTCCTATGAGCTGCGCCGAAATGCGGACGCCCCCGCCGTCGCGGCGCACGCTGCCCTCGACCACCGCGCCGACGTGCGCCTGGCGCCCTATCGCCGTTACGTCCTGCGCGCCTGGAAAGCGGCTCGCGGAGGTGCGCGCCAGCACGCGCAGGCTGGGCGTTTTGGAGAGTGCGCCAGCCAGTTCGTCAACCACTCCTTCAGAGAGGTGCTGCAGTTCCACATCGCTTCCCAAGGTTTTGAAGGGCAGCACCGCGACGGCGGTGACTGGGGGCGGGGCAGCCGGCCGGGGCCTGATCAGCAGGTACACCGACCCGGCCACCAGAAGCGCGCCGGCAGCGGCGAACGCCCAGCGGCGTAGGTGGCGGCCTGGGGGCGCGGGAGCGGCGGGCGGCGGTTCGCGCAGCGCGAAAACCGGCATGTAGCTTCCCTTGGGCAACTCGATGCGGAGTGTGTCCTCGCGGCCTTCCGTTTCGTAGTAGTCGCGCAGCTTGAACCGCAACTGCCGCGCCGCGATCCGCACCACCGAATCCAGGCGCGGGTCGAAGGACTCCGGCCGGTCGAACACCTGCATGGCCACACGGTGCTCTTTGAGCAGCCCGTCCGGTTCGCGCACCGCCTCCTCGACCACGAACCGCAAGAACCGTTTCAGGCGCTCCGCGTTCTTGAACGCCTCGGAGGCGAGGACCCGCTCCAGTTCCGTCCGCACCCGTTCCGCCAACGCCTCGCCGTTCACGTCCTATTAGGATAGTGCAGGGGGCCGCGGTGCGGGGCACGACTACTCCGATTCCAACGGCGGAGCGCTTGGCGAGCGAAGGTACGAATATCCCGCGTCGGTGGCTGGCCAAACAAACGGCTGCGTTCGCGGTCGACCTGGCTGGCGCTTTCACAAGCCCGGAACGCCGGTTACCCGTCTCTCCGCTGAGCCCATGAACGAGGCGATCTTGCGCCAGATCAGCCCGCAATTCGCGTGCTTGCTCTCGTAGCGGAGACGCCTCTCCGCTGTGGTTCTTCACGGCAACCGCTTCGCCCTCCTTCACCGCGGGATAGCCGATGGGTGTGCGCGTGGATCAACAGTGCGACAGGGATGGGCAATAAATCGGAAGAATCGGGATACCGTCTCCACGGCGCGCGTCCTAGCCTATAGTTGAGAGAGCGTCATAGCCCATAGGGAGTACATCGTATGGCTTCGCATGCGTCTCGAAGGAAGTTCCTCGCGGCTGGTCTGACGTTGCCGGTTGCCGCGCTCGCGACACCGCGGAAACCGGAGGAGCCGCCGGCCGGCCGCCCGGCCTCCGAGGCGCTGGCGTATCGCACGCTGGGCAAGACCGGGCTGAAGGTGACCTCGCTTTCGTTCGGCTGCATGACCACCTCGGACCAGTCGGTGATCGAGCGCGCGACGGACATCGGCATCATTCACTTCGACACGGCGCGCGGCTACCAGAACGGGAACAATGAGCGCATGCTGGGTGCGGCCATCAAGGGCAAGCGGCAGCAGATCGTTCTTTCCAGCAAAAGCATGGGCAGGACCAGGCAGGAGGCCGAGAACGACCTGGACACCAGCTTGCGCGAGCTCGGCACGGACTACCTCGACATCTGGTACCTGCACAACAGGAATAGCCCGGAAGAAGTGACCGACGAGCTGTTGGATCTCCAGCGAGCGGCAAAGCAGTCCGGCAAAATCCGGTTTGCCGGGGTGAGCACGCACTTCAACATGGACCGGATGCTGGGGCACCTGGTAAAGCGCGGCCAGACCGATGTGGTTCTGACCAGCTACAACTTCGCGATGCAGAACATCGCCACCAACGATCGCCAGGCGCGCCAGTCCGACCTCGGCACGGCCATTCACGACGCGCGCAAGGCGGGCATGGGAATCGTGGTCATGAAGACCATGGCCGGCGGCGTGGCGAGAATCGGCCGCGGCGATCGTCTGTACGGTGCCGATCCGCGGACGCTGAGGAAGGTCCTTGGCGCCAAGGGCGGTGCGCTTGCGGCGATCAAATGGGCGCTCCGGAACCCATCCGTGGACACCGCCATTGTCTGCATGACCGACCACGACCAGCTCGACGAGAATCTGCGCGCCATGACGGAACCATACACCGGCCAGGACGAGCGGATACTCCGATCGCTGCTGGCCTTCATCGGGCCGGCGTACTGCCGCATGTGCGGCTCCTGCAATGGCATTTGCGACAAGGGCGTTCCCGTGCCGGACATGCTGCGCTTCCTGACCTACGCCGAGGGTTACGGCCAGTTCGCCATGGCCCGTGAGCATTTCCTGGACCTGCCGGAACACGTCCGCGCCGTTCGATGCATTGATTGCGACTTCTGCACGGTCGACTGTCCGAACGGAGTTCAAGTGCGCGACCGCGTGATGCGCGCGCAGGAGTTGTTCGCTTAGAACAATGACAGAAGCGAAAACTCGGAAACCGCAACCTGGAGGTACCGGCTCTCGGGCTCGGCTGATCGAGCTGGCGTGGCTGCTGGGACAGAAGGGCGCCACAAAGCTGCACCGTTCTGGAGGAGAATATTGGAGCCGCCGTCATCTAGCTCAGCGCCGACGACCTGCGTGAGATTGATGGCGCCGCCTCGAAGAAAACGACGGGGCTCTGAGCGATTGACAAGTTACGATGACGGCATTTCATCAACGGGAGGAATTATGGCGGGTGAGATTTTGCGCCGGGCGTTTCTGAAGAGCAGTGCGATTGCGCTTGGTGGCGCCGCTGTGGCTGAGTTCGGTAGCACAAGTAGCGCCGCCACCGTCCAGCCAGACAAATCGCAAGTCTTCTTCACGAAGGACATCAGCGTCGACGGACTGCTGAGAATCTACTCGAAGATCAACCACCGCCTGAAGAGACGAGTCGGCATCAAGCTTCACAGCGGCGAGCCGCACGGGCCGAATCTTCTGCCCGTGGAGTTCATCAAGGGCTTGCAGCCGCACGTTCCGAACAGCACGATCGTGGAATGCAACGTTCTCTATCCCAGCCCGCGGAAGGCCACGCCAGGCCACTTGGAGACCTTGAAGACGAACGGATTCGATTTCTGCCCGGTCGACATCATGGACGCCAAGGGCCATGAGATGCTTCCCATACCGGACATGGCTGAGTTCCTGGATGTGTTCCCGTCCGGTCCCGATCAGCAACTTCGTTTCACGCCCGGGACTCACCTCACCGAGATTGGCGTGGGCAAGAATCTTGTGAAGTACGATTCGCTACTGGTCTACACGCACTTCAAGGGGCACACCATGGGTGGCTTTGGCGGGTCGCTCAAGAACATCGCTATCGGCTGCGGGTCCGGGCAGGTGGGCAAGCGTCAGGTCCACGGCTATGGCTGGCCCGGGGGGAAGGAGATGCTGGAGCGCATGGTCGAGGCCGGGAAGGGGATCACTTCTCACTTTGGCCAGCAGATCGTCTACATCAATGTCTTGAAGAATCTGTCGGTGGACTGCGACTGCGATGCCCACGGCGCCAAGCCGACCTGCAACGACATCGGCATACTCGGCTCCACGGACATTCTGGCCATCGACAAAGCTTCCGTCGATCTGGTTTACGCGCAGCCGGACGAGCAACGGCGCGATCTGGTGAAGCGCATTGAGTCCCGAAGCGGGTTGCGCCAACTGGAATATATGAAGACTCTGCGGATGGGCAACGATCAGTACGAGCTGATCTCGGTCTAGCGAGGCTGGAGAAGCGAAGATCGTTCCGAGCTTGCCGCCCATCAGCCCCGAACCCAGGGCCGGGCACGACGTGGTATTCAGCTATGCGCGCAGCAGCGAAAAGCTGAAGAGGCTCCCGCGAGACGCCCGGAACGCACGGGCGGAGAGGAACCGAGTTGCGCAAACGGACACCCCGCCCCGCAATCGAATGACGATGCTCCCGTCCGCGAAGCGCCACCAATCCCGCCGTCCGGATCCACAGGCCACAAGCCAGCCGTGTCCACCTGGCCTTGCGCGTATAATGATAGGTCTTGTTGGAACCCTCATGCTCAAGGAGTTGGCAATCGCCATGTCTAGTTTCCGCGCTCCTCTAGTTAGCAACCTTTCTCGGACTTTTGGCCGGCCTCGCGCTCGCTCTCCCCCTCCACGCCCAGCAAGAAGTAACTGCTCAGCCCGGGTATATGAATCCGGCGAACCCACTGGAACAGCGTGTTACCGACCTCATCGGCCGCATGACGCTGGAAGAGAAAGTCTCCGAGATGCGGGACCACGCGGCCCCCATCCCGCGGCTTGGCGTTCCGAAGTACGACTGGTGGAACGAGGGCCTGCACGGTGTCGCCTTCGCCGGCTACGCGACGAATTTTCCCCAGGTGATCGGGATGGCTGCCACTTGGGACACCGGCCTTGTCCACACGATGGGCCAGACGATCTCGACCGAGGCGCGCGCCAAGTACAACGAAGCCATGCGCAACGACCAGCACGAAATGTTCTTCGGGCTTACGTTCTGGGCGCCCAATGTCAACATCTTTCGTGACCCGCGTTGGGGACGGGGCCAGGAGACCTACGGCGAAGACCCGTTCCTGACCAGCCGCATGGGCGTCGCATTCGTCACCGGCATGCAGGGAGACGACCCGCAGCATTTCCGGGTGGTCTCAACTCCGAAGCACTACGCGGTGCACAGCGGTCCCGAACTGCTGCGGCACGGCTTCAATGTGGATGTCTCGCCGCACGATCTCGAGGACACTTACCTGCCCGCTTTTCGCGCCACGGTGACCGAGGCGCACGCGCAGTCTGTGATGTGCGCCTATAACGCGATTGATGGAGTGCCCGCTTGCGCCAGTAACATGCTTCTACGCGATCATCTGCGCGACGCGTGGAAGTTCGACGGCTACGTCGTAAGCGACTGTGCCGCCGTCGCCGATATAAACACGGGACACCATTACGCTCCGGACATGGCCCACGCGGCCGCCGCCGCCGTTAAGGCGGGCACCGATCTCGAATGCGGTTTCGGGAAGGGGCAGGCGTTCCCGGCGCTGGTTGACGCGGTTCACCAGAACTTGATTAAGGAATCCGAGATTGACACCGCGTTGCGCCGCCTCTTCCGGGCGCGATTCCAGCTCGGCATGTTCGACCCGCCGTCCAGCTTCTCCTATGGGCGAATTGCCATGAGCTGAGGTCAACTCGCCAGAGCATCGCCAACTCTCGCTGCGCGCGGCGCGGGAATCCATGGTGCTGCTGAAGAACCAGGATCACATCCTTCCTCTCAAAGGCGGGATCGCTCGCATCGCCGTGGTCGGTCCCACCGCGGAACTCGTACAGTCCCTGCAAGGCAACTACAACGGACCGCCGCCGTCGCCGGTCTATCCACTCGACGGGATTGAAAAGCGGTTCGCCTCCGCCAAGGTGGCTTATGCGCAGGGCTCGACGCTGGTTGAGGGTTTCGCGATGCCCATCGAGCATACCGCGCTTCATCCTGCGAGCGGTTCGGGCGATGGACTTACCGGCGAGTACTTCAGCTCGCCCGATTTGAGTGGCGCGCCTGTTCTTACGCGCACCGACCGTAACATCAATTTCAATTGGGACAAGGTTGTTCCCATAAACGGCCTCCAGCGCAACAATTACTCGGTGCGCTGGAGCGGCAGCTTCACTCCGCCGGCGCCCGGCGAGTACAAACTGGGTGTGCGCGTGAACTACTGCTATGCCTGCCAGAACGCGGAAGGCTTCCGGCTTTACCTGGACGCAGAAGCTGCTGGTCGAAAATCGCGGCGAGACCACCGGCGAGCGAGGCGCTGTTATCGAAGCGCCTGTGACGTTCAGCGATACGCAACCACACCCGATCCGTCTGGAGTACTTGCACGGAACCGGGCAGCGCCGGCATTGACCTTACCTGGCAGGCTCCGGCGGCTGTGCTGCGCAACCAGGCAGTCGAGGCGGCAAAACAGTCGGAGGTGACCGATCGCGTTCGTCGGGCTTTCACCGTCGCTCGAGGGCGAGGAGATGCCCGTGAAGCTGGCGGGGTTCAGCGGCGGCGATCGCACTTCGATCGATTTGCCCGCGGCCCAGGAAGATCTGTTGAAAGCGCTCGCCGCTACCGGAAAGCCGTTGGTGGTCGTGCTGCAGAACGGCAGCGCGCTGGCCGTCAACTGGGCCGCAGCAGAATGCCAACGCGATTCTCGAAGCCTGGTATCCCGGAGAAGAGGGTGGCACGGCAATCGCCGAGACGTTGGCCGGCGACAACAATCCCGCCGGGCGCCTTCCGCTGACTTTCTATTCGTCGCTGAACCAGATCCCGCCATTCGAGGAGTATTCGATGCGTGGCCGGACCTATCGCTATTTCGCGGACAAGCCGCTCTATGGATTCGGCTTCGGACTCAGCTACACGAGCTTTGCGTACAACAACCTGAAAGATCACGCCCGGCGAGTCGGTCACGGTGGAAGGTGACGTGAAGAACACGGGCGCCATGGCGGGAGATGAGGTGGTGGAACTCTACCTCACGCAGCCCAAGGCCTTTGAGACTCCTCTGCGCGTGCTTGCGGGATTCAAGCGCGTGCATTTGGCCCGGGCGAGTCGGCTCACGTCAGCCTGACAATCGATCCGCGCTCCCTGGGCCAGGTTGACGAGAAGGGCAATCGCGTGATCGTGCCTGGTGAATACACCGTCTCACTGGGTGGTGCACAGCCTCAGGACGCAGCCTCGGTTCAGACCGGCAAATTCAAGGTAACTGGCAAAGCCGAGCTGCCGAAATAGGCGAGCCGATTTCGGCTGCCGACCCCCTGCGCCCAAGGCGGCTTCCGGCCTTTTGGCCCGGATGTGAGAGGAAATCGATGTCGCTGCAGTGTAGCCGAAATCATCTGTTCCTGTGGGCCGCCGCGATCGTCGGCCTCGGACTTACCGCCAATCTCCCGGCACTAGTCGCATCCGATACCGCTCCGACTCCTGACTCCAGACAGGCCAACAAGCCACACCGGATGATCGTCCTCACGGACATCGGTGCCGAAGTGGACGACACCGAGAGCATGGTCCGTCTGCTTCTGTATTCGGATGTCATCGATATCCAGGGCCTCATCGCGACCACCTCCACATGGAAGAGAACGTCCGTCTCGCCGGAGTTGATTGAAGCCGTAGTCCGCGCTTACTCCAAGGTTCATGGCAATTTGGTGAAGCATGATGCGAACTACCCTCCGGCCGAAGCACTCGAGGCGCTGGTGAAGCGCGGCCTGCCGGAATACGGCATGCATGGAGTCGGTCCCGGCAAGGACTCAGAGGGGTCCGACTGGATCATTCGGACCCTGGAGAGAAACGACGATCGTCCGCTCTGGATTACGGTCTGGGGAGGGGCAAACACACTCGCGCAGGCGCTTTACAGGCTACGCGCCACAAAACCGGCCGCGGAGCTCGACCGCTCTGATCGCTAAACTCAGGGTCTATACGATCTCCGACCAAGACGATAGCGGCCCGTGGATTCGGAAGAACTTCCCCACGCTCTTTTACATTGTTACTCCCGGCGGCGACTACGCTGCCGCCACGTGGACCGGAATCAATACCTTCGTACCCGGGATCGACAATTCGACCATCAGCAACAAGTGGCTCGCAGACTACATTCAACAAAAACACGGGCCGATGGGTGCCGAATATCCGGATGTTGCATACGGGATGGAAGGCGACACGCCGTCCTGGCTTGGGCTGATTCCCAACGGCCTGAGCGATCCTGAACATCCGGAGTGGGGTGGCTGGGGCGGACGCTACGAACTGTACCGGCCGGAGGTGTCCGTCACGGACCCGCGCACATTCATTGGGGGTGTTCCCATCGAGCCCGAGACGCGCCCCATCTGGACCAATGCGATTGACGAATACACGCCGCCGGTGGTGGGCGAATACGCGCGGGCAACTCGGCCGGGCGCAAAGCCATTCCGGGACTTCAAAGCCACGCTCTGGCGATGGAGGGACGACTTCCAAAACGATTTCGCGGCACGCATGGATTGGACGACCAAGTCCTACCAGGAAGCCAACCATCCTCCCGTTCCTGTCCTGAATCATCCCGAGGCGATCACGGTGCGATCCGGAGAAAGCCTTGGGCTGAGCGCACACGCAACCGACCCGGATGGCGATAGCCTGAGTTTCTTCTG
Source organism: Bryobacterales bacterium (assembly GCA_963763835.1). GTDB lineage: Bacteria > Acidobacteriota > Terriglobia > Bryobacterales > Bryobacteraceae > DASWZN01. The sequence continues at coordinate 229,772 of CAVXQQ010000009.1, forward strand.
GTTCCACTACCCCGAGGCGGGATCCTACAAAGGAGCGGTTACGATCAAGAGCGCAGAAAACATGGATCACGTCGATCTGGTCGCCCCGAAGGTCGAGAAACCAGAGACGGTTCACTTCATTCTGAGGGTCACAGACAAGGGCAGCCCGCCATTATCGCGGTACAAGCGGGTCATCGTGACGGTAACTCCGTGATTTTTGACTCCGAGGCCGGCATTGCTGGGACAAGGGTGCGCCACAGGGAACCGTGTCGGCGCGCCCTGAATCACTGCCCGTAGGTGGAATGCTCCGCGCGGGCAGCGCTATTCTGCCCGTTGAGAGTAAGCCGTATCCTATTGATTCTATTGGTCGGGGCGGGCAGATTCGAACTGCCGACCCCCTGCGCCCAAGGCGGATTGCGGCGCACCACGAAAACGCCTTGTTTTCAGATGCTTACGTTTCAAGCGGATACGGGCATCCAGTTGAAGCCTGTTGAGCCCTGTTGAACCGGGAGGTACCGGGCAGCTACAAAATCATCTACAGTTTCAGATTTCAAACTCGGTCTACTCAATAGCGGAACGGTGGACGCGATCACTTGGCCCTTCCGTTCGGTCACCTAGATTCGCACACGGAAAAGTGGCGCTGGAGCGCATGGCGATGCGCTTTCGACCTTTCATTTTGTGCTGTAGCGCGCGGCGGCGGGATATGGCGCCGGGCCGGCGGGCTGCCGCTTACGGCTTTGCCAGCATAAGCAACACGTCCCACTCTTGGTTGGCTCCAGCAGTACACTCGAAGTTCGACTACTCCGAGGTTTGAAAGCCCGCGGGAGGAATTCGAGTGTGAAGCAGCATAAGCAACACAAAGCACCAGTCAATGCCAAAAAGATGATGACGCGTCATCCGGCCCGTGGTCAGCCCGACGACGCGGGGCAACAGGAAGCCGATGGGCTGCAGCTCAGTGACCCGCAGCGCGCACAAGTTACCGACGCGAGCCCGGCGGGAGGCAAAGAGGCCCATGTTGGTGAGGCCAAGCGTTCTGAAACAATGCAGGCCAAGCAAGGAAAAGAGATAGAGGGAGTCTCGCGCCGCGGATTCATTCAACTGATAAGCCTTTTGCGCCCGGCGGGCACCTTCGCATCTGGCGTCGCTTCTGGAGTGCTGGCCAACCGTTTGTACGATAAGGGGGGGACAGACTACGGAAGACGCCAAGGAAGTGGCTTTCTGGGCCGAGGAGCAGATCGGAGATCCCTTCCATCATCGGCTCCGCCGGGTGGATGAGCTCTTTGGATTTAGCTCTTACGCGGCAATCGGTTTGCATGCCGGGAATGCTCATCCCGATCCCGGAAAGAATCCACGTTCTGTCGGTGGTCACGGTTATCCTCACGACTACTACGGCATCGCGCCTTACAGCCGGCTCATGCTGAACCTGGAGTCCGTAGCGCGCCCATGGAGCGAGGCGATGAAGCCGAACAGTTGTCTCGTGGTCGCGGGGAGTACGGTCAGTAACGCTTGCGCACGAATGTACCTCCCGCACCTTGCTGAGGATCCCAACGACAAGCTTGCAATGGAGGCGAAGCGCACTCTCATAGTCAACGGCGACGAGCTACCGTACTGGCTTTATGGCGGTGGCCTTGACATGATCAAGGTGTACTCCATGATGAAGGCAGGTCAGGAGAAGCGCAGCCGATGGAACGGCATTGCGTTTAGGGGCGCTTCGCAAGCCGATCGCCGAATTTGGAGGCCACAATCATCCGCCTGGCTTAAGGAGGATTTCCTCCTTGTCAGTAAGTTGCCCGCGTATTCCCCAACTGGGATGGCCCTGGGGAGCGTGATCGTAGTGGCGGGGGGCCACGGCGCAGGGACTGAAGCCTTTGGTTTGCTGCTAGATCCGAAACGGTTCTCGGATTCCGACCTGAATAGGTTGTCGGACGCGCTCAGAGGCAAGACATACTTCCAAGTGGTGTTCAGCGTAGCCGTAGAGAACGACCATAGCCTCAGGGAGACGCGCCCTGTCAGGCTTGAAGTGGTCTGGGACGACAATCTCAAGCCAGTCGAATTCACACCATCGACCAAGTTCCTTCGGCGGCGGCGCCACTGACATCGAGCACGCCAGGAGGCCGCCCAGGAAAGTGGAATCGGTTGCCAAGGGTACGCTCTCGCGAATCCAGCGCCGAATGCCGGAAGGCGGACCTGTTGGCGGGGCGCGGACGTTGTCCTTGCGTGGGAAACTCGGCCGATCAACTGGCAGCCGTCTTGAGTATGTTCTCTTCGACTTCCTTGATTCCCAAGGGCGAGATCGTCACGGATTCGGTCTCCCTATCGTATTCGACGAGGCGCTCCTTGTGAAGCGGCGTCAGAACCTTTTTCTTGAACATCGGGAAATAAGAGTACTCAACCCACGAGAAGAGGTCCTCTGACATCACGGCGTTGTCGGGTTCTTGATAGCAGAGCAGCAGGACTTTGTGCTTAAAGTCCAGGTCATTGCGCAATATGCGTTTCTTGCCGGCCACATGCCAGACATCCGGAATGCTGCGCTGGGCGAGCCCGTCCACAAGATCTTGAGCTTCCTCCAGCGACAGATTGTGATAGACCCGGATCAGCTCGCAGATTATCCAGTCGCATGCCCTGGCGATCGTCATGGCGTCGATCCGGTTAGCATCAACATCGCCGCCCACGTGCCCGATACCACGCTTGTTCCTCAGCGTGTAAAGGAAGACGAGCGCACGCGGCATTACGATTCTAAGTGACTCCACGCCTGAGTTCTTCGGGCTCTCTATCAACTTGCGACACTCGACGGAGAAGTCAGGTATTTTCTGCCCAAACGGTATCGACGATTTCAGAATCTCCGATTGAAGGAACCTCAAGACCGATTCACAGAACTTTCCTGCCGCTAGCCCGAGCGTTTCGTCGTTTCCTTCCGCCAAACGCCTCTTCACGTCAAGGAACGGTTTGATGATCTTGGATCGGAACTGAGTCGGAACGCTGGCGAGCGCGACATCCAGTGGCGACTTACTTTTTGACGTATTCCCACTGGCCATCGGCGTTCTTCGTCCGCGATAGTTTGTTGTTCCGAACCAGACGCCCCAATGGGCCCGAAAGTTCGTTGTTCTTGAAGTTCCGAGCCTTGGCCTTGCAGTGCTCAACCGCAGCGCCAATGGTCCGTTTCTGACTGAAGAAACCCTCTTGGATGAACTGTTCGAGTGTCGCCGCAGGTCCATCCCCCCTTGCCGCGCGTTTCTTCCCGTTGTCGGCCTTGGGCACCGGACCTTCTGTCTTTTTCTTGGACCTTCGCCCCCTTTTCCTTGGGGGCAGGGCGCCCTCACCCTGGTGTTCCGCCGCTCTGCCTGCGGCACCAAAAATCAGCTCAACAATCTTCAACTGCACCTGCTCGGACTTGAACTTGTTGATGATGTCAGACAGTTCAGCGAGTTGAGCCTTTACTTCGTCGAAGTTCTCTATCATAGCGGTGCTACTGAGGTATGTAGCTGGCTCCATGCTACAACACTTTAGCCAATTCTCGTTCTGGAAATGTCGGTTGCTAATATCGCGCATCGCCCCTTGCCAATTCTGACAGGCCGCGGCATTGCCCGCGCACCTGTCCTCTGGGCAGGTGACCTGAATGAAAACGCCTCAGCAGGGCATCGGCGTGGCCCGCCAAGCGGCCTCCGCAACGGAGTGCAGCAGCTACGGAAATCGACTACAGGGGGTCGGCGGACGATTGAGAATCGCTGTATTTGCTTGGTTCTATTGGTCGGGGCGGGCAGATTCGAACTGCCGACCCCCTGCGCCCAAGGCAGGTGCGCTACCAGGCTGCGCTACGCCCCGACAGTCCCCTATTTTACGACACCGCGCGGCGCGTTACTTGTCCTCGAAGGTACCGCTGACCGAAGAGCCGCTGCCGTCCGCCATCACGTGGACGGTGGCAGTGCGCCCGCTGGTTCGCCCGGTCAGCAGCGCGCCGCCGGGATGCTGCATCACCTCCACCGTGAAGCCGGCCTTCTGGAGCGCATCCTTATAGAACTCGACCACCTTGTCGAATCCGTCGCTGGCTTTGAAGGAGAACGTGCCGCCCGAGCCGCCGGCGGTCTGGCTCGAAAACCCCTGGACGCTCGCGCCGCCGTAGGCCGGCAGCCAGGCGGGCATTTTTACCGCTCCGGCGCCGAACTTGGCCGTGCCCTGGTCGCTCTTCACGGTGAAGGAGCCCGTATCGCCCTCGCCGTGGCCCTCCATCTCGACCTTCTGGCCCTCCGACTCGAACGTCATCTTGCCCTTCTTGATGTCCTCGAAGTTCATGGTGACCGTCTTGCCGGTCTTCTTGTCCCGGACGACGACGATGCCCTTGTCTTCGTCGACGGAGACCAGCTCCGCATCCGGATTCGCCGCCACCATCATCTTCACCACGGCCACCTCGGGATGCTTCTGCATCAGCTCCGGGGAGAAGCCGGCTTGCCGGGCTTTGTGAGCGATGAAAAGTCCGCCCACCGTCACGGCCGCCACGGCCAGGACCACGAGCACGGCACATCCGCCCAGTATCCAGACAACGGGGCTGACCTTCTTCGGCGCGGGCAGGCCCGCACCGGGAGGCGGAGGGGGCGGCAGGGGAGGAACGTTGCTTGCCATCTGTCTTCACTCCTTCAACGTGGAATGGGACTGCGTGGGACGATTATGGGCGGCAGGCGCGCCAAAGTCAAGACGAATGGCCGGCGCTCCGCTCTCTGAGGTACTCGATAAGCCCGGCCGGGTCATCGCTGATGATGCCGTCCACGCCGGCGCGGATCAATCGCGCCCAGTCGCGAGGCCGGTTCGCCGTCCAGGGGACCACCCGCAGGCCGGCGGCGTGAGCCCGTGCTACGCCTGCGCGGGTCACCAGCCGCTGGTATGGACCCAGCGTCGTCGCGCCCGCCTCGCGCGCCAGACGCAGGAAGTCCCGCCTGCCGAACTGGCAGAGCGCGGCGAGCGGCAGCGCGGGCTCCAGAGCCCGGACGGCGCGCAGCACGCGCAGATCGAAGGACTGCATCTCCACGCGCCGGCCCAGGCCACGGCGCCGCACCGCTTCGACCGCGAGCGAGGCAATCGCCTCCGGCGCCGGCGCACCTCGCGGCTTGTGGGGAAAGGTCTTCACCTCGATGTTGAAGCGGAAGTCGCCCCGGCCGGCTAGGGCTAGAACCTCGTCCAGGGTCGGAATCCGCGCCCCGGGCACCGCGGTCTGGTGGGGGAAGCGGCGGTCGGTGAGCGACCCGCAGTCGAAATGCCGCAATTCGGCGAGGGTGAGCCGGCTGACAACCCGGCGGCCGGGCGGTCCTTGGTAGATGCGGCGGCTGAGCACCGGATCGTGGCAGACTACCAGGATGCCGTCGCGGGTGGCCTGGATGTCCAGTTCGATGTAGTCCGCCCCGGCGTCGATGGCATAGGCGAACGCCTCCAGCGTGTTCTCGGGAAACGCCGCGCGGGCGCCCCGGTGGCCATGCACGGCGATGCGCTGGCCCGGCATCGCTCTCATCATAGCGGCGTCGGAGAAACCGGTGCCGCGGTGTAAAGTGCCGGCGCGCCGGAGCCGATAGAAAAGGGCGTGGAACCGGATACTCCTGGCCAACTCCTCGACCCCACGGCAATCCTCGACCGTGTCGGTGGCGACGTGGATTTCCTTGAAGAAATCGCCGCCCTGTTCGCCGAAGACTCCCCGAAACTGCTTGCCGACATTCGCTCGGCGATCGCCGCCGGAAATTCCGGCAAGGTAGAGCGCGCAGCCCATACGCTGAAGGGTTCCGTGGCGAATTTCGGAGCCGAACCGGCGCGCGCAGCGGCCTTTCGCCTCGAAATGCTCGGCCGTAGCGGGGATCTCAGCCCGGCGCCCGAAGCCTACGCCGTTCTCGAGCGCGAGATCGAGCGCTCGACGGCGGCGCTGCTGGCGCTGGCCCGGCAACTCAAGGCGGCCTAGCAAGCACCGAACCGCGACCGTAAGGGAGCGGACCTGCCGGTCTTCGCAAGCGGACGAAACGGATCGCACGGTCGAAGCCCTAGCGCGGCGCAATGACGAATTCGTTACGATCCGGCTGCGCTGTCGGCGGTTTGCTATAGTGTTTGAAGCCGCCTTCCTATGACATCAACTGGACCCGCTGAAGTCGCCTGCGCGCACAGCCCGGATTCGGACGACGCGTACATGTTTTACGCCCTGGCGACGAAGAAGATCCGCTCCCGCCTGGTCTCCTTTCAGCACGTGCTCGAGGATATCGAGTCCCTGAACCGGAAGGCGGAGCAGGGCGTTTACGCGCTGACCGCGATTTCCTATCACGCCTACCCGTATGTCGCGGACAAGTACGCCTTGATGGCCAGCGGGTCGAGCGTCGGCGATGGCTACGGGCCCCTGCTGGTGGCCTCGTGGCCGCTGACGCCGGCGGATATCAAGGGCAAACGCATCGCCGTGCCCGGCCTCTACACGACGGCTTGCCTGGTGCTCAAGATCCTCGAGCCGGATTTCGAGCCTGTGGTCACGCCTTTCGACAAAGTGCTCGAGGCCGTGAACGAGCACGTGGTGGATTTGGGCCTGGTGATTCACGAAGGCCAGCTCACCTACTCCCGCTCCGGCTTCCACAAGGTGCTCGACCTGGGAGCGTGGTGGAAATCCTGCTACGGCCTGCCGCTGCCGCTGGGCGCCAACGCGCTGCTGCGCTCGCTGCCGCAGGAGATCCGCTCGGAATGCTGCCGGCTGATGCGCGAAAGCATCCAATACTCGCTCGACAACCACGAGGAGGCGCTGAATTACGCCCTCCAGTTTGCGCGCGACATGGAGCCGCGGCTCGCCGAGAAGTTCATCGGGATGTACGTGAATCACTTCACCGTCGATGCCGGAGAGGTGGTGCCGCGCGCGGCCCAGAAACTCTACGACGTCGCGTTCGAGCGCGGCCTGATCCCGAACCGCATCACCGCCGAATTCGTGCGTTGAACCCCGCCCTACTGCTTGGTCTCGAGCGGTTGCTTCGCCTTCTCGAAGAATTCCCGCTGCAGTTTTAGCGACATCTGATCGGCCTTCACCGCCCGGATGCATTGGACCAGGTCGGCGATCTGCGCCTTGGCGTCGAACGCGCCCAGCTCCCGGTTGGCGGCGCTGGCGTCGCCGGCGTAGTGTTCGGGGTAGCTCGCATACCACCAGATGCCGGTGTAGAGCTCCGCGGGTAAGTTGAGCCGCTTCTGGTCGGCGCCCGATTCGCTCGGCACCTTGTCCATACGCAGCAAGTCCGGGCGCGCAATCATCATAGAGGATGTCTCCACCTCCCCGGCATGGAAGTCGAAGGGCGTCTTGAGGGCCGGCCGGCCCGGCGGAACGCTCTTAGGGCCGTCATAGACGTACACCACGTAGTCCCGCGGCGAGGCAAGCTGCGACTGCGCGAAAAACGGCAGCAGGTGCTGGTTGCCTCCGTGCCCGTTGACGATGAGGATTTTCTGGCAGCCGTTGCGCGCCATTTCGCCGACAGTTTCCTGCAACAGGTCCATCTGAAGGCGCGCGCTGTAGGCGATGGTGCCGGGTTCGTGCCGCGCCTCGAAGATTTGTCCGAAGTAGTATTCGGGGAACACCAGCGCGTACTCGCTCTCGGCCGCGTGTAGCGCGATGTAGCGGACGTCGAGAAGATCGGTGCCGAGCGGCATGTGCGGCCCGTGCTTTTCCAGGATGCCGAAGGGCAGAAGGCAGACGTGCTGCGCCTTTTCGACCGCGGTCGACGAAGTCGCTGGCCGTCAGCTCTTCCCACTTGACGGGAAGCGGTGACTGGGCGGCCGCGAGGCCTGCGGCCGCGATGACCAGCGCCGCGGCGCGAAGAGGAATGGGTGCGAGGGACATAGAGAATCCAATACCGTGATCTTCGCACACATTTCCCGGCCAGGTCCCCAGAACCGCGCGCGTGAGCAAGCGGCTGCCCTGCGCCTCGCGCGGCCGGTCCGCCTACGCCACGCCCGCCGCGCACTCGCCCTCCAGCTTTCGGATTTTCGCCAGCCGGCGCACGTGCCGCTCCTCGCCCGAAAACGTCGCGCCGAGATAGGCCCTCACCAGCTCGCGCGCCAGCTCCGAGGCGATCACGCGAGAACCCAGGACGATGACGTTCATGTCGTCGTGCTCCACGCCCTGGTGCGCCGAGTAGGTGTCGTGACACACGGCGGCCCGTATCCCCGGCAGCTTGTTGGCGGCCACTGAAGCGCCTACCCCGCTGCCGCACACAAGCACCCCGCGCTCCGCCTGCCCGTTCAGAATCGCCTTTCCGACGGCCTCGGCGTAATCCGGATAGTCCACCGGAGCGGTGCTGTTCGTTCCCACGTCCAGAACCTCGTGGCCGAGTCCGCGCACATAGGCCAGCAGGTTCTGTTTCAACTCGAAGCCGGCATGATCCGCGCCCAGTACTATGCGCATCTCAGGCCTCCTTTCCGCCGCGCTTTGCGGCCTTGGCAATCTGCTCGCGCGCGGCCGCCACGATCCGCTCGGGCACGAATCCGAACTTCTTCTGAAGCTCTTTCTGCGGCGCCGAAGCTCCGAACGTTCTCATCCCGATGATCTCGCCGGACGGTCCGGCAAAGCGGTCCCAACCGAAGGTCGATGCTTGCTCGACGCACACCCGCGCCTTCACGGCCGAAGGGATCACGCTCTCCCGGTAGGCCGGGTCCTGGCGATCGAACAGTTCCCACGAGGGCATGCTCACCACACGGGCCTTGACTCCCTCCGCGCTCAACTCCTCGAATGCCTGCACCGAAAGCGCCACCTCGCTGCCGGTCGCCAGCAATAGCACGTCCGGTTTCCCGCCGGGGGCGTCGGCGAGCACGTAGGCGCCCTGCTCGAGCCCCGACGCCGGAGCGTACTTCGAACGATCCAGCGTCGGCACCGCCTGGCGCGTCAACACCAAGGCCACGGGCTGATGCCGCAACTCCATGATGACTCTCCATGCCTCGGTCACCTCGTTGGCGTCCGCCGGCCGCAGGACGATCATGCCGGGGACGGCGCGCAGGGCGGCCAATTGCTCGACCGGCTGATGCGAGGGCCCGTCCTGGCCGAGGCTGATCGAATCGTGCGTGAAGATATAAATCACCGGGATTTCCATAAGCGCGCTGAGGCGGATGGCGGGTTTGGCATAGTCGCTGAAGATGAAGAACGTCGAAACGAACGGCCGCGCCTTCGAGAGCGAGAGGCCGTTTGCGATGGCAGCCATCGAATGCTCGCGGACGCCGAAGTGGATGTTGCGACCTCCGTAACTGGCGGCCTGGAAATCTCCGGCTCCCTCGAACGTCAGCCGGGTGCGTGTGGAGGGCGCAAGGTCCGCGTCGCCTCCTATCAGCCAGGGAACCTTCGGCGCGATCGCGTTCAGAACTTTGCCCGAGCTTTCGCGCGTGGCGAGCCCCTTCGGGTCCGCCGGAAACGTGGGAAGGTCCCGATCCCAGTCGTCGGGAAGCGCGCGGTGTTGCATGCGGTAGAGATGGTCGGCCAGCAGGGGGTACTGGCGCTGGTATTCCCGGAACTTAGCCATCCAGGCCTGGCGCAACTGGCGTCCCCGCTTGCCGATCCCGGCCTGGAAGTTCTCTCGCACGCCAGCCGGGACCAGGAAGCTCGCATCCTCGGGCCAGCCGTAAAAGCGCTTGGTCAGCCGGACCTCTTCCTCGCCCAGCGGCTCGCCGTGCGCTTCGATGGTGTCCTGCTTGTGCGGCGCGCCGTAGCCGATATGAGTGTCGACGATGATCAGCGTGGGCCGGTCGTTGGTGTTCTGAAACACCTTCAGCGCGCGTTCCGTCAGTTCCAGGTCGTTGGCATCCCCCACCCGCGTGACGTTCCAGCCGTAACCGATGAAGCGCGTGGCCACGTCCTCCGTGAACGCCCAGGAGGTGGGGCCCGACAGCGTGATCTTGTTGTTGTCGTAAATCCAGCACAGGTTGGCCAGCTTCAGATGACCGGCCAGAGACGCGGCCTCGCTGCCAATTCCTTCCATCAGGTCGCCGTCACTGGCCGTGACGAAGACGCGGTAGGTGAACATGTCGAAGCCCGGACGGTTGAAGTGCTGCGCCATCCATTGCCGCGCGATGGCCATGCCCACGCTGGTGCCCACGCCCTGGCCGAGCGGTCCCGTGCTGGTCTCGACGCCCGAAGTCCAGCGGTATTCCGGATGGCCGGGGCAACGGCTGCCCAGTTCGCGGAAGTGCTCGATGTCCTCGAGCTTCACGGCCTCCTCGCCCAGCGTCTCGTACGCCGGGTTGACCGCCCTGACACCGGCCAGGTGCAGCAGCGCGTACAGCAGCATCGAGGCGTGCCCGTTCGACAGCACGAAGCGGTCGCGGTCCGGCCAGATCGGGTCCTCGGGATCGAAGCGCAGAAACCGCTGCCACAGGCAATACGCCACCGGCGCGAACGCCATCACCGCGCCGGGATGTCCCGAGTTGGCGCGCTGAACCGCGTCCATCGCCAGTGTGCGGATGGTGTTGATCGAAAGCCGGTCCATATCCTGGGTTCCGGGCATCTCGGCCAGTTTGGTTCCCATAAGCCCCTCCTTGCCTCCATTACACCGCAGCGGGACGGACGCCGGGATTCCCGGCGCGGGCGTGGGCTCGGTGCGGGCGCGGGCGTGGCGCGCGCGCGGAGGGTGCGAGCCGGGGGCTCGGTGCGCGCCTCCGTTTCCGAGCCGCGACCGCCAGGGAGCGGTTGGCCGCGCGCGCCGGAGCGGTTGGCCGCGCGCGCCGTCCGGAAATCGCACTCCAAGTGCCGCCATAATCCGGTTACACTGGTCTTCACTGCGAATTCGTGGCCTGGGAGGGCCGGTATGGACTGGTATTATGCGGCGGGCGGGAAGCAGGCGGGGCCAGTTTCGGATGAGGCTCTGGCGGATCTGGTGCGGACGGGAGTGGTGAGGGCGGAGACACTGGTCTGGAATTCCGGCTTGCCCGGCTGGGTTCCTTACCTCCAGGTTTCGGCGCCGGCGCCTGTCGCGGCCGCGGCGGCCGGTCCGGTGGCGGTGGGTGGCTCGACTTTCTGCACCGAATGCGGGCGCCCGTTCTCCGCCAACGACCTGGTGCGCTTCGGAGACCGCTGGATTTGCGGCAACTGCAAAGAGACCTTTGCGCAGAAACTCAGGGAAGGAGTCGCACCGCGGGGAGCGATGGTTTACGCCGGTTTTTGGGTGCGCGCGGGCGCGATCCTCATTGACGGCCTGATCCTGGCCGCCGCCTGGGGGCTCCTGGCGTTCGTCGGATTCCTGGTGCTCGCCCCCAGCCTGTCCCGATCCGGCGCCGCCCCGGAAGCGGCGCTGGAGGCCATGAGCATCGTGCTCATCCTGGGTTACTTCCTTCTGATCGCCGCGACGGCCTGCTACGAGGCCTTTTTCGTGAGCCGGTCGGGCGCCACCATCGGCAAGAAAGCCTTGCGCCTGAAGGTCGTCATGCAGGATGGCGGGCCGGTCTCGCTGGGCCGGGCCTTTGGGCGCTACTTCGCCAAGATGCTCAGTAGCATTCCCCTGTACTTCGGGTTCATCATGGTGGGCTTCGACGCGGAGAAGCGCGGCCTGCATGACTACATCTGCAGCACCCGGGTGATCAGGACATAGCAGTGGCAACCGCGGTGATCGAGGTCGCCAACCCGATCCGGTGCCCTCGTTGCAGTGCGGCGTTGCCGCCTGAGGCGATCGAGGCGGTGGAGATGGCGCTGTGTCCCGACTGCGGGGCGGGCGTCCTGGTGCGCGCCTTTCCAGCCTTTCTGGCCAGACCCGCCGTCATATTGCCGGTCGAGATCGCGGCGGGCGAAGGCGAAGCAACCTGCTTCTTTCATCCCGCGAAGACCGCCGCGGTGGCGTGTGCCCGCTGCGGCCGTTTCGTGTGCCGGCTGTGCCAGATGGACCTGCGCGGCGAGGCGCTGTGCCCGGAGTGCATCACCTCGGGCATGGCGAAGAAGAAGATCGCGGCCCTGGAAAACCACCGCGTCTGCTACGATTCGGTCGCCCTTGCGGTGGCCGTCTGGCCGATCCTGTTTCTGTGGTTCCTCACCTTCTTCAGCGCCGCGGCGGCGCTCTACATCGCGATCCGGCACTGGAAGGCGCCGCTGAGCATCCTGGGGCGCACGAAGCTGCGTTTTGTGGTGGCCATTCTGGTGGCCACGGGCGAGCTCGCCGCCTGGGTCTGGTACGCGACATACGCGATTTCGCGGTTGGGGACGAAGGGCTGAACGACATGCGCGCCGCGAAGATGAAGTACAAGCGCCTGCCCGGAGGAAGGAGGGGTTTCTTCCGCCAGGCGAGCCTGTGGCTGGGCGACGATCATCTGCTAGCGGTGACCGGGTGGCGCTTCACGGAGGACTACAAGCGCTACTACTACCGCGACATTCAGGCGCTGGTCCTGGCGCGCGCGCCGCGCTGGGCGGTGACGCTGCCTTGGTTCTTCGTGGCTTCGTCGCTCGCAACGGTCGCGCTGGTGGCGCAGGCTGGTGCGATCGACTGGCTTCCCGAAGTCTGCTGGTACCTCATCATGGCGGTGGTCCTGGCGTGGCTGTACGTCTCCCTCAGGGCCAGCGTCCGGTGCTCGATCCAGACCGCGGTGAGCCGTGAGGAGCTGCCTTCGCTGCTGCGTTTCTGGAGCGGGCAGCGAACCATGCGGATTCTGGGGGACCGCATCGCGCAGGAGCAGGGCAGGCTGGTGGAGGGCTGGACCGCGCACGTAAGGGAAGCCCCGCCCTCGGAGGCCGCCTCGGTGGGCGCGCCCGAGCAGGAGACCGCCACGGCCGCGGCGATCCCTCCGCGCGGCGGTGTAACGCCATCCGCAATCGGCCTGTACGTCAGCCTGGCCCTGGGAGGCGTGCTGTTCTACCCGCCCGTCGCCAGGTTCTGGTTCCTGCCGATACTGGTACAGGCAGGCCTCGCGGCCTGGACTCTGATCCACAACGAAAGAGCGCGTGGCCCGCGCCGCACCAAGCGGTTGATGGTGGCGACCCTGAGCTTCGTCGGCGTGATGGCTGCCGCCATCTACGCCAGCGTGGCGGTGGAGGTCTTCCGGGCGGTGATTTCCCGCCGCGCGGTGGCAGCGTAACCTCTAAGCCCGGTTCTGATCGGCATCTACACCGCCGGCTGCCTGGTGCTTGCGGCCGCTGGCGTGTTTTCACGCGGTACACAAGGAGTAGCCATCGCCGCCCTTCGACATCAGCGCTGCTGGAACCACGAATCCCGGGAAGCGGCGGTGCGCTGCCGGAGTGCCGGAGGTATTTCTGCCGCGAGTGCGCCACCGAGCACGAGGAACGGCTTCTGTGCGCCGAGTGCATCAAGCGGCTGTCGGCCAGGCGCGCAGGGAAGGGCGGCAGGCTGGCCTGGGCTCAAGGGCGCGCTGGCTGGCGCGTTGGGACTGCTGCTCGCGTGGCTGTTCTTCTACGGAATCGGACAGGTTCTGACGCGGATTCCCGCCGCCGAGGACGAGGGGACCGCATGGCAACGCCGATAAGGACCGGCGGGCCGGTTGAGATGCTCGAGGAAGCGGTGCACCTGCTCCGCAGCGCACCCGCGGGCGCCATCGCCGCTTACCTGGCCGGCAGCGTCCCCTTTCTGGTCGGATTTCTGTTCTTCTGGACCGAGATGAGCCGCAGCCGGAATGCGGAGGCGGATTCGTTCTTCGAAGCGTTGGGCATGGCTCTGCTGTTTCTCTGGATGAACGGCTGGAAGGCCGTGTTCGCCGGGCGGCTCCGGCGTCAGCTCGAAGGCGTGGCGGCACCGCCCTGGACATGGCGGCGCGCCTGGGCCGTCGGCGTCCTGCAATCGTCCGTTCAGCCGCTGAAGCTGGTTGTGATGCCGCTCGCGGCGGTCGCGATCCTCCCGGCCGCGTGGACTTGTGCGTTTTTCCGCAACGTGACCGCCCTCGCGGATGGCGGCCAGCGGCCCGGAGAGGTGTTGCGGCATGCGCGCCGCCAGGCGTCGCTGTGGCAGCGAGACAACTGGATCGCGCTTGCGATTCTTTTCGCGTTTTCCCTGGTCGTATTTCTGAACGTGGCGCTGACGCTCCTGCTGCTGCCGCAGTTGGTGCGCATGTTGACCGGCTACGAAAGCGAGTTCTCGCGAAGCGGAATACTTCTGGCGGGCAACTGGACGTTCTTCGCGGTCTCCATCGGCATCACGTGGTTGTGCGTCGATCCCTTCGTGCAGGCGCTGTACGTGTTGCGCTGCTTTCTGGGGCAAGCCGTCGGGACCGGCGCGGATCTCAGGGCGGATCTGCGGAGGCTGGCGCGCGCGGCCGCGCTGGTGGCGCTGGTATGCTTCGGGCTGGTGGCGCACGCTTCAGCGTGCAGCGGCGAACTTCAGTTCGCCGATCCCTCGCCCGATCGCAGCCCGCCGGCTGAAGCCGGCAGCGGCACGCTGAAGCGTGCGCCACAGCCCACGGTCTCCGCCCTCGACCGCTCCATCGACGCAGTCCTCGCGCAGAACGAATACCGGTGGCGGTTGCCGCGCGCCGCCCCGGCGAACCGCCCCTTCGAGTCGGGCATCCTCAAGTTCACCGAGCGGGCAGCCGAGTATTTGCGCCGGGGCTGGCGGTGGGTGGAGCAGGAGGCCGACCGGCTAATCCGCTGGCTTCGGGACCTGCTGGGTCCTGCGCCGCCGTCCGACCCGCGGTCCGGTCCGGCGCCGTCCGGCTTGTTGCGCGTCTCGCTGGGGCTGCTGGCGGTGCTCGCCGCGGGCGCCGCCGTCGCGCTGTTCCTGCGCTCCCGGAGCCGCCGCGCGCGGGTTCAGGCCGCTGTCGTGGGCGCGCCGGTCGTCGATCTCAACGACGAATCGCTGGTAGCCAGCCAGTTGCCCGAAGAGACCTGGCTGGCACTGGCCGAGGAGTGGATCGGCAAGCAGGACCTGCGGATGGCGCTGCGCGCTCTGTATCTGGGCACGCTAGCCTACCTGGGACGCACCGGCCTCCTGACGATCCACGCCTGCAAGTCGAATCGGGAATACGAGAGCGAACTGCGGAGAAAGAGCCGTGCCGCGCCTGAAATCCCGCCGCTATTTCGCGAGAACCTGGGGAGCTTCGAGAGGAGCTGGTATGGAATGCACCAGGTTCTGAGCGAAGACATCGGGCAATTCCGGGCCAACCTCGACCGGATCAAGCTGCGGGCCGACGCTGCCGGAGACGAGTCGTGAAGCGGCCGGCAGCGGTACCCGTGGTCGCCGCGCTGCTCATTGCGGCGGCCGGAGACGAGTCGTGAAGCAACGGGCAGCGGTACCCGTGGTCGCCGCGCTGCTCATTGCGGCGGCCGGTCTGGCGGGAATCGGGCTACTTTTCGAACTTCGCTTCGCGGCCGGCGATGTCTACCCGCGCTATTCCTCGCTGCGCAGCGATCCGGTGGGTGTGCGGGCGCTTTACGAGAGCCTCGCGCGGCTGCCCGGCCTCACCGTCGAGCGCAGCTTCGTGCCGATCGAGCGGCGCCGTGACTCGCATGCCACCGTCTTCTATCTGGGCGCGAGGCTCCGAGGGCTGTCGGCGGAGAAATCCGAGCTGCGCCTGCAACTGGAGAAGAGCGCCGCGCGCGGCAACTACGTCGTCGTTTCCCTCGCGCCTTTCAGGCGCAATCCGGACGACAAGTCGCCGCTGGCGATCGCGGGCTGGGACCTGCCCATCGAGCAGGCCAAGAGGGAAGACGGAGACGGGCCGCTCTCGTTCGGCGAAGGAAAGAGCTGGACCGTGCTTCACAGCGAGAGTGGCAAGCCGGTGGTTGTGGAGCGAGCCTTCGGCAACGGTGCGGTCGCGCTGGCGGCGTCCACGTACCCTTTCCTCAACCAGGCGCTCGCCGAAAACCGCCGCACCGAGCTGCTGGTCCGCCTGGTGGGCGAGCACACGCGGGTTATCTTCGACGAAGCGCATTTCGGCGTGGTCGAGCAGGGCAGTCTGGCGGAATTGGCGCGCAAATATCGTCTGGGAGGGCTGGTGGCGGGCCTTCTGCTGCTGGCGGCGCTTGCGATCTGGAAGGAAAGCGCGGGCTTTCCGCCCGCCTGGGAAGCCGGAGCGGTCTGGGCCGGTCCGGTGGCGGGACGCGATTCGCTCTCCGGTTTCTCCAGTCTTCTGCGGCGCAATATTCCTCCGCGCAAGCTGATGGAACTCGGCTGGAGCGAATGGAAGCGGACGCATGGCCGCGAGCTGAAGCCTGAAGACGCCGCCGCCGTCGAATCGATTCTGGCCGCGGAGACAGACCCGCTCCAGGCCTACGCGAAGTCACGCAGTTACCTGTCGGAAAGGAAGCGCATTTGAACGAGACCCTCGAGCAGTTTCAGTCCACGATACGCTGCGTCACGGCCGAGGTGGAAAAGGTGATCATCGGCCAGGCCAGCGCCATACGGCAGAGCCTCATCGTCATCCTCTGCAACCAGCACGCGCTGATCGAAGGCGTTCCGGGCGTCGCCAAGACGCTGCTGGCGCGCACGCTGGCCCGGGTGATGGACTGCGAGTTCGGACGTATTCAATTCACGCCCGACCTGATGCCGGCAGACATCACCGGCACCAACGTATTCAACCTCCAACGCAACGAGTTCTCGCTGATCAAGGGCCCGCTGTTTACGACCTTCCTGCTGGCCGACGAGATCAACCGCGCGCCGGCGAAGACGCAATCCGCGCTGCTGCAATCGATGCAGGAGCGGCGAGTCACGATCGACCGCGAGACCCACGCGCTCTCGCCGAACTTCACCGTCTTCGCGACGCAGAATCCAGTGGAGTCAGAAGGCACCTACCCGCTTCCAGAGGCGCAGAAGGACCGCTTCATGATGAAGATCGTCATGCCCTGGCCGGAGAGGGCGGACGAGATCGGCCTGGCCCAGCGCATGCTTTCGGGCGTCGCCCCTGAGGCGGTTCTTGAAAGCGGTGCGGTCGCCACCGTTTTGCGAGAGGAGGATTTGCCGGCCCTGCGCCGCGCGCTGGACTCCGTGGTGGTGCGCGAAGAGATCGTCGCCTACCTGGTGGACGTGGTGCGGCGCACGCGCGAGCATGAGAACATCCTGGTGGGTGCCGGGCCGCGCGCAATGCAGGCGCTGCTGTTGGCCGGCCGCGCTCTGGCCGCGATGGACGGTCGCGACTTCGTAACTCCCGACGACGTGAGGTCGGTCGCGCTGGCGGTGCTCGACCACCGGCTGATTCTGCGGCCGGAGGCGGAGATCGAAGGCGTGCGTACGTCCGAAGTGGTGGACGCCATCCTGCACGAGATTCCCGTTCCACGATGATCGCCCCACGCACACGTCTGTTGGTGCTCGCCGCCCTGGTGGTCGCACCGCTCGCGCTATTCGCGGGCCTGGTCCCGGCGCTCGCGGCGGCGTGTGTTGCAGCGATCGCGGCCCTCGCCGCCGCGGTGGCGTCGGACGCGGGCAGGGGATTGCACGCCATCGACGCGCTTGCGCGTGCGGCTGCCGGCGCTGCTGCGCGCGACACGGGATGTTGAGACGCACCTTCCCGTTGACGTCGTCAATAGCGGCCAGGCGGCGGTCGCCGTTCAGGTGGCGTTGCGGCTGCCGGCGGATCTTTTCTCGGAGGGCCTGGTGCGAGACCGTTGCGGCCGGCCCCGGCGTCACCCGGATCGAGTGGCCGTTGGCGCCGCGCGAGCGTGGCGACTACGCGATCGAAGTCGCCGACATCGAGCGGGCCTCGCCCTGGGGACTGTGGTCCATTCGCGCCGTGGTTCCTGTCGAGTGCGAGGTTCGCGCCTATCCCAACCTGCGCGGCGGAGCCACCCGCGTGCTTCTGCTTAGCCGCGAGACGTCTGGCACCCGCCGTGAGCGGCAGGTCGGGCGCGGCCGCGAGTTCGAGAAGCTCCGGGACTACGCGCCCGGCGACTCCTTCGACGAGATCTATTGGAAGGCTACCGCGCGCCGTGGCAAGCCCATCGTCAAGGTCTTTCAAGTCGAGCGGACCCAGGAGCTGTACGTGGTGGTGGACGCCTCGCGCCTGACCGCGCGGCGGGAGACGCTCGAGAAATACGTCACGGCGGCGCTGCACCTGGGCCTCGCGGCCGAGCGCCAGGGCGACCGCTTTGGCTTGGTCACGTTCAGCGACAAAGTCCACCAGTTCGTGCGCGCGCGTAGCGGCAAGGCGCACTACCGCGCCTGCCGCGAGGCTATCTACAAGCTCCAGCCGCGGCGCGTTTCGCCCGATTTCGGAGAGCTGTTCGGCTTCATCCAGACGGTGCTGCGTCGAAGGGCGCTGCTGGTGGTGCTGACGGCGCTGGACGATCCCGTCCTGGCCGAGAGCTTTGCGCAGGCCGTCCGGACCGCGTCCCGGCGCCACCTGATCCTGGTCAGCGTGGCGGGGACGCCGGGCATCCAGCCGCTGTTTGAAGGCCCGCCGCCCGAAGGTCTCGACGATCTCTATCGCGACGTGGCCGGTCAACTATTCTGGAAGAAGCTGCGGGAATTGCGCCTGACGCTGGAACGGGCGGGGGTGCGGTTCTCCGTGCTCGATCCCGATCGGCTGGAGACCGACCTGACCTCGCTCTACCTGGACGTGAAGCGGAGGCAGGCGCTATGATCCTCGACCTTCCCCGCTTCGTCGCAGCCGAGCAGGCATACTGGCTCGAGTTGGAGGAGATCCTCGAGCGGATCGAGGGCGACGCCGCCGCCGGCATGACGCTCGAGCAGATGGAGCGGTTCCACTATCTCTACGAGCGCTCGTCGGCCGACCTGGCCAGGATGGCGACCTTCTCCGCGGAAGCCGAGGCGCGCGAGCACCTGGAATCGCTGGTGGCGCGCGCCTATGGCGAGATTCACTCGACCCGCGAGCGCCGCCCGCGTCCGCGCCCGCTCCACTGGTTCTTCACGACCTTCCCCCAGACGGTCCGCCGCCACGCCCGGCTGCTGGGGATCGCGGTCGGTATCACGCTGCTAGGCTCCGCTTTCGGCGGCCTGGCAGTGTGGAGAGATCCCGATTCGAAGGCCGTCATCATGCCATTTCCCGGCCTCGACGGCAGTCCGGCCGAGCGTGTGGCCAAGGAGGAGAAGGGCCCGAACGGCCAGTTGCGCAATCATCGCGCCACCTTCTCCGCGCAGTTGATGACGCACAACATCCGCGTGTCGATCGCCACTTTCAGCCTGGGCATCACCTGGGGCACGGGAACGGCCGCGGTCCTGTTCTATAACGGTGTGACGCTGGGCGCGGTGTCGGCCGATTATGTGCGCGCGGGGCAGACCGAGTTTCTGCTGGGCTGGCTGCTGCCGCACGGGGTGATCGAGATCCCCGCTTTCCTCATCGCGGGCCAGGCCGGCCTGCTGCTGGCAAGCGCGCTGATCGGATGGGGACGCCGCACCACGCGCCGCGAGAGGCTGCGCGCCGTTACGGGCGATCTGGTGACGCTGGCCGGCGGCATCGCCGTGATGCTGGTCTGGGCGGGACTGGTCGAGGCGTTCCTGTCGCAGTATCACCGTCCCGTGGTCCCCTATGCGCTTAAGATCGCTTTCGGCGTGGCCGAACTTATTCTGCTGGTGCTGTTCCTCTGGCGCTCGGGCAGGAGGCAGGCGGAGTGGGGCGGCTCTCCAGAGCTGCGCCGGACGTCTACGTCCGGCTTCCGCCAGCCACGCGAGGCGGTGCGATGAGCCGCAGCCGCAGCATTGAAATCGAGACCCCGGAGGGCGTGCGCTTCTCTCTGCTGCTGGCGGGGCCGCTGGCGCGCTTCGTGGCGTGGATGATCGACGGTTGCGCGGTGATCCTGGTCTCTCAGATCCTGGGCCGTGTGCTTGACCTGGCCGGTCTGATCAGCGCGGATATCGCCCAAGCCTCGACGCTCATCCTGTACTTCGCCGTGTCCATCGGATACGGGATCGCGCTCGAATGGCGCTGGCGCGGCCAGACCCTGGGCAAGCGGCTGCTGCGCCTGCGGGTCATGGACGAGCGGGGGCTCCACCTGCGGTTCAGCCAGGTGGCCATCCGGAACCTGATGCGGGCCGTGGATGCGGCGCCCGCGTTCTACATGGCCGGAGGCCTGGCGTGCCTGCTGAGCGCGAAGGCCAGACGGCTGGGCGACCTGGCGGCGGGCACCATCGTGGTCCGCAATCCCAAGCGGCCGCACCCCGACCTGGCGCAGTTGCTCGAAGGGAAATTCAATTCCATGCTGGCCTACGATCACCTGGCGCGGCGCCTGCGCCAGCACGTGTCGCCCGAAGCCGCCGGCATCGCGATCCAAGCCCTGGTGCGCCGCGATCGGCTCGCGCCGGACGCGCGAGTCGAGGTCTTCCGCGAGATCGCGGACTACTTCCGGTCTCTGGCCGAGTTCCCCGAAGAAGCGGTGGCGCAGATCACCGACGAACAGTACGTCCGCAACGTAGTCGAGATCCTGGCCGGACGGATGCGCAGGCCTGCCGGGCGGCGCACTCTTCAGCCTGGGGCGGCGAGCCTCGGCTCATCGTCTTCGCCCGCTATTTCGACGACGCCGCCGGGGTAGGCGCGGGCTCGACCTTCACGTTCGAGAACACCGCCGTCTCCATGCGGCCGGCATCGTGCGCGCACACCGCCAGGCCGACATAGACCGGGTCATGCAGCGCCAGGCCGGTGGACCCGATCTTGCGCGGCGCTTCCCCGGGGGCGCCGGCGAGCCACATCTCGAACACGTCGCCGTGGCGCTCCAGGCGAAGCACGGCCGGGGCCGTCACGTCGGTCTCCACCTGGCCGGTGGTGCCGCCCGGCGTGGCCCGGAATTGCATGGCGGTCAGCCCGCTGCCGTGCAGGATCGCATCGACATACGGCGAGTCGGGCTCGAGGCTCTGGCGCACCACCAGGCCCGCCTTGCGATGCGGGTTGCCGTCTGTCGCGCCGGTGGTAATTCGCACCTCGGCGGTGACGGAGAAATCGCCCTTGAGCTGCTTCCAGACGAAGTGGAAAGCGTCGGTGTTGGCCCACATGTTCAGACCACCGCCGGTCACCGTGTACGCGCCCTTGGCGGCATCGAACTCCGCCGCTCCGGGGCGCACGCTGGCGCCGATATCGGTCTGGCCTTCGAACTGGCCGACGCCGGCCGGTTGGTCGGCCGCGGCTGCCAACGCCGCGACGAGCAAAAGGAATAGCGGGATCCGAGTCATGCTTCCGATTCTCTCGCAAGTCGGGGGGCGGCGAGGAGAGACTCCGTCCGGTGTCAAGGACTCGGCCGAGGTCATTGCCGCGGTGGAGTTCCGCGTGCCGGCCTCAAGCGCGCGCGCTGGCGGATGGCCAGAGGGCGAGCCAGTCCAGGACTTCCTGCGCGCGCATGGGCTTGGTGAAGTAGCCGTCCATTCCAGCTTCGAGGCAACGCTCGCGGTCGCCCGTCATGGCGTTGGCGGTCATGGCCATCACGGAGATGCGCTCGCCGGTCCCCTGTTCGCGGCGGCGAATCTCGCGGGTCGCCTCCAGGCCATCCATCTCCGGCATCTGCATGTCCATGAAGATGACATCGAAGTGCGACGCGGCCCAGGCGTCCACGGCCTCACGCCCGTTCTGTACCAATGTTACGTCGTGCCCCGCCTTCTGGAGCGTGCGCGCGATCACCCTTTGGTTGATAGGGTTGTCCTCGGCGACGAGAATTCGCAGGACACGCGCGACGCCCGCAGGCGCGCTTTCGGTTGGGAAGGCGCTGGGACTGGCCGGTGCCGCATGCGCGGGTGCGAAGCGCGCGTTGAAGGCGAAGGTGCTGCCGCTGCCTGGCTCGCTCTTCAGCCCGATCTCGCCTCCCATCAACCGAACCAGCTTGGCGGCGATGGCCAGGCCGAGCCCGGTGCCGCCATACCTCCGCGTGATAGAGCTGTCGGCCTGTCGAAACGCCTCGAAGATCTCGTCTCGTTGTTCGGCAGGAATTCCAATGCCGGTATCGGAGACCGAGAATCTCAGCTCGACGGCGCCATCCCGGTCCGAGACCGGCTCCGCCGTCAATCGGACGCCGCCTGCGTGCGTGAACTTCAGCGCGTTGGCGACCAGGTTCACCAGCACTTGCCGCAAGCGGAGCGGATCGCCGTTCACGGCGGGTGGCACTCCCTCGCCAACTTCGCAGGCCAGGTTGAGCCCTTGCTGACGGGCGACCAGGTCCAGCGGGCGCACTATGTCTTCGAGGAGCGGCCGGACCGCGAAATCGGTGCGCTCCAATTCCATGCGGCCGGCTTCGATCTTGGAGAGGTCCAGAATCCCGTTGAGCAGCGCCAGCAGAGACTGCGCCGAGGACTGCGCGCTATCCAGATACTCCCGCTGTTCGGCGGTCAGCTCCGTGTCGCCGATCAGGTGCTGCATGCCCACGATACCGTTCATCGGCGTGCGGATCTCGTGGCTCATATTGGCCAGGAACTCGCTCTTGGCCCGGTTCGCGGCTTCGGCCGCCCGTTTCAGAGCCGCCTCGTTCTCCAGCTTGGCCTGGATCAGCGCGGTTTGCCGCCGCACGCGGCGCCGGAGAATCCAGATCCATATCGCCGACATCGCCGCGATGCCTCCCGTCCATCCGGCCACGGCGATGGTGCGGCCTCGGGTAAACCACGAGGCTTCACGCAGCACGTGGATATCGGCCGGACCGCGAAGCAGGATGTGAAAGCCGTGTGGAACCGCCTGGTCGTCCTCACCACGCTCGACCGAGCAGATGCCGGTGACCTGGACCAGCGCCCCCTCGCGCAGGTTCGGAAGCGCATCGCCGGGCCGGTCCCATTCCATGGCGGCGTTGAAGAGTACGTTGCCGGAGCCCAGTGTCAGGACCAGCCGGGCGGTGTCGATGGCCTGGTTGACCAAATACGCGTCGGTGGTGATGAGCCGGCCATCGAATTCTCCGCCCAGGGCCTGCTGCGCATCTACCGGTACCCCAAGCGGCGCTTTCCCGGACCCCAGCTTATGGAGTTCGGCGCCTTCGAGGACCGGCGAATACGCGCCCGCGACGGCGAACCCGACCGCTTCGACCCGGTCGCCGAGCCGGTAGCGCTCATCCTGCTCGGTCCGGATCGACACTCCGCCGGTTTCATCGGCGACGAACACTTCGCGGGAACGGGTAGACTGATACTCCACGGCGCCCCGAATGCGCACGCGGTGCTCCCAGTCGTTGGCCAGCGAGAAGCGCAGCAGTTCGCCGATCGGCCGGAGAGGAGAGGCGCCCGCAGGCCGGCCGGGCCGCTGCACCTCGAAGTCTTTCAGGCCGGCTACATATAGGATGATTCCCGCCAGTTGCCGGGCGGGGTTGAAAACCGAGCCCGCCACGCCACGAATCTTCACCGCGGCATCGACCAGATACGTGGGCAGAGGCATGGACGGCGGGTACGGCACGTGAACGCGAAAGCGATACCGCCCCGCCGCCACCAACATCTCGATGTGAGACGGATAGGGCTGCGGACGGATCACCGACTGCACGATCCCCTGGACCGCAACACGCTGGCTGTCGAAGCTTCCGGAAAAAAGGTCCACCAGCGGAACCGCTGGGGCATCGGGCAGGCGTCCTCTTCCCAGCACGTGAAAGGTGGCCTGGACTACCATGGGCGCGAAGCCGCCGCGGTCGGCAAAGCCCTCCAGCTCCGCGAGGTCTCCCTGGCGTACGGGGGCGAAACCCGGTGTGAGTACGAAGACGCCGGCGCTGGCGTCTTCAAAGAACATGATGTGAAAGTCGGAATCGTAGTAGCTGACCACGCCATGGAGCCTCACCGGAACTTTCCCGGGTGCGGTGCCAAGCGCGCGCACCTGGGCGGCCGACACCAGTGGCGGGCCAGCTCCCGGCGATGGCCCCGGCCCAGGAGCCGGAGTGGACTGCACGGAAACATCCCAGATGCCGGCAACCAGCAACTGGCGGCTCAGCACGGCGCCGGTCAAGCTGTAGATACTGGCCGGCACACCGCGGAATTCCGCTAGCGCCCCGATCAGCTTACCTGGCTCGGCGCCACTGCGGTCGAGCAGGACGACATCGAAGACCATGCCACCCGAATCCACTCTCAGGCCCACCCGTCCGTCGTGCCGCTCCGCCCAACTGCGTGTGACGCCCCGGATCTCCGAGTACTCATTCTGCCGCGAGGGCGAATCGAGGTTCGCGGCCGTCAGCCGCACGGCGGGAGGCAGTCGATCCTTGCCAACGGCTTCCGCGGTTGCATTGCGGACCATGGGAGAAGCCAGGCCCCGCGCGCTTACGCCTCGCACGACCAGCACATCCCCCTGGCTGAATCGCAGATGAGAATCTTGCAGCTCGACGCGAATGCCGCCGGAAGAATCCTGGAGTATCAGGATGTTCGGGAGCGGATCGTGGAACACGACAACGCCCTTGAGCCGAATGGGGTAATGCCGGTCCGCCTCCTCTTCCCCAAGCTTGCGAACCTCGGCCACGGAAGTGAGCACGGGGGTATTGCCGAACCAGTGCCGGTCGCAGCCGGCGGAGAGCGCCGTCACGCCAAGAGCCAGGAGCAGGCCGGCAGCCCGCGGAAGGTTCGTATACCAGCCGAGACGATGGCGCGCCGCGCCGCTACGGTCAAACCAATCCACATTGATCGTATCGGCAGCCGCGGTGCCGATATGAGCGGCTCAGGCCGGCAGCGCCGACCGGCCCCTGGGTGCCGGCACGTCGGTCGCAACTCGAATCGGACCTGCCGGGTCATTCGACACAACCTTGATTGCTATGGTGAGCCGGGCGGGACTCGAACCCGCGACCCTCTGCTTAAAAGTTGCTAAGGTCCGTCTAACCAGGTTTCCCTCCCCGTAACCCGTTCATTTTTCAATTGCAATAACTTAGCGCCGTCCCTATACTTGTAGCTACCGGGCCATTTGGGGCGAAAAAGTACCGCCCGCAGTACCGCCCGGAGAAGTACCGCCCGAGCGAAAAGGAGCAACTGCCAATGAAGCAGAGGGTCGTAGCGATCAGCACGGCGCGACGGCGCGCGAAGTCCAAAGCGGTAGCGGCGAGCCAAGCGGCGCTTGAGGCGCTGCCCCTGAACAGCGGGACATGGGCAGTCCGTGGAATCTCCGGCCTGTACGTGCGCTGCCGCGCGCGGGCGAAGTCGTTTTACATCCAGCGGCGCATCAGGGGCGCCCTGGTGAAGAAGACGCTCGGCGAGATGACACTGAAGGCGGCGCGCACTGCGGCGATGCGCGAATGGGCGCGAATGAAACCGCGGCCTGCCGGCGGCCGGGTGACGTTCGCCGAGGCGTTCACTGAGTTCTTGGCGCAGAAGGAACTCAGCCCGAGAACCCGCGAGATTTACCGCTACAATTGCGCGCGCTACCTCGACGATTGGAAGGGCCGGGCGCTGGAGGACATCGGGAAGGACCGGGCCGGCGTGCGGGCGCTGTACCATCGGCTCCGGCAGAAGCACGGCAAGGCGACGGCCTCGCAGACCATTCGCATGTTTGCCGCGGTCTACAGGTACGCGCGGCGCGCGGATGGCGACCTGCCAGAATCACCGACCTGTGCCGTAGACCTGCCGACCACCAAAGCGAGGGATTGGGCTCTGTCACCCGAAAAGTTGAAAGTCTGGTGGCAGAGCACCGAGGTTGACGACGAGGGTAACGAGATAGCGCGCGGAGTGAAGGCACTCGGGCCGATCAAACGGGCCTGGTGGATGACCTGTTTATTCACGGGCGCGCGGCGCGGAAGCATCGAGGCAATGAAGTGGGCCGATATCGACTTTGACCGGAAGGTGATCCGGTTTGAGGTGGCAAAGGGCGGCCGCACCTACAGCGTGCCGGCGGCGGATCGGTTGATTGCACTGTTGACCACGTACCGCGACGGCGGCGAGGTTCCCCCATCGGATTGGGTGTTTCCTTCGCCGATTGGCGAGGGCCATCTGGTGAACGTGCGGGACGACAAGCGCGGCGTGACGAGCGCGCACCATCTGAGGCATACCTACAGGACCGTCCTAGCCGAATTGGGCGCCGGAACGGATCAGGCCCGAATGCTGATGGGGCACTCTATGGGCGGCGACGTTAGCAGGGGATACATCACATCGGCGCTGGTGCTGGAGAGCCTACGGCCTCTCGCCAACGCTGCGGCTGAGGCATTGTGGGGCATGTTAGGGGCGGAGCCACAGGCGACCGAAGGGAGAGCGGATGCCATCGCTTCGCCGAAAGGATGAAAACGACCACGAGTCCATCGACACGGCGCGGGAGCGCTTTCTCGACACTTACGCCACGGAGAGCCCTGCCCTGTTGGGCGAACTCCGAGAGACGGTTTTACCCGTATATCCGCCTTCGGTCGATATCAAGATCGAGTGCGCGAAGTCGCCCTACGTCGAATTGTGGGACCTGGTTCAGGCATCCTATCCGCAGTTGAGGGATGCACTGTCACTGTGGGCCCGGAAATACTTTCTGACGCACGGCGGCGAGCCGGCCGGCTGGGTCATGGAGGCAGCGCTCGTAACATTGAACGCCTTTGCACGCGGAGCGCTCCGTCTGCGGTGGCACCATCCTAGCGTGTGGCATCCGATGTTCCCAGCGGGCGATTCGGAGTTTTTCTCCACGTCAACCGGCGAGTCCCTAGCCGAGATGACTGCAATACGAATTGTCATTCCGGCATGGAACCGGCCGGGTGCCGAAGAGGAAGGCTCTTTCAAGAAGCGGTTCTATGAGGAATGTGATCGCGCCTTCACGGAGCATGTCGCAGAGGGCCGTAAGTGGACCGTGCGAGCAAAAGTGAAAGAGCCGCTATACATTGACGCCTTGGCAATGTGGCAAGCTGGCCAGACGCTCTCTCAGATTCACTCACGACTCGAAGAAAGCGGACTCCACGTCGGGGGCATCCCCAAGACCGGGACTATAACTCACCGATTAACAAAGGGCTGGATCGTGTCGCAGAGCTGATTGCCCTTGACCCGCGGAAGCCGGCATAAGTCGGGCCAGAATCCTACCCACCTGAAAACAAAGCCGGAAATGAACCCTCGATTTTTTACCTACACGTTTCCCGTGACGCTCGGGTTATAACCGAGTAACCTCAGACCGATGAGACCAACATCGGTTGAAGACATCGCACCGCGGGGTAAGTGGGTCAATGCTATGGTTTTTGCCGACATACACGGCCTCGCCCCGCAAAGTCTGGCAAATTGGCGCCACAAAGACAAACTTGCCGGCCGATCAGAGGCGCGGCCCGGTTACCCAATTTATCGACGGTTTGGAAAAGCGGTCAGGTATTGGTTGACTTACACCGACCCGGAGGCAACAGGAGCCGCTTGCCGACATCGGAGCGAGGGCGGTAGCGAAACGGCGGGGGCGGCTGCCTAAAGGAATTGGGCCCGACCCGCGCGACTGGGCCAGGCCCGAAGGATTAACCGGTGACTTCACCACCAGTTGTACCCAGTTTACGATTTGCCACGCGGCGCGGCAATAGCTCGCCTCAGTTGGCACTGTTCCCTACCTCCAGCGGCCCCACGCGGGCTGTAGAGCGCTTCGCCGCGGGCAACGTCCGGGCCGCGCGCATAATCCTCGAGTCGCCCGAGCAGTACGGCGGGCTGATGGCCGAATGGGCGCGGCTGGTACTCGCCGGCAGCGCGCCCGAGGTGTCACGGTGACGCCCACGGCCGGCGCACTCGATTGGATCGCCCGCGGATTTTACCCCGTGCCTGTGCCGTTCCGGGCGAAAAAGCCGATCCTAGAGGCGTGGCAAAGGCTGCGTATCGGCGCGGCTGACGTGGAGAAGCACTTCAATGGTGCTCAACAAAATATTGGCGTATTGCTCGGCGAGCCCTACGGCGCGGCGGACCTCGATCTCGACTGCCCGGAAGCGATCACGGCGGCGGCGAGCCTGGCACCCGACACGGGGCTGAAATTCGGCCACGCATCTAAACCGGCCTCGCACTGGTTTTACCGATGCGACCCGCCGATTCCGAGCAAGAAGTACATCGACCCCGGCGACGGTAAAGGGCTGGTCGAGCTTCGCTGCCTGGCGTCACACGGCGAGACGGGCTTGCAGACAGTAGTTCCGCCGTCCGCGCATAAAGAGACCGGCGAACTGATCCGCTTCGAGCCGGGCTTTGATCGGGAACCGGGCAACGTTGACGCCGATGTGCTCTCCGCGGCGGTGGCGCGCATCGCGGCTGCTGCTCTGCTGGCGCGACATTGGCCGAAGGCCGGCCACGGGCGCCACGGATGCGAGCTGGCGTTAGCGGGATGCCTGGCACGGGCCGGGTGGTCGCTTGAGGATGCGGAGCGTTTCGTCCTGACAACCTACCGGGCGGTACCGGATCATGACCGTAGCGCGCTCGGGCGGGTCCGTACAGCGGTGCATGACACGTTCGACAAGCACGCCCGAGGGGATGAGATAACCGGCTTCACCACGTTGGCCGCGGCCGCGGGCGAGGCGGTGGCGAAGTGCGCGACAAGATGGCTCGATATCACAGCCCCGTCGGCAGCGGCAGCCACGGCGCAGCCTGACCGGGCTCAAATGACTAGGGAAATTCCCAAGTCAGCCACCCCCGAACTACTGAGCCAGCATTTCAGCGACTACGGCAATTCGCGGCGCCTCATAGCGCACCACGGCGAAGGCCTGCGTTACTGCCATGCCTTCGCCAAGTGGCTTGTTTGGGACGGGCGGCGCTGGGCCGTCGATGACGGCGAACGGGCCCGCGATCTCTCTCAAGAAACCATCCTCGAGTTTGCGCGGCAAGCGCTGAAGGCAAGGAATGAAGCCGCGGCGAAGTTTGCGGCCGCGTGCCTGAACTCACAGCGCATCACGAACGCTCTCCGCGAAGCACAGCCGAACCTGGCGATCCGGCCGGCGGAACTCGACACCCACGCGGACCTCTTGAACTTTGGAATGGAACCCTCGATCTCAAGACCGGCCTTTTGCTCCCGCATCGGCGCGAAGACTTCATCACCAAGCTGGTGCACCACAACTGCCACCCGGAAGCGAAGTGTCCGACCTTCCTTGCGTTCCTGGAACGCATCACAGGCGGCGGCCCGGATGCCAGCGAGGCCGAGCTTGAGCGCAGCCATCGGTTGATTCAATACCTGCAAAGAGCCTTCGGCTACAGCCTCACCGGGCACACCATCGAAAAAGCTGTGTTCCTACTGCACGGCATTGGTGACAACGGCAAAACCACTTTGTTGAGCACCTTCTTGAAGCTCCTGGAAGAGTATGCGGTCCTGCTCCAGATCGATACCCTAATGGTGCGCCAGGAGACGAACAATACCCAGGCCGATCTTGCGGACCTTCGCGGCGCCCGCTTTGTCATGACCTCGGAAACCGAGGAGGGCCAGCGACTAGCCGAGGGCAATCTAAGCGCATCACTCAGGGCATGGGACGAATC
>CAVXQQ010000010.1:0-9100 GCA_963763835.1 Bryobacterales bacterium
TGGGCTGCGAAAGGAGTATTCTCGTACCCATGCCCAAGTACCGCAAGGAACCGAACAGGCGCCGTGATGTTGCACATAGGCTCCTGTTCTATATCTCGCAGGGGACATCAGCCGAGCATCCAGAATGGCGCGACGCTACGATTGAGTTCCTCTGGGATCTCTACGAGCTCCGCGACCGAAACCCTGGCATATTGATCAGCGTACACAAAGTGGACGGTGTTAAGGTGTACTGCGACGGTGCACCGATAGCGTATTTTCATTTTCGCCAGGCGCATATGCTCGTACACGCGGCCCAAGGCTACCTCCTCTGGTCAAAGGAGAAGAGACCCTTTTCAACGCGGCACAAGGGCTCCTGGCCACTGATGTGGGCGTGCAAGGACAGGCGAGAACTCCAGGCTTTCCTCAGAATCGTTCGCGGGCTGCCCCACAGGCCGGCATTGACTGATGAGGATCGCGGTCGCTATATCCCCCAAGACGTGGAGAATTCGTCTTGGAAAGGGACGAGGGGCGCTGCCGAGCCATTGTGGCGGGTATCCGCTGCAAGGCGACGACTGACCTGCACTTCGATCACATCTGGCCGTCTGCCAGTGGTGGAACCAAGCCTGGAGCCGCAGAACATCCGGATACTGTGCGGACGGCACAACCTGCAGAAAGGATCGAGCCAGAGGTGGTGACCGTATCGGGCCGAGATGCAGCAGCCCAGCCAGCGCCCCCCCGATTCCATTCAATTGGACGCTGGGGCCAGTGCCACAGACAATCGACATCCGATCCGTCTGCTATCGTGAGGCTGTGCTGCCCGAGTTAAACGAGCAAGGAGAACTGCCTGCGGGAGTGCACGTTGCGGATTCGCAGGAGTTCCACGCTCGGTTCTGCGGTTCATCGTCCGAGACGGATCTGGCTGTCAGGCCGCCTCCGGGCTCTCTGGACACTCGCCGGCGCAAGCGGACAACTGCGT
Organism: Bryobacterales bacterium; assembly: GCA_963763835.1. Classification (GTDB taxonomy): domain Bacteria; phylum Acidobacteriota; class Terriglobia; order Bryobacterales; family Bryobacteraceae; genus DASWZN01. The sequence goes on from CAVXQQ010000010.1 coordinate 956, forward strand.
CGGGACCTTCATTTGGGGTAGTTTCGTCACCGCGAAACCGGCGCCTAAGGACGTCGACATCCTTCTGATTATGGCCGACGACTTTGAGGTCGATCAGATTGCCGCCCGGCGCGAGCCGTTTTCGATTCCGCGCAAGCCAAGCTGCTGTTCAGAATACGACGTTTTCTGGGCACGAGCCGCCATTGGAGGCGAGGTGCTCGATCTCTGGCTGGACACCTATCAAACTTCCAGAAGCTTTCGAAAACCGCGGTATCGTGGAACTGGAGCTGCCGTGATTCAAACCGACGAACAAATGCTCCTCGCGCAGCAATGTATCGCCAACCTGCGGCGAGTTCTTCTGGAGGCGCGGAAGGTGCATTCTCGGCAGGACTACGCTCGAATGGCGGAGCCAATTCTTCTCGAGGTCCAGCAGCGCGAGCAGGAGATCCTCGAGTACTTGAGCAGAGACTTGGAACAGCCAATAGCGAGCTAGACGAGTTCGCTGCCTCTGCAACCAAGCATGAAAAAGACAAGCTCGAAGAAGGCTCGCTCTGCCCGAGTCACCGTTGAGATGAGGACGGAATACGACTTCTCCGGCGGTGTACGAGGCGAGTATGCGGATCGGTACCGCGGCGACACAAATGTCGTTTGGCGCGCAACCCGGGCGCGGACTCGCAAGACTGGGTGATCGCCGCTCGCCCTACCCCAGCGCCCTCTTCACGTGCTCCGGTGTCATCGGCAGTTCCAACAAACGCTTGCCGGTCGCGTCGAAAACCGCATTCGCCAGCGCCACGCCCATGGCTATGATCGGCGGCTCGCCGGCGCCGAGGGCGTTCATCTGCGGGTTGTCCACCAGCACGACTTCAATCTCTGGCAGCCAGGAGAAGCGGGGGATCTGGTAGTCGTCGAAGTTGGCCGTGAGCACCTTGCCGCCCTGGAAACGCAACTGTTCGGAGAGCGCATAGCCCATGCCCATCATGACGGCGCCTTCGGCTTGCTGGCGCAGGCCGTCCGGGTTCAACTGGACGCCCACATCGAGCGCGACCAGCACCCGCTTCACCTCGACGCGCCCGTCCTTGTGAACCGCTACCTCGGCCATCGTGGCGTTGCAGGCGTTGGAATACGTCCCGCAGGCCATGCCCACGCCTTTGCCGCCTTTCCACCCGAAGCGCTTGGCCGCGGTCTCGAGCACGCGCCGCATGCGCGCGTCGGTCAGGTTATTCAGGCGAGACTCCAGCGGGTCGAAGCCGCCCTGGGCCGCCATCACGTCGATATGCGACTCGCGGGCGAAGGTGTTGCTGTTGACCGACGGCGCTCTCCACGGCCCAACCTCGAACGGATGCATCCCCGCGGGGTTCGCGCCCATCCAGCCGCCCGCGGAAGTCGTATCGGGCATGATTGAACTGTGAGCGGAGCCGAGGTTGATGCTGGCGCCCCGCGGCTCGCCGGGGAGTAACTTGCCTTTCCACCACCCGGTGCGATTTACTAAGTCTCACCGGGCTTGGGACATGGCGAGAAGCGCTTCCGGTAACCCATGCGGAGCGGGACCGAACGCCTTGGGGCCGGCCGATTTTGCGTATGGGCTTTGAGCCCGCTGTCGTATCTGGCCGCCCTTCCGGTCCACCCGGTTGAGCCTCGAGCTCGTATAGGTAGGTGCCGTTTGGTCCTACCCTGCTTCGCCGGTTCGCCCGACTGACCTCGGGCGCGCCGGCCGCCGGAATTTCCGGCGTGCGCGATTCTTGGCGCCGAGATCGCCCGGCCCCGCTCCCGCATAGAAAGGTGCTTTCAGTATGCCATTTGCCGCCTTGGATCTGCACAAGAAAATCGTTGAGGCCGTCCTGCTCGACGACGACGGCGCGCCCGCCTGGCGCGGCCGTTTCCCCGCCACCCGTACCGCGCTGGAGAACTTTGTCCGCGCCCACCTCACTCCCCAACACCACCTGGCCCTGGAGGCCACCACCAACACCTGGGCCGTGGTCGCTATCCTGGAACCGTTCGTGGCCGAGGTGGTGGTCTCCAATCCCCTCCGCACCCGCGCCATCGCCAGCGCCAAGATCAAAACCGACCGCGTGGATGCCCTGGTGCTCGCCCAACTGCTGCGCAGCGATTTCCTGCCGCGGGTCTGGCAACCCGATGCCGGTACCCGCCACCTGCGCTCCGTCTCGACCGAACGCGCCAACCTGGTGGCCGATCAGACCCGCCTCAAGAATCGGATCCACGCCGTGCTCCACCAGCGCCTCATCGAGCCCCCCGCCGGCGATCTGTTCCAGCCCCGCTCCCGCGCCTGGCTTCAGCGCCTGGAACTGGATTCCCTGGGCCGCCAGACTCTGGACCGCCACCTGCGCCAGCTCGCCCGCCTGCAGGAAGAACTCTCCGCGCTCACCGACGAGCAGGCCATCGAAGCGCACGCCGATCCGCGCGTCCGCCTGCTGATGACTCTGCCGGGAGTGGACTTCCCCGTGGCCCAGACTCTGCTGGCCGCCCTGGGTGAGGTCGACCGCTTCTTCGATGGCAACCGCGCCGCCTCCTATCTGGGACTGGTTCCTTCCACCCATCAGTCCGCCGCCCACTGCTACCACGGCCCCATCACCAAGCAGGGCAACAGCCACGCCCGCTGGATGATGGTGCAGGCCGCGCAGGCCCTGGCCCGGCATCCCGGACCTCTGGGAGTGTTCTTCCGCCGCATCCAAAAGAAGAAGAACCGCAACGTGGCGGTGGTGGCCACGGCGCGCAAGCTGGTCACCATCGCCTGGCGCATGCTGCACGCCAACGAGCCCTACCGCTATGCCCAACCGGCCACCCTCGATGCCAAGTTCAGCCGCCTGCGCATCCGCGCCACCGGCCGTCGCAAACCCAACGGCTCGGTGAAAGGCGCGCGGCGCTCGGCCGACTACGGCAGCGGAAAGCGCACCCGCGCGGTGCCCAGCCTGGACCAGGTCTGCGCCGCGGCCGAGTTGCCGGCGCTGCCCGCGGCCGCGCCCGGCGAACTCCGCATGCTGGACGAAAGCGGCACGGCGCCTTTCGCCGAGCAGATTCGAAAACCGAAACGCGTGGCGCGGCGATCCGCGTAAAGGCTCGCTTCGTCTTCCGGGATTCTGAGTAAGGGCAGAGCGGTGGCGCGTCAAGGCCAAGCCCCTGCGGGGCGCTACGCGGCCTTGACCCGCCACCGCTCTGCCCTTCGGGTCCTATGAGGAAGACGAAGCGAGACACCAAGCCAGCCCCGGCCCAACCCCGCCAAAAAACTTGCGCCAGGCGTGCAGATTTCAGTTGACACAATCATAGGTACGCTGATGCGGAATCTTGTAGAACGGCCTTGCTTCGCGGTCGCCGGCTCCAACCACCGGGCATCCCACAGGACGATCTTCCCGGCTGCGGTCATCCCCGCCCGAATCTTGAGGACCGCCGCCGGGCGGAAATGATCGTGGAAGAATTCGTCTTCCGGCTCCAGACGACCTGTACGGGCCGGCTGGTGATTTTCGCCAGCCTGGCCGCATCTACCGCCTGCTCGGCTTCGGTTTTTCCGCCAAAGCCGCCGCCTACATAGTGCGAGATCATGCGGACCTTGTCGGGCGGAAATCCGGCCCCGCGAGCTACCTGGTCCTTGACCATGAACGGCGCCTGGGTGCTGGCCCACACGGTGAGTTTGCCGTTCTCCACCACGGCCGTCGCGGAGTGCGTTTCGATGGGTGCGTGCGCGCCATATCCGTCGAAATAAGTGTGCTCGACGATTTTGCCGGCGAGCCGCTCGCCTTCGGCCAAGTCGCCGCTCTGCGAGACGACGCGGGGGGGCGGCGCGGTCTTCAGCAGGTGATCGAAGATGCTTGTCGTCCGGAAGCGCGGGCGCGGGATCGAACTCGGCCTTCACCTTGGCGAGCGCGGCTGTGGCGATGTCGGGGCGCTCGTGGAGCACGGCTACCAGATCGCCATCCTTCACCACGCGCACGCCAGGCATCTTCTCCGCCGCCGAGGTGTCGATGTTCCGGGCGGTGGCGCCGTGTGCGGGAGGCCGCAACACGCGGGCATGTAGCAGCCCGGCGGGGAGCCGGTCGCCCGCGAAGATGGCCTTGCCGGTTACCTTGTCGAGCGCGTCCTTGCGGCGCGGCGAATGCCCGATCACCTGAAACCCGGTGACCGGCTTGACCGGGATATTGGCGAGATGGCGCTCGATGCGCTTGCCTTCCACCAGCCGCCCGTAACTCAGCGATTGGCCGGCTCCGGGCCAGCGATCACGCCATTCTTCACGTGCAGACGCTCTACCGGGACACTCAGACGCTCCGCGGCCATGGCCAGCAGTACCGCGCGCGCTTCGGCGCCAGCCCTGCGGACCACGGGCACCAGCAGGGGAGTGGTCATCGAGCCGAAGGTCCCCATGTCGTAGGGGCAGAGGTCGGTATCGCCCATCACCACGTCGACGGAGTCGAAGGCGACATCCAACTCTTCGGCCAGCACCTGCGCCAGCGAGGTCATCGCCCCCTGGCCCAGTTCCACTTTGCCTACGAAGCACTGGACGCGGCCGTCCTCGCCGATTTTGAGGAAGGCGTTGAAATCGGAAGGTGTGGACACCCGCCCGGGAATGCGTGCGGGCTCCTGAGCGCGAGCCAGTTCGGCGTGAAAGAAGACGAAGAGCCCCGCGCCGGTGAGTTGTGCGAATTCGCGGCGATTGAGTTCCCGGGTTTCCATTACACACCTGCCTTTCCGGCACCGGCGGCCTGTTGAATGGCGCTGACGATGCGCACGTGCGAGCCGCAGCGGCAGAGGTTGTCGTCCATGGCGGCGACGATCTGTTCGCGCGTGGGCCGCGGGGTCTTTTGCAGCAGCGCGTAGGCGTTCATGATCATGCCCGGCGTGCAGTAGCCGCACTGGAACGCGTTGTGGTCGATGAAGGCCTGTTGGATGGCGTGCAGCCGCTCGCCTCCCAGGCCTTCGATGGTGAGGACGTGCTTGCCGGCCACGTTCTTGAGGGGCGTCACGCAGGAGCGTACCGCCTCGGTCGCCGACCACCACGGTACAGGCTCCGCACAGGCCTTCGCCGCAGCCGAACTTGGTGCCGGTGAGGCCAAGGTCGGAGCGCAGGACCCAAAGGAGCATACGCTCGTCGTCGGCCGTGACGCTGGCCGGCTTTCCGTTCAGGCGAAATGAGACAGTCCGCTTCACGGGAGTCTCCTTCCCGAATCGCGGGTCTCGAAGTATTTTACAGCCGCCGCTGTGTGAATTGCGCAAGAATCGTCAAGCGTGGCGGCTGGCCTCAGCGTAGTATCGGGTCATGAAACTCACCATCCTGGTCGGAAGCGTGGTCCTGCTCGTGACGTTGGCTGCCGCAGCCTGGCACTGGTTCAACAGCCCGCTCTACCGACCGGGCGATGTGCGGGCCGGCAAGGATTTGCGCGAGCCGTTGGCGCCGCCCTCGCAGGCAGACGCTCGGCCGGGGTATTGGCGCGTTGCCTCCGATATCGAGCTGTTCCACTTCGAGGAGGGCGCGGGCGAGCCGATCCTCACCATTCACGGCGGCCCGGGCTTCGTGCCCGCGGGGCCGTGGCCGGCGGGCGCTATACTCGGCGCCGATTACCGGTTGGTGTACTACCACCAGCGCGGATGCGGGTCGTCGACACGGCCGATCCGTTCGCTACCCGATCAGAGCTTCTACCAGTCGATGCAGGCGCTCAACCGGACGCTGGGGCTCCCGGCGCAGGTCGCCGACATCGAGCGGATTCGCCGCATCCTCGGACGGGAGAAGGTGATTCTGGCGGGGCATTCGTTCGGGGCGTTCCTGGCCGCGCTCTATGCGGCCGAGTTTCCCGAGCACGTGCGGGCCGTCATCGCCGTGGCGCCCGCCGATCTGGCGGTCCTGCCGACTCCCGACGGCGACCTGTTCGCGCAAATCCGGCAGCGGCTGCCCGCCGAGAGACTGCCCGAGTACGAGAAGTTCCTGGCGGAGTATTTCGACTTCCAGGGCGCGGTGAAGAAAAGCGACGACGAACTGGCCGCCATGTACCGTCGCTTCGGCACTTTCTATTTGGCCGCTTCGCCCGCGGCGGCGCAGCAAGCCGTCGGCGGCACGACGATGGAGGGCAACGGCGGCATGATGCCGCTAGCCGTCTATCTCAGCATGGGCCGGCGCCACGACTACCGCGACGCGTTCCGCAAGGTTGCGGCTCCCGTGCTGGTGATTCACGGCCGCGACGACTTGCAGTCGGCCGCCTGGAGCCTGCCACTTCGCCGAGCTGTTCCCGAACCACCGTATGGTTGAGGTCGGCGGAGCAGGGCACTTTGTCTTCGCCGACCAGCCCGACGCGTTCGCTGCGGCGGTGAGGGAGTTTCTGCGGGCGCTGTGAAGGGTCCGCTCCCTAACGGTCGCGGTTTCCATGAGAAGGCCCCTCGAGTCAAGGAAAATGTTGATCGACGGGTGTTTTTGTTTTGGCCTTTGCATGGGCCTCCTTCCCTCATCTAAGGAAACTGTCGGAACGGCCCGGAGCGGTCAAGGGCGCGCCGGTTTTGCGCGGCGCAGCGAACCCTTGACGGCGAGGACCGTTCCGGAATCTGGGGCCGGAGGGAAAGGAGGCCGGGATCCCAGGGGGTGTCCCCCTGGCGGGGTCCGGGGCGGCGCCAAAGCTCTTACCGCGCGCCTTTTGCGCGGCATCCAGGAACACCTCCGCCTCCGTCCGCTGTCCTGCGCCGACCAACGGGAGGCGCTCGCTCTCCCGCCTTCGTCGCCGCTTTCCTTCGACCCGGCTTCCATCCGCACTCGGATCGGCCGGTTCCCCGGCCGGGTGCTCGTTGGGGTTCTTCCGAAGGTGGGGGGCTGCCATCTCGCTGTCGAGCTCGGCCTCCCGGTCTTCCCGGAATGCCGGCTCTACCGCGACCTCGCAGTCACCCCCGTTCGGTCTCTGGCTACGACTTCCCAAACCCATCCTGTCCTCAGGCTGTCCTCGGCCGCCGCCGCTGGAGCCGCGGTCCTCGAGTTCCTTAGCGGCTCGTACACCTCGCCGCTGACCCACAACCGGTGCAACAGCACACTCAGCTTTCGCGCCCCGCCACCACCGCCCGCTTCCTGGCGTTGCCCCCGCCCCGCGCGCACAGCTTCAGCCCCCAGCGCCGCACATCCGTATCCGGGCCAAACCGTCCCAGAATGTACTGCGCACTGTTGACCAGCAGCGTGCGCAGGTACTGATCTCCCTCTTTGGTGATCCCTAGTTGCGGATTGCTTTCTCCCGATTGGTCTCGCCGGGCCGCGCTCCAATGTAACAGCCCACTTCCCGGCTCTTGCGGAAGCGCGCCGGATCTTCCAGCGTCAGCACGAACGTCAGCGCCACCAGTGTCCCCACTCCCTTCACTTGCGTCAGACGTCGTACTTCTTCCGCGTAGTGCTCCCGTGCGATCGCCTCGATCCGTTTGTCCGCTTCCTGGATCTTCAGGTTCAGGGCTTCCACCGCCTCTAACAACGGCTCGATCGCCGCTCGCACGGCGGCGCCAGTTCCTCCGCCAGGCGCACACTGGCCGCGGCCGGCGAACAATCCGGCAGCCGCTCTCCGAGCGGCTTCACCAGCCCGCGCGCGGCGTTCATCAGCTTGGTGCGCGCCTCCACCAATATGCGGCGCCCCGGATCGCCAGCAGGTGTCCGTGCGCCTCTTCGCTGCGATGCCGGATCGGACGCAGTACTTGGGATCCACGCGCGCCATCCGCGCCAGCATCTCCGCATCGATCGGGTCCCTTTTTCCGCTGTTGGCCGTCAGCAGCGGGATGGCTCGTGCATTGGCCACGATCACTTCGTGTCCGCACTCCCCCGCCCCGCTCCACCCACGCCGAGTGGGTCCCGGCCTCGATCGCCACCCGGCTCCTCTGCAGCTTCCCGAAGCACTCCCGAGACTTGCTCGCGTGGTCTTCAGGCTGCCTGCCACCAGTACCTCGCCGGTTTCGTCCAGGATGCAGTAGGAGCTGCTGCGATCACCCACGTCGATACCGATCGTCAGATCCTCGCGCTGCTGCTTGCGCGCCTGCTGCTTCCGCTTCGCCATTCCCTTACCCGTGATATTCTTTTTCATACCGGTTCCTTCCTTTGCACCTTATCGAGTGCGCCTAACGGGAGCTTAACGCATCCCGCCGGGAGGAACCGGCCTTCTCATACCATCTCGGTGCTCTCGGTGCGTACACCCACGCCCTGATAGAATG
>CAVXQQ010000011.1:0-121941 GCA_963763835.1 Bryobacterales bacterium
AATCGTCGGGATAAACCGGCGTGCAGTCGGGGATGAAAGAGCCCCGCAAGAAAGGAGTAGCGAACCATCTTGACCTCATGTCTTGCGCTGGGTGCCGCGAGGTGCCGGGTGAAGTGTAGACAGAGGCATCGGCGGGCGAGGAATCGAGCTTCGAAAAACGCAATCCGGGCGCTGACCGTGTGCTTACAACGGGAAGGCCACACTGGCGGAAACGGGATCGCGAGTCTCCGTCAGGCCCGGCGTAGTCCAAGAGCCATACGCACGCCGAGAAACTGCACGCGCGAGAACCGAGAGACCTCGCTGGTATCCGGTGGCCTACCCGGCTGCTGGATCGGCCCGGGAAGCCCAAAGCGCAATCCGGGCACGCGCGCCAGCGAGGAGTCGAACACGGGCATATTACCTGCGAAGCCTCCGAACAAGGCCGGTGGAAACGCCGGCGGCGGAGGGGGTGGAGGGAAGGCCCGTGACCAAGGAGAACACCGTGGAATCTAACACTCGACCGACCCAGAGCGGGGAAAGGGTGACCCAGGGATTGCAGGGTGTGCGGGAAAGAGCGCGGAATAACAAGCAGGAGCGGTTCACGGCTCTGCTTCACCATGTGACCCCGGGGCTACTGCGGGACAGCTTTCAGGCCCTGAAGCGGAAAGCCGCACCGGGAGTGGACGGGATGACATGGCAGGAGTATGCCACCGGGCTGGAGGACAGACTCACAGATCTACACAGCCGGGTGCATCGCGGGGCGTACCAGGCGCGGCCCTCCAAGAGACGCTGGATACCGAAAGACAATGGCAAGCAGCGGCCATTGGGGCTGGCGGCGCTGGAGGATAAGATCGTCCAGCAGGCCGTGGCCACGGTCCTCAACGCAATTTACGAAGAGGATTTTCGGGGTTTCTCTTACGGGTTCCGGCCGGGACGCAGCCAGCATATGGCGCTGGACGCGCTGTATGTGGCGATCAAGCGGAAGAGGGTGAGCTGGATTCTCGATCTGGACCTAAAGAGCTTTTTCGATAACCTTTCGCATGAAAAGCTGGTCCAGTTGATGGAGAAACGGATCGCCGATCCGAGGGTCCTGCGCCTGATCCAGAAATGGCTGAAGGCGGGGGTCATGGAGGACGGCGTATGGTCGGAGACAGAAGCAGGGACTCCCCAGGGGGCGGTGATTTCGCCGCTGCTCAGCAACGTGTATCTGCATTACGTCCTCGATCAGTGGACCGACCAGTGGAGGCAAGCGGCGGGAGGCGAGATCACCATCGTGCGTTACGCCGACGATGCCATTCTGGGCTTCGAGCGCCAGGACGAGGCAGAGCGCTACCTGGAGGAACTGAAGGAGCATCTGCGCGAGTATGGGCTGGAGCTGAATGAAGACAAGACCCGGCTGATCCGGTTCGGGCGGTTCGCGAGGTTAAACCGGGCCGAGCGTGGAGAGGGGAAACCGGAGGCGTTCACCTTCCTGGGATTCCGGCACGTGTGCGGGGAAAACAGGCTGGGCAGGTTCGAAGTCCGGCGCATTACGGACGGCAAACGAAGGCGGAAGAAGCTGCAAGAACTGAAGCAGGAACTACGCCGGAAGATGCACGCGCCGATTGCAACGGTCGGAGAATGGCTGCGGAGCGTGCTGCGCGGTTACTACCAATACCATGCGGTTCCGGGGAACCTGGCGGTGCTGTCGCGATTCCGGCATCAGGTGGCTCGCCTGTGGTACAGAACTCTGTGCCAGCGCAGTCAGCGGCGGCCCACTTGGACGAAACTGGGGCCGGTCCTCGACCACTGGTTACCCATCCCTCATGTTGTGCATGCGTATCCGGATGCTCGTTTCGACGCCAGGCGCCTTGCGGCGTCACATCCAAGGTAAGAACCGTATGCAGTAGTTCCTGCAAGTACGGGTCTGTGCGGGGGGTGGCCGGCAACGGCCATCCCTACCGCAACGGACCCCCTCAAGCAGATGTCAATCGGCGGCCCGTTCCGCTCCCTGACGGTCGCGGTTCGGTGCTACCAGCCGGTCGAGTGACTAATTTCGCAAGTCCCTCTCCAGACCCGCCGCTGGGTCAGGGGGACCTCCAGAAGCCCCCCGGACCGGCTTTAATTCGCCCAAACCGCCCTGATGGGGGATGGACTCTGAAATTCCTGTTGCGTTTTTCCTTAAGATCTTTCAAGATAAAAGAGTACGGATGGGGCCGTCTGGAGGGGAGAACAACCTACGATGATCTATTCACGGTCGACTGAGTATGCAATTCGCGCTTTCGTGAACCTGGCTCAGGTTCCCGAAGGCAAGTACGCCATGGTCAAGCAGATTGCCGAGCAAGAGGGCATCCCTGCTCACTTCCTGGCAAAAATTCTGCAGCAACTGGCCCGCAAGGGCCTGCTGAAGTCCAGCAAAGGACCTACCGGCGGCTTTTGCCTCCGCACGCCCGCCAAGGACGTCAGCCTGATCCAGCTTGTCGAAGCGCTGGATGGGCTCACCGACTATCAGAAGTGCGTCAGCGGACTCTCCGAATGCAACGACGACGCGCCTTGCGGGATGCACGATTCCTGGAAGACTCTCCGTTCGCGTATCATGGATTATCTAGAGAAGACGACGATCCAAGATCTGGCCACGGCCCTCGCGGAGAAGCGGAAGGCGCTCGAGAAGCCCCGCAAAGCCAAGAAGATGGCCATGGCCGGCGGCAAGAAAAGCTGACGGCGGCCCGCTCAGTCGGGTCGCGGAGGGAGAACCCGAATGGGCAATTCAGTCCTGGTCCCCATGGTGGTCGAACAGACCTCGCGGGGCGAACGCGCGTATGACATCTATTCCCGCCTGCTCAAGGAGAACATCATCTTCCTGGGCACGCCGATTGACGACAACGTAGCTAACCTTGTCATCGCGCAAATGCTGTTTTTGGCGGCCGAGGATCCCCAGCGGGACATCTCGCTCTACATCAACTCGCCGGGCGGCTCTATCTCGTCCGGCCTCGCGATCCTGGATACGATGCGCTTCGTCGAGCCTGACATCGTGACCATCTGCGTCGGTCAGGCCGCGTCCATGGGCGCCGTCCTCCTGGCCGCCGGAACCAAGGGCAAGCGCTATAGCCTGCCGCATTCGCGGATCCTGATTCACCAGCCGTCCATGAGCGGCCTGGCCGGGCAGGCTACCGACATCGACATCTACGCCAAGGAAATCCTGCGCATGCGGGAACTGCTGAACGAAATCCTGGCGGATTGCTCCGGCCAGCCCATGGAGCGGGTCGGGCGCGATGTGGACCGCGATTACATCATGGACCCGGAGCAGGCCGTCGACTACGGCCTGATCGACCGGGTAATCACCAGCCGCGACCTGGCGCCCGCCGTCAAGGTGTAGCACCGCCGGTTGTGCTAGGATCGGTTTCTCATGCTGACCGTGCTGCACGCCGTTCAGTGGCCGCTGGCGTTCGTCTGCGGTCTGGTGGCTGGCCTCCTTGTGCGCAGACGGAAACTGTCTGTTGTGGAAGCCTACGCCCTGGCCCTGGTCCCAGGGGTGCTGATCTATATTGCGTCGGCGCTCTTGGGCCCCGCCAGGATGCCGCGTGACCAACAACCTTGGCTGGGCCTCCTCATCTGGGCGGCCTGGTCGGCGTTCGGCGTCATCGTCGGCGCCAGCCACGCGCGCAAGAGCAAGATCACGACGCTGAACCTATCGGGGAAGTGAGGGCCGCGCCAGCACCGAACCGCGCGCGTCAGCAAGCGGACCCGCCGACGAGCGACGGGCGACCGGCGACGTGCGTCCTCCGGTCCTCACCCTCTCCACGATCTGCTGCGTCGGCCGCTCTAGCACCGTGAACAGCGGCTTCGGATAGATCCCGATCGCGAAGGCCAGCACCAGCAGCGGCGCGAAAACCGCGATCTCGCGCGCCGACAGGTCCCGCAGCCCGGCGTTCTTCTCCGAAACATCGCCCAGCATCGTCCGCTGGAACAGCCAGATCAGGTACGCCGCACCCAGCGCGATTCCCACCACGCTCCACAGCGCCCAGTTGAACGACATCTGGTACGCGCCTTGCAGGATCGAGATCTCGCCTATGAATCCGTTCAACGCCGGCATCCCCATCGAGCTCAGCGCCGTGATGAAGAAAACGATGGTGAACAGCGGCATGACCCGCAGCAGCCCGCCATACTCCGAGATCTCGCGCGTATGCCTGCGCTCGTACACGATCCCCACGATCAGGAAGAGCATGCCGGTCGAGATGCCGTGGTTGATCTGCTGGATGATCGATCCCGTGATGCCCGCCGGATTCAGCGCGAAGATGCCCAGCGTGCAGAAACCCAGGTGGCTCACCGACGAGTAGGCAATCAGCTTCTTCCAGTCCTTCTGCATCAGGCACACCAGCGCCCCATAGACGATGGCGATCAGCGACAGCACCGCCATGACGTTCACGATCCGCGAGTCCTTCGAGGCGTCCGGCAGCAGCGGCAGCGAAAAGCGCAGGAAGCCGTAGGTGCCCATCTTCAGCAGGATGCTCGCCAGGATCACCGAGCCCGCCGTCGGCGCCTCGGTGTGCGCGTCCGGCAGCCAGGTGTGCAGCGGCCACATCGGCACCTTCACGGCGAAGCCCGCGAAGAAGGCCCAGAAGACCCACCACTGCGTCGAGGCCGGAAGCGTGGTGCGCAGCAGGTCGGGCATGGCGAAGCTGTAGCTCCCGAACTGCGCGTGGTGCGCCGAGTACAACGCCAGGATGCCCAGGAACATCACCACCGAGCCGATGAACGTGTATACGATGAACTTGAAGGCCGAATAGACGCGGCGCGGGCCGCCCCAGACGGCGATGATGAAGTACATCGGCACCAGCCCCAGCTCCCAGAAGACGAAGAAGAGCAGGAAGTCGCGCGCCATGAAGACGCCCATCATCGACGCCTGCAGGATCAGGAAGTTGGCGTAGTATTCCTTCAGCCGGTTGTCGATCGCGTTCCAGCTCGAAAGAACGGCGATGAAGCCGATCAGGCCCGTGAGAGCGACCAGCAGCAGGCTATAGCCGTCGATCCCCAAATAGAAGGATGCGCCCAGCGACGGAATCCAGGGGACGCGCTCGACGAACTGGAAATCCTGGTGCGGATCGAAATAGTAGATCAGCGGCAGGCACGTCAGAAAGCCGATGAACGAGGCGATGTTCGCCCACCGCTTGATCCACAGAGGCTGTGAGGAAGGGATCAGCAGCAGAACCAGCAGGCCCGCCAGCGGGGTCAAAAGAACTACAGATAGAATGTGGTCCATACAGGCGGCAGTTCCCTATCTTAACAGGGAGTATTGCTGTGGGGGTGGACACCCCAGGTCCGCGGCCAGCCCGCCGGCCGGCGGATTGCCACCTGTAACGACATGGGTTACACTCGGGGAGGTGGCGATCAAGGGATTTCGGCACGAGGGACTCGAACAGTTCTTCGCCACTGGCGCCAAATCGGGGATTCAGGCGAATCATGCCGATCGGCTGCGGCTGATCCTCGGTCGTCTGAACGCGTCAACGAGCGCGCGAGACATGAACTTGCCCGGCTTGGATCTCCACCAACTCCGTGGCCCCAGAAAGGGCACGTGGGCCGTCAAGGTTAGTGGCGACTGGCGCGTCACGTTCACCTGTGCCGGCAAGGACGTGGATCGCGTGGATTACGAGGACTACCACTGAGGTGACCATGAAGATGCATAATCCGCCGCACCCGGGTGAGGTGCTCAGGACGCTCTGCCTGGATCCCCTGGGCTTGACCGTGACGGAAGCCGCGCGCTCGCTCGGCGTCAGTCGCAAGACGCTGTCCGGCATTCTGAACGGGCGCGCCGGCATCAGCCCCGAGATGGCCGTCCGTCTCTCGATCGCCTTCGACACCAGCGCGGAAAGCTGGCTCAACCAGCAGCTTCAGTATGACCTCTGGCACGCGGAACGAAACCGGAAGCGGCTCCACGTGGCGAAATTGTCCGCCGCCTGATCCCGGCGCCCGAAGGCGCTGCCCTTGACATCTTTCCCTCGTCCGTACTATACATAGTTCAGAAAGGCTCCCATGGAACCCTCCGCCAGCCCGGAACTCCTTCCCGGCACCCTATACCTGTTGATCCTGCGAACCCTGCGAAGCGGCCCGCTGCACGGCTACGCCATCGCCAAGCGCATCAAGGAAGCCTCGCGCGCGGGGCTCGAAATCGAGGATGGGTCACTCTATCCCGCGCTCAACCGCATGCTGGTGAAGGGATGGCTGGCGTCGACGTGGGGCGTTTCCGAGAACAACCGCAAGGCGCGCTTCTATCGCCTGACGCCCGAAGGCCGCGCGCAGCTCGAAAAGGAGGCGGGCGAGTTCGACCGCCTCGTGCGCGCCATCAAGCTCGTGATGCGCACGGTCTGAGATAGGAGGCCCGGCATGGCACTCTGGAAAGAAATCGTCCGCCGCTTCGGCTACCTGGGCCGCCGCTCGCAATTCGAGCGCGAGATGGAAGACGAAGTCCAGTTTCACATCGAGTCGCGCGCCGACGAACTGGAACAGGAGGGCATCCCTCGCGCCGAGGCCGTCCTGCGCGCCCGCCGCGAGTTCGGATCGAGCCTGCGTACCCGCGAGGAAACGCGTTCCGCCTGGCAGTTCCGTTGGCTCGAGGACCTGGGCTCGGACCTGCGCTACGCCGCCCGCGCCTTCCGCCGCAGTCCGTCTTTCGCGCTGACCGCGATCTGCTGCCTGGCCCTGGGCATCGGCGCCAACACCACCATCTTCAGCGTCGCCATGGAGGTCCTCTTCAGCCAGCCCTCCTGCCGCGATCCGCGTTCGCTGGCGCAGATCTCGATCGGCGGCGTCGATTGGATCCCGATGCAGCAGTACCGCTTCCTTCGCGACGCGCACATCTTCGAAGGCATCGCCGGAATCAACGTGCAGATGGTGACCCAGTGGAAGGACGGCGACGCATCCTACAAGCTGGCGGCGACGCGGCTGACCGAGGACTTCTTCCAGGTGACCGGCGTTCCCCTCGCGATGGGCCGGGGACTGCAGAAGGGCGACGTCGACGCGACGGTCCTCACCGACGGGTTCTGGAGGCGGCGTCTGGGCGCGCAGCCGAACGTAATCGGCCGCAGGCTGGTGCTCGATGGCCGCGTCTTCACCGTCGTGGGCGTCCTGCCGCGCGGCCATCGCACGCTAGTCGGATTCGGTTTCATGCCCGACCTGTTTGTGCTCACCGACCCCGGGGAAGTCATGATATACGCCCGGCTGCCGGAGGGAGTGAGCCGCCAGGCTACCCGCGCGCGCCTGGAATCCTTGTGCCAGGAAATGGACCGCGTGTTCCCGGACCCGAATCACAAGTGGGCCAAGAGCGTCAGCGTCGCAGGCGTCGGCGGCATGGACCGGCTGCTGCACAACGGTTCCGGGTCTTCCATGATGCCGGTGGCGGCGTTCTTCGGCATGTTGATGGTGGTGGTGGGCCTGGTGCTGCTGATCGCCTGCGCCAACGTGTCGAGCCTGCTGCTGGCGCGATCGTTCAGCCGGTCGCAGGAACTCGCCATCCGGTTCGCGCTGGGTGGCGGGCGTGGCCGCATCGTGCGCCAGTTGCTCGCCGAGAGCCTGCTGCTGGCGGTGTGCGGCACCGCCGGCGGTTTGCTGCTGGACGTCGTTCTCACCAGGCTGATCAGTGGCCTGCCCCTGCCCATGCAGTGGATCGAGTTCGTGATCCAGCCGGATTGGCGGCTGCTGGCCTACTCCGCCGCGATCGCGGTAGCGGTGACCCTGGCAGTAGGACTCACGCCCGCAGTCAAGGGCACGCGCGCCGGGATCGCCCTCGCTCTCAAGAAAGAGGATGGCCGCGCCGGAAGCCGCCGCTGGTCCCTGCGCAACGTGCTGGTGGTGGGGCAACTGGCCGTCTCCCTCGTGTTGCTCAGCGGCGGACTGCTCTTCATCCGCAACCTGTCGCACACAACTTCCCTGAACCTGGGATTCGACACCGCGCACACGGTTTGGGCGACCTTCTCCGTGCAGCCCGCTTCGTGCACGCGGGAGCGATTCCGCGAATTGACCCGTGCGGCGCTCGAGCGCATGCGCGCGCTTCCGGGTGTCGCAGCCGCGTCCCTGGCGCGCGGCGTCCCGACCGCGATGCCCATACGCAACACCGGAGACATTCGCGCCGACGTCAGCAGCCACGCGGCGCGGCTCACCTACAACTTCAACTCGGTCGGCCTGGACTACTTCCACACCATGCGGATTCCCATTCTCCGCGGCCGCGAGTTTCTCCCCACGGACAGCGCCGGAGCGCCGCCTGTCGCGATCCTGAACGAGAACCTGGCGCGGCTGCTGTTCGCAAACGCCGACCCGGTGGGACACACCGTCCGGCTGCCCACGGGCGAGGAACTGCGGATCGCCGGCGTCGCGCGCAACAGCAAGTACTCGATTCTGTGGGAGGAGAACGGGCTGGCCATTTACCGGCCCTACGCTCAAAACACGATCAACGACGCACGTTTTGTGAGTTTCGTGGTGCGGGCCGAGGGAGCGCCGGAGCCCCTGGTGCTCGCGATCGGCAAAACGCTGGCCGCTCTCGATCCGTCGGCCGGCGTCGAAATCAAGACCATGCGCGACGCCCTTCAGCCCTCGCTATTGCCGAGCCGCGCCGGCGCGGTGGCATTCGGAGCGATGTCGCTGCTGGGGTTGACGCTGGCTTCGATCGGGCTGTACGGCGTGCTGCTCTACGCGGTGAGCCGGCGCGTTCGAGAGATAGGCATTCGTGTGGCCCTGGGCGCGACGCCGGCCAACGTGCTGTCGATGGTCGCGGGCGAGGGCGCGCGCCTGGTGGCCGTGGGCGGGGCGATCGGACTCGCGGTGGCCGTGTTTGCCGTGCGCCCGCTATCGATGTTTCTGGTCCCGGAAGTGCGCGCGAGCGATCCCGTGAACTTCGTGGCGGTGGCCGCCGGCCTTTCGCTCGTGGCTGCGCTGGCTGCGGTCGCGCCCACCCTGCGCGCCCTGCGAGTGGATCCGGCGGTGGCCCTGCGCCACGAATAATCAAACCGCGTCCGAAGGCGGCGGGGGCGGGGGAGGCGCGGCCGCGGGCGGCTCGGGCGCGCGTTCCACGCCCACGGTGAAGTGGGCGGCCATTCCGGCCAGCGCGCCGACGGCGGCGAGCACCGGAGCCACAATGGTTCCGATCGCGGCCACCGTCAGCGGAACCTCCATGAAGGTGTGCCCCTTGTCGTCCTTGATGATCACGCGCCGCACGTTGCCTTCGTGGATGAGATCGCCCACCCTGTCGGCCAGGTCCTTGCCCAGCACCTTCAGCTCTTCATAGATCTTTTCCATGCCGCGATGGTACCAATTCCGGGCCCCACCAGTCGTACACTCGAAGTAACCGATGAACGCCGCCGTGCTGCATGCTCTGGGACAGCCGCCCCGGTTCGAGCCGTTTGCCGACCCCGTCGCCGGCCCGGGCGAAGCGATCGTGCAAGTCCGCGCCGCGGCTCTGAAACCCGTGGATAAGCAGTTGGCCGCCGGTTCGCACTACGCGAGCCCGCGCGCGCTGCCGCTGGTCTGCGGCGCGGATGGAGTGGGACTGCTGGAGGACGGCACGCGCGTCTTCTTCGGCGGACCGCGGCCACCCTACGGCGCCATGGCCGAGCGCAGCGTGGTGCGGCGTGTGCAATGCTTCCCGGTTCCCGACGCTCTCGACGATGAAGCCGCCGCGGCGATTCCCAATCCCGGCGTGTCCGCATGGCTTGCGCTCCAGCACCGCGCCAGACTGGCCCCGGGCGAGACCGTTCTGATCGCCGGCGCGACGGGGGTCGCCGGCAAGCTGGCCGTGCAGATCGCGAAAATCCTGGGCGCCGGGCGCGTCGTAGCCGCGGGACGAAATGAGCGGGCGTTGAGCGCGCTCGGCGCGGACGCCACGATCCGGCTCGACCAGCCGCGCGACGACTTGATCGAAGCCTTCCGCCGCGAGGCCGGCGAGAAGGGCTACGGCGTGATCGTCGACTACTTGTGGGGACCCCCGGCCGAAGCGCTGCTGGCGGCTCTCACCCGCGCGGAGTTCGCCGTCGCCGGTGCCGACACGCGCTACATCGAGGTGGGCGAGAGCGCCGGGTCAACCATCACGCTGCCTGCCGCGGTGCTGCGCAGCGCGCCGCTGACCATCCTGGGGACGGCCGGCATCCCGCCCTGGCAAGTGCTCACGGACGCCTTTCGGCACGTGATGGATCACGCCGCGCTCGGCCGGCTGCGCATCGACACCGAACCGGTTCCGCTCGCGGACATCGAGAGCGCGTGGCAACGCAACGTGCCCGGCCGCAGGCTGGTGACGATCCCATAAGGAGGAAGAATGACTCTGCCCTGGTTGGTTGGAACTCTCCTGTGCGCAACCGTGGTTCACGGCCAGACGCCGGCCGAGCCCGCGGGCAAGACCCGCACCTACTACGTGGCTGCCGACGAGGCGGATTGGGACTACGCTCCGTCCGGTCGCGACGAAGCCATGGGACATCCATTTGACGCGGTCGCGAAGGGCTACACGGAACCGGGACCTCATCGGATCGGCCGCGTCTACAAGAAGGCGATCTACCGCGAATACACGGACGCGTCCTTTGCGACGCTGAAAGTGCGCGCACCCGAAGAGCAGTACCTCGGTCTGTTGGGGCCGGTTCTACGCGGCGAGGTCGGCGACACCATCCGGGTGGTCTTCAAAAACCACGCTTCGCACCCCTACAGCATGCATCCGCACGGCGTTTTCTATCGCAAGGATTCCGAGGGCGCGGACTACAACGACGGCACCGCCGGCGCGGACAAGGAGGACGGCGGCGTGCCTCCCGGCGCCACCCACATCTATGTGTGGCAGATACCGGAGCGCGCCGGGCCAGGGCCGGCCGACCCCAGCTCGGTGTTCTGGCTGTACCACTCCCACGCGGACGAACTCCGCGACGTCGCCTCGGGCCTCTTCGGCGTGATCGTCGTTTCGCGCCGGGGCATGGCGCTCCCCGACGGCCGTCCCAAGGACGTCGATCGCGAGTTCGTCAGCATGTTCATCGCCATCAACGAGAACGAGAGCTGGTACCTGGAGGACAACATCCGCGCGCACACCACCGACCCGAAGGGCGTGGACCGCAAGCAGTCTTCCCTCATTACCGCCGAAGGAATGGCGGGAACCATCGCCGGGACGGGTTTCGTGGACACGAACGTTAAGTGGTCGATCAACGGCTACATTTTCGGCAATATGCCGCTGATGACGATGACGCAAGGCGAACGCGTGCGCTGGTACGTCGCCACGCTGGGAGACTTCAACAACGCGCACACGCCGCACTGGCACGGCAACACGGTACTGGTCGCGGGGCAGCGCACGGACGTTCTGGTGGTGACCTCCGCGCAAATGGTGACCGCCGACATGGTCCCGGACGCACCCGGCATCTGGCTTTACCATTGCCACATCAGCGATCACATGCTGGCGGGTATGGTCGCGCGATACGAAGTCAAGCCGCGCTAGGGGGGGCGGGTGGCCGCTCGCGGCGCGCGAGCACCGAACCGCGAGCGTGAGCGAGCGGACCGCTTCTTGACGGTCGCCCTCCGGCGCTCGGTGGCGAAGGCATCTCGGAGAGGCCGGCCAGTGGCGCGCTTCCCCAACTTTCCCCTTGACTTGTACTAGTAAACTAGTATACTAATAGTCAGAATGACTGCGGCGACCCAAGGCGGCGGCAGGCCCTTCCGGTTCCGGCTAGATCTCGCGAGCGGCGTGCCGGTCTACCGCCAGATCATCGACCAGGTAGCGGCGGGCATGGCCGCTGGCGCGTTGAAGCCGGGTGACCAGCTTCCCACGGTGCGCCAGGTCGCCGTCGACCTCGCCATCAATCCGAACACGGTGGTGCGGGGTTACCGGGAGCTCGAAATCCGCGGCCTGCTGGAGACGCAGCAGGGAACGGGCACGTTCATCGGCCAGAAGAAGGTGAAGGGCGATCAGGCCGAGCGCCAGCGGCGGCTCGACCAACTCGTCGGCGAATTCGTCTCCCGCGCCGGGGCGGGCGGCTTTACGGTGCAGGATCTGTTGGAGCAATTGCGTGATCTACAGGCTGACCAGGAAAAGAAACGGAGGTAGCGCCATGACAACCGGTCTCAACCGATCCGGAGTCAGTAATGTGGGAGTGACGCTGTTGGCGATCTCAACCGCCATAGGCTGGGCCGCGGCTCGTGCGGCCGGCGAGCCCTGGCCGCTGATTGCCGGGGCCGCCGCCGGCCTCTACTTCCTGTTTGCGATCCGTGTGGCAGACCAGTGGGAGAAGATCGCCGTGCTGCGGTTCGGCCGCTACGTCGGCCTGCGCGGACCCGGCTTGTTCCACATCGTCCCCATTGTCGATTCGGTCAGCCGCGTGGTGGATCAGCGCGTGCGCGTGGCCAACGTGTCGGCCGAATCCACGCTGACGCGCGACACCGTTCCCGTGAACGTGGACGCCATCGTCTTCTGGATGGTCTGGAACGCGGAGAAGGCGATCCTCGAAGTCCAGGATTTCGACCAGGCGATTTCGCTCAGTGCGCAAACCGCGCTGCGCGAATCGATCGGCCGCCACGAGTTGCATCAGATGGTGGCGGAGCGCGAAATGCTGGGCCACGAATTGCAGCGCATCCTGGACGAGAAGACGACCTCCTGGGGGATCACCGTGCAGTCGGTCGAGATCCGCGACGTGCAGATCCCGCCGCAGCTTCAGGACGCCATGTCGCGGGAAGCGCAGGCCGAGCGGGAGCGCCGTGCGCGCACCATCCTGGGACTGGCCGAAACCGAGATCGCGGATAGCTTCGCGAAGGCCGCGGCGACTTACCAGGACAATCCCGTCGCGCTGCACTTGCGCGCGATGAACATGCTGTACGAGGCCATCAAGGAGAAGGGGGCGATGGTCATTGTGCCGTCCTCGGCGGTGGAGACCATGGGCCTGGGCGGGACGCTAGCCACGGCCGCGCTGGGCGGGGCGAAACCATAAAGCAGGCAAAGCTCAAAAAGCAAAAGTGGCCACGGATGAACACGGATGAACACGGATAATGGGGTGAACCCCTTCGGTGAGACACGAGGGAAAAGACGCAGTTACCGTTCGATGATAAATCCTTTCCTTGCGATTCGTCCAGTGTTTTATGATCGGGCTGCCGGTGAAGCGGAGACGGGCTCTGCTGGCGAGCAACCCGATCGAGGAATAGCCGGCCGGAACTCATCGCGGACGATGGGCAGGGCGTGCTCCTTCCGTCGCGTCCTTTGCTGGGCCCGGGGCCGACCAACGGGAGGCGGTCACTCCGGCCCCAGGCTTGTAATGTGGTTTGAACCACATCGGACCGATAGATTCCGCCATGCCTGAGAAAACGCATTCCGGGAAGCTTCAGTATGTTCCGGAAGCTGCGGCAACGGAGTGGCGGGGAAGAGATCGACGCAAACTCTCTTGTGACGATGACAACCCGGCCCACGTAGAATCCGGTCGTTTGGAGAGTTTCCCTGTATAGGGCGACTTTTGGCTTCGCGCCACTTCCGTGCCGAGCCCATGGCTACAGGTCTCATGGTTTGATTTCCCCCCTGCGCGTCAGGGGCGCTCCTGCATACCGGGCCTCCGATGGGCGGCGTGAAGAACTTCAGAGTCGCCGCCTCGCGGGATCCCCTCGCGAGGCAGCCGCGCCGCGGCCTCCTGCTCAAACTCTTCCGGCGTTCGATAGCCCAAGGCCGAGTGGAGTCGCTGGCGATTGTAGTAGTGGTCGATGAACTCTTCCAGGTGTGCGGAAAGCTCCTCGAAATCCGCGGTACTGGTTGCAGTAGATTTCCTCTTGTTTCAAGGTTTTCATGAAGCTCTCACAAACCGCATTGTCATAGGGATTCGCCGGGCGGCTCATGCTCGGGATCATGCCGCTGGCTTTGGCAGCACCTGCGACGTAGTCGGCGCAGGCATACTGGATTCCCTGGTCGGAATGATGCACCAGGCCCGGCGGCGGCTGCCGCCGGCCGATGGCCTGCTGCAGCGCCGCTACCGCCAGTCGTGGCCGCCAGCGTGCGATCCAGAGCCCAACCGACCGCCTTGCGCGAGAACCGATCGATCACCACCGCCAGGAAAACAAACTCGGTGCGCAGACGGATATAGGTGATATCGGCCACCCAGAGCTGGTTGACGCCGGTCAGGGTCATGCGCGCCGCCAGGTTCAGATAGACCTGGCAGTCATGTTGCGAATCCGTGGTGAGGATGTACTTGCGGTAGCGGATCGCCAGCAGGTTGTCTTCTCGCATGATCCGCAACACCCGCTTGTGGTTGATCACCATGCCCCGGCGATGCAAATCCTTCGTGACGCGCCGGTAGCCGTAACGGCGACGATGCGGCCAGCGACCACTTCCTGGATGGCCTGCCGCACCGCCATCTCCGCCTCGTCCGGCGCCACCACCACCCAGATGCCGGTAGTAACTGGCCCGGCTGACTCCCGCCAGACAGCACATCCGTTCCACGCTTAACCCGCCTTGCTCTTGCGCCCGCGACTGGATGATGTCGTAGATGCTGTGGCGCCAGATGCGGTGCTCCGCTGGCGACCCTCCTTGATTTTGAGCAAGGCACTTCTGAAAAAATCGGTCTCCAGGGTTTTATCCGCCAGCGCCGCCTTCAGTTTCGTGATCTCATCCCGCAGCCGCTTCTCTTTGCGGTCTTCTGCGGTAATTCCCAGATTCGCGTGCCGCGGTTCGGGCCGGCCCTCGAACTGATACTTCCAGGTATAGAGCAGCTTCCGCTGGATCTTCAGCTCGCGCGCCAGAGCATCAATGTTTTCACAGGTCTTCATTCGTTCGACGACCTGCCGTTTGAACTCCACGGTGTGTCGACGCCACTTTGCCATCTTGGCCAATTGTGCCTCCATTCGCTGCAAAGTGCGTCTTTTCGGCGTGTCTCACAAATGGGGTTCAGTCCATAAACAAGGCGCTTCGAATTCGTGCCCATTCGTGTTCATTCGTGGCCCATCCTGCTTTGGGCTTCTTCGCAAGCCCGCCGGATAGCGCGCGCCAGATTCATTCGTGGCCCATCCTGTTTTGGGTTTCTTCGCAAGCCCGCTCGATGGCCCGCGCCAGAGCCGTCAGCGCCTCCGGCACTTCCGGGCCCTGGGAGTATGCCACCAGGCGCACCAGGTAGCGGCCTTTGCGGAAGGTGAGGCTGGCCGACGACAGGCGCGCCGCGTCGCCCACGGACACCGGCGCGCTGCCCGCGGCGGGCTCGGAATCGAAAACTCGCGCTACGCCCGCGCTGCCGGCGAACACGTGCAGATCGGCGACGGCGTCGAAGCCGGTCCGGAAATGGTACGGCGCGGTGACGGTGACCACCAACCCCGCGTTCACATATTTGTCCGCGCCGCCGTCGAGGTACTGCCACAGGTTGGCCGCGTCGAAGCGGCGAGTCGCGCCGGTTTTCGTCCAGCCCTCGGCGTCCGGTAGCGCGGGCGGCGCGGCGCCGGCCGCTTTCCTGAGCAGGAACTGGTTGGTGCGGGACCGGTTCTCGCCCACGCTGGTCACGTAGACCGCCGCGCGGTCGGCCACCGGGCAGGCGAACTCGCACGCGCCGCAGCCGACGCACAATTCCGGATCGACGTACGGCTGGCGCAGCTTTCTGCCGCCCACATCCGCCTCGCGCAGGTAGATGGCTTTGGGCGAGGTGGGGCACCACTCCTGGCACACGATGCACTCGGTGGCCATGGCCCACGGCAGGCAGCGGCCCCGGTCGTAAAACGCGGTGCCGATGCGGATGGGCTTCGATGCCGAAGCGCCCGCCTCGCCGCGCCAGCCCTTCTCTCGCGCGGTGAACTCCCAAATGGCGCCGGTCGGGCATGCCTGCCCGCACAGCACGCAACTCGGCTGGCAGTAGCCGATGCGCGGAACCACTAGCGGGGTCCACAAACCCTCCGCGCCGCCTTCGAGCAATGCGGGATGCACGGCGTTCGAGGGACACACCTTCATGCACTCGCCGCAGCGTATGCAGCGCGCCAGAAACGCGGGCTCGTCGAGCGCGCCGGGCGGCCGCACCAGGCGATCGCGGCTCTCGACGGACGCGGCGCCGATGCGCGCCAGCGGCACCAGAGCGACCCCCGTGGCGAGGCCGGTGAGCGCGCGCCGCCGGCTCAGTTCCGGACCTTCAGCCGATCCGCTCGGCTGGGTGACGGCGCCGAAACGGAATGCCAAGCCACCCTCCGGGCAGTCCGCGACGCAATTCAGGCACAGGTGGCACTCGGCCTTGCGCCAGCGCGCGCCGGGGATGGGATCGTCGCCGCCCTGGCAATGCAGCAGGCACCGGTTGCAGTCGCCGCACTGCGCGCCGTTCTTTTCCAGCCGCAGGACGGACCAGCGCGCCGCCACGCCCAGCAGAGCTCCCAGCGGGCACAGCGCGCGGCACCAGAAACGCGTGACGCGAAGATCGAGCGCCAGCAGCGCGATGAACACCGCGGCTATCGGCAATGCCTGCCGGAAGTGCGGCTGCTTGAGGCTGAACAGGCCAATCCCGGTGACATGCTCGAAGGCGTAGTTCAGCCCCGGAAACACCGCCAGCGAAAAGGAGCGGATGGCGAGCGAGACCGGATCGAGCAGTCCCAGGATCCCCGAGCCCAGAGCCGCGGCGGCCAGGCCCGCGATCAGGACGTAGTATTTCAGCGTCTGCCAGCTCTTGTAGCGGTTCGATTCCAAAAGCCGCCGGCCGAGTTTGCGCTCCGAGCGCAGGTTTCCGAAGAAATGATGCAGCGTGCCGAGAGGACAGATCCAGCCGCAGAAGAACCGCCCCAGGAACACGGTCGGGATCAGAACGATGAGACACCACACCAGGCCGCCATAGAGCGCGCGCGTCGAAAGCGCGTTGAGCGCGGCGGCCAGCGGGTCGGCGCGCAGAAACAGGTTGGGCCCCGTTCCCCACACCATCAGCCCGAGGAACAGCACCAGGAAGACGCACTGCGAAATCTGTCTGAGCCGAATGAGTCTCAACCCTGAGGAGTTTAGCAAGCGGCTGCCTGCGGCCGCTTGCGGCTGTCAGCTTTCAGCCGTCGGCCATAGGCTCACTTCGGCTGTCGCGCGGCGTTGTGCTTGTCGTGGTATACCTGGCCGCTCAGCCGGTTCTGCTGGCGGCGAAACGGAGAGTCGCGCAAAAAATGCCCGTCGCTCGTCGCCCGTCGCCTGTCGATCCCTTGCAGGCTTTCGTGCGCTTCGCCGCCGGGATTCGTCACGGTGCGGAGCCTGGAAAGGTCGGCCGGATCGCCGTTGCGACGAGCGACGGGCGACGGGCGACGGGCGACGGGCGACGAGCGACGGGCAGGCTTTATCATGAAAGAGAGCCCATGAGGTTGGAATTCCGGCGGTGTCAGATCGATATTCCTTCCTGGTTGCTTCCCGCCGCCGGATACCTGTTCTCGCTGGGCTGCCTGGTCTGGGTCCTTCAAGGCGTCGATTACCACGAGATGGCGAGCGACATACGGTCGCTGCACTGGGGATGGGTGGCCTTCGCCGTGGTGGCGGATATCGGAGTCTATGTCTACCAGGCCTGGCGCTGGAACCTCCTGCTCCAGCCAGTGTGCCGCCCGCGATTGTGGCGTACCGTGCAGGCGATCTACGTGGGCCTGTTTTCGAACGAGGTGCTGCCCCTGCGCCCCGGAGAGTTGATCCGGTCGTACTTGCAGGCGCACTGGTGCGAGGTCCCATTTTCGGTCGCCTTCGCATCCGCGATCATCGAGCGTCTTCTAGATGGGATCTGGCTGGTAGCGGCGTTCGCGCTGGTCGTCGCCCACCCATCCCGCGCCGGCGTTGCGCTGCCGCGCGACGTCACGGACCTGGCCAAGGCCCTGGGCATCTTCCTCGCCGTCTGCGGAGCGGCCCTCGCGCTGGCCATGTATTGGAAGCGCCGGGCCCACGCGGCCATTCCCAAAACCCGCTGGGGATTGAAGGCCAGGGTGCTCATCGAGGATCTGCACATCATGGGCCGCTCCCGGTACTTCTACCTTGCCGCCGCCGCGAGCCTGCCGTATCTGCTGCTTCAAATGGTTCCGGTCTACGCCCTCATCCGAAGCTACGACCTCGATCTGGGAGTGGTCCCGGCACTGGTCGTGCTGGTGATCTGGCGTCTGGCGACGGTGCTCCCACAAGCGCCCGGCAATATCGGGTCGTCCCAAGCCGCGCTGGTCCTGGCGCTGGCGCTGTTCGGGGTGGATAAGACCACCGCCAGCGGCCTCTCCCTGGTCATGTGGGCGGCCATCACGCTTCCGCTCCTTTTCGGAGGCTTCCTCGCGCTGGCTCTTACCGACGCCAAGCTCAGCGAGCTGTTCGCTCACGCCAAGGCCAAGGCGGCTGCCCCGGTCGCCGCGGAGAAGGTTTTGAAGAACAGGTAGATCAGCCGTCAGCTTTCAGCCGTCAGCCATCGGCCAGTGACACGCTTCGCGCGCCGGCGGGCGGCCGGACAGCTGAACGCCGATAGCTGAAAGCTGACTGCCGATAGCCGATTGCTGCTACAGTGTCTGCGTGGACGAAAGCTACCGTTCGCTGCCTTCGGTGGATGAGGTTCTTTCGCGGCTCGTCCCTCTGCGGGCGCGCTTTCCGCATCGCGTGATCGCCGGCGAGATCCGCCGTGCGCTCGATGCGGCGCGCGCCTCGATCCGCTCTGGCGCCGCGGCGCCCTCCGACATCGAATCTCGCGTTCTGCGGGCACTCGAGGATCTGGAAACGCCCTCGCTCCGGCGCGTCATCAACGCCACTGGCGTCATTCTCCACACCAATCTCGGCCGCGCGCCGCTGGCTCCCTTCGCCCCCGCGTTCGGGTACTCGAACCTCGAATACGACCTCGCGGCCGGGAACCGCGGGAAGCGCGACGCGCACATCGCGGGCCTGCTCGAACGCCTGCTCGGCCGGCCGGGCATCGCGGTGAACAACAACGCGGCGGCGGTCTACCTGGCCCTGCACGAGTTGGCCGCCGGCTTCGAGGTGGTCGTCTCGCGCGGCGAGCTGATCGAGATCGGCGACGGGTTTCGCATCCCCGAAATCATGGAACATACCGGCGCCGTCCTGCGCGAAGTCGGGACCACCAACCGGACCCGGGTGGAGGACTATCGCGCCGCCATCGGCGAACGCACGCGGCTCCTGCTGCGCGTCCACCCTAGCAACTTCCAGATGCGGGGATTCACCGGGCGCCCCACTCTGGAAGAGCTGGTGGCTCTCGGAAACGAAACCGGCATTCCGGTTTACGAGGACCTGGGCAGCGGCTCGATTGCCGATCTGCAGCCGTTCGGGATCGACGAGCCAACCGTGGAGGCCAGCCTCGCCGCCGGCGCCGGCCTGGTCTCCTTCAGCGGCGATAAGCTGCTGGGCGGCCCGCAGGCCGGCATCCTGGCCGGCCGTCCCGACCTGGTAGCACGCCTGCGGCGCAACCCGATGTACCGCGCCCTGCGGTTGGACAAGCTGATCCTTCAGGCGCTCGAGACCACTCTGCGGCGGCTGCTCCTCGAATGCTGGGACCAGATTCCGGCGCTGCGCATGATTCGCACTCCAGCGGACGAGATTCGCGCGCGCGCCCGGCGCCTGCTCGACGGCCTGCCGGGCATCGCCGCCGAGATCGTGCGGGGCGAGTCGTTGATCGGC
Organism: Bryobacterales bacterium; assembly: GCA_963763835.1. Taxonomy (GTDB): domain Bacteria; phylum Acidobacteriota; class Terriglobia; order Bryobacterales; family Bryobacteraceae; genus DASWZN01. The sequence goes on from CAVXQQ010000011.1 coordinate 19,517, forward strand.
GGCGGCTCGACGCCCGAACAGTCGCTCGAGACATGGCTCGTCGCCGTCGCGGCGCCCGACGTGGTGGCGCTCGATCGGCAACTGCGTTCGTCCGACCCGCCAGTGATCGCACGCATTGAGCGGGACCTCCTGCTGCTCGACTTGCGAACCGTCTTCCCGGAAGAGGAGGCGGAATTGACCGCGGCGCTTCGGCGGGCCCTGGCGTAACGGGTGGGCCGCCGCGGCACCGAACCGCGACCGTCAGGGAGCGGCGAGTCTACCGCGCGCGCCTACGCCCGTTCCTGGTAGGTGCCCTCGGCGGTGTTGACCCGGATCTTCTCGCCCTCCGCGATGAACGGGGGAACCTGCACCACCAGGCCGGTCTCGAGCTTGGCGGCCTTGGTGACGTTCGATACCGAAGCGCCGCGCATTCCCGGCTCGGTCTCGACCACCGTCATGTCCACCGTCGCCGGCAGCTCGACGCTCATCGGCTTGCCCTCGTAGAACTCGACGCTCACCTGAAGCTGCGGCACCAGGTACTGTATGGCGTCGCCGAGAATGTCCTTGGTCAAATGCAACTGATCGAAGGTCTCGGTGTTCATGAAGTAGTAATACTCGCCGTCGTCGTAGAGGTATTCCATCTTCTGCTCTTCGAGCGCCGCGCGCTCGATCTTGTCTTCCGACGAGAAGCGGTGCTCGATCATGGTTCCGCTGCGAACGTTCCGCATCTTGGCTTGGACGAAGCCGCGCAGGTTGCCCGGCGTGCGGTGGAAGACGGAGAAGACGGAATAGAGGTCGTTGTTGAACTTGACGACCATTCCCGGGCGCATCTGTGTGGACGAAATCATACGGACAGAAACTCCTTTTAACGCTCGAAGCGGCTGAAATCAGGGCAGATGCTTATTGTAGCAAAGGCGCGCGATCTGGGAGTCAGCACCGAACCGCGACACAGCACCGAACCGCGACCGTGAGGGAGCGGACAGGATGTGGACGGCGGATGTCCGCTCACCCACGTTCGCGGTTCGGTGCAACGGCGCTGCCGGTGCAACGGTGCTGCCGGTGCAACGGCGCTGCCGGTGCAAACGGCGCTGCCGGTGCAGCCGCGCCGCCGGTGCAACGGTGCTGCCGGTGCAACGGCGCTATTCCGGTGCAACGGCGCTGCCGGTGCAACGGCGCTATTCCGGTGCAACGGCGCTGCCGGTGCTGCCGTCCTACTCCAGCCGCAGCGCCTGCACCGGATCGATGCGCGAAGCGCGCCGCGCCGGAATATAGGCGCTCAACGCCGCCATCGCCAGAAGCGCCACCGGGACGGCCGCGAAAACGCGCGGGTCGAACGGCGGGAAGCCCATGCCGGTGGTCAGCGACTTGCCCAGCGCCAGGCTCAGCAGAATGCCGATGACCACGCCGATTCCGGTCAGCAGCAGCCCCTGCCTCATCACCATCTTGACCACGCCCGCACGGTCCGCGCCGATCGCCATGCGAATCCCGATCTCGCGCGTCCGCCGGCTCACCGAATAACTCATCAGGCCGTAGAGCCCTACCAGCGCCAGCGTGAGCCCGAGCAATCCCATCCCGCCCGTCACGTCGCTCAGCAAGGCAAAAATCTTCCGCGCCCGCTCTTCATAATACTCCTCCATCGTATGGACCGAGTAAATCGGCAGATTGGCATCGAGCGAGCGGACCGCTTCGCGAAGCGGTCCCAGCAGCCCCGCCGAATCGCCGTAGGATTCGAGCATCAGCGTCATGCGGTTCTGCGCGTTCTGCTGAAGCGGCTGGTAGATCGCCGTGAAGGGCGGCTCGGCCAGCGAAATGTACTTGGTGTTCTTGGCCACCCCTACGATTTCGAGCGCCTGGCCTTTCCGGTCGCCGATCCAGAGCCGCTTGCCCACCGCGTTCTGTTTCGGATAATAGACCTCGGCAAACCGCTGGTTGACCACCGCCACCCGCCGCGAATCGGCCGTATCGGTCGGCTCAAAGCCCCGCCCCGCAATAATCGGAATGCCGACGGTCGCGAAGTAGCCATCTCCGACCGTGTTGGAGAGGACAGGGACGCTATCCCGGTCCTTCGGCAACTGGTAGCCCTCGGGTATAACCGCCGCATCCGACGACATGTTGGCCATCGGCACCATGCGCGTGAGCGCCGCGGATTTCACGCCGGGAACCGTCCGCGCCCGCTCCACCAGCCGCTTATAGAAGTCCTGCGTCTGCGCAGGCGTGTATTGCACCAGCGTCGGATCGAAGGTGACCATCAGAAGGTGATTGGTGCGGAAGCCCGGAGGCGCCGACAGCAGATAGGAAGTGGCGCGGTAGAGTTGGGTCGCGCAGACCAGAAGCAGCAGCGAGCCCGCCACCTGGGCGATCACCAGCGCGTTCCTCCCCAGGAACCGCCGCCGCTTGCCGCCGCCGGTCGAGTTGCCGGACTTCAGCGCGGGTATCAGGCTGGTGCCGGTGGCCTGAATCGCCGGGGCCAGGCCGAAAAGCACCGCGCTCGCGACCGCCACCAGCAATCCGTACAGCATCACCCGCAGGTCGAGTCTCACGTCCAGCACGATGGGAATCTCGCTCATGATCCGCACCCGCGAGAAAAAGTTCACCAAGGCCTGCGCCACCAACAGGCCGATGGCTCCGCCCAGCAGCGCGATAACCATGCTTTCGGTCAGAAGCTGCCGGACCAGGCGCCAGCGTCCCGCCCCGATCGCGAGGCGCACCGCAATTTCTCGGTCTCTCGCACGCGCCCGGCTCAGCAGCAGATTGGCTACGTTGGCACAGGCAATCAGCAACACCACTCCGACCAACCCCAGCAGCATGCCGGCCAGCAAGGCGTCAAACGGCGAATTGTCCACGCGCACCTGAAACTCGGTACGCACCACCGCGCTCCGGTTGCGGTTGGTGTCCGGGTAGGCCCGCTCAAGCCACTTCGCAATCACGCCGGCCTCGGTGTTGGCGCTCGCGCGGCTCACTCCGGGCTTCAAGCGCCCTTTTACGAAGAAGCCGCGCGCGCTGCGGTCATCCAGAAAGTGCGCGCCCTCCAGCCGCGGCCCCATCGCCATGGGAATGTAGAACGCCGGGCGATAGTACTGATCGACTCCCGTGAACGACTCGGACGTCACGCCGATGATCGTGAACTCGATTCCGTCCAGGTAGACCGGCTTTCCCACCGCGCTCGGCGAGGCGCCGAACTCGCTCCTCCACAGATCGTTGCTGATCACGACCACGGCATCCCGCCCCGGCACCTGGTCTTCGTCCGCGCGGAAGCCCCGCCCGATCTGCGGCTCCACGTCCATTACGTGAAAGCAGTTCCCCGTGGCCAGGAACCCCGCCTTCATCTGCGGCAGCACGTACTTGCTTTTTGAGAAGCCGAGAGTGGCGATGTGGAACGCGGCCAGGCCGTCGAAGGACCTGTTCTTTGCCCGGTAATCCAGGTAGTCCGGGTAGGACATGTCGACGGGCCGGTCGCCGCGAAGCTGCGATCGGACCGTCACCACCTGCGAGGGCCTCGGAACCGGCAGCGGCCGCAGCAGCATCGCGTCGGCCAGGCTGAAAATGCCGGCGTTCGCGCCGATTCCCAGAGCCAGCGAAAGGATCGCGACCAGTGCGAAGCCGGGGTTCCCCCGCAGGGTCCGAAGTGCGTATCGGATGTCGTTAATCATGGTGACCTGACTGGGAGTACGCACTCCAGAGGCCAAAGTTCAACCGCTGTAATCATTTGAATGCGGGCGCAGAACGGTCCCGCCGCTGTTCGGTTTTGGGACGGCTCATGTCGGCGCTGGGACGGGCTGGCCGGCTCGGCCATCTCGTTATAGAATGGTTCCCACTCCTAAACTGTCGGTTTGCGAGGCGCTTTGCCGATGACCAGCGCTAGAGCGTTCCCCCGCGGCCGACTCTGAGTTGGAACACCGAGGTGTGGGCTGCCTCATACGACGTCAGCCTATCTTAGCCGCGTGGCCGGTCACGAATTGAGGTCTCAGGTGTATACTCGCAAGAGCATCCGCAAGGAGGTTAGGGTCCCTTTATGTCGCTTGCTCCGTTGATTTGCCCGCCGCATCGGCTCGTATCGCCGGCGCTTTTGTGTATAGCATTCTCCACCATGGCCCTCGCTGACGGCCCCGGCCTCTATGGCAGAGTGGACCCGCCGGTGATTTGGAACAACGGCACGACCCCGTTCACGTTTGAGGTCGTGACCACGAATGCAAATATCGCCTCGGTCACCTTTATCGGCGTGCAGGAATACGCTGGCCTGCCAATGTACGACGATGGGACCCATGGGGATCGGGTTGCTGGTGATGGAATCTTCACACTTAATAACATCACCTGTCCTCCCTTGCCACTTAGGTTTGGGGGCGCTTTCTTGGAGTCCCCCGCTAATGCGAAGGTTGTGGCAACCGACGGTTCCAGCAACTTTGTGCAGGTATCCTTGGGCGTGGTGGACATCGCACAGAGCATTGCGGCAGTCAAGCTAGCGGACAATATCTACGCCACAAAGTACGCTTTGTTCGTCGTGGATCCCTCCTTCGGACCATTGAGCGCGACTACGTCAGAGGAGAATAGCAGGGGCGCTGGGCCGTTTTTGAAGCGCGCGACAAGTGCACTGTACTCTGTCCTTCCGGATGACTTCGACTTGGTTGCCGCGATGCCGGGCAGGGACATCTACCATTCTGGAGACTATGGGCGACCGGCCGGATTCTTTATAGGTGCCGCCGGCCAGGAAACGGTGACGGGCTCGCGCGGCAGGCTGAAGGGCATCTTGTATCACATGTTCGGAGAAGGTTTACTCCTGACTCATGAATTCGGGCACAATTGGAACGCGTTCGCCGGAAGGGCGCTTGGCCTTACAGGCTGCTCTCAGTGTAGCGGTCCCCATTGGGATCCTTACAGTGACATCGGTGGAGCGATGGCTGCGTATGTGCTCGATGCAAGGGCTCTGAATGGGGCTGGCCAACTCGTTGATAATGGCGACGGCAGTTGGAAGTTATGGAGAGACCCGGAGCACATTAACGGGGCCAACGCGGTCTACTCCAAATTGGATCTGTACTTTATGGGACTCCTGCCTGCCGCGGAGGTCCCGCCGATTCATCAGTTGGTTAATCCGGATTTCACGGACATCAATCACGTTACCGCCACAACAGTCAATACTTACTCAGTAAGTGATATTACCGGCGGCCAGGCTCCGCCGCCGAGCTTTCCGGCCAACTTTAGTACGGCGTTTGTCATTGTAAATGACCGGGAGATCGCCCCGGCAGAGTTTGCGTTCTATTCCGCAGTGGTGCGCTACTATACTGGCACCTCCGGCCCTCCGTCGGACGTGATACCTTTTTACGTCGCCACCGGAGGGCGGGCCACCATGAATGCGGTGTTGCCGGTTTCAAGCGCGGAGACTCCTTCGTTGGCCATCGCGAAGACCCACACCGACAAGTTCACGCAGGGGCAGGTTGGCGCGACGTACGTGGTGACGGTCACCAATGGCGTCCCGGCGGGACCGACGAGCGGGACCGTAACGGTGACCGAAACCATGCCGGCTGGCTTGACGCTGGTTTCTATATCAGGCACGGGCTGGAACTGCGCGGGCAATTCGTGTACTCGCAACGACACGCTCAATCCTGGCCTCAGCTATCCGACGGTCGCTGTCACGGTCAACGTCGACGCAAACGCGGCTTCGCTAGTGACCAACCAGGTGAGTGTGTCAGGCGGCGGTTCGGCCAGCGCCAACGCCAGCGATCCGACCGCCATCCTCGCACCGCCCGCCGTCCCGGTTCTGACCTATCCGTCCGACGGCGCCACAGGCGTCACGGTCGCGCCAACTTTGGTCTGGAGCGCGACAGCCGGCGCCAGGGAATATGATGTCTACTTCGGCACATCGGCGTCGCCGCCCCTAGTGTGGAGCCGCATGACGGGAACGAGTTATCGTCCTGATACGCTGACCGCAGGCAGGGTGTACTACTGGCGGGTCGTGGCCAAGAACAGTGACGGCTCGAACACCTCCTTAACATGGTCGTTCACTACGTCTGTGTCGCCTCCGGCAGCGCCCTATTTGGACGCTCCCCCGAACGGAGACATCGGCCTCCCGGGCGCGGTGGGCTTGACTTGGAACGCCTCGGACGGGGCCACGTCTTACGATGTCTACTTCGGCACCGCCGCGTCGCCACCTCTGGTGACGACCACCACGAGGGCAAACTACAGCACTTCCACATTGACCGAGGGCACGACCTACTACTGGCGAGTCGTTGCCAAGAATGCTGGCGGCTCGAACACTTCCGCTACATGGTCGTTCACCACGCAGGCAGCGCCTGTTTTGTCTGCTCCCGCGAACGGAGCGACCGGTGTGTTGGTGGCACCAACTTTAACGTGGAGCGCCTCGATCGGCGCCACGTCCTACGACGTCTACTTTGGCACGGCCCCGTCGCCGCCCCTGGTGACGAGCACAACGGGAACGAGTCACTACCCTTCGACATTGACCGCGGGCACGACCTACTACTGGCGGATCGCAGCCAAGAATTCTCGTGGCTCAAACACTTCCGCTACATGGTCGTTCACCACGCAGGCAGCGCCTTGGACGCCTGTTTTGTCTGCTCCCGCGAACGGAGCGACCGGTGTGTTGGTGGCACCAACTTTAACGTGGAGCGCCTCGATCGGCGCCACGTCCTACGACGTCTACTTTGGCACGGCCCCGTCGCCGCTCCTGGCGATGAGCACTACGGGAACGAGTTACAGCCCTTGGACATTGACCGAGGGCACGACCTACTACTGGCGAGTCGTTGCCAAGAATGATGGTGGCTCGAACGCTTCCGCTACATGGTCGTTCGTCACGCAGGCAGCGCGTCCGGCAGCGCCTGTTTTGTCTGCTCCCGCGAACGGAGCGACCGGTGTGTTGGTGGCACCAACTTTAATGTGGAGCGCCTCGATGGGAGCCACGTCCTACGACGTCTACTTTGGCACGGCCGCGTCGCCGCTCCTGGTGACGAGCACAGCGGGAACCAGCTACAGTCCGGGGACCTTGAAGGCGAGCACGACCTACTATTGGCGGATCGCAGCCAAGAACAGCGGTGGCTCGAACACCTCCTCTATATGGTCGTTCACGACCCAAGTGCTCCGCACAGGCCGCGCCCGTCAGACTTCTCCAACCAACGGCGCCGGCGGCGTTTTGGTCGCGCCCACTCTGGTTTGGAACGCCTCGAGCGGGGCCACGTCCTATGACGTCTACTTCGGCACGGCGGCATCGCCGCCCCAGGTGACCAGCACGGCGGGAACCAGTTACGCCCCGGGAACACTGAGCCAGCAGACCACCTACTATTGGCGGATCGTGGCGCAGAACAGCGCCGGTTCGGGCAGTTCCTCGACCTGGGAGTTTACGACGGGCACTCCGCCGGTTGGCCTGGCGTTTGTGCCGGTACCACCGTGCCGCGTGGTGGACACGCGGTCCCCGGCCGGTTCGTTGGGTGCCCCGGCCATGACCGCGGATACTTCGCGTTCGTTCACGATTCCGCGGAGCGCGTGCGGCATTCCCAACACGGCTCAGGCGTATTCGTTGAACGTGACGGTGGTGCCTCAAGGGCTGCTCTCTTTCTTGACGCTGTGGCCCACCGGGCAAAATCGCCCGTTGGTCTCCACGCTGAACTCCTTCGGAGGAACCGTGGTGGCGAATGCCGCCATCGTCCCGGCGGGCACCGACGGGGCGGTGAGCGTGTACGTCACGGATCCGACGGATGTCGATTTTGGACATCAACGGCTATTTCGACACCTCCACTGGCCCCGGCTCCTTCTCGTTCTATCCGGCGACACCGTGCCGGGTAGCTGACACGCGCGGCCAGACAGGCCAGTTCGGCGGGCCCTCGATGTACGCGGACGAAAAGCGGGACTTTCCCATTCCCCAGAGCGGCTGTGGCATTCCGGCCGCGGCGCAGGGGTATTCGCTGAACGTCACCGTGGTGCCGCAGGGGTTTCTTTCCTACCTGTCGCTCTGGCCCACCGGGCAGGGTCGGCCCTTGGTCTCCACCCTCAACTCCTGGATGGGTAAGGTAGTGGCGAACGCGGCGATCGTGCCGGCGGGCACCAATGAGTCGGTCTCGGTGTTCGTCACCGACCCCACCGATGTGATCCTGGATGGAAACGGCTACTTCGCGCCGCCTGGGACCACGGGCGGGCTCTCGTTCTACCCGGTGACGCCTTGCCGGGTGGCGGACACGCGGAATGACGACGGCCCGTTCGGCGGGCCGGAAATGGATGCGGAGACGCGCGCGCTCGTTCGCGATCCCAGCCAGCGGCTGCAACGTGCCCTCGAATGCCGCGGCGTATTCGTTGAACGTGACGGTGGTGCCGGACGGGCGGCTCTCCTATCTGTCTGCATGGCCCGCGGCGTCGCCGCGGCCGAATGTTTCGACGCTCAACTCGTGGGACGGCAGCGTGGTAGCCAACGCGGCCATTGTGCCGGCGGGCGACGGCGGGGCCATCAGCATCTTTGTCACAGACGAGACGCACGTGATCCTCGACATCAACGGATACTTCGCTCCGTAACGCTGCCGGGGCGACACTCGAAAACCGGCACCGACCAGTCGCGTCGGTTGGCATGACGACGCTAGAACGCTCTACTGACCTCCCCGCTGGGTTAGAATGTTCTACATCGTGAGCTTCTGGATTCCGATTGCTGGTTGATCGACTGGCTGAAGGAGGGGTGTCTCCATGAGAACAGATGCACTGCCGCGGATTCCTCGCGTGCTCATCATCCTGCTGGCGCTCGCCGCCGCTGCGTGCGCCCAGTTTACGGCGGCTCCCGGGAGCCCGTTCAGCGTCGGAACCAACCCCATGTCGGTTGCGGTGGGCGACTTCAACGCGGACGCCAAGCCCGACCTCGCCATCGTCAATGGAGACGGCACCGTCACCGTGTTGTTGGGCAATGGAGCCGGCGGTTTCACGGCGGCGCCAGGCAGCCCCTTCGCGGCGGGACCGGGTCCTGCCTCCGTGGCGGTGGCCGACTTCAACGGGGACGGCAAGCCAGACCTCGCCATCGCCGATTACGGCGGCAACAACGTAACGGTGCTCCTGGGCGATGGGACCGGCCGGTTCGCGGCCGCCCCGAGCAGCCCTTTCCCAGCCGGATCGCAGCCCTACTCCGTGGCGGTGGGCGACTTCAATAGCGACGGCAAGCCCGACCTCGCCATCGCCAATTACAACAGCAACAACGTAACCGTGCTTCTGGGCGACGGAACGGGTGGATTCGCGGCGGCCCCGGGCAGCCCCTTCCCCGCGGGCTCGCAGCCCTATTCGGTGGCCGTCGGCGACTTCAACGGGGACGGGAAGCCGGACCTCGCCATCGCCAACGTTGCCAGCGGCGACGTAACAGTCCTGCTGGGCAGCGGAACGGGCGGGTTCACCGCCGCGCCTGGCAGTCCCTTCGCGGTGGGATCGTATCCCGAATCCGTCGCGGTGGCGGACTTCAACAACGACGGCAAGCTGGATCTCGCCGTCGCGGGCGTCGGGCTGTATCAATCCACCGGATTGAACGTGACGGTTCTTCTGGGCGACGGAACGGGCGGGTTCACGGCGGTCCAGAGCGGCCCCGCCGCGACCGGATCGCAGCCCACCGCGCTGGCGGTCGGAGACTTCAATGAGGATGGCCTGCCCGACCTCGCGGTCATAAATCCCGGAACGAGCACCGTAGCGGTTCTTCTGGGCAACGGAACCGGCGGGTTCACCCCCGCCACGGGCAGTCCGCTCACCGCGGGGACGCAGCCGGTCTCCCTGGCCGTGGGCGATTTCAATGTAGATGGCAAGCCGGACCTCGTCAGCGCCAATTATGGCAGCAACAACCTGACGGTGTTCCTGAACGGCAGCACCCCGCCGCTGAAGCTCCTGGCTCCCGTCAATGGGACTACCGGGGTTTCCGCGACGCCTTCGCTGAGCTGGAGCGCTGCAAACGGGGCAACGTCGTACGACGTACACTTCGGGACTTCGTCCCCGCCGCCCCTGGTGACCAACACCACCGGAACCAGCTACGCCCCGGGAACGCTGGCCCTGGGAACGCTGTACTACTGGCAGGTGGTGGCCAACACCGGCGCCGGTTCCCTCAGCTCTCCCCTCTGGTCGTTTATGACGCAGGTGATCCTTCCGCCGGCGCCCGGTTTGTCCCTGCCGGCCAACGGAGCCAACGGCGTGCTCGTCGCGCCCACCTTGGTGTGGAGCCCGTCCGCCGGGGCCACTTCCTACGACGTGTATTTCGGGACGTCGGCGTCGCCTTCGGTGGTGACGAACACCGCCGGCACCAGCTACTCTCCGGGAGCGTTGAGCCAGAGCACCACCTATTACTGGCAGATCGTCGCCAAGAATAGCGCCGGTTCCGCCGGCTCCGCCACCTGGTCGTTCACCACGGGCACCCCGACGGCCGGCCTGCGGTTCATTCCGGTGCCTCCGTGCCGCGTGGCGGACACGCGAAATCCCGCTGGACTATTCGGCGGACCCTCGATGACGGCCGACTCCACGCGGTCTTTTGCGATTCCCCAGGGCGCCTGCGGCATTCCCGCCACGGCCCAGGCGTATTCGTTCAACGTGACGGCGGTGCCGCCGGGGCCGCTTTCTTTCCTGACCCTGTGGCCTGCCGGCCAGGCCAAGCCGGTCGTCTCCACGTTGAACTCGTTCGGAGGCACAGTGGTTGCGAATGCGGCCATCGTCCCGGCCGGCGCCGGTGGCGCGGTCAGCGTCTACGCCACCGACCCGACCGACGTCATCCTGGATATCGACGGCTACTTCGATTCCGCCAGCGCCCCGAATTCGGTTTCGTTCTATACGGCGACGCCCTGCCGGGTGGCCGACACCCGGGGCGCCGCGGGTCAGTTCGGAGGACCCTCCCTGGTCGCCGGCCAGTCCAGGGACTTTTCCATTCCCGCCGGCGCCTGCTCGATCCCGTTCACCGCGCTGGCCTTCTCGCTGAATGTTACGGCGGTGCCTTCCACGGGATTCCTCGGCTATCTGACGACCTGGCCCACCGGCCAGACGCAGCCGCTAGTCTCCACGCTGAACTCCTGGACCGGCAAGGTGGTGGCGAATGCCGCGATCGTTCCGGCGGGCAGCAACGAATCGATCTCCGTATACGTCACGGACCCGGCGGATGCCATCCTGGACGTCAACGGCTACTTCGGCCAGCCGGGCAGCCCCGGCGCCCTGTCGTTCTACCCGATCGCGCCCTGCCGCGTTGTGGACACGCGCAATCCCGCGGGGCCCTTCGGAGGTCCGGAGCTGGATGCGCGGGCCGTGCGCTCGTTCGCCATCCCGGCCGGCGGCTGCAACATCCCGTCGACCGCGGCGGCCTATTCGATGAACGTGACAGTGGTGCCCGACGGGCCGCTGGCGTATCTGACGGCGTGGCCCACAGGCTCGCCGCAACCGCCCGTTTCCACGCTGAACTCCTTCGACGGAGCGGTGGTGGCCAACGCGGCCATCGTGCCGGCGGGCGCGAACGGCGCCGTCAGCATCTTCGTCACCGACCCGACGCAGGTGATTCTCGATATCAACGGCTACTTCGCGCCGTAGAGCGAGGCACCGAAATCACTTGGCTGGAGCGTCCGATTTAGCGGGCTCGGAAGGCGTCCCGGCATTCATCTTCGCCAGAACGTCATCCACGCGCTTCTTGAAGTCATCCGCGTCGTTGTGCTCAAACCCGCTGTAGTTCGACCCGATCTTCATCTCGCACGCCGCGCCCTTCGATTCCAAGGCCACGTGGTTGGTGCGCTGTAGGACCGCTCCGGTAACGGTGACATGAGCGGCGTGCTTCACATGGTAGGCGGCGGTCATCGTGGTCTCGTTAAGCTCGACCTTAGCGTAGTTCTCCGCATTGCCCAGCGTGTCTTTGACCGCGCTCCACACCTGGCTGCAAGGGAACGAATAGCTGTTCTTGTGACTCTTGCCGAACGCCGGCAGAGCCAAAGCAAGCGACATAAGGGCTACCACCAAAACTCTCGTCTTCGTCATGGCATTTCTCCCGATACTAAGGCTCGCGGGCGGCATCAGCATACCACAAGGGTTGTGTCGTGGGCCCGCCTCATACCAAGTCAGCGAAGCCGGGCGGCAGAATGGCTCATGCCGGGCGCTGGATTCTTCCCTACGAGCCCGCCGCCGCGGCCCGCTTCTTCCCGACCACCGCGTAGATCACGAGGCCGATGGCGGCCCGACGCGCCGGGAGACGGATCGAAACGGCAGACGCATGGGTCGCCGCAACCGCGCTCCTCTATGATGCGCCACTGCTGACTCACAACAGGTCGGATTATCTCGGAGTACCAGGACTGCGATTCGTCGGCCCCGGAAGCGCCTCCCACTGGGCGAAGCCGCCGCGGCCGTCACGCCGCCGCGGCCCGCCTCTTCCCGAACAGCGCGTAAATCACGAGGCCGATGGCCAGCCACACGAAGAACCGCATCCACGTCTCGAGCGGCAGGCCCACCATCAGCAGGAAACAGCAGGCGATCGAGAGCAGCGGCGTGAACGGAACCAGCGGCACGCGGAAGCTGCGCGGCCGCTCGGGCTGCGTGCGCCGCAGCACGATCACGCCCGCCGACACCACGATGAACGCGAACAGCGTGCCGATATTCGACAGCTCCGCGAAGGTGTCGATGTCCCAGATGCCCGCCGGAATGCCGACGAAGAAGCCCGCGATCCAGGTGCTGAGATGTACGGCGTCCGATAGCGCTGGTGAACCACCGAGAACATGGGCGGTAGCAGCCGGTCGCGCGACATCGCAAACCAGATCCGCGCCTGGCCGTACTGGTAGACCAGCAGCGAAGACAGCATGCCCATCAGCGCGCCGGCCGTTACGATCAGCCGCAGCCGGTTCATGCCCAGCGTCTTCAGAGCCACCGCCACGGGCGCGTCCGGGTCCAGGTCCTTCCAGCTCACGATTCCCGTCAGCACCAGCGACACCGAGGCGTAGAGCAGCGTGCAAACCGCCAGAGTGGCGATGATCCCGAACGGCAGGTCGCGCTGCGGCCGCTTGCACTCCTCCGCCGCCGTGGAGACGGAATCGAATCCGATGTAGCTGAAGAAAATGATGGAGCCGCCGGTCAGGATGCCGGTGAAGCCGTTGGGCGCGAACGGATGCCAGCGGGTGGGATCGATGGCGTGCGCCGCCCCGATGCAGAAGATCACGATGGCGGTCGATCTTGATGATCACCATCGTGGTGTTCACCTTCGCGCTCTCCCGCACCCCGCGCACCAGGATCCAGGTGACGCCCATCGTGATCAGCAAGCGCCGGGACGTTGAACCATCCCGACGGGCCGCCTGGGGCGGGGAAGGGAGGGAACGCCAGTTGGGGCGGCAAATGGAATCCGAACACATTGTCGAGCAGGTCCTGCAGGTAGGCGGAGAACCCGACCGCCACCGACATGTTCGACACAGCGTACTCGAGGATCAGGTCCCACCCGATGATCCAGGCGAAGATCTCGCCCAGCGTCGCGTAGGCGTAAGTGTACGCGCTGCCCGCTATGGGGATCATGGAGGCCAGCTCGGCGTAGCACAGCGCCGCGAAGCAGCAGGCCACGGCCACCAGCAGGAAGGAAACCGTGAGCGCCGGTCCCGCGCCCGGCCGGCCGATCTGCGCGGGCACCTGAAAGCCGTTCGCGATGAAGTCGAACAGCGTGACCTTCAGCCAGGCCCAGTGGTCCGGGTGCAACTGGTCGAGAACATGCGTGATCTTGCCCCGCGCCGCGGTGCCGGTGACCGTGAAAATGCCTGAGCCGATGACGGCGCCGATGCCCAGAGCCGTGAGGCTCCAAGGGCCGAGCGTCTTTCTCAGCCGTTTGTCGGGAGCCTCCGACTCGGCGATAAGCGCGTCGATATTCTTGGTCCGCAGTAGCTGGGACAAGTTAGCTTTCAGCCGTCAGCCAAACAGCGATCAGCTATCAGCCGTCAGCTATCAGCCAAACGCCGGCCAGCCAGCGACCTGGCGGCGAGCAGTTCCGGGCTGAAAGCTGATAGCTGACAGCTGCGCGAGCGCGAGCGAGCGCCTAGCGTTTCCGCTGGCCCTTCACCATCTTCTTCACTTTGTGTTTGTGTGAGCCGCGTGCGACGCCCGTGGCGCGCTTGGCCTTGGGCGCGGCTTTCTTGCGCGACACCCGCTTGGCCTTCTTCCGTTCCGCTCTGTCTTCAATCGTCTTGGTGTTCATTCGTGTCTCAGTCCTAGATACTTTTCTACAATCTTCTTCAGGCCGTAGCCCGGGAAGCTGATCGTGATCTTCGCGTCGTCGCCGTCGCCCTCGCGGCGCACGATGGTCCCCCGGCCGTAGCGCGGGTGCTCTATCGAAGAGCCGACCGCATACTTCTTCGCAGGACGCAGCGGCGCCGGAGCGCGGGGAACCGCGACCGCCGGCCTCGCTACGGACGGATTGGCCCGATCCGCGCCCGCCAACGGCGGATTGACCCGCCCCGCGCCCGCTAACGGCGGATTGGCCCGCCCCGCGCCCGCCAACGGCGGATTGACCCGATCCGCGCCCGCCAACGGCGGATTGGCCCGATCCGCGCTCGCCAACGGCGGATTGGCCCGCCCCGCGCCCGCCAACGGCGGAGTCTTGCCCATCCCTCGCGCCGCAAAAAACTCGGAAATGTTTTCTAGAGAATTATACGTCTTGCCGGTGTAGGTGTTCTTGCGTGCCGCCTCGCGCACCACGTAGCGGTCGGCATAGAGGTCGACCTCGCGGGCCGCGGGCGCCGCCGCCCAGCCTCTCGGTCCGCTCCCTGGGAATCTCGCTCAGGAATCGCGACGGGATCGACGGCTCCGCCATGCCTCCGCCAAACCGCCGCCGTTCGCGCGCCCAGGTGAGGATGAGCCGCTTCTCGGCGCGCGTCATGGCCACGTAGCACAGCCGCCGCTCCTCCTCCATCGCCGTCTCGGATTCGAGCGAGCGGCTATGCGGGAACAGGCCGTCCTCCAGGCCCGCCACGAACACCACCGGAAACTCCAGCCCCTTCGCGTTGTGTACCGTCATCAGCCGGATTTGCGCCGTGTCGTCGATGCTGTCGGCTTCCGACACCAGCGCCGCGTGGTCCAGAAATTCCGTGACGCCTTCGCCGCGCTCGGAGGCTTCGATGGCGGCGTTCTCCAGTTCGCTCAGGTTCTCGACGCGGGTCTCGGAATCGGGGTCCTTTCCGGCTTCGAGCATCTTCATGTACCCGCTGCGGTCCAGGATCTGCCGGAGAGTCTCCTGGAGCTTCTGCGTTGCCGCACCCTGGCGCAGCTCTTCAATCAGCTTCCGGAACTCGCCCAGCGCCGCGCCGGCCCGCGTCGGGAAGGCGTTCTCGTCGAGCATGCGGCCGATGGCGTCCCACATGCCGATGCCATTCTTCACCGCGTAGTGCTCGATCTGCTCCACCGTGGTCTTGCCAATGCCGCGCGCGGGCATGTTGATCACGCGCATCAGGCTGACCGAATCCTGCGGCGAGACGAGCAGCTTCAGGTAGGCGAGCGCGTCCTTGATTTCCGCGCGCTGGTAGAAGCTGAATCCGCCCACCACCTGGTATTTGCGGCCGTAGCGCCGCAGCGCCTCTTCGATCTGCCGCGACTGGAAATTGGTGCGGTACAGCACCGCGATCGACTGCCGCGGATTCTCGCGCAGCACCCGCTCGATCTGATCGGCGACGAAGAGCGCCTCGTTCTCGCCGTTGTAGCCTTCGTAGAGGCCGATTGGCGTGCCCTCGCCCGCTTCCGTCCACAGCCATTTTCCTTTGCGCTGCGTGTTGCGCGCGACCAGCGAGCTGGCGGCCTCCAGAATGTTCTTGGTCGAGCGGTAGTTCTGCTCCAGCTTGATGGTGTGCGCCCGCGGATAATCGCGCTCGAAGTCGAGGATGTTCTGAATGTCGGCGCCACGCCAGCTATAAATCGACTGGTCCTCGTCTCCCACCACGCACACGTTTTGATGCACCTCGGTGAGCAGGCGCATCAACTCGTACTGGCTGCGGTTGGTGTCCTGGTATTCGTCGATGAGCAGGTGCTCGACGCGGCGGTTCCAGCCCTCGCGCAGGCGGTCGTCGTACTGCAACAGGCGCACCGCCTCGAGCAGCAGGTCGTCGAAGTCCAGCGCGTTGGCCTGCCGCAGCCGGCCCTCGTACTTTTCATACACCGAGGCCAGGCGGGTGGTCTTCGGGTCTTTGGAATTCCGCAGCACGTCCTCGGGCGTTTCTTTGACGCTCTTGGCGTGGCTGATGCGCGAGAGCGCGGCGCGGTACTGCATGAACTGCTTCTCTTCCAGACCCAACTCGCGGTAGATGGCTTTGAGCAGCGCGACCTGATCGTCGTCGTCGTAGATGGTGAAGTTGCGCGTGAACCCGGGGCGAATATCGGCCATCGACAGGCCGTCCCGCCGCAGCAGCCGCACGCAGAAGGAGTGGAAGGTCGAGACGTTGAGGCCCGAAAGCGCGAAGCGCCCCCCCAGCAGCTTCTCGATCCGTTTCCGCATCTCGTCGGCGGCCTTGTTGGTGAAGGTCACGGCCACGATAGCCCCGGGCGGGACCTGGCAGGCCTGGATCAGGTGGGCGATCCGGTGCGTGATCACCCTGGTTTTGCCGCTGCCGGCGCCGGCCAGGATGAGCAGGGGACCGCCGTGGTAGGTGACGGCTTCGCGCTGCTGCGGATTAAGACCTTCGAGGAAATCCATCAATATCTGGGAGTTGCCGCCGGGAAGCGTGGCCGGTCGCTGTTATCTCGTGCTTCCAGTCGATTTTAGCATGTGGGGCAGGGCCGAGCCCCAGCCCGCCCGTCGCCCGTCGCTCGTCGCCTGTCGATCCGACCCCGGGCCCCGGTGGGCTCCGCACCGCGACTTGTTCCGAGCGCGAAGCGCCACAACTGGCACGGAGTGTTCTTGCGACGGGCGACGGGCGACGAGCAACGGGCGTTTTAGAGGAACGGAAGCGGCTTGCCCGTCCGGAACCCCAAAGCCTGGCAAGTGGCGATCGCCCGGCCGTCTTGGTCGCGAACCACAATGCTGCAGTTGACCGTCTGCGAGGTGCGGCTGATCTCCCGCGCTTCGGCCCTGAGGCGCGCCCCCGGCCTGGGGCTTGAGACGTACGTCACGCTGACGTTCAGCCCGACGGTGACCGTGCCCTCGCTCTGGCAGACCGCCTCGAACGCCTCGTCGATGAGAGCGAAGATAGCCCCGCCGTGCGCCCGCCCGAACAGGTTGTCCATCTGGGCCGGCTGGTAGGTCATCTCGACCGCCGAAAAGCCGGTCTCCAACTCCTTCAGCTCCATTTTGAGGGCTTGGGCGAACGGTTCCCGCTCGATCCCGCGCTCGATGGCCTGCTTGATCCCGGTATCCATCGTCTTCGCGTTCAGTCTAACATCGGTGTAACCTGATAGTTCGCCGGTTCGCCTTTCTCTTCGGGGTGGAAATGGCCTTCCGGCTGCCGCTATCGGTACGGCATGCTGGTTGAACCAGAACTGATAACGCGTGCCCGCGAGGGTGACAATGGTGCCTTCAACCAGCTTGTGCAGGCTTACCGAAAGCGCATTCTGGGTACCATCGCCCGGCTCATCGGCCGCCCGGAAGATGTTGAAGACGTTGGACAAGAGGTCTTCCTGCGGCTCTACTATTCTCTCGAACAGCTACGCGCTCCCGAAGTGTTCGAGCCGTGGCTTTACAGGCTTACCGTGAACTCGGCTTACGACTATCTCCGCCGCCAGCGGCGCCGCCCCGAGGCGCGCATGGCGGATCTTTCGGAGCAGCAGGTCATCATGGCCGATGCGGCCGCCGGGACCAGGCAGGACCAGGACGACCAGCGGCGCGGGCGGATTCGGGACATGGTCGGGGCATTGATGAGCGCCGTCTCCGAGGAGGACCGCATCCTTCTTACCCTCAAGGAAATTGAGGGCTTGTCGTTGAAAGAGCTTGAAAAAGTCTACCGTGTGAACGAGAATGCACTGAAGGTGAGGCTTTTCCGGGCCCGGCAGCGGGTCCTGAAGGTGTTCGAGGCATCGGCGCGCAAGACCACCGGTGCCGGAGTGTAGACTTGGGGGATAGCATGCCGCAGGATCGAGAAACGCCGGCCGACGGGCTCGCGAGGCTCTTTGCCGCCTATCGAGAGGCCTGCCCGGATCCGGAGCCAGGCGGGGACTTCATGCCCCGGCTCTGGCAGAAGATCGAAGCCCGACGGGCGTTCTCCTACAGCCTCAAGCGGATCGCGAGGGGTGTCATCACGGCCGCGGCGGCCGCCGCCCTGGTCATGGCCCTCTTCCTGGCGCCTCGGCATAGGACGACTCCCTCCTACCTCGAGCTCCTGGCCGCGGGGCAGTCGCACGACAACATCGCGGACACCGAGATCGTGCAGTCGGCGGCTTACGAGAACCCTCGATGAAGCGAGCCAACCTCTCCGTTGTCGTTTACCTGGCCCTGGTTTTCCTAAGCGGCATCCTGGTAGGCGGTGTCGGTTTCAGCTTATACAACGCGCGGGCTGTCAGCGCTAAGGCCGAGCCGTGCGGCCCGGCAGCGCTCCGGCAGCGTTACCGCGAGGAACTGCGAACCCGGCTGCAGCTCAGCCCCGATCAGCTAGGTAAACTGGACGCCATCCTGGAAGACACGCACCATCGCTTCATGGCGTTAAGGGATAAGTACAAGCCCGAAGTGACGGCCATCCAGAGCGCCCATGCCGACGCGATCCGCGCCATTCTGGACGACCGCCAGCGCGCCGAGTACGAGAAACTGCGCCAGGAGCGGCAGAAGGTCGAAAAGGAGCACCACCCCCGCACTCCCGGCTATTGACGGTGATCTGGGACCCCGGCTGTCAGCGCACTCCCGGCTGTTGAGCAGGCATGGAACTGCAAACCCGGGACTGGCTCGAATTTCGCCGCGTTTGCGAAATTCGTGCCTGTCCCACCCTTCGCCCTCCGTCAGTTATACTGCTCGGAATTCGCGACGCACGACAACTAGGTCCAGGCGCAGCGGCAGCATCACCCGCATTCCCGGCTATTGACACGGAACTACCTACTGACGCATCGGCGCAGCCCCCCAGCACTCCCCGCCGCTTGACGAACGAGCGCCGTTTGGCTGACAGCTGACGGCTGATCGCTGACGGCTGATTAAGCCTTGGCGGCGGGCGCGGGTTTCGCCTCGGGCTTCGGAACGTTCGCGTACTTCTTGTTGAACCGCTCGATGCGGCCCGCCGTGTCCATCAGCCGCTGCTTACCGGTGAAGAACGGATGGCACTTCGAGCAGATTTCTACGCGGATGTCGCCCTTATGCGTCGACCGGGTGCGGAACTGGTTCCCGCACGCGCAGATGATGCTGATTTCGTTATAAACGGGGTGAATCCCGGCCTTCATGTGGAGATAAGTCCTTTCAGTTGATTGTAGCAGAAACGCGAACCCCCGCCGGAGCGCGGGCCCAGGCGGGGGTTCGAAAGGTAGCCGTCGGATGAACCCTGAGGCTCATCGACGATCGCGAACCTTAGTGAGGGGCCGGTCCACAGCAACGGGGCCTCGCCACTGGATTCGAAGCCGGCTACGTTAGAACAGTCGACTCAGCAGTCGGCCACCTCACAAGGTCTAGTACAGTCAGATTGCATTTTTCTGGACCACCTCCTTTCTCAGTGATGCCCCCATCTTATCACGGAAGGCGCTCGTCGCCCGTCGATCCGGAGGGCAATTCGTGCCGCTTGGCGACCAGGATAATCTCCGCTGCGAAGCCCGCGAAAGCCGACCCTGGCCTATGCGACGAGCGACGGGCGACGAGCGACGGGCCCTTGTTTGTACGCCTCCCGTCGCTGGTCGATCCGGAGGGCGATTCGTGCCGCTTCGCGACCAGGATAATCTCCGCTGCGAAGCCCGCGAAAGCCGACCCTGGCCTATGCGACGAGCGACGAGCGACGGGCGACGAGCGACAAGCGACGGGCCCTTATTTGTACGCCGGAATCCCCGTCACCCGCTCCCCGATCATCAGCGCGTGGATGTGGTCCGTGCCCTCGTAGGTCTTCACCGTCTCCAGGTTGCACATGTGCCGCATGATCGGGTACTCGTCCGTGATGCCGTTGGCCCCCAGCAGGTCGCGGCTCAGCCGCGCGCACTCGAGCGCCATGGCCGTGTTGTTCCGCTTCAGCATCGAGATGTGCGCCGGCTCGGTCTTGCCCTGATCTTTCAGCCGCCCCACCTGCACCGCCAGCAGTTGCGCCTTGGTGATCTCGGTGATCATCCACGCCAGCTTCTCCTGAACCATCTGGTGCGACGCGATCGGCCGGTCGTCAAACTGCTTCCGCAGAATCGCATACTGCCGCGCGGTCTCGTAGCAATCCATCGCCGCGCCCAGGACGCCCCACCCGATTCCGTACCGCGCCTGCGTCAGGCACATCAGCGGGCTCTTCAGGCCCTTCGCCCCCGGCAGCATGTTCGCATCAGGAACGCGGCAGTCCGCCAGCGACAGGCTCGAGGTCACCGACGCGCGCATGGACCACTTCCCGTGAATGTCCGAACTGGTGAAACCAGGAGTGCCCCGCTCCACCAGGAAGCCTCGAATCCCGTCCTCGGCCCGCGCCCAGACCACGGCCACGCTGGCCGCGGTGCCGTTCGTGATCCAGGTTTTCTCGCCGTTGAGCACCCAGCCGTCGCCCTCGCGCCGCGCGCGGGCTCGCATCCCCGCGGGGTTCGACCCGAAATCCGGCTCGGTCAGCCCGAAGCACCCGACCGCCTCGCCCGATTGCAGCCGCGGCAGCCAGCGTTGCTTCTGTTCTTCCGAACCGAAGGTCCGGATCGGGTACATCACCAGTGCGCCCTGCACCGAGGCGAAGCTGCGCAGGCCGGAATCGCCGCGCTCGAGCTCCTGCATCATCAGCCCGTACTCGACGTTGTTCAGCCCGGCGCATCCGTACCCTTCCAGGTTCGCGCCGAGAAACCCCAGCCGGCCCAACTCCGGGATCAGCTCGGAGGGAAACCGCGCGTCGCGGTAGCAGTCGCGAATGACCGGGATCACCCGCTCCTCCACGAACTGCCGCGCCGTCTGCCGCACCAGCAGCTCCTCTTCGCTGAACAGCCCGTCGATCTGCATGAAGTCCACGCCCCGGAATGGTCCCATGCCTCCCATACTACAGTCGGGCGTCCGTCAGTGGGCGCCGAAGAAACTCCAGGAAGACAATTTGGGCCACGGATGAACACGGATGAACACGGATCGAACAAGAACGTCTTTTGTCGTTTTTCTTATCCGTGTTTATCCGTGTTCATCCGTGGCCAACAATGTTTGATGCCTAGTGCTTCAGAACCTCCTCAAAGAACGCCAACGCCCGCGCATCCTGCGACTGCCCCAGCCAGAACATGGCCTGCTTGCGCACCTCGGGATTGCGGTTGTTGCGGGCGGTCTGGATCAGAAGCGGAACCCCTTCGTCCTTCGGAAGCTGGCTCAGCGAGAACACCGCGTGCTTCTTCACCTCGGTGTCGGGGTCGTTGGCGATGGCGTCGGTGATCGTAGCCTCCGCCTTCTTGCCGGACTTCTGCGCCAGCCAGAACAAAGCCTGGCTCCGCACGTACCCGCTCTTGTCGCTCTTCGCCGTTTCGATAATGGAGTCGACGGCCTCGGGCGTTTTGTTGATCGAAAGCGCGAACACGGCCTTCTCCCGAATCTTGTCGGAAGGATCGTCGCGCACCACGCGCCGGAGCACATCGTAGCCTCGTTTGCCCCGCGCCGCCCCAAGCCAGAAGATCGCCTTCTCGCGCACCGGTTCTGGCCGTGCCGGCGCGACAAATTCACTCATGGCCCGATCCGCCGCCTGGTCCTCATGCAACGCGATCGCCAGAATCGCGGAGTCGGTCAGATGGTCGCCGCCCCGCCGTTAGGAGAAATTTCGATGGGGTAGCGGAGACCAGCGAACTTTCGTTACCGAGCCGCGACCGCAAGGGAGCGGACCCTGCCTCGGCTCAAAGCCCTTCCACGGCGAACAGCGCCATGGGCTCGATCCTGGAGCATTTCTCGACACCCGGCCATGAGGCGTTGTGCATTGGGCTCCAACAGCGATCCCGATTCGTCGCCGTGCAGGCGCGTGCCGTAGACCTCAAACACCGCTCCCTTGCGGTCGCGGCTCGGCCGGGCGTACCGCTACGCTCGGATTCCCTTGATTTGACTGCATTCCCACGGATCTGTCACTTTCATGTCGCGCACCCATAGCTGACAGCCGCAGCCCGCAAGCGGCGCCGCCTGCGCTACCATAGTCTCCCGGAGGACCGAAACATGGTCAACGATCGAGCCAGGATATTGAGAGAGAAACTCGAGCGCCGCCGCGCGCTGGTGGTCCCTGGCTGCCACGACGCGCTCAGCGCGAAAACCATCGAGGCCGCCGGCTTCGAAGCCATCCAGGTCAGCGGCTTCGGACTGGCCGGCAGCCTGCTTGCCAAGCCCGACGTGGGGCTCCTCGAGATGAAGGACGTATTGGACCGTACCTGGGACATCGTCCGCGCCGTCTCCATCCCCGTCATGGCCGATATCGATACCGGCGGCGGCAACGCCCTCAATGCCGCCGAAATCGCCGAGCGCCTCGTCGCCATGGGCGTCGCCGGCCTCAACATAGAGGACCAGGTGTTCCCCAAGCGCTGCGGCCACATGGAAGGCAAGCAGGTCATCGCCGCCGAAGAGATGGCCGGCAAGGTCCGCGCCATGGCCAAGGTGCGCGAGCGCCTGGGAGTGGACCTGGTCATCAACGCCCGCACCGACGCCTGCGCCGTCTACGGCCTGTCCGAAGCCATCCGCCGCGCCAATGTCTATCTCGAAAGTGGCGCCGACATGGCCTTCATCGACGGCATCCGCACCCGCGCCGATATCGAGCGCGCGGTCTGGGAGATCAAAGGCCTGGTATCGGTGAACCTGATGGACGGCGTCACGGGAGTGAAGACCGAACTGGTGCCGATCCCCGAACTGGCCCGCATCGGCGTGGCCCGCGTGAGCATCCCGGTGGCCTCCATCATGGTGGCGCACCGCGCGCTGAAGCGCTTCTTCGAAGCCATGCACGCCTCGCCCACCGGCCTCCTCGAAGGCCAGAACGACTGGGTTTCCAGCTTCGCCGAGTACACCGAGTTCGTCGGCCTCAAGGAGTACCGCCAGCTCGAAGACGAGTTCCTCCCGCGTACCGCGCTGGAGGTCAAGTACGCGGTGAACACGTAAGATGGTCCTTTGTGGCGCACGCTTCAGCGTGCCGGAGCGAGCTTCAGCTCGCTCTGTCCAACCGTGGGCTGAAGCTTACGTCAGCACGCTGAAGCGTGCGCCACGGCTTAGGAAGGATTGCATATGACACTGGCAGAGAAAATCCTGGCGCGAGCCTCCGGGCGGACCCGCGTCTCGCCCGATGAGATCGTGGTCGCCTCGGTCGACCTCGCCCTGTCGCATGAGAACGCCGACCTGGTGCGCAAGAGCTTCGCGGAAATCGGCGTGTCCAAGGTTTGGGACCCCGAGCGCATCGTCATCATCCTCGATCACCGCGTCCCCGCCGAATCCGAAAGGACGGCCGCCACGCACAAGGCCATCCGCGCCTTTGTGCGCGAGCAGAACATCGGCCATTTCTACGACGTCGGCCGCGGCGGCATCTGCCACCAGGTGCTGGCCGAGAACGGCCACGTCCTGCCCGGCATGGTCGTGGTGGGCACCGATTCCCACACCACCACGCACGGAGCCTTCGGCGCCTTCGCCGCCGGTATCGGCGCTACCGAAATGGCCGGCGTCTGGACCGAAGGGCAGCTCTGGTTCAAGGTGCCCCACACCATCCGCATCGAGGTGGAGGGCAAGCTGGGCGACTGGATTTCGGCCAAGGACCTGATCCTCTACATCATCGGTAAGCTGGGTGCCGCCGGGGCCGACTACCGCGCCGTCGAGTTCGATGGCCCCGTCATCCGCAACATGAGCATCGCCGGCCGCATGGTCCTCGCCAACCTCTCCATGGAGATGGGCGCCAAGGTGGCTTTCACCCCGGTGGACGACAAGCTGCTCCACTACCTGGCCCACCGCATCTCGAACGACCTGCCCATGAGCCCGCGCTACGCGCCCGATCCCGACGCCCACTACGAGCGCGTGCTCACCATCGATGCCAGCACGGAACTCAAAGAGCCGCAGATCGCCTGCCCACACGCCGTGGACAACGTCCACCCCCTCTCCCAGGTCGCCGGTCTGGCCGTCAACCAGGCCGTGCTCGGAAGCTGCACCAACGGCCGCCTGGAGGATTTCGAGGTCGCGGCCCGCATCATCGACGGTCATCGCGTCCACCCCCGCACGCGCCTGATCGTCATCCCGGCTTCGCAGGAGATTTACCTCGAAGCGATGCGACTGGGCTACATCCAGACGCTGGTCATCGCAGGCGCCATGGTCAACCCGCCCGGCTGCGGGCCGTGCGTGGGCGTGCACCAGGGAATCCTGGCGTCCGGCGAAGTCTGCATCTCCAGCACCAACCGCAATTTCATCGGCCGTATGGGCAGCAAGGACTCGCGCGTCTACCTCGCTTCGCCCGCCGTGGTGGCCGCATCGGCCATCGCCGGCTCCATCGCGCATCCCGCCGAGATCGGCGTCCAGGAGGTCGCATGAACACGGAGAGTCTCATCCTGCGAGGCCGCGTCACCGCCATACTCGGCGACAACATCGATACCGACATCATCTACCCCGGCCGCTACCTGAACATCACCGACCGCGAGAAGACTCCCGAGCACCTCTTCGAGCTGTCCTACCCGGAGACTCGCGCCCTCATCCACGCCGGCGATTTCATTGTTGCCGGCAAGAACTTCGGGTGCGGCTCCAGCCGCGAACAGGCCGCCGCCGCGTTGAAGTTCTCCGGCGTCGGTGCCGTGATCGCGGTTTCGTTCGCGCGCATTTTCTTCCGCAACTCGATCAACCTCGGGCTGCCCGCGATTGTTTCGGCAACCGCCGTCGAACGCCTCGAAGCCGGCGACGAATTGCTGATCGATCTTACCGCCGGCACAATCCAGAAGGTCGGAGACGAAGCGGTGATCGCCGCCGCGCCCCTCGACCCCCGCGCCGCCGAGCTCCTGGCCGGCGGCGGCCTGATCCCGTACCTGAAGAAGAAATACGCCACGGGCTAGCGCACGCCCGCACAGCCGGGTGCCTTGGCAGCGCGATGCCCACGCCGGGGGACAGAGGATTGGCGCCGCCATGTCCACCCTTGCTCTTACTGCCTTGCCATCGTCCCCAGAATGCTAAGATCGGTGGTTCAGAGCTGGCCGATGGCCGACGGCCGACGCCTGCTGACTACAAGGAGCCCCCCCAAAATGCATCGCATCGCGTGGTTGCCCGGAGACGGCATCGGACAGGAGGTGTGCGACGCCACCCGCGTCGTCCTCGATGCCGCCGGATTTGAAGCCGACTACGTTCACGGCGACATCGGCTGGGAGTTCTGGCGCCGGGAAGGCGAGGCGCTCCCCGAGCGCACCATCGAGCTGATGCGCTCCACATCCTGCGCGTTCTTCGGCGCCATCACCTCCAAGCCCGTCTCCGACGCGCAGCGCGAACTGGCCCCCGAGCTTCAGGGCCGAGGTCTGAACTATCGCAGCCCCATCGTCCGCATGCGCCAGATGCTCGACCTCTACGTCTGCCTCCGGCCCTGCCGCGCGTTCCCCGGCAACCCCCTCAACTATCGCGACGACATCGATCTCGTCGTCTTTCGCGAGAACACCGAGGGCATGTACATCGGCGTCGAGTACCCGCGCGTGCCCGAGAGCTTCCGTCCAGTACGTGGCATGGAGCGCATCGCGCTCGACGCCGCCATCTCCATCCGCAGCGTCACCCGCCACGCCTCGAACCGCATCGTGCGGGCCGCCTTCGAGTATGCCGTCAAGCACGGCCGCCGGCGCGTGACCGCCGTCCACAAGGCCAACGTCCTGCGCGCCACCTGCGGCCTGTTCCTCGAAACGGCCCAGGCCGTGGCGGCCGAGTTTCCCCAAATCCAATTCGACACCGCCAACGTCGACGCCATGGGGATGTGGCTGATCAAGAACCCTCAGAACTACGACGTCATCGTCACCACCAACCTGTTCGGCGACATTCTCTCCGACCTGTGCGCGCAACTGGTCGGCGGGATGGGCTTCGCCTACAGCGGCAACATCGGCGATCGCTACGCCGTCTTCGAGCCCACTCACGGCTCCGCGCCGAAGTACGCGGGCCAGGACAAGGTCAACCCCCTGGCGTCCATCCTGGCCGGGAAGATGATGCTCGAGTGGCTGGGCGAGGCCGATGCCGCCTCCCGCGTCGAGCGGGCCGTACAGGAAGTGGTGTGCCGCGGTGACGTGCGAACCTACGATATGGGGGGCAGCGCGACCACTTCGCAAATGGCCGCCGCCGTGGCCGAGGCTTGCGCCGCGCTCCGGTAGAGGAGGGGAAATGGAAAACCACGTCAAGATTCTCGCCATCCTGCACATCGTTTTCGGCGCCATCGGCCTGCTGATCGCGCTGCTCTGCCTCGCTTTCTTCGGCGTCATCGCCGGCGTCATTCAGACCGCCATCGAGAACAGCGGACAACCCGACGCCCAGCTCGCCGTCCCCGTCGTCGGCATCGTGGGCGCGATCATCGTCGTCGTGATCGTCGTGTTTTCGCTGCCCGGCATTATCGCCGGCGTCGGGCTGTTGCAGTACCGGGAATGGGCGCGCATCCTCGGCATCGTGCTGGCAGCCATCAGCCTGCCCGGCGTGCCCTTCGGCACCGCCCTGGGAGTCTATGGCCTGTGGGTTCTGCTCAACGCGGAGACCGTGCGGCTCTTCGCGAGGCAGCAGCCGCGGTAGGCAATCCCCCCATCGCACGATCCCCGCCGGTTCACCGCCGATCGGGCTCATCTCGGAGCCGCCAACCTGCTCGCCATGCCCTAAGCCAAAAAGCGGCCCATAAAGAAGTCTCTTTATCGCTCTTGTCAGCCGAATCGCGGAAACCGCCGACAAAGCGGCCGCTTTACCTTTGCTGCCGCTTCTGATACGCTCACTTATTTCCGGGGGTTCCGGCCTATGATCCTTCCAGAGACCTATATCGCTGCCTTGCTGCTCGCCATTCTTGCGCTCGTCTGCTGGGGCTCGTGGGCCAACGCCTTCAAGCTTGCGGGCCGCCAACGCTTCGAGCTTCTTTATTGGGACTACGCCCTGGGCGTCGTGGTGGCCGCCACCCTCGCCGCGTTCACCTTCGGAAGTCTGGGCTTCGATTTCGGCGGGAACGTGGGCGGCTTCGCGTTCCTGGATGACCTCATGCGGTCGAGCAAACATAGCTGGGGCTACGGAATCGCCGCCGGCGCCGTTTTCAACCTGGGGGCCATTCTCCTGGTGGCCTCCATGTCTTTGGCGGGCATGTCGGTGGCTTTCCCGGTGGGCCTCGGCCTGGCTGTGCTGGTCACCGTGCTCCTGGATTCCATTGGTGTCGCCCACGTCAATTCCGTCCTGCTTCTCTCGACCGTCGTGCTGGTGTTGGCGGCCGCGGTGCTGGACGTGTTCGCCTACCGCGATGCCGCCCTCCGGCGCGCGCGGCAAGCCATCAAGACCGGCCGGACCAAAAGCACCAAGGTGACCATGAGTTGGAAGGGTGTCGTGCTGGCCGCCATCGGAGGTCCGTTTGTCGGTCTGTGCTTCCCGCTGGCGGACCGCAGCCGGGCACCTGAAACGGGGATGGGCCCCTACGCGGCCGTCTTCATGTTCGCGGTCGGCGTCTTCTTTTCCACCTTCCTTTACGACCTCCTCCTGATGAACCTGCCCGTTCGCGGCGAGCCGGTAGAGGTGCTTCAGTACTTCCGGCAGCCGACGAAGAACCACCTGCTCGCCTTGCTGGGCGGCATGGTGTGGACGGCCGGGGCTGTTTCTCTCTTCGTGGCGCTGAGCGCCACAGCCCCTGCCAACAAAGGGGCTGAACCCCTGCCGCTGCTTGGCCCCACCACGGCCGTCCAGGTCGTTCTGGGTGCGGCTGTGCTGGCCGGCCTGTGGGGCGTGCTGGTGTGGAAGGAGTTCGCAGACGCCTCCGGACGCGCCCGCGCCCTGGTCGCCCTGGCGTGGCTCCTGCTTCTTGCCGGCCTCGCGCTGATTCTTCTGGCGCCGCCGCTGAACGTGTAGCACCCGGCCCGAGCCACTTGGTTTTCTCGGAGTGGGGCGGCTCTCCAGAGCTGCGCCGGACTGGAGTCGGCTGGCGATGTGCAGCCTTTGTGGCGCAGGCACTCTTGCCTGCCGCCTCGACACTCGTGTCGAGGCGCTCTTTTTGCGTCGAGAAGAGTCTCGGCGCCGCGGACTGGGAGTTTTCGCCACGACCTGCTCCCTCGGCAGCCGCTAGGTTAGCGCTTCTGGCTCTGGAGAGCCGCCCCACTATCCCCCCCCGACAGAAAACCCCGCCGCGGCCGCCCGCCTGCACTACAATGAGTGCATGCCGGACGAGCTGTTCCGAGGTATCGTCCCTGCCGTGGTCACCCCGTTCCGCGCCGACGAGCGCATCGACTACAAGGTCTGGCAGGAACTCATCGAAGCTCTGATCGCAAGCGGTGTCCACGGACTGCTCTGCCTCGGTGGCCAGGGCGAGTTCTACGCCCTCACCGAAGAGGAGCGCGAGGTCGCCGCCCGCTTCGCCGCCCAAACCGCCGACGGACGCGTCTCCGTCTACCTCAACGTCGGTTCCAACTCCACTCAGGAATCCATCCGCCTCGCGCAGCGGGCCGAGGCCGATGGCGTCGATGCCCTCGTGGTCATCACGCCGTACTACGTGGAGCCGTCTCCCGACGAGCTGGTGGACCACTATGCCGCCATCTGCCGCTCGGTGCACATTCCGGTTCTGGCCTACAACATCCCGCAGCGTACCCGCGTCACGCTCACCCCGGCCATCCTCGGGCGCGTCGCCGCCGTCTCGGAGAACTTCGCCGGCCTCAAGGATTCCAGCGGCCGCATCGAGGACCTCGAGGGCTACATCGCCCTGGGCCTCAAGGTCCTGATCGGCCTCGACTGGCTCGCTCTCGAAGGCCTGAAGCGCGGCTGCACTGGCGTGGCCGTCGCCGGAGCCAACATCATTCCGCGCGCTTTTGTGGATCTTTACGCCGCTTTCCGAGCCGGCGACCTGGACCGCGCCCAGCGCCTGCAAACCCTGATCGACCCGCTCCAGGAAGCTTTCGCCCTCGGCTCCTTCTCCGCCATGGTCAAGGAAGCGCTGGCGATCGCAGGGATGAGCGCCGGCCCCTGCCGCCGTCCCGTCGGCCCCCTCCCCGTCGAGGTGCTAGCCAGACTTTCCGAGATTCTGGTCGCTTTGCGCGCCGAAGGATACCTGCTCTCCGCCCCCGCCCCAGCCGCCAGCCGCTAAAGCCCGAGTCTCCCGACGGGCGACGAGCGACGAGCATAATAAGAGGGGGGGCCGCGGATGCCATCGAATTCCCTGATCCACGAGAAGAGTCCGTACCTGCTCCAGCACGCCCACAATCCAGTCGACTGGCGCGCCTGGGGCGAAGAAGCTTTCCAAAAGGCGCGCGACGAGGACAAGCCCATCTTCCTCTCCGTCGGCTACTCCACCTGCCACTGGTGCCACGTCATGGAGCGCGAGTCCTTCGAGAACGAGGACATCGCCGCCCTCCTCAACCGCTACTTCATCCCCATCAAGGTGGACCGCGAAGAGCGCCCCGACATCGACCGCGTCTACATGCTCTTCGTGCAGGCCACCACCGGCTCCGGCGGCTGGCCCATGTCCGTCTGGCTTACGCCCGATCTGCGGCCGTTCTTCGGCGGCACCTACTTCCCGCCCGAGACGCGCTACGGACACCCCGGCTTCCGGCGCATCCTCGAGAGCCTGGCTGAGGCGTGGCAGATGGACCGCGCCTCCATCGTCGAATCGAGTGGCGCCATTCTCGATCAGCTTCGTATGCACACCGAGGCCCCTGCATCCGGCGTCCTCGACGCGGCCGTCCTCGATTCCGGCTTCTACGCCTTCCGCCGCACCTTCGACACGCGGCACGGCGGCTTCGGCGGCGCGCCCAAGTTCCCCCGCCCGGCGACCCTGGAATTCCTGCTCCGGTATCACGCGCGCACCGGCAACCTTGAAGCGCTCGAAATGGTTTTCGCCACCCTCAACCAGATGGGGCGCGGCGGCATTCGCGACCACCTCGGCGGCGGCTTCCACCGCTACGCGACCGACGACCACTGGTTCGTCCCGCACTTCGAGAAGATGCTCTACGACCAGGCCCAACTCGCCGTCTCCTATCTCGAGGCCTACCAGCTCTCAAGTGACGAGTTCTACGCCCAGGCCGCGCGCGGCACGCTCGACTACGTTCTCCGCGACATGACCGGCCCGGGCGGCGGTTTCTACTCGGCCGAGGACGCCGACAGCGTTGCCGATCCCGCCCAGCCCGCCGTCAAAGTCGAGGGCGCGTATTACGTTTGGACCAAGGCGGAGATCGACGCCGTTCTCGGGCCGGACGCCGAGCATTTCAGCCGGGCCTACGGAGTTACGGAAGCCGGCAACGCCCACGAGTTCCCCGGCCAGAACATACTCTCCCTCGTGGACGTGGGGCAGGCGCTTCCGCCTGCCTCTACGCGACCGCCTTCTCGAAGCCCGCTCCCGCCGCGTCCGCCCGCACCTCGACGACAAGATCCTTACCGCCTGGAACGGCCTCATGATCTCGGCCTTCGCCAAAGGCGCGCTGGTTCTTGCGGAGACGCGCTACCTCGAAGCCGCGCGGCGTGCCGCCGATTTCGTCCTTACGCGCATGTACGACCCCGCGGCCGGCACGCTCCTGCGTCGCTTCCGCGAAGGGGATGCGGCAATCCCTGCGTTCCTCGACGACTACGCCTTCTTCGTCCAGGGCCTGCTCGATCTCTACCCGGTGGAGTTCGACGCCAGCCGCATCGAGACCGCCACCCGGCTGACCGAGACCATGATCGCCCGCTTCGAGGACCCCGAAGCCGGCGGCTTCTTCGCCACCGTTTCCGAGGAGCGTTCGCTCGTCCTGCGCCTCAAGGACGATTACGACGGCGCCGAGCCCTCGGGCAACGCCATCGCCATTCTCAACTTGCTGCGTCTGGCCCGCCTCACGGGCCGCCGGGATTTCGAGGACACTGCCAACAAAGCGCTGGCGGCCTTCGCGCCGCGCCTCTCACAGGCCCCCGAAGCGATGCCGCAGATGCTCGCCGCCCTCGAGTACAGCCGTTCGAAACCCGTCCAGATCGTGCTGGCCGGCTCGCGTGAAGCGATCGAGCCCTTCCTGAACGAACTGCGCCACCGCTTCCTGCCGTTTGCGACGGTGCTTCTCGCCGGCCACTCTCCGGTCGATTACCCGTCCGAGCCCGCCGCCGCCTACGTCTGCGAAAACTTCGCCTGCCAGCTCCCCGCCACCGACCCGCGCGAGTTCGCCCGCTCGCTCGATCCAGGCCGAGGAGCCGCCGGCTAGCCCCAGCGCCCGTCCCGGCCCGTCCGCCCCCCCCCAGCACCGAACCGCGACCGTCAGGGAGCGGACCCCTTGACACCCCACATCCGTAAGTGATACCTTACCGTTAGTGGATGCTTACCTACAGAGCGGCCTCGAAGCCCTGGGAGACGCCACCCGCATGGCCATCTTCCAGAAGCTCGCCAAAGGCCCCATGGCCGTGAACGAGTTGGCCGGAACCCTGCCCGTCAGCCGCCCCGCCGTCTCGCAGCACCTGAAGGTGCTGAAGGACGCGGGCCTGGTCACCGACACCAAGGACGGCACCCGCCGCCTCTACCAATTGAATCCCGAGGGCATCGCTCTGTTGCGCGCGCACTTCGACCGCGTCTGGGAGAAGGCGACGCGTGCGTTAAAACATGGCACAGCCCGCCGAAGAAGCCGTCGTTCGTAAGGCGTGCGCGTGGCCCGCCGAGGATCGCATCGAGCCGCGCCCGGCCGCCCCTTAGCGGCCGCCCGATCTGTGACGCCGCCCCGCGCGCCACGGCGAGGGCTACCAGCAGCTAAGCCGTGGGGCGGCCTCCCCGATCCGCAGCCGACCCCCTGGCCGGCCCATGCTATCGTAATCTCCTTATGCTCTACCGCACCATGCCCGCCAACGGCGATCGCCTGTCCATCCTCGGCTACGGCTGCATGCGCTTGCCCGCGGCGGACGGCCGCATCGACGAGCCCCGCGCCACGCGCCAGATTCGCCACGCCATCGCGAGCGGCGTAAACTACGTCGATACCGCCTGGCCCTATCACGCGGGCGCGGGCGAGCCCTTCGTCGGCCGCGCCCTGGCCGGCGGATATCGCGAGAAGGTGAAGCTCGCCACCAAGCTCCCCTGCTGGATGGTCCACACCGCCGCGGACATGGAGCGCTACCTGACCATGCAGCTCGAGCGGCTGAACACCACCCACATCGACTACTACCTCGTCCATGGCCTGAATGGCGGTGCCTGGGATAGTATGGCCGCGCTCGGCGTTCTCGAATTCCTCGATCGCGCCCGGGCCGACGGACGCATCGTCAACGCGGGCTTTTCCTTCCACGGCGAATTGCCGGACTTCAAGCGGATCGTCGACGCCTACCCCTGGGTCATGTGCCAGATCCAGTACAACTTCCTGGACGAAGCGCGCCAGGCCGGCACCGAAGGCCTCGAATACGCCGCGTCCAAGGGTCTGGGCGTGGTGGTGATGCAACCTCTGCGCGGCGGCATGCTCGGCCACGCCGCGCCGCCGCCGGCTATCGCCGACATCCTGAGAGAGACTGCCGATGGGCGGACTCCCGCCGCCCTGGCGCTGAGCTGGGTCTGGAATCATCCCGAGGTCACCCTCGCCCTCTCCGGAATGAACGACGAAGCCCAGATCGAAGAGAACCTCGCTCTCGCCTCCCGCACGCATGCGCATTCTGTGAGCGCCGGCGAGCTCGATGTGATCGCCGCAATCGCCCGCAAATATCAGGAAATCGTCAAGGTCGGCTGCACCGGTTGCGGCTACTGCAAGCCCTGCCCCAGCGGAGTCAACATCCCCGACTGCTTCGACACCTACAACCATCTCCACATGTTCAGCGACCCCGGCGGCGCGAAATTCGTCTACGCTCTCCGCATGAGCGGCATGATCACGGGCGCGCCGGGCTACGCCTCGCAATGCTCCCGTTGCGGTGACTGCATCGAGAAGTGCCCACAGTTTTTGCAGATCCCCGACCTGCTCGAAAACGTGGCGACTGAGCTTGAAGGCCCCGACCTCAAAGCCAGGGAGGACATGGTGCGCCGCGTAATGGCCATCGCCTGAGACCCGCAGACCCCCGACTCCCCCCACCCCCGGCTGCTACAATCGAACTGGAACTTCGGAGGGATCTATGGAACGCACTGCTACTCTTAGAGGCAACCCTGTAAAGCTCGCTGGGGCGGAGCTGCATCCCGGCGACACGGCGCCCGATTTCACCTGCGTGGACAACGCCCTGAAGCCGGTTACGCTGGCCGGCACGGGCAACGCCGTCCGTATTTTCAGCGTTCTCCCGTCGCTCGACACACCGATCTGCGATGCCCAGACCCGCCGCTTCAACGAGGAGGCCGCCAAGCTGTCCGGCGTAGACATCTACACCATCAGCGTGGACCTGCCCTTCGCGCAACGCCGCTACTGTAACTCCTTCGCCATCGATCGGGTGAAGATGCTCTCGGACCACAAAGATACGTCTTTCGGCCGCAACTACGGCACGCTGCTCGAGGATCTCCGCATCGAGTGCCGGGCGATTTTCGTACTCGATCGCGATAACGTAATCCGCTATGTCGAATACGTAAAGGAGACGGGCGAGCATCCCGATTACGAGCCGGCGCTACGCACCGCCAGAGCGCTCGCGGGCGCGGCCCAGGTCGCTTGACAAGCGCATAACCCTAATCCTATCATGTGGTTTGCCGTTGGCCAGCGGTTCAACGACCGTTCGGACGCCCGCAGAAGGAGGATGTTTTGATCAAGCTCGACATCATCAACGAGGTTGTCAATCGCACCGGCATCACCAAAACGAAAGCGGAAATGGCCGTCGAAACCGTTTTCGAGAGCATGAAAAAGGCTCTGGGGCAGGGCGAACGGATCGAATTGCGCGGCTTCGGGATTTTCAACGTGCGTCCCCGCAAAACGGGAATCGGGCGGAACCCACGCACGGGCGCGGAGGTCTCCATCCCTCCCGGCAAAGCCGTTCGCTTCAAGCCCGGCAAAGAATTGCAGTCGTTGCAGTAGTTCTGTTCTGTGTCACCTCAGGGCAATAGTCCCGGTACAGGTCTGTCCGTCCCGTCGAACGGAACCGGTGTCCGTTTGCGGCGTTTCTGGAGAGGTTCTGGCCGTCCGCGCTATTGGCTGCACGCCCTGCTCCTGCTCCTTACCCTGCTGACTA
Organism: Bryobacterales bacterium; assembly: GCA_963763835.1. Classification (GTDB taxonomy): domain Bacteria; phylum Acidobacteriota; class Terriglobia; order Bryobacterales; family Bryobacteraceae; genus DASWZN01. The sequence continues at coordinate 53,712 of CAVXQQ010000011.1, forward strand.
CCACCGCCATCGGCGCGCGCCTGCTGTCGAACTTCCACGATAACCTGCCCGCTTTCAACCTGGAGCGCGATCTGGCGGCCATCGCCGCCATGTGGTCACACCCGCTCGAACTGATCGGCGGCTTGCCGTTCTCGCTGACGCTGCTGACCATCCTGCTGGCGCACGAGTTCGGACACTACCTGGCCTGCCGCTACTACCGCGTCGACGCCAGCCTGCCCTACTTCATTCCGTTCCCGTCTTTCATCGGGACCCTGGGCGCTTTCATCCGCATCCGCTCCCCGATCTACTCCCGGCAAGTTCTCTTCGATATCGGGATCGCCGGGCCGCTGGCCGGCTTCGTCTTCCTGCTGCCCGCGCTGGGGATTGGCCTGGCTTACTCGAAGATCCTGCCCGGAATCGCCAACCGCGGCGACCTCGTCATGGGCGTGCCGCCGCTGATGTGGCTGCTCGACAAGGCTATTTTTCCGGGGATTTCGACGGCGGACATTTACCTGCACCCGGTGGCGCGCGCGGCCTGGGTCGGCATCTTCGCCACCGCCTTGAACCTGCTGCCCATCGGCCAGCTCGATGGCGGGCACATCCTCTACTCGTTCGTGGGCGACCGCCACAAGCTGCTCTCGAAGATCTTCGTCGCGGCCCTGCTACCGCTGGGTCTGTTCACCAGGTACTGGCCCTGGTTCCTGTGGGCCGTGCTGCTTTACGTCTTCTGCTTGCGGCACCCGTCCATCTTCGACTCGTCCCGCCTCAGCCCCGGCCGGCGCTGGCTCGGCTACCTTGCGCTGGCGATCTTCGTGCTCTGCTTCATGGCTACCCCGCTGTTCGACTCCCGATGAAGATCTCCGCCACCATCATCGCCTGCAACGAGGAACGCCGGATCGCCCGCGCCATCGAGAGCCTGCGCTGCTGTGACGAGATCGTTGTAGTCGATAGCGGCTCGACCGACCGCACGGTCGAGATCGCGCAGCAGCTCAACGCGCGCGTGATCGAGAGCCCATGGCCCGGCTACGCCAAGCAAAAGAACCTGGCCGCGGCGCAGGCGGCCAACGACTGGATCCTCTCGCTCGATGCCGACGAGGCGCTGAGTGAAGCGCTCGAAGCCGAGATCTGGCAACTGCGCAAGAAGGGCCCCGAGTTCGACGCTTATACCATGCCCCGCATGGCTCAGTATGTTGGGCGCTGGATTCTGCACTCGGGCTGGTACCCCGACCGCAAGGTCCGCCTCTACGACCGGCGCCAGGCCAACTGGGTGGGCGAGTTCGTTCACGAAAGCGTCGAGGTGCACGGCAGCGTGGGCCACCTGAAGTCGAACATCCTGCACTACACCTACGACTCCATCTCCGAGCACGTGCGCACGCTGGACAGCTACACCACGCTGGCGGCGCAGGAAATCGTCGAGCGCCACGAGACCGTGGGCTGGCGCGTCCTGCTGCTCGAGCCCGTCTGGACCTTTCTGCGGACCTACGTGATCCAGCGCGGCTTCCTCGACGGCCCCGAAGGCCTCATGATCGCCTACATGGCCGCCCTCTACACGTTCCTCAAGTACGCCAAAGCCCGGAACATGTCGTAGGGCAAGCTTCAGCTTGTCCTCTGCTCCCAACTAGCAGCCACTGTGGCCGGCTCTTCGTGGCGCAGGCAATCCTGCCTGCCGCCTCGACACTCATGTCGAGGCCGGTTCTCCGCATCGCTATTTCTGCCGCCGCACATTCAGTTCTACGACCCTGCGCGCCGGCTGCCCGGGGATGGTCATGTCGCCGGTTTCGGTCCACTCGCCCTTGTCGTTGAGGGCCATGACGTAACTCATCTGTGCCTGCCCGATGGTGAAGCCCCACGCGAAGCCCTTTCCGCTCTCGGGTAGTTTGAGCTCGGTCTCCATGTAGCGGCCATCGTTGTATGCGCGCATACGATACTGCCCGGCCGCGTCGTCATAGGAAACCGTGGCCAGAGCGCGGAAGACCGGTTTACCGTCGGTCTTGTTCCGCCCCGTCCCTTCGATCAGCAGGAGCAGGCCGTCCAGCTTGTACTGCGCATTCTCGGTCTGAGCCAGCTCCATCGGATTGCCTGGGCCGAGATGGACACGTACGTCCCCGGACCAGGTCCCGGCCAGGAAATCCAGCTTCTTCATGGCCGTGCGTTGCGCTTCGACGTTGGGCGCCCGCGGCGCCTGCGCCAGGCAGGGAGCGAGCACCGAAAGATAGAGCAGGGAGCGTCCCAGTTTCATGACCACGAGTTTAGCTCAGGAGGACCGGGCGTAGAGATCGGCCACTGGCAGAGCGATTCCGTTCGCCACCTCCGCTCAGGCTGAGGCACAATGAATGACGACATGCCTCTATTTGCTGTCACAAAGGATAGGCTCGGACCGGTCGCTCAAACGAACTTCAGTTCCGAGAAGGAACTTCAACGGCTGATCGAGACGAACCTCGAAGCCGTATTCAGTTGCCGATTGGTCGCACACGAGTTCCCTACCGGAGCCCAGCACTCAGGACGAATCGACACATTGGCTCTGTCAGAAGACAACAACCCCGTCATCATCGAGTACAAAAAGGTCGAGTCATCGGACCATATCAATCAGAGCCTCTTTTATCTTTCATGGATTCACGACCATCGGGGCGATTTCGAGATCGCCACGCAGAAGGCTCTTGGACCGAAGGCCGAGGTGGACTGGTCCGATGTCCGTGTAATCTGTCTCGCACCGAACTACCGCCGCTATGATTTGCACGCGGTTCGTGTTATGGGCGCGAACCTGGAGCTTTGGACGTATAGGCTCTTTGCGAACGGCTCCATGTACCTTGAAGAGGTGCTCCAGAAGTCGGAAGGTGCGGCCGAGCCTGCCTTGGGGAGCAAGAATCCGGTCATGGTCGCTGCCGGGAAGAAGGCTGCCTCGACCCGGGCTACCGGAACCTACACTTTCGCGGAGCGCATCGAGCGCGCCTCGAAAGACACTCGCGAACTTGCCATCGCGATCAACGACTTCATCACGGGGCTCGATCCGGCGATCGAAGTGGCGCCGAAGAAGTTCTACGTTGCCTACAAGACGTCCCAGAATGTGGTGTGCATGGAGGTCCAGAAGAGGCGCCTTCGTCTGTACCTCAAACTCGATCCCAGGAAGGTTGAGGGGCCGAAAGGCATTTCGAGAGACGTCTCCCGCATCGGTCATTTCGGCACGGGGAATCTCGAACTGACGGTCTCGAATTTGCGGGACACGGAAGCCGTCAAGCCACTGATAGAGGCGGCCTATCAGCAAATCGGGGGATAGCGGAGTCTGCATGCTTACCCTCCCAGCACTTCCTCGTACACCTTCAGCACCGCTTCGGCCGCCCGCCGCCAGGTGAATTGGCGCGCGCGTGCGCGGCCTTTCTCGATCAGCTCCCGCCGCAGTGCTTCGTCCTCGATCGCCCGCCTGCACTGGCCGGCGATGCCATCCACGTCCAGCGGATCGGCGTAAAGAGCAGCGTCGCCGCCGACCTCGGGCAGGGAAGACGTGTCGGACGTCACCACCGGAAGGCCGTGCGCCATGGCCTCCAGCACCGGGAAGCCGAACCCCTCTTCGAGCGAGGGAAACAGCAGCGCGCCGGCGGATTCATACAGCACCGGCAGTCGCTCCGCCGGGACGAATCCGAGCCTGACAACGCGGCTCTCCAGACCCTGCTCCCTGATGGAGGCATGGATTCGCTCGGCGCCGTAGCCATCGCCGCCCACTAGCACCAGCCGGTAGCGCTCCGGCAGCAGCGCCAACGCCCTCAGCGCGTTCACCACGTTCTTGCGCGTCTCGAGATTGCCCACGCTCAGAAGCATCTGGTTCCCCGGGCCCACCAGCCGCTCCCTCTCCGAGAGCCGCCTCTCGGGCGGTAGCGTCTGGGAGGGCTCATCCACGCCGCAAGGGATCGTGCGGATCCGCTCCGGCTCGATTCCGCAGTGAGCCTGAAGTTGTCGCGCCGTGTACTCGGAGTCGGTGATGACGCGGGCCGCGCGCCCGACCGCCTCGCGCAGCAGCGCGGAGAACCGCTGCTGGAATTCCGCCGTCGAATATTCGCGCCCGGTGATCGGGAACGCGTCGTGGACCGTCACCACCTCCCGCCGAAAGCGAAACACCGGAGGCCGCTGCGCCATACTGTGAAACAGATCGGCCTGCCACGGCAGCCAGAAGGTGAGTGGCCGTTGGAAGAGCCGCACTGGACACCCAGGCAGCCGCAGGAATTCGCTCCGGCGGCTCCATCGTGAGAGGCGATAGCAGACCAGAAACCGGTGCGTCGTCTTCAGTTCCGCCAGCGACTCGATCAGACGCCGCGAGTAGGTCGCGATTCCGGTGGGACGCGTCCCCAGCGTGTACGTGGCGTCGAGCCCGATGGTGGCCATTTCAGGTTTAGTGTATCAGGGAGGTATTCTGAACCAATGGCGCAACAGCGTGCTCTGATCACCGGCATCAGCGGGCAGGACGGCTCCTACCTGGCGGAACTGCTGCTCTCGAAGGGATACGAAGTGCATGGCATCGTGCGGCGGGTGGCCATTGAGGACCCCGAGCATCGCCTGGGGCGCATACAACACCTTCTGGACCGCCTCGTGCTGCATGCCGGCTCGCTCGAAAGCTACGCCAGCATGCACGCCGTCGTCAGGCAGAGCCAGCCTCACGAGTGCTACCACCTGGCGGCGCAAAGCTTCGTTTCGTATTCGTTCGAGGACGAGTTCTCGACGCTCAACACCAACATCAACGGCACGCACTACCTGTTGTCTGCGGTGAAGAGCGAGGCTCCCGATTGCCACTTCTACTTCGCGGCTTCGAGCGAAATGTTCGGGCGGGCGGAGGAGACTCCGCAGCACGAACGCACCCGCTTTCATCCGCGCTCCGCTTACGGCATCAGCAAGGTTGCCGGTTACGAGCTGACCCGGAATTACCGCGAGGCGCACCGCCTGCACGCCAGCAGCGGCATCCTCTTCAACCACGAGTCGCCGCGGCGCGGCTTCGAATTCGTCTCCCGCAAGATCACCTCCGCCGTCGCCCGCATCGCGGCCGGCCGCGGAGGCAAGCTGAAACTGGGCAATCTGGAGGCCCGGCGCGATTGGGGCTACGCGCCCGAGTACGTCGAAGCCATGTGGATGATGCTGCAGCGGCCCGAGGCGGACGACTATGTGGTGGCCACCGGCGAGACCCATTCGGTGCGCGAGTTTGCCGAGCTTGCGTTTTCGCATGCCGGGTTGGACTGGCGCGAGCACGTCGAGACCGACCCGGTCCTGTACCGGCCGGCTGAGGTGGAGTTGTTGCTCGGCGACGCCGCCAAGGCCCATGGCGTTCTCGGCTGGAAGCCACGTACCTCGTTCGAAGGTCTGGTGCGATGCATGGTGGACGCCGACCTGGCGCTAGCCGCGGGGACGCGATAGCCGTGGTGGCGCACGCGGGCAGAGACCGTGGGGCAGGACTCCAGAGGGGCTTGCAGAAATCGCACCACCGCCGCGGAAGGGACAAGCTGAAGCATGTCCTACACGGCGCATCAACGGTTTACGGCCCCACGTGGGGTATGCTTCAGCTTGCCCAGCGATTTCTGCAAGTCCCTCTCCAGTCCTGCGGCCGGCGCAGCTCTGGAGAGCCGCCCCACTTGGTCCGTCTCCACGGGAATCCCAATGACCACGCTCCATGTTGACCTGGGCCGGCAGTGGCGCGGCGGCCAGAGCCAGGCGCTGCTGCTCATACGCGGCTTGCTGGCGATGGGGTACCGCACCGAGCTGGTCGCGAGGGAAGGCTCGCCGCTGGCCGAGCGCGCTCTCGCCGCCGGCGTCCGTGTGCATCCGCTCTGGCACCTGCTCGACAGCGAGCCCTATGCTCTGGTTCACTGCCACGACGCTCACGGCCTCACCGCCGCGTGGCTGGCCGGCGCGAGCCGTCAATCGCGGCTGGTAGCCTCACGACGCGTCGCCTATCCGCTGGCTCGAAACCCGCTGGCGCGAGCCCGATACCGCGCCGCGCGGATCGTTGCCGTTTCGAAGTTCGTGCGGGACAGCGTGATCGCGTCCGGGATGCCGGCCGGGCAGATCGACGTGGTCTACGATGGCGTCGAGTTGCCGGACCTCGCTCCGCCTCGTAGCCCTTCGCGGCGGCTCGGATGCGTCGGCTACCTGCTGCGGGAGAAGGGACAGGAGCTGCTGATCCGGGCTCTGCCGCCGGTGCTCGCACGGTATCCCGACGCCAGCCTGCTCGTGGCCGGCGACGGACCTTGCCGCGGCGCGCTCGAACGGCTGGCCGCGGAATTGGGAGTTGCGCGGGCGGTCGAATTCGCAGGGCACGTCGAGGATGTGGCGGCGGTGTATCGAAGCCTCGACGTCTTCTTGTTCCCCTCACTGGCCGAGCCGCTCGGCAGCGCGCTGCTGACCGCGATGGCGTACGGCCTGCCCGTGGTGGCGCGACCGTGTGGCGCCGTACCCGAGGTAATCGAGGACCGCGGCAACGGTCTGCTGGCCGCGGGCGAGGAGCCGGGCGCCTTTGCCGAGGCGGTTTTGCGCCTGCTCGATGACGCGGAACTGGCCGCGCGCCTGGGCGCCGCCGCCCGTCTGACGGTCGAACGGCGGTTCAGCGCGGACGCCATGATCCAAGGCACTCTACAGGTGTACCATCGGGTATTGGCATGCTAGAAGCCCTGGTCGCTTTCGTCGCCGGACTCCTGATCGGCAGCTTTCTCAACGTTTGTATTTACCGGATGCCTCGCGACCTCTCGGTGGTTGCGCCGCGCTCGTTCTGCCCGGCCTGCGAGCACCCTATCGCCTGGTATGACAACATCCCCATCGCCAGCTTCGTAGCCCTGCGCGGCCGCTGCCGCCACTGCGGCAAGCCGATCCCCATACGTTACCCGCTGGTCGAGGCGCTCACGGCGGTGCTGTTCGTCGTGGTGGTGTCGATCCATGGGCATTCGCTGGTTTCGGTGGCGCTCTGCCTCTTCTGCGCCCTCATGATCGGCCTGGTGTTTTCGGATCTGGAAGAGCGCATTTTGCCGGACGAGTTCACGCTCGGCGGCATCGCGCTGGGCCTGCTGTTCGCCTATGTGGCGCCCTTTCAGGCCCCTTTTCTCAGCCTCTTTCTGCCGCATTGGAACCACAGGTGGCTGTCGCTGGTGGACGCGGCGGTTTCGACGGCGTTTCCCGCGCTTCTTCTATGGGGCTTGGGCGCGCTGTACCAGAAGATACGGCACAAGGAAGGACTGGGCCTGGGCGATGTGAAGATGGTGGCGACGATCGGGGCATTCCTGGGCCTGCAGGCGGCGGTTGCCGCGGTGATGGTCGGATCGTTGCTCGGCTCCGTGATCGGCCTGGCCTATATTCACCTGGCGCGCAAAGACGCTGCCACCTACGAGCTTCCGTTTGGCAGCTTTCTCGGCGCGGGCGCTATTCTGGTTGCGCTGTTTGTGAAGCGATGAACGTTCTACTCGAAACGATGACCCCCGACGACCCGGCCTGGGCTCTGGCGCGAGCGCTCGATGCCACGCGGCTGCCCAAGCACGTCGCCATCATCATGGACGGCAACGGCCGCTGGGCCCGGAAGCGCAATCTGCCGCGAGCGGCCGGCCACAGGGCGGGCGTCGAGCCGGTGCGCGTGACGGTAGAGACCTGCGCGCGGATCGGCGTCGAGGTGCTGACGCTCTACGCCTTCTCGGTCGAGAACTGGAAGCGGCCGCGGACCGAAGTGGACATGCTGTGGCGCTTGCTGCGCATCTACATCCGCAGGGAACTGCCCGGCCTTATGAGAAACGGGGTCCGGCTGCGCGCCATCGGCCGGCTGGAGGCGCTGCCCGCGGCGGCGCGTCACGAGCTCCTGGCCGCCGTCGAGGCCACCAGCCGCAACCGCCGGCTGCTGCTAAACCTGGCCATCAATTACGGCGGCCGGGCGGAGGTGGCCGACGCCGTCAACGCCATCCTGGCGGGCGCCCGCGCACGGGGAACCGTGGACCGTCTGCGCGTGGACGAGCGCATGATCGCCGCACACCTCTACACCGCCGGCCTGCCCGACCCGGACCTTCTGATCCGCACCTCGGGCGAGATGCGCATCAGCAACTTCCTGCTCTGGCAGATTGCCTATGCCGAACTGTACGTGACCGAGACTCTGTGGCCCGATTTCTCCCGCGCCGAGTTGCTGCGGGCGATCGTCAGCTACCAGGCGCGCAACCGCCGCTTCGGTGGGCTCAGCGAGCCGGGCGAAGGGCCGCTTCTACGGGAGCCGGTCGAGGCTGAACTTTCCCGATGAAGCGAATCCTGACCGCTGTTCTGGTGGCCCCTCTCGTCGTATACGCGGTGGGCTGGGCGCATTTCTATTTCTTCCTCGCGGTGGTCTCGACCGTCGCGGTGCTTTGTTACTACGAGTACGCGGAGATCGTGGCCGCTTACGGGATCGGCAAGCCGGGGCCGCTGGGCTACGCCGCCGGGCTGGCCGTTCTGCTGGTGCCCCGCGAGCCCGAATTCGTGATGATCCTGGCCGCGCTGTTTGCGCTCGTGCTTGGCCTCACGGCGGCCGATCTGGCGAAGGGGCTGCCGCGCGCAGCCGCGTTGCTGTTCGGCGCGATCTACATTTTCGGGTCGTGGCGGATCGCGATCGTGTTGTGGGAGCGCAGCCGCTGGTGGCTGCTGTTTGTGTTGCTGCTGAACTGGCTCGGCGACAGCGCGGCCTACTACATCGGCAGCCGGGTGGGACGGCACAAGCTGGCGCCGCGCATCAGTCCGAAGAAGTCCTGGGAGGGCGCCGTGGCGTCGCTGGTGGCCTCGGCGGTGTTTGCGGCGTTGTACCTGCCGCGGCTGATTCCGGTGGTCACGCTCGTGCCGGCGATCGTCCTGGGCATCGCGGGCAACGTAGCCGGGCAGGTGGGCGACCTGGCGGAATCGGCCCTCAAGCGCGGCGCCGGCGTGAAGGACAGCGGCACGATGCTGCCGGGCCACGGCGGCTGGCTGGACCGCGTGGATAGCGTGCTATTCGCGCTGCCGGTGATCTACGCGCTGCTGCGGTGGGTGGGGTAGGGCGTCGGCGGCGGCCGCCGCCAGCGGTTCGACGGCGCTGGCGGCAACTCATGATATTCGGTTGTCAAAGAACAGTCCGGCGCGGTCGCCGGCTCGGTAACGGCAGCGCTCTCGGTAACGGCACCGCTCCCTGGCGGTCGCGGCTCGGTAACGGCAGCGCTCTCGGTAACGGCACCGCTCTCGGGAACGGCACCGCTCCCTGGCGGTCGCGGCTCGGTAACGGCAGCGCTCTCGGTAACGGCACCGCTCCCTGGCGGTCGCGGCTCGGTAACGGCAGCGCTCTCGGTAACGGCACCGCTCCCTGACGGTCGCGGTTCGGTGCTAATGGACCGTTCGGGTTTTGCGGTTCATGTAATCCATCAGGAGGTACTGGCCTAGGGTGTAGGGCGTGGTGAAGTAGGCTTTGCCGCGGCAGAGCTCGGTCACCTTTTGAACGAAGTTCACCAGGCCGTAATCCGAGGCAAGCATGAAGGTGTTGATCAGGATTCCCTGGCGGCGGCAGCGGCTCACTTCCTCCAGCGTTTTGCTGATCACCAGCGGGTCGAGGCCGAAGGCGTTGCGGTACATGCGGCCATCGTCCAGCGTGAGCGCCGAGGGCTTGCCGTCGGTGATCATGACGATCTGCTTCATATCCTTCTTCTCTTGCGAGAGCAGACGCTGGGCCAGGATCAGGCCGTCGCGGGTGTTGGTGTAGTAGGGGCCCACCTGCACGCGCGCCAGGTCGGCGAGACGCAGCTCTTGGGCGGAATCGTGGAACAGGACGCAGCGCAGGCTGTCGCCGGGATACTGCGTGCGGATCAGGTGGGCGAGCGCGAGGGCGACTTTCTTGGCGGGCGTGAAGCGGTCCTCACCGTAGAGGATCATGCTGTGGCTGCAATCGAGCATGAGGACGGTGGCGCAGGAGCTTTGATACTCGGACTGGTGGACGTACAGGTCGGGGTAATCCAGCTCGAGCGGCAGCTTCAAGCCTCCGCGCTTGACGGCGGAGAACAGCGTCTCGCCCATATCCAGGTTCAGGGTATCGCCGAATTCGTAGGGCTTGGAGGCTCCGCTGGTTTCGACGCCGGTGGCGAGATCGCGGGTGTCGTGGGCTCCGAAACTCGATTTGCCTAGCCCGGCCAGAAGGTCTTTCAGAGTCTTGAAGCCGAGAAAATCGAGGGACTTGTCGGTGATCTCGATCTTGGTGCGGCGGTCGACGTCGCCCGCGCCGGGGCCAGGGCTCTGCTGCGTGTCGGGCTCCTCGGTCTGGAGATAGCCCTCATCGACGAGCTTCTGGGCGAGCCGGTCTAGTAGCTGATCGAGCTGCTCGGGCGAGAGGTTGCGAAGGCGCTCCATCATGCGCTCGGCCTGGTTGCTGTCGAACATCTGGCCATCCTGGAGAGCGCGCTCGATGGCCTTCTTCAGGTCCTCGAGCGTATGCGGGTTCATCTCGCCGAACTGCATACCGTTCTGGTTGAAGCCGCTTTCGAGGAAGAAATCGGAGAGCGCGCGGAGCAGGTCTTCGGCGCCGAGTCCGAGGTCCTCGCCGGTGTAGCGCGAATATTTGACCCAGCGCATGGGCTCCCTAGTCTCCTCCGCTCCCTGACGGTCGCGGTTCGGTGCTTAGTGGTAAAGGCATTAGTTGAACTGGCGGCGGTAGGTGGAGCGCTGCCGGCCCTCTTCTCCGCCGTGCCCCTCGCGCTTGCGCTCTTCGGCCGCGAATCCACGTTCTTCGCTGCGGCTGATGCGGCGGTGCGCGTACAATCCTTCGAGAACGAACTCGGCGGCCGCGGCGCAGACCGCCGGCGGATCTTTGGGGCCAAGGTGGAACAGAGACAGCTTGTCCATCAGTCCATGGATGGTGCCGAGCTGCTGCAGCATGGCGGCCGAGCTGGAGTTCTCGTCGATTTTGAGCGAGCCGCCCAGGTCGAACCACTGCACGACTTGAGAGAGGTTGTCGCTTTCGAACAGGTCGGAGAATACCTTGCCAACGGCGGCGCGGATGAGCTCGCGGCCGATGGCGTCGCCGCCCTTGAGTTCGCCCTCGTACTCGAGCTCGATCTTGCCGGTGACGGCGGGCAGCGCGGCGTAGATATCGAGGACGCGGGGGACGGCCATGGCTTCGCGGGCGGCGAGGGCGCGGCGCTCGGCGTTCGATAAAGCATTTTCGAGCAGAGCGATGGGCAGGCGCTGGGAGACGCCGGAGCGCTTGTCGACGCGCTTATCCTCGCGGGCCTGAAAGGCGACCTGCTCGGCGATGTGGCGGATGAAATCGGGGATCTGAATGCGGGCCGGCGAGGTACGGTCGGCCCAGGCTTCCTGGCGCGTGATGGCGATGCCCTGTTCGACGGCGGTGGGATAGTGCGTGCGGATCTCGCTTCCGATTCGGTCCTTCAGAGGCGTGATGATTTTGCCGCGCGCGGTGTAGTCCTCGGGATTGGCGGTGAATACCAGCATCACATCGAGCGGCAGGCGGACGGGGTAGCCTTTGATCTGAACGTCGCCCTCCTGCATGATGTTGAACAATCCGACCTGAATCTTGCCGGCGAGGTCGGGGAGTTCGTTGATGGCGAAGATGCCGCGGTTGGCGCGGGGGAGGAGGCCGTAGTGGATGGTGAGCTCGTCGGAGATGTCGGCGCCGCGGCGGGCGGCCTTGATGGGATCGAGGTCGCCGATCATGTCGGCGATGGTGACGTCGGGGGTGGCGAGCTTCTCGACGTAGCGCTGGTCGGGGGCGAGCCAGGCGATGGGCGTCTCGTCTGCCGGCTTCGGCGATCAGGGCGCGGCACTGCTTGCAGAGGGGCCGGTAGGGGTTGTCGTGCAGCTCGCAGCCGGCGATGGAGGGAACGCGATCGTCGAGCAGCGAGGTGAGCAGGCGGATGAGGCGGGTTTTGGCCTGTCCGCGCAGGCCGAGCAGGATGAAATTGTGGCGCGAGAGGATGGCGTTGACCATCTGCGGCACCACGGTGTCCTCGAAACCGAGGACTCCGGGGAACAGCGTCTCGCCCTTCTGGAGCTTGCAGATGAGGTTGGCGCGGATTTCGTCCTTGACGGTGCGCGCGGCCAGGCGCTCTTCGGAAAATGCTGGGTTTTGCCGGAGGCTTCCCAGGGTAGACGGAGTTTCCCCGCTGAGTTTTGTCATCGCGATTGCATCCCTTGACTCGATTCTACCAGAGGGCGACTTCGGGGGGCCGCTGGCGGGGCCGCTCGTCGCTGGTTGCTGGGCCGCTCGTCGCTGGGCCGCTGGCGGGGCCGCTCGTCGCTGGTTGCTGGGCCGCTGGCGCGGCCGCTCGTGGCTCGTCGCCCGTCGCAAAGACGGGACTGGTGCGCTTCGCGGTGGGGCTTGGCGGTTGTGGCGGGACGCCGGGCGTCGGCTCGAGAGCCGACGCGGCAGGCTTGAGAGCCTGCGCCACGTCCTGGGGGACAACGTGTGTGGGGTCAGGGGGTTGGGGGTGGTTGTCCGGGGCGCTAGGTTCTTCGTGCAATTTTCGAATTGCGCGGAGGGAGTCGAGTCTCTTGGTGAGTTTGTCGCAGGCTCGGCGGAAGCGGGACTCGTAGCGGCTGAGGCCGGCGAGGACGCGGGACTCGTCGAAGAGGGCGCGGAAGGCGAGGGCGTTGCGGATGTCGGGGCCGCAGGACTGGAACTCCTTTCGGGTCTGGGGTTCGCGGCGGTTAATTTCGATTTCGAGGAGGGCGGTCTCGAGGCACTGGACGCGGTCCAGGCGCCAGCGAGCGGCGATCAGTTGTTCGACCATGTCGGCCTCGTAGGGATCGCTGGGTTGGAAGTGGTCCACGAGGAGCTCGCGGAGGGCTAGGAACTCTTCCTTGGATTCGTTTCCGAGGAGAACGCGGCGGGATGTGAGGCCGTGGGTGACCGCGGCCATGTTGGAGCGGGCGCGTCCTTCGGGTGTGACGGGTCCGCGAGATTTGGCGCCATTGGCGCGCGATGCGTCGATTCGACTTTGCGAAGACATTGATTCCCCCTGAGTGGTACGGCAAGAGCCAAGCGCCGAGACGAGTCCCGGCGCGGCAGGCTGAGAGCCTGCGCCACAAAGACAGTGTAATCAGCGGATTTCGGGTCCCAAGTAGTTGAAATTTGTATGTCGTTGAATTAGAAGGAAATGCAGGTGGGGAGAGGCGGGGAACGGTACGGGCATGGTGTAGGGTCTGGATGGTGGGTTATGAACAACGAGTACTTGAAGAGGGGCGCGCGGCGGTGGATGAGGCGGCAGGCGGAGGAGACGCTAGCAACGGGAGGGGAAGAGTGGCTGGGGTTCGAGCCGGATGCGAGACAGGGGGATTTGCTGCAGCGGGACGTGAGGCGGCTGCTACTGAATTGCACGCGGCAGTGGGGGAAATCCACGATAACAGCCGCGAAGGCGGTGGCGCGGGCGCAGGAACGTGAGGGCAGTCTGACGCTGGTGGTGAGCCCATCGGCGCGGCAGAGCGGCGAATTTTTGAGGAAAGCGGCGGCGTTCGTGCGGCGGATGGGGATACGGCCGCGAGGGGACGGGGACAACGAGATTTCGCTGCTGTTCCCGAACGGGTCGCGGCTGGTGGGGCTGCCGGGGACGGAAGCGACGGTGCGCGGATTCTCGGCGGTGTCTTTGATGCTGATCGACGAAGCGGCGAGGGTGAGCGATGAAATGTACAAAGCGGTGCGGCCGATGCTGGCGGTGGGGGACGGGGATTTGTGGTTGATGAGCACTCCCTTCGGGAAGCGGGGGTTCTTTTGGGAGGAGTGGACGAAGGGCGGGGCTTTATGGGAGCGGGTGGCGGTGCCGGCTACGGAATGCCCTCGGATACTGGCTAGTTTTCTAGAAGAAGAGAAAGCGTCGCTGGGGGACCGGTGGTTCCGGCAGGAGTATTTGTGCGAGTTTCTGGAGGCAGACGATGTCATGTTTCGGCGGGAAATGGTGGAGCGGGCGATTTCGGATGAGATCAAGCCATTGTTCTGAGAACGGAAAGACTAAGATTACTGGCCACGGATGAACACGGATGAACACGGATAGGAACAGATACTACGTAGGTGTGGATTTGGGGCAGAAGCAGGACTATACGGCGATTGCGGTGGTGGAGAGATGGGAGACGGTGGGCGAGCTGGACCGGGTGACGTGGGAGCGGCGGGTCGAGGCGGGGCACAGCTTGCGGCATCTGGAGCGGCTTCCGTTGTGGACGCCGTATACGGAGGTGGTGCGGCGGGTGCGGGAAGTGGCGCGGTCGGAGGAACTGGCGGGGCGGTGCGTGGTGGTGGCGGATGCGACGGGGGTCGGCGTGCCCGTGACCGACCTGCTGAGGGCGGCGGATCTGGGGTGCGAGATGACGGCGGTGACGATCACGGGCGGGGCGCGGGCGTCGGTGGCGGAGGGGGGATGGAACGTGCCGAAGCGCGACCTGGTGGTGGGGCTGGAGGTGATGCTGGAAACGGGGGCGCTACGGATCGCGGCGGGGCTGCGGGAAGGCGACACGTTCATCAAAGAGCTAACGGGGATGCGGGTGAAGGTATCGGCGGGGCGGCGGGAGCAATTCGAGGCATGGCGGGAGGGGACGCACGACGACATGGTTTTGGCGGTGGCGCTGGCGTGCTGGCGGGCGCGGTGGGGTGCGGTGGGGCATGTGGGGCGGCGGTTGGTGGGGATTTGAGGGCGGGGAAGGCATTATGAGCCACGGATGAACACGGATAAACACGGATAAGAGACGGGCAAAACGCTTTGGCTCGCTAAGCCAGGCGGGCTATTTCTACGTAATCGACAGAGGTGTGTGGCTCGGGAATCGGTTCGCCCACTTCACGCATGGCTTGGAAGTGGGCGCTGAGGGCGTCCTGGAAGTTGCGGCGCGCCTCTTCTTCGGTGTCGCCCACGGCCGCGCATCCGGCGACGTCCGGCGAATAGGCGGAAAAGCCCGTGCCTGTCGGTTCGATGACTACTGGATAGCGTCTGGCGCTCATTTCAATCGTGCCTTTTTGAGATTGCCGGGTACGGTAATCACGAACGCCTGGATTGGATGTTTGAAATGTCGATGGCTGCCCCGCGACCGCATCTCCACCCATCCGTGCTGCTCAAGCAGACGAATCAACTGGCGGACCTTCATGGGCATCGGGCCCATGGTACGTCATTTGTCGCACCTGCGGGCGCCGGGATGAGTCTCATCGATCGGGATGAGATAGCAGATGGGCGGGCGTCGGGAATTGCGGCGATATCGCGGTCCAGGTCATCCATCGTGTAATCGAGGAAAGCGCCTGCGTGATGGAGGCCGAGCATGTGCTGCACCTGCGCGGTTGTGATGGCGCCAGAGCGATAGGCTTCGGCGGCGACGGCTGCCAGGACGGCGCGGGAGATTCCGCGGGGCTGGGCGGCGAGGAGGCGGGCGGCGGAAGGAGAGCCAAGTGAATCCAACGAGACGCGTGCGCCGACAGCGACTGCCACACATATCCGGGGCGCGACAGCAGCCGGGCAGGGTCGATACCACGCGAACGCACTGTCAACTGTGGTGGGCCCGACTCCGTAACCGACCTGTAACGTAAACGACTCTGGGCGCGACTCAGGCGCCGGCCTCTTGACGAAGTCACGTGCAGGGTGCGTGCCGTGGGTGTATTGTGTATGACGGTCGGTTTTTACTCTTATGAGCACGAATAGAGTTCAGTTCTTCACGAACTACTTTGCGAAGCTAGCGGGCGTCGAGCGGCCCTACGGGTGGCAGACGAAGTTGTTCGAGGCTCTCATTGCCGGAGAATGGCCGGATTTGATCGGGCTTCCGACTGGTTGCGGCAAGACCGGGCTAATGCAGGTGTGGGTCATCGCGCTGGGGTGGTCCCAGTTGATGGACAGGGACACGGGGCGCGTGTATATCCCACGGAGATTGGCCTGGGTCGTGAACCGCCGTGTGGTGGTCGATCAGGCGACAACCGAGGCGGAACGGATCGCCAAAGGGATCGAGAAACTCCCGGCAGGGGATGACTTGTGCGAGGCGCTACGGCGCTGTTCGGGAGGTGGCGCCGCCCTGGTTGTCAGCACGCTTCGCGGCGAGAAGGCCGATAACCGGGAGTGGAGCCGAGACCCCCGCACGCCCGCGATCATCGTTGGCACCGTGGACATGATCGGAAGCCGCTTGCTGTTTCGCGGATACGGAGATGGCCGGTACTTTCGACCCTTGCACGCCGGACTGCTAGGCGTGGATGCCTTGATCGTGAACGATGAGGCTCACTTGAGTCCTGCGTTTGCGGCCCTGCTGCCGGAGATCGAGCGGCTCTCGCCTGCGGGCCGTCTTGCGCCGAAGCCGTTCCATGTGATGCTTCTGTCGGCGACATCCGCGGCGGTGAGCGAGCGGCCATTCGATCACTCTTTGGAAGAGGACCTGACAGAGAGCGAGCACTTCCGGTCGGTGTACACGGCTGAAAAGCGGCTACGACTGCGCGAAGTGCCGGACAAGAACGCGACCTCGGAGGCGCTGCTGGAACTGGGGACCGCGCCGGGTGTAGCGAGGACTATTGTATACGTGGAAGAGCCGGAGAAGGCGGCGAAGTTCGCCGCGCGCTTGCGGGAAGTGACAGGCTCACCTTGTATCGTCCTTCTTACCGGAACTATGCGTGGATGGGAACGCGACGGCCTGGCGAAGGATCCCGTGTTCGCGGCGTTCACCCGTTCAGAACCTCCTGAGGAACCCGCATGGTTGGTGAGTACTTCGGCAGGCGAGGTAGGTGTGAACATCACGTGCGAGCGCCTCGTCACGGGACTGGTGTCCTCCGACCACCTGATCCAAAGGTTCGGGCGGCTGAACCGGTTTCCGATAGCGGGCCGGCCGGCAGCCGGTGAGGCTTACCTTGTGCACGCACCGCTTCCTGAGGAGAAGAGCGGGGAACCGATTCCCGTCGAAAAGGCAACGGTCCTGTACCTGCGAGGCCTTGCTACATTGCCGGATGGCAGCTATGACGTTTCGGCGCGGAACCTGTACGAGAACCCGCCGCCGGAGGATGCGCGGTCGGCGGTTCCTCTGCTGGCGCGTTTCGAACCGCGGCTTGTCGATTTGTGGTCGCTGACCACGGCTCCGGATAAAGAGGTACCACCGGTCGAGCCCTGGCTGCATGGCAAACAGGACCAGGAATGGCCCGAAACGGCGGTTGCGTGGCGCGATGACGTGAAGTACCTCGCTTGCGAAGGTGTATCCGACGGGGATCGTCAAGAGGTTCTGCGGCGGTACCGGGTTCTTGCGCATGAACGGCTCAGCGAACCGACGTCGCGGGTAAAGGAGAAGATCTCCAAGCTTGCCGAGAAAGAACCCGAACGGCGGGCCATCGTTGTTGGCAAGGACGGGGATATCCGGGCGGATACGTTGGCCCAGATTGCCGACCGGGACTCGGACCTCGCGTATGCGCTGGTGCTGCTGCCGTCAGGGTGCGGCTCGCTGGATCGCGGGATGTTCCGGCCGGAACCGGCGGGCGGCGATCCTACCCGCTACGACGTTGCGGACGAGGGGCAGGACAGGAAGCGCTTCGTGGCGCGCTTCGAAGAAGACGTCTGGCGGCTCGAAAGGCTTGGCGTAGAGGGCGGGGAGGCGTTGGAGCTTGAGTCGCTTGACAGAGGCGCTGTCTTGCGATTTGCCGATGACAAACGCCCGCTCCTGGTTGCTGTGTCCGCACCGACCGAGGACAAGCCCGACAGGCAACAGGAGTACGTACTCTATCTCACGGCCAAGCCAGGGAAACGGGGAGGGGAGGCCGAACTCGGCCCTCACCTCAGGTCGGTGGCGGAGAAAGCGGGCGAGCTGGCGCTAGGCATTGAATTGCCTCAGCTCGAAAGCGCGTTCACGGAAGCGGGCGAGCGCCACGATCTAGGCAAGAAGAATCCGGTGTGGCAGCAGGCGATGGGCGGTTCGATCGAGGCACCTTTGGCAAAGACCAAGATGGCGGTTGCGCCCGCGCTGCTGGCGGGTTACCGGCACGAACTGGGGTCCTTGGTCGAGGCATCGAGGCAGGACGGTGTGGACGAACTCGCGCTGCATCTGATCGCAAGCCATCACGGCTGGGCGCGGCCGTACTTCGAGCCAAGAGCGTACGACCGCCGGTGGATGGCCGAAAGCCGGAGGGCGGCTGTCGGGGCCGCACAGCGGTTTGGGGAGATCCAGGCGGCTTGGGGAACGTGGGGCTTGGCGTACCTTGAGACGATCATGAAAGCCGCCGATGGGCTTGTCTCCCAAGCCGAGGAAGGGGCCCAAGATGAATGAACTGCGGATACCACTCGACCCGCTCAACCCGGGGCAGTTTTTCGCGTGTTGCGGGTTGTTCGACCTATTCGCCCGCGGCGTGGCAATGGTGCGCGGTCACTTCACCTGTGACGAGGCGACTCCGCGACGGGCGTATTTCATCCTTACGAGCCCGGAGAGGATCGACCTTGCCGGGTTGCTGGGATCGGTACGAAGCGGCTCATATGAGCTGCTGCCGCACGATCAAAAAGCGATTCAGCCCATTGCCGTGAACATGAATGGTCAGCGTTTGGTGCTGGACTGGTGGCTTGACACGTTCCAGGAAGACACAACACCGCTGAAGTGCTGGGCTGGACAGGTCACAACGGGGAAGCTCTTCGCGGACCTGCCTGGGCTGATTGATGCCGCTACTGACGCGGATACCCTGTTTTACTGCCCGGCGCTGACACGGTCGAAATTTGGAATCGACCCGCGTTCGGCATGGAACGCTCTTGACTTCGGATTTTCGCCGGACAAACACAACCGGGACTCGGCGACGTACCCAATCGTCGAGTTGCTTGGGGCGATCGGACTTCAGGGCTTCCGGCCGGACACTAGCGACCGACGGTCGCTAGTGTACCGCCTTTGGAGCATTCCGCTACAGCTCCCTGCGGCACGCCTGGCAGCATTTTCGGGGTGGCCGGGCCTGCCATCCTTTCGGTATCAGTTTTCGATTGCCAAGAGGGGACAGAGCTACAAGTTCTTTACGTTTGCAGAGTTTGAAGAAAGGACATAGACATGACAGCTCAGATTCTCAGCCAATTCGATTCATGGCTTGATCCGGACGGGCCGGTTGCCATTGTCGTACGCGAGCCGTTAGAGCCCGTTCAGGGCCCAGGTTCGGTGTTTTTTCCTCCCACCTTCGCGCCCGCGGCCAGGGGAGAGGCACCCTACTACGTGATCGACGAGACCAGCACGGGGAAGACTGCCGTGGTCGATACCGTGGGTTCACAGGCGAACCGATTGGAGCCGATGTTCAAGCGAGCGCCTTTCTCCGGGCTGGTGCCGCGGGCGTCGGTGAAGATCGGCGAGAGGAGCGTGGACTTACTCGACGCGGGGCACCGGGCTGCCGATGCCGTTGTCCGGTTTTCGGATCGGCGAGACAGTCTGCGGAGTGCTTTTCAGGATATAGCCGAGCGCGGCGATGCGACCCAGCTAGCGAAGCTGGCCCCGACGTCGCTGGTCTTCGGTGCGTGGGATTCCCGCGATACACAAGTGAAGATCCCACGCGTGGTGGGTTCCACCGTGAGAGCGAACAAGGTTGAGCCGCTCACGCGTGCCGCCCAGTTCTTCTCGGCGTTCGAGAAGGAAGAGACCGAGCAGCTTGGGTTCGTCCAAGACTTCCTATCCGAGCAGGGACTGTCCGATGCGCCGGCCGGGCGCGGTCCCGGAGGAGTGGTTGCCCGGGACGGCATCATCCGTGAGGCAGTGCTTAACCTGGTAGCGTTGCGCGCGCTGTCCGGGGCGAACGGCGCAGCGACACTGGCGCTGCGGCGTTACATTCTGGGTCTTGCGCTGGTCGCCCTGCTCGGGCCAATCGATCTGTACTTGCGAGAAGGTTGCCTGCTGGTGGCGTCGTCAGAAAAGCCCGGGACCCGGAAAGTTGTTCTGAGGACGGGGCAGCGCGACGACCTGCCTCTCGATGCGGACGGCGCTCTGGCGTATGCTCAGGCTGCGGCGGCGGAATTTGTCGTTGGGGACGATTGGGAGGCGACGTTCAGCAAGGAAGCCGTAGCGACGGTGCAGGCGAAGAGCGAGGCGAAGGCGAAGAAACCGAGCAAGCAAAAGAAGGCGTAGCCATCATGCCGCGAGCACTTTCGATTTCCGCAACTTTTCTGACGGGCCGGTACCACGGCGCGGAGTGGCCGCCGTCCCCGGCGCGTCTGGTGCAAGCCATGCTGGCGGGCGTCATGACTGGGGGGTATCGCTCCCTGCGACCAGAGGTGGAGCCTGTTCTCCGGTGGATTGAACGGCAACCGGCGCCACAGATCCTCGCCAGGACCGCGACTCAACTGCGCGGGTATCGCTTGGCCGTGCCGAACAACGACATGGATGTAATCGCGAACGACTGGGCTGCGGGGCGCGCGGCGAACCCGGCGGAGCTCCGGACGATGAAGGATGTGAGTCCGAGAGAAGTGGCTGACCCTCCGCCGCATGTCCGATACGTCTGGCCGCTTGACGAAGAGGCCGAGCGAAATCCGGAGGGCATGTTGCACTCGGCCCTGCGGCTGTCTCACTGCTTGCACTCGTTCGGTTGGGGCATCGACATGTCGTTCGCGGATGCCGAGCTGCTGTCTGATGCGCGGAGCGAGTCGAACGTAGAGCACTGGATTCCGGGACCAGAACCGGGGGAACGACTTGCTGTTCCTGTGCCCGGATTCCTGCAGGACCTGGAGCGGACGTATGCTCGGTTCGTGCGGCGCGCTTCAGGCGCGGGCGCAGACACCGACACGAGGCCAAGCGTGTACCGGTTGCAGTGTTATGCCCGAACCGGAGAGCGGCGCCAGACCGTAGCCCTGCTCTCGTTGCTGTCGGCCGCCGATGGAGTCTCAGAGTGGAGCAAGCCGTGGGAAGACACGATGATTGTGGCCGCGTGGCTGCGGCATGCAGCGGCGGAGGCGATACGGGAAGAGGGCATCGCGCGGGAGGTGATCGACTCGTTCGTCCTGGGGCATCCTCCCGACGGGACCGACCCGTCGTTCCGTCTGTCTTTCGCGCCTATGCCCTCAATCGGGCATAGATATGCCGATGGACGAATTCGCCGGGTCATGATTGTGGAGCCACCTGGATCTGCTGGCGAGATGTGCCGGCTGTTGGAGCAGAAGCTCGCGGGCTGGGCGGCCACGGACGATTCGGGCAGGAGGGTATGCACCTTCGGTGCCCTTGAGGCCGACGGCGTCACATCCTGTTACCTTCCTACGGCGAAGCGCGGAACTGCGGCACGGCGGTGGCGATCCGTAACTCCCGTAGTCCTGCACGGGTATAACTCGTCGCACGGGAAGGTATCGCTGCTCAAGACTGAGCGCCTGCTGCTGCGCGCCTTTGAGATGGCGGGATATCCAGCGGGGTCCATTGCACGGGTTGCGTTTCAGCCTGCGCCATTGTGGCCGGGAACTGGAGCCGCCGGCCAGATCCGGGTGCCTCCACATCTGAAATCGTTGCCGAGATACCACGTTGAGGTTGAGTTCCGTACGGATATGCCGGGCCCAGTTCTGGCGGGTGTTGGCAGGCATTGCGGGCTGGGGTCTTTCGCGGCCTGCGGGTGATGTTCCATGCGGACCTCGTACATCGTTTGTTACGACATTTCGGATGAGAAGCGGTTGCGGCGGGTGTTTCAGAAGATGCGGAACTATGGGGACCATTTGCAGTTTTCCGTGTTCGAATGCCAGCTTACGGCGACGGATTTGGCGCGGTGCCGCGCGGAGCTGGGGGAGATCATCAACCACCAGGAGGACCAGGTGCTGTTCGTCAGCCTCGGTCCGGCGGAGGGCCGCGGCGATCGCGTGATCACCGCGCTGGGGCGGCCGTATACGACCGTCGATGCGCCGTGTGTCGTGGTGTGAGGTGAGGGTGAGAAGGTGTCCAGAGGGCAAACCTTGGGACAGGCACCAATTTCGCAAAGGCGGCGAAATTGGGTCCAGTCCCCGGTTTGCGGAGTGTGCGGAGGGCAAACCTTGGGATTCGAGCCAGTCCCCGGTTTGCAGAGGTGAGAGATGAGCGCGATTCCGGTATCGATCGAGGGAGGCGAGGAGCGGCGTCTGCCGGATTACTTGCCGGCACGGATGGTGAACGAGTTCGTCTACTGCCCACGGCTGTACTTCTACGAGTGGGTGGAGGGCGTGTTCAAGGAAAGCGCCGATACCGTTGAAGGGAAGTTTCAGCACCGGCGCGTGGATGGAGGGTCGGGCAAGATGCCCGATCCAAGTGGGGACACGGTACGCTGTCCACAAGGGACAGCGAACCATGTCCCCGAAGCTCTCGAATGCCGGTCGGTAACGCTTTCGAGCGAGCGCATGCGCGTGATCGCGAAGATGGACCTGCTGGAGGTGGAGGACGGCGCGGTAACCCCGGTGGATTACAAGCACGGCTCGCCCCGAGAGGGCAAGAATGGCCTTGAACTGTGGCCAGCGGACCGGATGCAGCTCGCGGTGCAGGGGCTGATCCTGCGGGATAACGGATACCGGTCGGAGGAAGGCATCGTTTACTACGTGAAGACGCGGCAGCGGGTCCGGGTGCAGTTCGATGCCGCGCTGACGGAGGAGACGGAGAACACGATTCGGCAGGCATGGCTACTGGCGGGGTCGGGGAGCATTCCGGCGCCGCTGGAGGATTCTCCGAAGTGCCCGGGATGCTCGCTGGTGGGGATCTGCCTGCCGGACGAGACGTGGTCGGTGCAGTGGCGGCGCGGCGGGGCTCCGGTGCAACTCGATCTGTTTGCGCGGCCGGAGGCGCCCAAGAAGCCGGTGGCGGGCGAGGTGCGGCAGTTGGTGACGCCGCGGAACGAGACGCGGCCGCTGTATCTGAACACGCAGGGGATGCGAGTGGGGAAGTCGGGCGAGGTGCTGCAGGTCCGGGAGAAAGAGGAACTGAGGCAGGAGGTGCGGCTGGGCGAGACGTGCCAGGTGAACCTGATGGGCAACGTGCAGATTTCCACGCAGGCGGTGCAGGGGCTGTGCGAGGCGGGGATTCCGATCTGCTACTTCTCCCAGGGCGGCTGGTTTTACGGCATCACGAATGGGCTGAACACGAAGAACGTGTTCACGCGGCGGGCGCAGTTCCGGCTGGCGGAGCAGGAGGGTTTTTCGACGGCGTTCGCGAGGAGCCTGGTTTCGGGGAAGATCCGGAATCAGCGGACGATGCTGCAGCGGAATCACGTGGAACCGGAGGCGTCGGCGCTGGCGGGGCTGAAGCGGATGGCGGAGGCGGCGGAGCGGGCGGAGAGCCTGGAGCAACTACTGGGCATCGAGGGAACGGCGGCGCGCATCTACTTCGGCGAGTTTGCCGGGATGATCAAGGCGGAGGGCGCGGCGGGGGAGGAGTTCGCATTCGACTTCAGCGGGCGCAACCGGCGGCCGCCGCGGGATGCGGTGAACGCGTTGCTGTCGCTGGCGTACAGCATGCTGGCGAAGGACCTCACGGTGACGTGTTACGCGGTGGGCTTCGATCCTTACATTGGGTTCTATCATCAGCCGCGGTTTGGCAGGCCGGCGCTGGCGCTGGATCTGATGGAGCCGTTTCGACCGCTGATCGCGGACTCGGCGGTGCTGTCGGCGATCAACACGCGGATGGTGACGGCGTCGGACATTGTGAAGGCAGGGCCGGCGGTGGCGCTCTCGCCGCAAGGGCGGAAGGGGTTTTTCCGGGCGTACGAATTGCGAATGGACTCGCTGGTGACGCACCCGATTTTCGAGTACAGGGTGAGCTACCGGCGGCTGTTGGAAATTCAGGCGCGGCTGCTCGCGCGGTACCTGGACGGGGAGATTGCGGAATATCCGGTATTTGTGACGCGATGATGAGGGCGAGCGGCGGGGTGAGAATCGGAGTGCAGGGGCCGCTCGATGGGTGTAAGCGGTTGGGAGGAGGGGAGTTGGCGGGCGTAGGGAATTTGGGCTGGGTGCGGGCCCTCGGGGTTGACCGGACCGCTCGCAATCGTGGCCGCAGGTCTTTGACATCATAGGTAGATGGAAGCGGGGCTAATTCCGCGACCAGCTGGTCGCGGCCTCATTGAAGCTCGCGCGATGCCGCAGTCGAGATCGCGGTACGTCGCAATTCCGCGACCAGCTGGTCGCGGCCTCATTGAAGCGTGACGCGACCGCCGGCATGCGCGACAGCTACGCACGCAATTCCGCGACCAGCTGGTCGCGGCCTCATTGAAGCGTCGGCTTACCGCCGGCGCTCGGATGCGTGCAACGGCAATTCCGCGACCAGCTGGTCGCGGCCTCATTGAAGCTCGCGATCGCGTGCTGCGTGCCAGCATGCTGGCGCGTCAATTCCGCGACCAGCTGGTCGCGGCCTCATTGAAGCTGCGCGATCGCGACGACTGGTCGTCGGAGTCGGCAGTAATTCCGCGACCAGCTGGTCGCGGCCTCATTGAAGCTCGCGATCGCGGACCGCTGCCACGAGCGCTCGAGCTAATTCCGCGACCAGCTGGTCGCGGCCTCATTGAAGCTCGACGCCTGGTCCGGCATCGCCGATCGGCCGTGCGCAATTCCGCGACCAGCTGGTCGCGGCCTCATTGAAGCCGAGCTCGACGGCAGTCGCCATGAGCGCCGCCGGATCGAATTCCGCGACCAGCTGGTCGCGGCCTCATTGAAGCCGCGCATCGGCGCCGTCGCGTGCCGCGCTGCGCACGCAATTCCGCGACCAGCTGGTCGCGGCCTCATTGAAGCTGCGACTCGAGCCGCAGCGGTTCGCCGAGACCGTCGCAATTCCGCGACCAGCTGGTCGCGGCCTCATTGAAGCATGCACTACCGTGACTGCGCCGATCCGGCCGTGCGTCAATTCCGCGACCAGCTGGTCGCGGCCTCATTGAAGCTCGACCGCATCGCCGGCATGCAGTCGCAGCTACGTGCCAATTCCGCGACCAGCTGGTCGCGGCCTCATTGAAGCGCAGTGCCGCAACTCAGTGGCGCGTCTAGCAGTGTGACGCAATTCCGCGACCAGCTGGTCGCGGCCTCATTGAAGCCTGACGCTGCGCGGTCTGAGCGTCGGCATTACGTCGCTAATTCCGCGACCAGCTGGTCGCGGCCTCATTGAAGCCGCACAGTCGTCGTGACTACGTCGACGGCCACGCTGCAATTCCGCGACCAGCTGGTCGCGGCCTCATTGAAGCACGGCCGCTCGCGAGACCGTCGCGCAGCCGACGTCGCAATTCCGCGACCAGCTGGTCGCGGCCTCATTGAAGCGCATCGACTGCGCGCCGGCGTCCTCGGACTCCGCTGACAATTCCGCGACCAGCTGGTCGCGGCCTCATTGAAGCGCGGAGCATCGCGCATGATCGCGCCGATGCCGACGCGTCAATTCCGCGACCAGCTGGTCGCGGCCTCATTGAAGCCAGCTGCACGATGCCAGTCGCCGACACGCGCGGCCGTCAATTCCGCGACCAGCTGGTCGCGGCCTCATTGAAGCCGCGTCACGCTGACGCCACTGCGTGGCTCAGCTGCGCGATCAATTCCGCGACCAGCTGGTCGCGGCCTCATTGAAGCTCGATGGCCGGCGCACCATCTGCGCGAAGCATCGCAGTCAATTCCGCGACCAGCTGGTCGCGGCCTCATTGAAGCGCGCACGCGCCGACGCAGACGGCAGTCGGCGATGGGCACAATTCCGCGACCAGCTGGTCGCGGCCTCATTGAAGCCATGCAGTCGGCGATCTCGCAGCGGCCTGCTAGCGAGTCAATTCCGCGACCAGCTGGTCGCGGCCTCATTGAAGCGTCGCGATCCGACGAGCGTCGTCGCGGCACTTGCCGGCAATTCCGCGACCAGCTGGTCGCGGCCTCATTGAAGCCATCGCACGCGGCTAGCGCTGCGCAGAGCCTGCGACCGGAATTCCGCGACCAGCTGGTCGCGGCCTCATTGAAGCTTGACCATCTCCGTGCTGCTGCGTCCGCGGCCATGGCCAATTCCGCGACCAGCTGGTCGCGGCCTCATTGAAGCCACGAGTACTGGCCGCACGGAGCATTCGCCGACGTGGCCGCCAATTCCGCGACCAGCTGGTCGCGGCCTCATTGAAGCCGCGATCGCTGCCGCTCGACCGCTCGCTTCTGGCGCATCGCGACAATTCCGCGACCAGCTGGTCGCGGCCTCATTGAAGCGCGCACAGCATCAAAGCCGGCGATGGCACCTCGGATACAATTCCGCGACCAGCTGGTCGCGGCCTCATTGAAGCACGCAGCCGAACGCGTCCAGTAACGCGGGTTTCCGAGCCGTAATTCCGCGACCAGCTGGTCGCGGCCTCATTGAAGCCAGAGTATCGGCGCTGCAAGATCGGCGCTCGCACGGTCGAATTCCGCGACCAGCTGGTCGCGGCCTCATTGAAGCACGAGAGCCACACTCAGGGCATAACTGCAGGATCGAATTCCGCGACCAGCTGGTCGCGGCCTCATTGAAGCGGCGCTGAAGTCGACTTCGGTGCGCTTGTCGGCCGCGGCCAATTCTGCGACCAGCTGGTGGGGCCGATGCAGGTGCGTTCCACGTTGCAAGGAGGGCGGTCCGGTCCGCTTCGCACCGCGACGAATCCGCCGGCGAAGCGCATCCGACGAGCGACGGGCGACGGGCGACGAGCGCTTCTAGAAATACCCCTTCACCGAGTCGAACTCCGTCTCGAACTCTTCGAGAATACGTCGGCACCTCGTCGGCCACCCCGAGGGCTTCGAAAACGCTGTCGGCGCGCGCCGACTGATCGAAGTACTGGCCGATGCTGTTGCCCAGCTCGTTGGCTAGCCGGTCGGCCGCGTAAATGACGTGGCTCAGATGCAGGCCGCCGTCGTCAGCGCGATCCGGATCGTGATGGAACACCGCCGATTGCCGGATCGGCAGTGGGAGGTTCCAGCGCTCCAGGGCCATGCCGGACAGTTCGGCGTGCGTGGTCCCCAGGATCTCCATCTCGCAATCGAGCTCGTTCGCCCCGTCCTCTTTCAGCGACCACAGAATACCGCTGAACCCGGCCGGAGCCCCAGTCGCGATGAGGAGCTTCCCGATGTCGTGCAGCAGGCCGGCCACGAATGCGCCTTCGGGATACGGCGCTTCTGCCCGTTGCGCCACCAGGTCCGCCATGATCCCGACGGCCAGGGAGTGCTGGTTGAACTTCGACGCCGACCATCCCTCCGGCGTGGGTATGTGGGTCCACATTCGGGCGACCGAAAACCCAAGCGACAGGTTGCGCAAGCGATCCACTCCCAGAATTGCCACGGCGTGGCGCACGGAATTCACCGTGCCCCGGAAGCCGTACAGCGCTGAGTTGACGACTTTGAGCACGTTCCCCGCCAGCACGGTGTCGCTCTCGATCAGGGTGGCCACTTGTGCGAACGAGACATCCTCACGGGCGATGGTGGCGAGCAGCTTGCTCAAGATCGGGGAAAACGGAGGAAGCTGGTCGAGGCCAAGGATCAACCGGGCCTTGAGTTGGATGACGGTTTCCTGCTCCGGCATGTCTGCTCTTCGTATCGGCCGTCGGGCCGCGGAACTTCAGGGCTATTCGGCGGGAGCCCAACCGGGGCGCCCGAACCGCGCACCTGAGCAAGCGGGCCGCGGCTCCAGTGCCGGTTTCGATGCCGGCGCACCCGGGCGTACCCGCGCTTTCCTCGCCGCGCTGTAGAATCAAGAGTCTGGAGCACTTGTGCCTGACCTTACCATTCAACCCACCAACAAATGGATTCGCGTGCAGTACTGGGCCGTCTTCCTGGTCCTTTGCGTGTGCGTGGGTCTATACGTAAACAAGTTTGCGGACCGGATCTCACCCTGGGTGCTGATTGTGCCCGCGCTGCCGTTCTTCTTTCCGCTGCGAGGCCAGCTGCGCCGCCATTTCACGAAGGTGACGCTGGCCGGAGACAAGCTCCGCTACGAATCGGGCGTTTTCTCGAAGACGACGCGCACGATCCCGATCTCGAAGATCCAGGACGTGCGTGCCCAACAAACGCTCGGGCAGCGGCTGCTGGGCATCGGGGACGTGACGGTAGAGACCGCGGGCGAAGCGGGCGCGCTGGGCATCGCGAACATCGACAGCCCGCAAGCCGTGGTGGACGCCATCCTCAACGCTCAGGGGCCGGCGGCGAAGCAGAAGGGGGAGCCTGCGTGACCCGCCTGGACGGTCGCGTGGCCGTGGTCACGGGCGCCAGTAAAGGGCTCGGGGAGGCCATTGCCCGGGCACTGGCCGGCGCCGGCGCGCGTCTGGCGCTGGTGGCGCGCGACCGCCCGCAACTCGAGCGGGCCGCGGCCGCGTTGCGCGCCGGCGGCGCCGAGGCCGAGCCATACGCCGCGGACGTGCGGGACGAGACCCAGGTAGCCGCCCTCGCCGCGGCTGTGGCGGCCCGTTTCGGCGCAGTCCACATCCTGGTCAACAGCGCTGGGGTGAACCTGCGCAAGAAGCTGACCGACTTCACGCTCGAAGAATGGCGCGGCGTCATGGACACGAACCTGACCGGCGTGTTTCTGATGTGCCGGGCCTTCCTGCCGCTGATGAAGGGCCAGGGCTACGGCCGCATCCTCAACCTGACCTCGATCATGAGCCACATCGCGCTCGCCGAGCGCACGGCCTACTGCGCCAGCAAGGCCGGCCTGGTCGGATTGACGCGCGCGCTGGCGCTCGAAGTGGCCTCCGAGGGCATCACCGTCAACGGCATCAGCCCCGGCCCGTTCGAAACCGAGATGAACACGCCCCTGCTGGCGAATCCCGAAACCAACCGGTTCTTCACCTCGCGCATTCCGCTCGGCCGCTGGGGCAAGCCGGAGGAGGCCGGCAAGCTGGCGCTCTACCTCTGCTCGGAAGAGGCCGGCTTCATCACCGGCACGGATGTGGTGATCGACGGCGGATGGTGCGCGCAGTAGGGCGGAGCCGCGGGCTGAGGGGCTGGCGGCGGACGGCAGGCGGCGTTTCATCACCGGCACGGACGTGGCGATCGACGGCGGATGGTGCGCGCAGTAGGGCGGAGCCGTAGACGTCCGATGCCACTTAGTTTTCTCGGATGGCTCCAGAGCCGCGCCGGACGTCCACGTCCGGCTGGCTTCGTTTCAGGCAGTTCCTCGGAGGCCGGCGTGGACGCCGGCCGCAGGACTGGAGTCCTGCCCCACCCGTTTCTGTGCGGTCTTGGGAAAACTAAGCGGCATTATAACTTGCCCAGCAACTGCTTGGCGATGGTTGCGAGTTGCATGTTGCTGGTGCCCTCGTAGATCCGGCCGATCTTGGCGTCGCGGTACAGTTTCTCGACCGGGTAATCGCGCGTGAAGCCCACGCCTCCGAAGATCTCGATGGCGCGTGATGCCGCTTCCTCGGCAATCTGCGAGCTGAAATACTTCGCCATGGCGGCCTCGGTGGTGAAGGGCAGGCCGGCGTCCCTGAGCCGGGCGGCGTTGTAGACCAGGAGGCGCGCGGCCTCGATTCCGGCCGCCATGCGCGCCAGGTCGAACTGGACGGCCTGAAACGCGCCGATCGGCTTGCCGAACTGCTTGCGCTCGCGCGCGTAGCGGAGGGCGTGGTTCAGAGCTCCCGGCGGCCAGGCCGGTCATCTGCGCGCCGATCCCGATGCGCCCTTCGTTCAGCGTCTCGATGGCGATCTTGTAGCCCTGGCCCACCTTCCCGACCACGTTGTCCTTGGGCACGCGGCAGTTGTCCAGGATCAGCTCGCAGGTGGATGACGCGCGAATGCCGAGCTTGTCTTCTTTCCGGCCGACCGCAAATCCGGGGAACTCCCGCTCCACGAGAAAGCAGGTGATGCCGTGGTAACCCGCTTCGGGATTGGCGTTGGCGAAGACCAGAAACAGACCGGCTTCGTGCGCGTTGGTGATCCAGAGCTTGCGCCCGGTCAGGAGGTACGAATCGCCGTCCTCGACGGCGCGCGTGGCGAGCGCGAAGGCGTCCGAGCCGGCGCCGGCCTCCGAGAGCGCGTAGGCGCCCACGGTGTCGGAGGCGAGCCGGGGAAGGTAGCGGCGCTTCTGATCGTCGCGGGCCCAGCGCAGGAGCGCGTTCAGCACCAGCGTATTCTGGACATCGACGATCACCGCGGCGGAAGGATCGACGGCCGCCAGTTCCTCCACCGCCAGAACCGACAGGAAGAAATTGCCGCCTTGGCCGCCGTACTCTTCGGGCACTTCGATGGCCATCAGGCCGAGCTCGAACATCTGGCTCAGCAGATCTTTGCGGAACAGGCCGGCCTCGTCCATCTGGCGGACATGCGGGGCGATCTGGTCGTGCGCGAACTGCCGCACGGTGGCCTGGAACATGCGTTCTTCTTCGTCGAGAGCGGTGAGCGGGCGCATTTGCCTACAGTCTACAATGCTGGTCACACCCGGTTTTGGGCTAGTGGGTCCGCATCGGCTGCAAGGGACCGAAACCCGCGTGCGCGGTTTGAAAGGGGGTTGTATGGAAACGGGCTGGCAGCAGTAGCCGGAACCGCGCCATAATCTACCAATGACCGATTGGAGACTTGCCGCCCAGGCGCGGTGTCCCGAAATTCCGGCCGCCGAGGTGGAGCGGATAGCGACCGTTCTCGAAGCGCTCGAGGCTGCGTTCGCGCCGCTGGCCGTCCGGATTCCCGCGGAATGCCAGCCGGCGGCGGAGTTCAGAGCGGAGCGGATGGAGGAGGGGCTTCAAGCGGCCCAGGGCGCGCCCGAGGCAGAGCGCGAGCGAGCGGTTGGAGGACTGACGATCGTAGAGGCGGCCCGCCGCCTGCGCGCTCGCGAAGTCTCCGCCGCCGAGCTGCTCGAGCAGTGCCTGGCGCGGATCGCGGAGCTGAATCCGTCGCTCTGCGCTTTCATCACCGTCACGGAAGAGAGCGCGCGCGAGGCCGCACGCCAGGCCGACCGCGAGCTGGCGCGCGGGCTGGACCGCGGCCCGCTGCACGGAATCCCGGTAGCCGCGAAGGACGTTTTCCTGACGCGCGGGGTGCGCACCACGGCGGGCTCCCGGCTGTTCGCGGACTACGTTCCGGACCACGACGCGGCCGCCATCGAGCGGCTGGCCGAGGCAGGTGCGGTGCTGGTGGGCAAGACCAATATGCACGAGCTGGCATACGGCATCACTTCCGCCAATCCGCATTTCGGCGTGGTGCGCAACCCCCGCGATCCGGCGCGCATTCCGGGCGGATCGAGCGGAGGCTCGGCGGTGGCGGTGGCCGCGGGGATGGCGCTGGCGGCGCTGGGCAGCGACACCGGCGGGTCGATCCGCATCCCCGCCGCCTTCTGCGGGGTGGTCGGTCTCAAGCCGACCTACGGACGGGTCAGCCGCTACGGCATGTTGCCGCTGAGTTTCAGCATGGATCATGCCGGTCCGATCGCCGGTTCGGTACGCGATGCGGCCCTGGTGCTGAACGCCATCGCGGGCTGCGATCCGCGGGACCCGGCGTCGAGCAGCCAGCCGGTCGAAGACTACCTGCCGGGCGGAGAGGGCTCGTGCGAGGGCGTCCGCATCGGCCTGCCGGAGAACTTCTATTTCGAGCGCGTGACGCCCGAGGCGCGTGCGGCGGTCGAGCGGGCCGCGGAACTGGCGGCGCGCCACGGCGCACAGGTTGTGCGGGTGCGAGTGCCCGACATGGATGCGGTCAACACGGTCGGACGCCTGCTGTTGCTGGCCGAAGCCGCGGCCGCTCTCACGCCGCACCTGGCCGCGCGCGAGAGTCTGGGCGAGGACGTGCGCGCGCTTCTCGACCAGGGCCGCCTGATTCCTGCAAGCGACTACGTCAACGCACAGCGCCTGCGGCGGCTCGCGCAAGAAGAATTCCGCACGCTGTGGCGCCAGGTGGATTTTCTGTTCACCCCGACGGTGCCGATGGGAGCTCCGAAGATCGGCGAGACGGCGGTGGAGATCGAAGGGCGCCAGGAAGATGTGCGCCTGGCGGCGACGCGGCTGGTGCGAGCGATGGATGTTCTGGGGCTGCCGGCGCTCTCGCTCCCCTGCGGGCTCGATGCGAACGGAATGCCGCTGGGCCTCCAGATAATGGCTCCGGAATTGCGGGAAAGGGCCCTTTTGCGCGTGGCCGCGGCCATGGAGCGGGTCCTTGAACCGGGGCGCTGACCCATCGTTAATTGACAGGAACTTCACAAAACTCACCAGGTGAATCGGTGTAAAATGAGGCCGAGCTGTACCAAGTCTGTCAGGTAACGGAGGGGAAGCTATGTCTATCTGGGAGTTCTGTGCGCTCAAGTTCCACGCGGAGCGCAGCCGTTGTTGCAGGTCTGTTTCTGATGGGGAGCCACGCGGCCATGGCCGTGCCGCCCCCGTCAGGCAATTCGTACGTGCAAACCAACCTGGTCTCCGACCTTCCGGGAGTGGCCGCCGCCACGGACCCGAACCTTATCAACCCCTGGGGCATTTCGGCCAGTGCAACAAGCCCGATGTGGATCGCCGACAACGGCACCGGAGTCTCGACGCTCTATAACGGTGCTGGAACCGCTATACCGCTGGTGGTGACGATTCCTCCGCCCGCTGGCGGAACCGGGGCGGCCCCGACCGGCACCGTATTCAACACTACGACCCAATTCCTGGTGGACGGAACTCCGGCCAGGTTCCTGTTCGCAACCGAGGACGGCACCATCTCCGGGTGGAATGCAGGCACTGCCGCGGTTCTGGAGGTCGATAATTCCTCCTCCGGGGCGGTCTACAAAGGCCTTGCGCTGGGGGCGGACGCGAGCGGTCCGCTACTGTACGCGACGAACTTCCACGCGGGCACCGTGGACGTTTTCGACGGCACGTGGGCACTGCAGGATACCGGCGGCTTCGTTGACTGGTTCCTTCCGAAGGGATACGCGCCTTTCGGGATCATGACCACTCCCGACAACCATGTGATCGTCACCTATGCCATGCAGGACGCTGCCATGCATGACGATGTCGCCGGGTATGGGCACGGTTTTGTGGACGAGTTCGACGCCGATGGCAAGCTGGTGAGGAGGCTGATTTCCGGCGGCGAACTCGATTCCCCCTGGGGACTGGCGATTGCGCCCGCAGGCTTCGGACAATTCAGCGGTGCCCTGCTGGTCGGCAACTTCGGGGACGGCAGGATCAACGCTTACCACCTGCGTGGGGCCCTTCCCCCCATGGCCGCCAGCCGCATGAGGGTGGACTTCTTTGGGGGCGGCTTTTTCGGCCCGGGAGCGATTTTCCTTGGAACATTGCGCGACCCGGACGGCCATCCGATCACCAACCTGGGTCTCTGGGCGCTCCATTTTGGCAGCGGCAGCATGAACGGCGGAGACGCCACCTCGCTGTATTTCACGGCTGGAATCCCGGGGAGTGTCGGTACTCTGGACGTGCTGGAGCAGCACGGGCTGTTCGGCGTCATCAACCCGGGCGTAGCACCAGCGCCATAGGCGCTCTAACCGCGACCGTCGGGGAGTGGGACACTCGCTGAGGGATCCGGTGCCACAGCCTGCTAACCGCGACCGTCGGGGAGTGGGACACTCGCCGACGGTCGTGGTTCCGGGGAAGCGGGCGCGACAGGGGCGAGGCTAGACTCCTCGCCGGTTGCCCCAAAGCTCGATGTGCAGACGGGGGCTGAAGCGGAAGCCCTCCTGTTTGGCGATCTCGACCAGCCACTGGCCGCGCGTGCGCAGGACGTCCGGATCGGTGCCCTCGGGCATCAGGACCACGCGGTCGCGCGCGGCGCCGGTGCGCTCGACGATCGAGCGGATCTCCTGGAGGTCCTCCGGGCGCTCGACTACGAACTTGAGCTGGTAAGCGCAGACCGCCATCAGGTGGCCGAGCACTTCCACGTCTATACGGAGGCGCTCGTGCTGCGGCGCCCAGCGGCCGCCGTCGCGTTCCCAGGGCGTGGAGTTGGCGAGCTTGGGGCTGATGCTCATCAGGTCGCAGGCCACCGCGGCAAACACCGTGCCGGCGGTCTCGACCGTGACGTGCAGGCCCAGACCGCGCAATCCGGCGGTTAGTTCGGCGAGCTGTGGCGCGATCATCGGCTCGCCGCCGGTGACCACGGCATGGCCGGCGGGATACCGCCGCGCCTCCTCGAGAATGGTCTCCAGCGGTTGCTCGGAGCCTTCGGGCTCCCAGGACGTGTAGGGCGTGTCGCACCAGACGCAGCGCAGGTTGCACCCGCTGGTGCGCACGAAGACCGAAGGAGTGCCCACCAGCAGTCCTTCGCCCTGGACGGAATAGAAGATCTCAGAGATCTTCACGCGTGCCTTCCGAGCGGGTCTTCGAAACCCGCCTCCTCGAATCCCTTGGCGCGCAGCAGGCAGGAGTCGCAAGCGCCGCACGACGCCGGCCCGGGCAGGGGATCGTAGCAGCTCCAGGTGAGGCCGAAATCCAGGCCCAGGTCGCTTCCCAGCCTGACGATATCGGCCTTGGAGAGCCGGATCAGGGGCGTATGAATGCGCACCCGCGTGCGGCCTTCGGCGCCGGCCTTGGTGGCCAGGTTCGCGGTGTGCTCGAAGGCTTCGATGAACTCGGGCCTGCAGTCCGGGTAGCCCGAATAGTCGATGGCATTGACTCCCAGGAAAATGTCCGCGGCTTCGAGCGTTTCGGCCCAGGCCAGCGCGCAGGCGAGGAAGATCGTGTTGCGCGCGGGCACGTAGGTGACGGGGATTCCTTCGCCCATCGATTCGATGCTGCGGCCCTTGGGAACCGCGATGTCATCGGTCAGAGCGGAGCCGCCGAACGCGCGCAGGTCGATCTTCAGGGTCACGTGCCGTGTTGCGCCGAGCGCCGCGGCTACTCGCGCGGCCGCTTCGATCTCGATGCGGTGGCGCTGGCCGTAGTCGAAGGAAAGGGCGTAGCAGTCGAATCCCTGTTGGCGG
The DNA here is from genome assembly GCA_963763835.1 of Bryobacterales bacterium. GTDB lineage: Bacteria > Acidobacteriota > Terriglobia > Bryobacterales > Bryobacteraceae > DASWZN01. Next base: position 88,371 of record CAVXQQ010000011.1, read on the forward strand.
GCCAGGGCGAGGCAGGTCGAGGAATCGAGGCCTCCGCTCAGAAGACAGACGGCTTTCGACATCGCGATCCTTTCACCGGCGTGGCGCAGGCACTCCTGCCTGCCGCGCCGAGACTCGTCTCGGCGCCTGATGTGCCGGCACGAGTGCCGGCACGGCACGCTGAAGCGTGCGCCACGCAACTCAACCGACTTTCGATGGCGCCGATCCTTTCAGCAGCTTTAGGCTCAGAAAGAAGCCGCCCAAGGGAAACACGGTGAGCGCCATGAGCGCGTAGTGCAGCGTGATGCGGTCGGCGGCCCAGCCGGTGAGCGGGATGAAGACAATGCCCGCCATTCCCCAGGCAAAACCCATCATCAGCGCCGAGACGGTGCCGGCCTGCGAGGGCACCAGATCCTGCGCCATCACGACATTGACCGGGATGGTGAAAAGCAGGATCAAGCCGCCCAACAGCAATCCGGCTACCGACAGCCATCCGTGCGCCAGGAAGAACAGGGCCAGGAACGGCACCGAGCCGATCATCGATACGGTGATGACCAGCGGGCCTCCGAACCGGTCTGCAAGATGGCCCCCGACCAGGCCCCCCACGGCGGCGAAAACGAGGTACATCGACAGCGTATAGTTGGCGGCCGAGACCGCGTATCCGCGCTCCAGGTGCAGGTACAGAGGAATGAACTGCGCGTAGGTGATCTGGATGATGGAGCGGATGAAGACCAGGGCGTACAGGATGGTCAGGGGCTTGCGGACGCCGCGCAGCGCGGCCCAGTCAAACCCGGGGCGCTGGCGCGAGTGCGCGGGCGGGGTCGGCAGCAGCGCGAGCATCAGAATCGAAATCAGGAGGCCGGGGATGGCGGCCCACCACGAACGGCTCAAGCCCAACCTTCCGGCCACGAGCGAGAAATACGTGGGGCCGAGCGCGTAGCCCAAGGTGCCGGCGCTGACGAACAGGGCCATCGCTCCGGCGCGGTTCCGCTCCACGCCCGCGATCGCGCCCGCGGTGGCCGGTGGATGAAACGCGGCGACGCCAGCTCCGCCCAGCGCCACCATCAACAGCAGCCAGCCATAAGCGGGAGCCAAACCGAGCGAGGAGATGAATATGCCCGCCACCGCCGGTCCCAGCGCCGCGAACAGGCGCGTCCGGAAGCGGTCGGAAAGATAGCCGTAGGCGGGCTGCATCACCGAGGACGAAAGCACCAGCGTGCCGCCGAGCAGCCCGGCGTCGGCCAGTGACATTCCGAAGCGGCTCACCAGCAGCGGTTGGAGCCCGCCCAGCGCGCCCGAGTACATGTCCGCGCAGAGATGGCCCGTCGAGAACAGGGCCAGGGCCAGCGCCCCGCGTCTGGTGGCGCGGGAGGCGGCGGCGACAGGTACGGCTTCCGATGTCAGGGACATGGGCGAGGATCTCCTATTATAGTGGTCCGGTAGCGTGCGCATCGCATTCCTCACTTCGACGCCTCTCGATTTCGCCCGCGGCAGCGGGACATTCGCCGGCATCTCGACGCTGGCGCGCGCGGCCGAGCGACTGGGGGCCGAGATCTCTTTCTTCACGCCCTCCACGCGCCTGCCCGTCTATACGGTCGAGCGGTTATGGTTCAATCGCCAGCTTCGCCGCGTGGATTTCCGCGGATTCGACGCGGTGGTGGGCTTCGACATGGACGGCTGGCAGGTGGCGGGACGGCGCGGCGTGCCGCACGTGGCTTCTATCAAGGGCGTGATCGCCGACGAGATGCGCTTCGAGCGGGGGCTGACGCAATGGACGATGGCCCTGCAAGCCGCCTGCGAGCGGGCGCACGTCCGCCGCGCCGGACTGGTGATGACTACCAGCCGCTACGCCGCCTCGCGCCTGGTGGATTTGTATGGCCTCGAAACGGTGCCGCGCATCGTGCCCGAGTGCATCGCGCTCGATGCCTGGCGCAGCCTCTTCGCACGGCACGCCGCCGAGCCCGACCCAGCGGGGTTTGTGGTCTTGTGCGTGTGCCGGTTCTATCCGCGCAAGCGCGTCGGAGTGCTGCTCGACGCGGCGGCGAGGCTTCGCGAGCGCATACCGGAACTCCAGGTGCGCATCGTGGGCCGCGGTCCCGAGGAACCCCGGCTGCGTCAGCACGCCGTCGAGCTGGGGCTCGAGCGCACGGTGCGCTGGTTGGGCGACGTGTCGCAGGGGGAATTGGCGCGCGAGTACCAGGCTTGCGACGTGTTCTGCCTGCCGAGTGTGCAGGAGGGCTTCGGAATCGTTTTTCTGGAGGCGATGGCGGCGGCGAAGCCGATTGTAGCGGCGCGCGTGGCAGCGGTCCCGGAGGTGGTGACCGATGGGCTGCTGGTGGAACCGGAAAGCGCGGAGGCGCTCGCGGATGCGATCGCGCGGCTGCACGCGGACCCAGCGCTGCGGCGCGAACTGGGGGCTAGAGGCAGCCGCGCGGTGGAGCAATACGACGCCCGCCGCGTGGCTGCCCTGTTTCTCGAGGAACTGGCTGGTTTTATTGGTGGGTCAGGCTGATTCCACCGTTGACGGTGTGCAGGCTGATCTCGGCGCCTCCGCCGCCGATCTGGGTGTCGACGTGGCGGCCCGGCCCGAAGTGGTTATGCTCGCGGGGCAGGTCGAAATCGCTGGTCACGCCGCCGTGTACTGTGGCGATCTCGACGTGCGCGCCGGCGTCTTTCGGTAGAGCCAGCGCGATCGCCCCATTCACGCTATGCATCGAGATGTGCCGTGCGGCGAGCTGCTCGAAGCCCCCCTGGACGCGGCCGTTGACTGTCGAGAGGTCCACATCGCCGCCGGCCTTGCGAACTTCCACGCCGCCGTTCACGGAGGCGACCTTGATGTGTCCGGCCACGCCTTCGACCGTGACGCCGCCGTTGACGGTGTTGATGGGATCGAGGGCCGCACCGCGCGGCACCATGAGGGTGTACTCGACTGCCGCGCAGCGGCGGCAATTCTCGGGATACTTGGTACGGATCTCGACGGCGTCCGTCCGGGCATCGACCACGATCTTGGCGTCGTCGAGCGCCTTCTGATCCTCGCCGTGTTTGATGGCGTCGACCTTGACCTCGTTGCGGTCCCAGGCCGAGACATGGATGGCGCCGTTGACATTATGGACGCCGACGCGGCCGTTGGCCGCGAGCGGGTAAGTCTGGTGGAATTCCTCGCGCGCCTCGTCGCGCGCGTAGAGCATGACAAAGCTGGCCGAAAGCGCAGCCGCCAGAGCAAGGCGTTTTAGCATGGAAGGGCTCTCCTCAGAGAGGTTGACGGAAAGGTGGGGAATTCGTAACGGGGAACAGGCTTCAGCGTGCCGCCGTGGGCTTGAGCCCACGGTCCGGACGTCGAGCTGAAGCTCGCCGCAGCACGCTGAAGCGTGCGCCACGGGCGACGAGCGTCTTTCGTAGACTAAAAGTACATGACCCCGGATCAAATGCGGGAACTGTTCGAATCGGTTCGCAGCGGCGCGGTGGGCGTGGATGCCGCCCTCGAGCGCGTGCGGCACATGCCCTTCGAGGACCTCGGATTCGCCAAGGTCGATCACCACCGCGCGCTGCGGCAAGGCATGGCGGAGGTGGTTTTCGCGCAGGGGAAGACTCCCCAGCAGGTCGCGGAAATCGGGGTGCGGATTCTCGAGAATGCGCCCAACCTCCTCATCACCCGCGCGAGCGAGGCCATTGCCGCCGCGGTCCGCGAGCGCATCCCGCAGGCCGAGTACTTCCCTCTGTCGGGTGCGCTGCGCGTGTGGTGCGACCGCACCATCCGCGGCAAAGGCGGGATCGCCGTGGTCTCGGCGGGCACGAGCGATATCCCGGTGGCCGAGGAAGCGCAGGTCACCGCGGAGGTCATGGGAAACCAGGTCGAGACCATTTACGATATCGGCGTGGCCGGGATCCATCGCCTCATGAACAACCGCGAGCGGCTGACCAGTGCGCGGGTGGTGGTGGTCTGCGCGGGCATGGAGGGCGCGCTGCCGAGCGTGGTGGGTGGGCTGGTATCGTGTCCCGTGATCGCCGTGCCTACCAGCGTGGGCTACGGCGCCAGTTTCCACGGGCTGGCGGCGCTGCTCGGCATGTTGAACAGTTGCGCGAGCAACGTCACCGTGGTGAACATCGACAACGGTTTCGGCGCGGGGTATGTGGCCAGCCTGATCAACCGGCTGTGAGGCTTCAGGCCGTCTTGGCGGCCGCGCGGGGCTGGGTTTCCTGGGCGAACAGGTAGGCGCCGAACAACGGCTTGGGTTCGCCGCGGCCCCAGCGCGCCACCTTAAATGTCGCTTTCAGGTGCTGGATATCCGGCAATTCGGTCAGGTCCATCAGAAGCTGGTAGGTTCCGCAGTAGAATTTCTGGGGAAAAGAAGCCAGCGGCTTGGAACCCCAATTCTGCTGGTCCTTCGAGCCCCAGACGGACACGTCCAGACTCTCTTGTTCGATGATGCGTGTGATTCCGAGTGTAAGCAGAAAAAGCTTGCCTTGCGCCGAGCCAAGCTGGACGACGGGGCCTTCTCCGTCTTCTCGGATCAAGGTCTCCGGGAGTAAGAAGTTCGGCAGCATTTATGGTTCCTTTGGCGCCACCACATTGGCGCGCGTCTTGGCGCGTCCGGCGCTTCCGGCTGTTATTAGCGTCTCATAGTTCCCGCAAAAACGAAAGTGAGGGAAAATGCCGCCGCGACGGATCGGTAGGACGGCCAGGCCGAAGGGGGCGTCGGCCGCGGACCGGGGTCCGCCCCTTGGCGCAGACTCCCAGCCTGCAGCGTCGAGACTTTTCTCGACGCAAAAAGAACGCCTCGACACGAGTGTCGAGGCGGCAGGCAAGAGTCCTGGCAAGAGTGCCTGCGCCACAAAGGTCCGCCCTACGGCAAAGAGTGCACGTTGGCTGGCGCCGGCCGGCCGGGCTACGCCGCGTGCGCGGCGCGCTGCCGCATGGCGCGCTCGTAGCCGCGTACAAAGTAGTACACCAGCGTATTGAAGATGTGGTCCGCGCCGCGTTGCAGTTCCTCCTCGGCGTAGAGTTCGATGGGTGTCTGCCGCAGACCCGCGTCGCGCACGTACTGGATCATGCACTCTTTGAGAAGGTGCAAGGCGTAGACCATTTCGTGGAGCGGAATGCCCTCCTCGCACCGCTGGCGGCCCATCTGCTCATAGCGGCGCGCCAGATCGTCCTCGCGGGAAACCATCCAGTTGCCCAGGTTCTGCAGGATCTCCTTCGCGCGCGCGCGCAGCTCGTGTTCGGGCACTTTGCCGAATTCGAGCAGCTTCGAGTCGCGCGCCACGCGCTGCAGGACGCGGTCGGCGATCTCCTCCCAATGGTCCGAAACCATGCGGGTCAGTCTGGCAGAAAGCATCCAGCCGCACCTCCTCTCGGTGATGTTTCCAGTGTATCGCTCTCCGGCTGGGCGGTCTGGCATCCAAATTGCGACATTGAACTGCGAAAATCGCCATTTCCGAGCTTCGGTTACGCCCCGTGATCGTCGAATGCGGGATTCTCCACCGCCGGTTGCCGAACGCTGTGCCATGTTGGGTAAGTTTTGGGGTGGTCGCTCTGTAAGATTTACGCAGAGCAGCTCGTTTTCCGGGAAGGGAAGCCATTGGTTCATGTTGTTAATACGCTCGCGTATTCAAGCGCAACCTGGGTTTTCCGGCTCGGGGGCGGGTGTCTGCCCTGAACCTGTGCCGTGCCTGGTAAGCCTCTCCAGGCACGGCACTCGAATCGGATCCGGCGCCCCCGAACTCCACTGAGTGATCCGTTTCGTCCGCTTGCTGACGCGCGCGGTTCGGTGCGGGGGCTCTGGCCGCTTGCTGACGCGCGCGGTTCGGTGCGGGGGGGGCTGGCCGCTTGCTGACGTGCGCGGTTCCTAACCGGGAGCGGACGCAATTTTACTTAAGTAACACTTTATCAATAGCTTACGGGCGGAGGCCCGGTTTCGGCGGAAGGCCGGCGGCGCCTGCTATAATGGTCATTCCATTGCCGTATCCTACCCAGCCGGTGGTCGCGTTTGACGGTCCTGCGCCGGGCGGCCGCGGAATCCGGGTGTTTGTATGTTCTTGAGCATCAGCGAAATGCAGTTGGGCAGGGTGCGCTTCAGCGAGACGTTCGCCCCTGGCGCTATCGAATTCTTCGATCCGCAACTCCGCCAGACGGCCCCTATCGTCACTGCGGGAGCGGCCCAACTGACCGAATCCACGCTGGAGATCGTCGTCAGCGGCCAATTCTCCACTACGATGGAGGTGGCCTGCGACCGCTGTCTGGAGCCGGCGCCGTTCCCGGTGGACGCCAAGTTCACGCTGTCGTACCGGCCGGCGGCAAGCGCTCCGTCAGCCGGCGAATCCGCTATCCACGGCCCGGAGTTGGAGGTTGGCTTTTACGAAGGAGACGGCATCGAACTGAGCGACGTCGTGCGGGAGGAGATCCTCCTGCTGTTGCCGATGCAGCGCGTGTGCCGGGAGGACTGTAAAGGGATATGCCCCGTTTGCGGGCAAAACCGGAACCAGGTCGAATGCCACTGCCATCTGAAGGCGGAGGACGACCGCTGGGCCGGGCTGCGGAATCTGTAATCCGATCTACTACAATAGGAACTTGCTATGCCGAATCCGAAACGAAGACACTCCGCGCAGCGCCGCGCCAAGCGCCGCGCCCATGACTTTCTCAAACCGGCGGCCTCTTCCGAGTGCCCCAACTGCCACGAGCCCAAGCTGCCGCACCGGGTCTGCCCCCATTGCGGCCAGTACAAAGGGCGCGAGGTGATCGAGGTCAGCGAAGACTAGCGTGAGTTTACGGCCATGGTGACCATCGCTGTTGACGCGATGGGCGGCGATCACGCCCCCGAAGCCGAGGTTGAAGGCGCCGTTCGAGCAGCCAAAGCCTATCCGGTACAGATCGTACTCGTCGGCCGCGAAGAGCTGGTGCAGAAAGAGCTCGCGCGCTACGAGGACTCCATGGGTTTGCCCATCCAGGTGGTGCACGCCTCCGAAGTGGTGACCATGGAGGATAGCGCCGCCCGCGCGATGCGTAACAAGCGCGACAGCTCCATACGGGTGGCCTCGCGCCTGGTGCGCGACGGCACGGTGCAGGGCCTGGTCTCGGCCGGGAACACCGGCGCCGTGATGGCCACGGCCAAGACGGTCCAGGGCATGGTGCATGGCGTGGACCGGCCCGCGCTCAGCACCGTTTTCCCCACCGTCAAGGGGACGCCGGTGGTCATGATGGACGTAGGCGCCAATGTCGATTGCTCCCCCCAGATGCTGGCGCAGTTCGCGGTCATGGGCGACATCTACTCGCGCGTGATCTTCGAGAACAAGAACCCGCGGGTGGGTTTGCTCTCGATCGGCGAAGAGGAGCACAAAGGGAACGAGCTCACTCACGCCGCCTGGCCGCTGCTATCGAGCCTGCCGATCAACTTCATCGGCAACGTCGAAGGCGGCGACCTGTACAGCGGCAAGGCCGACGTCATCGTGTGTGACGGTTTCATCGGCAACGTCGCGCTCAAAGTGAGCGAGGGCGTCATCGAAATCATCGTCAAGATGCTGAAGGAGTCGCTGCAAGGCTCCATCCCGGCGCAGATGGGCTACCTGCTGGCCAGCAAGGCGCTCAAGGGATTCAAGAGGCGTCTGGACTATTCCGAATACGGCGGCGCGCCGCTGCTGGGTGTCAAGGGCGTTTGCATTATCTGCCACGGGCGCTCGAACGCGAACGCGATCAAAAACGCCATCCACATAGCCACCCAGTTCGCCGAGAAGCGCATCAACCAGCGCATCGAGAGCGAGCTGAAACGCTGGGAAACCGTACAGGCATAACCGTGAACCGCCGCGCCGTTTTCCTGGGGCTCCTGCTGCTGGCGACGCTTGTGAGCCCGGCGCCGGCCCAGAAGGTGAACCCCGTCCAGTGGAGCGTGGAGCCGCAGCAGGCCTCGGCGCCTCCCGGCTCGAAGGCACTCTACCTGCTCACGGCCCGGCTCGAGGCGGGTTGGCATCTCTACGCGCTCAGCGTTCCCAAGCCGATCGTCTCCACCAGCATACGCATCGGCGAGAACGCGGCCATCGCTTCGGTGGACATCTACCAGCCGAAACCGCACACGGCTTTCGATCCCAACTTCGGTTTCAACGTCGATAGCTACCAGGGGCAGGCCGTCTTTCGCATCGTGCTGGGCCTGGCGAAGGACGCACCGGCCGGTCCGCTCGACCTCAAGTTCCTGACGCGCTTTCAGGCCTGCAACGACAAGATGTGCCTGCCGCCGCGGCGGGTTGAATCCGTCGCGACACTGGTGATCGATCCGGCGGCGCAGCCGGCCGCGAGCGCACCGGCGCCACCGGGATACACGCTCTACGATCCGAACGCCCGGCCGGCGGCAGCAGCCAGCGCACCGCCCGCGCAGGCATCCGGCGGCATGTTGGGCTTCATCCTGGTGGCCTTCGGATTCGGAGTGGCCGCGATCTTCACGCCCTGCGTCTTCCCGATGATTCCGATCACGGTCTCGTATTTCCTGAACAAGCCCGCCGGCTCGCGCGGGCGGAGCCTGGCGGATGCGCTGCTGTTCTCGCTCGGGATCGTAGTGCTGTTCTCCGCGCTGGGACTGGCGGCCACGGCCCTCCTGGGCCCGTTCGGAGTGGTGCAACTCGGCTCGAACGTGTGGGTGAACGGGTTCGTCACGGTGGTGTTCCTGGCCTTCGGTTTGAGCCTGCTGGGCGCCTTCGAAATCACCATCCCGTCGGGCGTTCTGACGCGTCTCACGATGGCTTCGCAGGGTGGCGGCATCCTGGGCACGCTGCTCATGGGACTGACGTTTTCGCTGAGCGCGTTCGCCTGCGTGGGGCCGTTCGTGGGCACCCTGTTGGCCGCTTCCGTTTCGGGCGGGGGTGCGCGGCCGTTCGCCGGGATGCTGGCGTTTGCCATCGGCCTGGCCACGCCGTTTTTCTTTCTGGCGCTGTTCCCGTCTTACCTCAAGCGCATGCCGCGCAGCGGTGGATGGATGGAGCGCGTCAAGGTGGTGATGGGTTTCCTGGTGCTGGCGGCGATGTTCAAGTACCTGAGCGACGTCGACCAGGTGATGCAGTGGAACCTGCTCACGCGCGAGCGGTTCCTGGCGGCCTGGATCGTGCTGTTCGGCCTGGCGGGCTTGTACCTGATTGGGATGCTGCGCCTGCACGGAACGAGCGCGGACGACGCACCGGGAACGGCCCGGCTGCTCTGCGGCGCGGCATTCCTTGCCCTGGCAGTGAGCCTGGTGCCCGGACTGAACGGCGCGCGCCTGGGCGAATTGGACGCCTACGTTCCGCCGCCCGCCGCAGGCGCGGTATCGAGCGCACAAGGCGCTTCGCTCGAGTGGATGAAGGACGACTATCGCGGTGCGCTCGCCCGGGCGCGTAGCGAGAACAAGCGCGTCCTGGTCAGCTTTACCGGCCACGCCTGCACGAACTGCCGCTGGATGGAAGCCAACATGTTCCCGCGTCCCGAGATCGCGGCGGCCCTGAAAGACTACGTGCTAGTGGAGCTATTCACCGACGGCACGGACGCGGTGTCGGAGCAGAACCAGACGCTCGAGAGCACGAAATTCTCCACGGTGGCCATCCCCTACTACGCCATCCTGGACCCGGACGAGAAGGTGCTGGCGAGTTTCCCGGGCCTCACGCGCGACCCGGGGGAGTTCCTGCGCTTCCTGCGTTCAGGTTCGGAATCACCCCGTTAAAGCTCCGAGTTACCTGTATAATGCGGTCTATGGCCGCCGCGTCCGAGGCTCGGGTTCCCGCCCTGGCGGATCTTTGGCAGGTTCGTCCGGCCGAACTGGCGGCGATGCTGGCGGAGGAAATCGTCGCTTGGCGCGAGGATCTCGACTGGAACTTCACCGCTTCGGCCGAGTTGGTGCGCCGCTTCGTCGAGGTCCATGCGCTCAACGGCTTTGCGCTGCTGGTGGGCGATGAGGCGGTCGGCTACGCCTATTACGTCTGCGAGGAGCACAAGGGCCTGGTCGGCGATCTCTTCGTCCGCGAGGAGTACCGCACCGCGGAACTCGAGCACCGGCTGCTGGCGGCGGTGGTCGATCAGCTCATGGAGACGCGCGGAATACGCCGCATCGAATCGCAGTTGATGATGGCGCGCTTCGACCATCGCCGCATGTTGCCCGCCGCCCAGCACGCGCGCACCCACCGGCGGAACTTCATGATGTACGAGCTGAGCGGGGTCGGGAACCTCTCCGAACGGCGGATCGACCGCGTGGTTTTCGACCGCTGGACCGAGCGGCGGCAGGACGATGCGGCCCAGGCGATCGCGGCGTCCTATCGCGGTCACATTGACAGCGAGATCAACGACCAGTACCGCTCCGCCGAAGGCGCGCGCCGGTTCCTGTTCAACATCGTGCAATACCCCGGCTGCGGGACGTTCTTCCAGCCGGCCTCCTGGGTGGCGCTGGACCGGGCGAGCGGCCGGGTGCAGGGCATTTCACTCACCAGCATGGTGGCCGAGGGAGTGGGCCACGTTACGCAGATCTGCACCACGCCCGCCGTCCGCGGCCAGGGCGTGGGGTACGAGCTGCTGCGCCGCTCGCTCGCCGCGCTGGCCGAAGCCGGCGCCGCGAAGGCCAGCCTGACCGTCACCAGCGCCAACGAGCACGCCGTCGAACTTTACGAGAGAGTGGGCTTCGAGACCGTGCGGCGATTCCCGGCGTTTGTGTGGGAAGGCTTTTGAGGGTCCGCTCCCTCACGGTCGCGGTTCGGTGCCAGATCGGCCAAGGGAGGCGCGATGTTTGCGACCGGGAGCGCGACGCGATGGTGGGGATTCTGCTCAGTGCCAGATCGGCCAAGAGAGGCGCGATGTTTGCGACCGGGAGCGCGACGCGATGGTGGATCTCCTGCTCGAGGCATCGCGGCTGCTGACGCCGTTGCCGGGTTGCCTGGTGTACAGCGTCAATGTCGTGCCGGCGGAGCCGGACGCGGTTTGGGTTACGGAGCTCTGGCGCAGCGAAGCGGATCACGACGCCTCCTTGAAGATGGAAAGCGTCATGGCCTAGATCGCGAAGGCTAAGCCGCTGGTCGCCGGTTTCGAGGGTATCCGCCTGGTCCCCGTGGGTGGCAAGGGACTGCCGGCGGCTTGAGGGTGTGCGAGAATCGAGGCGTGGAAAGGTACGCCGTTGTTATCCATCGCGACCCAGAGGGAGGCTTTTGGGCCGAGGTGCCTGCTCTCCCCGGTTGCTACTCCCAGGGAGAAACGGTCGAGGGCGTCATGGAGAACGTCCGTGAGGCGATCGCAGGCGTGCTGGAGGTTATGCAGCAGCAGGGCAGGCGTCCCGAGCCGGACATTCAGATACTGGACGTGGCCGTCTGAAGCACATCACTGGGCTGGAGATGTGTCGCCTGATCGAGGCCAGCGGCTGGCGCCTTCAACGCATCAAGGGCAGTCACCATCTACTCGAAGCCGGGCGAGCGCAAAATCCTCTCGATCCCGGTCCACGGAAATCGAGATCTCAAACCGGGCTTGGCCACCCGCATTTCGCGTGACGCTGGGGTCGAGCTATAACGTCTGGTTGTCAGCTCAACAGCTCCGCGATCCTGTCCGGGTCGTTGGGAACCACCGTGGGCTGGTTGCCGAAAGTGGACACGATCTTCGCGCCGCTGGGCGTGGTGAGCTGGCCGGTGTGATAGCGGTAGATGTAGTCGGGGTCCTTGAGCAGGTTGCCGGTCAGCACCGCGACCACGTCTTCGTCGGCGCGCATCACGCCGGCGGCGCGCAGCTTGCGAATGCCCGCCAGCGTGGCGGCCGAGGCGGGTTCGCAGCCGATGCCGCAGCGGCCGATCTGGGCCTTGGCGTCCGCGATCTCCTGCTCGGTCACCTTCTCGACCACGCCGTTCGAGCAGCGCACTTCGTGCAGCGCCTTGGGCCAGGAAACCGGATCGCCGATGCGGATGGCGGTGGCCAGCGTCTCGGGATTCTCGACCGCGCTGTAGCGAAGCGCCCTCCGGAGCATGCGCCAGATCGTAGAACGGCGCGGAGCCCTCGGCCTGGATCACGGCCAGGCGCGGCGTCCGATCGATGAGCCCGAGGGCGCGCATCTCGCGCAGCGCCTTGCCGAAGGCGGAGGTGTTGCCCAGGTTGCCGCCCGGAAGCACGATCCAATCCGGCACGCTGCCAGTCGCGCTGGTCCATCATCTCGACGATGATGGTCTTCTGGCCTTCGATGCGGAAGGGGTTGATCGAGTTCAGCAGGTAGATGCCGAGCCGCTCGGCGAGCGCGCGCACCAGCGCCAGGATCTGGTCGAAGTTGGCTTCCACCTGGAGCGTTCGGGCGCCGTATTCGAGCGCCTGCGCCAGCTTGCCGTAGGAGATGTTGCCGTGCGGGATGAAGATGATGGGCTCGAGGCCGGCGGCGCTGGCATAGGCGGCCATGGAGGCCGAGGTGTTGCCGGTGGAGACGCAGGCCACGCGCTTCATGCCCAGCCGCAGGGCCTGCGCCGCGCCGCAGGTCATGCCGTTGTCCTTGAACGAGCCGGTGGGATTGAAGCCCTGGTGCTTGAAGGTGAGGCGGTCGAGGCCGGCGTAGGCGGCCGCGCGCGGAGCGTCGAGCAGCGGCGTGTTGCCTTCCCGCAGCGAGACCACGCGATCGGATTCGTCCAGGAACGGGATGATCTCGCGGTAGCGCCAGACGCCGCTGGCATCGAGCGGCAGGTTGCTCATCCGCCGTTCGCGCCAGAGCCGCTTCAGGGCGGCGGGCTCGTAGCGTCCAACCGGGGTACGAGGCCTCGAGCAGGCCGCCGCAACGCGGGCAGTTGTAGAGCACTTCCGTGATCGCGAAGCGCGCGCGGCATCCGGGCGAGAAGCAAATGAGTTCAGCAGGCATGAACTTCTGATTATACTGGGACCAAGTGGCTGGCCTCATGCTGGCGGTCCATATCGAAGGCGGGCGGGTGGACGTGCGCGAGGCTCCGCTACCCGCGCGGCCGCCGGGATTCGCGCTGATCCGGCTGCTGGCCGCGGGCATCTGCAACACCGATCTCGAGCTCCAGCGCGGATACTACGGCTTCAGCGGCACGCCGGGCCACGAGTTCGTAGGCGAGGTGAGTGGAGGCCGACAGTACCGCGCTCATCGGGCGCCGCGTGGTGGGCGAGATCAACCTGGCGTGCGGCGATTGCGACTGGTGCCGCGCGGGTCTGGGACGGCATTGCCCGAACCGCACAGTGCTCGGCATCGCCGGCCACCCGGGAGCGTTCAGCGAGTACTTCACCCTGCCGGAGGGGAACCTGCGGATCGTTCCGGACATCATGTCGACGGAGCGGGCCACCTTCACGGAGCCGGTGGCGGCCGCGTGCGAGATTCTGGACCAGGTGGCGATCCCGCGGGGCGGGGAAGTGGCCGTGCTCGGCGACGGGAAGCTAGGGCTGCTCGCGGCGCAGGTTCTGCTGGCGCACGAGGTTCGAGTGCACCTCTACGGACGGCACGCCGCGAAGCTTGCGATCGCCGGCGCATGCGGCGCCGAGACATTCGCCCACGGCAGCCTGCCCGCGTCCCGATACGACTGGGTGGTGGAGGCGACGGGCGCGGTCGAAGGACTGGGGGCCGCGATACGAATGGCCCGGCCGCGCGGGACGGTGGTCATGAAATCCACCGTGCATGGCGAGGTGCCGCTCGACACCGCGCCGGCCATCGTCAACGAGATCACGCTGGTGGGCTCGCGCTGCGGGCGTTTCGAGCCGGCGCTGGAGCTGCTGGCGGGCGGCCGGCTGCGTGTGGAAGAGATGATCTCGGATCGGTTCCCGTTGGCCCAGGCGGCTCGCGCTTTCGAGCGGGCGGCGGCCGGCGGCGTTCTCAAAGTACTGATCGAAGCAGCGTAGGAGGAAACGTGCTCAAGAAGATCCTGATCGCGCTGGCGGCGCTGGTAGTGGTGATCCAGTTGGTTCCCCAGAGCGTGTTCCCCACTTCTAATCCGCCGGTGAACCCGGCCAACACCATTGAATCACGCGCTCATGCGCTCACGCCCCCGGTGGCGGCGATACTGGAGCGCTCCTGCTACGACTGTCATTCCAGCCGGACGGTCTGGCCCTGGTACAGCAAAGTCGCGCCGGTGGCGTGGCTGGTATCGAACGACGTCACGGAAGCGCGCCGCGAGGTGAACTTCTCCGATTGGGCGCGGTTCGACCCGAAGCGGGCGTCGCACAAGCTCAAGGAGATCTGCGAGCAGGTGGAGCAGGGCGATATGCCGCTTTGGTATTACAGGCCAATGCACTCGAACTCCAAGCTGTCAGCGGCCGATAAGAGCGCGGTGTGCGCCTGGACCCGGGCCGAGAGTGCGCTAATCGAACTGCCCAAGAAGTAGAACGCCGTGGGGCGGACCCCTGGTCCGCGGCGGACGCCCCCGCCGGCCTGGTCGTCGCGCCGTTCAGCCTGGTTCATCACCGAGAAAGCGGGTCCGGGGGACCCGAGCGGACCCGGGGGTCCGCCCCACACGCCCGAGCACCGGACCGCTTCCTGACTACGGCATCTTTGCGGTGTCGTCGAAGGCCAGCACGACCTCTGCGGTCTTGCCGGGGTCGATCTTAATGGGGTCGGGCGTCCCGGGCGTCTTGCCGTACATCCCCATCGAGGACCCGGAAGGCGGTGGACCGGACTGCCCGTCATATCCGCCCGTCGGATCGAACACGGCCACCGCATAGACCGGAGAGGTAGTCAGGTCGGCGAAGGTCACGGTTGCGTCCTTGGCCTCTCCGCTTTGCGACGCCATCGGCATCACACCGCCCGACGTGAAGTCCGGGGAGTCGAACAGGAAAATGATGATCGGGTGTTTGGCATCCACGGTTCCCGTTCCGGTGTAATTCAGCTTGATCTTGAGCGTCCGCGGGGCGGGTTTCTCTTCGGGCTTGGGTTGCTGGGCGGCAAGCGGCATCAGCGCCAGGACGAGCATGCCGGCCGTGAGACAACAGAATTTCCTCATCGCTTTGTGGCTCCTTTGTTGGGGGTCGAAACTACTAGTGAAACACAGTCTACGCGGCGGACGCGCAAAAAGTTCCGAAGGATCGCGGTTTCTCGCCGGGACGCAGGCGGTTGGCCGCGGCCGGCCTGGGCAAGCGACGCGACAGCGCCGGCCCGGCGCGGTAAGATTGGAATCAAGGAGGGGCAGATATGAGCATTGTTGACGAGGCGCTGCGCGCCAACCAAACCTATGCATCGCAATTCAGCGCCGGTGGTCTGGCCATGCCTCCGGCGAAGAAGCTGGCCGTGCTGGCGTGCATGGACGCCCGGCTGGACGTGGAGCAGATTTTAGGCCTGAAGCCGGGCGATGCGCACGTCATTCGCAACGCCGGCGGAATCGCCACCGAGGATGCCATACGGTCGCTGATCATTTCGCACTCCCTGCTAGGGACGCAGGAGTTCATGGTCGTCAACCACACCGATTGCGGCATGCTGACCTTCAAGGACCATGACCTGCTCGAGCGGCTGAAGCGGGAGACGGGCGCGATGGCGGTGGTGCCGGCGGCGTTCCACTCTTTCACCAGCCTCGATCAGAACGTCCGCGAGCAGTTGATGAAGCTGCGCGCGCACCCCTGGATTCCCAAGCAGATTCCGGTTCGCGGCTTCATCTATGACGTCAAGACCGGGAAGCTGAGAGAGGTCGCCGCCGAACACGCCAAGGGCCACGCCGGCTGAGGCCCGCGAGAGCACCGGACCCCGAGCGAGAGCTGAGCGGACCGCTCCCTGACGGTCGCGGTTCGGTGCTGAGCTCTATTCGAGCCACCGCTCGGTGCTGAGCTCTATTCGAGCCACCGCTCGGTGCGGAGCTCTATTCGAGCCACCGCTCCAGAATGGGGGCATAGGCATCCACGCGGCGGTCGCGCAGGAACGGCCAGTTGCGGCGCACCTCTTCTACCCGGTGCGTATCGCAATCCGCGATGAGGATGGCCTCCTCGTCCACGGGGGCCTGTGCGATCACCTGGCCGAACGGGTCCGCGACGAACGAGGATCCCCAGAACTCGATGCTTCGTTCGGGCGGGCCTTCGACACCGACGCGGTTGACCGCCGCCACGTAGACACCGTTGGCGATGGCATGGGCCCGCTGGATGGTCCGCCAGGCGTCCAGTTGGGCCGGGCCGTGCTCGGCCTTCTCGGCGGGATGCCAGCCGATGGCGGTGGGGTAGAACAGGACGACCGCGCCGCGCAGGCTGGCCACGCGCGCCGCTTCGGGGTACCACTGGTCCCAGCACACCAGCGTCGAGATCCGTCCGAAGGGCGTGTCGAAGCAGGGGAACCCGAGGTCGCCGGGCGTGAAGTAGAACTTCTCGTAGTAAAGCGGGTCATCGGGGATGTGCATCTTGCGGTAGAGGCCCGCGATCTGGCCATCGGTCGCGATCACCACGGCGGTGTTGTGATACAGGCCCGGCGCGCGCCGCTCGAACAGCGACGCTACGATCACGATCTCCAACTCGCGCGCGAGCGCGCCCAGGCACTCGGTGGTGGGGCCAGGGACCGCCTCGGCGAGCGCGAACAGTTCCGCGTCCTCCTCGCGGCAGAAGTACTGGGTGCGGAAGAGTTCCTGAAGGCAGACGATGCGGGCGCCTTGGGCCGCGGCTTCGCGGACGCGCCACTCGGCTTTGGCGAGGTTCTGGTTGGGATCCTGCGCGCAGGCCATCTGCACCAGGCCGATGCGAAACCGGGAGTCGGCTGCCATACAGGCATGATACAGCGGCGGTATGCTGGATCACGTGAACCGACGACGATTTCTGGCCGGCGCTTCCATGGCGGCGGCTTTTCCCCCAGCACTGGCCCGGGCGCAAAGCGAAGGTTGGGAGCCCAACCGCTGGGTGGGTTTGGCCGAGAGCTTGAAGCCGCGGCCGCGCGAGACGGCGAGACCTCCGGTGCAACTGGTGAGGCCGGTTGCGGACAAGACCGCGTTTTTTCGCTGGCGCATGGAGCGGCTGGCTCCGCCCGGCGCGTTGCGCGAACGTCCGATGGGTCGCGGCGATTCGGCGGTCCTGGATTTCGGCGGCCATATGACGGGCCATGTTTCGCTGTCCATGTTGGGCGAAGGCCGGGGCGTGGACGCTCCGGCGAGGATCAAGCTCATCTTCGGCGAGGTGCCCGCGGAGGTGGCGGAGCCGTTCGATCCGTTCCACGGCGGGCTGAGCCGGGCGTGGCTGCAGGACGAGGTGATCGACGTCGATGTGCTGCCCGCTACAATTCGGATGCCGCGCCGGTACGCGTTTCGCTATCTCAAGCTGGAGGTCATCGACACGTCGCCGAACTTCAAGGTACGCTTTGGCGACGTGAGGGCCGTCGCGCTGACCTCGGCCGGCGCGGCTCCGCCTCCGCTAGCGGCGAGCGTTCCGGAACTGCTGCGGCATATCGACGCGGTGAGCATCGCCACGCTACGCGATTGCATGCAGACGGTCTTCGAGGACGGCCCCAAGCGCGACCGGCGTTTGTGGATCGGCGACCTGCGCCTGCAGGCGCTCACGAACTACGCCACATTCCGCAACTACGATCTGGTGAAGCGCTGCCTGTACCTTTTTGCCGGTCTTACGCGCGAGGACGGGATGGTGTCGGCGTGCGTCTTCGAGGAGCCGCGCCCGCTGCGGGGCCACGAGTACATCATCGACTACGCCGCGCTCTATCCGGCGACGGTGCTCGACTACGCGCGTGCGTCGAACGACTGGCAGACCGCGCGGGACCTGTGGCCCGTGGCCAAGCGCCAGATCGAGATCCTCCGCACTTCGGTGGACGCCGGCGGCCTGTTTGCCGCACCTCCGCAGTCCTGGGTGTTTGTGGACTGGTGCGAGGCGCTCGACCGGACGGCCGCCATGCAGGGGATTTTCGTCTATTGCCTGCGCCAGGCGGCCGAACTGGCGACCAAGGCCGGCGACGACGCGACTGCGGGGCAATACTCCGAAGTCGCCGGGCGCATGACCGCGGCGGCGCGGGCGGCGTTCTACGATGCGGCGCAGCGCGTCTTCGTCAGCGGGCCGAAACGCCAGGTATCCTGGGCGACGCAGGCGTGGATGACGCTGGCGGGGATCGCCACGCCCGCCGAGGGAGCGGCCGCGTTCGGAGCCCTCGCGAAGATGCCGGACGCCGTCCGTCCCGGCGCGCCGTATCTCTACCACTACGTAGCCGAAGCGATGCTCCAGTGCGGCCTGAAGCAGGAGGCTCGCGACCTGATTCAGTGGTACTGGGGCGGCATGGTGGCGGCGGGAGCGGACACGTTCTGGGAAGTGTACGATCCGGCGAATCCAGCGCTCTCGCCCTACGAGAATGTTCTCCTCAACAGCTACTGCCACGCCTGGAGCTGCACGCCGGCCTATCTGCTGCGTTCGAAGCTGATGGCTGATAGCTGATAGCTGAAAGCTGTCTCCTACATATACATTCCGCCGTTGACGCTCAGGACGTGGCCGGTAATGTAGCTGGCTTCGTCGCTGGCCAGGAAGGCGACGGCCGCGGCGACGTCCTCCGGTTTTCCGCCGCGCTTGAGCGGGATCGCGGCGAGCATGCGGTCCTTCACTTCCTGCGGCAGCTTGGCGGTCATGTCGGTCTCGATGTAGCCCGGGGCGACGGCGTTCACGGTGATGTTGCGGCTGCCGAGTTCCTGCGCCAGTCCTTTGGTGAGGCCGATGATTCCGGCCTTCGACGAGACGTAGTTCGCCTGGCTGGGATTGCCCGACAGGCCCACCACGGAAGCCATGTTGATGATGCGGCCCCAGCGCTCCTTGATCATGCCGTGCATCACCTGTTGCGTGATCAGGAACGCGCCGGTGAGGTTGATGTTGATCACGAAATCCCAGTCCTCCTTGCGCATGCGCAAGGCGAAGCCGTCCTTGGTGACGCCGGCGTTGTTCACCAGGATGTCGATGCGGCCGGTCTCTTTGAGCGCGGCGGCGACGGCTTCCTTGATGGAGTCCTGCGAAGTGAGGTCCAGGTAGAGGGGGAAGGCCTGGCCTCCGGCGGCGGCGATTTCGGCCACCACGAGGTCGTTGTTCTCGCGCTCATTGGAGGCGACGACGATGCGGTCGCCTGCCGCGGCCAGCCGCAGCGCGACAGTCCTTCCGATTCCGCGGCTAGCGCCGGTTACAAAAGCAGTTCGATTGGTCATTGGAATCAATGATAATAGGTTTCAGCCGTCAGCCGCGCGGCCGGCAGCGGCTGAAAAGGCTCCTTAGCCGCCGATGAACGCAGATGAACGCAGATGGAAACTGATGGCTGATCGCTGACTCCCATGCCCTACACAGACCTTCGCGAGTTCATCCAGGCGCTCGAGAAACACGGCGAGCTCGAGCGCATCCCCTTCGAAGTCGATCCCGTGCTCGAAATCACGGAGTTCGCCGACCGCTCCGTCAAGCGCGGCGGTCCGGCGCTGCTGTTCGAGAAGCCCACCGGCTCGAAGATCCCGGTGCTGATCAACGCCTTCGCATCGACGCGGCGCATGGAACTGGCGCTCGAAGTCGCCTCGATCGACGAGGTGGCCGGGCGCGTCTCGGAATGGCTGGCCATGGAGAAGCCCGAGGGGCTGATCGCGAAGCTCAAGATGCTGCCGAAGCTGGCCGAGATCGGCGCGTTCTTCCCCAAGACCGTGTCCGGCGGGCCGGTGAAGGAAGTCATCCGGCGGGACGGTTTCTCTCTAGCCGACTACCCGATTCTGCACTGCTGGCCGCAGGACGCAGGCAGGTTCATCACGCTGCCGCTGGTGTTCTCGAAGAACCCCGACACCGGCAAGCGCAACTGCGGCATGTACCGCCTGCAGGTCTTCGACGAGCGCACCACCGGCATGCACTGGCAGACGCACAAGCAGGGCGCGGAGCACTATCGGCGGCATGGCGGCGCAGGGCGGGGCGAAGCGTATGGACGTGGCGGTGGCGCTGGGCGGCGATCCGGCCACCATCTTCTCGGCCGTGCTGCCGCTGCCGCCGGACATCGACGAGATGCTGTTCGCGGGCTTCCTGCGCGGCGCGCCGGTCGAGATGGTGAAGTGCGAGACCTGCGACCTGGAAGTGCCGGCGCAGGCGGAGATCGTGCTCGAAGGCTACGTCGAGCTGGGCGAGCTGCGCCGCGAAGGGCCCTTCGGCGATCACACCGGCTACTACTCGCTCGACGACGACTACCCCGTCTTCCACGTCACCTGCGTCACCGAGCGCAAGCAGCCGATCTACGCCGCGACCATCGTCGGGCCGCCGCCCATGGAGGACTACTTCATGGGCAAAGCCATCGAGCGCATTTTCCTGCCGCTGATGCGGCTGCAACTGCCCGGAGATCCGCGACATCTCGATGCCGGCCGAGGGAATCTTCCACAACCTGATGCTGGTGGCGATCCGCAAATCGTACCCCGGCCACGCGCGCAAGGTGATGCACGCCATCTGGGGCATGGGCCAGGCGATGTTCTCGAAGTGCATCGTGGTGGTGGACGAAGACGTGAACGTGCAGGACGTGCGCGAGGTGGCGTGGCGGGCGCTGAACAACATCGACCCCCAGCGCGACATCGAGTTCTCGATGGGCCCGATCGATTCGCTCGACCACGCCAGCCGCCTGCCGAACTACGGCTCGAAGATGGGCGTCGACGCGACGAAGAAGTGGCCGGGCGAAGGCTTCACGCGCCCCTGGCCGGACGTGATCCGCATGTCGCCCGAGGTGGTGAGGCGGGTGGACGAGATGTGGAAGAGGGCGGGGATCAAGTAGAGACAGTGCGCACGGGTAGCCATATAAGGCAAAAAAGATCAACAACTCCCTTGTAGAGAGCGGGGCCTCGGTGTATACTGTTCTGGACCCGGGGCTCCGTAATGGAATTCCCGGCTCTCGCCAGCATCAGAGTGTTTGGTTTGTAAGGGTTAGACCACCCGTTGAGGAGGACTGCCCATGAGTAGGGCGACTTTTTGCCTATTGCTCGGAATTGCGATTTCTTTTCCCGCCAGCAGCGCCACGCTGACGCACGCCTACGACTTCCAGGGCAATGTAGACGATCTGGCGGGCTCCAGAACGGCACCCTGTTCGGCGGCGCCACCGCCAGCGGGGGCCTGTTGACCCTGAACGGGGTTGACGGCTACGTGCAGTTTGCTTCGCACCTGATTCCGACTGGGAGTTACTCTGTCACTTTTCTGGCCAAGGGGCCGGCGACGGTGACCGGATGGTTCGAGATGATTTCCCAGGGCGGTGACTATGGGTGGTACATCGGAGGCGATCCAACTGCGGGCACCATCCGTGTCACCGATGAATGGATGGGCACCGGCGTTCTCTTCCCAACCGACTCGAAACAGCACCGATACACCCTGGTGGTCGACGACGTCGCCGACGGCTGGAAGCTCTTCATCGACGGAGTCCCACTTGCTACGACGTCTGCACTTTCGGACGTCTCCGCCACCACCGGAACGGACACCAGGTTGGGGCGCCAATACGGTAATTACGAGGAGTACTTCGGCGGCACGATAGGCGATCTCCGGATCTACAGCGGCGCGTTGAGCGATACCCAGGTCAATGGCCCTGAGCCATCCGGGTTGCTGCTGACCGCGGGCGGGCTCTGTCTGCTGGCCATGCGCCGTCGGACCCACCTACGTCCCCGTTGACGTGTAATTCCGCACGCCGCGGTTCCAGATCTGCGATGGCCGCCGTCACGAAGACGGCTGTGACCACGGGCAGCAGCCAACTCAGCAGGAAGCGGATGAACTGCCCGTAAATATCGAGCGGGTAGCGGCCGAAGGCCAGCATGTGGGCGTAGACGCGACGAAGAAGTGGCCCGGCGAAGGCTTCACGCGGCCCTGGCCGGACGTGATCCGCATGTCGCCGGAGGTGGTGAAGCGGGTGGACGAGCTGTGGAAGAGGGCGGGGCTGAAGTAGGATATTGCCGGGCCGTAGTACAATAGAGCAGAGGTAAGACGTGGAAACCGTAGTGTCCTCCAAGGGGCAGGTGGTAATTCCTTCCGCGCTCAGGCGGAAGTACGACATCAAGAAGGGTACGAAGATTGAGGTGACGGATCGGGACGGGCGCATCGTGCTCGAGCCGGTCAACCGCGGGACGATCCGCCGGCTGCGAGGCATTCTCAAAGGTACACGGGCGCTCGAAGACCTGATGGCCGATCGTGCGCGCGATCGCGAGAAGGAAGATGCGGGCTTGCGTTCTCGATAGCTGGGCCGTTATGGCGTTCCTCCAAGGGGAGCCGGCGGCGGAGCAGGTGGAGACGGTCCTGGCGGAGTCGCAGGGCTCTGGGCGCCCAGCCCTCATGAGCACCGTTAACCTGGGCGAGGTCTGGTACCAATTCGCCCGAAAGACGTCGGATCGCCGCGCCGACGAAACGGTTGCGGAGCTCCGGAAGGCGGGTGTGCGAGTCGAGGAAGTTGACTGGGAACTGGCACGCCTTGCGGCCGGCTTCAAAGCCAGATACCGCCTGGCCTACGCCGATTGCTTTGCGGCGGCTCTGGCAAAGCGGGAAGGCGCCGAGGTCTTGACGGGAGATCCGGAGTTCCGCCAGCTTGAGAAGGAAATCAAGGTTCGCTGGTTGCCGTTACGTCCCCGTTGACGTGTAGTTCCGTACGCCGCGGTTCCAGATGCGATGGCCGCGGTGAGGAAGACCGCCGTCACCACTGGCAGCATCCAGGTGTAAATCCGATAGACCTCTTTGTGCAGGATGTGCGCCGTCGGGTAGAAGCTGGCGAAGCCGAACGGCACGATCCAGCTCAGCAGGAAGCGGATGAACTGGCCGTAGATGTCGAGCGGGTAACGCCCGAAGGCCAGCATGTTATAGACGGGCGGCGTCACGCCCACGCGGTCCTCAGCCCAGAACGACACCGAGGTCAGCATCAGGAAAATCGCCGTGTAAATGGCGCAGCCGCACAGCGAGGCGTAGACGATGAAGAGCCAGCCCGTCGCGCCCAGGTGGAGTCCCAGGCGGTGCGCGCAGATCGTCACAATCACCAGCCCCAGCACCGTATCGCCCAGCGCCTCCAGGCGGAACTGAGCGAAGAGCACCTGAAACAGCGAGCTCACCGGCCGTGTCAGCACCTGGTCGAATTTGCCCTGCACGATGTAGGCGTCGCTGAAGAAGTACAGGTTGATGCTGAGCAGGTTGAACAGCGACATTGGCAGCAGCGAAAAGCCGTAGAGGAACATGATCTCCAGGAAGCTCCAGCCGGCGATGCGCGGCATGCGGCCGAAGATCAGAAAGACCACGGCCACGCTGCACGCGGTGGCGAGCATCATTGAAAGCACGGAGATGATAAAGTCCAGCCGATAGCCCAGGCGCACCTTGGCGTATTGCACGAAGTACTGGCCGAAGAGGGACAGGTAGCGCATTCAGCCTCCGTGCACCGTGATCTTGCGGCTCATCAGGCTCCAGAAGCGCTGGCCGAACCACAGCAGGAAGACCACCCAGAACAGCTCGATCGCGAGTGCGGCGGCGGTCTGCGGCCACGTCATCTTGCCGAGGTAGATCATGAGCGGCGTGAAACCGATGTGCTCGAAGGGCAGCCAGTGCGAGACCACGCGCAGCGGCGCCGGCAACAGCGTCAGCGGCACCAGCACTCCCGAGAGCAGGTCCTGAACCCAGAATTTCGCTCGCAGCAGGCCCAGGATCGAGACCAGCCGGATAGCGCACGTCCCCACGATGAAGTTCATCGCCGCCACCAGCATCACGCTCGCGGCGAGCGACACCAGGAATACCGCGAAGTGCGCCAAATCCGCGGGCGGCAGCAGCGGAAAAATCAGGCTCACCACCACCGCGGTGGGCACCGTCAGCAGCAGCAGGCGGAACGCCGATTCCCCCACCGACCGCGCCACGTAGCTGGTCTGCAGGCTGACCGGCTTCAGCAGGGTCATCGTGATCCGGCCGTCCAGGATGTCTTCCGCCATCTCGGCGTCGAGGTTGTTGAAGTACATCGAGCGGATGATCCAGCCCACGGCGACATAGGTGATCATCTGCGGGAAAGTGAAGCCGGCGAAGTGCGGGTCCACGTGGAAAATGGCGCGCCAGATGAAGTAGTAGACGGACACGTTGATGAGGTAGTTGATAATGCCGGTGTAGTAGCGCAGCCGGAACGCCAGCATGTTGAGGAAGCCGATGCGCGAGAACTCCAGGGCTACCGAGGACACCGTTCCGGCTCCGGCACCAGGCCGCCCGTGTAAATGGTGCGGACGACCTCTTCGATGGATTGTTCTTCGATCACGATGTCCAGGACGGTAGCGGCCATGACCACCTGGCGAATGATCTCGGCGGTAGAGTGCTCGGTGTGGTCGAAAGAGAGGCGGTAGGTCATGCCGTCCAGCTTCTCGCGCCGGACGCCGGGGATCTCGATGCGCTCGAAGCGCTCGGCCTGCTCGCGATCCTTGAGATCGAACTTGATGGTGGCCTCGCGCCAGAGCTGCCGCTTGAGGCCCGCCAGGCCGCCGTCGAACAGCAGCCGGCCCTTGTCGATAATCATCAGGCGCGGGCAAAGCTCCTCGATGTCGGCGAGATCGTGCGTGGTGAGCAGGACGGTGGTGCCGAAGTCGCGGTTGACGTGCTTCAGGAAGGCGCGGATGCTCTCCTTGGCGACGATGTCGAGGCCGATGGTGGGCTCGTCCAGAAACAGCAGCGGCGGGTTGTGCAGCAGCGCGGCGGCCATGTCGCAGCGCATGCGCTCGCCCAGGCTGAGCTTGCGTACGGGCGTGTGCAGGTAGCGGCCGATCTCGAGCACCTCGTCGAACTGCTTCATGCGAGCGGCGTAATCGGCGTCCGAAACGCCGTAAATCTTCTTCAGCAGACGGAAGGACTCGACCACGGCGATATCCCACCACAACTGCGTGCGCTGCCCGAAGACGGCGCCGATGGTGCGCGTGTAGCGCGAGCGCTCGGTGAGCGGGACGAAGCCGTTGGCGCGCACGGAGCCGGAGGTCGGCACCAGGATGCCGGTCAGCATCTTGATGGTGGTGGATTTGCCCGCGCCATTAGGCCCGATGTAGCCGACCATTTCGCCGGGGTGGACCTCGAAGGTGATGCCGTCCACCGCGCGTACGGTCTTGTACTCGCGCACCACCAGGTTCTGGAGCGCGCCCCAGAGGCCCTCCCGCCGCTCAAAGGTGCGGAACTCCTTGATCAGGTTTTCGACTTGGATCGCGCCGGGCACTAAATTCCAGGGTATCGCACGCGCGGGTCTGGAGAGGGACTTGCGAAAGTCCGCGACACTTCAGCGAACCACGAGCGTGAGCGAGTGGACCCCCTCAAGCAGATGTCGATCGGCGGCCCGTTCCGCTCCCTGACGGTCGCGGTTCGGTGCTACCAGCCGGGCGAGTGACTAATTTCGCAAGTCCCTCTGGAGACCCGCTGCAGGACTGGAGTCCTGCCCCACCTACCGCAGCTCTTCCATTATCCGCTCGAGCGCTTCCCGCGGCGGGCGGGTCCTCGATTCGGGCAGGGTGCCGAGCGGTGCATCCACCAGGTTTAACTGATCGATGAAGTGCTTGCGCGTGGAGTCGAGATACAGGATGCCGGTGACCACGTGTCCCGCAGCCTCGGCTTCATTGAGGGTACGGAGCGCCGTTCATGCGGTCGGTGGGATCGTAGTCGTGGCCGAGCTTCTTGAGCAGCAGCCGGGAGCCGTCGTGCAGCACGATCTCGCGGACCTCGCCCTCCGGGATCTCGACGGCGATATCCTCGAAGGCCGGCACGAAATCCAGCTCCTGCAGCGGCTCGTCGTGCTCCTTCATGTAGGCGTAGCTCTTGGTGGAGCCTTCGTGGTCGTTGAAGGTAACGCAGGGCGAAATCACGTCGATGATGGACAGCCCGTGATGCGCGATGGCGGCCTTGAGAATGGCCTGCAACTGCCGCTTGTCGCCGGAGAAGGAGCGGGCCACCAGCGTGGCGCCCAACTGGATGGCCTCGACGCAGCAATCGATGGGTGTGAGGTCGTTGATCACGCCGGTCTTGAGCTTCGCCCCCAGGTCGGCCGTCGCCGAGAACTGGCCCTTGGTCAGGCCGTAAACGCCGTTGTTCTCGATGATGTAGATCTGCCGGATATTGCGGCGCAGCATGTGGATGTACTGGCCGATGCCGATGGAGGCGGTGTCGCCGTCGCCCGAGACCGTGATGCCGAACAGGTGGCGGTTGGCGAGGATGGCGCCGGTGGCGACCGACGGCGCGCGGCCGTGCACGGAGTTGAACCCGTGCGCCACGTTCAGGAAGTACGCCGGCGACTTCGACGAGCAGCCGATGCCGGAGAACTTGGCCACCGACCAGGGCTCGATGCCCATATCGTAGAAGCCTCGATGATGCGCTCGGAGATGGCGTTGTGGCCGCAGCCCGCGCACAGCGTGGTGCGGCCGCCCTTGTAGCTGGCAACCTCCAGGCCGATGTGGTTGGTCTTCTTGGGCGGCGCGGTGGTGGTGGACATCAGAGTCCCTCCTGGCGGACGATTTCGTCGGTTACGGTGCGCGCATCGAGCGGCAGCCCGCCGTAATAGCGCACGCTGCGGAGCTTGGCGATCAGCTCCGGCTCGAATTCCAGCCGCATCAGCATCAGCAACTGGGCATCGCGATTCTGGTCGATCACGTAGACGCGCTCGTGGCGCCGGACGAAATCGATCAGCTCCTCGCCGAACGGAAAGGCCTTGAGGCGCAGGTAGCTGGTCTCGAGGCCCTGTTCCCGGCGCAACTGGTCGCGGCTCTCTTCCGTGCGCGTAGCGCGAGGTGCCCGCGCATACCAGGCCGACGTGCGCGTGGCTGTTGAGATCGAGCGTGCGGCGCCGGAACGCGCCCCGCGGATGCTCTCGAACTTGTGCGACAGACGGTCCATGTTGTTCATGTAGTCGTCTTCGCGCTCGCTGTAACCGGCGCGGTCGTTGTGCCCGCTGCCGCGCGTGAAGTACGCCGCGGCGGGATGATTGGTGCCGGGGAGCGTGCGGTAGCCGACGCCGTCGCCATCCACGTCGCGGTAGCGCGCGAACCCGCCCAGCTTCGCCAGGTCCTCGGCGTTCAGCACCTTGCCGCGCTCGATGGGCTTCTCGGGGTAGGGGAACGCATCGGACATCCAGTTGTTCATCCCCAGGTCGAGGTCGCTCATCACGAAGACCGGCGTCTGGAAGTGCTCGGCCAGGTCGAAGGCGGCAATCATCATGCTGAAGCACTCGCGCGGCGAGGAAGGGAAGAACAGGGGGTGCTTGGTGTCGCCGTGCGAGAGCATCGCGGTCGTGACCAGGTCGCCCTGCATGGTGCGCGTGGGCAGCCCGGTCGAAGGTCCGACGCGCTGCACGTCCACGATCACCGCGGGGATCTCGGCGTAGTAGCCCAGGCCGGTGAACTCGGACATGAGCGAGATGCCGGGGCCCGAGGTGGCGGTCATCGCGCGCGCGCCCGCCCAGCTCGCGCCCAGCACCATGCCGATCGATGCCAGTTCGTCCTCGCCCTGCACCACGGCGTAGGTGGCCTGGCCGGTTTCCTTGTCGATCCGGAACCGCTTCAGGTAGCCGATGAGCGACTCGACCAGTGAGGACGACGGCGTGATGGGATACCAGGTGACCACGGTCACGCCGGCGAACATGGCGCCCAGGGCGCAAGCGGCATTGCCATCGATGATGATCTTGCCGGCGGTGGCGTTCATGCGCGCGACCGAGTAGCGGTCGGTCTTGGGCAGGTTAGCGGCGGCGAAGTCGCGGCCCGCCTCGACCGCGCCCCAGTTCAGGTCGGCGGCCTTGGCTTTGCGCGTCCCGAACTGCTTGAGCAACGCCTTGCGCACCTCCTCCATCTCGATCCCCAGCAGGTGCGCCAGAACGCCGTCGTAGATCATGTTGCGGACCAGCTTGCGGAGCCGCGCCTCGGGGCACACCGGGCCCACCAGCTTGTCGAATGGAACCGGATAGAAGTGCAGGTCCGACCGAATGGCGTTGAGCTTCAGCGGCTCGTCGTAGACCACGGCGGAACCGGGGTCGAGCTTGCGGACGTCTTCCTGGGCCGTTTCGGCATTCATGGCGACCAGGAAGTCGATTTCCTTCTTGCGCCCGATGTAGGCGTCCTTGCTGGCCCGTATGGTGAACCACGTGGGCAAGCCCGCGATGTTCGAAGGGAACAGGTTCTTGCCCGAGACCGGGATGCCCATCTGAAACAGGGCGCGCATCAGGACGGTGTTAGCCGTCTGACTTCCGGACCCGTTGACGGTGGCTACCTGGATGGAAAAATCGTTGACACACGACTGCTGAGCCTCGCTCGAAAGCGGGGAAACGGGACTTTCCTCGACTGTTGGCATGAAGTATCGCTATCCCTCTGTTGGGAAACCCTCTCCTGGGTTCAATTATATGATGCCGATGCGGGGGGGTGCGGTGCCATCAGGGGCAAGTTTCCGGGGACGGATTCTGGGGACGGGTGCAGCGCGCGGCTTTCGCGGCAGCCAACCGCCTAGACCCGCCTGGGCGCTCACCGAGGGACGGCAGTTTCTGCGCATTCTACCGGCCCATGGCCCACGGGGAGGGGTACATCCGGGGGTGTCCGGCGCCTTCCGGGCCAACGGCCTGTGCTCGCTCGGGACCTGTGCAGTCCGCCTAGACTGGACCCGAAGCCGGCCGCCGCTCCGCCTACGCAGCCTTGCTGGAAGATCGCGCTGGATTCGAAACTCCAACCCCCGATTGACGTAGATCCGAGACCCAGCGCGCGCTGACCCACTCGCGTTCCCATACCTCCCAGTGTCCCTCCTGCCATATTTCCGCAGCGAATTCGTCCAGCATTTCGGACGGGGTGCGAACCTGGCAGGAGGAGGTCGATGGACGGCGGGGCAGACGCTCGCCCTTCACGGCGAGTGCGTCTTGGACCAGCGCTTCCGCCCTGAACCAGTCTTCTTGATCCGATCCGTGGGGACAGCCCCTCTCCAACCACAATATATACGCGACTGTGGCGATTTCGTCTTCAGATGGGCTGACGGTTACGGCGGCTGGCGGGCTTTGGAAAGCTGTCGCGTCCGAGCCCAAGTCCCTTTCTTGCCGCGTGGCTCACCTCCTTGGTGCGAAAACCCTGTTGTCCGGTGACTCAGGGCTTTTACGTCATCTGGGGGGTGGTTGACAACCGCAGAGCAGCGGGCTTGCACGCCACAACTAAAAAATCCCAGAGATAAAACCTTGACCGTTGAGAGGATTATGGAGCGACTGTTGACCGGTGTCAAGGGGAGTGCGGCTGCCAGGTCCCCGGCGAGGCCGGTGGCGACCACCCGGCTTTGGTCGGCGGTCGCGGGCGGGCCCGGCTTTGCTCGGCGGTCGCGGGCGACCACCCAGCTCTCCTCGGCCGCCGCGGGCGGGCCAGATCCAGCTTTGGGACCGGTTTCAGGCGGTTCCGCGGCGGAGCTGTCCGATCCTCTTCCTTGCTTGCGGCGCTGCTATTCCGCCAGCAGCGCCAGCAGCCTCGCGCGCAGCGTATCCGCCGTGAAAGTGTCCGGCGCGATGAGCAGGACGGTATCGTCGCCGGCCAGGGTGCCGACAATGTCGGACCAGTTCTCGTGGTCGATGGCGACGGCTATGGTGTTGGCGTGGCCGGGCGAGGTCTTGAGGACCAGCAGGTTCTGGGCCTGGCGGATGTCGGTGAGGAAGTCGGCGGCCAGCGCGGCCAGGCCCGGGCCCGGCGCGCTCGGGGGTGAGCTGGCGGTATCCCTCGGAGGTCTTGACCAGGCTCAGGTCGCGGATGTCGCGCGAGAGCGTCACCTGGGTGGCCGGAATGCCTTTCTCCTGGAGCGCGGCGGCGAGCTCCTCCTGGGTGTGAATCTCGCGGTTGCGAATCAGGTTGACGATCTGTCCCTGCCGGTATGCCTTGGTCATGTGCGGAGTCCGCCTTTCATTCTACTCAACCGCTCGCGAGCTTCGGTGAGCGCTTTGGAGACCGCCTGGGGGCCGGTGCCTCCGGGGATTTCGCGGGTCTTCATGCCTTCCTGCGGGTTCATCAGGCGAACCATTTCCGGGGTGAATTCGGGGGCGAATGCGGCCAGCTCGGCCGCGGTCCAATCGGCCGGCTTCTTCGCCTGGCGAACGCTCTCGAGGACCAGGCGGCCGACGATCTGGTGGGCGCGGTGGAACGGCGTGCCGGTGCGGGCCAGCTCCTCGGCGAGGTCGGTGGCGACCACCCAGCTCTCCTCGGCGGCCGCGGCCGGGCGGGCGGGATTCAGCTTCGCCGACTCGACCACTACGCGCGCCATTTCGAGCGCGCCTTTCACCTGGGCGGCGGCCTCGAACAGCGGCTCCTTGTCTTCCTGCATGTCGCGGTTGTAGGTGAGCGGCAGGCCCTTCATGGTGACGAGCAGGGAAGTGAGGGCGCCGAGAACGCGGCCGCACTTGCCGCGGATGAGCTCGAGCGAATCGGGGTTCTTCTTCTGCGGCATGAGGCTCGATCCGCTGGTGACCGAGTCGGCGAGCTCGATCCAGCCGTACTCTTCGCTCGAGTAGAGAATCCAGTCCTCGGCCAGGCGGCTCAGGTGGAGCAGGATGGTGGAGGCGGCGTAGAGGAAGTCGAGGACGAAGTCGCGGTCGGCCGAGACGTCCATGCTGTTGCGGGTGATGCCTTCGAAGCCGAGATCGCCGGCGAGGGCGGCGCGGTCGAAGGGGAATCCGCTGCCGGCCAGGGCTCCCGAGCCGAGGGGCATCAGGTTGGTGCGGCGGCGGGCTTCGAGCAGCCGCTCGCGGTCGCGCGCGAACATCTCGAAATAGGCCAGCAGGTAGTGCGGCCACAGGACGGCCTGGGCGCGGCGCATGTGCGTGTAGCCGGGGATGACGGCGTCCGGGTAGCGGGCGGCGCAATCGAGCAGGGCTTCCATCAGGGCCGCGAGCAGGGTTTCGACCTGGTCGATTTCGCCGCGCAGCCAGAGGCGGGTATCGAGCGAGACCTGCTCGTTGCGGCTGCGGCCGGTGTGGATCTTGGCGGCCACGGCGCCGGCGCGCTCGCCTAGCTTGCGGATGACGAGGGTATGGACGTCCTCGTCGGTGGCGGCGTCGAAGAAGCCGGGCTGGGCGGACTCGGCGGCGATGGCGTCGAAGGCGGCGACGAGCGTGGCGCACTCGGCGGGCGTCAGGATTCCGACGCGTTCGAGCGCGCGCGCCCAGGCCTGGGAGCCGAGGATATCGGCGTCGAGCAGGCGGCGGTCGAAGTCGAGCGAGCCGGAAAAGCGCTCGAAGACCTCGGAGGGCGCGGATTCGAAACGGCCGCCCCAGAGTTTCATGGCTGCGGCTCCGGGTCCGCTCCACCCAGCACCGAACCGCGCGCGTGAGCAAGCGGTCTCAAGGGTGCGTCCGCTCCCTGACGGTCGCGGTTCGGTGCTGAGGTGCCGCCCAGTGCTGAGGTGCCGCCCGGTGTGTGGTAGCGCGTCATGGTTTGCCGGCGGCGGAGTTTAATGCTCGCACCTTGATAGGGAGGCCGATCAGGTTGATGAAGCCCAGGGCGTCCTTCTGGTCGTAGCTGGCGCCCATGGTGAAGCTGGCGATGTCGAGCGAGTACAGCGAATACGGCGACTTGCGGCTGATTGGTTCAAGGTTTCCTTTATACATGCGCAGGGCGACCTCGCCAGTGGTGTTCTGGTTGGCGGTTTCGAAGAAGGCGTCGAGCGATTCGCGGAGGGGCGTGAACCACAGCCCGTTGTACACCAGCTCGGCGTAATCCAGTGCCAGACGCTGCTTGTAGTGGAGCAGGCTCTTATCGAGCGTCAGGGCCTCGAGCTCGCGGTGGGCGGCCATGATGAGCGTGCCGCCAGGGGTCTCGTAGCAGCCGCGGGACTTCATGCCGACGAAGCGGTTCTCGACCAGGTCGATGCGGCCGATGGCATGCTCGCCGCCGATCCGGTTCAGCTCTTCAAGAAGGGCCACGGCGGGCGTGGGCTTGCCGTTCAGAGACACCGGCACGCCCTTCTCGAAACCGATGGTGACCTCGCCGGGAGTGGACGGGGCATCTTTGGGACTGCGGGTCAGCATCCAGATCTCGTCGGGGGCGGCGTTGGCCGGGTTCTTCCAGCTCACCTCCCTCATGAGAAATGTGCCATATGTTGCGGTCACGACTATAGATCTTCTTCGTACTTGCCGAGATAGGAACATTGTGGGCGGCGGCGTAATCGATGGCGTCCTCGCGGGAGTTGATGGTCCACTCGCGCCAGGGGGCGATGACGGCCAGATGCGGGGCGAGGGCCTTGTAGGTCAGCTCGAAGCGGACCTGGTCGTTGCCCTTGCCGGTGCAGCCGTGGGCCACGGCGTCGCAGCCGGTCTTGAGCGCCACCTCAACCTGCTTTTTGGCGAGCAGGGGGCGGGCGATCGAGGTGCCGAGCAGGTACTTGTCCTCGTAGACCGAGCCGGCGCGGACCAGCCGCCACAGGTATTCGGTGACGAATTCCTCGCGCATGTCCTCGATGTAGACTTCGTCGGCGCCGGTTTTGAGCGCCTTCGCTTCGAGGCCGGCCAGCTCGTCGCTGCCCTGTCCGATGTCGCCGCAGACGGCGACGACCTGGCATCCATAGTTCTCCTTCAGCCAGGGAATGATGATGGAAGTATCGAGGCCGCCCGAGTAGGCGAGCGCTACTTTTTTGGGTTGGTTCATAAGTTCCTTAGTCGAGCAGCATCAACAACAAAGCCTTCTGAGTATGAAGTCGATTCTCGGCCTGATCGAAGACCGCGGATTGGGGCGATTCGATCACCTCGTCCGTTACCTCTTCGCCGCGGTGGGCGGGCAGGCAGTGCATGAAAATGGCGTCCGGCGCAGCCAGCCCGAACAGTGTCTCCGTGACCTGGTAGGCGCGGAATGCCTTGCGGCGCTTTTCGGCCTCGTGCTCGGTACCCATGCTGGCCCAGACGTCGGTGTAGACGGCGTTGGCGCCGGCGACGGCTTCCTCGGGGTTGGTGGTGATCCGAAGGCTGGTGCCGGAAACGGCGGCCAGTTCCGTGGCTCGGGACACGACCGCCGGGTTCGCCTCGTAGCCGGGGGGCGTGGCGAGACTGAAATTGACGCCCAGGCGAATCGCCGAGAGCATGAGGGAGTGCGCGACGTTATTTCCGTCGCCGACGAAGGTCAGGTTGAGGCCGGCCAGGGCGCCGAAGTGCTCGCGCAGGGTCAGCATGTCGGCCAGCGCCTGGCAGGGGTGGTACAGGTCGCTGAGCGCGTTGACCACGGGCACCTTCGACCAGCGGGCGAGCTCGTCCACGGTGGCCTGGGAGAAGACGCGGGCGACGATGCCCTGGGTCCAGCGGTCGAGGTTGCGGGCGACGTCCTGGAGCGGCTCGCGCTCGCCGATGATGCCGTTGCTGAGGATGGAGTCGCCGCCCAGTTGCTTCATGGCCAGCTCGAAGGTGAGCCGGGTGCGGAGCGATGGCTTCTCGAAGAGCAGGCTGAGGGAGCGGCCGCGGAGGGCGTCAGCGAACGGAGCCGGGGTGGACTTGACCTGGGCGGCCAGGTCGAGGAGGTAGGCAACCTCGTCGCAGGAGAGGTCGAGGTCGCTGGCGAAATCGCCGGCGGAGGCCTTCAGGATAGGACCGGCTGGGGCACCGGCAGGCATTTCGGATCTCCTTTTGCGGTTTGCATAAACATACAGCGTAATGAATATTCAAGCACAGGAGAGTGGGGGAAGTCAAGGGCTTGTGGGGCGGCATCCACGCGAGGCGTCCACGCGTGCGGCGGGTCTCTCCAGACCCGCTCCGGCGGGACGTGGACGTCCCGCGCAGGCGTGGACGCCTGCCCCACG
>CAVXQQ010000012.1:0-122816 GCA_963763835.1 Bryobacterales bacterium
GTCATGATCGCCACTGGAGATGAACTTGTGACGCTTATTAAATAGAGCCCGGTACGTGAATTCTACGTTAAGCGGGTGACAGAACCGTGGTAGCAGGCGGTGCTGATGTTCCGCCGGCCATTGTGTTCTTGTTCGTGCTGTCAAGTCTTGTGCTTCCGTGTCACCCAGAACTTCGTCAAGATTGTCTTTCTGGCCTATGGCGGAGCGATACTGCTGATCGGGCTGGCCGGGCTGCTCTCGATCTTTGGCGGGCACGTGAACCCCCGTGAACTATGCCCCGCATAGCTGGCTGCCCACAGCCGCGACAGCCACATTCTACAGCGCAGTGATCCTGGCCCTACTGGGCATCGAAGTGCCGCTGAACATGGGGGTCGAGGTTGCTCACCCGCGTGCCATCACCCGTTACCTGTTCTGGGGATCAGCCGTGGTCATCGTAGGCTACCTGCTGGGAACCTTTGGTATCTTGAACGCGGTGCCACTGGCCGATCAGGGCAATCCATCGGCCGTAGCCGAAGCCGTGCAAAAGGGCTTTGGAGGCGCGGGAACCTTCCTGGGGATCCTGGTCAACATCATCTTCATCGGGTTCTTCATCTTCAACACCGCTGTGTATAACTATTCCTTCGGACGACTGCTCTTCGTGTCTGGTCGATCGGCGCTTGCCCACCGTGATGAGTAAAGTCAACCGCAACCGCGTGCCCTGGGTGGCAGTGCTGGTGCAGAGCTGCATTTCGGGCTTCTTCACCATCCTGGCCTTCATTCTGGTGCCCTACACCTTGTCGACCGGCTTTAAACCAGCCGATCTCTCGACGGTGGTGTATGATATCCTGCAGGCAGCCGTGACCGTGATCTGGTGTGTCTCGATGGTGATCCTCTTCGTCGATGTGATCATTATCGGGCACCGTTTCCACGAGAGGTTTCAAGCGATACGGATGGCGCCTGATTGGGTGTTCTATCTGTGCGCGGTTATCGGAACGATTGCCACAGGGTATGGTGTCTATGTCACCTTTACAGGTCCATGGACGGGGTTGCTGACCAATCAGCAGTGGGTGACGTGGATCGGTGGGATTGCCGTCATCTCGCTGGTGGTGGGCATTGTGGTCTTCTTCATCGGACAGGCGACGATCAAAACAAACGTCAGTGATGAGGAGATTATTGCTCAGGTCACTGGCGAACAGGCAACAGGGTAACGCCATTTCATCATACAGCAAGAAATCGCCCTGGGGCATGCCCCAGGGCGATTTCTTGCTGTATCGTCTGATCTTATTGGTAGGATGCTGGCGCGGAAGTGATCGAACCGGTCTCTTCCAGGATGGTGCGTAACTGCCTGGCGTCGAGTGTCTCGTGCAAACGCAAAGCCTTTGCAATGCGGTCAAGCGTTTCGCGATGTTCCGTGAGTAAGGTGACTGCTTGATCGTAGGCCCACTTCACAATGCGATTGACTTCCTCGTCGATAACGGTGGCGGTCTTTTCGCTATATTCACGCGAACCTGTCGCCAGCGCTGTACCTGCAAACGGATCTTCGCGTTCACTGTACGAGATCGTTCCCAGCCGCTCGCTCATACCCCAACGGGTCACCATCTGCCGCGCAATAGCGGTGACACGTTGTAGATCGTTTTCTGCCCCGGTCGTTATCTGTCCAATAGCCACTTCTTCGGCAGCGCGACCACCAAGAGCCGTCACCAGTTGAGCTTCCAGGTACTCTTTCGAGTAGTTATAGCGATCATCCAGTGGCGAATATTGCGTTACACCTAATGCCTGACCACGTGGGACGATGGTTACTTTCGTGACTGGATCAACCTCTTCTGTCAGCAAACCCGTTAGCGCGTGACCACCTTCGTGGTAAGCAACCACGTTCAGGTCGTGTTCACTCAGAATGAGAGGACGTTCAGCGCCAATCAGGATTTTATCTAGCGCTTCATCGAAGCAAGATTGAGTGACTGCATCCAGGTTCCGACGGGCAGCGAGTAAGGCTGCTTCATTGATAAGATTGGCAAGGTCAGCGCCTACCATGCCTGGAGTAGCGCGAGCAATCGTAATCAAGTCGACATCGCTAGCCAGAGGCACGCCTTTTGAGTGAATCTTGAGTATTGCCAGTCGGCCATTCCAGTCGGGTCGTTCGACAGTCACGCGGCGGTCGAAGCGTCCCGGGCGCAAGAGCGCTTTATCGAGTCCATCCGGTCGGTTTGTGGCAGCGATTACGACGACAGCCTGGCGAACATCAAAACCGTCCATCTCAACGAGCAACTGGTTCAGTGTCTGCTCGCGCTCATCGTTGCTATTGATGCTGGAGCCACGCTGGCGACCAACGGCATCGATTTCGTCGATAAAGATGATGCTTGGCGACGCTTTCTTCGCCTGGTCGAAAAGATCACGCACGCGACTGGCGCCTACACCCACCAGCACTTCTACAAACTCTGAACCACTCATTGAGAAGAAAGGAACGCCTGCTTCGCCTGCGACAGCACGGGCCAGCAAGGTCTTACCAGTTCCCGGAGGACCTACCAGGAGTATGCCGCGCGGAATCTTCCCGCCCAATCTCTGGAACTTGGTAGGAGTCTTTAAAAAGTCAACAACTTCAACAAGATCGTTCTTTGCCTCGTCGACGCCTGCCACATCAGCAAACGTTGTGCTTGGCTTATCTTCCAATATTACCTTGGCCTTGCTCTTACCGAAACTGAATATGTTCTGCTGACCCTGTGTAGCGCGGCGAGCGATGAAGAAGAAAACGCCTATTACGAGGATCCAGGGTAAGAAGTTGATTAACACATTAATTAACGTGTTATTATCAGATGGGGGCTTGGCCGTATAAGTTACGTGGTTTGCGTTTAGCAGCGTCGTAAGGTTTGGATCTCCATTAGGTAACTGCGTGAAATGGAATGACGTTCCAGTTTTACTCGTGCCAGTGCTGGTGTCTGTGACAGTTATAGCTTTATTAAATTCCCATTGGCATCCTGTCCCTGGAAGGTTACATCCTTGACATTATGCAACTGCACTTGCTGATAAAATGTGCTATACGGGATTTCAATCGTATTTGTACTGGTGCTGCTTGTACTTGGGTTAAAAAAGTACTGGAATAAGTACCAACCAAGCAAGATCACACCAATAATAATCAATGAGCGAACAATGAGTGCCGACCCTGTGAAACGTGGCGGACCGCCATTATTCCCGTTTTTATTTCCATTGCTCCCGTTGTTCGGGCCTTGCGGACTATTCGGCCCTTGTTCATTCGGGTTGCGTTGATACAAATGTATAGCCTGAGCATCCATAGATTCAGACCTGCTTTCTTGATCTGACCGGACGCTTTCAAATAGCGTCCAACCTTGAGTTTCGTAGTACGTGATGAATCTCTTTTATATGATAATATCTTTTTTCGATGTTTCCCGCAAGGAATGCTGTAGCTACATACAAAACCATCGATACTATAGATACGTTAATAGTACGTTTTAGATTACCATAAGTTGCTGAATTTAGCAATCTTCACAAAAGAGTGCTAACGCCTGCCCTATTGCCACTAAGACGCTCTAAAGTAGTATAATCAGGTCAAATAACAGTACAAGTACAAATACTACAGAGGTGCAGTTGAAACACCGTTATGCGCTCATCGTCGGCATACATAATTACAATGATGCAGCTCATTTTATTCCCTTGCCGCTTGCCCAATCCGACGCTCAAGCCTTATATGAACTACTGATCGATCCCGAACGAGGAGGCTGGCTTCCAGAAGATGTCGTTTATCTTGCAGGAGAAGAGGCTTCACGCGATGAAATTGAGAGTCAGTTACGTGAACTGTGCCTGGTACACGCCCAGCATCATGACATGGTATTGATCTATTTTGTAGGGCACGCGCTGATCGATGCTGCGACACATGATGGCTATCTAGCATTGCCGACTACGCTCGCGGATCGTCCTGCCACAGGTTTACATTTTTCAACTCTTGTCGATCACTATTTATATGCTTCGAAAGCCGAAAATATACTGACTATACTGGATATTGTGCATACTGGCACGGGATGGAGACCGGGCAAAAGCGAGCCTGACGCCGCTCTCCTCTTTGGTGAGTCTCTCCTCGACTTGCCAAGAACGAAGGGACGCGTCATCTTAACCTCTAATCGCCAGAGTGAGGTATCAAAAGACCAGATGCAGCAAGGGCATGGCATCTTTATGGGTCACCTGCTCGATGCTTTTGAGGGAGCTGCTGCCAACCCTCGCACAGGGCGCATCACTCTGGGAACACTCTATGATTATTTTGATGAACATATGGCTCGGGATGTGCCGCAGTATCCCCAGAAGTTCGGCTATGAGTATGGCTCGATCATCTTAATTGAGTGGCCAGAGTGGAAGACGGCCTCTACTCCGCAACCATTTGCCAGGGGAAAGCGCATGTTAGGAGTTGAAATCACACCTCTGCACATTCTGACAGGTCATCGTGGTCATTCAGATGATGTTGTCTTCTCCCCGGATGGTAAACACATTGCATCCTGTGGTGAAGATATGACAGTGCGTCTATGGTCAACTGACTCCGGCGAACTCCTTCACACAATTGTTGGACACGAGGGAGCTGTGATGGGCGTAGATATGTCGCCGGATGGCAAAATAATTGCCTCTTGCTCAGAAGATAAGACAGTTCGCCTGTGGGATGTAACACAGGCGAGCCAGTGCGAATACTGGAGGGCCACAGCAGTGCAGTCTGGGCAGTGGCTTTCTCTCTTCATCACCGCATGCTGGCCTCATGCTCAAATGATGAAACAGTGCGTATCTGGAACCCCTCTACAGGGGAAACGCGACAAATCTTGCAGGGGCATCACAATGTAGTTGTAGGTGTCGATTTTTCCTATGATAGCAAATGGTTAGCTTCCTCTTTTTGATAAGACGATTTGTATATGGGATACTGGCAATAGCACTATGCTGCGTCGCTTGCGCTATAGCGATATCGTGTATGGAGTAGCCTGGTCCCCTGATGGAGATTTGCTGGCCTCGTGTTCGGCCGATGGGATGATTTGCCTGTGGATACCACAACCTGGCAACTCGTGCATACACTGACAGGCCATGATGGCGCGGTCTGGACTGTCGATTTCTCTGCCGATGGCCGTTTGCTGGTTTCAGGCTCCGAGGATGGTTCATTGAAGCTATGGATGTCTATCAGGGGCGTGAATTAATATCATTAACCATAGGATAGAGATATACGGGGTGGTCTTTGGAGCCAACGGTTTATTGGCAAACAGCGCCGAAGATGGAGCCGTGCGCGTGTGGCAAACAGCAGTCATCGATGATTGACAAGTCGCAAAGTCTGTTGTATGATACATAAGTCGACGCGGGGTGGAGCAGTGGTTAGCTCGTTGGGCTCATAACCCAAAGGTCGGAGGTTCGAATCCTCCCCCCGCTACCAATCTCCGACTAGTCGACAAGAGATCCAATATTGACGCGGGATAGAGCAGTGGTTAGCTCGTCGGGCTCATAACCCGGAGGTCGCAGGTTCGAATCCTGTTCCCGCTACTTCCCTCTTTACATAGCTCAGTCTCCAAATAACTTCGTTAAGCTGTGTTTTTGTTCTCCATTGTCTCTAACTTTTCAACGATTTTCGGAATGAGTGCATCTTGATCATCGAGGTGCTTCATAATCGATTCTATAAGCGAACCTACCTACGAGCTATAAAGGGCCTCACATACCCATATGTCTCGTGATCAGGGAGCCACGGTAAAAGAAGAACAGCGCATCTGATTTGCATCATGCTCCCCTCATCGAGCGCTGGAGCAGCAGCATGATGAGAGTATTCAGACGCCAAGTGCTCGGTACCGCGACTTGAGCTGCCACCACAGGAACGAGAGCGTGTCGGTGCGCTCGTCGATCTGCGAGGTCAGGGCTTCGCCGCGCGAATGGCCGGCGTGCGTGTCGTACCGCAGCAGAACGGGCAGGCCCGAAGCCGACGAGGCCTGCACCAGGGCCGTCATCTTGCGCGCGTGGAGAGGCGCAACCCTGGTGTCGGAATCGCCGGTCACAAACAGCACCGCCGGGTACTTCACCCCCTGCTTCACGTGCTGATACGGCGAGTAGGAGTAGAGCCACTTGAACTGCTCGGGATCGCTGGCGGAGCCGTATTCTGGCACCCACCATTTGGCCACCAGAAACTGGTCGTAGCGCAGCATGTCGAGCAGCGGATACGTGCACACCACCGCGCGGAACAGGCTGGGCTGCTGGGTCATCGCAGCGCCCACCAGCAGGCCGCCGTTCGAGCCGCCGGCGATGCCGAGCCGGGCCGGGCTGGTGTAGCCGCTCTGTATGAGCCACTCGGCCGCCGCGATGAAATCGTCGAAGACGTTCTGTTTATTGGCGCGCATCCCGGCCAGGTGCCATTTCTCGCCGAACTCGCCTCCACCCCGCAGCGACGGCACCGCGAACACGCCTCCGCGCTCCGCCCACAAAACCGCCTGCGCGCTATACGCGGGCGTCATGCTGATCGTGAAGCCGCCGTAGCCGGTGAGGAACACTGGGTTGGAGCCGTCGAGCTTGAGGCCCTTCCTGAACAACAGAAACATGGGGATCTTGGTGCCGTCTTTCGAGGCATACCACACCTGCTTGAGCTCGAGCCGGCGGGCGTCCAGAGGCACCGCGGGTTCGGCCCAGGCCGCAATCGTTCCGGCCACCGGATCGTAGCGCCACACCGAGGGCGGCGTGTGGAACGACTCGAAGCGGAAGAACGTTTCCTTCCCGCCCCACTGTCCCGAGAGGCCGCCCACGCTCCCGATCGGAGCCGGCAGCGGCAAGTGGCCCAGGCGCTTGCCGTCAGGGCTGAAAATGTGCGTCAGCGACGATACGTTGTGTACGTAGGTGACGAACACCTTGCCGGCCGCCAGGCTGAAATGCTCGATTGCATCCGGGCCCGCGGGCACGATTTCCTTCCAGCGCTCCGGCGCGGGGTTCTTCAAATCGATGGCGAGGATGCGGCCGTTGGGCGCCTTCCAGTTGGTCTGAACGAACAGCGTGCCGCCTCCTACCTGTCCGAAGAACCGCGCCGCGATGCCCTTGATCACCGGCCGGATGGGCCCGCCCGCCGCCAGGTCCTGAACGTGAATTTCACACTCGTCGCCGGCGCTTCCGTGTACGACGGAGATGACCAGGTAGCGGCCGTCCTCGGAAACCGAGGGGCCGACGAAATACTCAGGGCCGTAGCCCTCGCCGAAGATCTGGTGATCCTGGGCGGGGTCGGCGCCGAGGGGATGGTAGAACACGCGGTCGGTGTCGGTGTGGCGGCCGTAGAAGAAGCCTTTGCGGTCGGGCCGCAGCGCTACGGAGTAGCGCCCGCGCGGCAGCTTGTCGGCCAGTTCCTTGCCGGAATCGACGTCGAGCAGCGTAACGGCGACTTCGTCCTGGCCGCCCTGCCGCTGGCCGTAGGCGACCAGCTTTCCGTCCGGAGTCACGTCCATCAGCTCGAGCGAGGTGTTGCGGTCGGCGGGCGCGGCCAGAATCCGGTCCTTGCCACCCTCACGCACGTAGAGCGTGGCCTGGTCCTGGTTTGCCGCGCGCCGCAGGAAGAACAAGCGGCCGCCCGCCGGCACGGGGGTCTGCGTGTCGTCGAAGCGCATCAGCTCGCTGAGGCGTTTGCGGATCGCTTCGCGGTCGGGGATCTTGTCGAGCAGCGAGCGCGCGTAGGCGTTCTGCTTCTCGATCCAGGCGCGCGTCCGGGGGCTGTTCTGATCTTCGAGCCAGCGGTATGGATCGGTGATTTTGACGCCGTGAATCACCTCGGTGACGTTGTCGGTGTGCGTCGGGGGCGGCGTCTGGGCCGCCAGGGACACCGCTGCGCACAGCAGGAAGCAGGCTCGCATCGAATCCTCCACTAGCCCGATCTTCTCATACGGGAGGCGGGAGACAGGAGGCAGGAGTCCGCTTGCTGACGCGCGCGGTTCGGTGCTGGCGCGGCGCGGTGCTGCGGCGCGGCTGCGACCACGTGGCGCAGGCCTCAGCCTGCCGTGTCGGCACTCGTGCCGACACCGGAGCGTCGAGAAGACACTCGACACAGCGGCCACGCGCCGTTTGCTATGCTCAGTTTTTCATGACGAAACAACGTTTTTCCGTGCTCGCCCTGCTGGTATGCGCACCGTTTGTGGCTGCCGCGCAGGAAGAGAAAGTAGATCTCTCGGTGGTCAACCGAATCCGGGCCGAGGCCTTCGAAAGGTCCAAGGTAATGGACCACCTCTTTTACCTGACCGACGTCTACGGCCCGCGCGTCGCGGACTCGCCG
Organism: Bryobacterales bacterium; assembly: GCA_963763835.1. Classification (GTDB taxonomy): domain Bacteria; phylum Acidobacteriota; class Terriglobia; order Bryobacterales; family Bryobacteraceae; genus DASWZN01. Next base: position 8,240 of record CAVXQQ010000012.1, read on the forward strand.
AACTACCTCAGCGCGGCCGGCTGGGCCGTGAAGCAACTCCAGGAGTGGGGCCTCGGCGACGCCAGGCTCGAGAAGTGGGGCACCTTCGGGCGGAGCTGGACCTGGACCCGATTCACCGCTCAGATGACCGAGCCGCAGCAGACTTCGCTCATCGGGGTGCCGCTGGCCTGGTCCCCCGGCACCAACGGCGTGGTGAGCGGAGAGGTGATCCTGGCGCCGATGCGCAACGTGGAAGACGGCGCAAAGTACAAAGGCACGCTGCGGGGCAAGATCGTATTCATCGAAGAACCGCGCGAATTGAAACTTCACCTGGAGGCCGATGCCAGGCGCTGGAGCGATGCCGACCTGGCGACGCGCGCGCTGGCCCCGGAGCCCGGCGAACCGGAGCATTTTGGACCGCCGGCCGCCCCGCGGCGTCCCGGCGACCCGCCACCGCCCACCCGCGAGCAGGTGCAGGAAGCGCGCAACAAGCTGAATGAGTTTCTCAATCGGGAAGGCGTGCTGGCCGTAGTTACGCCAGGCTATGCGGGCGATGACGGCACCGTGTTCGCGGCCGCGGCCGGCTCGCACGAGACGAAGAACCCGCTGCCCCCTACCAGCATCGCGCTGGCCAGCGAGCACTATAACCGCATCGCGCGGCTGGCGGAAAAGAAGATCCCGGTCAAGATGGAACTGGAAGTCCGGGCGCGCATTCTCGAAGACAATCCGGAAGGCGTGAACGTAGTGGCCGACCTGCCGGGTGGCGCGAAGAAAGACGAAATCGTGATGCTCGGCGCGCACCTGGATTCCTGGCAGGCAGGCACCGGCGCCACCGACAACGCCGCCGGCTGCACCGTCGTCCTGGAGGCCATTCGCATCCTCACCGCCCTGAACCTCAAGATGGATCGCACCGTGCGCATCGCGCTTTGGGACGCCGAGGAGGAAGGACTCATCGGCTCCCGCGAGTACGTGAAGGCGCATTTTGCCGACCGCGAGACTATGCAGCCCAAACCCGAGTACGCCCGCCTCTCCGGCTACTTCAATTTCGATAATGGGAGCGGCAAGATTCGCGGCGTCAATCTGCAGGGGAACGACATGATGCGGCCCCTCTTCGAGGCCTGGCTGGCGCCGTTCAAGGACCTGGGGGCCGCGACCATCACCATCCGCAACACCGGCGGCACGGATCACCTCTCGTTCGACGCCGTCGGCCTGCCGGGATTCCAGTTCATCCAGGACCCGCTCGACTACATGAGCCGCACGCACCACTCGAACATGGACGTCTACGACCGCGTGCAGAAGGGCGACCTGATGCAGGCGGCGGCCATCATGGCGGCGGTCGTTTACGACGCCGCAAACCGGCCCGAGATGCTGCCGCGCAAGCCCATGCCGAAGCCGCAGCCAAAGCCCGAGCCCGCGAAGTAAGCTGCAAGTATGGATACAGCCAGCCGCGTGCGATGGTCGGTTCTGGCGCTGCTGGTCGCATCGATTTTTATCAACTTCATCGACCGCAGCAATCTGTCCGTGGCCGTGACGGACATCGAGAAGGAACTCTCGCTCGACGACCGCCAGGCGGGCCTGCTGCTGAGCGGCTTCTTCTGGACCTACGCGCTGTTCCAGATCGCCGCGGGCTGGCTGGTGGACCGCTACAACGCGTACTGGGTCTATGCGGCGGGCTTCCTGCTGTGGTCGGTCGCGACCGCGCTCACCGGTTTCGCCGTCGGCTTCGCGATGCTGTTCGGACTGCGCCTGGTCCTGGGCGCCGGCGAATCGGTCGCCTATCCCGCGTATTCGCGCATCATCTCGGACGACTTTCCGGAGCGGCGCCGTGGGCTCGCCAACGCGCTGCTGGACGCCGGATCGAAGGCCGGGCCGGCGGTGGGTACCCTGCTGGGCGGGCTGATCGTCGCGCGGTTCGGTTGGAGATCGCTGTTTTTCGGCCTTGGATTCGGCGCGCTGGTGTGGCTGGTGCCATGGGCCCTGGAGGCGCGGCGAACCAGCGCCGGACGACTCGCCGGGAGAGCGCGGGCCGGCGGACCGGGGTTCCTCGAGATCGCCTCGAAACGCGACGCCTGGGGTACCTTCCTGGTCCTGTTCGGCGGCAACTACGCTTGGTTTTTCATACTGACCTGGGTGCCCGCCTACCTCGAAAAGGAACGCGGTTTTTCGAAGGAACAGACGGCGATCTTCGGCTCGCTTCCGTTCTGGGGGCTGGCCGCGATGGCGGTCGTGGCGGGCTGGGCGTCGGACCGCCTCATCGCCAGAGGCTGCGGCGTCTCGCGGGTGCGCAAGGCGTTCGCCGTCGCGGGGCTGCTGACCACGACGCTCATCCTGCCCGCCTCCATGCTTCGAAACCACGGTGCGGCCGTGGCGCTGCTGACGGTGGGGTGCCTCTCCTACGGCCTCTATTCCTCCAACGTCTGGGCCATCACCCAGACGCTGGCCGGTCCGGCGGCCGGAAAATGGACCGGAATGCAGAATTGCGTCGGCAATTTGGCCGGGGTTGCCGCCCCCTACGCCACCGGGCTAATCAAATACTATTCCGGCCATTTTTTCTACGCTTTCGCGGCGGCGTGTTTCTGGCTGGTGGTCGCCGCTTATGCATGTTTGTTCATCGTAGGAAAGGTCGAACCGGTGCGCTGGAGGGATTGAAAGCGCCGCTGGCCGCTGCCCGCCGCCTCCGAAAAAGAGGATTGCTTTCCGCGGCAAATAAGGGTATAAACGGATGCACAATGGCCAGAAAAACCATTCTGGTGGTCGACGATGAGCCTCAGATCCGCTCGCTGGTCAAGAGCGTTCTGTCGCCACGGCGCCACCGCATCCTCGAGGCCTCCGACGGCGTCGAGGCCCTTGGCATCGTAGGGCGGCCGAAAGTTCGAATCGACCTCCTCCTCACCGATATCGTCATGCCTCGGATGGACGGTATTGAGCTGGCCCGGCTAACTGCCTCTCAGTCGCCGAAGGTGCGCGTCCTCTATATGTCCGGAAAGTGCGAAGCGGAAGCCGTCCGCCGGGACATGGAGAGGAGGGGTTTCAGCTTTGTCCGGAAGCCCTTCGATATTGGCGAGCTGGCCGTCAAGGTGAACCAGTTATTGGACGATTAGCGCGCCTGTCGGTCCGCTCCCTGCCGCGCCAGCACCGAACCGCGCGCGTCAGCAAGCCAAGATGTCCTTGGTCAGACCTGCCAGGGCGGCGCTACGGTTCGGTGCTATCTGCCGCGCCAGCACCGAACCGCGCGCGTCAGCAAGCGGCGGCGGAACCCACTCCTCGGCGGTCGCGCTTGGGGTTTGACTCAGTCCTTGGTCAGATCCGCCAGGGCGGCACTGCGGATCGGTGCTATCTGCCGCGCCAGCACCGAACCGCGCGCGTCAGCAAGCGGCGGCGGAACCCACTCCTCGGCGGTCGGGCTTGGGGTTTGACTCAGTCCTTGGTCAGATCCGCCAGGGCGGCACTGCGGTTCGGTGCTATCTGCCGCGCCAGCACCGAACCGCGCGCGTCAGCAAGCGGCGGCGGAACCCACTCTTCGGCGGTCGCGCTTGGGGTTTGACTCAGTCCTTGGTCAGACCTGCCAGGGCGGCACTGCGCTCGATCTGCTTCAAATCCGCCAGCCTCTTTTCCAGGCGCCGGATCTCGAGCCGCACGGCCGGCAGGTTGGCTGGTGCTGGCGTCCGGGCCGCAACGCGGAGGACGGCCACGCTGTCGTCGTCGTCGGCCGGCGGCGCGGGCTTGGCCGGGGCACGCTGTTCCTTCGGTTTGGCTCCGTTGACGGGATCGCCCTGCCCGTCCTCCCACCAGACCGTGGAATCGACCGCATACTTGGCGATCAGGTCCATCAAAACGTGTACGTTCGAAGCCTCGTCGCGGCTGAAACGCCGCGTCTCGCCGGCAAAGGACATGGTGGCCTCGTCCAGGCTGATCTGGTAGTCTTCCGATGCGCCCGCACGGTACAGGCTTCCGTCGCTTTTTTCGCCGTTCGAAATTATCCAGGTCAGCTCGTGTTTTACCGAGTTCCAGGTTACCGATTCGAGCCGCCGCGAGGGCTCCGCCTCCTCCGGCCCTTCCTGTTGAGCCGGACGCAGGTTTGGCAAACGCTCCTGGTTTTGCGCGCTCCGCCGCTCCTGCGCGCAACCTATGGCTGGCAGCGCCAGCAACGCCGCCAGGCTGAGATGGACTGCCGATCGCATAGTCTCCCCCCTCCGAGTGGTTACCGCCTACAGATATTGATTCCGGCACCCGCCCTGAGGTTGCCGATTGGGCTCAGAAACCTTTACTCGCGGTTTACAGGACCTTACCGCAGGGCTGCCGCGCCGGGCATCTCACCCAGTAGGAGGGTAAAAATCAAACCCATGAAAAGCATACTGACAGCCATCGGGGTGGCCGGATTGGCCGCCGGAATGGCATTCGCGCAGGCGCCGCAGGGTGCCGCAGCCGTCCATCCCCATCGGATGGAGGCCCGCCGCGCTATGCGGCACAAGATGATGATTGGCTACCTGGGCCTGACGGAACAGCAGCAAACCCAGGCGAAAGCCATCTTTTCGAGCGCGCACGAGTCGGCACAGCCACTCCGCCGGCAGCTCAAGCAGGTCCGCTCGGACTTGCGCGCCGCCATCCAGGCCGGCCAGCCGGTCAACGACCTCGCCGCCAACGAGGGAAAATTGCGTGGCCAACTGGTCGCTATTCGCGCCAGCGCGGCCGAACAATTTCGCGGCCTGCTGACTCCAGCGCAGCTGCAGAAGCTCCAGGAATTGCACGCCAAACGCAGCTAGCGCCGTTTCCGTGGCGCAGGCACTCCTGCCTGCCGCCTCGACACTCATGTCGAGGCTGCTTTTGCGTCGAGACGAGTCTCGACGCGGCAGACTAAGAGTCTGCGCCACGGATTACTCGTACCGCAACGCGTCCACCGGATCGAGACGAGCGGCCTTCACCGCCGGCCAGACTCCGAAGAACAGGCCCACCACCACCGATACGCTGAAGCCGGCCACCACCGCCCAGACGGGAACCGCCGAAGGCAGCGACGGCACCAGCATCCCGATCAGCAGCGTCACCAGGATCGAGAAAACGATGCCTACGATGCCACCCACTCCCGTCAACGCGGTGGCCTCGGCCAGGAACTGAGTCACGATGTCGGACCGGCGCGCGCCAAGCGCTTTGCGAACGCCGATTTCCCGGGTGCGCTCCGTGACGCTCACCAGCATGATGTTCATCACGCCGATACCGCCCACCAGCAGCCCCAGGGCCGAGATGGCAATCGACACCATCACGATCAACCCGGTGATCTGGTCGAACTGCTTGACGATCTGATCGGCGGTGGTCAGCGAGAAATCGTCTGGGTCTTTGACCGGTGTGTGCCGGATCTTGCGCAGGATTCCCTGCACCTCGTCGTAGGCCTGGTCACGCAGGCCGGGCCTGGCCCTGGCGGTGACCATGTAGCGGTCGATGCCGGGGTAGCGCAACCGCGCCGTTCGCAACGGCATGATGAGCTGGCTGTCCATGCCATTCTCACCGAAGAATCCGCCCTTGGCCTTCTCGAATACGCCCAGCACGACGTACTCCGCTCCATCCATGCTGAGGGTCTTCCCCACGGCGTGGCCGTCCGGAAACAGCACCTCCGCGATCTTCTGGCCCAGCATCACCACGTGGGCCGCGCGCCGGTCCTCTTCGGGCGTGAAGATGCGGCCCGCGCTGAGATTTCGCGGAGCGATGGCGAGCTGGTTGGCGGAGGCGCCGGCCACTCCGATCTGGTCGGTGTCGATGCCGGGCACCTTGGCCGTCAGCGGCTTGCCGTTGATCACAGCCGGAATCATCAGCGAGGTGCCCGCGTCCAGCACCGACGGGCAGATACGCTTGATCATCTCGGCGTAGTCGGGACGAATCGCTTTTCGTTTGGCTTCCTTGGGGGGGACGAACAGAGCGTTCGGGTCGCCGCTGGTCTTAGAAAGGAAAATGTTGTCGGGCCCGAACTCCTCGAAGAACTGAACCACGCCTTTGCGCAGCCCGGTCAGTAGCGAGCTGACCGTGACCACCGTGGTGATACCGATCACGATGCCGAGTATGGTCAGCAGCGAGCGAAAGCGGTGCAGCCAGACCGCCGCCAGCGCCATCCCCACGTTCTCTCCCCAGGTGACCCGCATGGCTATTCCGACCTCAGCGCTTCAACCGGATCGAGCCGCGACGCTCGGTGCGCGGGGTACCAGCCGGAGACGATCCCCACCGCGCTCGACACGAACACCGACAGCGCTACGTAGAGAAACGTCACACGCAGCGTGATATCGAAAATCGCGGACAGCAGCTTGGTGAGCGCGGCGCCGCACAGCACACCCACCGCTCCGCCGGCCGCCGCCAGAAACACCGCCTCGAGCAGGAACTGCAGGCGGATGTCGGACGGCCGCGCGCCGAGCGACTTGCGGATCCCGATTTCATGCGTGCGCTCGGTGACGCTCACCAGCATGATGTTCATGATCACGATTCCGCCCACCACCAGGGAGATGCAGGTCACCGGCACGATGACCATCGAGATCATGCCCAGGATACGATCGATGAAGGAACGGACGGCATCCGGCGTGAGCGTGTCGAAGTGGTCCGGCTGGCCGGGGCGGATATGAAAGCGCGTGCGCAACGCCACCCGCGTGAGATCGAGGGCGTCGTCGAGTTCCAATCCCGTACCCGGGCGGGCGCGGCCGAAGATCGAGATGGACAGCCCGGGGCCGTACAGGCGGTTATACGCCGTGACCGGAATGTAGACGGAGTTGTCCAGGCTGCGGCCAAACGAGGAGCCGAGCTTTTCCTGGATCCCGATCACCTGGAAGTCGATCCCGCTCAGCTTAAGCGTGCTGCCGATGGCCGCGGAGCCCGGGAACAAAGCGTTGCGAATGTCCTGCCCGATGACGCAGACGTGCTGCTTGGTGCGGTCCTCCTGCTCGTTGAAGAAGCGGCCCTCGGCCACTGCCACGTCGCGCAGGTCCGGAAGAGCCGCGGAAACGCCCAGGATGGCGGCGTCCTCGTAGACGTTGCTCTCGTGCTTCACGTCCTCCGAGCGTTGCCGGTAAATGCTGTAGAGGACCTGGGTGCCGGTGACCGATTCCAGGTATTTGAGGTCCTCCGGCCGGATGCGCCGGTTCTTCTTGAGCTTCTCGAAGTATTGAGTGCGGCCCGCGGCGCCGGCGATTTGCGCGACCAGGAAGGTCTTGCTGCCGAATACCTTGGCCGTGCTCTCATCGGCGTACGCGCCGAGCCCCTCGATGGCCGAGCCAACCAGGATCACGCTGGCCACTCCGATGATCACGCCCAACAGCGTCAGGAAGCTGCGCATTTTGTGCGAGCGGATGGAATCCAGTCCCAGCCCCGCGGCGGTGACCAGCTCGTATCGATAGCGGACCAGCCCGGCCCGGAGAGATTCCCCCGAGCCCGGCGCTTCCGCCTGAGCGGTCATGGCCGCGCCTCGACGGGCGCGCCAGTGATTGCGGTTAACTTGAACGGCTGGAGTGCGGACAATGAGACCAGTATAGTATGGGGATATCGAACCTGCGGAATTCCTTGCCGACGTGTGCCGCTGATTATCGGCATTCTCGCCCGGTTGTGGGCTTCCGCGGGCCGCCGGGCGTCGATTTCTGCCAGGCCCTATCGACTATGTCTGGGAGCGCCACGGCGGTCTGCTGCCTGGAGTAGAACGCGCACACCACCACCGCAACCGTCGCGGCGAGGTAGAGCATCCAAAGCAAAAGAATACTGGTGGGGGTCAGCGCGGAGGCCTTGTTCTCGGCCGTCCGCTCGAGGATGAGACCGGCATTCCTCAACAGGTCGCCAATGTGGGCGGTGCCCAGCTTTCCGGCCGCGGAGTGAACGATTGTCCCCGTGTAGTACGGCAGCAGGTAGAACTGCGTTCCGTAGATATCCAGCGCGGCGAATAGCAGAGCCAGACCCGGCGCCACAAACGCCTCCGCGCGGCGCGGGACCAGCGTCGCCAGTCCCACCGTAGCGAGCACGGCCTCCGCCGCGATCATGCCGTAGAGGTAATAGCCGAGAGTGGCGGCTTTCCCGGTCGCCGCAAACGTCATCAACAGGTGATAGGCCAGCGCGGAGAGCATCGCCCCGTACGCCAGCACCAGCCCCAGAATGTCCGATCGGCGGTGCGGACCGGAGCGGACCATCCTTACCAGCACGCCCACGGCAGCGGCGGCCGCAATCCAGGCCAGCAGGTGATACATCCAACTGCGCACCACCAGGAAGCTCCAGTTGCCCACCCACACATGCGTGACAAACGCGAAGTCCACGGGCACTCGCCAGTGAATCGAGCCCAGCATGCCCAGAATGGTGGACAGCGAGGCGCTGCGACGTGCCGCGGCCTCGAGTTGTTCCCCGGAGAGGGACCCGGTCGCGCGCCAGGTCTGCCAATACCACCAGCCCGCGACCAGCGCGGCTGTGGAGAACGCCGAGAGCCACCGGATGGCGATGGCTGCGCGCCGCGCACGGCCGCGGATCAAGGCATACGCCGCATACACGAGCAACGCCGGCACCAGGGCGAGGAAGTACGCTTTGGTCAGAAGGGCGAGGCCGAACGCGGCCCCCAGCAGCGGTGCCATCCAGCGCGGCGCCTTCGAATCGCCGCATTCGAGCATGAGGACGAGGCACAACGTTCCTAGCGTCGCCGCCAGCCCATCGTTGCCGATGCGGCTGCAAAGCATCATCGGCCCCGGCATCGACACGACGATCGCGGTGACACCGGCGGCGAGCGCGTCGCTGGCGAATACGCGGCGCGCCAACAGGAACGCAAGGGGCACCGTAAAGGAGGCGAGCGCCAGCGCGACCAGGCGCAGCAGCCAGACGCGAGTGAGAAGCGGGAGACCGGCCACGGGCCGGTAGGCGAGCGACAGCAGCCAGTAGTCGAGCGGCGCCTGCTGTGCCTCGTAGGCGCGCACGCCGCTATCCGGGAATTCGCGCGACCGCTCAGCCGGCAACGAGCGAAGCCGCGCCTCGATCGATAGCCGCTCCGGCGCGGGAAGTCGCCAGAAATCGTCGTAGAAAATGCTGTCCGCGGCGGCGTCCCGCTCGACGCTCCAAGGCTTCGGCGCCAGGCGTAGCGACTCGAGCACTTCGAGCGACACCGGGTCCAGCCGGTCCACGCTCCAGACGTTGCGAGTGGCCATGTTCTGCACCACCGCGAAGTGCGCCCACTCGTCGAACCCCTCCCACAGCGGCAGCAGGCCGCAATAGAACGCACCTCGCGCCAGGAAGGCGATCCACAGAAAGGCCACGAGGTAGCGGGTGCCCATACGGCTGCGTCACCAAGAATAACGCAGCCGCACGAGCCTCGCCTCCACTACCCGGCGCCGCGTGGCCGTCCGCTGCTTCGGCGCCTCTCGCCGGCCCGCTGCTCCGCCGGCCAGGGCTGTCCGCTTGCTGACGCGCGCGGTTCCGTGCCGGCTTGGCCAACTGGCCGTCCGTTACTCGCTGACACGCGCGGTTCGGTGGTGGCGTGGTGAGCCCCGGCCCGCAACTTCGCCGGCCGGGGCTGTCCGCTTGCTGACGCGCGCGGTTCCGTGCTGGCCGTCCGCTACTTCGCCGCCTCGATCCTATCGACCGCGATGGTCTCCGACTTCGCGTCGAGCGTCCCGATCACCTTGACCTTCTGCGCCGCGAATTTCTCCGGCGTCTGCTGATCGCTGAGCGTGTACACCTTCCCGTTCACCAGCAGCGCGTACTTCGAGCCCCTCTTGACGCACTCGGTCACGCACTTGGAGTCGGGCTTCACGCCCATCATCGAATGATCGGCGCCGCACATCGCGTCGGTGATCACGCCGGTGAAGGTCTGCTTCGGGGCCGCGCTCAGAAGCAAGGCGCCGCCAAACAAAAGGGTCGTCAGTTTATTCATGGTGTAGTGTTCTCCAGAGTTGGTTGTATCTCCGCTCGTCGAGCGGTTCCTTGAGTTGGAAATTGAAATCCTTCCGGTTGCCGTAGTGCTCGAGCGCGCGCTCGAACGTGGTCAAAGTCAGCTCGAACGGTCCGGAGGTGCTGATGTTGTCGATGTCGCCGAAGCGCCAGGTGCGCGAGGCGCCTTTGCGTTCGGTGCTGTAAACGATCCGGTCGCGGCCTACGGCTAGCGTGCCTTCCGAGCCGTTAATGGCGCCGCGCAGTTTCACCGGTAGGGACCACAGCGGCTGAACGGCCGCGTCGGCCAACTCAGCGACAAACCGCTGATCCAGCCGGTCCTTGAGCAGGGCGTAAGAGCCCGTGAAGTCCTGGCCGGGCAGGGCTTCGAAGCTGTAAGCGAAGTCGGCGCCCAGCCTCCGTGGGTTGTCTTTGTACGTCAGCACGCGCACCCGCGCCGGCGCCAACTCCAACTGCTGGATGTCCTGATAGCTCCAGCTAAGGTGGCGCGCTTGCTTCTTCCCCGTCTCCTGATAGGAGACCCCGCGCTCATCGATGGTGAGCGTTCCATGCTTCACCCGGTACTCGGCGCCGAGCAGGGGCAGGGCCGCCGCCAAAACGATCAGTGCTCTGACCGCCAGGTCCGCTCGCTTACGGTTGCGGTTCGGAGCGGGCACGGAACCGCGCGCGTGAGCGAGCGGACGCATCGCATCACCCGGTCGAACGATTAGTGCTTTTGAAAGTTCCATCGCCAAACCTCGTAAATCGCAGGGTAGACCAGCAGCTCGAGAGCGAACGACGTGAAGATCCCGCCGATCATCGGCGCTGCGATGCGCCTCATCACGTCCGCGCCGGCACCGGTTGACCACATGATGGGCACCAGTCCGGCGAACATGCACGCCACGGTCATGAACTTCGGCCGTATGCGCTTGACGGCGCCGTGCTGTATGGCCTCGCGCAGCTCCGCCAGGCTGCCGAGCCGTCCCGCGGCCCGCGCCTGCTCGTATGCCAGGTCGAGATACAGCAGCATGAACACCCCCGTCTCCGCGTCCACGCCCATCAGTGCGATCAGCCCCACCCAGACGCCTATACTCATGTTGTACCCCAGCAGGTAGAGCAGCCACACGGCCCCCACCGCCGAGAAGGGCACCGCCAGCACGATGATGAGCGTCTTGGCCGCCGACCGCGTGTTCAGGTAGAGCAGCGTCAGAATCAGGAACAGCGTCAGCGGCAGGACCACTTTGAGCCGTTCCCGCACGCGCGCCATGGCCTCGTACTGTCCGCTCCACTGCAGGGTGTATCCCGGGGGCAGGCTCACTTTTTTTCGCACCAGTTCCTTGGCTTCCTCGACGTAGGAGCCCACGTCGCGGCCCGCCACATCCACGTAAACGTAGCCGTTCAGCATGCCGTTTTCTTCGCGCAGCATGGAGGGACCCGTAAGCAGCTTGACCGTCGCGAGCTGGGCAATCGGGATCTGCTGGCCGTTCGTTCCCGACACCAGCACCCGTTCGAGCGCCGGCACCGAGCCGCGGAAATCGCGCATGTAACGCACGTTGACCGGGTACCGCTCGCGGCCTTCGACGGTCGTGGTGACGTTATCGCCCCCGATGGCGTTTATGACGGCCATCTGCGCTTCGTCCATCGAGAGGCCGTAACGCGCCAACTCGTCGCGCTTCCAGTCCACGTCGAGGAAGTAGCCGCCGCCGGTCCGCTCCGCGAAGACGCTGCGCGTGCCTCGAACCGAGGGCAGCAGGCCCTCCAGGCGCGTTCCAATGGTCTCGATGGTGTGTATGTCCGGGCCGTAGATCTTGACGCCGACGGGCGTGCGCAGGCCGGTGGTCAGCATGTCGATGCGGTTCCGGATCGGCATGGTCCAGGCGTTCGAAACGCCCGGCACCTGAAGGGCCGCGTTCATCTTGTTGATGAGTTGATCGGTCGAGATGCCCGGATGCGGCTTGAGCACGATGACGGTCTCGAACATGGAGAGCGGCGCGGGATCGGTCGAGGTCTCGGCGCGGCCGGCCTTCCCCAGCACGGTCTCGACTTCTGGAAATTGCTTGATGATGCGGTCGGTCACCTGTAGCAGCCGCTGCGCTTCGTTCTCCGAAATTCCCGGCAGCGTGGACGGCATGTAGAGCAGCACGCCCTCGTCGAGCGGCGGCATGAACTCCGAGCCGAGCCGGTTGAAGGCCGGAACGGTCAGCGCCACCGTGGCCACCGCTCCGCCGATCACCACCCATCTCCAGCGCAGCGCCCAGGCGCAGACCGGCTCGTACAACCGAATCAGAACCCGGCTGATAGGGTGGTTCTCCTCGGAATGAATTTTGCCCACCAGCACCGCGTTCGCCACGCGCGCCAGCCAGCGCGGCCGGAAGCTGAAGTTGGTCATGTGCGTGAACACCAGCCGCATGGCCGGATCGAGCGTGATGGCGAGCACCGCGGCCACGATCATGGCCAGATTCTTGGTGTAGGCGAGAGGCTTGAACAGCCGCCCTTCCTGCGCTTCGAGCGTCAGCACCGGCAGGAAAGATACCGCGATCACCAGCAGCGCGAAGAAGCTCGGCCCGCCGACTTCTTTGACCGCGTCGATCACCACGCGGTGGTAGTCCTCGTGCCGTCCCGTGCGCTCCCACTCTTCGAGCTTCTTGTGCGTCTGCTCCACCACCACGATGGCTGCGTCCACCAGCGCGCCGATCGCGATCGCGATGCCGCCCAGCGACATGATGTTCGAGCTCAGGCCCATCTGCCGCATCGGGATGAACGAGATGAGGATCGCTATCGGAATGGTGAGAATCGGAATCACCGCGCTCGGCACGTGCCACAGAAAGATCAGGATCACGATGGCCACGATCGCCAGTTCTTCGATTAGCGTGCGCTTCAGATTGTCGATCGAGCGCAGGATGAGGTCCGAACGGTCGTACGCGGTCGCGATGTGTACGCCCGGCGGCAGCCCCGGCTCGATCTCCTTGAGCTTGTCCTTCACGCGCTCGATCACCGCCAGCGCGTTCTCTCCCTGGCGCATCACCACGATGCCGGAGACTGCATCGCCGGTGCCGTTCCAATCGGCCACACCCCGGCGGATGTCCGGGCCGAGCACTACCTCACCCACATCGCGCACGTGGATCGGGATGCCGTTCACGCTGCTCGCGAGCACGATGTCGCCGATGTCGCTCGCCGACCGCACGTAGCCGCGGCCGCGCACCATGTACTCGGCGCCGCTAAAGTCGATGAGCCGCCCGCCCGCCTCGCCGTTTCCGCTGCGCACCGCCTCGACCACTTTGCCGATGGGAATGTTGTAGGTCTGCAAACGGTTGGGATCCACGTTCACCTGGTATTGCCTGACGAAGCCGCCCAGCGGCGCGACCTCCGCCACCCCCGGGACCGACTTCAGGTGATAGCTCAGGTACCAGTCCTGAAGCGAGCGCAACTCCGCCAGGTCGTGCTTGCCGGTTGTGTCGACCAGCACGTACTGGAAAACCCAGCCGACACCCGTGGCGTCCGGCCCCAATTCGGTGCTCACCCCCTGCGGCAGGCGCGCCAGCACGCCCGAGAGATACTCCAGCGTCCGCGAGCGTGCCCAGTAGATGTCGGTGCCCTCGTCGAAAATCACGTAGACGTAGGAGTAGCCGAAGTCGGAGAACCCGCGAACGGCCTTGACGTGCGGCGCGCCCAGCAGCGCGGTGACGATGGGATACGTCACCTGGTCTTCGACGATGTCCGGGCTGCGGTCCCAGCGCGAGTAGACGATCACCTGCGTGTCGCTCAGGTCCGGGATCGCGTCGAGCGGCATGCTGCGCATCGACCACCACCCCGCGGCGGCAGCGACGGCCACCAGCAGGAAGACCACGAACTTGTTGCGGCCCGAGAACTCGATGATGGCGTTAATCATGGTGGTGCGCTCCCGGGGGCGGCGCCGCGGGCTGCGCGGCTGCTCCCGCCGCGGCTGCAGGCTCCGCGCCCATGCCTGCCGCCGCGGCTTTCAACTGGCTCTCCGAGTTGAGGAGGAAATTTCCGGAAACGACCAGGCGCTCTCCCGCAACGAGACCCTTGAGCACCGCCACGCGGTCGCCGATCCGTTCGCCGGTCTCCACCTCGCGCGGCTCGAAGTGGCCGTCGCCGCGGTCCACGAAGACGGTCTTCTTCAATCCCGTGTCGAGCACCGCCTCCACCGGTACGGTCAGGCGCGCGGGTTGCGGCGATCGCAGCTCGACGTTGACGAACATCTCCGGTTTGAGCGCGAGTCCCGCATTGGGCAGATCGAGACGCACCTGGATGGTGCGCGTTTGCGCGTCGACCTGCGGTTGGATGTAACTGACGCGCGCGTTCCAGCTTCGGCCCGAGCCGTAGGGCAGCGACACGACCGCCGCCTGCCCGACGTGGATCAGCGGCGCCTGGTATTCGAACACGCTGGCCAGCACCCACACGCGGCTCAGGTCCACTACCGTATAGAGTTCGGTGTCCGGCACGATCTTCTGGTTCGGAAATGCATTCCGCGCCATCACGTAACCCGATGCCGGCGCATAGATCGTGATGTTCGTCACCGCCTTCCCGGAGCGCTCGATTCCCTCGATCTGCGCCTCGCTCAAATCCCAAAGCTGCAGCCGGCGGCGGGACGCATCGACGAGCGAAGCGCTGTCGGCCGCGGCTCCGGGAATCGGGCTGTCTCGCATCGTGTCCCGAGCTTTGATGGCGAGCAGGTATTCCTGCTGGCTGGCCAGCAACTCCGGGCTGTAGAGCGTCACCAGCGGCTGGCCCTTGCGGACCACGTCGCCGGTGAAGTCGGCATACACCTTGTCTATCCAACCCTCGGTGCGCGAATGAACGTGGCTGACGCGCGTCTCGTCGATGACGACCTTGCCGGTCGCGCGGACCGTGTCGGCGACGGAGGCGATCTCGGCGGTCCCGTAGCGGACGCCGATGAGCTGCTGCTTTTGAACGCTGATCGCGACCGTTCCCGGCGCCGTAATCACCGCCGAGGCCAGCGACTCGCCGGCGTAGACCGGGACCAGCGTCATCCCGCAGTCCGGCGCAATGCCGGGCTTGTCCGACTTATACGCGGGATGCATGGGATCGACCCAGTACAGGACCTTGCGCTCGGGCGCCCGCGGCGCTCTGGCCGCGTACCAGCGGCCTGCGAAGAACGCCGCGGCGACCGCCAGAACAATAAGTGCAATTCGTGCCAGTCTCATAAATTCCTCTCGCTTCCGAAGCCGAGCCGCGACCGTCAGGGAGCGGTCCGCAGCACGTCCACTCCGGTCATCTCTTCCAATCGCGCCAGCGCCTGGAAGTAACTCAGCGTTTCGTCCTGGTAATTGAGCTCGTACTCGAGCATGCTCGTGAAGTTCATCAGGACGGAAAGGAAATCCACCGCCCCGGTCTGGTAGGAGACCAGCGACGATTGAAGCGCCATGCTGGCTTGCGGCACCACCGTCGTCGAATACATGTTCATCAGCCGATAGGAGGTCTCGGCCACGCGGTAGTCGTCCTTGACGCGAAAGCTGAGCGCCTGGTCCGCCGCCTCGTAGTCGTGTCTTGCGCCGGCTGCGCTGGCGGCCTGCTCGGCCACGCCGGCCCGCTGCTTGCGCCAGAACCAGGCCGGTAACTTGAAATCGACGCGCGCCATAAACATGGGCGGCATGCTGCCCATGTAGTAATAGCCGCCGGAAATCGTGTAATCCGGGTAATAGTCCTTGCGAGCCAGGTTGAGCGCCAGTTCGGTGCGCTCCTCCAGCTTCCGCTGGCGGAGTAACATCGGAGCGTTCTCCCGGACTTGTGTCATCAGGTCGTCGAGAGTCACTGCGATGGGCGCGGGCGTGAGATCCACCGGGCGCGCGAGCGGCGTGTCCACCGGGCGATTGAGCAGGCTGTCGATCTCGGCCTGGCGGCTGGGCATCTCCTGCTCCAGGCGCTCGATGCGCGTCTCCATCACCGAGATCTGCATCTGCGCCTTGAACACGTCCTGTTGCGCGGCCTTGCCCGCGGCGTAGCGTGCCTCGCCGACGCGCATGAGTTCCTGCATCAGATGATGCTCCCGGGTCAGGGTCTCCACCGCGCCGTGCAGGTACGCCAGCCGGTAGTAAGCCTGCTTCAGCCGCGACACGACATTCAGCCGCGTCATGAGGTATTGGTCGAACTCCGCGCCGGCCTCGCTGGCAGCGATCTCGCCGCGAAGCTTGCGCTTGCCGGGGAACGGGAATTCCTGCGACGCCATGACGCCGGCGTTTGCCACCGGCTCCTTCCCTAGGCCCTGGAACGGCAGCGGATTGCCGCTCGAGTTGTAACTGAGCGACAACGTGGGGTCGGGCAGACTGCTTTCCTGGGAGGGGCGCTGCCGCATCGCTTCGTAGCGCTTCTGCGCCGCCAGGATCTCGGGATTGCGGCCCAGCGCCTCCTTCACCAGGTCGTCAAGCCGCAGCCGGCCCTCCTGGCACGTAGCAAGCGCCGCGGCGGTAAGCAATAACGCGAAAATGCGCGGAGTCGACATACCCTCCTCCAACGACACACACGGATACACGCGAGACAGAGCCGCGAGGAGGGGGGATCAGACTAACAGGACGGAGTTAAGCAGATACAGACCGGGTGGCGACGGATCCGATTTAACGGCGGACGGACGCTCCAGAGGCGCGACCGCGGGCGCTTCGGCCAGCATCGCCGGAATTGCGGGCGGGGCGACTTGGGGGGCGCTCGCCTGGTGGTCGATCACCGGGACAAGGGCCAGGTTAGGGCAGACTTTCGTCCCCGGCTGGTTCGGCGCGGGCGTCTTGCAGTTGCCCGAATGGTGCCGGCAGCAGCCGTGGCCCGAGGCATTGAGAGGTGCGGCCGCGCACGCGGCACACGGCCCCCACAGCAGGGACCCTGCCAGCAGGAACGCGAGAAACACGCTGGAGAACCTGGTCAGCACCTTACTCCGATGTTATCACAGGTACCCAGCACCGAACCGCGACCGTGAGGGAGCGGACTTTCGCGGCGTTGCACCCGCCCGCTCGCTCACGCGCGCGTTTCGGAATCGAGGCCCGCCACCTCTACCCGGTTCGCTGCACTTCACTCGCAGGGACGTCCCGCCTCGAGTCCGGCCGTTTGCCGGAGCCACCGGCGCGCAAGTTACCCTTGTGCCTTTCACCAGGTCACAGACCAGCGCTATACGGTGTATTGGAGAGTAAGTTGACTTACGCCGCTCCGGCCATCTTGGTGCCGGCGACCTGATAGGTTCCCGTCCATTCCGTCTCCACCGTGATCGGCGAGGTCATGCGCCCCCGGTACGTCCCTGGCCCGTAATGCCATTGAACTTGCCGCTGCCCCCGGTGAACCGGAACGTCCCTTCCGCAGTCAGATGCCCCTCCTTGTCTGTAAGGAGTTTGTGTCGGGCGCGGCCGGATGTCAATGGCCACGTGGGCCTAAGGCTTCTTCTTCCCCTGGGCTGCGACGGCGTCCATGGCGGCCTTGATCTTTTCCTGGTCGCCGAGATAATAGTGCTTGAGGGGCCGCAGCGAGGCGTCGAGCTCGTAGACCAGCGGGATCCCGGTGGGAATATTCAGCCCGACAATCTCCTGGTCCGAGACATCGTCCAGATACTTCACCAGCGCCCGCAGGCTGTTCCCGTGCGCCGCGATGACGACTCGCTGTCCCGAAGCGACGGCCGGCGCGATGGTCTGGTGCCAGTACGGAAGGAAGCGCGCGACGGTGTCCTTCAGGCACTCGGTGAGCGGAAGTTCGGCCTCCGCCAGGCTCTTGTAGCGGCGGTCGTGGCCCGGCCACCGTGGGTCGGATTTCTCCAGAGCGGGAGGACGGATGTCGTAACTCCGGCGCCAGATCTTCACCTGGTCCTCGCCGAACTTGGCCGCGGTTTCGGACTTATTGAGCCCCTGCAAGGCGCCGTAGTGCCGTTCGTTGAGCCGCCAGGAACGGAAGACCGGAATCCACATCAGATCCAGTTCGTCCAGGACGGTCCACAGCGTTCGGATGGCGCGCTTCAGCACGGAGGTGTAGGCCACGTCGAAGGTATAACCGGCCTCCTTCAAGGAGCGCGCCCCTTCCAGTGCCTCCGCGCGGCCCTTTTCCGACAGGTCGACATCGGTCCATCCGGTGAACCGGTTCTCCTTGTTCCAGTCGCTTTCGCCGTGACGAATCAAAACCAGTTTGTACATGTTGACTCTCCAGATTTGATGACGTGGGGCGGACCCCCTGGTCCGCGCGGGTCCCCCTGGACCCGCTCTTCTTGCCGACAGGGCGCCCGCCCCACACCGCGATCAGGCCTGCTGGCGCAGGGCCTTCTTCCCGGCGAACTCCGCCGCCGCGCCGAGCTCTTCCTCGATGCGCAGCAACTGGTTGTATTTCGCGATGCGGTCGATGCGGCTGGCCGAACCGGTCTTGATCTGTCCGCCGTTGGTAGCCACCACCAGGTCCGCGATGAAAGCGTCCTCCGTCTCGCCGGAGCGGTGCGAAACCACCGTGGTGTAATTGGACTCGGCGGCCATGCGCATCGCCGCCATAGTTTCGGTGACGGTGCCGATCTGGTTCAACTTGATGAGGATCGAATTGCAGATTCCCGCCTGGATCCCGCGCGCGAAAATCGAAGTGTTGGTGACGAAGACATCGTCGCCCACCAGTTGTATCTTCTTGCCCACCGTGTCGGTCAGCAGCTTCCAGCCCGCCCAGTCGTTCTCGGACATGCCGTCCTCGATGGAGCGAATCGGGTACTGGCGCACCCAGTCGGCCCAGAACTCCACCATCTGCTCGCTGGTCCGCTCGCTCTTGTCGGACTTCTTGAAAACGTAGCGGCTCTTATCGGCGTCGTAGAATTCGCTCGCCGCCGGATCGAGGAAGATGCCGACCTCTTCGCCAGGCTTGTAGCCGGCCTTGGTAATCGCCTCGAGGATCAAAACCAGCGCCTCTTCGTTCGACTTCAGGTTGGGCGCGAAACCGCCCTCGTCGCCCACCGCGGTCGAATAGCCCGCCTTCTTCAGCACGCCCTTCAAGGTGTGGAAGATCTCCGAGCCCGCCCGGAATGCGTCGGAGTAGCGCGCCACGCCGTAGGGCGCGATCATGAATTCCTGGACGTCCACCGAGCTGTCGGCGTGCGCGCCGCCGTTGAGAATGTTCATCATCCGGCACCGGCAGCACGTGCGCGCCGACGCCGCCCAGATAGCGGTACAAAGGCATGTTGCGGCAGGCCGCCGAGGCGCGCGCCGCGGCCATCGAGACCGCCAGAATCGCGTTGGCGCCCAGTCGTCCCTTGTTGGGCGTGCCGTCCAGATCGATCATCGCCTGGTCGATCTCCGCCTGATCGGAGGCTTCCCTGCCTTTTAGCGCCGCCGCAATCTCCCCGTTGATATGCCCAACGGCCTTCAGCGTTCCTTTGCCGAGAAAGCGCTTCTTGTCCCCGTCGCGCAGCTCCACCGCTTCATGCTCGCCGGTCGACGCTCCCGAAGGAACCGCCGCCCGCCCCATGGCGCCGCACGCCAGCCATACGTCCGCCTCGACCGTCGGATTGCCGCGCGAGTCGAGAATCTCTCTGCCGGATATTTTTACGATTTCGGTCATCATTTACAGTTCGCTCCTGAAAAGTAGTCGAAAAAACTTGGGCCTCAGCCCGCCTGCTTGATCGTGTAGGTCTCGAGGCCGGTATAGATTTGCTGCTCCTGGCAGACCACTACGATGCCGGAATCGGTGACCGTGTAGCCCTTGCCGCGATCCGACTGAAGGTCGTACCCGATCACGCTCGACTCCGGAATCTTGACGTCCGGCCCGACGATGGCGCGCCGGATGCGGCTGTAACGGCCGACCTCCGCGTTGTGCATCAGGATCGAGCTTTCCACCTCGCAGTAGCTGTTGATTCGGACGCCCGGAGACAATATGCTTCGCACCACCCGGCCGCCCGAGACGATGCATCCGCCCGAGACGATCGAGTCGATCGCCACTCCCATGCGCCGCCCCTCCTGCGCAAAAACGAATTTCGCCGGCGGCATCTGGGGCATGGCGGTCCGGATCGGCCAGCGCTTGTCGTACAGGTTGAACTCCGGAACCACCGACACCAGGTCCATGTTGGCGTCGTAGTAGGCGTCGATGGTTCCCACGTCGCGCCAGTACTTCACCGTCTTGTCGTTGAGGTCGATGAAGTCGTAGGCCACCACGCGCCTCTTGGGGATACACCGCGGAATGACGTCGCGCCCGAAGTCGTGCGAGGAATTCGGGTCCTCGGCGTCTTCCATGAGCGCGCGCATCATCACTTCCGTGTTGAAAACGTACACTCCCATCGAGGCGCTCACCATGGCCGGGTTGAAAACCGACCGCACCGGGTTCCCGTGCTGCGGCTTCTCTTCAAACCCCCGGATCTCGTAATTGTCCCCGATCTCCACGACGCCCAGGCGGGTGGCGGCCTCGGGCGGGACCTGAATGGTGCCCAGCGTGATGTCCGCCTGGTGGTGCTGGTGCCACGCGATCATCTCGTGGTAGTTCATCTTGTAAATGTGGTCCGCCGCGAGGATCAGGCAATGCTCCGGACCTTCCGCCATCAGCGTCTGGATGTTCTGGAAGACCGCGTCCGCCGTACCCAGATACCAGTCCTCGTGCACCCGCTTCATGGGTGGGATGATTTCGATGTATTCGCCCAGCTCGGGCGAGAGGAACATCCACCCATCGCGTATGTGGCGCGTCAATTCCAGAGCTTTGTACTGCGTAAGTACGAGAATGCGCCGGATGCCGGAACTAATGCAGTTGGAGAGGGTGAAATCGATCAGCCGGTAGATGCCGCCGAAGGGAACCGCCGGCTTGGCGGTATTCAGCGTCAGCGGGGACAGGCGTTCGCCCGCGCCCCCGGCGAGCAGGATGGCGAGGATGTTTTCCATCGGAAGCGAAAGACTCTTCCTTTGGAGTGTATCAATGATGCGCGCTCCCGCGGGGGGAACCGCGGCACCGCGCGGGTGCACGACACGAAAACGGGAGCCGGTCCATAAGCGTTTACATACTGCGGCTGCGATCCGTCTTCGTGGCGCAGGCACTTCTGCCTGCCGCCTCGACACTCGTGTCGAGGCTGGCTCTCGCGTCGAGAGAGTCTCGACGCTGCGGACTAAGGAGGGACTTGCGGAAATCGCAGGGCAAGCTGAAGCATACCCCACATGGGGCCGTAAACCGTTGATGCGCCGTGTAGGACATGCTTCAGCTTGTCCCTTCCGCGGCGGTAGTGCGATTTCTGCAAGTCCCTCTAAGAGCCTGCGCCACGATCCACGCCCCCGGCGGCCTCTCGATTTAACGCCTATGAGCGGACCTGAGGTCAGCCCCACACTCCACTGCCTTGAAGCGCGCGCCACGCTCGGCGGGCCTTCGTTGTATCATGGAACATGGCCTGCCCCGGGAGTCCGGAAGGCAACCCCCACCAGTGAGGAGGTGATTCGACATTGGCTGAAGTAACCGTTCAAGACGGCGAGACCGTCGAGAGCGCGCTGCGCCGCTTCAAGCGCAAGGTCCAGCAAGAGGACATCATCAAGGAGATCAAGCGTCACTCCTATTATCTGAAGCCAGGCGAGAAGAGGCGCGTCAAAGCGGCCCTAGCCCGCAAACGGAATCGGAAGAAACAAGCCAGGATCGTCGAATAACCTCCCGCCTGTCCGGCCGGCGCCCGATCGAAACGCGCCGGCCGGATGGGAGCGGGTCATCCCCCAGCGGCTATACTCGATCAGGGTACCCCCCAAGTGAAAATTGTCATTGACACTGAAGAGCGGTCGATTCGCGTGAGCGCGCCCGGCGGCGAATCGGTCTCGCCCCTTTACAGCCGGGAGGGTTTCGCGATTCTCTCCCGCCAGTGGCTCAAAATCGGCTGGAACCTCGATCACTGGCGCGGGTTTTCCTGGCTCGGATTTCAACTGCAGCAGTTGCCCGAAGACGTCCTGCGCCTTCAGGAGGTCGTCTGCCGCCTGAAGCCCGACGTGATCGTGGAAACCGGCGTCTTCGAGGGCGGAAGCAGCGTCTTCTTCGCCAGTCTGTGCGAGCTCAACGGCAAAGGCCGGGTGGTTTCGGTGGAACTCGAGGTGCGGCCCGGCCTCCGGGAATCCTTCGCCGCGCACCCGCTCGGCCGCCGCATCGCGCTCGTCGAGGGCGACTCCTGCGCTCCGCAGGTCTTCGAACGCGTCGCTCAACAGGCTTCCGGTGCGAGCACGGTGCTGGTCTTCCTGGACAGCGACCACAGCAAAGCGCACGTCGCCGCCGAACTCGCGCTGTACTCCCGGCTGGTCACCCCGGGATCGTACATCGTCGCCGCCGACGGTGTCATGCGCGTCCTGGCCGACACGCCGCACGGCGAAGCGTCCTGGGTGCGGGACAACCCCGCCGCGGCCGCGCTCGAGTTCGCCGCCGCGCACCCGGAATTCGTCCTCGAGCGCCCCGCGCCGCTATTCGCCACCGAAGCGGATAGCGGCGAGCTGACCTATTTCCCGGACGCGTGGCTCCGGCGCGCCGGTCCGGCTGGATAGTCCCCCGCGCACGCTGAACCGCGCGCCACAGGCCCATTCGCCGGCGCCCACAGCCGCGCGTGCTATGCTTTTTCTCGGATGTTTAGCGGGATCCAGCGAAAGACCAAGCTTCTGTTCGGCCTGTCGGATATCCTGCTCACCGCGGCCGCTTTCGGAGCCGCATACGCGAGCCGGATCTGGCTTCCCTTCGAGCGCCTCTTCTTTCTGCGGCGCTCCGAGATGGCCCTGTTGCTGGGATTCTCGGCGCTGGTCTGGGTCGGGATGGGAATCTGGCTGAACGTCTATGAGCGGCTCCAGTCGAGCCACCCTCGCACCATTCTCCGCGACAGCTTCCGGCAGTCGTTTGGAGGTCTGATCGCGGTCGTGGTGCTGCAATATTTGCTCAGGCTGGATCTCAGCCGCCCGTTCCTGGCCTTGTTCGGCGTGTATAGCTGGCTCCTGTTGTGCGTTTTCCGGTTGAGCACGGGAGGACTGGTGCGTGTGCTGCGCCGGGAATTCGGGACCCTCCGCTACGTGCTGGTGGTCGGCGTGGGTAAGAGCGCGCACCATTTGGGCGAGGCGCTGGAGCAATCGCAAAAATACGGGATCCGCCTGGTCGGCTTTCTGGCGGAAGACGCGGGGGAGGCGCCCACATCGATCCGGCTGGCGGCCGAGTACCCGGTCTTCCCCTTGAGCGAGATCCAGGCGCTGCTGCGCGAGCGGGTCATCGACGAGGTGCTCTTCGCCCTCCAAAGGCCGAACCTGGAGGATCTCGAAGACGTCCTGGTGCTCTGCGACGAGGAGGGCGTGCGCACACGCCTGGCGCTCGACTTCTTCAAGCACGTCAACAGCGAAATGTACCTGGACCGCCTCGGCACTCTTCCGCTGCTGACCTTCGCCGCCGCGCCGCACGACGAGATCCGGCTGTTTGCGAAGCGCGTCACGGACGTGATCGTAGCCGCCGGCGCGCTCGCGATCCTCGCCCCCCTGATGGCGGCCATCGCGCTGCTGATCCGGCTGACCTCCCGCGGGCCCGCGATTTTCCGGCAGGTCCGCTGCGGGTTGAACGGGCGGCGATTCACGTTCTTCAAGTTCCGCTCCATGGTCGAAAACGCCGAGCAGCTCAAAGAGAAACTGGCGCACCTGAACCGTAAGTCCACCGCGTTCAAGATTCCCAACGACCCGCGGCTGACGCCGGTGGGACGTTACCTGCGGAAGTTCTCCATCGACGAGTGGCCGCAGTTGTGGAACGTGCTGCGCGGAGATATGTCGCTGGTGGGGCCGCGTCCGCCCGTGCCGGACGAGGTGGAGAACTACAAGGGCTGGCAGCGCCGCCGGCTGCGGATGCGTCCCGGCCTGACCTGCCTGTGGGCCCTGGAAGGGCGGGATGCCTTGGACTTCGAAACCTGGATGAAGTTGGACATGCAGTATATTGACAATTGGTCGCTCGCGCTGGATTGGAAGATCCTGCTGCGCACGATTCCTCGAGTACTGACCGGGAAAGGGGCATATTGATCGTATGCATTTACTGCCAACGCAAGACGAGGTAGTCGAACTGCTGCGCCAGACGGGCGCATTGCGCGACGGCCACTTCGAGTATCCGAATGGCCTTCACTCCAACGAGTATCTGCAAGTCGCGCTCGCGATGCGGTACTACCAGCACGCCAAGCTGCTCAGCGTGGGGTTGAGCCGGCTGCTGCGGGCCAACTCCGAAATCCGCGCCATCGTTCCGCAACTCTCGATCGTCGCGCCCGCCACGGGAGGGCTTCCCGTGGCCTACGGCGTTTGCGAAGCCCTGCGCGCGCACCAGGTCTACTGGGCCGAAACGGACGAATGCAACGGCCCACTGCGGTTCCGCCAGTACCTCGACCGCGCGCCGGGCGAACAGGTGGTTCTGGTGGACGACATCCTGCGCACCGGCAGCAAGCTGAGCGAGCTGAAGAAACTGGTGGAGGCCAGCGGCGCCCAGGTGGTGGCCATGGCCGTGGTGGTCTACCAGCCCACGCCCAAGACGCCCGACTTCAGCCCGCTGCCGCTCTACTACCTGACCAAACTCGACGCCCGCTACTACACCGACGCCGCCTCCTGCGCCCTGTGCGCGCGCGGCGTGCCGGTCGAAAAGGTCTGGGTGTAAAGCGGCGCCGGCGCCGTGACGGAAGCGCCCGGCGCTATGATTGTGAGAGGTGAAAGTCAGGGACTTGATCCGGTTGCTGGAATCCAACGGATGGCAGTTGAAGGCAACCAGAGGAAGTCACCGTCAGTTTCGACATCCGGAGAAGGGAATGGTGGTCACCGTCCCTGGCCAACTAGGCAAGGACGTGCCGCTCGGAACGATGAGGGCGATTCTCCGAAGTGCCGGGCTGGAGCAGCGCGGGGGAAAGTGATGACATTCACGGTCATTTACGAGAAAGGACCGACCTCGTGGGGCGCGTATGTTCCCGACCTTCCCGGCGTGATAGCGGTGGGCGATTCGCGCGACGACGTGGAAAGGCTGATTCAGGAGGCAATCGAGTTTCATCTGGACGGTTTGCGCGAAGAAGGGCTGCCGATTCCGGCTCCATCGAGCTTCGCCGGCGTAGTGCAGATCCGTCCGGCGGCATGACGCGGAAGTGAGCCCGGCCAGCCGGAACCGCCTGCCCCGCGATCTTGCTATAGTCCTGGTTTGGCCGCCGTCCTGGTTCAAAACGTCTCCAAGGTGTTCCGTTTGTACCGGCGGCCGGCGGACCGCATCTTCGAACTCCTGCCCTTTCGCAACCGCGCGCATCTGGACTTCTGGGCGCTGTCCGGACGTGAGCGTCACGGTCGAGCGCGGGCGAGATCCTGGGCGTGGTCGGGCCGAACGGCTCCGGAAAAAGCACCCTGCTCGAGATCGTCAGCGGCATTCTGCGGCCCACCAGCGGCCGGGTCGCCACCACGGGCCGTGTGGCCGCGCTGCTCGAGCTCGGCGCGGGATTCAATCCCGAGTTCACGGGCCGCGAGAACGTCTTCATCAACGGCGAGATCATGGGCCTGCGCCGCGCGGAAATCGAGCGGGCCTTCCCGCGCATCGCCGCGTTCGCCGAAATCGGCGACTTTATCGACCGCCCGGTGAAGGAATACTCGAGCGGAATGTACGTCCGGCTGGCGTTCGCCACCGCGATTCACGTGGAGCCCGAGATCCTGATCGTGGACGAGGCGCTGGCGGTCGGCGACGCCATGTTCGCCAGCCGCTGCGTCCAGAAATTCGAAGAGTTGAAGGAACGCGGGGTCACGGTGCTGTTCGTGTCGCACGACCTGGGGCTGGTCAAGCGCCTGGCGACCCGCGCGATCCTGCTGGTGAACGGCCGCATCGCCGCCGAGGGCAGCCCGAACGACGTGGTCAACCGCTACGTGGGCCTGGTGGTGGAACGCCAGAAGCGGCCGTCGGAAGTGAACGGCGAAGCGCGTCTCGCCAGCAGTTTCCGCCACGGCGACGGCGCCAGCGAGATCCTGAAGGTCGAATTGCTGAACGCCGCCGGCGAGCCGACGTCGGTAGTCGCGACCGGGGAGCCGGCCACCGCGCGGGTGCTGGCGCGGTTCCGCAAGGATGTTTCCGATCCCATCGTGGGGATGCTCGATCCGTAACCGCCTGGGCATCGATGTGTTCGGCACCAACACGCGCGTCGAGCGAAAGGAACTGGGCGAGTTCCAAGCGGGCGACGAGATCGAGGTGGACTTCCGCTTCGAGTGCCTGCTCACGCAGCAGGAGTACACCATCACCGCGGCCACGCAGCACTGGGACGGCTCCAGCCAGGACTGGCTCGACGACGTGCTAAGCTTCCGGGTGGTGGACGCGAAAGGGGCTGCGGGCGTCGCCAGCCTGCCGACCGAGATGCGATGGCGGAGGGTTCCGAGGTAGTGAGCACATGTACACGAGCGGTGTTTCGTGGCGCACGCACTCGTGCGTGCCGCGTCGAGACTCATCTCGACGCAAAGCTGCCGGCACGAGTGCCGGCACGGCAGGCTGAAGCCTGCGCCACAGTGTTGACAGGTACTCCATGATCTATATCGGTGTCATTGGTGGCGTGGTGCTGGTTCTCCTCACGGTCACCATCTTCAAGGCCCTGACCGTGAAGAACCAGGCGGACTTCCTGGTGGCGGGGCGCAAGCTGCCCTGGTACGTGCTGGTCTCCACTCTTCTCTGCTCCTGGATCGGCGCGGGCAGCCTCTTCGCCGGGGCGGAGAACGCCACCCGCGTCGGTTTCGCGGCGCTATGGCAGCCGGCCGGCGGCTGGGTGGGACTGATCCTCATCTTCACCATCGCCGGGCGGGCGCGCCGCTTCGCGCAGTACACCGTGCCCGACCTGCTCGAGAACCGCTACAACACGGCCGCGCGCGTGCTGGGCACTGTGGCCATCGTGATCGCCTATACGATGATCACCAGTTACCAGATGAAAGCCGGCGGCGACATCCTGCACCTCATCTTTCCGGACCTCGACCGCATGCGGGCCATGTATATGGTCGCCGCATTCGTTATCGCGTTCACGGCCGGGGCGGGCATGGCCTCGGTCGCATACCTGGACCTGGTGATCGGCGCCCTCGTCACCGCCATCGTGCTCTACGCGTTTCCGGTGCTGCTCCACGGGGCCGGAGGATGGGCCGCCGTCCGCCACGCGCTGCCCGCGAGCCGCTTCCAGGTGTTGGGCGGCATCACTTTCGAGCGCGCGCTGGGGCTCATGATCCCCACCACGCTGCTGCTGATCGGCAACCAGGGCATGTACCAGAAGTTCTTCTCCGCGCGTTCGGAACGCGACGCCAAAATCGCTGCGGGCGGCTGGATCGTCAGCACGCTGGTGCTCGAGACCGTGATCATCGCCATCGCCGTGGTGGGCAGCTCCATGTTCCATCCCGAGCAGGCCCGCGAGATTATTCCGTATACGGCGCGGCACGGTTTGCCCCGACTGGCTGGCGCGCTGCTTCTGGGCGGCATCTTCGCGAAGCTGATCTCGACCGCCAACAACTACCTCTTCTCTCCGGCCACGAACCTGATTCACGATGTTTACCAGCGGTTCATAGACCCGCACGCCTCCGAGCGCCGCAACCTGATCGTCTCCCGCCTGGTGGTGGTCGCCCTGGGCATCTACGCCGTATTGCAGGCCACGCAATTCGAGTCGATCCTGAGCGCTTCGCTGTACGCCTACACGGTCTACGGGGCGGCCGTGACGCCGGCCGTCATGGCGGTGTTCTTCTGGAAGCGCGCGACCACGGCAGGCGCCGTTTCATCGATCGCCCTGGGCACCGCGATCACCGTAATTTGGAACCTGGCCGGCAATCCGTGGGGCTGGGACGCCATCCATCCCGCGCTGGCCGTTTCGGTGGCGAGTCTGGTGTTGGTGAGCCTGGCGGGCCGTCCGCCGGCTAAAGAGAAATGGGCGCCGTTCTTCGAGCCCGCAACAAAGTAGGGG
Organism: Bryobacterales bacterium; assembly: GCA_963763835.1. GTDB lineage: Bacteria > Acidobacteriota > Terriglobia > Bryobacterales > Bryobacteraceae > DASWZN01. The sequence goes on from CAVXQQ010000012.1 coordinate 35,946, forward strand.
TGCCGTGTTTCCGAGCCGCGACCGCAAGGGAGCGGACGTAAGGAGCCGCCATGAATCTGGAAGCCATACAACAGGCGCTGGCCGCCGAGGGCCTCGACGGCTGGCTGTTCTTCGACCACCACCGGAGAGATCCGCTCGCGTATCGCGTGTTGGGTCTTCCGGCCGGCCTCTCCCCGTCGCGCCGCTGGTATTACTTCATTCCGGCGACCGGCGAGCCCCGCGGTCTGGTCCACGCGATCGAGACGGGCTCGCTCGAAGGACTGCCGGGCTCGGTCATCGAAGTACTCCAGTTGGAGCACGCAGGTCGACGGCCTCGGCCGCCTGCTGGCGGGCCAGCACCGCGTCGCAATGCAGTATTCGCCCAACTGCGCCATCCCCTACGTCTCGATGGTGGACGCGGGCACCCTCGAGTTGGTGCGCAGCGACCGGCGTCGAGGTGGTCAGCTCCGCCGACCTGGTGCAGCAGTTCGAGGCGCGCTGGACCCCGGCCAATCTCGAAAGCCACATCGAGGCCGGCGTCAAGGTGGATCGAGTTCGCCGCGAGGCGTTCGACCTGGTGCGTGCCAAACTGGCCGCCGGCGAGGCCATCGGCGAGTTTGCGGTCAAGCAGTTCATCCGCGAGCGCTTCGCGGACGCCGGCCTCGTAACGGACCACGGGCCGATCGTCGGCGTGAACGAGAACTCCTCCAACCCGCACTACGAACCGCAAGCCGGCGCATCGCGCGAGATTCGCCGCGGCGACTGGCTGCTGATCGACATGTGGGCCAAAGCGGACTCGCCCGGCGGGCGTCTACTACGACATCACGTGGACGGGTTTCTGCGGCCCGGAGCCGCCGGCGGAAATCGCCAACGTTTTCGAGATCGTGACCGAGGCGCGCAACCGCGCCGTGAAGTTTGTCCAGGAGGGCGTACGCGCCGGCCGCCTGCTGCGCGGCTTCGAGGTGGACGACGCGGCCCGCGGTGCGATCCGCGAGCGGGGCTTCGGCGAGTACTTCTTTCACCGCACCGGCCACTCGATCGGCGCCGAGGTGCACGGCTCCGGCGCCAACATGGACAACCTCGAAACGCACGACGAGCGGCGCCTCATCCCTTGGACCTGCTTCTCGGTCGAGCCCGGCATCTACCTGCCCCGCTTCGGCGTCCGGTCCGAGGTGAACGTCTTTGTGGGCGAAGACGGAGCCCACGTAACGGGCGCAGATGCAGGACCGCATCGTACTTCTCTGATATGCGGTGCCTGGTTCTGGGTCTGGTGCCGCTGGCCGCGGCCGCGATCGCTTCCGGCGCGCCTCCGCGCGTGGTCAACACTTTCCCGCTCGCGTTTGCGGACGGCAGCGGCCAGATCGAGTGGCTGAGCCCTTCGAGCTTCCGGTTTCTGCGGAATTGGGCGGAACCCGAGCGAATCAAGGAGCCGCTAACGCCCCAGCCGGTGGCCGTCGCGGCGGACCAGAGCGCCACCGCCTACTCGTTCAAGAGCCGCTACCTCACGGTCGAAGTGCGGAAGAGCGGCGGCGAGATTCTGGTGAAGGCCGGCTCCAAGGAGGTGCTCGTCGATGGCCGCGTGCGGCGCCAGAACGGGCGCGGTGTTTTGGAACAGCGCGCCGGCGCCTCGGAACGCTTTTACGGTCTGGGCGCACGCGACGCGGCGCGCTTCGACCTTCGTGGGTCGGCCATCGAGACGCGGGATGCGTTTCTGCTCTCGAGCGCCGGATTCGCCGAATACTACCCCGCCCGCGGCGCCTACCGGTTCGATCTCGCCTCTTCGCGGCCTGAGACCGTCGTAATTACGGCGCCCGCCGAGGGCATCGAGTTCTTCTTCTATTACGGCCCCGCGCCCAAGGACATTTTCGAGGAGCAGCTGGCGCTGACCGGACCCGTGGAACGCTTCGGCGCGGCCGATTTCGAACTGCGCGAGGCTCGCGGCCGGACCGCCGCTGGAACCTGGGACACGCTCGGCGCGAGCATTCGGACGCTGCTGCACGCCAGCCTCTCGGCCAACCTGATCCCCGAGTTCGACCTGTCCCCGTATGCGAACGCGGATGCGGATCTGCTGGCCAGCGCGGCCGAGCTGGCTTGCGTAATGCCGGTCCTTCGCGCGCCGCGCGGCGGGGCGCCGTTCGCGGGCTCCCTGCGTTGGCGCGAGCGGCTGGCGCCTTACCTCCTGAGTTACACCAAAGAAGCTCAGGACCGCGGAGTGCCCGTGTTGCGGCCGCTCGAGATCGATTCGAATGAGGATCCGGCGGCGCGCAATCGGAGCGGCGAGTTCAAGGTGGGCGACGAACTGCTGGCGGCGCCCGTACTGAAGCCCGGCGCGGACCTCACGGTCTACCTCCCACGCGGACTCTGGACCGATCTCGGCTCCGGCGAGACTTACACGGGCAGGCAGGAAATTCAGGTGCGGCCGCGCGCCGGCCACATCGCGCTGTTTGCCAAGAACGGAACCATCGTGCCGCTCAGGGCCGAGACCGGAGACGTCCTCGAACTCCACTACTTCCCCGACCTCGGCGCCGAGTTCTTTCTGTTCGAGGAGGACGACCAGGACATCTCTCAGTTCCACGCGGCGCCGGCGGGCGATCTCATGCGGTTCGAGATCGAATCGCGCGCCAACCGCGTCTACGATTGGGTGATGCATGACGCAGGCCCGTGCCGCGCCGTGGATGGCGGCGGAGTGGAGTACACGGCGGTGGCCGACCCCGCGCAGCTTGCACCTGGCCGCTGGTTCGCCGATCCATCAAGGAAGCTGCTGCGAATCCGCGTGCGCTCGGTGGCGGGCGGCGATGAAGTGGTGTACGTGACCCCATAGCACCGAACCGCGATAGCACCGAACCGCGAGCGTGAGCGAGCGGACCGCTCCCTGAACGGCTCACGAACGCCGCGCGGCCACGATCTGCGTGACGACTAGCATATTCCAATCCAAGAATGATCCTGAAAGTGAGAGCTTGTTTCCAATAGACATGATCCTGAAGCCATCCTGCTGAAGGAGCCTCCTTTCCGGGTCTCTCTTGCTGCCTGACTTGGTCGTGCTTCGCTCGCGGCGGGAGGGGCGACAGCCCGACCGCCGCGGGCGTTTTGCTCTTCGTGTCCTCCATAAACAAACCGTCGTCGGAGCTGTGGGAATGTGGGAATCCCGCCCGCCGTTGGCGGGATTTCCAAGGGGCGGTGGGAACTCGTGGAAAGCCTGCCGTTGGCTTTCCACAGTTTCCACGGCCCCGTCATTTCCACAGCTCTCCGTGCTGTCCGTTGCATCCTCTCACTCCCGCGGCGCCGTCGGCGATTCCACCTTCACCTGGCGCAGCAGCATCGCTTTCTGCCTGACGCATCTTCCGCGCCGCTTCGGTGTCGCTCATCCGCCCCGCCCGCCGCTCCAGGCTCTCCATGCTGATCCCCGGCTTGAGAAACTTTTCCGCCTCCGGCACCCGCTTCAGCCTCTCGAAGGGCGTGTCGTAATCCTTGAGCCGATACACCTTTCGCCGTTTTCCCCGCTTCCCCTCCACCACCGTGGCGAAGCCGCAGGGCCGGTGAAAGTTCAGATGCGGGTTGAAGTGCGCCGTGTAGAACTTCTGCATCCGCTCGGCATGCTTTCCGGGAATGTGGCCGTAGCCGATGTGCTTGCGGATCACCGCCCCGTTCTTGCCTTCCACCAGTCCGTTGTCCTGGCTGCGGTTCGGCCGCGAGCGCGTGAACTCGATCAACAGCTTGTTCAGCAGCTTGGCCACCGTGCGGTTCACGTACTCCGAACCGTTGTCGGAATGGAAGCCCTGGATGCGGAACGGAAACTGGTGCAGCATCGCCTCCAGCACCGGGATCAGGAAGCGCTCGCTGATCGCCTCGGCGCACCCCACCACCTCCCACTGGGTCACCTCGTCGACCGCGTTGATATGGAACACGCCCTTGGCTCCCTCCCAGTCTCCCTGGTGTACGCTGTCCACCCGCAGGTGACCGGGCTCTCCTCGCGGGTCCGGTTTGCGCCGTTCTCCGATCGGGATCGTCGTGGGACGCGTCGGCACAAACGCCGCCGCCCGCTTGCGATACGCCGCGGTCCGCCGCAGGTTGTAGAGGTGCGCCACCGAAATCCCCGCCAACCGCGCGAACTCCTTCTTGCCATACTGGCCGTATTCGCGCTCCATCATCCGCCGCGTCGCCGGCCCGCTCAGCCGCTCGTGCGCCCGGTCCACTTCGGCCAGCAGCGCGATGTCCGCCGCGGTGTACTTCTTGGGAAAGCGGCGCCTCTGGCCAGCCCGCGACTTCAGCTCGCCCGTCTGGCGGTACTGCCGGATCAAGCGCGTGATCTGCGGCAGGCTCTCCCGGTCACCTTGTGCAGGTAGGCTCGGATCACGCCCCGCTGCTTCTTGCCCTGTCGAAAGTACTCCTGCTGGAGCAGCATCGTCTTCACCCAACCGTAGATTTCCTCCTGGTTCTGGCCGGCGAACTCGATCGCCTGGCTGGCCTCCAAAAACGCGCCGATCGCTTCCGGCTCCAAAGATTCCGCATTCCGCATCCGAATTCGCATTCCCTCCGCAGGATGCCGCACCCGGGTCCCCCGGGCACGTTTTCAGGATCACCTTGTATTGGAAACCGGTCAGTTTCTAAGGGGGCGCCGGCCGCGGCGGCGAGGGATAATTGGAGTATGCGCCTGGCGTTCCAGAGGGGCGAGACGACTAACCAGCCGCACCCAGATCGATGCCACTGGGGCGGCTCGCGACGCTGGTGGCGACCATGCCGGGTTGGATCGCCATGACGGTGAATCGGGACGAGCTGGATCTGCGTCCGCCCGGCGGCGCGGGCTATCGGCAGCCGCGGTTGCGCACGAGTCGCGAGTTGCTGGAGGCGCTCGAAGCCAATGTCGCGAACGCTCGTGAGGCTTTGGCGGCCACCACCGAAGAGCATCTCCTGCCACCGTGGAAGCTCAAAGTTGCGGGCAGCGTGGTGAGCGAGCAGCCGCGGTACATCCTGCTGCGCGATTCCGTGTTCAATCACCTCGCGCATCACCGCGGCCAGTTGACGGTGTACTTGCGGCTCAACGAAGCGCCGGTGCCGGCAGTCTACGGGCCGTCGGCGGACGAGGGGGCTTGGTGAGAGATCCGGCCGGCGGGCGGCCACCTCGGCCCCGCCCGGACCAGCGCGCGGCCAGCGGCACCCACCGGACCAGCGCGCGGCGCCTCGCGGCCCCGCCCGGACCAGCCCGGCGGCCTCGCGGCACCCCCCGGACCAGCGAGCGGCCTTGCGGCCCCCCCGGACCAGCCCGGCGGCCTCGCGGCGCCCCCCGGACCAGCGGGCGGCCTCGCGGCACCCCCGGACCAGCCCGGCGGCCTGCTGCCAAACTGTGAGAGATTGATGAGATGGAGGGCGGGATGCGCATCGCAATCGTAGCGGACATCCACGGCAACCTGACCGCGCTCGAGGCGGTCGTAGCGGATCTGCGGCAGACGTCTCCGGACCTGGTCTTGCATGGAGGCGACCTGGCCGACGCCGGGGCGAACCCCGCCCAGACCGTGGATCGCATCCGCGAGCTGGGCTGGCAGGGCGTGATGGGCAATACCGACGAAATGCTTTTCAGGCCCGAGTCGCTGAAGGAGTTTGCGAGTCAATCTCCCGAAATACAACCTCTTCTGGTTGGGATTGAGGAGATGGCGGCGGCCACCCGCGAGGTGCTGGGAGAAGAGAGACTGGCGTGGCTGCGCAGCTTGCCGCTTACGTGGATTCAGGCTCCGATGGCCCTAGTGCATGCCAGTCCCGACACGGCCTGGCGTGCCCCCGCGGAAGACGCGAGCGATGCCGAGCTCGAGTCGGTCTACGCGCCGCTCGGCCAGCCGATTGCCATCTACGCGCATGTCCACCACCCATACGTCCGCACCGTTTCGGGAATGATCGTCGCCAACACCGGCAGCGTCGGTCTTTCCTACGACGGCGATCGCCGCGCCGCATACCTGCTGCTCGACGAGTTCGATCTGGTCATCCGGCGCGTGGACTACGACGTGGCCAAAGAGCTCAACGCTCTTTCGGTTTGTGGCCTCCCGCACGCGGCGTGGGTCGCCCGCATGCTCGAGAGCGGCAATTTCGAGATGCCGTAGAACTCGTGCCGCATGGACATCCGCCGGGGTTACTTGGAGGCTTTCTTCTGCCCCGTCTTCACAACAATCAGATTGTCCGTGACGGAAAACACGTTCGGCACCGCGTTGGCGCGTGTGCGGACGAGTGTGTCATCGAACGTGTCGTCTACCACGCCATCCAGCGTCACGTGTCCGTTGTCCACGATGATGTGAATTGTCGGTAAGGCCTGGTATCCGTATCGCATGCCGATCTCTGGATCGCCGTAAATGGCCTTGGCCTCGGCTCGACGTATCTGCCAATCCATGAAAGACAGTGGAAGGACCTCGATCTGGTTCACCACTTTTGTTACTCCCGGGACTTTCTTCACCGCGTATTCCGCATCGGATTTAATGTCCCATGGAACGTCGGGAGGACATGCGCCCCGCAAGGTGACCACGCCGCCATCAACCTCGAAGGCGAGGTCGTCGAAGATCGTGTAGTACGGCAACATCAAGAGGTTATGGCGGATCTCCCGTGCCATTTGGGCCTCATTCGGCGGCCCTGAAGTGAAGACATCGTTGTGCGGCTGCTTCTGACTGGCCAGTCCGAAAGAGACCGACCAGAAAGCGACGATTACGAGCCCGGACACCTTGCGCATCTTATGCCCCTCCTACTCTGTAGGACGCAAAAGCCAGCCGCGCGTTACCGGGACAAGCGGTTCGTCGTCACTAGGAGTCGAAGCCGGCCCGGGCGAGAAGGTTGCGGAGGGCGGCTTCGCCCGCTGCGCCAGCCTGCCGGCCCGCGATGTTGCTGTCGCGGTCGATCAGTACATAGAGGGGGTAGGGCTTGGCGGATCTTGCAGGTGCGCGGCGCATTCGGCCCCACGGTGAACGCGAGAACCAGGGCTTCGACGGCGTCCTGGTCTTTCCGGCGGCACGGGCACCATGTGGTCCAGAACTGTCATCGGCTCCCGCGAGCCGGCGCCGCAGTTCCACGCCAAGGCGCCAGCGGCGCGCCGTAGCGGACGCCGCGCATCAAGGCTCGATTCCCGCCTCCGCCACGAGTTGGCGGAGATACTCTTCGCCGCCCGAGCCATGCTGGCGATCCACGATGCGTCCGTCCCGGCCGATAAGGACGTAGGACGGGAAGCTTCCGGGCCCCAGGACCTCCGCGAGGTCGCTGTCCTCGGAGGCGACCACGCGGCATTGGCGCGGAGACTGGCGCAGGTACTCCGCCACCTTCTCCCTCGGCTCGCCTACGTTCACCGCCAGCACCATCAGGCCGCGCCCGGAAAACTGCCGCTCGATGGCGTCCACAGCGGGCTGATCCCGGCGGCAGTAGGGGCACCATGTGGTCCAGAACTGGACCAGCACCACGCTGCCCTTGAGCGATTCGTTGGTGAACTGCTCGCCGCTGAGCGCTCGCGCCCGGTAGGCGGGAGCGCGGTCGCAGGCCGTGGCCCCGAGCCATGCGGCGGCGCAGAGGACGGCGAGGATGGTGCGGTGCTTGGTCGTGGGACCTCCAGAGCGGTTATGGTAACACCGGCCTCGTGGCCGCGCCAGTCAGGTCGGTGTGCGCACAGGTCGGGGCGCGCACAGGTCGGTGTGCGTCAGGTCGGTGTGCGTCAGGTCGGTGTGCGCACAGGTCGGTATGCACACAGATCGGGGCGCGCACAGGTCGGTATGCGCATAGGTCGGTGTGTACACAGATCGGGGCGCGCACAGGTCGGTATGCGCCACGTCGGTGTGCGCCACGTCGGTGTGCGCCAGGTCGGAGCGCGCACAGGTCGGGGCGACGCACAGGTCGGGGCGCGCCAGCACCGAACCGCGACCGTGAGGGAGCGGACCTTCCTGGTTCAGCCCGCGCGCCTTGCCTGCATTCGAGACAGCCTCCGGAAGTAGCCCTGAGCCCGCGCCACATCCCGCAGGATTTGCACCTTGAGCGCGGCGGCGTCCTCGAACCGCCGCTCCTCGCGCAGCCGCCGCAAAAATTCGACGCGGATGGCGCGCGGGCTGGCCCCTTCGAGCGGATCGAGCAGGAAGGTCTCGACGGTTACCGAGTCGCCCCCGAAGGTCGGCCGCGTGCCGATGTTGGTGACCGAAGTCCAGTCGCGTCCGGATCGGGCTTCGGTGGTGCGCGTGACGTAAACGCCGCGCGCGGGCATCACCTCGGCGGCCGGCGCCAGGTTCAGCGTGGGCACGGTCTGCTTGGAGCCGATGCCCTGGCCGGACACCACCTCGCCCTCCAGCGCGTAGGGCCGCGCCAGCAGTCGCGCCGCCACAGCCACGCTGCCGGCCTCGATCAAGCGGCGCACCTCGCTCGAGGAGACCACCCGGCCGCGCATGCGGATAGCCGGAACCGCCTCCACCTGGAATCCGAATCGCCGGCCCAGTTCCGCCAGCAGCCGAGTGTCGCCGGCGTGCTCGTGGCCGAAACGGAAGTTGTCGCCCACCAGCACCGCCCGCGCCTCCAGCCGATCCACCACGATCTCCCTCACGAACCGCTCCGGCGAGAATCCGGCCAGCTCGCGCGTGAACGGCAGGATCAGAACCTGCTCGATGCCCTCCTCGCGCATCAGCCGGGCGCGCTCTTCGGGCGTCGTCAACAGCCTGGGCGCGCGCTCGGGCGCCACGATGCGGGCCGGATGTGGATCGAAGGTGAGCACCGAGGGCTTCCAGCCGCGCTCCCGCGCCAGCGCCACGACACGGCGCAGGATCTCGCGGTGTCCGGCGTGCACGCCGTCGAAGTTGCCGATAGTGAGGGCCGACGGGCCAAAATCCATGCTATGCGGCCTCCACGGCGATCTCGAGCCCGTCGTAGGCCAGCCGCACGTTCAGCGGCAGCCTGCGCTCCGTCTCTTCGTGGCCCAGATCGTGACAGATGTGCGTCAGAAACGCCCGCCTCGGTTTCAGCTCCACGACGTATTCGAGAGCCCGCGCCACGGTGGTATGCGTGGGGTGCGGCTTGTACCGCAGTGCGTCGAGGAACAACACGTCGAGCCCACGTAGCGCCTCCATCGAGGCTTCCGGAATGACGTTGTGGTCGGTCAAATAGGCGGCCGCGCCGAAGCGGTAGCCAAAGATGTTCAGGCGCCCGTGCTTCAGCGGAATCGGACGGAACCGCAGGCCGAACAGATCGAAGGGCTCGCCATCGAGTGAATGCGTCTCGAGGTGAGGTACCGAGGACTCGTGTACGTTCTCCGCGAACACGTACTCGAACACCCGCCGCAGCGTCCCGATGGTCTCGGCCGAGCCATAGATAGGGATACCGGACTTCTGGTGGTAGTTGAACGGCCGCACGTCGTCCAGCCCCATGATGTGATCGGCGTGCGCGTGGGTGAACAGCACCGCATCCAGCCGCTCGACGCCGGCGCGCAGAACCTGGGTGCGAAAGTCCGGCGTGGTGTCGATCGCGACGTTCCGCCCGTTGTAGCTCAGCAGCACGGAGGGACGCAGGCGCTTGTCCCTGGGATCCGTGGAGCGGCACACCGCGCACCCGCAAGCAATCGTCGGCACGCCGACACTGGTGCCCGATCCCAGGACGGTGATCTTAAGCGAGCCGGATTCCGGCATCACTTGATCTGGACCTGGTCGGCCGCCTGCACGTAGCGGAAGCGCAACTCCGTGAGCGAGTTCTCCAGGTACCGCTGCTCCTCGATCGCCAGGTTGCCGCGAGTCTTCTCGGCCAGGATTCCCAGCAGGTCGATGAAGTGCTGGGCCGCGGCGAGGTCGACCGGCGGCTTCTGCTCTTCGTCCAGAGGCAAAAGCCCCAGGTGCATCTCGGCCTGGAACCGCACGGAGAAAATCATCTCGCCGAAACTCGCCGGCGGTAACTCGCGCCGCTCGGCGCTGGGCGTTTCCTGCTGCGTTTCCTGCTGCTCGGTAGGGGGCGTCTCTTCACTCATCAATTCCTCATTTTAGCGGAGCGGCGGGGCGGGGGCCGTAGGCCGGGCGGCCGCATTGCCCTCGAAGCACGTATCATAGGTGATCTCATGCACCCGCAGCCCAACCCTAACCCTGACCCCAACCCCAACCTGATGTTCGAGACCCTCGGCGGTTTCCAGCGCTCCATGGCGCTCAAAGGGGCCATCGATCTCGATCTGTTCACTCACATCGCGGACGGCGCGACCACTTCGTCCGACTTAGCGCACCGGATCGCGGCCAACGAAAAAGGAGTGCGCGTCCTGTGCGACTTCCTCACCGTGATCGGCTTCCTGACCAAGCACGACGGAGTCTATGGGCTGACGCTGGACTCCGCGGTGTTTCTCAACCGGCACTCGCCCGCCTACCTGGGCGCCGTCGCATCTTTCATAGCGCATCCGTCACAGGCCGCCCACTTCCTCGACATGGCTGCCGTGGTGCGCAAAGGAGGCTCCGTGGCCGGCGAACACACGCTCGATCCGGACGACCCCATCTGGGTCGAGTTCGCGCGGTCCATGACCCCCATCGCCCGGATGACGGCACAGGCCGCGGCCGCCATCGTCGCGCAGCCGGGGACGCCGCTCAAGGTGCTCGACATCGCCGCCGGCTCGGGCGCGTTCGGAATCGAGATTCTCAAGCGCAATCCAGCGGCCGAGGTCTGGGCGCAGGACTGGTTGAGAGTGCTCGCGCTCGCGGTCGAACACGCCACCCAGGCCGGCGTGGCCGGCCGCTACCACACCATCCCGGGGAGCGCCTTCGAAGTGGATTTCGGGAACGGATACGACTTGATCCTGTTGCCCAACTTCCTACACCACTTCGATCCGCCCACGAACGTGAAACTCCTCCAGAAGGTGCGCGCCGCCTTAACGCCGGGAGGAGGAGCGGCGGTCATCGAGTACACGCCGAATGAAGACCGCATCTCCCCGCCGGTACCGGCCATCATGAGCCTGGCGATGCTCGCGACTACGAAGGGCGGCGACGCTTACACAGTCCCTGAGCTCGAGGCGATGCTCCGCGAAGCGGGCCTCCCGGAAATCCGGACGCACGAATTGGGCGAGTCGCAACAGACGTTGATACTGGCGTCTTAAGAAGTGCGGACCCTGACGGCCCTGCGGCAGGAGTAGCCGTAGCCCAGCGTGGCGATTGCGGCCTGCACGGGCGTGATCTACAATAACCTGCAAAAGGGGGCGAACATGTCTGCGCTCACGGAAGCCTCGCTCACACCGTTGCTGGGAAAACACATCGGCGCTATCTGCCCGGTCGGATACGCGGCGGACACGGACAATCACTGCGCTCATTTTGTCAGTCATGTGCTGGGGTATCAGTTCGGCGTCACCTGCCTGACCATGTCGAACGGCAGCGGAACGCCTGCGTCCATCCGCGTGCAGGACCTCTTCGCACATTGCCTTCAGGCGGGAGCGTGGGACGCTCGTCCCGTCGCGCTCGCGTGGGGCCTGGTTTTCATCACAAACGCGGGGAATGTGGACCTCCGGAACAGGAGGATGACGAACGTCCCGCGGAAGCACGTTGGCATTTACTTCAATTACGGACGGATCTACCATTACTCGAATAGCCATCGTCAGGTTGTCTCGCAGACGCCGGCGGAGTTTAGCCAGCACTACTCTGCGCCCGACAACGCGATGTTCTGGGCGGCCGCGCCGTGAAGACCGCACTGCTGGTTTGCGCATGTTTCGCCCTGGTTGGCTGCCGAACCGCGGATCCACCCGGCCGGTCCACCAAGCTCCAGCACTTGCCGCCCACAGCGAAGGACGTGATCGACGCGGTGCTGGAGAGTGCGCGGACGCCGCTCGCGGACTCGAGTTGCGTGGGCTATGGAACCGAGCCCACCGACAGAACCGTCGGCCGGTATCTCGCAGGCTATCTGGCCGGGCTTTCAAGTCAAGATGCCCGAAATGCGGTGACCACCTCCATTGAGTCGCGCACGGAGAATGGCCACGCCGTCTACGTCTGCCGCCTGATGATCCGCCATGCGCAGGGCGAGGACGTCTGGAGCTGGGGCGTTCAGTTCACCGCGCAGCAAAGCGACGGCGTCGTGCTGGTCAATTCCTGGCGATGCGTTGGCGCGGGCTAGGGCGTGCCCCCCAGTCGTCTCACGCGGTAAAATCGGCCTGAAGGCGGTAACTCCGTGAACATTCGAAATCTGATGTGCTGCGCATATTTTTTCGGCGCGATCGCTTCGGCGGCCGGGCCCGGGTATCACGTCATCGAGAAGCTGCAACTGGGCGGCGAGGGCGGGTGGGACTACCTGACCGTGGACAACGCCGGGCACCGGCTCTTTGTTTCGCGCGGATCGCACGTGATGGTTGTCGATCTCGCGACCGGCAAACTCGCCGGCGACATTCCCGGCACGCTGGGCGTGCATGGAATCGCGCTCGCGCCGAAACTCGGCCGCGGATTCACCAGCAACGGGCGCACGGACAACGTCACCATATTCGCGCTCGACACGCTCAAGCCCATCGGCGACGTCAAGACCGGCAAGAATCCCGATTGCATTCTCTTCGATCCGGCTTCCGGCCGAGTGTTCACCTTCAACGGCCGCAGCGGCGACTCTACCGCCTTCAACGCCGCGACCGGCGTGGTGGATGGCACGATCCCGCTGGGCGGCAAGCCCGAGTTCGCCCGCAGCGACGAGGCCGGCAAGATCTACGTGAACATCGAAGACAAGAGCGAGGTGGTGGAGATCGACAGCAAGCATCTCACCGTGCTGAGGCGGTTCCCGCTCCAGCCCTGCGAGGAGCCTTCCGGCCTGGCGCTGGACATCAAGCACCACCACGTGTACAGCGGCTGCCATAACAAGATCATGACCGTGCTCGATACCGTTTCCGGAAGGGTGATCGCGACCGTGCCGATCGGCGCGGGTGTGGATGGGAACGGCTTCGATCCGGACACGGGGCTGGCCTTCAGCTCTAATGGCGAGGGCACGCTCACCGTGGCGGGGGAGCAGTCGCCCGGCAAGTTCGTGGTAGCGGAAACGGTCACTACCGAGCGCGGCGCGCGCACCATGGCCCTCGATCCGGAGACGCACCGGATCTACCTGTCCACGGCGCGTTTCGGCCCGACGCCCCCGCCGACCGAGGATCAGCCGCATCCGCGGCCCGCTCTCATTCCGGACAGCTTCGTGATCGTGGTCGTGGGCACCAAGTGAGCCAGGGGGATAAGTTCACTCGCCTGGTCGAGATCATGGCGCAGTTGCGGGCGCCCGGAGGCTGCCCGTGGGACCGCGAGCAGACGTTCGACACCATCAAACCCTACCTGCTCGAGGAAACTTACGAGGTGCTCGACGCCGTCGACGCGCGCGACTGGAGCGGCCTCAAGGAGGAACTCGGCGACCTGATGCTCGAAGCCGTCTTCTTCGCGGAGATGGCCGCCGAAGCCGGCCACTTCGGCATCGAGGATTCGCTCGATGCGATCAACGAGAAGCTGGTGCGGCGGCATCCTCATGTCTTCGGCACCGGCACGGCGAGCACGCCCGAGGAAGTCAAAGTCCGCTGGGACGAAATCAAGGCGGAGGAAAAGGGCGGCGTTTTGAAGGGTCTGCTCGAAGGAGTGTCGAGCTCGACGCCGGCGCTGGTCGAGGCGCAGCAGTTGACGTCCCGTGCCGCGGGGGTGGGCTTCGACTGGCCCAACGCCGAACAGGTTCTCGAAAAGCTGGATGAAGAGCTGGGCGAACTGGCCGAGGCGAGGGCGGCCGGAGCACCGCGCGAGCGGCTGGAAGACGAGGTCGGCGACCTGCTGTTCGTGATCGTCAACCTGGCGCGGTTCCTCAAGGTGGACCCCGAGCAGGCGCTGCGCCGCACCAATCGCAAGTTCCGCGAGCGGTTCGGATACGTCGAGCGAAAACTGAAGGAGCAGGGCCGTACGCCGGCCGGGTCCACGCTCGAGGAGATGGACGCGCTGTGGGAGGAATCGAAACGCAGCCAGTGACAGGGATCGAGATCCGCGCGCTCGAGGCGCGTGCCGATCTGGATGCGGCCGTCGGCCTGCAAAACGAGATATGGGGCTATGCGCCGGGCGAGTCGGTTCCACTCCAGATGTTCATCATCGCGGCCGGGACCGGCGGCCAGGTCTTCGGTGCTTTCGAAGCCGGACGGATGGTGGGATTCTGCCTCGCCTTTGCCGGTCTCAAGCCTGACGGCAGGCCGTATCTCTACAGCCATATGCTGGGCGTTCGGCCCGAGTGCCGCGATCGGCATGTCGGCCGAGCCCTCAAGCTCGAGCAGCGCCGCGACGCGCTGGCCCGGGGCATCGTACTGGTGGAGTGGACTTTCGATCCGCTCGAACTCAAGAACGCGCACTTCAACATAGAGGTTCTGGGCGCCGTCGCACGCCGCTATTTGCCCGACCATTGGGGCCCCACCAGCAGCCCGCTTCACGGTTCTGTGCCCACGGACCGTCTGGTGGCCGAGTGGTGGCTGCGGGGTCCGCTCCCTGACGGTCGCGGTTCGGTGCTAGAACGGATTGCGGTGCCAGAGGAGATTGGCGAAGCACGGCGTATGCAGGAGGCGATACGCGCGCAGTTTTTGGATCGCTTTGGCCGGGGACTCGCCGTCGTCGGCTTCGAGCGCGGAACATATCTGTTAGGAAAATGGCCTTCCGAATAGACCAAATCCGGCTGCACCAGATCGCGATGCCGCTGGTGCGTCCGTTCGAGACCAGCTTCGGGCGAACCGTTGAACGGCAGATCATCCTGGTCGAGGCGGTTGCCGATGGCGTCTCCGGCTGGGGCGAAGTCACGGCGGGCGAGCACCCGTTCTACAACGAGGAGTGGACCGAATCGGCGTGGCTGATTCTGCGGCACTACGCCGGACCCGCGGTGCTCGCTGGCGCGGCGCCGTCCCATCATATCCGCGGGCACCAAATGGCATGCGGCGGTCTCGAAGCCGCGATAGGGGATTTGGAGGCGCGCCTGCTCGGGCGGCCCTTGTGGCAACACGTGGGCGGCACACGCACCGAGATCTCCTGCGGCGTCTCGATCGGCATCCAGGAATCCGTGCCCGCCCTGATTGAGACCATCGAACGCGAGCTGGCCTGCGGCTATCAGCGCATCAAGATCAAGATCAAGCCGGGCTGGGACGTAGACGTCGTGAGGGAGGTGCGGCGCGCGTTCCCCAACATTCGCCTGATGGTGGACGCCAACTCGGCCTACACGCTCGCGGATATCGACCGCCTGCGTGAGCTGGACGATTTCTACCTCATGATGATCGAGCAGCCGCTGGCGCACGACGACATCATCGATCACGCGGCGCTCCAGGCGAAGATCTCGACGCCGGTGTGCCTGGACGAATCCATACGCACCGCGCGGCACGCGGAGCAGGCGATACGCATGGGCGCGGCGCAGATCATCAACATCAAGCTCGGCCGGGTGGGCGGCTTCGCCGGGGCGCGCCAGATTCACGACGTGGCGCAGGCCGCGGGCATTCCGGTGTGGTGCGGCGGCATGCTGGAATCCGGTGTGGGCCGGGCGCACAACATCGCGCTCTCGACGCTGCCCAACTTCGTGTTGCCGGGCGATGTCTCGGCCAGCCGCCGTTACTGGGCGCGCGACGTGATCGCGCCGCCCATCGAGGTCACGCCGCGCGGCACCATCGTCGTGAGCGGCGAGCCCGGCTTCGGCTACGCGCTCGACCTGGATTATCTGCACGCCATCACAGTGCGCCAGGAGACACTCCGCTGAGCGCGTCATTCAACAGCCTGCTGCGGGGCAACCGCAACTACCGCTACACCTGGATGGGGCAGGTAGTGAGCGAGATCGGCGACCACTTCAACAACGTCGCCGTCTTCGCCCTGGCACTGCACATCACGCACTCCGGCCTGGTGGTGAGCGGCATCATGCTGGCGCGCGGTGCGGCGGTAGTCCTCGCCGGGCCGCTGGCGGGGGTGGTGCTCGACCGGCTGGACCGCAAGCGCGTGATGATTGCGAGCGACCTGATCCGCGCCGTTGTCGCCGCCGGCTTCATACTCACCGTTAACCGCTCGAATCCCTGGCTGCTGTACGTCCTGAGCGGCCTGCTGATGTTCGCTTCGCCGTTCTTCACGAGCGGCCGCGCCTCGATCCTGCCCACCATCGCGAGTCCCGAGGAGCTGCACACCGCCAACTCCGTGACGCAGACGACGCAGTGGAGCACGCTGGTGGTGGGGACGCTGCTGGCGGGGACCGCGGTAGTGCAGTTCGGCTACCACTGGGCGTTCGCGCTGAACTCGTTTTCGTTCCTGTTTTCGGCGGCTTCGATTTCGCGGCTGCGCTCGCCGGCCGGCTCGTTCCGGGCTCCACGAACCGCGCTCACCGAAGCCGAAGTGGTGCGGCCCTGGCACGAATACGCCGAGGGGCTGCGCTACATGCGCTCGACGCCGCTGATACTCGGGATCGCCGTGATCAGCATCGGGTGGGCCAGCGGCGGCGGCGCGGCGCAAATCCTGTTCAGCCTTTTCGGCGAACTGGTGTTCCATAAGGGCGCGGCGGGCATCGGGCAGATCTGGGCCTGTGCGGGCATCGGGCTGCTGGCGGGCGGCGTCTTCGGCCACTGGTTCGGCAAGCGCGCGAGCTTCCGCGCCTACAAGCGCGCCATCGTCGTCTGTTACGTGATCCACGGCGGCGCCTACGTGATCTTCAGCCAGATGACGGACTACTGGCTGGCGCTGGTTTTCATCGCCGTCTCGCGCGCTGGGGTAGCCGTGAGCTCGGTGCTCAACATGACGCAGCTTCTGCGCAACGTTCCCAGCGAGTATCGCGGCCGGGTGTTCGCGACCATCGAATCGCTGACCTGGGCGGTGATGATGCTCTCGATGACCGCGGCTGGGGTGGCGTCGCAAACGGTGAGCCCGCGCACCATCGGCGCCTGGGCTGGCGTGCTGAGCTCGACCACCGCTCTGGCCTGGGGCTACCTCAACTTCAGCGGCCGCCTCCCCGAGCCGCTTCACGAAGGCGTGGAGCCTGAAGAGGTCGAGGTACACGGGGAACCGACGGTGTAGGGCTTGCGTCGGCTTTAGGGGGCGCCGGTCGGAGCGGGCGTCGTGGACGCGCAGAGGGCCAAGGATGTGCTGGACGAGGCTAACAGCGAGATGAAACTCGCGGCCGAAGCCGCCGACCGGTACTGGCGCCAGTGCTCTGACCGCCAGGTCCGCTCCCTGACGGTCGCGGTTCGGTGCTGGCACGGAACCGCGCGCATCGGTGCGGCGCGCGGTGGGGTAGGCTTGCGCCCGCCTGCCGGATGCTGGCACGGAACCGCGCGTATCGGTGCAGGGTACGGTGGGGTACGCTTGCGCCCGCCTGCTGGATGCGGTCTGATGGTGCGCATGCGACTGCTTCGAGTTCCGACGCTGCTTCTGGCCATCGCCGTCCTGGCCGGCGCGGCCGGCAACCCCGCCTACTTCGCCTACATCGGCACCTACACCGGCCACGGAAGCCAGGGTATCTACGTGTACCGCTTCGAGCCGGCGACGGGCGGGCTGACCAGCCTCGGTCTGGCGGCGCAGACGGAAAACCCTTCCTTCCTTGCGGCCGGCCCACGCGGCATGCACCTGTACGCCGTCAACGAAAACGAGGCGGGTTCCGTGAGCGCGTTTCGCATCGATCGAAAGACCGGGAAGCTCACTCCGCTCAATCGCGTTCCCACCGCAGGCTCGTCGCCCTGCGCGCTGGCCGTCAATCACAGCGGCAGGTTCGTGCTGGCGGCGAATTACGGCAGCGGGAGCGTCAGCCTGTTCCCCATCAAGGCGAACGGCAGCCTGGCCCCGGCTTCCGCCTTCAATCACCATAACGGATCGAGCATCAATGCCCAGCGCCAGGCGGGGCCGCACGCGCACTCGGCCTCGTTCTCGCCCGACGACCGCTTCGCCCTCTCCGCGGACCTGGGCGTGGATTTGATTTACGTCTACGGCTTCGACGCGAAGCGGGGCACGCTCGCGACGGTTGGCTATGGCCACGTCACTCCGGGATCGGGTCCACGCCATTTGGCGTTTCATCCCAACGGCAAGTTCGTTTACGCGATCAGCGAGCTGGCCGCGACCGTCACCGCGTTCACGTGGAATGAGGGCGCCCTCAAAGCGATCGCGGCGGTATCCGCCCTGCCGCCGGGGTACCGGGGCCCCAAGAGCGGCGCCGAGATCGCAGGTGCATCCGAACGGCAGGTTCCTCTACGCCTCGAACCGCGGCCAGGCGAACGACATCGCGATCTTTCATGTCGACCCGCCGACGGGCAAGCTCACGCCGGCCGGACACGTCGCGAGCGGTGGCCAAACGCCGCGCAGCTTCAGCATCGATCCTTCGGGCCAGTACCTGTTCGTCGCGAACCAGGACTCGAACAACGTGGTGGTGTTTCATATCGATCCCACCAGCGGCCAACTTACTCCGACGGGGAAGACGCTGGCTGTCTCGGCTCCGGTGGCGGTGCAGTTCGTGGCGGCGGAATAAAGACTATTGGCCACGGATGAACACGGATGAACACGGATAAGAACAAACAGGGCTAAAAACGGCAAGAAGCAAGCCGGGTAAAGCCTTGATTTGTCAGGGCTGGGGGTGTTCATTTATGGGATTGGGACCATTGTGCACTGCGCGCGCTCTCTTTTTTCGGCACCTGTCGAGGCGCTTGTAGAGTTTGTCGTGGGTGCGGCGGATGCGAGCCTCGTAACGGTTCAGCAGATCCAGGGCATGAGTGTCGTCGCTCAGGGCCCGGAAAGCCATGGCGAGGCGTGTTTCGGTCTCGCAGACGGTGAAGGTCTTCTTCACCTGAGGCATCTGGCGGTCCACTTCCAGGGTGAGTAGAGCGGTCTCCATGGAAGTGATGCGAACCAGGCGCCAGCGGCAGGCGATGAATTCTTCGAGCCAATCGAATTCCGTTTGGGTCTCCGGCTGGAAATAGAGGGCGTAGATCTCACGAAGGGCGCGGAACGCCTCTTCGGACTCGTCCGCGGCAAGGGTGCGGCGCGCGGTGAGGCCGTGGGTGAGGGCGGCGGCCGCGGAAAGCGAGCGGCCCTGGGGGCTTTTGGGCCCTTGAGATAGCGCGCCGTTGGCGCGGGATGAATCGATTTTGCGTTGTGAGGACATAGGGACTCCTAGAAGCGCTTGTCGCCCGTCGCTCGTCGCCCGTCGTAAGACCGTAGAGCGACGGCGAGGGAGCGCCATCTGAAATTAGGGTAAGGCCGGGAAAGCCAGTGGCAAGGGTTCGAAATTTGTATGTCCTTGAAATAGTTGTAAATGCAGTTTTTGAAATTGGGGAACGGCGGGGAAGGGGGGGTAAATGGTCTGGGGGGCGCATGAATAAGATCAGGAGCACGTACAGAGGCGGGCCGGTGGGTGGCAGGCGCCGGGAGACGGAGGCGGGCGGGATAGCGGAATGGGAGGAATGGCTGGGGTTCGAACCGGATGTGATGCAGGGGGCGCTGTTGCGGCAGGATGCGCGGCGGCTATTGTTGAACTGCACGCGGCAGTGGGGGAAATCGACCATTACAGCGGCGAAGGCCGTGGCGCGGGCCCAGGAACGCCCGGGCAGTTTGACGCTGGTGGTGAGTCCGTCGGCGCGGCAGAGCGGGGAGTTTTTGAGGAAAGCGGCGGCGATCGTGCGGCGGATGGGGATACGGCCGCGGGGGGACGGGGATAACGAAATCTCTCTGCTGTTGCCGAACGGGTCGCGGCTGGTGGGATTGCCGGGGACGGAGGCGACGGTGCGCGGGTTCTCCGCCGTCTCGCTGATGCTCATCGACGAGGCGGCTCGGGTGAGCGATGAAATGTACAAGGCGGTGCGGCCGATGCTGGCGGTGGGGGACGGGGACCTTTGGTTGATGAGCACTCCGTTCGGGAAGCGGGGATTCTTTTTTGAGGAGTGGACGAAGGGCGGGGTTCTATGGGAGCGGGTGGCGGTGCCGGCTACACAGTGTGCTCGGATAATGTCGAGCTTTCTGGAAGAGGAACGGCGGTCGTTGGGGGACCGGTGGTTCAGGCAGGAGTACCTGTGCGAGTTTCTGGAGGCGGACGATGTCATGTTCAGGCGGGCGATGGTGGAGCGGGCGTTTTCGACAGACATCAGGCCGTTGTTCTAGCGGCGCCCGTCGCGCGTCGCCCGTCGGAAAAACTAGCGCCGAGACGAGTCTCGGCGCGGCAGGCAGGAGTGCCTGCGCCACGTTTCAAAGAAACATGAGTGGGGGTTTGGGAGATCAGTGTAAGGGAACGGTATCTCGTTGGGGTGGATCTGGGGCAGAAGCAGGACTATACGGCGATCGCGGTGGTGGAGAGATGGGAGACGGTGGGCGAGCTGGACCGGGTGACGTGGGAGCGGGCCGTCGCGGTGGGGCACAGTTTGCGGCATCTGGAGCGGCTGCCGTTAGGGACGCCGTATCCGGAGGTGGCGGGGCGGGTGCATGGTGGTGGCTGATGCGACGGGCGTCGGCGTGCCTGTGACCGACCTGCTGAGGGCGGCGGATCTGGGGTGCGAGATGACGGCGCTGACGATTACGGGCGGGGCGCGGGCGTCGCGGGCGGACGGGGGATGGAACGTGCCGAAGCGCGACCTGGTGGTGGGGCTGGAGGTGATGCTGGAGACGGGGTCGCTAAAGATTGCGACGGGGTTGCGGGAAGGCGAGACGTTCATCAAAGAGCTGACGGGGATGCGGGTAAAGGTGTCGGCGGGGCGGCGGGAGCAGTTTGAGGCATGGCGGGAGGGGACACACGACGATCTGGTTTTGGCGGCGGCGCTGGCGTACTGGCGGGCGCGGTGGGGCGCGGTGGGCCATGTGGGGCGGAGGTTGTTGTGACGGGGGCACCTGCGGCTATCGGTCCACTGCCGACACCAACACGGGCCCACGGAATTGCGCATAATAGGGAGTCGCAGATCCATGTCATCTCCGCTGACCGCCTCACCCGTTGACGCGCTGGAGAAGCGCCTGGACGCCCGGTGGATGAACATTACGAATGCTCGGGACCTTGCGGCGCAGACGCGTGCCAAGTTGGCGGGAGCGCTCCACGGCATCGATTCGGAGGACTGTAGCATCGTCGTATCGGGATCGCTGGCTCGGGACGAGTTCACACTCGGGAGCGACATCGACTGGACTTTGCTGATCGACGGGCAGGCCGATCCGGATGTCATCGAGCTTCTGCCAAAGATTGAAGCGATCGTCGGGAGCGTGGCCGCAAAGCCTCCGGGTCGTGAGGGCACGTTCGGCGCGATGGCGTTCAGCCATGATCTGATTCACCAAATCGGTGGAGAAGATGACACCAACCGGAACACGACCCGACGGATTCTGCTGCTGCTGGAATCATCCGCGGTAGGGCGTCCGGAAGCTTACGAGCGCGTGCTCAAGGACATCCTCCAACGCTACATCAACGAGGATGACGGCTTTCGCCGGGGCTCCGGCAAGTATCACGTGCCGCGATTCCTCCAGAACGATTTCGCACGTTACTGGCGGACCATGGCCGTGGATTTCGCCTACAAGCGGCGATCCCGTTTCGGGCATGGTGCTGCAATGCGGAATTTCAAGCTCCGCATGTCGCGAAAGCTTATCTACGTTTCAGGGCTGCTGACGTGCTTTAGTTGCGAACTCAAGCTAACCAGCCGGCACGGGCTCCTTCCTTGCCCCGCGCCTGTTGGGGCTCCTGAGTGTGTGGCGTGTCTGCGAGATGTTCTAAAACAGACGCCGCTCGAGATACTCGCAATGACCCTACTTGCTTTCCCGCACCTTGACGGAACGGCTCGCAGGCTGTTCGATGCTTACGATCGCTTCCTCGGCATGCTTTCAGAGAAGAAGACTCGAGATTATCTCGAAGGCTCTGGCGCTGGACCCAAGGCCGCAGGAGGCAACCTGGGACGAAGCGAGGCACATCACGCATGAGTTCCGCGACGCGTTGCTGGAGATGTTCTTTGACAAAGAGAGTCGTCTGTACGATCTCACCAAGATGTACGGAGTATTCTAATGTGCCGAACGATAGGCTTTTCGACTGGCGCCCTTGCATTCGGCGATTTTCGTCGAGCGCTCGACATGCTTCGGGCGCACACCGTTCGGGCGGTTGAATTATCCGCCCTCCGGCAACCTGAGCTCGATCCATTAAGGGCCGCAGTTGCCGAGTTGGATTTGTCGCAGTTCAGCTATGTGGCGGTACACGCGCCGAGTCGAATCGAACCCGGCACGGAGTCGCAGGTGGTGGATTGTCTTTTGGAGTTCGCGTCGAGAGAATGGCCGATAGTGGTCCACCCGGACGCGATCGGGGACTACTCGCTGTGGCGACGGCTGGGAGGTTCGCTGTGTGTCGAGAATATGGACAAGCGCAAACCGGTAGCCCGAACCGTCGATGAGCTCGAGGTCGTTTTCGATCGTCTACCCGAGGCCAGCTTGTGCCTGGATTTGGGCCATGCCCGGCAGGTGGACACCACTATGACCGAGGCCTATATGATTCTCCGAACGTACGCCTCAAGACTCAGGCAGGTGCACGTAAGCGAAGTTAATACCAGGAGCAGGCATGACCGGCTCTCGTATTCATCGATCATGGCCTTCCAGCGGGTTGCCGAGCTTATTCCGGAGAGCGTGCCGCTCATCGTGGAAGCTGTCATTGAGGAACGGGAAATCGCGTCGGAGCTTGAGCGGGTGGAAGAGGCCTTTCAGGTGAGTCTGCGCGCGGCTTGAGGGCGCACGCTAACCTGCTCTCAAGACGGCATGAGGGCGACTCGCACGGAGATCCCGTTATCGCTATTGCCAGTTCGGCAGTGAGCGGACGATCGCGACGGTTTCGACACTCACCTGGATCACCTGACCGATGAGGCGGACGGTGTAGCGCTCGTCGTCTGACCAGAGGTTGGGGTCGGAGCGGGTGGGGCACTTCCTCCTGGAAGTTGGCAACGGCCTCTTCGAAGCCGAGGACTTCGGGCTCGGTGTAGGAGTAGAACCAGTTGAGGAGCTGGGCCAGTTCGGCGGGGTCGCCCAACTGGATCTTCGGGAGCGGCTCGCGGTTCTGGAAGAGGATGGCCTCGCGGGTGTTCTCGAAGATGGTGTTCTTGAGCGGGTAGCCTTTCTCCTTCTTGCGGGCGATCTCGGCGTCCAGGCGGTCCGTGGGGTCCTTTGCTTCCCAGTAGCCGCGAGGGAAGTAGTTGCGGTCGAGGATGGCACCGTCGGGGCGCACCAGGCGTCCGCCGGAGCCTTTCATTCCGTATTCAGGGGAGAGCGACCAGCCCTGAGGGAGGGTGTCGGAGAGTAGGTTCTGGAAGGCCGTGCGCAACGCGCCTTCGTGAGCCACGCCCTGCTGGTGGTACTGTTCGAGCTCCTGGTAGTAGTTTCGGATGCAGGCATGAGCAGGCGAGACGTGGACGGGACGAGCCATTGGTCTAGAGGGTCATCATATACCAATCCCGTTCCGAGACTCGCATTCCTTCCCTGCACCGGCGCGTGAGCAAAGTGTCCGGCCGCGGATGAACGCCGATCGCCGCTAATTGACAAAGCGAAAAGAGACTGCCGGGACAAGCTAAAGCTTGTCCTACATGGCTTATCCGTGTTCATCCGTGGCCCAAATTCTTACCCCGCGATCCACAAGCTCTCGGCGAACGGCCACTGCGGATCCACCCACTGCGCCTGGGAGCGGAAGCCGCAGCGCTCGGCTATGCCTTCGAGCTCCTCTAGTTGGAATTTGTGGCAGGCTTCGGTCCAGATGGACTCACCCTTTTCGAAATTCACCGTGATGCCGGCGCCGGGGATCGAGACGGTCTGGCGGCGGGCGGAAACCAGGTGCATTTCGATGCGGCGGCGCAGCGGGTCGTAGCGGGCTTCGTGGGAGAAATGGCGGAGGGCGAAGTTGCCTCCCAACTCCCGGTTGATGCGCGCGAGCAGGTTGAGGTTGAACGCGGCGGTCACGCCCGTGGGATCGTCGTAGGCGGCGACCAGGCGGGCGGCCGGCTTCACCAGGTCGGTGCCCAATAGCAGGCCGTCGCCGGGACAGAGCGAACGGCGGATCGCGCGGAGGAAGTCCTCTCCGGCGGAGCGCTCGAAGTTGCCGATGGTGCTGCCCAGGAACAGCACTAGCAGAGCCTCGGCTCCGGTGCGGCGCGCGGCCACCTCGGCTAGTCCGTCGAGATAAGACTGTTCGAGGCCGACCACGCCGATGGAGCCGATTTCGGCCAGCTCGAACTTGCAGCGGGCCAGCGCCGCGGCTGAAATATCGATGGGGTAGTAGGTCACCGGACCGCCGCGGGCCAGGGCCTCCAGAAGCCAGCGCGTCTTACGGCCGCTGCCGGAGCCAAGTTCCGTCACCACCAACGGCACCGGAAGGCGCTCGACGATGGCGCCGGCGTGGCGGCGCAGAATGCGCTCGTCGGCGCGCGTCAGGCCGTATTCGGGAAGCAGTGTGATGGCCTCGAAGAGCGTCGAGCCCAGGGCATCGTAGAGGTAGACCGAAGGCAGTTCCTTCTGGCCGGGGCGCGTGAGGCCGGTGCGCACGTCGAGGGCGAAGGTCGAATCGGGGCGTTCGATGGGGAGGGCGCTCACTTAGTTCTCCACCAGGCGGAAGCCGGCGTAGACATAGGGATAGTCCGGCCGGAACCAGTTGCGGAAGGAGCGGCGCAGCAGGGGCGCCGCGGTGCGCGGAGAGCCGCCCTTGATGACGTAGTGCGCGCCGTCGAAGAAGTTGGCCGAGTAGCCGGGATAGAACGGGAACGGCTCGAAGCCCGGGAACGGCGCGAACGGGGTCGAGGTCCATTCCCATCCGTTGCCGATCGACTGCGACACGCCGAAGGCGCTGTCGCCGCCGGGCGTCGAGGTCACGGGAGCGGGATCCCAGGACGCAAAGTCGAAGTTCCCGCGGCCGCGGGTGGGCGGGTCGTCGCCCCAGGGATACTGACGCTCGGCGCCTTCAGGCGTGCCATAGGCGGCGCGGTGAAACTGCGCTTCGGTGGGCAGGGACTTGCCGGCCCAGCGGGCGTAGGCTTCGGCCTCCTGCTGGGTCACCCAGACCGGCGCGTCGAGCGCGAGCGGCGCTTCGCCGAACATGCCGCGGTAATACCAGGCTCCCTTGCGCTGGGTCCAGAAGTGCGGCGGGGCGGCTCCGCTGCGCACGAAGTTCAGATACTCGCCGTTGGTGACCTTGTATTTCGAGATGGCGAAGGCGGGCGTGGGGACGGCGCACTCGTTGAACTCGTTGTCCCATCCGAAGCCGTTGCCGGAAAGCCGGCCAAGCGTGGCGGTTCCGGCGGGAATCTCGATCATGCGAACAGGGGGAGGGTCGCCCGAAGGCGCGGGAGCGGCGGCCGGAGCGGTCTTGGCTCCGGGCGGCAGATTGTGGAGCATGTAGGCGAAAGTCTCGGCGTGCATGAGGCGGTGCTCGATAGCCACGTGCAGCAACTGCGCCGGGGCGCGCGCGATCTCGGCGTCCAGGCGTTCGCGGACGCGCTGGTTATAGGCGCGCGCCTCGCCGATCAGGGGCCAGTCGTAGGGCTGGTCCCGCGGCATCTGGCCGACCGGCGGGTCGATGCCGAAGGCGAACAGGTTGTCGAGCGTCGGATGGAACGTCTCCAAGCCGAGCGGCTCGCGCAGCAGGTTCCAGTCGAAGGCCTCCAGGTGGCCGATGTAGAAGACGATGCGGTGGCGTTCCGCGATGGGGCGTTCATAAAGCGAGCCCGGGCGGACCACGCCGAACAAGGCGTCGGTGTTCGCGCGTGCCTCGGCGAGCGCCGATCTCATCATGGCTGGAGCTGTCATCCCTCACCCTCCGGTTACTTCCATTGTGGGGGGCGCGCAAGGGCGGAAGCAAATCCGCCGGCGCCGGTGTTTAGGATGCGATTGACCGAAACGCGGACCGCTCGGCACGCGTATAGGCAGACAGATCCTTATGTCGCATGTCCTGGTAGTTGCTATCGTCGCCGCCGGTCTCGTGCCGGCGGCGTTCTCTCAGAACATGTTCCGGGGCAACACGGCCCACACCGGCGTGTACGATAGCGACGGCCCGCGGCAATTGAAGGGCGTGAAGTGGGCGTTTAGAACCGGCGCCTGGATTCTCTCGTCGCCCGCCATCGCCGATGGCACCGTTTACATCGGGAGCGACGACAAGAACCTCTACGCGGTGGATGCGGCGACGGGCAAGGAGAAATGGAAGTTCGCTACGGGCGGCATCGTCCGATCCTCCCCCGCCGTGGTGGAGGGGACGGTCTACTTCGGCAGCTATGACGGGGCCTTCTACGCGCTCGATGCGGCGAGCGGCAAGCAGAAGTGGAAGTTCGAAACCGGCGGCGAGCGCCATTTCGAAGCCAAGGGACTGCACGGCGGTAAGCCGCGCACGCAGACGATGGCGGATGTGTGGGATTTCTTCCTCTCCTCCCCCGCAGTGGCGAATGGCATGGTCTATTTCGGAAGCGGCGACGGCAATTTCTACGCGCTCGATGCCGCCGGCGGCGGTCTGAAATGGAAGGTGGCGACGCAGGACGTGGTTCACTCGTCCCCGGCGCTGGCCGGTGGGGTGGTTTACTTCGGAAGCTGGGACACGAACCTTTACGCGGTCGATGCGGCCAGCGGCGAGGTGAAGTGGAAGTTCAAGACCGGGGAGGACGCGGCCAACCACAACCAGACCGGGATACAGTCGTCGCCGGCCGTGGTGGATGGCGTGGTCTACTTCGGGTGCCGCGACTCGCACCTGTGGGCGGTCGATGCCGCCACCGGCAAAGAGAAGTGGAATCTCTCGACCGGAGGCTCGTGGATCAACACCTCTCCGGCGATTTACGAGGGAACGGCGTATGTCGGCAACCCCATTCCCGCGATGTTTCGCGCCGTGGATTTGAAGACCGGCAAGGAGAAATACAAACTCGACGCGCACATGCTGGTGTTCTCCTCGCCCGCGGTGGCGCGCGGTATGGCATACTTCGGTTCGTTCAACGGCACACTGTACGCCGTGGACCTGAGCAGCGGCAAATTCGCGTGGGAGTTCCAGACCGAGGCCGGCAAGCGGAACGGCGGAGGCTTCATCGCGGCGGACGGGACTCCGAACTTCAAGGCTCTGTTCACCTCGGATTCGTTCGAGGGCATGTACTTCGCTATTGACCGGTTGTTTTCGCTGGGCTCGATCGTTTCGTCGCCGGTGGTGGATGGCGGCGTGGTGTATGTGGGATCGACCGACGGGAATTTGTACGCGATCGAGTAACGCGGAGCGCCAAATGCATTTGCCGGGAATACCGTTTGACACCACCGATTGGGCGGCCATTACGCCCACCGTCCACTCCGGCGAGACGGGCACCGCTTATTGGCGCACCCGCCAGTTTGGCGATGTTCGAGTCCGGCTTATCGAGTACTCGCCGGGCTACCGGGCCGATCACTGGTGCGAGAAGGGCCACGTGCTGCTGTGCCTGGCCGGCGAGCTGCACACTGAACTCAAGGACGGCCGCGTAGCCGTCCTGAAGCCCGGCATGAGCTATCAAGTCGGCGACGGCGTGGAACCGCATCGCTCGTTCACGGTGACGGGGGCAAAGCTGTTTGTCGTCGATTGAATTACGCGGGCGTGCTATCCTGGGACCCATTTACTCCAAGAGAGGTAGGTCATGCCCGATCCGGTGAAGATAGGAATCATCATCTGCAATCGCTACCACACCTGCGCAGGGGGAAAATGCTTCCGGTCGGTGCGCGACCGCGAGGGCGCGTTCCGCCTCTATCGAGGGCAGGAAGTGCAAGTGGTGGGCTACACCACCTGCGACGGATGTCCAGGGGGCAACGTTGAGTACGCTCCCGAGGAAATGAGGAAGAACGGCGCGGAGGTGGTTCACTTAGCCACCGGTCTGGTTGTGGGATACCCTCCATGCCCGTACATTGGCGACTTCTGCCAGGTGATCGAGAAGAACCACAAGATGAAGGCCGTTATCGGCACCCACCCGATTCCCCAGAAGTACTTCTTGAAACACCAGGGTCTGGGGACGTGGGACTCCCCGGAATGGCAGGAGACGATAAAGCACGTGCTGGAGGACGAGGCCGTCAGGCTGCGTTACGACTGAGAACGGACTCCGACTGGCAGGTCCGCTCCCTGACGGTCGCGGTTCGG
The DNA here is from genome assembly GCA_963763835.1 of Bryobacterales bacterium. GTDB lineage: Bacteria > Acidobacteriota > Terriglobia > Bryobacterales > Bryobacteraceae > DASWZN01. Next base: position 63,900 of record CAVXQQ010000012.1, read on the forward strand.
TGCTGGCGGAACGGCCGTGAGCGGCAGGTCGCGCTGCCCTGACGGTCGCATCGAAAAGCACGGGGTCCCGGCGAGATTCCAGGCGTTGCGCGTGAAGTCGATAATCTCGCGAATGGTACCGAGAGCCCTCGCAGCCGCGGAAGTTGGGTTAGTTCCGTGGGATTTGGACTGCACCTGAACGGGCGACGGGATCCTGATTCTCGGCTGCCCCCCCAACGGAATCGATTGCTTAGCTTCTTCAAACGCGATTGGCGGCCAATTCCGGAGAGTAGGGGATGCGCAGTGGAGTATGATTTGTCTTGGCCAAGGGACGCAAGAAGAAATCGCGGCCGAAGGAGAGGGCGGGATTCATTCGATGCGCAGCTTGAGCTTCGCTGTTGGGATCAGGGACCGGGGGCGAGGCCGCGCGGGCTCCACTGATGGCCTCCGGTCCACTCAGCTACGGCAGGCCATGAAGACCAGCCATCTGCTCATCGCGCTAGCGGCGCTGAACGCAGTCCTCTACAGTACGCTGCTGCCCTTGTGGGAGGGGTTCGACGAACCCTTTCATTTCGGATATGTTCAAGGCCTGGCGAACCAGCAGGGGTTCCCCGACCCTCGCAGCGCGCGGCTGTCGCGCGAAGTGCGCGACTCTATCCTATTAGCGCCCGCCAGTGAGAGCGTGAAGAGTAACTTGCCGCAGGTTACAACGTACTCGCAGTTCTTCTCCTGGTCACCGGAGCGCAGGGCCGCGGCACGGCGAGCCTTGTACAACATCCCTCGCGACTACCGCTGGCAATCGTCAGATTTCCTGAATTACGAGGCTCAGCACGCGCCGCTCGAGTACGTGCTCCTGGCAATTCCTGAGCGCATTCTCGCCGGCCTCCCGCTCCCGTCGCGAGTGCTCTTGTTGCGGATCCTGACGGCTCTCGCCTGCTCCTTCCTGCTTTACGCCGGTGCCAGTGCCCTGTGTATCGAGGTCGGCGTTCGCGAAAATCACCGGAACATCGCGCTCTTCTCAATCTTGTCGTCGCAGATGACGTGGGCCACTCTGGCGCATATAGCAAACGATTCGCTCGCTGTGCCACTTACTGTGTGGTTCCTTGTGTTGCTGATTCGCTGTATGTCACGAATGGACGCCAGAAATGTGGCGATTACCGCACTGGTTCTTTCGGCCGGCCTACTTACCAAGGCTTACTTCGTGGCGCTTGCCCCTCTTCTGTTTGGCATTTGTCTGATACGCCGGGACTGGCGACGGTTTATGATGGCCGCGCTCATTGTCGCGGTCTGCGCCGGGCCCTGGTACGTTCGAAACTACCGTCTCTACGGCGTCGTTATGGGTACTCAGGACGCGCGTGGCGGCATCGGCCTGAGGGCCGTGCTGACGAGGGCGCTTCAGATGAACTGGCCGAAAGTCGCGGTCGATAGCGTTCGCGAGGCGCTCTGGACGGGGAACAATACCTTCCGCACTTTCTCCCTCGGTACCATTAACACAGTGGTAGCGCTATGCGTGGTGGCGTTTCTCCTCTGGCTTTTCACGCACCACGCACGGCCGGAATGGCTCGTTGCCGTGTACTGCGCAGTTTTCGGGGCCGCGCTGGCGTACAACGGGGCTGCCGCCGAGATCATGACGCGAGGAGCATCCTCGACGCCGGCTCCCTGGTACAGCCAGGTCATGGTTACACCGCTGCTAGTGCTAGCGGCGCTCGGTACCGGGCGCTGGCGAATCGGGCCGTTCGTGGCGGCCGCGCAAGCGCTGGTGTTCGGATACGTTCTCGGCGCCACCTATGTAGTGAAGCTGATTCCACTTTACGCAGGATACGACGGGCGCGGAACGGCTCGTGACATCGCAGTTCTTTATCGCAACTTCGGCGCGTTGAGCGAGCGCCTCGGATCGGTGGCGTTAGGGCCGGCGCCCCTGATTTTCGGACTTACGATCGCCGTCCTGTTGCTAATCGTCGCGCTGGAGATTCTGCTGCTTCATGGGCTGTTCGGCGGCCGCCGTGACGTACAATCCGTCGCTTTAAACGCTGCGTGACGCCGTGTAGCCAGTGTAGTGCGTCGCAAATTCCGAGCGGTATAACTGACGGAGGGCGAAGGGTGGGACAGGCACGAATTTCGCAAACGCGGCGAAATTCGAGCCAGTCCCGGGTTTGCGACTCATTCCGACACCCGACGGAATCTACGACGCACTCAAGGGATCTAGCGTGCGAGAGAGCGGTTTTCAAGCCAGCGCAGGGATGCCGGCGCGTTCCACCGGATTCAGACCTTCACGTCGAAGACGTGGCAGCCCCAGGGCTCCAGATCGAGGTACAATCCGCGGCCGAGCACCTCGTCGCCATCGCGATCGTAGACGTCGGGGCCGAGGCGGTCTTCGAAGCGGACCTGACGCCCGCGAATTTCAGCGAATGGCGGGCGGAGGTAGCACTGGCTTCGGTTGGCCGCGTAGTTAACCGCGACCAGGATGCGCCGACCGCCGGCGCCGCTCCAGGCGAAACCGATGAAGCTGTCGCAGGTCTCGTTGCCGTTCCATGCGGGGACCGGTTCCACCAGCTCCCAATCGCCATCGCGCAGGACGTCGTCACGTAGACAGGCCAACAGCCGATCGTAGAAGCCGGCCAGGTCCGCGTCCAGCGGCTCGGCCGGCTCGCGGCAAAGCTGCACGGGCACGTGGACTCTGCGGCCTTCGAGCTGCCCCTGGTGAAAAAACCGCAACCCCGGGCAGAAGAACGCCAGGACGGCGGCCGCGCGATGCATCGCGGGCGGAAATGTGGCGGCGGCACGCGGCTCATCGTGATTCTCGAGAAACCGCCCCGATTTGCGCTGGAACGCGGCGTCGGCGTGGAAGTGCTCGCGCACCGGACGGGCGTGGCCATCGCGCAGGCGGTCGTACAGCGGCTTGTCGTAGGTGTAGTCGAAGCCCTGTTGCTGCAGATCCCACTCGCGGTCCCAGTAGACCTCGGCCAGGAATACGAACTGCGGGTTGCGTGCGCGGACGCGCTCGATGGCGCGGGGCCAGAAAGGCGGCGGCCGCAGTCCCCAGGTTTTCTCGAACACGTCGGGCAGGATCAGCATGGCCATGTCGCAGCGGACGCCATCGGCCTGGCCGGCGATCCTCATCAACTCGGCGATCATCGCTTCCTGCATCGCGGGCTGGGCGTAATTCAGCTGCAGGGTGTCCTGCCAGCCGGGGAAATACGGATCGCGCCCGTGGGCCAGCACCGCCGATCCAGCGCGGTAATAGTTCCGCGGATTGCGGGCGAGGTCGGCGTCGGTGCCGTGGACATAAAACTCGGGATGCTCGCGGACCCAGGGATGGTCGAGGCCGGTGTGGTTGGGGACCAGGTCCACTATCAGGCGCAGCCCGCGCTGGCGGAGCCGCTCCCGGATGCGCGCCAGCGCGGCGTCGCCGCCGAGCGAGCGGGCGACCGTGTAGCCGGCCACGGAAAAGCAGGAACCGCAGACGTCGCGCGCGCTGAAATCCGGAAGCGCGCGGCGGTATTCGGCAATCAGCGATGGCTCGGCGAGCGCGGCCTCCCGGCCCTTTTCGCCGGTCTGCCACACGCCGAGGAGCCACACCCAGTCGAAGCCCCGGGCGGCGATGCGGTCCAGTTCCGAGTCCGGCACGTTGTCGAGCGTGGAGCCGTTCAGCCACACGCGCGTATTGATCTGATAGAGGGAAGGAAATCTGGGGTTGACCATGCCGATCAACCCCAGTATTGCAGGTGGGAGAGCCAGGGGTTGTTAACGGTGGCCGCCGCCGTGGCCTCCGCCGCCGTGGCCTCCGCCGCCGCGGAAGCCGCCGCCACGGAAGCCGCCGCCGGGCCACCGCCGCCGTGGCCCCAACCGCCGCCGCGGCCCCAGCCGCCGCCCCAGCCGCCCCAGCCGCCGTAGCCCCAGCCGCCGCCCCAGCCGCCGTAGCCCCAGCCGCCCCAGCCGCCGCCGAGGTAGAAGCCCGGGCCCCAGAGCCCGCCATACGAATACGGGTACCAGTAAGGCGAATACGAATACGGCGAGTAGGAGTAGTTGTAGTAGGGCGGGGGCGCTGTCCCAGGCCCGGCCGCCCTATACTGCATCCTCTGCCCATAATCCGACTGATTGACCGGCTGGAAGGCGTCCGGCGCCGAAACCGTGGAGATCACGACCGGCGCCTCCAGGCGGAACGTCAGCGGCGTCTCGGGATAGACCACCGTCGGCCTGCCGCGGGTGAGCAGGACGCCGATGGTCGAAGCCCCGGCACCGGCGATCGCTCCCATCCCAGCGCCGAAACCGCCAGCGGCCGCGGCGCCAATCACGGCACCGACGCCGGTGGTGGTTCCGATCGCAGCCGCGTCGCGGCCCAGCGATGTGTTGCCTCGCCGCTCCACCAACTGCGTTTTCAGCGGGACTTGCCGGCCGTCCACCAGGCTGAGCTCACCCAACTCCAGCCGCAGGTGGGAGACGCCCTTAGCGCGCCCCGCCTTCATGGCTTCGGTGACCACGCCGCCCACCATCTGTCCGCGGCGCGCCACCACGATCCCATCGGCCACCAGCGGTTGAGCCAGGGTCGCGGCGAAGAAATCGCCGGGCTGGTTATGGTCGCTCGATAGCGGCTGGTCCACGCGGATCGTGATCCAGGTGCCTTCGGGCAGCGTCAGGTTGGCCGGCAGCGGCGCGGCCATCGGCTGCGGCGCTTGTCCGAACCTGTGCCATCCGGAGGAGGGCGGGGCAGTCTGGGGATTGGCCTGCGGCGCGTAGGGCGGCGGGGCCTCCTGCTGTGGCGGGCCCTCCTGCTGCATGTCCGTTTGCGGCTGACCCTGGTCCGGGGGATCGGCCTCCTGCGCAAAAACGGGCGCGGCCGCTGCCAGCGACGACGCCACGAGCAATACCAACATCTTCCGCTGTATCAACATAGCCATTGCCTCACGCTAACCCAGTTGCAGGTTCGTTGCCATTGGCTAAGTGCTTCAGAGTCAGCGGGCTGCACGCGCGTTACGTGGCCGCGCGCCACCACCTTGGTGGTTTTCGGCCACCGCCTGCCAGGTGTAGTGCACCGTATAGTGGATAACGGCCGATCACGGGAGGGAACTCGCGATTTTCCGGACGCGCCTGGCGCACCGTTGCGTTCCGGCAACCGTCCAGGCTTCAGGCGGCCGCATGAGCGTAGCCCGCGGGCGCCAGAAACCGTAAGAGGCAGCCTACGCCGCCTAAGTTCATCAGGACGTCACTGTGCTCCACCACCTCCACGCCACATTCGAGCCGCCCCGCGAGCAGCACCATCTCCTCCCTGATGTCGAACTCGCGCGGCACCCCGAGGCGGCAGGCCGTGCACACGTTCGGGCGCGGAAGCGCGAGCTCCATCTTTCCGCATCGCCGGCACTCCCATCCCGTGCCGGGCTCATAGCTCTTCGCAATCACCAGGAAGTCCGCCTGCCCGCTCTTCAGTGCCTGCATCGTGGCGCTGGTCCCGGCGACCGCGAGCCCGTTGGTGTGGATCTCGGAGACCAGCCTCTCGGCTATCGCCTGCGACTCCCGTTCCTCATGCTCGAGGAACGATTGGAGCGTGGCGGTGACCACGTCGGAAACCTGATCGTTTGCAGCCGCGGGAACCGCGTCGATCAGCTTGGCGGAGAGGCCTTTCGGCAGAGCCTTCGTCACCGCCGAAATAACGCGGCCGCTTCCGGCCAGTATCAGATGCGCGTATCCGCCCTCGGAGACCACGCGTTCCACGCTTCGGATCAGGTCGTGAACGAACTGGTTCGTCCGCTCGCGGCGGTGATCCTGGAAGTGGTCCTTGGTCCACTCATGGCCCACTCGACTGCGCAGTTCGGGGCGCGTCTTCCAGATCTGTTCGGTGACGGATCCGAGGTTCACGCCGATGATTCTGGCGCAGGTTTCCGTCGCGAGAAGGATTACGTACCGATCGTAGTTATCCTTGAGCTCCACCAGATGATACAGCTTGGGAGTCATACCGACAGCGACCCAGTTCGGCAGCGGCACGCGGAATTCGAGCGGCAGAAAGAACGGCCTCTCTCCCGCGCGGGAGAACAGAGCGAGTCCGCGGGACGAAGCCCCCACTCCCGTTTGGAGGAAGGTCTCTATCCTGTCGAGCGCCTCCTCGAAAGACTGCCGCGCGTCCGGCCCCAGGGATTGCCTGAGCGTCTGGATGCGCTCATTGAGCACGTTGCGAAATCCCGGAGACCCGTTCCCGACTTCCAGATAACAACTGATCATCAGCGCTTCGCTCTCTTCGAGCGTCGCCAGCATCCTGATGTGCCGCTCTAATTCATTGGTCTTCATCGCGCTTCCTTTGCGGTTTGGCATTTCTCTCGCTGCGTCCCCTCATGCGGCGGTGGCCCGCGCGTCGTCGGCGGAATCGAGACCCGCCCGGTCGGCGGTCTCCTGGCATCGAATGCAGAGGGGTGTCCACGGAACAGCCGCCATGCGTTTTGCCCCGATCGGCCTCCGGCAACGCCGGCAGACTCCGAAGGTCCCCGTTTCAATGCGGCCCAGCGCCGCCCGGATCTCGCGAATCCGCTCGGAGTGCCGGGTCAGATCCGCCAACGCGAGTTCCCGTTCGCCGTCATAGACCGTCTGTTCGAGAGCCTCCGCGGTCTGTTCGACCACGATGCTCTCTCTTCGCTGGAGTGCCGCCCGAACCGCGGCATCCCGCTCATGTTCCAGCATCTTCTTGAACTTCGTCACTTCCCGGGGTGTCATGAGTTACCTCCCTTGTTCGGGCCTCTAGCCTTCCATTGTCGGCAGCCCGCACTCCCGGGCCAATAGCGCAGGGACTCTATTTTCCCGGGATGCTCAGGTTATGTCGGAACCGCCGTCGGGTGGCCGGCCAGCGGTCGGTGCGGCTGGCGCCGTCTACGTTGCTTTTGGGCGGTATGTAGCGTCGCCGCACGATAGTTCGCCCGGCCGCTTTTCCGTAGGTTGGAACCTGGAGGCAATTGTCAATGGCGGATTTCTACCAAACAGGCGTGGTCACAACCCTCCATCGTTTGAAGCCGAACAGCGTCGAACGGATCGAGAGCGACCTGGAGCGGTTCGCACGCACCAAACCGATTGGCCTGGTTCTGCCGGCGCTCTACTCGGAATTCGAGACACCGGCGATGGCTCGAATCGTGTCCGAGTTGCGGCAGGTCCGGTACCTGCAGCGTATCGTGGTCGCGCTGGGAAGAGCGACTCCAGAGCAATATGCGCGAGCCAGCGCGTTCTTCCACGACTTCTACACGCCTGTCACGATTCTGTGGATAGACAGCGAGAGGGTTCAACGCCTTCTGCAGATGCTTCGAGAACGCGGGCTCTCGGCCGGCGAGGACGGCAAAGGGCGGTCGTGCTGGCTTTCGTACGGCTATCTGCTGGCGAAGCGCGATTGCGATGTGATAGCCCTCCACGACTGCGACATCGTCAATTACGATCGCCAGTTACTGGCGCGGCTGTGCTATCCCGTGGCGCATCCCCATCTGGCCTTCGAGTTCTGCAAAGGGTTCTACGCCCGGGTGAGCGACCGGCTGCACGGCCGGGTCACTCGCCTGTTCCTCACGCCGTTGATCCGGTCGATGCTCGACATGGCGCCGGGCGCGTCGTTCCTGCATTTCCTGGACAGTTTTCGATACGCACTGGCGGGCGAATTCGCGATGGATGTCAACCTGGCGCGGGTCAACCGGATTCCAGCCGACTGGGGGCTCGAAGTCGGAGTGATGGCCGAGGTCTATCGCAACTGCGCGACCTCCCGGGTGTGCCAGGTGGATCTGACGGATAACTACGAGCACAAGCATCAGACGCTGTCGGCCGAAGATCCGTCCAAAGGACTGACGCGAATGGCCAGCGACGTCGCCAAATCTCTGTTTCGCACGCTCGCGGCAGAGGGATCGATTTTCACCGCGGACCATTTTCGCAGCCTGGAAGTGCGTTACGTCCGAATGGCGCAGGACACGATTGCGCGCTACTACGCGGACGCCATGCTGAACGGCCTCAAGTTCGACCGCAACGCGGAGGAACTTGCGGTGGTGGCGTTCGCCAAAAGCTTGCGCGCCGCCGCGACCGAGTTCATCGAAGACCCTCTGGGCCTTCCTCTCATTCCGAACTGGAATCGAGTGTTGTCCGCGATTCCGGAATTCTCCGACTTACTCTCGGAGGCAGTGGAAAGGCAGCCCGTTCCGCGACACGCTTCGGGACAGGCCGCTTAAAGAGGTCTCATGGAGAGTGCATTGTTGCCGGCGGAGGCCCAAAGGGCCGTCGATGCAATCCGGTCGGCGGACATCGTCATCGGAATCCCGAGCTACAACAACGCCAGGACCATCGCCCACGTGGTGCGAGCCGCATACGCCGGGCTGGCCAAGTACTTTCCTCAGTTCACCGCGGTGGTGATCAACTCGGACGGCGGATCGACCGACCACACGCGTGACGCGGCTCTTTCGGCCCGTGTCGAGGACCACCACCTGATGCTCGTGTCCACGCCGCTGGTGGCCGCGCACCGCCTCTCCTTTCCGTATCACGGAGTCCCCGGCAAAGGCAGCGCTTTTCGTCTGGTCTTCCGCATGGCGGCCAAGCTCCAAGCCAAAGCGTGCGCCGTGCTCGATTCCGACCTGCGCTCGATCACGCCCGAATGGATCGACTTGCTCCTTCGTCCAATCCTGTTTGCGGGCTATGACTTTGTCGCGCCGTATTACCAACGCCACAAATACGACGGGACCATCACTAACAGCATCGTGTATCCGCTCACCCGGTCACTCTACGGAGTGAGGCTGCGCCAGCCCATCGGGGGAGAGTTCGGAATAGCAGCGAGACTGATCGAGCGGTATCTGGACAAAGACGACTGGGAAACCGACGTCGCTCGCTACGGCATCGACATCTGGATGACGACGGTAGCGATCGCCGAGGGTTTCCGCGTGTGCCAGAGCTTCCTCGGCGCCAAGCTGCACGATGCCAAGGACCCGAGTTCCGACCTGAGCGCCATGCTGCAACAGGTAGTGGGCAGCGTGTTCATGCTGATGGAGGAGTATCAGTCGGTGTGGCAAAGCCGCAAAGGGAGCGAGCCCGCGGAGCTATTCGGTTTCCAATTTGACGTGGGCCTCGATCCGGTGGCGGTCAAAGTGGATCGCATGTTGCAGGCCTTTTGCCGCGGCTGCGCAGAGCTGGGCGAGGTCTGGACCTTAGCCCTGCACCCGGAAACCTGCCAAAACGTTCAAAAGCTCGGGCGCTCCGTCTGCGCGGATGCCGCGAAATTCCACTTCGATGACGACCTGTGGACGCGCGTGGTCCTTGAGTTCGCCTGCGCGTATAAGAAGCATCCGCTGTCACGAGGTCACCTCCTCCAGTCCCTGACGCCGTTGTATCTGGGGCGAGTGGCCTCCTTCGTAATGGAGAACGAACACCTGGAATCGGTCGAGGTCGAGCAGAAGATCGAATGCTTGTGCATGAGCTTCGAGAATCTGAAGCCTTACCTCGAGGCGCAATGGAACGATGAGCCGCATCCCAGCGACCGCGCGGCGCCGGTGAAGGCGCCCGATCCGGAAAGGCCGCCGGAAGCGATGCTGGAGGCACAACCCAATGATTGAAACCCTGAGAACCATCCTGCAAGGAGCCCTGGAACGTCTCCACAACCACATAACCACATACCTGCCGGCGACGCTGGCGGCGTTGACGTTGATTCTATCGGCCTGGCTGACGGCCTGGATCGCAAGATGGCTGCTCTACCGGATCTTCAAGGGAATGGCGATTGACAGGTTCCTTCGTCGAAGCGGACTCGCCTTCATGCTCGATCGCTCCGGCCGGCTGCGCGCTACCGCCATGGTCGCGGAATCGGTCTACTGGGTCATCCTGTTAACCGGATTGCTGATGGGCATCAATGTCTTCAACACCGACCTGACCACCGCGATCATCCAGAGCGTGGTGTTCCTGCTCCCCAAGCTCGTAATAGCGGGACTCATCCTGTTGGGTGGCATGTGGCTCAGCCAGTATCTGGGCCGGAGCATGTTGGTGTGGGCGGTGAATGAGGATTTCCCGGCTCCCCGGCGGTTGGCCGCCGTGGTTCGGATCCTGATCGTATTCGTCGCGGTGGTAGTAGCTTCCTACCAGCTCGAGTTCGCCCGGCCGGTGTTCCTCACCGCCTTCATCCTGGTGGCCGGCGGCGCGGTATTCACCTTGAGCGTGACGGTCATTCTCGGGCTTCGAAGCGAGTTGCGGCGGTTCTTCGAGAGGAAGGGAACGGAAGCCCAGACCGAGGCCCCACAGCCGGAGGAACGGTCTCTCTGGAGCCACCTTTGAACACACTGCAGGAACGATCAGCGGCTCTCGAGCAACTTCAGAATCGCATCGTTCCAGCCGGCCGGGCCCGTATGTTCCGTGACAATGGCGCGCGGTATGCGCTCGGCGAGGGTGGCGGCGGATCTGGATTGGATCACGACCGGGATATCGACAAGTTCGAGAAACGCCGCGTCGTTGAGGGCATCGCCCAACCCAATGGTGGTAATGTGTTCGTGGAGCTGGCCGAACCAGTGTGTTACGGAACGAACAGCCCGGGCCTTGTCGTTGTTGCCGCAGACGTGATGGAATCGGCCGCCCTCGCTCCAGGACAGGCCCCGCGCTTCGAGTTCGCTCCGGAGCCCCTCGGCGCGCGCCGGCTCCACAATTCGAAACGGCTCATCATATTCGCGTTTCTTGGCCAGCACGGCAAGGTGGAGAGGCATGTCACAGGCAACGCTGACCGCTCGCGCGCTCATCTGGTGGAACCCCACCACCCTGCAGCGGGCGGATCGCGACGCCTCTTCGAGAGCGGCGGCCACGTCATCGTACGGCGTCCCCCACTCCATTACCTTGAAATCGCCGCGTGTGGCCCCTCCGCGAATTCCGAACGGGAAATACTCCTTCGGGATGTAGGCCGCGGCGCCGTTCTCGACGATGAAGGGGTCACTGTTTTCGAGCGGGCGGCGCCACCACTCCACCTCGGCCCGCGTCTTGCTGGTAACCAGCACGCACGGAATTCCGCGACGCTTCAGTTGTTCGAGCGCGGGACGAGCCGCTTCACACGAGTAGGCTTCGTCGAGCAGGGTACCGTCGAGGTCCGTGAACACGATTGTCATGTACGCCTGTGCCCAATCCTACGCCCGCTGGACGGCTCGGCCCATAGCTCACCGGCAGCACGTTCGCGCGAAAGCCACACTAGTACTCTGACCGTCGGGTCCGCTTCCTTACGGTCGCGGTTCGGGGCGTGCACGGAGCCGCGCGCGCCGGCGGGCGGACGAAACCGATCACACGGTCGAAGGCCCAGGCGGGGAGAGATAGCGTGAGACGTTCCTGGCTGATCCTCAGCGTCGGATTCGGCATAGTGATCGCTCTGATCGCATTGCTCGGATTCGGCGCCATGCGCCGGGCGCGGACCATCAACGATGAAATGATCGCCGCGCATGAGAAGTACCTGGAAGCCGAGGCGGTTCTGAACGAGATTCCCTCGGACCTTTACCTGGCCGATATCCTGGTTCGAGACTACCTTCTGGACCCATCGCAGTCGGCGGCCCCTGCCTATCGGCAGCAACTCTTCGATATCCGTCTCTCGCTACGGACGCGCGTAGATACCCTGGCCAGCGCCGGCAGCGAGGACAACCCAGCGGTGCAGGAATTGCGAAACGAGGTGCGCGCTTACTGGGAATCGCTCCAACCCGTTTTCGATTGGAGTCCGCAGGAGAAGGCCGCGCGCAGCTATACGTTCCTGCGACGGCAGGTCCTGCCGCGCCGAAACGCCGTCGTGGCTCTGGAACGCGAGGTAAGCAAGCTCAATGTCCTGAACCTCCAAAGAGAACAAAGGCGCCTGCGGGAGCGCCAGGCGGCGCTTCAGTCTTTCCTGAGCAAGATGCTTCTGTTCTCCCTGGCGGTGGGCGTTGTGGTCGCCGTTGCGAGCACGCTGCGCGTTTTCGTGCTCGAAAAACAAGGCGATCGACAGCGATTGCGAATCCTGTTCGATGAGGAGAGACTGCGCCATCTCTCGCAGAAACTCCTTCAGGCGCAGGAGGAGGAACGGAAGTCCCTGTCGCGAGATCTACACGACGCTGTGGGGCAGATGCTTACAGGCATGGGAATGGCGCTGTCCAATTTCGAGTCGCTGCAGCCCGGGCTCACGGAGAGGTCACGGGAACAACTGGAGGACGCCAAGCGTCTCAATGCCGACACGATACGCCTCGTCCGGGACCTGGCCATGGGCCTGCGCCCCTCGATGCTGGACGACATCGGTCTGGGACCGGCTCTCCAGTGGCAGGCGCGGGAATTCTCGCGCCGGAGCGGAGTCCCCGCGGTGGTTCAGCTTGACGGCATCCTCTCAGGCCTGCCGGACGAGCACCGCACATGCGTCTATAGGGTTGTCCAGGAAGCGTTGACAAATTGCGTCCGCCACGCCCAAGCCAAGGCCATTCGAGTGTCCGTGCACGGCGGTTCAGAGGCCGTCAACGTGACCATCCAGGATGACGGCATCGGCTTTGACCCCGACCACCCGCTCCGTGAGGGGCTGGGACTGGTCGGCATCGGCGAGCGGGTAAGACAACTGGGAGGCACCCTGGCCATCACTTCACAGGCCCAGAAGGGGACCATCCTGAAGGTGGAGCTGCCAGTTCACAGCGGGGTGAAGGCATGAACAAGATTCGGATCCTCATAGCCGACGATCATGGCGTCGTGAGGAAAGGCGTGCGGCTCCAACTGGAGCAGCGGGAGGATTTTGAGGTTGTGGGCGAAGCCGCGGACGGCCGGGAGGCTGTGAAGCTGGCGGAGGAACTGGACCCGGACGTGGTGATCATGGATATCGCCATGCCGAACCTCAGCGGCGTCGATGCAACCGAACAGATCGTGAAACGCAACCCACGCATCGGCGTGATCGTGCTGAGCATGCACTCTGACGAGAGTTATCTGGCGCTTGCCTTGGGCGCCGGGGCAAAAGGCTACCTCCTGAAAGAGAGCGCGGATGCCGATCTCCACCGCGCCGTGCAGGCCGTGGCGCAGGGCGCGTCGTTCTTCAGCCCCGCGGTCGCGCAGACACTCCGCGAAGATTACATGCGCCAGCTCCAGCAGCGCGGACTGCAGGACTCCTATGACCTGCTGACGGAGCGGGAAAAAGAGATCCTGCAGCTGCTGGCCGCGGGCAAATCCAATAAAGAAATCGCGACCCTGCTGAACGTCAGCCACTACACCGTGGCAGCTCACCGGACCCACATCATGCAGAAGCTCGAACTGCACAGCGTGACCGACATCATCCTCTACGCCGTCCGCAAGAAGATCATTTCCTGAGGTTTCTGACTTTGTCCTCAGCATGGCCGGCGGGCTGTTGGGAGGACCGCTTGCCCGGTCCGGAATAGGCGGCGCTCAGCGCTCCAGTTTGTAGATGGTCAGCCCGGAGAGCAGCTTGGGATAGAAGTCGGTGGATTTCTGGGGCATCACGCCGCCGGCGAAGGCGATGCGCGCCATGTCGTCGATGGGCGTGGGCTCGAGCAGAAACGCCGCCTGGGCCGCGCCGCGGCGCACCTCGGCGATGGCCTGTTCGGCGCCGCGCATATAGCGCGTGTTCTTCTCCTCGCGCACCGCGTCTTCGCCGATGCCGAGCGCCTCGCCGAGCAGCCGCTGGTGAAGCACGGGCACGTCGAGCGAGCCCGCGGCACGCTCGGCCTCGTAAAGATAGAGCGGCTCGATGCCTGAGAGCGCCACTCCGATCCGCACCAGCCCGGAGTGCGGCTCGGCCCACAGGGCGCGCAAGGCGGCCAGATCTCTCACCGGGCGGAGCCCCGCCGTGGGGATCAGCTCCTGCGGCTCGAAATCCGCCAGCCCGCCGACCAGCCGGTGCGTCGCCAGGATCTTCAATCCCGGCGAGCACATATTGACGAAGGTCATCATGACGCGCCGGGCATCTTCGAGGCCGGGGTTCTCGTTGCGGAACGCCAGCGCGGTCTCATAACGGTGGTGGCCGTCGGCGATCAGCAGCTTCTTGGACTCCATGGCGCGCGCGATCGCAGCAATGCGCTCCGGCTCCGCGATCCTCCACAGGCGATGTACGGTTTCGTACTCGTCGGTGACGGTCGCAGCGGGCGCGCCGGCGGCGGCCTGGTCGAGGATGCGGTCGATCTCGCCTTCCGGGTCCGGGTACAACATGAAGAGCTGGCCGGCATGGGCGCGGGTGTGGCGCAGCAACTCCAGGCGGTCCTTCTTTGGCCCCGAGAGCGTCTGCTCGTGCCGGTGGACGACGCCTTCCGAATAATCCTCGACCGCGCCCAGGCCGATGAAGCCCTTGCGCACCAGCCGTTCGCCGGTATCGGGGACCGCGAACTCCTGGAAGTAGGCGAACACGGCGGGCTCGGCTTCTTTGACCAGGACGCCGCGCGCGATCCAGTCCTCCAGGTGCGCGGCCGCGCGCGTGTACACGTTGTTTTCCGCGCAATCGGCGTCGGACCGTTCGCCGAGAATCATCCGCACCAGGTTGTAGGGGCTCAGCGCAAGATAGCGCGTCCGCATCTGGGGCGTGATCTTGTCGTAGGGCTGCGTTACCAGCGCCTCGAGCGGGCCGGCGCTGGCGGAGTAGCGGTACGGGTTGAAACGGAAAGATCTTAGCCATAGGGAACTATCAGGATACCCCGTCGGTGGGTCTTTGGCTCGGGCGATGGGGAAGCCGGTTTCGAACGCCACCCGGGCTGTCCAAAAGCGGCCACAGTGTCGAATGGCGAACTGTGCCGCATGCTTTTGGACGGACAATTCTGGAAGCAGTCTGCTAGCGATCTGCACGAGTGTGGATCGCTGGAGGGGAGTGTTGATGGGTGTTCCAATGAACTGGCGTGCTGATTGCGTAGATGGCGGTCCGCCGGCAAACTCGGATCTCTAGGGTGGCCAAGTCCGAGACTGGACCGCCCCTAACCGAACTTGCGTAGCGAACTGTTCGTTTGCGCCGCTAGCTCACTCGACGAGTTCCGCACTCGGCCAGATCGATGACAGAAAACGACGGTGCAGTTGCCACCGCACTTCCGGCATCTGCTCCTTTACCGTGAACCATCGGATCGCCTCGTTTTCGTGTGGGTCGGTCCTGATCTTTCCAGCCTCAATCTCGACCTTGTAAAAGAATACGAAGTGGCCCGGTTCGCGGTAATCGTCAGGAGATTGATAGACGCCAATGAGACTGGCGCGTTTGATTCTCAGTCCGGTTTCCTCCAGCACCTCGCGGGCCAGCGCTTCTTCTGGGTGCTCACCAAAATCGACGAAGCCGGACGGAAACATCCAAGTGCCTTTAAACGGCTCACGAACTCGCTTCACCAACAGCACAGAGTCGGTATTCGAGATGATCGCGGTCACGGATACAGCCACCCGCGGATAGTACGTCCAATCACAATCCGCGCAGTGCCGTCGCTTGTCCTCCTCGACTTTGCTGGCAAGTTTGCGCCCGCAGAACGGGCAGAAGGCATAAGCGGGCGGGACATATTCATCGGCATCACGGGCCTCCCTCAATGCGGCCAGGTACTAGCTCCGAAAGTCGATTCAACTTGCCTCTTCTGCGGGTAATTGCTGCGATTAGCCGCTCGCCAAGTTTTCCCTTCGCTGAGTACGCGTACATCGCTGACCCAACAGCCATGCTCTGCCAAGGCACAAGCGCAAATGATGTCAGCGCCGCACTTCCGAGTCCAATGCCAGCGTCAAGGACGTTCTCCAGCAATCTTGAGTGGACCCGCACTCCGACTTTTCGCGCAGCTTCGACGGCCGTATCTCTTGCAGTCTCGTCGCGATCCTTCTGCGCTAGGTTAATCTGATCCCGTCCACGCCGTAGCCTTAACACATTTTCGACCCACAGAGCGACCCTTGTTTCGTGAGATCTCTCGCCGAAGGCAGCCGCAACAGTGATGTTCGCCAGATAGCGCTGAGTGTTCGAGATCTGGATTGGAATTCGGCTTGCCGATCTCAATGGACGGTAAATTGGTTCCCTGACGGGGTGAGCAAGGATTTGCATCTGCGAATTCTCGGCAGCGTAGTCGTGATAGCGGCCCCGTAACAGACTGGACACGACATAGGCGTCGCGGATCAGGCGGAAGTCATCGGACTCGGGTCTGCGCGCCGCCAGTGCCGCGATGAAACGCGCGTCCGAACTCAGCGACTGGACCCTGAGCACTTCACCTGGCTGAATGTCGAGCACCTTGGCGATCTGTGTAGCGAAGTCTCGGTCGAACAAAGAGCCGCGCCTAGAAACGTGTTCGGACCATTCGTTTTGAACATGGGCATCAAGCCACAGTCCGGCTTGGGTCGGTTCCCCAAAGGGTGGATGTGTGAACTCGCGGAGAACAGATCGCAACTTGGCTACGTTGTCGCCAGCCCACCTTCTGGTCCTTTGCAGTGCGGCTGTGGTCTGGTCATTCGGTAGCACGATCCTAGAAACGGCAGACCCGAGGCCTTCCAAAAAGACTCCGTAGGGGCCCGACGCAGCACCCTCGGGCTGGGGCGAGGGGGCGAGTTTGATCTGATCCGTGTTGATCAGTGTCGCTGTGACGGCAAGCGCGCTATCCCATTCCATCCGGTACGACTGTTCCGGCTTTTCGCGCGCAAGCACCAGAATCACTTCATACGCCGACGCAGCGTCGATGAAGCCCTCGACCATTACGGGGCACCTCCGTTTGTGTGAGACGTGCATTATACATCCATCTGATCCAGTGCACCGGGGTTCGAATTGGGTCGCTTAAAATGTCACCAGGAAGTGATCGGTTGGGTCAGATGAAAATGTAACCCAAAGAGGCGTGGGGCATGCCACCAATGAGGAGTGGACATGCACACGCGGAAGCAGTACCTCGTGGAGCTCCGCAAGGAGTACGAGCGATCCGGCCCGCTGGAACGCGGCCGTCTGTTGGACGAGGCGCAGAAGCGGACCCGGCTGAATCGGAAGTACCTGATCCGGTGGTTGAACCGGCCGCTCCGACGGTGCGAGCGCGGCGCGGGCGGCGGGGCCGGCCGCGCGCCTACGGAGCGGCAGTTCTGACCGCCCTGGTGACGATCTGGGAGATGTTCGAGTATCCGTGCGGCCAGCGCCTGGCGCCGATCCTCCGGCGCCAGGTCGAGCGGCTGCGGAAGCTGGGCGAGTTGCGGTGCACGGAGGAGGTGGCCGCCCAGTTGGGCCGGATCTCGGCCAGCGCGATCGACCGGCTGCTGGCGCGGGAGAAGCAGGTCCGGCATCTCAAGCGGGAGCGCAACCCGAGCGTGCATCCGCTGCTGTATCAGCGCATACCGGTGAAGGTGGCCTCGGAATGGGACTTCCGAGGTGGCGCACGCTGCAGGCATAGTGGCGCCCTTCGGTCGGCTCGCGGGCGGGGATACGTGCATACGCTCTCGACGGTGGACATCGCCAGCGGGTGGTGGGAAGGTCAGGCGATCCCCGGTCGTTCGCAGCGGGCGACCGAGGAAGGGCTGAAGCAGATCCGGGCGCGCTGTCCGTTCCGGATTCTCGAGATCCATCCGGACAACGACAGCGGGCTGATCAACGATCTGCTGTGGCGCTATTGCCGCGGGGCGCGCATTCGGATGTCACGCTCGCGGCCCTACAAGAAGAACGACAACGCCTGGGTGGAGCAGAAGAACTGGACGCACGTGCGCAAGGTGGTCGGCTACCGGCGCTACGACACGACGAAGCAGATGTCGCTGCTGAACCGGATCTACGAGGTGGCGCGGTTGTACCAGAACTTCTTCCAGCCGGTGATCAAGCTGGTGAGCAAGACGCGGATTAAGGGGAAAATTCACCGCAAGTACGACCAGCCGCGCACGCCCTACGAGCGGCTGCTGGAGAGCAAACAGATGAGCCGCAAGCAGGCGCGGGAGCTGCGGACGGTCTACGCGTCGCTCAACCCGGCCGAGTTGCACCGGCGCTTGAACGAGCTGCGCCGGGAACTGTTCGCGCTGACGGACGCGACCTTGCCGGCGGTGTTGCGACGGAGGCAGCGCGGCCCGGACATCGTTCTGGGGCGCCGCAGAGCGGTGGGAATGGCATGAAGATGGCCGAACCAAATCCAGGGGGCGT
The DNA here is from genome assembly GCA_963763835.1 of Bryobacterales bacterium. Taxonomy (GTDB): domain Bacteria; phylum Acidobacteriota; class Terriglobia; order Bryobacterales; family Bryobacteraceae; genus DASWZN01. The sequence goes on from CAVXQQ010000012.1 coordinate 81,880, forward strand.
CGCTTTGTGGATGTCGCCGCCTGCGCAAGGAAAGGACACCTGCGGTTTCTTTCCCTGCATCCCTTTCTTCCCTTCCGGCCAGGACACCGTGCGCTCGCCTCGCGGACTCGTCGCTGCCCAGGCCGGTCCCGGCTCGCTCGCCCCCTTTCCCTCCTGCTCTACCTTCCGGAACGGTCCTCGCCGTCAAGGGTTCGCTCCGCCGCGCAAAAACCGCGCGCCCTTGACCGCTCCGGGCCGTTCCGAAAACCTCTCCTGGGAGGAGGGAAAGGGGGCAAAACGGAAAAGACAAACACCGTGCCGGCCTCCCGTTGGTCGGCCCCGAAACGTACACCTGTAGTAAGTGCTGCCTCACGCCTCGGGTTACATTTTCAAATGACCCATCCGGCCCCGGCCCGGGTTACCTCTATTTTTGACTTGACAGGGGTTACAGTCCGCCTACAGTCCGCCTGACAGTCCGCCGTCGGTGTCGTTTCCCCATGTTCGGCGGGTCCGTCACTTCAGAGACAGGGCACCGCGAAGTGGCGTGCGTGTACGGAATTGCGGCGGATTCCTCTGGCCTGGTCGCCTAGCGTTTGCCAACGCGGGCATGCGGCAACGATCCGTTGACGCTTGCCTCACTTACGCCGGAATACGCAGTCCGATCATGCCGAACAAGATGACGCTGAACGCAGTAATGACAACGCTCAGAACACCTATGCAGCATAGTCCGGCATTGACATTGTGGCCGCTATGCCGGATGCGGCATAGCGGCCAAACCGGCTCCTCTTGCGCCGCCGCGACCTGCCGATCACTCGGGAGGCCGCGTCGTGCGACGCGTCGCCATGGGCATCGGCTGGCCGGTCTCGAGGAACGTCTTGAGGCTGGCGAGCACCATCGGCCATCCATTCGAGATGTCGCGCAGCATGTCCGAGCCGGGCTCGAACCGGTCGTGAGTGACCTTCAGGCGCACGGTTTCGTTAAATGGCTCGATCTCGAAGGTGACGCGCGAGTGCTTCTCCTCGGCCCCAGCGTCCTTGGGAAGCGCCCAGGTGATGACGATCCGGCGCAGGCGTAGACGCTCTCCACAAATTTCCGACGATGTCCACGGTTGCCGGGTTGTCATAGTCCTGGTGCTCCCACTTCGAGCCCACCTTCCAATCCGACGCGTTCCTGCATCAGAACCAGTATTGTTTGGTCACCTCGCCGTCGACCAGCGCGTTCCATACCTTCTCGGGCGTCGACAAGATGTAAGTCACGTACACGAATTCGGGCTTATCCATCGTCCCCTCCTTCCAGTTTCCGTTTGAGGTCATCGAGGGCCCGCGGGCGCTGCCTCTCGAACTTCCCGATCCAGCGCTCGTGGATCTCACGGATGGGCACGGGGTTGAGATAGTGCAACTTCTCCGCGCCCGCGCCACACGGTCGAGACTAGGTTGGCCGCTTCGAGAATGGCCAGGTGCTTGGTGACGGCCTGCCGGGTCATCTGCAAGCCCTTCGTGAGCGCCGTGAGCGTCTGGCCGTCCTCGGCGCGCAGCCGATCAAGCAGCCTGCGGCGGCTCGGGTCGGCCAGCGCCTTGAATACCGCATCGATATCCAACGGGACCATTATAGGCAACCATATGGTTGCATGTAAATAGACAATCGACTACGCATCCGGGTGTGCATCCTGGTGACGGGCAGTGTCTGAAAAGTGCGTTGAGACCCAGGAGGTCAAGAAGGCCCCCGAACTATCTTGGAGACAGTTGCACCGCCAGAGCGTCTTCCAGTGCTCTCTTGCCTCGGGCCGCGATTCCCGGTGGCCATAGATTCTCGAGTGGCGCGCTTCGCTCCCGGAAGCAGTCTCAGTATAGGGCACCCCTCCTGCCAGGAAGCAAGATGGCGAGATACAAGGAAACACAGGCAGGGAAGCAAACAATTATGGTTGACACCCTGTAAACAAAAGTGTAAAGTTTTGGTGTGCCCCGAACTAAACCGCCCCTGAAGTTAACTCATGCACCCTTGGTGTTTGTGATCGCCCAGGTAAGAACTTCCCCTGTAGAATCAATAAGGAAGAGCATACCAGCGCTCCAGGAGGAGTTTCGACACAAAGGTTTCCCCCGGTTTACGGAAGGCGAAACTCAGGGTCTGCTGCTCAGGCCGAACGCCGGACCCGAAATTACAACCGCTCCGGCCTTTGAGTTCCACGACCGAACCAGAGAGATCGGCATTGTGCTAGCGAAGGACGCTGTCACTTTGCAGCTTACCCGGTACGAGGGATTCGAGCACGTCTGCACAATGCTCTCCCTTGTGCTCAACACTGTCAGTGCCGTAGTTGGGCCGAACTTGGTAGATCGCGTCGGATTGCGGTACGTGAACCTAATCAGACCGGGATCTGGAGAGAGCTTGTCGGAGTACGTACACCAGGGGCTGCTCGGATTGGACCCAGAGGACTTTGGAGCAAGAGAACCGAGGATGGCGCTGGCAAATGCTGACGAAGACCGAACAAGGAAGACTGATTGTCCGGCTGTTCCAACGTGACGACGGCGTCTTGCTTCCGCCAGATCTGAGTACCTCATTGTGCATCCAGCAGCCAAATCCCCCGGTCCAGAAAGGCGAGGTGCTATCCTTCGTCGATCTCGATCACTTCAGCCTGTACGAGGATGCTCCCCCCGACTTCTCACCGGACGCTTTGCTGAGTGCGTTTTGGCGCTTGCACGATAATGTTGACTTGGCATTTCGCGCCGCCGTCACCTCCCGTGCGATCGCGGCCTGGGGCGAAAATGAACGCACCTAGTTACTCTGAAGGCGGCACTGGCGGCGCGGCCATAATGCTAGAGCGGTCCGCCGCCGATAAGACCGCGTGTGGACCGCCGGTCACGGCCTCGATGTGGGCAACGGGCGCATTGTTTTGCGGGCTGCTCCTCGCAGGTGGTGCAATGAGCGGTTCAAGCGCCGCCAACTCGACGCCTTCCGTCGGAGCGACAGGCACGGTCTGCCATGTTCAGCGAGTGGTCGACCGACGACGGGAAGAGGAAGCGGTCCTCGACACGAGTGATAAGCTGGCCTACATCCAGCACCAGTTGTCACTCAACCTATCGGGCTTGGCGGCAGTGATGCGGGTTTGAGAGACCTGCTCTGTACGCTTGGTTCCGAGGAGATGCATCCCCCCACGCTGTCAATTCCGCTCGAATCGAGCGCTTGTACTCGCTCGCCCGGTCCTGGCGCAGACTGAGCAGAACCCCATTGGGTAGATTAGCGCGCCAGACTCTTTCTTCCGGCAGCTCGGTGCTCGGACTTCTGCAGGAGGAGCCACTGGATGAAGCCAAATTGGCGACAATCTTCGCGAGCATAGCCAGAGCGACCGCGAAGGATCAGGAGACAATCACTACGGTTGCTCGAAGGCAATACGGCTTACCTGAGCCCACGCCGCAGGAGCGCGACCGGATGTTGTCGGACCTGTTGGGCACCTAGGAGAAGACCGGATTGCCAGACTTGTCCGACTCGAGCACTCACACTTGGAGGCAAGGGGCAATCGTCCCCCGAGAGCTGCCGGGTCTGGATATCGACGCGCTAGGATTCACTCCCCCTCTTGGCGACAGTGACCTGCTGATTCTGATCACCCATGACTGTGATATCTGCCAGCCTGCGCCCGTTGACGAGCCGGAGTTGGAGGTGGTAGCTGCGCGCGCCATGCCATCCAGCGATACTGACGGACATTTTCTGCACGCAAAGCACCCTCGCAGGCTGCGTTTTCGATTGGGCGCGGCCAACGAGATCAGCCATGAGATCTGCATGACAGATCGGAGGCTCATACAAAGGAGGGTGATCGAGGCGACCGCGCACGAAGCGCAGCGCTTTAAAGTGGCCAAACGCTCCGCACACTTCAGCAGTGGCTTTCGAGGCGGTACAAGCGAACCGCTCTACCTGATGCATTCTACAGCCGTACCAAGCCGGCGACGGAACATGTGAAAAGGAAGATCAGACGAGGACACGAACTCGTCATGGCAATCTACTTGGATCTCCATCCAAGGGACCTGGAACTCGCCGACGGCGAGGCTTACCGCCTCGTCGTCTACTTGATCGTCTCGAAAGAGAGTTACGAATCAGAGGACCCGGAGCTCATCAAGATCAAGTCGGCGTTCGAGGCGGGTTTTCTCAAATGCGATGGCATTCAATGTCACGACGTGATCCTCTGTCCGGACGCCGAGTTCTCGGTGCGCGACGTTGCTACCACGGTGCAATGGGACTACACCGATTATCTCAGCTACACCGGTCGCGAAGAGTAGGACTGCGTATCAGTCGGGCTCTCAACCTTTTCTGGGAAAGGCCAGCCCGAGCTCTGCACAGAGCCGGAGAAGGCACGACGCCACGCTGCCCTTCGACCTCCTCCCGTCGCAGGCAAGCCCTTGCCAGAACGCACGACCCAGAGGCCTGGCCCGCAGCCGCAGCCCTGCGGCTCACGACCCGCCTCGTACCTTGCGCGCGGCGGCCGCGCAGCGGTAGCTGTCTTTTAGTCTTATAGTCAACGTAAAACTCAGACCCCACCACGGGCGCCGGGCGCCGGGCCTTCGGCTACACTTGTACTGTGAGAGCCATCCTAGTCGATACCCCTGGGGGCCCGGAACAGCTTCATCTGGAGGACGTGCCAACGCCCACCCCGGGACCTGGCCAGGCTCTGGTCAGGATCGCCGCTGCCGGTGTCAATTTCATCGATGTCTACCTGCGTTCCGGCGTGTACAAGACTCCCATGCCGGTGGCGCTGGGGCAGGAAGCCGCGGGGGTGGTGGAGTCGGTCGGGCCGGATGTGGCCGAGGTCGCGGTCGGCGACCGTGTGGCATACGCCACCGCGCTCGGCTCCTATGCCGAATACGCCGTGGTTCCTGCTTCGTCCCTGGTGAAGATACCCGATGCGATCGACTTCAACACGGCGGCGGCGGCCATGCTGCAGGGCATGACGGCGCACTACCTCACGCACTCCACGTATCCGCTCAAAGAGGGCGACGTGGCGCTGGTACACGCGGCGGCGGGCGGCGTGGGGCTTCTGCTGATCCAGATGGCGAAGATGCGGGGCGCCCGAGTTATCGGCACGGTGTCCACACAGGCCAAAGCGGATCTGGCGATCGAGGCCGGCGCCGACGCGATCATCATTTACAGCCGGCAGGACTTCGAGCCCGAAGTGCGGCGCTTTACGGACGGCCGCGGGGTGGACGTGGTTTACGATTCGGTCGGGCAGGCCACCTTCACCAGGAGCCTGATCTGCCTGCGCCGCCGCGGCATGATGGTCTCCTTCGGGCAATCGAGCGGCACGGTGCCCCCGATCGACCCGCTGGTGCTCAGCCAGATGGGTTCGGTGTTCCTCACGCGTCCCACGCTGGCCCATCACCTGGCCACGCGGCTGGAGTTTCTGTGGCGGGCGGACGACGTGCTGGGCTGGATCGCCGCCGGTAAGCTGAGTATCCGCATCGACCGCACCTACGACCTGGCCCATGCCGCCGATGCCCACCGCGACCTGGAAGGCCGGAAGACCAGCGGGAAGCTGCTGATCCTTCCGGAGTGACGCGGTGAAACGCCCGGAGATTGCCGAACGCCGCCGGCGCGTTACCGCGGCGTTCGCGTCCCGCAAAGTCGACGGTCTGATCGTGTCGTCGGCGCCGAACGTGCGCTACCTGACCGGATTCACCGGCTCGGCCGGCATGGCGCTGGTGTGGCAGGGTGGCGCCCTGCTGTTCACCGACCCGCGCTACGGCATACAGGCCGCGGCCGAGGTCGATTGCGCGGTCCGGGTGGTTCGCGGACCGCTTTACGTGGCGCTGATCGCCGCCGCGGCACGACGCCGCCTGCGCCGCCTGGGCTTCGAGGAAAGCCGCCTCACTCTCAGGGCATATCGGGAAATCGAGGGGGGCCTTCCGCTCGGCGTGTCGTTGGAGCCGGCGGGGGGGATGGTGGAAGCGCTACGCACGGTGAAGTCCGCCGCCGAGATCGGAGCGATCCGGCGTTCGGTGGATCTGAACTCGGAGGCCTTCGCGCGAGCGCTGGCGAAGGCGCGGCCCGGCATGACGGAATCCGCGCTGGCCGCGGAGATCGACTATCGGATGCGCCTGCTGGGCGCCGAGAAACCGGCCTTCGACACCATCGTAGCCGCCGGGCCTCGCAGCGCCATGCCGCACGCCCAGCCATCCTCCCAAACCATACGGAACAATCAGTTACTATTAGTAGACATGGGCGCGAGCCTGGAAGGCTACGCCAGCGACATGACGCGTATGGCTTTCCTGGGCCGGCCCGGGCGGAAAGTCCGGGAGTTGTACGGCGCTGTGCTCGAGGCCCAGTTGGCGGCGATCGACGCCGTGCGGCCGGGCGTAACGGCCGGAAGCGTCGACCGGGCGGCACGGCGGGTACTGCGCGCACGGGGCGTAGAGAAGGCGTTTGTACACTCCACGGGTCACGGATTGGGGCTGGAGATTCACGAGGCGCCCCGCCTGGCGAAGGGGGTCAAGACGCCGCTCGAAGCCGGAATGGCGATCACGGTGGAGCCGGGCGCGTATCTGGAAGGATTCGGAGGCATTCGCATTGAGGACACAGTTGTGGTAACCTCTTGCGGGTGCGAGGTATTGACGTCGACATCGAAGGAACTGCTGGTTCTCTGACCGTACCAACCGCAACCATGACACTCGAAGAAATCCGCGAGCTCATCAAAGTTGTCACCGAGACCGGCGTGGCGGAGTTGGAAGTGGAGCGTGGCGACAGCCGCGTACGCATCCGGCGCATTCTGCGGCCGCGTGGAACGGGCCTGGCCCTGCCCGCCGGAGTGGCTATCTCCGGCGAAGTCTCCACGGAGCCTGCTCCCGCCGGTGCCGCCCCAGCACCCACCGCAGCCGGGCCGATGGTCGACCCCAACGTGGTCACGGTGAAGTCGCCTATCGTGGGAACGTTCTACGAAGCGGCTTCGCCGGGAGCGCCGTCGTTCGTCAAGACCGGAGACACGGTAAAGCCGGGCGACGTGCTCTGCATCATCGAATCCATGAAGCTCATGAACGAGATCGAGGCCGAGATCTCCGGCACGGTGGTCACCAAGTTCGTCAATAACGCTCAGGCCGTCGAGTACGGCGAGGCGCTGTTCGCCATTCGCCCGCTCTGAGGCTCCGCGAGCATGTTTGAGAAGATCCTCATCGCCAACCGCGGAGAGATCGCCCTCCGCGTCATCTGCGCCTGCAAGGACCTGGGCATCCGGACGGTGGCCGTGTACTCGGAGGCCGACCGCAACAGCCTGCACGTGCGCTTTGCCGACGAAGCCATCTGCATCGGCCCGGCCAAGAGCGCGCTGAGCTACCTGGACATCCCCTCGGTCATCAGCGCGGCCGAGATCACCAACGTGGACGCGCTGCACCCCGGCTACGGCTTCCTCTCCGAGAACGCCGATTTCGCCGAGGTGTGCGAGCTTTCCGAGATCAAGTTCATCGGTCCTCCGCCGGCCGTGACGCGCATGATGGGCCTGAAGGAGCGCGCACGCGCGTTTATGAGGGAGGCCGGCGTTCCGGTGCTTCCGGGGTCGGAGGGGATCATTCGCGGTGCGGACGAGGCGGTGGCGCTCGCCTCGGCGATCGGCTATCCGGTCATCATCAAGGCTTCGGCGGGCGGCGGCGGGCGTGGCATGCGTATTGTGCGCGGGCCCGAGGAACTGCCGGCGCAGATCACGCAGGCCCAGCAGGAAGCCGGCGCCAGCTTCGACTGCCCCAACGTCTATATCGAAAAGTATGTCGAGGCCCCGCGCCACATCGAGTTCCAGTTCCTGGCGGATCAGTACGGCGACGTCGAGGTTCTGGGCGAGCGCGAGTGCACCATCCAGCGCCGCCATCAGAAGCTGGTCGAGGAAGCGCCCTCGCCCTCGCTGACGGCCGAGAACCGCGCGCGCATCGCCTGCGCCCTGCGCGCCGCCATGCGCGAGGCCGGCTACGTGAACGCCGGCACGGTCGAGTTCCTGATGGACGAGAGCGGCGACCTCTACTTCATCGAGGTGAACGCGCGCATCCAGGTGGAGCACCCGGTCACGGAATGGGTCACGGGCGTCGACCTGGTGAAGAGCCAGATCCTGATCGCCGCGGGCGCGCGCCTGGACGACATTCTGCGGCGGCCGTTGCAGGTCCGCGGCCACGCGATCGAGTGCCGCATCAACGCCGAGCATCCGCAGACCTTCGCTCCCTGCCCCGGCCGCATCACGGGCCTGAACCTGCCCGGAGGCGTCGGCGTGCGCGTGGACACGGCGGCGTACACCGACTGCGTGATTCCGCCTTATTACGATTCGCTGGTTGCCAAGCTGATCACGCACGGCAACGACCGCACCGAGGCCATCGCGCGGATGAACCGGGCGCTGGAGATGTTCGTGGTGGAGGGGATCTACACCACGATCCCGCTGCACCAGCGGATTCTGGCGGACCCCGACTTCATCGCCGGCAATTTCGACACGAACTTCGTCAAGCGATTTGCGCAGACGCCGGTGCAGTCGGTGAAGGCGTAGAATAGTCTGGCGCCATGAGACCACGGCTCAAGAGCGTAACACTCAAGGGTTTCAAAACCATTCGCGAGCTCGATGAGTTCAAGCCGGGCTCGATGACGGTGCTTATTGGCCCGAACGGCGCTGGAAAGTCAAACTTTCTGTCGTTCTTCCGGCTCCTGGCATGGGCGCTGCCCGCGCCAGGCGGTCTCCAGCAGCATGTCGGTAGTCTGGGCGGCGCCAGCGCGCTGCTCCACGACGGGCCAGAGCGAACCAGAGACATCGAGGCGCACCTGCGTCTTCTGACTGACGCTGGAAAGAATGAGTACTTCTTTCGCCTCGCCTATGCGGCGAACGACACGCTGATCTTCACAGAGGAGAAGTACAGATTCTCAAGCAGCCAGTATACGACTGAGGCACGGTGGACTTCGCTCGGAGCCGGACATCGCGAGGCCCTACTAATTGACAGAGCAGATCAAAACAACGCCACGGCGCGGACGATCCTGGGCCTGCTGAAGAGGGTCGTTTTCCACCAATTCCACAACACTTCCGACAGCGCCCGCATCCGACAGAAATGGAACGCTGACGAGGGGAGGTGGCTCAAGGAGGACGCCGGCAATCTCGCTCCGTTCCTCCTGCGGTTGCAGGATCAGGAACCCAGCTACTATCGGCGAATTGTAGACACGATTCGCCTGATTCTGCCCTTCTTCGCCGATTTTGAGTTGGCGCCTGAATACGGGAAAACGATTCTCAGATGGCGGGAGAAGGGCTCGGATCGTGTGTTCGGCGTGAGCCAGGCGGCCGACGGCATGCTTCGGGCCCTCGCGCTTGTCGCATTGCTGCAGCAGCCCGAGCAGGACTTGCCGGACGTTCTGATCCTCGATGAGCCGGAGCTCGGACTACACCCTTACGCGATCGAAGTCATCGCCAGCCTGATTCGAGCGGCCTCGAAGCACGTTCAAGTCATCGTGGCTACGCAGTCCGTCTCTCTCATCGATCGGTTCGCACCCGAGGACATCGTCGTCGTTGACCGCACTGGCAGGGAATCGACTTTCAAGCGTCTGGCTTCCCCTGAGCTGGATGGCTGGCTGCGGGAATACACCATGTCGGAGCTTTGGGAAAAGAACGTGATCGGTGGGAGACCCTCCTTGTGATCCGGTTGCATCTCGTGGTCGAGGGCCAGACCGAGGAGACCTTCGTGCGTGACGTCCTGGCTCCCGAACTCGGCCAGCACTCCATCGCGGCGGACGTCCACCGCATCACGACAGGACGGCGTCGGGATCGGTCATTCAGGGGAGGCTTCGTCAAGTTCGACCATCTTCAGAATGACCTGGCGCTTTGGATGAAGCAGGATCGGCATGCAGATGCCTGGTTCAGCACGATGGTCGACTTGTACCGTATGCCATCCGACTTTCCCGGATGGGAGCGATCGCGGACGATCCCGGACCCGCTCGAGCGCGTGCGGCTCCTCGAAAGCGAGTTCCAGTCAGCCGTGCAGCACCGTCGCTTCGTGCCTTACATCCAATTGCACGAGTTCGAGGCCCTGCTCTTCGCTGACCCCAAGAAGTTTCTGGTTTCTTTCCCGGATTCGCAGCGGGCTGTGGCGGAACTCGAGGGAATCCGGCAAGGGCGTGCCCACCCCGGAGCATATCGATGATGGCGAAGATACAGCGCCGTCAAAACGGGTCTGTGCTCTGATCCCCGACTACGCCAAGCCTGCGAACGGCCCCGTTATTGCCGCGGCCATCGGCCTGCCCAAGCTCAGAAGCGAGTGCCCGCATTTCGGGGAGTGGTTCGAAAAGCTCCTTCGTCTTGCTTGAGCCTCATCCCCACCGCTTTCCGCACGAAGCGGTTCGTGTCAGATCGCACGTGTCAGATCGCAGTGTTGCGGCACCGGGAAGCTATCGCGTAGACTGCGGAGTTGGCAGTTAATCTGAAGTCGCTGTTTTGGCCCATTCTTCTCGCCGCCACCTTGATTGCTTTTACGGGCTGCGGCGGTGCTCGGTCCCAGAGCGCATCCCCAACTCCGACCCCGACCCCCACGCCGATCCCGACGGCGCAATCGCTCAGGGTGACGGCTCCCGGGAACTCGTTAACCGTGGGCGACAGGGCTCAGCTTGCCGCCATCGTCACGTACAGCGACAACACAACCAAAGACATGACCGCCAGCGCCACATGGAGCGTTGCGCCGGCTTCGGTCGTCAGCGTTTCCTCCTCGGGACTGTTGAGCGCTGTTTCGGCCGGCTCGGCCACTGTGGCGGCGAGCTTCAATGCGCTGAATGCCAATCTGCGAGTGTTCGTTTCGGTGGGTTTGGTCACTCCCGGCAGTGCCGGTTTCTCCTGGCAGAGCGTCGACACGCAGGGAATGGGGTACGTGACGGGACTGGTGGCGCATCCGCTGGCGCCCCATGACATTTACATCCGCACCGACGTCGGCGGCGCATACCGGTTCGACCGCGCCAACCAATATTGGGTGCCGCTGCTGGACCAGTACGGCAGACTCGAGTCGGAAATCTACGGCGTCGAGAGCATCGCTGTCGATCCGACCGACGTCGACACCGTCTATATCGCGGCGGCACACGGGCGAACCATAACGAGCTCGGGGGTCTTTACGCCAGCCGAGGTGTTGGTCTCGCACGACCGCGGGACAACCTGGAGCGACACAGGTCTCGCGCCGCATGCGCTCTACATCGGCGCCAACGATGCGTACCGCGGCACCACGGGCGAGCGCCTGGCCGTCGATCCCCAGCAGCCCGGCGTGGTTTACTTCGCCAGCCGTCAGAACGGCCTGTGGCGGGGGGGCGGCAGCGAGTGGTCGCAAGTCGGTGGAGGGCTGCCTGCGAGTACCGCATCTCCCGGAATCAGCTTCGTCGTGTTCGACCCCAGCGCAGGCGTCACCGCCACGGGCTCTACGCGCAACCTGTACGCCGGCGTTTACGGGAGCGGCGTTTGGGCCAGTGTGGACGGCGGCATCTCATGGTCCCAGACCGGCAGCGCCACGAATCCGGCACGCGCCGCGATGGCGACGGACGGCACCTTGTTCGTCACATTCGGCGGCGACGAGGGTGGAACCACCGGCGGCGTCGGGCGCTACAAGGCTGGCCGATGGACCGATGTCACGCCACTGGGCAACGGCAAGAGCTACTCCGGCGTATCCTCGGACCCGACGAATCCGGCCATCGTTATGGCCGCGGCCAACGGGAATATGCAGATATTCCGCAGCACAGACCAGGGCAATTCGTGGAACGCGATCGCGGTGGGATCGTTTTCCTACCAGCCGCAATACTACCCGGCCGGCGCCGGCACGTGGGGCAACGCCGCGCTGGCGATCGATCCCGCGGACCCGAGGCGCGTCTGGCAGACCAACGGCTACGGCGTTATCGAGACCGATGACATCACCGCCGCTTCCACGGTCTGGGCGTGGCAGATGAGCAATCTGGAAGAACTGGTGGTGCAGAAGGTCAAAGTCCCCCCGGTCGCGGGGGGCGCAGACTTGTTTAGCGTGGGCGCCGACATGGTGGGATTCCGGCACGCCAGCCGCGACATGGTTCCCCAGGCGACCATCGACAGCTTCCTGTACGTTGCGCAGGGCACGGGAATCACTTACTGCGGTTCGCAACCTCAGAACGCGGCTTTTGTTGGCTGGGATGAGGCCAACTCCGCGGCTCCGATGTCCGGCATCACGTCCGACAACGGGCTCACGTGGAGGCACATCCCCAACACGGGGCCGGGCGTGGGCGGCAAGATCGCGATGGCCGCGGACAACCCGGCGAACATGGTCTGGGCGCCGACCAGTGCCAATCCGCAGTTCACTCGCGACGGCGGCGCGACGTGGAGGCCCGCTTTGTACAACGGCGCGCCGCTCGCGGCGTCCTGGCAGTTGAGCAACCCCTGGTGGAACGGCGAGGTGCTCGCTCCGGACCTGGTCGCGGCGGGCACGTTCTACTACTTCGACAACGGCAACTTCTACTACAGCACCGACGGCGGAGCCACTTGGACGCTGGGCAACACCGCCTGGCCGCGGGACCCGCACTATGTCCTCAATGTCAGCATCGTGCCGAATCCTGTCAAGGCCGGCGACGTGTGGATGTCGTTTGCGCCGAACACCAACCAGACGTGGACGTACCAGCTCCTGCATTCCACCGATGGCGGCAAGACGTTCGCCGCAATCGGCACTCTGGCAAGCGCCAACTACGTAGCGTTCGGCAAGGGAGCCACGGCGGCGATGCCGTTCCTGTATGTCCACGGGCGGGTTCCCGGAGCCGCGGCCGACGCCATCTACAAATCGGAGGACACGGGCGCGACCTGGATCGAGATCAGCGACCCGGCCCGGATGCAGTTCGGCGAGATCAATTCCCTGGAGGGCGACATGCGCACTCAGGACCTGATCTATGTGGGCAACGGAGGGCGGGGCATCGTTTACGGCTACGGTCCGGCGTCGGGAATTGCACCGCACGTGCGAAGAGGACAGAGAGGCACGCCGGGGCAATAGCGGCGCTCTGGGGGATGGCTTATACTGATAAACAGATATACGCTTATGTGACGAGGGACGCTATGCCCCAGACAGAAACCGCGCGTCTGACCATCATCTGGTCCAAAGAGGCAGATCACGCCTTGCGGTCCTACCTGGGCACCCAGGGAATGAGGAAGGGCGATATCTCGAAATTCATCGAGGAAGCCGTTCGCTGGCGCATCTTTCACCAGACCGTGCGGGAAGCCCGCGAAGCTTTTGCCGACGTTTCCCCAGACGAGCTGCAGAAGACGATCGACAAGGCGGTCGAAGACGCCCGTGCGAAGCACTACCGCGAACGTGCCCAGCGCCGCTGATGCGTCTCATCCTCGACACCAACATCCTGCTCTCCGCTCTTCTCTCGCCCCTGGGCCCGCCGGCCAAACTCCTCGATGCGTGGGAGCGCAGCCTCTTCACGCTCGTAGCCTGTGACGCGCTCATAGCGGAATTGCGCGACGTCGCCGCGCGGCCGTTCTTTCGGGCGAGACTTCGCGCCAGCGCTGCCGAGTTGCTTGCGGCCGGTCTTCGGGACTTCACTTCGTTTTGCCGGGACTTGCCTTCCGGCTCCTTCGCGCCGGATCCCAAGGACGGTTACCTGCTCGCGCTGATTGAGGTTGGCCAGGCCGACTTCCTCGTGACCGGCGACAAGCCCCTGCTCTCTCTGAAACGGCGCAAATCCGCTCGAATTGTTACTCCCGCCGCGATGGTTGAGATCCTGAAGAAGGCTGACTGAGGCGGACAACGGCGGGCCGATTGATCTCAACCTAACTCGCTGGTTTCCGGTGGTATCGTGGGCACATGACTACCGCAGCACGGACGGGGGACAATCTCTGCAGACTATGCGGCCGGGAGCTTCGTCAACCGGCCGAGCAGGGCTCAAATCTTACCTATTCCGCTCAGTGCGATTCGTGCGGGCTATATCAGATGAGCTTCGAGGCCGAACACTCCCCGTTGCGCGGTGCGGACGGCGACTTCTGGTTGCGAGCAGCGGCCCGACAGTACTGGGAGAGCTACAGAACACCGATATTCATCACACTCGAAGACATGCAGCGCCTAGCCGACGACCACGCCTCAACTTCTGTTGCACAGAATGTGACGAAGCTACTTGATTACTTTGTCCGCTACAGCCCTCGCCCGAGTACGGACGTTCCGATCAACGTGGACAACGACCACACGATAATCGACGCACGCGACGGGGCGGAATTGGATTGGTATCTGAGCCATCTGAGTGGAGCGGGCCTGATCCACCTAACGGGGCAGAGACCAACCCTACGCGACCACACCTATCAACTCACGTACAAAGGCTGGGATCATGTCCTTGGTTCGTCAGCGGGCTCAGCCGAGTTGGGCAGGGTGTTCGTCGCGATGTGGTTCGACGAGAGCATGGCCTCGGCTTACAAAGATGGGATAGAGCCGGCGCTCTCGGGTGCCGGATACGAGCCGGTCTGCATGAACACAGTCTTTCACAATGACGACATCAATTTCGCTATTTTGGCCGAGATCAGAAGGGCACAATTCGTGGTTGCTGATATTACCGGTGGCCGTGGTGGCGTGTACTTCGAGGCTGGTTTTGCAAGGGCGCTCGGAAGAGACGTGTTCTTCACCTGCCGCGAAGATCGATTCAAAGAAGACAGGCACTTTGATACCGAGCATTTTCAGCACACGATGTGGACGACTCCGGCAGACTTGCAGTCCAAGTTGCGCGAGAAGGTGGTTGCTCTGAAGGGCACAGGGCCCCATGAGGTCAGGGCATAGACTCGCTTTTCAGCGGCCCCGCAACTCACTGCCGTGAGCTCTCGCCTACCGCCCCCCCACCGCCGCCCGCATAATGATCCGCACTTTCTCGCGCCCGGAAAGTTCCACACGGTGCGCGAGCACGTCGTAGTTGGTCTTCTCGATGCGGCCCAGCAGGCGCGAGTAGATTTCGATCAGGGCCCAGAGCGACGCGCGGCTGTGCGGGTCCACCATATCGACTAGCGGCTCCGCCTCCGTGTAGTACGCGCGCGCCCGTTGCGCCTCGAACTCCATCAGGCCCACGAACTCGTCGGTGCGCTTGCCCTCCACCAGGTCGCGGACTTCCACGCGGAAGCGCTCCAGATCCTCCGCCGGCAGGTAGACGCGGTCGCGCCCCGCGTCCTCGCGCACGTCGCGCAGGATGTTGGTCAACTGGAATGCCACGCCGCACTTTTCCGCCAGCGGCAGGGCCTCGGCGCCCTTGAAGCCGAAGATGTGGATCACCGTGAGCCCCACCACGCTCGCCACCTGGTAGCAGTAGCGGTAAAGCTCATCGAAGGTCCGGATGCGGCGCGGGCCGAGGTCGCTCAGTACGCCCTCGATCATCTCGTGGAAGTAGACTGGCGGGATCTTGTATCGCTGGGCCGTATCGTGGAACGCGGGCCACAGCGGATTCTCTCCGAAGCGGCCCTCGAGCGCCGCTTCCATTTCGCGCCGCCATGCCGCGATTGCTTCGCGCGGTTCGACGCCGGCTTGCGGATCGTCGCTGAGATCGTCGCAGTGCCGCATGAAGGCGTAGATAGCGCAGATCGCGTTGCGCTGCGCTTTGGGCAGCAGCACGAAGGAGTAGTAGAAATTCCGCGCCCGCGATTTTGCGACGCGCCGGCAGGTCGCGTACGACGTTTCCAGGTCGGTCATTCCGGTCTCGGGAACACCCGGCGCCCCAGCGATCCGAGCAGCAGCTTGACGCGCTCGGCCTTGGTCACGGAAGGACGCCGCCGGAGCACATTATAATCCTGCGCCTCGATCTTATCCAGGACCAGCATGCCGCCCCGGCTGAACAGGTCGATGTCGGCCGCGAGCCGGCGATCCACCTTGTCCACCAGCGGAAGCCCCCGCGCAAAGAGACCGCGCGCGATGCCCACGATCTCGCGCATCACGGCGCGGAAGGCGGGCGACTCGCGCCCCTCCGCCAGGTCCTCCTCGGTGTAGCCGTAGCGTTCCATGGCATCGAGCGGAATGTAGATGCGCCCCTTTTGCAGGTCCAGCGGAATGTCCTGCCAGAAGTTCGCCAGTTGCAGCGCGGTGCAGGTGGCGTCGGAGAGCGCCTGCCGCTCGTCGTCGCGGTAGCCGCAGAGGTAGAGCACCAGCCGGCCCACCGGATTGGCCGAATGCTGGCAGTATTCGAACAGCTCGTCCCAGTCGTTGTAGCGCGTAACCGTCTGGTCCTGGACGAAGGCCCGGATCAAGTTTACGAAGGGCTCCTTCGGCAGTTCGTGGCGCGCCACGGTTTCCTTCAGCGCCACGTAGATCGGGTGCCTCGCCTCGCCCGCGTACATCGAGTCCAGCTCGCCGCGCCACCATCCGAGAAGGCGAAGGCTCTCTTCGGGGTCTCCGATCTCGTCGCCCAGGTCGTCGGCCCAGCGGCAGAACGCGTACACGTTGTAGAAGTCCTGGCGCAGCCTGCGGGGCAGCAGGAAGGTGACGACGTGGAAGTTCTCGTAGTGGTGGGTGGCCAGCCAGCGCGTGTAGCGGCGCGCCTCCTCGGGCGCAAAGGTGCGCGCCATGGCTTCCGGCGACTTTACAAATTCCAGGGGCGGCAGGAACACGTCACACCGCGGCTAGGGAATAATCGCGGTCTTCAGGTGTCCGTTGTGGCTCATCAAGTGCCGCATTACCGCCAGCAGGTTGGCTAGCGGCTCCTGCCGGTTGACGAAGTCGCGCGAGGTGATCACGCCTTCGTGCACCAGCCTCAGCGCCTTCTGAATCAGGGCGGGAGTGTGATGGAAACTGGCCCGGCACGAAATCTCCGAGTAGTGCAGCAGGGCGGTATCGACGGCCACGCGGCTATCGCTCGGACAGCCTCCGAAGAAGTTGACCGTCCCCGCCTTGCGGACCAGGTGGATCGCCAGCTCCCAGGTCTGCGGTTTGCCGACGGCCTCGATGGCGACATCGGCGCCGCGCCCGCCGGTCAGGTTCTGCACGGCTCGCACCGAGCTATCGACCTCGGCGGTCGAGATCAGCTCGTCGGCGCCCAGCATCTCGGCCCGCTCAAGCTGCGTCTGCCGCCGTCCAAGCGCGATCACGCGAGCGCCGGCGGCCTTCGCCAGCCTCACGAACATCAGCCCGATCGGCCCCATGCCGATCACCGCCACGGAGTCGCCGGCTTTCAGGCCGCTGTCTTCCACGCCCTTCAGCACGCACGCCAGCGGCTCGGCCAGCGCGGCGTCCTGGTAAGTCATGTCGGCGGGAAGCTCGTACATATTCCGCTCGACGATGCGCGCCGGAATGCGAATGAATTCGGCGTACGCCCCGTTGTTGAACAGCAGGTCCTCACACAGGTTCTGGAGCCCTTTGCGGCAATAGAAGCACTCCATGCACGGCGCCGAATTCGCCGCCATGACGCGCTGTCCCACGCGGAACTTGGTGACCTTCGATCCCACCTCGACGATGTCGCCGGCCAGCTCGTGGCCGAAGACCGCCGGAGGAACGATCATGCGCGCATGGTAGCCGCGCCGGAAGACTTTCACGTCGGTGCCGCACGTCAGGGCCGCTTTGACGCGCACCAATACGTCCCCTTCCCCAATTCTCGGAACGGCCACCGGCTCGACCTGTATGTGCTCCTTACCGTACAGTACGGCAGCCATCATTTCTGTATTCACAGTCCCCATTCTCCTCAGGAACCCGAACTGCCGCTTCGCGTTATCGCCGGCCGCCGGGGGGCGCGCCGGCCGCGTTCAGCGGCCCTCGTGTGGTTCTACGACGATCTTTAGCGATTGTTCATCTGGATGTAGTGCCAGTTCGATTCCGGAGCGGATGCGCTCGAGCGGCAGCCGGTGGGAGATCAGGTCCTCGACGGGCAGATCCCCGCTAAAGACCAGCCGGGCCGACTCGCTCTGCAAATCCACAGATGCGCTGTAGCAGCCCAAGAGGCTCCTTTCGCCGACACAAATGTCCGCTCCTGACAATTCTACACGTTCTTGATGCGAAGTTTGGGCAAACAAAAGAATTCGGCTCCCCGGACGCGAACATCGGATAGCCTGTTCGACGATTCCCGGGACGCTCGCCGCTACGATCACCAGGTCGGCTCCGCGCCCGTCCGTGAGCCTCTTCACCTCCCTGTCCACATCCGTAACTTTAGGATTCCACACCTCTTCCGCTCCGAAACGGGCCGCCAGCTCGCGCCGCCGCGCGATCGTATCGGAGGCCAGCACTCGCGCCCCCGTCCGGCGCACCAACGCGGTAAACACCAGCCCGATAGGCCCCTGTCCCAGGATAAGCGCCGTTTCGTCCGGTTGCGCTTCCATGCGCACCACCGCCTTCAGGCAGGTATTCACTGGCTCGACGAAGCAGGCCCGCTCGAAGGGCACATCGGCCGCGAACTTCTCGACGCCGCGGCGAACGATCCAGTCCATCACCCGCACGTACTCGGCGAATCCGCCACCGGCCGGCTCGAACCCGGCGGTGACGCCGACCTTCTTGTAAACCGGGCACTGCGCGTACAGTTTTCTGCGGCAGTAAAAGCACTCGCCGCAGGGCACGTGATGGAAGGCGATCACGCGGTCGCCGGGCGCGAATCCGTCGACGCCGGCGCCGGTGCGCACCACCACGCCGGCGGTTTCGTGACCGAAAATGCGGGGCGGCGGGAGCAGGTTGTGCTCCACCTTCTTCAAATCCGTATGGCAGATGCCGCAGGCCTCGACGCGCACCAGCAACTCGCCCGGGCCGATCTCGGGAACCGGGACGCGCTCGACGCACACCGAGCTCTCGCCCCGGTAAACCGCGGCTCGCATCGTCGCAGGAACCTCAAAAGACGCTGTCGGCAAAAAACTCTCCCAAGGCGCGTCGAAGCCTTTCGCGCGCGCCACGCGATTCTGAACAGCTCCGGAAAGCGCGCCAGCGGTCTGGCCAGCGCGGCCTCGAGGATCTTCAGGCGGCTGAACCGCCCATCCTCGCCCCGGAGCGTACCGAAATCCAGGTCAAACTCCTCCTCCGCCCGATCCAGGACCGCGCGGATGCAATAGAACGGCAGCCCGGCCCGCTTGGCCGCGAGCGCCAGCGCTCCCGCCTCCATATCCACGGCCGAGGCCCCGGTCTCGCGCAGCCGGCGCTTCTCCACGATTCCGATCACCCGGTCCGAAGACGCCAGGGTCCCGGACTTCCACCCACGGCGCCCGGCCGCCGGAACGGCCGCCGCGAAGGAGCCGTCATCGGCCTCGACTCTCACCGCCACGAACAACTCACCCGCGGCCAATCCGGGATCGAGCGCGCCGCAATACCCGGTCGAAATCACAGCCCCGGGGCGCCCATTCCGCAACGCCACCGCGGCCGCCTGAGCCGCCAACTTCGGCCCCGGACCGTTGGCCACCATCACCAGCCGGTTTGCGTTCAGGTCGCCAACCCGGGCGAACCAGACCGGCCACTTCAGCTTCCGAACGCCCCGGCAGCGCCGCAGGATTCCCTGCAACTCCCTCGGCTCGGCCGCCACCACGAGCAGTTCCGCCACCTAGCGTCCCACGCCCGTCCGCTCCCTCACGGTCGCGGTTCGGAAACGGCTCCGCTCCCTGACGGTCGCGGTTGGGAACGCCATCCGCTTCCTTGCGGTCGCGGCTCGGAACCGATTTCGCACTGAACCGCGCGCGTAAGCAAGCGGATGTCGCACAAACCTGTACGTCGCCATGCTTAGCAATATCCTCCCGCGCGGAACCACGCCACGGCCCGGGCCAGCGCCTCATCGGGGGGCGCCGGCGAAAAGCCCAACTCGTCCTTTGCCTTGGCATGCGAAACCCACATCTTCTTGCGCGCCATCCGCACCGCATCGAGCGGCGCCCTGGGCTCCTGTCCGGTCACCGCCGCCCAGCCGGTCGAGGCCGCACCCGCAGCGTAGGCCAGCGCATAGGGAATCCGATGCGACGGCGCCTTGACGCCGCTGGCGCGCTCGAGTTGCGCGAAGATCTCCGCCAGGGTCAGATTCCGGCTCCCCAAGATGTACCGCTCTCCCGGCTTGCCCCGTTCCGCCGCCAGCAGGTGCCCGTCAGCCACGTCCCGCACATCCACCAGGTTCAGGCCGGTCTCGATGTAGGCCGGCATGTCGCCCTTCAGGAAATCGAGGACGATCTTGCCCGTCGGGGTGGGCTTGAAATCGTGGTCTCCCACGGGTGCGGTGGGATTCACGATCACCACCGGCAATCCGCCCGCGGCAAACTCGAGCGCCGCCTGCTCAGCCAGGAACTTCGAACGCTTGTAGGGACCAGTCATGTCGTCCAGCCCCACTGGCGTTTGCTCGGTTCCTTCCCCGTCCACGGGGATTCCGATGCAGCCCACCGTGCTGGTATAGACCACCCGCCCGACGCCCGCGTCGCGTGCCGCCGCCAGCAGGTTGCGCGTGCCGTCCACGTTCGACGCGAACATCTCGCGCGGATCGGGGGCCCACAGCCGGTAGTCGGCGGCCACATGGAACACACGGTCGCAGCCCGCCACCGCGCGGCGCAACGATTCCGCGTCGCGCAGGTCGCCGGTCACCACCTCGACGCCGTCGAGTTCCCTCAACCGGCTTGTCGCTCGGACCAGCGCCCGCACACGGCAGCCGCGATCGACCAGCTTCCGGGCGAGATGCCAGCCGACGAACCCGCTGGCTCCGGTTACCAGAGTGGGGGTCATAGGTTGTGCCGCTCGTCGCCCGTCGCTCGTCGCCCGTCGCACAACGCTCGTCGCCCGGCGCACAACGCTCGTCGCCCGGCGCACAACGCTCGTCGCCCGTCGCTCGTCGCCCGTCGCCGGTTTCTCGAAGCGGCTTTTCCCTGCTCCGCGGCGCAATGGATCGCGGCCTCGAAGCACACCGAGCCCTCGCTCCGCCGACGAGCGACGGGCGACGAGCGTTTTTCCCGCTCTGCACCGCGGCGAATCCCGGCCTCGAAGCACACCGAGCCCTCGCTCCGCCGAGGGGCGACGAGCGACGAGCGACGAGCATTATGCAGTGCGAACCTCACTTCATCGCCCATGTCAGCAGCTTGAGCGTGTCTCCGGGTTTGGCGTTGATTCCGAGCGCCGCCGATGGCTCGTACCCGCAATGCACCATGCAGTGCTCGCAGCGCGGATCGTTGCCGTGGCCGTAGCTCTCCCACGGCGTCGAAGTCATCAATTCCTCGAACGTCTTGTAGTGAGCGTCGGTAATCAGGTAGCACGGGCCTTTCCAGCCCATGATGTTGTAGGTCGGATTGCCCCAGGCGGTACACGGCAGGTCGCGATCGCCCTTGAGGAAGTCGAGGTAGGTGGGGGTGCTGTTCAGCTTGAACCGGTTCGCCAGCCGGTCGATCTGCTGGAACTTCTCGTGGACGTCGTCCCGGGTCAGGAAGATCTCGCGGTCGTTCACCGCCGAGTAGCCGTAGCCCGGCGACAGCATGTGTCCGTCCATGTCGAACTGCTCGAGGTATTCGAACAGCCGCTCGAGCTCGCCCATGTCGGTCTCTTTGTAGACCGTGGTGTTGGTACACACCTTGAATCCCGCCGCCTTGGCCGCCTTGATGGCCTCGATGGCGAGCTTGAACACGCCCTTCTTCTCGACGCACAGGTCGTGCGTCTCTTCCAAGCCGTCCAGGTGGACGTTGATGAAGAAGCGCGGGTCGGGCTTGAACTCGTGCAGCTTCTTGGGGAGGAACATGGCGTTGGTACACAGGTAAATGGTCTTTCCGCGCGCCATGGTCTGCCGCACCAGCTCGCCGATCTCGGGGTACAGCAGCGGCTCGCCGCCGCAAATGGACACCACCGGCGCTCCGCATTCGTCTATCGCATTCAGGCACTGCTGGAGCGTCAGCCGCTTGGTAACCGTGTCCTCGTATTCGCGAATCCGGCCGCAACCCGTGCAGGTGAGGTTGCAGGCGTGCAGCGGTTCGAGCATCAGCACCAGCGGGAACCGCTTCTTGATCATGGGGTGCGCGGCGGCCTTGCCGTTGTGGTGCTGGTGCAGGATCTGGAACGGGTTGGCGCCTCCGTTGGAGGGCGCCGGGTCCCTCTGCCATTGCCGGGGCGGCCGCATCTTGTTCTTCAGAATGTAGCCCGCCATTCCGGCCGTCATCGACAGCGGAAACCTCATTGAATCCCTCCTGGGCAAGCTGAAGCATGCCCTACATACTCGGCCAGCGCCAGCAGCGGGAAGGCGTCCCGGTAAAGGTGATAGGTCAAATAGAACACTCCCGGAAATCCGGTACCGGTGGCTAGGGGTTCGTCCCAGCCGCCATCGGCGCGCTGGGTGCGCGCCAGGTACTCGACTCCTTTTCGAACGCTCAGGCTCCCGCTGTCGCCGCCCGCCGCCAGGCCTAACAGCGCCCAAGCGGTCTGGGATGCGGTGCTGGGCGCGGGCACGAACGCGTTCTGCCGGTAGCTCTCGCAGCTCTCGCCCCATCCGCCGTCCGCGTTCTGAACCGAACGCAGCCATTCGCCGGCCCGCAGGACGGGCGCTTCGCGGTCGTCCACTCCGGCCGCTCTGAGCCCGCGCAGGGCGAGGAAGGTGCCGTAGATGTAATCCACGCCCCAACGGCCATACCAGCTTCCGTCGGCCTCCTGCGCTTTGTTCAGGTACGCCACGCCGCGCCGCACGGCAGGATGATCGGGCCCCAGTCCTCCCGAGGTGCAGATGGCCTCGAGCACGCGGCCCGTGATGTCCGGACAGGTCGGGTCGAGCATGGCGTTGTGATCGGCGAACGGCACGTCGGCCAGCACGGTCCAGGTATTGTCGACGTCGAAGGCCGCCCATCCGCCGTCCTTCGATTGCATGCCCAGCAGCCAGTCGAGCGCCCGCTTTTCGGCCGCCCGCTGCGCGCCGGCATTTCTGCCCTTGGCGTGGTGCAAGGCGAGCAGGACCATGGCCGTGTCGTCGATATCGGGGTAGAACTCGTTGGCGTATTCGAAGTACCAGCCCGAGGGCGCGAGCTTCGGCCGCATGACGGACCAGTCGCCCTTGCGCCGCACCTCTTTCGAGAGCAGCCACTCCGCCGTGCGCTCCATGTGGCCGGCCTGCGCGCTCCCGGACTCGCCCAGCGCAAAGGCCGCGATGGCCGTATCCCACACCACCGAGAAGCAGGGCTGGAAGAAGAAGCGCTCGCCGTCGTCCACCATCAGCCGCTCGAACTGGCTCTCGGCTTCCACGCGGTCGGGATGATCGGGCGGGTAGCCGAGCAGATCGAGCGCCATGATGACGTACATCATGGGCGGGTAGATGGCGCCCAGTCCGTCGGTGTAGCGCGTGCGCTCGATCATCCAGCGCTCGCATTCCCGGATCGCTTTTTTGCGGATGCTCGCCGATCCCGTGCCGCTCCCAGAACTTCACCAACTGGTCGCCGACGAAGAACAGATTTCGCCAACTGAACAGCTTCTCGTGGTGGCGGTAGGTGAACTTCGCTCCCGGCAGCCACAGCTCTTCGAGCGTGAAGCCCGCCGGGGCTGGCCGGTCCGGAGCATGCGAGTGAACAATCGCCAGCGGCACCACGATGGCGCGGGTCCAGGAGGACATGCGGTACAGGAACTTCCCCGGCAGCAGGATCATCTCCGGCGGCACCGACGGGCATTCATCGCGCGGGTACAGTCCGAACAGACTGAGATTGATCTTGACGTAGCTGTTGGCGCACTGTATGCCGCCCAGCGCCAGCACGCGGTCCCGGGCCGCGGTCATGCGCGGATCGTCGGCCGGCACGCCGGCCAGCTTCAGCGCGAAGTATGCCTTCACCGTGGCGCTGATGTCCGCGGGCCCGCCGGGGTAGATGTTGAACCCGCCGTCGGAAAGCTGCCGGCCCAGGATAGACTCGCACCGCGCGGTCGATTTTAGCCCGCGTGGGAGGGTTCCACGCGCCGTTCTCCGGTGGGTGCAGCCACAACTCCAGGAGGATGTAATCCGCTTCGAGCGTCGTATCCGCAGTCAGTTCGGCGCGCCAGTAGCCGCGCGAGTCCTGAAGGCCGAGCAGGTAGCCGGCTGCGCGCCGGTTGGCCTCGGCCGCCTGGGCCGCGAGGGTTTCGGCAATGCGTACGCCAGGAGTCATGGCGTGGGGTTCGATGCCGGCGACGGGGCAACGCGCGCCAGTTGCGGCGGCAACGTGAACCGTACGTCCTCGTCCTTGATGTCCAGTTCCTCCAGCCGGTCGAACCCGCGCGAGCTCAAGTACGCG
Source organism: Bryobacterales bacterium (assembly GCA_963763835.1). Lineage (GTDB taxonomy): Bacteria > Acidobacteriota > Terriglobia > Bryobacterales > Bryobacteraceae > DASWZN01. The sequence goes on from CAVXQQ010000012.1 coordinate 105,947, forward strand.
ATCAGGTCCTCGACCAGGTTCTCCGGAGCCGACGCGCCCGCGGTCAGGGCCACGGTCCGGGCATTCTCGATCCATGCCGCGTTCACCTGCGATGAATCGTCCACCAGGTACGCCGGAACTCCCGAGTTCTTGGCCACCTCCACCAGCCGCTTCGAGTTCGAACTGTTCTGAGAACCCACCACCAGCAGCACGTCGCACAGTGGCGCCGTCGCCTTTACAGCCAACTGGCGATTCTCCGTGGCATAGCAGATGTCCTGGGCCGGCGGCCCCACAATCGCCGGAAACCTGTCTCTAAGACGCGCCACGATGTCCCGGGTTTCATCCAGGCTCAGCGTGGTCTGCGTGAGGTACGCCATCTTCTCGGGATCGCGAGGCTTCAAGCGGTCCACATCTCCCGTGTTCGACACCAGCACGGTGCTGGCGGGCGCTTCGCCGAGCGTCCCAATTACCTCGTCATGGTCGCGATGGCCGATCAGCACGATGGTGAAGCCTTCCCGCGCAAACCGCACCGCCTCCAGGTGGACCTTGGTCACCAGCGGGCAGGTGGCATCGATCACCCGCAGATGCCGCTCGCGCGCCTGCTGGCGAACCGCTGGCGAAACCCCGTGGGCGCTGAAAATCACGCGCGCGCCGGCCGGGACCTCGTCCAACTCCTCGACGAACACCGCGCCCGCCTCCCGCAACTGGTCGACGACGTGCCGATTGTGGACGATTTCCTTGCGCACGTAGATCGGCGACCCGTACAGGTCCAGGGCGATCTTGACCACATCGATCGCCCGCACCACGCCTGCGCAGAAACCTCGCGGTTTCAGCAGGATAACCTTCTTTTCCGCGGCTGTCCCAGAAGCCATAAACTAACCATCCTAAATAGAACTCAATTATAGCAGGCAGGGGTAGCACCTTGACACGCTTGGGCGTAGGTTCGGCTGAGGTTCTTGCCCATGAAACGGCTGTTCACCCTTGCACTATCTCTTGCCGGCAGGGGAGTCATCGCAGCGATTGTGGCGCGCGCCGTGGTTTGGCCGCTGAGCCCGAGTTCCTGGCGCTGCCGGGCGCGATCTTCGCTCTGGTTCTTCATCTCATTAACCGTGATGCATTGCCGCCATGGGAGGATTCTCCCGGGCCCAGTTGGGGCCCTAACGTGAGCAAGATTTCTCGATGGCGATCTTCTTCGTCGCCCTGCCTGAGGTTCGTTGGTTCCTGGCCCTGAGCCTGCCGCTGGGCATCGGTGCGGGGGCGATTCTGACCGCTCAGCGGCGCGCAAAGATCCGTTCGAGCGACAGGGGCCCGGCTCCCACCAGCAGGAGGAAGAACAGTCCCAGGAACATGCAGAAATCGGTTCGCGCTTCGTGCGCGGCCGGCCAGAAGCCCTGGTGCCGCAACATCGGAAACTTGGTTGTCGCGATCGCGACGGAGATGTCGATCAGCAGGGGAATCGTCGCCATGCGCGTCAGCAGGCCGAGGATCAGGCACGCGCCGCAGACAATTTCGACCGCACCGACGAATGGCGCCGTGAAGTGCGGCGCGGGGATCCCGATCTTGACGAACCGTCCCACCCCCAGCGCCGCCGGAAACAGGAACTTCTGGATACCTTCGGAAAGAAACACCGCGCCGACGAGTATGCGCACCAGGATGATCGCGCCCGGCGCGCCGGAAGCGTTTTTCTTGAAAGCCACGGCGCCCCCTCCACGGAACTGCTCACATGCTAGCACTGTGGGGGACGCTTCAGCATAAGCGGGCCGTGGCGGCCCGTCAAGGGCCGGAAACTCGTGGGGCAGGCGTCCACGCCAAGCGTCCACGCCTGCAGCGGGTCTCCGGAGGGACTTGCAGAAATCGCACCACCGCCGCGGAAGGGACAAGCTGAAGCATGTCCTACACGGCGCATCAACGGTTTACGGCCCCACGTGGGGTATGCTTCAGCTTGCCCAGCGATTTCTGCAAGTCCCTCTCCGGACCCGCCCTGGCCGGACCTGGAGGCGAGGCGCAGTCGTGGAGGGCTGCCCCACTAACATGTCCTAAACTTGTCTTTAGGATGCCGTGGGCCACGATTGACGCCGCGCCTGGATTTCCGCTTTTTATCGAGGCCAACGAGGACGGCATCGTGCGCCTGCTCTTCGACCGGCCCGCCGTGGTGGATGGCGCGCCCGACGACGCCCACCCGGCGATCCGCGAGGCGGCCAGCCAGCTCGCCGAGTACTTCGCCCGCAGCCGCCGCGCGTTCCAGTTGCCGCTCGATCTACGCGGCACCCCGTTCCAGCTTGAGGTCTGGAACGCCTTGTTGCGCATCCCCTACGGCGAAACGCGCAGCTACGGCCAGCTTGCGGTGGAACTCGGGCATGCGGGCGCGGCGCGCGCGGTTGGCGCGGCCAACGGATCGAACCCCGTGGCCATCATCGTGCCCTGCCACCGCGTGATCGCGGCCGGCGGAGGGTTGGGCGGCTACGGTGGCGGGCTCGATCGCAAGCGGTTTTTGCTGGATCTCGAAAGCGGCGCTTCGACCAGGTTGATCAACGCCTCGGCCTGATCGATTTCGATTCCGATCTCGAGCCACAGCACCGCCAGCCCGTCAAGTGCCTCGCGCCAGCCGGTGCCGAGGTTAGCGGCGTCTTTGCGCCCGCGCACTCCATCGTGAGCTGCCAATATTGGACGACAACCAATCGTGATCCCCAATCGTGACACCCAATCGTGATCCCCTGCCTGACACGCCGCTCATTGCGATATACTGTTCCGGAATCAAAAGCAAAGCTGGTTGCGGACTGTTGCGGACCCGAACCTAAAAAATGCGACGCATCGTTGACCACGCGTTCCTGCTTGTCAGCTTGGCATCGTCGCTATGCACGATTGTCCTTGCGTGGTCCAACTGGGCTGGCAAGACGAGCCCGGACGGCAGAATGGGCATCCTCGTATTGTCGTCTTTTGCGCTGGCCCTACTTGTCCTCTCGGTGCTCCAGGAGTTTCGGCACGCGAGGAAATCCCGCTATGCCGAGACCCTCTCATACCTGAATCAGATCGTCGTGGACATCCAGCACGCATCAATCCCGGGAACGCAGAATCCCGAAGAGATCCGGCAGGTCTGTCGGCACGTTGTGAACACTCTTGCGGCAGCGTTTTCCCTGGTGACGTCAACTAGGTGCTCCGTCTGCATTAAGGTCCTTGAGGCTGATTTGGACGCGCGGCCGCTCCGACCAAAGGTGACGACCTTGTGCCGTGACGACGCTTCCATGGCGGATCGAACACCTGACCACAGCGTTAATCACTGGGTGGACCAAAACACGGATTTTGAGCAGCTGCATGTCGGGGCTGGTACTCCGCGTCGCTATTTTTTTTCGAACCGCCTTTCCGGGGTCCGCGGTTACAAAAACACCAGCTTCGACTTGTATGGCAAGCCGTGGGACGTAGGGCCGCCGGTCTTCTGCGACATCCTTCGGGATGTGCTGTGGCCACTACCCTACCGGAGCACAATGGTGGTGCCGATCTCGCCAGGTCCCTCGGCGACGGGTCGGCGTTCCAGTTTGGCCGGATATCTTTGCGTGGACAGCCGCTCGCGGGGCGCCTTCAGGCGGCGGTTTGATCTGGATCTCATAACCGGCGTCGCCACCTGCCTGTTCGCGATGGTCCACAGGTACTGTGAGGTAGCTGCGGGGGCCGGGGAGTGACAAGTGAGGGGGCTCGTGATGAAGTTGAGAAAACTGAGTCACAGACAAAGAATTCGAGTATTCTTAGGCTAGGCGCGATGCTGATCATGACTTGCCGACCAGGGCAGAGCCCGATCACAACCGCCGCCAGTGTCATCCCCAACCGAGGCACGCCCGGAAGCCTGTGCGACTGTCCAGTGATGCTGCAACCGTGCGGCGGGCGCGCGCGTCTCGAGGGTGTGGCATTCTATAGGAAAGGGGGGCTGTATGCCGGGACGTAAGAAGGAGGACCGCAAGTTGTCAGTCCATGACGTTCGGGTCGAGTACACGCGGCTGAACGAACGGCAAATGCTGATCGTTACACATCGGCCAGGGCAGAAGGCTGTCGAGACTGTTGCGGACGTTTTGCGCCCGAACAAGTCCACAGTCTCGCACCCTAAAGTTGCGTTGCAGACCGCATAGGCAGAGTCGCAGCCGCCAGTAAGGGTTGCGTTGTTGCTGGAATCGTTACGCTCGCTGGTCCGGCAGAATCACGATTCACAGATTCCCCGCGGTGTCGTGTTGTCCTTGGCTTCTGAAGGGCCGTTGGCTGCGATTGACGCCGCGCCTGGATTCTCCCTTTACATCGAGGCCAACGATGACGGGCATCGTGCGCCTGCTCTTCGACCGGTCCGCCGAGGTGGAAGGCGCGCCCGACGGACGCTGGGCCATGCGGGCGCTGCGCGCGCGGTGGGCGCGGCCAAGGCCTCGGCGGCTACGGTGGCGGGCTCGATCGCAAGCGGTTTTTGCTGGATCTCGAAAGCGGCGCTTCGACCAGGTTGACCAACGCCTCGGCCTGATCGATTTCGATTCCGATCTCGAGCCACAGCACCGCCAGCCCGTCAAGTGCCTCGCGCCAGCCGGCGCCGAGGTTAGCGGCGTCTTTCTCCGTGGTGACCAGCGCCTCCGCGCCCGCCGCCCGCGCCTCCGCCGCCATCCCGGCAAGCTCCTGGCGCGTGTAGCGGTGATGATCGCCGAAGGCTCGGCGCCACACCGGTGCGACGCTCAACTCGCGCAGGGTGCGCCAGAACGAATCCGGGTTGCCCAGTCCGCAGAAGGCCGCCACGCGCGGCGGCAAGGACACAGCCTCACCCGCGGCATCGCGCCACCCGCGCGCCGCCACGCGGGATTGGAATACCGGCGCCTTCGCGTTGTACTTCCTCACCCGCGCTTCGATTGCGGCGATGCTCTCTCCAGGCGCCGTTCGCGTAACGACGATAGCGTCCGCGCGGGCGAGCGCCGCGAGCGATTCGCGCAGCCTGCCCAGCGGAATGGGCGCGCCGCCGCCGAACGGATCGAGCGCGTCGAGCACGACGATATCGAGCGACCGAGCCAGGCGCCAGTGCTGGAATCCGTCGTCGAGCAGGAAAACCTCCGGCGCGAACCGCTCTTCAATAAGCCGGCCCACGGCCGCGCGATCCGCACCGATCCCCAGCGGGCCGACCGCCGCCCGCACGTAAATCTGCGCCTCGTCGCCGGTACGCTCGGCAGGCGCGCGCTCGCCGGGTGCTATGACGGTGTGCGGCTCGGCGGCCCGCCGCCGGTATCCCCGGGTCAGGATCGCCGGCTGGGTTCCGCGCTCCTTCAGCCGCTCGGCCAGCCACAGCACCAGCGGCGTCTTGCCGCTCCCGCCCACCGCCAGACCGCCGACGCTGATCACGGGCGTCGCCAGGCGGCGTCTGCCGCAGCGCGTCGAGCCAGCGCTTGACGGCCCCGCCCGCAAGCCACAGCCGTGACAGCGGCCACAACACGACGAGGGCAGGCACCGCTGGCCGGTACCGCGGAAGGCTGGCCGTGTAGAGGCGCGCGATCTCGCCTGCGGCCCGCGCCGTCGCGCCGCGCTCGCTCTCGGCCGCTGCCCGCGCAGCCGCTCCGATCCGTTCCCGCCGCGGAGCGTCTTCGAGCAACCCGCGCACCGCACCCGCCAGCTCCACTGCGCCGCCGATCGAAACCAGCGCCCCGGCCTGGGCGAACTTCGACGCGATCTCCGCGAAGTTCTCCATGTGCGGGCCCGACGATCACCGGCTTTCCGAAGAACGCCGGCTCGAGCACGTTGTGGCCGCCGCGCCGCGCCAGCGTTCCGCCCATGAAGACGACATCGGCCAGCCCGAACAGCGATCCCAGCTCCCCGATGGAGTCCAGAAGCAGCGCCGAGCTTCCGCCCGTCATTTCCGACCTTCGCGTGAAGGCGATGCCCGGCGCGCGCCAGCGCTCTCGGCCGCGCGGTCGAACCGCTCCGGCTTGCGCGGCGCCAGCACCAGCAGCAGCCCCGGGTGCGATGCGGCCAGCATGCGGAAAGCGGCAATCACGGCGTCATCCTCGTCGGGATCGCCGGGCGCCGCGGGCGGCATGGTGCTGGCTGCGATCCACACCTCGGCGGGCTTTACGCGCTCGAAGAACGCGCGGATCGCCGCCGGCGGCTTCTGTCCCTGCGGATCGAAGTCGTACTTCAGGTTGCCGGCGAGCTGCACCTTCTGCGCCGGCGCGCCCAGTTCGAGAAAGCGATTCCGATTCAAGCCGCTCTGCACCAGGATCGCGTCCGCCAGGCCCAGCACCGGTCCGAAGAACCGGCGCAGCTTCCGGTAGCGCGGCATGGCGTGGTCCGAGATGCGCCCGTTCACGACGATCAGTCCACAGCCGGCGCGTTTGGCCTCGCGATACAGGTTCGGCCAGATCTCGGTTTCGAGCACCACCATCACGCGCGGCCGTATGGTCCGCAGGACCCTGCGCACCGCGAAGCAGTAGTCGATGGGCGCGTAAAAGACTCCTTCGGCCAGCGCGCCCAGCTTGTCTTCGGCCGCCGCCTTGCCCGCCAGCGTCGAAGCCGAGATGAAAAGCGGCGCCCCGGCCAGCCGCGCTCGCAGCTCCCGCACCAGCGCCGCGGAGGCCAGCACCTCTCCGACCGAAACCGCATGCAACCAGATGGCCGCCTGGCCCGTCTGCCGGATACGAACGCGGAAGAAATCCCAGGCGCTCGGCGAGGCTCTTGAGGTATCGCCGGTCCTTGAACCCGCGCAGCAGCAGATACACTACGATGAGGGGAGACGCCAGGATCTCGAGGAGGCGATAGATAGTGACGACGCTCACAGGTAAGTCGTTGATTGTACTCCTGAGTATAGCCGCCGCGTTTGCGGGCGAAAAGGAGAGGCCCGCCTTCAAAGCCGGCCCGGCCTCGAGCTACCCGACCCGCCAGACCATCTCCGGCGTCACCATTGCAGCCGTGGCGCTTCGATCCGATGCGGAGACCCAGCCCGCCTTCGGGAAGGTGAACCCGTACAAGTACGGTGTCCTGCCGGTCCTGGTGGTGATCCAGAACGACTCGAAGCAGAGCATCGCGCTCGACAGCCTCAAGGTCTCCTTCGTACTGCCGGACCGCGATCGCGTGGAAGCGACGCCTGCCGCCGATTTGAAGTACATCTCCGGGCCCGGCGCGCCCACGGTTCACACGATCCCCATCCCACAAGCGCCGGTACACGTCTCAAAGCACAAGAGCCCCCTGGCCGAGTGGCAGATCGAGGGCCGCGCGTTCGCCGCGCGCATGCTCGCGCCAAAAGACTCCGCCAGCGGCTTCTTCTACTTCCGCGCCACCTGGCAGAGCGGCTCCACGCTTTACCTCACCGGTCTTCGCGAGGCCTCCAGCGGCAAGGACCTTTTCTACTTCGAGGTGCCGCTGGACAAAGAGTCCGCTCCCTGACGGTCGCGGTTCGGTAACCCTCGGGAACCGAACCGCGACCGTGAGGGAAGAATCCACCACATCCTGGCGGTCTTGTGCTGCGCCAGTGCATCGAGCCGTTGGGGTTGAGCATTACGGCTGCCGCAGCCGCTCTCGGAGTGACGCGCACCACGTTGTCCGAGCTGGTGAACGGGAAGCGCGGCATTTCGCCTGAGATGGCTGTCAGGCTGTCCATGGTTTTCGGCGGCAGCGGCGAGAGCTGGCTGGTGCAGCAGGCGCAGTACGATCTGGCGCAGGTCCCTGCCGGCCGGCTGAAGCTCAAGCGGCTCAAAGTGGCCCGAACTTGGTAAAATGCGTTCCATGCGTATTTCAAGACCGTTTTTGGCGGGCGCGATGCTCGCGGCATCCGCCCTTACATGCGCCGCGCAGGCTCCGGCTCCCGTGCCCGACGTCTATCGCGTGAAGTTCGAGACTACCAAGGGCGACTTCGTAATCGAGGTGACCAAGGCTTGGGCGCCGCTGGGCGCCGCGCGCTTCCACACCCTGGTCCAACGCAAGTTCTACGACAACGCGCGGTTCTTCCGCGTGATCAGCGGCTTTATGGTGCAGTTCGGACTTCCCGCCGATCCCGCCGTCGCCGCGGTCTGGTCGAAGCGCAGTCTCAGAGACGACAAGGTGACCCAGAGCAACGCGCGTGGAACCATCACCTACGCCATGGCCGGGCCGAACACGCGCACCACCCAGGTCTTCATCAACTTCGCCAACAACGCGTCGCTCAACAGCCAGGGCTTCGCGCCGTTCGGCAAAGTGGTCGAAGGCATGGACGTCGTCGATAAGCTCTACAGCGGGTACGGCGAAAACCCGGACCAGGCGAAGATCACAGCAACTGGGCAACAAGTATCTCGAAGCCAGCTTCCCGAAGTTGGACTTCATCAAGACCGCCCGGATCGTGCCGCCGGCAGCCGCGAAGTAGTAGCATGACACGCATTCTGCGTGCGGCCCTGGCGCTGTCCTTGTTCGCGGCCGCGGCGCCCGCCAAGCGGGTTACGGTCACCGTGCTGGCCACCACGGACCTGCACGGCAACCTGTACCCGATCGACTACTTCACCGGCAAGCCCGCCGATCGCGGGCTGGCCAAAGTCGCCACGCTGGTCCGGGCCGCGCGCCGCGACGCGCCGGGTGCGCTGCTGATCGACTGCGGCGACACCATTCAGGGCACCCCGATCGAGACCGTTTACCAGTCCTACGTCAGCACCGGCCGCCTGCCGCTGCACCTCAAATTCCAGGGCCAGCCTCTGCGCCAGGATCCGATGATGGCGGCCATGAACCAGCTCGGCTACACGCGCTGGTGCTGGGCAACCACGATTTCAACTTCGGCCTCAAGAACCTGGACCACGCCCGCCGGGACGCGAGCTTTCCCTGGCTCTCCGCCAACACCGTCGCCGAGCCCGGCGCGCTGGTGCGCCCCTTCGATCCGTATATCGTGCGCACGGTCCATGGCGTCAAAGTCGCTATCATCGGCCTCACCACCCCGGCCATCCCGGAGTGGGAAGAGCCAGCGCACTATCAGGGGTACCGCTTCACCAACGCGGAGCAGGCCGCGCAGAACACCCTCGCGACGCTGCGCAGGGACGTGCATCCGGATCTGGTCATCGCCGCGGTACACGCCGGCCTGGGACGCCTGGAACGCCACCGTGCGCCGGGCGGCGAGCCGCCCGAGAACATGGTGCTCGACATCGCCACCGAAGTGGGCGGCCTCGATGCCATCGTCTTCGGCCACTCCCATCAGCAGCTCGCCGGCGATCGCGTGAACGGCGTCCTCCTGGTTCAGCCGAAGAACTGGGGAGGGTCGCTGGCGCGCCTGGATTTCACTCTCGACGACTCTTCGGGCCACTGGCGCGTGGTGGATAAGGTCTCGCGCCTGATCCCCGTCAGACCCGAAACCGTGGCCGACCCCGAGATTCTTTCCGTCGCGCGGCCTTACCACGAGTTGGCCGAGCGCTTCCTGAACACGCCGGTGGCCCAGTCGCCGGTCGAGATGGACGGCCGCATCGCGCGCTTCGAGGACACCGCGCTGGTGGACGCGATTCAGACCGTGCAGTTGGCCGCGACCGGCGCGGACGTCTCCTTCACCGCCCTGTTCTACCCCGGCGTCAGGATTCCGAAGGGCCCCGTCACCGTGCGCCAGATCGCGGCGCTTTACGTTTACGACAACGAGCTCTACACCATCCAGGGCGACGGCCGCATGGTCAAGGAGGCCCTCGAGAACTCGGCGCGCTTCTTCCGCACCTGTCCCGACCCCGCCTGCTCGCACGGTCCGCTGGTGGGCCACGAAGCCGTCGGATTCAACTACGACATGGCCGAAGGCGTGGACTACGAGATCGATCTCACCCGCCCGGAAGGCCAGCGCATCGTGAACCTGCGCTGGCACGGCCGCCCGCTCGATCCCAACCAGAAGCTGCGCATCGCGGTCAACAACTACCGCGCCGGCGGCAGCGGCGGCTACGGCATGTTCCGCAACGCCCCCGTCCTCTGGAAATCCAACACCGACATCCGCACCCTGATCATCGAGTACTACACGACCCACCGCCGTCTTCCCGCCCGCGCCTCCGGCAACTGGCGCATCATCCCGCCCGCCGCGGTGAAGGTGCTGGAGCGGGAGCCGTAGCCGGCGGCCGGCTACGGCAGCTATCAGCTGTCAGCCGTCAGCTGTCAGCTCGAGTCCGGCGGGCTCCTCCTGACTCCTGACTCCTGGCTCCTTGTTAACCTGTAACCAGGGATGCTTTCCGAGTTCCAGATCGGCGATGCGGTTGGCGATTACCAGATCATCGGCGTTCTGGGCCGGGGCGGAATGGGGCAAGTCTTTCAGGTGCGGAATCGCCTGTCCGATCGGGTCGAGGCCATGAAGGTCATCCTGCCGGGCCACGAGGACGATCCCGACGTCGCGGGCCGCTTCCTGCGCGAGATCAAGCTGCTGGCAGGTCTCGAACACCCCAACATTGCCGTCCTGCGGACCGCGCTGCAGGCCGGGAACCGGATACTGATGATCATGGAGTTCGTCGACGGCGTCAATTTGCAGGACAAGCTCGGCGGCGGCCCGCTCCCGCTCGCCGAGGCCGTGGACTGCGCGCGCCAGGTGCTCGGAGCGCTCGCGTTCGCGCACGCCCGCGGCGTGATCCACCGCGACGTGAAGCCGCCCAACATTCTCATGACGGCCGGCGGCCTGGTCAAACTCACCGACTTCGGAATCGCGCGGTCCATGGACGGCGACGGCACGCTCACCGGCGCCGGTATGGCCATCGGCTCGCTGTCGTACATGTCGCCGGAGCAGGTGCAAGGCGGCGACGGCGGATGCGCGCTCGGACCTCTATTCGCTAGGCGTCACCCTTTACGAGGCAGTCACCGGAAGGCGGCCCTTCGAGGGAGAGAACGCGTACGCCGTCATGCACGCGCAACTGGCCGGAGAGCCCGTCCCGCCCTCTCAATGGAACCCGGCCGTTCCCCCGGCGCTCGACGCCGTGATTCTGAAAGCCATGTCCCGGGCTCCGGAACAGCGCTTTCAGACGGCGGCGAGTTCGAGCGCGCGCTGGCTGCGCTCGGAACCGCCGAAATGGCCATCACCGCGGTCGCGTCGACGCTGTCCGCGGGATTCGATCCCAGGAGACCTGGCCCGGCTGGAAACGAACCTGCGCCCCGCACTGGGGCCCATCTCGCGGCACCTGGTCGCCAAGACCGCGCGCGCCTGCTCGACTTTGGAACAACTGCGCCTACGCCTGGCCGAGCAGATCCCGGAATCCTCCGCGCGCGAGGTTTTCCTGCGGCGCTGCCAGACCGGAACCACCACCGCAGTGCCGCCGCTCCCGACCGCGGCTCCGGGAACCGCGCCCGAGTGGGATCCCGCGTGATCGAGACCTTGAAGCGGAAGCTGGCGGCTTACCTGGGGCCTATCGCACCGGTCGTGGTCGCGAGGCAAGCGCGGCGCGCCCGGACGATCCAGGAGCTCTACCAGACGCTCGCCGCCGAGATCCCCTCCGAGCGCGACCGCAAGGCCTTCCTCGCCTCGCTCCAGGGATGAACACGCAGGGTGTGGCCGGCCCCGCCATAAACGCTAACAGCCTTCGTGGCGCAGGCACTTTTGCCGCCGCCTCGACAATCCTGTCGAGGCCGGTTTTGCGTCGAGACGAGACTCGACGCTGCAGACTGGGAGTCTGCGCCACGATCTGCTTCCTCGGCAAGCCGTTAGCCAGTGCCATTTTGGGTCCGACCCCCTGAGTTGCGCCCGTCGACCCTATGCGGACAAGGGAGTCCGCTCCACCTGAGCCATAATCTATCCATGATCAGAGTCGCGCTCCCTTTTGGGATCGGCACGCCGGAGGAGAAGCGGGGTTCTTACCGAAACGCCCTGCGTCAGGCGGCTATCGAACCGGTCGAGAATCTCACGGACCTGAGCGGCGTGGATGGACTGATGCTCGCCGGCGGAACCGACGTCGATCCGGCTTTGTACGGCGCGGCGCGCGAGGCCGAAACCGATGAGCCGGACCGCATCCGCGATGGCCTCGAAGGCGCGCTTCTGGACGAGGCGCTCGAGCGCGACCTGCCGGTCCTCGGCATCTGCCGCGGGCTGCAATTCCTCAACGTGCATTTGGGCGGCACGCTGCGGCAGCATATCGACGGGCACAAGTGGCCGAAGGTGCGCGAGGTTCACGGCATCGCGATTGCGCCGGGCAGCCGTCTGGAAGCGACTCTCGAAACGCGGGAGTACGTCGTGAATTCGCGCCACCATCAGGCGGCGGATCGGGTTGGGACAGGGCTGGCGGTGACCGCCATGGCGCCGGACGGCGTGGTGGAAGCCCTGGAACTGCCCGGCAAGCGCTTCGTGCTGGCGGTGCAGTGGCATCCCGAAGCGCGCACCGATGGCTCCGACGCGCGGCTATTCGAAGCGTTCCGAGAGGCGCTCAGCGCGGAACTGGCGCTCTGAGAGCCAGGTCCGCTCCCTTACGGTCGCGGTTCGGTGCTGGCCACCTGGCCCCGCACCGAACCGCGCGCGTGAGCAAGCGCAATCGTCGGGATAAACCGGCGTGCAGTCGGGGATGAAAGAGCCCCGCAAGAAAGGAGTAGCGAACCATCTTGACCTCATGTCTTGCGCTGGGTGCCGCGAGGTGCCGGGTGAAGTGTAGACAGAGGCATCGGCGGGCGAGGAATCGAGCTTCGAAAAACGCAATCCGGGCGCTGACCGTGTGCTTACAACGGGAAGGCCACACTGGCGGAAACGGGATCGCGAGTCTCCGTCAGGCCCGGCGTAGTCCAAGAGCCATACGCACGCCGAGAAACTGCACGCGCGAGAACCGAGAGACCTCGCTGGTATCCGGTGGCCTACCCGGCTGCTGGATCGGCCCGGGAAGCCCAAAGCGCAATCCGGGCACGCGCGCCAGCGAGGAGTCGAACACGGGCATATTACCTGCGAAGCCTCCGAACAAGGCCGGTGGAAACGCCGGCGGCGGAGGGGGTGGAGGGAAGGCCCGTGACCAAGGAGAACACCGTGGAATCTAACACTCGACCGACCCAGAGCGGGGAAAGGGTGACCCAGGGATTGCAGGGTGTGCGGGAAAGAGCGCGGAATAACAAGCAGGAGCGGTTCACGGCTCTGCTTCACCATGTGACCCCGGGGCTACTGCGGGACAGCTTTCAGGCCCTGAAGCGGAAAGCCGCACCGGGAGTGGACGGGATGACATGGCAGGAGTATGCCACCGGGCTGGAGGACAGACTCACAGATCTACACAGCCGGGTGCATCGCGGGGCGTACCAGGCGCGGCCCTCCAAGAGACGCTGGATACCGAAAGACAATGGCAAGCAGCGGCCATTGGGGCTGGCGGCGCTGGAGGATAAGATCGTCCAGCAGGCCGTGGCCACGGTCCTCAACGCAATTTACGAAGAGGATTTTCGGGGTTTCTCTTACGGGTTCCGGCCGGGACGCAGCCAGCATATGGCGCTGGACGCGCTGTATGTGGCGATCAAGCGGAAGAGGGTGAGCTGGATTCTCGATCTGGACCTAAAGAGCTTTTTCGATAACCTTTCGCATGAAAAGCTGGTCCAGTTGATGGAGAAACGGATCGCCGATCCGAGGGTCCTGCGCCTGATCCAGAAATGGCTGAAGGCGGGGGTCATGGAGGACGGCGTATGGTCGGAGACAGAAGCAGGGACTCCCCAGGGGGCGGTGATTTCGCCGCTGCTCAGCAACGTGTATCTGCATTACGTCCTCGATCAGTGGACCGACCAGTGGAGGCAAGCGGCGGGAGGCGAGATCACCATCGTGCGTTACGCCGACGATGCCATTCTGGGCTTCGAGCGCCAGGACGAGGCAGAGCGCTACCTGGAGGAACTGAAGGAGCATCTGCGCGAGTATGGGCTGGAGCTGAATGAAGACAAGACCCGGCTGATCCGGTTCGGGCGGTTCGCGAGGTTAAACCGGGCCGAGCGTGGAGAGGGGAAACCGGAGGCGTTCACCTTCCTGGGATTCCGGCACGTGTGCGGGGAAAACAGGCTGGGCAGGTTCGAAGTCCGGCGCATTACGGACGGCAAACGAAGGCGGAAGAAGCTGCAAGAACTGAAGCAGGAACTACGCCGGAAGATGCACGCGCCGATTGCAACGGTCGGAGAATGGCTGCGGAGCGTGCTGCGCGGTTACTACCAATACCATGCGGTTCCGGGGAACCTGGCGGTGCTGTCGCGATTCCGGCATCAGGTGGCTCGCCTGTGGTACAGAACTCTGTGCCAGCGCAGTCAGCGGCGGCCCACTTGGACGAAACTGGGGCCGGTCCTCGACCACTGGTTACCCATCCCTCATGTTGTGCATGCGTATCCGGATGCTCGTTTCGACGCCAGGCGCCTTGCGGCGTCACATCCAAGGTAAGAACCGTATGCAGTAGTTCCTGCAAGTACGGGTCTGTGCGGGGGGTGGCCGGCAACGGCCATCCCTACCGCAACGGACAGGCGCAGTTCCGCCAAAGTCCGCTCCCTCACGGTCGCGGTTCGGTGCTGAGTTGCGGTACGCCCTTGCAAAGTCCGCTCCCTCACGGTCGCGGTTCGGTGCTGCGTAGCGGTACCGGCCTTGCGGTCTGGCGGGCACCCGAATGACAATTGAAGGGACCCATGCGACCTGAGCAGTGGCGGGAATTCAAGCGAGCGGCCAAGCGCGAGCCGGGTGCGGGCGTGCCGCTGGCGTTGATCGTGGACAGTCCCTGGATGCCCGGCTATCTCGGGATCGGCCATTTCGACTACTACTTCGACGCCCAAGCGTGGTTCGAGGCCAACCTCCGCGTGGAGCGCGAGTTTCCGGAGATCATCCTGCTGCCCTCCTGGTGGGTGGAACTCGGAATGGCGATCGAGCCCTCGGCCTTCGGAAACCGGATTCACTTCCACCCCGACCGCACACCCGACCAGTGCGCCTCGCTGGTGCGCCTGGAGGATGTGGACTGCCTGGCCCCCATCAATCCGCTCACGGATGGGTTGATGCCGCTCGCGCTGCACCGCTACCGCGGCTTCAAATCGCGGATCCACGACGCCGGCTCCATGATTCCGATGGTGGCGGCGCGGGGCCCTCTGTGCCTGGCGGCTTTTCTGCGCGGCGTCACGAACCTGATGACCGACATGGTGGATCAGCCCGATGTGGTGAAGCGCCTGCTGGCCCTGACGACGCGAGCCTCCATCGACTGGCTGACGGCCCAGGCGGAGGCGGTCGGCGACGACTTCGAGGGCATCCTCGTCCTGGACGACATCGTGGGCTTCCTGTCTCCCCGCGCCTATCGGGAGTTCGCCCATCCTTATCTCAAGCAGATCGCGGACGCGTTTCCGCCGGAGTGCGTGAAGGTCTACCACAACGACGCGAATGTGCGGCCGTTCCTTGCCGATCTCCCCGATACCGGTTTCGACGTGCTGAACTGGAGCCACCAGATCGGCGTCCGGGAAGCCCAGGAGAAGACGGGCGGACGGATGTGCCTGATGGGCAATGTGCCGCCGCTCGAGACCGCGGTCCGCGGCACGCCGGAGATGGTCCGCCAGTCGGCCCGCGAGGTAATGGCGGCGAGCGCCGGCTCTCCGCTGATCCTTTCGGTGGGCGGCGGCGTCAGCCCGGGAACGCCGCGCGAAAATCTGTGCGCGCTGATCGAGGCCGCCGCGCGGCCGTAGCGTCCTACTGCGATCCCGCGAGGTCTATGATGGGTTTCCCGGCCGCGCCAATTCGCTCCGCGGCGCGCGCATCCGGCTTCTGCGTGACCACCACGCACTCGCACCAGCCCAGCACCTCGTCCAGTTCGGAAACCAGTAGCTTCCCGATATGCGGCAAAGCTTTCAGGACGAAACTGCGGTTGCTGCCGTAGATCGCGTCCAGCCGTATGTGGGGATCGTAAATCCGGACTTCTTTTCCTTTGCCGATCCATTGTTCGATCGCGGCCACGGCCGGGCTCTCGCGAAGGTCGTCGGTTTCTTCCTTGAAGGCCAAGCCAAAAATGCCAATCCGGTTACCGGGAAAGTCGAGAACGCGCGCCACGGCCCTTTCGAGGTGGCGATGATTGCTCGGCAGTACGGATTCGAGCAGCGGAAGGGAGAGGTCCATGCGCATGGCCCGATAGGTCAGCGCCCTGAGGTCCTTGGGCAGGCACGAACCGCCGAAGGCAAAACCGGGCCGCAGATAGGCCGCCGAGACGTTCAGGCGGGTGTCGCGGCAGAGAGTTTCCATGACCTCGTAAGGGGACACGTCCAGGCGCGTGGCCAGCGCACCGACCTCATTGGCGAAACCGATTTTGAGCGCGTGGAAGGCGTTGCAGCAGTACTTGATCATCTCCGCTGTGCGCAGCGAAACCAGACACGGCTCCACGCCGAGGCTCGCGTAGAGGCCCGCTACCATCCGGACCGCTTCGAGATCGGTGCCACCCACGACTACCAGCGACGGCTCCATGAAGTCGCGAACGGCCACGCCTTCACGCAGAAACTCGGGGTTCGATACGACGGAGAGCAGCGGACTGGCGGCCAGCAGTTCGCCTGTCAACTCCTCGGTGGTTCCCGGAAACACCGTGCTGCGAATCGCCAGGATCAGGGGAGACGTCCGTTCCCTCAAGTGCTCGCGGATCTGGCCCAGCACCCGCTCCAATTGTTCGAGCGAGAGGCTGCCGTTGCGGGCCGAAGGCGTACCGACGCAAACCAGTGCGATATCCGCGCCAGCTAAACCGGGTCCC
This sequence comes from Bryobacterales bacterium, assembly GCA_963763835.1. Lineage (GTDB taxonomy): Bacteria > Acidobacteriota > Terriglobia > Bryobacterales > Bryobacteraceae > DASWZN01. The sequence goes on from CAVXQQ010000012.1 coordinate 122,524, forward strand.
AAATCCGCGCCGGCGGTCAGACGTCCGGCAGCAACCGTTTCCCGGATCGTCTCCTCCAGGCCCGGCTCGTAAAACGGCGCGCGGCTGGCGAGGATGCTGTCGATCTTGGTCCGGTCACTGTCGATTCCATGCACACGATGACCCAACTTCGCGAGGCAGGCGGCCGTCACCGAGCCGACGTATCCGAGGCCGATCACGGCGATATTTTGAGGCTCTCCGGCAGTTGACACGGGACCCAGTATCCCATGTTTCAAAGCGTGCCAGCACCGAACCGCGCGCGTCAGCAAGCGGAG
>CAVXQQ010000013.1:0-15976 GCA_963763835.1 Bryobacterales bacterium
CGCGCGCGGTTCCGCGCCACAGCACCGAACCGCGACCGTGAGGGAGCGGACGCACTATCAATACCGGTAGTCCGCCGGCTTGATGCCCTTCACGCGCAGATAAACGATGCACTGGCCACGATGGTGGGTGGTGTGATCGGAGGCGAACATCAGGGCCTCCATGCCGCTCATCTTCATGCCCTCCAGATCGAGGTCGGCATGCATTTGCTCGGGCGTCAGGCTCCCGATGGACTTGATCACATAGTCGTAGGAGTCGCCAACCAATTTCACCACCGAGGCCTTGTCCATCTTGTCCGGCTTGCCGATCGGCGAGGGCGTGCCCGTGATTTTGGAAAGGAAGAACCCGTTGGCCTGAGCGATGTGTACGAGCTGTCCGCCGAACGTCATTTCTTCCGGGTTCGGCTTGAATGCGTAGCCGTCCTCGGGCATCTGTTCGGCGATCGCGAGCGTATAGGCCTTCGAAGTCTGCCAATGCTTGACCAGATTGGAAACCATAGGGTTATCCGCGCACAGAGCGGGAATGGCGAAAAGAACGAGAGATGCGAGAAGTCGCTTCATGAGATATGTCTCCTGTTTGGTTGATTGCTACTTGACTACTATCTTCGCCAGCGAGGTGTTGTCGTATTCGTCCGTGACACGCACCGCGATGGTGTATTCACCGGGCTTGGGGCGATCGACCGCGAGCGCATAGTCCTCTTCTTTCGAATCGGAAAGATGGCCCGTGGGCTCGACCGGTGTCCAGTCGCCGCCGTTGACGGAGTATTCGGCCCGGTCGATAATGCTGAACGCGTCGGCGGCGTGCCAGCGCACGTTGATCTTCTTGTCGGCGGCGGCGGCCGCCAGGCCACCGATGACGGGTGGCGTGTTATCGATGGTGAAAGGATCGCTCGCGAGTTGCGCGGTGAGCGCCCGCTCGGGCGGATTGGACGGCGAATCGGAGGCCGTCACGCGGACGCGATACTCGCCGTCCGGGAAGGCGGTGGAGTCCCAGGTCAGCCGCTTCTCCGCGATCTTGTCCTTGAGCGGCTTCCACTCGGTCTCGCCCTCTCCCTTGATCTCCAGGGTGTAGGACATCTCGTCACCGTTCTCATCGGAAGCCAGCCAGCGCGCGCCGATGTAGCCTTTGGCATATTGCATGGACACCACGCCCAAATCGCCTCCCAGGTTCATCGACGGCGTGGGGACGTGCCCCTGTTTGGTCATGGCGGGCAGCGTAAGCGGCGGATTCGGCGACATGATCAGTTGCACCTGGGGAGGCAAGCGGTAGTTGGGAGGCGTGACCTCGATCAGATCCACCTGGGGCGCGACGTTCTTTTGGAGATAGGCGGCGTCCACCTGGCGCAACTCGGGCGACTCGCCCGTAGGCGAAGCATCGAGCGTGGCGCGCCACTGGAGGAATCGCGCGGAGGGAGAGGTAATGCGCACGCCGTCGGAAGAGGTGATGGCGGCGGACCAGGGGCTCCAGTCGTCCTGCGGCCGATCCAGGTTGCCGCTGCGAGTCTCGATGGAGATACGGCCGCCGTCCGCGTCGCCCTGGAACGAGAGCCGTCCCCAGTAGGAGAACATGCCGGCGTCCAGCACGTCGCTCTCGATCGTCCCGCGCGCCGCGGGTGCCGGCCCTATCCGGTAGACCTTGCCCACGTTGCCCGTGGCGGCAAACAGCTTGCCACCGGAGCCCTGCCAGAACACCGTGACCTGGGTCGGGGGCGCGCTCAGTAAATCGGTGGACACCAGCGGCGAATCGATCCGGTACACGGTTCCTTTGTTGCCGGTGCCGACCAGCGGGTGGCCTGCGGCGTCGAAGCCGATGGCATAGGCGATGGCCTGCGGATGGCTCCACACGCGGTGCGCCGCGCCTTCCTTATCGATCCGGTAGAGCTCCGAGCCGCCCGCGACGGACACCGGAACTATGGGCGTGGGCGGACCCGCCATCGGCGTGGGCCGCTGCATCATCGCCTCGCCGCCTGGCTGCCCGCCGTGCGGTGACATGACCGCGGGAGGAGCGATGGGCATGCCGATGGCGCCCTGGCCGAACGTCGGCGTCGCGCCCGGCGTCTTGTTCCCAACTCCAGTGGCGTAAATCGAGCCGTCCGGGGCGACCGCCACCGCCGTGATCTCGCGCTTTGCGCCCTGATACAGCACAAACCCTTCGCCCTTGGCCGAGACGCGTACGATCAGGCCGCCCGGCTCGGTTCCGACAATCAGATTGTCCTGTGCGTCGATCGCCATCGAGCGCGCATGCGTTTCCGGCGTCTTGTAGAACGCCTTGCCCTGGCCGGCGGGCGTGACTACGAAGATCTCGCCGCGGTCGCCGGTCGCGACGAAGAGGTTGCCATGGCTATCGAAAACCATTCCCCAGATGTACTTCGCCTTGGGGTCGAAGAAGACCTCTGGCTTGGCCGAAGCCGAGAGGCGGTAGACCTTACCGTCCGGAGACGTGGCCGCATATACACGGTCCTGGCTGTCGACGGCCAGCGCGTGGACTTCGAGGCCGTCAAGTTCGGCCAGCACCTTTCCTTTGCCGCCGGGCGGGATGATGTAGACCCGCGCGCCCGGACCGCCGGGGCCTCCGCCACCGGCGTACAGGTTTCCCTTCGAGTCCCCCACCAGCGCCCAGAGGTAGACCGAGGAGCTGTCGAGGATTTCGTCGAACTGCGGCCCCAGCCGAAGGCGTCCGTCGCTCGAGAGCGACAGGTTCTTGCGGTCGCCCTTGTCGAAATCGGCCTGTTCGGCTTGCGACCAGACTTTGGTTTCCGACGCCGCCAGCAGAGAAGCTGTCAGCAACAGCCCAAGGACCGCTCCCCACCGCACCGAACCGCGACCGCCAGGGAGCGGAGCCATCCGCACCGAACCGCGACCGTCAGGGAGCGGAGCCGTCCGCACCGAACCGCGACCGTCAGGGAGCGGAGCCGTCATAAACCTGCCCTGCACGCCGAAGCGCGCGGCACAACCGGAGTAGCGTGACGTCATTTTACGGTGACCTTGAGAGCGAAGCTGCCGTTGACTACGTAGTCGAAGGGGATCGCCGCCTGCTCGAATGCCGTCTCACCCGAGGTGGCGAAAGGACGGCTGGCGGCGCGGCCGGTCTGCATGACGTTCAGTACCGAAGCGGGAAGGCTCGGAAGTGTCTTGTCGTCGTAGTAGACCGTGGGCCGGGACTCTATCAAAGTGACATACAGCTTATCGTTGCTCCGCTCCTGGTTGATGAGCGAGACGATCTGGGGCACGTCGATGAAGCGGTTCATGGAAGCCGCCATGTTCTGGATGCGGTTCAGCGTCTCGGCGTCGCTCAACAGAATGCGGTGGTCGCCTTTGGCCAGCGTGGTGGGGATGGTCAGGTCGAAGACCCGCTCGATCTGCGGGCCGCGGTAGGGCCGCAGGAAGACCTTGACCGGGACCTTCTGGCCGGGCGAAACCTCGCTGGTGGGGATCCACGCGTTCTCGATGGTGGCCACACGGCGCTCGGGCAGCAGGTCAACCGTGGCGTCCACGCTTTCCAGATGCGGCGTCTCGACGGCGTTCATGAAAAGCCGGTTGAACTTGTCGCCCCACCAGCCGGCCAGGATCATGGGCGCCGGGACGGCCATCTCGCCGGGCGCCTGCATGGTGGAGAACGACATGCGCTGCTGGCCCGCCAGCTCGATCTTCCCATTCACGCGGTAGGTGGCCTCTTCCATGAAGTCGTTGACGCCCTGGATGGAATTGAACAGCGTGATCATCATCAGGTAGGGCGTCCACTTCTGCTGCACGAAGACGTTGAAGTGAAACTCGTGCTGCTTGCGGACGCTGTTGTCTTCGCCCAGGGAGCGCACGTGTACGCTCACGGGCACCATGGCGGCCGTCTCGCCGAGCACCCCCATGATGCCGCTGTGGCGGTCCTGATGCAGGGCGCCCACGATCTCGGTGGCGTTGCCGAACTTGGTGGGCTGGAACGACGAAGCGTGCGTGAAGATAATCTCGCCCTCGCTCATCGGCATGTCCACCGGCCCGAGGTTGAAGAAGGGATGGCCGAAGGCCAATATGCGCCGGCCGTCGTTATAGGTGACCGTACCCAGGCCGGTGACGCTCATATCGCCCGAGACCAGCACCCCCGCCACGGCATCGCCAGGCTGAAGCGCGTGCTGCCATCCGGGGCCGGGCTTGGGGCTGTCCAGCGCCGCTCCGGCGCCGCCCTGAACCGCGGCGAAACCGAGCTCCCGGAACAGCGGCCCGAACTGGTCGAGGACCGCCGGATCGAAACCGGAGAAGGACAGGGGCGTCTCGATGGGCGTCATCATCGCCGCCCGCGGCAGGTCCGCGGAACTGCCGGCGGCCATCACGCGGGCCACCATGTCGTCCGGCAGCGCAAGCGAAGCGCGGGTCTGGGCCTTATCGGGCGTGCGGGCGTCGGCCGGGACGGAGCTGTCGTAATCCTTCACTTCGAGCATCAGCTCGATGGGCGTGATACCGCAAATGGCATCCGGCGAGAACATGCTGAGGCGTAGCGCCACCGCGCCGATCAGCTTGCCATCCACGTAGACCGGGCTGCCGCTCATGCCGGCCGCGACTCCCGTACGGATCGCCTTGCCGCCCATCTTCGCCAGGATGATGTCCTGCTTGGGTCCCCAGGCGTTCTTCCACAGCCCCAGGATCTCGACGGGGATGGGTTCCACCTCTTTGCCGACCAGGACCGTCCAGGCGGTCCCCTTCATTCCGGGGCGCAGATCGGCGGAGCGCATGATGGATGTCGGACCGGCCACTGGGCGCGAGGGCTCCGGCGAACTCTGGGCCCAGGCGGGCATGGCAAAAGCGACGACCAATGCGAGCGTCGCGTCGCGGCGGCATTTCATGGGATATGTCTTCCTTCGAGAGACGGCTCCGCATCCCGGGACCGTCATGCTTACATTATCACCCGAGTCGCCGGGACCTTGCTTACGATCACGTTGGACGCGGCCTGGGGGCGGCCGGTTCCAGGGCCCCAGCACCGAACCGCGACCGTCAGGGAGCGGACCAGGCTGCGGCCGGAGTCAGCCGGGCAGCGGCCTACGCAGAAATCCGCTCGGAAGGCTCCAGCCGGGGAAGTCTCTGTATCGATTTCCCGGCCTTCTTGCGAGCCATACGGATTTCGTAAAGGCTCTGCAAGTTGAGCCAGAACTCCGCGCTCGTGCCAAAGAAATGCGCCAGGCGTAAGGCCGTATCTCCCGTGATCCCGCGCTGGCCGTTCAGAATGCCAGTGATCCGGTTGGTCGGCACAGCCAGCCTGCGCGCCAGTTCGGCAGCGCTCATCCCGAGTTCTCCCAATTCTTCGGCCAGGTGCTCCCCTGGGTGTATGGCCCCGACTGCCATGGCGTCCTCCTAGTGGTAATCCACGATCTCGACGTTCGACGGTCCCGGCGCGCCGTCCGGCCATTCGAAGCCGATCCGCCACTGGTCATTGACGCGGATGCTGTACTGCCCCTTGCGGTTGCCCGCGAGTGCTTCAAAATGATTGCCGGGCAGGACGGCGAGGTCCTTCAGCGCGGTGGCCGCCTCCAGCCGGTCGAGCTTCAAGCGCGCGGTTCGCTCGACTGCGGAGAAGGCTCTCACCCGCTTCCCGGCGGCGAAGTCTCTGGTGCGCTTGTCTCGGTAGGAGACGACCATTCATGAGCATAATACTGGATTATGCGTTACGTCAAGCATAAAGGGAGGGCCCCGCCAACCCCAGCACCGAACCGCGACCGTCAGGGAGCGGACCTCACTTCGCGATCTTCCCCATCAGCCGGCTCAACGGCTCATCGGCCGTCTGGGGCGCTCCGCAGACATCTTTGCGGGCCTTCCACAACTGCTCCGCCATATCCAGGTCGTCTCCTCCGCGGCGCAAAAGCGCCCTGCGCGCGGAATCGGACAGTTGCTTTACCGCGGCAGGTGGCGAGCCTGGCCGGGCTCCGAGGCATTCATCCAGCGAACCGAGCGCGGTCTCCATCAGCTTCCGGCTCCTGCGATGCCGCTCCGCGACGCTCAACCCGTGCAGAGTCGGGTCCAGCGCAAGAACGCTCTCCACCAATTGCAGCCTCTTGGCCGCTTCGGCGTCGGCAGCGTTTACGCGAAGGGCGGACTTGAACGCCCGCTGGGCGCCAAGATAGTCGTCCTGCGCTACGTCGGCCTCGCCAAGCCCGCTATAGGCGACCGCATCGTTCTTGTCCTTCTCCAGGATCTTCCGGAAGACGCCCGCCGACTCCTTCGGCAAGTCGTACCGCAGCAGGAGCCGTCCCAATTGCTTCTGGACGGCAAGGTCGTCCGGCGCTTCCGCTTCGAGAGCCAGCAACTCCGAGCGGGCCTGCTGCCACTTGCCGGATGTCCCCAGAACATGAACCAGTTCCAGGCGCACCCGCGCCCGGTTAGCCTGGCGTTGTTCGGGCCATGAGCCATAGATCGCTCGATGGTAGTAGTTCAGCGCGTCCTGCGCCTTGCCCTCAGCGACCACGGCCCTGGCCAGTCCGAGATTCGCCGGCCCGCTGTCCGTCTTCTCGCGGACTAGTTCCCGGAAATAGATTTCGGCCTCGTTGGAACGCCCGGCCGTCTCCAGCGCCTGAGCGAGCGCCAGCCGGTCCCGTCCGTTATGCGAAATCGAGAGCGCGTCCCGATACTGCTCGATCGCCTCCTGGTAGCGCTCTTTCGCCATCAACCGATTCCCGTCGAGATAATACTGGTTGGCTCGGGCGCTGCGCTCCGAGCGGTAGAAGTAGCTCAGAAAGCCGGCCAGTGCGGCCATGGCCGCCAGAACGATCAGGACTCCGCCAAGCAACGCCACCGGGGTCCTGGACTCCTTGTAGGCGGGTTCCGCGGCCTTCTCTTGCGGTCCGTACGCGGTCAGCGCGTCCTCTCTGGAAAGGACGCCCACCAGCTCCCGGATGTTCGAGCGGCTCACCACCGGGAGCGCATCCAGGCCGTGTTGAGCCATGCGCCGCATAGCGGTATCGAGAGGGTGGTCCGGATGCACGTGCGGAAAGTTTTCCGCCGAAAGCCGTCCCTTGAAATCGAGAGGCGGCACCAACTCGCCGATGGTCTGATACCGGCGCTCCTGGCTCAGAGCTTCCTCAAGCTGAGTCCTGGTGATCATGCCCAGAAGGAGCCCGTCCGCATCCACCGCCGGCCAGGCGGATTGCTTCGAATCCACGGCGGTCATGGCGTGTTCGATGGTGTCAGCGGCGCGCAAGACGCCGCTGGGGGACCGGGCGCCCTGCTCGACCGTCACCGGGTCCTCGCGGTTGCGCGCTCCAGGAGGCAGGCGGATCCCTTCCTGGTCCAGCAGCGCCTCGTAGATCGGCTCCTCTTGCAGCCGGCTCGAGATGAAGTAGCTGATCAGATTGGCGATCATCAGCGGCACGATGATCGAGTAGTCGCGTGTCACCTCGAAGATCATGATCACCGACGTCAGCGGGACGCGTATGATGCCGGCGAACGCCGCGCCCATGCCCACCAGCGCGTAGGCGCCAACGCTGCCCGTGTAGTCCGGCAGAATGAGATGCGCTCCCCCGCCCACCGCGCCGCCCATCATGGCCCCGATGAAGAGCGCGGGACCGAAGATGCCGCCGGCGTTGCCGGAAGCGTAGCAGGTGGCCGTGGCTACCAGCTTCAGAACCACCAACAGAATCATGACTCGCAGAGCCAGTTGGCCGTTCAGCGCCTGGCTGACGTGGTTGTATCCGACGCCCATCACCTCCGGCACGAACCATCCGAAAATCCCCACGAGCAGGCCGCCCGCTACGGGCTGGAACGACGCGGTCCAGGCCGGCATCCGCAGGAAGTGCTTCCTCTGCCACAGCAGAAGTTTTACGAAAACGACCGAGACCAGGCCGCCCACCACGCCCAGCGCGGCGTAGACGAGAAACTCGACCGGATGAACCAGTTGGTACGCCGGCACATGGAACAGCGGCTCGTCGCCGAGAAGCAGGTGCAGGACCATCCAGGATGTCGCCGAGCTCAACACAATGGCGCCGAGCACTCGGGCGTGCAGATCGCCCATCACTTCTTCCAGCGTGAAAAGGACCGCCGCGATCGGCGTGTTGAAAGCGGCTGCCAGAGCCGCCGCGGAGCCGATCGGCACCAGGGCCTTGATGGTGGCGGGCCTGAGTCCCATGCGGCGGCCTAGCGAGGACGCAATGCCGGCGCCAACCTGCACCGAAGGCCCCTCGCGGCCCAATGCGATTCCGCTCGCCAGCGACGCCGAGGAACAGAAGAACTTGCCGAACACCGTCCGAAACCGGATCACTCCGCCTCGAAGAAACAAGGCCGTCTTGGTCTGAGGAATTCCGCTGCCGCGTGCGTTCGGGAAATAGCGCTGAAGCAGAAAGCCGGTGATTAGCGCGCCCACCGTCGGGATCGCCAGCCTCCGCCACGCAGCCACCCCCGCTGGGTACATGCGTGAGCCCAGGTTCTCCGTCAGCACTATGAAGGCCACGACCACCAGGCCCACGATGGCGCCGATCATGAGCGTGAGGATGAAGAGAATCGTCTCTTCACTCTGACCTCGGGCCAGCGGGTCGGTCCATCTTCGAAGGGTTTCCAGAACACCGGCGGGCCGGTCTGCTTTGGCTGTTGTCATGGTATGGAGGTGCTACTTCTATCCTATAGTCGCAGCCGGGGCGAGAGTGCAAACCGGCAAGCGGCGCCTTGATAGGATGTGTGAGGCGCCCTTATGCAACCGTCTGCCCGCCTCCGTCGCTCCCGCATGCTCGCCAGCCCTGTCGCGCTCGCGCCGGCGGCCAGCGGTGGGGAGGCCTACGGATGAAGCGCAAGCTCGCGGTCGTCACCTCGTCGCGCGCCGACTACAGCCACCTGTACTGGCCGCTTCGCGAGTTCGCCTCGCACCCGGCCGTGGAGCTGAGGACCATCGCGTTGGGAGCGCATCTCTCCCCCGAATTCGGCTGCACGGCGCAGGAGATCGAGCGCGACGGCTTCCGCATCGACGCGCGCATCGAATGCCTCCTCAGTTCGGACACCGGCGTCGGCATGGCTAAAACCATCGGCGTGGCGACGCTCGGTCTGGCCGACTGCCTGGGGCAGATGCGACCCGATCTCCTGCTGCTCACCGCCGACCGCTACGAGATGCTCGCACCCGCCGCCGTGGCCACGGCATTGCGCATCCCGCTAGCGCACATCGAGGGCGGCGAGATCAGCGAAGGCGTCATCGACGACGCCGTCCGCAATGCGCTCACCAAGCTCAGCCACGTTCACTTCACTTCCACGGAACAGGCCCGCGCGCGCGTCATCTCCATGGGCGAGGAGTCCTGGCGCGTCCATCGCGCCGGCGCTCCGTCACTCGACCACCTGCGCCGCAGCCCGCTGCTCGACCGCGAACAGGTTGAGGCACGCCTCGACATCCATCTGGAGCCGCCCACGGCCGTGGTCGCCTACCATCCCACCACCATCGCGCGCGATCCCACGCGGGAGGCGGACGCATTGTTCTCCGCGCTCGAATCCGTCCCCGCGCAGTTGCTGTTCTGCTATCCCAATGCCGACGCGGGCAGCCGGGCCCTGATCGCCCGCACGGAATCCTTCGTCCGCAGCTCCGGAAAGGGCCGGGTATTCGTCAACCTGGACCCCATCCTCTACTGGAGCCTGCTCAGATGCGCGGATCTTCTCCTGGGAAACTCCAGCAGCGGAATCATGGAAGCGGCGTCCTTCGCGCTGCCCGTGGTCAACATCGGGATCCGGCAGCGCGGCCGCGAGCGCGCCCGCAACGTGCTGGACGCCGAGGCGACCGTCGCCTCCATTCTGGATCGCTTCGCCACCGCGACTAGCGACGACTTTCGCCGCTCTCTTCAGGGAATGGAGAATCCTTACGGAGATGGCCACGCGGCGGAAAGAATCGCCGCCGTGCTGGCGTCCGTGCCGCTGGGGGAGGAGCTTCTGATCAAACGCGCGCCCGCGGTGGAACCGAAATGAGGATTCCGCTTTCGGCTCCCGACATCGACGAGGCCGACATCGAAGCCGTGGTAGGCGTATTGCGCACATCCCGTCTCGCCCTCGGCCCGAAAATGGAGGAGTTCGAAGAAGCTGTCGCCAGTTATGCAGGCGCGCCGTACGGCGTCGCCCTGGCATCGGGCACGGCCGGGCTGCACCTCGGCCTGATGGCCCTCGACATCGGCGAAGGCGACGAAGTCATCCTCCCGTCCTTCACCTTTATCGCCACCGCTCACGCCGTTCTCTACCGGCGCGCCATACCGGTGTTCGCGGACATCGATCCCCTCACTCTGAACCTGAATCCCGAGAGTGTGGCGCGCGCCATCACGCCCCGCACCCGCGCCATCATCGTCGTGCATACCTTCGGATGTCCCGCCGACCTCGACCCGATCCTGCGCCTCGCAGCCGCCCACGGACTGCGCGTGATCGAAGATGCCTGCGAGGCGCTCGGAGCGGAGTACCGAGGCAGGAGGGTCGGAGGGTTCGGCGACTTAGGCGTCTTCGGGTTCTATCCCAACAAACAGATCACCACCGGAGAAGGGGGAATGGTCGTCACCCGCGATCGTCAACTGGCGGAGACGATTCGGGCGCTCCGCAACCAGGGCCGGAGACCGGCGGACGGCTGGTTGGATCATGGCCTGCTGGGCTACAACTACCGGCTTTCCGAGATCAACTGCGCGCTGGGCCTCTCGCAACTAAAGAGGGCTGACAGCATTCTCGCGCGCCGCCGGAACCGGGCGGAGCGCTACGCGGAACATTTGCGGACCATTCCGGAAGTCGCCGTCCCGGCTCTCGAAATCGACGGCGGACGCGTGTCCTGGTTCGTCTTCGTCGTCAGGCTGGCGGACCGCGACGCAATCCTTCGCTACATGGCGTCGCGCGGAATCGGGTGCGGGCGTTACTTTGCGCCCCTGCATCGCCAGCCGCTCTACGCGGCATACGCCGATCGCGCTCGCGACCTCACCGTCACCGAGCAGGTAGCGCCCCGCACGCTGGCGCTCCCATTTTTCAACCGCCTCACGGACGACGAGGTCGCCGAGGTCTGCCTGACCCTGCGCGAGGCGATCGCCTCACGCGCGCCGCAGAACGTATAGAAGGTTGCCCTCCCAACTCCGCCGTCGCACCTGTCCCGAAGCGTAGTCGATGACGAACCGCTTCTCAATGCTCAGCCCGGCGGCGCGGGTCAGGCGCGCAAACTCCGCCTGGGTGAAAACGTGTCCGGCAGTGGCGATCGGGCCGCCCTCGATGTTCCACGTGACCCTCACGTCGCCGTTGTGCTCTCCAGGCGCCAGACGGTCCCGGAGAAAACGCAAGGCCGTCGCCCGCGCTCCGTAATGACGGGCGTTATAGCGGTGATTTACGTCGATGAAGATCTTACCCGACAAAGATGCCAGACGGCCAAACTGGCGCAGCGTTTCAACCCTTGCGGTCGAGGGGAAGATATGTCCGAGAACGTTCCAGAGGCAGGTGACGGCGTCGAAGGAGCCCTGTTGGCGGTGAAGATCTTCCGCCCGCATGGCCCAGACCGTAGCGTTCGCGGGGCAGTGGCTCCGCATGGCCGCGCTCGGCTCCAGCAGAACCAGATCCTCGATGCCCGTGGCCCGCGCGATGCGCCATGCTCGCCCACCATCCGCTGCGCCGACGTCCAGCAGAGAACGGCTGCCGGGCGGAACTTCGGCGATAATCAGCCCATCGACTGCGTCCAGATATGCCCTACGCTGTTCCGCCAGACGCGCGTAAACCGGCGCCACCCGGTCATAGGCGGTGACCGGATCGAGCGTCGGCAGGCGCTGTCGGCTCCAAAGCAAGAAGCCGAGTATAGCGCGTCGCGATCAGGCTGCCTTAGGCGACGCGCACTCCCAACCCGGACCGGAATCCCAAGAGGCGCCGCTCACGCTTGCCGTGCGCGCAGCCAGCATCGTTTCGACCACGGCTCCAAACTCAGCTGGCGTAAACGGCTTGGCCAGGAAGTCAACCGCACCATCCCGGATATGCTTCTCCACCACCGCTGTGTCGCAGGAGCCCGAAATGATCAGTATCCGCTTGGCCCTGCCGTCCGCGCGCAGCCGTTCCACCAGGGCAAGACCGCCCATTCCGGGCATGATCATGTCCGTCACCACCAGGTCGATCGTCCGGAGCGATCCCGCTCTATGCAGGGCTTCCTCCCCGCTGGACGCCTCCACTACCTGGTACCTCTGTTTCTTCAGTTGGTAAGTCAACAGCGTCCTGATCACAGGATCGTCGTCCACGAGCAGCACGGTTTTCTGTGTTGAGTCTTCGAGCATTGGTGCCATCGCTGAATTTGGACGAATCCCGGCAGCATCGACTCTGCCAGGATCGGAGGTTCCCAAGCCCCTCTGGCTGTTTGTACTTGCAACTTCGATTCCGTTTGGCGGCGCCCGTTGGTCCGGAGAGTCCTGTCAGCGTCTTACAGGCTATCTGTGGCGGCCTGCGCACGGCCGGGGGGAGGCGCACTTTTTACACATGCCCGCCCTACCCCTGGAACCGGGAGAGCCGCTCGGCCACGTCCGCCCGGAACTTATCGATGAAGCCGCACGCGTACGCCGCGGGCTCAATCGAAGCGTCGTGAACCAACGGCGTCAGGTCCATGGCGAACGTCAGCGCCGTCTCCGTGTCGGTGGCGTGCGAGGCGTAGTAAGTCGCATTCGCCACGCGACGGCCTTCGGCGGCCAGGTCGTAACGCTTTCCGCCGCTGACCTGGGAATCGAAGACGCCCACCAGCGCCGCGGCGATGTTCGGGCGCGCCGAAACCGGCAGGCACCGCTTGTCTTCGTCCGCCAGCCAATCGAGATCGCGCCAGACCTCGCAGCCGTAAACCTTGGCCGGCCGCAAAGCGGGATCGAGCCGGCGGAGCGCCGCCAGAGCCCGCAGGCTGACGCTGATGTGCGTGTCGTGCTTGTCCGCGAGGTTGTGCAGATACACCACCCGCGGACGCGCGGCCTCGAGAATCCGCGCCAGGTCGTCGATAACATCCGCCGCCGGCGGATTCTTCACCTCGCCGCTCGAGTAGCCGAGCTGGATCTGGCACGCGTACTCGCCCACGTATGCGGCTTTGCGTTGCTCGCGGAGCCGGACCTGCTGCATCTCCTCGTCGGTGTATTGCGCGTAAATCCCTGAGCGCGGACTCCCCGCTCCGTTGGTGACCACCACACCCGTGAACCAGCGGTCCGCCCGCCCGAAGCATTCGGCCGCTCCGTGGTACGCCATCAGCTCGATGTCATCCTGGTGCGCGGCAATCGACATGTGCGTCGTGCGCGCCAGCGCGCCCCGCTCTTCCATACCATCCGGTACGTATACGTCGGCATTCGGCTTGTTCAGTTTCACTTGCCTCCAATGCTGGGGAGCGTCGCCGCCGCCACGGCCTGGCCCAGGCGCTTCTCCTTCTCGCCCGGCACGTGCAGCCGCAAACCCTCCTCCACTTCGGGGAATTCGCGCTTCAAAACCCTGTGCGCGGTCGAAAGGATCACCTCGCCACCTTCTCCTGTCATCACCCGGCCCAGCACCAGCACGTGGCGAAGCTCGTAGAACCCGGCGTACTGGGCGATCGCATAGCCCAGATACACCCCGATGGATTCGTAGATCTTCCGCGCGCGCTCGTCGCCTGCGGCCATCAGTTTCTGCGTCGCGGCCAACTTCTCGGCCAGCGGCATGCCGGCGTCGAGATCGATGCCCGCTGCCGGCAGCAGCCGGTTGACGGCCTGTTGGGAAAAGTATTGCGACCCGACCCCGCCGTCGCGCGACCACTCGTCCAGCGGAGCGTTCTCCCGGTAATCCACCGGCGCGAACGCCAACTCGTTCAACCAGTCCGTGATGTTGCCCTGCGGATTGACGTATCCTGCCGCTTGGCTGGTGCCCATCGACAAGCCCAGGACGGCCGTGTCCTCCAGCGCCATCGAGGCCGCCAGCGCCGTCACCTCGCCGTCGTTGACCACCACGAACGGCACTCCGTTCCACGCCCGCTGGAGCTCGAAGAAGATGCGCCGCACCCGGCTCTCGAACAGGTCCGCAGGCACGCCGCGGAACAGCGACGCCACGCGCACCTCGTTGTCTACGTAGATGCCCGCCGCGCTGCCGCCAATGGCGTCAACGCGAGGCAGCCGCGCCGCCGCCCGCTTCAGCGAGTCGTTGATCTCCGCAAAGTGATACGCGGGGTCTGTCTTGAAATACGGATCCCAGACCACCTCTTCGCTGTGTACCACCTCGCCGTTCATCACGGCGGCGCACTTGCGGTCGCTGCCGCCGAGGTCGAACCCGATGCGGCAACCGTCCTGGTGGCGTCCGAGCGCGAGACCGATCTCCTTCGGCTCGGGTGCCTGTTCATACGGCACGCTCTCGATCGCCATCGGCCGCCCGTACACGCGGCTGCCCATGAAATCGAAGTCGAACGCCCGCGCGCCCGTCGTCGAGTAGACCCGCCGAACGTGATCCGCCATCGCCGCATCGCCGGCGATGGTCACCTTCCACCCGCCCTTCTGCCACAGCAGAAACTTCACCAGGCGCTCGACGTAGACCTCGTTGGCCGGGTCTGCGCCGCCTAGGATTTCGGTATGGAACACGGAACGCGAGTTGTCCTGCCGTTCGAGAGCGATCGCCAGCTTGCGGCCGCGTCCACTCGCGCGCACGCCAGCCTCGAAATCGCGGTTCCACAGCGACGCGGGAGCAAATCCTGGATCGAGCGGCGGTTTCTCTGGCATCAGACCGTTTTGGTGACCTTCGTAAGAGTGCGGGGCTGGTCCGGATTCAGGCCCTTGCTCCTCGCCAGGTGGGCGGTGAACAATTGCGCCGGCACGATGTACGGGATCGGCGTCAGAAACTCGCAGGGTAGCGACGATTGCTCCGCCACCTCGGCCGGCACCACGATGGTATCGCCCGCCAGCGCCGCCGCTTCCGGATTCGAGCGGTCGGTAATGGTGACGATCCGCGCTCCCAGCCGCCCCAGGCTACCGATCATGTCGCGCGTGCCGGGCCAGGTGGGGCCAGGAGGAGCGAAGACGAATACCGGGAACGTCTTCTCCACCAGGGCGATCGGCCCGTGCAGGAAATCGGCGCCCGAGAATCGCTCCGCCACTACGTAGCAGGCCTCCATGAGCTTTCAGGCCGAACTCCAGCGCGTTCGCATAGTCCAGCCCCCGACCCACAATGATAGCGTGCTCGATGGAGGCGTACTCCGCGGCCAAAGCGGCGACGCGCGGCTCCAGGTCGAGCGCCTTTTGGGTCCACTCCGGCAATCGTTCCAGGTCTTCGAGCTGGATGGCGGCTCCGAGAGCGTGCGCCAGCAGATACATGGCCAGCAACTGCCCGGTGTACGTCTTCGTGGCCGGCACGCTGGTCTCCCGGCCCGCCGCCAGCACGAAGCTGTGCCGTGCCAAACGGGCCAGCGTGCTAGCACCCTCGTTCGTCACGCCGACGGTCAGCGCGCCTTCGTCGCGCGCCGATTCGAGGAACATATTGATGTCCGTCGATTCGCCCGATTGCGAAATGCCCACCACCAGCGCGTTTTCGAGACGCAGCTTCACCCCGTAGAGCGTGGTCACCGACGGCGCCGCCAGGGACACCGGAATTCCTGTCGTGATCTCGAGCAGGTAACGCCCGAACTGCGCGGCGTTGTCCGAAGTGCCGCGCGCCGCCAGCACAATCAGCGGCGGCTTGCGCCGGCTCAGGTATCCGCGCAGCTCCCCTATGGCTTGCCGCGCGCCGTGCAGGGTTCGCTCCAATGCGGAAGGCTGCTGGCGGATCTCCTCAAGCATTCGACAAGCGTTCGGCTCGGGCACCTCACCATGTTGGATGCGCGAGGGCCCCGAAGTCGAGTTCCCAACGGTTGTCGATCCGTTACAGCACGTTCGTTACGAGCGAACATCCGAAATATCAATGGGTTGGGCACTTTGGCAGGACGCCCCCGGTAGGCGGCATAGGCGTTGAAGTAAGGCCCCGGCGGGTAGTCTTCGTGGCGCAGGCACTCTTGCCAGGCACGAGTGCCGGCACGGGTGCCTGCGCCACAGAGCAGGAAGAGACTGAGGTCAGGGAGCGGTTT
>CAVXQQ010000014.1:0-8622 GCA_963763835.1 Bryobacterales bacterium
GTTCGACCCCCACTAGCTTCCGCCAGGGTTCAACTCCCATCAAAGAGCTCGACGGCGATTCGCTTCATTTCGACGTAGGCCGCTCCGGCGTAGGAGGTAGGGGTTCGGCATCCCCTTCCTCGCCCGCAAGATGATTCGATCTGTCCTTCTCTTGGTACTGCCGATGGATCAGCCAAAACTCCCTGTACATCTCGTGCAGGTCCTGGTCCTCCACGGAACGCCTGAAGTTCGTGTAGTCGATGGCGTCTATCTGGCCCGCCACAACAGCCTTGAAGTTCTCCCGGTCGATGAAAACCCTCCAGCGGTAGTGCCTGTCCATCGTCTCGACAATCTTCGCGTCTTGCCCGAAGACGTTCAGAAGGTCCCGCTTTCGTCTCGCCAGCACAATCAGTCTCGCGGGGTCTTTATCGGCAATTACGCTCAAGAATCCGGTGTTCAGGCAAATCCACATGATGTCCTCCTACGAAGCTCCACCCAGCAGGGGCCTCTTCTGAACGATGCTCGATCGACTGGCCGTTCCTGTCAACCGATAGTACTCCACACAGCCCACCAACTTGAACCCCTTGACCTTCGCAACAGGCACGGTGCGACGGCGTACCGCCTGGGTGGGACGGAGGATGCCACCCACACCGCCTTCCTGTGGTGTGGGAACGCCGCGACCACCGCTGGGCTCTCCACTCTCGCCGGCAACGCCAGCCGGCGATTCAGTCACCGCCAACCCTGAGGGCGCCCCGGAATGAGATAGAATCGAGAACCTCCACCTATGCCTGACCAACCTCAACCCAAGCGCTTCCCATGCCCTGGCTGCTCCGCCGAAATGCAGTTCGACCCAGCCTCGGGCCAGCTCAAATGTCCCTTCTGCGGCCAGACCGCGCCCGCTCCCGTGGCCGAAGCGCCGATCCCGCCGCACACGCTCGATGCAGCGCTCGCCGCGGCGCCCCAGGCAACGCTCAGCAGCCAGGCGCTCCAGGTCACCTGCCAGGGATGCGGCAGCGCGGTGGTCTTCGAGCCGCCCGAGGTTGCCGGCACCTGCCCGTTCTGCGGAAGCCCAATCGTGGCGCAGCCGCAGGCCGCCGATCCGCTTATCGCGCCCGATGCCGTTCTGGTCTTCAAGCTCCCGAAGGCGGAGGCCCAGCAATCCGTGGCCAGGTGGCTCGCCAGCCGCTGGTTCGCGCCCAACGCTCTCAGAAGCATGGCCCACCCGGACCGCGGCATCAGCGGCGTCTATCTTCCTTTCTGGTCTTACTCCACCGACACCCGCAGCGTTTATCGCGGCGAGCGGGGCGAGTACTACTACGTGACCGAGGAATACGACGAGCAAGACAGCCGGGGCAACACCGTGCACCGCACTCGCCAGGTCCGCCACACGCGCTGGTACCCGGCTTCCGGAGAGGTCGCCCGACGTTTCGAGGACCAACTGATCAGCGCCACCCACGCGGTCGCCGAGTCGCACCTGAACGCACTCCAGCCCTGGGACCTGGCCGCGCTACGCCCTTACGATCCCGCCTATCTGGCCGGCTTCAAGGCCCAACGCTACCAGCTCGATCTGGCCGGCGGATTCGAGGAGGCCAAGCAGGTGATGGCGCGTCGCATCGAAGAGGATGTCGCCTCCGACATCGGCGGCGATGACCAACGCATCGAAGACGTAAGGACCGAGTACGCGAACTCCACCTTCCGCCACCTGCTGCTGCCGGTCTGGGTGGGCGCGTACCGCTTCGGCGCCAAGGTCTATCAACTGGCCGTGAACGCCCGCACCGGAGAGGTTCACGGCGACCGGCCGTACAGCATCGCGAAAATCGCCGCGCTCGTTCTGGCGGTGCTCGCGGTGGTGCTGCTAGCGGCCCTGCTATCGGGGCGGCATTGAGCTCGCAAAAGAGGGACCTGCAGATGGATAAGGTAACCGTCGAGATTGATTCGAAGTGGGTGAAGATCGCTCATTCTCCGCTGTATTGGATCGTGGCTGCGTTGCAGGGCGTGTCGATCACCTTCGCCCCGCTGTTCCTCTACTGGAGCGGCAAGGGGATGTTTTCTCACGGAGTTGAATGGCTCGTCGTGCCGTTGTGCTTTGCGATCATTCTCCTGGTCGGGTTCTTCTACATCCTGCTGGGTGGTGCGGTCGTTGGCGAGTTGAGGAAGAAGAACCTCCCCGCCTGATCCCTCTTACCGCCCCAGCCACAACAGCGGAGCAAGCCCCGCCGCCGCAAGCGCCGCCAGAAGGCCCAGGCTCCACACTCCCGTCTTGCGGTCGCTCATCGAATACGCGTAAATCCCTTTGACCAGGTTGTTGCTCGACGCTGCGATCAGAATCGCCGACGCCGCCACGCCCAGCGCCGCGTTGCTGCCGGCGGACTGCGTCATGCCCATGATGAACGGATCCACGTCCGTCACGCCCATCAGCGCCGCCAGCGAGTACACCCCCGCCGTCCCCAGGTAGGTCACCACCAGGTGCGTGGCCACCAGCATCGCGACGAAGAGCGCCGCGAAGCCTAGGGCGGCGCGCAGTTCCAACGGGTTCCTCGGCTCGAACTCGCGCTCCACCTCTCCCGCCTTGGCATCGGGCATCCGGCTCCACAGCCATCCGCCCGCGATGCCAACGCCCGCCAGGATCAGAAACGGCACGCCGAGAATCGTAATCAGGCTGCGGTTGAAAATGGTCACCAGGCCCGCCAGCCGCAGATACATCACGCCCGAGGCCACCAGCGTGACTCCCGAAAACAGGTGCGGCCGGTTCTCCAGCTTGGCCCGCCTCGCCAGCACCACCGTAGTCACCGTCGAAGAATAGGCGCCGCCCAGCAAGCCCGCCAGCATCACGCCGCCCTGTCCCTTGGTGAGCTTCTGGATCACGTAGCTGCCGTATGAGACGGCGCTCACCGCCACCACCACCAGCCATGCCTTGGAAGGATTGATCGCGAACGGCCCGAACTCGCGGTCGGGCAGCACCGGCAAAATCACCGCCGAAAGCAGCAAAAACTTCGTGAAAGTGAGGATCTCGTCCGGCGCGATGCGCTTGGTCAGGCCTTCCAGTGCGCCCTTCAGCTCCAGTAGCATCATGCTCGCCACGGTGAGGGTGGTGGCGATCCAGAACTGCTCGCGGTACACCAGCGCGGCCGCCACGTAGGTGGTCAGCGCCGACATCTCGGAGGTGACTCCCGCCGTCCCCGCCGCTTGCAGCTTGTTGCGGTACGAGAGCATCAGGAAGCCCGCCACCACGGCGAAGCCCAGGACCACCGGCAGAATCGCTCCGCCCGCCAGCAGGGAGATGCCATAGGCAATGAGGCCGATGAGAGGAAACGTGCGCACGCCGCCGAACGAGAACTGGCCGACGCGCCGCTCCTCCCGTTCGAGGCCGGTCAGGAAGGCGAGAAACAGCACCAGCAGGATCTTCACGCCTTCCGGCGGCATCAGCCGATAGAGGTCGGTAAACACGAATTCAGTACAAGCATATCCATTTCGTGATTGGTGAGGCTGCCCCTCTTGGTCCGCCCCCCCGGCATTGAAAAACCGGATCGGCCACACAAACTAAATCGACTTCCCTTTCGGCCGGTCCCGCGCCACCATGAAGGTGCGCTCCCACCGCGGCGCCGCCGCGTCCGAAATCGCCTTCACCATCGCGATGCAGGTGGAGTGACACATCCGCCGCAAAATGGGGACTGGACCGAATTTCGCCGCCTTTGCGGAATTCGCGTCTGTACCCGATTTTGCCCTTGCCGAATCTCGGCTCCTCGAACTTCTGAGACTCGTGGAACCCTCCGTGGCGCAGGCTTCAGCCTGCCGCGTCGGCTCTCCATCCAATGCCGGGCCGCTGACAGGCGGGCCACCTTCTGCCGTCCTGTCCGGCGTTCCCCGTTGCCGAAGTCCCCCGCCTCATAGCAACTGCCCGTCCCTGGCGACGCTTCGAAGGACCGTACCAGAGCTGCCCGCGACGCCCGTCCCGTGGACCTCTTATCGAAGCCCACCCCCGTCCCGTTCCTGGTATTCTGGGAGATCTTGTAGGTCAACGGCAAGGAGGAAATCTTGGAAAAATACGCGCGCTTCATAGGACTCGACATCAGCACCACGGCGGTTACGGCCGGCGTCAGAGACGCCAACGGCGAAGAAGACCTGGTCGCCGTTCCCATCCGCGGATCGGTCACATGGAAAGGCCAGCCCGCCATCGAGGCGGACACCCTGGCCCCCATGCTCTCGGAAGCTCTCGATCAGCTCACACAGAAGGGGTGGCTGTTCTCCCAGCCCGGAGATCTCTGCGCCTCCGTGCGACAACACGACATGGTGCTGCTCGGCGCCGAGGGTGAGGTCCTGATTCCGTTCATCACCTGGCAATGCCACGCCGCCACCGAGGAAGTCGAGGAACTCCGCAAGCTCGGCGCGGAGAACACCGTCGGCCGCATCGAGCCGCGCTTCATCCTGCCGAAACTGAAATGGGCGCTCAACCAGGAGCCCGCGCTCGCCGGGAAGGTCCGGCGCGTCATGACAACCGGCGACTACATGGCCCGCCAGCTCACCGGCGTCGAGCGCCTGAGCTGCTCCGATGCCATCAGCAACGGGCTGCTCAACCAGAAGACTAAGGAACTGGCCACAGCCGCTATGGAGCTCGCGAAACTCAGCCCCGCCTGGTTCCCCGCGCCCATTCCGACCGGCGAACCGGTAGGTACCGTGGATGCGGCCAAGGCGGACGGGTCCTGGCGCGCCGTCGCCCAAACCCTCCAAGGCTGGACCATCAAAGCCGGATTGGGCGACAATCACGCCGGCGGCGTGGGATCCGGCCTGGCGGACCGCGAAACCGTCGTGATTTCCCTCGGCAGTAGCGGCACCGTGATTCGCCGTTGCCGTCCCGACGCGAAGCTCAAGGGAAATGCCGCCCGGTTCGAGTACTTCGATGACAGCCTGCTTCTCGAAATGCTCGCGGATTGCGCCGTCTGGTACGACCGCTTCGTTCGCACTTACAATACCGGCAGCCTCACTTACGGCCAGCTTAACGACTTGGCGATTCAGACTCCCCCGGCTCCCCAATTCATCGGGCAGGCCCACACGGATCAGGGCTGGAAGGAAGTCTATCCCGCGAATTGGGAGAGCCTCCCGCTGGGCGTGAAAGTCCAGTCCACCCAGGCCTCGATCGCGGTGCACATGTTGCGTCTGGTCAAGGACCTGCTTGGCGAAGTCGCCGACACCGGCATCCCGCCCATCCAGCGCTTCGTGATCACCGGCGGACTCTCGCGCTCGGAGTTCATTCAATCGGTTCTCCAGACGGGTCTCAACGGACTCGTCCCCGGCTGCCGCGTGCAGGTCAGCAGCCGCCAGGGTCCGCTAGCCAACAAGGGGGCGGTGCTCGGCGCGTTGTTCACCGCCATGGTCGGGACCAAGGGTTACCCCGATCTCGCTTCCGTGGTCAACCAGCTCTGCACGCTCCAAGACGTGAAGAAGTCCGGCGCTGGCCAGGCCGTCGAGGACTTCGTCAGCAAGAACGTCTAGTTTACCGGCCCAGCACCGAACCGCGACCGTCAGGGAGCGGTCCGCTCACTTACGTTCGCGGTTCGGTGCTGGGCCCTTTACTTCTCCTCCACCTTCATGACGAAGTAAGTGAACTTGCCGCCCGGCTCGATCAGTAACTGGTGCGGCGTTTTCGCCGCAATGTGGATGACATCGCCAACGCCGAGCTTCACCCGCTCGCCGCCATCGATGGACCTCCCGCGGACCTCTCCTGGCCCGCTTGTCCTGGCCCCGACGATCTCACCACCTACCACCAGCGTGGCCGCGCCGCTCTCCACCACGAAGATGTCCGCCTGCCCTTCGTGTAACTCGGCCTCGCCGTCGCCTTCACGGTGGGCGATCATGAAGAAGTGATTGCCGAAAGTGCCTAGCCCCTCGGAGGCGCTTTTCGTCTTGGGGTCCAGCTTGGCCGCAAGCTTCTCCTGGTAGTCCTGTAGACTGGCCTTGCTCCAATGTGCGAATCCCGACGGCGCGCCGCCCGCGAGTATGCCCGCCAGCACGGGCCCAAACATGAAAACCATCGTCATTTCGCCTCCTTGTCAGGCGATTATACAGCACCGAACCGCGACCGTCAGGGAGCGGACCTGCATGCCACACTGGAGTCGAGAGGCGGTGACCCCGTGAAAGTGATTCTGTTTGGAGGGACCGGCATGGTCGGTCAGGGTGTCTTGCGAGAGTGCCTCCTCGACCCCGGCGTGGAAAACGTCCTCGCCGTTGGGCGCATCGCTACCGGCCAGCGCCACGAGAAGCTTCAGGAAATCGTGCAACCCGACCTTTCCGGCCTCTCGGCGAGCGAGGCCAGGCTCTCGGGTTACGACGCCTGCTTCTTCTGTCTCGGCGTCTCCTCGGCAGGGATGAGCGAGCAGGAGTATCGGCGCGTAACATACGACCTCACGATCTCGACGGCGGAGACCTTAGCCCGCCTCAACCCGGCGATGACATTCATCTACGTGTCGGGCGCCGGTACCGATAGCACCGAGCGCGGACGCAGCATGTGGGCGCGTGTGAAGGGCCAGACCGAAAACGCGTTGCTCCGCATGCCCTTTAAGGCCGCTTACATGTTTCGTCCCGCTTACATCCAGCCGCTCCACGGGATTCGGACTAAGACCCCTTTATACAGGGCCTTTTACGCCATGTTGAAGCCACTCTATCCACTCTGGAAGTTACTCCTGCCTAAGTACGTGACAACCACGGAATGCGTGGGACGGGCGATGATCGAGGTCGCCCGGCGAGGCGCTCCCAAGCGTGTGCTCGAAAGCCAGGACATCGGCGATATCTGTCGCACCAGCCAATAACACCTTCGGCTCGGAATCGGTTATCCAATCAGTGATCTATACTAACGCTGTATCCCGCAGACCAGAGGGGCGGGAACTCAGGAGGTGTCTATGTCGACAAGTGCAACAGCGCGGGAGAAATCTATCCCAATTACCGCGACCAGGCTGTTGATTAACAATCGGTGGACGCAAGCGGCATCTGGCCGCACGTTTCCCACGATTAATCCCTCCACGGGAGAGGAGATCTGCCGCGTCGCAGAGGCCGACCAGGAGGACGTGGATCGAGCCGTGAAAGCGGCCCGCCACGCATTCGAACGCGGGCCGTGGAGGAAGATGGCGGCATCCGAGCGCGGCAGGCTGCTGACCAAACTGGCGGACCTGATCGAGAAGCACGCCGACGAACTGGCCAGCCTGGAAAGCCTGGATAACGGCAAGCCCTATCGCGTCGCGCTCGCCGCGGACCTGCCGCTGACCATCGCCTGCTACCGCTACTACGCGGGCTGGGCGGACAAGATCCAGGGGCGCACTATCCCAGTCAACGGGAACTACTTCTGCTACACGCGCCTCGAGCCGGTGGGCGTTGTCGGCCAGGTGATCCCGTGGAACTTCCCGCTGCTCATGCAGGCATGGAAGCTCGCGCCCGCTCTCGCAGCCGGCAATACCGTGGTCCTCAAGCCCGCCGAGCAGACTCCGCTGACCGCCCTGCGCGTCGGCGAGTTGATCGTAGAGGCAGGGTTTCCCGGAAGGAGTGGTCAACATCTTGCCCGGTTACGGTCCCACTGCCGGTCAGGCCCTCGCCCGCCACATGGACGTGGACAAGATCGCATTCACCGGATCGACCGAGGTCGGCCACCTGATCATGGAAGCCGCCGCGCAGACGAACCTGAAGCGAGTGACGCTTGAGCTGGGCGGCAAGAGCCCGAACATCGTGTTCGCCGACGCGGATATGGACCAGGCGGTCGAGGGCTCGCACTTCGCCCTGTTCTTCAACCAGGGCCAGTGCTGCTGCGCCGGATCGCGGCTGTTCGTCGAGCGCAAGGCGTACGACCAGTTCGTCGAGCGTAGCGTGGATCGCGCCAGGCGCCGGACCGTCGGCGATCCTTTCGATGCGAACACCGAGCAGGGGCCCCAGGTCGACGACGCGCAGTTCGACAAGGTGATGAGTTACATCGAATCCGGCAAGGAAGAGGGCGCGAAACTCCTGTGCGGCGGAGCGCGAGTCGGCGACCGCGGCTACTTCGTCCAGCCCACGGTGTTTGCCGACGTGCGCGATGAAATGAAGATCGCCCAGGAGGAGATCTTCGGGCCCGTGATGTCCATCATTCCGTTTGACAGCCTCGATGAGGTGATCGAACGCGGCAACAAGACTATGTACGGTCTCGCGGCGGCAGTCTGGACCAAGGACATCGCGAAAGCGACCTCCATCGCCAACGGCCTCCGCGCCGGCACGGTCTGGGTGAACTGCTACGACGTATTCGACGCCGCGGCGCCGTTCGGCGGCTTCAAGCAGTCGGGCCTCGGCCGCGAGCTCGGCGAGTACGGCTTGCAGCAGTACACCGAGGTCAAGACCGTCACGATGGCGCTGGCTTAGCGCAGCTGTTTGCCCCTTTACGCGGCCGCGCTTAGGCCGAGTGAGCGGCCTTGCGGGGCGGACCCCCGGGTCCGCGCGGGTCCCCCTGGACCCGCCCAGGCCGACGGAGGCGTCGGTCCCGGACCAGAGGTCCGCCCTACAAGGTAGCGGTGACGATCGACATCAGGGGCGAGCCATGAGGCCGTTCCTGGCGCCCCGTAGTCGCCCGGCTACCCATGATTTGATTGGTGGGCGGTCGCGGGCTCGAACCGCGGACCTCCTGCTTGTAAG
>CAVXQQ010000015.1:0-302500 GCA_963763835.1 Bryobacterales bacterium
CCTCGACGGCGCCGTTTCCCCAGCCTGCCTGGTTCACTGCACCGCGATGCAGAGCGCCTTCCGCGACGGCGCACGGAATTACAGTCTTGGAAACGATAATCAGGGGGGATTGCAGGTCTTCAAGCATGAGTTTCAGCCACGGCGGCTCCAGTATCCTCCGGCTGGAACTGCCGTGATTAACCGGGCTCTGTATCGTAACGTGGTCCCGTACAGGCCAAGGGCGGTGAGACCGATTCGGTTCCAGAGCCGGGCGCACTGATCCTCCTATTGTCGGGGCTGGGCGCGATTTTCGCGCGGCGAAAGCGTAAGGCCTAAGCGCGACAAGTAGATCTCCCCCATGCGGCGGCCAGCGGCCTCGGTCGAGAAATCCTTCGCGATCCGGGCGGCCGCCCGGGCTGCCAGCGAGCGGCGCAGGCCGGCGTCTCCTGCCAGCAACTCCAGCCTGGCCGTCAGGTCCTCCACATTGCCCGGCTGGAACAGCAGTCCGGTTTCCATTGGGGTGACCAGTTCCGGGTTGCCTCCCACGTCGGACGCGACAGGGCAACAGCCGCAGGCCATCGCCTCCATGAGCGCATTCGAAAGGGCCTCGGAACGGGAGGGCAGCACGAAAATATCCAGGGCGCGGAGCCAGGTGGTTACATCCGAGGTGGAAGGCTCGAAATGGCAGGCGCCGGCGAGATCGAGCTCGCGAGCCAGACGCTGAAGGGCTTCGCCGGAGGGGCCACTGCCGACGATGGCCAGGCGCGCACCCGGGTGCGTCCGTCGCAGGGCGTCGAAGGCGCGCACCAGGGTCTCCAGGTCCTTTTCGGGACGCAAACCGCAAACCACACCGACGGTGAGCGCGGCCCCTTCCAGCGCAGCCGGGCGGCGCGACTCGCCAGGGCAAAAAGCGCGGGTGTCGATTCCGTTGTAGCAGAGCAGAGTGCGCGCGTGCGGGTTGTGTTCGTCGTGCTCCATGTGGCGCCCCACGGCCAGGCAGTTCACTACCACGCCGTCCACAAGGTGGTCGGTGAGCCGCAGCAGGCGCCGGGTAGAACGCAGCCTGAGACCGCGATACGCGCGCTGGCTGGAGAGCACGACCGGTGTCCGGAAGCACCGCGCGACCAGCGTGCCGAACAGGTTCATGGGGGTATCGAACGTGTGGACGATTTGGATTCTGTGGCGACGGATATAGCGGCCCAACAGGAGCGCGCTCCGGATGGCGGAAAGACCCCACAGCGAACGCGCCGGGATCTCGAACACGGGAACTCCGGCCTCCCGCAGTTCGGCGGCGCGAAAGCCGTCGGCGCGAAAGGCCACCACGTGGGGCTCGAAGACGCTTCGGTCGAGGGCGAGGGCGGTGACGGCGGTCTGCCGTTCCGTGCCGCCGATCCCCAACTCGCGCACCAATAGGAGGACGCGGACACGCTCGCCGGAAGGAACGGGGTTCACCCGGCGGCCTTCTCCGCCATGACGAAGAAGTCGCGCGCGGCCGGTCCGATGTCCACCCGCACGTCCGGAAACCCGCTAAACAACCGCTCGATATCCGCCTGACGGTACAGAAACAGGTCGCAGCGTTTGCGGTAGCGCATCTGACGTTGCCAGGCCAAGAGTCCGCCGGCGGCGGGGAACGAGAAAAAGGCGCGGCAACGCGTGAGCGAGAGGGCTTTCCGGACCACGGCCGTCGGGTCGGACATGTAGTCCATGAAGCCCATGACGATTACGTAGTCGAAGGGCTCGGAGGGCTCATATTGCAGGAAGTCGCCGGCACGGAACTCGCAGCGGTCCTCGACGCCGGCCTGGCGAGCGTGCTCGGCGGCGAGTCGCAGCATGCCATCGGCGAAATCCAGGCCGACCGCCCGCGCCGCTCCCGCCCGTGCCAGCGAGATGGAGTAGTGGCCAGGGCCGCAGCCGATATCCAGCACGCTCTTGCCTTCAATCGGCTGGCACCCTTCCATGGTCTTGACAAAGCGCAGCTTCATGCTCCGGCGGAACAGCCGGTTGAGGATGCCGTTCAGCGGCCCGGTGCCGGTGCCGTAAATGGCGTCGAAGTGGTTGGCGTACTGGTGAAAGAAGCCCTGGGTGCGATCAACGGCCATCCGAGGCCTCCGGCAGGTGGCGTGGTTCGGCCATGAAATCCCGGAAGGTCGTGACGGGGAATTCCGCCAGGATGCGTCTCAACTTCGTCTCCGTAGTGCGTAGGTTGACATAGGACTTGAACCGGCGCGTCAACGGCATCGGAATGCGGGGATGGCAGGGATCGATTTCCCTGGGATGAATATAAAATACCACGGGCCGGCCCTCGGCCAGGACCTGCCGGACGGCGCGGCGAATCAACCAGGATGGGAACAGGCGGAGATAGCCGCCGCCGAAGAAGCACAGAGGTTTTCCGAGCAGGCCGGAGACGGTGATGGGGAATTCCATGAGAGGGCCTGCCGGGGTGGGGATGCTGTGGGGCTCCCGCCGGGCCTCGGACATGCCGCCATGCCCCCGGGCGGCGGGAAAGACGGACGAGTCGTAGGCGTAGCCGGCCTCTACCAGCGCCTCGAAGAACCACTGGGTCTTCTCGGTAACCGAGAAGCCGGCCGACCGGTAGCCGAGAACGGGCACACCGGCGAGGTCTTCGAGCAGCCTGCGCGCGTGCAAGGCGTCCTCGAAGAACTCCTGGCGGCTCGACCGGTACACCAGCCGGTGGGCGTAACCGTGGGAAGCGATCTCGTGCCCGCGCGCCGCCGCCTCCCGGACCAGGTGCGGATAGCGCTCCGCCACCCAACCCAGGAAGAAGCAAGTCACGCGCGCGCGATGCTCGTCAAAGAGATCCAGCAGGCGCCGGAAGGCCGGTTCGACGATGGACGGCTGCTCGTGCCAGGAGGAAAACGCCGGGGCGGCGGCGACATCGAGGACGTGAAACCAATCCTCCACATCGACCGAAAAGATGCTTTCGGGCACCGCTGCCGGAGCCGAGCGGGCACGCTGCGGACTGGCGGCAGTCGCCAGCCCCGTGGCTACTGGACCAGGGAGATCCATTGACTCAGTGACGCCATTATAACTGTTTTTGCGACTAAGAAATCGGCCCGGCTCCGGGCTTGGGCGACGGTGATCGGGCTGCGGCGACCCGGGCCGGGGCGACGGCGATCGGAGTTTGGGCGAAAGGGTTCCGCGATGGTATACGGTTGGATTCCCACGTGGCCCCGGAACCGGAGGAATAGAAAAGGCGCCATTTGCAGCGCGCGTCGAGTAGCGGGCAAGCTCGAGGCGTAGGGATCTTGCCAGGCCGGTTTAGAAGTACGGCCGCCGGGCATCGGGAGAACCCGAGGCGTCCCAAAAGGGCAGAGGCGCGGTTCTCTTGGGGGTCTAGCGGGGCAGCACACCAGGCAGGTCCGCCGATTCGGGCTGAGAACCCTTCGCGTGGTGAGAGAAGCGCCTAAAGAGAACGCGCCGTCGGGCGTGGGGGGGGAGGCCGTTTTGGTACCATACGTGAGATGCTGTTTGAGGGCCAAAAAATCCCGAAAACGGGACGGAGGGAACGGTTCGTCAAGAACGTTCTGTGGAGTTGGACGGGCGTCGTGGCGAGCCTCTTGGCCGGCTTGTGGCTATCCCCCTTTATCATCAAGAAGTTAGGCGATGAGGGGTACGGGGTCTGGGCGCTGGTTTTTTCTTTTGTCGAATATTATTGGCTTTTAGACCTGGGATTTCGTTCGGCGACCCTAAAATACTCCGCTCATTACCGTGCAACGGGCGAAAGCGACAAGGTAAACGAAGTAATCAACACGGGGCTGGCTTACGCTGGCGGGACAGCGCTTCTGATGATCTGCGCGACCCTCATTTTCGCCGGACGCGCCCAGCAGTTCTTTCGGATCTCCGGGGCCTACCAACCTGTATTCACCACCCTGGTCACGATGGTCGGCTGCGCCTTCGCGCTGGGGACGGTATTCAGCCTGTGCAGCGGGGTGGTGGAGGGATTTCAGCGGTTCGACCTCACGAGCCGGGTTTGGATCCTGACCACTACATTGCGGACCCTGGGGCTGGCGGCCGTGCTGCTGATGGGGTTTCAATTGAAGGCGATGGCGCTGGTGGCGATCGCGTCTCTGGCCGCAGGCTATGCCTACAACTATCGCAACCTGCGCGTTGTCTTTCCCTCCGTGCATTTCTCTTTCTCGGAGATTAAGACGTCGATGTTCCGGCGGATGTTGCTCTACGGCGTTCATACGTCCGTGGCGACGGTGTCCACGCTGGTGCTGAACCAGGGTACGCCATTGATTCTGGCCCACTTCTTGCCGACGGCCTTTGTGGGCTACTTCCTGCTTCCGACGCGCTTGCTGCGGTATTCGCTCGATATGGTCGGCAAGGTGGGGTACGTGACCGGGTCGAACGCAGCCGAGATGGCGGCGCGGCGAGAGTACGACCAGGTGTACAGAATGGGCGTTTACGTGAACCGGTACTGCTATGCGCTGTTCGCGCCGGCCGCGCTTGCGCTGTGCCTGTACGGAACCGAGTTGCTGAACGTCTGGGTGAATCCGGCGTTCGCCCTGCACAGCGGACCCGTGATTCCGGTGATCGCGGTGGCCTCAACGCTGGGCATCGCCGCGCAATACAACTCCGCCTCCGTGCTTTACGGTCTGGGGAGACACCAGATGTACGCGTATTCCCTGCTGGCGGAGGCCCTCCTGAGCTCCGCGGCGGCATGGTTCGTCATTCCCCGGTACGGAATCGTGGGCGCGGCATGGGTGGTGGCGGTGTTTCTTGTCGCGAACCGCGGCCTGCTGACATCGTGGCTCTTTTGCCTGGGCGTCGGGCGGAGCTTCGGAGCCTATGTGCGGGGAGTGTACCTGAGACCGACGCTAGTTGCCATTCCGTCGCTGCTGGCCGGGTGGGGGATGAAGCAGCGGTGGTTGCCGGGAAGGAACTGGGAGCAGGTGCTGGGAGGCATGGCGCTGCTGGCCGCGCTTTATTACGCGGCAGCGTACTTTATTTGCCTGGAGAAGGAGCATCGATGCATGCTCAGGCGCTGGATCAAGGAACAGTTGCTGCGGCGCCCGGCACTTCAGAGCGCACCATGAAAGCTCCGGTGGGAGGCGATGTCCAGGTGGAGCGCGGGTTCACGTCAGCACGGTCCTACCGCGGGACGCCGTACTGCAAGCGTCTCGCTTTCAGAAAAGCGGAGGCGACACGATGACGCCGGCGCAGGGGAGGACGCGGACACCTTGGGTGTCGCCCAGCTTCGCGGCTGCGGGCGGCCGGGGTGCAGGCCCGTTGCTTCAGATGGGCTTCCTGGGCTTCTGTTTCTACCTGTTTGCCTATTACAGCAGGATCCTGGACACGGGACTGGCGGGTCTGCATCTGCCCGGCATAGCTCTGGGGGTCGCTGCCGGAGTAGCGGCATTGAGCGGCGGTTTTGGCCGAGTGTTGCAGAACCGGATCGGCGTGTTCATGGCCGGGCTCACTATCTGGCTGTTGATTTCGATCCCCGGAGGTTTCTGGCGGGGCGGCAGCATCGACGTGCTCATGGGAAGCTGGATTCCCACGCTGCTGCTGTTTTTCGCGGGAGCGTCGGTCATCACGACGGTGGAGCGTTGCCGCCGCAGCCTGTTCGTGCTGGGTCTGGCCAGCGTCACCGGAGCGATGATCGTGACGCTGCGGGGAGCGGCGGCGCAAGGCCGGCTGTTCCTCGCGGGAAGCCGCTACGCAAACGCGAATACCATCGCGATCATGCTGCTGTTGGGAATGCCGATGGTGTGGCTGATGGCGTTCGGTCCGCAGGCGGGCAAGGTGCGCAAAGCGGTGGTTGGGTGTGTGTTGGTAATGATGGTAATAACGCTGTTCCGTACCGGCTCGCGCGAGGGGCTCATCGGCCTGGCAGTTCTTTGCGCGACCGCTTTTGCGCGAAGCCGGGCGTTCGGAAAGATAGCCGTCGCGGTTACGGTAATGGTATTAGCGCTGGGATCGACGCTGCTTCTCCCGCAGAGCGTGAAGTCGCGTTTGGGGACGATCTTCGGGCCCGAGTCGGTGGAGATTGAGGGGGCCGATGACGCGGCCCAGTGGGCGGTGGCGCATTCCGCCGCGGAATCTTCCCGGAGCCGGTTGAGATTGCTCGAGGATAGCCTGGCTGTGACGGCGAGTCATCCGTTTCTAGGCGTGGGGCCCGGCAATTTCGCGCCCTACTGCGCGGCAAAGGAGAAGGCGAAGGCGAGGCCGGGGTTCGCCCTGTGGGTCGGCACGCACAACACTTACACTCAAGTTTCCTCAGAAATGGGGATTCCGGGGCTGCTTTTTTACCTGGGGGTTCTGGTGGCGAGCATGGGGGCTCTGCAACGGATCTACAGGCGCGCGAAACGCATTCCCGGAAACCAGGGGCGCGGCATAGGGTACACGGCGCTGGCGCTGCACACTTCGTTTGTCGCGCTCTGCGCAATCTGCTTTTTCAACCACATGGCATACGAGCCGACCATGCCCCTGATGGCGGCCATAGCGTTGGCGATCAGCACGACGGCGCCAGACGAACTGAGCCGTCTGGAAGAGGCTGCGAGGGTCTCAGCCGCCGCCAAGGAATCCAACTCTCCGCGTGCGAATCAAGGCCCGGCCAGGCCAGGAGCGCGTTTCGAGAAGGCGCGATAACACTGATGGAACGGTATGTTTGAGAACCTGAGAGCGGACCTCGGGCGCCACTTCGCCACGAGCGGTTCCCTATCGTCCGCGGCGGTGGCCACGGAGATGCCGGAGGGAAAGCTGGGATCGGTCGGGATCGCTATTCCGGGATGCGAGCTACGGGTGGTGGACGCGGCAGGCCAGGCGGTGCAGGGCGGCGAAGTGGGCGAAATCGTAGCGCGGGGCGCGAATATCATGCAAGGCTACCTGAACGACCCGGAAAGCCCGGCCGCGGCGCTCAGGGGGCGGCTGGCTGCATACCGGAGACATGGCCCGTGTAGACGAGGACGGATATCAGAGCCGGCCATGCCTTGATGGCGGCGATCGCAGTGGCGATGAGCAGGACGGCGCCCGACGAGCTGAGCCGTCTGGAAGAGGCCGCACGGGTCTCAAATGCCGCCGGCGACTCCAACTTTCCGCGTGCGAATCCGAGCGCGACCAGGGCGAGAACACGTTCCTGAGCGCGGATTTCGGCACCATTTGGTGGAACCGTGGTAGAACTGTGGTTGAGCATCGCTATCAAGTCGAGCATAGAAATGAACACGGTGCGTCGAACTGGACCGGAACAGCAAAACGCGGTCGCCCAACTGCTAAAGTCGGTCTTTGGCCCGGAGACGTCGCCACGTCTTCTGTCTTCCGAGGTGTTGCAATGGAAGTTTTTTTCTCCGCGACCTGGCTCAACCGGAAGCCGCAGCTATGTGCTTGAGGAGGACGGAGAGATCCAAGCCCATCTCTGTGAGTTGCCTATTTCGTTTCTTTCTCCGTACGGTGAGATTCGAAGCTGCACTTTCGTTGATTGGGCCGCCCGTCCAGAGGCGAAAGGAGCGGGCGTTCAGATATTTCAATACCTCATGGAACAGCACGAAACCGTGTTGACGATTGGGGGCACTGTACAGGCCAGAAGACTCTTTCCGAAGCTGGACTTTCGGCATTATGGCACACTCGACACCTTCGCCCGCGTGGTCCGGCCGTGGCGCCAGCATTGCACGCGTCCGCATCGAACTGGCTGGCGTGATCTAGCCCGCCTGGCGCGGAACACCTTTTGGAGCATCCCGCCGCCCACACTTGCGGAACATGAGTGGATGGCCACGCCAATCTCGGACATCGATCATCTCCCGGAGAAGGCTTTCCGTGTCGCTGCCTCGAAGTTCTGTTTAGGAATTCGCTCGGCTTCGTGGCTGCAGTACCTGCTCAACTGCCCTGTGATGAACTGCAGCCTCTTCGTGCTCGCAAAGGCAAGCCTCCCCCGAGGCTATTTTCTGCTTAACCAAGTCGGTGGGCAGTGTCGCATTGTCGATCTTGCGATAGATTCTGAGTCTCCACCGGACTGGGAAGCTGCCTATCTCGTGGCGGTTTCGGTTGCCGCCAAGCGGAAGACGACGTGTGAAATCAGCGCCGTCTCTTCCCTGCCCTGGCTCTCGGAGGCGCTCAGAACAATTGGGTTCCGGCTTCGAGGTCAAACCGCGGTGATGCTTCACGACCCAGGTCGGCGACTGGCTGGCGCTCCGCCCCTGCACCTCCGGATGACAGACAATGACGCTTGCTTTCTGTACAGCGAATCCTATCCTTACCTGACATGACCACTATGGACCATAACACTTTCTACTGTAGGCTCGACGACCTGCTGGAGCTAGCTCCAGGCACTGTTCAGGGCTCGAATGCGCTAGACGAGCTGCAAGCTTGGGACTCGCTAGCCGTTGTGTCGTTCATCGCGATGGTCGACAGCCAGTACGGGGTTTCTCTTGTAGTTAAGGCAATCACAGCATGTCGCACCGCGCACGATCTCGCGACTCTGGTCGAAGAGAATAGGCATGTATGACTAATCCCCTCAGAATGGAGGGTAAGGCCGTGCTGGTCACCGGTGCCTCTTCCGGTATCGGAAGAACTACCGCGGTTTTGCTTAGTCACTTGGGAGCACAGGTTGTACTGGTGGGCCGAAACCAGGTTGGCCTCCACGAGACTCTCGGTGCCATGGCGGGTGCCGGGCATCATCAAGCCGTGTTTGACCTGGAGCGTGTGGATTACATCCTGCCGTGGCTCAACGAGTTGGTTCGGACTACTGGGCTTCTGGACGGTCTGGTCTGTGCTGCAGGAATCTCATCCCTACGGCCTTTGCGCGCTCTGGACATCGCGCACTTCGATAAGGTGATGAGAATAAATTGCTCCGCGGCTATCGCGCTGACCACCGCCTTCTGCCGGAAACGGATTCGTAAGTCAGTTGCCAGCGTTGTCCTCGTCGCGTCGGTGGCCGGGTTGCGTGGTATTCCTTCCAGCGCCGCCTACTGCGCTAGCAAGGGCGCTCTAATAGCCTTTGCGCGATCGGCTGGAGTGGAATTGGCCTCGGCCGGGATGCGGGTCAACTGCGTGGCACCCGGTTATGTCAAGACACCGATGTACGATGCGGCCATGCAGCAATTGTCTCCCGAAACAGTCGAAGAGCAGGTGCGCATGACACAGCCCCTGGGACTCGGAACTCCGCTCGACGTCGCGCACGCTATCGCTTTTCTGCTGGCGGACACCGGCCGCTGGATTACCGGCAGCGTGCTGGCTGTTGATGGCGGCTACACCGCGCGATAGGAGATGAAACGATGAGAGTGGCAATCGGTGCGATTGAATACTACCTTCCCGAGAAGGTAGTTACCAACGGAGCACTGGCGGCGGAGTTCCCTGAATGGTCGATCGAAAAGATCCAACGCAAGACGGGCATCCTGGAGCGCCACATCGCCGCGCCGTCGGAGTGCTCGTCGGATCTTGGTTACCAGGCGGCAAACCGATTGTTTGACAGCGGCGTCTGTTCGCCTGGGGAGATCGATTACCTACTGTTGTGTACCCAGAGCCCAGACTATTTCCTCCCAACCACAGCATGTCTTTTACAGGATCGGTTGGGGATCCCAGAAACCGCCGGAGCGCTAGATTTCAACTTGGGCTGCTCAGGGTTCATCTACGGTTTGGGTCTTGCACAGGGCTTGATCCGAACAGGCCAGGCCTCTCGTGTCCTATTAATCACGGCGGAGACCTACAGCAAATTCATCCACCCACAAGATAAGAGTGTACGTACACTGTTTGGTGATGCGGCTGCAGCCACACTCGTACAGGCGGTGTCAAGTGGAGGGGATGTGGCGCCGGCTCCCTTTGTTTTTGGGACCGATGGCAAAGGGGGGGGCAACCTGATTGTCCCCGCAGGCGGCTTGCGCACTCCGTCCACTCTGGAAACCGCTCAGGCAGTTAGCGACGATAACGGAAACTGGCGCAGTCAGGACAACCTCTTCATGAACGGCGCCGAGATCTTCAACTTCACACTACGTGCTATTCCAGACTCCGTGAGCCGGTTGCTTACTCGCGCCAATCGGCACCTTGAGGACGTTGATTTCTTCGTGTTCCATCAGGCCAATCAATACATGCTGGAGCACTTGCGCAAGAAGCTGGGGATTCCTGTGGACAAGTTTTGCCTCTGTTTGAGCCATTGCGGCAACACCGTTTCATCCACAATTCCGATCGCGCTCAGAAATGCGTCTAAGGAGGGAAGGTTAACTGATGGCCAGCTCGTAATGCTGGTCGGCTTCGGAGTGGGCTATTCCTGGGGGGCCACATTACTGCAGTGGCCCATACTTGGACTTGGCGACCTCACCCAGTAGCCTCGCACGTCGGTTGCACACGTGGTGCTCTTGCAGCGACTGAACCCCTCATGGGGCAAGCGACTCAGGCAGCGAACCGCTTCTTGAGTCTCAGAAATGGCCTTTCCACGATCCAATATGACGCCGAGGCCGTTGCAACCACGGCGAGCAATACCGCGGGCAACGAGAGCCAGGACGGGGCAACCTTCTTAACAGCCCCTACCACGATCTGTTGATAAAGGTAGATCGAGTAGGAAATCGTGCCGAGATACCGCATCCAGCCCCAGTTCAAAAAGCTGCCCAATCCCTTTGCCCCCGCCGCAAGGCACTGCACGATCAGCACCGCGACGAGAACCGGGTCGAGTACGAATCCTATCGCATCGCGGTATCGGCCCGTCGTGATGCTTCCGATCGTCGCGGAGAGGGCCAGGAGTCCAATCGTCGCCCACGCTAACCAAGGCCGCGAACACGCCCAATCCCAGAAACGTGCCAGCATGCGATTTCTTAACACAAGAGCAAGCAGGCAGCCTATCATCAGGTGGTCGGCACGCGTGTCGAACGCCTCATAGATATATCCTTGGTTGCAGTGCAAGCCGAACACCAAGAATTCCCGGTAGAGCCACACGGCCAAGACAGCGGCGACGAGAAACCTCACCCGAAGGCGATCACGCCTCAGCAACATGAACGTAAGTGGCCATAACACATAAAACTGCTCTTCAATGCCAAGAGACCACGTGTGACTCAGTCCGGTATTGGGATCACCGAAGAGTCCCTGATAGTAGTTGTTGACGTAGAAGAACGAGGCGATAGCCTGAGGCACCACCAAGCGCTTGCCAAAGAACAGCAGAGCGCCTACCCACAGGAACCAGAAGGCATAGAATGCGGGGAAGATCCGCAATCCCCGGCGGATGTAGAAGAGCCTCAGCGAGATCCTGCCAAAGCGCTCTTCTTCTTCGAGCAGCAGCCACGTGATGAGGAATCCGCTCAGAACAAAAAAGGCGAGGACTCCTAGGCCCCCGGGACACCACTGAAATCCATAGTGGTAGAAAACAACGAGGAGAGCTGCAATGGCCCGCAAGCCATCCAGTGCCGGCAGATGTTTGGTGCCAAGCGCGGAAGCCAAAACCGACGGTAGCTTGTCTGGCGAATGAGCCCGCATCGTTCCCACGTACGTCAGCTTCGGCG
Organism: Bryobacterales bacterium; assembly: GCA_963763835.1. Lineage (GTDB taxonomy): Bacteria > Acidobacteriota > Terriglobia > Bryobacterales > Bryobacteraceae > DASWZN01. The sequence goes on from CAVXQQ010000015.1 coordinate 11,424, forward strand.
CTCCGTTTGGAACCGCTCGCATCCTGCTGAGCCGAGAAGGCTCCGCCGGCGCGGGATCCAGACCGCATTATAGTATGGCACGTGGCGCCAGCGTGGTTGCTTCAACGCGTCGATGACAAGCTGGTTGTCCTAGGTCCTCGACCGCGCGGAAGCTGCGGGGCGTCAGAAGTAGAGGAAGTCATCGTATTGGGGGCGCCGGAGGTCGAAGATGCCGCCCGGGCGGGTATTCGCGACGGAATCGACGGCTGCTGGTTCTGCCAGCCGATCCGGAAGCCCTCGCGGACGCGCTCGAAACGCTGATGGACGAATCAGGCTCTCGGGCCCGTCTGGCCGATTCCGCACGCCCGCCGCGCCCTCGAATTCTACAACCTCAAACGCAATTCCGCCCGTCTGGGAGACACCTTTCTTCGGTATCTGAAAGCGCGGTAAACGTCAGAATCCCATGCCTGCGCTCGATTCGCCGGAGGAGCCGCGCTTCTCGTCGATCTGCCCGAACCACAACTCCAGCACGAGCAGCATCCAAAGGAACATGGAGTTGTCCCGGCGCCCGCTTTGATGCTCCTCGAGCAGCGCCCGGACAAACTGCGGGTGTGCGATCCCCCGTTGCGTAAAGGCGGCGCTGGTGAGGTGGTCCCACAGAAAGTGCCGCAGCGAGCTGCGGAACCAGTGGCGCAGCGGCACCGCGAATCCCATCTTCTGCCGGTTCACCAGGCTGGGGTCCAGGCGATCGCCCACCGCGCGCAGCAGAATCTGTTTGCCCCGGCCGTCGCGCAGCTTCCACCCGTTGGGGATCCCCGTCGCGAACTCCGCCAGCTTGTGATCCAGCAGCGGTGAGCGCACTTCCAGCGAATTGGCCATCGACATCCGATCGACCTTCACAAGCATGTCCCCGGTGAGGTTGGCGGTGGCCTCGAAGTACATGACCCGCGAGAGAATGTCGCCCACCGACTTGAAGCACCTCGGGAGCACCGCAGCAAGATAAGCCGCATCCGCCGGGAGCATCCAATCCGGCAGGAGCAGCGATTTCCGCAAGTAATACGGCGGATAATTCAGGTCGAAGTAGCGCTCCAGCGCGGTCGGCCGGCTCAGCATTAATAGGTAGTTCTTTCCGTAGGCCCTATACGGCATGTGGTCGGCCGCCAGCCGGAGACCCCTCCGGAACAACTGCGGCAACGCATCCGCGAACCGGTGTTCGTCGACCCGGGCGAAACTTCTGTAGCCGCCGAACAACTCGTCGCCGCCGTCCCCGCTCAGCGCCACCTTCACCTTGCGGCGCGCGAACTCGGAGACGATGAACGTCGGAATAGCGGACGAGTCGCCAAAAGGCTCGTCGAACTGGCGGACCAGCCTTGAAACCAATTCCACCGAGTCCGGCCGCACCACGATTTCATGGTGATCGGTACGGTATTTCTTGGCCACCGCGGTGGCGTACGGAAGCTCGCTGAAATCGGCCTCCTCGAAGCCGATGGAGAAAGTCTTTACGGGCTCCGGAGATTGGAGCGCCATGGACGCGACCACCGAGCTGGAATCGATCCCGCCGCTCAGAAACGCCCCCAGCGGCACGTCCGCGATCATGCGGATGCGGACGCTTTCATCGAACAGCTCGCGCAGCCGCTGCGCCGTCTCGTCTTCGCTCAGACCTCCGGGCTGCGGCCGGTCCGTGAACGGCGGGAGCTCCCAGAACGCGCCCTGGGCGACGGTCCCATCTGCTCGATATCGCATCCACGATCCGGGCCTCAGTTTGCGGATCGCCCGATAGGCGCTGAACGGCTCCGGTATGTACCCAAACCGAAAAAAGAGCTGGATCGCTTCGCGGTCGAGCTCCAGGGGAACGCCGGCCGCCCGCAGGCACTTCAACTCGCTCCCGAAATACAGCCCCGCAGGCGTATCCGAGTAGTGCAGCGGCTTCTTGCCGAAGCGGTCCCGGGACAGAACCAGTTCCCGCTGCCGCGAATCCCAGATGGCGAATGCGAACATGCCACGCAGCCGGGAGAAAGATTCCACCCCATACTCTTCGTAGAGGTGCAGAATGGTTTCGGTGTCGCTGTTGGTGCTGAAGCGGTGGCCGCGCGCGAGCATGTCGCGGCGCAGTTCCTGGTAGTTGTAGATCTCGCCGTTGAAGACGATCCACAAGCTCCCGTCTTCGTTCGAGATGGGCTGGTGCCCCGTGCTCAGGTCGATGATGCTGAGGCGGCGCATGCCGATTCCGCATCCGCCCGCGGTGTAGACGCCCGCATCGTCCGGCCCGCGATGGCGAATCGTATCGCACATGGCCTCGACCGCGGCGGCGGACGCCAACCCGCCGCGAAGCAGAAAACCAGCGATCCCGCACATACGTCAGAAACCCATCCTCCGAGTATAGCTACTGTGGACCGGGCGCGCGGGCTCGAGTGCAACATCTGGTGTCGACGCGACGCGATCCCCCGCAGCGGCGGCGGCCGCATTTTTCGAGATGTCCCTTTGGGCCATTGGCATTTTCCGATTCGGGAAGTGGGCGCATGGCTTTCGCTTCCGCGCGGTTCGCTGGTCGTTGGTGATGGTCTACTTTCTTCTCTACAAAGTCTCGCGAGCGCTGAGCGGAATCTCCATCTCGCCGGCAATTCGAGATCGGGCCCGGGCTGGTCATCCACAACTACGGGGGCGCGATCATCCATGGCCGTGTCGGTGAGAACTGCCTTTTCGCGCAGGGCGCGCAGATGATTTTGCGGGTTGACGGGAAGGCGCGCGGCTGGCCTTCGCTAGGGGATGACGTCTATGCCTGGCGCTCTTCCGTTGTGGAAGGCGCCCAAATACGTGATTCACGCCGCGCAAATCCCTCGCACCGCCTCGGGCAAGAAGCAGTACTTCGTACTGCGCGAACAGTTCCCGAGCCTGGCCTCCGGGTCCTGAGAGTGCAGCGCGGCCGGTCTTCCGGGTAACCCTCGCCAAGCCGGTGACGCATACCCCCTGCAGAATTTTCCTAGTCGTTTCACCAACATAAGTATTTCACCTGTCTGAACGGTATGGACCGCCGGGTAGATTGAGGCCGGGAGGTGGGATGTAGCCGGGAGACCTAGGCGGGAGCCGGCACCTACAGCGTCATGGAGATACCGAGATGGATTTATTACTTGCTCACCGCGCTGGCACTGGCTGGGGCGGGCGCGGCGCAGACTAAGGTCGACCTGCGGACGCAGGCGAAGACGGTCGACTTCTCGCAAGCCGATTCGACGCGGCCATCGAAGACGGGCACGAGCCTGCCGGCCACATGCGCCGCGGGGGAAACGTTCTTACGCCTGGACGCGCCGGCGGGGCGGAACTGGTATACCTGCCTCACCGCAAACCAATGGACCCTGCAGGGAGCCGACACGCCGGCACCGGGAACGGCGAACCAGAATTCCGTGCTGGCCAGCGACGGCAGCGCCGCAGTGTGGAAAGCGCTGGGCGGGGACGTGAGCGGCGCGCCGGACGCGTTGACGGTGAATCGGATTCTGGGGCGACCGCTGGGTGCGGCCGTTCCGGCATCCGGGCAGGTGCTGACGTGGGGAGGAACGTCCTGGGGTGCTGCAAGCCTACCGCCGGCGGCGCTAAACAGCGTATTCGGAAGGGCGGGCGCCGTTACGGCGCAAACCGGAGACTACCAATTCAGCCAGATCGGCGGGACGATCCTGAGCAGCCAACTGCCGCCACCGGGAGGAGATCTTTCGGGCGTGCTGAGCTCGGCCACGGTATCGCGCCTGCAGAACCGGCCGATGGCAGCCACCGCGCCGGCGACGGGCCAAGTGCTGACATGGAGCGGCGTTCAATGGGAACCCGAGGCCGCATCGGGCGGAGTGTCGAGCGCGTTCGGGCGAACAGGCGCGATCGTGAGCCAGACCGGGGACTACGGTTTCAGCCAGATCAGCGGCACGGTGGGAAGCGGCCAGTTGCCGTCGCTGGGAGGAGATCTCACGGGATCGCTGACGACAGCGACCGTAACGCGGCTCCAAAGCCGGCCGATGGCGGCGACGGCTCCGGCGACGGGCCAGGCGCTGGCGTGGGACGGCAGTCAGTGGTCGCCGCGGACGCTGGAGGCCGGAGTGTCCAGCGCGTTCGGCAGGAGCGGAGCCATCACGGCGCAGGCAGGGGATTATTCGGCGAGCCAGGTCACGAACGCCGTGGACAAGACGCAGGCGACCAATTACGCTTCCGGCGCCCGGCAAGAATTCTCGGGAAGCGCGACATCCGCGGGGATGCAGATTGCTCCCTCGGCGCTGCCGACGACGGCGCAGGCGGGGGACATGGTCGTGGATAGCGGGGATTCCAACCAGTTGAAGGTCTATAACGGCACCACCTGGGTGGGCGCGACGCCGTCGCTGACGCCGGCCAATTACGTGACGGTCTTCATCGGCCAGACGACGATCAGCGTACCGGGCGCCACGCACCGGTTGGGAACGGCGAGCGTGCTGGTGGCCTGTTACGACAACGGCGTTCCGGCGAACATGATCGAACCGAGCACGATTACGGTGGATCCGACCAGTTACGACGTGACGGTAGTGTTTCCGGCTGCGCAAAGCGGGCGGTGCGTGATTAACGGTTACAGCGGGGTTGCAGGAACCGGGGGCGGTTCCGGCGGAGCGGTGAGCACGGTATTCGGACGAAGCGGAGACGTAGTTGCGGGCAGTGGCGACTATGCGTTTTCGCAAATCGGGGGCACAGTCTCGAACAGCCAGGTGGCGGCCGGCCTGGACGCCGCGAAGATTGGAGAGGGTCTGGTGAGCAGCCAGGCATACGGCTACCTGGCCAACGCGAGCAGCGACATTCAGGGCCAACTGAACGGCAAAGCCGCGAGCTCCCACACCCACACGGTCGCAGGGGACGTCGGCGGTGCACTGGGGACCACGGTGGTGACCGGCATACAGGGCCGGGCGGTTTCGAGCACGACGCCGCTGGACGGACAAGTGCTGGCCTGGAGCGCTACGGCGAACCGGTGGCAGGCGGCGAGCGGTGGAGGAGGCAGCGGCGGCGCGACGATGGCGGGCCAGTTAGGGGACTTCGGCATCACAAGAGCGAGCCCCACGGTTCTTCAAATCGGGGCAAGCTGCTCGGCGGCGACTCCCTGCAACGTGCGGTTCGGCAGCCGCGTGTACTCGTTGACAGCCGGCGGGTTGGCGACGCTGAATAGCGGGGCCGGGACGGCGTACGTCTATTTCACAGCCGACGGAGTGCTGACAGTCGGGCACACGATGAGCGTAACCTGTTCCAACTCCTGCGTGGCGGCGGGGGGAGTAACGGGGTTTCCCGGGGACTCGATCCCGCTGTATTCGTGGAGCGCGGCAGACGGGAGTTGGGAAGCGACGGGAATGGACCGGCGGAGCTGGCTCAGCAGGAGCACGCTTCTGGCCGGCACGGGCATCGTGGCGATCGAGGCCGGAGGGCAGACGACGATGGCGATTGACAGCACGGCGGTGCCGACATACATAAAGAATTCGGTTTCGCTGGACTTCGCGAGGATATCGGCGGGGAGCTGTTCGGAGGATCTCACATTCGCCCTGACGGGGGCGGCGCCGGGCGACACGGTAGCGCCGGGGTGGCCGAGCGGCATGGAGAGCGGCCTGATAGGAAACATGTGGGTCAGCGCCGCCAACCAGATCACGGTTCGGCTGTGCGCGATGGGGCGAGACGTTGACCCGGGCAGCGCAGTGTTCAGCGCGACGATCATAAGGGGGCTATAAGGCATGCGACGAGTTTTGATCCTATTAGGCGCGGCGATTGGATGCGCGTACGGGCAGAGCACCAGTATGGGCGGCCGGACGATGAAAGGCGACTGGGACGCATCGAGTGCGCACACGACGAAACCGGCGAAGTCGGGGACGACGTTACCGGGGGCGTGCTCTACTGGAGAAGCGTTTTTCAAAACGGATGCGACCGGCGGCCAGAACCTGTATCTGTGCAAGCCGGACAACACGTGGACGCAGGTAAGCGGGGGCGGCGGAACAGCCGCGACGCTGGCGCTGGTGTTCGACGGCTCGACGCTCATTTCAAGCGAAACGATGTCGGCATGGTCTTGCAGCAGCGGTTCGGGAGCCAGTTGCACGACGCAATGGACGGTGCCCGCGGGTGTCGCCTGGGTGCGGGTGCAGGCGTGGGGTGGCGGCGGGGGTGGGGGAGGGTCAACAGCAGGTTTGCGTTCTCAACCGGGCGGCAGCGGAGGAGGTTACGGGGAGATAACATGCCAGACCACTCCCGGAGCGGCGGTGACAATAGCGGTGGGGCTAGGTGGCACAGGGCTCACAGACGGGACGACCAGTACGGGCAACTCAGGCGGGAATTCGAGCTTTGGGCCGTGCATTACGGTTACGGGAGGGGGTTCCGTCGTAGGCGGCGGCGCCGGCGTGGGGTGGGGAGGAAGAATCTCCGGGCAACCCAATATCGGATGGTATTACGGAATGACTATGAGGGACCCCAATGCCACGACTTGCCAGACGAGCGGCGTAGGACCAAGCGCTTCGGCAATGGATCAGGGCGGCTGTGGAGGGCTCATGGTCCTCACCAGCGGGAACGCGGGGTATGCGGGAGGCTCCGGTTTTGGGGGCGGAGGCGGGGGCGGCAGCGGCGGGTATAACAACAGCACTTACGGAGCCCGAGGGGCATCCGCGCTGGGAGGAATTGGAGGTCACGGTGGCGCCTGGACCTCTGGCGGGGGCCTGGTGGCGTGTTCGGACGGATCAATCCCCGGCGGTGGCGGCGGCGCGGCGGGCGTCGAGACGACGGGTGGCAGTACCCATGCGGGCTGTTCCGGAGGTCGCGGCGAAGTGCGGGTGTACTATGTTCGTTGAGAGGGGAGGCATGAAAACCTATTTCGTGGCGGGTCTGGCCTTGGCCGCGCTGGCGGGAGGCCGCGGATTTTCCCAAGTCAGCGGGCTCTCCGCCGCGATTTCGGTTTCCACGACAGCCACCCAGGCCATTCTGAGATACTCGTCTCCCACAGGGCAGGCGTGCAGCCTGAAGGCGGCGGACATGAACCGCCGAATAACGATTACCAATGGAGTGCAGTCCGGCGGGATCGTGAGCATCACGACGAGATCGCCGCACGGGCTGATGCCGGGTTCGGTGGTGTACATAGAGGGGGCGGGGGTTGACGGGTGGAACGGATGGCAGACCATCAGCGCCGTTCCGAGCACGACGAGTTTCTCTTTTGCGAGCGGCTCTGCGGGCGCCTCGACGACGGGAAATGTCGGGGTTCTGATCGACGATTTGAACCCGAGCCTCTTCCCCGGGGCGGATCAGGACTCCAGGCCCGGCAATCCGAACGGCGGACAGTTCCGGGTATTCGTCGTCGGTAAGAGGACCGCGGAGGCAGCGGTCGACGGGAACCGCTATACGCGCGCGCTCCAGGTGAACTCGCGCCACCGCTACACTCTCACCTGCGGAACGCAGACTTCGGATGCGGACTTTACGACGCAGAATCTCCCGCTTGGGGACACGCACAACGACGGCCCTCCGGTAGACCGGAGCCGGCCGGGGCAATACGCGTATCCGACGGTGCAATGGACGAACCGGGGGCAAAGCCTGATCGATCCGGTGACGGGGGTGCGGTCGGTCCGGGCGACGGGCCCTGTAGGAAGGGCTTCCACGGTGCAGGGTTTTGAGACTGCCGTCGACAGCAATGGAGCCTGGACGAATCCGACGGGACCGCTTAGCGCCGGTGGGACGGCCACGTTCACGGGCTCCTGCCAGAGTGGGGACTGCGCGTTGCTTCTGAGGGCCGACAGTCTGTCGTTGCCGGGAGGCGCGACTTACTCGACCGGCTACGGCGGGGGTTCATCCCTGGACTGGATTACGGTGACGATGTCAAAGGCGTGGATCGACGACGCCGCCTGCGCTGCGAGGTCTTCCAGGGCTGCCCGCGCCAGGCTCCAAACCCAGGAGGGGTCCGACTGTAACATCGTGCTATGCCTGACCGTAAATGGAGTTACTTGCACCAGCGCAGAACGTGAGTTGGGGCTCACCACCAATCCGGCCAGTTATACGGTGGGAAGCGGGTCACCGATCGACCTGTGGCAGGATTCGGGCGCGCCGGCCATCGCGACTCCCGATGTGTCAAAAGCGAGCGGGACGGTGAATTATCTGGACGCGACGCGACTGGTAACCTGGGCCAGCGGGAACAAGTTCAGCATCAAGTGGACTCCTGGAAGCAGGATCATGGTCGCCGGAGCGGAGTACCTGATCGAGTCGATTCAGAGCGAGATCGCCCTGACGCTGGCCGCGCCGGGTCCGGTAGGAGATCTCCAGCAAGCCCCTTACTCGGCCAACAACTTTGGAGTGCTGATCCGGAAGAAGACGGCATCCGCGGGCCAGGTGTCGATCGGGCACACGACATTTCAGTACGGCAGCAGCGCCGTGCCCGGATGGCCTTCGACGTCGGTGCAAGATTGCTCCCCCACGGCCGTCCCAGTGGGGGGAGTTACGGGGTACAACTGTTTCGTCGACCGCGAGTTGTATTGGATCTCGGCGGACGGGTCGGACGTACGGGACCTGGGACTGATCGCCCTGGGTCATAGACACGCTTCGGATGGAAACCTGTTGTGGAGTACAGGAGCAGCCTGTGGCATTAACACTAAATACTCACAATTCGATCCGTCAGATGGCGATACGTGGTACTGTCTGGTGCCTTATATGCCCTGGACCAGCGTGGAGACGCAAGCGATCGTGAAAGCGCATTACGAAGGCGGTCACACGGAGTATACGCCCGGAGTGGCGCTGCCGGATTGCGACGTGAACGGCGGATCGCAGCCGTGCGTGCGATACACGCCGATGCAGCCGAAGTACGCAGAGGGAGCAAACGTGGCAGGGCCAGCTTTAAACCCGGAGTACACGGCAAGCGGCTATATTGCCGCTCACTGGATGTGGGGCGGCGTTTCGCTGGACGGAGACGTTTTGATATACACGCGCGAGGCCGCCGGGCAGGACACGAAAGGATGGCAATTCGTTTTTGCATTGGGCGATCGTACTCCCGCGGGCACTGGCCCGAACAGCATCCGTCCGGTGGCGGCGATACCCAGTTACCGACACGCGCCCCTTACCTGGTGCGCTCTGCACACGGTAGAGCCTCCCGAGGACGGTTGGATCAGGTTTCCGAATAACGACTTCTCTTACGGAGGCACGAGTTACGTCTATGCGATGACTCTCACAAGCGACCTATTGAAAGCCACAGGGGGAGTGCAGGGCGGATTGGGAGATTGCCCGGACAACCGTTTTGGCGTCACCGGGCAGGCGTGCACGGAGATCACAGTAAGCGGCGAGCCGACACTGGGGCGGGATGGTAGTTACCTGCAGGATACCCAGGTGGGCGATCTGATTCGAATCGATACGGAGTACATGCGGATTGTGGCAAAGGCCGATTCGAGGCACCTTACGGTGCAACGCGGGTACCTGGGACGCATCGCCGCGCACGCCGGCACGAGCCTCGCTATGGAGTGTGGGACAAGGACCTGGCTCGGAAGCCATGAGGCGGTGTTCAACTACCGTGCCGATCCAATGGGATTGAATCCTAACTGGTCTTCCGTGTTGATCGACACGAACAACGTCGGCGGGCATTTGGGTGAAGGAGCCGGTGTTCGAGTGAATGCCGGAGCGAACTACGTGAGGGCGGGGGAAGCCGTATGCCCTTCCGCGATTTTGGGCCGGGGAGGGTTCTGTTATCAGGTTCGGCGCGGGACCCTCTCCACGGCAATAACGGCGCCAACGCTGGGAGTCGCCGATGCCCCGCCTTTCGCGGGGGTCCTGGGGTTCGGAAATCCGAACTCGGTGGATTGCCACCCGGGACCTTGCCAGAGCACCTGGTGCCTGGACTCACGTCCGATGCTAGGTGGCTCAAGCGATCAAACGGCTGCGATGGTTGGATCGCCCACCAATCCGGGAGTCAACATAGGAGGACAGCTCTGGAAATTCGCGGGAGGAGCGAGTAACCTCAAGGCAAAGGCTCTGGCCACGATGGCTTATGTCGGGCGTTTTCCGCTGGTTGACATGAGCGGCCCCGGCAGCGCGATTGTGGCAGACGCGAGCGCCTCCTACCAATACTGCGTGGCGCTGAAAGCGGGCGAGTGCCGATCGGATTCCGGAGCCGGGGACGTTTACGTGAATGCCCCCTTCGTGAGCAAACCGTACTGCGACTACCCGGGCATGGCAGTACAAGGGGACGACACGAATGCCATTTGCATTGGGCCTCTAGGCCCGTTTACCGGAGTTATCGTGCAGTTCGGGACCACCCGGCAGGATGCGCAGGGCGCGGTGAGCCGGCGCTTGGGTACAGCGTTTTCACGCTGGAATCAGCACGGCGTGTTCTGGAACATGTCTACCACCACAACCGGAGAGCTGGCATTCTCCCAAGTGCGCTGGCTGGACGGCGTCCGCAACGAAGACATCCTGACGGTTGTTCCGCCTTACCCGGCCAGCGACAGCATATCGCGAAACACGTTCATCCCGATGGAAGTGAAGATCCCTCCGCGGGGAACGGGAAGCGAAGTTATCGTCGAGTTCGGGTACGCCGAAAACGGAGACGCCGGTAGTTTCTTCTGCACGTCGAGGCAGGAGACCTGCGTCGCGGCGAGCAGCTCGGTAGCCCAAGCGTCGCCGTTCTATTTTGCGCACTCGGAGACCTATAGCGGGGTGGCCTGCGAATCAGGATGCACGGTGGCGATACCGGCGCTTTCCCAGCGAGTGTTGTACTACCGATGGAAGCAACTGGACGCGGTGGGCAACGTGGTCGCAGTTAGCGACACGAAGGCCATTGTCACCCCATAGGGGGCGGTAGACTCTCCGTAAAGCGTGGGCAGGCCATCAGGCGAACAGCGTTTCTAGCGGGAATTCGTCGGGCAAGAAGGCGGTCCAGTCGCCGGACCGCTGCCTCCCTTCCGGCTCCTCCGCCGTGAACCCCTGGCCGCAGCCACTGCAGCGCCAGGGGGCAGACCGTGGTCCATGGCGCCTGGCCTACCACCCGCACCAGCACCTCCGACTCTGCCGACCCGCCGCCTTGTGGCATCCTTGAATTACCGTCTCCCATGCCGCCGCACCCCTCGATCCTGCGCCAGACCGGCTTCAAGAAGTGGGACGCCGACTTCGCCTTCCTGCTGGAGTGCTTTCGCGACGCCCTCATCGCCATCGGCGAGCGCGACCTGGCCGACCTGGTCGGGAGGGCCTTCTCCGTCCCGCCCGAGCAGGGCGACCGTCTGCCACCCCGCGGCTCGCAGGCGCTGTCGGTCGCCTTCCATCTCCTCAACATGGCCGAGGAGAACACCACGAACCAGGTCCGGCGCATGCGTGAGAACCTTCACGGGCCGGCGAGCGAGGCCGGCACCTGGCCGCATCAACTGCAACTCCTCCGGGACGCCGGTTTCACGGCCGAAGACATCCGCCGGGTTCTGCCCCGCATCCATGTGCAGCCAGTCCTGACGGCACATCCCACGGAAGCCAAGCGCGCCTCGGTCCTCGATCGCCATCGCGAGCTCTACCTGCTGCTGGTGGAGCGCGAGAACCCGAACCGCAGCCCGATGGAGCAGGCTACGCTCCGCGAGCGGATCGAGACCGGCCTGGAGCGCCTGTGGCGGACCGGCGAGATCTTTTTCGAGCGGCCCGACGTGGAATCGGAACTGCGCAACGTTCTGCACTACCTGACGAGCGTTTTCCCCGACGTGGTGGACATGGTCGCGGAGCGCTTCCGCCAGTCCTGGCTGTGGGCGTTCCCCGGCACGGACCCGCCACAGGAGCCCCGCGTCACGTTCGGCGACTGGGTGGGTGGGGATCGCGACGGCCACCCCTTCGTGACCACCGAGGTTACGCGCCAGTCCCTCGAATCGCTACGCGCAGGAGCCTTGGCCGTCATCCACCAGCGCCTCGAATCGCTGGCCGGCCGTCTCAGCCTTTCCGACGTTCTCCAACCGCCTCCGCCCGCGCTGGCGGCACGCATCGAACTCTACCGCGGCGCGCTGGACGAAGCGGGACGGGCCCTGGTGGATCGCTATGCCGGCGAGCCCTGGCGCCAGATGGTCCACCTGATGCGCCAGCGTAACTACGCACGCGCCGCAGAGCTGGTGGACGACCTGTTGCTGCTACAGATCTCGCTCGAAGAAGTGGGCGCCGGCCGCATCGCCCTGGCCGAGGTGGCGCCGGTTTCCCTTATCGCCGCCACGTTCGGCTTCCACCTGGCCGCGATCGATATTCGGCAGAGCGCCGCATTCCACAGCCGCGCCGTGGCCCAGCTACTATCCATCGCCGGTCTCGAGGGCGCAGGCTACGCCGAATGGACAGAAGCGCGGAAGCGCCAACTTGTCGATGACGAGCTCGCCTCGCCGCGTCCCTTCGCCGTCGAAACCGCCACGCTTCCTCCGGAGGCCGAGGCCGCGGTCGGTGTCCTACGCCTGGTGCGCGACTGGATTGCGCGGCACGGCCATGACGGCGTCGGCTCCCTCATCGTGAGCATGACCCACGGCGCTTCGGACCTGCTCAACGTCTATTTGCTGGCGCGCGAAGCCGGGCTGGTGAGCTCGACGCCCGAGGGTCTGGTATCGGAGATTCCCGTCACGCCGCTGTTCGAGACCATCGACGACCTGGAGCGCGCGGGCAGGGTGCTCGCGGAGTTCCTCGCCCACCCGATGGCGATGCGTTCGCTGCGCCACCTGCAACGCCGGGACGGGCGCTCTTGCCGGTTTCAGGAAGTCATGATCGGGTACAGCGACAGCAACAAGGACGGCGGAATTCTCGCCAGCCACTGGTTCATCCGGAAGGCCCAGATCCAGCTCGCAGAGGCTGCCCGGGCCGCGGGCGTCGAGCTACGCTTCTTCCACGGACGCGGGGGCACCATCGGACGCGGGGCGGGCCCCACGCACGTCTTTCTCGAATCGCTGGCGCCCGGCACGCTCGAAGGCGAAATGCGCGTCACCGAACAGGGCGAGGTCATCGCCCAGAAGTACGCCAACCGGCTCACCGCCGCGCATCACGTGGAGCGGATGCTGGCCGGCGTCACGCGCTGGACGCTGGTGCATCAGAGCGCCGCACACGCCGCGCCGCACCCCGCCGAGGCCGTGTTCGAGCAGGTGGCGCTAGCCAGCCGCGAGGCCTATCGATGCCTGATCGAGACCGAGGGCTTCGTCGAGTTCTTCTCGCAGGCCACGCCGCTCGACGCCATCGAATCGAGCCACATCGGCTCCCGGCCCTCGCGGCGCACCGGGCAACGCAGCATCGAAGATCTGCGCGCCATCCCGTGGGTCTTCAGCTGGAGCCAGGCACGCTTCAATCTCCCCGGCTGGTACGGCACCGGCAGCGCCTTCGAGCGCGTTCGCAAAGCCGATCCCGCAGCCTGGCGGACGCTCTCCAGCGCCGCCCGCGACTGGCCGTTCCTCAACTATCTGCTGCACAACATCGAGTTCAGCGTCGAAGCCGCGGATGAAGGCATCATGACCGAGTACGCCTCGCTGGTCGAAGACACGTCGCTCCGCGACGCGATTCTCGCGCGCATCGTCGAGGAGCGCCAGCGCTCACGCGCGATGCTCGACGCGCTCTTCGGAGGGGGATCCATCGAAGAGCGCCGCCCGCGGCTGGTGAAGGCCATCGCGATTCGCCGCGAAGCTTTGTTGCGGCTGCACCGCGAGCAGATCGCGCTGCTGCGAGAGTGGCGCCAATCGCGCGCCGAGCGTTTGCTGCCGCCGCTTTTGATCACGGTGAACGCCATTGCCGGGGGTTTGAAGACAACGGGATGAGACGCGCGCGCCAGTTCAGGAACACAATATGGGCCGCCGATTAACACCGATGAACGCCGATGGGCGACCTGCTTTGTTGCCGGCGTTCATCGGCGGCTAGGGATGTCCTGCCGGCAGTCGTGCCGACAACTGTGAGTTTCGGAAAGGAGCCGTCATGTCTGACAAAGTTCGTTGGGGCGTCTTGGGCGTCGCCAAGATCGCCACTGAAAAAGTCATCCCCGCCATGCAGCGCCTGGCGTCCGCCGAGATCGTGGCCATCGCCTCGCGCGACATCGATAAGGCGCGGCGCGCCGCGTCCTCTCTAGGAATCCCGAAGGCCTACGGCTCTTACGAGGAGCTGCTCGCCGATCCCGCGGTCGAGGCCATCTATAACCCTCTGCCCAACCACCTGCACGTGCCGTGGTCGATGCGCGCGGCCGAGGCGGGCAAGCACGTGCTGGTGGAGAAGCCCGTGTCGCTCAACGTGGCCGAATGCCGCACGCTGATCGAGGCGCGCGACCGCACCGGCGTCAAGATGGGCGAGGCGTTCATGGTGCGCACGCATCCGCAGTGGATCCACGCGCGCGACCTGCTGCGCTCGGGCGAGATCGGCCGCCTACGATGCATCGCGACCGCCTTCAGCTTTTTCGGCCGCGACCCGGCCAACGTGCGCAACATTCTCGCTTACGGGGGCGGTGGCCTGATGGACCTGGGGTGCTACGCCGTCCAGGTGGCGCGCTACTTCTTCGGCGTTGAGCCCGCGCGCGTGGTCAGCCTGATCGAACGCGATCCTGAGTTCAAGATCGACAGCCTGGCCTCGGTGCTGCTCGATTTCCCGGCCGGCCAGTCGCTGTTCACGTGCTCCATGCAGATGTTCCCGCACCAGCGAGTGCAGATTATCGGCGACAAGGGCCGCATCGAAATCGAGATTCCCTTCAACGCGCCGCCGGACCGCCCGACACGAGTCTTTGTCCACACCGCCGCCGGCCTCCGCTCCGAGGAGTTTCCCGTCTGCGACCAATACGCCATCCAGGGCGACCTGTTTTCGAAGGCCGTTCGCGGGCATGGCGAGGTGCCCACTCCGCTCGAGGATTCGATCCGCAACATGGCGGTGTTGGACGCCATCTTTCAGTCGGAGCGCGAGGGCGGCTGGGTCCCGCTATCATAGAACCAGACGGGAACTGTTATGGCTGAGGGAATCAACGCCTGGCTCCAGGACGAACTGTACCAGGAATACCTACACGACCGCGCCTCCGTCGACGAAAGCTGGAAACACGTGTTCGAATCCAACGGATCTACGACTGCTACCGCCACCCCTGCGCCTGCGCCCACCGCAGGCGACCTCCAACCGCTTCGCGGCGCCTCCGCGCGCCTGGCCGGCAACATGGAAGCGAGCCTCGCCGTTCCCACCGCTACATCGCAGCGGACCATTCCCGTCAAGGTCGTGGATGAGAATCGCACCATCATCAACCAGCACCTCACTCTGGTGGGCCGCGACAAGGTTTCCTATACGCACCTGATCGCCTGGGGCATCGTCAAGGCGCTGGCTAGCTTTCCCAATCTCAACAGCTCTTACGCAGAGCGCGATGGGCAGCCGCAGCGCCGGGTCCCGCCCGCAGTCAACTTCGGCGTGGCGGTGGACGTTGCCGGGAAAGACGGCGGGCACTCTCTGGTCGTGCCCAACATCAAGAACGCCGGCGAGCTCGATTTCCAGCAGTTCGTCGCCGCCTTCGACGATTTGATCCGCCGCGCGCGAACCGCAAAGCTGGCCGTGGCGGACTTCGAGGGCACGACCGTTTCGCTCACCAACCCGGGAACGGTCGGCACGGTCGCTTCCATGCCTCGCCTGATGCCGGGGCAGGGCGCCATCATCGCCACGGGCGCGATCGACTATCCCGCCGAATACCGCGGCGCCGCGCCCGATACGCGCGCGCTGATCGGCATCAGCAAGGTCATGACGATCACGTGCACTTACGACCACCGCGTGATCCAGGGCGCCGAGTCCGGGCTTTTCCTGGCCAAAGTGCAGGCGCTGCTCGAAGGCCAGGACAACTTCTACGACGCGATCTTCGCGGACCTGCGCCTGCCCTATCAGCCCGTGCGGTGGGAGCCGGACCGCGGGGCGTTCCTTCCCGGCGGCGGCGATCGCGGCGCGCAGGTGGCGCAACAGGCTGCCGTCCTGCAGCTCATCAACGCGTATCGCGTACGCGGTCACTTGCTGGCCGACCTCGATCCGCTAGGTTCCGAGCCCAGCTACCACCCGGAGCTCGATCCCGCCAAGTACGGCCTCACCATCTGGGATCTGGACCGCGAGTTTATCACCGGCTCGCTCGGCGAGGCCATCGGCGGCGGCTCTCCGCAACCTTTCGCGACGCTGCGCCAGATCCTCGAGATCGTGCGGCAGACGTACTGCGGCAAGATCGGCTGCGAGTACATGAACATCCAGGTGCCGGAGCAGAAGCGCTGGCTGCAGCAGCGCATGGAGCCGGCCGCCAACAACTGGCCGCTCGACGCCGCCGTGCGCCGCCGCATCCTGGACCGGCTGCTACAGGCGGAGGAGTTCGAGCACTTTCTGCACGCGCGCTTCGTGGGCCACAAGCGCTTCTCGCTCGAAGGCGCGGAGAGCGCCATGGCGATTCTGGACGAGCTGATGCAGCGAGCGGCTTCGAACGCGGTACACGAAATGGTGATCGGCATGGCGCACCGCGGGCGGTTGAACGTGCTCGCCAACCTGGTGGGAAAGCCGCTTCGCCAGATCTTCTCCGCTTTCGAGACAGAGGAGCCGCTGAGCGCGCAGGGCTCGGGCGACGTGAAGTATCACCTGGGCGCGAGCGGCGTGCGCACCTTCGAGGACGGCAGCGAGATCGTGGTTTCGGTGTCGCCCAATCCCAGCCATCTCGAAGCGGTGGACCCGGTGGTCGAGGGCATCGTGCGGCCCAAGCAGGACCGCCTCGGCGACACCCGGCGCCAGCGCGTGATTCCGCTGCTGGTGCACGGCGACGCAGCGTTTGCGGGCCAGGGGGTGGTGGCGGAAACGCTCAACCTGTCGCAGCTCGACGGCTACTCCACTGGCGGCACCATACACCTCATCATCAACAACCAGATCGGATTCACTACGCCGCCCGAGGAGGCGCGCTCGACTCCCTACTCCACGGACG
Source organism: Bryobacterales bacterium (assembly GCA_963763835.1). Classification (GTDB taxonomy): domain Bacteria; phylum Acidobacteriota; class Terriglobia; order Bryobacterales; family Bryobacteraceae; genus DASWZN01. Next base: position 28,273 of record CAVXQQ010000015.1, read on the forward strand.
TGGCTCGCATGGTGCAGGCGCCCATCTTCCACGTCAACGGAGACGATCCCGAGGCCTGCGCCCGCGCAGCGCAACTGGCGTTCGATTACCGGCAGGAGTTCTCGAAGGATGTGGTGATCGACATGTTCTGTTACCGACGCCACGGGCACAACGAGGCGGACGACCCCAGCTACACGCAGCCCATCCTCTACAAGAAGATCCGCGCGCATCCGTCGGTGGCGGTGCTCTACTCGGAGCGTCTGCTGCGCGAAGGCCTGGTGGCGCAGGCCGATATCGACGCCGTGCGGAAGCGCGCCGCCGGTTGGCTGTCCGAGAATTTCGAGGAGGCGCAGAAGGGCGAGGACCGATTCGAGGTCCAGGAGCTGACGCCGGTTCCGGTCGAGAGATCGCGCCGGCGCCGAACACGGCCGTGGATCGCGCCACGCTCGAGCGCGTTGTAGCCGGGCTCACGCGGTTTCCGGCGGACTTCCATCTGCATCCGAAGCTGCGTGGCTTCGTTGACCGCCGCCGCGAAGCGTTTGCCAAGGGCGGTCCCATCGATTGGGCCATGGCCGAGGCGATGGCATTCGGCAGCCTGGTGCTCGAAGGCACCCCGGTGCGGCTGAGCGGGCAGGACTCGGCGCGGGGCACGTTCACGCAGCGCCACGCCACCTTCTACGATTACGAGGACGGCCACGAGGTTTGCCCGCTGCGGCAGATCGCGGCGGACCAGGCGCGCTTCGACGTTTTCGACTCTCAGTTGAGCGAAGAAGCGGTGCTGGGCTTCGAGTACGGCTACTCGATCGGCGATCCGCTGACGCTCACCCTTTGGGAGGCGCAGTTCGGCGACTTCGCCAACAACGCGCAGGGCGTCATCGATGAGTTCATCGCCGGATCGGAGGCTAAGTGGGGCCAGCCGAGCGGGCTGGTTCTGCTGCTGCCGCACGGATACGAAGGGCAGGGACCGGACCACTCCAGCGCGCGCATCGAGCGCTTCCTGCAACTGGCGGCCGAGGACAATCTGCAAGTGTGTAACCCCTCTACTCCGGCGCAGTACTTCCACCTGCTGCGACGGCAGATGTTCGGCGGACGGGACCGCCGCGGCATGCGCAAACCCCTGGTCATCTTCACGCCCAAGAGCCTGCTGCGCCACGCGCGCGCCGTCTCGAGGGTGGACGATCTGGCGGGGGGCGGCTTCCGCGAGGTTCTCGCCGAGACGGGGCCACTCGAGGCCGAGCAGGTCAGGCGCATTCTGCTCTCGAGCGGTAAGGTCTATTACGACCTTGCGGCCGCGCGCGAGGCGAAGCAGGCGAGCGACGTGGCGCTGGTGCGCATCGAGCAGCTCTACCCCTTTGCGTACGGCGAGGTGCAGGACGTGCTGCTGCGCTATCCGCTGACCGCGGAGGTCTTCTGGGTGCAGGAAGAGCCGCAGAATATGGGTGCGTGGCGCTTCATCCACGAGCAGGTGCAGCCTCTTATCGCGCAGGCGCGGCGTGTTCTGGGCTACGTGGGGCGGCCGGCGAGCGCGGCGACCGCTACCGGATCGCATCGGCGGCACCAGCAGGAGCAGGGCGAACTGGTGGAGGCGGCGTTCGCGCCCTCGGAGGCGCGTAGCAACATCCGGGTGATCGGCGGGCGCAGGGCGAGGTAAAGGGATGGTGAGAAGCAGGAGGTCTCGGCACGAGTGCCGAGACGGCAGCCTGAGAGGCTGCGCCACGCTCCGTTAGCGGTATGCTTCTGGTATGGCGACTCCCGTAGCTCACGACATGGTTACGACCGCGTTCACGCTGGACGGCTACCGCATCGTGCGGACGCTGGGCGTTGTGCGCGGCATTATCGTCCGCTCACGATCTCTGCTGGGGACGCTCGGCGCCAGCCTGCAGACCATCGTCGGCGGCAACATCACGCTGCTGACGCAACTTTGCGAGAAGACGCGCGGCGACGCGTTCGAACTCATGCTCGCCCACGCGGCCGAACTGGGCGCCAACGGCGTGGTCGGCGCGCGTTATGACGCCACGGAGATTATGAGCGGCGTCACCGAGGTTCTGGCTTACGGCACGGCTGTTGTGGTCGAAAGGACCGCAGGCTGAAGCCTGCGCCACGAAGGGGGAATTGAACCATGCTCAAGACCAAGGCTTACGCGGCCAATGCGGCCAAGGCTGCGCTGCAGCCGCATTCATTCGAACGGCGCGATCCGCGCGAGCGCGACGTTCTGATCGACATCCAGTACTGCGGCGTCTGCCACTCCGACATCCACCAGGCGCGCGACGAGTGGGGCGGCTCGATCTTCCCCATGGTTCCGGGGCACGAAATCGCCGGCACGGTGGCGGCGGTGGGAAGCGAGGTCACCAAATACAAGGTCGGCGACAAGGTCGGCGTCGGCTGTTTCGTGGACTCGTGCCGCACCTGCGCCGAATGCCGCGAGGGGATCGAACAGTACTGCCCGGGCACGGTGTTCACCTATAACTCGCGGGAGCACGACGGCACGCCGACCATGGGGGGATACTCCGAAAGGATCGTGGTCGACGAAGACTACGTTCTGCGGATGCCGGAGAACCTGCCCCTGGATGCGTGCGCGCCGCTGTTGTGCGCCGGGATCACCCTTTACTCTCCGTTGGTGCACTGGCATGCCGGCCCGGCCACGAAGGTGGCCATCATCGGGCTGGGCGGGCTCGGCCACATGGGCGTCAAGCTGGCCCATGCCATGGGGGCTGAGGTCACGGTGCTGAGCCACTCGATGCGGAAGTGCGAGGATGCGAAGCGGCTGGGCGCGGACGACTTTTATGCGACGTCCAACGCCGAGACCTTCAAGAAGCTGCAGAGCCATTTCGATCTTATCGTCAACACGGTGTCGGCCGAGATGGATTGGAACCAGTACCTCAATCTACTCAGGGTCGACGGTTCGATGGTGGTGGTTGGCATTCCCGAGAAGCAGGTTCCGCTGGGGGCTTATCCGCTGGTGGCACGCAGGCGCAGCCTGGCCGGTTCGATGATTGGCGGGATTCGGGAGACGCAGGAGATGCTGGATTTCTGCGGCCGGCACGGCATCGTGTCCGACATCGAGACGATTCCGATTCAGAAGGTGAACGAGGCGTGGGAGCGCGTGGTGAGGAGCGACGTCCGGTACCGCTTCGTGATCGACATCGCGAGCTTGCGGCGGGACTGAGACGGTCCGCTCCCTGACGGTCGCGGTTCGGTGCTGATAAAGCCTGCGGTCCGCTCCCTGACGGTCGCGGTTCGGTGCTGGAGGGGACCGGCACAAAAAAGCCGCCCCGCGCGAAGCGGGGCGGCTTAGCTGATAGCTGATGGCTGAAAGCTTCGTTCCTAGTAGTCCATCTCGGGGCCGCCGTGGCCGCCGGGCATGGGATTCGCCTGCTTCTTCTCGGGGATTTCGGCGATCAGGGCTTCGGTGGTCAGCATGAGCGCGGCGATGGAGGCCGCGTTCTGGAGCGCCGTGCGGGTGACCTTGGTCGGGTCGATCACGCCGGACGCCACCAGATCCTCATACGCGTCGGTCTGGGCGTTGTAGCCGAAGCTGGGGTTGTCGTTGTTGCGGACTTTCTCGGCGACGATGGCGCCTTCGACGCCGGCGTTGCCGACGATCTGGCGCAGGGGCTCTTCGCAGGCCTTGCGCACGATGTCGACGCCGATCTGCTCGTCGCCCTCGAGCTTGAGGGACAGGAGGGCCTTGCCCGCACGCAGCAGCGCGACGCCGCCGCCCGGAACGATGCCTTCCTCGACCGCGGCGCGCGTGGCGTGGAGCGCATCCTCGACGCGAGCCTTCTTCTCCTTCATTTCGGTCTCGGTGGCCGCGCCGACCTTGATCACCGCAACGCCGCCGGCCAGCTTGGCCAGCCGCTCTTGCAGTTTCTCGCGGTCGTAGTCGGAAGTGGTCTCTTCGATCTGAGCGCGCAGTTGCTTGATACGGCCCTCGATGGTCTTCGGGCTGCCGGCGCCGTCCACGATGGTGGTGTTGTCCTTGTCGACGGTGACGCGCTTGGCGCGGCCCAGATCCTCCAGGCGGACGCCTTCGAGCTTGATGCCAGTCTCTTCCATGATGGCCTTGCCGCCGGTGAGGACGGAAATGTCCTCGAGCATGGCCTTGCGGCGGTCGCCGAAGCCGGGGGCCTTCACGGCGCAGGCATTCAGTGTGCCGCGCAGCTTGTTGACCACCAGCGTCGCCAGGGCTTCGCCCTCAACTTCCTCGGCGATGACCAGCAGCGGCTTGCCGGAGCGTGCGATCTGCTCGAGCAGGGGCAGCAGGTCCTTCATGTTGCTGATCTTCTTCTCGTGGATGAGGATGTAGGGATCCTCGATGACGGCTTCCATGCGCTCGGGGTCGGTGATGAAATAGGGCGAAAGGTAGCCGCGGTCGAACTGCATGCCTTCGACGGTGTCGAGTTCGGTGGACATGGTCTTGGACTCTTCGACCGTGATGACGCCGTCCTTGCCGACCTTCTTCATCGCCTGCGCGATGGTATCGCCGATGGTGGTGTCACCGTTGGCGGAGATGGTGCCGACTTGCGCGATCTTGTCTTCGGTGGTGACGGGCTTGGAGAGCTTCTTCACCTCTTCGGTGACCACGGCGACGGCACGCTCGATGCCGCGCTTGAGGGCCATGGGGTTGGCGCCCGCGGCGACGGACTTCACGCCTTCGCGGAAAATGGACTGGGCCAGGATGGTGGCGGTGGTGGTGCCATCGCCGGCGACATCGGAGGTCTTGGAGGCGACTTCGCGAACCATCTGCGCGCCCATGTTCTCGAGCGGATCCTTCAGCTCGATTTCCTTCGCCACGGTGACGCCGTCCTTGGTGATGGTGGGGCCGCCGAATTTCTTCTCCAGAACGACGTTGCGGCCTTTGGGGCCGAGGGTGACCTTCACCGCGTCGGCGAGTTGATTGACACCGCGCAGAATGGCCTGCCGGGAGTTCTCACTGTATACGATTTGCTTCGCAGCCATGAATAATCCTCCTGAAACCTATTAGGCTTTCGCCTGCTTCGCCGCGCCTTCGAGGACTCCGAGGACCTCGTCTTCGCGCATGATCACGTACTCTTCTCCATCCAGCTTGATCTCGCTGCCGGAGTATTTGCCGAACAGAATCCGGTCGCCGGGCTTCACGTCGGGCGCGACGACTTTGCCGCTGTCCAGGCGCTTGCCTTGCCCGACGGCGATGACCTCGCCCTCCTGGGGCTTTTCCTTGGCTGAATCGGGGATGATGATTCCGCCTTGGATGGTCTCCTTCTCCTCGAGACGCCTCACGACGATCCGATCGTAGAGCGGCCGAATATTCATATCAATTCCTCCAGTTGCTGGTGTGGTTAACGGAAAGGATCTGGCTTTGGGTGCCGGACCCGCTACCTAGTATTAGCACTCTCGACCCGAGAGTGTCAAGACGGAAGCAAGCGTCCGCTCGCTTACGGGCGTGGTTCGGAGCGGGGGGCGGAGGGACGGTTCACACGCGCAGCCGATCTATTTCTGGCGTGATCTCAGAGAGATCGCGCTTCTGGCCAGGGGCTAGTGCGGAATCCACGTGCGATTGGTTGGGTGGGAGGAGAACGAGCATGTGGACTCGAAGATTGGCCGTAGTTATCGCGATTGCCGTGTGCCTGTGCACGATCGGATGCACCCAGTCGCAAATCATCAACGACATCGACATCGCCTTGAGCGCGGCGCAGGTGGCGATTCCGATCGTGGCTGGAGCGGCGGGTTTGCCCGCGGCCCAGATGGCGGAGATTCTTAGCTGGATTCGGGCGGCGGTGAACGCCCTGGGAAGCGTATCCAACCGCCTGTCGATAGGAGGCTCGACGGGAGCGGTGTCGGCGGGTATTACAGCGGATTTGGCGGGTGTTGTGGCCTCCGTGCCAGACATGCAGGGCGTTCCCTCGTCGATCGCGACCGTGGTCGAGGCACTGGCTACCGACGTTCAGAAGGTCCTGGCCACCTACGGCCAGAAGTCGTCGCTTGCGTTGAGGTCGCATTCCGCGCTGGGAATCAGGGTTCAGTTCGGGCGCTCCGATCAGAAGAGGATCGCGGGACTGAAGGCCAAGGACCTGGCGACGCTCGCCGCGGTCGAACAAGCCCTCGCCGCGCAGAGGTAGGGCCTGCGACTGGCCCCCGAATACCAGGCCGACGGGGGCGCCGGCCGTGGACCGGGGGCTCCTGCCCCACAGAAGGAGATAAGTGCAATGAAGCTTGGAAAACTGCCGCCGCGGCACGACGCCCGCACATTCAAGCTGGGCCAATACATCGAGGCCCTGCCCACGGCTCCGCCGCTAGTCGATTGGACGGGCAAGGTTCCCGAGTATGGCATGTTGTTGAACGACCAACTGGGCTGCTGCGTGATTGCGGGCATGATGCACCTGGCCATGCAGCAGCACGCGGCCGCCGGGTTGCCTCTCCCGATTCCATCCGAGGCCGACGTGATCGCTATGTACTCGGCTATCGGCGGCTATGTTCCGGGGGATCCGGCGACCGACTGTGGCTGCCGTATGCTCGATGCGCTCAACTACTGGCGGCAGCAGGGGCTGACTTTCGGAGGCGCGACGCACAGGATCACGGCGTTTGCCGCCGTCAAGCCGCACGATCCGGCGGAACTGGCCTCCGCCCTATGGCTGTTTGGGGGCACGCTGGATGGGTACGCGCTGCCGGCGTCGGTTGAAGGGGCGACCGCCTGGAAGACGCCGAGGGGCAAGCTGTGCGGTCGAACGGCGCCGGGAAGCTGGGGCGGGCACTGCGTCGAGGGCCCATATGACCAAGGCGGCGCGCTTCAAGTCATCACGTGGGGCGCGAAGATGCCGGTCGATAGCGGATTCCGCGATGCTTACTGCGACGAGAGCTACGTGGTGTTCACGCCCGAGTGGATCGACGCGAACGGGAACGCTCCCTGTGGGTTCAAGCGGGACGCGCTTCTGGCGGACCTGGCGGCGCTGTAGGGGCGACCCCGGGGTCCGCTTGCTTACGCGCGCGGTTCGGTGCTCGCGCGGCGGGCGACGACTACAGTGACGTCGTCGGCGGGGGGCTGGCCGGCGATCCACTCTTTGACCGCTTCGTGAATCGCCTGCACCACCTCGGCAGCGCTGCGGTCGCGAAGCCGGGCGGCGAGCTTGGGCAGATTGTCCTCGAATTCTTCGCCCGCCGGGTTTTCGGCCTCGGTCACTCCATCGCTATACAGGACCAGCAGGTCTCCGGGCTCCATGTGGCACTGGCAGCGCTGGTAGGTCATGGCGGGCAGGATTCCGAGAACGGGACCGCCGCCTTCGAGCCGCTCGATGCCGCCGCCGGCGCGGACCAGGAAAGGCGGGTTGTGGCCGGCGTTGCAGAACGCGATGTCCCCGTTCGAGGCGTCGATGATGGCGAAGAAAAATGTGATGAAGCGGTTGGCGGGGCAGGTGCCGACCAGGCTGCGGTTGAGCCGCCCCACGATCACGCCGGGATCGCCGGGCGTCTCGGCGAGGGCCTGAACCTTGGCCTGAAGGCTGGTCATCATCAACGCCGCGGGCATGCCTTTGCCGGCCACGTCGCCGATCACGACGCCGACGCGATTGTCGGCGTAAGGCAGGAAATCGTAGTAGTCGCCGCCCACGGTGCGGCAGGCGGCGTTGTATCCAGCCAGCTCGAGACCGGGGAGAACGGGCGCGACGGAGGGAAGGAACTGGCGCTGGATCTCGGCGGCCTGTTCGAGCTCGCTGGCCATGAGCTTTTCGGCCTGCTCGACTTCGGCGAGGCGGTCGCGCTCGATGCGAATCGCGGCGACGTTGGCCATGACGGTGAGCAGGTTGAGGTCGTCTCCGGTGAACTCGCGGGGGAACTGCGGCGAATCGACGTAGATGAGGCCGATCACCTGGTTGTCGGTCTGGAGCGGAACCGCCATGAGGGCGCGCACGCTGTGCTCGACGATGCTGAGGCGCTGGCGCAATGCCTCATCCATGGAGACATCGCGGACCATGACGGAAGTTTTGGCGTCGAGCACGCGGTCGCGCACGGCGCTGCTGATGCGGAAACCTTCGCCCTTGGATGCCTGGGCGACGAGTTGTCCCTTCTCGAGCGTCATGAGGACGCCGCGGCGCGCGCTGACCGCTTCGGTGGCCAGGTCGAGGATTACGGTGAACAGCTCGGGCAGGGGGCGGCGGGCGGCCAACTCGCGTCCGGCGCGCAGCAGGGCGGTTACGGCGCTGCCCCACTGGGGCGCAAACGGGGACTTGTCCTTGCTCTCGCCCTGCAGAAGATGTTCGAGCGTGGTGCTGACGGTCTGCTCGGAGGGACGCGCGAGTACGGTCCCCTCGAACATCACGGTCTTGTTGGCGTCGACTTCGGCGGGGTCGTACACCAGGACGACGCGGCTAGCGACGATTCGGTCTCCGGGACTGAGGCGCACCGAGCCGGCGACGCGGGCGCCGTTGAGGAAGGTGCCGTTCTTGCTGCCGAGGTCGCGCAGGGCCCAGCCGTCGCCGTCGCGCTCGATGGTCATGTGCTGGCGCGAAAGGCCGACGTCGTCGGGAAAGCAAAGCTCGTTGGCGCTGGAGCGTCCGAGAGAGAGGGCCTGGCTTTCCAGGCGGGTCTTGGTGGTGGTGCCGTCGGGTGAGGTGATAGCGAGTTCGCGAAGCATGGCGATTTGCTCCTATTGTGAGTCCGCTCCCTCACGGTCGCGGTTCGGTGCTCTACTCACGATACTCTCCGAAGACGCGGCGCAAGCGGTCGGAGATTTCGCCGACCGTGGCGTCGAGATCGGCGGCTTCGAGGATGAATGGCATCAGGTTCTCCGTGCCGGCGGCGGCACGCTCGAGCCGGTCGAGGGCGGCGTAAACGCCGGGGTTGTCGCGCGAGACGCGCAAGGCGCGCAGGCGCTCCACCTGCTCGCGCTCGATGGCCGGATCGAGGCGGAAGGTGGGAACCGCCTGGCGCTCGCCAGCCTGGAAGCGGTTGACTCCGACCACCACGCGGTCGCAGGATTCCACCTGGCGTTGGAGATCGTAGGCAGCGTTCTGAATCTCTCCCTGGATGTAGCCGGACTCGATGGCGGCCAGGGCGCCGCCGAGTGCATCGACCTTCTCGATGTAGGCGCGCGCGCCCTGCTCTATGCGGTCCGTCCGGTCCTCGATGTATTGGCTGCCGCCCAGCGGATCGGTGGTGGCGGCGACGCCGGTTTCGTGGGCGACGATCTGTTGCGTGCGCAGGGCCAGGCGGACGGATTCCTCGGTGGGCAGGGCGAGCGCCTCGTCGCGCGAGTTGGTGTGCAGGGATTGCGCCCCGCCCAGCACCGCGGCCAACGCCTGGAGAGCGACACGCACCAGATTCACGTCCGGCTGTTGGGCGGTAAGCGACGAGCCGGCGGTCTGGGCGTGGAAGCGCAGCATCATCGAGCGAGGGTTTTTTGCGCCGAAGCGATCGCGCATGAGGTGGGCGTAGAGGCGCCGCGCGGCGCGGAACTTCGCGATCTCTTCGAGGAAGTCGACATCGGCGCTGAAGAAAAAGGAAAGCTGCGGCGCGAAGGAATCGAGATCCAGGCCGGCGCGGAGGGCGGCTTCGATGTAGGCGATGGCGTTGACCAGGGTGAAGGCGACTTCCTGGACCGCGGTGGAGCCAGCCTCGCGGATGTGATATCCGCTGATCGAGATGGTGTTCCAGCGCGGCACTTCCCGGCCGGCCCAGGCAAACAGGTCGGTGACGATACGCAGAGCGGGGCGGGGCGGATAGATGTGAGTCCCACGCGCGATGTATTCCTTGAGGATGTCGTTCTGGACGGTGCCGGAGAGCAGGCGGGCGTCGATACCGCGGCGGCGGGCGGCCAAAACGTAGAACGCAAGGAGGATCGCCGCGGTGGAATTGATGGTCATCGAGGTGGTCACGCGGTCGAGCGGGATATCCTCGAAGAGACGCTCCATGTCGGCGAGCGAACAGATGGCGACACCGACGCGGCCGACTTCTCCGGCGGCGAGCGGATGATCGGAGTCGAGACCCATCTGGGTAGGGAGGTCGAAGGCGACCGAGAGGCCGGTGATGCCCTGGGAGATCAGGAAGTGATAGCGCTGGTTGCTGGCGGCGGCGTCGCCGAAGCCGGCGTACTGGCGCATGGTCCAGAGGCGGTTGCGGTACATCTCCGCGTGGATGCCCCGGGTGTAGGGGAATTGGCCAGGCCTTTCAAGGGCGTCGCTCATCGCAGTTTGGGGATTCTATGGGCCCGCCAGAAGGAATGGACGCCGAAGCCGGTCATGAAGGCGATGAAGATGCCGCTCAGAACGAGGCGGAAGACGGACTGCGGCTCGCCGTCGAACTCGCGCGCGCTGTGAATGACGCGGGGCAGGGCGGCGGCGGCGAGCACCAGGAAGAAGAATCCGATGACCTGGTTCCAGACCACGCGCAAGGGGCGGATCACGGCGGGCAGTACGTGATCGACGAACTGGCGCGCATGGGCGATGGATAGCATGGAAGTCCTTTCCCATCGTAGCAAAACGGGGATTTCACCCTGCCGCCGAGGAGGGTGTCCCTGGTACCACCGTACGACGATATGAGAAAAACGATACAGAACTTGGATGGGGTAGCCGATGTGTAGTTTGGGCTTGTGGATCGTATGCAGGTCCAATACACTTAATGCGGGCCCCGGCTGTCAGGCTGATTCGCTGAAACGGAGGATGGCAGCAGGGCATCAATTTAGTGAGGATGTTATCCTCAAAGAGGGCCCGCAAGAAGGGGGCGAACTGTGGACGAGAAACTAAAAGTTCTCATGCAGGAGCTCGGGAACGCGATCAACGAATCGCTGTCCGACTCCGACCGCATCGCCGCTGCAATTGGTGACATCAGGCGCGCCGGCTACGACGTGTTCCTGGTCTTGGAAGCCACGATCGGGTTCAACAAGAGAGATGAGACCGAGGCCGACGCTGAGGCTGAGGGTGAGGGTGAGCAGGGGGAGGCAGTCGAGGCCGAGTTGGAGACTCCAGCCGAGCGCTCTCCGAGGCGGGGAGAGACGAGGGCCAGGATCAAATGGACGTCGCAGGACCAGAAGTTCCTACGCGCCCTGAAGATCGCGGTTGACGACGAGGCTCGCTGAGGGCATACCGATTCCAACCGGCAGACTGCCGGTTGAATCCGAAGACGTGTTCCCGTTTCTGCAGGTTGGGGCGCTTCACCATTTCACCGGGAGGCCGGAGGTGTGCAGTTCTCCGGCTGGCACCAGCGTGAGCGAGTGGAGGGGCGCGGCGTCGTGCTCCGTCGTCCGCTTGCTTGCCTTACGCGCGCGGTTCTGTGCTGCTGACACGAACTGGCCACTCCGAGCGCTAAGCTGAGGCGGCGGAGGTCTGTCCCGCTGGTTCGCCGTGGACGAAGGCGTCAATGCTCTTGATGAGGCGGGGCAGCGGCCGGATCTCGTGGGCGGCGAAGACCATCCACTTGGCGGGCACCGCCAGCAACACCGAACGGTTCTCGGATGTCACGTTCATGGTGAGGCGCCTGGCGAATAGGCCATTGATGTCTTCGCGCACCGAGGCCAGCGACGTGGTGCGGTGCAGAATCGCGAGGATGGCCGGGCCGGTCCAGCGATAGCGGCGGTCCGCTTCTTTTAACCCATGCGCGATGTGCTGGCAGAAGAAGAGCAGCACGTCGTCTCCGACGGAGCGGCCGAAGCGGGCGTTGATCATGTCCAGCCGGTCGGCCACGAATACCGCGGCGAATACGGGCTGACTTTCTTTAACGGCAGCGGCCAGCGCTGCCTCAGCGCCGGCACGCTCGGTCAGCCCGGTCAGCGCATCCTTGCGCGCCAGCTCTTCAGCGCTGTGGGACGGCCTCGAGGAGCGAAGGCCCTGGACCGCGGACTGCATCTGGGAGACTTGTTTGGCCGACTCGCTGCGACGGTGAACGATTTCCTTGCTCAGGACCTCCAGGCACTCCGACATACGGACTTTGGCCACGTGGAAGTCCTCGAGCGCGGATGCGGTCTGCAAGGTGGCTTCGATCTCCTGGAGGCGCGAGATGCTGCTCTGGCTCTCGGAGGTGATGGCTGCCATGGTCCTGGTCAGCATGGCGACCATGTTCTGAAGGTCCTCGCACTGGGCGCGCATCCGCCTGGTCGCGTGCGCGTTGTATCCCTCCATGGCCTTGAGGGCCTGACCTGCAAGCAGGAGAATCTCCGAAACCGCGGTGCCCTCCTTGAGATCTTCCCGAAGCAGACGCATCTCTTTGCGGAAACGGTCGTAGTCCGCCGCATCCGGCCTGACCGCGTGCCGCTCGATTCCTTCGAGCAGGACGTGGGTGGTCCGCAGGAGGGCATCGGGCACCTCGTCCGGACGGCGATCGAGGAATCGGCGGATAGAGATCATCTAAGCAAACGGACTATCGGCAGGACGACGGGGAAAGATGAGGGCGGCGGCACGCTCTCCAGAAAACCAGGTTGTGGGAGCACCTCCCGGTTCCGGCTCGGGCGGGACGTGGACGTCCCGCGCAGGCGTGGACGCCTGCCCCACAAGGTCACATGCTATAGCGTTTGAGCTTGCGGTAGAGGGTGGTGCGGCCGATGCCGAGCAGAAGGGCGGCGCGCGCACGGTCGCCGTGGGTGGTGGCGAGCGCCTCGACGATGGCGCGCCGCTCTAGCTCCTCCATCGGGATGACGCCCCGGGGCGGAATGCGGGTCGGCACGCTCCCGGCGGTGCCGCTGACGGCCGCGGCCAGTTGCTCGAGTTCCTGGTACTCGGCGGCGGCGAGGGACCCCTGCACCGCGGAGGGGAGATCGCCGCTGTGCAGGTACGGCCCGGAGTTCATGGCCACCATACGCTGGATGGCGTTCTCCAGCTCTCGCACGTTGCCGGGCCAGTCGTATTGCATCATGGCCTCGATCGCCTCCTGCGCCAGTTCGTGGCCGCGGCCGTAGCGCTCGAGGAAATACGCCACCAGTTCCGGGATGTCTTCCCGGCGGTCGCGCAAGGGGGGCAGGCACACCTTCACTACGTTGAGGCGATAGAAGAGATCGCGGCGGAAACGGCCGGCATCGACCTCGCGCGCCAGGTCGCGATTGGTGGCGGCGATGACCCGGAAGCGCGCCTTGTGGCCGGTGAGCGCTCCGAGGGCGCGGAACTCCTTTTCCTGGAGCACGCGCAGCAGCTTGGCCTGGATCTCGGGCGGCAGCTCGCCGATCTCGTCGAAGAACGCGGTACCGCCTTCGGCCACTTCGAGCAGGCCCGCCTTGGTGGCCACCGCGCCGGTGAAAGATCCGCGGGTGTGACCGAAGAGGTCGCTTTCGAGCAGAGGCCCGAGCAGGGAGCAGTCGATGGGAACGAACGGCCCGCGCGTGCCGGAATAGTGGATGGCGCGGGCGACGACCTCCTTGCCGGTGCCGGTCTCTCCGAGCAACAGCACGGGCGAATCGGAACGTCCCAGCTTGCGAGCGAGCGCGTCGATCTCGCGCACGCGGGGCGAGCGGCCGATCAAGGTAGGCGGACCGGTAGCGAGATCTTGCACGGGGGCTCCAAGCCTATTAGTCGCCCGAGGAGGCGTCCACTCTCACCACAAATGCAGGCCCCACCTCCGCCTGGATGCGTGCGGCCAGCGCGGAGGCGTCGGCAACGGTGGATGCATGGCCGGCCAGGACGCGCCAGAGCGGCGGGTCGCCGCCCCGCAGAACCAGTCGCGCCGGACCGTAGCGCCGCTCGATGACCTGCCGCTGCCGCTCGGCGTTGGCGCGCTGGCGGAACGCGCCGGTCTGTACGGCGAAGTAGCCGTCGGGGATGGCGTTCGGAAGCGACGCAACGCGCAGCCGCACGTTGGCGGTGCCGGGTCCGAGCATGTGGATGTCGCGCGCGGCGGCGCGCGAAAGATCGATGATGCGGCCTTCGACGAACGGTCCGCGGTCGTTGATGCGCACCGAGACGGCGCGGCCGTTGTCCAGGTCGCGCACTTCGACGACGGTGCCGAAGGGCAGCGTGCGGTGCGCCGCGGTGAGCTTCTCCATGTCGTAGATCTCGCCGCTCGAGGAAGCGCGGCCGTGATAGGGATGGCCGTACCAGCTTGCGATTCCGCTCTCTTCATCGCCGACGTGGGGCAGCGCGAGGCCGGCGTGCGGAGCGGACGGCGGCGCCGCCACGCGCTTCTTCTTCGCGCAACCGGTGACGAGAAGCGCGAGGACGACGACGAGCGAAAGGCGACGTTGCATTTCTCCAGATCCTATACCGATGGGCCGCGAAGAAGCAAGCGGATGCGATGCCGAGCGAGTCCCGCCGACCTCCTTCCGGTGCGCGCGGCCGGGAAACGCGTGCCGGTCCGAGGTTCCGCGCGGGGGGAAGCCCGTCCTTCGAGGCGGAAACAATTCCGCTCATCGACGTTCTGGACCCGCGAATGCATTTTTCTCTTGACTTTCGGAGCGAACGACTTTATATATGAATCACACTGCAGTCATTCGTGATTGCAGATTTTGATGTCAAGGGAGAAACGATCAATGAAGAACGCAACCAAGAAGGCCGCGAAGAAGAAGGCCGCCCCGAAGAAAAAGGGCAAGTAGCCTCTACCACAGCGGCAGTACAAGTTCTAGCAGCAGGCCCCGATGGTTTCGGGGCCTTTTTAGTCTCCGCTCCCTCCTGGTTCAGCCTTCAGCTTTCCGCCATCGGCTCCATCAGCGAACGTCCGCCGTGCTTGCAGCAACGTTCGGAACGTCTCGCCCATTCCGAAGAGCAGAGTTTTCAGTTGCAGACGGCGCTGGGCGCACACAGCGGGATCCTCGGCCGCTAGCGCGGCGGCGAACTGATCGGGCTCTCCCGCCTCCAGCAGCGTTTGCGCGAGCGTGGACAGGGGCGCGGGATCGAGGCCGCAGTGCTTTCCGTGCTCTTCGAGCGCGGTGAAGAGGACGTGCGCGGTGATGTCGCGCTCGCCGGGATCGGTTAGGACGTCTTCAAGCGCGGTGTGACGGCGGTAACTCATCAGCGTGCCTTGCGGAAAGCGCGCCCGCTCGCGGCGGGTGTAGCCGTAGTCGATGGTGAACAGGAATCCGCGCTCGAGCGCGCGGGCGATGCGCTCGATCCAGGCCAGCGCCTCCAGGTTGATCTCGACCAGCTCCCCTTCTTCGCAGGGCGCGAAGTAGCGTTCGATGTAGGCGGCCGCCTGGGGACTGACGGCGCCGCCCTCGACCCAGGCGAAGCGCTCGCCATTCCAGCCAACCAGCATCTGGCGGAAGCCGCCGGCGCGGCAGACGGCCGCATCGACAGGGATCGCGTCGAAGAACTCATTGGCGAAGACCACGCCGGTGAAGCGGTCGGGCAAGGCGCCGCGGTCCACGTCGACGGGGATGTAGCGCCACTCGGAGAAAGCTTCACGCATCTCCCCGCGGCCGGCGCCGAGATCGACGACGGCGAAATCCGGCGGGCTCCCGAGCTCATCCCACAGCGCGCGCACCCGGGCGGCGATCAGGATTCCGAAGACGGGCTGCAACTGGGCGGCGGTGTAGAAGTCGCCCGCTTTGCCGAAGGGATCGCGGGGACGGCGGTAGTAGCCGTATTCGGGATGGTAGAGCGCGAGTTGCATGAAGCGGTGGAAGGGCAGAGGCCCCTGGCGCGCGATCTCGTCTTGGATCAGAGCGGCCAGGGGTGTGGTGGGCGGGTTCAAGACTTTAGGCTAACAGCGCTCGTCGCCTGTCGCTCGTTGGAGGCGCGCCGGTGCGCTGCCGCTCGTCGCTCGTCGCCCGTCGCAACGGACGGGAGGCTTTCCGGGCTTCGCACCCGGCCGCACGCCAGCCGCGAAGCGCACGGATCCCGCCGTTCCGACGAGCGACGGGCGACAAGCAAGTTAACATTGTCCTAGTGCCCTTGCCCGAGACCGTTCGCGTCAAGATCAGCACGGAAGAGGCGGGTTCCATCTCGCTGACTCCGGTGGTGGTGCGGGAGATGCCGGTGCGCGAGCTGATTGAAACGATGCTGGGGGCGACCGGCAAGGACGCGGGTAGGATCGTCGAGCTGCTGCTGCGCGGCACTTTCGTCTCGGGTGCGTCGCGGCTGCGCTGGACCGGGTGGGCCGCCGAGCGCGATGCGATCGCTCCGGTGCTGGCTACCTTTCCGGATGCCGACCCGCGGCGTCCGTTCGCACGCGAGTTCTGCGTTCGCGCGGTCTTGAAGGGACCGGCGACGCGCGTCGAGATCGAGCGCGAGGCGGGGAGTGCGCGCCGTCCGTTCCGGCGCCGCAGCTTTTGGGACGCGCTCATGGAACTGGCGGAAGCGGGCGGGCCGGTGTATGGGGGCTACTCCTACCGGCACCGCGCCGACCGCTATTCCGTGGCGCTGACCTACGAGGCGGCCGAGATGCTGCGCCAGAGTGCGGGCGCGATCCGCTACTCGACGCTCGAGGCGGCGGTCGGCCGCGCGCGGGTGGAATCGGTCGAGCTCTTCGTTGAACGAGTGCCCCGGTAGATCCACAGGATCCCGGCCAGGAGAGCGGTCCAACTGAGAATCCGCGCCAGCCACATTTCCGTGCCGCCGTCATAGTTCAGCTCGACCGTGCATGGGCCGTCGCACCGCGGTTCGACAACCAGCAGGCCGAGGTGGTCGCGGTAGGTGGGGCAGGCGCGGCCGTTGACGCGGGCGTGCCATCCCGGGTGGTAGCTGATCTGAACGGAGAGAATCCGGCTCCTCTCCAGGTTGGCTGTAATCGTGGCGCGGCTGGGGGCGAGCCAGCGAAACTCCGCTAGCGGATAGGCGGGGTTGTCGAGCGCGGCGACATACGGTCGCAGAGGGTCGACGTCGAGTCCGCCGGCGGGCGCACGAGGCGTCAGGTCTTCCCGCTTCATGACGTGGGCCAGAGAGGGTGTGCGCGAGGGCACCCCATAGATCACGTCGTCGCCATCGCGCCACAGCTCTTTGAAGCGGGTGGCGAACTTGTGCGGGTTGCGAAACGGCTTGTACACTTCGCGGCTGTGGGGTCCGCCCACCATCACCGCCTGGACGCCGAAGGATCTGAGCCAGAGCTCGCCTATTTCGTCCTCGCGGCCGTTGGATCCTTCGCCGGAATAGAGCTGATAGGCCACGACCGGGATGAGGTAATTGGTGACGCCTTGATCGAAACCGCCGTTGAGCTGGGGCGTGTCGTTGAACGCGCTCAGCCAGAAACCCACGCTGCCGGGCACAAAGACGCGCTGCCCCTTCATGTTACGGTCGAACCACTGTGCGGCCTCGTATTCGACGGTGCGATGGATGTCGATGGCACGGTCGCGGTAACGAGTGTAGGTTCGATAGGTCTTCGCCTGGAAGAAACAGAACAGAAGGAACCCCAGCAGGACCATGACGCTCTCGCGCCGGCTCAATCGAGCCGTGAGCGGCCGGAGAGCGAAGACGGCGAGAAGCGCGATTCCCATCTCCACCTCGAGTTGGTAGCGATGAGGCTGGGGCAGGATGGCGACATTGAACCACATCGCCAAAAGTACGATCGCCGCCAGTGGGATGGTGAAGAACAGTGCGAAACGGAGGATGACCGAGATCCTGAACCGCTCGCACAGGGAGCGCAGGAACGTCAAAACGACAATCCCGAGGCCGAGGTACTTGAGGTGGCGCAGGGTGATGTCGTAGGGCCCTCCCACGCGTTGTGCGTTAATGCGGACCGCCTCGATTGTGGAAGGCGGAATCCAGGGCGAGGCCAGCAGGTAGGCGTAGATGCCGATGGCCACGGCGGCCAGCCAGACGCGAGGCGACGTTCGCGGCCGTGCGAGGAGGTAGGCGATCACGGCCACCGCGAGGCCAAATCCACCCAGCCAGTTGGTGAGCACAACCGCGGCCATGCCCAGCGCCGCCAGAATGTAGAAGAGGGGCCTCTTCTTCTCGAGCGCGGTGTCGAGGGCGACGATGGCGAGCGGGATGAGCGTGAGCGAAGCGATGTGCGGGCCGTCGCCGTACTCGATCAGCGTCTGCACGCGGCGCGGGTTGAACGGGCCTCCGATGTCCAGTTGGATCCCGGCGCCGAACAGAGCGCTAGGTGAGACCAGCGAATAGAACATCGCCGCGCCGAAACTGAAGGCGCGCGAGCGGGAGAGACGCCACGCCAGCCAGAAAAGCGTGACCGGCCCGAATGCGTAAAAGGCCGCGGCGACAAAGTGGTACGCGACCACGGGCGCGGCGCCGGCCAGTTCGGCGGCGATGGCAACCAGAAAGTGCATGAGGGGAGGGTAGGTGTTCTGGTACGGGATGCCGTCGTACCAGAGAGGAAACCATCCCAGGTCGCGCCAGTTCTGGCAGAGATAGCGTGCGATGCCGATGTAGGCGGCCTCGATCGATCCCATCTGTGCGATGAACCCGGCCAGGAACAGATCGTGTACGACGTAGCAGTTGACCGCCAGCAGCACTGCGGCGAGCGAAGCGGTCTTCAATTTTGCGGTGTGCACGCTAGCGCGATTATGGCGCAAATAGTCGTCGGCTGTCAGCTATCGGCCCCTTCACCTGAGCCGCTCGCCGGCGCGCGGTCGCATACCGCGGGGTCCGCTCGCTCACGCGCGCGGTTCGGAAAGACCCCGCTCAGGTGCGCTTGGCGAGGGCGGGGAGGGAAATAGCGGTCAGCGATCAGCGGTCAGCTATCAGCCCCTTCACCTGAGCCGCTCGCGGCCGGGGGTCCGCTCGCTCACGCGCGCGGTTCGGAAAGACCCCGCTCAGGCGCGCTTGGCGAGGGCAGGGAGGGAAACAGCGGTCAGCGATCAGCGGTCAGCTATCAGCCCCTTCACCTGAGCCGCTCGCGGCCGGGGGTCCGCTCGCTCACGCGCGCGGTTCGGAAAGACCCCGCTCAGGCGCGCTTGGCGAGGGCAGGGAGGGAAACAGCGGTCAGCGATCAGCGGTCAGCTATCAGCCCCTTCACCTGAGCCGCTCGCGGCCGGGGGTCCGCTCGCTCACGCGCGCGGTTCGGAAAGACCCCGCTCAGGCGCGCTTCGCGAGGGCAGGGAGGCGGAGGGGAGGCAGCGCCTGCTCCAGTTGCGGGCGGCGAACCTCGAGCCAGGGAGGCAGCATGAGGCGCGTGCCGAGCGCGGCGGCGGCTTCGTCCACCGTGAAACCCGGCGTTTCGGTAGCGATCTCGAAGCGAACGCCGCCGGGCTCTCGGAAGTAGATGGAGCGAAAGTAGCGGCGATCGATTGCGGGCGTGACGCGCCGGCCGGCGCGCAGGATCTCTTCCCGCCAGGTCTCTTGCGCGTGCTCGTCGGGCGCGCGAAAGGCGATATGGTGGACCGTCCCGGCGCCGATGCGGCCAGGTTGCAGGCCGGGCAGGTTCTCGACATCGACGACCGCCCCCGGCCCTCCCGGCCCGGCGATGAAGCGTGTGCGGCCGCCCGATTCGCCGGCGATGCGGAGACCCATGGTCCCGCCCAGGAGCGCCGCGGTGCGACCCGATTCCTCCTCCGCCAGAGTGACTCCGTATACGCCGCGGACGGAATATTCGGCCGGCACGGGGCCATCGGAGAACGGCTGCCGGTCGTCGCTGGCGGCAACCAATTCCACGCGCAGGCGGTCCGGATCGGAGAATGAAATCACCTCGTCGCCGAAGCGGGCGTGAACCTCGAACAGGATTCCGTGAGCCTGGAGGCGCTGGACCCAGAACTCCGACGCTCCTTCCGGGATGGAGAGGGAGACGGCGCGGACCTGCCGCGTGCCGGCGCGGCTGCGCGGCGCGCCGGGCCAGTGGAAGAACGTGAGAAGGCTCCCGGGCCGCCCAAGCGTATCGCCGTAGTAGAAGTGATACGTGTCGGGGTCGTCGAAGTTGACAGTCAGCTTGACCAAATGCAGACCGAGGACGCCGCCGTAGAAATCGAGATTCCGCTGCGGATCGCTGGCAATCGCAGTTACGTGGTGAATCCCAGGTATCACCCGCCCCATCCTTACCCAGTATGTTCGCACAGACCGGTCCCCGATGGCGCACGGCAGGATCGCAGCACGGAACCGCGACCGTGAGGGAGCGGACTCTGGGGGGCCTGACCGCTTGCTGACGCACGCGGTTTCGGCGCTGCGGCCGGTTGCTACCATGAAGCCAAGGTGATTCTGATCGAACTGGTGTACGAGGCGGGCTGTCCGGGCGTGGCGGCGGTGCGTGCCAACCTGGCCTGGGCGCTGCTTGAGGCGCATGTTTCGCAGCGCTGGGTGGAGTGGATGCTGGGGGCCGAGAACCTTCCGGCGCGCGTCCGCGGCTTCCCTTCTCCCACCATTCTGATCAACGGCCGTGCGGTGAAGGCCTCCGACCCGTTGGACGCGTCCACAAAATACGTCACGGTGCCATCGGTCGCGGCGATCGCGAAGGCGCTCGTTGCGGCTCGGAAGGCGGCCCCGGACATTCCTCCACACCGGATGCGCGGGCCCAAGAAGCGCCGCGGGTGAGCAACAATGAAATCGGTCGTTCTATGCCAGACGGCGCCGGCAGGATGGTTGTGAAGCGGAGGGCGTCTTGGCCGCCGGTTTTGCAGTTCTGCGGCCGCGCGTTCGTCTCGGCCTATAAGGACAACGCCCTCGGGAGCGGCAAGGGCGCCGCCTATTCGGCGCTGCTGGCTTTCTTCCCGCTGCTGACCACGGCCGCGACGATCCTGGTCCGGTTCCGGGCGGAATTCATATCCGACGCGATCTACAATTTCCTGTCCCAGATCCTTCCGCCGGGGACGCAGGACCTGGTTTTTTACTACTTCGCGGTCCGCGGCAAGCAGCCGGTATTCGTACCCATCACGGGCATGCTGGTCTCGGTGTGGGCGGGATCGGGCGCGATGGTGAGCCTGATGCAGGGTTTCAACAAGGCCTACCGCGTGCAAGAGGGCCGTCCATGGGTGCGCGAGCGGGTGATCGCGATCCTGCTGGTCTTCTCAGCCGCGATTCCGGTGCTATTCGCCTCGGGCCTGATCTTCTTCGGCATCCACGCGGAGGACTGGATCGTGGACCTGCTGGGGCTCACGAGGGAGGGAGAGACGATGCGGGGATGGGTGGCCGTGGTGGGCAAGATGTTGCGCTACGCGATCTCGCTCGGAGCGATCGTTCTGGGCGCCACGATCCTGTTCTGCTTCGCTCCGAACCGGCGGCTGTCGTGGCGGCGGGTGTGGCCGGGTGCGGTGCTGACCACCATCCTGTGGCTGGCGGCGACGTCGGTGTTCGCATGGTACGTACGCCACATAGGGAACTACAACGTGATGTACGGCGGCATCGCGACGGTGGTTCTGCTGCTGGTGTGGATGTACGTGCTGTCGATCATCGCGTTCGTGGGTTGCGAGTTCAATGCGGAGTTGGAGAAGGCGGGACGGTAGGAAAGGCTGGGCCACGAATGAACACGAATGGACACGAATAAGACGGTTCGCTGCCCCGACCACGGTCCAATCCTGCACGCGAAGGTCTCACCAGCTGCTCCTCAGCGCGTATCGAGTTGGAGCGTGGCTATCGGGGCCGACTTGCCTGTACGCGCCACGCGCCTGACGCGTCCGCCCCTTATACCCCTTTATCAGTACGCGGTCCGGTGCGACGAAAACGAAGTCACCCGCCACCCAACGCTCCAGCGCTCCACGTGCGCCGCCAGTAGCGGAGCGGAAATGCATCCAGTCCACTCGCATCAGCGCGCAGGCCTGCGAAACGCTCAAGTTGTCGCCGGACGGCAGTAATATAGGGATGTGATCGAGCGCGTTGCGGCCACCATTGCGCGGCATGGGATGTTCGCGCCGGGGCAGCGGGTGGGGGTGGCGGTTTCGGGCGGGGCGGATTCGGTTTGCCTGCTGCTGGTGCTGAGGGAACTGGCACCGCGTTTGGGGCTGGCGCTCAGCGTTCTGCATCTGAATCATCAACTACGGGGCGCCGAGTCGGATGCCGATGAGAGATATGTGGGGGAACTTGCCTCCCAATACGGCTTGGAGGTGCGCTCGGCACGGGCGGACGTGCTGACGATCGCCTCCGAGACCGGCGACAACCTGGAGCAGGCGGCGCGGCGGGTGCGGCGGGAGTTCTTCCTCGATTTCCTCCGCCCCGGGGTAGTGGACCGGATCGCTTTGGGGCATACGCGGTCGGACCAGGCCGAGACCGTCGTTTTCCGGTTCCTGCGCGGGGCGGGGACCGCGGGCCTGGCCGGGATGCGGCCGCTCACGCAGGAGGGCCTGGTGCGCCCGCTGCATCGAGATCGAGCGCGCGGAAGTGGAACAGTTTCTTAAGGATCGCGGCGTCGCCTGGCGCGAGGACGCGAGCAACCGCGACCTGCGCTTCGCTCGCAACCGGATCAGGCACGACCTGCTTCCCCGGCTGGCTGAGGAGAATCCGGCGCTGCCGGCAACCCTGGCGCGCCTCGCCGCGGTGGCTGCCGACGAAGAAAGGTACTGGGAAGCGGAGATCGAACGGGTTGTGGAGGGCCGGCTGATTCTGCGGCCGCCGGCGGTTCTGTTCCGGTTGGATTGGCTTGGCGCCCTGCACCCGGCGGTGGCGCGGCGCGTGATTCGCCGCGCGATCCAGGCAGCCAAGGGTGACCTGCGCTCGATCGGTATGGAGCATGTGGAGCGGATTCTGCAACTTACGGCAGATCGGGAAGGCAGCGCGCGACTTCAGGCGCCGGGGGTGGACGCCCTACGTTCCTTCGACTGGGTTCGCCTGGCGCCGCCGGGAACCTATAATGATGAGAGCCGCGACTACGAGTTGCCGGTGCCGGTGCCCGGGAACGTCGAACTGCCTGGCGGCCGTAGCTCTCTCAGCCTGGGACTGGGGCCTGAGGCGGGTGCGGCCGGTTCCGCATATAATAAAGATGGCACCGAATTGGACTGGGGCCGCATCTCCGGCGGTTTGCGGGTACGGAGTTGGAGGCCGGGTGATCGATATAGACCGGTTGGGCACACCTGCGAGACCAAGATCAAGTTCTTGTTCCAGAACGCCCGCATTCCATTGTGGGAACGCCGCGGATGGCCGGTGCTCACCTGCGGAGACTCGATCGTTTGGTGCGCGAAGTTTGGGCCGGCAACGGAGTACGCCGTCTCTGGGCGGACGCGTAGCCTCCTGAGGGTACGCGAACTTGGTGACATCACCGAATTTTGAGATCGTATCGCGGCTGTTCGACGTCTGTATAGTAAAGGACGTTGTTGGGGCGCTCGGCGAGAGACTTGTATGAATTCCAATCTGAAAACAGCGATTTTCTGGGTGGTCCTGATCATGCTGGTGGTGGTCTTCGTGACCGTCGTCCGCACGGGCCAGCGAGGTCCGGACAGGAACCTGACCTTCACCCAGTTCGTTCACGACGTGACGGACCACAAGGTCAAGGAAGTAACCGTCAGCGGGATGGAGGTGCACGGCACGTACACCGACGGCGCCGCCTTCCATACCCTGATTCCCGAGCGGTACTCGGAGATCTACAAGACCCTCCAGGACAGCAACGTCTCGGTCGTGATCAAGGAAGCGAACGCCAGCAACTGGGTTTCGCTGCTGATCAACGCGATTCCGTTCATCCTGCTGCTCGCCTTCTGGATTTTCATGATGCGGCAGATGCAGAGCGGCGGGAACAAGGCCCTCAGCTTCGGCAAGAGCCGGGCGCGCCTGCACTCCTCGCAGCAGAAGAAGGTGACGTTCAAGGACGTGGCCGGGGTGGAAGAGGCCAAGGAAGAGCTGCAGGAGATCATCGAGTTCCTGCGCGAGCCGCAGAAGTTCCAGAAGCTGGGCGGCAGGATCCCGAAGGGCGTGCTGCTGATCGGCCCTCCGGGCACTGGCAAGACGCTGTTGGCGCGCGCGATCGCGGGCGAGGCCAACGTTCCCTTCTTCTCGATCTCGGGCTCGGACTTCGTCGAGATGTTCGTGGGTGTGGGCGCGAGCCGCGTCCGCGATCTGTTCGAGCAGGGCAAGAAGAACGCCCCCTGCATCATCTTCATCGATGAAATCGACGCCGTGGGCCGGCATCGCGGCGCAGGTCTGGGCGGCGGGCACGACGAGCGCGAGCAGACGCTGAACCAGTTGCTGGTTGAAATGGACGGGTTCGAATCGAACGAAGGCGTCATCCTGGTGGCGGCGACGAACCGGCCGGATGTGCTCGATCCGGCGCTGCTGCGGCCGGGCCGTTTCGACCGGCGCGTGGTGGTGGGACGGCCGGACGTGAAGGGCCGCGAGGCGATCCTGCGGGTTCACACCAAGAAGGTTCCGATCGCCGACGATGTGGACCTCATGGTCATCGCACGAGGCACCCCCGGTTTTGCGGGCGCCGACCTGGCGAACCTGGTGAACGAAGCCGCGCTCATCGGCGCACGCCAGAACCGCAAGGTGGTCACGATGGCGGATTTCGAGATCGCCAAGGACAAGGTGCTCATGGGCGTGGAGCGGAAGTCGCTGATCATCAGCGAGGAAGAAAAGCGCAACACGGCCTATCACGAGGCTGGCCACGCGCTGCTGGCCGCGGTCATGCCCAAGGCCGACCCGGTGCACAAGGTCACCATCATCCCGCGCGGGATGGCGCTCGGCGTCACCATGCAGCTTCCCCTGGACGACAAGCACTCCTACAGCAAGGAGTTCCTGCAGACCGAGATCACGATCATGATGGGCGGCCGCATCGCCGAAGAGAAGTTCATGCATGAGATGACCACCGGCGCCGGCAACGATATCGAGCGCGCTACCGAGATCGCCCGGAAGATGGTCTGCGAGTGGGGCATGAGCGAGTTGGGGCCGCTCAGCTTCGGCAAAAAGGAAGAGCAGATCTTCCTGGGCCGCGAGATTGCGCAACATCGCGACTACAGCGAGGATACGGCGGTCAAGATCGACGCCGCAGTCCAGAAGATCGTGCGCAGCGCCTACTCCGAGGCAACCGCGCTCATCGAGGAGCGCTCGGAGGCGCTGGTGCGGATTGCCGAAGCGCTGCTTGAGCGCGAAGTGCTCGACGGCGACGAAGTGCACCAGTTGATCGAAGGCCGCTCGCTGCCGCCGGTGCGGCCGATCCCGCCGGGCGACGGTGGCCGGACGCAACAGGTGGTTCGTCCCGAGGGCGGCCGCAGGATTACCCCGCTGGTCGAGGGAGAGCGGCCGCAGCCGGCGTGAGCCCGCGCTATCCGGTCTACCTGTTTGACGTTGACGGAACGCTGGTGGACTCCGCGGACGATATCTGCGGGGCGATCCTCGACGCGTTGAAGCCGACGCGGGTCCATGGGCTTGTCCAAGCCGATTTACTGCGCTACGTTGGCGTCCACCTGCTGCAGATGTTCCAGGAGTTGCTGCCCGAGTACACGCCCGAGCAGCACGAGAAACTGATCCGCGACTACCGCAGCATCTACTTGGCGCGCGGGCATCGCTCGACGCGCGTGTTCCCGGGAGTCAGCGAGGCGCTGCGGGAATTGGGCGGGCGCAAGTCCACCGCCACCACGAAAGCCACATCGACCACGCGCGCGGTGCTCGAACAGTTCGGGCTGGCGCCCTATTTCGATCACGTGCAAGGCACCGACGGATTCGCCTACAAGCCTGCGCCGGATGTGATCCTGGCATCGCTGGCCGCCCTCCGTGCGAGTCCGGAAGAATGCCTGCTAGTGGGGGATTCACCGGCAGACATGGAGGCCGGACGGCGCGCTGGCGTCTCCATCTGCGCCGTGCGATACGGGTACGGCGACCCGGCCCGCATGGCGCCATTCGAGCCGGATCTGTGGATCTCGGATCTGCGGGAGCTGCTGGCGTAAGCCAGTAACCTCCTTGTTTTCATTCGCGTTCAGTTGTGTACATTCGTGGCCAGGGTTCTGGCCGCAGGGTCTTTTGGGGTTAAACGGGGCGGCGGAGCCGAGTGCTACCGTCCGCCCCGTTTTGCGAGGAAAATGTCGCGCCGCAACGGCAGCGCTATACAAATTAGAGGCCTTCTGGGCCTTAGAAGCAATACTGGCAAGGGATACTACCACCCCTTAGCTGCGGGTTAGCCGATAGTTAATAGCCATGGTCGGATAACCCGCCCTGCCACGGGCTGTTGTCTCTTGCCAACCTTAGTTTTTTCCGCTACAGTCGGGTTGGACTTCCTCCCGCGACGGGCAGGACGGTCCTGGTATCGGTTCCGCCGTGTCCTCCGCGGTTCTCAGGAAGCCGAACGCCGGGCCGGCTCGCCTGTTGCCAACCGGAGCGCCGCGCGCGCTTCATAGAGGAGGGTCGCATGCCGATTCTGAGGAAGCTGCAGGAATTCCTGGAACAGAACCAAGTGGCTTACACCCATACGGTTCACCCGCTGGCGTACACGGCGCGGGAGGTGGCTGCGGCAGAGCACGTTCCCGCGCACGAGGTCGCCAAAACCGTCATCTTCTTAAGCGAGCATGGCTACGGGATGGCCGTCCTGGCGGGCGACACTGTGGTGGACCTGGAGCAATTGAGGCTTGACCTGGCACTGTCGCGCCTGCGCCTCGCGACCGAGGCGGAGCTGGCGGACCTGTTTCCGCCCTGCGAGTTGGGCGCGATGCCGCCCTTCGGCAACCTGTTCGGTCTGCCGGTCTACGTCGATAGCCGCCTGGCCGGGGAGGACATGATCACATTCAACGCGGGGACGCACCGCGACGTGATCCACATGCACTTCGGCGATTTCGAGAGGCTGGCGCAGCCGTCGGTGGTGGCGTTCTCGCGGAGAGCGAGGGCGACGGCGTAGGGGGGCGGTGCAACTTGTCTCCGCGCGCTGGATAATGGGGGAAGGTGCGCCCATGACAATCGCCGCTGGCATCGAGTTGCCGCCCGCCAAACTCGCCGATGTCTGCCGCCGCTACCATATCGGCCAACTGGCGGTGTTCGGTTCGGCCGCGCGCGGTCAGATGCGCCCGGACAGCGATGTCGATCTGCTGGTTGAGTTTCTTCCCGGCGCCGATGTGGGTTTGCTCCAGCACTTTGCCGCCGAGCGGGAGTTGTCGGAATTGCTCGGCCGCAAGGTCGATCTCGTTTCCAGACGCGCCTTGCGGAAGGGTCTCAGGGAAGAGGTGCTTTCCGAGGCGCGGCTCATCTATGCGGCGTGAACGCCTCCTGCTTGAGGACATCGTCTCCGCGGCAGGCGAGGTGGCCGAGTTCATCGAGAGCCAGACCGCGGAGACGTTCGAGACGGACCGGATGGTCCGGAGTGCGGTGGTCCACCAGTTGACGGTTATCGGAGAGGCAGTAGCGCGCCTCCCTCAGGAGTTGCGCGAACGCCATCCCAACATCCCTTGGACGGACATCAAAGGGTTCCGGAACATAGTTGTGCACAACTACTTCGGGATCGATTGGCCGGAGGTGTGGCGCGCGGCGGCGATAGACACGCCACTTCTGCGAGCGCAGGTCGCCGAGATTCTCCGACTCGAGTTCCCGGACTGAGCCCGGCCTCCCGGTGTACGTCGACAGCCGCCTGGTCGGGGAGGACCTGGTCACGTTCAACGCCGGAGCGCACCGCGACGTGATCCAAGTGCACTTCGGCGATTTCGAGAGGCTGGCGCAGCCGTCGGTGGTGGCGTTCTCGCGGAGAGCGAGGGCGACCGCGTAAGGGGGCGGTGCTGGCGATCGGAAGGTGAGGCCGTCCGGACCGAGACTGAGGTCGGGTGCGCTGGGTATCTCCAGGCACTGGTCTGTGCCGGAGAACGGTTGGCGCTCTACAGCCCGCCACAGAGCAGCGCGGCGAGCACCGATGACGAACTGGCCGCATAGCCCCTCCTTCGATCGCGTCCTACTGTGGCGTGCGGCTTTTTATGCCAGACGTGGTAACCCTGCCCCCTGTCCAACCGTACATACATGCGGAGGAACGGAGGGGTTCAGGAGGCAACATGACACAGAGAATCCTAGTCGCGGTTGCCGCGGCGCTTATTCTCGTGCAATTCCCTGTTTTCGGCAAGCCGAAACGGAAGGAATATAACAACCCGGCAGCCCAGGTATTCGACGCGGCGCTCAGGACCGCAAGGGAGCGCCACGTGGTGACGTATGTCGACGACAAGCATCTGATGTTTACGTTCGAGACCGGCCAGTCATTCTTCGCCGACGGATTCCTTGCCAACGCCTCCGTCGAGCCGGTGACGGAAACCAAGTCCGCCCTGCTGATCAACGTGCAGCATAAGCCGGGGGATTCGGGCGGGTTCTCGTTCAACGCTGGCGACCGCATGGCGGATAAGTTCTATCAACAGGTCGCCGAAGACCTGGCCAGGAAGTCGACCCAGGAGACGGCGGTCAAACCGGAGGAGCCGCCGGTGACGGTGCCGCCGGCGCCGGTGGCAGGGACGGCCACGCCGGACTACGGGACCGTTGGCGTAGTCTGCTCCAGCGAGAGCGCTGACGTCACCGTGGATGGGGCGTTTGTCGGGAACTCGCCGGCGGCTTTGCGGCTCGCTCCCGGGAAGCACACGGTGCGGGTGAGTCTGGCGGGCTACAAGCCGTGGAGCCGCGAGATCACGGTGATGGCTGGGGCCGAGTTGAAGCTGGTCGCGGCGCTCGAGAAGGAGTGAGCGGTTAGCTAGCGGGAAGGCCGCGGTCCTACGAGTTCTGTGCCACCGTTGCTTCCTGCCTCACCCCGAACTCATACCCCTTGTCGAACGCCCGCAGGTTGAGCTCGCGCGTGGCCGGTGGCACCGAATCCCCCACCGCCCTTCGCAGCGATTCCGGCTTGAGCAACCCGGTCACGGCCGCGAAGAAGCCGACCATCACCACGTTCAACACCATCTTCTTGCCCAGCTCTTCGGCCAGGCGCGTGGCCGGGACGCCGTAGACGCGCACGCCGCTCTTCAGACCGGAGATGCGCACCAGGTCTTCCTCGACGATGAGCACTCCTGTGTCCTTCAGTTCCGGCGCGAAGCGCGTGTAGGCTTCCTGCGACATCACCACCAGGAAGTCCAGGCCGGTCACGTAGGGGTAGAGAACGGGCGTGTCGGACAGGATCAACTGGGCGCTGGCCGCGCCGCCGCGCGCCTCCGGCCCGAAGTTCTGGGTCATGGTGGCGAAGCCGCCCTCGTGAATCGCCGCCGCTTTGCCGATCAACGTGGCCGAGAGAATCACTCCCTGGCCGCCGAATCCCGCGATACGAATCTCCGTTAGCCGCATACTGGACAGTCCGCCTCGATGTAACGCTCGCCTAACTGCGTGGACAGCCGGTCCCGCATGAGTTGCTGGTAGTCCGGCCGCTCGCGGTCGACGAACTTGCCGACCACGATCTCGCCTTCCTTCGTGATGGCCAACTCGTCGAGCGACGCGCCGTTCTTCAACTTGCTGTGCGTCTTGTAGAATTTCATCGCGTCCAGGCCGTCGCCCATCTTGTTGCGGCGCTGGTAGAGCGTGGGGCAGGGCGATATCACCTCGATGAAGCAGAAGCCCCGCCGCTGGAACATCTCGGAAATTGACTTGGTCAACTGCCGCACGTGGAAGGTCGTCCAGCGCGCCACGTAGGAGGCGCCCGCCGAAGCCGCCAGCGAAGGCAAGTCGAAGGCGGGCTCGTAGCAGCCGTAGGGCGCGGTGGTGGTGATGGCCGTGGCCGGCGTGGTGGGCGCCGTCTGCCCGCCGGTCATCGCATAGATGAGATTGTTCACGCAGATGACTTTGATGTTGATGTTGCGGCGCGCGGCGTGGATCAAGTGGTTCCCGCCGATGGCCGTCAGGTCGCCGTCGCCCGAGTAGACCACCACCTCCAGATTGGGGTTGGCGAGCTTCAAGCCCGTGGCGAAGGGAATGGCGCGGCCGTGCGTGGTGTGGAACGAATCGAGCGCCACGTATCCGGCCACGCGGCCGGTGCAGCCGATGCCCGAAACCAGCGCCACGCGGTTCAGGTCCATTTTGGATTCGAGCAGCGCGCGCGCGAAACAATTCACCGTTGTCCCGATCCCGCAGCCGGGGCACCAGATGTGCGGGATTCGCTCGGTGCGTAGGAACGGCTCGACCGGGTTTACGGGCGCTTCGATGGTCGTCGTCATTTCGCGGCCTCCAGGATGGCGTTGAGGATCTGCTCCGGCCGATGCACGCTGCCGCCGGCGTGCGTGACGGCGACGGTGTTGGCAAAGTGGCCCGTGGCGCGCTCAACTTCGCGCGAGATCTGCCCCAGGTTGATCTCCGGAACCACGAACGCCTTGACGCCGTTTTGGGCGATTTGGCGCAGTCGCTTGTCCGGGAAGGGCCATATGCCGATCAGGCGGCAGCGGCCGACCTTGACCCCCCTCTCGCGGGCCATGTCGATCGCCCTTTGGGCCACCCGCGAGGTGATTCCGTAGGACACCACGGCGACCTCGGCATCCTCCAGACCCGCTTCATCCGTGAAGGTGAGGCGGTCCTCGGCGAGCAGGATCTTCTGTTGCAGCCGCCGCACCAACTTGTCCTGCGTCGCGACGGTCATGGAGGGGTAGCCGCGCTCGTCGTGCGTCAGGCCGGTGACGTGGAAGCGGTGACCCTCGCCCGCGTGCGCCATAGCCGGCACCAGGTCCTCGGCCGGCTCGAAGGGTTTGTACTTGCCGGGCGGCCGGCTGGTGTGGCGGCGCGGGAAAATGTCGAGCTGGTCGGGCGTCGGGATGATTACCTTCTCGGTCATGTGCCCGACGCACTCATCCATCATGAACATCACCGGTGTGCGGTACTGTTCCGCCAGGTTGAAGGCCTTGATGGTGAGGTCGAAGCACTCCTGCGGCGAGTTCGGGCACAGGGCGATCATCTCGTAATCGCCGTGCGATCCCCAGCGCGCCTGCATCATGTCGGACTGGGCGGGCAGAGTCGGCAGGCCGGTCGATGGGCCGCCGCGCTGCACGTCCACGAAGACGCAGGGCGTCTCGGTCATGGCCGCAAAGCCGATATGTTCCATCATGAGCGAAAAGCCGGGGCCGGAGGTGACGGTGAAAGCCTTCGCTCCACCCCAGACCGCGCCGAGGATGGTGATGGACGCCGCCAACTCATCCTCCATCTGAATGAAGGTACCGCCGACGGTCGGGATGCGTGCGGCGAACCGTTCCACCACTTCGGTGGATGGCGTGATGGGGTATCCTGCGGCAAATCGCGCACCTGCGGCGAGAGCGCCTTCGCAGCAGGCTTGGTCGCCGTCCAGGAAATGAATGCCTGTTAGGACTCCGCGGGGGTCAGCCTGCATTGGGCGCCTCCCGTTTGGGCACAGCGGTCTTCCAGCCGTAGATGGCGAAGTCGGGGCAATACATCCCGCACAGGTCGCAACCGCTACATTTATCAGGGGCGACGACGTGCGGGGGATGGTATCCCTTGGAGTTGAAGGCGGAAGAGAGGCTGAGAACCTTGGTGGGGCAGAACTCGACGCAGAACGCGCAGCCCTTGCAGCGTTCGACGTTGATGCTTACGTAGCCTTTTGCCATAGCGTAGTTTGTCAGCTTACCGGTAGAACCTTGGCACGCAGAGGGCCAAAGGGAGGTCGCCGGTAAAGCAGAATGACTGGGGTCTGAGATCCTAATGTAGCAAATGAGGCTGGCCTCGGGGCTATGAGAGAACATGGCTTCAGTGGGGCCTTCGATGCATAGGTGCTTGTTCGAGCTGCTGTTGGCGCGCTCGCTGGCGAGCTACCGAGAACGCGGGAATTCGAGGATACCGTGGCGCGCTGTTCCCTATGGGGTCGGCGGGCCCCATCAGGCCTCGTTTCTCGAGCCGGTCGAGTAGCCCGTGATGTCCGGATACCGTGTCACCAAACGGCAGCCGATTTCCCCGCAAGGCAGTCCGACTTTCCCGGCCACGCAGGACGCGCAGCACGCCGGGCGGACGAGAGAGCGAGCGGCTTGAGAACCTCCATCCCAGCGTCCGGCGGGCCCGCGGTCCGATGAATACTCAGAAGCGCCTCCGCCTTCAGACTCATGGGTCCGGTCTGCTTCAGCTCAGAGGCGATCCGTCCCGGCATGTTTTCAATATTGAGGACTCAGCCTTGCAGGGATGCCCGGCGCAGGCCGGGTCGCAGGGGAAGGGAATACCCGATCAGACACAACTGGTCCAGCGCGAACAGCACCGCCGACTCCAGCCCCGCCGCTTGAGCCAGCCGCAGTTCCTTCAGCCACGGAGCCGTCGAGTCGCCGATCCCCACCAGGTGCGCGCTGTTCTGCGGGGCGAACCCGTGCGTCTGCGGCGCCTGAATGGACATGAGGCACTTGTTCAGATCGCGCGAGCCCGTGTATCCGAAGCTCTCCGTCTTCAGACAATCGAGCGCCGCCGGCGTCCATGCGCCCACCGGGTAGTTGATGGCGCGGTTGAGGTCGGTGTCGTTAACGTCCAGCGGGTACAGAACCTCGAAACGGCAGGTGGGGAACGACGCCCGCACATACGCCATGATCTGGTCTGTGAACGCTCCAATCAGGGTTGGCAGGAACTGCGTCTCTTGCGGGTAATCCGCCGACGAAGCGGTGTTATCCAGGATCGCCCGCATCTCTTGGCCGTATTGGTCAAAGAAGGTGCTCGTCGTGTAGACATCGTAGAATGGCATCCCGGACCGGTTGTCGCGGAAATACCACCACTGCACCTCGCCGAACTGCAGGTACGGTGGCACGCCTGCGTCCGCCTGCAACTGGGCGAGATCACGGTACGCCTGTCTCCAGAACGCGATGCTCGCAGGCGAAAAGTTCGTCTGCAGCGCCGGCGTGGATACGATGACGGCCTCCCCTTCAGGATTGGGGGTCCGCTGTGCGATGCCGGCCTCCAGCGATGGATCCCCGTTCCCGAGTTCCATGCTGAGCGCCGCCACTCCATCCAGGCCATAACCCTTCAACGCCCTGAAGAAGCTCCGGGTCCAGTCTCGCGCCGCCCGGTTCAATCGTGGAGTGGCCTGAAGGTCCGTGAGCCACGATCCATCGTTGCCTCCGGTCAGGTTCTGCATGGTTGGTTGCGGGGCCGTCGAGGTCGAAGTGGCCGAGACCATGATGCCGTTCGAGGCAAGGCCCAGCGAGCGAGAGTAGATTGTCAGCCCCGTCCCCTGCGCCACGGCCCTCACCGACATCGTGCCGCGGTTGATCTCCATCTCGAAGGCCTTCACCACCGTTTCGGTCGTGTCTCCGATGTAGTGCAGGTGTTCGATGGTCGTGCCATCGATCGTGATGGACGTATGCTCGCCGAGGGCGAAACGCGCGGCCCCGGTGAAATCGATATGCGCCGACGCATACGTGAATCCGGAGTTTACCAGCTCGTAAAACCACATCGCCCCCACGTAGTGATTCACACGCCCGTGAAAGCCGAGCGAATCGATCATCCACGCCGTCCGCTCCGGCGCCAGGCAAATCGAGTGGTAGGTGTCCCAGTCCGTCGCGAGGCTCAGTTGCGCGTTCGCGGACAGCTCGGGCAAGTCACTGGTCGGGATCGCGATTTCCAGAAAGTCGAAGTTGAAAGTGTAAGGGCCATTCGAATCGTTCGGCCCCGCGTGCTGCGCCAACACCGTATGCGTCCCTGCGCCGTGCTGCCCCAGGGGAATTCGCACCAGGGCGTCTTGCGACGGCAGCAGCAAGCTCGGCGTCATCGGAGCGCCGCCGTCCACCGTGACCGAAAGACTCGCCCCTTTGTCGAGTAGTTCTGCACCCAGGTAAAGGCTATGCGGCACCGACGCCGAATACGTGCAGCTCACTTGCGCCCCGCTCGACTGGGTCGTGTGGTACGAGCCGTTCGAGTAGTTATACGACCCTTTGAACGCGGTCCACCCGTCCGTGTATGTGACCTGCGGCGCGTCGTCTTCGATCCGCCGGCTCCCCGTGCTTGCCACCGAGTACGCCCGGTTCGTTCCCGCCACCGTCCAGTTGCTCACCTGGACCTCGAATTCCGTCCGCTGGAACGCGGAATTCTGCCAGGCCGGCACGTAGGTCCACCGCATCTTCCGCACCGACGTCATCTGCAGGCTGCCGAAGTCCAACCGGATACGCCATTTTGTAGGCGACGCGCCCCCGCTCAGCAACTTCCACCACGGCGACCACGACTCGGTCGCCCCGTAAACGAATCCGTAAACGCCTACCCGGTTCCAGTCCGCACCTGTCGCTACCGACCTCAGCGTGATGTGCGCTCCCGAAGCACTCGCACCCAGCGAGTTCGAGCCAATGAGCGGGTGGTTTATGATATCGGCCAGCGCCCGGACCGCGCTCTCGATCGTGTCCGAAGGCTGCAGCCGGTAGTTGTACTGTTCCGTCAGCCACGCCACGCCGATGTAGTCCCAAGCCGTCGCCGTCCCGGTGAGCGTCAGCGTGGCCGAGGCCGCCGTGGCCGTCCCCTCAATGGCGGTCGCACGGTCCGGCGTAAACAGCGGCACTAGTTCCGGCTCCGCCTCCGGGGTTCCCTCCCGCCAGACTCTCAGATACGGCCATCCAACGGTCGGCCCCAGGTTGCTGTCCATCGGCATGCAGTTGGTCCGCGTCTCCTCATAGGTGAGAACAAGACCACTGAGATCTCCGTCCGGAAGCGTTCGGAACAGGGGATGCTCAAAGCCGTTGTCGCGGTTCCACTCGACCACCGCCCAGTCGAACTGCTGGCGCCAGCTTCCCGATACCGTGAATCCCGTGGCGCTGGTTGCGCTCAGCGCCGCGATCGCCGACGGCTGCAGGAAGTAGCACTGCAGGTCCCGGTCTGGCCGAAGCTTTTGGAGTGTCTCTGGCATAGGTCCGTTACAGGTTGATCGTCACCGTCAAATCGCGCCCAGGTTTCGAACCCGCCGTCTGCGGCACCCTGGTGATATCCAGCGTGACTAACCCGCCCGCGGGCAGTGGCGGCATCCCGCACCCGTTCACCGTGTTCGAGTAGGTCACCTCCGCCGGGATCGTCAGCGTGCAGTAAACCGCTCCGTTCACCCGTACGTCCATTTGCACCCACTCCACCGTCGGCTGCGCAGGCGGGATCGCCGGGGCGTTTGTCGGAGCATCGCTGACCATGGCCGAAATGTTCCACACCGAGTGCGTGCCCTGGACCACCAGCGGAGGCGCCGCGTTGGTCTCCACGGCCAGGTTCCCGGCCACCTGAATCGAGTACTGACCGCCCGAAAGCGTCCTCAAACCCGCATCGGCTCGGCTAGTGAAGCACGCTGCCGAGGTCGGGCTGTCGCCAAACGGATTGGTCACGAAGAAAGTGGCCGCCGCCACGCGCACATCCGGCAGCAACACGAAGTAGTCGAACTCGCCGCTGGCGGGACTGCCGAAGTAGTCCGCTGCGAAGGGAACCACCAGCCTGAGTTTGGTCAGCCCGTAAACCGGCGACGCAGCGCTATGGCCCTCCGCCGCGCTACCCATGGCGCCCCGCAAAACCTCCAGTTGCAGCCCCCCGTTCCCCACCTGTTGAACCTGCAGCAACTCGGCGTCGATCTGAATCAGGTCGCCGGCCTGAATGTTCCCCGCCTGCGCCAGAGGCAGTGTCGTGTCGTCGGCGCCGGCGTCAGCGCCCAGCACGATGGGCGGGGGATACGTCAGCTCGTTCCAGTAGTAGAGCGCCAGGGTGCCGGAGGAAATCGATCTGGTGTTCGCCAGGTTCTCGAATCCCACTCCCGTCAGTCCCACATCGCCCGATGCGCGGGTCAGGATTCCGAACACCGGCGCAGGAGGTGCCCCCTCGTCCGATCCGGGAACCCCGCCCGTGATCCGCTGGCGCGTTACCAGGCTCAACTCCGCGGGGCACTCCCGGTCGTAGACATTCGCCGCCCGCGCCGTTACTTGCACGGTCGCGCCGACCTGTGTCGGAACTTGAAATGCCAGCGGTCCGCTGCTGCCCGAGGATCCGAAGTGCCAGCCCGCCTCGGCTACCGTAAAGTAACTCGTCCCGTCCGGCACCATGTCCCAAGGCTGGCTTAACGTCAGCGTGGTCGCGTCGTTTGCGGTCACGATCTTTTCCTGCCCCGCTCCCGCACCCCGAGTGATCCGCACCACCATTCCGGCGTTCGCGTTAGCCGCCATCGCGAGCGACGGGTTGCCTATCGTCTTAGCCGAGGCGGTCGCCGCCGCGATTTCCGGCTGTAGCTCGAGCCGCCAGTACGCATTGGTGTGATCGTAGTTCTCGTCCGGAGGCGGCGTCAGGCTCGCTGCCAGGCCAGTGTCGGTGAAGCTTGTCGCCATGGCCTGGTTCGTCGCGATTTGCAGGAGCTGCATCGGTGTGGGCCCGCGATACACCGAGAAGGCGGTCGCATCGCTGGTGAAACTCAGCTCCGCTAGCGTTACCGTGTTCGTATTCGTTCCGCTCGGTATCGTCGCCGGAACCACGAAGGAAATCCCACTCTCCTGTCCGCTGGCATCGCTTCCCGTAACCGCGTAGTACAGCGTCTGGTTCCCCGCCAGCAAGCCTCCGGTGCTCTGGGTGCGGGCCGCAATACTGATCAGTGGAATGCCGAGCCCAGTCACCGCAGGTTGCTGCGGCCGGTTGAATCCCGCCGCCAGGCTGATCGTCATCGTCCCATCTGCGTTGACGCTGTCCTGCTCCGCGATATCGAGCTGCGGATTGCCGTACTGGTCCAGCACTTTCCCAGTGACCGGTCTGGGAGTCCCAATCCCGTACCCGGGCCGCCGTCCTGGCAGCCCGCTGCCGAACACGTCTGCGTTGTTGTCCCTGTACCACGCATCCTGGTGGATCTGCGCCGTGATCAGCGCCGTCGAGTAGTTCAGGCCCGGTGCGATCTTCACCACGCGGAACGGTTGCTCGTCGAATCCTTCTTTCAGGTACGTTACGGTGATCAGGTCGCCCGGCCGGAGCTTCAGCCCCCTCATCGTCGTCGCGAACTCGAGGTACGTATTGCCGGCCACCAACTTGTCGAGCTGGAACTTCGCGATTCTGGCCGCTTGGTTGAAGTTCGGGATGCCCAGAGCCGGCAGGTTCAGGCTGACTTCCTGACCCACGGCCAGCGTGTCGTCCACATCCGTCACCGACAAGCTGTCCTGCTGATACTGGTTGAACGCGTCCTGGAATTCTAGGTTCAGGCGGTTGGGCGTCTCCGCTGTGGTCCGCGACCAGACCCGGATCCACGGCTCTCCGCTCTGACGCCGCAGAATTCCCGAAAGTCCTGCCGTGCCGTCCCCGAACTCATACGCCGGCCATCCGCCCGTCACCGCCTCGCCGGCGTTGCTCCCGTCCGGCTTCGTCGGCTGCTGCAGCGCCAGCGTGTTCTCCACCCGCAGTCCCAGCAATCCACCCAGGCCGTATCTCAGGAAGAGGCGCGACCCGTTTCGAACGCCCCGGATCACATCCGCCGCGGAACGGCGCGTCTTCAGCACCAGGTTGCACTGGAAGCGCGGAATACTGATTGGGTTGCCGTTCAGATCTTGGACCGTGATCGCCTCGCCGCAGCAGGCCGCCGCCTGCGCGAAGCTCGCGATGTCTATGTCCTCGAGCGCCCACCCGCACCGGCGCAACAAATCCAGCAGCACCCACGCCGGATTGTTGGAGAAGCTTTGGCCGAGCGAGTTGCCACCCACCGAGAACTGCTCCAGCTTCGTCCCCTCCACCAGGACCTTGATCTGCGGCAGGCTGTTTCCGTTGTTGATCTGGTTCGGTACCACCACGTTCAGAACCGCCATGCTGCCGTACGGATCGCCCCGCGGATTGCCGCCCCCGTCCACATACTCGGGATTGAACGCCCCCGTGCGGCCGCCCATAGTAACGACGTTGTACCAGCCCGTCGCCGTCATGTTGGAGCCCGCTCGTCCCACCGGAACATCGACGTCGTTGACCAGGACTTTGATCACGCCCTCCATCGCGCCCATGCCCAGCAGCAAGTCCATGTGAGTGAGGTTGCCGTCGTTCTTCGAGAAGATCACCAGCGGCGCGTACCACGCCGTGCCGTAAACCAGAGGGATGAAATCGTTGTAGCGGGCTTCATTCATCAGCGGCGCCGACTCGTGATTGCCCTTCTCTCCGTAGCTCCTCACCACCGTCGACGGCGGTACGAACTCGATGCCCCCGAACCTTGCGGGCCCGGTCGCGAACATCCCGCGCGCCTGGCATTGCGCTCGCGTCCGGTCGCAGCTCGTGTACGCCGTCGCGCCGTTGAGGCTTCCGCATCCGCCCTGTACTTCCGGCGAGTAGCCGCAACGGTAGAACGGTGAATACTGTCCTTTCACTCCGCCCGTCGCCGCCTCGGCCCGCTGCTCCGCCGTCGCCGGGAACTTCCAGGGGCACCGCCGCTCGACGCGCACATCGGGCAACAGCAGGCGCTGCAAGTTCAGGCTGTTGGTGACTGTCAGCCGCAGCGTCGATTCGGTGATCTCCGCCGGAGCGTCCGCCACTCCTTTGAAAAGCACTTGGACTTCCGATGCCGCCTGGCCCTGGCTCAGGTCGTAGAACACGAACTGGGCCGTGATCTTGCTTCCCTTCCAGCCAGTGCTGCGCTCGATCTCCGAAAAGTGCGAATCGGCGTTCGCGAGCCAGATCGAGACCTTTGCGATGGCGTCGATTCCGTCCACCGCCCCGGACTGCATCTCGAACAGATCGTGCCGCAGTACCCGCGCCGAGTATTGCTGCCCGTTCACCATTGCCGCGTGCGTGCTCCAGTGCTCCACCGCGCCCGAGTTCAGCACGCAGTCGAACAGCAACAGCGGCGTCTCCGTGATGTTCCGCTCTTTAATGTCGTTGATCGTCGCCATCCAAGTCCTTCGCCGACCTCGTCGTGGCGCACGCTTCAGCGTGCCGCGCCGGCACTCGTGCCGGCGCTTGGTTCAGCCTTTCGCACCAATCCGCACCGGGCAGGAGTAGATCGCCGGCGCTTCGCTCGTCATCTCCAGCACATCGTTCAGGAACGACACATTCGCGTACACTCCGCTTTGCGCGCCCGTGGCTTTGTAGCTCGATGCGCCCACCTGTGCCTCCGCCTGAAACCCGAACAGCTCCACCGTCGCCCCGCCTGGGATCGTGACCCCGAAGGTCGCCGTTCCTTCCTGCGTCGTCAACTGCGCCCCCAGCGCCAGTCGTCGCCACTCCGGACCCACCGCCAGGCTCTGCTGTGTCGATTCCGCTCCCGCGCTCACGAAGAGCGTCGCGTGCCCCGCCGCCTCACTCCGCGCCCACACGCTGAAGCAGTACCGATACCAGGAGGGAACCGCCGCCGTCTGCGCCACGTTCTGCGCGGTTCCGGATGAATTGGCTATGCGGGTCGCCCCCGTCCCGCCCCGCGGGTCCGCAACGCCGCCGGTCAGCGCTAACCCGGCGTCTTTCGCCCACGCCGCCGCGCCCGGCTCCTCGCTCCAGCTCAGAAGGTTGCCGAACGGGTCCAGGAAGAGAAACGTCCCCAGTTGCCCCTCGACTGCCCCAAACAGCTCCCTGATCGCGCCCCACTCCGCATTCGTCAGGCTCGCCAGGTCGATTTCCCATTCCACCCTGCACGCCCCGGGGTCGAACAGCTTCACTTCGCTGCCGTCCGCCAGCGTGTTGACCAGCGTCCTCTGGCGCACGTATTTCCTACATGGGAACTGGCTCACCGCTCCGCTCGCGAGTTGAGGAAAGTACAGCATCAGCCGTTGTTCTCCTTGATCACCAGTTGTATCCGCCCTCGCGCTTCGCCGTCCATCCTGAGCGCCAGTTCGTCTGACTCGAAACTGCAGTTCGCATGGGTCGTCGCGTCCCAGGGATCCACGAACGAGAACGTGCCGAAACGGCCCTGTTGCGACTGGAAAAACGTGCAGACTTGCGCCATCTCCGTATCGTCCAGCAAGTCCAGCGTGATGACCCACCTCGTCGCCGCGCTTCCGCGCTGCGGAAACTTCTGCTCGCTGCCGTCGAGAAATCGGAACGCCTGCGTCGCGTACCCCGTGGTTCGTGTCGCGGGATACTGGGCCACCGCACCCGTCTTCAATAGCGGAAACGTGCTCATAGGTCGCTCACCACGTCGTTCAGGGAATTCGAGTTGAGCATTGCGTGCCGCACAGCGTTGGCGATGTCCTGGCTATGATCGAGGAACGATTGGCTGTCGATGGCGTTCACCTGCACCGTGATTTGCGTGTTGATCGGAAGCGGCGCTCCACTATGGGCGCCCCCGCTCCCTCCCCAATCGGTCGTGTTCGCGCCACGGTAGACGTCGCCCTCGAACCTGACCGATTCCGGCGCCGTGTAACTGCTGAGCGGAGGAGGCGTCGTCGAGCCGCCGCTCCCGCCGAATAGGCTCATCAGGCCGTCGATCAGAGGCGCCAGCCCGAGTTCGCTCTCGAAGACGCTCGCTGCCACGCTGCCAATCGTATCCAGCGCCGAACTGCCCCCCGAGTCCGACTGCGAGCTGCCGTTGATCGCGCTGCTCTCCTGGCCGGCCGTGCCGGCCTGTGCCCGAGCAACGGGCCGCTGTTGCTCAACCGCCGCCGTCAACGTCGCTGCCGTATCCGCCGTACTGGCAAGTTCCTCGCCCGCGCCGCCCGCCAGCAACTGCCCAACTTGCGCCGCTGCCCCGGCCGCACCGCCAACCGTCCCGCTGCTGGCCACGAGTTGCTCGATCTGTGCCGCTGCCGAGTCGCCCGCGCCGGCGCTTACTGCGTCCGAGCTGCCAACCGTCCCGCCACCGGCCACGAGTTGCTCGATCTCCGCCGCCACCGAATCGCCCGTGCCGGCGCTTACTGCGTCCGAGCTGCCAACCGTCCCGCCACCGGCCACGAGTTGCTCGATCTCCGCCGCCACCGAATCGCCCGTGCCGCGCTTACCGCGTCCGAGCTGCCAACCGCCCCGCCACCGGCCACGAGTTGCTCGATCTCCGCCGCCACCGAATCGCCCGCGCCGGCGCTTACCGCGTCCGAGCTGCCAACCGCCCCTCCACCGGCCAGGAGTTGCTCGATCTCCGCCGCCACCGAATCGCCCGTGCCGGCGCTTACTGCGTCCGAGCTGCCAACCGTCCCGCCACCGGCCACGAGTTGCTCGATCTCCGCCGCCACCGAATCGCCCGCGCCGGCGCTTACTGCGTCCGAGCCGCCAACCGCCCCACCACCGGCCAGGAGTTGCTCGACCCGTAACGCTGCCGAATCGCCTGCACTGGTGCTTCCGTCGCTCGTACCACCGGCCGCCTCGCTGCCAGGTCCCCCCAAGGAGGCTAGTGGTTCACTTGGCGGCATCTGAGCCACTCCCAGGGCGTCGGCGAGCCTTATCGCCAATTCCTCAAGTCCACTTTCACCGTTCGCCACGCTTCACCTCGCTCAGAAGCTCCTGCTCCAGAATCACCATCGCGTGCACCTCGCGGGCGCTCAGCGTGCGCAGGTCCGGGTAGCCCAGGCGCTTCCATGCCTGGAACTCATCCAGCCACGCCCTGCTGTCGCCCGAGACATAGCATTTCGGGCACACGTCCGTTGCTACACCCGCGCGTGCCCACACCGCCCGCGGCTCCGTCGCCAGCGCCCCCGCCACCCATTTGCACCGGCGCTTGACCTCCAGCCCGCTCTTCCTGCATTCGTCGCACCTCCACCCGGCTGGATTCGAGAACTGGAAGTGGAATGCGACTCTCAGTTTTTTGTTTCTTCCGCGTTCAGGCCGCACTCCCTCTTGATGGCGGCCACCACTTCCCGACACAGCGCCTCGGGACCTTGCGTAACTACCAGTTCGGCTG
Organism: Bryobacterales bacterium; assembly: GCA_963763835.1. Taxonomy (GTDB): domain Bacteria; phylum Acidobacteriota; class Terriglobia; order Bryobacterales; family Bryobacteraceae; genus DASWZN01. The sequence goes on from CAVXQQ010000015.1 coordinate 69,562, forward strand.
TTGCCTGCTCCCCGTCGACCGTCAGTCCTTCGATCTTGCGGAGCCCCCAGCCCAGGTAGACGCGGTCGATCTCCGCCGCAACCAGCGCCGCCTCGAGCTTTCCCCGCACATCGCCGCCCGCCACCAGGTGCTCCGCCTTCCCGGCCAGCTCCCAGATCCGTTGCGTTAGCTCGATCCGCCGTCCGAACGACATCCGCGCGATCGTGAACCACACCCCCGGCAGGGCTTTCGATTCGATTCTCTTCTCGCTCGCGTACTCCATCGGCGCCCGCCTATCCGAACGCCACGTACATCTCGTCGTTCCCTGTCCCCTGTGCCCTGCTGCCCGATAGCTTCCATTGCAGCCGCGTTTGGCTATCGTCGAACTCGGGGACTTCCGGGACTACGCTCTTGAGGTACACTCCCGCGAGTTGGCCCGGCTGCTGTCCCAGTTGCAGCATCACCGCGATGGGTGAACTCTGCCGCGCCGCCTGGTACAGCCCGCGCGTGGCGTCGTCGTTCGTCTCGAATAGCTCGACGTCCGCCGTCACCGTCCTCATGCCCGGCGCCAGGCACCGCGGAATGTCCGTCCCGAACTCCCGCTCGCGTTTGTCGAGCGCGTTTTGCAGCGTGATCTTTGCCGCCGTGATCGTGAGGAACTGGTCCGGATTCGTGCCCAGCCAGACCTGGCCGAGATGCCCCGGGATGATCGAGTAATTGTACGGCTCGAGCGCCGGCTCTGCCGGAAAGCTCGCCAGTCCCCCCTGCTGCGCCGTGAAACTGGTGCTGTCGATCACGTCGGCCGCGATTCCGATGAACTCGAACTCGTGGTAGTCGCCGTTGATGTTGATCTTCATCTGGTCCACCGCGGCCCCGCACAGCACCCGCTGCACTGCCTCCGTCGGGCACCAGTAGTCGAAGATGCTCGCGCTCGCCAGCGCCGTCGCTGGCCGATAGGTTACCGTCGGCCCGATCGGCGCCCCGTCCGTCGGCGTCACCGTAAACGGCGAGCTGAGTTCGATCGTCGTCTGGTCGATAATCGAGCACGCGAACCGGAGTTCGCCGCCAAACGTCACCGCTTGTCCCGGCGCCAGGCCGTGTGGGGCCGCAAAGCTGAGCAGCTTTGTGTTGGCGTTCCCCGCTGCCGTCCCGCCCGCGAAGAACAGCGGCGATGCGCCCAGGCTGGCCTGGAACAACGGGCCGTAAACCGGCTCGGTGTCCGGTGTGCTCCAGCCCGTCATATAGGTCGCCAGGTCGAACGTGGTGTTCTTCCTGAGCCCCGCCGGAGTCCCCCCGTAGGTTCTCGTGCCCGTCTTGTCCTTCCGTTCGGGCCGTATCATCTGCTGTTTCGCCGTGAGCTTCACGGCCGGAATCCGGTTCCCGCTCTGGATTGCAGGCACCTGTCCGTAATTCGATTCCAAGCCCACATAGAGCCGGTTGTTATTGGATGAAATATAGTTGCACGCCATCGTCTTCTCCCTTTTCACCTGTAGCCGCCGCCGTCCAGGGCGAGCCTCGGCACCGAACCGCGCGCGTGAGCAAGCGGAGGCCCCCCGCACCGCTGGCTCAGTAACTCACGTCCACATCGAAGCTGATCTTCGCCGTCTGCAGGAAATTGCCGCCGCCCCTTTTCACTGGTCCGAACGTTACTTCATAGCCGCCGGTGTAGAACATCCCGCCGTCCCAATCGCCTCGGTGGGAGTCCAGTACCCCGCTGGCTGCCGCCGCATAAAGCTGAAGGTCCCGCGCCAGTCTCTCCAGCCGCTCGTGAGAAACCCGTATCTCGACCGCCATGCTCGCGGTGCCCGAGAAAGTCCGAAACTTCTCCCTCAACCCGTTCGACAGCTTGTCGCAGTACACGTACACCGCCGGATACGTCACGCCCGCCGTCTTCTCGGCCATCTCGAACGCGATGTTCTCGGATACGATCTGCATCGCCGAGATCGGCGCTAACTCCACGTTCTCCTGCCGTGCCAGGTCCGGCACCGTGAACGGCAGGCCGGTGTTTCCCGCCAGCACCTCCACTACCTTGCGTGTCGCCGCCGCTCCGATCGCTGGCATCGCTACCCCCTGTTCAGCATTCCTGTCAGTCGCAGGAACATCTCCGGCCGTTGCCCACAGGACAAAGGCTTGCCTTTGCCAGCCCGGCCGCCGGCTCGGTCCAGGTCTGCCCTAGCGCCATCGGCGTGTCGTTCTGGCGGGTCAGGCCCGTCGCGGAACAGCTCGCGTAGACGTTCCAGCCTGTCGCCGCCGCCGGAGGATCGACGGCCAGCACCGTCAGCGCGCTCGGCATCGTCGTTGTCAGCGCCGCCATCGTGCTCGGCGCTCCTTCAATTCCGCTCTGCGCGACCCACGTCACGCTCACGAAGTAAGTCGTAGCGGCCGCCCTTCCAGCCACCGTGCCCAGCTCCGGCCTCGCCGCCCGCGGCATCGGCGAGTTCGTCATTCCTACTCCGCCGTTGGTCAGCGACCGGCGCGCCCAATCCGCCATCTTGTCGTACTCCTGCCATTTCCCCAGGAAGCGATCGTTCAGTTGGCGATTGTACGCGTCCCGGTAGACCAGGCTCAGTGTCCGGAAGGTGTGCCACTTGTGCAGCGCCTCGGTCACCACTACGCATCCCAGCCCCCGTCCCACCGCGGTCCACAGCACGTCTTCCGATCCCTGCCGGCGTCGGAGCAGCGCCTCTAGTTCGACGCCCAGTTCCTCTTGCGCCAGCTTCAGCTTCGCCGTCAGGTCGATCCTCTCCGTCTTGGCAACGTCCAGGACCGCTGACTCGTATTCCACGAGCTCCTCAATCGTCGATATCGATCCATCGGTGAATAGCGCCATCGTCCCCGACCTCACGCCCCGTTTGGGACTCTTTATCCTTTTTTGCCGCCCTTCAGCGCCCGAAAATCGGCCTCCGAAAGGACAGTGAACTGCACCTTGCTCGCGGCCGCAAGCTGGTCCGCCGCCGCTTTCGCCTCCGCGGCCCGGCTTCGGAATTCCGATGTCTCCCCCGCCGTCGCCAGCCGCGCTTTTCCTTCGACCACCATCAAGGCGGCCAGCGTCCGTGCCACTTCGCTGGCGATGCCCTCCCGTCCTCCGTCCGGCGTCGGGAAACTGATTACCACCGCGTACGCCTCGGCGATCGTCTCGGCAACCTGCCGGACCTTCTGGTAAAACGCCCCCACATCCATACACCCTCCCCGCCTAGCTTTCGTCTGTTGTGGCTCTTCTGAGCCGCGTCGGGCTAACCGAAACCTTACCTCAGTTGCGCGCGGCCGCCAGCCGCCAGCCACGCGCCGTCACCTGTCCGGTGGCGGCTGATGGCTGGCTGCCGGCGGCCTACCTGCGCCTACGAGTTCACCTGAACGCCGAACCCGTTCCGCAGCACGCCCACGCCGTACAGCACGTCCACTGTGAACTGCTGTGCCAGCGTGTTCGGCTGGTAGCTCAGAATCACTCGCATCCCGAAGTTGCCCAGCTCGGCGTACTCCGCAATCGCGCCGGTCCCGGGCAGCGGCTGCGGCAGGCGCCGGACCACCAGCCCGAGCGCGCTGCGCGCGAACGCCAGGTTGTGCGTATTCACCGGCGAACCCGTCTTGGCGACGAACTGCGACCGGAGCACGAAGAAGTCCTTGATCTTCCCCACCGTGCCGTCCACCAGCGCGCGCATCCCCGCTTCGCCCGCCGTCCGGTACTCGCTGAAGCGCTCGATCTGCCGCAACTGCGCGTAAGCGTCTGCGTCCACCACCAGGTACCGGGGATCGCTCGCCGGCAACTTGGCCTGGAACAGTTCCGTCTCGGCCGCGTCCACTACAGCCTCCGTCAGCGGCGTGGAGGCCGTACCCACCGGCAAGTTCGATGTGAAGCTCGCGTACGTGTTCAGCAGGTCCGTCTCGATCTTCTCCGCAAGCGCCACCATCGCCGGCTGCATGTACAGCTTCAGCAGGTCCGGAACCGCCAGGACTTTGGTCACGTCCGGCACCAGGAAGGTCGCCTCGGCGTGTGTGTTCAGCACGATCTGCGCGTTCCCCAGTACCGGGTTCTGCGTCTGCACCGTGCCGCCTTCCGACAGGTTGTTCGCCACCAGCGTGGGCGGGATCGGCACGTTCACCGTGTCGCCGCCCTGCGCGAGCGTCGGTTCGAAATCGCGATTGACCAGGTTCCCCATTACCAGGTTCCCCATCAGAGCGGGTAAGGCATCCACAGCCACCAGCTTCACAATCGCGTTCGCCACGTTACTTGAAGTAATTGCTGGCATTCGTTCTCCTCCAGTTAGTCCCCTCGCCCCGTCTCAGATACCTCTGAGCGACTGCGAGGTTATTCTTACGATGTCCTGCCGGATCCGCTCCGCTTCCTCCGGACTCATCCCCGGCCGGATTTTGTCCAGATCGCTTACCACTGCCGGCGCCGACGCTTTGTGCGCCGTCGTTACCCCCGACCCGCCTTGAATGCGCGCCGGAAGGAACTCTGGGTTTTCGCTCAGAAAGTGCGAAAGATACTCCTTCACACTCACCTCGCCCTCGTCCCCCTTCGCCAGCAGCCGGCCATCTTCCGCGCGGAAAATGTCGTCTTTCACCGCTTTGAACGCGATCTCCACTTTGGCCACGCCGAGCCGCTGCAACTCCGATCGGATCGTCGCGCCCCGGTCCGCTTCCTCGGCCAACTTCCGGCTGCGCTGGTTCTCCGCCACCAGTTCGTTCAACCGGCGCTCGAGTTGCTCTCGCTTCTTCTTCTCCTCCACCAGTTCGTTCCTGTAAGCCGGCTCCGACCTCACCTGCTCCCTCTTCAAGAACTCCTCGATGGCGTCTCTTACGATCGCCCGCACTCCGTCTTCGCCTTGCAGTTGTTCTCCGTCCATAAGCGCGCTCCTTACCCTGCCGCCTCCTCGATCTCCTTCACGATCTGGTCCTTCAGCTCCTGCCTCACGTCGCACAGGTACTTCTGAGCCAGCTTCTTGAAGATCTCCTTGCGCAACGTCGGCGACCCTACCCCCAACGTCAGCAGCCGCTGCGCATCGTCCAGCTCGCTCGAAAAGTCGCCGATATCGAACTCGTCCAGACCCGACACATCCACCGTCAGCTCGTCCTGCCGCGCCGCCTCGATCGCCCGCAGCAAGCGCTTCAGCGTGTCCTTGATCGCGTCCCCGTAGGCCCGCAGCACTTCGTGCGTGACCGTGAAATCCCGCAGCTTGCTCGTGCCCGATTGCGTCGTTTGGGCGTCCCACGACTGCGGCATCAGGTAGCACACCCGGTAGATCTCGTTCTTTAGCCGGTTCAGGTTGTCCACCGCGATCTGGTAGACCTTCCCTTCCGGCTCCGTCCACCCGAACTTGTCGTCCGGCCCCAGTTGGATGTAGTAGGACTCCCCGACGATCTGGTTCCACTCGCGGTCCGAGTAAACCACCGGCATCGCGAACAGCCCCATCGTCAGCGCCCAGCCCAGCGCGTTCGACTTGTTGAAGTGCTCCAGTTGCAGCAGCGCCGCCTTGTTCATCAGCCAGAGCCCGTCCGAGACCTGCAGCCGGAACAGCGGCACCCGCCGCAGACCGGCCAGCCCGTGCCGCCCCTCGTCCACCAGCTCCGGTATGCCCTTCTCGCCGGCCTTGCCCTCCACCCGGCGGTAGATCCGGAACTCCTCTTTGTCGTAGTAGACCCACCGCGTTTCTTTGAACCACTCGCCGTCCGGAGTGTCCTGCCGCAGGTTCGACGTCCGCAGAACCACCCACTCGAGGTTGCCTTGCTGGTCCTGGCTCCAGTTGATGAGGTCTTCCGCCTGGTAGCCCACCAGGTAGGCTCGCGACGCTCCCTGCCGTTCTTCTTCGGCCCGGTTTGCCGCGGGTTGCGCGATGCGCGGAAAGTCCACCAGGATGTAGCTGCTCCCGCTGACCAGCGCCTCCATCAGCTGCCGCCGGAAGAAGTCGCTCAGGCTCGTCTGTTTCAGGTCGCAGTCTTCCGTGAACGCACAGAAGAACGATTTGGCGGCCTCGTTGTCGCCCTCGAACGTCAGTATCGGTTCGCGCCGGAACAGCGTCGCCGCGTACCAGTCGATGATGGATCCCACGTAGTTCTCGTAGAACACCCGGGCCAGCCGCTCGGCGAACACGTCGCCGGGTTCCTTCTGCCGCCGCACCAGGTACTCCGCGGCGTTTTCTTTGAGCTGCTCGCCGCCCAGATACAGATCCCGGTAGACCCTCCACATCGCTTTGCGGCGCTTATAATCCGGATGTTCCCGATCGATTTCCATTTCTGTCTCCCGGTTCTCCCTGTCGCTCTATAACAGCCGCATGCCTCGCTCGCCCACGGGCGCCTGCGGCCGGCACTCCTGCCACACCAGATAGCCCAAGGCGTCCGACAAGTGCGTCCGCCGCGGGTCTTTGTCTTTGTCGATCACCGTGCTGTCCGGCTTGTAAGTAACCTGTTCCAGGTCTTTGACCAGTTCTGTGCATCTCCGGTCGATCGCCAGGTGCGTCTCCGAGGACGCCGAATGCAGCTTCGAGTTCACCAGCCCCACGCGCTCTCTCACCGCCGGATTCGCTCTCGGTACCTTGTAAGTCACGTTGCGGTAACCTTCGCGCTGGAAGAAGCCCCGGATGACTTGGTAGTCCGTCGTCCCAGCGGTCTGCATGTGGCTCCCCGATGCGTCGCCGTAGACGCAGATCCCCGCTCCGTGGCGTGGGAAACGCGCCGCGAATTCTTCGCACGCCTCCAGAGTCGTCGAGCGGCTCAGTACGATCTCCGCCAGAACCCGCACCCTCTCGCCCGCGATCTGCGCCACCACCGAGCACATCGGGTCCACGTTGAAATCCAGCGCCCACAGCAGCGGCAGGGCATTTTCCACCTTTAAGTCCGCCAGGTGGTCCGCCCTCTTGAACGCGTGATACACCAGCCCCGCGCTCAGGCTGATGTACTTCCCCATCACTTCCTGCTCGTAGAACTTCGCGTCGTAGCTTCGTTTCAGCCGCTCGTAAAAGTCCGGAATCTGTTCCAGCAGGTAGTGGTTCTCGAACGGCTCGGCGACGACTAACTCGTAGCCCTCTACTCGCTCTTGAACGAATCTCCGGTACACCCAGTCGAACCCCTTCGGCGTCCAGGTCGCGAACCCGCACAGCCGCCTCGCCTGCGGATCGCGCAGCCGCCCCTCGAGTACCACCCAGGCGTCCTCCTGCGTGTAAGTCAGTTCGTCCAGCCCGAACCACGCCAGGTTGGTCCCTCTCAGCCGGTCGAATTCCTCCACCGGCCGGAACAGAATCCGCGACCGCGTGTCCTTCAGCACCACCGCGTTCTCCGCCTTGCTGTGCTCGTACGGAATGCCGCTCCGGTCGAGAATCTCGAACAGTGCCGTCTGCGTCGCGTCCCGCAGCATCGGATACGTGGGCGCCCCCAGCAGTCCCAGCCGCCCGGCGTTCACGTACGCCAGCCTGATCGCTTCCTGGCACAGGGCCTGGCTCTTCCCGGAACCGATCGGCCCCGAGAAACCCTTGAACCTCGCTGCGGATTGGTGAAACCGGGCCTGCGAAGCAAGTGGGCTGTACTCTATTTTTCGGGTACATGTTCCTTTTCTTCCGGTTCGATCCATGAGACCTTAATCTCCCTTGGTGCTTCGTCGAGGAGTTCCTTTTCGAGTTGCAGCAGCCGGATGAAGTCCCCCACCGTCGGTTTCAATTCGTTCTTCTCGATCTTTTCTCCGATCTGCTGGATCGCCTGCTTCACCAGCGCCTTCTTGTTCTTCGCCCGCTTCGTCTTTTGCCCACGCCTGGTCTCGGCCATCTTTTTCGGCTTTGCCCCCTGCTCTGTGTCGCCCGCCATTTCGCTGGCCCCTCTTCCTCGCCCTGAAATTACCACCTGCCGCTTTCGCCACCGCCGGCCCCCATCCCCATCTCCATGAAAATGCGGCGCAAAACAATTGCTCCTGCGTGTGATCGCTCTGGCTGGGTCCGTCACAAGGGGGGTGACAGGCCATCCGCCACCCCAATTCGTCAATAAACAACTTTTATGGGTGCGCCGACTTGCATTTGGTTGGCTGGTGGGTTACTCTAAACACAAAGGAGGCACGTCGAACTTGCTCGGCCATCGTTCAGCGCCGTCGAACTCGCCCCTCCTTGCTGTGTCTTCTCTCGCCGTCGTTCCCGTAATCATCGTCATTACCATCGGGGTCGCTGTATCGGACCCCGCCTGACGGCCTCTTAGAATTTCAAAGGGCCACTGGCGGGGGTTACCTCCCGCGCAGTGGCCTTTTTTGTTGGTGGAGATCGACTTTAAGGATGGATGCCATGGCAAATCTTATGAGCGGCGCAAGGATGCTGCTGGAATGTCTCGTTCGGGAAGGCGTCGACTGCTTCTTTGGCTACCCCGGAGGCGTGACCATTCCCCTCTATGACGCCGTATTCGACCACCACATTCGCCACATCCTCGTACGCCACGAGGAAAACGCGGCCTTTGCCGCCTCCGGCTACGCGCGTTCCACCGGACGCGTCGGCGTCTGCTGCGCTACTTCCGGACCCGGTGCCACGAACCTTGTCACCGGCTTGACCGACGCCATGATGGACTCCATCCCCATCGTCGCCATAACCGGCCAGGTCCACTCCAAGCTCATCGGCAGCGATGCTTTCCAGGAAGCCGACACCTTCGGCATCACCCGCTCCTGCACCAAGCACAACTTCCTCGTCAAGAACATCGCCGATCTCCCCCAGGTCGTCCACGAGGCCTTCTACATCGCCGCCTCCGGCCGCCCCGGCCCCGTGCTGGTCGACATCACCAAGGATGTCTTCCAGGGACAGGCCCACTACACCCCGGTCTCCGCCATCCACCTTCCCGGCTATAAGGTCTACACCGAGGGCCACACCGGCCAGATCCGCCGCGCCGCCCAGATGATCTGGGAAGCCGAGCGCCCGCTCGTGTATGCCGGTGGCGGCATCATCTCCGCGGGCGCCTCACCCGAGCTGCACGAATTGGTCGAACTGGTCGACCTCCCCGTTGTCTGCACTTTGATGGGACTCGGCGGCTTCTCCGGCAGCCACCCCAACTTCATCAGCATGCCCGGCATGCACGGCAGTTATGCCGCCAACATGGCCATGACCGCGACCGACCTCCTGATCGCCGTCGGCACGCGTTTCGATGACCGCGTCACCGGCCGCCTCGCTGCTTTCGCCCCGCACGCCAAGGTGATCCACATCGACATCGATCCCGCCGAGATCGGAAAGAACCGCGCTCCCGACCTCCCCATCGTCGGCGATGCCAAGCGCGTCCTCCGCAAAGTCGTCAAGGTGCTCCAAGAGATGGCGCCGGAAATGTCCTCGCGCAGCACCAACGGCCGCAAGGCCTGGTGGCGGCAGATCCGTTCCTGGAAGGAAGAGCATCCTCTCGAGCCCGCCCTCTCCGTCGACGAGATCAAGCCCCAGCACGTGATGTTCGAGGTCGATCGCATCGCCAACGGCGAGGCCATCGTAACCACCGACGTCGGCCAGCACCAGATGTGGGCCGCGCAGTTTGTCCGCTTCAACCAGCCTCGTTGCTGGATCACCTCCGGCGGTCTTGGCTCGATGGGCTACGGCGTTCCCTCCGCCATGGGCGCCCAGGTCGCCAACCCCGACAAACTCGTCATCGCCGTCGTCGGCGACGGCGGCTTCCAGATGTCTCTCCCGGAACTCGCCACCATCGCCGCCAACAACCTGCCGGTCAAGATCGTGATCGTCAACAACGGCTATCTCGGCATGGTTCGCCAGTGGCAGGAGCTCTTCTTCAACGACCGCAAGTGCGCTGTCCAGCTTGAATCGTTCCCCGACACCGAACTGCTCGCCTCCGCTTTCGGCATCAAGGGCCGCACCGTCGAGCGGCCCGAGGATCTCCGGCCCGCCCTCGAAGAGGCCGTCCGCGACCCCGGTGCCTACTTGCTGAACGTCCGCGTCTCGCCCTTCGAGAACGTTTATCCGATGGTCCCGGCCGGCGCCGCGATCAACGAGATGGTTCTGAGCCCGCCCGCCCCCGTGCCAGTGCCGAAATAGTCTCCGACGCCGAAAGGATCTTACATGCTCCAAGTCATTTCGTTACTGGTCGAAAACAAGCCCGGCGCTCTCATGCGCATCACCGGCCTTCTCAGCGCCCGTGGTTACAACATCGAGAGTCTCACCGTCGCCCGCACTCTCGATCCCACGCTCTCGCGCATGACCATCGTGGTCGACGTGGATCCCACCCTGCGCGCCCAGGTCATCAAGCAGATGAACAAGCTCATCAACGTTCTCCAGGCCAGCGACCTCACCGAGTCTCCCGCCGTCGCGCGCGAGATGGTGCTCCTACGCGTTCGGGCCAACATCCAGACCCGCACCGCTATCCTGAAGGAATCCGAGATTTTCGGCGCTCGCGTAGTCGACTCCTCCGTCGAGGGCTTTGCCATCGAGGCCACCGGCGCCTCGGAAAAGCTCGACGAATTCATCGACGTGATGCGCACTTACGGCGAAATCGAAGTCACGCGCTCGGGCCTGATCGCCGTCTCGCTCGAGACCAAGCGGCTGCGCCTGTCGCCGCCCGTCCCAACCGCAACAACATCCGCGCCCCCACGGTCCCCAAGGCCCGTGCTCGCGCATGAACGACGCACTTCTCTAGAGGAAACGGAGTAACTTATCATGGCCAAACGCTACTACGAAAAAGATGCTGATCTGAGTTCTCTCCAGGGCCGCACCGTCGCCATCATCGGCTACGGCAGCCAGGGCCACGCGCATTCGCTCAACCTTCGCGATTCCGGTGTGAGCGTGGTCGTGGCCGAGCTTCCCGGCACTCCCAATTGGGATAAGGCCAAGGCCGCCGGCCTCAACGTCATGTCCGCGGCCGACGCAGCCAAGGTCGCCGACGTCATCATGATCCTCGTCGAGGACCATCACCAGAAGGGCGTCTACGACAAGGATCTCGCCCCCAACATGAAGGCGGGCAAGACCCTCATGTTCGCCCACGGCTTCAATATCCACTTCGGCCAGATCGTCCCGCCCAAGGAAGTCGACGTCACGATGATCGCCCCCAAGGCTCCCGGCCACCGTGTCCGCGAACTGTTCGTCGAAGGCGTGGGCGTGCCGGCCCTCGTCGCCGTCCACCAGGACGCTTCCGGTAAGGCGCTGACGAACGCTCTCGCCTACGCCCGCGCTCTAGGCTGTCTCAAGGCCGGCGTGATCGAGACCACCTTCAAGGAAGAGACCGAAAGCGACTTGTTCGGAGAGCAGGCGGTCCTCTGCGGTGGTGCCAGCGAGTTGATCCGCGCCGGCTTCGAGACCCTCGTTGCCGCCGGCTACGCCCCCGAGATCGCCTACTTCGAGTGCCTGCACGAATTGAAGCTGATCGTCGACCTGATCCAGGAGGGCGGTCTGGCCTACATGCGCTTCTCCGTCTCCGACACCGCCGAGTACGGCGACTACACGCGCGGCCCGCGCATCGTCAATCAGGCGACTCGCGACGAAATGAAACGTATCCTCGCCGAGATCCAGTCCGGCCAGTTCGCCAAGGAATGGATCGAAGAGAACAAGACCGGCCGCAAGAACTTCCTCCGCATGCGCGAGGAAGCCCGCCACCAGCCCGTCGAAGAGGTCGGCCGCGAACTTCGCGCCATGATGCCCTTCCTCAAGAAGGCCAAGGAAGCCGGTGTCCCCCAGGAGTAGCGTTCTTTTGTGGCGCACGCTTCAGCGTGCCGCCGTGGGCTTCAGCCCCACGGTCCGTGGGACAGGCGTTTTCCGCGCGGCGCGTACCGCGCGGACCACAGCACCGAACCGCGACCGTAAGGGAGCGGACACCGCGCGCAGCGAGCCGCGAAACCTGCGCGGAGCGAGCCGTGTGACCCGCGCGCAGCGAGCCGCGTGACCCGCGCGGAGCGAGCCGCGTAACCGAAATCCGGAGCCCGGCGAAAGCTGGGCTCCCCAACCAGTCGTTACCTGAAAGCTGACGGCTGAAAGCTGATGGCTCTAATATGACAATCACCACTCTCGAGACCACACTCCGCGACGGTACCCAGGGCGAAGCGGTATCCTTCACCGTCGATGACAAACTCGCCATTGCCCTTCGTCTGGACGAGTTCGGCATCGACTACATCGAGGGCGGCTGGCCCGGCTCCAACCCGCGCGACAAGGATTTCTTCGCCCGCGCCACGGATCTTCCGCTCAAGCACGCGCGGCTCACCGCCTTCGGGTCCACCCGCTTCGCAAAGAACCGCGTCGACCGCGATCCCAACGTCCGTGCCCTCATCGAATCCGGCACCCCCACCATTTCCATCTTCGGCAAGACCTGGGATCTCCACACCCGCCGCGCCTTGGGCATCACCGAGGAAGAGAACCTGAAGCTCATCGGCGAAACCGTTCGCTATCTCAAGGAGCACGGCAAGGAGGTCATCTTCGACGCCGAGCACTTCTTCGACGGCTACACCAGCAACCCGGCCTTTGCCCTCCGCGCCCTCGAAGCCGCCCAGACCGCCGGCGCCGACATCCTCTGCCTCTGCGACACCAACGGTGGCATGCTCACCGGCCACCTTGCCGAAATCGTGGCCGAAGTGCGCAAGCGCTTCGACGGCATCCTCGGCATCCACGTCCACAACGACTCCGATTGCGCCGTCGCCAATACCATCGCCGCCGTCGAGCAGGGCGTCACGCACGTCCAGGGGTGCATGAACGGTTACGGAGAGCGCTGCGGCAACGTCAACCTCGCCTCCGTGATCGCCAACCTCGAGTTGAAGCTCGGCCACACCGTGGTCGGCCCCGAGAAGCTCGCCAGCCTCGCCTCCGTCACCCGCTTCATCGCCGAGCTCGCCAATCTGCCCATGCCCAACGCCCAGCCCTACGTCGGCCATAGCGCCTTCGCCCACAAGGGCGGAGTGCACGTGAGCGCCGTTCTCCGCGATGCCGCTACCTACGAGCACGTCCCGCCCGTTACCGTCGGCAACCGCCAGCGCGTTCTGCTCAGCGATCTTTCCGGCCGCGCCAACATCCTGTTCAAGCTGAAGCAGCACGGCATCGCCGACCGCCTCAATGAGGACGCCCGCCGCGAGCTTCTCGAGCGCATCAAGCACCTCGAGTTTCTCGGCTATGAGCTCGAGGCCGCCGAAGGCACCTTCGAACTCCTGGTCCGCGAGGCTCTTCGTCCGGGCGTCAAGTTCTTCGAGTTGGTCAACTTCGAGGTCGCAACCAAGATGGATGACGATGCCGAATCCACCACCACCGCCTCCGTCACCATCAAGGTGCAGGACGCCATCCACTCCGCCACCGCCCACGGCCACGGCCCCGTGCATGCCCTCGACCTCTGCCTTCGCAAGTGCCTCTCCGCGCTCTACCCCGGTATCCAGGACGTCCGCCTGACCGACTACAAGGTTCGCGTCCTTGACTCGAAAAAGGGCACCGCCGCCAAGGTCCGCGTCCTCATCGAGTGGTCCGACCACCGCAAAAGCTGGGCCACCATCGGCGTTTCCGACAACGTAATCGAGGCTAGTTGGCGCGCCATGATCGACGCCATCCGCCTCGAGCTCATGCGCATCACGGAGCAGGATGATAGTATCGAGAGAGCCGTAGAAGACTACTGTTGGGGAGTCTAGACTAAGTGCGTTGCCTGCTCCGCCGGCGTGTTCCCGCGGGTCGCATCCTCTTCGTGGAGAGCGGCTCGCGCGAGATCGGCGAACGTCTGCTTCCCACCTTGCGGCGCAACCACGGCGCTCCCGTCGATGTGGTGACCTGCTTTCCCGGCGTGCCCGACGGACTCGCCCCCGACGCGGCTGTCTTCCGCACCGGCGAGTACCGCGGAGGTTCCGGGCGCAAACGCCTCTACCGCGAGCTCCGCGCTCGCCACTACGCCCTCCTCGGCCTCCTATGCTCTGGCGAGCCCATCATGACCAGGTGGAAGTGGGCGCTGGCCCTGCAAGTCCCGGCCAAGATTTTCATCGTCAATGAGAACGCCGACTACTTCTGGCTCGACTACGCCCACCGGAGCGTCCTGATCCACTTCGCCGTCCTGCGTTCCGGCTTGACTGGAATCGGCGGTCTTCGCACGCTGGCCCGCCTGATCGCCTTCCCCTTCACATTGTCCTGGCTTCTCGCCTACGCCGCCTGGGTGCACTCCCGCCGAGCCCTCCGGTTGCTGATCCACGCCCGGTAAGTGGGTTGTGGCGCAGGCACTCTTGCCTGCCGCCTCGACACTCATGTCGAGGCTTGGAGTCTCACTCCTCCGCCCGCGCCACCGCGCTCGATAGCTCGGCGCGCCGGACGCCGTAGACCTTCAGAATCCGCCGGCAGATCTCGAGGGCCAGACGCTCGGGCGGTTCGCCCTCCTCATGCTCGATTTCTACTTTGATGAACAGATCGGTGCGGGGCATGTGAGATGATGAAATGGCGTGCGGGTGCTGGACCCGCCTACCGCCTATTATGACCTGTACGCTCTGCCATGTTCGTCGGGCGCGCCGCGCGTGCCCCGGCGTTGGAGGCGACATCTGCAGCGTGTGCTGCGGCACCGAGCGCGAGCAAACCATCGGTTGCCCGCTCGATTGCCCGTACCTGCGCGAGGCCCGCAGCCACGAAAAGCCGGAGCCGATCGATCCCAAGGACATCCCTCACCACGATATCCCGGTCGACGAACCCTTCCTCCAGCGGAACGAGATCCTGTTGGCGGCCGTTATGCACGCCGTCGCCGAAGCTGGCCTGGGAACGGCCGGCGCGGTAGACGCCGACGTCCGTGAGGCGCTCGACTCCCTGGTGCGGACCTACCGGACCCGCGAGTCCGGTCTTTATTACGAGACCCGACCCTCGAACCTGATCGCCGCGGCGGTCCTGGAGCGCATCCAGAAGGGCATCGAGGATTTCCGGCAGGAGCTCGCCAAGCGTTCCGGGATGGAGACTCTGCGCGATGCCGACATCCTCGGCGTGCTGGTCTTTCTCGAGAGCGTCGAGTACCAGCTCGACAACGGCCGCAAGCGCGGGCGCGCCTTCCTGGACGTGCTGCGTGAGCAGTCGGCGGCCCCGGCTCCGGAAGCCCCCGGCTCTTCGCTGGTCTTGCCCTAGCCTGATCATCGGGCCCTAATAACCCATTTGTTTCCGCATACTTGAGGAATGGGCGCCTTTGTGCTAGCCTGATCGCAAATCGCGGAGGCGATATGCCGCAGCTCAAAGATATCCTGCACAACCGGGAGATGTTCTCGGTCCAGCCCGGCCAGACCGTGGCGGCCGTGGCCGCCCACATGGCAGCTGTGAACGTGGGGGCAATCCCCGTGATCGAAAACAACGAATTGCGCGGCGTGTTTTCCGAACGCGACCTGATGAAGCGCGTCGTGCTCTCAGGCCGCGACCCTCAACAGACCCTGGTCGGCGAGGTGATGTCCACCAACCTCACCAAAGCGGATGAGGAGACCACCAGCGAGGAGGCCATGGAACTGATGCGGCGCTGCGGTTGCCGGCACCTGCCGGTGATGCGCTCCGGCGAGGTGGTCGGTTTCATCTCCATGCGCGACCTGATGCTGGACGAGTTGGAGCAGAACGCCGAAGAGATCCGCCACATGCGCAACTACATCCAGAGCGTGTAGTGCGCTGACCGGCCGGTGCCGTCACCGAACCGCGCGCGTAAGCAAGCGGAGCTTCAGGCCTCAGAAATCTGGTGAACCTCGACCCGCTCGTAGATCTCTCGCGTCTGGTCGAGGTTGGCGAACCGCAGGCCCGGCAGTGTCGCCGATGCGGTTCCCGCCGCCACTCCCCAGCGGAGCGCGTCCGTGAAATCGCCGCTGCGCGCCAGCGCCCACGTAAAGGCGGCCGCCAAAGCGTCTCCCGAACCGATGGGGCACACCACGTCAACGCGCGGCGGCACCACCTCTACGATGCCGCGCGCAGAGGCTCCCACCGCGCCTCGGCTACCCAGCGAAAGGATCACCGATTCCGCTCCCATGCTTCGAATCTGGGCGGCTGCATCCAGGAACTGGCTCCGCGTGATCAAAGCGGTGTTGAGCAGGCGTTCTGCCTCCTGCTGGTTCGGAGCGACTACCGTGGGGCCCGCGCGCACGCCTTCAGCCAGCGCCTCCCCGTCGGTGTCCAGCAGCGTCTTCACTCCATGCTCGTGCGCCGCCTTGATGAGGCCGGAATAGACGGCGCCGGGCACGCCGGGAGGAAGGCTGCCGCACAGCATCAGCCAGTCCGCGCCCGGCAGTCTCTTGCGCACCGCTTCTCCCAGACGCGCCAGCTCTTGCTTGCTCAGCCGTGGCCCGGGTTGGTTGAGCTTGATCGTGAGGCCCTGCCGGTCCGTTATCGTGAAGTTGGTCCGCATACCTTTCTTCACCGGAACGATTTCGGTCGGGAAGCCACAGCCGCACATCAACTGCTGGAATCGCTTGCCCGCCCGGCCGCCCGAGGGAGCGATCGCCAGCGTCTCGCCGCCGAAGGAATGGATCACGCACGAAGCGTTGATGCCGCGCCCGCCGGCCGATTCCGTCGTGGCCACGATGTAAGCGCGGTCCTCGAACACCAGCCGGTCGGCCGTGACATTCTGGTCGATCGCCGGATTGATGGTGAGAGTCAGGATCAAGCTCTCATTCTAGCCCGCTTTTCCCGCCGTGGCCGATGCCGTGCGCTGGTAGGCCGCTCGCGCATGAACCGGCCCTCTGCTCCCAGCGTGCCGCTCGCGCATGAACCGGCCCTCTGCTCCCGGCCTGCCGCTCGCGCATGAACCGGCCCTATGCTCCCGGCCTGCCGCTCGCGCATGAACCGGCCCTATGCTCCCAACGTGCCGCTGGCGCATGGACCGGCCCTCTGCACCGAACCGCGACCGTCAGGGAGCGGACCTGACAGCCATCACGCTGGAGGTCCTGTCCCCGGTTGGCTGAGCGCTGAGGGCTGATGGCTGACCGCTGAGCGGAGCTCTCACGGGACGCCTCTCCAATGCCGGATGCTACCCTGACTGAATGGGGTCGCCGCCATCGCTGTCCGCAGCCGGTCGTGCGCGCGCGCAGGCCGTACGATCCTACGGCGCCCTGGCCTCCGTCTGCCTGTTTTGGGGCACCACTTACCTCACCATCCGGATGGCCCTGGAATCCTTCCCTCCGTTGGCTCTGGTGGCGATCCGCTTCTCCGTCGCCGGCTCCATCCTGCTGGTCGCGGCCCTCCTGAAAGGCGCGCGCTTGCCGAAGGGCCGCGAACTCTGGATCGGCGCGCTCACCGGCGTAGTGCTGCTGGGCGGCTCCAACACCTGGCTGGTCATTGCCGAGACCTGGATCCCCAGCGGGATGGCGGCACTGTTCATCACCATTTCGCCCTTCTGGCTGGTAGGCACCGAGGCCCTGATGCCGGGCGGCGACCGCCTCCACCGCCCCACCATTCTCGGCATGTTGGTCGGCCTCGGCGGCACCGCGCTCCTGGTCCTGCGTGACTCCGCGGGTCATGGATTCGGCTCCGGCCCTCTCCTGCTGCGAGGCTTCCTTGTTCTGCAACTCGCCAACGCCTGCTGGGCCGCCGGGTCGATCTACTATCGCCGCCAACCCGCCCGTGCGCATCCCATCGTAATGAGCGCCATCCAGATGCTGGCGGCCGGACTCGTACTGGCTCTGACCGCGTTGGTCATTCCCGAGCATCCCATCACCCTCACGGTCCGAGGCGTGGTAGGCATCGTCTACCTCATGATCTTCGGTTCGATCGTCGGCTACAGCTCATACATCTACGCGCTGAGCCATCTCCGCGTAGCCGTGGTTTCCATCTATCCATACGTCAACACCGTGGTCGCGGTCTTTCTGGGCTGGTGGTTCTATCGCGAACCCTTCGGCCTGCGCGAGGCAGCGGCGATGCTGATTATCTTCACCGGCGTGGCCCTGGTGAAGCGTGCCAGCAAACACTGATGGCTGAAAGCTGATAGCTGACGGCTGATAGCTGACAGCTGTCTCCCCCCTTTGGCCCCCCGCATGCACAGACAGGCACTCCAAAGGCATAGAATGATTGCGATATGGATGAGGCGATGATCAAACTCGTAAACGTAGAGAAGTGGTACCCGACGGGTAACATGAAAACCTTCGTGCTCCGCCGGATCGACCTCGAAATCAAAGAGGGCGAGTTCGTGACGGTCATGGGACCGTCGGGCGCCGGCAAATCGACGCTGCTGAGCATCATCGGGATGCTCGACGGCGCCTGGACGGGCGAGTTCTATTTTGCGGACCACCCCATCCACAAGCTCAACCCCAAACAGCGCGCCGAGATCAACAAGAAGTACATCGGCTTCGTGTTTCAGAGCTACCACCTGCTCGACAACCTGACCGTGTACGAGAACCTGGAAATCCCCCTCTCCTACCGCAACATCAAGGCTGCTGAGCGTGCCAGCACCGTGTGCGACATGCTCGATCGCTTCCAGATCGTCGGCAAGAAGGACCTCTATCCGAACCAGCTCTCGGGCGGCCAGCAGCAACTCGTCGCCGTGGCCCGGGCCCTGGTGGCGAATCCCAAACTGATCCTGGCGGATGAGCCCACCGGCAACCTCCACTCCAGCCAGGGCAAGGAGATCATGGAGCTGTTCAAACGCCTGAACGACGAGGGCACCACCATCATCCAGGTGACGCACTCGGAGGCCAATGCCGCCTTCAGCGATCGCACCATCAAGCTCTTCGACGGTTGGATCGTGAAGGACTAGGCCGATGTGCCGCTCCCTGACGGTCGCGGTTCGGTGCCGCCAGGACGGCCGGGCACCGAACCGCGCGCGTAAGCAAGCGGCTCCGCCGCCGTCCATTGCCGGAACGGAGAATCCCATAAACGGACACTAAACGCATGGCAAGCTCGAATCCCCGAATCCTCATCGCCGACGACCAGCCCGACGTCCTGATGGCCTTGCGCCTCCTGCTCAAGAGCGAGGGCTTCGAGACCGAATCCGCCAGCTCGCCCGCCGGCATTCTCTCCGCCATCGAGAACCGCGATTTCGACGCCGTCCTGATGGATCTGAACTACGCGCGCGACACCACCTCCGGCCAGGAGGGGCTCGATCTGCTGTGTCGCATCCAGGCCCTCGACAGCGCCTTGCCCGTCATCGTCATGACCGCCTGGGGCAGCGTCGAGGTAGCCGTCGAAGCCATGCGCCGCGGCGCCCGCGACTTTATCCAGAAGCCCTGGGAGAACGCCCGCCTCCTCACCGTGCTGCGCACCCAGATCGAGCTCGGCCGCGCCCTCCGCCGGGGACAGC
Source organism: Bryobacterales bacterium (assembly GCA_963763835.1). Taxonomy (GTDB): domain Bacteria; phylum Acidobacteriota; class Terriglobia; order Bryobacterales; family Bryobacteraceae; genus DASWZN01. The sequence continues at coordinate 88,675 of CAVXQQ010000015.1, forward strand.
GCCTCGAGGCCGAGAACCGCCTGTTGCGCCAGGAAGGCCGCTCCACCCTCATCGCCGGTGCGCCCTCCATGCGTCCGGTGCTCGAAATGATCGAGCGCATCGGGCCCTCCGACGCCAACGTCCTCATCACCGGCGAAAACGGTACGGGCAAGGGAGTGGTGGCCCAGGCGCTTGCACTCCATCTCCGCCCGCTCCCCCAAGCCGCTCATTACGGTCAACACCGGCGGCCTTCCCGAAGGCGTCTTCGAGAGTGAGCTGTTCGGGCACGTCAAGGGCGCCTTCACCGACGCGCGTTCGGACCGCGTCGGCCGCTTCGAGCTCGCCGATGGCGGCACGCTCTTCCTGGACGAAATCGCGAACATCACCCAGGCGCAACAGGCCAAGCTGCTGCGCGTGCTCGAAATGGGAGAGTTCGAGCGCGTGGGCTCCTCGAAAACGCACCACGTCGACGTCCGCATTCTCTCGGCCACCAACTCGGACCTGCATGCAGAGGTCGCGGGCGGCCGCTTCCGCGAAGACTTGCTCTTCCGCCTCAACACCATCGAGATTCGCGTCCCGCCTCTGCGCGAACGGCGCGAGGACATCCCGCTACTGGCGATGCATTTCCTGGGCCTCTACTCGCAACGCTATCGCAAGGCCGTGAGCGGTCTGGAATCGTCGGCATTGCAGGTGCTCCTCGAGCATCCCTGGCCCGGAAACGTGCGCGAGCTGGACCATTCCATCGAGCGCGCGGTGCTGATGGCGCAGGGCACGCAGGTCAAGGCCAGCGACCTCGCGCTGCGTCCCAGCGGCCGCGAAGGCGCGCCGCGCCTGGAGGACATGAGTCTGGAGGAAGTGGAGGCGTTCCTGATCAAGAAGGCGCTGGCACGCTACCAGGGCAACGTCAGCCAGGCCGCGGGCGCGCTGGGCCTCAGCCGCAGCGCGCTCTACCGCCGCATCCAGCGCTACGGCCTCTGACCGTTCTATGAAGCTGCGAAAGCCCGGCCCACTACGCCACGAGCACCGCGTCTTCCTGCTGGCCCTGGCCTGCGGCTTCCCCGGCACCCTCGTCGCGCTGCTCCTGCTCTGGGCCGGCGACTTTACACCGCAGGCTCAGTTCACGCCCAAAGCGCAGTGGACCCTCACCGTGGTCATCGGCCTCTGTTGGCTGGGATTCGCGGGCGCTGTTCAGGGCCGCGTGGTAAGACCCCTGCAGACACTCTCGAATCTGCTCGCCGCGCTGCGCGAGGGCGACTATTCCATCCGCGCGCGCGGGGCCCGGCGCGACGACGCGCTTGGCGACGTCATGACCGAAGTCAATGCGCTCGGCGAGACCCTGCACACCCAGCGCCTGGGCGCCGTGGAAGCCACGCTGCTCCTGCGCACCGTCATGACCGAGATCGAGGTCGCCATTTTTACCTTCGACGGAGAGCAGCGGCTGCGCCTGGTGAACCGCGCCGGCGAGCGCCTGCTGGCCCAGCCTACCGAACGGCTCCTGGGGCGCCGTGCTTCCGATCTCGGCCTCGCCGACTGCCTCGATGGAGAGGTCCCGCGCACCGCCCAGATGGTCTTCCCGGGCGGCATCGGCCGCTGGGGCATCAGCCGCTCCACCTTCCGCGAGGAAGGCATGCGCCACCAGTTGCTGGTGCTGACCGACTTGAGCCGCGCGCTGCGCGAGGAGGAACGCCAGGCCTGGCAGCGCCTGCTCCGCGTGCTGGGCCACGAGCTGAACAACTCGCTGGCGCCCATCCGCTCGATTGCCGGCAGCCTGGAAAGCCTGATCGGCCGCGAGCCGCTCGCCCCCGACTGGCAGGAGGACGTCAAGGGTGGCCTCGCCGTCATCAGCTCCCGCGCCGAGGCCCTCACCCGTTTCATGCAGGCCTACTCGCGGCTGGCCCGCCTGCCGCAGCCCAAATTCCAGCCCGTCGATCTGGGCGCCTGCATCCACCGCGTGGCCACCCTGGAAGGACGCATCTCCATCCGCGTGATCCCCGGCCCGCCGCTGATCCTTCAAGCCGACCCCGATCAGCTCGAGCAGTTGCTCATCAATCTTCTGAAGAACGCGGTGGACGCGGCTCTCGAGGCCGACGGCGGCGTCGCGGTGAGTTGGACCCGCGTCCCCGGTTTCGTCGACATCGTGATCGAGGACGAAGGGCCGGGCCTCTCGAGCACGACCAACCTGTTCGTGCCGTTCTTCACTACCAAGCCCGGCGGCTCCGGCATCGGCCTGGTGCTCAGCCGCCAGATCGCCGAAGCCCACGGCGGCACCCTGACCCTCCACAACCGCGAATCCGCCCGCGGCTGCGAAGCCCGTCTGCGCCTCCCGGCATAGGGGCTGCGCGCCAGCACCGCCCGCAGGGCATCGCCCTCACCGGGGCCGCAAGGCATCGCCAGCACCGAACCGCGACCGTCAGGCATCGCCAGCACCGCGACCGTTAGGCATCGCCAGCACCGAACCGCGACCGTCAGGGAGCGGACCCTGCCGTCTCACTCCTCCCGGCTTCCGCCGGCTACTCCCCGCCGCCCGCCGGCCCTGCCCCGGTCCCCTGCCGCGCGTTTTGCTAGGATGAATTCTCTATGCTGAATCTGAGCCGCGCAGCCGTGGCCCTGGCACTGTGCGGATTCCTGGGCGGCTGCTCGTCCCCGCAGACCTCCCAGCGCGACACCAAGGTGTATCAGATGGGAGAATCGGTCAAAACCGGCCCCCTCATTTACACCGTCCTCGACACGGAATGGTTCGACCAACTCGGCGATCCCGCGGCCCCGCGCTTGCCGCGCAACCACTTTCTAGCCGTGCGGTTCTCCGTCACCAACGCCGGCTCGCTGAGCTCGGGCATCCCACCGCTCAGCGTCGTGGACAGCCAGCGCGTCACCTACGATGAGCTGAACGAAGCCAATGCCCTTCCGGAGTGGCTCGGCTACATCCGCACAGTGAAGCCCGCCGAGACCCTCCACGGCCGAATCCTGTTCGACGTCCCGACCGGCGATTACCGCCTCAAGGTCACCGACGATGCCGATCCGGAGAACCGGACCTCGGCCACCATCCAGATGCCGCTCGAGCTGATCCGTCCCTAGCGTCCGCTCCCGTCGCCAGCGCCGAACCGCGAGCGTCGGCGAGTGGACCGCTCGCTCATCCCGCCAGCCGGGCCAACAGCGCCGCCAGTTCGGCGTGGCCGCGCTCGGTGGCCAGGTCGGCTGCGGTTTTCCCCTCGGCCGTTTTCTGCCGCGCGTTGGCGCCGTAGCCGAGCAGCAACTCGGTGAGTTCCCGGTCGCCGTGGAAGGCCGCCTCATGCAGGGCCGTGAAGCCGCCGGCCTGAGCCGCGTCGGGGTCGGCGCCGCGCGCGAGCAGGTCGCCCACCAGCTTGGTGTTGTGGCGCGCCGCCGCGGCGTGCAGCGGGGTGACCGACTGGCTGTTGCGCGACGCCGCGTTCACGTCCGCGCCGCTCTCCATCAACATCCCGGCGATGTCTTCATGGCCGAAGAACACTGCCAGGCCCAGCGCCGGGTAGCCGTCGTCGGAATACCCGCCAGCCAGCGAAGGGTCGCCGGCGACCAGCGCCGCTACCCGTTCGAGCCGGCCCGCCGCACAAGCTTCGAACAGGTTCAACACCACGCCCCGGTCTTCGAACTGCCGCGCCATTTCAGGATGGCCGCAGTAGATCGCCATGAGGACCGCCGAAGTGCCGTCGGGCGTCCTGGCGCCGGCCAGGCTGGGAGCCGCCTCGAGTAACTCGTTCACGCGCGAGGCGTCGCCCGCCCGGATCGCCTCGAATAACTGCTGTTCGGATTTCGCTACCGGTTGTGCCGCGCTCATGGCCCCTCCTCTTGACCAAAGGGTAACATGAAGCGCGCCGTCTATCTCAGGTATTTATCGAACCAGTCCAGCGATCGCCGGACGATATCGCGCTGGTGCTCCGGATCGAGGACGGCGTGGCCCTCGTTCGCGTAAATCACCAGCTCCGTCTCGACGCCCAGAGTCTTCAACGCGTGCCAGAACTCCCGCGACTGCGGAGCCGGGCACTCGGCGTCGCGCTCCCCCACCAGCACCAGCGTGGGAGTCTTCGCATTCTTGATGAAGGCGATCGGCGAACTGCGCCAGTAGACCGCCGGATCGTCGTACACCGACGCGCCGAAGAACGGTATCAGCCATTGATCGATCCGGTTCTCACCGTAGTAGCTCTGGAAGTTCGAGAGTCCCGCTCCCGCCACCGCGGCGTGAAACCGGTCCGTCTGCGTAACGGCCCACATCGTCATGTAACCGCCGTAGCTCCACCCGATGATCCCCACCCGCGCATTGTCTACCGGCAGCTTCTCGATCACCGCATCCACGCCCGCCAAAATATCGCGAAAATCTCCGTAGCCGAAGTCGCGGACGTTGGCTTCCGTAAAGGCTTCGCCCGCGCCGAAGCTGCCGCGCGGATTCGGCAGAAAGACGAAGTACCCGCCCGCCGCGAGCATGCCCTCCAACCCCGCGCCCGGCCAATGCGAGCGCTCCATGGCGCCCGGTCCGCCGTGTGGCATCACCACTAGCGGCCACCGCCGCGCCGGATCGTATCCGTGCGGGTAGAGCAGCCAGCCCTGCACGCTGCGCCCTTCGCTCGGCCAGTGTACGCTTCTGGCTTCGCCCCAGGCCGGCCGCACGTCGCGATTGACGCTCGTGATCCGCTGCCAGGCCCCGATCGGCCCGGTCCAAACCTCGGGCGGCGCGTCGAACGAGTGGCGAACCACCGCCGACATCTTCCCGTCGCGCGCCAGCGACACGTTCGGCACCCAGCCGCCGCTCGTCACTGCGCCCGGGCCCCGCCACAGAGTCTCGATCCCTCCGCCGGCCAGATCGAGCGAAGCGAAGCCCGAATCGCCGTCCACCTGTTCTGAGATGAGGATGCGGCCGGCGTCGAGCCATGCGATCGCACTTGCCGAAGCGGGCATGCCGGGCGTCACGTTGCGCGGCTCGCCGCCGCCGGCGGGAACCACGAACACGTCGCCGCCCGTCGAACCCTCATCGCTCATCAGCCCCGAGATGTACGCGATCCGCGCCCCGTCCGGAGACCAGCGCGGCACCGCGATCTGGCGGGCCGGCTCCGCCACCACGCTGGCTTTGCCCGTCGCCGCGTCGATGGTGTACAGCTTGGCCACGTACCAGTTGTCGTCGCCGGGCCCCGGCGCCGCCGTCGCCGCGAAGGCTTTCCCCTCGGGCGACCAATCGTACTCGTAGACGTGCAGCTCCGGCGGCGAAACTTGGCGCACAGCCCGCGTAGCGACATCCACCGTCGCGATCCGCTGGTTGAAAATGCGCTCACCGATCACCCCGGTTTCGGGGCGCGCCGCCTGAAGCGGGCCCGACGCCGCCGGGGCGCCCTCGGCGAAGAGCACCGCAATCGTCCTCCCGTCCGGGGACCAGCGCGGGTCCGCCGCGTGGCCTTTCAGCTCGGCGAGCTTCTGCGGAGAGCCGCCGCCCGCGTCCGCCATGTACAGGCCGGTTAGATGCAGAAAAGCCAGCGCCCGCCCGTCCGGCGACCACGCGATGGCGTGCCCCTCAGCGACCCTGAGCGGCGCCGCATCCGGGCCGGAGACGACGAAAATGTCCCCGGCGTCCTGGACCCAGGCGACCCGTTTCCCGTCCGGAGCGATAGCCGTCTCGCTGATGGACCGCGTGGCTGCCAGCGCGTCGTAGTCGCGGTCGAACTGTGGCGCACGCTTTAGCGTGCCGCCGTGGGCTTCAGCCCACGGAGCCGCCGTGATCGCAAAGGCCAGGAAAAAGCAGCGAAGGGCTTTAGAGTGTTCCAAACCAGCAGTGTAGCGAACCAGGCATCCAGGCGTCGCTCCGTCCGCCGCCAACCTGGGTATTGACAGCCTATCGCAATTCGTGATATACATATTGCAACTAGCAATATGAAGCTCGGCGAAAAGCTCCGTTACCTGCGCGAGGTCGAGGGAACGCTCCGCGGCCTGGACCGCGAGCTTACCCAGCAGGAAGTAGTCCGCCTCCTCAAGAAGGAGATGGGGCGCGCCATCAGCCAGTCCTATCTTTCGCAAATCGAAAACGGAGCGCGGCCGCACCTGACCAACTCGACGCGTATGCTGCTGGCTACTTTTTTCAAGGTGCATCCGGGCTACCTGGTCGACGACCCGGAAGGCTATTCCACCGAGTTGGTCTCGAGCCTCGGCGCTTCCGAGGACAAGCTCGATCTGTGGCTGATCGCCGGCGCCGAGCGCTTTCACGACGACGCCGAGCTGGCGGGAGCCCTGGTGAAGCTGTCGCGGCACGACGACACGCGCATGTGCCTGCTGCTGCTTGGAGCTATATTGGAAAACCCCGGCCTGGCCGAACGCTTGTTGCAGGTCCTCAGGCCCGCCGGGGAGCGGAGGCGTTCCCGATGACTTGGCCGGATTTCTACCTGACCTGCTTCCTGGTCGGCTTTCTGCTGATTCTGATCTCGTTCGTGACCGGAACCGCGCACCTGCACCTGCCGCACCTGCACGTGCACGTCCCGCACGTCCACGTCCCGCACCTGGGAGGTGGCGACGTGCCGGTTCTGAACTTCGGCACGCTATCCGTGTTCCTGGTGTGGTTCGGCGGCACAGGCTACGTGTTGGTTCGTTTTTCGAGCTTGTGGACGTTCTTCGCGCTCGGCATCGCGCTGGCGAGCGGTCTGGTGGCCGCCGCAATCGTCTTTCTGTTTCTGGCCAAAGTGCTGATGCGCGACGAAGCGGAATTCGATCCGGAGGACGCGGACATGGTTGGCATACTGGGCCGCCTGAGCGTTTCCATCCGGCCGGGGGGCACCGGGGAGATCGTGTTTGTACAGGGGGGCACCAGGCATTGCACGGCCGCTCGGAGTGAAGACGGCGCGGCGGTGCCCAGGAATACCGAGGTTGTCGTGACGCGTTTCGACAAAGGCGTGGCCTACGTCCGGCGCTGGGAAGACCTGGCGGGCGAGCCCGCAGACGAGGAGAAGGACTGACGGAGACCCTATGCACTTAGAGCTACTGAACCGCGGCGAGGTCTGGGTAATGGCCGGCCTCGCGATCCTGGCAATCTTCTTCCTGATGGGGACGCTGGCGCGACTGTATCGCAAAGCCGGTCCCCACGAGGCCCTGGTGGTATATGGCATGCGGCGCACCCGCATCGTCAAGGGCCGTGGCACAGTGATCTTTCCCATGGTGGAGAATTGGCGCTGCCTGTCGCTCGAGCTGATGTCGTTCGACGTGGCGCCGAAGCAGGACCTCTACACCAAGCAGGGCGTGGCGGTCACGGTGGAGGCGGTGGCGCAGATCAAGGTGAAGTCGGACGATGTTTCGATCCTCACCGCCGCCGAGCAGTTTCTGACCAAGTCGCCCGAGGAGCGCGAAGGCTTGATCCGGTTGGTGATGGAAGGCCACCTGCGCGGCATCATCGGCCAGCTCACGGTGGAAGAAATCGTGAAGGAGCCCGAGATGGTGGCCGACCGCATGCGCTCCACCTGCGCCGACGACATGAACAAGATGGGCCTCGAAGTGATCTCGTTCACCATCAAGGAAGTCAAGGACCAGAACGAGTACATCAGCAACATGGGCCGTCCGGATGTCGCGCGCATACGGCGCGATGCCGACGTGGCCACGGCCGAAGCCGAGCGTGACACCGCCATCCGGCGCGCCGTCGCGCAGCGGGAAGCCGCCATCGCTCGGGCGCAGGCCGACCAGGAACGCGTGCTAGCGGAGACGCAATCGCTGGCCGCCCAGGCCCAGGCGCAGCGCGATCTCGAAGTCCGCAAAGCGCAGTACCTCGAGACCACTAAGAAGCAGCAAGCCCAGGCCGACAAGGCCTACGACATCCAGACCAACATCATGCAGCAACAGGTGGTGGCCGAGCAGGTCAAGATCCAGCAGGTGGAACGGCAGGGGCAGATCGCCGTGCAGGACGCCGAAATCCAGCGCCGCGAGCGCGAGTTGATCGCCACCGTGCTCAAGCAGGCCGAGATCGAACGGCGGAAAATCGAAACGCTGGCCGAAGCCGAGAAGCAGCGCTTGACGATCCAGGCCGAAGGCCAGGCCTCCGCGACCCGCGCAACCGGCGAGGCCGAGGCCGACATTATCTTCAAGAAAGGCGACGCCGAGGCGCGCGCCATGAACGTCAAGGCCGCCGCCTACCAGGAATGGAACCAGGCGGCCGTCGTGGACCGGCTCATCAGCGGACTGCCCGAAGTGGTGAGGGCGCTCGCCGCGCCGCTCGCCAACGTGGACAAGATCACTATAGTATCCACCGGCGACGGCAATACCGCCGGCATGAACAAGATCACCGGCGACATGACCGCCATGGCGGCCCAGATCCCGGCGCTGTTCGAGACGCTTTCGGGCATGAAGATGTCCGAGCTGTTCTCGAAGGTCAAGTTGATTGGAGAGAAGAAATCGGAGCCAGACCAGGGCTAGTGGCGCCCGTGGCGCACGCTTTAGCGTGCCGCCGTGGGCTTCAGCCCACGGGCGTCGGGCCAACAAATCGTGGGCAGGGCAGGCGATTTCACCTGCCCTGCGGTAAGGAGGCAATCGAAATGGCACTACTGGAACGTGTTTCCACCTTGATCCGGGCCAATCTCAATGACCTCATCGATAAGGCCGAGGACCCGGAGAAAATGATCAAGCAGGTGATTCTCGACATGCAGAATCAACTGCTCCAGGTCAAGACGCAGGTCGCGGTCGCGATCGCCGACCTGCACGTCCTCGAGAAGAAGCGCAAAGAAACCGCGGACAAGCACGCCGAATGGACGCGGAAGGCCGAACTGGCCGTCGACAAGGGCCAGGAGGAACTGGCTCGCGCCGCGCTCGAGCGGTCCCTCGGTTACAAGCAGATGGACGAGGGCTTCGACCAGCAGATTGCCGATCAGAAGGTGCAGGTCGAGGAGTTGAAGTCGGCGCTTCACAAGCTGGGTCAGAAGCTGACGGAGGCGAAAAACATGAGCGACATGCTGATCGCGCAACACCGGCGTTCCCGCGCGCTCTCGAAGGCCAGCGACGCGCGCATGGCCGTTGCCGACGGATCGAGCGCCAGCGCCTTCGACCGCATGCAGAAGAAGGTCCGCCACAGCGAGGCGATGAGCCAGGCCAAGGCCGAAATGCTCGCCGACAACACCGAGGAGCAACTCACCGCGCTCGATAAGTCGGACCGCATCGACCAGATGCTGGCCGAACTGAAAGCCCGCCGGGGCAAATAGGCCGGTCGACAGCACCGAACCGCGACCGTGAGGGAGCGGACCCTCGCGCGCCGGGCGGCGGGCGGCCGACAGCACCGAACCGCGACCGTGAGGGAGCGGACTCCTCGGGAGCGGACCCTCGCGCGCCGGGCGACCGGCGGCCGACAGCACCGAACCGCGACCGTGAGGGAGCGGACCTCTCGGGAGCGGACCCTCGCGCGCCGGGCGACCGGCGGCCTTGCTACCCTGATTCCATGAGCGAGCCTCTGGTTGCCGTGGTCATGGGCAGTAAGTCGGATTGGGAAGTCATGCGGGACACGGCCGCGACTCTGACCGAGTTCGGCGTGCCGCACGAGGCGCGAGTGCTCTCCGCGCACCGTACCCCGGCCGAGACCGCCCAGTATGCCTCGCAGGCGGAAGGACGAGGTGTCGAGGTGGTCATCGCGGCGGCGGGCGGCGCGGCGCACCTCGCCGGCGTAATCGCGGCCCACACAATTCTGCCCGTGCTCGGCGTGCCCATGGAGAGCCCGGCGCTGAAGGGCCTCGATTCGCTCCTCTCGACGGTGCAGATGCCCGGCGGCGTCCCCGTCGGCACGCTCGGCATCGGCAAGGCCGGCGCCAAGAACGCCGCCCTGCTGGCCGTGGCCATCCTCGCCGCGCGCCATCCCGAGTATAAGGAAAAGCTCCGGGCCTACCGCGCCGCCCAAGCACGCAAAGTGCTCGAGCAGACGCTGGAATAACCACCGCGCCCCCCGCGGCGCCGCACGCCGAGCCGCCCCGCATTTCGACCGCGCCCCGTACGGCACCGCACGCCCAAACCCGCCCCGCGTTTCGACACCCGCGTTTCGACCGCGCCCCCTTTTCCGCTACATTGGATTCCATGAACTACCGCGCTCTCGGCCGCACCGGTTGGAACGTCTCCGAAGTCAGCTTTGGCGCCTGGGCTATCGGCGGCGCCTGGGGCAGCACCGATGACAGCGAATCCATCGCCGCGCTGCACCAGGCGATCGACAGCGGCGTCAACTTCATCGACACCGCCGATGTCTACGGCGATGGGCGCAGCGAGCGCCTCGTCGGCCAGGTCCGGCGCGATCGCAAAGAGGAGATCGTCGTCGCCACCAAGGCCGGCCGCCGCCTCTCTCCGCACACCACCGAGGGCTACAACGCGGCCAACCTCGCGCGCTTCGTCGAAGACAGCCTGCGCAACCTCGCCACCGATTGCCTCGATCTGCTGCAGCTGCATTGTCCCCCCACCGAGGTCTACTACCGGCCCGAAGTGTTCGGCGCCCTCGACGACCTCGGCCGCGCCGGAAAGCTTCGCTATTACGGCGTCAGCGTGCAGACCGTCGAGGAGGCTCTGAAAGCCATCGAATTCCCCAACGTTCAGACCGTCCAGATCATTTTCAACTGTTTCCGTCACCGCCCCGCCGAGCTGTTCTTCCCCGAAGCGAAGCGCCGCCGCGTCGGCATCCTCGCGCGCGTGCCGCTCGCCAGCGGGATGCTGACGGGCAAGCTGGCCCGCGACTCAAAGTTCGCCCCCGACGATCACCGCAACTTCAACCGCCACGGAGAGGCCTTCGACGTCGGCGAGACTTTCTCCGGCGTGGACTACGATGTCGCGCTCGACGCGGTCGAGGCGATCCGTCAAGTGCTGCCCGTGGGAACGAGCATGGCTCAGTTCGCGCTTCGCTGGATACTGATGTTCGATGCGGTCACTTGCGCCATCCCCGGCGGCAAGCGCGCCGCGCAGGTTGCGGAGAACTGCGCCTCCTCCAGCCTCCCTCCTTTGACGGATGAAGCCATGGCGGCCGTGGCCCACATTTACGACGCGAAAGTCCGACCGATGGTACACCAGCGCTGGTAATTACTACCCACCCCGCGGCCGCCGCGTTGAAAATCCAGGGGCTTTCGGAACTGGCACTGCATTTGCTCTCTCTGCTTCATGAAGCGTTCATCGGTGGTTCTGTTGTTTCTCTGGGCCTCGGCCGCATACGCCCAGGCGCCCATTTACAAGGTCACGGTCGAGCAGCGTACCATCCAGGCCGTGAACTACGGACACTCCGGACAACCGACCAAAATCGGTTTCCGCGGCACCGTGCTGCTGCCACTGGCAAAAGGAGAAGCCAAGGTGGAAGGCAAGCCGGGCGCGGTGGATATCGACGCGAAATTCGAGGGGCTGCAGGCTCCGACCTGCTTTGGACCGCGCTACCTAACCTATGTTCTCTGGGCCATCACGCCGGAGGGTCGTCCCGTCAATCTGGGCGAACTACTGCCCGATGCCTCTAACAAGGTGCATCTCCACGTCACCTCTCAGTTTCAGGCCTTCGGCCTGCTGGTAACCGCCGAACCGTACTTCTCGGTCACGCAGCCGAGCAACGTAGTGGTCCTGGAGAACGTGTTGCGGCCGGATACCGTGGGCCAGGCGGAGCGGATTGAGGCTCACTTCGAGCTCCTGCGCCGCAGCGAGTATCCGGTCCCGGAGGCTCCAGTCGAGGTGCGCGTCTCCAGCAACGAACGTGCGGTTTCGATGGATCGTTATGAAGCCCTGCTCGCGCTTTACGAAGCGCAGAACGCGCTCCAACTCGCGCGCGCCCAAGGCGCCGACCGTTACGCGCAAACCACCCTACAGAAGGCCGAGCAGCTCTATGGCCAGGCGCAGCAACTCGAGACCAACAAGAAGGTCGACGGCAAACGCGTGGTCACCATCGCGCGTGAAGCCGCGCAGACCGCGGAGGACGCCCGCACCATCGCCATGCGCCGCGAACCGGCCAAGTGAGGCCGGTCTCAGCGCCAGCACCGAACCACGAGCGCGAGCGAGTGGACGCCTACCGCCGGTTCACCTCGTCCTGTATCGCCTCGAGTTCCTTCCCCGCTTCGGCCCAATGGCCGTCCGCCGCAAACTGCCGGTACCGGCGCAGGTGCTCGCGAATCGCTTCCAGCCGCTGGTCGGAAGGCGGCGCCGCCGGCTTCGGCGGGACGGCTCCGACAGTCGCCGGCGTGGCCGCGATGGTCCCGCTCTGCATCGCGTTGCTCAACTGCGCCAGCGCCTGGTCGTAAGTGTCCGTGTAGATCAGCAGGTTGCCCATCGCCAGAACGATCTTCTTCAACTGCGGCATCTTGGCCGCCGACGACTGTATGTACAGCGGCTCCACGTACAGGAACGTATCCGCGATCGGCAGCACCAGCATCTGCCCCCGCAGCACCTGCGAGCCCTGCTGGTTCCACAGCGTGAGGTCCTTCGAGATGGTCTGTTCCTGGTTGATTCGCGCCTCGATCTGCATCGGCCCGAAGATCAACTCCTGCTTCGATAGTTGCAGCACCACGACGTCGCCCAGGTGATCGCCGTCGCAGCGCGCCACCATCAGCCCGATCATGTTGTCTTTATTGCGAGGCGTGAACGGAAGAATCAACAGGAACTCGGCCTTGTCCTCGCCCGGCAGGCTGGCCACCACGTAAGTGGGCGACATCGGCTCCGGCTCCTTGCCCTGCGTCCGCGCGGTCTTGGCCACGTCCCACAGGTCCTCTTTGTTATAGAAGGCCTGCGGGTCCAGCATGTGAAATGTGCGGTAAATCTCAGCCTGCGTACGGAAGAAAATCTCGGGGTAACGCGCGTGCCGCCGCAGGTCGGCGGGCATCTCCGAAAACGGCTGGAACAGCCGCGGGAAAAGTTGCTGGTAGGCGCGAATGATGGGGTCCGAGCCGTCGAAAATGTAAATGTGCGTTTCGCCGTCGTAGGCGTCTACGGTAGCCTTGACGGCGTTGCGCATGTAGTTGACCTCGCCCACGTCGCCCAAATCCACCCGATGCGAGTAGGGATGCGCGTCCGAGGTGGTGTACCCGTCGATGGTCCACACCAGCCGGCCGGCGTCCGAGATCACCAGGTAGGGATCGGTCTCCCAGGTGATGAAACCCGCCAGAGCGGCGACGCGTTCGCGCACCGTGCGGCGTATCATCATGCGACTGCCTTCGGTAATGGAGCTGGTGAGTAAGATGTTGGGGTCGCCCTCGGAAACCGCGGCGGCCAGCCGCGTTCCGAACGAGGACACCGGAAACCCGCCCTTCCCCTGGTAGCGTTCGAAGACGTTGTCCGCGCCGGCCGGGTAGTTGAACTCTTTCTCCTTGGTATCCGCGAATACTGGCTCCTGGGCTACCTCGCTGTAGTACAGCTCCGGTTGCGTCAGCTTCAGGCTGGGAGTGTTTACCACCGGCGGGGCGTCCTGGATGAATAGCACCGGCAGCCCATCGGGGGTAATCCGGTTGGCCTCCGCCACCACCAGACCGTAGCCGTGAGTGTAAATCAGGTGCGTATTCGGCCAGCCCGCCTGCGCCGAGGCGACTAACAGGCTAACGTCGAGCTCGCGAGGCGTCAGTAGTAACTGGCGTAACTGGCCGTCGATCGTATAGCGGTCGATGTCCGTATCCGCGAAGCGGTAGTAAGAGCGCAGCGCCTGCATCTGCGTCACCGTATCGTGAAACGCCTGCCAGTCCCACAGCCGCACGTTACTCAGGATGGCCTGATTCTTGGCCGGATCGAAGCGCGATTCGAGCTTGGCCTTGTACTCGCCTTCTTTGATGTGATGGCCCAGCGCGAACGCGCTGCGCGTGGCCTCGATGTGGCGCTGTATGTACGGCCGCTCGATCGAAATTTCGTTCGGCCGCACGTACGCCGCCTCCACCACCGCGGGGACGATCGCCCGAATGAGCAGCGCGGCCACCACGGACAAAGTCCACAGCCAGCGGCCGAACAGGACTGCCGCCGCCGAAACCACGCAGGTTCCCATCAGCAGCCACTGCAGCGGCAAACGCCAGTTCTCGTCCACATAGTCGATGCCCACCATGAACCCGTGCTCGCTCCACAACATCTCGTACCGGCCCAGGAAAAATCGGAACGCCAGCGCCACCAGAAACACGGCTGCGACGCCGCGCAGGAAGCGCGACCGCAAAGCGCCGGTGAGTCCGAAAGCGCGCAGGTCGATCCCTACTTGCGTGCGGTCCCGGAAGGCTTCCTGGAAGGTGTCCCGCAGTTGCCAGGCGCGCGCGGTCAGCCAGTAGACCAGCGCCGATGCGATCGCCAGCGCCAGCAGGAACTGCCGCAGCACCCCGTAGAACGGCAAATCGAATAAGTAGAACTTAAGTGGGTGGCCGAAGACCGGATCGGTCCATGCCGTCGCCTCGTTCGGAAGGTTCCGCCCGCCAAAATAGCGCACCACCGTCCAGGTATCCACGATGCCTGAGCCAATAAGGAACGAGAGCAGCAGGATCGCCGCGGCCGAGATCTTCGCGTACAGCGGATACGCACCCAGCCGCGCCCCGCCGAACCGCATCCCCAGCAGGTGCGCCATAAACAGCACTACGAAGACGATGGCCACCACGATGGCAGCCGGGGCGAGCGAGTAGGCCAGTAGCGAGAGCCAGGTCGAAACCTGTCCCATCTCGCTCCACCAGTGATACTCGATGACGTAACTTGCGATCGATCGGGCTCCCATCAGGACCAGGATTAAAACTCCGATCAGGACCAGGGGCCAGATGCGTCGCCGCGACGGGGCAGGGATTTGATAGTGGGCCATAACAGCTCCTCTCGGATGCGCGGCCGAACCGCCCGCGCCCACACCACATTAGCACCGACAGGGTTTCGTGGGGCAGGCGAAATCGCTGGGCAGGCTGAAGCATACCCCCCGTGGAGCCGCAAACCGTTGATGCGCCGTGTAGGACATGCTTCAGCTTGTCCCTTCCGCGGCGGTGGTGCGATTTCAAGTCCCTCTCCAGGCCCGCGCTTCCTGGTCGACGCGAGCCGCCACCGCGCGAGCCGCCACCACGCGAGCCGCCACCACGCGAGCCGCCACGGGTGAGCCGCCACCACGCGAGCCGCACCAGCCCACCCCCGCCCCCACCTTGATGTATAGTAGGTCGGTCGGAGATTGCCATGGCCTTCAACCGCCCGCTTTTCCGCGCGCTCCTTCTGCTCGCGTTCGTTGCCGGCGCCCTCGCCGCCGCGCCCTGGAAACTCGTCCTCAAGGATGGGCGAACCCTGGTCTGCGACGCCCCTCCCATCGTCATCGACGGCTCGTATCTATTCCGCGATATCGATGGAAAGGACGGCAGCCTTGCGGCCAGCGAGATCGACCTCGATAAGACCGCACTCGCCAACAAAATCGAAGCCAGGCCTCGCTGGCGGGAGACCGGCCGTACGGAGCAGCGCCTGCACCCCGAGGAACCGGCGCCTGCCGGAGTTCTCACCTTCGGCGATTCGAACTTCACTGCCGAGGTTCTCCGCTCCCGGACCCCCGTCCTGGTGGAGTTCTGGGCCACCTGGTGCGGCCCCTGCAAGCTGATCGCGCCCACCGTGGATGCGATCGCCGCCCAGTACGCCGGCCGCCTCAAAGTCGGCAGAATCGACGTGGACCGCAACGCCGAAACGGCGGATCGCTACGGCGTCGACGGCTATCCCACTCTGCTTCTCTTCGAGAACGGAGCCGTGGTGGGGCAACTCGTCGGCGTCGCCGGCAGAAACGAAATCGCGCGCATGATCGACTCGCACCTGTGAAGCGTATCGCGCGCCTGCTTCCCTAGCAGCCCCGCCAGCGGAACGTAGAATACGCCCTCCTCGCCGCGCGTGAAGTACAGGTTGCCGTCCGCGGACACGGACGGACAAAACTCCCCGCCTTTCGAGTTGACCTTCGACCCCAAATTGCGCGGCTCGGTCCAGCCATCCGCATGCCGGTGACTGATGTAGAGGTCGCTCTCCCCGGCCGAGTCCGGTCGCTTGCTGGCGAACACGAGGAAGCTCTGGTCCGGCGCGATGGCTGGATCGAAACCGCCAAAGGCGCCGTTGATGGTCTCTCCCAGATCCTCGATGGCGCCGGATCCCCCCTCCACAGCCCTGGACCGCACCAGCCTGGTCCGCGGGACCTTGTCGTCGGCCACGCGGAAGAAATAGAGCGTGCCGTCGGCCGCCACCGAAGGACCTCCGGTACGCAAGGTCCCCGGCACCTGGTGGGCCTCGCTCCAGGCGTTGCCCTGGCGGTCCACCCACCACAGGTCGGGGACCCGCGCGTCCTTCGGCTTGCCCGCAGCCGGCCGCCGCGACCAGAAGAACAGTCGCGAACCATCCGGAGAAATGGCGGGATCGCCGTTGCTGTCCAGGGCGGAGAACGGCGCCACCGCCGCCGGTCCCCAGTGCCCGTCTACCCGCGGCGACTGCATGATGGTCGTGGTGCGCGCCTCGCCACGCAGCGTGACGAAGTACACCGTCTTGCCATCGGGCGCAAAGGTGGTGCACGCCTGGAGCCCCGGTACGAGTTTCTCGAACGGCTTGGCCGCACCGTCATCGGGTGCCTGCGCGAAGAGCGGAACGACCGGCAGCAAGAACAGAAACAGAGCGCTGGAGTTCATGATCCTGTTGACGCCATGCCCAAAGGCCGCGTTTCAGAGACCGCGCCCACCACCGGACCGCGGCCGTTAGGGAGCGGACCGCTCGCGCTGCCGCCACGCCCTTACCGCCCAGCACCGAACCGCGACCGTTAGGGAGCGGACCGCTCGCGCTGCCACACCACCCTGCCGCCCACCACCGTGGCCACCGGCGCGCCCCGGAAACTGCGGCCATGGAAGGGCGAGTTGCGGCTCTTCGAGAACGAGCGGTTCACGTCGTAGGTCCAGGCCAGCTCGGGATCGAAGAGAGTCACATCGCCCGGCAGACCCGGTTCCAGCCGCCCGCGGTTCAAACCCAGGATCCGCGCCGGCCCCGTCGTGAAGAGTTCCACCCAGCGCATCAGCGGAATTCGTCCGCTGTGTACCAGTTTCTCCAGCGTCACCGCCAGCGCCGTCTCGAGGCCGATAATGCCGAACGGGCATTTCTCGAACTCCTGCATCTTTTCGCTACCCGGATGCGGCGCGTGGTCCGTCGCGATGGCATCCACCACGCCCGCGGCAATACCCTCGATCAGTGCATCGGCGTCGGTGGAGCTCCTGAGTGGCGGCTTCATCTTGTAGTTGCTGTCGTAGGGCGGCATCTCCGCGTCCGTCAGCGCCAGGTGATGCGGCGTGACCTCGCACGTGATCGGAAGCTTGCGAGCTTTGGCCTGCGCCACCATATCGAGCGAGCGCCGCGAGGAGATGTGCGCCACGTGGAAGCGCGCCCCGGTCGTCTCGGCCAGAATGATGTCGCGCGCTACCATGACGTCCTCGGAGGATGCCGGGATGCCGCGCAGCCCCAGCCGCACCGATTGCGGCCCCTCGTGCATATCGCCGCCGGCGCTCAGGTGCAGGTCCTCGCAGTGGTCGATCACCGGCAGGTCGAAAGCGCGCGCGAACTCCATCGCCCGCCGCATTACACGCGAGTTCATCACCGGCTGGCCGTCGTCGGAGATCGCCACGATGCCCGCGGCTTTCATCGAGCCGATAGCCGCCAATTGCTCGCCCCCGCTGTCCTTGGTGATCGCCCCGATGGGAAACACGTTGACGATGGCCGACCGTTGCGCCCGCTCGACGACATAGCGCGTTACCGTGGCGTCGTCGTTCACTGGGTGCGTGTTCGGCATGGGACAGATCGAAGTGAACCCGCCCGCCGCCGCGGCCTTCGAGCCGCTTTCAATGGTCTCGGCGTGTTCGAAGCCCGGCTCGCGCAGATGCACGTGCATGTCCAGGAACCCTGGCGCCACCACCAGGCCCGTCGCGTCGAAAGTGACGGCGCCGGTGGCGTGCAGGTCCGCGCCTATCCGTACGATCAGCCCGCCTTTGATCAGTACATCGGCCGCCTGGTCCCGGCCCGAAGCCGGATCGATCACCCGTCCGTTCTTAATGAGCAGTTTCGGCATGGGAACCCAGTATGCGTTCGAGCACCGCCATCCGGACCGCGACGCCGTTCTCCACCTGATTCAAAATGACCGAGCGCTGCGAATCCGCCACCTCCGAAGAAATCTCGCGCCCGCGATTGATCGGACCGGGGTGCATCACGATGGCGTCCGGTTTGATCAAGTCCAGGTGCTCCAGCCGCAGCCCGTAGAATTGAAAGTACTCGCTGGCCGCGAACGCGGCTTCGTGCTGCCTCTCCAGTTGCACCCGCAGCATCATGACCACGTCGGCGTCCCGTATGGCCTCGCGGATGTCGTAGGTCAGGCTCACGCGCGGCGCGATCAGTGCCAGTTCCGCCGGCAGCAGCGACGCCGGACCGCATAACACCACCGACGCTCCGAACTTCGCCAGCAGGTGAATGTTCGACCGCGCCACCCGGCTGTGCGCGATGTCGCCGATGATGGCCACCCGCAGCCCTTCGAGCGACGGCTTTTGGTCCAGGATCGTCCGCGCGTCGAGCAGCGCCTGCGTCGGATGCTCGTGCGTCCCGTCCCCGGCGTTGATGATCGGCGTTCGCGGCAGGTACCGCGCCAGAAAATGTGGCGCGCCCGAGGCCGCGTGGCGCATCACGATGGCGTCCGGCCGCATCGCCACCAGCGTGTTCAGCGTGTCCACCAGCGACTCGCCCTTCGACACGCTCGACCCCGACGCCGTAATCGAGATCGCGTCCGCGCCCAGCCGCTTGGCCGCTATCTCGAAGCTGGTGCGCGTGCGCGTCGAGGCCTCGAAGAAGAGGTTGACGATCATGCGCCCCTTCAGGATCTCGTGGCGTCCGAACGTCTGGTTGGGCGGCGGCTGAAAGAACTTCGCGCGGTTGAGAATGGCCTCGATCTCCGAGCGCTCCAGACCTTCGATTCCCAACAATCCGACTGGCATGTGTTCGCTCGCGCTACACCTTCTCGACCAGTACCACCTTCTCCGCCTGGTCGATTTCGTTGAACTTCACTTCGATGGTCTCGTTCGCCGCCGTTTGCACGTGGCGGCCCACGAAGCGCGCCTCGATCGGCAGCTCGCGGTGGCCGCGGTCGATCAGCGCCAGCAGGTGTATCGTCGCCGGCCTGCCGTAGTCGAACAGCGCGTCCATGGCCGCGCGGATCGTGCGCCCCGTGTACAGCACATCGTCCGTCAGGATGATGTCCCTGCCCGTCACCGGAAACCCGATTTCGGTGGCATGCACCACCGGCTGCGCCGCCACGGTCGAAAGATCGTCGCGGTAAAGAGTGATGTCCAGAATGCCGACTGGAATATCGACCCCTTCCAGGGCCTTGATCTTGGCCGCCAGCCGCTGAGCGATGGGCACGCCTCGCCGGCGGATTCCGATGAACGCCAGCCGATCCAGGTCTTCGCTCTTCTCCAGCACCTCGTGCGCCAACCGGACCAGCGTGCGGTCGATCTCGGAAGCGCTCATCAACTGGGCTTTCTCGCGCGTTTCGGCCATAGGGTGCGCCAACGGACAGAGTAACACAGTGGGGCAGGCGCCCAGCCGGCGCCGGAAGTCCAATCCCGACCCGGCCGGACCTCGCGGCAGCGCCATGCGGCCGCTTGCCTGCTCGCGCGGTTCCCACTACGCCCGCGGAAGCCGGCGCAACTGCTTGCTGGCCAGGCGTCCCCAGCGGGCAACGGCGTGCCGGCGGAAATGCGGCGCCGTGTTCGCGGCTTCGATGGCGCGCGCGTACATCTGGCGGGCGCCGGCCGTTTCGCCGGTCCGCTCCATCGCGAGGCCCAGATAGTAAAGGCCCTCGGCGTCGTAGGGCCGCCGCTCGACGTACTCCGCCAGTTCCCGCCGCGCGTCGGCGTGCTGCCCGGCGGCCGAGTATACCTCGCCGATCTCGCGCAGGACCTCGTTCGAGCTGTGGTGTTCGTCCTGGTCCAGAACCGTCTGGAAGTGATCGAGCGCGTCTTTGAGCCGGCCTTGCTCCCGCGCGATGCACCCCAACCGGAAGTGCGCGTCGGTCTCCTGCCGGTCGATCCCTACCGCGTTCTGGAAGCGCCGGACCGCCTCCGTGTACTCGTGCCGCTGCTGGTAGATGAGTCCCAGTTGGTACTGTGCGTCGGCGTCATGCGGATTCAGCGTGGCGGCGTCCAGCATGCGGCGGAAGTTCTGCCGGCTGCGCAGTCCGGCGCCCAAGTTACTAAGTTCGCCACCCAGAAAGTAAAAGGCGAACAAGAGGAAGAAAGGCGACGCGAGCCAGCCCAGAAGGAACCCGAGAGGCTGTGCCGCTAGAACCGCCAGCGCGGCCGGAATCGCCGACAGACCAGCCGTGCCCGCAGCAGCCGGGTTACTGACTCCCGAGACCGTTCGCACGGCGAAGAACATCAGGACCCCGAAGTATACATAGGCGAGCGCCGCCACGATCCCGAGCGCGGGCACCGGCAGCAGCCAGGCGGCCGGAATCAGCGGCAGATTCGCGGCCGCCCACGCCAGCGAAGCGCAAGTCATCAACGGAGAATAGTCGCGCCGGAAGACCGTTCCGAACGATCCCTGGCCCGCGACGAGGTTGCTCAGCAAGAGCGTTCCCGGAACGTAGAAGATGGCCAGTAACAGCAGCGGCGTGTAGAAGTGGAACGAGAGCCAGGCGGACGTCGCATGGCGCGGCTGGGGCGGCGGGACGTACTCTTGATCCGGCGCGGCGGCCTCCGGCTGCAAGACCATCGCGCCTTCCGCGAGTGCCTCCGCGCGTATCATCATAGGCACTACGCTGCCCTGAAGCAGAAACGAGACCGCGAGCACGATGACGCTGGCCCACAGCAGGCTGCCCCGATCCAGGATCTCGCTCATGGCCGGCCCGGGCCGCCAAAAGAGATGGAATAGTATTCTTAAGTTGTAACCCAGCACCCGGAAGAGAGCCTACCACAGATGACTGAAGACCGCGCGAAGGACCCGGCCCGAAGCGACATCTGGATCGCTTGGGCGCTTGGCGGAGTGGCCGTCCTGGTTCAAATGCTGACCAATGGGCGCTATGGCTATTTCCGCGACGAGCTCTATTACCTGGCCGCGAGCGATCACCTGGCCGTCGGGTATGTCGATTTCGCTCCGCTGATCGCTTGGATCGCCCACGCCAGCCGGCTCGTGCTCGGCGACTCGCTCCACGCCATCCGGGTGGTCCCGGCGCTGGCCTTCGGCGGCGAAGTCGTGCTGGCCGGCGCCCTCGCGCGGCAACTGGGCGGCAGGCGATGGGCGGTGCTGCTGGCCTCGATCTGCGTCCTCGCGTGTCCGGTCGCGCTCGCCAACGGCGCGCGCCTGGCGATGAATCCCCTGGAGCCGCTGTTCTGGATGGGGTGCGTGTATTTCCTCCTGCTTGCGATCAACCGGGAGCAGCCGAAGCTGCTGCTGTGGTGCGGGGTCCTGCTCGGCCTGGGGATGGAGAACAAGCACTCGACGGTGTTCTTCCTGGGCGCGCTGTTGGTGGGCCTCCTGGCGACCTCGCGCCGGCGGCTGATCGCCACTAAGTGGTTCTGGATGGCTGCCGGGATCGCCTTCCTCATCGCGCTGCCGAATGCCATTTGGCAATATGTGCATCACTTCCCCACGCTCGAGGATCTGCGGAACGTGAAGGCGATGCACAAGAATGTCGAGCTGCCGCCGCTGCCATTTCTCCGGCAACAGATTATGATGCTCCTGCCCGTCAGTGCCGTGGTGTGGATTGCAGGGCTCGCGTTTCTGCTATTCCACCGCGACGGGAAGAAGTACCGTTTCCTGGCCGTGACTTACTTGGCTTTCCTGGCGGTGATGATGGCGCTCAAGGGTAAGGATTACTATTTGGCCCCCATTTACCCGATGTTATACGCCGCGGGCGGGGTGGTATGGGAAAAGTGGACGGAATCGCGTCGCTGGCTCCGCTGGCTGCGCGTCACAATCCCCGCCGTTGTTACTGCCATGGGAATTGTGGCGGCGCCGCTGGTTATTCCCATTCTTCCGCCCGAGCAGATCGCGCCGTACATGGGGAGGCTCGGGACTCAAGGTGCGCGCAATCCGAGACCGGCGCGCGCGCGCTGCTGCCCCAGCACTTCGCCGACGAGTTCGGATGGCCAGAGATGGTCCAGGCCGTGGCCGGCGTCTATAACTCGCTGCCCCCGGAGCAGCGCGCCAAGACGGCGATCCTGGCGGGCAACTACGGCGAGGCCGGCGCGATCGATTTCTTCGGCCCGCGCTACGGGCTCCCGAAAGCGATCAGCGGCCACCAGAACTACTACTACTGGGGACCGCGGCAGTACACCGGCGAGAGCATCATTCTGCTGGAGTGGAGCCTCAAGCGCGCCCAGCGCTGGTGCCGCAGCGTCGATCGGGGCCCGGCCATCGATCCTTACTACGGCATGAGCTGGGAGCGTTACGACATCCTGACCTGCCACGATCTTAAGAAGCCGCTGTCCGAGGCTTGGCCGGAATTCAAGTTCTGGAACTGAGGGCAGGCAACTCGGAGAGAAGGCTTCGGCCCCGCTTCGTCTGGTGGAAGGGCGCCCTCGACCGGACGCGAGGCGATCACAGGCAGTACATCCGCCCGGCCAAGCCGGAAGCAGGCACGGTTACCATCCCTGGCCACCCCGGCGGCGACTTGCGGGCAAGAAGGCCAGGGCTGAAGAAATGAGAGAATACGCGGTCGTCTTTGAGAAGGCCGATCACAATTGGGCCGCCTATGTGCCGGACCTCCCTGGGTGTATAACTACGGGCCGCACCCTCGAAGAGACGCGCCACTTGATCGCGGAAGCCATCGAGTTCCACATCGAAGGGATGCGCCTACGCGGCGAGCGGGTTCCCGAGCCAACCACGGTGGCGGAGTCGGTCGGCATCCGGGCGGCGTAACGCGGCACCGGACGGCCCGTCCCAGAAGCGAACACTCGGGGCCGCTCCGGACGCCCGCGGGCGTTTAATCCCGGTGCGTTACCGATGGCACGCTGCGTGCGTCTTCTCGAACAACGCTATGCTGAACGACCTTCGCTTCGCACTGAGGACCTTCCGGCGCAGTCCCGGTTTCGTGCTGATAGCCATCGCTTCGCTCGCCTTGGGCATCGGCGCTAACACCGCCATCTTCTCGCTCTTCAACCAGGTGCTGCTGCGGTCGCTGCCGGTGGCCGATCCGGGCCGGCTGGTTTTGCTCCATAGCGAGGGCCAGGACCCTGGATGGGCCACGGCGGACAACTTCGAGACCGTATACTCCTACCCGATGTTCAAGGACTTCCGGGACCGCAGCCAGGTCTTCGATGGGGTGATTGCCCGCTCGGGCGGCTCGGCCACCGTGATGGAGCCGGCCGGTGCGGCGAACGCGAAGGTCGAGTGGTCTCCGGGAACTTCTTCGAAGTTCTGGGAGTGCGTGCGGCGATGGGTCGGACGCTCGCGCCTTCCGACGACGGCGCGCCGGCGCGAACCCCGTCGTCGTGCTCAGCGGGGGCTACTGGAGCAGCCATTTCGGCTCCGATCCCAAGGTCCTCAACAGCCGCATTCTGGTAAACGGCCATCCGATGACCGTGATCGGAATCCTCGATCCGCGGTTCCTGGGGGTGCAGAGCGGACAGTCGCCTGATCTCTACGTTTCGTGGCGATGAAGCAGCAGATCAGCCCGGGATTCGAGGCCTTCGCCGACGTGAGCGGGCGCTGGCTGAACGTCTTCGCGCGGCTCAAGCCCGGTGTTTCGTTGGAGAAGGCGCAGGCCGCAAGCAGAGTCCTGTTCAAAGCGGTACGCACCGAAAACCTTCCGCGTATCGAGAAGATGGACCCTCCGACGCTCGCCGACTACAACGGCCGGAGCCTGGATCTGCACCCCGCCGCGGAAGGCATCAACCTGCTGGGCTTCTTCTGGCGAAAGCCCTCCAGGTGCTGATGGCGATGGTGGGGCTGGTGCTGCTGATCGCGTGCGCGAACCTGGCCAACCTGCTGGTCGCGCGCGCCGCGGCGCGCGAGCGCGAGATGGCGGTGCGGACCGCCATCGGCGCCAGCCGCGCGGCGATCCTGCGCCAACTGCTTACCGAGAGCGTGACACTGACGCTGGCGGCCGGATTCGTGGGGCTGTTCCTGGCGACGTGGGCGGTCTCCGGCCTGTTGTGGCTGATTTCCGACGAACGGCGACCATGCCCTGGCTGACCGCTCATCTGGATCTGCGGCTGTTCGCCTATACGCTGGCCGTCTCCGCGCTGGCCGGCCTGGTGTTCGGCTGCGCGCCTTTGCTCCAGACGCTGGAAGCTGGACCTGGTGACGGCGCTCAAGGACCAGGCCGGGACCACGTCTTCGTCCTCGCGGCAGCGGGTCCGGAAGGTGCTGGTGGCGGCGCAGGTGGCCCTGGCGCTGGTTCTGCTGGCGGCCGCCGCGCCTGTTCACCCAGACGCTCGTCAACCTGAAGAACACCAACCCAGGCTTCCAGCCGGCCAACGTGCTGAGGTTCGCCATCGAGCCACGGCTCAACGGCTACGACAAGGAGCGCGCGATGGCGCTGGTGCGGACCGTGCGGGAACGGCTGGCGGGCCTGCCCGGGGTCGAGACGGTGGGCTATGCCGGCCTTGGGACCGTTCGCGGACGGCGACATGGGGACGGGAGTTTACGTGGAAGGCCGCACGCCCTCTACCACCGACGAAGCCAGCACCGACAGCCTGAGCGCCGGCTTTTTCCGCGCGCTGCGGATACCCATCGTCGCCGGCCGGGAGTTCAACGAGCGCGACAACGCGGCGACGGCCAAGGTCGCGATCATCAACCAGGCATTTGCGAAGAAGTACTTTCCCGGCCGGAATCCGCTGGGACTGCGGGTGGGGACTCGCGATCGCACATCGAGTACGAAGTGGCCGGCGTTGCCCGCGACATGGCGCACGGATCGCTTCGAGAGCCGGCCAAGCCGTTTCTCTACTTTCCCTGGGACAGGCACCCGCTCGACCGCGCCGTGTTCTACGTCCGCGGCTACGGGCCAGCAGTTGGGTCCGGCCGTGCGTGGGGCGCTGCGCCAGATCGACGCCAACCTGCCGGTGATGGACATGGCGACGATGCAATCGCGCGTGGACCGCTCGGTCTCCATCGAGCGATCCATCGCCACGCTGGCGGCCGGGTTCGGTCTGCTGGCCACACTGCTCGCCGCGGTGGGACTCTACGGCGTGGTGTCGTATGCCGTGGCGCGCCGCACGGTGGAGATTGGAGTGCGGATGGCGCTGGGCGCCGCGCGGGCGGACGTCTACAGGATCGTTCTCAAGGAGGTCGGCGTTCTGCTTTTGGCGGGCGCCGCCGTGGGCCTGCCCGTCGCGCTGGCGCTGGGCAAGCTGATCGAATCGCAGCTCTACGGAGTGAAACCGCGCGACCCGATGCTGCTCGCCGCCGCGGTAGCGGTCCTGACGGCGGTGGCGCTGGCCGCGGCCTTCGTGCCGGCGCGCCGCGCCGCGTCCATCGATCCCGTGCGCGCGCTGCGCGGCGAGTGAAGAGGCGCGGTCACCTGCCGGGCGTCGAAACCGTGGCCGGGCTCGAGCTCGACATCCCTACCCGCTTCTCCGTCCCCGGTACCGGCACCATGAACAGCAGCCGCCGGCGCCGCGTCCGCTCCGCCACTTCTTCCTTGGTCACCGTCTGCGGCTTCAGCTTCTGCACCGCCTGCCAGGTGGTGTCCTTCCCCGGCGCCGCCCCCGAGTCTACGTACCCCGGCTTGATCTGCAGGAACGCCTCCTGCCGCAGCTTGGTCAGATACGCCCGCAGCGCCGGCTGCATTTTCGGCTGGTACATCTTGTCCAGAATCTCGTTCTCCACCGTCTCGAACGGCTGCAACCCCGCCGCATCGTGCTGCACCACCCGCAGAATCAAAAACCCGTTCGCCTGCCGCAGCGGGTCCGTCACGTAGCCTTTGCTCTGCTGGAAGACCAGATCCTCGATCTCTTTCTTCAGCAGCCCGCGCTTGAAGGCCGGCAGATTGCCGCCGCTCTCGGCCGTCTCGGCGTCCGAGTTGTCCCGCGCCAGCGTGTTGAAGTTCTCTCCCTTGCGCGCCCGGTTCACCAGGTCCTGGGCTTTCTTCTCCGCCGCCGCTACCCCTTTTTCGTCCTTGTCCTTGGTCGAGATCAGGATCTCCTGCAACCACACCTGCTCTTCGCGCACGAAGTCCTTCTTGTGGTCTTCGTAGTATTTCTGCTCCTCGGCTTTGGAGATTGTGATCCGTCCCCCCACCTCCCGGCGCACCACTTCCTGGGTCAGCAGCCCGTCCTTGACCTGCTGTTTGTAGTCCTCAAACGACATGCCGCTCTGATCCCGCACCCACTGCTGGAACTTGTCGGTATCGGTGATCCCGCTCTTGACCTGGAGGCTGGCCATCTGTTTGCTGACATCCTGGTCCACTTTGAGGTCCAGTTCCTTGGCCTTGGCGACCATCAGCAACTGGTCGATGCGGTCCCGCAGCAGATCGGTTTCCATCTGCTTGAGGACCTGTTGGGCCCGCTCGGGCTTCATCTGATCGTGAGCCACCTCGGCTTCCACCTGGCGGCGATACTTGTCCATCTCGCCGCGGGTCACGATCTCGTTATTCACCTTGGCGACGATTTCCTCGACCACAGTGGGGCCGGACGCATCGGCTGCAGGGACAGCGGCCGGGTCTGGCGCCGGGGTTGGAGCCACCGGCTCGGCTGCAGGAACTGCGGCGGGCACAGACGCCGGGGTTGGCGCTACCGGCTCGGCTGCAGGGACTGCGGTGGGCACAGACGGCGGGGTTGGCGCTACCGGCTCGGCTGCGGGCACAGACGGCGGGGTTGGCGCCACCGGCTCGGCTGCCGGGACTGCGGCGGGCACAGACGCCGGGGTTGGCGCTGCCGGCTCGACTGCAGGGACTGCGGCCGGCACAGGCGCCGGGGTTGGCGCTACCGGCTCGGGCATCGCGGCGGGTTTCGTCGCCCGCGGCATGACGGCGCTGCCGACGGCGCGCAGGTCGATGACCAGGCGGTCGGGGTCGCTCAACCGCAGGACGGAGTGCTCCACGCCCGGTTCGACGTCAAGAACGACGCGGGTGACTCCCAGGCCCTTTGGGGACACCCGGATCTGCTTCAGCAGCTTGTCGCCCACGGGGATCACACGGGTGCCCGCGGAGGCGCTTAAGCCCTTGAGATCGAAGTAGATGCGGTCGGGAGCGCGCAAGCGGGCGGCGCGGTACGGCACCTTGCCCGTGGTCTCGATCACCACGCGGGTCAACTGGTCTTCGGTCGTGAACTTGATCTGGCCGATGGAGACGTCGGACGCCGGTGGCGCGCTGGCCGCAACAACCAGGCAGCTTGTGAGCGCCAGAAAGGTCCTCTTGTACATAGTAGTGATACGCACGGTCGCAGTCAGGAGTATACACCCGCCGAAGAGCCGTTTCAGGCCGGTGGCCCCTGCCACTGTCCGATGCCGGCCCAGGCCCGCGCGATCTGAGCCGCGGTATCGGCGTCAAGCGACCCGCGGCAGGAATTCCAGACTTGCACCATAGCCTCGTAGCCTTCCTGGCGATGGATCGCGTACCCGATACGGCGGCACTCGGCCGAGCCGGCCGCGTTGTCGAGGACCCCTGTGCCGGTGAGCGGCGAGGAGGGGATCTGGGCCAGGCGCGTGACGTACCAGGCGACTTGCGGGCCGTTCATAGCTTGTCTCCGCGCCCCCACAACTTGCGCACCAGCGAGCGCAACCCGCCGGCCGGCGCCGCGGCCGTTTCGGGCTCGGCCGTCGCGACGGTGCCGTGGTGGGCTTTGACGATGTGAGGCTCGCGGGTGCGGGCATCGAACGCGATCCCGTACTCGCACTCGAACGTCCACGAAGACGCGCTGCAGGCGACCGGATAGAAGGCCAGTTCGCCGGTCTGGTAGTCGAACAAGCCCTCCTCGCGCTCGCGTTCGCGGGTCAGCGCGAGCCCGGGAGCGGGCCCGTCCTTCGGTCCCGCGGCGCCCCGGATGGCGAAGCCCCACTGGGAACGGGGGCCGCCGAAGTAGGACGGTCCGGGCCCGGCCGTCCGGCCGCGGATGCGCTCCCGGAGCAGCCTGCCGGCCTCGGACGTTCCGGCGGCTGACTGCACCGAGTGGCCCTTCTCCAGATCCCAGAGCTGGTACCACTCGGGCTCGCTGGTGACGGAAATGGCGGTCGTGCCATCCACCACATACACGCCCGCGAGGGTGCGCGAGCGGACGATCTCGGCGGGCGTCTCGACCGTCTGCGCCGGGCCCTCTCCGCTCACGGCGTCCGGGTCCCAGGCCCTGAGGGTCCCATCGCGGCTCGCCGAGATGACCGCCGTGCCCCCGGCCGTGAGGGCGGTGACCCAGGAGCGGTGGCCGGTCAGCGAGCCCAGGGATTCGCCTTCGGTGTCCCAAAGCCGCAGCGTGGAGTCCTGGGACGCCGAGAGCAACCGGCCGTCTTCGAGCATCCGTACGCAGGTGATGGGCGCGGCGTGGCGATGCATCACCAGGAGCTGCGACCCGTCCACCAGGGACCAGAAGCGCAGGGTGTTGTCGTAAGACCAGGAGACCAGGCGCGCGGCATCGAGCGGAGCCGTGCCCGCTACCGGTCCGCTGTGTCCAACCAGAATGTCGCGCGTCTTGCTGGATTCCAGATCCCACATCAGGATCTTCCCGCTGTGGCAGGACGTCGCGAGCGCTCCCCCGATCCAGCTCAGATGCAGGACCGGGCCGCCGTGGCCCGTGAGGACGCCCAGACGCGCTCCCTCCTGGTTCCAGACCTGAACCGAACCGTCGTCCGATGCCGAGGCGATGCGGCCGCCGGGGAGCGCCAGTATGGAATTGATGCGGTCCCGGTGGCCCTTGAAGGTGGCCAGGCACTTGCCGCTTGCGATTTCCCACAGGCGCAGGCTCCCGTCGGCGGCGCCCGCCGCCACCCGCTCCGGACCGACGGCGGCCAGAGACACCACCGGGCACACGTCCCCGCCCAGGACTTGCAGGCACTCTCCGGTGTCCAGGTTCCAGACCCGAACCGTGGTGTCCCAGGAGGCCGAGACCACGCGATTGCCCTCCGCGCCAGCTACCAGCAGGGTCATAATACCGCTGGCGTGCCCCCGCAGGACGCGCACGCAGGCTCCCGTCGAGACTCTCCAAACTCGCAACGTGCCATCGACTCCACCCGAGACCACCAGCTCACCGCCGGCGGCCAGCGCTATCGAAGACACGGTTCCGCTGTGGCCTTCGAAGGTCGCCAGGCAGTCCCGGCCGGGCGGAAGCTCGGGCCGGTTGACCCGTTCGAACCAGGGCTGCTGGGGCTCGCGGCCCTGCTGGATCAGCGCCCGCGCGGCGCGGGACACGCGGCCGTCGAGAGAGTGGTTGAAGGCCTGCTGAAAAAGGATCTGCGGGTATTTCCCGAAGGCGGCCTCGATGGTGCGCGCCTCGTCCGTCAGGAACCGGCTCCACTCGTGCCAGGGCGGCGGCCCCAGCTTCTCGGCGCGCCAGCAGGCGGTGGCGACGCGATGGTCGTCGATCAGGTCGCGCAGCAGGCCCGCGCGCACCTTCGCGTCGGCGAAATCGAAACTGGTCAGCGTGGCCTCGAGCGGGCCCCACAACCCGCCCAGCGCCTGCTGGCGGGCGAGTTCTGCCAGGCGCCGTGCCGGATAGCCCTTCTCCGCGAAGTAAGTGGCGAGGGCCTGGTGCCGGGCGCGACGCTCTTCGCCCGCCAGGAACGCCTGCGCCGCCGTGTCCCGGAACTCGCGCTGCGCAAAGGCCAGGAGCGTGACGCCATCGGCGGCGCGCTCGACCAGGTAGGGCCACAGGTCGGCGCATAGGGGAGGCCAGGTGGCTGACGTGACCAGCGCATCCCGTGAGAGGAGTTCGAAGAGTTCGTCCTCGGCCAGTCCCTGGCGCGCCGCCGCGAGGTAGCCGAGGCAGCGCGACACCAGGGCGCGGCCATGACGCTTCGCAAGCCGCTCCAGCAGGCTGTCGATCTGCCCTGCCACGTCCGGAGCCGGCGAGGAGGCGCTGGCCGGCGCGGACGAGCGCCAACGGCGCGCTTCCTCAAAAGACAACCTCAGATAGCCGGGCAGCGGGCATCCCCGGAAACCTTCCAGCACCCGGGTCCGCTGGGCCGGCGATAGCGTGCGTCCGGCGTCGCGGAGCCACAGGTCGAGCAGCCGGCCGCCCTCCCCAATCGACATAGGCCCCGGTTCGACGATGTTCTCGGCGGGAACCTTCCTCTTAAGCCGCGCCAACAATTCGGCGGATGACACGGCGACGATCAGCCGCGCGCCCGCCGGGATGATTGGTGGCATCCAGTCCAGATCCCGCGCCTGGTCGAGCGGCGCCCATTGGTCGAGCCCGTCGAGGACCACCGCGACGGGCGCGGCGGCGGCCGAGGTCTGCAGCCGCTCGGGGAATTGCTCGATCAGGTCCGCGTACCCGGTCGGACCCGGAGCGGCCGGGCCCAGCCTGCGGCAGACGTCCGCCAGCAGCGCGCGCCCATCCGCGGATTCCGCGGTGGCGCCGGCCGTGCGATAGATCACCACGGCCTCGCGCCGCAGACTCCGGTAGCGCTCCACCGAGTGCGCCAGCAACGCCGACTTCCCCGACCCGTGCGGTCCCGCGATCACCAGCGGATGCGGGTCGGTGCCGTGCAGATACTGCGAAATTCGCTCCACCGCCTTCGCCCGGCCGGTGAACCAGCGCGCCCGCTCGCGTCCGAACGCTTCGTGTGTCGCGGTCTCGCGGTCTTCCGAGGCCGGCTTCTCTTTGGGCTTGATTTCGGCCTGAACGACGCGCGAGAGAGCGGCCGTAGCGGTGGCGGCCAGGGTCCCCAGCGACTTCGCGGAGTACTCGTAACAATTGCTTCCGAGCTGCTGCCGCAACCGCTTTCTGAGGGCTTCGAGCCGCGCGCGGGCGTCCGCATCGGGCTCGGCGGAACCGCCCTCCCAGGCGCGCGCGAAACAGAAAATGTGGACCGGGCCGCCGTCCTTTCCGGCCAGCGCTGCCTGGATCTCCTGCTCGCCTGCCGACGCTTCGTACTTCAGGCGCTCTTCGGGAGCGAGTTCGAGACCGCACACCGCCTCCATCAGAAGCGCGTGCAGGGGCGCGGCGACGAAGCGCTCCCAGGCCACGGGCTGGGCGAAGACGCCGCTGGGCCGCTCGAGAACGTGTATGGGCGGCACCGCGTTGGCGTCCAACCGGTACCACTCGCGCAGGAAGGCGACGGCCGCGGCCGGAACGCGCTTCTCGATCTGCCCGAATTCGGCCGCGGGGATGTTCTTGGGCAGGGGACGGTAGCCGTAGCGGTCGCCGGCCACACAGATGTAAATGGGCGGCGGGGAGAAAGAACGCCCTCGGGTGATGTCCTGGAGGCTCGCGGCCGGGGTCAGGTCGATGGCCTGGAATCTCCAGCCGTGGCGCCGGCACAGTTCCTCGAGCCTCGGAAATACGTCGGCGTAAAGAATGCCGTGTTCGCTTGGGAGGTCGGAAAACGCCGAACTGACAAGGACACGGAAGGTCCTGGAACTCAATGCCATCTAAGGGGACTTTTCGACCCGATCTTAGATTTTAGCCCGATCCGGCTTGCCGCGCACACTTAGATTGGGCGTCGGCGCGGCGCGGAAGGGGGTGCCGGATGTGGGAGTGGCGACTGATTCTCGGGGGGGCGGAGGCCCTGTGCTCACGACCATCCTACTCCGCGTCAATCCCGCCGGTGCCCCATTGCGTGTTCGGCTCCGGCCCCAGGCGGAATCGCAGCACTCCTCCCTTCATCAGGTCGCTGTGCCCGATCCACGGGCGCTCCAGCGGCGCGCCGTTCCACGTCACCGACTGGACGTAGAAATCTCGCGGGCTCGTCCTCGCCGCTTCCACCGTGAAGTCCCGCCCGTTCTCGAGGTGAATCGGTGGCGCGGTCGAACAGCGGACTCCCCAGCGCATAAATGGGCTGGCCCGGATTCACCGGGTACAGACCCAGCGCGCTGAAGATGTACCACGCCGACATCTGCCCGGTGTCCTCATCCCCCAGCCAGCCGTCCGGCCCTGGCCGGTAGAACCGGTCCATGATCTCCCGCGCCCAACGCTGCGCTTTCCACGGCTGGCCCGCGTAGTCGTAGAGGTAGATGACGTGATGCACCGGCTCGTTGATGTGCGCGTACTGGCCGGTGCCCGCCATTTTAGCCTCGGTCATTTCGTGGATCACCTTGCCGTAGCCGCCCACCCTGTAATCCGAAGTCATGCTGAACAGCGTGTCCAGCTTTTTGAGGAACGCCTCGCGGCCGCCCATCAGGCCGATCAGCCCGGGGACGTCGTGCTGCACGGACCACAGCCACTGCCAGGCGTTGCCTTCCGTGTACACTCCGCCCCAGGCCAGCGGATCGAAGGGCTCGACCCAAGCGCCGTCGCTCGAGCGCCCGCGCATGAAACCGGTCGAGGGATCGAACAGGTTGCGGTAGTTCTGGGAACGCCGCAGGAAAGTGCGGTAGTCGTCCATCTTTCCGAGGCCGCGCGCCAGCTGCGCGACGCAGAAATCGTCGTAGGCGTATTCGAGCGTGCAGGCGGCGGATTCCTTGACCTTGTCGGCCGGCACGTAGCCCAGCCGTATGTAGTCTTCGATCCCGGTGCGGGCCTGGTAGCGGCCCGTGCCCGGCTCGGTGGCGTCTTTGCGCAGCGCGGCGTAGGCTTTCTCGACGTCGTAGTCGCGGATGCCTTTTACGAAGGCGTCGGCGATGACGGAATCGCCGTGCGTTCCGATCATGACGTTGCTGTAGCCGCGGGTTCGGCCACTTCGGAATCCAACCGCCTTCGTCGAACGCGTTGAGCATCGAGCGTATGATCTCGCCGACGCGCCGGGGCTCCAGGATGGTGAGCAGCGGGAACTCGGCGCGGAACGTGTCCCAGAAGCCGGTATCGGCGTACATGGTTCCGGAGTGTACGCGGCCGTCGTAGGGGCTGTAGTGTTGGGTGGCGCCGTCGGCGTCGGTCTCGTGCAACTCGCGCGGGAATTGCAAGCGCGTGGTAGAGCGCGGTGTAGAAGGTGCGTCGTTGGGCGTCGGTGCCGCCCTGGATCTCGATCCGGCCGAGTTCGCGCTCCCATTCGGCCCGTGCGCGCGACTCGATCTGCGCGAAGCCGCCGGCGGGCAGGTTTCGCCGGGCCTGGTCCAGGCTGATGAGCGAGACGCCCACGCGCACCAAAACCGTGTCGCCCGGTACGACGGAAAAGCCGGCCCAGGCTCCGTTGTTCCAGGTACCGGAGCGCTCGATCTTGCGGTCGAACACGGCCACGAAATACTGCGCGAAGTTGGGCGGGAAGTTGTCGCGGATGCTGGTGCTCGTGCCCGTGATGGTGTTGCTCGCAGGGTGGATCTGAACCGATCCGGCGGTGCCACGGTCCACGACGATGAACGCGTTCTCCGCGCGCGGGAACGTGAACCGCAGCACGCCGCCTCGCCGCACCGGCGCCATTTCCACGCGTACGCCATTCTCGAGCAGCACGCTGTAGCGATACGCGCGGGCGTCCTCATCCCGGTGGCGGAAGCGAGCGGCGCGCTCCTGCGGCGTCACCTTCAACTCGCCGGTGACGGGCATGAACGAGAAGGCGCCGTAGTCGCTCATCCAGGCGGAGGGGCGATGCGTCGCGAGGAAACCGTGTATGGTGTCCTTCGAATACTGATACGGCCAGCCGCCCTCGCCCGTCTGCGCGGTCCAGCCGATCATGCCGAAGGGCACGAAGACGGCGGGGTAGGTGTTGCCGTGCGACAACTCGTAGCGCGAGTCGGTGCCGACCAGGGGATCGGGCAGGTCAGCCAGGCTCTGCGGGCCGGCGGCGCTCGCGAGCGCAGCCAGGAGCGGAACGAGAGCGAGCGTTCTCAAGTCCACG
Source organism: Bryobacterales bacterium (assembly GCA_963763835.1). Classification (GTDB taxonomy): domain Bacteria; phylum Acidobacteriota; class Terriglobia; order Bryobacterales; family Bryobacteraceae; genus DASWZN01. The sequence goes on from CAVXQQ010000015.1 coordinate 122,413, forward strand.
CGCGTAGTCTAGCGCGAACGCGCGGTTCGCGCGACAATGAGTCGGAAGGCCGCGCCCGGGTGGCGAAATCGGCAGACGCAGAGGACTTAAAATCCTCTGTCCCGCAAGGGACGTGCGGGTTCAAGTCCCGCCCCGGGCACCAGCTGATTACTCAGGATCGTTCCGCTTGCGCACTCCCGCCTCCCTTTTTGCCTACGCTCGGGCGGTCGGGCCTCCGCGGCCTTGCGGAGCGCGGAGACGTCGGCGATATCCTGCGGGCGCCCTGCGGCGACTTCGCGATCGATCAAGCGTCCGCGGCAGAAATAAAGTGGCCTTTGAGCCCGGTCGCTGGATCGATCGCACCCTCAACGCGCCGTTCCCAGGCTGCGTCAAACGCAACACCGTCGATCGCCGGCAAGATCCCGACGGCCAGGGGCTCGCGGCCATACGGAAGAACTTGCCGGGCTCGGCGAACCCGCCGGCGTGAGTCCTCGCATGGGCGCACCGAATTTCACAGGAGCGGCGTGCAACGCCCTGGCTTGTCGGCGTCGGCCTTAATCAGAATGTCCAGGTCTTTGGTGGCGCGGGGCTGCGCGTGGAGCGACACCGCATCCCGCCCACGATGAGGTATTTAACGTCATGGGCGTTCAAGCTGGACAAGGGTTCTTTGAAGTCTCGGGCATCGGGGTCGCGCCGTCAACGCGGATGCGGCTAAGGTGAGTTCAGCAACCGCTTCCATCCGCTCGTGCACAGGCCGGCTCCGCATACCGATACTCCTCGGCCTTCATTTCATCGAGACTAGTGAAGCGCGGACAGTTTTATCCATGGGTTTCTCTGCGGCACGCATGGGCCACGGCTCTTCCCTCATCTTACGCTTTGAGAGAGACCGTTTAGCGACCGAATCAATCAGGGACAGGGATGCGTATCGAGATCGGTCAGAAGATTCCAGTAGTGGGCGGCCGGAGGACGCACTCTGGCGAAGCCAGCGGCGCTCAGCGTCGGAGAGCGAGGCCTGGCATAGGGTGTCCTCGCGAACCAGGCGCGACCGGTCCAGCCCTTTCCAACGCGGCCAAGTCGGTTGGCGGCCTCGTTGTTGCCCCGCTTTTCGGCCACCTGGCGGGCCAGCGTGACCAGAAAGCCAAGCCGGTTCTGGGCGTCCCGCAGCTTCGCTTCGCGTATGACCCACTCCCAATCGAGATCGCTGTACTCGGCGACCAGCCAAGGCAGAGCTTCGATGACGCGGACTTCAATGTCTTCCGCCAGGATGGCGGCGAGAAGGACCGCAGCGGGATTCTTCTTGTGTCGCCTGGCCAAATGGCGGAAACCGGGATAACCCAGGGCGGCGAGTTGCGCTGCCAACGAGGCGGAGTTCCTGGGGTCGACTCGCTCGGAGTCCAAGCGGCAGGGCGGTCGGGCCAAGGCCGTACAGCTTCGCGATCCGGACGCGAGTTTGGCGGTGACCGGGCGGTGACCACCCTCGAGCAGGGCAAGGTAGGCCTGCGAGATTCGAGCCGCTTGGCTGCCTGCTGCTGTGTGAGAGCCGGCGGCTTGACGGGCCGATCGCACTTGTTCCGGGCGCACGCTGAAGACACCTCTCTGGCAATTATAACAAAGTCTGTAATATGAAAGGATTTACCGTCGTGGGCGTTCAAGCTGGACAAGTGTTCTTTGTAGCCTCGGTCGCACCTGGGGCGGGGCGCTATCAAGCCGATAGGCAGATAACGTCGTTCGGTGACGGCTTCCATCCGCTGCGTGCACAGGCCGGCTCATGCACAATACCGATATTCCTCGACCTTCAGTCTCATCGCCGACTGGTAAAGGCCGGACGTCGATCCATGCGTATCCTTGCCGCACGTGTCCGTGGCCTCAACTCATCCCTAAGGAGACACAGGTACGCTCAGTTGGTCACGCTCAGACCGTCGAGCGATAGGCGGTGACAACGGAACATTCCCGGCAGAAGCGGAACACCATATGCACGCCCTGGTTATCGTCACGAAGTGCATGTGGCGCAACGTTGCCCGGTTCGATTTCCCCTGGCATCGTCGCAGATCACCGCCAGAAACGGCGACGGCTTCGAGCATGTCGGGCAGGCGATCGCTTCTGGGTTAAAGACCCGGACAATTCCGACTGGTGCTCTGGGAATAGCTTAAGCGCCAAGTCGAAGTCGGTCTGAGCCAGTTTCTCCGCATGTTGCTCTTCCTCGGTGAGCGAACGCAAGCCGACCTTCTTCAGCGCACAGGTCCCAGCGCACCCATCGTAGGGGCGCTGGGACCGAAGGTACTCGTGGGCTGGGCGGAAGGTTCAGCGAGCCAGTCCCTCTAGTCGCATGCGATAGCTGAAAGTGCCGTATTGAATGCTACACGTCCAGCAGACGAGAAGGTGAACTCCGGGGGCCTTGCCGAGTCCAGGTTCAGGCGTGAACGGGCCGAGGAAAGGGACAGAGCCCGAAGCAGAGATTCACAGCAGTTCGGGAGGTCGGATCCCGTCGATCTCGTTGGGTCCGTCAGAAGTCGGTGCTGCTGCTCGCCGACCCTGGGTCAGAAGTCCAACCGAAAGCCGCGAACCGGATTGGTCTCGACTGGGCCGATCTCCGCTGGTCAGTATCCACTCGGTCATCATAGCTAGGGTGGCCGTTCAAGGCGGGCCGGCGCCGCGATGACGCTCGCCCTATTCCCCCAGCCTCAGCCGCGCCACGGTCTCGATGTGGAAAGTCTGCGGGAACAGATCGATCAGCGTGAGCTGCTCGATCTTGTAGCCGCCTGCCACCAGAGCCGCCAGATCGCGGGCCAGCGTGGATGGGTCGCAGGCCACGATGGTCACGAGCCTGCGGCTTCAGGCGCAGCAGGTGCCGCACGGCGTGCTTGCCCAGGCCGGCGCGGGGCGGATCGGCCAGCACGAAGTCCGGCGCGTTCTCCGCCGCCTCCAGGAACGCCTCGACCGGCTCGCGGCGCGCCTCGACCGTGACTCCCGCGCGCTGGGCGTTGAATTCCATATCGCGCACCGCGCTGCCACTCGGTCTCGACCGCCGTCACGCTGCGGAACCTCCGCGCAAGCGCGATCGAGAACAGACCCACGCCGGAGTAGAGGTCCAGAGCCGACTCGCCTTCCGCCCCTTCGAGCGCCGCTGCGATCAGCGGCTCGATCAGGAATCGGTTCACCTGGAAGAACGACTTGTGATGCACGCGGAAGGCGGCCGCGCCCACCGGGTACTCGATGGCATCGGCCGCGTAGCCGGGAATCTTCTCCGCGCACCAGTCGAAGAAGCGCTTCGAAACCGGCCGGCCGCTTTCGAGCACGTTCACCTGCACCTCGGTTTCGTTGGTGAACAGCTCGAGCGACGTGATGAAGCCCGGGAACCGGCGCTCTCCCTTCATCGCGCGCAGCGCCGCGAGCGCCTCGTTGATGCGCGGCGAGGAGATGGGGCAGCGGTCCACGGGCACCAGGTGGTGCGAGCCGGTGCCGAAGAAGCCGATCTCGCCGCCGGCCAGGTGAAGCTGGGTGCGATTGCGGTATCCCCACGGCTCGCCCGAGATCGTGCCGATCTCCGCGGGCGCTTCGAGCTTGCCGATGCGGGCCAGCACCTCGCGCAGGATCTGCCGCTTCGACGTCGAGCTGCACGGCGTATTCCGCGTGCTGGTAATGGCAGCCGCCGCAGCGCACGAAGAACGGGCACTGCGGCGCGGTGCGGCCGGCAGCCGGCGCCAGAACTTCGAGCAGCCGGGCCTCGGTCACGCCGCGCCGGTCGGCTTCCAGGCGCAGCCGGATACGCTCCCCCGGGAGCACGAAGGGCACCAGCGCCACCCGCCCCTCCAGCCGCGCCAGCCCTTGGCCGCCATAGACCAGCTTCTCGACGGTCGCCTCGATCGGGTTTGTGTCCATGTCTGTCATAACGTAGGATTAGAGATTCAACCCTAGCATGAAACCACGAGTCTTCTCCGGAATGCAGCCGTCGGGTAATCTGCACATCGGCAATTACCTGGGCGCGCTGAAGAACTGGGTGCGCATACAGCCCGACTACGAAGCCATCTTCTGTATCGTCGATCTGCACGCGGTGACCCTCTACCAGGACCCCGCCGAGCTGCGCTCGAAGATCGTCGAACTGGCGGCGCTATACCTGGCCGCGGGCATCGACCCGAACCAGAGCGCGATCATGGTGCAATCGGCGGTGGCCGCGCACGCCGAGCTGGCATGGATGCTGACCTGCGTGACGCCCGTCGGGTGGCTGCGAGCGCATGACACAGTACAAAGCGAAGGCCGCGGACTCAGGAAACGGTGGGCGACGGGCTGCTGCAATACCCGGTGCTGATGGCGGCCGACATCCTGCTCTACCAGGCCGCGATCGTGCCGGTGGGCGACGACCAGTCGCAGCACCTCGAGCTGACGCGCGACATCGCGCAGCGCTTCAACTCGCTTTACGGCGACACGTTCGTCGTTCCGGAAACCTCGCTCCCTACCTTCGGCGCGCGCGTGATGGGCCTGGACGACCCGGCCAAGAAAATGAGCAAGTCCGCCACCGGCAGCGGTCACGCCGTGGCGCTGCTCGATCCGCCGGCCACGATTCGCAAGAAGATCATGCGGGCGACTACGGATTCGGCGCCGGCGGTGGATTTCGACGTCCTCAGCCCCGGGGTCGAGAACCTGCTCGGCATCTACCAGGCATTCAGCGGCTGTACCGGCGACGAGCTGCGCGCGCACTTTTCCGGGATGCGCTACGGCGACCTGAAGAAACAGGTGGCCGAGATGACGGTGAGCCAGATCGAGCCGTTGCAGAAGCGCTACCACCAGATCGTTTCCGAGCCCGGCTACGTGGATCGGATCCTGCGCGAGGGCGCCGAGCGCGTCGCGCCCATTGCCAACGCCACCGTCGAGACCGTGAAGCGGCGGATGGGCCTCTACACCGCTGGTTGAGATGGCTTCGCCGCCAGTTACGGCCCGGACCTATTGGCAACTGCTCCGCTCCAACCGCAACTATCGCCGGCTGTGGCTGGCGCAGATCGTCAGCGAACTCGGCGACTGGCTCTACGTGGTGGCCATCTACACGCTGCTGCTGCAGTTGACGGGCACGGCGCGCTCGATCGCGCTGGCGATCATCCTGCAAGTGCTTCCGCAGTTCTTCGTGGCGCCGGCGGCGGGCATCGTGAACGACCGGGCCAGCCGCAAGCGCGTGATGATCGCGGCCGATCTGGCGCGGGCGGTGATCGTTCTGGCGATGCTGGTGGCCGCGCGCACGCAGGTGGTAGCGCTCATCTACGTCCTGCTTTTCCTCGAAACCGTCATGTGGGCGTTCTTCGAGCCGGGGCGCAGCGCCGTCGTCCCCAACATCGCTTCGAGCGAGGAACTGGTGGCCGCCAACGCGCTCTCTTCGATGACCTGGTCCCTGAACCTGGCGCTGGGCGCGGGACTGGGAGGACTGGTGGCGGCCTTCTTCGGGCGCAATACGGTGTTCGTTCTCAACTCGCTTTCGTTCGTCGTCTCGGCACTGCTGCTTCGCGGAATGAAGTTCGAGGAACGGCACCTCGAAGGACTGAAACCGCTGCGCGCGCGGGACGTGGTGGATTTCTCTCCTTTGCGCGATGGCATCCGCTACGTGGCGGCGGACCGCCGCCTGGTGGCGCTGCTGCTGGTGAAAGCCGGGCTCGGGGTCTTCGCGACCAACTGGGTGATCCTGCCGGTTCTCGGCGAGAGGGTCTTCCCGGTGACGACGGGGGCGGTCGATCCGCGGCGCGGCGCCATGCTGGGGATGAGCGCGCTGCTGTCGTGCCGCGGAATCGGGGCGTTTCTGGGGCCTTTCTGCGGCGGGTTGTGGTCGGGCCAGAACCGCGAGCGGCTGCGGCTAGGCATCCTGTTCGGATTCCTGCTGGGCGCGTTGGGATTTGCCGGCTTATCGATCGCGCCGTCGCTCGGGCTCGCCATGCTGGCGGTGGTCGTGGCCAGCAGCGGCAACTCCATCGGCTGGGTGTTTTCGACCACGCTGCTGCAATTTCACACCGACGACCGTTTCCGCGGGCGCGTCTTTTCGGCCGACTTCGCCTTCCTGGTTCTATCGATGTCGATCGCCACCTTCCTGGCGGGCCAGTTCGTGGACTGGGGAGTGCCGGCGCGCACCGTGGCCCTCTGGACGGGCCTGCTCGCGCTCCTTCCCGCCGCCGTCTGGACGTTCGCGATGCGGGCGTGGAATACACTGGAAAGCGTCAAACCATGCGACTCAAGATCGTAGCGGCCGCCGTGGTGCTCGCGATTGGCGCGGGCGTCGGGTTCACGCTGTGGAAACGAAATCGGACCCCGGTCTCGGCGCAGGAGCTGTTGCGCGAGGCGGTCGCGGCCGGAAAGTCCACGCTGGGCAGGAGCTCCGAACCGCTCGTGGAAATCTTCAACCAGCAGGCGACGCAGGGTTACTACGACGACGCGATGGCGACTGCGAGGCTGTGGGAAGCCGACGCGCCGTCGCGATACGGGCTGGCCGTCGACGCGGTGAGAATTCGCGCCGAGAACGGCGACATTCAGGGAGCCCGGAACATGGCGGCGAGGCTCAACGAGGAACGGACAAAAACCTGGGCCATCGAGGCGATCGTCGCCGTTCAGGCGCACCGGGGCGATTTGCGCGGCGCGCTCGAAACCAGCGCATCGCTTCCCGGTTCCGGCCAGGGCCACGGCTGTCGCGCCACGCTGAGAGTGGCCGGCATGGCGATCGAGGATCCACTCCCCGGAGCCGTTCAGGCGATCGAGGAGTTCGGTGCGCACCAACTCGAGTCGGGTGACCTCGACGGGGCACTGAAGACCGCGGAGCAGTTGAGGCCCTGTTCGACTCCCGGCCTGCTCTCCCGGATTGCCGATGCCTCCTTCGAGCAGGGGAAGCTCGAAGCAGGCGCGCGAGATGGCGTCCCACCTCGCGAACCGAAAGGTGGCGGTCGAGTTTTCGACGATGCTGGACCAGCGGGAGCGCGGCGCGGCGCGGGTCTCGATTATCGAGCCGGGCCCTTGCGACATCGCGCGGTACGATGCGCAACTCGGGCGGTTCGCCGCAGCCTATGCTGCGATCGAGCACACCTCGTGCTGGGTTTCCGATGTGGCCATCAAGCAGTATCCGAGCGATCCGGCAGCGGCGGAGAAGGCGCTGCGGAAGAGCGCGAATCGCGACGATCTCGCGTTCGGGATGGCCGGCTTCGCCAGGGCGGCCGCCAGGAAGGGCGATCTCTCCGGCGCCCTGAGGTTCCTGACGGCGGTGGAGGTGGCCGGCGCGACAGACTGGCCAAAGGCTGCGGTGGTGCGCGATGTGGCCTGGGTCTGGACGCTGAAGCAGGGCCCCAGATCTGCGCTCGGTTGGGCGCGATCGAGACCCACCGGCAGCGAACGCGCCAGCGCCCTCCTGGGGGTCGCGCAGGCATTGGCCCATCCGCGCCCCCGCCCTACTCCTTGATCGCCGTTACCTTGGCGAATCCCTCTTCCAACGTGGGCGCTCGCAGCTTAACCGCCATGCGCTCCACCACGTCGCCGGGCACCACACGCGGGCGGCCGCGGTTGCGCTCCAGGCACACCGCCAGCGGCACGTCGAAGAAGACGGCTTCGACGGAAGCGCCGTAGAGCTCGCCCATCCTCAGATAGGCGCGGCGCTCGCGCGGCGTCAGGTTCGTGGCGTCGATGTAAGTGACGGGGCGCCCGAGTGCCAGCCGCTGGCGCAGCATGTGCCGCAGGGTGGCGAAGACGCGGCCGTGGATGGTCTGGTCGGTGGGATCGTCGGCCAGCAGACCGCGGATCGCGTCCGAAGAGAGGACCGGCGCGCCTATCCTCTCCACGTAGGTTGACTTGCCGGAACCCGGCAGGCCCACCAGCACGACGATCCGCATGGCACTAAACATGACACCGTTCAGGCCGCGGTTCGCGGCAGCACTTCCCGCTCGACCCGCGGCCGGATGGCGTGCTCGGCCACCTCCAGGTCGTAGGCGTTCTGAAGGTTCAGCCAATATTGCGGCGAGGTGCCGAAATAGCGGGCCAGACGCATCGCGGTGTCCACGGTGATGGCCCGCTTTCCGTTGACGATAGCGCTGATCCGGTTCATCGGGACCCGCAGAGCGCGCGCCAGTTCGTTCATGCTGACGCCGATCTCGCCCAGTTCGTCGTGGAGCAATTCGCCCGGATGGATCGGCGGCAGTTTCCTCCGCTGTGCCATGCTTCCTCCTCTTCCTCAGTGGTAGTCCACGATCTCGACATCCTGGGCGTTCCCTTCGCGCCAGGAGAAGCAGACCCGCCAACGATCGTTGATCCGAATGCTGTAACGGCCCGCCCGGTTGCCTTTCAACGCTTCCAGCCGGTTGCCACGGATAGCCGCGAGATCGGCCAGACTCGTGGCTGCATCCAACCACCGCAACCGCTTGCGGGCTTGTTCTTCGATCCCGCGGAACTTGCGGCTCCCAAATCCCTCGTGGACCGTTCTGGTTTCCGGGCACCGGAACGAGCGGATCATGCACGTCAAAGATACTACGTGAAACGTAGAGAGTCAAGACGGGCGCGGACGGTTGCGGTGAAGGGTCCTGCCAGCGAGCTACTTTCGCAAAACGCTGTTGTCCGGGTCCAGGACCACCTTCGAGGGCGCCTGCCGCACCGGCACCGAGAACGCCGCCGCACCGTTGACCGTCCTCACCCACCGCACCAGCGGCTTTCCCTTCGGGAACTGGATCTCGATTGGGACCAGCACGCTGAAATCTTCCGGCGCGTCGGTCTGGATCACCGTCCCGGTCACGCGGAACTGCGGCGCCTTGCCCTGCACCGAGTGGGTCATCTTGAGGGATGGAATGCCCGTCGAGTAGACCCACTGATCGAAGAAATTCTCCAGGTTCGGATCGAGGGATTTCGGCGGCAGGGCCGCGGCCGCCATCTCGCGGAACTCTTCCGTCGTCACCGTGCGGAACTCGTAGCGGTTTCTGAGGTTGCCCAGCATGGCCAGGAACTCGTCGTCGCCGAGCCGCCGTCGCAGCATGTGCATGATCCAGGAGCCCTTCTCGTAAGTGATCACGCGCCATGCGTTGGGCTGGTGCGAGGAGATCAGGCGCCCGCCCCAGATGATGGGGCCGGCCGATTCGATGGTGCGTCCGCCCTCGCCCTTCGCCAGCAGGTGGGTGCGATACTCGGCCAGCACCTGGTCCACCGCGTGGCTGTCCTTGCGCCGTTCGAGGTACAGCAGGGCCGTGTAGTTGGCCAGCGCCTCCATGAGCCAAGCGTCTCCGTCGCTGTGCGCGGCCACCACGTTGCCCCACCACTGGTGGGCGGTTTCGTGCGCGTACAGGATGTCGGAATAGAACAGTTGCTCCATTTCGGTCTGGACGCTGGCCGGCCGGAACTTGGGATCCAGATAGGCCAGGGTCGAAAGATAGAGCAGCCCGGGGAATCCCTGCCCGAACGTGCCCGGGATGGGCGAGACGGTCAGCGTCTTCAGCACGGGTGGCCCGAAGTGCGAGGCCATGAACTCGATGGTGCCCGCGATATCGGTGGCCAGTTGCTCCAGGTGCTCGGAGGGCTTCATCTTGCGCGCGTCGTTCGGGAAGGGAGCCAAATCCACCGTCCAGCGGCGGTCGCCGGGCGGGCCAAGCTGCGGCGGCGGCACGAAAATGAGTCGCTTTTGGGCCTGCTGCAACTCGGCCTCTACACCGCGGTTGGCGTAGACGTCGACGGTGTAGCCCCCCCGCGTGACGCTACGGTGCTCGTAGCGCCCCAAGTTGAAGCCCGCCATCCGCACGGGCGTATCGATGCGATGCCGCGAGATCTGCCAATCTCCTTCTACCGTCTGCTGGAACGGCCGGCCGGCCGCCACCAGGTCCAGATCGAGCGGATACTTGAAACTCAGGTCGTAGCGCGCGAACTCCGGAAAGCGGTTGGGATACCAGGAGCCGCGGGCGCCGACGAAATAGACGCCGTTTCCGGCGTCGGATACCACCATCCCCGAGTGCTTGAATTCGACCTCGTACTCGCGGCCCGCATCGAGCGGGGTGGCGGGAACCACCAGGAACGACTGGTTCACCTCCCCGCGGATCAGGGCCGACCGCAGCGAGTCCGGCTGGAAAACCTCCGCCGGCTGGCCGCCGACGCGCGCCTCCAGAATCCGCATCTGGGGAGAGATGTCGAACTCCATCGCCTCGCGGCCGCCCCGGCCGGGGACCACGGTGGCTAGCGTCGTTGCCTCCAGCGTCAGGTCCGGAGAGACGGTGGCGTCGATCCGGTACTTGCTCACGGTGGCGTCTTCGGCGGGCGTTACCCGGGTCCCGTTCCGGAACGAACGCGCTTGAAACCGGCTCCAAAGATCGAAATAGCCGTGGTTGTAGCGCACCACTACCTGGCCCAGGTGGATCTGCTCGGGCGCGCGCGGGTCGTAAAGAAAGTCGAAGTTGCCCAGCCGGCGGCCGACCAGCGCGCCATAGAAGAAACCGTTGATGGCGCTCGGACTGCCCAGCAAATCCTTCACCAGCCGGACCTGGAAGCTCTGCCCGAGGTTGCGGACCACCGGGTCCCAGTCCGGCAGCATCCCGGCCCCGTGTTCCGGATCGCGGCGCGGCCCGCCACCGCGGCCGGCGAGCTTCATGAGTTCCGAATAACTGTCGTCGCTGAAAATGAAGACCGCCGACTGGAAATGTTCGTCCAGGTTGGGCGCACCGGTGAACGACGCCAGGGAAAGCCTCTCGGAGCGGTTAGGCGGCAGCAGGAGGATCTCGGCGTCGCCGCCCTCGACATCGGCGCTGAACACGGCCGACACGCGCTGGCCGCCGACCTCTTTGCCGAATATGAGGTATCCCTCGGTGAGATAGATACGAGCGTCTTCACGCCCGAATTGAAGATCGCGAACGTGATAGCACTCCCGCGGATCGAGGCCGGCGTCAAGCACCTGGCGCGCCAGTTCCCGGGCCGGTATCCCGGAGCTCACCGCCATCGACGGGACAATGAGAGCCAACAGTACCGCAAATCGGGTCACCAGTATAGTCTACGCCGCCCTCAGGCGCCCGGTTTCAGGACATCCACGCCGTAGCTTTGCCCGGCATACACTTCCAGCTTCGTTTCGACGGGCCGCGGTGCTTCTGAGCCGCCCGGGCTCGAGATCTCGTACCCGCATAGCAGCATCAGGCACGCTTTCTCGCAGGCATTCGCGACCCTGCCGGGATCCTCGGGGATGTCCGGCACGAGATGAACCTCGACCGCCGACATCCGTGCGCGCGCCAGAACGGGCTCCCATTGCGCCGGTTCCGGGGGACCGCTGGGCGGAGGCGGAGCCACGAAGATCATGTGGCGTTCCGCCGATATCGTTGCCAGAAAAGCGAATGCCTGCTCGAGCGAACTCGGCAGACCAGGGTCCAGGTACCGGCATTCCTGCCAACGGTCTTGATTGCGCTTCACAGGGGTCAGGGCCGCCAGCGTCCTGTCACCGGTTTCGCCCAGCGGGAGCACCAGCCCCAGCCCCAGGGAAGCGGGACGCCCCAACGCGCGCACGGAATAGTCCGCCACCAGGCGCGAGTTCTCCCACCACACGATCGACGTGGCCGTCAGTCCCGGGATCTCCCTGCCATCCTCCGAGGCGATTGCGGCCTGCAACGTGCGCAGCCCTCCGGAAGAAAGGAAGTTGCCGGTCAGGCGCACTCGAAGCGGGGCTTGGCCCGCCGCTCCCGAGCCGGCACGCTTCAGGCTGGTGAGCGCCCGGAACACCCAGGCGCGGGCATTTGGGTCCGTCTCGCGGACCATCTGCGTCAGCGCCGGCAGAAAGCGCGGGCTCCCGGTCTGCGCCATCACCCAGGCGGCCGTCGTTCGGAACTCTGCCTTCGGATGCACCGCCAGTTGCAGGATCCGCGAAATCGCGAATGTCTCACCCACCCGGTAGAGCCCCAGCAGGGCGTTGCCCGCAACGCGGTTGTCCGGGTCGTCCGCGGCTTCCCGCAGCACCGCGCGCGCCCGGGCGGAGTCCATTCCCCAGAGGGCCTCTATCGCGTTGGCCCGGACCCGCGGGTCGGGCTCCGACAGGAATTCCTCCGTGACGTGCGGCGTCTTGCTGACTCGTCCGATCACCAGCGCCGCCTTGGAGCGCACGCTCGGGCTAGGATGCCGGAGCAGCTTGATCACTATTGGAAGGACGCGGGCGTTTTCCGGGATGGAGTTCAGCAGCACCAGCACCCGTTGAACAACCGCTTCCGGCACCTTCCCGCTTGCGGTGCCGGACAACCGCCGCGCCAGCTTCATGTCCAGTTGAGGATCGAGCTCGCAAAGATCGCGTGTGAGCGCCAGTTCTTGCTCCAGGCCGATAAGCGCCGGGTCGCAGACCGGCAGCAGCCCCGCTTTCAGCATGAGATCGAGCAGACATTTTCGCGAGGAGCAATCGTCCAGAACCGGCAGGATCTCCAGAGCGGCCGTACGGAAGCCGGGCGGGTCGCCAACCAGCAACTCGGCCAGCTTCTTTCGGACCGGTTCGGAATCGCTGGAGAAACGAGGGGCTAAATCACGCAACCGGTCCCGCAATTGGCCCTGTTCCGACACCCTCGCTTAGTATCGTTCGGAGGGCCATTAAGCTTTAGGGTGCGTGGCGCTGCGGCCCGTCACCAGGGTCGGAAACCTGCGGGGCAGGTGTCCACACCTGCAGCGGGTCTCCAGAGGGACTTGCAGAAATCGCTGGGCAAGCTGAAGCATACCCCACGTGGGGCCGTAAACCGTTGATGCGCCGTGTAGGACATGCTTCAGCTTGTCCCTTCCGCGGCGGTGGTGCGATTTCTGCAAGTCCCTCTCCAGACCCGCCTGGAGGACCTCCCCACCAACATACTCCGGCGACCTGGGTTTCTGGAGAGCGTGCTGGCACATACCGCCGAGGAGGCAGATTCGTGGCGCGGACTCCCAGTCTGCAGCGTCGAGACTCTTCTCGACGAAAAAGGAGCGCCTCGACACGAGTGTCGAGGCGGCAGGCAGGAGTGCCTGCGCCACGCGCCACCCGCTATCCCCAGAATTGGTACCACTTCCGCCCGGTATCGGCCTCGGGAGGCGGCTGTTCCGGCAGCGGCGCGCCTTCGAGGACCGCCTGCGGATTGACGACAAAAAGCAGCTCGGCGCGCTCCCGGCCATAGCGGCCGGCCACGTGGTTGTAGGCCAGGTCCAATCGCGGGGTCCGGTCTTCCTCGTCGTGGGCGTCACTGGCGATGAAGTGGACCAATCCGCGCTTCATGAGTTGCTGCGCCACGGCGCGCGCTTCGGCGCCAAACCGCCCCAGCAGAGACTGCGCCGTCACCTGCACCAGACAGCCGCTGTCGATCCAGCTCTCAAGCTCCGCCATGCGCTTGTGCAGCAGGTAGTTACGCTCCGGATGCGTGATAATCGGCGTCATCCCGTTTTGGAGCAACTGCGCGAAGACTTCCGTCGTGCTCTTGGCGATGAGCATGTCCGGGAACTCCACCAGCAGGTATCCCTTGTGGTTGATGGTGTACTTGGCCGGGTGCGCCAGCGCGTCCTGGATGTTGTCGAAATAGAGGTGAAAATCGCAGCCCCGATGCAGGCGCACGCCGTCGCTGGCCCGCTGGAGTTCGGCCAGCAGCTCCTCGACCCGCTCCGGATCGAACTGGTAGTCCAGGTTGGCATGCGGGCTGGCCACCAGATCGGTGGTTCCGGTCGCGGCCGCCATGCGAATCATCGCCACGCTCTGTTCCAGCGACCGCGAGCCGTCGTCCAGGCCTGGCAGGACGTGACTGTGGATGTCGATCATGGAAGGCGCATGCCCCTGCGCCTAGATGAACATTTCCTCGTCGTGCGTGGCTTGCTCGACGGTGGCGCGGCGGCTTCCGGCCATGTACGAGAGCGCCGCCCGGATGCCGGCGGTAACCGCATTGATCTGCCTCACCGGACGCACAATGCTGTTCTGCAACAGCGTGGTGGTCTCCTGGAAGCGGTTGACCGTGTCGTCCATGACCATCTCGATGCGATCCATCTGGGCCCGGGTGCGCGAAGCGGCCTCGCCCATGACGTCATCCACACGCACCAACTGCTTCCGGCTCAGGTCCAGTATGTCATTGGTCTTGCTGGAGATCTCCGCAGCGTACCGGCGGACGTCCTCAAGCACTTGCTGACTGGTCTCGACGAACGGCTCGATCTTGTCGACCAGCGGTCCCACCCGGGCAACCAGCTCGCCAGTCTGCTTCTTGGTAATCCAGGAAGCGCGGGCCAGGACCCCCAGCAGGATCACCTGGATAATCAGACAGGCTGCCGCTATCGAGGTGAACGCGATCATCCAATACTGTGCGGTGTGGGATTCCATGAACCTAGGTCTGATCACCCTCCGCAACCCGGCCGCTCGCTGCATCGCGGTATGCCTGTTTGCCGGCTTCGACCGCCGCCGACAGGTTCTCCCGCTGCCGGTTCACAACCGTCCGGCCGCGATCGATCGCGTCTTCGGCCTGGTCACGCAACTCGTCGCCGCGCCGCCGCAGGTAATCCTTACCCTCGTCCGCCTTGGAGCGGATGTACTCGCGTGTCTCTTCCCCGGACTTGGGAGCGAACAGTACCCCGACTGCCAGGCCCAGGCCCAACCCGAACGCAAAATACGATAGCTTGCTGCCTTCTTCCGCCATTATGCTCCCTCCTTGCAGGCTGTCCTTCTCACCTGCATACTAGCATAGTATCGGAAAACGGATTTCAGCGGAGCACAATAATAAGAGGTGAATCTGCCGAAGTCGCGGGGTTGGAAATGAACGAGCGAACGCCACGCCGGTTGGACTCCGAAGGGCTGTGGCAGTATGCCCTTCGCGCCCTGGCCGGACGCGCGCACTCGGCCGGCGATCTGCGCCAGAAACTCGAGCGCCGGGCCGAGCGGGCCGGGGACGTCGCCGGGATACTGGCGCGGCTGAAGGACTGCGGCTACCTGGACGACAAACGCTATGCCGAGGCGGTGGCTTCCTGGCGCCTGGACAGCCAGGGCTTGGGGAAGGCTCGTGCTCTCAGTGACTTGCGGAAGCGGCGTGTGGCGCCCTCGGTGGCCGAAAAGGCGGTCGGCAAGGTCTACAGCGAGACCGACGAGGTGGCCCTGGTCGAGGCCTTCCTGCGCCGCAAGTACCGCAGCGTGGCTCTGGACGTCTTCCTGGCCGAACCCAAGAACCTGGCCTCCGCCTACCGTCGCCTGCGCGTAGCGGGCTTCAGCTCGGGCAATTCGCTGCGCGTTCTGAAGCGGTTCGCCCGCGAGCCGGAGCTGCTGGACGGCCTGGAAGACGAGAGCGGGCGCGCGGAAGACTAACACGCGGGCTCAGGGCCACTCTGCCAGCTGCCCTCTGCCTATACCCCTGTCACCGCCGCTGTGGCAGGTTGACCACGACCACAGGAATGTCGGTCATGCGCCGCTCGGGCGCGAGGAAATCGTTAAGCTCGGCGTAAAAGCGCAGGCTGGCCTGCTTCATCCGGTCAGTGCACGATGGCGGCGGGGTTCACCAATTCGCCGATCTCCGGAATGCGGATGTGAACCGTGTCGCCGGGTGCGAGCGCGGCCGCTTCCGGGATCCGGATGCCGGTCCCGATGAGCAGAACGGAACCCGCCGGCACCTTGTTCGCCCGCAGCAGGTATTCGACCATCCCCGGCAGGCGCTGCTCGATCGAGCCCAAAAGCGCGCTGCCCGAGAAGCGCTCCTCCGCGCCCCGGCGAATAACGCACGTCATCTCCAGCCGGCCGAGGCTCGGGATCTCGTCGGGGCTGACGATGGCCGGGCCCAGGGCGCACGATCCGGTGAATATCTTCGCCTGCGCGCCGTCGATATCCCGGGCCGTGACGTCGTTGCCCAGCGTATAGCCGAGGACGCTGCCGCCCGGCCCAAACACGACACCGAGTCCAGGCTCGGGCGCGGTGAATTTCGAATCGAAGCGGATGCCGATCGGCTGGGAGGGGCCAACGCAGATCCTGGCCGTCCCTTTGAAGAAGATCTGAGGGCGTTCCTGCTCGGGCGCCCACGCGCCACCCCACGCCTCGACCGGGCAGATCGGGATATACGGCGCCGAGGGCACCGGGTGGTGGCTGGCCATCTGGTCGGCCAGGGCCGCGACCGTAAGTCCCTCCGCCGCGGCTTTGCGGATCAACTCGACCATCGAGTAGCCGGGGACCGGGCGCGCATCGCCATGGTGAAGCAGCGCGGCCGTCAACTTGTTCTCGAAACGAATTTGTCCAAGACGCATGTTAGTTACTTAGCTTTCAGCTCGATCAGCTATCAGCTCCTGATCCGCTCCCTCACGGTCGCGGTTCGGAATCGGTGTCGCACCGAGCAAGCGGCGTCAGCACCGAACCGCGCGCGTAAGCAAGCGGTGCCGCACCGAACCGCGCGCGTAAGCAAGCGGTGCTGCACCGAACCGCGGGTAAGCAAGCGGTGCCGCACCGAACCGCGCGCGTAAGCAAGCGGCCACCTAAAACTTCACTTTCGGAGCCTCGCGGGCGCCCGGCTCGGTGGTAAAGTACGCGTTGTTCTTCGGGAAGCCGAACAGCGACGCCGCGATGTTGTTGGGGAACAGCTCGATATCCGTGTTGTAGCGCTGCACTGCCTCGTTGTACTTCCGGCGCTCCACCGCGATGCGGTTTTCGGCTCCCGCCAACTCGTCCTGAAGGCGCAGGAACTGCTGGTCCGCCTTCAGATTCGGGTAATTCTCCACAACCACCAGCAGGCGGCCGAGGGCGCCATCGAGTTGATTGTTGGCGGCGATCTTTTCGCTCGGCGTGCGGGCGCCACCCAGGGCGGCGCGGGCGGCGGCCACGGCGTCGATCACTCCCGACTCGTGTTTGGCGTAGCCCTTAACCGTCTCGACCAGGTTGGGTATCAGGTCGGCGCGCCTTTGAAGGACCACATCCACCTGGTGCCACTGAGCTTCAATCGTGTTGCGCTCGCGAACCAGGTCGTTCCGCATGGAAATCAGCTTGCCGCCGAACATCAGCGCCACCAGCAGCAGAACCACAATTACGATCAGGGCGATCTTCATTTTCGGCTCCTACGTGTCCAGGCGATCGATCGAGTCGATCACCGTCTGAATCTGCTTCATGTAGTCGGCCAGCAGGGAGACGGGTTCGATGTCCCTGGGCTTGATTTTCTCTTCGCGCATGTCGAGCAGCTTCAGGAAAGACGCGGCGTCGATGCCAAAGCGTTCCTGAGCCTGGGCCATAGTCTCGCGCTTCCCGAACTGCGCCTCGACGCCGTGCAAAAGCAACGCGTGCCGGAAGAGCACGCAGAACGTCGAGACCGATTCCGCCAGCAGGTTCCGCAGCAGGTTCGCATTTCCAAGGACCCCCGCCGCCCTCTGTCGCAGCCGCAGCAGCTTGGCCCGCAAATCGTGTTCGACCTGGGCGCGGTAAAAGCGCTTGTCGATCTCGAGCCCGGAAGCGAAATCCACGCCGTAGAGGACGCGGTGGCGCTCCCGGATGTCATGGAACTCGATGGGGAAACTATCGGTCGAGTCGCGGACCTCTTCCTCGGTCAGCAGCAGCGGCGAAGGATTGCCCTTCTCGCGCCACCAGCGGACGATGGCGGTCGATTCCCCGAGTTCCCGCGGGGTGACGTCCGCCAGCACGCAGACCACATTGAGGTCCGAGTACTTGGCGTGATGGTCGCCCGCGGCCGCCGAACCGTAAAGGATCACCGACTTCAGGCGATCGCCGTAAGCCTTCTGCAGCCGTTCAACGAGCTGTGTCAGGAGCCGCTCCATAAGCCACCTCACCAACTGCCCGACGCGCCTCCGCCACCGGAGTCGCCGCCGCCGAATCCGCCGAATCCGCCGCCTCCGGAATCGAAGCCGCCGAATCCGCCACCGCCGCCCCCGCGCCCGCCCATCAGGTTGCCCAGGAGCATGCCGGTGAGGAACCCACCCATTCCGCCGCCGCCGCGGCCCTTGCCTCCGCGCATAAGCCCGGCCAGCAGGATGACCACGAAGAATATGATGATTCCGAACGGGAAGCCGCCCTGGGGACGCCGGCGCTCGCGCGGCTTCGGGGCGGGTACGGCCGGTATGGCGCCCTTGGCCTGCGAGATGCGCGTCCCGATGTCGTTGGTGGCCTCGAGCAAGGCGTCGGCGTAGCGCCCCGCCCGCAGATACGGCTGCATCGAGCGCAGCACGTCGCCGGCCAGTCCATCGGTGATCGCCGGTTCGAGACCGTAGCCCAACTCCAGGCGGCTTCTGCGATCGCCAATCGCCAGCAGAAGCAGGACGCCATTGTCCTTTCCCTTCTGGCCGACGCCCCACTTGCGGAACAGGTCGTTGGCGTACTGATCGACGGGCTCGCCGTCGAGACTGGGCACGGTGACGATGGCGACCTGGACGCCGGTGGTCTGCTCCAGGCTGGCGCAGTATTGCTCCAGCCGCTGGCGGCTGGAGGCGTCCACGACTCCGGCGAAGTCGCTGACATAGCCCTGCGGTTTCTGCGCGGTGTAATCCACCGCCCACACCGCTGCTGCCCACAGGCACAGCAGTACCGTCGCTCGGAGCAGTTTTGTCAACGTAAGAACATTAGTGTAGCGCCGCGCGCGGCGCTGCGTAGCGTGGCGCTCTGCCAGTTAGTACTGGGTGGGGCCGAACCGTGGCAGTCCTCCAGGACTGCGCCGGACCTCCAGGTCCGGCTGTGGCGAGACGTGGACGTCCCGCGCAGGCGTGGACGCCTGCCCCGCTCGTCCCGATTATGCTAGCTTCTTAGCTGGATGCGAGTTTCAACTGCGTTGACGATTGGCGCCATAGTTGCCGCCATGGGTCTGTACGTGCATGCGCAAAACGCTCCGGCCAAGCCCGAGCCATTTGCCGCGAAGGGGATGCCGCCCCGAGCGACCCCCGCCGATTACCTGTCCCACGCTCGGGCAGGGACCGTGACGGTGGCTGCCGAGTTCGCCGGCCACTCGATCCCCACGCTGGAAGGGACCACCCTGAGCACGGAGGACTATGTGGTGGTCGAAGCGGGGTTGTTCGGCCCGGCCGGTGCGCGGATCAAGCTATCGATCGACGACTTCGCGCTGCGCATAAACGGGAGGAAGACGCCCTATCCCGCTTTGCCGTACGGGTTGGTGGCCGCATCCGCCAAAGATCCCGAGTGGGAGCCGCCTGAAAAAATCGAGGAAAGAAAGTCGAAGACCAGCGTGGACGCCGGCCAGACCGGGCTTGCCAACAGCGGTGAGCCCAAGGCGAGTCCCACGCCGATCAAGATCCCGATAGCGACGCAGCGCGCCTGGGCGCAGCGCGTTCAAAGGGTCACGCTTCCCGAAGGCGACCGCGCCCTTCCCCAGGCGGGGCTGCTCTTCTTTGCGTACCGGGGCAAGAGGGAGAAGATCGTTTCGCTTGAGCTGATTTACACCGGTCCTTCCGGAAAAGCCATCGTGCCGCTGCAGCCGTAGTCAGAAACGGGCGCGCTTGGCCGTGCGAACCGCCGCCGGGCGTTTCTTCCCCGCCTTCCCGGCGTTCTTCTCGATGCGCAGCATCCACGCGGTGCGGAGCGCGCCGGCCATGAGGTCCTCGTTCGCCGCGGCGAGGCGGACATGGGTGCAGCCATTTCTTCCCCATCCGCCGGCGATGGGGACGAATACGTCGGGCTGCTCGGCCACGAAATCCGCCTGCTGGCCGGGTGTGAGCATCAGGTTTCCATAGCCCTGCTTCCCGGCCGCGAGCGTGGCGAAGATCCGGCCGCCCACGCGGAAGTCGGGCGACCCCATGTGCGAGCCTTCCGTGGCGCCTGGGAGGCTCAACGCAATCCGGCGAAAGTCCGATGCATTCACCGCGGACCCCTCTGCAATCAATATGGCACTCAGCACCGAACCGCGACCGTAAGGGAGCGGACTGCCGCTCACTCACGTTCGCGGTTCGGTGCTGCCGTGCTGCCCCCTCAGGCCGCCGGCTTGGCCTTCTTCAGCACCCGCCCCAATATCTTCAAGGCGCGGTCGATTTCCCCATCCGTGATGACGTAGGGGGGCAGGAAACGCAGCACGGTGTCGTGAATGCAGTTGATGAGCAGGCCCTCGGACATGGCGTCGAGGACGATCTGCCTGCCCGGAATATCCATCTCCATGCCCAGCATCAGCCCGCAGCCGCGCACCTCTTTGATGAAGCCGTGATGCCGCGCCAGGTCCGCCAGTTCGACCTTGAACTCGCCGCCGAGGCGATGAATGGTGGGCAGAAGGTCCTTCAGAATGTCGAGGAATTCGATCGCGACGCGGCACGCGAGCGGGCCGCCGCCGAAGGTGGTCCCGTGCATTCCGGGACCGATCGCGGCGGACGCCTTCTCGTTCGACAGGATCACGCCCAGCGGGATGCCGCAAGCCAGCGGCTTGGCGGCCACCGCGATATCGGGCAGAATCGCGGGCTCGGCGAGTTGGTAGCTGAAGTACGTGCCGGGGCGCCCCACGCCGCACTGGATTTCGTCGCAAACCAGGAGCGCGTTGTGCCGGGTGGCCAGTTCCCGCGCCCTCGCCGCGAACTCCACCTGGAGCGGGCGCACGCCGCCCTCCCCCTGGATCCACTCAATGATGATGCCCGCCGTGTGGTCGTTGACCGCGTGGCCGAGCGCCTCCATGTCGTTGGCCGGGACGAAGCGGACCCCCGCCAGCAGGGGCTCGAAATCCTGCCGGTATTTCGGCTGGCCGGTCACCGAGAGAGAACCGAGCGAGCGGCCGTGGAAGGAGTTTTCGAGCGCTACGATGTGGTGCTTGTCGGGGTCGATCTTGCGCCCGTGCCCCCGGATCATCTTCAGCGCGCCTTCCATGGCCTCGGTTCCGGAGTTGCAGAAAAAGGTGCGCTGGAGGCCGCTGATTTCGGCCAGTCGCTTAGCCAGCGGTCCCTGGTATTGGTGGTAGTAGTAATTCGAGGTATGGATGAGCAGGCCCGCCTGCTCTTTGAGCACCTTGAGGATGCGCGGATGGCCGTAGCCGAGCGCGTTGACGCCGATGCCGGTGAGCAGATCGAGGTAGCGCTTGCCGGCCAGGTCGAAGACGTAGCTACCCTTACCGCGGTGCAGCACCAGCGGATAGCGGGCGTAGTTCTGGAGCACGTAACTTCGCTCCAGGTCCATGATTTCTTGTGCGGCGGCAGTCGCCTCGGTATCGTTGGGCATTTCTCTATGATACAGACGCGTCAGGATTCCGTACAGAATGTCCCTGCGCAGATGCGCAGACTCGGTGCCATTGCCCTGGTAGTTAGAGCGCCGATGCACCGATGACGGTGCTGCTGCTCGAATGAGGAGTCGCAGTATTGCTGGTTCCCCCAGTACCGGGCCAGGTCGTCGCGCATGAGGGGGCCGCCGATCCGGAAGCGCCGAGAGTGTGGGGCGTCGGCAGGTAGTCCTAGCTCACCAGCTTTTGCCAGCGCTGAGACCCGTGCCCGGTCTGAATTCGGCCATTGGATGACGCCGGAAGGTCATTTTTGGGGTCTCGAAAGCGTTTTTGTAGTACGACGCCGCACTATTTACTAGTACGAGACCGGGTGTTGTGCTATATACTGTTATTGAAGTTCAGGATTGAAGTCTCCTCGCGTAAATGGCCCGGACCACCCGCAGTGGCCCGGGCCACATTCTTTTAGATCCCCGCTTTTGCGCTCACTCCTTGGATCTGGCGGTGGTCCCGCGGCTCACTTTCCGATGCAGAATGTCGAGAAGATGCGGTTAAGAATGTCGTCGGCCGTGGTGGCGCCGGTGAGGCCGTCGAGCGATTCGAGCGCCCGGTAGAGATCCAGGAGCAGCATCTCGTGCGGGATGTGCGCGGTGACCGCTTCCCGTGCGCTATCGAACGCGGCCAGGGCAGCTCTCAGCAGCTTTTCGTGACGAATGCTGGTGATGAAGCCCTGGTCCTGCCCGGCCGGAGCGGCTGCCTCGCGGACCCGGCGTCGCAACTCGGCGATGCCCTCGCCGGTGAGCGCTGAGACGGGCGCGAACTCGTCCGCCAGCTCGGCGCGGTGCGGCAGGTCGCACTTGTTGCCAACCAGCAGGTGGCGTCCCTGGCCGCGGGCGCGCGCGATCAGCTCGCGGTCGCCCGCTTCGACGGGCTCGGAAAGGTCGAACACCACCAGCGTCAGGTCGGCATCCGCCATGGCCTGAAAGCTGCGTTCGACGCCGAGCGTCTCGACCAGGTCCTGGCCCGCGCGGATGCCCGCCGTGTCGAACAGCTTAACGGGGATGCCATCGAGCGAGGCGGTCTCGGAAACCAGGTCGCGCGTGGTGCCGGGGATGGCGGTGACGATGGCGCGATCCTGGTCCAGCAGGCGGTTGAACAGGCTGCTCTTGCCGACGTTCGGCCGGCCGACGATGGCCAGCTTCATTCCTTCATGCACCAGCTTTGCCGAACGCGAAGCTCGCAACCAGCCGCTCGACCTCGCGGGCGACGGGTTCGAGGCGCCCCAGGATTGCGGCGTCCTCGGGGATAGGCACGTCGTTGTCGGCGAAATCGATACCGGCCTCGAGCAGCGCGATCAGGTCCACCAACTGGCTTTTGAGCGGCGCGATGCGCTTTGAGACCGAGCCTTCTGCCTGCTGGGCCGCGATGCGGGCCTGGTAGAGAGTGGTGGATTCGATGAGATCGCGGACGGCCTCGGCCTGAGGCAGGTCGATGCGGCCGTTTAGAAACGCGCGCAACGTGAACTCGCCGGGCTCGGCCAGGCGCGCGCCCTCCTCGCAGGCGCGCTCGACGGCGTGCCGCAAAACGACCGGCGAGCCGTGGCAGGAGATTTCGACCACGTCCTGGGCGGTGTAGGAGCGCGGCCGCTCGAAGAACGTCACCACGACGGTGTCGATGGACTGGCCCTCGGCGTCGGGCAGGTCGGCGAGTTGGGCGCTCCAGGGCTTCCACTCCGGAGGTTTACGGAAGCGCAGCATCCGCTCCGCGATGGCGCGGGCCTTCCAGCCTGAGAGGCGGACGACGCCCAGCCCGCCGCGGCCTGCGGGCGTCGAGATGGCCACGATAGTGTCGTTCGGGTTCAGGGACACTCACCACTGATTATCGCGAAGCCGCGCGCTGTTTGATTTGATCCAGGAGCGGCTGGACCTGCGCGGAGGGAATGCGGAGCTCGCCCACCAGAACAACCGCCAGCCGTCCAGCGCCGGCATCCTTGAATTCCACACTCCGGATGGTGGCGTAGACCTGCGCGGCGGGCGGCAGCGTGGCGTTCATGTTGGCCGCGCCTTTCTCCAGTGCCGATTCGAGCGACGTGCGGATCTTCTGGCGCAGCGCGTCGCCCAGCGAACCGGATCGCAACATCTCGCCCAGGGATCCATTCGCCTCGATCTCGCCGACTTCGGGCTCCAGTTTCACCGCGCGGTTCGCTTCGACGGAAGGGGTGATCTTCACCTTGACCAGGGCGTCGCCGCCGGCCAGGCGCGAGGCGATCTGCTTGCCCAGCGCCTTGACGCACGCCCAGCGCTCGTGGTGCAGCCGGGTGGTCAGCAGGCTGGCGGGATCGGTGGGCGCAAGCGTCGCGCTTTGGATCGCGATGCGGTCGCCGCAGCGGTCCGAGCGGTCGAGCTGGGCGCGCAGAATGGCGGTGATGTTCGCCTGCAGGTCGGCGAGGTCGGCGTTCACCTTGAGGCGGAAGACCTCCTCGGCGGCGGTGTGGGAGACGCGGGAGATGGTGCCGGACGCCGTGATCGCAACCGGCTGGTTGTCGATGTTGAACGAGGTTCGGACCGGCACAATGGTGAGGGTCAGATCCTGCGCCGCGGCGGGCGAAACCGCGAGGATCAAGGCCAGAATGCTGGTGTAGCTTGCATGCCCCATTGGTAGAGAAGACGCTTCTCGGCGGCCCGGAGGTCTCACAAGGCATAATGGAGCTATGGGAACCACGGAGGACATCCCGTCAGCGCCCGAGAAGCCCTGGATGCAGGCTTTTGGAGGATTGCGCGACCTCCATGGCGAGACCCTGCGCGTCGAGATCCTGATCGAGCAGGGGTTCGAGCGCGTCGACGAAGAGGACTGTGGTGAGTTCCGCTCAGTGACAGAGGCAGACGCGTTCGGTGGTAGTGGCGAGCCTGCCCGCCAGGTATAGGGCGATGGCATCCTCGATGGAGTGCTGCGACGCGGCGACGACGGACCGGATTCCGTGCGCGGCAAGCGACTGTGCGGCACCCTCGCCGATGCCGCCGCAAAGAATGGCGTCGCAGCCGGCCAGCATCTCGACGAAGCTGGCGTGATTCCCGCAGGCGTCCGTCTTCCTCTCCCGGGTCGCGGTGGAGACCACCTGTCCATCCTCGGCTTTCAAGACAATGAACGCCGAGCTGTGGGCGAGGTGGTCGGCCACCGAGGCGCGGTCCGCGGTGGCAACGGCAATCGTGACTGACTTCATCCTCTCTATTGTCGCCTGTCCGGCACTACACCGAGAGGAATGGGGCCCCAGAGGTTCGATTCGAGCCGGCGACGCCGGGCGGACTCGCGCGTCCTGCGACCGCTCGACGACGCACCCGTTTGGTCCGTGAGCTGCCTCTTCGTAGCCCGGCCGTATCGGCGCCAGGATCTCAGCGCGCGCCTACTCAAAGCCGTGATCGATTTCGTCCGGCAGCAGGGCGGAAAGATCGTCGAGGGCTATCCCGTGCTTCCGAAGAAGAGCGCTCTTCCCGACGCGTTCGCCTGGACTGGAGTGCTGGCGTCCTTCCTCGAAGCCGGCTTTGAGGAGATGCCGAGGGGGTCCGAGAACCGGCCGATCGTGCGCTGCGTCCACGGTCACGCAGATAACGAAACCTGAACCGGCATCTCGTCCCAGGTGCGGCCGTCGAGAACCCGGCCAACCCTGGATTTGAACACCCCTCCCCACTGTTTGAAAAAGAACGGCACGCCCGCGCGACAACAGCAATCCCGAATCTCGCGGACCCACGCTGGGTCAACAGGGCGCGCCCCCGGTCCCGACTCCCCTCCGACGATCACCCAGTCAATCCCCCTTAGGTCGGGCGAGCGCAGCCGGCCCAATAAAGGCTCGATGCTAAGGAACTTGACGTGGGCGCCAGTCTCGCGGAGGTGGTCTACGCGATGGAGATAGTCCTCACTCTCAACGCTGACCCCCATCCAGATGTGCGGCTGCCATTCGAGCGACGGGCTCAACTGGAGCAGACGTTCCGACCGCTTTGTGAGGAGTTGATACTGGTGCCAATCAGCGCGCCGCATGACGTCGAAGACCCGCGTGATGTAGCTCGGCGGCACGTCCTCGTGAAACAAGTCGCTCATGCTGTTCACGAAGACGCGGCGAGGCTTCCGCCAAAGGAGCGGATGTTCGAGCATGTGCGGCTGCAGAGTGACCTTGAATCCGTTCCTGTAGTTCTTCTGCCCCATCGCCTGCAATCGATGCGCAAGGCGCTCCGCGTAACAGAACTTGCATCCAGGACTGACCTTGGAACAGCCCGTAACCGGGTTCCAAGTTGCGTCTGTCCACTCGATGTGTGAATTGTTGGCCATGCTAGATCCACTTCTTTTGGCGATACTTGTCAAAGATCTGCCGCACGATCTTGTCGCCCGTCTGGTCCGGAGAGGCAAAGAAGAGGTAGTAGATCGTTGCGCCTAGCGAATTCCGGAACGGCAAAGGGGCAGGCGCGAATCTGAAGCCAGCCAGGTCGATCAGGCGCCTTCGGTATGCCTCGGCGATCTTCCTGTTCGCGTCTTCAACCTTGACCTTCTCGGCATCGCCCCACAGGTGTCCCTGCGGGTCGTCTCGATAGACTACTTCGACCCAGGAATCGTCACCCCAGAACCGGGTCATTCGTGCGACTTGGACGCGGTCGGCCTTCTCCGGGCGCGTCAGGAGGACATTCCTGTTCATGTCCGCTCCCACCATGAAATTCAGGAAGATCTCGAGGGACTTCATACTGCCCGCCTGCGCAACAACCTCCCATGACAGGTCGATGTTGTAAGGGTCCAGGACGCAAAGAGCCCGCTTGTAGTCCTCGTATCGTGCCCGCGGAAACACCTCGCGCAACAAAATCTCGTTGCAGTCTCCAGTGTAGATGTGAACATCCGGGCGCTTGCCAGCATACTCACGCAACTGACTGACACGGGCCGGGTCGGCATCAATAAAGTGGTATTCCGTGAAAGGCGGCTGAGTATCCAGGGCGTTGAGAGGGCTTCCCTGAACGATTGCGCCGGTACTGCGCAACACGTGCGCGCCCGGTCCGGCAAACCCGTCGATGTACAGGTGGTCGAAGCCCTTCGCAGTCAGGATCTGGGAGTAGGGCACCGCGTACTCGCGCAGAATATCGAGTTTCACTTCCGACCACGGACCGATGATGTCGAACTCAGCGGGCACGAAACACCTCTAAACAGGACTTTATCAGAATGTTTGGAGTTTGCAACCCCCTCACACCTGCAGCACGTCGTCGTCCTTCGCCACCAGCGAATAGAGCACCGGCGAGAGGAATACCGACAGCAGCAGGCGCGAGATCAGGCCGCCCACGATCACGATGGCGAAGGGCTTTTGCGAATCGCTCCCGATGCCGGTGGACATGGCCGCGGGCAGCAGGCCGAAGCAGGCCACCAGCGCCGTCATCATGATGGGCCGGAGGCGCAGCAGCGAAGCCGCGTGCGTGGCCTCGGCGATATCGCGGCCCTCCAGGCGCAGCTTGTTGATGAACGAATACAGGATCACGCTGGTCTGCACCGCCACGCCCATCAGCGCCACGAAGCCCAGCCCCGAGGACACGCTGAAGTTCGTCCCGGTCAGCTTCAGCGCCAGCAGGCCGCCCACCGGAAAAGTCATGAGCACGCCAAGCACGATGATCACCGGAAACTTGAGATTGCCGTACAGCGCGAACAGAATCGCCAGCATCAGAACGATCGTCAGGGGCAGGATGACCGCCATCTGCGTCCGCGCCGCCAGGTACTCCTTGTACTCGCCGCCCCAATCGAACCGATAGCCGATGGGCAGCTTGACGGCGCGGGCCACCACGCGGCGCGCCTCGCCCACCGCGCTGGCCAGGTCCCGCCCTTCCACGCTGAACTGAATCCCGATGTAGCGCGAGTTCGATTCGCGGTAGATGAACGACGCGCCGTTCTCCACCTTCACCGATGCGAACTGGCTGAGCGGCAGGTTCTGCCCGTCCGGCGTGGCGATGAGCAGGTTTCGAATGGCCTGCTCGTCGCTGCGGTACTTCTCGTCCATGCGCACCACCAGGTCGAACTGCTCTTCGCCCTGGATCACCTGCGTGGCCGCCTGGCCGCCCAGCGCCGCCTCGACCAGGGCGTTGATGTCGGCGACGTTCAGTCCGTAGCGCGCGATCTTGGCGCGGTCCGGCACGATGGTGAGGCTGGGCTGCCCCAGTTCCTGCACGATGACGATGTGCGTGATGCCGGGCACCTGCGACATCGCGCGCCGGACCTGCCGGGCCTTCTCCTCGAGCACGCCGAGGTCGCCGCCGAAGATCTTCACCGCCAGCGAGCTCTTCAGGCCCGTCTCCGCCTCGTCCACCGCGTCTTCGGCCGGCTGCGTGTAGTTGAAGATCACACCGGGAAACGCGGCCAGCTTCTTGTGGATCGCCTCGATCAATTCCGGCTTGTTGCGGATGGAGCCCTGCCAGGCGGCGTCGCGATACGGCTTGAGGCCGACGTAAAACTCGTTGTTGAAGAACCCGGTGGGATCGGTTCCGTCATCCGGGCGCGCCAGCTCGTTGCCGACGACGGTGACCTGCGGGAAACTCCGCAGGATGTCCCGAATCTGCGGCGAGAGCTTGGACGCCTCTTCGAACGAGATGGTGTAGGGCGTGGTGGCGCGGACCCATAGAGCGCCCTCGTCCAGATGCGGCATGAACTCGGCGCCGATCGAAGGAATGAGCGCGAGCGCCGCGCCCAGCACGCCCAGGCATACCACGACGGTGGCCCAACGGAAGCGCAGGCAGACGTCCAGGAGCCATCCGTAGGCCGACCGGACGGCCTCGTAGAGGCGAACTCGCGGCTCATGGACGTGCCGCAGCACAACGGCACACAGGACCGGAAGCAGCGTCAGCGTGCAGAGCAGCGCGCCAAGCAGGGCGAAGGCCATGGTATCGGCCATCGGCTCGAACAAGCGGCGCGAGGGCCCGGTGAGCGCGTAGATGGGCAGGTATCCGGCGATGATGACCGCGATCGCGTAGAAGATCGGCCGCTCGACGTCGTGCGCCGCGGCGCGAATCACGTCGATGACGCTATGCTGCTGCCCCTCGCGATCGGCCAGCTCGCGAAAAATGTTCTCCACCATCACCACCGCGCCATCGACGATGATGCCGAAGTCGATCGCGCCGATCGAGAGCAGGTTGGCGGGGATGTGCCGCCAGTCCAGGCAGATGAAAGAGAACAGCAGGGCGAAGGGAATGGTGGCCGCCACGATCAGCGCGGTGCGCACGCTGAACAGGAACAGCCCCAGGATAATCAGCACCAGCACCATGCCGCGCAGCAGGTTCGCCTCGACGGTGCGCGTGGTTTCTTCCACCAGCCCGCTGCGGTCGTAGAACGGAACGATCTTGATATCGGGCGGCAGCACGTGGCGGTTGAGGTCGTCGGTCATCTCCTCGACGCGCTTCAGAATCACCTGCGCCTGCTCGCCCACCCGCATGAGGATCACGCCCTCGACCGCGTCGTCCTGATCCATGTAGCCGAACTGGCCGAGGCGAGGAGCGTGGCCGATCTCCACCTTCGCCACGTCCTTTACGTAGATCGGAATGCCGCCGCGCGTCGCCAGAACGATGTTGCCGATGTCCTGGAGGTCGTGGACCAGGCCCAGGCCGCGGATGTAGTAGAACTGCCCGCCCTGCGAGTAGAAGCCGCCGCCCGCGTTCGCGTTGTTGGCGCCCAGTTGCTGGAGGATCAGCGGGACCGTGATCCCGTAGGCGAACAGCTTGTTCGGATCGAGCACCACCTGGTACTGCATCACCGTGCCGCCGAAGCCGGAATCGTCGGCCACGCCTTCAATGCTGCGGTAGCGGCGTCCGAGCACCCAATCCTCGAGGGTCTTCAGATCCTGCGGCGTCCGGTCGGAGCTTTGCAGCACGTAGCGGTAGATCAGGCCGCTGGGGCTGAACAGCGGCGACATGCCGGGCGTCACGCCCTGGGGCACGCTGGCATTGGCCAGGCGCTCGAAGGCCTGCTCGCGCACGAAGTACGGGTCCGCGTCGTACTGGAAATTCATCTGCACCGACGAGAGGCCGTAGAGCGAGATCGAGCGCAACGCCTCGAGGTTGGGAATGCCGTTCATCTCCACTTCGAGCGGGATGGTGATGAGCCGCTCCACCTCCTCGGCGGCGTGCCCCGGCCACTGGCTGACGATCTCGACGTGGGGAGGCGAGAGGTCCGGGTAAGCGTCGATGGGCAGCTTCGAGAAGGCCCAGGCGCCCCAGAACATGAGGGCGATCGAGCCCACCACGATCAGAAACCGCTGGGCCAGCGCGAATGAGACGACGCGGGCAATCATAGCTGTGGGGCGGACCCGGTCTTCGTGGCGCAGGCACTCCTGCCTGCCGCCTCGACACTCGGGTCGAGGCCGGTTTTCGCGTCGAGAAGAGTATCCAAGGCTGAGCCGTTCGTCATAGCGCTAGTCCGGGCTGGTGATGAAGTCCAGAAACAGGCTGCCCTCCGAGACGACCTGCTCCCCTTCGCGAAGGCCGCTCACGATCTCTACCAAGCCGTCCTGCTGGCCGTCCACCGCGATCAGGCGCTGGGCAAACGCGCCGGGCCTCACTTCCACATAGACGAATGGCTCGTTCTGGGCGTTGTGGAGCACGGCCGAGACCGGCGCCACCAGAACGTTCCGCGTGGCGCGGGTGTGAATCACCGCGTCCACGAACATGTCCTTCTTGAGGACGCCGCCCGGGTTCCGTGTCACGATGCGGACCGGCGTGGTGCGCGTGGCCGGGTCGAGCATGGCCCCGATATACTCGACCGTGCCGTGGAAAACCTGGCCCAGCGACGGGTTGGTCTCGACCACCGAATCGCCCACGCGGACCGACGGCAGGTCGCGGTCGAAGACGTGCCCCTGGACCCACACGGTCGAGACATCGCTGATCAGGAAGCAGGTGGTGGCGCCGGCCTGGATCAGTAGGCCGGGCGACACCAGCTTCTGCACCACGACGCCCGCGATGGGAGAGCGCACGGCCAGTTGCGGGCTGATGGCGGTGCCGGCCTGTTGCGCCGCATCGATCTCCTTCTCGGTGATCCCGAAGATTTTGAGGGCTTGCAGGCTGTTCTGAACGTCGGTCGCGGCGTCGTTGAAATCCGACTCGGCGGCTTCGTAATCCTTCTGCGCGATGGCGTGGTGGGCGAGCAGGTCCGCGCTGCGCGCCAGGGTCCGCTGCGCCAAATTCTGGTGAATCCGCGCGTGCTTGTAGGTGGCGATGGCGTTGGCGACGTCGGGGCTGTTCACGTACAGCAGCGGCTGGCCCTCGGCGACCGTGTTTCCGGGCTCCGCCACGATGCGGACGATCGGTCCGCTCACCTGCGTTATGGCCGGGGTGGTGCGGTCGCTGTTCCAGTCGACCGTCCCGGTGGTGTGGACGTTGTTGGTCCAGGTGGTCTTCCGGACGGTGGTGACTTTCAGGTGGGACAACTGTTCGGGCGGGACGGTCAACAAGCTGGGCTGTCCGGTCTGGGCCGACGCAGACGAACTGGCCGCCGCGGGCTTCGGTCCGCCGCATCCTGTGAGCAAGAGCACCAGCGCAACAACAACGACCGCCAGGGCGTGCCCCCTCCGGCGCGTGAGTGTCAACAGAGATCTCCCTCTACACTTGGATTATCGCAGGTCCCGAAAAGGTTACGTCATTTCGTCGGGCGACTCCCGATACGCGCTCAGGGGCCGCCAGGACATAGAACAGGATGCGCATCTCGGGCCACGGGAAGACCGGCAGTTGGTCCGACAGCCTGTCGGCCAGGGCCCGGCCCAGACCCCACGGGTCGAGTTCCGTGGCGCGCTGCTGCCCCGCGTCGAAGGAATCCA
This sequence comes from Bryobacterales bacterium, assembly GCA_963763835.1. GTDB lineage: Bacteria > Acidobacteriota > Terriglobia > Bryobacterales > Bryobacteraceae > DASWZN01. The sequence continues at coordinate 153,253 of CAVXQQ010000015.1, forward strand.
GCCGCTCACCAGCGCCATCCAGCGAGCGGATGAGCTGACCGCCGAAGGCGCGCTCGAGAGGTCGGACGGCTGATCGCGCCTCCAGCAGTGGCCCAGTCCGTCGTCGAGACCCAGTACGATTCCTGCGCCTGCTCCCCGCTCGGCAAGGTGAAGCAGGTCTCGCGCCCCTACAAGCCCGGCGACCCGGTCTACTGGACCGTCTACAGCTTCGACGCCCTGGGCCGCACCACCAGCATCACCCTCCCCGATGGCAGCGTGTCCAGCTATTCCTACTCCGGCAACACCACCACCGTCACCGATCCTGCGGGAAAATGGAAAATGTACACGAGCGATGCCATGGGCAACCTGACCCAGGTGACCGAGCCGGCGCCCGAGGGCGGAACGCACCTCACCTCCTACGCCTATAACATCTACAATCAGCTCACCACGGTCACCATGCCCCGCTCCACCGGCACCCAGACCCGCACCTTCAATTACGACCTCACCACCGCCCGCCTCACCAGCGTCACCAACCCCGAGAGCGGCACCACTTCGTTCGAATACAACGAAGACGGCAGCCTGTTCCGCAAGACCGACGCCAAGGGCCAGAAGGTCAAGTTTACTTACGACTCCCTCGGGCGCGTCACCGTCAAGCAAACTTACAAGTCCGACGGCACCGAAGACCTCTGCGGCAAGACCACCAACTACTGGGACACCCGCCCCTCCGGCGTCGGCGGCACCGGCTGGGAGAACGTCTCCGGCCGCCTGATGGCCGTGCGCTGGAGCGCCAGTACGTGTCCCGGCGGCCAGTTCACCGAAGGCTACCAGTACGACACCGGCCTGCCGACCATCAAGCGCCTCTACACCCCGACACTGGCCACCAACAGTTACATCGACGCCTCGTTCACTTACACCGACCAGGGACAGCTCCAGTCCATGGCTTACCCCGTCTGGCACGGCGGCGGTTATCAGTGGCCGGAGACCGGCAAGACCTTCACTTACAATCTGGACACCCTCTCGCGCCCCATCGGCCTCACGGACGAAGCCCAAACCGCGCTGGTCAGCGGCGTGACTTACGGCGGCCCCTCCGGCCAGCTCAGCGCCCTGTCCTACAGCGGTTACAACGAGGCCCGCCTCTACAACGTGCGCGGCCAGCTCACCCGCCTGACGGCCACCGGCGACGGCCTGCCCTCGGTGGATCTGGAATACCGCTTCTCGGCCACCAACAACGACGGCCGCATCACGCAGATGGAAGACTGGGTTTCGAGCGAAGAGGTGAACTACCAGTACGACTCCTTGGGCCGCCTGACGCTGGCCGAGACCACTGGCCCGCAGTGGGGCCAGAGCTTTTCTTGTGACGGTTTCGGCAACCTGACCGACGAGACGGCCACCAAGGGCACGGCCCCCACCGTCCACCGCAACTATGACGCGGCCACCAACCGCCTGACCCTGGACTACGCATACGACGCCAACGGCAACATGACCGCCATGCCGGGGCTGGGGATGACTTACAGCGTGGAGAACCGGTTGACCCAGGCGACCAGCAACCTGAACGGGACGGAGAGCTACGGCTACGACGCCGCCGGCCTCCGCCTGTGGAAGCAAGGCCCGGACTGAGTCACCCACGTTTTCTACAACGGCCTGGACGGCAAGCCCCTGGCGGACTTCTACTACAGCACCGAAGACCAGCAGGTGGAAGGCGGAGACCCGATGGTTTACTTCGCCGGCAAGCGGGTGGACAATGGCTCCGTGGAAGATCGGCTGGGAACGGCGGTGGTGGAGAACGGCCAGGACCGCATGGCGTACTTCCCGTATGGTGCGCAACGCAGCGGCACCTCCACCGAGGTCCAGTTCGCCACTTACAAGCGCGATTCGACCACGAACCTGGATTACGCCCACCAGCGCTACTACTCCACCCAGATCGGCCGCTTCACCACGCCCGATCCAAAAGATGGGAGCGCCGACCCCCAAATTCCCCAGAGTTGGAACCGATACGCTTACGCCTTAGGCGATCCGATCAACAACACCGACTCGAACGGGACAGCCATCGATGAGAACGGTCAGGACTACGGTTTCATTGGCGGAACCATAATGCCTACGGGTTTTAGCAACTATGGCACCAATGTTTATCCCGGCTTCGGCTCCGGTGGTCCTTCTGTTGACATGGCTGGTGTGATGGAGGGTTACTATGCCAACTCAATTGCTCCGTGGATGACTCCAGGAGTGCCGGCGCCGACACAGGGTGTTCAGAATCCAGGGTCGGCGGCACCTGGCACAGCGGCACCTGGCACAAGTACAGCGCCGCCGCTCCTCTTGGATGTCCTTACTGTCCTAGACGAGTTCTACAATCTCTACCAAGAAGAGTTTAACCGCTGTCTCGGCCAAGAGATGGGCAACGATTGGACGCCTATCCAGACCACGAATCTCTACCAGACATTGCTTAATGCACCAAGCCTAAACCCTGTCTTCACAAGTTCGATGCTTGGGGCGATGCAAATCGAGATGAACCCGCGCCAGCCGGCGGGGCCGGACGCCGGGATAAATCGGCCAGTTAGAGGTACTCCGGGCACGGTGTTCATAGCGAACGAGTATTTTAGGGACAACAACGGGCAGAGCGTAACGTCAATGAACATGGATCAGATCTTCGCCACGTTTGCTCACGAAACTGCCAACTTGATCGATTACGGTCTCAATGGCAGCGAGTACACCTACGGATACCCGAACCCCACGAGAGATACGGATAGCGGCCAAGCGGTCGAGAACTGCATGCGCGACAACGGCATGTTTGGCGGGTAACGGAACGGCCATGGGAGGGAGTATGTCTTTGAGAATCCTACTCGCGGCAGCGCTGATACTTGTTCCGCGGACCTACTGCGCTGCGGTACAGACTGATGCATCCAGCCGCACAGAGCATCCTGACACGGGGAGCCACGACAGACTGGGCCCGATCTCGGTGAACTCCGTACAGCGCGAGGCGCGAGATGCCACCTACGGCGCGATGAGGGAGTTCCTGTGGGAGCACTATTTGGCCCATCGCCGCGGCGAGGTCGTCGTTACAACCCATAGCATAGAGGGTGACCCATGCACCGCTTGGTACTGGGTGGAACCCGATGCCGCAGGAACTTGGCGCATCCACTACGAGCTCGAGGGGGAAAGGTTGCGGGCAGGCCCGCACGATGAACCCCACTGGTCCGCTCAAGGTGACGCGTACGTCTTACAACGCGTGCAGGCCCCATCCCCGGGCTCCCGCGCCGAACCAATCCCGATTTCCGATCGGATTCCCGGTCGCTCCTACACCTTGACGTTCATAGGCAAGGACGGCAAGGTCCTTTTGGGGGGATTCTAGGGCGATTCGGGAACAACATGGGCCGCAACTCGTTGACATTCTCGCGGATTCATTTCGTAGTGGCCATCGGCCCGACCTGCATGGTTGTTGGGTTGCTGTGTGATCTGTGCGGTGGCCGCTCCGAATCTGGTACGAGGGTGTCAGGCCTTCCGCCGGCATGAGCCGATCTGCGACTGACGGTAAGCGTTGCCTCGTCCGTGCCCCGCGACGCCTTATGCTCCGCGGTATCGAGCCCGCCTTGGCGCTCGTCGGCACCGCCGGGCTTGCTGGCCTTTACCTCGGCGCCGCGAAGGTCGGCCTGCTCGTGGCTCTAGGAGTTTGCGCTGCCTGGACGCTGATGCCCCTCTCAAAGCTGCCGGTGCTCGCTGCAGACTCGTGTATCCTAGCGATTGCCGCCTCCGAAGTCGCCAGCCTACTCTTCTCGCAATACCGCTCCAACAGCATCCGTACGGCCTGGTTCCTGCTCCTGTCGGTCATGGTTTATTACGTCGTCCGCGTCACGATCCGCACGGCGCCGCAAGCGGCCGTGCTATCCGGCCTACTCGGCCTCGGCGGCGCGTGGCTCGCCTGTACCGGCCTTGGCCAGTTCCAAGCTCATGTCCGCGAACTGGCGGACGGCGGCCTCACGGACCTGGTCGCCTTCCGCTCGCGTCTCATGACTCCGCCCACCCCCTGGGTTCTCGGCGAATGGCTCACCCTACTGCTGCTGGCCCTGCCATTCGCCTGCGCCCTGCCGGCCTGGTTGTGGCAGACCCGCCGGAAGCTGCTCGCCGCGACTGCCCTCGCGCCACCCCTCGCCATCGCTGCCACGCTCACCCTCTCCTGCTCCCGCGCGGTCTTCTGGAGCATGGTCCTGTTCTGCTTCCTCCTGTGCGGGTTTCTCGCCGCGGGCCGAGTCGTCCGCCTCAAAGTGGCCGGCTTGTTGCTCGCATCGGCGCTTGCGGCGCTTGGCCTGATCCTCGCCGCCGAGTGTACTCTATACCCAGGCGTTTTCGATGCCTATGCCGGCCGGCACACCTCCCAGGTCCGAAGCACCGAGGGACGCATCGGGATATGGAAGCGGTCGGCCGACCTGATCCGCGCGCACCCGCTATGGGGCGTCGGTTCCTCGAACGCCGCCCTCGCGCTCACCTCCACGGCCGATCAGGAGGATACCGCCGGGTTCGCCAGCCGGACCTTCAGCCTGCCCATCCAGATCCTGGTCGAGAAAGGAATCGTCGTCTTTCTGCTGTACTCCGTGTTTCTCATTCTGGTGGGCCGCGAGTTCGTTCTCACCCTCCGCTCGGCGTCGCCACCGGCCGCGAAGGCGATGGCCTGTTGCTTCGCCGCCGGCCTGGTCGCGGTCCTGGTTCGTGAGCTCGCCTACTCATCCCTGTTCGAACACACGGCTACGCTGGCGCTGGCGGCCACGCTGGCAGCGCTGGTTGTCGCTCCGGAGGAAAGCGCGAAGGAATCCGGGGACTCGCGGGCGGTTGGTCGTAAGCCGGGAGACTCGGTACCGCTCCCTCGCGGTCGCGGCTCGGTCAGGCTCGTCGCTCTGCTCCTGGCCGCGCTGGTGCTGCTTCTGTACTTCGTCATGGGCGATTACGACGAGGCCGACGCCCGGCTGCGCACCTTCTACTCGCAGATGGTGGCGGCGGATTTCTCCGGCGCGCGTCGCAGCATCGACGACGCCATTCGGCTCTGGCCGGGGAACGCGCGCTACTACACCTGGCGCGGCTACGCGATCAGCCAGAAGCTGCCCTCCGAGTGCCCGCGCTCCCTGACGCCACTGACTCAGGCGGATCGGCAGGCGGCAAGCGAAGCCGTCACGGACTACCGCCACGCGCTCGATCTGAACGCCCGGGACGCCGTGGCCCGCCACAACCTGGCGTGGCTGGAACACCTGCTGGGAGACGACGCGGCTGCCGCCACGAGACTGGCGCGCGGCCACCGTCATCGATCCCGGCAACGCCGTCTTCCATCTCAGCTACGGGATGTTCCTCGACGAAACCGCCGGCCCCGATGCCGCCGAAGCGCAGTACGAAACCGCCATCGAGCTCTCGCCCGCCATCCTCGATTCGCCGTTCTTCACGCGCTACCGCGCCCGCTTTCCGCAAGCCGCCGACAACCATGGTCGCGCATTGCGTGGCAAAGCTCGAAAGCCGCCTGCGGCAGGACAAGGACCCCATCCTCGAAGCCCGTCTGGGCAAACTGGCGCAATCCGCCACGCTGCTGGAAGACGCGGCGCGCAGTCTGCCCAACCTTCCTCGCGTCTGGCTGAACCTCGGCGAGCTCCGCGAGGCGCAGGGCGACACCGCGGCCGCCCTGAGCTGCTACCAGAAGGCGCGAGTGATCGATGGCGGCCTCGCCGCTCCCTATCTCCACATGGGCGAGATCTCGCTCCGAACCGGCCAGGGAACCGCCGCGGCCGACTACCTGCGCTCCGCCGTCCAGAGGTGGGAGCGCGTGAACCCCATCACCGCCGCGCACAACAACCGCCTGTACAACGGCCCCGCCCAGCGCCTCGACGATCTGCTGCCCACCACGCTGGTCTGGTACACCACCCCGTGCGAAGCCTCGCGAGCGTGGAGCGGGCTAGCCGAACTGTTCCCCGCGAACCGCACCTACGCCGCCAGAAGCCACACCTGCGAGGTGCTGCCATCCCCGCACAAAGGATCCCTATGACACTGCAAAACCGGGGACAGGTTACTCCCCAAAACCGGGGACAGGTTACTCTGTCCCCTCACGCGAACCTAGCCCAGTACAAAATGTCCCACCGTCGGAAAGAGTAACCTGTCCCCGGTTTTGCTCCTTATTGGCCTTCTCCTCCTGCCCACCACGGCGGCTCAAGCCCAGGTCCCCGTCGTCCGCGCCGACTTCCCGACCTCCACCACCGAAGTCCCGATCACCCAGTGGCAACTCCTAGGCCCCTTCCGCTTCGACAAGAAGGACCTCGACGCGCCGGGAGCCGAGCGCCGCCCGGTCGGCCTGAACCGCGACTTCCTCAAGGACCTTGGCCAGGACGAGGCCACCATCGACGCCGCAGCTTTCCCGCTTGCAAGGACGCCGCAACCCGGCGTCAAACTCGATCCGCTCTTCTTCAATGGAGCTGTTTCCACCGCGCCCAAGACCAACCTCCTCGACCTCGGCCAACGCATGCGCGCGGACCACGCCGTCGCTTACGTCGCCGCGGTGATCGAAAGCCCGCAAGACCGCGACATCGTGATCGCCCTCGCCGTCGATGACAACATGAAGATCTGGCTCAACCACGAGCTGCTGTCCGCCGACCCGAACAACGCCCTCAATTGGATCAAGAAGTACCAGCACCTCATCGGAGCCAGGCTCAAGAAGGGCAGCAACCTCCTCGTGGTCAAGGTCTGCAACCTGACCAAGGACTGGCGCCTCATCGTGAACCTCTACCCGCGCGAGCACGCCTTGACCCTGGCCGAGGAAAATGGCGTGAACCCCATCCTGGCGAGCGCAGTCGTAGCGGCCGGCCATCCCCTCGAACTCCGCGCCGACCTCCTACCCCAGCCTACGAGCGCCCGCCTGGAAGTCGTGGGGCAGGCGGTTTCGCCTGCCGATCTCAGCAAGCTCCCGCCCAACCACCTCTACTACTGCCGCCTTTCGCTTGCCGGCCAGACCATCGAGCGCCCCTTCTACTACGGCGACCTCGACGCCGGCTACCAGCGCCTGTCACACCAGGCCGAGCGCTTCTTCGCCGCCGATGCCTCCGTGGCCATCGATCTCAAAGCGCAGTTCGCCCGCCTCAAGCACCTCCTGAAGCCCGAAAGCCGCGTGAGCGAGTACTGGGACCAGAAGGTCGCCGCCCTCTTCGCCGAACTCGAGGATGGCCTAGCCGCGCTCCAAACCAGCGTGAAAGCATTCCGCCAAGCCCCCGGCTCGCACATCCGCGGCTATGTTTCCACGGTCGATAATCAAGTCCAGCACTACTGGCTCTACGTTCCCCAAAAGGCCTTAAGCGCTGGAAAGCCCCTGCCCATCGTAGTCAGCCTGCCCTTCATCACCACGGCCAACGAGCCGTTCCTCGAAAGCTTCTACCTTGCCGCATTCGACGAGAACGAGCGCTACCGCATCCTGGCCGACGAGTACGGATTTGCGGTTCTGCGAATGTGGGGCCGCGGCAACCATCTCGCAGGCACCGCCATCGCCACCACCGACGTTCTCGAAGCCCTGGCGGCCGTCCGGCGCGACTACCCGATCGACGCGGACCGCATTTACCTCGAAGGAGACTGCGAGGCCGGCCGGCTGGCGTTATTGCTCGCCGAACGCTACCCGGATCGCTTCGCCGCCGTCGCCACCGAGGCGCCCATCACCATCCTGCGCAACCTCCCCAAGTTCCTGGAACCCTGGGCCGAGTTTGCGTCGCCGGTCGCCGCTCTCGGCAACCTGGTGAACACCCCCGTGTACATTCGCCACGACGAAGCCGACTCTCCCCCATCGAGGAATCGGTGGAGTTCGTCGCCCGCTGCCAGAAGGCCGGCGTCGATGCCACGCTAGTCCGCGTGCAGGGCGGCTACCACGGCTACTGGCAGGATCCCATCGGCGAACGCCGGGCGATGTTCGAGTTCTTCCGCGGGAAACAAAGGTCCGCCGCCCGCCCGCTCGTTCCGCCCGACCTTCCGTTCCGCATCCGCGCCGGACACGGCCCCATAGAGGAAGCGTTCGGAGCGCCCATGCTGATCGTCGAGGGAACGGCCGGGACCACCGCGCAACACATAGCCATGCACACCGTGGTCGAAGGAATGCGCAGCGAGTGGCGGACCGCGTACTTCGTCGACTGCCCGGCCAAGCGCGATGTCGAGGTCAGCGATGCCGACCTGCGGAAGTACAACCTGGTTCTCGTCGGCGACAAATCCACGAACTCCCTGCTCGGACGCATGGCGGACCGCCTGCCGCTCAGCGCCGCCGCGGATCACGTCTCGCTCGCCGACAAGACCTGGAAGGGCCACCGGCTCGGCTACCAGTTCATCGCCCTCAATCCTCTAAACCCGAAGCGCTACGTCGTGGTCACCGGGATGAACGACTGGGCCGCCATGGGCGAGTGGAAGCTCCACCCCTCCCGCCACGGCCTCTGCGACTACTTCATCTACGACCTGAGCAACCCGACCCCCCGCCTCATCGACGCGGGCTACTTCCCGGCCAAGGTCTGGAAATAGAGTCCCGGCAGACTCAAAAGATCATTTCCCGCCGCCTCAATCACTTGCGGGAACTCGCCCCTCGCGGCCCGCGCCCCCGGCCTTACCCTCATCCCAGGTAGGATCCATGTTCTCGCACCGCCAACTCGGCCGCCCACGCGCCAGCGAAGCCTCACTGCCCACCGCGCCGGCCGCGCGAGCGGCCCCACCCGACCCCCGCCGCCTCACCGTGCACCGCGTCGGCCGCGCGAAAGAAAGCGCGCGCGCAGTGCACAAAGGTCCCAATCCCAGAATCGGACACTCCCAGCGGCCCCACCCGACCCCCGTCGCCTCACCGTGCACCGCGTCGGCCGCGCGAAAAAAAACGCGCGCGCAGTGCACAAAGGTCCCAATCCCAGAATCGGACACCCCCAGCCGCTTCACCCGGCCCCCGCCTCCTCAATCGCCAGCGGGCGCGCCACGCGAAATTCGGACACCGCCCCGCTCCCCCTTGCACCTCCAGCCCGATCGACCTCATCAGCTCCAGCGCGCGAGGGAGGAGCCCTGCCAGCCCCAAGACCCCTGCGCGGTGACGGTCTCCAGGTGACTACGTGATTCTACGATTTTCCCAGCTCGACCACCGCCACGATGACGAGCAGAATCAGCCCGCCCAGGATGGCCAGGCCGGCAATGCGGCCGCGACCGGCCGCCGCCACTACTCGCTCAGCCTGCGGAAGCCGCGCCACGAGCCGCTAATTGTTTTCGAGTATTGGCGAAAGGACGAGCCGGGTTTATTCTTGAAGCGATTGGGGCGATGGGTCCGCCCCGGGGTTTGGCCGGAGGGGTCTATGTGGTCTCGCGGGCTGGGCAGGTGGGTTGCCGCCGGCTTCCTGCTTCTCATCCTGAACAGCGCCTACATCTGGGCATTCGCGTCGCCCACCGTGTTCTACATGGGTAACGTGCTGCTACACGTGTTGCTGGGCGTGGCGGTGGCGGCGGGCGCGGTGCTGCTGCTGCGTGGCCGATGGCGGGAGGCCCCGGTCGAGGCGGCGGGCGCGCTCGGGTTGGCAGCGGGGCTGGGACTGTTCCTGACGTTCGCCGGCGCCACCCGCGATCACAACTGGGCGCTGTGGGGACACGTGGCGGCGGCGCTGGCGGGACTGGCATTGCTCGCGCCCTTCATTCGGCGCCGGGCCCCGCAACTCGCGAGGCCTTTCTACGCGGCGCTCGCGGTACTCGCGCTCTTGCCCCTAGCCTCGCACGCCTGGCAGCGCGTCTTCCCCGATCCGAACGACCGCATCGTCAACCCGGCCAGCGCGCCGCTTTCGATGGAGGGCGAAGGTGGCGGGCCGAACTCGCCGTTCTTTCCGTCCTCCGCGAAGACCAACGTCGGCGGAATCATCCCGTCGAACTTCTTCATGGATTCCGAAAAGTGCGGCGAGTGCCACAAGGACATCTACGCGCAGTGGAAGAGCTCGATGCACCACTTCGCGAGCTTCAACAACCAGTTCTACCGGAAGTCGATCGAGTACATGCAGAGCGTGGTGGGCACCAGGCCGAGCAAGTGGTGCGCCGGATGCCACGATCACGCGGTGTTCTTCAACGGCCGGTTCGACAAGCCGATCGAGCCGCAGATCGACACGCCGGAGGCGCAGGGCGGGCCTGGCGCTGCACGTCCTGCCACTCCATCGTGCACGTCGGCGGCACGATGGGGAACGGCGATTTCACCATCGAGTATCCGCCGCTGCACAAGCTGGCCAGCAGCCGGAACCCGGTTATCCAGGCGCTCGACCGCTTCCTCACGTATCTCGATCCGGAGCCGCACCGCCGCACCTTCCTGAAGCCGTTCATGCGGGACCAGACCGGCGGAGTTCTGCTCGGCGTGCCACAAGGTGCACCTGGACGTGCCGGTGAACGGCTACCGCTGGGTGCGCGGCTTCAACGACTACGACAACTGGCAGGCCAGCGGCGTTTCGGGCCAGGGCGCGCGGTCGTTCTACTATCCGCCGCAAGTCGATGACGTGCGTGAACTGCCACATGCCGCTGGTGGCGTCGCAGGACCCCGGCAACATCGACGGCAAGGTTCACTCTGCACCGCTTCCCGGCGGCCAATACCGCGGTGGCGTATGCCAACCACGACGAGGCGCAGTTGAAGGCCGAGCGAGGCCTTCCTCACCTCGGGCTTTATCACGGTGGACATCTTCGCCGCCGCGCCGGAGCAGAAGACGGCCGCGCCGATGATGCGGCGCACCGGCGAGGGTCCGCAGGCTTAGCTCGACCTTCGCGGTGGGCGAGGAGGCGGAGCAGACCGGGCAGGTGTTCCTGCGCGACGTGGGCCAGGTCGCCGCGCCGCTCGACAAGGCGGGCACGCCGATTCCAGCCGGGGACGACGGTTCGCGTGGACGTGGTGGTGCGCACGCGGGCGATCGGCCACTTCTTCCCGGCCGGCACGGTGGATGCGTTCGACGTGTGGCTGGAGCTGCAGGCCAGGGACGCCACGGGCAGAGTCATCTACTGGAGCGGCAAGGTGGAGGACGGCGGGCGCGGTCCGGTGGAACGCGGCGCGCATTTCTACAAGAGCTTCCAGATCGACGCCGAAGGGAACCCCATCAACAAGCGCAATGCCTGGCAGGCGCGCAGCACGCTCTACGTCCGGCTGATTCCGCCCGGGGCGGCGGACGTGGCGCACTTCCGGATGCGGATTCCGCCCGGACGCGAAGGGCCCCATCACGCTGACGGCCCGGCTGAACCACCGCAAGTTCACGCGCTACTACACCGAGTTCGCGTATGCCGGGAGTGCCGCGGCCGGGGCCGGTCGGTCCCGGCGTTCGACAATCGCGAGTGGACGTTCGAAAAAGCAAACGTGCCGGCGAATGTTTCGGGCAAAATCAAGGGCGAGATTCCCGACCTGCCGATCACGGTGCTGGCGCGCGCCGAGGCAAGGCTGGAGTTGGGCGACGCGAAGACGCCGGCGGCGTGGCAGCCGGTGGTGCGGCGCGAGGACCGGGAGCGCTGGAACGACTGGGGCATCGGCCTGCTGCTGCAGGGCGATTTGAAGGGCGCCGAGTACGCGTTCCAGAAGGTGACCGAGGCGGAGCCGGGATACGCCGACGGGTGGCTGAACGTGGCGCGCGCGCTGGTCCAGGAAGGCGAGACCGACGCGGCGAAGCCGTACATCGCCCGCGCGCTCGCAGATCAATCCGACGCTTGGGCCGCATCTACTACTTCCAGGCGCTGGTCCGGAAGGCCGACGGCGATTACGACGGCGCGCTCGCGTCGCTGCGGCACCGCGGCGGCGCAGTATCCGCGCGACCGCGTGGTGCTCGATCAGATCGGCGCGCATTCTGTTCCTGAAGCGCGACTACGCGGGGGCGGTGCGCGCGCTCGACGCTGCGCTGGCGGTGGACCCGGAGGATTTGCAGGCGCACTACAACCTGATGCTGGCGCGGCGCGGCCTGGGCGACCTCGCGGGTGCCGCCCGGGAAGAAGACGCTGTTCAAGCGCTTCAAGGCCGACGAGGCCTCGCAGGCTCTGACCGCCAAGCCGCGCCTGCTGAGCCCGGAGGACAACAACGAGCGGCAGCCGATCCACGAGCACGATAGCGTGCCGCTCGCGGGGCTGCCGCGATGATGTGGCGCAGGCTTCAGCCTGCCGCGTCGAGACTCGTCTCGACGCGCGGACCCGCCTCGACACGAGTGTCGAGGCTGCAGGCAGGAGTGCCTGCGCCACGGGCGGTGGCTATCGCCGTCCTGGCCCTGCTGGCCACGGTCCTGCTGGCGTCCGCTCCGCGGGTGCCGGCGGTGCACTTCACGGACGTGACGGCTAAGGCGGGCATCCGGTTCGTCCACAACGCCGGCAAGACCGGGAAGAAATGGCTGCCGGAGACGATGGGGGCGGGCTGCGCGTTCTTCGATGCCGATGGCGACGGATGGCCCGACATCCTCCTCATCAACGGCAAGGACTGGATCCCGCACGGCCGGCGCACCACCGCGGCGCTCTATCGCAACAATCACGACGGCACATTCACCGACATCACGCGCGGCAGCGGGCTCGACATCGAGATCTACGGACTGGGCGTGGCCGTCGCCGATTACGACAACGACGGGCGCGAGGACGTCTACATCACGGCGCTGGACGGCGATCGCCTGTTCCACAACGAGGGCGGCGGCAAGTTCCGCGACGTGACGCGCGAGAGCGGCATCCACAACGCGGCCTTCGGCGCGAGCGCGGTCTGGTTCGACTACGACCGCGACGGCAAGCTGGACCTGTTCGTCGCCAACTACGTGCAGTGGAACCCGAAGGGCGACCTGTGGTGCTCGCTCGACGGCGCGACGAAGTCCTACTGCACGCCGGAATCGTACAAGGGCGTGTCGTCGAAGCTGTATCACAACCTGGGCAACGGCAAGTTCGAAGACGTGACCGCGAAGGCCGGGCTCGCCGACGCGTCCAGTAAGTCGCTGGGCGTGGCGGTGATCGACTACGACAACGACGGGTGGCCCGACCTCTTCGTCGCCAACGACACGCAGCCGAACAAGCTCTACCGCAACAACCGCAACGGCACGTTCACGGAGGAGGGCCTGCGGGCCGGCGTGGCGTTCAGCGAGGACGGCGTGGCGCGCGGCGCCATGGGCGTGGATGCGGCCGACTACGACCGCAGCGGCCGCACGCACCTGCTGGTGGGCAACTTCTCGAACCAGATGCTGGGGCTGTACCACAACGAGGGCAACGGCCTGTTCGTGGACGAGGCGCCGCGCTCGGCGGTGGGACGGTCGAGCCTGCTGACGCTGACCTTCGGCTGCTTCTTCTTCGATTACGACCTGGACGGCTGGCCCGACATCTTCGCGGCCAACGGGCATATCGACGAGGAGATCGGGCGCGTGCAGCCGCGCGTCGCAGTTTCGGGAGGCGCCGCTGCTGTTCCGCAACGCGGGCGGCGGCCGGTTCGAAAACGTCTCGGCAGCGGTGGGCCCCGACTTCACGCGGCCGGTGGTGGCGCGCGGCGCGGCCTACGCGGATTTCGATCGCGACGGCGACCTCGATATCCTCATGAGCACCAACGGCGGTCCGGCCTGCCTGCTGCGCAACGACGGCGGCAACCGCAACCACTGGCTGACGCTGCGGCTGGTGGGGACGCGCTCGAACCGCGACGCGATCGGCGCGGTGGTGCGCCTCGAGAGCGCCTCCGGGCGGCAGACCCAGACCGTCCACAGCGGGTCGAGTTACTGCTCCGAAAGCGACCTGGCGCTGACGTTCGGCCTGGGAGGCGACCCTGCGGCCACCGCGATTGAGATCGCCTGGCCTAGCGGCGCCAAGGAGAGGGTGGCGCGCCTGGCTGCGAACCAGTTTGTGACGATTCGGGAAGGTGCGGGCGTGGTGGGGCATTAGCCATCCCGCCGTGCTACGCTCTTGGGCAGGATGAGAGTCAAAGCTCAGTTTTCGGGAATCTTCGTGGTGCTTGCCGCAATGTGCTCCGCTCAAACCCACGGCATCGCCGTGACCAACATGGACCGCTCGGTCGCCCCGGGCGACGACTTTTACCGCTACGCCAATGGCGGCTGGATCGACCGCACCGTGATTCCTCCCGACCGCGGCCGGATCGGCGTCTTCACCGCCCTCGACGACCTGAGCAACAAGCGCACGGTCGGCCTGATCGAGGAAACCGCGAAGGCCAAAGCGCCCGCCAGCTCCGAGGCCGGCAAGCTCGCCGCGCTCTACAACTCGTACATGGACGAGGCCGCCATCGAGGCCAAGGGCCTGGCCCCGCTGCGCCCGCACCTCGAAGCCATCGCCGCCATCCGCGACAAGCGCGAACTGGCGCGAGCCCTGGGCGAGAGCCTCCGAGCGGACGTCGACCCGCTGAACAACACCAACTATCACACCGCCAACCTCTTCGGGCTGTGGGTCGCGCCCGGCTTCAGCGAGTCCGAGCACTACACCGCCTACCTCCTCCAGGGCGGCTTGCAGATGCCCGACCGCGAGTATTACCTGGCCGACAGCGACCGCATGCGCGACATCCGCGCCAAGTACCTGGCCCACGTCTCGGCCATGCTCAAGTTGGCGGGATTCGCGGACACCGACGCCCGCGCCGCCCGCATTGTCGAGTTGGAGCACGCCATCGCGGAGAAGCATCTCAGCCTGGCGGAGAACGAGGACATCCATAAGGCGAACAACATCTGGAAGCAGGCCGATTTTGCCGCGAAGGCGCCCGGCCTCGACTGGGCGGAGTATTTCCGCGGCGCCGGCCTGGGCAAGCAGGCGAGCTTCATCGTGTGGCAGCCGACTGCGTTCGCCGGGGAGTCGGCGCTGGTCGCCTCCACCCCGCTCGACACCTGGAAGGACTGGCTGGCGTTCCACATGATCGACGCCTACGCCGGAGTGCTGCCCAAAGCGTCTCAATGACGAACGCTTCGCCTTCTTCGGCAAGATACTCCAGGGCACGCCCGAACAGCGCCCGCGCTGGCAGCGCGGCGTGGCACTGGTCAACGCCCTGCTCGGCGATGCCGTGGGCCAGATCTACGTGCAACGCTACTTCCCGCCGGCGGCCAAGGCGGAGGCGCAGGCGATGGTGGCGAACATTATCGCCGCTTTCCGGAAGCGCATCGAGGCGCTCGCTTGGATGGATCCCGCCACCAAGGCCGAAGCCCAGGCCAAGCTGACCACGCTTTACGTGGGCATCGGCTACCCGGAGAGCTGGCGCGACTACTCCGCATACGAAGTCAAGGCGGATGACATTTTCGGCAACGTCTGGCGCAGCAGCCTGTTCGATTTCCATCGCGAGGTGTCGCGGCTCGGCAGCGCGGTGGATCGCAAGGAATGGTGCATGACGCCGCAGACGGTGAACGCCGTCAATCTCCCGTTGCAGAATGCGCTCAACTTCCCGGCCGCCATCCTGCAACCGCCGTTCTTCGATCCGGAGGCCCCTGCCGCAGCCAACTACGGCGCCATCGGCACCGTTATCGGCCACGAGATCAGCCACACGTTTGACTCCGAAGGCGCCGCTTTCGACTCCCAGGGGCGCGTGCGAAATTGGTGGACGGCCGCGGACCTCGCGCATTTCAACGCCGCCACCGCGAGACTCGCCGCGCAGTATGACACCTACAAGCCCTTCCCCGACCTCTCCGTGAACGGCCGGCAGACGCTGGGCGAGAACATCGCCGACGTCGCCGGCATCGCGGCCGCCTTCGACGGCTACCACGCCTCGCTGGCCGGCCGCGCCGCGCCCACGCAGGACGGTTTTTCCGGCGACCAGCAGTTCTTCATCGCCTTCGGTCAGAATTGGGGATCCAAGGCGCGCGAAGCGGCGCTCCGCCAGCAGGTAATGACCGACCCGCACGCACCCGGACAGTTCCGGGCGTATACGGTCCGGAACATCGACGCATGGTACCCGCTATTCAACGTCAAGAGCGGCGAGAAGCTGTACCTGGCGCCGGCGGATCGCGTGCGCATCTGGTGAAATTGAAAGTATGGCCCTGAAGTTCACCACCTCCTACCTCGAAGATTCGGTGGTGCTGTTCCGGCATTACAAGAAGCTCGCCGAGCGCGAACAACTCTTCGCCACGCTGGACGAAGAGGCGAATTCGATCGCGATCGTGGTGAAGCACATGGCGGGCAACATGCGGTCCCGCTGGACCGATTTCCTGACCACGGACGGGGAGAAGCCGGACCGCGATCGCGACACCGAATTCGTCGACGGCTGGAGCCGCGTGTTTCAGGCGCTCGAACCACTCTCGGACGCGGACCTGGGGCGTACCGTGACCATCCGCGGCGAGGCGCATTCGGTGATGCAGGCCGTCAACCGCCAGGTGGCGCACTACTCCCATCACGTGGGGCAGATCGTGCTGCTGGCCAAGCATTTCGCGCACCAGCGGTGGCAATCGTTGAGCGTGCCGCGGAACCGGTCGGCGGAGTTTAATAGGCAAGTCAGCTCGGGCGAGAAAAGCCAGCGGTAGGCGACAACCGGAGGCGGTTGGATGTTATCCTAGGGGCATCCTGGTTAATTGAAGAGGAGGCTTGCGATGCACCCTGGGAAAGCTGCGGAAGCTCCGTTGACTCCCTTTTTGGTTTTCGAAATGCTGCAGGCGCATCAGCGCACGGCGGCGCTCAAAGCGGCTATCGATCTGGATGTTTTCCGGGCCGTGGGTGAAGGGCCGGGAGATGTGGCCTCGATCGCCCGGCACTGCTCGGCGTCCGAACGCGGCATCCGCATCCTGTGCGATTTCCTTACCGTCTGCGGCGTCCTGCGTCAAAGAGGATGGGCATTACCGGCACAGCCCGACCAGCGCCGCGTTCCTGGACCCGCGCTCGCCTTCGTCGCTGGCCTCCATCGCACAATTCCTCGGCAACCCGGCGATGCGACGAACCTTACGATCGCCTGGCGGAGATCGTCCGCACCGGCCGCACCGTCCTGCCGGGCGATGGCACCGTGGAGCCCGAGAATCCGATTTGGGTCCAGTTCGCGGAAACGATGGCGCCGATGATGGCCCCCATGGTTGGCCCGCTGGGCGCGGTCGTACTCGAGGGACGCGCGGGGCCGATGCGCGTGCTCGATATCGCCGCCGGCCACGGCCTGTTCGGCATCGAAATCGCCAAACAGAACCCGCAGGCCCACGTCACCGGTCTGGACTGGGCGCCGGTGCTGCGCGTGGCTCTGGACAACGCCCGCAAGGCCGGCGTCCACGACCGCTACGACATGCTGCCCGGCAGCGCCTTCGAGGTCGATTTCGGCGGGCCCTACGATGCCGTGCTGCTCACCAACTTCCTCCACCACTTCGATCAGCCGACCTGCGTGGGCCTGTTGAAGAAGGTCCGCGCCGTGCTGCGGCCCGGCGGGTGCGCCGCCACCTTGGAGTTCGTGCCCAACGAAGACCGCGTCTCGCCGCCCATGCCCGCGGCCTTCAGCATGACCATGCTGACGTCAACCGCGGCGGGCGACGCCTATACGCTGAGTGAGCTCACGGCCATGTACCACGAGGCGGGCTTCGGAGGCGTCACCGCGCACCCCATTCCCATGAGCCCGCACACGGTGGTGAAGGGACAGGCCTGACGCTAGAATACACGCATGACCCGTCGCGAACTGCTGGGTTCCGCCTCCGTCTCACTTGCGTTCGCAGCGAGCGGGGCCGACCAAGGCATGCAGGACCTCGATTTTGCCTCGGCGCTTGCCGCCGCTGCTGCGATCAAGGCCAAAAGAGTCTCTTCCGTCGAACTGACGCGGCACATGTTCGACCGGATAGACAAGTACAATCCGAAGCTCAACGCCTTCGCGTACCAGATGCGGGATCAAGCGCTGGCGCAGGCCGGGCAAGCGGACCAGGCGTTATCGCGCGGCGACCGTCTCGGTCCGTTCCACGGCGTGCCTATCTGCGTCAAGGAGTCGTTCGGGGTAAAGGGAGAGCCCGACACCTGGGGGATTCCCGCCCTTAAGGGCTCCAGGGCGCCGGCGAACTCGGCCGTCGTTGAGCGGCTACTGGACGCGGGTGCGGTGCTCGTCGGCGGCACCAATGTGCCGTTCAACCTGAATGACTGGCAGAGCTACAACGAGATTTACGGCACCACCAATAATCCCTGGGATGTTACTCGCACACCTGGCGGATCGTCCGGCGGAAGCGCCGCTGCGCTGGCCGCGGGGTTGGCGTATCTGAGTGCCGGCAGCGACATTGGCGGCTCACTGCGCGTGCCCGCTCATTTTTGCGGCGTGTACTCGCACAAGCCGACCCTCGACCTGGTCAGCATGAGGGGCCACGTCCCCGGCGGGATCGCCGGATTGCCGGGCTTTTCAACCGGGCTCGCCGTCGCCGGCCCGATGGCGCGCAGCGCGGCCGACCTGATGGCTGCCCTGGGCGTCCTGGGCGGCCCTGACGGATACGACCGCAAGGCCTGGTCCTGGACACTGCCGGCGCCGCGCCGCCGCGTCCTCAAGGAATTCCGGATTGGATACGTGCTCGACAGTCCGCTTGCCGCGCCGACTTCCGAGGTGCGGCCGGTTCTCGAACGGGTCATTACCGCGCTGGAGCGTGCAGGCGCGCATCCGCAGCCCGGCTGGCCGGCCGCCTACGATCTGAATGCCGCTTTTGAGAACTACATGTTCCTGCTGGGGGCATTCTCGTTCTCCGAAGAAGGAAAAGCGCAGCAGGAGGCGGAGCGCAAGCAATACGAACAGAATTCATCGCCCTACGGCGCGGGCGCGCTCAGCTCGTACGCCCAATGGCAGCGGCGGCATTTTTCTCAACTAGCCTCCCGCGCGGTGTGGCAACGGTACTTCGAGCAGATCGACGTTTTCCTGATGCCCGCCGGTTTCACCACTGCAATGCATCACGACCATGTGGGGGACTTCACCACGCGGTCGATCGATACTCCCGACGGCAAGCGGCCCTATATGCAGCTCATGCCCTGGATGGTTACGGCGACGCTGACCGGCTGCCCTGCCACTGTCGCGCCCGTGGGTCTGACGCCCGGCGGGCTGCCGGTGGGCATCCAGATCCTGGGCCCGTTCTGGGAAGACGCCACGCCGATCGAGTTCGCCGCGCTGCTCGAGCGCGAGATCGGCGGATTCAAGCCGCCGCCGGGATTTCAGGCGTAAGAGCGCCCCGCCCTACCCGCGCCCGGCGACTAGTAGATGTATTTGACAGCATATGGATGTGATGCCATACTACGGCTGTGGCGTGGGCCGTCGAGATTGGAGACGAGTTTGAGCCGGAGTTCGATGCCATGCACGATGACGTACGGACGGAGATCCTGGCGTTGGCGCGGCTTCTCCAGCGATTCGGCCCGCAATTGGGGCGGCCCCGGGTTGACACCTTGAACCACTCGCGCCACGCGAATCTGAAGGAACTGCGGTTCAGTGCGTCGGGCGGCGAGTGGAGACTTGCCTTTGCCTTCGACACGAGGCGGAGGGCGATCCTGCTCGTCGCGGCGGACAAATCGGGCGTCAGCGAGAAACGGTTCTACCGCGAGCTGATCCGCAAGGCCGATGACCGTCTCGACGCGCATCTGGCGCGGCTGAGGAAGGAGAGGAAGTAACCATGGCCACCAACGTAGAGGTAAAGATCAAGAAGCTGAGCTCCGGGCAGCGCAAGAAGGTTGAAGCCCGGGCCGCCGAGCTGATCGCCGAGGAGATGACCTTGCGCGAGCTGCGCCACGCGCGCAAGCTCACACAGGTCCGGATGGCCAGGAAACTCGGAATCACCCAGGACGGTGTCTCGCGCCTCGAGAAGCGGAGTGATCTCTTGCTCTCCACTCTCCGGAAGACCGTGAAAGCCATGGGCGGGAATCTATCTCTTGTGGCCGAGTTTCCCGACCGTGAGCCGGTGGTTCTGTCCGGCATTGCCGAAGACGATCCGAGGCCGAAGCCCGCGGGCCGAAAACGAGCGGTCGCGTAGGTAAGGGCGCTGCCGCCAGGGACGCACATTTCTGAAGTTCGGGTTGTCAAGAACCCAACCGGGCAGTGAGCCCCCTAGCAGGGCGGTCGGTAACGCTGGGTGAGCCCTACCCCCTCCGCGCGGCCCAGATCAGCAGAGTGAAGATCACCGCGGGAATCGCCGCCAGCATGGCGTAGAACAGAATCCGGCGGAGAACCGGCGTGCGGCGGCGCTGCCAGTCGTGCAACTCGGGACGGTCGCGGACGACCACCCGGTCCAGGTGCCCGAGGTCCGAGGCAAACTCGCGCGCGGTGGCGTAGCGGTCCTTGGGATCGCGCTCCAGGGCGCGGTAGATCACTTCCTGCAACTGCGGAGAGATCGACGGATCCACCTCGCGCGGCGGGATCGGATTGTTCAGCAGCCGGTCGTTCATCACGACGAACGGATTGGGTCCGGTGAACGGGGTCTTACCGGTCAGCATCTCGTAGAGGATCACTCCCAGCGCGTACAGGTCGGTACGCCCGTCGCCACGCTTGCCCTTGACCTGCTCGGGCGAGATATAGTCGGGCGATCCCATCACCTGCGAGAGCTTGGCGAAGGTGAGGCGGCGCGATCCCTGGTTGCCGGCGATGCCGAAATCGATCAGCTTGATGCGGTCTTCGGCGTCGATCATGATGTTCTCGGGCTTGAGGTCGCGGTGGACCACGCCTTGGCTGTGAATGTAGTCCAGCGCCTCGCAAATGGCGATCGCGATCTTGATGGCACGCTCCGCGGGCAGCTTGCCGCACTCCGCCAGAAGCCGGCGCAGCAGCCGGCCCTCCACCCACTCCATGACCATGTAGACCCGGCTGCGGTCGGCGTCGGTCATGACCTTCATCACGTTGGGGTGGTCGAGCTTCTGGCCGATGGCCTGCTCGCGCTGGAAGCGATCCCAGAAGACCGGGTCGCTCTCCATTTCGGGATGCGGCACCTTGATCGCGACCGGCTGGCCGGTGTTCAGGTCGGTGGCTCGGAAAATCGAGGCCATGCCGCTGCGCGCCGCCACGCCTTCGATGCGGTAATGATCGAGCTGGTCGCCGGTGTGGAGCGGAGTCATCAGCGCAGCTTGTACGGCCGGCCGCGGTACATGCCGACGCGTTCCACGTTCTTCACGCGGATGAGCTGTACGCTGATATTATCGCTGCCGTCCCGCTCATTGGCAATGTCCACCAGCTTCCGGGCGCTCTCGTTCAAGTCCCGGGTGTGCGCGACGATGGTGGCGATTTCGGAGGGCTCGACGGAGGCGTGCATCCCGTCGGAACATTGCAGCAGGACATCGCCGGGCAGGAGCAGGTGTTCGGCGGTCTCGGCGCTGACGAACATCTCCGTGCCCACCGAGCGGCTGAGCAGATGGCGCGAATCCGAGCCCGCCGCCTGCCGTGCCGTGAGCACTCCCAACCGAAGCTGTTCGTTAACCACGGTGTGATCGCGCGTGAGGATTTCAGCGCGACCGTGGCGGACCAGGTAGCAGCGCGAGTCGCCGACGTGGGCCACTACCACGCGATCGTAACGGAGCACGCACGCGACCAGGGTGGTCGCCATAGAGGTCCCGCTCTTAGTAGCGGCCATCCCGGTCTCAAAAACGTGCGTGTTAGCCGCTTGCACCAGACGCGGCAGGAGCGTCCCCGGCGCCTCCCCGCCGGCGGCCGCGCGGAAGCCGGCGAGCAGGCAGTCGACGGCGGCTCGCGAAGCCACCTCGCCCAGGTCCTGCCCGCCGACTCCGTCGGCTAGGGCAAACAGCCAGCCAGTTGTGCGCGCATGCTCAGGGGTTGCGGGGAGCACGTATCCGAGGTAGTCCTCGTTGTGATCCCGCACCCTCCCGACATCGGAGAGTTGCGCGAATTCGACATCAAGCATTAGCCTTCGACCTCACTGCACGGGGAGGTGGCTCAGCGCACGACATCAGGACCCCATGGCCGGGCTTGCCGACGCGCGGTTCCCGATGAGCGTGGTCCGCCCTGACGCCTTGCTCGTGCGGACGAAGTAGATTGCTCCGTAGGCGGCCCAGACCGTCGCGATGCCCAGGGCCAGCAGCGGTTCCATCTTGGTGCCGAAGCCCATGAACGGGCCCACCAGGTAAAACGCCATGCAACCGAGGTTGGCCAGCAGCCCGAACACCGGAATCAACACGTGGCGCAGCACGCTGAACTTCGGGTGCCGATGGTAAGCCACCATGCAGATCACGCAGCTCAGCCCATACAGCAGGAAGGTGCCGAAGTTCGAAGCCAGCGTGATGGTCAGCAGCGAGTTCGGTAATCCTGCCAGGGTGTCGTGCGACATGTAGCCGACACTCGACCAGAAGCCCTGCGGCAGCGCCTTGATCACGGCGTCGGCAGGTGCGGCTGCATCGCCAAATAGCAGGGACACGCCAAGCACACCGACCACCGCCGATATGATCGCCAGCGTCCAAATGGCGCGATGCGGCGAGAGATTCTTCGAATGCAGCATGCCGAAGTGCTCCGGCACTTCCTGATCCTTGCCCATGGCGTAGGTGACGCGCGCGCCGGTGTTCATGCAGGAGAGCGTCGTGCCGATGATGGCCAGGAACACCGTGAAGGCCTCGATCAGCATGAAGACGCGCCCGTTGCCGGCGCCGAAAAGCGCGGTGCCGACGACGATCATCATGTCGCCGATGGGCGCCGACGAGGTGGAGGCATTCGCCATACTGTACCCGCTGTTGAGGAAGTAGTTGGCCGCAAAGTACTCAAACAGGTAACAGACCAGGCCCTGAATCAGCAGCGACGCGATCACCGCGATCGGGACGTGGCGTTTGGGGTTCTTAGCCTCGCCGCCCATCGCGGTTACGGACTCGAACCCTACCAGGATGAGGATGGCCACCGTGGCCTGGACGAAAACCCAGCCCCAGTTATGCGCACCGATCACCGACGCGCCGGTCGGATGAGTCAGGAATTTCCCAGTCTCGTCCGCGGCCGGATAGGCGATGTGGAAGAGCACGGGCTGCCCGGCCGCATCCAGTTTGGGCTTGGGCCGCCCATCGGCCTCCCGGAGGATCGTCTCCGTCGTCTGCCCGTTCGCCACCGTCTTTTCCGTAGCGAACTCGTAGGTGTACGCTTCGCCCGAGGTGGAATCGAACTGGTAGGCCACGCTGCCCGGCGGATGACTCATCCGGAAGCCGAGAGCCAGAACCGAGAACACTACCAGGGCGGTGATCTGGATCACATTGATGGCGATATTGACCGCCGTCGAGCCGTTGACACCGCGATGGGCGATCCACGCCACGAAGAACGAGAACGCCACCGCAACCGCCGCCATGAACATCGGCCCGGGATTGGTCGCGCTCATGAAGCTGGGCCAGATGGTCCCTGCCAGGTAGCCGCACAGGACTCCCATGACCGCCACCATCACTCCGGGGTAGATCCAGTAGTAGAGGTGCGACGCCCAGCCGACGATGAACTTCGAAAGGCGGGCATAGCGCCAGACATTATCGTGGTTGAGGAAGGACTGCTCCGCGAAGTAATACGAACTGCCGGTTCCTGGATACAACTTGGCCAATTCCGCATAGCACAGGGCGGTAGCCAGGCACAGCAGAAGGGCCACGAAGATGCCCATCCACATGGACGGAGCGCTGACGCCCGTGGTCGCCTGGATTGCAAAAGTCAGCCACAGAAAGGCTCCGGGGGCGATGAGCGCCATAGCGTTCATCGTCAGACCCGTCAAGCCTAGAGTCGGTTTCATTTCGACAGGGGTGGTGTCGGCCATACACTTCTCCTCACAAGGTGGATTGTTTTTGATCGACGGGGATCACCCAGCTTCCGACAGGGAAGAGCTGCGCTATTGATACAATAAACCGGGCGGGGAGTCATACAAAGCGGGAAGTTTCGATGTGGCGGATAAGTGTTTTCTATTACACGCAGTTGCTGCCGTTCCCGCTTTGGCAGCGCCATAGAAAAAATGAATTGGACACACCTTGCCGCGGGCTCTATCTTGCGGGAGTGGCGTAGTTCCCGCGTGACTGCAATCCTGGCAGTCTCGGCGACAGGACACTAACTCATGGAACTGGCGGGATTCTTCTTACTCATGGCGGGATGGGCGATCGTGCTGGCCGCGGCCGCGCTTCTCAAGACCCTGCCCCTCGAAACGGCCTTCGTGCTGGCCGGCGTGGCCACCGAAGTGGTGGGCTTGGTGCTCGTGATCCGCGCGCATCTTGTGGTGCGGGCGGCGAGAGGATAACGACGATGAACGCGATGGCGCTCTGCTTTCTCTTCACCCTCCTGGTTCCCCTGGCCGGGGCCGGCCTCGCGTTGATCAATGCCGGCCTGGGGCGTTCGCGTAGCGCGGCGCATGCCATGCTTGCGTCACTTACGATCATCGGCGTGGCGGCCCTGGCGTACTTCGTATGCGGGTTTGCCTGGCAGGGGGCGCGGGGACTGCCTGCGCACACCGTGACGGTGGCCGGCAAGACCTGGAACTGGCTGGCCGCGGAACCTTTCTTCTTACGCGGCCTCGCTCTCGACGGCTCGCCGGCCTCGCTCGCGGTATGGCTCGGAATGCTCAGCGCGGGCTTGGCCGCTCTCATCCCTCTGGGCAGCGGGGCGGACCGCTGGCGGCTGGGCGCGAGCTGCGTTTCCGCCGCGCTCCTGGCGGGATTCACCTATCCGCTGTTCGCCCACTGGGTTTGGGGAGGCGGATGGCTGGCGCAATTAGGTCCCAACAACGGCCTCGGCACGGGCTTTTTGGATGCCGGCGGATCGAGCTCCATTCAGGCCGTGGGCGGCCTTACGGCCCTCTCCATCGCTTGGATTCTGGGGCCGCGGCGGGGTAAGTACTCACCCGATGGCACCCCATCGGCCATCCCCGGCCACAATGCCGTACTGGTGCTGTTCGGCTGCCTGGCCGCGCTGCTGGGATGGCTGGGATTGAACTGCGCCGGATCCATTCTCTACTATGGTGTCGAGCCCGGGCGCATGGTTCTGGTAGCCGTGAATACTTTGCTCGGCGCGGCCTCGGCGGCCCTGGCGTCGGCGGCCGTCACGCGTACCCGCTTCGGCAAGCCCGACGCCTCGCTCGTCGCCAACGGCTGGGTGGGGGGCCTCGCGGCCGGTAGCGCCGGATGCGCCTTCGTAGCGCCGGCGCTGGCGGTCTTAACCGGCGCGCTGGCGGGCGTCCTGGTGGTCTTGGCTGTCGAGTGGATCGAGTTGCGCCTGGCGGTGGACGACCCCGGCGGCGCGGTCGCGGTGCACGCGATGGGCGGGATCTGGGGCATCCTTGCCGCCGGCCTCTTCGCCGGCGGGCCGGGCCAGTTGGTGGCCCAGTTGGCGGGCCTGGCGACCCTGCTTGGCTTTGTCCTTCCCCTGACTTATGGCTTGAACCGCGCCCTGGACCGCTTCTCTCCGCAGCGCGTGGCAGTGGAAGGCGAGCGGCGCGGGATGGATCTGTTCGAACTCGGCGCCGGAGCGTATCCCGAGTTCATGACCCACACCGAAGACTTCAGCCAGCGGTAGGCGCTACCGGTTGCGGCGCAGGCCGAAGTCAGCCGCCCAGACTGAAAACGCGATGACCACCAGAGCGGCGGCTATCGCTTCGAGCATCCGTATCCCCACAGCAGCCTCGTCTCACCTTTTGGATGCGGCGTCCTCCCAGTTGGACGCGGCATTGTTGACGTGGGGCAGGCGTCCACGTCCCGCCCTGCCGGACCTGCTGGAGATCCGGCGCGGTCCTGGAGGACTGCCCCACACCAGAGTTACTTCTTCTCGATGTTGTTGCCGAAGATGAAACCGACTTCGGCCATCGCCCGGGTCTGGTTGTTATTCATGCCCAACGAGCCAAAACCACTACCCGGCGCCATGTCGCTCAAGTGAACGAAAGCCAGGTCTCCGCGAACGAAGAAGCCTCCGCGCTGAATGCCAGGGGTCACGGTAAACGACGTGCCCTTGCTGCCCGGGCCGTACATCAGGTTGACGGCCTGGTCCGTGGCGCTCCCCGAACTCCCTATATACTCCCAGCGTCCCGCGAGCGAGAGACCGTGTCTGAAGGTGTAGCTCGCCAGGACCGCGCCGCCGGTGGTCGATGCTCCCTTCACGATGCCGAGCTTCAAGTTAGTCGGCACGTTGGAGTATTGGAAGTAGGGCTGGAGGATCAGGCGGCCCTTGGTGTACGTGTAAATCACGTTGTAAATGCTGCCGTTGTCCTGGATGGGCGTGGCGAATGTCGAATAGTCCGTCTGCCCCGCGTTGCCACCGGCCACAAACGCCAGGGCGTGGGGCCCGTTGGCATAGCTCAGGGCGCCGCTGATCCAGTTATAGCGGTTCGAATAGAAGCCGTCATTCCAGCTCAGGGAGGCGGTGAACTTACCTAGCGTCTGGTTCACCTGGATTCCGCGATTTACGGCGTTCTCCTGGTTCCACAACAGGCCGCGAGAGATGTTCATGTTCTCGAAGCTGAAGGTGTACTCCGCGCCGATCAGCGTCGGCAACTCGCCGACCAGGATCGAGGTGTTCTTTGCCGCCTGGAGTTTCAGAAAGGCGACCGGCACCGGCCCATAGAGGTTGCTCATGGTCTTGTCGGTGGCCAGAAACGGAACTCCGAGATCCGGGAGGTTGTAGGCGCCCGCCTGCACGTAGAACTGGAACCACCCGTCCGTCTTCTGCACAAAAATCTGGCCGTTGCCCAGAGCCGCTTGCGTGCTCTTATCGCCCGGCACGTGGTTCTGGGTCGCCATGCCCAGACCGCCCAGAATGCCGTTCACCGCGATTTTGCCGAAGGGCCCGGCATCGAAAGTGGCTGGCGGCAGCCACGTAATGGGGCTTACGACGGCAGGTGCGGGCAGCGGGGCCGGAGCGGGCGCGGCCGCTTCGGCAGGCGCGGGGGTTGGCGTGGCAGCGGGGGCCGCTGCGGGCTCTTGCGCAATCGCGGACGACGCCAGCAAGAGAAACAATCCCGTCGTCAGGGTACAATTTCGCCGTTTCATATTTTGACTAACCTCCAAAGTTTTCGTGGATTGTGGCTGGCTGGCGCGACGGGGGGCCGCAGCCGGAAAGGGCTCGTCCCGAACCTACCGGGTGCGTGGAGCCATGATGCGATTGTATGCCGCGCGAGCTCAGTTACCAAATAGAAACTTTGGATCTTGTTAATAAAAACGTTGCGCTTAGTGGGCGGCTCGCGCAGGCGCAAGATAAAAAGAGACGATTCTACGTCCAGTGTGGCCAGTGTGCGCCAGCGGGAGCAATGCCTATGAAGAAAATCGAAGCGATCATCCAGCCCTTCAAGCTGGACGAGGTCAAGGAGGCGCTGAAGGCCATCGGCATCGACGGCATGACCGTCAGCGAAGTCCGCGGGCACGGCCGCCAGAAGGGACACGCGGAAGTCTACCGCGGACAGGAATACCACGTCGACCTGGTGCCCAAGATCAAGCTCGAAATGGTGATCGCCTCCGAGCGCGCCGACGAAGTGGTCCGCACGGTGGTCGAAGCGGCGCGCACCGGCCGGATCGGCGACGGCAAGATTTTCATCTACGACGTCGCCGAGACCATCCGCATCCGGAACGAGGACCGCGGCGCGGCGGCGCTGTAGGTCCGCTCCCTTACGGTCGCGGTTCGGTGCGGATGGCCCGGAGTCCGCTCCCTTACGGTCGCGGTTCGGTGCTGTTTACGCCTGGAAGGAACTGCCGCAGCCGCAGGTCGATTTCACGTTGGGGTTCTCGAACTTGAAACCGGCCCCCTCGAGCGTCTCGACGTAGTCCACATTGGCCCCATCGAGGTACAACATGCTGGCCTGGTCGACGAACACTTTCAGCCCGCCGAAGGTGTACGTCTTGTCGAGCATGCCGGGGGTATTCTCGAAGGCCATCGAGTAGCTGAAACCCGAGCAGCCCCCGCCCACCACCGCGATGCGCAGCCCAGCCGGCTTCGGCTCCTGCGTATCGAGGATCTCCCTCACCTTTTCCACCGCGCGTTCTGAGAGTTGTATCATAGCTGCCTCCAGTTTATCAGGCGGGCCGCCCGCCTTCGAGCGCCTGTGCCATGGCCCCAGGGCGTTACGCCAAGCGCATGGGCCTGGTCTCAATAGATAGATGAAACTGCGCCCCCGAGGTTGCCGGAAATCTGGTACTTTGGACGGCAGGGGCCCTGGAGCGGGCCGGCTGGGTGCAGAAGCCAGCCCAAAAACCTCGAAACCGTTGGAAACGCAGCCGCGTCCCTCCTCGTGTATGAGCAGCTTGACGGGTGCTCTGCGGCTGCCGGCCAGCGGTAAGGCGATTGCAGTCGAGAGAAGAGTGGATTACAGAAGCGAAGAGGCTGCCCTGGTTCGCCGGGCGCAAAACGCCGACGAGATGGCTTTCCGCGACATCGTGGAACGCTATCAATCGAAAGTGTTTTCAATCATTTACGGGATTCTGCGCAATCATAACGACGCGGAGGACATAGCGCAGCAGGTGTTCACAAAAGTCTACTTCTCGATCAAGAGCTTCGATTTCCGGAGTTCGCTGCTCACCTGGATCTACAAGATCACCGTCAACGAGTGCTACGACTACCTCCGCAAGAAGAAAGTCCGTAAGTTGGTGTATGAGAGCGACTTCAGCGAGGAAGATGCCCTTCGAATGGAACACTCCGAGCCGGCTCGCGATCAGCACCAGCCGGTGGATGTGGCGCTGGCCCAACGGGACCTGGTAATGAAGCTTTTGTCCCGGCTCCCCGAGGAGGAGCGCAACCTGCTCCTGCTCAAGGAGGTCGAGGGCCATTCCGTCGAGGAATTGGCTGCAATGACGGGCATCAACGAGAATACAATCAAAGTGAAGCTTTTCCGTGCCCGGCAGAAGCTGCTCAAATCGGCCCAGCGGCTGACCAGGTCGCCCGGCCTCGTTACGGCATAGTGGTTGAAAGCGGACGATAAGATCCGCGATTTTCGGTGTTGAGGGATTAGATAGTTATGCATGGGCTCATCAGAGAACGCTTGGAAGATTACCTGCGAGGCGCTCCAGGCAGCGTGCCCGAAGTCGAAGACCATCTTCGCGTCTGCGAATCGTGTCGCGAAGAGGCGGTTTGGATGCAGGAGCAGTCGCGGCTGCTGCACGTGCTGAAGCCGTCCCAGCCGATGGATCCCCCGGTGGGATTCTACGCCCGGGTGCTGGAGCGGATCGATAACGAGCGCAGACCGTCGTTCTGGGACGCGTTCCTCGAACCGGCATTCGGCCGGCGGCTGCTGGCCACTTCGGTGATGCTGATTTGCCTGCTGGGCGGCTACGTGGCCTTTAACGAGGTGGCGAACGAAGCGCCTGCGACCACACCCGAGGCGGTCATGGTTGCCGAACATCCTCCCGGACTGGGCTCGAACGTTGACCGGGACCGCGAGACCGTGCTGGTGTCATTGGCCACGTACCGAGACTATCGATGACGTCGGCGCACTCTCCGGGCTGGCAGAACCCGCGGATACTGCTGACGCTGGCGGTGGTCTTCCTGGTAGGCGTCACGGTCGGGATGGCGGTGCACCACTGGATGCACGTCGTATCCCCGGCGCCACCGAGTTCACAGGTCGGCCCGGGAGCGGCGTTGATGGCTCGCATGAAGACCGAGCTGAATCTGACACCGGAGCAAACCGAGCAGCTCAAGACCGTGCTGGACGATTTCTTCACTTACTACTACACCCTCCAGGCGCAACTGGACGACGTGCGCGCCAGCGGCAAGCAGCGCATTCTTCGCATCCTCGACGACGGCCAGAAGAAGAAGTTCGAGAAGATCATGGCCGAGCAGGACAAGCGGCTGCACTGAAAAGCGCCGGCGTCGGCTGCCGCCGGCAGCTGTAGCATCAGCTATCAGCTATCAGCTGTCAGCCGTGGCGCAGGCTTCAGCCTGCCGTCTCGGCACTCATGCCGAGACTTCGATCGCCACTGCAGGGAACGCCCGCGAGCCCACCCCGAGTTCCAACCGATGCAGCCCCGGCCCAATGCCGGCAGGCAGGCGAAAAACCACCTCGATCAGCGGCGGGAGCGGATCCACGCACCGCGATTCGAACTCCTCAACCGGATAGCCGTCCACGGCGGCCCGGAACTGGCTCGCGTCCTCTATCTCCTCGAACCCGGCCTTGATGGAGCGGCTGGCGATGCGCGTGGTGGAAAGCAGATCGACGGCGTCGCTCAGCGAGACCAGACAAGGCACCGTGGGGCCCGGCGGAATCACGCGCAGGAAGGACGGCGGCGCGATCGGCCGGCCCCGGTAGAACAACTCGACCGGCTGTAGCCCCGGTTCTATCCTCTCCGGAAGCTGTATGTTGAATCGCCGGAGGCCGTCGGCTTCCGGTGGTCCGAGAAACGGGCCCAGAGACTCCGGCCTCGTGGGCGCGCCCCCCACAGTGGCCGCTAGCGTGTTCAGGTCGCTATCGGCGGGCAGTCCCTCGATCCACAGCGAGGCGAACGCCCAACGGCCACGCGCCGGCACGACGGGCGCGGAGTCGCGGGCGCAGGCGATGCGGCGGATCCGCGGCGGTCCGGCCGCCCGGGGCGCGGGCCGGCACGGCTTTTGGAGGGTCACTGCCATGTACTGGGTCGCGGGGCCTTCCACCCCCATCAGCAGCATGCCCGCCTCATGCGCGAATGCGGCCATCTCGTCGCCACCGATGCGCGCGCCGTGCCAGGTGTCAGGCGCCTCGGTGACACCCGGCGCCCCGTTCGCCTGGAACCAGAACACCCCGCCGGGCGCCAGAACACGGCACGCCTCGCGCATGTAACCGACGATCACTTCGCGGCTCGGTATGTGCTGGAAGACGGCGTAGGAGTATACGAAATCGAAGGACTCATCGGCGAAGCCCGCCAGGTCGGCCCCGCCGCCGCGGCGTACGTGCGCGTTGGGAATGTTCGACAGCCTCTCGCGGGCGCCGCGGACCATCTCGTCGGAGACGTCGACGCCGTGGATCTCGCCGACATGAGCGCTCAGGGGGCGCATCAGCCGTCCCAGGCCGCAACCGATTTCGAGCGCGCGCCGGCAGCGCGGGGCCGGCCGTGGCGGGAGGCGCAAAAACTGTTCCGACAGGCCGAGGGCCAGGCCGCGGCCTGTAGCGAAGAACTCCTCCTCATTCTGGTTCCGCCGGCCGAACGCGACGTAATACTTGGCGTCGCTGCGCGCGCGCTCGTCCCAGTCTTCGCGCATGCGCTGGCAGAGGGAGGGGTCCATGGGAACCATCATTATCCTCCACACCGTACAATCGAGTTCATGGCCGTCGAGTTCTTCCAGGTCAGTTTTCCTCCGCTCGAGAGCCTGAGCGCTGCCGCGCCTGATGGGGCCGTCATCGGCATCGTGGGAGAGGACGGCGCGGGCACGCGTCCCCTGCTGCGCCTGGCCGCGGGACTCGAAAAGCCGGTGTCGGGCGAGGCCAGGGTGCGCGGGACGGCGCGCCTGCTCGGCCCCTGCGATGCCTGGGAACCGGGCACGCCGGACGCTCTGCTCCTCGATCACGCGCTCGCTGAACGGGACGCGCTGGTGCGGGCGCGCGCCGCCATCGATATCGAGCGCCTGCGCAGGAGCGGCGGAACCGTGTTGATCGTTTCGCACGAAGACGCGCTGCTACGCGAGCTGTGCGATGAGATATGGTGGCTCGACCACGGCCGGCTGGCGGCGAAAGGCGATCCGGGCGAGACGCTCGACCGCTACCAGCGCCACGTCGCGTGCCGGCTTCGCGAGAGCGGCGAAAGTACCGCAGCACTGGCGCCCAGCCTCCGGCGTGGCGACGGACGGGCGCACGTCCTCAGCGTCGAGACGCTGGACGGTCAGGGCCGCCCCACCGCGGTCTGGCAGAGCGGGGAAGAGGCCGGCGTGCGGGTGACCGTCCGCTTCACGCAGCCGGTGGCCGACCCGGTGGTGGGCATCATGATTCGCACTCGAATCGGATTCGAGGTCTACGGCACCAACACCGGCCTGGAGGGGTTGAAGCTGGGGCCGCGCGATGCCGGCGACACCGTTGCAGTGACGTTCGCTTTCCCCTGCCCGCTGTGTCCACAGATGTACACGGTGACGGCGGCTTCGCACGATCCCGACGGCGTCTGGCACGACTGGCTCGAAGACGCCGTGCTGGTGTCGGTAGCGGGCAGCCGCTACACGGCCGGCGTGGTGAACCTGCGCGCGCGAGTTACGACGGAGCCGGTCGAAGAGAGCTAGTTCTCGCCGCGGCGGCGCTTGACCAGCCAGGGCTCGATCGCGCCGGGGTTGTCGAGAACTTCGCGCTCGACTTCGCGGAACTGGCTGTCGATCACCAGCCGCTCGATACCCGCTCCCAAGGTTGCGTCGCCACTCTCGGCCCGCTTTCGCTCGATGAGGGAGAGGACGGCTTCGCAGAGCTCGATGTAGTGCTGCGTGTTGCTCATGGCCTACCCTCCTGTCCAGTTAGACGCAGAATAGGCCCCTAAGTTCCAGTTAGAGGGAGCGGGGCGCGCTACCGCTCGCCGCGGCGGCGCCGGATGAGCCAGGGCTCGATCGCGCCCGGGTTCTCGAGGATGTCGCGCTCGATTTCGCAGAACTGCCCGTCGATCGCCAGCCGCTCAAAACCCGCTCCCAAGGTTGGGTCGCCCGTCTCGGCCCGTTTCCGCTCAATCAGGGACAGGATGGCTTCGCATAGCTCGATGTGGTGAACAGTATCTCCCATAGACCCCTCTTGGTCGATTAGACGCTGGGCGCAGCCGGGAAGTCGCAGGAGAATGGCGTCCCCAGCGGGATTCGAACCCGCGTTACCGCCGTGAAAGGGCGATGTCCTAGGCCGGGCTAGACGATAGGGACGTGAGGAAGACCGAGTACCTCCACCACTCTAGCGGTCGGGCCGCGTCCCAGTCAACCAGCGTTCCGCACGGACGAACGGCCGCGGCGCCCGATCGCCGCCATGAAGGGCCAGCCGGTCGCGAACCGCGCCCCGCGCCGATGCAGGTCGTGCAGCAGCCGCTCGCCGGCCGGGTCCACGAAATCGACCTCCCGCAGGTCGATCGCCGGCTATCACTTCCTGTTTCCGGGCCAGAAGCCCGCCCTGGGCGAGGTGCTCGAGAGGAACGACCACCGCGCCAGGATCGCCGGGACCTGCGACGCTTCGGCGCCGTTCACTTCGTCGGCCATCAGAGAACGCAGATGCCGTTCGCGCTCGCCAAGCCGCGGCCCGGCGAACAGAGGCGAGAGTTGCCGGTGCGACATGATGCTCTCGATATCTCGAGCGGCGTCTCGTAGCGTGCGCGAGTCGGATCGGGCACTTGTGACAACGGTGGAAGACGTCGCTCAATCCCAGGAGCTTTTCTTCACCGTAGCACACGCCGCCGACGTGGCGCCCTCTTCTGTGGCGCACGCTTCAGCCTGCCGCCGCGGGCTTACCC
The DNA here is from genome assembly GCA_963763835.1 of Bryobacterales bacterium. Classification (GTDB taxonomy): domain Bacteria; phylum Acidobacteriota; class Terriglobia; order Bryobacterales; family Bryobacteraceae; genus DASWZN01. The sequence goes on from CAVXQQ010000015.1 coordinate 186,388, forward strand.
AGGCGGTCGTAGCAGGTTGGTGGGGCAGTCCTCCAGGACTGCGCCTCGCCTCCAGGTCCGGCCGGGGCGGGACGTGGACGTCCCTCGCAGGCTGTGGATGCCTGCCCCACGAGTTTGCCCGCTCATGCTGAAGCGTGCACGAGCGCCTCAGCCCTTCGCGGGCCACACCGAATCCATCACCTCGAGCGCGAAGCGCGCCGACACTGTCGCCGGGCCGCCGCCCATCTCGATGCCCACCTCAACCGCTTCCAGCACCTGCTCGAAGGTCGCGCCAGCCTGCGCCGCCTGCTCGATGTGCCATTGCATGCAGGATTGGCAGTTGCCCACCACCGAGATCCCGACTGCGATCAGCTCTTTGTCCTTCTTCGCCAGCGCGCCACTCGAAAATGCCGCTCGCTCCATCTCTACGAAGGCGGCGTACACCTTCGAGCCCAGCCGCGTCATCCGCGCGTGTGCCGCTTTGCGTCTATTCGTGATTTCCGCCAGTTTGTCCATTGGGCAATTGTAACCTTCCCCCGCCCTGCTAACATCTAAGTAAGCAGTAACGCAGAGGGCTATGACGAAATCGGACGTGTTCCGTGTGTGGGGACGTGTACTGAGTGGCCGTTCGCCTTTCCTTTCCATCGAAATCACGAAGGAGTGCCCGCTGCGTTGCCCGGGCTGCTACGCCTACTCTCCCGATCACCTTGGCGACGGCGTCAATCTGCGCCAGTTAAGCGATCTCAAGGGACCCGCCCTGGTGGACGAAGTTGTCGCGCTGGTCCGGAGCCTTCGCCCCGTGCATCTGTCCATCATCGGTGGCGAGCCGCTGGTGCGTTACCGCGAGCTGGATGAGCTGCTGCCGATACTGGACCGCATGAAGGTCGAGGTACAACTCGTCACCAGTGCCGTGCGCCCCATTCCGATCGCCTGGGCCGCGATTCCGAGCCTGCACCTCGCCGTCTCGGTGGATGGTTTGCAGCCCGAACACGACCGCCGCCGCGCTCCGGCAACTTACGCTCGCATCATCCAGCACATACGCGGCCACCGCGTGAACATTCACTGCACCGTTACCCGCCAGACCATCTCGCAGCCCGGCGCGCTGCACGAGTTCAGCCGCTTCTGGTCCGCGCTTCCGGAGGTCCGCAAGATCTGGTTCAGCCTCTACACACCGCAGGAAGGAGAGGTGTCCGAAGAGCGTCTGACGCCCGCCGACCGCCTCGAAGCGGTCCGCCAGATCGGCTCCGTTCGCGATCGTTTCCGGAAGGTCGACGCGCCCTCCCACGTCCTGCAGGGCTTCCTCCGCCCGCCCGAATCGCCCGAGCAGTGCGTGTTCGCGCAGCTCACCACCTGCCTCTCGGCCGACCTCTCTTCGCGCATAACGCCGTGCCAGTTCGGCGGCCAGCCCGTCTGCACCGAGTGCGGCTGCATAGCTTCGGTAGGGATGGCGGCCGTCGCCAATGTGCGCCTGGCCGGCCTCGTCCCTCTGTCCAGCCTGCTGGCCGGCTCGCAGCGCATCGGGGAACTGTTCGCGCCCGATCCGCTTCCCGCCTCGCGCCTCGATCGTGCCGCCTGATACAATCCGTCACATGTCCGAAGGCGGCGCCAGGCCTCTCGGATGGGGATGGATACCGCGCGTCTTGGCCCGGCTCGCGTTCCTGTCAATTCCCTTCTTCGCGGCCGGCACTTTCCGCTGGACGCGTGGCTGGATCTGGATCGGGCTCGCCGCTTTCTCCCTCGTCGTTGTGGTCGGAATAGCACGTGTCAAAAACCCCGGCTTCATCAGGACCCGGCTGAATTCCAGACCTCCCAGCATGCCTTTCGACAAAGTCTTCGCTCTGCTATACGCGTTGTCCGCGATAGCGTTCTTTGTCGTCTGCGGGCTCGACGCACGATGGGGCTGGTCGCACGTTTCTCTCGGGTGGCTGTACGCCGGCCTCGCTCTGCATCTGGCCGCCCTGGTGCTGCTGACCGCGGTCGCCGCCGCCAATCCCTTCCTCGAAGGCACGGTCCGCATTCAAAGCGAGCGCGGGCACGTCGCCGTCACCTCCGGCCCGTACGCTTTGGTGCGCCATCCCATGTACCTCGCCCTGATCGTGATGTACCCGGCTTGGGCGCTCGTCCTCGGGTCCTGGTGGGCCTGCGTTCCCGCCGTGTGCGTGGTCTTCCTTTTCGTGTTCCGCACGATCCATGAGGACCGCACCCTTCGCCGCGAGCTGCCGGGCTACGAGGACTACACCCGCCACACTCCCTACCGTCTCATCCCCGGCCTTTGGTAGCCGTCATGGGGCGATGGACGCGACGGATGGCACCTGGTCCGGACGCCGCTCGTGAGCGTCATTGAAGAGCGAATGCCGCCAGGCGCCTCGGAAATTCGGCACTACCATCGCATCGCGACGCAGTTCTTCTATGTCCTTGAGGGAACCCTGTCGATCGAAGTGGACGGAACCGAATACGAGTTGGGCCCGCAGCAGGGTATCTCGCTTGCCGCGGGCCAGCCTCACCAGGTGTTCAATCGATCCGCCGTGGCGGTCGAGTTCCTGGTCGTCTCGAACCCGCCCAGCCATGGCGATCGTGTGCCAGCCTAGTCAGCAGCGCCAGGCTGCACTCAGCACGCGTTCTCGCCGGAGCGTATGGTTCCGGCGTGCCAGTTCGCTCGGCTTCGCGGGCCCACCCCGCCACTTCGTACCTTGACCTTCGGAGACGGCGATGACCAGGATGCATCGAGCGCCTGCAGTGTTCCGGCGTGCCGAAAGCGGCTGCGGGAACGTGCACACGCCTGGAAGATACTATCAGGAATTTAGAGTAGACTTATCTGATAACTCCGCCAGATGCGGAAGGGAGGCCGTGCGACATGAGGAAGAGTGTTCTGCTAGCAATGGGGTTACTGCTGGTCGGCGCGACGGTGTGGGCACAGCAATACTTGATCACCACCGTGGCGGGCGGCGGGGTTCCGGTGACGCCGGCCCCAGCCGTCAGCACTGCGCTCGGTAGCACGGGGGCGGTCATCATGGACGCCACCGGCAACCTGTTCTTCGTTGCCAGCAACTGTGTTTACAAGCTAGCCACTTCGGGAATCCTAACGCGCGTGGCAGGCGGTTCGGTCCAGCCGGGATACTCGGGAGACGGAGGGCCGGCGGACTACGCCCGGCTCAACTCGCCCAAGGGTGTGGCGGTAGATGCCTCCGGCAACGTCTACATCGCTGACACCGGCAACTTACGGATTCGCAGGGTAGCGGCGGCGACCGGCATCATCGACACGGTGGCCGGGAATGGCACGCAGGGCTCTTCAGGCGACGGAGGTCCGGCTACGAGTGCCCAGCTCTCTGGCATCGGCGGTGGTGGTGGATGGCTCTGGCAACCTCTTCGTCGCCGATGGCAGCCGCGTTCGCAAGGTGTCGGCAGGAACGGGGACCATCACCACGGTGGTCGGCACTGGGAGCGAGGGCTACTCGGGCGACGGAGGTCCGGCCATCAGCGCCCAGCTGGGATGGGTCACCAGCCTCGCATTTGACGGCTCCGGCGACCTCTACCTCGGCGACCTGCAGCGTATTCGCAGGGTGTCGGCGACGACCGGAATCATCACGACGGTAGCCGGGAGTGGAGACTGGGGGTTCGCGGGCGATGGCGGCCCGGCCACGAGCGCCCAACTCCAATTATCGTATGGCGTTGCGGTGGATGGCCTCGGCAATATCTACATCGCCGACACCAACAACAAGAGGATTCGCAAGGTGACTGCGGCGACTGGCGTGATCACGACGGTGGCCGGGGGTGGTACGGCGTATCCCTTCGGAGAATCGGCAACGAGCGCTGGAATCAGTCAACCTTACGGTGTGGCGGTGGATGGCTCAGGTAACCTGTATATCCCAGTCGCGCGTTGTATCGGCGAGGTGGTGGCGGCGACCGGCATCATCGAGAGGGTGGCGGGGACCAGCGGGGAACGCCAGGGTGGCTATTCGGGCGACGGAGGCCCGGCCACGAGCGCGCAGCTCGCCTATCCCGAAGGTCTAGCAGTGGATGTCGCCGGCAACCTCTACATTGCCGACAGCGACAACGACGTGGTCCGCAAAGTGGCGGCGGCGACTGGTATCATCACGACGGTGGCTGGGGGCGGGAGTGGTGGCTTTTCGGGCTTCGGAGGCCCGGCCACAAGCGCCTCGATCAGCGCCGACGGCGTAACCGTGGATCGCTCCGGCAACCTCTACATTGGGAGCGATGTGTACCTGTTCAAAGTCTCGGCGGCGACCGGCATCATCACGACGGTGGCTGGACTTGGAGGCGAAGGGTGTTCAGGCAACGGAGGCCCGGCCGCGAGTGCCGTCATCGACGGTGCCACCGACGTCTGGTTGGATCGAGCGGGAGACGTGTACTTCGACGACGGCGCTCCCCGCCCTGTGGGGGCATTCGCAAGATCGCAGCGGCTACTGGCATCATCACAACGATGACCGAGTTTGGCAGCGGCGACGGGTCCGGTGCTGGCAGCGACAGGGCATGGCTTGCGGCTCTGGATAGTTCTGACAACCTCTACATCATTGACGGTGCCAAGGTCCGGAAAGTGTCCGCAGCGACAGGCATCGTTACAACGGTCGCTGGCAACGGCACAGCGGGGTCTTCGGGCGACGGAGGCCCGGCCACCAGCGCTCAAATCGACCAGTGGCGCGTAGCGGTGGATGGCGCCGGCAACCTGTACATCGACGATTATGCGAACTCCGGAATAGTAATCCGCAAAGTCACGGCGGCGACTGGCATCATCACGACGATAGCCGGGAACGGCACCGCTGGTTATTCGGGCGACGGAGGCCCGGCCATGGGCGCTCAGTTCGGCTTTTGGCTCGGCGCAAACGTGGCAGTGGATGGCTCCGGCAACGTCTACGTCGCGGACGCCGACAACAACGTGATCCGCATGCTGGTGCCCATGGGGACTCGCGCCCTTCTGAACATCGCGAGTAGCCACGCGGGTACCTTCGCGCCGGGACAGACGGGTGCGTCTTATACCGTCGTGGTGAGCAATAACGCCGCGGCGGGTCCAACCAACGGAACGGTGACGGTTACCGAGACGCTGTCTGCCGGCCTCACGCTGGTGTCGATGTCGGGCGCGGGCTGGAACTGTTGCGGCACGGCACGGTCGTTCCTCGTTCCGCAGAGTGGCTGCGGAGCACCCGCGGGTGCGCTGGCTTATTCGGTTAATGTCACCGCGTTGCCGCAGGGGCCGCTCTACTACCTCACGCTGTGGCCCACGGGCTTGAGCCAGCCTCTGGCCTCGACCTTGAATTCCTGGGGCGGAATCGTGGTGGCCAACGCTGCCATAGTGCCTGCCGGCGCTGGTGGCGCGGTCAGCGTGTTCGTTAGAAACACGGCCGACGTTATCCTCGATATCAACGGCTACTTCGATTCTTCGAGCGGCCAGAGCTCGTTTGACTTCTATCCCGCCGCGCCGTGCTGCGTGGCCGATACGCGCTATGGGAGCGGCCAGTTCAGCGGGCCCTCGATGATAAGCTCGCAGCCCCGCGACTTCCCCGTTCCGCTGAGCGCATGCAGCATTCCGGCGTGGGCTCGTGCTTACTCGTATCAATTTTACGGTGGTTCTGCCGGGGTATCTGGGCTATCTGACCACCTGGCCCACCGGACAGGCGCGGCCGAATGCCTCGACGCTCAATTCCTGGACGGGCAAGGTGGTAGCCAACGCCGCCATCGTCCCGGCGGGGCAGCAACGAATCGATCTCGGTATATGTCTCGAACCCGACCGACGTAATTCTAGACATCAACGGGTATTTCGGGGCGCCGGGGAGTGCAGGAGCGCTGACGTTCTACCCGGTGACGCCGTGCCGGATCGCGGACACTCGCGGGGACGACGGCACCTTCGGCGGGCCGGAGATGGAGGCGGGAGAAACGCGGTCATTCCCGGTTCCGGCCAGTACGTGCGCGGTACCGACGACGGCGGCGGCGTACTCCCTGAACGTGACGGTTGTTCCCGACGGGCCGCTGTACTACCTGACGGCGTGGCCGACGGGAGCGTCGCAACCGGGAGTCTCAACGTTGAACTCGTGGGACGGCGCCGTGGTGGCCAACGCGGCGATTGTGCCGGCGGGAGCCAACGGCGCGGTGAGCGTATACACCGCGGGCAAGACGCAGGTGATTCTAGATATCAACGGGTATTTCGCACCGTAAGGCGCGCCGTCTCGACGGCGGTGCGCGGAAGTGCAGGCCACGGGCGTCCCGGCCGTGAAACTGTAGCGTCGATCTCCGCAGGGAGTCACGCCGAATGGGCGCGGCAACGTCTTTCCACTTCGAGCATCGCCGATCCGCTCTCCAGGCCGACCGTCGTATCGGCCAATCCCGGAGACAGCATGCGAACCGCGCTGCCATTACCGATCCGCAGGTAGACGCCCGGCGTAAGCAGCAACTCCGCGCCTCCCTGGGTTGTGCTGAGCACGTCGTTGACAGCCAGCCGGGTGGACCCCACCGATTTCGCGGACAGCGCCTGGCCGTCCACCGGCGCCCTCCCCTCCAGGTAGTTCAGCGTTCCCGGCATCGGCATCGTAGTGGTTGCCATCCCCAGGGCAGCCGTTGCGAGCGGCACCGGCGCCCCTCGCCAGCCAAATCCCCAAGTGCTTTTCATTTTCATTCCCGGGAACGCCGCTTCCCCGGGCGTCCCGCGCCGCTCCGTGCGGTATTCTGGAACTCGTTGAGCGCCAACAGCCTTCCTCTCTTCGGGCCGACCCACCTCGCCATCGTTGCAGCCGTCCCCGCCGTGGCCGCCGCTCTCGCCATTGCAGCCCGCCACCGCCCCGCCGCCGGACGCCCCATACGCTACGCGCTCGGCGCCTTCCTGCTCCTCAACGAGCTCGTCTGGTACGTCTACCAGATCCACCACGGCTATCTGCATTTCCCCGGACAACTGCCGCTGCAACTCTGCGACCTGGCCGTCTGGCTCGCCGCGCTGACGGCGCTTTCGCGAAGCGCCTGGTCTTTCGACCTGGTCTGGTATTGGGGGCTCTCCGGCGCCGGCATGGCCATCCTCACTCCGGATCTTTGGACCCCGTTCCCTTCCTACCTCGCCATCGCCTTCTTCCTCTCGCACGGCGGCGTGGTGGCGACGATTCTGTTCCTGGCCTGGTCCGGCCTGGCGCGCCCGCGCCGCGGTTCGGTGCAGCGCGCATTCATCGCCCTCAACGCGATTGCCGCCTGCATCGGCGCCTTCGATGCGGTGTTCGGAACCAACTATTTCTATTTGCGCCAGAAGCCCACCCACGCATCGCTGCTCGACCTCCTCGGGCCCTGGCCCATCTACATCCTTCTCGCCGAACCTCTGGTCCTGCTCCTCTTCTGGATTCTCTGGCTGCCCTACCGCCGTGCCGATGGCCGACAATGAAGCCATGCGGGGCATCTCCAACGCGGCGTTCCTTTCGATCCTGGCCGCGTGGATCGTCATGGGCCTGGCCACCGTATTCAGGCGCCGCCCGCCCCAGGCGCGCGAGGTCCGGCGCGGTCGCGGATGGGGGTGGGGGTTCGTGCTGCAAGTCCTGTCCATCGGCCCACTGTGGTTTTGGAGACGCCCCCAGCCACCCAGCCTCCCGGTCTCCGTAGTCGCAGTCCTGCTGGCCGCGGCTTCGGTCGCCGTGATTCTGGCTGCCCAACGCGCCCTCGGCCGCCAGTTCGCCTACCAGGCCCGGCTGGTGGAGGGCCACCGCCTGATCACGGCCGGCCCCTACCGCTACGTACGCAATCCCATTTACACGGCTCTGTTCGGCCTCGCTCTGGCCACCGGCCTCGTTATCAGCCGCTGGCCGGTGATCCTGCTATTCGTTGTTCTCTACACCGCCGGCACCCTCGTCCGCATACGCAGCGAGGAACGCCTCCTGCGCGCCCGGTTCGGTCCCGAGTTCGAGGATTACGCCCGCCGCGTCCCGGCCCTCGTCCCGCTCCCCTGGTGTAAGCTGTAGAACCATGATTCAAGCCGCCGTTTTCCTGCTCGCCTCGGCCGGCATCCTGTGGATCTCCCGGCCTTCCCTTCGCTCTCCCCGCTCTCACGGCTTCTATCGCTTCTTCGCCTTCGAGTTCATCGCGGCGCTGATCGTTCTCAACGCGCCGTGTTGGTTTCGCGATCCTTTCACGCCGCGCCAACTCGCTTCCTGGGTGCTGTTGTGCGGCTCGATCTGGCCCGCCGTGGGCGGCCTTCGTTTGCTCCTAACCGCCGGCCGTCCCGCTGCCGAGTCATCCGATCCCACGCAAATGGCGTTCGAGAGGACCACGACCCTGGTCGCGGTCGGCATGTACCGCTATATCCGCCATCCGATGTACGCCTCGCTACTTGGCCTTACCTGGGGCGTGGCTCTCGAAGGATCTTTCCGCTCCCAGCCTCGTCCTGGGCATGGCCGCCTCTGTGGCCGTGGTCGCCGTCGCGCTCGCGGAAGAGCGCGAGGACCTGGCGCACTTCGGTCCGTCCTACGCGCAGTACATGAAAGGCACTCGCCGTTTCATTCCTTTCGTGTTCTGACGTCCGACCGTGCTACGCTGCGTGGGTATGCCTCATCGAGTCTGCCCCTGGTGGCTCGGCTACCTTCTCGCCAGCCCGATCCGCCGCCTCATGCAGAATCCGGCCCAGACCGTGGCGCCCTACGTCCGCGAAGGGATGACGGTGCTCGAGCCGGGCCCCGGGATGGGCTTCTTCACCCTGGAACTTGCGCGCCGGGTGGGCGCTTCGGGCCGCGTCGTAGCTGTGGACATACAGCCTAAGATGCTCTCGGTGCTCGAGCGCCGGGCCCGCAAAGCCGGCCTCGCGGACCGCATCGACATTCGCCTCGCCCAGCCAGATTCCATGCCGCTCGACGACCTCAACGGCAAGGTGGATTTCGCTCTCGCCTTCGCGATGGTACACGAGCTTCCCGACGAGGTTCGTTTCTTCTCCCAAATGGCCGCGGCCATGAAACCGGGAGCCACTCTCCTGCTGGTCGAGCCCGGCGGACACGTGAAACCGCCCGATTTCGACGCCGAGTTGAAGATCGCCGCCGACGCCGGCCTGGTCCTGGCCAGCCGCCCCACGGTGGGCCGCAGTCACGCCGCCCTGCTCAACAAGGCGTGAGGCGCCACTCGTCCCCCCGGCCTTCGCCGCGGCGCCGGCGCCGTGACCGCGGCCGCGGAACGAGGCGACTTCTCGCTCAACTGCCCTCGGGAAACGTGAGGGACTTGCGAAAGTCCGCGACACTGGACCGAACCACGAGCGTGAGCGAGTGGACCCCCTCAAGCAGATGTCGATCGGCGGCCCGTTCCGCTCCCTGACGGTCGCGGTTCGGTGCTACCAGCCAGTCGAGTGACTGATTTCTGCAAGTCCCTCACGTGACCCGCGCCACCCTTCGCCCTATACTTGGAGAGAAGTGGAGCCGGGCCCCGATCGGCTCCCGCCGCCCGCTTGTTGAGGAGTTCATACCAGTGTTGATTGATGCCATTGACGTCAAACGAAAGACCCGGTTTGAGATTGACAACACTCCCTTCTCTTGCCTCGAAGTGGAGGTGAACACGCCGACCGCGCGGGGCGGGCAGACCCTGGTGCGTCTGAAAATTCGCAACCTGCTCACAAACGCGGTCTTTGAGAGGACCTTCAAGGCGGGCGAGAAGTTCAGAGAGCCGGATCTGCAGATGGTGCCGGCCTCCTACCTGTATAGCGACAACGATGGTTCTTACTTCCTGGACCAGCAGAGCTATGAGACCCACACACTGGCCGACGATGTGATCGGGAACGCGCGGGACTTCCTGATCGAGGGAGGCATGGTCGATCTGCTCAAGTACAATGGCAATCCCATCGGCCTGGAACTGCCCCCATTCGTGGAGTTGGCGGTTGCCTCGACGGAACCGGGCGTGCGTGGCGATTCTTCGAGCGGCGGCGTGACCAAGCCGGCCAAGCTGGAGACCGGTCTCACGATCCGCGTTCCCCTCTTTATCAAAGAAGGTGAAAAAGTGAGAGTGTCAACGGAGAGCCGCGAGTTTGCGGGGCGGGCCTGATGCCGAAGGCATAGCGCACTACCCTCGCTCTGCGCCGTGAGCCCCCTGGCGCTTCGGGCAGCACAGAGCGTGGATCGGCCCACTCGGAAGCTGGGCTGAACACATCGTCCTCCTTTGCGATCCGGCAACGGCAAAGCGGGCATCTCCGCCCGGCGCATCGGGCCCACGGCCAGCGCAGCGCCTCCCCCGCCGCAGCGTGCCCAGGAAGCCGCCCAGGGCAGGCGGAAGGCACCAGCGCCGGCGCCGAACGCAGATCCGGCCTTCAGAGGGACTTGCAGAAATCGCAGGGCAAGCTGAAGCATACCTCACGTGGGGCCGTAAACCGTGGATGCGCCGCGTAGGACATGCTTCAGCTTGTCCCTTCCGCGGCGGTGGTGCGATTTTCGCAAGTCCCTCTTCAGTCCCACGCTGCCTAGCGATCGGGACCGCAAGGAGCGGAGAAAGCCCCCGTACTCCGACAGGACAAGCTGTCCCCGGCTGGGCCGTGATTCGGGCCGCAATCGCCGACCCGCCAACGACTTACCGCTCGGGGCGGCCGAAATCCATGCGGCCGCAATTCGCGAAGCTCAAGCTTCTTAAAATCGCCGGAACTTTTCGTATACTTAGACGTCTATGTACCATGAGGTCTATGTATGGCCAAGTCTGACGCCCTGCAAGGTTCGCTCGATCTGCTGGTGTTGAAGATTCTGTCGCGTCGTCCACGCCTGCACGGCTACGCCATCATGTCGGCGGTCAAAGATATCTCCGGCGAGGTGCTCCGCGTCGAAGAAGGCTCGCTCTATCCAGCGCTTCACCGCATGGAGGAAGCGGGGTGGATCCGCGCCCAGTGGATCACGAAAGACTCGGGGCAGCGCGCGCGTCTGTACGAACTGACGGCGGCCGGGAAGAAGCAGCTTGCCGCCACGGAGTCGCGCTGGCACGCGGTGACGCTAGCGGTGAATCGGGTACTACGGGAGGCATGACATGTCGGTCTGGTCGCGCATAACCAACGTTTTTCGCGGCGATCGTCTGAACCGCGAGATCGACGAAGAACTCGAGTCGCACATCCGGGAAGCCATCGAGCAGGGCCGCGACCCCGTCGAAGCCCGCACGGCGTTCGGGTCCGCGCTGCGGCAGCGCGAAGCCAGCCGCGACATCAGGCTGGTCGCGTGGCTCGATTCGCTTCGCGCCGACACGATCTTCGGCTGGCGGCAGCTACGGAAGAACAAAGTCACATCGGCCGCGGCGATTCTGTCGCTCGCCGTGGCGATCGGGGCGTCGACGGCCGCATTCCGGTTGATTGACGCCCTGCTGCTGCGTCCCTTGCCGGTGGCAAACGCGGACCGCCTCTACGTGGCTTCTCGCCATGCCGTCATCGATGGCACGCCCGTGGACTACGACGTCTGGGCCTATCCGGCATTCCAGCAGATGCGCGCCGCGGTCAAGGATCGAGCCGAGTTGATCGCCGTCTCCAACGCCGAACCGGTGGATCTGACCTACAAGTCGGACCAGGAGATGGAGAAGGCGAATCTGCAATATGCTTCGGGCCGGATGTTCACCGCGCTTGCGATTCGGCCCGCCCTGGGCCGCGTGTTAACCGAGGACGACGACCTCAAGCCGGGCGCGCATCCCTACGCCGTACTCTCTTACGACTACTGGTCGCATCGATTCGGCCAGGACACTCGAGTCGTCGGCCGCACGTTTCTCCTGGGCGACCGCCTTTACGAGATCGTCGGCGTTGCCCAGGAAGCCTTCACCGGCACACAGCCCGGCACGATGGTGGACGTCTTCGTGCCCATCGTGATGCATCCCGGCGCGACCCACGATGATTGGACCTGGCACCGGACCCTGGCGCTACTGAACCCGGGCGCGGCCGTCGAACCGCTCCGCGCGAAACTGCAGGCCATCTCGCGAGCGTTCGACCAAGAGCGAATGAAGGGGAGCACCGCGGGCATGCCCAAACACATGCTGGACGCCTTTCTCAACCAGAGGGTCCTGCTCGAACCGGCGGCCTCGGGCGCCTCGGACCTGCGATCGGAAACGCGGCGGCCGCTCGCGATTCTGGGAGTCCTGGTGGCCCTGGTCCTACTCATCGCGTGCGCGAACGTGGCCAACCTGATGACCGCTCAGGCCGCGGCGCGAGCCCGCGAAATGGCTCTTCGGGTCTCGATTGGCGGCGGGCGATGGCGGCTGATGCAACTGATGCTGGTCGAAAGCGCCTGGCTCGCCTTTCTTGCGGCCGCGGTCGGCGCCGTCTTCGCTTGGTGGTCCGGACCGTTTGTCGTGAGCATGATTAATCCGCCCGGCAATCCGGCGCGCCTGGTCCTTCCCGCGGACTGGCGGGTTCTGGGCTTTGGAGTGGCGCTCGCGCTGGTGGTCACCATGCTCTTCGGCCTGGCCCCCGCCCTGCGTGCCTCCACTGTCAATCCGGTCAGCGCCATCAAAGGGGGAGAGGACCCGCACTCGAGGCGGCGCTTGATGCACGCGCTGATCGCGGTGCAGGTGGCGTTCTGCTTCCTGGTGCTGTTCGTCGCCGGCCTCTTTGTGGCGACATTCGAGCGGCTGTCCCGGCAGCCCACGGGCTTTTCCGCCGATCGCGTTCTGGTTCTCGATACGGTGGCAAAGCGTCCCCAGCCTCCGGAGCTCTGGGAGCAGTTGGCAGAGCATCTGCGCGGGATGCGGGGAGTCGAGGCGGTGGCGCTGGCCGATCAGCCTTTGCTGGGGCCCGTAGGTTGGAACAACTTTGTTTCGGTTGACGGCGCGCCTCCCAACGGGATTGTGGTTAACATGCTCAGTGTTTCGCCCGGATGGTTAGAAGCGATGAAGATTCCCCTGTTCGATGGCAGGGACTTCGGTCCAAACGACGCGTTTCCCGGTTCGGCGCTGGTTAACCAAGCTTTTGCGAAGGCTTACTTCAACGGTGACAGCCCGGTTGGAAGGCCGTTCGAACTGGTGTTCAGCGGAAACATCCGGCTGCGTTTTCGGGCGGTAGGCCTGGTGGGGGATACGCGCTATCGAACGGTGCGTGAGCAGTTCCTGCCGCAGGCCTATGTGCCGTTCCGCGCCATCGAAGCCAACGGTACGCCAAGCCGTAGGGACGGGGGCAAACTGATTGTGCGCACGGCCAGTGCCGAACCTCTCGCGCTGGCACAAATCCTGCGTCGTGAGGTCCCGCGGGCGCGTCCCGAATTTCGCGTGAGCGGCATTCGCACGCAATTGGAGGTCAACCAGGCGCGCACCGTGCGCGAGCGGCTGCTGGCCACGCTGGCCCTGTTCTTTGCGGTTGTCGCATTGCTGCTCGCGGGTGTGGGCCTCTACGGCGTGTTGCACTACTCGGTGCTGCAGCGGCGGCGCGAAATCGGCATTCGCATGGCCGTGGGCGCTCAAGCCGGCAGCATTGCGCGGCTGGCGACCGCGGATGTTTTCCGCGTGGTCCTCGCCGGAGCGGTCGCAGGTCTCGCACTTGGCATGGCGTCGGTGCGATTCATGGCGTCACTGTTCTATCAAGTTAAAGCGACCGACCTGCCGATGATGGTCTTCCCCTCGCTGGCTCTTTTCGTGGTCGCGCTGCTGGCAGCGCTGCCGGCGGTGATCCGCGCCGTCAGAATCGACCCGGTCACGATGCTGCGCTCCGAGTAATTGCCCTACTTCGGAATCCGCAGAGCCGCGACCAGCTTCCGGCTCCAGCCGCGAACTTACTTCGGTGCCGGGCCCTCTTTTTTCTCGCTCGACGGAGGGACGATTCCCCTGATCCGCATGTATGTAGCCATATTCCCGTAGTGTTCGTAGTCATGCGCGACGTTTGCCGCGAGAACGGCAAGCCGGGCGAAGTCGGTATTCATCAACTTCACCATCTCGCCGCCTTTCGAGTCAGTCATGCCGGCATAGACTGTGCTGCAATAGGCGACCGCCTCTTTCAGTCCAGCCACGAGGTCCGCTTTGCTGGTCTTGTTCTTTTCGACCCCACCGGAAGACTTGGTCTCGCCCGCAGCCAATCCGCAAAAGTAGAACTGCGAGTCGGCGAGGTGGCCTACCAGTTGCCCGAAGCTCCGGACATCCGGGCTCGGCTTGAACGAATAGCTTTCTTCGGGCATCTTCTCGGCCGCGGCGACGACGACGCCGCTGAGCATTGTGTACATCTTGTTTTGGCTGACCGAGATGGGATTAGCGGGTGCTGGCGCCGATTCTTGTGCAAGCATCGCAGCCGGAGCGGCCAACAAAGCAGCAAACAGAACAGAGAGTCTGGTCACGGGAATCCTCCTTGCCAATAGGGTAGGTTGTTCGGGGAAGCACAAAACCGCCCCGGTTCTGAGTCTGATGGGGATACGCCGTTGTCCTGGTAAAAGTTCCGGAGAAAACCCGCCGGCCCTACTTCGGCACCCGCAGAGCCTCGCCCAGCTTCTCGCCGAACAGGCTGGGGGTCGTCGGCTCGGGAGGCTTCGCCTTGCGGGCGGGCGTATCGGGCGGGGCCGCGCCCGGCTCCGGCGGGGCCGCGTCCTCGTGGGGGCCGGGCGCTCCCGAGAGGTACTTCATCTTCTTCAGCACCACGCGCTCGAGCGACGGGCTGTAGCTGGTCCAGTCGCCCTCCACCAGGCGGTCCTTGTCCACCAGCACCCGCATGCACTCCATCTTCGAATCCAGGTCGTCCAGGTAGTGCAGCAGCAGCGCCTCCTGGAACAGCGGCACCTTGGGCGAGCCGAACTCCAGCTCTCCGTGGTGGCTCAGGATCAGGTGCTCCAGCAGCGTGCGCAGCCGCGGCGGAAAGTCCGGAAATTGCGCCAGCTTGGCCTCCACCATCCGCAGGCTGATCGCGATGTGACCCAGGAGCTGGCCTTCGCTGGTGTATCCGAAGCTGCGGTCGTAGCTGAGCTCGTAGATCTTGCCGATGTCGTGCAGCACCGCGCCCGCCAGCAACAGGTCCAGGTCCACCACGGCGTAGTGCGACGCCGCCAGCCGGCACAGCCGGCAGACCGAAAGCACGTGCTCGATCAGGCCGCCCAGGTAAGCGTGGTGGATGAACTTGGCCGCCGGCGCCTTGATGTACAGGCGCACGATCTCCTCGTCGGAGAGGAACGATTCGATCAGCGCGCGCAGGTGCGGGTTCTTCATCGAGGCGGCGATGCCCCGCAGTTCCGCCAGCATCTCCGAGGGATCGCGCTCGGAGGCCGGAAAGAAATCCGCCGCGTCGACCGCCGTGTCGTCCACGCGCTTCAATGTGTGCAGGGTGAACTGGGGCCGGTTGTTGTAGATCTGCAGCAGGCCCTTGACGCGCACGTAATCGTCGCGCTCGAAGGTGTTCATCACCTCGGCGACGTTGTCCCACATCTTGGCATCGAGCTCGCCGGTCCGGTCGCCCAGGACCAGCGAGAGGTAGGGCTCTCCGGTCTTCTTCTGACGGACGTCCTTGGATTGCACCAGGAACGTTCCGGTGGCGACCTTGCCCGGCTCGATTTCGCGGACGCAGGGGGACTTCATGGTCACCTGCCGGGCGTCGAAACCGTGGCCGGGCTCGAGCTCGACAGCCCCACCCGCTTCTCCGTCCCCGGTACCGGCACCATGAACAGCAGCCGCCGGCGCCGCGTCCGCTCCGCCACTTCTTCCTTGGTCACCGTCTGCGGCTTCAGCTTCTGCACCGCCTGCCAGGTGGTGTCCTTCCCCGGCGCCGCCCCCGAGTCTACGTACCCCGGCTTGATCTGCAGGAACGCCTCCTGCCGCAGCTTGGTCAGATACGCCCGCAGCGCCGGCTGCATTTTCGGCTGGTACATCTTGTCCAGAATCTCGTTCTCCACCGTCTCGAACGGCTGCAACCCCGCCGCGTCGTGCTGCACCACCCGCAGGATCAAAAACCCGTTCGCCTGCCGGAGCGGGTCCGTCACGTAGCCTTTGCTCTGCTGGAAGACCAGATCCTCGATCTCTTTCTTCAGCAGTCCGCGCTTGAAGGCCGGCAGATTGCCGCCGCTCTCGGCCGTCTCGGCGTCCGAGTTGTCCCGCGCCAGCGTGTTGAAGTTCTCTCCCTTGCGCGCCCGGTTCACCAGGTCCTGGGCTTTCTTCTCCGCCGCCGCTACCCCTTTTTCGTCTTTGTCCTTGGTCGAGATCAGGATCTCCTGCAACCACACCTGCTCTTCGCGCACGAAGTCCTTCTTGTGGTCTTCGTAGTATTTCTGCTCCTCGGCTTTGGAGATTGTGATCCGCCCCCCACCTCCCGGCGCACCACTTCCTGGGTCAGCAGCCCGTCCTTGACCTGCTGCTTGTAGTCCTCGAACGACATGCCGCTCTGATCCCGCACCCACTGCTGGAACTTGTCGGTATCGGTGATCCCGCTCTTGACCTGGAGGCTGGCCATCTGCTTGCTGACATCCTGGTCCACTTTGAGGTCCAGTTCCTTGGCCTTGGCGACCATCAGCAACTGGTCGATGCGGTCCCGCAGCAGATCGGTTTCCATCTGCTTGAGGACCTGTTGGGCCCGCTCGGGCTTCATCTGATCGTGAGCCACCTCGGCTTCCACCTGGCGGCGATACTTGTCCATCTCGCCGCGGGTCACGATCTCGTTATTGACCTTGGCGACGATTTCCTCGACCACAGTGGGGGCCGGCGTGGTATCGGCTGCCAGGCACGCGCCCGCTACGCCAAGCGCGCAAAAAAATACTCTCAACCGCTTAAGCATACAGTTCTATCCGTTCATTCTAGCAGGCCGGGCCGGCAAACCCCTCACGCCCAGCCCTCACCGCTTCACGGGCCCACCCCTCACCACCTCAGCATGGGCGACGGATCGAGCGGATGCCGTTTCCACCAGTTCCAGGTGAGCTCGGCCAATCGCAGATGGAAGCCTGCGTTGGGAAGCGCCGGGTGCGGTCTCCCCGAGCGGCAGCAGGAGAACGTCCCGCCAATCCGCGCGCCGGAAGGCCTCGGCGAGCGGGCCGGACCCGCGGCAAGGGGTGATCTTGTGGTGCCAGGCGATCATGGACTCGATTTCGTTCGCCCAGGACGGTGCATAAGGACTCCCTGCTGCAATTATGCATTACGAATGCAAATTTGCAGGAGGAGCCTGCGCCCCCTACCGCGCCAGAATGCCCTCCAGCCGCGAGCCCGGCACGATGATCGTCTCGGACCGCTCCGGCCCCGTCGAGATGCAGCCCACCTCGACTCCGGTCTGGGCGGCGAGGAACGCCAGGTAGTCCTTGGCGCGCGCGGGCAGGTCTTCATAGCGGGTGGTGCCGGCGGTGGGCGTCTGCCAGCCGGGCAGCTTGGTGTAGACCGGCTCGATCGCCGCCACAGCCTGAATGGACGCCGGCATCTCGCCGATCTCGCGGCCGCACAGCCGGTACGAGGTGCAGACCGGAATCTCGGCGAAGCCGTCCAGCACGTCCAGCTTGGTGATGGTCAGGCTGTCGAAGCCGTTGATCATTGCCGTGTAGCGCAGCAGCGGCACGTCGAACCAGCCGCAGCGCCGGGGACGCCCGGTCACCGCGCCGAACTCGCTCCCCACCTTGCGCAGCATGTCGCCGCTCTCGTCGTGGGACTCGGTTGGGAACGGCCCGCCCCCGACCCGCGTGATATAGGCCTTCGAAACGCCGATCACCGCTTGTATCCGCGTGGGCGGGACTCCGGTTCCCGTCGAGGCGCCGCCCGCTCCCGCGTTCGACGAGGTCACGTAGGGATACGTGCCGTGGTCGATATCGAGCATGGTCCCCTGAGCGCCTTCGAACAGGACGCGCCGGCCGGCGGAAATGGCGTTATTGAGGAACACCGCGGTGTCCGCGACCATCGGCGCAATACGCGCGCCGAACTCGACGTAGCGCTCGCGTTCGCCCGCGACATCGATCGGCTCGCCAAGGCCGAATGCGGCGCGCAGAATCTCTTTGTCCGCGGCCAGCGCTTCGTAGAGCTCGCGGAAAATGGCGGCATCGATGAGGTCGCCGATCCGTATGCCGCGGCGCGCGATTTTGTCCTCGTAGCAGGGGCCGATGCCGCGCGAGGTGGTCCCGATGGCCCGGTCCGGACGCGACTCGGAGAGCTTCTCCAGCATGCGGTGGAAGGGAAGGATGACGTGCGCCCGGCTGCTGATGCGGAGCCGGTCGCGAACGGAGATGCCCCCGCCCTCCAGGCCCTCGATCTCGCGCAGCAACGCCTCCGGATCCACCACCACCCCGTTGCCGATGACGGCCTGCTTGCCGTCCCGCAGGATGCCGGTCGGTACCAGCTTCAGGATCAATTTGCGGTCTTCGATGCGCACGGTGTGGCCGGCGTTGTGGCCTCCCTGGTAGCGGGCGACGATGTCGAAATGCTCCGAGAAAAGGTCCACCATCTTGCCTTTTCCCTCATCGCCCCACTGCGCACCCATCACGATAGCGTTGTTCATTGGCTCCAAACCCTATCCATTGTAGCTTGTCAGCCATCAGCCATCAGCTTTCAGCCGTCAGCCAGACGGAACCGCTACCTTAGGTCGCGGCTCGGTTTGGGTTGGCGGAACGCTGACAGCTGCCGCCGCTGTGCTAATATCGGGTGTTTCGGGAGGCCAATGCAGCGCACAGAGAACGTTGGAGAATTGCAGGCGATCGCGAAGGGAATCCGGCGGCACATCATCGAGATGATCGGCGCGGCCGGCTCGGGCCATCCGGGCGGCTCGCTCTCCGCCGTCGAGATCGTCGTGACCCTGTTTTGGGACGTCATGCGGCACGATCCTTCGAATCCGCGAGTGGCCGGACCGCGACCGCTTCATCCTTTCTAAAGGCCATGCCTGCTCCCGTGCTCTACGCGGCCATGGCCGAGTGCGGCTACACGCCGGTCGAGACAGCTGAACACGCTGCGCAAGCTCGGCTCGATCTACCAGGGCCATCCCGACCGGCGCTTCATTCCGGCGCTCGAAGCCTCCACCGGATCGCTCGGCGAAGGCCTTTCGATCGCCCTGGGCATGGGCCTCGCGGCCCGCTGGGACAAGCGGCCTTCGCGCACCTACTGCATTCTCGGCGACGGCGAGATCCAGGAAGGGCAGATCTGGGAAGCCGCCATGTTCGGCGCGTTCCACAAACTCGATAACGTGGTGGCCATCGTCGACTACAACCGCATCCAGCTCGACGGGTTCGTCAAGGACATCATGGAGATCGAGCCGCTGGTGGCCAAGTGGCAGGCCTTCGGCTGGCACACCGTGGAGCTGGACGGGCACGAGCATCCCGGCGCTCCAGGCGGCGTTCGCCGAAGCCGCGTCGGTCAAGGGCAAGCCCACTGCCCTGATCGCGCACACCGTCAAGGGCAAGGGAGTCTCGTTCATGGAGAACAATCCCAAGTGGCACGGTGTGGCCCCCACGAAGGAAGAGGTCGAACTCGCGCTCAAGGAGCTTGCCTGATGCCAGTCGAAACGAAATTCGAACTCAAGACGGGAATGGCCACGCGGGAGGCGTTCGGCAAGACGCTGGTCGAGCTGGGACGCGAGAATCCCAACGTCTGGGCGGTGGACGCCGACCTCTCGAAATCCACCTACACCTCGTTTTTCGCCAAGGAGTTTCCGGACCGCTTCGTGTCCTGCGGCATCGCCGAAGCGAACATGGTGGGAGTGGCGGCCGGCCTGGCCTCCTTCGGCAAGATTCCGTTCGCGGCCAGCTTCTCTTGTTTCATCATGAACAAGGGCTTCGAGCAACTCCGCGTGGCGGTGGCGTATCCGGACGCGAACGTCAAGGTGGTGGGCACGCACAGCGGCATCTCGATCGGCGAGGACGGCCCCTCGCAGATGAGCATCGAGGAGACCAGCCTGGCTTGTTCCCTGCCCGGTTTTGTGGTGCTCGCGCCGGCCGACGAGGTGGCTGCCCGCGCCCTGATCCGCGCCGCGGCGGAACACGTCGGTCCGGTGTTCGTTCGCACCGGCCGCCTCAAGGTCCCGGTGATCTACCCCGCGGACCAGCGGTTCGAAATCGGGAAGGCGATCGAGCTGATCGCGGGAAACGACCTCACCCTGATCGCCAACGGCCTGATGGTGGCCGAGGCGATCCGTGCCCAGGCTATCCTGGCGGCGGAAGGAATCTCCGCCCGCGTGGTGGACATGCACACCGCCAAGCCGCTGGACCGGGACGCCATCGAGCGGGCCGCCGCCGAGACCGGCGCCATCGTGGTAGCCGAGGAACACCTGGTGGACGGCGGGTTGGGCGTGCGCGTGGCGCAGGTGGTCAGCGAGACTCACCCCTGCCCCATGGAGTTCGTCGGCCTCACCGCCTACGCCGAATCCGGCTCCCCGGACAGCCTGCTGGATAAGTATGGGATGCGCGCCGTGAATGTGGCGGCTGCCGCGCGCAAGGTGCTGGGCAGAAAGAAGACGTAGCGGCGTGGTGCCGCTCGAATCCGCAATGGCGACAGAGGAAGAACGGTCTCTGGCCCACCTGCTGGTCAGCGTTATGAACGCCCGCGAGCAGGAAGGCGCCCGAGTCTCGCGCATCCTCCACGACGAGGTTGGCCAGGTGCTGAGTGCGATCGGCCTGCAACTGGACCTGCTCCGCATGGACCTGCACGACAAGGTCGCCGACAACACCAAGCGCATCCTGGAAATTCAGAAAGTTCTCGAGCAGTCGGTCGGCGCAGGTGCGCGACCTCAGCTACGAGCTGAATCCCTCTATCGTCGAGCGCACCGGCCTGCAGTTCGCCCTGGATCGAATGGTGGGCCGGTACCGCAAAGGCTTCGACGGCAGGATCCGCCTGCTGTTCGACTCCTCCGTGCGTCTGCCCGTCGAAACCGCGACCGCGCTCTATAAAATCGCCGAGCAGGCGATCGATAATGCGGTGCGCCACTCGGGCGCGACGCGGGTGGAAATCCTGGTAAGACCGGTTAAGCAGGGCGTGAGCCTGGAGGTCCGCGACAATGGCGCCGGCTTCCGCCCAGAGCAGAAAACGACTGGAAACACGGGACTTGGCTTTCACCTGATGCGCTACCACTCCACTCAGGCCGGGCTGCGCTTTTCGGTTGCGAGCTCGCCGGAAAAGGGTACAATTGTGAAAGCCATTTACAGGGTGTCGAAGCCGGCAGACGGTTTGAAGGCGGATTGACGATACCGGTAATTCCGATTCCGGGCGTTTCAGCCCACGTCGCATGGTGTGGCGATGGCATATCAAATATCTGCTCGTAGACGATCACAAGATTTTCCGCGACGGCATCAAGTCGATCCTGGAGAGGCGCGAGGAGTTCAAAGTCGTCGGAGAGGCCGAGAACGGCGCCGAGGCGGTGCACTTCTGCAAGAAGTCGCGGCCCGACCTGGTGCTGATGGACATCGGGCTGCCCGGGCTTGAACGGCATCGAGGCCACCATCGAGATCATGCGCCACTGCCCGGAGAGCAAGGTCGTGATCCTCTCGATGTACGACGACGAGAGTTCGGTGGTGGGCGCCATCCGCTCCGGCGCGCGCGCTTTCGTTCTCAAGAACGCTTCTTCGGACGACCTGCTGGACGCGTTGCGCACCGTGGCCAAAGGCGGGTTCTATCTGTGCGCCGAAGTCGCCGACCGCGTGCAGACCCGGATTCAGCGCGGCGATTTGGAATCGAAAGCGCTGCCGCCGGTGCTCGAAACGCTTTCTCCGCGCGAGCTGCAGGTGCTGCGCCTGGTCGCCGAGGGCAAGACCAGCAAGGAAATCGCCGTCATGCTCGACCTCGGCCTGCAGACCGTGCGCAGCTACCGCAAGACCATGATGAAGAAGATCGGCGTGAACAACATCGCCGGTCTGACCCAGCTCGCTCTCTCGGCGGGGCTGACGCGCTTCACCTCCGACTCCAAGGAACACCCGGTTCCGAGCGCGTAAACCTGCGGGCGCGGGATCGCAGATCACACGGCAGGTTCACACGCCAACTGTGCCGCCAAGGCTACGAGCGTGGCGGTCGCCGTTTCAAAGTCCGCGCTTTCGCCGTACACCATGTTGCGCTGGAACGCGGCATAACGGCTGGCAAAGCCGGAATCGGCCGCGAGGCTGGCGACGGCCCGCAAGGTTTCCGCAACCGGGTCTGCACGGTAAGCTGGGAATTGGTGGCCGTAGGCCACGGCATCCTCCAGCATGATCTTGCGGGCCAAGAGAGCAACCTCGGCGCGATCATAGTGCGCCCGGATCGTATGCAGATCGTACACATGCCGCACCAGCGTTGGATCGCGAGGGCCGCCGGCGTCCGCGAACTCGGCGCCCGCACGTCGGGTCAGGGCGACGAATTTCTCGGCGACCGTCTCGACCAACGCTACGCAGGGGATCGCAGGAACCTCCGCGGGCCGGCGGAATGCCTCCGCCACAAAAGAACTCACCGGCCGGTCAACCGCGCGAAGGCGTAGCGGCCATACCGCCGTCTCGATCTGAATCTCGGGTCGCAAAATCGCCTGCGCGGCCGCAATGGGCGCGTAGGGCAAGCGATACCGGGTGTAGCGGCTGGCATTGCCGGATTCCCGATGGTCGGGATTCCGCGGGTCAAACTGAAAGCCGGCCTTCAACAGGGCATCCGTAATGGTGTCGCGCAGAGCGCGAAGCTCCGGGCGGCTCGGCGCGCTGTCCGACACGATTTTGAAGTCGATGTCTTCCGACATGCGCCGGATCAGACGGTGCGCGCGGCTCAGGGCGGTGCCCCCGCCAAACACCAGCCGGAAGGGCGCGGTGCCGGCGGCGTTGACGGCCCCGAGTGCCTTGACGACGTGCCAGTCTTTTTCGACCAGGGCTGGGCTCGGCAGGCCGAAGTGCTGTTGGACCTCGAGCAAGTCTTGGAGCGACGGCTTATCGCTCAAGGACCAGCTCCAGCGTGCCGTCACTGAGCCGCCGTGAGAAGCGTCCTCTCACCCGCACCACCGGATTGACGGGCACTTGGGTCGAGCGGCGTTCGTTATAGGCCCGTTCCGCTTCTGCTGGCTCCCATCTCACCCCCAGCTTGGTAAGCGCCTGCCGCGCGGCGCCGAGAAACCCGTTCGGGCTGTAGAGGAGCGGCTCCCCGGTAAGGCGTGAAACGACGGCCCGGCCATAAACGCCGTAGCCAAGCCGCACCAAACGCTTTTCGCGCACCAAGCCGCGCAGTACCCGCAGCACCTGATCCTCCCCGCCGAGATCGCGGAATTCACGCGGGAGAAATACGTCATCGCGCCGCTTCCTTGCGATGCGCTCCTCGATCTTTTCGCGCAGCGTTTTCCGTTGACGCATGGCTAGACCTGCCTGCAAAAACCCGACATCAATACTATACAATAACCCGACATATTATAGCAACAATGGCTGTACTTTCAACTCGTTAGAAGCATAGCTGTATTTCTGCCGCACCGCTGGAGATCGTGATCGCGTTCAGCTTGGCCCCGCCCACGCGGCCCCGGTGAAGCCCACGGATGGTGTCTTTCAGGCCGGCGTCTCGCTCGCTTCCGCCACCGCCCGCCGCACGTCCACTCGCGCCAGCACCGCCAACCCGCCCAGGAAAAACAGCGCCAGCGACAGCGCCGAGATCCGGTAGCTGCCCGTGATCTGGATCGCGAGGCCGAACATCAGCGGGCACAGCCAGCTCGTGCCTTTGTCGCTGATCTCGTAGAGGCCGAAGTACTCGGCTTCCTGCCCCTTGGGTATCATCTGCGAGAACAGGGACCGGCTCAGCGCCTGGCTGCCGCCCAGAACCAGCGCCACCAGCGCGGCCATCGCGAAGTACTGGCCGACCGTCTTCACCCAGAAGTACATCGCCAGCAGCACGCCGGTCCAGATGACCAGTGAGAGCATCACGGCGCGCTTGGCGTTGATCGCCGCGGCGATCCAGTTGAACGCGATCGAGCCGAAGAAGGCCACGAACTGCACCATCAGGATGGCCAGCGCGAGCGGCCCCATCCCGATCTTCAACTCGTCGTGTCCGAACTGCGTGGCCAGCGCGATCACGGTCTGGATCGCGTCGCTGTAGAGCAGGTAGGCGACCAGAAAGGTGAGCGTCTGCGGGCGGCCGCGGAGCTCGCCCAGGGTGTGGAAGAGCTGGCGCAAGGTCACGGCCACCGCGGACTGCCCGTGAGCCACCTGTCGCGCTGCCTGCCGGCTGCGCAGCCTCAGCAGCGGAATCACGGTGAATACTCCCCACCACACTCCGGCCGACGCCAGGCCGATCCGGATCGCGAGATTTTCGTCCATCCCCAGCGCACGGGGGCGGATGTACAGCAGCAGGTTCAGCGCCAGCAAAAGCCCGCCGCCGAGATACCCGATGGCCCAGCCCTTCGACGAAACGGCGTCCCGGTCCTCCGGCGCCGCGATCTCCGGCAGAAACGAGTTGTACACCACCACCGAGCAGCCGAAGGCCGTGTTCGCCACCAGGAACAGAGCGCCCGCGAGCAGGTAGCCCGGGCCTTTCAGAAAGAACATGGCCGCCGTCGCGCCCGCGCCCAGGTAGGCGAACAGCCCCAGCAATTGCTTCTTGCGGTGGCTGTAATCCGCCAGCGCACCCATGACCGGCAGCAGGACGATCTGCAGCACCACCGCGGCCGCTACCAGGTATGACCAGTAAGCGCGCACCGCCACTGGGATGCCGAGCGGGTGTACGAACCCGGCCGCATCGGCCGCCTGGCGCGCCAGCACGCTGGTGAGGTAAGGGCCCAGGAAGACCGTCACCACCGTGGTATGAAAGGGCGAGTTGGCCCAGTCGTACCAATACCAGCCCGTCTGTTCGCGGCGGCTGTAGGCCAGTGTCATTCAGGCCCTCCAGGGCACCGAACCGCGAGCGTGAGCGAGCGGACCGCTCCCTGGCGGTCGCGGTTCGGTGCTCGGCGGCAAAAGCATTTCTGAGGCACTCAGGGCCGGCTTGCGGACCAGGGGGTCCGCCCCACACAATGGAACGGAGTTTCCTCGAAAGGTTAGCACGATCTGCTCTCACGACAACGGAGTCTGTGTCTCTCGATTCTGGCGCTGGGCGTGGGCGTCTCGCCGGCCCAGCAGCCCACGCGCCGTGAAGTGGTGGTCGTAACCGGCACCGCGGAGCCGATCCCTCTGGAGGAAATCGACCGTTCGGTGGACGTCCTCCCGGTGGCGAAAGACGCGACGCTGGCGACCGCGCTGGTCGATTTCCTGCGCTTCGATCCATCCGTCGACGTGATGGCGCGCGCGCCCGGCGGCGTGCAGACCGACATCTCGATACGCGGCGGCTCGTTCGGCCAGACGCTGGTCCTGCTCAATGGCCAGCGGCTCAACGACGCGCAGACCGGCCACCACGATATGGATATCCCCGTGCCGCTCGCAGCGGTGGACCGCATAGAGGTGCTGCGCGGATCCGGCTCGACGCTCTATGGCTCGGATGCCGTCGGCGGCGTGCTCAACATCATCACGCGCCAGCCGGAGGCGACCGAAGCGCGGGTCAGCGTGGCGGCCGGCAATTTCGGCGTCAACGAAGAGCGCGTCACGCTGGGAACGGTCTTCAAGCGGCTCTCCGAGGAGCTGTCCCTCTCGCGCGATTCTTCCTCCGGCTTCATGCCCGATCGCGACTACCGCAACCTGTCCGTTGCTTCGGACACCGCGTGGCGGTCGGCGCTGGGCAGTTCCAACCTCATCATGGCGTATAGCGACCGGCCCTTCGGCGCCGGCCAGTTCTACGGTCCCTACGATTCCTGGGAAGACACCAAGACCTGGTTCGCCTCCCTGGTGCAGGATCTCGGCGAGCGGACCCAGGCGGCGTTCTCCTTTCGCCGGCACAGCGACTGGTTTGTGCTTCTGCGCGGCCAGCCTGACGTCTACCAGAACCACCATTCGGACGAGACCTTTCAGCTCTCCCTCCGGCGCAGCGATCCGCTGTCGGCCAACGCCGGTCTGCACTACGGCATCGAGGGATACGGAGACACCATCGCCAGCACCAACCTGGGCGACCACAACCGCAGCCGGGGAGCGGCCTACGTCTCGCTCGACGCACGCGCGCTCGGCCGCTTCTCGTTTTCGGCCGGCCTGCGCGAGGAGATGTACCGCTGGAACCAGGGCGAGCTGAGCCCGACCCTCGCCGCCGGCGCCTGGCTCTCCCCGCACTGGAAGCTGCACGCCAGCGCCAGCCGCGCGTTTCGCATCCCCACTTATACCGACCTCTACTACATGGACCCCGCCAACTTCGGCAACCCCAACCTCAAGCCCGAAACGGCCTGGAGCTACGATGCCGGCGCGGACTGGAGGCGCGGAGACACCTTTCGCTTTTCCGCCACGGTATTCCAGCGGCGCGAGAGCAACGACATCGACTATGTGCGCGCCACCCCGGCCGACCCGTGGCAGGCCACCAATATCGCCCGTCTGCGCTTCACCGGAGTCGAGGCTTCCGCCACCATGGTGCCCGCGCGCGGCCAGGAGATCGCTCTCGGCTATACCGCGATGAGCGGCGCCCAGCAGGCGCTGAACGGGCTGGTCTCAAAATATGTTTTCAACTACCCGGTCCAGAGCGGCGTGCTCAGCTGGCATGGCGCCTATCGCGGTTTGGTGGCGCAGACCCGCCTGGGCCTGCTGAAGCGGCTGGGACGGCCTCCCTACGCGCTCTTCGACGTATCGGGGGGATACGGAAAAGGGCGGGTGCATCCCTTCCTCCGGCTGACGAACCTGGGCGACGCGCGCTACCAGGAGATCCAGGGCGTTGCGATGCCGGGCCGTGCCGCGATGGGCGGCCTGGAGTGGGTGATGAAGTAGCCTTCGTGGCGCAGGCACTCCTGCCTGCCGCCTCGACACTCGTGTCGAGGCACCCTTCTTGCGTCGAGAAGAGTCTCGACGCCGCAGACTGGGAGTCTGGGCCACCATCTGCTTCCTCGGCAGCCGTTAAGTTGGCGCTAGTAGGGCGGACTCCCTGGCCCGCGGCCGACGCCCTCGCCGGCTTGGGCGGGTCGCCTTACCCGCGCCGTCGAGGCCCGCCGCGGCGCATGGGCGGCCGGCGGCCTTCCGACCTCGAGGGCGGCGCTGGCGCCGTGAACACCGGCTCTGTCGGAGTCGGCATGTCCGCGGGACAAACCACCACCTGCCGCTGCGGTCCCATCCCTACGCTCTCGCTGCGGACCGCGGTCTCGTTGCGCAGAGCCAGGTGGATGACGCGGCGCTCGCGGCTGTTCATCGGGTTGAAGTGGAACGGCGCGTGCGACCGCTTCACCTTCTCGGCCGCCGTCAGCGCGCTCACCCGCAGCTCTTCGATGCGCAGCATGCGATAGTCGTTGGCGTCGAAGCACAGCCGGGAGTGCTCTTCGGGCGGCATGCCCAGAACTTCCATAGTGAGTTGCTCCAGCGCAAGCAGCAGCTCCGCCTTGTTCTCGAGCAATAGGTCCACGTCCGGGCCCGAAAATTTCACGACGACGTCGGGATTCTCGAAATCCGTGTGCCGCGTCTCGCCGCTCTCGACTTCAAACTTGAGTTTGAAGCCCGCGTTATTCGCAACGGATCGCAAAAATGCGTCGATCCGCGGCCCCACCTCGTTCAGAGTGTATTTTCCGTCGCTCACCGTTTGCCCCCGCTGGGCTTCTTCGATTTGGCAGCCGGCGTCACAGGCATGGAACCCTCCACCGGCGCCGGCATGGACTTATTGATGAAATATTGCTGCACAATGCCCACCAGGTTACTGGTGAGCCAGTATAACACCAGCCCGCTCGACACGCTGTAGAACATGAAGCCGAAGATCAGCGGCATGAACAGCATCATCTTCGCCTGGTTCGGATCGGCGGAGGGATTCGGCGTCATCTTCTGCATCACGAACTGCGCGATGATCATGGCGATCGGCAGGATGCGGATCGCCAGGTGCTCGGGCTGCGACAGGTCGCTCACCCACAGCCAGCTCGCCTGGCGCATCTCGATGGCCACCTGCAGCACCGAGTAAAACGCGATGAAGACCGGCATCTGGAGCACCATGGGCAGGCATCCACCCATCGGGTTGACGCCGTGCTTCTTGTACAGCTCCATGACCTCCTGGTTCTGCTCGGCTTTCTTGGGATCGCGCAGGCCCACGTTCTTGTACTTGGCGTTGATGGCGTCCACGTGCGGCTTGAGCGTCTGCATCTTCTTCATCGACTTCATGCTCGTGAGCCGCAGCGGCAGCAGAACCATGTTGATCACGATGGTCAGCACCACGATGGCCCAGCCGAAGTTGTGGGTCATGTGGTCGTTGATCCAGTTCACCGCCAGGAACAGAGGCTTGGCGGCCCATCCGAACCAGCGGCCGAAGTCGACCGTCTGCTCCAGGCGCGGATCCACTTTGCGCATGATGCTCAGGTCTTTGGGGCCGGCGAACAGGGTGAAGTCATTGCGCGCCTGGCCGCCAACCTCGGCGCCCACGTGCGGCTGCTCGGATTTATCCACCTGGTCCGCCACGTTGTCGCTTACGGTGCGGATGGCGAAGGTGCTATCGCCGCGGGGCAGGAAGACGGCGGTGAAGTAATGGTCCTCGATTCCCGCGAATGAGTAGGTCCCATAATCGGTCACGGGCCCGTTCTTGGCGTCCTTGGCGGGCTTGGTGATCAGCTTGCCCGCGGCGACGTCGTAGAACACCGTGAGTTCCGTGCCTACGTGGCCGCTAACGGCCCAATCGCCGATCCCGCCCCGCCACGCGAGCAGGTTCTCGACGCCCTTGCCGCCCACCGTGACCTCGCTCGAAACCTGCGACAGATAGCTGTTCCGTTCGAAGCGGAACGATTTGTGAACCACCACGTTGCCGTCGGAGTAGTCGTAGTCGATGCCGAGGCCGTCGTCCGTGGGCTTGCCGCGATACAGAACCGCGTTCACATCGAACGCCGGCTTGGTTTTGGGAAACGCCAGCGAGAAAGGATAGCCGGTCTTGGCGACGGACGCCGTGTTGACCAGTTCCAGGGGCTGCCCCAGGCTGTCCTTGTACTTCTTGAGCACCCAACTGCGCACCACGCCGCCCTGGTTTGAGAGCACCACGCGGTAAACCTTGGTATCGACGACGAAGGTCTCGGGAGCGGCCGCCGACACCGCCGCCGCGGGCGCCCGGGTCAGAGTTATCCACGGCGTCGGGGCCGCTTCGGCCGCCGCCGGCGTGGCCGTGGGCTGCGCTTGTCCGGTGGCCGCCGCGGCAGGTTTCGCCGGCTGCTCCGGCACTACGCTCTTGTAGAAATAGGGAGTAAGGAAGAGGACCGCGCCCATCAGCAGGAACGCCAGCATCAGACGCCATTGCGTCTGGTGCTCCGGCTGAGGGTTCAACGGATTAGGGCTATTCTTGATGTCCGCCATTGTTCTCGATTCACCGCACCGGGTCGAAGCCGCCCGCGTGGAAGGGGTGGCACCGCAGCAGCCGCCGCAGGCCAAGCCATACGCCACGCACCGCTCCGTAGCGCCTCACCGCCTCGATCATGTATTCCGAGCAGGTCGGGTAAAACCGGCAGGCCGACGGCAACAGCGGGGAGATCCACCTCTTGTACAGCCGCAGCAGAGCGATCACGAGCCTTTGCACCGGGAAAACAGCTTCTCGACTTCCCGTCCCAGGTTCCCGATCGGCGCTGCCAGGCTCGCCCGCCGAGGATTGATCACGATCTGCCACTGCGGCTCCAGAGAGTGAAGGTGCTTCCGCACCGCCTCGCGCATGCGGCGCTTGATCCGGTTCCGAACCACCGCACCGCCCAAAGCGCGAGGTACGGTCAACCCGATCCTCGAGCGCCCCGGCTCCGGCAGCCTCAGGCAAAACGCCGCGAAATAGGGACTGGAAACCCGGAATCCCTCCGCGTAGACTTTTCGAAAGTCCGCGGACCGCAGGATCCGAGCACTCTTCGGAAACGATAAAACCCTCTTCGGTTCGATCGGATTAGTCTGCGTTGGCGTTGCGAACCGCGCGCTCGTCGCTGACCGTCAGCTTCCAGCGCCCCTTCGCCCTGCGGCGCGAGAGAACGGCTCGTCCGTCTTTGGTTTTCATGCGCTGGCGGAAGCCGTGCGTCTTGGCCCGATGGCGATTATTCGGCTGAAATGTGCGTTTTGGCATTGTACGTCCCGACTCGGAAGCGCGGCCGCTCCCTCAACTGAACACAATCTGAGCCTTGAAATACAGACTCCGTGAAAATTCAGTATAGCAAGGCGGGAACCACCGTGGGGCGCGTTAGGGGCGTGGGGGCGTGGGGCAGGCGTCCACGCCTGCAGCGGGTCTCCAGAGGGACTTGCGAAAATCGCACCACCGCCGCGGAAGGGACAAGCTGAAGCATGTCCTACACGGCGCATCAACGGTTTACGGCCCCACGTGGGGCATGCTTCAGCTTGCCCAGCGTTTTCTGCAAGTCCCTCTCCAGACCCGCCGATGGCCGACCTGGAGTCCTGCCCCACGCTCTCCGCCCTGCCCGCCACTCCGGTCCCGTTTTCGGTACAATCTGTGGCCGTATGGTCCTGCGGGCCGCGGTCTTGTGCGCTGCGCTGCTTTGGAGCCCTGCGCCGCCGCCGGAGAAGCCCCGGCTGATCGAGCCGGGCACGTTTCACGCCAGCGAGATCTCCGACGCCGACGCCGGTTCCTGGCTGGGCCTCTTCCCCGAGGCAGAACGCTACGCCTGGCGCGACGCCGTGGTGGACGTGAAGGCGGTCCGTGACGACGCGGTGGACACCGCGGACCAGCGCACCGGGCGCGAGGTCTCGGTTCGCGGCGGCCCGAGTCCCGTGTTCCTGCTGCGGGGCGGCGAGGACCTTCGGGTCGCCACCGTGGACGGGTATCGGGAACTCGAACTGCGTGCGTTGCACAACGGCGACCAGATCAAGCTTACCCTCGGAAGCCAGCAATTTCTGGTGCGCGTGGCCAACGCCCACCGGCGTGGCGACGCCGACATGGCGGGTTCCTCCCTCGAACTGGTGTCCAACGGTGTTACGCAGGTCCTGTATTCCGCTCCGGAGAACGCGAGCGAACCCGCCTGGGAGATCCTGTGGGCCGGCGATCTGGACGGCGATGGCAAGCTCGACCTCTATCTCCAACTCGGCACCGATTACAGCGCCTCCGAACGGATCCTCTTCGTCTCCACTAAGGCACCCTCCGGGCAACTGGTAGGTCAGTTTGCCGTCTTCGTTACTAAGAGCAGCTAAAACTGTACCCGGTTGACCCTTGATTGCATCAACTGCTTTAAGAGGATAGCTTAAAATGAAAGCGGTGAGCGGGATCTCACGAAGGTTGATGTGTGGCCTGGCGGGGCTGGCTGTCGCGGTTACCCTCGCGGTCGCGGCGTCGCCGGCAGACCGGGCGCGTGAGCTGTACCAGCGCACCGACTACGACGCTGCCTTGAAGATCCTGCGTCCCCTTCCCCAGAAGGATGCCGCCGACTATCACCTGATAGGCCTGTGTTATTACATGCAGGGCGATCCCAAGAAGGCCGGCGATTTCTTTCAGAAAGCCGTCGAACTCAGGCCCGGGGAATCCAACTATCATCTGTGGCTGGGCAGAGCCTTCGGGCGCCGCGCGGAGACTTCGAGTTTCCTGACCGCGCCGGGCTATGCGTCCAAGGCCCGGGATAGCTTCGAGAAGGCAGTGCAGCTCGATCCCCGGAACATGGAGGCCATCAGCGACTTGTTCGAGTATTACGTGGATGCCCCGGGGTTTCTCGGCGGCGGTCTGGACCGAGCGGCCAAGCTGGCGGCGCACATGGCCGAAGTGAATCCGGCCGAGGGTCACTGGGCGCAAGCGCGGCTGGCCGAGAAGCGGAAGCAGGACCGGACCGCCGAAGAGCAACTCCGCCGAGCCATTGACCTGGCGCCCCGTCAGGCCGGCAGGCTCCTCGATCTGGCCAAGCTGCTTGCCAGGACCGGGCGTTACCAGGAGAGCGACGAAGCGTTTCGCCGCGCCGAGTCCATCGCTCCCGGCGCTCCCAAAATTTTGTTCGCTCGCGCCAGCGTTTACATACAAACCGGACGGAACCTCGGTCTTGCCAAACAGTTGCTCAGGCAATACCTGGAGTCGTCCCTGACGCCGGACGATCCGCCTCGCAAGGAAGCCGAACGCCTGCTGCGGCAGGTCCCGGCAAGCTGAGGCCAAGCTCAGGCAATGCTCCTCGGCGAAGCGCTTTCCTTCAGCTTCAACGCGCTACGCGCCAACCGCGTGCGCACGTTTCTGACTGCGCTGGGCCTGGTGATCGGCAACGCCTCCGTCATCCTGGTGGTCACCATCTCGATGACCAGCCGCGACTACATCCTGGAACAGATCGAGGGAATCGGCTCCAACATGGTGTATGCGTCCGCCACCGTGGGCGCGCAGCCGGGAGGCGGGCAGGTGGACGCCGACTACGTCAAGATGGCCGACGTCCGGGCCGTGCGCCAGCAACTCGACGGTCGGATCGTGGCGGCTACCGGCGTCGAGACTTCATTCGACCGGCTGGTGATCGACGGCCGGGAGGAGGACGTCACGGTCATCGGTTCGGACCAGTATTACAACCCCGTGCGGAACCTGGTCGTTCTGGCGGGGCGGCCGCTCGACGCGAGCGACGTGGCGCTCAGCCAGAAGGTGGCGCTGGTGACCGAGAGGCTGGCCAAACGCCTGTTCGGAGGCCAGGAGCCCGCCATCGGCAAGATGATCAAGATCCACGGGCTCGGTTTCACGGTGATCGGAACGTTCAAGGAGAAGGTGGAGAGCTTCGGCCTCTCGGAACTGGCCCAGGAAACGGTGCTGATTCCCATCACCGTGATGAGCTACTTCGTTCCCGTGGAGCGCATCGATCCGCTTTACGTACAGGCGCGAAGCCCCGAGGACGTGCCCCGGGTGACCGAGGACGTACAGAAGATCCTCGAGAGCCGCCACCGCCCCGGCGCGCGCTACCTGGTCCAGAATCTGAACGCCATCCTCGATGCGGCCAAGAAGATCGCGCTGATCCTCAGCCTGGTGCTGGTGCTGGTTTCGGCCATCGCGCTGATCATTTCCGGCATCGGCATCATGAACATCATGCTGGTGACGGTGACCGAGCGGACGCGGGAAATCGGCGTGCGGATGGCCGTGGGCGCTTCGCGGCGCGACATCCTGGAGCAGTTTCTGCTCGAAGCGGTGCTCATCAGCATCGTGGGCGGCGGCGCCGGCATTGTGTTGGGCGTTGCCATGCCGTTGACCGTGCGCTACCTCACCGATTTCATCATCCCAGTCTCGAAGCTCTCGATCGCGATAGCCTTCGCCGTCTCGGGCGTCGTGGGCCTGGTGTTCGGACTCCTCCCCGCCAACCGCGCCGCCCGGCTGAATCCAACCGAAGCCCTGCGCTACGAGTAAGCTGTGGCTCATGGCCCGTGGTCCCTAACTGTGGCTCGTGGCAGCAGCACCGAACCGCGACCGTCAGGGAGCGGACTGGCTGCGAATTCTGGTAGTTTTTGTATACTGAGTGCCTACCGGCAAGAGTAGGCCGCACACATGAACCACACCGTCGGAAGCTGGCTCATCGTGGCGATGGTCAGCGTCTCGTTCGGGCAACCCTTTCGGCATCGCCTCACGCTGAAGGACGCCGAACTACTCGCGCTGAATGCGCCGCCGATTTTCAGACCGTGGTGTAGAGACTGCTGCCCTTCGGCAAGTTCGAACTCCGTTGATGAGAGAACAATCTGGATTCAGGTCCGTTGCACGTGCGGTAAAGAAACTGGCGGTATGCTGATCGAGAATTTCACCGTCAATTCCGAAACAGGCGCAATTTGGAAGGGCTCTGAACAAGACGGAAAGCCGCTGGCATCTAAGCGTCTGGACGCCGTTCGTAAGCGAATCTTCAAAGCTGACGAACGGCGGCGTAATGAATGACCGGGTCCTGCCAGCATGGCCCTGACGCCGTTGCGACGGGCGACAAGCGACGGGCGACTTTCGTACAATCGTCTCTCATGGGCACCGAGACAATCGCATTAGCCGCCATCTGGTACGTCGCGTTTCTGCTTTCGCTGACGTGCCACGAAGCGGCGCACGCCCTGGTGGCCAAGATCGGGGGCGACAAGACCGCGTATGAAGGCGGCCAGGTCACGCTCAACCCCATCCCACACATGCGGCGCGAGCCCATCGGCACGATTGTCGCCCCCCTGATCACGTATTTTGCCAACGGGTTCATGCTGGGATGGGCCAGCGCCCCCTACGATCCCCGCTGGCAGCAGCGCTACCCGAGGCGCGCCGGTTGGATGGCGCTGGCGGGCCCGGGCGCCAACTTCACTCTGGTCATCCTGTCCATCGTCGCGGTCCGCATCGGGATCGCGACCGGCGCCTTCAGCATCCCGGAGAGCGTCACCTTCGCCCATATGGTCTCCGCCACGCGCCCGGGGCTGCCCGAGGGACTGGCCCAGTTCCTGGGCATTCTGTTTTCACTGAACCTGATGCTGGGCGCGTTCAACCTGCTGCCGCTTCCACCGCTCGACGGCAGCACGGCCATCGGCCTGCTCTTCAACGAGAGGACCGCGCTACGCGTCGCGGAGTTCAGCCACAATCCGATGTTCTCTCTCGTGGGGATCGTGGTTGCCTGGCAGCTCTTCGGGAGACTTTCGGGGCCGATCTTCCATTTCGGCGCCTTTCTGCTGTATCCGGGCGCGTACCCGCTGTGAGGGGCGGGCCTCGCCCACCAGGAAGGGACGGCCGAGATCACCGCTGCGAGCGACCGCCCAAGAGGGACCTGCCTCTCTCGGAGGCGGCGGAAGTCGCGCCGGCGGCGGTCGGAGCCGAGCGGCTGCGGAGCGACAGCGGGGCTGAAGAGATCTCAGCCGCCCCACCGCGGCGGTCGCTTCTCGCGAAAGGCCGTCACTCCCTCGCGGAAGTCCGCCCCCTCGAAGACCGGCTTGCGCGCCTGGGCCGCCAGGCGGCTCGCCGACGCGGCGTCGAGACCCCGCGAATCCCTCACGAAGGCCATGCCCCGGCGCACGGTATCGCGGCTGAATCCGGCGATCTGCGATGCGATCTGGAAGGCCCGGTCCTCCAGCTCAAACGCGTGTTCGACCTCATGCGCCAGACCCCAGGCCAGCGCCTCCTGGGTGCCGATGATTCGCCCCGTCAGGCTGAGTTCGAGCGCGTGCCGCTCCCCGATCGCGAGCGCGACGGCGCGGAAGACCACGAACGGCCACATCCCCAGACGGATCTCCGTCAGCCCGAAGCTTGACCCGTGTACCGCCACCACCACGTGAGCGTTGGCCACCAGGCCAAGGCCGCCGCCCAGCGCCGGTCCGCCCACCGCCGCCACCACCGGCACCGTCAGCCGCGAGCCGATCGTGAAGATGCGCTCGTGAACCGCCGCGTGCTCGCCGGAGTCGCCCGCCAGGGCCTCGTCGAGATCCATGCCGGCTGAGAAAACGTCCCCCTTTGCCGATAGCAGCACCGCGCCGACCGCCGGATCGTCCTGAGCCCGCTCCAGCGTCTCCGCCAGTTCGCGGCACATCTGGAGCGTGAGCGCGTTGCGCTTCTCGGGACGGTTCAAGGTGACGCGCAAAACGCGCTCTTCGACGCTAGTCTCCAAGTTCGTGCTCATCGAGTTCGATCTCCAGACCCAGGAGGGCCGCGCCCAGCGTCTTTCCCTGCGCATCCACCCGCAGCGATACGGTTCCGCCGCCGCCCAGCGCCTCGCGCATCACGAAGTTCAGCGCGCCCACGTTCGGCAGTTCGAACCTCTCGACGCCGCCGCGCACGCGGTCGCCGAAGAACGCCTTGACGCGTTCCGCGGTGACCTCGCGCACCAGAATCGGGTAGCGGCGCTCCTCGTAGGCGATCACGCCGATGTTGGCCAAATCGCCCTTATCGCCCGACCGGCAATGGGCGATCCTCGACAGCGGAACTTTCATTCCACCACCTCCACCCTCGCCTCGACCTCTTCGCGAGGAATCAGCGCGGGCCAGTAGGCGACCACTTCGCGCACCTGCGGCCGGCCTTCGCCGTAGCCTGTTCCGCCCGGCGGTCCGCTCAGCACTAGCGGCACCAGTTCGCGCGAAAACCGCTCCACGGCCGCGCGGTCCGCGCCCCGCACGCCGATACGCAACTGGACTTCGGGTGGATCGGACGCCGGCGCCGCCGCCGGTCCGTGACAGGCGTTTACGCCGAAGTACTCGGTCTCGATGGCATCGAAAGCCAGCCCCAGTTGCGCCAGGCGCTGGCGCACAATGCGGTCCGCCACCTGCGCCTTCTCGAACGCCTGCGGCCAACTGTACACCAGCGTGCCCGTGGCCTTCCACCCGGCCGAATAGTTCAGCGACACCTTGAGCGTGGCGGGCCGCGGCAGGCCGCGAGCGCCGGTCACGCGCACGCGGTCGGGCCCGGCTTCGGCCAGCCGTATGGAAGTGAAATCGGCCACCACGTCCGGCGTGATGTACGCCCGCGGATCGCCGATCTCATATACCAGCTGCTCCTTGACCGTGGCCAGGCTCACGCGCCCGCCCGTCCCCGGGTGCTTGGTGATGACCGCGCTGCCATCGGGCTCGGCTTCGACGATCGGGTACCCGATATTGGCCAGATCGGGAATGCTCTGCCAATCCGCCTGGCAGTTGCCGCCGGTGGCCTGCGCGCCGCACTCGATGATATGGCCGGCCACGATGCCGCCCGCCAGGGTGTCCCAATCCGTCTCGCGCCAGCCGAAGCGATGAATCATGGGCGCGACCGCGAGAGCCGCGTCGGCGCATCGACCCGCGATCACGACATCCGCGCCAGTGGCGAGCGCCCGCGCCAGCGGGAAGGCCCCCAGGTAGACGTTCGCGCTCAGTACGCGGTCGCGAATCGTGGACAGAGGTTCGCCGGTGTCGAGGTTCCGCAGCTCATGGCCGCCAATGCGCTCCGAGATATCGTCCCCCAGCACCACGGCCACCTTCAGCTCCGGCGCCAGGCGGCGGACTTCGCGCGCGCAGGCCAGCGGATTCACCCCGCCCGCGTTCGCGATCGTCTTGATGTTCCGCTCCCGCAACCGGCCCGCCAGGCGCGCCATCAGGGGCGGGAAATCGCGCGCGTAGCCCAGCGCCGGGTCCTTCCGCTTCTGCTTTTGCAGGATCGACATGGTGACCTCGGCCAGATAGTCGAGCGTCAGGTAGTCGATGGGCCCCTGCTCCACCAGGCGCACCGGCGCCTCGAGCCAATCGCCCCAGAATCCCTGTCCATTCGCAATGCGAATCATGTGTTCGATCGAAACCCTCCGCTTGCTCACGCGCGCGGTTCGGTGCTGCCGCGCGCCCCCCCAGCACCGAACCGCGACCGTCAGGGAGCGGACCCTACATCCTCTCCAACACCAAATGTTCCCGGTGCCGCCCGTACGCGGCGATCTCCAGCGCGAAGCTAAGCAGCTCGCGCGAGCGCCGCGGGTCGATGACGGCATCGGCGTGCCCGCGCGCGGCCCCGTAAAGCGCGTCCAGCCACCGTTCGTAATCGCCCCGCGTGTTCTCCATCGACTGCT
The DNA here is from genome assembly GCA_963763835.1 of Bryobacterales bacterium. Taxonomy (GTDB): domain Bacteria; phylum Acidobacteriota; class Terriglobia; order Bryobacterales; family Bryobacteraceae; genus DASWZN01. The sequence continues at coordinate 223,577 of CAVXQQ010000015.1, forward strand.
GCAATTCCTCCGACGGCGGCTGCCCCGCGAAGAGCGCCTGCACCGCGGCATCGCCTTCCATGACGCCGATCCGCGCCGTCGGCCAACTGAACGTGAACGTGGGGTCGAAGCCCTGGCCCGCCATGGCGTAGTAGCCGGCTCCGCTGGCGTGGTTCAGCGTCAACACTATCTTGGGGACCGTCGCGCACGCCATCGCCTCCACCATCTCGGCGCCGGCGCGTATGATGCCGCCCACTTCGGCCTCCATGCCCACCATGAAACCGGAGACGTCCTGCAAGTAGATCAGCGGCAGCCCCTGCCGCTCCGCCATCTCGACGAAATACGCCGCTTTGCGCGCCGATTCGGTGTAGACGATGCCGCCGATGCGAGGGCCCTCGGGCGTCTTGAGAAAACCGCGCCGGTTGGCGATGAGTCCCACCGGCCGCCCGGCCAGCCGCGTCTCGGCGCACAGCAACTCCGGCGCGTGCTCCGGCTGAAACTCGAGGAAGTCGCCGGCGTCGAAGATGCGGTCGATGATTTCCTGAACGTCGTAAGGCAGCCGGTGGTTGGCGGGCAGGATCTCGTACAGTCCCTCGGCCGTCTGCGCGGGCTCGGTCGCGCGCGGCGCTTCCGGCGCAGGCGCGAGTTCGCGGAATTTCTGCCGGATCATGTCGAGGCACGCGCGGTCGTCGGCGGCCTTGTAGTGCGCCACGCCGCTCTCGACCGTGTGCATGCCCGCGCCGCCGAGCGACTCGGCGTCCACCACCTCGCCCGTCGCGCCCTTGACCAGGTTCGGCCCGCCCAGGCCCATGAAGCTGGTCTTCTCCACCATGATGATGGAGTCCGAAAGCGCGGGGAGGTACGCGCCCCCGGCGATGCACGGCCCCATGACCGCCGCAATCTGCGGCACGCGCAGCTTCCGCCGCATCAGCGAATTGTAGTAGAAGATGCGCGCGGCGCCGTACTGGCCGGGGAAAATGCCGTCCTGAAGCGGCAGGTTCACGCCCGCCGAATCCACCAGGTAGACGATCGGCACGCGGTTGCGCATGGCGATTTCCTGCGCGCGCAGGATCTTGGTGATGGTCTCGGGCCACCACGCGCCGGCCTTCACGGTGGCGTCATTGGCCACCACCACCGCCGGCCGCCCTTCGATCCTGCCGACGCCTGTGACCACGCCCGCCGCCGGCGCCTGGCCATCGTACAGGTCGTAGGCCACCAGCAGCCCGATTTCGAGAAATGGTGCGTCGGGATCGAGCAGACTGCGGCCAGCCGCTCGCGCGCGGTCAGCTTCCCGTCCCGATGCTGTTTCTCGATCTTCTTGAGCCCGCCGCCCGCGCGCAGCCGCTGCTCGATCTCTTCCAGGCGCTCCAGCAGCCGGCGCATGTGGGAGACGTTCTGAGCAACTTGGGCCGCGCCAGGAGCAGGTTTCATGAGCTGAGTGACGGCTGCTTTCAGGATACAGCGGTGAGGAGTGAGCGGGACGGGCTCGACATCCTCTCGGGGGAACGCCTTGTCCGGGGCACTTGAGCGAGTGTCCGAAAATGGGACTGGGTTCTTCATGCAATTTTGTGTTTTCACCGCGAGCCCTCCCCGCCGTGAGACCGGAGCGCGCTTGGAGCGGGAATTCGGCATCCGAGTGGAGCATAGCGCGGGCGGGTGGGGCGAGGAGGGGCGGCGGGCTGCAAGGAGTTGAGAAGGTGGGGAAGGATTCTTTGCGAGATTGGTGACCGCCCCCGCCGCGGCGTTGGACAGCGACTGGCCGAGGGACGCCGGAGCGCGGGCTTACGCCGCTCGCGGCACTTGTAACTGCGTCCTCCCTGCCCTTGCGATACGGATTGGCGCGGACGATCGCCGGCGCACAGAAGCCGCCTTGTCTGCGTACTTAGGGTTATTTTGGCCGAAACACGATCACCCGGTCGTAGACCAACTCGGCATCGGCGGGACCTACCCTGGTCGCCGGCTCTGCGTACTGTCGGAAACCAATGCGGACGGGCGCGTCCGGAGCGATCTTCGGCGGTTTGTCCGGCGGCGCGCAGGCGGCGATATGGCCTGCATCCAATTTGGCCTCCATGCAAGCCGGTTCTCCATTGCAGTTACGGGCGACTTTCCAGACGTAAAACCTGTCGATCCCCGGTTCTCCGGGCAGGTAAGCCCGCGCGGTATGTGGGTTCGCCCAGAAGTCCGCGCTGTTGACATCGGAGACCCCGGCGGCTAGCGTCTTATCCAGATACACGGCAGCGCTGGAATACGTGGCTTTGCCGGTGGCCGCGTGGTTGACGCCGTAGACGATTGCGAGATCATCCGGTCCCAGATCGAACCACGATGACGCCCAGTAGTTGGCGTCTCTGCCATAACCCGCCGAGCCGTCGCGCCCCGGTCCAAGATAGGCGATGCCCCGCTGGATCGCAGGGTAACCCTCGGGGATGTAATCCGGCAACAACGTGTCGAGTTGCTCGGCGTCGAACCCCGCGCCGTAACGCTCCAAGATTGCCTGGCGGAGCTTTTCCATCGTCGGGTACAAATCCATTTCCGTATGGCCGGTGCCTCTGGTCCGCAGCCTGGGCGCGGGCAACGGATCCGTGCGAAACTCGGTCTTCGGCCGCACCCGGAACACTTGCATGACCTTGCCGGCTTGGACTCTATTTTCGAACTCGTCAATCGCCTGGCTGCCGCCGGCCGCAATCGCCATGCGCATCGTGAATAGGAACTGGTCCCCCGTCTCGTACCCGAACCGAACCAGAGAAGGTGGCAATCTCTCGGTGTTGATCATCGCGTCCGGGTATCCCGCGGCGCGCAGCGCATCGTGTAGGCGTCTCTGCGTCTCGCGGTTGCCGGTCGAGATGAGCGCCATCGGGCGGTTGTACGGAGTCCAACCGGCAGTCTCGACGGTCAGCGAATTGACCGAGTCGCCGAGGTAAGCCAGCGGCGTTTCGTATGGCTGGAAGAAACCGCCGGTGGCAGCATCGTAGTTGTAAGTGGCGGGGTTATATCTCCCGAACAGGAAAGTCTGAAAGGAAAAGTAAGCCATGGGAGGGGGCGTGCTCCCGACAATGAGTATGGCCTCATCCTGGCGCAGGAAATACGTGACCGGCAGCGCGCGCTTGATTTTCTCCCAGGGCACGGGATCCGCGACGCCGCCCAGCAGGATGAACGCCATGTAGGGTTGCACGTTGTTGTACCAGGTGGTCGGGATCACGCCGTTACATGCCATGGAGACGGGATCGAGAATCTTGAATTGCCCCTGCAGCGCTTCAAAGCCTTCACTTTTGAGCACCTGAAGCAGTTTCGGCACCTTGGCAAGCGGATCGTTGCTGCCTTGAGCCAGAGCGCGATGCGGCATGAGCGCGCAAGCCGCCAGAACCGGAACGATGCACGCGACCGCGCGACAACGGCGTTGTGTCATTGTGTTGCTCCTTTTTGCTGAAAGCCCCCATCGGTGGCGGAACGAGCAGCCCGCCGGGCCCGTGAGTTTGGGAGCGATGAGGCTGCTGCTGACGAACCGAGGAAAGGTGGGCGGCGGACGCAGACAACTTGCACCATGGCAGCGTAGCCTCGAAAAGATAGTGACAGATCGTATTATCTGCGTCAAGGCATACGGTGGCGCACGCTTCAGCATATGCGGGCCGCTGCGGCCCGTCACCAGAGTCGGAAACCTGTGGGGCAGGTGTCCACACCTGCAGCGGGTCTCCAGACCCGTCTGGAGGACCTCTCCACCAACATACTCCGGCGACCTGGGTTTCTGGAGAGCCTGCCGGAGCCAGCTTCAGCTCACTCCTGAAGTTGCCACATCGTCTTGGTGGGGCCGGCGGTTTCGCCTGCCGAACCGCCGTTGACGCTTCTCCGCAGCGTCGAGGATGGGTCCTCGTGGCAGCAGCCACCAGCAGCAGAGGCCGGCCAGGGCACGAAGCGCCTTCCGGTAAGGGACCGAATCGCTTGGCCGTGTCACGCCCGTTGCTGAGACGTGGCACGCCGGCGTGGCGACGGATAGCTCTCGCTTGGCGCCGTAGTGCTGGGCCTCCAGCATCCGCGGGGTGCCCAGCGCGGCAAGGAAGCGCGGGCTCATGACGCGCGCCGCTTCCCCAAGATCTTTCGTTTCTACAGCACCTTGTCAAGTTGGTCGGCGGTCAGTTGGCAGTCTCGGAGGATTCTGTGAAGCAGACCGGGACCGTTGGTCTCGCCAGAGTGCACCGGCACAACCGTGCTCCGGCCATCCTCGTGACGCAAGAAGTGATGGCTGCCTTTTGTGCGAAGAACGCGAAAGCCGGTCCTTTCCAGGGGGCGATGAGGCCGGCGCCGGTGACGCGGGGATTCCGGCTCATGCCGCGATGGTTACGCGCTGGATGCCAACGAACTCCAACTCCTGCTCCGGCACGCCCTCGACTTCGAGACATAGGTCTATGGCTTCGCGAACGCGCAGCATGACCTCGTCAAGAGACCGCGCTTGCGTATGGCAAGCCGGAATTTGCGGAACCGAGGCTACGTAGTAGCCTTCTGAATCGCGCTCGATAACGACATCGAACTGGCGTAACACCGGATGTATCCTCGACTCCTATTGTAGACGGCTCGTGAGCATTGCGGCGGTTTTTCAACAGCCCGAGGTAGCCCGGCACGACCAACACGGCCCCTGCCGCTCGAACGTCACGCCACACAGAGTCATGCCCGCCCCGTCTTACAATAGTTATATCCATGCCACTCACCTCTGGCGCTGCCCTGGGGCCGTATGAGATCGTGTCTCTGATCGGCGAGGGCGGGATGGGAGAGGTCTATAAGGCCCGGGACACCCGCCTCGGCCGCACGGTCGCTCTGAAGATCTCCAAAGAGAAATTCAGCGACCGGTTCGCACGCGAGGCCCGCGCTATCGCCGCCCTGAATCATCCTCACATCTGCACCCTGTACGACGTGGGGCCGAGCTACCTAGTGATCGAATACCTCGAAGGCGAGACGCTCGACGCGCGCCTGAAGAAAGGCCCGCTGCCGATCGACAAGGCCCTCCCCATCGCCATCGAGATCGCCGGGGCCCTGGCCGCCGCGCACCGCAAGAACATCGTTCATCGGGACCTCAAGCCCGCGAACATCATGTTGACCAAGTCGGGCCCCAAGCTTCTCGACTTCGGACTGGCGAAGAATTCGGCGGCGCTCGATTCTGGCATGACGGCCGCGGCCACGCAGGAAGGCCTGATCGCGGGAACCATCCACTACATGGCGCCAGAGCAACTCGAAGCGAAGGAGGTCGACGGCCGCACGGACATCTTCGCCTTCGGCTGCGTGCTCTACGAAATGGTCACCGGCAAGCCGGCGTTCACGGGCGATAGCGCGGCCAGCCTGATCGGCGCGATCATGACCGCCGAGCCCGCGCCCCTCGCGGCGGTTGCGCCTGCGACCCCGGCCGCGATCGACCGCGTTGTCCGCCGCTGCCTCGCCAAGGACCCGGACGCCCGCTGGCAGTGCGCCGGCGACCTTGCGGCCGAACTGCAATCCATCGCCACGGCCCCGCCCGAGCACGCAACGGCGCAACCGGCTCGCTCGCGCCGCCTAAGCCCGCTCCTGGCCATTCCCGTGTTGGCCGGCCTCCTGGTGGTGTTCCTGGCCGGCTGGTGGTGGCCGCGCAAGCAGCAGGCCGAGCGCTGGTCGGGTGTGCTGCTAGGCGGTCCCAGCATGGCCATCGCGCCGCGCGTATCGCCGGATGGGCGCCTGGTCGCCTTCGCCGCGCTGGTCGACGGCATCACCCAGGTCGCCGTCATGAAGCCCGAGACCGGCAACTGGACCGTCTTGACGCACGGCCGCGATGCCGGCCTGGTGGACGCGGTCTCCTGGTCGCCCGACGGCAGCCGCATCTATTTCGATCGAGTCTGGGACTCGCCGCACGGCATCTACAGCGTGCCGCTGTTCGGCGGCGAACCGCGCCAGGTTCTCGACGCGGCGGCGGATCCCGAGCCTCTGCCCGACGGCAGCATGATCGTCCTTCGCATCAACGCCGATCACCAGGTCCAGCTCTACCACTTCTGGCCGGATTCCGGCCGGTTGGAGCCGCTGGCGGCCGCGCTGATGCAGTACGAAGTGGGCGGCTCGGTGCGCCCCTTCCCGGACGGTAAGGAGGTCGTCTTCTACGGCCGGCCCCTGGCGGGCGGCGACCCGCACTTGTACGCGCTCGACCTGGCCACGAATAAGACCCGCAAGCTCGCGCCCGGCCTCGAACTGCGCCGGGTGATGGGACCGCGCTTCCCGGTCGCGGTCACGCGCGACGGCCGTTCCGTCCTCATCGACGTCATGGCCGGCAGCCTGCACCGGATCACTGCCGTTCCCCGCGACGGCAGATCTGGCGAGACGCTGCTCCTCACCACGACCGCCACGCCCTGGAATATCGACGCCTCGGCGGACGGCAGCCTCTACATGGACCAGATGGACCGCCCCGTGGACATCCTCCGCTTCCCCGTCACCGGCGGAGTCCCGGAGCGCATCTCCGGCTCGTTTCACGAAGGTATGCGCGGCATTGTTCCGCTGCCGAACGGCGGGTTGGTTGCGCCCGGACCGGCCGGCGCCCGCGAGAGCCTGCTGCTGGTGGAGCCCGGCCGGGACTCGACTCCGCTGCTCGAAACCGCCGACCAGACCCAGCCGCCCGTCGCCCAGGGCGGTCCCGACCAGGTTGTCCTCACGCTGCGGAGCCCGGCGGGACTCGAGATCGGCGTGGCGTCGGTGAGCGCCCGCAGGCTGGTGAAAAGGGTTCGGATTCCCGAGGAGTCGATCCAGAGCGTGGCCCTTTCGGCGGACGGCAAGGAAGCGTACTATGCCTCCGCAGGCAACATCTTTGCGGTGTCCTTCGACGGAGGCAAGCCACGGCTGGTGTGCCCGGGCGACTCGCTGGCCATGTACCCGGGCGGCGAAGCGATGCTGGTGCAACTGGTCGATAAGGACGGCACGCGCCTGGAGCGCGTGTCGCTGAAGGGCGGCCCGACGGTGCGGGTGCCCGCACGCCTCGCCGTCAGTGGCGAACCGCTAGCGCCGAATGCGGTCGGTCCCGACGGCCGGATTGCGCTCTCGCTGGCCGCGCCGGACTCCTGGTTCTACCCGCCGGGCGTACTCGACCCCGCGACGGGCGCCGTAACGCGCATTCCCGTCCAGCAGATGGCGGATTACTTCGTGGTTGGCTGGGGCGGAGACGGGCGGCTGGTCGCCATGGCCATGGAAGCCCGCTGCGCCATTTGGCGGTTCCTGCCCCGTTAGCACCGAACCGCGACCGTCAGGGAGCGGACTCCGTTACTGCCCCCGCCACGTCATGTCGATGCGCACCGGTATGTCGTTCTTCACCGGGACCGTCAACAGCGATGGCGGGTCGATCTTGAAATCGGTCAGCGTCGCGGGAATCGTTCCCGAGATCCGGACCTGGTTCCCCTGCGCCGCCACCTGGAACGGGACCTGCTTGAACTGCGCCGTCTGGCCGGCAAACTGGATCTCCAGATCGGCATGGATCGTCGCCTGCGAGGACGCCGTCTCGGGCAATCGGGTGCGCACCGTCACCATCGGGAATTGCGCGCCGCGCGTCACTTGGAGCATGTGCAGATCGCGGTTGCTGTCCCCCGAATCGAACGACTTCACGGGCACGGCGATGAGAAAATCGCACTGTCCGGCGTGACAGACGCCCTTGCCTCGCGCCGCATGGCTGACGCCTTCGGACTGATGCAGCGGGTGAGACACGTGATAGGTGAGAGTGGATTGCTCGAGAACCCACTGGCGGTCCGCTTGCGCGAGCGCGAGCAGGGGCAGAAAGAAGACGGCCACGAGTGCGCCCGAGCACCGAACGGCGAGCGTGAGCGAGCGGACCGCTTCCTGACGGTCGCGGTTCGGTGGTGTGGGTAAAGGCATTTCGGAGACGCCCCCTAGAACTTGATGGACACCGACGCCACCGCGAGCCCGAACGCCGCATAGGTCACGGTAGCCACCGCTCCATGCGCCTTGGCGATCCCATGGACCCTCTGCCCGTTGGACTCCTGGCTGAAGGCCATCGCCCCCAGGATGGGCGTCAGGATCATCCCGGGACCGTGAATCCACGCCAGGATCTTGTGCAGCCGGATCGGGCCGCGCGTCGTCGTTCCGGGGATCCTGGGCGCGCGGATGGCATAGTATGCGGTGGTGAAATACATGCCCGCCGTCACCGCGCCCAGGGCTCCGTGTAGGTCGCGGCCGGTCGCGGTGCTGTGCCTGCCGCCGGCGAAGTTGGAGGCGACGATCGTGGCTACCAACGGAGCGATCGTGATCAGTCCCAACCGTTGATGCGTCTTGAGCATGTGCGACCGCCTGTCGAGCCTGGCCTGGTCCAGCGGGTTTCCCTGGGTCTGCTCCGCAGGGAAGCCCAGATCGCCCAACGAGGGCGGCGGCGCCACGTTCGTGCTGGCGGCCGCCAAAGCCAGGTCCAGCGTCTGCCTGGCGCCGGCGGCCAGCGTTACCTTGGCCGCTTGGGTGCCGAACCCTTCGGCCGACACGGAAACCTCGTAGTCGCCCGGTGCGAGGGTTGGCAAGCTGTAAGTCCCGGAAGCGCTCGACTCGGTCTCGGCGGATTGCCCTGTCGCCACATTCTTGACTGAGACTTTGGCGTTCGAAACCAACGATCCCGACGGGCCAGTGATCGTGCCCGACAGTACAGCGCCTGCCTCCTGCGCCCGCAACGGGCACGATATGGCGAGAGCAAACGCGAGAATCCCAACCCCAGCCGAAAACTTCGATGTCTTCGGAGTCATCTGACGTTCTCCTCTTCACGAAAGCGCAAGTCGCCGGACCCGGTGGTTGCCCGCCAAGCCTCGCGAGTTCGCGCACGCCTTCGCAAGCTACGCAAATCGCGGGCCCTGGTGGTTGCCCCTTTTTCGAGTGTCGCACTACCGACGGCCCGCCGCGCCCTCAGGTTTCGGCGAGCCCCCTACTTTTCCGGCAGCCCGAGCCCGTGGGCGGCCAGGATCCGGCGACCCTCGTCGCTTCCCAGAAGATCCAGAAACCGCCGCGCCGCCGTCTCGTCCGGCCTGCCCGCCACCACGCCTCCCGCCTGGCGTATGGGGGCGTGGCCGCTATCGGACAGCAAAATCCCCCCGCGGTCGAATACCAGCGACCAGGCCGTGATCGCCACATCCGCGTTCCCGCTCTCGGCGAATTGGAGCGCTTGCCGGACGTCCTCGCCGAATACCACTTTCTTCTCCACCGCGGTCCACAGCCCCGCGCCTTCCAAAAGCTGGCGGGCCGCCGCTCCATAGGGCGCGTGCGCCGGGTTCGCGATAGCCAGGTGGACCACGCGGCGGTCCCGGAGCTGCTCCAGGCGCGTCACGGCGCCATCCCGCGACCACAGCCCCAGCCGTCCGTAGGCGTAGACGCGCACCGAGTCTGGGACCAGCCGCCCGCTCTTCGCCAAATCAGCCACAAACCGTTCATTCGCCGAGAGAAACACGTCGTAAGGCGCGCCCTGCTCGATCTGACGGGCGAGCATTCCGCTGGCGCCCAGGACAAACTTCGCCTTTCGGCCTGTGATTCTCTGAAACATCTCAGTCACAGGCTGCTCGATCCCAGTGAGATCGGCGGCGGCGGCTACGAGTAAGTCATTGTTTTTCTGAGGGGTTTGGGCGGGCGCGTTTAAGGCGAAAGCCAGCAAAAAGGGCACCACGCAACTTGACAACAAGGCACTCAAGTTGCATAATGGGAACGTGCTAAGGAGGGCGGCCAAGCCGTTCTTCGGACCCGAAATCATTCTGTCCTTATTCTAGGAGGCTGGGAGCGAAATGAGCAAGATCATCGGAATCGACCTGGGGACGACGTTCTCGTGCGTGGCCGTCATGGAAGGTGGCCAGCCGGTCGTCATCCCTAACCAGGAAGGTACCCGGACGACTCCGTCCGTGGTCGCTTTCACCAAAAGCGGGGAGAGGTTCGTCGGCCAGATTGCCCGCCGCCAGGCGATCACCAACCCGGAGAACACCATCTATTCCACCAAGCGGTTCATGGGGCGCCGCTTCGAGGAAGTCACCGACGAGATGAAGCTGGTGCCTTACCACGTGGTGCGCGGCGACAACGGCGACGCCCGCGTGGAGATCATGGGCAAGAAGTATTCTCCTCCCGAGATCTCGGCCATGATCCTGACCAAGCTGAAGGAAGCGGCCGAGGCCTACCTGGGGCAGAAGGTCACCGACGCGGTCATCACCGTGCCCGCCTACTTCAACGACGCCCAGCGGCAGGCCACCAAGGACGCCGGTAAGATCGCGGGCCTGGAAGTGAAGCGCATCATCAACGAGCCGACGGCGGCGGCGCTGGCTTACGGCCTGGACAAGAAGAAGAACGAAACCATCGCCGTTTACGATTTCGGCGGCGGCACCTTCGACATTTCGATCCTCGAAGTGGGCGAGGGCGTGGTGGAAGTGAAGTCCACCAACGGCGACACCCACTTGGGCGGCGACAACATCGACCAGCGCATCATGGACTGGATCATCGACGAGTTCCGCAAAGAGAACGGTATCGATCTCTCCAAGGATCAGACGGCGCTGCAACGGCTGAAGGAAGCCGCCGAGAAGGCCAAGATCGAGCTCTCGAACGTGCTCGAGACCGAGATCAACCTGCCGTTCATCACGGCCGACGCCACCGGTCCCAAGCACCTGCTCATCAAGCTGACCCGCTCGCGGTTCGTCCAGATGATCCAGGATATTCTCAACCGCACGCTGGAGCCCCTGAAGCGGGCGCTTGCGGATGCCGGCGTGAACCCGCCGCAGATCGACGAAGTGGTGCTGGTCGGCGGATCGACCCGCATCCCGCGCGTCCAGGAGATGGTGCGCGACTACTTCGGCAAGGAGCCGCACAAGGGCGTGAACCCGGACGAGGTGGTGGCCATCGGCGCCGCGGTCCAGGGCGGCGTGCTGGGCGGCGAAGTGAAGGACGTGCTGCTGCTCGACGTCACCCCGCTGTCGCTGGGCATCGAGACGCTGGGCGGCGTGTTCACCAAGCTGATCGAACGCAACACGACCATTCCGACCCGCAAGAGCGAGGTCTTCTCGACGGCCTCGGATAACCAGACCTCGGTCGAGATCAAGGTCTACCAGGGCGAGCGCGCCATGGCCGGCGACAACCGGCTGCTGGGCGTGTTCCAGCTCGTCGAGCATTCCGCCCGCTCCGCGCGGCGTGCCGCAGGTCGAGGTGACTTTCGACATCGACGCCAACGGCATCCTGAACGTCACCGCCAAGGACCGCGCGACCAACAACGAGCAGAAGATCACCATTACATCTTCCTCCGGCCTGAGCAAGGACGAAGTGGACAAGATGGCCAAGGACGCCGAGGCGCACGGCTCCGAGGACCGCCAGCAGAAGGAAGAGATCGACGCCCGCAACCGGGCCGACGCGATGCTCTACAACGTCGAGAAGATGCTTCGCGACCACCGCGCCAAGATCAGCGACGCCGACGCCAAGGAGATCGAGAGCGCTCTCGAAGACACCAAGGCCGCGATGAAGGAAGGCGGCGTCGAGCGGATCAATTCGGCGCGCGAGAAGCTGGAGAACGCCAGCCACCGTCTGGCCGAGGCGATGTACAAGGCGGCCTCCCAGCCGGGGGCTGCCGGACCCCAGGGCGCTCCCGGCCCCGACGGCCCACAGCAGGAGCAGAAGCCTAAAGACAACGTAGTCGACGCGGAGTTCGTCGACGTGGACGACAAGGATAAGAAATAGCTATCAGCTTTCGGCTATCAGCTTTCAGCCCGGGTGGCTGGCGGCTGATAGCGAGGCAGTAGATTTTTTCGTGCGAGTCGGCGGTCGGCCGACGGCGCGTCAGTTCGTTCCGGGGCTGACCGCTGAAAGCTGACCGCTGACAGCTCAGTTATGTCAACCAGCACCCAGGACTACTACGGGGCACTCGGCGTAAGCCGGGGCGCTAGTAAGGAAGAGATCCGCAAAGCTTACCGGAAGCTTGCGCGGAAGCACCATCCCGATCTCAATCCCGGGGACAAGGCGGCCGAGGAGCGCTTCAAGCGCGTGCAGGAAGCTTACGACGTCCTGAGCGACCCCAAGAAGCGCCAGATGTACGATCAGGTCGGCTACTACTCTGAGCACGGGCCCCAACCCGGCCCCAGCGCGCCGCCACCGGGCCCGGGAATGGACTTCAACGGGTTCGACTTCTCCGATTATGCTTCCGGGAGTCCGGCTGGCGCGGGGGCAGGGGACGCGGCCGGGGGATTTTCCGGCCAGTTCCGCGATCTCTTCGGACAGTTCTTCGGCGGCCGCGGCCGCGGGGAAGCACGGCCTGCTCCGGAGCCTGGCTCCGATCTCGAGTACGGGCTGAACATCGACTTCTGGCAGGCCATCCGGGGCACCCAGGTAAAGGTCAACGTCAGCCACCAGGAAGTGTGCACAACCTGCGGCGGGACCGGTACCGCCGCCACCGGCGAGGTGACCTGCCCGCAGTGCCAGGGACGGGGCACCGTGACCCAGATGGCCGGCGCCATGCGCTTCAACATCGGCTGTCCGCGCTGCGGCGGCTCGGGCAAGCTGCGCAACGTCTGCCCCACCTGTCATGGCGACGGCCGGTTGCCGGCCAACGAAACGGTCGAGGTCCGCATCCCGCCGGGCGTGCAGACCGGGACCCGGCTGCGCGTGGCCGGGAAGGGCAATGCCGGAACCGGGGGCGCGCCGCCGGGCGACCTTTACATCACCGTCCGCGTCGAAGCGCACGCCTTCTTCCACCGCCAGGGGGACGACATCGAAATTCAGGTTCCGGTCACCGTCACCGAGGCCGGCCTGGGGACCAAAATCGAAGTGCCCACCATCGATGGCCGGGCGCTGCTGAAGATTCCGCCCGGCACCTCCAGCGGCCAGAAGTTCCGCATGCGCGAGAGAGGCGTGTTGAATTCGCGCAAGAACCTGCGCGGGGACCAGATCGTCGAGGTGGTCGTGCAGCCGCCGAAGGTCCGTGACGAGCGCACCAAGGAGATCCTGCGCGAGCTGGCGAAGCTGAACCCCGAGGATCCGCGCGAGAACATCTGGAGCCAGGTCTGATTTATGGCCAAGAGCAAGGGTAAAGCCGCGTACATGATCTCGGCCATCGCCGAGCAGTACCAGATCCACCCGCAGACCCTGCGGCTCTACGAGCGCGAGGGTCTGCTCAAGCCCTCGCGCAGCGAAGGCAACACCCGCCTCTACACCCAGGAGGATATCGAACGCCTGGAGGTGATTCTCAAGCTGACGCGGGATTTCGGGGTGAACCTGGCTGGCGTCGAGATCATCCTGAACATGCGCGAGAGGATGGCGGCCATCGAGCACCAGATCGAGGAGTTCGTCTCCACGCTGAACGAGCAGCTCGCGACGCGAATGCCGCCGCCCGGCCGCGAGAGAATGAAGTCGCTGATCCCCGTCATCGATGTCGCGCCCGTCCCCAGCAAGCCGTCCCGCAAGTAAGGCAAGACATTACTAGCCGCCGATGAACGCAGATAAACGCCGATAGGAACAAACACATTCCGGGCCCGTGTCAGCCTTTTCTTATCTGCGTTTATCGGCGTTCATCGGCGGCTATAATCTTCCGGCCTTTTCCCTTCACCCAACGGCGAGCCTTGCCAACGAATCGGTATACGGCGCGCGCGCCACTCCCCGCTCGGTGACGATAGCGTCTACGTACCGGTTCGGCGTCACATCGAACGCCGGATTCTCCACCCGCACGCCTTCGGGCGCCACCGGGACTCCGAACACGTGGGTTACTTCGGCAGCCGGCCTCTGCTCGATCGGGATCTGGTCGCCGGAAGGGAGGTTCAGGTCCAGCGTCGAGACCGGCGCCGCCACGTAGAACGGCACCCCGTTCTCGTGCGCCAGCACGGCCACCCCGTAAGTGCCGATCTTGTTGGCCACATCGCCGTTGGCGGCGATCCGGTCCGCGCCCACCACCACGCAGCCGATGCGCCCGGATTTCAAAAAGTGGCCCGCCATGTTGTCGGTGATCAGCGTGGCCGCGATGCCGTCGTGCTGCAGTTCCCACACGGTGAGCCGCGCGCCCTGGAGAAACGGCCGCGTTTCGTCGGCAAACACGTCGATGCGCTTGCCCGAGGCGATGGCGGCCCGCACCACACCTAGCGCCGTTCCGTAACCCGCCGTCGCCAGCGCCCCGGCGTTGCAGTGCGTGAGCACGGTCTTCCCGTCCGGAACGAGCGGTGCGCCATGCCGGCCGATGGCCTCGTTGATAGCGATGTCCTCCAGCCGGACTTGCCGCGCTTCCTCCACCAGCCGCCGGCGAATCTCATCGATGGGGCAGGCGCGAATCCCGCTGTACAGCTTCTTCATGCGGTCGATGGCCCAGAAAAGATTGACCGCCGTGGGCCGGGTGGCGGCGAGCGTCGCGCAGATGGTTTCGAACTCCGCGTCGAGCCGCGCAGGGTCGGCCCTGAGCACGCCGAGCGCGACTCCCATGGCTGCCGCGACGCCGATGGCCGGGGCGCCGCGAATCACCATCGAGCGGATCGCTTCGGCCACCTCGCGGTAGTCGCGGCACGTGACGTACTCCTCATCGCGCGGCAATCGCGTCTGGTCGATCATAACCACACCGGCGTCAGTCCACTGAATTGTCTCTACCATTTGGCCTTCCCCTCACGGAGCACCGAACCGCGAGCGTAAGCGAGCGGACCCCGCCAGCAGCACCGAACCGCGAGCGTGAGCGAGCGGGCCGCCCCGCGGGCGCCCGCACCACTCTATCAGGTCTTTCGAGCGAAGTTCTCCACCAGCATTCCCATGAAGACGACGAAGTTGAAGCCCGCGTGCATGTAAGTCGAGGCGGCGGTCGAGCCGGTGCGGTGGCGCATCCAGCCGAAGGCCGATCCGGCGAGCAGCATGACCAGGAGTTGCTGCCAGCTCCAGGCGTATTCGGCGCCGTGCAGCGCCGCGAACGGCACCGCCTGCAGCGCGACCCCGCCCACGGCGCCAAACGTGCTCACCAGCAGCGGCTGCAGGAAGCCGCGGAACGCCAGTTCTTCGCACAGCGGGCCGAGAGTGACGGCGAAGAATCCCATCAGCAGGAGCGAGGAGCGGTCCTTCAGCAGCTCTTCCATGGGTGTCTTGACGTGCGGAGCCGGAAGCAGGCTCGACAGCACGACGCAAACCAGGGCGGTCAGCAGCCCCCAGCCGAAGCCGTCCCAGAACCCGCGCGGCGTTTTCACCCAGGCCGAGCGACCGCCAGAAAGGACGGCCGTATTCAACGCGCATCACCCCATACAGAGCCGCGAACCAGAGGCCCTCGAACGCGAACGTCACGGCCAGCGCCTGCCCCGCGCCGAGTGGACCCTTGAAGAAGAGCAGCGCCACCCTGCCCACCAGCAGCAGAAGAATGAAGGCGACCGCGATGAGAAACATCAGGTCGCGATAGCCCCAGAAGGGAACGCGCTCGGGTTCGGGCGGGGGAACGCGCTCGGGTTCGGGCGGGCCTTCGTAAGGCGGCGGCAGCTCGAACTGCTGCGGCGGCTGCGGCTCGGAAGGGTCGGTCATGACTGACGCTCGATGAGGGCCGCCGCCAGCAGCGGCACCATCAGCTCATGATGGCCCGTGATGGCGATCCCGCGGCCTCCCGAGCGGGTGTGCGGCCGCTCGACCACGTTCACGCGGGGCCGGTAATGCTGGAGGAAATCCAGGTTCACGGTGGTGAAGTCCTGGAGGCGGCAGCCCAGGTTGCGCACCACCGAAACGGCTTTCAGAAACACCTCCGGCATGACCACGGCCGAGCCCAGGTTGAGGTACACGCCGCCGGAATCGAGCTGCGACACCAGCCGGCAGAACAGGCGGAAGTCGCGATGCGTGGCGCGCCCGATGGCGGCCGGGTCGGCGGCTGGATGCAGGTGCGGCGTGTCGGTTCCGATGGCGACATGCACCGTGACCGGCGTGCGGTTGAGGTAGGCGGCGGCGAGTAGGGACGCTCCGGCCCGCTGCACGCGAATCGCGCGCGTCAGCAAGCGGACGCCCCAGTGCCTCGCCCATGCCGAGCGAGTCGCGGTCCGCCCTCGACGATGGCGGCGTTCATCTCGCGGCCGGTCTCCTCGGCCACGCCGAAGCGCCCATCCGGGAGCACGGCCTCGACGTCCTCGCTGGTGGCCCCGGCGATGGCGATCTCGAAATCGTGAATCGCCGCCGAGCCGTTCATGGCGAAGGCGGTCGCGAATCCGCGCCTGCATGAGATCCGTCAGCACCGGCGCCAGGCCGCACTTGATGACGTGCCCGCCCATGCCCCACAGATCGACTCGGGCTTGCGCCGTGCCGCACCGCGCGCGTCCTGGCCGATGCGCAGTCAACCAGCCGCGCGCGAGCGACCGTCGCCCGCCAGCAGATCGCGCGGCGAGCGAATCGCAGCGCAGCCCGCCGACCCCGCCGCCCTTCCGATACGGCTTGGCGAAGTGCTCCACCCGCACCTTGCCGCCGCGCTCGCGGATCGGGATGGTCTTCAGCCCGGAAAAGTCCAGCGGCTCGAGGTCGTATTGGCTCACGCTGTGTGTCCGTTTCTGCCGTTCTTCAGCACCTTGGCCAGCGCCTGGCCGGTGTAGCTCGTGCGGCTGCGCACCACCTGCTCGGGCGTGCCGGTCGCCACCACCTGCCCGCCCGCATCGCCGCCGTCCGGCCCCAGGTCGATGATCCAGTCGGCGCGACTTGACCACGTCGAGTTGATGCTCGATCACCACCACCGTGTTGCCCAGGTCCACCAGCCGCTGCAGCACGTCGAGCAGCTTGCGTGACGTCGTCGAAATGCAGCCCGGTGGTGGGCTCGTCGAGGATATAGAACGTCCGCCCGGTCTGCCGCCGGCTCAGCTCGCGGGCCAGCTTGATGCGCTGCGCCTCGCCGCCCGAAAGCGTGGTGGAGGACTGGCCCAGGTGGACGTAGCCCAGCCCGACGTCCACCAGCGTCTGCAGCTTGGGCTGGATCTGCGGAATGTTTTCGAGCACCGCCAGCGCTTCCTCGACCGTCGTCTCCAGAAGATCCGCGATCGAATAGCCCTTGTATTTTACCTGCAGCGTCTCGTAGTTGTAGCGCCGGCCGCGGCAGACGTCGCAGGTGACGTAGACGTCGGGCAGGAAATTCATCTCGATGCGCTTGAGCCCGTCGCCCTGGCAGGCTTCGCAGCGGCCGCCCTTCACGTTGAAGCTGAAGCGGCCGGGCTTGTAGCCGCGCTCGCGCGATTCCGGCAGCATGGCGTAGAGATCGCGGATGGGCGTGAAGACGCCGGTGTAGGTGGCGGGGTTCGAGCGCGGCGTGCGGCCGATGGGCGACTGGTCGATCTCGATGACCTTGTCGATGTGCTCGCAGGCCCTCGATGGAGTCGTGGGCGCCCGGCTCCTCGCGCGACTTGTAGATGCGCGCGCACAGCGCGCGGTAGACGATGTCGTTCACCAGCGTCGATTTGCCGCTGCCGGAAACGCCGGTGATCACGATGAACAGGCCCAGCGGAAACTCGACGTCGATGTTCTTGAGGTTGTGCTCGCGCGCGCCGCGAATCACCAGGCTTCTTGCCGTTGCCGCGGCGCCGCGCCGGCCGGCGTAGGAATGCTGCAGCGCGCCGGAAAGATACTGGCCGGTGAGCGACGCGGGGTTGCGCTGCGATCTGGGCTGGCGTGCCCGCGGCCACCAGCACGCCGCCCAGCCGGCCCGCGCCCGGGCCCAGGTCGATCACGTAGTCGGCGCGCTCGATGGTCTCGGCGTCGTGCTCCACCACCAGCACCGTGTTGCCCAGGTCGCGCAGCCGGGCCAGCGTGTCGAGCAGGCGCGCGTTGTCGCGCGGGTGCAGCCCGATGGAGGGCTCGTCGAGCACGTAGAGCACGCCGCGCAGCTTGCGAGCCGATCTGCGTCGCCAGGCGGATGCGCTGCGGCTTCGCCGCCGGAAAGCGTGGCCGCCGAGCGGTCCAGGCTCAGGTAGTCGAGCCCCACGGCGCTGAGGAATTCCAGCCGGTTGCGGATTTCGTCCAGCACGCGCCCGGCGATCTGCATCTCGCGCTCGGTGAACTCCCAGCCGTTCAGCTTCGGAAGCGCGCGGGCAACCGGGCAGTGCCGTGAACGCGGCGATCGAGACGCCCTTCACCAGCACGGCCAGGCTGGCGGGTTTCAGCCGCCTTCCCTTGCAGTCCGGGCACTCGATGGGGGACATGTAGTCCATCAGCCACTCGCGGTACATGTCGGTGGCGTCCTCGAACTTCTCTTCGAGCAGCTTGAGAATGCCGGGGAAGCCGCGTGCCGCCGAACAGCAGGAAATCCTGCGCCTTGGCCGCCAGATCGTCGAAGGGCTTCGCCAGGTTGATCTTCTGGCGCTTGGCCGCCTCCGTAGCGGCGCGCGCGATGGTCTCCGACGAGGCCGCCGGGACCAGGCCGCCATCGAACAGCGGCTTCGAGGAATCGGCCATGATCTTGGCCGGGTCGAACATCCACTTGTTGCCCAGGCCCGAGCACGTCTCGCAGGCGCCGTAAGGGCTGTTGAAGGAGAACGACCGCGGCTCGATGGCGGAACGCTGGTGCCGCAGTCCGGGCAGGCCAGCTTCTGCGAGTAGAGATGCTCCTCGCCGTTCACCACCGCGACAGTCACCAGGCCCGTTGGCCAGCTTAGTGGCGGTTTCGATGGAAGCTTCCAGGCGCTTCTCGATGCCCGGCTTGACCAGCAGCCGGTCGACGACCACCTCGATGGTGTGGTTGCGCCGCTGGTCCAGCACGATCGGCTCGTCGATCGAGCGCAGAACGCCGTCGATGCGGGCGCGCAGGAAGCCCTGCCGCGCTAGCTTCTCGAGGTCCTTGCGGTACTCGCCCTTGCGGCCGCGCACGATGGGGGCCAGGATCATGACCCGCTCGTCCTGCCTCAGGCCGGCGATCTGCTGGAGGATCTGCTCGGTGGATTGCTGCGAGATCTCGTGGCCGCAGTTGGGGCAGTGCGGCACGCCGATGGAGGAGTAGAGCACGCGCAGGTAGTCGTAGATTTCGGTGATGGTGCCGACGGTCGAGCGCGGGCTGCGGCTGGTGGTCTTCTGCTCGATGGAGATGGCCGGGCTGAGGCCGTCGATGGAATCGACTTCCGGGCGCTCCATCTGGTCGAGGAACTGGCGGGCGTAGGGCGAGAGCGTCTCCACGTAGCGGCGCTGGCCCTCGGCGTAGATGGTGTCGAAGGCGAGCGACGACTTGCCGGAGCCGCTCAGCCCGGTGACCACCGTGAAGGTGTTGCGCGGGATCTCGACGTCGATGTTCTTCAGGTTGTGCTGCCGCGCCCCGTGTACGGTGATGCGGTCCAGCATGGTGGGGGTCGGCGATACTCCGCCAATTCTCCATTGTCCCCCGACGCGGGAGCCTCGCGCCACAGGGGCTGGCGCTCCGCCAAGGACCGCGGCGCACGCGTCAGCACAAGCGGGCCGAGGCGGCCCGTCACCGGGGCCCGAAACCTGTGGGGGCAGGCGTCCACGCCTGCGCGGGACGTCCACGTCCCGCCCGAGCCGGACCTGGATGCGTACCACATGGGTTTCTGGAGAGCGTGCCGTAACCCGCTGACCCGCGCGCCACGGGCGTCGTTCAGCCGCGGCGGCCGGCAGGGAGGACCAACAGGCCAAAACTACAGTACCCGACGGCGGGCCCAAGTCTTGAAACGAACTTACTACACCGAAAGTAATGTGACGTACCAGAACCAAAACCGGGCCTAAAAAGAGCCGAATATATTGACTAACACCCACGAAACCTAATAGGTTAGAGAGGTCCCGTGGTGGAACAACGCAGATCTAAGAGATTCGACGTCAAGCTGCCCGTGAAGCTTCTCCGGAATGGCCTGCGCTCGATTGACGGTGCCGGCGAGACGAAGAACCTCAGCTCAGGCGGGGTGCTGTTCGCCTCGGACTTGAAACTGGACATCGGCGAGCCGATTGAGTACACCATCTCACTCAACCCCTCCGGCGACCTCGACCTGCACTGCCTCGGCAAAGTCACGCGGCTGGATTTGGCCGTGCGCAACGGCAGCGAGCCTGAAAGACCTTTCGAGGTCGCGGCCACGGTCGAGCGATACGAATTCGTCCGCCAGCGGACGTAGGCGCCGCGTTCCCGCGGGCACGGTTCCGAACGGCTACCATGGTTGGAGCCCATGAAAGCCCGCTTCATCACCGCGCTGGCCTGCTACGGGGTGCTGGCGCTTCTCTCCGCCTTCACCCTCGAGGGTGTGTTCCGCATCGGCGTCTGGGTCCTGCTCGCCGGCCTGGCTGTGAAGACCTGGATCGCCCAGCTCCAGCGGGATTGAGCGCGTCTTTCCTCTCAGCCCCGTCTTCGCTGGCGCCGTCTTCGCCCCCGGGTTCTCGCCGGCTCGTTCCTGCCGCCGCGTCTGTTCCGCCGCGTCTCCTCCACCGCATCTTCGCTGGCGGCGTCATCGCCCCCGGGTTCTCGCCGGCTCGTTCCTGCCGCCGCGTCTCCTCCACCGCATCTTCGCTGGCGGCGTCATCGCCCCCGGGTTCTCGCCGGCTCGTTCTCGTCGCCGCGTCTCCTCCACCGCGTCTTTACGGGCGGAGTCTTCGCCTCCCGGGTCCTCGCCGGCTTGTTCCTGCCGGGTCGTTCTCATCGCCGCGTCTGTTCCGCCGCGTACTTCGTCTCCGTGTCTGCTGCGTCGCGCCGTCGCCGCGTCTGTTCCGCCTCCGCGTTTCAGAATGAAACGCGAGTTCCAATTTGGGTTCCGTTTCTGCCTTTTTGAGACCGTCCGAAACGCCATCGCGGCACTTTCGTACTAAGGTGCTCGCTCCGTAAGTGCGTGCCCGCTCAGTCAGGTAAGCCCCCCTCCCGAAGTACGCGATAGACCCTGGCCGAGTTGGCCGCGGGGTTGCATCGATAGGGGCATGGCCAAGCAAACGAACTCGAAGGAACGGACGGATGCGGCGAGGGAAGAACGGGACCGCGTGATCATGGACCACCTGCCGTTGGTGAAGGCGATCGCGGTCCGGGTCCACGAGAACCTGCCCGTTCACGTCGATCTGGACGACCTGGTCCATGCCGGGATCCTGGGTCTGTTCGACGCGGTGGACAAGTTCCAGCCTGAGAAGCAGGTCGCGTTCTCGAGTTACGCCAAGCACCGTATCAAGGGGGCGATTCTGGACAGCCTGCGGCAGTTGGACTGGGCTTCGCGCGATCTGCGGCGCCGCCACAAGCAGGTCGAGGAGGCAACTCGCGAGCTGGCCGCGACCCTGCAGCGCAATCCCACCGAATCGGAGATCGCGGGCAGGATGGGAGTCGAGGTGGAGCGGTGGCGGCAGATGATGACCGAAATGCAGTGCGTCGGCCTGATCTCGATTTCCACCCGGCGTCCCGACCAGGAGGACCTGCCGGCCCCGGACTATCCGGCCAAGCCCGAGACGCACCCCGATTCGATCTGCGCCCACGGCCAGCTTCACGACGCGCTGTGGAAAGCCATGAAGACCCTTCCGGAGCGCTACCGGAAAGTGGTGGTGCTCTACTACACCAAAGACATGACCATGCGGGAAATCGGCGGCGTCCTGGGCATCAATGAAAGCCGCGTTTCGCAGATCCACAAATCCGCGCTCGAGAAGATGGCCACCGCGCTGCACTCGGCCGGTATCGAATCGGTTGGGGCCTTCTGAGAATTCCTCCAAAAAAAGGGAAGGCGGGAGGTGCGAACGGCCGGTGTGCCGGTGTCTTCCGGACCGGCACCCTTCGCACCAGCGTCCTTCGGACCAGCGGCCAGCCCCGTTCGGACAATCGGGCACCGTCTTTCAGACCCGCGCCCTTCAGACCAGCGCCCTTCGGACCAGCGCCCGTCGGACCAGCGCCCGTCGGACGAGCGTCCTTTTGAACAAGCGCCCTTCGAACACACCTCCCGCCTTCTCCTACGCGAGACTGGGGATCTGGATGATCTTCTTCTGAATGGCGTACTGGACCAACTGCGCCTTGTTGTGGATATCGAGCTTGCGCATCAGGTTGAACTTGTGCGCCTCCACCGTCTTGACGCTGAGGT
The DNA here is from genome assembly GCA_963763835.1 of Bryobacterales bacterium. Classification (GTDB taxonomy): domain Bacteria; phylum Acidobacteriota; class Terriglobia; order Bryobacterales; family Bryobacteraceae; genus DASWZN01. The sequence goes on from CAVXQQ010000015.1 coordinate 245,494, forward strand.
TCAGCGAGCAGGCGATCTCCTTGACGGACTGGCCCTCCGCCAGCATCTTGAGGACTTCCTTCTCGCGTGCGGTGAGCGTGGCGAAGCGAGGCAGCCGGGCGGATGACTTGACCCGCGAGCGGAAGTCGTCGACGAGCTGTGAGAGCATCCTGGGACTGAGGTAGCTGCCTCCCCGGTTCACGTCGCGGATGGCCGCCAGCAGTTGCGCGGCCGGGCAGTCCTTCAGCACATAGCCATTTCCGCCTACCTCCATGCCCTCCACCAGGTAGTCTTCGTCGTCGTACATGGTGAGGAAGAGCACCTTGGTGTCGGGCCGCTCCCGCCGGATGTGGCGGGTGGCTTCGAAACTGCTGAACCCGGGCATTCCGATGTCCATCAGGACTACATCGGGGCGCAATTCGGTTGTCTTCTCCATTGCGTCTCCGGCGTTCGACACTTCGGCGACCACTTCCAGATCGGTTTCCGAGGAAAGCAGGTTCCTGATACCTTGCCGAAACAGCGTGTGATCGTCCGCTAGCAGCACCTTGATTTTTGGCATAAGCCCTCGACTTTCATGCGCACCGCCCGCCCCCCTGGTGCGGGTCGGAAGACTTTGTAGCGGCCCGTGCGGGCACGGGAATGGGGATGGAGGCCGAAACCCGGGTGCCCCGGCCAGGCGCGCTCGAAATTTCGAACTTGCCACCCGCCAGCGCGACCCGCTCCCGCATACCAGCCAGCCCATACGAGCCCGGCCTGGCGAACGCCTCTGCGACTCGGAAACCGACGCCATCATCCTGAATGCGCATCTTCAGACTTCCATCGGCGGCGGTGACGAAAACGTTTAGGCGCGAGGCGGATGAATGCCGCGCTACGTTGTTACAGCATTCCTGGACCAGCCGGTAGGCCAGGATGGCCGTCTTCTCCGGCAGGGCCTTCAGCCCCGCGCCCTCGAGCCGGGTCGAGACCCCGTGCATCTGGTGCAGCCGGATGAGCAACTGGCGCACCGCGGCCGCCAACCCCAGTTGCTCCAGCACCGCCGGGCTGAGGTCGGAAAGCACTCGCCGGATCTCCAGCACGGTCCGTCCGATGGCCTCGCGCGCTTCTGCCAGCCTGCGCAGGACCGCCGGCGGCGCGTCCTCCTCGCGCTCGATCAATTCGAGCTGCAAGCGCGCGTAGGGGAGCAGTTGGCCGGCTTCGTCGTGCAGTTCCCGGCTGATGCGGCGCCGCTCCCGCTCCTCCACCTGAAGCATGCGCTCGGCCAGTTCGCGTACTTCCCGCTCCCGAGCGGCAAGCTGGCTCGTCAGGCGCAGCTTCTCCGCCGCCGTGACGCACCGGCCGGCCGCCCCGGCGAGCAGCCGCAACTCCCGCGGAAGCCAGTGGTACTCCTTGCGGAAGGCGAACTGCATCGCACCGGCGTTCCCCAACGGGACCGACCACGCCGAGACGTACTGGCGAGCCCAGGCGGGATTGAGCAGTCCCCGCGCACAGCCGTTCCCGGCGCGCATCAGCCGGGGCGTGGCCAGGCTCTTCCAGGCCAGTCCCGCGCGCAGCGGAACCGTGACGCGGCAGGCCACCGGCGCCCGCCCGCTCGAATCGAACAGGACCGCGCAGGCCTCGTCGGCGCCGCAGAACCGCGCCAGGATCTCCAGGTAGGCCTCCAGCAGCTCCGCCTCATCCGAGGCCCGCAACTCGGCGTCGTGCAGCTCGAAGAAGGCCTCGGTCTCCGCTTCGCGCACCTGATAGAAGGCATTGTTGAGCGTCAGAACCACGCAGAAGTCCAACTGCCTGGCCACCCAGCGCAAATCCTGCCGCTCGGGCTCCGGAATGGCGCGCGCGCGGCGCGTCAGAAGGCGGTCGTAAGCGGAGAGCGCCTCGAGAACCGACGCTGGCGTGACGTCCAGCTTCGCCAGCCGGCGCCCGTTGTATTCCACCTGTTCGAAGAAATCGGCAAGCGTCTTCTTCTGCGTGAGCAGGCGGACGGCGGCTCCGCAGGTGATCGCAGCCAGGGCCTTGGCCTGCCGGGTGTCGAATCGGCGCCGTTCGAGCCAGCTCAGAAACGCCGCATCGAGGGCGCTCGATTCCCCCTTCAGCAGCCGTGCCAGGCTGCGGACCCGGCGGCGAAACTCCGCCCCCAGCAGGTCGGCGGCCTGTGCCAGCGGCGGCGGCACTGTGGGAGAAGGCACGCTCCTCTTATCGGGTGTTTGAGGGGGAGGCTTTAACCTGAACTGCTCGGCGCGCCCGTCGCTCGTCGCCCGTCGCAACGATCCGACGAGCGACGAGCGACGGGCGACGAGCAGGGCGCCCTAGGCGGCCTCCGCGCCACGGGCGACGAGCGACGGGCGACAAGCGGGTTCTAAGATGTATCTATGCCCGATGAAACGCCCGCGATCGCCGTCCGCGAACTCCGCAAAGTCTATGGCGACAAGGCGGCGGTGGACGGGCTGACGCTGGCCGTGCCGCGCGGCTGCTTCTTCGGTTTCCTGGGGCCCAACGGCGCGGGCAAAACCACCACCATACGCATGTTGATCGGCCTGGCGCCGCCCAGTTCGGGATCGATCGAGATCCTGGGCCTGCCGATGCCCGAGCGCGGACTCGAGATCAAACGGCGCATCGGCGTGGTGCCCGACGAGTCGGTCCTGTTCGACCGGCTCACCGGCCGCGAGTTCCTCGAATTCGCCGGGCGCATGTACGGCCTCGACCGCGGCGTGGTAGCCGGGCGAGCGGGCGAGTTGCTGACCCTGTTCGAACTCGACGCGGAGAGCCGCAAGCTGATCGCCGAGTACTCCAAGGGCATGCGCAAGCGCCTGGCCATGGCCGCCGCCCTCATTCACCGGCCGGAGGTCTTCCTGCTCGACGAACCCTTCGAGGGCGTCGACGCCGTCGGTGCGCGCATGATGAAAGACCTGCTCACGGACCAGGTGCGCCACGGCGCCACGGTCTTCCTCACTTCGCACGTCCTCGAAGTCGTCGAACGGCTGTGCGACCGGGTGGCCATCATCGACGGCGGCAGGCTGGTCATGGAGAGCTCGATGGCCGGCCTCCGCGAGGGATCGGAAACGCTCGAGGACGCGTTCGTCCGCCTGGTCGGCGCCGACCGTATGCAGGACAAGCTGGACTGGCTGTAGGCGATGTCGTCACGCGTGCGGGCCATCCTCGAGGCGCAGTGGAAATGCACCTGGCATCTTCTCGCCCGTCCGGCGGGCGGCCGCATTCTGGCGGGTGTCCTGTGGCTGGTCTGGTACGGACTGTGGGCGTTTCTCGGCGTTGCGGCCGGGCTCTTCACGGGCCTCTCCTCGCGCCAGGATCTGGAATCCACGCTGCCGGCGATCCTGATGGGCACCTGCCTCTTCTGGCAACTCGCCCCCATCCTCACCACCGACGCCGGAGCTTCGCTGAACGTTCGGAAGATCCTGCTTTACCCGATTCCCGACCGTGATCTGTTTGTCGTGGAACTGCTCCTGCGGCTGACCACGGCGCTCGAGATGCTTCTGGTCCTGACCGGGACCGCGATCGGCCTGGCGGCGAATCCTGCCGTGCCACGCTGGCTTCCGGTGCCGGCGCTGCTGATCTTCATCGCCTTCAACCTGTTCCTCTCGGCCGGCCTGCGCAGCTTGCTCGAGCGCCTGCTCGCGATCCGCCGCGTCCGGGAGCTGGTGGTTCTGGCGATGGTGACCTGCGGCGCGCTGCCGCAACTGCTGGGGAACAGTGGACGCGGTAGGGAGTTGAGGCGGCTGTTCTCTTCCCGCCAGAGCGTACTGCTGCCCTGGGCCGCGGCGGCGCGTGTAGCCCTGGGAACCCAGGTGGGTGTAGCGCTCGCAATCCTCTTTGCCGCAACCGCCGCCGCGTACGCCTTCGGCCGGCTCCAGTTCCGCCGCAGCCTGCGCTTCGACGTCGCGGCCGCGCGTTCGGCGGGGTCGTCCGGGAGCGCACGCTGGACCGACCCTCTGTACGGCTGGCCCGCGGCACTTCTTTCCGATCCGCTCGCCGCGCTGGTCGAGAAGGAGCTCAGAACCCTGGCCCGTTCACCGCGATTCCGCGTGGTTTTCCTGATGGGTTTCTCGTTCGGCGCGATCATCTGGTGGCCGCTCATGCACGGTGGCCACTCCATGCCCGGCGGCCTCAGCTATCCGGTGGTCGTCAGCGGCTACGCCATGATCCTGCTGGCCGAGGTGGCGTTCTGGAACCAGTTCGGGTTCGACCGCTCCGCCGCCCAGATCTATTTCTCGACGCCGGTGCCGTTCTCGCTCGTCGTGCGGGCCAAGAATCTCGCGGGAATGACCTTCATTCTGCTGGAGATCGTGCTGATCCTGCTGGTGTGCGCCCTGCTACGCGTTCCGCTCCCGCTGGCCAGCATCGCGCAGGCGATCCTGGTGACGCTGATCTTTTCGCTGTACTTCCTCAGCGTGGGCAACGTGAGCTCGGTCTACCAGCCGCGGCCGGTGAACCCCGAGCATTCCTGGGGCCGCTCCTCGGCCGGGCGGTTCCAGGTCTACATGCTGCTGCTGTTCCCCGTGATGGTGGCGCCGGTCGCCCTGGCGTACCTGGCCGCCTGGCGCCTCGAGAGCCGCGCCTTGTTCTATGGGATACTGGCGCTCGACGCGCTGGCGGGAGCGGCTTGCTACTACTTCGCCACCCGCGCCGCCGTGGCCGCGGCCGACACGCGCAAGGAACAATTCCTGGCCGCTCTGGGCCAAAGCGCCGGGCCCTTCGTCACGGAGTGACGCGCCTCTCCGTCACTTGGCCGGGGGCGGAGTGCCGGCCACCTTGAACGGTACTTCGCGCGTGATGATCCGGCCGCCCTGCCGAATTCTGACGACCGCCTCGTAGTCTCCTGCGGGGAGCTGGCTGAACTGCATGTCGGCGAGATACGGGAACTCCCTCGTTTGCTGGCTGGCGGGGTTGAAAATCGCGGTCGTTCCTCCCGTTATCGATCCGTTGGGGGTGTTCTTCCCTTCGAAGGCTCGTTCATGCAGGTTGTGCTTGAACGGCAGCGGCCCCTGGGCCGCGATCTTCCCGTTGGCCATCAACTGCAAGGTCATATCCGGCTGCGCGCCGTTGATGTCCGGATAGAGCACGAAGAACAACTGCATGCCAAACTTCCTTCCGGCGGGGAATACCGGATCGAGCACCGGCGCCAGACCCACGCCTTCGACGCTGATGTTCTGATCGGCCTCGAACGAGTCCACCGCGTTGTCCAGCTTTCGCACGAACATCGCATCGCTGGCATTGAGGCCGGGGGCGCCGGCGCCTGTCACGACCGGATTCTGAGCCGCTCCCGTCTGTTGCGCCTGCAGGTCTTCCACCTGGGCTTCCACCGTGTATGAGGAGCCGCCGGGGAGATTAAGCCCTCGCACGAAGAAAAGGCTGCCCTGGCGCCGCGCTTCGAGCTTCTTTTCCGGTCCGTGAACGCCGATTTCCTTTTCGGCGCTGAAGACAGCTTTGCCGTCCGCGTTGTGTACCGTCACCGTGACTTTAGCTCGGGCCTCATATTTGCCCCCGTCCGTATTGAACTTGAGCGCGGTCAGCGGAACTTCCACCAACACCATGCCGTGCATCGGGCCCGAGGTCGTGTTCGAGTCGACGCGCGATCCATCCCAACTGCTTCTCCCCTCGCCCACGGCGCTAGTCACGTTCTCCTGCAGGCCGCTGGCCGAACTCGAAGACAGCGTTCCGGTCATCGACGTGCGAATGAACCGCGCGAACACCGGCATCGCGCTCTGGTTCCCCAGGGATATCCCTTGGTCGGCCGTGTCCTGCCCGGCTGCGGAGAAGCAAAAAGCGACGCCACCCAGGGCGGCAATTACGCAGAAACGCGAAAAAGTTCTCATGAGCATGGTCTCCCTATCATGAGAAGGGCGAAGCTCGGTGTCAATAGGTTACTTGTTAATCACAGTCGGGACCACCGAGCCGCCGCCGCAAGGGAGCGGAGTCTCCCCAAAGATCCAACAGAAAAGAGGAGTTCCTTGCCGCTCCCGGCCAGAGAGGCCGCCCGTTCGTCACCCGGCAACGCGGACGCCTGTACCTTACTTGGCCGGCGGCGGAGTGCCGGCCACCTTGAACGGCACACTGCGCTTGATCGTGCTGCGGCCCTGGCTGACTGTGATGACCGCTTCGTAGTCCCCAGCGGGGAGTTGGCTGAACTTCATGTCCGCCAGATAGGGAAACTCCTGCGCGCGCTCGGTAGCACTGAAGCCGGTCCCCCTGCCGTCGAGGGCCAAGTCATATAGTTTGTGCTTGAACGGCAGCGCCCCCTTCGCGATCGCCCGCCCGGCGCGCAGCAGTTCCAGGCTCATTTCCGGCTGCGCGCCCCTGAGGTCGGGATAAATGACGAAGAACACCTGCAAGCCAAACTTTCTGCCGGTGGGAAAGACCGGATCGAGGATCGGTGAAAAAGCGTTGCCTTCGTAGCTGAACACCTGGTCGGCTTCGAATTTGTCAGTCGATTCGTCCGTTCTCCGCACGAACATCGCATCGCTGGCATCGATGCCCAGCGCACCCGCGCTGGTCTTAAGGGGATTCCGGGCCGTACCGGTGACGTTCGCTTCGAGGTCCTCCACCTTGCCTTCCACCCAGTAGTGCGAGCCGCCGGGAAGCGTGACCGCGCGCACGAAGTAAAGGCTGCCCTGGCGCCTCGCCGCGAGTTTGCTCAGCTTGCCGCTGATGGTGATCTCCTTCTGTTGGCTCCAGACCGCCTTCCCGTGCCCGTTAATCGCCGTTGCGGTCACCCGGACGCGCGCCACGTAGTTGCCCTTCTCAATCACGAACTTCAGCGCGCTCATCGGAGCCTCCACGATCAACGCCCCGCGCCTCGGCGTGGAAAGCTCGTTGGACTCGTACAGCCGCTCGCTCTGCACCGTGTTGGCCCCGTTGGCCCCTTTCCCAATCTCGGCCGTGGTGGTGTCCGCTCGGCTGACCACGCTCGAAGACAGCGTCCCGGTCATCGAGATGCGGATGAAGCGCGTGTACACCGGAATCGTCGCCTCCGGCCCCCGGGCAATCCCCTGGTCCGAGTCCTGCCCGGCCGCGCCCGAGAAGAAAACGATGGCACCTACAACGGCAATTAGGCAGAAACGCGCAGAAGTTCTCATGATCACAGTCTTTTTATCATGAGAAGGGCGAAGCCCGAAGTCAATGGGTTGCTTCTTAATCGAGCCGAAAGCACCGAGATGGTATGAGAAGGCCGGTTTCCCGGCGGGATGCGTTAAGCTCCGTTAGGCGCACTCGATAAGGTGCAAAGGAAGGAACCAGTATGAAAAAGAATATCACGGGTAAGGGAATGGCGAAGCGGAAGCAGCAGGCGCGCAAGCAGCAGCGCGAGGATCTGACGATCGGTATCGACGTGGGCGATCGCAGCAGCTCCTACTGCATCCTGGACGAAACCGGCGAGGTACTGGTGGCAGGCAGCCTGAAGACCACGCGAGCAAGTCTGCGGGAGTGCTTCGGGAAGCTGCAGAGGAGCCGGGTGGCGATCGAGGCCGGGACCCACTCGGCGTGGGTGGAGCGGGTGCTGGGGGAGTGCGGGCACGAAGTGATCGTGGCAATGCACGAGCCATCCCGCTGCTGACGGCCAACAGCGGAAAAAGGGACCCGATCGATGCGGAGATGCTGGCGCGGATGGCGCGCGTGGATCCCAAGTTACTGCGTCGATCCGGCATCGCAGCGAAGAGGCGCACGGACACCTGCTGGCGATCCGGGGGCGCCGCATATTGGTGGAGGCGCGCACCAAGCTGATGAACGCCGCGCGCGGGCTGGTGAAGCCGCTCGGAGAGCGGCTGCGGATTGTTCGCCGGCCGCGGCCAGTGTGCGCCTGGCGGAGGAACGGAGCCGGCCGTGCGAGCGGCGGTCGAGCGTTGTTAGAGGCGGTGGAAGCCCTGAACCTGAAGATCCAGGAAGCGGACGAACGGATCGAGGCGATCGCACGGGAGCACTACGCGGAAGAAGTACGACGTCTGACGCAAGTGAAGGGAGTGGGGACACTGGTGGCGCTGACGTTCGTGCTGACGCTGGAAGATCCGGCGCGCTTCCGCAAGAGCCGGGAAGTGGGCTGTTACATTGGAGCGCGGCCCCGGCGAGACCAATAGGGAGAAAGCAATACGCAACTGGGGAGCACCAAAGAGGGAGATCAGTACCTGCGCACGCTGCTGGTAACAGTGCGCAGTACATTCTGGGACGGTTTGGCCAGGATACGGATGTGCGGCGCTGGGGGCTGAAGCTGTGCGCGCGGGGCGGGGGCAACGCCAGGAAGCGGGCGGTGGTGGCGGTGGCGCGAAAGCTGAGTGTGCTGTGCACGGTGTGGGTCGCTGCGAGGCGACGAGCCAGCACTCGAGCACCGGGCTAGCGGCGGCGGCCTGAGGACAGCCTGAGGACAGGATGGGTTTGGGAAGTCGTAGCCAGAGACCGAACGGGGGTGACTGCGAGGTCGCGGTAGAGCCGGCATTCCGGGAAGACCGGGAGGCCGAGCTGGACAGCGAGATGGCAGCCCCCACCTTCGGAAGAACCCCAACGAGCACCCGGCCGGGGAACCGGCCGATCCGAGTGCGGATGGAAGCCGGGTAGAAGGAAAGCGGCTACGAAGGCGGGAGAGCGAGCGCCTCCCGTTGGTAGGCGCAGGACAGCGGACGGAGGCGGAGGTGTTCCTGGATGCCGCGCAAAAGGCGCGCGGTAAGGTGTCCGGGGCGCTGCCCCGGAACCCAGCCAGGGGGACGCCCCTGGAACCCCCGGCCTCCTTTCCCTCCGGCCCCAGATACCGGAACGGTCTCGCCGTCAAGGGTTCGCTGCGCCGCGCAAAACCGGCGCGCCTTGACCGCTCCGGGCCGTTCGAAGAGTTTCCTTAGATGAGGGAAAGGAGGCCCATGCAAAGGCCAAAACAAAAACACCAGTCGATCAACATTTTCCTTGACTCGAGGGGCCTTCTCATGGAAACCGCGCGCGTCAGCGAGCGGACGACGCGGCCGGAAGAGGGGGGAAGACGAGATGGTATGAGAAGGCCGGTTCTGGCGGGATGCGTTAAGCTGTTAGGCGCACTAGATAAGGTGCAAAGGAAGGAACGGTATGAAAAAGAATATCACGGGTAAGGGAATGGCGAAGCGGAAGCAGCAGGCGCGCAAGCAGCAGCGCGAGGATCTGACGATCGGTATCGACGTGGGAGATCGCAGCAGCTCCTACTGCATCCTGGACGAAACCGGCGAGGTACTGGTGGCAGGCAGCCTGAAGACCACGCGAGCAAGTGTGCGGGAGTGCTTAGGGAAGCTGCAGAGGAGCCGGGTGGCGATCGAGGCCGGGACCCACTCGGCGTGGGTGGAGCGGGTGCTGGGGGAGTGCGGGCACGAAGTGATCGTGGCCAATGCACGAGCCATCCCGCTGCTGACGGCCAACAGCGGAAAAAGGGACCCGATCGATGCGGAGATGCTGGCGCGGATGGCGCGCGGGACCCAAGTTACTGCGTCCGATCCGGCATCGCAGCGAAGAGGCGCACGGACACCTGCTGGCGATCCGGGGGCGCCGCATATTGGTGGAGGCGCGCACCAAGCTGATGAACGCCGCGCGCGGGCTGGTGAAGCCGCTCGGAGAGCGGCTGCCGGATTGTCGCCGGCCGCGGCCAGTGTGCGCCTGGCGGAGGAACTGGCGCGCGCCGTGCGAGCGGCGATCGAGCCGTTGTTAGAGGCGGTGGAAGCCCTGAACCTGAAGATCCAGGAAGCGGACAAACGGATCGAGGCGATCGCACGGGAGCACTACGCGGAAGAAGTACGACGTCTGACGCAAGTGAAGGGAGTGGGGACACTGGTGGCGCTGACGTTCGTGCTGACGCTGGAAGATCCGGCGCGCTTCCGCAAGAGCCGGGAAGTGGGCTGTTACATTGGAGCGCGGCCCCGGCGAGACCAATCGGGAGAAAGCAATCCGCAACTAGGGATCACCAAAGAGGGAGATCAGTACCTGCGCACGCTGCTGGTCAACAGTGCGCAGTACATTCTGGGACGGTTTGGCCCGGATACGGATGTGCGGCGCTGGGGGCTGAAGCTGTGCGCGCGGGGCGGGGGCAACGCCAGGAAGCGGGCGGTGGTGGCGGTGGCGCGAAAGCTGAGTGTGCTGTTGCACCGGTTGTGGGTCAGCGGCGAGGCGTACGAGCCGCTAAGGGACTGGAGGACCGCGGCTCCAGCGGCGGCGGCCTGAGGACAGCCTGAGGACAGGATGGGTTTGGGAAGTGGTAGCCAGAGACCGAACGGGGGTGACTGCGAGGTAGCGGTAGAGCCGGCATTCCGGGAAGACCGGGAGGCCGAGCTCGACAGCGAGATGGCAGCCCCCACCTTCGGAAGAACCCGAACGAGCACCCGGCCGGGGAACCGGCCGATCCGAGTGCGGATGGAAGCCGGGTCGAAGGAAAGCGGCTACGAAGGCGGGAGAGCGAGCGCCTCCCGTTGGTCGGCGTAGGACAGCGGACGGAGGCGGAGGTGTTCCTGGATGCCGCGCAAAAGGCGCGCGGTAAGGTGTCCGGGGCGCTGCCCCGGAACCCCGCCAGGGGGACACCCCCTGGAACCCCCGGCCTCCTTTCCCTCCGGCCCCAGATTCCGGAACGGTCCTCGCCGTCAAGGGTTCGCTGCGCCGCGCAAAACCGGCGCGCCCTTGACCGCTCCGGGCCGTTCCGAAGAGTTTCCTTAGATGAGGGAAAGGAGGCCCATGCAAAGGCCAAAACTAAAACAACCGCCCATCAACATTTTCCTTGACTCGAGGGGCCTTCTCATGGAAACCGCGACCGTCAGGAAGCGGACTCTATCTACAGATCCAGCAGATGCCCCAGCTTTTCCTTCTTCGTTCGCAGGTAGTGCTCCGAAGAGGCCCCCGGCGCGACTTCGCAGGGCACGCGCTCGGCGATGCGAATGCCCGCGCCTTCGAGCGCCGCAATCTTGTCGGGGTTGTTCGAGAGCAGCCGGACGGCGGTCACGTGGAAGTGATGCAGGATATCGGCGGGCAGCCCGTACCCGCGGTGGTCGGCCTTGAATCCCAGGCGCAGGTTCGCCTCGACCGTGTCGGCGCCGGCGTCCTGGAGATGGTAAGCCCGCAGTTTGTTGGCCAGCCCGATGCCGCGCCCCTCCTGGTGCTCGTAAATGAGCAGCCCGCGGCCCTCCGCCGCGATCAGCTCGAGCGATAAGTCGAGCTGGGCCCGGCAATCGCAGCGCAGGCTGTGGAATACGTCGCCGGTCAGGCACTGCGAGTGAATCCGAACCAGCGGTGGCTGGCCTGAGGCGACATCGCCCATTTCCAGAACCACGGCCTCTTCGAGCTCGCCCGAGTACCGGCCCTCAAATCCGTGAATCCGGAAATGCCCGAAGCGCGTCGGAAAATCGGCCTCGGCCACCTCGCGGAACGTGGATTCCTTCCCGTTGTGTGACATAATCCTTTCGAAGCGGGCGGCAGGGGGACACTACACCTCCAGACGCCGGAGTGCTCCGATTCATTCATTATAATGGACACCAGCGTGGCCCGTGCGTAGCACCGAACCGCGACCGTGAGGGAGCGGACCTGCTTACGCCGCCGCCCGGAGAAGCCAGAGCGATGCGCCAAGAATACATAATGGTCCTGCTGTTGCGCCTGTGCGCGGTCGCGTCGCTGGCCAGCATCCTGGTCCGCGTCGGACGCTTCAAGACCATGCTGCTCCGCGAGGAGCGCACCATCAACCAGCGTTTCGTGCTCGCGCTCTGCTTCGCCGCGATTTTCGCCTCGGGCGTCATGATCCGCCTGGTCGCGCCGTCCTACCGCGCGGTCGACCTGGGATTAGAGGGCAGCCTGCTCGCGGGCCTGGTGGGCGGCTACGTCTCCGGCCTCATCACGGGCGTCCTGATTTCGGTTCCCGCCATGTTCGGCGGGGAGCTGTTCACCATGCCGCTTCTGGCCGGTGTCGGCGCCCTGGGCGGCCTGCTGCGCAATTACGCCGCCGCCCCGGAGGAGGTCTGGCGCTTTTCGCCCATCATCGACCTCAGCGTCTACCGCATGTTCTCGCGCCGCCACGACCGCTGGCGCGCCGCCTACCAGATCGTCTTTCTGGCCGCCATCGTGGGCGCCGAGGCGCTGCGCCAGGGCCTGCACCACTTCCGTCCCCGGCGCCTGTTCGCCATCTGGCCCGACTGGCCGAATCCCCACCCGCTGGCCATCGTCGCCACCTATGTCACCGCCCTGTTCGCGGTCAGCCTGCCGCTCAAGATCTGGAGCAGCGCACGCAATGAGCTCAAGCTCGAAGAGCAGCGGCGGCTGCTGCTGCAGGCGCGCATGGACGCCCTCAGCCACCAGATCAATCCCCACTTCCTGTTCAATACGCTGAACTCGGTCTCCTCGCTCATCCGCACCAACCCGCAGCAGGCGCGGGCCGTGGTCTACAAGCTCTCGAACATCCTGCGCCGGCTGCTGCGCAAACACGAGAACTTCACCTCGCTCGGAGAGGAGCTGGAATTCATCAGCGACTACCTCTCCATCGAGGTCATCCGCTTCGGCGAGAAGCTGCGGTTCGAGAAGGATGCCGACCCGGCCACGCTCGACCGCCTGGTGCCCAGCATGCTCCTCCAGCCGCTGATCGAGAACTCGGTCAAGCACGGCCTGAGCAGCAAGGTGGATGGCGGAATGGTGCGTTTCCGCAGCAGCCTCAAGGACGGCCGCCTGCACCTGCTGGTGGAAGACGACGGCGTGGGGATCCCCGAGGTCAAGCTGGCGACCCTGCGCGAGCGGGGCGTCGGCGTCAGCAACGTCAACGAGCGGCTGAAGGTCCTGTTCGGCAGCGACTACAAGATGTGGATCGACAGCAAGCCGGGCCAGGGGACGCGCATCGAGATCGAGATTCCCGAGTTGCAGTCGAACCTGGTCGCGACCGCGTAGGCGGCAGCCTTTGTGGCGCAGGCACTCTTGCCCAATGCCGCAAACTTTTTGAAAATCGCCCTGGCTGGCATGGGCTACCCCTTGCGACCGGGGAACGATTGCGGTCGGGGCCAAACCTCTCGGGGATAGGAAGGGCGTTTGCGGGTGCGTTTGGGCAGTTTTGCCTGGGCGACGTAGTAGGTCATGCGGTTGGCAATCGTTTGGGCTTCTGCGGCGTTGGAGGCTGCGGCGAGGAGCGGAGCAAAGGCCTCTATGATGTGTCGAACCCGGGTGAAACTGTAGGCCCGCGGCGGCAGGCCCGTCTTTTGCGCTGTGAGGTAGATTACGGCGCGTACCAGGTTGTAGGCTGCCATCGCCAAGTCCAGTTCCTTGGCTACCATTTCCGGTGTGGTGCAGCGGAGCTGTTCCAACTGCAGCGTGCCCTTCAAGGTGCGCAGATCGGTCTCGATGTTCCACCTTTGCCCATACAGGTCCAGGATCTGCTGCGGAGTGGCATCGCAGGTGGTGAAGACCGCCAGCAGAAACGGCTTGGGCTGATTGGAAGGCTGCACCAGACACACCAGTAGGCGTCCCTGCACGCAGGCATCCTGGGGCAAGTGGGGATGGCGCCGCCGATCTTCCCGGGTAGGCTTCCAGGCGATAGGGCGATCGATGCCGTCCTGTAACGGACCGCCCGCCAAGTGCAAGGCGCGTACCGCGGTCAAACGCAAGAGCACGGAATGTCCTCGCTGGCTGCCGCAGTAGGCTACGGAAAAGACTCCGAAGTTGGCGTCCCCGACCACCAGCGAGGAGGCCGGCAACCGGTCTATGGCGGCTTCCAGCAACTGCTGCTCGCTCACCGCGTGCTTGCCATTGGCCGGCCCCCACTGCGGCCGCATGGCCAGCCCGGTTTTCAGATCGTGAGCGACCAGCATGCGTAGCAAGGGCCAGTGCGATTCGCCATGCTGGTTCGATCCCGGCGGATAGCTTTGGTGCAGGGCCGGACTGGGAGGAAGTTGAACCGAGGTGCCATCGAAGAAAAAGGCGCGCTGGCGGAGTCCTGGCAGGCTACCATCGGTTTCGGCCGTCAACTGCTCGAAAATGTGGTCGCAGCAAGATTCCACGATGCGCAGCGGCAACCCGTGCCGGGCCTTATTATAAGCCGCGGTGTTGGCGGACACGGGCGTGGTTTTTCGCTGTGGGTTTTGCAGCCGTTTGCATGGTTTGGGCCAAAAGCTGGCCGGCAGGCCACGCAGCAACTCTAAGACCGCCCGCTCGAGCGGGCCATGGCTCTGTAACCACTGAGAGATCATCAACCACGTGACTACCGCCAGGGTATAGACGCGGTTGTTCTGGCGCAGTTTTACTTCGCGCTGGCAGAGGTCCCAAAAGGCGGCGGGGAGCAGCCGCCGATACAAGGAAAGCGCATCGGCATTCCATGCCTCATAACCGGCTTGGCTCAAGCAAGGGCTTGACATGTTCCTACGGTATTATTACAGTAGGAAAGGAATCTGTCGAGAACCTTCTTTATGCCCCGCCGCTCCGGCACGCATCCTGGCGCCGATCGCTACAACCAACGCTTCGCCGAACTCCGCAGCCAGATTCAGGACCTGGGCTACTTCTGCAAGGGGACCATCCTGGAAAGAAGGATGAAGTGCGGCCAAGCTAATTGCGCCTGCCACCAGGATCCTGCCAAACGCCACGGCCCCTACTGGGAGTGGACCTATAAGCTCCAGGGCAAAACCATCAATGTGAAGCTCACTCCTGCCGCCGGCCCGATCTATAAAGCGGCCTCGCAACAGTACCGGAAACTGAAATCGCTGCTGAATCGCCTGGAGCGGTTATCCCACAAAGCCCTGGCTGCACAGGCCAAAGCGGCCAACACCGACCAAACCGGTTGAGCCCGGATGCTCCCTCGCTGCCCCCCACTCTAGGCGGCGCGGCGAAAAGTTTGCGGCATTGGGCACTCTTGCCTGCCGCCTCGACACTCGTGTCGAGGCCCTCTTTTGCGTCGAGAAGAGTCTCCACGCTGCAGACTAAGAGTCTGCGCCACGATTTCCTTCCTCGGGAGCCGTTAAGTGATGTCAGCGGACGTCTACCGCCCGTAGTATGCGGCGTTGGCGCCGGCGAATGCCTGCAGGTCGGCCGGCAGCTCGTCAAGCGCGTAGACGGAATTGGTCGGGCAGACCGGCACGCAGGCGCCGCAGTCGATGCAGGCCTCCGGATCGATCATCAGGTGCTTGATCTCGTCGAAACCGGCCTCGTCCTTTTTGGGGTGGATGCAGTCCACCGGGCATGCTTCAACACAAAGCTCGTCTTTGGTACATGTATCGGTAATTACGTACGCCATTTAGGTTTGAATCTCCTCTTGTGCCGTTCAGATATGCAATCCACGGGCCAACGGATTGCCGGGTTGGAAAACCCGCAAGAGAACCATCCTACCGCAGTCGTCAATCCCTCCGCGAGCCTGGGGGCGGCGTCGCGGGTGGAACTCTGCTATCTTATGAATGACCAGTCATATTTACATGTCTTTTCAGATTCAACCACTTAGGGAGTTTCTTGTGCGGCCAGCCCTGCCGGCCGCCCTGTCGCGGGTCTCCCAACTCGCCTACAACGTTTTGTGGAGCTGGGAGCCCACCATCCGTAACCTGTTTCGCCGCATGGATTCAGTCCTTTGGCAGGCCTCCGGTCACAACCCGGTCTCGGTCCTGGGTCGCGTGCCCCAGGCTACCCTCGAGCGGCTTGCCGCCGACCCGCGCTATCTCGCTCTGTACCGCCGCGCATGTGAGCGATATGACGCTTACATGCATCGCGCGGAAACCGTTTCCACCGGCCAGGACCAGAAGGCGTTAACCGGCTACTTTTCCATGGAGTACGGCATCGTCGAGTGCCTGCCGATCTATTCGGGCGGTCTGGGCGTTCTCTCGGGCGACTTCCTGAAGTCCGCCAGCGATTCCGAGGTGCCGCTGGTCGCGGTAGGCCTGCTCTATCAGACCGGCTATTTCCAGCAGTACCTCAACCCCGATGGCTGGCAGCAGGAACGCTTCGTGCTCAACGACTTCTACACGCTGCCAGTCCAGCCGGTCCGGGACGAGCAGGGCACCGAGTTGAAGGTCGAGGTCCAGTTGCCCGGCGGCCCCGTGCGCATCAAGGTGTGGCTGATGGAGGTGGGCCGGGTCAAGCTCTATCTGCTCGATACCAACATCCCCGAAAATGACCGGGCCGAAATCCGCAGCATCACCGACGCCCTTTATGGCGGCGACGCCCTCACCAGGGTGCGCCAGGAGATGGTGCTGGGCGTCGGCGGCCTGCGCGCACTGAAGGCCCTGGGCCTGGAGCCGACCGTCTTCCACATGAACGAGGGGCACTCGGCTTTTCTCGCCCTGGAGCGCATGCGCGTCCTGGTGAAAGACCATGGCATGCGGTTCGACGAGGCGCTTGAGGCCTCCCGCAACAGCAATGTCTTCACCACCCACACCTCGGTGCCCGCCGGCATCGACATTTTCGAGCCGGGGCTGATGTGGGAGTACTTCCACGACTATTGCCGCGAGGTGGGCATCGAGTTCGACCAGCTCATGGCTCTCGGCCGGCGCAATCCGCAGGACAACAACGAGCGGTTCTCGATGGCGATTCTGGCCATCAAGACCTCCTGCTTCCGGAACGCCGTGAGCCGGCTGCACCGGGAAGTCTCGCAGGAAATGTTCCAGGACCTGTGGCCGCAACTGCCGTCCTGGGAAGTCCCCATTACCTCGATCACCAACGGCGTGCACCTGCTCAGCTGGCTCTCGAGCGATCTGGCCATGCTTTATGACCAGTACCTGCAGCCCGACTGGCGCGAGCGGCTCACCGACCCCAAGACCTGGGAGCAGGTCGAGGACATCCCCGACCAGGAACTCTGGGAAGCCCACCGGCGTCGCAAGCGGCGCCTGCTCGCCTTCGTGCGCGAGCGGCAGGTGGAGTGCGCCCGGAACCGCAAGGCCGCCGGCACCGAATTGCGGCGCGCGGCCGAGGTGCTCGAGCCGGAGGCGCTGACCATCGGCTTTGCCCGCCGCTTCGCCACCTATAAGCGCGCCACCCTGCTGTTCCGCGATCTCAACCGGCTGAAGCGGATCCTGTCCAACCCCGAGCGGCCCATACAGATCGTAGTCGCCGGCAAGGCGCATCCGAAGGACCATCCTGGCAAGGAATTGATCCGCCAGATCGTGCAGCTTTCGCGCGACCCCGAACTCACCAAGCGCCTGGTGTTCGTCGAAGACTACGACATGCACGTGGCCCGCGAACTGGTGGGCAGCGTGGACGTGTGGCTCAACACCCCCCGGCGGGGCGAGGAGGCCTGCGGCACCAGCGGCATGAAGGCCGGCAGCAACGGCGTGTTGAATCTCAGCATCCTCGATGGCTGGTTCGACGAAGCCTACGAGTACAGCGGCGGCTGGGCGGTGGGCGATCGCATGCCCTACTCCGAGGATCAGGACGAGGCGCACGCCACCGCCATCTACTCGCTGCTCGAGAACGAGCTGGCGCCGGCCTACTACGAGCGCGACCAGGGCGTCCCGCGCGAGTGGATGCGCCACGTGAAGCGCTCGCTCAAATATCTCAGCCCGCAGTTCAGTTGCCAGCGCATGGTCGATGAGTACATGGCGCAGCTCTACGAGCCCGCGAATCGTGCCTGGGCCGACATGCGCTACGACAACTTCGCCAAGGCCCGCGAGCAGGCGCGCTGGAATGCCGACGTCCGCAAGGTCTGGGACCAGGTCCAGTTCGTGGAGATGGGGACCCCGCCCAAGGGCGCCGTGCTGAGCGGCAAACCGGTGCCGGTGAAGACGGCGGTGAACCTGGCCGGGCTGAAGGCCGAGGACGTGCGGGTCGAGGTGGTGGTGGGCCGCGTGGGAGTGAACGGCCAGCTCGAAGACACTGAGGTGATGACGCTGCCCCCGGTCGAGCAGCGCGGCTCGGTGGTGGTCTTCGCCAAGGAGATCGTTCCCCAGCAGACCGGCCGCATGGGCTACGCCCTGCGCATCACCACCAACCACTACGGCGACCCGATGACCCGCCCCTGCGGTGCGCTGCTGAAGTGGGGAAGATGAGGGCTCTGCCGCCTCCGCACCGCTAGTTGTGGCGATTGGCCTGATGGACGCGATAGCGTTCCTCCAGCCTGCTGGCCAGCCGCGATCCAAGGTATGCCTTGCCTGGGTACTTCGCCGCGTACTCGGACTCCGCCTCTTCGGGTGAGCGTTCGGTCAATCCCGCCGGCACATCGAACAATGCGTCCGGCGGCTCGCGTGGGTCTAGCTGGGTAACCGCGAACTCATTGTGAGCGCCGTCAGTCCAGGAATCGCTCCGCCGCATTTCCAGACAATTCAGCGCGGGAGCGACCCAGGAGGAGAAGTGCCAGTCCGGACGGGGTTGAAGGTCGACCCGAATCACCTCGTAGCCGAGCACATGCCCCCGCACGCTCAGAGCAGACGCGACCGCAGCCCGAATGTCTGCGTCGCTGCAGGCATCCTGAGCGGCACGCAGGGACGTCACCTCCGCTTGGGAGAGGTACAGCGTTGTCGCCGATTTCGTAAACGGCTCCGTCGTCACCTGTATTCCCCTACGGAGATCGGTGATCGTAGCGATCTCCCCAACTTCCCCGCCAGGAGAGCGAGTGGGGAACCGGTCCATTACGGAACCGTCTGATCTCCGCGCGATGAACCTGATCAAGTCGCTTCGGGGCGTATCGCCCCGGGAGGCGTAGTACAGCTCGTTTATCTTGGCCGAGAACGGCTTCAAGACCGGAGCGCCTTGCGAAGGTCTGGAGGGGGTCTGCGGCCTAGCGCTGAGTCCGAGGAGAAGCCCAAACCCGACGGCCGTCGCTGTGACCAGCACAAAGCCCGGCGCTACTCGTGCAATCCACATACCTTGCCTCCCTTCCATCAGTTGCAATAACCAGAACACAGATTCGGGAGAGACTGCTGGCAGGCGCCTTGACTCTGGCACTGCGAGGGCGAGGACGTTACACCGTTGCATTTGCACGTCTCGTATCGGCACCAGCCGTCCTTTGGCTGCGCGCCTTTCGGCCCGCAATCGCAGGCAGAGGTGCCGTCCGGGCTGACGGCCTTGTACTTACAGGTGTGGCCTGTCATCAAGCCGACCGGAAGGATCTCCACTGAATTGCAGTCAGCAACACACGTACCGCCCGAACATTGCTGCGCGCGTGCGAGCCGCTGTGCCCACCACAGGCCGACGAGGCCCGCAGCCAGTATCCATATTACCAATGCCAGTTTTCTCATAGGATCATTTCGCTGCGGGACTCGAGGTCCCTCCTTGTAGGAACACGTCATACGACAGGTCAAGGTCAGGGGCGGCCTCCCCAAAAACATCCTCCCAGACCTTCGAGCGATATCGGAACCGATTCCCGACCTGGTCTACCCGCGGGGAATACACGTACTTCAATCCGATGCGCTCAATCCCCAACTCCTGGAGCGTGTACAGTTCCCGTGGTTCACTTACGCCGTTGTGGTTGAAGTCGATCCAAACCTGTAGTTTGCTGTAGATGGCGTCGCCAGGATCGATCGCACCATTGCCGTTCCCGCCGTTCTCCGGAAGATCGAAGACGGCGAGGGCAAGGTACCCGTTCGGGGTCGCCGACGGCGGCTGCGGCGTTATGTTCCCAAAAAGCTCGGAGCCGTCGTTGATCATGCCGTCCCCGTTCCGGTCCAGGACCAGGAATCCGTTGCCGTAAGCAGCATCCGTCCAGCTCATCTGGAAGGGAGGCTGACCTGGATAGAAGGCAAACTTCACCCCGTTCGCAACGTCAGTCAGGTGAAAGCCGTGGCCGCTGATATCGAGGATGATCGGGGACGGACCGCCAGAAGCACACTGCCAACCATGGATTCCGCATGCCGGCCCAAACGGGCACCCCTGGAGCACCCGCTGAGGCGGGGGAGCCACGCACATCGTGCCGCTTTCTGTGCCGTCCACGCTGCCTGCGTGCCAGACCGCTTGACTTCTGTCCGAGGTCTCCAGGAATACGTCGTAGCAAACCTCGTGCTCCCTGCCAGCCTCATCCCATATTCGCGACCGATAGCGGAACTCATTCCCGAACTCGTCCACGTAGTGCGACAGATGGTATTTCAGGTCAATGCGGGCTATCCCCAACTCTTTGAGTGTGTGGATCTCACGGGGCTCGCTGATCCCGTCGTGATTCGCGTCGATCCACACCCGTAGCCGATCGTAGACGGTGTCTTGCGCGTCTATGAAGCCGTCGCCGTTCCCGCCGTTCTCAGGCTGATCGAACACTGCCAGGGCCAGGTACCCGTTCGGCGTTGCTGACTGCGGCTGAGGCGTCAGGTTGCCGAACAGTTCAGTGCCGTCACTGATGACGCCGTTGCCGTCCCGGTCCAGAACGAGGAAGCCATTGCTGAACGCAGGGTCGGTCCAACTGATCTGAACGGGTGGCCGGTTCGGAAAGAACTTGAACTTGACGCCGTCCGCCACGTTCGTAAGGTGAAACCCCTCCCCCTTTGTGTCGATGATGATCGGGCTGCCGCTGCAGTTACTGCATTGCCAGCTACCATCACCCGTACACTCTTCGCCGCACGTGCACGTCCCAATGTATGGGGGCGGGATGAGGCACTGAGTCCCGCAGTTGCAGATCCAGCTTGAGCCTTGACACACGGCTGTGCCTCCGCCGGAACAGGTAAAGCCGGGGCCATTGTTGCCGCACGGCGATTGCGCCGGCAGGCTGCCGCAAAGCGTGAGAATTTCGACGACAATGGCGAAGAAAGCTGCGGGCGCCGGGCGCATATGCTCCTCCAGCTTAGAAGATAAGCATACCTTACTCTTGCATTTGCTTTTTGTCTAGAGATATTCTATGGCGTTTAATTTTAGGGTATCTTTATCCTGGAGAGATTCCTACGCGGCTTCGTCGTCCACGTGCGCCAGGTCCCGGGCGTCACGTGCACCGAGCCGCAGGGCGCCTTCTACATATTTCCGAACCTGAGCGCAGCGCTACGCGAAGACGGAGTCCGCGACACGCTCGAGTTCTCCGCCCGCCTCCTGCAGCACGAGCACGTCACGGTGGTCCCCGGTGAGGCTTTCGGGCTCGAAGGCCACGTCCGCATCTCCTACGCCACCTCCATGCACGAGCTCGAGCGCGGCCTTGCCCGCCTGGACAACTTCATTCGGCACTTGATGAGATGAGTGTCCATCCGATCCGTATAACTCCAGCGCTTTTTTTGTCAAGGTGGATGATCGGACCGTAGCAGGGCCTCCTGCTCTGCGGCAAGCCTGTGCCGGTCCTGGACGCCCGAGCCGGCAACCTGGAGCTTCGCTGGCGGCCGGCCCGCCGGCGAGCCCGGCAGTAGCCGCCACCACATTACCCGGCCCCTCCGGCGCCTGAGCGGTCCCATCCTCCGACGCACTACACTGAGGTTGTTGGCCACGAAAGAGGGGTTCCCGCAATGAAAAGAACGGCAGTCTCTATAGCTCTGCTTGCCCTGCTGCTCGGTCTCATGGCCGGTTGTGGCGGCGGCAAATCGACCAGTTCCAACGCCACTCCCACTCCTACCCCGACTCCCACGCCCACCCCCACTCCGACGCCCACGCCGACTCCGCCGCCCACCACGGCCTACACCTTCAACAACGTCCAGATCGTAGCCGGCGGCTTCGTCGACGGCATCGTCTTCCATCCCACCCAGTCCGGCCTGCTCTACGCCCGCACCGATATCGGCGGCGCATACCGCTGGGACACCGTCACCGGCACTTGGATCCCCCTCCTCGATTGGATCGGCCGCGGCCAGTCGAACTACATCGGAGTGGAAAGCATCGGTCTCGACCCCGCCGATCCCACCCGCCTCTACCTCGCCGTGGGAACTTACGTCGAATCCTTCGCGGGAAACGGCGCAATTCTCGTGTCCACCGATCAGGGCCACACCTTCACCACCGTCCCGATGCCCATCGCCATGGGCTCTAACGACAACGGCCGCCACGCCGGCGAGCGTCTGGCCGTCGACCCCAACCTCGGCAGCATCGTCTATTTCGGCTCCCGCAACAACGGCCTCTGGAAGAGCACCGATCACGGCGCCACCTGGAACCAGGTCTCCACCTTCCCGGTCACCACCCAAACCGGCGGCACCGGCGTAGGCGTGGTCTTTGTGGATTTCATCAAGAGCAGCGGCGCCTCCGGCAGCGCCACCCCAGTCATCTACGTAGGCGTCTCGGACCCGGGCACCAACCTCTATCGCAGCGCGGATGCCGGCGCCACCTGGCAGGCTGTTCCCGGTCAGCCCACCGGCCTCTATCCCAGCCACGGCCCTGTCGGACCCGATGGCAACATCTACCTCTCTTACGGCAACGACGTCGGGCCCAACAACATCACCGCCGGCGCGGTGTGGAGATACACGCCGCCTCCCAACAGCACCCCCACCCTCGGCGGCACTTGGACCAATATCACGCCACCCCCGCCGTCCTATCCGACCAACGGCACCTACGGTTACGGCTGCGTCGCGGTCGACCTCGAAAATCCGGGCGTCATCATGGTCAGCACCCTCGACCTCTGGTACCAGCACGATGATATTTTCCGCAGCCTGGATGGCGGCGATGCCTGGGAGGAAGTCGGCGCCAGCGGCACGTGGGACACCTCGCTATCCCCCTGGGTGGGCATGCTTCAGAGCAGCACGTCGCCGGGTTGGTGGATGGGCTCGCTGGCCATCGATCCCTTCAACGCCGGCCATGTGATGTACGGCACCGGCGCCACCATCTGGTCCACTTCGAACGCCACCCAAATCGATTCCGGCCAGCCCGTGAATTGGACCATTGGAGCCCTGGGCCTCGAGGAAACCGCTGTGCTCCAACTCATCAGCCCGCCCAGCGGTCCGGCGAATTTGTTGAGCGGGGTCGGCGACATCGGAGGATTCGCCCATCTCAGCCTCACCCAGAGCCCTCCCGCCGGCATGATGACCAACCCCATCCTGTCGACCACCACCGGCCTGGACTTCGCCCAGAACGCGCCGCTGGTGATGGCGCGGGCCGGCTACCACAACGCCGCAAGCCCGTTCGGCGCGTACTCCACCGACGGCGGCATCACTTGGAGGCCCTTCGCCGGCACGCCCGCGGGGACCACGCAGGGCGCCGGCTCCATCGCGGTTTCGGCCGACGGTGCGACCTTCGTCTGGGCACCCACCGGGGCGCCGGTCGCCTTTTCCACCGACCAGGGCGCAACCTGGACCCCATCGCCCACCGCCCCCATCGGCCCCGTGGTCGCCGATCGCGTGAACCCCCGGAAGTTCTACATCTCTAACGGCAGCCTCTATCGCAGCATCGACGGCGGCGCAACGTTCGCCGCTACGAACGCTGCCGCGGGTGCAGCCCCAGTCGCCTCGTTTGCCGCCGAAGGCGACCTGTGGGTGGCCTCCGCGGGCGGCCTCTTTCATTCGACGGATTCGGGCAATACCTTCGCTCCCATCGCCGGCGTCCAGCAGGCCTACAGCGTAGGTCTGGGCATGGCCGCCCCGGGCGCAACCTACCCGGCGCTCTACCTGATGGGCGTCGTTGGCAACGTGCAAGGCTTCTTCCGCTCCACCGACGAAGGCGCCACCTGGAGCCGGATCAACGACGACCAGCACCAGTACGGCAACGCTTCTCTGCTGATCGGCGACCCGCGCGTCTTCGGCCGCGTCTACATCGGCACCAACGGCCGCGGCATCATCTACGGCGATCCCACCTCGCCCGGCCACGCGGCCGGGAGTACGGCCGAGCGGCGCGGGCTGCCCTCCTCGACACGGGAGAAATAGCGAACGGGAAGCGTGTCTACCGCGGCTCGCCTGGCGGCATCTCCGCGTGAATCTCATTGATCTCTTCGAATCCAAGCCGGGTACAATGTACGTACAGGATGGTTGCAGATGCCTGGCCGAGCCAAGGAGCCTTCAAGGGTGATCCCAAACCGTGCATCTGCGCAAGAGGAGGATCTCATCCGCATGGGCGCCGAGCGACGTAAGCAAACGGCGGACCAGCGGGTATTCCTCCTGTCGGAAGAACGCTGGGCCGCATTCGTATCGGCGCTAGACCGGCCGCCACGTCCCCGTCCCGGGTTGCAGCGGCTACTGACTGAGCCCTCGATACTGGAGAAGTAGCAATGAACTGGAGCGGCGTTGCGGCCATCCTGCTCGGCCTGGCGGTTATGCTGGGCGCCTTCGGCGCGCACGGCCTGCGCGACCGTCTCGACGCCTACTCGATGGGCATCTACGAGAAGGCGGTTTTCTACCACTTCGTCCACGCGCTGGGCCTGCTGGTGGTCTCGCTGCTCCCCCGGATTGGCGCTCTTCGCCCCGCCACCGGCGCCTGGGTCTGCTGGCTTCTGGCCGCCGGAATCCTCCTGTTCTCCGGCAGCCTCTACCTGCTGGCCCTGACCGGAGTCCGGACCCTGGGCGCCGTCACCCCACTGGGCGGACTGGCCTTCATCGCGGCCTGGTTCACGCTGGCCTGGGGGCTGTTTCGGAATTGAGCGTGGAGCAGGCGTCCACGTCCCGCCGGTTACTCCGCCCGCCGCACGCTGCTGTCCTTGAACATCTTGTACTGCCCGCCCTCGAACCGATACGACGCGCTGCGAATGCTGGTAGGCGTGACCGCCGACGTCTTGATGATCCTGTACCCCTTCCAGCGCTCGTCCGTGACGGTCAAGTCATGCTCGGTCGCCGAGAGTAGCACCTCATACCCGAGATGCATCGGGCGAAAGACCCAAAACGTCGCGAGGTTCGAGCGCTTCAGCTTTTCGATCCCGACTACGACGATGTCTTTCTCCTTGGGCCCGGCCAGGTGAATCTCCGACGCCGCGAACCAGGCCAGAGGAAGCTTCCCGGCCGACAGGTGCTCGCTCTCGAGAACCTGCCTCACACCGCCGTCGTTTTTCAGGATCGCCACGATCTCATCCGGAAGGTGGACCGGGCGTTCGACGCTTTCATCCCCAGCGCTGAAGCGCACCTGCTCCGGCTCCGCCCCCAACGCGGACACCACCGCCAAAACCACCATCGCCGCTTTGATCATCATCCCCGCCTGTTGCTCGATTATACACACCCAAGGGCCCCCGGCTCACTGAGCGAAGATGGAAAGTGATGAACCCGCTCGACAGATTCTCGGACCGTGTCGAAGATTACGTTCGCTATCGGCCCGGCTACCCGCGCGAGATCCTCAAAACGCTCCACGCGGATTGCGGGCTCACCAGCGCCGCCGCGATTGCCGATATCGGCTGCGGTCCCGGTAATCTGGCCGCGGTGTTTCTGGACAATGGGAACACGGTGTTCGGCGTGGAGCCGAATGCCGCCATGCGGGAAGCTTCCCAAAAGGTGCTTCAGAGGTTCCCGCGGTTCCACCCGGTTGACGGCCGCGCCGAGGCGACCAGCCTGCCCCCGGCCAGCGTGGATTTCGTGGTCGTGGGCCAGGCCTTCCACTGGTTCGAGCCGATTGCGACTCGCGCCGAGTTCCGCCGCATCCTCAAGACCGGTGGATGGGTGGCGCTGATCTGGAACGAGCGCGCGGGCACGTCGCCTTTCGACCACGCCTATGAAGCCATGCTGGTCGAACACGGCATCGACTACCAGAAGATCCGGAACAGCCGAAACGACGAGCCGTCCATCCTGGCATTCTTCGAAGGCGCCCAGGTCCGGCGCGCCACCTTCACGCACTCTCAGCTGTTCGATTTCGACGGGCTCAAAGGACGGCTGATGTCCTCCAGTTACGCGCCGCGGTCCGGCCATCCGGCTCACGAGCCGATGCTCGCGCACCTTCGCCGCGTCTTCGACAGCCATCAACAATCCGGACGCGTCCTGTTTCAGTACGAAGCCGCGATGTGGTACGGCCGGCTGTAGCCGGTCACACATCTCCCCCGCCTCCATTTCCCCTCGACAGCACGGGAGATAGTGCGAGAAAAGCAGCTTGATTAGATCCCTATTATCTGATATCGTCACAAGCACCAGGAGGACGCATGATCACATCCCTCCGCATCGCCAGCGTCGCCAGCTACGGCAGCAACCCCCAAGTGCTGAGCGATCTTTCACAATTCAACTTCTGCTATGGTTCCAACGGTACCGGCAAGACCACAATCGCCAGAGTCATCGCAGACGAGGCCAGCTTTCCAACATGCACCGTGACATGGAAGGGCGGGACGAAACTTCAAGCGAGGGTCTACAACCGGGATTTTGTCGCGAGGAACTTCGGCCAATCTGCCGAGCTGAAGAGCATCTTCACACTCGGGGAAGAGAATGTCGACGCTCTCAAGACGGTCGCTGAGACAAAGGCCCAGGTCGACGCCCTTACGGCGAGAATCCAGACATTGAAGAATACGCTGCATGGGGAAGATGGCGCAGGTGGCAAGAAGGGTGAGCTCGCCGCCTTGGAAGACGGTCTAAAGGTGACGTGCTGGAAACAGAAGCAGAAGCATGATCCGAAACTGGCGGTCGCTTTTGAAGGGTTTCGAAACAGTGTAGAGAGGTTCAAGAGCAAGGTTCTCTCTGAGAAACGGACGAATTCAGCAGTCGTCGTTCCATTGGCCGACCTGGAAAAGAGGGCAGAGACGGTTTTTGGCCCCACCCCGACACCCGAACAGTCCCTCATGCCCCCTGACGCGGCGACCCTCGTGGCCCTCGGGACGAGCCCGATTCTAAGCAAGCGGGCGACTTGGTCTGGGACCAAGGTACTGGGACCCCACTAAGCAAATAAGAGCGTTAGCACTAGGATTGGACCCCGACGCTGCAAACGGTCTATACTGTCGATAAAGGAAACGCCAAGGAAGAGGGCGTGCGGGAAGTGGGGACTTCGAACTCCAATCGCGCCAACGGTTTGCCGCTTACAACGCGGCTCCCGGCACCTACTGGACACCGTCTAGTTGGCTTGGGTAGGGTGTTCGAGTTTGGAACCCCTGAGTCCAGCGCGCGTCCACTGCTGGTAGTATACTGATTTCCACGGTTCGTGGGACGTCGGGTTAGCGGTTCGAGCCAAGTGAACGCAGCATCATAAACATATGAGCCAATTAGGAGAGATCCCGGAAGCCACGCTTCCACAGGCGCCTCCGTTTCCGAATGTGCCACGAGCAATCGCGAACCGGAGACTCGGCAAGGATCAGGCTGAGCTCGTGAGCCTGATCGGGCCGCTGATCACCGCGACTGTGCTTCGGCTAGCGACGTGCCAGACGGCGAAAGACTTTCTGGATATGCGCGTGGAGATCTTCCCGCGCTATGCCCAATTGTCCTTGGCTATGGCCAACGCGGTCGCCGCAGATCCGAAGACCACCTCTGCGCTTACGGAGGATAGCTTTTCCGAAGTCGAAGCGGCCTTCCGCGAGAAAGCAGACAAGGCCCTTTTATCGGCGGAAGCGTACGATGAGGCGCTCTTTGATATTTCCACCCTACGCAGAACGTACAAGCTCCGAAATCGGATCGCGATGACAGGGGTTCTAAAGCAGAGCGAGCCGGAGGACCGAGAAACGGCGGCCGCATACAACGTGTGCGTTCTGTGGGCGCAACTCCACCTGGATTGCCTGATGCTGTCGTTTACCAACGACTTCAAACTGTCGCCAGAGATCGTCCGAGAGATCCTATCTGGTCTCAGGCTGGCGGTTATGGCGTACTCCTACGCTCGGCACGGGGTGAGGCTGCGCGAGTTTTCAAGGCATTTCGATTTTGAAGGCGCAGTGTGGGACGATACTGACGCGTCCCTTGCGATGCAGTCCACGCGCGAAAGAGAATCTACTCTGGGCGCTTGGTAGCCAGTCAATGGGCACCTCACCGCTCCCTGGAAAACCCATTCCGAAGCCCAGGCGTGGTGACATCTATTGGTTGGACATACCCGAGGAACACACTGTCGGCAGCGAACAGCATGGCTGTAGACCATGGTTGGTGGTGTCCCTCAACGACATCAACGATAGATTCCCCATCGTCTTAGCCGTCCCGCTAACGAGCCACACCGAAAAGGCTACAGGAACACGGCAGTTCAGGATACTGATCCCCGATAAGCACAAGATTCAGGACCCGGACAACAGGCGCGGATGTCGCGGGGATAGTCTCGCCTTGACCGAACAGGTCAGGGTGTTGTCGGCCGACCGTCTTCCCACCCAGCGTGCCGCATATCTAACGAAGACGGCCATGGACGCCGTTGAGGCTGGCCTCGCCTTCGTAATGGATATCGGCTTGTAGAGATCTGGCTTACGATGCCATCACCGCCCGGCACGAGTCACCAATCTCACTAATCCCGATTCCCCAATCTCTCCAACCACTTAGCCGCCCGCCGCCGCCCCGGACTCCAGCCCCCTGTTCTACACTTCTCACGGAGTCCATGCGCCGCTCACCCCAATTCGTTCCCCAGCGGGTGACGATCCCCATGGGTTCGTTTTTTGCCAGCCATGCCACTGATAACGCGGAGGTTGGGCGCAATGATGGGTTCGTTTGGTGTTTTTTGTTTTACGTGCCTTGCGCAACCCAATTCCGCCTCGCCCCGGCCGCCTCTGCTACCATGGAACTCTTCGCACGCCGCGGCGACGGGCGACGAGCCACGAGCGACGAGCGTTCAGCCAAAACCATGCCCGAGAAGATCTACGACCACATCCCCATCGAACTGAAGTGGTTCGAGCGCTGGCAGAACATGCCCGCCCTCTACCAGGCCGAGGAGAACTCCGCCAAGCCCAAGTATTACGTGCTCGAAATGCTGCCCTACCCCAGCGGCACCCTGCACATGGGCCACCTGCGCAACTACACCATCGGCGACGCGCTCGCCCGATACAAGTGGATGCGCGGCTTCAACGTGCTCCATCCCATGGGCTGGGACGCCTTCGGTCTTCCCGCCGAGAACGCCGCCATCAAGCGCGGCCTGCACCCCCGCGACTGGACCCTCTCCAACATCGCGGAGATGAAGAAGACCCACGCCCGCTACGCCTTCAGCTACGACTGGGACCGCGAAGTCTCCACCTGCGAGCCCGACTATTACCGCTGGAACCAGTGGTTCTTTCTCAAGATGCTCGAGCGCGACCTGGCCTACCGCAAGAAGTCCAAGGTCAACTGGTGCCCCGAGTGCTGCACCGTGCTGGCCAACGAGCAGGTGGTGGATGGCTGCTGCTGGCGCCACGAAACCACGCCCGTCGAGCAGCGCGAGCTCGAGCAGTGGTTCTTCCGCATCACCCGCTACGCCGACGAACTGCTCGCCGACATCGCGAAGCTCGAAGGCGGCTGGCCCGACCGCGTTCTCGAGATGCAGCGCAACTGGATCGGCCGCTCCGACGGCGCCGAAATCGATTTTCATCTCGAAGGCACCGGCCAACCGATTCGCGTCTTCACTACCCGCGTCGACACCATCTACGGCGCGACTTGCGTGATCGTGGCGCCGGAGCATCCGCTGGTCAAGGACCTCCCTCAAGCCCGCATCCTGGCTCGCGAATGCGCCGGACGCCGAGAAGGAAGGCTACCCCACACCCTTCACCGCCATCAACCCCTATAACGACGAGCGCATCCCGGTCTGGATCGGCAACTTCGTGCTGATGCAATACGGCACCGGCGCGATCATGGCCGTCCCCGCGCACGACCAGCGCGATTTCGAATTCTGCCGCAAGTACAGCATCGCCGTGCGTCCCGTCATCCGCCCCGTTGATGGCCCGCTCGCCGACGAGCCCAGCATGAAGGAGGCGTTCCCCGACTACGGCGTCCTCGAGAATTCCGGCCAGTGGACCGGCCTTGCCAGCGAGGACGCCCGCCAACGCATGGCAGCCTACGCCACGGAACACGGCTTCGGCCAGGCCTGCGTCACCTACCGCCTGCGCGACTGGGGCGTCTCACGCCAGCGCTACTGGGGCACGCCCATTCCGGTGATCCACTGCCCCACCTGCGGCGTGGTGCCCGTGCCCGAGAGCCAGCTTCCCGTCGTGCTGCCGCTGAACGTGAAGATCACCGGCGCCGGCCGCTCGCCGCTCGAATCCGTGCCCGAGTTCATGAACGTGCCGTGCCCGCGCTGTGGCGCTCCCGCTCGCCGCGAGAGCGACACCATGGACACCTTCGTCGATTCCTCCTGGTACTTCTACCGCTACTGCGACGCCCACAACAGCGCGGCGCCGTACGATTCGAGCAAGATCGCCTACTGGTTCCCCATCGACCAGTACATCGGAGGCGTCGAGCACGCCATCCTGCACCTGATCTACTCGCGCTTCTTCACCAAGGTGATGCGCGATCTCGGCCTGGTCACCAACGACGAGCCCGTCACGCGCCTCTTCACGCAGGGCATGGTGGTGAAGGACGGCGCCAAGATGTCCAAGAACAAGGGCAACGTCGTGGGCGCCGATTTCATGGTGGAAAAATACGGCGCCGATACCGGCCGCCTCTTCGTGCTCTTCGCCGCGCCGCCCGAGCGCGACCTCGAATGGCAGGACGCCGGCGTCGAGGGCATGTACCGTTTCCTCAGCCGCCTCTACCGCTTCGTCACGCGCAACGCCGAACGCGCCGCACGTCCGCCGATGACTCGTCCGCCGAAGCCGACACCAAGGCCCTGCGCAAGCTGCACCAGACCGTCAAGAAAGATCACCGAGGATTTCGAGAGCCGCTGGCACTTCAACACCTCCATCGCGGCCACTATGGAGCTGCTCAACGAGCTGGTGCCCGTCGAGGCGCAGCTTTCCGCCCGTGGCCCTCCGCGAGATCCTCGAGAAGCTGGTGCTGGTCGTTTCTCCCTTCGTGCCCTACGTGGCCCAGGAGATGTGGGAGGAGTTGGGCGGCACGAACCAGGTCCTGCGCCAGCCCTGGCCGTCTTACGATCCGGACCTGGCGCGCGAAGAAGAGGTGGAGATCCCGGTGCAGGTGAACGGCAAGCTGCGCAGCCGCATCCGCGCCCCCTTCGGCGCACCGCGTGAAGAGCTCGAGCGGCTGGCGCTGGCCGACGAGAAGATCGTCGCCCTGGTCGCCGGCAAGCAGATCGTCAAGGTCGTCGTGGTGCCCGACAAACTGGTGAACATCGTGGTGCGGTAGTGGTCGCGCACGCTTCATCATATGCGGGCCGCTACGGCCCGTCACCAGGGTCGGAAACCCTGTCGGAGCCCGTGGGGGCAGGCCGAACGGCCCGCCCCACGCCACTCGCAGAATCGACAGGGTGCGAGGTGGTTCTCTGGAGAGCATATGCGGGCCGCGGCGGCCCGTCACCAGGATCGGAAACCCTGTCGGAGCCCGTGGGGGCAGGCCGAACGGCCCGCCCCACGCCACTCGCAGAATCGACAGGGTGCGAGGTGGTTCTCTGGAGAGCGTGCCGCCGCGGGCTTCAGCCCACGGGTCTACTCCAGATCGAACGACACATACATCAGGATCCCGTCGCGCTCGATCTGAAGTGCCGCCGCGTCGCCTTGTTTGAGCCGGCCCATAGCCGCCCGCAGCCCCTCCAGGCTGTCGATCTTCGTGCCGTTGAGCGCATGGATGATGTCGCCCGCCTTGAGCCCCGTCTCCTGGGTGGCGTCGGCGGCCCGTGCTGCCACGATCACGCCTGTCTCGATCCGCAGATCTTCGAGCATCCCGGCCACCTCAGGGGTGATCTCGACGCCCAGTATCCCGAGCCCGCGCACCAGGCTCTTGCCGGGATTGACCAGTTCCGCGAGATTGTCGATCTGGCTCCCCGACTCCTCCACCACCGGAACCGCGAACGACAACTTCTCGGAACCTCGCAGCACCTCGATCGTCACCGGATTCCCGTGCGACCAGCGGAACAGCGCCGTCTCGAACCGGGGCAGAGTAGGAAGCGACGCGCCATCGAGCGAAAGCAGAACGTCGCCCACCCGCATCCCGGCTTTGTCGGCCGGTCCGCCGGGCAACATATCGGAAACGACCAGCCCCCAGTCCTGCTTGAGCCCCAGGCCGGCCGCGAGGGTGGGCGAAATGGCCTGCACGTTGACTCCAATCCGCGGGCGGCGCACGTGGCCATGGGCCCGGATCTCCCGGTAGACGAACCGCACCACGACGCTCGGAATCGCGAAGTTCAGCCCCTCGCTGCCACCCGATTCCGACAGGATGAACGTGTTGATGCCGACCACGTTTCCGTCCAGGTCCACCAGCGGCCCGCCGCTGTTGCCGGGATTGACCGCGGCATCGGTCTGGACGTAAACCTGCGGCTTGTCGGGATCGGGCTGGCGCATGACGGAGCTGACCACTCCCATGCTCATGCTGTCCTCAAGCCCCTCCGGGCTGCCGAACGCCAGCACCAGTTGGCCCTGCCGGAGTTTCCGGTAGTCGGCGATCTCGAGCGCGGGCAGCCCCTCGCCGTCTACCTTGAGCACGGCCAAGTCGGTCTGCTGGTCCACCCCGGCGATGCGCGCCTTCAGGGTTCGCGTTCGAGCGGGGCCGGAAGACGATGCGTTCTCGTGAGCGCCCGGCGGCGGCGCCAGCACCACCTGCACGGCCAGCGCTCCCTCCACCACGTGCGCGTTCGTGACGATGTAGCCGGACGGATCCACGATCACACCGGAGCCGATGGCGTGCTGCCTTCCGATCAGCCCGGTGTTCTCATGCCCTTCTTCACTAATCGGCCCGTACCCGGTCACCAGAACCTTAACGACCGAGGGCGACACCTTCGTCGACAGCTCTTCCAGGGCCTCGCTGGTCTTGCGCAGTTCGTCGCGCGAAGAGGCTCCCAGAGCCGCCGAGGCGACAAGAGTAATCACAGGCAGCAAATGGCAGGCGCGCATAAGTCAGGGACCTCAGGAGCTACGTTTGGCCGTGAACTCCCGAGGGCCTTCCGGGCCCCCCTCGCGCTCGCGCGTGAACTTTATCTCGTCGCCGGCCACCTTCCCTTTATAGAAGAACTTCATCGAGTTGCCGTTGAACTCCACCACCACTGTAAACGAGATCGCATCGCCGTCGATCTTCCCCTCCGAGATCTGTCGTTCCCCGCGCGGGGAACTCACCGTGCCCGTAAGCTGGCCGCCGGCGGCCTTGAGATTGAAGACCGCCTCGCGGGTCTGCCCGTTGCGGGCGGGGACCTGGGCCACCCACTTGCCCGTCACGTCGGCGGCCCAAGCCGTGGCGGCCAGAACGAGAGACAACACCAGTAGGGTTATGACCGCGAGGTCCGCTCCCTGACGGTCGCGGTTCGGTGCTGTTGCAGAACCGCGCGCGTAAGCAAGCGGGTGAAACAGATCGCACGGTCGCGGTACTAGTGAACCAAAGCGCAGCGCTTTCATATCTGAAGAGATGATGGCAGGGGCGCAAACGTTACCAGACGATCGCCCGCCACTCGTCTTTCTCAAGCACCGTTCCGCGACCGCCGTAGGCCGCCCGTACCGCGTCGAGGTTGCGGGCGGGGAAGCCGGTGAGGGCCGCGCCTCCGCCCGGCTTCAGGATCCGGTCTATCTCCGGCGCCAGAGCCGCCAGCGCCTCGGCGTTAATGTTGGCGACCACGAAATCGACCGCCGCCGTGCGGATGGCGCGGAGGGAGCCGGCGAAGAGGCCCACCCGGATGCCCTCGCTCCGGAACCTGTCCCAGGCCAAGCCGGCAGCCTCGAAATCGATGTCGCAGGCGTAGATGCGGCCGGCCCCGAGCAGCGCCGCGGCGACCGCCAGGATGCCGGAGCCGGTCCCGAGATCGAGCACGGCCATCCCTGGGCGAAGCCGTCTCTCCATGGCCTCGAGCGCCAACTGGGTTGCGGGTCCCCATCCGGTGCCGCAGGCCAGGCCGGGCTGCATTTCAAGGCGCAGGCGCCCGGGCGGCGTGGGGTCCGCGCGCCAGGACGGCACCAGGTAGAATCTGGCGCCCACCAGCACCGGCTCCCACTGGGATTGCGCCACCTGGACCCAATCGCGGTCCTCGGCCCGCTCCCAGCGCGCCGGGCCCCATTCGGAGGCATCGAATGGATGGTCGAAGAAGGCGCGCAACGCCGCGCCACCGCCCGGCAGGTCCTCCTCGATGACTCCGAGGGTGCCGCGTTCCCACAGTTCCGCGATCAGGCGGTCCCTCTCGGCGACGCGGCACTGGAGGCGCAGGACGTGCATTCCTTCAGCCTAGGCCAAGACGTGGACGTGGCGCACGCTCTCAGCGTGCCGTGTCCCGACTCATCGGGACGCATGGGCCCGCGGAGTCTCTACGCCTTCTTGCCCCGTGCCTTCCCCTTCTTCGGCTCCTCGACGGTCTCGACCGCCGCTGCCGACGGATCGACCGACGCCAGAACCTGCTTGAACAGCGCTTCCTTCTTGGTGTCTTTCTTCGGCGGAGCCTCGCCGTTGCGGAAGTCGTGCTCGTGGTAACACGTGCGGCAGCGCATCTTCGCGGGTTGAGTGCCCATCAACGATACGATTGAGTGGTTCGTCAGCCGCCGGCACTTCACGCAGTAGTCGTCGATGTCGTCGCCCAACCGAAACTCCGCCATGTGAACCTCCGCAGGAGGGAAGTATATCGAATTCCTGGCCACGTGTGGGATACCATGGAATCGCCATGCAGTTTCTGAAGAACAGCCTCCTGGATTTGATCACCGAGACCTCCACCAATCTGCCGCCGGACGTTCGCGCGGCAATGGCGGTGGCCGGCCCCGCGGAAACGCCCGGAACTCAGGCCGCGCAAGCGCTCGCCATCATCGCCGGCAACATCGATATAGCGGCCGAGGGCGAAGACCCCATCTGCCAGGACACGGGCATGCCCACGTTCTTTATCCGCACGCCGCTCGGAGTCAGCCAGATCGAGATCCGCAAGGCCGCCTGCGAAGCTATCGCCGAAGCCACCCGCCGCGGCAAGCTCCGCCCCAACTCGGTCGATTCCGTCACCGGCCGCAACAGCGGAGACAATCTCGGCCCCGGCACCCCGGTCTTCCACTTCGAGCAGTGGGAGCGGCCCGACATCGAGGTCCGCCTGATTCTCAAAGGCGGCGGCTGCGAGAACAAGAACATCCAGTACTCGCTCCCGTGCCCCATCGAGGGGCTCGGACGCGCGGACCGCAACCTCGAAGGCGTGCGCAAGTGCCTCCTGCACGCGGTCTGGCAGGCGCAGGGACAGGGCTGCTCGCCCGGCGCGCTGGGCGTGTGCATCGGCAGCGACCGCGCTCACGGCTACGAGCTGGCCAAGGAACAACTGCTCCGCCCGCTCGACGACGTCAACTCGGACCCGGCCCTCGCCGATCTCGAAGCACGCGTCCTGGCCGAAGCGAACCGCATCGGCGTGGGGCCCATGGGATTCGGCGGCAGCGTCTCCCTGATCGGCTGCAAGATCGGCGCGGCCAACCGCCTGCCCGCCAGCTTCTTCGTTTCGGTGGCGTATGACTGCTGGGCGTTCCGCCGCTTGGGCGTGCGCCTGGACGCATCGAGCGGCGCCATCGAGCAGTGGCTCTACCGCGATCCGGCGCGCCCCGTCGAGCGGCTGGCGAAGGCCGAGGGTTTTCCGCTGACTGGCCGCGAGATCCACCTGGAAGCCCCGCTCACCGAAGAGCAGGTGCGAGCGCTCAAGGTCGGGGACGTGGTGCTGATCGATGGCGACATGTACACCGGCCGCGACTCCGTGCATGCCCACCTCATGAAGAACGCGCCTCCCGTGGACCTGCGCGGCGCGATCCTCTATCACTGCGGCCCGGTGATGCTGAAGCAGGGCGACCAGTGGGTCACCAAGGCCGCCGGCCCCACCACCAGCATCCGCGAGGAGCCCTACCAGGGCGAGGTGATTCGCCGCTACGGGCTGCGTGCGGTGGTCGGCAAGGGCGGGATGGGCGCCAAGACGCTGGCGGCGATGGAGGAGTGCGGCGCTGTCTACCTACACGCCATCGGCGGAGCGGCCCAGGTTTACGCGCGGGCCATCGAGCGCGTGGCCGGTGTCCACCTGCTCGACTTCGGCGTCCCCGAAGCCATGTGGCATCTCAAGGTGAAAAACTTCCTGGCCATCGTCACCATGGACGCCCACGGCCACAGCCTGCACGCTGAAGTCGAAAAGGCGACCGCGGAAGCGCTGGCCACTCTGCGCGAAGCCTGAGCGTCTGCTAGAATAAGCAAGTTACGGCCAGGTAGCTCAGCTGGTAGAGCGCGGCCCTGAAAAGGCCGGCGTCGGCGGTTCGATTCCGTCCCTGGCCACCATTCAAATCTCAATAGCTTAAAGGGTTTTTCTGCCGACTAGTCCCCTTATGACCCTTCAAACCCTGAGCGCCCTGCTCAGCTCCTCAACAAGCCGCTCCCGCTTCTTCTTGTCGACCTTTGCGAGATTGTGCAGCCGCCATTGAACCGCCGGAAGTCGCTCCGCGTGAGGAACGTCGAGGAGGCCCCACTCCGGCTCTCCCAGCTCAAAGGAAAGCAGGAACCGGCGGTGTTCGTCGGGCATGTTGCCGACGAGATCGACGATAAATTCCTCCCGGGTCTTGTACAACTTCTCAAGCGTGACCGGTTGATCCGTCATCCCGGCAAAGCCCCGGGCGAATTCCTGCGCAACATCCAGGCGGGTGGGCGCCAGGAGTTCGGCGATGGGACGGTTGTGGCTGAGGATGTAGACAACGAATGCTCTCCGCACGGTCCCGTCGATTCCCTCGTTTGCGAGAAGATCGCGGACGTCGAAGAGGTCGCGCGGGTGCTGCCGGTCGAGGGCCGCCACGAGCTTGCCGCCATAGAGGTCGGCGAAGCTAACGACCTGGATTTCGGCAAAGCCGAACTGCTCTTCGACCTTGGGTGACACGGCCCTGCTTTCCGGTTCATAGACGCACCCGCGAAGGACAGGCGTCACCTCAATCTTGATCTGGACGCCGCCCTGTCCCACGAAGTGCTTGTTGATGATGTTCTCGCCTGCGAGCCTTGCGGGCATCACCTCCGCGCCGGGAATGCCGGCACGAATGCGGTCGGCAAGACGCCCCATGGCCGCGTTGATTGCGGAAAGAGACGTGACCCTGTCCGCAATCGGCAGGTAGGTGAGATCAATATCCACGGAGAGGCGCGGCATGTCGCGGACAAAGAGATTGATAGCCGTCCCTCCCTTGAGCGCTAAGCAGGTTTCTTCGGCTACGAGTGGAAGGGTCCGCACGAGCAGCACAGCCTGACGGCGGTAAGCTTCAGAGATTGGCACCGAGGTTCTCCGGTACGGTGATGTTGTATCTGGTGTCGAGCTTCCCGCCGCGCACCAGCATGCGTTTGCCTCTGCCGAGGTCGATGCCGGAACGGTCGAGCTTCTGAAACCAGGCGGGATTGTGACGTTCGGCGAACCAGAAGAAGAGCCGCTTGACCTTGACGCTCTTGCAGTCGGTCAGAAGGGTGTGAAGCCGCCGTGGGCTGAGATTGCGCAGGCCCTCCATCAGGACATCCGCCTGATGAAATGTCTCGCGGTTGGGAACCCCGTCGAGCAATTCAAGGATGGCGCGCTCGGGCGTTGACACGACGAGCGGCCAGTTCCGGTATCCCCAGCTCTGCAGCGTGAGACTGGCATTCGTCAGCGCCTGAGTCGTGGAGTCCGCCCTGTTGTCGTAGGGCGGGATTTCACCGCCTCGGAAGAGTCGGACTGCGCTGTGAAAAACCAGCCGCGCATTGACAGGAACGTGTGGAACCCATCCCGGCATGTGTCTATTCGTATAGAGATGGACTTCGAGCGGACCGCTCGCTGCGAGGTAGTGGGCAAAACCTTGCAACTCAAGCGCGGTCCTGGCGCCAACCGATACGGGGAGGTTCAAAAGAGCGTTGAAGGAGACCACGAGCCGCTGCCAGGGCAGCGGTTCGTCTGTTTCTGGCGGAGAGGGCCTGCAGTAGACGCCGCGCGCCAAGGAGAGCAGCCAGCCGTTCATGACGTACTTGCGCCGGAGCTGGCGCGAAACGCCATGCCGTTCAAGCCAGCTGGCATCAACCGCCAGCCCTTCCGGAAGATTACGCTGAATCCAGTTTAGCTTTCCCTGATTTTGACTACCCATGATTTACAAAATACACCATGTTCAAACTGTCGGGCAAGTTTTATAAGTGGTCATTTTGTAAACCCTAGGTTGACATATACAATCCATAGTAAACCAGTGGCTGCTGCCTCACCGGGCGGTCCGACAAGACCTACGTCTCCGTGCGACGCCCGTAACTGGCTGACATCACGCGGCCAAACCCCGTCTCGGGCAAAGTTGAAGCCCGCCCAGAGGCAGCCGCACCCCCGTGTAATGCCTTTCGACTCCGTCCCTGGCCATTTCTCTTCAACAACTTACCTTGGTAGGTAGCCAGTCAGGCCGCATTCGGCTTCAACTCTTCGCGAATGATCCGCCGCAGCGCATCCTCAAACCTCGGAGCCTTCCCGTCAAGGTATTCCCGAAGCGCGGCGTTGATAAAGGTCTGGTAGCCGGTCGCGCCCCCAGATTCTTCCGCCATCCGAAAGAAGCGATCGACGATGTCCTGGTCGAGTCGAATCGTGATTCGAACCTTACCCTCGGGTTCCGGCTCCGCCGGAAGAACTCGACCCCGCTTGCCCTTGCTGAAATCGTATCGGTCTTTCATCGTTTTGCCTCGTACTCCTCACGCTCGTGGGCTTCGGCAGGTCGCACGGAGATAAGTCGAATGTCGTCTCCCCGCCAGGTGTAGGCCACCACAGGCAAACGGCCCGCCGCTCCCATACCGAGTGTGATGAATCGCCGCTCACCGGGATCGGATTCCTCATCGCTGATCGTGATGGCGTAGGGATCGTCAAAGACCGGAATCGCTTCGGGCATGTGCACGCCGTGCTTGCGAAAGTTAAGACCGGTTTTGCTCTCTTCGTCCCACTCGAAACCCACGCCTCCAATGTACGCACAATCTGTGCATACGTCAAAGGGCAAATGCAAGGCTGGTCCAAAGAGCCCTGTGCGGCGCTTTTTCGAGTCGCGCCCGTGCCCAGAGTGCGAGAGGCCGTACCACAGTAGTATAACGACATGGTCAGGCAGAAAAGATTCCACTCCGGCATAGAGGAATTTGTTCCACGATGATGAAGGTGCATGGCATTTCACTTGCCCGCGACACCATTTCACCAGCCGGCGAGAAATCGGGAGCGCGATCTGATAGAATGCCTGACCGGAATGATGCCAATGACTCGTCTCGCCCGCGATGCATTTATCATGCTGGTATTGCTTTCGTTCGCGCTCCGGGGCCAGAACGTGCCCGCCCCGACGTACACTATCCAGACCTTGGCCGGCAAGGGCTTGCCGGTGAGCGGACCAGCCCCGAGCATGAACCTGGGCGGGGTGGGCGACTTGGCTGTGGATTCAGCCGGCAACATCTACGCCGCCATCACTGGAGGGAGCGGGGGCGAATTGGGAGAATATGACCCAGTTCGGCTGGTGGTGAAAATCGATCCTTCCGGTAGGCTTACACGCGTTGCCGGAAACGGGCGGCCGGGGTACGGAGGCGACGGTGGTCCCGCAACCGAGGCTCAGTTGGTTGCGATGGTCTACGCGCCCCCGAGCCTGGCCGTGGATGCCAGGGGCAATCTCTTCTTCGGATCCGGCACCGATACTATCATAGGGGGCGAGTGGCCTTACCGCATCCGGCGGGTCGATGCGGCGAGCGGCATTATCACCACAATCGACGGCACGGACGGCGTGGATGACATCGCGATCGACGGAGCCGGCAACGTCTACTTCTACGGCGACGTGGGCCTCGCAAAGGTGGACGCCGAGACCGGCGCCATCACCAAGCTTGGCGGGGAGTGTGGCACCGTGGCACTTGACCTACCCTGCATGTCAGGTTCCACCCGCATCGCAACGGACGGGACAGGCAATGTTTACTTCTCGGAGACGAGTTCTATTGGGCGCCTGGACACTCGAACCGGAGCCATTACGGCGGTCCCGGCAGCACAGGCCCGTTTCACGTGGATCAACGACCTCGCGGTTGACCGCCAGGGCAACATCTACGTCGCGGATTCCGGTCGCATCAGCAGAATCGACGCGGTCACCCAGACCATCGCCACGGTCGCCGGAGACGGCACGACGACTACCGAGAGCCCGGACGGAGCGGTGGTTACGTCCGCGCCGATAGGGAACCCAAGGCTGCTAACGGTGGATGGCGCCGGAAACATCTACTATGTGCGCGGCGACCTCGTGGTTCTGCTGAGCACTCCCGACCGCATCCGCAGGATCGATGCAGCCACCGGCGTGGTCAGCACCGTCGCAGGCAGCGGCGACATGAACTTCAGTGGAGATGGTGGCCCGGTCGTTGGCGCGGTCGTGGGTATGGCGACCGCCGTCGCAACGGACCGCAACGGCAACGTCTACATCGCCGACGCGGACGAGAACAGGGTCCGCAAAGTTGACGCGACTTCAGGCATCATCACGA
Source organism: Bryobacterales bacterium (assembly GCA_963763835.1). Taxonomy (GTDB): domain Bacteria; phylum Acidobacteriota; class Terriglobia; order Bryobacterales; family Bryobacteraceae; genus DASWZN01. The sequence goes on from CAVXQQ010000015.1 coordinate 285,525, forward strand.
CCATCGCGGGGACGGGGACGCCGGGGCTGAGCGGCGATGGCGGAGCCGCCACAGCCGCGCAATTATACGCACCGATAGGCCTGGCGGTAGACGCAGCGGGCAATGTTTTTATCGCCGACGTCAATAACCACCGGGTGCGGAAAGTGGATAGACGCACGGGCGTCATCTCGACCACGGTACTCAACCTGGCACCGACGGGACTGGCTGTCGATCCGTCGGGCAACTTGTGGATGTCCGACGGCTACACGGGAGCGATTCACAAAAGGTCTGCGTCCTCCGGCACGCTCACCACGATACAAATACCGCAACTCACTCCCTATCCGTGCCCCGGCGGTCCGTTGCCCTGGGGGCTCGCAAGCGACAGCGCCGGTAACCTCTTCGTTGCCGATCCCGGCCAGTACGTCATCTGGAAGGTTGCGGCCGGCACGAACATCCCGGTGGTTGCGGCCGGGGCCGGTTGTGATCCCTTCCAAGTGGGCCTGACGGCGCCGTCAGGTCTGGCCTTGGACAAGCAGGGGAATCTGCTGTTCACCACATGGGAGAGGAAGACGGTAGAGTGGGTCGATCTTGCCACCCGGACGTGGGCGATCGTGGCGGGGCAGGACAACTCCTTCGGCTACTACTGCGACGGCTGCCCGGCCTTGCTCGCAACGATGGAGCAAACCAGGGGAATTGCCGTGGGCCCGGGCGGCGAAGCCTACGTCGCCGCGCGAGGCATTCGGGTTCTGATCCCCACAGGAGGAGACCCCTCCGGCTGCTCGTTCACGGTGTCCCCGGCCGGCCTCGAGCTGCCGGCGGGAAGGAGCAGTCTGCCCATATCGGTCCACGCGGCGTTCCCAGGCTGCTTCTGGTCGGTGGCCGGTCAGCCAGGCTGGATCACCCCGGTTCCCGAGTCGGGTTTCGGCGACGCGACCGTCACGCTGGGCGTTGCCTCTAACGTGGCGTTGTCGCGCTCGGCGGATTTCACGCTCGCGGGACTTCCGCTGAAGGTGAGCCAGGACGGCGGATGCTCCTGGTCGATCAGTCCTTCGGCGCGGAGCTTCGCCGCGGACGGAGGTCAGGCTGCCATCAACCTCACGGGTTGCCCCAGCAGCGTTGCTTGGACCATTTCCGGCACGCCGGACTGGGTCACATTTCCGTACGGCGGTGACCTGACCTACATCGTGCAGCCAAACAAGGGGCCGGCGCGCACCGCGACTCTCACCGTCGCCGGCCTCCCTTACGCGATCCAGCAGTTGGAGGCGGGCACAAGCTCGCCGGGTCTGCGCTTCGTGCCTGTCACGCCGTGCCGTGTAGTCGATACGCGTGACCAGAACGGAACGTTCGGCGGGCCGGCGATGGGCGCCGGGTCCGTCCGGAGTTTCCCGATCGCGGAGAGTCCGTGCGGCATTCCGAGCGCGGCACAGGCCTACTCGGTCAACGTGACGGTAGTGCCCCGTGGAATGCTTCCGTATCTCACGCTCTGGCCGGCCGGCCGCGCGCAACCGCTCGTTTCGACGCTGAATTCCTGGGATGGCGAGGTGGTGGCCAACGCGGCCATCGTGCCGGCGGGCTCGGACGGATCGATCGACGTCTTCACCGCGGGGCCGACGGACGTGATCATCGATGTCAACGGATATTTCGATTCCTCCGACGTGAGCTGGCAGGATGCCGGCCCCGGCGCCCCGGTATCTAACTGGTTCTATCCGGTCGCGCCATGCCGCATGGCGGACACAAGGGCCCAGTCGAGCGACGGGTACGGCGGTCCTTCCCTGAGCGCTGGAGAGTCCCGGCTGTATCTTCTGGGAAACCGCTGCGGGTTTACGTTTCCCGGATACAACTCCGCCTCCTCGCTGAACGTCACGGTGGTGCCGAAGACCGGGACTCTGGGCTTTCTCACGATCTGGCCCTACTCCTCGCCGATGCCGAATGTCTCGACGGTCAACTCATGGACCGGCAAGGTGGTGGCAAATGCCGCGATCGTTCCGGCGGATTCTGTCGGGGTGTACGCGACCGATCCCACCGATGTCATCCTCGACGCGAACGGGTACTTCGCTCCGGGCCGTCCCGGCACTCCGGGTGCGATGTCGTTCTACCCGGTCACGCCATGCCGGATTGCCGACACGCGGAACCCGGTGGGACCTTTCGGCGGTCCGATCCTGGAGAGCGGAGAGCTTCGCTCGTTCCAGGTCCCGGCCAGCAACTGCGGTGTTCCGGCTTCGGCCGGCGCCTATGCGCTCAACGTCACGGTGGTGCCGGAGGAGCGGCTCGGCTATCTCACAATTTGGCCGGACGCAACGGCGCAGCCGTTCGTCTCCACCCTGAACTCGTGGGGCGGCAGTGTGGTGGCCAACGCGGCGATCGTTCCCGCGGGAGTTAGTGGCGGCATCAGGGTCTACGTGACGGACCGCACCCACGTGATCATCGATGTCAACGGCTACTTCGCGCCGTGAGGCGGGCGTCGGATGATAGCCGAAGTACCTCCTTGAATTTGGCCGCTTTCCAGTCGAGATACTCCCGCACAGGGCACCAGAGATGCGGCCGCCAACGCGCGGTAAAAACGCGGCCCTGGTTTCCGGTTCATAGACGCAGCCGCGAAAAACAAATTCCGCCGCCAAGTCCAGCCTTGGATCGGACCGAAGCCCGCTTAGAGGCAGCCGCACCCCCGTGCCGGCCCACGCTCGATTAGCGTGCCTCGGCGCGAACCACCGTCACTGGTCCAAGCAAACCGGACGGCAGCAGTGGAGAAGTTCGCCTTGTACGGTTTCACATCGGCAAAGGCGATCTTTGAGGCTCCGGGCTGCTCATCTCCGATAAGGCGGTTTACCCACGCATTCACCACCTTCACCTCGATCTCGTTTGCCCCAGGTTTCAACGCGGAGGTCACATCGAGACGGTAGGGGGCGTGCCACGCTTCTCCGATCTCTTTGCCGTTCACAGTTAGTACAGCCAGGTTTTTCACGTCTCCGAGGTCCAGCGAGATTCGCGCGCCCTTGCTGAACCAGTCAGGCGATGCCTGCACGGTATTCGTGTACGTCGCGATTCCGGAGAAGTACTTCACGCCAGGATCCGTGTTGTTGCTCCAGTCCGACAGCTCATTCATGATTGCGGAAGCAGGAGCTCCGCGGCCGGCCTGGAAGCCGACCTTCCAGGGTCCGCTCACGGTCGCCACGGTCGTCTCTTTGCTGGGGGTCATGGCGTGAGAAGTCGCGGCTGCACTTCTATCGAAGACTACGAACACAGTGCCCCATGGTTCGAGGCGAAGCGGCACCGTAGTGCGGCCATCCGCCATCTTGAACGAAACGGGCTCCGAAGTTCCCGTCTCGGCGTGCCACAGCTCCGGCTGCTTTCCGGTCACTCGGAACATTGCTTCGATCGACACACCCTGGTCGCTGCGATTATCGACGAAATAGATGTCGCCGTCCGTCAGCTTGCGATGCACGAATTCCAGATCGGAACCGTCGCCGCTCTTCGCATAGTCGAAGTCGGGATTGAGGTGCAGAGCGGCAAAGACGTCGCCCAGATTCTGTCCCGCGTAGACGGTCCCCTGGCCCACCTTGTGCACGCCCGAGCCATCGCCAAACAAATCCGACGAGAGCTTCAGAAACTCGGCTTGATCGTCGCCCAGGCTTGGATCGTCCGTGGGCTTCGGGCCGGCTACGACTGCTCCGTCCCGCACCAGCTTGTGAATCGCGCGAAGCACCGGCAGCGACATATGGCGGCTGTACGGATCGAGTCCGAGCACCTTGTATCGCATGCCGCTCTTCGTGACGATTTGTCCGTTCGCTGCGCTAAGTTCATGGATAAGACCATCGGCGTTGATGTAATCGAACCCGTAGCCCGCCGGCACATCCGGCGCCTTCCCGTCGAAGATTGCCGTGAGGTTCGAGTCTTCACCGTAGAAATAGATCACATCGGCGGCGAAGCGCCCTTGCTGGAGCAAGTAACTCGATCGCGCCAGATAGTCGATCCAGGGCCGGGCTTGCTCCGCCCACGTCTCGTTCCGATTGAACCATTGTCCGAACGGTCCCAGCGTCAGGCCCGGAGCCTTGCCTATTAACGGCTGATGAGCCGACTCGTGGATCACGAAGCGATTTACTCCGGCCAGCATTTCCGCGTCCGCGGTTGGCTTCAGCGTGGCAGGCGACCACGCCCACGACGCGGCGCCCGAGGCGGTCATGGACTCCGCCGCTACAAGGTTCTGCCCGTAGATGTGGGCGACGGATGCGGATTCGCGAATGTCCGCGTTGGCCCCGTACTGCACCTTGTTCACACCGGGAAGCTGCGTCCACATCGCACTCATTGGCACTTCGTTGAACTTCTTCACCTCCATGCCATCGGCTACGAACGCGCGCCCGGCTTCGTGAGATTCCCCGTAATGCCCCATTCCACGCTCATGGAGCGTAGCTTCCAACTGGCCGTAGTGCTCATTGGCGATGAGGTCCGCGATGGTCTTTCGGAAGTCCCAAAGAAAACGGTCGCTCGCTTCAGCGGTCTCCACAATGCGTCCGGTCAACACGGGCAGCCACGGTTTCGGATCGTAACCGCGCAGCGTCTGGAACTGCGCCAGCATGTTATCGGTCCAGTTCTGCGAACCAGCCTCCCAGCTATCGTTAATCACATACCGGATGCCTCTCTTACCCATCCAGCCGGCTCCGACCGCGTCCTTGTAACTGTCCAGGTACTTCTCGAAGTAGTCCTTCACGAATCGCCGATCGAGCTTGTCCACTTCGAGGCCCGTCGCCTCGGGCGTTGCAGGATGATTTGTGATCCCAAGCAAAGAATAGCCGATGCGCACGATCAGCCACTTACCGTCTGGCGGAGTCCAGTCGAGCGTACCATCCGGCTGCATCTTCTTAGTCAAATCGATGACGTCGGACTTCTTAATCGCACCAGGCGCACCAACTTCCGGAGTTGCGTACCGATACAGATCTCCCTCCGGTACAAACGCCGCCTTCTCTTCGAATCGGTTGACGCGCGCATCCGAGCGCAAAACCATCTCAGCGATCTTATACGTCTTAGGCGGTTTGGACGGATCGATGCCGAAGGAAGCAGGGCTCGCCCCGGCGGCCCACATGGGCACCGGAGGAGGCGGCATAGGTTTGAACGTCACCCTGAAGTACTTCGCCCTGACCGGTCCGAAGGAAATCGTGTGTTCGGGCGCTTCGCCGCCGGGCAGGGAGGCTACCTTGCGGAAGTTCTGGCCGTCATCGCTCGCTTCGAGCGTCTTCTCGGGAGCGCCGACTCCAGTCATGGAGGCCAAAAGATCGCCAGGTTCCTTGGTGACATAGGTGACGGAGCGAATTGTACGCGGAGACGAATACTCGAACTGGATCCAGGACATCGATCCCGCTTCCGCGATCGGCAAGTTGGTAGGCTTCGTCAGATCGCCATCGCTCAGCATGGCGCCATCCAGTCCGCTTCCGCTTGCGGTAATCTTCGCCGGTGCCGGGTCTTCCGCCGCGCCCTCTGCCGCTATCCGGAACGCAACGACGGCTGCATCCGCGTAGAACTGCACTGCCCGTGCCCGATCGAACGGCCCCGCAGCGATGCTCTGAAAGGGCCCGGTAATCGACGGTGGCTGCGCGACCTTGCCGGTGAACGGCTTCCCGCCTTCTACAACCGTTTCGCTCCATACGTACTTCTTCATCCCGTGCGCTGCCGGCACCCAGGGGCCGCCCGATTCGCTCCATCCTGGAGAGCCCGCGATCGCCATCTCCATTCCGAACCGATCGCCAAGGCCGATCGCATACTTGAATGCCTCCTTCCATTCCGGCGTCATGTATGCCAGGCGCTTTTCGACCACCTTGGGCGTCGCGAGCGCCGCGTCGAAGTTCTGGAAGCCGGCGATTCCTACGCGATGCATCCACTCGAGGTCAAGCTTGATGCCTTCCTGGGTGATATTTCCGTTCATCCAGTGCCACCACACAAGCGGGCGCGCGCTGTTGGGCGGATCTTCGAAGCCCTTCTTCAGGGCGTCACCAGTACTCTGGCCAATCGCCATCCCAGCGAAGGACAGAAAACTCAAAGCGGCCGAAAGAATTCGATCCCTCTTACTCATAGGTCATGTGCCTCCTGCGCCGAACCCCGCAAGTCTAGCAGAACGTCAGAGCGGTAGCCGGGACGGCCCCGGTGCGCCGAAAACGACTCACGCGGTTGGGGCAAACTGCCGAACCGTATCGAGCGTGTCCGCCTCGCTCTTGTCAAGCCGGTACCGTTTCACGCGCGCGAACCGCAGCGCCAAGCCGCTCGGGTAATGGGGGCTCACCTGGAGATCGTTGAACGCGATCTCGACGATGAGCTTCGGCTCGACATACACGGTGTAGGCGTCGCGCGCCACCTCCAGCTTCAGGAGTTGTTCGGTCTGCCATGCGAGCGTCTCATCGGTGAGCCCTTTGAAGGTCTTGCCCAGCATGGCGAAGCCGCCCGTCGCGGCATCGCGGGCGCCCAAATGCAGGTTGCTGAGCCAGCCGTGCCGCCGCCCATGGCCCCACTCCGCGGCCAGCACGGCCAGGTCCAGTGTGCGGGCCCGCTTCACCTTGAGCCAGCTCTGGCCGCGCGACCCTGCGGCGTACGCAGCGTCGAGCGCTTTGGCCATGATCCCTTCGTGCCCGCGTTCGAGAGCCTCGCGCAGGAAATCCGCGGCGCGCTCGGGATCGGCGGTGACAGTGTGAGGCACCACCTGCGGCGTAAGCCCGGTCAGCTCCGAAAACCGCCGGGCCTGGGGCTCGTCGATCGCCGGCCGGCCGTCGAGGTACAGCAGATCGAACCAGAACGGAGTCAGCGGAAGCTCCGCGCGCATGCGCTCCAGGTCGAGCTTCCGGCCGAAACGCCGCATGGTCACCTGAAAGGGTTGCGGTCTCCCCTCGGGTGTCAGGCTCAAAGCTTCGCCGTCGAGAATGAGGTCGCGCCCAGGCAGCGCGCGAGCCGCCTCCACGATCTCGGGGACCGCGGCGGTGACGTCGTTCAGCGCGCGCGAGAACACCACCACCTGGTCTCCCGAGCGGTGGACCTGAATGCGCACCCCGTCGAACTTGTATTCGAACGCGGCCTCGCCCAGGTCGCCCAGCGCGCCCGAGACATCCTCGGCTGTCCCGGCCAGCATCGGCTGCACCGGCCGGAACAAACGCACGTCGAACTGTTCGAGACCGGCCGGCCCCGACTCGATCGCGGCGCGGGCGACTCGGCCGGGATCGCCCGCCAGCATCACAGCGCGCCGCACGCGGTCGGGCTCGATGCGCGCGGCCTTCGCCAGTGCCTCGATCAGGATGCCCTCCAGCGCGCCCTGGCGGATTTCGCCCAGCAGCAGGCCCCTCAGGAAGTGCTGTTCGGGCTCGGTGGCGCGGCCGAAGAGGGCGTGCAGGAGGTCGCGCTTGCGGCCCTCCGAGCCCGGGCCCCGCACCTTCGAAAGCGCGTCCAGGCCGGCATCGACTTCGCGGATTTCGAGGCTGGGCTCGGCCGCGGGATCGGCCCCGGCGTCGCGGATGGTGGCCCAGCCGACGCCAATGCGGCCCTGCCGTGCGCCTCCGGAAAAGAAAGCGACGACGGTCTCGATCTCATCGCCACCGAGCTGTCCCAGAAGCGCGGCCAGAAGATCGATCTTGACCAGACGGCGGCTCGTTTCCGCGACCCGTGCGGAAGTGGCAACCAAGGTTGACAGCAGCACGCCCCCAGCATAGCCGACCCGCCGGTGGCACACGGTTCGACACCCCTTGACGCGTTAGTGTCGTGCGGCGCAAATTCCGAGCAGTATAACTGACGGAGGGCGAAGGGTGGGACAGGCACGAATTTCGCAACTGCGGCGAAATTCGAGCCAGTCCCGGGTTTGCGACTCATTCCGACACCCGACGGAATCTACGACGCACTACACTATCGTCGGCCGGAGCCCGCTCGCGTCTGTCGGCACAACGGCCCTGGCGTGCAGCCAGCACGCCGGCCTCGTCGCTGTTCTCTCGGGTGTAAAATAGCAGCCACCAAAGACCGGTATTTGGAGGATGCATGGGGAAGAACATCGTCATCTGCTCTGACGGAACTGGTAATACCGCGATTAAGGGCCGCGGAACAAACGTGTTCAAACTGTTTGAAGCGGTCGATCTGAACGGCCACCGCACGAATCCAGACCTGGACCCTCAGGTTGCCCTGTATGACGATGGCGTCGGAACGGGGAGCTTTATGCCCCTCAAGGTGGCGGGCGGCGCGTTCGGCTACGGCCTGGCGCGCAATGTGAGAAACCTCTACAAGGAACTCGTGCGGGTGTACGATCCCGGGGACCGAATCTACCTGTTTGGGTTCAGCCGGGGTGCATTCACAGTACGCACCCTGGCGGGCATGATCGCGAAATGCGGCGTGCTGGATCGCCAGAGGCTTGCGACCAGTGAACAGCTTCAGAGAGCCGTCTCTGGAGCGTACCGGGTGTACCGGCGCTCCTACCGCACCTGGATACAGAGTCTCGTTCACACGGTTCTGCACCGGGCTGGGCTCCGCAAGTCCGATCCAGACGTATTGACGGCGTTCCGGGAAGCCCACTCGCTCGACTGCGACGTCAGGATCAGATTCATCGGCGTTTGGGACACGGTCGATGCCGTAGGCGGCCCGTTCCACAGCAGCGACGTCATCAACGCGCTGTTTCATCGATTCAAGTTCCCGGACCAGAAGCTGAGCGACAAAGTCGACTGCGCCTGGCAGGCGCTCGCCATCGACGAGGCCCGCGACGCGTTCGAGCCGCGGCTGTGGGAATCCGACCCGCGCATCCAGCAGGTCTGGTTTTCGGGTGTACATTCCAACGTGGGAGGCGGCTATCCAAAGCAGGGAATGTCACTGGTGGCACTCGACTGGATGTTGAGCGCCGCGGGCGACAACGGACTGAGGATTCTGGAAACAGACGCCCAGTACTACACGGAGCATGGAAATGTCGATGACAAGCTCTACGACTCGCGTGCGGGACTAGGTGTCTTCTACCGCTGGAAGCCGCGCGACATGCGGGATGTGTGCGAGTCGCAGAAGGCCGGAATGCCGCCGGCGATTCACCTCAGCGTGCTCGAACGAGTCGCACACGGCACGGACGGCTACAGCCCGGGAACGCTCGCAGGCGACGCGGCCGTCACCTTCACGCGGAGCCGCAACCCCGATGGGGCCGTCGCGGCCACCGAAGACGAGTCCGCCAGTCTGCGGGCCAAACTGGCCGAAACAGCCCTGCGGCAGGCGTTCGTCGAAACGGGAGCAAGCCTGAACGCGGCCCGGCGCACGCTCTGGCTGGGGACCGTGGCGTACTACCTCTACGTCGTATCGTGCCTGGCTGTCCTGTTGTTCGCTTCCGTTCCGGAGGGCAACGATGCGATCACACCCTGGGCGCTGTTGAAATCCGCCTCCGTTCTTACATTCGATATGATTACCGGGCAATGGGGCCCGGTGCTGAAAAGCGTGGTGCGCCTCGTGACCACACCTTGGATGATTGGCGGCCTGCTAGCCGCATTCGGGCTGTCGGCCTTGTTGGCGACGTACGTCGATCGGGTGCGAAGCGAAACGTTTTCTCGGTTTTGGCACATGCCGCGCCAGAGTTTGCGCGAGGCATTGAAAGAGTCCAGGAAGCGGCTGCAGTTGGCGTCGAAGATCGAGGGATCGGCATCCGCGCCCTCGACTGCAGCGCAATAGCTTCGGCTCACGCGCCCCGCAATCTGCACCGGCTGAAACGCCCCGTTGCTGTGTTGCTCGGCCACCGGGGCGCGTATGGTATGTATACCTCACGCGTCCCGATGGTCGAGCTGGTTCCGTCCTGAACTTCCTCTTAAGCTTCAACAGCTTCGACTTCGCGGCTGCCTTTTTATCCGTTATCTGCTATGGTATATATACCGTAGCAGAAACGGCAGGAACCCCCATGCCACGCGGCAGACCGTCTCGGATCGAGATCGCCAAACCGGACATCATAACGCTCTTCGAGAATGCCGAACAGAAGATCTACTGGCCCAACGAACTTGCGAGCATTCTAACGCAGCACCGTAGCAATTGGCGACTCACGCAAGAGACGAACACGCGAAACTTCATCGACTACCTAGTGGCAAAAACGCCCCTTAAGGAAGTCCGCCTTCAAGTTGAAGCCTACCCTGCGGCAAACGACATCGTACGCTACGTTTGGGGTCAGGCCTCGCCTTACGCGCTCGCTCTTTCCCTCAAGCGCAACGCATACCTCTGCCACGGCACGGCGGTGTTTCTCCACGCGCTCACCGAGCAACTTCCGAGGACCATCTATGTGAACGCAGAGCAAAGCGAGAAGCCTCGTGGGGGCAGCCTGACCCAGGAAGGCATCAACCGCGCGTTTGCCGCCAAGCAGCGGCAGTCGAACTTCTTTGTCCGATACGAAGATTGGAAGTTCGTGCTCCTCAACGGCAAGCACACCGGGCGCCTCGAGGTTGCCCCGATGGCCGTGGACGAGGCCACCCTTGAGATCACGAGATTGGAGCGCACTCTCATCGATATCGCTGTGCGCCCCGCCTACGGCGGCGGTGTCTATCAGGTGCTCGAGGCCTACCGCAACGCCAAGGACCGCCTCTCTGTCGGTACCCTGATCGCGACGCTCAAGAAGCTTGATTATGTCTACCCCTACCATCAAGCCATCGGTTTCTACATGCAGCGTGCCGGCTACGATGAAAAGCAATATGGCCGTCTGAAGAAGCTGGGGCTGGATTTCGATTTCTATCTGGCCCACGACATGCGGCAAACCGCGTTCGATCCAGACTGGCGGCTATTCTATCCAAAGGGCTCTTAGGGCCGCGACCCGTTCCGTCACGAAATCGAAGTAGAAATCGAAGCCGTTCAGAGTCTCCCCGACCGCAGCTTCAACTGCCGGCCAGTCCGGCCGGTGCACCTCCCGCTGCTCACCTAGCTTACCCAACAGCGCCAGCGGAACCTTCTTTGCGGCAAAGATGTGCCTGGCAAGTTCGATGATCTCTGGCGCCGTCAGGTCAAGGCCCGTCTCCGCTATGACACGCCATATGTCGTAAAAATCGCGCGCTCTGGGGCTCGGCTGACTGCGCAAAGGGTACTCCGGCATTTGCTGGCAGATCGCCCGAAGCTTCTCGACCACGATCATCGCGGGGCTGTACACGTAAATCGTGTAGGAGTCCATCTCCCGCTCTATTTTGCCCTCGCAATACTCGAACTTGCTCACGTCTACCGAGAACTTGCGCTGCTGCGCAGGGCCAACCACGAAGGCAGCTCGGCGGATGGACTCGATACTACCGCCCAGGGCCTTGTACTTGGCTTCTTCGATGAGTTTGAACTTGACCTCATAGCCACCCCACCAAGGCTCCTGGCCGGCGCCGAGGACGCGGGGCTTAGGCTCGAAACTCTCATCGAAGACAGCAAAGCCGGCGGCGGAGAATCGTTCCTCGAGAGCGCGAAAGATGCGCCTGCGAGTGTCGTCCAGATCGGCGAAGTCTGTCTCGATCGAGAAGTCCAGGTCGAGAGACGTCCGAGGGCTCAAGCCGTACACGAGATTCAAGGCGTTCCCGCCCTTGAGCACAATCTGCTCAAACAACTGGTCGTCGGAAAACAGCGCGACAATCGCGAGCCTGCGGACCTCTCCGAAGTCCACGCTACTTCCCTCGCAGCACCTGCTTAATCCCGCGCGTGGCCTGCCGGATCCGCTGATCGTTCTCCACCAGCGCGAAGCGCACGAACCCCTCGCCCAGCGGACCGAATCCGACGCCCGGCGACACCGCGACCAGCGCCTTCTCCAGCAGCAGCTTCGAAAACTCCAGCGAGCCCAATTTCCGGAACGCCTCCGGGATCTGCGCCCAGACGAACATCGACCCCCGCGGCGGCGCCACATCCCAACCGGCCTTTTTCAGCCCGTCGATCAGCACGTCCCGCCGCTTCTGATACACCGCGCAAATCTTCCGCGTCTCCGCCTCGCACTCGCGCAGGGCCACAATCGACGCAATCTGCACGGGCTGAAACGCGCCGTAGTCCAGGTAGCTCTTGATGCGCGCCAGCGCCCGGATCATGGACGGGTTGCCCAGGCAGAACCCGATCCGCCACCCGGCCATGCTGTAACTCTTCGACATCGAGAAAACTTCGACCGCCACGTCCTTCGCGCCCTCCACCTGTAGAATGGAGGGCGCCTTCCACCCGTCGAAACAGAGGTCCGCGTAGGCGAAATCGTGCAGCACCATCGCGCCGTGCTCGCGGGCCATCGCGATCACCTGGCGGAAGAAGTCGAGCTCCACGCACACCGTCGTCGGGTTGTGGGGGAACGAGATAAGGATGAGTTTCGGCTTCTGGATCGCGGTCTTGAACAGATCTTCCAGCCGGTTCAGAAACTCGGGCGGATCGCTCACGGGCAACGCGCAGGACTGCCCCTCCGCCATGATAACCCCATACTGATGAATGGGATACGCAGGATTTGGGCAGACCACGGGGTCGCCGGGCCCGATGACCGCGAACAAAAGGTGCGCCAGGGCGTCCTTGGCCCCCATCGTGGCGATGACTTCCTTGTCCGGGTCCAGGTCCACGCCGTAGTTCGTCTTGTACCGCTTGGCGATCGCTTCCCTCAGCCGCGGGATGCCGCGGGAGACGGAATATCTATGATTCCGTGGGTCTTGGGCGGCCTCGATGAGCTTCGACACGACCACCGGAGGTGTAGCGCCGTCGGGATTTCCCATCCCCAGATCGACGACATCCAGTTGCTGGGCGCGCAGTTGGGCCTTCCGCTCGGTCACCACCGCCAGGACATAGGGCGGCAACTTCTTGATCCGGTAGAACTCCTGTGCAGTCTCGGGCATATCCCTCTTATTCTACAGGACAACCGCCCATCCGGCCGCGATCCGGTTCTCCCCAAGACGCGCAAAGCCGAAAAAAACTGCCGCGAGTGTTGCAGAGCCATTACCGATCTGCTAAGCTATGGAGGTCGTTCGTTCCGCTAGCAGCCACCCGATTGCGAAACTGGCCTTGCGCCGGTCCGTCGAGTGTGATAATGTGGATGAACGGCAGTAGGGCAGCAGTAGCCTTCCAAGTTCTTGATCGCCCTTCACACCCGCTCGGGAAATTTGAGCGCGGCGAAGTGCGGTCGTAACGGCTTTGAGGCCGAGCGGTCGGTTCGGGTTTCCTTGGGATCCCTGGGCCGGGCGCGCAGATCTTTGACAATCTGGTTGGACGCAAATTTGAACCTTCGTTGAATTCGAGTTTAACTGAGGCGATTGAAAACTCTACAAGATCAAACGAGAGTTTGATCCCGGCTCAGAATCAACGCTGGCGGCGCGCTTAACACATGCAAGTCGAACGAGAAAGCGGGGGCAATCTGGTGAGTACAGTGGCGTCCGGGTGAGTAACACGTGGGTAATCTACCCTCTGGTGGGGAATAACCCTGGGAAACCGGGGCTAATACCGCATATCTCCGTGAGGAGAAAGCCGAAAGGCGCCGGAGGAGGAGCCCGCGGCCGATTAGCTAGTTGGTGGGGTAACGGCCTACCAAGGCAAAGATCGGTAGCCGGCCTGAGAGGGCACACGGCCACACTGGCACTGAAATACGGGCCAGACTCCTACGGGAGGCAGCAGTGGGGAATCTTGCACAATGGGGGAAACCCTGATGCAGCGACGCCGCGTGAGCGATGAAGCCCTTCGGGGTGTAAAGCTCTTTCGGCGGGAACGATAATGACGGTACCCGCAGAAGAAGCTGCGGCTAACTACGTGCCAGCAGCCGCGGTAATACGTAGGCAGCGAGCGTTGTTCGGAGTTACTGGGCGTAAAGAGTATGTAGGTGGCTTCGCTAAGTTCGGTGTGAAATCTCCCGGCTCAACTGGGAGGGTGCGCCGAAAACTGCGAGGCTAGAGTGCGGGAGAGGAGAGCGGAATTCCTGGTGTAGCGGTGAAATGCGTAGATATCAGGAGGAACACCTGCGGTGTAGACGGCTCTCTGGACCGCTACTGACACTGAGATACGAAAGCGTGGGGAGCAAACAGGATTAGATACCCTGGTAGTCCACGCCCTAAACGATGCACACTTGGTGTGGGCAGTTCATTCTGTCCGTGCCGGAGCTAACGCGTTAAGTGTGCCGCCTGGGGAGTACGGTCGCAAGGCTGAAACTCAAAGGAATTGACGGGGGCCCGCACAAGCGGTGGAGCATGTGGTTCAATTCGACGCAACGCGAAGAACCTTACCTGGGCTCGAACGGCTGATGCAACCTTTGGAAACAGAGGGTTCCCGCAAGGGGCGTCAGTCGAGGTGCTGCATGGCTGTCGTCAGCTCGTGTCGTGAGATGTTGGGTTAAGTCCCGCAACGAGCGCAACCCTTGCCCTGTGTTGCCATGCCGAAAGGCGGAACTCGCAGGGGACCGCCAGCGATAAGCTGGAGGAAGGTGGGGACGACGTCAAGTCATCATGGCCTTTATGTCCAGGGCTACACACGTGCTACAATGGCCGGTACAAACCGTTGCTAAGTCGCAAGACGGAGCTAATCGGAAAAAGCCGGTCTCAGTTCGGATTGCAGGCTGCAACTCGCCTGCATGAAGCTGGAATCGCTAGTAATGGCGCATCAGAACGGCGCCGTGAATACGTTCCCGGGCCTTGTACACACCGCCCGTCACATCACGAAAGCGGATTGTACTAGAAGTCCGCCGGCTGACCCGCAAGGGGGGCAGCGGCCCAAGGTATGATTCGTGATTGGGGTGAAGTCGTAACAAGGTAGCCGTAGGAGAACCTGCGGCTGGATCACCTCCTTTCTAAGAGAGAACGTGGGTGGAGGCAGTCGACAACAGATCGCTGCCAGCCGTTCCACTCCAAAGCAGCTCCCGGCAGTCTGGCGCAAGTCAGGCGGGACCGGTGGTAGCTCTCGTCTCGGTGTTCTCCACTTGGATTCCAAGGTTTGGGTTTATGGGCTGGGGCATAGCCTCGGCCTGCGTCCAACCGGCCTCAAATTAGTTCTCTGGTGTTACAAAGCCTTCAGGGGCTGTAGCTCAGCTGGGAGAGCGCCTGATTTGCACTCAGGAGGCCGTCGGTTCGATTCCGATCAGCTCCACCAGTTCAGCCGGCCGGGCCTGTAGCTCAGGTGGCTAGAGCGCACCCCTGATAAGGGTGAGGTCGGTAGTTCAACTCTACCCAGGCCCACCAAGAGTTCTTTTTTAGATCTTTGACAACTGAATGTTGACGGGCAACTACAAGTTACCCTCGTGTCGCGTGGCGGAAGCCAGGCGGCGTGTCGCGCGGAGGAGTTCGGGCGGCGTGTTCCATGGCGAAAGCTTTGGGCGCGCGGCGCGGAGCGATCCGGGCGGCGGGCCGCTGAGTGGAAGCCAAGTGGCGACGAGGGACAAGGCGCATAGACACTCTGTGTCTAAGATCAATTTTATGGTCAAGCTACTAAGGGCGTGCGTGTGGATGCCTTGGCGCAAGTAGGCGATGAAGGACGTGGCCAGCTACGATAAGCCTCGGGGAGTGGCAAGCACACCGTGATCCGGGGATTTCCGAATCGGGAAACCGGGCCGATGCGAACATCGGTCATCATGTAGTGAATACATAGCTGCATGAGGCGAACCCAGGGAAGTGAACCATCTCAGTACCTGGAGGAAGAGAAAACAACCGTGATTCCGAAAGTAGTGGCGAGCGAAATCGGAAGAGCCTAAACCAGGCAATTCGAAAGGAGAGCCTGGGGTTGCAGGACCACAATAATCTCGTGGACGGCCGGGCCCGGAAGGGCGCGGAAGCTCACGAGGTTAAAAAGAGGGATAGGAAAGTGTTAACTGAACGGACTGGAAAGTCCGGCCATAGAGGGTGACAGCCCCGTAAGTGAAAATGCAATCCTCCTTCCAGTGGCTCCTAAGTACCGCGGGACACGTGGAACCCTGCGGGAATCTACCGGGACCATCCGGTAAGGCTAAATACTCACTTGCGACCGATAGTGAACTAGTACCGTGAGGGAAAGGTGAAAAGAACCCCTGCGAGGGGAGTGAAATAGTACCTGAAACCGCATGCCTACAAGCAGTCGAAGGGCTATGCCACTTTGGAGCAATCCGAAGTGGAATGCCTGACGTCGTGCCTATTGAATAATGAGCTGGCTAGTCATTCTCAGTGGCGAGGTTAAGCGAAAGCGAGCCGTAGCGAAAGCGAGTCTGAATAGGGCGTTTAGTCGCTGGGAATGGACGCGAAGCGGGATGATCTACCCTTGGCCAGGATGAAATCCGTGTAACAGCGGATGGAGGTCCGAACCAGTGTTGGTTGAAAACAGCTTGGATGAGCTGAGGGTAGGAGTGAAAGGCCAATCAAATTCCGTGATAGCTCGTTCTCTCCGAAATAGCTTTAGGGCTAGCCTTGCGTGGTGCCTCACGGTGGTAGAGCGCTGGATGAACTAGGGGCCTTTCCAGGTTACCGAATTCAACCAAACTTCGAATGCCGTGAAGGAAAGCGCGGGAGTCAGACGGCGGGGGCTAAGCTTCGTCGTCAAAAGGGAAACAGCCCAGACCATCAACTAAGGTCCCCAAATCTGTGCTAAGTGGGAAAGGAAGTCGAGGCGCTCAGACAGCCAGGAGGTTGGCTTAGAAGCAGCCATCCTTTAAAGAAAGCGTAATAGCTCACTGGTCGAGCGGCTCGGTGCCGACAATCCAACGGGGCTCAAGCACAGTACCGAAGTTATGGGCCAGCGGGTAAAACCGCTGACGGTAGGAGAGCATTCCTGAACCAGTGAAGGTCGACCGGAAGGACGACTGGAGTTACAGGAAGCGACTCTGCCAGCATAAGTAGCGATAAACCAGGTGAGAACCCTGGTCGCCGAAAGTCTAAGGATTCCTGAGAAAGGTTAATCCGCTCAGGGTTAGTCGGGGCCTAAGGCGAGGCCGAAAGGCGTAGCTGATGGACACACGGTTAATATTCCGTGACTACCTTAATCCGATCAAGACCGAAGGGGGGACGCGGACGGTGGACCTGCTTGCGCAATGGTTTCAAGAGCAGGCGAGCCGGAGGTTGGGACAGGCAAATCCGCCCAGCCGACCGCCAGGAAAATCCTCTAAGGAGGGT
>CAVXQQ010000015.1:305000-335077 GCA_963763835.1 Bryobacterales bacterium
CAACAAGGCGCTCTACGGCCGGACGCTGCAGAACAAGGAAATCGTTCAGACCGGCATCGCGCCGCCGCCGGCGGCCAAAGACTTCCTCGCGGCGCTGAACAAGTACTCGAGCCGGAAGGGGTAGGGAGTGGGGCGGAACCCCCGGTCCGCACGGGACCCCTGGACCCGCTTTCTCGCTGGTGAAGCAGGCCGACGGGGCGTCGGCCGCTGACCAGGCTGCCCGCCGCACGGTGCGGTACCGCTCAGCCCTTCAAATCGCGGAACGCGTCCTCGATCTCGCGCTTCGCTTCCGGGGACGGAGGCGTAAGCGGCAGGCGCGGCGGCCCGCCGTAATATCCGTTGAGGTCCATGGCGTGCTTCAGGCCGGCGACGCCGTACCGGGCCGGGACCAGCGCCGCGGCGCGTGCGATGCGGTTCTGCCAGTCCGCGGCGGCGTCGTACTCGCGCGTGCGGCAGGCCTCCCAGATCGCGATGGTCGAGTAGGGCGCCGCGTTGGCGAAGGCCAGGATCGCGCCCGCCGCGCCCGCCATCAGCGCCGGCCAGAGCACCGCGGCCGATCCCGCCAGCACCTGGAAGCCCGCCTGCGCCTCGCGCGCCATGCGCATGATCTTCTCGATGTTGGAGGAGCTCTCCTTGATCCCGGCGATGTTCGGATGGCCCGAAAGCTCCACCACCGCGTCGGCCGCCAGGTCGATTCCAGTCACCGCCGGGAAATTGTAGATCAGGACGGGAATCTTCGACTGGTCGGCGACGGTGCGGAAAAAGAGCATCTGCGCGGCGGCGTTATTCAAGACGTTCTTGTAGTAGCTCGGCGTCCGCACCAGCGCGGCCTTGTAGCCCATGGCGGCGGCCTGGTTGGTGAGCGCGACGGTCTCGCGCACGCTCTCCGCACCCGTGCCGGCGATCAGCGTCTTCTCAACCGCGGCGGACTCGGCCACCCAGCCCCAAAGCCGGAGCTTCTCCTCGGTGGTCAGCAGGACGCTCTCGCCGGTCGAGCCGGTCACCACATAGCCGGCCAGCGCGGTGAGGTTCCACTTCTCGATGTTATGCCGGACCTTGGCTTGGTAGAGGTCCCCGTCGCGGTCGAAGGGGGTCGTTATGGGTGGGAAGATTCCGTGGAGTTTCATGGCAGCGGGAAGGGCGGAACCGAGGTGGCTCCGCCCCACCACGAACTACGTCTTGACGAACAGAAGAATGCCGGCGATCGCGAACGTATAGAGCGCCAGCGACTCGATGAAAACCAGGCCGAAGATCGCAATTCCGCGGATGCCGGCAGCGGCGCCCGGGTTGCGTCCCATGCCTTCGCAGGCGGCCGAAACAGCCTTGCCCTGTGCCAATCCGCACAGGCCCGACGCGATGGCCATGGCGATGGCGCACGATGCCAGAATCCAGTGAATGTTGGCGGCGGCAGCTTCCTTGGCGGGCTGCTCGGCGCCGAACATGGGGGCGGCCAGAACGAGTCCCGCGACGCCCATCCAGAACAGTTTCATTTTCACGCTTCTCTCTCCTTCCATAAGATGCGCTCCAGGAGGTGGTTCCGCGGCGTGTCCTGGGGGACCGCCGGGCTCACGCTAGGGCGAATAAGTCCGTTATGAGTGCTCCACGGCGTGCTCGTGCGGCAGAACGTCCGCCACATACACCATCGTGAGCAGGGCAAAAACGTAAGCCTGCAGGAATCCGACAAAGATATGAAGCCCGATGAAAGGCAGCGGCAGCACTACCGGGAGGATCGCCGCGAACGCCAGGATAACCTGCTCTCCCGCGAACATGTTGGCGTAGAGACGAACCGTGAGCGAAAGCAGCCGCGCGAGGTTGCTGATGATCTCGATGGGAAACATCAGAACGGCCAGGGCCCACGACGGCCCGATGAAATGCTTCAGGTACCCGAGGGGCCCCTGCGTGCCTACGCCAATCATGTTGTAGAACAGGAACGTGGCCATGGCGCAGCCAAGCGGCACCGGCACGTACATGGTCGGTGACTCGAGCGACGGGATGGTTCCCAGCAGGTTCGCAAACAGCACGAAAAAGAAAATCGTCCCGAAAAAAGCGAGGTACTTCCGGCCGCGCTCGCCCATGGTCTCGTCGCTCTGTCCGGCCAGGAAATTGTAGACCAGCTCGAAGGTGTGCTGAAACGCGCCCGGGCGGTCCGACGATAGCCTGGAGCGAAGGAGTGCGAACACCACCACGATGATCAGCGCGACCAGGATCTCCAGGGTCACATAGTCGGCCCAGGGGTGAGCGGGGTCCGCCGCTTTCATTCCGACCCACGACAACGCCGTGTTTGCCGGGCCGGCGAGGAACCTGTCGAAAAGGGCGGTCAACCAGGTTTCATGTTCCATGAATGAACTCGTAGATGATATCGAAGGTGATTGCGGCAACCGGCACAAACAGGCCGGCCAACGCCGCTATCGCATTCAACCCGAAGAGCTTCACTATAACATAAGCCCCCAAGCCCAGGAGCAGGTAGCGTATCGAGGAGAACACGAAGATCCGGCCGCGCGCGGGCCGCGCTCCCGGGCCCAGCGACTCCATCATCTGCCGCAGCCAGGTGAAGCTGAAGTACGACGCGGCGGCGCCCAGCAGGAACAGCATTCCCGCGCGCCAGCCTCGCCAGGCGCCGGCGATCACGGCGCCCCCCGCCGCCAGCAGGAAGATGTTGCGCGAGACCCTCCGGAACACGCGGCGGTACGATTCAGCTTCCATCGGCCTGTGTATCCGCTTTGAGCCTCCTGATAAGCTCGACGAACCCGCCCACGATCCCCAGAACCACGAAAACGACATAGAGGAAGTGGGTGTGGAACAGCTTGTCCAGCAGCCATCCGATGACGAAGCCGGTCAGGGTGCTCACGGGCAGGATAAAGCCCAAGCCGCTATAGCGGGCGACCAGTGCCCACGCGCCTTCGTCGTCGTCCCGTTTCATGCGCCTGGATGGATTGTAGCGCGCCGGTCGGCTACTCTGTAGAGCAGGCCCCGATGGAACTCATTCTCGACTGGATCACGAATTACGGTTACTTCGGCATCTTCTCTCTTCTGGTGCTGGGCATCGTGGGCCTGCCGATTCCCGACGAGACACTGCTCACCTTCGCCGGCTATCTCATATTCCGCGGGAAGCTCCAGCCTCTGCCCACCTACTTCGCCGCCCTGGCGGGCAGCATATGCGGAATCACCGTGAGCTACACGCTGGGCCGCGTGACCGGCTACTTCCTGCTCGAGAAATACGGTCCCAGGCTGCACATCAAGATGGATCGCGTAAGGCAGGTTCACGACTGGTTCCACCGGATCGGCGGGATCACGCTGACGTTCGGGTATTTCGTGCCGGGGGCACGGCACCTGACGGCCTACGTGGCCGGAGCCTCCGAGCTCGAGGCGCGGACCTTCGCGCCCTTCGCGTACAGCGGCGCGGTCTTGTGGACCGCCACCTTCATCGGCCTGGGCTACTACCTGGGAGACCAGTGGACGCGGGTGTCGGAGCTGGCTGACGAGACCGGATTGATCGTTGCGGGCGCCGCCGTCGTGCTTCTGGGAATCGGCTACTTCGTGTGGCGGCGCCGCGCCCGCCGCTCGCGACCGTCCTGACGGCTGACGCCGCGAGCACCGAACCGCGCGCGTAAGCAAGCGGACGAATACGGTTTAGGGGAGTCCGCTCCCTTACGGTCGCGGTTCGGTGCTGCGTACTTCCGGCGCACCCCTGACGGCCGTTTGAGGTACACTTGCTACTCCGGGAGGTTGGATTGATCGGACGAGTCGCGATTCTGCCGATGGCCGCGGCGCTCATGGCGGGAGCGGCGTTGGCTCAAACGGCGGAGAAACTGGCGCCGTACTATCCTACGCCGGAGAGGATCGTCGAGCAGATGCTGAAGCTCGGCGAGCTGAAGCCGGGTGAAAAGATGTTCGACCTGGGAAGCGGCGACGGGCGCATCGTGATTATGGCGGCGAAAAAGTTCCAGGCCGACGCGACGGGGGTGGAGTTCGACGACGACCTATGGAAGCAGAGCGCGGACCGCATCCGGAGTCTGGGCCTGGCAGAGCGGGCGCGGATCATCCACGGCGACCTCATGAAGCAGGACTACAGCTCGGCCGACCTGCTGACCGTGTACCTGCTCCCCGCGTCGAACGACAAGCTTCGGCCGCTGCTCGAAAGCCAGCTCAAGAAGGGCGCGCGCGTCGTCGCGCACGATTTCGAGTTTGCCGGCTGGAAACCCGAAACGACAAAGTACATCGAGGATGACGGCCAGGGCCGCAGTCATACGCTGTACCTGTACCGCCGGTAGGAGCGAGGACCGGGCCCCATAGCGGCGCCGCGTTTTCACATGGCTTACGATCCTGCAGCGTTGGCACGAGAGTGGCACCGGATGCGGAGCGTGCTCCGTGCGGTGCTGGCGTTCGCCTGCCTTTACGCCGAGATGCTCGCGCCCCGGCATGGAACGATCGCGGTACCCGTCTTTACCCTGCTGTTTTCGGCCTACAGCCTCAGCGCCTTGCTCTGGCGCAAGCTGGACCGGATTCAGGGGTCGCTGGCCGGCCTGTTCTGCGAGATGGTGTTCTTCGCGGTCTTCGCCGCCTATGGCAACGACGCCAGCGCCTGGATCGGCTCCTTCTTCTTCCTGTATTTGATGATGTCGGCCGTGGTCAACCACGACTGGGGCGATGTGTTCATCGTGGTGGGGGCCTTGCTGGCGTTCTTCTCGTTCGTGAACCCGCCCGGGGGCGACGTGATACGGCGCGTGGTGCTGATCGCCGGGTTGTTGGGCTGCACCATGACGTACCAGAAAAGGAAGCTGCAGCAGTGGCTCCGGGAGAGCATCCGGCGCGAAGAGGGCCTGAGCATGGAAGCGGAAAAAGCCCGCGACCAGGAGCGCCAGCGCATCGCGGGCGATTTCCACGACGGCCCTTTACAGAGTTTTATTGGGATGCAGGTGCGGCTCGACATTCTGGGCACCATTTTGAAGCGCGATCCGCCGGCCGGGATGCAGGACCTGAGGGAGCTGCAGGTGCTGTCCAAGGAAATCGTGGCCGATGTGCGCTCGTTCCTGCGCGGCATGCGTCCCTCCGAGCTGGATGCGGCCGACATGGTGGCCTCCGCGCGGCGGATCGTCGAATACTTCCAGAAGGACACCGGCATCGCGGGACGGTTCGTCTGTTCGGAAACGACCATCAAGGCGGCGCACGAGAGCAGCCTGGAACTGCTGCAGATTCTGCGCGAGGCGCTGCACAACGTTCAGAAGCACTCCAAGGCGGGACGCGTGGTGGTGTCGCTCGAGCAGGCGGGCAAGGCGGTAGAACTGGCGGTGGACGACGACGGTGCGGGCTTCCCTTTCAGCGGGACGTTCAACCTGGACGAGCTGGATCTGCTGCGGCTGGGGCCGGCCAGCATCCGGCGGCGCGTGCGGAGCCTGGGCGGCGAGCTCTCGATCGAGTCGCGGCCGGGCCACGGCGCGGGGATCAAGATCCGGATCCCGGGGTAGCGGCGCCGAGCACCACGCGGCGGGGATCACGCCGAGCACCGAACCGCGCGCGTAAGCAAGCGGACGTCCGCTCCCTTACGGTCGCGGTTCTGTGCTACATGCCTGGTCACCCTGCTAGCCTAGTACCGTGAGAGTTGGCATAACGTGTTACCCGACCTACGGCGGCAGTGGGATCGTGGCCACCGAGCTGGGATTGGAGTTGGCCACCCGGGGCCACGAGGTCCACTTCATCTCGTACGCCAATCCGATCCGTCTGGACCCAGGCATTCCTCGCATCTTCTATCACGAGGTCGAAGTCACTACTTATCCGCTGTTCCAGTATCCGCCCTACGCGCTGGCGCTCTCCTCGCGCATGGCGGAGGTGGCGGAGTGCCACTCGCTCGATCTGCTGCACGTGCACTACGCCATTCCGCACTCCATCTCCGCGCTGCTGGCGCGCGATATGCTGCGGCGGCAGGGGCGCCGCCTGCCGTTCATCACCACGCTGCACGGAACCGACATCACACTGGTGGGCGCGGACCGCTCCTATCTGCCCATCACCAGGTTCTCGATCGAAGAATCGGACGGTGTGACGGCGGTGAGCGATTACCTGCGCGATGCGACGGCCGATTTCCTGGGAGTGCGGCGCGAGATCCGCGTCATCAAGAATTTCGTGAACTGCGAGATGTACCAGCCTGACCCGCAGCGGCGGCGCGAGGCGAAGCTGGCGCCGGAGGGCGACAAGGTGCTGATCCACCTCTCCAATTTCCGGCCGGTGAAGCGGGTCACGGATTGTATTCGCATCCTCGCGGAGGTGCGGCGGCACGCGGCGGCGCATCTGCTGATGGTGGGAGACGGACCCGAGTGGGGTCCCGCCGAGTCGCTGACCCGCGAACTGGGCCTTGAGGAGCACGTGACGTTCCTGGGTAAACAGGGCCACATAGAGCGGCTGCTGCCGCTGGCGCACGTTCTGCTCATGCCGAGCGATCTGGAGTCTTTCGGACTGGCCGCGCTCGAGGGGATGGCCTGCGGCGTGCCTGCCGTGGCGACCCGCGGCGGCGGCCTCCCGGAGCTGGTCACGCACGGCGTGGACGGCTTCCTCGAGCCGGTCGGGGATATTCAGGCGCAGGCGGCCCGGGTGATCGAGCTGCTGACCGACGACAAGCTTTACCAGAGCGTATCCGGAGCCGCGCGGCGCACGGCCGAGACCCGCTTCTGCTCCTCGCTGACGATCCCGCAGTACGAGCGCTATTACGAAGAGGTGTGCGGAGGGGCGGGGGTGGCGGGCCACGCGGTCTAACGCGGGCAGTTACCCGCGCGCCAGCCGCCCCAGCGTCCGCAGAGCCTGGTCGAGCCGCTCAGACCACGGGTAGCCGCAATTCAGCCGGATGTAGTTCCGGTATCTCTGCCGGGCCGAGAAGATCGGCCCGGGGCTGATGCTGATGCGCTCCGCCAGCGCGCGCTCCTGCAACTCCAGCGAGTCGACGTGGTGCGGCAGCTCGACCCACAGCACGAAGCCTCCGGCCGGCCGCGTCACCTTGGTGCCTGCCGGGAAATACTCGCCCACCGCGGCGATCATCTGCTCGGTCTGCGTGGCGAAGGCCGCACGCATTTTGCGCAGGTGGCGGTCGTAAGCGCCGCTTTCCAGAAACTCCGCGATGGCAGCCTGCAGCAACGTGGGAGTGGCCAAGGTGGTCGTCAGTTTGAGCGCTTCGACCCTGGCCTGGAAGCGGCCCGGCGCGGTCCATCCGACGCGGTATCCCGGCGCGATCATCTTCGAGAACGAGGAGCAGAGCAGCACCAGGCCTTCGGTGTCGAACGCCTTGGCGGAGCGCGGGCGCGCCTGGCCGAAGTACAGATCTCCGTAGAGGTCGTCCTCGATGAGAGGGATGTTGCGGCGCGCGAGCATGGCCACCAGTTCGCGCTTGCTTTCGTCCGGCATCGAGCTGCCCAGCGGATTGCTGAAATTGGGCGACGCGATGCAGGCGCGGATGCGGTGTTTCTTGAGAGCGTCGCCAAGCAGGTCCAGGCACATTCCGTGGCGCGGATGCGACGGGATCTCGATCACCTGCATTCCCAGCGCCTCGAGCAGCAGCAGCGTTCCGAAGTAAGCGGGCGATTCGATGGCCACCAGGTCGCCCGGCTGCGCCACCGCACGCAGGCAAAGGTGCAGCGCTTCGGTGGCGCCGCAGGTGACGACGATCTCTTCCGGCGCCAGCCTCCCGCCCCAATCGAGCGAGCGGCGCGCCACCTGGCGTCTCAGCTCGAAAAGGCCGGGCGGGAAGTTGTAGCCGTTGATCTCGCGGCCCGACCGGCGAATCAGTCCCGCGAGCAACCGATTCACTTTCTGTCCGGGTAGCAACTCGGGCGCGGGGCAGGCGGCGCCGAAGGGGACCACTTCGGGATCGAGAACCGCTTGCAGCACTCTCGAAACCAGGCCGCTGATGCCGACCCGTGTGGCCGGCCGTCCCGGCGCCGAAGTCCGCGGCTCGGGCGGCAGGCTGTCACGCCGGGAGCGAACGTAGAACCCGGATTGCGGCCGCGCTTCGATGTAACCGCGGCTTTCGAGCAGCGTGTAAGCCTGCAGGATGGTGGAGACGCTCACACCCTCCTGCGCGCCGAGGCGCCGCACCGACGGCACCCGCTCGCCGGGACGCAACACGCCGTGGTCGATCAGGCCGGCGATCTTGCCCGAGACGCTGCGGTACAGAAACGGCTGCGCTTCCTGTTCCATGCAACTGTTATGGTATCAAATCGCCGGAGCTGCATCTGTTCTGCATCACGGAATGTGGCTATGCTGGAAACATCATGACTCCTACCGAAAAGATCTGGCGCAATGGAACCTTCATCCCCTGGGACGAGGCGCACATCCACGTCCTTTCCCACGTCGTGAGCTACTCGAGCGCGGTATTCGAGGGCATACGCTGCTACCGGACGCCCGCCGGGCCGGCCGTCTTCCGGCTGGAAGAACACATACGCCGCCTGCTCGATTCGGCGCGGATCTGCCGCATGGACCCGCCCTACACGGCCGGCGACCTCTCGGCGGCAGCGCGCGAACTGGTGCGCGTCAACCGCATGGACGCCTGCTACATCCGCCCCATCGTTCTGCGCGGCTACGGCGCCGTGGGAGTACACCCGTCGAACAACCCCATCGAAGTCTTTATCGCCTGCTGGGAGTGGGGTGCCTACTTGGGAGACGGGGCGGCCGCGGAGGGAATCGACGTCTGCGTGTCCAGTTGGAACCGCATAGCGCCGAACACGCTGCCCGCGCTCGCGAAGTCGGCGGCCAACTACATGAACTCGCAACTGATCAAGATGGAGGCCGTCTCGAACGGCTACCAGGAAGGCATCGCCCTCGATGTCTCGGGCCTGGTGAGCGAGGGCTCGGGAGAGAACGTCTTCGTAGTCCGCGATGGCAGGATCGTGACGCCGCCCCTCAGTAGTTCGGCGCTGGGCGGCATTACGCGCGACGCTGTCCTGCGGCTTGCGGAAGACCTGGGCATCCCGGCAGTCGAGGCGTCGATCCCACGCGAGATGCTGTACATCGCCGACGAGGTTTTCCTCACCGGCACCGCCGCCGAGATCACGCCGGTTCGCTCCGTGGACCGCATTCCCGTCGGCGCGGGGCGCCGCGGGCCCATCACCGCGCGGCTGCAAGACGAGTTCCTGGGGATCGTCAAAGGGAACCGGCCGGATATCCACGGGTGGCTGGCGAGGGTGTCATGAATCGCGCCCTGCTCGAATCCGCCGCGGGCCGCTCCATCCGCTACCTGAGCGAGTTGGACCGGCGCCGCGTTGGGCCTTCGACCGAAGCCGTGGGCGCGCTCGCGCAACTGGACGGCGAACTGCCGGCCGGGCCATCGGACCCGGAGGCCGTTCTCGACCGGCTCGACCGGCTGGGTTCGCCGGCCACGGTCGCGAGCGCTGGCGGCCGCTACTTCGGCTTCGTGATTGGAGGCGCGCTGCCCGCGGCCCTGGCTGCGAACTGGCTGGCCGGAGCGTGGGACCAGAACGCGGTCATGGCGGCGACCTCACCGGCCGCGTCGAAGATCGAAGAGATCGCGGTCCGGTGGCTGCTGGAGATCCTGGGCCTGCCGCCCGAGTCGGGGGTTGGCCTGGTGGATTGTGCCACGCAGGCCATTTTCTGCGGCCTGGCCGCGGCGCGGCACGCCGTGCTCGTCGGCGAGGGCTGGGACGTCGAGGGCCAGGGGTTGTTCGGCGCCCCTCCTATCACCGTCGTGGTGAGCGACGAGGCGCACATGACGGTGCACAAATGTTTGGGGCTGCTCGGTCTGGGAAGGGAGCGGGTGATCCGTGTCCCCACCGACAGTCAGGGCCGCATGCGCGCGGACGCGCTGCCGCGCCTCAACGGGCCGGCCATCGTTTGCATGCAGGCCGGCAACGTCAACACCGGCTCGTTCGATCCGGCCGAAGAGATCTGCGCAGCGGCGCACGAACGCGGGGCTTGGGTACACGTGGACGGCGCGTTCGGACTGTGGGCGGCCGCGGCGCCCGGGCGCGCCCATCTCACGCGCGGCATCGCAGCCGCGGATTCGTGGTCCACAGATGCGCACAAGTGGCTGAACGTTCCCTACGACAGCGCCATAGTTGCCGTGCGTGAGGCCCGTCACCTCCACGACACCATGGCCGGAAGCGCCGCTTACCTGGTGGCGGGCGAGCAGCGCGATCCCTGGAAGTACACGCCGGGCCTGTCGCGCCGCGCGCGCGGCGTCGAGATCTGGGCCGCGCTGGCGTCGTTGGGCCGCACAGGCGTGGCCGAACTGGTGGAGCGCACATGCCGCCATGCAGCGCGCTTCGCGGAGGGCCTGCGCGCGGCCGGTTTCGAAGTGCTCAACGACGTCGTTCTGAATCAGGTGCTGGTCTCGTTCGGAGACGATGAAGCCACGCGGCGGGTGATCGACGGCATTCAGGAGGAAGGCACCTGCTGGTGCGGCGGCACGGTCTGGCATGGCCGCGCCGCCATGCGCATCAGCGTTTCAGGCTGGGCGACGACGGAAGACGACGTCGAGCGGAGCCTGGAGGCGATGGTGCGGGTCGCGCGCTCCACCCGGGCCGTCGCCGTCTGACCTGTGCTGCCGTTTAGCGGCGGCCGCCGCGCCAGCCGCGGTCGTGACCGTAGGCGTGGCCTCGGCCGCGACCGTAGAAGCCATGGCCGTAGTAGCCGCGGCCGTATCCGAATCCGTATCCGCGACCATAGCCGCCGTAGAACCCTGGCCCAGCCCAGTAGCCGCCATGCCAGTAGCGGTGCGGCCCCGACCAATACCAGTAGCCGTCGATCCAGGAATAGCCGGGCCCTGGGTAGGGCGGGGCGTAGTAGGCGGGCGGGGGAGCATAATATCCGTAACCAGGACCGCCTCCGACCCCAATTCCGAAGAAGACGTGGGTTCCGGCGAACACCGAGGCCGTGGCCAGCAACATAAGAATCAGCAATCTCGTTTTCATCTCTGCGCTCCTTCCAATGTCGCCAGGAAGCATGCGCTCTGCCAAAGCGTAACCTGCTGATTATTCGCCGCTTACGGCCTGGGCGCGCCTGTCGCGGCTGGCCGAAAAGCACCACCGCGAACGAAATCGGCCAACCGTCGCGGCGGGGGGCTGCGAGGGCCGGTTCGGGGCGGGGGCTGCGAGGGCCGGTTCGCGGCGGGGGCTGCGAGGGCCGGTTCGCGGCGGGGAGCTGCGAGGGCCGGTTCGGGGCGGGGGCTGCGAGGGCCGGTTCGGGCGGGAGCTGCGAGGGCTGGTTCGCGGCTGGGGGCTGCGAGGGCGGTGGCGCGGGCACTGCTGCCTCCGGGCGGGACGTGGACGTCCCGCGCAGGCGTGGACGCCTGCCCCACTAGCACTAGTGGAGCGGGCGGAATTCGATCAGTTCGATGAGCGCGCCGTTGTCGACGAACATCGCCGCGCGGACTCCCGCGGATGGGGAGCCTGGCGGCACCAGAATCTGCTTGCCTGCCAGGGCCGCGTCCAGGTCGTCCACCTCGAAGGCGATATGCGGCAGCGATTGGATCGGCGCGGGCAGGGGGCTGTCCGGCTCGAAGCGCATCCACTCGACCCCGTAGGGGCTGGTCTCAAAGCCGCAAACGAACATCTTGAACTGCTCCAGATACTGTTCCCCGGCCCGCGGCACCACGGTGGGAACGCCCATGTGGTGATAGCGCCAGCCCTGGCGCGCGATGGCCGGCGGCGGTTCGTGCGACGCCCTCATGCCTTCCTCCTCAGTACCGCCTGTTTAGCCTTGGGTAGTTTCGCAACCACCAATTCGTAGGAGCGGCCGACCAGCCGCCTGGTCTCCGCCGGGCTCAGCGCGTCCTCGCTCTCGAGGGCCACCCAATGCGCTTTCGCGAGGTACGGGGCGGGGATGACGCCGGGACGTTCCACCAGTTCGGCGGATTCTTCGGGCGAGGACTTGAAGCTGAGATACTGGCCGCCCGGCTCGAGCGCCAGGATGGCGAAGATCTTGCCCGCGACTTTGAAGACCAGATGTTCGCCCCACTGCACCTGCTCGGTGACGTGGGGAAAGGACAGGCAATGCCGGCGCAGCCATTCGATGTCCATAGAGGGCTTATCTTTCGCGGTCGAGCACTTCCCTGATTTTAGCGGCCAGCCCGCCGGCCGAAAAGGGCTTCTGGATGCAGTCCGTGCCAGCCTCGATCGCGCCGCGGCACTCGGCGGAGACATCGCTGTAGCCGGACGTAAACAGCACTCGCAGATTCGGGCTCTTGCGGCGCAATTGGGCCCAGAGATCCCGCCCGCCGATCTCCGGCATCACCACGTCGGCCAGCAGGAGATCGATGGCCGCACCGCCTTCTTCCACCGCGCTCAGGGCCTCCAGACCGCCGGCAAAGGAGAGGATTTTATAGCCCTGCATCTGGAGGAGATTCTGCGTCACCTTGCGGACCATTTCGTTTTCTTCCACCAGCAGGATGGTCTCGGTTCCGCGGTACGCCTGGCGTGAGGGGGCCGGACCGTCGGGCTGCGCCGCCTGCGTTGGCGCCGCGGGGAGATAGATGCTGAACCGGGCGCCGTGGCCGGGCTGGCTATCGATCCAGATGCTTCCCGAGTGCTGCTTGACGACACCGTAGACCGAGGAGAGCCCCAGGCCGGTACCGTGGTCGTTCTTGGTCGAAAAGAACGGCTCGAAGGCATGCTGCCTGGTCTCAGTGTCCATGCCGGAGCCGGTGTCGGAAACGATCAACGCCGCGTAACGCCCGGGCTGGGCGCCGTGGTGCGCCGCGCAGAACGCCGCGTCGATTTCCGCGGGAGCCACGTCTATGCTGAGCTCGCCACCGTCGGGCATGGCGTCCTGCGCGTTCACGGCCAGGTTCATCAGAACCTGCTCCACTTGTCCTACATCCACCGCCACGGGGCAGGGGGAGGCGGATAGAGTCGTCTTCACCGCGATGTTTTTGCGCACCGTGCGTCTGAGCAGTTGCTCGATGCCGCTCACGACGTCGCGCAGGTCCACGGCTTTCACCTGCAGCACCTGCTTGCGGCTGAAGGCGACCAACTGGCGGGTCAAGTCGCGGGAGCACTCGGCGGCCTTCTTGATCTCGATCAACTGGCCGTAGCGGGCGTCGGCGGGGTGCATCCCGGCCATCAGGATGTCCGCGTAGCCCAGGATCGGCGTCAGCATATTGTTGAAATCGTGAGCGACGCCCGCGGCCAGCCTGCCGATGGATTCGATCTTCTGCGCCTGGAGAAGTTCCTCCGCCATCCGCAGTTGGCCGGTGATGTCCCGGTACACGGCAACCATGTATTCGATCTCGGCGCCCTGGCCCATTACCGGCGAGACGGTACACTCGACGGTGACCGGCGTCCCGTCCTTTCGCGTGATGGTGGTACGGCCGGACCATGTCTTGCCGGTGCTGAGGGTTGCCCAGACGCCGGCGCGGAACGCCTCGTCCATTTTGTCGGACTGCACCAGGCTCCACCGCTGCCCGATCGCTTCCTGGGACGAATATCCGGAGGTGCGTTCGAAGGCGGGATTCACGTACACGATGGGTCCGCCCCGGGCGATGATAACGAAGCTCTCGCCCGCGTGCTCGATCGCCGCCGTCAATCGACGGCGCTCCGCTTCGGCCCGGCGCCGCTCCGTCACGTCCCACGCGACTCCGAGCAGCCGGACCGGTTTGCCGTCGGGATCGTAGGAGAACGTTCCCCGGGCACTCATCCAATGCAACGAGCTATCCGGCCAGATGACGCGAAACTCATGCCGAAAGGGAAGGCGGTTCTCGCGGCACCGGGCGGCCTCGGCCTTGATGCCCGGAAGATCGTCGGGGTGGATGTATCGCCAGAAGCTCTCCACGGTGCCGCCGAACTGGCCGGGCACCAGGCCAAACAGCCTCTGGTGGGCCTCCGACCACTTCACCTCGCCGGTTTCCAGGCTCACATCCCAGGTCCCCATGGCGCCGGCGTCCAGCGCCAGGCGCAACCGTTCTTCGCTCAACTGGAGCGCGTGCTCGGCCTCCTTGCGTTCGGTGATGTCCAGATGAGTGCCGCACATGCGCAGCGGTTTCCCCGTGGGATCGCGCTCGACCACCTGGCCCCGATCAAGAATCCAGACCCACCTTCCGGATGCGTGCCGGCACCGATGTTCGCTCTGGTAAAAGGCGGTCTTCCCGTCGAGGTGGGCGCGGATGGCCTCGGACTGGCGCGGGAAGTCTTCGGGATGGATGAGGCGCTCCCAGGAGCGCACGTTTGGCTCGATCTCGTTAAGCGTGTAACCCAGTATGCCGGCGCAGCGCTCGCTGAAAGACACCTCGCCGGAGGGCACGTTCCAGTCCCAGGCGCCGAGGTCGCCGCCTTTGACCACCAGTTCCAGGCTCGCCTTGCTGTCCTCCAACTCGAGGGTTCGCGCACGGACCAGTTGGATCAGCCTGCCGCTCTGCTCGCGCAGTTCCGCCGCCTGCTTCCCGGTCTCGATGCGCAGCGCGATCAGATTGGCCGCGACGTCCACGTGCGGTGCGTAGAGGGCGTACTGGTCCTCGTCGGAGATGCGGATCAGGATGCCGCCGTAACCCTGGCGCTGGGTCGCGATGGCGACTCTTGCCAGACGGGGCATGCGCAAAGAGTGGCAGCCGCCCTGGCAACCCTCTTCCTGGCGTTCCCGCTGGCAGAGACGCGCGGCGAGATCGCGGGTTCGTTCGGGGGAGGAGGAGGCGACCACGGTCCCAGCGGCGCAGAAAGCGCAATCCTCAATCCCGGGAACGTGCAGCAAGCCGCGGCACAACTCCTGCGCCAGTTGTTCGTCATCGGTCGACGCCTGCAGGGCGCTGTGCAGATTCAGGAAGCGTCCGATGATGAAGGGGTCGGGTCTCTCGCTATCGAACATGATTCTCGCTCCCCGCCGTGGAGATGCAAATGGGCCGTCCCTTACGGGCTCGCCGGCCTCGAATCGGGGCGGTTTCAGCGCTCGGTTGGGCGCATTGCGGCGTCCTTGCGGACCTTTATGGAGTCTATGCCCGTACAGTCGTCTTTTCAAGTACCGGTTTCCGGGCCGACGGCGGCTGTGGCCTCAGCCGGCGGGGGAGGAGAGCTTCCGCCCTGCCCGCCAGGGGTTGTACGTTGCCAAGGCATGCAATGTCGCGTGGGGGCAGCCGGCCCGGGCGGGTGTCCGTTTGTGGGACCAGGTTCATGTTGCACTTTTTGCCGATCGGGTTTTCGAACTCTGCGCCGTGCAGGCCGCGACATTGGCTGAAGTGTGTGCGGGAGTATGACATCCGAGGCACGAGGGTAAGGCCGCGGGTCCGCGGAACGGGACGAAACTCGGTGGCTGGGCGGCCCGTTTGTGGGACTGGGACGGTGTTGTACTTTTCTGGATTTCGATTTTGCGTTGGGCCGGAGTCCGGGGGGCGGACTCTCGATTCGGCCCGGTGTCCGATTGTGGGACTAGGTACACTTTGCACTCTTTTACTATTCGGTTTTTCTGTACGGTTCGCCGTCCTGACTGCGAAACCCGTCTCGAAAACGACGAAATGTAACGAACGGCGTCGCCTGGGTTTCGTGAGTGCAAGAGCATGACGTCACCGGCACGAGAGTAACTCGGGGCGGATCGGTGGGCAAGGCTCAGAATCCTCAAGTCATTGAAACGCGGACGAATCGAGAAATACAATTGGAGTGATGGGCGTTTCGCGGAGGAAGCAGCGGGGATTGACGCTGATCGAGCTGATCGTGGCGTTCTCGATTCTGATGCTGCTGACCACCATGGCGGTGCCGCTGGCGCGCTTCAAGGTGCGCCGGGAGCGGGAGAAGGAACTGCGCTGGGCGCTGGCCGAGATCCGCAAGGCCATCGATAAGTACAAAGACGCCACCGGCGCCAACCTGCTTCCGGCGGGGAAGATCGACAGCGACGGGTATCCGGAGTGTCCGGTTATCGCATCCGGCATAAATCCCTTATCCGGAGCGTACCCACATAGGTGGGTGACACTCAGATCAACGGCTACCGTGCAATAGTGCCTCCCCATCGACAGGAAGGCAACGCAGGGTGCCATCGGATAGGATGCCCAGGTACCGCCCGTCACGCGAGATCGCAAAGTCGAGCACCGCATCTAGGCGCTCGGGAGGAAGGGGCACGATGGGCACCTCCATCAGCCGCTTCCCGTCTTCCGACCTGTAGAGCACGACGCGGGCTTTCGTCCGGTGGCCGTTTCTGTCCAGTGCACGGCTCCCGCCTGCGTAGGTTTGGACCAGGACGGCAAAGACCGATCCGTTGCCGCCTACTCTCACGTGACTCACGTTCTCATGTGTCGGGTCGAATGAGTCCCGCCACCGTTCGACGCCCGCTGCCTGAAGCGCGACCGTCGGTTTAGCCGACCCGTGAGGTCCTTTTACTGTCACGCCGACCGAGACTACTCGACTGTCGTCCAGAAGCGCAAGCGGCTCCGGCTCGTTCGCTGTTTCTGGACTGGCAAACAAGACCGGCCCGCAGAGCTCGCCCACCTCCACCCTGCGGACCAACGTCTGGTCGGAGTAGTGAAACAGCCCTGCGCGATCCGAAACAGAGTTCAGCACTCTATGATCCCCGACAGAACATGTGGCGACCTCCTTGAGATCCGTCGCACTTAGAACCACGATTTCCCGAATGCCCCTGTGCCCAGCCACAACGAAGAATCGCCCGCTTGGAGGGGCCAAAATGTTCCAGTGACCGCGCCCTTCCGGGAGCGGCCTCTCGAATCGCAACTCGCCGCTGCCGGAAAGGAGCTTCAGGTCGTTGTGCATCCGAAGCAGTTGGGTCCCAAGATCCCCGGTGAACACCTCGTTGTCATACCACGACCTGGTGGGCGTCTCCCTCTGCCAAGCCGGCTGGCCTTCGGGGTCGAATGCCTGGACGTGCCAGAATAGGGCCGGACTTTCGGATGTGTCCAGCCGGACCGAGCCCTTTCGCGT
The DNA here is from genome assembly GCA_963763835.1 of Bryobacterales bacterium. Taxonomy (GTDB): domain Bacteria; phylum Acidobacteriota; class Terriglobia; order Bryobacterales; family Bryobacteraceae; genus DASWZN01. Next base: position 321,845 of record CAVXQQ010000015.1, read on the forward strand.
CACGAATCCGACGACGAGATTGCCCGCGGAGTCGAAATCGACGTGCCGCCCTCCCACGCGAGATCCCTCGGGATAACCGTGCCTGGCTGGTCGCCGCTCCCATCCCCACTCCTTCAGGTTCTTTTCAAAGCTGCCTGCCATCATACTGGCACCGCACATCAAGCAAAGCACGACCGGAGACAGAAATTGGGCGGTTCTCGTCATAAGCCTCATGGACGCGTGAATGGAACGCCTCCGAGTAAGTTACCGAAGATCACATCTACAAAAAGGTGAGTAGACACTCCCCAAGGCGCGTTCGTCCAGGGATTGGCGGCGTTCTGGGGCTCGAGTCACTCACGGCAGAAGCGCGGCCCTCCCCCTCTGGATTATACGTCCAGGTGGGAAGGCTGCCGAGGCGCGAGTTGAGGGTGTTGATCAGACCGTTCGCCCAGTAGGTCGCGCTCACGTGGTAGTACGCGCCGTTGGAGTGCGGCGTGAGTTCGTAGACTTCTTTGAGTTCGCCGCGGGACGAATAGACGAAGCCGAGATCGGTGATCCAGGTGGAACAGTCCGAGGGGGAGGCGGGGCAAGTGTAGGCGTGGCCGAGCCGGCCCATGCTGCCGTTGGCGGCCGATTGGTCATAGACATAATGCTTCTGGGGCGTCTGGCTGTAGTAGGGGCCGGTGGCTTGGATGGCTTGTTCCAGGGCCTGGCGGGCTTCTTCGGTGCGGTGCTGATCTTCGAGGACGAGGACCAGGTTGCGGCGGGCCTGAATTAGTAAGGGGTTCAACTCCACGGCACGGCGGATCAGGGGCTCGGCTTCACGGGCTTGGTTCCGGGAGGCGACCGCGGCGCCCATGTCGCTTAGTTCGGTCGCGACCGGCGCCGAGGGAGCGCCGAGCCTGACGGCGTGATCGAACTGAGCGATAGCACCGCCGTAGTCCGCTTGGTAGAGCAGAATCAGGCCCATGGTCTCGGCGACGGTCATGTCGTTCGGCGCGAGGCGGAGCGCTATGCGCGATTCGTCCGCCGCTTGAGCGAGACGATCGGTGCGGAACAGAACGTTGGCGAGGTCGTTGTGGTGCTCGGGGCGGTCGGGGGCGAGGCGTAGCGCCACCCGAAGATGCGGCTCCGCTTCGGCGTAGCGCTGGTCCGCGATCAGCGTGACCGCCAGAACATCGCGCATGTAGTCGCTGTCTTCGACCGCGATGGCATGGTCGAAGAGGCGGTAACTGTCGTGCCAATAGCCGATCTGACGCCAGGTGAGGCAGGTCAGAACGGCGAGCAGCACGCAGGCCGACGCTGCAGTGACTTTGTTGCGGAGAGGATTCGCACCGGCCACGGCGACCGCGAGTCCGATCATAGCCAGGTGCGTGAAGCGGTCGGCGATGGATTGCCGGCCGGCTTGCAGCAGGCCAATGTTGGGGAGCAGTGCAACCAGGAACCACAGCCACCCGACCAGCAGCCAGGGGCGACGCTTGCGCTCGCGGATCGCGAGGATGGTGATGGCACAGAGCAGGAGCGCCGAGGCCGTGACCCATAGCGCGATGGGGTGCTTGTCGTAAGGGTAGAAGCAGGCGAGGTTGACCGGCCAGAGCACCTTGCCGAGGTAGCCTACAACGAATACCGGGGCGTTCTCGAGCCGAATCCAAAAGGGCACGCCGGCCAGGTGGGACATCGAGCCCGAGCGCTGCTGGCCGTAGACCGTCAGGAACATGACGACGGCGGTCATGGCGAGGAGCGGGAGCTTTTCCTTGAGAAGCCGTAGGATGCGGGAGGTCCTGCGGAGCGGCCAGTAGTCGAGAAGGAGCAGCACGGGTACGAGGCTCACGGCGGCCGGCTTCGACATCAGGGCCAGGGCGCCCAAGCCGTTCCAGGCCAGGTAGCGGCCGCGCGAGGGGCGTTCGGCGTAGCGCAGGTAGGCCAGCGTTGCCGCGATGAAGAAGAGCGCGCAGAGCACGTCTTTGCGCTCGGCGACCCAGGCGAAGGACTCCACGCGAAGGGGGTGGATGGCCCAAAGCAGAGTGCCGGCTGCGGCGGTCCAGGGGCGGGCGCCGATGCGTCTGAGGACCAGGAATAGCAGCCCGGCCGAGAGGGCGTGGAGGAGGAGGCTGGTGAGGTGGTGGCCGGCGGGGTTCGCGCCGTATAGCTCGGCGTCCAGTTCGTGGCTCAGCCACGTCAGCGGGTGCCAGTAGAGGCGTGTGACGGAGGTGAAGGCAAAGGCGACGCCAGCGGGAGTGAGGCCGTCGGCCAGCGGCTTGGCGCCGACATAGAGGGAATCGTCGAGGTTGATGAAGTTGCTCCGGAGAGCGGAAAACGTCACGAGGGAAACGACGAGTGCGACCAAGACCGCCTGAGAAACCGAGGCACCCTGAGCAGTCGTGGACGAGCCTGTGGGTGTCACCATGTGCTCGTCACCGCGTTTCCAACCTGACCGTGGCCATCGGGGCCGACTTGCCGATCTCGTAGAGCCCGATCTCGCCGTTGTGCGGTTGAGCGACGTAGCGGCCGCCGAGCACGTCCAGCACCGGGCTCCGGATTGCCGCAAGCAGCCGGCCAGTTCGGTAGTCGAGCGCCCCGGCGGGGCAGGCTGGGCAGAGACGAAGTATGACGAAGCGCGGATCGCTTGCCAAGCCGCACAATTCACCCTCGCGCGTCCGCAGCGGGGCCGGAAGGCTCGGCCTCGCCACGACCCTCGCCGAGGGAACTTCTACCAAGTCGCCGATGTACGCGCCACGCGCCCGCCGCGTCCGCCCCTTATACCCCTTTATCAGTACGCGGTCCGGTGCGACGAAAACGAAGTCACCCGCCACCCAAGAGCGCTTGAACGTCCCTCTCGGAGGCAGTTCCCTTCTCGCAACGGAGTCCCAGCCGGCAACAGGCCTGCGCTCTGAGTTGCCAGTCCTCGCCACCAAGGCATAGCGGCCGTCGGGTGAGAACTCGATTCCAGCGGATCCGAGATCGCCGCTCTCGGAGCGCGTGTACATGTGGTTCACGGCCCAGTACCAAGTCACGTACGGGCGAAGCACTCCCTTCTTCTCATACAGCGGCTTCCCGGAGACCACATCCAAGAAGTGCAGAGTGCCTTGGAAATCGACGCAGCCCAGAATACTGCCGTCCGGCGACAACTTGAGCGTTTCGCAGGCCTGCGCGCTGATGCGAGTGGACTGGATGCATTTCCGCTCCGCTACGCTCCAGCGCTCCACGTGCGCCGCCAGTTCGGCCGGTGCTGGCTTGCCGAATCCCAAATGTCTAGCCGAACTAGCGAGCAGCACATCCCGCGAATCCGGGCTGAACTGGGCAAGGGTGGCGATCTCGATGGGACGAGTCAACAGACCCGCCCGCGAGTCCAGACTGAACTCGGCCACAGTGGCGCTTTCGACGGGAATGTTGAACAGAACCGCAAGCGGATGCACGGTCAATACGCTCACTTGGGCGTGGCTTTGCGCCAGGACGTATTGTCCGTTCGGGCTGAAGTGGATGTGGACAAGGAGGCCTGGCAGCACTTCCGCCGGCCGGTCCGGAGCAGCTGTGGCGGGTGGGGGCGCGAGGCTGGCGAGAACTGCGGCTGCCAGCAAACACCTGCCGAAGGGCGTCATAACGCCTCTAGCCCAACTGTGGGTCTCACCAGTTGCTCCTCAGCGCGTATCGAGCCGGGCCGTGGCTATGGGCGTGGAATTGCCAAGCTCGTAGAGTCCGATCTCGCCTTTGTCAGGTTGAGCGACATAGCGGCCGCCAAGCACATCCAGCACCGGGCTCCGGATGGTCGAAAGCAGCCGCCCAGTCTGGTACTCGAGTGCCCCGGCGGGGCAGGGGGGGCAGAGACGAAGTATGACGAAGCGCGGGTCGCTTGCCAACTCGCAGAGGCTGCCCCAGTGCCACAGTGCGGTCGGGAGGCTTACGGTCGCCAGGATCCGTGCCGAGGGAACTTCGACCAGCAAGCCGCTGTAGACACCATCCGCCGGCCGCTTCTCCGCCTTTATTAGTACGCGGTCCGGCCCGACGAAAACGAAGTCACCCGCGACCCAGGGGTGCTTGAACGTCCCTCTCGGACGCACTTCCTTCCTCGCCAGGGAATCCCAGCCGGCAAGAGGCGAGGAGTCTGAGTTGCCAGCACTCGCCACCAAGGCATAGCGGCTGTCAGGTGAGAACTCGATCCCGGCGGATCCAAGGTCTCCCCGTTCATCACGCGTGTACATTTGGTTCACGGCCCAATACCAAGTCACGAACGGGCGTAGCACTCCCTTCTTTTCAAACACCGGTTTCCCGGAGGCGACATCAAAGACGTGCAGAGTGCCTTGGAAATCGACACAGCTGAGAATACTGCCATCCGGCGACAACTTCAGCGTGCCGCAGGGCTGCGAGCAGATCGGAGTGGACTGGACGCGTTTCCGCTCGGCCACGCTCCAGCGCTCAACGTGCACCGCCAGTTGGGCCGGTGCCGGCTTGCCGGATCCGAGATACCTTACCGAACGCGCGAGCAATAAATCCCGCGAATCCTGGCTGAATTGGGCACGGGTAGCGATCTCGGCGGGACGAGTCGACAGACCAGCCCGTGAGTCGGGGCTGAACTCCGCCACGGTGGCGCTTTCGATGGGAATGGTGAACAGAACCGCAAACGGCTGGACGGTCAGCACGGTCACCAGGGAGTGGCTCTGCGCCAGAACGTATCGCTCGTCCGGGCTGAAGCGGATGTGGACAAGGAGGCCGGGCAGCAGTTGCACCTGCTGGTCCGGCGCAGCACTGCCGCGCGGGGGCGCGAGGCAGGCAAGAACCAAGACCACCGCCAGATAGCTTTCGAAGCGTGCCATGCCATCCCTTAGGACGCCCGCCGTGCCGTCCGAAGTTACTCAGCCGCTCCTACATGGACGGCACGCGCGGGTCAGTCGACTTCATGGAGCCGGTTGCGTGGGGAATGGCGGTGTCCCGCACATTCCCGTAGCAATATTGTAGGGGTCTGGAATCCATACACCGCCGCACCAACTTGGCTTTTTAGAGAGAGTAGGATCGGACGCAAACGAGAACGCCTTGCTCAGCGGCGCGGTGACATTGACCGGCGAGTTCAGAGGCACTGGAGTAACCTGATCGGGGCTCGGCTCTGTGGGACCAGGTGCCCAATTTGCCGTGGCAGGATCTTTAAGGGCGCCGCCGCTTAACCAAGTCACATTTTGGTCAACCCTGTTCCACATGTTGTATGGAGTGTTGTCATGTGCCCACTTCAAAACATGATCCTCCCAGAATTCGTTATTCACCCCGTTCCCGTAGAAACCACCGCCGTTCGCGTAATAGCCCTGGTCCCGGGCCGCGAGATCCACATCGAAGATCGGGCTTATCCCAGGATCGCCTGACCCGGATGTTCCAATCGAGAGGTAGACCGGAGCGACAGTCCACGACGTGAAGACGTCGGAATTGAACTCATAAGCCATTTGGCCGGCGTTAAAGCAGCTCCCCTGAGGACCTGTTTGGGGACCGTACCACGCAGAGCATAGACCCTTTGGGTCCTTGTGCCGCATCGGATCGCCGTTCACGTACGCGTAGCGATTCCAAGACTGCGGGTTGGCTGGGTTGACCGCCCCGAGTCCCGCCGGGTCGGGCGAGATCCAGCGGCCGTGGATGGGGTGGTACTCGCGGTACATGAAATCGTAGAGGTCGCCGCTCGAACCCGTGGTCAGGTCTTGGTTCTGCCCCGTGAAGTTGCGGTCCGTCATGGTGCCGGACTCCGAGTAGCTTTCGCCCATCGGCGAGTAGGCGCCATCGTAGACGACCGAGGTCGGATATGTCGGGGCTCGAGGAAAGCCGCGAGGAACCCAGCCAGTCCGAGTGCCGGTAGCGGCTCAGGGTGTTGCCCGAGTAGACCGCCGTCGCGCCTGCCGGCAGCGGGATGAACGCGGAAATCACCGCCTGACCCGCTCCGTTGGTCCCGTTCACCAGAGCCAGCTTGCTGCCACCCGGGCCGTAAACAATCTCGGTGTAGGTCGTGCCAACCGCCTGCTCCACGCGGCGGCCCAGCGCGTCATATCGGGCATGATTGACTTGTGAGCGGCGCCGTGGTGATGCTGGCGCCCCGCGCCTCGCCGGGAAGCAACTTGCCTTCCCCCCGCCCGGTGTGATTTACTAAGTCTCACCGGGCTTGGGACAGGGTGAGAAGCGTATCCGGTGTTCCATGCGGAGCGGGGCCGAACACCTTGGGGCCGGCCGAGTTGACCTATGGGCTTTGAGCCCGCTGTCGTATCTGGCCGCCCTTCCGGCCCACCCGGTTGAGCCTCGAGCTCGTATAGGTAGGTGCCGTTCTGCCCTATCCTGCTTCGCCGGCTCGCCCGACTCTACTCGGGTCCGCCGGCCGCCGGAACTTCCGGCGTGCGCGATTCTTGGCGCCGAGATCGCCCGGCCCGCTCCCGCATAGAAAGGTGCTTTTAGTATGCCATTTGTCGCCCTCGATTTGCACAAGAAAATCGTCGAAGCCGTCCTGCTCGACGACGACGGCGCGCCCGCCTGGCGCGGCCGTTTCCCGCCACCCGCGCCGCGCTCGAGAACTTCGCCCGCACCCACCTCACCCCCGACCATCACCTGGCCTTGGAGGCCACCACCAACACCTGGGCCGTGGTCGCCCTGCTGGAACCCTTCGTCGCCGAAGTGGTGGTCTCCAATCCCCTCCGCACCCGCGCCATCGCCACAGCCAAAATCAAAACCGACCGCGTCGACGCCCTGGTCCTGGCCCAGCTCCTGCGCAGCGATTTCCTGCCCCGGGTCTGGCAACCCGATGCCGACACGCGTCGCCGCCGCGCCCTCTCCACCGAGCGCGCCAACCTGGTCAGCGACCGCACCCGCCTGAAGAACCGCATCCACGCCGTGCTCCACCAGCGCCTCATCGAAGCCCCCGCCGGCGACCTGTTCCAGCCCGCTTCCCGCCGCTGGCTCCGCAGCTCGAACTCGATCCTCTGGGCCGCCAGACCCTGGACCGCCATCTGCGCCAGCTCGACCGCCTGGAACAAGAACTCACCGCGCTCACCGACGATTTGGCTCGTGAGGCCCACGCCGATCCCCGCGTGCGTCTGCTCATGACGCTTCCCGGGGTCGATTTCTCCGTGGCCCAGACTTTGCTCGCCGCCCTCGGCGACGTCACGCGCTTCCCCGACGGCAACCGTGCCGCCTCCTATCTGGGGCTGGTTCCTTCCACGCATCAGTCCGCCGCCCACTGCTACCACGGCCCCATCACCAAGCAGGGCAACTCGCACGCCCGCTGGATGATGGTGCAGGCCGCGCAGGCCCTGGCCCGCCATCCCGGTCCGCTGGGGGTCTTCTTCCGCCGCCTCGCCAAGAAGAAGAACCGCAACGTGGCGGTGGTGGCCACCGCGCGCAAGCTGGTCTCCATCGCCTGGCACATGCTGCATTCCGGTGAGCCTTACCGCTACGCCCAGCCGGCGACGCTGGAAGCCAAGTTCAGCCGCCTGCGCATCCGCGCTACCGGCCGCCGCAAGCCCAACGGTTCGGTGAAAGGCGCGCGGCGCTCGGCCGACTACGGCAGCGGAAAGCGCACCCGCGCGGTTCCCAGCCTGGACCAGGTCTGCGCCGCGGCCGAGTTGCCCGCGCCCGCGGAACCGGCGCCCGGCGAGCGCCGCATGGTGGATGAGACCGGCACGGCCGCTTTCGCCGCGGGCATCCGAAAAGCCAAACGCGTGCCCCGCCATTCCGCGTAAAGGCTCGCTTCGTCTTCCAGAATTCTGCATAAGGGCAGAGGGGAAGCGCGTCAAGGCTAAACCCCTGCGGGGTGCGCAAAAAACGCGCAGCCTTGACCCGCTCCCCCTCTGCCCTTCCGATCCTATGAGGAAGACGAAGCGAGACACCAAGCCAGCCCCCGGGCTACCCTCGCGAAAAATCTTCCGCCGCTGTGCAGATTTCAGTTGACACAATCATAGGTACGTCATCGTCGTGGTCGTGGTGCCGCTGACGATCGTGGACAGCTTGCCGTCAGCATCCCAGGTGTAGGTGTGCGTGATGTCGGTCAGCAGGTTGCCGTTGGAGTCGTAGCTGATGCCCGTGCCCTGGAAATGGTTGGTGTTGTTAGTGGTGTCGTAGGCCTGCGTGAAGTTCGTGCCGAGGCCCGTGCCGGTCCAGTTGACGTTCCCGAACCCGTTCGAGCCGTAGGTGAAGCTCTGGTTCCACTTGTTCGTGCCGCAGTTGACTGCGGCGATGCGGGCCAGGTCATCGTGCTGGTGGGTGCAGGTCTGGGTGTTGTTCGCATTGAACCCGTCGGTGATGGCCAACTGGCGCAGCGAGCCGTTGGCGTTCCAGGTCAGCGCGCCGGTCATCGAGGAGCTGCCCACAACGGCTGCGAATTGCGTCATCCGGCCGGTGGCGCCGTCGTACTGGAACGAGTCGTAGTCGGTGGAGCCGAAGGTGATGTTCGTGGGCAGCCCATAGAGGTTGTAGCTGGTCGGCGATACGAGCGTTCTGGGACTCGAGTCACTCACGGCAGAAGCGCGGCCCTCCCCCTCTGGATTATACGTCCAGGTGGGAAGGCTGCCGAGGCGCGAGTTCAGGGTGTTGATCAGACCGTTCGCCCAGTAGGTCGCGCTCAGGTGGTAGTAGGCGCCGTTGGAGTGCGGCGTGAGCTCGTAGACTTCTTTGAGTTCGCCGCGGGACGAATAGACGAAGCCGAGATCGGTGATCCAGGTGGAACAGTCCGAGGGGGAGGCGGGGCAAGTGTAGGCGTGGCCGAGCCGGCCCATGCTGCCCAGGGCCGGGGATTGGTCATACGAAGTGAGGGTCACGGGAGCAGATCGCGATATTCGGGCCGAGGCCCGGTGGCTTGGATGGCTTGCTCCAGAGCCCGCCGGGCCTCTTCGGGGCGGTGCTGATCTTCGAGGACGAGGACCAGGTTGCGGCGGGCCTGGACCACCAGCGGGTTCAGCTCGACGGCGCGGCGGATCAGGGGCTCGGCTTCGCTCGGACGGCCCTGGGAGGCGAGCCAGGCGCCGGCATCGTTCATCAGGGTGGCGATGCTCTCGGGCGGAGTGCCGAGTTGAAGGGCGCGCTCGAAGTAGCGCGCGGCGGTGGCGCAGTCGCCCCGGCGGTAGTGGACCATGCCGGCGGTTTCGACCACCATGCGCTTGTCCGGGGCGAGGCCAAGGGCCGCGTTGGCTTCGGCGAGGGCCTGGTCCAGGCGGCCATTGCGGCGGTAGAGATTGGCCAAGCGGTCGTGGAGGGTGTACTGCGCGGGGGCGACGCGGATGCCGGCCAACAGGTGCGACTCGGCTTCGCGGTCGCGGCCTTCCTGCATCAGGATATTGGCCATGTTCTCGCGCATGAAGGCGCTGTCTTCCAGGGCGATCGAGCGGAGGAAGAGCGTCTGACTGTCGTGCCAAAGCCGATCTGGCGGATGGTGAGGGCTGAAAGGACCACCAGCACCGCGCCCGCTGTCCATGCGGCTGCACTCCGACGGGCTGGGTGGCCGGCGGCCCAATCCGCGATGGTCCAGACGGCGGCGACGACGATTCCGATCATAGGCAGGTGGGTGAAGCGGTCGGCCATGGATTGGTAGCCGGCCTGGACGAGGCCAGCGTTGGGCAGCAGGGTGACCAGGAACCAGAGCCATCCGAACAGGAGCCAGGGGCGGCGCTTGCGTTGCTGCATGGCGAGGGAGGTGAGGGCGGTAACGAAGAGGATCGAGGCAATGACGAGAGGCGCGGGCCAGTTGGAATGGTAGGGGTAGAAGGGATTGAGATCTGCCGGCCAGAACATCTTGCCTAAGTAGCGCAGGCAGGAGACGGCGGCGTTCTCGAGGCGGGTGGGGACGCTGGCCTGAATCAGGGATGTGGCGCCCACTGCCCGCTGGCCGATCATTGTCAGGACCGCGACTGCTGCGGCGCCTGCGACGAGGGGGATTTTTTCCACGACAAGTCGTCCGAGAGAGGCCCGGCGACGCCGTGGCCAGAAATCGAGGAGCAGGAGAATTGCTGGCAGGCTGACGGCGGTGGGTTTCGACATGAGGGCGCATGCGCCCAGCGCAAACCAGGCCGTGTAGCGCCGCCAGGCCGGGCTTTCGAGATACCGCAGGTAGGCGGCGATTGAAGCCAGGAAGAACGCGGCGCACAGCACGTCCTTGCGCTCGGCGAGCCAGGCGAAGGACTCGACGCGGAGCGGGTGGAGCGCCCAAAGCAGGCTGCCGGCCGCGGCTGTCCAGGCCCCGGCGCCGAGGCGGATCAGAATGGAACAGAGCAGCCCGGAAGCCGAGGGGCATGGAGCAGGATGCTCGTGAAGTGGTGGCCGGCCGGGGCAGAGCCGTACAACTCGACATCCAGCGCGTGGCTCAGCCAGGTGAGTGGGTGCCAGTACACGTCTCCGACGGAGGTGAAGGTGAAAGCGACAGCGGCACCGGTGAGGCCCTGCGCAGGTGGGTGGTCACGAAGATAGAGTTGGTCGTCGAGTTCGATGTAGCCGCAGCGAGTTGCAGGAAGGGCGATTAGGAGTACTAACGCGGCGACCATGAGGGGAGTGCGGACGCCGATGCCCGGTAGCAGTGACGTGGGCAGCTGTCCCGATGTATTGGCCCGCTGTGTGGCATGGGGCTGTGGACGGCTCGATGGGCCGAGGCGGCGAGCGAGCGGCCCAGTAAGGGGCAATCCCTGTTTGGCCGTGGTTTTGTCATCGGGGTGCGATCCTGCTTGTTCTGCACTGGCGGCGCGGCACGCGCCCCCGGGAGCCCGCTGGGCTCGTCCGAACGGGCGCCAATTCCGGCTAGCGGGACTGGGGACACCTCTACAAGTCCAAGCGGAGCGGACCGTCCTGAGGAACGCGATCCACTTGCGGGGGGAAGAGGCTCCCGGAGACGATTCCCAGGACCAGGACGATCGTCATGACAACGACGAGCCAACAAAGCCGCAGGACAATGTCGCATTGGAGCGGATACCAGCGATAGTTGGGAAGGATGGCCAGGAGTCCACAGACAATTGCTCGCAGCCAGCGCCACTTATCGACGATGTAAAACTTGACCCCGCAATGCGGACAACGGCCCTCTCCGTAAAGATGACGGCCTATCCCCCCTTGACACGTTGGACACTGCATCGCTTAGCGCCTCCTTTAGACTCTAGACGTCAGACTCGTTACCGCTGGCGTTGCCCAACCGCCAACTGGGGTCGGGTCTACGGAACGCAAGCAGCGTCGAACATCCTCCACGCCTGTCCTCCTAGCGCAATGATCCCTGGCTTCGCGAACTGCCCCGCTGCGCCCTGGGTCAGCTTAGAGACGCCCCAATTGATTGCGGCTGGGGATAGTCCCTCCCCGGCAAGATACCCCCAATTGGCCACGACCGCAGGCGTGCCGCCGGCCGCAGCCGCACCAACTGTCCACTCGACCCAGAAGCAGGGATTTGCGGCTGGGCCTGCGCGTTTCGCGACTTCAGCTATGAGTTGCTGTGTGTCAGGGGACACCGGCGTGTCCCTCCGCACCTCTGTGGGAGCCCGCCGGGGTACGTAGATGTAGGTTCCCGATAGCATGGCGGATGCCAGCGCGTCCAATTGTCCGCTGTACGTGATCGTGGTAGACGTAATGACACCGTTGTTCCCAAACCCCAAGTAGATGCTCTGCAGCTCTGGGTACTTTCCGAGCACCGACAAGATGTACGCTGCCCTGACGTACACGGCATATCGTCCTTCGTCCGCGGTCGCCGCACTCGTGGTGACCTCCGAGCCTGAGTTGCCGAGGCCGCCGTGAGGCGGAACGCCCATGCCGGCTGCCGAGTCCCAGCCACCCTGGCCAACCATCCAACCAGCGGCTTGCTGCTAGCCGCAGGTCTGAGGGCCCATGGAATAGGCGACGCACATCAGCCCGAGGGGATCAATGCTGTTGAGCGGGCTGCCGTTCACGTAGGCGTAGCGATTCCAACTCTGCGGGTTGGCCGGGTTGACCGCCCCTATTCCCGCCGGGTCGGGCGAGATCCAGCGGCCGTGGATGGGGTGGTACTCGCGGTACATAAAATCGTACAGGTCGCCGAGCGGATCCGTGGTCAGGTCCTGGTTCTGTCCCGTGAAGCTGCGATCCTTGGTGCCGGACTCCGAGTAACTCTCGCCCATCGGCGAGTAGGCGCCGTCGTAGAGGACCGAGGTGGGCTGCGTGGGGGTCGAGGAAAGCCGCGAGGAGCCCAGCCAGTCCGAGTGCCGGTAGCGGCTCAGGGTGTTGCCCGCGTAGACTGCGGTCGCGCCCGCAGGCAACGGGATGAACGCGGAAATCACCGCCTGACCCGCTCCGTTGGTCCCGTTCACCAGAGCCAGCTTGCTGCCACCCGGGCCGTAAACGATTTCGGTATAGGTCGTGCCGACCGCCTGCTCCACGCGCCGGCCCAGCGCATCATAGGTCATGATGGTGGAGTCCATTTGGTACAACTTGCCGTCGGCGTCCCAGGTGTAGGTGTGCGTGGTGTCGGTGAGCAAGTTGCCATTGGTGTCGTAGCTGATGCCCGTGCCCTGGAGATGGTTGGCGTTGTCGTAGACCGGCGTGCGGGTCGTGCCGAGTCCCGTGCCGGTCCAGTTCACGTTGCCGAAGCCGTTGGAGCCGTAGGTGTAACTCTGGTTCCACTTGTTCGTGCCGCAGTTGACGGCGGCGATGCGCGCCAGGTCGTCGTGCTGGTAGGTGCAGGTCTGGGCGCTGCCGGGGTTGTTGAAGCCATCCACGATGGCCAACTGGCGCAAGGAGCCGTTGGGGTTCCAGGTCGGGGTGCCGGTCAGGGAGGCACTGCGCACGATGGATGCGAATTGGGTCATGCGGCCGGCGGCGGCGTCGTATTGGAACGTGTCGTAGTCGGTGGAGCCGAAGGTGATGTTCGTGGGCAGGCCGAAGAGGTTGTAGCTGGTCGGCGAAACGAGCGTTCTGGGACTCGAGTCACTCACGGTGGAAGCGCGGCCCTCCCCCTCTGGATTATACGTCCAGGTGGGAAGGCTCCCGAGGCGCGAGTTGAGGGTGTTGATCAGACCGTTCGCCCAGTAGGTGGCGCTCAGGTGGTAGTACCCGTTGGAGTTCGGCGTGAGTTCGTACGCTTCCACGACCTCGCCGCGCGACGAATAGACGAAGCCGAGGTCGGTGGTCCAGGTGGAGCTGCTGGAGCAGTCCGAGGGGGAGGCGGGGCAGGTGTAGGCGTGGCCGAGCCGGCCCATGCTGCCCAGGGCCGGGGACTGGTCGTAAACATAGTGCTTCTGCGGCGTGCGGCTGTAATAGGGGCTGCCGGTCTGGGGCAGCGCGGCGGTCACGCGATGCAGGGCA
>CAVXQQ010000016.1:0-958688 GCA_963763835.1 Bryobacterales bacterium
AGTCCAGACGGAGCCGCCGCGGGCCGGGAGCGCGATCCCTACGCCGAGACGTAGACCCACAAGTCGCCCAGGCCAAAGCGCGCCCGATGGATTTCCAGCCGGTCGCGAAGCAACGCCCAGTGCATGTCCACCTCGATGGGTAGCGCCTGGCGCGCACCCAGCTTCACGTCCAGGTCCCTGAAGGTGACGTCGCCCTGGTAGCGCGCCGGCGCGGCCCGGTAGAGCACCGCGGCCCGCAGATTCTCGCCGCGGACCCCAGCGGAATCCGGCGAATGCCCGCTTGTATGACGCCGTCCACCAGGTTGAAGCGCTTGATGGCGAGATCGGGCACGCTTTCGATCGCGTCGCGGTGCGGCTTCGCAGCGGCCTTCGGCTGGGGAACATTGGTATGCCCGTCGGCATAGACGATGATGTTTACCTGGGGCCGCTCGACCAGGGCCGATAGAAGGTCGACGCGCTTTTCGAGCACCGAAATCACTTTGAGCTCCAAGCGGACCACGGCGACGCGGGCAAAGGGAGCCTCCTCCGGCTCTTCGGTTCCGTGGATCACCAGGTTGCGCGCCGTGACGGTCATGGTGTGCCAGTCGAACTCGAACGAGCCCAGCTCGACGCGCCCGCCCGTGGCGTCCTCGATCTCCCGCACCATCCGCTGTCTGACCTTCTCGTGGAAACAGGCGCTTTGGATGACGATGAGAGCGGCGACCGCGCACACCACGGCCCTGGCCGCCAGACCGCCCAGTGTGTACAGCCCGATTTTGAAGGCCCGTCTCATCGGAACGCATCTTCATCGTATTCGATGCGAGCCCGCCCTCGCATCTCGGCCAGCCAGACATCCACCCGCTTGTCTACAAGCTGGGTTGTGAGCGCCTCTTCGCAATCGTCCTGGGCGTCCTCGAAGGAGGGCTCGGGCGTGACGCCTTTCTTGCGAATCTCGGGCAGGTAGACCGTCTCGTAATACTGCTTGACCTCGCTCTCCTGCACCTGGACCTCGGGGCGAAACCGCAGATCGATGAACCGCAGGAGCGTGACCTGGCGGCGGAGAGAGTTCTCGATCTGCCGCTGGGTGAGCTTGTATTCCGCCAGCGCCCGTTCGAAGTGCGTTCCGTCGAGAACCGGTGCTTCACCTGGCTCAGAGTCTGCGCAATCTCCGTGGCGGGCGGCTCCGGATAGCGCGTGAGCTCCATCTCGTGGCGAACCAGAATCTGCTCGATCAGCCGGTCCGCCATTCGCCGCCGCGCGGCCGGGCTGAAATCCGGTTTCTCGCCGTTGAGAAAGGCGGCCACCCGGAGCGCCTCGCCGATCTCGCTGGTCGTGATGACCTGGTTATCCACCGTGACCGCGATCCGGTCGATGATCTCCGCCTGGGCTAGCGCCGCGAAAAGAAAGACGGCAAGAAGTTGGGCCACGAATGAACACGAATGCACACGCAGGGAACGGAGTGGACTTTCGAAGCGCCGCCTAATTGGCGTCGATCGGCGTTCATCCGCGGATAGTGCTCCGGCCGCCAGGTCCGGTCCCTTACGGTCGCGGTCGGAACCGCGCGCGTAAGCAAGCGGGCGGAACGGATGACACGGTCGAAGGCATAGAATCGCGTTCCTGGAGTTTCCTTTCATCAGAAGGCCTGCCCCAGCGAGAAGTGAAACTGGAAGTGGCTGATCTGCTGCAGTCGTCTTGATGCAGCCGGCTGTGGGCGTCGGGCCCGAGCAGGCGATGAGCTGGTCGAGCGTGCCTTTGAATCCGAAAAACGTCGGCGGGTTGATGCTGTACGCGAGATCCAGCCGCACGGGCCCCATCGGGGTCCTGTAGCGCAAGCCGAAGCCGATGGCGTGCACCATGTAGTTGAAGTCCGCTGGTTGCTGGGACGCGCAAAGAGATCGTACTCAGGTCGGAATAGACGTTGCCCGCGTCCCAGAACAGCACGCCTCTGAGGTCGTCTCCGACCAGCGGGAAGCGCAACTCGATCTGGTTGACCAGCAGCGCGTTGCCGCCGAGGGGGAAGCCCGTCTCCGGATCGCGCGGCCCGGCCTGGTTCTCCGGAAAACCGCGGTGCGACGGTGCGCCGCCGCCAAACAGCTCTCCGGGCAGCGGAATCGTCTGGCCGACTCTCAACGGCTGTAGCCAGCCGAACGTCAGGGATCGCGCCAGCACGTAGCGGCTGCCGAAGCCGAAGGGGTGATAGGTGGCGTTCTGCACGATGAGGTGGGTGAAATCGGCCTGCGAGCCGAAGATGTTGGAGGCCAAGCCGACATCGAGGGTGTTGTAAATGCCGCGGTGCGCGTCGGTCGGGTCATCGCGCCGGTCCTGGATGTAGTTGACCGTCAGCATGCCGATGCGGGCCGGCTGGGAGAAGAGCGGGATCAGCTCCGGGCTCACCTTCAGATTGCTCACACTTACCCGGCGGAACGAGAATCCGTAGAGCATCGTGCTCGCGCGGTTCAGCTTCTCGCCCACCTGCATCGAGCCCTCCCGCCGCCTTGCCGAGAACGTCCTGACATCGCGGGAGTCGTCGAACAGTCCGCTGAACAGCAGGTTCAGATTCCGACTGCCCCGGAACTGCGGCGCTTCGTAGCTCAGCACGGCGCGTTGCTCCAGGGTCGAAATGCGGCTCTGAAACGAGATGATGTGCCCCTCCCCCAGAAGTTCCGCCGCGTCACGCCGAACGAAGCGCGCGGGCTGAAACCGGCCTGGCCGGCGGGGGCGTCCAGGCAAGCTGGCAGCCGCCGATCTTCGCCACCTCCGCGCCGAAGCCGGTGGTGAACGTGTACCGCCGGGCTTCCTCCACGTCGAGCAGCACGTACTTGTCGCGCTCGTCGCCGCGCGGGTTCTGGATGGCCATGTCGACGCGCGCGAAAATGCCCAGATCGTAGAGCTGGCGCTGCGTGTCGAGCAGGCTGATCCGCGACAGCGGATCGCCGGGGTTGATGCCCTCGCGCTCGCCGATCAGGCGCGGGTTCGTCGCCCTGAGGCCGCTGACCAGGAACCGCCGCAGCAAATGCTGTCGCTCCCTCCTGGATGTTGTACTGCACATCGACGCGGTGCGGCTGCGTGGCCGGCGCGAAACTCCAGGAGAAGCTCGCGTTGGCGTAGCCGTGGTTGTAGTAGTAGTCGAGGACGTTGTCGCGGTCGATGGCGGCGTTCGCCTCGCTGAACGGCTGGCCGGGTTGCGCCTCGAGAAGCCGCAGGATCGCCTCGCGGTTGGCCGGCGAGACTCCCTCGACATCCAGAGGTTCCACCAGCCACTGCGGCCCCTCGGCGATGTCGATATACACCGCCAGGTTGGTGCTCTTGCCCCTCGTAGCCATGCACGACGCGGCTCTTTACCTCTACATCGCGAAACCCGTTGGAGCGATACAGGGCCGTGATCGCCTCCACATCCTGCCGCAGGAAATCGTCGCTGAACCGGCCGTGCCGGAACTCCAGCACGGAGGCCGTCCGCAGATACATCCGCTCGCGGATGGTTTCGACGCTGAAAGACCGGTTGCCCCGGATCGCCACCAGCGCCAGCTTGTGCCGCTCGCCGCGGTCGATGCGGTATTCGATCACCTGCTGGCCTGGCGCGGACTTCGTGGAGAAGTCCACCTTGGCGTCGAAGTAGCCCTGGCTCTCCATGTATTGGCGCAGGTTGTTGGCGCCCTCGACCAGCAGATCGCGATCGACCGAGCGCTCTTCGAAAACCGGCACCAACTGCTTCAGCTTGCCCCGCGAGACCTTCGCGCCCAGGACCGTGAATTGGATCTTCGGGCCGCCCTCGACGTTCAGACGTCGGACGGACGCGGTTGGTCTGCCGGTCCCAATCCATCTTGTCGATGGAGACCCGCGCCTCCAGGCGGTCGCGCTTCTGGTAGGAATTGCGCACCCGCTCGGCCCCGTCCTCGGTGCGCGATTCGGTGACCTTCTTCCAGCCCAGCCAGCCCTTCCAGTGCGTCGTCTTGACGATCTCCAGAGGCGTCCGCTCCGGGTTCCCGGCGATGATCGGAGGCAGCGTAACGCGCGCGATCGTCGGTAGAGACGCGAAATGGATGGCGACCTGCTGTGTTTCCGGATCGTACCGGTATTCGGGCTGGATGCGCGTCTCGTAAAACCCGTTGCTGCGCAGAACGTCGCCCAGATTGGCAATGGCCTGCTCGACGCTCGAGGGGGCGTACAGCGTGCCGAGTTGAAGGCGCGTGGAATTCACCATCACTCCCGCGCCGGGCGGCGCCGGAATCTCCTCGACTGTCACCCGGCCCACGAAGTAGTTGCCGCGCGTCAGGAAGCGAAGAAGGACGCCGCCGGCGGCGCTCTCGCGCATCGACGCGGATGTCGGCATAACGGCCGGTGGCATACAGACGCTCGATCGCCGCCCGGACCTGCTCCAGTTGCAGCGGCTGGCCGGTCTTCACCGGCAGGATTTCTTCCAGGTATTCCCGGCTGTAAGGCTGCTGTTGCGGCTCGAACTCGATGGCCTGGACCGGCCTTCCTTCGAAGTCCTCGGGCGCCGCCGCGGCCCTTATCCCGAGCAGGCAGAGCAAGAGAGCCGTCGTCGTCGCAGGCCGGATCACGTATGAGCATTTTAGCAGGCCCGTCGCTCGTCGCTCGTCGCCCGACGATCGAGCCGGGCTTTCCCGGCTTCGCACCGTGATGAATCGCCGCCGCGAAGCGGCACGAATCCCGCAAGGGATCGACGAGCGACGGGCGACGGGCTACGGGCCTAGCGGCAGATCCCCCGCTTGCTGCGGCGAACGAAGTCCACCAGATGCACAGCGTGCTCGGTTGGAATCTCGGCCTCGATCCGCGCCAGCGCCGGCTCCAGCTTCAGGTTGGACAGGAACAGAATCCGGTAGGCCTGCTTCAGCGCCGAGATATCGGCCTGGGCGAACCCGGCCCGCTTCAGCCCCACCACGTTCAGCCCCGTCGGTTTCATGTGGTAGCCGCTGTAGAGAAAGAACGGCGCCAGGTCGAGGTTCACCCGCGTGATGCCCGCCACCATGGCCAGCCGGCCGATCTTCGTGAACTGGTGGATGGCAATCCCGCCTGAAATGAAGGCCTGGTCCTCGATCTCCACGTAGCCCGCCACCAGCGAGCAACTGCAGATCACGGTGTCGTTCCCGATCTGGCAGTTGTGGGCGATGTGGCCGGAGGTCATGATGTAGTTCCCATCGCCGATGGTGGTGGCCGACTCCGGCGCCGTCCCGCGGGAGATCGTGTAGTGCTCGCGAATGCGGTTGCCCTGGCCGATGCGCAGGTAGCTGCGCTCTCCGGTGAACGCTTTGTCGAGCGGGTCGGTCCCCAGCACCGTTCCGGCCGAAATTTCATTGCGGTCGCCGAGCGTGGTCCAGCGTTTTATGTATACGTAGGGCTCCAGCCGGCAGAAGGCGCCCACCGCGACGTCCCGCTCGATGACGCAGTACTCGCCGACGTGGGTCCGCGGGCCGATGCAGGCCTCGGGATCGATGCGCGCGGTGGGGGCGATCACCGCCGAGGGGTCGATGGCCATAGATTTGTATGATAGCTTGTAGCCTATGCGGGTACGCGAACTGGCGGAATGGTTGGGGGCGACCTTCGAGGGCGATGGCGAGAAGGATCTGCCGGAGTAGCGCCGATCGAAACCGCGGGCGCGGGCGATCTGGCGTTCCTCGACAGCCGGAAGGCCGCCAAACAGGCCGAAACGTCCGCCGCGGGCTGCCTGATCGTGCCCTCCGGGTTCCCGAACCCGGGTGGCCGCACGTTCATCTACGCGGCCGAGCCGCGCCCGGCTTTTGTTCGGGCCGTGAGCCGCCTCCATCCCCCGGCGCCGGTCGAACCCGGGATTCACCCCAGCGCTCAGATCGACGAGACGGCGGAGATCGGTCCCGATGCCGTCGTCGGTCCCAACGTCGTCATCGGCGCGCACACGAAGATCGGAGCGCGCTGCCGCATCGGCGCCGCCTGCGCCATCGGCGACCGCGTCACGCTGGGCGAGGATTCGCTCCTCTACGCGCACGTTACCCTCTACGACGACGTGGATATCGGTGCGCGCGCCATCCTGCATTCCGGCAGCGTGATCGGCGCGGACGGCTTCGGGTTCTTCATGGCCGGAGACCACTACGAGAAGTTTCCGCAGATCGGGCGGGTCTCGATCGGGGACGACGTCGAAATCGGCGCCAATTCCTGCGTGGACCGCGCCGCGCTCGGGCGTGACCTGGATCGGCGAGGGCACCAAGCTCGACAACCAGGTGCAGATCGCCCACAATTGCCGCATCGGCAGGCACGTCGTCATTGCGGCGCAGACCGGCATTTCCGGCGGCGTGGTCGTGGAGGACTACGTGGTCATCGGCGGGAAGGTCGGCATCGGCGACAAAGTGCGCATCGAGACGCGCGCGGTGCTCGGCTCCGGCTGCGGGGTGCTCACCTCGAAGATCATCCGCTCCGGCCAGGTGGTCTGGGGTACGCCGGCGCGGCCCATCAAGGAGTACCTGGAGACCCTGGCCGGGATGAGCCGGCTGCCGCAATTGCGGGCCGAAGTCGCCGAGTTGCGCCGCCGCCTGGCGGAGTTGGAAAGCGGCGGGCCTAGGCCTTCCTAACGGTCGCGGTTCCGCGCCAGCACCGAGATGGTATGAGAAGGCCGGTTCCTCGCGGCGGGATGGTTAAGCTCCCGTTAGGCGCACTGGATAAGGTGCAAAGGAAGGAACCGGTATGAAAAAGAATATCACGGGTAAGGGAATGGCGAAGCGGAAGCAGCAGGCGCGCAAGCAGCAGCGCGAGGATCTGACGATCGGTATCGACGTGGGCGATCGCAGCAGCTCCTACTGCATCCTGGACGAAACCGGCGAGGTACTGGTGGCAGGCAGCCTGAAGACCACGCGAGCAAGTCTGCGGGAGTGCTTCGGGAAGCTGCAGAGGAGCCGGGTGGCGATCGAGGCCGGGACCCACTCGGCGTGGGTGGAGCGGGTGCTGGGGGAGTGCGGGCACGAAGTGATCGTGGCCAATGCACGAGCCATCCCGCTGCTGACGGCCAACAGCGGAAAAAGGGACCCGATCGATGCGGAGATGCTGGCGCGGATGGCGCGCGTGGATCCCAAGTTACTGCGTCCGATCCGGCATCGCAGCGAAGAGGCGCACGGACACCTGCTGGCGATCCGGGGGCGCCGCATATTGGTGGAGGCGCGCACCAAGCTGATGAACGCCGCGCGCGGGCTGGTGAAGCCGCTCGGAGAGCGGCTGCCGGATTGTTCGCCGGCCGCGGCCAGTGTGCGCCTGGCGGAGGAACTGGCGCCCGCCGTGCGAGCGGCGATCGAGCCGTTGTTAGAGGCGGTGGAAGCCCTGAACCTGAAGATCCAGGAAGCGGACAAACGGATCGAGGCGATCGCACGGGAGCACTACGCGGAAGAAGTACGACGTCTGACGCAAGTGAAGGGAGTGGGGACACTGGTGGCGCTGACGTTCGTGCTGACGCTGGAAGATCCGGCGCGCTTCCGCAAGAGCCGGGAAGTGGGCTGTTACATTGGAGCGCGGCCCCGGCGAGACCAATCGGGAGAAAGCAATCCGCAACTAGGGATCACCAAAGAGGGAGATCAGTACCTGCGCACGCTGCTGGTCAACAGTGCGCAGTACATTCTGGGACGGTTTGGCCCGGATACGGATGTGCGGCGCTGGGGGCTGAAGCTGTGCGCGCGGGGCGGGGGCAACGCCAGGAAGCGGGCGGTGGTGGCGGTGGCGCGAAAGCTGAGTGTGCTGTTGCACCGGTTGTGGGTCAGCGGCGAGGCGTACGAGCCGCTAAGGAACTCGAGGACCGCGGCTCCAGCGGCGGCGGCCTGAGGACAGCCTGAGGACAGGATGGGTTTGGGAAGTCGTAGCCAGAGACCGAACGGGGGTGACTGCGAGGTCGCGGTAGAGCCGGCATTCCGGGAAGACCGGGAGGCCGAGCTCGACAGCGAGATGGCAGCCCCCCACCTTCGGAAGAACCCCAACGAGCACCCGGCCGGGGAACCGGCCGATCCGAGTGCGGATGGAAGCCGGGTCGAAGGAAAGCGGCTACGAAGGCGGGAGAGCGAGCGCCTCCCGTTGGTCGGCGCAGGACAGCGGACGGAGGCGGAGGTGTTCCTGGATGCGCGCAAAAGGCGCGCGGTAAGGTGTGCGGGGCGCTGCCCCGGAACCCCGCCAGGGGGACACCCCCTGGAACCCCCGGCCTCCTTTCCCTCCGGCCCCAGATTCCGGAACGGTCCTCGCCGTCAAGGGTTCGCTGCGCCGCGCAAAACGGGCGCGCCCTTGACCGCTCCGGGCCGTTCCGAAGAGTTTCCTTAGATGAGGGAAAGGAGGCCCATGCAAAGGCCAAAACAAAAACACCCGTCGATCAACATTTTCCTTGACTGGAGGGGCCTTCTCATGGAAACCGCGACCGTAAGGGAGCGGACCTACGGCGCAAAGTATCCGTTGATATCGAGAATCACGTGCGTGCGGTCGGCCTACCCGCCGGCAAGCCGCCCAGGCCCCGTGGGCCACACCGTCAGGTATTGCAGCACGCCACCCGGCACTATCTTCAGGTTGAGCGAGTAGGCCGCAGCCGTCCGACGACGCGTAGCGGGAGGCCGTCGTGGGCCCGCGCGGCGCTATGCCGCCAGCCCGTCCCCTGCGGCCCTATGCCGCCGGCTCGCCGTTCGCAGCGACAGGCCACCGCACGCCCCGCGCACAGCGCTGTGTCGCCGCCGTCCGGCCGCGCGTGGCGCTATGCCGCCGCTGGCTAACAGCGCTTCATGCCTTCGGGAATGAGATCAGCAGGGTGAGGCTGTGCGGAGGCTCCGACGTCATCTCGATCGTCGCGCCGTGGGCTTCGGCGATCTTCCTGGCGCTGGCCAGGGCCAGACCGGTGCCGGCTGGGAACCGCTCGCCGAACGGCTCGAACAGCGGCTCGACGTCCTCGGCCGAATACTGGAGCGACGCAGAGGCGATCTTGAGGACGACCCGCTCTCCCGCTCGCAACGTCTCCAGGTGGACCGATCGCCCCGGCGCCGAAATCCGCCGGAAGAACGCCACAATATTCCGAAGCAAGTGCTGCATTTGCTCCAAATCGAGGTGCACTAGCGGCAGGTCCGGCTGGAGCGCGAAGCTCAGCCCCGCGCCATCCACCGGATTCCATTCCGAAAGGTTTCGGGCGACCACTTCGGTAAGATCCAACAGGTGTGTGTTGGGCGCAGCGCTTTGCAGAAAATGGGCGGCATCGGCCAGAACCCACTGTATCTGATGCACTTCCTCCTGCAGCTTCCCGAGCTGGCGCCGGGCCTTGGCCTCGGTTCGCGGTAGAACCATGTCCAGATAGGCGGCGATAGACTCAATCGTGCTCAACGGGTGGCGCAGTTCCTGGCGCAGGTGTCGAACGACCGTAGCAGGTTCGTAGGTTGCCATTTCTTCCACCGGAGCCTCGGCTATGGCGGTAGACGTAGACATTTCTATGGCTAAATTATAAACTTATCAATAGCTTGTCGTGACAATTAAAACTAGTTAATGGTCGCAGTACGGGCCACGAGTACTGCTAACGTTAACCGGCGGCGGCGGCCGCCGCCGGTAGCTGTCAGCCGTCAGCTGTCAGCTATCAGCCCGGAAAGTGCTCTCCGTCGGCCTCGACCACGACGTGGGTCTGGCTCTCCGGCGCCCCCGTCTGGCAGCCGGATTGTCAGCTGTCAGCAGGCCTGGCGCGGCTCGGCCGCGCTTCATGGAACCCGAAACTTGTCGCGACCCCCAAGTTTCTGGAGAGCCATCGGGTGTCAGCCCTCAGCCCGGAGGGTGCTTTCCGTCGGCCATCGACCCCGTCGTCGCCCGAACTCGCCCCTGGGCCCGCGGCCTGCCTCATCAGCCCGGTAGCTGAAAGCTGACGGCTGCGCAAACGGGGCTGTGACGGCAAAGTGATAATGTCGCCTTTGAGCAAAGTAGAAATGTCCTCTTGACAACCCCAAGCTTGGGGGATGCAAGAAGGACAGCTACTGATGACGCAAGCCGAACGAGACCGGCTGGTAACGTTGAAGAAGGCGAAGAAGAGACTGATCACGCAGCGGGATGCGGCCGAGGAGGTGGGGTTGAGCGTACGGCAGGTGAAGCGGCTGCTGTAAGCGCTTGAAGAAGCACGGCGACAGAGCGGTGGTTCACGGGCTGCGTGGAAGACCGTCGAACCGGCGGATCGAAGGGCGCATCGAGAAAGAGGCGGTGAAGATCCTGTCGGCGCCGGTGTACGAAGGGTTTGGGCCGACGCTGGCCGCGGAGTATCTGGCGAAGAAGCACGGCATCGAGGTAAGCAAAGAGACGGTGCGGCAGTGGATGATGCGGGCCAAGCTGTGGCGGGCGAAGGAAGCAGAAGGTCCAGGAAGTGCACGGCTGGCGACCGCGGCGGAGCCGCTTGGGGGAGTTGGTGCAGTGGGACACCAGCGAGCACGACTGGCTGGAAGGGCGAGGGAGGAGAAGCTGTACCTGATCGCCATGATCGACGACGCGACGAGCCGATTATTCGCGCGGTTCGTGCGGCACGATTCGACCGAAGAGAACATGAAGCTGCTGTGGAGTTACCTGGAGAAGTACGGTCGGCCGGTGTCGTTCTACACGGACAAGGCTAGTCTGTTCCAAACGGCGGAGAAACGGAGGCGGGATGAGCCGGGGGTGGACAAGGACCCGGTGGAAATGCCGCCGACGCAGATCGGCCGCGCTTTGCAAGAACTGGGGATCGCCTGGATTCCGGCGCATTCTCCACAGGCCAAAGGACGAGTGGAGAGGAATTTCGGGACGGCGCAAGATCGGCTGGTGAAAGGGATGCGGGTGGCGGGAGTGACGACGCTCGAGCAAGCCAACCAATACCTGACCAACGACTATCTGGTGTGGTGGGAGCGGGAGTTGACGGTGGAAGCGGCCAACCCAGACGATGCGCATCGGCGACTGGAGAAGAGCCACAATCTGGCGGCTTCGTTGAGCCACGTGGAGACGCGGAAAGTGCGCAACGACTACACCTTTCCCTGGGATGGGAAGCTGTATGAAATCGAGCGTCAGGCGGTCGTCAGTGGGTTGCGTGGGGCCAACGTGCGGGTGGAGCAACGGTTGGACGGATCGCTGGCGGCGCGCTATGGCGAACGTTATCTGCCGATGAGAGAATGTGACTTGGCGGACAAGACGAAAGCGAAAACCGCTCCTGCGGTGAGAACCGGCGGCCAAGCCACGCCGTAGGGGCCGAAAGGGCAGCGATTGGAACAAGAGCTTCGATCTGAAAAAAGCGCCAAAACTCTGGCAGGCGGCGGAAGCCTCGGGCTACAAAAGGGCGGGGGCTCATGAATCTCTCGACCCGGCCTTCACGACCGAAAGTGGCGGGAAGGCAAAGATCGCCCGCTACAGGGAAATTCTCCGCACGACCGGACGGTAAGCCGGGGGATTTTTTACACCGTTCTGGAGAATTTGCGACGATCGGACCTTCACGCCGAGACGGGCCGTGCTCGTTGGCGGTGAGCACCGCCAAGCGAGCGAGGGTCCGGTAACCTGGCGTTTTTCAGGCATGGCGGAATCTATCGGTCCGATGTGGTCTGAAAACAAAAACCACCGAAACCTGAGGGTGGGGTACCGCCTCCCGTTGGTCGGCCCCCGGAGCCTCAGCCAAAAGACGCGACGGAAGGAGCGCCTCCTGCTCATCGTCCGCGATGAGTTCCGACCGGCTATTCCTCGATCGGGTTGGTCGCCACCAGAGCCCGTCTCCGCTTCACCGGCACGAGCAGAATAACACGCATTCCCTGGGCAGGTCCAGGCAAAAGAGGACATTTCTACTTTGCAGGGAAGGCGACATTTCTACTTTGCCTTGACACTGCGCAAACGGGGCTTGCTTCGCAAGCTCCGTTTGCGCTATGTTATAGAAACCACATTTGAGATCGATATCCGGTATCTTCACAAACCGCGAGCGGTTCCGGCGTTACCCAGAATGCCGCGGCTTCTCTCGCCTCACGTGTAATCCCCTTGGAGTTTCGCGCTTGTTATGGTTTGATAGGGTAGGCCAATCAGCATGAGAGCCCCAGTCCTTTTGAAGACACTGCATGTATCCAGGTAGACAGTATCCGCCACGCCGGCCCAGAATCCGGGAGAACGTCAATGAGGCGATCCGCGTCCGCGAAGTGCGCGCGGTTTTCCCCGACGGGTCGGTCGAAATCATGCCCACCCAGGCCGCGATCCGCAGAGCCCAGGAATTGGGGCTGGATCTCATCCTGGTGGCGCCCACTGCCGAGCCTCCCGTCGCCAAAGCGATGGACTACGGCCAGTGGCAATACGAGAACAAGAAGAAGCAGCAGGAAGCCAAGAAGAAGCAGCACGTCATCCAGGTCAAAGAGATCAAGTTCCGGCCCAACACCGACGATCACGATTACGATTTCAAGAAGGCCCACGCCCTGCGCTTCCTGCAGGAAGGCAACCGCGTGAAGGCCGTGGTGCAGTTCCGCGGCCGCGAAATCGCACACGTGGATCTGGGGCAGAAACTGCTGCAGCGCTTCGCACAAGACCTCTCCCAGGTCGGGCAGGTGGAAGGGCATCCGCGCCTGGAAGGCAAGATGGCCCACGTCATCATCAGCCCGGTCAAGAAGGACAAGGAGAAGGAAAAGGAGAAGCCGAAGCCGCCCGCTTCCGGCTCTCCGGCGCCTGTGAAGTAGCTTTCAGCGATCGGCTGTCAGCTTTCAGCCAAGGCGATCCACACCGCAACCGCCCATGTCTCTAGCACCGTCTGGTGGCGCACCCAGCACCCGCGGCCGACGGCGCTGCCAACCTGCTCGCGCTGCGACTAGAAGTCCTGGGTGTGCGGCTCCGGAGCTGACAGCTACTTCAATAAAACAAATATTTCCGCCACTTCTCGTCGCTGCGGCCTAGCAGCCGCATCAGGTGGCGGCTGGTGTGCAGCGTGAAGGGGCGCGGCTGGCGCTCCAGCTTCATCCCCGCCTCGTCCGGCGTCCGCCCGCCCTTCCGGTTGTTGCAGGCATGGCAGCAGGCCACCAGGTTCTCCCAGGTCGTCTCGCCATGACGCGAGCGCGGAACCACGTGGTCGAGCGTGAGCTCGCTCGAAGGCAGCGGGCGCAGGCAGTACTGGCAGGTGTACCGGTCGCGCATCAGGATGCTCTTGCGGGACAGCGAACGCGTCTGGTGCGGGATGCGGCGGTACTCGAGCAGGCGGATCACCGACGGCAGGTTCAGCGTTTGCCGCGCCGAATGCAGCGCCGTAGACGAGAACTCCTCGGGATGGGCGACACCCTTCAGAACCAGGATCAGCGCCCGCCGCGCCGCGCAGATATTGATCGGCTCATAGCTCGCGTTCAGAACCAATACAGGCTTTTGCAGTCCCTTCATGGCTGCTATCATGAGACCCCCGCTGCCACGGGTTGCGCCCGGTAGGGCTCGACCCCCATCCGCCGGTCTACGCGCGCCAGCGTCAGCAGCGCGACGTAGCTTGCACCGGCCTTCCGCAGCGCCGCGGCACACGCCGACGCCGTCGCCCCGGTGGTCATCACGTCGTCCACCAGCAGCACGCGCCGGCCCGCGATGGCCCGCGGCCGCGCGACCGTAAACGCGCCAGCGACATTCGCCCTTCGCTTGGCATTGCTCAAACCGGCCTGGGCGGTCGTCGTACGGCGCCGGCGGACGGCGTTCGTCACCGGCAGGCCGTAGCGCCGGGCCACGGCCCGCGCCAGCAGCTCCGACTGATTGAAGCCGCGGTCCAGGCGGCGCCGCCAATGCAGCGGTACCGGCACCACCGCGTCGAAGGACTGGTCGCCCGGCACGGCCGAGGCGATCATCCTGCCCAGCGGCGCGGCCAGCGTCCGGATCCTTGTGTACTTGAAAAGGTGAATCAGCTCCCGCAGCGTGCCCTCGTAAGCGCCGAAGGAATAGGCGGCGTCGAATCCGCGCAGCCCGCGCCGGCACAGCTCGCAGCGGCCCTCTTCGTCGAGCGGCGCCGGGTTCTGGAAAGGCGTGCGGCACTGGACGCAGAAGTACTCGGCGGCCAGGGGCTGAGGCTGGGCCAGGCACGCGTGGCACACGGGGATACGCGATACGTTGGTGAGGGGCTTGCCGCACACGCGGCAGTCATCCGGGAAGAAGAGGTTGAAAAGGGCCGCAGGAATCTTGCGGACTGACGATAGAAGCGCCGCCGGGACGTTCCCGATGGAGAGACTACTCGAGAAGACCCACCTCCCAAAACACCAGTCTACACCAACGTCCGAGAAGCTTAGTTTACACCCGCGTGACAGTACGTATACTTTTGGCTGAGGTGCGCACTTCCGAACCGCGACCGTGAGGGAGCGGACTCGCGAGGTCTCAGCCGATGGAATTCGAGCCCGACTACGCCGACACCGACCCGCGCGCGCTAGAGGTCATGTACGATCTGCAGCGCAAAATGCCGCCGGGGGAGAAGGCTACGCTAGCCCTCCAGTTGTCTGGCATGCTGCTGCGCCTTGCAGAGGCCGGCGTTCGCTCCCAGTACCCGGCGGCTAGCGAGGAGGAAATCCTGGTTCGCGTCGCCGCCCGCCATCTGGACCCGGAGACCGTAACGCGCGTTTACGGTTGGTGCCCCGATGCCGATCTCTGACCCGACGGCCGCCTTCGAACGCCTTCTGGCGGCGCTCGATCATCTCGGGGTGCGCTACGTGGTCGGCGGATCGCTGGCCAGTTCCATCCGCGGCTCGGGCCGCGCGACCATGGACATCGATCTGGTAGTCGAGTTGGGCCCGGCGCAGGCCGAAGGCCTTTGCGTCCGCGCTTCACGCGACGAATTCTATGCCGATGCCGACATGATTCGCGAGGCGCTCGACCGCGGCGTTCGACCTGTTCCCCGTGACATCCGAATTTGAACACGCGCAACTGGCCCGAGGCGCGGTGGTTGACGCCTTGCCATTCAGCACGACGCCGCTGCGGTTTCGATTCGCCACGCCCGAGGACATCATCCTCGCCAAGTTGGCCCGGTTCAAGAAGGGCGGCAGCGTCTCCGCACGCCAGTGGAACGACGTCCTCGGCGTGGTGCGGATTCAGGGGGACCGCCTCGACCGCGCTTACCTCAACGAGTGGGCGGAGCGGCTAGGCGTGCGGGAACTGTTGGACGACGCCCTGCGCCAGGGCTCTAGGTCTCTTTCGGAAGGCCCTCGTCGGCCAGGAACGCCATAGTCTTCATTCCCGAAATGTCAAACCGCTTGCGGCAGCGCAGGTTCTTGCATGCGGCCTTATCGTCGAGCAGCACCATGTAGCTTTGCGCCTTCTGGAACTTCATGCGGTCTTCGGAGCTGGCGCCGCCGGGCAGGCGGTCCTTCTTCTTGCGCACCAGCCAGCGCAGGTCCTGCTTGCTGGGGGTTCGGCAAAAGGGGCACACCAACTCCGCCGCCTTCACCGTTTGCGTCTCGTTGTAGAAAGCCCGCTCGTCCATGATCCCTCTAGTGTAATCAAGCCGGCCCGAGCGCGTTGAGATGCTCGTTGGGACCGACCGGGACGCCGGCCTTTCGGAGTATCGCCTCGACGTCGTCGGCCGTGAGCCGCGACGCGTCGTATTCCACCGTCAGCTTGCCGGGGCCGGGCCCGAGCGCGACGCGCAGCATACCGTAGACGGAGAGCGTCTCCGCCATGCGATCGCACACCGCGGCGTCCAGCGGCCGCTCCAGCTCGAAGGGAATCTCAACCTTGGTCATCGCCTCCCCCATGATAGTCGAGCTTCCACAGGATCTGCTTCATCATGCCTTGCCAGACCTCGGCGTCCCGCGCCGGCAGGTTGAGGCGGCGCACCAGCCGTCGGACTTTCTGCGTGGTGGACGTCGCCGTGCGCGGGTTGACGTAGCCGCTGGCGCGCAGGGCGTCGAGCAGCATGGTGGTGAAACGCTCCCGCTCCGCCTCGCTCGCGGGCTTGACCGCCAGCGGCACTTTCCTGGCCGCGCGCGGATCGCGCACCATCTCATACAGGCACAGCGCCACCGCCTGCCCCAGGTTCATCGTCCCGTGCGCATCGCGCGTGGGGATGCGCATCAGCCAGTGGCAATGGCTGAGGTCGTCGTTCGAGAGTCCGAATTTCTCGGAGCCGAACAGCAGCGCCGCGCTCCCCGCGCCCATCTCCCGCCGGATCGAGCCGCGCGCCGTATTCCAGGCGCCGCAGCGGATGCTGCAATTCGCGGTGCCCGACCGCCGTGGTGCCCACCACCAGCGTGCAATCGGCCACCGCATCGGCCACCGTGCGGACCTCTTCCGCCGACGCGAGCAGCGCCGCCGCGCCCACGGCGGATCGCGCTTCCCGGAAAGCGACGTCGTAGGGATTGACCACGCGCAGCCGCGCGAACCCGAAATTGCTCATAGCCCGCGCCGCCGCGCCGATGTTCAGCGGGTTCCGCGTCCCCACCAGCACGACGCGCAGATTGTCGAGGTTGAGTGTGTCGGCCAAGATGCCCATTCTACTTGGTCGTGCAGCACCGAACGCGAGCGTGAGGGAGCGGCCTCCGCCCCCCCTACCGCACCCGCAGCAGCCGCGGCGTCGACCAGTTCCCCGGCGACCCCTTGATATCGTTCCCGCGGACGCGCCACCAGAACGTTCCTTTCGCGAGCGGGTCGATGGTGACGCCCGGCATCGGAACGGTTCGGCTGATGGCCGACGGAGTATCGAACTGGGCGCTGCCGGCCACTTCAATCGTGTAGGAAGCGGCGCCGTCCACGCTGGACCACGAGAATTCGGTCGAGCCGTAATCCGACATCGCTGCGCCGTATGAGGGCGCAACGGGAACCGGCGCCGCCAGCAGTTCCCGGCCATCGGCGGCCGTGACGTCGAATGCCGTCGTCTTGGTCACGCCTTCGAGCGAAGCGGTGATCGTGATATTCGCCGTCGTGGTGGTGTGAGCCGCCCGCACAGGAAATGTGACGCCGGATGCGTGGGCGGAAATGGTCACCTCGGCCGGCACCGACGCGCGCGCGGCGTCGCTCGATTGCAGACGAACCGTTGTCCTGGCGGGAGCGGGCGCTTCCAGCGTCACCGTTCCTTCCCCCACCCTGCCGGCGGCCAGGACTCCGGGTTGGACCGCCAGCCCGGCGAGCACCGCCGGCGCCGGCTGCGGGCCGATCCTCAGCGTCGCGAGCCGCTGTTCGCCCCGTGACTTCACGAGGATGTTCACTTCCGCGCTTCCTGAGACTTTCGCGGTGGTGACCGCGAACCGCGCCGACATCTCGCCAGCCGGGAACAGCAAGCGGGGCGGGAGCGACACCAGCGAACCGTCGCTCGACGAAAGCAGCACCGAGGCGCCGTCCTCCGGCGCGCGGTCGTCCAGCGTGACCAGCGCGTTCACCACCCCGCCGCTTCCGACGCTGGTGGGGTTCAGCGTGATTCCACGAACCGATGCGGCCAGCGGGGGAGGCAGGATTTCCAGCTTGCGCGTTACCGACCACGGGCCTGGCCTGCCGTGCACGTCGAGCGCGCGCACCCGCCACCAGATCGGCCCGGCAACCTGTACATCGAGGGCGAAGCTCGGCACGACGGTCGTGTCTTCCGCATATACTTCGGTGAATCCGTCCTGTTCGGCGATCTCAATGCCATAGGCCGCGGCGTTGCCGACCGGGGTCCACTGGAAAACGACCGAGTAAGGAACGCGGTCGTTTGCGAGCGGAGAGACGAGCCGGGGCACGCGGCTCGCCTGGATCTTCGGAGCGGCGCCAGGCCCCGGCTGTTCCACGGGATGAATCGCACGGCCGGCCGCAAGCGCCTCGAGATCCGCTTCCCTAAGGGCGGAGAGCCGGGTGACCGCGCGCACCACGCCCCCGGCGTCCACCACGAACGTGCGCGGGATCGTATCGACCTCGTAGGAGCGATCGAGCGCGCCATCGAGATCGAGCGCCACCCAGCCGGCCAGCGTCCGCCGCTTCAGAAACTCGGTGACGACTTCGGGATCTTCCGCGCTGATGGCGATGAACGTAACGCGGTCCTTGAACTTGTCGGCCAGCGCGTTCCAGCGCGGGATCTGCTCCACCGAGGGAGCGCTCCAGGTGGCCCAGAATTGGAGCACCAGCGGCTTCCCCCGCGGCAGTTGCCAGCCGCCGTGCACGCCGGCGGGCGCCTGCACGATTTCAAGCGAGCGCAGCGGCGGCGCTGCCTGACCCGCGCTCAAAGAAGCCGCCGCCACGAGCAGTGCCAGCATATGAGCCTAGTGTAGATTGACGCGAACGCCGCCGGAAACGTGGAGTCCGGCCCTTACCGCCTTGGCGGCAGGTAATACAGCAGCATGCCCTTTCCCACGCGCTCCACGGGCTTCAGGGTGGTGCGGTCCGGCCACGGCGTCAAGGGCGGGCTCACACCCATCCGCATGACCTTCCACATGGTGATGCTCACGGCGTTCCAGCCGGGCGCGGGAGCGAGCGGCGAGCCGAAATCGAGGGGCGGCAGGCCGCGCTTGTCATAGAAGTCGAACACCAGCGGCTGGAAGGTGACGCTTGTGGCGCCCAGCTCGCGCAGCCGTATTCCGAGGCGCGTCATGTCCTGGCCCCAGTCGAGATCGGAATCGGCCACGATGCGCTCCGGCTCTTTCCCCGCGATGAAGTTGAAGTACGGGAGATAGTCGGGGTGGGCGGCCACCGACGTCAGCGCGAACCAGGCAACCAGAACCACAAGCACGCCCTTGGCCCAGTCGCGCCGGCGCGCCCACTCGTACAGCCGCACCGTGCCGACCGCCGCCACGATCGACAGGCCCATGTAGATCGGAAGGATGTGGCGCAGCCCGACGTTGATGTGGCCGGCCATGCCCACGCCCAGGATGGCCAGCGAGAAACCCAGCGGCACAAGATACGCGCCGCTCCTCTCGCGCCACCGCGCCACCGAGATCGCCGCGCCCAGCCCCGCCAGCGCCAGAAACGCAAGCGGCGTCTTCACCGCCAGCACCACGGGGAAGAAATACCACCAGCCGAAAATGCTGTGCTGTCCCAGAAGGTAGGCGAGATGGCCGGTGCGGTTGTGCTCGATGACGCTTCGTATGCCGCTCCACAGCTCGGGTGCCGGTACCGGCGCCGAAGTGGAAACGGTAGCCCGCCCAGATCACCAGCATCGCCACGCCGCAGGCCGCCGCGAGCGGTAGGGCCAGCCGCCGGACGTGTCCAAACAAGCCGCGGAATCCCGGCCATGCCCCCACCAGATACGCGAGCAGCGCCGCCGCAACCACCGCCGGGAAAAAGACCAAACTCGAAAACTTCGCCAACACCGCGAGGCCGCCCGCAATGCCGAACAGCGCGCTGCGCCGCAGGGTTGGCTTCTCCAACCACCCGAGCATCGCCACGAACGCCGCGCCCAGCATCGCCGTCAGCGCCATGTCCGTGGTGCCCAGGCCCGCATGCGCCAGCACTGCCGGGAGAAAGCTGAACAGCCCGACGGACACCACCGCCGTGGGAGTCCCAAAAAACCGGCGCGCCCAGAAGTAAACCGCCAGGCAGGCGATCCAGAAGAAGGGCAGAATACCGAGCCGCGAGAGCACCAGCGTGCGGGCGTAGTGATCCCCCGCGTAGTAGATGTACTGGCCCTCGGAGTACATGCCCGCTTGGCCCGGGTCTTTGTCCCACACGCCTTGCGAACGGATCCCGCTCAGGTACGGGCCCAGCGCCGCCATCACGCGCGCCAGCGGCGGGTGCTGCGGCTCCATCTTGTAGGTACCGCGATCGAGCCACTCCATCCCGCAGGCAATGTGCGCCGGCTCGTCGACGGTGTGGTTGAAAACGGTGTAAGTGGCGATTATTCGCAGCGAGCCCAACGCGATAGCTCCGGCGACGAGCAGCGCGGCCATGTGCTGCCGCGTCCAGGATTTGGGAACCGGCGGGCGTTCTCGCTGTTTCTTACGTGCCAGAACCTCTACCCTAGCGTGTTCACCGCCGACCCGCAACGCGCTTCGAAGGCCGCGATGGCGTCTTCCTGCTGGCGTATGTAGCCCAGCTCGTCGATGCCGTTCAGCAGGCAATGCTTGGCGAAAGGATCGATCGGAAACGCCACCTTGCGGCCGTCCGGGAGCGCCAGCGTCTCGGATTCCAGGTCGATCGAGACCGTCGCATCGAGCGGCAGCGCGAACAGCTCCGCATGAACGTCGCGCGGCACCACCACCGGCAGCAGCGAATTCTTGAGCGAATTCTGACGGAAGATGTCCGCGAACGACGTGCTGATCACGGCGCGGAAACCGAACTGCGTGAGCGCCCATGGAGCGTGCTCGCGCGAGCTGCCGCAACCGAAGTTGTCGCCCGCCAGCAGAATCTCCGCCCCCTGCGCGCGCGGCTGATTCAGGATGAAATCCGGCTTCGGCTGCCCCGCGGCGTCGTACCGCCAGTCGCAGAACAGCTGGCTGCCGAGGCCCTCTTTCGAGATGGTCTTCAGGAACCGCGCCGGGATGATCTGGTCGGTGTCCACGTTGTCGATGGGCAGCGGAACCAGCCGGCTTTCGAGTCGGGTGAAGGGCTTCATGCGAACCTCCTGGGATCGGTGACAACGCCCGTGACGGCGGACGCCGCCGCGGTCAGCGGACTGGCTAGAATCGTACGCCCGCCCTTGCCTTGCCGGCCTTCGAAGTTGCGGTTCGACGTCGCGACGCCGTACTGGCCGGGCTCCAGCTGATCTCCGTTCATCGCCAGGCACATCGAGCAGCCGGGCTCGCGCCACTCCGCGCCGGCCGCCAGGAAGATCACGTCCAGTCCCTCGGCCTCCGCCTGCCGCTTGGCGTCATGCGATCCCGGAACCACCAGAACGCGCAGCCCCGGAGCCACGTGGCGTCCCTTGAGCACCGACGCCGCGGCCCGCAGATCGGAGATGCGCCCGTTGGTGCAGCTTCCGATGAACACTACGTCGATGGCGTGCCCCGCCAGCGGCTTGCCCGGCTCCAGATTCATGTACCGCAGCGCCTTCGCGACCGATTCCCGCTCCCCGGCGTCGGCGATGCCCGCCGGATCGGGAACCAGGCCCGAAATCGGAATCCCCATGCCTGGGCTGGTGCCGAAAGTGACCATCGGTTCGAGTTCGGCGGCGTCGAGCGAGACCTGCTTGTCGTAGACCGCGCCCTCGTCGCTCGGCAATCGCCGCCAGCGCGCGAGCGCCCGGTCCCACTCTTCTCCCTGCGGCACAAACTGCCGGCCGTACATGTATTCGTAGGTCGTATCGTCCGGCGCGATCATGCCCGCCCGCGCGCCCGCTTCGATCGACATGTTGCAGATCGTCATCCGCTCTTCCATCGAGAGCGCGCGGATCGCCGGCCCGCAAAATTCGAAAATGCACCCCGTGCCGCCGCCGGTGCCGATCTTCGCGATCAGCGCCAGGATGATGTCCTTGGCCGTGACGCTGGGATGCAACTGCCCCGTCACCTCGACCCGGTAGCTCTTCGACTTCTTCTGCAGCAGGCACTGCGTAGCGAGCACCTGCTCCACTTCGCTGGTGCCGATGCCGAAGGCCAGCGCGCCGAAAGCGCCGTGCGTCGCCGTGTGGCTGTCGCCGCAAACCACGGTCAAGCCCGGCTGCGTGAGCCCGAGCTCCGGCCCGATGATGTGGACGATCCCCTGCAGTTGGCTCGCCATGCTGTGGCACGGGATGCCGAACTCGCGGCAATTCGCCTCCAGTTGCGCCACCTGCTTCGCCGCGATCGGATCGACGATGGGCAGCGTGCGGTCCGTCGTAGGAACGCTGTGATCCGCGGTGGCGAAGGTGTGCTCGGGACGCCGCACCGTCAGGCCGCGAGCCCGCAGGCCGTCGAACGCCTGCGGCGACGTCACTTCGTGTACCAGATGCAGGTCGATATACAGCAGCGCCGGAGCACCCGGCTGTTCGCTGACGACGTGTGCACCCCAGACTTTGTCAATGATGGTAGAGGGCATAAGATTAACCATTTCCTATCGCGCCGCGACGTCTTTCTACCGAGCCGCGACCGCGAGGGAGCGGTCCTACAGAGCTTCCATTATCGCGTCTCCGACCTCGCTCGTAGTAGCGGGCTTGCCGGAGGGCCGCAGGTCGGCCCTCACGCGGCCGCTAGCGAGCACCGCTTCGACGGCCGCGTTCACGACGGCGGCTTCTTCCTTCAGGCCGAAGCTGTAATCCAGCATCGTGGCCACCGAGCCGATCGCGTCCCCTGTTTGCCGGCGTTATGCGATTCTCGCCGCCACCAGGTCGCCAACCTCGGACGTCGAATACCCCATCCGGCCGGCTGCGAGCGATTTCAGTTTGTTGGCCGTGACAAACATGACCGATTCTTCGACCGCGGCCGCTGCTTTCTCTTCGCCGAGCGTTGCCAGCATCATCTGCATCGCACAGATGGCAGCCAGCGGATTGATGACACCCTGACCGGTGTACTTTGGTGCGCTCCCGCCGATGGGTTCGAACATGCTCACGCCTTCCGGGTTGAGGTTGCCGCCCGCGGCAATGCCCATTCCGCCCTGGATCATGGCGCCCAGATCCGTGATGATGTCGCCGAACATGTTTCCCGTGACGATCACATCGAACCACTCTGGATTCTTGACGAACCACATGCAGGTCGCATCTACGTGGTAGTACTCCCGGGCGATTTCCGGAAACTCCTTCTGCCCCATCTCGTGAAAGGCTCTTTCCCAGAGATCGTAAAGATACGTCAGGACGTTCGTCTTGCCGCACAGCGCCAGGGTGTTTTTGTTTGACAAGCCCCGCGCTTTCTTGCCGTACTTCCGCGTATAGTTGAAGGCGTAGCGGAGGCAGCGATCAACCTGAAAGCGGTTGTACACCGCGGTTTGGACCGCAACTTCATGGGGAGTTCCCTTCATGGTGACGCCGCCGGTTCCCGTGTACGCGTCCCCCGTATTCTCCCGGACAACTGTGAAATCGATGTCGCTCGGGCCTTTGTCCTTCAGGGGCGTGCTTACGCCGGGGAACAGTTTCACCGGCCTGAGGTTGATGTACTGGTCGAGGGCGAAACGGGCCTTGAGCAGAATTCCTTTTTCCAGAATGCCCGGAGGCACGTCGGGGTGTCCGATGGCTCCCAGAAGGATCGCATCGAACTTGCGCAATTCCTCGACCGCGCTATCCGGCAGCAACTCCCCGGTCCGCTTGTAACGCTCGCCGCCGAAGTCAAACTCAGTCAGCTCGACTTTGAAATCGAATTTTGCAGCCGCCGCTTTGAGAACCTTGACTGCTTCGGCTGTCACCTCCGGGCCAGTCCCGTCTCCGGCGATTACCGCAATCTTATGCATCTTCCAAGCCTCCATGAATAGACGTCACACCGCGGGCAAATGGCGGGCTCCGCAAGGATCACGCGCTTTCCGCGAGTCCCCCAGAATACCAATACTCGGAGCCGACTGCTTCCCCGGGTAACTCTGCCTCACCTGAACGAGCGCCGGCGCGGTTACGCGCGGTTTGCGGCCACGTTAGGGGCGCCAGCACCGAACCGCGACCGTAAGGGAGCGGACCCGGCGGCTAGAGGCTGAAAGCTGACGCCTGAGAGCTGACGGCTGCGTGGCTCACCGCGCCTGCGCAGTGAGCACGCCCCGATTCTCGACCAGTTCGAGAATCTCTTCGTTGGTCACGCCCTTCTTGCCGTCCGCGATGGCGATGAATCGCTCGTAAATGGCGTGCAGTTCGTCCTTGGTGAGTTCGAAGCCGAGGTCCTGGCAGCGCTTGTGCAGCGCGTGATGCCCGCTGTGCTTGCCCAGAATCAGCTTGCTCTCGGGCACGCCCACCGACCGCGGGTCCATGATCTCGTACGTCGTGCGCTCTTTGAGGAAGCCGTCCTGGTGGATGCCCGCCTCGTGCGCGAACGCGTTCGAGCCGACGATCGCCTTGTTCGGCTGCGGGCCGAAAGCGATCAGTTCCGTCAGAAGCTGGCTGGCAGGGTAAAGCTGCTCGCTCACAATGCCGGTCTGGTATGGGAAACGGTCCGGCCGGGTCTTGAATACCATCGCGGCCTCTTCGAGCGCGCAGTTTCCCGCCCGCTCGCCGATGCCGTTGATCGTACACTCGATCTGCCGCGCGCCCCACTGCACGCCCGCCAGCGAGTTCGCACTCGCCAGGCCCAGGTCGTTGTGGCAGTGTACGCTCACGATCGCCGCCTCGCCCAGAGCCTTCGCGATCCGTCCGATGAACGGGCCGAACTCCTCTGGCACCGAGTAGCCCACCGTGTCCGGCAGGTTCACCGTTCGCGCGCCTGCGGCGACCACGGCCTTCGAGATCTCTTCCAGAAAATCCGGATCGGTGCGGGTGGCGTCTTCGGCCGAAAACTCCACATCGTCCGCATAACGGCGCGAGAGCTCGACCGCGGTAACGGCCTGCTCCAGCACCTGCTGCTGAGTCTTGTGCAGCTTGTGCTTCAGGTGAATATCGCTGGTTGCGATAAACGTGTGAATGCGCGGACGTTGGGCATGTTCCAAAGCGCGGGCGGCCCGTTCCACATCGAGCGTGCAGGCTCTGGCGAGTGCCGCCACCTGCACCCAGGGGAACTCTCGAGCGACCGCTTCCACGGAGTCGAAATCGCCCTGTGAGGCGATGGGGAATCCGGCTTCGAGGATATCGACGCCCAACTCCACCAGCTTCCGAGCCATCCGGAGCTTCTCATGCACGGTCATGCTGCATCCGGGCGACTGTTCGCCGTCCCGAAGTGTCGTATCGAAAATGTATACTCGATCGCTCATGTCGAATTCCGCCCGCGCTTTGGGGTTTGTTGCCTTCCGGAGCGGCCTGTTTCTCCGAGCCGAAAGGCTTATGAGCATTATGGCCCGCTCATTAGGATTTTTCAAATTTATAATCTTCTGGACATGGATAAGCGGCGGTGATAGGATAAAAGAAGCTAATACAGCTGGCGTCAGGTATCAGCCATGGAACTCTACCTTCTCCAGACTTTTCTTACGGTTGCGAACGAGAAGAGCTTTTCCCGCGCCGGCGAGAAGCTGCTGCGCACCCAGCCCGCCGTGTCGCTGGCAATCCAGAGACTCGAGAATGAGCTGGGCGAGAAGCTCATCGACCGCTCCGGAAAAGAGCTGCTCCTCACCGATGCCGGTCGAATCGTGACCGAATACGCGCGGCGCTTCGACAACCTGCGGCTGGACCTCGAAAACGCCCTGGCCGAATTGCGCGACAACGCCGCCGGCCGCCTCATCATCGGAGCCAACGAATCCACCACCCTCTATCTGCTCCATTTTGTGGAGCGCTACCGGCACACCTACCCGAAGATCAAGGTGCAGATCCGCCGCAGCCTTTCGAGCAAGATTCCCGCGCAATTGATCGATGGCGACCTCGAGCTCGGCCTGATCAGCTACGATCCGGACGACGACCGCCTGGTCACCACCGTGATCTACCGCGACCACCTGGCTTTCGTCGTCTCGCCCGAGCACCGCTTCGCCGGACGAAAGTCGGTTTCGATCTCCGAGCTCGGCATGGAGACCTTCATCGCCCACAACGTGGTCTCGCCCTACCGCGAGGTGGTCGTCAAGGAGTTCCAACGGCGCAAGGTTCCGCTCAACATGGAAGTTGAGATGCCGACGGTTGAATCAATCCGCCGCCTGGTGCAGCGCAACGAGGGCGTGGCGTTCCTCCCGCGCATGTGCGTCGAGCAGGAACTGGGCCAGGGCCTGCTCCGCGAGGTGGACGTGGAAGAGATGCACGTGGACCGCAACATCCGCCTGGCCTACCCCGCGAAGCGAGCGCTCAGCCACGCCGCCCGCGCGTTTCTCGAACTCGTGCGCAGCAATCCGCTGGGGTAGCCGCCCCGCGGCTCAGCACCGAACCGCGCGCGTCAGCAAGCGGACCGGCGTCGCCCGGGATTCAGAGGAGTTCCAGTAATCGCTGCACCGTGATCCCGGCCTCGTTTAGAATCTGCCGCAGCGTTCCGGGGCGAATTCGTTTGTGATCCGGGACAACGACGCGAGCGTACGGGTTCGCTCGCCTGAGGATCATGTGGCTTCCCTTTTGGCGGTTGATGATGAAGCCGACCCGCACAAGCGCGTTGGCCAGTTCCTGTCCGGTCGGTCGGCAGTTTCACTGATGGGTGCCGGTTTTGAGCTCGAAGTACTCTCTCCCGGCTTCAGTGGGGACTGGATCGCCTGTAGCGATACAGTCTTCGATGTATAGCTCCGCCGCTTCCAGGATGTTCCTCATCACCTCATCACGGGTGTCGCCTTGCGATACGCAGCCGGGCAGCGCTGGTACGGTGGCGACGTATCCGCCGTCCGCTTCCTGCTCGAGAACCGCTGTATAGCGCATAGAAGGTTGACCCTCGATCCTAACGGTACCAGCGAAGACATTCGGGCTGGTTTCAGCGCCGCCCTCAATGCCTCCGCCTCCATCTCGGTCGCCCTGAGGGCGGCCGACGTAGCGCCAGCGTTTCCGCCTGCCCGGAACCCGTAGGTGCCCCCGCTACTCGTTCGCGCCCCGCGCCAGCAGCGTCATGCGCGCCGCACCCAGCAGCCGGGCATCTTCGCCCAGCGGGCCGAGCTCGATGCGAACCTGGCTGGCGGCGAGCGGCTGCACCCACTCCAACACCTCCCGCCGCAACGGTTCCAGAAGGAACTCGCCGGCCTCGAAGAGGCTGCCGCCGAGAACCACCATCTCCGGATTGAGCACGTTGATCAGATTGGCGATGCCCATACCCAGGTATCTGGCCGTCTCTTCGAGGACCCGTATGGCAACCGCGTCGCCGCGGCGCGCCGCCTCGATCACGACGTCGGTCGAGACCGGGCGCGCCCCGGCCAGGCCCGCCATCACGGTGGCCTCGCCCGCGGCAATGCGCGCGGCGGCGCGCCGACCGACCGCGGCCGCTCCCGCTTCGGCCCCCAGGCATCCGACCTGGCTGTATAGACCGTTCTTGCGAGGGTCCACGGCCAGCCAGCCGGCCGCTCCCGCCAGATCGCCCGCGCCGTGCAACAGCCATCCCGAGCTGATGATGCCCGCGCCGATTTCGTCGCTGGCCGCGAAATACACGACGTCGGAGAGCCCCTGAGCGGCGCCCATCCATTGTTCGCCCAGCGCGGAAGTCGCGTAGTGGCTGTCAACCAGAGCGGGCTGCGGCAGCCGGGTCTCGATCTCGTGCCACAGCGGAACCTCTTCCCAATCCCACAGATCGGGCGCCAGCGCGTTTCCGGTGGACGAATGATAGACCCCTGGGATCGAGATGCCGACGCCCCCGATATCGGCCGAATCCACGGCGGACTCGGCCAACACCCCTTCGACTACCGCGACCATCTGCTGTATGGAGTCCTGGAAACTCACCTTACGGAACGGCTGCTTGCTCCGATGGAGGATCGTACCGGCACCGTCGACCACGGCGGCGGCAATTCTAATCCCGCTGAGATCCAGACCGATTACCAGACTTTCGGCCATTTGGCGTCAGGATACACTAACCAGGGCCTCTGCGCTGAGACTCGGGCCGGAGGGCGGGCTTCAGCCCCGCCCCGTGGCGGAACTGATGCCCGTCCTCCGCGACCCCATATGGAACAGCCCCCGGGCCCGTGGCTGGGGCATTTGCCCCAAGGCTGCCTGGCTCGTTCCGCTCTCCGTTACGTAGAATCAATCACATCCGCCCGGACCCGATTTGGACCCGGGATTGCCAGTCCAGGGATATGCGTGACTTCAGCCAGGCTCCGTTCCTGGTGATCTGGGAAGTGACGCGGGCCTGCGATCTGGCCTGCCTCCACTGCCGGGCCTCGGCCGACCCTTATCGCCATCCGCTCGAACTCAGCACCGAGGAAGGCTTCCGTCTCCTCGACACCGTGCGCGAGTTCGGCGATCCCATCATGATCTTCACCGGCGGCGATCCGCTCAAACGCCCCGACCTGTTCCAGTTGCTCG
This sequence comes from Bryobacterales bacterium, assembly GCA_963763835.1. GTDB lineage: Bacteria > Acidobacteriota > Terriglobia > Bryobacterales > Bryobacteraceae > DASWZN01. Next base: position 27,725 of record CAVXQQ010000016.1, read on the forward strand.
AACACAGCGTCGGCCTCGGCCTGCGCACCACGGTCTCGCCCAGTTCCACGCCGCTGCTCAACCCGGAGGCCATCGCCGGTTTCAAGCGCGCCGGCGTCGCGCGCATCTCCATCAGCGTGGACGGATGGGACGCCGCCTCGCACGACGATTTCCGCCAGGTCCCCGGCTCCTTCGACCGCGCCATGCTGGCGCTCGAAGAGGCCCAGCGCATCGGCCTCTCGACGCAGATCAACACCACCGTCAGCCGCCACAACTGGAAACACCTCGAAGCGATCGCGGACATGGTGGACCGCCTCGGCTGCGACATGTGGGACATCTTCTTCCTGGTGCCGACCGGCCGCGGCGCCTCTCAGGCGGAGCTCAATGGCGCCGAGTTCGAGGAGGTCTTCGCGTTCATGTACGAGCGCTCGAAGCGCTCCCGCGCCGTCATCAAGACCACCGAGGCGATGCACTATCGCCGCTACTTGATGCAGCGTCGAAAGGAGGAGGGCGCCGCAGCCGCCCAGGGCCATCCGGGCGGTCATCCAGGCGGCCAACCCGGCGACAATCCGCTCAACAAAATGGCCGGCATCAACAGCGGCCGCGGCTTCGTCTTCATCTCCCGCACCGGCGAAATCTACCCCAGCGGCTTTCTGCCCATCTCGTCCGGCAACGTGCGCCGCAATTCGCTGGTCGATGTCTACCAGAACGCCGCGCTCTTCCAGGTCCTCCGCGACAGCTCGCTGCTCAAGGGCAAGTGCGGCCTCTGCCAGTACCGCAACCTCTGCGGCGGCTCCCGCTCCCGCGCCTTCGCCCTTACCGGGGACTACCTCGCCGCCGAAGCCCGCTGCATCCATCAGCCGGAAGAGGAAACGGTGGCTACCGCGCGAAATACCCGTTGATGTCCAGGACCACATGCGTCCGGTCCGTGACGTAAACGCTGATCGCACCGTTGGTCCCCGCAGGAACGATCGCCGCGTTCGCCACCACTGCCCCGTCGAATGAGTTCAACGTTGAAACAAATGGCTGCGGCGAGCCCGCGGGCCACGCCGTGAGGTAGGAAAGAAGCCCGTCGGGCACCACGGTGATGTTCATCGAATAGGCCGCCGCCGCGGCCGGAATGCCGCACGCGCTCGCTGGAATCGCAAACGACCGCGTCGCCTGGGCCCCCATCTCCGGGCCCCCGAACGGGCCATCGGAGTTCCGCGTGTCCGCCACGCGGCACGGCGCAACCGGGTAGAACGACAACGCGCCCGGGAACCCGGGCTGGCCGAAGTAGCCGTTGACGTCCAGGATCGCCTCCGTCGGGTCGGAGACGAAAACCGAAATCGATTCGTTGGTGCCCGCCGGAACCAGCGCGGCATTTGCCACCACTTTTCCGGTCCAGGAATTCAGCGTCGAGACCAACGGCCGCGCCCCTCCGGTCGGCCACGTCGTCAAATAGCCAAGATACCCGACGGGCACCGCGGTCAGGTTCACCGAGTAGGCCCTCGCCGTGGCGGGAATGACGCAGGGGCCAAGCGGAATCGGGAAGTCCCGAATATCGCCGCCGTACATCGCCGGTCCGCCAAACTGGCCGGCGGGGCCGCGCGTGTCGGCGACGCGGCAGGGCGTGGCGGGATAGAAGGAATACGAATCGGCGCCTCTGGACGAATCGAAGTAGCCGTCGATGTCCAGGATGACGTGGGTCGGATTCGTAACGTAAACGTTCACCGCCCCGCCCTCGCCCGCGGGCACGATAGCCGCGTTGGCGACCACTGTGCCGCCAAAGGAATTCAACGTGGAAACGAGAGGCTGAGCCTGCCCCGCGGGCCACAACGTCAGGAAGCTGAGCGGGCCTTCAGGCACCACCGTCACGTTCAACGAGTACGCCCGAGCGGTAACGGGAATGCCGCATGCGCTCTGCGGGATCGCGAAGGATCGCGTGGAATCCGCGGCCATCGCGGGCCCGCCGAACAGCCCGGCGGGGTTGCGCGTGTCCACGGCTCGGCACGGAGTCACGGGCACGAAGAGCAAAGGCTGCGGTCCGGACGTGCCCGCCTGCGGCGTCGCGGTGGCTTCGTTCGAAAGAACGCTCGTGCCACCGACGTTCACCGCTGCTACCCGGTAGTAATACGGCGTGCCGTTGGCGAGGCCGGTGGCGGTGTAAGTCGCGGCGGTGAGCCCGTAAGCAATCGGCAAAGTGCTCTCTCCGCCTGCAGTAACTCCGCCATAGACGTCGTAGTAAGTCGCGCCGGCGCTGGCGGTCCACGTCAAAGTCACCTGGCCGTCGCCCGCGGCCGCGGCGAGGCCGGTGGGCGCAGGGGGAAAGGTCCCGTTGAAGCCCGAAAGCAGAAGCGGATAGCCGTTGACGGCGATCGTGGAGCCTTGTACGGCCGTCGAGCCGTTGAAAATATCCAGAGCCGTGGTGGCCTGCAGAGACGAAGGAATCGAAAATGCCACGCTGGCGGAGGGATTCCATACGATCATCGCGGGAGTGCCGCCGGCCAGCGTAAAGCCCATCTGCCACGTGCCGGCCGCGTCGATAACGACGCCGTTGAGCGAAGCGCCGGTGAGCCAGCGCTGGAGAATACCGAACGCCACGCCTGCCTTGGTGAGCTGGCGCGGATCGTTTTCCTCGGTCGCGGCGCAGAACGTGGAGCCCTTGCTCCAGGTGTACCAGTCGTAGCGCGCCGAGCCGTAGGCCAGATCGACCAGGTAACGCCGCACAATGTAGGCCGCGCCTTGCGCTTCCGAGACGGTCGTGTCGCCGGAGGCGCCTTCGGTGTCCCAGAAAGGCATGTTGGCGACTCCGTTCTTCGCCATGACCAGGCGCACGTTGGCGATGGAAGGGCCGATGGTCTCGGGCGCCAGGAGGTAAGTGTAGAAGTGAAACGGAACGACGTCAATGTAGGAAGCGATGCCCCCTTGCAGGAGTTGGTCGAGATAGCCGGCGGCGTAAGGAACCGGTGCCACGACGGTGTTACCCGGGTCGATCGACTTGAGGATGGTGTAGGCTTCCTGAGTAAGCTGGATTAGCTGCGCCACCGTCCCTGCGTAGTAATTCGGATCGTTGGGCTCGTTCCATATTTCGTAGTTGCGGATGTGCCCTTTGTAGCGCAGGCCCACCGCTGTGATATAGTCGCGCCAATCCTGAATGTCTTTGGGCGGGGCAGGCGCGCCGGCGCCAATGTAGTTGACGTTGTCCGGTTGCGAGGAGGCCCACCCCGGCGACTGGCCGAGGGTCAATAGTATCTGCTGGACGCCGTTGGCCTCGGCCGCGGCAACCCACAGGTCCAGCGTCTCCCAATCCCAGACGCCCTTCACCGGTTCGAGGTGCGTCCATGCCGTCTCCGAGTCCCACAGCCGAAGCTGTCCGAACGGGAACTGCGGCCACGGAACGCCGCCGCTGACGGGATTGCCGCCGGCGTCGGTGAACGCGACGTCATCCACCCAGAAAGTGCCCGCATACGAGGCGTGGAACATGAGATATACATCGCCGGTGTCGTGAACCACACCGCTTACCGTAACCTGCTGCCAGTTAGCCGTCAAGGGGACCGTGGTTTGCGCGTAGGCGACATACGGCGCGGCCTGCTGGCGAAGAATTACGTCAACCCTCAGGCCCGGGTCGCCGCGCAACCATGCGCTGAACGTGTAACTTCGCCCCGGGATCACCGTGACCGGCTGGGCGAATTGCACCGCCCCAATGCCCGGACTCTGCACGTAAATCTTCTGCGCTGCCGTCCCGCTATGCGGATTGACCGCGTCCTGGGAGTAAGTGACCGTGGGGCTGGCCCAACTGGAGTTATCGGTCCAGTGGGCCGCGATCTGCCCGCTGATGCCGTTAGTTACTCCGGCCTGCGTGTAAGGCGGCTCGAGGCCGGCGTTTCTCAACCTGCTCTGTTGGTAGTTGGCGACGTGCATTCCGAAGAACGTCGGCGCGATGGGGCCCAGGTTGGGCGAGGGGCCGGACGATCCGGGCGCGTAGGAGACGGAGAAGTCGTCCACCCAGACCGTTCCCGGCGCGCTCATGCCCAGCATCAGGTATACGTCCTCGGTGGTGGTGATGTAGCCAATCGCCGTAATCCGCTGCCAATCGTTGGTGAGCGCCAGCGAGCTCTGAATGTAGGTCGTGTACGGAGAGGAGGCCTGTTGGATGGAAAGCGAAACCTGAGCGCCGGGCGTGCCACGCACCCAGGCCGAGACGGTGTAGATGTTGCCCGTCTGCTGCGGGAATCGCTGGATCATCTGGAAGCGGTCGCCGCCGACGCTCGACGACCACGATCTTCTGCGAGGCGGCGCCGCCGTGCGGATTCACAGTGTCCTCGGAATACGCGATCGTAGGAGCCGGCGCCTGCCAGAACGAGTTGTCCGACCAGCCATTCGCGATCCGCCCGGTGATGGTGGCAGCGCCGCCGTTCACCGCGCCATATGGCTCTTCCATGCCGGGGTTAGTCAGAGGGACTTGCGCGCCGAGCGCCGGCAGCGTCAGCAGCGCGTACAAAAAGGCTTTCATTCCGAGATCCATTATATTAGGGCGTGGCGATGCTTCGACCGGCGATCTGTCTGGCGCTTCTTTTTCCCGCCCTCCTGTTCGCTCAGCTCACCACCGGTTTCCTCGAGGGCACGCTGCACGCCCCCGCCGGTACCGCGATCCTCATCACAGGGGGCCCCGGCTTTCGCGCCTCGGTCTCGACCGACGCGAACGGCCACTTCGCCATCGCACTCCCCTGCGGCCGCTACCAGATCGCCACCCGCAACCACCCGCCCGCCACCGTCCTCGTAACCGCCAGCGAAACAACCCGCGTCGATCTCGACGCAGCCCCGCCTCCGCCCACGCCCGCCTACCCGGAAGGACTAAGCCGCGAGCCCGCCACCGTAACCCAGCCCCTCAATTTCGGCGGCCTCTCCGACAACCGCCTCGCAGTCCAATCGCAGGGTGCGGCCTCCTGGACGAACACGCGTTATGCCCTCGACGGAATGAACGCCACCGACTCCTACCAGCCGGGACGGCCCGCAATCCTGCCAGACATCGAGGCTTCCAAGGAGCCGCGCGAATCCTGGCACGGCGCGCTCTCGACCGCGAACACCGCCTCGTTCCTCGCTGCCACCAACCTGCCCGCCGCAGCCGAGCGCGGGATCGTGCAGCAATCCGAGCGCTTCACTTCTTTCACACGCGACCGCGTCGAGGCCGGCGGGCCTCTGTCGACCTGGGCCGACCTGATTGCCTCCGTCGCCGGGCAATGGTCCGCCCAAACCGTGCCGCTGGCCCCGCCCGGCTCCCAACAGCACAGCCGGCTGCTGTTCGAGAACGTGCGTGGCCGCATCCGCGCCGGCGGCCGCGACCAGATCGAGGCGCTCTACAGCGGATCGAGCATGAACCTGTCGGGTTGGGGCGAGCCCGCCGGCTTCGAAGCGCTCGCGGGCGGACGTATGATGCCGCAGTTCCCCTTGCCGGGCGGGTTCGCCGGCGAAAGCGAGCGAGACCGATTCGACTTCCTGCAAGCCGGATGGACGCACTCCCTCCCGCGCGGTTTTCTCCAGGTGCGCTACGGATACTCGGCCGCGCATCTCAACACCACCGGAAGCGGAGCCCAGAGCAGCATCGAGCTTCTGGGCGGTGCGGTCACCGGCGCGCCTCCGCTCGCGAACCTCGCCGCCCGCACCCGCCACGAAGTCGAGAGCGTTCTCGCCATCGCCACCCCTCGCCACCACATCGCGGCCGCCGCCGGTGTCGAGTCCTCCGCGCCACGCAACCGCTTCACCGCGCCTTCGGGTACGGATCTGATCACGGTTGCGGGCGCGCCCGCATTCACGGTCCGGTTCAACACGCCCACCGACACGCGCGAGCGCGTGCAATCATTCCACGGCACCCTCGCGGATCGTTGGACCGTCGCCCCCGCGCTTTCGCTTGACGCCGGCCTCACCGCCGACATCGCGCGCTCGAGCCAGATCGCTTGGAACAGCGTCGCGCCGCGCGCCGGACTCGAGTGGCGGGTTCCGCATTCCCGCGGCCTGGTCCTCCACGGCGCGTATTCGCGCACCTACGCGCCCCTGGCCGGCCGGTACCTCGATTTCGGAAACCCCAACAGCCTCGGCGCAAACGTGTACCTCTATCAAGGTCCGTTGGTCGCGCGCTTCGGGGGTCCGTGTTCCTCCATCGACCCCGCCCTGCACCGGCCCTATGCCGACGAGTTCGACGTCGGCGCCCGGATCGCGCCGCTCGCTCGTCTCTCCGCAAGCATCCGCTTGTTCCGGCGCGACGAGAAGCAGCGCCTGGCCGCCGTCAACGTGGGCGTGCCCGCGCAGGCATTCACCCCCGTCGCCATCCTCGACCTGTACGACGGCCAGCCGTTGACCGTCTTTGAGCAGAGCCCCGCCACATTCGGCCAGGACCGCTACCTGCTCACCAATCCGGCCGGTCTTCGCGAGCAGAACTCTGGATTGGTGGCCGACCTCGCCAATCAGTGGAAGGGTCTCGCCCTGCACCTGTCCTTCGCCGCCGAGAAATCGTACGGTCCCACGAATCCCGGCGACGCGGTCTTCGAGAACGACGCCGGCATTGTGGGCGCGCTGTTCGCCGATCCGAACACCACCATCCACGCCGCGGGCCGCAGCTTCCTGGACCGCGCCTATGTCGCAAAGTTGCAGGCCGAATACCGGCTCCCCGCCGGGCTCGAGCTATCGAGCGTCGCGGACTACCTCGACGGACTCGCCTTCGCCCGCCAGTTACTCGTCACCGGCCTCGCGCAGGGTCCAATCGTGGTCGCCATCACCGTGCGCGGCAGCCCCGAAGGCGGCAACCGCTCGCAATATGTGGCCAACTGGAACCTCCGCCTCGCCCGCGCGTTCCCGCTCCCCGCCGGCCGTCTCACCGCGGCGATCGCCGTCCTCAACGTCACCAACGCGGCGAAGCGGCTCCAGGAGAGCGACCTCAGCAGCCCCTCGTTCAACCTGCGATTGCCGGTAGCGATCCAGCCCCCGCGTTTCGCCCGCATCGAGCTCCGCTACGAATTCTGAGAAACCCAGAACCACAACCTTGTGAGCGAGCGCACCTGGTACTCCCTGAAGTACAATGGCCAAGAACTGGAGGTGGCCTGTGTCTCTACGCGATTTCCTGCAAAAGCAATTCATCGACGTCATCCAATGGACCGAATCCGAGGATGGCGTGCTGGCCTGGCGCTTCCCCATGCGCGACTTGGAAATCCAGAACGGCGGCAAGCTGACCGTGCGCGAGTCGCAACTGGCGGTGTTCGTGAACGAGGGCCGCGTCGCCGACGTCTTCACGCCCGGGCTCTACACGCTCACCACCCACACGCTGCCACTGCTCACCAACCTGATGAACTGGGACAAGGCGTTCCAATCGCCCTTCAAGTCCGACGTCTACTTCTTCTCGACGCGCGTGCAGGTGGATCAACACTGGGGCACCGCCACGCCCATCACCGTCCGCGACCCCGAGTTCGGCGCCGTGCGGCTGCGTGCCTACGGCATCTACGCCTACCACATCGTCGACGCGCGGGTTTTCTACAACAAGGCCAGCGGCACGCGCGAGATCTACCATGTGGACGAGATCGAGGGCCAGCTTCGCAACACCATCGTGGGGCGCATCGCCGACACATTCGCCGAGAGCAAGATTCCCTTCATCGACATGGCGGCCAACCAGGTCGAACTGGGCCAAAAGATCGCGGAGCAGATGAAGCCCGGCTTTGCCGACTTCGGCCTGGCGCTCGATTCGTTCGTGGTCGAGAGTCTCTCGCTGCCCGACGAGTTGCAGAAGATTCTGGACCAGCGGATCAGCATGGGCATGATCGGCGACATGAACCGGTACACCCAGTTCCAGGTGGCCCAATCCATGCCCATCGCGGCGGCGAACGAGGGAGGCGGCGCGGCCGGCATCGGCGTCGGGCTCGGTGCCGGGCTCACCATGGCCCAGCAGATGATGAACTCCATGAAGTCGCCGCAAGCGGGCGGACCGGCTCCGGCGGGCGGGGCCCCGGCCGCCGACACGAAGTTCTGTATGAACTGCGGCAAACCGATCGCGCGCGCGGCGAAGTTCTGTCCGGAGTGCGGGTCGGCGCAAGGATAGGACGCGGTCCGCTCCCTGACGGTCGCGGTTCGGTGCTGGGGAGGCTTGGAACGAAATGGGCGGAGTCGAGTGGGTGGTCGAAGCGTACGGATGCGATCGGGAGGCGCTCGCCAACCTTGCCCGGCTGCGCGCCTTGTTCGACCTGCTCGTCGGCGACCTCCACCTGCGGCCCGTGGGCGATACCAGGTGGCACCAGTTCGGCGGCGCGGGCGGCATCACCGGTCTGTGCCTGCTGGCCGAGTCGCACCTGGCTTGCCATACTTTTCCCGAGAATGAATCGCTGTGCCTGAACCTGTTCTGCTGCCGGCCTCGCTCGGAGTGGGATTTCGAAGCGAATCTGCGGCGGGAATTCGGCGCGCGCGCGGTACGCGTGCGGCGCCTCGAGCGGCCGTATCAAACCGATGAGCCCAACTGCGAACTGCCCGAATTGCGGCGCGCCGATCCGGTTCCGCTGGTCTAGCGCGGTCCAGACCGTGTGCGAGTTCTGCCACTCGATCCTGGTGCGCCGGGACGTGAACCTGGAGCGCGTGGGCAAGGTGGCCGACCTGCCCCCGGACAGCTCGCCCATACAAATCGCCACCGAGGGCGTTTACCGCAACCGACCTTTTCAGGTGGTGGGCCGCATCCTTTACGAATACGAGCAGGGCGGCTGGAACGAGTGGCACGCCGTTTTCAGCGATGGCGCGAGCGGCTGGCTCTCCGACGCTCAGGCCGAGTACGCCGTCTCGTTCGCGGCGGCGGTGCCGGGACTGCCCGCGGCGGCTAGCGTCGTGCGCGGCCAGCACTACGGCTTCAACGGCGTGACGTACGAGGCCACCTGCCTGACAAAGGCGCACTACCGCGGCGTCGAGGGCGAGTTGCCCTTCGAATACTGGGACAAAGACGAAGTGCTCTTCGTGGACCTGGAATCCCACGACGCCCGCTTCGCCACTCTCGACTACAGCGATCCACAGCCGCTGCTCTTCCTGGGCGAGGCCGTCGATTTCGACAGCCTGCGCCTGAAGAACCTGCGGCGATTCGAGGGCTGGTAAACCTATGGGCACGGTGCCTCCGCCTCAGGTCAAATCGTTCAACTGCCCCGGCTGCGGCGCGCCGGTCGTCATCCGCGGCTTCGGCACCACGCTCAGCGTGGTGTGCGGGAACTGCCATTCGGTCCTCGACGCCAAGGACCCCAATTTCGCGGTGCTGCAACGCTTCCAGGTTGCCGAGAGCATACAGCCGCTGATTCCGCTCGGAACGCGAGGCAAGGTGCGCGGCGATGTCTACGAAGCGATCGGCTTCCAGGTGCGCACCATCACGGTCGAGGGAGTGGACTACAGTTGGGACGAATACCTGCTCTTCAATCCGTATAAGGGGTACCGCTACCTCACCCAGTATCAGGGCCACTGGAACGACGTGACCGTGTTGCGGGTGCTGCCCGAAGTGGATACCAGCGGCGGGCGGCCGGTCGCCAAGGCATTCGGGGAGAAGTACCGGCACTTCCAGTCGTCGCAGGCCCGCACGACCTACGTTCTGGGCGAATTCCCCTGGCAGGTGCGCGTGGGCGACGAACTGACGGCGTGCAACGATTTCGTCTCGCCGCCACGGATACTCTCGTCGGAGACGACCGGTTCGGAGACCACCTGGTCGCTCGGCGAGTACATCACCGGCCGGCAGGTGTGGCAGGCCTTCCAGCTTCCGGGCAGCCCTCCGGCGCCGGTGGGAGTCTACGAGAACCAGCCTTCGCCGTACGGCGGCAACATCAAGGAGGTTTGGTTGGTGTGCGCGCTGTTCCTGGCGGCGCTGGTGGGCGTGGCGCTGTTCTTCACCACCTTCGCGCGGAACGAAGAGGTCTTCAGCCAGAGCTACACATTCGGCCAGGGCGTGAGCGCGCCTTCGTTCGTGACCGGCTACTTCGATCTGCAGGGGCGCACCTCGAACGTCGAGCTTTCGACGCGTACCGACCTGCGAAACAACTGGGTGTATTTCCACTATGCGCTGATCAACGCCGATACCAACCAGGCTTTCGACTTCGGGCGCGAGGTCAGCTACTATTCCGGGCGCGACAGCGACGGGGACTGGACCGAGGGCAGCCAGAAGGACACGGCCGTCGTCCCTGCCGTCCCTTCCGGCCGCTACTATCTGCTTGTGGAGCCGGAGATGGACCCCAAGGGTCTGGGGGTCGATTACACGATCTCGGTGCGGCGCGACGTGCCGTCCATGAGTTACTTTCTGTTCGCGGCGCTGCTGCTGTTGGTGCCGCCGGTGTTTCTGGCATTCCGCTCGATGGGCTTCGAGCAGGCGCGTTGGCGCGAAAGCGACTATCCGCCCGCCGCATCGAGCGGTGGAGACGACTGATGCGACATCCTCTCTATTTGGTATACGGCCTGGCGCTGCTCAGCCTGGTGACGATGGCCGAGTTTCGCGGCTGGAGCCTCACCAGCGTCAACGAGATGAAGGACGTTCCCAAGTCGATACGCGACAACCCCGGCGCGTACCGCGCGCATTATGCCTACCACCCTCGGTATTTCGGGGGCAAGTGACGGAGCCAATTCTATGAACGATTTCCACCCCGGCTATCTTCTCAACGCGCTGATTTACGCCGCGCTGGGCATCCTGATCTTCGTGGCCGCCTTCGTGCTCATCGACCGCCTCACGCCCTATCACCTCTGGAAAGAGATCGTCGAGGACCACAATACGGCGCTGGCGATTCTGATAGGAGCCATGTCCATCGGCATGTGCGTGATCATCGCCGCGGCGATTCACTGACCGGCGAAGAACATTGGCCACGGATCGACACGGATGAACACGGATAAAACAAAACTCCTTCTTGGCGTTTCTTATCCGTGTTCATCCGTGTTCATCCGTGGCCACACCGGCTTTGTTGTGTCTCACGGTCGCGGTTCGGATCCAGGTCGCGTTTCCGCGATGCGCTTGCGGACTTCCGCGGCGTCGTCCGCCTTCGGTGACAGTTCCAGGTATTTCTGCCAGTGCTCGATCGCGCCCTCGCGGTCGTCCTTGGCCGCCAGCACAGAGCCGAGGACACGCTCTGCCAGCGGAATCTCGTGGAAGGTATCCAGCTCGACGGCGCGGCGGGCGCTCTTCTCGGCGACGTCCAGGCGCTTCAGGGCAAGGTTGGCCATGGCCTGGGAGACGTAGACGGCGGGAAAGCCGGTCGCATCCAACTGGATGGCGCGTTCCGCGGCCGCGAGCGCATCCTGCATCCTGCCTTCGTCCGCCGCCAGCCGCGCCAGTTGCGCCCATCCCGGAGCGAATTTCGGATCGGACTTGACCGCCCGTTCAAAGGCCTGTCGCGCCGGTTGGGGCTGTGCCTCTTCGACCAACACCTCGCCCAGTGCGCCCCAGGCCGGCGCGTACTCCGGGTAGGCGGCGACGGCGCGCTCGAACTCCTTCTGGGCCACCGCCCACTTCTTCCCGACCATGGCGCCGACGCCCTTCCGAAAGGCCTTCTTTGCATCCTCGGGAGCGGCGAGCGTGGTGAGCGAGACGGTCGGATTGGCGTAGCTGCCGGGCCGCTTCATCACAATAACCGCCCCGTTTCGCAGAATGGCTTGGTTCTTCCGGTAGCCGGAAAGCTGTATGGTGACCGGGCACGAGTCAGAGTTGCGGAACGGCGGCACGGCGTATTGGACATTGCCGTTGCCGAAGACCTCCTCGATGGCGCACTGGGCTGGCGGGTCGGGGTGGATCATGGGCGAGGTGGGCGGCGGAACTCCTTGATCCACCACAATTTGGGCTCGGTAGGTGACCATCTGGCTGGAGGCTGCCTGGGCCAGGAAGAGGAGCGGGATGAAGCGCAGGGCGAACTGTGTCACCGGCGGGATCAGTATAGCATGAGGCAAAGTAGGACTTGACAAGACCTGGATCATACGTATAATTTAAGCATACAATGGCTTCAAACATACGTATGAATGAAACAGCCAGGGCCGTTACCACCAAGGACCGCATCCTAGACGCCGCCGAACGCCTCTTTGCCGAACACGGCTTCGCTCAAACCTCCCTCCGCGACATCACTGCCGAGGCTGGGGTCAATCTGGCCGCGGTCAACTACCACTTCCAGTCCAAAGACCACCTGATCGCCGCGGTGTTCGATCGCCGCATCGGGCCACTCAACGAACAGCGGCTTGCCTTCCTCGATCGGCTCGAAAAAGAAGCGGCCGGCGAGCCGGTCCCCATTGAGGATATCTTGCGGGCGGTCATCGCGCCGGTGTTGCTCATGGTCAGCTCGCCCGATGGCGCCCACGCGGCCAGCCTGATCGGACGCGCGCACACCGAGCCCGGCGACGTATTCGAGCATCTGTTCACGGGCCAATTCGCGCCGGTGGTTATGCGGGTTCTGGCCGCCGCGCGGCGCTCGCTGCCCGACCTTCCCGATGTCGAGCTCCTGTGGAAGCTGCAGTTCACCATCGGCGCCATGAGTCACACCATCGCCGGCCAGCGCCACATCAAGGTTGTCTCCGGCGGCCGGTGCGACACCAGCGACGTGGATGGCATGCTAGACCGCCTCATTGCGTTCGTCGCCGCCGGTTGCCGTGCGCCGGTGGTTCCCAGAAAGAAAGGAGAACCAGCGTGAAACCCGCCCCGGCCCGCGCTGGTAAGACATATATGCCGAAACGCGCCCTCTTGATTCTTGCGACGGCGGCCGCCACCGCCGCGGCCCAGACCCCGCTGAAGCTCAGCATGAAACAGGCGGTCGACCTGGCTCTTTCGCCGGATGGAAACGCAAAGGTCCAGCTTGCGGGCGAAAGCGTGCGCCAGGCCCAGATGCGGTCGGCCGAGTCGCGCGCGGCGTTGCTGCCGGACCTGGAGTCCTACGTCTCGGACCGGAATCAGACGCAAAACCTGGCCGCGCTGGGCGTCAGCGTCCACATTCCGATCCCCGGCTTTACGTTTCCCACGTTCGTCGGCCCTTTCACCACCTTTGACGCGCGCGTCACGGCGACGCAGTCCGTCTTCGACTTCAGCTCGATCCGCAAATACCAGGCCGCCCGAACGGGAGTGCGCGCCGCCCAAGCCGACAGCGACAGCGCGCGCGACCAGGTCAGCGCGCAGGTGGCGTCGCTCTATATGATGGCGCTGGCGGAGCAAGCCCACGTGGAAGCTGCCGAGGCCAATGTCGCGCTGGCCTCCGCCACCGCCAAGCTGGCGGAGGACCGCAAGCAGGCCGGCACCGGGATTCCCATCGAAGTCACGCGCTCCCAGGTCGAGCTAGCCAACGAGCGCCAGCGGCTGCTGGTGGCCCGAAACGATCTGCGCGCGGCGCGGCTGCAGTTGCTGCGAGCGGTGGGGCTGAAGCTCGATACGGATTTCGAGCTGGCGGACAAACTCGGCTACCAGCCGGCTGGGGAGATGACGGTGCCGGACGCCGTGGAGAAGGCGCTGGTGGCGCGGCCGGACTGGAAGGCCCAGAAGACGCGCGAGGAAAACGCGCGCCTCAGTTACAGCGGCGTGAAGTACGAGCGCCTGCCATCGCTCACCGGCTTCGGCGACTACGGCACCATCGGCACCGGCATCGACGCCGCCTCGCCGACGCGCACCTACGGCCTCCAGCTCCGCATCCCCATTTTCGACGGCGGCCGCCGCGATGCCCGGCGCGCCGAGAGTTCCTCCCAGCTTCGCCAAACGCAGATCCAGACGCGCGACCTCCGCCAGCAGCTCGAGCTCGAGATCCGTCTCGCGTTCGACGGCCTGCACTCGGCCGAAGACGAGCTGAAAGTCGCCACCGACGGCCTGGATCAGTCGGAACGCGAGGTGGCCCAGGCGCAGCGGCGCTACGCCGCGGGCGTCGCCAACAGCCTGGAGCCGGTTGACGCCGAAACCCGCCTGGCGCGGGCGCGCGACAACCGCATCTCCGCGCTGCTCGCTTACAACATTGCACGCATCAACCTGGCCCAGGCCATGGGCGCCATCCGGCAGTTCATTCAATAAGGAGTCAGGCCATGAAGAAGAAACTCATCCTCGTTCTCGCGCTCGTCGTCGTTGCCGCCGTCGTGGCGATCGGAGGCCGCTCCTGGTTCCATCGCGGAGATGGCCGCTCCATCCGCGTCTCGGGCAATATCGAACTCACGGAAGTCGACATCGCTTTCAAGATTCCGGGCAAGCTGATCGAGCGCAGCGTGGACGAAGGGGACCGCGTGAAGGCCGGCATGCTTCTGGCGCGCCTCGACAAGGACCAGTTGGTGGGCCAGCACGAAAAGGCGCGCGGCGCCGTAGCTTCCGCCGAGTCGCAACTGGCGCAGCAGACCACCGCCATCGATTTCCAGGCCGCGACGCTCGAAGGGCAAATACAGCAGCGAGCCGCGGAAATCCAGACCGCCGAGGCGCGCCTGGCGGCGCTGGTGGCCGGCTCGCGCGTGCAGGAGAAGAAGGAAGCGCAGGCGGCCGTCGATCGCGCTCGGACCGAATATGACCGCGCCACCGCCGACTGGAAGCGCGCCCAGACGCTGGTCAAGAACGAAGACATCTCGCCGGCCGATTTCGATCAGTATCGAACCCGCTACGAGACCGCCGACGCGCAACTGAAGACCGCCCAGCAGCAACTAGCCCTGGTGCTCGAAGGCCCGCGCAAGGAGGATATCGACGCCAGCCGAGCCCAATTGGCGACGGCGCAGGCCGTGTTGCGGCTGGCCGAAGCGCAGCGGCTCGAGCTGAAGCGCCAGCGCCAGCAGTTGGTCCAGCGCGCAGCCGATCTGGGCCAGCGCCAGGCCGATCTGTCCGTCGTTCAGACTCAACTCGACGACACCGAGGCCTTCTCGCCCATCGGCGGCGTGGTGCTGGTCAAGTCGGCCGAGGTGGGCGAGGTGATCGCAGCCGGCACGGCGGTGCTCACCGTGGGCGATATCGATCATCCCTGGGTGCGAGCCTACATCGGCGAGAACGATCTGGGTCGCGTCAAGCTGGGCGCGAACGCCAATGTGACCACCGATTCCTATCCCGGCAAGACCTACCATGGGCGCGTGTCGTTCATTTCGTCCGAGGCCGAGTTCACGCCCAAGCAGATCCAGACGGCCGAAGAGCGCGCCAAGCTCGTCTACCGCGTCAAAATCGAGCTCGAGAACCCCAATGGCGAGCTCAAATCCAACATGCCCGCCGACGCGGAGATTCTGTTGGGAGGGGAGTAGGTGGGACGGGCCCCAGCACCGAACCGCGACCGTCAGGGAGCGGACTCTCAGGAGAGTCTTTCATGATCCGCGCCGCCAACCTAACCCGCCGCTTCGGCCCGCTCACCGCGCTCGACCACCTCAACCTCGAGGTCGCGCGCGGCGAAATCTTCTGCCTGGTGGGGCCGGACGGCGCGGGGAAGACCACCACGCTGCGCCTCATGTGCGGCCTGCTCGATGCGACCGAAGGCGAGGCCTGGGTGGCGGACCACAACGTGGCGCGCGAGCCCGACGCGGTTAAGGACCGAATCGGCTACATGGCCCAGCGCTTCGGCCTGTACGCCGATCTCACGGTCGCCGAGAATATGGCCTTCTATGGCGACCTGTTCGGAGTGGTCGGCGCCGAGCGGGATGCGCTGACCGCGCGCCTGCTCCGCATGACCCGCATGGAACCGTTCGGCGCCCGCCAGGCCGGCAAGCTCTCTGGCGGCATGAAGCAGAAGCTGGCGCTCATGTGCACCCTGCTGCACCATCCCGAAGTTCTGTTCCTGGACGAGCCGACCAACGGTGTGGACCCGGTTTCGCGCCGCGACTTCTGGGCCATTCTCTACCAGCTCGTCAAGGACGGCATGACCGTATTCGTCACCACCGCGTATCTGGACGAAGCCGAGCGCGCCAACCGCGTGGGGCTGATCGATCGCGGCCGCCTGATCCGCTGCGACACGCCGGCGGCGTTGAGGACCTCGCTCGCGGAAACCTGCTGGGAGGTGCGTGTGCGCGACCGCCGCGCGGCACGCGGCGTTTTGGAACGCACCGCGGGAGTGGTCAGCGCCGAGCCGGCGGGGGAGACGCTACACGTTTTCCTCGCGCCGGGTGCGACGCTCGACGGCGTGGCCGGCCTGGACGAGGCCGCGGTGCGCCGCATCGAGCCGTCGCTCGAAGACGTATTCATCGCCCTCATCCGCAAGGAAGAGGCGGGCAGGGAGGCGCGCTCATGAGCGGACCCGGCAACAACGGGTTTTCGGTGGAAGCCCACGACCTGGTCAAGCGCTTCGGCAGCTTCGTGGCCGTCGATCACGTCTCGCTAGCGGTCCGACGTGGCGAGATCTTCGGCTTCCTCGGCCCCAACGGCGCGGGCAAGTCGACCACCATCCGCATCCTGTGCGGGCTGCTCACGCCGAGCGAGGGCACCGCGCGCGTGGGCGGCTTCGACGTGGCTACGGAATCGGAATCCATCAAACGCTCGATCGGCTACATGTCGCAGAAGTTCTCGCTCTACGACGATCTCGAAGTCGGCGAGAACATCGAGTTCTTCAGCGGCATTTACGGCGTTCCGGAAGAACGCCGCGCCGAGCGCCGCGACTATGTGCTTCGGATGGCCGGCCTCGAAGAGCGCCGCCACACCATGACGCGCCTGCTCGCGGGCGGATGGAAGCAGCGGCTGGCGCTGGGCTGCGCCATCCTTCACGAGCCGCCCATCCTGTTCCTCGACGAGCCGACCTCGGGCGTCGACCCCATCGCGCGCCGCGATTTCTGGGAGTTGATCTACCAGCTCTCCGAGGCGGGACATACGATCTTCGTCTCGACGCATTACATGGACGAAGCCGAATATTGCCACCGCGTGGCGCTGATGTACGCAGGCAAGATCGTCGCGCTGGGCTCGCCCGCCGAGTTGAAGCGCTCGCTCACCGGGCACCACCTGCTGGCGCTCGAGACATCGGACGTGCTGGGCACCATGAAGGCGCTCGACGGCTTCGACGGCGTGCGCGACGCGGCGGTCTTCGGTGGCGGGCTGCACGTCACCGTCGATGACGCGGCCGCCGCGGGCCCGCTCATCCGCGAGCGGCTGGCGTCGCTGGCCATCGAAGTGCGCCTCTTCGAATCGATAGAACCCTCGATGGAGGACGTCTTCGTGGCCATGATCGAAAAGGAAGAACGGAGGGCCGCATGAGCTTCCGCCGCACTCGCGCCATGTTCCGCAAAGAGCTGCTGCACATCGTGCGGGACCCGCGCAGCCTGGCCATGGCGTTGGCCGTTCCGTTCCTTATGCTGATGCTGTTCGGCTACGGTCTCACGCTCGATGTGGACCGCATCCCCACATTGATCTTCGACTCCGACCACACGCCGGAGAGCCGCGACCTCATCGCCCAATTCGCCGGCTCGCGATTCTTCCACATCACCGGCTACGTGGACAACTACGGCGCGATCGAGCGGGCCATCGACCGGGACCAGTGCCTGCTGGCGGTCGTGATCCAGCGAAACTTCGCGCGCGACCTGGTGGCCGGCCGCACCGCCCCCGTGCAGCTCATCTACGACGGCAGCGATTCGAACACCGCCTCCATCGCCCAGGGCTACGCCGACGCGATGACCGGAGCTTATTCGCTCAAGCTGCGGGCTGCGGCCATGAACCGCCGCGGCGGCGCGCAAGCTGCCATCGCCCGTCGACGGGCGCCTGCGCGTGCTCTTCAATAGCGAGTTGAAGTCGCGCAACTACATCGTGCCGGGGCTGATTTCGGTGATCCTGGCCATCATCACCGCGCTGATCACCTCGCTCACCATCGCGCGCGAGTGGGAGATGGGCACCATGGAGCAACTGCTCTCGACGCCGCTGCGGCCCGCCGAGATTGTGCTGGGGAAGATGGCGGCGTTCTTCGCCGTCGGCTTCGTGGACACGCTGATCTCGATCGTGGCCGGCCTGGTGGTCTTCGGCGTGCCCTTGCGCGGCAGTCCTCTCCTGCTGATCGTTTCGAGCTGCCTGTTTCTGCTGGGATCGTTGAGCCTGGGCATTCTGATTTCCGCGACGGCGCGGTCCCAGGTCCTGGCCTACCAGATGGGAATGCTGGGCTCGTTTCTGCCGGCGTTCCTGCTCTCGGGTTTCGTGTACTCGATCGAGAACATGCCGCACGTGATCCAGCTCATTACCTACGTGGTCCCGGCGCGCTATTTCGTCACGATTCTGAAAGGCGTATTCCTGAAAGGCATCGGCATCGACATGCTGTGGGGCGAGCTGGCGTTTCTTGCGCTCTTCGCCACGGTTGTTTTTCTGCTGGCGACCAGAAAGCTGCGCCAGAAGGTGGTCTGATATGTGGAACAGACCGCTCTCTCACGGTTACGGTTCGGCAGGATTGCACACGGAAGCGGGGAAGGTGGCCTGATATGTGGAAACGAATTCGCGAGATCGTATACAAGGAATTCCGTCAGACGCTACGCGAGCCGCGCATGCGCATCCTGCTGTTCGTCCCGCCGCTGGTGCAGTTGCTCGTCTTCGGCTACGCGGTGAATCTGGACGTGGACCACGTGCGCATCGGCTGGTTCGACCGCGATCAAACTTCGCAATCGCGCGACCTGCTGGCGGCTTTCCAGGGCTCGCCGCGCTTCGATCTGGTAGCGGTTCCCGCCAGCGATGAGGACGTGCAGCGCGTGCTGGACGAGAGCCGCGTCCACGCCGTGATCAGCGTGTTCCCGGGATTCGGACGGGACATCGAACGCGGTGTGACCACCAGCGTCGAAGTCCTTGTGGATGGCAGCAACTCGAACACGGCCTCCATCGCGTCCGCCTACGCCAACCAGGTGGTCAGCGGCTTCGCCTCGAGAGCCTTGGCCGCGCAGCAACAGGCGAAACTGGTCGGGCGGACGGAGGCGACCGGCGGGCCGGTGGGTCTGGGCCTGCCGAGGCTGGACGTCCGCAGCCGGGTGTGGTTCAACCCCGATCTGCTCAGCCGGAATTACTTCGTCCCGGGCGTGGTGGTCAACATCGTGACGCTGGTCAGCATGATGCTGACCGCGATGGCGATCGTGCGCGAGAAGGAGATCGGAACGCTGGAGCAGTTGATGGTCACGCCGCTGCGTCCCATCGAGCTGATGATCGGGAAGACCCTGCCGTTCGGCTTGGCCGGGCTCGTTCAGGTCGCTTTCATCACCACCGCCGCGTTGGTTGTCTTCCACATTCCTCTGCGCGGCAGCGTGCCGTTGCTGTTCTGCGCGGCCGTGGTGTACCTGATGACGACGCTCGGCGTGGGCCTGTTCGTCTCCACCATCTCGCAGACCCAGCAGCAGGCCGTGATGGGCTCGTTCTTCTTTTTCACGCCAGCCTTCATGCTGAGCGGCTTCGCCTTCCCGATCCGCAACATGCCCCTGCCGGTCCAGCTATTGAGCTACCTTGACCCGGTGCGGTATTTCATGACCATCGTGCGCGGGATCTTTCTCAAGGGGACCGGTTTTTCGGTGCTCTGGCCGCAGTTCGCGGCGCTGTTTCTATACGGGACGCATCGTGCTGACCGCCAGCGCTCTCCGCTTCCACAAACGGCTGGATTGAGGGCCCTGCGGCTATACTGAGCGCAGGGGCCCTCGCGATGGCTGAACCCTGTCTGCGATTCGTGACCACGTTGTTTTTCGCCGGCATGGCGGCGAGTTCGCGGCGTTACATCCGCGGTCGAAACACCCGGCTGGAATATCGGAATCAAAGTGGAGACGAGTGCGGCCCGTTGCGCGTGAACATTCACAACCGCGACCTTGGCTACGTGTTCCAGTTGGACCCTGCCGGCCAAATCTACACGGCCATCCGCGCGAACGAATACGGAGGTCCGATCTGGATGAGGCCTCGGCGCAGCGATCCGTCCAAACCCTCCGGACGAACGGTTCATACTCACATCGTGACCATCGATACCGGCGAGCGGCGGGAGATGTTCGGCTACACAGCGCGCCGGGTCATCGAGAGGAGCCGCAACGTCAGGGACGGGGAGTTGCTTAGCGAGTCGGAGAAGGATGGCTGGTACATCGATCCGCCCGCGGCGTGGGAGAAGGCGCATCCTTCACGGCCCGGCACGTATCACTTCCTGGCAAGCGCGGGGCCACTGAGAGACGAGCATAAGTTCACCGAGGAAGGGAAGCGGGAGCTGGGATTCGTTCTCGATGTTACGCACGTCATCAAGTCCTATCACCGTGACGAGCGGGGCGGCCCAAGCGTCTCCGAGCACACCGACCGCCGCGAAGTCACCGAGATGTCGGAGGACCCGCTGCCGGCCGATCTCTTCGTTCCGCCGCCCGACTTCAAACGGGTGCTGCAACTTCCGGGCGAAAGGCGTTATGCGTGGCCGTACCGGCTGAGACTGCGCTGGGAGATGCTCACAGACTCGGCCAGCCTGCGGCGTCAAGTCGCGCGCTACTTCCGCAAATAGGCGTCGTCGCCGCGGCGCCAGTCTTCGCGAGGCGGCGAAAACACGTCCATGACGTGGCAGTCTTCGAGCGCTTCAACCGAGTGCGGCTCGTGGGCGGCGATGTGGAGCACGTCTCCGGCTTCGAGCGTCAGCTCGCTCCCGCCGATGCGGAAAAGAAGCCGGCCCTTCTTGACCATGGAGATCTGCTCGTTGAGGTGCGCGTGCTCGGGCACTATGCAGCCCTTGCCAAGTTCGATGCGAGCGATGGTCATCTTGTCGCCATGAATCACCTGGCGCCAAAACAGCGGATTCAATTGCTCTCGTTCGACCGAAGCCCAGTTGTAGCGAGTCATGAGGCGATTATGCCACGCTTCGGAACGGCGAACTGAGGTTCGCCGCGCCGCGAGGCTGCGAGGACCAGCTTCATCTGTCCGCGGCCCCCTATGCCTTCTTGACCATCACCTCGGCCTCCGCCGCAATCATCCGCCGCCCCCGCAGCCACTTCTCAAACTGAGCCCGCGCCTCGCCTGGCTCCACACCGAAGCCCGCCTCCAACTCCCCGTCGCCCGCCACCAGCGTCTGGTCGAACGCGCTCGACCCCGTGAAATCCCGCATAAAAAACTGATCCAGCCACGCCTGCGGCGCCGGGATCTCGACCCCGCCAGCTACCAGCGTCACTCTCAGCTTTTGGGCGAACAAGCCGCCTCCGCTTTGAGCAGCCGCGCCTTTCGCGCCGCGCCCCACCGATACCCGCCCACGCCGCCACCCGCCGGCACCACACGGTGGCACGGGATCGCCAGCGCGGCCGGATTTGTGGCGCACGCCCGAGCCACCGCGCGCGCCGCCGTCGGCTGCCCCACCGCCCGCGCGACCTCGCCGTAAGTGCGCGTCTGGCCCCAGGGAATCTTCCGCAACTCCTCCCACACGCGCCGCTGGAAGCCCGTCGCCCGCACGTCGAGCGGCAATTCCGCCGACGGTTCCCGTCCCTCGAGTTGCCTCACCAGCGCGCTCGTCCATCCGTGCAGCCGGTCGTCGTCGCGCTGGATCTCGGCCCCGGGGAACTGCAGGAACAGCGCCGCTTCGAGGCCCGCCTCGGCATTCCCCAGCTCCACGGCCGCGATGCCGCGCTCGGTCCCCGCCACCAGCAGCCGCCCCAGCCCGCACTCGACAACCGAGTAGGAGATGCGCACGCCCGCGCCGCCCCGCCGGAAAGTCGCCGGCGTCATCCCCAGTTCCGCCGACGCGCGCTCGTAGAGCCGGCTTCCCGACCCGTAACCCGCCTCGTAGAGGGCATCGGTGACGCTGCGGCCGTTGCGCACCTCGGAGCGGAACGTGTCGATGCGCCGGGCTTCAGCGTACTGCCGCGGCGTGATCCCCAGGTGCCTGCGGAACAGGCGAGCGAGGCGTTGCGCCGTGATGCCGAGCTCGGCGGCCAGCGCATCCAGGCGCGCCGTGCCCGTCTCGATCTTCCGGCACGCGCGCTCGACCAACGCGAGTCCGGAATCCTCCCGCGGCTTGCAGCGGCGGCAGGCGCGAAACCCCGCCCGCTCGGCGGCATCCGGGGCGGGGAAGTACCGAACGTTCGCCTGCCGCGGCCGCCGCGCCGGGCACGACGGCCGGCAATACACACCCGTGGATTCGACTGCGAAGACGAACTTCCCGTCCCACCGCGCGTCGCGACTCTCGACGGCCCGCCACAATTGTTTCTCGTTCATACCGCACCGAACCGCGACCGTAAGGGGGCGGTCACCGAGTCTCCGCATCTGCTGTTCGTTCATGCCTCGACAATACGCCACCCCTGGCTTCGATTCTATCCGGTTTAGCGTGTCAAACTGCCGCCGTGGGAGGCCGCCTGTTTCTCGACTGTGAGCCAAAGCCGGCCTCGCACAATACCGGACAGCTGGCCTGGAAATTGCCCATAGACAGTTTCCACAGGACGATCACGTCGCCCTAGCCCTGGGTGACGTGCCGGATGGCGTACCTGGGAAGCCGATACGCGCCGAGCCTCCCGTCTTGATCACATCCACCCCACTAATCTTTCTCCCATCCTCCCAACCACTTCCCCAAAACCGCCCGCGGCCTTTCCGTCAAGCCCGTGCTTTCCTGGAGCCGACAAGGAGACTCCATGGCATCCGACCGTCAGATCGAAGCGAATCGCAAAAACGCCCGCCGCAGCACCGGGCCCAGGACCGCGCTCGGCAAGGCTCGATCCAGCCTCAACGCCGTCCGGCACGGCTTCTCCGCCCGCAACGCCGTCCTGCCACAGGAGGACCGCCGGGCCTACCTCGACCTCCTCGGCTCCCTCAGAGCCGAGTTCCGGCCTCAAGGCCCCGTCGAATCTTTCCTCGTTCAGCAGATGGCCTCCGCCCAGTGGCGCCTCCTGCGCGCCGCCCGCGTGGAGACCGGCTTGTTCATGGCCGGCATCGACGACTCCGCCCCGCGCAAGCGCACGCGTAACCTCTCCGAAGACGACGAAGTCACCCGCCTCCTTGGCGGCCTCTTCCAGAACAACTGCGGAATGGACGTCTTCGCCAGCCTCACCAGCTACGAAAGCATGCTCAATGCCGAGTACTTCGGCGCCCTCCGGACGCTGACCAACCTCCGCCAGACGCCCGATCCGCAACCCCCCGCCCGAGGCGAAACGAACCTAATCCCGTTCCCGTCCCCTGCCGCTTCCCACCCCCCTGATAAAATCGAATCAGCCGCATGATTCCACTTTCCCCGCGCCACCAGGCCCTCATCGACGCCCTCGAAACGCGCGTCCTTTGCATGGACGGCGCCATGGGGACCATGCTGCAGCAAGCCCGCCTCACGCCGGCCGATTTCGGCGGAGCGGCCCTCGAAGGCTGCAACGAGAACCTGGTCCGCACCCGCCCCGACGTGGTGCTGGGCATCCATCGCGCGTATCTCGAGGCCGGCGCCGACATCATCGAAACCAACACCTTCGGCTCCACCCGCATCGTCCTGGCCGAATACGGACTCGCCGACCGCGCCCACGAAATCAGCCGCCGCGCCGCCGAGCTCGCGCGCCAGGCTGCCGGCGAGTTCGCCACTTCCGCCAAGCCGCGCTGGGTCGCCGGCTCCATGGGCCCCACCACCAAGGCCATCAGCGTCACCGGCGGCGTCACCTTCGACGCCCTGCGCGAGGCTTACTACGAGCAGGCCG
The DNA here is from genome assembly GCA_963763835.1 of Bryobacterales bacterium. GTDB lineage: Bacteria > Acidobacteriota > Terriglobia > Bryobacterales > Bryobacteraceae > DASWZN01. The sequence goes on from CAVXQQ010000016.1 coordinate 51,191, forward strand.
CCGGCCTCATCGAAGGCGGCGCCGACATCCTGGTCCTCGAAACTTGCCAGGACACGCGCAACGTCAAGGCCGGGCTCCTCGCGATCGACCGCCTGCGCCGCGACTCGGCATCGACATCCCGGCGATGGTGTCCTGCACCATCGAACCCACCGGCACCATGCTCGCCGGCCAAACCGCCGACGCGTTTTATGTTTCGATCGCACACGCCGGCCTGCTCTCCATCGGCCTGAACTGCGCCACCGGGCCCGAGTTCATGACCGATCACATCCGCACCCTGAACGAGATCGCCGCCACGCGCATCTCCTGCTACCCGAACGCCGGCCTGCCCGATGCGGACGGCCAGCTACGCCGAAACGCCCGAGTCGCTGGCCGCGCGAGCTCGAGCGCTTCGTCGATCACGGCTGGCTCAACATCGTGGGCGGCTGCTGCGGCACCACGCCCGCTCACATCGCGGCGCTGGCGCAAATGGTCCAGGGCAAGAAGCCGCGCCCGCCGAAACAGCCGGCACACCGCGTGTTTTACTCCGGAGTCGAGCTGGTCGAGGCCGAGGAATCCAACCGCCCGCTGCTGGTCGGCGAGCGCACCAACGTGATCGGCTCGCGCCTCTTCAAAAACCTGATCGCGGAAGAGAAGTGGGAGGAGGCCAGCGAGATCGCGCGCCGCCAGGTCCGCAACGGCGCGCAGGTCGTCGACGTCTGCCTGCAATCGAGCGACCGCGACGAGATGAACGACATCCCGCCCTTCTACGACCGCCTGATCCGCAAGATCAAAGCGCCCATCATGATCGACACCACCGATCCGCGCGCCCTCGAGCTGGCCCTCACCTATTGCCAGGGAAAGAGCATCGTCAACTCCATCAACCTCGAGGACGGCGAGGAGAAGTTCGAGCGCGTCTGCCCGCTAGCCCGCGCGTACGGCGCCGCGCTGATCGTCGGTTCCATCGATGAGGATAAGCAGCAGGCCCAGGCCTTCACCCGCGAGCGCAAGCTGGCGGTGGCCGAGCGCTCGGTTCGTCTGCTGACGGAAAAGTACGGAGTCCCCGTCGAAGATATCATCATCGACGCGCTGGTTTTTCCCTGCGCCACCGGCGACGAGAACTACATCGGAGGCGCGGTCGAAACCATCGAAGCCGTGCGGCTGATCCGTGAGAAGCTGGGCGTCAAGACCGTCCTCGGCGTTTCGAATGTGTCGTTCGGATTGCCGGCAGCCGCGCGCGAGGTGGTGAATTCCGTCTTCCTCTACTACGCCACCAAGGCCGGGCTCGACCTCGCCATAGTGAACGCCGAAAAGCTCGAGCGCTTCGCCTCGATCCCGATAGAGGAGCGCCGCCTGGCCGAGTCGCTGCTCTTCAACACGCCGCCCGACATCACCGCCCCCGCCGACTGGCGCGAGCAGACTCGCGAGCAGCGCGCCGCCATCAACCAACAACACATCGCCGCGATCACCGCCCATTTCCGGGCGAACGTGCGCGCGAAGCAAGAGGCGAGCCTCCTGCCCCTGGATGAGCGCCTGCCGCGCTACATCGTCGAAGGCACCAAGGACGGACTGGTCCCCGACCTCGATCTCAAGCTCAAAGAAGGCGTCGCCCCGCTCGACATCATCAACGGCCCGCTCATGGCCGGGATGAGCGAGGTAGGCCGCCTGTTCGCGAACAACGAGCTGATCGTGGCCGAGGTGCTGCAATCCGCCGAGGCCATGAAGGCCGCCGTCAACCACCTCGAGCAGTTCATGGAGAAGGCCGACACCGCCGCGCGCGCCAGCATCGTCCTGGCCACCGTCAAGGGCGACGTCCACGACATCGGCAAGAACCTGGTCGAAATCATCCTGGCCAACAACGGCTACCGCGTCATCAACCTGGGCATCAAGGTGCCGCCCGAGGAACTGATCCGCGCGTACCACGAGCACCGGCCCGATGCGATCGGGCTCTCCGGCCTGCTCGTGAAAAGCGCGCAGCAGATGGTGATCACCGCGGGCGATCTGAAGGACGCCGGCATCGACGTGCCGCTGCTGGTGGGCGGCGCGGCGCTTTCCGAGCGCTTCACTCGCGTTAAGATCGCGCCCGCCTACTCGACCGCCGTGTGCTACTGCAAGGACGCCATGACCGGCCTCGCGCACGCTCAACGAACTGACCGACCCGGCCACGCGCGGCGCCGTCATCGCGGCAAACACGCGCTCGGACGGCCTGAGGCCGCGCCCGTCGCCCGGAGCCGGTGCCCTCCGTCGTCCCCGGCGCGCGTCGCAGCACCAAGGTGCGCCCCGACATCCCCATTCCACGCCGCTCCCACGCTCGAGCGCAAGGTCCGCGACGTCCCCAACCTGACCGAGGTCTGGAGCTACATCAACCCCTACATGTTGTACGGCAAGCACCTCGGCTTCAAGGGCAACTTCGAGAAGCTGCTGGCCGACCGCGACCCCAAGGCGCTCGAGCTGTTCCACAACATGGAGTGCGTCAAGCAGGACGCCGCCGCGCTGGATGCGCGTGCGCGCCGTCTGGCAGTTCTTCGAGGCCGAGCGCGACGGCAACGCGATCCACCTGTTCGCGCCGGGCGCCAACGCACCGCGCCACACGTTCCGTTTCGGCCGCCAGCCGCGCGAGAACGGCCTGTGCCTCGCCGACTACGTGCTCGACCCGCTGGACGGCGTCCGCGACCACATCGCCATCTTCGTGGTGACCGCCGGCGCAAGGCATCCGCGAGCGCGCCGAGCGGGCGAAGGAGGCGGGCGAGTTCCTCTTCATGCACGCCGTTCAGGCTCTGGGACTCGAGACCGCCGAAGCCACCGCCGAGTGGCTCCACCGCCGCATCCGCGAGGACTGGGGCTTCCCCGACCCGCCCACCACAACGATGCACGAACGCTTCACCTCCCGCTACCGCGGCAAGCGTTACAGCTTCGGCTACCCCGCCTGCCCGCGCCTGGAGGACCAGCAAGGCATCTTCGACCTCCTGCGCCCCGAAGAGATCGGCGTGCACCTCACCGAAGGTTTCATGATGGACCCCGAAGCGACCGTCAGCGCGCTGGTCTTCCACCACCCCGACTGCGCCTACTTCAGCGTGGAGGACCAGAGCCCTGAAGGACCGCCAGACTAGCGTACTCGTTATCCACTGAAGCACCACCCACGTCAAGAGCTTCCCCGGCGGCAGGCGGAGGCTGGGTGACAACGGCGGCCCATGAACAGAGTCGGGCATACCTACTCAGAGCGCGCTCCATCCACCGCCACCTCCGGCCCAGGGGCTCCTCCGAAGATGACCTGTGAAATTCCGAACGCGCCCGCCGTGCCACAATGAATCCCATGAGAGCACTCTTCATCGGCGGAACCGGAATCATCAGCACCGCGTGCACGGCGCTGGCGGCCGAGCGCGGCATCGACCTGACCATCGTGACCCGCGGCCAGCACGCAGCTGACCGTACCCCCCGGCGTCAAGGCGCTCACCCTGGACGTTGACGACCCCAGGGCCGCGGCCGCGCTCGCCGGCGCCTCCTTCGACGCCGTGGTCCAGTGGACCGCCTATGTGCCGGCGCACATCGAGCGCGACCTGCGCCTCTTTCGCGGCCGCACCGGACAGTACATCTTCATCAGCTCGGCCAGCGCCTACCAGAAGCCGCCGACCCACTACCTGATCACCGAGTCCACGCCGCTCGCGAACCCCTACTGGCAGTACTCCCGCGACAAGATCGCCTGCGAGGAGCGCCTCATCGAGGCCTACCGCGACGGAAGGCTTCCCCATAACTATCGTGCGGCCGTCACTTACTTACGGCGACACGCAAGTTACTCTGCCGGTCAACAGTTGGGTCCGATCTTACACCGTCGTGGACCGCATGCGCCGCGGCAAGAAAGTAATCGTGCCGGGCGACGGCACCTCGTTGTGGGTCATCACGCATAACACCGATTTCGCGAAAGGCCTGGTGGGATTGATGGGGCACCCGCAGGCCATCGGCCACGCCTTCCACATCACCGGCGACGAGGTCATGACCTGGGACCAATACTATCGGATCGTTGCCGAAGCCGCGGGCGCCGAGCCGCGCTTCGTGCACATCACGTCGGACTTCATCTCCGCCTGCCTGCCCGACTCGCTCGGCAGCCTGACGGGCGACAAGTCGGTCAGCACGGTCTTCGACAACACCAAGATCAAGCGCTTCGTCCCCGGCTACTGCGCCACCGTGCCGTTCGCTCAGGGCATCCGCCGCACGCTGGCCTGGTTCGACGCCGACCCCGCGCGCAAGCTCATCGACACCGAAGCCGACGCCGCCTGGGACAAGCTGCTGGACGCCTACGAGTACGGAACGCGCGCGGCGCTGGAGCGCTTTCAGTCCTGACTGCGGTAACTCTCCGGTGGCCCGAGGTAACTCGGTTGCAGGCCGCCCAGGTCAACTACGAGTTTCTCAAGCACCACACCGGGGTCCACCATCCAGACCTTGAGCGTGTGGATACCCGTTCCTGCCAGCGTGTGGCTGGTGCGGACTTTGCGCACGGCGTCTTTGACCGAAGTCTCCCAGTCCGCCTCCGAATTGCGCGCCAGCGCGTCCACGATCTGGGGCGGCTGGTCGTCGAAGGAAAGCGCGAAGCGGAGCCCGCGTCCTGGAACGAAGTTCAGCGTCGGCGCCAGGATCGCCTCGACTTCGACCTGCGCAGGGTTGAACAGGTACATCCGGTATTCGAGGCAAGGCGAGTTCGCGGGCGGAGTGACACTTGCCGCAGTAACCGGGAAGATACTCATGGCCGACACGGTCCGCCCATAATCGGGAATCTTTTCCCAGCGCGCCGTGGCGCCGTCAACCTTACCGGTGTAATGCTCCGCCTCGATGGATACGTACCCGTCGGCTTCGACAAATCCCTTGAGGCCGGGGACTTGCGGGTTGGACGACTCCACTCGCACCTTGACGGGCGGCGCTCCCGCTCCGGAAATCTCGACATAGCCGCTCGCCGAGCCCTGCGGCGCCTTGCTCCAGTCGATGCCGACCCACAGCCGCTGTTCCTTCTCGACCCGGCCGTGCGTGGCGCTCAACACAATCCAGGGCTCGCTGGCGGTGGCGGAGAAGTCGAACGCCTTCCGCCCGCGGTTGAACACATCGACATAGCGGCGCGGCCTGTTGAACGCGTCGAACGGCGGCAGCGCATCCGGCGCGACTCCCATCCCCGCGGCCTCCGAAAGTTCGATCTCCCGGACGGCGGGCATCGAGTTCACGGGCGGCTGCTGCCAGTAAGTGTAGCCAAGGTGGGTCTGGTCCATCATGTGGTCCCACTTACCGCCCGCCAGCGTGTGGTTGTAGTAAGCGGACAAGTCCGCGTCGGCCTGAAACAGCGCGCGCGCCCGCGCCGCCCAGTCGTTGGCCGACGCGCGGCCCTGCCCGGCGTACAGCCTGGTTCTTGGCCACCGCGACGTAAAGCTCCGTCACCTGCGCGGCGGCCTTCGCCGGGTGCAGCACCAGTTCGAAAAACGCGTCGCGCGCGTCTGCGGGCAGTTCCCGCGAGATCCGCTCCGCGCGCGCGACGATCGCGTCGTACTCCGCGACGACCCGATCGGCCTCGCCGTAATTGACCAGGCTGTAAGTGGACGGCTCCAGCAATTCCGGCTTGCGCCGCCCGTTGTACTTCAGCGTCGCGGAGACGATGTCTGCGATCTCGGCCGCGTGTGCCGCCCCGAATTCCCGCTCCGCCCAGAGCCGCGTGTATTCCCCCAGCCGTTCCTTGGGCCAGCGGGCGGGGTCCCAGGCCAGGGCGAGGAAGAACTCGATGGGGAACTCCATCGGCTTAAGGTCGCCCACATTCACGATCCAGATGCGGTCGGCGCCGTACTGCCGGGCCAGGTTCATCTGCTCCCAGACCTTCGGAATCGGGTTGGTGTCGATCCACTTATAGTTGCGCGGCCCGCCGACATAGTCGAAGTGGTAGTAGATGCCGGCGCCGCCGCTGCGCTGCCGTTCGGCGGGAGTAGGCAGACGGCGTATGTTACCCCAGTTGTCGTCGCACCACAGCAGCGTCACATCGTCGGGGACGCGCATGCCCTTCTCGTAATACTCCTGCACTTCCTTGTAGAGCGCCCAGTCCTGCGGCACCTTGGTAACATCGGGATTCACCTCGGCCGCGATGATCTTACGCTGGTCGGCGACGATTCTTTCGAGCAAGGACGTGTTGGCGCTGGCCGACATAGGCATGTCGCCGTCCCCGCGCATGCCCAGTGTGATGATGCTCTCGTAATTCCGGTTGCGGCGCACGCCTTCGCTCCAGAAAGCCCGCAGCACCTCGGCGTTCCTGGTGTAGTCCCAGGGTCCGCTGCCGTGCCGTTTCCACTCCTGCTGGGCACGCAACATAGGCTCGTGATGCGACGTCCCCATGACGATCCCGTACTCGTCGGCCAGCTTGGGATTGAGCGGGTCGTCCTCGTTGAAGGCGTTGTTCCACATCGCAGGCCAGAGGTAATTCCCTTTGAGCCGCAGCAGCAGCTCGAATACCTTTTCGTAGAAGGCGTGGTTGTAAGTGCCGAACTTCTCGTCGACCCATCCGGTGAGCGCGGGCGCTTCGTCGTTCAAGAAAATACCGCGGTATTTCACGGCCGGCGGCCCCTCGACAATCGTGCCGGCCTTCACATACACCGCATCCCGATGCCGGACCGGCACGTCGGCCCACCAGTACCACGGCGAGACGCCCATTTGTTCGGAGAGATCGTAAATGCCGTAGATGGTGCCGCGCTTGTCGCTGCCCGCGATCACGAGCGCCCCCGGCAGGACCTGGATCAGAAACGATTCCCATTTGCCGGCGATGCGGCTGGCGTCGATCTTGCCCTCGCGGGCCAGTTCGTCGATGACGCGGCTGTGCCCGAGCGTCCCGACCAGGATGGCCCGCGTCCCCGGTGCGCCGGCGTCGTGCCGAAACGCGGGCGCAGAGCCGGTGACCCGCCGCACGTCGTCCCGCAGATCCCCCGCCGCGCGCACCACGCCCGCGTAGTCGTCCGCATCGACGTAGATGGGCGCCCCCGCGATCGCAAAGCTGCCGGGGCTCGGAGCGTCCGCGACATACCGTGTCTGGGCGCCGAGAGCGCACGCAAAGGTGAGGGCGATAACTAGAGGTCTCATTTGTTGCACGCTCCAACTATATTAGAATTCCACGCTAACCATGAGACAACCCACCTCGCTTGCGGCCCTCGTGCTGCTGGCCGCCGCATCGCGCCGAGCTGGGGCTTCGTGGCGGTAGGCCCGCGTTGGTGAAGTAGATCTGGCGCGCCGATAAGAAAAGTGGCATTATCGGCACGGAGCACTTATGCGACTCAGCCTGATCTCCTCCATCGCCCTTGCGGCGGCGCTTCCGCTCTGCGCGCAGCGGACCGCATCTCCCAGCCCCAACTACTACCGCATGAAGAAAGTCGCCGTCGTCGACGAGCACGGTTTCGAGCGGCCCATGCGGGCGCTCAGCCTCCTGGTCCCCAGCGACTGGCAGTTTCAAGGCAGCGTCCGGTACAACACCACGATCGGCTGCCACGCCGACCTGGTCCAGGTCTCTTTCCGGGCCGCGAGCGCGGACAACCGGTTCGCGGTGGAGATGATTCCCGGCCTTCACTGGACCTGGGCGGACGACCCTTCTTCGGTCCGCGCCATGCAGATGTCGGCCCAGCAGTCCCTGCGGTTCGGCCGCAAGGAGTGCGACATCATGCCTCCGCTGATGCCTGGGGATTTCCTGCGGCGGATGGTGGTTCCCAAAGTCCGGCCCAACGCCCGCATGGTTGCCGTCGAGGCCATGCCCGACGTCACCCAGAAGCTTCAGGAGAAGGCGCGAGAGCAGGAGAACATGGCCGCCCGCGTGGGAATGCGCATGCGGATCCGTGCCGAGGCCGCCCGCGCGCGCCTGGAATACGACCTCAACGGGCAGGCCGTGGAGGAGTGGGTGACGGCGGTCACGTTCGCCGCCGCGACGGCCGGGCCGTCCTACGACATGGCCACCGGGCGGATGGGCCAGACCCAGTTCTACAACTGCGGAGGCTATTTGATCTTCGCCCTGCGCGCGCCCCAGGGCCAATTGGCGTCGCGGGAGAAGTTCTTCGAGCTGGTCCTCGGCACGGTGCAGGTGGACCCGGCATGGCAGGGCCGCGTCACACAGGTGCTGGTCAACATGCAGGCCTCCGACGCCAAGGGGGTCCGCGACCGCTCGGCCATCATCGCCCAGAGCCAGAAGGACATCGGCAACATCATCAACCAGACTTACGAGAACCGCCAGAAGTCGCAGGAGGCCTCGGCCGAGCAGTTCAGCCAGTACATACGGGGCGTCGAGACCTACCGGAACCCGCATACGGGCGAGACCGTGGAGCTGAGCAACCAGTACGGCCACGCCTGGATCAACAACTCGAACGAGTACATTTTGACCGATTCGCCCGGCTTCGACCCAAACGTTGCGCTCAAGGGCAACTGGACCGCTCTCGAGCGGGCGAAACCGTAGGGCGCCGGTCGCAGCCTCTGGTAGACTGTGGGCATAGCTCACTCTGGGAGCCGCCCCTATGAACTTCATGCACCGCCGTCTGTGCCGCTCCGCACGCTGGAGGCAGACCGTGGAAGCTTACATCCTGCCCTGGACCCTGGAAGGCGTCGAATTAGGAGCGAACGTGCTCGAGGTCGGACCCGGGCCCGGCGTCACTACGGACCTGCTCTCGCCCCGCGTGGCGCGTCTCACCTGCGTCGAAATCGACCGCCGCCTGGCGGATTCGCTTGCGCGCCGCATGGCCGGACGGAACGTGACCGTCCTGTGCGAGGACGCCACCGCGATGTCACTGCCCGAGGCGAGCTTCGACGGCGCGGTCTGTCTGACCATGCTCCACCACGTGGCCTCTCCAGCCATGCAGGATCGCCTGCTCGCCGAGGTGGCCCGCGTGCTGCGGCCCGGGGCCGTGTTCGCCGGCACCGACAGCCTGTACAGCTTCGGTTTTCGCCTGCTGCACCTTTTCGACACCATGGTGCCGGTGGATCCGGACGGCTTCGCGAAGCGGCTCGAAGCGGCCGGCTTCACGGAGGTTCGAGTGGACACCAACCCCTACGCTTTCCGCTTCCGCGCGCGCCGCTCCGGGTTCCCTACCGCGCCTCCAGCCTGAGGCGGCGCAGCCAGAAGGAACCTGCCATCCGCATGGTCCCGGGCGCGCGCTCGTAAGCCAGCACCAGGGGCGCCACGGTGCCGCCGGCCGGGGTGCGGAAGTCGAACTCCGCCTCGTTCCAGGCATCGCTCGAGGGCGCGGGCCATTCCGCCCCGGTGGTGCGCCAGCGCAGGCCGGTGTCCCGGGCCATCCCCTGGCTGCGGTAGTCGAACCGAAGACGCCAACTACGCCCCGGCGCCAGCGCGACCCGCTGGAGCAGGAGCATGCATCTCTCCGGCTGCTCTCCCGAGAACGAGAGCCTCAGCCCGCCCGCTGCCGGCTGACGAACCATCTCGACTCCCGCGGCGCCCGGCATCCACCAGTCGAAACCCCGGCTGAGAGGCTCCCTGGCGAAATCGCCGTTGGTAAGGTGCGGCCCGCGCTCCGGGTCGAGCGGCGGTTCGGGAATCGACCGCGCCGCGGCCAGCCGGTTCCAAAGGCGGAGCGCAGCCTCCGCTTGGCCCGAGTTCATGAAGCGGTCGCAGTAGACCAGCACGGCTCCGGCGGCGTCCTTCCCGGCGGTGTCCACCAGCCTGCCGGCCGCCACTTCGGCGGGACCCAGCCGGCCATGGTCCAGCAGCAGGGAAGCGTAGCTTTCGAGAACCGGCGGGCGTTCGCTCACGGCCTCCAAAGCCTGCGGTGCGTCCTGGGCCAGGTTCCAGGCGAGTTGGGCCAGGGGCCGCGGATCGCCGTAGGACATCCGCGCCGCCTCGCGCAGCCAGGGCAGGCACTTCTCCCGGTTGTTGGCGCGGAAGTAGAAGCTGGCCAGCGACCAGCGGGGGGCGTAGGTATTATCCACCCGCGCGGCCCGGAGCAGGCAGCGCTCGGCGCGGGTTCGATCCCCCCGTAGCTCCGCGTCCAAGCCCAGCGCGATCCAGGCCTGCGCATCGTACGGGTTGGCGACCGTGGCCCTTTCGAGGGCCAGGCTCCGGTCCGCGCCTCCCAAAGACGCCAGCGCGGCGTAGTTACGAGCGTCTCCGGGCGCAAGGCGTATGGCGGTCTCGACCGGCCCGCGGCTTCCCTCGCGCGCCAGGCGATCCTCCCAACCCAGCATGGCCGTCGCGGCCAGGCACAGCAGCAACGCGGCCAGGGCAAGGGCGGCCAAGATGCGGAAGAGCCATGAACGCATCAACCTTCCCATCGGGAGAACCTCAGCCATCTCCGCCCCAGTGTTTTCCCTTAGACGTCGGTAGGTCTTTGTCGTAGAACCCTCAACCTTCTGGGCCCTGTTACCGATCCTGGATATAGAGGCCGCACAGGGCCAGTTCCTCCATTCCGGAGGAGACGAAGTTTTTGGAAAAGACAATGCGGGAGGAGACAATGCTATCAAGATCGGCAGTTCTTATTGCGCTGGCCGTGTTCGTGGTCCTGGGAGCCGCCTGGGCGGCTGGACCCGCCATCGGAGTCGCGACCACCAGCGGAGATTTCCAGATTGACCGGAGCAACGTATCCGGCAACGCGAGCATTCTCGATGGAAGCCTGATCGAGACGGGGCGGACCGCATCGGAATTGCGTCTATACGAGGGGACCGGCATGCGGCTGGCTGGCGACTCGCGCGCGAAGGTGTTTCTGGACCGGCTGGTCCTCGAGCAGGGCTCGGCGCAGGTGAACGCCCGCCAAGGGTACGCGATCGACGCGGCGGGCCTCCAGGTGCAGGCGGCGCCCCGCTCGGCGGCGCGGATCGGTCTGGCGGGCGCGGGCCGCGTGGAGGTTGCGGCGCTCTCGGGCTCGGTGCAGGTGAGGAACCAGACAGGAGTCCTGCTGGCCCGGGTTCTGCCGGGTCAAGCGCTGGCTTTCACGATACAGGCGGCGGGGGCGGCTCCGGCCGTGAAACTGACAGGCGTGCTCACGGTGGAAGACGGCCACTACTTTGTCACGGACCAGACGGCGGGAGTGCGCGTCGAGTTGGTTGGCAACGACCTCGTCAGGTTCGTGGGCAAGATGGTCGAAGTCAACGGGGCGCTGGATGCCAGCGTCACCGCCGCGGCGCCGGCCTCCAATGTGGTCAACGTGATTTCGATCAGGGTCGTGGCCTCCGCCGCAAAGGCGGCTGCGGCGGCAGGCGCCGGGGCCAAGGTCGGAGCGGCCATCGGCTCGCACGCCTTGCTGATCGGCGGCGTAGCTGTGGCGGCGGCAGCCGCGCCGGCAGCCATTGCGCTGACCGCATCGGACCCCAAGCCCAGCGTTAGCCGATAGTCAGACTTACCGTGTGGCGCACGCTCTCGGCGTGCTACGTCCCGACTCATCGGGATGAGCGTTGAGAACGTGCGCCACGTCAAACCCCTTCGCCTCTTCAACCCATCCGACCCCAGGGACTTATACTCGGTTGCTCGCAAACCACGGCTGACAACAGACGGCACCCGCCTCTCCAACCCTTCCGGCCCCAGGGACTTATACCCTCATTTGCGGCGTTTTCCCCGCTCTCTGCTGTGCTATAGTATGAGAACTGCCGGTTAATTTTCTTAACGCGACTTAATGCTCGCGCGCGGATCGATTCTCTGAGAGGTGCTACGGATTGAGACAACTGCTTATTTGCGCGGGACTCCTTGGGCTGCCAGGCGTGCCGAATCTCGCCCAACAGCCCCACCAGCAGTCAGTCCACAGAGACGATCCGCGGCTTCCCGTGCTGCAGGCCTTCTTCCGAGATGCGCACAGCCCCCTACACGCCCTGGCGGTGGACTTCCTGGAAGCGGCCGATCACAACGGCCTGGACTGGCGCCTCCTCCCAAGCATTTCGATGGTGGAAACCGGTTGCGGCAGAACAGCCGTTGGGAAGAACATCTTCGGGTGGGATTCGGGGCGACGGGAGTTTGCCACGTTCCGGGATGCAATCCACTTGGTCGCTTCCCGCCTTGGCAACTCTAAGTTATACCGTGGCAAGGACTTGCTTCAGATTCTCGCCACCTACAACCCAAAGCCCGAGTACACAGGCCTAGTGCGATCCGTGATGAAACAGCTCGGCCCCTCTGTACAGGCAAAGCCCCGGTTTGCGACCGAGGCCAGCCTCAGCCGAGTGTCTTTATCGCCAGATATAACCCGCCCAGGACCAACACAGTAGCCAGAATCCCGACAGCCCACGGCACCAACCGCGACGCTGCCGAAGAAGACGCCTGGTCGTCGTGCTTCATCGTATCGTCCAGAGTGTCGAACATGGCTCGTTTCCTCCCAAACCCAGCCGACCCGCTCCCGAGGGAAGCCGGAGCGACTTGGTACTGCGAGATCATTCTAGACCCAATTCCGGCCGCGGGCACGCAAAAATTCTTGATGCGGTACCGGGACCGGCAGAACTTCAGTTCTAGCCTCCTTGAGGCTGCAATGAAAGGGCTTATGGCGCAGGGCCAAAGGGGTGGCACCCTGGCCGGGCTTTACAGTGCGGGGCCAGGGGGCCGGAGCAGAAGCAGCCCTTGCGCCCGGCGGCGCGGACCCGACCGGAGCAAGTCCACAGAAACGGGGCCTCACCACTGGATTCGAGGCCAGGAGGCTCCGACGACGCCGCGAACCAGGCCCCAGCCAGGGGGTCCGCCGGGATGAGCCTGCCGAGCGCTGCGATGCCCTATCGGCGCTCCATCGCCCGCTCAATCTCGGCCGGCTCCCGCGGCAAGGCGGCACTCAGATTGCGGCATCCGTCCTCGGTTACCAGCAGGGTGTCCTCGATGCGTATTCCTACGTTCTCCTCCGGGATGTACAGGCCCGGCTCGATGGTGACCACCATTCCGGCCTGCAGGGGTTCGGTCGAAGAGGCGGGCGGATCGTCATGCACTTCGAGCCCGACGCCGTGCGAGATCCGGTGGGTCAGATAGCGGCCGAGCGGACCTCCGTGGAGGTCCCGCCCATGCTCATCGAGATAGTCGCGCGCGATCTGGTTGAGCTGCGGCATGGTGACGCCGGGCTTCAGCGCTGCGATGGCCGCCTTCTGGGCCCCCAGAACGATTTCGTACAGCTCCCGCTGCCGGGGCGCGAACTTGCCGCTGACCGGAACGGTGCGCGTGATGTCGGTCGCGTATCCCGCACACTCCGAGCCGACGTCCATCAGCACCAGTTCTCCCGGCTGCATGAGCCGCGCGTTTTCGGAATAGTGCAGCACGGTGGCATTGGGTCCCGAGGCCACGATGGGAGGGTAGGCGTCGCCCTCGCAGCCGCGCTCGAGCATGAGGGAGGTGGTCGTCGCGGCGACCTGATATTCGAACAAGCCGGGTGCGATGCGCCTCCATGCGGCCAAATGAGCCTCTACGCCGACGTCCGTGCTTTTCCGGATCGACTCGATCTCGGCCGCCGACTTCTTCGCCCTCAGCGGCCCCAGCTTACTCTCCACGCCAGTCAGCTCACGCAGCGGCGCGAGGCTCTTGAGACGAGCGACATAGGGCTCGCGCAGGAGCGTCACGATGCTCGCGCTCGACTCGAGCGCCTTGGCCAGTTGCGATTCGAACTGCTCCGCCGGCAGCACATCCTCGAATCCGGTGACCAGGCGGATATCCGGATCGCCTGCCGCGGGCTGCCGCCCGGTGTATTTTTCCCGATCGGGATTGTGCCCCGGAAGGAACAGGATCTCGCGGGCCGGCGACAGCAGAAGAATCGCACCCGGCTTGTTCCAGCCCGTGAGGTAGCGGAAGTTCGGCTCCTGAATCACCGCCGGCGAGTGTTCCTCCATCTCGGCAGCGGTGCGGGCGAACAGGACCAGCACGGCGCCGTCGAGAGACTTGCGGGCGCTCGCGCGGCGCGACCGATACTCCTGCTGCGGGATCTGGGCTGTGAGCGCGCAGGCGGCCAAAGCGAGAGCCGCCATGGCGCCCCGGATGTGGTGCATAGAAGACAGTATATGGTGGCGACGACGTAGAGGTGGCGACGACATAGAGGCGGCGACAACATGGAGGCGGCGACGACATAGAAAGCGATGCCGATGCCGGTGGCGGTGTCGCCGGGTGTGGCATTGTGGGCGAGCGGCGGCATTGACCGGGCCGCGACCAGGCCTCGACACGATTGTCGAGGCGGCAGGCAGGAGTGCCTGCGCCACGAAGGCGGCCCGGCCACGAATCGGCTTCCGGGGCGCGATTCGACGTATACTGGCAGACGATTCAGGAGATTGGATGCGTACAGCTATGCGATCGAATGCCGGTTGGGTGGCCACGTGCTCGATGGCCTTCGTTTGGGTGTCTTTGGCGGGCCCGGCACGGGCCCAGAACTGGCAAGTGGTCTGGTCCGATGAGTTCAACGGAGCTCAGGGCACGCTGCCCGACCAGACCAAGTGGAGCTACGATGACCCGATCGTGGCAGGCTACAACTCGGAGCAGGAGATCTACTGCGGCCTCGCGACCGGCGGCGGCCAGAGCGGGATCTGCGCGAACTGGCAGCAGAACGCCCAGATGGACGGCCAGGGCCATCTCGTTATTGCCGCCATCAACGCGGGGCAGGGATGGACTTCGGCCCGCTTGTTGACCATGGGGAAATACGCCTTCACCTACGGGCGCGCGGAAGCGAGTATCAAGCTGCCTACCGGTAGGGGGGTGTGGCCCGCTTTCTGGCTGTTGGGCACTGGCAACAACTGGCCCAACACTGGCGAGATCGACATCATGGAGAACGTGCTCAACGCCCAGTTGGGGCCCACCAGGATCCAGTCCACCATTCACGGGCCCGGATACAGCGGCACCGGCGGGATCGGGCATACCTACACCTTCCCCAGCGGCCAGGAGATCGACACCGCCTACCACACCTACGGCATGATCTGGAGCCCGAACCTCATCCAGTTCTACGTGGACGATTACACCGCGCCTTTCGCCAGCGTAAGCCCGTCCAACCTTCCCAGCGGGACGAACTGGGTGTTCAACGGCCCGTTCTTCATGCTGCTCAATCTCGCCATGGGAGGGAATTGGCCTGGGCCCACGGACTCTACCACTCCGAATCCGGCCTTGATGCTGGTGGACTACGTGCGCGTTTTCGCGGCCGCTCCCGTGAATATTTCGACGACCCACACCGGCAACTTCGCGCAGGGGCAGAGCGGAGCGGCTTACACGGTGACCGTGAGCAACGACGCCGCGGCTGCCGCGACCAGCGGCACAGTCACAGTTACCGACACCTTGCCCACCGGCCTCACGCTGGTCTCGATGGCGGGCACCGGCTGGAACTGTTCGAACAACACCTGCACGCGCAGCGACGCGCTCAATCCCGGCTCCAGCTTTCCGCCGATCACGGTGACCGTGAACGTGGCCGTGAACGCTCCGACGCAGGTGACGAACCAGGTGAGCGCATCGGTCGGAGGCTCGACGGTACAAGCCACGGCCAGCGACGTGACCACAATCGCGCCCGCGGCGGTTCCTCCGGCGCCGGCGCTCAGTTCTCCGGCGGACGGGGCATCGGGCGTCTCCGTTACGCCGACCCTGACCTGGGCCGCTGCGGGAGGCGCCACATCCTATGACGTCTATTTCGGCACGCTGGCTGCGCCGTCGCTGGTGACGACCACAACATCGACCAGTTACAGTCCGGCCGGTCTGAGCCCCGCGACGCTGTACTATTGGCAGATCGTGGCGCGGAATAGCGCCGGAACGGCGGGCTCCGCGACGTGGTCCTTCACCACGGGCGCACCGGCGGGCGCTCTGCGTTTCGTGCCGGTGGTTCCGTGCCGGGTGGTGGACACGCGCCGCGCCGGGGGACCGTTCGGCGGGCCGACGATGGGGGACGACTCCTTCCGCTCGTTCGCGATCCCGCAGAGCGGCTGCGGGATTCCCGCGACGGCGCAGGCCTATTCTCTGAACGTGACGGTGGTGCCGGCAGGCCCGCTCCCCTTTCTGACGTTGTGGCCCACCGGGCAGCCCCGGGCTTTGGTCTCGACGCTGAACTCATTCGCCGGCCTGGTGGTGGCGAACGCGGCCATCGTGCCGGCCGGGACGGGCGGGGCGGTGAGCGTCTACGTGACCAATGCGACCGACGTCATCCTGGACATCAACGGCTACTTCGATTCGCCGGGCGGCCCGGTGCCTTCGTACTCCTTCTATCCGGCGACGCCGTGCCGCGTGGCCGATACACGGTGGACAACGGGCCAGTTCGGCGGCCCCTCCATGACCGGCGGGCAGACGCGGGACTTCCCGGTTCCGCTGGGTCCGTGCGTCATCCCCGGCACCGCGAGAGCGTACTCGCTGAACGTGACGGTGGTGCCGCCCGGGTACCTGGGCTATCTGACGACCTGGCCGACCGGCGAGGCGCAACCGAATGTCTCCACGCTGAACTCGTGGACCGGGAAGGTGGTGGCCAATGCCGCGCTGGTTCCGGGGGGGACCAACGAATCGATCTCGGTTTTCGTGCAAGACCCGACGGACGTGATCCTGGATATCAACGGGTATTTCGGGCAGCCGGGGGGCCAGGGCGCACTCTATTTCTACCCGGTGGCGCCGTGCCGCGTGGCGGACACGCGCCGTGACCCGGGCCCTTTCGGCGGTCCGGAAATGGGGGCGGCGACGACGCGGTCGTTCGCGATTCCGGCGAGCGGGTGCGGCATTCCGGCGACGGCGGCGGCGTATTCGATGAATGTCACGGTGGTGCCGGACGGCGTGCTGTCGTATCTTACGGCGTGGCCGGCGGGCTCGGCACAGCCGCTGGTTTCGACGTTGAACTCGTTTGACGGCGCGGTGGTGGCGAACGCAGCGATCGTGCCGGCGGGGCCGGACGGCGCGATCAGCCTGTACGTGACGCACCCGACGCAGGTGATCCTGGACATCGACGGGTATTTCGCGCCGTAGGCTGGAAGGCGGGTCTGGAGAGGGACTTGCAGAAATCGCTGGGCAAGCTGAAGCATACCCCACGTGGGGCCGTAAACCGTTGATGCGCCGTGTAGGACATGCTTCAGCTTGTCCCTTCCGCGGCGGTAGTGCGATTTCTGCAAGTCCCTCTGGAGACCCGCTGCGGGGTGTGGACGCCTGCCCCACGACGGCATTTTCGGACTTGCGGGTTGCCCAGACGCGCTTATAATGTGGAGTGCTGTGCCGCTGATCCGTGTCCTCCTCCGATTCGTGGTGCGATTGGTCCTGCGCTTGTGGTTCCGGGTTGAGGTGCGCGGGGTCATGGCGCCGCATGACCGCCTCCTGATCGTCTCCAACCACCAGTCGCTGCTGGATGGGATTCTGCTGGGCGCGTTCCTGCCGACGATTCCGGTCCCGGTATTGCACAGCACGATCGTCCGCCACTGGTTCGTGCGTACGGGCATGCGCCTCTTCGAGCACCTGGTGGTGGAGACGGGACATCCGCTGGCCATGAAGACCGTGATCGAGCTGATCGAGCGCGGCAGGCCGGTGCTGATTTTTCCGGAAGGCCGGGTGACGGTGACCGGCTCGCTGATGAAGGTCTACGAAGGCCCGGCGTTCGTGGCCGCGAAGACCGGCGCCGCGGTGGTTCCCGTACATATCGACGGCGCGGTGTACTCGGTCTTCAGCCGCATGAAGGGCGATTTCCCGCGACGGCTTTTCCCGCGCATCACCATCACCATCCGTCCACCGGTGACCATTGCGGAGGCCGACGCTCCGAAGGCGAAGGCGCGGCGGCGGCTGGAAACCGCGGCACTGCGACGGCTGATGCAGGAGACCGCGCTCGCCTCCCGCTTGCCGAATACGCTCTTCCCGGCACTGCTCGACGCGGCGCGGCTCCACGGCTGGCGGCGCGACATCATCGAGGACATCCGCCAGCAGCCGCAGACTTATAGGCAGATGGTGCGCGGCTCGCTGGCCCTGGGACGGCTGGTCTCGAAGATGACCGCCGAAGACGAGCACGTGGGAGTGCTGCTGCCCAACGTATCGACGACGGCGGCACTGCTGTTCGGCATGTTCGCCATGCGGCGCGTGCCCACCATGCTGAACTACACGGCCGGCGCCGATGCCCTCAGAGCCGCATGCAAAGTGGCCGGCGTGCGCCTGGTCATCACGTCGCGCGCGTTTCTCGAGAAGGCCGGGCTGGGTCCGGTGGTCGAGCAACTCGGCGGCGTGCGGGTGGTGTGTCTGGAAGATCTGCGCAGCCAGTTCGGACTGGGGAGCAAGCTGTGGCTGCTGCTGTGGGCGCAGTGGTTCCCGGGGCTGGTGGCGCGGCCGGGCCGGCCCGAAGACACCGCCGTAATCGTATTCACCTCCGGCTCCGAGGGCGCGCCCAAAGGCGTCGCCACCAGCCACGAAGCCCTGCTGACGAACGTGGCGCAGTGTCTCACGGTGATCGAGTTCGCGCCCAGGGACAAGCTGATGAGCGCGCTGCCGCTGTTCCACATGTTCGGGCTGACGGTGGGGATTTTCCTGCCGCTGCTGAGCGGCTCGCGCACCTTCCTCTACACTTCGCCGCTGCACTATCGCGCGATCCCGGAGCTGATTTACGATCGCGACTGCACGGTGCTGTTCGCCTCCAGCACCTTCCTCGGCAACTACGCCAAGTACGCCAACCCGGTCGATTTCCGCAGCCTGTGGCTGGTGGTGGCGGGCGCGGAGAAGCTGCAGGACGACGTGCGGCGGCTCTACATCGACAAATTCGGCATCCGCATTTTCGAAGGCTACGGCGTCACGGAGACTTCTCCGGTGCTCTCGGTGAATACGCCCATGGCTTCGCGGACGGGCACGGTGGGCGAGTTGTTTCCCGCGGTCGAGCACCGGATCGAGCCGGTGCCCGGCATCGAGCGCGGCGGCCTGCTGCACGTGCGCGGCCCGAACGTCATGCAGGGATATCTTTCGGAGGAGACCGGCGCGGTGGTGCCGGTCAGCTCGATTTACGGCCCGGGCTGGTACAACACGGGCGACGTGGCGTCGGTGGACGAAGACGGATTCGTGACCATCCTGGGCCGCGTGCGCCGCTTTGCCAAGGTGGCCGGCGAGATGGTGTCGCTCGAGCTGGTGGAGCGCATCGCGCTGACGGCCTCGCCCGAGTTCCAGCACGCCTCGGCCGCGACGCGCGAACCCGGGCGCGGCGAGACCATCGTGCTGTTCACCGAAGACCCGCACCTGACGCGCGAGCAACTGCAGCGGGCGGCGCACGGGCTGGGCGCGCCCGAGCTTGCCATCCCGCGGCGCATCGTCCACCTGCTGGAAATCCCCTGCCTGGGCAGCGGCAAGAAGGACTACGTGAAGCTGAACCGCCTGGCGCAAGGGGCCTCGATCGAGACGCTCAGCGCGTGACGGGGCGGGCGGCGCACGTTCACAACCACGATGTCGATGAGGCCGAGGCGATTGAGATTTTGGCGAAGCCCGGAGAAGATCGTCCGGGCCGGGAGGCTCCGGGTGGCGCCTGGCCAGACGAGCGGCGGAAGGTATCTGCGCGTGATTTACGTTCCCGACCCAGCGTGTTCGTGATTGCCGCCTATGAACTGGCCGGCAAACGCTTACCGCAAGCGCGAAGGAAGAAGCATCCATGAAGCAGAGCAAGTTTCCCGAAGGCTGGAGCGGAGAGCGCGTGCGCAAGCTCCTTGCACACTACGAAGAACAGACTGAAGAGGAAGCCGTCGCAGAGGATGAGGCCGGCGTCGAGGCGTCCGAAACCGTGATGAGCGTTCCCCGTGAACTTGTGCCGGTCATCAGGGAAATCATAGCGAAGCGGCGGAAGTCGGCGTGAGGTGAAGAGACCGCCGCAGGATTCCAGCCAGCCAGACCAAGCGCACGCCAGCGCGGTTCCGTTTCGGCGCGTTTTCGGGATCGCCTTGTATTGGAAACCGGGTGGTCCGCTTGCTGACGCGCGCCGTTCGGAACTGCTGGCCTGCTCGCGCACAAACGGGGGACTCCCCACTTGGTCCGGTTGGGTGTATTCTGTCATGTGGCCGTAAACCGGGGCGGAGAGTCCGGCTAGGAACGGCTAGGGAGGGTTTCATGAGGCTGGCTGCGTTGGGTTTCGCGGTTGTTCTCTGCGCCGGATCGGGCTTCGCGGCTTCCGAAGATCTGGACAGCGCATTCACGGAGTTCAAACAGATCGAGGCGCAGAAAGACACCGCCAAACTGAAGGAATCGGCGGTCGCCACATACGCGCTGGCAAAGAAAGCGGCCGAAGCGACCGCCCCGGCGGACGTCGACAAAGAGGCCTGGGACACAACCGTCGCCAACGCCAAGTCGATAGAAGTGCATGTCGAGTACGCGCTCCTGACCGCCGCCCTTCCGGGCCCGGCTGCGACTACTGCGAACCTGCTCTCCACCCTGGAGCAACTGAATCCCAAGAGCAAGTATCTCGATGACGCTTACGCCAACTACATGGAGGCGCTGAGGAAGACCGGGGCGGCCTCGAAGATGCCAGGGGTGGCCGAGAAAGGGCTGTCGAACTTCCCCGAGAACCAGACCCTGCTGCTGTGGCTCGCCGACTACGCGTACACCCACAAGCAGGGCGCCCGCGCGCTCGGCTACTCCAAGCGGCTGATCGCGGCGATCAACAAGCACCCCAGGGCAGAACAGAACGCGGCCCTGGCCCATGCCTACTATCTGGCCGGATCCGCTTCGAACGACTCGGGCCAGTATCAGGAAGCCGACAAGTACCTGCGCTCCGCTCTGCCGCTGTCGAAGGGCAACGACGCGTTGAGGGGCCAGGTCCTGTATCTGCTGGGCGTGGCGAACTACCAGTTTGGCGTCATGACGAACAACAAGGCGATGGTGGTGGAAGCCGTCAAGTTCAGTAAACAGTCGGCCGACATCCCGGGTCCGCAGCAACAGAACGCATCGCACAACGCCTACGTCATGGAGCAGCAGACGTACAAGATGCGTTAGCGGGGCGGGAGCTCACCCCGTGAGGCAGGCGTCCACGCCTGCAGCGGGTCTCCAGAGGGACTTGCAGAAATCGCACCACCGCCGCGGAAGGGACAAGCTGAAGCATGTCCTACACGGCGCATCGACGGTTTACGGCCCCACGTGGGGTATGCTTCAGCTTGCCCAGCGATTTCTGCATGTCCCTCTCCAGACCCGCTGGCGGGGCCTCGAGGCCCCGCGCAGACCTGGAGGCCTGCCCCACGTTTACGCGCTTCCCTTGACCACGGCTTCGGCGTCGGCGGGGGTGAAGGTCTCGACCTTCGCCGAGATGTTCATCGAGCAGAACTTCGGCCCGCACATGGAGCAGAAGTGCGCGTCCTTGAATCCCGCGTCGGGCAGCGTTTCGTCGTGCATGGAGCGGGCGGTCTCGGGATCGAGCGATAGCTCGAACTGGCGGTTCCAGTCGAACCGATAGCGAGCGCGTGACAGCTCGTCGTCCCGGTCGCGGACGCCCGGGCGATGGCGGGCGACGTCGGCGGCGTGCGCGGCGATCTTGTAGGCGATGATGCCCTGCTTGACGTCCTCGCGGTTGGGCAGGCCGAGGTGCTCCTTGGGCGTCACGTAGCACAGCATGGCCGCGCCGTACCAGCCGATCATCGCGGCGCCGATGGCGGAGGTGATGTGGTCGTAGCCGGGCGCGATGTCGGTGACCAGCGGGCCGAGCGTGTAGAACGGCGCCTCGGCGCACATCTCCATCTCCTTTTCGACCTGGAGCTGGATCTGGTCCATGGGGATGTGGCCGGGGCCCTCGATCATCACCTGGACGTCGTATTCCCAGGCCTTCTTCGTCAGCTCGCCCAGCGTTTTGAGCTCGGCGAACTGCGCCTCGTCGCTGGCATCGGCGATGGAGCCGGGGCGCAGGCCGTCTCCGAGCGAAAAGCTCACGTCGTACTTGCGGAAAATCTTGCAGATGTCCTCGAAGCACTCGTAGAGCATGTTCTGGCGGTGGTTCTTCACCATCCACTCGGCCAGGATCGAGCCGCCGCGGCTGACGATGCCGGTGACGCGCCGCGTGGTGAGCGGGATGTGCTGCACCAGGACGCCGGCGTGTATGGTCATGTAGTCCACGCCCTGCTGGGCCTGCTCCTCGATGACCTCGAGCATCAGCGGAGCGGTGAGGTCCTCGATGCGCCGCACGCGAGTAAGCGCCTCGTAGATGGGAACGGTCCCGATGGGGACGGGCGAGTTCCGGATGATGGCGCCGCGTATGCCGGGTATGTCGCCGCCGGTGGAGAGGTCCATCACAGTATCGGCGCCGTAGTGGACGGAGTCATGGAGCTTGCCCAGCTCTTCCTGTACGTTCGAAACGACGGACGAGTTGCCGATGTTGGCGTTGATCTTGCAGCGGGACGCGACGCCGATGGCCATCGGCTCGAGGTTGGCGTGATGGACGTTGGCGGGGATGATCATGCGGCCGCGGGCGACCTCGGAACGGACCAGCTCCGGCTCGAGGCTCTCGCGCCGCGCCACGTACTCCATCTCTCCGGTGACGATGCCCTGGCGCGCATAATACATCTGCGTGCGGACGGAATCGTTCTGCCGTCCGGCTATCCATTCGGTTCGCATATTAATCTCCACAGCCCTGACCAGCGAGGTTTACCGCAGGCCCCTTCTTCTATGCAGTCTACTATGGCGGCGGAGGGAGGGTGGGCGGCGGAGGCGGACAGGAGTCAGGAGACAGGAGGCAGGAGACGGGAGGACAGGAGGCAGGAGGCCAGGAGTCAGGAGGCCAGGAGCTTCGATTCGATACAATCGAGGCGTCATGCGGGGAGTCCGTTGTGTTTGCGCGCTCGTGGCGATGTCGGTCGCCGCGGCGGGGAAGAAGCCGGTCACGCTGGAGGCGCTGGCAGCGTATCATCCGCCGGCGGAAATGAGCGCGCCGGCGTGGTCGCCGGACGGCAAGCAGTTTGTCTATACGGAAGACGCGAAGGTGTGGCTGTACGACGTGGCCTCGCGCGCCAAACGGGAACTGGTGTCGCTCTCCAGCTTCGAAGCCGCGGCCACGAAAACGCCCGAGCCCGTGGAATTCGGATGGCAGAACCGACGCGTCGAAGAGCGGGCGGTGCAGTGGATGCCATCGGGAAGCGAGTTGCTGATCGCCGCGGGCGGCGACCTGTTCCTTTTCCCCATCGCAGGCGGCCACTGGACCGAGCTCACCGCGACCGCGGAGGCCGAGCGCGATCCCAAAGTCTCACCCGATGGCCGCCGCGTCTCGTTCCGCCGGGGGCACAACCTCTACGTGCTGGACGTGGCTTCGCGCAAAGTCAGCCGGCTGACCGGCGACGGCTCCGCGACGCGGCTCAACGGCGAGCTCGACTGGGTCTATCCGGAGGAGCTGGATCTGGGGACGGCGCACTGGTGGTCTCCGGACTCGCGATCCATCGCCTATCTGCAATTCGACGTGAGCCGCGAGCCGCTCTACCCGCAGGTGGATTTGACCGGTCCGAAGGGGATTTACGAGCCGCAGCGCTACCCGCGGGCTGGCGATCCGAACGCCGAGGTGCGGCTGGGCGTGGTGGCCGCGACGGGCGGCCGCACGCGATGGATGAAGCTCGGGCCCACCGCCGACGCACTGGTGGCGCGCTGCCTCTGGCTGCCGGATTCCTCGGGCATCGCGGTCGAGCGGCTGAACCGCCTCCAGAACCGGCTCGACCTGCTGGTCGCCAACGCACGTAGCGGCGCGGTCCGCACGGTGCTGACCGAGAGCGATCCCTACTGGATCAACCTCCACGACGGGCTGACGTTTCTCAAGGGTGGCGGCGAGTTCCTGTGGCCCAGCGAGCGCGACGGCTTCAACCACCTCTATCGCTACTCGCTCGACGGGCGCCAGCTTGCGCAGCTCACTCGCGGCGAATGGGAGGTGACGGCCGTCACCGGCGTGGACGCGGAAGGCCGCGTCTACTACGTGTCGTCGGAGGCCAGCCCGCTCGAACGCCAACTCTACCGGGTGGGCTCGAACGGAGAGGGCAAACAACGCATCAGCCTGGCCGCGGGCACACACTCGATTTCGATGAGCCCCGACGCGTCTACGTATGTCGATTCGTTTTCCAGCCTCACCGAACCGCCGCGCAAGACGGCCTATCGCGCCGATGGAACGGAGTGGGCCGTGCTGCGCGCACCGAATCGCTCGCCGCTCGAGGAGTACGAAGTTCGGCCCGCGGAGATCGTCCCGGTCAAGGCTTCGGACGGCGCGCTGCTCTACGCGCGGCTGATACGGCCCGCGGGGCTGAGGCCGGGCAAGGAGTTCCCCGCGGTGGTCGAGGTCTACGGAGGTCCGGGGGCGCAGACGGTGGCCAACCGCTGGTACGGCACCCTCACGGTGGAGCAGGTGCTGGCGCAGCGCGGTTTCGCGGTGTGGTCGCTCGACGGGCGCGGCTCGGCCGGCCGCGGGCACAAGTGGGAGACGGCGGTCTTCCGCAACTTCGGCGCCAAGGAGCTCGAGGATCAGAAGGAAGGCGTGTTGAAACTGCTATCGATGGGATTCGTCGATAGCGGGCGGATCGGGATCGAAGGCTGGAGTTAT
This sequence comes from Bryobacterales bacterium, assembly GCA_963763835.1. Lineage (GTDB taxonomy): Bacteria > Acidobacteriota > Terriglobia > Bryobacterales > Bryobacteraceae > DASWZN01. The sequence goes on from CAVXQQ010000016.1 coordinate 75,559, forward strand.
GGCGGATTCATGACGCTATACTCGCTGCTCCACGCGCCGGAGGTTTTCGCCTGCGGCCTGGCCGGCGCGCCGGTGACGGACTGGCACAACTACGATTCGATCTACACCGAGCGCTATATGGGCTTGCCGGCGGAGAATGCGGAGGCCTACCGGAAAGCCTCGCCGGTCAACGCGGCGGCGAATCTGAAGGGGCGGCTGCTGATCGTACACAACCTCGAAGACGACAATGTGCTGTTCCAGAACACGGTGCAGATGACGACGGCGCTGGAGCGCGCGGCGAAACCGTTCGAGCTAATGTTGTATCCGGAAAAGACGCACGGGGTGGCGCAGTTCCGGCAGGATCTCAACGAACTGATGGTCTCGTTCTTCGAGAAGACGCTGCAGTGAAGAGGCTCGTAGCTGGTCGCCCGTCGCAATCCGCTGGGCGGGCTCTTCCGGCATCGTAGCGCGACGTACGGAGATCAGTTCTTTCCCGAAATCTTGCTCAAGATGCGGTCGTGGATCCAGTGCTCGTCCCACCACTCGACGGGGGTGATCTGGACGCCATCCACCTGCATGCTGAAGTGCAGGTGATCGCCTCCCGCCAGACCGGTGGCGCCGCTCCTCCCGATTTCCTGCCCGCGCTTGACCATGTCGCCGGGCTTGACCTCGAGCTGGCTCATGTGGCCGTAAATGGACTGCAGCCCATAGCCGTGATCCACCACGATGCAGTTGCCGTAGATGCCGAGCGGGCCCGCGAAAATCACCCGGCCGTCATTGGCGGCGACCACCGGGGCATGCTGCACGTCGGAAAGATCGAAGCCCAGGTGGGTCTGGTGATCGACCACCTTGCCGTGGTAGACGTAGGCGCGGTGATCGGCGAATTCCGATTCCGTCTTGCCGTAACGCCAGAAGGGGCCGGTCCACAGCATGCGCTCCTCGGTCTTCAGGCGCAGATCGGCCAGCACCTGGTTGTTCTGGCGGCGTAAGTCGCCGTTGATTTTGAGAAAACGCTGCAGCTTGTCGCCGCTGCCGTTGGGATCGATCTCGTCGGTGACCTTGTCGATGAACGCGTCGGTCAGCTCCAGATCGCGAGAGCGGAATTTCTTGGGAAACACCTTGCACCAGAAGTGCGCCTTAGCCTCGGCGCCGGAGGGATTGCGGGCATAGACGATGGGGACGGTGTCGGCGGGCACGTCCCAGGGGAAGGCGAAGATGGAAAACCGCTCGCCCGAGTGGCCGGGGAGCGGGAAGCTGCGGAAGGTGTAGGGGCCCACGCGCACGCCGGCTTCGGTCCAGTACCCGGAGACGGTGAACGTCACCAGCTCTGCGCCGCCCTGGTTGATGTAGTGCTGGACTCCGTCGGCGGTGACGCGCGGCGCCTGGGTGTTTACGTCCACGTCGAGCGCGACGGTGCCGGTGGCGGCGCGGAAGTCGTTGGCCTGCGCTTCGACGATCAGGCGGGCCTTGCCGTCGTGCAGCGCGGGCGCGCGGTCCTTTCCGGCGGCGAAGCTAACGTCGGAGGGCGGCACGTTCTTGCCCAGAAAGAAGAGCCGGCGCGCGGGCTGAGCGGACTCGAATACTTTGTACCGCTGGCCGTTCTGCTCCAGTTCCGCGGTAATGCGCCGCACGCCGTGCGGGCTCGCGACCCGAACGGAGACGGGTGTGGCGGTGCCGATCACGCGCACCGGCGAGAGCACGGTCACCTGGGGCGCCGTAGAGAGCAGCAACAGGAGCAGCGGCACACCCAGAACGAGGATCGCCACCGCGGCGAGAAGCTTTTTAATGAACCCAGAAAGTTCCACGAACCAGCTTAGCAGGGACGGCAGGGTGGGGCGCGCGCGAGAGCGGCGAACCGCCGCCAAGGTCCGGCAGGGTGGGGCGCGCGAGCGGCAAACCGCCGCCAAGGTCCCGGGGCGCCGCGCGCGCCAGCGTCGCCGCCAGGTGGCGGAGGCGAGAGCGGCAAACCGCCACCACCGCCACCGCCAAGGTCCCGGCCGGGTGGCGGAGGCGAGCGCGGCAAACCACCGCCAAGGTCCCGGCAGGGCGGGGCGCGCGCGAGCGGCAAACCGCCGCCAAGGCCAACGCCTGTGCCGCAACCAGGGGCCTCGCGGCTGTTGTGAGAGAATACTAATGAGTTCGCGATCCGCGTCTGTTCGCGTCAAACTTACAAATTCTCATGACCTTGCGTCTCATTTCACTTGCCGCGCTGTATCTTTGCGCGGGCTGGACACAGGTGCCCGGCGGACAAAGCCCGTTTCAGGGCGGCGTCCCGAACGCACCCGCGACCGCCGGCCCGTTGGCGTTGACCTTGCGAGGACGCCATCGGACGCGGGCTTCGCCAGAACCTCGGCTTGTTCCTCGGGGAGCAAGGGACGCGGTCGGCTCAGGCGGGCCGGCTTGACCGCGCGCAGCGGCCTGCTGCCTAACGTTTCCGCGAGCGTCTCCTACATCGGGGAGCAGATCAACCTGCAAGCGTTCGGGTTCCCCAGCTTTCCCGGGCATCGCGCCCATCGTCGGGCCCTTCCACGTATTCGACGCGCGGGTCTTCCTCTCCCAGTCCATCCTGAACCTGACCTCGCTGCACAAGGCACGGGCCGGGACCGAGAGCCTGCGCGCCGCCCAGCTTTCCTATCAGGACGCGCGCGACATCGTCGTGCTGGGCGTGGCCGGGCTGTATCTCCAGACCATCGCCAGCCAGGCGCGCATCGAGGCCGCCCAGGCCCAGTTCAAGACCGCGCAGACCTTGTACCAGAGGGCCGTGGACATGAAGCAGGCCGGCGTAGTCCCGGGCATCGACGTGCTGCGCGCGCAGGTGGAGATGCAGGCGCTCCAACAACGCGTGATCTTCTACGAAAACGAGTTTGAAAAGCAGAAGCTGGGGCTGGCCCGCGCCATCGGCCTCCCGGTGGGCCAGCCGTTCACGCTTGCCGACCAGGTGGCATACACACCGCCGCCCCCGCTGGGCGTGGAACAGGCCCTTCAGCAGGCGCTCCAGAACCGGGCCGACTATCGCAGCGCGGCCGCCCTGGTGAGCGCCGCCGAATCCGCCAAACGCGCAGCCACGGCCGAACGTCTTCCCGGGCTTCAGTTCGACGCCAATTACGGCACGATAGGATTTCAGCCCTGGCAATCGCACGGGACGTTTACTGCCGGCGTGACCCTCGCCATACCCGTGTTTCAAGGCGGCCGGACCCAGGCCGACATCCTCCAGGCCGATGCCGCGCTCGAACAGCGCAAGGCGGAACTGGCCGACCTGCGTAACGGAGTCGAACAGGAGATCCGCGTCTCGCTGCTCGACCTGAAGGCGTCGGGAGATCAGGTGGCGGTGGCCGAAAGCGCCGTCAAACTCGCCGCCGAACAGCTCAAGCAGGCCCAGGACCGATTCACCGCCGGGGTGGCCGACAATCTCGAAGTCGTGCAGGCGCAGGAGGCCGTGGCGACCGCAAACGAAAACGACATCTCCGCGCTGTTCGCTTACAACCTGGCCAAAGCCTCGCTGGCGCGCGCGCTGGGCGGGGCCGAGAAGACTTACCTGCAGTTTCTGAGAGGAGATCGCTGATGCCGGATGCCGCGCGCACCGAACAACACGAAACCGAGGGCACGGCGCCGCCGCCGGAGTTGCGACGCTCATACTTCCGCCAGCATCCCGCCGCCAAGTGGATTCTGCTGGTGGTGTTGGTGGTTCTGGCCGTGGGAATGTATGAGCTCTGGGGTTATTACTCGATCCGCGAAAGCACGGACGACGCGCAGATAGACGGGCACATCGATCCGATCAGCGCCCGCGTGGGTGGAACGGTCATCGAGGTGAACGTCAACGACAACCAGGTGGTGAAGGCCGGCACGGTGCTGGTGCGGATCGATCCGAAGGACTACCAGGTCGCTCTCGATCGCGTCCTCGCCGACGCCGCCGCTGCGGGAGCCACGGCATCGGCGGCCCAGAGCGGCGTGCCGATCACCGAAACCATGTCGGCGAGCCGGGTGGACACAGCCGACGCAGGCGTTCTGGCGGCCAACGCGGGAGTCCAGGCCGCGCGCAAGGAAGTGGGAGCGGCCGAGGCCCAGCTTGGTTCGGCGCAGGCCCGGCAGCGGGAATCGGAGGCGCGCAGCCAACTCGCCCAGCAGAACCTGGCACGGATGAAGCAACTGGTGGCGCGCGACGAGATTTCGCAGCAGCAGTTCGACGTAACGGTGAGCGACGCCCAGGTGGCCGTAGCCGCGGTCGATTCGGCACGCGCGGCCGTCGCTCAGGCCGAGCAGGCGGTTGCGGTTGCCCAGAGCCACGTCGCCCAGGCCGAGGCGGCTGTGGCTCAGGCGCAGGCCAGCGTGCAGGCGGCCCGGGTGCGCCCGCAGCAGATCGCCACCAGCCGCGCCGAGGCCGGCTCCGCCTCCGCCAAGTTCAAGCAGAACCAGGCCGCCGTCGAGCAGGCGCAGCTCAATCTGGGATACACCGTGGTACGGGCGCCGGTGGATGGCGTGGTGAGCAGGAAGTCGGTGGAGTTGGGACAGGTGATCCAGGCCGGCCAGCCGCTGCTGGCGCTGGTCGAGCTCGAAGACGTGTGGGTGACGGCAAACTACAAGGAGACCCAACTCAATCGCATGCGGGTAGGCCAGCCGGCGGCCGTCAAGGTGGATGCCTTTGGCGGGCGCGAGTACAACGGGCATGTGGACAGTATTGCGGCGGCGACAGGCGCGCGGTTCAGCCTGCTTCCGCCCGAGAACGCAACCGGCAACTATGTGAAGGTCGTCCAGCGGCTGCCGATCAAGATCGTTCTGGAAAAAGGGCAGGACCCGCAGCGGTTGCTTCGGCCGGGGATGTCGGTCGGGGCGACCGTTATGACGAAGTAGTAGGACAAGCTTCATCGGGTGCTGAAAAACGTCGCGAAAGTCCACGACATTGCTGGCCGCCGATGAACGCCGATAAACGCCGATGGGAAACAGATGAGCTATCGGCGTTGTCCAGAGGGGGCGTGGGAGCAGCAACATGACTAGCATCCGCATCATCACCGTCGGAGGCGAGTACGGCAGCGGGCGTGCCCAGATCGCCCGCGCAGCGGCTCGCGAGCTGGGCTGGAACCTGGTGGACAGCTCCCTTATCGAATCCATCTCCCGCGCCGCGCATGTGGACTGCGAAACGGCCCGCCACTACGACGAGTGCATCGACTCCTGGTTTCACCGCCTGCGCAAGGCGCTCTGGCACGGCGGCTATGAAGGGGTGGCAACGTCCACCGAGGCGGGCTTCGACGCCGAAGCCATGGCCGCCCTAGCCCACCGCGTGATCGAAGAGGCGGCCAACCAGGGCGGCTGCGTCATCGTGGGCCGCGGCGGACAGTGCATCCTGCAGGGCCGCCAGGACGCCTTCCACGTTTTCGTCTACGCCCCGCGGCGGGAGCGCCTCGAGCGCGTCATAAGCGAGCACGGCCCCGTCGCGGACGCCGAAGATCTGATGGATGGCTGGGACCGCCGGCGCGAGGCTTACATCCGCCGCCACTTCGGACAGGAGTGGACCAATCCCCACCTCTACGACCTTATGCTCTGTTCGAGCATGGGAGAGACCACTGCGGTGGCCGCTATCCTGGCCGCGGTGAGGCCGCCGGAGCCCTGAGCCATGGCCACCGACGTCATCCAGCCGCCGCCCACCACCCCGGTCATCAACCCCTGGCTGATCGCCGTCGCGGTCATGTTCGGAACCTTCATGGAGGTGCTGGATACCACGGTAGTGAACGTCTCGCTCCCGCACATCGCGGGCAGCCTCTCGGCCACCGTGGACGAGGCCACCTGGGCGCTCACCTCGTACCTGGTGGCCAACGCGATCGTACTCCCCATGACCGGCTGGCTGGCGAACTATTTCGGCCGCAAGCGGTTCCTGCTGTCCGCGGTGATCGGCTTCACTACCGCTTCGGCGCTGTGCGGCCTCTCCACCAGCCTGCCCATGCTGATCTTTTTCCGGATCGTGCAGGGCGCTACAGGCGGCGCCTTGCAACCGCTCTCGCAGGCCGTCATGCTGGAGGCCTTTCCGCCCCAGGACCGCGGCAAAGCCATGGGCTTCTGGGGCCTCGGAATCGTGGTCGCCCCCATGCTCGGACCGGTGCTGGGCGGCTGGCTCACCGACAACTACTCCTGGCGCTGGATCTTCTACATCAACATCCCCATAGGGGTGATGTGCGTCATCATGACCAACCTGTTCATCTTCGATCCCCCCTACATCCGCCGCGGTTCCGCCCGCGTGGACTACTGGGGCATCGGGATGCTGGCCGTCGGAATCGGCGCGCTCCAGATTCTGCTCGACAAGGGACAGGAGGACGACTGGTTCGGATCGAGTTTCATCACCACCCTGGCGGTGATTGCCGTCGTGGGCCTGGTCGCCCTGGTGATCTGGGAGTTGCGCACCGCGCACCCCATTGTGAACCTGCGCGCGCTCAAGGTGCCCACTTACGCCACCGGTGTGTTCATGATGACCATGGTGGGCTTCGTGCTCTACGGGAGCCTGGTGCTGCTGCCGATCTTTCTGCAGACCCTGCTCGGCTATCCCGCTCTGCGGGCCGGCATCGCGATGGCGCCGCGGGGGATGGGGTCCTTCATCGCCATGCCCATCGTGGGCGCGATTCTGGGCCGCTTCGATGCCCGCAAAATGCTGGGGCTCGGCATCCTGGGCGCGAGCGTCACGCTGATTCAACTGTCGGCGCTGAACCTGAACGCCGGCTACTGGGATATCTTCTGGCCGCAGTTCTGGCAGGGGATCGCGATGGCCCTGTTGTTCGTCCCCTTGACCACCACCACCATGGACCCCATCCCGAAGGAGCAGATGGGCAATGCGACCAGCATTTTTAACCTGATGCGGAACATCGGCGGGAGCGTCGGCATTGCCGCGGCGACTACCTTCCTGGAGCGGCGCACACAGGTCCAGATCAACACGCTGGGCGCGAACGTGACGGCCTACAGCGGCGCGGCGCGGCAGATGCTGCAAGGCGCCCGCGGTGCGCTGATGGCAGGAGGCGCCAGTTCCGCGACTGCCACCCAGCAGGCCTACGGGATGATGTTCGGAAGTGTCGCGCGCCAGGCGTCGATGCTGGCGTTCCTGGAGACATTCCGGCTCCTGGGACTGGTCTTCCTGGTCCTGCTGCCGTTCCTGTTGCTGATGCGCCGTCCGGCCCAAAGGGGAGCCGCGCCGCCCGCGCATTGAGCATCCAGGCTCCGTTCAGCACCGAACCGCGACCATCAGGGAGCGGACCATCCACCATCGACCAGCATCTATGTCATCCTAATCTGGAATCGCCCATAGGAGGACCTCGTGAAACTCACCTTCGCGGCCGCCGCGTTCTCGCTCCTGGCCCCGTTCGCCACGGCCCAGTCCGCACCCGCGCCCGGCGCGTCCGGCCACTGGGAAGGTTCCATTTCGGCCCCGGACCAAGAGCTCCAGATCTTGATCGATCTCGCCCCCGGCCAGAAAGACGCGTGGAAGGGAACCATCGCCATCCCCGAGCAGAATCTCAAGGAGTTCCCGCTGTCGTCCATCAGCGTCGTAAACGATGCCGTGAAATTCGCCATGAGCGGCGTTCCCGGCAATCCCTCCTTCGACGGCAAGCTGGCGGCCGGCGGCCAATCCATCTCCGGCACCTTCATGCGGGACGGCGGCTCGATACCGTTCAGCATGAAGCGCACGGGAGCGGCCCAATTTGCGCAAATCGCCCCGAGCACCTTGGTGGCCAAGGTGTTCGAAGGGGACTGGGAGGGAACGCTCGATGCCAACGGCACGAAATTCCGCCTGCTGCTCAAGCTGGTCAACGAGAAGGACTCCGCCACCGGCACCCTGACCAGCGTCGATCAGGGCGGCGCCGTGATTCCCATCGCCGTCATCACGCAGACGAAGTCCGGGCTGAAGCTCGATCTGCCCTCTGTCAGCGGCAGTTTCAGCGGCGAGATCAGCAAAGATGCCGCCTCGATTACCGGCACCTGGACCCAGGGAATGGGCCCCATGCCGCTGACTCTCCACCGCCCCGCCGCGGCGAAGTAGAGTGGCATGCCCCGAACACAAGTCGAATTGACCGAAGAGCAGATGAAGGCTCTCCGGCTGCTCTCGGCTGCGACGGGCAAGTCTATCGACGAGTTGATCCGGAACGCAATCGATCGCCTGGTCCTGTACCGCATCGCGCAGGCAGAGGACCGCGCTGATCGCGCCATTCGGGTAGCAGGCATGTTCTCGTCCGGGAAGCGCCGACGCGAGTACTTGGCCGAAGCCTTCCAACGATGATGGTGTGGTGCCGGGAGAGGGGGTCGAACCCTCATGCTCAGTGAAGAGCGCCGGATTTTGAGTCCGGTACGTCTGCCAATTCCGTCATCCCGGCGCAGGCAGTTTCATTGGCTATCGTAGCACGCGTTCCAGTACAATCTCAGCATGCGTGAAATCGCGGCGGAACTGGCGGGCGTTGTCGAACGGTCGGCGCCAGCCCTTCGGGAAATCGGCGATCGCGAGGCGAGCGCTCCGGCGCTCACGGGCGGCTGGTCCCGAAAGCAGGTGATCGGCCATCTGATCGATTCGGCGTCCAACAATCACCAGCGCTGGGTGCGCGCCGGGTTGGCGGGAACCCTGGTCTGGCCCGACTACGATCAGGACGGCTGCGTTCGCGTCCAGGCCTTCCAGGACGCGCCCTGGCCCATGCTGCTGGACGCCTGGGTAGCGCTGAACCGCTTGCTCGCGCACGTGCTCACGAGCCTTCCGCCCGCCGCGGCTAGCGCCTCCTGCCGCATCGGGGGCCATGCCGCCATCCCGCTCGCGGAACTCGCCCGGCAGTACGTGCAGCACATGCACCACCACCTCGATCAGATCGCCGGCCCCGTCTCCTGACTCCTGCTCGCGATTTGCCGCTTCCATGCCTCCAGAATTGGGATCGTAGCCGTGGCCCCGATCCGCGAGCAGCCCACTTTGTACACCTCCAGAGCGCCCTCCAGCGTGCGCACCCCTCCCGCCGCTTTGATGCGCACGTTGGGCCCGGAGTGCGCGCGCATCAGCTTCAGATCCTCGATGGTGGCGCCGGACGGGGCGTAGCCCGTCGAAGTCTTCACGAAATCCGCGCCCGCGTTCGTGGCAATGCGGCAAGCGATGATCTTTAGCTCGTCGGTGAGGTAGGCGTTCTCGAGAATCACCTTCAGTAGCGCGCCGCTTTCATGGCACGCCGCGGCCGCCTGGGTAAGCTCGGTCTCGACGTACTCGAACTGGCGGGAAACGAGACGGCCTATGTTGAGGACCATGTCCACCTCGCAGGCGCCCCTCCGCAACAGGTCGCGGACCTCGTACAGCTTGGCGGCGGTAGTAGACGAACCGTGGGGGAACCCCGCCACGGTGCTCACTCCGATTCCGCTGCCTTCCATGGCCCGCACCGCCGTATCGACGTCGCACGGACGCACGGTCGCGGTGGCCACATTGTACTCGCGGGCCACGCGGCACCCTTCGAGAACCTTCTCATCCGACAGCTCGGGCCGCAGGAGCGAGTGGTCTATCAACTTCGCCAGATCCTCGAGAGTCGCCAGCGGCGGGCGGGTATTCTCCATAGTCATGCTTCGATCTCCTGTTGTTCACCGAACCGCGACCGTAAGGGAGCGGCCAGTCTTACGACTTCTTCCGCCGTGGCGCGGCGCCACTGACCGTCAAGCCCATGCTCGCCAACTGGGCTTTGGCCTTGGCCGCCAGGTCCGACCGTGGAGAGCGGGCGTAGACGGCGCGAAACTCGTTCGCGGCCTTGGTGCGCTCGCCCATCTGGAACAGGGTCCGGCCCTTCATGTACATGGCGTCCAGCGTCTTGTTGTTGTCAGGAAACCGCTCCAACACCGCGTCGAACGCCTGAAGCGCGTTCTCGTAGTCTTTCCGGGTGTAGTAGATCTCGCCGACGTAGTACTGCGCGTTGGGCGCCATCTCGGAGCCGGAATAGAACCTCAGGTAGTCCATGTATTCCTGCTGCGCGATGTCGTAGTTGCCGCTGTCTTTGTCGCGCATGGCGTTGGAGTAGAGCGACTCCGCCGTAACGCCCGGCGGAGGACCGGCGGCACCCGGCGCAGCTCCCCCTGCCGGCGCGGGAGGAGCGGGCGGCGCCGAGATCACCTTCACGGTGTTGTTCAGGTCGATCAAGCCCTGCTGGAGTTTAGCCAGCTTCGAGCTCACATCCTCCAGCGACACGCGCATGGCCTGAAACTCGCCGGCCATGGAATCGACCTTCGTCCCTACCGCCGCGACCGGGCTCGACATGCTCTTGTCGAGGAGGGCGATATTGGTGTTTACTTTGTTGATGGTGTCGATCGCCTGCTGCAGCAGGCCCATGATCTTGCCCATGTTCTCGCTGTCCGACTGTTGCAGGCTGCGCACCTGGTCCTGAAGCGCCGCGACGTCGCGCTGCAAGTCGATCATGTCTCTCTTCTGGGCGAAAGCGAGGCCCGGAACCAGGCTGAAAGCGAGAAGGCCGATGGGCAAGCAACGCAGCAAGGAACGCATCTTGAGATCCTCCTACACAAAAATGGCAGACCGCGGAGCACGTTTTCGGCGCGCTCCGCGACCTGCACACAATTCCCGTCGGGCGGAGCCGCGGGGCAGACCCGCCCATCACGTCTAGTGTAGTGCGGCGCAGATCGCGCCGCACCTCACCAGTCTATTGAGCCGCCGCGAAATGGTCGTGGCGGTTCTTCTGGTAGCACTCCTCATTGGCATCGGTGCACACCGGCCGCTCCTTGCCGTAGCTGACCGTCTTCAGCTTGTCGGCGGGAACGCCCAACTGCACCAGGAAGTCCTTGGCGGCCGTCGCGCGGCGATCGCCCAGACCAATATTGTACTCGGCCGATCCGCGCTCGTCGCAGTTGCCTTCAATCTGGACGGTCGCATCCGGTATCTCCGTGAAGATCTGCTTCAGCGCCTCGGCGTCGTGGGTCAGCGCCGTCCTGGCATCGTCGCGGATGTCGCTCTTGTCATAGTCGAAGTAGGCGTCCTGCACTTCGGTCGAAAGCATCTCGCTGAGCGTCTTCTTGGGCACCGGCGTAGGCGTGGGCGGTGGCGGCGGTGGCGCGGTCACGTTCACGGTGGCCGTCGCGGTGTCGCTCCCTCCCGGACCGTTGGCTGTTAAAGTGTACGTCGCGGTATCGGTTGGCGAAACCTGGCGCTCGCCTCGGGCGGTCACGGTCCCGATTCCCGGCGCGATCGAAATTTCGGTAGCATCGCTCACCGACCAGCGGAGCGTGGCGGACTGGCCGCGCTCGATCGTGCCCGGCTCCGCCGAGAACTGTATGGCGGGCTTGGGCGGGGGCGGCGTCGGCGTGGGCGTCGCCGCCGGCGGCGGCGGTGGCGGCGGTGGCGGCACCTTCTTCTTGCAGCCCGCCGCGAATAGAATCAGAGAGACGGACAACAACAAAGCACTGATCTTGGGCTTAGTCATCCTGAACTGCCTCCTCGAAGTCGATCTCATTTTTCTCCACTGCTACTTGCTCCACACAGGCTGGGTATTGATGCCCTGCGTGGTCAGTTGTTTGAGTTGGGTCCCGTCCGCCAGCATGGTCCAGATTTGCTGCGAACCGCTGCGGTTGGACGAGAAGACGATATGGCGCCCGTCCGGCGCCCAACTCGGGTGTTCGTTGCGCCCCGCGTCGTGCGTCAATTGCGTGTACTTGCGAGTCGCAACGTCCATGATGAAAACGTTGTAGTGGCCCGGGGCGTATCCCCTGGTCCACGCGAACGCGATGTGCTGTGCCGTCCGGGTCCCAGGCTGGATTCACCGCCTCGCCCTGTCCCTTCCGTCAGCATCTGCACGTCGGTTCCTTCCGCGCTCATCCGGTAGATCTGCGGCATTCCCGAGCGGTCCGATATGAACACGATCTGCGCACCCGTCTTCGGATTCACCTTCGGCTCCATGTCGATGGAGCGCGAGTTAGTTACCCGGCGCATTCCGCTCCCGTCCAGATTCGCGATGTAAATCTGGGCCCACCCCGTAACGGAGGAGGCAAATAGGATCTGCTTCCCGTCCGGGGTAAACTCCGGTGTCGCTGTCAACGATGAAACTTCATTATAGAAAGGCAATCGCCTCCCTGTCTCAAGCGAAAGAACCTGGATCGCCGGATTGCCGTGCGCGAAACTGCAAAACGCCACCCGCGTGCCGTCGGGCGAAACCGCCGGCATGATCGACAGCGACTTGTAGAAAGTGATCTGTTTCAGGTTCGAGCCGTCGGCGTCCACCGCCCAGATCTCTTTCACGCCCCGGGTGCGCTCGCTGGTGAAGTAGATCTTCGTGTTCCACAAGCTCGGGCTGCCGAACTGCTGCAGGATGTCGGCCGCGAATTCGTGCGCCACCTTGCGGGCGCCGTCTTCTCCCAACGGCTCGAGATATGTCTTCCCCAAAACCTGCGCGCTCGGCCAGCGGCCGCCCGGTGTTGAACAGCCATCCGCGCAAAACGAACTGTCCGGCCTCGACGCCCGTGTAGCCGAAGGCCAGATAGCCGGCGCTCACCGGCGGCGATGCCCAGTCCGAGAGCCGGAGGCCCTGTCCATTCGGGCGCACGTTCCCCGTCGTGCGAGACGGCGGCGGCTCCGGCCGGAAGTCCCGCGGCTGTTGCGGGACTTGCAGCCAGTACATGCTCTTGGGAACCAGCCGAAAAATGCCCGGCGCTGTCGAGGTCGTTCCACAGCGTCTGGTTGAAGGCGTTCATGTACTGCTGCGCCTCGCCCGAGCCGCGCAGATCCGGCACCGCCAGCGCGGCGCGCTCTCCCTTTTCGATCTTGATCTGATGACGTCGCCCTGCTGCGCCAGGACGGTCAACGCCGCCACGGCGCAGAAAGCCGCGATCCAAACGGTTGGTTTTCTCATCGCTTCAATGTGAACCAAATCTCGATGTCGGCGCTCGAGCGCTCGTATGCCTGGGGAAGTGGCGGGAACGGACCCGCCTCAAACACGGCCCGCTGGGCTGAGTAATCCAGCGCACGGTTGCCACTGCTCTGCAGGACGCGCACGTTGGTAATGGAGCCGCTTCTCTGGATCTCGAAGGTGACGATCACGGTCGGAGCGGTCTGAATACGCGGGTCGATTTCGTCGGTCCGCCACTTCTGAGCCACGCGTTGCTCGATCAGGTCGCGATAACCGCCGAAACGGTAGCCGAAAGCGCCCGCCGAACCCATCTGCACACCGCCGGCTGCCGGTCTGCGCGCCGTACATGGGCGAAGCCAGCGCCTGACCCGAGCGGCTGTAGAGCTGGTTTGGACGGTCCGGCGAGGAGCGGTATTGCGAGTACTGCTGGGAACGGGTGTAAGTCGGCTTTCGCGGCGCGTTGTGCGTCGCGGAGCGGCAGGGCGTCGGGATCGATAGCCGGCTGCTTTCTTCGGCTCGGGCTTGGGCGGCAAAGGCACGCGGGAGTGGGTGTCGTTGGCGAGAGGATTGGTGGCGCCCGAGCGGCCGGGCAGCGGGATCTGTTTCACGGCGTTGATTCCCACCGCCGAACCACCGAGCGAATGCGGGTTTCCCCACTGCAGACCCGCCGCGCGCACCGAGGGACGCGTAGATCGCGATCGACGCAAAGAACGCGGCATGCACCCCCGCCGAGAGCGCAAAGAACTTGCTCAGCCCGTCACGCTGTTCGAGAGTATCGACCCGGCCAGACATGTCGTTCAGCGCCGCCCGCCGCCTTTGCCGGTTTCATCCACAGGTTGCGTAACCACGTTGATCTGGATTTTCGCCTGCGTTGAGCGCACTCACCACCTGCGCCATCACGTCCCAGATGGCGTCCTTGTCGGCCCGCACGTAGACCCCGGTAACGTTGCCGAAGCGCTGCCTGCACAGCGGGGCCGACCTCGTTGATGTTGACCTCCTTGTCGTTGAGAAAGAGGTAGCCGTCCTTGGTAATGGTGATCACGGGCAGCTCCCGCGCCGTGTCCCGAACCTGGTTGACCTTCGGCACGTCGACTTCCATGCCGAACTCCATCACGTGCGCGGTCAGCATGAAGATCACCAGCAGCACCATCACCACGTCCACCAGCGGGACGATGTTGATCTCGGCCAGCGAGTTCATGCCCCGGAACCGGCTCCGGCCGGAGCCCCCGTTGCCCATCGAGAAGGCCATCGCTTATCCCTCGAAGTTCCTTTCCGAGAGGTTCAGGAACTCCAGGCAGAAGTCTTCCATGCGCGCGCCGATCTCGCGAATCACGTGCCCGTAGTAGTTGTAGAAAATCGCCGCCGGAATGGCCGCCGCCAGGCCCATGGCCGTCGCCACCAGCGCTTCGGAAATGCCGGGCGCCACCGCGCGCAGGCTGGCGCTGCCCGCCAGGCCCAGACCCTGGAACGCGTCGATGATGCCCCACACCGTGCCGAACAGGCCGATGAAGGGACTAACCGTCGCGGTGGTGGCCAGCCAGTTCATGTTGCGCTCGAGCTTGGCGACTTCCTCGCTGATGCCGAGCTGCAGGGCCCGCTCCAGCGCCACCTGGTTGGTCACGCTGCCCCGCGCCTTGATCTGGTGCGACACTTCGTCGTAGCCGAAATCGAAAACCGTAGCCAGCGGACAGGGCCGGAACTGTTCGCTCACCACCGCCACCGCCTGCAGGCCGGAGGCCTTCCGAAACGCCCGCAGAAACCGCCGGTTCGCCGAGCGCGCCTTCCCGAAACTCATCCACTTGGAGAAGACGATCCGCCCAGGAAACGACGGAGAACACCAGCAACAGTCCGAACACCGCAAGCTGCAGCGGCTTGGCGCGGCTGACCATATCCCAGATGCTGTACTGCAATAAAAGCGCAGCGGGCGTTGAGAGCAAATTCAAACCAGCTCCTCCCTAATTTTCTATCATAGCGGTGTTTGTGGCGCAGGCACGTGCCGCCAGCACCGAACCGCGCGCGTCAGCAAGCGGACCCGTGCCCACCCGTCTCGTTCGATTCGTGTGCATTCGTGGCCTTCCCAAAAAAACAAAACCCCGGCCCCAGGGGAACTCCCTGGGGCCGGGGCGACAGCGTGCGACGGGAAAACTAGTTGCGGACCGGCTCGAAGTAGCCTTGCGCCAGTTCCGGCTTGGCTTCGAGCGCCTTGCTCCAGCAAGCCTTGGCGTCTTCTTCCTGACCCAGCGACTTCATGACGTGTCCCAGGTTCAGCAACGCCTCGGCGAAATCCGGATTCTCCGACAGCGCCTCGCGGTAGAGCCGCGCCGCTTCGTCGGCCTGCCCCGCTTTTTGCAGCAGCAGCCCGGTGTTGTAAAGCAGTTCCGGCGTCCGCTCGCCCAGATCGACGAGCCGGCCGTGGAATTCGAGCGCCTGGTCGAGGTCGCCGCGCTCCAGAGCCAGCGCCGCCAGTCCGCGCAGTGCGTCCAGCGACTTGGGATCGGAGTTCAGCGCCTGCTCGTAAACCAACTGCGCCAGGTCGCGGTCGCCCATCTTCCAGTACGCCAGCGCCAGGTTCATCTGCGCTTCGATCCAGTCCTTGCGCTTCTTCAGGCAGGTCTCGAAGGCCTCGGCGCTGCCGCGGTAGTCGCCGCGTTGCAGGCGCACGTAGCCCAGCCGGAACCGCGCTTCATGGTTCTCCGGATCCTTGTCCAGAACCTTCATGTAAGTCTTCTCGGCTTCATCCTGCTCGCCCGATTGCTCGAGCACCAGCGCCAGGTTCCACAGCGCCGCCACGGCGTTCGGATCGAGGCGCACCGCCTCGCGGTAGGCGTCCTTGGCTTCCTTCAACGCGCCCAGTTCCTGGCGCACGATGCCCAGGTTGGTGTAGGTCTGCGAAGACTGCGGCCTCACCTTAATGGCCTGCTGGTACGCATCGGCGGCCTGTTGCAGCCGCTGCGCCTTCTGGTGCGCCAGGCCCAGGTTGAACCAGCCCTCGAAGTGGTTGGGGACGGCGTCCACCAGCAGCGTGCAGAACTTCGCCGCCATCTGGAAGTCGCCGCTGGCCGAAGCCCAGGCCGCCAGTCCCTCCAAGGCCGCGGTGGACTGCGGACGCAGCTCCAGCAGGTGCTCGGAGCATTCCCGCACCAGCTCGTAATCCTTCTTCGCCATGCCGATCGCGATCAGGTTGGCGAGCGACTCCTCCGAATTCGGATTGCGCTTGAGAACCCGGCGATAGAGCTCCGCCGCCTCGTCGAAGCGCGAGTCGAGCTGCAGCGCCACGGCCTTGCCGAAGACCGCCGTCTCGTTGTCGGCCTCGCGCTCGATCACCCGCTCGAATGCGGCCAACGCCGGCTGCGGCTGGTTCAGGTGAAGCAGGCAGATGCCCAGTCCCAATTGGGCTTCCGTGCGGGTCGAATCCACCTGGAAAGCCTTTTGGAACTTCTCGGCCGCTTCCTGCCAGCGCCCCGTACGCTCCAGGCACACGGCCAGGTTGAACCAGCCCATCTGATGGCCCGGCTCGATCTGTAGCAGCTCGCGGTAGCTGTTGGCGGCGCCTTCGAACTGGCCCAGCTCGAACTGGACCTGACCCATGGCCGAGTAGATCTCCGCGGATTTTTCGCCCTTGGCCACGGCGCGCTGCAACTCGCGCAGCGCTTCCTCCGCCTTTCCGTCCAAGTGCAGGGAGACCGCGCGGGCGATGTAGCGCGACGCCTTGGGAGCCTCCGTGCGCGGACTGAACTCAACGGGCCGAAGCTCCGGCCCACCACCGATTGGTTTACGCGGACTCATGATTCCACCTCTTTTCTTTTATCCGTGCCGCCCTACTCATCGCCGTTACGGCTTAAGCCGGGGGCGTGCACCCGGCTCAATTGCTAGGGGCGAGTATGCCACAAACCTTGCCCCAAAAATCGTCGTTGTTGCTCACCTTTATCCAATACAGGCTCGGCTTGTCTCCCGGACTGCCGAAAAACCCCACTCCGCCGGCGCGAAGCCGGTCGTCCGCCCAGGAATCTACTACCTCGCCTTCCACCGATGTCGTGAAATTGCTGCCGGCAACGTCTTCCTCGATCCGCAACGGCCGGCCGTTCTGCAAGCCAACACGAATCGGAATACGCACCCGCTCGCTTTCCTGTCCTCCCACTACCTGGTAGCGCACCAGCGACACCTCGGGCAGCGTGCCGGCCCTGGTGATGGTCAACTGCGTGGCGTAGTAATTCTGCAGATCCGCCGCGCGGAATGCCCATCCTATGGTGCGTCCATTGATCTGCCCGAGAAATTCGAAGTGGTAGTCGGCGAGCTGTTGCGAGGGACGATACAGCGCCAACTGGCCGACCCCCACGAATCCGGCCGGGTTGGCCGACCAGCTCGGGGTCCAGCCATCCGCGCCGTACCAGCCATCCAGGCCTTTCGAGAAATCGTGTTCCATATGGATCGCGGCGCGACCCCGTATGCTCTCCTTCAGGGAACCGCCCCTCCCCGAACAACCGGTCAGCGACATGCCGAGCGTGATTACACAAACCATCATCAGCATGCCCCGGAAGAGTCCGGACGCGCTCTTGAGCGCACTGCGCCAGCGCGGCGAAGAGCTCTCTGCGATCGATTCGAAATCCATTTTGTCCAACTGGGCTCCACTCGCAAGCACTACGATCTCGATGTCAAACGGCAGTTCGCCGTGCCCCGCGGCCGGAGTCTCCACCCCTGGACGCGGTCCGGCGCCCACCGGCGCCAACTGCGGCTCGTCGAGCAAATACCTGGCCCGGGGCGAGTAAGCGACCGCGGGTATCCAAGGCTCCACCGGAAGCTCCGTGTATGGAGCCCGGCAGGTCATGGTCCGCTCGTCGTCCCAGTCCTCGAACTCGACGTAGTGGAACACGCCCGATGGCATGTGCGCCTTCTCGACCGTATCGTGGAACACCGGCAGGCGGCTGGGGTGGCCGTGGGACCGGGCCAGCGCTTCCAGGTGCACCGTCGTCCGTGTGGTGGCGGCGTCCTGCCGGGCGGCCGGCGCGGCGATCCGGGATGAAGGAGCGCTGCCTAGCGCCAGTGTGTAACCGGCCAACTCCGGCTCGCGTACCGCCGGCACCGCAAACTCCGCGGACGCGCGCGGGTCGGCCTTGGTCGCGCGGCCCGCTTTGGCGGCCCACTCCGGCTCGTGCGCGAACTGGAAGCTGGTCGCCGAGGGCCAGCGCACTCCGTCGGCGCGCGACTGGATCGATGCGTGCTCGATGACGGAGGATTCCCGGCCGTAAGCTTCCCACCCCGCCGGAACCGGCTTTCCCTTGCGATCGCAGCCGCGGATCGCGACCACCGAGAACCTCGACGGCGGCAGCGGATGCGCGAAGACCAACCCCTGCGCTCCCGCCAACTCCACAGGCTGCGTTCCTTCGGCTGCCACGGTCGCCTGTGCCGGTCGCGGCGCGCCCGCCTGAGCGCGTCCCTTACCGGCCGCCGGTAGCGCCTTCTCGAGCGTGTGCCGCGCCACCAACCCGCCCGACGCGGGCTCGAACGGAGCGGCGATCTCGAAAGCGACCGTCTCGGCTTCGCGCCTGCGGGAGTCGAGCGCCCAAGGCTTCCTCTGGGTCACCGGCGCGAGTTCCGCGGCGCCCAGTGGGAAAGGTCCCGCCGGCCGTATGCGGCTGTCTCCGGTGTTGAGCGGCGCCGTGAGCTCGATCTCCACGCTCGCGGTCTCGGCCACGCTCGGCTTGGCTACGTCGCGCCGCACCGGGCCCGCCAGCGGATTCGCCGGGCACTCATCGAGGCGCCTGGCGGCCGCAATCCGAGCCCGCGCCGCGTCGAGCAGGATTTCTGGCAGCAGCGTGCTCCGTTGCCGGAAGCCGATCCCGGTGGAACGTACCGCCGGAACGGCGCTAGTCTTCAACCGCGGCAGCACGGTCGCCGCCGCCGTGATTTCCAGCGCTTCGCGTGCCGCGATCTTTCCCTCTGGCGGGAACAAAGCTTCCTGCGCGGTAAACGGCGAAGTGGCCCCCAGCACCGTTGCCGGCTGCGGCTTCCTGGGAGCGGCCTCCAGGTGCGCCCCGCGCTCGATGGTGCCTCGCCGCAGCGCGCCTGGACGAAGCAGCGCGCTCTCACCCTCGATGGCGGGAGCGGCGGGGCCCAGGGCCAGCCAGTCGCACGGCTGGGCGGTGCTGCGAATCCTGGCGCCGGCGATCTCGCCCCGAATCGGCGTCGAAACGCTCAGCGCCCGCGGCGCCGAGGTTCCGGAAGTCCATCCCACGAGGGCGGCTGGCGGAACTGGCAGCAACCAGTCCGCCGTCTTCACCGCGGGACGGGTCGCCGCGGCTGGCCGCGGGCCGAGCGCGATGTTGGTGCCCGCGGGTACCAGGTGCGCGGACGAAACCGGAGCCGGCGCCGCCGGGAACTGCGTGTGGCAGTCGATCTGGAACGCGGGAAGCGTGAGCGCGGCCGCGGGCCGCGTGCGCAGCGCCGGTTGGCCGCTCCCCTGGAGCGGGCGCGGTCCGATGGCGCCGGCCGAGGCGGGCAGCGTCAGATCCACTTCCGGCAGCCGGACTTCCGACGCGCCCCGGATCTCCAACTCGCCCTGCACCGCGGCTCCCGCCAGGCGGCCCGCGCGCGCGGCGGGCAGATGAGTGGCCGCTTCGGCGGAGGCCAGCAGGATGGCAGCCCGCGGCGCCTCAAACCCGGGAAGCGACGTGGCGAGCCCCGCGAAATCGAGGCTCGCGCCCCGGCTCGCAAATGAGCCCTTTCGCGCTGCCGGGTACGGCGCGGAGTGGTAGGTCGCCACCTCAATGCCCCGGTCGAAGCGAATCGAGCAGGCGGGCGGGTGCGCCTCGAACGGGAACTCCGCGGCACCCGCCGCATGAGGTTGGAATGCCACGCCTACGGGCCGCTGCGGCATGAGGCCCAACGTCGGCTGGCCTGCGCTGAGATGCGCAGCGCGGACTCGCACCGCCAGGGCGGGAATCTCGACTAGCGTTTCGGCCCGGCCAAACTGTGGCCCGACGGTCACAGCGTCGCGATGGGTCCGGTTTGCGGGCACGCTGGCCGAAGTGGCCGCGTACGTGGCTGCGTCGAGAAGCTTCCGGGCCGCCGCGATGGCCGCACCGCGCGGAACGATCGGCTCGAAAGCGGCGAACCCCGCGCCTCGGCCGGATACAAGGGCGGATGCGGCGCGCCGCACGGGCGACGGCAATCCCCAACCCGCC
Organism: Bryobacterales bacterium; assembly: GCA_963763835.1. Taxonomy (GTDB): domain Bacteria; phylum Acidobacteriota; class Terriglobia; order Bryobacterales; family Bryobacteraceae; genus DASWZN01. The sequence goes on from CAVXQQ010000016.1 coordinate 95,552, forward strand.
AGGGACCCGGCTGCGGGAAGCGAAGCAGCGCCCCGCCGCGCGGCGAGAGCCGGCAGTGCGGGCCGCGGTTCGGGCCAACGCGCGCCATCGACCGCCGCCGCCCGTTCGATGGCGCCCGGCCTCGGTCGGGCGGCCGCCGCACGGCCCGGCGCCTCGAAGTTCGCCGCGCTTATCCCGAAGACCGGCTTGGCCGCCGGCAGGAACGGGAGCGCGGTGGGCGGCACCGACGCGAAATCCGCGACCGGAGCCGAACGCCTGGCCGCCGCTATCGCCCGCGCCCGCGGCGCTTCCGTGGGCCGCTGGGCCGCCAGTGGGGGCTCTGCCCCGATCTCGATCTCGGCCGCCGGCCTGATCGCTAAGGCGGGCAGGGCCGCGCCTCCCGCAAACAGGACCGCCGGGGCCTCGATCACGCGCAACGCGCTTTGCACGGCGCGCGGCAGGGGCACGCCGGCCAGATCTCCCCGAGCCACCGCGCCACGTCCCCGCAGGGTGGTGTGACAGGAACAGGACGGAGCGGCGTGGAACTCCATCTCCGGCGCCAGAGCCCGGTGCGCCGCAACGTTGACCGCGGAGCAGGAGAGTTGCCGGTGTCCGCTCAGCCGGAACGCGCGCACGAACGCCGCCAGCGATGGCACTCCGATGGTGGCGCTTCGCTCGTACGGCAGGAATCCGATCTCGCCCGGCTGCCGGGCGGCCCTCCCGATCCCCCGCGGCAGCGGATAACGAATCAGGTCGGCCGGCCGGACTGCCGCCGTCAGTCCGTGGGCAGCACGCAGGCGCGCCAAAACCGGCCTCGGGACGGCGCGTCCAGCCGCCTCCGTCGCCGCGTGAACGCCAGCCTGCATTCTGGCTGGCCGAGGACCGAAATTAAGCAGCGGCTGCGGCGCCAGTTGGCACCCGGAAACCGGCACCGCACTGTCCAGGGCGGGCGTGAGGCCCTCGAAATACAATCCGCCGTGAAAGCCCTCCGCGCCGCCCGGTCCGGAGCGCTCCGGCATGGCGCGCGAGATCGGCCGCCGCATCGGCTCCCGAACGAACGCGCTATCGCGCAGCCCGCAACGGCCCGGAGGAGCCGTGGTGGCAGGCGCGTTGAATGACGGCTCGAAGGTCTCGATATCGACCGCGTGCGGCGGAAAAGCCTGGGGCTGCGGCTCGCATTCCAGCCTCGCGAAGTAGAATGCCTCGGGTGGAATCGGGTCGCCCTGCTCCGCCGGCGGCATGGCGTAGACCGGCTCCGGTTCCGAAGGCCGCCAGGGAGGCGTCGACTCCTCCCGCAGCGGCGGAGGCTCGCTCTCGGGACTCGGCTGGACCGTCGGTTCGTACCTCGGCGTCTCGACCGCAATGGCTTCGGGCTGCCACTCCGGGAAAGCCGGCGCGTCCGGATGCAGCACGGGCGTTCCCAGCCGCTGACCTGCGTCGAGCAGCCGGTCCAGTGCCAGCCGTGTCAGCTCTTGGTACCGTCTACGATGCTCGTCTGAACAGAAGTCGGCATCGGTTAGCTGACGGACGAGCGACACCCGTTTCCCACAAAAGAAGCAGGGCATCCGGTCGCAATCCTACCGGACAATTATATTGGCGTTTGACCCCTTTTGCCAGAAGAATCAACTGGTTTAGGATCTCTCACCTCGGAGTCGGGCGAGCCTGCGCCGCGATCCCCGAGTAGCCCGAAAAGGGACCAATGTCCTAGTACAGATGGCCATGGTTAACGCCCGGGATGCTGCCGTTCCGGCAAGATTGTTAGAGGCGTAGTGATATCTTCGGGTAACTTCTCAAGAACAATGAGTGATGAGGGTACTAGTACTGCTATTTTCCACATTCTCGGGTGTCGCGGTCTTTTCGGCGGGGGTCGCTGCGGCAAGGCCCTTGCTGGACAACGAGATTGCCGCCGACCGCCGCCCTGGTTTGACTCCCCGCGCCAACCGCTCTACGCTCAGTGCGGGTGTCGCCAGGGTCTTATTGGGGGAATGCGGTCTGAACCGCCTACGCCGCAGCCGGACCTGCCATCCGTCCCCGAGTGTTGCGGCCCGGTCGGCCCCCCAAAAACGCTCCGGGTGGCCCGCCCCGGTCGCTGGGTCCGTCTCTGGGTCCGCACCGGTCAGCCCCCCAAACAACTCCGGATGGCCCTCGCGGTCTCTGGGTCCGCCCCGGTCGACCACGAGCCCAAACAACTCGGGATGGCGTTCGCGGTCGCTGGGTCCGCCCCGGTCTGCCCCGGCCGCTGGGTCCGTCTCTGGGTCCGCACCGGTCGACCACGAGCCCAAACAACTCGGGATGGCGTTCGCGGTCGCTGGGTCCGCCTCGGTCCGCCCTCGGTCGCCCGATCCCCCCAGTCTCACTGGCGGGGCGGCGGCAACTCGAGCGACGCCTTGGCGAGCGCCCGCTCAATCACGCCGGCCGCGTCATCCTGCTGCATGCCTCGCGAGATCGAGAGCTCCACAATCAGCATCTGGCGCGCCTGGTCCAGCATCTTCTTCTCGCGAAACGAGAGCGGTTTCTGACGCTGCAACAGCAGCAGGCTTTTGAGCACTTCAGCGATCCGCAGTGGGTTCCCGGCCCGCATTTTCTCCGAATTTTCCTTGAATCGGTTCTTCCAATCGCGGCAGCACGCGCAGTTGCCCGCGGAAAGAAACGCGAGCACGCGCAACCACTCGCCGTTGGTGGTGATCTTTCGCAGCCCGATGTCGCTCACGTGCGAGAACGGAACCATTACCTTAACGCTGCCGCAGGCCAGCCGCAGGAGGTAATATCTTTCGAATGTGTTCCCGAAGGAGCGGGCGCTGACGTTTTCAATCGTCCCGATTCCCTGGTTGGGATAGACGACTTTCTCGCCGATCTGGAAGGCCATGCGAGGACCTCTCGTACACCGGAAGGAAGTGAATAGCTCTATTTCGCGAACGCGCGAATTCAAATCTTAAGGGCGCCAGGGTGCGAAGTCAACAAAAAAGACTCTTGCTTCTTAAAATGCGTGTATTTCGGCGTCTTCATTGCTGAACGGCTTTTCACTGCCGCCAGGAGATTTCTGGCTCCGGAACGCAACAACAGCCGGCGGCGTTAATCCGCGTTCATTGCCGGCCGGCAAGGCAACACGGGCTTTACAGCCCGTCACAGCGCTGAAACCCGAGCGTGAACGAGCGGGCCGCTTTCCGATGGTCGCGTCAAGCCGCTCGCCGGCTTTCGCTCCAGGTATGGACCAGGGTGGCCGAGAGAATCAGCGCGCCTCCGCCGAGCGCCAGCGCCGCGGGCCGTTCCCCCTGCACCAGCCAGACCCAAACCGGGTTCAGCGCCGGCTCGAGCAGCATCAGCGTGGTCGCCTCAAACGCCGGCACGTGCCCGATAGCGCGGGTCAGGCAATAGTAGGCCAGGCCGATTTGCACCAGTCCCAGGTATAGGATCACCATCCAGTCCGTCCAGCGGGAGTCGGGAATGGGGAACGCCGCCGGCAGCGAGACGAGGCAGGCGATCACGTTGCCTACAGCCACCGTGGCGATGGCGCCCCCGCCGTCGGACCGCTTCCCGAGCCAGCGCAGCCCGATGACCGTCAGCGCCCACCCGATCCCCGAAAGCAGAGCCAGAAAGTCCCCGCGCGCAGGGTCCGGCGCCGTTGCGAGTGTGCCCTGCCGTACGGCGAAGAACAGGCCCATCCCCGTGGCCACTGCGGCGCCGAAGATCAGATCCGATCGCCGGATGCGTTCGTGCAGCAGCACCGGTCCCAGCGCCAGCACGTAAAGTGGCGCCGTCGCTTGGAGGAAGATGGCATTGGCCGCCGTGGTCAATTTCGTCGCCGTTACGAACAGGATCAGGGTGGCCGCGTAAGCCGCGGCAGCCGGCAAGACTCGCCAGCTCAAGCCCCGGCGCGATGCAGGCACAAGGGCGAATACCGCCAGCGCGGCCACGCCCGAACGAAAGCCCGCCACTTGCCAGGAGCCCAGGGAGCAAGCCTTGATCGCCACGCCGCCGGTAGAAAACAGAAACGCGGTGGCGAGCAGCAGAAGCCGGTTTGTAATACGCGGATTCACCGGGCGATTCTCCAAAGTAGCGCATGCGACGCGGCGGCGCCGTCGATTCCGCCTGCGTTCCGATCGCCGTGGGGCGGACCCCCTGGTCCGCTCGGGGCGCCCTGGACACGCTTTCTCGCTGATGAACCAGGCTGAACGGTGCGACGACCACGCCGCCGTGGGCGTCGGCCGCGGACCAGGGGGTCCGCGCGCCGCCGGGGGCTTCAGCCCAAGGCCGGTCGGCCTGCGCTGTCGGGACTCGCTTGCGCAAGTTCCAGCCCCGCCGCAGCCGAGGCCCCCGTGCCCGCCCGGCTGCTAAACTAGGAACGAGTCAACGCAAAGGGACAATGCCGACCATTCTGGTTGTCGACGACGAACCGATGGCGCTGAAGTTGGTGCAATCCATTTTGGAGAAGCGCGGCTTCGAAATTCTCGCCTCCACCAGTCCCAAACAGGCGGTCAAGGTCTTCGAAGAGCACGCCGACCGGATCGAGCTGCTCATCAGCGACGTCGTCATGCCGGAAATGGATGGCACCAGGCTCGCCAGCCACTTGGTCGGCTTGAACCCGGATCTTCCGGTCCTGTTCATGTCGGGATTCCTGACTGAGAGCGAGATCGCCGATGCCAGCGCGATCGCCCAGTATGCGTTCATCCGCAAGCCCTTTCGCCCCTCCACGCTGGTCCAGGCCGTGCGAAAGATGCTCACCGGCGAGGACGAATCCGCCTGATCTACTTGCGTGGGCGGCTCTCGCGAGGGACTTGCAGAAATCGCACCACCGCCGCGGAAGGGACAAGCTGAAGCATGTCCTACACGGCGCATCAACGGTTTACGGCCTCACGTGGGGTATGCTTCAGCTTGCCCAGCGATTTCTGCAAGTCCCTCTCGAGAGCCGCGCCGGAGGCCCACCGACTGGGGCCCCGGGGCCAGCACCGCCAAGCAACTACCGCTTCAGTCGTAGCCGCTCTCTCCGCCCAGGGGCCCGTCCCGCGCCCCCGGCCGAAGCGGCTCTCTCTGGTGGGCCGGCTGGCGCGTCGAGGGTTTGCGGCCCCGTGACTCGGCAACTCGGCTACAATGAGGGTACACACAGGCCAAGGAGGCTCTTATGAGGTCTATCGGTACGCCGGAGCTGCTCATCGTTCTGGTCATCGCCTTCCTGCTGTTCGGTGGCAAGAAGATTCCGGAACTGGCGAAGGGCTTGGGTGAGGGCATCCGCAACTTCAAGTCGGCCGTGAAGGAAGAGGAGAAGCCGGAAGAGAAGAAGCAGGCCTAGCGGCTCCTTCGGCCATCGGTTCGAGACCCCGCGCGGCGAGCGCGGGGTTTTTCATGTACGGACAAAAAGAAAGCGCCCGCCGGGGTGCGGCGAGCGCTGGGTGTGCGAACAGCGATACGGCTGCGGTCGCTATTTCTTCTTGGGCGGGACGATGGCGTCCCGGACGGCTTTGGCGACACGGAACTTCACGACCTTCTTGGCCGGGATCTTGATCGCTTCCCCAGTCGCGGGGTTCCGACCCATGCGGGCCTTCCGTTCCACGCGAACGAGGCGGCCGAGGCCGGGAATCACGAAGACGCCGTTCTTCTTGGTTTCATGGACGGCGATGTCGGCGAAACTGGTCAAGAACTGCTTCGCGGTCTTGTTGGGCACTTCAACCGCACCGGCCAGTTCCTTGATGAGTTGCGTTTGCGTCAAGCGTTTGACTTCTGCCATAGACTTCTATTCCGATCCTCCCGAATTGAACTCTACTCCCGTTGAACACGGCCATCTCGTGCCCAGATGCCGGCCACCGCGCGCCGGACGCCCGGACACGATCAAGTTCAATTGATAATACGGAATCGCGGGGGCGAAGTAAAGAGGAAATGTGCTTCGGAGGCCCATTTTTCGGGCCTTTGGAGGCATACGCTGCATTCGCGAGCCCGCTGGACGGGCTCTTGGGGCTTAACCCGGCCGCCAAACGGCGTCCGGATGCACGCCTGGGGCCAGCCAAAGAGGCGCAAATCAGCCGAAACAGACTGAAGGGACTATGTTTTACGCCGGCGGGGCTGCCGTCGGGCGGACACCGCGGTCCGCCGCCGACGCGCCCGTCGGCCCGGTCGTCGTACGATCAGCCCGATTTATGAGCGAGAAAGCGGGTCCAGGAGGACCCGGGCGGACCGGGGGGTCCGCCCTAGGCTACCGCGACAGCCTTTCTTTGGTCCGTCGGGGCGGACGCGGGCGGCACCTTTTCGGGCGCGGCCATCAGGTTTCTCAGCTCCGTTTCGAGCCGCTCCCGCACGTCTGGGTGGTCCTTCAGGAACTGCCGCGCGTTCTCGCGCCCCTGCCCGATCCGCTCGCCGCGGTAGCTGAGCCAACTGCCGCTCTTGTCGACGATCGCACGGGCGCAGCCGAAGTCGATCAGGTCGCCCTCGCGAGAAATGCCATGGCCGTGGATCAGGTCGAACTCGGCCTCGCGGAAGGGCGCGGCCACCTTGTTCTTGACTACCTTGACCCGCGTCCGGCTGCCGATTACCGTGTCGCCGTCCTTGATGGTGGCGATGCGGCGGACATCGGCGCGCACGGAGGCGTAGAACTTCAAGGCCCGCCCGCCCGTGGTTGTCTCCGGGCTGCCGAACATGACGCCGATCTTCTCCCGGATCTGGTTGATGAAGATCAGGCAGGTGTTGGTGCGGGAAACCGAGCCGGCCAGTTTGCGAAGCGCCTGCGACATCAGCCGCGCGTGCAGGCCGACGTGGCAGTCGCCCATCTCGCCTTCGAGCTCGGCCTTGGGCACCAGCGCCGCCACGGAATCGATGACGATCAGGTCCACGGCCGCCGACGACACCAGGGCGCTGGCGATCTCGAGCGCCTGCTCCCCGTAGTCGGGCTGCGAGATCAGCAGGTTCTCGGTGTCTACGCCCAGGTTGCGCGCATAGATCGGGTCGAAGGCGTGCTCGGCGTCGATGAAGGCCGCGGTTCCGCCGGCTTTCTGCGCCTCGGCGATCACGTGCAGGGTCAGCGTGGTCTTGCCGGAGGATTCCGGGCCGAAGACTTCGACGACTCGCCCGCGCGGAAACCCGCCCACGCCCAGCGCGGCGTCGAGCGAGATCGACCCGCTGGGGATCACGCTGACCGGGACCACGTTGTTCGAGCCCAACCGCAGGACGGAACCGCGCCCGAACTGCTTTTCGAGCTGGCTCAGACAATTGTCGATGGCACGCTGGCGTTCGCGTTCGTCCACAAGAACTCCCTTCGGGAGAGTCGTGGTCAAGGCGCGGCCGCTTTCTCAAGGAAAGTCAGTTTGCAGCGACCCGCTTGACGGCATAACCCTTCGCGGCGAGCCGGCTCACGACGCCCCCTTTGCCGATCAAGTGCGCCCCACCGACCACCACGAAACAGGTTTCGCCGCCTTTCAGATAGCTCTCGACGCCGGCGGTCATGCGGACGTTGCGCTCGTCGAGCAGCAGCCTCCGGCTCTCCGGCGTCTTGCTGAACTCGTCGGCGATCAGCGCCTCGAGGGCCGCGGTGTCTCCCGCGATCCAGGCCGCCTTCATGGTCCGGAGGGTCTGGCCGGCCCGCTCGGGGTTGGTCACAACCTCTTCGAGAGCATGCGCGTTCTCGATGTCTGGCACGCCCGCCAGAGCGCGTATCTGCTCATCCACGGTTTCGAGGGACTCGATCCGCTTGGATCCCTTGGCCTGGCCCAGAAAATGCATGTCGATGCCCAGGTCGGGCCGCATCCCCGCCGCCTGCATCATTTGCGCCGAAAGGATGAAGTCCACCGCCCAGGGACGCAGCCGGGAGAGCATGTCGGCGTTCAAGCCGTGCTGGGCCGCGAAGGCCGGCAGCAGGGACCGCGTCCGCTCGCTAACGTGATTCCACAGAGAGTCGTCGGGAGGGTAGGTGCCGGAGGTCGCCATCAGGCCCAGCGCCTTGGTCGGGCTCATCGCGCTGACATCGACTTCGACCACCAGCACCGAGGACTCCTGGAACGCGCTTTCCATCTCCTGCGGCAAGGGATACATGTCCTCGGAGCCGAAATGCAGCGAGCCTGCCAGGTAGACCGTAGCGGTGGCCGAGGTGGCCTTCCACAGCAGGCCCCTGGATCTGGATCGAGCGGCGGTGGGCGTAGACGCGCCGGCAATGACGCGGACCGATGGCTGGGCGGCCGTTCCCTCCGGCGGCGCTGGCAGCGTGACGACCTGGGTGTCCTGGGCGTGAAGAACGCCGAGCGCGAGAACGAACGCGGCGGCGAAGCGAGCCTTGAGCATCCGTCGGTTATACCACAGACCGGTCCGCATGCCGAAGGAGGGTGCTGAAAAACGTCGCGAACGTCCAAAACATTGAGGGCCGCCGATGAACGCCGATGGGAAACAAATGAGTTATCGGCGTTCACCGGCGGCTCTGATTGTTTTCTTGGACTTCTTCAGCAGCGTGCGAAGCGCGCGATTCGGGCCGGGGGTCGGCGCGCGGCCGCAGTCGACGCGCGGGGCTGGGGCGGGGTCCGCTCGCTAACGCGCGCGGTTCGGTGCTGGCGCCCCGCTACTTGCGTGTGGCAGCAGGTGCGGGCTTGGGGGAGGGCGGCGGCGCCTCCGCGGCGGGTCCTCCGTTGGCTCCCGGCGCGACTTGCTTGACCAGGCCCAGCGCCACGCGCAGCTCGCCTTCGAGCTTCTCCGTGATGTCCGGGTTGTCCTTCAGGAATTGGCGCGCGTTCTCGCGGCCCTGGCCGATCCGCTCGCCCTTGTAGCTGTACCAGGAGCCGCTCTTTTCCACCACGTTCTGCGCGGCGCCGAGGTCGATCAGGTCGCCCTCGCGCGAGATGCCCTGGCCGTACATGATGTCGAATTCGGCCTCGCGGAACGGCGCCGCGACCTTATTCTTCACGATCTTCACCCGGGTGCGGTTGCCGGTGGCGACATCGCCTTCCTTGATGGCCGCGATGCGCCGGATGTCCGCGCGGATGGAGGCGTAGAACTTCAACGCGCGCCCGCCCGAAGTGGTCTCGGGGTTACCGAACATCACACCGATCTTCTCGCGGATCTGGTTGATGAAGATCAGGCAGGTGTTGGATTTCGAGACGATGCCGGTGAGCTTGCGCAGGGCCTGGGACATCAGGCGCGCCTGCAGGCCCACGGAGGCCTCGCCCATCTCGCCATCGAGCTCGGCCTTGGGGACCAGGGCGGCCACCGAATCGATCACCAGCACGTCCACAGAGCCGGAACTGATCAGCGCGCTCGCGATCTCAAGCGCCTGTTCGGCGTAATCCGGCTGCGAGACCAGGAGGTTATCGACATCCACGCCCAGGTTCCTGGAATAGAGTGGGTCGAGCGCGTGCTCGACGTCGATGAACGCGGCCATGCCGCCCATCTTCTGCGCGCTGGCCACGACGTGCAGCGCCACCGTGGTCTTGCCCGAGGACTCCGGGCCAAAGATCTCGATGATGCGCCCGCGCGGAAAGCCGCCCACGCCCAGCGCGGCGTCGAGCGAGATGGAGCCGCTCGGAATCGCCGACACGGGCACGATGGCTTCCTTGGTGCCGAGGCGCAGAATCGAGCCTTTGCCGAACTGCTTTTCGATCTGGCCCAGCGTCAGACTGAGCGCGCGCGCACGTTCCTTCTCGTCCATTGGTCTCTCCTGGTGAAAACGTGATTATAGCAGCCGGTGGCGGCGGCTGACGGTTTGACCGCCCCTACTGCGCCTTGGGCGCGTAATACCCCTTACGCGCGCGAACGATGAGGTCCTTGCGGTCCTTCACGCGGACCGCGATGGCCTGGTAGCTGCCGTCGGTCTTCATGTGCTCGGGACGGTAATAGATGTTGTACTGGTGGCGGAGCTCGTTGGCGATATTCTCGAAGGACTGCGAAAGGTCCTCGACCTTGAAGGGGAAGAACGCCTGGCCGCCGGTCTCGTTGGCCAAGTACTTCAGCACCTTGTCGCCGTCGGTCTCGAGGCGCGTGTAGTTGGTTGAAATCGTGTAGATCACGACGTCGGCCTTCTGCGCCATCTCGAGCGCCTGTTCCCGGCTCTTCTGGCTCTGGTTGTCGTCGCCGTCGCTGAGGATGATCATGGCGCGGCGGAATTTGTGGCGGGGCTGCTCCCAGGAGAGCTTGTCGCGGCAGGCGAAGAAGATGGCGTCGAACAGCGCGGTGCCGCCGCCCGGCCGCAGGTCCCGAACCAGGCTGGCCAGCTGATCGGGGTCGCCGTTCAGGTCGGAGACCAGCTCGGCCGAGCTATCGAAACTGACCACCAGGGCCTTATCCACTTTGGGCCGCATCACGCTGGTGATGAACTCGACCGCGGCTTCCTGGATGAACCGGAAGCGTTCCCGGATGCTGTTGCTGGTGTCGATGAGGACCGCCAGGCGCAACGGAAGATCGCTCTCCGCCGCGAACTCCATGATGGCTTGGGGCTGCTTGTTTTCGAGAACCTGGAAGTCGCCCTTGTTCAGATCGGTGATGAACCGGCCCTTCTTGTCGGTCACCGTGAACAGGACATTGACGCGGTTGACCTCGACCTGGATTCGGGTGTTGCCGCTGTCGGCGGCGGGCTTGGGCGAGTCCGTAGGCTCCTGCGCCTGCAATCCCAGGCCGACGGTACCGGCCACCAATAAAGCCAAGAGCCTCATAACGTATCTCGTCTCCGATCAATTATAAGGGAACGTAAGGTTCGACGCCCGAGCGCCGCTTCCAGTTCCGTCCAGTTTCGGGCGGAGACTTGTGGGGCGGGCGTCCACGCCTAATGCGGGAAGTCCACGTCCCGCACCAGCCGGACGTGGACGTCCGGCGCAGCTCTGGAGAGCCGCCCCACTCCGGCGGGAGTACCTGCGGCACGTCAGGCCAGGGTCTTCATCCAGGCCACCAATTCCGGCGCCAGCGGCGATTCCACCGTGACCAGCTCGCTGGTGGCGGGATGGGCGAACCGCACCCGGTGCGCGTGGAGAAAAGTGCGCTCGAGCGGCGCGAGCCCGGCCGCTTGCGCCGGTGCTCCGTAGAGCCGGTCGCCCGCCACGGGATGGCCGAGGCTGGCGAAATGGGCGCGGATTTGGTGCGTCCGCCCGGTGCGTATGCGTACCTCCAGATACGTGAACCCTGCAAAGCGCTGCAAAACCCGGTATTCGGTGATGGCCGGCCGGCCCTCGGCGCGGCGCGCTGTCATTCGCAGCCGGCGGGCGGGATCGCGCGAGATGGGCTTTTCGATCCGCCCCTGGTCCGCTTTCACCGTGCCGTGGACCATCGCCAGGTAGACCTTCTCCACCGTGCGTCCGGCGAATTGCGCCGCCAGGCTGCGGTGCGCGGCGTCCGTGCGAGCCACCAGCAACACCCCGCTGGTGAATCGGTCCAGACGGTGTACGATGCCGGGCCGCTCCTCGCCCCCGCCCTTGGCCAGGGAACCGAAATGATGCAGCAGCGCGTTGACCAGCGTGCCGGAGTGGCGGCCCGCACCGGCGTGGACCACCATGCCCGCAGGCTTGTTCACCGCGATTACCTCGTCGTCCTGGTAGAGGATTTCGAGCGGCAAGTCTTCGGCGTACGCTTTCAGCGGCGGGAGCGCGGCCGGCTCGACTTCGACGGCCTCACCGCCGCGCAGGCGTACCGAGGGGCGCTCGCCCGCTCCGTTGACCCGCACCCGGCCCGCCTTAATCCAATCCTGCAATCTCGAGCGGCTGTACTCGGGAAGCTGCTCCTGCAGGAACACGTCCAGCCGCTTCCCCGCGTCCGCCTCCGAGGCATTGACGATCACTTCGCCGGGTTCCTCTCGGCCCCGAACCGCCGCTGGTGCCAGTAAGGATACGAGAACGGGATGGCGCTCACCTCGTTCAGCCGCGTCATCTCTTCGGCGGACAGCTCCCAGGTGGCGGCGGCCAGGTTGTCGCGCAACTGCCGCTCGTTTTTGGCGCCGATGAGGACCGAGCTCACGCCCGGCCTGCGCAGCACCCAGTTGAGCGCCACCTGGGGAACCGTCACTGCGCGCGCCCGAGCGATTTCGCCGATCGCGTCCAGGATGGCGTAGACCTTCTGGTCGTCGCGCAACTCCACCACGTCCATCTGCGCCAGACGGCTGCCCTCGGGCCGGTCCTCGCCGCGCCGATACTTGCCGCTGAGAAAACCGAAAGCCAGCGGGCTCCAGACGAGCACGCCCACGCCTTGGTCGAGCGCCAGGGGAAACAACTCGCGTTCGGCCTCGCGCCCGGCCAGCGAGTAGTAGATCTGCTGGGAGGCGAAGCGCTCCACACCCTCGCGCTCCGAGATGCCCAGGGCCTTCATCAGGTGCCAGCCGGAGTAGTTGGAGCAGCCGATGTAGCGCACCTTGCCTGCGCGCACCAGGTCGTCGAAGGCTCGCAAGGTCTCCTCGAGCGGCGTCAGGGAATCGAAGCTGTGCGCCTGGTAGATGTCGATGTAGTCGGTGCCCAGGCGCCGCAGGCTGGCCTCGCAGGCCTCGAGGATGTGCGCGCGCGACAGCCCTACGTCGTTCGGTCCCTGGCCCATGCGCCCGAACACCTTGGTCGCGATCAGGACGTCCTTGCGGCGCGCGCCCAGCGCCTGTCCCAGGATGGTCTCGCTCTTGCCCACCGAATACACGTCCGCGGTGTCGAACAGATTGATGCCGGCTTCGATGGCGATGTCGATCAGGCGGCGTGCCTCGTCCACTTGCGTGTTGCCGACCCCGGCGAAGAAACCCTCGCCGCCGAACGTCATGGTGCCGAATCCCAGCGCGGAAACCCTGAGGCCGCTCGGTCCCAACAGTCGTGTCTCCATAGTGCCGAGCCTAGCATGGGCAAAGTGCACCCGTGCTCGCTCATCGGACGGCGTCTCTTGGGGTAGACTCGATGGAAACGACCGGACGCGCGGCGAGGTTGTTGCGAGGCGGGCGAGTGGGCGATATATTTGAGTGGGACGCGGTTAAGGCAAGGTCCAATGAGCGGAAGCACGGCGTTACTTTCGATGAGGCGTCAATGGTCTTCGGCGATCCACTCTCGCTGCTGATGCCAGACCCGGACCACTCGCTAAACGAGCGGCGTTTTGTTCTGCTCGGGATGTCGAGTCGGCCAAGACTGCTGGTGATTGCCTTTGTCGAGCGCCCGCCGCGAACGCGGCTGATTTCTGCGCGGAAGGCCAACGGACGCGAGCGGAGGCAGTATGAAGAAAAAGACTAGTCGGTCGTCACCACAGTCCGAACGCGACACCATGCGGCCGGAATACGACTTCTCCGCGGGCGTCCGTGGCGCTACGGCAGCAAGGTACGCTCAAGGAGCCAACATTGCGGTGATCGATCCCGAAGTCCTGGACGTGTTCCCTGATGGCGCCGCAGTGAACCGCACGCTGCGCGCTCTCGCCCCGGTTCTACGGCAACAGCGCCGCTCGGCCACGAAGCGGAAAAGCGCCTAAGAGTCCGCTCCCTGACGGTCGCGGCTCGGTGCTGCTAGTTCCGTCATAATATCGGATAGCGCCCGGGAGGGCCGAAACGCATGCGCAAGTTCACCGTGGGTTGTTTAGCCGTTATCGGTTCGATCGCGATCCTTTTCGTTTTGCTGCTGGTCGTGATCGCGTTCGCCGCCAGTTCCTTCAAGGGCAGCGTGCCCTCGACCGCCGTGCTGGAAGTGAATCTCGAGTCTGGCGTGATCGAGGACATCCCGGACGAGCCTATAGCCAAGGCCATGCTTTCGGGCCAGCCGTCGATGCGCGACATCGTGGACGCCATCGAGCGTGCCTCCACCGACGACCGCGTCAAAGGGCTGTTCGCGCGCTTCGGCGGCTCCACCATGGGCCTGGCGAAAGCGCAGGAAATCCGCGAGGCGGTCCTCAATTTCCGGGCCCACAAGAAATTCGCGGTGGCGTGGTCGGAGACCTTCGGCGAATTCGGTCCCGGCGGCAGCTCGTATTACCTCGCCAGCGCGTTCGACCAGGTTTGGATGCAGCCCTCCGGCGACGTCGGCCTCACCGGCGTCATTCTCGAAAGCGAGTTTTTCCGCGGGGCGCTGGATAAGTTGAACGTCGTTCCCCGCATGGACCATCGCTACGAGTACAAGGCGGCGATGAACCAGTTCACCGAGAAGAAGTTCACGCCCGCCCACCGCGAGGAAATGGAATCGCTGATGCGCTCCTGGTCCTCGCAATTGGCCAAGGGGATCGCCGAGGGCCGCAAACTCTCGCCCGACCAGGTGCGCGCCGTCGTGGACCGAGGCCCGCTGCTAGGGAAGGAGGCGGTGGATGCCAAGCTCGTCGACGGCTTGGCCTATCGCGATGAGATCTACGCGAAGGTGAAACAGATGGCCGGCGGCAACGCCAGCCTGATCTACCTCAACAAATATCTGGAGCGCGCCGGGCGGCCGCACAAGAGCGGGAAGACCATCGCGCTGATCTACGGCGTGGGAGCGGTCGGCCGCGGCAAGAGCGGCTTCGATCCGTTGTTCGGCTCCGCTTCCATGGGCTCCGACACCGTCACGGCCGCTTTCCGCGACGCGGTGAAGGATCCCAAGGTCAAGGCCATCCTCTTCCGCATCGACAGCCCGGGCGGCTCCTACGTGGCCTCCGACGCCATCTGGGAAGAGACCGTGCGGGCGCGCAAGGCCGGCAAGCCGGTTATCGCCTCCATGGGCGACGTTGCCGGATCGGGCGGCTACTTCGTCGCGATGGCGGCCGACAAGATCGTGGCGCAGCCCGCGACCATCACGGGCTCCATCGGCGTGCTCGGCGGGAAAATGCTGACCACGGGCTTCTGGAAGATGCTGGGCATCAGCTTCGACCAGGTGCACGACGGCGCGAACGCCACCTACTGGACCGGGACCGAGGATTACACGCCCGCCGAGTGGGCGCGCTTCGAGGCGTGGCTCGACCGCGTGTATGTCGACTTCACCAGCAAGGTGGCTGACGGCCGCCGGCTGCCCAAGGAGCGCGTTCTGGAGATCGCCAAAGGCCGCATCTGGAGCGGCGAGGACGGCAAGGCGCTGGGCCTGGTCGACGAGCTTGGTGGGTTTCCCGAGGCCCTGGCGTTGGCCAAGAAAGCCGCGAAGATTCCAGCGGGCGAGGACGTGAGTGTGCAGCTCTTCCCGAGGAAGAAGAGCGCGCTGCAAACGTTGATGGATACCCTCTCGGGCGAGACTCCGGAATCGAGTGAGCAAAGCGCCGAGACGACGGCGGTGATTCGCGCCCTGCGGATGATACAACCTTTCGCGCGGCAAATAAGGGCCGCCACCGGACAGGCGGGCGTGCTTGAAATGCCGGAGGTCCAGGGGAGACCGTAGAGCGTGACGGCGAAGGCCGGACGTGGACGTCCGGCGCAGCTCTGGAGAGCTGCCCCACTTACCAAAGCAGCTTCAAGCCGAACTGCAACTGGCGGGACGAGGTCGATGTGCTCGTGATTACGCCGGCCGTGGGCGAGACTCCAGTGGGTGTGAAAGTGATGGCGTTCGGAGTATTGAAGTTCGCCCGGTTCAACACATTGAACAACTCCGCGCGGAACTGAAGATTGAGCCTTTCGCGGAGCGGCGTGTCCTTCAGAAAAGACAAGTCCCACGTAGCCAGGCCGGGGCCGATCAAGGTGTCCCGCCCCAGGTTTCCGTAGAAGCCACTGCTGTTCGGCGGCGCCAGAAAAGCAGCCGGGTTGAACCACTGCGCCGGAGTTCCCAGGATCACGGGGCCGGTGAACGCAGGGTTCACGAAGGGACGCACTGGATTCCGCGTGTCGCCGTTGTTCGAGGGGTTGTAGCTGAGCTGAGGCGTGAACGGGAAGCCGCCCTGAACCGTCACGATCGAATTTACGGTCCAGCCGCCGGCCCGTGTTTTGCGTCCGAAGGGCAACGCGTAGCCGGCACTGATTACGCCCACGTTCCTGACGTCGAAGTTCGCCAGCCCGCGGTCCGCGCGGAGGTTGAATGGATTCGAGGCCAGGGCCGGCTCTCCGCCCGAAGTGGTGGAGTTCAGCGAGTCTCCGTCATCGATCGCCTTCGAGAAAGTATACACTCCGCGTAGGGAAAGACCACTACTGAACCGGCGGTTCAGGTCCACCTGCAAGGCGTTGTAAGAACTGTCGCCCGCAGAGAAGTAAGTCCAGGTGTTCGCGAGCGCGGGATTGGCCCTGGTCGCCGTGGGAACGTAATACGTCCCCGCCGGAACCGGTGACCCGGCTATGCCGGTGGGGAAGGTGCCGGGATAAGTTGCGGGGCACGGCGATGCGGGACAGATTACGGGAAAAGGTTCGTTGGCGTCGATGCCGATAATCTCGTGATACCCATGCGAGCCGACATATCCGACGGTGAGCGCGGTATTGGCGGTTAGCTCCTGTTGGATTCGCAACGACCAGGAAATCAGAGTGGGGGTTCTCAAATCCGGCTGCACTCCGCCGGGAACCAGCTTCGCGCCGGACGGAACCGGGGCACCCGGCGCGATCGGGATCTGAGAGACCGGGAGGCTCGGCAGGCTGTACGTCGGGTTGAACGGAGCGTTCTGATCGGTGCGGTAGCCGAGGGAGTCCTGCAGGTCGTTGTACATGCCGAACCCGGCGCGGATCACGGTGGTGCGCTGGCCGTGGAAAGGGCTCCAGGCCACGGCGGCCCGCGGCTGCGGCAGAAACTTCGCATGGTTCACGGTGAAGGCAGAGCTTCCGATGTTCGGCTGGGTCGAGATGACGCCATCCGCGAACGTATACGTTGCCGCGCGGCCATGGACCTCGTTCCATCCGTTGGTAAACTCGTCGCGGAAGCCGAGGGACAGCGTCAGGCTGGGACCGAGACGGATCGCGTCTTCGGCGTACCACGCGCCGAACCACGAACGCCAGCCAAGCGGTGTAGGGGCAGGATTGTACAGAAGAGTGCCCACCGTGCCATTGAGAAGGGTCTGCAGACTGGTGAACGTCGCCTGGCCGTATTGACTGAGCGCCAGGTTCTCGTTCGAGCGCAGGCGCTGGAACCAGGCTCCGAAGTTGAACTGATGGCGACCCGTGGTGAACGACACGCGATCCTCATACGTGAACAGATTCCGCGCGACCTGGAGATTGCTGCCGTTGTTGCTGCCGGCGAGACTCAACTGGGCGGTTGGATTGGAGGCCGCGCTGCCTCCGACCACGATCGCGCCGATGGGGTGTCCGGCCAGGAAACCGGGCAGGTCGGCCGCGGGAGTTCCGGGAGTAGGCTCGCCGGTGAAGAAATAGCCGGCGCGCGAGAAGCCGGCGCGGGCGGTGTTCAGCAGGGATGCGGAGAAGACGTGAGTTTCCTCGACGCTTGCCACCTGCTCGCGCAGGCTCTCCACATCGGTGCTGTAGAGATTGGTGCTGGTGGGCGTGAAGTCGGCGCTGTCGTCGATGGTGTAGGCGGCGTTCAGGGTGTCCTTTGAGGAAAAGATGCGGTCCAGGCGGACGGTCCCGAAGTCGTCGTGGATGGTCTGCAGAGGATTATTGAACGCCTCGGAAATCCCGCCGAAGTCCGGAGCGCCGGGGCTTGGCGCGGGCCACGCGTCGATCAGCGGCGAAACGCCGACGAACGCCATGCCCGAGGCCGGACAGGGACTGGGCGCCGGACTCACGAGCTTGCAAGGCAAGTAGCCGAGGCGCGCGTTGGCGTCCGGAACCAGGTCTACGCCGGTCTGGTGCAGGTGCTGGCGCAATCCTTCGTAATTGCCGAACAGGAAGGTCTTGTTCTTTTGGATCGGACCGCCGAGCGAACCGCCGAACTGGTTGCGCTCGAAGCCGGGGGCGGAACCGGTGTCGAAATAGTTGGGAGCATCCAGGGCGTTGTTCCGGAGGAATTCGAACAGCGACCCGTGCAACTGATTCGTCCCGGACTGAGTGACGATCAGCACCTGGGCGCCGGGGCGTTTGCCGTACTCGGCGCCGTAGGAATCGAGGAGCAGGTTGAACTCGCGCACGGCGTCGACGCCCAGCAGTTCCTGGCTGGCGCCGCCGGGCTGCATGTTGTTCTCGGCCGCGCCGGTGAATTCGACGCCGTTCAACAGGAACAGATTCTGCTGGGGCCGGTTTCCCTCGACGGCGAAGTTGTTTCCGGTGGTGGAGTTCGAAACGCCGATGCCGCCGGTCTTCTCCCACGTAAAATTGACCACGCCGGGATTCAGGGTGAGGAGCTCGTCGTAACTTCGCCCGTTGAGGGGAAGGTCTTTGATCTGCCGCTCGCCGACCAGGCCCGCGATGCTTTCCGTGGTCACGCCCACCAGCGGCGCATCGCCGCTCACGGTGATCTTCTGGTTGGATTCGCCGACCGGCAGCTCCATATCCAGCGTGGCGCTCTGTCCCACGACCAGATGCACGCCGGTGCGCACTTCCTCTTTGAAGCCGGCCTTCGCGCCTCGAAGCTCGTATTGCCCGACCGGCAGGGAGAAGAACTGGTAGTGGCCCTCGGCGTTGGTCACGGTGGTGCGGGCCGCCCCAGTGTCCACGTTCTTCGCGGTGACGGCGGCCCCGGAGAGGGCCGCGCCGGATGGATCGGTGACGGTTCCGGAAAGACCGGCGGATACTTGCGCCGAGGCCGATGCCGCAGTCAAGATGAAAGTCAGTACGGCTGAAGTGAATTGCATCCTACCCCTCATGTCGCGTAATAAGTTCAGTGTATCGTATAAGAGACACTGTCTGGGTGGTGGCGGGCCGAGATGAAGAAGACCGTTTCTCCGGAGATCGAGAACAACCTGGCCGCGCTTCGGCAGAAGCGAGGATTCTCCGCCGCCTGGCTGGCCAAGACCGTGGGCGTCGGCCGGCAGACCATCTACGCCATCGAGGCCGGCAGCTACGTTCCGAACACGGCAGTCGCGCTGCGGCTGGCCCGCACGCTCGAGGCGAGCGTGGAGGATCTGTTCGCACTGCCGGGCGAGTCGCCGGCGCCGGAGTTGCCCTCCGAGAACGCGGTCCTTCTGCCGGGCTCCGATCCGCCCCAGCCAGGTCAGCCGGTTCAACTGTGCCGGGTCGATAAAGTCCTGATCGCGACGGCGCCGTCTCCGGTGCCGTGGTATCTGCCGGCGAGCGACGCCATCGTGACCGGCGAGCCGGCCGAGGGCCGCAAGACCAAGGTGCAGGTGTATCACGCAGACGGCGAGTTTCGGAATCGCGTCCTGGTTGCCGGATGCGATCCGGGGATCTCGGTGCTGGCGCGTCACGTGCAGTTGGCCGGCGTGGAAATGGTTCTGGCGCACCGGAACAGCTCGCAGGCGCTCTCGCTCCTCAAGCAGGGCCGCGTCCATATCGCGGGCACGCACCTGCGGGACGAGGTGAGCGGCGAGTCGAATATCCCGGCGATCACCCGGATGTTCCCCAAGAAGGCCGTGGCCGTGATTTCGTTTGCCGTGTGGGAGGAAGGCATTCTTACGGCCCGAGGCAACCCGAAAGGAATCCGCGGAATCGAGGATTTCGGCCGCAAGGATGTGTGCATCGTCAACCGGGAACAGGGAGCCGGTAGCCGCTTCCTCCTGGATTCGCATCTGGAGCGCCTGAAGATAAATGCCAGAAGAGTTGCCGGCTACGGGCGCCTTGCTTCGGGACATCTGGCCGCGGCATGGCAGGTGCGAACCGGCGCCGCCGATTGCTGCATCGCAACGCGGGCCGCGGCGCGACTGTTCGGGCTGGGTTTCATCCCTCTCGTGAGCGAACGTTACGACCTCGCGATCCGCCGCCAGCATTTGGACCTCCCCGCGGTGCAGGTTGTGTTGGATACGCTCAACCGAGCGAGCTTTCGCCGCGAACTGGAGAGCAGCGGCGGTTACGACACCCGAACGGCGGGCCAGCGAATGCTGTAGTTGACACGGAGCCGGACGTCAAGATAGCGTCGTCACATGGATCGAAAAGAGTTTTTCAGGACTTGTGCTGCCGCTGGGTTGTGCGCCTGCTCGGGCAGCCTCGCCGCGGCCGAGACTCCGAACCAGGAGGACTGGCGTCTGCGCTTTGTGAAAGAGCGCTACGCCGGACTGGTGCACATCCTCTCGGCGCGGATGGACGAGAAGAACCTGAACGAGATCCTGCACGACGAGGGCGCCTACTGTGCCAGCCTGTGGGACAAGACCGTCGTGCAGCATCGCGGCGACTTCGAGGGTTTCCGTAAGCTCATCACCCAGGGCGTCTCGGGCGATGAGGTGACCTGGGATCGCGAGAAGGGCGTCATCACCATGACATCCCCGGAACGCGCGGATTGCTTCTGCCCGCTGATCAGCCGCCATCAGAACACGCCGCCTGTGGTGTGCAACTGCTCGTTAGGCTGGCAGCAGCACACCTGGGAGACCTTCCTCGAGAAGAAGGTCCGCGTGGAACTGAAGGAATCCGTCCTGCGCGGCGGCAAGCGCTGCGTCTTCGAGATCCACGTCGAAGCTTAGTCACTGCTGGCCGGCCAGCCGGTCGAGCAGTTCTTTGAGGCGGCGACGGCTGACCTCGAGACGGACTCCGGTGTTCAGGACGACGTCGGCGAGGCCGCCGGCCAGCGGCAGCACTTCGGTCACGCAATCCAGATTCACGATGGCGGCGCGGCTGACGCGGAAGAAACAGGCGGGGTCGAGGCGTTCCTCGAGGTCGTTCAGCGTGGGATCGAGAACGTAGGAGTGCTCGCGTGTGCACAACTTCGTGAGACCGCCGTCGGAAACCAGATACACGACTTCCTGCTGCGGGATGACGCGGTAGCGGTCGCCGCCGCGCGCCAGCAAACGGGTGGTTCGGCCGCGCAGCGCTTTGAGCGCCCGCTCGACCTCTGCGCCGGCCTCGGCCGCTTCGGCGCCGCGAACCCGCTCGATGGCGCGCGCCAGCCGCACGCGGTTTACCGGCTTGAGCAGGTAATCGACGGCGTGCATCTCGAAGGCGTCCACGGCATATTGGTCGAAGGCGGTGCAAAAGACGATGCGGGGGCGGGGGCTGGGCAGACTGGCCGCCACTTCGAGACCGCTGCAGCCGGGCATCTGAATGTCGAGGAGGAGCAGGTCGGGCGCGAGCTCGGCGACCTTCTGGATAGCCTCCTCGCCGTCCGCGGCTTCGCCCACGATCTCGATTCCCGGGATGGGGCCGAGCATCTGGCGCAGCCGCGCCCGGGCGGCCTGTTCGTCGTCCACCAGTATGGTGCGGATCATTGGGCCCTCGCTTCCGCCGTGCGCGGGAGGCGGATCGCGACCACGGTCATGCCGAGCGCGCTGTCGCGGCCGATGTCGAGGCTGGCGGCGTCCCCGAAGTGCCCGTGCAGGCGCTCGCGAATGTTACGCAGCCCGTAGCCGCCATTGCCGGCGGGGACGCCGCCCACAGCGGTCGGCGGAAAGCCGGGCCCATTATCGCGAACTTGGATCGAGATCCCGGAGGCGTCGACAGTGGCCTCGATTTCGACCCGGGCCTGGGTCCGAATTCCGCCCACGCCGTGTTTGACCGCGTTCTCCACCAGGGTTTGGACCACCATGGCCGGAATCCGGACATCCATGGCCTCATCCGTGCAGGCCACGCGCACCGCCAGCCGATCGCCGAAGCGTTCCTGCTCGACGTCCAGGTAGGCGCGGACGGCCTCCAGTTCCTCTTCGAGCGTGACCCATTCGCGGTCCGATCGCCGCAAGGTGTATCGAAAGACTTCCGCCAGTTGCTCGATGGTCTTCTCGGCGCGGTCCGGGTGGCGCGGGATGAGGCTCGCGATGGTATTCAGCGCATTGAAGAGAAAGTGCGGGTTCACCTGTGCGCGCAGGGCTTTCAGCTCGGAGCGGTTGGCGTTCAGGACCAGTTCCTGCTCCCGCTTCTCGTGTTCCAAACGCCTCTCGCGGAGGCGCAGGTTCTCGAGCAGAAACGAAAAGATCTCGGCCAGGGACGCCAGCAGGGCGAGATCTTCGCTGAGAAAGCGCGGATTGTGCGCTCGCGCGCGGACACGAATCGCGCCGACCTGCTCGCCGCCGAGTCGTATGGAAGCCTGCATGGCCTCGCCGCTATCCGCCACGGGGCCGAGGATCACGTCGGCTTCCGACCGGAAGATAGTGCGCAACCGCTCGTCGGCCAGGGCGACCAGTTCCGGCTCGCTGATGGCGCCCTGTAGTCCGTCGACGAAGTGTTCGCTGGCCTCGATGGGAGAGAAATGGCGGCCGAGCCACAGCCTGTCGAGCCAGGCGGAGAGCCGGCGGTAGAGCCAGGGATTGATCAGAACGATGGGCCAGGCCGAAAGCGCCCACACCAGGATGTTGAAGCGGTAGTGCAGCATCCAGGGGCCCACCCACGTGAAGTACACCGCCAGGAGGGAGAACGAAATGAAGGCGCCTACGCCTTTCTTGATTAGGACGTCGAAGAAAGTGAGCCGCTCAACATAGTAAGTGACGATAAAGATGAAGACCAGCGGACAGAGGTCCTTGGCGATCAGGAGGCCCGGGTCGCCCCTTATTCGCCAGAGCACCAGGATGCAGGTCCAGGCGAGGCACAGGACCAGGACCCAGCGGCGCTGGCGACGCTCGATGGGGCTGTTTAGGGGACGGCGGGACGCGCAGAGTAGGGCGATGACTATGACGCCTGCGAACCCCAGTGGCGTGGGTAGCTGCGGATTCGTCGGGAAAGGAAGTTGGTGAAAGACGCCCACGAAGAAGCCCACCCCGCCGATCGCGGTGGCCAGAGCGACTGCGTAGAACAGGCCGAGAAGCGCCTTCCAGAAACGGCGGCCTGACAGATACTCCCGCTCTGCGTTGTAAAAGACGTGAACCAACAGCAGCGCCGCCGCTACGGACATCACCAGGTCGACGGCTTCGAGGACGACCAAGGGATGGCCGGTCGCCACCCAAATTGCCTCTTGTGCGGTTATGCTCAGGTACGCCACGGCACCGGTCACGATCAGCCAGCAGTAAGCGGCGCCGCCCCACCGGGTCCTCCGCACGCGGTACTCGCGGATACAGAGGATGGACATCAGGACGTAGGAGATTGTGTCGAGGCTCCTGACCAGAGCCAGTAACAGATAAAGGTTCCTGTCCACTTATGCTTCTCCCATTCGCCTTAGAACGTGTACCTGAGCGACAGAAGCCCGATGCGATACCCCGTCGTGTGCAGGGGAGACCCCGTGGTCAGGGAGTTTGAATTGGTGGTGCCGGCCACGGGCGCCGCGAACAGCAGCGACAGGTCGGAGTTTGCGCCGTTCACGTTGAAGCCCTTGAGCGGATGGTTGAGGAAGTTGAACGCCGCCGCTCGGAACTCAAACTGATGGCGCTCCTTGAACCGGAAGGTCTTGTGGATCGACAGATCGCTGTTGAAGTAACGCGGGCCATGGATGTAAGGCCAGACGACGGGTCCGTTCGTCCCCTGAGGTCCCAGGGCGAAGCAGTTGGGATTGAAGTATTGGCCCGCCTTCAGACTGCTTCTCGGATCGCAGGTGAGCACGGGGCGAAGATTTTCGGAGTCCGTTCCCAGCCACGTCAGGTTGTTCAGGCCGCCCGCGGTATTGAGGTTGAGGTTCCCCCCGGTGTTCGGCTGAATGGGCGCGCCGCTTTGCACCTGGGTGATGCCGGAAACAGCCCAGCCATTCAACAGGCCCCCCAAAAGGAAGCTGCCGTGGATGGGGCTGGGGAGGTTGACCATGTACGCCGCATTGAATATGTGCGTGTGGTCATAAGCCAGCGGGCCATAGTTATTGCGGAGGCTCCATGGGTCCATGGCCGGGCCGTTGCCCGAACCATTGTCCGATTCGCCGTCGCGAATTCCGAGCACTTTGCCAAAGGTGTAATTCAGCATGAAAGTGGCTCGCCCCGATTGTTTGTTCCATGACGCCACCAGGGCGTTGTAGTTCTGATAGGTACCGTGACTCGTCAACAGGATGGTCTGATAGTTGCGATAGGAGCGGTAGTCCTGGCTGGGTACGCCGCCGAGGGCTGGATCATTTACTCTTCCGGTGATCGGATCGGGCAGGAAGTAAGCGCCGCGCGGGGTCTTGTTCAGGTTCCCAAGAAACGGGATGTTGAAGCCGTTCCCCGATAGCAGCAGGTCGCGGCTTCGATTTCCGCTGTACTGGATCTCGGCGGTCGAATGCCACGGCACGCGCTGCGAGAGGATGATGTTGTAGGTATAGGTGTGCGGCGTCCTGGTGTCTCCCTGCTGCATGGCGCCGATGTTAGTGCCGATCCCTGCGACGCCCGGCTGACTGTACTGGGCGAAGTTCCACCCGAGATTCGCCGGATTGAGGATGTTATAGCTGGGGATGCCGGCCGCCTCGTCATAGATGCCTGGATTTGCGGCCGAGTTATAAGAGATCTGGTACCGATACAGTCCGATTCCGCCGCGTAGGACGGTCAGACCGTTTCCTGTGAGGTCGAAGGCGAAGCCGATTCGCGGCTCGGGGAAGAAGAGCTTGGAGGGAAAGCCGGACATAGGTATCTTACTGTCCCTGCCGTGCCACAGCAGACCGGTCCACGGACCGGCCGCCGGGGTGTTGTTATATCCGGCGGGGTCCCACACCACCAGGCCCTGCCCGCTGGTGGGGTACCACTGGCCCATATGGTCGAAGCGCACACCGTAAGTCAGAGTCAGCCTGCGGTGGGCCTTCCACTGATCCTGCGCATAGAACGAATACTGGCTGTATTTGAAGTCGTACACGCTCAGAGCGGGCACCTGCTGGAAGGACTGGACGCGGCCGGTCAGGAAGTCCGCCAACAGGTTGCCGCTGCTGGTGGCGCCCGTGTCGGCGAAAGTGAGCATGCCCTGTGCCCAGTTTCCAAGGCCGCCGGTCTGGTTGTTTTCGGCGAAGTCCCAATAGAACCCGAACTTCATGGTGTGCGTGCCTGCGACCTTGGACAGATTATCCGCGATCGATGGATCGAGGGACATTTTGCCGAAGGCTCCGTTATGGAAACTAGTGCCGAATGCCGGTGCGTAATAGCCGGGGACTAAGTTGTACTGGCTGTTGATGTTCGGGATTTGCGCCGTGTAAGGGTCGGCCGCGAGGGGTTTGTAACCCGTCAGTCCGACGCTCGCGATATCGACCGCCGATGGGTTCGCAAGCCGGACCGGATTGAGGAACTTGGCCAGCGAGAAAACGGTCTCGTTGGTCAGGCTGGGGCCGAATACGTGCACAAGGTTCGCACTATAGATGTTCGCGACCTGGTGTGCCGGCATCGTCGACGGGTAGGGCAGGGCGTTGCCCGGATAATACCAGACGCCGATGGGGTTCACATCGTTTTCATCCTGCCGGTTCCAGGAGACGAACAACTTCGTGTTGTCGCTGACGTTGTAATCGAGCCGCAGCTTGAACTCGAAACGATTGACGTTGAAGTTATAAGCGTAGAAGAGGTTGTTGCCGCTCGCGTCGGGCCGCGCCAAGCTCGCTCGGGGGAAGGTCCTCGCGTAGGCTACCGAATTCGGGTCCATCAGGCTGGCCGGGATCATGCCGCCGGGATAGGCATCCGCCGCCCCGTGTAGCGTGGGCTGCTGGGCGGCTGCGCCCTTGGTTCCGGCAAACCCGGGACCGAGACTGTCCAGGTATGCCTGGGAGAAATTGCCGGCCAGCATCTGCTCGGTCGGAATGAAGTAGGCGCGATGGGTGGGCGCCGGCGTCTGCACCATGCCTTCAGGCGCGGCGTAAAAGAAGAGTTTGTCGCGGTTCCGGTTGAAGACTCCGGGGATCACAACCGGGCCGCCAACTTCCACGCCGGGATAGTAAGAGCCGCGGTACATTGCCTTCGTGCCGCCTAGACTCTTGGAATACGACTCCAAGGAGTTGAGGGCCGGGTCGCTGAAGTACCAGTAGGCCGCGCCATGGAAGTGCGAGGTGCCGCTCTTTCCGATGGCCTGCAAAGTAACCGGTCCCTTGGCGTATTCGGCGCCATAGGCGGAGTAGAGCAGCGTCACCTCGGCGGTCTGGTCGACGTTGATATTGGCGACCTGAGTTCCCTGGTTGCCGGGATCCAGGAGATTGGCGCCGTCCATGGTCATGGTCACCGCGCCGTTGGGCTGGGTTCCGCTAGCCGAGTACTGGCCGATCGGACCGGTGTTGGTCTGCGTGGTCAGGCTGCTCCACGCCGTCTGGCTGAGGCCGCGATTCATCGCCATCCCTGGCATGATCTTGATCAACTCGGCGGCGTCCCGGCCCTGGATCGCCAAATGGGCCACCAGGTTCGAGTCCAGCGTCTGACGGGCCTCGCCGGTGTCCAGAGGGGAGACGGTTTCGGCATTGGTCTCGACTTGCACGTGTTCGGTGGCGCCCGCGACCTGCAGCGCGACGTCCGGCAGCGTTCTGCTTTCGCCTTGATTGAAGACGATGTTCTCGCGTTGCCAAGGAGCGAAGCCCGGCACGGTGATCGTCAAGGTGTAGGCCCCGGGCTGAATCGCGGAGATATTGAAGAAGCCGCTGCCATTCGACACCGTGTCGCGGACGGCCGCGGTGTCTTCGTTCCTCAATACGGCTCTGGCGTTGGGAACCACCGCTCCGGTCGAGTCCCGCACAGTGGCGGCCAACGATCCGCTGGCGTTCTGTCCGAGCGCGGAGTAGCGGGTGAATATCAGGGCCGCGATCAGCAGGCCCGCATGAATAAGAGCGTAGTTTGACCTGTGCATAGTGCCTCTATCTGGCGGCGATCGAGTAGCGAATACTCTGCTCTGTCGACTCGTCGCCCTGCGACAGCGTAATCTTCAACAAGTAACTGCCGGGTTTCGCGATGGCCGCGATGGTCATTGGCGCCGCCCCGGAGGCATCTGTAGGCGGAACGTCGGCGGCCTGGCTGGCGACTACCGTCCCATGAACCAGGAACTGCACGCTGACTCTCGGAGCCGCCCGATTTGACTTGGACGGATATGCCACGAAGAATACGGACGGCAGCGCGCCAGCGGGCAGGCTCGCGTCGATGGCCGGCACGACGCGCTGGCCCTGGAACTCCAGCGGATCTGGCTCGTCCGTATCCGCCGAGCTGTTTGCGGGCTCGGTTCTTTCAGCCAGCACCAGGCTGCTCAGCGCCAGCCCCTTTCGCTCCGGATTGTCGATTTCGAAAGCTCCCGTACTGGCCCGGCCGGCCTCGCGGTCGAGCGCCACCGTCTCGACCGTGAAGTGGCCGGTAGAAAGAGTAATTGGGTGGGTGTGTGACAGCGTGGCCGACCGTAGCGACGCCAACTGCGCGTCCGTGACCTCGACTCGGAAGTCCTGACTGGCCTTCTCGACGATCTGGCCGCCGGCATCTTTCACCAGGGCCAGGAGCACCGCGTGGACTTTATGCTTTCCAGGGCCCGAGGGCGTGGCGGCTAGCGCCATCCCCGGCAGTTCGAAGGCCAGGACGTAACTTGACCTGTCGGCACTCGCGGGGAACCGCAGCGCCGCGGAGCGAAACTCGAAGGCGTGAGGCCGGGGCTTCATCGCCTCGAAGGCGGTCATTTCGTATGCGGTCAATGCCGCCGAGCCGCGAAACGTTTCATCCCGCCGCAGCGTTGGCCGGGCTTCGGCATCGGGCGCCGGGGCCTTGGAGCGCGCATTCAGCGGCGGCCTGAAGTTCCGCATGTCGAAGAGGTGGAGTTCTTCACCTGGCGCGGCCACCTGGAGCACCAGGGCCAGTGCGCTGCCCGGGCCCTGGAAGTACGAAACGCGAATGTGATGGTTGCCGGCGGCCAGCTCAGTGCTGCCACCCATGGCGGCGGTGGGGTGAATCCCATCGACGTCGATGACTACCTTGCCGTCGATGGTGAGCCTCGAGCCGTCATCGGAGATCAGATTGAAGCGGTATTTCCCGGGCCGGGCGATCCAGAAATCGCCCTGATAGTCGATGGCGAACCACTCCACACGGTCGGTCACGCCGGGCATCCCTTCCTCGTAGAAGCGCGTGGGCACGTTCAGTGTGTAGGTATAAATGAAGCCGACCGGACGCATGCGATCGAAGTTCGGCAGGACCGGCCACCACTGGGCGATGTGGCAGACGGCGCCGCGCAGCGAGTCGGGGAGCGGCGTCGTTGAGCCGAATGGATTCTTCTTGACCCAACCGGCGGCCGGGACGGCAACGGCGGCCACCAGGCAGCAGATCGAAATCAGATCGCGAACTCTTTTCATCCGAATCGATTGTACGCGGCCCGCCCGGGCGTGCCAAGGGGTCTCGGAAGAGTGGCGGCGTTCTGCGTATGAGTGGCAGGCCTGGGCCATGGTTGGCTGCGGGCCCCGTGGGGGCGCGCGCTTCAGCGTGCAGCCGCGTGGCTTCAACGCGGACGGCGACCTGAAGGTCGCCGCTGCACGCTCTCCGGAAACCCACCCCGTAACCTGATGGTTCTGCGAGCGGCGTGGGGCAGGCCGTTCGGCCTGCCCAGGCAGGCGAAGCCGCCTGCCCCACGGGCTCCGACAGGGTTTCCGACCCTGGTGACGGGCCGCCGCGGCCCGCATATGCTGAAGCGTGCGCCACGACCGCTCGGGAACCCTAGCTCCAGGCTTTGGTCGCTTCCTTGAAGCAGTCGATGCCGCTCATCAGGACGCCGCCGTAGCCGCCGCCCGGCCGCGTCCACGCGCTCGAAAGGTAGAGGTTCGCGATCGGTGTGGTGTGGGCCATGCGGCGCATGCCGGAGTTATCGAGAGTCTGATCCCAGCCGTAGATCGAGCCGCGATAGTTGCCGGTGTAGCGGAGATTGGTGAGCGGTGTTCCGATTTCCCTGACCTCGATCGCCTTGGAGAGGCCGGGCAGCAACCGCTCCTCCACGCGCCGGATCAGAAGGTCTGCAATGCGTTCTTTCTCGGCACGGTAAGCGGCCTTGCGCCCCTGCCGGTAGTCGGCCTCGTACTTCTCCCAATGGCTGTACCCCTGGAGCGTGATGATGCTCAGCGTGTTCTTCCCTTTTGGCGAGTAACCGGGATACAGGTTGTCGTAGAGCATGACGCCCACGTTGGGATTGGCCACGTCGGCGCTGAGGGCGGCCGCGTACTCGGATTCGGGATCGTATCCGGGGGCGTAGAAGATTTCGGTATCGGGAATGCGCAGTGCACCTACCAGGTCCTTCTTGAGGCCCAGAAACACCTGGAAGGTGGAGAGGCTCGGGGTCCAGCGATCCATGCGCTCCAGGTAGGTCTTCAGATGGCCGTCATCCTCTACCAGGGAGTGGAACAGGTCGTGAGGGTTGGAGTTGGCGACGATGGCGCGGCCGGTGTATTCGTGGCCGTCCGCCGTTCTCACGCCGTAAGCCGGGCCGTTGCGGACCAGCACCTTCACCACTTCCGCGTTGAGCAGCACCTTGCCGCCGTGGGCGGTGATGTAGGAGACCATCGCGTCGCTGATCTTCTGCGACCTGCCCTTGGGATAGTAGCCGCCCTCCTCAAGATATCCGAGCGTGGGAAGTGCATAGTAGAAGCTCGCGAGCTTCGAGGGCGGGAGGCCGTAGTAGCCCCACAGCGCGGAGACGATGGCCCGCAACCGGGCGTCCTTGATGTGCGCGTCCATCATGGTGCCCCAGGTCTGGCCGGCGGATCGCACCAGGTGCGGATAGTCCACCGGCATGCGGCTCATGTCGATCTTCACGCCGGGCTCGGAGAGCTTGCCAATGTCGGCGGAGACGCCCTGCATGTCCTCGAAGAGCGCCCGGATGCCGGCCTCCTCCGCGGGGAACAGGCCGGTCAGGGTCTTGATGTAGGAGGGCAGGTCGCGGGGTGGCACGCGAATGTCGTGATCGGGAAACACGGCGCGGTAGAGAGTGCGGTGCGGGACGAAGTCGACGTCCACGATCTCGGGGAAGCCGGGGATCAGGTTGCGGACGCCGCCGCGCTCGCCGACCGTGGTCGAGTGCAGCGAAACGTCGAACACGAAGCCGCCCGGCCGGCGAAACGTGGTGGCATAGCCGCCCGGCTTATCGTGCTTCTCGATGATCAGGGTTTTGAAGCCCTGCCGGGCGAAGGCGAACCCGCAACTCAATCCGCCGAGCCCGGCTCCGATGATCACGGCGTCGAACTGGTCCGGTCCGGAGGGGGTGGATTTGGCGGTCGGAAGCGCGTCCCAATTCAGGCCGGCTCCGGGAACCAGGGCCAAAGCGGATTGAATGATCTGGCGGCGGTTGATCTTGTTTTCAGGCATGAGTTCGCTCCTTCGGGGGATACAGTATCACAGATACGATATACGGGTCCGGAAAGTTCGGGTCCGCTCCCTCACGGTCGCGGTTCGGTGCCGCCTCGCGCGCCCCCCGCCCATCGTTCACTGTTGCTCAACGGAGCCTTCAGTTGTTTCGCATTGACATATCCGGGAAGCGAGCCTAGGCTCGTCGAGGGGATATTTCTCATGATCGACGGTCGCAGCTCAAGCAGACGTACCTTTCTCAAAGTGGCAGGTGGAGTGGCCGCCGCAGGATGGCTGGCCAAACCGGCGCGTGCGTCGGCGTGGGACGACGAGGTTGGGAAGATACTGGCCCGCATCCAGGCGCCCGTCTTTCCGAAACGAGACTTTGACGTGACCCGTTACGGAGCGCTGGGCGACGGCAAAACCGACTGCAGCGAGCCAATCGCCCGCGCGATTGCGGAATGCGCTCACGCCGGAGGCGGCCGCGTCATGTTTCCGAAGGGCGTCTTCTTCACCGGCCCGATACGGCTCAAGAGCAACGTCAACCTGCACGTGCCCGAGGGCGTGACGCTCAAATTCAGCCGCGATCCGAAGCTCTACCTGCCGGTAGTCTACACCCGCTGGGAGGGAGTCGAGTTGATGAACTACTCGGCCCTGATTTACGCCGACGGGGAAGAAAACATAGCGGTGACCGGCGGCGGCATACTCGATGGCCAGGCCGATTGCGAGCACTGGTGGCCCTGGAAGGGCAGAATCAACTGCGGGTATCGCCCCGGCGTCCCCCTGCAGGATGACGCGCGAAACCGGCTGTTCGATATGGGGGCGAAAGACGTTCCCATCGAGCAGCGCGTGTTCGGCGAGGGATACTACCTGCGTCCGAACCTGGTGGGGCCCGTCCGGTCGAAGAACGTCCTGATTGAAGGAGTCACGGTCAAGGACTCGCCGATGTTCGAAGTCAGCCCGCTGTTGTGCCGCAACGTCACGATTCGCAATGTCAACATCGTGTCCCATGGGCCCAACACGGACGGCTGCGATCCGGACTCCTGCACCGACGTGTTGATCGAGAATTGCACCTTCGACACCGGCGACGACTGCATCGCCATCAAGGCGGGGCGCAACCGGGACGGGCGCAGGATGGCCAAGCCCACCGAGAACGTCGTGATCCGGGGGTGCCGGATGAAGGACGGCCACGGCGGCGTGACCATCGGTAGCGAGATGTCGGGCGGGGTGCGCAACGTTTTCGCCGAAAACTGCCGCATGGACAGCCCCGACCTCAACCAGGCTCTGCGTTTCAAGACCAACGCCGTGCGGGGCGGGACCATCGAGCACATCTATTTCCGGAACATCGAAATCGGCCAGGTCGGCGGGGCCGTGCTGCAGATCGATTTCCATTACGAGGAAGGCGCGAACGGGCCCGAACGCCCCAATGTCCACGATATCGATATCCGCAACGTGACCTGCAAGAAGAGCAGGTACGCGCTGCAGGTGCGGGGGTTCAAGAACGCGCCCATCCGCGACCTGCGGCTGGCGGACTGCACGTTCGACAACGTCGCCGAGCCGAACGTCATCGAACATGTGGAGGGTCTCACGTGTACGAACGTCAAGATCGACGGCGCGACGTTCAAGGGCGGGTCAGGCATCGCGGGCTGAAGCCCTGCGCCACAGCCGGCCCGGTAACATCAAGGATAGGGAGGTAGAACGCCATGGCAACGCTGGCACAGACGCAAATCGAGAGGATGATCTTTCGAAAGACCAACGCCCGCGCGGGCCGGAACACGTGGGTGACCCCCGCCAACAGCACGAATCGCCATCTCTCCTACGGGCGGATCATCCTGCGGGGCGAGACCAAGTCCGTCACGTTCAAAACCAACAGCCACGAGACGGGCCTGATCGTGCTGTCGGGAGGGGCGGCATTGAGCGTGAACGGCGAGGACTTCGTGCTCAACCAGTACGACGGCATATACCTGCCGCGCGGGAGCCAGGTGCGGGCGGACGCCGGCGAGAGTGCGGACATCGCGGAGTTCTCGGCGCCGGTGAAAGGACAGTATCCGTTGCAGGTGGTCCATCACGCGGAGGCGGCGCAGGATCCGGCGCTGACGTTCACCGCGGGCGTGCCGGGACAACGGCGGCAGGTCAACATCGTGTTCGGCAAGAATGTCGACGCGGGCCGGCTGCTGGCGGGCTTCACGCTTTCCGAGCCCGGGAACTGGACCAGTTGGCCGCCCCACGAGCACACCGCGATGCTGGAGGAAATGTACGTCTATTTCGACATGCCCGAACCGGGGTTCGGCATCCAGCTCGTCTATAACGATACGGAGTACCCCGAGCTGGTGACCGTGGTTCGCGACGGCGACGCGGTCCTGATGCCCGCCGGGTATCATCCCAACGTCGCTGTGCCTGGCCACCGCATCGTCTTCTTGTGGGCCATGGCTGCGCACCGGGAGAAGGACGACCGCCAGTTCGGCGTGGTGAATGTGCAGCCCAGTTTCGCCGCGGGCGGTTCGGGCTTGGAAGCGAGCCGGAAATGAACCTGGACACATTCAGTCTGAAGGGAAAGAACGCCCTGGTTACGGGCTCGCAGAGCGGCCTGGGCGCGGGCATGGCGGTCGGGCTCGCCGAGGCCGGCGCAAACGTGATGGTCCACGGCAAGGACTCCGCAGGGATCGACGAAGTGTGCGCGGCCGTGTGCGCGGCCGGCGCCAGGGCCGCACGCGCGGAGGGCGATGTCTCCAAGCCGGGAGTGTGCGAAGAGCTGGTCGAGGCGACGGTACGGGAATTCGGCTCGATCGACATTCTGATCAACAATGCCGGGATCATCCGGCGCGCTCCCGCGGCCGATTTTTCGGCGAAGGACTGGAGCGACGTGATCGAAGTCAACCTGAACGCGGTCTTCCGGCTGTGCCAGGCCGCGGGGAGGTACATGCTGGCGCAGGGGAGCGGCAAGATCGTCAACGTGGCCTCGCTGCTCTCGTTTCAGGGTGGCGTTTTCGTGCCGTCTTACGCGGCCGCCAAAGGGGCGGTGGCGCAACTGACCAAGGCGCTGGCCAACGAATGGGCGGGCAAGGGCATCCAGGTGAACGCTATCGCGCCGGGCTACATGGCTACCGACAACACGGCCGCGCTGCGCGCCGACCCGGTTCGCAGCCGCCAGATTCTGGATCGCATTCCCGCGGGCCGCTGGGGCACTCCGCGCGACCTGGCGGGGACGGCCGTCTTTCTTGCGTCCGCAGGCGGGCGATTACGTGAACGGGCACGTGCTGGTGGTGGATGGCGGCTGGTTGGCGAGGTAGGACCGTGGGCTGAAGCCCACGGCGGCACGCTGAAGCGTGCGCCACGCAGTTCGCAGGAGAGTCATGGACACGAAAACTGAGTACCCCGATGTCGCATGGGTTGTGGGCGCCGGTGTGCGCTCGAGCAGTCCCGAGCCGGGCCTGACGCGGCGTGTGGGCGCCCACAACGAGAAGCTATTCCTGGTTGAGCACCGCATGGAAGGCGACTGGGTCGGCGCCGCGCACAGCCACCCCCACG
Source organism: Bryobacterales bacterium (assembly GCA_963763835.1). Taxonomy (GTDB): domain Bacteria; phylum Acidobacteriota; class Terriglobia; order Bryobacterales; family Bryobacteraceae; genus DASWZN01. The sequence goes on from CAVXQQ010000016.1 coordinate 128,957, forward strand.
AGCAGGTGGTCTACGTGGTCTCGGGCCGTTTGCGGGTCACGGCTGCCGGCCAGACGTTCGAGGTCGGCCAGGGAGACAGTTTCGTGGTGCGGGGCGGTGTGGAGCACCAGGCGTCGGCCATCGAGCCGTCCGTGGTGATCGACGTATTCACGCCGGCGCGGCAAGACTATCTGTAGGTCCGGCCCCTGACGGTCGCGGTTGGGTAAGGAGCGCGCTCAGCAAAACGGGACCGCTCCCTGACGGTCGCGACTCGGTTACGGCGCGTTCCACTGCCGAGCCGCGATAGTCAGGGAACTGTCTCCGGCATGGGGACGAACTTGCCGTAGCATGCGTTCGGCCCGCCGCTCTCCGGGGTGCCTCGGAGCGTGACGTCCTGGCCCGATGGGCGGAAGTTCACGGGGCCAGGGCCGAGGACCAGTGCCGCATGCGAGACGAGCACCTGCGCGGGGTCCGAATCGATCTGCACGTTATCCAGAGTCATGCCCAGGCGGTGCGTTTCGTCGTAGCCCTGCAAGGTGACCCGGCCGCCCCCTTGCACCCGGACATCGCGCAGGACGATCCCCGTGAAGACCGGGATACTGGTCCCGCCGTGGCCGTAGCCGGCGTAATCGGTGTCCATCAGAATGGGATTGGCCGTGCCGCGGATGCAGACGTCGTTATAGACCACATCCTGAACCAGGCCGCCGCGCCCGGAGTTCGATTTGATGCGGATTCCGTTGTCCGCGCCGTCGATGGATAAGTCGTCTACCAGTATCTTGCCGGCGCCTCCGCTGGTCTCACTGCCGATGGACATGCCGTGCCCGGTGTAGAAGTGATTGTGCGCGACCGTAATGTGGGACGAGGGGCCCGCGGCTTTGATGGCGACGTGGTCGTCGCCGGTGTGTATCGAGCAGTGCGTGATGGTGACGTTAGTCGAGCGCGCGGGGTCGATGCCGTCGGTATTGCGGGCGGTCTCGGGCGTGTCGATGACCACGCCCCAGGCGGTGAACCCATCTCCGGAATCGAAGAAGACGTGGAAGTTCGCCGAGTTCTTCAGCGTAATCCGGTAGAGGGTGAAATCGGTCGAGTGCGAGAGCACGATCAGGCGCGGGCAGTTCTGAAACCCGCCCGAGCGCGCCCGCTCGGCAAGCTCCCACCAGGTGACGTTCTCTCCGATCAGTTTGGCCCATCCGCGGCCGTCGATGACGCCGTCGCCCATCACGGCGGCGTGAGCCACGCTATCTCCGGTGATCAGCGCCTTGCAGCCATGGCCCACCTGGTCCACGGTGCCGCAACTGCCGGGCCGGAGGTCATAATCGCGCGGATTCCGCGACCCGAAGAGAATGGTCCCGGCGTCCACCCGCAGCGTGACGCCGTTGCGTAACTGGAGCGGGCCGGAGAGAAACGCGTCCATCTCTCCTGCGGCCTTTAGCTCGACGGCGCGGCCTTTCGGGCAGCCGTCGATGGCGCTCTGGATGCGGGCGGTATCGAGTTTCGCCTCGTCCTCCGCGGCCAGAGTCCGGCTGCCTACGGAGATGAGACTGGCCGTGAGCACGGCACAGCTTGCGGGGATGACGGGCCGGTTGACACGGCGCGTGTCCTGGGCGCAGGTATGCCAAGCTAGCGCCGCGGCTACGAACGCAATGGATCGCCGCACCGGTCAGTCACCAAGAAACAGCGGCGAGATGTGGCGTTCCCAGAGGTTCAGGGTGACGTTGCGGGAGATGGACGCCTCGTACCGCTCGAGCGCGTCCAGGTAGCGGCGTCCCATGCTCGCGGCGATCTTGTAGCCCACGTGCAGCAACTGGCGGAGGTCGCGGTTGTAGGCGGGGTTGGAGCGGTCATGCCGGAGCGCAGCCACGTACTGCTCGGAAGTCCAGGCGCGCACGTCGGCCGGATTGGGGAGGCGATCGGGGTCGATATCGATCACCGAGGCATAGGGCTCGCACAGCGCCTCGCGGTGGGACCAGGCTTCGGCGTAGATCTGCTGGGCGAGCGCCAAGCCGTCTCCACCCGCTTCCGCCAGTCCGATCAGCTCCTCCAGCCAGGAGGTGCCGGCGGTCTTCAAGTGGATGCCGGTGCCGAAGTCCCGAATGGCCCTTCGCATCGGTCCGTAGATCGAGAACTTGTCGCTCCCCGAATGGACGCTGAGCTTCAGGTTCGCGGGCAGGGCATAGTGCCGGATGGCGTAGGCGACCACGGCCAGGTCGCCGCGGAAACAAGCCTCGAACTCCGCCACGTCGCCCACGTAGTCCACTCCCTTGTTGAAGCGGCCCGTGAATTTCGGGGCGATGGTCTGGATGGGGATGCGTTCATCCGCAATCGCTGCCAGGATCACCAGCAGTTCGGCGGGTGTTTGGGGATCGTCCGTCTCGTCCATCGAGATTTCGGGGATGAATCCCGCACCGTTCCTGCGCTCGGCGACGTGGCGATAAATGCGGCCGGCCTCCTGCACGGGGTAGAGGAAGCGTTGCGCGATGTCCCGGAGGGCGTGGGGCGAAATCGCCAGTCCGCCGTCGATGCCCGGGACCGGGACGCGGCCGGCCAGCTCGGCGTGCCGTGCGAGAAACGCATCGGCATCCCCGGCGGCGGCCGGCTTCCCGATGGCGCCGGCGACGTCCAGGGTGTAGAAATCGCAAGCGGGGATGAAGCGATCCACCGTCTGCAGGGTGATGTGATCGGCGTCTACGTGGTAGGGCTGATGCCAACTCAATTCGTGCACGGCCCGGTCTGCCGCGACCCGCACCGCCGACGGCTCGGATCCGACGATGCCGTGCTCGCGGTTCGACTTGTTCCAGACCGGGATGACGGCTACGCCGGCCTTCGAAGCCAGCATACAGGCTCGAAGCTGCGCCCCGGCCTGATGTCCGAAGCGGTCCCCTACCCCGAGCGAGAGCTTTTCCAGGCGCAGGGAGGACTGGCAGGGCGACGAAGGCTGGAGAGTTGCGCTCATGTCGAGACGCTTCCTTTCATGTTTGCACCCGGAACGCGGCCGCTCGAAGGGCTGCATCCCTTGCGCAACTATAGGGGGCGCCGCAGGGAACTGTCAAACCCGATTGTCGGAACCCAACGTTTAGTAGCATTGAATGATCGGTACCAGGCTTTTTGCGTCGTCGCGGCGGGCTTTGCTTGCGGGAGCGCGGCCTGGGACCGGGAGGCATCGAATGGATATCCGGCAGTTGGAACTCTTCCTGGCCGTCATGGAGTCGTCGAGCGTCACCAGGGCGGCGGAGGCGGTCCACCTGTCGCCGGGCGCGATCAGCGTTCAGATCCACAGCCTGTCCGACGAGTTGCGGACGGAGCTTTTCGTGCACGCCGGTAAGCGGATCGTGCCCACGCCGAGCGCGTTTCGGCTGGCCGAGCACGCCCGGCGCGTGGTCGAGCAGTTCCGGGAAATCCACCACTCCTTCGAGACCGATCCGGCCAAGGACACGCGCCCTTTTCGATTCGCTACCGGCGCCACCACGCTGATCCACCGGCTGGGCCGGCCGCTGCGCCTGGTGCGCAGGCGATTCCCCCAGACGGAAATCACGGTGACCGTGGGCCCGACTGAGGACATCGTGGCCGGGTTGCTCGACCGGAAGTTCGACCTGGGATTGATCTCGCTGCCGTATCCGGAGGAAGGGCTGAGAATCCTCCCGCTGTTTGACGAGGAGCTGCTGGGGTTGCGTCCCCGTCCGGCGCGGACCGGAGCCAACACCACGGTCACACTCCAGCCGGCGGCCCTGGCGCACGTGCCGTTCCTTCTCTACCCGCCCAGGAGTAACATGCGAACTATCATCGACCGCTTCTTCAAGGAGGCGGGGGTGAGCCTGAGGGTGATCATGGAGGCCGACGACACGGAGGCCATCAAGCGGCTGGTGGAAGCCGGATTCGGCTATTCGATCCTTCCGCAGTTCGCCCTGCGCGGGCCGAAGGCGTTCCAGACGTTCCGGGTGGCCGGCGGACGGCTGGTTCGCAGGCAGGCGCTGGCCATGGCCCAGACCAACTACCCGCGGCCGCTCGCCGAGTCCATTGCCAAGCTCATGCAGGCCTCGCTGGGTTCGCCGGACTCCCCGCCCAAGGTGTGAGCGATCGTTCGGCGCCCCGGCAAGGTTGTTGACCATGTTTGGGTCGTCCTCCAGGGGACGGCAGACAGGGGATCGGCCGTCAGGCGTCAGGGGTTCGCCGCGCCATGGGAGCCCGGGAGCGCACTGACGCGTTGCGACTCGAGCATCCAGGCCCGCAGCCCAACGCCCATTCTCGACGTGAACTCCTCGCGCCCCTTTGAGGACAGGTGATTGTTGTCTGAGAACAGGCTGGGATCGTCGATCGAAAAACCAAGATCGCCATCGACGTAGGGAATACTGCGAGCAGCGAGGATCTCCCGATAGCGCCGCTTGAGTATTTGAATGTCCGGAATGGAGGAGATCGGCTGAGGCAGCGGAGGGTCGATGAACATCGCCGCGATCCGATGGCTCCGGGTCACCTCAATGATGTGGTAGAGCGCCGAAAGCTGAGCTGGGTCTGGAAGGTTCCCGTTAGTCGTGGCCTTCAAAGTACGAAACTCCTCCGGCGACAGACCTCGGAAGAAGAAATCGGTTCTTCCGCCTTTGTAGGACCCCTTTTCGACGATTGGCGAGTAGACAGGATGGGTAACGATCTCTTCATTGCCTCGATTCACAACCAGATCGAAAACGTCCGCAAAGGCCGATCGATAGCTCCGCCCCGAAAGATAGGCTCGAATTATCGTCGTCTTCAGCGCGGGAGGGGCGTCGGCGAAATACCGTGGATCCTGGAGATCTGGCTTGCGCGCGAGGAATGCGCCATACGCCTCCACCACCAGAAAGCGAGGGCAATGTTCCGGCCTCGCGGCCAGGTAATCCAGCATCTGAGAAATGACGGTCAGATCAGTGCCGTCATAAGCTATCTGGAACGAAGCCACAACGCCCGTGTCCTTCTCCAGCAGGCGCATGTCGTAAGCTTTGCGGGTGTGCGACGAACCCAACAAGAGCAAATCGAGCCTGGGTTGATAGAGCGCACCTCCAATCCCGAAACTCTTTGGCGCCAGCCTGTGCTCCGTGAAATGCTTCAAGGCCACCAGACAGCAAAGGACCGCAAACGCCAAGAGGCCGAGCTTGCCGATATAGAGCCACCCCTGCCGTGCCTCCGATGCCTTCGCCGCCGTCTGACTCATGGGAGCGCCCATCCTTCAATCCTCAGAATTGGAAGTAGACAAACGCCGTAGACCCCAGCACGCCGAAGAGCATGATAGCCTCGAAGAGCGCGAGTGTCACGGCAAACTGATACTTAGGTGAGCCCCAAGCATCGCCCGCGCCTTTGGCCTTAGACTCCCGGCCCAGCTCGACAACGAGCATCGCACCAACTGCAAGAACCGTGACGCCGCCAATGGCGACTGAGCTGATGTCGCCGGCAAACTGGGACACTGCGTCTCCGATGGAAGCTACGCCGAGGGACGTGTCTACAGCGATCCGGCCCATGATCATGAGAGCGGAATGGAGGCTTTGGGCCCGGAAGAGAATCCAGCCAACGCAAATGCAAGCAAGCACCACCGTGCGCCGGCAAATGTCGCCTGCCATGTTTCTGGGATAACGCCATCCGAACGCCTTGGCGCCGCTTTCGGCGATCAGCAGAATGCCGTTATAAGCCCCCCATATGACAAACGTCCAGTTTGCTCCGTGCCACAGGCCGCTGATGGTGAAGGTGAGCAGCAAGTTGAGATAGTGGCGAGATAGCGAAACCCGATTGCCGCCCAGCGGGATATACACGTAATCCCGGAACCAGGTCGAAAGAGAGATGTGCCAGCGCTGCCAGAACTCGGCAAAACTTGTCGAGAAGTAAGGTCGGTTGAAATTGGTCATCAGATGAATGCCCATCACCCTGGCGCAGCCGATGGCGATCGAGGAATACCCGGCGAAGTCTGCATAGATCTGAATGGCGAAGAGCAGTGTGGCAACCAGGAGCGCGAGGCCGGACTGCGACTCCCAATGGTTATAGACTTGGTTTACATATACCGCGCAGCGATCCGCGATGACCATCTTCTGGAAGAAGCCCCACGCGATTAAACAGAGTCCGTGTGTAAGGTTCGATAGCTCGAACCGGCGGTCCTGATAGAACTGGTGCAAAAGATTCTGCGGGCGCTCGATGGGGCCGGCGACCAACTGCGGATAGAACATGACATAGAGAGAGTAGATGCCGAAATTCCGTTCAGGCGCCTGCTTCCCGCGGTAGACCTCGATGACATAGCTGAGACTCTGGAAAGTGTGAAATGAGAGCCCGATGGGCAGTATGATGTGGCTGATCGGAAAGTCCTGCGCGGCGCCCAGCAAGCCTTCGAGTTCGCGCACAGTCATGCCGAAGAAGGCGCAGTACTTGAAAACGAACAATACCAGGCACGTGCTGACGATGCTGATCTGTAAATAAATCAGGCGCTTGCGACCGACCGAGCGGGCGATCAAGATGCCCATGACGTAGTCGATCAGAATCGTGGTAAACAGAATGAGAATATAGGCGGGTATGAAGGCCATGTAAAAAGCGCAACTGGCTGCCAGAAGCATCTTCCAGCGCCAGCGCCATTCAAGCACGTAGTACAGGGTCGTTACGACCAGGAAAAAGCAGACAAACTCGAGTGAATTGAATAGCATCTAGCCCGCCTGATAGCCGCCCCGTCCAGGTCGGCGCAGTCCCGCCCCAGGTAGCACAGAGACACACCCTTTCGAAGGCGGCGTGTGGTGTGGGCCAGAGTTAAGTTGTGCTGACACCGGCAGGAACGCCAGCACCTCGGACAGGTGAGCCAACGGCCATCGCGAACGCATAGCCCTCTATCGGTCAACTCAGGCGCGAACCTTAGATCGGGCCATCAACGCACTTTTTCACGCACTACAAAACGGTCCTGCTCGGAAACAGGGATCGTGTATGCTGGAACATGTGAATCGCGGGCCTGACCTCCTATGAACTCGACCTCCGCCGTACCGCGGATGACGAACATCCGCTGGACCATTTGCTCCCTGCTCTTCTTCGCGACCACGATCAACTACGTGGACCGGCAAGTGCTCAGCATCCTCGCCAAGACGCTCGAGGAGCGCATCGGCTGGAGCACTATCGAGTACGGATACATCACGGCGGCGTTCCAGGCCGCTTACGGAGTGGGCCTCCTGGTGGCGGGGCGCCTCATCGACCTCCTGGGCACCCGCAAGGGATACGCGCTGGCGGTGGGGGTGTGGAGCGCGGCCGCCATAGCGCACGGGTTGGCGTTCTCGGCCTTCACCTTCGGTGTAGCCCGCGCCTTACTCGGCTTGGGCGAATCGTCCAACTTTCCCGCCTGCATCAAGAGCGTGGCAGAGTGGTTTCCGAAGAAGCAGAGGGCGTTCGCCACGGGCATTTTCAATTCGGGCGCCAACGTCGGCGCCATTGTGGCTCCGCTCACGGTTCCGTGGCTGACCGACACCTATGGGTGGCAATCGGCTTTCGTCGCTACCGGCGCGCTGGGCTTCGTGTGGCTGTCCTTCTGGTGGTTCCTGTATAAGAAACCCGACGAGCATCCTCTGGTGAATGCGCAGGAGCTGGCGTTCATTCAGAGCGATCCGCCCGACAAAACCGAGTCCGTGCCGTGGCTGCGCCTGTTGCCGAAGAGGGAGACCTGGGCCTTCGCCTTGGCCAAGGGGTTGACGGATCCGGTGTGGTGGTTCTACCTGTTCTGGTTTCCGCGGTACCTTCAGGAGACCTTCAGCCTCTCGCTCCATCAGATCGTGTGGCCGACGGTGATCGTGTACAACATCTGCACCGTGGGCAGCGTCGGCGGGGGTTGGCTTTCGGGATGGCTGTTGAATCTGGGGTGGGGATTGAACCGTGCGCGCAAGACAACCATGCTTGTGTTCGCGCTGGGCGTCGTGCCGGTGCTGTACGCGCCCTTCTCGAAGAGCCTGTGGATGGTGGTGGCGCTGATCGGCCTTGCGACGGCGGCGCACCAAGCGTGGTCGGCCAACCTGTTCACGTTCGTGTCAGACACGTTCCCGCGGGCCGCGGTGGGGAGCGTGGTCGGCATCGGGGGTACCGTTGGCGCCGTGGGCAGCGTGCTGCTGCAGGTGGCCACCGGATACATCGTGCAGTTGACCCATAGCTACCTGCCGCTGTTTATTGTGGGTGGCTCGGCGTACCTGGTGGCGTTCGCCATCCTGCACATGCTGTCGCCGAAGCTCGCGCCGGCGAAGCTCGATTGAGCGGCGCAGCTGTCAGCTATCAGCTTCGAACAGCGCTGGATGCGCCCAGTCAGCAGCACCGAACCTCGCGCGTGAGCCGGCGGACCTCTAGCGCTGGATGCGTGCCGAGCCGCCCTTGGCGAAGGCGCGGACCTGGTCCACGTTCGCCATACTGGTGTCTCCGGGATACGTGGTCAGCAACGCTCCGTGGGCCCAGCCGAGCTTGACGCATTCCTGCGGCGGCTCGCCCGTCAGCAGGCCATAGAAGAAACCTGAGGCGAAGCCGTCTCCGCCGCCAACGCGGTCGTAGACATCCAGCTCGCAGATGGGAGAGACGCAGGTCTCGCCGGCGACCCAGGCGACCGCGCCCCAACTGTGGCGGTTGGTGGAGTGGACTTCGCGCAGCGTGGTGGCGACCGCTTTGATGCGGGGGTAGCGCTCCACCACCTTGGAGATCATCGCGAAAAACGCGCTGGGGTCGAGCTTGGACTGCGCGGCCACCGCGGGACCGGGGATCCCGAGGCCCTTCTGCAGGTCCTCCTCGTTGCCCACCAGAACATCGACGTTCTCCACGATGCGGCCGAGGACTTCCTGAGCGCGGTCCGCGCCGCCCGACACCCTCCAGAGCTTCTCGCGGAAGTTGAGGTCGAGGGAGACGAACGCGCCGGCGGCCTTGGCTGCCTGCATGCCTTCGATCACCACGTCGGCCGTGGTCTCCGAGAGCGCCGCGAAAATCCCGCCGCTGTGGAACCAGCGCACGCCGCCCTGGAAGATGGCGTTCCAATCGAAGTCGCCGGGCTTCAGCCGGCCCGCGGCCTCGTTCGAGCGGTTGTAGAACACCACCGGCGGGCGCACGCCGTATCCGCGGTCGCTGTAGACGGCGGCCATGTTCGGCCCGCGCACGCCGTCGTGCTGGAAGCGCTTGTAGAAGGGCTTGACGCCCATCGCCTTGACGCGCTCCGCGATCAGGTCGCCGATGGGGTAATCGACCATCGCGGTGGCGATGCCTGTCCGCAGGCCGAAGCAATCCGCGAGATTGGCCGCGACGTTGAACTCGCCGCCGCTGACGTGGATCGTGCACTGCGTAGCCTTGCGAAACGGGACGATGCCCGGGTCCAAGCGGTGAACCAGCGCGCCGAGCGACACGAGGTCGAGCGCGCCATCTTTAGGAATGCCGATAGATTGAGCCATTCTTCGAAATATGGGCTTGTGGCGGTGGCGATGTCAAGTCGGCCCTCAGCACCGAACCGCGACCGTTAGGGAGCGGACCCCCGAGGAGCCGCACGTCCGCTTGCTCACGCGCGCGGTTCGGTGCTGATCCCCCGGGTGGCTCCCGAATCTGACAAGCTGTTCGTGATGCCAACACGGAGAGAGTTCCTCGCGACCGCGGCCCTGCCTGCGGTGGTGAGCGCGGCGCCAAGCCCGGCGGCGGGCGAAACGGTTCGGGCGGTGGTGGCGGCCGATGGCAGCGGCGAGTTCAAGACCATACAGCGAGCCGTCGATCACGTGCTGGACCATCCGCCGGCGAACGTGGGCCGCGTGATTCTGGAAATCCGGCCGGGCGTGTATCACGAGCGCCTGAAGGTCCCGCAGGACAGCCCGCGCGTCACCCTTCAGGGCAGCGATGCCGCTTCCACCGTCATCACCTACAGCATGGGTGCGTCGAATGCCGGCGGGACCTTCTTCAGCCCGGCGATCGAGGTGGATGGCGCCGTCTTCGAGGCCGAGAACATCACGTTCGAGAACACCTTCGGCGTGGGGACGCAGGCGGTCGCGTTGTCCGTTCACTCCGACCGGGCCGTGTTCCGCAACTGCCGGTTCTCGGGCTGGCAGGACACGCTCTACGCCGCGTCGGGCCGGCAGTATTATCGCGGCTGTTTCATCGAGGGCCACCACGATTTCATTTTCGGGAACGCGGCGGCCGTCTTCGATCGCTGCGAGATCTACAGCCGCGGGAGCGGCTACATCGCGGCGCACCGCAGAACCCGGTCCGACGAGCCCACCGGGTTCGTCTTTCGCGATTGCAGATTGACCGGCGCGCCCGCCGCCTCGGAAGCTCCGGGCGTATTTCTCGGGCGGCCCTGGCGTTCCTGCGCGCGCGTTGTCTTCCTGGATTGTTGGATGGGAGCCCACATTCGTCCCGAGGGTTGGGACAACTGGAACCACACCCCGGCGAACGAGAAGACCGCCTGGTTCGCGGAGCTGGGCTCAACCGGGCCCGGCGCTAATGCGGCGGCCCGTGTTGCATGGGCGCACTCGCTGACGCCTGCCGCGGCGGCGGCCTTCGCGCCGGAGACGTTCCTCAAGGGCAGCGACGGCTGGAACCCTACTGCGCCGCGGGCTGAATCGAACGCGCGACCCTGAAGCCGCTGTTGTTACATCTCTGGTGCAGGCCGAATGCGGGGCGGTCGGCGTAGCGGATGGTTTCGCGCTCCAAACCCCAGGCGCCTCCACGAAGCGGCCGGCCCTCGCCCGCGGGGATTTGTGCGACCGCCGTGCCTCCGTCCCTGCGCGGGCTGCCGTCCGCGGGCGCACCGGCGTAGTCCTGCGACCACACGTCGGCGACCCACTCCCAGGCGTTCCCCAACGTGTCGTAGAGCCCCCATGCGTTCGGCTGTTTTCCTGCGACGGGGTGCGTCCTCAGTTCGGAGTTGTCGCGGTACCAGGCGGCCTGATCGGAGTCGGCGGGCGACTCAGTCTGGCTCCCGGCCCGTGCGGCGTACTCCCATTCGGCTTCGCTCGGCAAGCGGTAGTCCTGCCCGGTCTCTGACGAAAGCCACTTGCAGAACTCCACGGCGTCCTGCCAACTGACGGCCACCACCGGATCGTCATCGGTCTGCGGGAAGCCGGGATTTCGCCAGTTCGCGCCCTCGCGCCTCTCCCAGTAACCGCGGCTGCGCCAGGTGGCGGCCAATGGCTTCGAGGCGCAACACGTCCAGGCCCAGCCCTCCTTTTCCGCCTCGGTGCGATATCCGGTGGCCTGCGTGAATGCGCGGAACTGTCCGACGGTCACCTCGGTGGTGCCGAGATCGAAGGCGCGAACCTGGACCCGATGGCGCGGTCCCTCCCTCGCGTTTTCCGAACCCATCTGGAATTCGCCGGCGGGGATGCGCACCAGGCGGAACACCGCGCCTCGCACTGTGACTGGGGGAAGACCGGGGTTCCCGGCGGTGCCGGGAAGCGCAGCCATCGATAGAAGAGCACAGAAAAAGACGACGCTGCTGTGGTTCATCGACAGCTTTGACGCATAAAAAGGAGAAGAGGTTGCCTACATCTGCTTCGCGGTTTCCGCGTCCAGGAAGCTGCGGAGGTCGCGCTCGGAGATCTCGGGGAGGCCGGGGGCCACGTTGTCGAGCTTGCCTTCGCGCATCCAGCGCTCCAGTTGGCCGACCAGATCGAACAGGTGGTCGAACGAATCGACGATGAACAGCAGCGGCTGGTAGTGGTCGATCTCCGCGCCCTGGTTGATCACCCATTCGAGCTGGATGGGGTAGCGCTGCACTTCGTCCGATTCGATGGCGTGCTCGAGTTCGCCGTAGGAGCTGAGCAGGCCGCTGCCGTAGGCGCACACGCCGCGCGGGCCGCGCATCAGGCCGAACTCCACGGTGAACCAGAAGAACCGCGAGAGCGCCCTCAGGATGCTGGTCAGGCGGCGGCACTTCTCCTTGTCGTCGCGAATCTTCGAGATGGTCTCGACCGCCGTGTGGGCGCAATCGCCGAAGCGCACCAGCGTGTCGGCGAACGCGCGCTCGGTGTGCATGGGGACGTGGCCGGCGATGTCGTGGAAGATGTCGGGCTCGGGCAGATAGTCGAGCTTGTCGGCGGGTCGGATGGTGATGGTGGTGGGAAACTCGCGGCGGCGCAGGCAGTCGAAGAACAGGTAGGAGGGGACGTAGCCGCTCACCGCCTTGGCCTGGAAACCGGTCAGCGGCTGCAGGGTCAGGTTGACATCGGCGAGGCGGGGAATGCGGTCGGGCGGCAAGCTGGAGCAGCTCGATCCCGCGCAGGAAATGGTCGTTGGCGTAGCGCTCCCAGCGCGGGCGTATGCGCTCGAAAAGCCGGCGCCACGACTCCTGGTTCTGTTCCGTATAGAGGCTCGTAAGCCTGCTCGATGTAGAGCTCGCCGCGGGAGCGCGCGTCCTCGACGAATGGTGCGTGGCCGGTGGTGAGTCCCGGGGTCGCGAGACCGGCGGTTTGCGCCATGGTGCCCTCCGAGTGGTTCCCTGCCCATACGGTAGCGCTGCCGCGGGCAAATAGCAACCACCTGGAGGTGGTGCTACACTGTGGGCAGCAGTCCTCACTGGGAGCGTGCCATGAGCCAGGTGGCAGAGAGCACCATCAATCAAAAAGACTTTTTGGTTTTGAAAGCGACCGACCACGTCGAGTTCTACGTCGGGAACGCGAAGCAGGCGGCGCACTTCTACCGGTCGGCGTTCGGGATGAAGCTGGCGGCATACAGCGGCCCGGAAACGGGCGTGCGCGCGCGCGCTTCGTATCTGCTGGAGCAGGGCAGCGTCCGCTTCGTGCTGACCAGCGCGCTGCGGCCCGGACGATCCCATCGCGGAGCAGGTGCGGATCCACGGCGACGGCGTGCGCAGCATCGCGCTCGAGGTGGACGACGCGGAGTCGGCGTACCGCGAGACGGTCGGGCGCGGCGCGCGCGGCGTGAGCGAGCCGCGAACCGTGAGCGACGAGAACGGCACGGTGAAGCTCGCGGCCATCGCGGCGTACGGCGACACGATTCACACCTTCGTCGAGCGCGGCGCGTACCGGGGCGCGTTTCTCCCGGGATTCGTGCCGGTCGCCGGCGAGGACAGCGTGGCGCGTCCGGTAGGATTGAAGTACGTGGACCACATGGTGGCCAACGTGGCGCTGGGAGAGATGAACGCCTGGGTGCGGTTCTACGAGCAGCGTCATGGGATTCCGGCTGTACCAGACCTTCGACGATCGCGACATCAGCACGGAGTATTCGGCGCTGATGTCGAAAGTGATGGCCAACGGAAACGGCCGGATCAAGTTTCCCATCAACGAGCCGGCCGCGGGCAGGCGCAAGTCGCAGATCGAGGAGTATCTCGATTTCTACCGGGGGCCGGGGATTCAGCACATCGCGCTGGGGACCGACGACATCGTCGCCACGGTTTCGAAAATGCGCGAGCAGGGAGTGGAATTCCTGCGCGTCCCGGCGACCTACTACGAGGAACTGGCCGCGCGTGTGGGGCCGATCGACGAGCCGCTGGGGCAACTGCGCGACCTGGGCGTCCTGGTGGACCGCGACGACGAGGGCTACATGCTCCAGATCTTCACCAAGCCGGTGGAGGACCGTCCGACGCTGTTCTTCGAGGTGATCCAGCGCAAGGGCAGCCGCGGTTTCGGCAAAGGGAACTTCAAGGCGCTGTTCGAGGCCATCGAGCGCGAGCAGGCGCTGCGGGGCAATCTGCAATGAGGCTCTGCACGTTCGAAATCGGCACGCCGCTCGGCCCGCGGCAGCGGCTGGGGGCGGTGACGGAGGCGGGGATCGTCGATCTGAACCTGGCCTGCGAGAGGCTGCTGGAGCGCAGGGGCGAGCCGCGCCCGGCGAAGCTGGCCGCGGTGGTCCTGCCCGACAACATGCTGGAGTTTCTGGAGGAGGGCGCGACGGCGCGCTGTTACGCGAGCGAAGTGCTGGCCGCGTTCGAACCGGGGGCCGCGGGCGTTCACGCGCCGGGGGACGTGCGGCTGCTGGCGCCTCTGCCGAACCCGACCTCGCTGCGCGACTTCTTCGCATTCGAGGACCACGTGAAGACCGGGCTTCGCAAAGCGCGGCGAGCCCATGCCGCGCGAGTGGTACGAGATGCCGGTGTACTACAAGGGCGGCCATCGAAACATTCTCGGGCCGGAGGCGGACGTGCTGTGGCCGTCTTTCACCGAGAAGTTCGATTACGAGCTGGAGCTGGCCGCCGTGATCGGGAAAGAGGGCCGCAACATCAAGGCCGAGCAACGCGCGGGAGTACATCGCCGGGTTCACGGTGATGAACGACTTCAGCGCGCGGGACATTCAGCGCAAGGAAATGCGAGTGCGGCTGGGACCGGCCAAGGGCAAGGACTGGGCCACGGCCCTGGGACCGTGCCTGGTGACGCCCGACGAAATCGGCGACCCGTACAACCTGGAGATGACGGCGCGCGTCAACGGCGAGGTCTGGTCGCGGGGCAACTCGCGGAGCATGTTCTGGAAGTTCGAAGAGATGATCGAGTTTCTGACCAAAGACGACGCGGTGTATCCGGGGGACGTGATCGGGTCGGGCACGGTGGGGACCGGTTGCGGGCTCGAGCTGGACCGCTGGGTGAAGCCCGGGGATGTGATGGAGCTCGAGATCGAGAGAATCGGCGTGTTGCGGAACAGGGTGGTAAGGGGCTGAGTCCGCGTCCTGACGGTCGCGGTTCGGTGCTGGAGTTACAGAGCGGTCGGTGACGCGAGGAGGGCTGGGATGTATCCGCTTAAGAAAGGCAAGATCGCCACACAGGCGCACGTGGGATTGCCCGAGGGCACCTACGAGGAAGAGCACGGCCGCAAGGGGTTCTACGGCAAGTCCGCGCACCTGTATCACCTGCATCCGCCCACCGGCTGGATCCGGTTCGAGGGCAAGCTGCGGCCGCACTGCTTCGATCTGAACAAGCTGGAGCCCGTCGGACGCGAGCGACCCCTGCGGGCATCCGACGGCGTTCCTGGCGAACGGCGACGTGAAGCTGTCGGTCTCGCGGCGGCGCGGAGCCGATGCCGTTCTACTTCCGCAACGCGGACGGCGACGAACTGCTGTTCGTGCATCGCGGCGAGGGCACCATCGAGACGGACTTCGGGCCGCTGCGCTTCGAGAAGGGGGACTACATCAACCTTCCGCGCGCCGTGACCTACCGCGTGGTGCCGGAGACCCGCGACAACTTTTTCCTGATCGTGCAGTCGAAGGCGGAGTTCGACCAGCCGCAGAAAGGGCTGATCGGGCAGCACGCGCTGTACGATCCGGCGGTGATCACGGTCCCGGAGCCCGCGCCGATCCTGGACGGCGACCGGGAATGGGAAGTGCGGATCAAGGTGAACGGCGAGATCTCGAAGGTCGTGTATCCGTTCAACCCGATGGACGTGATCGGATGGAAGGGCGACCTGACGGCGTGGAAGCTGAACATGCGCGACATACGTCCGCTGACGAGCCCGCGCGTGCACCTGCCGCCGAGCGCGCACACCACCTTCGTCACCGAGGGCGCGGTGATCTGCACCTTCCTGCCGCGGCCGCTCGAGGAGGACCCGAAGGCGCTGCGGGTTCCGTTCTTCCACCGCAACACCGACTACGACGAGTTCATCTTCTATCACGACGGGGATTTTTTCAGCAAAGACAACATCAAGCCGGGCATGGCGACGCTGCACCCGCGCGGCATACACCACGGGCCGCATCCCAAGGCGCTGGCGAACCAGGCCAAGAAGACGTTCACGGACGAATGCGCCGTGATGCTGGACGGGCTGAATCCGATCGACGTGCTGCCGGCGGGCAGAGAGGTGGAGTGGGAGGAGTACTGGAAGAGCTGGATGGAGAAGCCGTGATCGTCAATCCCGCTGGAAGAGAAACCGCAAGACATCTACAAGCTGATGGTGGGGGCGATCGTTCCGCGGCCCATCGCGTTCGTCTCCACCGTGAACGCGCAGGGCGTTCCGAACCTGGCGCCGTTCAGCTTCTTCAACGGAGTCTGCGCCAATCCGCCGGTGGTCTGCTTCAGCCCGACGGTGCGGCCGAGCGACGGCCAGCGGAAGGACACGCTCCGCAACGTCGAGGCCACGGGCGAGTTCGTGGTCAACGTGGTGTCCGAGGAGTTCGCGCGCGCAGATGAACGCCTGCTCGGCCGATTTCCCGCCGGAGGTGAATGAGTTCGAGATTTCGGGCTTGACGCCGCTGGCGAGCGATCTGGTGAAGCCGCCGCGGGTGGCGGAGTCGCAC
This sequence comes from Bryobacterales bacterium, assembly GCA_963763835.1. Classification (GTDB taxonomy): domain Bacteria; phylum Acidobacteriota; class Terriglobia; order Bryobacterales; family Bryobacteraceae; genus DASWZN01. The sequence continues at coordinate 145,095 of CAVXQQ010000016.1, forward strand.
ATCCAGATGGAGTGCCGGTTGCTCCAGGTGGTCCATGTGAGCGGCAAGCCGCTGGGGGGAAGCCTGGTGCTGGGCGAGGTGCTGCGGTTCCACGTGGACGATGCGTTGTGTCGAGGACTTCCGCATCGACCCGGACAAGCTGCGCGCGATCGGGCGCATGGGCGGCCCGACTTACACCCGCACGCGCGACCGGTTCGACATGCCGCGGCCCTGCGGCGCCCTGAGCACGGCGATGGCGGATAAGTGGATCTGGCAGCCGACCCAGGAATGGATCGAACGCACCAACGTGTACCGGTTCATGCGGCGTCTGGGCTTCGACACCCTCGACCGGTTCCTCGCGTTCTCGCGCGAACGCAACGAGGAGTTTTGGGACGAGATGGTCCGCGAGGTGGGCATCGAGTGGTTCGAGCCCTATGACAAGGTGCTGGACGATTCGCGCGGTGTGGAGTGGGCGCGCTGGTTCGTCAACGGCAAGCTGAACATCGCTTGGAACTGCCTGGACAGGCACGCGCGAGGCTGCAGGGCGGGGGACTGCGCGGTGCTCTGGGAAGGCGAGAACGGCGCGGTTCGCTCGGTGACCTACGCCGAGCTCGAGCGCCAGGTGAACCGGCTGGCGAACGGTCTTGCGGCGCTGGGACTGCGGCCCGGAGACCGCGTGGCGCTGGCCATGCCGATGGTCCCCGAGGTGGTCACGATTCTTTATGCGTGTTTCAAGCTGGGGCTGATCGCCGTGCCGGTGTTCTCGGGGTTCGGCCCGGGCGCGATCGCGGACCGGCTGGAGGACTCCGGCGCGCGCGTCGTGTTCACCGCGGACCGGCTGGAGCGCCGGGGGAAACTTCTTCCGCTGAAGGAGAAGATCGATCAGGCGTTGGCGTTGGGGGCCTCGCGACCCGCGCGGGCGGGCGCCGCGGCGGCCACGGCGCAGCCCGCACCGCCGGCCGCGTCGAAACCTGCACTGGCGGCACAGTCCGAGCCGCCGGCCGCGTCGCAACCTGCACTGGCGGCACAGTCCGAGCCGCCGACCGCGTCGCAACCTGCACTGGCGGCACAGTCCGAGCCGTCGCCCGCGTCGCAACCTGCACTGGCGGCCACACCGCCGCCCACGCTGTTGGGGACACCGCCGCGCGACCCGCAGCCTGCCTCGCCGGCCACATCGCCAAGCTGCGTCGAGAAGGTGATCGTGTGGCGGTACAAAGGCGGCGACGTCGCGTGGACCCCAGGCCGGGACCTCCAGTGGGAGGATGTCGAGCGCGGTCCCGACGAGTGCGAGTCCCTGCCTCTCGACTCCGAGGATCCCGCGCTGATTCTCTACACTTCGGGCACCACCGGCAGGCCGAAGGGCGCGGTGCACACTCATGCCGGCTGTCTCGCCCAGACCTCGAAGGAAATCTACCTGGCGTTCGACCACCGCGACGGAGACCGATTTTTCTGGCTGTCCGATATCGGTTGGATGATGGGGCCCTGGGAGATCATCGGCAATCACCACTTCGGCGGGACGGTGTTCCTGTACGACGGGGCGCCCGATTTTCCCGGGCCGGACCGGTTGTGGAGCATGATCGAACGGCATCGCATCAACGTGTTCGGAGTTTCGCCGACCGCCGTCCGAATGGCGATGACTCATGGGAGCGAGACGCCGCGGCGCTCGGATCTGAGCTCGCTGCGGTTGCTCGGCTCGACCGGCGAGCCGTGGGACGAGGTCTCGTACCGGTGGTTCTTCGAGAACGTCGGGGGCGGCCGGCTACCCATCGTCAACATTTCGGGCGGCACGGAAATCATCGGCTGTTTCCTGCAGCCGATGCCGATCCAGGCGCTGAAGCCCTGCTCGCTGGGCGGCCCGGCGCCCGGCATGTCGACCGAGGTGGTGGATGGCGAAGGCCAGCCCGTTCGCGGCCGGACGGGATACCTGGTATGCACCCGCCCCGCGCCTTCGATGACGCGCGGCGTGTGGGGCGATCCCCAGCGCTATCTCGATACTTACTGGTCGAGATGGAAAGGCGTGTGGAACCACGGCGACTGGGCGAGCGTGGATGAGGACGGCTGCTGGTTTCTGCACGGGCGCGCCGACGAATCGATGAACGTGGCAGGCAGGAAGGTCGGGCCGGGCGAAATCGAGCGCGCGCTGATGGCGCACCCGCTGGTGTCGGAAGCAGCGGCGATCGGGGTGCCGGACGTGGTCAAAGGCGAGGCGATTGTGGCCTTCGTGGTGGCTCGGCCCGGGGCGGCCATCACGGCGGGCGTTCTCGAGGAACTCGCGGGGTGCGTGGCCGGGAGCCTGGGACCGGCCTTCCGCCCCCGAGCCATTGAGGTGGTGGCGGCGCTGCCCAAGACTCAGAGCGGCAAGGTAGTGCGGCGGCTCATTCGCCAGGGTTACCTCGGCGAGCCGCTGGGTGACGTGTCGACGCTGGCGGACCCTGCTGCGGTGGAGAGCTTCAGCTCAAGCCGCGCGCGTTGAGGTGTTCCGTGTAGGCCTTGTCGGTCCCACGCACGTGCTGCTCGAGCCATTGCCGCAGGTGATCCAGCACCTCGACGCTCAGGGCCGTCTCGCCGGAGGCGCAACGCGTCTGAAGGCTCTCCAGGCCCGCGCTGGCCTGCCGGTGCTGCAGGACGTGATGGTCGCGCCAGGGAAACTCGTAGGCTTTCATCACGGCTTCCTCGGTGGCAAAGTGCTCCTGGGCATAGGCGGCCAGATCGGCCAGGAATTCCGCCAGTTCCCGGGCCGCGGTCCCTCGGCTCATGGCATCCTCCAGCCGCGCGATCATCCCCAGAAAACGTCTGTGCTGCATGTCGAACAGTTCCACGTTCACGCTGAATTCTTCGCTCCACTCCCGGACGTCGGCGATGGTCTTCATATGGTCTCCGTTTCACGGCGCGAGGCCAGCACGGTGACCCAGAAGGCCCCCTCGTCGCACCTCAAGGCGAGCCGCTCGCGAACCTCGGCCCCGCAGACCCGCAGGCTGTAGTCGCTGCCATCCACCACCGAGGGCATGGAAAGCCGGATGCCCCGCGTCAGCACGCACTTCAGGTTGCCGCCGATCATGTTTGCCAGTTCGCCGAGCACATCGCGTACGACGTCGTCCACGGTGTCGGGCGGATCCATGGAAAGGAAGCGGCCTGCGAAGCGGCAAGCCTGGTTCGGACTGCACTCCAGCAGCACCGCTCCGTTCCAGTCGCCCGCCAGGTGGAGGGCGGATGTCAGCCGGTCCGCGCTAGAGAACCACGGCGTACCGTGCTGGCTCACTTCCAGGTTCATCATGGTTCCGAAGACGGATTCCACGATCTGAATCACTTCGCTCGGCTGTATCTCTACGCTCGGTTCGGTCGTCATAGTCCTCCCTGTTAGCGGGCAACGTACACGATCGCGCTTCCCACGGTCTGTCGTTCGAACTTATCCTCGACTCCGAAGGCCGTTTCGGCTCCGCCCAGCAACAACCAGCCGCCTCGAAACAGCGTGCCGTGGATCTGGTTCAAGATGCCTCTCTTCGTCTCGGCGTCGAAGTAGATCATCACGTTGCGGCAGAACACCAGGTCGAAAGGTCCCAGCGCGCGCATGCTTTGGCGCAGGTCGATGGCCTCGAAGCGGACCATCCGCCGCACCGTCTCGCTCAACTCCCAGTCCATGCCGGCCCGGCGGAAGTGCTTTACCAGGTAAGGCGCCGGCAAGCCCCGGTTTACCTCGATTTGTTGATATTTGCCCGCTTGGGCGCGCTCCAGGACCTGTGAGCAAAAGTCGGTGCCCAGGATCTGGATGCTCCAGTCACTCAACCCGCAGCCCAGCAGAAGCATGGCCAGGCTGTAAGGTTCCTGCCCGGTCGATGAGGCGGCCGACCAGAACCGCAGCCTCTTCGTATCCCGCCGCTCCTCCTTCAGCCGGGGCAGCAGGACGGTCCGTATGGCCTCATAATGGGCGGGATCGCGGAAGAAGTAGGTCTCGTTAGTCGTCATTGCCTCGACCACCTGGCGGCCGACTCCCTGGTCGCGAGTGGCCTGCAGGAGTGCGCACAGGTCGTTGATCGAGCCGAGGCCAAGCTGTCTGACGATCGGAGCGAGGCGGCTCTCGAACAGGTAGTGCTTGTCGTGTTCGAGCACGATGCCCGCCTGGGAATAGACATGCTGCTGAAGGAACCGGTAGTTGTCCGACTGGATCTCCGCGACGGGCGTCTGGTTTGTCATCCGGTTCCTCTCAGGCTTCCCCCGCCAGGCGCAGGATCTCCGGCACGATTTGATCGAGAGGCAGCACGCGGTCGGCGAGGCCCGCATTTGCCACGGCGCCGGGCATCCCCCACACGACGCTCGATGCCTCGTCCTGCGCCAGAATGCTAGCCCCGCAGGCTTTGAGAATCTGCGTGCCGCGCAATCCGTCCTGTCCCATTCCCGTCAGGACCGCGGCGATCGCGGCGCCGCCGTAGACCTCCCCGGTCGAGGCAAACAGCGCATCGACGGCCGGACGGCAGGAGTTAAGCGGCGGCGTTTGATCCAGGCATATGCAGGGCCGGCTTTCGGCGCGAGCGACTTTCATGTGGTAGTCTCCGGGTGCAATCAGGATCTTGCCCGCATCGATCGGCGCGCCATGGCTCGCTTCCCCGACGGGCAGGCGGCAGGTAGCGTTGAGGCGCTCGGCGAGGAAGCGGGTGAACAGCGGCGGCATGTGTTGCACCACCAGAACCGGCAGCGGGAACCCGGCGGGCAACTGCGGTAGGATCGCGCCCAGCGCGGCTGGCCCTCCCGTGGAGACTCCGATGACGACCACTCTGGCTCGCCCCTTCACGTTCCCTGAGAAGGGCCGGGCCCTCCAGATCGGCGCCGGCGCCACGGCGGGCGGGCGGCTCCGGACGGCTCTGTCCCGGCAGGTGGAAGAACTGCTTGATCTTCGGGACCAGTTCGTCCCGCAGGCGCCTCATCGAGCGGTCGAGCGACCCTTCGTTGGAGGCTTTGGCCACATAGTCGTCCGCGCCCAGGGTCAGCGCCTCCAGGGTCGCCGCCGCGCCGCGCTCGGTGAGCGTGCTGAACATGATCACCCGCAACTGCGGATACTCGCGCCGGACGCGCCGCAGCATTTCCAGGCCGTCCATCTCCGGCATCTCGATGTCCAGCGTGAGCACGTCCGGATTTAGCTGCGGGATTCGCTGGAGTGCGATCGCTCCGTTCGACGCGGCTCCTACCACCTCGAGCGCCGGGTCCTCTTCGAGGGCGTGAGTCACCAGGCGGCGGATGACCACCGAGTCGTCCACCACCAGCACGCGAATCCGCTGCCCTGGCTGGAGCAGGCGCTTGTTCAGCGCGGTCATGCCAGCCCCCTAAAGGTGGGCTCCCACAAGCTGGAGCTTCTCCACCAGGATGTCTTTCGTGAACGGCTTCATGACGTACTCGTTGGCGCCCGCCTCGAGAGCCGTCGCCATCTGGTCCAATTCGGTTTCGGTGGTGACCATGATCACCACCAGCGAAGACAGCGCCGGGATTCTGGCGCAACCGCTTGAGCAGTTCCAGCCCGTTGATCTCGGGCATGTTCCAGTCCGCCAGAACCAGCGTCACTGCGTCCCTTTCGACTTCCATCACCTCCAGGGCCTCTCTCCCGTTCGCCGCCTCGCAAACCTCGTACCCGAGTTCCTTCAGAGTCTTGGTCAGGATCATCCGGACCGCCCTGGAATCGTCCGCTACTAGTGCTTTGGCCATCGTTTCACCTGCATTCGTCGACGGAACCAAGGAACGCGGCCCGGCGGACGATTGGCAGCCGCCCGACCGCGTTCCGGATCGTTGCTTCGATCAGAACGTGAACTTCGCGACCACCGTCTGCAGGCGGGCCGCCATCTGGCTCAGCTCCTGCGACGCCTTCTGCGTGTCGTTCGCGCCTTGCGTGGTGTTCTTCGCCGCCACGGCCACGCCGCCGATGTTCTTGGCGATGTCGTCGACTCCCTTGGCTGCCTCGGTCACGCTGCGGCCGATCTCGTTGGTGGTCACCGTCTGCTCTTCCACCGCCGAGGCGATGCTGTTGGAGATGTCGTTGATCTGGTTGATGATCGTGCCGATCTCCTCGATGGCCTGCACCGCGCCCTTGGTGTCGCCCTGAATGGCTTCGATCTTCTGGCCGATGTCCTCGGTGGCTTTGGCGGTCTGCTTGGCGAGTTCCTTGACCTCGTTGGCCACCACCGCGAAGCCCTTGCCGGCTTCGCCGGCGCGCGCCGCCTCGATGGTGGCGTTCAGGGCCAGCAGGTTGGTCTGCTGCGCGATCGAGGTAATCACCTTGATCACGTTGCCGATTTCCTGGCTGGATTCGCCCAGCTTCTTCACCGTCGCGTTGGTCGACTGCGCCACGCTGACGGCGTTCTTGGCCACCCGCGCCGCCTCGTTGGCGTTCTTGGCGATCTCGCGGATCGAAGCCTGCATCTCCTCGGAGGCCGAGGCGACCGAGGCGACGTTCCTCGAGACCTGCTCGCTGGCCGCCGACACCACGTTGGCCTGGGTGGCGGTTTCTTCCGCGTTGCCGGCCATTTGCTGGCTGACCGCCGTCAGTTCCTCGGAGGAGGAGGCCAGCGTCGTCGCGTTCTGCGCCGTCACCTTGAGCGGCTCCACGATCGCATCCAGCGTCTGGTTGACGCCCTCGATGATCTTGCGGTAGTCGCCCTGGTGCTTGGAGGCATCGGCGCGGGCCCCCACCCGTCCTTCGGCGGCCGCTTTGGCCAAGGCGCCTGCATCGGCCACCAGCCCGTCGATGTTGTCGATGCAATTGTTCAGGTTGTTCTTGATGGTGTTGAAGTCGCCGTTGTAGGGATCGGTGATCTTGGCAGGGATGGCCCCCTTGCTGATCTTGTCCACGTAGTCGGCGGCCACGTTCAGTGGGCCGATGACCGCGTCCAGGGTGTGGTTCACACCCTCGACAATCTTGCGATAGTCGCCCTGGTGCTTGCTGGCGTCGGCGCGGGTGGCGAGTTTCCCTTCCACGGCCGCCTTCGCCAGCACGCCGGCATCGGCTACCAGCGCGTTGATATTGTTCTTCAACAGCACCAGCCATTCGTGAATCTGGTCCTGCTCGGAGGCCTTGGCCACCGACGCCGTCATGTCGCCGTTCGCGATCTTCGTTACGTACGCCACCAGGCCGGTCAGCCAGGCATGCACGCCGTTGATCGCATCCTTCATCTTCTCGTGATCGCCCTTGCAGGCAATCTCGACCTTCTCCCGCAGGTTGCCGCCGCGGACCAGCCCGAGGATCCGGTTGCCTTCCCCGACGGGCAGCAGGATGGCGTCCAGCATTTCGTTGACGCCCTTCACGATGCCCGCGTAGGCGCCCTGGAACTGTTCCGGCTTGCCGCGCTCCGAGAGTTGCCCTTCTCTGACGCGGCGGTGAGCCTGTCCAGTTCCTTCTGCAACCCTTGCAGCACCCCGGCCACGTTGTTGATCGCCTGCTTCATCTTTTCGTGATCGCCGTTGTAGGTCTGCGCGATCAATTCGTCGATCTTGCCCGCGCTGACCTGCGCCAGAATGCGGTTGCCTTCGCCGATCGGCAGAAGGATGGCGTCCAGCATTTCGTTGACGCCCTCGACGATCTTGCGGTAGTCGCCCTGGTGCTTGGTGGCGTCGGCGCGGGTGGCCAGTTTGCCTTCCCCGGAGGCCTTGACCAGCAGCCGGTCTCGGCCACCAGCGCCCGAATGTTGTCGATGCAGTTGTTCAGGTTGTTCTTGATCTCGTTGAAGTCGCCGTTGTAGGTGTCGGTGATCTTCGGCGGGATGTCGCCCTTGGAGATGCGGTCCACGTACTCGGCCGAGACATTCAACGGTCCGATGACGGCGTCCAGCGTCAGGTTGACGCCCTCGATCAGTCTTGCGATAGTCGCCCTGGTGCTTCGAAGCGTCGGCGCGCATCGCCAGCTTGCCTTCCAGCATGGCCTGGGTCAGCGCCACGCCATCGGCCACCAGCCGGCTGACGGCGTCGATGCACACGTTCAGGTTGTTCTTGATCTCGTTGAAGTCGCCGTTGTAGGTGTCGGTGATCTTGGGCGGGATGTCGCCCTTGGAGATGCGGTCCACGTACTCGGCGGAGACGTTCAACGGCCTGATGACGTTGTCCAGGGTCAGGTTGACGCCGTCGATCAGCTTGCGGTAGTCGCCCTGGTGCTTCGAAGCGTCGGCGCGCACCGCCAGCTTGCCTTCGAGCATGGCCTGGGTCAGCCGCCACGCCATCGGCCACCAGCCGGCTGACGGCGTCGATGCACACGTTCAGGTTGTTCTTGATCTCGTTGAAGTCGCCGTTGTAGGGTCGGTGATCTTGGGCGGGATGTCGCCCTTGGAGATGCGGTCCACGTACTCGGCGGAGATATTCAAGGGTTTGATCACTGCGTCCAGCATTCCATTCAGGCCCTCAACGATGGTACGGTCTCCGCCCTGGAACAGGTCGGCCCGCGCTCGCTCCGCCAGACGACCCTGTTGGAGGGCGGAGACGATCCGCAGTATCTCCTCCTGCAGTAGGTTCTTGGTTTCCGTCCCCGGCGCTCTCCTCGCTGGACCGTCCAGAACGGCGGCGCCGATAGACGGGTTGCGGTCGGGACGAACTCGCCCGCCGTCATTTCCTCGTCTTGCCATTGTGATTGCTCCTTTGCATTCCTGTCTGCGCTATTACGCCGTCGCCGGCGTCTGGTTATCGATTCGCTGTGGTCTTTGGACGGCCGACAGGCCCGCCGCGGCCATCTCCCGTGATTCTCGCAACCTCTGGTTGCAGCGCTCGCCCAACGGCGCGCCGTGGCCGAAGTAAATCCGCCGGATATCCCGGGCGCATAGCTTCTCGAGCGCCGCCAGAAATCCGGTCTCGTACGTTCCGCCCGGCGACTGCAATCAGCACGGGTGAGTCGCCCGCGAAGAGCACCCCCTCGCGCTCGTTGTAGAGGCAGATCGAGTCGCTGCTGTGGCCCGGGGTGTGGATGACCTCGAAATCCTCGTCGCCCATCCGGACCCTGTCCCCATCGCGCAGCAGGCGATCGACGCCGAAGATGTTCGGCGAGAACGCGCACACTCTGGGGTGAAAGGCCTCGCGGACCCGCGGCATCAGCGCGCAATGATCGGAATGGCCGTGTGTCAGCACGACCTGTTCGACGGGCCATTTGCCGACTCCGGTAGGCGCGCGTCCGATGCTTGCCAGTACGGCCGGATCCTGGCCGGTGTCCACCAGCGTGTTTACGTCCTCCAGGCGGCTCGCACTGCCGAGCACAAGGTAAACCTGGGAGGTGTACACCAGGCCGCTCGTCTCGAGCGTCAGGATCCGCATGGGGCGCCCTCCACTCTGCGGAACAACTGCCCATCGGGGACCACCCGCTCGAACAGCGGAGCAAGCTCCGGCGGCAGCTCCTGAGTCTGTTCGGTGGCCAGCAGGCCGCCCGGCGCCGAGCGCGCGGTGAAACATCCGGAGCACCTCGATCCTTTCGGCCGGCTGGAAGTGGAGCAGCACGTTCTTGCATACCACCAGCAAATACCCCTGGCCGACCTCCCGAAAGGACAGGAGATCGTGCCGCTGAAAAGCGACCCGCCGCCGGATCTTGTCGATCACCCGGAAATATCCGGGCTTGCCGTCCGGCTCGAAGTACTTGTCGCGGATGCCCTCGGGCAATCGCGCCAGCTCGTCCTCGGGATACTCGGCGGCCTCGATCGCGCGGGCGAACTGGCCCGTGCTTTCCACGTCGGTAGCGTCGATGCGAAGATTGGCGAAGGCGAAGTGCCCCATCCGCTCGGCAAACAGGATGGCCAGCGTGTATGGTTCCTGGCCCATCGCCGTCCCGGCGTCCCAGATGCGGGGGTGGCTGCGCCCCGCCAGTCTCGGGAGGCTGTGTTCCACGACCCGCTCCAGCACCTGTTGGTCACGGAAGAAGAAGCTAAAGGCCAAGCTCAGACCCTCCCTCGACCCACCCGCGTGCCGCTCTCGTCCCGGGCATCAGGCCGCCGCCCGACCTACGGCCAGATCCACCGTCCGCTCCGCATCGAGGACCAGCAGCAGGCGGTCTTTCAGCTTGTAGACGCCTCGGATCAGATCGCGAGCCGCAGGATCGAGGTTCTCCGGCGGCCGCTCGTAGGTGGCGGCGTCCACATCCAGCACGTCGCCGATCTCGTCGACCAGCAGGCTGACGGCGCCGTCCTCGGTGCGGACCACCATGTTCATCGGCGCCTGGTTCCCGGCGCGCGGCGGCAATCCCAGCCGGCGCCGCATGTCGATGGCGGTGACGATCTGCCCGCGCAGGTTGATCAGCCCTTCGATCACCTCCGGGGCTTGAGGCACGCGCGTCATGTGCTGGAAGCGCAGCACCTCCTGCACGCGGAGTACCTCCACGCCGAAGAACAGGTCGGCCACGAAGAACGTGGAGAACTGGCCGCTGGTCTCGGCCAGTTCGGAGTTCAGGCTCGGTATGCCCGTCGCCATTCGTTATCTCTCCTCGCCTGCGCCCACGGGCGCCGTCTGGGCCGCGGTCAAAGCCGAGGCCAGCCGCGCCACCGATTCGAGCATCGCCTCGCGGTCGAACTTCACCTGGCAATCCTGAAAGCCCGGAGGCTGGCCGGCTCGCGACCGGACCTGCTCGGCCGTGTCCGCCAGCGCCAGGACCGGAATCGCCTCCCATTCGGGCCGCCCACGCATGGCGGCTACCAGAGCGGAACTGCCGCTAGGCGGGAGGTCCAGCGCCGCGACGACCACGTCTACCGGCTGCCCTCCCAACCCGCGAATCGCTTCATCCACATTGGCGGCCTCGAGGACCCGATAGCCCGCCATGTCCAAGCCGCTCCGGATCAGGCCGCGGGAGAACGCCGAGGCTTCGGCGACCAGGATTCTCTTGCCGCTCGCCTGCACGCCCGCGCCGCTGGAACCAGTTCTCGGCGGCCGCATGAATCACATAGTTGAGGTCCAGGAAGTCCGTGACCCGCTTGCCCACCACCGCCGAGCCGAGAAGACCCTTGCAGCCCGGACTTCTGACGCACCGCGACCGCCTCTTCGGCGACATCCAGGATCTGGTCCACCACCAGTCCCACGCTGCGGTCGCCATCGTTGAAGACCACCACCTGCACCGGGTCGGCCATCCGGTCCTGCCCCGGCGCGCCGGATTCGAGTACGGCCCGCAGCGGCACCAGCGGGAGGATGCGGTTCCGGTATTGCACCACCTGGCATCCGCCCGCGCGCTCGATCGCCGAGTGAGGGAATTCCTCCAGCCGGGCGACCAGAGACAAGCGGAACGGCCAGGCGTTCGAAGGATCCGGCCCGGAACAGGAGCAACCGCTGCTGCTCGACGCCCGATTGCGTCTTCTGCTCCGCCGCCGCGCGCGCCTGCTCACGGGATTCGGCCAGCACTCCGGAGCGCTGGCCGATACCGAGCACGTCGAGGATGAGGGCCACGCGGCCGTCGCCCATGATGGTCGCGCCGGCGTATACGGTCAGCCCCTTCAACTGCTTGCCCAGCGGCTTGACCACGATTTCCTGGGTGTCGTTGATGCCGTCGACCACCAGCCCGAACTGCCGGTCTTCCGCCTGCAGCACCACCATGCTGACCGCCTCGGCCCGCTCGGCCGATTTCAGTCCCAGCACCTGGTTCAGGTAGGCGATGGGCAGCAGACTCCCGCGCCGGCGATAGACCGGCGTTCCGTGTACGTGCTCGATGTGCTTTTCCGAGCCGTCCCCCTCCAGCCGGATCAGCTCCAGCAGACTGACCTGGGGAATGACGAACCGCTCGCCTCCGCTCGTGATCACCAGGCCGGGAATGATGGCCAGGGTGAGCGGGATTTTGAGCTTGACCGTGGCGCCTTCGCCGGGCCGGCTGAAAACATCGACCACGCCGCCGATCTTCTCGATGTGGGTCTTCACCACATCCATGCCAACGCCGCGTCCGGAAACGTTGGTAACCGTCTCCGCCGTGGAGAAGCCCGGGCTGGAAGATCAGGTTCAGCGCCTCGCGGTCGGTCAGCTTCTCCGCCTGTTCGTGCCGCAGGAGCCCCTTCTCGACCGCCTTCTGCTTGACCCGGGCGACGTCGATTCCGGCGCCGTCATCGCTGATTTCAATGTTGACCTGTCCGCCTTCGTGATAGGCGCGCAGGGCAAGTCTGCCGGCCGACGGCTTGCCCGCCCGAACCCGCGCTTCCGGCGGCTCGATGCCGTGGTCGCACGAGTTCCGGACCAGGTGCACCAGCGGGTCCTTGATGGCCTCGATGATGGTCCGGTCGAGCTCCGTCTCGGCTCCGTCCATCTCCAGCCGGATCTGTTTGCCGAGCGTCAGCGCCATGTCGCGCACCACGCGCGGCAGCTTGTTCCAGACCATCCCGATGGGCTGCATGCGCGTCTTCATGACGCCTTCCTGCAACTCGGTGGTGATCAGGTTCAGCCGCTGCGAGGTCGCGTTGAGGGCGGCATCCTCGCGCTCGGTGTTGAACTGGAGGATCTGATTGCGGGTCAGAACCAGTTCCCCCACCAGATCCATGAGCTTGTCCAGCAACCCCACCCCGACCCGGATGTTCGCATCCGCCACGGCGGAAGACTTAGCGGAGTCCTCCTCGGGCTTCTTGCTTTCGGCTAACTCGCTGCCGTCGTCCGGGGGGACCGGCGAAGGAGCGGGCGGCGCGGCGGGAGCGGGAATGGGACGGGCCTTCGATCGTGCCGCGATGTGCAGGCGTTCGGTCAAGTCCTCGAAGTGGTCCGGCCCTTCTTCTCCGCTCGCTTCGATGGAGGCCAGCACCTTTCGAGTCGCATCGACGGTATCCAGAATCAGGGACACCAGGGACGGGGTGAGCTCCCGCTGCCCGTCGCGCAACTGGCTCAGGAGGCTCTCGGCCTGGTGCGAGATCGCTTCCAGGGTGGAAAACGCCAGGAATCCGCAGGTGCCCTTGATGGTATGCATGGTGCGGAAGATGCTTGCGAGCAGCGCTGCGTCCTTCGGGTGCTTCTCGAGCTCGACGAGTTCCCGATCCAGCCGCGAGAGGTTCTCGTGACTTTCGACCAGGAATTCGCGAACTACTTCCTTGTCTTGCATGGGCATGTTCCCTACCGGGCTCCATCCGGGGTCGTCGATCGTTTTTCGATACGGCCTACGTGAAGGCTATCGGCGTTCGGCGGCGGACTCTGTAGCCCCGCTCCAGGCAATTCGGACTTGCTTCATCGGGCTTCTTGGCGTCTCGCCCGTGTTCGAGCGGCAGCGTTGCGGAGACTGCCGCCCGAAGTCGCCCCGGCCTGCAAAAATCTCCGCGGTCAGCCGATAAGTAAGACGCGGGACCGGTTTGCCATCCGTCCGGCCGCGGCGGAGGCGGGCCCGAAAGTGACATGGACCCACGAGCCCTAAAGAGGAGCGTCGCGCTTGCCTTGCTGCTGAGTGGTGTTGCGGCTGGCAGCCAGGCGCCGGGACTGCGCACGATCACCACCGCGCGCGAGGCCCACAGCCTGCCGTTCGAGGAAGCAAGGCGGCGTTACCCGGTCCACCTGCGGGCCGTCGTCACCTACTGGGATCCCTACATCGACGCGCGCCACCGGGCCCTGTTCGTCCACGACGCCACCGGCGGGGTCTTCGTCTCCGTTCCCGCCGGCACTCCCCTTGCCTTGTCCGCCGGCACGCTCATCGACATCCAGGGCGTGAGCGGGCCGGGAGACTACGCGCCGGTGGTCGAACGGCCCCGCATCCGCGTGATCGGCCAGTCGCACCTGCCCGCCGAAGCGCCGCGCGTCAGCCTCGCGCACATGCGGACCGGGGCCGACGACGGGCAATGGGTGGAGGTCGAGGGCGTCGTTCACGCGCTGGTACGCTCCGGCAAGAACGTGATTGTCGACCTGTCGCTGGGCGACGGCGTGGTTCGCGCCACGACCGTGGCGGAGCCAGGCGCGGATTACGAACGTCTGATCGACGCGCGGGTTCGCATGCGCGCCGCCGTGGCTCCCACCTTCAACAACAACCGCCAGATCACCGGCGCCCGCATCTTCTTTCCGACGCTGCGGGAGGTGACCGTCGAGGAGCCCGCGCCCGCCGATCCCTTCGCGCTGCCGCGGCGGCCCATCAACGACCTGCTGACCTTCACTCCCGACATCTCGTTTCCCCGCCGGGTGCGCGTTCGCGGCCGAGTCGCCCTGCAGTGGCCCGGCCGGGCTCTCTGCATCGCGGATGCCGGCCAGGGGCTCTGCGTCGAAACCGCTCAAGCCACCCCGCTAGAACTGGGAGAGATAGTGGACGTGGCCGGCTTCGCCGCCATCGGGCAGTGCAAACCCACCCTGACGGACGCGACCTTCCGAGTGGCGGGGCGCGGCCAGCCGGTCACCGCCGATCCGGTAACCGGCGAGCAGGCTTTTCGAGGCGACCACGATTCCCAACTGGTTCGAATTCAGGGTCAGCTCATTGGGCGCGATCTGGCGGCGAGGAATCCGACGCTGGTGCTGTCGTCGGGCAACTTCGTCTTCACGGCGGTTCTGCCGGGCGAAGAGAAGCGCGGTGAAGTGAACGCCTGGCAGGAAGGCAGCAAGCTGGGGCTGACGGGCATCTGTTCCGTGCAGGCGGACGCCGCGGAGGCCGCCCTGCGGGAGGGCGCCACGATACCCAGAGCGTTTCGCATCCTGCTGCGCTCGCCCGCGGATGTCGAGGTGATCGAGCGCCCTTCCTGGTGGAGCGCGACCCACGCGGCCGAGGTGCTGGCTCTGGTGCTGCTGATCACATTCGCCGTGTTGGGCTGGGTGGTGGTGCTGCGGCATCGCGTAAAGCAGCAGACCGAAGTCATCCGGGGCCAACTGGACGAGACCGCCGCGCTCAAAGAGGCGGCCGAGTCGGCCAACCGCGCCAAGAGCGAATTCCTGGCCAACATGAGCCACGAGATCCGCACCCCCATGAACGGGGTGGCGGGTATGATCGACATGGCGCTCGACGCCCATCCTTCCCCCGAGCAGGAGGAATGCCTGGTGATGGCCCGCCGCTCGGCGGACGCCCTGCTCACGGTGATCAACGATATCCTCGACTTCTCCAAGATCGAAGCCGGCAAACTCGAGTTGGACTGCGTCGATTTCGACCTGCGCGACTTTCTGGAGGATAGCGTCAAAGCATTTGCCCCGCGGGCTTCGGCAAAAGGTCTCGAGTTGATCGCGGAGACCCGTCCCGGCGTGCCGCGGTGGGTGCATGCCGACGCGGCACGCCTCCGCCAGGTGATTACCAACCTGGTCGGCAACGCCCTGAAGTTCACCGAGCGGGGAGAGGTGTGCCTGCGGGTGGAGAATGACGGCCAGCGCGGCGAAGGGGTCGGGCTGCATTTCACGGTAAGCGATACGGGAATCGGCATCCCGCTGGAGAAGCAAAGGCTCATCTTCGAAGCTTTCTCTCAGGGAGACACTTCTACCACGCGGCGATACGGAGGAACGGGGCTGGGCCTCACGATCTCCGCGCGGCTGGTCCAGATGATGGGTGGAAAGATTTGGGTGGAGAGCGAAGCGGGCCGGGGTTGCAGCGTCCATTTCACGGCCCAGGTCGCCGCCGCGGCCGCCCGGGGCGACGGTCTCGAAGAACAGGCCGGCAGCCTACGGGGCGTTCCCGTTCTGGTTGCGGACGCGAACGGCGCCAGCCGCCGCGTTCTGGCGGACACGATGTCGCGTTGGGGTATGAAGGTGAGCCTGGCCGCCGACGCCCCGAGTGCGGCCCGGGCTCATGCGGAGTCCGAGCGAGCCGGCGAGCCGTTCCGGATCGTGCTGGTCGACACTCGCCTGCCGGAGATCGCCCGCCTGTGCCCAGAACTGAGGCGGTGCACGGTGGTGCTGTTGACCCTGTACGGACGGGCGAGCGAGGTCTGCGCGCACGGGGCTTCGACCCTCACCAAGCCGGTCCGCGAGGCGGAATTGAGAGGCGTCTTGCTGGACGCGCTCCGGGGCCCTTCCGAGCCGGTAGCGCCGGCTGCGCCCCCGCGAACGGTTTCCGCCCCTCCGGCCGGACAGGCCCGCGCCTCGCTCCGGATCCTGCTGGCGGAAGACAACGCCGTCAATCAGCACCTCGCACGGAAGCTCCTGGAGAAGCGCGGGCACACGGTGGCCGTCGCGGGTGACGGCCGCGAAGCGCTGGACGCGATCGAGCGGGAACCATTCGACCTCGTGCTGATGGACGTCCAGATGCCGCTGATGGACGGCTTCGAGGCAACCGCGGCGCTCCGAGTCAGGGAATGCGGGACCGGCCGGCACCTGCCCGTCATCGCTTTGACGGCGCACGCAATGAAGGGCGACCACGAGCGTTGCCTCCTGGCCGGAATGGATGGCTACGTCACCAAGCCGGTCAAGGCCGAGACCCTGTTCGCGGCCATCGAGGCGGCGCTCGCGCCGGCAGGACAAGCCTCCGGCATCTCCTCGCACGTCTAGCGAGGCCGGGGCGCTCGGAACCGGACGACCTTTGGGGCCGGCTCGCCGGGGTCAGAGAACTGCAGGCAGGGACCGGGAGCGCCGGCGCCATCCGGGTGTTCGTGGGCCAGCCGGTTCCGCGCCCTCTGGGCTGGCCAGCCGGCCCGCACAGTGTCCGGCCAAACCGCCCGCGCCTGGGCAGGCCAGGCTGACCGCCCTACCGTGGTCCGGCGTCGGCCCCGTGGAAACGCTTTCCCGGCGAGGTTGAAGTTGTGGTAGCTTAGCCATCAATGAAACAACTTGATCGCCGTATGTTCCTCCTCGGGTCCACCGCGGCCGGCCTGCTGGCGGCCCAGACCAAGCGCGCGGGGCCGCAGCCGGATGCGAGCCGCCGCACCTACGAGCTGAATCGCAACTGGCGGTTCGGCGGCAAGGCGCTCCCAGGCGTCTCGGAGCCCGGTTTCGACGATTCCGCGTGGCAGAAGATCGCCCTGCCTCACGCCAACGTCAGCCTGCCCTGGAACGGTTTCGACGAAGCGGAGTTTCAGTTCGTCTCCGCCTACCGCCGGCACTTTCGGGCCATGTCCGGCTGGAAGGGCAAGCGCGTCTTCCTGGATTTCGGCGGAGCCATGACCGCCTCCACCGTCACGGTCAACGGCCACAAGTTCGAAGAGTACAAGGGCGGCTACACGCCGTTCAGCTTCGAGCTGACCCCTCATCTGAAGTACGATGGCGACAACGTGATCGCCGTGGAACTGGATTCGAGGGAGCGCTCGGACATCCCGCCCTTCGGATTCCGAATCGACTACCTGACCTTCGGCGGCATCTACCGCGACGTCCAACTGCGCGTCGTTCCGGCGACGTTTATCGACAACGTGTACGCCAAACCGGTGCGGCCCCTGGCCGCGGACCGTGCGGTCGCCGTGCGCTGCTATTTGCAGGGTCCGGCGAGCGGGGCGACGTTGCGCGCGGAGCTGCTCGACGGCAATAAGGTGTTGAAAACAGCCAGCACCAAGGTCGAGGGACAGGCCGAGTATTACGATTTGAATCTCGATTCGCTCCCTGACATCGACCTCTGGAGCCTGGCCAATCCGAAGCTCTACAGCGTGGTCGTTTACCTGACCAACGCGGACGGCTCGAAGGACGAGTACCAAACCCGCATCGGTTTCCGCGAGGCACGGTACACGCCGGCCGGCTTCATGCTGAACGGCGAGCACATCAAGTTGCGCGGCCTCAACCGGCACCAGACGTTTCCCTACGTGGGCGGCGCGATGCCCGCGCGCGTGCAGCGGCGCGACGCCTGGATACTGAAGCGCGATCTGCGACTGCAACATCGTGCGGACGTCGCATTATCCGCAATCGCCGGCGTTCCTGGACGCCTGCGACGAACTGGGGCTCCTGGTCCTCGAGGAGATTCCGGGCTGGCAGCACATCGGCGACAAGGCCTGGCAGGACCTGGCGGTCCGCAACGTCGGGGAGATGATCCGGCGGGATTGGAATCACCCCTCCATCGTCCTGTGGGGAGTGCGCATCAACGAATCCCAGGACAATCACGATTTCTACACCCGCACCAACGCCCTGGCGCATTCGCTCGACGACGCGCGGCAGACGGGCGGTATCCGCTACCTGCGCAACTCGGAGCTGCTCGAGGATGTGTTCACGATGAACGATTTCGGTTTCCCGCTGAAGGAGCCGAATCACCCCCTGTATCTGAACACCGAGTTCAACGGCCACATGTTCTCTACCAAGCGGTTCGACAACGTCTCGCGCGTCGCCGAGCACGTGGTCCGGCACGCGCGGGTTCACAATCAGCTCGCTTCGGACGATCGTTACGCCGGCGGCATCGGGTGGTGCGCCTTCGACTACAACACGCACAAGGATTTCGGCTCGGGCGACCACATCTGCTACCACGGAGTCTCCGACATCTTCCGGATTCCGAAGCCGGCGGCGTATTTCTACGCGTCGCAATGCGAGCCCGAGCAACAGGTGGTGCTCGAGGCGGGCTTCTTCTATTCGCAGGGCGACAAGTCGGAGGCCGGCGGCCCGGGCAAGGTGCCGATCCTTTCCAACTGCGACCACCTGAAGATCTACTACGGCGGGAAACTGCAGATCGAAGCCGACCCGGACCGTGAGACATTCGGCCACCTCAAGTACCCGCCGTTCATGGTGGACCTGATCGAGCGGAGTCCCTGGACCGACGTGAAGATCGAAGGCTACATCGCCGGCAAACTGGTCAAGACGCAGATGCTGTCCGGCAGCGGAAAGGATATCGACCTCAAGGTGCTTCCCGACGACACGGAACTCGTCGGCGACGGGCGCGATGCGACGCGCGTGGTGCTGATGGTCGTAGACGAATACGGCAATATGAGGCCGTTCGCGTCGGCCGCGATTTCGTTCTCGCTGGAGGGGCCGGGCGAGCTGGTCGGCGAGAATCCGCTAGCGCTGTCGGGAGGCACGGGAGCGGTCTGGGTGAAGGCGAAGGAGGGCGCGGGCATCGTCCATCTCACGGCCAAACATGCCGTCCTCGGCACGCGCTCGATCTCGATCCAGGTGAAGCCGGCGCCGCCGGAGATGGTTTAGAAACACAATTGGGGCCACGGATGAACACGGATGAACACGGATAACACATTTGGTCTCCCATCCGTGTTTATCCGTGTTCATCCGTGGCCAGTAATGTATTGTACGTCAGCGGTTACGCGAGCCAGCGGAGTGCGAGCTCGGTGAGGTTCGCCGCGGGCGCGGGCTTGGCGGCCGCGAGGACCAGGGCTCGGTTCAAATCGCATGACGCCATCAGCGTGAGCGTGCGCTCCGGACGGCGGACCACGCGCTGGATGGCCAGGTAGACGTACTTCGAAAGCTCGAGCGCGTCCACCACCGAACCCGCCGGGTCTCCTTCGTCGGGCGCCGGGTTCGACCGGTTCTGGTCTTCGAACAGAACCACGCTGCTGAACGGCTTGAGCTTCTGGCGGATGCCGAAGGATGCGATAAGAACCTGCGGTTGCGCGCGCCGGAACGCCTCCGAGGCGCCCCACTCGACGAACGAGTTGCAGAAGACCAGCGAACCGTTGCCGCTCAGCAGGAGGGCACGCAGGAATTCTCGCAGGCGCGGGTTGACGGCGAGGGCCGGATCGACCAGCCGTCCGATGTCGATGCGCTTGAGATCTTCGGTGGTCTGGTCGACGGAGCGGAGATCGCGGTGCACCGCGTTCAACCGGCGCAGGAATTCGCGCCGCAATCCGGCCAGGCTGTCCCAGGACAGAACCGCGGCGCCATTCAGACCGGCCAAGCGCGTGTCGCACTCGATCACCCACGTGCGCTCGTCTTCTTCGAGCCCCGGCGGGCAGGCGCGTTTCGCGATCGCCGCGGCGAATTGCGGCAGCATCTCGCCGAACGGCCGATCGAGCGGCAGCCACGTCCCCTGCGCGCTCAGGTCGGGCCATAGCGGCTGGTCTTTGAGAGAAAGCCCGGCTGGCAGAACGCACACCAGCAGGCGCGGCAGGTTCTGGAAGTTGCCCGGCTGCTCCGCCGCCGCGTCAATCCGGGCGAAGACTCGCTCCACCTCCGCGCGCCACTGCGGATAGAGCGGGGAGCGCGCCAGAATGCCCACTTCGCGTACGCTCATTCCAGCCGAGCCCGATTCCCAGTGCGGCAGGTCCATGCGGCTCTCGATTTCAAGCAGCGGAGCGAAGAGCCGGTCGAACTCCGCTCGCGGCAAGTGAGAGAGCCACTTCAGCTCGGCTTCGAGCTGCCTTCGCTCGGCCGGAAAGAGTAGCTCCGATTGCCTGAGCTGTTCGTTGAGAGCCGGGCCGAAGGTGGCCGGCAGGCGCCGGATCAGGTCCGCGGATATGCGCAGTTCGTCAGGCATGGAACTCGGGCAGCCGCGAGCCCGGCGTCTTCCCGCAGTCGAACCCCATCCAGGCGGCGATCGAGGGCGTCAGGTCGATTTGTCGCATGGGCCGTTCGACCACGGCCGGCTTCCCGTAGGCCGGCCCCAACACCATGGTCCAGGCCAGCCGGGTGGACTCGGTGTCGGTGCGGTGGTTGAAGAACCCGTTGGTGGTCGAGCCGTCCGGATCGCGCCCGAATTCGTTCATGATCACCAGCGTGGTGTTTTCGCGGAGCGCTTCCGTGGACCGGATGAACTCCCACATGCGGTGGCAAGCCATATCGGCGCGTGTGATGCCGCCCAGGTGCAGCGAGTAACTCCCGGAATGCGCCACCTCCATGTCGGAGAAATTGACCATGAGCATGGCCGGCGCCAGCCGCTGAAGCACCTCGCGGGCGATCAGAAACGTGAGCTCGTCGCCCGTCGCCGGCGCCTCATTGCCGTGAATGAACCTGGCCAGCGCCGAGAGGAACGTCTGTTTTACCTCCGGATCGCGGAAGACGGATTCGGAGGGAACGCCCCATCCGATCCGTTCGGAGTCGGTCTCCAAAACCGCGGTCATCTCCTGGAGGATCTGCTCGCGCTCCAGGCGGCCGCGCGCGCTTTGCCCGGTGATGATGCGCTCCACCGCCTCCACCATGAGTTGCTTGGACAGAATGACGTTCACTCCGGGACTGATGTTGGCCGTGAGTTGCTTGTTGCTGGTGACGACCCAGGTCTGCTCGGGTCCCGCGCCGGTTTGGGCCAGGAAATGGTGAAACAGCGTCGGGCTGTCCGGTCTCTCGCCGCCCCAATCGTCCACGTGCTGCCAGACTCCCGTCAGCACGCTGGCGATGGTGTTGAAATGCGAGGTGACGCCCTCATTGACGGTGTAGGGATAGAACAGCGACTGCGGTAACAGGTGGTTGAAGAGGTGCGGAATGTAGCGCAGCCCCTGTTCCGACCAGCTCTCCTGCCGGCGGATCCCGCCCAGCGTGATCAGCACGATCCTTTTCGCCGGCTTCCGGGCGGGGGGGGCAACCGCCCCCAGCCGTTCCGATACGGCCGCGGCCAGAATTCCAAATAGAGTTCTCCGGGTCATAACCGCCGCCGGATCGCCGGGCGGCAGTCCACAGCTTACAGCCTTTTCCGCGCGGGGACAAACGGAGGGCACGAAGCCGCCGGCACCGAACCGCGCGCGTAAGCGAGCGGAGCCGTGCGGCTTAGCGGGGGTCCGCTCCCTCACGGTCGCGGTTCTGAGACATGTCGCGGACCGGGACAAATCAAATCTCGCAATTCCGAGGCCGGTCTGATGTAGACTGGCACCTAGGAACGGCAGATGACCATCAAGGACGTCGCGAAGCGGGCGGGCGTCGGCATCGCGACGGTTTCGCGTACGCTGCACAACAGCCCGCGGCTGAATCCCGAAACCGCCGCGCGTGTGCGCAAAGCGATCGAAGAGCTCGGCTACCGGCCCAACATCAACGCGCAATCGCTGGTTTCCGGGCACAGCCGCATGCTGGGCCTGGTCGTCTCGGATATCACCAATCCGTTCTTTCCGGAGCTGATCAAGGGCTTCGAGGAAGTGGCGCTGCAGAACGGCTACGACGTCTTCGTCGCTTCCACCAATTACGATCCCGCGCGGACCGCGCTCTCGGTGCGAAGGATGATCGAGCGCAAGATCGACGGCGTGGCGATCATCACTTCGGAAGTCGATCCGTCTCTCGCCGAAGGCTTCTCGCGGCGTAGGGTTCCGCTGGTTTTTCTGGATGTGGGGAAGATCGGCAGAGACGTGAGCAACGTCAAGGTGGACTACGCCTACGGGATCGCGCAAGCGGTGGAGCATCTGCAATCGCTGGGGCATACCCGCATCGGCTTCATCTCCGGTCCCTTGCGCCTGGAATCCGTGCGCGAACGGCGAGATGCGTTCCTGGCGCAGTTGCGAGTTCATGCGGGCGGCGCCGAACCCGAGGTCATGCTGGAAGAGGGCAACCACAAGGTCGACGGCGGCCTCCAGGCCATGCTCCGCCTGCTCGAACGCCGGCCCCGTCCGACGGCCGTGGTCGCCTCCAACGATTTGACCGCCATCGGGGCGCTGCGGGCCATCCGTCAATGCGGGCTGCGGGTGCCCGAGGATGTCTCGGTGGTGGGATTCGACGACATCCAAATGGCGGAGTTCACCGAGCCGCCTCTGACGACGGTGAGGTTGCTGCGCACGGAGGTCGCTACGGCTGCCTGCGACGCGCTTCTGCAATTGATCCAGACTCCCGGCATGGGCGCGGAGTTCCGGGTCGGTACCTCGCTCGTCATTCGGGCCTCGACGGCCGGCCCCGGCCACGACCCCGTTGCAACAGATTGACATTTCTAGAGATAGAGATCTGTTGCGCCCGGTCCTGTTTGGGATCTGTAGATCGGTCACATTCAGAGCCAGGCAGTACCACCGCCGGCCATAGGGCCGCCCACGCCTCGCCCGGCGAACAAAGAACGCACACCGCTTGGGCTGGAATGGAGCGGCGATCGCGTTTATAAGTTGTTATTTGTGAATGGCTTGCAGAGAAGGCGAGAAGCGGAAGGAACCGTCCGCCCGACCCCCCGCAAAGTTGGCTCTTGACTCCCTACGTTAATCGATTTACACTAACCGCAGCCCAATGTGGAAACGTTTTCCGCTGCCTCCAAGCGTAAGCGAGTACGGGCCACGAATCTCTCAGAAGTGAGGAAGGGGTCACAATGCACGTGGGAATGTCAGGGACGTTTTGGAGCCGCCTGCGGCCGTGGTTGCTGCCCGCGGTTCTCGTTTTAGTATTCTCAACTGTCGCTTTTGCCCAACGCGATTTGGGCACCATCACCGGCACGGTTAGCGACCAGCAGGGCGCTGTCGTGCCGAACGTGAAAATAACCATCACCGAGGTCGCCACCGGGCTCGTCTACAACGTAACCTCGGGCGCCGATGGCACCTACGCCAGGCCGGCTTTGAAGCCTGGAACGTACAGCATCGCCGCGGAGGCGCAGGGCTTCCGCCGCGTCGAACAGCAGAACATCATCGTTACCGCAGGCGACCGAATCGGCGTCAATCTCACGCTTCCCGTCGGTGAGATTTCCCAGTCGGTCGAAGTCACTTCTCAGGCGCCGCTCCTGCAAACCGAGAACACCACGCTCGGGGCCGATCTGAACAGCAGGAGCATGGCCGATCTGCCGCTTGGCGGCCAGCGGACCTTCAGCTTCCTGGCCCGCTTGTCTCCCGGCATCCTGACCGCCGAAAACGGCGCGCGCGACTCGCTCGGCGGCGGTTTCTCCGCCAACGGCGTCCGCTCGAACGGGCAGAATAACTTCCTGCTGAACGGCGTCGATAACAACGTCAACGTCATCGACTTCCTGAATCAGACCGCCTACGTCGTCGGTCCCTCGGTGGAGGCCATCGGCGAGATGCGCGTGCTCACCAACGGATACAACGCCGAATACGGCCGCGGTGCCGGCGGCGTCGTGAACGTCACCATCAAGTCCGGCACCAACGACCTCCACGGCACGCTTTTCGAGATCTTGCAGAACAAGCAACTCGATGCGAATCGCTGGGAGTACAACGCGTCGGGCACTGCGCGCGGCCAATTCGAGCAGAACCAATTCGGCGCCGCAGTG
Source organism: Bryobacterales bacterium (assembly GCA_963763835.1). GTDB lineage: Bacteria > Acidobacteriota > Terriglobia > Bryobacterales > Bryobacteraceae > DASWZN01. The sequence continues at coordinate 168,886 of CAVXQQ010000016.1, forward strand.
GGTGGCCCGATCATCAAGAACCGGACCTTCATCTTCGGCGACTACCAGGGTACCCGCATCATCGCGGCCGGCGGGGTCATCCAGAATCTGGGTAATTCCGGAAACTACACCATCCCCACCGCGGCGATGATTGGCGGTGATTTCTCAGCGCTGCCGAAAGCGATCTACGATCCCACCAGCACGGTCCTCTCGGCCGACGGAAAGACGGCCACGCGCTCTGCGTTCCCTGGCAATAGGATTCCCCTCACCAGTATGGATCCTGTGGCCAAGAAGATCGCGGCGCTATACCCGGCTACAAACCAGCCGTTGAACTACACATCCGGCTACCCGCAGAACGACTACTTCGTGTCCACTCCCGGCAATTGGGTCACCGATCAGGGAGACCTTCGGATCGACCACCGGCTGTCGGACAAGGACAGCCTGTTCGGCACCTTGAGTTGGTCCGACACGAACAAGACCAATACCGCGCCGTTCCCCGGCGCGCTCGATGGCGCCACCTTCGCCGGCGTTCCCGAGCAGGACCTGAGCCGCAACGCGATGGCCAGCTACACCCGCGTGTGGACTCCCAACCTCATCTCCGAAACGCGCCTGGCCTTCACGCGGTTGGTGACTTCCCGTATTCAGACCGCCAACTCCAATACCGACGAGTTCAAGGCCTTCGGAATCGGGGGCTACAATCCGATGACTGCGCTGAACGGCGGGCTTCCCCAGATCACGTTCGGCACCTCATACCAGACGCAGTACCCTGGTCAGACTTATAGCCAGATCGGCGCCAACGACTGGCTGCCTTCCAAGGAGTACAGCAACGTTTGGGATTTCATCCAGAACGTCGCCGTCACCAAGGGGGAGCATGCCCTGAAGTTCGGAGCGGAAATCCGGCAGATTCGCTTCCCCTTCTTCCAGGTGCCGTACCCGCACGGCGAGATGTACTTCACCCAGAACGAAACGTCCAACGGGTCTTCTCTGACCTCAACCGCCAGCGGTGACCAGATGGCCTCCTTCCTGCTCGGGGCCGTCAACTGGGGCCAGATTTCGACCAACAACTTCATCTCGTCTCAGAAGTGGGGCTACGCATTCTACGGCCAGGACGACTGGAAGGTGACGCCCCACCTCACCCTGAGCCTTGGACTGCGGTACGAGCTGTTCTCGCCCATCAACGAGGGTTTCGGCCGCCAGTCGAACTTCGAGTACGACTCGCTAACCCTGGTCATTCCGAAAGGACCCAACCAGGACGCCCCGTTGCCTCCCAACTTCGCCACCGCCTTCCCGAACGTCACCGTGTCGCGCGGCCAGGCATCCAGCTACCTGATCCCGTGGGACAAGGCGGACTTCGGCCCGCGCATCGGCATCGCTTACAACTGGAAAGAGAAGACCGTGTTCCGCCTGGGCTACGGCATCTTCTATGGCGGTGAGGAACAGCAGGGCGGCAATCCGAATCGCGGTGAGTCCGTGCCGTTCAACGAATCGCCGCAGTTGTTCCGCGATCCCAGCCAGAGCGTCTGGGCCCCGAATCCGTACTTCGGGGGCGGCAATTACCTGAACGGTATTGTGACGGGCTACCCGGCGAACGTCTTCTCTCTTCCGGCGCCCATCAGTTTCCGGAGCCTCGCTACGGACTTCCGGAACACTCTCGTTCACAAGTGGAATGTCGCCGTTCAACGCGAACTGCCCGGCCAGATGGCCCTGGAACTCGCCTACGTCGGCAATCACACCGCACATGCGCTGCTCCAGCCCGATCAGAACGCGTGTCCGAACAGCCCCATAGCGAATACCGACTGCAATGCCACCCGGCCCGTCCCGTACATTTTTGGCTTGAACGGCACGGCATCGTTCGGCTTTGGCAACTATGCAGGCATGACCGCAACCCTCACCAAACGCTATTCGGGTGGGTTGCAGTTGCTGGCGTCGTATACCTACGGGCACGCCCTGGCTAACAGCGGTACCACGCTGAGCGGTTCGGGTGGGCTTGGCACCCTCGATCCCAGGAACTACGCCACCAGCTATTCCAGCGCTTCGTGGGATATCCGCCACAACTTCGTCACCAGCTTCTCCTACGACTTGCCCTTCGGCAAGGGCAAGAAGTACGGAGGCAACATGAGCGGCATTGCCAACGCCCTGGCCGGAAACTGGCAGGCCAATGGCATTCTCACGCTTCACACCGGCCAGCCGTTCACCATCGACGGCAACAACTGCGTCGGCCAATGGAGCCGCTGCATGCCCGACCTCGTGGCCGGCAAGAACCCCAATGATCCGCCCTCTGGCGGGCGCACGCCAGCCGCCTGGTTTGACTGGACCGCCGTCACCGTTGCGGCTCCCGGAACCGGTGGAAACCTCGGTCTCCAGAGCAACACCGGTCCATCCTTCAAGAACCTTGACTTCTCGCTCTTCAAGGATTTCCGTTTCACCGAGCGGTGGAACATGCAGTTCCGAGCGGAGGCCTTGAACCTCACCAATACGCCGCAGTTCAACCTGCCCGACCTTAACCTGTCGGACGCGCAGTTCAACTCGTCCGGGCAGATTGTCGGCCAGGGTAACCTCGGCAGGGTCACATCCACCCTGCCTGGAACCGAGCGTCACATCCAGCTCTCTCTCCGGCTGAGGTTCTGAAAGACGTTCTATCCCTGAAGCGGGCCCCCGTCCTCGTGGCGGGGGCTTCTTTTTTACCCACCGGACCGCGCCCGTAAGGGCGCGGTCCCCGAGCACCGAACCGCGGCCGTCAGGGAGCCCGCGGCGCACTACACTGGAATGTGGCCAGGAGCGAGGTCCGCGTGAGATGGTGGTTGGCACTTTTGCTATGCCTGTCCGCAGCGGCGCTGGCGGCCCAGGAGTCGTTCGAAGCCGAGTTCCGCCGCGGCCTGCTGGCGCTCAACAGCAATGACCTCGCCCAAGCCAGGCAGAGCCTGGAAACCGCCTCCCGTCTGAAGCCGGACAATGCGCTGGTGTGGGCCGCGCTGGCGCAAACCTACCTGCATGCCAAAGAGATGAAGCCCGCGCACGAGGCCGCCGAGCGCGCCGCCGCCCTGGCGCCCGCGAACCCCGCCGTGGAGCACGCGCTGGCCCTCTTCTACTCCGAAGCAGGAGACTTCAAACACGCCGCCGATTGGGAGGGGCGATTCGCAGCCAGCGGCGCCGCCGATCCACAGGCCCCCGCCCGCGCTGCCAACTTCCTCGGCCACGCCTACGTCGCAGCGAACCGCCCCGAAGACGCCCTACGCGAATTCCGCAAGGCAGTGGAGAGCGATCCGAAGACGGAAGCCTTTGTCTTCGACCTCGGGCAACTCGAGCTTCAGAAGGGCGATTTCTCCGGAGCCCTCGCCACCTTCGACCAGGGACGCCGGCGCTTCCCGGCGAGCGCGCAGATGCACCTCGCCTACGGCGTCGCAGCCTACGGACAGCGCCGCTTCACGGATGCCATCGACGCTTACCTCGAGGTCATCCGCATCGATCCGTCCATCGAGCAGCCTTACGTCTTTCTGGCGCGTATGCTCGACCAGGCCGGCGACCGCCTGCCGCGCATCGTCGCCGCGTACGCCGCATGGGAGAAGGCCGAGCCGCGCAACTACCTGCCCGCGTGCCTCTATGCCAAGGCGCTCGGCGCCGCCGGGAGCGATCCCCCGCGGATCGAGGCGGAACTGCGCCGCTCCATCCAACTCAACGACCACTACTGGCAGTCGCACTATCAGCTCGGCGTGCTGCTCGCCGAAAGGCGCGAGTGGCAGCCGGCGGCGGCGGAGTTGGCTCGCAGCGTGGAACTGAACCCCAAGAACGCCCCGGCCCACTTTCAGCTCGCGCGGGTGTACGACAAGCTCGGCAAAGCCGATCTGGCACAGGCGGAGCGCGCCGAGCACCAGCGTCTGACGGCGGCGGAGACCGGCCCATGAGGCGCCGCGACTTCCTGGCCGTCTGCGCCGCGCCGCTCTACACCCTGCCCGGCTTCGCGTCGTCGCCGTTCCCGGTCAAGTTCAAACAGGAGCCGTCCTACGCCGCCGTCATGGCATTCGCCGAGCCCGGCACGGACGAGTTTCCCGAGGAGAAAACGGCCAAGCGGATCGAAGCGCGCCTGGCCTCCGCCCTCGAGACCGGCGACTTGCCGCTGGCCGCCGTATGCGGCGGAGCATCGCCCGCGCCCGCCGAATACAGAAGCGTCGCGCCCGACGTGGAGGCCGCGGTTTTTGGCGGCGGCGAAGACATCGCCACCGGCTGGAAGAAATGGCGGGCCTCCCTCGGCACGGTCCGCCGCGCGCGTTTCTACTCGCTGCCCGACGACCGGATCCGCTACGACATCCGCAGCCAGAATGCGGGCCGCATCGAGCACCGCATCGGAATCTGGAAACAGACCTGGAGCGACGGCTTGATCACGCGTCTCGAACCCGTCGAGGAAACTCGGACCCACGCCCCCAGCCCCTGGTTTCGAGACGTCACCGGCGCAGCCTTCGCCGGTGTCGCGTCCTTCGACCAGCAGCTCACCCGGGGCGTTCCCTACTGGCGTTCGCGTCTGGACCCCTCCTGCGGCGTCGACGTCTACGGTGAGAACGGCATCGCCGTGGCCGACATCGACAACGACGGCCTCGACGAGATCTACGTCTGCCAGCCCGGCGGCCTGCCCAACCGCCTCTACAAGAATGACGGCGCCGGCCGCTTCCGCGACATTTCGAAGGAGGCGGGGCTCGACATCCTCGACCACACCGCTAGCGCCCTGTTCGTCGATCTGCGCAATTCCGGGTGTCAGGACCTGGTCCTGTTGCGTCCGACCCAGCCCATGCTGTTCCTGAACGACGGCAAGGGGCACTTCACGCCGCTGCCCGGGGCCTTCCACTTCGCTTCGGCGCCGCAGGGCACCTTCACCAGCGTTTCGGCTGCCGACTACGACCGCGATGGCCGGCTCGACATTTACCTTTGCAGCTACGTGTACTTCCAGAGTGAAGCCACGTACCGCTATCCGACCCCGTATCACGACGCGCAGAACGGGCCGCCGAACTTCCTCTTCCGCAACCGGCTCGATCAGGATCCGCCGTACTTCGAAGACGTGACCGCGGCCACCGGGATGGACCACAACAACAACCGCTTCAGCTTCGCCGGTGCCTGGTGCGATTACGACGGCGACGGCTGGCCCGACCTGTGCGTCGCCAACGATTTCGGCCGGAAGAATCTCTACCGCAACACGCAGGGCCATTTCCGCGACGTCGCCCAGGAGGCGGGCGTGCTCGACATCGGTCCGGGGATGAGCGCGGCGTGGCTGGATTACGACGGCGACGGCCGTCCCGACCTGCTCGTCTCGAACATGTGGAGCGCCTGCGGCCAGAGGATCGTCAACGATCCCGCCTTCGGCCCCGCGAAGGAGGACCCGGCGTTGAGGGACCTCTACCGCCGCCACGTCAAGGGCAATTCGCTGTACCACAACAATGGCGACGGCACGTTCACTTACACCGCCGATTCGCAGGGCGTCGAGATGGGCCACTGGTCCTGGTCCTGCGACGGATGCGATTTCGATAACGACGGCACGCCCGAAATCTATATCTCCTGCGGCATGCTGACCAACAACAGCCGAACCGACCTGATGAGTTACTTCTACCGGCAGGTAGTGGCGAAATCGCCGGCCGGACGCGGGCGCTCGCTGGCTTACGAGGATGGCTGGAATGCCATCAACCAGTTGATCCGCCAGGATTACAGTTGGGCGGGCCCGGAGCCGAACGTGCTCTACGCGCGCCGCGCCGGCCGCTATTACGACTTTTCCGCCGCCAGCGGAATCGACCGCGCCGAAGACAGCCGCGCCTTCGGCTTCCTGGATTTCGACGGCGACGGGAACGTGGACCTGGTCCTCAAAAGCCGCATGGGCCCGCAGATCCGGCTCTTTCAGAACGTGTGCGGGCAGGGAAGGCAGCGCATCGTGTTTTCGCTGCGCGGAACGAAATCCAACCGCGACGCGATCGGCGCGCGCGTCGAGGTGGATGGCCAGGTGAAGTGGGTCGTGGCCGGATCGGCGTATCTCTCGCAGCACACCAAGCGGCTGCATTTCGGCCTCGGCGACAAAGCGCGCGCTGAGAAAGTTCGCGTCGTCTGGCCCAACGGCCACGTTCAGGACTTGCCGCCCCTGGACGCCGGCTTCTTGTATGTAGTCACCGAGCAATCCGCTCACCCCCCCGTGGCGCAGGCTCTCAAGCCTGCCGCGTCGAGACTCGTCTCGACGCAAGACTTCGCCGTGGATAACCGAGCCCGCCAGTTCACCACCTGGTTCTGGGAGCCCGTCCCGCTCCCTGAGCGAAGGAGAGGCCCCGCGCTCCTGGTTCTGCACGCAGGCGAAGCCGTGCCGGAATATCCGGTGCCCACCCAGACCCTCGACCTCCGCACAGCCCCCCCGGATCTCGCCGCTGCCTACGCCATCTTCCGCCGCTACCTGTTCGACTATCGCGTAGACCTCGCCACGCCTCTCTGGCTCCTGATCGACACCGCGGGCGGCGTCCGCAAGATCTACGCCGAATCGCCGGACTCGCCCACCGTGCAGGCCGACCTGCGCTCCGTAGACGGCGCCATCCCGGACAAGCGGGCGCTGCCTTTCGAGGGCGTCTATCACGGCCAACCCGCGCGCGACTATTTCAAAATCGGCGGAGCGCTCTGGATGGCGGGTTACGGCGAGCAGGCTCTCCCGTATCTGGAGGAAGCGTCGCGCCGCTCGCCGACGAACGCCAAAACGCTGCTGGCCATCGGCCGCATCCATCTTCAGGCCAACCGCTTGGGACCCGCGCGCGAGGCGATCGAAAAGGTCACCCGGCTCGATCCCGATTCGCCCGAGGCATGGAACGACCTGGGCGGCATCGAGGCCGCGGCGGGCAACCATCGCGACGCCCTGCGCATGTACGAAAAGGCTCTGGCGCTCGGGCCGGACCTTCCTTACGCGCTCGAGAACGCCGCGCGCATGCAGGAAAAGCTGGGCAACACCGCTGAGGCCGAGCGGTTGTACCGGCGCGCGCTGGCCGCCGATCCGCACAGTGGCGGTGCCGCCAACGGCCTCGGTCTCCTGCTGGCTCAGGCCGGGCACACCGAGGAGGCGCGCCATCTGTTCGAGCAGGCCATTTCCGTGCGGCGCGACGACACCTCGGCCATCAACAATCTGGCGGTTCTCTACGCCAACATCGGCCAGACCAACGACGCCATCGCCGCGTTCCAGTACGGGATCAAGGTCGCGCCCGACGACGACACGCTGTACCTGAATCTCGCGCGCACCTGGGTACGCCTGGGCGAGCGCGAAAAGGCGCGTGACGTCATGCGCGCGCTGCTGGCTCGCAAGCCGGGCCTCGCCCTCGCCCAAAGGGCTCTGAAAGAGCTGGAGGAACCATGATCGTCTTTATCTTGTTGACGCTTGCCGCAACCAGCGGCACGCTCGACCGCCTGACCAAGGAAATCGCCGCGTCCGGCCAGGTCGTCGAGCTGGCCGTGACACCGTCCGAGCGCGTCTCGCCCCCGCCCCAGATAGCGCCCGGCCAACCCCCGCTGCTCTCGTTCCGCTACTACGAAGGCCAGCAGCGCCACCAATTCTCGAACACGGAGCTGATGCTAGATGACGCCGGCCACTAGATTTGCCCTGCTGCTCCTCCTAGCCCTGCCCCTCCTCGGCGCCGACTCTCTCACCGAGCGCGGCGTTGCCGCCTTCCAGCAAGGCCACTATCTCGAAGCCGGCCGGCTGTTGCAGGATGCCCTCAAGGCCGATCCGAACGACGACCACGCCCGGACATTCCTCGCCCTGTCGCGCGGTGCGACGGGTCATTGCTCCGAGGCCATCCCCGATCTCGCGGATCGCTTCGACAAGTCCGCTAATCCCGACCTCTCTCGCCTCGCGGGCCTCGCACTGGCGCAGTGCTACGTCACGGAAGGCCGATGCGACAAGGCTCTCCCGATCGCCGCGCGGCTCGAAGAGAAGTATCCCAACGACGCCGACGTGCTCTACCAGGCGGCCCGCGTCCACATGAAAGCGTTCAACGACGTGACGCGCCGCATGTTCGAGAAGACCCCGGCCTCGTACCGCGTCAACCAGCTCTCCGCCGAGATCTTCGAAACCCAAAACAGGTTTGCCGAAGCCGCCGCTGAATACCGCAAGGCGATCGCGAAGAACCCGCACGCGCTCAACCTGCATTTTCGCCTTGGCCGCGCTCTCCTGCTCCAATCGCACGATCCCGACGCGCTCGCCCTGGCACAGAAGGAGTTCGAGGCCGAACTGGCGCTCAACGCCGGGGACGCCGCGGCCGAGTTCCAGATCGGTCAGATCCTCAACGCCCAGAGCAAGGCCGGCCAGGCGCTTCCGCACTTCCAGAAGGCGCTCGATCTCAGCCCCGATTTCGCCGAAGCGGCCCTGGCCGTGGGCAAATTGCGCGTGCAGGCCAAGCAATATGCCGAGGCCATCCCGCTCCTCGAACGCGTCGTGGCGCTCGAGCCGCGGAACGAGCCCGGCCACTACACTCTCATGCTCGCCTATCGCAACTCCGGCCAGATGGACAAGGCACGGCACGAGCAGGAGGTGCTCCAGAAACTCCAGCATCCGCCCGAAGGCGAATTCACCGATTTCCTGAAGCGCCTGGGCGAAGGGGCCCCCGCAAAGTGAGCCTTCGTCTCCGGATGTGGCGCAGCCTCTCAGGCTGCCGTCTCGGCACTCGTGCCGAGACGCTGCTCCTGGCGGCCGCGTTCGTCGTGGTGCTCTCGGCGCTGCCCCCGTCTCCAGCACCGTCCGCGCTCCCGAATCCAGCACCGAACCGCGCGCGTAAGCAAGCGGACCGCCTCCCCCTTGCCGTCGCCGCGGCCTTACCACCCGGTCCCGATTTCCGCGACATCGCCCGCGACGCCGGCCTCACCGCGTCCTTTCCCAACGGCGGCGAAAAGACCAAGGAGTACATCATCGAGACCACCGGTAGCGGCATCGCCTTCATCGATTACGACAACGACGGCTATCTGGACATCTTCGTTCTTTCAGGCGAAGGCGGCACCAACCGCATGTACCACAACGACCGCAATGGCCACTTCACCGACGTCACCGCCGAACTCGGACTTACTTCATCCGGCTGGGCGGAAGGTGTCTGCGCGGGCGACTATGACAACGATGGTTACACCGACTTATTCGTCACTTACTGGGGCCAGAACCGCCTCTACCACAACCTGAACGGCAAACGCTTCGAAGACGTTACCGCCGGGGCTCATCTTACTCAGGATCGCGTCCGCTACAACACCGGCTGCGCGTTTCTGGATTACGACGGCGACGGCCACCTCGACCTGTTCGTCGCCAACTACCTGAAGTTCGACTTCGCCACCACGCCGAAGCCGGGCTCCAATCCGTATTGCTTCTACCGCAGCATGGCGGTCAACTGCGGTCCTCGCGGGCTGCCCGTTCGAAAAGAACCTGCTCTACCACAACAAAGGCGACGGCACTTTCGAGGATGTTTCGGAGCGGAGCGGGATCGCCAAGGCTGACGGCCACTACTCGCTCGCCGTCCTCGCCGAGGACGTCAACGACGACGGGCGGCCCGACATCTATGTGGTCGGCGACCAGACGGCCGCGATGCTCTTCATCAACCAGGGCGACGGCACCTTCTCGGAAGAGGCCGTCATGCGCGGCGTCGCCTTCGACGAAAACGGCCATGAGCTTTCCGGCATGGGCCTCGCCTCCGCCGACTATGACGGCGACGGCCATCTCGACATCTTCCGCTCGGACTTCTCGGACGAGCGCTCGCTTCTCTACCGCAACTCCGGCAACGGCCAGTTCGACGACGTCACGCTAGCCGCCGGCCTCGCGCACAACACGCGTTTCGTGAACTGGGGCTGCGCCTTCCTGGATTTCGAAAACAGCGGCTGGAAAGGACTCGTGGTGGTGAACGGCCACGTGTTCCCGGAAGTAGACCGCCAGAACATCGACATACGCTCCCGCGACCACGCTATCCTCTACCGCAACACCGGCAAGGGCGCATTCGAGGACATTTCCGAGCAGGCCGGCCCGGCGTTTCAGGCGCGGCACTCGGCGCGTGGCCTCGCGTTAGGCGACATCGACAACGATGGCACGCTCGAGATCGTGGCCAACAATCAGAACGAGCCGCCTTCTTTGTGGAAGCGGAGCCAGCGCGCTCCGGGCCACTGGCTGCTGCTCAAGCTCACCGGCTCGCGCTCGAACCGCAGCGCGATCGGTGCGCGTGTGGCGGTCACCGCAGGCGGCCGCACGCAGATAGACGAAGTCCGCAGCGGCGGCAGCTATCTTTCGCAGAGCGATCTGCGCTTGCACTTCGGACTGGCCGCTGCCGAGCGCGCCGATTCGATCGCCGTCCGCTGGCCCTCGGGCGCCAAAACCGTCCTGAAGGACGTGGTCGCGGACCGCATCGTAACCATCAACGAACCGCAACCGTAAACCCGTAACCGAGCCGCGACCGCGAGGGAGCGGTTGACCTCTGGAGGCACCAACAATGCGACGTATCCTTCTTCTCTCGTTTCTCTGCGCCACCGCGCTCTCGGCCGCCGAAAGGCCGCGCATCGAGAAGCAAGCGCACGGCTGGCAACTGCTGGTGGATGGCAAACCCTTTCTGATCCTGGGCGGCCAGGTCAATAACTCGAGCGGCTGGCCCGCGGCCCTTCCCCAGATCTGGGAAACAATCGGCGCGCTCGGAGCCAACACCGTCGAAATCCCCGTCTATTGGGAAGAAATCGAGCCGAAGCAAGGCCAGTTCCGGTTCGACACGGTCGACCGCATCCTGGCTTGGGCCCGCGAACACAAACTCCGCCTCGTCTTTCTCTGGTTCGGAAGCTGGAAGAACGGCGCGTCCACCTACGTCCCGACCTGGGTGAAGCAGGACCGCCAGCGCTACCCCACCATGATCGATGCCGCCGGCAATGTGACCGGCATCGTCTCGCCCTGGTTCCGCGCCACGCTCGAAGCGGATCGCGCTGCGTTCGCCGCCCTGATGCGCCACATCGGCGAGGCTGACGAAGCGCAGGGCACGGTGATCCTGGTGCAGGTTGAGAACGAGTCGGGCTCCTACGGCACGCCGCGCGACTACTCGCCCGAGGCGACCAAAATGTTCCGTTCCGCCGTTCCCGAAAAACTCGTCGCGGCCCTGCATCGCAAGCCCGGCACCTGGGAGCAGGTCTTCGGCGACGAGGCCGAAGAGGCATTCTCCGCCTGGGGCTTTGCATCTTACATAAATGAGGTGGCCGCCGCCGGCAAAGCCGCGTACAAGCTGCCCCTCTACGTGAACTGCTGGCTCTCGGAAGGCGGAGGCTTCGAGCGTCCGGGCGAAGACTATCCCAGCGGAGGCCCCGTGGTCGGCATGCTCGACGTCTGGAAAGCCGCGGCCCCGGCGCTCGACGTGATCGCCCCCGACATCTACCTGCCGAGCCACGAAAGCTACGTGCGGACCATGACCGCGTATCGCCGGCCCGACAATCCGCTGTTCATCCCCGAGACCTACTACGACAATCCCGGCCCGCGCCGGCTGTTCGAGGCCATCGGAGAGTTCGGCGCCATCGGCTTCTCGCCTTTCGGCCTCGATGCGACCGGCTGGACCAATACCGGACACGATGCCATCGCCGACCTGGCCGCCAGCTATCACTTGCTGGGGCCCATGGTCTCCGAGATTTCCCAGTGGCAGGTCGATGGCAAGCTGAGGGCCGCCGTGCAGGGCCCACGCGTCTTTTCCGAGTTGCTGCACTGCGGCGACTACGATGTTCTGGTGGAATTCAACCGCCCCCACTGGGGCTTCGGAAGCGACGAGTCGAAGACGGACGGCGAAGGCCGCGTGCTGATCGCCCAGGTCGCGCCCGGCGAATTCGTGCTTGCCGGTTTCGAAACCCGCGTCCGCTTCCGCGCCCGCCGCGGCCTCCCGGCCACCGGCCAGCGCAAGCCCGGCGACGGAGCCCGCTTCCTGCGCGCCGAAGAAGGTGCCTTCTCCGACGGAACCTGGACCGCCCGCCGCCAGTTGAACGGCGACCAGACCGATTTCGGCGTCAACCTGCCGAAGGCCGGCGCGGTCTACCGCGTCTGGCTCGATCGGTAAGGAATCGGTAGAGTGTTAGTTAGTGCAACGCAAGTTTCGTCGGCTATCCGAATGATCCGCAAACCGGGGACTGGACCGAATTTCGCCGCTCTTGCGAAATTCGTGCCTGTCCCAAGGTTTGCCCGCTGAACAATCGTACGGCCCGCGATTTGCGCCGCGCCACACTAGTAGGGATTAGTCATGGAAGCCAAGGCCCACCGCCCGACCTGGAAGACTGTCCTGGCCTTCGCGATCATCTACCTGGTGTGGGGATCCACGTTCCTCGCCATCCGCGTCGGCGTGAGGGAAGTTCCACCGTTCCTTCTGGCGGCGATGCGGTTCCTGGTCGCGGGACTCGTTCTTTATGCCTGGATGATTGCGCGAGGCGAGCGCTCACCGAGCGGGCGGCAGTGGACGTCGGCCTTCCTGCTCGCGGTCCTGATCTTCGTTCTCGACTACGGACTTCTGTTCTGGGCCGAGCAGCGTGTGCCCTCGGGCATTGCTGCCGTCATGATGGCCACGATCCCGGTCTTCATGGCACTATCGGAGATCGTTTTCCTGCGCACACAGAGGCTCACCGTGCGCCTGGCCCTGGCGCTCCTGATCGGGCTCGGCGGTGTGGCGGTGCTGATGAGCCGCTCGCTGAACCTGGGCGGCGCACCGATCGATAGGGCGGGAGCCGCGGCGCTGATCGTCGCGGCGATCAGTTGGTCGCTAGCATCCGCGCTCACGCGCAAGCTGCCTCTTCCGCCATCCAAGGTTATGAGTTCCGGTACGCAGATGCTGGCCGGAGGAGTCTTGCTGGCTCTGACGGCGGCCGCCCTGGGAGAATTCCGCACGTTCCATCCGTGGGCTGTCTCGCGCGGAGCGTGGATCGCGTTGCTCTATTTGATCGTCGCCGGCTCGATCGTTGCCTTTACCGCCTATGTCTGGCTGATTCATCACGAATCCCCGACAAAAGTCGGCACTTACGCCTACGTGAATCCTGTCATAGCCGTGCTGCTCGGCTATTTCCTGGCCGGTGAAGCGCTCGGCCTGCGAACCATCCTGGGAGCGCTGCTCGTGCTGATCGGAGTGGTGGCGATCACGACGACGCGAGCGAAGAAACCGGTGGCTGCTGCTGATTGAGCCGGCCTGACTCCGCGCGGGATCGCCCAGATGGTCGCGCGCAGCCGCCGCGAGTTACTCCGAGGACGTTTGTACCGCGTCTGGCGGGATCGGTAGCGCGGACCCCCTGGTCCGCGCGGGTCCCCCAGGACCCGCTCCGAGCGCCCTCTACTTGCCCACACGCGCCCGCCCATTGACACCGGCCCGCCGCAAGGTGTTAGCTGGTGTCTAGATTCAGAGGGGGCCCCATTCGCCTCGACACCACAGACGGCCTGACCCCGCGCGCGATCGCGCAAATGGTCGCGCGCAGCCGCCGCGAGTTCCTCCGCACCGCCATCGGTGCGTGCGCCGCCGCTCCTTTGTTCGCTCGCGGCCCGGCGCGGAAGACCGGCTCGCCGCGCGGCCGAAAAGTAATCGTGGTCACCTTCGGCGGAGGCGCCCGTGACGACGAGACCTTCACTCCCGAAGGCCAGGAGAATATCCCGCATCTGCTGACCGAACTGGCCCCGCGCTCCACCTTCTTCTCCCAGGTGATCAATCGCGGCATCCTCGGACACTACGTCGCCACCGCCAGCCTCGCCACCGGCGTCTACGAAACGTTCAACAACTTCGCCGCGGTGCCGCCCGATCACCCCACCGTCTTCGAGTATTTCCGCCGGGATCTGAAACGCCCCGCGTTCGACACCTGGGTCGTTGCGCCCAGCAACGGCTTTAACCGGATCGGCGAGAGCGGAAACCGTTCCTACGGCGCGGGACTCGGCGCCGGAGTCATCCTGCCCAAGCGCCTGCTCGCCGCCGCGCTCTCCTCCGGCTCGAACGACGGCCGTTACGACCATCTTCTGCGCGACAACTATGAAACGCCGTTCTACGCCCCCGAGCTCGGCGGCCACGAAGTCGAGCTGAACCAGGTTGCCGAGATCCTGAAACTCTCCGTCAGCGACTTCGTGGGCCACGCGCAAAGCCTGCGTAGCGCCGACGAACTCTCCGTCTACATCGCGCGCCAGCTCATGCGGCAACTCGCTCCCAGCCTGCTCTGGATCACGCTGCACGACATCGACGTCGCGCACACCGGGGCCTTTTCGCTATACATCGAGGCCATTCAGCGGGCCGACCGCCTCTGCGCCGAAATCTGGCGCATGATCGAGAGCGAGCCGGAGTACGCCGGCCACACGACCCTGTTCATCCTGCCCGACTTCGGCCGCGATGGCGACACCGATGCCGGCGGCAACGGGTTCCAGCATCATCGCACCGGCGACCCGCTCTCCCGCACCACCTGGATGCTGGCCCTCGGCGCCGGCGTTCGCGAAAACTTCGTGGTGGACCGCCCCATCGGCTCCACCGATCTGGTGCCCACCCTCGGTTCTATATTCGGATTCTCGGCGCGGTTCGCCGAGGGCAATCCGCTGGCGGAAGTCACGTAGGCGTTATGCTTCCCGGCGACATCGGCGCGGATCGGTTCGGCGGCTATCCCCCGCGCGCCAAACGGGTGGCCCTGGACAACCTCGGTCTGCTCCGGGAGTTGCCGCTCGGTTTTGTGCCCCTGCTGCTCGGCGAGCTGATCGCGTTCGACTGGGCATTCCCGGCCGAGCAGCGCGAGATCGACGCGCAGTTCGCCTTTCTCCGCGGGCTTCCGGCGGACCAACTCCGGCCGTTGATGGCGCCCTTCGCCGGCTTGCGGCTGACGCCTGAATTGGAACGCGTGGATTGGGTGCGCTCGCCCGCCCGCTTCTCGGAACTGCTCACGGCTCACCTGTGGGCCACCGGCCAGATCGATGGCTTCCGCGCCGCGGCCGTGGAATACATGGCGAAGGTGCGCGCAACGTCGCCGGAGGAGGCTCCTCCGCTTCCCCGCCTCGGCATCGTAGCGATCGGCCACGGCGTGACGGAGAATCGCTACGCGCTCTTCAGGCGCCTGCGACCGCACGGGGTCTATTTCCGCCACGTGGACCCTGCCGGCGGCTGGCAGACTCTGCGGGAAGCGGTAGCGGCCCGCGCCGCCGCGCATCCCGTTCCGTACGGCCACTGGTACATAGACGGCGGCGAGCCGCAGACTGCCAACACCGCCGGCGTGGCCTGCGTCTCGTGGGGTGCGCTCGCACCGGTGCGCGCGACTCTGCTCGACCGCGTCCGCAAAGCCAAGCTCGCCGGCACCGGCTCCGAAGCCCTGCGAACCATGCTGGCGGAAATGGCCCCGCGCGACCTGGGCTTCCCGGACACTGCGGACCCCACACTGGCCCGCTTCGAGGCCAACCTGCTCACCGAAGGTTCCGGCACGCAGATCTACAGCACCACGTTCGTGCAGTGGGCAGCGCGCGAAGCTCTGCGGCGGGCGCAACCGGTCACTCTGCTGGCGCGCTTCGCTCCGCGTATGCGCGAGCTCTCCCTGGGCGAGCTGCTGTCGGACCCGCACCAGAAACCGCAGCCCGATCCGCAAGGGTCCTTGATCGATGGCGACATGGGTGCATATTACACCTGGCTCTGCCAGCAGCGCCTCTCCGGCGCCGCCCAGACCCGCTTCCTGGTCTGGTTCGAGGATCGCAGCGAAGCGCTGGCCATCGCCCCCGCGCTCCATCCCGCCACCGTCTCCGATGAGCCGATCGGCATGCGCGAGATCCTCGCCCGCCTCGACTGACCGGGCCTGCGAGACGCGCCAGCACCGAACCGCGCGCGTCAGCAAGCGGACCCGCCGAGCGGACCGGCGCGGCTAAAACAGCCGTGTGATGTGCGCGGGCGCGACCGTATAATCAAGACTCAGATGGCCGTTCTCAAAAACGCCGCGCCGCTCGCCTGCGCGCTTGCGCTCGCGGCCGGCGGCCTCACGGAGAGCCCAATCCGTTTCGCCTATCGGCCGATTGGGTTCACGCTCGACAGTTGCGAGACGCCCCAGCGGCACGCTCCGGAAACCATGGCCGGCGGCGTCGCGGTTTTCGACTACGACAACGACGGCGCGCTGGACATCTTTTTCGCCAACGGCGCCGACATACGCAGCCTCAAGAAGACCGCGCCGAAATACTACAACCGCCTCTTCAGGAACGACGGCAAGGGCCACTTCACGGACGTCACCGCGAAGGCCGGCCTGGCAGGCACCGGCTTCGACACCGGCGTCGCTATCGGCGACTACGACAACGACGGATACGAGGACATCTTCGT
Source organism: Bryobacterales bacterium (assembly GCA_963763835.1). Lineage (GTDB taxonomy): Bacteria > Acidobacteriota > Terriglobia > Bryobacterales > Bryobacteraceae > DASWZN01. The sequence goes on from CAVXQQ010000016.1 coordinate 185,142, forward strand.
GGGCGGGGTCCACCGCAACACGCTCTACCACAACAACGGCGACGGGACGTTCAAGGACGTAACCGAACGAGCGGGGCTCAACAAGCCCGATGCCGAATACGGCCCGCTCTGGTCCGTCGGCGGAGCCTGGGTGGACATCAACAACGACGGCTTGCTGGACCTGGTCGTCGTGAACTACCTGAGCTGGAACATCGATACCGAGCCGGCTTGCCCGACCGGGGACCGCATGGATTACTGCCATCCCAAAATGTACAAGCCCACGCCCAACCAGGTGTACCTGAACAACGGCGATGGAACCTTCCGCGATATTTCGGCCGAGTGCGGCGTGCGCGCGCATCCGGGCAAGGGCATGGGCATCGGCGTGGCGGACTACGACCTCGACGGCTGGATGGACTTCTTCGTTTCCAACGACAAGATGTACAATTCGCTGTTCCGCAACAAAGGGGGCGGCAAATTCGAAGAGGTGGCGTTCCCCGCCAACGTCGCGCTGCGCGAGAACGCCGAGCTCATCTCCGGCATGGGCGTGGATTTCCGCGATCTCGATAACGACGGCTATCCCGACATCGCGCTGGTCGCCCTCGACGACGAGACGTTCCCGCTCTTCAGGAACACCGGCAAGGGCGATTTTACCGACTCCACCGGGCCGAGCCGCCTGGCCACGCTCAGCATGACCATGTCGGGCTACTCGCCGACCATCTTCGATTTCGATAACGACGGCTGGAAGGACATTTTCGTCACCCGGGGCCATGTGCAATCGCTCCAGGCCGCTCCGCGCGTGAGCGTGGCGCAGCCCAACACCGTGTTCCGCAACCTGGGCGGAATCAAGTTTGCCGCCCTCACCGCCGAAGCCGGCCTGGCCGCCGAGCCCCCGAAACGGCACCGCGGTTCGGCGGTGGGCGACCTGGACGGGGACGGCCGGTTGGACGTGGTTGTCAGCGCGCTCGGCGCGCCGGCCGAGATTTGGATGAACCAGAGCCCGGGAGCGAATCACTGGCTCGAGCTTCGGCTCGAAGGCACCAAGAGCAACCGTGATGCCATCGGCGCGCGGATCAAGGTCGTCACCGCGGCCGGCACACAATACAACCACGTTACAACCTCCTGTGGCTATGCCTCGTCCAGCGCCGGGCCGGTGCATTTCGGGTTGGGCGTGGCGGCGTCGGCGGACCTGGTCGAGATCGTCTGGCCGTCGGGCCGGGTGCAGCAGTTGCGGAATGTAGCAGGTGGCCGGGTGGTCCGTGTCCGGGAGCCGCATTAAAATAGGAGCGCGGAGGGCCTGGTCTGTGTTAAACTCGAAACTGATTTGATCGATCCCGCCAATTCACGGTAAGACCCATCTGCGTTTCTCGCTCACGTCTGCCCAATTCGCCCGCCGTCAAATCGGAAAAGGATAACTCTAAGATGAAGAACATATTTGTTGGAAACCTCAGTTTTGGGACCACGGAAGAGGCGCTTCGCGCCCTTTTCGAGGCCCATGGAACAGTTCAACGCGTTAGCATCGTGACGGATCGCGATACGGGGCAACCCCGCGGCTTCGGATTTGTCGAGATGACGGACGATGCCGAGGGCGACAGGGCGATTGCAGCTCTGAACGGCCGCGAGCTCGGTGGGAGAGACCTCAACGTCAACGAAGCTCGTCCCAAGACCGAACGGTCCGGCGGCGGTGGCGGTGGCTATCGCGGCGGCGGCGGTGGTGGTCGCGGCGGCAAGCGCTGGTAAGATCTTCTCAAATACTACTCGGCTCGACACCCTGGCCTTCGGCGCGGGGTGCCCGGGCCGAGTAGTGTATTTCTGGCACGCTATACCACGGCGTGCGCTCCACTTAGTCCGCCCAGCAGGTGCCGGAGTTCCGCAATGTCGGCTTCCGGGCCGATCTTCAAGCTTGCGCGGACGTGGTGCGGCGTCGTGAAGCCGCCTGCGGGCTGCCTGCGAGCGGCCGGCAGTCCCGCCAAAGGCGCGGCCTCGACGGGCATGAGCCGGGCGCGCGCTCCCATCAGGACTTGAGTGCTGTTGGGCTCAAAAGAGCGGACGCACAAGGCCAGCTCTCCGGATCGCAGCATGCGTAGGATGCGCTCCGCTTGGGGGACCGCAATCCGGCACCAAAGCAGGTTCTCGTCCAGCGCGATCACGCAGCTATCCGCACCCCTTTCGGAAATAGCTACGATGTCACGATCCGCCGGCGAACTGAAGGGCACCCTGGCGACTAGACAAAGCAAGGCCTGATCGCGTAAGCCGGCCTCGCAGAGCATATGTGTCGTGCGCCACAGGGCGTAGTAAGTGACCATCAAGACTCCTTCCGTATCGGTCTCGATCCGCCATTGCAGGCGGGATCGAATTCCACAATGATCTGGCGCTGGCGAGCGAGCCGCTCGTTGGGAGAGGAAAGCTCGAAGCTGAATCCCGTCGGCGCTCCGCGTACCCCGAAGGCGCCTGGCTCCTCCAGGTGAGCGAGGAGTCGAGCCTGTATGTCGTCGGTTTCCCCCACGTAGATCCACCCCAGGGCGTTTGAAAGGCCGTAGACTCCGGAATAGGGCGGGGCCTCTCTCAAGACCACCGCGGCCTTGAAGGTTCGCGCAAAACAATTCCGAAATGGCATCTGTTTTGCACCTCGGTGCCCGTTTTGCACCTCGCTGCCAGCAGGGACCTTCCTAAGGAGAACGGGTCCAGGTGGTCTGACTTAGTTCAGGCGGCCCGAAGAGGGAGTAAAAGCGCTCGGCTCACTTACTATGATACGTCACTTCCGTGCCCTCCCGCTTGACACGGCACTCCGGACGGAGGCAAGAATAACTTTGCAGCGGAGGACCGCATGGCCAAGGGCAACGCCAGATCGCTAAAGCGCACGGACGCCGGCTCAGCGTTCAGGCTCCCGTTTCCCGTGGTGGGGATCGGTGCGTCGGCCGGCGGCCTGGAGGCCTGTACCGCGCTGCTCAAGGCCCTGCCGGCGAACTCCGGGATGGCCTTCGTCGTGGTCCAGCACCTCGATCCTCATCACCAGAGCCTGCTGCGCGAGCTCCTGTCGAGAGCGACAAAGATGTCCGTTACCCAGGTCGAAGACGGCATCGCCCTGCAGCCGCATCATGTCTACGTGATTCCTCCGGATCGAGACGTGACAATCCGCCGAGGTGCGCTGCGCCTCCTGTCCCGGGAGCAAGCCGGCAAGCACCTGCCCATCGACCGATTCTTGAGGTCCCTGGCGGAGGACCAGGCCGGCGGCGCCATCGGGATCATCCTGTCGGGAACGGGCTCCGACGGGACGGCGGGCCTCGAAGCCGTCAAGTCGGAGGGCGGCATTGCCTTTGCGCAGGACCCGAAGTCGGCCTCCTATCCCGGCATGCCGGAGAGCGCCATCGCGGCAGGGCTGCGTGGACTTCGTTCTGCCTCCGGCGGGAATGGCCCGAGAGCTTCTCCGGCTCGCGCGCTCGCCTGCGCCGGTCGAGGAACCGGAGCCCGTTGAAGGTGCCGAGAGTCTCGCCAGGATTCTCCGGACGCTGCGGAGCGCCACCGGCATCGACTTCAGCCTGTACAAGACCGGCACCATCCGGCGGCGGGTCGCTCGCCGGATGGTCGTCCAGAAGATGGAGAGTCTGGAACGGTATGCGTCGCACCTCGAGCAGAACCCCGCCGAGGCGCAAGCGCTTGGCCAGGACCTCCTCATTCACGTGACGAGCTTCTTCCGGGAACCGGAAGCGTTCGCCGCGCTGCGCCGCCACGTCTTCCCGAAGCTGCTGGCGAGCGGATCGCAAGGGGAGCCGATTCGAATATGGGTGCCGGGGTGTTCGACGGGGGAAGAGGTTTACTCGATCGCGATCGCACTCCTGGAATTTCTGGACAAGCGGGCCGACGATACGCGCTGTCAGATCTTCGCCACGGACATCAGCACCTCCGCCCTCGACAGAGCCAGGCTGGGCACCTACTCCGAAGCCGCCGTGGCCGGGGTCTCCCCGAAGCGCCTGGCGCGCTTCTTCGCGAAAGTGGGAGCGAACTATCGGATCGACAAGGCGATCCGCGATCGTTGCGTGTTCGCCCGGCACGACCTGGGCCAGGATCCCCCTTTCTCCAGGCTGGATCTGATCAGTTGCCGCAACGTGCTGATCTACATGGGGCCCATCCTGCAGAAGAGAGTGCTATCGATTTTCCACTATGCTCTCCGTCCGAGCGGCTTTCTTGTGCTGGGAGAGTCGGAGACCGTCGGCCCGTCCGCCCGCCTGTTCAGCGTGGTCGAGCGCAGGAACAAGATCTATTCGCCGAATCCGGTCCCAGCCGCCGTGCCTTCGGGTCTGGCCGCCGCGGATCGAGGAGAGACTCCGGCACGCGAGCGCGCGCGGGTGGAAACGGACGCCACGCCTGAGTTGCAGAAGGCCGTGGAGCGGCTGGTCTGGCAGCGGCGCGCGCTGGCGGCGCTGGTCGTGGACGCGGACCTGCAGGTCATTCATTTCCAGGGAAACACCGGTCCCTACCTGCAACCGGCGACCGGGACCGCCAGCCTGCACCTCTTCAAGCTGGTCCGCCAAGGCCTGGTGCTGGACCTGCGTGCGGCGCTGCACAGGGCGAAAAAGGAGAAGGTCCCGGTTCGGCGGGAAGGGATCCGCCTCGACCATGAGGGCGGTTTCGAAACAGTCGATCTGGAGGTCGATCCCGATCGACGGGCGTCGCGCAAAATGGCCGGATTTCCTGATTCTGATCGAGCAGGCCGGGCGGAAAGGACCGGCCAAGCCAGGCCGAGCCAGGGAGGCCGACCAGTTCGCCGTGCTGAGTCACGAACTGGCATCCACCCGCGAACAGTTGCAGTCGATCATCGAGAGCCAGGAAGCAACCAACGAGGAGCTGGAGACCGCCAAGGAAGAACTGCAGTCGTCGAACGAAGAATTGACCACGCTGAACGAGGAACTGCAGAATCGAAACGCGGAACTGGGCCAGCTCGCCGACGATCTGAGCAATCTGCTGGTCGGGGTCGACATCCCGATCGTCATCCTGGGGGCCGACCGGCGAATCCGGCGCTTCACGCCCGCGGCGGAACAGCTGCTGAATCTGATTCCCGCGGACGTGGGCCGGCCCATCAGCGATATCAAGCCCAACATCGACGTCCCCGAACTGGACCGTCTGATCTCGGAAGTGATCGACAAGGGCAGCCTGGTCGAGCGAGAGGTGCAGGGCCGGGATGGACGTTGGTACTCCCTTCGCATGAGGCCGCATACGACCGCCGGGAACAGGCCAGGCGGCGTGTTGATGGCGCTCATGGACATCGACGTCATGAAGCGCGGCCTCGAACTGGCCGATTGTCCCGGGATGAAGCGGTCGCGGAAAGGGACCTCTCGGCCACCCTGCTGGACCTCTCCGGCGCCCTGATCGTGGTTCGCGATCCCGCTGGTCGCATTATCGGCTTCAACGCCGCCTGCCAGGAAACGTCGGGGTATTCGTTCGAGGAAGTGAAGAACAGGCGGCTGTGGGACTTTCTGCTCGCACCGGAGGAAGTGGAGCAGGCGAAAGCTGTGTTTGCGGCACTCCGCGATGGTGTGGAGACGGCGGCGCGTTACGAGAACTGCTGGATCCGGAAGGACGGATCCCGCCGCGTCATCGCATGGTCGAGCCTGGCGCACCACGCCGCGGACGGTTCCGTCACCCGTGTCATCAGCACCGGCCTCGACATCACCGCGGCGCAAGATCGCCGAGGACGCACTGCGCCAGAGCCGGGAGGAACTCCGAAGGCTGACGGCGAGCCTCTTCACCACACAGGAAGAGGAGCGCAAACGCCTGGCGCGGGAGCTGCATGACGATGTGAACCAGAGAATGGCCATGCTGGCGAACGAGGTGAACCTGCTGGAGCGGGACCTGCCCGGTTCTCCCGATCTGGTCCGCGACCAGCTTCGATCGCTGCGTGAGCGGGTCGAACAACTCTCGGATGACCTCCGCCGCGCGGCTCACCAGCTCCATCCCTCGTCGCTGGAGCATTTCGGCCTGGTCGCGGCGCTGGAATCCTACTGTCCCGATTTCACCAAGCTGTATCCGATCCGGCTCAAGTTCACCCATCGCGGCGTGCCGGAATCCATCCCCTCCGACGTCTCCTTGTGCCTCTATCGGGTCGCGCAGGAGTGTCTGCACAACATTGCCAAGCATTCCGGAGCCAAGGAGGCGACGCTGGCGCTTCGAGGAGACAAGAAAGGCCTGGTCCTTTCCGTGATCGACAAAGGAGAGGGGTTTGACCCCGACCTGGTGGCGGAACAGAGAGGGCTTGGCATCGTCGGCATTCGGGAACGGGTGCGGCTGGTGGGGGGAAGCGTTTCGATCGATTCCAGGCCGGGTCATGGCACCGAGATCGACGTGCGCGTCCCGCTGGACAAGGTGGCCCCATGAAGCCGGCCGCGCGTTCTGCTGGCGGATGACCACATGCTGGTCATCGATGGTCTTCGAAGGATATCTGGAGCCGGAGTGCGAAGTGGTGGGAGCGGTGGAAGACGGCCGCTCGCTGCTGCAGGCCGCGGAGCGACTAAAGCCGGACATCGTTCTGCTGGATATCTCCATGCCGCTTTTGAATGGCGTGGAGGCCGCCCGCAGATTGCGCAAGACGGTGCCCAGCCGCCAAGGTGATATTCGTGACCATGCACGCGGATGCCACCTACGTGACCGGGGCCTTCCGCGCGGGGGCGTCGGGGTACGTTTTGAAACGGTGCGCCTCGATGGAGCTGGTGTCCGCCATCCACGAGGTGCTCCAAGGCCGCACCTACATCACGCCGCTGGTCAGGAGAGACATTTTGGGGGATACGCCCGCTTCGCCTCTATGGCCCGGGGACGCTTCCGGCGAGCTCACGGAGCGGCAGCGGGAGGTGGTGCAACTGGTGGCGGAAGGGCATGCCGTCAAAGAGATTGCCGCGATCCTCAATATCTCCCGCAAGACCGTAGCATTTCACAAGGCGAACGTGATGCGGAGACTCGGAATCCGCAGCACGGCCGAACTCACCAAATACGCTCTGGAACACGGTCTGGCCGGAACCTGAGCACAGGTTCGGCCAGCGTGGACAGGGGCTTCCGCCTGCCCAGCGAAACTAGGCATTTGCCCAGTTCCGTGGGCCGCAAGCCGGGGCTACCATTATTAACCAGGCAGCTCTCTGGAGCGACGTGCGCCCGATCGATGTCCTCGCGGATAAGCGTTCCGCTCTGCTGGATAGCTGAGTCCCTCCTGGGCGGGGGCGGTCCAGGTGGCCTTGCGGGGCCGCCTGGACCAACGGGCCATGGAGTTCGGATGTCATTGGGCATACGCGAGCCGACGTCTTCCAACGAACTCGGCAGCTTCACGATTCTGGTCGCCGACGATGAGCCCGTGGTCAGGTCGACGGTCAGGCGGGTCCTGAAAACACACGGATGCTGGGTGCTCGAGGCGGCCGACGGCGTGGAAGCGTTGGAGGTGGCGGCGCGGTACCGCGGGCCGATCCACCTGCTGGTGACCGACATCGAAATGCCGCGCCTGGACGGCCACGGACTGCACCGCGAGCTGAACCACCAGCGTCCGGAGACCAGGACCCTCTTCATGTCCGGTGGTGGGGAGAACGGGCTGCAACCGCCCGCCGTGTTCTTGCCCAAACCGTTCGCTGCCCGGGCGCTGGTGCGCAAAGTCTGCGAGGTGCTCCAGATCCTGGAACTGGGCCGGAATCCCTCAATGCGGAAGGGAGCCAGTGACTGACCTTGTAGCAGGGGGATCGCTGGAACGCCACCCTAAGGGCTCGCGCGCCCGCATTCTGCTCACCTCCGTCTTCGGACCCTACGCCCGGGACGACGAGTTCGGCAGCCGCCGCATCAACCCCATGGAGCTTTACCACAACCAGGTGACGCGCGAGCAGGGCGCGTTCTCGCTGCGGATGTTTCACCGCTCCTGGGGCCTCATGATGATCCAGCGGAATATCTCCGCCCCCTGCACGGTGCTCGACTTTCCCACGCGGGACACCCTCGAACAGGAGCTGGCCGCGGGCGGGTACGACATCGTGGGCATCTCCGCGATCATCATCAACCTCGGCAAAGTGCGGGAGATGTGCCGCATGGTGCGCCGCCTGTCTCCGCGGTCCACGATCGTCGTGGGCGGCCATGTCACGGCCCTTCCCGGCATCGAGCGGACCGTCGACGCGGATCATTTCGTGCGCGGCGAAGGCATTTCCTGGATGCGCCGTTACCTGGGCGAAGACGAGAGCGCGCCCATCCGCCATCCGCACATCGTCTCGGGGTTCGGAACCCGCGCCATGGGCATTCGCGATCCGCAATCGGAGAGTTCCGTCGCGGCGACGATCATCCCTTCGGTGGGATGCCCGATGGGGTGCAACTTCTGTACCACGTCCGCCTTTTTCGGCGGCAAGGGCAAGTTCCACAACTTCTACGAGACCGGAGACGAGCTGTTTGGCGTGATGTGCGAAGCCGAAGCGGCCCTCAAGGCGCGCTCGTTCTTCATCATGGACGAGAACTTCCTGCTCTACCGCAAGCGGGCGCTGGAACTCCTGGATCGCATGAAGCGGGCCAACAAGGTTTGGGCGCTGTACGTGTTCGCCTCGGCCAACGCCATTCGCCAGTACTCGACCGAGGAATTGCTGGGATTGGGCATCTCGTGGATCTGGATGGGGCTCGAGTCGCCGCAGGCCACCTACGAGAAGCTGCACGGAAGTGATACCCTAACACTGGCGCGCGAATTGCACTCGCACGGCATCAAGCTGCTCGGCTCCACGATAATCGGCCTCGAGCACCACACGCCCGAGAACATCGAAAAGGAGATCGAGCACGCTGTCGCGCATCAGACCGACTTCCATCAGTTCATGCTCTACACGCCCGCGCCCGGCACGCCGCTCTACTCCGAGATGCTGAGCCAGGGCCGCATGCTCGAAGGGCTCGACGTTGCCGACATGCACGGCCAGGACCGGTTCAATTTTCGCCACGCGGCCATTTCCCGCGAGGATTCCAAGCGCTGGCTGGACTGGGCTTTCCGGCTCGACTTCGAACGCAACGGCCCGAGCCTCTTCCGCATCTGCCGCACCACGCTCGAAGGATGGCGGCGATACAGGAACCACCCCGACCGGCGCATCCGCGAGCGATTCGAGTGGGAAGTGCGCTCCTTGCGCACTTCCTACAGCGCCCTGTTGTGGGCCATGGAGCACCGTCTCAAGAAAAGCAATCCGCCCGTGAGCGCCGAGATCCGCGCTCTTCGCCTCGAGATCGGCCGCGAGTTCGGCTTGGTCTCGCGCCTGACCAGCCACCTGCTTGGCCCCGTTTTGCTGTGGACTACGATTCGCGAAGAAAGGCGGCTCGCCCGCGGCGTGACTTACGAACCCGAGACCATCCTCGAGCGCCGCAACTGGCCCTCGGCGGAAGCGCCATCAGCGTTGGAGTCGACGCTCCTGACCGGGGCCCCTGCCACAGAAGTCGTGAACCAATGAAGATACTCCTTTATTGCCCGGACAACGGCGTGACGAAGAATTTCATGCCGCACCTGTGGATGTTTCTGCTCCAGTCGCTCACGCCGCCGGAGCACGAGGTGCTGCTGATCGACGGCAACACCCAGCCCATGAGCGACGCCGAGCTGGTGCGGTACGTGCTCGACCAAAAGGTCGGGCTGGTCGGGATCGGCGCCATGACGCGCATGATCGCCAAGGCCTACCGCGTCGCCGACGCCGTGCGCGCCGCCGGCGTTCCGGTGGTGATGGGCGGACCGCACGTCACCGAGGTGCCCGACGAAGCGCTCGGCCGGGACGGCGGCCCGCGCCATGCCGACGCCATAGCGCTGGGCGAAGCCGACGAGACCTGGCCGCGGATCGTCGCAGACGCGGCCGCCGGCCGGCTGCAAGGAGATCTACGCGCCGGTGGACGCGTTCGGGCAAGGAGCACAAGCCGACTCTGCAGGACTACCCCGAGATCCCGTGGGAGTCGCTCGATATCAGCCAGTTCAACCGGATCCCCGGCTTCTTCCGGCCGGTCATGCGGCACTTCAAGTGGCCGTGGGAGACGTTCCACATCATCCCCATCGAATCCGGGCGCGGCTGTCCCTACGGCTGCGAGTTCTGCACCGTGACCGGCTTCTTCGGCGATTCGATCCGCTTTCGCACCAACCAGAGCATCGTGGACGAAATGCTGCGGCTGAAGGCGCGCGCGCAGCGGCACCCGAGGCAAGATCGCCGTCTTCTTCGTCGACGACAACTTCGCCATCAACGTGAAGCGCACCAAGTCGCTGCTGCGCGACATCATCGCCGCCGGCGCGCAACTTTCCTGGGTGGCCCAGATCAGCGCCAACCTGCTGCGCGACGAGGAACTGGTGGACCTGATCGCGGATTCGGGCGGCAAGTGGATCTTCATCGGCATGGAGTCGCTCGACCCGGCCAATCTGGCCAGCGTGAACAAGAGCTTCAACAAGCCCGGCGAATACGCGGCGGTGCTCGAACGGCTGGCGCAGCGGCAACGTCTACGCGATCACGTCGTTCATCTTCGGCCTGGACAACGACACGCCCGGCGTCGCCGAGCGCACGCTGAGCCAGATGCGCGACTGGCCTCCGGTGCTGCCGGTCTTCGGGCAGATCACGCCGTTCCCGGCGACGCCGCTCTACGACCGCCTGGCGAAGGAAGGGCGGCTGACGCGGCCGAAGCACTGGCTGGAGTTCGCGCCGTTTCACATGGCCCACACGCCGCTGAAGATGACCATCCCCGAGGTGCAGGACGGAAGTCCGCTACGCCTGGACCAACTCCTACAGCCCCGCGGCCACGGCCAGGGCCCTGGAGTCGATCGCCGATGAGCCGGTGCCCTACAAGATCAGCCACCTGATCGCGCGGATCTTTTTCCGCGGCATCTACTTCCCGCCGAAGGGAGCGTGGGGCTGGCTGAAGGTGATCGCGCAGAACCGGGGCTCGATTTTCCGCATCGTGAGGGAGTCTTTCACCCAGTGGAACGGAACCGCCGCCAAGGACGTGCGCCTGGAACTCGAGACCGGCGCCCAGCCGCAGGGCGACTGAGAACGGCGAACGGAAGTTCGCCACTGCTTTTTGCCGTGGGGCGGACCCCCTGGTCCGCGGCCGACGCCCCCGTCGGACTGGTTGTCCTACCGTTCAGCCTGGTTCATGAGCGAGAAAGCGGGTCCAGGGGGACCCGAGCGGACCAGGGGGTCCGCCCCACATTCCCATGCACACCCGGTTCAACCGCGTCTTCGGCGTGCGCTCGTCGGGCTTCTCCGGAAGAAGCGTTCTGCGCCCTGCCCGAGAGACGTGAGGCCGCCTGGCTGGACTCCCGCGGAGCCATACCGGTCCGCTATACTCGGTCCCAATGAAACCCTTCCGCGCATTTGCGATCGTTGCGCTCATGGGCTGTTCGGCCGTGGGCGCGGTCCGCTACGTGCCCGAGTCGAAGATCTTTCTTCTCGAGACCGCTCATACCAGCTACGTCTTTGGCCTGAATGAGAATGGTGCGCTGCAGAACATCTACTGGGGCGGGAAGGTTGCCCGCGCCGAAGACTTCGGCCCCGCGCACACCGTGAACAATCACGCATCTTTCGAATCGCGCGAGGGCCAGAGCCCCGAAGAGTATCCCGGACTGGGGCGGCATGCAATACGCCGAGCCGTGTCTCAAGGTCACCTTCGGCGACGGCGTGCGCGACGTGGCGCTGCGCTATGTCTCGCACGAGACTGGGGCCCGAAACAGTCACGGTGCGGCTGAAGGACATCGGGTACAACCTGCTGGTGGACGTGGTCTACCAGGTGTACCCGGCCCACGACATCATCCGCCGGCAGGTGAAGATCGCCAATGAAACCGGACAGCCGCTGACCCTCGGAGGCGGCGCAGTCCGCGGTGTGGTACATGCCGGCCGGCGACGGGTACCGGCTCAGCTATCTCACCGGCCGCTGGGCCGGCGAAACGCAGCTCACGCGCGAGCCCATCCACACCGGCAGGAAGGTGCTCGAGAGCCGGCGCGGCAACACCAGCCATGAGGCCAATCCGTGGTTCGCGATCGACGAGGGCGGCGCGGCGGACGAAGAGCACGGCCGGGTCTGGTTCGGCGCGCTGGGCTGGAGCGGCAACTGGAAGCTGGTCGTCGAGCAGACGCCCCACCAGCAGGTGCGCGTCACCGGCGGCTACAACGATTTCGATTTCGGTTACCAGCTGCAAGCCCGGCGAATCGCTCGACACGCCGCCGTTCTACGCCGGCTACACCGACGGCGGATTCGGCGAGAGCTCGCGCATCCTGCATCGCTTTCGAGCGCGAGCGGATTCTGCCCGATCGCGCCGACGCCGCACCCCCGCCCCGTGCTCTACAACTCCTGGGAAGCCACCACCTTCAACGTCAACGAGGCCGGGCAGACGGCGCTGGCCGAGAAGGCGGCGAAGCTCGGCGTCGAGCTGTTCGTCATGGACGACGGCTGGTTCGGCCAGCGCAACAACGATCGCGCCGGCCTGGGCGACTGGTACGTCAACCCGCAGAAGTTCCCGAACGGTCTGGGCGGCCTGATCGCCACGGTCAACAAGCTGGGCATGAAGTTCGGGCTTGTGGGTCGAGCCGGAGATGGTGAATCCGGACAGCGACCTTTATCGCGCGCACCCCGATTGGGCCATGCATTTCCCGGGCCGGCCGCGCACCGAGGGCCGCAACCAGCTCATCCTGAACATGGCGCGCGACGACGTGAAGGAGCACATCTTCGGCGTGCTCGACAAGCTGCTCACCCAGAACAAGATCGACTTCCTGAAATGGGACATGAACCGGAACTTCAGCGAGCCCGGCTGGCCCGAAGCTCCGCTGGCCCAGCAGAAGGAGATCTGGGTGAAGTACGTGAACAACGTCTACGAGATCATCGACCGGCTGCGCGCAAAGCACCCGGACCTGGAGATCGAATCGTGCTCCGGCGGCGGCGGGCGCGTCGATCTGGGCATGCTGAGCCGCGTGGACCAGGTGTGGACCTCGGACAACACCGAGGCCTTCGACCGCCTGCGCATCCAGGACGGCTTCAGCGCCGCCTACGCGCCCAAGGTGATGATGGCCTGGGTCACCGACGTTCCGAACATGAACGGCCGCACCACTCCGCTGAAGTTCCGCTTCCTGGTGGCCATGATGGGTTCGCTCGGCATCGGCGCGAATCTGAACCACTGGTCCGAGGCCGATTTCACTCTCGGCGGCCAGATGGTCGACACTACAAGGACGATCCGCGAGACGGTGCAGCAGGGCCGCCTTTACCGGCTGTTCTCGCCGCGCGAAGGCACGCTCACCGCGAATCAATATGTGTCGGAAGATGGACGCCAGGCGGTGTTGTTCGCATTCCTGCAGGACCAGCAACTCCTCAGGCCGGTGCCGGCGGTGCGCCTGCGCGGCCTCGACCCGGCGGCCGTCTACCGGATACGAACCATCGACAACAAGCTGGCGGGCAGGCGCGACACCATCGGCGGCGCCGCGCTGATGAACCGCGGAGTGACCCTGCGGCTGGGCGGCGATTTCGACAGCACGCTAGTGATCTTCGACCGCGTGGAGGGCGCTAAGCCATAGAAGTGGCGCACGCTTCAGCGTGCAGCGGCGAACTTCAGTTCGCCGTGCCGTAGGCTGAAGCCCACGGCGGCACGCTAAAGCGTGCGCCACGGTCAACCACCGCCCGCCAGCTTCTCTTCCACGCTCCGAACTTTGTCGTCCATGGTCTGTGGACGATCGGTTCGGGTGCCAAACCGAAGAGTTGACGAAATCCGCGGCGTGCCCATGGCGTGCACGGCCTCGTGGCAGCGCTTAATGGCGGCGAACACGTCGTCCCATTCGCCTTCGATATTGGTGCCGTAGGCGTGCAGCCTGGTCTTCAGGCCGGCTTCGGCAAGCACGCGTTCACAGGCGGCGATTTCCCGGGAAACCGATACGCCAACGCCGATCGGAATCAAGCAAAAGTCCGCAATCACTCGCACAATCACCTTCCAGGGCCATTGTCCCACCAGGCTGGCACTAGGAGATTCAGACCATTAATACTGCATCTGCGTGACACCTTCCTTGGAGGATAATCGGAACTCGGGTCCGAAGTGCCAAAACGGCTGTCTCAGAAACTCGTCTTATCGCTGACGATCATCGTGATCGTTCTCGCCGCCGTGTGGGGAGTGGTGAACATCAAGACGCAGGAGCGGCAACTCCTGGACGCCATGATCGTAGGGGCCGACCAGCTTTCTCACGGCATCACCAGCGCCACCTGGCACGCCATGCTGCGCGACCACCGGGAGTCCGCCTTCCAGGTCATGCAGGCCATCGCCCGTACACAGGGCATCGACCGCATCCGCATCTTCAACCGGACGGGCCGGCTCATGTTCTCCACCGATCCGGTCCAGGCGCGCGACCTGGACAAGTCGGACGACCCATGCACCCGCTGCCACAACGGAGTCCCCCCTAAGGTGAGGATGGATTCGCGCTCGCGGGTGCGCGTCTTTGAAGGCAATGCCGGGCACCACAGCCTGGTCATGGTTACGCCGATCTACAACGAGAAGGCCTGCAGCGGCTCGGCATGCCACGCCCATCCCGCCGATGTGCGAGTGCTCGGAGTTCTGGACCTGGCCCTCGACCTCAGCCCGGTGGACCGCGAGGTGCGCGCGATGCAGGCGCGCGTCTACCTGGTCACCGGCATCCAGATTCTGCTGCTCAGCCTGTTCGTCATCTTCTTCACGCATCATTTCGTCACGGTTCCCATCGGCAAGCTGATCGACGGTACCCATGCCGTGAGCGCCATGGAGCTCGACAAGCCGGTAGAGCCGATCGAGACCAGCGAGGAGCTGAACGAATTGGCACAGTCGTTCAATAGAATGCGCGAGCGGCTGCGCGACGCCCTGGCGGAGATCAATCGGGTGAATCAGGGCCTGGAGGGCAAGGTGGAGCGCCGTACCGAACAGCTCAAGGCCGCGCACCAGAGACTGCTCCAAAGCGACCGCATGGCTTCGCTAGGCCAGCTCGCGGCCAGCGTGGCTCACGAGGTAAACAACCCGGTCTCGACCGTGCTGAATCTCTCCATGCTGATGCAGCGCATGGTGAAGGAAGACGGCGTTCCGCCGGCCCGCCTGGAGGAGTTCCGGCGCTATATGTCGATCGTGATCGGCGAGACCGGGCGAGTGGGACGGATCGTTTCGGATCTGCTGTCTTTCGCCCGCCGCTCGAAGCCGCAGCGCAGCGCGGCGGACCTGAATAGGGTGGTGAGGACGACGCTGTCCCTGGTGGCGCACAAACTCAAGCTCGCCGCAGCCGAGGCCGAGCTCGATCTCCAGTCCGACCTGCCGCAGGTGCAGTGCGACAGCGCGCAGATCCAGCAGGTCATCATCAATCTCCTGCTGAACGCCGCCGAGGCGGTGCAGCGGCACAGTCCGGGCCGCATCGTCGTCCGTACCCGGACGCGCGCGGACGCCGGCGCCGTGCTGCTCGTCGTGGAGGACAACGGGGAAGGCATCGCGCCGGAGAACCTGGCGAAGATCTTCGACCCGTTCTTCACCACCAAGCCCGAGGGCAAAGGAGTGGGGTTGGGGCTCGCGGTGACCTACGGGATCGTGCAGGCGCACGGCGGCGATATCGAAGTGACGAGCAAGCTTGGGGAGGGCACCTGTTTCTCGGTCACGTTGCCTCTGGCTGCGCACGGCGCGGTAGCGCAGCCCCCCGCCCCGGACGCGCAGGGAGCCTTAGGGCCGGCAGTTCAACCCTCGGCTCCGGATGCGAAGGGAACGGGCGGGCCGGCAACGCAGCCCGCCCCGCCGGACGCTGGCGGTGGGTCTCGGCGGATGCGCACGCCGGCGCACCCCGCCCCGCCGGATGCAGGCAGCGGGTCTGTGGCGCACCCCGCCCCGCCGGACGCTGGCGGCGGGCCTGTGGCGCACCCCGCCCCGCCGGACGCTGGCGGCGGGCCTGTGGCGCACCCCGCCCCGCCGCAGGACGGCGGCAGTGGCCCCGTAGCGAGTTTGACCAAATGAAGGCGAACTGGGAAATCCTGGTGGTCGATGACGAGGAGCTGATGGCGGAATCGCTGGCCGCCTGGCTGCGGGAGGACGGTTATGCCGTCGATACAGCCGCCTCGGGCCGCGAGGCCATCGACAAGGCGCGCTCCCGTCTCTACGCCATCTATTTTGTCGACCTGAGAATGCCGGGCGGCCTCGACGGGATCGAGACCATGATCGAGATCCGGCGGCTCCAGTCCGAGGCCTCGGTGGTCATCATCACCGCGTACGCCACCGTAGATACCGCGGTGGCGGCTATGAAGGAGGGCGCGCAGGAATACATCGTCAAGCCGTGCAACCCGGCGGAGATTTCGCTGCTGGTCGGCCGCATCATCAAGCTCAAGAACCTCCAGCGGGAGAACGCGATCCTGCGCAAGAAGCTGACGCGCCACTATCGCTTCCAGGACATCCTCAGCAAGAACGCGCGGATGCGCGACCTGATGCAGCTCGCCGAGGACGTCGCCAGCCTGAAGAATACCGTGTTGATTCGCGGGGAAAGCGGCACCGGGAAGGAACTCATCGCGCGGGCCATCCACTATTCCGGCGCACGGGCCGGCAAACCGTTTATCGGCGTCTCCTGCGCGGCGCTGGCGGAAACGCTGCTCGAATCGGAGCTGTTCGGTTACGAGAAGGGCGCCTTCACGGGCGCGGCCGACCGCAAGAAGGGCAAGTTCGAGCTGGCCGACGGCGGTACGATTTTCCTCGACGAGATCGGCGACATCTCGCCCAAACTGCAGGTGGACCTGCTGCGCGTGTTGCAGGAGCGCTCGTTCTACCGGGTGGGCGGGTCGGAGGAGGTGCAGGTGGACGTGCGGGTGATCGCCGCGACCCACGTCAACCTGGAGCAGGCGGTCGCCGAGGGCCGCTTCCGCGACGATTTGTTCTACCGCCTCAACGTGATCGAAGTGCGCATCCCGCCACTGCGCGAACGCCGCGAAGACATTCCCCTCCTGGCCAACCACTTCGTCGAGCGGATCGGGCACGAGCTGCACAAGGACCTGGCCGAGCTTTCCGATGGGGCGCTGAAGGTCCTGCTCGATCACGAATGGCCGGGCAACGTCCGCGAGCTCGAGAATGCCATCGAGCGCGCCGTCGTCACCTGCCGCGGCCGGATTCTGACGGAGGAGGATTTCGCCTTTCTCGGCCACGCTATCGACGGGCGCAAAGCGTGGAACGCGCCCACGAACCTCACCCTTCAAGAGATCGAGAAGCAGGCCATCGAGGCGACGCTGCGCCGCCACAGCGGCAACATCAAGGACACGGCCGCGACGCTCGGAATCGAGCGCTCGACGTTGTACGAGAAGATCAAGAAGTACGCGATCGAGCGCTGAGCGCGTTGATCGTCCCAAGTCTCGCAGGGCCTTGATATCGTTATGCCGCGCGAGGCCAGGGCATGAAGTCCCCCCGCTACGGCTCCAGCAGCATCTCGCCGCAGACCGCGCCCCACTCTCCCTTCGGAAGCGCGTCGCCGAGGTCCGCCACCGGCGCGCCGCCGTCGGCCAGGGCGGGGCAGGCGCCGTGGGTGGCCAGCAGTTGCAGACGGTCCAGTTCGCATGACATCCAGCGGACGGCCTCTCCGTCGCGCAGCAGGTGGCGCGTGTCGGGCTGCGGCGTGTCGGGACGAAGCTTCAGATACCAGCCCTGGTCGGGGCCACCGGTGGACAGCACGGTGCCTTCGATCGGCGCCAGCACACGCACGGTCGAGCCGTTTCTCCCCACGCGCCAACCGGCGCCGTTGGTATGCAGGCGCTGGCCGATTTCCGGAAGCTCGAGCCGCTCGGGCTTGCCGATCAGGCGCGCGCCCAGCTCGTCCAGGCCCACCGCGAGCGTTCCGTCATTTTCCTTGCGCACCCAGGCGTGACCGCGATGGTACAGCCGGTCGACCGGCATGGGAAAGCCCAGCAGGTCGCCCGGCGGCAGCGCTGCCTGAGCCGCGGCAGCCCGCACGAAGTCCGGATGCTTTGCGCAGCTCCGGCAATCGAAGCCGTTCTCGCAAACGCGCGAGTCCACCTCGCCGTTCAACTCGTGGCGGCAGCGGCGGTCCCGCTCCGGCAGATCGTGAAAGTCCGCCTTCCAGCGGATCGCGCCGGCTTTCTGCAAACGGAGATCGCGTCGCGCACGCAGAAGCGCGCGGAGCACGGCCGTCAGGACCAGGCCCACGACCGTAAAGAACGCCCCCAGGAAGATGACGCCGCCCAGGTCCCAACCGAAGATCAGAGCGAAAAACATGCTTTACCTCGCCTTCAGGTCCCGCTCCTGCGGAAACAGCACCAGATACCGGTAGGACAACGAATACACCAGAACGCCGTATGCGACCACGGCCAGGAACGTCCCGACTTCCTGCCAGCTTGGCCAGTACGAGAGGAAG
The DNA here is from genome assembly GCA_963763835.1 of Bryobacterales bacterium. Classification (GTDB taxonomy): domain Bacteria; phylum Acidobacteriota; class Terriglobia; order Bryobacterales; family Bryobacteraceae; genus DASWZN01. The sequence goes on from CAVXQQ010000016.1 coordinate 203,444, forward strand.
CGGTCGAAGGGCAGCGTCGGGAGCGCCAGCGTCTGAATGGTCATGACGAACCGGTTCAGAGCGATGCCGGCGCAGGCCAGGCCGGCCGCGGTGAGCAGCCACGCCTGCGAGGCACGCCTTCGCGCGTCCAGCAGAATCACCGCCGGAAGGAGACCTAACACCACGATCTCGACAAACAGAATCCAGATGCCGAACGGCGCGAAACCGTAAAACTGCTGCGGCGAAAAGCCCGCGGCCGGGCTGGTGCGATTCATCCACACCAGCGTATCGACCGTCTTCAGCAGCACGTAGACGATTAGGAGAACTCCCGACAGCCGCCCCAGCTTCTGCATGACCTCGCGTTGCACAAGCTGGTGGCCGGTGATTTTCTCCACCAGCCACGTGGTCAGCAGGACGAAGCTCGGTCCCACGGCCGCGGCCGAGAGCACGAAGAGGAAGAACGTGGAAGGCCAGATGCCCAGCGCCTCGCGGAAGGCGAACGGCCTCCCGCGCAACACGCCGTACAGACCGCCCAGCGAGCCCTGATGGAAGAACGAGAGGAATGTGCCGACGCCCGCCAGCACGTACATCGCGCGGTGCAGCTCGAACTCGAACACCAGGAATGACGGCACCTGGCGCAGCCGGCGGTTCTTCAGCAGCAAGGGCAGGTATTCGATCGCCAGCACCGTCAGATAGCACGTGATACAGAACGTCACCTCGGTCAGCATGGAGTGGACGTTGGGGTGCCAGAAGGTGAACCAGGCCCGCAGCGGCTGCCCGACGTCCACCATCAGGACCGTCACCGCGCCGCTGTAGCAGACCAAGCCGATCACCACCGCGCTGTTGATCACCGCCTTCAGCTCGTGCATCCGAAGAATGTAAACCAGGAAGCCCGTAAAGAACGCGCCCGCACCCAAGGCGATCACGGTCAGGTCGAGAAAGATCCACAGGCCGAAGGCGAACCGGTTGTCCATGGCGGTCTGGTTCAGCCCCTTGAAGAGGCACAGGCCGGCGGCATACAGGCCGAAGGCGAGCAGCAGCGCCCACGGTATTAACCACATCAGGAACCGGCGCGTCGTACACCGCTCCAGTCCCCGCGCAATGTAACTACTATCCGACATGCTGCTCCTTTCCGATTCCGGCCGCGACCGCCTGGTGTACCCAGGGCCGCTCGGACCGGTAATATACCTTCGATTCCGTGCCCAGCTTTTCGAGCAGGCGGAACGCGCCCTCGCTGCGCGCCAGTTGCGCCACTTCGCTTTGCTCGTCGGCGAGGTCGCCGAACGCGATTGCCTTGGCCGGGCACGCCTCGACGCAAGCCGGAACGTACTCGTTGGCGGCGATCTCCCGCCGTCCTTCGGCCGCCGCTTTCGCCTGGGCGCGGTGCAGACGGCCGTGGCACAGGTTGCACTTCTCGACGACGCCGCGCATCCGCGGCGCCACGTCCGGGTTCAGCGTCTTCTCCATGCCCGCGGGCCAGGCCGGATCCCACCAGTTGAAGTAGCGGGCATGGTACGGACACGCCGCCATGCAGTAGCGGCAGCCGAGGCACCGCTGCGGCATCTGGTCCACGATACCAGTCGCGGGGTCCACCTCGACCGCGTTCTGCGGGCACACGGAGACGCACGGCGTGTGATGGCCGCACTGCTGGCACAGGATCGGAAAGAACACGGCCCGGCTGTCGGGAAAGGGGCGGCCGTTGCCCAGACGGTGCACGCGCATCCAGGTGATGCCGGTGCGCTCGGTGGCCGCGGGATTGGCCGGCGGCACGTTGTTCTCGACGGCGCAGGCCACCATGCAGGCGCCGCAGCCCGTGCAGCGGTCCAGGTCGATGACCATCCCGTATCGCGCCGATCTCTTCTCACCCATCGCTTATGCCCTCCTCAGACTGGCGCGCGCCAGGCGCCATGTGCCGTCGCCGGCGACGCCGCACGCATTCAGCAGCGCCTCCGGCCGGCAATTCCCACTCGCGGACGGGCCGACCTCGGCTTGGATGACGCCCGGCATCACCGCGTCATTGGTTCGCACGCGGCGCTGGCAACTGCCGCAGCGCGTCTGGACGATCGCCACCTCGCCGTCGGCGACGCCGTACCTCTGCGCGGTATCGGGGTGCATCTCGATCGTGTCGCCGCCGATGCGCAGGTCGGATTCCTGGTACAGCTTGGTCATGATCGGCGAGACCGCCCCGCCCGCGGCGCCGCGCCATCCGTAGGGAACGAGCGCGAGCGGAAACTGCGCGTCCGCCGGCAGCCGTCCCGAGGCCGCCTCAACGACGCGATCGCCCGCTCCGCCCAGAATGGCGACGCGCACCTTGTCGCGCGAACCCGGCTGGCGGTCGATCCAGCAGCCGCCCTCTTCGAGCGCTTTCCACAGGTCGTCCGCCGATTTGACGTCCCGGACCGCGGTGCGCGTCCCATCCGCGTAATGAAAGACCTCGCCCCGGCGCGAAGCATGGATGGAGGCTACGCGCTGTTTCAACACATCGGCGAGCGCCGCTCCGCCAGCCTCCACGCGGTTCAGGAAGTCGGTCCCCTCGACGGCCTGTGGCGGCGGCTTCAGAAGGGCTCCCGCCAAACTGAACATCGCCGCCGGAACATCGGGAGGTGCGGGCGCATCTTCAACCGCTTCGAGATAGGCCGGCGCGGGCACGGCGAAATCCGCGTGCCGTGCGGCGCCCTCCAGGAACTCCGTCATGGCGACGACGATGTGCGCGCTTGCGAGCTTCCGCTCGATGGCGCTCCAGCACCACGTCCCCGCGGCGCGCGTGTCGTCGACAATCAGAACGCGAATCGAGCCGTCGGGCGCCTCGGCGATTGCGTTCTCCGGCACCAGTGCGGCTTCCTCGAACTCCGGCGGACGCGGCGCTTCTCCGCGCGGCAGAAACCCGCCTTCGCGTCCCATGCTGCCGGAGAGCACGTTCAGTGCCGCGATCGCGATCCGCTCGCCTTCGCCCAACGGCCCTGCCGCCGGGATCGCTCGCCGCGACCGCCACCGCCGGGCCGTGGCCGACGAAATCGCGCGCCGCGGCAACGATCGTCTGGGCGGGAATGCCCGTGAGCTGTGCCGCCCGCTGCGGGGGAAATTGCGCCGCTATCTCCGCGTACGCCGCAAAATCGGAGGCCCTTCGCGCCGCTCCGGCGTCGTACAGCTTCTCGCCGATCAAGACGTTGGCGATGCCGAGCGCGAGCGCGGCCTCGGTTCCGGGGCGAATCGGCAGCCATCCATCGGCCATCAGGGCGGTCCGCGATTGCCGCGTTTCCACCTGAATCAGCCGGAAAGTCCTGCGTGCCTCGAGCACCCGGCCCGGCGTGGCCCAGCCGCCCAGCACCGCGGCTCCGAAGCTCAACACGGTGCCGGTCCGCTCGATGTCGATTCCCATTGGCGCGGCGGCTTCGGCCGATGGCGCCAGCAGGTACAACCCGTTCGGCACGGACCGCAGCCAGCGCCGGTAGAGGAGCGAAGCCGTCCGGCCAGGCCGGGCGTCAAGCACCGCGACGCGCTCCGCCGATCCGCTTTGGCGCATGTCCGCCAGCGCCGCGGACACCGCTCCGGCGACGGTATCGATGGGAACCGGTTGAAACTTGTCGCCCCGGCGCGCCATGGGCTCGCGCATGCGGCCCGGCAGCAGCGGCAGGTGATGGCCGCACAGCCCTGCCGGACAGAGCACGCCCGCGCTGGCCGGATGTGCCGGCACTCCCGCCAGGCTCACCGGCTGGTCCACCACGCACCGCGCGCGCACGCCGCACGCGGCCGGGCACAGAGTGCAGGTCGTGTACCTGGTCCGGACCTCGCCGCGCGGCGGATCCGGAATCCCGGGCCAGCTCTCGGTCCGTATGGCTACGCCGCCGATCAGCCTCCAGGGAACCGGAGTCAGGAAAAGACCCGCCGCCCCGCCGCCCACAAGTTTCAATACGTCGCGTCGCCCGAGTCCCATATGTCTCTCCTATTTGTGGCAGGCCAGGCAACTGTCCCGCACTCCGCGCTGCTCGTGGCATCCGATGCAGTCGTTCATCTGCATGCCCGGGTGCCGGTCTGCCGCGGCCGGCAGCGACGGGTCGCCCAGGATGTCGCGACTGTATCCGCTGACGCGGTCGCGCTCGAAAGCGGGAAGCGAGTCGGAATCGCCGTGCGCCTGGTGGCAGCGCTCGCAAGCGAGCTTCGCCAGCTTTACGTGATAGGCGTGCGAGAAGCTCACGTTTTCCGGCTGGCGCGCGTAGACCAGCCACGGAATCTCGCGGTTTGGCTCGATGTACCGCTTGATCATGCGCTTCTCTTCTTCCGTCGTACCCATCGGCGCGGCGTGGCAGCCCGCGCACTTCTCGACGGCCGGAATGCCGCTGAAGGTCCCGTCCTCGCGGATGGCGTGGCAGTCTTCGCACTTCATCCCGGCCTTCTCGCGATGGACCTTATGGCTGAACTGGACCGGCTGGCTCTGCCGTTCATATGCCGCCCGCGGAAAGGCGATCCAGCCCGCCGCCAGCACCAGGCCGAAACCGGCCACAAAAGGAAGCGATCCTCGATAGTTCTTCATTGGCAAAAATCCTGAAACAGGCTGAGCGCCTCGTCGCGATCCAGGCGGCCCAGCAGGCCTTTCTGGAACGCCCGGCCGCCCAACAGGCGCGAAATGCGCTCGATCTCGCGGGTCATCCACTCCACGGCCCGCTCTCCCTCGATGAGTCCGGCCGCAGCCACTCGGTTGGCTGGATCCAAGCGGCCCGCGAACAGCCAGCCGCCGCCGTACGGGTCCTCTGTCAGGGATTCCGGATGCGCGCGCAGGTGTGGGTTTCCGGCCGCCTCCGGAATCGGGTTCGGAAAAGCAACCCGCCAATCCAGGGCGTGCGCCCGCAGAACCGCCGCCGGGCACGTCGTGGCACCGGGCGCCACGGCCGTGACTTGCTCGACGCAGCCCAGCATCCTGGCCAGAAAGCCGTCGATGCCCGCGTGGCACCACCCGTCCTCGGCCAGGTCGAGCCACAGATGGGTGGCTGCGTACCGCCGGTCCGCCGGTACGCGAATGCCGTCGACCAGCGGTTCTTCGCCAGCCGCTTCCAGCCGTTCGCGGTACGCGCGGCAATATCGGTAGCGGCCGCTCTCGCAGCTCGAAGGCAGCGGTTTCTGGGGGATTGGCCGCGTTTCCGTGGTAGCCAGACAGTACTGCGCCGGTGACGTTTCCAGGTGCGGGCAGACCCGCTCAGCCGCGCCGGCGGGGCGCTGCCGGTATACTGCGCAGGTAGCGTACGAGGATGAGGAGCACTTTTCCTCGAACCCTCCCGCGCCGGTCCCGCCGATCATCTTCGGCGCGGCCGAGATACGGCAGAACCTGAGTCGCGCTTCCTTGAGATACGGGCACCGCATGTCAGAGCTACAGCTCGATCCGTTGCTCGTTCAGCGGCCGGCGGCGGCGGTGCGCGGCGAGCTCGGCCACAACGGCCTTCAGGATCAGCAGGAGCGAGATGGCCGTGACCATGCCGAGGACGATATTGGTCATGTTCAGCCAGTAAGTGTCGGAATTCATATGCTTCTCGATATCACTGAGCAGCAATTTGTGGGCCCTGCGAGTAAGGCGTTTGGTTTCAATGAATAGCACGGAGCGGGACCGTCTGCGTGGAGTGTTTCAATACACGCGCGTCTGGATTTCGAACACGAGGACCGGGGAGAGCTGGCGGGATACCCAGGTCCGGCCCGTCGTGGGGCAGGCATCCACGCCTGCGCAGGACGTCCACGTCCCGCCGCGTCCCGCCCCCGCTTGCGATACTGTAGAAGTCCCGTATGGTTCAGGACCGAATTCGGCAACTGCTTTCCGGAAAGCCGGGGCTGAGGGCGCAACAGATTGCCGGAGAACTGGGACTCGACAGGGAGCAGGTGGTCGCCGTCCTCCACGGGGATCTGGCCTCCGAGGTCACTCAGGACAACGCCTACCGTTGGTCGCTCCAACTGCGGGAACCGCCGGCCCCGGGAGCTGCGCCGGCCCCGCGGACTCTGCTTGCGCGCCTTTGCCGGTACTACCTCGAGTGCCTGGCGCATGAAAGCGGACCGGGCATCAGCATCGTCGCGGCGAATACGTCCGACTACGCTCCCCTGACCCAGCTTCCGTTCGCCCGCTCCTCCGGCCAGCCGCTGGCCGCCGATCGGGCCGCCAAGAGAATCGCGCAGAAGGTGAGGCGGGAACGAGGCCAGCTCACTCTGTATGTCGGCTACGCGATCCGGGTTCGAACCATCCGGCCGAGAAACGAAGAGGAGACGCGGATCGAGCCGGTCCTGCTGTATCCGATCGAGGAGACGCTCCCGGGGGAGGCGGACTCGATCCGTCCGGCCAGCGGCATTCCTCTTTTCAACCTCGAAGTCCTCAAGAGCCTCCCCGCCGCCGATAGCGGCAATGTCATCGACGAAGCGATCCAACTGACCGAAGAACTCGGGCTCACCAACATCGACGACGACCTGCCGCAATGGGACGAGATCGTCTTGCGGCTACAGCGCTGCCGGCCGGAATGGGGATGGCAGGAGGACCTCGATCCCTACGCTCTCTCTTCCGGCGTCCCGTTGTCCGAACTGAGCGTGCCGGGCATCTATAACCGCGCGGTGCTCTTTGCCGGTGCCCGCTCGCCGTACACCTACGGACTCGAGATCGAGTTGCGCAAGCTCGAGCAACTCGGAGAGGAAGCGATCCGCGACACCGCACTGGGACTGTGGTTGCGCGACACGGACATCGAGGCCGCGCCGTCCGAAGACCGGCCGATGCTCGAAGTCCTGCCGCTGAACACGGAGCAGAGGCAGGCGGTCCTGCAGGGACTGAGCGCGCCGCTCACGGTGGTGACCGGGCCTCCGGGCACGGGGAAGTCGCAAGTGGTCACGTCCCTGCTGGCCAATGTGGCCTGGCAGGGCGGGAGCGTTCTGTTCGCGAGCAAGAACAACCACGCGGTGGACGTGGTCGAAGCCCGCGTGAACGATCTGGGCCCGTATCCGCTGCTCCTGCGTCTGGGCAGGGAGGAGCACCACGAGCGCATCGCGCAGCAGCTCACGGCCGCGCTCGCCGAGTCGTGTAACGCGGACGATTCCGCCAGGTACGCCCGCCTCTCCGAGGCGCACGACGAAGACCGCGCGCGGTTCCTCTCGGTGCAGGGCGAGATCGCCGCCGTGGTCGGTCTCCGCAACGCGGTGGACGAGTTGGAGCGGGCAGCGGAACCGGCACGCACCCTGTTTGGCGAGAAGCGTTTCGGTGCGCTCCGCCTGCCCGAGCCGGATGCGATTCGCCGGCGGCTGGATGGGCTGGCCGCGGCGCTCGATGCGGCTCGGGAGTCGGGCCAGCCGGCGATGGTCCGCTTGGTTTGGGATTCCCTGAAGGCACGGCGTTTCGCGCGCATCGCCGAGGCCACGGATGAGCTGCGGCCGGATGCGGAGATGCTCGGCGTCGCACCTCCCGACGGCCGGCCGGGCGCGGAGACGCTCGGCGTCGCACCTCCCCATGGCCGGCCAGCCGAGGGCAATCTGGCGGTTTGGGAAGCCTTTCACGCGGCGCTTTCGGACCGGCTGGAGTGGGCCGCGCGAGTCGAAGCCTACAAGGGGAGCCTGGAGCGGTTGCGCTCCGCCAAGCCGCTCGCGAGCCTGGCGGCGGACCTCACGCGGATCGCCCGGGAATCGGCGCACGATTCGCTGGAACTGTGGCAGTCCTGGCTCCGCCTGTGGCCCAGCCGGTGGAATCCACAGCAGCGGAAACTGCTGAGCGAATACGTCTCCCTGCTGCAAATGATCGCCAGCGGCGGCGACTACGACGAAGGCGCGGGCCGCAGGGTGTTCCGCCGCTATTACACTCTGTTCCCCAAGGTGGCGCGGCTTCTCCCCTGCTGGGCCGTGACTTCCCTATCCGCGCGAGGCCGCCTGCCGTTCGAACCCGGCTGTTTTGACCTGGTGGTGATCGACGAAGCCAGCCAGTGCGACATCGCGTCCGCGCTGCCGCTTCTGTTTCGCGCCCGCCGGGCGGTCATCATCGGCGATCCGCTGCAATTGAAGCACGTCAGCTCGGTGGCTCCTCAACAGGATCGCCTGCTGCTGGCGGCGCACGGATTGGCGGAAGGCCGCGCGGCCTGGGCGTATTCGGTGAACTCGCTGTTCGACCTCGCCCGCAGCCTTTCCCACCACGAAGACATCGTGAACCTGAGGGATCACCATCGCTCGCACCGCGACATCATCGCCTTTTCCAATCGGCATTTCTATCGCGGTAAGTTGCGGATTGCGACCGATCACGACGCTCTGAACCGTCCCCATCCAGCCGGCCCCGCGGTGCGGTGGGTGGACGTCCAGGGCAAAGTCACGCGGCCCGCGGGCGGTGGCGCGCTGAATGTGAAAGAAGCGGAAACGGTGGTGGCCGAATTGCGGAAGCTGATCGTCGCGCAGGGATACGACGGCGCGACGGGGGTGGTTACGCCCTTCCGCGCTCAAGCCAACCGGATCCGCATCCTGGTGCATCAGGACCCGGAGCTCTCGCGGCACCTGGCGTCGCGTCAATTCGTGGTGGACACCGTGCATGGATTCCAGGGCGACGAGCGCGACGCGATGTTCTTCTCCCCGGTCGTGTCCATGGGGGTGGGCGAGAGTACGCTGCGGTTTCTGAAGACTCACGGCAACCTGTTCAACGTGGCGGTCACGCGGGCCCGCTCGGAACTGGTGGTGGTGGGCGACCGCCAGGCTGCGCTGAATTCGGGGGTCGATTACCTGGCCAGTTTTGCCCGCTATTCGTGCGAGCTGGAACCGCCTGAGCCCGGCGTCGCCCGGGCCGGCGACCTGGGGCCGGAGTATCCACTGGTTGCGCATCCGGAGCTGGTCTCCGATTGGGAGCGGATGTTCTACCAGGCCCTGCACCGGGCCGGTCTGAGGCCCGTTCCCCAGTACGAAGAAGCGCCCTACTCGCTCGATTTCGCGCTGTTCAGCGGCGAGCGGAAACTGGATATCGAAGTCGACGGCGAGTATTACCACCGCAATTGGGACGGCGAGCTGTGCAGGCGGGACCAGATCCGCTCGCAGCGGCTGAGCGACCTGGGCTGGGACATCATGCGTTTTTGGGTTTACGAGATCCGCGACGATCTGGAAGGTTCTGTCCGGCGTGCCCAGGCGTGGCTGGGGGCGACGGCGGGCGGATAGTGGGGGTGCCCGGCGGAAGCGGCCGCTCTTACCGCCCGATGCGGCCCACGGCCGCGCCCAGCCGCACGTGCCCAGGCGTGGCTGGGGGCGACGGCGGACGCGTAGCGCGGTGTCCGGCGCAAGCGGCCGCTTCTGCCGCCCGATGCGGCCCACGGCCGCGCCCAGCCGCACGTGCCCAGGCGTGGCTGGAGGCGACGGCGGGCGGATAGTGGGGGTGCCCGGCGGAAGCGGCCGCTCTTACCGTCCGATGCGGCCCACGGCCGCGCCCAGCCGCACGTGCCCAGGCGTGGCTGGGGGCGACGGCGGACGCGTAGCGCGGTGTCCGGCGCAAGCGGCCGCTTCTACCGCCCGATGCGGCCCAGTTGGCTGAGGATCGCGGCGGGGATTCTGCTCAAGGACACAACCTGATCCGCCGCGTCCAGCCGCACGGCTTCCCGCGGCATTCCGTAGACCACGCAACTGGCTTCGTCCTGCGCCATGGTCTTGGCCCCGCCCTGCTTCATCTTCAGCATTCCCCGGGCGCCGTCGCTCCCCATCCCGGTCAGGAGAACGCCTACCGCCCGCGGGCCGGCGGCGTCGGCCACGGAGCTGAACATCACGTCCACCGACGGCCTCTGGTAGCAGACACGGGGGCCGTCCTGAACGGTGACCCGAAAGCCCCCGCCCGGCGATTTGCGGAGCAACATGTGGAAGTTGCCCGGTGCGACCAGCGCCCGCCCGCGGGTCACCGTATCGCCGTCCTGGGCTTCCTTGACCTCCATCGCACAGAGATCGTTCAACCGGTTGGCGAAAGCCAATGAGAAGACCGCCGGTATGTGTTGGGTAATCACGATGCCGGGACCGTCGGCGGGCATCCGGGTGAGCACTTGTTGGATCGCCTCGGTTCCTCCCGTGGAGGCGCCAATCGCGACGATCGCACCGGGGTCCAACGCCGCCAGGGGCGCAGGCGCGGGCGGATCCGGTCTAGCGGGGGAGGTGTCCGGGGCACGGCGGAGACGCGCGGCGGCGGCGGCCCTGATTTTGGCGGCCAGGTCCAAGCCGCAACTCGCCCACCGAGTAGGGGCCCCCGGGCTTGGCCAGCACCTCCACCGCGCCCAGACGCAACGCCTCCAGGCTTGCCTGGCACCCCGCCTGCCCCAGCGAGCTGATCACGACCACCGGAATCGGTTGGTAGTGCATCAGCTTCTTGAGAAACGTCAGGCCGTCCATCCGCGGCATCTCGATGTCGAGCGTCAGCACGTCCGGCTTCAGGGCCAGGATCTTGTCGCGAGCCACGAACGGATCGGGCGCGGTCCCTACGACTTCGATGTCCTTCTCTTCGGACAAGGCCTCCGTCAGCAACTTGCGGACGATGGCTGAATCGTCGACGATCAGGATCCTGGTCTTGTTCATAGGGTCCGCTGAAGCTCCAACGATACGGTCAGGATTCCGTCCCCCAGGTCGAACCAGCGGCTGGCGCCTGCGCCATCGAACCCGGCGTCCCGCTCCGGCCTTCCCGGTTCCGGGTGGGTGATCTGGAACGTCGCTTTGCTTTCCAGCCGGCTCAGTACCGAGCCGCAGATCATGTTGGCCAGCTCGCAGACCACCTCCTCGGCCTGAGAGTCGGACACTTCCGTCTCTTCCCGCCCCAGGAAACCGGCGCCCACGACTCGAGCCAGTTTCCACGGGACTCTCACGCGAAACCCGCCCGAAGGGTTGCCATGGAAGCGCAGCTCCGCGGTGCACGCCGGCGCGCCGCCGTTCTCGCCGGTTGAGACCGCTCTCTCGCCGCCGACTGGGAGCGCACCGTTTCCGCCGACTGGCGAGGCGCCCCGCGCGCCGCCGTTCTCGTCCGCCGAGACCGCTCTCTCCCCTCTGGCCACGTTGCCGCCGACTGGCGAGGCGCCCCGCGCGCCGCCGTTCTCGTCCGCCGAGACCGCTCTCTCCCCGCTGGCCACGTTGCCGCCGACTGGCGAGGCACCCAGCCCGTCCGCAGGCTCCGCCGCATTCTCGCGGCCTTCCGCCGCTCCCTCTCCGCTGGCCGGCAGCCCGCCGCCGTCTGCAGACTCCGCCATGGCCAGGACGGCCCCGTCCCGGCTGGCTGGCGCCGCCGTGTCTCCGTCCGACGGCGCCGCACCCTCACCGCTGGCGAGCACGCTCGTAAAGCACATGGTTTCGAGGACCTCCTCGACCGCCTCCGCCAACCGCGTCTGGATTTCATTCGGTTCCATGGACCACCGCCAAGCTGTGTTCCAGCTCTTCCCGCAAGGTCTCCGGCAAAAAGGGCTTGGTGACATAGCCCTTCGCGCCCAGCGTCAGCATCTTTTGGACGCGGCCCTCGGTCCGGTCGGTGGACACCACCAAAACCGGGATCAGGCGCAACACCTCGTGTACGGACATCCGCCGCAACAACTCCTCGCCGTCCATTTCCGGCATGTTGATATCGGTGAGCACCGCGTCCACCCAGTTGTCTTCGAGCAGCCGCAGCGCCTCTTCGCCGTTCGATGCCTCCAGGCAGCGGCCGACCTCCAGGCCGGACAGATCCAGGACGCGGCGTATGAACGCGCGCATCGCCGGAGAATCATCCACGATCAGTACATGGAGTTCCATCAGCGCCCTCCTTTTCCGGTTGACGACGTGGCCATTTCGCGGTCCGCCATCCCGGGCCCGCGGATCCAGAAGCGGCCCGTCGAGACCTCCAGCCGCACGGTGCGGGAAGACGTCCCGCCGACCTCTTCGGCGTGGAGCATCACCCCCGCCTTCCAGAGGATCTTGCGTAGCGCCAGGTGGTTGCGCTTGCCAATGTTGAACACGCCGTTCTCGTCCATTACCTGCGCCCCACCCACCGCCCGCACCACCAGGCGGCGCTTCTCGGCGCCCAGTCCATAGGCGGCGCGAAACAGGAGCGGAATGCCGGTGTCGGCGAACATGAACGGGTTCTGGCTGGCCTTTTCCGGGTTGAGCGAGGATTCCGGCAGCATGTAGTGCAGCAGACCGCCGACCGCCGCCACCGGATCGTGGATCGCTACCGCAATGCACGAGCCCAGAGCGTAGGTGGTCAGGACCGACTCGGCGGTATTGCTGACCTTGCAATCTCCAACTCCCACCGTCAGTAGGCTCACCGTTTCCCTTTCTCCCCGTCGGAAGAGCGCGCCTTGCGATACACCGCGGGCTGAACATAGCGCAGCCCATGCTCGATTCCCGTGAGGCTCTCGGCGTGCCCGGTCAGCAGATAGCCGCCCGGCTCCAGGCACCCGGCCAGGCGCTCGACTACCTGTCGCTGCGTCGGCTTGTCGAAGTAGATCATGACGTTGCGGCAGAAGATGAGGGGGAAAGGGCCGATCCGGGAGACCGGCTCCAGCAGGTTCAGCCGCCGGAACTCGATCAGCGCCCGTAGCTCCCTCTTGGCGCGGTAACGGCCGCTCCAGTCGCGCTCCCCGCGCAGCCAAAAGCTACGAAGCTGCGCTCCGGAGAGCGCCTCGAAGCGCTCGGCCGGATAGATGCCCTTTTCGGCCGCGGCCAGCACGCGCGTCGAAATATCGGTCGCCAGAATGCGCACTTTTCCGGGCGGTACCGTGCCGAACTCCTCCAGAATGCACATGGCGATCGAGTAAGGCTCTTCGCCGGTTGAGCAGGCAGCGCTCCAGATATCGATGCTTCCGCGGTTCTTCCACTCCGGCAGAAGCGTCTTTCGCAGAAAATCGAAGTGCGCCGGCTCGCGAAAGAACGAGGTGTGGTTGGTGGTCAGCGCGTCGATGAGGTGTATGAGCGACTCTCCCGTCGAGTCCCCCACGACGTGCCGGTAGTACTCGTCGAAGGACCTGCATCCGGACTTCCGGATCTGCTTGCCCAACCGCGCGGACACCAGCGTCTCCTTGCCCTCCCGAAGGTCCAGGCCGAACGTGTCATAGGCGAGTTGGCGGATCTTGGCGAACTCGCCGGCCTTCAAAGGGGCGCAGGAAGTGTCGTCAAGCGCCGGCATGCGCTCCCCACAGGCCGCCCACATCGAGAATCAGGCCGACACGCCCGTCGCCCAGAATCGCGCCGCCGGCGACGCCGGGTATTTTGCCCAAGCCCATCCCCAGGCTCTTGATGACCACCTCCTGCTTGCCGACCAGATCGTCCACCATCAGGCAGAACGGGTGCCCCTCGGTCTCGGCCACGATCAGCAGGGCCTGGCACGGGTCATCGGTCCGAGGCTCGACGTCAAACCGCTGGTAGAGGCGCATCACGGGCAGCAGCCGCCCGCGCACCAGCGCCATCTCCTGCCGGTTCTGGACCGTGAACATCGAACCGGCGGCGGGGCGGAACATCTCCCTGACCGCGAACAGGGGCACGATGTAGCGGTGCCGCCCGACTTTCACCACCAGGCCGTCGATGATGGCCAGCGTTAAGCGGCAGCTTTAGTAGGAATGTGGTGCCCTCGCCGGCCTCGGAGCGGATCTCGATCCGGCCCCGCAGCTTCTGCACCTGCTTGCGCACCACGTCCATGCCCACGCCGCGTCCCGAGATATCGGTCACCTGCTCGGCGGTAGAAAAGCCGGGTTCGAAGATCAGCCGGAACGTGTCGCTTTCGGAAAGGCGCGCGCCCTCGTCGACCAGGCCCTTCTCGCGCGCCTTGGCCAGAATCTTCTGGCTGTCCAGGCCGCGGCCGTCGTCGGCCACCTCGATAACGATCTGGCCGCCCTGGTGATAGGCGGCCAGCGCGATCCTGGCCTGCGGAGGCTTGCCTGCCGCCTCGCGGGCGGCGGGCGACTCGATGCCGTGGTCGATGGCATTGCGCACCATGTGCATCAGCGGGTCGGCCAGTTCCTCGACGATCGTTTTGTCCAGTTCGGTGTCCTCGCCCCGGGTAGCGAGTTCCACCTGCTTGCCGACCTTGCGCGACAGGTCGCGCACTTGCCGGGTCGCGCGCTGGAAAAGCTGGCCGATCGGGACCATGCGCATGGCCATGGCGGTCCGTTGGACTTCGGCGGTGATGCGGGCCAACTGCGCCAGGTCGCGATGCAAACGTGGATCGGTGGCGACGCCGAGGGTTTCGGTTGTGCCGCACCAGGGACTGGGCGATCACCATTTCGCCCACCATGTCCACCAGGTAATCCAGCTTGCTGGTGTCCACGCGCACCGAGGACGCTTCGGTCGCGGCCGGCGGCCGCTTGGCGTCGCTCTCGGGTGGCGCCGCGGTCTCGGGCTTTGTTTCCGGTGACGCAGCGGACTCGGGCGGTGCCGCTACGTCCGGCTTCGCCGCTATCAGGGCACGCACTCTCCCCAGCAGGCGGTCGTGGCCGGGCAGGCGCTCACACCCGATCCCGGACTCGATCCCGCCGATCGCCCGGCTAAGATAGTCGACGCTCTCCAGGATCACGTCGGTCACCGCCGGGCTGATGGCGAGTTTCCCTTCGCGAACCTGATTGAGCGACGTCTCCACTTCGTGCGCCATTTCCTGGATCGGCGCGAACTCGAGGAAGCCGGCCAGACCCTTGATGGTGTGGAATCCCCGAAAGACCGAGTTGATGGCATCCGCATCGCCGGGCTCCCGTTCGAGGGTGAGCAGGCGCTGCTCGATGGTGGTCAGATGCTCGCGCGATTCCACGATGAAATCGGAGACCAGTTCCGGGTCCTCCGCCAGCGAGTTGACGGCTGGCGGGCGCGCGGGCGCCAAGGGCGCGGGTGGCGCGCCGCCGGCGCCGTCCGAGAGAGCCTGTTGAAGCCGGGCCAGACCCTCCTGAAGATCCGCCGCCAGGGGTGGCCCGGCCGCGAGTTCTCCCGCGATGCGGGCCGCTCCGCCATAGCCGGCGTCGCCCGCCTGCCTCCCGAGTTCCGCGAGCGCGGCCAGGAAGTTCTCCGCGCCGCCGCCCTGGGCTTCTGTCCCCGGCCCTTCGATCAGCAGCCGGGTTGAGAGATCGTCGATCCGCTCCCGTAGAAGCGATTCCATTTCAGGATTGGGCATGATTCATACCTGGAGCGAAAGAGCTCCGGAGACGGGCTGGCCGCTGGCCCGCCCGTCCCCGCTAGCGAAGCGATCAAAACTCCTTGAACTGCTCTTCCATGGGGAAAGCGTCCCGGTTCGCGTCCCGGCCCGCGGAAGCCGGCGCTGGGTGTTCCACCGGCCTCGGCTGGTTAGAGACTGCCTTGCGCAGAGCCGCGAGGCCGGCGGCGGATTCGCCCGGCCGCCGCTGCGGACTGCCGCCGGCCGCGGTAGTCCGGCGATAAGCCTGGCGGGCTTCCCCGTTGGCCCCCTGGCCCCCACCGACCATGTCTGTCAGCCGCTCGACCACGGCCTTCAACGTCTCCGACTGGGCGTTCATCTCCTCGGCCGCCGAGGCGCTCTCCTCGGCGTTGGCCGCCGTCTTTTGCGTTACCTGCTCCATCTGCGTGATGGCTTTGGCGATCTGCTCGATCCCTCGCGCCTGCTCCTGGCTGCCCAGGTTCACTTCGTCCACCAGCGTCTTCACCTTGGCGGCCGCTTCCGTGATGGCGTGCATGGCCGCCGCCACCTGGTCCACCATGACCTTGCCCTCGTTAGACTTGGTAATCGATTCCTCGATCAGCGCCGCGGTATCCTGGGCCGCCTGTGCGCAACGCTGCGCCAGGTTGCGGACTTCGTCGGCCACCACCGCGAAGCCCATGCCGGCTTCGCCTGCGCGCGCCGCTTCCACCGCTGCATTCAGCGCCAGGATATTGGTCTGAAACGCGATCTCGTCGATGACCTTGATGATCTTGGCAGATCTTGCCGCTCTGCGTGTTGATCTCGCCCATGGCTACCACCGTCTGTTCCAGCGACTCATTGGTCTGAGCGACCACCTGTTGCGCCTGCACCATCAGATCGGCGGCCGTACCGGAGTTCTCGGTGTTCTTGTGGGCCATGGAGTTGATCTCTTCGCTGGATGCGGAAGTCTCTTCGAGCGACGCCGCCTGCTCGGAGGAGCCTTGCGCCAGCGACTGGCTGGAGGAGGAGACCTGCGACGCCGCGCTGGACATTTGGTCGGAGCTTTCCGACAGCTCCGCAACCGCCTGCCGCAGGCCGCGGTTGACCTGGCGCACGATGTTTACCACGACCACGCCCAGCAATAGCGAGAACCCCATCAGCACCAACGTGATCCAGCGGGCGCGGGAGACGTGTTCCTGGGCATCCTGGGCCGCCTTGGGAATCAAGTCGCCTTCCCGCGTCATCAAAGCCTCGGCCGTCTTGACCGCCAGCTTGATGGCTGGGTTGGTCTTCGTCTTGTAATCCTCTACGGCCACCTCGACCTGCCCGGAATCGGCGTGACTCCAAAACTCGCTATGGCCCTGCTGGATCGTGGTCAGAGCGCTGCCCAGCTCTTCGATGCTGCGGCTATCCTCGGCAGTTCCGCCCAGCGCAGAGAGGTCTTCCACACCCTTCTTCGCCCGGGCGGCGCTCTGGCCAAAATCCCGGTTGTTCTGCTCCATAGCCGGCCGGTCCTTCATGAAAGCGCGCACCAAAATGCCCCTCTCCGCGGCGAGAGCGGCCGTCATCGCGTTGCCGATGCCGCTGGCCAGGAACTGTTTTCTCGCGGTCACCTTGGCCAGTTGGTCGCACACTCCTCCCACGTCACCGATTCCATTCAGGCTGACAAAGCTGATCGTCAGCGTCAAAACCAGCGCCGCGCCGAAACTCAAGAAGAGCTTCTTCCCGATCGTCATCTTCGACTTCATTCCCATTCCCCCTTGCCTTGTCCCGAAGCCTCTTTCCTGGGCACCATCACTGCACCAGCGCGTTCAGCGCGTGCAGATCGGTGCTGGTCAACACGCGGTCGATCTCCAGCAGGATCTTGACCTTCTCCTTGACCTTGGCCATCCCCAGCAGATAGGGCGTGGCTGTTCCGTCGCCGAAATCCGGGGTGTCTTCGATGTCGGCGGCCGCCAGATTGAGCACCTCGGCGACGCCGTCCACCACGATGCCCATCAACATCGGCCCCGCCTCGCCTTGCACCTGGACCACGATGATGCAGGTGCGCTGGGTATACTCCTGCTCCGGCAGGCCGAATTTGAGGCGCAGATCCACCACCGGGATCACCTTCCCGCGGAGGTTGATTACGCCCTTGACGTGGGCCGGAGTCTGCGGGACCGCCGTAATGTCCTGGATGCCCATGATTTCGCGGACCTTCAGGACCCGAATCCCGAACTCCTCGCGACCTAGCTCAAACACCAGATATTTTCCGCCGCGATCGTCGCTCTTGAGCGCCGCAGCCGTTTCCCTCTCCAAGACTGTCGATCCCATGTCGCTCCTTTCGCACCGCGCGCCGCTTGAGGCCCGGCATAACCGCGGGCGGGCAGGCCGAGAATCGCCCGCCACCGGTGGCGCTGACAGTCATATCGGATGAATCGACGAAACTCTACGTACCCGTTCGCCGTTTGCCGGGCATTTCGGGCGCGCCACGACGGGCACCGGGTGGCGGCCTCCGCGCCACGGCCTTACCATGGCTGTTTGGCGCCCGTTCGGCGCCTGAGGCACGCCGCGAGCCGGCCTGCCTCCTACAGGAGACCAGGAATGAGACTTCGATTCGCGCCGGCCGCATGCGTGGTCGCCGCCGTGTTTGCCCAGCAGCAGCCCCCCTCGCCGTACCCGTTTCAGAACCCGGATCTGCCTATCGAGCAGCGGGTGGACAACATCGTCTCTTTGTTGACGCTCGAAGAGAAGATCGCCTGCCTGGGGACCAACCCCAGCGTGCCGCGCCTGGGTATACGCGCTACCGGCCACTCGGAGGGCCTGCACGGACTGGCGCTCGGCGGACCCGGCGGATGGGGCCGCCCGACTCCCATCCCGACCACTCAGTTTGCCCAGGCCATCGGGATGGGCGAAACCTGGGATCCCGAACTGATCCGGCTGGCCGGCGGCGTGGAGGGCTACGAGGCCCGCTACATCAGCCAGAGCGAGAAGACTCACCGCGGCGGCCTGGTCATCCGGGCGCCCAACGCCGACCTGGCCCGCGATCCGCGCTGGGGCCGGACCGAAGAATCCTTCGGCGAGGACCCCTACTTCAACGGCACCATGGTGGTCGCTATGGTCAAGGGCCTTCAGGGCGACGATCCCAAGTACTGGCTCACGGCGTCGCTGATGAAGCACTTTCTGGCCAACAGCAATGAGGACGGCCGCGGCGGATCGTCCTCGGATTTCGATGCCCGCCTGCTGCGCGAGTACTATTCCGTCCCGTTCCGCATGGGCGTGATCGAGGGCGGGTCGCGCGCCTACATGGCGGCCTACAACGCCATGAACCACATCCCCATGACGGTCCATCCGATCCTTCGGCAAATCACGATGAAGGAGTGGGGCCTGGACGGCATCATCTGCACCGACGCGGGCTCGGTGCGCAACATGGTGGACCCCAAGCTGCACCACTACTACCAGACCAACGCGGAGGCAGTGGCGGCATCCGTCAAGGCGGGCATCAGCCAGTTCCTGGAGAGACCCACTCTCTATCAACCGGCCGCGCTGGAGGCGGTGCAAAAGGGCCTGATGGCGGAGAAGCGACATCGACGAAGTCCTCAAGGGCGAATTCCGGGTCATGATCAAGCTGGGTCTTCTGGACCCGCCGGAGAGGGTGAAGTACGCCAGCATCCAGGGCGATGAGGAGGTGTGGAAGCGGCCCGAGCACAAGGAGATCGCCCGGCGCGTGGCGCAGGAGTCCGTGGTGCTGCTGAAGAACGCCAGGAACTTCCTGCCGCTCGACAAGGCCTCTGTCAAATCGATCGCCGTGCTGGGCCCGCTGGCGGATGTGGTTGCCCTGGACTGGTACAGCGGCACTCCCGGCTACACGATCACGCCGGTCGAAGGCATTCGCAGACAAAGTGGGCGCGAGCGTCGCCGTAAACTTCGTTCCCAAGACGGCCGATATAAGTGCGGCGGTCGAAGCCGCCAGGAAGTCCGACGTGGCGGTGGTTTTTGTCGGTAACCATCCCACCTGCGACGCGGGCTGGGCGAAGTGCCCGACGCCCAGCGACGGCAAGGAGGCGATCGACCGGAAAGCCATCAACCTCGAGCAGGAGGAGTTCGTCAAGCAGATCTACGCCGCCAATCCGAAAACGGTGGTGGTGCTGCTGGCCAGCTTCCCGATTGCCATCAACTGGAGCCAGGAGAATGTCCCGGCCATCCTCCACATCACGCACAATGCGCAGGAGGAGGGAACGGCCATCGCCGACGCCTTGTTCGGCGACATCAATCCGGGCGGACGGCTGGTCCAGACCTGGCCGAAATCGCTCGACCAGGTCCCGCCCATGATGGATTACGACATCCGCCACGGCCGGACGTACATGTATTTCAAAGGAGAGCCGCTCTATCCCTTCGGCTATGGCCTCAGCTACACCACTTTCCGATACTCGCGCCTCAAGCTCAGCGCGGCGCGGCTCGGGAAGGCGGAAACGCTCACGGTGAGCGTGGACCTGAAGAACACCGGCAGGCGGAAGGGCGACGAAGTCGTGCAACTCTACGTGTCGCACCTCAATTCCAAGGTGGAGAGGGCCAGAAAGGAACTGAAGGGTTTCAAGCGGATTACGCTCCAGCCGAACGAGACCCGCACCGTCACCCTGCCCGTGAAGGCGCAGGATCTGGCCTATTGGGATGAGAAGCAGAACGGGTGGGTGGTCGAGGCGGACCGCGTGAAGTTCATGGTGGGCGCCTCTTCGGCCGATACAAAGCTGGAAAAGACCATCAGCGTCGGTCAATAGGATCGGCAGGCGCGCACAGGCGCCCGGGGAGCGGACGGTCGGCGTCGCCGCGGCCAGACCGGCAATCGCCTGGCTGCCGGTTATTCCGTTGTTGCAGAGCCACACGCCGGAACTGATCTTCGCGGCCAGGCTGAACCAGAAGCGAAGTTCCCGGCGGACCGGATCGGCGCTGCCGTGAACGGCACGCCCGCGCCGAGTGAAGCCCCTGTGCCCTGGCACCGTGTCTCTCAAGTAGCTTGACTACTCCACGGGCCCCGGCGGCCCGTCACCAGGGTCGGAAACCCTATCGGAGCCCGTGGGGCAGGCGGTTTCGCCTGCCTGGGCAGGCCGAACGGCCCGCCCCACGCCGCTCGCAGAACCATCAGGTTACGGCGTGGGTTTCTGGAGAGCATAAGCGGGCCGCTTCGTCCCGCTTGTGCGGAAGAGGCTGTGACCGCGAGAGCCTGTTGGTGGCGCCCGTGCTGAGCCCGGTCTCCGAGCGTGCCGTGTATCTCCCCGCAGGCCCGTGGATCGATTACTGGACCGGCAAGCGTCTCGCGGGCCGGCGCACCATGGTCGCCGCCGCGCCCCTCTACCGCATTCCGCTCTATGTCCGCGAAGGGACGATTCTCCCCAGGATTCCCGAGGACATCATGACGCTGGTGCCGCAGGCCGAGGTCAAGGACCCGAAGGTGAAGTCGCTCGACGATCGCCGCATTTACGAGATCTATCCCGGCGAGCGCCTGCGGGGGATCACCGACTTCGAGGGCCGCACCATCGCGCCCGGCGCCGGTCAAGCGAGTCTTGAGATCGATGGCAAGCCTGCGCGGGTGACGGTCCGCTGGCGTTTTGGAGGCCCCGATAGCGTGACCTGCAACGGGCAAAGACTCGCCGCGCGGAAGGCCGCGGATGGGTCGGTGTCAGTCGAGTTCGAGCATCGCGAGTCTAGCCGCTTGAACTGGTGAGGCCGGGGGCGGGGCGCAGGCCGGTAAACACGCGAGGCCAGATGTTATCTACCGATGTCCGCCCAGTCCAGCCCCCTCCCAACCCGCCAGGCCGTCCTGATAGACCTTGACTTGGGAGAAGGGGAACCCGCGTTCCAGGAGGGCGCGTCCCACCGAGCGCCCGGCGGCGCAAATGTCTCCGGAGGAGCGCCCGCTCTCATAGAGAACGATGGTGCGATCTTGCGGCAGAGTGCTCCACCTCCGGTCTATCTCGTCCGCGGGAAGATTGATCGCGCCGGGAATTCGGCCCGCGGCATAGTCGCCGGCGGGCCGCACGTCCACGAAGAGCAGTTTGGCGTTGCTGGTCAGCAAGCGGCGCAGTTCGGCGGTGTCAATCAGCGTAGGCTGCTTCTTGGCGGCATCGGCTTCGCTGCACGTTGCTCCGCCAGCCTGCAGGCCGGTGAGGAGTCCGCCCGGCGCCGCTCCCTGCAAGCCCGGCAAGAATCCGCCCGGAGCCGCTCCCGGTAAACTCGTCGAAGGTTGCTCGGGGCCGGTGCTTGCCTTGGAAGTATCGGGGCTCGGCTGAGCGGTTTTGGCGCGTGGCCGGTTTCTTGGGCGAAGCGGCTGCCGGAGTCACCGCCGGCGCAGGCTCACTGGGCAGTTGCTCGCCAATAAGCTGCGAGAACTGTGCCGCCGTCAACACGCCTTCAATCCGCTTCTGTCCAATGAAGAAGGTGGGCGTAGCGCGCACGCCCAGAGCCCGGCCGTCTTCCGCATCCTGGCGAACGCGTCCCGCCATGGCGCCGCTGGTGAGGCACTGGCTGAAGCGCGGCCGGTCGAGGCCCAGTTCGGCAGCGTCGCGTTCGAGTCCCGCGATGCTCAGGTCGTCTTGCCGCGAATAGACCTTGTCGACCATCTCCCAGAACTTCCCCTGTTCGCCCGCGCACTCGGAAGCCTCCGCCGCTTTCTCCGCGAAAGGATGAATGCGCTCCAGCGGGAACTGCCGGAACACGAAGCGGACCTGGCGAGCGTACTGGCTGCGAATCGCCCGTGCCGCAGCCTCTCCGCGCCCACAGACGGGACACTCAAAGTCCGCGAATTCAACCACCGTCAAAGGCGCCTGGGGATTGCCCGCCTCGTGGCTGCCGGGGCGCACCAGCCGTTCCGCCAGATTCACCGGTGTGGCCTGGGGCGCCGCCGGGGCGAGCCGGCTGTGGAGGGCGAGCAGGTAGAAGGCCGGAACACCCACCGCCAGCCCCGCGACCGAGACGGCGAAGAGGCTCCGCACCCGGGTGAGTTGCGCCGCCGGTTCGGGCTCCGGCCCGGCGCGACGCAGGTTCACGATGGCGAGCGCGAAAAGCGCGCTCATCGCGACGCCGGAGGTCACGCACCACGCGCAGTATGCGTGGATCACGAAGGTTTGCAGGTACTCGAGGTACAGCGAGAAGAGAAAACCAAAGCCGGTCATGCCCAGGATGGCGTAGCGCGCCAATCTCGCCAGAGTCCCGGAAAACAGGGATTCCGCGACAATGGCGATCGCCAGCAGCGTGTAGCCGAGCACACCGAACGCCGGCATGGGCACGCCCCACAGTGTTGAGTAGGCGCTGGCGCGCACCGCGTCGCAGCCCGTCCCGATGCAGACCATAGGGCGCGACGGGGAGGTGTAGGTATAGAGCAGGTACAGCGAATCGAACAATCCGAGCAGGCTCACCGCCAGCGTGAGGGACTTGCGCATAAGTACCTATTATCTGGGATTGGCACGGCTCGGTGAAATGGCCGCGCGTACGACGGCGGCCGCCGGTCCGCCGGCGCAGCCGCAACCTGAGCGGGACTCTCTCGCACGCGTCGCATCCCTGCCCGCGCCTGCCGAAAGCTTACCGTGCGTCGTTGCCCCGGGTTTCCAGCGGCGGGCACCGGGAGTTCGAACATCAACAGGTTGCGGCTGCTGCCGTGGAGGTATTCCGACAGCCGTCGATCGCCCGCTTGGAGGCAGCGATTTGGGCCGTTTGGCCTGCCGTCGGCGCTCCGGTCCAGCCGAACAGCTTCGTTTGGAACGAACCCCGGTGATCGAAAGGCGGAATGTACAGCGGCCTGTCAAAGCCCGCCGTTTTCATGCGGACTCCTTGTACCTCCGATAGCGGCGAATCAGGCTGCTGGTCGAACTGTCGTGCTCGAGCTTGGGATCTTCGACGCTCTCCAGTTCCGGGACGATGCGCTTCGCCAGCACCTTGCCCAGTTCGACGCCCCATTGGTCGAACGAATCGATACCCCAGATGGCGCCCTGGGTGAAGACGGAGTGCTCGTAAAGCGCGACGAGCTTACCCAACGTCGCCGGAGTAAGTTGCTCGGCAAGAATGGTGTTAGACGGGCGATTGCCTTCGAAAACACGGTGCGGAACGAGCCAGTCCGGAGTGCCCTCGGCCTTGACTTGCTCGCGCGTTTTGCCGAAGGCCAGCGCTTCAGCCTGCGCGAAGACGTTCGCAAGCAGAATGTCGTGATGCAGGCGAAGCGCGTTCAACGGCCGGCCAAACGCGATGAAGTCGCAAGGAATGAGCCTGGTCCCCTGATGAATCAACTGATAGAACGAGTGCTGGCCGTTAGTGCCCGGCTCACCCCAGTAAATAGGGCCGGTCTGATATTTGACTGCGGTTCCACTTAGCGTGACGTGTTTGCCATTGCTCTCCATAGTCAATTGCTGGAGATATGCGGGGAATCGCTTCAAGTACTGGTCGTAGGGCAACACCGCTACCGTCTCCGCACCAAGGAAATCGGTGTTCCAGATTGCCAGGAGACCCATGATGACGGGCAGGTTGCGCTCGAATGGCGCCGAGCGGAAGTGTTCGTCCATCTCGTGGAAGCCTTCCAACATAGCGCGGAAGTTATCCGGGCCGACGGCTATCATGGTTGAGAGGCCGATAGCCGAGTCCATGGAGTAACGTCCGCCTACCCAGTCCCAGAACCCGAACATGTTATTCGTGTCGATTCCGAACTTCGACACTTCCGCCGTGTTAGTGGAAACGGCGACAAAGTGACTGGCAACGGACTTCGAATCGCCGCCCAAACCCCCGAGCGCCCACTCGCGGGCGGTGTGAGCGTTGGTCATCGTTTCCAGAGTCGTGAAGGTCTTCGAAGAGACGATGAAGAGGGTCTCCGCCGGATCGAGATCGTGGACCGCTTCCGCGAAGTCGGTGCCATCGACATTGGAGACGAAGCGGAATGTCAGGGCGCGATCGCTGTAGTGCTTCAGCGCCTCGTAAGCCATGACCGGCCCGAGGTCGGAGCCGCCGATGCCGATGTTGACAATGTTGCGAATGCGCTTGCCGGTATGGCCCGTCCACGCTCCACTCCGAACGCGATTAGAAAAGCCGGACATCCTTTCAAGTACGTCGTGAACCTCAGGCACGACGTCCTTCCCGTCAACCACGATGGACGTTCCCCGCGGCGCCCGCAGCGCCACGTGAAGCACCGCGCGGTTTTCGGTCTTGTTGATCTTGTCGCCGCGGAACATGGCGTCGATTCGCGGTCGCAGCCCGGATTCCTCGGCCAGTTGAAGGAGGAGCTTGACGGTCTGGCCGGTGATCCGGTTCTTGGAGTAATCGAGGTAAATGCCCGCCGCTTCGACGGTCATCCGTTGGCCACGCTCCGGGTCCGCGGCAAAGAGCTTGCGGAGATGTTCCTTGCGGAGCTTCTTGACATGCACCTCGAGGTCCTTCCATGCAGGACGCCCGGTAAGTGGACGGCTGGCGACTGCTTGTGTAACTGTTCCCATATCTGCGCTCCTTATCTCGCCGTCAGAAACGGCATCCTTCCGCGCTTATCGCGACCCAACGCCCGGATCGCCGCGTCGTTTGACAGGCTTCATTGGATGTCGAGTGCAGCCTCAAAGTCGAAATCGACCGATCCGCGTCCCAGGGAGCCTCACTGACGTTCGGAGTCGCCGCCAACAGGGCGGCCAGCCTCGAGGCGCGGGACGGGGCCCGATCCAGTGCGCATCGGTCCGGTGAGATTCGCTCCAGGCTGGAACCTTTACGCAACAGCTTTCGCCGCCAGGGGCCGCGAGCACCCCACGGCCCTCTTTCGTAAGCGGACCGCTTCTCATTCAGGATATTCCCCAGCCGTTCCTGGGCGCAAACAGATCTTTCCCTTAGCCCTCAGGTCCCAGGATCGCAGGCCAGCTCGTCACCGCCCGTCACTCCACCTTCCGCATCGCCCGCAAGTCGATCCCCAACTGCTGGCACTTCTTGTACAGATGGCTGCGCTCCAGACCCAGCGCCTTGGCCGTCTCGCTCATGCGCCCGCCGTGGCGGTCCAGTTCCGCCAGGACCGTCTCGCGCTCGAACGATTCGACCCGCGCGGCCAACGTTCCCGCGCCAGGCACGGTGGCCGGACGCGCCGCGCGGGTCGCGGCGGGCAGAGCCAACTCGACCGCGGCGGTGTCCACCTCGTCATCCGCCAGCAGCAGCATCCGCTCCACCACGTTGCGCAACTCGCGCACATTGCCCGGCCAGCCGTAGGCCTGCAGCTTCGAAATCGCTTTCGCCGTGAACCGTTTCGCCTTCCAGCCGTTCTGCTCGGACACCTGCCGCGCGAAATGCGCCACCAGCGACGGAATGTCCTCGGCGCGCTCGCGCAGCGGCGGCACCAGCAGCGGGAAGACGTAGATGCGGTGATAGAGATCCTGGCGGAAGCGGCCCTCCTCCACCAGTTCGTCCAGGTTGCGCAACGTGGCCACGATGACGCGCACGTCCACGCCGATGGCGCGGTCCCCGCCCACGCGCTCGACCTCGCCCTCTTCGAGCACGCGCAGCAGCTTGGCCTGCATCGCCAGCGGCATGTCGCCGATCTCGTCCAGGAAAAGCGTGCCCTGGTGCGCCTGCTCGAACTTGCCCGTGTGCCGCGCGGCCGCGCCCGTGAAGGCGCCCTTCTCGTGCCCGAACAGTTCGGATTCGATCAGCTCGGCCGGCACCGCCGCGCAGTTGAGCGTCACGAACGGGCCGCCCGAGCGCGCGCTGCGCTCGTGCAGCGTGCGCGCGATCAGCTCCTTGCCCGTGCCGGTTTCGCCCAGGATGCAGACCCGCGTCTCGCTGGCCGCCACGCGCTCCACCTGCGCCATTACGCGCCGCATAATATCGCTGGCCCACACGATGTGGTGCTTGCCGACGCGCTCGCGCAGTTGGCGGTTCTCTTCCTCCAGGCGCGCCAGCTTGAGGACGTTGCCCAGCGTCAAAAGCAGTTTATCGGTCGAAAGCGGCTTTTCCAGGAAATCCGCCGCGCCGAGCTTCGTCGCCCGCACCGCCATGGCGATGTGGGCCTGGCCGGACATCATCACTACCGGCGTCGCGATCCCTGCGGCGCGCATGTCCTCGAGCAGCGACAGTCCGTCCTTGCCGGGCATCACCACGTCGGAAAAGATCAGGTCGAAATGCGCCGATCCGGCCAGCTCCAGGGCCCGCGCCGCGTTGTCGCAGACGGTGGCCTCGTGCCCGGCCAGCCGGAAGGCCCGCGCCAGCGAGGCCAGCGTGTTCGCATCGTCATCCACGATCAACAGATGGCTCATGGCTTCTCCGGCAACTCGATGCGGAACGTTGCGCCGCGGCCCGGCTCGCTCTCGACCGAGATCCTGCCTTTGTGATCGGCCACCACCGATTGCACGATGGCCAGGCCCAGGCCCGTGCCGTGCTGCTTGGTGGTGTAGTAGGGCGTGAACAGCCGCTCGCATTCCTCTTTGGTCAACCCCTGGCCGGTGTCGGAGATCTCGAGCTCCACCGTGCCGTCGCGGCGCGCCGTGCGTATGCGCAGCGTTCCGCCCCCGGGCATGGCGTCGATGGCGTTGAGCGCCAGGTTCTGAAGCGCGCGGCCCAACTGCTCGGGATCGGCCTCGACCCAGCCCGCGTCCTCCGCGCACTCGATCCGGACCTCGATCGGCGCGCGCCCCCCGGCTTTGAATTGCGCTTCGAACAGGCGCATGGTCTGCCGGACCAGCTCGTTCACGTCCACCCGTTCGAGCTGCGGCGGCGGCATCTTGGCGAAGTCGCTGAAGCGGCCGATGATCTTCTTCAGATTCGCCAGTTCGGCCAGCAGCGTCTCGGTGCTTTCGCGGAACACTTCGTCGAACTGATCGGGAGCCTGCTCCTTCGCGCGTTGCAGGTTCTCGATGGTGATCTGAAGCGGGAACAGCGGGTTCTTCAGCTCGTGGGCCAGGCGGCGCGCGAGCTCGCGCCAGGCTGCGACGCGCTCGGTCTGCACCAGCCGGTCCCGCTGCTCGACAAGCTGGAGTGTCATGGAATTGAAGGCGCGCGCCAGCTCGCCGATCTCGTCCCGCGATGCCACTTCGACGCGCGCGTTCCAGTTGCCGGACGCCACCTCGCGCGCGCCCGCCGCCAACCGCTCCACCGGCCGCGTGATCCGCCGGGCCGCCCAGAAACTAAGCGCGGCGCCCAGCAGAATGCCGATCCCCGCGGCCAGCCCGCCCGTTCGGCGGATCCCGCGAACCAGCGCCGCCAAATCGCGCCGCGAACTCCCCACCAGCAGCACGCCGAGCAGGTTGTTGTCGCGCCCCATGAGCGGCATGGCCTGCAACGTTTCGGGGCCGTCGGGCCAGTCCACGGTCTCGACCTCGTCTCTCAGGTGCGCGCGCACGCGGTCGATCAGCGGCTGTAGTGCGGCGGCGTTGGCCACCGGACCGCTCGCGTCCGCGATCGTCTGCGCCGGCGGAAAGTTGCGATACAGCAGCGCGCGCATCCCGGCCGGCAGCGGCAGCGAAGCCAGGAATTGGCGGTCGAGCCGGTAGCCTCCCACCAGGTAGAGGTTCCTGTCGCCCGCGTTCACCACGCGCACCGCCACCAGCGCTAGCGCCGTATCGTCGGGCAGCTCGACGGCTTCGAAAAACGCGCCCCGCGAGTTCCAATCGGCCGCCCGCACGACCCAGTCCGCCTGGTACCCGAAACGCGCCGGCCACTCCGCCGAGGAGACGATCGTTCCATCGTAGGAGATCAGCTCCAGCAGATCGAGGCCGTGCGCCGCCGCCAGCGTGCCCGCCTCGTTTACGTATGGCGCCGGGTCGGCATCGGGGCGGCTCAGGTCGATCGCCATGCGCAAGGTTCCCTCGGCCGCCGCCAGCGCCTCGACGCGCTGCACCACCTCATCGCCGCGCCGCGCAACCTCGCGGCGGAAGAGCGCCACCAGCGCCGCCGTGCGCTGGTTGTCGCGCTCCTCGAAAGCGCGCCGCGTCGCCGAGGAGACGATCCACACCACCAGGCCGGCCGTCAGGATAACCGCCACCGAGAACGAGATCAACAACCGGGTGCGGAAGCTCATGGGCGCTCCGGAGCGAGCCAGACGTCGTCCAGGCGCCACTCGCCGGTCTTCAGCAGCCCCGGAGTCTGCCAGGTTCTGACCGCCGTCCGCGACGCGTAGAGTTCTGGCAGGTGAACCAGGGGAATCACGCGGAAGTCGTCGACCAGCGCGCGCTCGGCCGCATAGCAGGCCTCCGCATCCGCGAGGCCCGGCAGTTCCCCCAAACCGAGCGACTTGGCCAAACCCGACAGCGCGGCGCCGGGCTCGACCGAGTGGATTCGCGCCCGTACCAGCCGCACATCCGGCTTCGCGGCCTGCGGCGACACCAGCAGCCGTATGCCGGCCTCGCGCGCGTTCACGGCGATGCGCTCCGCGATGGCGCGCGCCAAGGGATCGCCGCCGTAGCCCAAACTCAGCGGCGCGGCGGAGGCCACCTGCTGGCGAACCCGCGCCGTGCGGAACAGGAACGCGTATCCGCTCAGCCACTCGGGCAGCAGACCGCCGGCGGGTTCCCCCTGCTTCTGCAGCAGCACACTTTGAATCGCGGCGCGGTCGATCGAGAGCGCCAGCGCCTCACGCAAGCGCGCGTCCCAGCCGTCCGGGGTCGAACACCAGCGCGAGCAGCGTCACCGGCGCCGACGACCACACCTTCATACCGCCCTGCGACGCGCGCCGGACATCGCCGGGCGAGAGCTCCACGAAATCCGCCCGGCCCAGCTCGAGATCCAGTATCTGCTGCTGCGGCGTGCGCCCCATCTGCACCGCGATCGAATCGAGGAAGGGACGGCCGTCCCAATAGTCCTCGTTGGCGGAAAGAACCGCGCGGCGTTCGGGCTCCCACTGCGTGACGCGGAAAGGGCCCGTGCCCGAGAGTTCGCCGCCGGCCGCCCGTAGCGCGATCGCGTTGCGCGCCGCGGCCAGCTCGGAAAGCAGGTTGGGTAGCGGATGATCGGCGCGAATCACGATGCCGTCGGAGATCGGCCCTACGGTCCATCCATTGGCCGACGCCGGCAGCGCCGCAACCACCGCCGCGGGGGTCAGCGCCGAGCCATCGTGGAATTTCACGCCGGGCCGGAGGTGGAATTGCCACCGCCGCCCGCCTGGGCTGCTCTGCCAGGAGACGGCCAGCGCGGGTTGCGGCCTGCCGTGCTCGTCCAGGCGCACCAGCCGTTCGAATACCAGCGCGGCCAGCCGCTCGGGCGCTTCGGCTGGATCGAGCGTGCGCGCCGCCGCCTGCATCTCGACGCGCAGCGTGCCGCCGTAACGCGGCCGCTCCACCGCCGCGACGCGCGCCGGCAGCGCCGCCAGGCTAGCGGCTGCAAGAAACCGTAAGAACGAAAGCCGCATACCGTCCCGTTTTCAAGTTGCGCGAAATCACGAGCGCGGAGCCGTCCGCCCATTCGTGCATCGCCGTCACCGGCCCCAAAAATTCCACCGGCGCGCCCACCGCCACCGCCTTGCGCTCGACGATCTCGAAAGCCTGCACTTCGTCCGGATCGTCCGCGTCACCCGCCTTGGTCGCCAGCACCAGCGGAGCGGTCACGCACTTGGCTTCGACGCGCGCCACATCGCTGCCCCATCCCGTGAAGGACGCCAGCGGTTCGAGCGCGGCGTTGAAAAGCTGCGCGCGGCCCGTCGATCCCGGCCAGCACCCATCCGTCCCCCACGCGGGCCGCCGAGAAAAATGGAGGCAGGTTAGGCGCCGTGAAGTAGTTCCTCGAGGCCGCCATTCGCGCGTTGCGGATTTCGAGCGGCCATTCGGGTCCCGCCTCGGCGCCCGGAACCCACGCGACCAGTTCCCCGTTGCGGACCGCCAGCCGCCCGCGCCAATCGCGCGGCCACGGCTTGGGAAATTCCACCGGCGCCTGCTTGACGCGATTCCACCGGCCCTGGTCCTGGCGGTAGAGCGAAATGCCCGACGCGTCGAGAACAGCCATGCCGCCGTCGCTCGCCGCGATGTCCAGGACGGGCGCCTCCTGTTCCCACAGCGGTTTCTTCTCCACCACCAGCGGCGACGCGTCCGCGGCCCGCGCATCCGCAGCCGGGGCGCGCTCTATGATGACTGCCTCGCGCTTGCCCGCGCGCACGATCTCCGCCACCCATAGGTAGCCCAGGCTGTTCTCGGAAAGCGTCACGTTGACCGCGGCGCCTTCACCCCGTGCGTGCAGTTCGTTTTCAATCGCCTGCCGCGCGGGCGCGAAGTCCGACGCCCCCAGCGACGACACGTTGCGCACCGTGAGGTGCACCGCCTCGCCGGGAACGAGCGCACCGGCGATCCTCCGCGCCAGCGCCCGCGCCGAGTCGGCGAGCGTCTGGGCGACACCCGAGGCCGCCAGCATGACAATCAGGAGGGCGATCCGCAACACTCGCGCGCCATCATAACATAGCCGCCCTGCACCGAACCGCGACCGTAAGGGAGCGGACCCCCGTCTACGGCGCGAAGTACCCGTTGATGTCCAGAATCGCGTGCGTCGCGTCCGTGACGAAAATGCTGATCGCACCGTCGCCGCCCGCGGGAACGATAGCGGCGTTTGCCACCACCGAGCCATCGAACGAGTTCAAGGTCGAAACCAGCGGCTGTTGCGATCCCGCCGGCCAGGCCGTCAGGTACGAGAGCGCCCCATCGGGCACCACGGTCACGTTCATTGAATAGGCCGCCGCCGTCGTAGGAATGCCGCAGACGCTCGCCGGAACCGCGAACGAGCGAGCCGTCTGGGCCCCCATCTCCGGACCGCCGAAAGGACCCGCGGTCGCGCGCGTGTCCGCCACCCGGCAGGGCGTCACCGGATAGAACGAAAGCCCGCCCGCGCTCCCCGGCGCGCCAAAGTAGCCGTTGATGTCCAGAATCACATCGGTCGGGTCTGTGACGAAAACCGAGATCGATTCATTGCTCCCGGCGGGAACCAGTGCCGCGTTGGCCACCACTTTCCCGGTCCAGGAGTTCAGCGTCGATACCAGCGGCTGCGCCACCCCGGTCGGCCACGTCGTCAGATATCCCAGGTAGCTCGTCTTCGGCACCACCGTCGCGTTCAGCGAGTACGCCCGCGCCGTGCCCGGAATACCGCAGGCGCTCATGGGAATGGGGAAGTCCCGCGCTTGCCCGGCATACATGGACGGCCCGCCAAACTGACCGGTGCCGTATCGGGTATCCGCTACACGGCACGGCGCGGCGGGATAGAGCGAATACGAGTGGGGGCCCGTGGACGTGTCGAAATAGCCGTTGATGTCCAGGATCACGTCGGTCGGATTGGTGACGTAAACGCTCACCGCCCCGTCCGTGCCCGTCGGTACGATGGCCGCATTCGCCACCACGATACCGCCGAACGAATTCAGAGTGGAGACCAGGGCTCGGGACTGGCCGGCGGGCCACAGGGTCAGGAAGAAAAGCGGCCCTTGGGGCACCACCGTCACGTTGAATGAGTACGCCTGTGCTGTGGCCGGAATCCCGCAGCCACTTTGGGGAATGGGGAACGACCGCGTGGAGTCCGCCGTCATGGTCGGCCCGCCCAACAGCCCAGGGCCGCCCCGCGTATCCACCACGCGGCAGGGAGTCACCGGCACGAACCGCAAGCCCACCGGAGGAGTTCCTGTCGTGAACGCCCAGGTCGCGGAACTGGTGGAGCCGGCACTGTTCTGCGCCACGATCCGCCAGTAATAGGTTGTGGTCGCGGCCAGCGTCGCAGGGGTGTAACTCGTATGCGTCGTGTTCGTGACCAGGGGTGGCGATGCCGCCGTCCCGAAGTAGACGTCGTAAGAGGCGGCCCCGTTCGCGGCGTTCCAGCTCAAAACCGACGCCTGCACGACGCCGGTGGCTCCGTTGGCCGGAGCGGCGAGTGTGGGAACCGACGGGGCCTGCAGGATAGTGGTGGCGTCGCTGGCCGAGGCCGGGGCCGCGCCGCCCCCCGAGACGCCCACCCGATTCGTCACCTGCGCGGGCGCGCCCGCCCCCACGTTCACCGTCACTGTAATGGACGGGTACGCGGCGCCTGGGTTCAGCGCGTCGCTGCGCGTACAGGAGTTGCTCGAGCAGCTCCAGCCCGTGCCCGCCATCGAGACCAGCGTCAGATCGGAAGGCAGCGTATCCGTCACCGCGACCGTGCCGCTGGTCGCAGCAGCGCCGGCATTGCTCACTACTACCGAGTAAGTCGCGCCGCTCTGCCCCTGCGAGAAATTGCCCGTATGCGTCTTCGTAATCCCTAGCGCCGCGATGGCGCCGCGGTTCAGGAACGGCGTCAGGGACAGCGGCTGAGTGCCCCCGGCAATCAGGTCCGGCTTGCCGTCGCCGTTGAGATCGGCAGCCGTAATGCTGAACGCGTTAGCTGCGGAGTTGAAGTGCCTCTCCATTTGGAAGGTCCCGTCGCCGTTGCCCTGCATGTAAGTCAAATCGGTAGCGCCGCAGCAGTGGCTCACCATGAGATCGGCCTTGCCGTCTCCATCGAAATCCCGAATCGCGACGGCTGACGGACCGTACTGCGTGGACAAGGTAGTCGGCGCCTGAAAGGTTCCGTTGCCGTTGCCAAGCAGGATCGCGAGGGTGTAGGCGGCATGGGTGTCGCTCGATCCCACCATCAGATCGGCTCTGCCGTCTCCATTTACGTCGCCTATCCACGCATCGAAGGGATACGTGCCGAAAGCCAAGGTCTGCGGCGCCGGGAATGCGCCGTGCCCGTCGTTGAGGAACACGTACACCGCACCCGCCGGTCTCGGGTCCTGGAACGGGTCGCCTTGGTCGGTCACCACGAGATCCGGTTTTCCATCTCCATTCAAATCGGCTACCGCCAGCCTGACGGGCAACGACCCTGCGGAATAGGTGTGGGCCACCGCGAAGGCTCCGTGGCCATCGCCGAAGAACACCGCTAGGTTGCCCGCCGTTGCACGGTCGTCCGAAGGAGCGTTCACCACCGCCAGGTCGAGCTTGCCGTCGCCGTCGAAATCGGCCGCCACGATGGGGCCCGGAACCGCGCCGCCAGAGGAGAAAGTCCCCGAAAGCTGTAGGCCGGACGCCGAATTGAGCAGCACCGCGACCTTGCCGGCGAACGACTCCGTGACCGCCAGATCGAGCTTGCCGTCGCCGTTGAAGTCTGCGGCGGCTGCTCCGGTGGGGCCGGTTTGGCTCCCTCCGGTGGCCAGCGCGTTGAGGGTCACAGGCGCGTGGAACCCACCATTGCCGTCGCCTGAGAAAAGATACAGGTTGCCACCGTACTTGTCGTTCAGGATGACGTCGAGCTTGCCGTCCCCGCTGAAATCCCCGGTTGCGAGGAAGCTGCCGCTTGCCGCGGCGCCTGGAACCGTGACAGCGCCGCGAAACGTGCCGTCCCCGTTGCCCAGCAGGAAATCGATATACCCGCTGTCGACACCGGGACCGATACAGCGAGCGTCGCCGGTGCCCTCGATAACATCCAGGTTGCCATCGCCGTTGTAGTCGGTAATCACCAGGCTCTCCGGCTCATAGCTGGTGACGTACGATAGGCCGGTCTGGAAGCTGCCCAGGCCGTTGCCCAACAAGATGGTAATCGTGTGAGCGCTCTTGTTCGCTACGGCCAGGTCCAGCTTGCCGTCCTTGTTGAAGTCGCCGGCCGCAACGTACGCGGGGTTGCTGCCCGTTGAGTAGGACGAGCCGGCGTGGAACGTCCCCGCGCCGTCCCCTAACAGAATCGAGAGCGAATTGTCCCCCGCGGTCACGGCGAGGTCCGGGTTCCCGTCTCCGCTAAAATCCGCAATCGTCACGGACAGGGGACTCTGGCCTGCGGAAAAGCCCGCGGCAGTTCCGAATGTGCCGTCGCCCCTTCCGAGAAGAACGTACACCTTCCCGGCCGAAGCGCTGTTATCGGCGACCGCCAGATCCAGCTTGCCGTCATGATTCACGTCCCACGCGGCCAGCGAAATGGGAGACGCGCCCGCGGCATAGGTCACAGGCCCGGCGAACGTGCCATCGCCGTTGCTCAGAAGGACCGCCACGCCGCCCGCGGTGGTGCCGTCGCCGCCGTACGCTACCGCCAGATCCGTCTTCCCGTCCCCGTTGAAATCGGCCGCGACGACGCCCGCGGCGTGTGCGCCGACGACGTAGGATCTGGAACTGCCGTACGTGATCTGAGCGGTGGCCAAGACAACCTTAACCTGAGTCGGGTTGTAGGTCGCGACGGGAACGTATGCGGCGCCCAGGGTGCCATCGCCCTTGAAATCGCCCAGCGCCACGGCCTGGGAGGCCCGGCCGACATTCGCCGGTCCGGCGGGGCTGCCGAGGTACGCCGCGGTTCCCCCATTCTGGATCGCGGCCAGGCCGTCAGACGAGCCGACCACTCCATACGGCAGGGTGCTGGAAAACTGAACTTCATTGTAGGTGCCATCCGGTTGGCGCACCTCGACCCTGACGGCGCTTGTGGTAGCCGCACTCCTGCTCGGTGTGGTCTCGACCGGCACGTCATCGAGCCATGGGCGTGGTGGATCCTTGTACTCTTCGTCGCACCCGGTACAGCCCGTGAGGGTCAACGAGGTCGCCGCGACGAGTATGCGTGAGAGTATGTGTTTCATAGGTGTGCCTTCGGAGTCTTTTTGGGTCGATCGAGAATCGGGCCGGATGCCCGCACCAGCGGGACGGCGCGGCCGTGGCACGGGCGAGGAAGGGTCCGCCCGGGCCGGAGCGAGCCCCTGGCCGCGCCGCCTGGCAGCGGCGACCGGCGGAACACCACCCGGCGAAGCCCGCCTAACCGAATCGCCGGTAAAGCAGCCACTTCGGGCAGAGGCACCTGGCCCTCGATGCAGGCAAACTCAACCTGCCGTTGCGGTCCCCCAGGTTTCGACGCGCATCATCCAAGCCCTCGGCTAGCATACACGCCTTATGAGAGTCCCCTCAAGCCCAAAATGGAGCAGGCTGCCGTGTGCGAGTACCAGGGGTACCATGCGACGGGCCGGAGAGCCAGTCTTCTTCCGCTCGGAGCCGCAGTATCATGATCCTTGTACAGGAGGCCCCCAACATGCCCTTGAACCGCCGGCAATTCGCGCAAGCCCTGGCGGCCGCGCCGTTGCTGACCGCCGCCGCTGCCCCCGCCGACCCCGCTCCCTCCGGCGCGCCCGCCGCCGCTGCCCCCGCCGACCCCGCCCCCTCGGGCGCACCCGCCGCATCCCGCGCCTGGTTCCGCGACGCCCGCTTCGGCATGTTCATCCACTTCGGCCTCTACGCCACCCTGGAGCGCGGCGAATGGGTCATGCACAATGAGCGCATTCCCCCCGCCGACTACCAGAAACGGATCGCCCTCTTCAATCCCTCCCAATTCGACGCCCGCGCGTGGGTGGATCTCGCCAAGGCCGCCGGCCAGCGTTACATCACCATCACCTCGAAACATCACGAGGGCTTCGCGATGTTCCGCACCGCCACCAGCGACTTCGGCATTGTGCACTCGCCCTTCGGGCGCGACCTGATCGGCGAGTTGGCCGCCGAATGCCACCGCCAGCATATGCCCCTGTTCTTCTACTTCAGCCTCATGGACTGGAACAGCCCGGCATACAAGGAGAGCCTGGAGCCGAAAACGCCAGTCTCGGCCGCGTTCCTCGACACCATCCGAACGCAGTTGCGCGAGCTGTGTACGCAGTATGGAAAGATCGCCGGCATCTGGTTCGATGGCGGCTGGGACCACACGCCCGAGCAGTGGCATTCGGCCGATCTGATCGCGCTCATACGCGGCCTGCAGCCCGATGCGCTGATCAACGACCGCAGCGGCCTCCCGGCCGATTTCAGCACCCCCGAGCAGGAACTCGGACGCCGTCCCGAGAAGGACGACGGGCGCCTCCGCGAGGCTTGCCTCACCATCAACGACGACTGGGGCTTTGCGCGAACCGACTCGCGCCACAAGCCCGTCTCCGAACTGGTTCAAATGCTCGCGACCGCGGCCGGGTCCGACTGCAACGTGCTGCTGAACGTCGGGCCGCAGCCCTCCGGCGTCATCCAGCAGGAGTTCGTCGATCGCCTGCGCGGCGTGGGAGCGTGGCTGAATAAGAACGGCGCCGCGATCTATGGCACGCGCCCGGGACGCGGCGTCTACTACACGGCGACCGCGTCCACCGCGCGCGGCAACACGTGGTTCCTGCACCTCTTCAACTGGCTCCCCGGCACCAGCCTGCGCATGGACTACACCGTGAAGGGCGACATCCGCCGGGCGTACGCGCTCCAGGACGGCAGCGCCTTCCCTTACCAGCGCATGCCGTCGGGCGGCATCACCACCACGGCCACGAATCAAGGCTGGAGCGCGGAGGACTGCGTCATCGCGTTCGAGACGGATACGGACCAGACCGGCCTGTAGCCGCGGGTAACATCGGCGGCTCGCGATGCCTTTCTGTGCTACAACGATTAGGTGCTGCTCTCGCTCGCCAACGACTCGCCGGGAGACGTCGCCGATTCCTTCTTCCAGACTTTCAGCACCGAACGGCTTCTCGCCAGACTCAGAGCGGCCGGCGGCGCCGAGATCGACGGCTCCGGCGCGTTCAGTGCGGCCTGGCAGGCGGAGACGCATCCGGAGTGGGCCGGGCAGGTGACTGCCGAGGCGGCCGAGCTCCGGGCGGCGATCAGGAACGCTCATCGGGTGCCGCTGCGGTTTGCGCTGTGGGCCGGCGTGGGAGCTCCGGCCGCGAACACCTGGATGTACCAGGCGGCTGGCCTTCTCAAGCGCGGCCCGCGGTGCTACGTGCTCGATTCGGCGGACCCCGGCAAGCTGAAGGCGGTCTTCGACGATATCGAGCGGCGGAGCGGCTTGTCCATCTCCTCGGTCCTGCGCAGCGCGCTGGTGGTGGGGACGTCGGCCGGAATGAATTCGTATGAGGCGGTCGTCAGCCTGCAGAAGCTGGCGAACCTCTACGAGCGTCATCGCATCGACGCCCGCGTTCATTTTCTCTCCCTGGCGGCGGAGGGCTCGCTTCTCGACTGCCTGGCGCGCGAGAGCGGATATCGGCGGGCCTCCCTGCAACTCGACCGCGCCGTGCCCGGACGCTACGGCGGACCCCTGGCGCGCGGCAGTCTGTATCCGCTCGCGCTGGCGCGCGCCGATCTGGGCCCCTGGATCCGGAACGCCTGCCTGAGCGAAAAGGACATCTCCACCGCCTGGCGGCTGGCGTCCTTCCTGCATGCGCAGGGAGCGGCGGGCCGCGACAAGGTCACTCTCCTGATGCCGAAGGACTGGGCCGCGGCCGCGACGTGGACCAAGCAGAGCTTCGAGGAGGCCCTGGGGCAGAGCGAGAAGCTTGGCCTGAAGATCGTCCCCTGCGCCAAGCCGCGCCTGGCCAACTACCGCCCCCCCAGGGACCCGCAACAGGATCGCGTCTTTGTCGCCGTGCGCGCCGGCGGCATGCCGGGGCCGGACACCGCGAAGATCGGCCTGCTGCGCCGGTCGGGATATCCGCTCGCGGTTCTGACCTTGCCCCGCGGTTCGCTGCTCTCGCGGTACATGCAATTCGTCCACTACGCGGTGTTCGGGCTGGCCTGGCTGCGCGGGATGAGCTTCGCCGCGCGGCCCGGCGCGGATTTGCAGGAATCGACCGCCAGGCGCCTTTTCAGCGAGGCCCAGGAGGCGGGCGGCGCGGCTCACACGGCATGCTGGAAGCTCATGACCTCCTCGAAACGGCAAGTCGCGTTTCGCGGCGACATGGTTCTGCACTACGATCGCCTCGACCTGAACTTCGACACCGGCGGTATGGATGCGCCGCGGCTCTACGCGGCGATCCTGCGCAGCCTGTTGGCCGATCGGCGCATCGAGTACGGCGACCTGACGGTCTTCGGAGACACGCGCTATGCGCCCGCGGGACTGGCGTTGCGGCGCATTCTCGACCACGCCGCCGATGGGCTCTTCGAGAGGCGTCTGAACATCCCCGCCGGCGTCCACGAGGGCCCCGCCGTCAACCATTCCTGCCAGGAAATGATTCTGGGCCACGGCCGTAGTCTCTCCACCGTGGTACTCTCGGAGGCACAGGAGCCGCTGGCCGCCGCGCGCTATGCGCCGGACTACCACGTGGCGCAGTTCCTGGCGGCTCAGGTGGCGCTGGCCGAGCGCGGGCGGCCGGTGGTTGCTATCACGCTACGCAACCTGGGCGAAACCAGCCTGCGCACGCTCGAGGAGTTCTTCCACCGCGCGGCGTCGTGTTTGAAGCCGGGAAGATTTTAGGCGGACTCACTATGGGGAAGTACAAAGCGGCCAAGGCCAAAGGCAAAGGCGGGAAGGGCGAGCGCAAGCGCAGCGCCATCCCGTGCATCGCTTTCCTGATTTTGCTGATGGCTCTTCTGGCGCTGCTGTTCTACGGGTTCTTGAGAGGAGGGGCGCTCGGACATGCGGGCTGACGGCCGAAGACTGGACCAGATGCGTCCGGTCGAGATCCAGACTGGGTATCTGCTCACCGCCGAGGGATCGGCGTTGATTGAAGTGGGCAGCACGCGCGTGTTGTGCGCGGCATCGGTGGAGCAGACCGTGCCGCAGTTCCTGCGCGGCAGCGGGAAAGGATGGGTCACGGCCGAGTACGCTATGCTGCCTCGCGCCACCGTCTCCCGCTCTCCGCGCGAAAGCCAGCGCCCATCCGGCCGCACCCAGGAGATTCAGCGCCTCATCGGCCGCTCGCTCCGCTCGGTGGTGGACCTGGCCGCGCTCGGCGAACGCACCATCATTCTCGATTGCGACGTCTTGCAGGCCGACGGCGGCACGCGCACCGCGGCCATCACCGGCGCCTTCGTCGCGCTCTCCATCTCCGTCCAGCAGTTGGTGCACTTCGGAGTCCTGCGGACGTCGCCCATCCGCGATACGGTGGCCGCCGTGAGCGTCGGGATCATCGGCGGAGAGCCCATGATCGACCTGGCGTATGAAGAGGACTCGCG
Source organism: Bryobacterales bacterium (assembly GCA_963763835.1). Classification (GTDB taxonomy): domain Bacteria; phylum Acidobacteriota; class Terriglobia; order Bryobacterales; family Bryobacteraceae; genus DASWZN01. The sequence continues at coordinate 242,291 of CAVXQQ010000016.1, forward strand.
CGCCGAGGTCGATATGAACGTGGTGATGACCGGCTCGGGCCGCTTCGTCGAGGTCCAGGCCACCGCCGAACAGAAGTCCTTCGACGACTCCCAACTGGGATTGCTGCTGGCGCTCGCGCGCGGCGGCGTGGGCACCCTGATCGAGGTCCAGCGGGAGGCCCTGGGCGGGTGACGCTTTACTGCGCGACGACCAACCCCGGCAAGTTGCGCGAGTTTCGCCTCGCGGCGTGCGAGATCGTCCCCCTGCCCAATCTCGCCGCGATCGAGCCCCCTGACGAGACCGGCCAGACGTTCGAAGAGAACGCCATCCAAAAAGCGCTCTACTACAGCGTCCACGCGCCCGGCCCGCTGTTCGCGGACGATTCGGGCCTCGAGGTGGACGCCCTCGGCGGCGCCCCGGGAGTCCTTTCCGCGCGCTTCGCCGGACCGGCCGCCACCGACGAAGACAACAACCGCCTGGTGCTCGAACGTCTCGGCGACAGCGAACAACGGTACCGGCCGGTTCGTCTGCGCGATCGCCCTGGCCGAGAAAGGCCGCCTCCTGCAAACATTTCGGGGCGTGGTAGAAGGCGTCATCCTCGACGCGCCGCGCGGCCCCAACGGCTTCGGATACGACCCGTTGTTCTACTACCCGCCCTTCGGCTGCTCCTTCGGCGAAGTTAGCGGCGACCGCAAACTGACCGTGAGCCACAGAGGCCGCGCCCTAGCCGCGATGATGGAGTGGGTGAAGTAGCTCGTGGCGCACGCTTCAGCGTGCCGCGGCGAACTTCAGTTCGCCGGTTTCAATTCCTGCAAATCGATCTGCGTCTCCTGCTGGCAGCACACGCACTTCCCCGGCGTATAAGCGCGTATGGAGCACACCGGGCACCAGTAAGTGACGCTATATCGCTTGCCGTCCTTGTGTACGATGATCGAAGTGGAAGTGTAAAACGGCCCCACCATGAACCGGCTCGGAGCCTCATAGTGCCCCACAAGCTCGATGTCGAATCCCGCCAGCCGCTTGTCATTTAGAACCGCCAGCGTCTCCGGCTCGCCCTCCGCCGAAACCAGCTCGTGCCCCGCCGTCTCGATAGCCGGAGGCTTGCCTTCGCGCGTTGAACCAGTCTCCCCCGCACCGATGACGGAGTCGGGGAAACAGCCGCCGCAGCGAGCGCAAGGAATACTGCCCACACCATTGCTTTCATTTTACTGTGGGGCGGACCCCCTGGTCCGCGCGGGTCCCCCTGGACCCGCGCTCTTGCCCATGAATAGCCGCCTGCGTCCCCCTCGAACGACCTGCTAGAATTCGGGTGCATGCCCCGGGTATCGATCTTCGTCACCTGCATCGTGGATCAGCTCTTTCCGCAGGTCGGGATGGCCATGGCGACGGTACTCGAGCGCCTCGGCTACCAGGTCGACTTTCCCGAGGACCAGACCTGCTGCGGCCAACCGGCCTTCAACACCGGCTACCGCGACGAAGCGCGCTCGGTGGCGCGTCAGTTCCTGAGCGTCTTCCGCGATGCGGAAACCATCGTGGTGCCTTCCGGCTCGTGCACCTCGATGATCGCGCACCACTATCAGGAGCTCTTTGCGGACGAGCCTGACTCGCTCCGCGACGCCGCCCGCCTCGAAGGGCGCGTCTGGGAGTTCTCGAAGTTCCTCACCGAGGTCGCCCAGGTCGAGGATGTCGGCGCCCGGCTCGACAAAGTGGTCGCCTTCCACGATAGTTGTCACGGCCTGCGCGAGCTGGGCATCAAGGAGGGGCCCCGCCGCCTGCTCTCGCGCGTGCGCGGCCTCACGCTGCGCGAGATGGATACGGCCGAAGAGTGCTGCGGATTCGGCGGAACCTTCTCCGTGAAGTTTCCCGAAATCTCCGGAGGAATGGCGCGCACCAAGATCGATTCCATCGTCCGTTGCGGGGCCGAGGCGGTGGTCGGCATCGACGCAAGCTGCCTGCTGCAGATCCGCGGCGCCCTCTCGCGGGTCGGCCTGCCCGTCGAAACCATGCACCTGGCGGAGGTGCTCGCCCACCGCTGAGGAACAAAGATGAACGGCCCGCCCCAAGAGAAAATCCACGAGACCCTGGTGAACGTGAGGCTGCAGAGGGCGATCTACGCCTCCACCGCGCGCCTGGCGGACCACCGCCGCATCGCCCTCGCCGCGCTGCCGGAGTTCGAAGAGCTGCGCACCCAGGCCCATCTCATCAAGCGGCACACCATCGAGAACCTGGGCTTCTACCTCGAACAGTTCGAGTCCAACGCGAAGGCCCATGGCGCACAGGTGGTGTGGGCGCGCGACGCCGCCGAGGCCGCGGACTTCGTCTGGGAGCTGGCGAAACGGAAGAACGCCCGCCTGATCGTGAAATCGAAGTCGATGACCAGCGAGGAAATCGACCTCAACGAGCGGCTGGCGCACCACGATCTCGAACCCGTGGAGACGGACCTGGGCGAGTACATCATCCAGCTTGCCCACGAGCGGCCGTATCACATCGTGGCTCCCGCCCTGCACAAGACCCGCTACGACGTCGCGGATCTGTTCAGCGAGAAGCTCGGCGTCCCCCGCGAAGTCGAGATCGAGAAGCAGACTCGCATCGCGCGCTCCGTGCTGCGCGAGAAATTCCTGGCCGCCGATATCGGGATTTCCGGCGCCAATTTTCTGATCGCGGATTCCGGCGCCGTGACCATCGTCGAGAACGAGGGCAACATCCGGCTGACCACCACGGCGCCCAAGATCCACGTAGCGATCGCAGGGATCGAGAAGATGATCCCGCGCGCGCAGGACCTGGCCGTGTTCCTTAAGTTGCTCGGCCGCAGCGGTACCGGACAGGCGCTGACGGTCTATACCTCGTTTCTGACCGGGCCGCGCCGCGCCGCCGAAATCGACGGGCCCGACGAGCTCTACATCGTGTTGCTCGATAACGGCCGCACGCGCCTGCTCGCCGACCGCGAGAAACGGGAATCGCTCTTCTGCATCCGCTGCGGCGCCTGCTTGAATCATTGCCCCGTCTACCGCAAGATCGGCGGCCACAACTATCCGTGGGTCTATTCGGGACCGATCGGAGCCATCATCACGCCGCAATTTATGGGTGTGGAGCACGAGCCCTGGCTGCCCTTCGCTTCGAGCTTGTGCGGCGCCTGCGGCGAGGTCTGCCCGGTCAAGATCGATATCCCCAGGCTGCTTCTCGAACTGCGCACCGAGGTCCACGCGGACGAGGCCAAGCGCGGCCAGGGCCGCCTCGAACGGCTCGGCTTCCGCGCCTGGGCCTGGGTCATGCGGCATCCCAGGCTTTACGAGATGGCGGGCCTCATGGCTTCGGCAGCGCTGCCCGACGAGCATTGGTTTTCCAAGGCGCCCGGGCTCCTCAACCACGGCCCGCTCAAGGCCTGGCTGAGCCAGCGGGATCTGCCTCCCGTGGGGAAGAGCTTCCGCCAGATGTGGCGCGAGCGCAGAAAGGCGGCGGCGGAATGACGGCGCGGGACGAGATCCTACAACGCGCGCGCCAAGCGCTCGGCGGCGGCTCCGGCGAGCCCGCGGCGCCGCCCGAGGCGCGCATCCGGATTCCGGAAGTGGCGCTCGAGGCCCGCATCGAATCGCTCTTCCGCGCGGTCTCGAACCTGGCCGGAAAGACCTGTCTGACCGGCTCGCCCGCGGACGCCCGGGACTACGTCGCGGCCCTGATTGGCGAGGGTCCCGCCGTGGCCTCCAACGCTCCTGTTTTGCGGGAGTGCGGCATCGCGGATCTGCCCGGCGTTCAAACCGGGTTCACGGACCTCGAAGCACTGCGGCAAGCCTGCGCCTCGGCCCCATTCGGCATCACCAGCGCCGACTACGCGCTGGCCGACACCGGAACGCTGGTGATGCTCTCCTCCACCGAAGAGGCTCGCATGATCTCGCTGTTGCCGCCCGTGCACATCGCCGTGGTCCCCCGGGACCGGATACTGAGCGGGCTCGACGAACTGTTGTCGAAAGCTCCGCGGCCCGGCGAGATCGCCAGTTCCATGGTCCTCATTACCGGCCCCAGCCGCACCGCCGATATCGAGCAAATCCTGGTGCGCGGAGTCCATGGCCCCGGCGAGGTTCACGTCTTAGTAATATAGAGGTGAAACTTCCTGGGTATTCTGGACGTCGTAACCGTATGAAGGCGCGCACGGTTCCACTTTGTGGGCGCATGCACTCAAGAGAGGAGATCCTGAAAGTGAAAGCTATCTGGCGCTACCTTGCACCCATTTCCCTGCTAGCTCTCTGCGCCCCCTTGGCCAGTGCGCAGACCGCGGCGGACGTCGGTATCGGTTTCGGATCAGCCCACGCATCGGCGAATACCAACCCCGTGAATACCACCGGCTGGGGCTGCGCAGCCGGGACAAATTGCCTGCCCAAGCTGAGCGGGTTGTTCATGGGCTTGAGCGCGGATGTGATGCTCACCAAGCGGTACGGCTTCGGCGGTGAAGTCAACTTCCAGCCCGTCCGAACCGATTACGGAACCTTTGCGCAGTACCGGCAGCTCTTTTACGACTTCAACGGCATCTACGTGCCGCTGAGCGAGAAGAGGTTTTCGTTCCGGCTGGAAGGCGGAATCGGTGGCGCCCGTACCAGCTTCATCGAAACCTCCACAGGTTGCATCGGGACGAGCTGCGTCAACCAGAGCCAGCCCCTGGCGAACTGGAGCCATTTCCAGGTTCACGCGGGTGTCGGCGTGTCCATCTACGTGACGGACCACGTCTTCATCCGCCCGCAGTTCGACTATCACTACGTGCCCGGCCTCAACAACCAGTTCGGAACCAACTCCGTTCCCCAGGGCACGGTCTGGATTGGCTACTCGATGGGCAGCCGCGACTAACAGCCGCCCCAGCACCGAACCGCGCGCGTCAGCAAGCGGGCGCCCTCACTGGCACCGCAGCGCCCGCATGGGATCGATGCGCGAGGCGCGCCAGGCCGGAATCCAGCTCGCCAGGAGCGAGAGCCCTGCCAGAAAGGCCGCCACCGCGCCGTAGATCAGCGGGTCGTTCGGGCTGACGCCGATCAATGCCGCCGAGGCCAGGTGCGCGAGGCCCGCCGCGAGCGCCGCGCCAATCGCCAAGCCCGCCAGCGCGTAGCTCATACCCTGGCGGATCGCCAGCCGCAGCACGTGACGCGGCTCCGCGCCGATCGCCATGCGGATGCCGATCTCGTGCGTGCGCCGCCTGATTGAATACGCCATCACGCTGTAGAGTCCGATAGACGCCAGCAGCAACGCCACCGAGCCCAGCACGCTCAGCAGGCTGGCCGCCACTTTCTGGCCGAACAGCGACTGGCTGATGTACTCCGCGAGCGGCATGGCGTCGAACAGCGCCACCGCTGGATCGATGGCCTGCGCTTCACGCCGCAGGATCGCCAGCGCCTGCTCCGGAGCCGCCGCCGTGCGCACGTGAAACGTCAGCGGAAACTCGGGCCGGAAGATCTGGCGGATCGGAATGTAGAAGTACGGCCGCTGGCCTTCCGCGATGCTGTGGTACTTGCTGTCCCTGGCCACGCCGACCACGGTGAACCACTTTCCCCAGCCGCGCACCTGGCGCCCGATGGCGTTCTGGCCGGGCATGAAGCGGCGCACGAATTCCTGGTTGACGATCATCACCGGCAGCGACTTTCCGTCGTCGTGATCCGTGAAATCGCGCCCTTCGAGCAGCGGGATGCGCATCAGGCTGAAGTATCCCGGCGCGATCAGGTTGCGGTCGATCTTCATGTTCTCGCTGAGGCTGGGCACGTAGCCCGAGATTTCCAGGTCTTCCCAGGCCCCGCCGATGAACCCCAGCGGCACCGTGTCGGCGTAACTCACCGCCTCAACTCCCGGAGTGGCCTCCAGCCGCTCCCTCAGCCGCCTGCAGAACGATTCGGACTGCTCCTGGTTGTACCCGGCGGTCGACAGATGGAACGCCCCGATCACGACATTGTGGGCGTCGAATCCCGGGTTGATCGATTTCGCGGTCTCGAAGCTCTTCACGAAAAGCCCCGCGCCCACCAGCGCAACCACGGCCAACGCAACTTCGGCCACCACCAGCGCCGCGCGCAGCCTCTGCGAACTCGCGCCGGCCGCTCCACTGCGTCCGCCTTCCTTGAGCGCTTCATCGACGTTCGTCTTGGCCGCGTGCAGCGCGGGCGCGAGACCCGACAGCGCCGCCACCACCACCGCCAGCGCCTCGGTGAAGACGAAAACGCCCACGTTCAACGTCGGATCGAGCACCGTCGGCGAGGACGTTGTCGGCAACAGCCACTTCAGGGAACCGCGCAGCCACGCCGTCATGATGAGCCCCAGCAGGGAACCGGCCCCCGCCAGCAGCAGCGACTCGGTGAGCAGTTGGCGAATCAGACGGCTCCGCGGCGCCCCCAGCGCCAGCCGGATGCTGAACTCGCGATCGCGAGCCGTGGCCCGCGCCAGCAGCAGGTTGGCCACGTTGGCGCACGCGATCAGCAGCACCAGCGTGCAAACGCCCATCAGGATTCCGAGCGGCGCCAGTAGAATGTGCTGCGCGCTGAAGGTCGATTTCCACATCGGCAACAGAGTGGCGCCAATGCCCGTATTGGTGTTGGCTTCCAGTTCGGCCATGCGCCGCGCGATCGAGGCTATCTCGTCGCGGGCCTGCTCCACGGCCACTCCCGGCTTCAGGCGCGCCAGGCCGAAGAACATGCGCGTCTTCCGGTCTCGCAAGTAGAAATCGCCGGCGGCGCTCAGTTGGCCGTACATCATGGCCGGCGCCCACAGCTCGAACGCCAGGCCGGTTTCCGATCCCTTGAAGTCCTCCGGTGCGACTCCAATGATCGTGTACGGCAGGCGGTTGATGCGAAGCGTCTTGCCAAGAATAGCGGGATCGCCTTCATACCGGCTCTTCCACAGCGCATAGCTGAGGACCGCCACGGGTTTTCCACCAGGCGCATCGTCGCGTTCGGCACCGACGAAAAACCGCCCCAGCAGCGGCTTCACGCGCAGCACGTCGAAGTAGTTGCCCGAAACCATCTCGATCCAGACGCGCTCGGCATGGGTCCCTTCGCCGATGTTCACCGGCCGTGGCTCTACAACCGCCAGGCCATCGATCAGCGTGGCGTGGTCGCGCAGGTCGCGGTAGTCGGGATAAGAGGTCAGGAGGTGGTCGCCCGACGCCGTGACGGTCTCGAGCGCAACCACGCGGTCCGGTTCGCCGACGCCGGGAAGCGGCCGGAACAGGAGCGCATCCATCCAACTGAACACCGTGGTGGTGGCCGCGATGCCGATGGCCATCGTGAGGACCGCCACCAGGGTAAAGCCGGGACTGCCCAGCATCATCCGCAGTCCGTAACGAATGTCCCGCATCAAAGTGCCCATAGCACCGCCTTTGTTGCACGCCACTTGCCAATTGGGAGCCGTCGGCCGTCAACCGTCCGCCATCGGCTTGAAGGCCCTGCGACGGGCTAAAACCGCCCTCCGTTGTCCGATTTTGGGACCGGGGGGTGCGTAAATGGACACTACTTCAACACTCCCTGGCGCCTGATCCAATCCACGATCATGTCCCGCATCGCCGGACCCGACGGCGCGAAGACCAGGCCGCTGGTGTGTAGCTGGCTGGGCGCGTTCTGATTGGCCGCCGTGAAATCGGAAACCGCCAGCGTGTACTCGCGATCCGGATCGATGGCGTGGCCCGCGGTCACGACACGCGGCAGATCGCGGCCCTTGAACTTGCCGACCAGGACCTCGTTGTCGAACGGCATCACGTTCCAGACGTGCCGCACCAGCAGTTGCCCCTGCGGCAGGATGTCGCGCACGCCGCCGGCGTTCATGAACGCGAAATCGGAGCCGGTCTGGTCGCACATGGCCCGCTCGATGAGGACCTTCACTTCCGCCCGGCTGAACTCGTGCTCCGCGACCGCCAGCGGCTGGTCCACAATTTGCTGGACCTGGTCTTCCCAGCGCTTCACCTGGCGGCGACATCGGGCGCGGGCGTGAGCGACCTCGAATCGACACCCACCTTCTTCCAGCTCCACGAGGCCACCGACTTCCTCTCCACATCCACACGCAGTTCGAGCCGCCCGAGTTCTTCGCCGTAGGCCTTCACGCGGACCACCATGCGGCCGTCCTTCACCCGCGCCTCCGGCAGGCCCTGGTGCTCGTGCCCGGTGACGATCACCGGGACCGTGGGACCCAGCGCCAGCAGCGCCGCCTCCTCGTTGTCCGTGATGTGCGCCAGAACGACCGTCAGGTCCGCTCGGCCTCGCGCCTCATTCGCATAGCGCCGCACCGCCTCCACCATCGACGTGGTGTGCCACGGCCCGCGCGCCTGCGGCTTGGTCAGCGTGTCCAGCGTGTCGGTCATCGCGCCCACTACCGCCACGCGCACCCCATTCGCCAGCAGCACCACATACGGCTGCCGCGTGAACAGGCGGCCGTCACCATCCACGATGTTGGAAGTTGCGATGGGGTAGTTGGCCACCTCCATGAACTCGCGCGTCTGCTCCCAGCCGTAGTCGAAATCGTGGTTGCCGAGCGTGCCGGCGTCGAAGCCGAACAGGTTCGCGATCTGGAAAACGGGGAGTCCCTTAAAGAGGGTGGAGACCGGACTGCCCTGCACCACATCGCCGGCGCTGAGCAGCAGGCAGCCGACGCAATTCTCGCGCTCGTGCCGGATCACGGATGCCAGGTACGCGAAGCCGCCGTGGCCGTTCTCGATCGGGCTGAGGCGCGCGTGAATGTCGTTGGAGTGGAGAATGGTGACGGTCCGGATGTTGTCCTGGGCCGTGGCCAGGAAGGCGCACAACAGCGCGAGGGGCAGCAGACGTTTGGCGAAAGACATCTGACTATTCTCGCGCCTTGCGCCGGAAGATGTACGATGAGGGCTGTGCGATTCGGGACAGCGATTGCGTGGCTTGCGCTTTGCGTGCCCGCCTTCGGACAAGTCAGCAAGGCGAACGTCAGAAGCTACGTCCTGCGTCCCGGAGTGACGATCACCGAGTACGAGGGGCCGAAGCACGAAGTCTGCGTCCTCACCGTCTCGGGGCCAAAGACGGAAGCTTACGTGATGGGCATCCTTGACGAGGTGGTGCCGACAGCATCGAGGGGGCGGGCGCTCGACGCTTGGAGCGCGTGCGCGGGCATTTGTATGACGTTCAGGAACTACGAGAAGCTGACCATCGAGACAACGGTGTTGTACGACGGAAAACTCGACAACCCCGCCGCCATCGTCACCTTCAAGAGCAAGAGCTGCGGAGGGTACAAGGCCCCTACCGCAGGTAGAACAAACTGAGCCGCGGCAGTCCGGAGGCTTCGAGCAGGCGGCGGTCCAGGAACTGGCGTTCGAGCAGCGCGATCTGCTCGGCCGACATCTTGCCGCGATAGGGGCGCAGTTGCAGGTCGAACTCGCGGCGGGCCGCGAGCAGGTCGTCTTCCGGCTGCGCCGCGCGCGCCGCCGCGATCATCTTCTCTTCGAGGACCGTGAGGCGCCGCTCCAGATCTTCCAGCTTCGTGAGATGCGTCTCGGCGTCGGCAGCCAGCGCGCGTAGCGTAGCGGCCGCATCCGGAAACCGGCCTTCCACCGCAGACGCGTTCCGCTCGAGATACGCGCGCAGATCCTCGGCGGGAAACGGCGGCTTCTCCGTGCCCTTCGCGGCGGCTGTGCCGCCCGCCATCTGCTGCGCCTGCTCGAGCACGGCCTGGGCGCAGTAGGCGAGCGAGTTGACCGTCTGGATCTTCGACTTCCGGCTGCGCCACTTCTCGAACGCCTCGTCGATGCCGCGCATCACCGCTTCGAGCGGAACGCCCGCGTTCTTCCAGCTTTCGACCAGCGCCCAATCGAGAGGCGAGAGCAGGAACAGCCCGGTGCCGCGGGCGCGCTGGAAATGCTCCTCGATCTCGGTGAAGTAGTTGAAGTAGTTCAGGCCCCAGTCGTCGGTCACGGCCGGCCGATCCGTTCCCAGATGATGCGCAGGCCCTCGAGCGTGAGATCCTCGTCCACTTCCTTGAGGTACCGCGAACCGGGCGTGATCAGCCGGGCCTGGCCGCCGGTGGCGACGGTGCGCGTCTCGGGTCCCATCTCCGCGATGAGCCGTTCGAGGATGCCATCGATCACCGCGATCGCGCCGTAGTAGAGGCCCGATTGCATGCTGCCCACGGTGTTGGTGCCGATCAGCTTCTCGGGCTCGCGCACGTCCACCAGGGGCAGCCGCGCGGTCTTGGCGAACAGCCCTTCGACCGCGATGCCGATGCCGGCCGAGATGATTCCGCCCAGATACTCGGCGTGGGCCGAGATGGCGTCGAACGTGATGGCGGTGCCCAGATCGACCACCACGCACGGCCCGCCGTACTTCGCGAAGGCCGCGACTCCGTTGACGATTCGGTCGGCGCCGACTTCGCGCGGGTTGTCGTAACAGATGCGCAGGCCGGTGTCGGTTTCGTGCGTGACGAAGACCGCTTCGGTGTTGAAGTAGTGCCGCGCCATGAGCGCGAGCGAGGAATTGAGCGGCGGCACCACGCTGGCGACGATGATCCCGTCTACGCCCCCCAGCTCGAGCGAGCTCAGCGAGAAGAGGTTGCGCAGCAGGATGCCCCACTCGTCGGCGGTCTGGTCGTGGACGGTGCGGAGGCGCCAGTGCGCGGTCAGCCGCGGGCCGTCGAAGACGCCGACGGTGATGTTGGTGTTGCCTGCGTCGAGAGCGAGGAGCATGACGGTTACGCGGGTCTTACGCCTCCGGCCAGTATAGTCGTTCTCGATCCGTCCGGGAGGCGCAGCAGTAGGAAGCCCGAGGGATCGAGGCCGTCGGTCACGCCTTCGAGCGCCGAGCCGCCCTGGTCCACGGTCACGCGCCTGCCGCTCACCATGCTCGACGCGCGCGCGAACATGCGCAGAATCGGCGCGCGGCCGCCTTCGGCCAACATGCGCGTGAAGCTGTCCACGGTTTCGAGCAGGTGGATGAGAAGCATCTCGCGGGACTGCGGCCGCCCGCTGGCGAGGCGCAGCGAGGTGGCGATGGCCGCAAGCTCCGGCGGGAACGAGGTGTGGTTGACGTTGATGCCGATCCCGGCCAGAAACGCGGCGCCCTCCGCCTGCACCAGGATTCCGGCGCACTTCTTCCCCTCGATGAGAACGTCGTTCGGCCAGCGCAGGTCGGTGCCGAGATCGGCGACGCGCGCGATGGCTTCGGCGGTGGCGAGCCCCAGGGCCATCGAGAGCACGCGGGCGTTCTCCTCGGCCAGGGCGGGGCGCAACACGATGGTGACGTAGAGGCCGGCTTCCGGTTCCGAATGCCAGCCGCGCCCGAGCCGTCCCTGCCCCGCGGTCTGCTCCTCGGCCACCACGACGGAACCGGCCGCGCAGCCGGCGCGGACCAGGCGCGCGGCTTCGCTCATGGTGGAGCCGCAGCGCTCGAGCCAGACAAGCTCGCGCCCTGGAGAGGCGGTCCGGATCATGTCGAGATCGAGGGGCACTGTCCCTAGTATCATACGGGGCGCCGTAGCAATCGTGGCACAACGACCCACGAGTCAGGAACCGCTGCACTGTGCTCATCGAAAGCTCGACGAGCACACCTCGATCGGGTGTAGACTGAAGCGCTACAACGGAAACCCCGATGAAGAACAACGGTCTTCCCCAAACCCCGGCGCAGGAGGCTCCGTGAAACCGAGATCCGCTCTCTTCTTTTTACTTGTTCTTTCACTCTGCCCATTTGTCGCGGGGCATGCGCAACAGGCCGGAGATCGTTCTTCCGGAAAGGTGTTACTTCCCATGTCACACTCATTGGACATCCCTGTCAGAAGCAAACAGGCGATTCCGGATTTGATGGATCTCACCTCATATTACACGTCGTCCCTGGAGGGTGGCGATCTGGGTTCACTGCCTCTGGGGGTGCATGCCTTTTCCAGGGCTGCGTTTGATATCAGGGGGATGATCCAGTTGGCAGGCATTCAACCTTCGGCTCATCCCAATGCGGTGAACGGCATTGCCATCAACTATAAGGGCGAGAAAATCGACTTTCTCCATGGTGCCTCAGGCCACGCCAAGGAAGACACAGTCATCGGCAATTACGTTCTGCATTATGCCAATGGAGAGACGAAGAATATCCCTCTGGTCTACGGCCGCAACATAGAGGATTCGTTTTCCGGAAACTCCGGATCAATTTTGACCGATGCAGCTACAGCCTGGACCAGTAAAAACGTACGAAGTGTTCAAATACACGGCGAACAATCCGCTGCCCGGCGTCGAAATCAAGACGATGGATTTTGTTTCGAACAACACTCAGGCCGCGCCTTTTCTGATCGCCATGACCATTGAACCCGCCCAAGCCGACCGAACCTACGAATGGTTTGATTCGATCAAAGCCTGGAACCCGATTGCGCCGAGAGACCCTTTGGCTAGCCCTGACCAGGTGGACCTGACCAATTACTACGGCACTTCTCTCAATGACGACTGGTTCAACCATCCAGGACATGATTTCCATGATGTTCCCCAAGGATTGAAAGCCTTCGGCGGCGTGTTGTTTGACGTGCGCGGCCTGATAGTGCTGGCAGGAACCAACTCGCTCGCGGTCAGCGGCCTGGCTTTGCCCGAAGCCGTGATGGGATACCGGTTGGCCGCAAGGGGAAAGCTGTTCATTTCCTCCAGGCAGCTGCCTTCGGGGATCGGCAGGCGGGATTGAAGATCGGTGAATACGTCATGCACTATGAAAACGGAGAGACCAGAGTCGCCGATCTGATTTATGGAGAGAACGAACTGGACTGGTGGGTGCAACCCCACGGACCCGCACTCACCAAAGCCGACGAGGTATGGTTTGGCTCCAACACCGCAACCCGCAGTAGGGGAATGAAAACCCAGGCTTATAAAGTTCGCCTGGAACAACCCTCTGCCCGATGTGACGATCACTGCTATTGACTTTGTCTCTGCCGTCACAACCTCCTCGCCCATGCTGGTAGCGATAACCGTGGAGCTTTCACATAAGTAAGTGCGGGTCGCCGCCGGAACAGAGGCCCATCGCCGGCCATCCGGTCCGGACGATGAAAGCCACGAGCGAGGCGCGGACCTACTCCACGATCGCCTGGCGGACGGCGACTTCGAAGTCGCGCTGGGCTTGGACGATCTGCTCCTGGATCATGATGATCTCGACCATATGCTCTTTGGGGTCGATCCAGGTTTGGGTGCCGAAGGCGCCGTCCCAGCCGAAGCTGCCATTGGAGACGGCCAGGCCCGCCGCTACGTGATCCTGTATGACGGCGACCAGGAGGCCGAAGCCCATTCCGTGCGCGGGGCGTCCCAGCTTGCCGTTGAAGAGGTCGCCAACGTGGTTCGACGCCATCGAGTTCGACGGTGCGGGGACCGAGCAGCCGCTTGCCGTTCAGCGTGCCGCCGTTCAGCAGCATCTGCGCGAACTGCGCGTAGTCTTCGGCGGTCGACATCAGCCCGCCGCCGGCCGAGAAGTATTTGGGGGTCGAGAAACCGTCCTGATTCGGAGCCTTCTCAAGACCCTTCGTCGCCCTTGCGGTACAAGGTGGGCATGCGCGGCCGCTTGTCGTCGGGTGGATAGAAGAAGGTATCGTTCATGCCCAGCGGCTCGAAGATGCGGGTCCGCAGGTAGCGGTCGTACGGCAGGCCGGAAACGATCTCGACGATGCGCGCCGAGCACGTCGGGGCCAGCCCCGCCGCTATACTCCCAGCGCGTTCCGGGCTGGAAGTCGAGAGGGACGGAGGCCAGGCGCGGGACGTAGGTCGCCAGCGTGTCGTCCGGGCTTCTGGGAGGCGCGAGTTTTGTGCCGAGCATTCTCCAACTCACCAGACCCGAGGTGTGCGTCAGCAGGTCCTGGATGGTGATATCGCGGTCCGCCGGGATGACGTAGAAGTCGGGAACGCCCTCTCTGACTACGGAAACCTTTGCGCCTTTGAATTCCGGCAGGAACTTTGAGACCGGGTCGGCTCAGGCGGATCTTGCCCTCTTCAACCAGCATGAGAACGGCGACGCTGGTGACGGGCTTGGTCATCGAGGCGAGGCGGAAGATGGCGTCCTTCGCCATGGGCCGCTTCGACTCGAGATCCATGAGGCCGTGCGCCTCGAAGTGCACGATGCGTCCGTGGCGGGCGACCAGGGTCACCGCGCCCGAGAGTTCGCCGGCGTCGATGTGGCGCTGAATGGAATCGTGGATCCTCTTGAGCCGTTCGGAGGACATGCCGGCGTCCTCGGGCTTCCCGTCCGGCACGCCGCCGGCGATCAACGGGGCGGCGAGGGCCGCCAGAAGCAGGAGTCGTTTCATAGGGGCCTCACTGATATTCGCATACGGCACGGCACGCCGGACCGCTCCCTCACGGCCGCGGTTCGGGCCCGGCCACGACGCGAGGGTCGGCTGCCTTCGACTGCAATCCGTCATCGGGGGCCAGGCTAAGCTCGAGGCGGAAGTTGATGTCGACGGCGGTGGCCGAGTGTGTGATGGCGCCGCAGGAAATGAAGTCGGCGCCGGCTTCGGCGTACTCGCGAATGGTGTCGAGCCGGATGCCGCCGGAAAGTTCCACCGTGGCGCGCCCAGCGATGTAACGGATCTGCTCGGCGGCCTGGGCGGGCGTGAGGTTGTCGAGCAATAGGTGCCTCGCGCCGCCAGTCAACGCCTGGTCCAGTTCGGACGGCGTGCGTACTTCGATCTCGACCGGCAGGCCGGTGGCTAGCGCGCGCTTGAGCGCGGGCCTGACGCCGCCCGCCGCCTCGATGTGGTTGTTCTTGATCAGAATGGCGTCGAACAGGCCGAGGCGGTGGTTCATGACCCCGCCGGCCTCGGCGGCCATCTTCTCCAGGCGCCGCAGGCCGGGGATGGTCTTACGCGTATCGAGAATGCGGCAGTTGGTACCAGCCACAGCCTCGACGTAGCTACGAGCCAGCGTGGCAATTCCGCTCAACCGTTGCATGAAGTTCAGCGCCACGCGTTCGCACGAGAGCAGGGCGCGGGCGCGGCCGCGGACGGTGGCCAGTACGTCCCCCGGCTCGACGGCGTCGCCGCTCTGACGCACCAGTTTGACTTCCTCATTGCCTCCGCGCAGCTCGTAGATGAGCGGCAGCAGTTCCACGCCGGCGACGACGATCGGCTCCCGCGCCACGAACCGGCCCTGCGCGCGCTTCCAGGCGGGGACGCAAGCCTCGGAGGTGACGTCGCCCGTGCCGATGTCCTCCTCGAGCGCGTGCTTGACGATCTGGACAATCTCGGGATGGCGTACGTCGAAGGGCATCAGCTAACACGCCCTCGACTTGTCCAGAGGGCAAACCTTGGGACAGGCACCAATTTCGCAAAGGCGGCGAAATTGGGTCCAGTCCCCGGTTTGCGGATCGCGGCGAAATTGGGTCCAGTCCCCGGTTTGCGGATCATTTAGGTCAGACCTTCCAGGGTGGTTTGGTTCTTCTCCAACTGCGCTTCGTAGCCGGTCAGCTTCTGGCGGATGGAGTCTACCACTTGAGCGGGCGCTCGCGAGAGGAACGTTTCGTCGCCGAGCTGGCGCTGCGAGTTGGCTATGTTCTTCTGGAGCTGGTCGTTCTCCTTCTCCGTTCGTTTGCGCAGGATTTCGGTCTGGGCGGCGGGCACGGCTAGCACCAGGTCGAAGCCGGCGGCGGAGCGCTTCACGCCCGCGACTCCGGAAGCGCCGGTGCGCACATCCAGCGTCACCTTGGCTAGCGACTGGATGACGCCGAGCTGCGTGCGGGCGACGTCGGCAGCGGCTCCGTTCGAGACCAGCACGACGTCGAACTCCTGTTTGGGATCGAGCGCGAAATCGGCGCGCAAGTTGCGGACCATGACGACGATGTCCTCGAGGATCTGCATGTCGCGCTCGGCGGCGTGGTCGGCGGCGTGCGCATCGTACTCGGGGTAGGGCGCGACGGCGATGGACACGGGGTGGTCGCCCGCATTCGCCATGAGACGCTGCCACAACTCCTCAGTGAGGAACGGCATGATGGGATGCAGGAGGCGCAGTGCGGCCTCGAAGACGGCGAGCAGGTTGCGCCAATCGGTGGTCGGACCGGAGTCGGCCTCGAAACGCAGCTTCTTGATTTCGAGATACCAGTCGCAGAATTCGTGCCAGAAGAACTGCCACACCAGCTCAGCGGCTTCATGGAAGCGGTAGCGGTCGATGGCGCGGTTCATGAGGTCCGCGCACTGGTTCAGGCGGCTGAAGATCCAGCGGTCCTCGAGCGGCGCTTCCAGGCCCGGACTGGTGAACTCGGGCAGCAGGGCGGCGCCGGTGCGGGCGCCCAGGCCGTGATACCCGAACGCTCCATGTTCATGAAGATCAGGCGCGCGGCGTTCCAGATCTTGTTGGCGAAGTTGCGGGCGCTCTCCATGCGCTCGTCGGTGAAGACGATGTCAGTGCCGGGGGCGGCGGCGCGCAGGAACGCCATGCGGACGGCGTCGGTGCCGTACTTCTCGGTCACGGCGAGCGGGTCGACCACGTTGCCCTTGGTCTTGGACATCTTCTGGCGTTCGGCATCGCGCACTAGCGCGTGGATGTAGACCTCGCGGAAGGGCACGTCGCCGGTGCATTCGAGACCGAGCATGATCATCCGCGCCACCCAGAAGAAAAGGATGTCGAATCCGGTGATCATCAGCGATGTTGGGTAGAAAGTCTTGAGGTCTTCGGTCTGGTCCGGCCAGCCGAGCGTTGAGAACGGCCACAGTCCGGAGCTGAACCAGGTGTCGAGCACGTCGGGATCCTGCTCGAGCTTTTCCGAACCGCAGGGGCAGGCGGTGGGGTCGGTGCGTGAAACGACGATCTGGCCGCAATCGCGGCAATACCAGGCGGGGATGCGATGGCCCCACCAGAGCTGGCGTGAGATGCACCAATCGCGGATGTTGTACATCCACTCGTAATAGGTCTTGGCGACGTTGTCCGGCGTGAACCGGATGCGGCCTTCTTCCACGACCTTGATGGCGGGCTCCGCGAGCGGCTTGGTTTTGACGAACCACTGAGTCGAAATCAGCGGCTCGACCGGCGTCTTGCAGCGCTGGCAGCGGCCGAGATTGAGCTCGTAGGGCTCGATCTTCTCGATCAGACCGAGCTTCTCGAGATCGTCGACCACGCGCTCGCGCGCCTCCATGCGGTCGAGTCCGGCGTAGGGGCCGGCGGCCGCGGTCATGTGGCCGGTCCCATCGATGACCTGGATCTTGGGCAGGTTGTTGCGGCGTCCGGCCTCGAAGTCGTTGAGGTCGTGCGCGGGCGTGACCTTTACGACGCCGGTTCCGAATTCGGGGTCGGCGACCTCGTCGGCGATGACCGGGATGTCGCGGTCCATCAGAGGCAGGCGGACGGTTTTCCCGTGCAGGTCGAGGTAGCGTTTGTCCTTGGGATTGACGGCGACGGCGGTGTCGCCGAGCATGGTCTCGGGCCGGGTGGTGGCGACCACGAGGATGCGGTCGGTCCCGTTGACGGGGTAACGGATGTGCCAGAGGTTGCCGGGCTTGGGATCGTGCGTGACCTCGAGATCGGAGAGGGCGGTCTGGCAGCGCGGGCACCAGTTCACCATGTACTCGCCGCGGTAGATGAGGCCCTTCTCGTAGAGGCGGACGAAGACTTCGCGGACGGCGCGCGAGAGGCCGGGATCGAGGGTGAAGCGCTCGCGGCTCCAATCGCAACTGGCGCCCAGGCGGATCATCTGGCGCTTTGATGGTCCCGCCGTAGCGTTCCTTCCATTCCCAGACGCGCTTTTCGAATTCGGCGCGGCCGAGCTCGCGGCGGTCGATGCCTTCGCTCGAGAGCTTGCGTTCGACCAGCATCTGGGTGGCGATTCCGGCGTGGTCGGTGCCGGGGAGCCAGAGGGTGTTGTCGCCGCGCATTCTATGCCATCGAACGGTGACGTCGATCTCGGTGTGCTCGAGCATGTGCCCGATGTGGAGCGAGCCGGTTACGTTGGGAGGCGGAATGGCTAGCGAAAACGAACGGCCGGCGACGCCGGCGGCGCGGAAGATTCCGGAGTCGATCCACCACGCGGCCCAGTGCGGTTCAAACCGTTGGGGCTCATAGACTTTCTCAAGTTGCATGAAGAACTACCAATTTTAGCATGAGGTATTCACAGTAGCCCCAGCGCGTGAGCGGCTGCGATCAGCAAGGGCGCGGCGGCGGTGGCGACTCCGAGGGAGATGACGACGCGGTTGACATCGCGGATGTGGGCGAGGGTGCGGCGGACCTCGGCGGGGGTCATGAAGGCTTCGTGTTGGGGGCGGTGAGAGATGAGGAGGCGGTAGATGAGAACGACGAAGAAAGTGCCGGCGATTCCGCCCCAGGCGATTACAGCCCAGGCGAGGTAAGTGAGGCCGAGATAGAGAGGCATGCCGTTTTCCATTTTCCGCTAGAGGGGCAGGAGGGGCAACGGGGCGGCTTCGGATTTCACCGGCGCACCGCCGGGACCTCTCGCGGGGAGAAAGTGGCGAAACGAAGCCACCAAGTCCTGTTGTTTCAACAAAAGCTCGAAAAACGAACCCATCGATTCCTGGTGACCGTGATTGCGGCTTTTGCGCGCGCAAGACATAGGGTACCCGGAGGAATAGTAGCGCCTGGGCAGGCCGGGGAGGCGGCGGGAAAATCGGAAGTCGTTGAAGCGGTGGGAAATCGAGTTGCGGGAGTGGTGGGACCGGGCTCGGGGGCGCCTGTGGTGGGCGGTTGACACTCACGCGGCCGGTTTGATTTAATGAGGACTGCCCGACCAGTTGCTCCTCAGTAGCTCAATGGTAGAGCATTCGGCTGTTAACCGAAGGGTTGTAGGTTCGAGTCCTACCTGAGGAGCCAATTCTTTTCAGTGACTTAGCTGTAATCACTAAGCTGCTTCTCCGCGTGGACGTCCCGTCGCAGGCCGGTAACTCATTGATTCTGCGTTCGACTCTGCACATTTCGGTGGATCACCGAAGGGTTGCTTGTTCGCAGTTTCAGGAACCTAAGTAGTATCAAAGCGTTAGCAACCCTGCTGAATCTGAGCGACGGCCTACTGTAGGGACTTTTGTAGGGACGCGTCCGAAGAACGGTTGACGCCGGACAGGCCGAGCCTGGTCGCGGGGTCCAACGAGGCAGGCGCGTACGAGTATCATCGCCTGGACGGAGCGGCCCGGATCGAGGTGTTGATGCGTGAAACAGTGAACGGGCAAGAGCGGACGGTGTGGAACTCGGCGCTTTCACTACCTGCGAAAAAGATCGAGTTCACCGATTCCGGGATCTCCAGAATTAGGGGAGCGATTGAGACATGGGCGCAATACGGAACGACTTCGGATTGACGGTGGCTAGCGCCTCTCGTTGACCTCCTGGTCAAGCCGGAGCCACTGCGAGAAACGCTGCTTTGAAGCACCGGCGCAGTTTGCCTGAGGTAGTTCAACGCCGCCCTGGCTGAGTCGGCGCGCAACCATCATGGGACGAAGCGGGTCGGTCATGCCGTGCCCGCTGCCTGTAGATACGACACCTCGCTTTTCTTGCCGCTTCCCGGCCATGCCGTGCCGACGACCCGAACTACCTCCGAGGCATCAAAGGGTTTGGCCAACAGATCGTAACCGCCCAGGTTGAGGACCTCTGCCCAGAGGCGCTCATCCGCGAGCCGGGAAGTGACGATCATTCGGGGCGGGCAAGCGACCTTCATCACCGCATCCAGAATCGCCTTCCAGTCGCCGTCTTCAAGCCGTTCGTCGCAAATGAGGAGGCCGGGCGAATGATGTTGGAGATACCGAATGCCTTCCTCGACGGTCGACACGGAATCGAAGCGCCAGGAACGTGTTGAGAAGAGGCGCTCAAGAAAGGCGTGATCCTCTCTAAATGAGGTGACTACAAGAGCCACTCCTTCACTGCCCGCTGTTTCGGTGCCTCTGCTGCAAGGTATCATCGGAATTTCCTTTCGCGTCTGTGAGCGCAAGCCCATGAGGAGGCGCCCTGGTGATGTTGCGCCCCTCGGTTTGCAGCACTGCGGGCCGAGGGGCGAGTCATACACCCTCAAGCGGCCGCCCGGGCGTAGGCGTCCGGCGAGAGGAACCGAAGCAGGCAGCCGACGCCGCCTAACCGCATCAGGACGTCGCTGTCATGAACGATCTCGATGGCGCATCCAGCCAGTTCGGCCAGTCTGGCCAGTTCTTCCTTCACGTCCAGCTCTCGGATCGCCGAGCACCCGCAGTTCGGGCACACCGCGGGTCGCGATTGTTGTAAGGCGGTCGTGTCGCAACCGGTACACCTCCATGCCGGTTCCGGCTTGTACTCCGTGGCCATCACAAGCATGTCCACTTGCCGGCGCTTCAGTGCCCTCAAACTTGCCGCCGATCCAGCGACGGCGAGGCCGTGGCTACAGATGTTCTTCTGCAGCCTGTCGACGGCCGCCAGCGACTCCTGTTGCTCCTGTTCGACGAAACTCGCCAGAGTCTCCGCCACCACTGCGCTAGTCCGCTCATTCCCGGAGGCCGGCACGACGTCGACCAACTTGGATGCCAGGCGCTTCGGCAGAGCCTCCCGGATTACGGCTGTCATCTTTGGGGTTCCAGCCAGAATGAGGTGCCCGTAGGCTGCTGCTGACATCACCTCATCCACGAACCGCACAACTTCATTTGCGAACTCGTGGTTCCGTTCAGGGCGGTGACTCTGATAGTGTTCACGGCCGCAACCTTTCGCGACGCGCTCCCGCAGTTCCGGGCGTTTCGTCCGAGCAACCTCGGTGACCGAGCCCAGATGGACTTCAAGAATGCGGGTGCTGCGCTCATTGACCAGAACGACGACATATCGGTCATACGTGTCCTTGAGTTCGACCAGATGGTAGATGTTCGGGGTCGAGTTGACCGCTATCCAGGTGGGAAGCGGCACGCGGAACTCTAGATCGAGGAAGAACTTCTGGTCGCCGTCCCGCGAAAAGATCGCGGCACCCACACTCCCCGTCTCGAAACCAGCCGCGAGGCGAGACTCGATGCTGAGGAGAGCCTGCTCGAAGGAGTCACGTTTGGGCGCGGGAAGGGTCTGCCGCAACAAACGCACACGCTCATCGAGAATCCGCCGCGCAGCCGCCAGCCCCTTCTCAAGATTCAGGTAACAACTGACCATGGGAGCGTCGGTTTCCTCGATCGTCGCCAAATTCAGGACGTGCTTTTGTAGCGTTTGAATATCCATCTGAACGTTCCTCCCTCAAAATCGTTATTGGTCTTCCTGCCAACCTACTCGAGAAACAGAATCCCGAGGTAGAGGCTTCCGAAAAGAACGGCGGTCAAACCAAGCACACCCAGTGCACGCAGCAGTTGCTGCATGCGGCTGACTGGTTGTCCGCTGGTTTGCTGAATCTGGTCATCGATATTGCCGAACATAAATCCTCCTTTAGACACGAGGGGCGTCAGAACCAAACATACTTAACAGCCGCCCCATGAAGCCGCCGTCTTTCTCTCGGACAAGATCAAGTTCCCCCTTATCCAACCAGAGGCCGTCGCAAGAGAAACACTTGTCGACGCGAACCTCGCCGAAAGCAATCTCTTCAAGCTGCATTCCGCACTTCGGGCACTTCATGAAGTGGATCGCACGATCCCGCTCCCGGTCTTCAGCCAGGAGCTTCGCCTGCCGCTCCTCGGCCACTTTTCTCACGCGTTCCACTTCCAGGCGGACAAAGTACTCCTCCTCACCCTCGACACCAAGCAGCCGCTGCGTGCAGCGGACATGATGCTGACGGTCGTTTTGATCGGACTGGTTATCGAGATTGCGAAACATGATGCCTCCTTCAAGCAATAAGTTCCAGTGGATTCTGCCGGGTCGAAACGCTCTCGACCGCTTGCGCGACCCTGGCCTGCAGTTTGCTCACCGCAGCCCGCGCAGTCACGGGCAGTCCGCTGTAAAGGGCGGCGGCAGGATTCAAAAAGTGAACCTGAGTTAAGCCGTCCTGGCCGGTAACCACCAGGTGCAGCGGGAGCAGGACGGCGGCCGATCGATCGAGGGCCATTGCCTCCAGTAGCGCCACGGGGCAATCGACGCATAGAACCCTGCACGGCGGGATATCAATCCGGAGGGCTTTCCTGATGCGACCCGCCATGTCGAGGTCCGCGGCGATCTCCAGGCCTCCCTCAGCCAGCGCTCGGCGAAGCAATTTGACAGCTTCGTTTAGCGGTCTCTGGATGGTGAGAGTTGCGGTCTCTTGCTCGCCGATCATTGGGTCGCCTCTTTGCCTTTCAGCCAGTTAGGGGGCAGTTCACTGGCCGTTTCGGACTGCAGGCCGAACTGACTGAATAGACGGTAGATCAGCACCCGTGCGGGCTCATGGGCAGACGGTCAGCAGATCCGGCGCTGCCTCAAAACCGGCAGCGCCGCCGCTTATCCGGCAGCTTGAGCCTGCGGCGCCGCTCCACCGCATCTGCGCTAATGGGTCCAGAGAGTGGCCTTTGGCGTGCGCGAAGGCTTGGATGCGGCGGAGGGTTCGCCACCATCTATCTGGAGGTTGCGCAAACAGCGATGTCCAGAACAAGCGTATTGGAGAATGCTCCAAGGCCCGGCGGCACGAGCCTCGACCTCACCGGGTTTGCGGGCCTCAGCGAGGACGATGCCCGCCGAACATCGCAGCAGGACGGACCCAACGAGATTGCCTCGCAGGAGAAGCGAGGGCTCTTCGCGATCGTGATCGAAGTCGTCCGCGAGCCGATGTTCCTGATGCTGGTGGCTGCCGGCGCGCTCTACCTGCTGATGGGCTCACCGGGCGACGCACTGATGCTCCTCGGGTTCGTTTTCGTCGTCATGGCGATCACGATCGTCCAGGAGCGCCGCACGGAGCGGGCTTTGGACGCCCTGCGCGACCTGTCCAGCCCCCGCGCTCTGGTCATTCGGGGAGGCATCCGCCGCCGCATCGCCGGCCGCGAGGTCGCCCGCGGCGACATCCTCGTCCTCTCCGAAGGAGATCGCGTGCCGGCCGACGCCATCCTGAGGCGCGCCATCAATCTGAGCGTGGACGAATCGCTGCTTACCGGAGAATCGGTCCCGGTGCGGAAGACGCCTTCGGCGGACGCGAAGAGCCTCGAACGGCCGGGCGGCGACGATCTGCCATCCGTATACTCCGGAACGCTGGTGACGGCGGGCCAAGGCATCGCAGAGGTGGTGAACACGGGGGGGCGTACCGAACTCGGCAAGATTGGGAAGGCCTTGCAGCAAATCCAGCCCGAGCCGACGTCGTTGCAGAAGGAGACGGGGCGGCTGGTGCGCACGCTCGCCGTCGTGGGACTGGCGGCCTGCGCCGTCGTGGTGGTCGTTTATGCCCTCACGCGAGGCGGCACGGCGCAGGTCTGGAAAGAGGGGCTGCTGGCCGGCATCGCGATGGCCATGGCCATCCTGCCGGAGGAGTTCCCGGTGGTGCTCACGATCTTCCTGGCCCTTGGGGCATGGCGGATCTCGCGCAGCCGTGTGCTCACCCGCCGCATGCCCGCCATCGAGACGCTGGGGGCGGCGACGGTTCTGTGCGTGGACAAGACCGGAACGCTCACCCAGAATCAGATGACGCTCAAGAAGCTGGCTATCGGACGGCCGCACTGCCATCCTCGGCGCGGACGTCGCCAACCTCTCCGAGGAGTTCCATGCGTTGCTGGAGAACGCCATCCTGGCCAGCAAGCGGGATCCGTTCGATCCCATGGAACTGGCCCTCCAAGCGGCAGGCGACCGGCTGCTGATGCAGACCGAACATCTGCATCCCGAGTGGTCGCTGCTGCGCGAGTACCCGCTCACGCCGCAGTTGCTGGCCGTCAGCCAGGCGTGGAAGCTCGGCGCGGGCGAAGATGTCGTCGTCGCCGGCAAGGGCGCCCCGGAGGCGATCGCCGAGTTGTGCCGTCTGTCGCCGGAGAGGCGCGCGTCCGTGGCGGGCGAGGCCGCGGCGCTCGCGGCGGAAGGACTCCGGGTGCTCGGAGTAGCCTGCGCCCGGATGGCGGCGGACAGCCTGCCCGGCGAGCACAGCCAACTCGCTCTTGAGTTTGTGGGGCTCGTGGGCCTCGAGGATCCGCTCCGCGCCACGGTGCCGGCCGCGGTCGCTGAGTGCCGGACGGCCGGCATCCGAATCGTGATGATCACCGGCGACTATCCCGCCACCGCGCAGAGCATCGCTCGCCAGGCCGGCCTGGCGAATCCCGAAAGGATCATCACCGGTCCCGAACTCGAGCGCATGTCCGACGAGGAACTGGCGAAGCAGATCAAGCAAGTGCAGGTATTTGCCCGCGTCGTGCCCGAGCAGAAGCTGCGCATCGTAACGGCGCTGAAGGCGAATCAGGAGATCGTCGCCATGACCGGCGACGGCGTCAACGACGCTCCGGCGCTCAAGGCCGCGCATATCGGCATCGCGATGGGCGGCCGCGGCACGGACGTCGCACGCGAGGCGGCATCCCTGGTCCTGCTGGACGACGACTTCTCTTCCATCGTGGCGGCGGTGCGGCTCGGGCGGCGCATTTTCGACAACATCAAGAAGGCCATCGCCTTCATCTTCGCGGTCCACGTCCCGATCGCGGGCCTGTCCATGCTGCCGGTCTTCTTCTCCGACTGGCCGCTGCTGCTGTTCCCCGTGCATATCGTCTTCCTGGAGCTGATCATCGATCCCTCCTGCTCCCTCATCTTCGAAGCGGAGGAGGCCGAAGCCAACGTGATGGAGCGTCCTCCGCGAAGCGCCAGCGAACGGCTGTTCTCGCTTGCCACGGTCGGATGGGCGGTGCTCCAGGGACTGAGCGTGCTGGCGGCGTGCGTGGGAGTGTTCCTGTTCTCCCGCTCCAGCCAGCAACCGGACGCAGCCCGCGCCTTGACCTTCCTCACCCTGGTGGTATCGTTGCTGGTCATTATCCTCGCCAATCGTTCGTGGACGCGAAGCATCGTCAGCATGCTGCGCGTGCCCAATTCCGCGCTCTGGTGGGTGGTCGGCGGGGCGGCCACCTTCCTGGCGCTCGTGCTTCTGGTCCCAGCGGCCCAGGGTCTGTTCCATTTCGCCCCGCTTCGTGCCGGGGACATGGCGCTCAGCTTCGGGGCGGGCGTGGCGTGTATGATGTGGTTCGAACTGCTCAAGCTTTCACAGTGGCGAAAAGGGAGGCCATAATATGCCTCGCGGCGGCTTCCCCGACGGTCGCGTTTGGGAGCCCGCATGAATATCCCTGGCCTACACTCATCGGAATTGAAATCCACTCCGTTGCGCGCGTCTAGGATTGTGGGCGGGTTTGCGCTGGTGATCGTCGGAGCTGTGTTTGCGATCCCTGGCGTTCCCGGTCCGGGAATCCCCGTCATCTTACTTGGATTGTGGGTCTTGAGTGATCATTTCACATGGGCCAAACGGGCGCACGAATGGGTCAAGCTGAGAATCGCTCGGCTCCGGCAAAACCTGACTGATGGTCGTTCATAGCCAGTTAAGGTGGGCGCTGAAATGCTTAGACAAGACGAGATCTGGTGCTCGTAGAGGAGACGCATGTCGCCCACCAATACGCCGATGCCTCAAAACTGGCGGCGATGGCGCTTGTCGGGCAGCGCGTCACAAGGCGGACCAACGCAGCCAGAAGTCGTCTCTCGGAGGTCCAGGAGTTGCTGCTCGAGGCCCGCCATCGCGGCCACCGCCCCTGCCATGCGCGTTAATGTCCGGCTTACATGAGCCGGGCATACGCATCTACCGCGTCTTGGTGCCGGGCTGGCTTCCCTCTTGCTGTTCTTTCCGCAGTCCGAACTTCTCCATGCGGTAGATCAGCGCCTTGCGGCTCAGATCCAGAAACTGGGCCGCATGCGTCTGATTCCAATCGAACTTCCTCAGAGCCCGGAGTATCAACTCCTTTTCGATACCTTCGATACTGATGCCTGTATGGGGCAGTTCCAGCGGCAGGAAATCGAGAGCCGGTTGCTGTCGCTGAAGCGGCTCCGGCAGGTCGCCAAGGGTGATCTCGTTCGACCGGGCCATCACGACAATTCGCTCGATCACGTTCTCCAATTCGCGCACATTGCCGGGCCATCGGTAGCTGGCGAAGTAGGGAAACAGTGAGGGGGGCAGAATCAGGTCGGGCCTGCCATGCTTCTGCTTAATGTTCTGAAAGAAATGCAGTGCCAACTGAGTGATATCTTCTGCGCGCTCGCGCAGTGGCGGCAGGTCTAAAGGGATTACGGAGAGCCGGTAATAGAGGTCCTCGCGGAAGGTGCCGTCCTCGATCATGGCCTTCAGGTCCCTGTGTGTCGCCGCCACGATCCTGACATTGACTGTGATGGTCCCCGTGGCGCCAACCTTGGCGAGTTCTCCCTGTTGAATCAGTCGCAGCAGCTTCACTTGAAGTTCCAGCGGCATCTCCCCGATTTCGTCGAGGAACACAGTCCCGCGATCGGCGGTCTCGACCTTTCCCTTCTTGTCCGCAACAGCACCTGTAAAGGCCCCTTTGACATGGCCGAAAAGCTCCGATTCGAGCAACTCCCTGGGAATGGCTCCGCAGTTGATCGTCACGAAGGGACGGTCCTTGCGGGTGCTGTTGAAGTGGATGGCTTTGGCGAGGAGTTCCTTGCCTGTTCCCGTTTCTCCGTGAATCAGCACGGTGGCGTCGGTTTGAGCGGCGCGCGCCGTCTGATCCAGCACATAGAGCAAAGCTTCAGACCGGCCCAGGATGTTCTCGAAGCCGTACTTCTGGTCCAGTGTGCTGCGCAGGGTACGAACTTCCTCCAGCAAGTGAAGGTGCTCAAGCGCCTTGCCAACGCACAGTTCCAGCGCATCGGGATGCACGGGCTTCGTGATGTAGTCATAGGCGCCCAGCTTCATGGCTTCCACCGCGCTCTCGACGGTCCCAAAAGCTGTGACAACGACGACGATGGTCTCCGGATAGGCGGCGCGCACCTTCTTGAGCAGGTCGATGCCGGACATGCCGGGCATCTTCAGATCTGAGATCACCAGTTCCCGAACGGACAACTGCAGCGATCGAAGAGCCGAATCGCCGTCGGCGGCGGTTGCGACGTCGTAGCCAAGGTCCTCTAGCTGGACTTGCATGACACGACGCAGGCTTTCGTCGTCATCGACCACAAGAATGCGTCCGCGACTCATAAGACTCTCCCGTGCTGGATCGGCAGGAACAGGCTAAACGTTGCGCCACGGCCGGAGTTGTTCTTCGCGTTCAGGATGCCTCCGTGCTGGCTCAGGATCTGGTGCGCCACCGAGAGCCCAAGCCCTGTGCCGGTGTCCTTCGTCGTGAAGAACGGATCGAAAATCTTGTCGAGGTTTTCGGGACTGATTCCGGGCCCTTGGTCCTTCACTTCTATGACAACCCGGGAGCCATCCACCCGAGTCGAAAGGACGATTTCGCCGCCATCCGGCATGGCCTGAACAGAGTTGATCGTCAGGTTCAATAATACCTGTTTGATCTGCTCCGGATCGCACTTGATTGCCGGCATATCAGGCGCGGTATCAGTCCGCAACTGAATTGGCTGACGCCCCACCGAATGGGCGGCCAGGCCGATCACCGATTCCAAAATAGGGCCGACTTCAGCCAACTGATATTGAGGTAGGCGGGGCCGCGCGAACTCCAGAAAATTTGTGAGCAGGCGATTCAGGCGAAGGCACTCCTTCTCGATGATCTCCAGGAACTCCTCCCGCCGCTCCGCCGACTCGGAGTTCTTCCTGAGAATGGCCGCCGCACCACCGATGCTCGCCAAGGGGTTGCGAATCTCATGGGCGAGTCCGGCGGATAGCTGTCCGATGGCCGAAAGCCGCTCGGAACGCTTCATTCGCTCAAAACTTTGCTGAAGCTCCTTGTAGACGGCGTCGAGTTGCGTCGTCGTACGCTTGAGCGATTCTTTCTGTCTTCGTTCCCGGTCAGCCAGAATACCGGTGACGAGTCCCACCAGGAAGAAATCCAGAATCTCCATCGCTTCGCCACCGATGTAGCGCCGCGGCTCCGTCCCCTCGTTGAGACCCATCAAGAGGTGCGGAGCGTAGCAAAGCGCGGCAAGCATCGCCGTACCTAGCCCTCCCTTCCACCCAAAATAGATGGCCGCAGCGGCGATGGGAGCGAAGTACAGATGTTGCAGGATGTTGTGCATCCAGACCAGTTGGTCCTGGGTCGCGTAGTACATCGCGCTGATCAACGCGATCGCTGCAACCGGTACTGCCACTTGGATGAAGTCGGTTCGTCTCATCTCCGCCTGAATTGTCCGGTGCCGAGTGCCACCTGACCGATTGTATAGCCGGGCGGAGTGTTCAGTCCATTGGGGGCGAGCCTCGGCAGGGGCGCCAGTTCGGGGTCGGGGCCGATAGCAGGCCACTCGGTCTCCCCGGCAGGCTCAGCCTGTCCGCTCACTCACGCGGCCTTGGAACGGCTGTCGCTCAAGAGGTCCGATCCCTCCTGACGGTCCCGATCCGCGGCCTCCTGGCACCTGATACAAAGCCGCGCCCATGGCACAGCCGCGAGGCGTTTGGGGCTGATCGCCGTTTCGCACTCCAAGCAGGTTCCAAAGCTGCCCTCGTGAATTCGCCGCAAGGCTGCTCTTACTTCACGCAGCAGGACAGTTTCACGGTCAACGTTGCGGATCGCCAGATCACGCTCCGAAGCATACTGAACCTCGTCCATCTGGTCTGCGCTCTTCTCGATGGCGATACCGTCCCGGTTTCGCAATACCAGAGCCAGTTCGGCCTCTCTTCGTTCGAGGATCTCTTCGACGCCGCCGTTCTCGTTGTGTGTGATCTTCATGGCTATCCCTTTCGTAGTCGGCCCGTGAACAGGCTGCCTATCCTCCATAGCACGGGACGGTCCAGAACCGAATTGCACCTTTCCGGGCCATAACCGCTCGGTAACCTTCCGAAGGGATGACTCCACCACGTTCGATTCGGGCAATTCTCGCAGAGTCCCGTCGAAACCTGCGTCGCGCTAGCCGCGAGTCCGCTGCCTGAAATAGGGCACCACTGTCCGAAGCGGTCCAGCCGGCCAGGGAGACGGCCGAGCCGGCCGTGCGTAGGCATTGACCGCAATCGATGGCCAGCACGGGGCCTTTGGGCGAACGTCCGAGTCCATCGGGCCTCAGCGTGTCCCCACGGAGGGGTGGAGCCCAACGTGCTCAGTCTCTAGCAGGAGAATCATTCGATGAAACATTCCAGCTGTGTGTTTGTGCACAGCTACCGTGGCGGTTTTGTTTGCCGCTGCTCCGGGCTTTTCCCCCAAGAAGGCAGGGACCGCGCCGTTCAACCGGGCGCAAGAAGCGAAGATCGCATCACACATGAGGTTCGTCATGAGTTGGTGATGTTGCCCTATTACGGCGTCTTCGACAATCTGGCCTATCGAGTGGACGGCGGCACCGTGACCTTATTGGGCCAAGTTACACGTCCAACGTTGAAGAGCGATGCAGGCAGCGTGGTGAAACAAATCGAGGGGGTAGACAAAGTCGACAATCAAATCCAGGTGCTGCCGCTTTCGTCGATGGACGATCATAGCCGCCTGGCGGTGTATCGAGCCATTTATGGCCACCCGGGACTCGACCGTTACGCGCTTCAGGCCGTACCGCCAATTCACATCATCGTAGATAGCGGCAAAGTGACCCTGGAAGGCGTAGTGTCAACGCAAGCCGACAAGGACATGGCGAACATCCGGGCCAGCGGAGTGTCCGGTATCTTTTCGGTGGTTAACAACCTACGGGTCGAGAAGTAAGATCGCCCCCAGCCGATCTGTGGTCGTGGCACAAGGCCGCAAGAGGGCTGAGACCCCGTGGTTCAAGCGAACTTGGTCGGCCCCGGAGGCCGGGGGCGATGAGGCCGACCACCGATTCACTTTTTGCGGAGCGACTCGGCAAGTCGAGTCGTCGAGTAATCGAAGGAGAAATATGAAGTGGTCTTGGAAAATCGGAAAACTCGCTGGACGTGGATCTCTGCTGGCCATCATTATCTCTCGGGTTCCATCGAATCCACACGTCTAGATCTGGCGGTACTGGCTCTGACGCCTCTCTCGATGGAAGAACGTGGCGCGTGGGACCCAGACCAGCATTACTGGGGAGAGGACGGTGACCCGATCGAGGATTGGGCCGCATTCAAACCGACGGGTGCGTGATAGAGGCGGGCTGGCTCGGCCCGATGGCGAAGGCGGCGGCTGTAGGGACTTTTGTAGGGATTCTCCTTGCGAATCGGGCGTAACGGAGAGCATTGGTGCAAGAGGCGTCGCGAGCCGAGGCGCCAGAAGTGCTGAATGATGAGCAACTTCGCTCAATCCTTCACATCGCTGCCGTCTTCTTCCTCTCGGCTGTTAACCGAAGGGTTGTAGGTTCGAGTCCTACCTGAGGAGCCAAATTGTTTTCAATGACTTAGCGACCATCCCCGATCCGCCCCTCCGCAGAGCCCCGGCAGAAAAACCACTGCAACTCGTTGATTCCAGGTTCCGATGGTTGTTTCTCGGCCGACAGCCGAAGGGTTGTATCTGCGCTATCCTGGGAACCACATTATCATCAATGGTATACGAGCTTCCTGGGGAGCGGCGCAGCATGCACTGTAGAGACTTTTGTAGGGAAAGCACTCGAAAGTGGGGCGCTCTCCGATGAGGAAAAAGCGGTCCAACAAGGCAGACCCGGTGGAGCAGCGGATCGAGGTAGCCATGCGGTCTGGAGAGCTCATCCACGACCGCGCGTGCTTCTCATTCGTGACCGACCTGGAAGCAGTCATCGCCGAAATCGATAAGATCACCACAGCCGAACCGCAGCGCGCTGTCGCTCTCTACGAGACCTTCCTTGCGGGATGCCATGCTAAGGCCGATCAGCTCGACGATTCGAGCGGCAGCTTCGGCCAATTCGCCCACGATCTCATTTGTCGTTGGATCAAGGCCCGTCAAGTGTCCGGCGCCGGTGCAGATGCGACGGTCTCCACGCTGATGGCATGGATGGACGACGATCCTTACGGATTCTGCTACGGAATCGAGAAAGATGCCGCGGCCGCGCTGGATCGCACCGGGCTGGCGGCCTTCGAAAGGCGGGTCCGAGAACGCCTTGAGGCCGCCGCTGCAGGAGCGCAAGGCGGTAGTCCACTCACCCGCTGGAGTGCAATCTTGCGAGCGATCTACGTTGCGCGGGCCGACGCAGAAGCCTATCTTGCGCTGACGCAGGAGAGGGAACTTACGTCCGAGGATTGCCTGGCTCTTGCTCGTATGTTTGTCCGACGGCGGAAGCCGGTTGAGGCGTTGGCCTGGGCCGAGCGAGGGATCGGAATCGACGGGCAACGTCCCTTCCGGTCCACGGCCGCCTACGAACTCGTTCGGCTCCACCGCGAGTTGTTAACCAAACTCGGTCGCCAAGCGGAAGCGCTGGAATCGGCGTGGGCCGACTTTTGCCGGCATCCGTCGAAGGACAGTTATGACGATCTCATGAAGTTTGTGCCTAAAGCCGCTCGGGGGGAATGGCACGTAAGAGCCTTGGACGCCGCGACTGCCGCGGACCTCGCGGCGTTGCTGGAGCTGCTGGTCGAGACCAGGGAGACCGAACGGTTGGCGAAACTGGTAGGAGGCGCCACGGACAAAGCCCTCGAAAGCGTGAGCCACTACGCTACCGAGCCCGCCGCGAGGAGGATGGAGAAAGGCCACCCGGGACTCGCGGCGCGGCTCTGGCGCGCGCAAGGAATGCGAATCGTGGAAGCTAAGAAGAGCAAATACTACGATGCCGCGCTTTCGAATTTCGAGCGCGCTCGCGACTGCTATCGACGCACCGGCCTGACGGATGAGTGGGAGGGCACTGTGCGGCAGGTGCGCGCCAGGCACGGGCGCAAGAGCGGCTTTATTCCCGGGTTCGAGGCGCTTGCCGCGGGCGCGAAGCGCCGCGCACAGCCTTCCTTCCTGGAGAGTGCCAAAGCGCGCTGGAGCGAGCGGCATGGGAGCGAACGGTGAGACGGTCCGACCCTCTCAGTCCGGCCGCGCTGGACGCCTTGATCGAGGAGATCACGGTTGACGCACACGGAGAGGCCGAACAGCTCTTGGCGTTCCGGCAGGCGCTCGAGGACAACATTCGGCGGCCGTGCGAGGGGTCAGTCATCGGTGAGCCGGTCAGGGTGGTGAAGTTTGACTATGACGGGAACGAGCGGCTCGGCCTGACGGCCAAATGCCGTCGAGCCGACGGTTCCGTACACGCGGTTGCGGCGGCGGACGTCTCGATGGCTCCGGGCACCGACGGCGCACGCTACCTGGCCGCGTACCAAAAGTGGATAGGACTTTCCTCACGTACGCCGGCAGGGTCTCGGACAGGCAGCAGAATCCGGCCACAGCCCCTTGCAGTTGGAATTGACCTTGGCAAGCCAGTGGAACTGGCCGTTCTGTCCGTCAAACAGAGAGCCGCTCGCTGCCGCATCGTGGGTGGCCGCCGGACGATCACGCTTCGCGCCGGCCGACTCTGGGACGTGGTCCCCGGCGAGATTGCCGTGGTGCGGCCGAACAAGCAGTGGAGCTATGCCGGCCATCCCTATCTCTCGGGTTCCATCGAATCCACGCGGGTGGACCTGGCGGCACTGGCTCTGACACCTCTCTCGCTGGAAGAACGTGGCGTGTGGGACCCAGACCAGCACTACTGGGGCGAGGAGGGTGACCCGATCGAGGATTGGGCCAAGCCGATCATCGCTTGGGGCCCGCGGCCGGAATTTGAAATGGAGCAAGTGCTGCCAGGGGAGGATCCCGACGATCCCTTCACCGATCCGATTATAGAAGCCAATGACCGGAAGGACGGGGGCGACTTCGAAGGAGCGCACAAGATCCTAATGGATCTTTGCCAGGCCGACCTCCGCTGCCTGGACGCTCATGCGCATCTCGGCAACCTTGTTTTCGACCGGCGGCCGAAAGACGCGATTCGGCACTATGAGGTTGGTTTTCGGATCGGCTGCGTCTCGCTGGGCGAACGATTCGAAGGAGTCCTGCCGTGGAGCCGGATCGACAATCGGCCGTTTCTGCGGTGCATGAGTGGATTCGGTTTGTGCCTGTGGAGGCTGGGCCGGTTCGAAGAAGCCGAGCGCATATTCGACCGTACGCTCTGGCTGAATCCGTCCGACAACCAGGGTGTGCGCTTTCTGATCGACCAGGTTCGGGCCAGAGATCCTTGGACGGACCAGGACGAGGCCAGTTGACTGCGTACGGATATTTACCGTACACTAAGGATTGGAAGGGGCAATCGAATGCGCCAAACCGCCAAGGGCAGGCCGCTGACAGGCAAGACGTACCGTTTCGACGCCCGACTGAACGAAGGGCAGAAGTTGCTGATTCAGCGCGCGGCGGATCTCCAGGGCCGCACGATGACCGACTTCGTTTTGCACAGCGCCGAAGCGGCCGCCGAGCGCGCCATTGAGAGGCACGCCATGCTGATTCTCACGGCTCGCGAGACCGAGGCTTTTGCGGATGCAATCTTGCGCCCGGCACCTCCGGGGGCGGTGCTGCGGAAAGCGGCCCGAGAATACCGCCGGAAGATGATCCAGCGGTGACGAAGTCGCCCGGTTTCCCATATCGGGTCGAACCCCTCAGCGCGTCTCACGACCGCTTGGCTTTTCATTGCGGCGTTTCCGAGCTGGATCGGTATCTCCACGAGCAGGCCGGCCAAGACGCGAGAAGGAAGGTCGCTGCTCCCTTCATTCTGGTGGACCGGGAAGGATCCATTGCCGGCTACTATACCTTGTCGGCCTATGCCATCCGGCTGGGCGAACTGCCGGCGACCATTGCCAAGAAACTTCCCCGGTACCCGCTTCTGCCTGCAACTCTGCTCGGCCGGCTGGCGGTCAGCGGTTCGTGCCGTGGGCAGAGCCTCGGGCGGCTTCTCTTGATGGATGCGCTGCACAGGAGCTGGAGGAACACATCGGAGGTGGCTTCGGTCGGCGTTGTCGTCGAAGCCTTAGACGAAAGTGCGCTGGCGTTCTATCTTCATCATGAGTTTCTACCGCTGAGAGATCATCCCGACAAGCTGTTCCTGGCGATGGCGACGATTGAAAGGGCATTCAAACCGGCGGGTGCGTGATAGAGGCGGGCTGGTTCGGCCCGATGGCGAAGGCGGCGGCTGTAGAGACTCTTGTAGGGAGACTCCTTGCGAATCGGGCGTAAAGGAGAGTATCGGTGCAACAAGCGTCGCGAGTCGCGGCGCCAGAAGTGCTGAACGATGAGCAGCTTCGCTCAACCGTTCACATCGGTGCCGTCGCTTTCCTTTTGGCTGTTAACCGAAGGGTTGTAGGTTCGAGTCCTACCTGAGGACCAAACTCCGCCGGGATGCGAACCGGGCGCTCACTCAAGAACGATAGCCAGTTTGTGGCCCGTGTATTGCAGGCGTTTGTCATTCGAGACGCGTGTTCCTGCCAGATGGATCGTGAACTGGCGATCGGCGATCATGCCGGGATACGCCCCTTTTCGCTCCCCGATCGAAAACGTACGCAGCCGGTCATTCCAATGCAACGAGATTGTCGAACGCGCGCCCTTCTCGTAGGCGTAGTTCACGCCTTCATCTTCGTACAGCGTGAAATCGGCATCCGCTCCGGGATAGACGCGCCACTCAAGCTCTCCAGTGCGGTCCTGACCTGCATACTGCTGAACTGGACCTAGCGGCACAAGGCTTCCCGCTTTGACCAGCAACGGCACTTTCGCTAGCGGAGCATCCATTGCCGTAGTCTTTCCGCCGCTCACCTTGTTCTCTGTCCACCAGTCGAACCAGCCGGCCGGAGTAGA
This sequence comes from Bryobacterales bacterium, assembly GCA_963763835.1. Taxonomy (GTDB): domain Bacteria; phylum Acidobacteriota; class Terriglobia; order Bryobacterales; family Bryobacteraceae; genus DASWZN01. The sequence continues at coordinate 276,828 of CAVXQQ010000016.1, forward strand.
GGGCGCGTACACCGGCCACTGCCGCACCTCGGGCTGCAGTACCGGCGCTACCAGCAACGAGGGGCCGAACATGAACTCGTACTTCTGTGCGAGCGCCTGCTCGTCATCCCGGAAATCCATCACAAGAGGACGCATCAAGGTGGAGCCATGGAAGGTGATTTCGGCCGCCTGGCTGTATATATAGGGCAGCAGCCGGTAGCGCATCTCGAGATACTGGCGTTCCTGAGCCTCAACGCCGGCGCCGTAATGCCAGGGCTCCGTCTTTGTCTGGAAGCCGTGGACGCGCATCAGCGGTGTGAACGTGGAGAACTGCAGCCAGCGCAAAAATCGCTCGTGGTACGCGCTATCGGTATACTGCTTTTCGCCCGGACGGAAGAAACCGCCGGTATCGGTGGTCCAGTAGGGGATTCCGGTAACCGAGAAATCCAAGCCAGCCGCGACCTGGCGGCGGAGCGTCTCCCAGTCGTTGCCGATATCGCCCGACCACGTGGCGGCAGCATAGCGCTGCTGACCCGCGAAGGCGCTGCGCGTCAGGATGAAGACGCGTTTGTCGGGAGCGTCTTTGCGCTGTCCTTCATAGACGGTCTGGGTGACCAGCAAGGGATAGACAAGGCGGAAACGGTCTCCGGGACCGGCGAAGGTTTTCTGGCCGGCGAGAGCGTCGTTCTCCGGTTCGGTGGCATCCAGCCACCAGGCGTCGATGCCGAGAGACAGCATGCGGCTGGAAAACTGCTTCCAGTACAACGCCCTTGCCTCGGGATTGAAGAAATCCACCCATTCGGTTCCTGGCAGAAAGAAATCCTTCGCGGCAAACTCCTGGCCTACGGTCGATTTCGGATCGATCTTCGACCACACGGACACCATGAACCTCGCATGGAGGTCGTGCAACTGGCGCACCAGCGCCGCCGGATCGGGGTAGTGGGCTTCATCCCACTGCATGGCATTCCAGCCATACTTGCCCCAGTATTGCCAGTCCTGAACCATCACATCCATGGGAAGCTTGCGCTCGCGGAACTTGCGCGCGTTCTCGAGAATGTCGTCGCTCGAGGTATACCGTTCGCGGCACTGAATGAACCCATATGCCCAGAGAGGCAGCAGCGGCGCCTGACCGGTGAGTTTGCGATATGTCGCGATAATCTCGTCGGCCGTGGGGCCCGCAAATACCACGTAGTCGATTCCGTCCGAGACGGGCGAGCGCAGCACGGTTTCGGCGGCCGACGGTCTCCAGTAGAGCGACGGCTGGTCTCTCCCGTCGGCTTCCACGCGCACATGGTGCTTTCCGGGCTTCAGTTCCAGGAACCAACTCGTGGTCGGAGGCAGCCAGCGGTTTGCGAAATCGACCACGGTGGTGCCATCGATCTCGACGTGGTAGCGTTGCGCCATCTCCTGGCCCACGTCCAGCATCATCGCGTAGCGCCCGGGCGCGGTGGTTTCGAAATCGCCGCGGAACACTCCCGCGGTGCGCCGCACGGTGCGGGCGCCCTCGGCGGTGGTCACGGCGGCAGTGGTGGTATTGCCGGAAGCTTCGCGCGCCAGCGTCACGTGCTCATCGGCGGGGTTGAGGTTGGTCAGCCCGTAATTATGCCAGAGCAGCCCGTAACCCTTGCTCGAGAGCAGAAACGGAATGGAAATCTGTGAGTTGACCTGGGTGAGCCGTCGTGGAAGGTCGCGAATGTCCAGGAATCCGTCCTGAAACTGGCCGGAGCCGAAGATGTGCTCATCCGCGGGTGAGCGGAACCGGTCCTCCGCTGTCAGTGTCGAGTGCCCCTGAACGCTCGATGGATTCACACGGCGCGAGCCGGGCAACTCTTCGAGCAGGATTCTTCCTTTCGCATCGGAGAACCGTAGCGTTCCCGTCTTCCGATCGTAGGTTGCCGTCAGCCGGGCAGTGGCCAGAGTGACAGACGCCGCGGTTCTTCGAATCGAGTGGCGGACATCGCTAGCGGGATGAATCAGCACCAGGCTTGTCGAGTCCGCCGCCGCCGGCGCGGGAGAGCACCTCACGCGGAGCGCACCGTCGGCAATCGGGACCACGGATAGAACCCCGCAGTCGGCCTTGATCGACACACCAAGTTGTGCCGATGCCTGCCGCTGTTGGGCGGCATACACGCTCAACCCAGACAGCAACGCGATCCAAAGGAACCCACGTCTTAAGCGATGCGATTCTTGCAGCAAGAGCGTCACCTCAGTTCTGCTATGCGACGGGCACCTGAGAAACCCAATCGATCGGCTTATGGTTGCCAAGTCTCAGGTGGAACGCCACCGGCTTGCCTTCCGGCAAGTGCACATCGACGTTGGCCTTGCCGGCCTGGAGCGGTGCCGCCAGAATACCCGCGGGCGCGGAGATCATCTCGATTCCATGCCGGGCTATCAAGGTGATGTCCTGCTTTTCACCGAGGTGACCGTCAGGTCCACGGTCCTGGCTTCCATGTCCCAGGTCAATTTGTCGATCCTCGCGAAGGTCCGGGCGAGCATCCCGTTGATCGATCCCTTTACCAGCGAGGGCGGAAGGGCGGGGAGCACTTCGATCACGCCGGGGCGCGAGTAGGCCAGCATTTCCATCATGATCGTGGGAATGCCGCCCTGCGCATCCGGCATGGGGAAGGCCCAGGGGTCGTGAGAGCCCGGAGCGTCGCGGCGAAGTAGCCCTGCTCAATCAGTTGCCGCAGCTCGGTGTCCACCATGAAGCAGTCCTTGAGCCGCGCGCCAACCAAAGCGCGATGGCAACGGCCATGAGCGGCCAGCCGCTCCGGCACGCGCTTTCTGTCGGCAATCATCGCGGCCAGGGCCAGCTGCGGCGTGCGGTCCGGATCGATCTCGTCGCCCGGCCAAGCCCCGTAGAGATGAGAGACATGCCGATGGGAATAACGCTCTTCCAGATGTGGGCCAAGCCCATTCCTTCAGAGTGCCGTCCGCTTCGAGCAGGTAGGGCGGCAACTTGGCCAGAATCGCCTTCCACTTCGCGATGCTGGCGGCTTCGGTGCCCAGCAGTTCGCACGCCTGGACCAGATTGCGTCAGCACTTCTCGGCAAACCGCAATGTCCATGCTGGCGTTGATCACCAGCATCATCGAAGGGTTCAGGTTCCCGGGATTGTTTTCCGGCGAGAAAGAAGGGGCGAAAATGTAGTTCCCATCTTTGTCGGTGACCGTCAGGAAGTCCTCGTAAAACAGCGCCAGCTCTTTCAAGGCCGGCACCACGCGTTTGCGGAGGAATTCCAGGTCCCCCGTCACCAGATAGTGATCCCAGAACGGGCGGAACACCAGCCTCCGGCGGAAAGCCAGTAGGGATGCGGCCACATCTCTCCGGTCGAAGAGGCGCTGGAGTAATGGAACGCGACGCCCATGCCTTTGCCGGGCAAGAGGGAATAATGTGTGCCGCGCATCCCGAAGATGTTCTTTGCGTTGACTCGGAAGTCCGGCGCCAGGCTCTCCATCCAATTGAAGTAGGCATCCATGCCCTCCCGCAAATCGCCCTGCGGACCGGGCGCAATCTGCAGATTGATGTTGGCGTTCGTCTCCGCCGACATGGTGGGATATTTGCCGCTGGTGAGGATGAACCAGTAGCGGCCCATCTCGAAGATCTTCTCGAGCAATGCGGGTGAGTAGTCCGGCCGCGACCGCTGATCGGCCAGAAGTTCCTCCGTGGACATTCCATATTGGGAGGCGCCGCCGAAATCCACGGTGACGCGGTTGAATGCCTCTGACTGGACCTTGCGGTGCCGCTCCAGCAGTGCCGCATAGTCCGTGGATAAGCTCTTCCACGGCGAGCCGCAGAGCTTCGACCTTTTCCTCGCTGTAGTCGGCCAACCATTCGATGCGGGTGATCAGCATCACCGAGGACGCATTCTCGATGACCAGAGTGCCGTCTTCCATGCGGGCCGAGCCGCCGTTGCGAACCACGCGAACCACTCCGGCGTAGCCGCTGTTGTCCATCGAGGGATCGAGACGGCACTTGTAGATGAGCCGCTGCTCGTTGAAGTCCTGCTGAACGTCGCTGGCGCCGCTGCCCGATAGGGCGCCCCCTTCCGTTGCGCGCATTCGCCCGACGAACTTCTCCACCGCGATCCGGACATTCACCGTCTGTTGTTTCGGGGCGGTCAGCAATTGGACCACGACGTTGTCGGGCCGGGACGTGAATGTCTGACGAAGCCAGTCGCCGCGCTCATCGCTCCAGTGCACCTTCACCTCGCTCGACTCGAAATCGACGGTGCGGAGATAGTTCCTGACCGACGCGGTCTTCGGAAGATCAAGATGCATCAAGAATGCCGGAATCGTCGGGTGCGGATATGTGTTCCGCTTGATGGGGCCCTCCTCCATCTTCTGGAAAGCGAATTCCACCGCCTCGCGGTATTTCCCGTCCAGCACCATTTGCCGCACCTGGGGGAATATGTCCGCGACTTTGGGAGCCTCGTAGGGCCGCCTGTATGGCAGCATCAGGCTTTCGTGGTGGAACAGGATCTGCTCCGAGTAGGGATCGCACGTTACCTCGATATTCATCGCTCCGTTGCCGGAGGTGACCCCCTCGCTGACCGTCTTGCCGGGCGCGATGCTGCAAAAGCCCCGCCGAGGCACGATGTTCCGCTTGAGACGTTCCGCCAGCGGCATCGGTGAGACTGGTACGTGGCCTGGCCCATACCATTGCCTGATCGCCGGCGGCTTGGTCAGGAACCTGTCAGACCGCGAACGTTTGAGATACTCGGCGGACCGAATCTCTTCCTGCGCTGCCGTTGCTTTCGCCGCCGGCGCCGGCTGCGGGGCGCCGCTTTGGTCCGCCATGAGGGGTGGAACCAACTTCCCAGAACCGACAAGTCCGGCAACCGCCGTACCTTTCGTGAGAAAGTCTCTGCGCTTCACCGTGCTCTCCTTGGGCCTATCTCCAACCGGAGATTTGAAGCCCGTCCAGAAATCTCAATCCTGGGTCTACGACTTCCCTTCGGCTCACTCTGACGCTGAACCAAGACACTGCCATCAAGCCACAACGATGCAGCCCATTTTGGGCCGCGGAAAACGGATAGTCAGCTTGCCGCCTTTTCCCTGGACATCGATGCCCAGGTTGTCGGGATAGAGCACACGGGCACTCGGGGCGTTCAGGGGAAGCTCAACGCTGTCCGAGCCTTCCAGCCGCCACACGGCCACAGCCGTCCAACCGGGCGCGCGCATGCCGAGTGCGACCGGGCGCTCATGGTTTGTTACCTCCGGCATTCCCAACGGGTAGAACGGCACCGCTTCCGGAATGTGCTTCCGGATTACGTCCTTATATACCTTGATGCCGTTGCCAACCTGGGCAGCGGCGTCACCCGAGATCCTGTCCAGGCGTCCGCTCTGGTGGATGCGGCACAGCATCGCCGTCACCATGTTGAAGCTGGCCTGATCGGGATCGGAAGTCGCCAGCGGATAAGACCAGCAGGCCATCTGCTCGGGCAATACAGCGGCGCTGGAGCCCGTGATGATGGCGGGTAGCCGCAAGTAGTCTTCCTGGTCGGTGGCCGATTGAACCTGCAGGCGCGAGAGCATCGCATAGTCCATCCGGCCTCCGCCGCTGCCGCAATTCTCGATCACCAGCGTCGGATAGCGCTTCAGGAGCCCCTCCAGCCACGCCAGAAGCGCGCGATTGTGCTCCAGCAGGCCCTGTCCCGGACTATCCGCGTTCAGGTCGGTGCCCTGCAAGGAATCCACGTTGTAATCCATCTTGATGTATCCGATGGCGAAGTCGTGGACGAGGCGATCGATTACCCGATCCAGGTAACGGGTCACCTCCGGATTCCGGAAGTCCAGCAGATAGCGCGAGTTCTTCAGCACACGCTTGCCGTGCCGCATGAAGAACCAGTTGTCGGGCTGCTGCCGCGCCAACTGCGAACGCGCGCCTGCGACCTCGGGTTCGAGCCAAAGGCCGGGGACCATCCCGAGTCGCTTGACCCGGTCCAGCACGAAGCCGAGTCCGCGCGGCCATCGGTCCTGCGAAGGCTGCCATGCGCCGATGGTCTGGCTCCAGTCCTCACGCAGAGTGGCGTACCACCCGGCATCGATGACGTAGTATTCGCAGCCGGCCTTCGCGGCCGCTTCGATCATCGGGAGCTCCTTCTCCTCCGTCGGATCGCCCCACAAACAATTCATGTAGTCATTAAAGATGACGGAGCACCGCTTGTTGTCGGGATGCGGCAGCAGGCAGGCGGCGCGCCGGTATGCCGTCAGCGCCGCGACGGCTTCCGCGAAGCCGCCGGCGACGCAGCCCACCGCGACCGGCACCGAGCGGTAGTCCGCTCCCGGAGCCAGGTTCTTCCAGGCGGCCGAATGCAGATCGTCCGGCCCGCCCAGCCAGGCATACACATCGTTGGCCCGTTGGCCGCTGGCAGCGTCGTTGGAGACTTCCCAATACCACGAGCCGTTGTGCTCGATTTGCCAGAACCACGTCAGCCCCAGGCGCGTGTTCTCCACCATCGCCATCGGCAGATACTTCTCGGTTGACCAGCTTCCTATACTGCCGGCCGAAGCCTGCGACCAGCTGGTGCGCTCGTTCTCCACGAATCCCAATTCCGACGGGCGGAACACATGCCACTGAGCTTCCGCCATCCAGCTGTTCACTGCCAGATGGATCTTCAGCTCGCGGTCGAAGTTCTGACCGTCGCCCAGAGAGTGAAGCATGGCGGAGCTCAGGAACTCGACGCCCAGGTTCGCGGCGCCGCCGTTGGTGGCCCTGGTCCAGCGTCGAACTACGGGCACGCCGTCGAAAGCCTCGTAATACGATTCCACCCGCAGTTTCGTCACCGGGTCGGAGTGTGCCAGCGTGAGACGCCGGCCCTTGTTGACCGTCTCCTCTTTCTTCTCCACAAGAACCAAACGGGATCCCGGTTGTCCGACGCCCTGTTTCATGCCGGGATCCGGCGAGTCTTCTCCGCTGCATTGGATTGCCGTTTCGACTCCCGAAGAAAACTCAGGCCCGCCTGTTGGTTTGGTGTAGCCCGCGGGCAAGAGGGATTTCTGGCGCAGTTTGTCGGCGGAGAAATCGAAAGAGAAGGTCAGGTCCGGCGTCTTCCACTCGAACGGCTCCGGTCCGGCGGCTTCGGCATCCCCCACGGCGACGACGGCCGGCAACAGCGCTCCCATGGCCGTCATTCCTGTCGAAGACAAAAAGACTCGGCGATTCATACCTTCCTGTTCCTTCCGATCATTCAAACGTGATGGTGTACTCCCGGCGCGGTTCGAGACGGACGCGCCAGACGCCGCCAGACTCGGCGATCGGAGTCGTCCGGCCTCCCGATTGAATCCTGGCGATGCGCTGGCCGCGCGGCGGCCGCAGTTGGAACTCGCCGGCCACACCCGGACGCAGCGCGGCGGAGACCGCACGTCCGCCCTTCCACGATGCATCCACTTCCACGTTGCCGCGGGCGCGCAGTCCGTGGAAGTGGCCTTCCGGCCAGGCGGACGGAAGCGCGGGCAGAATCGCGATCACTCCCGAGTGGCTCTGCAGGAGCATTTCGGCGACACCGGCGGCTCCGCCGAAGTTGGCGTCGATCTGAAACATGCGACTGGCGTTCAGCAGAGTTTCGTTGGCCGAAGAGAGCAGGTTGCGAATGTGCTTATATGCGTCGATCGCCGTCTTCGAGCCGGGCCCAGAGGTTCGAATACCAGCCCGAGGACCAGCCGCCCCTGCCCCCGCCGTTTTGCACTCTGCGCTCGAGCGAAACGCGCGCGGCCTTGGCCAGTTCAGGCGTTCCCCGCAACGTGATCTCGTCGGAGGGATACAGCGCGAACAGATGCGATACGTGACTCATTCCCGGGCTTGGCTCGTCGTAGTCCTCGCTCCATTCCTGCAGCTGGCCGTGCTTGCCGATCTTGAGGTCGGGGATGCGCTTCAGCGTCTTCTCCAGTTCGGCGCGGTACGCGGCGTCGATCCCCAGGATCTGCGAAGCGCTCATGGTGGCATGGAAGAGCGTGTAGATGATCTCGTAGTCCATGGTGGCGCCCACCGTCTGCCGGCCTATGGTTCCGTCCGCCATGCGATAGCTGTTCTCCGGGGAATAGGAGGGGTTGGTGACCAGATGGCCCTTGCCGTCGTCGACCAGGAAGTCCGAGCAGAAACAGCGAAGCTTCCTTCATGATGGGATAGGCTTCGCGGCTGAGGAAGGCGCGGTCCAGGCCGTATTGATAGTGCTCCCAGAAATGGAGCGCCATCCACGCGCCGCCCATCGGCCAGATACCGCAGTAGGCATAGTCGACGGGCGCGGTGTCGCCCCAGGCGTCAATGTTGTGATGAAATGCAAAGCCGCGCGCGCCGTACATCTCCTTGGCGGTGCGGCGGCCGCTCTCGAGCGACATCTTGACCAAGTCGAACAACGGCCCGGTGGTTTCCGAAAGGTTGCCCACTTCGGCCGGCCAGTAGTTCATCTCCACGTTGATGTTCGTGGTGTACTTGCTGTCCCACGGTGGGGCCATGCTGTTCGTTCCAGATGCCTTGGAGGTTGGCCGCCATCGTTCCTGGACGGCTGCTGCCCATCAGCAGATACCGGCCGAATTGGAAGTACAGCGCCGAAAGGCCGGGATCCTCCTGGCCTTTCTTTATGCGCGCCAGGCGTTCGTCGGTGGGGAGACTCTCGACCGCGGCATCGGCGGCCGGCGGCGCCAGCACCACTTCCACGCGGCGGAAGAGTTTCTCGTGGTCCGCCAGGTGCGCGCTCTTGAGAGCGGCAGTACGGCTTGGCGGCACGAGCCAGATACTGGGCGCAGGCCGCGGCCGGATCGCCGCCGCGATAGTCCGTCGCGGCAACCACCAACAGGGTCACGGCATTGGCCTTGGTGACGATCAGGTCGGTGCCGGAAACCTCCACCCGGCCGCCTTCGTTGACGGCGCGCAGGACCGCGCGGAATTTTACGCCCGTCGGCTCCAGTTGGTCCTTTTCGGCCTTGAGTTTTTCGGGGGTCAGGTTCGGAGTGATCCAGAAATTCGGTGTGGGCAATCGCCTCGCCTTGCAGGATCACGCGATCGGGCGCGGCTACCGTGGTCTGGCTGTCCTGCGAACGCGTCAGCGTTGCGTGAAACGACAACTGGCCGGGCTTGTCGCAGGTGAGGTGGACCACCAGCGCCTGGTCCGGAACGGAGGAGAACACTTCGCGCGTGCAAGCCGCATCGCCGATGCGATACGTCACTCGCACGATGCCGGTCGCGAGATTCAACTCGCGGCGGTAGTCCGTCGGCGTTGTCGTGGCCGGAGAATTCGATGTTCAGGTCCCCGAGCGGTTGGTACGGCGGCTGCCGGTTGGGAATCCCCATCATCTTCTGGTCTTCCAGCGCCTCCGCCTCCTTGGGCTTGCCTTCGAACAACAGGCGGCGGACCTCCGGCAAGGCCTTCAGCGCCTCCGGATTGACGCGGTCCCGCTTCTTGCCGTTCCAGATGGTGTCTTCGTTGAGTTGAATACGCTCCTTGGCGATGCCGCCAAATACCATTCCGCCCAGTCTGCCGTTGCCGACAGGGAGCGCGTCGCCCCACTTTTGGGCCGGGTGCCGGTACCAGAGCACGGGGTCGGCGGCCGAAAGCGGGGCCGTTGCCATGCACAAGAAGACAACCGAAGCGATGAGACCACGTTTCATAGAGCCCTTTCAGCCGCAACCGTGCCGGTAGAACTGCTTTGGGGCGGCGGGCCGAACGAGCCGCACACCTTGCCGGGCCGCCCCCGCTCGTTACAGGGAACCCTTCACATGCGGCGTGTTGCCCACTGGCTGCCCGCCGCCCACGCTGACCTCCACCGTCGATTTCGGCAGGCCGCCGGCGGCCACCGTGAAAGTCACCTGCCGGCTTTCCCCTGCCCGCAGGTGAATGCGCTGGAACCCGCGCAGGCTCCGTATCGGAGCGTCATCCCCGGGTTCCGCCGGCGACGTACAACTGCACCACTTCGTCACCTTCCCGGGAGGAGGTGTTCTTCACTGTCGCGCGGATTTCGGCGCCGTTCGGGGTACGCTTCGCGCTCAGGCCCGAGTAGGCGAAGCTCGAGTAGCTGAGCCCGAAGCCGAAGGGGTACAAGGGCTCGCCCTTGAAGTACCGGTAGGTGCGGCCCTTCATGGCGTAGTCGGTGAACGGGGGCAGTTGATCTACGCTCTTGTAGAACGTGACCGGAAGACGGCCCGCCGGGTTGTTGACGCCGGCCAAGGTCTCAGCGATGGCCGTGCCGGCTTCCTCGCCGCCGTACCATGCCGCGAGCAGTGCGGTGGCGTGCTCCGCCGCGTAGTTCGCGGCGATGGCGCTTCCGCTGGTCAGCACGACGACCACCGGTTTGCCTGTGGCGATCGCCGCCTTTACCAGGTCTTCCTGCGGCTCGGGCAGGTCCAGACTGGTGCGGTCGCCGCCCAGGAAACCGGGGATGTTTACCCCCCGCATCTCTTCCCCTTCGAGCGAGGAATTCAGGCCGACGAAGACAATGGCGACGTCGGAATCCTTCACGAGCGCCTCGGCCTCGGCCAAGGCAACGGCGGCGGGCGGAATCCAGCCAAGTTGAATCGTGCCGCCGGAACCGGGCTGCCGGTACTCAATGCGCAAAGCGTACTTCCGTCCGCCCTCCAACTGCACGCGCGCATGCGCCGGCCGCCGAGGTCCCGACGCCGTTTGTGTGGAGGTCATTTGAGTGGAGGGGCCCGCGCCGAAGGTGAGTTCCTTGTCGTCGAGGAACAGCCGGGCCTTGGCGGTGAAGTTCCACATGCCGGTCTTGACGGTCAGATCGTACTCGCCCGTAGCGGGCGGCGTCAGCGTGCCCGTCCAGCGCACCGAATATTTCTCGTGGCCAACCGCTGCGACTACGGTGGGGTCCTCCATCGCCATGTCGAAATACGCGCGCGGTTCGGAACGGCGGAGCTTCGGTTGTCCCTGGAGGTCGGGATTGTCGAAGTACTCCACCAGCAACCCGCGCCCGTTGCCCTCCGCCGGCGTCAAGAAACGTCGAGGGAATCAACGAGTGCGTACTGGCGGTATAGGTCGCGCCGAGCGCATACCGCACCTGCGCGGCGGGGAACTGCCGTTCGATTCCTTCGAGCGGAGTCACCTGCTTCGACGAGATGCCGTTGTAGCTCCCCAGCAGCGCAACGGGGTCGTCGGCGGAGGGACCGACGACCGCGATTTTGCGCACCGACCGGCTCAAAGGCAGGACCCCGCCCTCGTTCTTCAGCAGTACGATCGCCTCCCGCTGCCGCCTCCCGCGCCACTTGCCGGTGCGCGCTTGAATCGTTCTCGGAGATCGGGATCTTCGCATACGGGACCCGCTCCGGAGGATCGAACATGCCCAGGCGAAATCGCGCCACGAAGAGCCGCTCCGCGGAGCGGTTGATCTCGGCTTCCGCGATGTGGCCGGCCTTCACCTCGTCCACCAGGGTGCTGATACTCGGTGCCGCAGGTGAGGTCCGTACCCGCCTTGACGGCCGCCACCGCCGCGCCGCCCATCGTGGACGCGTATTTGTGGCTCCGGTAGATGTCGCCCACCGCGCCGCAATCGCTCACCACGTAGCCCTGGAATCCCCACTGTTCGCGCAGCCGCTTCTGGAGCAGGTCCGCGCTGGCGCAGCCGGGCACGCCGTCCACCGAGTTGTAGACGCACATGATCGAGTCGGCTTTGCCCTCCGTTACCGTGGCCCGGAACGCCGCCAGATAAGTGTCGACCAGGTCGTACTCGCTCACCTTGGCGTCGAAGACGTGCCGTTCCGGCTCCGGACCGCTGTGCACGGCGTAGTGCTTCGGCGTGGAGACGACTTTCAGGTAGTGCGGGTCGTTGCCCTGCATTCCGGTGACGAACGCGACTCCCATGCGGCCGGTCAGATAGGGATCTTCTCCGTAGGTCTCCTGGCCGCGTCCCCATCGGGGATCCCGGAAGATATTGATGTTCGGCGACCAGTACGTCAGCCCGGCGGTGCGGCCGGGAAGGATGGCGGTGGTCGGTCTCGACCGGCGGATGCACCAGGGCATCGTTGTACTTGGCCCGCGCTTCGGTGGAGATGACGTCGGCCACCCGATGCATCAGGTCGGTATCCCAGGTGGCGGCGAGTCCGATGGCCTGCGGAAAGACGGTGGCGCGGCCCTGGGCCACGCCGTGCAGCGCCTCGTTCCACCAGTTGTAGGCGGGCACGCCGAGGCGCGGAATCGCGGGAGCGGTGCTCTGCATCTGCAGCACCTTCTCCTCCAGCGTCATGCGGGAGACAATATCCGCCGCGCGGCGCTCGGGCGGCAGATTCGGATCCAGATATGGTGCGCCCCCGGGCTGTTGTCCGAACGACGCAGAGCGAATCGAGCACAGTAGTGCGACTACGAGAAGGATGGGCTTCAACTTGAATCTCCTGTCTGGTTCGGTGTTCAGGCGATGCTCACTTTCAGCGCAGCCGCGTAGTCAACCTTCGGCCGATACTGCTTCGGAAGCTCGACCCTGAGGCCGTCGGCATTCTGTTTCCAGTTCACGCTGAGGCCCGTTCCGAGAAGTTCTACCCTGGCCACCTTACCCGGCTGGGTCGAGGCCGAAGATCCCAGCGACGGCACGACGACAGCTTCCGTCGGCCAGCCGAGCACCAGCGCGTAGACCACGTTGTTCGCCTTGTTGCGTGTGAAGCGGATATCCTGGGGCCCGAGGCTGCTAATGCTGTTCCCCTGAAACGGACCGCTCTTCACGTTGTGAGGGCCTTCGCCATAGATTTTCCATGGCCGAGTCTCGTAAATAGCCTCGCCATTGACCTCCATCCACGCGGTGACGCCGTCGAGCACGGCGATTTCCTTGCTGTCGATGGTGCCGTCGGGCTTGCCCGGGATGTTGAGCACGAAGGTGCCGTTTTTGCTGACTGAGTCGATGAGCCAGAGAATGACATCGCGCGGCGGCAGATAGCCGCCGTATTCACCCGGCTTTTCATAGAGGCCGCGTCGATAGTGCCACTCGCCGATGCAGGTCTCCGACTGCCAGGCATGCGGCATGATCCCGCTGGTGATCCCGCGTTCGTAGTCGGCGACCAGGGCTTTGGCCAGCCGGTCGGGAACGTCCTTTCCGTTCAAGACCGCTTCCAGCTTGCCGCGTGTCTTGAGGTTGTGATTGTAGAAGTACGCGCCAATGTTCATCCCGCCCCATCCCAGCGGCAGCAGTGAATTGTCGAAGTAGAGCAGGTCGGGATCGTGTCGATCGATCAGGTCGCGGGTGCGGTCGTAGAAGTCCTTGACGTAGGAGATGTCGGGCAGCGCGTCGGATGGGTGCTTCACGCCGTAGAGGCGTTGCGGATCGAGGCCCTGCCACCACTGGTCCCTGCCCCCGGCGGCGTTGAGTTCGCCGTCGTAGGGAACGCCGGCCAGCGGACCGGATTTATCCGCGCCATGGGAAGGCTGGAACCACCACCAGTTGCGCGCCTGGTGGACCGTGACGCCGAGCCGCAACCCTTGCTTCCTCGCGGCGGCGGCCCATGTCCCGACCACATCGCGATGCGGACCGATCGCGGCTGCGTTCCACGGGTGATGCTTCGAGTCCCACGCGTCAAACCCGTCATGATGATTGGCAAGCGCAATGAAGAACCTCGCGCCGGCCTTCTTGTAGCGCGCGATGAGCTGGTCGGGTTCCCAGTTGAGCAGCGTCCACTGCGCGCAGAGGTCTTTGTATCCGAAGCGCGAGGGCGGCCCGTAATGTTCGAGGTGATACTTGTGCTGCGGCTGGCCCTCGACGTACATGTTGCGCGCGTACCAATCGCCGTCCTCGGGCACGCACTGTGGGCTCCAGTGTGCCCAGATGCCGAACTTCGCATCGCGGTACCACTCCGGGGCATCGTACTCGAGTAGCGAATCCCAAGTGGGTTTGTATGGACCTTCTCCCGCGAGACTCGGGATCGGCGATTCCATCGGCACCCCATCCCAGGATCCGCCCGGAATGGGCAGCGCGCCCGGTTCGCCCCACACAGTCGGCTTCCCTGTCTGGTCGGCCGCCTTAGCTTCGACGATTCTGTCGCCGCTCAGCCGATAGAAGATCCTCTTCTCCGGCGGCAGAGCGCAAAACTGGGCGTAGTCCAGGGTGTACCGGCCGAATCCGCCCGGCACCGCAGACTGGCTCTCTTGTGTGGTTTGTCCAAAGCCCGGCATGGCTTTCGATGCGGCTGTAATCGCCAGAGACCGGCAAAAGTCCCGTCGCTGCACAATTGCCTCCTGTCATGTTCGCGAAGCGGCAGGCCACGACCGGCTTCGTGATCGCTGGCTTGACACCAACGAGTGCCGATCATAGCAAGCGCGGCCGGCCGCGGTCAACGATAAAGTCATCGTTATCGATAACGAACCCTGCTATTGGAGCAGGTCGCGAAAAGCGGCCTCCAGGCCGGCAGCGCCCTCGCTTCCATGTGCCCCTTTTCAACACCATCGGGCCTTCCGTTCCGTTGTTCAGCATGATTCATTCGCATCCTCGTCTTCCGGCAAACTCCCGCCGGCGCCCGTCTCTCCGTCGCCTGGACGCACCCGCATCTCCTCCCCGTTGTAGACCACGCTGCACGACGTCCGGCCGCTCCTGGAAATGAACACGATGCGAAACTCGCGAGACGTCACCATCCCGTCAAAGCCGCCCACCCGCGCGGCAATGGTGAGTTCGCCGTCGAATTCATCCCAGTGCAGCATCGCAATCGAGAAGCGGCCGCACTCGTAGTTGTAGTTGTCGCCCTCGTCCTCGTATAGGGGGAAAGCGCCGCTCGCCCCACGGTACACCCGGATTTCGTAGGGAGCGCCAGGGATCTCGTCCACATACTGCATGGAGAGCGACATAGGCACAATAGCGCCGGCGCGCGCGAACACGGGAATCACACCTAGCGGTGCGGGCGCTTCGACCCTCTTCCCGCCACGGAAGTAGGTCTCGGTCTGAAAGTCATACCATCCGGTCCCGGACGGCAGGTAAACCGATCTGCTCTCCTCAGCTCCGGTGATCGGCTCGGAGTTCCGGCCATAATACATGGGCTTCGTGACCGGGCACACCATCAAGCCGGGGCCGAACAGGTATTGATCGCTTATATCGTGCGTCTTGAGGGCGTGCGGGAAATCCAGCGCCAGCGCCCGCATCATGGTCCAGCTGTTGAGCGTCACCTGGGCTGCCACCGAGTAGATATAGGGCAACAAGCGATAGCGTAGCCGGATGTACTGGACGATCGCATCGTAGAACTCGGTGCCCGGTTCGCCAAAGCGCCACGGTTCGCGAGGCGCGTCCGTTCCGTGCGAACGGAACATGGGCAGAAACGCCGCGTACTGCAACCAGCGCGTGTACAGTTCCCAGTACCCGAGGTCGGTGCAACCGGTGTCCTTCGGATCGGGCGCAAGCGCGGCGGCATCGGTCAACCCACGGCATCCGGCGTCATAATCGCCCCGCCAGAACCATAGTGCGGGGTCGTTCCCGATGAAGAACCCGCCGATATCCAACGTCCAGTAGGGTTCGCCCGCCGCGCAGAAGTTGAGGCCCTCGGGGATGGAGCGCCGCAAGGTCTCCCAGGTCGCGGAGATGTCGCCGGACCAAGTGGTTGTCCCATAGCGGTGCTGGCCGGCGTAAGACGACCTGGTCAGATTGACCACGCGCTTTTCTCCGGGAGCGCCGCGCTGGCCTTCGTAGATCCCTCGGGAATGCAGCAACGAGAATGCGTTGATGTAGCCCGGATCGAGATATCGCTTCGCCTCTCCGGTGTTGATCGACATACGCTCGTGCGGCTCGGGCTTGACCGCGCCGTGCCAGTCCGATTCGAAGGGCTCGGTACAGTCGCACCACCACGCGTCAATCCCGTGCGCGAACAGGCCCCGGTTGGCCTGCTCCCAGTAGCACCGCCGCGCTTCGTCCTGAAAGGCATCGTAAGTCGACTGGTTCCCGAGCATCAGGCCGCCGTTCCAGCATTTCGGTCCGGTCGGCGCACTCGCCGGTCATGGTTGGCCAAACCGACACCATCAGCCGGGCGCCGATCCCGTGCAAGGTGGCGGTCAGTTCCTTCGGATCGGGAAACCGCACCGGGTCCAGCGATTTCTGTCCCCAGCCCCCGTCGTAAGGCCAGGAGTTCCAGTCCAGGATGATCAGGTCCAGGGGGATGGCGCGGCGGCGGTACTCGCATACCGTGTCCACGAGTTCAGTGGCGTTGACATAGCGCTCTTTGGATTGAGCGTAGCCGAAGAACCATTTCGGCGGCAGTGGGACCCGGCCGGTCAGTGCGTGGTACCCTGCTGGTGATTTCATCGAATCGCTTACCCTGGATGAAATAATAGTCCAGCTCGTCCACTACGTCGGCCCATAGGTAAGACCCGAGTGCGTCGTCGTGAAACGTCATGAGAGAGTAACAGTCGAGCAGGATTCCGTATCCACGAGTGGATACGAAATAGGGCACGACGGCCTTCAGGTTGTGCTGGTACAGTTCTCTCGATTTGCCGCGTAGGTTCCCATAGCCCTCCTCGTGGGATCCGAGGCCAAAGAGCGCTTCGTCTTCGGCGAACACGAACTCCAGCTTCGCCTCGAACGCCTCTCGGTCCAGAACGCGCTCCGATTCCACGGCCGAGGTCGCGGACGCCGTCGATCCCGGTGGTGGAGGCTGCGGACAGTTCATTGCTGAAACGGTTTCTGTACACCGGTTTGGGTGTCAGCCATTTGCCTCCGCGATCGGGCTCGCGCACAAGCAGGCGGTTCTCGCCGTCGTAGTAGCGGATCGCTCCGGTCTGCCGATCGACCTCGAGGACAAGCGCCTCCGTCGCGGCTCGAATGCGTACTCGCGTCTTCCTCGATCCAATAGTCCGTGTACCAGGAGTTCGCCACCACCGAGAAACTGGCGCGCTGCTGGAATGGCCGGTTCCCTGTCATCGTCACTCTGGCGATGGTCTCGCCGATGAAGCCGATCCGCAGCCGTGCGGTATCCGATGCCAG
Source organism: Bryobacterales bacterium (assembly GCA_963763835.1). Taxonomy (GTDB): domain Bacteria; phylum Acidobacteriota; class Terriglobia; order Bryobacterales; family Bryobacteraceae; genus DASWZN01. Next base: position 293,689 of record CAVXQQ010000016.1, read on the forward strand.
GACCAGCGATTCACCCTTGCTTTCAAGTCGAAACATGTCAGCCCTTCTCGAGAGCAGCCAGAGCGCGGCGCTGCTCCAACTCCAGGTGGATGCGTGGCTCGAGGGCCTCGTACCTCGAATAGAACAGAACCGGTACGAGGCTGAGCGCGAAGAATGCCGCGGGCAGCCAGATGAAACCCATCTCGATGCCAGCCAGCGACGATGCAGTCTGTTGGGCCTTCGAGACGTAGCCGTAAGCCGCCATAGTCCAGGCCGGCAAGGCCCCTCCGATTCCGCTTCCCGCCTTGAAGCAAAACGCGGCGCCTACCGCGGTCAACAGGCCAGCCGCGCGAATGCCGGTTTTCCACTCGCCGTAATCGACGCTATCGGAGAGCAGCGAAAACGGCAAAGTCATCGCGACCCCGCCGGCGATCGCGCCGAAGATCCAGCCTGTAAGCACAAGCGCGATCGACGGCGCGCCCAGGTACATGATGAACTGGCCCACGATCGATCCCACCAGTCCCCAGGCCCACAGGTTGCGTTTCAAGGTGAAGCGGCAGAGCCAGGGCAGGAAGACCACGGCACTGAGCGAGACAATATCCAGGCTGTTGACCAGCGGAACGAGATCCTTACGGCCCAGATTGTAGGTGAAGTAGTAGATGACCGTCGAGACCCTGGAGATGTAGGCGACCCAGAAGAAAAAGCTGCTCGTCGCGATGACGATCCACGGCCAGTTGCCCGCGATCGCGCCAAACGTGCCCAGAATCCGCGCCGGCTCTCTGGGGGTCTCGACTACTTCCTCCAGGTTGCGGAACGCCACCAGGAACAGCAGCACCGCGCCGGCGGCGAAGATCGGCATCGTCAGCATGAATCCGCGCTTGTCGTCTCCATGTCCGAGCAGGGCGATGAGGGGAAGCGCTGTGGCGCTCACGATCAGCACCCCCACCTTCGAGCCGATCATTCGATAGGTGGTCAGCAGCACCCGCTGTCGGGGATCGGGCGTTAGCGCCGACAGGATTGCCGTCACCGGCGTATTGATTCCGGTGTAGAGGACTCCACAAACGATATAAGTGGCCGCGGCGTACAGTGCCTTGGCGTCGCCGAGGTCGGGCGTCAAGAAGGTCAGGACACCGAACACGGCGTACGGCACGGACAGCCACAGGAACCATGGGCGGTACTTCCCCCACCGGCTGCGGGTCCTGTCCAGGATCATTCCCCAGACCGGCGCGTCCAGTCCGTCGATGCAGCGGGCCACCAGCAGGATCGTGCCGGCGATACCCACCGGAATGCCGTACACGTCGGTATAGAAGTAGAGCAGGTAATTCGAGATCACCGCAAACACGAGTTGTCCCGCGGTGTCCGACGCGGCATAGCTCAGTCGTGTGCTGTTCGGTATCGTCTGCATAACGGAATGGATCGATCCCACTACTTCCTGGCGCTACACGCGGACTCGGCCGTTCCGTGCGCCTTAGTCACCGGGCATCAGAGCCTTCCGAGCCAGATCGTCGCGCCTGGCACGGAGCTGTTTGGATTTTTCAAACGCCGCTTCGGCGGCTTTCGGGTCGCCCATCCTCCGATACAAACGGGCGAGTTGGTAATACACGCTGCCATCCTCGTCGCTGGCGAGCCCCTGCTTGAGTTCCTCGATCGCTTCTTTCTCCCTGCCCTTTTTCGCGAGTACTCGGCCGAGCAGCGCATGAACGTGGGGCAGGAGATCGGGACGCACGCGCAGGCCGCGTCTCAGGTATGGCTCGGCGTTCTCTTCCTCGTGTTGGGCGACCAGAATCTCCGCCATCAGGAGATTGACATCGGCGTCCGCCGGGTTTCGATCGAGGATTCTCTGTGCAGTTGCCCGAGCCGCTCCAAGCTTGCCGTCGCCAAGATCGGTTGAGGCGAGCCCGGCAAGGCCGGCCGGACTATCCGGCGAGATGGCGAGCACCTTTGAGTACTCCTCCCGTGCCTGGTCGAACATCCTCCGGCGCCGGTAATAATCGCCGAGCAAAGCGTGGACTGTCGGAGAATCCGGTTCCACCTCGGCCGCGCGCGCCAGCGCAGCCACGCCCAGCTTCTGGTTTGCCTGCACGGCCCAGTACCAGCCCGAGGGATCGTTCGGATACTTCCTCCGAAGACGATCGCTCGCCAGAGCCGCGGTCCGGAAATGGCCGGAGAAGAAAGCGCTGCTCGCGAGCTGCGCCAGATCCGCGAGGTCGCCCGGTTCCGGCAGAGAGCGCTCCGGCTCAAGCGCGGCCGCCGAGCGCACACCCTCACGGATACGTGCCGCTACGACGCCGGCCATGACACTGGCGGACTGCCTGAGCAGTGCCAGCCGCGTCTCGAGTTGCGGCGCATCCAGCCCTTCCCAGAACCGGGGTAATGACACCTCGAAGCTTTCCGGATCGGAGCCGGCCAGATCGGCGAGCATCGCCAGTCCTTTCTCGCGCTCCCCGTTCTCATAGAGAAGACGCGCCATGCCGACGCGCGCGGCGGAACACGAAGCCTGGTCGCGCTCGAACTCCTGCTCGGCTTCTGTCGCGTTGCCGTGCCTCAACAGAACCAACCCGTAAGAGGCATGCGAGCACCGCGGCGGAGTCCCACCCAATGCCAGCAGGGTGCGGTAGGCATGGATCGCTTCCGTCAGACGTCCCTCCTCCGCAAGCGCGTTGGCCGTAAGCTCGGCGACGTATACGGACCCGCCAAAGGAATCTGTCAGCTTGGCGCCCGCAGCCTCCGCCAGATCGAAATACGCGAGCCCCAGGCCGTACCACGCCTGTCCGCTGCGGGGGGCAAGCGCGATGGTCCGCTCATACCACTCCCACGACTTCTCCGCGTCCCACAGCATATGGAACGTGCGGCCCAGCGCGAGCGGCGGCTGCGGGTCGCGAGGATTCAGCCGTTGGGCAGCCAGCAACGGAGCAAGCGCCTCCTTCGGGCGGTCGAGCTGCAGCAGGTCGAGGCCCAGAAACAGGTTGGGGACGAACAGCGACTGGTTTAGCCGGAGCGCCGAGCGAAACGCGTCCGCCGCCTGAGAATACTCCCTGGACTCGTGCCGCATCAGCCCGAGATTGCTCCAGAGTTCGGCGACATCCGGACGAAGCGCCAGGGCCTCTCGATAGGCGGTGGCGGCCGCCCGGAAATCGCTCCTGGCCTGAGCCCGACGGGCCTGGGCCAGAAGCGACTCCAGACTGGCGGCCGAATCCGGTTGTGCAAGCGCCGGTATCCAGGCCGCCAGGGCGATCGTGAGTACTGCGCGCACGCGCCTACCAGTACAGCTTTAATCCAAACTGGATGTCGCGCGGGGGCAAAGTCGCTGAGATTACCCCGAACGTCGAATCCGTGAGGTTGCCGTCGGGCTTGTAGAAGTTAGCGTGGTTGAACGCGTTGAACATTTCGGTCCGGAACTGGAGCTTCAGGGTTTCGTGGAGGTAGAACCACTTCTGAAGTCCGATGTCCCAGTTCGCCAGACCCGGCGCTCGGACGTTTCCCATGTAGCGAGGCGCATTTCCGAAAGTGAATGGCGCGGGTTGCGCGAATGCGGCGGTGTTGAACCACTCGTTAATGGTCCGGTTGCCGAGGGTCGGGTTGCCCACCAGGTCCGGCCTCTGGTTACCGCCAAACGAGTTGGTGTTGTTGTCGCCGGTTGTTATAGCGATCGGGAAGCCGCTCTTGTAGCTGGTAATCCCCGAAACCTGCCAGCCGCCAACAACCGCATTGGCTACGGCGTTGAAGTTCGTCCCCACCTTCTTGCCCTTTCCGATCGGGAGTTCGTAAATGTAGCTTACAACCAGGCTGTGCGGGGTGTCCGCGGCGTCCAGCGATTTCTCGGCTGCCAGGTTGTAGTTGTCACGAATGGGCGTCTGGCCCAACCAGGATGTGGTTCCAACGGTGTTGTCGATGAACCTCGAGTAGGTGTACGAAGCGAGCAGACTCAGCCCCGAGCTCCAGCGATGAGTGTAGGTCAACTCCAGAGCGTTGTAATGCGAGAAGCTGCCCAGCGGCTGCGCTATATTGACGCTGCAGAATTCCGGATACGGAAGCAGCAGCTGCCCGTACGCAATCGTCGGACTGGAAAGGCCGCAACCGCTGCTGGCGATCTTGCCGTAATACGGGTTCGCAACCTGCTGCAGCAGTTGGTTCCCGAGCGCAAGGTCCGCTGTCGGCAACTGGTTGAAGTTCAGGCCGCCCTGAGCGAGCTTGACGCCATGATTCCCCACATAGCTGACGTCGATCAGGTCGTTCTTGGTCACGGCGTACTGGACTCCGGCCATCCACTGCTCCATGTAAGGATCGGGCCGGTTGACCTGCGAACCGTTGGCGGCATAGCCGACGTCGGTCATGGCACCCGCGCTATTGCCGGTTTGCGGAAGCGGGCCGTTGGGAAATGGATTGTCGAGGGTGTTCAGAGGCGTGTAACCGTCGGACGTTGTGGTTACCCAGGGCGTGCTCTGCCCGTAACCCTGGCCGGCTCCCTGTCCAAAAAAGGACGGCACATAGTACAGGCCGAATCCGGCTCTGACCACCAGTTTCTCCATAGCCTGATAGGCCAGGCCGAGCCGCGGCGCGAAGTCTTTCCAGGTCGGGTTGTAAAGTCCACTCCCGACGCCGCCGACGCCATTGTAAACCACCGTGCCTTTGACAACCGAGCCAAGCGCCGTGCTGATCGGATTGGTGGCGTTGAGGTCGAAATAGTTCTGCTGATTGTAGCGTTCCGTGGGCGCGGTTTGGTATTCCCAGCGGATACCCAGGTTCAGCGTGAGCTTGCGAGTGGCTTTCCAGTCGTCCTGGAAGTGGATGCCATAATAATGCTTCGAGGTGAATGGCTTGAAGGAGACGCCCGTCGAGCCGCCCGTCCCGACTCCGAGCAGAAGCGACGCCAGGGCGTCGCCCGAAGCGTTCGGGTCCGCAGTCAAGGGGTTCGGTCCCGCGGTGGAGGTCTGACCGAAGTTGAACGTCGTGGGGTAAATACGTCCGCCGCCAGTCTGGCTCACCACTTCCATGAAGCCCATCGACAAGGAGTGGGAACCATGGACCTTGCTGAGGTCGGCCGACCAGGTTAAATCGTTGCGGGGGAAGCCGCCCTGCCCGGCTCCGTTCTGTGGACCCAGCCCGGCATAGCCGCTCACCGACACAACCGGAAACTGGTTCGAGGTTGCATTGATAAAGGCGGGCAGGCCGAGTTGGGTGAAATCAAACGGGTAGCCCTCCATTACGTTGCCTTCGAACCAGTGATTGTAACCGCCATTGAAGCTCAGAACCGTCGTCGGACTGAGCACCCAGGTGAGACCGGCGGCGCCATCCAGGCGGTTGTTGGGGTTCGTCGATCCCGGTCCGCCCGGATCGTTGCCGTAATAATTCGCCTCTTCCACCTTAGACTCGAGCTTCCTCGACCAGCGCCCGAAGAATCGCACGCTGTCGTTGAAGTTGTGGTCGATCCGAATGCCATATTCGTCGGAGGTCGCCGCGGCGCTGGCTGAGGCCGAGAAGTTGTTTAGCAGTGCGCTGTTCGTCGGGGCGGGATAGTAACCGACTAACTTGGCCGCAACCGGACTGATCAGGTTGCTCGGGATCTTATTCCCCGGGAACGGCGTGCGCGTGAATCCGGTGGGGGTCGCCACCGTGCTGAAGGGGTTGTATATCACTTGCGAGATGCCGGAGAAGTCTCCACTTTTCTCGGCCGCTGTCGGCATGGTGAGGGTGACTGGACTCGGAGTGCCCTGGCGCAGTCCTTCGTAATACGCGAAGAAGAAGGTCTTGTTCCGCTGCTTGTACAGCCCGGGGATATATACCGGTCCGCCGCCGGCGACACCGAACTGGTTGCGTTTGAACGCTGTCCTTGGGATGCCCTGGGCGTTATTGAAGAAGAAGTTGGCGTCGAGGTCGGAATTGCGAAGGAACTCGAACGCGTCCCCGTGAAGGCTGTTGGTGCCGGACTTGGTGATTACATTGTATACGTTGCCGGTGCTCCAGCCGTATTCCGCGGTGAAGGAGTTGGTCTGAATCCTCGCCTCCGCAACCGATTCCATGGAAGGCACATAGATAGCCCCACCCCAATCGCCGGCGGTGTCCCAGTGGCCGTCGAGCAGGTAGGCGCTGGTTCCAAAGTAGCCCCCCCGAAGTTGAGGAACGAGATATCCTGATCGGCGGTCCCCGACTGTCCTCCGCCATTAACCACCTGGAACTGCGAGGCGTTGTTCACCGAGGAGTTCGTCAGCACCAGACCAAAAGCGCTGCGGAAATCCACCGGAAGCTGGTCGATCTGCTGTTCGTTCAAGTCCGAGGAAACGTTAGCATTGTCGGAGGTGAGGATGGCCCCCCCCGCAGCCGAGACGGTCACCTCGCTGTGTATCGCTCCCACTTGCAGGGCGACTTCCTGGCTTGAGGATTGGCCTGCCTCCAGGACAATCCCCGCCTGCTTGTAGGAGGAGAACCCGCTGGCTTCGACGGTCAGAATGTAAGTTGCCGCCGGCAGCAAAGCAAATGAGTAGCGCCCGTCGGCATCGGTTGTAAACGTTCGCGTGACGCCCTTTTCCGGGCTCGCCAGTGTAACCTTGGCCCCGGGGACGGCCGCCTCCGAACTGTCGTGGACGACCCCCGTCAAGGACGCGCTGAATGCTTGCGTTTGGGCTTGGGCAACCGGCTCGAAGATCGCAAGCGCGGCGATCAGGCCAAGTCCGAGGGCTAGGGCGCCTCGCGCGGTGTGCTTTGGCAACATGGAACTCCCCTTTTCTTGGGAGGGCATTGGTTTGAAAACGCACATTCCCTCCCATTGGTGGAGAAGCTACTTGTTTTGAGGGACTTTCGCAAGGTCCTTTACTGTGCGGTACCGCCCAAACGACGCAAATGCCGAGGCTTGCAATTGCTTTACTTAAGCGGTAAAGTACCTGAGGGGGCTTCGGGTGGCAACGAGATCGGCAATAGGTCCGACGGCGAGTTCCGGGCCCGCATCGCACGCCGACGCCGTCCAGATCCGGGAGGCACTCCGCGAGCTCCTCGAGAGCGCGCCTTTCCGGACATCCCGCCAATGCCAAAGCCTTCTGACGTACGTGGTCGAACACACGCTGGCTGCGGAGAACGATTTGCTCCGCGAGCGCGTGATCGGGGCCGAGGTGTTCGGCCGCGGCCCAGATTACGAACCGGGGGAAGACCCCGTCGTGCGCGTGCGTGCCGCCGAAGTGCGAAAGCGGCTGGCCCAGTATTATCAGAATCGTACTGACTACGTTGTCGGGATCGATATACCCCCGGGCTCGTACAAGGCCGTCTTCCACTGGAAGGCAGGCGCGCAGCCCACGCCGCCGGAAACCCGAAAGCCCGGTTTGGCAACATCCCGGTGGCTCTGGCTAGGCCTGGCGCTTTTGGCAACGGCCGCGAGCGCCGTGGTGGTTCGTAGTCTTCTTTTCTCCGAGCCCTCCGCGCTCGACCAGTTCTGGGCGCCGGCATTGGGCAGCCCGAAACCGATCTTGATCTACAACGCCACCACCCTTGTCTTTCAGTCTCCCGGCCTCACCGGCTCCGAGCAAAACCTGGTGCCCGTTCGTGGCCAGTACACCTGTATTGGCGATGCGTACGCCAGCGTCGTGCTTAGCTCGCTTTTCACGCGGAAACGGAAGCTGTACCAGATGCGCTATGGCACCGATCTCAGCTTTGGCGACTTGCGATTCCAGCCCTCGATCCTGATCGGCGCTTTCAATAACGCCTGGACGCTGCAGACGACGAACAATCTGCGGTTCGTTTTCGACAAGCACCCCACAATTCGCGACCGGTCCGACAATCGGCTGTACACTCTGCCGGACATTACGCCGGACGGGCGGACGCCCGAGGATTACGCGATCGTCTCGCGGATCTTCGATTCGGAGACGGGCGAGTTGCTGATAGCAGCGGCAGGAATCACTCAATATGGCACCCACGCCGCGGGCGAGTTCCTGACGTCTTCCCGCCTGATGGATGCACTGGTCGCAAATGGGCCGAGCGACTGGCGGAAGAAGAACCTGCAGGTGTTGCTTCACACCAGGGTCGTCGATGATACGCCCGGGCCCCCGAGCATCGTCACGACGTACTTCTGGTAGGCCCGCTGGCGTTCTTCAAATCTCAACCCCGCCCGTCCGCCGCCGTCATTTTGGCAAGCTGCTTCCAGCCCCGACCTTGTCGCGTATCTCCTGGCCCACACCGCGGCCCTTCGAGCGCGGCTATACCGCCATGACGGAGGACCTGCGCCCGGAGCGAGCCATCGAAGTGCCTCGATGCGACGATCGGCGCGAAGCTCGGACGTGCGTCCTGCCCTTCGAGGACGACCGCGATATTGCCAGACAGAAACTATTACGGAACTATGACATTCCGCGCGCGGTGGGCGTGATAGTTTGGGGCTTGACTGAGCTATTAATATGCGATCCTCTCATCCCCACGGTCCCAACGCTAGCGTTCTGTTGAGCGGCGTTTTTGGCCCCTACGCCCAGGACGACGATTTCGGCAGCCGCTCCATCAATCCCATGGAGCTGTATCACAACCAGGTCACCCGCGAGCAGGGCGAGTTCTCCATTCGCATGTTCCACCGCTCCTGGGGGCTCATGATGATCCAGCAGAACTTCGTCAACCCATCGACGTTGCTGGATTTTCCCACGCGCGAGCAGTTCGCTTCCGAGCTGACGTCGCGCCACTACGACGTGGTGGGCATCTCGTCCATCATCGTGAACGTCGGCAAAGTGCGCGAGATGTGCCGCATGGTGCGGGAACTCTCGCCGGGTTCCGTCATCGTCGTGGGAGGGCACGTCGCCGCCATCCCGGGTATTGAGGGCATGATCGACGCCGACCACATCGTGAAGGGCGAAGGTATTTCCTGGATGCGCAGCTATCTCGGCCAGGACCCCGACGCACCCGTGAAGCATCCGGACATCGTCTCCGGCTTCGGGCATCGCATCATGGGGTTGCACATTCCGGGCCGGTTTCGCAGTCCGGCCGCCACCGTCATTCCCTCGGTGGGCTGCCCCATGGGCTGTAACTTCTGCACCACGTCGTCTTTCTTCGGCGGCAAGGGGAAGTTTCACAACTTCTTCGAAACCGGCGACGAGCTGTACGACGTTATGTGCGGCCAGGAAGAACGGCTGAAGGTGCATTCGTTTTTCATGATGGACGAGAACTTCCTGCTGCAGCGCAAACGCGCGCTGCGGCTGCTGGAGCGCATGCGCGAGGGCGGGAAGAGCTGGGACCTGTACGTCTTCTCCTCGGCCAACGCGATCCGGAAGTACAGCATGGACGAACTGGTGCAACTGGGCGTCTCCTGGCTGTGGCTGGGACTCGAATCGCAGCAGTCGGACTATGCCAAACTGGACGGCACCGACACGGTCACGCTCACCCGCGAGTTGCGAGAGCACGGCATCAAGCTGCTGGGCTCCACCATCATCGGCCTCGAACACCACACCCCCGAGAACATCCGCGAGGAGATCGACTATGCGATTTCCCACGACACGGACTTCCATCAGTTCATGCTGTACACGCCCGTGCCGGGCACGCCGTTGTACCAGCAGATGGAGTCCGAGGGACGCCTGCTGGACGTGAACCTGGCCGACATTCACGGTCAGGACCGTTTCAATTTCGAGCATGCGGCCATCTCGCGCGAGGCTTCCAAGCGCTACCTCGACCTTGCCTTCCTGCGCGACTTCGAACGGAATGGGCCCAGCTTGTTCCGCATCTGCCGCACCACCTTCGAGGGCTGGAAACGGTATCGCAACTACCCGGACCCGCGCGTGCGGGAACGCTTCGCGCGCGAGCTTTCCAGCCTGCGCCACGCCTACACGGGCATGCTCTGGGCCATGGAACACCGGCTGCGCGGTACGAATCAAGCCGTGAGCCGCCGCATCCGCGAACTGCGCGTGGATATCCTTCGGGAATCCGGTTTGGATGCGCGCATCGCCTCGGCCGTGGTCGGTCCACTGATGTTGTGGGCCGCGAGACGCGAACGCAAACGCCTCGCCGCCGGGTCCAGCTACGAGCCGCACATGATTGTGGAGCGCCACAACTGGGCCGCGGCGATCGGTTGAGCGGCTTTCACCGCGTTCGCCCAAGCGTAGATCTCCTCCTGGTTCTGGCCGGCGAACTCGATCGCCTGGCCGGCCTCAGGAAACGCGCCGATCCATTCCGGCTCCCAAGATTCCGCATTCCGCATCCGCATTCGCATTCCCCCCGCAGGATGCCGCAACCGGCCCGCCCGGGCGCGGTTTCAGGTCGCCAGTTCCAGGATCGTCTTGTATTGAACAATACGTCTCGATGGAATTCGCGGGAGATGTGATACAATGCATTCCAATTGCTGGGGCAGCCAGGAGGGGCGTGTGGCTGAGGCGAACGTACAGCATAATTGGCTCGGTACCGATGCCGAACTCCGCGAGTTGTTTCTGTCGCTCGGGTTCGTCACCGCCAGCCCGGGCATGGTTCCGTTGCTTCGACGGTCCTGGCGGGCGGCTCAGGTCAGCGACGCGCCGCTCCTCATCGACGGCGAGACCGGAACCGGGAAGCAAGCGCTGGCCGATGCGATTTACCACCTGGACCCCAAACGCGGCCGTAATCTCTTTGTCACTATGCACTGCGGAGCGCTCCAGGAATCGCTGGCTGAAAGTGAGCTGTTCGGACACGAGAAGGGCGCCTTCTCAGGAGCGGTCAGCGAGCGCAAAGGCCTGTTCCAAACCGCGCATCGCGGCACTCTGTTTCTTGACGACGTGAACGACCTCCCCATGGCGCTGCAGCCGAAGCTGCTCGACGTGCTGCAGCGCGGCAGAGTCCGCGCGGTGGGCTCCGATTCGGAGACGGCTCTCGATGTCCGCGTCATCGCCGCCTGCAATCAGCCGCTCGAACCGCTGGTGCGCGAAGGCAAGTTCCGTTCCGATTTGTATTACCGCCTCGACGTGATCCGCCTGGCGCTTCCACCGCTGCGCGAACGCCGGGAAGACATACCCGCGCTGTTGCTGACTTTCGCGAAGCGTTACGAAGGATTCTACGGCCCGGTCGATTCCGTGGACCCGGAACTGGTCCGCCACCTCGGGTGCCAGCCCTTCGCGGGCAACGTGCGCGAGCTTCAGCACGCCGTTCAGCGCATGCTCTTCGCCAAGACCGAGGGCCGCTCGCTCACCCTGGAAGACTGGATGCGCCAGGCGCCCAGGACCGGGCCCAGCCCCGAGGAGGACCTGGCCCACGCCGCCGCGCGCCTGTGGAGGGCCATCGACCAGAATGGCGCTTCCTTCGATGCGACCTTGCGCGAACTGGAGCGGCGCCTGCTCGAATCCGCGCTGGCCGAGGGCGGCACGCGGCGCCAGATAGCTAACCAGCTCGGCATGAGCGAGCGCAACCTCTACCACAAACTCCGCGCCCACGGAGTGCATGAGCCGCAGTCCGGCGCTGACAGGAAATTCAGCGCCACTGACAATTCCCGCAGACCGCCTGCGACACTGCGCCAGGCCGTTTGATCCGCTCTGCCGCAAGCCCCTGTCCCCCTCCGTGACCCTGCCAGATCCTGCAGTAGGCCCAACGGCGGCCGGCATGGAATCAGCGGGATAACTTCGGCAGCGAACGTGCATCGTCTATCGCAGCCGGGAGCTATGTGGAAAGCAAGTGGGACGGAGACTGGGTAGCCTTCCGCCTCGCGGACATCTACCTTCCTGATCCGCGCGAGCCCGTGGGTGCGCTCTCGACCGACGTGCTGCTCATGGGCCGGCTGGTTGGCTATTCCGACTCGGGTTCGGAGCAGGAGGCCTTCGGCGTGGTAGCCGTCGCTGAAGGCCAGCGCGTCATCGTCCCGACGAAGAGGTTGCGTTGGCTCTCGGTGGCGGAACGGGATAGGCGATGCGGTCCTGGTCCCGAAGAGTAACTCGATGGACGCCGCGACAGAAGACCGGAGCGAGCGCGCAAGCGACTCCGGACGTGAGGGCGTAGTTTACGCCTCCGCCTGGGATCATCTCGCCGATGAGTTGCGCCTCCTGGATGCTCGCATCTACCTCGCGACCCTGCTGCGCCGCGACGAGACCGACCCGGACCCACTCGGCCGATTCCGCTCCGTGGTGGTGACGGAAGACGAGGTCGAAAGGCTGACCGAGAGGCTGGCCGGCGCCTGGGATGACGGCCGCGAGGAGCTTGAACCGGACGCCGAGCAGGCCGCGGTGGCGGAGCTCCTCGACAGGCTCGAACGCCAGGTCTGGGATCGCAGAATCGCCGCGCGAAGCAGCGGCCTGATCCTGCCCCTACCGCGGCTGACGGAGGTCTTCGGGCTCAGCCGGTTCGAAGAAACGTGCCTGGTTGTCTCGATGGCCGCGGAGCTCGATCGCCGTTACGGGCGGCTCTTCGGGTACCTGCAGGACGACCTGACGCGCAACCGCCCCAGCGTCGATCTGGCGATGAGCCTGCTGCGTCTGCCGGTGAGCCAGCGGGTCCGGGCTCGCGCGTCATTCGGCCCCGAAGGGCCGCTGGTGCGGCACGCGCTGATCGCGGTTACGGCGCCCCCGGGCGATCCCGCCGCGCCGCTCATCGACCGCTTCCTCAAGATCGACGACCGCATCGCCGCCTTCCTCCTGGGAATGGACCAGACGGACCCGCGCATTCAGCCTGCCCTCAAGCTGCTTCCAGAAAGCGATGCGTCCGCCGATCTGGGCGAAGAAGTCCGCCAGTTGCGGGCGTACGCGGCTCACCACTTCGCCGGCGGACGCGATACCGGACCGATGGTGGTGTGCGTGCAAGGTTCCAACGTCGCCCGCAAGCTGGCCAGCGCGGCCGCGATCGCGGAGGGCGCGGGCAAGCGCCTGCTCACGGTGGATGCCGACCGCCTGTCCGAGTGCCAGGCTGGCCCTGAAGAAGCCGTCCGGCTCGTACGGCGAGAGGCCATGCTACAAGGCGCGGCGCTTTTCTTCTACGGCTTCGAATGCCTGCCGGTTATCGATGGCCGGCGCCCATTGGTGCGCCCCATTCTGGACGGCGCGGCCGAATTCGGCACCCTCACTTTCCTTTCGACGGTCGAACCGTGGAGGCCCGCCTCCATCGCCGGGCGCGTGGCGTTCGCGTCTCTCGACGTCGGAGTGCCCGACGACACCGCCCGAAAGGCGACCTGGGACGGCCGCCTCGAGCGGTTGGACGGCATGGCGCCGCCCGTGGACACCGTCGCGCTGGCCAGCAAGTTCCGGTTCACCGAAGGGCAGATTGACGAGGCTCTCGCGCAGGCCCTGTCGCGCGCGCGCCAGCGCAGGCCGGAGAGACCCAAGGTCACCGAGGCCGACCTGCACGCCGCCTGCCGCGCCCAGGCCCTGCCCAAACTCGGGTCGCTCGCACGCAAAGTGGAACCGCGCCGCCTTTGGACCGACCTGGTCCTGCCACCCGACCAACTCCAGCACCTCCTCGAAATCTGCAACCAGGCGCGCTATCGTCAGGTCGTCTACGGCGACTGGGGATTCGACCGCGCCTCCACCTTGGGCAAAGGGCTGAACGTCCTTTTCTGCGGCTCGCCGGGCACCGGCAAGACAATCTCGGCCGAAGTCGTCGCCAACGAGTTGGAACTCGGACTCTACAAGATCGACCTCTCCCAGGTGGTCAATAAGTACGTCGGCGAAACCGAGAAGAACCTCTCGTCGCTGTTCCGGGAAGCGCAGGGCAGCAACGCCATTCTCTTCTTCGATGAAGCCGACGCCCTGTTCGGCAAGCGCTCCGAGGTCAAGGAGGCGCACGACCGCTACGCCAACATCGAGATCGGCTTCCTGCTGCAGCGCATGGAAGAGTACGACGGCATCTCGATCATGGCCACCAACCTGCGCCGCAACCTGGACGACGCCTTCGTACGGCGGCTGCAGTTCATCGTCGAGTTCCCGTTTCCCGATGAGGCCAACCGCCTCGCCCTGTGGCGCGGCCACATTCCGCCGGACACGCCGGCGGCCGATCTGGACCTGGCCTTCCTGGCGCGCCAGTTTCGCCTGGCGGGCGGCAACATCCGCAATATCGCCGTGAACGGCGCGTTTCTGGCGGCCTCCGAGGGCGCCCCGCTCGGCATGCGGCACCTGATCCAGGCCACCCGCCGCGAGTTTCAGAAGATCGGCCGAACCTGTGGCCCGGCGGAGTTCGGCGCATATGGCCATTTGCTCCGCGCCCCGCGCGAGATCGAGCCGAGGGAGGTCGAAACCAAATGATCGACGATCTCGATCTCTCCATCGAAGCCCTCCTCACCATGGAATTCGGCGGCGCTCTGCCCTTCGATCTCAGCTTCGCCATCCCGGACAAGACCTTCGCGCCGGTTTCCGGATCGAAGAACACCCTCGACTGCTACCTCTACGACATTCGCGAAGACCGCGAACTGCGCCGCGTGGATCCGATTCTGGCGCGCCAGCCCGTTGGCACGGTGCAGAAGCAATACCCCCCGGCGCGCGTTCGCCTGGCCTACTGCATCACTGCCTGGAGCCCGGCCGCGGTGAGCGTGGAGATCGCCCCGGCGCAGGATGAACACAAGCTGCTCAGCGACGTTCTGCGCGCGCTGCTCAAGTATCCGACTCTGCCGCCCTCGGCCCTCAAGGGTTCGCTCGCCGGCCAGCAGCCGCCCCTGCCCACCACGGTCATCCTGCCCGATACCGACAAGATCGTCTCCGATTTCTGGACCGCCGTCGGAGGACAACTCCGGCCCTCGCTCGACTACCGCGTCACGCTCTCGCTGACCTACCTGGACCTGGTGACCGGGCCCATGGTCACCATGCAATCCAGCACGTTCCTGCAATCCGACCTGGGCGGCCCGTCGGATGAGTGGATTCAGATCGGCGGACAGGTGCTCGACAATCACCTTCCGCCCAACCCGATCCCGAATGCCTGGGTCCGCGCGGATGCCACCGGCCAGACCGCTATCAGCGATGCGCTCGGCCGCTTTGTCTTCGTGGGTCTCAAGCCGGGCCCGCAGACCATTCGCGCCCGCGCGGTGGGATTCAAGGACGGCATTCGCAACATCAACATTCCGGAACCGGCGGGCGACTATAACATCGCCGTCAGCCCCTAAGTTAGGAGGACCATGTCCACGACTTACACCACTCCCGGCGTTTACATAGAGGAACTCCCCGCAACCGGTCCAATTCAGGGGGTCGGGACCAGCACCGCCGGCTTCATTGGCCAGGCGCTGAGCGGCCCGATCGAGAGGCCCACCAAGATCACGAGCTGGACGCAATTCAAGAACACGTTCGGCTCTTACATTTCGGCGCCCAGGCGTTACATGGCCTACGCGGTGGACAACTTCTTCCGCAACGGCGGAACCGTGGCGTATATCGTTCGCGTGGGCACCGCCAAGAATGCCTGGCTGGACCTGCCGGACCGGGCGGCGACCAACAGCCTGCGCGTCACCGCTCTCCAGGAAGGGACAACCGGCAACGCGATCACCGTCCAGACGTCGGACGCTCAGATCGTCACCGCCGCCACGGCTTTGCGCGCCCTGGCTCCCATTTCCCTGGGAAAGAACAACGCCATTACGTTGACCAACGCCGGCGACGCCGCCCTGTTCCGCCCGGGCGACACCGTAACCATCGACGGCACCGCCGAGCGTGCGGTCATCGACCGCATCACCGGCGGCCAGATCTTTCTGCAATCCGTACTTACCACGACCTATAACAACGGCAATGTGCGAATCGCGGATCTCATCGCGACGCAGACCACCTTCCGCGTCGCCGGGGGCAACGGGCTCGAAGCCGGCAGCGTCATCGTGATCGCGCAGGGCGGCACCACCGAAAACGCGGTGATCGATCGGGTCCTGGCCGGATTCGTCACGCTCAGCAAGGGCCTGGCCAACCCCAAGTACACCATGGGCGCGGCGGATACGGCGGTCGGCATTCAGAGCCTGGAATTCACGCTAGTCGTCCGCGCCCCGAGCCTTCCGGACGAGACCTTCTCGAACCTGGCGATGGACTCGCGCCACAGCCACTATTTCGGCAAAGTGGTCGACTCGGTGTCGGTGAGCGTGGCGTTGGCGGATCCGCCCTCGGCCGCCGCGCCGCCCGACAACCGCCCCAAGGTGATGGGCGCGACGAACCTGGCCAACGGCGCCAACGACGACCTGAATGCCATCTCGCCGGCGGATTACCAGGACGGCATCGATAGCCTCAAGGTCATCCAGGACGTCAACATTCTCGCGATTCCGGACCGCACGGACGCCACCGTGCAACAGGCGCTCATCACGCATTGCGAGACCATGGGCGACCGCGTGGCCGTGCTCGATCCGATCCGCGGCGCTCCGTCTTACGGCGTCGGCAGCGTCAGCGAGCAGCGGGCCGGCCTGGAATCCGCGCGCGGATTCGCGGCGCTGTATTATCCCTGGCTCTCGATTCCGGACCCGCAGAGCACGACTGGCGACCTCCTGCTGGTGCCTCCCTCGGGCGCCGTCGCCGGCATCTATGCCCAGGTGGATCAGGCCCGCGGCGTCCACAAAGCGCCGGCCAACGTGATCGTCGCGACCGCCAGCGGCCTCGAGCGCGTGCTCAACGAAGCCGACATGGGGCAGTTGAATATCGCCGGCATCAACATGATCCGAACGTTCCCGAATGCCACCCGGCCCATCGTCTGGGGCGCGCGGACTACCACCAACCCCGACGAAGCGCCCTGGCGCTATATCAACGTGCGGCGCCTCTTTTGTTTCGTCGAGTCATCCATCAAGCTCAGCTTGCAGTGGGCCGTCTTCGAGCCCAACGACCTGGGCCTGTGGCAGAAGCTGATCCGCACCATCTCCGAGTTCCTCACGCGGGTCTGGCGCAGCGGAGCGCTGTTCGGCGCCACGGCCGACCAGGCCTTCTACGTGAAGTGCGACCAGGAGCTGAATCCCGCGTCGGTGCGCGCCCTCGGGCAGGTTTTCGTCGAAATCGGCATAGCGCCGGTGCGGCCTGCCGAATTCGTGGTGATCCGTATCGGCATCTGGGACGACGGTTCTCAGGTGTCGGAGCAGTAGGCAGGAAAGGAGAGTCCCATGGCGACAGGCGCAGTGGTGGATCCCTATCGTAATTACAATTTTCTGGTCGAGATCGACGGCATCGCGCAGGGCAGTTTCATGGAGTGCAGCGGCCTCGACGCGACCACGGAAAGCATCGAATACCGCGAGGGCGGCGACAACGTCACGGTGCGAAAGCTGCCCGGAAAGACCTCTTACGGCGACATCACGCTGAAATGGGGCGTCAACGCCTCGAAAGACCTGTGGACCTGGCGCAGGCAGGTCATTCAGGGCAACGTCCAGCGCAAGAACGGCTCGGTGGTGGTCTACGATCTGGCAAATTCCACCGAGGTGGCGCGCTGGAACTTCGTGCGCGGCTGGCCCGTGAAGTGGGAGGGCCCGCACTTCGACGCCAAGGGCAAGGATGTGGCGGTGGAGACCTTGACCATCGCCCACGAAGGCATCGACAGAGCGACATAACCTATGTTTCAGACCGAATACGAATTCACGCTACCCAAGGGATACGTCGACGTCGACGGCCAGTTGCACCGCGAGGGCGTGATGCGCCTGGCCACCGCGGCCGACGAGATCCTCCCGCTCGCGGATCCCCGCGTCGAGAAGAACCCGGCGTACCTGCTGGTGATTATCTTTTCGCGCGTGGTCATCAAGCTGGGAAGGATCAAGCAGGTGACTCCCAAGACCATCGAGGGCCTGTTCTCCGAAGACCTGGCGTTCCTGCATCGGTTCTTCAACGAGATCAACGGCGTGGTTGGGCGGCAGGTCCACACGCGCTGCCCCAAGTGCAGCCATGAATACAGCGTGGAGCCTGCGCCGTTGGGGGAATTAGCGGCTATCCCTTAGATCTGCTCCACGAGGAGGTAGCCCTGATCGGCATGTACTGCCACTGGTCGTACACGGAGGTCATGTCGATGGAGCACGCCGAGCGGCGGCGATGGATCCGTGAGATCGTGCGCCTGGCGCGCACGGAGAGAAGCGCGTGAACGACGACGAGCACAATCCGGAACGCGAGCGCGAACTGCCCGGCGCGCGCTGGCTCGGCGCCGCCTTCGAACGGTTGGGGCGCTTCGCGGTCGATCGCAAATGGCCGGCCGCGGCGGAGTCGATCCGCGCCAGGTTCGACGCGGTGCCGCGCATGGAGTCGCTCCGCGAGCGCGTCGAGACGGCGCGTGCACAATCCCCTCGCGAGGTCCAGCCCCGCAGAATTCCGTTCCCGGAGCCCGTGCCTCCCCAGGTTGGGGACACCGAAGACCAACCGGCGCAGGCCGAGCATGGCGAAGGCCGCGGGCTCGACCCGGCTCTCCGCGCCCGCCTCGAAAGGCTGCTGCGCTTCGGGCTTCCGGCCATCCGCGTCTACACGGGCTACGGCGCGGATCGCCTCGCGCGGCGGCACAACGCCGACGCCGTGACGGTTCGCAATGAGATCCACTTCCGCCAGGGCGCCTACGATCCTGCGACGCCCAGGGGGCTGGGTCTGTTGGCTCACGAGGCCACGCACGCGGCCTGGGATCGCGGCGCGCGCCCGGCCCGCTTGACCCAGGGCCTCGATCCCGCCCAGGCCGAAGAGCGGGCTGCCCTCGATAGCGAACGGCGCGTTCTTTTCGCGGACGCGCGGCCGGCTGGATTGCGGCCCCTGCTCCCGGCCCCCCCTCCGCCGATGCCTGGCCCGGCCCCGCGTTCCGGCGTCCGCACGGCGCAGACCTCCCGCGACCTCAGCCAGCCCGAGGCGCCCCCCGCCCAGGCCGCGCAGCTTTCCGACGCGCAGTTGCGCGCTCTGCGGCACGACATTCATACCTCGCTGCTCGACAAGCTGCGAACGGATTACGAACGAGGAGCCTAGAACATGTCGCTCGAAAAGGCCTCCATCACGAAACTGAGCACCGGCGAGCGGATTTCGGTGATGTTCAATCCCGCCGAATACAGCTTCGACCTGGGCAACACCTTCGCGGAAATCGACATCCCCGGACTGCGCACGCCGCCCATCCAGTATGTGCGCGGCAACGCCAGCTCGCTGCGCATGGAGCTCTTCTTCGATACTTACGAGAGCCAGTCCGACGTGCGGGCCTCCACCAAGCAGTTGACCGCGCTGCTCGACGCCGACCCCATCACGTCAGCCCCGCCCATTCTCCTGTTCAACTGGGGCGGATTCGCGCTGAAGTGCGTCCTCGAATCCGTCGCGCAACGCTTCACCATGTTTCTGGAGGATGGCACGCCCGTGCGCGCCACCCTTACGGCGACCTTCAAGGAGTACGAGCCCGTGCAGGTGCAGATCCAGTCAGGGTTCTTCGTCGGGCCGCCCACCGTCGTCAACATCGTGCAGGGAGCGACGGCCAGCAAAATAGCCGAACAGGTGCTCGGCGATCCAAAGCAATGGCGGACCATCGCCGACGCGAACGACATCGACAACCCCCGGAAGCTGCAGGCCGGCGGCACATTGATCGTGCCGCCCAATACGCCGCAGCCTCCGTTCTGAGGCGCCGGACATGGGATCGTTTTACGCCCCGGCATTCAACGTGAAGATCGCAGGCCTGACGCTGGCGGCCAACGTCACCCGCTCCATCATCGAGCTGGTATACGACAACAGCCTCACCACCGCCGACATGTTCACGCTGAAGCTGAACAACGCCGACATGAGCCTCACCGATTCGGCTCTGTTCGACGTGGGCAAGAACGTCGAGATCTACATGGGCTATGCCGGCGACTTGCAGCCTATGATGCTGGGCGAAATCGCGGCCGTGAATCCGTCCTTCCCTCGGGACGGCGCGCCCATGATGACCATCACCGGCTACGACAAGTCGCAGAAGATGCGCCACAATACGCCCGAGCGGTTCACCTTCAAGTACATGCCCGATAGCGTGATCGCCGAGGCCATCGCGGCGGAGAACCTGCTCATCCCCATCGTCGATCCTTCGCCCACGCCGGTGCGCGAGTCGGTCCAGCAGACCGGCAGCGACTGGGCCTTCCTGCGGGATCTCGCGCGGCGCAATTTCTTCGAGGTCTTCGTCTACTGGGACCGCCTCTATTTCCGCTTCCCCCGCCCGCAAACCGAGCTGACCATTCTCGAGTGGGGCAAGAACCTGAGCAGTTTCAGCCCGCGCATGACCACTTCGGGCCTGTTCGGCATTCAGGTGCTGCGCGGTTACGACTACAAGCTGGCGCAGACCATCGTGGCGGTGATTCCGGCGGTGGCGCTCGGCGGCGACCTCTCCGATATCATCGAGCGGCTGGGCTCGAGCTTCCTCGACCAACTGGTCGCTCTCGGCCGCAACGTGGTGCGCGACCAGCCCATCACCAGCTATCTCGACGCGCTCACGATCGCCAAATCCGTCCTCCTTCAACTGCTCGAGGGCCTGTTCGAGGGCAGCGGCTCCTGCATCGGCATGCCGCAGCTTCGCGCCGGCGACTACGTGCAGATCGAGGGCGTCGGACAGCGCTTCAGCGGCCGGTACAAGCTCAGCAAGGTGACTCACACCATCAGCGACGCCGGTTACATCACCAACTTCGAAGTGTCGCAGAACGTGAATTCCGCCCTGCTGGAGAGCCTGCGCAAGAAGCTCGGTGGATCCGGCAAGCCGGACGGCCAGTCCGCCGTCAACGGCGTAGTCGTGGCCAAGGTGGAGAACAACATCGACCCGGACGGGCTGGGCCGCGTACAGCTATCGTTCCCGCACCTGTCCGACGTGAACCTGAGTAACTGGGCCCGCGTCGCCACGCCCATGGCGGGAACGAGCAGCGGCATCTTCTTCCTGCCCGATGTCGGCGACGAAGTGCTGGCCACCTTCGAACAGGGCGACGTCGATAAGCCCGTGGTGCTGGGCGGGCTGTGGAACGGCCTGAGCCCGCCACCCGTAGTCAACGCCGGGCCGAATCAGACCAAGACCATCAAGCTCAAGAAGGGCCTGGAGATTCAATTGGACGAAACCAAGGGGCTGACGCTCCAGAACGGGCTGGGCTCGTCGATCTCGCTCGACCTTCAAGGCAATATTACGATCCAGGCCGTGGGTGACGTCACCATCAAGTCCGGCCCGGCCGGCAAGGTCCATCTCAATCCGTAAGGGGGAGGTTTCCGATGCAGCAGCAAATCGTGGTTCAGGGAAGGACGCTGACAACGACGGTGCAGACTCCTCTCGCGCCGGCCGTGCTCAGCGTCATGCTCACGCCCGTCGACCACCCCGCGTTGCACTGCGACGCCAGCTCGAAAGGCGCGCTGATCCAGGGTATCGACCTGACGTGCAAATGCACCGGCGATTGGGTCACGGGAACCTCGACCTTCGTTGGCACCGGCACGGGAACCATCTCCGCCTCCACTCCGCGTGTGCAGTGCGAAGGGCAGTCGATGCTGACTCTCGGAGACGCGGTCAGCATCAGTTGCCCCGGAACGATCACCGTCACCGCCGGCGGCGCCACCTCGCTCGGCACAGCCAAAGTGACCGTCACCATCACCGGCGCCGGCCAGGTAACGGTCGACGCCAACAAGGCTTGAGGAGGGAGCGCCTATGATCCCCGACCTGCTCGGAAAAGGATTCGCCTACCCGATGAGCCGCAACGTGCGCGGCGGCATTCAGCAGGCGCGTGACATGGAGAAGGTGCGCGAAGCCATCTTCATCCTCCTCGGCACGCAGTACGGCGAACGGCTGATGCGTCCCGACTTCGGCTGCAATCTGAAGTCCCTGGTCTTCGCCCCCAACAATCTGGCTACTGCGAACCTGGCCACTCACTATGTGACCGAAGGGCTCACCAACGGCGAGCCTCGCATTATTCTCGACAGCGTACTGGTCGACAACGACAACTTGAACGGGCGGCTGATCGTCAACGTCCAGTATCGGATTCGGGCGACCTACCAGCCCGACGATCTGGTATATCCGTTCTACCTTCAGCCCTCCCAGACCTGAGGATCCGCGCTATGGCGAATGGCCGACTGCAATCCCCGAATCTAGACGACCGGATGTGGCAGGACGTCGTCGACGAGGCCAGAAGCCTCATTCCGCGCTATAACCCCGAGTGGACCGATCACAACGCGAGCGACTTGGGCATCACGCTCATGGAGTTGTTCGCGTGGATCGTGGAAGGCATGCAGTACCGACTGAATCGCGTGCCCGACAAGAATTTCATCGAGTTTCTGAACCTGCTCGGCATCACCCAGGATCCGGCTTCGCCCGCCACGGTCTTCCTGACCTACCAGCTCGCCGGCGTTTCGCCGCCCGTCACGTTGCCCAAGGGGAACGTCGCCGCGACACAGCAGACCGGCCAGGATGCGGCCATCCTGTTCGAGACCGATGCGGACGTGTCGCTGCTCCCCACAAACCTGACCACCGCCATCAGTCTGCACAAGACCGGCCTGCACTACGAAAACGTCACATCGCGGATGGTCGCCGCGCCGCTCAGCGGCTATTCCTACTCACTGGTGCCCGGCGACGTGTTGACTCTCACCCTCGGCTTCGACCAGGCCACAGCGCTGCCGATCCCACTCAGCTTCCTCTTTCGTACGCCCGTCAGCCCCGGCAGCCTGCAGGTGCAGTGGCAGTATTCCCAAGCCGCCGTGTCGCCGCTGCTCTGGCCCTTCATCCCGGGCGTCCTCGACGGCACCACGTCTTTCACTCAAAACGGCGTAGCCACCGTGACGGTGCCGGTCGATTGGGCGGCCCAGACTCCCAAAAACTGGGGCTTCACTCCAACCACGCTAGCCGACGCGGTCGACAAGCAGTTGTTTTGGGTCGGCGTGCATGTCTCGAATCTGACGGCGAACCCGGTGACCATCCAGATCGATTCCATCCTCTTCAACAGCGTGCACGCAAGCAACGCGCTCACCGTGACCCAGCCCGAACTGGCCGGCACCGGCAATGGAAAGCCGTTCCAGTATTTCGACCTGGTCAACGCGCCGCTCTACCAGCGCCCGGGCGCTTCCGATCCTTACGATCACCTGGTTGTGCAGGTGCGCCAGGCCTTGCCCGGCGGCACGTTCGGACCGTGGACCACCTGGGCCCGCGTGGACGATTTCCCCCTAGGCGCAGCCAATGTCTTCCGGCTCGACCCCGTGATGGGCCGCCTCAGTTTCGGCAACTACGATCCCATCATGTCGCCACAGGGGCAGGGAACCATCCCGCCATCGGAGAGCCAGATCCAGGCGCTCGCCTATCGCTACGTGGTGGGCGGCGTCATCGGCAACGTGCCGCCCGCTACCATCACGGTCCTGCGCACTCCCGTCGCGGGGCTGGTAGCGGTCACGAATCCGGGCCCGGCGGCCAACGGCGCGGACCAGGAGTCCATCGACGACACCAAACGCCGCGGCCCCGAGGTTCTGCGCAACCGCTACCGCGCTGTCGCGGCCGAGGACTACGAGTATCTCGCGGTCCAGGCCAGCACCGAAGTCCAGAAGGTTCGCTGCCTGCCGCCCCGCCTCTTCACGGTCTACGACCAGAGTTTCAATCCGGCCGTGAAGCCGGGCGATCCCTGGACCTACGGCGGCCTGAACCGCGACTCGGGCAACGTCCAGGTCATCATCATCCCCGGCTCCCCGCTGAGCAATCCCACGCCCGCGCCCACGGCGGAACTGCTGGCGGAAGTCGCCGACTACCTGGAGCAGCGCCGCTCCGTCACCGCCGCCCTCACCGTCACCGGCCCGCGCTACCTGCCCATCAAAGTGACTGCCCAGATCATGGTCTGGAAGCAGGCCGTCGACCAGGGCCTGGTTCCCGATCCGGCCACTTCCACCACGGTGCACGACGGCATCGTCGCCCAGATCCAGCAGTTCTTGCACCCCACCCTGGGCAACAGCGACGGAAACGGATGGGATGTCGGGGAGGATCAGACCATCGCCCCCCTGTTCGAGTTCATCAAGCCGCCCAGCGCGGTCGGCTTCATCTCGTCTCTGCAAATCGACGCCGAGACGCCGCTCTACACGCCGCCCACGCGACTATATCCAACCGCCGTGCCGGGCGTCTGGGTCAAGTTCGCCGACTACGAAATGGTGTGCAGCGCCGCGGCGCACAACGTGACGGTAACCAAGATCTGATCGGAGCACGATGGCCAACAGCACCTATCTCGACTACCTGCCCCCGGTGCTCTGGGTACCGGACAACGACCCCACCCAGTTCCTGGGCCGTCATCTCCGTATCTACGAAAAAATTCTGACTGGCCTGGACGGCGGCGGGTTGGTGGTTCGTGCCGCGACGCCCTTCGCCTCCGCCGTAACCGACCACATCCTGTTCGCCGCCGCCACCGACATGGCGCAGTTCCGCGTCGGCGATTGGATCGCCATCGCTGGAACCGCCGAGCGCCGCCAGGTGGATCACTTTACCGGCCTCACCATGTTCCTCGACGCCAATCTCGCCGGAGGACCTTACGGCGCGGGCACCGTTCGCATCGCCGACCTCATCCCGGGCCAGACCACCTTCCGCGCCGATAACGCCGCCCTGCTCGAAGCCGGCCGCCCGCTCCAAATCCTGCAGGCCGGTCAAACGGAGAACCTGGTGGTGGCGCAGGCCACGGCGGAGTTCCTCACCTTGGCGTACGGCCTGGTGAACACGTATCCCCTGGCGCCGGACGCCGTCCCGGTGAAGCTCATCGATCCCGTCGCGATCGTGCACGGCGATCACACCCATACCGACTTCGAGACGCAGATCGACAACCTGTTCACCCTGTTCAACCCCTGGCGCACCCGCACGGATTTCCTGCCCTACCTGGCTTCCTGGGTCGCGCTCACGCTCCTGCCCGATTGGAGCGAGTACCAGCAGCGCAAGCTGATCTCGCGGATGGTCGCCATCTATCAGCAACGGGGCTTGAAAGAGGGGCTCTACACCTATCTCGATATCTACGCCGTCACCGCCGCGCGGCCGCGCATGGTCGTGGACGACAACGACGCCGTCCTGCACACCGTGCCCGCGAGCGATGGAACGGCCGTCTTGCGGGCGGTGGCCCACAGCAACACGGTCTCGCCTCCCAGCGCTCCAGCCCAGACCATTACCGCCTTGCTGCACCCTTCCGGCATCGCCGTCGATAGCAAAAACTTCTACTTCGTTTCCGATCCCGCCGACATCTCTCTCGCGGTTCCCCGCAGACCCGCGCTGTGGCGCTCCACCGCCAACGGCGACCTCGATTTCGCGCCCGGCGGCCTGCCCATGCCCATGCCGAAGCCGATCTTCACCGGCGTTCCGCTGGTTCAGCCCACGGCCGTTGTCGTGGACGCAACGGACCGCGTCAGCGTGGTGGATACCGGCCAGTACGCATCGGCCTCGCAGCAGAAATCGGCACTCTATCGTTTCACTCCGCCCGGCTACGCCATCGCCACCGTCATGGACCAGACCACGGTGCCGGTCTTGCCGGTCATCCATCCGGTGGACATGGTTTTGGATGGTGCCGGCCACTTCGTCATCCTCGATCGCGGGTTCCATCCTCTCGGCAACCCTCCGGCCGGAGCGTCCAAACCGGCCATCGTCGTGGTCAGTGAAGGGCCGCTCGCGGCGGCCACGCACGCTCTCGCCGCCATCGCCGAGCCGACCGCTCTGATCATGGATGCCACCGGCCGCTTCATTGTCGCCGACGCCCAGCAGCAAAGCACCACCACGCCCGCCGATCTGGTCCTGGTGGACCCCGCGGCCGGCTGGACCACCACGTCCCTGCTGGGCGCCCTCGCGGCCGGTGCCAATCCCCTGGTGTTTCCGGCCGGCCTGGTGTGGGAGTCCCCTTCCGTGTTGCTTGTCTCGGACCACGGCCTGCGCTGGGGATTCTCTGTCGATCCCAGTAACCGCGTCATGGCCGAGCAGCCCCACATCTACCGCGTCGATCTCACGAAGGCTCCGCCGGTCATCACCCGCGTCACCACCCAGCGCCAACTGGTCCACCCCACGAAAATGGCGAAGGACCGTGGCGGCCGGGTACTCATTACCGATGCCGGGGAAACCCAGCAGGACCCGCCGCAGCGCAGCTGGCGCGCGGGCGCCAACGAATTCGGTGTCGTCGTGTTCTTTTCCAATCAGCGGCCGACGACGTCCGACGACCGCAACAAGTTCCGGCGCGGGATCGTTCAGATCGTCGAGAACGAGAAACCCGGACACACATCGTGGTGGATGGATTTCTAGCCCAACCGCCCATCACAAAACGGAGGCAGCATGAATTACGACCTGATCAAGAAGAACGTCTACTACGATGCACCGAACGAGTATCCGCACAGCAGCCGGAATCACTTCGAGGACTTCACGGATTACCATCTGCCGCTGGCGCGCCTGCACCACTCGACGGTGCACGACCGCGGCGTGGCGTTAGGGTTGGAGGTGAGCGGCGCGCCCGGCGATACGCAGGTTTCCGTCAACCCGGGAGTCGCCGTGGACGGCGTGGGCGAGATGATCGTGCTCTCCACCAGCGGTCACGGCGACATCGGTGCGGACCCGCCCAACGGCAATAACAACGAGGTCGCCGTCCCGGTTCCGCTGCCGCTCTCTTTGGTTGGCCAGAAGTCCTACGTGACCATCCAGTTCTCGCAGATCAACCGCGTCAACGAAGGGTCGGGCGGCCGCATGGAGCAGGTGCCGTGGGTCCGCTTGCAGCCCGTCACCGGCGCCGGCGCCTACGTCGACGACGGCACCTCGGTGATCCTGGCCATCGTCAACGTCTCGGGCGGCGGAACGCTCACCACTCTCTCCGAGAGCGACGGCGCCTTGCCCTATCGCCGCTCCACGCTCGGAGAGCCGGTCGGCGAACTGCGCGTGCGCCGCTCCCTCACCGCTGCCAACCAGGTTCAGGAAACGCTGTCCGGGCGGCTGACGGCCGGCGTGGGCGGCGGGCTCCAACTCACCGTTCCGAACAGCGGAGACGCCATCGTCCTCTCCAGGGACGGCGGGACCAACCTGTCCCGCGTCGAGACCCACGCCGACACAGTCGTGTGCAAGGACGGCGCCGGGCGGCCGGCGATGAACCTGGATTCCAATCACGCCGTGCTCAGCGTTGGAACTCAGGGCAACGGCGGCGATTTTCTGTGCTTCGATGCGAACGGCCATCTCGGCCTGGCGTACGACGGCGACCAGTACCGGCTCGATGTCGGCACCACCGGCGGCGCCGGCCACCTGTTTATGCGCAACGCCCAGGCGGCGCTCACAATGCATCTGGATGGCAGTGCGAGCGCCGTCAACGCGAACCACCTGAATCCCTTTGGCCAGGCTTTCATCGACGTAGGCGCGGCATCCTTCCGCATTCACGGCGCGGACCTGGTTCTCGACGGCCGCTCGGGCGGAAACAAGCGCGCCGTGGTTGACTGGACGAATCAGACGCTGGCCATCAACTTCGCCGGGGACTATGCCAACGGTGTCGAGGTGATGAGCGGGATGCAGGTGGACGGCATCCTCACCGACGGGAACGGCAAGTCTCTGATGGGCAACCCGGCGCGCAAGGTCGTGACCGTGTTCTCCCTGGCCCAAAACGGCAACAACACGACCATGTCCGTCGACCTTGGCGTCGCCAGGCAGTTTACGGCCTTCGGTACATACACTCTGATCGACTCTCACACCGACTTCGACTCCGACAACGCGGTCTTCATCGACATCTTTACGGTGGACGGCAACAAGACCGGCGCCACCATTTCAAGCTCCAGCAGCAAACTCGGCCCACCCAATGACGACCGGAACGTCCATGCGCCCTCGGTCACCGGTGTTGGCCGGATGATCAATTTCCGGGTCCGGGCTCTCGGGCCCGATATCGGATTCGCAGCGCTAGGTATCGTGTTTTTCGAATGAGGGAGGCACTTCATGGATATCCCAGTTCAAACCATTCCGAGCGTACAGTACGTTGTGTTCGACAAGAGCACGGGCCGGATCGTCCACACCCACTCGCGGTTCAGCGTCGAGAAGAACGCCTACGTCGAGGTCCCGCCTGAGGAGCTGAAGCAGGCCGTGGCCCAGGATTCCTCGATCCTGGCGGACGTCTCGGGAGGAGACCCGGCGAATCTTGACATGATCCGGATCGACAACAAGGATCCGCTTGCGGCACGCCTTGGGGCGGCAAGGGTGGATCTCAAGACTCGCGTCCTGGCGGAGAAGCCCACGTTGTCGCTGAAGGCTGACAAGACCGAGATCGTTGGCGATGGCGCGGACAGCCTCCAGATCGAAATCCAGGCCGTGGACAAGGATGGCAAGCCCGTCCGCAGCCTTGACGACAAGGTCAAGGTTGTCACCAGCCGCGGGAAGCTCTCGGCCCGGGGTGGCCTGGTCGATCTGGTTCAGGGCCAGGCCAGCATCACGCTGACCTCCGTCAACGAAACCGTCAGCCGCGTGGTGGTCCGGGCCTCTTCGATTGCGGGAGCATGCTCGACCGGCGAGGTCAGGCTGGAGTTCGTCTAAACGGGTGCACGCGGCATGATCCAGCGCAACGTGGCGAAGCGACAGTGGGCCGCGGCGAATTTGTACGCGACTCCGGACGCTCACCTCAAGGCGTTTCTCTATCACGTCGACGCCTACCCGGCTGAGTGTTGGGACGACGTTGTCGCCCTGTTCCGCAAGGACTACTACGACCTGTTCGACCGGATCGTGCCGCCGCTGGTCGCCTCTTCCGACCAGGCCCTGCGCGCGCAGCTCTTCTTCCACCTCGATCCAAAACAACCGAAGGAGCTGGAGGTCCTGCGGCAGTTCATACGCCAGGCCGATCCCGTGAAGGATCGGCCGGAGCTCAAGGCGATCGCCGGCTTCAACCATCCCGCGCTACAGAAGGAGATCGCCGCCCGGCCCGAGGTCACCGCCGTGCTGGCGCCCTCCCCGCCGCCGCGAAGAGCCGTGACCAACGTCCGGCCGGCTCCCGCGCCCGCCGCCGGCCCTCCGCCGCCTTCGAAAGAACCGGGCTCCAAGGGCCAACCGGAGCCCGCCGCGATCGCCGCCGCGAGCGGTCCGGTGCCGCAGCACGAGATTGCCGCGCGCCCCGAGATAGCGGCACGTCCCGCCCCCTCCCCGCCGCCGCGAAGAGCCGTGACCAACGTGCGGCTGGCTCCGGCGCCCGCCGCGATCGCCGCCGCGCCTCCCTCCGCGCCACCGCGAAAAGCGGTGACCAACGTGCGGCCGGCTCCGGCGCCCGCCGCCGGCCCTCCGCCGCCTCGGAAGAAACGCAAGCGCCGGGGCAAAGCATGAATCGTACCCGGGCCGACAGATCGCCCGCTGTTCGCACCGTTGAGAACGCGGCGCACGAGCGCGAACACGAGCCCGCGCTGGCGATCGCCAAGGCGCAGGGCTTGCGCGGCCTGCAGCCTCTGGCGGGCAATCGCGCTTTGCTCGCCATTCTCTCGGGCGCGCCCGGCGCGCGGGCACGGCCGTGCCGCCACCGGATCGAAAACGTGGATGGCGGCCCTGGATCGGCGGAGCTGCGGATCGATGGCGCCCCTGTCCTCCGCTACCAGCGCGGCGCACCGCCTGCCTCCGTCGCTTGGTCGGACCTGCGTCCCGACCTGATTCATCTTGCGCTCTCCGGCAAAACCGCTGCCGGCGCCCGCCAGAACGCGCCCGGCCTGATGCGGCTGGCCCTTCGCGGGATCACTGTGGTGCCCCACGAGGGCGAGGTTCCGCGACGGTACGGCGAGCCAAGGCGCGTCGAACCCTTGCCCTCCCTGCCCACTCCCTCGCAGGGCGAGGCCGTCCACCATGCGGACCAGCCGGACGCCGCGGATAGCGACGCCTCCCCTCCCGCCATCGTCGAACCGCCGCCCGAAGACGGCGAATCGGACCAGCCCTCCGAACGCGAGGCCGATCGCGTCGCCGCCGCCGCCGTCGCCGGCCGCGCCCCGCTCCGCGTTAGCCCGCTTCTGCCTCTTCACGAACGCGTTCCCTCGCGGCGTGCGCGCTTCGGCCCCGGCACCGCCCTCTCGCGTCCGCTGCGCGAGCTCTTCGAGGCGCGATTCGGCCGCTCGCTCGCCGGCGTCGCCATCCACACCGGCCCGGATGCCGAGCGAGCCGCGGACAGTGCCGGGGCGCGCGCCTTCGCCTACGGCTCCTCCATCGTCTTCAACCGCGCTGAATTTGCTCCCCAGTCGCCCGCCGGCCGCGAACTGCTCGCCCACGAGCTGACCCACGTGGTGCAGCAACTCGAAAGCGGCCGCGCCCCGGTCATTCAGCGCGACACCAAGAAGGAGCAGCCGCCCAGCGTCACCGGCGTCACCGTCTACTGCACCGACGACATCTTCGCTTCAAGCTACATCGTCTTCGCCACCGCCACTGGGAATCTCACCTACGAACTGAACGAGTGTACCGTTCCGGAGGGAGGTTACGAGACCACGGTTACCGTCCAGGGGAAGAAGGTCCATTGGGACTTCGGCGACAGGTTGGTCGGCGGCCAGCAATACGAGTTCGGCTTCAAGGTACAGCCCGGCCAACCGGACCCCGCGACCCTCTTCAAAAAGCAGACCAAGGTTCACATCGACGTCATCAAGAAGACCCTCTTCGCGCCGCCGGAAGAAAAGCAGGAGGAGCCCGAGAAGCCGCTCGCCGACCGCGTCGCCGCCTTCAAGCGCCTGGTCAAGGCCGCGGGCCAGGCGCGCATGGCCGGCAACCGCTCCGCGCTCGCGGACTGGCGCCAGTTCCTCGAACAGCAACTGCAGCCCAAGCAGGTGGAGCGCATCGCTTACTCCCAGGACGTCCGTGACCTTCAGGTTCGGGCCGTGCACGAGGGCGGGCGCGCACTCGACGCCTACGATGAGGCCGTCACTTCCAAAAACCCGCTCCGCCGATTCAAGGCCCAGGGGCAGGTGAGGGGCCAGTACCGGGCCTGCACCGGCTGCCACCTGGAGAATCTGGCGGTCCAGCTTGAACGCGAGACTCCGAAATTCTTGCAGACCGGGCGTGAATGGGAAGCGCCGGTGGACATCCTCAAGGACTACGCCGCCGACGAGGAGAAATCCCCCACGCCCCGCCCCACCTTCGCCAAGCCGCTCAAGGGCGAGGGCATGCCTCCCGAATTTCGCATCGATAACAAGGCGCTTCCGGGCGCCTACTTCCGCCTCTGCCTCCTTGACCAAGATCCAGCCGTTCCTGCTCGTCCTCGGACCCGCCAACTACGACGTGCTTCCTGAAAACCTGCTGGTGACGCATACCGAGCCCGCCGCCGTCCTCACCGAAATCGTCCAACCGCATCGAGGGGCGCCGCGCCGCCTATGCCTCGTTCTCGAAGAAGATCGGCGAGCCCGACTTCGATTACCTCACCCTCCGGCCGATCGTCCGCGAGCTGCTCCCTCTGCAGGACGAGAAAGTCCAGAAGGCCATCGAGGACGAGATCGAGGTCGCCGAAGCCTGGGACAAGGTCAAGCAAGTCCTGATGTTCGGCGTCACCGTCGCCTTGCTCCTGCTGGCCATCTTCCCTCCCACCTCCGCCATAGGCATCGCCGGCGTCTCGGCCCTGGAAGCGGGCATGGCCGCCTACGCAATCTATTCCGGCATCAGCGCTTTCGAGCAGGGTTACACGCTCTCGCTCGGCAAAGGCGCCCACGACGTGCTCGACCCGGAACAACAGGAGGCCGCCAACCAGATGATGGTCATGGGCGCGATCACCGCCGTGGTGGGCGCGATTGGCCTTAGGAGCGCCACGTTGAAGGGCGTCAAGCTGGTGCGCGGCGGGCCGACTGCGGTCACCGGCGCCTTTAAGCCGATCGACGCCATCGAGGGCGAGGCCGGCGGCAACAGGATCGCCATTACCGAGATGTCGGGCGGCAGCCCCAAGGTGAAGGTCACCTCGCCCGACGGCAAGGTCCTCTACGACGGACCTCTAAAGGATATGCCCCAGGAAGGTTTCGGAGGCGGCACCGCGGGCGCCCCTCCTAAGCCTGGAGCGAATCTGCTGCAGCAGCAGCGCGCCGCTGCCTGGGAACGTCTCGCCGCGTCTAAGGATGCCGAGGCCGCCGAACTGGAACGCCGCGTCGCCGTAATGAAGGATGTCGATAAGGCCGCGAAGTTCAAGGACCAGGCGGCCGCCCTGCGCAAGGAGGCAGCCAGCTTGAAGCAGGAGTCCGCCGAATACGCCGCCGGAACCCGGTCGGCGACCGCGGATCTGCCCACTAATGAGGAGATCGACGCCGAGATCGACAAGCTCGCCGCCGGGAAAGGCGCGCCCCAGCAGAAAGTGGAAGTGCCGCTTTCGAAGAGCGAGCAAACTCCCGCCGAGCTGCCCCGCCTGGAACGCGGGCTGCTGAAGACTGCGCGCGGCCGCGTGGTCTTTCGCGTCGAGGGCAGCGGCAGCCGGACGCTCCTCAACGTCGATCCGGCCGGGGCAGTCACTACCACGCCGGGCACCGCATATCTCAACTTCGGTTCGGTCGAACGGGCCCTCGAGTTCCTCGCCAAGCGCGGTCCCGGCGCCAGAATCGTGGCCTTTGAGGTGGAGGAGAGCTGGGTGCAATCCCTGCGTTCCGCCGCCGTGCCCGAGCGTGGAACGAAGTTCCTGCAGGGGCAGCCGCGCCTGGTCGACGTGCGCTTCGCCGAGGACCAGATGGAAATTCCAGCGAATCTGCTGCCCGAGATGGAGAAGTTCATCGTTCCGGGATCGGCCAGGGTCGTGATCACCAAGTGATGGATCGGCTATGAAGCGCGCGCACGCCGGCAAGGTCAGACCCCGTCCCGTTCGCAACCGGGGCGCCAAGGCTCCGCCCGCGCCTGCTCAGGCGCCGCCCGCTGTGCTCGGTCTGCAATCGCTGATTGGGAACCGCGCCGTCGCGTCCATGCTGCGGCGCGACGCCGGCCGCCACCAGGGCACCCAGATAAGGGCCGCGCTCCAGTCCTCCGGCCGCCCGCTCGATGACCCGGCGCGCGCCGCGATGGAGCAGCGCTTCGGCGAGGATCTCGAGGCCGTGCGGCTTCACTCGGGACCGCGCGCGGCCGCCATCGCCGACGCCCTGAACGCGCTCGCCTTCACCGTTGGCGACGACGTCGTCTTCAACCAGGGTCAGGCGTCCGCGGATCGCGCCCCCGCCGGAGAGCTGTTGATTCACGAACTGGCCCACGTGGTCCAGCAGCGGCGTGGCGGCCAGGAGCGCGCCGGCTCCGCCGCGACGGAGCAATCCGCGGCGAAAGCGACCGCCGATGTGGCCGCCGGCGCCGGCCGGGTCGATCTCCCCGCGGGAAGCGTGGTCGGCGTGGCCAGGCAGGGCAAGCCCGAAACCCCAGGGCCCAAGGTGGGATACGTAGAAGCGGGCGAAGGCCTACAGGAGGTGCAGGTCGATGGCGTCGGTGTCATCCGCTATCCCAAGGACAACAGCCTCCAGGACGAGCAATTCGCCGTCGCCATCGGCTGGACAACCGATGAGCCTGGAACGCTGAACATCGCGATCCGCCGCAAGACCACCACGCCCGTGCGCGTCGACCAGGCAGCCCTCTCGCGGCTCGCCGCCCTCGGCTACAACAAGGTGGTGGTCACCGAGTATCCAATCCCGGTGGACCTCGGCGAACATCCCGGGCCGCAAATCCGGCCCCTACCGCCCCCGTCGGCGCGCTCGCATCCGAAGCCGAAGTCGAAGCCCAAGCCCAAGGCGCCGCCCCCAAAGGTCGAAGCGAAGCCGTCCGAGTTGCCGCCCCTGCCCTCTCCGGATGTGGCCGAACTGCCGCAACTCCCGCTGCCGGTGCAGCCGGACTTCCTCGCGGCCCCACCGCCGCCGCCTCCCACGCTGGTTCAGCCGGTCGAAAGCGACATTGTGCCGCCGCCCGCGCCCCGGCTCGAAACGATCGAGCCACCGCCGCCCGTGCGAACGCCCGAAGAGTTGATCGACGACCACACGAGTTGGCTCAATCTCGACGAGGAGGCCCTGGGCGCCGATCTGTTGAAGCGAGCCGCGCATGGCGACCCCGACTACGTCCAACGCGTCATCGACTCGTTGGGCTCCACCGACCGCGACGATGTGTCCCTGGCCTTCGCCGAAGCCGCAACCGACGACCAGCTTCAGAAGTTCGCCTCGACCCCCGAGGGCCGCCGCCTCCTGGACCGCCTCTTCGACGAGCTGACTGCCGGAGAAGTCGCCGAGGACGAGCAGAAGCAGGCAGACCGCATCCTCGCCATCAAGACCAAGGCGGTGATGACGGCGGAGGCCTTCGCCAAGGGGTTGGAGAAGGCGAAATCCAGCCTGATTCTGCCTTACAAAAAGCCCGGCATTACAGTGCTGACCCCGTCGCCCATCTACGCGCGCCGTCTCCCCGATGGCAAGATCGCCGTCCACCTCCGGATCGACATTTTCGGCACCGATTACGCTTATGATCGCGACCTGCGCCTGCCTCGCCGTATCTGGGACGAGGTGATCCTCGACGAAACCGACGTCGTGGGAGTGAAGTTCTACGACGAGGGTGGGACCGTGGGCTTCTTCCCCGCGCTGTACCTCCTGCAGCTCGAGAACGAATCGACGCGAGTGGCGCTGGAGAAGGCCGGCGAGGCATTCGGCACCGGCCTGACGTTCGGACTTGGAGGCGAGGTGGCGGCCGGGGGCGAGACGGTGGAGGGGCTGGGCACCGTTTCGGCCGTGGCTCGCGTCGGCGCGGCCGCTCGCACCGGCCTGGTTTGGGCCGACCGCATCGCCTTGACCCTCGATCTCACCAACAGCGTCATCCAGGAACACCGCGGCTGGATCATCGAGACCTGGCCGGACCAGGGCCGCGAGTTCGTCACCAGCCTCGACCAGCTCACCGGCTATGTCCGGATCTACGGCCTGGTGCGCGGCGGCGTCGGGCTCGCTCAGCTCGGGAATGGCCTGCGCAAGAACTACGCCAATTGGCGCGCCGCCGTCAAAGCAGCCAAAGACCTGGACTCCAGCGATCTCGAGAACATCGAGCAGGTCGGCAAACAGACCGAGGCTCTGCTCCAGGCCATCGACGACGCCGGGAAGGCCGGACCGCCGCCCGTCAAGCCGTCTGTCGCTGGAACCGGGCCGCCGCCTCCCGACCCCGAGTCGCTCGCCGGCACGGCCGCCAAGTCCCCGATCCGCGGCGTAGTGCAGGGCCAGGGACAAACCACCGCGGCCAGGGCCGGCCACCTCAAGGTCGTCGGAGGGAAGAAGGAACTAACGTCCGCCGTCAGCGCCGCTGAAGAGCTCGAGGAAGCGCAGCAGGAACTCCGGGCGGCTTCGGGCGATACCAAAGCCGTGCGCCGGGTCGTCACTCCGCGGAAGGCGCCGAAGACCGTTACCACCACCGTCGGCGAAACCACCGAGGCCGTTCCCAAGAAGGGAGGCGCGGGAGGCGGCGGAGGAGGCGGCCGCGGCTCAACTGGCAAGGCGATCGAGAAGAAGGAGATCAAACAATACGCCGTCGAGCGGCTCAAGGAACAACTGCAGGGGCACAAACCCGACCCCACGGAGTTCCTCACATTTCACGAGCAGGTGACTATCCGCGGGAAGAGCTATGGCGGCAACAGTACCTTCAACGACATCGCCCAGGGCTTGAACAACTCGTCCACTCTGCGCCAGCAGGTCCTCAAGCCCGCGCTGCCCCTCGATCCCAAGAAGGTCGACGCTCTGCTGAAAGAGGGCCAGATCAACTTCATCAAGCGCAACGCCGGCCTGAGCACCCTCTACGATCGGCTCGACCGGCTGACCAAGGGGCAGTCTGTGCCCGAACTCGAAGCGCTGCAACTCTCCCCAAAGCGCCTATCCGAGATCAGAGACGAGTTGGAAGCTCTCCAGGTGCGCCGGATCGGCAATATGCGCACCGACATCACCGAGGTCTGGTTCGATACCAAACGCGTCGAGATCGCCGACATCTCCCTGCGCGAGAACGACCCCCTCCACGAGTTCAAGACTCTCCTCTACAAGCGCGTCATGGAGGAGATGCTGCCTGGCTTCACCGTGCGCGCCCAGGACATCAAGCCCACGCCGGGGAATTACTTCAACTACCTGTTCAAACTGGTCGGAGAGTAGCGCCGCGGGGCCCCACCACGGGACGCCGTCTTCACAGCAGGCTTCGGTAACGATCGAGTGCGACCCGGACCAGTTGGGCGTGCTTGACAACGCTTTCCGAGACCGCGAGCTGACCCGCTATTTCCTTGTTGGCCAGCCCCTGAACGGCGGCGCCGCCTTCGGCGTCACCCTTACCGGTACGAACCTGACCCGTACGTCGGCAGTGACGGTGTCCGGCAGCGGCGTCTCCGTCAGCTCTATCAGCGTAGTGAATTCCACTACGGTTACGGCGAACTTCACCATCTCGGGTAGCGCTCTGCGGACTGCCCGCGCGGTGAGGGTGACCACGCCAGGCGGAAACAGCAACACCGTGACATTTAGAGTCCAGTAGACGACCCACACCAGGGGCCGGACATCCAGGGTTGGATGTCCGGCCCCCTACCACAAGTGAGGAACCCATGATCCGAACCAATAACGTCATCCCGAGTAGGTTGCTGCTGGCGGGCATTCTCGCCGGTTGCATTTCCGTTTTGCCGCTGGGTGCCCAATCTCCTTCGCGGGCCGGTAAGGCTCCGGTGGCTGCGGCGCACTCGCACTATCGGCCCAGTCGGTTTCCGAAGCGGGCAACCGTCTATTACGAACAAATCTGGGGAGTGGATTCGCTCAGCGTGAAGGCGGTGGAATCGGGCGAGATCATTCGATTCGCCTACCGCGTGTTAGATGCGAACAGGGCCCAGGCGCTTAACGACAAGAAGGCCGAGCCTTCCTTGATCGCCCCTCGGGCGCGGGTCAGTCTGGTGGTCCCGGCGCTCGAAAAGGTCGGGAAGTTGCGCCAGAGTCCCCGCCGGCCGCGGGCCGGTCTTACTGGATGGCTTTTTCGAACAAAGGCAGGCTCGTGAAGAAGGGCGACCGCGTCAACGTGGTCATCGGGAACTTTCGAGCCGAGGGGCTCGTGGTGGAGTAGGGCTGGCCGATAACGAGGAGACAAGCACACATGTTCCGACAGTCACTGGTAATTTGCGCTTCCCTGACGTTTGCCATTTCGCTCGCCGAGGCAGCGGACATGCCTGCACCGGCAGCCAAGCTTTCCGCTGCCGAAATTGTGGACAAGAACGTCGCCGCCCGAGGCGGCCTGCAGGCGTGGCGCGCGGTACAGACCATCTCGTTGACCGGAAAGATGGGTGCTGGTGGGAATCAGCGGGCCGCTCTCCCGGTGCCCGGTGCGGCTCGAAGGGGTTCTGCCCCCCCTCGGCCGGTTTCCACACGCCCGGTCGAGGAGATTCAACTGCCGTTCGTGATGGACCTCGCGCGCCCTCGCAAGATGCGGTTTGAGCTCGAGTTCAACGGCCAGACGGCGTTACAGGTGTTCGATGGAGTACGATTCCAGCATGGAGCCTCCCACGGAGTCGCGTACAGCCATTCTCGATTCGATCCGCCAGTCGGCATCCACCGCTTCCTCGCTGGACGCTTTGCAGGAAGAGGTGGTCAAGGTCATTTCGCAACGGCTACCGCACTATGACTGGGTGGGCTTCTACATGCTCGACCCAAACGACCCCGGCACGCTGGTCCTGGGCCAGTTCGTGGGCGAACCGACTCCCCACGTGCGGATTCCGGTCCATCAGGGCATCTGCGGAGCCGCGGTGGCTGCGCGCTCCACGATCGTTGTCGCCGATGTCAACGCCGACCCGCGCTATCTGTCTTGTTCAATCAGGACCCGGTCAGAGATCGTGGTCCCCATATTCTCCCGGGAGCAGGTCGTCGGCGAGTTGGATATCGACAGCCACACGCCGGCGGCCTTCACAAATGCCGACCGCGCATTTCTGGAGGAAGCGGCCCGGATCGTCGGCAGCTACATCCAGCTCGGCCAAAAGTGAACGCGAACGCCCCGCCTGGCCGAGGTGAGCCGTGGCCGGTGGTATTCAGCCAGTCCCTTCCCGCAGCTCTCGCAAGAAGTCGCTTGGTTTCAATGACTTGGGATTGGAATCCCGAATGCTCTACTCCTTGCGCAGGTTCAAATTGGAGGTAGTTATGATGCGAACGTTGCAGATGCTCTCCCTGAGCATGGCTCTGATGCTGGCAGGCGCGACCGCCGCCTCGGCCCAGCACGGTGGGCGCGGGGGCGGCGGCTCCGGACGCTCCTATTCGGGTGGGGGGGGCCATTCCAACGGTGGACGCGGCTACTCGGGCGGTGGACGCGGCTACTCCGGACACGCCTATTCGGGCGGTGGGCGCGGCTACTCCGGACACGCCTATTCGGGCGGTGGACGCGGCTACTCCGGAGCACGCCTATTCGGGCGGCGGACGCGGCTACTCCGGACGCGGCTATTCGGGCGGCGGGCGCGGCTACTCCGGACGCGGCTATTCGGGCGGCGGGCGCGGCTACTCCGGACGCGGCTATTCGGGCGGCGGACGCGGCTACAATAACGGCCGCTTCTACGCGGGCCGCGGCTACTATTACGGCGGGCGCTTCTGGGCTCGTCCGTACTATGGCTACGGAGTCGGGATCCCGTTCGGCTGGGGCTACTACACCGATAACGGATGCGGCTACTACGACGGATGGGGTTACTGGCATCCGGCTCCGTGCTACGCCGGAGACGGCGACGACTACTACTACGGGCCGTAGCCCGCATGCCGGTCGAAACGAAGCACAGAGGTTCGTATTCCTCGCCGCCCCGGGCTCGTAAAGCGCTCCCCGGGGCGCTTCTTTTTGTGCGATCCGTTAAGCGCTCTTTCAGATGCCATGCGGTCGGCCGCGCGCAGGCGAAGCGGGCCGCCATGGTCCACGGGAAGCCGGCCGCCGGCGCGACCCGATGCCCTGTCAAGGCGCGACCCGATGCCCGCGACCCGATGCCCTGTCAAGCGCAACCCGATACCGCGACCCACCGCGACCCGATGCCCGCGACCCGATGCCCTGTCAAGGCGCGACCCGATGCCGCGACCCGATACCGCGACCCGATGCCCCGCGACTCGATACCCTGTCAAGGCGCGACCCGATGCCCGCGACCCGATGCCCTGTCAAGGCGCGACCCGATGCCGCGACCCGATGCCGCGACCCGATGCCCGCCCGCGACTCCGCGCCATCTGCTAGTTTGTAAGGTCCACAGGGAGGTTCGATGCGCTTCGCGCTGTTCGCTCTGGCGGTCGCCGCCGCTTCCGCGCAGAATTGGCCGTCGTTTCGGGGACCGGGCGCGTCGGGAGTGGCGGACGGTCAGAACCTGCCGGTCCACTGGGATGCCGAGCGGCGCGTCAACGTGGTCTGGAAGACGGAGATCCACGGCTTGGCCCATTCCAGCCCGGTCGTCTGGGGCGACCGTGTGTTCCTGACCACCGCCGTCAGCAGCAAGCCCAGCGCCACCTTCAAGCCGGGGCTCTATGGGGAAGGCACCGCCTCCGACGATCTCTCGGTCCACCAGTGGAACGTGATCTGCCTGGAGCGCGCCACGGGCAAGGTCCTCTGGGAGCGAACCGCCTACCGGGGCGTTCCCAAAGAAAAGCGCCACATAAAATCGACCTACGCGAACGCCACGCCGGCGACCGATGGCCGCGTCGTCGTTGCCTTCTTCGGATCGCAGGGCCTGTATGCCTACAGTCTCGCCGGCGAGCTGCTGTGGAAGCGGGACCTGGGCCGATTCGATGTCGGAGCCTACGATGCGCCGGAGTTCGAGTGGGGCACCGCCAGTTCGCCCATCCTTTATAAGGACCTCGTGATCGTGCAGTGCGATCAGCAGAAAGGCTCGTTCATCGCCGCGCTCGACGCGAAGACCGGCGCGACGGTGTGGAGGACCGAGCGGGACGAACTGCCTTCCTGGGGTACGCCGTCCGTCTTCTCGAGCAAGGCGCGGGCGGAGTTGGTGACGAATGGCTCCAACTTCATCCGCGGCTACGATCCGGCGTCCGGCAAGGAACTGTGGCGGCTGGGCGGCAGTTCGAAAATCACGGCGCCGACGCCGGTCTCCTCGGATGATCTGATCATCGTGGCGAGCGGCCGCCGGCCGGAAGCGCCGATCTTCGCCATACGCGCCGGAGCGAGCGGCGATATCACGCCTCCCTCGGGTGAATCGACCAGCCGGTCGGTGGTCTGGTCCAAAGGGCAGCGCGGTCCTTACATGCCGACGCCTCTGATCTACGGCGGCTATGTCTACATCCTGGGCAACTCCGGTGTCTTCGATTGCTACGCGCTGGCGGATGGGCAGGAAATCTACCGCCAGCGGATTCCCGGCGCCGGGTCGGGTTTCAGCGCATCGCCCGTGGCGTCCGATGGCAAGATCTACCTCTCCAACGAGGATGGCGAGATCATCGTGGTGAAGGCCGGACCGAAGTTCGAGCTTCTGGCCCGCAACGACATGGCCGAACCCGTCATGGCCACGCCAGCCATCTCGGGAGGGCTGCTGATTGTTCGCAGCCAGCATTACGTATGGGCCATCGGCCAGCGCTAATCCGCGCGGGACCCAAACAGGGTCGCTGGGGGGTGATGGCCGCTTCCGAGGTTGGTTGCGATCGCCGCCTCGATCGAGGCATCAGAGTGTCGCCAGAGCACGGAGGTCGCAGGATCGGGCGGTGCGCAGCGCCAGGGCTCCGGTGGGGCAGGCCTCGGCGCAGCGCGGCGCGCGGCTGTGCGCAGGCCCTCCGAGAGCGGCTGCCGAACGGCGGCGCCACCGCGACGTCGAATCCGCGGCCGATCATGGCGAGGCCGAGCTCTTCGCCGGCGGCCGCGGCGATCCGCACGCAGGCGTCGCAACTGATGCACTTGCCCGGCTCGTAGATCATCTCGGGATGGGAGAGGTCCTGCGAGAAACGGCGGCGCGCGCCGGCGAAGCGGTACGACGTCCACGTCGTACTCGGTGGCCAGCGAGCGGACGCAGGCAGCAGTCCGCCTTGCGGCAGCCGCAGGTCAGGCAGCGGCGGGCTTCGCGCAGCGCGTCCGTCCGGCAGGCCGCTCCACTTCGTCGAAGCTCGCGAGCGCCGCTCCATCGGGATCTCCGGCACGGCACCCGCGCGGCCTTCTCGATAGCGCGGAAGATGGCGGCCCGCTCGGCGTCGTCCACGGGCCGCATGGCGATTCCGGCCACCGCGGGCTCGCCGGTTACCGGCTCGCCGCGACAGGTACTGATGGATGGAGGCCGCGGCGATTCTTCCCGCGGCCACCGCCCGCACCGCCAGGTCGGCTCCCAGCACCGCGTCGCCGCCGGCGAAGACGCCGGGCAGATTCGTGGCCAGCGTGCGCTCGTCGGCGGCGATGCCCCAGCCGGTGACGCGCAGCCCTTCGCGCTCGGCCAGCGCATCGCTCCACCGCCTGGCCGATGGCGGCGATCACCGTGGAGCACTCGATGGTGAAATCGGAGCCTTCCACCGCCACCGGCCGGCGCCGGCCCGAAGCGTCCGGCTCGCCCAGCGCCATGCGCTGGCAAGTCAGCAGCAGGCCGCTGGCCGTTGCGCTTCCAGGCGCACCGGCGCCACCAGAAGCTCGATGCTGCACGCCTTCGGCTTCGGCGGCCTCCACTTCCTCCATCAGGCAGGGCATCTCCTGCCGGCTGCGGCGGTAGAGGATGCGCACGTTCCGCGCGCCCAGCCGGACGGCGGAGCGGGCGCAGTCCATGGCGGTGTTGCCGCCGCCCACCACCACGACGTCGTCGCCGAGCGCCGGCGGATTGCCGTGGCCACCAGTTCCAGAAACTCGATGCCGGCGATGCGCGTGTTCCTCGCCCTCGCAGCGCAGCCCCTGCGGCGCGCTGCGCGCCGATGGCCACGAACACGGCGTCGTGACTGCTCGCGCAGATCGGCCAGGGTGAAGTGCTCGCCCCAGCGCTGCGCCCATGCGGAACTCGCGCGCCGAGTTGCCGGATCGATGTCGATCTCCGCATCGAGCGCGTCCTTCGGCAGGCGGTACGCGGGGATGCCGTAGCGCAGCATGCCGCCCGGCAGCGGATGCGCGTCGAACAGCGTGCAGGCGTGGCCCTTCTGCAGCAGGTAGAAGGCCGCGGCCAGACCCGGCGGGCCCCGCGCCCACGATGGCCACCGACTTTCCCGGTGGCGGGCGCGCGCGGCGGCAGGTACGGCAGCGGTCGCGGTCCGATCCGCCGCGTAGCGGTGCAGAGCGCCGATGGCCAGGCCCTGGTCGAGATCGCAGCGCCGGCATTCCTGCTCGCACAGGCGCGGGCAGATGCGTCCCAGCGAGCCGGGCAGCGCCAGCCGCTCGGCGATCACCTCCATGGCGCGCCGGTTGTCGCCGGTCGCGATGCCGTAGCACGAACCCGGGGATGTCCAGGCCGGCCGGGCACCGGGCCGCGCACGGGCGCCACGCACTCGCCGGCGTGGTCGGAGAGCAGCAGTTCCAGCGCCATCTTGCGCGCGGTGCGCACGTCGTCGGTGTCGGTGGCGACCACCATGCCCTCGGCCACGGGCATGGCGCAGGCGGGCGAGAGCGTGCGCCGGCCTTCGATCTGCACGGCGCAGACGAAGCAGGACGCGGCCGGCTCGATGCCCGGCACGTGGCACAGGGTGGGGATGCGGATGCCCAGCCGCTCGGCGGCGTCGAGGACGGTGGTCCCGGCTTCCACGCTGACCGGCCGGCCGTCGATGGTGAGAGTGATCATGGCTATACGACCTCGACGGCGTCGTCCTGGCAGGCCTGCCGGCACATGTCGCAGCGGGTGCAGAGCTGGTCGTCCACCGCGTGCTTCTCGTACGGGCGGTAGGCGATGGCGCCCACCGGGCAGGCCTGCGCGCACAGGGTGCAGCCGATGCAGTTGTCCGTTCACGCGGTAGCGGATCAGCGCCGGGCAGCGGCCGGCCGGGCAGCGCCTGTCGTCAGGTGCGCCTCGTACTCCTCGCGGAAGTAGCGCAGCGTGGTAGCACCGGATTGGGCGCGGTCTGGCCGAGCCCGCACAGGCTGCCGCGGCTGACATAGTCGGCCAGCGTTTCCAGCTTCTCCAGGTCGTCCTGGCGGCCGTTGCCCTCGCAGAGCCGGTCCAGGATCTCGAGCATGCGCTTGGTGCCGATGCGGCAGAAGGTGCACTTGCCGCACGATTCGGCCTGGGTGAACGCAGGAAGAAGCGCGCGATATCGACCATGCAGTCGCGGTCGTCGAGCACCACCAGGCCGCCGGAGCCCATGATGGCGCCGGTCTGCGGCCAGGGCGTCGTAGTCGATGGGCGTGTCGGCCAGGCGCGCCGGGATGCAGCCGCCGGACGGTCCGCCGATCTGCACGGCCTTGAACTGGCGGCCGTTCTTGATGCCGCCGCCGATCTCCTCGACGACCTCGCGGATGGTGATGCCCATGGGCACTTCGATCAGGCCGCCGCGGTTGATCTTGCCGGCCAGCGCGAAGACCTTGGTGCCCTTGCTGGTCGGGGTGCCGAAGGCGGCGAAGGCCGCGGCGCCGTGGCGGATGATCCACGGGCACGCAGGCCAGCGTCTCGACGTTGTTGATGATGGTGGGCTTGCCGCGGAAGCCGCGCTCGACGGGATACGGAGGCCGCAGCCGCGGCATGCCGCGCCGGCCTTCGAGCGACTGGATCAGCGCCGTCTCCTCGCCGCAGACGAACGCGCCCGCGCCTTCGCGGACCTCGAGGCGCAGGCCGCCGAGGAGGCCGCGCTCCTCGGCCTGGCGGATGGCGGCGCGCACGTGGCGCACGGCCAGCGGATATTCGGCGCGGATGTAGAAGATAGCCTTCCGCGGCGCCGACGGCGTAGGCGGCGATGGCCAGCCCTTCGAGCACGCGGTGCGGGTCGGATTCGAGCACCAGCGCGGTCCATGAAGGCGCCGGGGTCGCCTTCGTCGCCGTTGCAGATGACGTATTTCACCGGGCCGGCCTGCGCGCGCGCCGAGCGCCCATTTGCGTCCGGTGGGGAAAGCCGGCGCCGCCGCGCCCGCGCAGGCCGGAGTCCGTGATGGCGGCGATCACCTGCTCCGGCGACAG
Organism: Bryobacterales bacterium; assembly: GCA_963763835.1. Classification (GTDB taxonomy): domain Bacteria; phylum Acidobacteriota; class Terriglobia; order Bryobacterales; family Bryobacteraceae; genus DASWZN01. The sequence continues at coordinate 337,334 of CAVXQQ010000016.1, forward strand.
TTCCTTGCGGCAGCGTTCGAGGCCTGGTAGCCGTCGCGGGCCAGGTAGTCGTCGATGTTGAGCGGGTCGATCTCGCCGCAGTTCTCGAGCACGATGCGCTTCTGCTGCCGGTTGTCGAGGTGACTGCGGGCGACGGCGTGGGAGCTGCGCGGCCGGAGCCGGCGTGGACGGAGGTGGCGGCGGCGATCTGTCGCGCCGTCTGCGGCGTCACGTTGCCGTAGAGGGTGCGCTGGCCGCCCGGCTCCACCACTTCCACCATCGGCTCGCGATGGCACATGCCGTTGCAGCCGACGGTCTTCACGACGCCGTCGCCGCTTCCGCGCCTGCTGCAGCGCATCGCGCACCGGTTCGCCGCCGCTGGCGACGCCGCAGGAGCCCAGGCCGATGCGGATCTCGACGGCGCGCTTCATGCGGCTCATGCCGTCTCCGTCCAGCGCATCGCAGGCGGAGGCGGGCGTCAGCCTGCCGGCGGTGTGGCCGTCCACCATCAGGACCGGCGCCAGGCTGCAGCAGCCCAGGCAGGCCACTTCGTCCACCGTGAACGTGCGCGAGGGGTCGGTGTCGGCGCCCTCGGGGATGGCGAGATAGCGGCGCAGTTCCTCGGTGATCTGGCGCGCGCCGGCGACGTGGCAGGCGGTGCCGTGGCAGACCCGGACGATGTGCTTGCCCACCGGCGAGCGGCGGAACTGGCCGTAGAAGGACGACGTGCCGGCGATCTGGGCGGGCGTGATGTCGGTGAGCTCGCAGAGGCGGCGCAGGGCTTCGTCGGGCAGGTAGCGGTAGTGGGTCTGGATGGCCTGCAGCAGGGGGATGGCGGATTCCTTGCCGCGGCCGTGCTGGGCGACGAGCTGCGTCGACGAAGGAGAGGTCCAGTGGCGGGCGGCGGCGGCTGGCGGGCCGCGGGACCGCTCCGCTCGCGGTCGCGGCTCGGTGCCGGAGACGGGCGTGCGAGCGAGCGGTTGCCAGCGCGGATGCGCGCTTCGCGGCAGGCGAGGAAGAGCGCCGGCGGCGGCGATCAGGACCCAGGCCAGCCAGCGTGTCCCGCGAGCTTGCGGGCGCGGCGCGCGTCGGTGATCCGCTTCTGCTCGGCGGCCAGCCTGGGCGCCAGAGCAGCGTCGGATTTCACCTGCTGCTGGAGGGCCTTGATGAGCCTGTCGTCGCGCGGCGCGCGCGCGGCGGCCACTGCGTAGTCGGCCAGCAGGATGGCCACGCACGAGACCGCGACCAGGCGGCTCGCGGTCGCACGCCGGCCCGGGTCGCACCGCTGATGGCCTGTCACCAGTTCGACCTTGGCCTGCGCGAGTTCGCCGTCGCGCGGGCAGGACTGCGTAGCAGCGGGCGCAGTAGAGGCAGTCTTCGGCGCACGGCGCGCATCTTCTCGATGGCGCCGTAGGGGCAGGCGCCGGTGCAGAGGCCGCAGTCCAGTTCCTTGTCCGGGCGTGATGGTCACGCCGCGGCGGGCCAGGCGCGTACACCAGCAGAAGCCGCCGTAGGGGCACAGGTAGCGGCAGTAGGGCCGTCCCACGAACATGCCCAGCAACCAGAAAGCGCCGCCCGAGCATGAGCATGTGCGGCGCGCCGGTGCGGCGGAAGAAGCCGACGAACGGATCGAACCGGCAGATCAGGAAATCGCGCGCCAGGGCGGGCTGCACGGCGAAGAAGATCGCCAGCCCGAGATAGACGTACTTCAGCAGGCCCAGCGCGCGGTCGAGCCGGCGCGGCACCTGGACCGGCTTCAGCACCACCAGTTCCTGAATCGCGCCGAGCGGGCAGACGCCGCCGCAGAAGGCGCGGCCGAAGAACAGCGCCACCACCAGCGGCAGGAAAAACATCGCCGTCACCACCATGGGGATGGAGTAGCGCGGGATCCGTGAGCGCCACCGCGACGTTCTGAATCGAGCCGATGGGGCAGATGCAGCCCTCGCGGTAGAAGCCGAAGTAGGCCAGCGAGCCGACGCGAGAGCCAGGCCAGCCGCTTTGCGGCTGCGGCGCTTGAGCACCAGCCAGACCGAGACGCCCATCGCGGCGGCCAGCAGCGACGACATCGAGCACCTGCAGCCAGGAGTCGCGCGGCAGCGGCTTCTGCACGGGCGGAGTTTTGTAGCCGCCGCCGATGGTGTCCTGCTGGGGCGCGGTCTGGACGGGCCGCTGATAGGGAATCGCTTGCGCCGCCGCGATGCGCAGGCAGGCGAGACAGATCAGCAGGATCGCCGCCCGGACGGTGGTCATCCGCAGCGCCTGCTCCGACGGGAAGCTGCTGCGAGGGCGTCCTTGGGACACGTCTCCGAAATGGCGCAGCGGTTGCAGTTCACGCACTTGTCATAGCCGGACTCGCAGGACGATCGACCCCAGCCCGAGGGGCTCCTTGCACTTCATGGCGCACTTGCCGCAGCCGTCGCACTTCTCCTCGTCGATAACGTATTCGTAGAAGTTGTTGGCGGGGTCTTCGGGATCGACCTTGCCGATCGGCTTGCGCGTCGATGGCATCGCGCGGGCAGAGCTTCTCGCTGGGCAGTCCCCGTTCGTCCACCGCGCTGGTGATGTTGAAGTAGGCCGGGCAGATGTTGCAGCGGCCGCACTTGGAATACTCGTTCACCGCGCGCACGGCGGAGAGCGCGACCACGCACTCGGTGGTGCACAGATTGCAGGCTTCGACGCCGACCTCGCCCAGGCGGCTGTTGATGCAGCGGGAGGCGTCCACCTGCCAGACGACCTGTCCCTTGGCCTTGCGGACCAGGAACAGCGCGCCGCCGCCCATGAGCCGCCAGGACGGTGCCGCGGACGACGGTCAGCGCCTCGGCTGAGGTCGCTCATGATGCCACCGGTTCGAACACAAAGATGGCCAGCTTCACGGTATCCACCACATAGACGCGCCCGTGCGAGGCCGGCGGCGATGCTCATGTTCTTCAGTTCGCGTCGAAGACGTCGCTGGCGATCACGGCCAGCAGGTTTCCGTCGAAGTCGTAGGCCTTGGCGCGCGGGCACGGCTTTCTCGGTGACGTAGATGCGGTCGCTCACGGCGACGTTGGTGGGATTGCAGCAGCCGGTGAACCCGGCGGGATCGTTGCCGTCGAAGCGGCCGATGTGGCCGAGCAGTGCGCCGTCCGGCGAGTAGCGCTCGACGCGATGCTTTCCGGGGTTTGCGGCGTGGATCATGCCGTGCGCGTCCACTGCGAAATCCACCACGCCGTTGGGAATCAGGAATCCGTTGACCGGGTTGTCTTTGCCGATCTTGTTGAGGAACGCTCCGTTGCGGTCGTAGCGGCGGATGGCGCGATCGGCGGCGTCGGCCGCCAGGACGCCGTCTTTCAGGAAGCCGATGGCGGTGACGCGGCCCAGGATGCCGGTCGTTGCGCCAGGTGCGGAGGGGCTTGCCGGCGGCGTCGAAGATTTCGATCTGGCCTTCCTGGCCGACATACACGGAGCCGTCGTCCGCGACGGCCACGGAGTGCGCGGGCCGCGCGGTCGCCCACTGCCGTTTCAGGCGGCCGGCTGCGTCGAAAACCTTGATTTCGGAATCGCCGGCGGCGTAGAGGAGGCCGTGCCGGTCAGTCGCCAGGCCGCGCACCGCCGAGTCGAAACCACCGATGGACTGGACCTGGCGGTACTGCATACATCAGCCTCTAACGTCGACGCACACCATCTTGGTCAGGTCCCGCAGGACCAGCTTGCCGCCGGAGAGCGCCATGGGTGCCCAGACTTCCTGCCCTGCGAGCACCTGCGCGCTGGCCAGTTCGTTGTAGCCCGTGGTGCTGGCCTCGATGAGGCGGAGCTTGCCGGAATCGCCATCCAGCGACGAAGAACATGCCGTCGGCGAGGAGGAAGCTGCCCAGGCCGAAGGTGGCCTTGCCGTCGCTGGTCCAGACCTCCTTGCCGTCGAAGCTCGAGGCAGGTGAAGAGGCCGCGCTTCTTCTTGCCGATGGCGAACATGTGGCCCTTGTAGACAATGGGCGTGTGCACCTCGGAGTTCCACTCGTTGTTCTTCATGTCGAAGACCGCCTCGGCCTTGAAGGCGTCGCCGGTGCGGCGGACGCGGACCATGACGCAGCCCGCGTCGTAACTGCCGGTCATGAAGACGCGCTCCGCGATCGACGGCGATCGGCGATGGCGCCACCGCGACATTGAACTTGCGCTGGAACTGCCAGAGCAGTTTGCCGTCCTTGGCGTTGACGCCGAGCGGGCCGTTGAGCGTGCCGTAGAGATACTGCCTGACTCCGCCGAGTACGGCGGGCATGACGGAGCAGTGCGACATCTGGAGCTGGCCGGGATTCGGCGTGCGCCAGATTTCCTTGCCGGTGGGTTTGTCGAGCGCCACCAGGATGGCGTCGCCGCCGGTGGCGATGATGATGCGGTCCTGCTTCCAGCAGCGGGTTCTGGCCGTTGTACCAGGGGGGAATCGCGGCCTTGTATTCCGTGACCAGGCTTTTGCGCCAGAGCTGCTTGCCGGTTTTGGCGTCCAGGCAATGCAGCACGGCCTTGGGGTCGAGGGAGACGACGAAGCGGCCGTCGACGGCGGGGACGGTGCGGGTGATGGCGTGGTTGGGGCGAATCTCGCGAGCTTCGCGGAACTGCCAGATCAGCTTGCCATCGGACAGGGATCGGCAGTTGACGCACCACTCGGACTTCTTCTCGTCGTAGTCGTGGTGGTAGACGCGGCCGGCGACGATGGCGGCGGCGGCATAGCCCTGGGCCACCGGCACGGACCACAGGGTCTTGGGTCCGGCGGCGGGCCACTTACGGGCGAGGCCGGTCTCCTTGGAGATGTTGGTGCGGTCGGAGCCGCGGAACTGCGGCCAATCCGTGGCGGGCGGGGCGGAGGCCGGCAGCAAGCTCGCAAGGCCCAGGGAGCCGGCACCAATGATCCAATCTCGGCGTGTGTACATCAGACTTCTGCCGCAGTCTGTAGTATATCCCGACAACGGGGCCTGAAAGCCTGCGGGGTGGCCCGGCAAGACAGTTCAGCCGCGGGGGGATTCCGAGCGCGGCGGAACGCCAGGCCGTGTCAACTCTGCGGTCTCAAACCGATAAACGACGCGCTTCCACTCGACCTTGGGCCGCTGGAAGTTTACAAGAAGACAAACGGCGAGGCCGGAGGCTCGCAGGTAGTTGAGGCATTGCGCTGTGTGTTCGCCAGCCAGACGCTCCGCACATTTCAATTCGACCACGAGCACGTCTTCGACCAGGAGATCCGCGAAATACTCCCCGACACTTTGGCCTTTATACGTAACCTCCAAGGCAGTCTGGGGAGTAGCCCGAATACCCTGAAGGCCTAGCTCCCGCAGCAATGCACGTTCGTAAACCTTCTCGAGGAACCCTGCGCCGAGCGTGTTGGAGACCTCGAACACGGCGCCGAGCACCCGCTCCGTCAGCAGATCCAAGTCCGTTGGTTTGTCAGCGTTCATCGGCGGCCCAATATCTATGTGTCGGCTTGCACGGACAGTTCTCAGTACGGATTATTAGCCGCCGATGAACGCCGATGAACGCCGATAGGAAACAATCGGATTCGTCGCGGCGGGTGTGCGTTGGTCGGCGGACCGGGGTCCGCTCCCTCACGGTCGCGGTTCGGTGCTGGGGCGGCCGGTGGTGGCGGGGCCGGTGGTGGGGTGGAGTGGTGGGTTCGTTTCTGGAGGGGGAAGCGGCGTGCTCTGTTGAGGTTGGGGGTCGATGGTGGGTTCGTTTGGTAATTGCTCGCGGAGGGCGCGGAGGCGCTCGAATTCCTCGATGGCGCGGCGGTAGAGCCGCTCGGTTTGGGCCTGATAGCGGAGGAAGAGAGAGAAGCCGTTGGAGCGGCGGGCCTGGAGTTGGAGACCCTCGGCGAGGGCGTAGGCGCGGTTCTGGGATTTGGTGACTTCGAGGCCGGCGGTGAGGTCGTCGGCCAGGGTGAAGGCGAGGCCGCCATCGCGCTGGAGGGTCTCGTTGAGGCAGCAGGTGAACAGGCCGGTTTCGAGGGCGGCGGAGCGAAGGAGGGCCTGCTGGGCGAGGGCGATGCGCTCGACGGCGAAGAGTTCCTGGGAATTGACGGGCTGGTAGACGGCGAGGAGGTCGTCTTTGAGCCGGGCGATGGCGTCGATCTCTTCAAGGCGGATGACGGCGAAACTGGCGGAGGCGAAGCAGTGCTTGCGGGCGTTTTGGGCGGCGCGGGTCTTGCCCTGGGGAGAGCGGGGTCCGGTGGAGCGGGCGGCGTTGGCTCGGTTGGCGGCGAGGCGACGGGGGGAAATGTTTCGGGTTGGCATGGCAGTTGTCCCGACCTCAGCAATAGCATGGGGACGGTGCGGAGTTTGCCGTTGGGTGGGGATTGGGGTTGAAAGAGCGGGAGTTATAAGAGGCGGTGGGGATGTGAATGAACTTCCGGCGCCCCTCTACCACTCAACCAGTTCTACTCGCCTGTTCTTCGCCCGCCCGTCCTCAGTCTGGTTGGATGTCACCGGGGCATACAGACCCGCGCCAAACGAGTCCAGCCGCGACGCCGCGATCCCGTACTTGGAAACCAACTGCTGCGCCACGCTGGCCGCGCGCCGCTTGCTCAAGTCCAGGTTGTAAGCCGTCGCGCCCTGGTCATCGGTGTGGCCGACCACGCGGAGCTTCATCTGCGGATTCGCCCTCATCAGCTTGGCGATCTCCTCCATGGTCGGTGCCGAATCCGCGCGCATGGTGTCCTTGTCAGTATCGAAATACACCCCGTACAGCGCCACCTTGCCGGTATCCGCAAGCGACCGCTTCATCTCGTCCGCATTGACGAACACCATCTTCTGTTCCAGCTTCTGCGGAGCGATGACGATAATCTCCGCCATCGTGCGCTCCTTCGCTACCGCCTTCGCCAGCCGCGGCGGAATGATGCCGTCCTTGTATGACGTGACAAAAATCTCGTAATAGGTCGGCTGCGCATCCTTGGACCGGCCCACCAGGAGCCGCTCCTGGCTCTCGTTGCAGCAGAGGATCTGACCCAGGTCGTCCTCGTTCGAGATTTCGCTAAAGGTCGGCCCGAACCAGCCTTGGTCGCTCGCGCCCTTTTCATACATCGTTACCAAGCCCAGCCGCGTGAACTCCAGCTTGTAGTTCTGCATCACCTCAACCGGCGTGCGGCCTGGCGGCGCCAGATACGTATAGCGGCTCACCAACCCCTCCAGCTTCTGGCTCTTCTGAAACGCGAGCGGCACATAGGTCACCTGGCGGCCCAGGGGCAGCAGGTACTCGTCGAACCTGGCCTGGCGATAGCCGATGATTTCACTGCCTTCATAGCGCTTCATTCCGGCCGGGTCCTTCGATCCGGGCAGGTCCGCTCCAAAAACGGAGATTCCGATGAAGACTGCAATGATGGCCGATTTCATGGGTGAAAGGGTCCTCCCACCAGCATACGCGCAATCGCCAGAAGACTGACATCGGGCCCAAACACGATCAATGTCGGAGCGTTACCGATTCCGGGCGGATTGTCTGCCACCTGGAAGCAATCCACATGAGCGAGAAGTCAAACCGGGGAGATGGCTGGTCGGATGGGCTGCGCCCGTGGGGGGCAGCGGTGGAAAAGGGCGAAAAGGCCGGAACACGCCGACGGTTCAGCACGTATCAGATCACAATATGACCCTCGCACAGAAGCGCGAACGCGTGGAACTCCGGGTGTGGCCCGGCGTTGTGGCGGTTATCCTGCAATGGCTCCTGTGGATTGGACTGCCGGTCGTCGCGCCGGAGGCCCTGATGGTGTCGGTGGCCGGCGGATTCCTGGGCGGACTGGTGGTGCTGGTGTGGTGGATGTTCTTCAGCCGGGTGCCGCACTTCGAGCGGTGGGGCGCGCTAGCGCTGATGATCGCCGCGGTGGCCGCAACTCCGCGGTATCTCCACGAGTCCATCGCGACGGCGGGAATGGGCAAGCTGTTCTATCTGTACATCGTCCCGGTCCTTTGCGTGGCGTTGGTCGGATGGGCGTTGGCGGGCCGCTGCCTGGCTGACGGACCTCGACGGCTGGCGCTGGTGGCGGCGATCCTGGCGGCCTGCGGGGTGTTCGCGTGCCTGCGCACCGAGGGCGTAACGGGCGGGTTCCGTTCGCAGTTCGCCTGGCGGTGGGCGAAGACGTCCGAGCAGAAGCTCCTGGATCGAGCCGCCGAACGGGCGACCCTTCCTTCCGCCGTGGCCACGGCGCGGACCGGCGCCGAGTGGCCCGGCTTTCGTGGAACTCATCGCGATGGCGTCGTCACCGGCGTGCGGATCAAGACCGACTGGCGTTCCTCGCCTCCGATCGAACTGTGGCGCAGGCCGGTGGGACCGGGCTGGTCGTCCGTGGCGGTGCGCGATGGACTCCTTTACACGCAGGAGCAACGCGGCGGTTTCGAAGTGGTCGCCTGTTACGATCTGAAGACCGGCAAGCCGGTGTGGGCTCACAGCGACTCCGTCCGCTTCTGGGAGTCAAACGGCGGCGCCGGTCCTCGCGGGACGCCGGCCATACATAACGGACGCGTATATGCGCTTGGAGCGACGGGAATCCTGAACGCGCTCGACGCCGGTAGCGGCGCGGTGGTGTGGACGCGCAACGCGGAGTCAGACACCGGCGCCAAGCGTCCGGGCTGGGGCTTCTCGAGCTCGCCGCTGGTGGTTGGCGACGCGGTTTTTGTCGCGGCCTCCGGCCGGCTCGCCGCATACGACCTGGCCAGCGGCAATCCGCGCTGGGTTGGCGCCGACGGCGGCGAGAGCTACAGTTCCCCGCAGGTATTGACCATCGGCGGAGTGGCGCAGGTCCTGCTGCTAGGCGGCAGCGGCGTCACCAGCTTCGCGCCGGCCGACGGCAAGGTGCTCTGGAAGCACGCGTGGAAGGGGTTCGCCAGCCTGCAGCCCGCCATGACCGCGGATGGCGGTGTCCTGATCGCGACCAGCTCCGATGCCGGAGGAATGGGCACGCGCCGCCTCGCGGTGGCGCAGGGGACGAGTGGATGGACCGCCACGGAGGTTTGGACGTCGAGCGGGCTGAAACCCTACTTCAACGACTCGGTCGTTTACGACGGCTATGCCTACGGCTTCGACGGCGGCATCCTGTCTTGCATCGACCTCAAGGACGGCGCGCGCAAGTGGAAGGGCGGACGGTACGGCTACGGACAGTTGGTCCTGCTGAGTGACCAGGGTTTGCTGCTGGTGCTGTCGGAGGAGGGCGAACTCGCTCTGGTGGCAGCGGCCCCGGGGCAGTTCACCGAGCTCGCGCGGTTCCCGGCGATGAATGACAAGACGTGGAACCACCCGGTGGTGGCGGGCGACCTTCTGGTGGTGCGCAATGGGCGGGAGATGGTGGCGTTCCGGCTGCCGCTCGCGGGGGCGTGAGCGCCTTGGGACAGGCACGAATTTCGCGACGGCGGCGAAATTGGGTCCAGTCCCCGGTTTGCGGTGGATGCGGATACCTTACACTAGTGCTCTGACGGCCAGGTCCGCTCCCTTACGGTCGCGGTTCGGTGCTGGCACGGACGAAACGGATCACACAGTCATGAAACCGATAATGCTTGTTGGCCTCGCGGTGGGGGCTTGCATCGTTCTTGCCTCGGACCCCGTTGGCGGCGACTGGCCGATGTGGGGCGGCTCTCCGGATCGCAACATGGCTTCGTCCATGAAAGGCATTCCGACCACCTGGGACGTCAAGGCGGGCAAGAACGTGAAGTGGGTCGCGAAGCTTGGCACGCAGACCTACGGCAACCCGGTAGTGGCCGGCGGCCAGGTCTACGTCGGCACCAACAATGCGCTGGTGCGCAATCCCAAGGAACCGGGCGACCGCGGGGTGCTGATGTGCTTCCGCGAATCCGATGGCAGATTTCTGTGGCAGCACACGAACGAGAAACTCGGCTTCGACAATCGACTGGCCCGAGACGGGCGTGTGCTCGTCGCCGCTGGTCGAGGGCGAACGCCTGTATTACGTCTCGAACCGCTGCGAGCTGGTGTGCCTGGATACGCACGGCGACGGCAAGGGCGGCGCGAAGGTGGTGTGGAAGCTGGACATGAGGAAGGAACTCGGCGTGGTTCCCAAGAACCAGTCGAGCTCGTCGCCGGCGTCTTATGGCGATCTGATCTTCGCCGGTACTTCGAACGGCCGGGACCCGGATAATCAGCGGGTGCCGGCGCCGCGCGCGCCTTCGATGGTTGCGGTCAACAGGAATACGGGCAGGCCGGTGTGGCAGGCGGGCGGCGCGGGCGCGAAGATCCTGGAGGGACAGTGGGTCTCGCCCGCGGTCGGCACGGTGGGCGGCGTGGTCCAGGTAGTGATCGGCGAGGGTGACGGCTGGGTGCGGTCGTATGAAGCGCTCTCGGGCAAGAAGCTGTGGGAGTTCGATACCAATCCCAAGGACGCGACGTGGCCGAAGACGCGCAACGAAGTTGTCGGCACGCCCGTGATCTGGCAAAACAAGGTGTATATCGCGAATGGGCAGGACCCGGCGGGCAGCTCGGGGCCGGGCCACCTTTACGCCATCGACGCATCCAAACGCGGCGACATCACGGCCACCGGCCGCATATGGCGCTACGACGGCATCAAGCGCTCGGTGTCGACGGCCGCCATAGCGAACGGCCTGCTGTTCATCGCCGATACCACGGGCTTCCTGCACTGCCTGGATGTGAACACCGGAAAGCCGTACTGGACGCATGACCTGCTGGCCGCGGTGTGGGGCTCGCCCATGGTGATCGGCGGGAAGGTGTACCTGGGAGACGAGGACGGCGATGTGGCGATCTTCGATGCGAGCAAGGTGAAGAAGCTGATTGCCACGCTGAGCCTGGGGAGCACCGTGTACTCGACCGCCGTGCCGGCGCACGGAACGCTGTTCCTGGCGAACCGCAGCCAACTGTTCGCCATCGCGCAGAAGCCGTGAGAGCGCTAGCTCGCATTTCTGCTCGGGGCGGCTCTGCTGCCGGGGGCCGCGGAGTGGCCGCAATTCCGTGGGAACCCGCAACTGACGGGCGTGGCGGCCGAGGCCGTCCCCGCCGCGCTGAAGCTGCTCTGGAGTTACGACGCGGGGGAATCGGTCGAGTCGTCCGCCGCGATCTTCGCGGGAACGGTTTACGTGGGCTCGCGGTCGAAAGACCTTCTGGCGATCGATCTGGGGACGGGAAAGCTGCGCTGGAAATACCGGGCCGCGGACGAGATCGGCGAGTCCTCTCCGGCCGTCGCCGGGGGCGTGGTTTACGTGGGCGATCTGGCCGGCATCCTGCACGCGGTCAACGCCGCCGACGGCAAGGCGCTCTGGACATTCAAAACGGAGGCCGAGATCAAGTCGTCCCCGGTGGTGGCCGGCGACCGCGTTCTGATTGGCTCCTACGACAACCATCTGTACTGCCTCGCCAGGCGCGGCGGCAAGCTGCTCTGGAAATTCGCGAGCACGAACTACGTGCATGGCACGCCCGCGGTCGCGAACGGCATCGCCTATGTGGGCGGGTGCGACGAGGTCTTCCACGGCATACGCATCGCCGACGGCCGCGAGGTGGTGCAGTTTGCGGCGGGCGGGCCGATGGCGGCATCCCCCGCCCTGATTGGCCAGGTGGCATTCTTCGGCAACTTCAATGGCGAGGTGGTGGCGGCCGATGTCGTCCGCAAGCGCGTTCTCTGGCGGTATCGGAACCCGCGTGCGCAGTTTCCGTTCTATTCCTCGGCGGCGGCGGTGGGGGACCGTGTGGTGCTGGGCGGTCGAGACAAGATGGTGCACTGTCTGAACGCGAAGACCGGAAGATCCATTTGGGCGTTCGCGACGCGGGCGCGGGTGGATTCGTCGCCCGCGATTGCCGGGGACCGCGTGTATGTAGGCTCGAGCGACGGGCGTTTCTACGTGCTCGATCTCGCCACGGGCAGGAAGATCTGGGCATTCGATGCGGGCGCGCCGCTCACGGCGTCACCGGCGATCGCGGGGCGGCGGGTTGTGATCGGGTCGCAGGATGGGCGGGTGTATTGCTTCGGGGAGTAAGTGACAGAACGCGAGTGCGGGATAGGCTGCCGGTCACTGTACTTCATCACCCTCGGCCGCCATGCCCGGTGCGAGAAAGGTCGACGGCGCTTCGCCCTTGCCAGCAAGAATACCGGTTTTGAAACGCTTGAACCACTTGCCGTCAGGTACGTCGGGATCGGATTCGAGCCAGCGTTTCAGTTCAAGAATGTCAGCGCCGGCGATCCGCCCTTCACGGTATCGCTTTACCAGGTGATCCAGAATCCCTTTCGGAGGCGGTTTCTTGATCTTGGGCATGGGGGGCGAACGGCAGGCGCGAGTACTTGCGCAGACGATAAGGCCGGACCCAACGGTCCTCAGGCATTTGAGTATTGCTTGTGGAAGATGACCCGTTCGAGTTGATCCGAAAGTCGGCGAACCTCATCTGGGCCGTTCGCGGCTTTAATTCGGTTCAACAAAGCTAGCAGAGCGCTGTCTGAGGTGTCCGTCGTGGAAACCGCCCTCCTCTCCCGCGCCTTCGCCCACCTTGCCTGAACCGCCTTGCGTGCGCTTTCGCTGCGCTGTCTTGGAGTGAGCTTGGCGGCTCGTGCGGGACCACCTTTCTTCCCGCCCTTGCGCCCCAGAGCGACAGCCGCAGGGTCCTTCCGCTTTCGAACCTTCACAGCCATGCCTCATTGTACGTGAGCGGTCACGATTTCGCAAATACGTGACCGGTCACGTTGGCCATCCGATCCACTACATCCCGATGCGGAAGGCGGCCATCTCGGTTTCGTTGCGGACCAGCAGGAGGCCGTCGGAAATGGCCGGGTTGTTCCAGGTTTTGCCGCTCAGTGCGGTGAATCGGCTCAGTTCCTGGAACCGGTCGGGGGCGGCGCGGACAAGGGCCACGTCGCCCTCTTCGGTAAGGACGATGAGGTGCCCGGAGGCGAGCAGAACCTGGCCGTAGCCGTAGCGGCCGCCTTTCCACTTCAAGTCGCCGGTTGCGACATCGATGCAGGCGAGGATGCCTTCGTCGAGGCCGTAGATGTGGCCCTCGTACAGCACGGGGGCGTTGAACTTGTTCTTCATGCGCGTGTTGGCCCAAACGGTCCGGGGCTCGAAGCCGTCTCCGCGCGGAACGAGTTCCAGAACGATCGCGCCATGGCCGTAACCGGAGGACAGGTAAGACACGGTTGGGTCCGACCACAATCGGCTCCGTGCAGTTAATGCCCTGTTGGGTGACCCACGGGAACTCCCACAGGAGCTTGCCGTCTTCGACGGTGAGCCCCACGAGGCGGTCGGCGGTCACGACGAGCAGTTGGCGGCGCCCGGCGACGGTGACCACGACTGGCGAAGCGTAGGACGCCTGGTCGTCGAGCGAACTCCAGACGCGCTGGCCGGAGAGTCTGTCATACGCGACCACGGAACGGCCGCCGGAGCCGCCGGGCGTGACGATCACCTTGCCGTCCGCGACGATCGGCGATCCGGCCATTCCCCACTGCAGGTTGTGCGCCCCGTTATCGGCCAGGATATTTTTGTTCCAGACGACCTTGCCGGTGGCGGCTTCGAGGCAGCGCAGTTCGCCGGTGGCGCCCAGGGCGTAGACCCGTCCCTCGTCCCACACGGGAGTCGCGCGCGGCCCATCGCCGCCCAGGGCTTCCTGAAACAGCGCGGGCCACGCGTTGGTCCAACGCTCGCTGCCGGAGGCGAGATCATAGGCGGCCACCACCTCATTCGCGCGGCGCTGCTCGATGGTGAACGCGAGGCCGTTGGCCGCGGTGAAGGACGCGTAGCCGCCGCCGACCGGCTGCTTCCAGATGCGGCGCAGGCCGGCGGCCGGCCAGGTGGTGAGGATGGAAGCCTGGTCGTAATGGCCGAGCCTGTTCGGCCCGCGGTAGTCGGTCCAGTAGGTGGAGCCGGTGGCGGGGGCCTGCGCTTTTTGGGCGGCGCGGCTCTCTTCGAGGGTACGGTACCGTCGCGACGCACCTCCGAAATAGAAGGTCGGGCGCATCCCGCCCGTGAGCTCCATTTGCAGGCCGTAGAAGAGAAACAGGTGCGCGATGGTCAAGCCCAGGATGGGGAGCGAAACGACGGTCTTCTTGAGGATGGAGAGGCTTTTGCGGAGCCAGAGAAGGGCCAGGCCGGCGGGAGGCAGGATCAGCGCGGCGGCCAGTATGACGAGGGAGTTTTGGTAGAAAGGCATGCTCTGGTCATTGTAGTTGGGGCGGGGCGGATTTTGGGGGGCGGCAGGGCTCGACCTAACCTGCTTTTCGGGCGGGCCGTGGCCTGGTCGTCTGCTCCTCGTCCATCGCTCGGCTCAGCAGGGTCTTGATTACCGCTTGCCGGCTGATGTTAAGCCGGGCGGCCCGCTCATCCAGTTGACGCAGCATGCCTGGGGTCAGATCGACATTCACGCGACGAACGGGCCTGACGACGGTGAATTTATTGGTGAAGTAAGTGGAAACATCTTCACCGCGCGATGCCTTCTCCGCAATCTCGTCGGCGGTAATCCGTGTTCTAGACGTTTTCGGCATAACTCTGCTGCTCCTCTTTGGTGGACTTCCAGGCGGTGACCAGATGGGTATACTCCCCGTCCGCATCTCGCCGGATCTCGAAGATCGCCGAGCAGAGGCGTCCACGGCACCAGCCGATTGCACGGGACTGCCGAGGATCGTCGCTTTTCCGGTCAACGACGTACGCCTGATCGAAGATTTCCTGGGCCTCCTTCAGGCTGACGCCGTGCCGTCGTTTGACAGTCCGGCTCTTCGACGGATCAAACTCGAAGCGCATCCGCGTGTATAACAGTTATACTAACACCCCGCAGGCGTCCGGGAAAAAGACGCTTACTACTCCGATCGCAGAGCCTCGAGCAGCGACGACCGCAGCGTTGCGGCGGTGGCGATGAGGGACGCCGCGGCTCCGGTCGCGAGCACCAGGCCCAGGAGGGCCGCGAGAGAAGCCGTGGGCACGTGACCGCCTCGAAGGTAGACGGCCGGGGCAACGGCCACCGCGGCGCATCCGGCGCCGGCGGCGAGGCCGATCAGCAGCAGGCTCGCGTTCTCGGCGAGCACCATTACGGCAAGATCGCGCGCACGGTAGCCGACGGCTCTGAGCAGGGCCAGTTCTTTTCTGCGCTCCAGCACGTTGCGCAGCAGCACGGCCGCCAGGCCGACCGTGCCCAGGATGAGGCCGAGTGCGCCGAGCGCGCGGAAGGTCGAGAGGTACGTGTTTTCCACACGGTGGAACGCAGCGAGGCGCGCCTCGGCGGGTTGGACGTCGAATCCAAAATCGGAGAGAGAGTCCTCGAGCGTCCGCGTTACGGCCTCCTGCCTGCCCGGCGGGGACGCTCAGCAGGAAGAAGCGGTAGCCCTCGGAATCCGGGAACAGCCGCAGGAAGTTCTCCTCGGAAACGATCAGCTCGCTTTGAAAGAGGCTGTCGTCGAGGGCGGCCACGATGCGGTAACGAACGCCGCCCGCCTCGAAGTCCTCGCCCAACTTCCGGTGAAGGGCATAGGTCATGGAATTGCGATCGGCGATGGCCGGGATGGCGCCTCCGGGGAGGTGCGACGCGAGCAGCGGCCACGGATTGCCGGAGCTGTGGAGGAAATCCGCGGGCGGCGCAATGATGCGTGGATTGCGGGGCTGGTAGAGGTTGAGGCAACTGGCGTCGTCACCCGGCCGCACGCGAAAAGGAACAAACCGAACGCCGTCGAGGGCCGGCAGATTCGAGGCGATCAGCGGCAGCGCGGAGTCGGCGATCAGGGCGAACCCGCCTGTTCCGGCGGATGAGCCGTCGCGCCGGAATGCGTCGAGCGAAACAATCACGAAAGTCGCCGAAGCAATCAGGGCGATGCAGAGGATGCTGCGGCCGGGGTGGTACGCCACGCTGCGCAGGCCAAGAGTAAACGGGCCGCGGATGGGAACCCCATGCGGCGCGTGCATGCAGGCCGATAGAAGAGCAGGCGGCGATGAGCAGCAGGGCTCCCGCGCCGAAGAAAGCGGCCGGCTGGTCGAGTTTGCCGGCGAGAGCCGCGGCGGCGAGGCCCGCTGCCATCAGGGCGCAAACCGCTCCGGAGCGCCCGCGCCACCGGCTGGTTCCGGCTCTCTGTCCGCCCTGTAGCAGATGCCGCGGCGTCTCCGGCTCGAGGCCGCGCAGAGTCCATGCTACCGAAGCCAGCCCCGCGATCACGCCTGCCGCGAACGCGGCGGCGAGCGCCGGCAGCGACGCATGGAGCGAGAGCAGCCTTGTGCCTACCGCGTCGAACCACCAGGTGCGGAGGCCCAGCAGGATGAGCGCGCCATACGCCAGTGCGGCCGCCGCGCCGATGGCGGCTCCGGCGGTGGCCAGCACCGCGCCTTCGAGCAGGAAAATCGTCCGGATCTTCGATGCCGAAAACCCAAGCGAGCGAAGCACGCCGATTTCCTTCGTCCGTTGCTCGATGCCCAGCTTGAAGAACAGCCCCGTGAGCAGGAGCGCGGAGACCATCAGGAAGAAGCTGAAGTAAGTGAAGTACTCGCCGAAGTCGGTCGCGCCCTGGGCCGCTTCGAGAGCCTGCGCCTTCACGGGCGCCACGATCAGCCCCATTTTCGCGGGATCGAGCGCGGCGCGGAGGGCCTCCGGGAATGCAGGGGACGGCGGGAATACGCGGATCGAGGTCAGGCTGCCGAAGCGCGTTCCCCACAACTGCCGTCCGCGCGCCAGGCGGATGAACGCCTTGGGCGTGGCGCGGTAGCGATTCCAGTACTGCTCGTCAACTGGGCGGATGCGGCGCGAGGTCGAGCGGGAAGGGCGGGTCCCAATCGCGCAGGCTTCGGGACTCGGTGATGCCCGGGTAGTCGGGCGTCAGGTCGGGGTCGGCCGCGTCACCGGCGAGCGGTACGATGCGCTCCAGGCGGAATCGCGCCGTGTCGGTGTGCAGGCGGCCGTCGGCTCTCCAGACGTAATACTCGAGGTCTACGGGGTCGCCCGCTTTCGCTCCGAGATCGCGGGCCGCCCACTCGTTCAGCACGATGCCGTCCTCGGCGGCGGGGGCGAGGCGCGGAGTCGAGCGCCGTCACGACGGAATAGGGAATCGCGCGCGCGCCCGCGCGAATGCTGTTGGCGAGGTAGGTCAACACGGGCTGGGTGCGGAGGCCGAGCGACGCCGCGGTCGAGGACACGGCCGTGGCGAGCGCGTCGCCGATCAGGGCGCTGTCGCTTTCGAGCGACAGGCAACCCGGTTTTTCCAGAACGCGCAGGCGAAGGCCGAGGTCGGCGAGGGCGTACCGCTCCTTCAGCGTGCGTTCGACGCCGGCGGCGTTCGCCAGCAGGATGGTATTGACCTTGTCGCGCTGGTCCAGGTCCCTCTGTAAACGCGCCAGCGGCACGTAGGCGGCGCGCACATCGCCCTGCTGCGGGCGCAGCGAGAATTCGCGAGCGGCCACGCCGCGGACGGCAAGGCGGATGGTCCTGCCGACATCCTCCTTGCGGCCGTGCAGCGATTCGAGGGGGATCGGCGAAGGCTTCGGGATGCGCAGCAGAACGGCGTCGTTGGCCGTCGCGCCCAACTCGCGCGCGAGGGCCGGGGTCAACAGAATCTCGCGGTCCGTGCGGCGGGCTGCCGGGCACGGCTCTGGAATTTCCAGAAGCGCTCGTCCACCCCGTAGACCTGAACTCCAGCGGCGCGCTTGCCGCTGGGCTCGTGCGCTACCACGCCTTCGAGGGCGATGACGGGCCGCTCCTGGCGGTCGCAGCTCTGTCAGCCAGTTCCTCGCGGAAGAAGCCGCTGCGCGTGACGACGAAATCGGCATTTCCCAGCCGCGCCAGCACCAGGTCGCGCAGGCTGGCGCGCACCGATTCGCCCACCAGGAGCGCGCCGCCGAGCACGCCGGTCGCCGTGGCCACACCCAGCAGCACCGCCAGGTTGGTGCGCCAATACCAGGTGAGATTACGCGCCAGCAGGGTGGAGGTTCGCATGACGCAATTCGTATCGCTTCGGAAATCGCGCGGCCAGCGCGGGGTTGTGGGTCACCACGATCAGCATGGTCTCCTGGCGGGCGTGCAACTCCAGCAGCAGCCCCGCCACCATTTCGGCCGACGCCTCGTCGAGATTGCCCGTGGGCTCGTCGCAAAGCAGCAGGTGCGGGCGGCGGATCAAGGCGCGCGCCAGGGCGACGCGCTGCTTCTCGCCGCCCGAAAGCTCCGACGGGCCGGTGATCCAGGCGGTCGGCCAGCCCCACCTGTTCCAGCAATTCCCGCGCCCGCTTCGGATAATCCGCGCGATCGTCGGCGACCAGCGTCGGGACCAGCACGTTCTCCAGCACCGAACACTGCGGCAGCAGGCAATGATCCTGAAAAATGAAGCCGATCATGCGGTTGCGGAAGGCCGCCAGATCCTTTTCGCGAAGCCGATAGGGGTCGGTGCCGTCCAGCGTCACTGTCGCCCGAAGTCGGCGGTTCCAGCGCTCCGGCGATGTAGAGCAGCGTGCTCTTGCCGGCGCCGGACGGTCCCATGATGGCGGCCGCCTCGCCGCGCTGGAGCGAGAGCGATACGCCCGACGAGCACGGTCAGAGGCCCGCGCGGGGTGGGGTATTCCTTGGCGACGTTCGAGAGCTCAAGCATGGACGGCCGCCGTAGCAATGGCGCGGTACACTTCTAGCGCGCGCGCGGCCATTTGCGGAAGCGCTGTAATGCTCGCGGACCCCCTCCAGCGCGCTTGCGCCGCAGTTCCGCGAGACGCTCCGGCGCTTTCCACAGCGCGTAGATGCCGTCCGCCAGGCTCGCCGCGTCGTCCGGCTCGACCAGGATTCCGCCGCCCGTTCTCTCCAGGATCTCCGGAAACGCCCCGCGCCGCGGCTGCACGACGACCGCGCCAGCGGCCATCGCTTCCAGGAGGAAAATGCCCTTCGGCTCGTCGTAGGTGCTGGGGACGCTCAGGACATCGAGGCTGCGCAGGAAGTCGATCTTCTGTGCGCGGTCGAGTTCGCCGCGATAGCGGAACTCGTGCCCGAGGCCGGCCTCCTTCATCCGCCGTTCGATGCCGCGCAGGTAGTCTCGATGCTCGGGCGCCAGGTAACCGGCCACGTCCAGAGTGGAGCCGCTGAAATCCGTCTCGCGCCGCAGCCGCAGGTAGCTCTCCGCCAGCAGGTGGAGCCCTTTTCCGGGCGCGACGCGCGCGAAGTAACCGACGTTGAAGGTGCTGTTCGGAGCTCGTTCGCCGCGATCGTATCCCTCCAGGTTGATGCCCAGCGGGATGACGTGCATCTTGCTCTCGGGAATTCCGAGGCGGCGGCGCCAGTAGCCCGCGCAGTACTGGCTGACGGCGGCAAAACCGTCGACATCATCGATCGCCGCGCGGATCAGTTCCAGGGATTGCGTTCGGTACGGCTCCTGCAACTGGTCGAGAAACAGCTCTTCGCCTTGCAGCGTGCAGCATATCGGCCGGTTCAGGGCCTGGCGAATCGGCCGCGCCAGGCCGATCAGGAGCGAGTTGGGCAGCGTCACGATGTCGGGCGCCGCCTCGCCGCGGAGCCATTCTGTCAGCTTAAGAATCTCCTTGAGCTGGAACCCTTCCTCGCCGCGCAGCATGGAAACGGTCATTGCGCCCAGGGTGCGCGGATCCACCTCGATGGAAGTTCGGGAGGCCAGCCTCAGCATCCACGGCGCGTCCCACAGCCGGTCGAGCAGCTCGCGGCCTGCGGAAGAACGCGGCCTGCTGGTCGAGGCACACGCTGATGCCGTTCATGAAGACTTTGGGATCGCTGACGTTCGGCTCGTCCGTGCGGGTGGGCGTGTAGAGGGGCAGCAGAGTGACGTCGTGGCCCTGTTTGCAGAGTTCCGCCGCCAGCGCGTTGTCGCGCAGGCAACTGCCGCAATACATCCGCGCGGCGCCGGCGGTGAGCGCGAGGATCTTCATGGAACGGTTCTCCCAGTTTATTACGAGGGTGCAGCCGGGCGAGTTCGATGGTACGCAGCGAACCGCGATCGCCAGGGAGCGGACTCTCGCGAACCTGCACCCGCCCGCTTGCTCACGCGCGCGGTTCGGTGCTGCGGCACAAGCGTCGAGATGAGTCTCGACGCGGCAGGCAGGAGTGCCTGCGCCACGGCTTAGAAGAGGAATCTGAGCGCGAACTGAATCCGCCTGGGGTCCTGGGCGGACACCACCTGGCCGAAGGTGGGCGATCCGAGAAACTTGTCGGGAAGGTTGAAATTCGCGCGATTCAGAGCGTTGAAGAACTCGGTGCGGAATTGGACGTTGAGCCGCTCGGCGATGGCGGTGTTTTTGACGATCGAGACGTTCACCGTCTGCAATCCAGGGCCGTCGAGAATGTTGCGGCCCGCGTTGCCGAAGCTCCCGTAGGGCGGGGTGGTGAAGGCCGCCGTGTTGAACCACTCGCGCGCCGTGGGATTCGACAGCGCCGCGTTGCCGGTCACATTAGGCCGGTCGTTGGCGCCGAAACCCAATTGCGAGATACCCGTGTTCGTATTGTCGTTATCCGGCAGCAGCGCCACCGTGAAGGGACGCCCGGTCTGGAACGTCAGTACGCCGAAACTCTGCCAGCCTCCGATCCAGCGATGGCGCTTGAAGAACGGCAGATCGTACGCGTAACTGAAAGCGAAGCGCTGGCGGATATCGAAATCGGAGCGGCCGCGCTCCGCGCCCAGGTCATAACTGTTCTGGGGAAAGTTCGGATCCCCGGTTGTACTAAAGAATCCGGAGGCGTCGTCGATCGACTTAGCATAGGTGTAAGACGCTAACAAAGACAGTCCCCGCCAAAGACGCTGCTGGAGCCGCGCCTGAAGGCTGTTGTAAGTCGAGTTGGCCTGCGATTCGATGATGTCGATCTCGGAGAAGGCGGGATTCGGGCCGGGGTTCCGTCGATTGACGGAAGGTTGCGGTTGGTTGATATTGCGCGAATCGATCAAATGCGTACCTTTCGATCCGACATAGGCGATCTCCAGCACTCTGGGCTTCCCAAGCTGCCGCTGGACGCTAAAACTCCATTGCTGCACGTAGGGTGTGCGAAGGTCGCGCTGGAACGCGATCGCCGAACCAGGATAGGGGAACGGGAAGCCGGCCGGGAACGGGTTCGATAACGACAGGTTTACCAGTCCCTGAATCGGATAATAGACCTTGAAGTTATAGTAAGGAGCGCTGAAGTAGAGCCCTTCACCGGGCGCGAGTGAGGATTGGTCATAGTGAATCCCATACGCGGCCCGGACAACGGTTGTGTCCCGCCCGCCCGGCGACCACGCCATCCCGAGGCGCGGGGCAAAGTTAAGGTACCGCGGATCGTAGCCGCCCCGTGGAAATCCGGCCTGGCCCAGTTGGACGAGCGACCCCGCCGCCGGGTCGTACACATTGGCGCGATTGGCGGCATCGACCGCGGGCGAGTTGTACTCATAGCGCAGTCCCAGCGTGAGCACCAGGTGCCGGCGAAGGCGCCAGGTGTCATTGGCGAATAAGTCATAGCTGCGCGCGCGCAGGTGCTGCGGATTGTTTTCCGTCGCCCCGCCGGTGGTCGTAGGAGCGCCGAGTAACAACTCCTCCAAGGGGTTACCGAGCAGGAGGCCGGTGAAGTTAAAGAATCCGCGCGACTCGATATCGCGGTAGGCGTTCTGCTGCAACAGACGCAGGTCCGCGCCGAACTTCACTAGGTGCGGTCCCCGTACCCAGGTCGCGGTGTCGGCGAACTGCCAGGTGTTCGACGTTCCGTGCTCGGGCGTGGTGGGATCGTGACCAATGGAGGAGAAGCCATTCACGGAGGTCAGCGTCAATCCCCAGTCGCGCGGGTTGGTCGAAAGCTCGGGCAGTCCGAGCTGCCGGTTGACGCTGACGCCCTGGTCCTGCTGGTAGTCTCCGTTGGAGACTCGGTTGAAAGCCAGCCGCAACTCGTTCAGCAGCGCCGGCGTGAAGATATGCGTCTCGCCCAAGGCCGCATTTTGCGCACGGCTCGGAACCTGTATGCCGTAACCCGGTATCGAGGCGTCGCCCGCCGAGCCGGCGAACGGTTCGAACAAGTTATCGTCCATGAAGCTGTAGCGTGCGAAGAGACTGTCGGCTTGGCGGAAAGAGTGGTCCAGCCGAACGTCGAACTGGTTCTGGCCGTCGGTGAGCGATGGCGAGGATACGAAGTTCGCTCCAGCCACGTCGCGGTTGGGCACAGGATAGCGGGCCGCCAGCGCCGCTCCGGCCGGGTTCAGATAGTACTGCGGAAGTTTGTTGCCGGGAAGCGGTTGCCCGCTGAGCGGATCGACCGCGATCAGGGCGCTTTGCGAGAAGTCGCCGCCGCGTTCCGCCAGAGTCGGCACATTGGCGATCAGCGTCTGCCCGGCCGCCGTCCGCGTGCCCTGGTAATCGACAAAGAAGAACGTACGGTTCCTGACCAGCGGACCTCCGAGGGTTCCTCCGAACTGGTTGCGCCGGTACAATGGCGCAGGCTGACCGGCAGGCGCGAAGAAGTTGTTTCCATCGAGCCCGCCATCGCTGAAGAACTCATACGCGGTGCCGTGAAACTGGTTGCCACCTGAGCGTGTGACTACGTTGACCTGTCCGCCCGCGTTTCTGCCGAAGGTTGCGTCATAACTGGAAGTCGCTACTTCGAACTCGCGGATCGCGTCCACCGGCGGGGTCACGCTGACGCCGTTGAGCTTGGGGTCGCCATTGTAGGCTCCGTCCAGCAGGAAGTTATTCGCGTCCTCGCGCGCTCCGTTCACGCTGATGGAAAACGCGCCGCGGACCGATCCCGCGGAGCCTTCGGCCGCCGGCGCGACACCCGGCAGCAGGAGGCTGAGCTGATAGAAATCGCGGCCGTCGAGAGGAAGCCCAAGAATCTGGCGGTTGTCGATGACGCCGCCCATGGCAGGCGATTCCGGCCGCACCAGCGGCGCGATTCCGGCCACCTCAACGGTCACCTTGCCCGCCGCCTCCAAAGCAAGGTCCACGCGAAGATCCTGCTGCCGATCCACCTCCACGACCACCGTCCGTACGTATCGGAGAAAGCCCGGGCGTTCGGCTTCCAGGCGATACTTGCCAGGCGCGATGGCAGTAATCGTGAACGCTCCCCGCGCGTCGCTGGTAGCGCTCCTTCGCGCGCCGGTTTCCTCGCGCGTCAAAGTGACCGTGGTCCCCGGCACCCGCGCGCCGCTTGGGTCTCGAATCACCCCTCTCACAGCGCCCGCGACGGTCTGGGCGTGCGCCGTCCCAATCAAAACAATAAGGGCGATAGCCGATCCTAAGAGGCCCATAGGCCTGGCTGGCGGGAGTTTCCACTCACCGGGCAGCACACGCCTGGTTGAGTCGGTGGTCATGCGAAACGACTCTCCTTGAGTTTTGCGTATTCCCTATGATGACGTAACGAGACCCGGGGTTGTTCCGGCCTCGGATGGCATACGCGTGCGGCAGTGAGGACCCAAATCGGGCCGTCGCGCAGCCGGCTCGGGGTCTTAAACCGCCGCTGGGCGTTCAATCGGTCGCAGCAGGGATCATCCGACGTTTCCCATCGCTGCTGTCTTCTTCCCTTCGGTTTTAACCGAAGGGCCGTAGGTTTTTCCCTGGGCCCGAGTTCGCCGCAGTTCCGTTGACGCGGCGCTCCGCGCTCGCCCTCCGGCGCACACAACCGACACCTTTGCAGCATCGCCAGTTGGCGGGAGGGCCGCGAGGCTTATAATCACGGGCATGGGGGACGGCCCAGCTCACAGCCCGCATCTTCGCGTTCACGCCGTCAACATATATGTCCGCGATCAGGACCAGAGCCTGCGCTTCTACCTCGGCCAGCTCGGGTTTGCCCTGGCCTTTGACGCGCAGCTTCCCTACGGCGACCGGTGGGTGGCGGTCGCGCCTCCGGATGGCAGCGCGCTGCTCGCGCTGATCGCGCCGAAGCCGGAATCGCGCGCGTACCAGCTCATCGGACGGCCTACAGGGATTGTGTTCGTCACCGACGACGTTCTCGCCAAGTACGCCGAATGGCGGAAGCGCGGCGTTCAGTTTCGATACACGCCGCGCCTGAGGCGCGTGAAATACGAGCGCGCGTCAGAAGCCCCGTGGGGCGGAGTGTTCACGCACTTCACGGACCCGGACGGGAATTCGTTCGCGCTGGCCGGGTTCGATGAGGTGACGCGGGAAATCGAAGCGCAACAGCGGGCGACCGCCGAGAGGCTGGAGTCGGAACGCCGCGCGGCGCAGGAAATCGAGATCGCCAGGCAGGTCCAGGCCAGGCTCTTTCCGCAGACGGTGCCGGAAATCAGGACACTCGACTACGCGGGCACCTGCATACAGGCCCGGCAGGTGGGCGGCGACTACTTCGATTTTCTGGATCTGGGCGGAGGGCGGTTCGGGTTGGTAACGGGCGACGTGGCGGGGAAGGGAATCGCCGCCGCTCTTCTGATGGCGAACCTGCAGGCGAACTTACGGATTCAGTGTGAACTGGGGTTGGATCGGCTGCGAGAGCTGTTGCGCTCCGTGAACCACGTGTTTCACAAGAACACAAGTGAGGGCGCCTACGCGACCCTTTTTTTCGGCGAGTACGACGACGAACGGCGGCGGTTGCGGTACGCGAGTTGCGGCCACCTGCCGGCTCTGCTGCTGCGGCGGGACGATACTCTGGAACGGCTGGAGTCCACGGGCACCGTGCTGGGGCTGTTCGCGGATTGGGATTGCGCGATAGAGGAACGCAGCCTCTGTGTGGGGGACGCGCTCGCTATCTATACCGACGGGATCACGGAATCGTTCAACGACGCGGGCGAAGAATTCGGAGAGGGGCGGCTGGTCGATTCGTTGAGGCGGCATCGGGAGCTGGGGGCTCAGGGAATCATCGCGGCGGTTGTGGATGAAGTGCGGGGGTTCAGCGCCGATGAGCAGCACGACGATATCACGTTGACGGTTACTAAGTGCAGGTGAGAGACAGCCGTCAGCTATCAGCCATCAGCGGTCAGCTTTCAGTTAGGTCTTTCCGTAGATGGTGGTGTTGGGATTGTAATTGCGCCAGTCGAACCAGTAGTCCTTGAGCATGGGGACGCGGTCGAGACAGGTGCCCTTGGCGCTACCGGATAGCGCGCAGCCCTGGAAGTTCCACTCGCCTCCGGTGGCGGAGTCCATCAGTAACGCGCCGGGCTTGTTGGCGGCGAGACGGTAGAAATCCGGCGCGCCGGCGACGCCCGGGATGCGGTCCCGGAATGCGCGCACCGATTGGCCGTCGGCGGCCACGACCAGGAGGACGGGCTCGGCGCCGACGTGATCCTTGACCAGTTTGTCCTTCAGAACCTGGTTGTAGAGAAACGCGCGGCTTGCTCCATCCGCCTGGATCCCCAGGACCAGGTCGCGCCCCTTCATGCCGTGCTCCGGGAAGTTGATGACGGTGCGAACGCGCGCCGCCTCCACGTCCCAATCCTTGTGCGCGTAGTCGTGGGTGAAGGCCGGCACGTCTTTCAGTACGGTGCCATTGGGCTCTTCGGCCTTCCAGGTTCCGAACAGCAGCTCGTCGGAGTCCACCAGCGTGAGGCGCCGTCCTTTGAGGGGCCCAAAGATGGCGAGGCCGGTGACTTGCTGCCAGTAAGTCCCGGTTTCCTCGTCGCGCATGAGGAAGTTCTGGTTATTGATGCCGGCCAGGTGGAAAGTAAGTCGCAAGCCGGCTACATCTCTCGTCCACACCAGACCGGTGTGACAGAGCGTTCAATAAGTCGCCACGATTGCGGTCTGACCTACTACGTCGTTCGCGACGTGGTGATACGCCATACTGCGGATAGGATAGGCGCGGGCCTCCCCTCCGATCTTGACTGCGATCACCTTCTCGTCGTTGTCGAGCTTGACCTTGTCGGCGGCGGCGAACTCGGGGCGGTCGAGGTGGTGGAACATCATCTCGTAGATGTTCACGCGCGCGAAGAACGCCAGGAGCGCCACCGAGGCGGTTCCCGCGACGGCCAGCAGCCGCCAGACGCATGCGCTTCTGTAACCGCCAGTACCAGACCAGCGCGCCAACCGCGAGCGCGGCGCAAATCGCGGTGATGGTGGGCCCGAAACGCAGCACCGCCAGGGCGGCGGCCAATT
Organism: Bryobacterales bacterium; assembly: GCA_963763835.1. GTDB lineage: Bacteria > Acidobacteriota > Terriglobia > Bryobacterales > Bryobacteraceae > DASWZN01. The sequence goes on from CAVXQQ010000016.1 coordinate 363,232, forward strand.
CCCGCGGCCCCTGCGCGCGGAACGGCCAGATGACATAGAGCGGGTACGCAACGCAGAAGAAAGCTACGGCCAGGGAGAAAAGCCAAACCAGTGCGAGACGGCGTCGGGTCATATAGCAGAGCCTCCTCGGTGTGTTCTCGTGGATCTGGTCAGTTCATCGGCAGCCATGGCCGTGCCCTCCACGCGGGCGCGGATCTTGGCGAAGGCGATGTCCCGCGAGGTGGAAACATCGTCGGCGAAGGGCGCGAAGCCGCAGTCGTCGGTGGTTCCCAACTGGGAGAGGGGCAAATGGTGCGCGGCCCGGAGGACGCGGTCACGCACCAGTTCCGCCGTTTCGACCTCAGGAGCGATCGGATTGGTCACGCCGACAAACGCGCGCTGATCGGGCCGGAGCACCTGGCGGATGATGCGGAGGACGCGTTCGGGATTGCGCTCGCTGGCCAGTTGCACGTAGAAACGACCGGCCCGAAGGCGGAACAGAACCGGAAGCAGCGCGGCGTAGTCCACATCCGCGCTGTGGGTGGAATCGCGGTCTCCGCCGGGGCAGGTATGCACGCCGACGCTGCGGCGCTGATCGCCAGACAGGCTGTCGAGCACCCGGTTGTTGAGCGCGACGAAGCTTTCGAGCAGAGCGCCGGAAGGGTCGAGCTTCAGCGAGAGGCGCGCCTCGGTGAAATCGATCTGTACGCTGTGGGCGCCCTGATCCAGGCATTCCCTTATGTCGGTGGCCGCTTCCCTTACCAAGTCCGACAGGAAGGACTCGCGGGAATAGCCGGGGATGCCACGGGAAGGATAGAGCAGGCTCAAGGCGGACGCCGAGATCACTGCCTGCTTGATGGGCAGGTCGGTGAGTTGCTTCGCCGCGGCCAGATACTTCGAGGCGTGGACGGCGTAGCGGAACGGGCCCGCGGTGAGCCTGGGCAACTGGCGCGTGTGACCGTCCGCGAAGGGGATGACGACGCCATCCGGGGCGAGGTTGGGCAGGCCATCGAGGGGATAGGTGGCGAAACTGGGCTTGGTCTGCTCGCCATCGGTGACGACCGGAGAGCCGGTTTGCTCGAATCGGCGAATCGTGTCGCGGAGAGCGGCCGCCGCGGCGCGATCGAAGTTCGCGGAGGTCGCGCTCAGAAGTTCGGGCGTCCGCGGGATACTGCCGATTGGTTCGGTGGGTATGATCATGATGGCAATCCCAGCCCCCAGGGGATGTGCATTTACTGGAATCATAACGGATGCCGCGTGCGCGGGCAATACCCGAAAGCGGCTAGTGGCTTTGAGCTAGTGCAGCGCGCCGCAAATTCCGAGCAGTACAACTGACGGAGGGCGAAGGGCGGGACAGGCACGAATTTCGCAAACGCGGCGAAATTCGAGCCAGTCCCGGGTTTGCGACTCATTCCGACACGAGACGGAATCTACAACGCACCACACTAGGGTTGTGACCGCGAGGTCCGCTCCCTGACGGTCGCGGTTCGGTGCTGTTACGGAACCGCGCGCGTAAGCAAGCGGATGAAACAGATCACACGGTCGCGGTACTAGTGCAGCGCGTCGCAAATTCCGAGCAGTACAACTGACGGAGGGCGAAGGGTGGGACAGGCACGAATTTCGCAAACGCGGCGAAATTCGTGCCTGTCCCGGGTTTGCGACTCATTCCGACACGAGACGGAATCTACGACGCACTACACTAGGGGGCGCTACACTGGAGGTCAGATGAGCAAGGGGCCCACCGCCGGCACCAAGCCGGTCACCACACTCAGCGGGCTGCCCGTCCAACCCGTTTATGGACCCGAAGACGTCGCGGGGTTGAACCTCGCGGAGGCGCCGGGCGAGTTCCCGTACACGCGCGGCATACATCGCGACATGTATCGGGGCCGGCTGTGGACCATGCGGCAGTTCTCGGGCTTCGCTACGCCCGAAGAGACCAACCGGCGCTATCAGTATCTTCTCGAACAGGGGCAAACCGGACTCTCGGTGGCTTTCGACCTGCCCACCCTGATGGGTTACGACGCCGATCAGCCCGAGTCGATGGGCGAGGTCGGCAAGTGCGGCGTGTCGATCTGCTCGCTCGAAGACATGGAGACGCTGTTCCGCGGCATTCCGCTCGAACGGGTCACGGTCTCGATGACCATCAACTCGCCGGCGGCCATCGTCTGGGCCATGTACCTGGTGGTGGCCGAGCAGCAGGGCGCGGACTGGGGCCGCATCTCCGGCACCATCCAGAACGACATTCTGAAGGAGTACATCGCGCAGAAGGAGTACATCTACCCGCCGCATCCTTCGATGCGCCTGGTCACGGACACGATCGAGTTCGCGACCGAGCGGGTTCCGCGCTTCAACCCGATTTCGATCAGCGGGTATCACATACGCGAGGCCGGATCGACCGCCGTTCAGGAGCTGGCGTTCACGCTGCGCGATGGGATCGAGTACGCGGAATGGGCCATCGAGCGCGGGCTGCCGGTGGACGCTTTCGCCGGCCGCCTCAGCTTCTTCTTCAACGCGCACAACGATTTCTTCGAGGAGATCGCCAAGTACCGCGCGGCCCGCCGTATGTGGGCCCACATCATGCGGGACCGCTTCGGCGCGAAGGACGAACGCAGTTGGAAGCTGCGCTTCCACTCGCAGACGGCGGGCTGCTCGCTGACCTGGCAGCAGCCGTACAACAACGTGGTCCGGACGGCGATTCAGGCGCTGGCCGCGGTGCTGGGCGGAACGCAATCGCTGCACACCAATTCGCTCGACGAGGCTTACGCGCTGCCGGCCGAGCACGCGGTCACGCTGGCGCTGCGGACGCAGCAGGTCATCGCCTATGAGAGCGGCGTGACGGCCGCGCCCGATCCGCTGGGCGGCAGCTTCTTCCTCGAACGCCTGACCGCCGATGTGGAAGAGGCGGCCAACGAGTACATACGGCGAATCGACGGGATGGGTGGCATGATTCCGGCCATCGAGGAAGGCTTTCCGCAGCGCGAGATCGCGCAGGCCAGTTTCGAATACCAGCAGTCCATCGAATCGGGCGAGCGCAAGATCGCCGGGGTGAACGCCTTCACGGTGGAGAACGAACAGCCCATCGAGCTGCTGGAGATCGACGAAAGCGCCGCCGGGCACCAGGTAGAAAAGCTGGCGGCCCTACGCCAGCGCCGCGACGCGCCCCGGGTGGCTGCCGCGCTCGATGGGCTGCGCCGTGCCGCCCAGGGGTCCGAAAATACGATGCCTTTCATTCTGGAGGCGGTCCGGGCGTACGCGACGGTGGGCGAAATTACGGCCGCCTTGCGGGACGTCTTCGGAACGTACACGGAAAAGAGTATCCTGTAGGAAGTAGCTATCAGCTGTCAGCTATCAGCCGTCAGCTCCGGGCGCCTCTCGCCGAGTGCCGCCAGTGGGCTGAGGTGGCTGGTGACCGATGATGGATGCCCGAGGCTGAGGCCGAGTCGAAAGCCGATGGCCGACGGCCGCCCGCTGAGAGTTGGGAGCTGAAAGCCGATGGCTGAACGCTGACAGCTTAGTTTTCTATGGACCAGATCCGAGTGTTGGTGGCCAAGCCCGGCCTGGATGGACACGACCGCGGTGCGAAAGTGATCGCGCGTGCGCTCCGGGACGCCGGGATGGAGGTCATCTACACCGGCTTGCGTCAGACTCCGGAGATGATAGTCAACGCGGCGCTGCAGGAGGACGTCCAGGTGATCGGACTTTCGATCCTCTCGGGCGCCCACAACGCGATTGTGCCGCGGGTGATGGACCTGCTCCGGGAAAAACGGATGACGGACGTTGCCGTCATCGTGGGTGGCATCATTCCCGACGAAGATGCCGGTGAACTGAAGAAGCAAGGCGTAGCGGCGGTGTTTCAGCCGGGCGCGTCGCTCGAGGAGATCGTACGGGTTGTGCGCTCCTCGGTGAAGCAGCCCGCGTGAAGGCATCGGCCGCTTCGACCGCTTCGTAAATCAAAAGACGGAATGTATGAATGACAAACTGAAAATCGCCGTGTTCGTCGATTATGACAACATCGAGATCGGCGTGAAGTCCACGCTCCAGCGAGACCTGGATATCGCGGTGCTTCTCGACTCGCTCAAGGAACGCGGTGAAATCGTGGCCAAGTTCGCGTATGCGGACTGGGGCCGGCAGGAAGGCGCGAAGCGCCAGATGGCGGAGAACGCGGTGCAGATGGTGCAGCGCATCCCCTCCCCAAGAGGCGACAAGAACGGCGCCGATATCAACCTCGCGTTGGATGCCCTGGAAATGGCGTTCACGCACGACCACATCAACGCTTTCGCCATCGTCAGCGGCGACAGCGACTTCATCCCCCTGGTGAACAAACTGAAGGAATACGGCAAGATCATCTTCGTGGTGGGCGGCCGTGCCTTCACCAGCACGATCCTGCAGAAGAACTGCCACGAGTTCATCAGCTTCGAATCCATGTTGGACGAGCTGAAGCCGCACACGCGGTCGCAGCCGCACGCGCAGCCGCAGCCGCAGGCGCATCCCGCGCCGCAACCGGAGCAGTTGGCGTTGCCGCGCACGGAGCAGTTGCCGGGAGAAGTGCTACAACTCCGCCAGCAACCGCAGGCGGCGGCGTCGGAGCCCAGCAGCAGCCGCAACCCCAGCGGGAGCCGCCACGCGAGCGGGACCGGGATCGGGAGCGAGAGCAAGGCGGGCAGCGCGGGCAGCACGGGCGGCGGCGCGAGCGGCGGCGTCCCGATCCGCTGGATCTGGCGCAGGCCATGCCGCTAGTCGAGCGCGCCTTGCAGGTTCTGGAGCGGCGCGAAGTCACTCCGCAGCTCGGCCTGCTGAAATCGACCATGCTCCAGCTCGACGCCACCTTCAGCGAGAAGGCCTTCGGCGCGGGCACCTTCACGGATTTCATCGAGAAGCTCAAGGACGCCGGCTACGTCGACGTGAGCGGCGCCGAAGGGCGCTACGTTATCGAGCGCAAAGGCGCGGCGACCCAGCCGGAGGAGCCGGCCCACAAGGCCGAGGAGTTCCTGCCCATCCTGCGCGATGTGCTGGAGACGCACCGCATCGAGCTGGATGGCGGCGCCATGGCCGAAGATCTGGAGGGCTGGGTCCGTGGCGACCACGCCGATTTCGAGCCCAAGAAATTCGGCTTCCAGGAGTTCGCCGAGATGCTGAACTTCGCCCAGGACAAGCTGCTGGTCCGCGTCGAGCCGGAAGAGGAACGCGGCCTGATGGTCTATCTGGGCGCGGAGTTCTATCCGCCGGCGCCGCCCGAAGCGCCGCCCGAACCGGAGAACCCGGAAATCGAGGAGAAGCAGCCGGAGTCCAACCAGACTCCCGCGCTCATGGAGCCTCCCAAGCGGAAGCGCGCGCCACGGCGTGCCGCGGGCACCGCTCCCAAGCGCACCAAGAAGACCGCGGGCCAGTCCACGACGACACGGCGCCCCCGCAAGCGGACGCCGCCGCCGGAGGGGATGTAGCCATGGCAATCGAGCGTTTACGGCCCGCTGGTGTCCCGTCGCCGCGCGGGCCGTATTCGCCCGCCGTGCGCGCCGGCGATTTCATCTACGTGTCGGGCCAGGGGCCGGTGGATCCGGCGACGGACAAGTTGTCGTTCGGGGACATCGCTCACGAAACGCGCCTGACGCTGGGCAACATCCAGCGGATTCTGGAAGGCTGCGGGGCGACGCTGGCCGATGTGGTGAAGTGCACCGTGTACCTGGCGGACTACCGTGAGTTCGCCGGCATGAACGCGGTCTACGCGGAGTTCTTCGGAGAGGCGAAGCCGGCCCGGACGACGGTGGAAGCCGGGATGGTGATGCCGCCGATGCGAATCGAGATCGACTGCATCGCGTATAAGGTGGGGTAGGGGGGCTTGCCACGGACGGCAAGCGTCGGCTGGAGAGCCGACGCGGCAGGCTGAAGCCTGCGCCACGGCGCTCCGAATGCTGAAGCCCACGGCGGCACGCTCTCCAGTGAACCACCTCCCAACCCATTGATTCTGCTGGATTGGCGCGTTGGCGCAAGAATCTCGAAATCCCGCGCCCGGCAACTTGGGTTTCCGACCTTGGTGACGGGTCGGCGCGGCAGGCATAAGCCTGCGCCACAACAGGGCTAGAACAGCGAGATGAAGCGGCGCTTGGGCTTCGGCACTACCAGTTCGGTGCCGGTTATTTTCGCCGCCAGGCGGGCGTAGTGCATGCCCAGAACCCCGCTCGCCTCCGCCAGCCTGCCCTCGGTGTAGGCTTCGTGGAGGGCGGGGTAATCGTTCGCCACGACGCCGTACGCACAGACGCCCAGCATTCGCTCTACGTCATTCAGTGTCAACTCCGCGTTCTTCTCGGCGCGGTTGACCAGCAGGCGCAGGTGGTCGCGCCGGTAGCCGCCTTCAACCAGGGTCTGCATCAGATGCTTGGCTCTGTAAAGCGCCGGAACGTCGGGGGTGGTAACCAGGAAGCATTCGTCGATCTCCCCCAGCAGGCCCAGTGACAACGGGTTCAGACCGCGGCCGAGGTCGGCAAGAATCCAGTCGTATTGGCTGCGTGTGAACCTCAGGACATGGCGGAAGGGGATCTCTTCGACGGGGCCCGCCGCTCCACGGGCCGGAGCGCCGATCACCTGCAGACGGGGAATGCCGTTCGACACCAGCGCCTTCCAGAAACACCCGTCCAGGCGATGAACGTTGGCGACCGCGTCGAGCACCGAGTAGGGCGAATCGGTCTTCATGAGGAAGTGGATCATGCCCGCTTCCAGGTCCAGGTCGGCCAGCAGGATGCGCTGCTCGGTCTGGCGCTGGAATTCGCGCGCCAGGTGGCAGGCGATGGTTGTGGCGCCGCAGCCACCCTTGACGGACAGGAATCCCAGGGTCTTGCCTGAGTGCTCGGTCGCGTTCCCAGGGCCTCGATTCACCCAGACTCGCTGGAGCGCGGACCGCAGCCTGTTGTCGAAGGGCGGATACAGGTACTCCATTGCGCCTCCGCGCATGGCGGCGATGATAAGCAACGGCTGAGCCACCGAATCCACCACGATGATGGCCGGGTTCGACGCGCGCGACTTCAGCGCCCGCAGGGTCTCCTCGGTCCGCTCTCCCAGTCCGCCGATCTCGACAATCAGGACGTCCGGGCGCACCAGGTCGACGCGCTCCGTCAGCTTGTCGAGGTCGCCAAACGCCGTTTCGTCGATCGGTATCCGGATCAACATTTCGCGCAGGCAGCCGGTGACCTCCTGCCTGACATCGGGATTCGAAATCACGACTCCAGCGACCAGACCGTCCATAGCCACGCCTCCTCAGCGCCGGCAGCCGCCTGACCAGCCCAGGGTCAACGGCAGCCCTTGATTGGAGCCTAATGTCCCCGCGGCCTATACGCAAGACAGTAAAAGGTCCCGCTGGGTGGGTATACCGAAGTTAGTATTGGCGCAGCCTGTGACCGGCTTTTCTGGCGGCCTGGTACCGCCCAGGAGGTGCGGAAATTGCAAACTGGCCGGATCGCGGGGGCTTGTGAAGCCGCGGAGCCGAACGTTAGCAGCGTACTGTACCCAAAGGCGCACAATGGGGTGTACGTACAGTACTCAAGTGCGCATTCCGGTACCCACAAAAAGGTATTAATAATCCTTGATGTGCACCACTCGGTGGGGTATACTGCCTGCAGACGGGGGCGATGCCGCATGGTGCGCATTCTTCTCTATTCGACGGTTCCGGTCGTCTCAAAGGGCTTTGCGGTACTGCTGTCGGCGGTGCCGGAATTCGATCTGGTGGCGGTCTGCTCGGATGAGCGGCAGCTCTGCCAGGGGATGGCCGCAGCCGCTCCGGACCTGGCGATTATCGATCTGGACGACGAAACTCCGCTCGACCGCCTTTTCGAACTGCAACGTGAGGGAGCGGAGCCAGCCAGGATCGTCCTGTGGGTCCAGTCGATCTCGCCGGAGCTGGCTTACCAGTCGATGCGGCAGGGGGTGCGCGGGATACTGCGCAAATCGCTGGGCGGCGACGTGATCGTCAGGTGCCTTCAGAGAGTCGCCGCGGGAGAGTCCTGGTTCGAGGAAGATCTGACCGCCAGTTTCTCGACCATACGGACGGTGAGGCTGACCCAGCGCGAGAGCCAGCTTCTGAGCCTGGTTTCCCAGGGATTCAAGAACAAGGAAATCGCCAGCGCGCTGCTCATCGCCGAGCCGACCGTGAAGGTCTATCTCTCGCATCTGTTTCGCAAAGTAGGGGCTAAAGACCGGCTGGAGCTCGCCTTGTACGGATTGCGGAACGTGATTACGGGGCAGGTCACGGTAATGGGCGGCGGCCGCCCGGCGAGGTCCGGCGCTAATGCTGGAAGGCTGCCGGAGCTGGTACGCGAGGGCTCGGACCGCCGCGCCCTCGGGAACCGGGAGCCCGCCGTCCTCCGCTCGATCGCCTGAGGTCCGGCTACGGCCACAGGGCCCCGAACCGCTCGCCAGATCATGTCCGCTTGCTGACGCGCGCGGTTCGGTGCTCTCCACTCCGTTACCGCCGGCGTTGGCGAGCGAAGGCGGAATCGGGTCCGCCGCCGTCCCGATGGCGAGCACGCACAAAGGGATCGCAGACCAACGCATCGCAATACGATGCTGCATGAAACCGGCCTCGACACGAGTGTCGAGGCGGCAGGCAAGAGTGCCTGCGCCACGCTACTTGACTGTCAGTTGAACGGTGGTGGTCTGCGTGGAACTGGGGCCCACCATGATGTCGAAGGCGCCGGGCTCGACCACCCAGTGCATGTCGCGGTTCAGCATTTGAAGCTCGATGGGGGTGATCTTGAAATGCACCGTCTTCTTCTCCCCGGGCTTGAGGGTGACGCGCTCGAAGCCGCGCAACTCCATCACCGGACGGGTGACCGAGGCCACCTTCTGGTGTATGTACAACTGCGCCACCTCATCGCCCTCGCGGGTGCCGGTGTTGGTGACGTCCACGGATGCCGTGGTCTGGCCCTCGGAGGCGATTTCGGCCGGCTCCAGGCGCAGGTTCTCGAAGGCGAACGTGGTGTAGCTCAGGCCCCAGCCGAACGGGAATAGCGGCTTGCGGCCCCAGAACAGGTAGCCGCGGTTCATGGACGGCTTGTGGTCGTAGTAATCGGGAAGCTGGCCGACGGAGTGCGGGAACGTGATGGGCAGCTTGCCGCCGGGATTGACGTCGCCGAACAGCACGCGGGCCGCCGCGGTTCCGCCTTCTTCGCCCAGGTACCAGCCTTCCAGGATCGCCGGCACGTGCTCGGCGGCATAGTTGATGGAGAGCGGACGGCCGTTGATCAGGAACACGATGGTCGGCTTGCCGGTCTCGACGATGGCCTTGATCAACTGATCCTGGTAGCCGATGAGGTCGAGCGAATCGCGATCGCCCAGGTGCTGTTCCGACCATGCTTCGCGGTTGGTGCGCTCGTTCTCGCCGACGACGACGATGGCCACGTCGGCGCCGCGCGCCACCGCAACCGCCTCTTCGATCCTCTTCAGTTGCGACTCGGCATCCGGAAGCTTGACCGGGTTCTGGATCCAGCCGATCCAACCCTGCTGGCCTTCCGTGATGCGCGAACCCTCGGCATAAACGACTTTGGCGGCCGTGCCCACGCGCTCCCGAATGCCGTCCAGGATACTGACGCCGTGCCCCGGCTCGCGACCGTAACCGCCGATGTGGACGTCGGCAGCGTTGGGGCCGATCACGGCGATGGTCTTCAGCTTCGACAGATCGAGCGGCAGCAGGTTGCCTTCATTCTTCATCAGGACGACGGCCTTTTCGGCGGTCTTCTCGGCCAGCTCGCGGTGCTCCTGCGAGTTGGTGGTGCGCTCGGCGTAGTCGGGATCGACGTAGGGGTTTTCGAAAAGGCCCAGGCGGAACTTGGCGGTCAGGATATGGGAGACCGCGCGGTCGATCTGCCATTCGGGCACCTTGCCAGCCTTCACCTGGTCGAGCAGGGTGCGGTAGACCGATCCATCGCTGAGGTCGTAATCGACGCCGGCCGCCAGCGCCTGACGCGCGGCGTCCGCGAAGTCGGCCGCGACGTGGTGAACCGCCACCAGCATCTGCAGGCCGCCTGCCGTCGGAGGTGACAAAGCCGCGGAAGCCCCATTCCTGGCGCAGCACCTTGTCGAGCAGCCAGGGGTTGACGTGGGCCGGGATGCCGTTGATCTCGTTGTAGGAGGCCATGACGCTGCCGGCGTGCGCCTCGACGACGGCGGCCTGGAAGGGCAGGAAGTACGATTCGCGGATGATCCGCTCGGCGTAGTTGCCGGGGGCCGTATTGGTGCCGCCCTCGGGCGCGCCGTGGACGGCGAAGTGCTTGGCGGTGGCCATGACGTGATGGCGATCGATGATGAAGTTGGGGCCCTGCATGCCTTCGATGGCGGCCACGCCGATGCGCGAGACCAGGTAGGGATCCTCGCCGTAGGTCTCCTCGGTGCGGCCCCAGCGCGGGTCGCGCGCCAGGTCCAGCACCGGCGTGAAGGCCCACACGACTCCGGCGGAGGCCATCTCGTCGGCGGCGGCGGTGAATACGTTCTTGATCAGCGGGGGGTCCCAGGTGCTGGCCAGAGCCAGCGCCTGCGGGAAGCTGGTGGCGCCGTTGGACATGAACCCGTGCAGGAGCTCACCGGCGGGCATCTCCGGGATGCCCAGGCGTGTCTTCTCGAGCAGGTAGCGCTGGACCGCGTTCCTCAGCACCGCGGCGTCGTGCGGGCTGATCTTTGCGGTCGGGTTGTACATTGAAGCCAGCACCTTTTTGGCGCTCTCGTTATCGTATTTTCCGGTGGTGTCGAGCACCTCGCGGGCGCCGCGCTCGGGAAGCAGTTGGGCGCACTTCTCTTCGAGCGTCATGCGTCCCAGCAGGTCGGCCACCCGCTGCTCGATGGGGAGCTTCGGATTCTTATAGTCCGGAATGGCATTCTGGGCTGCCGCGATCCCCGGGACGAGGAACGCCAGCCCGAGGCACATCGTCATCTTCACAAGCCGCACATCTCGCATGGACACTTCTCCTCTGGATGAACTACGAACAGGTTGACTGTGGCGTTCGATCCAAATGACGATTCTATACCTGCGTGGAGGCGGGCGGGTCCGCTTGCTTACTGTCCGCTTGCTCACGCGCGCGGTTCGGTGCTGACGGCGCGGTTCGGTGCTGACGGCGCGGTGCGGTGCTGACGGCGCGGAACCGGCACCGAACCGCGCGCGTCAGCAAGCGGACCTCGTGCCGTCCTATCGAGTTACAATGGGTTTTCATGTCCAAGTTGTTGGAGGGGAAGTGTGCATTGGTGCTCGGGGTGGCCAACCGCTGGAGCCTGGCCTATGCCATCGCCGACGCGTTTCGCCGCGAGGGCGCGTGCCTGATTCTCACTTACCAGGGCGAACGGCAGCGGGAGGCGGTGGAGACGGTGGGTCAGGAACTCTCCGCGACGCAGGTCCTGCCCTGCGACGTGGGCAATGACGGCGAGTTGGCGCAACTGACGGAGAAGCTACGCGAGTCCCCGGGACGGGTCGACGCCGTCGTCCACAGCATCGCGTTCGCCAATCGGGAAGACATGATGCGGCCATTTGTCGAGACCTCGCGCGCGGGGTTCACGCTGGCGCACGACATCAGCGCCTATTCGCTGGTGGCGGTGGCGCACGCCGTGGCGCCGCTGATGACCGAGGGCGGGTCGATCAGCACCCTGACCTACCTCGGCGCCACACGGGTGATTCCCAACTACAACGTGATGGGGGTGGCCAAGGCGGCGCTCGAAGCCGTGGTGCGCTACCTCGCGAGCGACCTGGGGCCCAAGGGCATTCGAGTGAACGGTATTTCCGCCGGCCCGGTCAAGACGGCCGCGGCCAGGGCCATTCCGGGCTTTTCGTCCATTCTGGATCACGTGGCCCAGCGCGCGCCGCTGCGCCACAACACCGATCCGCGGGAGGTGGCCGACGCGGCGGTATTCCTGGCCAGCCCCTTGTCGCGCGGCGTGACGGGCAACATTTTGTTTGTGGACTCAGGTTTTGGCATTATGGGATTGTAAGCATTTGCATGAATCCGGTAAGTCTCTTTCTGGCTGACATCCGATGATAAAAGTTGAAGGATTGACCAAGCGTTACGGCCGCACTGTGGCCGTCAACAACATTTCTTTCGAAGTGGAGAAGGGGCAGGTGGTCGGCTTTCTCGGGCCTAACGGCGCCGGGAAAACCACCACCATGCGCGTGCTGACCTGCTTCCTTCCCCCGACCGCGGGCACGGCCAGCCTGGCCGGCTACGACGTTCTCGAGCAGCCGCTCGAAGTCAAGCGGCGCATCGGGTACCTGCCCGAGACGCCGCCGCTCTATCCGGAGATGGAGGTGGCCGAGTACCTGACTTTCGTGGGCCGGCTGAAGGGCGTTCCGAGGTCGGACATCGCGCGGCGGGTGGACGAAGTCGAGGGCCTGTGCGCCATCGGCGACATGCGGGACAAGCTCATCAGCAAGCTCTCGAAGGGCTACCGGCAGCGGGTGGGCCTGGCGCAGGCCATCATCCACAACCCCGACGTGCTGATTCTCGACGAGCCGACGGCGGGCCTCGATCCCAAGCAGATCATCGAGACCCGCGAGCTCATCAAGGACCTGGCCAAGGCGGGTGCGCACACCATCATTCTGAGCACGCATATCCTGCCCGAGGTGGAGCAGACCTGCGAGCGCGTGATCATCATCAACAAGGGACAACTCGTCGCCACCGACACGGTCGATAACCTCACGCACCGGCTGCGCGGTTCCGAGGCGGTGGCCGTCGAGGTGGAGTCGCGCGACGGAAAGCTCGATTCGGCCGCGGCGCAGCGGCGCCTGGAGCAGGTGGCGGGAGTGAGCCGCGTGGTGCTGAAGAACTCGGGCGACGAGCGGGCGATGTTCGAGGTCGAGAGCCTTCAGAAGGCCGCCATCCGCGGCGACCTGGCTCGCGCAGTGGTGGAATCGGGCTGGAACTTGAACGAGCTGCGGCCGCTGGCCCTGAGCCTGGAGGAGATCTTCCTGGAGCTGACGGGCACGGAATCCGAAGCCGCGGCTGCGGCCGCACCCGCGGCACCCGCCGCCACCGTGGGAGGTGAAAAGTGAAGAACATCTGGCTGATCTATCGTAAGGAACTGAGGAGTTACTTTACCTCTCCGATCGCGTACACCATCATGGCGCTGTACGCGCTGATTTTCGGTTTCTTCTTTTACAGCGCGGTGAAGTATTTCCAGCAAGTCGCCATGCAGGCGCAGATGATGGGCCGCGGCTTCCCGATGAACATCAACGAGATGATCGTGCGGCCGGTGCTGATGAACACCAGCGTGATCGGGCTGTTCCTGATTCCCATGATCTGCATGCGGCTGTTCGCGGAAGAGAAACGCTCCGGAACCATCGAGCTGCTGATGACATCGCCGGTCCGCGACATCGAGGTGATTCTGGGTAAGTGGCTGGCGGCGGTGGCGCTGTATGCCACGATCCTGCTGGTGTCGGCGGTGAATCTCACTTTCCTGTTCACTTACGGCAAGCCGGACTGGAAGCCGATCCTGATCGGTTACCTGGGCTTGCTGCTGCAGGGCGGGGCGCTGCTGGCGATCGGCACGTTCCTTTCGACGCTGACGCGCAACCAGATCATCGCCGGGGTGGCGGGGTTCTGCGTGTCGCTGCTGCTGTGGGTGTTGGAGTGGACCACCTCTTTCGAGTCCACTACGGCCTCGAAGATTTTGGGCTATCTCTCGGTGGTGACTCACTTCGAGCCGTTCACCAAAGGCGTGCTCGACTCGAAGGACGTGATTTTCTTCCTGTCCGCGATCTTCCTCGGGCTGTTCCTGACCGCCCGTTCCACGGAATCGCTGCGGTGGAGGGCATAAGATGAGATTCGGCTGGCTGAAAGCACGACAAACCAAGTTTACCGGCTACGTCACGCTGTATACCCTCGTGGTAGTGGCGGCGCTGGCCGCGGCCAACTACCTGGCTAAGCAGCACGACGCGTCTTACGACTCGACCAAGAACAAACTGTACAGCCTCTCCGACCAGACCGACAAGGTGGTGAGGGGACTCAAGGAAGACGTCACTGTCACTTACTTCGACCGCGCCACCGAGTTCAGCCGGGCCCGCGACCTGCTGGGCCGCTACGCCAGCCTCTCTCCGCGGCTGAAAGTGGCCTACGTCGACCTGGAGAAGAAGCCTCAGTTAGCCCGCACCATGGGCGTGCGCAACCTGGGAACCATCTTTGTGCAGGCCGGCGCGAAGCGAGAGGAGGCCAAGTCCCTCACGGAAGAAGAGGTCACCGGCGCGCTCATTCGCGCACTCAAGACCGGCGACCGCAACGCTTGTTTCGCCAGCGGCTCGGGCGAGCGCAGCATCGACGACTCGGAACGGAGCGGCCTTTCGAGCTTGAAGGAGGCGCTCGACAAGAACAACTACAAGGCGCGCGCCATTTCGCTGATCGAGAAGCCGGAGGTGCCTAAGGACTGCACCGTTCTGGTGGTCGCCGGACCGCACCTGGATTACACGGACGCCGAAGTCGGCGCGATCCGGACCTTCGTCGAGAACGGCGGGCGGGCGCTGTTCATGCTCGATCCGCCGTTGAACGTGGGCCGCCAGCCGACGGCCGAGAACCCGGCGCTGGTCAAGCTGCTCGACGATTGGGGTGTGACGGTGGACAAGGACCTGGTGCTCGACGTAAGCGGCGCCGGACAACTGTTCGGTCTCGGTCCCGAGACGCCGCTGATCCTGAATTACGAGTCGCAGCCGATCGTCCGCGAGATGAAGGGCATGGCCACCGTATTCCCCGTGGCCCGCTCTCTCGATACGAAGAGCGGCGGGAAGGCGAGCGCGGAGAAGCTGTTTTCGACCTCCGCGGACAGCTTCGCGACGTCGAATTTGTCCACCGGCGAGGTACGCATCGATCCGAAGAAGGACAAGAAGGGACCGTTCGCGCTGGCCGTGGCCGGTACGTACAGCGGCGGCAAGCCTGGCAGCCAGGGCCGCTTCGTGGTGGTAGGCAGTTCGACCTGGGCCTCCAACGGGGTGCTGCCGGCGCGGTCGATCGGCAACCGCGACCTGTTCCTCAACATGATGAACTGGCTCTCCTCCGACGAGGACCTGATTTCGATCCGGCCCAAGGAGCCCGAGGATCAGTCCTTCGTGATGACCAAGAACCAGCGCGACCTGGTGTTCTACTGGAGCATCATCGTCATGCCGTTCGCCATCGTGCTGAGCGGATTCATGGTGTGGTGGAAGAGGAGATAGCCGATGCTGCGCATGCGCGGTCTGCTGATTGCGCTGGCGGTGCTGGTTGCCTTGGCCGGCGGCGTTTATTGGTCCAACAAAGCCAAGGAGGCCGAGGCGAAGAAGCCCGCCGCGGAAGCCGCGCCGAAGATCCTCGACCTTCAGGGCCGCCCGCTTACGAAGATCGAGATCCGGCGAACCGGCGGGGAAACGACGGTTCTCGAAAAGAAGGGGAAGTGGGAGCTGACCGCGCCCCGGCCGTTGCCCGCCGACCAGGAAGCCGTCGGATCGTTCCTCTCTACGTTCCTGACGCTCAATGCCGACCGGCTGATCGAGGCGAAAGCTAGCGATCCTGGCACGTACGGGCTGGCGCAACCGTCAATCGACGTGAGCTTCACTCAGAAGGATGGCAAGAGCGGGCAGCTTCTGATCGGCGACGAGGTGCCCACCGGCAACGGCTACTACGTGAAACTGGCGGGCGATCCGCGGATCTTCACCATCGCCAGCTACAGCAAGACCAGCCTGGACAAGACCGAGAAGGACCTGCGCGACAAGCGCCTGCTGACCTTCGATCTGGGCAAACTGACCCGCGTCGAGATCGCGGCCAAGGGCCCGGCGTTCGAACTGGGTAAGAACAACCAGAACGAGTGGCAGATCCTGAAACCCAAACCGATGCGGGCCGACGGCGGACTGGTGGACGAGCTGATCGGCAAGCTCCAGGACGCCAAGATGGACCCGTCGGCTACCGACGAAGACTCGAAGAAGGCCGCGGCGGCGTTCGCGAGCGCGGTCCCCCTGGCGACCGTCAAGGTGACCGATGCCGCCGGAACCGAGCAGCTCCAGATCCGGAAGGACAAGGAGCACGAATACTATGCCCGGAGCAGCGTGGTCGAGGGCGTCTACAAACTCACGCCGGGCGTGGGCAGCGCGTTCGACAAGAGCGTCGAGGACCTTCGCAACAAGAAACTCTTCGACTTCGGATGGGCCGAGCCCAACCGCATCGACGTTCGCGACGGCGCCAAATCCGCAAGCTACCAGCGGTCCGGCGAGAAGTGGATTTCCGGTGGCAAGCAGATGGATGCCACGTCGGTGGGGGCCGTCGCTGACAAGTTGAGGGACCTGAGCGCGTCCAAATTCGCGGACAAAGGTTTTTCGACGCCCTGGATCGACTTGACCGTCACTTCACAGGACGGCAAGCGGGTGGAGAAGGTGTCGCTCTCGAAGACCGGCAACGACTGGTTCGCCATGCGCGAGAACGAGCCCACCATCTATCAGCTCGATGCTAACGTGGTAGATGAGTTGCGGAAGGCCATCGCCTCGGTGAAAGAGGCGGCGCCGGCCAAAGCGGCGAAGAAGTAGCGGCGACCGGGCCGCCCGCGTAAGCAAGCGGATTCCTCATGCACGGTCTGCTGACCGATCTCTACGAGCTGACCATGGCCGCCGGCTACTTCGAGGCCGGCCTCGCCGCCCGCACCGCGACCTTCGAGCTCTCGATCCGGCGCCTTCCCGAGAACCGCGACTTTGTGGTCGTCGCGGGCCTGCCGCAGGCGATCGAGTATCTGGAGCACCTCAGCTTCGATGGCGCCGAGATCGAGTATCTGCGCTCGGTGCCGCAACTGGCCGGCGCTCCCGCGTCGCTCTTCGAGAGCCTGGCGGCGTTCCACTTTGAAGGCGACGTCTGGGCGGTGCCGGAGGGCACGCCGTTATTCGCGGGCGAGCCTGTGATGACCGTTCGTGGCCCGCTGTGGCAGGCGCAGATCGCCGAGACCTATCTGCTCGCGACGATCGGGTTTCAGACGCTCATCGCGACCAAAGCGGCGCGCATCGTGGAAGCGGCGGCGGGCCGCGGGGTGGTGGAGTTTGGCACGCGGCGGGCGCACTCGCCGGAAGCGGGCGTGCTGGCGGGCCGCGCCGCATACGTCGGCGGTTGCCTGGGCACCAGCAACGTGCTGACCGGTTTCCGCTATGGCGTCCCGGTATACGGCACGGCGGCGCATTCCTGGGTGCTGGCGTTTCCGGACGAGCTCGAAGCGCAGCGCGCGCTTCAGAAGCTGCTCGGGCCGGGGACGATTTATCTCATCGACACGTTCGACACGCTGGAGGGCGCTCGCAAGGCGGCGTCGCTCGGCCGTCCGCTGTGGGGCGTGCGGCTGGATAGCGGCGACCTGGGTGCGCTGGCGCGGGAGGTGCGGCGCATCCTCGACGGCGCGGGGCTCGCGCGACGCGAAGATCATGGCCAGCGGGGATCTGAACGAGTACAAGATCGCCGCGCTGGTCGAGGCGGGCGCGCCGATCGACGCCTTCGGCGTGGGCACGGAACTGGCGACCTCGGCGGACGCTCCGGCGCTGGGCGCCATCTACAAGATGGTCGAGATCGAGGAGCAGGGCGCGACGCGGTACACCGCCAAGTTCAGCGAGGACAAGCCGACTCTGCCGGGCGCGAAACAGATTTACCGCCGCGCGGACCGCGACGTGGTCGCGCTGGCGGGCGAGCGCATGGAGGGCGAGCCGCTGCTCTCTCCCGTGATGGTTGGTGGGCGCCTGGTCCGCCCGCTGCCGGACGCCGCGGCCGCGCGCGCGCATACGGCGCAATCGCTGGCGGGCTTGGGCAGGCCGCACCGGGTGGAGTACAGCCGCGAGTTGCTGGCGCTGCTCGACCGGGTCCGCGGCACCGTGGAGGCGACGCACGCATGAAGACAGTTTTCGTCGATGTGGACACGCAGATCGATTTTCTGTATCCCGCTGGGGCGCTGTACGTTCCCGGGGCGGAGAGGCTGCTCCCGCGGCTGGCCGAACTGAATCGCTATGCGGCCGCCCACGGAATCCCAGTGGTTTCGACCGTGGACGCCCACGCGGAGAACGACCCGGAATTCAGCGACTGGCCGCCGCACTGCGTGGTGGGGACGGCCGGACAGCAGAAGCCGTGCGGCACGCTACTCGAAAAGCGCGTGGTGGTGCCCTCCTGGCAGAGCGACTACGAGATCGATGGCGCCCAGCAGATCATCGTCGAGAAGCAGTGGATCGATATGTTCGCGGGCGGCAACCTGGCGTCGATTCTGGAGCGGCTGAACGCGGACCGCTGGGTGGTCTATGGCGTGGTGACGGAGTATTGCGTGCGCAGCGCCGTGCTGGGGCTGCTCAAGACCGGGAAGAGGGTCGAAGTGCTGTCGGATTCGATCCAGGCGCTGGACGAGGCGGCGGGCCGCGCCACCCTCGAAGAGTTCCAGCAGAAAACCCGGGACAGTATACTCATTCACCAATTTAATGAAAGCTGGTAAACTGGGCCAAGCCGGGGCCTGCCCCAATGTGTTTTCAGCAGTTTGGGCGACGGCGCCGGAATCGGAAAAGACCGCGCCGAAATCGGTGAATGAGTATACTGTCCCGAATTTAATCTTATGAGAATCCTGATCGTTCTTGGCTTCGCTTCGGTGGTGCTGGCGCAGACTCCGGCGCCGCTTTCCCGGCTCCCGTACTCTCCGAGCCTGGATGTGACTTCGATGGACCGCTCCGTCGATCCCTGCACGGACTTTTTCCGCTACTCCTGCGGCGCCTGGATCAAGAAGAACCCCATCCCGCCGGATGAGGCGCGCTGGGACGTCTACTCGAAGCTCGCCTACGACAACGAGCTGTTCCTGTGGGGCATCCTCGACGAGGCCGCCAAGAAGACCGAGGGCCGCAGCGCCGTCGAACAGAAGATCGGCGATTACTTCCACGCCTGCATGGACGAGAGCGCCATCGAGAAGGCAGGGGCCGCGCGCGCTCCAGCCGGATCTGGATGCCATCGCCCATCTGACTTCGATCGCCGGTCTGGCGCGCGCTGGTGGCGAGCGAGCAGCTAGAGGGCACCGAAACCCTGTTCGGTTTCGGATCGAACCAGGATTTCGAAGACTCCGAGCGCGTGATCGCCTTCGCCGTGGCCGGCGGACTCGGCCTTCCGGACCGCGACTACTACGTCCAGGACGATCCGAAGATGAAGGAGATCCGCGAGAAGTACGTGGCCCACGTGGGCCGCATGTTCGACGCTGCTCGGCGACGACCCGAAGGCCGCGGCCGCGGAGGCCGCAGACCGTGATGGCCATCGAAACCGCGCTGGCCAAGGCGTCGCTCACGCGCGTGGAAATGCGCGATCCGCACAACCTGTTCCACAAGATGACGCTCGAACAGGTGAAGGCCCTGACGCCCACCTTCGACTGGGATGGGTACCTGGCGAAGGGCGGACTCTCGGGCATTGCGGCCGCCAACGTGACCGAGCCCGCTTTCTTCAAGGAACTGGAACGGCAGTTGAAGTCGCAGGATCTGGCCAACTGGAAGACCTACCTGCGCTGGCACCTGGTGCACTCCAAGGCGCCGTATCTCTCCTCGAAGTTCGTCGACGAAAACTTCGCCTTCTATGGCAAGACGCTGCGCGGAATCGACCAGCTGCAGCCGCGCTGGAAACGCTGCGTGCGGTATGTGGACCGCGATCTGGGCGAGGCGCTCGGGCAGGTTTTCGTCGCCAAGACTTTCGGTCCGGATGTGAAGGCGAAAACGGTGGACATGACGCGCCAGATCGAAACGGCGATGGAAAGCGAGATCCAGGGCCTGCCGTGGATGGGCCCGGAGACCAAGCAGCAGGCGCTCGCGAAGCTGCACACCATGGTCAACAAGATCGGGTACCCCGACAAGTGGCGCGACTACAGTTCCGTGCGGATCGCGCCGGACGATTTCGCCGGCGACGTCGGCCGCGCGGCGATCTTCGAGACGCACCGCGACCTGGCCAAGATCGGCAAGCCGGTGGACCGCACCGAGTGGGGCATGACGCCGCCGACCGTCAACGCCTACTACAACGCGCAGATGAACGACATCAACTTCCCGGCGGGCGTGCTGCAGCCTCCGCTGTTCGATTTCAAGATGGACGATGCGCCGAACTACGGCAACACCGGCGCCACCATCGGGCACGAGTTGACGCACGGCTTCGACGACGAAGGCCGGCAACTTCGATGCCAAGGGCAATCTGCGCGACTGGTGGACCAAGCAGGACGCCGCGGCCTTCGAGCAGCGCACGGCCTGCGTGGTCGATCAGTATGCGCAGTACACGGTGATCGACAACATCAAGATCAACTCCAAGCTGACGCTGGGCGAGGACGTGGCCGACCTGGGCGGCACGTTGCTGGCTTACATCGCCTGGAAGAACGCCACGCGCGGGCAGGAACTCAAGCCGGTCGACGGATTCACGCCCGACCAGCGGTTCTTCGTCGGGATGGCGCAGTGGGCCTGCGGGGACGAGCGCCCCGAGAGCAAGCGCATGCACGCGGTGACGGACCCGCACTCGCCCCTGGAATACCGCATCAACGGGGTGGTGTCGAACATGCCGGAGTTCTCGCACGCCTTCGCCTGCAAAGCGGGCCAGCCGATGGTCAGGGCCAAGGTATGCCGGGTCTGGTAGGGCGGGCCGGAGCACCGAACCGCGACCGTCAGGGCGCGGTCCGCTCGCTCACGATCGCGGTTCGGCGCAACGACGCAGGTCCTGGCGATTAACAGGTCCCAAACACTTGGCGCGTCACGGTATACGCCGCTTGCGGTATTCTTAGATCAAACACCAGTTAAATTGGGCTGGCGACAGAGGGCGGCAAGAATTGGCCTAAAGAGAGGGGCGAAAAGGCCGATACGCCGAGAGTGGAGGGATTGCGTGGGCTACCTTCAAGTGTTCTTGTACCTGCAGCTTCTGGATTTCCTGACGACCATGGTCGGCCTGCGAATGGGCGGCGCGGAAGTGAGCCCGTTCGTGCACTGGCTCACGCTGTTGGGCCCGGCGACCGGCGTAGCGCTCTCGAAGGTGGTGGCGTTCCTGCTGGGCGGGATTTGCCTGTGGTTCCGCAAGGAGCGGGTGATCCAATGGGTCAACTACTTTTTCGCGGTCTTGGTGGTCTGGAACCTGGCCCAGATCCTGAAGGTCCTGGTCTGAAGGGGCAAGCCGTGGGGCAGTACTCCGTCCAGTCCTGCGGCCGGCGTCCACGCCGGCCGGGTGCGACTGCCTGAAGAGAGGGAAGCCGGACGTGGACGTCCGGCGCAGCTCTGGAGAGCTGCCCCACTCCCTAGTTCTGGGGCGTCTTCAGCTTGTCGCGCTGCTCGCGCAGAACGGCCTTGCGGCTGAGCCGGATCTTGTTGCCTTCTAGCGCCAGCACCTTTACCAGGATCTGGTCGCCTTCACGCAACTCGTCCCGCACGTTCTTCACGCGGTTTTCCGAGATCTCGCTGATGTGCAGCAACCCGTCGGTGCCGGGGAAGATCTCGACAAAGGCGCCGAAATCGACCAGCCGTACCACCTTGCCAAGATAGGTCTTCCCGATCTCGGCCACGGCCGCGATATCGCTCACCATCTGCGTCGCCTTGGCGGCGGAGGCCTCGTCGGCCGAATAGATGTGGACCGTACCGTCGTCTTCGACGTCGATCTTCACGCCGGTCTGCTCGACGATGCCGCGGATCACCTTGCCGCCCGGTCCGATCAGTTCGCGGATCTTGTCGGTCGGAATCGTACAGCGTGTAGATGCGGGGAGCGTAGGGCGACAGCGTCGTCCGCGGCGTCGCGATCGCTTCTTCCATCTTGCCCAGGAGGAACAGCCGCCCGCGCAATGCCTGGTCGAGCGCCTCCTTCATGATGGCGATGGTGACCTTGGGGACCTTGATGTCCATCTGCAGGCCGGTGATGCCTTCCGCGTCCCGGCGACCTTGAAGTCCATGTCGCCGTAGTGGTCTTCGGCCCCGGCGATGTCGGTCAGGACGGCGTACTTCTCGTCCTCGAGCACCAGGCCCATGGCCACGCCCGCGACGGGCGAAACGATGGGCACGCCCGCGTCCATCAGGGACAGGGTGGCGCCGCACACGGTGGCCATGGAACTCGATCCGTTCGACTCCAGGATGTCGCTGACGACGCGCATGGTGTACGGGAAGACGGACTCGTCGGGGATGACGGCCGTCAGCGAACGCTCGGCCAGCGCGCCGTGGCCGATCTCGCGGCGGCCCGGGCCGCGCATGAAGCCGACCTCGCCCACGCTGAAGGGCGGGAAGTTGTAGTGCAGCATGAACCGCTTGGAGGACTCGCCGATTTCGAGCAGCTCCAGCCGCTGTTCGTCGTCTTTGGTCCCCAGGGTCACGGTGACCAGGGACTGGGTCTCGCCGCGGGTGAACAGGGCCGAGCCGTGTACGCGCGGCAGCACGCCGACTTCGATCGAAATGGGCCGGATCTGGTCGAACGCCCGCCCGTCGGGCCGGCGCCGCGCATCCAGAATCTGGGTGCGGAAGATCCGCTCCTTCAGCGCCTCGAAGACTTTCTTGGCTTCCGGCTGTTGCTCCTCGGGAACGCCCGCGAGGACCTTCTTCTTGAGCTCGGCGATCTTTCGTAGCTCTCGAGCTTGGGGTACTTCTCGGTGTCGAGCGCGTCGGCCAGCTCGTCCTTGTACTGGGCCGCGATCTGGTCGTAAAGCTCCTGGTCCAGCGACGGCCGGCGTGTACACCATCTTGGGCTTGCCCGCCTGGGCAACCAGCTCGCGAATGCCGGCGACGATCTTCTTGCAGCACTGGTGGCCGAAGTCGATCGCTTCCAGCACCTCGGCTTCCGAGGCGCCCAGCGACGCCGGCTTCCACCATCACGATGCCGCTATCGGTGCCGCAGACGGTAATGACCAGCGTGGCGGCGCGCTGCTCGTCGTAGGTCGGGTTCGCAATCATGGCGCCCTTGACCAGGGCCACGCGGATGGCGCCCAGCGTCTCGGGGAACGGGAGGTCCGAAAGGGCCAGCGCCGCGCCGGCGCCGATGATGGCCAGCGGGCCGGGATCCCGGATGGGATCGGCCGAAAGGACCATGGCGATCACCTGGGTCTCATGGCTGAAGCCTTCGGGGAACAGCGGGCGGATGGGACGATCGATCAAGCGGCTGGTGAGAACTTCCTTTTCCGAGGGGCGCCCTTCGCGCTTGATGTATCCTCCCGGAATCCTGCCCGCGGAGTAGGTGTACTCGCGGTAATCGACTGTGAGTGGGAAAAAGCTTGCGCCGACCTTCGGCTCGGGCGCCATGCAGGCGGTGACCAGCACCACCGAATCACCGGAGCGAACCACTACCGCTCCGTTAGCTTGTTTGGCCACCTTGCCTGTTTCGAGGGAAATCTTGCAGGTGCCCAGGTCAATCTCTGACGTGTATGTCATGAACTGCTCCAATCCCGGCCCCATCGGGGTCCGGTGCGTGTTCGGGCCGGCAGCAACGCACGCGCCCGAGATGGAGATTAGAAAGGGTGGAACGACCTGGCGGGTTTCCAGTCAGGGCGGCAACAACCGCCCGCCGTGCCTTCGAGTCGACTCTAGCGGCGGATACCCAGCTCCTGGATGAGCTTCTGATAGCGTTCCGGCTTCTCGGCTTTGAGGTACTTGAGGAGCCGGCGCCGCTGGGCCACCAGGGTCAACAGACCCTTACGCGAATGGTGGTCCTTTTGGTGGGTTTTGAAATGTTCCGTAAGCTCGGCAATACGCCGGCTCAGGAGCGCCACTTGCACTTCTGGCGAGCCCGTGTCCGTCTTATGGACCCGATACTTGCTTACGATCACCGTTTTAGCTTCAGTCGCCAGGGCCATGCTAGAGTAGATACTCCTTCTCTGTCTTATCTCCGTCTTTGTACCCAATCAGGATAGCATAGGGTAGGGGTGGGGCGTTTGGGGACACTACGCCACAGAGAGTGTTAGCCGGCCGTTTGATCGCCGTCCGGGTGTTGGCTTGATCACGATGTGCACATCCCGACCCAGCCGGGTCAGGCATTCCAGCAGACGGTGTTCCGAAATCCCGCGAAACCGTCCTCTCAACAGGGCTGAGACCTTGGGCTGTGTTAGTCCTAGGATCTCCGCGGCGCGGGCTTGCGTCAACGCCCGATGCCGGACGATCTCGCCGATCTTGGCGGCCAACTGCGCCTTCACCAGCATGCTCTCGCTGTCCGCATAGCCCAGATCAGCGTA
Source organism: Bryobacterales bacterium (assembly GCA_963763835.1). GTDB lineage: Bacteria > Acidobacteriota > Terriglobia > Bryobacterales > Bryobacteraceae > DASWZN01. The sequence continues at coordinate 387,331 of CAVXQQ010000016.1, forward strand.
GACATTGCCGGAGCCTGCCTCTACCGGAACGCCCCGCACGAGTCGCTGCTTCTTCATCACAGTAGCTCCTTGGCGATCTGCTCCGCGACCTTTAGACGGTCGCGGATCAGATCGATGTCGGCCTTGGGCGTGGCCACGCCGCTTGTGGACTTCTTTTGGAACACGTGCAACACGAACACCACACCCCTGAACTTCACGGTATAGACGGCTCGATATGTGCTCCGATCCCAATCCTCAACAACCTCCAGAACACCGGCGGAGCCGAAGCCCCTGAGAGGCTTGACCTGCTCGCGCTTCTTGCCCGCCTGGGCAAGGTAGATCGCGTATCCGAAGACGTCCTGCACCAGGTCCGGCAGCGATCGTAGATCGCGCTTTGAACTCCCCACCCAGTACAGAGGTCTTAGGGACGGAGGCTTGTCCACATCGTCATTATACCCAGATTGGTATAGTGTCGTGGCCGTCAGTTTCATTGATGGCACCCAACCCATTGGGCCTGGCGGTGCCTGGGGCACCAAGGCTCAGCTGCTGGTCTGCCCCGCCTCGTGGTATTCGGCGTCCTGGTTGACCGCCCAGAGATCGTAGATCTGCCTTCCCGCCGCGATGTTCCGTGCCGCGAGGATACCGGTCATCATGGCGTGATCCTGATTGTTGTAGCGGTGCATGCCGTTACGCCCCACCAGGTGGAGCTGAGGATACCGCCGCTCGATCTCGGCGCGAATCGTGCCGACGTGGGTGGTGTAGTCGCGGTCGTAGAACGGGTAGGCCTTGGGCTGTCGCACCACACAGCCGTCGACCACGGTTTCCGGACGCGCCAGGCCGGTCCGCCCCAGTTCGCGCCGTGCCAGTGCAATCAAATCCGCGTCGGGCATGGTCCAGATCCCGTCGCCCTCGAAGCAGAAGTATTCCAGCCCGTAACAGGAATGGGCGTCGTCGGGCACCATGTAGGGCGACCAGGACCGGAAGTTCTGGACCCGGCCGGCGCGGATATCCGGGTCGTGGATGTAGATCCAGTTGTCGGCCAGCTCGCTGCGGCCACGTGCGATCAGCGCGACGGTCAGGAAATCCCGATACTTCAGGCTGGCGGCAGCGCGCAGGCTCTCTTCGGAGAACGGCGGCGTGATCGAGCGCACCAGCTCGGCCATGGGCGCCGAGGATATAACGTGGTCGGCGGTCAGGGTCTTCGACCCAGGCTCGCAGGTCAGCGTCCATTGCCGGGTCCCCTCGTCCCAGTGGCAGGCGGAGACTTTCTGCCCCATACGGACCTCGCCTCCGAGCTCCTGCACCCTGGCGGCGGCGGCGGTCCACATCATCCCCGGTCCGTAGCGCGGGTAGCGGAACGCCTGGATGAGAGTCTTGATCTGCCCGCCGCCGTCCCCAACCAGCGCGTTCCGGATGGCCGACGCGAGGGACAATCCCTTGATGCGCTGCGCGGCCCAGTCGGCGGAGATGTCTTTGCAGCTCACGCCCCACACTTTCTCGGTATAGGTCTTGAAGAAGGTGCGGAACAGCCGCTGGCCGAACTGGTTGCCGACCCAATCCTCCAGGTTCGTGGCGTTGGGGACCGGCCGGAGGCGAGCCCGCAGGTACGAAAGCCCGCACAGGAAGGATTCGAAGAAGCCCAGCTTCCACAGCGCTTCGGCCGGTTTGAGCGGATAGGAATAGAGCTGGCCGCGGTAGAGGATGCGGGACAGGCGCGGCCGCTGCAGCATGTCTTCCGGCAGGAGTTCGGTCCAGAGGTCCTCGATCTCTTTGGATTTCGAGAAGAAGCGGTGGCCGCCTATGTCGAAGTGGAATCCCTTGTACTCGACGGTGCGGGAGATGCCGCCGGCATACTGGGGGTCCGCTTCGAGGACCGTGACTGGAATGCCTTCCTTGGCCAGCGTGTAGGCCGCCGCCAGGCCCGCGGGCCCCGCACCAATCACCGCAACGCGGGGCGCTTTGCCGTTCTGTGGCCTCATGGCTAAACCGACCCGGCCATTCTAGCAGACCCTCGCAGCGGTGCCAGCCGCACCAGGGCGGGCGAGAGGATTTCCACAGTCGCGCCGCCGGGCGGCTCAGCGGATCAGCAGGCCGGTGTGCTCGGTGTCGGGGCGGCGGCCGTGGAGGAGATCGTTGGCCCAGCCCGCGACGACTCGATAAGGAGCCAGCATCGGACCTTGACGGGCACTCAATACGATGGGGCAGCGGCTCCAGTCCCACAAGGGGTCCGAAGGTCGAAAGCCGAGCGGGAACGAGAAGACGCCGATCAGTTGGACTGCGACAGAGAGCACCAGAGTGGCCGCGAATGCGGCTTTCAGCGGCCGGTGGCGGCCTACCCAGCTCAGCGCCGGCAGGATCAACAGGACCAGGGCCGGCAACGTGTCGGCCATCAGGCGCGGCCCGTAACAGTCGCCTCCCCACCAGATCGGCCACTTCGCGTAGAGCAGAAGGTGCCCCAGAAAAAAGAGCAGGGCGATGAGCAGAATGGGCGACGAGCGGCGCCGGCAGAAATGCGCACCCGCCAGAGCGAAGAGCAGAACCGGCGAATAGACGAACAAGCCGTGCGAGGGGCTCACCGTCAGACCCGCCAAACCGGGCCAGAAGGCGCCGTCGAAGGCTTGCGGATAGCCGCCGCGTAGACTGCCGAATGTCCCCAGGTTATAGAGGGCCAGCGCTCCGCCGATCAGCGCTCCGAAGACCGCATACCAGGCCAGCAGGAGGGCGCGCCGGTGGAACCATAGCAGGACCGCGCAAGAGGCGGCAAAGAACAGCACGTCGCTGGGGCGCATGGCCACGCTCAGGGCCGCGAACAAGTCCGGCGCCTGCGGCCGCGCGCCAGCCGGCTCGCTTCTGGAAAATGGCCAGGCAAAGCAGGCTCAGCACGATAGCCAACTGGCTGGCGCCGTGCTGCCAAAGGGCCTGGCTGGAGGTGCTCCAGACGTTGGTGGCGAAGGCGTAGACGGCGGCCAGCAGCAGGGCACGGCGGGGGGTGGTCAAACGCAGGAGCAGCAGAAACAGGCATCCCACCGAAGCCGCCGCGATCAGGGACGCCATCAGCTTTTCGAGTATGCGCGCCAGCAGAAACAGCGTGGGTACGGGCCAGGCGCGAATCTCGGGAACCAGCAGCAGCGGTGTGTAAAGCGGCGTCAACAAGAGCGGCTGGGCGATGGGATAACCCGAGTAGTAGTGCCCGTTCCGGGCATGCAGGAAAAGAGCGCTGCCGCCATAGGCGCTCGCCAGGTAAGGCTGCCAGGCATCGAGAGCCATGCTGCCGTGCAGGACCACCTGCAGCGGTAGCAAGGCCGCAGGCACGGTGTCGCCGCTGGGGATCGGCCGGCAGTTCAGGTTGTACAGCAGGAAGGCGGCGAGGAACAGCTTCAAGGCAGGATGCGAGGAATGCATCGCTATCCCACCGCTTCCCGCAGCGCCGCCAACGTCTTCGCAGCGGTCCTCTCCCAGGTGAACTCGGCCGCGCGGGGCGGGCCGGCGGCCGACAGGGCGGCGCGCAGGGATTCGTCCGAAGCCAGCCGCTCGAGGGCTTGGTAGAGCGCCTCTTCGTTGGCGGGTTCGAAGGTCAGCGCCGCGTCACCGGCCAGGCTGGCGAGCGGCTCGATGGCCGAACAGGCCGTCGGAATGCCCGCGGCCAGCGCCTCGATTACCGGCAGGCCGAAGCCCTCGAACGTCGAAGGGTAGACGAACGCGAAGGCGTGGCGGAAGAGCTTGTAGAGATCCTCGCGCTCAATCCAGCCGGTGAGTTGCACCGCGTCCGAGGCGCCCACCGCGCTCTCGACCGCCTGGGCGTGGAAGCCGCGCACTCCGGTGATTACCAGCCGGAAGCCGGGCCGCTCGCGCCGGAAGCGGGCAAACGCGCGCACCAGCGGAACCAGGCCTTTGTGTGGATGCGAGGTCGAGGCGCACAGGAAGTAGGGCTCGACGGCCGCGCTTTCCCGCTGGCGCGCGATCTCGAAGAACGCGGGATCGGCGCCTAAGGGCACCACGCGGATGCGCTCCGGGGCGAGTCGATAGAAGCGCACCAGATCCGCCCGCGTGGCCTCGGAATCCGCCAGCAGCAGCCGGGACCGGTGCGCCGAAGCCCACAGGAGCACGCGCCAGAACGGCAGGTCGAACCAGCGGAAATATTCGGGGTGCCGCTTGTGCTGCAAGTCGTGGAACACGGTGACCTGGGGGCAGGCGCAAACGACGGGCGCCGTGAATCCGGGATTGAGCAGCACATCCAGGCGCCGCGCGGCTGCGGCAAGCGCCAGGCCGGTCTGCTCCCAGAGGATGCGTGCCGGCCGGATCGCCGCGCGCACGGGCTGCGGGACGGCGTGGAAGTTCGCCACGGCGGGCGCCAAACCGGCGTCCGTCTCGCGGTTAATGAAGACGAAATACTCGTTCTCCCGATCGACGCCGGCGAGCGCAGCCAGCAGGTGGCGCAGGTAGATCTCCGTCCCGCCGACTCCGCCGGGGATCAGGTACAGCGCGTTGACGCCGATCCGCAGGGGGGGCATGTCAGCGCGTAGCGCCCAGGCGGGCCAGGCCTGCCTGCGCTACATCGTTTGCCGGGTCCAGGAGCAGCGCGTGGCGGTATTCGCTGGCCGCTTTGGCGAGATCGTTCCGGGCGGCGAGCAGGTCCCCGCGGTAGGCGTAAGTCGCGGCGAAGTTGGGATCGAGCCGCTGCGCCGTATCCAGGGCCTGGGCCGCTTCGTCATTCCGCCCGGCTCTGAGATAGGCCCATGCGACCATCGACCAGGTGTCCGCGTCCCCCCGTTGCAGGGTTGCCTGACGGAGCTTGTCAATGGCCTCGTCGTGGCGGCCGAGGCACTCGTAGGTCATGCCCCAGTCGACCAGCAGGGCGTAGGTGGGTTTGCCGTACTTGGCGGCCGCCTCGAACTCCGGCAGCGCGGCGGCGCAACGCTGCTGGGTGAAGTACAGGAAACCGAGTTGGAGGTGCGGGCGCGCCTTGTGGGGCGACTTCGAGACCGCATCCTTCCACAACGCCTCCGGGTTACCCCAGAGAGCGCTGCGGTTGTAAGTCAGCACTGCCATCACGGCCAGAACCGCGGCCAGCGCCGCCGCCACGCGGGCGGGGGGCGCTTTCCAGCGCCGCACGAACTCCACCACCACCAGCAGCAACCCTATGAACGGCAGGTACACCCTCCGCTCGGCCACCAGGTCGAGGATGGGCACGAAGGACGAGGTCGGCGCGATCAGAAGCAGGAAGGTCAGGAATCCGTAGGAGGCCAGCGGGAACCGGCGGCGGTAGTAGATGGCGGCGGCTACCGCCAGCAGCAGCGCGGCCAGGCCCACGATCGCTCCGTGATCGAGAGGAGTTCTCGAGAGCGGGAAGTCGTGGTCGACGTTCTGGCCGTAGGGCAGGACGAACAGGCGAATGTAGAGCCAGATGGCCCGGCATTGCGAATAGAAGTACTGAAGCCACGTGATGCCTTGGACGGAGAAGCCGGCGGTGTCGGCCCCGCGCAGGACGCGCCACACCATCCGCAGGGCAGCCGCAGCGGCCAGCGCGAGCACAGCGTAGACTCGCCAGTTCCGCCGTATGCCACGCCAGGAGGACCAGAAGAAGTCGGTCAGCAGCAGCAGCGCCGGAAGCACCGCGGTGTGCTCCTTGGTTGAAGCGGCCGCCGCGAACAGCGCCACCACGCCCAGCGCCTCCAGCCAGCCGATCGCCTCCGAGCGGCGATACAGGAAGAGGGCGAACGCGGCGTAGAAGAACATCACGCTGAGCGTTTCCGAGCGGCTGGCGACGTAGGCCACCGACTCGGTCTGAAGCGGATGCAGCAGGAACAGCCCCGCGGCAAAGGCGGCCAGGCCGTCGCGCTTCCAGGCGCTCTCGCCGGCGGGGCCGGCGGCCCCCCACGGAGCCGACAGGAACTTGCGCACGATGAAGAACGTGAGCACACCCGTCGCCAGGTGCAGCAGAAGATTCAGGAAATGGTAGGAGAAAGTCTGCATCCCGGAGACGGCGTGGTTGATCCAGAAGCTGAACATGAGCAGCGGCCGGACGGCGCCCACCCAGTGCGCCAGGGACGCGGTGGCCATTTCCGGCGCGGTGAACGGCAGGTAGAGGTCGTCGAAGACGAACGGCCCGTCGACCGCCGGCCAGTAGACAATGCACACGGCGAGGAAGGCCGCCCCCAGGGCCGCCCAGTAGTGCCAGGGTCTAAGAGCGGGCCCGGCGGAGACGGCCGCGGCCTGGCCCTTGTCAGCTTTTGGTTTTGCCTTCTTCATGGACCGATTCGATTTGAAACTCCAGGATCGCGATGCGCTGCGTCAGGGCGATGTTGGCGTCTTTGAGCGCCGAGATGATCGTCGACAGCCGGAACAGCACCAGCAGGAACAGGCAGCCGACCAGTGTCAGGAGCGCCATGGGAGGCGACTCGATGCCTAGCGTCGAGGCCAGCCAGTCCAGCAGTGGGCGGCACCGCGCGAGCACCAGCAGCGCCAGCGCCGCTCCGAGCCAGCTCACCGAGTACTCGACGCGGGTGTGAGACCGCCGCACCGAGACCAGGACCATCACGATCAGCAGCAGGCTCAGTCCGGTCAGAAAATTCAGGAGTCCTTGCATAATGTCACGCTCGTCGCCCGTCGCCCGTCGCCCGTCGCGCTCGTCTTGCGGGCTCCACGAAGTTTCGCTGACGGGGAGCACCATTCTCGCCGGCCGGAAGGCACGAACCGCGGCCACCGACGAGCGACGAGCGACGGGCGACAGGCATTCCTACTTCCGCTTCCGCCTCCCCTCGTATTTCAGCACGTTGACGAACACTCCCATCAGCACGTGAAAGATGTAGTAGAGCGACTTGACCGCGGTGATCGAGCTCCGGCCGCCCATGCGCTCGCGCATGAGGCAGGGAATCTCGACGAACCGGAAACGCTTGCGCTGCAGGACCACCAGCGTCTCGATTTCGGGATATTCCAGCGGAAAACTGGTGCTGAAGACCTGGAGCGCCGCGCGGTTCACGCCCACGAAACCGGAGGTCGGATCGTGCACCGGCTTGCCGAGAATCGGCCGCAGGACCAGGCGGAAGAAGCGTATGCCCAGGCCACGCGGGATGCTGGCGTGGCTCACCCCACGGTCCTCGAAACGGGATCCGATCACCATCTCGCAGGGGTTGGTCCGCAGCGCTTCGTAGACCTTGGCGATATAGGCGGGGTCGTGCTGGCCGTCGCCATCCAGGCGGATCACGAACTCGAAACCCAGCTCGTAGGCCAGCCGGTAGCCCGCTTGCACCGCCCCTCCCAGGCCCAGGTGGAAGGGCAGCCGAAGCACCCGCGCGCCTGCCGCTCGGGCAATGCCGGCCGTGGCATCCTTCGAACAGTCGTCCACCACCACCACCGGAACGCCCGGCACCGTGTCGTGGATCTCCTTGACCACCCGGCCGATCGCAGCCGCTTCATTGAAGGCGGGCACCAGGATCAGAAGCGAATCCATCGGCGTCGTGGGGCTCATAGCGCCGCCACCTCGCGTGGGCTGATGAAGTGCCTGGCCACGAGCTGCTCGAACTCCCGCGAGCCGATCCGCGCCAGGCGGCGAATGGCCCACCGTTGCCGCAGCAGGCGGGGTCCGTGCTTCAGGAGCACAAAATGGGCTCGGATGACGATATAGGCCAGCTCGGCCGGGTTCGAGTTCTTCTCGCGGAACCGCGCCGCGCTGCCGCGGCCGGTGAGAACCGATACCAGGTGCCAGAAGTAGCGGGCGCACGAAGCGGCCGGCACGCGGGCCAGCAGCCGGATGGGGAAGTTCTTCGCCAGCACGAACAGGCGGTTCCGCTCGACGTAGTAAGCCTTGACCCACGAGTCCGCGCCCGCCGTCTGGGAGTAGCGGTGTTCGACGCCGGCGTCGGGGGCGTACAGGCAGGTCCAGCCGGCCCAGCGGCCGCGCAGTCCCAGGTCCGTGTCCTCGCAGTAAAGAAAGAAGTCCTCGTCGAACAAGCCGATCTGGTCGAGCATCTGGCGCCGGTAGAGCCCCGCGCACCCGCTGGGACAGAGAACCTCTTCGGGTGTGGCGTATGCCTCGGGCGGCTGGAGGTTTCCGCGCTGCTTGCTGGTGCCGTCACCGGAGATGAGCATTCCCGCCGAGTCCAATTGCGTGCCGCCCGCCAGGCGGATCGCGGAGGCGCACATGCCGGCGTCGGGGCGGGATTCCATCGCGCGGAGCAGGGCCTCCAGCCAACCGGGGTCCGGGATGGCGTCATCGTTCAGGGTGACGCAATAGGCCGATTTCGAACGCCGGAAAGCCTGGTTGACCGCGGCCCCGAAGCCCAGATTCCGGACGTTTTCGATCACGCGTCACGCCGCGCCAGGTTTCAGCCATCTCTCGTACCAGCCCCTTGCCGCTATTGTCGATGATGACCGCCTCGAAGCTGCGGCAGGTCTGGCGCTCCAGCGCGAAAAGGCATTCCTTGAGGACCGCCGAGGCGGTAAGGGTCGGGATGGCGATGGTGACGAGCGGTTCGGGCAACTCCCGATTCTACAATGGTTAGTGGGGCAGGCGTCCACGCCTGCAGCGGGTCTCCAGAGGGACTTGCAGAAATTGCTGGGCAAGCCGAAGCATACCCCGCGTGGGGCCGTAAACCGTTGATGCGCCGTGTAGGACATGCTTCAGCTTGTCCCTTCCGCGGCGGTGGTGCGATTTCTGCAAGTCCCTCTCCAGACCCGCCGGGTGCTATCCCAGCGCCTGTTCGAGGTCGGCGAGAATGTCCTCGGCCGCCTCGATGCCTACCGAGAGGCGCACCAGGTTGTCGCGGATTCCTACGCGGCGGCGCTCGGCGGGCGACACGTCGCGGTGGGAGCTCATCGAAGGATACAGCATGATGCTGTGTACGTCGCCGAGCGAGGTGCCGCGTACGATCAGCTTCAGGCGGTCCATGAAGCGGAAAATGTCGAGGCGTTCCGCGCCCTTGATCTCGAGGCTCACCATGGCGCCGCGCAGATCGGGCGGGAACAGGCGCGCGATGGTGGCCGCGTCCGGGTGCGCCGGATCGCCGGGGAAGTGGACCCGCTCGACCGCCGGATGCCCGGCCAGCGCGGTCGCGATCCGGCAGGCGTTGGCGCATTGCCGCTCCATCCGCAGCGGGAAAGTCTTGATGCCGCGCATGGCCAGGTAGCTCTCGAAGGGGCCGAGCACAGGGCCGTAGGCGCGGGAGAGCGTGCGCAGGTTGTCGTAGTGTTCGCTATCCGAGGTAACCGTGCCGCCCAGGACGTCGCCGTGGCCGGACAGGAATTTCGTGAGGCTGTGTACCACCAGGTTGGCGCCCAGCTCGAGCGGCCGCACCAGCAACGGCGTCGCGAAAGTGTTGTCCACCACGAAGGCGGCCCCGGCCGCGCGCGCGATCTGGGCCAGGCGGTCGATGGCGCCCACTCGCAGCAGCGGGTTCGACATGGTTTCCATCAGCACGCAGCCCGGCTTGCGTTCGGCGACCATCTTCTCGACCGCGGGCAGGTCGCAGATATCGACGTAAGCCACGTCCACGTTCAGAGGCTCGAACACTTTGCCGAGCACGCTGATGGTGGCTCCGTACAGCGCGTTGGCGGCGACGATGGACTTCGGCCGATCGACCAGCGCGGTCAGAAGACCGATCTGGATCGCGGCCATTCCGGAGGCGCAGGCCAGCGATCCGTAACCGTTCTCGAGCGCCGCGACGAGTTCTTCGAGCGCGGCGTTGGTGGGGTTGTCGTACCGTGAGTAGGAGTAGCCGGGAACCTCGCGGCCAAAGACCCGATCGAGCTGCTCCATCTCGTCATAGAGATAGGTGGAGGCGGTGTAGATCGGCGTGGTAGCGGGCACGGCGGGCCCTGGCTTCTTGCGGTCGCCGGCGTGGACAGCCTTGGTATGAAGGTTCATGAGTGCTCCTGAATAACCACTCTACTGCGGGCGCGGCGTTGGCATGTCGCTCCAAAAAGAGAGAGAGTACTCCCGATCCCGGAGGCGAGCGGGCGGCCAACGTCGAAAGGCAACTGCAAGCGATTCTAACTGGCGTCCCCACAAGACTCCCCACAGCGAAAACGCCAATCCCGGATTGTGGCCGATCTGCGTCTCCGTCGGCATGGCGCTCAGATTGGCGAAGAAGGAAGGGGCAGCCCGCACGGAGGACTACCTCCGCAATTACCCAGTTCGGCAGCTCGGCGCGGACATCGACGATGCATCGCGCAAGCGCATCGGCAACGCCGTCGCGGACGTATTCGCCGCCGGCGGCTCCTACAGGGACGCCGTGAAGGCCGTCGAAAAGGCTGTTGACGGGATGACCGGGTCGCGCGCAGACATGATCGCGCGCACCCTGCTGAACGACGTTTACTGTCAGACCATGCTCGCCAGCGCGAAGGAGGGAGGAGACCTGCGGAAGGTCTGGGCAGCGGATGGCGAATGCTGCGAAGAGATTTGCCAGCCGAACGTGGATGCCGGACCGATACCGCTTGACGCGCCATTCCCGAGCGGGCACCAAGCGCCGGCAGGGCATTTAGACTGCGATTGCTCGATTGAGTTCGTAAAGGCCGAAGAGTTGCCTGAGTGGGTGAAGCGGGCCGCGGCGAAGGCCGCCAACGCCGCCGCGAGACACGTTGTTGACCTCCATTTTGTCTACCACAGCATGATTGAGCTGAATTACCGTGATCGCGACCGGATTCCCGACGCCCTGGCCATCGCGATTGACGCTTGCAGGAAGCAGATAGCTCTTGCACCTCAGGCCGCAGAAGTATTCAGGCGTGAATGCAGGGCACTGCCGAGGCCCCTGGGCTTTTGGCAGTTGGCCGTCATACTGGAAAAGCAGGGGAACTACGCCGAAGCAATCACGCTCGCTACGCAGGCGCTTCACCAAGGGTGGGCCGGCGATTGGGAAAAACGAATCGCGAGGTGTAATAAGAGGCTTGCTAGCAGAACGTCCTCGGTCCGCTGATGTGACGAACCGAGGAATGCCCTGGCGTTGCGGCTGAACCTGGGCCGTCACCGAAGAGCCGTTTGCCACGCCCGGCTAACTTGCCTTCAGCATCGCCTGGCGCAGGATGTAATTGATGCGGGTCGAATATCCTTCGCCGTACTTCTTCAGCCAGGCAACCACGTCGGGGTCTAGCCGGGCGGCCACTAGCACCTTCCGCGCACGCCTGGCGCCGGCAAGCTGCTCATCAGTGAGCGCCGGAACATCGGAGTAATCAACCTGCAAGTCGTCCCCGGCCGCCTGACGCTTCCCGATTTGGCCCAGGGCGGTCTTCTGGCGTTTACTGAGCGGCCTGCTCAAGATATCTTCGGCGCTCACGCTTATCAGCCGGACGCGCCGAGATGATGCGGACGGTTTCTTCTTCGCCATGTTCGCTCTCCGTTCGATAACGTGGACCACCAACAGGATCGCCGTCTCAACGGCTCCTATGGCATGCCAGCGCTCGTCGCCATCGACGATGCGGTCTTCGGTCAGTAGCAGAAAAGGATCGACAAAGACCTTCACGGCGGCCTCGAAGGAAACGCCGTGCTTTCTGCGATTGCTCCGGCTTTTGTCTTCGTCCCACTCGAACCGCATCGTTATACGAAATGTATAACGTTCCGGATACCAAAGTCAATCGTAGCCCTATAGTGTTCTCGGCCGCAGCCGCTTGAGGTCGAGTTGCGGTAGGACGAGACTGCGAGCATCGAGGACGTTCCACCCCGACTTCCGAGAGTCGTTCTCGGCCACCTTCTGGTAGAAGCCCGTCGAACAAGTCGTGGCAAAGTGGGGATCAATCTCCGGTACAGCGCAGGACGGAGCACCTGGAGGGTCGCTCCGGCGCCGCCGAAACGTGGCCCGGCTAGCCCCCTACCCCCGCTTCCAGCGCACGCCTTCCTTAGTGTCCTCAAGAACAACGCCGCCGGCCGCCAGCTCCTTGCGGATCTCATCCGCCCGCGCGAAGTTGCGAGCCTTGCGGGCGTGGTTCCTCTCCGCGATGGCGGCCTCGATCTCGGCGTCCGACATACCGCTCTGCTGCTCGGAAGGTCGGATCACATCGAACACCTGGTCGAAATGCGCCAGGAAATCGAGCGCGGGCGCGGCGTTGCCGGCGCCGAACTCGCCCGCATCCATAGCCGTGTTCGTTTCGCGCACGAACTCATAGGCCGCTCCCAGGGCCTCGGCCGTGTTCAGGTCGTCGTCCATGGCCTCGTCGAACCGCGCTACCGCCGCGCGGGTCCGCTCGAGCAGAGCCTCGCTGGCGCCTTCGGGGAACCGCTCCTTCTCCAGCCGCCATTTGTAATTCCGCAGCCGTTCGAGCGACGCCACGGCCGAGCGCAGGCTGTCGAAGGTGAAGTTCAGCTTCTTGCGATACGGCACCGAGGCCAGCAGATAGCGCACCGCCTCCGGCGCGTAGCCCTGCCCCACCACGTCGCGCAGCGTGAAGAAGTTGCCGAGCGACTTGGACATCGTCTGCTCGTCGATCAGCAGGTGCTCGGAATGCAGCCAGAAACGCGCGAACGGCTTCCCGGTCAGCGCCTCCGATTGCGCGATTTCGTTTTCGTGGTGCGGGAAGGTGAGGTCGATGCCGCCGGCGTGTATGTCGAGCGTCGGGCCCAGGTACTTCATCGCCATCACGGAGCACTCGATATGCCAGCCGGGGCGGCCCGGGCCGACCACGGTCTCCCAGAACGGCTCGCCTTCCTTGGGCGCCTTCCACAGCGCGAAGTCGCGCGCGTCGGCCTTGTCGTAGCGGTCGGTGTCCACGCGCGCGCCGGCGCGTATGCCGCTGAAATCGGCGTGCGAGAGCCTGCCGTACTGGGGAAACTTGGCGATGCGGAAGTAAATCGAGCCGTCGCTCTGGTAGGTGTAGCCCTTCTCGCCCAGCTGGCGGATGACCTCGGCCATGTCCTGTATATGGTCGGTGGCGCGGACCAGGTGCTCGGCGCGTTCGAGGCGCAGCGTGGCGCAGTCCTCCAGGAATGCCTTCTCGTAGACCGCGGTGTATTCCTGGAGCGTCTGGTGCGCGGCCAGCGCCTGTTGGATGATGCGGTCGTCCACGTCGGTAATGTTCATGACGTGGTCCAGCCGGTAGCCGCGCGCGCGCAGCCAGCGGCGCAGGATATCCACGAAAGTGAAGGTGCGCAGGTTGCCGATGTGGGCGAAGTTCCAGACCGTGGGGCCGCAGGAATACATGCGGACCACGTTGTCGTCGAGGGGTGCGAAATCCTCGACCCTTTGGGTGAGCGTGTTATAGAAGCGCAGGGACATGGGAGCGAAGCTACCATCGTAGCAGCCCGTCGCCCGCCGGTCCCGCGGTGAACCGCGGATCATGTGTGGACAATAAGCGAACCACTGGCGTGGATCGGACTAGCCGGAGAAGTACACCCGATAAGGCTGCCGCTCTTCTGGATGGACGGTCCCCATTCTGAACCACGTCAAACGCGGCGGGGCCCGGTTGTTTCTTGCCTATACCCTTGGTTTAATCACCTGCCCGGAGGAAGATGGTGGAGAATGTGGACCACGGCAGAGTATACCTAAAAAGGACAAGGCTATCCCATCTAAGGGATGAAACGAGTCCCTCGGACAGGTTGCCTGCCGGCGGAAAGATCAAGGAAGGCGATCATTAAACTCCCCTGCCGGGCGTCTCAAAGTGCTTGACAAGCGCCGCCGCCAGCGTAAAATTAAGCTAGAACTTTTGGCTTGACCGATAGAGGGGCACCCTACCGGAGGCACCGAACGATGAGAAAGTGTGTCTTGGCTCTGGCGGCAGTAATTTCGGCATTGTCCGCGGGTAGCCTGTCCGCCGCTCAAATACAATGCCCAACCACTGCGACATTCGATGCTTTGGCGCAGTTTAACTCAGAGGCGAACGCCTGTTTTTCCCAGGATAAACTGTTCTGGGGCTTCAATTACGCTCCAACTGGAAGCGCCGGTGCGGCCACCACGGTTCAAGCCGGGCTCATCTTCCAGACTGCCCCTGGGCTGGATATCCATGGCTGGAACTTCAGCTCGAGTTCTTGGGTCGCGGGGATCGGAGGACCGGCGGCGTTTACCATCGGCTACACGATAGAAGTGTGCCCAACCGGCTCGGCATGTGCCGGCAATGTGATACCGGGCACAGTCATCACCGGGGCCGATGCAGTCTACGCGCCTGTGTCGGAGGAACCGCCAGGCAACGAGGTGGTGAGTTGGTCCAACGGATCCAATGGGACCCTCACTAGCGGGAGTCCCGGACCTGTTCCAGCCACTGGCGACATTGGTCTTGGCGCTGGCACTGTCGGTCCTATCAGCGTCTCGGCCGACTTCTCCGGAACCGGCGCCATCACCCAGACGACGCTGCGTTTCTATGAAAGCGTTCCCTCGGCCGTACCGGAACCGGCCAGCGCCGCTTTCGTCGGCATCGGTTTCGCCTTCATCGGCCTTGTGCTGCGCCGTAAAAAGAGCGCCAGGACGCGGTCCGGTTTCGCGCCGGAACTTGTCTAGCGGATACAGGTCGCCAGGCGAACCTGAACGAAGCGAAGCAGTCGATAGCACTTGAGCTTGCGGCGCGGTGGCGCGATCCGGGGTGTAGGAGCCGCCGCCAATTTCAGGCACAACCCGCAGCGCGGGTTGTGCCGTTGCGCGTCCGGGATGACTCGCGGTGCGAAGCCCCGGCATGCCGTAGCGGATCGACGGGCGACGGACAGGCCGCCGCAGGTTGATCCCCTAATCCCCAGGCCATCCTCCGCCGATCACTAGTAGCGTGAGCCTCAGGCGGCTGCTGGTGCCTTCGCACTCGGACTGGCTGTTCGCGGCGCTGATGGTCTGGCTGTTCGTGGTCGGGAGCGGCTGGCAGGCTTTGCTGGCCGACGGCGATACGGGATGGCACATTCGCGCAGGCGAGTACATCCTGACGCACCGCCAGATCCCGCACGCGGACCTGTTCTCGTTCACGCGGCCGGGTGCGCCGTGGTGCGCCTGGGAGTGGCTCTCCGACGTCCTGTTCGCGCTGGCGCATCGCGCGGCCGGGCTCAAGGGGGTGGTGCTGCTCGCGGGCGCGGTCATCGCCAGTTTTCTCACCCTCCTGTTTCGTCACATGCTGGCGCGCGGAAGCGGCTTCTTCGTGGCGCTGGCGGTCTGCCTGGTGGCGGCGGGAGCCTCGGGAATCCATTTCCTCGCCCGGCCCCACGTGTTTACGCTGCTGCTTCTGGCGGTTTCGCTGTGGGTCCTGGGCCGCGACCGGCGGGAGCCGGGCCGCGCGGTATGGCTTCTGATTCCGCTGACGGCGCTGTGGGCCAACCTGCACGCGGGGTTTGTCGCGCTTCCGGCTTCGATCGCGGTGCTTGTGGGCGGCGGCGGCAATCGAGCGGCGCTGGGATCTGGCGCGCCGCTATGCCGCTCTGGCAGCGGGATGCCTGGCCGCCTCGCTCGCCAACCCTTACGGCATCGGGTTGCACCGTCACGTACTTGAGTACCTGCGCTCGGACTGGATCCGGCAAGCGGTGGACGAGTTCCAGTCGCCGCGCTTCCGCTCGGAAAGCTCGGCGCACTTCGAGATTCTGCTCTTTGGCGGGTTGCTCGCCGCGGCGGCGCTTCTGCGGAGATCCCGTACGGGGGAAGCCATGCTGGTGGTGGCCTGGGCGCACGCGGCACTGGTTTCGGTGCGCAACGTGCCGGTCTTCGCGGTGGTGGCCTCGCCGATCGTGGCGGCGGAGGCAGGCCGCTGGTGGAGAGCCTGGGCCAGGGACCGGCCGGCGCGCTCCGTGGTGGCGATTCTGGAGCGGGTCGGGGCCGGATTCGCATCGAGCGCCGGGCATACCAGTGTGTGGCCGGCGGTGTTGCTCTTAGCACTGACGATCCTCCCGGGCCACTGGCCCAGGGATTTTCCCGAGAACAAGTTCCCGGTGGGGCTGGTCGGGCGGCACGAACGCGCGATCGCGGGAGCGAGGGTCTTTACTACGGACCAATGGGCGGACTATCTGCTGTACCGGTTTGGGCCGGCTCAGGCGGTTTTCATCGACGGGCGCAGCGATTTCTACGGTCCCGAGATCGGGGAACTCTATCTGCGGACGGCGTACGCCCGCGGCGACTGGCGGGGAACGCTGGGGCGGTACCGGATCGCGCTGGTGCTGGCGCCGAGGGAGTGGCCGCTGGCCGACCTGCTGGGCTCGAGCGGCGGCTGGCGGCTGGTGGACCAGGACGGGCAGGCGGCGCTGTTTGAATGTTCCGAGCCCTTCGAGCCTAAAGGAAACATCGCCGTGCGCCGAAATAGTCATAAGGGACCGAATCAGCGATGAGAACCGCTAGTAAGAAACCCGCCGGCGCGGGCACGCGGATAGCCGCGGCGGAATCCGGGGCGCAGCCTGCGCGATGGCGCCTGCCATCCGGGCAAACTCTGGCCGAGTTCGCGTTGCGATCGGGCCTGGTGGCGCGGCGTCTTTTGGAGCCGGTGAGGAGAAGCGCGGCCAGCCGCCACCGCGCCGACGTGAGGGCAAACGCCTGAGGGCAAACGAATGGACCGCAGATTCGTCACCGTACTAGCCGTCAGCCTGCTGTTTGCGCTGGCAATCTCGGGGGTGTTCTACCAGGTGGTGGCGGGATCGAACCGGGGACCGCGGCGGCCGCACAAGATCGACAAGCGCAACCTGGTTGTCGCCGCGCATGCCCTGTCCGTGGGGGGAGTCTTGAAGGCGGAGGACGTGAAACTGACCCAGGTTCCGATCGAGGAGTTTCCCGCCGGCTGCTTCTCGCGGCCCGAAGAAGTGATCGGGCGGCCCATGGCGTCCAGCATTCTGGCCGACGAGCCGATCCGCGAGGGCCGGCTGGCTGCGCGCGGGAGCGGCCTGGGCCTGGCGCCGGTGATTCCCAACGGAATGCGCGCCGTGGCGGTAAAAGTCAACGACGTGGTAGGCGTGGCGGGATTCGCCCTGCCGGGGATGCACGTGGACGTGCTGGCCACCGGGCGGCCGCCGGACGCCGACAGTCCGGGCTCCGTCACCAAGACCATCCTGCAGGACATCCTGGTGTTGTCCGCCGGCCAGACCATCGAGCCGAGCTCGAACGGGCAAGCCATCAACGCTCCCGTGGTCACGCTGCTGGTGACGCCCCAACAAGCCGAGACTCTCACGCTGGCGAGCGAGTGGCGGATTCAGCTGGTGCTCAGAAATGGCAGCGACCGCCTCATCGAGAACACTCCCGGCCGCGAGCTTTGGGAACTGTCGGGAAAGGAGCGCAAGCGTCCGGCGGCGGCCGCGCCTCCCAGTCCGCGGCCTGTCGTCGTGGTACGGACTCCGGCGCCGCGCGTTCCCGAAGAAGTGGTGGTTTTTCGTGGCACGAAGCGAACCGTTGAGCAGGTCGGAGAGGGAACCCCATGAAAAACCCGATGCTGTGGACGGCGCTAGTGGCGCTAGTGGCACTGGCGGCCGCGCCGGGGCGGGCCGCTATCGACAGCCCGAACCTGCAGGTGGCGGCGGGCCGCAGCCTGGTGATCGATTACGCGGGTGACATCGGCCGGGTCGCCGCCAGCAATCCCGACGTTGCCGACGCCGTGGCGGTCTCCGCCCGCGAAGTCCTGGTCAACGCCAAGATCCCCGGAACGGCAACCATCGTGGTCTGGTCCAAAGACGGCCTGCGCACGATGTACGGCATTACGGTCGAGCAAAACCTGGAGCCGGCGCGGCAGCTTCTGAAGAAGACCTTTCCGGACTGCGACATCGAGGTCCACGAAGCCAGAGATTCGCTTTCGCTGACCGGAGTGGTGCCGAGCCAGGCGATTTCCGACCGCGCCGCGGCCCTGATGGCGCCCTTCGCCAAAGCCGTCGTCGCCAACCTGAAGCGTGGTTCCCCCGGGGCCGGAAAAGCAGGTAGTGCTGCGCGTGAAGTTCGCGGAGTTGAACCGCAACGCCGCCACCTCGCTGGGAGTGAACCTGCTGTCGACCGGTGCGACCAACACGCCGGGCCTGATTTCGACCGGCCAGTTCCAGTCCGCCAGTCTCGATCAGATCCAGACTCCCATGCCGGGCAGCGGGTTGGCTGCCGTCAGCAAGTTCACGGTCAGCGACGCGCTCAACATCTTCGCCTTCCGGCCCGACCTGAACCTGGGGATGTTCATCAAGGCGCTCCAGAACCAGGGCGTGCTCCAGATCCTGGCCGAGCCGAACCTGGTGACCACGGACGGCAAGGACGCCAGCTTCCTGGTGGGCGGCGAGTTCCCCGTCCCGGTGGTGCAGGGCGGCGCCAATGCCGGGGCGGTGA
Organism: Bryobacterales bacterium; assembly: GCA_963763835.1. GTDB lineage: Bacteria > Acidobacteriota > Terriglobia > Bryobacterales > Bryobacteraceae > DASWZN01. The sequence goes on from CAVXQQ010000016.1 coordinate 405,474, forward strand.
CCATCATATTCAAGGAGTATGGAATCCGCCTGACCTTCAAGCCTACGATCACGGAACACAACACCATCCGCATGTACGTGAAGCCCGAGGTTTCGACCATCGACCTGACCAATGCCGTGCTCTACTCCGGGTTCACCATACCGGCCCTGGCGTCCCGCCGCATCGAGACCAACATCGAGCTGGGACTGGGGCAGAGCTTTCTGATCGCGGGTCTGATCGACCAGCGGGTAACCGAGCAGCTTTCGAAGGTTCCGGGCTTGGCCAACATTCCGATACTGGGGGCGCTATTCAAGAGCCGCAACGAGCAGAAGTCGGCGGAAGAACTGATCGTTATGGTCACTCCGGAGATCACCACGCCCCTGAGCCGCGTGGATACGGAGCCGCAGATGCCGAAGAAATTCATGCCGCTCCTCCTCCAGCCCGCCCGCGGCGCGGCGCCGCCCGAGAAACCGCCCGACTCCGGCGGGAAGTAACGAGGCCCCTATGGCCAGCGCCAGGAACAGCGGCGTCCGACAACTCACCGCGCTCATGATCGCGCCGGATCGCGAACTGGCACGTCAGTTCGAGCTGAGCGCGGCGGCGACGCGCGGATTCCAGATCCTGGCGGACCTGAAGTCGTATCCCACCCAGCAGACGCTCGATATCCGGCTGCGCCAGCTTCAGCCCGAGGTGGTGCTGCTCGACCTGGCGACCGATCTCGAACAGGCTTCCGCGCTGGTGCGCGCGGTGGGCGCGACCGATCCCGCTATCCAGGTGATTGGATTGCACGTTCGCAACGATTCGGCGGCCATAGTGCGGTCGCTGCGCCAGGGAGCGAGCGAGTTCCTCTACGCGCCCTTCGAAGCCGCCATTCAGGAGCAGGCGCTGGCCCGCATCCGCAGGCTCATCGATCCGCGGGCGCAGGCGCCGCAGGAGACCGGGACGGTGGCCGTGTTCGCCAGCGCCAAGCCGGGCTCGGGGGCCTCGACGCTGGCCGCCCAGACCGCCTTCGCCCTGCGCCGTATTTCCTCTAGCCGGGTGTTGCTGGCGGACCTGGATCCCATGAGCGGCACGGTCACGTTCTACCTGAAAGCCGCAGGGCCGGCCACCGGCGGCGTGGTCCCGGTCCGGCACGGGATCGATGTGTTTCCGGCCGGGATGGCGCCGGGCGATTCGCTCGACGTCAGCCGCCTGCGCGAGCTGCTGGGCCGGGCGCGAAAGGAGTACGGCTGGATTCTTCTGGATCTGCCGGCCATCTTCCATCGCGCCACCCTGCTGGCTCTGCCCGAGGCCGACCTGGCTTTTCTGGTCACCACCGCCGAGCTACCCAGCCTGCACCTGGCTCGCAAAGCGGTCAATCTACTGGGACAGCTTGGCTGCGGCAAAGACCGCGTGCGGGTCCTGGTGAACCGGGTGGCCCGCCGGAGCGGCCTGGCCGCGTCGGACGTGCAGAAGATTCTGGGGGCGGCGGTCAGCCACAGTTTTCCCAACGACTATCCCTCGCTCGACCGCGCGCTGGCCGAAGGCGAGCCGCTCGACGCCGGCTGCGAGCTGGGCGGCGCCATCGAGGAGTTTGCCGCCGGGCTGGTCGAGGCGGCCGCGGCCGGACGCCGCAATCCGGCGACGGAATCCGCGCTCGCCACTGAGGAGGTCCGAGTATGAATGCCGCGCTCGAAAGCGGTCCGGAACGGAAGACGCCGCTCACCTGGGACCAGCGGATCCTGCAGAACGCGGGCCGCCCCCGGTCCACGCTCAAACCGGAGTGCCAGGAGCTGAAGTTCTCGCTCCACCGCAAGCTGCTCGACCGCATCAATTTGGAGGCGCTGGCCTCGATCGACAACCAGCGCGTGCGCGTCGAGGTGCGCCAGGCGCTGGTCTCTCTCATGGACGGGGAGCCCACGCTGCTCAGCGCGCTCGACAAGCAGCAGATCATCGACGAGGTGCTGGACGAAGTGTTCGGGCTGGGCCCGCTCGAGCCGCTGCTCGAGGACCCCACCATCTCCGACATCCTGGTCAACTCCCACCGCCAGGTCTACGTGGAGCGGAAGGGCCAACTGGAGCTGACCAGCGTACGTTTCCGCGACGACCAGCACCTGCTGCGGATCATCGACAAGATCGTTTCGCAGGTGGGGCGCAGAATCGACGAGTCGACGCCCATGGTGGACGCGCGGCTGAGCGACGGCTCGCGCGTGAACGCCGTCATCGCCCCGCTGGCCATCGACGGGCCGGTGCTCTCGATCCGCCGCTTCAGCACCGACAAGCTGATGCCGGCCGACCTGGTGGAGAAGCGGGCCCTGATGCCGAGCATGATGGAGCTGCTCGAGGCGGCCGTGCGGGCGCGGCTGAACATCATCGTCGCGGGGGGCACCGGAGCGGGCAAAACCACGCTGCTCAACGCGCTCTCGGTCTTCATTTCCCCCAAGGAACGCGTCATAACGATCGAAGACGCGGCCGAGCTGCAGCTCAAGCAGCCGCACGTGGTGCGCCTGGAGACACGGCCTCCCAACCTGGAGGGACACGGAGCGGTGCGCCAGCGCGAGCTGCTCATCAACAGCCTCCGCATGCGCCCCGACCGCATTATTTGCGGCGAGGTGCGCGGCGAGGAAGCGCTCGATATGCTGCAGGCCATGAACACCGGCCACGAGGGCTCGCTCACCACCATCCACGCCAACACGCCGCGGGACGCGGTGGCCCGCCTGGAGGTGATGGTCACTTTCGCGGCGGCCAATATGCCGATGATCTCGATCCGGCAGCAGATCGCCAGCGCGGTCCACCTGCTGGTGCAGGCGGCGCGGTTGAGCGACGGCACCCGGCGCGTGATCAGCATCTCGGAAGTGACCGGGATGGAGGGCGACGTCATCACGCTACAGGACATTTTCGTTTTCGAAAAGCTGGGCATCGGCGAGGATGGACACGTGCTGGGGCGTTTCACCGCCACCGGCATCCGGCCGAAGTTCTGCGAGAAGCTCCTGGCGGCCGGCATCCGGCTCCAGGCGGGAATGTTCGACGAAATGATGGAGGTCTGAGGCAAAGTCCGTGCGGGATCGCTAGCCATGTTGCCGTTTGTCGCAATCACGATTGCTTTCTGGAGCCTGATCGCCTTCGGGTGGTGGACCTGGTCGCGAAGGCGCTCGGGGCCGGATCTCGAGCGCGTCCGGGCGCGCCTGGCGGCCGGAGAGCTCGCCAAGGGAAAACCGCGCCAGGGACCGGCGCTGATCGAAAGGGAGGAACAGGTTGCCGGCAAGATGGTGGCGCGCCTGCTTCTGCGGCTGCGGCTGAACGAGCGTCTGAAGGCGCTGGTCGAGCAGGCCGGCCTGAAATGGAACGTGGCGCGGACCATCCACGCCTCCCTGGGGTTGTTCCTGGGCGGCTTTGCCGCCCTCTGGTACCTCGAGCCGTTTTACCGCGCGGCCGCGCCGGTGGCGGGCCTGATTCTGGGAGCGATGCCGGTGATGTACGTACTGCGCAAGCGCAAGGCGCGCCTGCACAAGTTCGAAGAGCAGTTCCCGGAAGCGCTGGAGTTCGTCTCCCGCGCCATGCGGGCCGGCCACGCCTTTTCGGTTTCGCTCGAGATGATCCACTCGGAATTCCAGGAGCCGGTGGCGGGCGAGTTCAAACGCACCTTCGACGAGCAGAACCTCGGGATGCCACTCGATGTAGCGCTCACCAAGATGGGTGAGCGCGTGCCCCTTCTGGACGTGCAGTTCTTCATCTCGGCCGTGACCTTGCAGAAGCGGACCGGCGGCAATCTGGCGGAGGTGCTCGACAAGCTGGCGTCGCTGATTCGCGAACGGTTCAAACTCCGCGGCCGCATCAAGGCCATCAGCGCGCATGGCCGGATGACGGGCTCCGCGCTCACCCTGATCCCCATCGCGGTGGGTATCCTGATGTGCTTTGTCAACCCGGGCTACGGCCAGTTCTTCGCCCACGACGACACCGGCAAGACCATGCTCGGGGTGGCGGTCGGGCTCCAGATCATCGGCTACGGCGTCATCCAGAAGATCGTGAAGATCGAGGTCTGATCATGGAGCTGCTTGCCGCATTCCTGCTGTTTGCGCTCATCGCGGGCGCGTTCATCTTCCTGGGAGCGCGTTACTGGGTGCGGCCCAAGGCGGCCATCGAACGCGTTACGGAGAGCTCGGCCGGAACGGCCGCCGGCGCGCGCGTGCGCCCGGGCGTCGCAATCCGCGGGCTGGTCGGGCGGCTGGGGACGGTACTGCCGGCCTCGGCGCAGGAGGCATCGCTGGTCCAGCGGCGGCTGATCCGGGCCGGCTATCGCGGAGCCGGGGCGTTGAAGACGTTTTACGGCAGCAAGGTGTTCCTGGCGGTTCTGCTACCCGTCCTGACGCTGGCGATCGGGCCGCAGATCGGGCTCCCCGACGAAAAGCGCATGCCGGCTGTCGCGCTGGCCGCGCTGGCGGGGTTCATGGGCCCCGGCAAATTCCTGACCATGGCCGCCCGCCGCCGCCAAAGGCAGATCCGGAGGGCGCTGCCCAACGCGCTCGACCTGATGGTGGTGTGCGTCGAATCGGGACTGGGGCTGGACCAGGCCATCATGCAGACGGCCAAGGAACTGCGGCGGGCCCACCCGGAGATCAGCCAGGAGTTCGCCCAGGTAAACTTCGAGCTCAAGGCCGGTAAGCGCCGCGCGGAGGCTCTGCGCAACCTGGCCGACCGCTGCGCCGTGGCCGAGCTCAAGAAGCTGGTCGCCGTTCTGGTGCAGGCCGACCGCTTCGGTACCGGCATCGCGCAGACGCTACGCGAGCACTCCGATTACATGCGGGTGCAGGCGCGGCAGGTGGCCGAAGAGAAGGCGGCCAAGCTGGGAGTGAAGCTCATCTTCCCCATTTTCTTCTGTATTCTGCCCTCCCTGTTCGTGGTGACGGTGGGGCCGGTATTCGTGCGCATCTCGCGGGAACTGCTGCCGATGATGCGAAACATGTAGCCAAGGCGCCGGCTTGGGCCGGCCTAACCGGGGCAGCCCCGCGCCGCGCGCGTCGTGCCGCCCCGCAACTGGAGAGGAGATTTCTATGCAACCGGGAACGATTCGATTAGTCTGCGCACTGCTGGCCGTCGTACTGATAGCGCTGATCGTCCTACGCCGGCGCAAACAAGCCGAGTAACCGCGCATGGCGCGCGGTTAGCAGTCCGCCGGTCCACGCCGAACCGTTGCCCGTCAGGGCACCGGCTGGCCGTGCCGGCCGACGTCTGACAGCCGACGGCGGACGGCTGTTTGGCGGCTGCCGCTGAGGCCGCCGCCCGCAGGCTGAAAGCCGATGGCTGATAGCCGATAGCTGCCGGGCGCCCAACCCGGGCGCCCGGCTGGTGTACGCTCAAGCCATGAGAACACTCGTGCCGTTGCTGCTGGCCGTGCTGCCGTCGCTGGCCGGCGCTCAGCCAACCGCCGAACCGACGCCCCGACCCTCGATCCGCACCACCGGCGAGGCCACCGTGACCGCTAAACCCGATCGCGCCATCATCGACGTCGGCGTCGTCACCCAGGCGCCCACGGCTCAGGCTGCCGCGGCCCAGAACGCCAACCAGCTTGACGCCGCCCTGCGCGAACTCAAGCAGGCCGCCGGGCCAGCCGCCCAGATCAAGACCATCAGCTACGCGCTCGATCCCGCATACCGCTACCCGCGTGAAGGCGGCCAGCCCACGATCTCCGGCTACACGGCCCGTAACGTGATCGAAGTCTCGACCGACGACCTGGCCCAAGCCGGCAAGATCATCGACGCCGCGACGCGGTCCGGAGCCAACACCATTCAGAGCCTCCAGTTCACGCTCAAGAACGACCGGGAGGCGCACGCGCAGGCCCTCCGCGAGGCCACCCTCCGGGCGCGCGCGGATGCCGACGCCATCGCGGCCGCCCTCGGAGTCAAGATCCTGGGGGTCCTTTCGGCGGAAGAGAGCGGCGCCCCGCAGCCCCGGCCAATCATGATGCCGATGGCGCGCATGGCCGAAGCTTCGGCGCCCACTCCGGTCGCCTCCGGTACCGTCGACATCCAGGCCAGCGTCACCCTAACCCTCGAGATCGGCCGCTAGCGCCGACGAGCCGGGAGCCGGGACCCGATCTCAGAGGGTCCACCGTTCGGCCGCTAGCGCCGACGAGCCGGGAGCCGGGACCCGATCTCAGAGGGTCCACCGTTCGCCCGCTAGCGCCGACGCGCAGGGCGGCAGACCCGAGCCGAGAGGGCCCACCGTTCGGCCGCCAGCGCCGACGCGCAGGGCGGCGGACCCAAGCCGAGAGGTCCCACCGTTCGGCCGCCAGCGCCAACGCCCAGGGTATGGACCCGATCTCAGAGGGTCCACCGTTCGCCCGCTAGCGCCGACGCGCAGGGCGCCGGACCCGAGCCCAGAGGGTCCACCGTTCGCCCGCTAGCGCCGACGCGCAGGGCGCCGGGGGCCGAGTTCAGGCTGCGTTCACCCCGGGCCGCTAGCGCCGACGCGCAGGGCGCCGGACCCGAGCCCAGAGGGTCCACCGTTCGCCCGCTAGCGCCGACGTGCCGGGAGCCGGGGGCCGAGTTCAGGCTGCGTTCACCCCGGGCCGCTAGCGCCGACGCGCAGGGCTCCGGACCCGAGCCGAGAGGGTCCACCGTTCGCCCGCTAGCGCCAACGCGTCAGGCGCCGGGCCCGAACTCAGGGGGCCCACCCTCGGCCGCAGGCGCCGGAGCCCCATCGTCAAGGAGCGGTCCGCGCCCTGACGCTCCCGGCCCCGAGCGCTGACGCCGCCGGCAGCCGCATCGTGACCAGCAGGCCCGGATGGGCGTTCTCCGCCACCAGTTCCCCATGGTGCAACCGCACCGCGCGGCAGGCGATCGCCAGTCCCAGCCCCACCCCTCCAGTGGCCGAGTCCCGCGAATCGTCCACCCGGAAGAAGGGGTCGAAGAGCTTCGGCAGCAGCGCATCGGGCACGCCGGGACCATAGTCGCGGATGGCCAAATCCACGCTCTCTGCCCTGGCTTCGAGGCCGACTTCCACCGCGCTGTTTTCCGGCGCGTACCGGACCGCATTGCGCAGCACGTTCTCCACGGCTCGCCGCAGCAGCTCCGGATCTCCGCAAACCACGGCGGACGAGAAGCCGTCGAACTCGATCCGGCAGCCGCGCACTTCCGCTTCGAGGCGGCAGTCCTGGACGATCTCGGCGACCGCCTCGTCGAACCGTACTTCTTCCGAACGGCGGGAGGATGCATCGCCTTCGGCGCGCGTCACTTCGAGCAGCGCCCCCACGAGCTTGGCCAGCCGCTCGATTTCCTTCATCATGCGCGCCACGGCCGCGTCGCGGTCCGGGGCGGTGCGTGTGAGTTCCGCCGCGAAGCTGAGCCGCGCCAGCGGCGACCGCAACTCGTGCGAGACGTCCTGCAGCAGCCGCCGTTCGGCCGTCAGCAGCGTCTCGATCCGTTCCGCCATGGCATTGAACGACCGCGCCAGGTTCCCGATCTCGTCACGGCGCTGGAAATGCACCCGGGCCGAAAGATCGCCCCGCCCGAAGCGGTCCACCGCCCCCGCCAGGCTGCGCAGCGGCGACGCGATGTAGGCGGCGAGCACCCAACACAGAACCGCCACGGCGGCCAGCACCAGCAGGTAGTACGGCGCCAGGTTCGAAAGCGGGAGCGGCGGAGGAGCGATCACAACCAGGTGGAACCGGCCGTCGCTCGAGGTCCTGGCCAGCATCATCCGGCCGTTTACCGGCCGCGGTGGGCCGCGCATTTCGTTCCGCTCCGCCCGCAGCATCTCCGCCCTGTCGACTCCGGAGACCAGGTCCCGCCCCTGCGCATCGAGCAGGTAGTGCTCGACTCCGAAGTAGCCGCGCAGTTGTTTGAGGTACGCCGCCAGCCGCGCGCTGCCGCCATCCAGGTAAGCCTGCCGGGCCTGGTCGAGTTCGAGCGCGTGCATTCCTTCGAAGGGGCCCCTGCGGCCCGCCGCGCGGTCCTGTATGGGCCTGGAGATGGCGAAGAAGGCGAACAGCGAAAACAGCAGCGTGCCGAAGCACCACAGCAGGATGCGGGCGTAGAGAGTTCGCACGGTGTTCCTATCCCGCGGCGCAGAACATGTAGCCCACGCCGCGCACCGTCCGGATCAGCGGCCGGCCGCCGCTCTCCAGCTTTCTCCGCAGGTGGCTCATGTGAACGTCCACAGCGCGCTCGTACGGAGTGGCCTCCCGCTGGTACAGTACCGCGGCGATCTCATCGCGCGATACCGCCCGGCCCTCCGAGCGCACCAGCAGATCGAAAATGTCGAACTCGATGGACGTCAGATCCACCGGCTTGCCTGCCGACCACACTTCGTGGGTCTGGGAGTTGACGCGAATCGCGCCGGCCTCGATCAGCGCCGGCCTGCCTCGAACCGGCTGGCCCGCCCGCCGCAGCACCGCCCGGATGCGCGCCAGCAATTCGTCCGGTGCGAACGGCTTCGGCAGATAGTCGTCCGCGCCCTCGTCCAGGCCCGCGATGCGGTCTCGCTGTTCGGTGCGAGCCGTCAGCATGATCACCGGCACGGCGCTGCGGCGGCGCAACTGCCGAAGGATTTCGAAGCCGTCCACCACCGGAAGCATGACGTCGAGCAGCACCAGGTCGAATCCGCCGTCGAATACGCGCGCCAGGCCCCGCGGGCCGTCGTGAACGAACGCGAGATGAAAGCCCTGCCCGGAAAAGTACTCCGCCATGAGCGCGCACAACTCCTTATCGTCGTCGATGAGGAGAATGGATCGCTCCGTCCCTTCCGGCCGCTCGGGCATGATCCTCCCTCATTCCGTTGTATCCCAGAACCGCGCCGCGGGATACGCTCTCAGGGCCGTTTTTACAAAACTTAAGGCTCTGTCCGAGCCCTACGCGGTCATAATGCCGATGGCGGCAGACGTCCTGCTGGGACAGGCGGCCTCCGACAGCGGGCGCGACGCTGCGCGAGCGCGTCGCGCCGCATCCGGCCCCGATCTCTCGTACCATAAGACTTCGGAGGTCCCTTGCTGCTCTCAAACCTGAAATCTGTGGGCGTCCTTGCGCTCGCTATGATTGCCGTTTCTGCCGCTCGCGCGGACGAAGTCACCCGCCGCGCCAACGCGCTACTGGCCCAAATGACCCTGGACGAGAAAATCGGCCAGCTCAACCAGCTTTTCGTTTTCGGCGCGCCGCCGTCGGACGCCCAGATCCGCAGCGGATCGATCGGCTCGCTGCTGTTCGTCTCCGACCCGGCCGTCGTCAACCGCCTGCAACACTCGGCCGTCGAGGGGACGCGCCTGCACATCCCCATTCTGTTCGGGTTCGACGTGATCCACGGGTGGCGGACTATCTTTCCGGTCCCTATCGCCATGGCGGCTTCCTGGGACCCGGCCATGGTGGAGCAGGTCCAGGCGGTCGCCGCGCGCGAGGCCTACTCGGTCGGAATCCGCTGGACTTTCGCGCCCATGGTCGATATCGCCCGCGACCCCCGCTGGGGCCGCATCGTCGAGGGCGCCGGTGAAGACCCCTTCCTCGGCTCGGCCATGGCGCGAGCCCAGGTTCGCGGATTTCAAGGGCCCGTCGTCGGCGCCGCCGACCACCTGCTCGCCTGCGTGAAGCACTTCGGCGCGTACGGCGCCGGCGAGGGCGGCCGCGACTACGACTCGGTGTTCCTCTCCGACGACATGCTGCGCAACGTCTACCTGGAGCCCTACCGCGCCGCCGTCGAGGCCGGAGCCGCCAGCGTCATGAGCGCGTACATGGATCTGAACGGCGTGCCGGCCACGGGCAACCGCTGGCTCATGCACGATGTCCTCCGCGGCGACTGGGGCTTCCAGGGCTTTGTCGTCAGCGATGCTTTCGCCGTGAGGAGCCTTACCACGCACGGTTTCGCCCGCGACGATCAGGATGCCGCCTTCCGTGCCCTCACGGCCGGCGTCGATATGGACATGGGTGGGCGCAGCTACCTCACCAAGCTCGCCGCACTGGTCCAGGCCGGGCGCATCCCGGTTGCGACCCTCGACGATTCCGTGCGGCGCATTCTCGAGGCCAAGATTCGCGCCGGCCTTTTCGACAACCCTTATGTGGACGAAGCCAAGGCCAAGCAGGTCCTCAACGCGCCCGAGCACCGCCAGGTGGCGCGCCGCGCCGGCGCCCGTTCCGCCGTCCTGCTCAGGAACGAGGGCTCGCTTCTCCCGCTGGACAAGACCAAGCTCTCCTCCATCGCCGTCATCGGCCCGCTGGCCGACTCCGCCATCGACACCACCGGGTCCTGGACCTTCGCGAACGATCCCGCCGAAACGGTCACCGTGCTCCAGGGAATTCGCAATAACGTGCCCTCCGGCGTTCGCGTGGAATACGCTCGCGGAGGCGAGATCCGGCGCACCATCCGCGGCCCCTTCGACCGCGGTCCCCAAAAGGCTCCCGCCACCGCCGCCGAGATCGACGAAGAGATCCAGAAGGCCGTCGAACTGGCCCGCCGTTCCGATGTGGCCGTGCTGGCGCTCGGCGAGCTTCAGAACATGAGCGGCGAGGCCGCCTCGCGCGCCACGCTGGACCTGCCGGGCCGCCAGGAGCAGCTTCTCGAAGCGGTCGTCGCCACCGGAAAGCCGGTTGTGCTGGTGCTCGTCGCCGGCCGGCCGCTCGATCTTTCCTGGGCTTCGGAACACGTGCCCGCGATCCTCGACGCCTGGTATCCCGGCGCCCAGGGCGGCAACGCCGTCGCCGATCTTGCTCTTCGGAGACGCCAATCCCGGCGGCAAGTTGCCCTTCAGTTGGCCGCGCAGCGTCGGCCAGATTCCCGTCTACTACGCGCACAATCTGACCCAGGCCCCCGAAACGCGCCCGGGCGTCCCCCCGCGCTATTGGGACCAGCTCAGCTCGCCGCTCTACCCCTTCGGTTTCGGCCTCAGCTACTCGACGTTCGCGTTTTCGAATCTGAGCTTGAGCCGGTCCAAGGTGCCGCTCGGCCAGGATCTCGAGGCATCCGTCGATGTCGAAAACACCGGTTCGCGGGCGGGTGACGAAGTGGTGCAGCTATACATTCACCAGCGGGCCGGCAGCACATCGCGCCCCGTGCGTGAGCTGAAAGGCTTCGAGCGCATCACGCTGGCGCCCGGCGAGAAGAAGACGGTGCGTTTCACGCTCGACAAAGCGAAGCTCAGCTTCTGGAGCACTCCGGAGAAGAAGTGGGTGCAGGAGCCCGAGGCCTTCGACCTCTGGATCGGCGCCGACTCGACCGCGCCGCTGCACTCGGGCTTCCAGGTGGAGTAGGCCTTTGTGGCGCAGGCACTCTGCCTGCCGCCTCGACATTCGTGTCGAGGCGCTCTCGGAGGCGTCGAGATGAGTCTCGACGCTGCAGACTAAGAGTCTGCGCCACAATCTGAGCCGCTCACTTGTCGCGAACGGCGGGCGCGCGCTGGGGTGGAGGGTTTTCGTGCCGCGGGCCGGGCTGAGCCATCTCGCTACGGCTGGCCTGACCGCGCTGGCTCGCCGCCTGCGGTTCGAACGGTCCCCGGTTCCCGAATGCTTCGTTGGTAGACGGCCGAGGTTGCGGAATCGACTCCGGCATGTGGGCCACCCGCTCGGGTCCGTGTGTCTCTCGCGCCGGAGGTTGAGGCGTCGGCAGGGTAATCTCGGGCGGGCGGGATTCCGCCGCCGGCGCCTCCTCAGTCTGCGGCGCCGCTTCGTGCCGCGGAGCCGGCACCTGATACGCGGTCGCAGGCGGCTGCCGTTCGGCTCCCCTGGTTCGGGCCGGAGGCCGTTCGACGCCGCGAAACGCGTCGATTCGCGGATCGCTGGTGTCGATGTTGCGTTGGATGATCTTGTTGCCGGCCGGAGCGCCCACCGCCTCCGCGCCCACCGCCTCCGCGCCGCCCACCTCCGCGCCCACCGCCTGCGCATGGCTAAACGTCAGATCGCGATGGACGCTGGAGTATCGGTCCAAGGCCGCGCGATTCACTTTGAGGCTGCGAACGGACCGGCCGGTCGCGACCTGCTGAAAGTGCCGGTTGACGTAGACAGGGCTCAGTTGAACGTCAGGACGGGCGCGGGTGACCCATCCCGGTCCATGATCCCAGCCGTGATAGTAGACCTTGCGATGGCGCCAGTTGATGTCGAGATTCAACCAGGCCCCGATCACCCACGGCGGGCCGAAGGCCTCGACGCTGTCCCCTAGGGCGCCTCCACTGCCGACGTACACAAGATCCGGATCGTACGTCGGCACGTACACGTGATCCGGCTCGGCAGGCCAGATCTGTATGTTGCCCGCGTCATTCACCACTTCCTGCTGCGGCCCCGAGTCGAGATTGCCCACGGCGCTCGCCTGGGCCCGCAGGCGCTGGACGGAAGCCATGACGTCGTCCGGTTGCCAGGCGTAGGCCTGGCCGAGGGCGGTAGTCCAGTCGAGTGAGTCGGCCATGGTGGAGAGGACTTCGGGATAGTGCGCGACGGCCTTCACGCTGACGTCCCAGTCCGCGGCGTCTATGCTCTCCGTATCGGAATCGGCGCGCAGGGTGCGAGCCGCTTCGTCGATCTCGTCCGGGAACGTCGCCGCGACCAACAACTGGGCCAGCAGCGGATCGGGATAGAGCGCGACGGGAGCAAGCAGGTTGTCCAGTTGGTCGGGCGTGAAGGCGTCCTCCGCGCTCTCTTCCTGGCACTGGAGGAGCGGCACCGAGGCCGCCAGGCAACACAGAAGCGCGAAGGTTTTGCACATGACGCGCAGCCCCCTTCAATTCGTTTGACGGTCCGCGGCAGCCGGCAGGTTACCGAACGCGGCCGAGAGCCTGCCTCTACGTTCGCACATCTGGAGGGAGGTTTCAGGCGTGGGGCAGCTCTCCAGAGCTGCGCGGGACGTCCACGTCCCGCTCCGGCGTCCCCTCTATCCGCGCTCGCGGCTCGCCATCCACCAGCGCCGCAGCGCCACTATGGACCACACGGCCTCGACCATTCCGAAAGGCCACGCGCCTTGCAGAAAGCCGTAGAGAGACGCCAGCAGGCAGGACCACGCGAAGGCGAAAACGAACCAGCGGCTGCGGTGCTCGAGCGCATAGCACACCAGCATCGCGGCTACCGCGAACAGGCCGAATAGGGTAAGCCCGTTCACTTTTTCGGGAAGCTGGCGTCCAGGGCCAGGTTGATCGCCAGGACGTTGACCCGCGGCTCGCCCAGAAAGCCCAGGTCGCGCCCTTGCGTGTTGCGAACGATCAGGCTGCGAATCCGCTCGACAGAGATGCCCCGGGCAGTGGCGATGCGGGCCGCCTGCGCAGCGGCCGAGGCGGGGCTGATGTCGGGATCGACGCCGCTGGCGGAGCTGGTGACCAGGTCGGCCGGAATCGGGCCGGTGTAATCCGGGTTGGCCTTGCGGAAGGCGGCCACCGCATCCCTCACCCGGTCGGCCAGCTTCTGGTTGGTCGATCCCAAATTGGCCGCGCCGGAGGAAGTCGGGTCATATCCGTCGCCGCCGGCGGCCGACGGCCGGCCTTGAAAATACTCGGGCGCCTTGAAGTTCTGGCCGATCAGGCTGGAGCCGACGATGCGGCCGTTGGCTCGGACCAGGCTGCCGTCCGCCCGGTTGCGAAAGAGGACCTGGCACAATCCCGTCACCGCCAGCGGGTAAGCGAGGCCGGTCAGAATCGTCAGGACCAGCATCATCTTGAAGCCGCGAAACATTTGCTGCCACATAGGTCTCTCCTTTAACTACGCCGGTTTCCGGCAACCGCTCCCTGGCGGTCGCGGCTCGGTAGCTCGCTCACGCCAGCCTCAGCAAACCGAGGATCCGGTCGATCAGCCAGATGAACGGGAACGGCGCGATGAACCCGCCCACACCGTAAATCCAGAGGTTGCGCCGCAGCATTCCGGCGGCTCGGTAGGTCGCTCATGCCAGCCTCAGCAGGCCGAGGATCCGGTCGATCAGCCAGATGAACGGGAACGGCGCGATGAACCCGCCCACACCGTAAATCCAGAGGTTGCGCCGCAGCATCCCGGCGGCGCTCTGCGGCCGGTATTTCACACCTCGCAGCGCCAGCGGCACTAGCGCGACTATGATCAGCGCGTTAAAGATCACCGCGGCCAGCACGGCGCTCTGCGGTGTGCGCAGATACATGATGTTCAACTTGGCCAGCGGCGGGTACGTCACCATGAACATCGCCGGAATGATGGCGAAGTACTTGGAGACGTCGTTCATGAGGGAGAACGTGGTCAGCGCGCCGCGGGTGATGAGCAACTGCTTGCCGATGGCGACCACCTCGATGAGCTTGGTGGGATTGCTGTCCAGGTCCACCATGTTGCCGGCTTCCTTGGCGGCCATGGTTCCGCTGTTCATGGCCAGGCCGACGTCGGCCTGCGCCAGTGCGGGAGCGTCGTTGGTGCCGTCGCCAGTCATCGCCACCATGCGCGCGCCGGCCTGTTCCTTGCGAATGTATTCGAGCTTGTCTTTGGGCGTTGCCTGCGCCAGAAAGTCGTCCACGCCCGCTTCGGCGGCGATGGCCGCGGCGGTCAGCGGGTTGTCGCCGGTCACCATGACGCTGCGGATGCCCATGGCGCGCAATTGCGCGATGCGCTCCTTCATGCCGCCCTTGACGATGTCCTTCAGGTGGATGACGCCCAGCAGGCGGCGGCCGTCGGCCACGGCCAGCGGCGTGCCGCCGGTCCGCGAAATGCGATCCGACAACTCCGCGATGGCCGCGGAGACCGCGCCGCCTTCGTTTCTTACGAACTCGGCGATCGCCTCGGTGGCGCCCTTGCGCAGGCGCCGGCCGTCGATATCCACGCCGCTCATGCGCGTGTAGGCCGAAAACGGAATGAAGTGCGCGTCGTGCTCGGAGACCTCGCGGCCGCGCAGCTTGTACTTCTCCTTGGCGAGAACCACGATGGACCGGCCTTCCGGCGTCTCGTCGGCCAGGCTCGAAAGCTGGGCCGCATCCGCCAGATCGCTTTCGCTCACACCCTCGATGGGCAGGAACGCCACCGCCTGGCGGTTGCCGAGCGTGATGGTGCCGGTCTTGTCGAGCAGCAGGGTGTTCACGTCCCCGGCGGCTTCCACGGCCTTGCCGCTCATGGCCAGCACGTTGTGCTGCATCACGCGATCCATGCCCGCGATGCCGATGGCCGAGAGCAGCCCGCCGATGGTGGTGGGAATCAGGCACACCAGCAGCGCCACGTATACGGGGATGCCGGGAACGGTGCCGGCATGGGCTGAATCCACGCTGTACGCCGCATACGGCACCAATGTGGCTACGGCAAACAGGAAGATCAGCGTCAGCCCGGCGATCAGGATGTTGAGCGCGATCTCGTTGGGCGTCTTCTGGCGCGAAGCGCCTTCGACTAGCGCGATCATGCGGTCGAGGAACGTCTCGCCGGGGTTCGAGGTAATGCGGATCCTGACCTGGTCGGAGAGCACCTTGGTGCCGCCGGTAACGGCGCTGCGGTCGCCGCCCGACTCGCGAATCACCGGCGCGCTCTCTCCGGTGATCACGGATTCGTCGACCGTGGCGATGCCTTCGACCACTTCGCCGTCGCCGGGCACCAGTTCTCCCGCGCAGCAGATCACCTCGTCGCCGGCGCGCAACTTCGAGGAGGGAACCTTCTCGCTTTTTCCGTTGGGGAGCAGGCGGTTGGCGATGGCGTCGGTCTTGGTCTTGCGCAGCGTGTCGGCCTGCGCCTTGCCGCGAGCTTCGGCCATGGCTTCGGCGAAGGTGGCGAACAAGACGGTGAACCACAGCCAGATGCAGATCTGCAGCTCGAATCCCAGGCCATGCACGCCTGTGACCAGGTCGCGGATCAGGAACGCCGTCGTCAGCGCGGCGCCGATTTCCACCACGAAGATCACCGGGTTCTTCATCAGCGTCACGGGATTCAGCTTGAGGAACGAATCCTTGATCGCGCGGCGCAGGATCTCGGGGTCGAACAGCGGGCGCGCACGCACCAACTTCTTCGGCATGAGCGCCGTCGGATCGTCGATCACGGGGGGACTTACGGTGGTGGTCATAGTTGAGTCTCCGGCATCCGCTTGCTCACGCGCGCGGTTCGCTGCTGGCCCTGCACGGAACCGCGACCGTCAGGAAGCGGACGTGGTTGTTGCATGACAGCTCCTCAGCCTCCAATCGAAAACAGCAGCAGCGAGAACAGCTTCCCCTGATGCATCAGGAAATGCTCCACAATCGGCCCGAGCGCCAGGGCGGGGAAGAAGGTCAGGGCGCCAATCACGATCACGGTGCCCACTAGCAGCCCCACGAACAGAGGGCCGTGAGTGGGCAGGGTTCCAGCCGAAGTGGGCACTTTCTTCTTGGCCGCCAGGCTGCCCGCGACGGCCAGGAGCGGCAGGATGAACATAAACCGTCCGAAAAGCGTCGCAAAGCCTAGCGTGAGGTTCATCCACGGAGTATTCGCGTTGATCCCGGCGAAGGCGCTGCCGTTGTTCTCCGACGCGCTCGAATAGGCGTATAGCATCTCGCTGAGGCCATGCGGGCCGGCGTTGTTCAGATTGGCGGTTGCGGGGCCGGGAGAATTCCAGTAGCCGTTCTTCGGGAACCAGACGACGATGCTCGCCGCGCTGAGCACGAGGATCAAGAACGATGTCGCCAGGATCGGCAGCATCGCCATCTTGACCTCCTTCTGCTGGATCTTCTTCCCCAGATATTCCGGCGTGCGGCCCACCATCAACCCGGCGATGAACACGGCGACAATGGCGTACAGCAGCATGCCGTAAAGCCCGGAACCCACCCCGCCGAAAATGACTTCATCGGTCTGGATGTTGAACAGCGGAACAAGGCCGCCCAGAGGCGTGAGCGCATCATGCGCGGCGTTGATGGCGCCGCAACTGGCGTCGGTGGTGACGGTCACGAACAGGGCCGACGCGGGGATACCGAAGCGCGTCTCTTTGCCTTCCATGTTGCCGCCCGCCTGATGGGCGGTGGCGGCCGTCTGGAGGCCCATCTTCGCCAGAATCGGGTTACCGGCCTGCTCGAAGCCGTAACAGACGAAAACGCCAACCAGAAACATCAGCGCCATCGCCGCAAAGATCGCCCAGCCTTGCCGCGTGTCGCCCACCATCCGGCCGAAGGTGTAAGTTAGTCCCGCCGGGATGATGAAGATCAGCAGCACCTGAATCAGATTCGTGAACGGCGTCGGATTCTCATACGGGTGCGACGAGTTTGCGTTGAAGAATCCGCCGCCATTCGTTCCCAGCATCTTGATCGCTTCCTGAGACGCGACAGGCCCCTGCGGAATGGTCTGGACCGCCCCCTCGACGGTCTTGACCGCCGTGTAAGGGTGCAGGTTCTGAATCACGCCTTGCGAGCAGAACAACAGCGCTGCGAAGACCGAGATCGGCAGCAGGATGTACAGGGTGCACCGCGTGAGGTCCACCCAGAAGTTCCCAATGCTCGAGACCTGGTGCCGTGCGAAACCGCGAATGATCGCCACCGCGGCGGCGATGCCCACCGCGGCGGAGGCGAAGTTCTGCACCGTCAAGGCAACCATCTGCACCAGGTAGCTCACCGTCGTCTCGGGAGTGTAGGCCTGCCAGTTCGTGTTGGTGAGAAAACTCATCGCGGTGTTGAACGCCAGGTCCGGCGGAATCAGCTTGCCGCCGAAACCCTGCGGGTTGAATGGCAGGTAGCCCTGCAACCGCTGCAACGCGTAAACGAACAGGAACGCGAAGATGCTGAAGGCGAGCATGCCGCCCGCGTAGTGGGTCCAGCGTTGTTCCACGTCCTCCCGGATGCCGCAGAGCTTGTAGATCAGGCGCTCGAGCGGCCGGATGACGGGATGGAGAAAGGTGCGCTCGCCCTGCAGGACTTTCGCCATGAACAAGCCGACCGGCTTGGTGATCAGCAGGACGATACCGAAAAACACCGCGATCTGGAGAATCCCATTTCCTGTCATAGTGCCCTCACAAATAACGCGCAGCCTCTGCGCCGGAGGCGTCCTGCCGCGCGGTTAGCGCCCCTCAGAACTTCTCCGGGCGAAGCAACGCCCAGGTCAGGTACACCAGCAGAAACACGCATGTCACGCCGGCGACGATGTAGTCCACCATTGGAATCTCCCCTCACAGCCGGTCGCAGGCCTTGGTGATGGCCCACAGCACGACGAAGCCGGCCACGCCGGTCAGCACGTACAAGAAGTCAAGCATTCTAAGCCTCCCCGGCCGAGCCCACGAGCAGGACCTGATGCCCGCGCTTCTGTAGGGCCCGGACCAGCCGCCCCTCCCGCGCCCCCGGCCACCAACGCATTCTGGCCCCCAGGACGACCCTGGAGCCCGGCTTGAGACCTTCCAGTACGCCCACTTCCCAGTCGCGGCAGAGGCGGATATCGACGCTGGTCTCGATGGCCGATTGCTCGGCCAGCGTGCGGAACTTCCGTTCCACGAACTCTTTCTGAACCTGTGGCTCATCCAATTGTGCGGGAAAGGGGACAAGTTGGGGCACCACCAGGCGGATGCGGGCAGCCAGACCCCGAGCGAGGCAGGCCGCGGCTCGCAGCGCGGCCAATGTCTGCTTTGCGCCGGTGTAAACTACCACCACTTCCAGTTTCGCGCTTTCCGGCTCCAGCCAGATCATGGTCATCAATCTCACCTGATTGAACGATAGCCGCCAACCCATCAAAAAGGCATAAGGGCCGCATCAAGATTTCGTAAGGGAAAGAAAAGTGGGGCAGGTGTCTACACCTGCAGCGGGTCTCCAGACCCGCTGGAGCTGGACCAAGCGTACTCTTCGACGGTCTGCACCAAGCCCGCTTTCACCGGATTGCTGACGATGTACCGCGCGATGCGCCGATACTCCTCGCCCGACCTCGCCACATGGTCGTAGCTTTCGTCCTGCCAGAACGGCTGCCCAGTCTGTCCGAGGATCAAGTTCGCCTGCCGGGCGCTGTAGCCTTTCAGCCGTCGCAGGAATCGAGAGGACTCGGTAAGAGGAGTGATGAGCAGATGGACGTGATTGGGCATGATCACCCAAGCGTGCAGGTCGTAGTCACGCCGGCCGCCGTGCAGGATCGAGTCGCGGACCAGAGTGGCAATCTGCGGCACCATGAGATGCATGGGCCCGCTGCGGGCGGTGTCGAGCAGCCGGTCCATCGCGACAAACGCCTCTCCGGATGTCAGCGCTTCTTTCGGAAACTCACGGCCGGACGGCAAGCTGCCGAACAGTCGAAACGTCACGAACAGAGGCTGCCCGACGGCGTAGATGTGAGGAAGACGGCGCGCCACGACGAATACTCAGTGGCGCTACGAAGCAAATAGTCTCAGAACGGAGCGGGTCTGGAGACCCGCTGCAGGACTGGAGTCCTGCCCCACCTATTCGGGCAGATTGAGGCGGTAGCCCACCCAGGGTTCGGTCAGCAGGTAACGCGGGTGCGACGGGTCGGGTTCGATCTTCTTGCGGAGCTGATTCACGAAGACCCGCAGGTACTCGACCTCGTTGCCGTAGTCCGGCCCCCAGACGGCTTGCAGCAGCGAGCCGTGCGGGATGGGCTGGTTGGGATGGCTGAGGAAGTACTGCAGCAGGTCGAACTCCTTCGGAGTGAGCCGGCCCTCCCGCGTGCCGATGGTCACGCGACGGGTCTTCAAATTGATCTCGACCTCGTCCAGCTTAACCGTTCCCGGGGCGTCTTCGGGCCGCTGCGGCAGGCGGCGCAAGGCCGCCCGGATGCGCGCCAGAAGCTCGGGCATGCTGAACGGCTTGGTGATGTAATCGTCGGCGCCGGCGTCGAGCGCGTGTACTTTGTCCTGCTCCGTGTTCCGGACCGTGAGGACGATCACCGCCACGTCCCAGCGCGCGCGGATTTCGCGGCAGGCTGCCAGGCCGCCCATGCCCGGCATGTTCATGTCGAGCAGGACCAGGTCGAACCGTTCCGCCCCCAGCTTCTCGATCGCCTCTTCGCCGCTCCGCGCATCCGCTACGTAGTAGCCCAGGCCGGTGAGCGTGGCGCGCATTACGCGCCGGATCTGCGGCTCGTCGTCGACCACCAAAACGCAAATGGCGCTCATGAGGGCACCCGCTCGGCGGCCTGCGGGAGGCAAAAGCAGAAGCGCGAGCCGTCCGGCGTCCGGTCCACCCAGATCCGGCCGCGGTGCGCTTGCACGATTTCGCGCGCGATGGTGAGCCCCATTCCCGTGCCCGGGAGCCGCTGGCGGTCCCTCGGGATGCGGTAGAATTTCTCGAATACGCGCTCGCGTTCCTGCTCGGGAATTCCCGGCCCGCGATCCGAAACGCTGAAGACGATCCCGTCGGCCGAGGCTTCCGCCGCCACCACCACGGGCGAGCCGGGCGGCGAGTATTTGAACGCGTTGTCGATCAGTTGCAGAAGGACCGTGCCGAACATGGCCGGGTCGGCGCTGCACAGCGGCAGGGCGTCGGCGGCCAAAACCTCGATGCGCCGCCCGTCGAGGCCGGGTTCGACCTTGCGGACAACGGCGGCCAGCAACTCCGCGGGCGAATGCGGCTCCTGGCTGATGCGCAACTCGCCGGCTTCGATGCGCGCCATGTCGATGGCCTCGCTGACCATGGCGGTCATGCGGTCGGCCTCCTCGCTGATGACCGTTAGCAGCTCGGTGGTGGTCGCATCGGCCGGTCCCGAAAGCAGCGCCGAGGCGGCCGCTTTCACCGAGGTCAACGGCGTCTTGAACTCGTGCGCCACGGCATCGAGCAGCGCGGACTTCAACTCCTGGCTCTGGCGCGCCACCTCGGCGCGGCTGGCCAGCTCCAGCGTGCGCGCCCGCTCGAGCGAGATCGCGGCCAGATTGGATATGGCGTGGAGCGCGGCGTCGGACACCGAACCCGTGAACATCCCGATGCTGCCGATGGGGCCGCCACCCAGCCGGATGGGCAATGCGGTGACGCCTTTCTCGTCCAGTTCCGTGTTCTGCAGGGCCACGTCGCGCAGCCTGGCTTCGCTCAGCGGAAGGTCTTCCGGACCGGCCCGATCCACCTCGCCCGTTCGGCGATCGAAGACCGCGACGGCCCGCAGCTCGAAAACGGCTGCGACCTGGCGCGCCAGGTGCTTGGCCACGGCGGCCTCCCGCGGTTCGCCCATCATCAGGGCCCGGCTCAGGTTGTACAGCCGCTCCATCTCGGCGCGCCGTTCGGAGGCTTCGACCGCCCTCCGCTTTGCCGTGGCCGAGAGATTGCTGGCCGTCACCGCGGTCATCAGAAACGCCGCTAAAGCGACCCAGTTCTGCGGGTCGGCGATCGTGAACGTGCCCGCCGGGGGCAGGAAGAAATAGTTGAACGACAGCACGGCCGCAAAAGAGGCCAGCACCGCTTCGGTCAGACTGCCCCACGTCGCGACGGCCAGGATTGCCAGGAGGAAGGCGAGCGCGACGGTGGTGGAGTTCACGTGCAGCACCCGGGCGCACGCGAACGCGACCGCCGCGACCAGCGCCAGCGCCCCAGCCATTCTCAGGAGCCGCCTGGACCGGGTTTGCGATGGCATAACCGCCCCCTTTTGTACCGATTCTAGCAGTGTGGGGCAGCTCTCGAGAGGGACTTGCAGAAATCGCACCACCGCCGCGGAAGGGACAAGCTGAAGCATGTCCTACACGGCGCATCAACGGTTTACGGCCCCACGTGGGGTATGCTTCAGCTTGCCCAGCGATTTCTGCAAGTCCCTCTCCAGAGCTGCGCCGGACGTCCACGTCCGGCTTCCGCCGCCGGCCGCAGGACCGGACAGGGACTTGCCGTGGGGCCGTAAACCCTTGATGCGCCGTGCTTCCGCGGCGGTAGCGCGATTTCCGCAAGTCCCTCCGGAGTCCTGCCCACCCGGTCACCCCTTGCCGTATTTGTTGCTGCACTCGACGGAGCAGAAGTGAACCACTTCGCCGGCGATGGTGCGCTTCACCGATGTCGCCGTGGAGACGTAGGTGCCGCAGACGGGATCGCGCTTCAGTTCGCCGATCTTCTGCGGCTCGGAAGACCCGGAGCGTCCGGAAGCCGCCGGCCCGAGGACCCCGCCAAGTGCCTTGGCCAGAATCCCGACCACGGAGCGGATGAAGCTGATGAGGATGATGGCGAGGAAAAGATAGAGGACGACTCGGGTCATGAGATGGGGCGTTCCAGCGGAACGCCCCGCTCTTCCATTCTGCTACTACTTCTTCTTCCCCTTCTTCGCCGGGGCTGCGTTCGGGTTGGTGTACTGCGTCTGCACTTGTCCGCCCAGCGCCGCCAGCATAGCCTTCGCCGCCTCGGCGTTGGGACCGCTCGGCGCCAACTCGAGGTACTTGTCCAACTCGCCCTTCATTTCGGGAGGCGCGACCGTCTTGCCATCGGCGGTCACCGTCATCTTCGACGACAGGCACACGGCGTACTGGAAATGCGCCTCGGCGTAAGTGGGAGTCAGCTCGATGGCCTTCTTGAAAGTCTCGGCCGCCTGATCGTACTGGCCCGCGTTGACCAACAGGGCGCCCAGGTTGTAGTAATATTTCCCTGCGCCGGGGGGGTCGAATTCAGCCGCCTTCTTCAGTTCCTCGGTAGCCTCGGGAAATCTCTTTAGCCGGGCCAGCGCCAAAGCGTAATTGTTGTGTACCGCGGGGTCGGATGGCTTGAGTGCGATCGATTTCTCGTAACTGTCCAGCGCGGCGGTCAGCGTGGCCTGCGCCTCAGGCCCCATCTGGGTGCTCGCCAGGCCGGTCTGGGCCTCGGCCAGATGAGACCAGATCGCCTCCTGCTTCGGATCGGCCTCGCCCGCCTTCTTGAAGGCCGCGATCGCCTGCTCGAAGTAAGTTCCGGCCGTCATGGGTTGCGGCGCGGATTGTGGATTGGCGGGGTCCGAAGGCGCGGTGGCGGGGCAGGTCGCCGGCTTCTTCCCGCAGTTCAACGCCGTCATCCCGGCGTTGTATGCCTCGTTCAACGCCCGGTTGTGCGCCTGCGCCTTCGCCAGTTCTTCTTTGTGCTGTTTGAGGGCCTCGCGCTGTTCCGGGGTCAACTGCCTTTCCTGCTCTTTGGTGAGCGTGCCCGTTTCGGCGGCCTTGGCCAGCGTCTCCTGCATGTCATGCTGCTTCTTGAGATCGAAATCGGCCTCGATGGGCTTCTCCGTCGTGGTGCGAACCTTGTTCAGGCAATCGCGCTGTTTGCCATCCACTTCCACGCAGACGTTATAGATGCCGAGCCCCAGGCCGCCGTAGTAGTACTTGCCCTTCTTGTCGGTCTTGGTGTGGTAGCTCCCCCTGATGTCCTGGCGTTCAATCTTGATGACGGCGTCCTTGAGGGGCTTGCCGTCGTCCCCGGTGACCGTGCCTTCGATGGTCGTAATGGCAGCCAGCGACACTCCGGCAAAAATCGCCAGCGCACCCGCAAGTCCAGCCGCTCTCTTCGAAATCATGACGGACCTCCAGATCCTGTTACCAATCTCCAACACCAGAGGATACTACAACCGCTGACGGAGAGGGGCTATCGCAGCACGGCCCGCAACGCCAGGTTTACCACCACCATCAGCGCCGAAAACGCCGGCAGGATCAGGAGCGCCTTCTTCAGCCGCTTCGGGTCCTCTCCGGCGATGGCGCCGATCATCGGCGAACTGACCGCCAGCCCGATCCAGCCGAACATCGCGACGATGCCGATCGCGGTCGCCTTCGTCGCTCCGAACACGTTGCCCGTAATCGCCAGAACGGTCGGGAACACCGGCGCCATGGCAATGCCCGCGGCGAACACCGCCACCCAGGCCACCGCGGGCCGGGTGGTACGGAGCGCCAGCCAGGTCGTGATCGCCATCAAGACCGCCGCCACCAGCGTCACGGTCTCGGGACGCACCGTCTTGAAGAGCGGCGTTACGGCCACGCGCCCGATGAGCAGGCCCAGCGCGAAGCCCAGCGACAGGATGTTCAACGCGCGAACCTCGGAAATCCCCTGCGCGATAAGGTGCCGCGTAAGCCAGTTCCACACCCCGACCTCGCAGGCCACGTACAGAAATAGCATCGCCGCCAGCAGCCACAGCGCCGGATGGCCCAGAAGGTTGCCGGCTTCCGAGAGCGCGATTCCGCCCGCGGACCGGGCTTCCGGCATGCGTACGCCCGCGTTCACGGCCAGCGTGGCCGCCGTGGCCACCGCGGTCAGGTAACACAAGCGGGTCGAATTGCCGCGCAGCAGGTTGGCCAGTATGAACGGAGTCGCCAGGCCGCCCAGGCCAAAGAAGACGTTGAGAAAGTTGAGCGCCGCCGCATGTTCGGAGCCGCCCAGATCGAAGGCCAGCGCGTTGGCTCCGGTGACGATGGTGCCCCCGCCCAGCCCGAGCAGAAACAGGGTTCCCACCACCTGGCTGTAGCTTTTGGAAGCGGGCAGCAGGAACAGCGCCAGCGCGATCAGCGCCAGACCGAGAACCATTCCCGCCTTGTAGCCCTGGTTGTCGATCAGCGGTCCCGCCGCGACCGAAGCGATGACCAGCCCGATGGCCTGCGCCAGAGCGATGTTCCCGTTCTGCTTCGGCGTGAGGTGGAACCGGGCGGACAGAGCGGGCAGTATGGTGCCCAGCATGGCCGCGATCAGGCCGTAGACGAAGATGGCGAATATCGGGGCCAGCATCAGCATGACTCCTAAGAGCCTACACGATTCGGTGCCGGGACGGGGCCGCAGCCAGGCTCAGCACGCTACGCCCAGCACGGAACCGCGAACGTCAGCACGCTACGCCCAGCACGGAACCGCGACCGTCAGCACGCTACGCCCAGCAGGGAACCGCGACCGTCAGGGAGCGGACATGATCTGGACGAGCGGCGTCCGCTCACTGACGTTCGCGGTTCCGTGCCGCCCCGCTAGAGCGAATCCGGACCCCTGCCCCGTGGCCGGCCGATCCGCTCGGGCATCGCCGGATCCGCGGCCGCTTCCGCAGCCCCGTCCTTCAGAGCGTGGGATGCCGGGCCCAGGTGGAACGTCCCGGCAAGAACCAGGTTGCGCGACGAGTTGCCCACGTATACCGAGTAATCGCCCGCCGCGTTCAGCCAACCGTTCGAAGCGGTGTCCCAGTAGGACAGCGGATGGGCCGTGTCGTTCGCCGCCACGCTGACGGTTACGTGCTGCGACTGGTTGGGCTGCAGGAAGACTTTCTTCCAGCCCACCAGCCGCACCGGCGCCTCTCCCATGCCCGCCGGCAGTCCCAGGTACACTTGCGCGACTTCCGCGCCCGCGCGGGTCCCGGTGTTCTCCACGTCGAAGCTGGCCTCAAAGCCAAGCGTGGCGGGCGAGAGGTTCGGCGCCAGCGCCAGGTTCGAGATCGAGAAGGTGGTGTAGGAAAGCCCGAATCCGAAGGGAAACAGCACCGGCAGCCCCGTGATGTCGTACCACTTGTATCCCACGTTGAAACCCTCTATCGTGTAATCCACGTTGAAGGGCAAGGTGGAGTTGGGATCGGCCGGAGCCGGAATCGTCGGCCTCGGGAGATAAGCCACGCCGGCGGGGAACGTGATGGGCAGCTTGCCGGACGGGTTGACGTCGCCGAAAAGTATGTTCGCGATGGCCTCGGCGCCGCGCTGGCCCGGAAACCACGCCGCCAGCACCGCGCTGACGCTGTCGATCCAGGGCATCACGTGCGCGCCGCCCGATTCGATCACCACGATGGTGTGCGGATTGGCGGCTGCCACCGCGCTCACCAGGGCATCCTGATTGCCGGTAAGATTCAGGTCAATCAGGTCCATGCCCTCGCTCATCCACACCGCCACGAACACGATGGCCACGTCGCACGACCGCGCCAGAGTGGCCGCGGCGGCCGGATCGCTTCCGTCGCTGAACTGCACCGCGGCGTTGGGCGCCTTAACCCGAATCGCGTTCAGAGGAGACGACGGATCCCAGATCACCGAGCCCCAACCGGGCGGGTTCGGCGCCGCGGTCTGAATCGCCGCCCCGCCGATGGGCATCACCTGCGCCGAGCCGCCGCCGGAGAGCACTCCCACATCCGCGTGCATTCCGATCACGGCGATCCTCTGGTGCAGCGAAGCATCGAGCGGAAGTTGTCCGGAGTTCCTCAGCAGGACGGCGCCCTGCTCTTCCGCGGCCTGCGCGATGGCCATGTCGCCGGTGACGTCGATCGGTCCTGTGACCACGGGATTGGCGAACAAGCCCACCGCGGCGATGGCCCGCAGAATCCGGTGCACCATATTGTCCAGGCGCGAAGCCGGCATATGGCCGTTCTGGACCGCCTGCCTGAGGGGTTCGGCGGCCGTTCCGGCGAAGTAGTCCGCATTCGGCTGCTCCTGGTCGAGCCCCGCCATCGCCGCCGTCACCGAACTGTGCGTGGCCCACCAATCCGACATCACAAAGCCCCGGAATCCCCAGTCGCTTTTGAGCACCCCGTTGAGCAAATGGTCGTTCTCGCACGCGTAGACGCTATTCACCAGGTTGTAGGAACACATCACCGATTGCGCGTTGGAATCTTTCACGCCGATCTCGAAAGCCAGCAGGTCGCTCTCCCGCATCGAGCGTTCGTCGATGAGCACGTTCGCCGTGGTGCGGTTGGTCTCCTGGTCATTGAGCGCGAAGTGCTTCACGCCGGCGATAATGTGCTGGTCCTGTATGCCGCGGTTGTGCGCGGCGGCGATGCGGCCCGCCAGAATGGGGTCCTCGCCCTTCGTCTCGAAGGTGCGGCCATCGCGAGGCTCGCGGCCGATGAGGTTGGTGTTGCCGCCCAGGTTCACGTTGACGCCATGGGCGCGCATCTCTTTGCCGATCACCGTGCCGTACTGGTAGG
The DNA here is from genome assembly GCA_963763835.1 of Bryobacterales bacterium. Taxonomy (GTDB): domain Bacteria; phylum Acidobacteriota; class Terriglobia; order Bryobacterales; family Bryobacteraceae; genus DASWZN01. Next base: position 432,059 of record CAVXQQ010000016.1, read on the forward strand.
CGAGATCCAGGTCCCACGATGCGGCGCTGGCAATCGACGACGGCAGTGCCGTGGATTGCCCCACGCCGGAAGTGACGCCCACGCTCCCGTCCTGAAAGCCGAGATCGGGAATGTTCAGCCGCGGGATGCCGGGAATCCAACCTCCCTCGCCATGCGGTCCTGGGTTATAGCCCGTCAGCGAGCCGTGGACGAGCTGGATCTTCTCGTCCAGCGTCATCTGCCCGAGCAGGAAGTCGGCGGCCTGGTCCGGGTCCGTCGGCAGAGGCGTGGGCGTCGGCGTCGGGGTGGGAGTTGGGGTCGGTGTGGGATCTCCGGGACTCCCTTTCATGCAACCGAACGTCGCGAGTAAACAAATCGAGAGGAGGGCAATAAGGAATACGCGCATCGGATTCTCCGGACTCAGCATACACCCGGAACCCCCGTGGCGCACGCTTTAGCGTGCCGTGTCGGCACTCGTGCCGACACGGTTTCCATGGCGCCGCCCCACTCCCTACTCGGCCGGAACCAGCCGGATGGCGCAGCCTCCGCCGGGCGCCAGCTTCAGCTTCAGAACCGTCCCGGCGTCCACGCGCCTTTTCTCGAGGACGCTGTCCTTCGGCTCGGTCGCGGCGTTCGGTCCGTCGGCGTAAATCTCCGCGTTGAACGCGCCGCCGCCTAGGAACGCGAGCGGCAACTCCACCTCGCGCGGGTCCCAGTTCGTGATCGCGCCCACGTACCATTCCCGCCCGCTGCGCCGCGCGATGGTGATGTATCTTGCCGGGCGGCCGTTAATCACGCGAGTCTCGTCCCAGGTAGCCGGGACGGCCTTGAGAAATGCCAGCTCCTTTTGGCCGTCATAGGCGGCGGGATGATCCGCCACCATCTGGAACGGGCTCTCGAAGACCACGAAGAGAGCCGTCTGGTGCGCGCGCGTGCCCATCACCGAGGGCCCCACATCGCGCGGCCGGAACGCCTCCCGCGTGACGTTGTCGAACCCGCCCGGCGTGTAATCCATCGGCCCCGCCAGCATGCGCGTGAACGCCAGCGTCACGTTGTGCGTCGGCGTCTCGCGCGCGCTCCACTTGTTGTATTCGGCGCCCATCACGCCTTCGCGCGTCAGGACGTTGGGCTAGGTTCGCCGCAGGCCGTCCGGTTTGAACGCCCCGTGATAATCGATCAGCAGGTGATGCGCGGCGGCCTTCATCGCTACGTTGCGGTACCAGTTCACCATCCACTGGTCGGCGCGGTCCATGAAGTCGATCTTCACACCGGCGATGCCCCACTTCTCGAACTGATCGAAGGCGGCGTCCATCTGATGGTTGATGGCGGTCCAGTGCGCCCAGAGCCAGATCCGCACGTTCTTCGAGCGGCCGTATTCGACCAACTCCGGAATGTTGACCTCCGGCTTGAACTTCGTGAGGTCCGTTCCCGCCGCGTAGAAACCGATCGCCTCGGGAGGCCGCGGGCCGGGGGCGGACCATCCGGCGTCCACCAGCATGTACGGGAACCCGTTGCGCGCCGAGAAGTCGATGTAGTGTTTCATCGTCGCCGTGTTCATGCTGGCCTTGCCCGACCACCAGTCCCAGGCCGTCTTGCCGGGCTTGATCCACGAAGTGTCGGCGATGGCGGACGGCGAGTTCAGATTGACCACCATGTTCGATTCCACGAGGCGCCCCGGATCGTCCGCAATCATCAGCACGCGCCACGGCGAGTTGGCGGGCGCCTGCCGAATCACAGAGACCGGCTCGCCTTGGACCGGCCAGGGGATGTGCGGCGCGGTCGCGTCCTCCACGCGCGGCGCCAGGCGTGCCGTCAGCGTGTTCTGATCCGCCACCGAGCGGACGAACAGGCCGGCCCAGTCGTCGATATCCGCCTCGGTCAGGCCGACCCAGGCCACGCCGGGCACATCGATGAGAACCGGAAGCCCGATCAGGTACTCGGGGTGGAGCCCGCGCACGGTCAGTTCGTGATAATCGTCCTCGCTCGAGGTCTGGAAATCGCGCAGGATGAGCGACCATGTTGTGGGGTCGGTGGGGAAGCGAAATTCGGTGGCCTCATTGGTGATGCGCATCTCTTTGACCGCAGCCTGCTCCGGGACGACGTACCGGAATGCCACCCCGTCGTCGTAGGCGCGCGCTTCGATCGCCAGGCGCCGGCCACCCGCCGCCGTTTCCACCGTCTGCACGGTGACCGCGTTGTAGTGGTTGCGTATCGGGTTGGCCTTCCCGGCCACCGAGGTCCACGTCTCGTCGCCGCTCGATGGCTGCGCCGATTCGATGCGAACCGCCGAGCCGAGCACGGGCGCGCCTGTGATCGCGAGGCCAAGGTCCGACCAATCGATCACCGTCTTGCCGCGGAACGCCACGCTATACGCCAGTTGGCCGCCGCGCACTGTCCCGATCGACATTTCGAGCGCGCCGTTGGGCGATTTGAGGGTCGGCGGACCGGTGGTTGCCCCGGCGAGGATTGCAGCGAGTGCCAAATGAGAGAGCATGTCCCTCAGCCTATTACAGATCCCCCCCTGACTACCATATGCCGCCCCCCACCCCGATATCCGACCGAAACAATCCACGGTCCTGGATCATAATGGAAACAGAGGGTTTGTTAATTTGACAGCAGGCCGTGGAGGAGAGTAAATTGGATTACGGACTCGAATGGTCCGATATGCTGAAGCTCACCAGAAAGGCCGACTACGGGCTGATCGCCCTGCGCCACCTCGCGCGTAACCGCGAGGGCGCCAGCGCCAAGGAGATCGCCGCCTGCTACGGCATTCCCACTCCTCTGCTGGCCAAGGTGCTGCAGAAGCTCGCCCGCAACGGCCTGCTCACGGCCGCCTACGGGACCAATGGCGGCTACAAGCTGGCTCGCGACCCGCGCAGCATCAACGCGCTCGAAGTGGTCCGCGCCATCGACGGCCCCATCGTCCTGACTTCCTGCTTCACGCAGCACGGCCGCTGCCAGACCGTGGGCTGTGGGGTCAAGGAGCCGCTGAGGAAGATCCACGAAGGAATCCTGGGGCTTCTGGAAGGCATCTCCATATCGGAGATCGCGCAGGACGCGCCCACGCGGACCGTTCAGTCTTTCGGTGCTCGAAACGTCATGAAGAAACCGATTTACATGGATTACCACGCCACCACGCCGGTGGATCCGCGCGTGCTCGAGGCGATGCTGCCTTACTTCGGCGACAAGTTCGGCAACGCCGCCAGCCGCAACCATTCTTTCGGCTGGGAGGCGGAGCAGGCCGTCGAGAAGGCGCGCAAGCAGATTGCCGACCTGATCGGCGCCACGCCCAAGGAGATCGTCTTCACCAGCGGCGCCACCGAATCGGACAACCTGGCCATCAAGGGCGTGGCCGAGATGTACGCCGAGCGCGGCAACCACATCATCTCGGTGACCACCGAGCACAAGGCCGTCCTCGACACGTGCAAGAAGCTGAGGAAGCACGGCTGCGACGTCACGCTCCTGGCGCCGCGGCAAAGACGGACTGATCGATCTCGACGCCCTGCGCGCCGCCATCACGGAGAAGACCGTCCTGGTCAGCGTGATGTTCGCCAACAACGAGATCGGCGTCATTCAGCCCATCCGCGAAATCGGCCGGATTGCGCGCGAGCGCGGCGTCCTGTTCCACACCGATGCGACCCAGGCGGTGGGCAAGGTCCCCATCGATGTGGATGAGGACAACATCGACCTGATGTCGATCAGCGCGCACAAGATGTACGGGCCGAAGGGCATCGGCGCGCTCTACGTGCGGCGCAAGAACCCGCGCGTGCAGCTCACCGCGCAGATGGATGGCGGCGGGCACGAGCGCGGCATGCGCTCCGGCACGCTGAACGTTCCCGGCATCGTGGGACTGGGCGAGGCTTGCGCCATCTGCCAGCGGGAGATGGCCGAAGAGTCCGTGCGCCTCGCCGCCCTGCGCGACCGGCTCAAGGACCGCCTGCTCGCCGGGCTCGACGAAGTCTACATCAACGGCAGCATGGAGCACCGCCTGCCGGGCAACCTGAACATGAGCTTCGCCTACGTCGAGGGCGAGTCGCTGCTGATGGGCATCAGCGACATCGCGGTTTCGAGCGGCTCGGCCTGCACCTCGGCGACGCTCGAGCCGAGCTACGTGCTGAAGGCGCTGGGCGTCGGCGATGACCTGGCGCACACCTCCATCCGCTTCGGCCTGGGCCGCTTCAACACCGAGGAAGAGGTGGACTACGTGGCCGCCCGCGTCATCGAGGTGGTCACGAAGCTGCGGGAGCTGTCGCCGCTGTACGAGATGGCCAAAGAGGGCGTGGACCTGCAGCCAGGTGCGGGTGGAACAAGGAATAGGCGATGTATTCGAACAAGGTTCTCGATCATTACGAAAACCCGCGCAACGTCGGGGCGCTCGACAAGAGCGATCCGCAACGTCGGCACCGGCATGGTGGGCGCGCCGGAGTGCGGCGACGTCATGAAGCTGCAGATCAAGGTCAACGAGGAGACCGGCGTCATCGAGGACGCCAAGTTCAAGACCTTCGGCTGCGGCAGCGCGATCGCCAGCTCGTCGCTCGCCACCGAGTGGGTGAAGGGCAAGACCGTCGACGAGGCGCTCGACGATCAGGAACGTCGACATCGTCAACGAGCTGAGCCTGCCGCCGGTGAAGATCCACTGTTCGGTGCTGGCCGAGGACGCCATCAAGGCGGCCATCAACGACTACCGCAAGAAGAAAGGTTAAATTGGGGTTAAATTGGGGACAGTATACTCATTCACCAATTTCCGGGAGGTGCCGAAAATGGGCGCTAACACGCGGCGCAGGGCAGCCTGGATTAAGCCGATGGGGCCGAGAACGATGCCCGCCGCTGCTCTCGCGGCGAGTAACTCCAATGATATCAACGCCGAGAATTGGTGAATGAGTATACTGTCCCGGATTTAATAATAATGTATGATCAACGTCACTCCGAAAGCCATCCAGAAGATTCGCCAGGCTTTCGTCAAGCAGGGCGTCGCGGAGGGCGGGCTGCGTCTGGGCGTGCAGGGCGGCGGCTGCTCCGGCCTCAGCTACCTGTTCCGCTTCGAGACCAAGCAGCGCCCCAAAGACGAGATCTACGAATTCGACGGCGTCAAGATCTTCGTCGACCCCAAGAGCCTGCTCTACCTCGACGGCATGACGCTCGACTACAGCGAGTCGCTCATCCACTCCGGCTTCGTCTTCGACAACCCCAACGCCAAGAAGAGCTGCGGCTGCGGGACGTCCTTCTCCGCCTGATGAGCGCGCCCGACTACTACCAGTTCTTCGGCCTCGCGCCGAAGCTCGCCCTGGACCTGGCGGATCTCGAGCAGCGCTTCTACCGCCTCAGCCGCGAGCTCCATCCGGACCGCTTCCAGCGCTCGACGCCGGCCGAACGCGAGCGGTCGCTCGAATGCCAGCGCCATCCTGAACGACGCCTACCGCACCCTGCGCGATCCCGTCACGCGCGCCGAGTACGTCCTCAAGCGCCTGGGCCTGGCCGCCGAGTTCGAAGCACGTCCCGCCCGAGCTGCTCGAAGAGGTCTTCGCTCTGAACAAAGCGCTCGAGGAGCGCGACGCGGCCCAGCTCGAAGCCGGGCGCGTCGCGCTTCGAAGCCCTGCGGGCCCGCACCGATCTGGATCTGCAGTCCCTGTTCGCCCAGTTCGATGCCGGCGACCCGCCGCGCCCGACCGGATTCGCGCGCTGCTGAACCGCCGCCGCTACATCATGAACCTGCTCGCGACGGCGGCCCATGTCTGACCTGCTCCAGATCGACTTCGGCGAGCACGGAGCTCGCCTGTCGTCGGCATCGACCTGGGCACCACCAACAGCCTCGTGGCTTTCATGGACCTCACCGGCCCGGAGGTCATCCCCGGCGAGGATGGCGAGCGCCTGGTGCCGAGCGTGGTCTATCGCTCGCCCTCGGGCGAGATCGTGGTCGGCAACGCCGCGCGCCGCATGCTGATCGACGACCCCTCCCGCACCGTCTACTCCGTCAAGCGCCTGATGGGCCGCGGCGTCGCCGACGTCACCGATGAGCTGAAGCTCTTCCCCTTCCGCATCGCGCCGGACAGCGACGCCGTCATCCGCCTCGAGCTCGGCGAGCGCACCTTCACGCCGCCCGAGATCTCCGCGTTCATCCTGCTCCAGCTCAAGAAGAACGCGGAAGCGTACCTGGGCGAGGCCGTCACGCAGGCCGTCATCACCGTGCCCGCGTACTTCAACGATGCGCAGCGGCAGGCCACGAGGGACGCCGGCCGCATCGCGGGCCTCGAAGTGCTGCGCCTGGTGAACGAGCCCACCGCCGCCTCGCTGGCCTACGGCCTCGACAAGCGCAAGAGCGGCATCGTGGCCGTCTACGACCTGGGCGGCGGCACCTTCGACATCTCCATCCTCAAGCTTCACGAGGGCATCTTCGAAGTGCTCGCCACCAACGGCGACACGCATCTGGGCGGCGACGACATCGACAACCGCCTGCTGCGCATCGCTCTCGAAGACATCGCGTCCGAATGGGGCGAATTGGGCGAAGCCACCTTGCGTAAGGCTCGCTGGTGCAGACGCTGCGCCGCGCCGTCATCGACGCCAAGGAGCGGCTCTCGTTCGCGCCGCGCGCCACGATCGACCTCGACTGGCAGGGCCGCAAGTACCAGCGCGAGATCACGCGCGAGCAGTTCGAAGAGCTGATAACGGACATCGTCGACCGCACCCTCGGCCCCTGCCGCAACTGCATCCAGGACGCCGGCGTCACCGCCGGAGCAGATCGACGAGGTGGTGCTGGTGGGCGGCTCGACGCGCATTCCGCTGGTGCGCCAGGCGGTCGAGAACCTGTTCCGCGCGCGGCCGCACACCGAACTGAATCCGGATGAAGTGGTCGCGCTGGGCGCCGCGGTGCAGGCCGGCATCCTCACTGGCGCGGTCGAGGACAAGTTGCTGCTCGACGTCACGCCGCTCTCGCTCGGCATCGAGACCATGGGCGGCGTGGTGTCCAAGCTGATCCACCGCAACTCGACCATTCCCGCCAGCGCCACCGAGGTCTTCACCACCGCCGTGGACGGCCAGAGGAACGTGCTCATCCACGTCCTGCAGGGCGAGCGCGAGCTGGTCAAGGACTGCCGCAGCCTGGCGCGCTTCGACCTGAAGGACATCGACCCGATGCCCGCGGGCGCGCCGCGCATCGAGGTGCGCTTCCTGATCGACGCCAACGGCATCCTGAACGTCACCGCGCGCGACGAGCGCACCGGCAAGGAGCAGTCGATCGAGGTCAAGCCCTCCTACGGCCTGACCGACGAGCAGGTGGAGGCCATGATCGAGGAGTCCTACGCTCACGCGGCCGAGGACATCCGCGAGCGCCAGGTGCGCGAGGCGCGCCTGGAGGCGGACCAGATCCTGGCGGCGGTCGAAAAGGCCCGCGCGAACGACGCCTGGGACGAGATGACGCCCACCGAGCAGGCGCTGATCGAGCGCGCCCTCAACGAGCTGCTGATGGTCTACCACTCCGAGGACCACGTGCTGATCCGCGCGCACATCGAGCTGCTGAATCAGACCACCATGCGCCTGGCCGAGGTGATGATGAACGCCGCGGTCCGCACCGCGCTGAAGGGGAAGACCATCTGATGCCCGCGCTCACCTGGGACGACGCCGAGGACATCGCGCTGGCGCTGGCCGCAAAGTTCCCGGCCCAGGACCCGCTCGCGGTCCGCTTCACCGACCTCCGCCGATGGGTCGCGGAGCTTGAAGGCTTCGCCGACGACCCCCACGCCTCGACCGAAGGGCGGCTGGAGGCCATCCAGATGGCTTGGTGGGAGGAGCGGCAGGAGGGTTAGTGACGCATCGTGAAGAGCCTGCCGGCCGCCATCGCGGGCGCGGCGCGCGGCCAGATCCGCAAGGGGAGCCGCCATCGCGGCACGGCGCGCGGCCAGATCCGCTGGAGGGGCGCCCGCGCCCATGCCGTCGGGGCCGCGACGGCCGCCCCGGCCCTACCCCAGGCACCGCTTCACCTTCTCCGCCAGCCCCGCCGCGGTGTACGGCTTCTGGATGAAGCCCGAAACGCGCTGCCCCTTTATAAGCAGCATGGTCTCGGATTCGCTGTAGCCGCTCGACATCACTACCTTGACCTCGGGCCGGAGCTTCCTGAGCTCGGGGAGCACCTCCTCGCCGTTCATGTTCGGCATGCTCTGATCGAGGACCACCAGCGATACGTCCTCGCCCGGGCGGCTCCTCAGCAGCTCGATGGCCGCCTGGCCGCCGTCCGCCGCCAGGACCGTGTAGCCCTGCCGCTCGAGAGCCTTTTTCGCCATTTCAAGCACGATTGGTTCATCGTCGACGACGAGCACCACGCCCGCACCTCGGGACATCGGCTTGCCAGCCGCGACTGCCGGCTCCTCGGAATCCCGCGCGGCCGAGGGGAACAGCACGGTAAAGCAACTGCCTTTGCCCGGCGCGCTGGTGACAGCGATCGCGCCCTTGTGGCCGCGCACGATGCCGGCGACGGCCGCAAGCCCCAGGCCGCGCCCGGTGAACTTCGTCGTGAAGAAAGGATCGAAGATCCGGGCCCTGGTCGCCTCGTCCATCCCGCAGCCGGTGTCTCTGACTTCGAGGCAGACGTACTTGCCCGGTTGGAGCCCCTCCGCTTCCGAGTGCAGCTGGACGTACCGGGCATTCACGTTCTCAACCCCGGTCCTGACCGTGATCGTGCCCTCTCGACTTCCGATCGCCTCCGCCGCATTGAGGGCCAGGTTCATGAACACCTGCTGCACCTGGCCGCGATCGGCGAGGATCGGCGGCAGATCCTGCTTCAAGTCGAACTGGAGCGCGGTCTTCTTGGGGATGGACGGCCGCACCAGGATACTCATGTCGGGGATGAGCGTCGAGATATCCAGCGCCTCCACCAGGAACTTCCCCTTGCCGGCGTAAGCCAGCATCTGCCTGGTCAGGTGCGCGGCCTGCTCGCCGGCTTTCAGGACCCCGCTCAGCAGCTCGCCGGCTTCGTGCTCGGGCGGAAGCATTTCCTGAGCCAGGCTGGCATTGCCGATCACGCCGACCAGCAGGTTGTTGAAGTCGTGGGCGACGCCCCCCGCCAGCAACCCCAGACTCTCCAGTTTCTGAGCTTCCCGGAGGCGCGCCTCGGCGCGCTTTAGCTCGGTCACGTCGGAGAGGACCCCCACCGCGCCTCGCGAGCGTCCGTCTTCGTCCAGCAGTGGCACGGCATCGCCCAGCAGGTTCAAGGAGACGCCGTCCTCGAATACGACATCCAATTCGTCACCGCGGACCGGCTGCCCGGTGGATGCCGCTTTCTGTACCGGCAACTCCTGGGATGGAATCTCGACCCCGTCCTTCATGGCACGGAAATTCATCGGCCTCTCGCCCTCGGGCGCGGACTTCGAGAGGTTCTTTCCGGCCTCCCTTCGCAGCAAAGTGTGAGCCATGCGGTTACCGCTCATGGAGCGGCACTCGGCGTCGTGAGCGATGAAGATGGCAGCCGGCGCCGCATCCATGAGGGCTTCCACCTCGGCCGCCCGCGCCCGCTCGCGGCTTTCGCTTTCGCGCAACGCCTCGGTGGCACGCCTGGCCTCGGTGATGTCGCTGAACAGGATCGCGACCTTGCGGCTCTCGGGCCCGCCAACGCGATAGGCGCTCACGTCGTACCAGCGGTTCAATCCCTTCGCTTCGTTGACGAAGCGCGCAGGCCGGCCCGTCAAGGCGACTTGCCCGTAGGTTTCAAACCAATGCGCTTCGTTATCGGGAGCCAGCTCACGCATGAGCCGGCCCTGGGCGTTCTGTAAGCCGGTTTGCTTCTCAAAGGCCGGATTGATTTCCAGGAAGCGATAATCGGCCGGGACATCCCCGTCGAAAATCACCTCGATGATGCAGAAGCCTTCGAGCAGCGTGTCGAACAGCATCCGGTACCGCTCTTCCGCCTGCTTGCGCGCGCCGATATCGAGGTTGATGCCGGCCCAGCATGCGATCCGGCCCTGTTCGTCACGGACGGGAACTCCGCGAGCGAGCACCGGGTGCCACTCGCCATCCACGCCGCGGAAGCGGTGCTCGATGTCCCAGCGTCCCTCGGCGAGGACGCACTCCTTCCACGCCGCGAGGGTCCGTTCGGCGTCATCCGGGTGCAGCACGTCTCCCCATCCGAAACTCGAACACTGTTCCTGCGTCAGGCCCACCAGCTTCAGGAACGACTCGCTGGCATAGATGTTGCGGCCGTCGGGAGCGCAGACCCACACACCGTAGTCGATGGACTCACCAATGGCCCGGTACATCTTCTCGCTCTCGCGCAGGGCCTCTTCGGCCCGCTTGCGTTCGGTGATATCGAGTTCGATGCCATCCCACACGGTAGAGCCATCCGGGCAACGGGTGGGCGTGGAGCGCAACAGGGACCAGCGAATCTCGCCGGTCACGCGGTGAGGGTGGCGGATCTCGACGTCGAACCGCTCCAACCGGTCGCGGGACTGCGCGATCGCGGCGGTCATCCGCTCGAAGTCCTCGGGCAGTATGTTCCGGCCCACGGCGGCGGGATCGCGCATGTACTCGGCCGCGGAAACGCCAGTCAGTTTTTCGATGCCGGCGCTGATGAAGTCCACGTGGGGCTCGCCGTTGACGTCGTGGCGGTACCTGTAGATGGCGCCTGCCGGCAGGCTGTCGCTCAGAGTGCGCAGCCGGGACTCGCTTTCCCGCAACGCCTCTTCGGCCTGCTTGCGATCGGTGATGTCGGTGCAGATGCCGCTGTGACCGAGGAACTCTCCGCCCGACGAAAACCGCGGTTCCCCGTAGGATGCGATCCAGCGCCATTCGCCATCGGCGCGCCGCACGCGTGCTTCGGCCTGGAAGGGAGCACGCTCCCGCACCGCAACCATGAGCGCCCCCACGTACTCCGCTGCATCGTCCGGATGGAGCAGCGGCTGCCACTTGCCGCCTTCCACCTGCTCGCTGGTAACGCCGAAGTACTCGCGGTAGGTGCGGTTGACGAAGCGGTTTCCACCCGCGGCGTCGGTCACCAGGATAATGGTGGGGCAACCGTCGGCCATCATGCGGAAACGCTCCTCGCTCTCGCGCAGCGCCTCTTCGGCGCGCTTGCGATCGGTGAAATCGAGGATCGTGTACGCAAATCGCGGGCTCCCGGAATGGCCGATGCCCACGTAGCTGGCGGTGGCGAGCAACCAGCGATCCCGGCCGTCGGCGCCGCGGCGGGCATATTCCATCGAGACGGGCTCGCCGGTGCGCCGGCTCTTCTCGTAGAGATCGACCCACAATCTCGCGACGTCCTCGGAAGCGCCCGCGGCGGTTGCGGACAGACCCGCGATCGACGGCCGGTCCACGCCAAACAGCTCCGCCGCCGCCGCGTTGCAGGAAGCGTGAACGATGGCGCCATCGACAAGTTCCACGAATCCCCGCATCACCCCGGGGCTGTCGAAGAAACTGCGCAGAACGGCTTCGCTCTCCCGCAGCGCGTCTTCGGCCCGCTTGCGCCGCGTCACATCGACGCCGGCGGTCACAGAGCCGCGCAGCCGCCCTTCGGCATCGAACAGGGGCACGGCGCTCAGGAGCATGTGTACGGTGCGGCCGCCAGGGAAGACCAACTCGAATTCTTCTTCCTTCACCGGCTGGCCAGTGGCGGCGGCGACCTGGGCGGGCAACTCCTCCGGCCGCAACTCAACACCATTACGAACCATCTTGTAAGTGACAGCCGCCTCGCCGGGAGGCGCGGTTGCCGAGATGTTTCCACCTCGTCCGGTCTGCATTACGACCTGGTCCGCGTAGGCGTTGCCGGTAATCCGCAGGCACCGCGGGTCGTGGGCGATCCAGATGGCGACGGGCGCGGCGTCCAGGACGGCCGCCAGATTTCCGGCCAGACGCTGGCGTTCCTCCTCCGCCCGCTTGCGGTCGCTGACATCCGCGAACACCACGCCGAAACGGCCGGGCTCGGTCCGGAAGGCGGAGATTTCGAACCACCGCCCGAGGGGGCCGAACCACTCCTCGAAGCGCGCCGGCTCCCCGGTGAGAGCCACCCTGCCGTAACGTTCGATCCAAACGAGCTCGGTCTCGGGGAACAACTCCATCACGGTGTTCCCCAGGGTGTCCTCAGCCTTGAGACCGGTCTGGCGCTCGAACGACGGGTTGACGGCCAGGTAGCGGAAATCGCATGGCTTTCCAGCTTGGTCGCAGAGGATCTCGCACAGCGCGAATCCCTCGGTCATCGCGTCGAACAGGGTCCGGTATCGCTCCTCGCCGGCCCGCAGCGCCTGCTCGGCTCGCTTGCGCTCCGTGATATCGCGCACCACCGAGACCGACCCGACGATACCGCCCGTGGTGTCTCTGACGGGAGAAGCGCTTACCTGGCGATACCGCAGCTCGCCATGAACGGGCGTACGGACGATCTCTTCCTGGTTCCGTACCGTCTCTCCCTTCAGGGCGCGCAACGGCGGAGCTTCCTCCACGGGCCGGGGGCTGCCATCCGGGCGATACACCTGCAGGCTCTTGGCGAGTTCCTCCACATCCATCAGGGCGGGAGTGCGAACGTTGAACTCCCGCACGGCCGCTGGATTTGCCAGGGTGAACCGGCCCTGGGCGTCGGCGAGCCAGACCTCGTCGGGGATGCTGTCGATCAGCGCCGCGAAGCGATGCTCCGCCGACGCGCCTGGCACTCGCTGGATGAGCGCGGTGACCACGGCGACCAGGAGCGGTCCCTCGACCGGCGATTGCAGGTACGCATCCGCCCCGCTGCGCAACGATTCCGGGTGGTGGCTGCCCTGGCTGGAGACGTGCAGGACCGGGATAGACGCGGTCCGGGGATCGGCCTTCAAGCGTTTCGCAACCTCAAAGCCGTTGACGCCGGGCGACCCGACGGCAACCACGACCAGCGCGGGCTGTTTTTCGAGCGCCAGTCTCAGCGCATCCGATCCTTCGAGGGCTTCGATGACCTCAAAGCCCGCCGCACGGAGGATTTCGCCGTGGGCGCGACGGGCAGCCGAATCGGCATCGGCGCAAAGGATCGTGTGTATCATGGGCACCCCCCAGCGGCGACCGCCGGAGTACGCGAGGCCCGGCCGCCGTGGACGAGTCATTCTACCTTATTGAGCCGAGTGGTGGCTGAATTTGGGGTGCTGGCGAGCCCCTGGCGATGCAGGGCCTGGCCAGCAGCAGCGCGGACCTGGCCGCCAAGGCGATGATCGTAGTGGCCACGAAGCTCGACACGGCGCAGGATCCCGAGCGCATCGGGTGACGCGCCGCTCGTCGCTTGTGGCTCGTCGCCGGTCGATCCAGACGGCGGGATTCGCGGCGCTTCGCGGCCGGGATCATCCTGATTCGAGTGCGGATCTGCGTCGCTGGGTTCATGGTGAAATTTTCGATTTCTGGGCGGGGCGTCGAGGAGTTTTAGCGTACGGCGGAGCTCGGCGCTGAGGCGGGTTTCGTGACGGTGGAGGCTTTCGAGGGCGCCGCCTTCGTCCGTCAGATGCTGGTAGGCGATGGCGGCGCGGGTGTCTCCGTCGCAGAATTTGTACTCTTCGCGGATCTTGGGTTCCTGGCGAGTTATCTGGCGATCGATGAGGGCGGTTTGGAGGGCCAGGACGCGGTTGAGGCGCCAGCGGGTGGCGACCAGTTGATCGACGAGGTCGAACCGGGAGCGGGTCTGGGGCCGGTACTCGGCCAGGTATTCTTCGCGCAGGGCGTTGAACTCTTCCTCGGATTCTTGTTCGAGGACGATTCGGTCGGAGCTGAGGCCGTGGGTGAGGCCGGCGGCGGCGGAGCGGGCGCGTCCCTCGGGGGTGACGGGACCACGGGACTTGGCGCCGTTGGCGCGGGAGGAATCGATGCTTCGTTGGGAGGACATGGGGGCTCCTGAGAGCACCGGGATTGGGGTGCCCGGAGTGAGGGTAGCGCGGGCGGGGGCGCGAGGCGGGGGCTCACTTTTGGGAAGTTGTTGAGGGGGTTGGAGATTGAGTTGGGGGAGTGCGGGAACTGGGGGCGTGGCTGACGGAGCGCCGGCGCGGCCAGGCTCCTCGGACGCCAACGATGCGGGCATGTGGGTTGGCGGGCCCTGATGCGTTAGAACGAAGCCGCTGGCGCGGCGGACGCTAGGCGTGGTAAATGTGGCGGCAGCCATCGTCGCCAGCAGAGTTAGCTGTTGCGTTCCTGGCGACTTGGCGACTTGGCGAGAAACTGAGACTTTAGGGAAGTTGGCGGTGCCTCATTCGCCGGTCTGGGCTCCGGCCGGCGGCCGACCCGGGAAGGCAAATTGACAGAGCCGGCCGTCAGGGAGGGAGGCATCCAGGGCGGTTTTCATTTCAGGCCCCGGCCTGTGACCAGGTAGACCGCGAAGGTTCCCAGCCAGTGACCGCCCTCGTAGTGCTCGCTTTTGATGCTATCGAGGCCGGCCTGGCGGAGGCGGGCTGCCAGGTCCGCCAGCGCCGTGCCGCGGCCGTCGGTGGCCGGCAGCGCGGAGAGAATTCCCTCGATCATCCAGGCGCGGCTCAAGTTCAGGCCGGCGAGGTGGTACAGCTTGGGATCGGTGAGGTCGGGAACGATGGTCGGCTGGAAGTTGAGGCGCTCGATAAAAACCCGGAACCACATTCCGAACTGCCCGGGCGGCATCACGCGCCGCATCAGGTCCGCTTCGGCCAGGCAGGGAGAGAGGAAGTCCTCACCCGACGGCTCGTAATTCACCGGGCAGCCGCGGTCCCTCAGGTAGTAGTGCCGCGCACGCTCATCGACCAGCTTGCCGAATGCGGCGTTGCCGGCGATGCGCGCATAGTCGAGCATGAGGCCCATGGCGAACGCGGTGTTGTTGTGCTCGCCGGCGCGGATGGGGTGGTCGAGCTTGGGCAGCCACGCGGACAGGCGCGCGACGACGGCTTGTTCCAGCGGGGCGAGCGCCTCGGACCACTGCCGGGCCTGGGGATCGTCCCACTCCTTCAGCTCCGCCGCCAGTTGCAGCAGCCATGCGAGGCCGTAGGGCCGCTCGAAGGCGGTGCGGCCTTCCGCGTTCAGGTACTTCACTTCCTGCGCGATGTTGGCGGGCGTGAGGCTCTGCGCCAGGGCCTTGCGGGCTTCGGCGGAGAACGGCGCCCGCGGGAAAAGGCGGACCAGACGTACCAGCAGCCAGTGCCCGTGCACGGAGGAGTGCCAGTCGTAGCAGCCGTAGAAAGCCGGGGTGAGCTCACGGGGCGGCTTGACGTCCGCGTCGGAGTTCATGGAATGGGCGATCTTGTTGGGATACTCCTTGTGTACGCAATCGAGGGCCAGACGGGCGAATCGCGTTGCCTGGGCCTGGTCGAGATCGGAAGCGGCCATGATTCCTCCGCAAAGAAGGATGCCTGTTAGTGCTGTTCGGATCATGGGGGTATCTTAGTACAGCGGCTGGGGTGGAATCAGGGCTGACACGCGCCGGGACGGGGAACCTCTCTGCGCCGATCAACGATAAACTAGCATTATGGACTGGGGCCGCTGCAGCGCCGTCGACCGGAACGCCGCCAAGCTTGGCGGGACGTGGTGCTTCCGCGGTACGCGCCTGCCGGTTGCCGCTTTGTTCGAGCACCTCGACAGGGGTTCAACGATAGACGAGTTCCTGGAATGGTTCCCGTCCGTCAGTCGGGAGCAGGTACACGAGGTTCTGGCTTTTGCCAAGGATTCTCTTGAGCGGCCCGCGGCGGTTGCGTGAGGGTTCTTTTCGACGCCAACACGCCGGCTCCGCTGGCCCGTTTCCTGCGAGGTCATGAAGTAGTGCGGGTGGACGAATTGGGGCGGCAGGGACTGGAGAACGGCGCGTTGCTCGATGCCGCTGAGGAAGCGGGGTTCGATCTGCTGCTGACGCGCGACCAGAACGTCCGGTATCAGCAGAACTTCACGAGCCGTAAGGTGGCTCTCGTAGTCCTCTCCTCGAACCATTGGCCCACCCTGCGCCAGATCGCCGCGAGGATCGCCACCTCGGTTGATTTTGTTCAGGCCGGGCAGATCGTGAAGATTGATGTTGCGTCGTTGTAAGCCGCCTGCCTCTGCCGGCGGAGCGCGTAAGTGCTCGACTTGAAGCCGCGAGCGGGTGGCCACCAATTCGTCGACTAGACTCACCACAGGATTGCGAATAAGCGTGGAAGGTGTCAATGCCATAGGCATCCAGGGACCACATGTGCTCGAAGGATAGCCTTGAGCCCGAGTGGCCGCCCGGGCCATGCTATACTGTGAAAGTTCTCGAAGACTGAACCGAGTAGAGTCCTGTCTGTAGGAACCCAGGAACCAGCACCATGCCGAAACTGAAAACGCACCGGGGCGCGGCCAAGCGCTTCAAGAAGACCGGAACCGGGAAAATCGTTCGCCATCATGCGTATGCGCGCCACATCCTGACGTCGAAGGCGCGTTCGCGGAAGCGCAAGCTGACCAAGGGCGTGGTGGTCGATCCGGCCAACGCCGCGCGCGTGAAGGAAATGCTCCCGTACTAAACGGGCATCATCGAGTGCGGACGGAGTGCGGGGCACGTACCCGTTTCGCCTCGGCCAACCAGCCTAAGGAGGAAACGTGCCTAGAGTAAAACGTGGAACCAAAAGGCGGGCTTACCGGGCTAAGACCCTCAAAGCCGCCTCCGGATATTTTCTCACCAAGAGCAAGCTGAACCGCTCCGCGCAGGAAGCCGTCGAGAAGGCGCTGAAGTACGCCTACGTCGGCCGGCGCCAGAAGAAGCGGGACTATCGCGCCCTGTGGATCACGCGCATCAGCGCCGCGTGCCGCGAGGGTGGGATCTCGTACAGCAAGTTCATCGCCGGGCTCAAGAAGGCCGGCGTCGACCTGAACCGCAAGATGCTCGCCATGATCGCCGTTGACGACGCAGCCAGCTTCCGGCAACTGGTCGAGCAAGCCAAGGCCGCGCTGGCGCCGCAGTAGGAGGCCGTAATGGAACTCCTGGAAGATCAAATCGACTCCCTCGGGACACTCGAGGAACGTATCCACCAGGCGATCGAGCTGGTGACGCGCCTGCGGCGGGAGAAGGACGCGGCGCTCGCCGAGCGCGACGCCGCCGCCCGCGAAGCTGCTTCGGCGCGCGAGCAGGCGGTCGGGCTTGCCCGCGAGGTTGACGCTCTCCGCGCCGAGCGCACCCAGGTCCGTAGCCGTATCGAAAAGCTGCTAGGCCAGATCGATACGCTTGGCGCCGCCTAGCGGGAGCGCCGTGGACGACAAGCAGAGCGTTCAGGTCACCATTTTCCGCCAGACATATACCCTGCGTGCCTCCGGCGACGAGCGCGAGGTGCAGGAGCTGGCCGACAGCGTTGACGAGATCATGAACGCCATCGCCGCCCGTTCTTCCTCCGCCGATCCGCTGCGCGTCGCCGTTCTCGCCTCTCTACACCTCGCCGACCGCCTGCGCACGATCGAACGCGAGCTGAACGAGCTCAAAAAGCGCGTGGGCGAGAAGAGCGAGCAGTTCCGCCTGCTGCTGGACGAAGCTCTGGGGCGCTGAGCACGGCGGCCCAAATCGCGAGCCGTGCGATTGTCCGGAGGGCAAACCTTGGGACAGGCACGAGTTTCGCAAAGGCGGCGAAACTCGGTCCAGTCCCCGGTTTGCGGACAGCGGCCGCCCCAGGCGGCCTCAGAACATCTGCTGGTCCTTCCGCAACGTCCCGACGGAGCCGATGTTGGCGATCGAAAGCGCGAAGCGGAAAACGGTGTCGTAGCGCACGCCCACATTCCACTTGCCATACTGTACGCTGAAGCCACAGCAGTCGGTGTTGTAGGTGACCTGGCCCATGACACTGCGCAGCGTGCGAAAATGAACGTCATAGATCGCACCGACGCCGGCGTTCGGGCCGCGGCGGTTGTCATTGCCCCAGTTGAACCTGGCGGTCAGCTGGTCGGCGCGGTTTTCGAGCACCGGTTCGTACCGCAGGGAGTCCTGGCCAATCGCCACGGAGTACACCTTCTTGAAGTAGTACGTCCCGACGAAGGTGTTCGCCAAAATCCTGCTGTGCATCGGGTCGTAGTCGGCACGCCACTCCACGGTCAGCCCGGGTTTGGGAGTCGTGCGGAGGGTGGACACCACCGGGGAATAGGGGCGTGGGCCGTCGAGGAAGGCGTAGGCGGTCAGGTCGATCGTGCTGGCCACCACGCTGCGGCAAGCGGGCTGCCCGCACCATCCGGGTGTGACAGCGCCGCCGAAGGTGGGATCGAAGTAGCGGTCCTGGCGGACGTCCCAGGAGAGGATCTCCTGCACGTCATCGCCCCGTTTCGCATACAGGCGGTTGGTGAACCACAGCTCGACCTGGTTGGTATTCGAGAAGATCTCCGTGGCGTCGAACCGGATCGCGCTGTTGAAGTCGTTGACGCCGCTCACGTACTTGTAGGTGGCGCCGGCTTCGAACACGTGTTTCAACTTGTCTCCCATCCACTTCGGCGGTTTGTAGACGCGGAAGAGGGAGGGAAGCCGGAAGTCCACGTCCGCCTCGCCGGCCGTGCGGTGGAGGTTTTTGTCGAGAATCTGGATTCCCGCCGGGGTTTGGGTCTGGCTGTCGCCCCAAAACGTCTCTCGCGCGGCGATGCTGGGCACCAGGCTGAATCCCTTCCAGTGCAGGGCCGAAGTGAGCCTCGGGTACAGGTCCGTGCGCTCCACGAAATTGGCGCTCTGGAAGTCGAGCTGCCGGCGCGAGAGAAGCCCGCTCGACATCTCCCAGGAGAGCCAGATCGGGATCTTCCGCCAAATCAGATGGTCGCGGCTGTCGAATTCGATCTCGGGCAGCTTGCGGATCACGATTTTGTCGTTGGGCGCCAGGCTCTGGAAGTTCTCCAGGCGCTGGAACACGAACGTCAGCGAGTAGTATTGCCAGGGCTTGGTAATGAAGCCGGTGGAGTGCACCTCCGAGCTAATGGCCTCGTTATAGGATTCCGTGAAGGCCTGCCTGAAGAGGTAGGAACTCAGGTAGTTGACGTCGCCGCGGGCATAAAACCCGTCGGGCAGTTGCGAGACCAGCGTCGACTGCACCGTGAACCCGCCCTGCTTTATGGGTCCGCTGGGGCTTGGCAGGCCACGGTCGTTTACGCCATAGATTTCGGCGGTGATCCTGGTGCTCTGGAGCGGGGCGGCGTTGAGGTTGACGGTGTGTGCAAAGCCGCGCTCGGTGAAATACTGTACCCGATACGAGGCGTCGTAGCTGCGGTTGATCGCCCAGTAGAACCCCGCTCCCACCATCTGGCCACGCTGGGTACTGTTCCCGATGTTGGGCGTCAGGAAGCCGCTGCGCCGCGGCTCTTCGCCCAGCGGCTTGTAGATGGCCGGGAAGTAGAACAGCGGCACGCGTTTCATCAGAAAGATAGACCGGTAGCCGATGGCATGGTCGTCGGGGATGATGGTGAACTTCGGACCGCGGAGAATCCACCAGGGCTTGGGCATCTTGCAGTCGGTGATGAAGCCGTCGTGCAAAATGTACTTTTCCTTTAGTTTCTCCGACCACTTGCCCTGAAAATAGAAAGGACTGGCCGTGATCAGCAGCCCTGGGCGCGGCTGTACCTTGAGGTGCGCCTCGCCATGCACGTTCCAGAACTTGCCGGATTCGTCGTTCAGGTTGTAGACGGCCTTGTCGGCCCACATCTGCTCGCCGTTCTCGAAGTGCTGCAGGTAGACGCTCCCGCGGGCATCGACATCGCCGGTGTCCTCGTTGTAGTCGATGTCGTCGGCCTTGAGCAGGAAGCTGTTGGTCTGGACCTGCGATCCGCCCCGGAGCCGGTACCACGGCCCCTCTTTCATCTGCTTGACCCCCTGGATGAGCACTTCCCGCTCAGCGAGTGAGACGGGCGGCTGCACCTTGTAGATCCGTGGCGCGAGCAGGGGGGTAGGGGTCGGCGTGGGGCCCAAAACGTAGCCCGGGCTCCCTGGCTGGATCTGCGCCGCGGCCGGCGGCGGCGCCACAATCAAAGAAAGTGCTGCCCCGCTCGCGAAAAGGTAGTGACAAAGCGCCTTAAATATGGTACTTACTCCATGAGAGGATTCGCGCGGCAGTGTGTCCCGGCCCAAGGGACATCCTAACACGGAGGAGATGCTCCGCTTAGCTCGCCGTGCATAGGACCAGAGACGTGCGCTGCCAGGATTGCGGTTCCTTGATTGCGGAGGGGGGTCATCGGTGCGACCACTGCGGCCGCCGCGTTCCGTCCGTCTTCCCCGTGGGGACCTCCGCTACGGTCCCGGCGTTGGAACCGCTGACTCCCGCGCCGCCTGAAGAGCAAGGGCCCGTGAACAACGCCCCCTTGAGGCAGGCACAATTGTTTGACGACCGGTCGAAGATCATTCCCTTTCCGCGCGATCCGGCCAGCGGCAAGAACGGCGGGCGGCGCCGCCCCGCGGCCCGGCGCGAGACTCGCCCCGCCGAACGGCCCGCGGCCCTGAGGCCGGGGATGCAACCCCCGCTCGACCTGCGTTCTGCCGCTCCCCAAGAGAAGAAGGCGGTCAGCGACGACGCAACGGTAGCCCCTCCCGCGACCCGCGTTCAGGCGGCGCTTCTGGACGCAGCCTTCGTGGCGGCGGGGATGACGCTGGCGGCACTGGTATTCTACGTGGCAGGCGGGCGGTTCGAATGGTCCGGGAAAGTCGCGGCGCCCTACCTGGTGGCGTGCCTGGCTCTGGCTGCGTTCTACCACCTGTTCTGGGCCGTGCTCGGGCGCGAGAGCGCGGGGATGCGTTGCATGGGACTGCGCTCTCTGACCTTCGACGGCAATCCGCCGGGCTGGCGCCGTCTCACGTTGCGCTTTGTTTTGTTTTGTCTTGGGATTGGCGCGGTCGGCCTGGGCCCCCTGTGGGCCCTGGTGGACGATGAGGCGCTGACCATACACGACCACATGTCCAAGACCTTCCCCACCAAGCACGACTCCAACCCGAGCAGTTTCCGCAAGCGGTAGCGGGCGGCCGCACTGGCGCAGGCACTTTTGCCTGCCGCCTCGACATTCGTGTCGAGGCCGGTTTGCGCGTCGAGAGGAGTCTCGACGCTGCAGACTAAGAGTCCGCGCCACGATCGCCGGCGAAGCGGGCAGCGATTTTTTCCCGCCCAGCGCACTACTCTCTCTGGAGGAGGCTCGCGCGGTGCCCGCTATCGACAGGATCGTCGTCGCCTGCCTGCCCTGGCTCGCGGTGTTGATTCTGCTCAGCGGCCTGGACGATCTCTTTCTCGATGTGGTGTGCTTCTCCGCCTGGCTTCGCCGTCCGCGGCGCCGGCCGTCCCTGGCGCCGTTGCGCGACTCGAAAGCGGAGAAGCGCACCGCCATTTTCATTCCCCTCTGGCACGAGCACGGCGTCATAGGCAAGATGCTCGAGCACAATTTGGGCGCCATCCAGTACCGGAACTACACCGTGTTTGTGGGGGCCTATCCGAACGACGGCCCTACCGTCGCGGCG
This sequence comes from Bryobacterales bacterium, assembly GCA_963763835.1. GTDB lineage: Bacteria > Acidobacteriota > Terriglobia > Bryobacterales > Bryobacteraceae > DASWZN01. Next base: position 453,378 of record CAVXQQ010000016.1, read on the forward strand.
GTCCGCCAGGCCGAGGCGCGCTTTCCGCGGGTGGTGCGGCTGGCTCTGTGCCCTCACGACGGGCCGACGTCCAAAGCCGACTGCCTGAACTGGGTCTACCAGCGCATGCTGGCGTTCGAGCAGGAACGGGCCGTCCGTTTCGAAACCATCGTCGTACACGACGCAGAGGACCTGGTCCACCCCGAAGAGCTCCGCCGCATCAACGACGCGCTCGAGCGCTGCGGGATGGTGCAGATTCCCGTACTTCCGCTCGCGACCCCCTTCGGCCGCTTCACGCACGGCGTCTACTGCGACGAATTCGCCGAGTACCAGACCAAGGACGTGCCGGGCCGCCTCCTGCTGGGCGGGTTCCTGCCGTCGAACGGCGTCGGGACGGGATACGCCCGCTGGGCGCTCGACGTCGCCGCGACCGACCAGCACGGCCGCATTTTCGACCCCGGTTGCCTCACGGAAGACTACGAGATCGGGCTCCGCCTGCACGAGCTTGGCTGCCGCCAGGTGTTCATCCCGATTCAGTTCGTGGCCGGGCAGCCGGTGGCTACGCGCGAGTTCTTCCCCCAGCGCGCGCGCCACGCGCTCAAGCAGCGCACACGCTGGGTGCTGGGCATCTCCCTCCAGGCCTGGGAGCGGCACGGCTGGGGCGGTGGCTGGCGGCGGCGGTACTGGTTCTGGCGCGACCGCAAAGGACTGGCCGGCAATCCCGCCAGCGCGTTCGCAAACCTGATCCTGATCTACGGTGTGGCGACCTGGCTGTGGAGCCGCGCGACAGGCGTCCACTGGGGCCTCGGGAGCCTGGCGCAGGTCCGCTGGATGGCACCGTTGCTGTACGCCACCCTGTTCCTGCAAGTGCATCGAACGGCGGTGCGTTGCGGCTGCGTGGGGCGGATCTACGGCTGGAAGTTCGCTGCCGGCGTGCCCCTGCGGATCTTCTGGGCCAACTGGATCAACTTCGTTGCCACCAGCGCCGCGCTGGCGTGGTATGCCTGCGCCCGCCTGTTCTCCCGGCCGCTGGTGTGGCTCAAGACGGAGCACGACTACCCTTCGCTCGCGGGCCTCATCGCGCACAAGCAGCCGCTGGGCGAGGTATTGGTCCGGGCGGGGAAGCTCACCGAGGAACAGCTCCGGCGCGCGCTGGCGTCGAAGCGGCCCCACGTGCGGCTGGGAGAATACCTTGTCGCCTCGGGCCCGCTCACGGAGGACGCGGTCTACTCCGGACTCAGCGTCCAGCAGAGCGTTCCCTTCGAGCCGCTCGAGACCGCGCGCATCCGGACCGGCGTGGCACGGTCGCTGCCCGGGCCGGTGGCCCGCCGCCACCGCGTCGTCCCCTTCCGCGTGGATGCTGGGACGCTCTACATAGCCGGTCCCGAATATCCCAGCGACGACACCCTCGAGGATCTGCGAGGCTTCACGCGCCTCAAGATCGAGTTCCACTACATCACGCCGGGCAACTACGAACGGCTGTCGAGGGAGTTGCTGGGACAGGGCGTTCCGGTGGGTGGTCCGCGTGAACGCTGACCGGGCGGGGGGGCGAAGCGTGCGCGTCCGCAAGCGGGCGGTCGAAATCCCGTGGGCGTCCGCTCCCTCACGGTCGCGGTTCGGTGAAAGCGCGCCGTGGTACCCGCCGATGGAGTCCTACGTCCGGTAGCTGGCGTTGATCTTGACGTACTCTTCGGTCAGGTCGCAGCCCCAGAAGCGCGTTTCGCCCGGGCCGTCGCCTTCGAGGACGAAGCGGATCAGGCACTCCTGGGCGTCCATCATCCGTTTCAAATCGCGCTCGGAATACTCGGCCGCCACTCCGTTGCGGCATACCGGCACGCGCTGGAGATAGATGCTTGCCTTGCGCGGATCGAAGGCCACGCCCGCGTTGCCCGCCGCGGAGAGGATGCGTCCCCAGTTGGCGTCGCAGCCGGCCACGGCGGTCTTCACCAGCGGCGAATTCGCGATGGCCCGCCCCAGCCGGACCGCCTCTTCGTCGTCGCGCGCCCCCTGCACGTGGACCACGATCAGCCGCCGGGCTCCCTCGCCGTCGCGCGCGATCTTCTCCGCCAGGTCTTCCATCACCCAGCACAGAACTTCCTCGAAGACCAGGCGCTCCTTCGGGTTCGGCTTGATGCCCGACGCGCCGTTCGCGAGCAGGACCAGCGTGTCGTTGGTCGAGGTGTCGCCATCCACCGTGATGCGGTGATAGCTGCGCTCGGCCGCCTTGGCCAGCATCGGCTTCAGCAGTTGGGGACCGATGTCGGCGTCGGTCATTACGAACCCCAGGGTGGTCGCCATGTTGGGCTGAATCATGCCCGACCCTTTTGTCATGCCCGCGATGTGTACCGGCCCGGTCCGGAAAGGCACTTCACCGAACGCCATCTTCGGCACCCGGTCGGTGGTGGTGATGGCCCGCGCGGCGTCCGCGAAACCGATATCCGACAGCCGGTCGAACAGCCGCGGCAGCGCGTCCACCACCAGCTTCTGATTCAGCTCGACGCCGATGACGCCGGTGGATGCGGGCAGAATTTCGTGCAGCGGAGTTTTCAGAAGTTTGGCCACCGCGCGGCAGGTGGCGAGCGCCACCCGGTCCCCGGTCCGCGTCGCGCAGTTGGCGTTGCCGGCATTCACCAAAATCGCCCGTGCATGGCCGCGCGAGCTGCGCAGATGGGCGCGCGCCAGCTTCACCGGCGCCGCCTGCACCTGGTTCCGCGTAAAAATCGCGGCCGCGGATGCCGGCCGCTCCGAGAGAATCAGCGCCAAATCGTCGCGCTTTTCTTTCCGAATGCCCGCGTAACTGGAGGCGTAGCGATATCCAACCGGAAGCTTCACTGGCTTGTCTCTTTCAGCAGTTCATTCTCCATCAAATGATAGCCGTTTTGGAAAGCCGCCGCGTCCATCTTCTTCCTGCCTTCCATCTGCACTTCGAGGATTTCCAAAGCGGTGCTATCGCCGCAGGTTACCACTATCCGGCCCCGAGCGGGGTGCAGCGATCCGGGTTCTCCCGCCGCGCCCGCGCCGGCGCGCGCCCGCGAGATTTCGATCGCCCGGCCGCGCAGGTGCGCATAGCATCCCGGCCACGGCTTGAAGCCGCGAATACGATTGACGATTTCCGCGGCCGGCCGGGTCCAGTCGATGAGGCCATCGTCTTTCTTGAGGACGGGCGCCAGCGTCGCCTGCGTGGAATCCTGCGGCCTCGGCACGATCCCGCCGCGCTCCAACCCCGCCAGCGTCTCGACAAGCAGGTCCGCGCCCATCGCGGCGAGCCGGGCTCCCAGTTCCACCGCCGTCTCCTCGGCTCCGATCGCCGTTTCGCGCTGCAGGAGAATGTCGCCGGTGTCGAGTCCCGCGTCGATGCGCATCGTTGTCACGCCGGTGACGGTTTCGCCGTTTGCGATGGCCCACTGCACCGGCGCCGCGCCGCGGTAGCGCGGCAGCAACGACGCATGCACGTTGACGATTCCGTGTGGCGGGATGTCGATCGCGGCCTGCGGAATGATCTTCCCGTATCCCACCACCACCATGGCGTCGGGCTTCAGGCTTCGCAGCAACTCGATCGCCTCCGGCGTGCGTATGCGCTCGGGCTGATGGACGGCGAGACCCAGCCGCAGCGCGGTCTGTTTCACCGGCGGCGCGGCCAGTTGCCGCCCGCGACCCTTGGGACGGTCGGGTTGCGTCACCACGGCGGCGATTTCATGTCCCGCTTCGAAGGCTCGTTCCAGGGTGGGGACGGCGAACTCCGGGGTGCCCAGAAATACGATACGCACGGCGCCTCAGGCCCACTCGCCGGCTTTTTGCAGTTTGCGGATCTTGCGCCGGATCAGGTCGCGCTTCAGCGCGCTCACGTGGTTGATGTAAAGCCGGCCGTTGAGGTGATCGGTCTCGTGCAGAAACGCGCGCGCCAGCAGGTCTTCTCCGGTCCTCTCGAAGGACGCGCCGCTCGAATCCTGCGCGCGGATGGTGACCCGCTTCGCGCGTTTGACCTGCTCGCGAAATCCAGGAATGCTCAGGCAGCCCTCTTCGCCCACCTGCGCTCCTTCGACCTTCACGATCTCCGGGTTGATCAGCACCAGGCGCTGGGCTTCGTCCTGCCCGTTGGTCGGATCGATGACCGCGATGCGCCGCCCGATGCCGATCTGCGGCGCCGCCAGGCCAACGCCCTTGGCCGCGTACATCGACTCGAACATGTCTTCGAGCAGCTTCTTCAGCTCCGGCGTGTCGAAATCGGTCACCGTCTCCGCCGGCTGTTCCAGCACCGGATTGCCGTATCTCACGATCGGGTAGGTCATGGCCTTGGGTTCAGAATCTCCGCACCTGTTCGATATACCCTTCGAAATTCCGCCGCGTCTCGGCGAGCGAATCGCCTCCGAACTTCTCGAGGAACGCCTGCGCCAGAACCAGCGCGGTCATCGCCTCCGCGATCACGCCCGCCGCGCGGACCACGCACACGTCGCTGCGCTCGTACGCCGCCAGCGCCGGTTCGCGGGTCGCAAAATCGACCGATTCGAGCGGGCGCCGCAGCGTCGAGATCGGCTTCAGCAGGCCGCGCAGAACGATGTCCTGGCCGTTCGTCATGCCGCCTTCGATTCCGCCGGCGTGGTTGGAGCCGCGAGAGAACCGCCGCGCCTCGAGATCGTACTGAATCGTGTCCTGGACCCGCGACCCGAAACTCGCCGCCGCCTCCAGCGCGTCCCCGATCTCGATCCCTTTCACGGCCTGGATAGACACCACCGCCTGCGCCAGGCGCCCGTCCAGCCGCTGGTCCCATGCGATGTGCGAGCCCAGGCCGGGCGGCAGGTTGTGCGCCACCACCTCGAAGACGCCTCCCAGCGTATCCCCCGTGCGGTAGGCCTCGTCCACGGCGTCCTTCATCCTCTGTTCGGACGCTGCATCGATGCAGCCCAGGAAGATGTCGTCCTTTTCGTTCAGCGCGGCGATTTCTTCCCAGGTGGCGCGCCGCTCCAGGCGCGCGCTACCGATCGCCACCACGTGACTAAGAACGCCCACGCCGAATTGACTGAGGAACGCCTTCGCCACCGCCCCAACCGCAACGCGCGCCGTTGTTTCGCGGGCGCTCGCGCGCTCCAGTATGTAGCGCGCGTCGTGAAAATCGTACTTCAGCGCGCCCGCCAGATCGGCGTGCCCCGGCCGCGGCCTCACCACCGGTTTCTTCTTCTCTTCGGCGCCCTCGAAGGTCTCGACCGGCAGGGCTTCGGTCCAGTTCTCCCAATCCCGGTTCCGGATTACCAGCGCGATCGGCGAGCCAATGGTTTCCGAATGACGCACCCCGGCGACGATCTCGGCGCGATCGGTTTCGATCTTCATACGGCCGCCGCGCCCGTATCCCTGCTGCCGCCTCCGCAGTTCGCGGTCGATCGCCGCGGACGTAACCGTCACGCCGGCCGGCAGTCCGGTAAGCGTGGCGACAAGACACTCCCCGTGCGATTCTCCCGCTGTTTCGAAGCGTAACATTCCGGACTTCCATCCTAACAAAGGCATTGGTTTGCGGTGTGAGACAAGCAGGCGGGCCGCCCCGGGGACGCCAGCGTTGCGCGCCGGCCGGACCTGGAGGTCGGGCGGAGTCCTGGAGGACTGCCCCACGCAGCCTCCGCGGTTTTTTTATGCCGTCCTGCCGCACTTGAGTTACACTTGACCTAGGTCTTTTGGGGGGTCTCGTCAGTGTATAGGCGGTCTTTCACTTTGTCGTATTTGCGCTACGGCGCATTGTGTCTTGGTGGGGGAGGGGAACGTGGACAACCTTGAACGTATTGCGGGCCGCCTTGCTCATGCGGTTTCCGCCGCTGGGCAAACGCCCGAAGAAATGCTGGAATCGGCGTGCCTGGCCGCCGAGCTGGCAACCGAATTTGAAGCCGAGGCCCAGGGGCAGGATCTGAGCCCGGGCGATGCTTCGGCGTCGCCGCAGCCTACTGCGCCTTCGTCTCCAGGATCTTCCTAGCGAAGTAGTTGACCACCGTCGCTTCGTTGCGCGCGACCTCGTAGTAGGCATTACGCAGAAGCTGATCCTTGCGGCTGAGCAGGCCTTCGCGAATCGTCTGCTGGACTCGCGGGTCGTTGAGATCGCGTTGTCCCGCAGGTTCCCGCGAGATGAGTTTCAGAATCCGGTACGCCTGCTGGCTGGGGATGACGGGAGAAACCTGGCCCGGCTGCATCGTCGCGATCAACTTCTTCACCTCGGGACTCGATCCATCGAACGCCGAGAGCGGAACGAAGCCCAGGTCGCCGCCGTTCGGCCCCGAGTTGCCGTCTTCGGAAAAGTTCTCCGCCAGCATGGAGAAATCTTCGCCCTGGCGGATGCGCGCCTCCAGGTTCTCGATCTTCTTGCGCGCCTGATCGTCGTTCTGCGCCTTGTCGTTCTTCAGGTTGCGTACCGATGGGTCGGGCGTCGAGGTCACCAGTATCTGCGCCAGGTGTACGGCCGGCTCCGCCCGGTTGAAGCTGGCCCGGTTATTCGCATAGAACTCCGCGATCTCCCGGTCGGTGATGCTGATCTTTGAAGTGATCTCCTTGTTGACCAGCTTCTGCACGCTGAGATCGCGCCGCAGGTTCTTCTTCAGATCGGCGATGCTCATCTTGCGCGTCTCCAGCAGCTTCTGGAACTCCTCCTGCGTGTAGGGCGCCTTCAGCTCGGCAAACTTGGCGTCGACCTCCGCATCGGTCGCCATCAGTCCCATCTTCTCGGCCCGTTGCAGCATGATCTCGCTTTCAATCAGGCTGCGCAGGACCTCGAGCTTCTGGATCTGCGCCAGGTCGTCGCTGGTGGCGCCGGGCGAGGAAAGCTGCGACTGGTAGATGCGGTCCACCTCTTCGTAAGTGATGGGGCGGTTATTGATGGTGGCGGCCACGTTGGCGGGCGGGGCTTTGTGGCAGCCGGCAAGAAGGCACAATACTGCGGCGGCGCTCAGTTGCTTGCTGCAATGCATAGAATTCCTCATTGTAGCCCTTTGCAACGTCCTTCACCGCGCCCGCTGCCGCTTGCCTCCTTCTTTTCCGATCTGCGACACTCGGGTTTCATGCGGTTCTTTCGAACTACCGCGGCGCTAGGGATATTCCTTGCGGCCCTGTCCGCCGCGCCTCCTCCTGGTCCCGCCGCCGACACCGCCTCGCCGGCGAGTGAGGTGCTCTCCTACACCACCGAGTGGCGTTTCATCCACGCCGGTAACGCCCGCCTGACCTGGAGCCCGACCTTCGACGGCTTCACGGCGCGCCTCCACCTGGAATCCGCCGGAATGGTTTCCAGCATCTACAAGGTCGATGACGAATACACGTCCGTGTTCGACCGCGAGTTCTGCGCCGTCAGTTCAAGCCTCCAGGCCAACGAAGGCAGCCGCCGCCACGACACCGCCGTCACCTTCGACGCCGCGCGCCGCAAAGCCTCCTATCGCGACCGCGATCTGGTGAAGAACGTCACGGTGACCCACGAGACCGATATCCAGCCCTGCACCCATGACGTCATCGGCGCCCTGTACGCTCTCCGCCGGCTTCGGCTGGAGCCCGGCCGCTCGACCGAGCTCCCCATCAGCGACGGCAAGAAGGCGGTCATGGTCAAAGTCGAAGCGCAAGAGCGCGAAACCGTCAAGGTGGGTTCCGGCACTTACAAAACCGTCCGCTACGAAGCGTTTCTCTTTAACAATGTGCTGTTCCGCAGACGCGGCCGCCTCTTTGTCTGGATGACCGACGACGACCGCCACCTGCCCGTCCAGATCCGCATCCGCATGCCGTTCTACGTCGGCACGGTGACCCTCCAACTGGAGAGAGTGAACAAGCCATGAAGCTGCTCTGGACCGCTCTTGCGGGGTGCCTCTGCCTGGTGGCCCAGGAGCCCGCGCCGCTCCCGAACCGGGACGCCTTCGAGCTCTACGAGCGCGCCGTTCAGTTGATGGAATCGACCTCCCTGGTGCAGCCGGAACTGGCCCGCGCCGGTGCACCTATCATCGAGAACGCGCGCCAGGCCGTGGCCACGCTACGCTCGCTGAACCGCCAGCATGCCGAGGTGACCTACACTTTCCTCGGCAATCTGCGCGCTTATCTCGCCCTGGCCGACGCCCTTCCCAAACCAGGCGCGTTCGCCGACGAGACCGCCCGGCAGTTCACCGAGCTGCGCCAGATCTTCGAACGCGCCGACGCCAACTTCCGCACCCTGCTCCGGAGCAAGGAGGTGCAGTTGCGCAACCCCGACCGCGACAACCTGGCCCGCTACGCTCCGGCCAACGCCAAACTCGGCCCTCCGCAGCCGGCCCTCCCGCGCGTCGTGTTCCTGGGCGATTCCATCACCGACTTCTGGCGCTTGAACGAATATTTCCCGGCACACGACTTCGTCAATCGCGGCATCAGCGGCCAGGTCACCGATGAGATGCTGGCGCGGGTCGAAGCCGACGTCGTCGCGCTCAAGCCCGCGGCCATGCTCCTGCTCGCCGGCACCAACGACATTGCGCGCAGCGTCCCCATCGTCATCGTGGAGAACAACATTCAGGCCATGGCCGAACTGGCGCAGTCTCACGGCATCAGGCCCCTGCTGGCCTCGGTCCTCCCGGCGGGCGAATCCAGGCCCGACCATCCGCCACAGACCATCCTGGCCTTGAACGACTGGATCAAGAACCTCTGCCGCCTGCGGAACTACACTTACGTGGATTACTTTACGGCCACGGCCGGTCCATCCGGCCACCTCCGCCCCGATCTCTCCGACGACGGGCTCCACCCCAACAGCCTGGGCTACCGCCTCATGGCGCCCATCGCCCTGGCGGCTATCGAAAAGGCCGCGCCGCCGGCGCCCACGTCGAAGCACCGGAAGGGGCCCTCGCACTCCCGGTGAGCGCGTGCTTGCGTGCGCGCCCGCCTCGGTGCTCAACTGGTTGGCACTGAACCGATGCGCGTACTGATGCTGGCGCCGTTCTATCCGCTGCCGATCCGGTCGGGTGGACATACCCGCCTGGCCCGGCTGGTCCAGGAACTGGCGCCGCGGCACGAGCTGCACTGGATGTCGCTCGTCACGCCCGAAGAGGACGGCGCCCTGCCGCCCCTGGCTGGCCTGGCAAGCGCGCCCGTCGTGGTTTGCGGAAGGCACAATCCGGACTGGCGGTCGAAGATGGCCGAAGCTCTGCGGCCGGCCGAGTGGCGCCGCACCTGGTCCCGCAGTCTCGACCGGCTCAAGCGATATCCTCCCGATGTCATCCACATGAACTTTCCGGGTCTGGCGTCCCAGATTCGCGAGCGGCTGCAGCGACTGCGCTTCGACATCGTTCAGATCGAATACACCGCCATGGGACGCTACCTGCCGCTGATACGGCGCGTCGCGCCCAGCGCGCGGGTCTTCCTGGACGAGATCGACATCAGCTACATCGCGTTGCGGCGCCGGGCTGAGGTGGAGCGGGAACCCGCCGCGCGGACGGCACTGGAGGGTTGGGCGCTCAAGATGGAACGGTTCGAGAAGCGCCTATGGAGCGAGTGCGACGGCATCCTCACCATGTCGGCGGTTGACGCGCGGACCGTCGCCGAGAGCGTCGGCCACGGGTTGGTGCGGGCGGTCCCGAATGGAGTCGATACCGGGTACTTCGACTTTCGCGAACGCGATGCGGGCAGCCGCCGACTGCTGTTCCTGGGGAACCTTCTGCACCCGCCGAACTCCGTCGCTCTGCGGTTCTTTCTCCAGGAAGTTTGGCCGGGCCTGCGACGCCGGAATGCAGAACTCCAACTCGACGTGGTCGGCGAGCCGGGGAGATTCCGCGAGGGCGCGCCAGCCCCGCCGGGCGTGGTCTTTCACGGGGTGGTCGAGGATGTGCGGCCGTTCATGGCCGCGGCCTGCCTGATGGTGGCGCCCATCCTGAGCGGGTCCGGTACCCGGCTGAAGGTGCTGGAAGCTTTCGCGGCGGGGGTGCCTGTGATTTCCACCGCGCTTGGCTGCGAGGGTTTGGAAATCGAGAACGGCCGCGAAGTTCTGCTGGCCGAATCGCCCGAGGACTTCATCGAAGGCGCGCTGCGTATGGCGGACCATCCCGAGGATTCCGCCGTGCTGGCCCGGCGCGCGCGACAACTCGTCGAGTCCTGCTACACCTGGAGTGCGATCGCCGTCGAACTGGAACGCGCCTGGGCAGGCTAGCGCTCTGACCGCCAGGTCCGCTCCCTTACGGTCGCGGTTCGGTGCTGGCATGAGACCGCGACCTCCGCGGAACCTACTTAGTGATCCCAACCTCGCTCAGCAGCCACGCGTATTCGAAGGCCGTATCGTGTAGCCGGTCATACCGCCCGCTGGCCCCGCCGTGGCCCGCCGGATCCATCTTGATCTTGAGGAGCAGGGGATTGGGATCGGTCTTCAAAGTCCGCAGCCGCGCCACGTACTTGGCCGGCTCCCAGTACATCACCTGACTGTCGTGGAAGCTGGTGGTCACCAGGATGGCCGGGTACGCGCGCTTCACCAGATTGTCGTAAGGACTGTAGGTCTTCATGTAGTCGTACGCGGCCTTCTCGTTGGGGTTGCCCCACTCCAGATACTCGCCCACGGTCAGCGGCAGCGTGGCGTCCATCATGGTGTTCATCACGTCCACAAACGGGACCGCGGCGTGAACGGCTTTGAAAAGGTCGGGCCGCATGTTGACCACCGCGCCCATCAGCAGGCCGCCAGCGCTGCGGCCCTCGATCACCAGGCGGTCCGGCGGAGGTCCACTTCTGCTGGATCAGGAATTCGGCGCAATCGATGAAGTCGAAGAAGGTATTCTTCTTCTTCATGAGCATGCCGTCCTCGCGCCACTTTTCGCCCATCTCGTCTCCGCCGCGGACATGCGCGATGGCGTAGGCCATGCCGCGGTCGAGCAGGCTCACGCGGCGCTGGAGAACGTGGGCGGCGTGCCAAAACCATAGCTGCCGTAGCCGTAGAGGAAGAGCGGCCCTTTGCCGTCGCGCGGGAAACCCTTCTTGTACACGATGGAAACCGGCACCTTGACCCCGTCGCGGGCGGTGGCCCAGAGGCGCTCGCTGGCGTACTGCTTCGGGTCGTAGCCGCCCAGCACTTCCTGCTGCTTTCGCAGGGTCGATTTGCCGGTGGTGACGTCGTAGTCGAAAACGCTCGCGGGCGTCACGAAGCTCTGGTAGTTGTAGCGATAGGTGCGGGACTCGTAGTCCGGCGTGTCGCCCGGAAAGACCGAATACACGGGTTCCGGATACTCGATTTCCTTCCACGTGCCGGTCTTGAAGTCGTGGATGCGAAGGTGATCCGCCGCATTGCCCTTCTCCACCGACACCGCGAAGTCGCGGAAGACGTCGATATCCTGGATGCGCACGTCGTCGCGGTGCGCCACGAAGACCTTCCAGTTCTTGGGAGCGGGATCGTCCACCGGCGCGGTCATCACGGCGAAATTGCGGCCGCTGCGGTTGGTCCGGATGTAGAACAGCCCTTCGCGATGGTCCACGTAATACCGGTGGCCCTTCTGGCGCGGAAGAAACACGGCGAAACTGATCCGCCGGCCGGTCGGCGCGCAGGAAGCGCACCTCGGAGGTGTCCTTGGCCTCGCTTTGCAGGAACAGGTACGTGACGGTCGCGAGTCTTCCCGATGGCGATATCGTAGAGTTCGTCCTTCTCGTTGTAGAGCTCTTCGAAGCTGGCGCTGCCCAGCACGTGACGCCATAGCTTGTCCCTGCGCTTGGTGACGGCGTCCTCGGTCACCAGGAAGAGGGTTTTGTTGTCCGCGGCCCAGGCCAGCGAAGTGACGCGCTCGGCGGTGTCGGGCAGCGTCTGTCCCGTGCGCAGATCCTTCACTCGTAGCGCGAACTGGCGGAAGCCGGCGTAGTCGACGGTGTAGGCCAGCAGGTTCTGGTCGTCGCTCAGTTCGAACGCGCCCAGGCCGACGAACTTCTTGTCTTTGCCCAGTTCGTTGAGATCGAGCAGGACTTCTTCGGGCGCCTCCATGGTTCCCTTACGGCGGCATTGGATGGGATACTGCTTGCCTTCCTCGGTGCGCGAGTAGTAGAAGTAGCCGCGCGAGCGAGGTGGGCACCGAGAGGTCGGTCTGCTTGATGCGGCCCAGCATCTCCTGGTAGAGCGCGTTGCTGAACGGCTCCAGGCCTTTGGTCATGGCGGCGGTGTAGGCGTTCTCGGCTTCCAGATACTGAGTCACTTTGGGATTGGATTTTTCGCGCAGCCAGAAGTAGTCGTCGATTACGGTGTCGCCGTGCCGCACCTCGCGATGTTCGACGCGCGGCGCGGTTGGCGGTGTCTGTGCGGCAACTACCATGGCTGAGAACACTCCTAGCAGGATGCGGTGGTGCAATGGCATTGTTGACTTCAGGCTACTACGGTATAGGAGGGTGGGGCAGGACTCCAGAGGGACTTGCAGAAATCGCAGGGCAAGCTGAAGCATACCCCACGTGGGGCCGTAAACCGTTGGTGCGCCGTGTAGGACATGCTTCAGCTTGTCCCTTCCGCGGCGGTGGTGCGATTTCTGCAAGTCCCTCTCCAGACCCGCCGAAGCCGGCCGTGGACGTCCGGCGCAGATCTGGAGAGCCGCCCCACCCGGAGGGCCTAAGATGGAGGCATGGATGCACGTCCCGCCCTACGAGCGTTCAGCCTGCTGGCCGGGTGCGCCCTTTTGCTACCGGCCACCCTGGTTGCGGATCAGGTGCCGGTCCGTCATCTTCAAGGCCTTCTTCACGGCTTTCTGGTGCTTCGCGATCTGGACGACAAGCTTCTCGCGTCCGGCAGTTGGATCCAGTTGGCGAACGGGAACCGCATCACCAGCGAACTCAGCTTCCGTTTCCACGACGGCTCTATCCATCGGGAGACCACTGTCTATCGACAGCGTCGGACGTTCCAACTTCTCAGCTATCATTTGGTCCAGAAGGGGCCGGTGTTCAAACGCGCCATGGACATGTCCCTAAACGCCTCCACCGGCCGGGTCAACATCCAATACACTGACGATGACGGTAAGGAAAAGGCGATTGCAGACCGCCTCAAGTTGCCGGTCGATCTCGCCAATGGCCTCGTCACCACGCTACTGGGCGACATAGACCCCAAGCAGCCGAAGACCGTCGTTTCGATGCTTGTCGCTACACCCAAGCCGCGACTCGTCAAGCTCAAGATCTCGCCGGTCGGCGAGGATTCGTTCTCCGCCGGCGGCTCGCCGGAAAGAGCGATGCGGTATGCCGTCAAAGTCGAAATCGGCGGCATTAGCGGCGTCATCGCACCCATCCTTGGGAAGCAGCCACCTGACACTCACGTCTGGATAGTCGGTGGGAAGGCCCCTGGCTTTTTGAAATCCGAAGGCCCGCTATTTCAAGACGGCCCCGTGTGGCGAATCGAATTGGCGAGCCCCGTGTGGCCGAAGGAATAGGTCCGCTACCGCCCGCCCCGGATCCACTCCATCACCGCGGCTTCCGCCCAGAAGCGCGCCCCGCGCCGGGCCACGAAGCCCAGATGCCCGCCGTGCTCCACCGCCAGCAGCCTGATGCACGGATTCCGCAGCACCTCGGGCCGCTCGAAGATGTGGAACGGAATCACGGGGTCGTCCTTGGCCTGCACCAGCAGCGCCGGCACGCGGATCGCATCCAGAAACCGGCAGGCCGATTGCGTGTAGTAGTAGTCCGCCGCATCGCGGAAGCCGAAGTAGCGCGCCGTGAATTTGTCATCGAACTCGCGCAGGCCGCGCACGCCGTCCAGCCCGTCGATCGGGAAGCGCTCGGGACACAGCCGGTTCAGCTCGCGGATGCGCCGCTTCAAGCGTCCCAGGAAACGCCGCTCGTACATGCGGTCGTCCCACCGTTCCAGCCGGCGCGTGCTTTCCTCCAGGTCGATGGGCGTGGAGACGGCGGCGACCCCGGCCAGCAAGCCGCGCGCGTCTTCGCCCAACTCGCCCGCCAGCTTCAGCGCGACATTTCCGCCGAGGGAAAAGCCCACGGTGTAAAGCGGGCCGCGCCCCTCGGCCGCAAGTTGACGCAGAACGCCCAGCAGGTCCGCGGTCAGGCCCGAGTGATAGGCCGTCTTCGAGTGAGCCTCCGTGCCCCCGCAGCTCCGCAGGTTCAAGCGGTGCGCGGCGTAGCCCGCTTCGAGGGCCATCTGGGCCATCACTTTCATGTAGCCCGCCTGGCTCGATCCCTCGAGGCCGTGCACCAGCACGATCTCGCCCGCTGCCTCGCGCGCCGGCCGCTGCGTCTCCACCAGCACCTCGACGCCGGCCTCGGTCGCGACCAGCCTGCGCTCGACCGGGTAGCGGCTCTCGTCCAACCCCGCGCGCCAGAAGTGCGCCACGATCGTCGCCAGGTGAGGATTGCGAACTAGCGGGATGAACGGTTCCAAGCCTCAATGGTAGCGTGCGCGCGGTAGAATTCGGGCATGTGGTTCCGAGACGTGGTGGGGATTCTCATGCTGATGGATCTGACGATGTGCGCGCAAGACCGCTCGCAGGCGCGGTCGATGGTCATCTCGCAACAGGGCATTGTGGCCACCAGCCAGACGCTCGCCTCGCAGGCCGGCGCGCAGGTGCTGGCGCGCGGAGGCTCCGCCATCGACGCCGCCATTGCCGCCAACGCCGTCATGGGCGTGGTCGAGCCCATGAGCAACGGCATGGGCGGCGATCTCTTCGCCATCTACTGGGACGCCAAAACCGGCACTCTCACAGGGATCAACGCCAGCGGCTGGGCGCCCGCGGGGCTCACCATCGCGCACCTCAAGGACAAGGGCATCACGCACATGCCCCAGCTCGGCATCGACTCCGTCACCGTGCCCGGCTGCGTCGCGGGATGGGCGAAGCTGCACCAACGCTTCGGCCGCCTGCCGTGGGCCGACCTGTTCCGTCCCGCGATTTACTTCGCCTCGAACGGATTCCCAGTCACGGAGCTGATCCACGAGTACTGGCGCCTGGCGGAGAAGAAGCTGGCCGCCGATGAGAACGCGCGCCAGGTCGATCTGGTGAACGGCCACGCGCCCGCCGTGGGCCAGGTGTTCCGCAATCCGCAACTCGCCGCCGCGCTCCAGTTGGTTGCCACTGACGGCCCCGTCGCGTTCTACCGCGGCAAGATCGCCCAGGCCATCCTCGCAACCTCTGAGAAGGCCGGAGGTACCATGCGCGCCGAAGACCTGGCCGAATTCCAGGCCGAATGGGTGACGCCCATCTCGACCGATTACCGCGGCTGGAAGGTCTACGAGCTGCCGCCCAACGGCCAGGGCATCGCCACGCTCGAAATGCTGAACGTGATGGAGCGATTCCCGCTGCCGCAACTGGCGCCCTCCAGCCCTGACGCGCTCCACTTCGAGATCGAGGCGCAGAAGCTCGCCTACCAGGACCTGCGCCGATACGTCGCCGATCCGCGCTTCGCCAAGGTGCCCGTCGCGGGGCTGATCTCGAAGGAATACGCCCGCGAGCGCGCCGCGCTGATCGATCCGGCGCACGCCCACTGCGACGTCGCGCCCGGCACTCCGCCACCCACCTCCGGCGACACCATCTACCTCACCGTGGTCGACCGCGACGGCAACATCGTCTCGCTCATCCAGAGCCTATACAACGGATTTGGCTCCGGCGTGATGGTCAAGGGCATGGGTTTCCACCTGCAGAATCGGGGAGCGCTGTTCGTTCTGGATCCGGCCCATCCCAACGCGCTCGCGCCTCACAAGCGTCCGTTCCACACCATCATCCCGGGCTTCATGGAAAAGGGAAATCTGCACGTCGGCTTCGGCATCATGGGCGGATTCAACCAGGCGCAGGCGCATGCGCAGTTCGTTTCGAACGTGGTGGATCACGCCATGAACTTGCAGGCGGCGCTCGAAGCTCCGCGCTTCACCAAGGTGACTTTCGGCGGCTGCGACCTGCTGATGGAGGACCGCGTCCCGGCGGCGACGCGCGAAGAGTTGGCGCGCAGAGGACACCTCATCGAAGTGCTAGGCGACTTCGCGAGCCAGGTAGGAGGGGGCCAGGCGGTCATGCACGACACAGCCGCGCACGTGAATTACGGCGCTTCCGACCCGCGCAAAGACGGAGCGGCCGTTCCCGAGCCGGCACCGTATTTCTGATTACTGTCAGCCGGAAGGCCGGACCTGGAGCTGCCCCACGCCCTACGCCGGCAGAAAGACCGTCTCGGTTTTCCCCAACTCCCACCCCAGGTGGTTGATGTACAGGCGCAGCACCGGCTCGGGATAGGTCCCGCGGAACTTCTCGTACACACGTTCCTGCCAGCCTTCGGTCAGGTACTTCGTGGCATCGACGTTCTTGTCGAAAAAGCCATCCTGGTTCGGGATTCCCAGATCGTCCAGCACCGCGCGGATCATGTCGAGGTGCGCGATCAGGACGGCTTGCGCCAGCTCCCGCGCGAACTCCTCTTCGCCCGCACCCAGCCGTACCCAGAAACGGGGCACGCCCTTGCGCAGGCTCTCGGTGTTGAGCTTGGCCAGGTGCGCCCGCGTCTTGAACGACTCGTAAAGCTGGTACGTTCTCAGTTTGCCGATCGAAATCTGGCGCACCAGTTGCCCGAACGTGTCCTCGCCAAGTGCCAATAAAACCTCGGAAAGCTGCATCACAAACGAGGGTAGCACGTGCGGCGGCCGGCGGACCCCATCGCCGCTGTCTCGGGAAAGCGCTCAAGCCGAGTCACAGCTTGACCTGGAGCGGCCGGCCTGCGAACGTGACCGCGCGGCCTGTCCGCTCTCCCGCGAGCCGGACCTCGATCTTCCTCTGGAGCGGCGGAAGTCCCGCCCGAGCCGGACCTGGAGGTCCGGCGCAGTTCTGGAGAACTGCCCCACTACCAATGCACGCTCAACCGTACGCCAGCACTTGCGAGGCACAACACTAGGGGTCGTGTTATCCTTTTGACTTGCAAATGAGTTGCAACTGGCTATCCCTGCTTATCCTCTCCGCCGCGGCCCTCCACGCCGGCGAAGCGCCCTACTACGTCACCTATAGTGCGCAGATGGAGGAGCCGGGCAACCTGGAAGTCGCCTTCGATCAGGTTGCCGCGAGCGACTTTCTCAGCTCGATCATGGAGCTCGAATACGGCGTCCAGACCTGGTGGACCACCGAATTCTATCTGGACGGCCAGGCCACCAGCGGCCAGGGCGCCCTGTTCACCGGCTGGCGCATCGAGAACCGCTTCCGCCCGTGGATGGGCGAGCATCGCATCAACCCGGTGCTCTACGTCGAATTTGAAGACCTCAACGGCGCGGACAAGAGTTTCAAGGAAGTCGTCGGGCACGACGTGGCGGATGACCAACTCGTGCCCAACGCGGAGGCGCGCCTGGACCACCAGCGCGAAGTCGAAACCAAGCTGATCCTCTCGAGCAACGTTCGCGGCTGGGACATCTCCGCGAACCTGATTGGCGAGAAGAACCTGGCCGCCGAGCCCTGGGAGTTCGGCTACGCCTTCGGCGCGAGCCGGCCGCTGGCCTTCGCGGCCACGCCTGACCCGTGCACTCTCTGCCGCGAGAACTTCACCGTAGGAGCCGAACTGTTCGGTGGCTTGGGAACCTGGCGCCGGTTCGGCCTCCCGGGAACGTCGCACTACATAGCGCCCGTGCTTGCCTGGGACATTCCGTCGGGCCCGCGGCTGGTGGTCTCTCCCGCTTTCGGCTTGAACGGCAACAGCCACGGCCTTCTGGTCCGCTTCACGCTCTCCTACGAGATGGAGCGCATCTTTCGGCGGCGCTCATGAAGACGGCCCTGCTGCTGTGCGCGCTCCTGGCCTCGAGCAATCCCTACCAAGGGAATCCGGACGCCGTTCGCGCGGGCGCGAAACTCTACGCCCAACACTGCGCTCAATGCCACGGCCGCGGCGCCGAAGGATACGGCCGCGCGCCCTCGTTACGTTCCTCCGCGGTTCAGACCGCCACGCCCGAAGCCCTCTTCCACACAGTAACCAACGGCCGCATGAGCCGCGGCATGCCCTCCTGGGGGCACCTTCCTGCCGAGCGCCGCTGGCAGATCATCGCGTATCTGCGGTCGCTGAAGTAAGCGGCTATCCTGTTCTCAAGAGCTATGTCCGACACACCCCACATCGAGAGTCATTTCACCGCGACCGAAACGGTGCGCGACGTCGTGATCGGGATGTCCGACGGCCTCACCGTCCCGTTCGCCCTCGCCGCCGGCCTTTCCGGCGCGGTCGCGTCCACCAAGCTGATCGTGATCGCCGGTCTCGCCGAAATCGCCGCCGGCTCCATCGCCATGGGACTGGGCGGATACCTCGCGGCGCGCACCGACAGCGAGCATTACCACAACGAGGAGCAACGTGAATACCGCGAGATCGTCGAGCTTCCCGACATCGAGACGCGCGAGGTAGCCGAGGTTTTCGAGGGCTACGGTCTCACCCCCGAGCAGGCCGCGCCGGTGGTGGCCGCCGTCTGCGCGGAGCCGAAGCGCTGGGTGGATTTCATGATGCGCTACGAGCTGGGCCTGGAGGCGCCCGACCCCGGCCGCGCGGTGCGCAGCGCCGGCGCGATTGCCATCTCGTACATCGTCGGCGGCATGATCCCGCTGTCGCCCTACATCGCCGCCAGCACCGTCGCGCAGGGCCTGTGGATCTCGGTGCTGGTAACGCTGATCGCCCTGTTCATCTTCGGCTACGTGAAGGGCCGCCTCACCGGAATCCACCCCTTCCGGGGCGGCATCCGCACCGTCGTCATCGGGGGTCTCGCGGCCGCCGCGGCCTTCGGTTTGGCGCGCGCCATAAGCTGAGCATATCCGTGCTACCAAGGATAGGTGACCCTTCCTGACCTCGCTGCGCTGGAGTCGGCGGCCGAACTCGTCTATCGAGTCATGCCCGCCACTCCCCAGATCCGCTGGCCGCTCCTGTCGGCCCGCGCCGGCGCCGAGGTATGGGTCAAGCACGAGAACCACACTCCCACCGGGGCGTTCAAAGTGCGCGGCGGAATCGTCTACATGGACCAGCTCCGCCGCCGCGAACCGGGCGTCACCGGTGTGGCCGCGGCCACTCGCGGCAATCATGGCCAGAGCGTGGCCTTCGCCGCGACCCGTGCCGGCCTGCGAGCGGTCATCGTGGTCCCGCACGGAAATAGCCCGGAGAAGAACGCCGCCATGCGCGCGTTCGGCGCCGAGTTGATCGAGCACGGCGCGGATTTCCAGGAGGCCTACGAGTACCTGGCCGGCTTCGCCGAGGCCGAGCGCCTCCACCTGGTCCGCTCCTTCGACCCTGCCCTCGTGGCCGGCGTGGGGACCTACGCGCTCGAGCTGTTCCGCGCCGTGCCCTCGCTCGAAACCGTCTACGTCCCGGTCGGAATGGGCTCCGGAATTTGCGGCGCCATCGCCGCACGCAACGCGCTCGGCCTCCAGACGGAGATCGTTGGAGTAGTCGCCTCGGGCGCCCCCGCCTACGCGCTCTCGTTCACGGCTCGCCGCGCCGTGACCGCGGGGGCCGACACGATGGCGGATGGACTCGCGTGCCGCGTCTCCGATCCCGCGGCGCTCGAGATCATGCTCGAAGGCGCGTCCCGCATCGTCACCGTCGACGACGGCGAGATCCAGGCGGCCATGCGCCACCTCTTCTCCGACACACACAACGCCGCGGAAGGCGCGGGCGCAGCCGCCCTCGCGGCTCTTCTCAAGGAACGCTCAGGCCGCCGCGCCGCGGTGATCCTCAGTGGCGCCAACGTAGACACGGACCTCTTCGCCCGCGTTCTGAGTGCGTGATCAAGTCGCCGCGGAAACCAGCGCTCGAGGCCGGCAGGAGGCCTTCAGCGCCCGGGCGTCCCGCGCACTGCGCCAGGAGAGGCTGATGACGCGGCGCACCTCGTCGGGGTCCAGCGGCTTCGCCAGCAGGTCGAAAGCGCCGGCTTCGAGCACCTCTTTCCAGAGCGCGTCGTCGACCGCGCGCGTCGTGACGATGACGGGAGGCGCCACCTGCATCGCCGAAACTTCTTCGAGTAGATCGCGCCAGTCGAGCCCGCCGGGGAAAGAGCGCTCCGTGAGGATGACGCTGACCGGTGTCTGGTGCAGGAGGCGCCAGGCTTCCGCACAACTCGACACGCAGAATAAACGCCACACCGACTGGCCCAGAATACTGGCCAGATACTCGTGATCCCGCCGCGACGGGCTGACCGAGAGGACCGTGATCGCTGGCACGTGGTTCGCCATGTCTCAGAGTAGCGGCCAAGCCGTTACACGGTGATGACGGTCCCGTGAATTGTCGGCGTCAACCTGCCCGCCCGCTCGCTCACGCGCGCGGTTCGGTGCTGCCCAGTCGATCTCGCTGCCGCGTGCGCTTACGCGCGCGGTTCGGTGCTGCGCAGTCGATCTCGCGGCCGCGTGCGCCCGCCCGCCCGCTTACTTTACGCGCGCGGTTCGGTGCCGGCCCCGGACAGCCGCGCGCACTCCCTGGCGATTTGCCAGTCCTCCTGGGTCCGCACGACGAGCACGCGCACGGAGGAGTCCGCGGTGGCGACGTCAGTGTCGGGCCGGCAGGCGGCATTGGCGCCCGCGTCGATCTTCAGTCCCAGGAACGCGAGTTTCTTCGCGACGGCGAAGCGCACCCGCGCCGAGTTCTCGCCGATTCCAGCCGTGAACACCAGCGCGTCCATGCCGCCCAGAACGGCCGTCATCGCGCCGATCCACTCCACCAGCCGGTGCACGAATACGTCGAAGGCCAGCTTGGCCCGCGTGTTCCCCAGATCGATCGCCTGCTCCACGTCGCGCATGTCGCTCGAAACGCCGGACAGCCCCTTGAGGCCCGACTTGCGGTTCAGGAGGTCGTCCACCTGGTCCGGAGTGAAGTCGCGGTGATTGAGCAGGAAAACGAGAATGCCGGGATCGATGGAGCCCGAGCGCGAGCCCATCATCAGGCCGTCGAGCGGAGTGAAGCCCATCGTGGTGTCGATGCTGACCCCGCCCTTCACCGCCGCCAGCGAGCACCCGTTGCCGAGGTGGCAAGTCACCATGCGCAGGGATGCGGGATCGCGGCCCAGCATCTCCGCCGCGCGCCCGGAAACGTACTGGTGGCTGATGCCGTGAAAGCCATAGCGCCGTATGCCGCGCTCCACCCACTCGTAGGGGCCGGGATACACGTAGGCCGCGGGCTCGAGTGTGGCGTGGAAGGCCGTGTCGAAGACCGCGAATTGCGGGACACGATCGCCGAAGACGCGCTCCGCGGCCCGTATGCCGTCGAGTTCGAGCGCGTTGTGCACCGGCGCGAACTCCGCCATTCGGGCGATGGCCTCGCGCACCTCGGGCGAGATGCGCGTGCTCTCGCGCAGCGCCTTTCCGCCGTGTACGACGCGATGCCCGACCGCGTCCACAGCCTCAGGCCCGGCGATCACGGCCGCGGTGCCCGACCACAACGCCTCCAGGACCTTGCCGAAGACGTCCGCGGGTTCGCGGATCGCTTGCTTGCTCTCGACCTCGACGCCGCTCGCGTTGCGGACCCGGACCTCGGCCTGGGTGGCTTCCCGGCTCCAGTCCGCCCGCGCCTCCCACGCCGGTGCCGGCGCATCGGTCGGCAGGGCCGCGGCATCGACGTCGAACAACTGAGCTTTGAGGGTGCTCGAACCTCCGTTGAGAACCAGGATTTTCATGAGTGTGTCTCAGCGATGTGGCGCACGCTTCAGCGTGCAGCCGCGGGCTTCAGCCCGCGGAACGGCGAACTGAAGTTCGCCGCGGCACGCTGAAGCGTGCGCCACGAGGTAGTTTCTAACCCGGCCACTTCCAGTCGCGGATCTCCGGCATATCGTCGCCGTGGCGCGCGATGTACAGCTTGTGCTCGATCAGCCGGTCCCGCAGGTACTGCTTGACATGCGCGGCCATGTTGCGCAGGCGCGGTACGCGATCGATAACGTCGCCCGCCAGGTGGAAGCGGTCCAGGTCGTTCATCACGGTCATGTCGAACGGCGTGGTGGTGGTGCCCTCCTCCTTGTATCCGCGCACGTGCAGATTGGCGTGGTTGGTGCGGCGGTAGGTCAGCCGGTGAATCAGCCACGGATACCCGTGGAACGCGAACACAATCGGCTTGTCCGTCGTGAAGATCGAATCGAAATCGCGGTCGCTGAGCCCGTGCGGATGCTCGCTCGAGGGCTGAAGCGTCATCAGGTCGACCACGTTGACCACGCGGATCTTGAGGTCGGGCAGCTTCTGCCGCAGGATGTCGACCGCCGCCAGCGTCTCGAGCGTCGGGACATCGCCGGCGCAGGCCATGACGACGTCGGGCTCGGCGCCGTCATCGTTGCTGGCAAACTCCCACAGGCCGATTCCCGCCGTGCAATGCCGCACCGCCGCGTCCATGTCGAGCCACTGCAGGGCCGGCTGCTTTCCGGCGACGATCACGTTCACGTAGTGGCGGCTGCGCAGGCAGTGATCGGTCACCGAGAGCAGGGTGTTGGCGTCCGGCGGCAGATACACGCGCACGATGTCCGCCTTCTTGTTCATTACGTGATCGATGAAGCCCGGGTCCTGATGGCTGAAGCCGTTGTGATCCTGCCGCCACACGTGCGACGTCAGCAGGTAGTTGAGCGACGCGATCGGCCGCCGCCAGCGGATTCCGCGCGTGACCTTCAGCCACTTCGCGTGCTGGTTGAACATCGAGTCGACGATGTGGATGAACGCTTCGTAGCAGGAGAACCAGCCGTGGCGCCCGGTCAGCAGATAGCCTTCGAGCCAGCCTTGGCACATGTGCTCGCTCAGCACCTCCATGACGCGGCCGGTGTGCGTCACGTGATCGTCGTCCGGAATCAGGTCCTCCATCAGCACGCGGTCGGTCACCTCCATCAGCGCATCCAGACGGTTCGACGTGGTCTCGTCCGGACCGAAGACGCGGAAGTTGCAGGCGTCGCTGTTCAACTTCATGACGTCGCGCAGCATCTTCCCGGCCACGCGCGTCGCTTCGGCGATCACGGTGCCCGGCTTGGGAACATCGACGGCATAGGCGTGGAAATCCGGCAACCGCAGATCCTTCAGCAGCAGGCCGCCGTTCGCGTTCGGGTTCGCGCCCATGCGGCGCGTCGCCCTTGGGCGCCAGCTCGGCCAGCTCGGCGATGAAGGTGCCGTGCTCGTCGAACAGCTCCTCCGCGCGGTAGCTGCGCATCCAATCCTCGAGGATCTTGATGTGAGCGGGCTTCTGGGCGAACCCCGTGACCGGCACCTGGTGCGCGCGGAAAGTTCCCTCGATCTTTTTGCCGTCCACTTCCTTGGGGCCGGTCCAACCCTTGGGACTCCGCAGGACGATCATGGGCCACACCGGCCGCTCCGAGTGGCCGCGTTCGCGCGCCGCCGCCTGGATCGCCTGGATTTCGCTCAGCACCTGGTCGCAGGTGGCCGCCATGAGCTGGTGCATCGCAGGGGGATCGTCGCCCTCGACGAAATACGGCTTGTAGCCGTAGCCGGCGAAGAGTTGCGTCAGCTCGTCATCGTGCATGCGGCCCAGCACCGTGGGCCCGGCGATCTTGTAGCCGTTCAGATGCAGGATGGGCAGGACTGCGCCGTCGCGGGCCGGATTGAGGAACTTGTTCGAATGCCAGCTCGTGGCGAGCGGGCCGGTCTCAGCCTCGCCGTCGCCGACCACGCAGCACACCAGCAGACTCGGGGTTGTCGAACGCCGCTCCGTAGGCGTGCAGCAAGGCGTACCCGAGTTCGCCCCCTTCGTGGATCGAGCCGGGAGTCTCCGGCGCCGCGTGGCTGGGAATCCCGCCCGGGAAGGAAAACTGCGTGAACAACCGCTTCATCCCTTCCGCCGTTTGAGGAATGTTCGGATAGAACTCGCTGTAGGTTCCTTCGAGATACGTGTTCGCGACCATGCCCGGGCCGCCGTGGCCCGGCCCGCAGACGTAAATCATGTTCAGGTCGTGCTTCTTGATTAGGCGGTTGGCGTGAACGTAAATGAAGTTGAGGCCCGGCGTCGTGCCCCAATGGCCGAGAAGGCGCGGCTTGATGTGTTCCAGCTTCAGCGGCTCGGCCAGCAACGGGTTGTCGTAGAGATAGATCTGGCCGACCGACAGGTAGTTCGCGGCGCGCCAGTAGGCGTCGATCTTGCGTAAGTCTTCGGCGGAAAGCGGACCAGGCATGTGTCCCCCCCAAGGGTCAAGATAACAGAGTGGTGGCGAGCGGTCAGCAAGGCTGCGCAGGCTGTCTCGGCCAGTGATGCGCATCCGCCCTTGGGGGCTTCAGCCGGCGGGCCTCCCGGTGCCCGAGCTCTCCTCAGCGTCTTATCCGGATCGACGAGGAGAACAAGGGCGGGGAGGCGGCTTCTCGCTCGCGCAGGTTGCTTCCGGATGGCCATTCTTGGCGACCTTGAGGTCAAGATGGTGGGTTCACCCAGGACGCACGTCCCGGATAGGAAAACAGCTACTCGGAGCATTGCCAACGTGGTTCCTCGGTGATGAAGCGTTTCCTCGGTCATTGTGGCCACGGAAGACTATGAAGCGCACATGGAGGCGATCGGACAGGCGCAGACGAACGCGTCGCTCGTGGGCGAGCTGTTTGCCGCCGCGGCCCCGCCGGTAGGTTCGCGGGTCCTGCTCGGACGTCAACCCGGCATTCCTCGAGCGAATCGGCTTCCGTCTGCGCCTCTAACCGGAGCGACCGGTGGCCGACGGAAAGACTATGGTGGGGCTGCTGTTCGCGGCGACTCTGCCTGAGCCGCCGGCGGTATTGTAGAAGGGCAGGGCTGAAATGAGAAAGGGAGGGATTCTCCTAGCGCTCATCTCCGTGATCGCCGTGCTGACGATTGCGGCCTTGCTCTTCGTGTGGCGCCGAAACGTGGCTATGGACCGCCTCTACCAGGAAGCCGCAGGGTCCCTCCAAAACAGCAACCCAAGCCAAGCTCAAGCCGCTGCTCGGAAGCTCGCCGGGTACCGAGGTTCGCGCAGGATGGACCTGCTTCTTGCGGTGGCGGTGAACGCTGACGGAACCGGAATGTGGGAGGCGCGGGTGGAGGCGGCCAAGGCGCTGCGGACGTGCGGGAGCCCAGATGTCGCGACTAAACTTGTCTGGTCCCTGCGACCCGATGACGCCTTGGAACTTCGTCTGGCCATAGGGGAGGCGCTGAGCGAGCTCCCCTGCAACGATGAGTGCGTTGCCGGGCTGCTCGGGTACCTTGAACAAGGGCCGGGCAGGCCGGCCTGTGAGGAGCGATCTGAGATCCCAGAATGTGGATGCCTTAGGGTGCAGGCGGATTGCCGGAAGGCGCCGGCGTCGCACTTGGCGTATCTCTATAGTGTCTTGCTGCGAAACAAGGAGGCGACACTAGCGTGCTTGGAGCGCCATTACGGGCTCGGCACCGAGGCTGTCTCGACGTTCGCGCTTGAAGTGGTGCGCCGCCTCCAACTGCGGGAAGCTTGCTTCCTGCTCCTGGGTTCGGAGGAGGGGGCCAATTGCTCGCGCGAATTCCTTCTCCCCCGGAAAGAGATCCTGAACGCAGTGACGGCGTTGAAGTGCAGATGACCGTTGCGGCTTACCCGGGAGCTTCGGGGAGGTAGGGGAGGGTCTCTGGTATGCGCTCCTTGTGTGCGGGCGGGGCACCTCCGATCTCATTCGGCTTGGACCCTGCTGCAAGGTGTGATTTGGTCGTCACGGGAGCGTCTCAAGGCATCTCGTCAACGGGCGGAGGCATAGGTTTTGTTCCTGCTGCCGCTTCACGATCGATTCAGCGTCGTGCCTGGACTGGCGTCCCTTGTAAGTTGACGGCCAACGCCCTAGTCGCAGATATGCACCGGCTCCCACGAACCGCGCGGCTTGGCAAGAACTTGGGGTGTGACCTTGGGAGGTCCTGCCTGCACGGGCCAGCGACAGCAGGCTCAAGATAACAGAGCCGCGCCCTCGCGCATGAGTTCGAGAGCGCGCAGAATCTGCGGCACGTCTTCGAAGCCGTAGGAGAGGCGCAACTGGCGCCGGCCGATCGCGGCCAGGTCGCCGCGCGGATGGACGCAATACTCGCCGGGAATGTACAGGACCCGCGGCTCGCCGGTGTCGACGCGTGAGGCGCCTGAAGAACGGCGACGCCGGATGCGTCTCCAGATCGCGGAAGGTCAGGTAGTAGTAGAAGCCCGCGCTGCCGCCGCGGCACTCCTCCAGAAACGGGCCCAGGTTGCGCTCGATTCCGGCCGCCACCGCGACCGCCTTCTCCCGATAGCCCGCGTTGACGGCGCGCAGTTGTTCCTCGATGCGCGTGTCGAGCAGATAGCCGGCCATCTCCTGCACGAACAGCGGCGCGCTGAAACCGGCGTCGCTGGTTCGCTGCACCATGGCGTCCATGAGCGGACCGTCCGGGCCCAGCAGGTAGCCGATGCGCAGCCCCGGCGCCAGCACCTTCGACAGGGTGCCGATCTCGTAGGCGATGTCCATCTCGTCTTCGGGCAGCACGGAGGCGAATGGCTCGGCGTTCGGGTCGTGCAGCAGCAGTTCGTAGGCAAGATCGAAAACGATCGGGATTTTGCGCCGCTGCTCGCGCGACAGCCTGCGCCGCCACTTCGAGCAGCGCCCGCCGGCGCGCGTTCGAGAGAACGGTGCAGGAGGGGTTGTTCACGGTCACCACGTAGAAGAAGAGATCGGCCACGCGGTCGCCCACGCCGCAGAGCTTGCGCTCCAGCGCCGTCCAGATCGATGCCCTCGGCGTCTTCCGGCACGCGAGCACTTCGAAGCCACGCCGCTCCAGCGCGTCGGCGTAGATGTAGTACAGCGGATCGGAGGTGACCACGATACCGGGCGCGAGCACTTCGTGCCAGCGAGTCCAGCACGCTGGTGGCGCCGCAGGGGCCGATCGATCAGCCGCTTGCGCGCGAGCGTCGCCTGGTCCAGCCGGCCGGAACCGATCCGCAGCAGGAACCGGCGCAGAGCGGCGATCAGGTTCGCGGAGCCGTCCGGGCCGCCGTAGTTGAAAGCCTGCCGGTACTTCGACGCCATCGCCCGCGACCGCTTGCATGGCCTCGTTCAGGTAGGCAACCGGAATCGTTCGCTCGTTCACGTAGCCAACGCCCAGGTTGATATCCACGCCGTCGCGGAAATCTGCCGGCGAAGGCCGCCATCATCCGGTTGACCGGGGACGGCCTGGTGGACGCCTGGCCGTAGCACGAGAATCGGGTTTCCATTAGAGACAGTATGCGCCCGTTCGCCCGCTCCCTGATGTGGGGCGGCTCTCCAGAGCTGCGCCGGACGTCCACGTCCGGCTTGGCGGGTCTGGAGGGATGGAATCCGCGACACTGCACCGAACCACGAGCGTGAGCGTGCCCCTACAGATGTCATCGGCGGCTTCGCCCCTGCGGTCGCGTCGGTGCCACCGCGAGTCTGCAAGCCCCTGGAGACCCGCTGCAGGACTGGAGTCCTGCCCCACCAACTAGCGGGCTGGAGGCCGGATCAGGGCGGCGGCCTGCTTGGCGAAATAGGTGATGGTGATGTCGGCGCCGGCGCGGCGGATGGAGGTGAGCGATTCGAGCATGGCGCGCTCGCAATCGATCCAGCCGTTGCGCGCGGCGGCCATGATCATGCTGAATTCGCCGCTCACCTGGTAGGCGGCGATGGGCACCTGGAAGCGGTCGCGCGCCTGGCGGATGATGTCCAGGTACGGCATGGCCGGCTTCACCATGATCATGTCCGCGCCTTCTTCGAGGTCCAGTTCGATCTCGCGCATCGCTTCGCGCCCGTTGGCCGGGTCCATCTGGTAGCTGCGCCGGTCGCCGAACTGCGGCGCGGATTCCGCCGCCTCGCGGAACGGGCCGTAGAACACCGAGGCGAACTTGGCGGCGTAGGACAGGATCGGCGTGTTCTGGAAACCCGGCGTCGTCCAGCGCGTTGCGGATCGCGCCCACACGGCCGTCCATCATGTCCGACGGCGCCACGATATCCGCGCCGGCGCGCGCGTGCGACACGGCCGCCCTGGCCAGCCATTCCAGCGTCGCGTCGTTGTCCACGTCGCCGTTCACCACTTTGCCGCAATGCCCGTGGCTGGTGTACTCGCAGTTGCAGACGTCGGTGATCACCAGCAGGTTGGGCGCGCCCAGCTTGATGGCGCGGATGGCCTGCTGCACGATGCCGTTTTCGGCGTAGGCCCCGCTCGCGGTGTCGTCCTTCTTGTCCGGGATGCCGAACAGGATGACGCCGCCCAGTCCCAGGTGCTCCGCCTCGGCCGCCTCGCGCACCGCCTCGTCCACGGAGAGCTGGGCGTGGCCGGGCATGGACGCGATCTCTCGCCGCACTCCTTTTCCGGGGACGACGAACAGCGGCAGGATGAACTGCGAGGGCTCCAGGTGGGTCTCGCGAACCAGGCGGCGCATGGGCTCGACCGAGCGCAACCGCCTCATGCGGTGAACGGGGAAGGGCATGACTACGATTTTAGCGCCGGTTCCAGAACGCCATTCCAACCAGGCCGAGCGACGCCAGAAGCAGGCTGCCGTCCCGCGCCAGCGTGCGCGCCGAGATGATGTCATCCGGTCCGAAGCAGCCGCATTCGATCTGGATGCCGCTGGCGTAGGTGCGCACCATGACCGCAAAAAAGCCGAGGAGCAGGGCCGAGGCGGCGATCGAAGAGGTGCGCAGGAACCGGCCCGAGATGAGCAGCAGGCCGATCAGCATCTCCGCCCAGGGCAGCGCCCGCGCCACCAGTTTCACGGCCCACATCGGCAGCAGGCCGTAGTTGGCCACCGAGTTGGCGAACACCTGCCAGGGTTCGCGCAGCTTTACCCACGCCGCGTAGAGGAAGATGGCGCCCAGCGCCAGCCGGAGGAACAGCCGAACCCAGCGCGACATGTCACTTGGCCAGCAGGCCGTCCAGGTAGCTGCGTAGCAGTTCGTAATTGACCGCGCCGGGCCAAGGATAGCTGGAGGAGCCGTGTCTGATCAGCATGGTCGGGGTCTGCTGGAGTCCGATTTTCCGGCCCAGGTCCACGTCGCGTTCGATCTCGGCGGCGATGGTCTTGTCGTTCACCAGACTGCGGACGGTCCGCGCCTCGGCGGCAGTGAGACCGCGGCAGGCAGTCTCGTCGACTTTTCCGCTCAGGGACCATTCGTTCTGGTGCAGGAACAGGCGGTCTGCGACCTCTTCGTACTTGCCCACCCGTGCCGCCGCGGTGGCATAGGCGGCCGCCAGACGGGAGTAGGGGTGCCCAGGCAGTGGGAATTCCCGGTGAATGAGGTACACCTTGCCCGTCGCGACGTAGTCCTTCATCAACGGAGGAAGCGTCTGTTCGTCCAGGGTTTTGCAGTGCGGGCACTGGAAATCGCTGAACACCTCGATGGTGATGGGGGCGCCTGGGGAGCCGAACGCCTTGGGGTCGGATCGCTGCGAATTGGCCGCCAGCGCCACCAGGCTGGTGAGCAAAAGGACGGGAACGGGCCTCATAAGACGATTAGACCACGGGGGACGGGCTTCGGTTACAGGGGCTTCTGGACACAACCGCCGCCAAAACGATACCCTCAATGTAACCGGTGTCCGCGGAGGGGCTATGAGCGAGAACAACCTTCGGTCGGTCGCATTTCCGACCCTGAATGAAACGCAAATCGACGAGTTGGCGCGTTGCACCGATGCCGCGCCCAGATTGTTCCGCGACGGAGCAAGCGCTGTTCGCGGTCGGCGCAGCGCAACATCAACTTCTTCATCGTGAAGTCGGGCGAGGTCGAAATCATCGATCGCTCCGGCGACGAGCCGAAGACGGTCACCATCCATCGGAAGGGCGAGTTCACCGGCGACATCTCGCATCTGACCGGCCTGCCGGCGGTGGTCAGCGCCATCGCCCGGGGCGACTGTGAGGTGTACGAGATCTCCGGCGACGCCCTGCGGCGCGTTCTGAACCAGTGCCCGGGCATCAGCGACATCATCCTCCAGGCGTTCATCGCGCGGCGGCAGCTTCTGCGCGAGTCGCCCAACTTCACGGGCTTGCGGGTGATCGGGTCCCGCTACTCGCCCGGATACTTTCCGGGTTCGCGATTTCCTGGCCAAGAACCGCATCCTCTTCACGTGGGTGGATGTCGAGACCGACCCGGATGTGGACCAGCTGCTCAAGCGATTCGGCGTCACGGAGTCCGACACGCCGGTGGTGGCCTGCGGCAAGATGCTGCTTCTGCGCAATCCCTCCAACCGGCAACTCGCCGACGCCGTCGGCATCCGCCAGCCGCTCGAGAATCGGGTGTACGACCTGGTGGTGGTAGGGGGCGGTCCGGCGGGCCTGGCCGCGGCCGTTTACGGCGCATCCGAAGGGCTGCGCACGGTGGTGCTCGAAACCTCCGCGCCCGGCGGGCAGGCCGGCAGCAGCATGCGAATCGAAAACTACCTCGGCTTTCCCACCGGCCTGACGGGCAGTGAGCTGGCCGGCCGCGCCATCCTCCAGGCCAACAAGTTCGGCGCCCATTTGTCCGTGCCCACGCCAGTGACGCGGCTGGCTTTCGAGAACGCTCTACACCGTGGTGCACATGGACGGGGATGAGACCGTGACCGCCAAGTGCCTCCTGATCGCGACCGGGGCCGACTACCGCCGGTTGGGCGTGGAAGGCGCCGACCGGTTCGCGGGGACTGGTGTCTACTACGCCGCCACGCCCGCCGAGGCCCGGCTGTGCGAGGGAGCCCAGGTCGTCGTTGTCGGTGGCGGAAATTCCGCCGGCCAGGCGGCGGTCTTTCTCTCCGCGCACGTCCGCCACGTGCTGGTTCTGCTGCGGGGCGACGACCTGTATAAGAACATGTCCAGCTACCTGGCGCAGCGCATCGAGCAGACCGCCAACATCACGGTGCTCTTCCATACGACCATCCGCCGCATGAACGGCGACACGCATCTCGCCTCGGTGGATCTCGTCAACAGCGAGACCGGAGAAGAACGTACCGTGGAGACTCCAGGCGTGTTCAGCTTCATTGGCGCCGAGCCGAGGACTGGGTGGCTGCCTCCGGAAATCGAAAGGGACGCGAAGGGCTTCGTCCGAACCGGAGCGGAACTGGCGCATTCCCCGCGCTGGAGTTCCGCGCGCCAGCCGTTTCTGCTGGAGACGAGCCGGCCGGGCGTGTTCGCTGCGGGTGACGTGCGGTCAGGGTCGGTCAAGCGCGTCGCGTCGGCCGTCGGAGAAGGCGCGATGGCGGTCCAGTTCGTGCACGAGTGCCTGAAGCATCTTTGACGCGCCAGCACCGAACCACTGCCGGGCGGCCACGCTATGTGACGCGCCAGAGTCGCGGCAGAGCGTGCGCCACGGTTGTTACCCTGGAGGCAGCATGGACAACCCGCTGTTCCACCTCGGCTTCCCGATTCCGTTCGACCGTATCCAGGCCACCCAAATCGAGCCGGCGATCGCCGCGCTGCTCGACTCCACCCGCCGGCGCGTCGAGGCGCTGGCCTCGCTTCCCGTCGCGCCGGATTTCGAGAACACGATGCGGCCCCTGGACGAGCTGACCGAACCGTTGGACCGGGCCATGACGGTGGTGAAGCACCTGGAGTCCGTCGCCACCCATCCCGAACTGCGCGCGGCGGTCAACGCCGTCGAGCCCGAGGTCGCCAAGCTGCACTCTTCCATCCCGCTCAACGACGGTTTGTGGCAGGTCCTCAAACGCTACGCCGGCACCGAGGAAGCGTGCCGCCTGGAAGGAGCGCGGCGGCGTTTCCTCACCAAGACGGTGGACGATTTCCGGCGGCACGGCGCCGATCTGGACCCCGCGGGTAAAGCGCGGCTGGCGGCCATCGACGTCGAACTGAGCGCGCTGACCACCAAGTTCGCCGAGAACGTGCTCGATTCCACCAACGCGTTCGAGCTGGTCATCGCCGACGAGCGAGGCCTGGCGGGCTTGCCGGAGAGCGCCATCCGGGCGGCGCGGGAGAGCGCCGAACGAAAAGGCCTGGCCGGCTGGCGCTTCACGCTGCAAGCTCCCAGCTTCACGCCGCTGATGATGTACCTCGACGACGCCGCGGTACGCGAGCGGGCGTATCGGGCGTTTGTCACGCGGTCCGTCTCGGGCGGCTTCGACAACCGCGCGCTGGTCTCGCGCATCCTGGAACTGCGCGGCGAGAAGGCCCGCCTGCTCGGCTACGCCAATTTCGCGGACCTGGTGCTGGCGGACCGCATGGCGCATTCGGGAGACCGCGCGCTGGCCTTTCTGGAAGGCCTCCGGGAAAAGACCGAGCCTCACTTCCGCCGCGAGAACGAAGAGCTGCTCGAGTTCCGCCGCGGCCTCGAAGGCCCGCAGGCGCCGCCGCTCGATGCCTGGGACGTGGCCTACTACGCCGAGAAGCAGCCGCGCGGCGCTGTACGATTTCGACGAGGAGGAGCTGCGGCCCTATTTCCCCCTGGAGCGCGTGACCGCCGGCCTGTTCGAGATCGTGCACCGGCTCTACGGGATTCGGGTCGCCGAGGAGCCCGGCCTGCCTGTCTGGGACCCCGAGACGCGGGTTTACGGCATCCGCGACAGCGACGGCGTGCTCCTCGGTTCCTTCTACGCCGACTGGTTCCCTCGCGAGAACAAGCGCGGCGGCGCCTGGATGGACGCATTCCTGACCGGGGGTCCGTCTCCTGAGGGCTTCCGCCCGCACGTGGGAACGATCTGCGGAAACCTCACGCCGCCCTCCGGCGGAAGGCCCTCCCTGCTCACGCACCGCGAGGTCGAGACCATCTTTCACGAGTTCGGCCACCTGCTGCACCACTGCCTGAGCCGGGTCGAAATCCGCTCCCTGGCCGGCACCAACGTGGCCTGGGATTTCGTCGAGCTGCCGTCGCAGATCATGGAGAACTGGTGCTGGGAGCGCGAGGCCCTGGACCTGTTTGCCCGCCACTACGAAACCGGCGCGCCGATCCCCGAGGAACTGTTCGCGAAGATGAAGCGCGCGCGCACGTTCCGCGGCGCCAATGGCCAGATGCGCCAGCTCGGGTTCGCCTTCCTCGACCTGCGGCTGCACACGCTCTACGCGCCCGCCTCCGACGGCGACGTGGTCGAGTACAGCCGCGGCCTGCTCGCCGCGTTCTCACCCGCGCCGCTGCCGCCCGAGCACGCGACCGTGGCCAGCTTCACGCACCTGTTCGCGAACCCGGTCGGTTACGGAGCGGGCTATTACTCCTACAAGTGGGCCGAAGTGCTCGACGCCGACGCTTTCACCCGCTTCCGGTCCCTGGGCATTCTGAGCGGCGAGGCGGGCCGCGAGTTCCGGGAGAAGATACTCGCCCGGGGCGACAGCGAAGACCCGTCGGTGCTCTACCGCGACTTCATGGGGCGGGATCCGGATCCGGAAGCGCTGCTGGAGCGGGCCGGCCTGAAGTAGCGCGAAGAAGGGTAGTGCCGTACCCGCGTGAGGGAGGGCGCCAATCGTACTGCCAGTACTACGCGCCCATTGATTTTAAGACCAAAGCGCCCCATAGTAGGAAACACCCCTACTAGCCATGCGAGCTTCTACTTACAGACGGTTGCTTGAGGATGAGGGACAGGACGTCACGGAGTACACCCTTCTGCTGGCGTTCGTGGCACTCATCAGCGCCGCCCTGTTCCTGAACGGTGCGGGGAGCATCAGCACCATCTGGACCTCGACGACCTCGGTAATGGCTGTCGGCGCCAGCCGCTAGCGGCAGCCAGCCCGCCTATCCTACAATCGGACAAGAATCCCTCGGGCGCGTAGCTCAGGTGGATAGAGCATCGGCCTTCTAAGCCGAGGGTCGCAGGTTCGAGTCCTGCCGCGCCTACCAGCCCCTCCGGAGCACCGAACCGCGACCGTGAGGGAGCGGACTAGACCGCGTCGAGCGCGGCGGCACGGTCGGCATAGAAGCGGAAGACCCGATCCAGCCGCGTGACGCGAAAGCCCTCGCGCACCACGCCGCTCGCGCCGGCCATGGCCAGCGCTCCGCCCGCCTGCGTCACCTTTCCAAGGCTGGCGATCAGGACTCCGATGCCGGTGCTGTCGATATGCGTGACACCTTCGAGGTCGACCACGATCTTGCGGACGCCCCCGGCGAGCAGCGTGGCGATGAGTTCCTCGATCGCGCTGGCATTCGCCCCCAGCATCACCTTCCCGGTGAGCGTGATGACGGCCACTCCCGGCCGGGGCTGTTCCTGTGCGATCTGCAGCGTGGCGGGCTTCATTGACGTGAAACTCCGATTATAGCCGAGCGCAAACGGAGCGGGCGCGCCTGGCTCACAGGCCCAGCAACTCCCGCACCCGAGGCGCCAACGCTGGAACCGCGATGACGCAGTTGCCTCCGTAAATGGTCGTGCGCCCGTCGAAGTTGAAGAACACCGCCCCGGCCTCCTCCGCGACGATTCTCGGCGCCGCAAAGTCCCAGGCCTTGCCGCTCGCCTGCATGGATACCTCGGCCCGGCCGTCGGCCACGTACATCCCGTCCTGGCAGGACGAGTAGTTGTGTACCAGCCCGAACTGCTTCGTCCATTCCACCAGGCGCGGCGCGAAAGCGAAGCCCGCCATCTCGTTCAGTTCGGAAACGAACAGGACCGCCTGCGCGGGATCGGAGATCTTCGAAACGCGGATACGTGCGTCGTCGCGCCATGCTCCCGCTCCGCGCGCGGCGTAGTAGGTCACGTCGAGAACCGGGAAATGGCACACGCCGGCCTGCACGCCGCCTTCGCTTTCGAGCGCGATCAAGACCGCCCAGCCCGCGAGGCCGCGGAGGAAGTCGCGCGTGCCGTCAATGGGATCGACGATCCATCGCCTTCCGGAAGCCGACTCCTTGCCCCCGCCCTCCTCCCCCAGCAGGCCATCCTCGGGGAATGTTTCGGCCAGGAGGCTCGAAATCAGCCGCTCGGACTCGCGGTCGGCTATAGTGACTGGCGACAGGTCCGGCTTCGTCTCCGGTATGACCCCGTGGGACTGGTACTGAAGTGCCAGCTGTCCCGCCCGCCGGGCTGCGGTACGGGCAACCTCAATTTCTCGCTCGAAGCTCACGTAATGTTGTCCTTGCCTGCTACAGGAAATGGTACTCTAGTTGGCTGCGGATGATCTCACGTACGATGTATTCGGTCCTCGAGGAGGCCGCCGCCCGTGGTGGCACTCTGGCGGCGCTCCACCAGCCGGTTCCTGGGGCGCCCCACCGCGCCTATTCCTGGAACGAGTTCGCCGCCGCGGCCCGCGAAATCGCCGTGGCGCTGCGCGGCATGGGCATCGGCAAGGGCGCGATCGTGGGGCTGGCCTCGGAGGCGCGCGCCGAGTTCTGCCTGGCCGACCTTGGCATCATGGCCAACGGCTCCATTGCCGCGGCCCTCTACACCAGCTACCCGGTTTCCGAACTCGCGCGCGAGCTGCGGGCCTGCGACGCCCAGGCGCTATTCGTCGAGAGCCCGTCGTTGCTGCGCGCGCTGAGAGCCGATCCGCAGTTCCCGCACAACCTGCCCGCGATCCTGCTGAAAGGAACGTCCACCGGCGTGATGACGCTGGACGACCTGCGCGCCAAGGGCCGCGAGGCCATGGAGCGGGATCCGGAACTGTTCTCGCGAATCGTCGCGGAAGTCGCTCCCGAAGACGGCGCCATCCTCTACCTCACCTCGGGCGCTACCGGCGAGCCGAAGATGGGCCTGATCACGCACGAGGCGCTGATCGCGAACGTGGAGATGGGTCCCAAGGTGCTCGACATCGGGCCCGCCGACTCCGTGCTCGCGTTTCTGCCGCCTGCCCACATCACCCAACGCCTGGCCCTGCAGATGCTCCCCATCCGTTGCGGCGTGCCGGTCTGGTTCGCCGAGAGCCTGATGAAGCTGCCGGACGAGTTCCTGCGCGTCAAGCCCACGGTCTTTGTCGCGCCGCCGCGGCTGTGGGAACGGGTCCACGCCAGCATCCGCATGGAAGTGCGCAAGCGCGGCCGGCTGGTCTCCGTGCTATTCGACCGCGCGGTGCGGCTGGGCTTGAGCGGTGTGCGTCTACGGCTCGCGGGCCGTCGCCCGGCTCTTCCCACACGTCTGGTCCTGGCCCTCTGCGACCGGATTTTCTTCCAGAGAATGCGAGCCCGCTTCGGCGGACGTTTGCGCATCTGCGGCTCCGGCTCCGCTCCGCTCGGCAAGGAGCTCTCGGGCTTCTTTCTGGCCACCGGGCTGCCGCTGATCGAAGGCTACGGGCTCACCGAAGGCGGAGTGGTCATTTTGAACCCGCCCGGCGAAACGCGTCCCGGCAGCGTGGGCAAGCCACTACCCGGAGTCGAGATCCGGATCGCGGACGATGGCGAGCTGCTGGTGCGCGGTCCCACGATCTTCTCCGGATACTATAAGGACCCGGCGGCGACCGCCGAGATTCTGCGCGATGGCTGGCTTCACACCGGGGACTTGGCCGAGGCCGATTCCGACGGCTACATATACATCACCGGCCGCAAGAAGGACATCCTGGTGCTCTCGAACGGCCGCAAGGTCTACCCGGCGCGCATCGAGTCCCTGCTGCGCCTCGATCCGATCATCAGCCAAGTGCTGCTGGTGGGGGACGGCCGGCCTTACGTCTCCGCTCTGGTCACGGTGAAGGCGGAAACGGAGCCCGCTCGCGACCGTTCGACGGTCGAGGCCGAGGTGCGGCGTGTGGTGGCCCGCGTGAACGGCAGCCTCGCCCCCTTCGAGCAGGTCCGCAAGTTCCACGTGCTCGACCGCGATTTCTCGATGGACGCCGGAGAGCTCACGGCCACCCTCAAAGTGCGGCGCATGCGCGCGCTCGAAAACTTCCGCGAGAAGGTAGCGGAATGTTACTCCGGGCACGAGCAGGTGCGGTAAGAGTCGAACCGGCACGCCCGCAACGCCGCGGCGCATCCCGGGGACCCCGCCGGTCCTCCCTGAAATCCCCCTGAAATCTCCGCCTGTTGAGGGCCTTCAGACTGCTATCATGATCCCACGGTAAAACCCTATGCCCACCCATCGCTCTTCTTCGCTCTTTGTGGCCGCGCTATTCATCGCCGCGGCCGCCTCCGCTCAGGCTGAAACTCAAGCCGCTCCCGACCTCGGCGTCAAGGTGCGCCGCCTCAGCCCACGCGCCGCTGTCTTCCATGTCGGCCCCTGGGATAACACTTACCTCGCGGTTGCGACTCAGAAAGGAATCGTCGTTATCGACTCCGGCTTCTCAAAGACCGTCGCCCAGGCTGTTCGCGCGGCGATCCAGGCGGAGTTCAAGCGGAGCGACTTCGCTTTCTTGATTGTTTCCCACGAGCATAGCGATCACACCTTCGGCAATAGCGCCTACTCCGATATCCCCATCGTCGGCAGCGACCTGTTGGGCACGGCGATCCTCGGCTTCAAATCCGACCCCGCAAGCATCGCCGACAGGCTGGCCATTCCCGAGCAGAGCCTCGCCCAAACCCAGCAGGACCTCAAGAAAGACTCCAAGCTGCTGGAGAACCCGGAGGTTGCCAAAGGGGAAAGGTTCTGGAAGACGGTGCAGGCGGATTACGCGGCCGGTATCGACTTTGTGCCGCCGGCCATCACTTTCGACCGCCGCATGACTCTGAACCTCGGCGACGTTTCCGTACACCTGTTCTCCTACGGGCACTGGCACTCTACGGCGGACACCATCGTCAGCATCCCCGAGGAAGGACTCGTTCGCCTGGGAGCTATCTTGTACGGCGGCCATTTGCCCCTGGTCAGCGGCCCCTACGCGCCGAAAGAGGCGCTGACGGCCGCCATCATGAATAACTGGATCGCGGTGCTCAATGAGGTTGTGGCCCAGGCCGACGACAAGACGCAGTTCTTCTCCTGCCATGGCTGGACCATTATGAGCAAGGCGCAGTGCGCGCCGCAGGTCGCCTATCTGGAAAAGCTCTGGAACGAAGTGCGCCGCGCAAAAGCGGCGGGTAAGACCCTGGCCCAGACGAAACAGGCTCTGCCGCGTGTGGAACGCTTCGCGGAAGTGGCCGCCCTGTCCGATTCGGCCGACGGGCTTCCGAACATTCACGAGCACAACATCGAGGTGCTCTGGAACGCGGCGCCATAACGGCGCGAGCTTTCCGTAGGAAGGTCAGCCTCTGCCCCGGAGCCGGTCGAGTTTGCGGCGGTCGCGCTTCGATGGCTTCGCTTGCCGCAACCCTTCGAAACGCGGCATCGCTTTGCGCTCCTCGACCATCTTGATGCGGGCTTCCCGGCTCACCTCGGTCTCGCGGTAGAGCGTCTGCGCAACCGCCGCCGGACCGCGCGCTTCGCTGAGCCGCAGCACCTCCAATTGAAAGTCGCCGCTGTCGTTCTTCACTTCGAGCAGGTCGCCGGGGTGAACCTCGCGCGAAGGCTTGGCGGCTTGCCCGTTGGACGCGATTCTGCCGATCTCACACGCCCGCGCGGCCAGAGCGCGCGTCTTGAAGAAGCGTGCAGCCCAGAGCCACTTGTCGATCCTCACGCTATCGATGATCCCAAAACGCGGAGCGCGAGCGGACGTCACTCGGGGGCGTAGAGGCAGCCGTCGGTGGAGCCGACCGACCCCCTGGTTGGCCACCAGCGGTAACGAGAATGTTACGGCGCGGTGCGCGGTAGTCGCATCCCTTGGCGGGCCTGCCGCCGCGGCGCTGGCCGAGCGTGGAGAAAGCCGCGAGTCCAATCTTCCTGCCGTTTTCGCGGAAGCGCCCGATATGACCATAAGAGCGCTCAGCCGGGTTCACTGCGGCCAGGCTTCGGTGAGCTTTCGTCGAGCGTGTGTCCCGCTCCTGAGGGCCCCGCGCCCAGGGGCAAAGCGAAAGTGCGCCCGGGAGCATCATTATGAGAATCGAACAATTGCATTGGTCCGCGAAGACAGGGTGGACGGAGGGGGCCGCGGCTTCGGCGCTCGGAGAATCCGCGCAGGTGGCGTTCCTGTTCGGATCGGCCGGCCTGATCAAGGCCAGTGAGTCCTTCGATCTGTGCCGGCGTATCTACCCGAATGCCCACTTGCTGGGATGCTCCACGGCCGGCGAGATTCAGGGGACCACCGTGAGGCAGGAGACCGTGTCCGTGACGGCCGTGGCCTTCGAGCGCACACCGCTAGCGGTGGCGCGGGTGGACCTTCGCGAACCGGGTGATAGCTTCGCGGCCGGTCAGCAGCTCATACGCTCACTCGATCCGGCCGGGTTGCGCCACGTGTTTGTCATCTCGGAGGTCCTGCAGGTGGACGCCAGCGAGGTGGTCAACGGGATCAACTCCGCCCTGCCGGCCGGCGTGACCGTATCGGGCGGTTTCTCGGCTGACGGGGACCGCCAGCAAGTGAGCCACATCTGGTGCAACAGCGCTCCGGGGCAGTCCTCGGTAGCGGCGCTGGGTTTCTATGGGGACCATTTGAAAATCGGATCGGCCGCTACCGGGCTGTGGGGACAATTCGGCCCCCTGCGGCGCATTACCAGGTCCAGCGGCAGCGTCCTCTACGAACTCGACGGGCGTTCCGCGCTCGGCATATACAAGCAGTATCTGGGAGAGCTGGCATCGGCCTTGCCTGCCTCCGGACTGCTGTTCCCCATCTGCCTTTCGGTTGGCGACAAGGGTCACAGCGTGCTGCGGGGGCTGCTTTCGGTGGACGAAGCAACGCAATCGATGCGGTTCGCCGGCAGCGTTCCGGAGGGCGCCTATGTTCGCATGATGATGGGAAGCATCGAGCGCCTGATCGATGACACCCTGGATGCGGCCCGCCAGAGTACCCTCCCACTGGAGGGCGCGCCGGCCGAACTGGCATTCGTGGTGAGCTGTAACGGGCGCCGGCACGTCCTTAAGCAGCGAGTCGAAGAGGAGTTGGAGGCTGTGCGCGAGGTGATTGGCGGCCAGGCTGTCCTGACGGGTTTCTACTCGTGCGGCGAAATCGCGCCCATCGCTCCCGGAGAGCCTTCCGAGCTGCACAACGAGACGCTGGCCATCACGACTTTCGCCGAACAGTGAGGCGCGTATGCCGCCGCTTCACGCACTGCTTGAGAGGCAGCTGAAAAGACATCTGGGCGGCGAAACGTCTATGCCCGAGTGCTGCCAGCCGCTTCTCCACGCCATCAGTGCGGCCTACGAGGAGTTCGATGCGGGCCGCCGTATGCTGGAGCGCGCTCTCGAGCTGAGTTCGGGAGAGCTGTTTCAGGCCAATTCGGAACTGCGCGGCGTATTGCAGGCCCTGCCGGACCTCCTGTTCCGAATCGATGCGGCCGGCGCCGTCATCGATCTGAGGCAGGGCGGCGCGGCGGCCCTCCAGCTTCCGTTGGGCTCGGCGGACCAATCGCCACCGCCGGAGTCGCCGGCGGGTCGGTTCCGCAAGGCCATCCTCTCGGTGCGCTCGACCGGCCAGACCGTGAGCTTCGAATATGTGGACGGCAACGACGGCTCCCAGCGCTCCTACGAAGCCCGCCTGCTGCCGTTCCTCGACGGTGGCATTATCGGCATCGTCCGCGACATCACCGTGCGCCTGCGCGCGGAGAACGCGTTGCGAGCGAGCCAGGCCGAACTGGTTGCCATGAACCAGCGCCTCGTTTCGGCCAACGCCCAGCTTCAGGACGCTCGCCAGTCTGCCGAAGCCGCCAATCGGGCGAAGAGCGAGTTCCTCGCCAACATGAGCCACGAAATCCGCACCCCCATGAACGGGGTCATCGGAATGAGCGAACTTCTGCTGAATACCGAGCTCACCGCGATGCAGAGAGAATCGCTGGGCATCATACAATCCTCCGCTGGCGCCTTGATGGGCGTCATCAACGATATCCTCGATTTTTCGAAGATCGAGGCCGGCAAAGTCGAGTTGGACAGCGCGCCATTCCGCTTGCGGCAGTTGCTCGCGGAAACGAACAAGACCGTAGCCCTGCGGGCCGAACAGAAAGGCGTCGAACTGTTTTGCTCGGTGGATGGCGACGTGCCGGATTCCCTGATCGGAGACGCGTCGCGGCTCCGCCAGGTGCTCCTCAACCTGCTGGGTAACGCCATCAAGTTCACCGCTGAGGGGGAGGTGGTGCTGTCGGTCGCACTGGAATCCGCCGGCGCCGCGGAGGCGTGCCTTCGCTTCACGGTCCGCGACACCGGCATCGGGATTCCCCAGGAGAAACAAGACCGGATCTTCAACCGGTTTGAACAGGCGGACTGCTCGACCACGCGTAAGTATGGAGGCAGCGGGCTCGGACTGTGCATATCGGGGCGCATCGTTGAACTGATGGGTGGGCGCATCTGGGTGGAGAGTAAGCCCGGCGAGGGCAGCGCGTTCCACTTCATTTCCGCCCTTGGATTGAATAGGGACGCTCCGCCGGCCGCGCCGCCCGAAGCCGCGCTACGCGCGCTGGCGATCCTGATCGTGAGCGGCAACGCAACTGGCCGGCGCATTCTCGGCGAGT
Source organism: Bryobacterales bacterium (assembly GCA_963763835.1). GTDB lineage: Bacteria > Acidobacteriota > Terriglobia > Bryobacterales > Bryobacteraceae > DASWZN01. The sequence goes on from CAVXQQ010000016.1 coordinate 494,444, forward strand.
TTGCCGCTCGCTGGGGGATGAATGCCGTGCTGGCCGCCAGCGGACGGGCGGGCTTGGCCGCCGTCTCCGAAGCAGCCTCGGCGGGCCGGCACTTCGATGTGGTCCTGACGGATGCCAGAATGGCTGGGATCGGCGGGCTGGAGTTTCTGGAGCGCCTCCGGGGAGAAGCGGCTGCGGCGAGCGCGGCCAAGGTGGTCATGATTCCCGCCGGCCAGGGAGTAGATGTCGAGCGTTGCCGGCGACTCGGCGCCCACTCGCATGTGGTGAAGCCGATCGATGAAACCGAGTTGCGAGAAACGATCCTGGCCGCGCTTGGAGGCAGGAAAGAGCGGCCGGAGCGGCAGGGCACGCCGAGCGCTCCGGAGATCGCGCCAAGGCGCATCCTGCTCGCGGAAGACAACGCGGTGAATCAACGCGTGGCCGTGGCGCTTCTCAAGAGCATGGGCCACAGCGTTGTCGTCGCAGCAGACGGCCGCCAGGCCCTCGATCGCCTGGATCGGGAGGATTTCGACCTGGTCCTGATGGACGTTCAGATGCCGGAGATGGATGGATTCACGGCCACTCGCGCCATCCGTGCACGGGATCAAGGCACCGGGCGGCACACTCCCATCCTGGCGATGACCGCTCACGCGATGAAGGGCGACCGCGAACGCTGCCTGGACGCCGGGATGGATGACTACGTCACCAAGCCCGTTTCCCGGAAGGGACTGACGGAGGCAATCGCCCGCGCCGGCAGCTCGAATGTGGCGGCTTCGCCAGGCGCCGGCGGGTCCGCTCCGAGTACTTTTCAGAAACTGGCTCCGTAAGCTCAGTTCCTTCTAGCGGGCCACCTCGACATTCCGTCGCCGCGCTTGGTTCCTCCCGCGAAACTGCGCGCCGCACCAACAGCACAGTGTTCGTCGCGAGCGCCGTTCTGCCCTACTGTGCGAAATACCCGTTGATATCTATGATCACCTGTGTCGGATGCCACGCCACGAGGCCGGGAAACCGCACTGCCGCAACCGCGCCGGAAGACTCCGGTGCCGCGTTGACAATGGGCATATTTAGTGGATATATCACACCGTTATATCTGAATCAAGGGTTATTTTTTCCCACGCACCAGCCCCGTAGCGGCAGCAGCGGTCAGGCCGACTGTTAGGAACCGCTGTACTCGGGCCATGAGTTTGAAGGCGATCACACCCTCCCTCGGTCGGACCGTGGGCTCGCTCCTTGCCTGGTTCCATTCATCGTGCGGGAGATTGAACGAGACGAACCTCCGCAGTGAGGTGCCGCAGCCTATTCCTGTCACACTCACGCGCGGTGAGAGTCGAACCACCACGCCCATAGCGGCAGCAGCCACAGCGCCAGACCCGCGAAGCCTATCGCGCGCGCCGAGGGCGGCGGCGGGCCGAAAACGTTGGCCGCGTACACCACCGCCAGAAACACCACGAAGCCCCAGAATCCGTACCTGCCCACGCCGTCGCGGGACTTCGTCCCGGCGGCATAGAGCCACACCCCGGCCACAAAGATTGCGCACTCTACCGCCAGCGTCGCGGGAACCGAATTCCACAACCCGAGGCCGATCATCGTGGAGCTTCCGGGGTACAGCGGCAGGTCGGGCCGATGCACCAGCGCATCCATCACCCAATGGCTGAAGACTCCGGCTGCCAGCACCAGCGCGCCCGCACGGTAACGTCTCCACAGCCAGTACGCCGCGCCCGCCGCCACGCTCCACACCAGCGCCATCAGCAGGCTGTGCGACCACGGATAGTACGTGAAAGCCAAAGGCGTGAACGTGGTGTTGCCGGGATCGATGCGCACCCGCTCCACGCCCGCCAGCACCAGAATGGGCCACAGGAGATCGACCGCCAGCGGCGCGGCCACCAGTAATCCCAAAGACGTTTTGGGCGCAGCCCGTTTGGACGCGAGCCCCACCGCGACGTGACCGATGAACATTGCCCCAGTTTACTGCACAGCACCGAACCGCGAGCGTGAGCGAGCGGACCGCTACCCGCACGCCTTAGTCGTGAAGCGAGATGGCAGGCCGTCCGCTCAGGCGCTCCGCGACGTGCTGTCCCAAGCGGTCCGCAAAGCTTCCGTTGCCACCGATCGTCGTATTGAACAGCACCACCACAGCGTAGTCTTCCTTCGGATTGAAGACAGCGTAACTGCTGTATCCTCCCGTCGCCCCGTTGTGCCAATACCCGCCGGTCTTGGTGTCGAAAAGCCAGGCCAACCCGACCTTTATTCCAGGCATCGCATCGGCTCGCAACTCGTGGGACACCTCGATCGCGCTGGCCAGCGTTTCCGCGTGCCGGACCTTATCCGGATGCAGTTGCGCCTCCAGGTACGTCAGCATATCGCTGGCGGTCGATCGGATACCGCCCGCCCCGGCCAGCGCGTCCAGATGCCAGGCGTGCGCCACCCGGTGCTGCGCGGAGTGGCCTGGAGTGAATCGCTTTTCCTGTTCCGGCGAAAGGTTCACCGCCGTGTCGTTCAGCTCCAGGGGGCCGGTGATCTCCGCCTTCAGCAATTCCGGATACGCCATGGCCGCGCGATTCGCCAGCGCCTGGCCCAGCAGCCCCAGCCCCAGATTGCTGTAGCTGAAGCGCGTATTCGCCGGCTTGCTTACGCCATGTTTGGCGATAAACTCGTACAAGTTCGCTGGCCGATAATCCGCATAAGGATCCTGCGGGTCGGCCGGATGAAAATTGTCCGGCATCCGCGGCAGGCCGGATTGCTGCGTCGCCAGATCCAGCAGAGTGATCTCCGCGCCTTCGGGTTTTGCCACCGTTCCCGGAGGCAGTAACTCCCGCACCGGCTCATCGAGCTTCACCTTGTGCTGCGCCACCATCTCGGCCAGCATCAGGGCCGTGAAGGTCTTGGATATCGAGCCGATCTCGAAAATCGAATCCTCCTTCACCGGACCGTAGACGAAGATCCGCCGGATTCCACGCTGTACCACGCCAAGCGCTACGCCGCCGTTCGTGCCGGGCGCCAGTGCACCGTCCTTCAGCGCCGCGGCCAGATCGCGGTCGAGCACCGCTTTCAATTCCCCCACGGGTACGGGAGCCGCGGCCGCGTCATACTTCGGCGGCTCCGGCGCCTTCGCCGCCAGCGCAACCGTCTGCCGCGTCATGCGCAGCGGCAGATCCTGCCCTTGCGACCATGTGCCATCCAGCTCATTTCCGTTCTCCGCCAGCGTTCCCGACCAGCGTCCATTTACCACCGGAACCTCGAACGAAAAATGGTTCCCGTCAAGCTGCACCTTATCGCAGAGAAGCCCCATCGTGCCTTGATCCAGGCTGTCGATCGAACAGTACTCCTTCCCGGCGCGGTCGCTCTTTATCTGGACCTGTAGACGCAGTTTGGTGCCGCCCGCCCCGAGCGTTCCCCGCCAGATTCCATCCACGCGCGACGGCTTTTCAGCGGCCGCGAACGGCTCATCGCGACGAAGCACCAGCGGCATTTCCTCGCCTTGCGACCAACTCCCGTTCAGCGTCGCGCCATCGGCGGAGACCGTGCCGTGCCACGTGCCGTGGACGCTGGGAACCTCAAACGAGAAGGCCATCTCCGCGAGGTGGATATTGGCGCACCGCAGACCCATCGCCCCCTGATCGACGCTGTCCAGCGTTCCTTCCATCGCGCCGCCTGCGCCCACCTTCAGATGCAACTTGAGATGAAGCGTGCCCAGGGTGCCCGAATAGTCGCCGCCGATTTTCGGGGTCTCGGCCAGACCCAGCCCGGCAAATGCGAGCATGAGCAACCAACGATAGGACTTCATAGAACCTCCACCACAATCTCCCGATCCTCCCCATCGAGCGCCCGCAGCCGGATCTCGATGCGATCCGGCGGCCACAGGCGCGGGAAGCGCTCGCCCCACTCCACCAGCATCACCGCCTCGCGCTCCATCAGGTCCGCGAGGCCCAGCGTGCGCAGCTCGCGCTCCTCGTCGATGCGGTAGAGATCGACGTGGAGCACGCGACCGCCGCCGTACTCGTGGATCAGCGTGAAGGTTGGGCTCGATACCTCTTCCGGGGCCGCCGCCCCCAGGCCTTCGACGATTCCCTTCGCGAGCGTCGTCTTCCCCGCGCCCAGGTTGCCGATGAGAAGCACCACCGCGCGCGCGGGCAGCCCCAGCGCCAACTCCCGCCCCAGCGCGACCGTCTCCTCCTCAGAGCTCGTTCGGAACACAGGCATGGAATGCCGCCGGATAGTACCGCAACAGGTCGGTCGCCACCAGGCTCTTCTCGCCGAGTTCCGCCGCGCCGAGTTCACCGGCCAGCCCGTGGACATACACCGCGGCCGCCACGGCCCGGTCCGTGCGGTCAGGGAACTGGCCCAGGAAACCGGCGATGGTTCCAGTCAGAATGTCGCCCGTTCCGCCGGTTGCCAGGGCCGGAGTGCCGGTGGGATTGATCCACACCCGGCCATCGGGGAACGCGATCAGCGTGCGGAAGCCCTTCAGCACCAGGACCACATGATGCTCCGTGGCGAAGCCGCGGGCCGCCGCCACGCGGTCGCTCTGAATCTCTTCGATCGTCTTCCCGGTCAGGCGCGCCATCTCCCCGGGATGCGGCGTGAGCACGCGCAGACGGCCGCCGCCCTCGAACGCGCTACCGGCCAGGGCGTTGATCGCGTCGGCGTCGACGACCATCGGCTGCGCGCACTCGCGCACCAGACGCCGCACCAACTCAACGGTTTCGGCAGCCGTTCCCAGCCCCGGCCCCACGGCCACCACGCTCTTCTTTTCCGCCAGCCGCAACAGGTATCCGTCGTCGACAATCGAGCCGGCGGCGCTTTCGGCCAGCGGTTCGGTCATCAGCTCCGGCGCGTGGCCGGCGATGACGTGGACCGCCGATTCCGGGGACGCCACCGTGACCAGCCCCGCGCCCGCCCGTAGCGCCGCGATGCCGCTCATCGCCGCCGCACCCGGCTTGCCGCGCGAGCCGGCTACCACCAGCACGTGGCCGAAGTTGCCCTTGTTGGCCCACGGAACGCGCGGAGCGAACAGAGCGCCGAACCAGGCCGGTTCCACCAGCGAGAGGAAGGCCGCGTCGTCTTCCTCGTAGAGCGAGGGCGGGCTGCCGATCGCCGCCACGTGCAGCTTGCCCACGCGCGTCGAGGCCGGGCCCATCACCTGCCCCACTTTGGGAGCCGTGAAGGTGACGGTGAAATCCGCGTGCGCGGTTTCGCCCACCGTCGTGGCGTTGTCGCTTTCGATGCCCGACGGAATGTCCACCGCCACTACTTTCGCCAGCGGGAACCCCGCGTTCACCTCGCGTACCCAGTCGAGCATCGGGCCCGCGACCGCGCCCTTGAGACCGGTGCCGAGCAGCGCGTCGATGACGACGGTGGCGTTGCGGATCTCGGCGGGAATCTCCCGCACCACCGGGCAGCCGCACGCCTGGAGCATGCGGTAATTCGCCAGCGCGTCGTCCTTCAACTCGCCCGGCGCGGCGGCCAGCACCACCGCCAGCGACCGCGGCCGCAGGCGCGTCCAAAGCTGCCGCGCCACCACCATCCCGTCGCCGCCGTTATTTCCCTTGCCGCACAGGACCACGATGCGTTGCGAGGCCAGCGGAGCGAAGGTTTCGGCCAGGAACTCCGCCACGCGGTGCCCGGCATTCTCCATCAGAACGATCCCCGGAATGCCCATCTCGATGGTGCGGCGGTCCACCTCGCGCATCTGTGCCGCGGTCAGGACTTTCATGCGTTCACCTCCGCGAGCAGCGATTCGAGCTGACGGACGTTTTCATGCTCGCCCATCACGATCAGAAAGTCGCCCGCATCGAGCACCGCTTCGGCGGGCGGGTTGAAGAGCATTTCGCCGTCGGCCTTGCGGATGGCCAGCACGATGACACCGAGATCGCGCCGGAGCTGTAGTTGCTTCAGCGATTTCGAAGCCATCTCGCACCCGGCCGAGACGCGCAACTGCTCCAGGCCCACGTCCAGCCCCACGTTCTTGGTCGCCGCATCGAGGAACTGAACCACGTGCGGCCGCACCAGCGACAGCGCCAACTGGTGGCCGGCGTGCGTGTAGGGAGCGAACACGGTGTCGGCCCCCGCACGCCGCAGCTTGTCCTCGGCCTGCTCATCTCCCACCCGCGCCGCCACCTTCAAACCCGGGTTGAGCGTCTTTGCCGAGAGGATCAGGAACAGGTTGTCGGCGTCGGTGGCCAGCGCCGCGATCAGGCCCTTGGCGCGCCGCACGCCCGCCTCGTCGAGCGTGGCGTCCTGCGTCGAGTCTCCGCCGAACGCCGCGGCACCCTCGCGGATCGCGCGCTCCACCTTATCCGGATTGCGATCTACCACCACCAGCGGGACGCCCGCCTGCTGCAACTCGCGCGTAGCCGCCCGCCCCACGCGGCCGTAGCCGCACACGATGTAGTGCTTTTCGAGCTTGTCGATCATGCGTTTCATCCGCCGCTTTCCGAAAAACTCGCCCAACTCCATCTCGATGACCGTCTGCGTCATCGCTCCGATCGCGAAGAACATCGTCGTCACGCCGAACACGACGACGAACGAATTGAAGATCCGCCCAGCCCGGCTCAGGTTCTGAATCTCGCCGTAGCCCACCGTGGTGATCGTGGTCAGCGTCATGTAGAAGGCATTGAACGGATCGTAGCCTTCGATGAGCGTGAACCCGACGGTGCCGGCGGCCAGTATGAACGCGATCGCGCCGCCCAGCCACAGCAGCCGCTGCCTCAGCCGGTGCATACGAACCTCGCCTTGTGCCCTCGTGGCGCACGCTTTAGCCTGCCGCGGCGAACTTCAGACTCGACGTCGCGGCCGTGCCGCTCATCGCACCCTCCTGGCCAACAGCAGCGTCATGTCGTCCTGCAACTCGGGAGAGCCGGTCCAATCCCGCACCGAGCTCATCACCGCCGCGATAATCTCCTCGGAAGCGACAACTGGAGTGCTTGAGAATCACGTCCGTGAGCCGGTCCTCTCCGAACATCTCGCCGAACTCGTTCTCGGGCTCCGTGACGCCGTCCGTGAAGCAGGCCAGCAGGTCCCCGGGCTCGAGCTGAATCGTGCTCTCGGTGTATTCCGCGAAGGAGAACGCGCCCACCACCGTCCCGGTCACATCCAGGCGCGAGCGCCTTGCCGCGGCGGACCAGGATGGGCGGCAGGTGCCCGGCGTTGGTGTACGTCATCAGCCCGGTGGCGTCGTCGTAGAGCGCGAAGAAGAACGTGGCGAACTTTTCGGGCGGTGTGAACGCGAACAGTTGCTGGTTCAACCGGGAAACCAGGTCCGCCGGCGACAGGGCGGGGATCGGGCCGCCGTTGCCCGCGCCCATTGCCAGCACCTGCCCGGCGCGCAACTGCGTGCGCATGGTGGATTGCAGGGTCGCCATCAGCAGCGCCGCCGAGATCCCCTTGCCCGCCACGTCGCCGATCGCCAGGGCCAGCCGCGGTCCCACCGTCGCGTAGTCGTAGTAGTCGCCCGATACCAGCCGCGCCGGCCGGCACTCCGCCGCCAGCAGCAGCGTCTTTGAGGCCGGCAGACTCTTGGGGAAGAGCTGGTTCTGCACCTCGCGCGCGATCTCGATCTCCGATTGCAGCCGTTCCTTCTCTTTGGCCACCTCCACCAGCCGCTCCAGATCCTCGGTCATGCGGTTGAACGAGGTGCCCAGGGCGGCGAGCTGATCGTCGCCGCGAACTCCGATCCGGTGCGAGAAGTCTCCCACGCGGATGCGTTCGGTGCCCAGGTAGAGCGCGTGGACCGCGGCCGTGATGCTGCGCGTGAGCCGTGTGCCGATCACGACCGAAACCAGCTCGACCACGAAGAAGAAGACGACTACAACCCAGAACACGGTCGACGCCAGCGACGCCGCGGTTTCCCCGGAGATCAGTTCCTTGCGCGGGAAAATGGTCCCCAGCACCGCCGAGTAGCGCGTGACCAGGCCGAGCGTATCCTCTCCGAACTTGTTGGGCGACTCCCAGACCCCGACCAGGACCACCGCGGGATAGTATATGTCGCGGTCCAGGGCGTTTTGCGCGGGTGGCAGCGACGACCGCTCGGAAAAGGTATTGTCGGCCAGCTTTTCGAGCGGAGCGCCGGGTTCGTTCCGGCGAAAGGACAGGTCGCCCAAGCCTGGCAGTAGCTGAGCCAGTGTGCCCGGCGTCACCGGAGCGGTCATGGTCACATCCGTCGCCTTAGCCGCGTCGGTGGTCTTGTACGCCGCGTGCCCCCACAGGTAAAGCCGCCCGTCGCGGCGGACCAGGCCGCTGGCGTCGTCCCAGCCCGCGGCCGGCGGCTGGGCGCTCGAATCCGATGGATAGCGCGACACCTTGCCGCCGCTTCGGACCACCACCTCGAGGCCGCTGAAGCGCGTGCGCAGGGCGGAGGCCAGCCAGCCCGCCTGCTGGTCGCGGATCGCGGGCGCGGTGTAGGCCAAGCCGCGCGCCGGCATCAACAACTCCGCGGTCTGCCGCTCGAGTTCGGAGGTGACAAGGTAGGCCGCCACCTGCCCGGTCAGCACATAGGCGCCCAGCCACACCAGCACCAGGATCAGGAGAATGGGCACCACCGCGATGAACAAATAGGCGACCAGTAACCGATAGCGCAGCCTCCAGATGACTTTCTTGAGCAGCCACACCAGCCACTTGAAGGTGCATGCCATCCCCATCACGCAGGCCAGAAACGTCAGCAGCACCGGGAAATCGGCGGCCGGAGCCGCATAGTTTGCGATCAACGCCCCGGCCAGCATGAACAGGAATGCCTGGTCGAGCCGGCCGAGTTTTCGATACAGCGCTATGAGGCGAGCGATCATCGACACACGTGACCCTGTGCGGCTGAACCTGAGCCGCCTTGTCACGGAGAATTGTATCACTGCGCCCGTGGTGGGGCGCGCGCCGCCTCCTGGCCCATTCTGGCCCCGGTCCGCTGGAGGTGGGAGTCCTGCTATCGGGCAGTGCCGGCTTGCCGTCCCCTGAGGTGCGGAGGGAGGTGTACCTTGCCGGCTTGGGGATCGAAACACACCAGCTCGTGCTGCTCGGCAAGCGATAGCAACTCGGCGACCAGCCTCTCGGCTGTCTCCGGCGTGATCGCCATAATCACGTGGCCGCCGGACAAGTCGATGGCGCAAGCCCAGGGACAAGTGCCGAGGCGCTTTCCGGAACCATGTCGATTTCGGGATGCAGTGCGGTCACCTGGTAGTAGAAGGCATACACCTGCGAGTCGAACTTGCGGGACGCCGATTTGCCGTCGCTCAGCAGAGAATACTGCCGGGCAGCCTCGTCATCGGACATCGCCGTCCGGCTGTGCCAGACCCCAAGGTAGAAATTCCCCACAACGCATCCCCCCCGCGCGGCCCGTAAACGGGTGCCCCTTGGATCTACTCTAGGCGATCGCGGGAAATGCCCGATGACTGCCGTGTAAAAGAGATGTAAAAGTGGCCACCACGCCTACACATCCACCGCCACTACCTCGTGCAGGTCTATCGGAGGAGTGGTGGTCTCGACCCACGCTCCGGTCTGGAGCCACGATGCCTGGCCTCCGCCGACCAGCATGTGTACACCGCGCGCCTTCGCTCCGTCGGGCAGCTTGATACGCACCCTCTGCGGGCCCACCGGCAGAATCTCGCGGAACGATCCCGACATCGCCATAGGGTTCGAGAGGTTCACCAGGTGCGCCGTCACCGACGATTGCTGTCGCCACAGTGCCACGTCGAGCAGGCCGCGCCCCCTCACTTCCAGAGGCTGCTCTTCGTTAGCGGCCCAGCGCACGGCGTTGGCCAGAACTCTCCCGTGATCGTAGTTCATGACTTCCCAGAAGGTCCGGTCGATGTCCCACGGGAAATAAACCACCCGGCCGGCGCCCGCCGCGCGCGCAATCACACCGGGAATGTCGGTCTTCGCTTCGCGCGGGTATACCTCCTCCATTGGCAGATCGGGATAGCTGGGGACCGTCATCAACGGCGCGCGCAAACCCGGCGGAGTGCGGATCTCAACGCGCTTCACTCCGTGGATCATGCGGCTCGCGTCCTCGAGTCCGGCCAGGAGGGGATGGGAGTGATCTTCGAGATTCAGGTAGGCGTTCTGCTGCCGCTCGATCACGTTGCCGCCGAAGGACGCGCCGAAAAGGCCGGCCAGTCCGAAGTCGTCCCGCCGCCCGCCACGCCCGTCTCCGAGCGAGGTCTCGTGGGTGGCGACGAGGCCACCGCCCCTCTCGACGAAAGAGCGCAGTTGCGCGCACTGCTCATCGGACAGATTCACCAGGTTCGGCAGCGCCAGCACTTTGAAGGGCCGCAGGCGCTCGGAGTCGAACCCGCCGGCGGCGACCATCTCGAACGGGATTCGCGCTTCCACCAGCGCCTGGTAGAACCCGGATTCGTAATCCGCCGAGGCGCGCGGCGCCGGCCACGAGGCCGACGCGCGCCAGCGACCGCTCGTTGCGCAGGTACTTCTCGTTCTTCCAGTGCCAGACGAACAACCGCTCGACGGGCTCGATCCAGCGCCGGTCGAGCGGCTTGGCGTTGAACTTGGTGACCCAGGGGCGGAACCCCTGCGCGATGCCGTCCACAGCCCAGACGCGGATTTCATCGGGGCTTTGAACCGAGTCCTTCCAGCGGTACGGAGCCTCCAACCCCACGCCGAACAGGCCCACGATCGGCTTCGAACCGAACGTCGAGCGCGCCGCCTTCGCGAACCTGCCGTTCTGCCACACCGGCGTGCTTCCGAAACGGGCCTGCCGGTCCGCAATCAAAATCGGGACCGAAACGGCATCGCGGATCTCGTCGAATCCGTTGGGGAAGAAAGCGGCGTCCGGGTTGCGCTTCTTGATTTCGCCATCCCAGAGCGAGTACAGCTCCAACAGCCGCTGCCTCCGCCATGCGGCGTACCGCGGCTGCTCCTCGCCGGCCGGCGTCAGATCGAGGCCGCTGAATTTCTTGAAGTTCTGCCGGCAGTGCTCGCAATAGCACATCCCCGAACCGCTCCACCGGTTGGCGAAGATGCCATCGACCTTGTAGCGATCCATGATTTCCCGGATCACGCTAGTCATGAATTCGAAATTGTAGGGTCCGAGCGCGCAGGTGACCCACAGCGACGGTATAGCCCAGTGGCGACGGGGACGGCCATTTGCGTCCACGGCGATCCAGTCCGGATGCGCGTCGTAGACCTCCTGATGCGCGGCGTGCGGATCCACGCGAGCGATCGCGTTCATCCCCAGCCCGCGGCACCCCGCCAGCATCTCGCCGAAGGGATCGCTACTCCCGAGGAACTTGCTGCGATAGTGCAGCGGGACCTCGGTCGGATAGAAAGCCACGCATCCGCCCGCGCTGAGGCACGCGGCGTCGGCATGAATCCTCTTGAAGTAATCGAGCCAGAACCCCGCATCGTACCGGCCGGGATCGTCCTCGACGAAAGCCAGTTGAGCCCACCGCAAAGGGCGGTCGTACCAGCTCGCCGAACTCGCCGCCACCCGGGACGCCAAAAGCGCGCCCGTCCCAATCATCCACTCGCGCCTATTGATCTCCATGAGGCCCCCCTGTCCTATTGCACCGAACCGCGACCGTGAGGGAGCGGTCCGCTCGCTGACGCTCGCGGTTCGGTACTAACCCGGCTGAAAGCTGCCGGCAGGCGGCCGGCTAAATATGGAACAGCCGGTCGAAGTACTCCCGCGTGCGCGCCTGTATCTGCGCCAGCTCCACGTCGAGCGGCTGGTCGTGCAGATGGTCCGGTGTCCATCGGCGCACCAGGGCAGTGAGGTTCTCGAGCGCCCAACCGGCGGTGGGCAGCGTCCCCTCGGTGTGGCCGCTCGATACGCGCAAGGCATGATCCAGCGCGCGATAGAAGCCCGCCGCGTCCCGCAGGAAGTCGGCGTCCGGCCGCTCCAGGTGCCCCATCTGTTCGATCACGTCGATGCGCGCGGGCGTATTCAGCACCTTGAAGAAGATTCCCGCGCCCTTCAGCCGCAGGTACATCAGCGCGAAATCGATGTCGTAGTATCCGCCGCGGCCCGCCTTGAGCGGATTGTCCCCGCCCAGTTCTTTCTCCAGGCGCAGCCGCATCTGGAGGAGCTGCTTGCGCGAACGCCCGCTCTGCCCGTAGCGCCGCCAATCCACCTGCTGCAGTTCGTTGAGGAAGGCGGTCCCGCTGTCGATGTCGCCCGCCGCCACCCGCGACTTCATGTAGGTGATGCCCTCCCATGCCTCGGCGGCGTTGGCCAGGTAGTTCCTGTACGCGGTCTCCGACTGCACCATGGCGCCGGAACGCCCGTTAGGCCGCAGCCGCGTGTCTACGGCGAACATCATCCCCTCGCCGGTGTAGGCGGTCAGGATCGAAATCATCTGTTCGGCAACGCGCGTCCAGAACAGTTGTTCGGGCAAATCCTGGTCCGGGATGACGAAAATCAAATCGGCGTCCGAGGCCAGGTCGAACTCGCGCATGCCGAGCCGTCCCAGAGCGATCGCCAGCATCTGGTCTTTCGGTTTGTAGCCGGCCGCGGCCGGCGGACGGGCGGCGGTCACCTGCTCGACAGCCATGCGGTAAGCTCCCGCGATGGCGGCGTCGGCCAGGTCCGAAGTGCGCTCCAGGGCCGCGAAGACTTCGCTCTGGCGGCAGATGCTCTCCGCTTGGATGCGGAACATTCCGCGCCGGAAGAAGCGCCGCAACTCGGAGGGATCGTCGCTGGCCAGCGCCTCCACCAGGTACGGCAGGTCCTGGCGGGATTCGTGGCGCATATTGCGCAACTCCGCGAGCAGCTCGGGATAGCGTATCAACTGTTCGGCGAAATACGGACTGTGCTCGACGATATCGAGCAGGTAGGAGGCGAGTTGGGGATCGCCGTTGAGCCAGTTCAGCCAGTCCGCGTGCGGCAAGATGCGCTCGAGGAAGTGCTCGAAGTGCACGCGGCCGCGGCGCAGGCCGCTCCGCGCTACGGCCGCGGCGAGTTGCGGCGCACGCTGGTCCAGAAAGCGCAGCAGATTGCTCGCGCCCTGCTCGATCGGCTCCTCCATTTCCGCCGAAACGGCGTTCTCCGATGCAACCGGCTCGGCTGCGGTCATGTAGTAGATCGGTTGCTGGGCGTGAATCACGCGCTCATAGATAGCCTGGACCGACTCCCGCCGCCGGTTCAGCTCGCCCAGCAGCGAATCGGCCGTGGGCGCGCCTCCGAAATGAGCACCCGGCATCTTGCGCGCCAGAGCCGCCAACTCCTCCGGATCCGTGGGTGCCGTGTGCGTCTGCAGATCTTCGTCGAATTGCAGCCGGTGCTCCAGGTGGCGCAGGAACTGGTAAGCGCCAGCCAGCTCCGAGTATTCGGTGGGCGAGAGCAGGTCCTTGTCCCGCAGCCGCGAGAGCGCCAGTAGCGTCCCGGCGTGGCGCACCCACGGCTCCCGCCCTCCGTGCAGCCGCTGCAGGCACTGCACCAGGAACTCGATGTCGCGTATGCCGCCCGGGGCCAGCTTGATGTTGAAACCCTGCGCCGCGCCGCGCCGCTCGGCCATCTTCTCCCGAATCCGCACGCGCGTTTCCGAGGCCGCTTCCACCACCGAGAAGTCGAGCGTGCTGGAGTAGATCAGCGGCTCCACCGCTTCCAGCAAATCGGCACCGGGGCCCGCATCGCCTGCCGACACGCGCGCCTTCACCAGCATCTGCAACTCCCAGTCGCGCGCCCGCTCCTGGTAGTAGGTCTTGGCGCCCTCAAGCGAGCTGGTGACTTCGCCGAACCGCCCGTCCGGCCGCAGCCGCAGATCCACGCGGTAGGAAATGCCAGCGGCGGTGTAAGTGGATAGCAGGTCCGTCAACTGATTGGCCGCCTTCTTGAAAAACTCCTTGTTCGAGATCGGATTGGGCCCTGCCGTCGTGCCGTTTGCCGCGTACAGAAACATCAGGTCGATGTCGGAGCTGTAGTTCAGCTCGCGGCCGCCCAGCTTGCCGAGCGACACGATGGAAAACCGCGGATCGCTGGGCAGCCCGTGCCTGGCGGCCAGGTCGTCGCGTATCCGGCCGTAGCAGCCTCCCAAAATCGCATCGGCCAGGCTCGATAGCTCGTCGGTGATCTCGGGAAGCTCGGCCATGCCGGTGATGTCGCGCAGCAGGATTCGCAGGATCTGCCGCCGCCGGAACAGCGCCAGCGTGTGCGGCGAGGGTAGCCCGGGGCCTTCGGCCGCCAGCGTCTTCTCGAGCAGTCCCGCGTAATCCTCGGCCAGAAAGAGCCGCTGCAGCGCCGTCCCTTCGGCCAGTTCCTGCACCCAGTCCGGGTTTAGCAGCACGGCTTCGGAGAGGAAGCGGCTGTGCGAAAAGACGGCCACCAGCAGTTGCAGCCCCGGCCCGGTTTCCGCGATCTTCTGGAAGCCGGCCGGCTGTTCCCCATGCAGGCGTTCCAGATAGTGCAGCGCCTCGTCCGGGGTGGGCGAGGCGGCCAGCAGCGAACAAATTCGATCCTGCCACTCAAGCGGCAACCCGTCCATGAACCGCCCCAGCGAGTCCGACGCCCGCCCCGGGTCGCGGAACTCGATCTCTTCCACGGGTCTTCGCATTTCAGCGGTCAGACGGCTGCGTCCACCAAACAGATTATATCCCCTGCGCGAACCCACCCTGGCGCGACCACGGACGCATAGAACCCGCCCATCGCCCAAGCCGGGTCCGACGGCAGCGCGCCCTCGTCGGGAATCAGCCCCCGCAACTCGCGCCCGTAGACATCGAGCGCGGAGCAAGGTGTGCGGAACTTCGTCAGTTCGATGACCGCCTGCCCCACCCGGAACCGCATCCCCGGTCGCAGGTCACGCCGCTCCAGCCCGCGAGTAGTGAGGTTCTCTCCCAAAGCGCCGTAGAACAGAGGAAACCCGCACGCGATCAGATCATCGGTGGTTTCGGCGGTGCCGACGAGAAGGGCTTTGAACGGCCCGCCGTGCACGCCAGGATGCGCCACCGAGTCGCCTTCGAATCCCAGCGGAGTGAGCAGAGCTTCTGGAACCGGCCGCTTCGGCAAGCCACCGAGGGAAAGATTGATCTGGAGCACCAGCCCGCGCATCATCGACTGCTCCGATCTTCGCACACCCCCCACCGTGGCGCAGGCACTCCTGCCTGCCGCGCCGAGACTCGTCTCGGCGCTCGTGCTGGCGCGACTGAAATGAGGACGGAACGCTGACGGCCGAGGATTGATCCGAAGGCTTTAAAGCTGAAAGCTGAAGGCTGAAAGCTCCACTGGGGGCAGCCTGGGCTGCTCCCAGTGGGCCTTTCTTCTAGATGTCGTAGTACAGCGCGAATTCGTAGGGGTGGGGACGAAGACGAACCGCGTCCGCCTCGTTCTTGCGCTTGTAATCGATGAACGCTTCGATCAGTTCCTCCGTGAAGACATCGCCCTTCAGCAGGAAGTTGTGATCGTCTTCCAGGCAGCTCAGCGCTTCTTCGAGCGAGCCCGGCATCGACGGCACGTTACGCAGCTCTTCGGGGGACAGATCGTAAATGTCCTTGTCGAGCGGCTCGCCGGGATTGATCTTGTTCAGCACGCCATCCAGGCCCGCCATCAGCATCGCCGAAAATGCGAGGTACGGATTGCACGCCGGGTCGGGCGGACGGAACTCGAGCCGCTTCGCCTTCGGGCTCGAAGAGTACATCGGAATGCGAACCGCGGCCGAACGGTTGCGCCGCGAGTACGCCAGGTTCACCGGGGCTTCGTAACCCGGCACCAGGCGCTTGTAGCTGTTGGTGGTCGGCGCGATCAGGGCCGACAGCGAGCGCGCGTGCTTCAGCAGCCCGCCCGCATACCACAGCGCCATCTGGCTCAGGCCCGCGTAGCCGTCTCCGGCGAATAGCGGCTTGCCGTCTTTCCATAGGCTCTGGTGGCAGTGCATCCCGCTGCCGTTGTCCTGGAACAGCGGCTTCGGCATGAACGTCACGGTCTTCCCGTACTGGTTGGCGACGTTGCGGATGATGTACTTGTACAGCATCAGGCTGTCCGCCATGCCGGTCAGCGGAGCGAACCGCATGTCGATCTCGGCCTGCCCGCCGGTGGCCACTTCGTGATGGTGGCACTCGACGTTCAGCCCGCACTTGATCATGGTCTGCACCATCTCGCTGCGCAGATCCTGGTAATGATCGGTGGGAGGAACCGGGAAGTAGCCTTCCTTGTACCGCGGCCGATACCCGAGGTTGTCCTTCTCGCGGCCACTGTTCCAGCGGCCCTCTTCGGCGTCGATGAAGTAGTAGCCGGAATGCTGATCCTGGTCGAACCGTATGTTGTCGAAGATGAAGAACTCCGCCTCCGGGCCGAAAAACGCCGTGTCGGCGATGCCCGAGTTCTTCAGGTACAGCTCGGACTTCTTGGCGATCCAGCGCGGATCGCGCTCGTAGTGCTGGCGCGTGATCGGGTCCACCGCGTCGGCGATCATGACGAGCGTCGTGGTTTCGCCGAACGGATCGATGATGGCCGTGTTCGGGTCCGGCATCAGCAGCATGTCGCTCTCGTTGATGGCCGCCCACGCCCGTATGCTCGAGCCGTCAAATCCGTAGCCTTCCTCGAATACGTCTTCGGTCAGTTGGCTGATGGGATAAGAGACGTGATGCCACAGACCGGGGATGTCGCTGAACCTCAGGTCGATCTGCTTGGCGTCGTTTTTCTTGGCGAATTCTAGTACCTCTTTAGGATTCATCTATCCTCCCTAGGGATGTTTGCACACGCGCACCGATAACAAAACCAGTTGGGGGATGCCTCAACCGTAATTGTCCCCTAGAATATCGGATGGGGTAGGAACGGTCAAGAAGGTTTTTTTTATGGAGCAGATAGCGTTTCGTTTTGAGCCGTCCCGCCGCGTCTTCACCGTGGCCGAGCTCAACACCGCCATCCACGGCCTCCTGGAGCGCGAATTCGCCGACGTCTGGGTCACCGGCGAGATCTCCGGAACCCGCCTCGCCGCCAGCGGCCACTACTACTTCACCCTCAAGGAGCAGGACGCCCAGCTCCGCTGCGTCTGCTTCCGCCAGACCGCCCGCTACCTCAAATTCAAGCCCCAGGACGGCGTCGCCGTCATCGCCCGCGGCCGCATCGACGTCTATGAAGTCCGCGGGGAATACCAGCTCCTCGTCGAGACCCTGGAGCCCCAGGGCCGCGGCGCCCTGCAACTCGCCTTCGAGCAGCTAAAGAAGAAGCTGGCCGCCGAAGGCCTGTTCGACCAGGCTCGCAAGCGCCCCATCCCGGCCTTCCCCCGCCGCATCGGCATCGTCACCTCGCCCTCCGGCGCCGCCATTCGCGACCTGCTCAACATTCTGGAGCGCCGTTTCCCCGGTCTCCACATTCGCCTCTTCCCCGCCCAGGTCCAGGGCGAGGGCGCGGTAGAAGACGTTTGCCGCGGAATCGAGCACTTCGGCTCCTCCGGCTGGGCGGACGTCGTGATCGTGGGCCGCGGCGGCGGCTCGCTCGAGGATCTCTGGACCTTCAACGAGGAGGCCGTGGCGCGCGCCATCGCGGCCTGCCCCGTGCCTGTGATTTCAGCGGTGGGGCACGAGACCGACGTCACCATCGCCGATTTCGTGGCCGACCTCCGCGCTCCCACGCCCTCGGCCGCGGCCGAACTGGTGGTGGGCACCCGGCAGCATGTGGTGGAGCGCATTGAGGTGGCGGAAGCGAAGCTGCGCCAAAGCCTGCGTTACCGTCTGGCGGACGCGATGCGCAAGCTCCATCAGCGCGGAATCGAGCGCGCAACGTCGCTGCTATCCCGCCGCATCGGCCGATCCCTCCAGCGTGTGGATGAGGTTGATTACGAGCTGCGCGCCCGCATACGGTCGCTGCTGGTGCTGGCGCGCGCTCATTGGGGCGAGTTGGACGCGCGTCTGAAGGCGCTCGATTTGAGGTTGCGCTTCGCCCAAACCCGCCAAAGGCTGGAGGCCGCCGACCGGACGGCCGCCGAGACCATGCGAGCGCGCCTCGCGCGAGCGCGGAGACGTTACGAGCCGCTAGCCGCCGAGCTACAGCAACTAAGCCCCCTGCGCGTCCTGGACCGAGGATATGCCATCGTCCAGGACGACCAGGGCCTGATACTGAAGGATGCGGCGGATGCTCCACCGCCGTCGGCAATCGCCGTCCGCCTTGCGCGCGGCCGGCTCAGGGCGCGGGTGACGGAGTGACCTCGCATGTGCCCGCTCTTCGCCTACCTGCGCGCGTTTCTCCGCGCACGCCACGATCTCGGACGGTCGTACTTAACACGTCCGAGAACTTCCGGACCGGGCCAGATTCGATTGTGGCGACCGACAGACCGACAGGCCGGTTGCACGGTGCTGTCCGAGCCGCACTCCGCTGCCGGGAATCCCGCCGCGGGCAACGTCGCCCGGCGACGTCCTGATCGTCTTCAGCTCGGAAGGAGCGATTTTCTTCGTCGGAATCCGCAGCCGGTTCAGACCGTCAGAGGCCGAATAGCTGTAATAAGTGGTGTAGCCGTTCACGTTGACGGTGGTCAGCGGCTTGCCGATGTTGTAATCCCACGTCAGGTGGGCCGTGAGCGCCGTCCCCCCGCCATTCAGCCCCGTGTAGCTGGTGATCGAGGTCGGAAAAGCGTAAGACGTCCCGCTGGAACCCGGCGGGTGAACGCCGCTGTCCGCGTAGCCCCACCCTCGCTTGACGGTGCGCGGGTCCAGCCTCAATTTCCCTACGCCGATCTCAGTCACGATTGCCGCCGTCATGGTTCGTCGGCCTGAATCGGACAAGGGCGTACATGCTCGCGGCAGCAGTGATCACCGCCACCGGATAGCGGAGCAGTCCAAGAAACAGCCACCACCCCCAGATCCAGGAGAAGAGTGCAACACCCGCAAGCACGCCACCAACAAGCCAACTCACCACCGCAACCGGCTTTAGGAAACCAACAGCATAGTCGAACCGAGCATTGAGCATCAGCAAGGCGCCCGCGATAGCGATGGTCAGGCCAGGATGCTGTTGCAGGAACCCGCTCAGCATGTATTATCTCGCCATCCGACCCATTGCTCGGGCATCAGTGAGCCTTCTGCAAGAGATCGACAAGGTCGTTTCCGACAAGGCCGCCCCCGAGATCGACCGCTCCGGGCAGGCTAGGGGACTGGACGCAACTACTCCGTTGGCCCAGTGATCGATAGCGGCTTGCCCCGCGTCTGCCGTGGTGGCGAGTACTGTGGCGGCCGTTGAGGTGTACGCGAGCCCGTGGGCCGCGCCGTTAGCAGCCTCCTTACTATAGAGCCGCAGGAGAACCCAGGCGCTCCCTTTTGTACCAAGCGTCTCACCGGCGCTCTTTATCCACTCGCCGAGGTTCCCGTTAGTGAAATTAAACAGGCTAAAGCTGCCAAGAAAGGTATGGTCAAATGTGTTCTCGTCGCTAAGCCTGGGATCAATGTGTACCTCCCCGAAGGTCGAGTTAGCCACGTCGACGAGCGGGACGGAAGGTTTGTTCGAATTGAAGACTCCCCACTTCCAAAAACGCCACCAACTGCGCTCCGTTTTCGTGATGCTGAAGTTCGCCACTCCGTTCGAGACCGGCGCAGGTTGTCCACGGTTTCCGTCACCGCCGCTTCCACAAAGAGCGTGCGGCGCACAGTATCCGTGGGGATCCCGACCCCCTCCGGCGGAGTGTCTCCGGATTTGCAGGCAACTCGTCGAGTGTGAACGGAGAATCTACCGTAGGCACGGTTCTGCCATCGGACGCTACCAACCCCAGCGGATCCGTAAACCTCAGCGGGTTGTTCCGTGCATACGTGTATCCGTTCCAAGTCTGCGGGCTCACTGCGCTGGCTCCAGCGTTGGCGGGATCCGGACTCGTAAACCTCCCCTGCGCCGCCGAGTAGTACCGCGCCCCGAAGAAATCCAGCCCGGTTTCCTGATCCCGTTCTTTGCCGGTGAACTTCTCCGTTAACCCGTCCGGCGTTCGCCCGTCCCAGGCGGACGCGGCCCCCCATAGCGCCGTCCTCCCGTCATAGCCGGTCGGAATCTGCTCGCCGAACGGCAGGTAGTCGTACCGCGCCACCAGCGCCTGCACCTCGTCTAGCATCGCCCGCGTGCTCCCCAGGTGATCGTTCAGCAGATAGCAGGTCCGGCACGGCGGGTCCGGATCGGTCACCGGCGCGTACTCCGCCGCCAACTCCCCCGCCGCGTCGTACACGTACACCGTGGTCGCCGTCCCCGTCGTCTTCGTCACCCGGCGGTTATTCCCGTCGTAGCCGTACTGCGTCGCCACCCCGCCAATCGTGCTCGACGTCATCAGGTTCTCGCCGTTGTAGGCCATCGTGAACCCACCGATCGCCATCTGGTTCCCCGCGCCGTCATAGGTCGATCCCTGAATCCCCAGCTGGTTCGTCGAACTGTTGAAGTTGGTCGACGCCGTCGGCGTGAACGGATTCAGGAACAGCCCCGTGTTCGCGCTCACCCAACGGTTCCCCCACGCATCGTACCCATAGCTCCGGCTCGACGTCCCTTCCGTCACCGACTTTAGCCGGTTCACTACTGAACCATCAATCCCGCCCGCTATCCAGAGTGGGGTTGGTCTGACGGATACGCTGGATATGCTGCTCCCTTCCTTCACGCGGCGCGCCGAACAACGCAATCAACAGGTTCCCCGACGGGAACCGAAAAACGGCGGCTAAAAGGAAAAGCTCGTGCTCTCAGAAGGTTCCCGCACGGGAACCAAGGTTCCTGCGCAGCATCCCAACCGTATCCGTCAGAGCAACCCCGCCCTTGACAGCCGCCCCGGAATTCACCGTTTGCGCTCCGCCCACGCCGCGGGCGTGAATTCCCCGATCCGCTGAATGGAAACCCCGCTCAGGCCGGGCAGCACCGCGCCCAGATACTCCCGGGCCGGGATCTCCATGCGGCGGCAGGTTTCCACGATCGACAGAATGGCCGCCACTTTCGGCCCGGCCTGCCGGCTCCCCACGTGGATCCAGTTCTTCCGGCCAAGAGCGATCCGGCGCATCGAGTTCTCCGCCAGGTTGTTGCTCAGCTCCAACTCCGGGTACTCCAGGAAGCGCGTGAGCTTCGGCCACAGCGCCAGCGTGTAGTTCGCCGCCTTGCCCAGCTTGCTGGCCGGCAGAGCCTCGGCCCCCGCCGCCTCGACGCGCTGCTGGATGATCTCCAGCGCAGCGGGCGCCCGCTCCTCACGCAAGAGATGGCGCGCGGCGTGGTCGAGACCGCGCTCCCGCGCCTCGGCGTCGATGGCAAACAGTTCGTCGATCGCCACCACCACGCGCATCGCCGCCGCGTCCTCCGGATGAGCTTCACCGCCTCGAAGAACTTCCTTCTCGCATGCGCCCAACAACAGGCATGCACCATCTTCGGCCCGCCCACCTGTTCGTAAGCGACATAGCCGTCGGTCTGCAGAATGCCTTCGAACTTCCCCAGAAACTCTTTCGGCCCGTCGCGCCCCCGCCCCAGCCGGAAGTCGAACACCACGCTCCCTCCCGGCCGGCCGTATTGCCACAGATAGGCCTGATGGTTCTCCCGCTCCATCGTGCATCTGCACATCCACCGGAGTTTCATCGGCCTGAATGTAACTGCCGCTGAGTAACTCCGGCCCATCGCCGCCGCGATCGGAACCAGCAACTCGCCCACCCGCATCACCCATCCGTCCAGCGTCGCCCGGCTGATCTCGATCCCCGTCTCCCGCTCCAGAATCGCGCTCTGCCGGTACAGCGGAAGGTGGTCGCTGTACTTCGCCACCACCGTGTCGATCACCACCCGGTCGCTGACCAGGCCCTTCTCGATGATCCGCGCCGGAACGGGCGCCGCCACCACGCCCGCCTTCTCGCAATACTTGCAGGCCCGCTTCTCGCGCTTGGTCACCACCACGAAGTACTTGGCCGGCTCCACGTCCAACTGCTCGCTGGTTCGTAGCCGATCACCGCCGTGGGCTGGCCGCAGGCTTGCAGGTGCACTGTTCCGGCGCGCAGGGAACAATCCGCTCCACGCGCGGAAGATCCGCCGGCAGTTCCTGCCGGCCCGGATGCGGCCGCCGCTCGGGCTTGTCCGCGGTGCCGGAAGCGGCTCGCGCTCGCTCTCCGCCTGGACTTCGGCGTTGCTCACGCCCGGCTCCAGTTCCAGCAGTCCAGTTGCGCGTCGCTGAGCTTCTCGCTCGCAGGGCCGTACTTCTTGACGCGCTCCAGCCGCAGCCGCTCTTCCAGCAGTTGGATCTTCATCGCCGCCCAGGCCAGCTGCTGCTTGAGCTGGGCGATGCGTTCGGCTTCGGGAAGCGAGCTGGAGGGCGGCTGGATGGCGAAAGGCAAACACAAATATAACTCGGAGTGTTCCAACTTACAAGAGAATTTAGGAGCCGATAACTACGGTTCTCAACGCGGGAACCGCGCGGCGTCGGGAGAACCAGGCGCGGGACTGACAGTATCCATAAATATAACTCGGATTGTTTTAACCGGCAAGAACATTCTCGGACTTACAACTTTTTTCTTCTCCGCTAACCACCTTCCGGTACCATCGCCGCTTCCGCGTCGCGGCCAGGTCGATGCCGCCCACCAGCAGCGCCAGTTCCTCGTGGCTGACGTCACCCGCTTCTGGCTCGCCCGCCGCCTCCGGCCAGCCGAAGCGGCCCTTCTCCAAACGCTTGGCGCACACCCACAGCCCGCTTCCATCCCAGAAAACAGCTTCAGCCGATTGCGCCGCGCGTTGGCGAACAGGAACACGTGCCCGCTCAGCGGATCGCACGACAACCGGTCGCGCACCAGACCGTAGAGACCTTCGAATCCCTTGCGCATGTCGGTGGCCCCCGCCGCCAGGTAGATCCGCGTCGCCGGCCCCCAGCCGAACATGCCTCAGGCGCGCTCCAGCAGGCCCAGCAACTGCTCCAGAGTCGCGGCATCAAACCCGCGCTCCACTTCGATCCGCCGGCCCTGGGCCAGCACCACCGTGAGCCCGCTCCCCTCTTCCTCCACGGTCCCCGACGGGGCTGCTCGGACCTCCACTTCCATCCACCGGGCCGCCTGGGGCTGGGCCGCCAACCGCCGCCCGCTGCGATACGCCTCCAGCGTGGATATGGCCACGCCCCGCTGGCGGCAGAAATCGCGTTTGCTCAGCTGGCTCGTTTCATATTCCGCCACCAACTGCGCCGCCTCGGCCGCCGTCCGCCGCCGCCGCGCCGCGCTCACCTGTTCTTCGCTCATCCCTCCACTGAACCATCAATCCCGCTTGCTATCCAGAGTGGGGTTGGTCTGACGGATACTCCCAACCTGGGGTGACGTGTCACCCCTTCAGCCGATGCGAAGCATCGCCTCGTCTTTAACGGGGCCGGTGACTCATGACTCGGCCCCTAAAGAGGCGAAAAGGCCATCTTGCCAACACGACCATCTCGGCTGACCTCAAGCTGCGCTCGCAAAGGAGCGCCACCGCAGGTGCCGCCGGGAGCGGCAGAGGACAGGACGATCCACTCGACGCGGTAGCCCCCACCGTGAGGAGCAGCGGTCGGTCTGAACGGAACTTGAGCATATAGCGACTTCGCATGATGCCACCAAGCACCGAAGGCATCTTGCCCGCTGTCGAACGCTAAACCGCTTTGACACTGCCGCTCTGCGGCCTGCTTCAGCTCGATCAGGCTGGCGATTGGGGTCAACGGAAGATTCTCTGGATTGACTCCCCGGTAGAAATCGGCGAGCGACTCGGCCTGTTCCGGACTCGACACCCTCACCCTCGTTGCGGCTGTAAGCTTCTCGAACTCGGCCGGAGAGTCAGCGAACCCGTGTATTCGATAGGTGCTGCCGTCCGCTCGACCAACCGCAATGATGTAAATCAGATCGGCGTCTGTCGAGATGTGGTGAACGATCATGTTCTCCCTGATCTCCTCGCCCGCCTGGCTGACTCTGTAAATGAACTCTGACGGTCTTCTGCCCAGGGCAATCGCTAGTGAACGCTCCAGCGTCTCATCCCTCTGGGCGTCCAGGAACTGACCGGCCTTGAGACGAAGTTGCGAGCGAACGGCATCGCACGCATGCTCCCGCGCAGCCTGGTCGGTCATCTGCGCGGCTGCCGAAACCACAAGAGTTGACAACACGAGCGACCCGAGGATCGTCGAGAACAGCCTGTGCTTGCTCACTGGGACTACTCCTTCTTTCGATCCTTCACGATCTGCCCCATCGCCTTCTTAATCTCGGGGCCATAAGCTTTCTGAGCCGCATTTGCGCGCTGTTCTTGCGGCCTCTGATCGTGTGGGAGGGCACGCTCGGCTTTGGCGTCTGCCGCGAATTTAGCCGGGGCCGCCTTTGCATCTCCCGCATGAACAGATTCGTGAACCATCACACCCGGCAGGTCTCCAGCGCTGGTGCGGTTGTCGATGGTAATCGTCGTCGAATTGAGCGTGGTTGTGGTCACCGGTGCTTCATCGTTGTACCTCGTGGTCGTCGTTTCGATGTCGGGCGCTGTGTTGCCCTGAATGGTTGTCGTCGTCACCGTGCGTCCGTCGGGCGACACCGTTCGCGTATCCCCGGCGCTCAGATCGCCGCTCTGGATGGTCAGATTCGGATTGTTCGGCCCCGCATACCCAGACAGGTTAGAGCTTGTGTTCGGATCGGCTAGCATCGCTTGCACCGTATCCCTCACCATCTGTTCGTTCTTGAGCCCCGGCGCGTAGAGGATCTCGTGGCCGTCGTCATCCGCAAGGGCGAGGGGATTGTTGAGCACATACTGGTAGAGATTCAAGCTCTGAGGGTTGTCGAGTTTCGCGTACGGCACGGGATCTTCTTTGGCGCTCCAGTCTGGCGAGGTCCACCTCCCCTGGGCGCTCGACAGGTACCGCGCCCCAAAGTAATCCAGCCCCGTCTCCACATCCCGTTCTTTGCCGGTGAACTTCTCCGTCAGCCCGTCCGGCGTTCGTCCGTCCCAGGCACTCGCGGCCCCCCCATAGCGCCGTCCTCCCGTCATAGCCGGTCGGAATCTGCTCGCCGAACGGCAGGTAGTCGTACCGCGCCACCAGCGCCTGCGCCTCGTCCAGCATCGCCCGCGTGCTCCCCAGGTGATCGTTCAGCAGGTAGCAGGTCCGGCACGGCGGGTCCGGGTCCGTCACCGGCGCGTACTCCGCCGCCAACTCCCCCGCCGCGCCGTACACGTACACCGTTTGCGCCGTCCCCGTCGTCTTCGTCACCCGGCGGTTGTTCCCGTCATAGCCGTACTGCGTCGCCACCCCGCCAATCGTGCTCGAGGTCATCAGGTTCTCGCCGTTGTAGCCGGACGTGAACCCGCCGATCGCCATCTGGTTCCCCGCGCCGTCATACCACGATCCCTGAATGATCAGCCGGTTCAAGCTGTCGAAGTTCGTCGACGCCGTCGGCGTGAACGGATTCAGGAACAGCCCCGTGTTCGCGCTCACCCAACGGTTCCCCCACGCATCGTACTCGTAACTCCGGCTCAACGTCCCTTCCGTCACCGACTTTAGCCGGTTCACTCCATCATAAGGAATCGTGTCGTAATTCTGGATCACCGAAAACGTCGGTGGCCACGACGCGATCGTCTGCCGCATCAGATTGCCGTTGTTGGTCGAGCAACTCGCTCTTCCGTTGGGGCAGCAGTAGAAACCCAGCGACAGCGCCGTCCCCACCGCGATCGAGGTCGGCTCCGGCCGCGGGTTGAATTGTCCACCCCCCTGCCCATGCGGAGCATGGCGCTTTTCGGGATGCTGGCCGGACGAGAACTTCAGGGCTGCACAGACAGCAAGGCCGCCTCGGAAGGCGGCCTGTAGCGGGTAAGAACAGCTCAGTGGAAGGCAGACGCTTCTGGAAAAGGCTGGTCCGATTCCCATATTCCATCCCGCTCGTGTGTGTACTTGATCCAGTGATCTCGATCAAGGCTATAACGAACGCAGACCGTCACGAACTTTCCATCGGCATCTTTCGGGTGGCTGGAAACCGATAGGATTGCTGATTTGTCCTCCTGCTGCGTGGTTCGCCAGTCGGACTTTAATGCCTTCATCAGCCGTATCGGTTCTTCTCGGTTGGTGTGAACGTCCAGCGCGTTTACCTCGTGAAGAGTGCCACCTGAGACCTTAAAAAGCGTTGTTTCTAAACCGCTGTATGATCCGGCTCCCGATGAGCGATCCAACGTTAGGAAAAAGAGCTGTTCGGTCTGACCTGAAGGCGTCCAAGCTTCCAGCTTCGCCAGAGGCGTTTCTAAATCGCGTTCCACAACGATCTTGCCCGTGTTGCTACGGATGCACAACTTGGATTTGGCAGGCAGGCGGTTTGAGAACTCTTTGTAGAGGGTTGATTCCGGAGAAAGGGCAAAATCCCACTCGCCCTTTCCCCAGAGAGTCTCTTGCGCTGACGTTGTCAGCCGCTTATCGAGCATCAACTGAAGCGTTCCATCAACGCCATTATCTTTCCGATGCAGCACAAGTGACTGTACCGTTGCATACTGCCCGGTGGTCTGGGCAACGCCAGACCACGCGGCAAGAGAGGACCAAATGATCGTCATGCTTACAAATGCTTTTCTACAACGCATATCGATTACTCCGAAATCAGCCTTTGACTCGTTGAACGCCCATTTCGCCGCTCAAAACTGCGGATCGATCACCGGCACTATCGAAATAGTTCGCGTGCTTGTCGGTATATTGGGATTGAATCCCTCGATCCGTGCAATACCGTGAACCAAGCTCTGAGTCTGTCCTCCACTCAATGCAGAGAGTCTTGTGCCGCCGCCCGCACCAACGGCCTTTTGAATGTTGGCCTGATAGGATGCGGTGTCATTGCAACAGGTGGGAGCATATTTTGCGATGGCACTATCGAGGGTCAGACTCTGATAGCCAGACGTCCCAACCAGAGATGTGAGAGCACCAAAGCCTGCACCGGCACTTGGGAAGATCGCAAAACCTTTGTCATTCCCAATTGCTCCATGAGAGTCTGCGAAGTTGCCCGAAATGATGTCGCCTGGATTGTTATCACGAGATGGATGGTTCCCCGTCTGGCTCTGGATCGTAATTGATCCGTATCCAGTAGACCTATCGAAAGAAGCAGTAGTAATCGTTACTGTGTTTCCGCTTGCAGTAGCGTTCTGCTGTTGGGCCCCATTGTCCGGGAACCTCACGCTGTGGTCGGGCGTCTCCGGATCTGCAGGAACCTCGTCCAGCGTGAACGGAGAGTCCACCGTAGGCACGGTTCTGCCATCGGACGCTGCCAACCCCAGCGGATCCGTAAACCTCAGCGGGTTGTTCCGTGCATACGTGTATCCGTTCCAAGTCTGCGGGCTCACTGCGCTGGCTCCAGCGTTGGCGGGATCCGGACTCGTAAACCTCCCCTGCGCCGCAGAGTAGTACCGCGCCCCAAAGTAATCCAGCCCCGTCTCTCTGTCCCGCTCCTTGGAAGTGAACTTCTCCGTTAACCCGTCCGGCGTCCGCCCGTCCCAGGCGGACGCGGCCCCCCATAGCGCCGTCCTCCCGTCATAGCCGGTTGGAATCTGCTCGCCGAACGGCAGGTAGTCGTACCGCGCCACCAGCGCCTGCGCCTCGTCCACCATCGCCCGCGTGCTCCCCAGGTGATCGTTCAGCAGGTAGCAGGTCTGGCACGGCGGGTCCGGGTCCGTCACCGGCGCGTACTCCGCCGCCAACTCCCCCGCCGCGTCGTATACGTACACCGTCGTCGCCGTCCCGGTCGTCTTCGTCACCCGGCGGTTGTCGCCGTCATAGCCATACTGCGTCGCCACCCCGCCAATCGCGCTCGAGGTCATCAGGTTCTCGCCGTTGTACCCCATCGCGAACCCGCCGATCGCCATCTGGTTCCCCGCGCCGTCGTACCACGATCCCTGAATCCCCAGCTGGTTCGTCGCACTGCTGAAGTTCGTCGACGCCGTCGGCGTGAACGGGTTCAGAAACAGCCCCGTGTTCGCGCTCACCCAACGGTTCCCCCACGCATCGTACCCATAGCTCCGGCTCGACGTCCCTTCCGTCACCGCTCCGGGTCGCCATTCCAGACAGCTCGGGAGAAATCGATTGCCTCTCTCCATTCAATGTCCTTCTTCCCTCGACTTGCTGTCTCAGTTCTGCGGTTCGCGCCACTGGTGTGACTTCGGCACCTCACCCGCACCCGGCGTTGCGACCTCGCACATGAGGGCGGCCATTGACATCTGGATCTGCTTGCGGGGAGTTCTCGACCACTCGGGAGGCTCCAATTTGACGCGCGCGTCCGATTCTGCCAGCGAAGGGCAGGCATCGGCAAAACGAATCCGTGCTACGAGATCGAGGCCAAATGTGGCAGGATCACGCGTGCCCAACCCATAGATACTGCGTAAAGCAGCGAGTGTCTGTTCCTTGTCACGCCTCAGGACCGAGTACAAATCGCTGTATACGGCCTGTTGCTGGTTTCGAATCACTTCCGGTGCAGGCCCTGGGAAGGGAAGCACCAGCGTGTCCTCGGAATTGAGTTCACCGCGCCAGATCCTTTCCAGGTAGTGCAGTATCGAACGGTTGCAGTCATCCGGACAAGGCAGAGCGCGCAGTGCCCGTGCCACGGCCTGCCTGAGCTCCAGTCCCTCGTGAGGCTCGAGCATCTTTGCCAGCTCGTCGGCTACGACGGGATTGCCGCACCCAGCCAATGTGTCGACTGCCTTAATCTGGACACTAGGACCGCCCTCGCTCCGGAGTCCGACGGCGATGGCCAATTGCAGCGCAACACTCTGGCCTCCTGGGCCGGACGCGAGTTCATAGATTGGGGCCCATCTCCGATCTTCAGGTACGAGATGATGCGAGATCGGCTCCGCACGCGGCCGGTGCGTCAATCCCGTCCAGTACGACAAGCAGGCCGTACCTACCAGCGCCAGCGTGAAGCCAAGGCGACGTCCCACCGCCGCGGACACCCTCAACATGCTGCGCCCCCTTTTTTTGGGGTCCAAGTGCGTGTCGGACCCGAGCGAAAGACACCTCGCCTACTTCAGAGACTCGACGCCACTGGTCCCCGCACTCATCTTCGTGGCCCGTCTAATCGCCTCCATGCGCAAGTGCAACTCGTGGAGCGTCTCCATGTACAAAAAGCGCGTCGCGGGATCCAAGCCATTGCTTGTCCTCCGCGCCAGCGCATTAAGCTGCTCGAGTGAAAGCCCTGCAAGATTCACGGACAAGTGTAGGACTCTGGCCGGCGGGCGTATCAGACCGGGTATTGGCGTATCGCCGCCGAAAATCTGCGTCATCTCCGGCGCACCAATGAACGGACCTCCAGCATCGTAGGAGTAATTCAGATCCACGCCGCTTATGGCGCTGCCATCATAGGAGAACGTTGCGGTGATCGTCACCATCTGCGTAAACTCTTCGTAACTTTCCCAACAACCCGTCAAGCATTGTCCGACATCGGTATCGGCCGCATCGCCGCGCCGGCTCGGAACTGTCGACATCAGCGGCGAGCGAAATCCATGCCCCTGTCGCGGTCCGACCGAGTCCTTGTACTGTGCGGCGACCATCCCCGCAGGTGCGAACAGCAAATCTCCGGGGACAAAGGTCGAAAAGAGCCGCCAATCCTTCTCAAGCGCCGTCCCCAATACGATTGTAGATGGCTTGAACTGCGCTCCGCTGGAATCAACAAAGAATAGAGGATTATTCCTCGCGTAGGTGTACCGATTCCAGTTTTGCGGGTCCGAAGGCGCGCCGGAATTCAGCACCGGGTCGGCGCTGGTAAACCTCCCCTGCGCCCCGCTGAAGTACCTCGCCCCGAAGTAATCCAGCCCACTCTCCACATCCCGTTCTTTGCTGGTGAACTTCTCCGTCAACCCGTCCGGCGTTCGTCCGTCCCAGGCGGACGCGGCCCCCCATAGCGCCGTCCTCCCGTCATACCCGGTTGGAATCTGTTCGCCGAACGGCAGGTAGTCGTACCGCGCCACCAGCGCCTGCGCCTCGTCCACCATCGCCCGCGTGCTCCCCAGGTGATCGTTCAGCAGGTAGCAGGTCTGGCACGGCGGGTCCGGGTCCGTCACCGGCGCGTACTCCGCCGCCAACTCCCCCGCCGCGTCGTATACGTACACCGTCGTCGCCGTCCCGGTCGTCTTCGTCACCCGGCGGTTGTCGCCGTCATAGCCATACTGCGTCGCCACCCCGCCAATCGCGCTCGAGGTCATCAGGTTCTCGCCGTTGTACCCCATCGCGAACCCGCCGATCGCCATCTGGTTCCCCGCGCCGTCGTACCACGATCCCTGAATCCCCAGCTGGTTCGTCGCACTGCTGAAGTTCGTCGACGCCGTCGGCGTGAACGGGCCCAGGAACAGCCCCGTGTTCGCGCTCACCCAACGGTTCCCCCACGCATCGTACCCATAACTCCGGCTCAACGTCCCTTCCGTCACCGAACTCAATCGGTTCACTCCATCATAGGAGTAATTCTGGATCACCGAAAACGTTGGTGGCCACGACGCGATCGTCTGCCGCATGAGATTCCCGTTGTTGGTCGAGCAACTCGCCCCTCCGTTGGGACAGTAATAGAAACCCAGCGTGAGCGCGCTTCCCACCGCGCTCGACGTCGGCTCCAGCCGCGAGTTGAATTGCTGGCTCCCCGACGCACCGTTCCCCAGCAACCAACTCAGCTCGCCCCCGTGCGGCGCGTATTGGATCGACTGCACGTAAGTCGTCGTTCCGCTCGCCACCGCGCTCACCCGGTTCGCCCCGTCGTACGTCGTCGCCACCCCTCGCCCGCTCGGATATGTCTCCGAGGTCAGCGCCCCCGCCAGGTTGTACCCGTAGCCGAAGGTGTAGGTCTGCCCGCTGGTCACCTGGCTGCTCGCCGTCACCCGCCCCAGGCAATCGTACGGCGTCAGATTCGTCGTCGAGTTGGCATTGACGACCGAAATCAAGTGGCCCTTCGTGCAGGTGGCGCTGGTCGAGTGTATCCGTCAGACCAACCCCATTCTTGACAGCCGCGCCGAAACCGCCTACTGCCGGCGCTCCGCCCAGCCCGCTGGCGTAAACTCGGCCACGCGCTGAATCGATACCCCGCTCAGCCCCGGCAGCACCGCCCCCAGGTACTCTCGCGCCGCGATCCCCATCCGCCGGCACGTTTCCACCAGCGACAGAATCGCCGCCACTTTCGGCCCCGCCTTCCGGCTCCCCACATGAATCCAGTTCTTGCGGCCCAATGCGATCCCGCGCATCGAGTTCTCCGCCAGGTTGTTGCTCAACTCCAACTCCGGGTAATCCAGAAAGAGTTTCAGCTTCGGCCACAGCGCCAGCGTGTAGTTGGCCGCCCTGCCCAGCTTGCTCGCCGGAAGAGCCTCGGCCCCCGCCGCTTCCACGCGCTGCCGAATGATCTCCAGCGCCGCCGGAGCCCGATCCTCACGCAAGAGCTGCCGCTCCGCCAAGCCCAACCCGCGCTCCCGCGCCTCCGCATCGATGGCGAACAGATCGTCGATGGCCACCACCGCACGCGCCGCCGCCGCGTCCTCCGGATTCACCTTCAACGCCTCGACGAAGTTCCGCCTGGCGTGCGCCCAACAACACGCATGCACCATCTTCGGCCCGCCTACCTTTTCGTAGGCGATATAGCCGTCGGTTTGCAGAAGCCCCTCGAACTTCCCCAGAAACTCCTTCGGCCCGTCGCGTCCCCGCCCCATCCGGAAGTCGAACACCACGCTCCCTCCCGGCCGCCCGTATTGCCATAAGTAGGCCTGATGATTCCTCCCGCTTCCATCGTGCATCTGCACATCCACCGGAGTTTCATCCGCCTGAATGTAACTTCCACTTAGTAACTCGGTCCGCATCGCCGCCGCGATCGGAACCGGCAACTCGCCCACCCGCATCACCCAGCCATCCAGCGTCGCCCGGCTGAATCTGGATCCCCGTCTCCCGCTCCAGAATCGCGCTCTGCCGGTACAGCGGAAGGTGGTCGCTGTATTTGGCCACCACCGTGTCGATCACCACCCGATCGCTGACCAGGCTCTTCTCCACGATCCGTGCCGGAACCGGCGCCGCTACCACGCCCGCCTTCTCACACTTCCTGCAGGCCCGTTTCTCGCGCTTGGTCACCATCACGAAGTACTTCGCCGGCTCCACGTCCAACTGCTCGCTGGTTTCGTAGCCGATCACCTCGGTGGGCTTGCCGCACTGCTTGCAGGTGCACTGTTCCGGCGCGCAGGGAACGATCTTTTCCACGCGCGGAAGATGCGCCGGCAGCTCCTGCCGGCCCGGATGCGGCCGCCGCTCGGGCTGGGGCCGCGGTTCGGCAACCGGCTCGCGTTCGCTCTCCGCCTGGACTTCGGCGTTGCTCACGCCCGGTTCCAGTTCCAGCAGTTCCAATTGCGCGTTGCTGAGCTTCTCGCTCGCGGGGCCGTACTTCTTGATGCGCTCCAGACGCAGCCGCTCTTCCAGCAGTTGGATCTTCATCACGGCCCAGGCCAGTTGTTGTTCCAGCCGGGCGATGCGTTCGGCGTCGGGAAGCGAACTGGAGGGCGGCTGGATTGCGAAAGGCAAAAACAAATATAACTCGGAGTGTTCCGACTTACAAGAGAATTCCGGAGCCGATAACTATGGTTCTCAATGCGGCCACTCGCGCGCCATCGGAAAACCGGGCGGGGCACTTTCAGTATCCATAAATATAACTCGGATTGTTTTAACCGGCAAGAACATTCTCGGACTTACAACTCTTTTCTTCGCCGCCGACCGCCTTGCGGTACCATCGCCGCTTGCGCGTGGAGTCCAGGTCGATGCCGCCCACCAGCAGCGCCAGTTCTTCGTGGCTCAACGTCACCCGAGCCTGGCTCCTCGCCGCCTCCGGCCAGCCGAAACACCCTCTCTCCAAACGTTTCGCGCACACCCATAGCCCGCTTCCATCCCAGAACAAAAGCTTCAGCCGGTTGCGCCGCGC
The DNA here is from genome assembly GCA_963763835.1 of Bryobacterales bacterium. Lineage (GTDB taxonomy): Bacteria > Acidobacteriota > Terriglobia > Bryobacterales > Bryobacteraceae > DASWZN01. The sequence continues at coordinate 527,147 of CAVXQQ010000016.1, forward strand.
GTTGGCGAACACGAACACGTGCCCGCTCAGCGGATCGCTCTCCAGCCGGTCGCGCACCAGGCCGTAGAGACCTTCGAAGCCTTTGCGCATGTCGGTTGCCCCTGCCGCCAGGTAGATGCGCGTCGCCGGCCCCCAGCCGAACATGCCTCAGGCGCGCTCCAGCAGGCTCAGCAACTGCGCCAGGGTCGCCGCATCGAAGCCGCGGTTCACCTCGATCTTCCGGCCCTTGGCCAGCATCAGTGCCAGCCCGCTCCCCGCGGCTGTCGTCTGCGGCGACTTCGCCTCTTGGACTTCCACTTCCATCCACCGGGCCGTCTTGGGCCGGGCCGCCGTCCCCAGCCGCCGCCCGCTGCGATACGCCTCCAGCGTGGACATGGCCACGCCCCGCTCGCGGCAGAAATCGCGTTTGCTCAGCGGGCTGGCTTCATATTCCGCTACCAACTGCGCCGCCTCGGCCGGGGTCCGCCGCCGCCGCGCCCCGCTCGCCTGTTCTTCGCTCATCCCTCCACTGAACCATCAATCCCGCTCGCCATCCAGAATGGGGTTGGTCTGACGGATACACTGAACCATCAATCCCGCTCGCCATCCAGAATGGGGTTGGTCTGACGGATACGAAGTAGCAGCCAGTACCGCACGGTCCGCTGGCAAAGCGATTCGCGTCGGTGGCCGATGCGAAGCATGGCGCTTTTCGCTGGCCGTACCGATACTGCCCACGGAAGCCCCAGATGCAGCAAGCCGCCCCACCGAGACGGCTTGCTGCTGAAATCAAGATGGCGGCAAGGACCGACAGCCTTCTACCTATGGCTAGATAAACAGCCATGCATAAACCACAACAAAATCCCGAGAAAACATGCTCCAAGCAAACGGACTTGAATGGCCCCAGATCCGCTACTAAATTTCTCGGCAGTAAGACTTCCACTCAATCTGATCCACTGTGGAATACGAAACCACAATCGAGGGGAAATGAGCATGATCACGGCATTGCCACCAATTGCTGCGATGGTAACGAGAAAGCAAAATACACCGACAAATTGTTTCATCAACAACTCCTGATCTTAAACACGCTCATTGTTTCGGTTCTTCATCAAAACCAGCTCTGAAGTGTTTGCATTGCATTGTTGACAAAGCTTCTTACTGCGTTAACGGCAGGAGTAATGTTGAAGTTATATGACGCACCAAACGCGACTGGCACTTTGGTCCCAATTGATGGTCCTGCCACGGCAGGACCGCTACCTGGAGATTTAACAACTGTAGTTCCAGTCAACGGAGTCGGCTGGAGAGTTACGGAGTAGCTCTGCCCATTTGCAATGGAATTTGGATTTTGGCCGGAAGGAACAATAACCGCATTTGCGCTCACTCCGGTCCCACTCATAACGACCGGAGAAAACGTGACGGTGGCACCGGCAAACCAAGAGTCGGTGGACGGCACATATGACACGCTCCCACCAACGCCGACCGTACTTCCCAATATTGCACCTACGACGCCTCCACCGGCAGGATCGATAGCTTCGCCAATTAAGCCTCCCAACACCATTCCAGGTAGGGATGAGGTAGCAGAAACGGTTTGGATCGAAGTGGTCCCATTCGGCTTCTGCTGTTGGGCCCCATTGTCCGGGAACCTCACGCTGTGGTCGGGCGTCTCCGGATCTGCAGGAACCTCGTCCAGCGTGAACGGAGAGTCCACCGTAGGCACGGTTCTGCCATCGGACGCTGCCAACCCCAGCGGATCCGTAAACCTCAGCGGGTTGTTCCGTGCATACGTGTATCCGTTCCAAGTCTGCGGGCTCACTGCGCTGGCTCCCGCGTTGGCGGGATCCGGACTCGTAAACCTCCCCTGCGCCGCTGAGTAGTACCGCGCCCCAAAGTAATCCAGCCCCGTCTCGCTGTCCCGCTCCTTGGAAGTGAACTTCTCCGTTAACCCGTCCGTCTTCCGCCCGTCCCAGGCGGACGCGGCCCCCCACAGCGCCGTCCTCCCGTCATACCCGGTCGGAATCTGCTCCCCGAACGGCAGGTAGTCGTACCGCGCCACCAGCGCCTGCGCCTCGTCCACCATCGCCCGCGTGCTCCCCAGGTGATCGTTCAGCAGGTAGCAGGTCCGGCACGGCGGGTCCGGGTCCGTCACCGGTGCGTACTCCGCCGCCAACTCCCCCGCCGCGTCGTACACGTACACCGTGGTCGCCGTCCCCGTCGTCTTCTTCACCCGGCGGTTATCGCCGTCATAGCCGTACTGCGTCGCCACCCCGCCAATCGTGCTCGACGTCATCAGGCTCTCGCCGTTGTACCCCATCGCGAACCCGCCGATCGCCGTCTGGTTCCCCGCGTTGTCGTAGGTCGATCCCTGAATCCCCAGCCGGTTCGTCGCACTGCTGAAGTTCGTCGACACCGTCGGCGTGAACGGGTTCAGGAACAGCCCCGTGTTCGCGCTCACCCAACGGTTCCCCCATGCATCGTACCCATAGCTCCGGCTCAACGTCCCTTCCGTCACCGACTTTAGCCGGTTCACTCCATCATAAGGAACGCTGTCGTAGTTCTGGATCACCGAAAACGTTGGCGGCGATGACGCGATCGTCTGCCGCATCAGATTGCCGTTGTTGGTCGAGCAACTCGCCCCTCCGTTGGGGCAGTAATAGAAACCCAGAGACAGCGCCGTCCCCACCGCGAGCGAGGTCGGCTCCAGCCGCGAGTTGAATTGCTGGCTCCCCGCCGCGCTGTTGCCCAACGACCAGGCCTTCACACCGCCGTGTGGCCAATAGCCCAGGGCGTTCAGGGGAACGGTCAAATACGTCGTGGCCCCGCTGACAACGGTCTGCACCCGGCTCACATTGTCATACGTCGTCGTCACCCCTCGCCCGCTGGGATACGTCTCCGAGGTCAGCGCCCCCGCCAGGTTGTACCCGTAGCCGAACGTATAGGTCTGCCCGCTGGTCACCTGGCTGGTCGCCGTCACCCGCCCCAGGCAATCGTACGGCGTCAGATTCGTCGTCGAGCTGGAATTGGCGACCGAAATCAAGTGGCCCTTCGTGCAGGTGGCGCTGTTCGAGTCGAACGTGTAGTTGACCGCGGGCGTCCCGTCGCTGTAGCTCTTCGACGTCATCCGGTTCAGCGCGTCATAGCCATACGTGGCGATCACGTTCCGCGCATCCGTCTTGGTCAGTAGGCTTCCAACCCCATTGTACGTGTAGCGTATGGTCCCGCTCTCCGGGTTCAGCGCCGTCAACAGCCGCCCCAGCGAATCGTTCGTGAACGTCCGGCTCCGCCCGCTCTGGCTCACCCCCATCACCAGGCCGGTGTAGCTGTACGAGGTGGTGTAGTTGAGACCACTCGGGTCCTCCACTACCGCGGTAATCCGGCCCAGCGCGTCCGTGGTGGTCACCCGCCGCTTGCCCGCCTGGTCCGTCACCGTCGTCTGGTTGCCCGAATAGCTGGTGGTCACCGCCGCCGTATCCGAGGTCTGCACCTGCGTCGTCCGATCCAGCGGGTCGTACGAATAGTTGGTTTGGAAATCCAGGCCGTCTCCTGGCCGCGACGGGTTCGTCGTCCAGGCTATCCGCCCCAGAGCATCGTACCCCTTCTTGGTCGCGATGTACTGCGTGGGAGTCTCGTAGACGTCGGTCTCCCTGACCCGGCCCAGACCGTCGTATAGCGTCACGGTCTTGAGCAGGCCGTCGCCAGTCGCACTCTTGTCCTGCTGCACCGTCACCTGCGTGGCCGAATTATACGTGTAGGCCGTATCGCTCTCGATGCCACTTCCGTACCCGCGCCGGACCTTCGTGAGCCGATCCAGGGGATCGGTGTATTCGTAGTGGGTCACCGCCCCGTTGACATCCGTGAACGCCGTCGGCTTGCCGATCGCCAGGTCGTAGGTCCAGCTCATCCCCTCGCCCAGCGCGTCCGTCCGCGAAGTCGCGTGGGAATACGTGTTCGACCCATCCGCGTAGCCGTAGGACGTATCGTGAACCAGCGGGTCCCGCACCCGGGTGACGTTCCCCCCGATGTCATGGCTGTAATACGTGGTCGGCGAGCTCCCGCCCGCGTTCAGCCACCGCTGCTGGGAGGTCAGGTTCCCGCGGACCTGCAGCGAGGTCCCAAAGTACGAATTATGCGCCACGATTCCGGACGCAGCGTCGAGCGTCGCACCTCCGGTGTAAGTATCGTACGTGTTGGTCGTCAGGCCAACCTGGGTCCCGCCCAGGTAAGTCGTCACGGTTATCGGCAGGTTCAGCATGTGGCAGTTCTGGGTGATCTGGCCGTTCCCATCCGCCGGGCAGCTCTGCGCGATGTACGTGGCGCCGGTGTTGTACACGGCCTGCGTATCTTTCAGCAGCGAGCCCGCCGCCCCCGTCCCCCAGGCATATTCCGACGTGTCCGACTTGTTATTGTACCGGTCGTACGCGTACGTCACCTTCGAGACCAGATTGGTGTCCAGCAGGGTGGTGACCTCCTGCGTGATTTGTGGATCGTGCGCAGGGGTGGTGTACATTCCGTCGAGATACCACGTCTCGCCGGGAGCCAACGCGCGCTGCGTCCAGGTCGTATCCAGCCTCTTCATCACCGTCGTGCCGTCCTGTTGCAGCCACTCCGTCTCGAACTCGTGTCCGTCGGCCCAGTGCGAGTAGAAAAACCGTCGGCGGTCGTGCACTTGCTCCCGTTTGACAACCTTCGGTTGTTCTCGTTGTTGTCAGACTTGCGAACGAGTTCCTGTTCTGCCGCCAAGGATATCGCGTTCCCAATCTCCGCATTTGGATAGGCAAGGGCGGCGGAGGTCAAGGCCTGTAGTTCTTCTCCACTATCTGCAGCCCAAAGAAGCCACTGTGGCCTTGATCTCCTCACGCGGGAGGAGGGAGACTTCCGGTGATGTATGCACTCCCTCCTCCCGTGATCGCAGGAGCGCCGGGCAGGCCTGGGTCAGGTGCATGCGGACAATCAACGCCAACGCGAACTTCGAGGGCTCCGCCGTACCCAGCCCGTAGACGCGAACGAGCCTATCGGTCGTCAATTGATCCTCGCGCCTCAGAACGTCGTAAAGTCCGATGTAGACAGCTTCCTGTTGTTTCGTGATGGCTCTCGTTGTCCGCTCACGTGCCCGCTCTCCAGCCTGGCTGTGGCCGAAGTCCAGCCGTGCTCTGTCTTCAGTGTTCGGCTCGCCTTGCGAGATCCGCTCAAGGTAGTGCAGAACCGCTGCAACACATTCCGATTCGCAGGGAAGCCTTCCCAACGCCCTCGCCACCGCCCCACGGACCGTAATCGAGACGTGGGGCTGGAGGAGCTCGGCCAACGCGTCAGCGATTCGGGCGTCACGCCGTTCTGCAAGGGCTCGGACCGCCTCGGCCTGGACGTCCGGCCACGGCGCAGGCACTCTGCCCTCGGCGATCTCCAGGAGCATACTGGTGCTCCGCGGATCCGTGTATGCCGCCAGTTCCCGGACGGCCTCCTGGGCGGCCACCGTGTCTACTCCAGCCGCTCTGCCCCACAACGCTTCCAGGCGTCTCCCCTGGAAGTAGGACCGGGCGTATAGCGCCAAGACCGCTATTGCCGCAATGGCGGCCAGCGCGAGGATATATTTGCGCGCTCCCATTCGACAGTACCTAATTCGGCCCCTGGCAGTTGACAGTGCCGCCGTCGGCAGTAGTGCACTTGCCTCCGCTGGGCAACCTTCGGGGGCTGCTGTCCGACCGGCGAGCCTCTTCCCGATTCGTTGCCTGCAGGATCGCGTCCCTGAGGTCCCCGGCGGGCAACGCAAGCGTAGCGTTGATCAAGGCGTCCAGTTCCTCAGGAGTCAGCTTCCTGAGGGCTGCCGGGTCGATTTTGACCCCTCGAACCTGAGGGACCGGCGGGAGCCCTCCTGGGAGAGCTGTCGCGTTGACAATCATCGGCCCCCCATCTGATTTTTTGGTCTCAGCAGAGGGCTCCGGCGCCCGCACGATGGAGGCGCCTATTAGCGCGTTATTTGTGTCGTAGCTGAAGTGGACCCGGAGCTGAAAGCCTTCGATGTTCTCCTGGTAGTAGTTGTAGCAGCCCGCCGTGCAACCGCCACCCTCGCTGTTGGCAGGATAGAACAAAGACGAACCGTTCTGTCTGAATTCCCGCAGATTGTCGTTCATCTTGCGCAGTCCGACTCCGATCTCCACCGGCCGCCCTCCGGACAGGAGAGCTGCCACATCAATATTCTGGTAGAACGTGTAGACTCGAAGGCTCACGCTTCCGATCGGGCGGTCAGCATCCCATACCGCTGCACCGCTCGGATCGACGAATCGTAAGGGGTTGTTAAGCGCGTACGAATATGCGTTGAGGCTCTGCGGTTCTAGGACATCGCCGCCGCGATTGTCGGGATCAGGACTTCCAAACCTCCCCTGCGCTCCCGAGTAGTACCGCGCCCCAAAAAAGTCCAGCCCCGTCTCCCCATCCCGCTCTTTGCCGGTGAACTTCTCCGTTAACCCGTCCGGCGTTCGCCCGTCCCAGGCGGACGCGGCCCCCCATAGCGCCGTCCTCCCGTCATAGCCGGTCGGAATCTGCTCGCCGAACGGCAGGTAGTCGTACCGCGCCACTAGCGCCTGCGCCTCGTCCAGCATCGCCCGCGTGCTCCCCAGGTGATCGTTCAGCAGGTAGCAGGTCCGGCACGGCGGGTCCGGGTCCGTCACCGGCGCATACTCCGCCGCCAACTCCCCCGCCGCGTCGTATCGGGCATGATTGACTTGGGAGCGGCGCCGTTGGTGCTGCTGGCGCCCCGCGGCTCGCCGGGGAGTAACTTGCCTTTCCACCACCCGGTGCGATTTACTAAGTCTCACCGGGCTTGGGACATGGCGAGAAGCGCTTCCGGTAACCCATGCGGAGCGGGACCGAACGCCTTGGGGCCGGCCGATTTTGCGTATGGGCTTTGAGCCCGCTGTCGTATCTGGCCGCCCTTCCGGTCCACCCGGTTGAGCCTCGAGCTCGTATAGGTAGGTGCCGTTTGGTCCTACCCTGCTTCGCCGGTTCGCCCGACTGACCTCGGGCGCGCCGGCCGCCGGAATTTCCGGCGTGCGCGATTCTTGGCGCCGAGATCGCCCGGCCCCGCTCCCGCATAGAAAGGTGCTTTCAGTATGCCATTTGCCGCCTTGGATCTGCACAAGAAAATCGTTGAGGCCGTCCTGCTCGACGACGCACGGCGCGCCCGCCTGGCGCGGCCGTTTCCCCGCCACCCGTACCGCGCTGGAGAACTTTGCCCGCGCCCACCTCACTCCCCAACACCACCTGGCCCTGGAGGCCACCACCAACACCTGGGCCGTGGTCGCTATCCTGGAACCGTTCGTGGCCGAGGTGGTGGTCTCCAATCCCCTCCGCACCCGCGCCATCGCCAGCGCCAAGATCAAAACCGACCGCGTGGATGCCCTGGTGCTCGCCCAACTGCTGCGCAGCGATTTCCTGCCGCGGGTCTGGCAACCCGATGCCGGTACCCGCCACCTGCGCTCCGTCTCGACCGAACGCGCCAACCTGGTGGCCGATCAGACCCGCCTCAAGAATCGGATCCACGCCGTGCTCCACCAGCGCCTCATCGAGCCCCCCGCCGGCGATCTGTTCCAGCCCCGCTCCCGCGCCTGGCTTCAGCGCCTGGAACTGGATCCCCTGGGCCGCCAGACTCTGGACCGCCACCTGCGCCAGCTCGCCCGCCTGCAGGAAGAACTCTCCGCGCTCACCGACGAGCAGGCCATCGAAGCGCACGCCGATCCGCGCGTCCGCCTGCTGATGACTCTGCCGGGAGTGGACTTCCCCGTGGCCCAGACTCTGCTGGCCGCCCTGGGTGAGGTCGACCGCTTCTTCGATGGCAACCGCGCCGCCTCCTATCTGGGACTGGTTCCTTCCACCCATCAGTCCGCCGCCCACTGCTACCACGGCCCCATCACCAAGCAGGGCAACAGCCACGCCCGCTGGATGATGGTGCAGGCCGCGCAGGCCCTGGCCCGGCATCCCGGACCTCTGGGAGTGTTCTTCCGCCGCATCCAAAAGAAGAAGAACCGCAACGTGGCGGTGGTGGCCACGGCGCGCAAGCTGGTCACCATCGCCTGGCGCATGCTGCACGCCAACGAGCCCTACCGCTATGCCCAACCGGCCACCCTCGATGCCAAGTTCAGCCGCCTGCGCATCCGCGCCACCGGCCGTCGCAAACCCAACGGCTCGGTGAAAGGCGCGCGGCGCTCGGCCGACTACGGCAGCGGAAAGCGCACCCGCGCGGTGCCCAGCCTGGACCAGGTCTGCGCCGCGGCCGAGTTGCCGGCGCTGCCCGCGGCCGCGCCCGGCGAACTCCGCATGCTGGACGAAAGCGGCACGGCGCCTTTCGCCGAGCAGATTCGAAAACCGAAACGCGTGGCGCGGCGATCCGCGTAAAGGCTCGCTTCGTCTTCCGGGATTCTGAGTAAGGGCAGAGCGGTGGCGCGTCAAGGCCAAGCCCCTGCGGGGCGCTACGCGGCCTTGACCCGCCACCGCTCTGCCCTTCGGATCCTATGAGGAAGACGAAGCGAGACACCAAGCCAGCCCCGGCCCAACCCCGCCAAAAAACTTGCGCCAGGCGTGCAGATTTCAGTTGACACAATCATAGGTACACGTACACCGTCGTCGCCGTCCCCGTCGTCTTCGTCACCCGGCGGTTATTCCCGTCGTAGCCGTACTGCGTCGCCACCCCGCCAATCGTGCTCGACGTCATCAGGTTCTCGCCGTTGTACCCCATCGTGAACCCACCGATCGCCATCTGGTTCCCCGCGCCGTCGTACCACGATCCCTGAATCCCCAGCTGGTTCGTCGCACTGCTGAAGTTCGTCGACGCCGTCGGCGTGAACGGGCCCAGGAACAGCCCCGTGTTCGCGCTCACCCAACGGTTCCCCCACGCATCGTACCCATAGCTCCGGCTCAACGTCCCTTCCGTCGCCGAGCTCAATCGGTTCACTCCATCATAGGTGTAATTCTGGATCACGGAGAACGTTGGTGGCCACGACGCGATCGTCTGCCGCATCAGATTGCCGTTGTTGGTCGAGCAACTCGCCCCTCCGTTGGGGCAGTAGTAGAAACCCAACGAGAGCGCGCTTCCCACCGCGATCGAGGTCGGCTCCAGCCGCGAGTTGAATTGCCGGCTCCCCGCCGCATCGTTCCCCAGCGACCAACTCACCTCGCCCCCGTGCGGCGCGTATTGGATCGACTGCACGTAAGTCGTCGTCCCGCTCGAAACCGCGCTCACCCGGTTCGCACCGTCATACGTCGTCGCCACCACCCGGCCGCTGGGATACGTCTCCGAGGTCAGCGCGCCGGCCAGGTTGTACCCGTAGCCGAACGTGTAGGTCTGCCCGCCGGTCACCTGGCTGCTCGCCGTCACCCGCCCCAGGCAATCGTACGGCGTCAGGTTCGTCGTCGAGTTGGAATTGGCGACCGAAATCAAGTGGCCCTTGGTGCAGGTGGCGCTGGTTGTGTCGTAGCTATAGGTTGTACCACCCAATCCCCAGTTCCGCCCATTTGCGATGCTGCGGGGCCGGGGTGACGTCTCCGCCGATGACGAGGCCAACCGCTCATTTGCACCCCAACGATCCCACGGTCCCTTCAATCTCCTCCCGCGGTAAGACCCTAATGTCTGACGAGGGTCCTGCGCCACCTTCCTGCGACTGAAGAAGTGCTGGGCAGGCTTCGACGAGACGCATGCGCGCCACCAGCGCGAGGGCGAACCTGGAAGGTTCTGGTGTCCCGAGCCCATACACTTGCACCAGAGCCTCCAGCGTCAGTCGATTCTCGCGCTTCAGCACCGCATACAGGGCTTGGTACAGCTCCTCGTGCTCCCGCGCCACATAAGCCTTGGCCCTGCGAGCAAACTCGGTCCGAGGGTTCTCTAGCAGCTTCACTGTGTCCTCGGAATTTGGTTCGCCCGCCCACATTCGCTCGAGGTAATGAAGAATTGCCGCCACACACTCCGAGCTACAGGGGAGGGTTTGCAGGGCGTGCGCGACAGCTTGGCGCTCGCCCAGGGAGACGTGAGGCTGGAGAAGGTTTGCCAGCGCAGCCGACACGCTCGGATCGCGTCGCGACGCTAGCGCCTTGACGGCTTCGACCTGAACGTCGAACCACGGAACCGGCATCTTGCCCTCGGCAACAGCGAGAAGCATCCGCGTACTTCGAGCGCCTCGGTAAGACCCCAACTCCCTCACCGCGGCTTTGGCGTCGACGGTGTTCTCGCCGATCGCCCTCGCGTACAACTCGTCCATCCGTCGCTCCCGCCGTTGGTACAAGGAATAGAGTCCCACCAGCGCGGTCGCCGCGACGGTGAAGAGCACCCTCCTCGATTTCAGTCGAATCATAACGGCGTTCCTAGAACGGACCTTGGCAGTTCGCAGTCATACCGTCCGCGGTGGTGCACTTGCCGCCGCTAGGCAATGATCGGGGGCTGTCCTCCGACCTCCGGTTGATCTCCACTGCTACCGCCTTCAGGATCGCATTCCCGAGCTCGCCGTCCGATAGGCCGAGTGCGGCTCTCCATAGCGCGTCTAGCTGATCTGGGGTTAACTTCCTCAGGGCATTCTTATCGACTTTTACGGGTCCCCGAATCTTGGGCGCCGGCGGAAGACCGCCTGGCAGGGCGCTCGCGGTCACGATCATTGGCGCTGGTCCCGACTCATTGCTCTGGGCCAACGGGTTTGGAGCCCGAGTGATCGTCGCGCTCACGGCGCGATCGTTGCTATCGTAGTTAAACTGAACCTGGATTAGTGAGCTCACCACGCGCTCCTCGAAGAAGTTATAGCAACCAAGCGTGCAACCGCCGGCGTCGGTGACTCCAGTTGACGTCGGAGATTGACCGGGATACCAAAACGAGCTCTGGTTCTGTTTGAAACCCTGCAGGGCCTCGTTCGTGGTGAGTCCGAGCCCCCCAATCTGAGGGCGGTAGATCGAGGTAAGCATTCCAGCGATGTCGACATTCTCGTAAAAGGTGTACATCTTGAGGCTCACCTTGCCTATCGTGTGATACTTGGTGTCCAAAACGTCGAAACCGTCCGAGTCTACAAAACGAAGCGGATTGTTGAGGGCGTAGACGTACCCATTCAGACTCTGGGGATTGAGGACGTCAGCCCCAGCGTTTTCGGGATCAGGACTTCCAAATCTGCCCTGCGCCCCGCTGAGGTATCTCGCCCCGAAGTAATCCAGCCCCGTCTCCGAATCCCGCTCTTTGCCGGTGAACTTCTCCGTCACCCCGTCCGGCGTCCGCCCATCCCAGGCGGACGCCGCCCCCCATAGCGCCGTCCTTCCGTCATATCCGGTCGGAATCTGCTCCCCGAACGGCAGGTAGTCGTACCGCGCCACCAGCGCCTGCGCCTCGTCCAGCATCGCCCGCGTGCTCCCCAGGTGATCGTTCAGCAGGTAGCAGGTCCGGCACGGCGGGTCCGGGTCCGTCACCGGCGCGTACTCCGCCGCCAACTCCCCCGCCGCGTCGTGCACGTACACCGTTTGCGCCGTCCCCGTCGTCTTCTTCACCCGGCGGTTATTGCCGTCATAGCCGTACTGCGTCGCCACCCCGCCAATCGCGCTCGACGTCATCAGGTTCTCGCCGTTGTAGGCCATCGTGAACCCACCGATGGTGGTCTGGTTGCCTGGTCCCGAGGGCAGTCCGTTGTCATACACCGCGCCCTGGATGTAGAGCCGGTTCTTCGAATCGAAGTTGGTCGACACCGTCGGCGTGAACGGGCTCAGAAACAGCCCCGTGTTCGCGCTCACCCAACGGTTCCCCCACGCATCGTACCCATAGCTCCGGCTCGACGTCCCTTCCGTCACCGACTTTAGCCGGTTCACTCCATCATAAGGAATGCTGTCGTAGTTCTGGATCACCGAGAACGTCGGCGGCGATGACGCGATCGTCTGCCGCATCAGATTCCCGTTGTTGGTCGAGCAACTCGCCCCCCCGTTGGGGCAGTAGTAGAAACCCAGCGACAGCGCCGTCCCCACCGCGATCGAGGTCGGCTCCAGCCGCGGGTTGAACTGTTGGCTCCCCGGCGCACCGTTCCCCAGCGTCCAACTCACCTCGCCCCCGTGCGGCGCGTATTGGATCGCCTGTACGTAAGTCGTCGTTCCGCTCGCCACCGCGCTCACCCGGCTCGCATTGTCGTACGCCGTCGTCACCACCCGCCCGCTGGGATACGTCTCCGAGGTCAGCGCCCCCGCCAGGTTGTACCCGTAGCCGAACGTGTAGGTCTGCCCGCTGGTCACCTGGCTGCTCGCCGTCACCCGCCCCAGGCAATCGTACGGCGTCAGGTTCGTCGTCGAGTTGGAATTGGCAACCCCGATCAAGCGGCCCTTCGTGCAGGTGGCGCTGGTCGAGTCGAACGAGTAGTTGACCGCCGGCGTCCCGTCGCTGTAGCTCTTCGACGTCATCCGGTTCAGCGCGTCATAGCCATACGTGGTGATCACGTTCCGCTGCATCCGTCTTCGTCAGTAGGTTTCCCACCCCATTGTACGTGTAGTTGACCGTCCCGCTCTCCGGGTTCACCGCCGTCACCAGCCGCCCCAGCGAATCGTTGGTGAACGTCCGGTTCCGCCCGCTCTGGCTCACCCCCATCGTAAGCCCGGTGTAGCTGTACGTGGTGGTGTAGTTGAGGCGGCCACCGCCCGGGTCCTCCACTACCGCGGTGATCCGGCCCAGCGCGTCGGTCGTGGTCACCCGCACCTTGCCCGCCTGGTCCGTCACCGTCGTCTGGTTGCCCGAATAGCTGGTGGTCACCGCCGCCAGGTCCGAGGTTTGCACCTGCGTCGTCCGATCCAGGGCATCGTACGAGTACGTGGTCTGGTAATCCAGGCCGTCTCCTGGCCGCGACGGGTTCTTCGTCCAGCCTATCCGCCCCAGGGCATCGTACCCCTTCTTGCTCGCGATGTACTGCGTGGGAGTCTCGTAGACGTCGGTCTCGATGTCCCGGCCCAGACCGTCGTATAGCGTCACGGTCTTGAGCAGGCCGTCGCCAGTCGCCGTCTTGTCCTGCTGCACCGTCACCTGCGTGGCCGAATTGTACGTGTAGGCCGTGTCGCTCTCGATTCCACTTCCGTACCCGCGCCGGACCTTCGTGAGACGATCCAAGGGGTCGGCGTATTCGTAGTGGGTCACCGCCCCGTTGACGTCCGTGAACGCCGTCGGCTTGCCAATCGCCAGGTCGTAGGTCCAGCTCATCCCCTCGCCCAGCGCATCCGTCCGCGAAGTCACATGGGAATACGTGTTCGATCCATCCGCGTACCCGTAGGATGTATCGTGAACCAGCGGGTCCCGCACCCGGGTGAGGTTCCCCCCGATGTCGTGGCTGTAATACGTGGTCGGCGAGCTCCCGCCCGTGTCCAGCCACTGCTGCTGCGTGGTCAGGTTCCCGCGAACCTGCAGCGAGGTCCCGAAGTACGAATTGTGCGCCACAATTCCGGACGCGGCGTCGAGCGTCGCCCCTCCGGTGTAAGCATCGTACGTGTTGGTCGTCAGGCCAACCTGGGTCCCGCCAAGGTAAGTCGTCACGGTTATCGGCAGGTTCAGCATGTGGCAGTTCTGGGTGATCTGGCCGTTCCCATCCGCCGGGCAGCTCTGCGCGATGTACGTGGCGCCGGTGTTGTACACAGCCTGCGTATCTTTCAGCAGCGAGCCCGCCGCCCCAGTCCCCCAGGCATATTCCGACGTGTCCGACTTGTTATTGTACCGGTCGTACGCGTACGTCACCTTCGAGACCAGATTGGTGTCCAGCAGGGTGGTGACCTCCTGCGTGATTTGTGGATCGTGCGCAGGGGTGGTGTACATTCCGTCGAGATACCACGTCTCGCCGGGAGCCAACGCGCGCTGCGTCCAGGTCGTATCCAGCCTCTTCATCACCGTCGTGCCGTCCTGTTGCAGCCACTCCGTCTCGAACTCGTGTCCGTCGGCCCAGTGCGAGTAGAACACGTCCGGAGGCCCCCAGTAAGCCACTATGCTCGTGGGATCCCCGCCGAAGTAGTGCCGGTCGGCCGCCATCAGGGTTCCCGATCCGTTTTGCTTCTGCGCCGTAACCGTGTACTGGCCCGAGATCTCGGCCGGGACGAAGAGGGTGCGGGAGGTGAGCGTGACCCCATCGGCGTACACGCGCTTCTCTTTGATACGCCGATACGGGGCCAGGTTGTTTTGGCCCCCCAGGCCCGGTCCAGTGTGCAGAATGGCAGCGTACATGTCGCCCCCGGTGGGCCAGGGCATGCTGGTGGGGAAGTCGTACTCGAAAGCCCCTCCGGTGGGCAGCGTCAGCCGTGCCAGTTCCCCGTAACTGTTGTAGAGCATGGTGTACGAGGTGCCGTCGGGAAACACCACCGAGGAGACCACGTAGGGGTTGTAGGTTCCGGTAGGCGCCCCCGGTATCGGAAACAGGTTGTTCAGCGCCCGTAGCGAATACCCGCTTCGCAGGACGGTTCCCAGCAGGGCGTAGTACACCACGATCTGGTGGGTTGGGCCTCCATGGCCGGGATACGTGACTACGTCCTGGAATGTCGAAGAGAGGTCCGCGCGCGTGATCGTGATCTGCCGTCCCGCCGAATCCGTGATCGTTCCCCCGTTGATGATGACCTGGTTCCCGTTGACGTCCTCGATCTTGTCAGCACTGCTGCCGGTGGCAGTGCTGAAGTGGTATCGGGTTCCGTCGCGAAAGTAGAGCCAGCCGCTCCTGGAAATGGTGGGGGCCATCGGCTTGATGATGTCGTCGTAAACCGTGCTATCCGCCACGAACGTCATCGAGGTCGCATCGCTCGATACGAACGTCGCTCCACGGCTGACCGAGTTGGCGCCGGTCGCGCAGTTGTTCCCCTCGTTGTTGTGGGGCGCTCCGCCCGTGAGGGTATCCACCAACCTGTGTTGGGTGCCGTTCGGCTCGGTGAAGTTGAAACTGGTCAGCGACTGCCCCAGCAGATGGTACGTGCCGTCCGGGCACCTGTCGCCGAATTGCTGGTCCGCCGCCGGACGGCCTGTCATCCCGCCGGCCATATACCGCGAGAACCCGCTGCCCGGCCCGCCGTTGATGGGCATGCCGTAAGAAGTGATCGCATACGAGACGCTGCTGTCGCTGGAGTGGTTCTCGATCCGCCACATACGCTCGATTGGCAGCACGATGTCGAAGCCCGCCTTCCCCCGGCCGCCGACCCGGTACAGCGGGATCGTAACGTTCAGATTGCCGCTGAAGTAGTTGATATTGTCGACGTTGCCGAGGGCATACGAGCTCTCCGGCGTGCCCGGAGCCACGGCGGTCTGCGTCAGCCCGTCCCCCGGTCCGTAGTTGCCTTGCGCCCGCAAGACGCCGCAGCTCAGGAACAACGCAATCCCAACTCCCAAGATCGCGCTGGCCAGAACCCTCCACTTTCCAAGGAATACATCCGGCAGGGCGGGCGGATCGTCGCCATTGAAGCCCGCTCCGACCTGACCATTGCGAAGACGCATACCGGCAATTTCACGAAAGGCCAGACCGGCGCGACGTACTCTCTCACCGTGTATAACAAGGGGAAGCGGACCACGTCTGGAACGGTCCAGGTGGTCGATGCCCTACCCGCCTCGCTCACCGCGACCGCGATGAGCGGCACCGGATGGGCCTGCACGGTGAGCACAAAGACGTGTACCCGCAGCGACGCGTTAACGGGCGGATCGAACTATCCGGCAATTACTTTGACGGTGAACGTCGCCTCGAATGCACCGCCGAGCGTGACCAATAGCGCCACGGTCTCCGGCGGCGGCGAGACAAATGCGGCCAACGACACGGCCAACGACCCCACCACCATCAACTGACTGTCACGGCGTTCACGCCAATCCTGCCTCAATCAGTCCCCCGCGCCTCAATCACTTACGGCAACCAGGCTCTCCCCGTGCCGCCTGCCGTGCATTACCCTCGTGCCAGGTGACGCCATTGCATTCCCGCCCACCCGCCATCGTCGAAGCCCGCCGCCGCGGCCCCACAATTCCCGTCCACCCCGCCGCCCGCCGAGCCAAAGAGCGGAAAACAAAAAAGTGCAACATGATCCTAGTCCCACAAACGGACACTATTCCGCGCAACCTCACTTGCCCCCCAGACGCTTCCCAATCCCAGAGGCCCGCCGCCGCGGCTTTTACGCAGCCCCCCGCCGAGCGAAAAACCGAAAAAACGAAAAATGCCGATGAACCCAATCCCACAAATGGACACCCTTTTCGCCCCAGTGACGCCGCCCGCCTCCCGCCCTCCGCTATCGCCGCACCCTGTGCAACGTCACTTGCTCCCCGAAGGCTTCCCCATCGTCGACGCACCGCAGGACCAGCTTCTGCAGCTCGGCGGTGGGCGCCGTCAGGAGCACGTCCTTATCCGGCAGTTCCACAAAGGCCATACCGGATTCCCGGACCTTCTTCTCCAGCCACGCGGAGTCCATCGTCTGAATGTGAAGGTCGTCGCCCACTACCCAGACCTTGGCGAACATGTGCGCCGGAACGGCCAGCGACGGCGTGTCGTTCGCCGTGAGGTCCAGGAAATGCCGCTCTCCCAGCCGCACCAGGCGCATCTCCACCGGCTCGTCTTCGTCGTCGCCGGGGCTGTTGGCGATGTAGACGTCGCCGCCTTTTCGGATCTCCCAGTTCTCCTGGTGCGCCGTGTCCACCCACTGGCCTTCCAGCGGAAGATCGGTCACCACGTCCTTGGCCGAGTACAGCGGGTACACCGAAAGGGTGAGGCATCCCGTCATCGGAATGACGCAGGCCAGCACCACAAGCAAAACTGCGTTCCGCATGGTTCGGATTATAGCTCGTCGCGCTTCCGCGCCCGGCTCGTCGCGCGTGCCCGTTCCGAGCCGCGACCGCCAGGAAGCGGAAACTTGTCGCGGCGGGCGACCGGCGACCAGCGACCAGCGACCAGCGAAGCGTTATACCCTAAAGACCTGGGCCCCCATGGCGGATATCGAAAAAGCCGGCCTTCTGCTCCTCCGCGACGCGCGCATTCTCCTCTGCCGCAAGAAGCGCGGATCCCCGCTGCTCATCCTGCCCGGCGGCAAGTTCGAACCCGGCGAGACGGCCATCCAATGCCTTCAGCGCGAGCTCCGCGAGGAACTGGGCGAGGTGACCGCGACCGGCCTCCAGCACCTCGGCACCTACACCGACCGAGCGGCCTCCGATCCGAACAAAACCGTCCGCATCGAGCTCTACCAGGGCGAACTGGCCGGCACGCCGGTTGCCAGCGCGGAGATCGGCGAGCTGGTCTGGTTCTCCCAGGCCGCCGACTGGGCCCAACTCGCCCCCAGCCTCGCCAACCGCATCCTCCCCGACCTCATCGCGCGAGGCCTTTTGAACTGGAGCCGGAATGACCCGCGTTGAGCTGCTCGCCCCCGCCCGCGACCTCGAATGCGGCATCGCGGCGATCGACTGCGGCGCCGACGCCGTCTATATCGGTGCGCCCCGCTTCGGCGCACGCGCGGCGGCGGGCAACACTCCCGAGGACATCGCCGCACTGGTCCGCCATGCGCACAAATTCTGGGCGCGCGTCTACGTCACGCTCAACACGCTGCTCTTCGACGACGAACTGGCGCCGGCCTGCCGCCTGGCCTGGCAGCTTCACGAAATCGGTATCGACGGCCTCATCATCCAGGACACCGGTCTGCTGGAATGTGACCTGCCGCCTCTGCCGTTGATCGCTAGCACCCAGATGCACAACCACACGCCGGAGCGCGTGGCGTTCCTCGAACGCGCCGGCTTCCGGCGCGCGATACTGGCGCGCGAGCTGACGCTGGACGAAATCCGGGCCATCCGCCGCGCCGCCCCCGCCATCGAGCTCGAGTGCTTCGTCCACGGCGCTCTCTGCGTGTGCTTCAGCGGCCAGTGCCTGCTCAGCTACGCGCTGGGCGGGCGCAGCGGCAACCGCGGCCAGTGCGCGCAGCCCTGCCGCCGCGCCTACACGCTGGTGGATGCCGAGGGCCGCACGCTCGCGAGCGACCGGCACCTGCTCTCGCTGCGCGACCTCAACCTCTCCGACCGCCTTCCCGACCTGCTCGCCGCCGGCGTCGCTTCCTTCAAGATCGAGGGACGCCTGAAGGACCGCACCTACGTGGCGAACGTGGTGGCCTTCTACCGCGCGCGTCTGGACGAAGCGATGCGTGCCGCCGAGGGCTTCGAGCGAAGCTCCTCCGGGACCAGCGCGGCCGGCTTCGAGCCCGACCTCGCCAAGACCTTCAACCGCGGCTTCACTACCTATTTCCTCGACGGCCGAGGTGAAGCCGTCGGATCGCCCGAAACGCCGAAGATGGCGGGCGAGAAAGTCGGGCGCGTCGTGGAAGTCGCCCCGGATTCCTTCACCATCGACGGACAGGTCGAGCTCCACCCCGCCGACGGACTGGCTTTCTTCGCAAGCGACGGCCGCCTGCGCGGAACCGTCGTCAACGCGGTACGCGGCCGCGCGGTGTTTCCGCAGAAGATCGAAGGCATCGAGCCCGGTACGGTCATCCACCGCAACCACGACCATGCGTTCCTGACCCACGTGGCCGGCGCGCGCCCCGAGCGGCGGATCGAGGTCCGAATGACGCTCGGCGCGGCCGGTCTGGCCGCCGTGGACGAAGACGGAAACCGCGCCGAGGCCCCGCTCGGTCCCGTGCCAGCGGCCGAGAAGCCCGAGACCGCGCTCGCTACCCTGCGCCGCCAGCTCGCGAAAACCGGCGACACGGAGTTCGCCTGCACCGCGGTCGAAGTCGCGCCCGATCCAGTCCCGTTCGTGCCCGTTGGAGTCCTGAACGCGCTGCGGCGCGAGGTGCTCGGCCGGCTAAGCGCCGCGCGGGAGACGAACCGCCCGCGCCACGACGCCCGCATCGTCCCGAACGAAACGCCCTATCCCAAGCGAGAGCTTTCCTATCTTGGCAACGTGCTCAACGCGAAAGCCGAGGCCTTCTACCGCCGCCACGGTGTCGAGCGCATCGAGCCCGCCGCCGAATCCGGTCTCGACCTCACCGGCCGCCGCCTCATGACCACCCGCTACTGCATCCGCGAGCAGCTCGGCCTGTGCGGCGCGGACATCGTCGAACCCCTGGCCCTGATCGACGACGAAGGCCGCCGCCTGGAACTGCGCTTCGACTGCGACCACTGCGCCATGGAGGTCTACTTCACTTAACCATGTGGCGCAGGCACTCCTGCCGGCAGGAGTGCCTGCCGCGCCGAGACTCGTCTCGGTGCTCGGCCTTACGCGGCGCATCCCGCCGCCTCCCGCCGCATCTAAGAGGTATAACCCAAGAGACTGGCCACGTAGCCTTCCGTTTCAGGGGCAGGGGCCTACCGAAAGGTAGAGCCTGGGGTGATTGTAGACGTGACGCCAGCGGGTTGCCGCGCTTTCTAGCGGCGAGTGAAGTTGCTCATAATACGTGCGATTCGTTCCGGTGACCGGTGGAGTCCTAGTTGGCATTACAGTTGCTCTAGAGAGGTCAGACAAGGGAGAGAGGGCGAGGGGACGATATGGTTCGATTGAACGTAACGCTGGATCCCACCAGAACCGGGAAAGACGCCGAATCGCTGGAAGCCAACCTGAAGAGGCACATCGTCGGGCAGGACGAAGCGATTGAGCAAATTGTTAACATCTTCCAGATGCACCTGACCGGGATGACCGCCCCGGGCCGGCCCATCGGGAACTTCCTGTTCCTGGGTCCGACCGGGTCGGGCAAGACCCGCACCGTGGAAGCGACCGCCGAAGCGCTGCTGGGAAATCCCCGCGCCGTGATCAAGATCGACTGCGCCGAGTTCCAGCACAGTCACGAGATCGCCAAGCTGATCGGTTCGCCTCCCGGCTATCTGGGGCATCGCGAGACGCACCCCCTGCTGAGCCAGGAGGTCCTCAATCAGTACCATACCGAACGCGTGAAGGTCAGCTTCGTGCTCTTCGACGAAATCGAGAAGGCCAGCGATGCGCTGTGGAACCTGCTGCTCGGCATCCTCGACAAAGCCACGCTGACGCTGGGCGACAACCGGCGGGTGGATTTCAGCCGCGCCATGATCTTCATGACCAGCAACCTGGGAGCGGGCGAGATGAGCAACATCCTGAGCCCGAAGCTGGGATTCCAGGTGGGCCCCGCCGATCCCAAAGTGGTCACGCTCGACGAGCGCGTGGCGGGCAAGATCTCGCAAGCCGGCGTCGACGCCGCGCGCCGCAAATTCACGCCGGAGTTCATCAACCGCCTCGACAAAATCGTGGTCTTCAAGCCGCTGGGCGAGCCCGAGCTGCGCAAGATCCTGGACATCGAGCTGCGCATGGTGCAGCAGCGCGTCATGCAGGCCGCCGGCACCAGCCCCTTCATCTTCACCGTCTCCCCGGGCGCCCGCGAGTTCCTGCTGGTGGAAGGCACGGACATGAAGTACGGCGCGCGCCATCTGAAACGCTCCATCGAGCGCAATCTGGTGCAGCCCATGTCGAACCTGATCGCCACCGAGCAGGTGCGGGGCGGCGACTGGATCCGCGTGGACTACGATCCCCAGGCGGGCCGCATGACCTTCCTCAAGGAAGCCGAGGGCATGCCGGCCTACGCCATGGCCGAACTGGTGGATACGGCCCTGCCCGTCGCGGCCGCCGCTCAAGCCAACGCCGCCTCCGCCGAGGCCATCCGCGCCACCCGCGCCGGCTCTTCCAGGAGGGGCTGAGCTCTGGTGCGCACGCTTCAGCGTGCAGCCGTGGGCTTGAGCCCACGGGACGGGTTCCCACTTTCTCGCTGGCATCCCTGGCGGAAGCGGCATATAATCAGCCAAGCGCGGAGTCCGCATGCCCAAACCTTCCTCCTTCCCCGACGTTGAGTTGGACGTGAGCCCCGGCACCAAGACGCTGGGCCAGCCTCTTGAACCCGAGACCCCTTTCCGTGTCCTCATCCTGGCCGACTTCAGCGGGCGCGCCAATCGCGGCGTGTTCGAAACCAGGGCCGGAAGCCGCCGCCCGGTCCGGATCGATCGCGACAGCTTCGATGCCGTGTTCGAGAAGCTGCGGCCGGAGCTGATCTTCCCGCTGGCGGGCAGCCAGTCTCCCGCTCTGGCGATCCGCTTCAAGGAGCTGGACGACTTCCATCCCGACCGGCTGTTCGAGCGGGTCGATGTGTTCCAGGCCTTGCGCGGACTGCGCGAGAGGCTGAGCGACAACGAGACCTTCGCCGCGGCCGCCGCCGCGCTGCGGCCCGCCGAGGCCCCTCCTCCGCCAGCCGTCCCAGCCAAGATCACCCTGGACGATTTGTTGGATGAGAGCGACGGCGCCGCTGCCGGAACGGCTCGCGCTCTGGACGACTGGAGCGCGATGCTGCACGATCTGGTTGCGCCTCACCTGGTCCCGGGCGTCGACCCGCGCCAGGCCGAGTTGATCGCCAAGGTCGACGCCGCCACCGGCGACGCCATGCGGGCGCTGCTTCACCAACCCGCCTACCAGGAACTCGAGTCCGTCTGGCGCGCCTTGTTCTTCCTGGTTCGCCGTCTCGAAACCGGCTCGGAGTTGAAGCTGTACCTCCTGGACGTGTCGAAGGCGGAGCTGGCCGCCGAGCTCGAGACGTCGCGTGACGACCTGCGGCACAGCGAGTTGTGGCGGATGGTGGTGGAAGAGAGCGTGGGCACCCTCGGCGGACAGCCTTGGGCCGTTCTGGCGGGCAGCTATTCCTTCAGCCAGAGTCCCGGCGATCTGAAGCTTCTGGCGCGGCTGGGAGCGGTCGCGCGCGAGGCCGGGGCTCCGTTCCTTGCCGCCACCAGCCCGCGGATGCTGGAGAATCTCGCCGACGGCGCCTTTCGCCAGATTCGCAAGCTGCCGCAAGCGCCCTGGATCGGCCTGGCGCTCCCGCGGTTCCTCCTGCGCCTGCCCTATGGGAAGGAGACCGCGCCGGTCGAGCTGTTCGGCTTCGAGGAATTCGCGGCCGCACCGGAACACGAGTCGTATCTGTGGGGCAATCCCGCCTTTGCCTGTGTGTACCTGCTCGGCGAAGCTTTCCTGAGGGCGGGTTGGGACATGCGGCCGGGCCTGGTTCGGGAGATTGACGGCCTGCCCCTGCATGTCCACAAGGAGGACGGCGAGGCCAGGGCCAAACCCTGCGCGGAGGTTCTCATGACCGAGGAGGGCGCCGAGGCGCTCCTCGAGAACGGTGTGATGCCGCTGGCCTCGATCCGGAATCAGGACACCATCCGTCTGGTCCGGTTTCAGTCGATTGCCGACCCGCCGGCCCCGCTGGCCGGCCGCTGGCGCGGCTGAGCCTCAACGACCGCGACCGCCGGCGGTATTGCCGCCGCCGCTGCTGCTGGTGGCGGCGCTGCTGCTGCCACCGCCGCTGTGGCCGCCAGCGCCACTGCTGCCGCCGCCGCCGCTGTGGCCGCCACCGCCGGAGTAACCACCGCCACCGCCACTGTTATGTCCACCGCCGCCGCCACTGCCGGAGCTGCTGCCACCACCGCTCCGTCCGCCACTGGCGGCACCGCCGCTGCCTCCGGCGTAGCCGCCTCCGCCGCCGCTGCGTCCGCCACCGGCGGCGCTGCCACCGCCGCGACCGCTGCCGCTACCACCACTGCCGCCCGAGTAGCCGCTGCCACTACCGGCGCTGCGTCCGCCACTGCCGCCGGCATTACCGCCGGCGTAGCCGCTGCCGCCGCCGCTGCGTCCGCCACCGCCAACGGCACTATCGCCGTTAGCACCGCCGCGGCCGCTGCCGCCGGCGTAGCCGCTGCCGCCGCCGCTGCGCCCGCCTCCAGCGGCACTGCCGCCGCTACCACCGCTGCGGTCGCTGCCGCTACCACCGCTGCCTCCGGCGTAGCCGCTGCCGCCGCCGCTGCGCCCGCCTCCAGCGGCACTGCCGCCGCTACCACCGCTGCGACCGCCGCCGCTACCACCGCTGCGGTCGGCGAAGCCGCTGCTACCGCCGCTGCGGTCGCCGCTGCGGTCGGCGAAGGCCGAGCCCCCAGTACGCCCGCTGCGGCCGTCCGCACCCGCGCGGCTCGGCCCGGCTGGGTGGTCACGCCAGGCCACCCGTTCGCCGGTAGCGAGGGCGCGGGGTGAAGCGGATCGGCCCCATGGGCGGTCTGGTTGGCCTGGCGCCTACGTACGGCGGATGGAACCGGCATCCCCAGAAGCTGTTATAGAACCCCGCAGCCGGCAGGAAAGTGTAGGTATCGTAGAGAGGTTCCCAAATCCAGATGCTCGTGCCCGAGAAGCCGCTCGCTTGCGCCGACGCGGCGGCGGAAGCGTTGGCGGCGGCGAGGTAGTCGGCTCGCTGCCACGCCCAGAGGAAGAAGTCGTCGCCGGTCTTGGTGTCGAACTTCTCGGCTGCGGCCACGCCATCCAGACGCAGGCGTCGTCCACGCTTGAGGATCTGCGGCTGGCCACCGACGGTCACCCACGCCTCGCCGTCGTAAATGCTGACCTGCGGCGGCGCGCCGTCCAGGCGGTAGAGTCCCTTATTGAGCAGGCCGAGCAGGGCGCCGTTCATGCCGAAGGTCAGAGCTTGCTCCTTGGCCATGTCGGCGGTTTCGACAATGACCGAGCCGTCGAGGAATTCGACGCGGGTGTCCATGATCTCTCCGGAGAGCAGGCGCACCGCGCTGTTCTCTCCCAGGCGCATGAATACGCCGGGAGCGAGCAGGACCTCCGCACGGCCCTCCGTGGTCCGGAGCTCGGAGCCGTTCTGCATCTGGGGAAAGCTGCCGGGCCTCATCGTGACGGCCGCGCCGTCGAGGAATACCGTCCCCTCCACGTAGTTAATGAGGCCGGATCGGGCGGAAATTGCCACCTGGGCGGGGAGTATGGCGGGGGCTATGCCGGCCAGCAGCAGGCATGCGAGGCCAAGTCCTGTCGGGAGAAATCGTCCCATCGGAGGTTTACCTCCTATTTGACTTTTGACACAGACAGGACGACCGATCGGGAACGATGGTTACCGGCGCGGTTCAGCTTCAGCGGCCACCGCGGCCGCCACCCCCGCCGCGCCCGCCTACAGGGGCGGAGGGAGCCGCGCGCCCGCCCGCTCCCACTCTGGGCCCCCCGGTGGCCGCGGACGCGGCAGCTACGGATGCGCCGGATCGATAGGCGGAACCGGAGGCGCCGGAATACCCGCCGTAGTTCTGGCGGGGGACGTACAGCATATTTACGCTCTGGGGGCTCCAGAACCGGTATCCCCAGAAGCTGTCATACATGCCGTCCATCGGCAGGTACGTGAAGGTTCCGAAGAACGGATTCCAGATCCAGTTGTTCGAGCCCCAGGACGATCCGTACTGTTGGGCCGAACGGGCGGCGGAGACGTTCGCCACCGCGAGATACTCGGCTCTGCGACGCGCCCACCGGAACGTGGAGTCGCCCACCGTTTTGGCGTCGAACTTTTCGGCCACCGCGACGCCGTCCAGGCGAAGCAGGCGGGAGCGCTTGACGACCTGCGCCTGGCCATCGTTCATGACTCGGGCCTCGCCGTCGTAGACGCTGAGCTGGGCCGGCTCTCCGTCGAGCCGGTAGACGCCCTTCTTCAGCAGATCGATGGAGGAACCCTTGTAGGCGAAACCGATGGACTCATCCTTCTCGAGCCCGGCCGACTCGACGATCACCGAGCCGCCCTGGAACTCCATCCGGCTGTTCATAATGTCGTTGGAGACCATGCGCACGGAGCTGTTCTCGCCCAAACGCATAAAGACGCCGGGCCCGAGCAGAACTTCGGCGCGGCCTTCCCCGGTGCGGAGCTCGGAGCCGTTTCGGACGTGGGGGAAGTTGTCGATCTTCACCTTGACGGGCTGGCCGTCCAGGAGGACCGTTCCCTCTACGTAATTGACCATGCCGGCCTTAGCGGAGATCGCGTTCTGTGCGGACGAGACCCCGGTCGATACCAGACTGCCGAATCCGATTGCAACGACTATGGAGAGCTTCACTGCCCGCCTCCCACCTGCAACCAGTTTGCGCCTCATTCGGGATCTGGTCAAGCCCCGCGCCCGTCGCACATCATATACTGGTACTGCAATTCGGCGCACGTGCGGAGAGGCCCGTCCATGTTCGCGGAACAGGTGAGGAGAGCGCTTCTCCTGGCTTGGTCGATCGTCAACGCGGCGATCGTTCCGATTCTGGCGGCCCCCTTCGTTCTGCCGCCGCGGATCGTCTTCTCTCTCGCGCCGCAGTGCGAGTGGAAGGCCAGATATGGACGCGAGTGCGTGTTCTGCGGCATGACGACCAGCTTCGTTCCGTTTTCGGAGGGGCGGTTGAAGCATACGGCGGGATGCCGGCCCGGTTCCGGCCGGCCGCGTCCCTGGAACGAGTGCATGGCGTTCTGGTACGCATGGGGCGAGCGGCGCCCGCGACTTCATCGAACGGAGGAGTTCTCGTGCAGATCGTGAGCCTGGTGTGGGGAGTGCTGGCGTTTCTGGGCATGGTGGTCGCGCTGTTGCCAGGTCTCGGAATGTTGAACTGGTTCAACATGCCGTTTGCCGGGGTGGGCGTGATCCTGAGCGTCATCGCCCTGGCGACGGCGAAGCCCGTGAATCGAGGCGCCGCCATCGCAGCCCTGGTTGCCAACGGCATCGCCCTGGCGATCGGCGTGATCCGCCTGGTACTCGGAGGCGGGATAATATGAGTATGCACAGGAAGGCGATTCTGGCGCTCTGCCTGCCACTGCTTGCCGCGGCGTCCGACAAGCAGCCGCCGGTGCGGCAGGCCGCAAACGACAACGTGGCGATTTCCGCCACCTTGTATCAAGGCAAGGACGCCGTGCGCGGACTGCTGGGGTCGGACCTGGGCGGCTATTTCATCGTCGTGAAGGTGGAGATGACTCCCAAGGGCGCCAAGCCCCTGGCGATCGACCGGGACGACTTTCTCCTGCGGAGCTATAACGACGGCCAGAAGTGCCAGCCCTACGCTCCGAGCCAGATTGCCGGCCGCGCTTCGCTGGCGGTGGTCCCGGTCGGGGGCGGCGACGTTCGCGCCGAGAACACCGGCCCGGTGTTCGGCATTCCCGGCATGGGTATGCCGCAACAGCTGCCTGGAAGCCAGGTCGGCGTAGGCAACAGCTCAGCAGTGCCGGACCACATGGAGACCAAAGTCAACGACGACGCGTCGTCGAAGGACGATCCGCTCCTGAAGCTCCTCAAAGACAAGATTCTGCCGGAGAAGAAAACCTCGGAGCCGGTCTCCGGCTTGCTCTACTTCTCGCTCGACGGCAAGCACAAGCCCAAGGACATAGCCTTGCAGTACAAGACCCCGAGCGGAGTTGTCAGCGTCGAGTTCCGCTGAAAAGCGCAGAGCGGCTGTCAGCTCACGGATTCGATCGTCAGCGTGTCGCCCGCGACGCTGCCTTTCACGGTCACCTTCTCCACGAGCTTATCGCCGATCTTGTCGGGGTTGGCGACCTTTAGGGTCTTGCCGTCGGTGGTAATGAAGATCGGCGCCACGCCGCTCTTGATGCAGTGCTTGGCGCACGCCGCCGCGGATGCATCGGTGTGTTTGCACTTGCTGCAGGTAAAGACCCCGGTCAGGTCCTCGGCCAAGGCGCTCCAGGAAAACAGCGCGAGTCCCAATACGGAAGCAGTCAGCAATCGTTTCATGGAAACTCCTCCCTCCTATGTTGCCGCAATACCGCGGTCAACGCCCCCTACTATACGGTAGGGCCGTTGGGGAATGCAACTCAGTTGCAGGTGCGCGACGGGCTGCCCGGCGCGAGTTGCGATTGCTGGAGACACCTGGTGACTTGAAGGGCGATGCGGCCGCAGTCGCGCGGCATTGCGATGAACACACGCGGTCGGCGGTCCGCTCCCTTACGGTCGTGGTTCGGTGCTCTCGGCGTTTACGCCTGCCGCATCAGCAGCGCGGCCAGGAGCAGGATGCGCTTGAGGCCCAGGTCGCGGCCTTCGGGGCTGTACCATTCCTGGGGGGTGTGGGCGCCGCCGCCCTGGCCGCCGGCTCCGAGCGAGAGGGCCGGGAGGCCGAGCGAAAGCGGAATGTTGGCGTCGGTGGAGGCGCAGTCGAGACGGCCGCGGATGCCCAGGTGGGCGTCCACCGCACGGAGGAATTCCAGGATCGGCGCGTCGTCGGGCAGGCGGCCGGCGGGGCGCGAACCGATTTCCTTCACGCGTGCGGTGAGCTTGGCCCCGGCGGCACGCTGGTTCTCGATCGACAGCGCGCGGTCTACGGCGGTCGCAAGCGAGGCGGCGAGTTCGTCGATCTTCGCGCTGTCCTCGGACCGCAGATCCACCTTGGCGCGGGCGAGGGCGGGGATGGAGTTGACGCTCGATCCGCCCTCGATGGTTCCGAAGTTGAAAGCGGAGCGCGGGCCGTTGCCGTTGACCGGCGGCGGGAACTGATCGGTGAACCAGGAGATGGCGTGGCTGAGCGCGTGGACCGGGTTGGCGTTGCTGGAATCGCTCCAACTGTGGCCGCCGGCGCCGGTGAACAGGACCTCGAAGCGGCGGCTGGCGAGCGCCTGATTGGTGATGCCCTCGACTACGGGGCCATCGAGCACGAGCCAGGCACGGATGCGGGACGCGAGCGGCGATTGGCCGGCCAGGTGGCGCATACCGCTAAGATTGCCTTCGCCCTCCTCGCCCACATTGGCGATTAGCACCAGGCCCGCGGAGGCGTCCTGAATGGGCGGGGCGGTGCGGATCGCGCGGGCTATCGCGAACAGAGCCGCGAGGCCGGCGCCGTTGTCCGAAACGCCGGGTCCGCGCAGGGTGCCCTCGCCATCGACGGCGATCTCGTCTTTATTGCGCGGCGCGAGCACGGTGTCGAGGTGGGCGGTGACGGCGACCAGCGGCTCGCCTCCATCGGGCTGGGGCCAGGCGACCACGTTGCCGGCGCGGTCGATTTCGCTCGTGCAGCCCAGCGCGCGGAACTGCTCGGCCATCCACTCGGCGCGCTTCTGTTCGAGGAAGGTGGGGGCGGGGATGCGGCACAGAGCGACGTGCTGCTCGTGAATCCAGAGCTTCTCGCGGGTGAAGAAGGCGAGGCACTCCCGCACTCCGCGCGATTCGGCCAGCGCGCCGATGCCGTTCGGCTTGGTCCCAGCGCTCATCTGCTTCTGAGTGTAGCGGAGGCGGTCAGTGGACGGCGGGAAGCCAGCGCGGCACTGCGGCGCGGTAGGCGTCGTAGGACGGGCCGAACTGCGCGCGGAGGGCCGGTTTGGCAGGGGGCCAGCGGGGCCGGCGTGCCGCGCCCGGTGACCAGCCGCCCGGTGGCCACGAAATCCAGAACGATGAGCGCCAGACCCGCGAAGGCGCGGGGGCCAGGCTCGATCCTGACCTGTCCGTGGACCAGCAGCCAGAGGAAGCCGGCGGCTGGCTCCATACAGATCGGACTACTGCGCGACCAACCTACGGGGCGGTGCGATCGGCACACGACGGGGCGCGGTCAGGGTCAGGACGGCGGATTTCGCCACTCCGGAATACGATGCGGAGATGGTGATGCGGGTGGTTGCGGTCACCCTCCTGGTGGCGACGGCGAACGTTGCGGAGGTCGCTCCGGCTGGAATCGTGATCAACGCGGGAACGGTGGCGGCGGACGAGGTGGAACTGAGCAGGACAGTTGCGCCGCCGGTGGGCGCGGGACCGCCTAGGGTCACGGCGCCGTGCACAGTCGAGCCGCCGGTCACCGACGCCGGAGAGACGGAGACCCCGGTCAGGGCGGAAGCGGCGGTGCCGGGAAGCACGGTGAGTGTGGCGGTCTTGCTGGTGCCGCCGTAGGTGGCCGAGATGGTGGCCTGTGTCGATGTGGCAACTGCGGAGGTGGCGACCGCGAAGGTTGCGGAGGCCGCTCCGGCTGCTATGGTGACCGACGCCGGAACCATGGCGGCGGCGGAGTTGGAAGTGAGCAGCACGACGGTGCCGCCGGTGGGCGCGGGACCGCCCAGGGTCGCTGTTCCTTGCGAGCTGGTGCCGCCGGCGACCGAACTCGGAGACACGGAGACTGCCGTGAGCGGGGCGGGGAGCACGGTGAGCGCCGCGGTCTTGTTGGTGCCGCCGTAGGCGGCCGAGATGGTGGCCTGTGTCGATGTGGCAACTGCGGAGGTGGCGACCGCGAAGGTTGCGGAGGCCGCTCCGGCTGCTATGGTGACCGACGCTGGAACGGTCGCGGAAGCCGAGTTGGAAGTAAGCAGGACGACAGCGCCGCCCGTGGGCGCAGGACCGCCTAGGGTCGCGGTTCCTTGCGAGCTGGTGCCGCCGGTGACAGAACTGGGAGCAACGGAGACCGCCGTGAGCGGGGCGGGGAGCACGGTGAGCGCCGCGGTTTTGCTGGTGCCGCCGTAGGTGGCCGAGATGGTGGCTTGTGTCGATGTGGCAACGGCGGAGGTGGCGACGGCGAAGGTTGCGGAGGCCGCTCCGGCTGCTATGGTGACCGACGCCGGAGCCGTGGCGGAAGCCGAGTTGGAAGTAAGAAGGACGACAGCGCCGCCCGTGGGTGCAGGACCGCCTAAGGTCGCCCTACCTTGTACGCTCGTGCCGCCGGTGACCGAACTCGGGGACACGGAGACTGCCGTGAGCGGGGCGGGGAGCACGGTGAGCGTCGCCGTTTTGCTGGCGCCGCCATAGGTGGCCGAGATGGTGGCCTGTGTCGATGTGGCAACCGCGGACGTGGCGACCGCGAACATTGCGGAGATCGCCCCAGCTGCTATGGTGACCGACGCCGGAACGGTCGCGGAAGCCGAGTTGGAAGTAAGCAGGACGACAGCGCCGCCCGTGGGCGCGGGACCGCCTAGGGTCGCGGTTCCTCGCGCGCTCGTGCCGCCGGTCACAGAACTGGGAGCAACGGAGACCGCCGTGAGCGGGGCGGGGAGCACGGTGAGCGCCGCGGTTTTGCTGGTGCCGCCGTAGGTGGCCGAGATGGTGGCCTGTGTCGATGTGGCAACCGCGGACGTGGCGACGGCGAATGTCGCGGAGGTCGCCCCGCCTGCGATCGCGACCGACGCCGGAACGGTCGCGGAAGCCGAGTTGGAAGTCAGCAGGACGACAGCGCCGCCCGTGGGTGCGGGACCGCCGAGGGTCGCTGTTCCCATCGCGCTCGTGCCGCCGGTCACAGAACTGGGAGCAACGGAGACCGCCGTGAGCGGGGCGGGGAGCACGGTGAGCGTCGCGGTTTTGCTGGCGCCGCCGTAGGTGGCGGAGATGGTGGCCTGTGCCGATGTGGCGACGGCGGAGGTGGCGACCGCGAATGTCGCGGAGGTCGCCCCGCCTGCGATCGCGACCGACGCCGGAACGGTCGCGGAAGCCGAGGTGGAAGTAAGCAGGACGACAGCGCCGCCAGCGGGCGCTGGACCGCCGAGAGTCGCCGTTCCCTGCGTGCCTGTGCCGCCGATGACCGAGGCCGGCGAGACGGAAACACCGGCAATCACGTTGGGGGTCACCGTCAGCGTCGCGGTTTTCACACTGCCGCTGTAGCCGGCCGTGATAGTGACTTGCTCCTGGGCGGCGACCGGATGGGTCGTGATTGTGAAGGCCGCCGAAGACGCGCCGGCGGCAATGACGATCGTCGGCGGCACCATCGCAGCGGCAGGATCGGAACTGGCGAGCGTCACCACCGCACCGCCGGCCGGAGCGGCTCCCACGAGCGTCACGCTATTCTGCGACGTGGTCTCGCCTCCAGTCACCGTTGCCGGATTCAGGGTGACGCCGTTCAGCGTGACGCCGGTCGCGACCTTGGCCTGCGCGGAGTTCACGTCGATCATGAGCCCCGACTCATCGACGGCCTCGAAGTTCGAGCCGGTGACATTGCCCAGCAGGTGCAGGTTGTCGTTATTCCAACGCTCGTCCGGCACGCCCGAGATGTACCAGTTGGAGCCGTTGTCGGCCACGATGATTCCGTACTTCTTCATGGCGTTCAGAATGATCCGCACCTCCGGCGGGAAGGTCGACACATTGAAGGTGCTCTTCAGGCGGAAGCGCGCTCCCATGGGCGGAACGGAGGTGGAGGAGTTGCTCGAAGCGAGGTGACGGGCGGGCCAGAGGTACGCCGCCTGCGACCTCTGCACGGTGAAGCGGATGGCGTGGTTGATCTCGCCCGCCAGGATCTCGTCGTAGCGGACCAGGCCGGGAAGGATGGGCAGGCCGGCCGCATCCGCCGATGTCCAGCCCGCGGGCCGGAGTGCGTTTCCCTTGAGATCGTAGATGGCGCCGGAGCCTGCCTGCCAGGTGCCGCCGGCCTGGGGATAGGCCGCGTAGAGCTCATAGAGAATGCAGTTGGTGGTGTCAATGATGAGGACGTGACGGTCGCCCGTGGAACTCGATCCGCCCTCGATGGGTGCGTTGGGGGGAACGGGATAGGGACCGGGATCGCTCTCGTCGGAGTAATCGAAGGTCACGGCCACCTTGGGCTGGCTGCCGGGGACGAGGACGTAGGGGAAGCCGATTGGCGCGCCGTCCCACAGCCCCGATCCGAAGTCGGGATGGAGGCCGGTGGACGGCCCGATGGAGTTGATCCAGGCGGCGGAATAGGAAGAGACCGGGAGGGTGTCTATGGGCGCGTTCCAGATGTTATTCGCGGGGAACACGGAGCAGCCGCCCAGGGTCTGGGCCGGAAGAGGCGCGAGCGGCGCCAGGAGTGCGAACGCGGATACCACGAAGAGGCTTCTCATTCAGGCTCCTTGAATTAGAGGGCGGCGAGGGCGTCGGGCCGGGGGCACGCAACCGCGATCCGGGTTGCGTAGCCTCGATCAGTTTACATCACATGGGCACCTTTGAGGCCGGGAGCTGAAGCCCCGCGCGGGCTAGAAGCCCGCCCCACTTCGCGGGGTATACTCGTCGGCAGAGGGAGCGGATGCGACTACTGGCGAAGTTCAACTTGATATTCACCCTGGTTTTCGGTGCCGGCCTCGCCGGCGCCGGCTATGTCTCCTACTGGTTTCTGCAGCGGAATGCGCGCGAGGAAGTGGTGCAGCAGGCGCGTCTGATGATGGAAGCGATGGGCGCCGCGCGCGACTACACAACCAAGCAGGTTCGGCCGTTGCTCGAAGCGGACCAGGCGCGGGACCGGACCTTTCTGCCTCAGACGGTGCCCGCTTTTGCCGCCACCGAAAACTTCAACTATCTGCGAGTGCGGTATCCCGATTACGCATACAAAGAAGCGACGCTGAATCCCACCAACCTGCGCGACCGGGCGGTGGATTGGGAAGCCGATGTGATCAACGAGTTCCGCAATCACTCCGACCGGGCGGAGTTGATCGGCGAGCGTGAGGCAGCCACGGGCCGGTCGCTGTTCCTGGCGCGTCCGATCCGGGCGGGCCCGCCCTGCCTGCAATGCCACGACCGGCCGAGGGAGGCGCCCATCGCCATGATCCGCCGCTACGGCACGGCGAACGGATTTGGCTGGAAGGCCGGGGACGTGGTCGGCGCGCAGATCGTCTCGGTGCCGAGGGCGGTTCCGACACGTATGGCGGACGCCGTTTTTCGCGTCATGGTCCTCTACATGGGAGTGGTGTTCGTGGTGGCTCTGATCGTGCTCGACCTGGCGCTGGTGTTCACGATCACGCGGCCGGCGGCACGGCTATCCGCGATGGCGGACCAGATCAGCCTGGGCGATTTCACGGTGGCGGAGCTGCCGGTGCGGGGCAAGGACGAAATCTCGGCGCTGGCCGATTCGTTCAACCGCATGCGGCGGAGTTTGGAGCGGGCCATGAAGATGCTGGAGGAACCGGGGCGGTAGGCGCACTCGGGGCGGCTTGAAGCTCGGGCCAGACGGCGCCGGCGCATGTCGGAGCTGCGCTTACCCTCGACGACGGGCCGTCTGCGGGTTTTGTCGGAACGAACTAAAGCTGGGTAGCCCCGCCGGGAGTGAGCGGGTCAAGCTGCGTCTCTGAGCTCAATCTTGCTTCCAGCATTTCAACGATCTGCTCAAGACCGAGCTTCGGACTGGCCTTCAAACCCAGGCATCGCGCGATCCCTTCTGCGTCGGTACTCAGCCTTTCTCTCAACTCCAGGGTGAACTGGAGGCCTGCAGCCGTGAGCGCGTAAGGATGCAGATGCATGGGATCGCCGATTCTCGCGGCATTCAGGTGGCCGAAGGAGAACTCTCGGCTCATGTAGGTCAGTAGGTGATCTTGGACAATGAGCACAAAGTGCTTGTTGATGCTCTCGAAGGTCTCGACTTTATGGTGAAGCTGCACCAGGATGGTCTTGGCCGTCATCTTCCAGTTCATGCCAAACGGCTTGCCCGAGTCCACATCTGCCTGGGCAGCAGGTAAGCCAAGCTGACGAAGGAAGCGCTGGCGTTCAGGCCATACGGTTCCAGTCGTATCCAGGGTCTGGAATTCAATACCAACGAGGTCCTTCACTTTGCCGTTGCGGGCCGCTACCAGGAAGTAGTCAACGCTCCCGCCAGGAATGGCAACCTCGGAAAGCACGTGCAACTCGTTTCCCGGCTCATTCAACGTCAACAAGTGCAAACAGTCGGTGAAGACCTTCTTTCGTTCCAGGAGTCGGAACGGGCAAATGATGATATCGGTGGCCTTAGCGCCGTGGCGGACCGTGCACGTACCTATGGCGATGTCCGGTTGGCTCTTGCGGATCTTGAGGCACTTGCGTCCCAGATAGGGGCAGTTCTGCGAGGCCACGACCGCGCCCCAGTCGATCCTGGCGTCCGTCGTTGTCGAGATGCCGAAGAGTTCCGCGATGCGGCTCATATCAGCAGGTGGCAGCGCTCCTGTGCGGTCCTCAGGTATTCGGCTGATATGTCTATGCCCACGGACTTTCGGCCGAGCCTGAAAGCAACCAAGTTCGTCGTGCCAGTGCCGCAAAACGGGTCAAGAACCAAGCCCCCTGGAGGGCAGGTGGCGACAATGGGGATTTTGCAGAGGTCTTCGGGATAAGGCGCATAGTGGCCGTCGCGGTTCTGGGTATCCTCCGGCATGATATCCCACACGTCCTTCGGCTTGCTGCCGTCAGGATGGTAGCGGAGGAAGTAGAATCCCCTGTCAGCCAGTTCCTTCGCTCGCCCAGAAACCTGTTCCGAATCAGAGTGGGTTGTCCGTTGTTGCCCCCTAATGATCATCCTGAAGTCGGCGAGTCTGCCAGCCCTGATCTCAGCGAGCATCTGCTCTAGTGCGAGCGTTGCTGCCCGCTTCTCCGTTTCCGATAGCGCTGTGGACAGTTCGATCTGACGCCTGTAACGGACGCCTGACACCCCTGTTGCAGAAACAACCGCACCGTTGACCACCTTGGCGGACTGAGGCGTTGAACGGATCGCGTCAACATCATAGTAGTAGCTGGTTGCCTTGACGAAATGGAAGACCGGCTCGTAAACATTTCGCAACTTGTCGGTGGAGTTGTCCGGCCCGCCCTTCACTTTGTGCCAGACCACGCTGTTGCGAAGTATCCAGCCCTGCTGGTCCGTGAGGTGGAGAGCAACGCGCCAGGGGATGCCGAGCAGTTGTTTGCTCTGGTAGGTGTCACCGATGTTGAGCCAGAGCGAACCTGTTGGTTTGAGAACCCGCTTGACTTCCAACATGATCCGGCAGAGGCCGCTCACGTACCCCTGGTACGTCTCTTCTTGCCCGATCCCGGCTGCCTGGTACTGCCGATGACCCCAGTACGGCGGGCTGGTCATGCAACAATCGAAGACAGAACTGGGGAACGACTTAAGGACACTGAGAGAATCGCCAAGCACGAACAAAGGGTGCGGCGACGTTCCCGCAACGTATTCCTCGAAGCTGGGTGCTTCCACAGGTTGATCGAAGAGATGGGCCGCAAGTGACATTTCAATCCCTAATCATCGACAACCTTGACTCTTTAGTGTACGCCAAAGGCAATCTTCGCCACGACGACCCGAGATTCACGCGGCTGGCGGCGCGCCTGTCAGCGATGGCGGACAAGATCAGCCTGGGCGATTTCACGGTTGCGGAGCTGCCGGTGAGGGGCAAGGACGAAGTCTCCGCGCTGGCCGACTCGTTCAACCGCATGCGGCGGAGTTTGGAACGGGCCATGAAGATGCTGGAGGAACCGGGCCGGATGTGATCGTGTATACGTAGATGTATCATGCCAATCCGGATTCTTGCTCTTCTCGCCGCCGCTAGCGCGGTGTTCGCCCAGACGCCTCCCTCGGAGAAACGAGTTCATCGGTGGTGGACCGATCGGCCCCCGGGCATGCGCGCCTACAGCACCGACGCGCGGAAGATGCCCCTGATTTCGGTCAAGGGAAACAGGTTCGTCGACCCGCAGGGCAATACGGTGCTGTTCCGCGGTCTGGCGATTGCCGATCCGACAAGCTCGATATGGACGGCCACTGGAACCGTGAGCTACTCGTCAAGGTGAAGGAGATGGGCACGCGCGTGGTGCGCATCCCTGTCCATCCTGTGGCGTGGCGGGAGCGGACGCCGGCCGAGTATCTCAAACTGCTCGACCAGGCGGTGGACTGGTGCACGGAGCTTGACATGTACATCGACCTGGACTGGCATTCGATCGGTAACCTGCCTCGGGGTCTGTTCCAGGACCCGATGTACGACACCTCCGAGCAGGAAACGTTCGGGTTCTGGCGCACGGCGGCGCGTCACTATGCCGGTCACAACACGGTGGCGTTCTTCGAGCTGTTCAACGAGCCGACGACCTTCTTCAACAAGCTTGGCCCGGTTTCCTGGGAGGAGTGGAAGAAGGTCAACGAGGATCTGATCACGATGATCCGCGCCTACAACGTGCAGGCGATTCCGCTGGTGGCGGGCTTCGATTGGGCGTACGATCTGACGCCGCTGCGCCTGAGCCCGCTGGCTGCGGAGGGGATCGGCTACTCGGTGCATCCGTATGCCAACAAGCGGCCGCAGCCGTGGGAAGGGCGGTGGGAGGAGGATTTCGGCTTCGCGGCGGCCAAATACCCGGTGGTCGCGACGGAGTTTGGCGGGTTCGCGCCGGCGCCGGCGCCTTACGGGCCGACGATCATCAAGTACCTGGAGAGCAAGGGCATCAGTTGGATCGTCTGGTGCTTCGACCCGGAATGGGGGCCGAAGCTCATCAGCGATTGGAATTACACGTTGAATCCTTCGGGCGAGTTCGTTAAGCAGGCGATGCACGGGGCGGTGCCGTAGGAACAGGGGTCAGATGTCGTATTCCGGATGCGCGCGGGCCCAGGCCACGGCTGCGTTGCGCGGCCAGATAGCCAGTCCCATGCGATAGGAGAGTTCGCCCGCCTCGACTTGAGTGCGCCGCTGGGCATTGCCTTCGAGCACTCCCGAATCCAGACCGGCCGGCCCCAATGGCACGATGATTCCACCGTTCTCGCGATAAGGCCGGCTCAGGGCGCCGAGGTGGGGGTAATCGGCTTCGGCGCGCGGATCGTGAAACCAGGCCGCGGCCACTAGCGCGCGCATTTCGGGTTGCAGTTCGAGCGACCGGGCCATGCGGTAATACGACCGGTTCACTTCCTTCTCCAGCACCAGGGCGCGCGAGCGCGGCCGGCGCGCAACGTGCATAACGAAGCAGGGCCGGAATCCGCCGAGGCGCGTCGTTATGAACCAACCCAACCGGAAGATCCCGGCACGCGCCTGCCACATCCAGGAACGGGGAACACCGGAGATCTCCCAGTCCATGGGGCCAGCCGGAAAGCGCCGCAGGGTGGCCATGCGAGCCGCCCAAACGAAGTCGTAGGTTCCCACCTTCAAGGCGCCGCGGGCGGCGGGCAGACGTTCCATTTCCTCGCGCAAGAGCAGCTTCACGGAGCTGTGGACGCGCAGTTCATCCACTCGCGGGAGCGTGCGGGCGGTGGCGTGGAACAGCAACAACCGCTCGAGCGTGTCGACGCCCGCGGCCTCGCCCAGCGCGGCCTTGAGTTCTCGAATGGGCGCTTGGGTGGACAGATCCCCGGTCACCGCCTGGAGTAATGCGCTCGCCTGCTCGGGATCTCGGCCCAGGCGCAACAGCGCCTCCTGCACCGCTTTTAGAGGCTCGGGGATTGCGGCTGAGTTCATTTTGTCGTGTGTTATTATCGCTAATGTTCGATGACTCGATCAAGCTTTCAGAACGTGCTGGAGGAGATTCTGGATGTGCCACGCGGGTCGCTCATGGATTCCGCGGGCCGCGACTCGCTCCCCAGTTGGACATCCCTCGCTGATGTACAGATTCTGACCGCCATCCAGGAGGAATTCGGGCTCGAGCCGGATGTCGACCTGCTGGGCGCGGAGACCATCGGCGACCTCTTCCGGGCGTTGGAGCAGCACGCCGTCTTTTCGTGATTTCAAACCACACCCATGCCGAAATGAGTCAGGGCGGGCATCCGGAGCGCCTGCTGGCTCTTCGTTTGCGCGCGGCGCCACCGGAGGAGCGCGTCGCTCTGGCGGTCGAGGTCCTGGCCTCCCTGGGAGAGCGTTTCGACGCGGAGGTCGCGGCCTCTCTGGCGGCTGCGCTGAAAGGTGGACCGCCGGAGGCGCTGGCCGGACTACCCGAAGGCCCCACGGCGATCTGGCTGGCTGCGCAGGCGCGCATGGATGCCGGCGACGCAGCGGGCGCGGCAGGCCATTGGAGCCGCTTCTTCCTCCGCTGCGCCCGGCGCGACGCGGCCGATCTGGCTTCCTACGCGCGCTCGCTGGCTGACAGCGGCCACTTCGAGGAAGCGGCGCAACAGCTTCGTCTGGCGCTCGCCCAGCCCCTTCGTTACGCCTTCTTCGCGCGCGCCGAGAAGCTCTGCCGGCGCGTGGCGGCCGCCACCGCCTCCTCCGCCCTGCGCAGGTGTCGCGTGGCGGTCCTGGGCACCAGCACTACCAGCCTCCTGCTGCCGGTGCTCGAGGCGCTTTGCCTGCGCGATCGGATTCAGGTCGAGTGCTATGAAGGGCTCTACGGCGCGCTGCGACAGGAGGTGCTCGATCCGGCGAGCGGCCTGGCGCGCTTCCGCCCCGACGTCGTCTTCCTGGCGATGAACTGGCGCGACCTCGGTCTGGCAGCCGTCACCCCGGAGCCTGAGGCATGGATCGGGCAGTTCGTCGCCGATCTCGCCACTCTCTGGGCACGCCTGTTCGAGGCCTTCGGCTGCCATGTGACACAGCACCTGTTCGATTTCCCTGTGGACGAGGCCTACGGCCATCTGGCCGGCTCGTTGCCCGGGGGCCGCATCCGCGTCATCGAGCAGTTGAACCTCCGGCTGCGCCAGCAGGCTCCCGCGCATGTTTCGCTGCTCGACGTTCCGGCTCTACAGCGGGAGGTGGGCGCGCAGGCCTGGTTCGATGAAAGGGCCTGGGGACTTTACCGCCAGCATCCCTCGACCGCGGCACTGCCCGCCCTGGCCGAAGCCCAGGCGTCGCATCTGCGCGGGGTCCTCGGCCTTACCAGAAAGGTTCTGGTCACCGATCTCGACAACACTCTGTGGGGAGGTGTGATTGGCGAGGATGGCTTGGCCGGAATCCAGATCGGCCCCGGCTCTCCCGCCGGAGATGCCTACCTGCGGCTGCAGCAGTACATGCTGGAACTGAAGGGGCGCGGCGTGCTGCTGGCGGTGTGCTCCAAGAACAACCCGGAGGATGCGCGCCTGCCGTTTGAGCAGCACAAAGGCATGGCCTTGCGGCTGGACGATTTCGCATGTTTCCGCGCGAACTGGGACGACAAGGCAACCAACCTCCGCGCCGCCGCCCAGGAGCTTTCGCTCGGCCTGGACAGCTTTGTCTTTCTCGACGACAACCCGCTCGAACGCGAGTGGGTGCGCTCCAACCTGCCTCAAGTGGCGGTAGTGGAACTTGGGCCTTCCGTGTTCCAATACGTACACGATTTGGACCGAGGCCGCCACTTTGACGCCTTGTCGCTATCGACGGAGGACCTGCTCCGCAGCGAGCAATACCGCGTCGAGGCGCAACGCGAGAGTCTGCGCGCGTCGGCCGATTCAATCGAGGGGTTCCTCTCGCAACTGCAGTTGCAGGCGGCGGTGCTGCCGGTGGACGAAGGCAATCTGGCGCGCGTCGCCCAGCTCATCAACAAAACGAACCAGTTCAACTTGACAACGCGGCGTTACACCGAAGGCCAGGTGAGACAACTCGTGGCCGACCCGGCCGGCTGGACGGCGGCGTTTGAAATGGCCGACCGCATGGGTGATTACGGTTTGATCGGGGTCATTCTGTGCAGACCGGCGCCCGGGGACGGTCCGGCTTGGGAAGTGGATACCTGGCTGATGAGCTGCCGCGCTCTGGGCCGGCAGGTGGAGCGATTCATGTTCGACCGCCTGGTGGAAGCCGCCCGCGGGCGCGGCATCGCCACGCTGCGAGGAGTTTATCGGCCTACCCCAAAGAACGTGCTGGTGCGAGAGCTTTACAGCCAGTTCGGATGGGAGCTTGCGGCGCGCTCTCCCGAGGAGGATCGGTATACTCTGGCGGTGCCCTCCGATCCGGTCCTCACCGCCACACACGTGCGCGACATGACGGGGCTCCGATGAGGTGGCGGAGATGCTGAGAGACGCCAAGCTGATGCTGCTGCGAATGGCGCGAGGGGCGGGTGTCGCGAAGCTCGTGATGAACTCATCCTGGCGGCGCAACCGGCTGCTGATTCTCTCCTACCATGGCACTTCGATCGACGATGAGCACGAGTGGAATTCGAAGCTCTACCTGGCACCCGCCGCGTTGCGGTCCCGAATGGAAATGATTCGTACCGCCGGCTGCAACGTCCTCCCGTTGGATGACGCCCTGAAGCAGCTCTATCGTGGCGTCCTGCCTGCGCGGAGCGTCGTCATTACGTTCGACGATGGAAACTACGATTTCTACAGCCAGGCATTTCCCGTTGTCAAGTCTTTCGGCTTCCCGGTCACGGTCTACCTGACTACGTATTACGCGGCCTATCAGCGGCCGGTATACGACGTCATGATCCGATACTTGGCGTGGAAGTCGCGCGGGGGAACGCTGCGCTGGCCGGAGGTGCTGGGAAGCGACGTGGCGGTTGATGTCTCCTATGAACCGGACCGGCAGCACGTTCTGAAGCGGCTGGGCGCATACCCGGCCGAGCACCGTCTGAGCGGGGCTGAGAAGGATGCGCTGTTGTGCCGTTTTGCCGAACTGCTCGGTGTGGACTACGATTCCATTCTGCGCCGGCGCCTGCTTCATATCATGAGCCTGGACGAGGCCCGCGAGTTGGCCGCGGCGGGGTCGACATCCAGTTGCATACGCATCGGCACAGCGTCTCCCGCGACAAGGCCATTTTCCAGCGGGAAGTGGCGGACAATCGGACCTGGCTGCGGAAGGTGCAGGCTACCGAAGCCAACCATTTCTGTTACCCGGGGGGCGTCCACCGCCCGTATTTTCTGCCCTGGTTACGCGAAGTGGGCGTGGCTTCAGCCACCACCTGCGAACCCGGACTGGCGTCGAGCGTAACCGAGGCCCTCCTGTTGCCCCGTTTGGTGGATACCGGCACGCTGACCGAAGACGAGTTCGTCGGATGGTTGAGCGGGATCGCGGCGTGGCTCCCGAAGCGCCCCTACGTTGAGGCCACCGGGCAGTTTCTGGAAGAGCGGTAGAAGCGTATGGCTGGTTGCCCGTCGCCCGTCGCTCGTCGGAAGATCGGCCTGCGGAATTCGAGCGCTTCGCGAGCGTGTTAGCCCAGGTCGAGCGTGGGCTGGTTCCTCGGATAGGTCACGCGCGAGCCTTCCACGTGGGCGAACGAGGTCATCGAATGCGGCTTGGTGTGGCCTGCGCTCATGATGTGCGTCACAGGGATGCCGCGAGCGGTAAGGGCGTCGGCGATGAGCGAGCGGTGGCAGCGCCAGGGTACGGCCTCGGCGCACATGATGGCGACCCGCTCGCGCGTCCGCCAGGGCGATCAGATCGTCGAGCGCGCGATCGAACTCGGGCGTCAGCATGTAGTCCGCATAGCCGCGGAAGGAGGCGTTCTTCCAGGCGGTGTTGGCCGAGTCCTTGCGAGTATGGCGCAGGCCGCCGAGGGCCGCCATATGGCTGTAGGCGATGCCGGCCCGCTCCAGCGACTGAGGCAGCAAGTCGATGTTGAACTGGGGGTTATGACGGGAACGTGGCACGGTGCGCACGTCCACCAGGCGTGCGATCTGGTGCTCTGCCAGGA
This sequence comes from Bryobacterales bacterium, assembly GCA_963763835.1. Taxonomy (GTDB): domain Bacteria; phylum Acidobacteriota; class Terriglobia; order Bryobacterales; family Bryobacteraceae; genus DASWZN01. The sequence goes on from CAVXQQ010000016.1 coordinate 568,035, forward strand.
GCGCCAGGAAGTCGTCGATCAAGCGGGTGGAATGGCCCAGGGTGAAGAGTTCCGCCACCGCTTTCGAGCATAGCGCCCGAAACTGGAAGCGTGGCGTCCCAAAATCGGACACCGGGCTCCTCGCGGCACGTTTCCGGGCCATGAGGGTCATGGAGTTGTCGGATGGCAGCCAACGTGCAACCCTGGAAGTTCAAATGACCACGAGCGTAGAGATCGGGCCGCTGCACGTGCTGGTGGCGGACGACCGTTCGGACGTGCTGGAGGCGCTGCGGCTGCTGCTTAAGGGAGCCGGGCACCTGGCGGACCTGGTGGATTCGCCGCAGGGCCTGTTGCGCGCGGCCGGAGCCGCGGACTACGATCTCATCCTCATGGATCTGAATTACGCCCGGGATACCACTTCGGGCAGCGAAGGGCTTGGACCTGCTGGCGCAGTTGCACGGGGCCGAGAGCCCGCCTCCGGTGATCGTGATGACGGCCTGGGGGAACATTGACCTGGCGGTGGAGGCGATGCGCCGCGGCGCGGTCGATTTCGTGCAGAAGCCGTGGGACAACCAGCGGCTGTTGGGCATGGTTGAGAAACAAGCCCGGGAGGGCGCTCTGCGGCGCCGGGCCGAATCGCGGGCTCGCACGGAGATCGAGATCGCGCGCAACGTCCAGCAGAGGCTCTTTCCGCCGGCCAGCCGCCACCTCAGATCGACCAGCTATGCCGGCCGCTGCGCTCCGGCGCGCGAGGTCGGCGGCGACTACTACGATTTCTTCGACCTGGCGCCGGGCGTCCTGGGTTTTGTGCTGGCGGATGTTTCGGGGAAGGGAATCGCGGCCGCTCTGCTGATGGCCAACCTTCAAGGCTGCTTCCGCAGTCACGCGGCGATTGCGCTCGACAGCCCGCGCTCGCTGCTGTGCGCGGTCAACCGGCTGTTCTTCGACTCGACGCCGCCGGAGCAGTTTGCCACCCTGTTTTTCGGCGTGTACGACGAGGGAACGCGGCGGCTGCGGTACGTCAACTGCGGCCACCCTGCGCCGGTGGTGATCGCCGGAGCCGGCGGCGGCGTGGAGAAGCTCGGCACCACGGCCACCGTGCTGGGAGCCTTCCGCGATTGGGACTGCGAGGAGCGTTCGGTCCAGCTCGCTCCCGGAGATACGCTGGTTGCCTACTCGGACGGCGTCAGCGAAGCTGGCATCGAAAGCGACGAGGAATTCGGCGAGGTGCGGGTGCTGGAGATTCTGCACGGCTGCCAGGGCCGGCCGGTCGATGCGGTCATCGCGACCCTGATCGAAGCGGCGCAGGCCGCCGACCCGGTGCAGGGCGACGACATCACCGTGGTGGCACTGCGAGCGGGGTAGGAAGAGCGCGCTAATCCGACCGCAGGGACTCCCTACGGGCGCGGTGGTACGCGGCCAGTTCCGCGTTGGCGGCGGTGACGGTTGCGATTTCGGCGGCGACGCGGAAAACGTCCTTGCCCGGCACCACCACGTACATCTCGTCGTCCCCGATTTCGGTGTAGATGCGATTCCCGATGCAGCCGTTCGACGCTACCGCGCCTCCGGCGAGGGCCGCCGGAATGGCCATGCAAGTGGGCCGCGCGAGCAGCGGTTGTTCGGCGGCCACGCCTGCGCGCAGAGCCGCCTCCCGCAACAGCATCATGGAGCGCGGCCGGCCGGCGAACAGCACGGCGTCGGGGTCGGGCGGAGTTTTCGCCAGGGGCGAGTAGACCACCGCGACCGGCGTGGTCTTCAGGCGCGCCATCGCGGGCACCTCCTCCCAGCGCAGATAGCCGAGGCCCGCCATCAGGCCCAGCGTGCGATCGAGGTCCGGCTGTCGTTCCGGCGGCAGCGGCAGATTGTGCGTGTAGGCGCCGATGGGACAGTTGTAGTGGTCCTCCGGCTTGGTGTAAAACGTCTGGCCTGCAGCCGCGAGCCGCCAGAAGCCGCACCCGGCCGGCTCGACGCCGGTAAACGCGGCCACACCGGATGGCACCTGGTCGCGAAAGGAGACGGCGATGGGGCGGCGCTCCAATCCCAGGCGCTCGATGAACAGGCGCTCCAAAGCCTCGTAATCCCGCATGTTCCTCCTGAGTTGGGGGGCGCGTGGCCCCTCATCGATCCGTGCTCATATTATGACGCAGGCCGGACCGTCATACACTGGAGGTTCGATATGCGATCTCCACTCTTAGTCCTGACGCTGGCGGCCGCGTGTGCCGGCCAGATGCCGAACGTTTCCGGCGAGCGCATCCGCGCCGGTGTGAAGTTTCTCGCCAGCGATCTGTTGGAGGGGCGCGGCGTGGGCACGCGCGGCGGCCAGTTGGCCACCGAATTTCTGGCCACCGAGTTCGCCACGGCGGGCGCCAAGCCGGCTGGCGACGACGGCACCTACTTCCAGAACGTCCCGTTGAAGGGTGTCGAGACGCAGCCGGATTCCGAGCTTGCGGCCACAGCCGGCGGCCGCACCATCCCCCTGAAGTATCTCGACGATTTCGTGGGCACGGACGAACGCCAGCGTCCGAGCGAGGACTTCGACGCCGAGGCCGTGTTCGCGGGTTTCGGAATCGTCGCTCCCGAATACCGCTGGGACGACTTCAAGGGCACCGACGTCCGCGGGAAGATCGTGGTTCTATTTACCAACGAGCCCGATTCCAACGATCCGAACTTTTTCGCCGGCCGCGCGCTCACCTACTACGGCCGGTGGACGTACAAGTACGAAGAGGCCTTGCGCCACGGGGCGCTGGGCGTGGTCATCATCCACACGACGCCCACGGCGACTTACGGCTGGAACGTGGTAAGGAATTCCTGGGGACGCGAGCAATCCTACGTCCGCTTGGCGGCGGGCGAGCCGGGGCTGGCCTTTGCGGGTTGGGTCACGGAGGAAGCCGGCGGCCGTATCCTGGCGCTTTCGGGCCACACCGTCGCGGAGCTGCTGGCGGCCGCGAACAAGCGCGACTTCCGCCCCATTCCGCTCGGCTTCCACCTGCGCGGGCGGATGATCTCGAAGGTTCGCGACGAAGATACCCGGAACGTAGTTGCAATGATTCCGGGGAGCGATCCGGAGCTGAAGTCGGAAGCCGTCATCTTCAGCGCCCACTGGGACCACCTGGGCATCGGTCCGGCGGTCAACGGCGACGCGATCTACAACGGCGCGGTGGACAACGCGACCGGCTGCGGAATGCTCCTCGAGATGGCGCGCGCCTGGGCAGCACTGGAGCAGAAGCCGCGGCGGACCGCCGTGTTCATCTCCTTCACCGCCGAGGAGGCCGGCCTGCGCGGCTCAGAATACTACGCCGCCCATCCCGTGTTTCCGACCGGAAAGACCGCGGCCGTCCTCAACGTGGACGCGATCTATCCTTATGGACGCACGCGCGACATCGTGGTGACCGGCGCCGAACGCACCACGCTGTGGCCGCTGGTTCAGGACACGGCCCGCCGCTTTGGTTACGTCATCAAGCCCGAAGCCGAGCCCGAGAGGGGCCACTTCTACCGCTCGGACCACTTCTCGCTCGCGCGCGCCGGCGTTCCCTCGTTCTCCATCGGCGAGGGCGACGACGTGATGGGCAAGCCCGCGGGGACCGGCCTGGCCGCCATCCACGAGTATGACGACAAGAACTACCATCAGCCGTCGGACGAGTATCGCGACAACTGGGACTTCTCAGGGCTGGAGCAGTTGACGCGATTCACGGTGGTGCTGGGCGTGGACACGGCCAACCTGGCAACGCTGCCGACGTGGAACAAGGGGGACGAGTTTTTGGCGGCGCGGGAGAAGAGCGGCGTGCGGTAAGAGGGCGGAAGTTTTCAACGACTAAGTGCCGGGTTGAGCTTCATACGGAGGACATCATGTGGATAATGCCTGAACACCGGATTCGTCGGCGTGATGCCGACAAGGACCGTGCGGAAGCTGATGGTGCTGGCGAGACGAAAGCGGGACCTTCTAAAAACCTTCGGGTAGACGCCAACATTGTCGAAACGATAGACGGGCACTATCGTTGGAGGGCCTTGCCTGGAGAGGTTCAAGTGGCCGGTCAGATAGGCGCCACCAACTACACAAACTTCAATTCTCGCGGATCCATCTCCAGTACCAGGAGAAGGACAGAACGGGTCTCGCCACGCGCCCCTGCACATCCGCGGCCCTGGCGTTGCCCTTTCCGCAGCAAACATGCCAATTCCGGAGTTATTGGGTCTTGACGAGGGACAAGGTGTTGACGGTGATCTTCAGATTCATATACCCGAATCCTCGTGGCTCCGTCGCGGGGAGAATGATGTCGAATGGACACCATCTGCCGGGTGCCAACACTTGCGTCGATGAGATCCTCTTGTTCTGTCTCACCGTAGCCCACTTCACAGCGTCTCCCCGGGATTGAGCCGGGGTCCCAGGCCGCTTCGACCTCGAAGCCGCTGAGGGTCACGGAGAGCGGGTTGCAGATCTCCAAGCTAACCTTGTAGCCGTCCAGGTACTGTTCAACCTTCCCCAAGGCAACCAGCAGCGGTCCAACGTCTGTATTTACCGTCCGGTATGTGCCGGGTGACGAGGGATCAAAAGTCGCCTCCTCGCGTTTGAGAACTGCGATGTCGACATAGTTCTGCAATCCGGTTTGTTCGATCTGGCCTATGCGCTTCTCAAGGCCCGCAATCTCCCCTTCAAGGAGGGCAATCTTCAGCCGAAGCGCTTCGATCTCCTTTTTGTCGGCTCCAGGAACCGAAGATGCGTTCTTCTTCGGCGCCGAGGCTTGCTGTCCGGAGAGCGCAGTCGACACGAGGAAACCGCACAGAACGATTCCGACGATTCTCCGCATATAGCCTCCTAACTTCATCGTTTACGGCTTGGCCAGCACGGCTAGAACTTGTACGTTCGATGCGGTCTTCTTGCCGTCGAGGCTTACTGACCATGAGCTTCAGCTTGTCCCATGAACTCCGCTTGGATATTCTCACGGTGGAATGCGACAGTTTCTGAAAGTGGGTGTCACCTCATTCCTGCGGCAAGGATCTTGCCGCGTCACTCATTCGATTGGTACGCTTGCCCTCACAATTGACGACGCGATCCGGCCATCAGGCAACTGTAGAGCGCACGTCGCCCCGCGCACGTGGTATGAGACCTGTCTGGCGGGTATGCTCGAACCCGTCGTCGTGGTTGATCCGCTGCAATTGACGGCATTCGCGACCCCGACGCAGCCTGCGCTTCCGTTCGATCGTGAAGTCGAGTATCCAGGCACAACGTACGTGTACTCCGCCTCAGTGTTCTGGGCGTCGATTATCTTGACATCTAGAATCAGCTTCTGCCCTGCGTATATCGGGAGAGCGAGCGCAGCGAAGACCAAGCCAGCTAAAAACGTGCTTTTGTTTGGCGCAACCATGGCTAACGACTCTATCACTTCTCGGGGCCCGCGATAGCTGCGGGTTGTGTCACTCGCACCGCCCGACATGCCTCATAGCCCACCGGCGCGGCCTGTAGCCGCTCAGCGCAACTGACGCGCCTGGGGCGGCGGTGCTGATGCCGTTCCGGCATACTGGCTTCTCCCATTGCGCGTTTGGCTCCGCCACGGGCCTGAAGGCCCTGCCCCCGCCGCCGTGGATCGCCGAGCGCGGCGAGCAACGAGAGTAGCCGCACGCGAGGGGGAGGTGAGAGTAAGATGAAAACTGCTTCGCCTCCCTTATGGACACAGAAGAGAGAAGCAGCGCCGAGCAGTTGCGGGACGCACTAGCGCTGGAAGCGAATCGATTCTCCGCCTCCATCCGCAAGTGCGAAGCTGAAGCACGCGAGAAGAACCAGGCGGTCGTGTCGAATTGCGCCGCTATGGGAGTGTTAGGTTCCTCAAGGCGATACATCGCCGAGATGCAGAATTGGTGGGACTCGGTGCTGGAGGTTGTGCAACAGGCCATTACACGAGAAGAGAGCTCGGTGGCAGGGTGTCAGAACTCCTAGCGCCAGCGCAGCTGACCGCTTTGAACCTCAGATTGAATGGGCACGTCGCTCAGGTACGTACTGAGATCAAGACACACTATACCGGCAGCCAATTCCCACCACCGGATATGCGCGTGCTCGCAGTATCCGACAGCATGGCCGACGAGATCGTAGCCAAGATCACGAATGAACTCCGGGCCCTCGGCCTTGAGGCAAACCTCGGTATGTACACGAAGGAGAGGACCGTGCCAGTAGTGAATATTTCGAACAGCACGATCGCCAGTCTAAATCTCGGATCGGTGTTCGGCGAACTCAAGGCCTCTGTACAGACGCTGACTGACCGTGGTTCGGCGGAACTCGCTGGCGCGATCCGAGAACTGGCGGAGGCAGTGACGACCTCCCGGGAGTTGTCCGACGCGCAACGACGAGAGGTCCTGGAGCACCTCGCCTTCACATGGTCCGAAGCCGCACTCCCGGCGGAGAAGAGAAAAATTGGCCCGCTGAGGACTTGGATTAATTTCCTCCAAACGACCTTGAGTACTGTTGCCCAATTGGCAGGTTGTTGGGCTTCGGTAGAGAAGATTCTCGCGGCAGCCGGCCTCGTGCCCCATTCCTAAATCGACAAATGCGGACTCAGGACCACCATCGCGTACCGCATCGGGCGCTTTCGTCACTCAACAGTCGGACCGATTAGGCTGGATCCATTTCATCGCTCAGCGTCGCAACTGGGCGACGAAAGGGCCTAGCCTAACTCGCCTTCGCCAGCGCGTCCTCAACCGCTTCGGGATGTCTCGCAATCACCGCCAGCAGAACTCGCGTGGGGACGTCCGGCCGGGCCCGGCCCTGCTCCCAATTTCGGAGCGTGGCGGGGGGCAGTCCGAACTTCGCGGCGAACTGGGCTTGACTCAGGCCCATCCTCCGCCGCACGTCGCGCACATCCACCTCGGGCACTTGGACCAGCGTCACGCGTGCCCGATCATTCTCCCCGCGCGTCCACGCTACCGCCTGCTCTAACCCTTCGATGATCCGTTGGCCCACCGTTGGGCGTCTGTGGGCGGTGCGGCTCCTTGCCACTTTTTTCGGACTTGTCTTCGCCTTCATGCTTGCCTCCTGGGAGATGGATACTCTTCCACCAAGATCCGGGTGAGCTTCTTCATAGCGTTTCGCTCGGCCGCGCTCACGCTGGCCTTCTCGTTTTTCGCGTACGCAGCCAGCAAGAACACCGGCAGACGCTGGCTGTGGTAGTAGTACAACACGCGCGCTCCGCCCCGCTTTCCTCGGCCGGGGACGGCCCAGCGCAACTTCCTGACGCCGCCGGTCTCCGGGATGATCTTGCCTGCCTCCGGATTTGCTCGCAACGAAAACGACCAGTTCCTCGCGCTCCCATTCCGGCATCAAAGCCTGCGCGTCCTTGAGAAAACGTTGCGTCTCGACAACCGCAATCGGCGCGGGAGCCACGTTCTGACTATACGCAAATTGCGTATAGCAGTCAAGCGGGGATGGACGGCTCGAGCTACCTAGCACGCTGCTCGAGCGGTGGCCACGGCTTGGGCTTCGGCAGCGCGGCCTTCGCCTACCGGGCCCAGCTTCTCGGCGGTCTTGAACTTCACCGAGACGCGGTCGAGGTCGAGGCCCAGAGTCTCGGCGAGGCTAGGCGCGGATCGCGTCGCGGTAGTCTTTGAGCTTGGGCTTCTCGAGGATCACGGTCGAATCCACGTTCACCAGATGGAAGCCGCGTTCGGATGCGAGGGCGACGGCGTGGCGGAGGAAGGCCAGGCTGCCGGCGCCGGCCCAGCGCGGATCGGTGTCCGGGAAATGCATGCCGATGTCGCCCGCCGCCGCGGCGCCTAGGATGGCGTCGGTGATGGCGTGGGCCAGCACGTCGGCGTCGGAATGGCCTTCGCAGCCGAAGTCGCAGGGGATCTGGACTCCGCCCAGAATGAGCGGCCGGCCAGCCACCAGCCGGTGGACGTCCCAGCCGATTCCGGTCCGGAACTCGCTCACGACGCTTTGCGCTCGGCCATTTCCTCGGTCAGGAACAGCCGGGCGAGGTCCATGTCGGTGGGCTTGGTGATCTTGATGTTGCGGTCGCTGCCGAGCACCACGCTGACCTCGACCTGTTCCAGGCGCTCGACCAGGCTGGACTCGTCGGTGGCGATGAAGCCGTCCTCGCGCGCCTTCTCGAAGGCCTGTTTCAGCAAGCGCGTAGCGGAACACCTGCGGGGTCTGCGCCAGGGCCAGTCCTTCGCGCGGAACCGTGCCGCTGACCTTGTTCTTGCGCAGGGTCTTGACCGTATCCACGGGCACGATGCCGACGATGGCGGCGCCGGATTCCGCGGCCTCGCGGATGACTTTGTCGATGGTGGCCAGGTCGATGAACGGCCGCACCGCGTCGTGCACGGCGACCAGGTCGACATCCGGCCCGATGACGGCCAGCGCGTTCTCGACGGATTCCTGACGGGACTCGCCGCCCTGCACCAGACGCACGGGCTTTCCCAGCGCTTCCTTGCGCGAGCAGCTCGCCCACCCATCCCAGGTCGTCGGCGCGCAAGCGCGACGACGATCTCGTCCGCCAGGGCGCTGGCGACGAATTTGCGGATGGTATGCAACAGGATGGGCGAGCCTTCCAGCAGCATGAACTGCTTGCGGCTCGTCCCGGTCTTCTCCGCGGCATGGCGGCCCATCCGGGTCCCGAGGCCCGCGGCGGGCAAGATCACGGCAACTCTCATAGTCGAGATTTGATTGTATCCCCGATTCCGGGGCTCGGCGCTGTACCCGGTCTGCTAGCTGGCGGGGGGCAACGAGGCTGCGGCGGGTTGCTCCCGATGCGGCCGGTCGTGCTTTTCGGCGTGCTGGCCGGCGGCCTGCGGCTTGTCGTACACCGCATGCACGCGCTCGTCGAAGCGGCCGAAGATCATCTTCCCCGCGGTGGTCTGGAGCACGCTGGTCACGCTGATATCGATGGTTTTCGAGATCAGCCGCTTGGCGTTGTCCACCACCACCATGGTGCCGTCGTCGAGGTAGGCGACGCCCTGGTTATACTCCTTGCCTTCCTTGAGAATGAAGACGCGCATGACTTCGCCCGGCAGCACGATCGGCTTCAGCGCGTTGGCCAACTCGTTGATGTTCAGCACCTCGACGCCGTGCAGTTGCGCCATCTTGTTCAGGTTGAAATCGTTGGTGACAACCTTGCACTCGTAGACTTTACCCAGCTCGATCAGCTTCATGTCGACGTCGCGGATGTTGGGAAAGTCGTCCTCGATGATCTGCACGTCCAGATGGGTCATCTTCTGGATGCGCTGTAGGATATCCAGGCCGCGCCGGCCGCGGTTGCGCTTCATGGAATCCGCCGAGTCGGCGACCAGTTGCAGCTCGCGCAGCACGAACTGTGGAATCACCAGCGTACCGTCGAGAAAGCCCGTCTCCGCGATGTCGGCGATGCGGCCGTCGATGATGACGCTGGTATCCAGAATCTTGAATGCCTGCTTACCGGGCATTTCGCCGCCGAACACGCCGCCGAAGGCCGCCAGGTTGAGCATGTCGCCCTTGTTGCCGCCGATCACCAGCCCGATGTAGGTCATCCATAGCAGGATGACAATCTGGAGGAGCCGCAGAACGGGGTGGCCGGCGAGGGCCCATCCCAGAACCGTGGCCATCAGGAACGCACCCATGATTCCCATGGTGGACCCGATGGCCGCTCCGATCAGGCGCTTCAGGCTCACCTCTTTCAGCCTGACCTCGAACAGGATTACGCCCAGTCCAAGAGCCAGCCCTACAACTCCCCCCATCACCGGAATCGGGTAGCCTTGAAAGTTTTTGAACGGAGAAAGGAAGTAACCGGCACAACCTAGCAAGACGACGAATAGGCCGCGTAGTATCAGCATGTTAATCATAAAATCACCCTCGCCCTGTCAGAAGAACCAGCAACGGCGCGTCGCACGGAACACTACTGGTTGCAGCATAACACGAATCGCCGTTCCGCCCGCGCTCTCAGAGCGCGCGACGGTGGCGAGGATTGGGCTCGCGACGCAGCGGGTTCCGCGGTACGAAAGACGAAGGAAGGGACACGGGAGGGATGCCCGACAGCGATTGGGCTCGCGACGCAGCGGGTTCCGCGGTACGAAAGACGAAGGAAGGGACACGGGAGGGATACCCGACGCGATCGAGTTCCCGACGCAGCGGGTTCCGCGGTACGAAAGACGAAGAAAGCGACTCAGGAGGGATGCTGGCCGGCGGCCGCCGAGTAGAAAAATGCCTCGGGCGCCGGCGGTCGTTCCACCGGCCGCGGAGGGCACTGTTCCGCTCTAGAGAGCCTTTGCCAACTCGGCGGCGAAGGCGCTCTTGGGTGCCTCGTTGCCGGGCTTGTTGGGTCTCTTGATGTGACGCTTCTGAGAGCGGTCGTCAGGTTTGCCGTTGCCGTAGACTCTCGGCTTCGGCGGTTGTGCAGGATTCGCGCGCAGCAGCTTGCCTTCGAGAGGCGCGTGATCAAACCGGCGGATGATCGCTTGCATCTCTTCTTGATTGGGAGCATCGATGAAGGCGAAGCCCTTCGACTCTTGCGTTTCGGGATTGCGGATAACCTTGATCGCGTCTGCGACCAGACTCTCCGCGTTGAGCCAGGACTGAATATCGTCGGCAGTCACCCAAGCCGGCAGATTGCCGAGAAAGACTGTGAAACTCATTCCTTAGTGTTATTCACTCCGTTGGTTGGGAATTGGGGGAGCAACTCGTGGGCGTCCGTCCATCAACATCGTAGCAGACGCCCGCGAGAGATGCAATGCGCCGGTGGCTGCAATTCGCTCACAACGCGAGGTTATTTGCGCGGAGAATCGTGTGAACGGGATTTCGGTTCATCGAGGTTTCAGTTCCAGTACTGCCATTGGTGGGCCAGCAGGACGTAGGCGGCGAGCGCAGCGTTGGTGGTCGCGTGCGCCAGGATGCAGTCGGCCAGGCTGCGTGTGCGGATCATCCACCAGTTGTAAAGAATGCCGGCCGCAAGGCCGACGTCCCAGTAGGTTCCGTGCTCGCTGGCAAACAGCACCGCGGTCAACCAGAATGCCTCGGCACCGTAAGCTCCGAGGGCCACCTTCTCGAAGCGGGGCGAGATCAGGCGGCGCATTAGCCAGGCACGCCAGAAGAGTTCCTCGGCGACGGGAACCAGGAGGATCGAGCCGCCCAGCCGGAAGAACACGAACCATGCGCCCGTCCGCAAGGCAGGCGCCGGCAGATTACCCGTGGAGGCGCGAACCAGGGCGTTGTCAAATAGCCACGAGTGCCGGTATCCCGGAAACAGCAGGTCGGGGCCGATCCAGATGACGAACACCGCAAGTCCAAGAAGAACGCTCGAAACCGGCGAAGCCGGCCGCAGGCGGATGACCCCCCGGGAGAACACCAGGAGCGCCGTCAGAACCGCCAGGGCACGCAAGGGCTGGGTCAGCAGAGGGCTGATGCCGAGGTATGGCCTCAGTGCCAGCAGGACGATCAGGACCGCGAACGGAATGACGTAGGGCTTCCAGTCGGAAGGGTCCCGCCGCGTCCGTCCGCTCTCGCGTCCGGGCGCGGCGGAAACCACTAGGCCTGTCTCCGTGGCGTGCGCAGGTTTCGGGTCCAGACGCGAAGCAGGGGGCTGTGGCTGCCGGCGGACTGCCCCACCGAGCGAGCGCTCCAGAAACCCAGGTCGTAAGTGGTTGGTTCCGCCAGATGGTGGGGCAGTACTTCCAGGTACGGCTTCGGCGGGTTCTGGAGATCCGCCGCAGGCGTGGACGCCTGCCCCACGAGTTACGCGATTGGTGGGGCAATCCTCCAGAACCGCGCCGGACCACAAGTTTCCGGCCCTGGCGACGGGCCGGGCGGCATCGGGAAGCCGGGACACTAGCCGAGCTTCCCCAGCAGCTCGCGGATCTTCGCGGCTTGATCCGGCGACGGTTTGCGGTCGAGTGCCGCCTTCAGCTCTTTCCTCGCCTGCTGTTTGTCCCCGTTCTGGGCCAGGGCCAGCGCGTAGTGGTAGTGGAAGGTGGCGAAATGCGGGGAACCCGGTGCCGGCTCTTTGGCGAGCAGATCGCGGAACAGGTCCAGCGCGTTGGCGTTGAGCTTCTTCTTGGTGTAGATCCATCCCAACGTATCCGCGATATCGGGGTTGTCGGGAAGCTTCTGCCGGGCCTTCTGCGCGAGGCTCAGGGCCTGGTCGAGATCGGCCGGCGAACCGCTTTCCGCCAGCAGATAGGCGAGGTTGTTGAGCGCCATCGCGCTGTCCGGCTGAAGCTTCAGGACCTGTTCGTAGAGCGGCCGGGCCTGCGGCTGCCTGCCCGTCCGGTCCATCAGAAGCGCCAACTGGAGGTAGGGGGCGGGATCGTTGGGGCGCAGCTGTTTGGCCTTCTCGAAGGTACGCATCGCTCCGTCGTTATCGCCTTTGGCCGCGAGCGCCTGGCCGAGCGGAACGTAGACCTCCCCGGTGTCGGGCCTGACCGCCAGGATGGCCTCGAACTGCTCGGCCGCGAGATCCCATTTCCCGGCCAGGATTGCGACGTTGCCCAGCGCGTTCTTCAGTTCCAGCCGGGACGGATTCTTGGCCAGCTCGCTCTGAAGTAGCTGGACAGCCTTGTCGTCCTGGTTCTGCATAGTGTAGGACTCCACGATCCCCATCAGCGCACGCAGATCGGCCGGGTGGTCCTTGTAAGTCTGCCTGAAGCGTTGCTCGGCTTCCTTGAAGCGCCTCTGGCCGAGGTCCAGCGCGCCCATCTGCAGTTGCGCTTCCGCCGAAGTGGGATAGCGGGCGATGGTTTCCTCAAGTTCGGTGCGCGCCAGGGCGGGGTTCCCCATGGCGGCCAGGCCGCTGGTCCGGACCAGTCTTGCGCCCAGGTTACCGGGATCGTAATCGAGGACTTCCTTGGCGGTCTGGACCGCGCTCCCGTATTCGTGGTTGAGTATGAACAACTGAGCCAGGGCCAGCCGCGCCGGGACGTACTCGCGGCGGATCTTGATGGCCTCCTGGAACTGGACGCGCGCCTGTTCAAGGAGATTCCTGGCCAGCAGCGCCCGCCCCAGATTGAAGCGCAAGACCGGATTGCTGCTGTCCTTGCCGACCGCCGCCTGCAACTCCGTGACCGCCTGCTGGAGCTGCTTGGGGTCGCCGGTTTCGATCATCAGCGAGGAGCGCATGGCCTGGGCCGCGCCGTCCTTGGGGTTGTCCTTCAGTATCCGCTCGAGCAGGCGGACCGCCTCACCCTTCCGGTTTTCCGCGACCAGGACCTGCGCGGTTTCCTTCTGATAGTCCACCTGGTGCGCGGAGTCGTCGCGGGCGCCCTGTTCGAGCAGCTTCAGCGCATCGTCAAAATCGTGGATGGCCGCGTAGAACTTCGCGACCAGCAGGGGGCCCATCGGATACGCCTTGCGGTTGGACAGCACGCGGTCGAGCGTCTGCTGCATGTCGGTGCGCCGGTCGAGGCGGTAGTAATGCTGGGCAAGCTGCAAGAGATAGGCCGGTTCCTGCGGATTGTTGGCGGCCTTGAGCTTCAGGATGGCCTCCGCGTCATCGAGCCGCTTGGTGCGAATGTAGCCGATATAGAGCGCATCGTACATGGCGACGAAGTCTTTGCGTTTCTCGATCAGACTCTTTCCCCACCTCTCCGCCTCCTCGTTCTTGCCGACCGTCTGAAGGGCCCGCACCAGGGGCAGAACGATATCCGGGTCGAAGGGCTTGATCTGATTCGCGAGGGTAAAATCTTCCACGGCGCCGTTGGGATCCTGGTCCGCGAACAGCTTGAGGTAGCCGCGCAGCCGCAGTCCCGCCGGCGACCTGGGGTCATGTTTCAGCAGGTCGCCGGCGAGGCCGCGAAGCTCTTCCTTGAGGGCGGGAGGGTGGGACTCGTTCATGACGTAGGCGCTGGTCACGAGATTGCCGGCCTGTACGCGCGCGTCGGGATTGGTGAACTTGGGGTCCGTGTCGGCCGCCCGGCGCATGTCGCGTAACGCGGCGAGGGGCTCGCCCATGCGCAACTCGGTCAGCCCTACGCGATAGTAGGCCTCGCTGTACCGCGCGTCCTTTTTGAGGGCGTTGCGGTACATGATGTAGGCTTCCTTATACTTGCCCTTTTCGAAGTACCGGTTCCCGCTCTGCAGGTATTTCCGCTTGACCACTTCGGGATCCCGGCTACAAGAGATACCCGCGAACACAATCAGGGCGATACAAAGAAGGCGGCGCACGATGGAACTCCTCTTTGGTTACTTCAGCACAAAGCGCGGCCAGCCGCAATCCCGAGAAGGCCAGGTGCCAGGTACCGGCATCGGAACCGCGGGGGTGAGGGAGCGGACTCGCAGGCGCGTACTGCGCCGGGTGCAGCCTGGCGCTGAAGCAAGGCCGCGAACGTACAAAACATTGCCGGCTGCCGATGACCGCCGATAAACGCAGATGGGAAACAAATGGGTCATCGGCGCTTGGCGGCGTTCATCGGGTGTAGTTGCGCATCCGCTCCGTGACGGTCGCGGCTCGGAATCGGCTTCGCACGGAGCCGCGCGCGCCAGCAAGCGGTTGTCGCGCAAACACTAACGTCGCCGTGTTTAGCGGCGTGTGAAGCTCGTCCTACCTTAAGGCGGCAATCAAGTCGCCGGTTTGGCGCAACACGGCCCAACGCGCCTTTTCGGCGGTGGTGGCCGCATCGTAGAACGCGATCCACTTCTCGGTCTCGGCGGCGCGGGCGTCATCGACCTGGCGCAGCGAGGCCCGGCCCTCGCCCATCTGGGCCAGAAGAACGGAGACCTGGTCGCGGGCGACGTCCAGGTCCATCTTCGCGATCTCCTTACCGGTCTCGGCCTGCTGCATTTCCTCGTAGGCCTTGCGCGCGTCGCCGGCGATGCGGCTCCGCGCCGTCCGGAGCTGGATACGGACCTCGGCGGCCTCGCTCCCGGCCAGGGCCACCGCCGCGCTGACCGCTGGCCCGGCGAAGAGCGGGATCTGGAAGGATACCCCGAGCTGGCCGTTGTTCCGCTGGAAAGAGTTGAAGAACTTCTGATAGTTGTTGAACTTGGCGAGCAGGGCGTACTGCGCCACCAGGTCCAGCCGCGGCAGGCGCTCGGCCTGCTGCGAGCGCACGTCGAGCTGCTTGGCCAGAAGCTTCGACTGGAGCGACCGGATTTCCTTGCTGGAGGCGAGCGCCTCCGCGACAGCGGCATCCGCCGAATCCGGGCACTGCGGGCGCCGTGCGCTCGCCGGGCGCCGGCTGCACCTGGTCGCCGGGCTCGAACGCCAGCAGCGTTGCCAGCGCGGTCCGGGCAGCCTCGGCGTTCGACTCGAGCACCTGGGTGCGGTAGCGGGCGCGGGCCAGTCCCAACTCCGCCTTCTTCACCTCGATAGGCAGTTCCCGGCCCTCGGCGGCGCGGGTGCGAACCGTCTCGAGCGCGCGGGCGAGCGCGTCCGCTTCCTGGCGGCTGGCTTCGACGACGCGGGCCGCGTTCTCGGCTTCGAGGAACATCTCGGTGGTGCGATAGACGACCTCGTCCTGCTTGGCGGTGGCATCGATCTCCGCGCCCCGGCTGCTCTCCCGGGCGGCCGCCACGTGGAGGCTCTGAGCGCGGTTGAAGACGCTGCTGGTGGCGTTGGCCTGGAAGATCGAGGGCGTCGCTCCCTCGATGCTCATGGGGAGGCCGCTGCTGTACGCGAGGCCGCTGCCCACCACGAGCCGGGGGACGAAAACCGAGTGCGCCAGGCGGGCGGCGTGCGCGGCCCTGTCCGCCTCCAGCCGCGCCAGAACCACGTCGGGGCTCTCCTTGAGCGCCCGATCCACGGCCTCCCGCAGACTCAACGTACGCACTTCCGCCTGGCACACCGACAGGCTAAAGAGAACCAGGAATACAGGCTTCCACATAGGTACAGCTTAGCGGTTCCGGCCGGCGCGGGCGATGCGAGGCGGGGTGCCCAAACCTCGGGCAGCACCGAACCGCAACTCCGCGAAGGTCCGCTCCCTTACGGTCGCGGTTCGGGGCGGGGCGCCCGCTCCCTTACGGTCGCGGTTCGGGGCGGGGTGCCCGCTCCCTTGCGGTCGCGGTTCGGGGCTGGGTGCCCGAGAGCCCTTACCTTGCGCCGGTCCGCGCTGCGTACTTTGATCAGCCCCTTGGCGCCGGTCTCGACCACCCAGCCGGGCGGATGGCGGATGGTGAACCCCGAGGGGTCCTGGTGGGTGGTCCAGGTCTGCGACGGGCCGGCGCAGCCGGCGGTGCAGGTGAGCAAGAAAACGGCGATGGGATAGCGCACTGTATACCTACCTCGGCAGCCGGCGACGCCGGGCCAGGAACACCATTACGGGAAGGCCGGTCAACATCGGCAGAACTCCGGACGGCTCGGGGGTGGAGTTGAGGTCGATCGAGGAGCGCTCGGGAACGGTCACGGTCAAGGTGTCCCCCGAGTGCGTATCGAACCAGACGGCGAAGTCGATCATCCAGATGGTTGGAGTCATCGAGGCAGTCAGAAAGGAGCCGGAATAGGAAACACTGCCGCCGCCTGGCGCGGTGACGCCCTGACCCAGCACGTACTCGGGCGAGGCGTGGTGCAGCCCAAGGATTTCGATCATTATGGCCCAGTGCAACACGGCGTCCGATGGGCCGGCGGCCGAGAAATCGTAATGGAACGGAAAAGCCTCCCCGTCGAGCGAGGAGCCGGCGGCGAGGCTGCCATTCCAACTGAACTGTAGCCCGGAGCTTCCGGTGGCGGTCGAGGTGAAGCCGCAATCCCCCCACAGCGTGGCTCCACGGCCCTGGTTGACGACATCGCTCGAAAGCGGATTCGAGCCGGTGCCTCCGGCGAAGGCCAGGCACTCGCCGGTGATATCGTCGTTGAAAATCATGCCGGCGCGGGCGGTGGAAGCCGCGGCTAGAAGCATAAGAAATAGCGGTAGGACTATTCGGGTCTGCACACTGATTCCTCCTGGACCAGACGCGCTATCGCGGGAGAGAATGACTCACCGGGTGCGCGCGCGGACGCGGCGTCTGGACGAAAGCGAAGCCCGCCGAACGGCCGGCGTCCGTCACCGGGTGCGCGCGCGGACGCGGCGTCTGGAGAGGAGCACGGCGCCGCCAAGTCCGGTCAACATGAAAGATGCGGTCGCCGGCTCGGGAACAGGGTCGGGCGGGTTGTTCAGGTCGATCGAGCTGTGCTCAGGAACCGTTACGGTCAGCGTATCCCCCTTGTGGCCAATGAAAGCTACAGCCAGATCGAGACGGACGTAGAGGGGCTCCGAGTCGTCGAAAAACGGTGTGAAGTTGCCCCTTACGGTGCCGCCGCCGCGAGGCACTTGCGGACGACAGTAGAGAGATCGCCCCCCAGCAGCGCACGCAGGCGGCTGTCGGTCACTCCCCGGCGTTCGGACGCCTCAGCCGTTATGCCCTGCTCGAGGCCCGCGGGCTCGCGTTCCTCGACCGCCCTCTCGATGATGGCCGCGATGGAGGACTCGCCCGCCGGCCGCTTTCCCGCCAGCATCTCGTAGAGGATCGCGCCCAGCGAGTAAATGTCGCAGGCGGTGGTGACGGCTTCATTGCGCAACTGTTCGGGACTGGCGTAGGAGGGCGTCGCGGGCAGCGTGGTGGTGAGCCGCCCGTCCCGGTCGATCAGCTTGGATGTGCCGAAATCGAGCAGCTTGGGGGTGCCTTCCTCGGTCACCAGGATGTTGCCCGGTTTGAGATCGAGGTGGACCACCAGGTTCCGGTGCGCGTAGTCGACGGCCTCGCACACTTTCAGGAAGAGCCGAAGGCGGTCTTCGATGGTGAGGTTTCGCGCATCGCACCAGGCGTCGAGCGGCTCCCCTTCCACGTACTCCATCACCAGGTAGGGCTGGCCGGACGGGGCCAGCCCCGCATCGAGCATGCGGGTGATGAACGGATGATCGAGCGACGCCAGGATGCGCTGCTCGCGGTGAAACCGCTCCACCACCGAGGGGCCGCCCGCGTGCGGGGCGAGAATCTTCAGGGCGGCGCGTTGCCGCACGCCTCCGGCGTCCCGCTCCACCAGGTAAACCGTGCCCATTCCCCCGGAGCCCAAACGCCGGCGGAGGAGATAGGGCCCGATGGCGCCGCTTGCGAGGTTGGCAGCCTCATCCGGCGCGATATGCCCGGCTTCGGCATCGTCGAACGCACGCAGAATCGCGCGCACTCGGCCCCGCAGATCGGGCTCGGGGCAGATTTCGGCCAGGACGCGCTCGCGGTCTTCCGGTGCGGCTGCCTGCACCTGGTGAAACAGCTCTTGCAGGCGATCCCAGTTCTGCGCGTCGGGCGTCATATTCTGCATAGGAGTTCGCGTCGGATCGAAGCGAAGTGCCTCAGCCTTCGCGTGGACGGAGCCGGTCGAACAGCCAGGCCCGCACGAATTTCAGGTCCCGATCCACGGTGGCTTTGGACGTGTTCAGGAGCTCCGCCGTCTCCTCGGCCGTGAAGCCCAGGTAATAGCGCAGCTCCACCATCCGGCATTTTCGCTCGTCGATCGCTTCCAGCTCGTCGAGTACGCGGTCGAGATCCAGAACGTCCGCGCTGGTAGCGTCGACCCAGGCCAGTTCGTCATGCAGCGGAACCGGTGTGCCGTGGCGCTTCTGCCGCCCTTCGAGGCGCGCATGGTCGAGCAGGACCCGCCGCATCAGGCGGGCGGCGAGGCTGAAAAAATGACCGCGGTCCTCGAAGCACAGCCGGCGCTGCTTGACGAGTTTCAGATAGAGTTCATTGACCAGGCTGGTGGGTTGGAGTAGGTTGGCCGGGCGTTCGCCGCGGAACAGGCACCCGGCTATCTGCCGCAGTTGCGGAAGGACCAGCGCGAAGAGCGGATCGAGCGCCGTGGCATCTCCTCCGTTCCACTGGCGCAGAAGCAGCGTGATCTCACCGGATTCTCCCACCTTGATGTCCGAACGATGAGTATACGTTACTCGCCGACCGATTGCGCGAGAGCATCCTTGCGTTGCTCGCCGGCGGCTTGCGCGGCCCACTCGGCGCCGGCCAGGATCACCATCGCGGCCATGAAGGTCCACAGCACGATACTGACCGAATAGTAGAAGGGACCGTATTCGGCGTGCAGTTTCTTCCGCCATAGGGGCCAGGTGAGCAGGTTGATGTACTTCAGAAGCTCCAGCGCCAGACCCACGATGATCGCGGGCGGCAGCACGAAGCGCGGCGAAATCTTCGCGTTCGGCAGCAGCCAGTAGATGAGGAACAGCATCAGAATCGACATCGGGACGGCGGCCATCTTGAAGAAGACCAGGATCATGAAGCCCGACACCGGATCGCCGCCGAGCTGGCGCATAGTCATCCCGGTGAGCAGCGAGGAGACCAGGCCCAGCGTGCCGCAGGCGAAGATCAGGCCCAGGCTGACCATCTGGTTGCGTACGAAGGTGCGGTTTTTGGGTATGCCCCAGGCGCGGTTGAGCGCCACTTCCAGAGGCTCGAATACGCCGTTGGCCGTGAACAGCAGCAGGAAGACCGAGAAGAACTGAAGAGTCTTGTGCGGCAGGCCGCTGCTGATGAATACGCCGAGCTGGTCCGGGAAGTAGTCGCGGATGGCAAGATTGATGGCGTCGCCGGCGGTCTTCCAGCCCAGCAATTTGTGACAGACCGAGATCATGACGATCAGGAAGGGGAAGAACGATAGCAGCACGTTGGCGGCGATGGAGAAGCCGTAGACGTGGACCTCGGTCTCCATCCAATAGTGGAACGTGTGCGCCAGGCGGCGCTTCAGCACGGCCCCACGGACCCGGGTGGCCAGCCCTGTTTCTTGCATGAGACTTCAGGGTAACGCGGTTGGGGACGCCTACGGACGGCAGACGGGCAGATCGGTCGCTGCGAAGTCGTTGCCCGTCGCCAGGATTGGCTCACTGCGGAAGGCGGCCAAGGCATATACCGCGCAGTGTCCGAAGTTGAGTTGGGCAAACCGGCCGAACGCGGCGATCGCCATTCTGGCCTGGAGGTCGTCGAAGGGGACCACCTCGCTCGCCAGTTCCTCCACCAGTTGGTACAACAATGCGGGAGCGGCCGAGCCTAGGCGCGCTCGCAGGACGATGCCCGCTTCGAGGAGCGATATCGAGGAGACCGCCCGGCGGCGCTCCGGTTCCAGCAATTCCAGCAGCCGCACGCGGCTCGGTTCGCCGAGAGCTATCGCGATCAGCGCCGAGGTGTCGATAACCATCAGCGCGGAATCCCGATAGCGTCGTGCCCGAGAATCTCGTCGGGTGTGCGGGCGTCGATGACGGGGAGCGCGGCGAGCTTGGCCGAGAGAGCATCCACTTCCGCACGGTTGAAGGGCCTCCGTGCTTGCTGGAGCTTGTCTTCCAGAGCCGAAATGACGGCCTCCGTCAGGGTGACACCCAGTTGTCTGCTGACCTGTTCGGCCAGACGGTGAGCGGCGGGATTCTTGACGTACAGAGTGCGCCGCTTGTCCTTGGCTGCCTTTCGCGCCTTCACAGCTCCTGTTGTAGGGCAATCCCTGGGGATATACCGGCGATGTGTCCGCTTGCTTACGCGCGCGGTTCGGTGCTGGCCGCGGAGGTGCTGGCCGCGGAGGTGCTGGCCGCTTACGCGGATCCGGTGCGCGTGCGCTCGAGGGGCCGGGAGGAGTCGGCCAGGGCGTCGGCCGAGACCGGCTCGCGGGTGCGGATCCATTCCTGCGCCAGGTCGCGCTCCTGTTCCGGCCGAGCCATCACGAAGGCGGCGGCCAGGCGGCCTTCGAGCAGCCACCAGACGCTGAAGCTGGCGCTTGCCGGGTTGCCGCGGGTCACGATGCGGTCCGCCGCGGAGGAATCGCCCCAGAATTCGTAGGACAGGTCGAAAACGTCGGAGAAGAAGTAGGGCACGTGCTCGAAGGGCTCTCGGAGACCGGTCATGACGCGCGCGGCGTGCTGGCCTTGCGAGACCGCGTTGTCCCAGTGTTCGACGCGGCGCTGGCGGCCGGAGAGCGCGTCGCGGTAGTTGGCTACATCGCCCGCGGCGTAGACCCCCGGCACGCTGGTTTCGAGGAACTGGTTGGCCAGCACTCCATTGTCGATGGCAGCGCCGGTGTTTTCGAACAGCGCGGTCTCGGGCGTTACCCCGATGCCGGCCACCACCAGATCGGCGGGCAGGCGCTCGCCCTTGGCGGTGGCGACGCTCTCCACCCGGCCCTTCCCGTTGAGGCCGGCGACCTTGGTGTTTGCCAGGACCTTGACGCCGCGAGCCTCGTAATAGCCGCGGAAGAACGTCGAGATTTCCGGAGTGAACAGCCGCTGCCACATGCGCTCCTCGGCCAGGACGAGCGTGACCTCGAGTCCGCGCTGGGCCAACGCGGAGGCCGCTTCCATCCCGATGAAGCCGCCTCCGATGACCACCGCTCGGCCGCCGCCGGCGGCGCGGTCGCGGATGCGCCGGGAGTCATCCAGGGTGCGCAGGTAGAAGACGCCGTCGAGCCCCGCGCCGGGAACCTGCAGCGTCCGCACGCGCGAACCGGTGGCGACGAGCAGCTTCTCGAATCGCCATTCGCCGCCGCCCCGCAGGTACAGCTTGTGATTGATGAGATCGGCCCGCTCGACAGGTGTATTGAGGCGGACCTCGATGCCCTGGGCGGAATAGAAAGCGGCATCGTTGATGAACACGCTCGTCTCGCTGTCGACGCCTTTGAGAAAGCCCTTGGAAAGCGGCGGCCGCTCGTAGGGCAGGGCGTCATCGGCGGAGACGATCCCCAACTGGCCCGACGCGGCGCCGCGCTCGGCGAACTCCCGGGCGGCGTACCCGGCGACCATGCCGCCGCCCAGCACAACGTACTTGAAAGAAGTCACGGTCCCCTCCTGATTCATTATCGGCCACGAGCCGTCAGCCAAGCTCGCAGCTGTCAGCGGTCAGCTATCAGCCGTCAGCTACGGACAAGAGGACCGCGTTGGGGCGGCCGGTGATGACTGGCGGCCGATAGTTGGCCGATGTTTGGGGGCGGACGGCTGGGCGGCGGGTTTCTGAGCTGAAAGCTGAAGCCTGATAGCTGAAAGCTGACAGCTGCCGCCGGCTAGCCGGCGGCCGGGCTGCCGCGGTGGGCGCGCTTGGCCTCGTACATCAGGCGGTCGGCTTCCTCCACGCACTCGCGCAGCGGACGGCCGGCGGTGCTGGTGACGCCCCAACTGAAGTGCACCGGGAAGGCGCCGTGCTCGCGTATGCGGAAGTTCGCCAGGTGCTCCTCGATCTTGCGCATGCGGCCGTCGACCAGCTTGGCCTCACGGGTATGGAAGAAGATTACGAACTCGTCGCCGCCCCAGCGGAAGGCCAGGTCCGTGTCGCGAATGGAGGCGCGGATCAGCTTGCCCACACCGTGCAGAATCTCGTCGCCCACCAGGTGGCCGTACTTGTCGTTGATCGACTTGAAGTCGTCCATGTCGCTGACCACCACCAGGCCCTCGAAGCCGGACTGCTCGTCCATCCAGCGGGCCAGCGCCGAGCGGTTCTTGAGGCCCGTGAGGGGGTCGAGGTCCATCTGGCCTTCGGCGTCCTTGCGCAGACGGGTGAGTTCGTCGTTGAGGGAGCGGAGTTGCTGCTTCTGGCTTTCGAGCCGGACGGCAATAATGACCAGGGCCATGGCGATGGCCACCTGCAGCGGCGCGTACATCAGGAAGACGAGGCGGTCGGCGCCGGCCAGGAAACGCATCGCGACGAGCGAAATCGCGCCCCGGGCCACCCACAGCGAGACCCACAACGCCACGGTCCTGCGCGTCATGGACTTGCGCAGGTAGATCAGCACCCCGCAGAACAACAGGGTGGTGAAGACCTCGACTACGATCGGAATCAGGCCCGTTGACATGGACGCGTTCTACCCGTCAGGAGCGATAGTATACCGCCGAATCGAGGTCGCCGTGCCGGTGGCCTCGTCCACTTCCACAATTACCGAGTGTAACTCTACCTTACCGCGCGCGGCTTCCATGCGCACCGGTATGCCGGTCAGGAAGCGGCGGAGGATGACGTTCTTCTCCACGCCGATGACGGAATCGTAGGGGCCGGTCATGCCGACATCGGTCTGGTAGGCGGTGCCCTGAGTCAGGATGCGCGTATCGGCGGTGGGGACATGGGTGTGGGTGCCCACCACGGCCGACACCCGGCCATCCAGGTACCATCCCATGGCCTGTTTCTCGCTGGTGATCTCAGCGTGGAAATCCACCAGCCGGACCTTGACGGCGGGGTCGATCGCGGCCAGAATCTCGTCGGCCTTGCGGAACGGGTCGTCGATGGGCAGCATGTGGGTGCGCCCCTGTAGATTGATGACCGCGGCCTCGACACCATTGCGGCCACGCCCGACGTGGACCCCGCGGCCCGGCGAGTTGCCCGGGTAATTGGCCGGGCGGAGGAGGCGCGGCTGGCGATCCAGATACTCGGCGGTCTCGCGCTTGTCCCAGATGTGGTTGCCCGTAGTCAGCACGTCCAGGCCGAGCGCGAAGAGTTCCTCCGCGATGAGCGGGGTGATGCCGAACCCGCCGGCGGCGTTCTCGGCGTTGGCGATGGCCAGGTCGATGTGCTCGGAGGTGATGATGTGGGCCAGGTTGTCCGCAATGATGCGCCGGCCTGGGGATGCGAAAACATCCCCGATAAAGAGCAGGTTCATGAAGATGAGAGTCCGGGGAAAAAGGAGCGCCCCGAGGGGCCCGGTCCGGAACCCCGCATTGACCCCAGTCTTGTGAACGGGGCGGGAATCCCCCGGGCGCCTTCAGGCTTCTCTGAACGTTGTCGCCAGAGCTTGCTCACCAGCGCACAATCGAGTCGGACCCCCAATTTGATGGTGTTAGGATCAAATTATAGGGAGCCAGCCAATACCCTTCGAACACGCTCCAATGGGATGATAGCAGAAAAGGCTCGTCGCCCGTCGCCTGTCGCCCGTCGGAAATGCACGCTTCGCTGCCGGGATCGATCACGGTGCGGAGCTGGGAAGACCGACTGGAGTGGGTCGACGGGCGACGAGCGACAACCGACGGGCGATTTCAGCCCAGGCAGTCCGCGATGTCCTTCTCGTGGATGGCGCCTTCGCGGATGACCTTCCAGACTGGCTCGGTGACGTCAATGGTGGTCGGGCCGGGGCCTACGCAGAGGCCGCCGTCGAGGACCAGGTCGAGGCGGCCGTCCATCTGGCCGAAAACCTCGATGCCGCTGCGGCAGGTGGGCTTGCCGGAGATGTTGGCGCTGGTGGCGATCAGGGGCTGGCCCAACCGCTCGAGCAGCCCGGCCGCGACTACCGAGCGGGATTGCCTCAGGGCCAGCCGTCCCGTGTTCCCCGTCACCCGGAGCGGGACGTTGGCCGAGGCGGGGACGATGATGGTCAGCGGGCCCGGCCAGAAGTGGCGCGCCAGGACGTGGAAGCGGGCGGGCATCTCACTGGCCAGATCCTGGGCCATCATGAGGTCGCTCACCAGGAGCGGGAGGGAGCGGTGCGGCTCGCGCCCTTTGGCCCGGAAAACCTTGCCGACGGCGTTGAGGCTGAAGGGGTCGGCGACCAGCGAGTATAGGGCGTCGGTGGGGATGGCGACCACGGCGCCGCAGCGGATGGCGGCGGCCGCCCGGTCCAGCGCTTCGGGCGCCGGGTGCTCGGACTCAATCTCAACTAAGTCGGTGGCCATTAGCAGTTATTCAGTGTAAGCGAAGCGAGTGCCGGGCCGCTAGAGTTATTTGGGTCCGATGGCCTCGGCGACTTCGACGGCCATCTGGTAGCGGCCAAAAGGCGCGCTCAACTGCACGCCCGCCACCAGGGGGCGAACGCGCCGCACCATCTCCTGGGCCATGGCGATGCCTTCCTGGCGGGCCTTTTCGGCCGTGTCGGCCCGGCGCATCCGCTCCATGAATTCCTCCGGAACCGGCACGCGCAGCTCGTTGACCATGAACTCGGCGTTGCGATAGCTGGTCAGCGGCCAGATCCCGGCGATGAGCGGGAGGCGGACGTGCTCGATGCGGCGGCAGAACTGCTCGAGCAGATTCACGTCGAACACCGGCTGCGTGACCACATATTCGGCGCCGGCCTGCACCTTCCACTCGAAGCGGCGGATCTCCTCGTCCAGGTTGATGGCGCCGGGATTGGCGCCCACGCCCAGCACCAGGGAGGTCTGGGAGCCCATGGGGTTGCCGCCCAGGTCGAGGCCGTGGTTGAGGTTGTTGACGATGTTCGAGAGGCCAATGGCGTCCACGTCGAAGACCGCCGTGGCGGCCGGGTATGCGCCCATGCGCGGAGGATCGCCGGTGATGCAGATCAGGTTGCGGATTCCGGCGGCGTGGGCGCCGAGCAACTCGGACTGGATGCCGAGGATGTTGCGGTCGCGGCAGCAGAAGTGCAGGACCGCTTCGATGCCGGCCTGCTGCTGGATCAGCATGCAGGTGATCTGAGCGCTCATGCGCGCCGAGGCACGAGGGCCATCGGGCACGTTGATGCAGTCGATGCCCGCCGCCGCGCAGACGCGCGCTCCCTCGATTTCCTTGGAGGCGTCGACGCCGCGCGGCGGCAGGATCTCGACGAAGGAAACGAAGCGGCCGGCGGCGAGCTTCGCACCAAGCTGCGACTTGTCGGCCATCGGCACTGCCTGCATGGCCTGAGCGTGCGCGGCGGGTTCTTCCACCGTGACCGCCAGGCCGCGCCGCACCGGCTGCAGCGATCGCGCCTCGGAGCGGATCAGCCGGATGTGCTCCGGCGTGGTGCCGCAGCATCCGCCCACGATCTTGACCCCCGCCTGAATGAAGCGGCGCGCGTATTGCGCCATGTATTCGGGCGAGCAGAGATAGATCTTGCGGCCCTCCACCGTGGCCGGGTGCCCGGCGTTCGGCATCGCGGTGAGGGGCTTGTGCGTGTGGGGCGCCATCCTCTCGATGGTTTCGAGCGCCACCTTGGGGCCCACCGAGCAGTTCAGCCCGATCGCGTCGATCGGCCATTCCTCGAGCTTCTGGGTGAAGACCGCGGTCTCGGTGCCGTCGGGCATGTTGCCGAAATCGTCGATGGTGACCTGGACGACGATGGCCATGTCCGGGCCCGCGGCTTCGCGCGCGGCCGAGACGGCCTCGCGCAACTCGTCGATGGAGCCGAACGTTTCGAGAATGAGCAGGTCGACTCCGGCCGCCACCAAGGCCAAGGCGTGCTCCAGGAAAGCGGCGCGGGCTTCGGCGAACGAGGTGCGGCCGAGGGGCTCTATGCGGATTCCGAGCGGGCCGATGGAGCCCGCAACAAAGGCCTGGCCGGCGGCGGCTTCCCGGGCGAGGCGCACTCCAGCCCGGTTGATCTCCGTCAGCTTCTCGGCAAAACCGTAGCCGGCCAGACGAATGCGGTTGGCGCCGAAGGTATTGGTTTCGACGATTTCCGCGCCGGCCTTGACGTACTCTTCGTGCAGCTCGCGGACCAGCGCGGGCGCGGACAGGTTCAGCTCGTCGTAGCAGCGGTTGATGAACACGCCCTTGGTGTAGAGCATGGTCCCCATGGCGCCGTCGGCAACCAGGACGCGGTTCGAGAGCTGGTCACGAAACTCGGCGGCTCGTGAGGGGGCGCGGGTAGCGGAAGTGGGGGTCTGGGTCATTTATGGAGTGGGCGTGCGCCCGTCTGTTTAGGATATCGTACCTTCATGACCGTGCTCGTAGCGCTGGTGGCGCTGATCTGGCTGTACCTGCTGGTGGCGCGCGGCTTCTTCTGGTGGACTCGGGAGGCGCGGTTTGGAAGTGGGCCTGCGCCCTTGCGCCGGGTCGCTGTCGTGATTCCGGCGCGCAACGAAGCGCTCGTGATCGGGAAGGCGGTCGCTTCGCTCGCGGCGCAGGACTACGCCGGTCCGTTCGAAATCTTCGTCGTCGATGACCACAGCACGGACGCGACGGCGGAGGCTGCGTTCGGGGCGCGCGTGCTCGCGGCCGGGCCACTTCCGGATGGCTGGAAGGGCAAGGTTTGGGCGGTTTCCGAAGGCGTCCGCGCGGCCGCGGCTTTCGAGCCCGACTACTTCCTGCTCACCGACGCCGACGTCGTCCACGCGCCGGGCAACGTGTCGCGGTTGGTGGCGCACGCGGAAGCAGGCGGATACGACCTGGCGTCGCTGATGGTCGAGCTGCGGTGCCAGACGCTGCCCGAGCGGGCGCTGATCCCGGCCTTCGTGTTCTTCTTCCTGAAGCTGTATCCGCCGCGCTGGATCGCCAGCACGAAGCATGCGACCGCGGGCGCGGCGGGCGGCTGTATGCTGGTGCGGCGCGACGCGCTTGAGCGGATCGGCGGCATCGCGGCGATCCGCGGAGAGCTGATCGACGACTGCGCCCTGGCCCGGGCCGTGAAGCGCGGCGGCGGGCGCGTGTGGCTGGGGCTGACCTCGCAGGCGCGCAGCATTCGGCAGTACAGCAGCTTCGCCGAGGTGGGCCGCATGATCTCGCGCACGGCGTTTACCCAGCTCGGCTACTCGCCGCTGCTGCTGGCCGGGACCGTGCTGGGGATGGCGGCGATCTACCTGCTGCCGCCGGTGCTGGCGCTCGGATTCCGCTCGTGGCCGGCGGCGCTGGCCTGGCTCATGATGATGGCCGCCTACGTACCGGTGCTGCGCCTCTACCGGCGCTCGCTGCTGTGGGCGCCCGCCCTGCCGTTGGTTGCGCTGTTCTACACCGGCGGCGACGGTGGTCTCGGCGGTCGAGTACTGGATGGGTCGCGGCGGGGCATGGAAAGGGCGGACGCAGGCGGGCCGGCGATGAGCGCGGCTGACATGATATAGTGAAATCACTATATTCCCGCCAATGACCGATGAGCCGCTTCTCAAGCCGGTGATCTGGGTCGGAGCGAGCCGCAAGGCATTGCGCGAGTTCCCGGAGCCTGTGCAGGATCACATGGGGTATGCCCTTTATGTCGCACGGCGAGGCGGCCGGCACCGGGATGCGAAGGCACTGACTGGCTTTGGCGGGGCAGGCGTGTAGAAGTGATCAAGGACTATCGCGGCGATACGTTCCGCGCGGTCTATACCCTGCGGTACGCCGGGGCGGTGTGCGTACTTCACGCCTTCCAGAAGAAATCGAAGACCGGACGAGAAACGCCGCGGCGGGACATGGAGGCGATACGACAGCGGCTGCGCGAGGCTGAACGGATCGCGGAAGAGGGAAAGCCATGAGCAAGAAGGGATACGAAACTGGAAGAAGCAACGTGTTCCAGGACATCGGCGTGCCGAATGCGGAAGAGCATTTCGTCAAGGCGCAATTGGTGTTCAAGATTGACAGGATCATGAAGAAGCGCGGGATGAAACAGGTGCAGGCCGCCGGTCTGTTCGGCGTTCGCCAACCCGATGTGTCCAAGATGCTGCATGGCGAATTCCGCCAGGTTTCCGTCGAACGCCTTCTGCGCTTCCTCGTCGCGCTCGATCAGGATGTCGAGATTGTCGTAAAGCCGCACCGCAGCCGGAACAATGCGCCGGCCCTGCGTGTGGCTTGAAGCGCTCTGGCCTCAAATCAGCTTGCGCGTGCGGAGCTTGACGCCGATCTCGGCCGCACCGCGCTGGAGCTTCAGCACGTGGTCGGCGTCGGCCTTCTTGAGCGTAGTGCGGACGCGCCAAACGGTCAGGCTGGCGGCGGGGACGCCGTCAAACTCCAGGATGCGGTCGTCCTTCCGTATGCCGGCCTCCGCGGAGGGTGTGCCGTCGATGACGCGGGTTACGACGAGCTGGCGGTGCGGCGGCCCGGGGCTCCTCACGGTCATGCCGCTCGCGTCGAAGTCGAAGGGGTCGCCGAATTGCCGGCCGGGCTCGAGGATCATGCGGCCGTGCGGGCAATCGAGCGTCACCGCGAAGCGGCGCCAGAGCTCGCCGCCCAGGATGCCGGCTATGTCGGTGCGCGCGAACGCTCCGGCCTTGGCTCGGGCGTATGCGGCCAGCGGCAGCTTGAGCGTGTACGGGCCAATCTCGATCCACTCGATGCGTCCCTCTTCCTGCTCGCCCGGGACCGCCCACTCCCACGCCTCCGCCAGGAAGCATGCGTGGCGTGAGCGCTCGCGCGGCGGGCAGAAGATCGTGCTCGCGGATGAACGGCGTCGCAAACTGGACCGCGCCCGGGTACGGCTCATCCACCAGAAACTCGCCTTCCATGACGCTCCTGCCCGGAAGGCCGAAGCGGGCCTTCACGATCGGCACGCCGTTTCGCACCTCGATGGGCACCACGCTGCCTGGCCCGGTGTACTCGAAGCTCTTGGGATCGTACAGAGTCAGCACCTGGGCGTCGAAATCGATACGGACGACATAGCGGTCCAGGAACTGGTGGCCGAGGATGCCGTCCATGAAAGCGCCGTAGCTGCGAGCCACTTCGTCCAGCGGCAGGGCCGGCATCCGCGGCAAGTCGAGTGCGATTCCTCCGAACTCGATCTTCACGGCCGACAGGATGGCAACGTGCGTGGGGCGGTCGCCGGAGCCGGCGTTGGGCTGGTCGAATTCGTTGAGGATCGGCAGCTTCAGCTCGTCCGCTACGGAACGGTTGAGCACGCAGGAGCCGGCCGCGGTGTCGAGCAGGAAGTGTAGCGGCCGCGAGCCGTTGACGCGGGCCTCGATCCAGATCGCATTCATATAGAACTCGAAGGGGATGGTGCGCGGGCGTTCGGCCTCCGCAGTGCAGGCGAGCAGGATAAGAGACAAACAGAGCCGTTGCATGTCTGGTGGACGCTTGGGGCGGGCGCGGGGTTCCGGTCTACCAGATGGTGAGATCCACCGGCGAGCCCGTGCCGCAGCCCAGGATCTTGGCGGCGGAGGCCTGGTTGGCGACGACTTCGAGGTACCCCGAGCTACCCACCACCACCAGCGGCTCGCCCGCCGCGCCCTCGGCGAAGGTGGCGTTCAGGTGGTCGATGGTGGCGGTGCCGCAATGGAGATGGAAAGGCCGGTCCGCAAGGGCGGGGAATTCGGCGATGTGAAGGTTCGTGATGAGGTTGCCGAAGTGGTCGGTCTTGAGAACCGTACCCTGCCAGACGCGTTTGCCGATGCGCAGCGGCTCGGCGAACCGCAGCCGGCAATAATCCTGAATGAGGCGGCCGAAGCTGGCCGGACGCGCGCCCTTGGCCAGGTGCGCGGCCGTTGGCGCGAAAACATCGCGGCCGTGGAAGGTGCGGCTGACCGGCTTCAGAAAATGCTTGTCCGAGGTGACGGCGCGCACTTTGTGCTTCTCGCGGGCGTAGATCATCGAGAGCACGCCGTTATCGGGCGCGACGAAAAGCTGTCCGGCAGCCTCGGCGACGATGGGCCGGCGCGCGGTGCCCACGCCGGGATCGATCACCACCAGGTGTACCGTCTTCTTCGGGAAATAGCGGTACGCCTCGGCGATGACGAAGGCGGCCTCGGTGATTTCGAAGGCGCTGACCTGGTGCGTGATGTCGACGATCTCGGCCGCGGGGCAGATGCGCAGGATGACGCCCTTCATGGTCCCGGTGAAGTGATCCGAGAGGCCGAAGTCCGTTGTGAGTGTGACGATCGGTCGCGCCATAATAGAAAGAGGCCCGCCAGCAATGAACCGCTATTACTTCGATCACAACGCAACCACGCCGGTCTCGTCCGAAGTATTCGAGGCGATGGCGCCGTTGTTGCGCGAAGATTTCGGGAACGCCTCCAGTATCCACTATTACGGCCAGCGGGCGAAACAGCATCTGGAGGCGGCGCGGCGGCAGGTGGCGGAGCTGATTCACGCGCAGGCGGCGGAGATGGTGTTCCTGAGCGGGGGCACGGAGGCCGACAACCTGGCGCTGTTCGGCGTGGTGCGCAACTCGCCGCGGCAGGCCCGGCACGTGATCACGACAGCGATCGAGCATCCTGCCGTGCTGGGCGCCTGCGCGCAACTCGAGCGCGAGGGCGCGGAGGTCACGCGCGTGCCGGTCGGCCCGGAAGGCGTGGTGGACCCCGACGACATCCGGCGCGCGCTGCGCCCCTCGACGGTTTTGATTTCGGCGATGCACGCCAATAACGAGCTCGGCACGGTGCAGCCGATCGCGGAGATCGCCCGCATCGCGCACGAGGCCGGCGCGGTGTTTCACTCGGATGGCGTGCAGGCGCTGGGCAAGATTCCGGTGGACGCCGAGGCGCTGGGCGTGGACCTCTACTCGGTCACCGGGCACAAGGTCTATGCACCCAAGGGCGAGGGCGCGCTGTTCGTTCGCAAGGGGACCGCGATCGGCTCGATCCAGTTCGGCGGGCACCACGAGCGGGACCGGCGGCCGGGGACGGAGAATGTTCCGGGCGCAGTGGCGTTCGGAGCCGCGGCGGCTTGGCTGATCGAGAACGCCGAGGCCGAGGCGGAGCGGCTGCGGGGCTTGCGGGACCGGATGGAGGCGGCGATTCTCGATCGCGTTCCTGGCTCCGGCGTTAACGGAGGCGGTGCGCCGCGCACTCCCAACACATCCAGCATCTGCTTCGACGGCATTCGCGGAGAGGCGCTGGTGATCGCGCTCGATCTGCGGGGGTTCGCGGTGTCGAGCGGCGCGGCCTGCTCGAGCGGCGCCGTGGAGCCCTCGCACGTGCTCACGGCCATCGGCCTCAGCGCCGACCGCGCCCGCGGCACCATCCGCTTTTCGCTGGGCCGGCTCAATACTGCGGAGCAGGTGGATGCGCTGGTGGATGCTGTCGCGGAAGCGGTCGGCCAGCTTCGGCGGATCGCGCCGGCGGAGCGCGCGCATGCCTGACAACCTGGTCGCGGTCGCGATGAGCGGCGGCGTGGATAGCTCGGCGGTGGCGGGAATTCTGCACGGGCGGGGAGTGCCGGTCATCGGGCTCACCATGCAGCTCTGGAACCAGCGGCGTCTGCCGGAGCTGGCTTCCGACCGCGCCACCGGCCGCTGCTGTTCGCTCGATGACGTCTACGACGCGCGGCGGGTGGCGGAGCAGCTCGGCATTCCCTACTACGTGGTGAATTTCGAAGACCGCTTCGAGCGCGAGGTGGTGCGGCCGTTTATCGACGAGTACCTGGCGGGGCGCACGCCGGTTCCGTGCACGCTGTGCAACAACTTCGTGAAGTTCGACCAGTTTCTGGAGATGGCCGCCTCGCTCGGCGCCGAGCGGATCGCCACGGGCCACTACGCGCGCCTGCGGTTCGACGAGGGCGCGGGGCGGTATCTGCTCTATCGCGCGGTGGACGAGACGCGCGACCAGACCTATTTCCTGTGGGGGCTGACGCAGCAGCAGTTGGCGCGGACGCTGTTTCCGCTGGGTGAGTATCGGAAGTCGCGGGTGCGCGAGATGGCCGCGGAGATGGGTCTGGCGGTAGCGGCCAAGGGCGACAGCCAGGAGATCTGCTTCGTGCCCAACGGCGACTACGCGGCCTTTATCGACGCCTATTTCCGCGAGCGGGGCACGGAGCGCGAGCAAACGCGGGGCGAGATCGTCTCGACCGACGGCCGCACGCTGGCGCAGCACGACGGCGTACACCATTTCACGGTCGGGCAGCGGCGCGGGCTGAACGTCGCGGTGGGCGAGCCGCTCTATGTGATCGCGACGGACCCGGTTTCCGGCCGTGTCACGGTCGGGCGGAACGAGGACCTGCTGAAGGCGACCGCGACGGTGCGCGAGGTGAACTGGATCGCGTTCGATGGCCTGACGGCTCCGCTGCGCGCCGAGGTCAAGATCCGCAACAAGCACACGGCGGCGCCGGCGACGATCGTCCCGGGAGCGGAGAGGGGCCGCGTCGAGGTGCGCTTCGACGAGCCGCAGCGCGCGGTGACGCCGGGCCAGGCGGCGGTGTTCTACCAGGGGGATTTGGTGCTGGGCGGCGGTTGGATGGAGTAGTGCGGCTTCCACCGGGCCTCGCGGAGTGGCTGGAGCGGACTGCCCGCCAGGCGGGCGTTTCGCGAGGCGGCATCATCCGGATGGCAATCGAGAGAGCGCGGGCGGGCGACAGGCAGTCCTTCCTGCGACTGGCAGGCGCGGTCGAGGGGCCGACCGGCCTGTCCACGCGCACGGGTTTCTGCGGCGTTCGGCGATCGACCGGCCTGGCCTAGGAATAGGCAGAGTCGTCGATGTCGCTTGACAGGACTGGACCGCGACACACGCCGGCCACTTTCAAGATGGGGTCCGACGAGGCCGTGGAGCGCTCCAGCCTGATTTGAATGAGCTCCGCCATCCTGACCTTGGCCCGGCGAGCCTCCCGCCGTAACCGCTCGTACAACTCATCGGGCAGTAGGATAGTGACGCGCCGCAAACGTCCCCCTATTTCTTCTCCGCCTCAGGCGCCGCCTTCTTGGCCTCGCCCGATTCGCGGGTGTACACGATTTTCTTGGTCCCGCCCTCGCAGCTGCCCACCACCTTGCCTTCCACTTCCTTGTCCTTCGTCACGATGTCGAGCGTGTACGCCTTCACTCCCTTGGCGTCCAACTTCTTCGCGATCTCGCCCTTCAGGTCTTCGCAGGGCGTCCCCGCCACCGCGTACCCGGACAGCGATCCCAATAGCAGGAAAGCAAATACCAGAGGTGTTCTCATCCTTTTATCTCCTTCACCCGCAAGGCAGCATATCACAGGCTGCGGCAGGCCGTTTTACGGGTCCCCGTACCTGCCGGAACGGTACTGGACTAGGCTGTACCCAACCCGGAGTACTGTGCCTCTCAAAACCCACCCACCGCAAGAGATGGCCGTTCGGGTGATTGCCCCCGAGGCCAACCTCTGACATGCTTGTTGGTGGCTTCATATACAATGGACACCAGGCTGCAACGTACCAGCGGTTTCAGATCCGAAGCGACCGGCGCCATGAAGGTCTTATGCGTCATACCCGCGCGGGGCGGGTCAAGCAACGCCCCTCTCCAGAACGTCCGCATGCTGGCTGGGAAACCCCTGCTGGCGTACACGGCCGAGACGGCGCTGGCCGCGGCGCGCCTCGCGGGCGTGGTTCTGAGCACGGACGACCAGGACGTCGCGGAAGTCGGGCGGCGCTGCGGACTCGAGCCATATCTGCGTCCCGCCGGCGCGCCGGCGGACAACCAGGCAATGGCCCAGGACGCGGTGAAGCAGTTGGAAGCGGCGGGTGAAACCTGCGACGCGGTGTGCATTCTGGACCCGGCCACGCCTTTCCGGCGGCCCGAAGACATCGACCGCTCGATCGCGCTGCTGGAGAAATCGGGCGCCGATGCGGTGGTGAGCGTTGTCCCCGTCCCGCGGGAATATCATCCGCGGCAGGTCTACCTGCAGGCGGCGGACGGGTCGCTGGCGCCGGTTAGCGGCTCCGCGGACCTGCCCCCGGCCTTTCACCACGATGGCTCGGTGTGCGTCATCCGCCGCGACGCCTTGATGAACGGCCAGGGCCTGCTGGCGGGGCGCACGCTCGGCTACGTCGTGGATTCGGTTCGCTTCGTCAGGCTGGACCGCCCGGAGGATTGGGGACGCGCCGAGCGCATCGCGCGACTCGGGAGCCACAAAGCGACCGCCGGCCGCATCGCTCCTCTGGCCGGGCCGCGGCTCACCCTGCCGGCGGGCTGGATGCCGACGCCCGTTGCGGACGCGCTGGTTTCCGCCGGTGTCGGACTGTTGCGCGAAGGCCTGCTCGGCTCGTCGCCGGTGGCGCAAGGGAAATATCTCGAGCCCGTATGGAAGGCCGCGAACCCGCGCTGGCGCGAGGTCGAAACACCGTTCCTTGTTCGCGACGGACTGCTCCCGCCGGAGCGCGAGATCGTCGCGCACGAGTTCCTGGATTTCACCTCGCCCGCCCTGCTGGTGCCGCGCTCGCGGACGGGAGCCACGCCCTTCGTCCAAAGGATCGAGGACCCGTTCCGTCCGCATGCGGAACTGCCGCCGGACATACGCACGGCCGAGACTCCGCTGGTGGCCGCGCTGGCCGCCCGGCGCCTGGAAGGGGCGAGCCTCGAGCACGCGCGCGAACCGAATCGGCGCGAGATCGCCGGGGGCTCGCGAGCGTTCCCTCAAGCCGTGCCGATCGAGTTTTCCGGACTCCTCGGAAAGGCCGCGGGCAGCGTGCGGCCGGTGCAGCCGTTCAAACTCGGTGGCGCGGAACTCGGGCCTGCGCGCAAGAGCCGTCCGTTCGTCCGGCCGTGGCCTCCGATGGTGCTGGCGGCCGCTTTCTTCCCGGACCCGCAGCCGCGCGACCCGGCCTCGGACGACCTGGCGGCGCGCGAACGTCTGGTTCACGCGATCGCGATCCGGCGGGACGGGCGCTTGCTCCCGCATGCCGCGAGCGCGCGGATCGCATTGGTACCGGTGATCGACACGCACGCCGCGGACTTGCCCGGAGCGCGGCCGCTGGTATTCGAACATCCACTGGCCGGCGCGCATCCGGCCGTGGTGCAGAACCGCGCGCGGGCGCAGGCCGCAACGTGGCTGGCCGAGAACTGGGAACGCTTCGCGCGGGAATCGGTGGTGGTCGTCTTCGGGTCGGCCGCGTCGCGGGCACACGGCGTCCAGTGGCCGGCGGCCGGAGCGTCGGCGTTCTCTCATCCGCCTGAACGGCCGGCCAAGGCGGGCAGCCGGACGAAAACGGATCCGTACGGGCTGTACGCATTCCCACTCCCCGGAGCGGGCGTGCCTCGATCCGCGGATCTGCGGACACTCCTGCGCGGCGCGGCGGTCAGGAAGATCGTGGCGCCGGCGATTCGGCCCGACACGAAGACGGTGCTGGGCGCAACTCCATTGGGCGCCGAGTTTCACGGCTCAGGCGAGCCCAGGTACTCGCCCCTTTTCCTCGGCGTCCTCAGAGTCGCGATGATGCCGGGAGGCGTGTTCCACTACGTCGAGATCGAGGACCACGACGACTACGGCACCTGGTCCCGCGCGCAGCACTACCCCGCCAAACTGCTCATCCCGGCCTCGGGATGTGGCCTCCCCGCGCCCGCCTGGTTCTCCTCCACCGGCTATTACGGCGTCTTCGCCGGCCCTTATCCCGGCAGCGGCGCGCATTCCCGGGTATACGGCGAGTTCCCGGCCGCATCGCATGTGGTTCTCGCGCACGGCATGGTCGAGCTGATGGCGATGGATTTCGCCGCCATAGCCGAATCCGGCGCGTCGCGCTGGCGGCTCCCGTTCAAGAAGACGGCGATGTTCACCTGAGAAGGGCCCCCGGTTGGCACAGCGCTCTTTCCTTCGCAATGCGCTCGAATACGCGGCCGCGGCGGGCGTGATCGCTTCGCTCCGGTACACGCCGCTCCCCGTGGCGCGCGGACTCGGCCGAGGGTATGCGCGCCTGCTCGACCTGGTTCTGCCGCGTTTGAGGCGCGTGGCCATGCGCAACCTGGCGCTGGCCATGCCGGAGAAGAGCGGCATCGAACGCAGGCGAATCGCCGACGGCGTGTTCGATTCGATCGGCCGCCTGCTGGTCTGCTTCGCGAAGTTCCCGCAGATCGGCCGCGGAGACCTTTCCCGCTGGGCGCGGTTCGAGGGCTACGAGCATGTCGAAGAGGCGCGGCAGCGGGGCCGCGGGGTCCTGCTGGCGACGGCCCACCTCGGCAATTGGGAGTTGGGGGCGCTGGCGCACGGGCTGCGCGGCGAACCCATGGACGTGGTGGTGCGGCCGCTCGACAACCCTTGGATCGATCGCCTGGTGGCGCGGCGGCGCGCGGCCTGCGGCAATCGGGTGATCGAGAAGCGCGAGGCGGCGCGGGCGATTTTCAAAGCGCTCGCGGCCAACCGGACCGTCGGCATCCTGATGGACCAGAACTCCAGTCTCGACCAGGGAACATTCGTCGACTTCTTCGGAGTGCCGGCCTGCGTGGGGACGGGCTTCGCGAGGATCGCAGCCCGCAGCGGCGCGGCCGTCATCCCGGCGTTCGCGCTGTGGTCCGAGGAAGAGGGGCGGCACGTGGTGCGCTACTATCCGCCGGTCGCGATGAGGGGCTCGGCCGAGGAAGACACCGCGCGCCTGCAGAAGCGCCTCGAGGCGATCGTGCGTGAGTATCCGGACCAGTGGCTCTGGATCCACCGCCGCTGGAAAACGCGGCCCCCCGGAGAGGCGCCAATCTACTAGAGTAGTGCCTCGTAGATTCCGTCGGGTCTCGGAATGAGTCGCAAACCCGGGACAGGCTCGAATTTCGCGCGTTTGCGAAATTCGTGCCTGTCCCACCCTTCGCCCTCCGTCAGTTATACTGCTCGGGCTGTCGGCGTGCAGTACCGAACCGCGACCGTAAGGGAGCGGACCGGCCGCTGGCTCGCGCGCGCCGTTCCGTGCCGGCTGCCGCCCTGCAGCACCGAACCGCCGGCCGTGCGATCCGCGTCGTCCGCTGGCTCGCGCGCGCGGTTCCGTGCCGGCTGTCGCCCTGCAGCACCGAACCGCCGGCCGTGCGATCCGCGTCGTCCGCTGGCTCGCGCGCGCGGTTCCGTGCCGGCTGTCGCCCTGCAGCACCGAACCGCCGGCCGTGCGATCCGCGTCGTCCGCTGGCTCGCGCGCGCGGTTCCGTGCCGGCTGTAGCCCTGCAGCACCGAACCGCGACCGTAAGGAAGCGGACCGGCCGGTCGGCGTGCCGCAGGCACAAACGAGTGACCGATTTTTAATTCCGATTTCCTCGCTTCTTGATCCGCGGCGTTGGATAATGGCCGCTTGCCCGATGTGGAAACGCCGTGATTTTCTGAAGTGCGGTCTCCTCGTAGGGGGCACGGTTTCGGCCGCCCATCGCGAGTACTCGCGGCGCACCGTTGACCTGGTGCGCGAATCCGTCGTGATCGACATGCTCGGGCTGCTGACCCTGGACTGGGCGAAGCTCGATCGCTGGCAGCGGCAAGCCGGCGCTTTCGACCCCGGCGCTTTTCGGAAGATCGAAGATTCCGGAATCACCGTGTTCCATCCCGCGGTGGACCTGAACACGCCCCGGCCCTTTGAGACCATCCGCGATTGGGCTCTGGACTGGAATGCCTTCATCGCACGCTATCCCGGCGATTTTCTGCGCGTTGACGGGCCGGAAGATTTCGCCCGCGCCAAGAGCGGCGGGAAGGCCGGCATCATTGTGGGCCTTCAGAATTCCGAACACTTCCGCACCGTCGCCGACGTCGCCTTCTTCTACGGCCTTGGCCAGCGCGTCTCGCAACTTACCTACAACGGCCGAAACTCGATCGGCGCGGGCTGCGCCGTGGAGCGCGACCCCGGGCTGACCGACTACGGTGCGCGCGTCGTCGAAGAGATGAGCCGGATGGGCATGGCGGTGGACATCTCGCACACGGGCGACCGGACCAGCCTGGATGCGATCGCCCTGTCGAAGAAGCCGGTCCTGATCACTCACTCCAACTGCCGCGCGCTGAATCCGCGGCACCGGCGCTGCAAGCCGGACGACATTATCCGCGCCGTGGCCGCGCGCGGCGGCGTCATGGGCATCACGTCTATCCGGAGTTTCGTCGGCGGCCGGGGGCGCATGACGATCGAGGACGTGCTGGACCATTTCGACCACGTGGCGAAGATCGCGGGCGTCGAGCACGTGGGCGTCGGAAGCGACAACGATGTGGACGGCGGCGAAGGCGGGCGCCCGCCGCGCCGCCTGGACATCGCCGGCCTCGACGGGCCGCAGCGGATCTTCAATCTGGCCGAAGGGCTCGTTCGCCGCGGATACACGGACCGCGACATCCGGCTGATCCTCGGCGGCAATTTCCAGCGAGCGCTCGCGGAGATCTGGACGGTCTGACCTGTTGCCGGTGGCGGCCCGTCATCAGGGCCGGAAACCTGTGGGGCAGGTGTCCACACCTGCAGCGGGTCTCCAGACCCGCCTGGACGACTCCCCACCAACAGGCTCCGACGACCTGGGTTTCTGGAGAGCGTGCCGCCGCGGGCTTCAGCCACGGTCGGGCGGAGCGCGCTAAAGCACGCTCCAGCACGCTAAAGCGTGCGCCACGTCTGCGCTACCGCCGAAAGCCCACGTCGACCGCCATCAGGAAATCCACCGAGGGCACCGCGACACCCAGCAGACGTAGTTGCGTCGTCACCTGGCCGCGGTGGTAGCTCTGGTGGTTCAAGAGGTGAAGCAACGCTGACCTCAGCGGGTAGGTCCAGGTCTCGCCCTTGAAATTGGTGTACGTGAAGGGACGCTCCACGTCCTCATCGCCCAGGCCGTCCACAAACGCGCGCAACTCGCGTTCCACCGCACTCCAGCGATCCGAGATCGCGGCCAGCGTGGGGAACTCTTCCGCGGCCGTCAGCGATTGGGGAGAGCGCCCGCGCCATCGCTCCAGCCATATCCACTCGACCGCCACCAGGTGCGCCAGGGTATCGCGCACCGAGAGGAAGCTCGCGCCCAGCGGGCGCAGGAACTGTTCTTGCGAAAGCGCGGCGCAGGCCTGAAGCTGGCGGTCGCGGGCCCAGTAGTTGTGGTCGATGAGTTCGCGCAGAGCGCCCAACAGCGGTCCACCCATCATGATCTCCCGGGCAGGCCGGCGGCGGCGATCTGGGCGATGTCCAGCAGTTCGGGCGGCTCGGCGGCGGCCGCGGCCAGGCCGTCGCGCAGCATGGTGTTGCAGAAGGGACAGGCGGTGGCGACCACGCCGGCACCCGTCGAGAGCAGTTGCTCGGCGCGCTCGCGGTTGACCCGTTTGCCCTTCTCCTCACCCAGAAAGACCAGCCCGCCGCCCGCGCCGCAGCAGAATCCACGCTCCCGCGCGCGTGCCGGTTCCACCAGCTTGGCGCGGCGCTCGATCACGGCGCGCGGCTGGTCGTAGACGTTGCGGTAGCGGCCCAGGTAGCAGGCGTCGTGATAGACCACCGTGCGGCCGTCCGCAGGACCCGTGGGCAGCGCCGCGCCCAGCCGCGCCAGCAGCTCGCTGTGATGTTCGATGGGAACCGTCCCGCCGGCCTCGCGCCAGTCCTGGCCGATGGTGCGCACGCAGTGCGGGCAGATCGAAACCATCTTCTTCACGCCGCTCTGGCGGATGTGCTCGAGGTTTTGCTCGGCGAGTTGTGCGAAGAGCAGGTCGTTTCCCAGCCGCCGCGCCGGATCGCCCGAACACCGCTCGCGGCGCAGCACGCCGAAGCTGACGCCGAGATGGCGCAGCACTTCGGCCAGCGCCGTCACGATCTCGCGGCCGCGCGGATCGTAGGAGCCCATGCAGCCCATCCACAGGCAATATTCCTGCGAGCCGTCGAACCACGGCAGGCCGCTTTTCTGGATGAACTTCTCCCGCTCGGCGTGGGCGAAGCCCAGAGCGTTCCCGTGGCGCTCGAGCTTGAGGAACAGGTCGGTGCCGTAGGAGTCCTCCCACTTGCCGGTGTTGACGGCGCCGCGCCGCAGCCCGATGATGATGGGCAGGTGCTGGATGCCCACCGGGCACTGAAATTCGCACGCGCCGCAGGTGGTGCACTGGAACGCGGCCTCCATCGAAAGATGCTTGCCCAGCAGCGGCTGCTTCGTCCGCCGGCCCGAACTCGTTCAGGTAGCGCGCGCGCGCCCAGAACGATCTGCTTGGGGTTGAGCGTCTTGCCCGTGTTGTAGGCGGGGCAGTGCTCGGTGCAGCGGCCGCATTCGACGCAGGTGTAGGCCTGCAAGGCCACGATCCGCGTCACGTCCTTGCCGCTGTCGAGGCCGAAATCCTCATCGCCCGCTAGCGGCGGGATGCGGCTGAAGCCGTCGCGCTTCAGAAACACCGTCAGCGGGCTCAGCACCAGGTGCAGGTGCTTGCTGTGCGGGATCAGGGGAAGGAAGAACAGGATGGCCAGCGCGTGCGCCCACCAATTGGCCTTGATGCCGGGCTGCCAGAACTCGACCAGGTAGGTCGCCATCAGCGCGAAGATCAGGAACGCGATCAGGCCGGATTCGGGCGAGAGCGGTTCGAGCCAGCGCGGCCGGATCACGAAGCGCCGCACCGCCAGGCCGGCGATCGAGACGGCCACGGCGGCCGCGAACACGGCGACGATCGCGAAGTAGTATCGGCCGAAGCCGCCGCGGTCGAGAAATGCGAGTCCGAAGGCCGTCGCGAAATGGTTGACCGTGATTAGCGCGAACAGGCAGAAGCCCCAGAAGACCAGCGCGTGCGCCAGGCCCGGCCACAGCCGCTGGCCGATGACGAGCCGCTGCGCCACTACCTCGCCCAGAAATCGCCGCAGGCGCGGGCCGATGGGGCGTAGGGAGAAACCCGCGTCCGGCTTGGACCTCCGAATGATGCCGAGCACGCGGACGAAGGGACGCAGAAACCCGTACACCGCGGCCACGATAAGGATCGGCAACACCGCCCGCTCGAACGAGGAGAAGCGCATCGAGATTCCTGGTCCGAATGTAACACGCGTAGCGCGCCCCATACAGGCTAGAATCGGACCAGGGGGTTACGCGTGCGCCTGATTCTCGCGGGGGTGGCTGGCTTTATCGGTTCCCATCTCGCCGACCGTTTGCTGGCCGAAGGACACTCCGTCGTCGGCGTCGACAATTTCTTGACCGGGTCGCCCGCCAACATCGCCCACCTCCAGGGCAACCCGCGTTTCGACTTCGTCCAGCAGGATGTCTGCGAGACCTTCGAGGTGCCTGCCCCGGTCGATGGCGTGCTCCATCTCGCCTCGCCCGCGAGCCCGAAAGACTATCTCGAACATCCTCTCGAGACGCTGGCGGTGGGTTCCTCGGGAACCCGCAATCTGCTCGAACTGGCGCGCCGGCACAATGCCCGCTTCCTGCTTTGTTCCACCTCGGAGTGCTATGGCGATCCACTCGAGCACCCGCAAAGCGAGACTTACTGGGGTAACGTGAATCCCGTGGGACCGCGGTCCTGTTACGACGAGAGTAAGAGGTTTGCCGAGGCGCTTACTATGGCGGCGCATCGCACTTACAAGGTGCGCTCTAACATCGCGCGGATTTTCAACACCTACGGGCCGCGCATGAAGCTTGACGACGGCCGCGTGGTGCCCGCGTTTCTCGGCCAGGCCCTGCGCGGCCAGCCGATCACGATTTTCGGCGACGGCTCGCAGACACGCAGCTTCTGCTATATCGGCGACATGGTGGAGGGTCTCTGCCGCCTGATGGTTTCCGACGAGCGCTACCCCGTGAACCTGGGCAACCCCAGCGAGATGACCATCCTCGATTTCGCGCGCCGCATTCAGGTCCTGGCGGGCAGCGCCAACCCGATCGCGTTCGAGGCGCTCCCCGAGGATGACCCGAAGCGCCGCCAGCCCGATATTTCGAAGGCGAAGCGCTTGCTGGGCTGGGAGCCGGTGGTAGCGCTCGACGATGGCCTGCGCGAGACCATCGCGTACTTCCGCGGCCTCGCCTCAGCGCACCAGCCCGCCGCCGTAGTGTAACTCGTAGAGCTTTGCGCCGCCGCGCGAGATCGTTTCGTCCCCGAAGAAGCTGTCGAGCTTACCTTGGACGCGGTTTGTGTAACCGTACGCGCCGTCATCGACTCGCCGCGGTCCGCGAAACGGCTCCTCAACGGGAACGCGCATCAGCGCCATGTGCAGAAGCTTGACCGCGGCGTCCACGTCTTTGGAATCGAGGCCGGGCGGAATGGTGCCGGCGTAACTCATCGTCCAGACGGGCTTGCCGGACTCATACACCATTTCCTGACCCGCAAACTGGGCCTCGCCCACGTAAATGTCGCGATACAGAAAAGGCCCTTGAGAATATTCGAGCTGGTGGGTCCCGGCGAGCAGCGGCTTTTACCGCGGCGCTATCCCCTTGGGCGTAAGTGTGTTTCTTGGCTTCTACGAGGAAGCGTGCCAGCGTGGCGTTCTTGCCCGCGTCCTGGGTCCAGGCCGCTCCGGCGCCGAGTAACAGGAAGAGTACGCAGAGATATCTCATCTCGGTAGGGTACCTTGGTTCAGCAGCACTTCGCCCGGGTGTACCGCGCGCGCAGCCGCTCGTCGCTGAAACGCCTCCACTCTGCTGCCGAGTGCGGACGGCCGTGCGCGGCCAGGTGACGGCGGTAGGCGCTCTCGTCCGCCAACTCCCGCAACAGCGCCATGAGCAGCGCGCCGAGCTCTTTCAGCCGCCGTACAGCCGGCTTTCGGCCGATGGCTGATGGCTGACCGCTGGCGGCCGGCTTCATACGCGCTCCAGGTCCAGCTCGGTCTCGACGAACGGCGCCTCGTCGAGGGTGGCCGGCCGCGTTCCCCGCAGGATGCCTATCCACACCCGAATGGAATCGAGCAGGATCATTGCCACCAGCACCAGGAACACGCCGCACAGAACCGCGTCCAGCCGGTCGTTGAAAATCAGCCGCTGCGTCTCCGCCGCCTGCGCCGCGCTCAGCCCGCCCCCCTGCAATCGGGCGCCGAGCTTGGCGGCGTGGGCCAGAAACCCTACGTTGGCAAGCGGCGAAAAGATTTTCTGCCAACCCGCCGTAAACGTCACCACCACCAGCCACGCCAGCGGAATCCCGGTGATCCACACGTACCGCGCCCGGTGCATCTTGATCAGGATGGTCGTAGCGACGCATAGCGCCACCGCCGAGAGTAACTGGTTCGAGATGCCGAACAGCGGCCACAGCGTGTTGATGCCGCCCAGCGGATCGCGCACCCCCTGGTAGAGGAAGTACCCCCACGCCGCCACGATCGCCGCGCTGGTCCCGATCACGCCCGGCATCCAGTTTGTGCGCCCCAGCGGTTTCGCCAGGTGCCCCAGCATGTCCTGCAGCATGAAGCGGCCCACCCGCGTCCCGGCGTCGATAATCGTCAGGATGAACAGCGCCTCGAACATAATCGCGAAGTGGTACCAAAAGCCAAGCACCGCGCGCCCGCCCGCCCCCGCAAAGATGTGCGCCATGCCCAGGGCCAGCGAAGGCGCACCGCCGGTCCGGAAAAACAGCGTCTTCTCGCCCACAGCCTGCGCCAGCGATTCCATGCCCGCGGCCGTCACCGGAAATCCCCAACCCGAGATGGTCGCCACCGCCGCCGCCGGCGTCGCCCCCACCACGCCCGCCGGGGAATTCACGGCGAAGTAGACGCCCGGCTGCATCACCGAGGCCGCTATCATCGCCATGACTGCCACGAAACCCTCGAGCAGCATGGACCCGTATCCGATCGGCAAGGCGTGCCATTCCCGCGCGATCATCTTGGGCGTCGTGCCCGACGAGATCAGCGAGTGGAAGCCCGAGATCGCGCCGCAGGCGATGGTGATGAAGCAGAACGGAAACACCTTGCCGCCGAAGATGGGCCCCGTGCCGTCGGTGAAACGCGTGAGCGCCGGAAGTTGCAACTCCGGCCTGACCACCAGGATCCCCACCGCCAGCATGAACACCACGCCCAGCTTGACGAAGGTGCTCAGGTAGTCGCGCGGCGCCAGCAGCAGCCACACCGGCAGCGCGCTGGCGAAGAATCCGTAGATGACGATGGCGAACGCGAGGCTTGTCCCCGTCAGCGTGAAGACCGGCGCCAGCGCCGCCGATTGCGACACCGCCTGCCCGCCGAAAATCGCCGCCACCACCAACGCAAAGCCGATCAGCGAGCACTCCAGCACTTTGCCCGGCCGCACGTAGCGCAGGTAGAGCCCCATGAACAGCGCGATGGGCATGGTGGCCGCAATGGTGAACGTGCCCCACGGGCTGCCCTTGAGCGCGTTCACCACCACCAGCGCCACCGTCGCCAGCAGGATGATCATGATCAGCAGCACCGTCACCAGCGCCGTGAACCCGCCCAGCTTGCCGATTTCCTGGCGCGCCATCTCGCCCAGCGATTTTCCGTCGCGCCGCATAGACGCGAACAGGATCGTGAAGTCCTGCACCGCGCCGCCCAACACGGCCCCGGCGATGATCCACAGCGTTCCTGGTAGGTACCCGAACTGCGCCGCCAGCACCGGCCCCACCAGCGGCCCCGGCCCCGCGATCGCCGCGAAGTGATGGCCGAACAGTATCCATTTATTGGTGGGCTCGAAGTCGTGCCCGTCGCGCAGCCGCTCGGCGGGAGTGGCGCGCCGGTCGTCGAGCGCCATCACCCGCGCCGCGATGAACTTCCCGTAGAAGCGGAACCCCAGCGCGAACGTACACCCCGCGGCCAGCACCAGCCACATGCTGTTGATGGCCTCGCCGCGCGCCAGGGCTACCGCCCCCAGCGCCACCGCCGCTACGACGGATACCGCCCCCCACATCAACCAGCCGATCGTTTTTCTCATCTCAGGCCCGAAAGAGGGATTGTAGCGCCGCAGCGTCCCTCCGTTGCGCGACCGCCCGGTTCCCCGTCAACTTCCTCTTCCACCTATCGGCAGCGCCGGACCGGGTGGACATAGTACTCCTGGGCCTTCGACCCTGTGATCGTTTCGTCCGCTTGCTGACGCGCGCGGTTCAGTGCCCGGCGGTGAGGCCACGGTTGCTT
This sequence comes from Bryobacterales bacterium, assembly GCA_963763835.1. Lineage (GTDB taxonomy): Bacteria > Acidobacteriota > Terriglobia > Bryobacterales > Bryobacteraceae > DASWZN01. Next base: position 613,030 of record CAVXQQ010000016.1, read on the forward strand.
ACGCGGCCGAAGTTCGAGACATTGGAGCCACTGGGCTCCATGCGCGACAACCTGCTCCGGCGGCATCCCGTAGCGAGCTACTTCCTGCTCGCGTTCGCCATTTCGTGGTTGGGTGCGTTCGCGGTAGCCGCGCCGTACTGGCTACGCGGCCACGCGGTTCCCAAGCTGTCCGGCCTCCTGATGTTTCCGGCGATGCTTCTGGGACCGGCCCTCGCCGGCATCGCCCTGACCAGGGCGGTTTATGGAAGGGACGGCCTGCGGGACCTCTTCTCGCGCATGAGCCGGATCGGGCCGGCCCGCTGGCTCGCGACACTCGCCGTTCCGCCGGCGCTCGTGGTCGCCGTCTTGTTTGGCCTGCGCGCTTTCGTATCTCCCGTCTTCACGCCGAACCTGTTTCCGCCAGGTTTCGCGTTCGGTTGTGTGGCGGGCCTCTTCGAGGAGATCGGCTGGATGGGTTTCGCTTTTCCCGCCATGCGCCAGCGGCAGGGCACGCTGCGGGCTGGAATCGCGCTCGGATTGCTGTGGGGACTATGGCACGCTCCGGCCGTCGATCATCTCGGCGCCGCCACGCCGCACGGCCACTACTGGCTCGCGTTCTTCCTTGCCTTCACGGCCGCCATGACCGCCATGCGCACTCTGATGTGCTGGGTCTACTTCCGCACCCGGAGCGTCCTCCTGGCGCAGTTGATTCACGCCAGTTCGACCGGCGCGCTCGCAACGTTCAGCCCCGTTGGCGTGAGCGCGGGCCAGGAGGCGTTCTGGTACGCGGTGTACGCCGCGCTGCTCTGGATTATCGTGGCGGCCGTCGCGGCCCGCTCACGTTGAAACCCTCCACCACCATCCGCGGCTTCTCGCCTCGCGTATCTGCGTCCTCGATCTCAGTCCTGATCGTCTGCCGCTCGCCGGGCATCAGGGCCACGTAGTTGTCGCTGTAAAGCGCCGGCAGGATGCGGTCCCCGCTGGTTTCGCGCACTGCCTTGACCCGCACCATCAGCGCCGGCGCCTGCGACGCATTCGTTAACTCCGTGGTCAGCAGCCAGCGCGCGCCCTGCCGCTCCACGCGCGTCGCGGCTTCGACCTTCACCGCCGGCAGCGCGCGAATGGCCCGGTAGTCGCCCTCCCGCACCCCGCGCAGATAGAAATTGGTGGATACCACTTCGTCACCGCGCGTGAGGGTCAGACGCACGAAGTGCGTGGAGGAAAGGCCCTCCGGATACTCCATGTGGATGGGCGACGCCGTCGAGTCCTCGGCGCTATCGAGCGTCGCCGTCTTCTCCCAGCGCCGCGAGCCATCCATGTTCAGGATCTCGACGTGCGCCCTGAGCCCCGCCGCCGCGCCCGCGCTGTAATTCACCACCTCCACCATGTCCGTCACCGGGTTCCACTGTATGTGCAGCGGCTCGCACGCCTTCTTGGCGCCGAAGTAACCCGCGCCCGGATTGAAGTAGTAATCGTAGGTCTGCCACAGCAGCGACGGCCACGCCGAGTGGCTCATCCAGATCAGCAGCCCCATACGGTCCTTGCTCTGGCCCTCGTACATTCCGCGATACGCGTCATAGTCCACGAACTGGGCCAGGCTCACCCAATCCGCGAGGTCATCCGCCCCGCCATACTGCCGATCGACGGCCTCGTTGAAGATGTCGCTGACAAAATGCAAGTCGAAATCGTGAAGCGGCCACATGCTGCTTGGCGGCCACTGCGCCGCCTCCGGCATCATCTCGCGCAGGCTCTCGAGCGCCGGAATTTGCGGCGATCCCATTTCGCTATGCAGCTTCACCGGCGCGTTCGCGAAGTAATGCATCCGCGGCAACACGCGGTAAGGGCCCTCTCCGCTCACCACTCCGTGCGCCGAATTCGAAATGTAATGCAGCGCGGGATCGAGTTCCGCCTGTAGCGCCCGCAGCCCGTCATCCAGTGGCTTGGGCGGATTGCCCTCGTTGCGGCCACAGTAGAGCCCCAGCGAAGGATGGTTGCGGATCCGCAGCAGGGTGTCCCGCGCGTTGGCCAGGAAGAGCGCGTTATCGTCCGGGTCCGGCCCGTCCCACGGATTGGCCAGCCAGAAATCCTGCCACACCACGATCCCGTTCCGGTCGCAGGCCTCGTAGAACGCATCGTCGCCGATCTGCCCCACCCAATCGCGAACCATGGTGAAGTGCAGGTCGCGGTGATACCGCAGCGCGGCCTCGAAATCGCGCGCGCGATACCGCAGCATCGATTCCGCGAATCCCCAGTTTCCACCGCGCGCGATGAACCGCCGCCCGTTGATCCAGATCTTCAGCGCACCGCCGTCCTCGCTGTAAGTGAATTGGCGCACGCCTGCCTGGAACGACACCGCGTCCGAATTCTCAAACCGCACCTCCACCGGATACAAATAGGGATCGCCGTACCCGTTCGGCCACCACAGCTTCGGGTTCGCCAGATCGAGGGACACCTTCACCGTCTTCGTGGCCGAGGCGTCCAGGGTCACGGCGGTCTCGAACTGGGTCTCGCCGAAATGCCCGCGCAACGTCCCGCTCACCGGCGTCGCGTCGAGATTGTGCAACGTCGCCTCAACCGTGACCTGTGCCCGCGAAGTATCGGGCAGCGGCAGGCTGGTCGTGACGAACGGGTTCTCGATCTTCACCGCGCCGCTCTGGCGCAGATACACGCGAGCCCAGATTCCCGTGTCGCGCCCACGGATGGTCGACATCCAGTCCCAGCCGATGGAGGCGTGATAGGTGGGGTTATCCGCGCCCAGCGCGCCGCCATTGGCAATATCGCTTTGGAGGCCCTTCTCCTTGACGCTCCCCGGCGTGGCATTCTTCTCCACGCGCACCGCCACCGCGTTCGGCTCCCCCGGACGTATGCGGTCCGTCACGTCGAAGCGGCCTCGCATGAACGCGCCCTCGATGCGCCCGATCTTGGCGCCGTTCAGGAACACATCGGCCTTCCAGTTGATGCCGTCGAAGTTCAGCCAGACGTGCCGCCCCTTGGCCGCCGCCGGCGCGACGAACTCGTCGCGATACCAGAAATCCGCGTAGAAGAAGGAGTCGGAAATCATGAGCTGGTTGTCGCCGTAGTTCGGATCCGGCACCGCGCCATCGTTCCAATAACTCACCAGCGTTGTGCCGGGAACGGTGGCGATCATCCAGTCCTGGTCCTTGATATCCGGGCTGCGAGATTTCCGCGCCGGAGCCCTTCACGAGCGAGTCTCGCTGAACGCGCCATGCCCCGAGCCCGGCCGCCACGGGCTTCGCCTTCGGGACCGGCCCGCCTCGCCCGTAGACTTCGAACTCGCTCAGGATGTACCCTTCGGGCGACGCCGGCCGTGTCATCAGAACCCGCACGTACCGTCCCGTCGCCGGCTGCGCCAGCTTTACATCGTCGACTGCCGAAAGCGCCTGAAGCGTCTTCCACGCCGCGGCATCGTCCGAGACCTGTATCGATCCCGCCGCCGCGCGCCGTATCCAGTCGAGCCTCACGCGGTCGAACGTGCAGCGCGCGCCCAGGTCCACGTATACCCACTCCTCGCCGCTGCCACCGCTCATCCACGCGCTCGTGAACTCATAGGGACCGCCCACGCCCAGCCTCTGGTTGTGGTCGAAAAACGCGACTTCATTGGCGCGCCACGCCTGCACGTTCGGCGCCTCGAACGCCACCCGGTAGAAACGGCTCCGCGCGGGCGCCGCCAGCGCGATCTTCCACTGGTAGTCCCTGGTTGCCTTCTCCGCGCCCGTCTTGCGCCCCAGTTCCTTCCACGTCCGCTCGTCGTCGGAGCCCGACACCGTACACGTCCAGCGCGCCACGTCCCGTGCGAATCCTTGCGGACGCGCGTAGACGTCCAGCCGATCCACCTCCGGCGCGCCGTCGCCGCCTTCGAGTCCCACGGTGACCCACGGATGCGGCCCTTTCAGCTCGACGCCGGTCACCAGGTTGCGATCGAGAACCAGCTCCCGCTCCTGCTTCGTCAACGTCCCGCGCTCGCTCACCGAGGTCGAAACCCATCGCGGCAGCCGCGTGTCTTTGATCCCATCCGTCACCAGTTGCGCGGTGAGATTGTAGTCGTAGCTGCTCGAATGGTACGCCGGCCGGTCGAGCGCCAGGTTGCGGTACGTCGTGGTGTCGGTAACCATCGCCGGCCCTGCATACTCCGCCGGACTCCCCGGATACACGCCCACCCCGCGCGTGTACTCCTGCGCGCCCGCGCCCAGGGCCGCGCTCAGACCGAGCAGAAGAAGCCGTCTCATTCTCACCTCCTGGAATCCTTCTAAGAGTAGCTGTGCCGTGGGGCAGGCGTCCACGCCTGCAGCGGGTCTCCGGACCCGCTTCGTTCTTTTCACATTTTTCCTGCAACAAACGATAACCGGGCGCGTATATGCTAAAGAGCCGATCCGGCTAAAAAGGAGAATTGTGCATGAGCACCCGAGCCTCCCGGCGAACCTTCCTGCAAAGCAGCGCCCTGGCTGGTAGCGGATTTCTGCTCCCCGACGAGGGAGCGCAAGCGCAGTCCGCCCCGCCCAACGAAACCATCAAGACCATCCGCGGCCTGCGCACCACCCACGGCAACTTCCTCGACAAGCCGCTCCCCGAAAAGGAGCTCGAGACCATCCTGCAGTCGAGCCTCCGCGCGGCCAACGCCTCGAATAACCAGAGCTACTCCATCGTCGTCATCAAGAACCGCCCGATGATGAAAGTCGGTCTGCGGTTACCAGGGCGGTTGCCTGCTGCTGTACTGCGCCGACTACACCCGCATGAAAGTCTGCGCGGAGTCTCTCGGCTATACCTACGATCCCGGCACCATGGAGGGTTTCGTCACCGCCAGCACCAACGCCACCATCGCCGCGCAGACCGCCGTCATCGCCGCCCGGTCCCTGGGCATCGACTCCCTGCTGACCAACGGCATCTATCGCGGCGACATGGAGCGGCTCTGGAAGCTGCTCGACCTGCCGCAGACCCACTGCTTCCCCATCATCGCGCTCGTCCTCGGCTACCCCACACAGGAGCCGGCGCATCTGAAGGGACGCCTGGACGGCCCCGGCGTCATCCACAGCGAGAAATATCACACGCTGGCCAAGGAAGAGGTGGCCGAGATCGTCAGGAAGTACGACGACAAGCAGCGCAACCTCGGCTTGAACGACGAGTGGGAAGCCAAGGGCCATAAACACTACCTGGACTGGTTCTTCAAGGACTGGATGCGAGTGGGCTCGAAGCCCGCCGAAAAGGAGACGCAGATGCTGCGCCTCTTGAAGCGCACCCGCTTTGTAGAAGAGCCGAAGGCCTGACCTGACTTTTCTTGTGGCGCAGGCACTCTTGCCCAATGCCGCAAACTTTTTGAAAATCGCCCTGGCTGGCATGGGCTACCCCTTGCGACCGGGGAACGATTGCGGTCGGGGCCAAACCTCTCGGGGATAGGAAGGGCGTTTGCGGGTGCGTTTGGGCAGTTTTGCCTGGGCGACGTAGTAGGTCATGCGGTTGGCAATCGTTTGGGCTTCTGCGGCGTTGGAGGCTGCGGCGAGGAGCGGAGCAAAGGCCTCTATGATGTGTCGAACCCGGGTGAAACTGTAGGCCCGCGGCGGCAGGCCCGTCTTTTGCGCTGTGAGGTAGATTACGGCGCGTACCAGGTTGTAGGCTGCCATCGCCAAGTCCAGTTCCTTGGCTACCATTTCCGGTGTGGTGCAGCGGAGCTGTTCCAACTGCAGCGTGCCCTTCAAGGTGCGCAGATCGGTCTCGATGTTCCACCTTTGCCCATACAGGTCCAGGATCTGCTGCGGAGTGGCATCGCAGGTGGTGAAGACCGCCAGCAGAAACGGCTTGGGCTGATTGGAAGGCTGCACCAGACACACCAGTAGGCGTCCCTGCACGCAGGCATCCTGGGGCAAGTGGGGATGGCGCCGCCGATCTTCCCGGGTAGGCTTCCAGGCGATAGGGCGATCGATGCCGTCCTGTAACGGACCGCCCGCCAAGTGCAAGGCGCGTACCGCGGTCAAACGCAAGAGCACGGAATGTCCTCGCTGGCTGCCGCAGTAGGCTACGGAAAAGACTCCGAAGTTGGCGTCCCCGACCACCAGCGAGGAGGCCGGCAACCGGTCTATGGCGGCTTCCAGCAACTGCTGCTCGCTCACCGCGTGCTTGCCATTGGCCGGCCCCCACTGCGGCCGCATGGCCAGCCCGGTTTTCAGATCGTGAGCGACCAGCATGCGTAGCAAGGGCCAGTGCGATTCGCCATGCTGGTTCGATCCCGGCGGATAGCTTTGGTGCAGGGCCGGACTGGGAGGAAGTTGAACCGAGGTGCCATCGAAGAAAAAGGCGCGCTGGCGGAGTCCTGGCAGGCTACCATCGGTTTCGGCCGTCAACTGCTCGAAAATGTGGTCGCAGCAAGATTCCACGATGCGCAGCGGCAACCCGTGCCGGGCCTTATTATAAGCCGCGGTGTTGGCGGACACGGGCGTGGTTTTTCGCTGTGGGTTTTGCAGCCGTTTGCATGGTTTGGGCCAAAAGCTGGCCGGCAGGCCACGCAGCAACTCTAAGACCGCCCGCTCGAGCGGGCCATGGCTCTGTAACCACTGAGAGATCATCAACCACGTGACTACCGCCAGGGTATAGACGCGGTTGTTCTGGCGCAGTTTTACTTCGCGCTGGCAGAGGTCCCAAAAGGCGGCGGGGAGCAGCCGCCGATACAAGGAAAGCGCATCGGCATTCCATGCCTCATAACCGGCTTGGCTCAAGCAAGGGCTTGACATGTTCCTACGGTATTATTACAGTAGGAAAGGAATCTGTCGAGAACCTTCTTTATGCCCCGCCGCTCCGGCACGCATCCTGGCGCCGATCGCTACAACCAACGCTTCGCCGAACTCCGCAGCCAGATTCAGGACCTGGGCTACTTCTGCAAGGGGACCATCCTGGAAAGAAGGATGAAGTGCGGCCAAGCTAATTGCGCCTGCCACCAGGATCCTGCCAAACGCCACGGCCCCTACTGGGAGTGGACCTATAAGCTCCAGGGCAAAACCATCAATGTGAAGCTCACTCCTGCCGCCGGCCCGATCTATAAAGCGGCCTCGCAACAGTACCGGAAACTGAAATCGCTGCTGAATCGCCTGGAGCGGTTATCCCACAAAGCCCTGGCTGCACAGGCCAAAGCGGCCAACACCGACCAAACCGGTTGAGCCCGGATGCTCCCTCGCTGCCCCCCACTCTAGGCGGCGCGGCGAAAAGTTTGCGGCATTGGGCACTCTTGCCTGCCGCCTCGACACTCGTGTCGAGGCGCTCTCCTTGCGTCGAGACGAGTCTCGACGCGGCAGACTAAGAGTCTGCGCCACTACCCCCGCCGCGATCTCGACCGTCGCCGGCCGCAGCCCCGCCGACCCCGCCGTCACCCGGATCGCGCCCGCCTTCGCCGTCGCCGCCAAAACCGCCAGACACATCCCGTTGAACGCCTTCCGCCGGTTCCCCTGGTAGCTCTCGTGGCTGGCCGGATTGCCGTTGTCCACGCCGATCAGCCTCGCCTCGCCCTCCACTGTGAACGTGACCTCGTTGTCGGCGGTCGGCACCACACGGCCCTTGGAGTCCACGATCTCGACCGTGAGATGCGCCACGTCGCGGCGATCCGCCGCCAGCGTCTTCCGATCCGCGGAGATCGTAACCGCCGCCGGCTCCTCCGTGGTGGCGACCTCGACCGTCGCCACCACCTTGCCGTCCCGCGTGCCCACAGCCCGCAGCGTGCCCGGCTCGTACGGCACGTCCCACGCCAGGTGCAGGTCGCTGGTGGTCCGCGGCGCACGCGAGCGCGCCGGATAGTTGCCGTACCGCCCCTCCATGCCCAGGCGCGGGAAATCGTAGCCCTTCACGCCCAGCGAGCGGCCGTTCAGAAACAGTTCCACCGTGTCGCAGTTCGTGTAGCAGGTCACGGGCACGAACCGCCCCTCCTTCCCCTTCCAGTTCCAATGCGGAAACAGGTGCAGCACCGGCTGGCTGGTCCACTGGCTCTGGTAGAAGTAGAAGCCGTCCTTCTTGAAGCCGCAGGTGTCGATGACGCCCGCCGACGCTCCTTTCATCGGCCAGCGAGCCTCGCCCAGGTAGTCGATGCCGGTCCACATGAAGTCGCCCGCCACGTAGTCGTAGGTCCGCACGAACTTCCACAGCTGCTCCACGTCGAGGTTGCGGCCGGGTATCCCGTAGAAGCCGCGGGTGGCCGGCGAGTCGCTGTAGTCGCCGCGAATGCCGCCCATCGCCTCGCTCTCGGTCCCGACGACCCGCCGGTGCGGAAACGCGTGCCGGTCGACGCTGTAGTATTTCTCCCGCCGGTCGCGCCAGCGATCCACGTAGTTGTAGCCCACCACGTCGAGCAGCGCCAGAAACTCCGGCCGCGCCCTCTCCTCGAGGGGCTCGGATGCGATGTGGTCGCAGCCCGCCGTCACCAGGCGAGTCGGGTCCTCGCGGTGGAAGATGTCGAGCAGCTCCTGCAACGTCTCCGCGCCCCGCGGCGCCTGCTGGTCGCCGATCTCGTTGCCCGCGCTCCACAGCACCACCGAGGGATGGTTGCGGTCCCGATGGATGAAGTTCAGCAGGTCGCGCTCGTGCCACTCGTCGAAGTAGATCGAGTAGCCGTAAGGACCGATCTGCCCCTTCGGCACCCTCCACTCGTCGAACGCCTCGTTCATCACCAGGAACCCCATGCGGTCGCAAAGGTCCATGAACTCCGCCGCGTAGGGATTGTGGCTGGTGCGTATGGCGTTGCAGCCCATCTCTTTGAGGATCGCGAGCCGCCGCTCCCACACGCGCTCCGGCACCGCGGCGCCCACCGAGCCGGCTTCGTGGTGCAGGCAGACGCCGTTCAGTTTCACCGGCTCGCCGTTCAGCAGGAAACCCCGGTCGGCGTCGAAGACCGCTTCCCGGATGCCCAGCGGCGTGTCGTACTCGTCGATGACGCCGTCCTTGTCGCGCAGCGTGCTGTGCGCGCGGTACAGGTATGGATCGCCGACGGACCACAGCTTGGGCGAGTCCACCACCATCTGCTGTACGAAGTCGTAGTCGCCGCCGGCCGCCACCTGCTGCGATGCCTCGCTGGTAGCGACCGCGTGTCCGTCCCGGTCCAGGATCGCAGTCGTGAGCGTGCATGCGCAGGCGCTCCCGCCCTCGTTGCGCACCCGCGTCTCGACCTGCACCGTCGCCGTATCCTTCGCCACCCGCGGCGTGGTGACGAAGGTGCCCCAGTAGCCGACGTGGACCTTGTTGGTCGCCAGCAGCCACGTGTGCCGGTAGATTCCCGACCCCGAATACCAGCGGCAATTCGTCTGGTGCGAATTGTCCACCTTGACCGCGACCACGTTGTCGCCGCCGAACCGGACGTGCGGCGTGATGTCGTAGGCGAAGGGAATATAGCCGTACGGCCGCCGGCCCAGATACTCGCCGTTGATCCACACCTCGCTGTTCTGATACACGCCATCGAACTCGATGGTGAGCTTCCTCTCCGCCCACGAGGCGGGCACGCGAAACGCTTTGCGGTACCAGCCGATCCCGGTGGGAAGATACGCGCCCGGTCCCGCCGACGGCGCCTTCTCGTCGAACGGCCCCTCGATGCTCCAGTCGTGCGGCAGGTCCAGGCTCCGCCAGCCGCCATCGGAGAAACCCGGCTGCTGCGCGCCCGGCGCATCGCCCCGAAAGAATTTCCATCCGAAGTCGAAGCCTTCGCGAACCCGCGCCGCCGCCTGGTCCTGCCCCAGCGCCGCCCCCATCGGTCGCAACGCCGAAACCATAGCCGCCGCCCCCAAAAGCTGCCGCCGGCTGAGTGCCATCGTGTGATCGTGTGCCATGCCCCTCAGTATCGCGCCTGCGCCCGTGGGACGGGCCCCCAGGGTCCGCGCGCTGACTACTTGAGCGGCAACCGCCGGATACGGATGCTTTCGCGGTCCGCCGAAACAGCGGCACCTTCGGATAGCGCGCTCGCGCACTGAATGCAGACAGACCGGATCAAGTCGGCCTGGCCTTGCGCGTCAAAGCCCTGGGCAGCAGAAACACCACCGAAGGACGCCCCTGTCCACTCACCGCTAGGTGCGCGTGGAAATCATGGTCTAGCGTTACACACACCCTGTCGTCCTTACGAGCCTCTTCCAGAATCTGGATGTCCTCGGCCCGTTCCATTCCGATTTCGGAGACGTGAACCGCGTCCAGTCCGTGCTGGCGGAGGATCGCAGCGGCGCGCGGAGCAAGCCCCTGGTCCAGCAGAATCCGAATCATGCCACGCGATCGACGCTCAATCGCTCGTCATCGACCGTCGCCGCCGCGTAGCGCAGGGCCTGCTGGAGGTCTTCGGGCTCGAGAAAGGGGTAATCGGCGAACAGAGCTGCTCGGTCAGGATAAGTCGCCAGCAATTCGAGAACGCGACGCACTGTGATCCGCATCCCTCGGATACAGGGCTTCCCGCCGCATTTACCCGGCTCGACCGTAATCCGATCAAACGGGTTTACCGTCGCCATGTGCTCAGTTTAGACCATACCGCGCTCTCCCGGACAATGCGAACAAATCGCGCGCGCATGCGTATATCCTTCTTCTATGCGCAACGCAATCGTGGTCTTTCGCAGCCCTGACGGCGGTCGCCTCAGCACAAACCGAAGCCGGCCACGCGACCTACAAGCCCGAACAGATGCAGCGGTTCGAGCGGCAGGAGGTTACGGTCCCCGATTTTGAAGCGTCCGGATTCATCCTCGATCTCGGCGGAGGCGGCGAGGGCATCATCGGCCGGGTCAAAACCACGCAGGTGGTTGCCATCGACCTCATCAAGCGGGAACTGGCCGAAGCGCCTCCCGGCCCGCTCAAGATCGTGATGGATGCCTCGGACCTGAAATTCCTCGACGGCAGCTTCAATACGGTGACCTGTTTCTTCACGCTGATGTACGTGCCCCAACCGCTGAAGCACAAGGTGTTCGAGGAAGCGATGCGCGTGCTCGCTCCGGGCGGGCGTTTCCTGATCTGGGACGCCGTGATTCCCGCGCGCACGGATCCCACCAAGGAACTCGTCGTGTTCCCGATGCGCATCAAACTCCCAAACGAGACCGTCAACACAGGCTACGGAACACCCTGGCAGGACGCCGCCCGCGATACCGCCTACTATGTCGAGCTGGCTACCAAGGCCGGCTTCAAAGTCGCCGCCCGCCAGGAGACCGCGCACAATTTCTACCTGGAATTGCGCAAGTAGTGGATCACCTCTTGGGCTCGACCAGCGCCTGATAGACCACCGGACGGCTCAGGTGCTCCACATCGGGTTGCCCGGGACCGAACATTCTTTGCGTCATGCCTACAAAGATCAGATCGTTCGTGGGATCGACCCAGAACCAGGTGTCGGCCGCTCCCAGCCAATAGAACGTGCCTTGGCCCACAACTTCGTCGGCTTCTGAGCGGATCGGTGAAGACCGCGCAATCGTAGCCGTACCCCATGCCCGGGCGCATGACTTCGTTGCCAATCGAGAACTCGCCCGTCATCAGTTTAGGGGCGAGATGGTTTGAGGTCATGAGCGCGACCGAGGCCGGCGAGAGGATGCGTGCGCCGTCGAGTTCTCCCCGGTTCAAAAGCATCTGAGCGAAGCGCATGTAATCCTGCGCCGTGGACACCAGCCCTCCGCCGCCTGACGGCATGCCGGGCTCGGTCGCATAGCCGCGATCCGGGACACCGGCGACTAGCGCGCCGTCCTTGTCCCCTCCGTAGAGCGTGGCAAAACGGTCCCACTTCTCTTTGGGAACATAGAAGCCCGTGTCTTTCATCTTGAGAGGCTCGAATATCCGCTGCCGCATGAAATCGGGCAAGGGTTGGCCCGCCAATTTCTCCACGATATAGCCCTGGATATCCATCGAGACGCTGTAAACCCATCGGGTCCCCGGCTCGTAGAGCAGCGGAATCTTCGCCAGCCTGTCAACCATCTCCTGGAGGGATTGGGATTGCATGACGTGTTCGTCCACGTACATCTTATCGACCGGCGTGTTTCCGAAGAACCCGTAGGTGAAGCCCGCCGTGTGGCTCATCAGCTCACGCATGGTGGGAGCGTGGACGGGATCTCCCAGAATCATCTTTCCGTCCTGATCGAAGCCCTTGAAGACTTTCAGATGGGCGAACTCGGGGATGAACTTCGAGATGGGATCCGAGGGCAGCCATTTGCCTTCCTCGTAGAGGATCATCATGGCAACGCCCGTCACCGGCTTGCTCATGGAGAAGATGCGAAAGATGGTGTCCGCCGTCATGGGCGCGCCGGTCGCGATGTCCTTCTTGCCGTAGACGCGCTCCTCGAACACCTTGCCGTGGCGCGCAAGAAGGGTCACGATTCCGGCGAGCTCCTTCCGATCCACCTCGCGCTGCATAGCCTGGTGAAGGCGATCGAGTCGCCCGGACGAGAAGCCCAGCGCCTCCGGGTTCGTTTGCTGCGCGCGGGTTTGCGGCGCGAATGCGACGAAGAGCAGAGCGGTCAGGCACGGCACCGCGAAATGTGAGATCTGTTTGGCGTTCATTTGTCTTGGTCCATCCAGTATCGTATCCCTTTCGGCCCGCCCTCACCCGGTCGGTCACCGCCAGCAGCCGGGCTACCGTGCCCGGCAGTCGAGAACCTTCAAGGCGGGGCGGGTGGGTCAAAAAGTTGTTGACACTCTGCCCCGGTGGCCTCATGATATACATGTCGGATGTAGACATGTCGAAAGAACAGGCAGAAATACCCTACGGAACGCTCGACCTCCTCGTCCTCAAAACCCTGGACACCATGGGGACCATGCACGGCTACGCCATCGCCCGCCGCATCGAGCAGATTTCCGGCGAGTCCCTCAAGCTCAGCCAGGGCTCCGTCTATCCCGCCCTCATCCGCCTCCAGCAGGAAGGCTGGATCTCGACGGACTGGGGGATTTCGGAAACCAATCGGAAGGTCAAGTTCTACTCCCTGACCAGGGCCGGGCGAAAGCAGCTCCTGGTTGAGGTGGCGAACTGGGAGAAGGCCGCGGCCCTGGTGGCCCGTTTTTTGGAGGCCGAGTCGTGACCCTCCGCCGTGCCGCCTCGGGCCTGCTGGCGTTGATGCGCCGGCGGCGCCTCGATCGGGAACTCGAAGACGAGATTCTCGCTCACATCGAGCTGGCCGAACGAGATGCCCTCGCCCGCGGCCTGTCGCCTGAGGAAGCTCGCCGCGCCGCTCGCCGTGCCTTCGGAGGAATCGAACAAGTGAAGGAAGAGCATCGCGACCAGCGCAGCCTTCGATGGATCGAAACGCTGCTGAGAGACTTTCGCTACGGACTCGCGTCGCTGCGGCGCGATCCCGTTTTCGCCGTCGCCGCCGTAGGAGTGCTGGCGCTCGGCATTGGCGCGAACACGGCGATGTTCAGCATCGTGGACGCCGTTCTGTTGAAGCCTGTCCCATACCCCGAGCCCGAGCGCATGGTCACCGTCAACGAAGCCGAGGGCGCCCATCGATGGGGCGTCAGCACCCTGAATTTTGTGGACTGGAAGCGGCTGAACACCGTGTTCGCAGCTCTCGCGGCGGAACATCCGGACAGCGCGGCGACCATGATGAACGGCGAGCCGACGCGCCTGTTGGGCCGCGCCGTATCGGCCGACTTCTTCAAGGTGTTTGGCGTGCACGCCCAACTCGGCCGCACCTTCGCGCCCGGGGAAGACCAGCCCGGTGCCGCCCGCGTGGTCGTGCTGAGCCACTCGGCCTGGCAACAGCAATTCGGCGGCGCGGCCGACATTCTGAACCGCGACCTGCTTCTCGACGGCGAGCCGCATCGCATCGTCGGGGTCCTGCCTGCCGGCAACTTCGATCGCGTCGAGGCCGTGTACTGGAAGCCGCTGGTGTTCACGCCCGCCGAGCAAACGCGCGAGAGCCTCTGGCTGGTTGTGGTGGGCAGGCTGCGGGCCGGCGTCAGCCTGCCGCAAGCCCAGCAAGAGATGACCAAGCTGAGCGCCCAACTGGCCGGCCTCAATCCGTTTTGGAAAAAAGGCTGGAGCGCCGCCGTCGATCCGTTTGGCCGGCAACTCGTCGGCACCCGGCTTCGCCAATCGATCTATGTGGCGTTCGGAGCCGTCCTCATGGTCCTGCTCATCGCCTGCTCGAATGTGGCGAACCTGCTGCTGGCCAGAGGCGCGACGCGCACGAGGGAGATGGCCGTCCGGGCCGCTCTGGGGGCCAGCCGCGGCCGCTTGGTCGGCGCAGTTGCTGGCGGAAAGCCTGGCGCTCTGCCTGGTGGGAGGGGCCGCGGGCGTAGCTCTGGCTTACGGGCTGCTGCGGGCCGCGCGCCCGCTGCTGTCGCTGTCTCTGCCGTCCACGGCCGAGGTCGGCCTGAATCCCCTGGTGCTCGCGTTCGCCGCGGCCATCGTTCTGGGAGTCTCGCTGCTCATCGGCATCCTGCCGTCTCTGCGGGCTTCCTCCGGCGCTCTGAGCGCGTTCCTGAACCAGGCAGCGCGTGGATCGTCGGGCTCGCGCGCCGTGCTGCGCCGCATCATCGTGGCCGGCGAAGTCGCGGTTTCTCTCGTGCTGATCTGCGGCGCGTCGCTGATGTTCCGCAGCCTGCTCAACCTTCAGAACGGGGACGCGGGCGTGCGCATCGAGAACGTGATCGCCACGTCGGTCGAGCTTCCCGACCGCGCCTACCCGACTCCGGAGAGCGCGGTCCACTTCAGTGAGGCGGTGGTTGAGCGCATCGAGGCCATGCCCGGCGTGGAACGGGCGGCGGTCGCGACCGATGTGCCCCTCGAGGGCGTCAACGAAACGGAGGTGCTCGTCGCTCCGGGGTTGTACGGGACCAACGTCAGCTACAAGCGCGTGGACGCGCACTATTTCAGCACCTTCGATATTCCCATCCTGTCCGGCCGCGGGATCGACGACCGCGACCGCCGTGGAACCCCTCCGATCGTCGTGGTCAATCAGGAATTGGCCGCGCGCGTGTCGCAGGCTTTCGGCGTGGCCGATCCGGTCGGCAGGACGATCGGCATCTCGCATGGAGATTACGTCGGGTTGAAAGCCGAGCTGACGCAGTTCCAAATCGTCGGTGTGATCCGTAGCGAGCAGGTCGGCAATCTCCGAGATCCGGGCCGCCCGGTAGTCTACGTGCCGTTCGCGCAGATGCCAAGACAGGAGATCAGGCTGATCGTGCGCGCACGGGGAGAGGCGACGGCCGCGGTGTCCGGGATTCGCGAAGCGGTCCGGCAGGTCGATTCGCACCTGCCGCTGGGACCCGTGAGCACGATGGCACAGGTGAAGGAGCGCAGCTTTACCGATACCACGCACTCGGCCTGGGTCATCGGCGCCTTCGCTATGGTGGCCGCGCTGCTGGCCGCGTTCGGACTCTACGGAGTCCTGGCTCAGAGCGTGACCCAGCAACGCCGGGAAATTGGAATCCGCATGGCGCTCGGCGCCGGTCCGCGCGAGATCGTCTCTGGCGTGCTACGGAACGCGATGGCGATGATCGCCGTGGGCCTGGCCATCGGACTGGCCGGGGCCTTTGCGCTCACGGGCGTCATGAAGAGCCTCCTGTTCCAGGTGTCGGCCTTCGATCCGAGCGGCGTTCGCCATTGCCTGCACCTCCATGGCGCTCGTGGGGCTGGTGGCCGTGTTCCTTCCCGCCAGCCGTGCCGCGCGGGTGGACCCCGTCACGACCCTTCGCGACGAGGGCTGATCGGGCGGAATAACGGGGTAGTCGCTCCGGTCACAGCCCTCCATCTTAACTTTCCTCCTGCCCCCTCATCAGCTTGCCCGCCTTCGGCCCCTCGCAGCCTTGCCATCCCGGTGTACACTCCTTCCGGTGCCACATGCCGCCGCGAGGCCACACCCCGCGAAGCTACAAGCAAGAAGCGCCAAACGAACCCATGGTCGCCAACAACCCTTTGCGAATGATACGCCTGGCGGAATCCAAACGAACCCACGAAACCCCCTTGCTCTCGCCCCTAGCGTTTGCTAACATAGCACTTGCTAACCTAGCGGGCACTAGCAGGAGGCCGACACCTTGCAGCGAATGACGTCCGACGATCGCCGCGCCGCCATCATGGAGACCGCCATCAAGCTCTTCTCCGAGCGCGGCTTTCGTGGAACCACCACCCGCGCCCTGGCCGACGCCATCGGCGTCTCCGAACCCGTCCTCTACGAACATTTCAAGTCCAAGCGCGAGCTGTTCGAGGCCATCATCGACGTCAAGTCGCGCGAAGGCGTGGCCCGCGCCACCGCTCTCCTCCAACCCCTCGCCGACGCCGGACAGGACCGCGCTCTGCTCATCGGCCTGGGCGAATTCGTCGTCGAGTGCCATACAGAGGACGAACCTTACGGCCGGCTGGTCCTCATGGCCGCTCTCGAAGGCCCCGAACTGGGCGACATCTTCTACGACCGCCAGCGCGAGGCGTATGAGATGCTCGCCGCATATTTGGCCGCCCGCATCCAGGCTGGCGTATTCCGCGAAGTCGATCCCATCATCGCGGCCCGCGTCCTTCTGGGCATGTTCGTCAACCTCGGCATGAGCCGCATGCTCTACCGCGGCGCGTCCGAATTGGGCGGCGTCCGTGAAGTCGTGGAACAAATGGTCGATGTATTCCTGAAGGGAATCTCCAAATGAGACTCGCTGCAATTGTCCTACTCGCTCTGACTCTTCTCATCGCCGGCTGCGGCAAACGCGCCCAAACCGAAGCGGATGCCGCCGCGAAGGCCAAGACCGGATCCGATCGTGGTCCGCGTGGCCACGGCCGAAACGCGCCATCTCGGCTCGAACGTCTCCGTCACCGGCTCGCTCCAGCCGGATGAAACCGTGTCGGTCAGCTCCGAGGTCGCCGGCCGCCTCGCCGAGGTCCGCTACGACTTCGGCCAGACCGTGCATCAGGGCGACATCATCGCCGAGCTCGACAAGCGCGAGCTGACCATACAGTGCGACCGCGCCCGGGCCGCCCTCAGCCAGGCGCTGGCCGCCATCGGCCTCGACCCCAACCAGCAGGACGTCACGCCCGATTCGACGCCCGCCATCCGCCAGGCCAAGGCGCAGATGGAAGACGCCCGCTTCAAGTTCGAAATGGCCGCCAAGCTGCACAAGTCCGGCGACGTTTCCGAAGAGCGCTACATCGAGGTAGAGAAAGGACTCCACGCGCGCGAGGCCGGCTATGAGGCCACCCGCGACATGCTGCGCACCCAGCTCGCCGCCGTGCAGGCGCTCCGCGCCGACGTGCGCTTTTGCCGAAAAGCGCCTGGGCGACGCCACGGTGCGCGCGCCCTTCGACGGCCAGATCTCCGCGCGCCTGGTCTCGCCCGGCCAGTACATGCGGGAGAACACGCCCATCGTCACGCTGGTCAAGTCCTGGCCGCTGCGCCTGCGCGCCGACATTCCGGAATTCGCGGCCACCGCGGTGCGCACCGGCGGCACGCTCGTCTTCACCACCGACGCCGCTCCCGGCGCCCAGTTCCGCGCCCGCGTCACGGAGCTGAATCCCACGCTCGACGCTCGCTCGCGCTCGCTCTCCGTCGAGGCCCGCCTGACCGACCGCGATCCCCAGCTTCGCCCCGGCATGTTCGTCCAGGTTCAGCTCGCCCTCGCCGGCGACACCGCCGCCGTGGTGGTTCCCAAAGAGGCGCTCTACCAGCTCGCCGGCCTCACCAAGGTCTTCACCGTGAAGGCCGGGAAAGTGACCGAGAGCAAGGTTACGACCGGCGTCGAGGTCGGCGGCTGGATCGAGATTCCCGGCGGCGCCATACATGCCGGCGACCAGGTTGCCGTCAGCAAGCTGCCCATGCTCGTCGACGGTCTCGCCGTCCGCGCCGAGGCCGCCGCACCGAACCGCGACCGTCAGGGAGCGGCGCCCGCACCGAGCCGCGACCGCCAGGGAGCGGAGCCCGCCGCCGAGGCGGGGAGGTAGGCCATGCAAAAGCTTGCCCGAATCTGCATCGAACGGCCTGTCTTCGCCACCATGCTCATCACTGGCGCTGGTGGTGCTCGGCGTCAGCGCCTACATGAAGCTGGGCGTGGACCTCTACCCCAAGATCGAGTTCCCGGTGGTCACCATCACCACCACCCTGCGCGGCGCCTCGCCCGAAGAGGTCGAGACCCAGGTCACCAAGCGCATCGAGGAAGCCGTCAACACCATCAGCGGCATCGACGAACTCCGGTCTCTGTCCGCCGAAGGCGTCTCGATTACGTGGGTCACCTTCGTGCTCGAGAAGGACCCCGACGTCGCCGCCCAGGAGATGCGCGACAAGGTGGCCGCCATCACGCGCGACCTGCCCAAGGACGTGGACCCGCCGGTCATCGAGAAGATCTCCACCGACGCCTCGCCCGTCATCAGCGTCGTCCTCTCCTCGCGCCGCGACCTGCGCGAGACCACCAAGATCGTCGACGACCAGGTGAAGAAGAACATCGAGTCCATCGACGGCGTCGGCCAGGTCCGCTTCATCGGCGACCGCGCCCGCCAGATCCAGGTCTGGCTGGACGGCGAGAAGCTGTATTCCTACAACCTGAACATCGACCAGGTCCGCGGCGCGCTGGCCGCGCAGAACGTCGAAGTCCCCGGAGGCCGCGTGGACCAGGGCGCGCGCGAGGTCAGCCTGCGCACCCTGGGCCGCATCGAGCGCCCGGCCGATTTCGCCAACATCATCGTCGCCTCCCTGGGCGGTTCGCCGGTGCGCATCCGCGACATCGGAACGGTGGAGGACGGCGTCGAAGAGCCGCGGTCGCTGGCGCGCCTGGATGGCGAGCCCGCGGTGGTGCTCGAAGTCCGCAAGCAGTCCGGCACCAACACCCTGGACGTGGTCCACGCGGTCAAGGACCGCATCGCCGAGCTTCAACCGCTGCTGCCGCCCGACTTCAAGATCACTTACGCCGGCGACCAGTCCACGTTCATCGAAGAGTCGTTCAAGGCCGTGCAGGAGCACCTGCTGCTGGGCGGCATGTGCGCCGGCTTCGTGGTGCTGCTGTTCATGCGTAGCTGGCGCTCCACGCTGATCGCCGCCATCGCCATTCCCACCTCCATCATTTCCACTTACACGCTGATGAACATGATGGGCTTCACGCTCAACCAGATCACCATGCTGGCGCTGGTGCTGGTGGTGGGCATCGTGATCGACGACGCCATCGTGGTGCTCGAGAACATCTTCCGCAACGCGGAAGAGAAGCACCTGCCGCCGGTCGAGGCCGCCATCCAGGGCACCAAGGAAATCGGACTGGCGGTCATGGCCACCACCTTCAGCCTGGTGATCATCTTCCTGCCGGTGGCGATGATGACCGGCATCGTGGGCCGCTTCATGTCCAGCTTCGGCTACACCGCGGCGTTCGCCATCCTGGTCTCGCTGCTGGTGAGCTTCACGCTGACGCCCATGCTCAGCTCGCGCTTCCTGAAGATGGGCAACGGGCAGAATGGCGGGTCCACCAAGGACACGGCCCTGTTCCGCGCGCTGTCCCGGCCTTATCGCCGGATGCTGCGCTGGTCGATGGCGCACCGCTGGGTCATCGTCGTGCTGCGCGATTGCTGGTCGCTCTCTCCACCGTCCCCATGTTCCTGCACATGGGCAAGGACTTCCTGCCCATCGACGACCAGAGCGAGTTCGAGATTGCCGTGCGCATGCCGGTGGGCTCTTCGCTCGAAGGCAGTTCCGCCATGATGCGGCGAGATCGAGGCGGACGTTCAGCACGCTGCCCGGCATCCGCAACGTCCTCACCACCGTGGGAGCCGACAGCCGGCGTCAGGTGGACCGCGGCTCGCTGCTGGTCGAACTGGTGCCCGTCGACCGAGCGCAAGGAGACGCAGTTCGAGATCATGGTCATGGCCCGCGAGCGGCTGCGGAAGTATCGCGACCTGACCATCGCCGTTCAGCCGCCCGCCATGTTCGCCGGCGCCGGTCCGAACCAGGACCTTCAGTTCTTCATTCAGGGGCCCGATTTCGCGCACCTGGAGCGCTACATGGAGGCCATGCGGGCGGAACTGGCCCGCACGCCCGGCGTACGCGATCTGGAGACTTCCTACGAGCCGGGCAAGCCCGAACTGCGCGTTCACATCAACCGCGCCAAAGCGGCCGACCTCGGCGTGAATGTCGCTTCGATCGCCACCGCGCTGCGCACCCTGGTCGGCGGCGATCCGCAGGTCACCACCTACCGCGAAGGCGACGACCGCTACGACGTGCAGCTTCGCGTTCAGAAGCAGTTTCGCGACTCGGCGCGCTCGCTCGAGCGCCTCTACGTTCCCTCCGCCATGCTGGGCAACGTCCCGGTCTCGAACGTGGTCACGGTCGAAGAGGGAACCGGCCCCACTCAGATCGACCGCGTCAACCGCCAGCGCCAGATCATGCTCACCGCCAATTTCGCCGAAGGCCAGTCGCTCAGCAACGTCATCGGCATTCTGGACCGCACCACCGCGGCTCTCAACATGCCGCCCGAGTACCGCTTCGGCCTGATCGGCCGCAGCAAGGAGTTCGGCCGCGCGGCGATGGGCTTCGTGGTCGCCTTCCTGCTCTCCATCATCTTTATGTACATGGTGCTGGCCGCGCAGTTCGAGAGCTTCATCGACCCGGTCACCATCCTCATCAGCCTGCCGCTGGCGGTGCCCTTCGCGCTGCTGACCCTGTTTCTGACGGGCCAGAACTTCCAGATCATCTACACCTCGCTCGGCATTCTGATGCTGTTCGGCATCGTCAAGAAGAACGCCATTCTGCAGATCGATCACATCAAGGCCCTGCGATTCAAGGAGGGCAAGCCGCGCCAGGAGGCCATTCTGCGCGGCTGCGAGGACCGGCTGCGGCCCATCCTCATGACCACGGCTTCGCTGGTCGCGGGCATGTTGCCCATGGCGATCGGCGGCGGCGCCGGCTCCTCTTCGCGCCGCAGCATCGCCATCGTGGTCATCGGCGGCCAGACGCTGTGCCTGCTGCTGACCTTGCTGGTCACGCCGGTGGCCTACTCCCTGTTCGACGACCTGGGCCATTTCAGGCTCTCGGCCCGCGTGGGCGCGTTCCTGCGCGGCCTCAGACCGCGCCGCGCAGTGGGCGTCACCGCGCCGCTGCTTCTGGTGCTGCTCGTCCTGGCCGCCGCCGCTCCGGCGCAGGCCCAGGCCGCCGTGGGGCAGGCGGCCGGCCCATCGGCATCTCCCGTGCCCGCCCAGGCGGCGCAGCCCCGCGTCGGCGTCGGCGCGGCGCAGCACAAGATGACGCTGCGCGAGGCCATCGAACTGGCGCTCGGCCAGAACCTCGATATCGAAATCGAGAAGACCAACCGCGAGACCGCCGCCCAGGCCCTCAAAGGAGCGCGCGGCTTTCTCGACACGACCCTGCGCTGGTCGCCGTCCATTCTCGCGGCGAAGATCCCCACCAGCTCGATCCTCATGGGCGCCGACGGCATTCTCGCCGAGCACGTCCACACCGAGAACTTCTCCGTGCGCCAGATGCTTCCCTGGAACGGCGCCGGCCTGGGCGTGGATTTCGAGAACAGCCGCCAATCCACCACCAACCCCTTCGACTCGCTGAACCCGTACTTCAACACCAAGCTGACGGTCAGCTTCACGCAGCCGCTGCTCCGCAACCGCGCCATCGATCCTTATCGCGCCGAGCTGAAGATCCGCCGCAAGCGGCTCGATCTCTCGGACACCGATTTCGCGCTGCGCAACATCGACGTGGTCACGCGCGTCGAGCAGGCCTACTGGGACCTGGTCGCCGCGCGCCAGGCCGTCGACGTGCTTTCCGACAGCGTGGAATGGGCCCGCCAGCAACTCGCCATGACCAAACGCATGGTGGCCGCCGGCACGCAGGCCCAGGTCGAAATCTCGGCCTCCGAGGCCGAGCTCGAGCGGCGGCTGGACACTTACTACTCGGGCATCGGTCTGGTCACCGAGGCGGAGAACGGCCTCAAACTCCTGCTGACCTCATCGCGGGAGAACCCCCTGTGGGGCGACGAGATCGTTCCCGTGGACATCGAGACCCTGGAGCCGCCCGAGGCGGGCGACTTGCGGGAAGCGGTCGGCGCCGCGCTGAAGCACCGCCCCGAGATGCGCTCCGTCGCGACCCAGCGCGAAGTGGCGGCCATCGGCACCAAGCTCAACGCCGATCAGCTCAAGCCGCAACTGAACCTCGTCGCCGGATACGCCAACACGGGTCTGGCCGGCACCGCCACCACGGGCGACCCGTTCTCGCAGCTCTTCGGCGGCATCGTCAACCAGGTCAACGAACTCTCGATCCCCGCCGGGCTTCCGCCCCTCGCCTTCAGCTTCGGCGCCCTGCCTGCCAGCCTCAACGGCGGCTACGGAAAGGCGCTCTCGAACCTGTTCGGCGGCAGCTACCCCACCGTGCAGGTGGGCCTGACTCTCGATTTGACCCCGCGCAACCGCGCCGCGCAAGCCAACCTGGCCGAGAGCGCAATCCTGGAGCGGCGGCTGAAACTCGAGCAGGCGCGTGTGGAACTGGGCATCGAAGCGCAGGTCCGGAACGCCATGCAGGCGCTCTCCACGGCGCGGCAGCGCATCGCGGCCGCCGAGGCCAGCGCACGCGCCGCCAAGGAGAAGCTCGACAGCGAGACTCGCATGTACCAGTCCGGCGAGTCGACCAACTTCCTGGTGCTCACCCGCCAGAACGAGTACGCCGATTCGCGCCGCCGCGACGTGGTCGCCCGTCTGGACGCCAACAAGGCCATCGCCCAGCTCCGCCAGGCTGTCGGCTCCACGCTGGACGCTTACAAGATACGGCTGCAGTAAGACAACCTTCGGGTTGTCCAGGGACAAGCTGAAGCTTGTCCTACTGGGTCTGAGGAATTGGTTGGGTGCCGAAGGCGTTATCGAGGAATGCCGCTACCACGGCGATGTAGCCGCGCGGGTCGCCGCCGATCGCCGAGTGAAACGTTCCCGGCCGGATCGACAACTGCTTGCGAGGGCTTGCGGTCAAGCGATAGAGTTCCTCGGTCACGGCACGCGGCACTACGGGATCCTTCTGCGCCGCCAGGTACAGCACCGGCGTGTGGTCGATTCGCTTGACCGCGTCCCGCACGTATCCCTCGGGCGCATCGAAGGCTACGCCGGTTCGCAGCCGGAACCCTAACCGCGACAGCCACGAAAACCCGGGAGTCGTGAAGAGCCACAGCCGCAAACGATGGGCGAAGGGCACTACGCCGGAAGGCGCGCGCGCCAGCAGTTCCCTCTCGCGGAGCAGCACATCGGTCTTGTCCAGGTATGTGCTGTCGGCGACGACCGCGGCGAGGTCCGGCGTCCGCGCCGCCGCGAGCAGCGCCGCCACGGCGCCCGACGAGTAGCCCAGGAGCGCGATCCGGCCGCCGTCGTTGTGCGCCTTGACCCACCGCACCGCGGCCTCCACGTCCAGCGCTTCCTTGTAATCGAAGGTGGTGTAGCTCCCGCCGCTCTCGCCGTGCGCGCGCAGGTCCAACAGCAGAACGGAGAAGCCGTGCGGCAGCAACCGGGCGGCCGTGTACGCCATGCCGGTCTTATTCGATTGCGAGCCGTGAACCAGGATGACGGTGCCCTTGGGCACGGGCACGCTCCACGCCTTCTCCCACCAGGCCTTGAGGGGGATCCCATCGGCGGATTGGAACGAGACGGTCCGAGGGCTGAGCCCAAAACGCCTGGCGGGCGCGATCGGCTTGGTCCAGGCAGTCTTGGGCCCGATGACGAGCCCGGCGGGAAACAGGATGATGAAGCAGACAACAGGCAACAGCACCAGAAATGGAGCCGCGCGCTTAAGACGCCGTAGGTCGCGTTGGAGGGAGGGACTGACGACGGTCGGCCGGTGCGGCTGCGGAGGCTCGGGTTTCGCCGGAGGTTCCATTTTAGCTCGCTTGTCCCGAGCCGGCCCTGGCGGCGGCGATCGCCTCCAGGTATTCCCGGGCTCGTTGCTCGATGACGTCGAACCGCCCCTCGGCGACGCTCTTGGCATCCACCAGTTCGCCTCCCACCGCGACGGCGCAAGCGCCGGCCTTCAGAAACTCGCCCGCGGTTTTCAGGTTCACGCCGCCGGTGGGAATCATTTCGATCTGGGGGAACGGTCCTTTGAGGGCCTTGATGTAAGACGGTCCGCCGACGTTGCCGCACGGAAAGATCTTGACGATGTCGGCTCCCGACTCCCACGCGGTCAGAACCTCGGTGGGCGTGAGCGCGCCGGCCACCACCACCTTGGCGTAGCGGTGGGCCATCTCGATGGTCGAGACGCGCAGGTTCGGCGTCACCAGGAACTGCGCGCCGGCCAGGATGCAGGCTCGCGCGGTTTCGGGATCGAGGACCGTGCCGGCGCCGACTACCAGTTTGTCGCCGAACTCGGCGGCGCACTGCTCGAGGACCCGCAACGCGCCCGGAACGGTCATGGTGATTTCCGCGGACCGTATGCCGCCGCGGTAGAAGGCCTGGATCGCGCGCAGCGCTCCGTCGGCGCTCGCGGCGCGCACCACCGGCACGATTCCGGTCTCTTTGATGAAGGAGAGGATCTGGTCTTTTGTCACGAGAGTACGATCTTATCAGGGTCTGGCACCGACTACCAGTGGGATTTGCGGCGGAGTGGCCCGGGGCACGCCGGTTGGCTGAGGGGCAGCGCGGCAGGTGTCTGAAAGTGGGACTGGGTTCTTCTGCATTTTTGTGTTTTTCGTCCTTTTCGAGCGCGAGGTGTGCAGAGTATGGTGACGAATGTGATGAAATGTGACGAATGAGCTATTGTTGCGCTGCGCCCTTTTTTGAGACAGTCCGGAGATTCGGCACTTGCCGTTCGCTGCGTTGTTGTTTTGCGCCGGCAGCCGCCAGCGTATCATGGACTCCAGCCGGTGAAGCGGGCCAGCGTGGACGCACCTCCGAGGGGAGCATAACGCAGCTGGCAGGCGGGCCGAGAGGCGAGGGCGTGTCAAACGCATGAAAAGCAGGGGAAAAGATTGTTGCTGGAGGAGTGAACGGGAGCCGGCCCTGGGCAGCGCAGTGGAACGTGGCCGACCGTCATGGGGGGCGACAGCGACGGCATCGTGCCGGTGACGAGTCAACTCAACGCTCGTGCTGGTTCGACGCAGTTGCACTTGGTGCATTCGAAGGGCACGGTGGATCTCGGCTTCGGCGGTTCCTACGAACTCTCGCCGGCCGTTGCCGGCCCGGGCCCTAGCGGGATGGGTGACGGTTACCGTCAGCCCGGCCAGCGCGACGCTCTATACGTCCCAGACGCAGCAGTTCGCGGCGGCCATCACGAACATTGCGAGCGGCGCGAACACCGCCGTGACGTGGTCTATCAGCCCTGCGGTGGGAACGATGGACGAGTCCGGCCTCTATAGCGCACCCGCGGTGATCGCGGCCGAACAAACTGTGACCGTCACCGCGACCAGCCAGTACGATTGGACGACGACCGGAACCGCCACCGTCACCCTGGAGCCGCAACTTTCGGCCTCGATTTCGGCGCCGGAAGGGCTGACGGCGACAAGCGCCTCGTGCGCGCAGGTCAACCTGTCCTGGACGGCTTCGACTGAGCCGGGCGGCACCGTGGCGGGCTATTACGTTCTGCGCAACGGCGCGCTGGTGGGCAGCAGCACGACCACCTCGTACTCGGACCTGGGGCTGGTGCTTTCCAGCTCGTACAGCTATACAACAAGTAGCATATGTGGATGAAATTCGATGAATAAGCTGTTGCGGATTTGAGGATGGAGAAGGGCATTTCGTTTTCTGGTCAGTGACAGTTCGGCATTTGAATGCGTCACGGCAGCCCGCAGACGGGCCTCCGAGGGGAGCATGGCGCGGATGGCAGGCCGGAGGACGGAGGGCGTGGCAAACGCATGAAAACTCGGGGAAAGCTCCGGCACCAAGATTATAGTCTCCCCCATTAGTGCGGAATTGTGTTTTGAGCGGCATTCTTTCCTTGACATTAAGAGCCGTCGTATATAGAATTCTTCCATGCTTCGCCAGCCGCCCCCTCCAATCATCCACCATGGTTCCGCGGTTTCCCGGCTTTTGATCGCGGCGGTTCTGTTGCTCGTGAGCTGTCCGTCTTCCGTCTGGGCCCAATGCGGCGGCGACGTTTCCCTTGCGTATTGCAGGTGCATCGCCGTGGGGCTTGGGTGTGCGCTCTCAGGCGGTAATAACTGCGGTGGCCAGTTCCTGGCCTGCGTTCGGGACCTGCCTCCGGACCCGCCCCCCGGGCCGCCGAGTCCGTCGGCGCCGCCTGACGATGATGACGCCTGCCTTGTGGCGTCAGCAGCACGCGGGCCTCGGGCGAGGGTATCGGTCTCGCTTCTGCGACCCCACGAAAACCAGTCGTGCTCGGCATCAATCACGACTGTCGACCCGGTCCCGGACCTGCTGGAACGAGACCAGCTCATTTCCGACTGGGACTTCCTGGCGAATAACGGCAATCCCGTCGGCTCTATTGCCGCGGATAGCGCTGCACGGGTGGTGATCCGGATTCCGGCTTGTAAGGCTGGCCAGGTGTTCAACGTGACACTCAAGGCAGACGATCAGCAAGGGTCGCAGGGCCTCGGGACGCTGTCAACTGTCAACGGGTCCGAGAATGCGACTCAGCTTAACGTCACCGCAGTCAAGTTGGCGAACGGGAATGCTATGGCCTTTGCAGTCTACAACGCGCCTCCGGACTTCTCCCGTGGCGGCAACGATGACACAGCCTATAGTCGCACCATAGACATTACCGCCGTCTCGGAGCACCCAAAGGCGACTTCATGCGGCGGAATGACGATACTGCGGCCGCCGCTCGTGCTCGTCCACGGTTTATGGGCCGACAATGGAGCGTGGGATGCTTTCGTTGCAGGCAACAGCGCCATTTTAGGGGCCTATTTTGTTCGCCGCGCCGGCTACGCCTTGCCGTTTCCCCTGGAGGTGAATGCCCCCCTCACCCCCGACACCTACCCGACTGCCCTGAGAGTGCTTTGGAGTTCTCCGCTCACGAATCTTAAAGCGAACTCAATGGGGTTGGCAACTACCGCTCCCATGGTGAGCGCGGAAATCCAGGGTTTCATACAAGAATTCAAGAAGGAGAAGGGTGCCGCAGCCATCCAGGCTGACGTGATCGGCCACAGCATGGGCGGACTGGTGACACGGACCCTGGTGAAGTCGCCGGACTTCACCCAATTTCTAACGTTTGGCAAGGGGTACGTCCACAAGCTCATCACGATTGGCACACCTCACCAGGGCAGCCCTCTGGCTACTGCGCTTGGGACCGAGTCCGACAACAGTTGCACTCGCAACTTCATGGCGGCGGCGGGCAATGTTTCGATTGACGCGGTCTCCTTGGGAGGCACAGTAGTGGACGGCGCGATCCTCGATCTTATCCCGGGCAACCAAAACGTAAGCAGCGGGAACAACAGCGTGCCAACGGGCATGATCGCCGGCAGCGCGTCGGCGGCCAATCTCATCGGTCTTGACACGTCCTCACGCCCGATGATGTTGCGGGCTCTGTGCTCGAATGACATTGCGACTTTCGACTCGTTGCCGGAGTCTATGACTTCTGCGAACTGGCCGCAGGTCATGGGAGGCGAGAGCGACGGCATTGTTCCCCTCACTAGCGAGTTTAACGGCGCCAGCACCGCCCCGGGTGGGGCGGCAGCGGTCCCCGGGATTGTGCATTCAAAAGGTGCTTTGGAGCTTGGCCTAATCGGTCCGATCGAGCTGGACCTGGGTGGAAGCATATCAGGGGTTGGGGACCAATTGTTCAAGCTATTGAACGCGCCTGTCGCGGGGGACATGTTTCGGATGCTTCCCTAGGATAGTCGCCTATTAACGGTAACGAAAGGCGGTTCTCTACGAAACCTGTGGCCCCGAAGTCGGACATGGCGCTGGAACGATACACCGGCGTCGCGATACTCTTTGCGTTCTGCGGAGCGTGCTCGTCGCTGCTATTCCCGATGCGGAACCGCGTCTATGACCCGCTCCTTCCCCTCCCCTTCGCGCTCCTGTGTGCGCTCCTCTTCCTTCGAAGGCTGCGGGCGATTCTGGCGGTGGCGCTCAGCGTGCCGGTTTACAATGCAGCGGTGCTCAGTGCCGTATTGGTGACTCCGTTCCTGGGCTGGGCCTACTTTCCACCTATGTGCTTGGCCGGATTCATCGGCGGCGCGGGGCTGGCCTTGTCGTTTGGGATCGTCCACCGACGCCTGCTAACTGGGAGGTGTTTGCTTCGGGTGGCCTCTATAGGAGCAGTTGCCGCGCTCCCCTTCGTGTTTTGGCTTGCGCATCTCGTGCGCATGAATGATCCGGACGACTCTCAGCAGCCGCTCCGTCGCATGTGGGCGTTCGCCATCTGGCAGGCCGTAGTTGGCACCTACTTGTATGCGATCTGCACCCGACCCGCAGAGGGCGGGCGGCTCGACGACTCAACCGAAAGGCATTCCGCATGAAACGACTCCTCGATCGAATAGATTGGTTTGTGCCTATTCTGGCCTGCGCTCTCGTGCTTTGCGCGTCGAGTGGGCCGCTTGTGGCGCAGACGCTTCGCATAACGTCGCCCGCGGACGGCGCCGTCGCGTCAGCCCCGGCGACAAGATCACGGTCACCGTGGAGGTCTCAGGAGGAAGCGTCCCGTTCGTCGGGCTGGGAATCGAAAACCCCATCGGGTACAGCGAGGTCCTTTTCGCAGCCCCATACCAGTTCTCGGTGCAAATACCTTCCCGGGTAAGCCTGCGGCGATACACGGTTGTCGCAGGCCTCGTCGGCAAGGGAAAAGAAGGATCAGTCGCAGCGATTTCTATCGACGTCGAGCGCCCCGATGGACCGACAAAACTGGAGGTCGAACCGTCGTTGCTGGTTCCCGCCGCGGGGGCGATGGGGTACCTCTCGGCCTATGCAACCTATAGCGATGGTACGAGGGTGGAGGTGACCCAATCGACCCTGACTAGATGGTCATCCGATTCGCCCGATGTGGCCGCGGTCACCGAGGCTGGCCAAGTTTCCGCGATCCGCCCGGGTTCGGCCAAGATCTTCGTTCAGAACGGCGGACAGACTGCGATTGTGCCGGTGGCCGTCTCGAAGAGGCGCGCCGCCGACCCCAAGCCGTGACCGATTCGACGTGGTTGAGAGAGGACTTGATATGCACGGGTCACTGAATTCCCTTGCCCGGACGGCAGGCCTTGGTACGCTGCTGGCGGTTTTCTGCCCCGGGAGCGCGCTCTTTGCGCAGCCGACGCTCCAGATCATCTCGCCGGCGGACGGCGCTGTCGTCAGTCCGGGCCAGGCGATCACTGTGAATGTCGCAATATCCGGGAACGTCGAGCAGGTGTCTCTCATCGGAGAGGGGCCGCTTGGAACCGACCAGGTGCTTTCGACGGCGCCCTACTCGTTCACGATCGAGATTCCCCCGAAGGTCAGTCCTCGCAATTACACCCTTACGGCAGTCGCCGTGTCGACACAGGGGCAGCCAGTGTTTTCGAACACGATTTCTCTCGACATTGAGCGCTCCGATACTCCACTTAGCGTCGGCGCTCAGCCTTCATCCCTCACTCTTGTCGCCGGCGGGGGAGGGTTCTTGTCTGCTCTCGCGACCTATGCTGACGGCACCACTGCGGAGGTAACACAATCGAAGCAGACTGCTTGTGCCTCGGACACCGCCAGCGTGGCGACGGTGGACAGCGTCGGTCGCGTCACTGCCGTCAGCCCAGGATCGGCCATCGTTACCATAACTTTCAGCGGCAAGTCCGTCCAGGTTCCGGTGACGGTCCGGCAGCCCGTGAGGGTCGTGCCCACGACGGCGACGCTCAATCCATCGAGAACGGAGCAGTTCTATGCTCAGCTCGCCATGCCCGCTGGAACTGATCAGACCGTCACCTGGTCCATCCACCCAGACCTGGGCAGCATCGATGGGACGGGGTTGTACACGGCTCCGTCCGCCGTTGATTCGGAGAAACGGGTCGTTGTAACCGCTACAAGCGTGGCGGACCCCACCAAGTCCGGCTCCGCTGACGTCGTGCTCCTTCCTTCCGTATCGGTCAGCCTGGACCCGACCTCGGCCAGCCTGTCGGCGGGCGGCGGCCAGTGGTTCAATGCCACGGTGACGAATGCCCTCGATCAGACGCTGAAGTGGTCGATTAGTCCGGCCGGTATGGGTACGGTCGATCAGTGGGGATACTACACCGCACCCGGCACCATCGCGTCTTCGCAGACCGTCACCGTGACTGCCACCAGCGAGGCGGACACCAGCAAGACGGCGTCGGCGGAGATCGCTCTGGTGCCGTCGGTCGCTTTATCCGCCGGTCCGGCCACAGTGACTCTCTACGCGTTCCAAACGCAGCAGTTCTCGGCAACCCTCAACTACGAGTCCACCTACATCGGACCGACGTGGTCCCTCAACCCGAATGTCGGGACGATCGACGAGACGGGCCTCTACACCGCGCCCTCGATCATTACCACCCAACAGACGGTCACGGTCACCGTCACCACGGGCGAAGGCTATACGACGACGGCCACCATCACGCTCATGCCGCACGTTTCGCCTTCCGTCACGGCGCCGAGCGAGGTGACCGCCTCGGCCGTTTCCGCTACCCAGATCGACTTGTCCTGGAGCGCTTCGACCGAAGCCGGCGGCACCATCGCGGGCTACTGCGTCTTCCGCGACGGCGCGCTGGCCGGAACCAGCACAACTACTTCTTACTCCGACCTTGGGCTGGTGAGTTCCACTTCGTACACTTACACGGTGTTGGGGTATGACGCCACGGGAACCAATTCCGCCCCGTCCGCCAGCGCGAGCGCGGCAACGCCCGCCGGCACTCCCGTGCCTGGGCTGGTGGCGTCTTACAGCTTCGCGGAAGGATCGGGGACGGTGGTACACGACTCCTCCGGCAACGGCAATAACGGCGTCATTACGGGCGCGACGTGGACCACCTCGGGGAGGCTGACGAACGCACTCCAGTTCGACGGGAAGAGCAGTTGGGTCACGGTGCCCGATTCCAGCTCGCTGGATCTGACTACCGGCATGACTCTAGAGGCCTGGGTGAATGCGACCGGGCAGGGCGACTGGCGGGCATTGATCGTGAAGGAGCAGGATCGGGAGCTGTGCTACGGCTTGTTCACGAACAACACCTGGCCCGCGGCGAATCTGTACGCGGGCGGCGAGCAGGTGGTGTACGGGAATCAGCACATGCCCTGGGGAAGCTGGGCGCATCTGGCGGTCACCTATGACGGAGCGGCCGAGAACCTCTATCTCAACGGGGTTCTGGTGGGCAGTACGTCGGCGGCGGGCCCGATGGCGACGTCGTCGCAACCGCTGCGGATCGGAGGAGACAGCGTTTGGGGACAGTACTTCTCGGGAATGATGTGATGGAATTAGATGAATAAGCTGTTGCGGAGTTGAGGATGGGGAGGGGCATTTCGTTCTTTGGCCCGTGACAGTTCGGCATTTGAATACGCCACGGCAGCGCGTAGACGTGCCTCCGAGGAATGCATAGCGCGGATGGCAAGACGGCAGAGCGACTGGGAGAGGCCGGGTGTGGTGACTGCCGCTCTCGAATTCACAGACGGTAGTTCTGGCACCACGATTATAGTGTCCGCCATTAGTGCGGAATTCTGTTCTGAGCGGCATTCTTTCCTTGACATTAAGAGCCGTTGTCTATAGAATCCTCGCATGCTTCGCCAGCAACCCCCTTCCATCATCCGCCATGGTTCCGCGGTTTCCCGGCTTTTGATCGCGGCGGTTCTGTTGTCCGTGAGCTGTCCGTCTTCAGTGTGGGCCCAATGCGGCGGCGACGTTCCCCTTGCGTATTGCACGTGCATCTCCGCGGGGCTTGCGTGTGCGCTCTCGGGGGGTTATAACTGCGGCGGCCAGTTCCTGCGGTGCGTTCGGGACCTGCCTCCGGATCCGCCCCCTGAGCCGCCCAGTCCGTCGGCGCCGCCCGATGATGATGACGCCTGCCTTGTGGCGTCAGCAGCACGCGGGCCTCGGGCGAGGGCGTCGGTGTCCGGGTTGCAACCGCGAGACGTCTCGCCAGGCTCCTGCACATTCGAGTTTGTCGATCCGGTAACCCAGTTACAGAACCAAGCTGGAACGGACATCACGTCGAGCCACAGCATGCTCGCTCAGTACGGAACGACAGTGACCGGCGTGGCCGCCGATAGCGCGGCGCGGGTGGTTCTCCGCATTAGGACCAAAAACGTCAATGACAGGGTTCAGGTGGCCCTGCTCGACGAAGGCGGTGGTGGCGGCACAACCCAGCAACTCGGAACGCTATCCACCGTCGGGGGTTCGGAGAGCACCTTGCTGCTGCACGTCACATCGGTGGATGACACTGGGAAGGGCGGGCGGACCGGACCGCCCATGGCGTTTGCGGTCTACCGTCCCCCGGCCGATTACTACCGGGGCGCTTGGGACTATGGCCCACCCGGTTTCCGGATAGTGAAATTCCAGGTTACGTTCCCAGACAACACCAGTCCCACCGACTCCCTGAAGGTGTGGCGGCCTCCCGTTGTCTTGGTGCACGGCCTCTGGGATGGGGATGGCATGTGGATCGGATTCCTACCGAACCTGCAGAGATTGGGGTTCCCAAATGTGAATGTATTCAACTATGACGTCCAAGTGCAGGTTACCCCACAAGGCACCACACCCAGTTACTCTTCGGACATTCTCGCCAGGGCCAATGCCAATGAGCTCGGGTTCGACTACAACGCTCCCGGCCTAATGAAGAAGATCAGGCGGGTACTGGAGGATTTCCGCACCAGCAACAACGCCGCAGCCACGCAGGTGGATGTCGTGGGGCATAGCATGGGGGGAGTCATCACTCGATGGTCGGAGAAGCTGCCAGAGTTCGCCGACGACAAGTCGTTCCAGAAGGGCAATATCCACAAGCTTATTACTATCGGAACTCCACATTTCGGGAGTCCCTTTGCAACCCTGATCCTGCAAGATCCCTGCGCGAGTTTGGAGATGGCGCAGCGCGGCCGCATAGCGTTCGGTGCGAGCGTCGTCGTGGGCTCAGGTACCGTCTCCGGTGCAACCTACGACCTTCAGGATGGAGGTCTCAGCCCGAACCTGCAGGCTCTCCAAACAGGTAGCGGCCACGACGTACCGGTGGCTGAAATTGCTGGGGAGATGGACGACTCCAACCTCCACGGGTTCATAACAGGGGCGCTGATGGAGGCTCTACAGCTCAAGTGCGCGCTCACCTTTAGTCCGCTAGCGGCAACGGTCGTCGGCGGAGGGTGGCCGGCGGTATTCAATAATCAGGCGAGCGACGGGATGGTGTCAGTCACCAGCCAACTTGCCGGACACGGAACTTCCGGGTTCAAGGGCGTCATCCACTCAAGCGGACTCGTGAGTCTCGGTTTCACCGGCCCGGCGGAGGTGGATGCCCCAGCAATCCGGTCCCAAGTGGTTGACTTACTCAACGCGCCCAGTTCCGGCACGTACTCCCCGTTTCGTCCGCTGCCCAACTGAGTCAGAGGAGAAGAAATGCGGGAACACTCGCTCCGCACAATCGGACGGTTCGCAGGGTCGGTGGTCCCCATCGCCGTATTGGCCCTCAGCGCCCCCCTCTTGGCGGCGCCGCCGACGGTCAAGATCAGCTTACCGAAGGAGGGTGCCGTGGTCAACTCCGGGCAGACCCTTGCCGTGACCGTAGACGCGACCCCTCTGGTGTTTCAGAAGGTGTTGATTGAAGGCGAGGACCCCATTGCGAGCAAGGCTCTCACCGGGCCGCCCTATGAATTCAAGATATCGATACCTCTTAATGTCGTTCCCGGCACCAGGATGTTCAACGCGGTCGGTGTCATAAGACCCGGCATCACGGTAGACTCCGACCCGGTCACGATAGACATCGAGCGACCGGACAGTCCGCGGCGACTCTGGACCGACCTGCGGAGCATCCACTTTGACGACGTCGGCGACGATCTGGCGCTGGTAGTCTTCGGGATCTTCGAAGACGGCTCGGAGATTGATCTGATTCACTCTACGCGGACGACCTTCGCCTCGGACAACACCGCCGTGGCCAAGGTCGCGAGGAACAGCGTCATCACCTCTGTCGGCCCCGGCTCCGCAAAGATCACCATCACGAACGGGGAGGCGGCTCTCACGATTCCGGTGGTCGTCGAGGTCAGAAGGATGCACGGGAACCCAGGGCACTGATCGAACTAGTAGCCGCGGTACCGTTGGCAGTCCCTGTGGTGGTAGAAGGCGCGCATTTAGAGAGAGCGGGGCGGTTTGCGAGCCGGACGCAGAAGGGTGCGCTGCCTCCGGTCCGCCAGGAAAGGTACAACATGAGCCGACTGTTTGATAAGGTCTCCGCGCTGGTGCGGGGGGCCCTGCTGTTCGCTTGCGGTTCTTTCGGCGCGCTGTTCGGGCAGCAGCCGACGATACAGGTCACTTCGCCGGCGTCCGGCGCCGTGGTCAACTCCGGCCAGACCCTGCTTGTTGCGGTCGAAGCGAGCCCTTCTGCGTTCCAGACGGTGTTTGTCGAGGGAGAAGACCCTATTACTTCCGGGGTGCTCATTGCGCCCCCCTACCAGTTCCAGATACAGATACCGTCTGACATCGAGCCGGGGAGGCGGATGTTCAATGCCTGCGGCATCATACAGCCCGGCAACTTCGTCGACTCGGCCCCGATCACGATTGACATCGAGCGGTCAGACACTCCGCAGAGCATAAGATCCGACCTGTCAACCCTCAGCCTCGATTACGTCGGGGATGAATCCGACCTGGTTGTGAGCGGCACATTTTCCGACGGCACGCAACTCTTCCTGAATCGTTCAAGCCTAATTGCCTACACTTCGGATAACCCGGCCACAGCCACTGTCGACGCCAACGGAATTGTGACCGCGGTGGGAATTGGCTCTGCTAACATCGTGGTTACATATGCCGGTAACATAGACACCGCCATTCACATTCCCGTGACCGTCACGGAGCCGGTGACTGTTCTTCCCTCTCCTGTTTCCCTCAACCCGTCCCAAACTGAGCAGTTCTACGCCCACCTCTCTCTGCCGTCGGGAACTGATCGCACCGTCACTTGGTCCATCCACCCCGACCTGGGCAGCGTCGACGACACGGGACTGTACACGGCTCCGTCTGCCGTGGATTCGGAGAAACGGGTCGTTATTACAGCTACAAGCGTGGCCGATCCCACTAAGTCGGGCTCCGCTGACGTCGTGCTCCTTCCAGCGATATCGGTCAGCATGGACCCGACTTCGGCCAGTCTGAGCGCGGGCGGCGGCCAGTGGTTCAATGCCACGGTGACGAACGCCCTCGATCAGGCGCTGAAGTGGACGATTAGTCCGGCTGGAATGGGTACGGTCGATCAGTGGGGATACTACACGGCACCCGGCAATATCGCCTCCGCTCAAAGCGTCACGATCACTGCCAGCAGCGAAGCGGACAACAACAAAACAGCCTCGGCGGAGGTCGCCCTGGTGCCGTCGATCGCGCTATCGGCCGGTCCGGCCGCAGTGACGCTTTACGCGTCGCAAACGCAGCAGTTCTCGGCAACCCTCAACTACGAGTCCACCTACATCGGACCGACGTGGTCCCTCAACCCGAATGTCGGGACGATCGACGAGACGGGCCTCTACACCGCGCCCTCGATCATTACCACCCAACAGACGGTTACGGTCACGGTCACCACGGGCGAAGGCTATTCGGCAACGGCAACCATCACGCTTATGCCGCGCGTTTCGACTTCCGTCACGGCGCCGAGCGAGGTGACCGCCGCGGCCGTTTCCGCCACCCAGGTCGACTTGTCCTGGACGGCTTCGAGCGAAGCGGGCGGCACCATCGCGGGATACGTCATCTTCCGTAACGGCGCGCTGGCCGGAACCAGCACAACCACTTCCTACTCCGACCTTGGGCTGGTCAGTTCCACTTCGTACACCTACACGGTGTTGGGGTATGACGCCACGGGAACCAACTCCGCCCCGTCCGCTAGCGCGAGCGCGGCCACTCCCGCCGGCACTCCCGTGCCAGGGCTGGTGGCCTCTTACAGCTTCACGGAAGGGTCGGGGACGGTGGTACACGATTCCTCGGGCAACGGCAATAACGGCGTAATCACGGGCGCGACTTGGACCACCTCAGGGAGGCTGACGAACGCGCTCCAGTTCAGCGGGCATAGCAGTTGGGTCACGGTGCCCGCTTCCAGTTCGCTGGATCTGACCAGCGGCATGACGTTGGAGGCGTGGGTGAATGCGGTCGGGCAGGGCGGCTGGCGGGCTTTGATCGTGAAGGAGCAGGAACGGGAACTGTGCTACGGCTTGTTCACGAACAGCACTTGGCCGGCGGCGAATCTGTACGCGGGCGGCGAGCAGGTGGTGTACGGGAATCAGCACATGCCCTGGGGAAGCTGGGCGCATCTGGCGGTCACCTATGACGGAGCGGCCGAGAATCTCTATCTCAACGGCGTTCTGGTGGGCAGCACGCCCGCGGCGGGTCCGATGGCGACGTCGTCGCAACCGCTGCGGATCGGAGGGGACAGCGTTTGGGGACAGTACTTCGCGGGAATGATCGAGGAGGTAAGCATCTACAACCGCGCCCTGAGCCCGACGGAGATTCGGACCGACATGAAGGGGGTGACGGTTACCGTCAGCCCGGCCAGCGCGACGCTCTATACGTCCCAGACGCAGCAGTTCACGGCGGCCATCACGAACATTGCGAGCAGCACGAGCACCGCCGTGACGTGGTCTATCAGCCCTTCGGTGGGGACGATGGACGAGGCCGGCCTCTATAGCGCACCCGCGGTTATCGCGGCCGAACAGACTGTAACCGTCACCGCGACCAGCCAGTACGATTGGACGACGACCGGAACCGCCATCGTCACCCTGGAGCCGCAACTTTCGGCCTCGATTTCGGCGCCGGAAGGGCTGACGGCCACAAACGCCTCGTGCGCGCAGGTCAACCTGTCCTGGACGGCGTCGAGCGAGCCGGGCGGCACCGTGGCGGGTTATTACATTCTGCGCAACGGCGCGCTGGTGGGCAGCAGCACGACCACCTCGTACTCCGACCTGGGGCTGGTGCTCTCGACCTCGTACAGCTATACGGTTGTGGCGTATGACACCCAAGGGTACGTCTCCGCCCAGTCGGCCAGCGTGAGCGCCACCACGCTCGCCACTACTTCGACGCCGGACCTGGTGGCCTATTACAGGTTCGACGAAGGCGCGGGCACAATCCTGCACGACTCCTCCTGCAACGGGAATAACGGCGTCATTACCGGAGCGGCCTGGAGCAACTCGGGATTGACGGGCGGCACGCTGGTGTTCAACGGCAGCAGTAATTGGGTTGAGGTGCCCGATCCCACCTCTTCCAGTTCGCTGGACTTGACCACGGGCATGACTGTCGAGGCGTGGGTGAATCCTGCTTCCGTTGGTGGGGACAACCCCGTAATCTTAAAGGACGCTGGATCGTACTCCCTATATGCAAACTCGGCTATTTCCGGCACGCCTGCTGGGCTCGTGGATCTCGGTTCCTCAAATGGCACCGGTTATGTGTTTGGCCCCGCGAGACTCCCTCTCAACGCGTGGACGCATCTGGCGGCGACCTACGACGGCGCGACCGAAAAGCTGTTCGTGAACGGCGTCCAGGTGGACAGCGAAGCCCACACGGGTTCGATCGAGGTTAACACGGGAAACCCAGAGCCGCTGTACATCGGCGGCAGCAGCAGCGGCTGGGGACCCTCCTTCGCGGGCACGATCGATGAAGTCCGCATCTACAACCGGGCTCTGAGCGGGGCGGAGATTCAGGCCGACATGCAGTTGCCGGCGGTGAACGTCACGGTCAGCCCGGCCAGCGTGGAGCTGTCCGCCTTTGGCACACAACAATTCACCGCGAACGCGGCTGTGAGGTGGTCGCTGAGCCCGGCGATCGGAGCGATCGACGCATCCGGACTCTACCTGGCGCCCCCGATCATTGTGGCGGGGCAGGCGGTCACTGTAACCGCGACTAGCCAGATCAACAGCGCCCTGCAGGCGACTGCCACGATTACTCTCGTTCCGCTCGCTTCGGGCTCCATTCCGGTGCCGCAGGGTTTGACGGCCACGACGGTTTCCGCCTCGGAAGTCGACCTGGCCTGGGAGGCATCGACGGACAGTTCCGTGGTGGGCTACGTCGTTTTCCGCGATGGCGCGCAGATCGGGACCAGTGCGACTGCCGCCTACGCGGACCTGGGGGTGGCCTGCGCCGGCTCGTACACTTACACGGTCTCGGCCTATGACAGCCTGGGGAACAACACCGCGCAATCGGCCAGCACCACAGCCTCGGCGTCGATTGGCGACCAGGTCCCGGTTTGGTGGCCTATTACAATTTCAACGAAGGGGCAGGGACGGTGGTCCACGATTGTTCCGGCAACGGCAACGACGGCGTCGTCAACGCGGCAGGCTGGAGCAACTCGGGAATATGGGGCGGCGGCCTTGCATTCAGCCGCGACAACTCGGTCACAGTGCCCGACTCCACCTCGCTAGAACTGGCCTCCGGCGTGACGCTGGAAGCGTGGGTTAACGTAACCTACCCGAGTGGGGAGCTTTGGTTAATCAGCAAGGGGCAGTCGACACAGGAAGCGGACCCTGATTACGGCATGGAGGTGGACGGGCACTACTACGGAGGCGCCACATCGTTGGACAATGGGATGGGCTTGCGCGGTGTGGGTCCACCAGCGGGGGCCAGAACCTTCCGCTGAACGCCTGGACGCATCATGCGTTCACCTATGACGGCGAAACGCTGAACAGCTTTGTCAACGGTGTCCTGGCATTCAGCACACCCATGCCGGGCACAATGCTGACGTCATCGCAGCCGCTGTTCTCGGGTTCACGAGTGGGTACATGGCCGGCTCGATGGATGAAGTGCGCATCTACAACCGTGCCCTGGCCCAGGGCGAGATTCAGAGCGACATGCAGAACGCGGCGAGGGCGTTCGTCAGTCCGCCCCATGTGACGCTCTACCAGTCTCAGACTCAGCAATTCACGGCTGCTGTCACCAAGGGCGGCGGCACAGGCGTCACCTGGTCGTGGTCCCTCAGCCCGAACCTGGGAACGATCGACGCATCCGGTCTCTACACGGCTCCCGCTGACATTGCCTGGCAGCGGACTGTTACGGTTACAGCCACCAGCCAGGCGGATGCCACAAAGACGGCGACAGCGCGGATCACCTCGATCCGACCGTTGTTACGGTGTCGATCAGCCCTTCTTCGCAGACCCTCTACGCATCACAGACGCTGATGTTCTGGGCGGACGACAACACTGAGGGAGCTGGCGTAACGTGGTCACTCAGTCCTAACGTGGGAACGGTGGATGCGTATCGTTCGCGGTCTGGTATACGGCGCCGGAGAGCATCGCCACGCAGCAGACCGTGACATTGACGGCCACGAGCTGGGCGGACACGAGGAAGTCGGCGACGGCGCAGATCACCCTGATGCCGCCTGTCGCGGTCTCTATCAGCCCTGCCGCTTTGATCGTCTACGGGTCTCAGCAGCAGCAGTTGAGCGCATCGTCACCAACGCTTCGAACACGCCGTCATCTGGTGGGTTGATGCAGGCACAATCGACGAGTCTGGTCGTACACTGCGCCCGCAACGAGCGGTACGGCGCAGATCGTGACGGTCACGGCCATGAGCCAGGCAGATTACAGCAAGAGCGCACGGCCACGATCGCGGTGATGCCGTTTGCATCGAGTTCCATTTCGGTGCCTGGCGGACTGACGGCAACGTCCGTTTCCGCGGCGGAGATCGACCTGTCCTGGAGCGCTTCGGCCGAAGACGGCGGCAGCATAGCGGGCTATAACATACTCCGCAATGGTGTGCCGATAGGCACCAGCAGCGGCACCACGTATCCGACCTCGGGTTGCTCGCTTCCACACGTACACGTACACGGTGGCGGCCTATGATCTGCAGGGGAACAGTTCCACCCTCACGGAAAGCGCCGCTGCGACAACGCAGCCGGCACTCCCAATCTGGTGGCCTACTACAACTTCAACGAGGGCGCTGGGGCGGTGGCGAACGATTGGTCGGGCAATGGGAACAACGGCGCCATCACCGACGCGGTTTGGACCACATCCGGCAAGGCCGGAAACGCTCTGACGTTCAACGGAGCGAGCAGTTGGGTTGAGGTGCCTGACTCCAGCACGTTGGATCTGACCACGGGCATGACCTGGAGGTGTGGGTCAACATGGCCTCGTCGTCCTCCCAGGACGGCTGGGTCGACATCCTTATTAAGGAGCAGGATCAGCAGATCTGCTACGGCCTGTTCTCGACCTCCGACGGCGACTGGCCGGCTGGGGACTTGTTCGTCGGCGGAGAGCAGTTGATCTACGGGCCTTCGGAGATCCTCCCGAACACGTGGACCCATCTGGCGACCACCTATGACGGAACGACGCAGAACCTTTACGTGAACGGCGCTCTGGTGGCCAGCCGTCCCCAGGCGGGCGCAGTGGTGACGGCGCCAAACCCGCTGCACATCGGGGGCGATAGTATATGGGGCGAGTACTTCAGCGGGATCATCGATGAAGTCCGAATCTACAACCGCGCCCTGAGCCAGGCCGAGATTCAGAGTGACATGACGCCGATCCTGGTAACCCAAGCCGCAGCGCCGAGTTTCAGCCCGGACGGCGGGACCTACACCGGTCCGCAGACGGTGACGCTGGAAACGGCCACCACTGGCGCCTCGATTCGATACACCACCGATGGCACCACGGCCAGCGACACGGCCGGCACCGTTTACACCGGGCCGATAGCCCTGAGCGGCACCACCACGGTGCAGGCCATCGCCTACGCCGACGGCCTGACGAACAGCCTGGTGAGCGCGGCGACGTATACGATTCAATAGCTGCCGGCGCCGGTTCGATCGGTGCTGGGCGGGCTGAAGGCGGAGCCCCTCTCATCCCCCAATAAACCCTTGCGGCATTGCGACCGATGTGATATCCATAGTTCTAAGTTCCGACTCACCGTTGGCTCCCCGAGCCCGGTGACGTGTGCTTGTTACGTTTAATTAACCAAGGAGTGGCTTTCCATGGAGCCCGCCAACCGCAGACTCATCCGTCCGGCCCTGGTCGAAGCGAAGGAGCCGCCGGCCCCCAACCGGCGCACTAGCAGCGCTCCCAACCTTAAGAAGACTTCGCCTCCGGAGCAGACCAACGCGGAGAATTTTTACTACGTGAAACAGATGCAGGCGAAGACACCCATGGTCATCGTGCTGCAGGACGGGGAGACGATCGAGGGCACCATCGAGTGGTACGACAAGAGCTGCCTGAAGATTCACCGCGACAACGGTCCGAACTTGCTGCTTTACAAGCCCTGCATCAAGTACCTGTACAAGGCGTAGTCGAGCGGGACCTGCACCGCGGCGCAGGCGACGTTAAAGAGCAAACCAAAGCGTCGGCAAGAGTGCCGACACGGCAGGCTTTCCAGAAACCTACCCCGTAACCTGATGGTTCTGCGAGCGGCGTGGGGCAGGCCGAACCGCCTGCCCCACGGGCTCCGATAGGGTTTCCGGCCCGCCTATGCTGAAGCCTGCGCCACTTAAGCGCGCTTAGCCGTGCCCGCGGTTACGGTGTTCCAGACGGTAGGCCCTGCGCCGGCTGGCTTCCTCGTAGCGCCGCTTCTCGTCTTCGGTTTCGGGAATCACCGGAGCGATGACCACTCGTTTCCCGGCAGCGTCCATGGTCACGAACGTCAGGTAGGCGGACGAGGTGTGCTTGCACTGGCCGGTAGCCAGGTCCTCGACGAAGACCTTGACCCCCACCTCCATGGACGTCCGGAACACCCGGTTCACCGACGATTTCAGCGTGATGAGCTGCCCGATGTGGATGGGGTGCAGGAACGTCATGTGGTCCACCGAGGCGGTAACGACCGGGCAGCGCGTGTGGCGCATCGCGGCCAGCGCGCCGGCCATGTCCACCAGGTGCATCACGCGGCCGCCCAGCAGGAAGCCCAGCGGATTAGCGTCGTTCGGCAGAGCGATTTCGGAGTACTCGGACGCGGATTCGCGCACCGGCCGGCCGGCTGGCGACGCGGGTTCGGGATTCGATGGGGACATTACGGCAGGTCTCACCTCCGGTGCGGGCTGCAGGACTTTTCGTCGGGCTCGGTCTTGCGCCGCAGGTAGCTTTCGACGTAGGCGCGGGCCTGCTTCTCGAGAGTCTCGCCGGCGGGGCCATCCCGGAACAGGCCGGTCGCCGTCTCGAACTCGATGGTGCCGTGGTCCACGGTGCGCTCGGCCCGCTCGGCGACATAGAAGATCCGAATCAGGTCCATGGCATCGTCGGCCACGCTGTAGCGAATGGCGTCCGGGCCGGCGTCCTTCTTGGGGAAGTGCGAACATCGCGTGCCGGCGTGGCCGATGTTGCAGCATTCACGGAGCAACTGCGCGGCGGGTATCCGTTCGTGCATGGGATCGGCGCGGCAGATCCCGTTGTAGGGATCTCCGAGCGGCAGGCGCGGATGCTTCGGCCAGGCCGATTCGGCCAGCCTCTTGGTGGGGAAAAAATACGGGCACGCCATCGCAGGTATATTAGCATAGAGGTCGCTAGCGGCCCGCCGTCCGTCGCTCAGGTTCGCGGTTCGGCGGCGGTGCGCGGCGCTTGTGAGGGCAAGCATGAATCGTCTGGAGACGCTCAAAGAACTGGTTCGACAGAATCCTTCCGACACGTTCGCCCGTTACGGGCTGGCGATGGAGTACGCGCGCGGCGGCGACTTTGCCGCGTCGGCCGCCGAGTACAAAGGCATCGTGGACGCGCATCCCGAGTACGCCGCCGCGTATTACCAGGGCGGGAAAGTGCTGGAGCGCCTGGGGCGTCTCGAAGACGCCCGGGAGTTTTATCGCATGGGCATTGCGGTCACGACGCGACTGGGCGATGCGCACGCGCGCGACGAGTTGCAGGGCGCGCTGGAGTTGCTGGGTTGATCTGGCCAAGTGCCGGCACGAGTGCCGGCACGGCAGGCTGAAGCCTGCGCCACGGTGGATTGCGAAGAGGAGACCTTATGAACGCCATTAGCTTGCTGTTGATGGAACTGGAGCAGGAGTCGCAGACCACGCGGCGATTGCTGGACCTGCTGCCCGAGGACAAGCTGGCGTGGAAGCCGCACGAGAAATCGATGACCCTGGGGCAACTGGCCATGCACATTGCGACGATTCCGGATGCCATCTCGTCGGTGGTGCAGGCCGACTCCTACGACGTCACGGTGAACATGAAGCCGCCGCAGCCCGAGTCCCGCGCCCAGGTTATCGAGACGTTCGAGAAGAGCCAGGCCGATGGCGGCGAGAGGCTCGGCGAATTCGATGACGCCGCGCTGGCGAAAATGTGGGCGGCGAAGAAGGGCAACCGGACCGTGACGATGCTGCCGCGCGGCGCGGTCATCCGCTTCATCCTGCTGAACCACCTGATCCACCACCGCGGCCAGCTTTCGGTCTACCTGCGGCTGCTCGATGTCCCGCTGCCGTCGATGTACGGCCCCAGCGCCGACGAGAACCCCTGGGTGTAACATAGTTCTCCTGATATGCTCCGGGACATCCGCTATGCCGTCCGCACGCTGCTCAAGAATCCCGCTTTCACTCTGATTGCGGTATTCGCCCTGGCTTTGGGCATCGGCGCCAATACGGCTATCTTCACGGTTGTGGACCGCGTGCTGCTGCGCCCGCTGCCTTACAAAGATGCCGACCGCCTGGTCAACGGGGTGCGGCAGTTCAAAACCGGGAACAGCCCCTCCTTGTCCATTCCCAAGTTCGTTTCCTTCCGGCAGGCCGATCTGCTCGAAGCGGTCGCGGTGTACGACTTCATGGGGCCGGGCATGAACCTGAGCGGCACCGGCACGCCGGAGCAGGTCAGGGGCGTACACGTCTCGGAGGCATACTTCCGCTTGTTCGGCGCGGCGCCGTTGATCGGCCGCACCTTCTCGCCGGAGGAGGACCGGCCTGGCGGGCCGCGCGTCATGGTCCTCACCAACGGCCTGTGGAAGCGGCGCTTTGGCGGCGACCCGGGCATCGTCGGCCGCTCCATCCGGCTCAATTCCGAGCCCTTCACCGTTATCGGCGTCATGGGCCCGGACTTCTCCGGCGAGCCGGAGACCGACCTGTTCCTGGCGGAGCAGGCCGACCTCAACAGCACCAACCAGGGGCACTTCCTCCTGCTGGGCGCGCGTCTCAAGCCCGGCGTGACCGTCGCGCAGGCCAACGCGCAACTGCGCGTCGTCGCCGACCGCTTCCGCAAGCTCTATCCCGGCGCCATCGACGACGAGACCTTTGCCGTTCAGCCCATGGGTGCGCTGATGCGGGGCGACCTGCGCACGCCTCTGTTCATCCTGCTCGGGGCGGTGGCGTTCGTGCTCCTGATCGCCTGCGCCAACGTGGCCAATCTTCTGCTGGTGCGCGCCGCCGGACGCAGCAAGGAGATCGCCATCCGCATCGCCATTGGCGCCGGGCGCACCGCCATTCTTCGGCAGTTGCTGACGGAGAGCATCCTCCTGGCTGTCGCCGGAGGGGTGGTGGGCGTGTTTCTGGGCGGCGTCGGCCTGCGCGTTCTGCTGGCCCTCGCTCCGGCCGAATTGCCTCGCCTGCCGGAGGCCGGCAGCCTTGGACTGTTCACGCTGATGGATGGGCGCATCCTCTTATTTGCGTTCGGCGTGTCGATCCTCACCGGCGTCCTGTTCGGTCTGGTGCCGGCGCTGCAGCTCTCCCGCCCCAATCTCAACGCGTCGCTGCGCGAAGGGGGCGCCCGCACCACCGCGGGTACGGCCCGGCAGCGAACACGCAGCACGCTGGTTGTGGCCGAGATCGCTCTATCGCTGGTGCTGCTGGTCGGCGCCGCGCTGATGATCCGGACGTTCCTCGCCCTGCGTAACGTGCAGCCGGGCTTTCAAACGGCTTCCGTGCTCACCTTGAGCAGCTCGCTGGCCGGCCAGAAATACGAGACGGCGGCCGCGGTGGAGCGGCTCGCCACCGAACTGACTCGCCGGTTGGAATCGCTGCCCGGTGTGCAGTCCGCGACGTACGCTCTCTGCCTGCCCCTGCAACTCGGCCCGGATATGCCGTTCGCCATCGCAGGGAAGCCTCCGCGCGACGGCGGGCCGTACAACGGCGACGTGAATTATCGTCCCGTCG
Source organism: Bryobacterales bacterium (assembly GCA_963763835.1). GTDB lineage: Bacteria > Acidobacteriota > Terriglobia > Bryobacterales > Bryobacteraceae > DASWZN01. The sequence goes on from CAVXQQ010000016.1 coordinate 657,931, forward strand.
GCTGGCACTATTTTCAGACGCTCGGCATTCCACTCCGGCGGGGGCGGCTGTTCGACGAGCGCGACAGCAGCAGCGGCCCCTGGTCGCTCATCGTGAACGAGGCGATGGCGAAAAAGTTCTGGCCGAAAGAGGACCCGGTGGGCGCGACGGTGACCATCGCCAAAGGACTCGCTCCGGAGTTGGAGGACCGTCCCCGCCAGGTGATAGGGGTTGTCGGCGACGTGCACGAAGCCGGCGTGGATCAGGACGCGCCGCCCACGATGTATATCGCGGTCGGGCAGGAACCGAACGGCATGGTGGCACTGGGGAACCGCGTGCTGCCGTCCTCATGGGCGGTGCGGGGCGCCGGCGATCCGGCCGCGCTGGCGCGGGCGGTGCAACAGGAAATGCTGCGCGTCGATCCCGACCTGCCCGTTGCCCGGGTGATGAGCATGGACCGGCTGCTCGCGAAATCCATGGCCCGCCAGAATTTCAACATGATCCTGCTGGGGGTTTTCGGCGGGATCGCGCTGCTGCTCGCGGCGATCGGCATTTACGGCGTCATGTCGTTTACGGTCGAGCAGCGGACCAATGAAATGGGCATCCGCATTGCCCTGGGCGCGGGGACGGGCCAGTTGTTGCGGCTGGTGATCGGGCACGGCCTCCTGCTTGCGGGCGTTGGCGTGGCTATCGGCCTGGCCGCATCGTTCGGTCTCACGCGGCTGATGTCGAGCCTGCTGTATGGTGTGAAGGCCACGGATGCCGCGACATTTGTGGCGGTGGCGGCGGTTCTGGCCGCGGTAGCGGCGCTGGCCTGCTACATTCCCGCGCGCCGAGCTACGCGCGTGGACCCGATCACCGCTTTGAGGTGGGAGTAGGGGCGGGGAACTATGCCCCTGGCTGGTAGAGGTACTGTTGGAAGCCGGCGAAGATGTAGCCGATCTCTTCCGGGCGGCCCAGGTCGGCCACGGCGTCGGCGATGGCGTTGTTGTACTTGAGCTTCAGCAGGGGAGGCAACTTCTCTCGGTCCAACTCCTCCACCCCGACCTTGACGTACTGGGAAAGCACGAATCCGAGGAAAACCTGTTGCTTCGTGTTGAAGTGGGTGCCGATTGCGAGCATGGCCCGGTTGGCTCTTTCCTCGCGGGTGAGCGGCGGAAGGGCGTAGGCCACGTGAGCCAGCACGTCGAACAGGTCGCTGTTTTCGGCGTCGATGATCTTCTGCATCTCGGCCATCTGCTCGCGGCCGAAGCCCTTCTCCGCCAGCCCACGTAGCAGCTTCGCGCGGGTATCGGGATCGCTCCAGAGGGCGCGCAGTTCGGCTTCATCCTTGAAGAACTCGGGCAGCTTGCCGAACAGCATCTCCAGGAACTGGTGCGCGGACATGGGCGTGCCGTCCGGGTGCCAGAAGCTGGTCACCATCATGTGCTGGATGGTGCGGGCTTTGCCGTCCGCCAGTTTCACCTTGATCCGCTGGCGCCGCGGACCGGGCCCGAGTTCCGGCCCTTCGGTTTCGGGCGGCGGGTCCGGTTGAGGCCTGGGTTTCGGCTCAGGCTTCGGCTCCGGCTCCAGGGGCTCGCCGTCCCACTCCGGATCGCTGAAGTGGTGGTGCGCCTTCACGAAATCGTAGATGGTGAAGTAGTCCTTTCCGTCATACAGGCGCGTGCCGCGGCCGATGATCTGCTTGAACTCGATCATCGAATTGATGGGGCGCATCAGCACGATGTTGCGGATATTGCGCGCATCCACGCCCGTGGAGAGTTTTTGCGACGTGGTCAGGATGGTGGGGATGCTCTTCTCGTTGTCCTGAAAGTCCCGCAGGTATTGCTCGCCGAGGGCGCCGTCGTTGGCCGTGACGCGCTGGCAGTAGTTCGGGTCGTGGCTGGACTTCACCTGGTTGATGAGGTCGCGCACGGCCAGCGCGTGGTCCTGCGTGGCGCAGAAGACTAGCGTCTTCTCGGTCTGGTCGATCTGCTCCATGAACAGCTTCACGCGGTGCGCTTCCCGTTCTTTGATCTCGATGACCTTGTTGAAGTCGGTTTCTGTGTAGAGCTTCCCGGTTTCGATCTCGCCCTCGATCAACTGGTCGTCGGGTGTGTAGACGTACTCGTCGAGCGTGGTGGAAATCTGCCTCACTTTGAAGGGGGTGAGGTAGCCGTCGTTGATGCCGTCCTTCAGGGAGTAGATGTACACCGGGTCGCCGAAGTAGGCGTAGGTGTCCACGTTGTCCTTGCGCTTGGGCGTGGCGGTGAGACCGAGCTGGACGGCGGGGGCGAAATAGTCGAGGATGCCGCGCCAGTTGCTCTCGTCGTTGGCGCCGCCGCGGTGGCACTCGTCGATGACGATGAAATCGAAGAAATCCGGCGGATACTCGCCGAAGTAGGGCGAGGGCTCGCCGTCCTTGGGCGGCCCGCTCATGAAGGTCTGGAAGATGGTGAAGAACAGGCTGCCGTTCTTGGGCACCTTGCCCTTCCTGCGGATGTCGTCCGGGGCGATGCGGACCAGCGCGTCCTCGGGGAAGGGGGAGAAGGCGATGTAGGCCTGATTCGCGAGGATGTTGCGGTCGGCGAGGAAGAGGATGCGCGGGCGGCGCGAGGGCTCGCGGGTCAGGTTCCAGCGGCTATAGAAGAGCTTCCACGCGATTTGAAAGGCGATGAAGGTCTTGCCGGTTCCGGTGGCCAGCGTGAGCAGGATGCGGTCTTTGCGCGGCGGAGATGGCGGCGAGCACGCGCTCGATGGCGAGGTCCTGATAGTAGCGGGGCTGGAAGAAGCCGCCCTTGTCCTCGAAGGGGACGGCGGCGAAGCGGTCGCGCCAGGCGTCGGGCTCGGCGAAGGTCAGGTTCCAGAGTTCTTCCGGGGTTGGGATAGCGGGGCACCTCGCCTTCCGCGCCCCCGGCCATGTCGATGCCGTAGATGCCCTGGCCGTTGGTGGAATAGGTGTAGCGGATGGCGAGCTTTTCGGCGTAGTTCTTGGCCTGGGCCACGCCGGCGGTGAGCGGTTCGTCCCAGGCTTTCGCTTCGACGACCGCCAGTTTGTGGTTGCGATAGACCAGCACGTAATCGGCGGTGAGCGCTTTGCCGCGCCGCCCGTGTCCTTCGATGCGGCCGAGCGTGATGGGATACTCGCGCGAGATGCGGCTGCCGTCAACCACGCCCCACCCCGCCGCCTTGAGGGCGGGATCGATGTGTTCGGCGCGGGTTTCGGCTTCGTTCATGGCGCTTTCAATTGACGCCGCCGGCGGCCATATTCAACTGGTGACGATTTGTCACCGGTTGGATGCCGTACTTCTCGCAGCGTGTTTTGGCTACCTTCATGGCGCGGCTCTTATAGTAACCCGTTGAAGGCTTGGTCGAGGAGCGACTTCTTCAGGGCGTCCAGCGCGGCGAGTTTTTGTTGGTAGATGGATTCGAGGCGCTGGGTCTGGGCGGAGAGCACGTCCAACTTCGCGACAAGTGTTTTCTGCTCCAGCAAAGGGGGAAACGGCAACGTGATGTTTCTCAAGTCGCGGATGTTGATCTGCATCAACGCGGCGCCATATGTCTTTTCCCTGATTTGCTTCTGAAACGCACCGGAAACCAGGATGTAGTAACCGAACTCTTGGATGACGTGCGACTCGTCAAAACGAATTGGTACGATGCCTCTGGTGACGTTGGCGCCGGCCAGTTCTTCCGATGCAACAGAAACGATGCCGGTGCTCCCTCGGACACAGAGCAGAAGCTCGCCTCCAGTCAGTGCGGTCCTTCCGTATGCTGCGGCCAAAGTGGGGTCGATCCGCTTCAGCCCGTTGACCCGAGTTACCTTGGTCGTCAGATCAGTGGGGCGGATTACCGGCAAGCCATCTGGGTATTCTTCTCCTGGCTGAACGATGCCATACGAGAGGGAGCACTTGGCATCCACCAAATCTTCAAGCCGCCTCTCGACCCACCCCTCACGGTGCTGGCTGAAGACGGCTTGCAGGTGGCTTTCAAACAGAGCGTGGGCGTTCTGGAGGCTCTTTTCGGCGTTGGCTTTGGCGGTGGCGATGGCGTCAAACGCCTCGTCGAGGATGGCGACGATGCGCTGCTGTTCGGGGCGAGAGGGGAAGGCAACTTCCATCTCCTTTAGCAGCCTGTAATGCCGGGCGTAGCCAAGAGACTTGAGGTTCGAAGCCCGGAGTTGGTAGTAGAAGAACTTCGGCTCCAGAAACGCCCGCGGCTGCAATATCTTTATTCCGTCGGCGCCGAGCACAAAGTCGAAATCTACATACTTCAAAGCCTTCGTGTGATCGCCGAATACAACAACCGGGGTGCTCACTTTGAAGAGGTCTGCTCCGTCGCTCCAGTAGCCATTGATGAAATCCTCCTCCTGCGAGACAATCGGGTACTCACCGGCCTCCAAGAAGTCTTTACGCTGAATCTTCCTGGTGTAGCTTACGTTCTCGACGCAACGCTCGAAGGGTTCCGTTCTCCAGCCCGCCCTTACGACGGCTCCCGAATCGTCTTCAACCCCCGCCCCCTTACTCATCGCCCCGCCCCGCTCGCCGATCCATTCCATGAGCTTCTGCTGCAACTCGTCCTTGCTGGGCAGGTAGAGCTGATATTCGCGGGCGTGGATGTTGGCGTCCTTGGGCAGGGTGATCTCGACCAGCGCTTGGTTCTTGTGCTTGCAGAGCACGATGCCGATGGTGGGGTTCTCGTCGGCCGTTTTCACGAAGCGGTCGAAGTAGTTCACGTACATCTGCATCTGGCCGAGGTCCTGATGGGCGAGCTTGCCGAGCTTCAGATCGAGCAGCACGTAGCAGCGCAGGAGGCGGTTGTAGAAGACCAGGTCCACGAAGAAGTGCTCTTCGTCGAAGGTGAAGCGCTTCTGGCGCGCCTCGAAGAGGAAGCCTTTGCCCAGTTCGAGCAGGAAATGCTCGATCTGGCCGATGATGGCGGATTCGAGATCGGACTCGGAATAGCGGCTGCGCTCCTCCAGGCCGAGGAATTCCAGCACCAGCGGTTCCTTGAGCAGGTCGCGCGCGTGCTCCACGGTTTGCCCTTCCCGGGCCAGCCGGCGGATGCCCTCTTTGTCGCGGCTGAGGGCGAGGCGCTCGTAGAGGCCGGAGTCGAACTGGCGGCGGAGTTCGCGCACGGTCCAGTTCTGTTGGGCGGCCTCGATCTCGTAGAAGCTGCGCTCGTCCGGGTTCTTGATGCGGAGGAGGAAGACGTAGTGCGACCAGCTCAGGGTGAAAGGTCGCGGAGGCGGAGCCGATTCTCCAGTCGGGGTCTGGGTGAGACCGAATTGGCCAGTCAGTGTCTGGCCAATTGAGGTGGGACTGAATTCGTCAGACACTGTCTGACCAATTCGATGCGGGTTCTGTAAGTAGAAGAGCCGCATCAACTTAAGGTTGGTCTCGGAGAACCCCTTGCCGAACTCGGCGGTCAGCCGGCTCGGCCAGCGCCTGGATGATCTCCTGCCCATAGGCGGCCCGGTCCTGGCCGCGTTGCTCCTCCTCGACGATGCGGCGGCCGATCTCGAAGATTGGTGTGGACCTGGACCAGGTTCACGCCACGCGCCACGGTGGCCTGGGCGCCGGCGATCAGTTGGCGGATGCCGTCAAAGAACTCGGGCGCGATTTTCACAGCAGCCTCCGGATGCTCTGGAGCACGGCGGCGCTCTCGACGTCGAGAGCGGCGATTTCGTCCAGGATCTCGACTGGGCTGCGGTGCGCCACCGCCTCGCCGCCGTTCGGGTTTTTGACGGAGAGGTCGAAGGTTGCCGGGTCGATGGTCCCGGCGTCCACGGTCCAGGACTTGGGCGAGTCGGCCCGCTTCTTTTGCAAACCGACGAACTCGGCGAGATCGTCGTCGTTGAGCGGGTTGGTTTTGCCGAGGTTGCGGCCGGGGTCGAGCTGGTAATACCAGACCCTGCGGGTCTTGGTTCCCTTCTCGAAGAACAGCACCACGGTCTTGACGCCCGCGCCCTGGAAGGTGCCAGAGGGGCAATCGAGAACGGTGTGGAGGTTGCAGCCTTCCAGCAGCAACTTACGCAGGCTGACCGAGGCGTTGTCGGTGTTGGAGAGGAAGGTGTTCTTGATCACCACGCCGCCGCGTCCGCCCGCCCTGAGCATCTTGATGAAGTGCTGGAGGAAGAGGAACGCCGTCTCTCCGGTTCGGATGGGGAAGTTCTGTTGCACCTCCTTGCGTTCTTTGCCGCCGAAGGGCGGGTTGGCCAGCACGACGTCGAAGCGGTTCTTTTCCTGAATGTCGGCGAGGTTCTCGGTGAGGGTGTTGGTGTGGAGGATGTGCGGCGCGTCGATGCCATGCAGGATCATGTTCATGATGGCGATGACGTAGGCGAGCGACTTCTTCTCCTTGCCGGTGAAGGTGCGGTTCTGGAGGGTGGCGAGTTCCTTGGTGGTGAGGCCGGGCTTGGCCTTCATGAAATCGAACGACTCGCACAGGAAGCCCGCCGATCCGCAGGCGCCGTCGTAAACCGTCTCGCCGATTTTGGGCCGCACCACCTGCACCATGGCGCGGATGAGCGGGCGCGGAGTGTAGTACTCGCCGCCATTGCGCCCGGCATTGCCCATGTTTCGGATCTTGGCCTCGTAGAGATGGGACAACTCGTGCTTCTCGGTCTGGGAACGGAAGCGAAGCTCGTCGATGTGGTCGATGATTTCGCGCAGGTTGTAGCCGCTGGAGATCTTGTTCTTGATCTCGCCGAAGATCTCGCCGATTTTGTATTCGATGGTGTTCGGCCCAGACGCTTTCTGCTTGAAGGCGCGCAGGTAAGGGAAGAGCTTTCGATCGACGAAGTCGCGGAGGTCATCGCCGGTTATGGCGCGGTTGTGGTCGATCTGTCCGTCCTTGCCCCTGGGTGCGGCCCATTCATCCCAGCGGTAGGGCTTGTCGAGGATGAAGGCGTACCTCTTGCGTTCGAGCGCGGCTTCGTCGGCTTTGTCCTGCTCGAGCGCGTCCAGGTATTTCAGGAAGAGAAGCCAGGAGGTTTGTTCGGTGTAATCCAGTTCGGTGGTGCAGCCGGCCTCTTTCCAGAGGACGTCGTCAATGTTTTTGAAGGCTTGCTCAAACATGCACGGGGGCCTGCGCGTTGAGCAGTCGAAGGTGGCTCGGCTGCTCCATCCGATAAAGAATACATCAGAACCGCACCCTCCGCTCTACCGCGCGAACCGCATCGTCCAGATCACGGCCACGGGCTTGGGGCGGCGGAGCAGAGGAATCGAGCGGCCGGTGGATGCTCGCCCGCAAGCGCGGCTTAAAAAGGAACGTCGTCGTCGGTGACGCCGCCGGCGTCGGGCGATTCCTCGTGTGCCGGGGCGGCGGACGGGGCGGCCGGGGGCGCGACGCGCTGCGGGCCTCGGGAGGGTGCGGAGGTCTGCGGCATGTCGCCGCCTTCGCCGCGGCCGCTGAGCAGGATTACGTCGTCGGCCACGACTTCGGTGACGTAGACCTTACGGCCGTCCTTGTCGTCGTAGTTGCGCGTCTGCAGCCGGCCTTCGAGGTAGATCTGCTTGCCCTTGGTCAGGTAGTTGGATACACCTTCTCCGACGCCACAGGACGACGTTGTGCCAGTCGGTCTCCTCTTTCCATTCGCCGGTCTGCTGGTCCTTCCAGCGCCGGTTGGTGGCGAGAGTGAAGACGGTCCTGGCGACGCCGCTGGGAGTGAACTTGGTTTCGGCATCCTTGCCCAAATGCCCGATCAAGATGACCTTGTTGACGCTTCTGGAAGCCATGATGCCTTGAAATGTATCATGTTTCGAAGGCTCGTCGCTTGTGTCGCTTGTCGCCCGTCGCTCGTCGCCCGTCGCTCGTCGCACGTCGGAACAGCGCGGCGGTCCCGGCTCGCCACATCACACCCGCTTGTCGCCCGTCGCTCGTCGCCCGTCGGAACAACTGAGGCCGCGGTTCCTCCACACCGCACCCGCTCGTCGCCCGTCGGAACAGCGCGGCGCCCCCGGCCTCGCCACACACGACACTCGCGCGTCGCCCGTCGCCACAACTGAGGCCGCGGCGCCTCCACACGACACCCGCCCGTCGGGCCGCCCTTCCGGTTTTCCGCGACGAATCCCGCTCAGCGAAGCGGATCGACGGGCGACGAGCGAAATTGACAAACCCGTCCTTGCGCCGGAGCCGAGCGGAGATAGAATAGACACAGAACGGCTGTGGGCGAGCGGCGCATGAGCTTCAGCACGAAAGAGGTTCCATTCTCGGGTTTCGCGGCGGTCGGTTTCCTCCTCCTTAGTTGTCTGATTTTAAAGGCACAAACGGTACTTCCCGGCGGGCGGCCGGGGGGCGATGCCCGGATGCTGCCGACGGATTGGTCGGTGCTCGAGACTCAGGAAGCGCGCACGGACCTGCCCTGTTCGGTGGACCCTGTCAAACCCTCCGTCGGCTTCGATCTCCGCTTCCATTCCGGGTATGAAGTCAGCGTCCCGCTCAAAGAGTTGGCCGGTGACGAGAACCAGTTGACGATGATCTTCCGGGTGACACCGGAGGGCCGCAAGGACCGCCGGTACTACTTCTCCCAGCGCATCCACGTGCCGGCGATCGCGGAGGACGCGCCGGGCAGCGCATACCTCGAAGGGCTGTTCGATCTGGGGGAGGGCCGGTACCACGTGGACTGGCTGATGCGGGACCGCTCGGAGCGGGTCTGTTCGTCCTATTGGGACCTGGACGCGGAGCTGGCTGCCAAGGACAAGCCGCTAAACGTGATTCTGGCGCCGGGGACGGCGAACGCAGCCGAGAGCGAGGAGTTCAAACCAGAACCGCCCGTGAGCCGGGTTCTGGCCCAGCCGCCGCTAAAGGTTAAGGTGCTGGTCAACTTTGCGCCGCAACATGAACATTCCATTGCGTTTCCACACGAGGAAATCGCGACGCTGGTGTCCATCCTGCGCGGCATTGACCGCGAGCCGCAGATCGGCCGGTTCTCCCTGGTCGCCTTCAACCTTCAGGAACAAAGGGTCTTATACAGCCAGTCCTACGGCCAAGGGATCGACTTTCCGTCCCTGGGGAAGGCGCTGCAGACCCTGAAGCTGGGTACGGTTGACTTAAAACGCCTGGAGAACAAGAATGGGGAAACGGATTTCCTCTCTAACCTCATCCAACAGGTTGTGGGGAAAGATGACCACCCGGACGCGCTGGTTTTCGCCGGCCCGAAGGCGCTCGTGGAAGAGAACGTCTCGCGAGATACGCTGAAGGGAGTGGGCGAAGTGGAGTATCCGGTCTTTTATTTGAATTACAACCTGCATCCGCAGGACGTTCCATGGAGGGACGCGATAGGACGAGCGGTGAAATACTTTCGAGGTTACGAGTTCACGATCACCCGGCCGAGAGACCTGGGAGCGGCCATGGCGGACATGGTTGACAAGATCGTGAAGTTCCACGAAGTTCGGAAGGCCGCCAGCCTGGCGTCACATTAAGACTATGCATAATCGTTACTGTATTCCGATCTTGGCAGTTGTGGTTTTGCTGGTTCCGGCGTACGCGCAGCAGGCTGAGCGGCTGGCGCCTTTCGTGCCCTCGCCGCAGACCGTGGTCGAGCGCATGCTGGAGATCGCGGACCTGAAGCCGGGCGAGACGGTCTACGACCTGGGGTGCGGAGATGGCCGCATCCTTTTTACGGCGGCGCGGGAGTTCCGGGCCAAGGCCGTGGGCGTGGAGCTGTCGGACCCGCTGGTCAAGCAGGGGCGCGATCAGGCGAAGCGGCTGGGACTGGAGAACCGGGTATCGATCATCCAGGGCGACCTGCTGAAGGCGGACCTGCGGCCGGCCGATGTCGTCACCGTATACCTGCTGACCGAGGCCAACGACCAGTTGAAGCCGCTGTTTGAAAGGTCGCTGCACCCGGGCGCGCGCGTGGTGTCGCACGACTTCAAGATTCGTGGCTGGAAGCCGGACCGGGTGGATGAAGTCGTGGTCTCCGGGCGGGCGCACAAGATCTACGAATACATCATGCCGCCGCACAAGAGCTAAGGGCTTGTGGCTTTGGGGGTCTGCCAGAGCACCGAACCGCGAGCGTAAGCGAGCGGACCGCTCCCTGACGGTCGGGTTCGGTAACGCCTGCGCCTCTCTGCTATGCTGATGTCCAAACGGACGCATGATTCCACTACGGGATACCCAGCGTAGTTACTCGACTCCCATCGTCACGCTGCTGCTCATCGCGGTGAACGCCGCGGTGTTCTTTTTTGAACTGTCGCTCGATCCGTGGTCGCGCAATCACCTGATGGCGACCTACGGCCTGGTTCCCGCGCGGCTTCACCTGGTGCCGTTCGTGACCTCGATGTTCCTGCACGGCGGCTGGCTGCACATCATCGGGAACATGTGGTTCCTGTGGATCTTCGGAGACAACGTCGAAGACATCCTGGGGCACGTGCAGTACCTGGTGTTCTACCTGCTGTGCGGATTCGCGGCCGCGGCCACGCAGATCGCCCTGAGCCCGGGTTCGTGGGTTCCGACCATCGGCGCCAGCGGCGCCATCGCGGGCGTGATGGGGGCGTACCTGGTGAAGTTTCCGCACTCGCGCATACAGGCGCTGCTCTTCATTTTTATCCTGTTTACGACGGTGGAGCTGCCGGCGGCGTGGTTTCTGCTGTACTGGTTCGTTCTGCAATTGTTCAGCGGCGCGGGTGCGCTCGAAAACGCGCGCGCGAACCAGGGCGTGGCGTGGTTCGCGCACGTGGGCGGGTTCGTCGCCGGGGTCGTGCTGGTGAAGATCCTGCCCACCGCGAAGCCTTACCGGCGGCGCACGGAGGTCTACTGGTGATGGCGGGCGAAAGCGCCGTTTCCGAACTCGATGTGCTGGCCATCGCCGCCCATCCGGACGACGTCGAGCAGACCTGCGGCGGAACCCTTATCCGTGCGGGAGAGGCCGGGTACCGTACCGGCGTGCTCGACCTGACGGCGGCGGATATGGGCACGCGCGGCACTCCGGAGTTGCGGCTGCAGGAGGCCGACGTGGCCGCCCGGCATTTGCTGCTGGCGTGGCGCGGCAACCTGGGAATGCCCGATGCGCGGTTGGAGAACACGCTGGCGGCGCGTCTATCGGTGGCCGCGGAGATACGGCGGCTGAAGCCGCGGGTGGTGATCCTTCCTTACTGGGAGGCGCGGCATCCGGACCACACCCGGGCCGGGGAGATCGGCTACGAGGCGTGCTTCCTGGCGGGACTCCGGAAGCTGGATCCATACTCCGAGCCGCACCGGCCGTTCAAGGTCCTCTACGCATCGCTTTACGCCAACGTGACGCCCTCCTTCGTGGTGGACATCTCGGCGCAGTTCGACCGCCGCATGGAGGCCCTGCTTGCCTACCAGTCGCAGTACGGCGCGGGTGGCGAGGCGAGCGATGTGTTTCCCGACCCGGCCGAGATCCGGGAACGGCTGGCGGCCGTGGCGCGCTTCTACGGCAACCTGATCGGGGTACGCTACGGGGAACCCTTCGTGGTGAAAGAGACGATGCAGGTGGATGACGTGGTGGCCCTGGGTGTCCGGAGCCTTTAGGAAACAGCCGTCAGCGGTCAGCCAAAGAAGGCAGGCATCCGCTAAAGTACCTTTCCATCCGCGCCGATATACGGGGTAGCCCGGCGACCGGGTTCGACGATGGAACAAACAGCGTTCGTATCGAAGGATCTGGCACGCGCTCTCGAGGCGCATCGGGCTTGGATCGAAGGACAGTCCGACGGCTCGCGCCTGGATCTGTCCGGCTCCAGCCTCAGAGGCGTCAATCTCAAGGGCCGCGACCTGCGCGGGGTGGTGATGAGAGCCACGTGTCTGACCGCAGCGAACCTCGAGGGTGCGATCTTGACCGGGGCGGTGATCTCCAGCAGCGACCTGCGCGAGGCGCGGCTGGCGGAAGCCGATCTGACCGGAGCCGAGCTGAAGGAGAACAACTTCGACCGCGCCGATTTCTCGCGGGCGAACCTTTCGGAGACCAACGTAGTCAGCAGTACATTTTTGGAGGCCAATCTCTCCGCGGCGCGGTTTCTGGACGCGCGTATCACTCAATGCAACTTTGAGAAGGCGGTGCTGAGGGCCACGGTTCTGCAGCACGCCCGGATGTTCGACTGCGATCTGGGTGAGGCGAACCTGGAAGGCGTGTTGTTCAACCACGCCCGCGTCCGGATCTGCCGGTTCAAGGAAGCGAAAGGCGAGGGGGCCATCTTCAGCTACGGCATGATCGAGAACTCGGACTTCCGCAAAGCCCAGCTCACCAAAAGCAAGTTCGTGAAGGCGAGTGTGATCGGCGGCACATTTGCCTGGGCGGCGCTGGCCCATGCGGATTTTCGCGAGAGCACGGTGCGCGGCACGGAGTTCTCCGCCGCGGTACTGTACGGCGCGCGGTTCGGGACGGCAACGCTGGCAGGCACGGATTTTCGCGGCGCCAACCTGGCTGGCGCGCGGGAATTGACTTCGACGCAGATGGCAAAAGTCTGGACCGGACAGGATACCATTCTGCCCAGCGGACAACGCGGAGTCTATCTGAAAGGCTCGGGAGCGGAGCGGCCGGCTCCTTCGTCCTTCAACCGCCGCTCTGAAGCCGGTAGTCCGGCATCGGGCGCCAGCGGTCCGCCATAGGCAATCGGCACCGGCGCTCGCCTTGAACCAGCGGCCCGCTCATCCCGTCTCGCCACGAAGCGCTTGCGAAGGACCAGCCAGGTGCGCCGGGCGGCCGGCGCAAACCAGCGCCGCACCGTGGGCAATCTCTCCCAGCCTGAGGTAGCCGAGCGCAACGATCCTCCCGCGCGCGGGAGACCAGGCGGCCGAGGTGATGGCCCCTACCGCCTTGCCATCCGCGGTCACGACAGCGCCGGTCTCGGGCGGATTGTCTCCCTCGATTTCGAGCGGCACCAGGAAGCGGTGTACGCCCCCACGGGAGCGGACGCGCTCCACGATCTCCTGGCCGATGTAGCAGCCCTTGCTAAAGTGCAGCGCGTCCAGCATCTGCGTTTCGTGAGGCAGGTACTGGTCGGTGATGTCCTCGCCGTAGCGCGGGTGGCCGAGTTCGAGGCGCACCACGCGCGCGTCCTGGTCCGAGGCGCGTACCGCGCCGGCCGCCTCGACCTCGCGGATCAACGCCTCGCGATCGGACGCCGGCGCCACGATCGAGAAGCCAGGTTGTCCCGTGGTGCTGAAGCGGATGGCGAGCCGGTCGCCCGAAGCCTGTTGAGAAGCCTGGTGCGAATACGGCGCAGCGGGCAGCGTGAGGCCCAGCCGGGACTCCACATCCGCCGCCGCCGGACCCTCGATGCCGATGGCGACGGTTTCCGCCGTGGTGTCTTCGAGCGTGACGTCGTCGGCGATGATGTATTTGTCCAGGTGAGCGTAGAGACTCTCCCGAGTTTCCGGCTCGGTGTCGATCAGTAGAGCGTTGGGCAGTGCGAGGATCACCGCGTTGGCCAGGATGCGGCCCTGCGGGTTCAGGAAGAACGCGTAGCAGCCCTCGCCGGTCTGGAGCTGCTCAACGTGGTTGCTGCACATGGCGTGCAGCAGGCGGACCCGGTCCTCGCCCACTGCCCGGATGCGGCCGCGCGCGGAAAGGTCGAGCCAGGCGGAGCCTTCGCGAAGAGCTTGGTAGCCAGTCATAGCGTCCCGTTCCACTCCCTTCTTGCCGTGGGGCGGACCCCATAGGCGTTAAAACAAGGCCCCGGCGGGCAGTTTTCGTGGCGCAGGCACTCCTGCCTGCCGCCTCGACATTCGTGTCGAGGCCGGTTTTCGCGTCGAGAAGAGTCTCGACGCTGCAGACTAAGAGTCTGCGCCACGGTCCGAGCCCGCGGCGACCGCGACCAGACATCGCCCTAGTAGATCAGCCGGAGGTAGGCGGCAATCAGGATCACCAGCATCCCCGACAGGATGGCCCCGCTCATCCGCCTCAGCCTGCGGGCTTCCTCTTCGCTCGGCGTGCGCGAGGACCGGACGGCCAGCGCCGACGCGGCGAACACATGCAGCGCCAGGAGGATCTTCACCCCGAACCAGGCGTGATAGTAGGGTGTATGGCCGGGGTGACTCAGGAAGTTGTAGAGTCCGGAGACGACCAGGCCGGCGATGGCCGCGTATACCAGCGGGCGGAACCGCTTGCCAAGGCCGTCCAGGGCTTCGGCCCGCTCTTCGGGCGAGGACTCCCCCAGCACCGGCGCCACCACCAGCCGCGCGTATACCAGCCCCCCAATCAGCACCGCGGCCGAGGCAATGTGCGCCCAGCGCATCAGGATGCCGACCACCTCCGTCATCCACACCATAATGGAAGTATAAGATGATCCACGAAATCCTGCCCGTCGGCCTGCTGGCCTGCAACTGCTCGATCCTGGGCGACGAAGAGACGCACGAGGGGATGGTGGTGGATCCCGGCGACGACGTGTCGGCGATCCTCGCGATCGTGAAGCGCCACGGCCTGCGGGTGACGACCATCGTGGTGACGCACGCGCACATCGATCACATCGGCGGCGCGCAGAAGCTGAAGGCGGCGACCGGGGCGGCGGTCCTCATGAACGCGAACGATCTGCCGCTGTACGATCGGCTGGACATGCAGGCCGGCTGGCTGGGCATTCCGACGCCGGACCGCGCCGAGATCGATACGCCGGTACGGGAAGGCGAGCGGCTGCGGGTCGGGGCGAGCGGCATCGACGTGCTCGACACTCCGGGCCACACGCCGGGTAGCATCAGCCTGTGGATTCCGGCCGAGAAGAAACTGCTCTCGGGCGACACGCTGTTCCGCGACAGCATCGGCCGGACCGATCTTCCGGGAGGCGACGGCAGGCGGATACTGGTCTCGATCCGCGAGAAACTCCTCCCGCTTCCGGACGACACGCTGGTGATTCCGGGGCACGGCGACACCACCACCATCGGGCGCGAGCGGCAGTTCAACTACTTCCTGCGGGGGCTGTAGGCATCCCTCCCGGAGATCGAGGTTTAGCCTCCTCCCGTCGTCAAAACACACGTCAGGCGCCCCGGCCCCTCGCTTCGCTATACTGGGAGGTCGGATATTCCCGAAGGAGCTCTCCGTATGTTTGATGTGTTTCGGCGCCGGGACAAAGCTGTGCGCATCGTTCTCGGCGCGATGATGCTGCTCATCGCGGCTTCCATGGTGACCTACCTGATTCCAGGCGGTTTCAGCAACCAAAGCGGCCAGGACACGGTGATCGCCGAAATCGGCAAGCAGCCCTTGACCGTCACCGATTTTCAGCAGCGCATGGAGGTTGCCCAGCGTAACAAGGCCATCCCGCCCGGCGCCGGCGCCATCTTCGCGCAGCAGATGCTCGACCAGATGATCGCCGCCGAGGCGCTGGACTACGAAGCACGGGAGCGCCTGGGCATCGTCATCACCGACGCGGACCTCGCCGCGGCGATCCGGGCCCGCGCGCCGCAACTGTTTCCCAACGGCCAGTTCGTCGGAAGGGACGTGTACGCCTCATTCCTCGCGCAGCAGAACCTGACTATCCCGGAGTTCGAGTCCCAGTTGCGCCGGGAACTGCTGCTTAGCAGGCTCACCAGCCTGGTCATCGACAACGTGGTCGTGACGCCGGAGGAAGTGGTCCGCGACTACCAGCACAAAGAGCAGAGGGTCAAGCTGGACTACGTCGAGCTGGCTCCGGCCAAGCTCAGCAGCCAGGTCAGCATCACCCCGGAAGAGATGCGCGTCTACTTCAACGGGTTCCGCGAGGGGTACCGCATTCCGGAGAAGCGCAGCTTCCAGATGCTGATAATCGACGCCGCCCAGATCGGCCAGAGAGTCAACCTCTCGGATGACCAGTTGCGCCATTACTACGATCGGAACAAGGACCAATTCCGCACTCCGGAGCGGGTCCACGTCCGCCACATCCTGCTGAAGACCACCGACAAGGCGCCCGCCCAGGTCGGCGCGATCGAGGCCAAGGCCCAGGACCTGCTCAAGCAGCTCAAGGCCGGCGCCAACTTCGCGGAGCTGGCCACCAAGTACTCCGAAGATCCGGGTTCCGCCGCCAAGGGTGGAGACCTGGGCTGGATTGTCCGCGATCAGACCGTGAAGGCCTTCGAGAACGCCGCGTTTTCCCTCAAGCCCAACGAGCTCAGCGGAGTGATCAAGACCGAGTACGGCTTCCACATCCTCCAGGTGCTCGAAAAGCAGGACGCCCGCCTCAAGCCGTTCGAGGAGGTCAAGGATCAAATCGCGCAGGAACAAAAGAAAGCGCTGTCGTACGACACCATGCAAAAGCTTGCGGACCAGGCTCACGACGAGTTGGTCAAGCACCCTCAGGCCGCGGGGGACATCGCTCGCAACATGAACATCCCGGGCTTACAGGTCACCGACTCCGTTGCCGGGCGGCCGGTCCCGCTGTTCGGGGTGAATCCCGATTTCAGCGACGCCATCTTCAGCCTGCCGGTGGGCGGGGTGACGCAGGTCATGCAGGCGCCGGGCGACAAACTCGTGGTAGCGGTCGTCACGCACATCACGCCCTCGCGTCCGGCCGAGCTTTCCGAAGTGGAGGACCAGGTTCGCGCCGCCATCACAAAACTCAAGACCTCGACTGTCGTCAAGCAAACGGCCGACGACCTTCTGGCCAAGGTGAAAGCCTCGGGCGGCGATCTCGCCAAGGTCGCCAAGCAGATGGGCCTGGAGGTCAAGACCACGCAGCCCTTTGGCCCGGACGGCGCCGCCGACGGCGTCGGTTCGGCCACCCTGCTCACGCCCGCCTTCGATCAGCCCGTCGGCAGCGTGTTCGGCCCGGTTGCGATCGACGGCAAAGAATTCGTCTGCAAGATTGTGGAGAAGGTCCCGGCCGACATGGCCACGTTCGAAGCCCAGAAGGCCGACATCCAGGCGGCGCTCAAGGAAAGCAAGTCTCGCGAGCAGGTCGACCTGTTCATCGATTCCGTGCGCTCCGCGCTGATTCGCGCCGGCAAGATCAAGATCCACCAGCAGGTCTTCGATCGGATGGTCGCGGCCACCCGTGGGTAGTCTGATCGAGTTTCTGCGCACGCTCACCACGCCGGAGCGGCTGATTCACCTGCTGACCAGCGTGCTGACCGGGTGGCTCGGCTACGGGCTCCTGTTCGGGGTCGTGTTTGCGGAGACCGGCCTTCTCACCGGGTTCTTTCTGCCCGGCGATTCGTTTCTGTTCACCATCGGGGTGGTGGTGGCCGCCGCCGGTCTGGACATCCGCATCGTGCTCCCGCTCCTGATGGCCGCGGCCATCGCCGGCGACAGCACCGGGTACTGGCTGGGCCGCCGGACCGGGCCGCACATCTTCAGCCGCCCCAACTCCCGCCTGTTCCGCCGCGAGCACCTCATCCGCTCGAAGCAGTTCTACGACCGCTACGGCGGCAAGACCATCGCCTATGCCAAGTTCGTCCCCATCATCCGCACCTTCGCGCCCTTTCTGGCGGGAGTGGCCGAGATGAACTACGGCCGTTTCCTGGCTTACAGCGTGGGCGGGGTGGTGGCCTGGGTCTTCTCGATCACCATGCTCGGCCACACCCTGGGCGCCATTCCCCTGGTGCGGCGCTATTTCGACAAGGTGATTCTTCTGATCATCTTCGTCTCGCTCATCCCGGTGTTCATCGAGTACCTGCGCTCGCGCCGTGCCAAGGCGCCCGCCGAACAGCAGCCGGAAGCGCCCGTCGGCCCGCGGTAGAAGGCTGCGGCGGCGCTCGCGAGGCAGGTCTGGAGAGGGACTTGCAGAAATCGCTGGGCAAGCTGAAGCATACCCCACGTGGGGCCGTAAACCGTTGATGCGCCGTGTAGGACATGCTTCAGCTTGTCCCTTCCGCGGCGGTGGTGCGATTTCTGCAAGTCCCTCTGGAATCCCGCCCCGAGCCACACGGCGCCGCGGCGTGCCGCCTGGGCCGGGTGCGTTACCGTGCCGGAGCGGGTGCAATCCCGCGCAGCTTCCTTTCGATGCCGGTGAGCAGTTGCGCCACAACGACCGCGAAACCCGCGCTGATAACCCCCAGCAGCAGGCCGGCGAGCCAGGCGTCCTGCTGCTGCATTGCCAGGCCCAGGAAGATGTACCGCGTGAAGCCATTCACAAAGAAGAGGGCCATCGAGCAGCCGCCCAGATAGATCAGGGGACGGCAGCGCCTCGCCCGCTCCCGCGTGAGCATGTAGAGCCACAGCGTGAGGATGAGCACGCCCACGAACCTGATCGGCCTGAGAGGCTCAAAGGTCATCGCGGCCGCAAAGATCAGCATCCCAACCAGGCCCGCCGAGCGCTTCGAGAACATCCCGTAACGGGCCGCGGCCACTCCCAGGCACAGTTCCGGGATATGGCCCAGCGGCGTCTCGAAGAGATTGATCTGCCAGCGCCCGTCCAGAGGGCCGTTTACCACGTCGACCACGGCGACCGACGCGCAGGAGAGCAGGACCAAACCCCCGATCCCGAATCGCTTGCCAAAACTTCTCAGCGCCGGCCACAGGCAATAGACTTGCATGATGAAAGGCAGGAACCACCAGGGCCCGACCGGGGGCAGCCCGAAACCAGGGGTCAGATTCTCGACGCCCAGAAGCGTCAGCAGGAGCGCTGGCGCGTTCTTCCAAAGCAGGCCGATGGGACCCGGATCGCGGGCTATGACTCCGATAAGCAGCGCCCAGAGCAACACCGCGAGGAGAAACGTCGGGTAGATCTTCTTCACCCTGGACCAGATGAATTTCCTCCAGCTCATCGGCTGGTCCCAGTAGCGCGTGGCGAGTCCATAGGCCGAAAGGAATATAAAGATCTGGACTCCATAATGGCCCCAGTAGGCGAAGATGGCCTGTACCGCCAGCCGTGGATCGCGCAGCGTCTCCAGGAAGATGACAAATCGGGCGAAATCGAAACTGAATTCGTTCTCCTTGACCGGCACCAGAAGGTGGAAATAATTGTGCAGCACGATCGCCAGGATGCCGATGCCCTTCAGCACCAGGTTGTCTTCGAGGTCCAGCTTGAAGCTGCGATTTAGCATACAGGCACGCGAGGAGCACCGGAGCGCTAAACCAGAATATCGCAATTGGCCCTGGGGCTCACTTTTTTGGCTACGCCCCCGGTCCGCACCCTCCAGGGGGACCAAACCCGCATCCCGCGCCGGCACCCCGCGCCCGCGTCACGCGGCCGCATCCCCGCGTAGACATCCCGCGACCGGCATCCCGCGTTGACACCGCGCGCGCCGGCCCCCCGCGGCTGCATCCCGCGCCGGCACCCCGCGCCCGCGTCACGCGGCCGCATCCCCGCGTAGACATCCCGCGATCGGCATCCCACGTCCGCGCCCCCGCGACCGCATCCCCGCGTCGATACCACGCGACTGGCATCCTGCGGGGCACCACGCGCCTGCCCCCCCCGCGCCCCGCATTCGACCCCGCGCCCGCATTTGACCCCGCGCCCCGCAATTCTATATCCTGAAGTTTGTTTCGATAGAGGCGCGGAGGCCATCAGTAGGCGGGTCGCGGTTCCGGGGAGCTCCGGGAGGCCCGCGCGAAAGGGGTTCGCAATCTCCGCCGAAGCCGCCGCGAGAGCCCGCCGCGCGCCGGCTGGGGGGCCGGGCTAAATCCCGCCCACTGTCATTCGGGTTTCGAACCGGATGGAGCGCTATCGAAGGGACAGCTTGTCTTCCCTCCCTTCCTTTTCGCTTCCGCCCAGGATCACAGCCATGAACGTATTCGAACTGACGCGAGCGCTGGTGGATATCGAGTCCATCACCAACAACGAGGGCGAAGTCGGCGCCTGGCTGTCCGACTACCTTTCGCAACTGGCTGCGGCCACCGGCGGCGCCGTCGAGCGTATGGAGGTGGAGCCCGGCCGCTTCAACGTCTTCGCCGCCTGGGGCGAACCGCGGGTCACGCTCACGACGCACCTGGACGTGGTCCCGCCCTTCTTCCCCTCGCACGAGGACGACGGTTACATTTACGGGCGCGGCGCCTGCGACGCCAAGGGCATCATCGCCGCCATGACCGGCGCCGCCGAAAAGCTGCTGGCCGCGGGACGCCGCGGGTTCGCGCTCCTGTTCGTGGTGGGCGAGGAGCGGAATAGCGCCGGAGCGTTCGCCGCCGCGCGCAGCGGGCGCGGCTCGCGCTACGTGATCAACGGCGAGCCGACCGAGAACCAGCTGGCCCTCGGCTCCAAGGGCGCCCTGCGCTACGAGATCATCGCGCGCGGGCGGATGGCGCACTCGGCCTATCCGGAGCTGGGCGATTCGGCCATCGAGAAGCTCCTCGACGTGCTGGAAAAGATCCGCCGCATCCCCATGCCCCAGGACCCCGTGCTCGGCGGCGGCAGCCTGAACATCGGCACCATCAACGGCGGCCGCGCGCCGAACGTGATTCCCGACAAGGCTCGGGCCGAGCTCCTGATCCGCCTGGTGGCCGACGCCGGCCCCATCCGCGCCGCCATCCAGGAAGCGGCGGCCGGGCGCGTCGAGGCGAGCGAGGTGTTGTCGATCCCCGCCATCCGGCTCAACTCGATTCCGGACCTGCCCACTACGGTGGTCTCGTTCACTACCGACATCCCGGCCCTCGGGCGTGCCTGGGGCGAGCCCTTCCTGATCGGGCCGGGCAGCATCTTAGTGGCGCACACGCTGGACGAAAAGGTTTCGAAGCGGCAGCTTCTCGAAGCTGTCGACATTTATCGCACGATGGTGGAAAGGCTGCTGGCATGAACAAGATCGAAGTCGGCGTTCTCGGCGCCACCGGAATGGTGGGCCAGGAATTCATCAATTTTCTGCAGAATCATCCTTGGTTCGACATGAAGTGGGCGGGCGCAAGCGACCGCTCGGCGGGCAAGAAATACGCCGACGCGACGAGCTGGCGCCTGGACGGCGTGATGCCGGCAGGCGTGAGGGAGCTCACGGTCGAGGAGTCGAAGCCGGGCAACGCGCCGAAGCTGCTGTTCTCTGCCATGGACGCTTCGGTGGCCACCGACATCGAGCGCGCTTTCGCCGCCGCCGGGCACGTCGTGGTATCGAACTCGCGCAACCACCGCATGGAGCCCGACGTGCCGTTGCTGGTGCCCGAGGCCAATCCCGACCACCTGAAGCTCATTGCTGTGCAGCAGCGCAACCGCGGATGGAAGGGGCAGATCGTCACCAATCCCAACTGCTCCACCGCCGTGCTGGCCCTCGCGCTCGCGCCGCTGAAGCGCTTCGGAATCGCGCGCGTGATTGTGACCACCATGCAGGCCGTCTCCGGCGCAGGCTACCCCGGCGTGGCCAGCCTCGACATTCTGGGCAACGTCATCCCCTTCATCGGCGGCGAAGAGGACAAGATGCAGCAGGAGACGCAGAAGATTCTGGGCGAATATCGCGGCGACCGCATCGAGCCGCTCGCCGCCCGTGTCAGCGCGCATTGCAACCGCGTGCCGGTGGTGGATGGCCACACCGAAACGGTTTCCATCGAGCTCGCTTCGAAGCCCTCGCGCGAGGAGATCCTGGACGCCCTGTCATCGTTTACCGCGCTGCCCCAGGAAAGGAAACTTCCCAGCGCGCCGCCCCACCCGGTCATCTACATGGAGCAGCCGGACCGGCCGCAGCCGCGCCGCGACGTCGAGCGCGAGAACGGGATGACCACCTTCATCGGTCGCCTCCGCCCCTGCCCGGCGCTGGACTGGAAGTTCGTCGCCATGGGCCACAACACGGTCCGCGGAGCGGCAGGCGCCGCCGTGCTCAATGCCGAGCTGATGTACTCGGAAGGACTCCTGGACCGATGATCGTAATGAAATTCGGCGGGACGTCGGTCGAATCGGCGGCCGCCATAGAGAGAATTGCAGGAATCGTGGGAGCCCGCGTGGCGCGCGGGCCGGTGGTCGTCGTGTCGGCCATGGGCAAGACCACCAACCGCCTGCTGGCGCTTGCCGCCGACGCCGTCTCCGGCCGCCGCGACGAGGCCCTGGAGCAGCTCCGCACTCTGCGCGAGTACCATTTCGAGAACGCGCTGCCGCTGGCGTTGGAGTCCGACGAAGTCGAGGTCGAGCGGATGCTGGACAAGCATTTCCAGGAACTGGGGGAACTGGTCAAGGGCCTGTCCGTCCTGGGCGAGCTCACGCCGCGCTCGGTGGACGCGATTTCAAGTTACGGCGAGCGGCTCTCGAGCAGGATCGTCACGGCAGGCTTTCGTAAGCTGGGCCTGGACGCGGTTCACGTGGACGCCCGCCGCGTGCTGGTCACCGACCGCCGCCACACGCAGGCCGCGCCCCTGTTCGATGCAACCCGCGCCTGCATGTGCGCCCGTGTAGCGCCGCTGGTCCAGGCGGGCAAGGTGGTCGTCATGGGCGGCTTCATCGGCGCCACCGAGGATGGAGTGACCACCACGCTCGGCCGCGGCGGCTCCGACTTTTCCGCGTCCATCGTGGGCGCGGCCATGGGCGCCGAAGAGATCCAGATCTGGACCGACGTGGACGGCATGCTCACGGCCGATCCCAACACCGTGCCGGGCGCGCGCCGCCTCAAGGTGATCTCATTCGCCGAGGCCGCCGAGCTGGCCTATTTCGGCGCCAAGGTGCTGCACCCCTCCACCGTGCTCCCGGCCGTCGAGCACAATATCCCGGTGCTGATCCTCAACTCGCGCCGCCCGGAGGTTCCCGGCACGCGCGTGGTGCGCGAGAACGTGCCCTGCGCCAACCCGGTGAAATCGATCGCCTCGAAGCGGCCCATCAGCGTGGTCCACATTCACTCCACGCGCATGTTGATGGCTCATGGCTTTCTGCGCCGCATCTTCGAAGTCTTCGACCGCTACGAGACGCCGGTGGATATGGTGGCGACTTCCGAGGTCAGCGTCTCGGCGACCATCGACAACACCGCGCGGCTGGCCGAGATCCGGGCCGAACTGGAGGAGATTGCCGAGGTGGCGGTGGAGCACGACCGTGCCATCATCGCCCTGGTGGGGGAGAATATTCGCTACACTCCCGGTATCGGGGCGAGGATCTTCCGCGTCCTCGAAAAGGTGAACGTGCTCATGATTTCCCAAGGCGGCTCCCAGTGGAACTTCAGCATCGTGATCGCCGGGGAAAGTCTGAAGGAGGCGGTGCGGCTCCTGCACGGCGAGTTTTTCGCCACGCTCGATCCCGCCGTGTTCGACTGATATGATCTTCGTGGCGCAGGCTTCAGCCTGCCGCGTCGGCTCTCCAGCCGACGCTTGGTGCTTCCTATGAACCTCGCCATCGTCGGTTACGGCAAGATGGGCCACCTCATCGCCGAACTGGCGCCCGAGTACGGCGCCACGGTGTCGCTCACGCTAGACGAGTTCAACAACGTCGACTCCGCGGGCCTCACCGCGGAGAACTTCCGCGGCGTAGACGTGGCGGTGGAGTTCTCCATTCCCACGGCCGTAGTGCCGAACGTCGAGCGCATCGCGGCCCTGGGAGTGAACATGGTGATCGGCACCACCGGCTGGGCCAGCCACATGGACGCAGTGAAGGCCGCCGTCGAGCGTCACAACATCGGCCTCGTGTGGAGCCCGAATTTCTCGATCGGTGTGAACCTGTTTTCGCGCCTGGTAGCGGAGGCGGCGCGCCTGATGTCCAGCGAGCAAGACTACGGCGCCTGGGCCTGGGAAATTCACCACGTCACCAAGAAGGACGCCCCCTCGGGCACGCTTCTGAAGTTGGTAGCCGATATGAAGAAGGCCGGCTACACCCTGCCTATCGACACCGCCTCGAGCCGCGCCGGCCGCCATCCCGGCACGCACGAAGTCGGTTTCGACTCGGCGGCCGACACCATCACCCTGCGGCACACCGCCCGCAGCCGCGAGGGTCTGGCCCGCGGCGCCCTGCGCGCCGCCCAATGGATCGCGGGCAAGAAGGGCATGCACGAGTTCAGCGAGGTGCTATTCGGCGTGTAGCCGTAGGCGTAACGTTCCGATGAGGCATACTCGAAACATGGCGACGAACGCCACACGGTCCGAGGCGCTGGCCAAGGTGCGCGAGGAGATTCGGAAGTACATACCGCCCGGCCGGAACCTGATCGACGAACTGATTCAAGATCGCCGGGCGGAAGTGGCGCAAGAAACCAAAGGGGAGGGAACATGAAGCGTCTGCTATTGCTGACCGCCGCATTCGCGTTGGTGGCGCTGGCCGCCGACGTAACTGGGACCTGGAAGGGAACCGCCGACACGGCCATGGGCAAGGTCGAGAGGACCTTCGTGCTCAAGGCGGACGGGAACAAGCTTACCGGCGAGACGACGAGTTCGATGACCGGCAAGTCCACCATCTCCGACGGCAAAATCGACGGCGACAAGATCGAATTCAACATCGCCTTTACCATCCAGGGCGTCGACGTCAAGTTGCACTACACGGGCGTCGTCAAGGACAACCAGATCAAGCTCCACGCCCAGTCGGAGGACGGCTCGATAAGCGTGGACTACACCGTAGACAAGGTGTCGTGAGTTATTCTGGGAATCCCGCTTGCTGACGCGCGCGGTTCGGTGCAGGGTGTCTTGCTGACCGTGCCGGCTGGTGCAGGGTGTCTTGCTGACCGTGCCGGCTGGTGCAGAGGGTGTCTTGCTGACCGTGCCGGCTGGTGCAGGGTGTCTCAGGGTAGCACCGAACCGCGACCGTCAGGGAGCGGACAGAGTGAGGTGAAGAGCATGTTCACAGGCTGCGGAACGGCGCTAGTGACGCCGTTCCGAAAAGATCAATCACTGGACGAAGACGCTGTCCGCCGGCTGGTGCGGCGGCAGATCGACGCCGGCATCAACTTCCTGGTGCCCTGCGGCACCACCGGCGAGAACCCGACGCTGACGCGCCTCGACCACCTGCGTCTGGTCGGGATCACGGTGGACGAAGCTCGCAAGGACCATATCCCCGTCCTCGCCGGGGCGGGCGGCTACAACACCGCCGAGGTCATCGAACTGGCCAAAGAAGTGAAGGCCGCCGGCGCCGACGGCATCCTCTCCGTCACGCCCTACTACAACAAGCCCTCGCAGGAGGGCCTCTACCAGCACTACAAGGCCATCGCCGCGGCTGTCTCCATCCCCATCGTCGTCTATAACGTGCCGAGCCGCACCGCGGTCAACGTCGAGCCCGCCACCATGAAGCGCCTGGCCGAAATCGACAACATCGTCGGCGTCAAGGAGGCCTCGGGCAACCTGGCGCAAGTCGCCTCGATCCTGGCTCAGGTGCCGGACCGCTTCAACGTTCTCTCGGGCGACGACGCGGTGACGCTGCCCATAATCGCGCTCGGCGGCCGCGGCCTCATCTCCACCACCTCGAACGAAATCCCAGCGGAAATGGCCGAACTGGTCGATACCTCACGCCGTGGCGACCTGGTCGCGGCCCGCCAGATCCTGCGCCGCTACCTGCCGCTGATCGAAGTTAACTTCATCGAATCGAATCCCATCCCGGTCAAGGCCGCGATGGCGCTGATGGGCCTGCTCGAGCCGGTCTGGCGGCTGCCGCTGGTGGCGCCCAAGCCCGAGACCCAGGTCCGCATCGAGAAGGTTCTCACAGCCCTAGGACTGATCCCGGTTCATGCTGCAAGCTGACATCGAGGCGTTGTTCGACCACAAGCCGGAGGCGTACACCGAGGAGCACTTCCGCCTCTTCGAGAGCTTCAAGGAAGCGCTGAACCGCGGCGAGGTGCGCGCCGCCGAGCCCGACGCCGCGGCCGCGAGCGGCTGGCGCGTGAATGCCTGGGTCAAGAAGGGCGTGCTGCTCGGCTTCCGCATGGGCGCGCTGGTCGACATGTCGGTCGATCCGGTGCGCCAGCCCTTCTTCGACAAGGCCACCTACCCGGTGAAGCGGCTCGCGGTCGCCGACGCCGTGCGCATGGTTCCCGGCGGATCGAGCATCCGCGACGGCTGCTACGTGGGCCGCGGCGTCACCTGCATGCCGCCCATGTACATCAACGTCGGCGCCTACGTGGGCGAAGGAACGTTAGTGGATTCGCACGCGCTGGTGGGCAGTTGCGCGCAGGTGGGCCGCAATTGCCACATCTCGGCCGCGGCGCAGATCGGCGGAGTACTCGAGCCGGTGGGCGCGCTCCCGGTGATCGTCGAAGACGAGGTGCTGGTGGGCGGCAACTGTGGCATTTACGAAGGCACGGTTGTGAAGCGGCGCGCCGTGCTCGGCACCGGCACGGTGCTCAACCGCTCGACGCCGGTCTACGACCTGGTGCGCGGCGAGGTCTACACGGCCACCGACGCGGAGCCCCTGGCGATTCCCGAAGAAGCGGTGGTAGTGGCCGGAGCCCGCGCTATCCGGCACGGCCGCGGCAAGGACTGGGGCATCTCGCTCTATACGCCCGTGATCGTCAAGTACCGCGACGCGCGAACCGACTCGAAGATCCAGCTCGAGGACCTACTGCGGTAAGCGGGCGGCCCAAGGCGGTCCCCGGCGCCGGTGGCCACGGCGGCTTCAGTGGATGTGGGTGGGGGACGGCGCGCTCAGCTTCCGCGCGATCTCGCTTTCCCGGTCGCCGTCGGCTCTGCGCTTCAGACGGTAGTAGACGCTGGCCAGCACCACGTGCGCTTCGCGGAAATCCGGGTAGCGTTGAATGACGCCCTCGAGGATCGTGCAAGCCTCGTCGCGCCTGTTCTGGGCGGATCGGACATTGGCCAACTGCAACAGCGCGCCCGGGTCGCCCGGCCGGGTGGCGAGCGCGCGTTCGAGGCGGGCCTCGGCCGCGTCGACGCGGTTGTCGTGGAGGGCGTAGACGCCCAGGTGAAAATTCGCGGAAAAATCGTTTGGATTAACCTCTAATTCCTTCCGATATTGGTCGCTGGCGGTGGTATCCATGAGCTCGTCGAGCACCACGCCCAACAGGGCGTGAACCCCGGGCAGGGACGGGTCGATCTCGATGGCCCGTTCCAGGTCCGCTTTTGCGCCCTTCCAGTTCTGCATCTTCATCCGGGCCGAGGCCATCAGGACGCGGGCCTGGGCCGAATCGCCGTTTCTGAGGATGCGGTCCATGACCTCCTGCCCGCGCTCGGTCCGGTCGTCCCGCATGAGCGCGGTGCCGTAGAGGTAGGAGAACGTCAGGTCGTCCCGGTTCTGCGCGTCCAGAGGCTCGAGCAGAGCGATCACCTTGCGGTTCTCTCCCTGCTGCAGCCAGCAGTCGGCAAGCAGAAGCGTGATGCGCTTCTCCTCGGGCGCCAGGGCGTGCGACTTTTCGAACCCGGCGGCAGCGCGGTCGATGCGGCCCGCCTTGTAATACGCCAGGGCCAGGTTGACCCGGATCTGGATCTGGTCCGGAGCCGCCGCCAGGGCGAGCTCGTACTCGGCGATGGCCTCGTCAAAACGGCGCAGGTGCGAGAGCGCTGCGCCGAGATTTGCGTGCGCCGCGACGCTGTCCGGACGAAGCTTGATCAGGGCCTGGTACTTGGCGACGGCCTGGGCATCGTCCCCGCGCTGCTGCGCCTCGGCGGCCTCCCGGAAGAGTTGCTGGGGATCGGCGTCCTGGCAGGCAGCGGTGTGGATCAGGAGCAGAGCCAGCAGGGAGGAGCGCACCACCATTTAACCAGCATAGCCCCTGGGGGGCAGGAATGAAGCGCACGGCGTCTTCGCGGCTCCCCGCGCCGCACCGTGTTTGCCCCGCTGGAGTGCCCGCCGCGTGGACCTCCGAGTCCCTCCGATCCCGTGCCGCGGGTCGAGACCGCGGGCCGGGCGTCATCCCGGCCTCCGCCCGGCGGCGGCGGGGCTCGCCATCCGGACGAAACCCGGCACGCACCTGGCACGTCAAAGCGCTAGGCGTGCGCGCGCTGAACGGAGACCGCCACAACAGCGTCCGAGCGCCGTTTCAAAGGTGCGAAAGGATGCTCGGAAGAGCTAAAATGAGCCCATGTTGAAGCTGCTGATTCCGGCCGCTGCACTACTTTTGTGCGCGCAGGTTGGCACACGGGCCGGAGGTCAGACCCCGGCGCCGGCGCAATCAAATACTACCATTCATGCCACTGCAAACGAGGTTCTCCTCGATTTTGTCGTGCGCGACAAACACCGCAAAATAGTGAAGAATTTGAAGCCCGGGGACGTGCAGGTTTTCGAAGACGGCGTCCCGCAGAAGATCCTCAGTTTCCGGCTGGCGGAGGGCTACAGCGTTCAAACGCCGGCCGCCAAGCAATCCAAGGCCCCCGCCGCCCCTACGCCCCAGACCCTGCGGAAAGTCAACCTGATCTGCATTGTTTTTCACAATCAGGACAACCTCGATCAGACCATGAAGAAGTTGAGGCTGGAGGCCGTGCAGGAGTTCCTCAATAACCAGATGCAGCCTGACACCTGGGTCGGGATCTTCTACCTCGGTACGCACTTGACGGTGCTCCACCCCTTCACCAACAATCGCGCCGACCTTCTGCGTGCCGTTTCGACCAATTTCAGCGGCGGGGGGATTTTCCAGCTTGCCAGGGTCGCGGACGCGGTCATCAACGCCACGCCCAATCTGGACGTGATCGAGGGGTTCTCTACGCCGGGCGGACGTTCGGGTGGAGCGACCGAGACGTTGCAGGCGGGCAAGGTCAATACCGCAATCAACGCCGGGGTGGATGTGGAAACCGGTCTGGGCGCGGACGCCCAGCGCGGTGACCTCGTCGACCAGCAGCGGAATTTTGGTGTGATCGACGGAATGCGCCAGATGGACCAGATGAAGACCATGATTCAGGAACTGGGCGCCCTGCCCGGACACAAGACGGTCTTGATGATGAGCCCTGGCCTGGTGACCACCGGCGATCCCGATCTCTTCAAGCCCATTCTGACCGCCGCGAACCAAGCGAATCTCACCGTCTACGCCCTGGACACGAACGGTCTCAGCGAGAATTCGAACGTTCAGGCCGGGAATCTCGCTTTGCAGCACGTGGCCGCCTTGAGCCAGCAGCAATCGGCGGGCGTCTCGGGTGGGACCAACACCGGCACCACGGGCAGCGTCGGTCAGGATGCCGAACTGATGCGGCAGGACGACTATCTGCATAACGCCGTGCGCACCTCCGACACGCAGGCCCCCTTGCGCGCGCTGTCCGAAGGAACGGGCGGGTTCCTGATCGCCAACACGAACGATTTTCGAAAGCCGTTTCAGAAGCTCATGGAAGACGTGGGCGCGCATTACGAAGCGGCCTATCGTCCCACTTCCGACACCTACGACGGGCGTCTGCGCAAGATTGAAGTGAAGCTGGCGCGGGCGGACCTGACCGTCGAAACCCGCATGGGCTATTTTGCCCTGCCCTACATACCGGACTCGCCCTCCTTGACGCCGATCGACGTGGCCGGCCTGATGATGCTGAATGCACAGCCTCGGCCGCACGCCTTCGATTTTCGTTCCGCGGCCTTTCAATTCCGGCCGGGACGGGAGACCTCGCAATACGCCATGACGTACGAGGTGCCGACGTCCAGCCTGGCCGTCACTCCCCAGCCCCAACTGAAGCAGCACCACCTGCACGTTTCCCTGTTCGCGCTGGTGAAAGACTCCAGCGGCCAGGTGGTCGACAAGTTCAGCCAGGATGCGCCCTTCGAGATTCCGGACGACAGGATGGCTGCGCTCGCGGGCGCCTCGATTCCCTATTCGCACCTGCTCACTCTTCCCGCGGGGCGTTACACGGTGGAAACCGCCGTGATCGACCGCGAGGGTGGCCGGGCGTCTACCAGCGAGGTGGCGATCGACAGCCCGCCCAGCAAAGGGATGGGGATGAGCAGCGTGTTGCTGATAAGGGAGGTGGACGCCGCGACCGGGCTGCCGGATGTGTCCGATCCTTTCCGGGTGGGAACCAAACGCGTCACGCCGGAACTGGCGGCGACGCTGCCCGCGGGCGCCAAGCCTTTCGTGTACTTCGTGGTCTATCCGGATAAGGCCAACTCCGCGCATGCGCGCATTGAGATCCAGTTCCTCATCGACGGCCAGGTGGTTGCGAGGCGGGCGGAGGATCTGCCCGCGGCGGATGCCGGCGGCGCGGTGCCGAAACTGTTCGGCACGGTTGCCAAGCCTGGCAACTGCGAGTTGAAGATCATTGCGACACAGGGCTCCGAAACGCTGGAGCGAAGCGTGAAGTACAGGGTGGTTGCGAACTAGGTTCGGGGCGGCTGCGCGGAGCCGCCAGAGGACGAGATGCGAAGACCTTTCATCCCGGCCGCTGGAGTTGGCATCTGCCTGATGCTCCGGGCCCTGGCGCTGGGGCAGAATGCCCCGCCGCCGGAACCGCGCGTCACGATCAAAACCACCGTGAACGAGGTGCTGCTGGATCTGGTCGTTCGCGACAAGCACGGCCGCCTGGTAAGGAACCTCAAGCCCGGCGAGGTGCGGATCTACGAGGACGGCGTTCGCCGGGACATCCTCAGCTTCCGGTTGGAGGAGGCGCCCCGTCCCGCGGCGGCGGCGCCTGCGAAAGAGGAGCCCGCTGCGCCCGTCCCCGCCCGCCCGGCGGATTCCCCGGCCCGGTCGCTGCGCGCGCTGAACGTGGTCTGTCTGGTCTTTCATAACCTCGATCCGTACACCCGCCAGTACGCGGTGGACGGCGCGGAAGAATTCCTGAAGGACGACCTGCAGCCTGGCACCTGGGTCGGGGTCTTCGGCCTGACCGACCGGCTTACCGCTCTGCACCCGTTCACCACCGACCGCGAGGAGATAGGTCAGGTCATCAAAAACGTCTCCACCGGGACCGGGGCCGACCTCATGAGTTCGGCCCAGGCATTACTCAGCGCCGAGCCGGTCATGGTCAGCGTGACTGTGAGCGGCGGTGGAGGCGCCTCGGGAGGCGGCGTCAGTACGGATTTGACCATCGCCGGGGGCGGACTCAATCCCAACGCCATCAACGGCGCGGACGTGGCCACCTCCATGGGCGCCAACATCATTCGTGGGGACCAGGCGAGCCAGCGGCGCCAGTTCGGCCACATCGAGGGAATGCGCGAGACGGATTCGATCCTCAGGACCATCGATCAGCTCGCCGCGCTGCCGGGCCGCAAGACGGTGTTGCTGTTCAGCCCGGGCCTGGCGACCACGGGCGATGTGGACCGGTTCGAAAATATTCTGAACCGCGCGCATCGCGCCGGCGTCACCTTTTTTGCCATCGACGTTACCGGCCTTACCCAGAACTCCAACGTGCTGGCGTCGACAGCGGCGGTGAATCATGTCGCCTCCCTGAGCAGGTCCCAGCGCCGCCAGAACGACAGTGCGGCGGTGACGATGGAGAAAATGCGGCAGGACGACTACCTGATCAGCGCCGTGCGCACCACCGACACGCAGGCCAGCCTGCGCGCGCTGGCGGAAGGGACGGGCGGCTTCCTGATCGGCAGCACGAACGATCTCAGGAAGCCGTTCCAGCGCGTCGCCGACGAGATCGACGCCCACTACGAAGCGGTCTACCGGCCGGCTTCGGACAAGTACGACGGCCATCTTCGCAAGATCGAGGTGAAGCTCACGCGGCCCGACCTGAGCGTAGAGAGCCGTCCCGGATACTTCGCTCTGCCGGACCTCAAGGACTCCCCCCCGCTGACCTCCAGCGATGTTCTTGGGTTGCTGGCTCTGGGCCGCCAGCCGCGGCCGCATGCCTTCGACTTTCGTTCCGCGGTCCTCCAGTTCCGGGCGGAAGGGGAGAACTCGCAGTACGCCCTCACCTACGAGGTGCCGGTGTCCGCTCTGACGGCCACGCCCGAGCCGGAGCAGAAGAGGCACCGGTTGCACCTTTCCCTGGTCTGCCTGGTGAAGGATTCCAGCGGACAAGTGGTCGACAAATTCAGCCAGGACGCCCCCTACGAGATTCCGGACGACAAGCTGGCGTCGATCGAGACCTCCACGATTCCCTATACGCACGTGCTCAGTCTTCCCCCAGGGCGCTACACGGTTGAGACGGCTATGCTCGACCGGCAGAGCAACCGCGAGGCCACCAACGAGATGGTGTTCGACAGCCCGGAACGGAAGGGATTGAGGCTGAGCAGCGTGATGCTGGTGAGGCAGGTGGATGCCGCGGACGGCCAGCCGGACGCGAGCGATCCCTTCCGGGTGGGGAACACCCGGGTGACGCCGGAGCTGGCGACGACGCTGAGCGCGACCGCCAAGCCCTACGTATACTTCGTGGTCTATCCGGACAAGGCGAAGCCGGAGCAGCCGCGGCTGATGGTGCAGTTCCTGCTCAACGGCCAGGTGCTGGCCAAGCAGGTGACCGACCTGCCGGCCCCCGACGCGAGCGGAGCCATCCCCATGCTCATCGAGTCCGCGGCCAGGCCGGGCGAGTGCGAGTTGAAGATCGTTGCGATTCAGGGCGCCCAGGCGCTCGAGCGAAGCCTGAAGTTCACTGTGGCCGCCCAGTAGGCGACGCCGAGCTGCACCGAACCGCGAACGAGAGTGAGCGCAATCGTCGTGAACCACACCAGGTCCGCTCCCTGACGGTCGCGGTTCCGTGCTGAGGGTGGCAACCGAGGCGCTCGAGCGAAGCCTGAAAGTAGGCGAGGCCGAGCGGCACCGAACCGCGAGCGTAAGCGAGCGCAATCGTCGGGATAAACCGGCGTGCAGTCGGGGATGAAAGAGCCCCGCAAGAAAGGAGTAGCGAACCATCTTGACCTCATGTCTTGCGCTGGGTGCCGCGAGGTGCCGGGTGAAGTGTAGACAGAGGCATCGGCGGGCGAGGAATCGAGCTTCGAAAAACGCAATCCGGGCGCTGACCGTGTGCTTACAACGGGAAGGCCACACTGGCGGAAACGGGATCGCGAGTCTCCGTCAGGCCCGGCGTAGTCCAAGAGCCATACGCACGCCGAGAAACTGCACGCGCGAGAACCGAGAGACCTCGCTGGTATCCGGTGGCCTACCCGGCTGCTGGATCGGCCCGGGAAGCCCAAAGCGCAATCCGGGCACGCGCGCCAGCGAGGAGTCGAACACGGGCATATTACCTGCGAAGCCTCCGAACAAGGCCGGTGGAAACGCCGGCGGCGGAGGGGGTGGAGGGAAGGCCCGTGACCAAGGAGAACACCGTGGAATCTAACACTCGACCGACCCAGAGCGGGGAAAGGGTGACCCAGGGATTGCAGGGTGTGCGGGAAAGAGGGATGACATGGCAGGAGTATGCCACCGGGCTGGAGGACAGACTCACAGATCTACACAGCCGGGTGCATCGCGGGGCGTACCAGGCGCGGCCCTCCAAGAGACGCTGGATACCGAAAGACAATGGCAAGCAGCGGCCATTGGGGCTGGCGGCGCTGGAGGATAAGATCGTCCAGCAGGCCGTGGCCACGGTCCTCAACGCAATTTACGAAGAGGATTTTCGGGGTTTCTCTTACGGGTTCCGGCCGGGACGCAGCCAGCATATGGCGCTGGACGCGCTGTATGTGGCGATCAAGCGGAAGAGGGTGAGCTGGATTCTCGATCTGGACCTAAAGAGCTTTTTCGATAACCTTTCGCATGAAAAGCTGGTCCAGTTGATGGAGAAACGGATCGCCGATCCGAGGGTCCTGCGCCTGATCCAGAAATGGCTGAAGGCGGGGGTCATGGAGGACGGCGTATGGTCGGAGACAGAAGCAGGGACTCCCCAGGGGGCGGTGATTTCGCCGCTGCTCAGCAACGTGTATCTGCATTACGTCCTCGATCAGTGGACCGACCAGTGGAGGCAAGCGGCGGGAGGCGAGATCACCATCGTGCGTTACGCCGACGATGCCATTCTGGGCTTCGAGCGCCAGGACGAGGCAGAGCGCTACCTGGAGGAACTGAAGGAGCATCTGCGCGAGTATGGGCTGGAGCTGAATGAAGACAAGACCCGGCTGATCCGGTTCGGGCGGTTCGCGAGGTTAAACCGGGCCGAGCGTGGAGAGGGGAAACCGGAGGCGTTCACCTTCCTGGGATTCCGGCACGTGTGCGGGGAAAACAGGCTGGGCAGGTTCGAAGTCCGGCGCATTACGGACGGCAAACGAAGGCGGAAGAAGCTGCAAGAACTGAAGCAGGAACTACGCCGGAAGATGCACGCGCCGATTGCAACGGTCGGAGAATGGCTGCGGAGCGTGCTGCGCGGTTACTACCAATACCATGCGGTTCCGGGGAACCTGGCGGTGCTGTCGCGATTCCGGCATCAGGTGGCTCGCCTGTGGTACAGAACTCTGTGCCAGCGCAGTCAGCGGCGGCCCACTTGGACGAAACTGGGGCCGGTCCTCGACCACTGGTTACCCATCCCTCATGTTGTGCATGCGTATCCGGATGCTCGTTTCGACGCCAGGCGCCTTGCGGCGTCACATCCAAGGTAAGAACCGTATGCAGTAGTTCCTGCAAGTACGGGTCTGTGCGGGGGGTGGCCGGCAACGGCCATCCCTACCGCAACGGACCGTCGTGAACCACATCGGCTCCGCTCCCTGACGGTCGCGGTTCCGTGCTGAGGGTGGCAACCGGATGCCTGAGGTCTTAGACATTCGCCGCGGTAAAGACTAGAATGGTTCGCTGGCTGTAACTTCTTAGGGTCCTTAATGCGCCATTCACTCTTGGCTCTACTACTATTCGCTTCACTCGCCGTTGCCGCGGCTGCGCAGTCTCCAGCAATTGCCGCAAAACCCGACGCGCCCGCCGTCGGCGGCACCGGCAGGGCAGAAGTGGTACTCGATTTTGTCGCTCGCGACAGCCACAGCCACCCAGTGCGCGATCTGCGCCCCGAAGAGATCAAGGTCACCGACGGCGGCGCCACGGTGAAAATCGAGCGCTTGCAGTTGATCGGCGGCGGAAACGGCGGCCAGCAGGCGCCATCGCGATCCCGCTTCGTATCCCTCATTTTCGACGGGCTGGACAGCTACGCCTCCCCGGCGGCGCGAAAAGCGGCGTCCGGCATGTTGAACGCGCTGACCGGCACGGGCGCCTCGTTTTCCGTCTGGAGGATCAGCGACAAGCTCGAACTGGTACAGACGTTCACCCAGGACGCCGGCCTCCTGAACAAGGCCATCGAAACGGCCACGGGCCCGCCCCGGAATCCTTCCGCCGGTTCGGCACCCGCCGCCGGCGCGCAACCGGCAGGGGATTCCCTGGCGCTGAACGCCCAACGCACCCTCGACCGCTGGGACCGCATCCAGCGCGACGAGAGGCTGCGCCCTCCCGTTGCCGCTCTGGTCGCCCTGGCCAGGCAGCAGGCCAGTCTCAGCGGGCGCAAGGCGATCGTCTATTTTTCGGACAGCGTTCAGGTGGAGCAGTGCTCCCCCGATCAGGTGCGCGCCGCAATCGGCAGCGCGAACCGGGCAAGCGTAGTCCTGTACACGGTTAACGTCGGCGGGCTGAGTGAAGCCGCTGAGAAGAAGGCATCCTCGATTCTCGACGCGAGCGCGGCGACGGCCGATGCCCAACCCACTGCCGCGCAGGCGGCCGCTAGGCCGGCAGCTCCGTCGCTAGGCTTCACGTTCATCCAGTTGGAAGCGGACACGGGCACGCGGCTGCCGCTCAAGGACCTGGCCGAGTCGACCGGCGGGCTCTACATCCGCCACTCGAGCGATGTGGGACCCTCCGGCGGGAAGATTGCCGAAGACCTCACCACCTACTACGAGGTGGCCTACGCCGCACCTTCGGCAGAGCGCATTGGCCAGTTTCGCGCCGTGTCGCTGCGGGTGAGCCGGCCCCAGACGCGCCTGCAATCCCGCTCGGGGTACTTCGCCCTGCCGGCGGACGCGGGACCGGATACGGCACCGTTCGAGATCCCGCTGCTCAAGGCCCTGAGCGCGCCGGAGCGGACCGAGACCATTCCGTTCCGGATCGACACGCTGCATCTCGGGCAGGCGCAGGGCAAGGCCCGTGCCGAGGCCGTGCTGGAACTCCCGCTGGCGGGGATCTACTGCAAGCTGGACCCGGCCCTGGGCCTGTGCGACATGCACTTCTCGGTTCTGGTGCTGGTCAAGGACGCGGCAGGCCAGGTTCTACAGAAGTTCAGCCAGGACGTTCCCGATCAGATGGCGACCGAAGGCCTGGACTCGGCCAGCAACGGCGTGTACACGCTGGACCGGAGTTTTTCCCTGCCGCCCGGGGAGTACCGCCTGGAAGCGGCCGTTCTGGACAGGCAGGCCAACAAGCTCAGCACGAGATCCACCGGCTTTACTCTGTCGGTGACGCCGGACCTTGCGGTCTGCGACCTGTTCCTGGTGCGCACGCTGGAGCCCCTGTGGTCCATCGGCGACGCCGAGGATCCGCTCCGCTTCCAGGATGGGCGCGTGGTGCCCCTGTTGATACCGGTGTGGAGAGGCGCGGATCGCGACGTGCAAGCTTTCCTGCTCGTCTCACCCGATACGCGGGTAGCGGTGCCGCCGCGTGTGATCGTCGAGGTGCAGCGGGATGGACATCCGGTAGAGCGGCCCGCGATCAAGGTACTCGAGCGCCGTCCGGGCGCCCCTATCCCGGTCAGTGCCACGCTCAAGCGGAGCCTGCTCCAGCCGGGCCATTATCAATTGCTGGTGCGTCTCACGCAAGGCAAGGAATCGCAGGAACGCAAACTCAATTTCGAGGTGGTCACCCCGCCGGCCCCGATCATCGCGGCGCTGCCGGCGGATGCCGCCAAGGCCGGCACTTCGGCGGACGGAGTTGCCTCGCTACTCGCGGCGAAGCTGATCGAGGGCACTCCCAAGCCGGAAGAGGCTGAATTGCAGCGCATTCTTACCGCTGCCCGCGAACGCGCCAACGATTACCGGGAAAACCTTCCGAATTTCGTCTGCACCCGGACCACTACCAAGTTCTCGAAGAAGAAAGACGCCGACTGGGCCCCGGCGGTCTCCGCGACCGATCTGATGCAATATGTCGAAGGCGAGGAGAAGACCCAGACGCTGACCACCAAACAGGTGGCCAACATGCCATCCATCATGAAGAAGCTCGACCTTTTCGGCGAGCTCGGAGGAGTGCTGGGACTGGTCTTCAACGAATCTCACAACGCCCGTATCGAGTGGAAGGGCATGTCGGAGCTGAAGGGCGCCCGGGTCCACGTCTTCGAGTACCGCGTGGAGCGCAAGAACTCGGGTTACCTGCTTTCTCTCGGCGACAAGGGATCTCAGGTGCTCGCGGCCTACCAGGGGACGGTCATGATCGACGCGAACACCATGGCCATCCGGCGCGTGGTGGTCGAGGCCGTCGAGTTGCCCAAGAACTTCCCTATCCAGCAGTCGGCCATCGCGGTCGACTACGACTTCGTCCGCATCGGCGCCAAGCGGTATCTGGTGCCGCAGCACTCAACCTGGGTGTATCTGGGGACCAATTCAAAGCAGCCCATGAAGAGCGACCGGGCGTTCCAGAACTACCGCAAATACACGACCAGCTCCGGGATCAAATACATGGGAGAAGCGGGAGGCGCCGCCGGCCGCCCCGCCGAAGCGTCGGGTGCCGCCGGTCACGCGGCCGCCCCCGCCGCCGGACGCACCGGAGGCGCCGCGGGTCAAGCACACGAAGCCGCCGGTCATACGGCACAAGGCGCGGGCCACCCATAGGCCGGCCCAGCGGCCTCCCGGCCTGGAGAAGGTTGGATCGGCGTCCGGCCGGCCCAGCGGCCTCGCCGCCCGAAGAGAGTGGGACAGGCGTAGGCCGGCTCGGCGGCTTCGCCGCCCGAAGAGAGTGCGACAGGCGTAGGCCGGCCCCGCGGCCTCCCGGCCTGAAGAAAGTGGGACAGGCGTCCGGCCTGTCGAGATGGAGTAAGCGATATGCGGAAGATCGTTGGTTTCGCCGTTCTCTGCGCTTCTTGCTGGCCCGTGGCCGATGTGGCCGCGGCCCAGAACCCAGCTCCGGCCGACACCGGCACCGTCATCCGCACCACCGTCAGCGAAGTCTCGCTCGACCTGGTTGTGCGCGACAAAAAGGGCAAGGTCGTGAAGAACCTCAAGCCCGGGGACATCCAGGTCTACGAGGACGGCGTCCTCCAGCCGCTGGTCGATTTCCGGCTTGTGACCGGCCCGGGCACACCGCAGAAGGCATCCGCGCCCGCCACTCCCGCTTCTCCCGGGACGCCAGCCAAATCCAAGCCCGTGTCCTTGCCACTCAGGGCCCTGAACGTCGTGTGCATCGTTTTCCAGAATCTGGATCCCAACACCAAGAAATGGGCGGTTGACGCCACCAAGGAATTCCTCCAGGGCGGTCTGCCCTCCGACGCCTGGGTTGGAATCTTCAACCTTACCTCACGTCTCAACGTGCTCCAGCCATTCACTACCGACCGCAACGCCTTGATCTCCACCGCCAAGAATGCCTTTACCGGCCCCAGTCTGGATTTCGTCAGCGCGGCGAACACCGTGCTGAGCATGAATCCGGCCGTCGTTACCGCGGACCAGAACGGCATGAATATCACCGGCGGGGAGCTCTACAGCAGGGCCATCGGGGACGTGAATGTGGAGACATCGCAGTCCGCGGCCTTCCAGCGCGCCGATCTGGCGTCGCAGAACCGGCAGTTCGGTCACATCGAAGCGGCTCGCCAGACGGATCAGCTCATCGCCATGATCGAGCAGTTCGCCACCCTGCCGGGCCATAAGACGGTCCTGCTGATGACTCCCGGCCTGACGTCGACCGGCGATCCCGACCGCTTCAAGAAAATTCTGACGACGGCTTCAAACGCGAAGATCACGTTTTACGGCATCGACGTTCACGGGCTGAGCGAGAACTCGACGGCCATGGCGAGCAGCGCGGCTCTAAGCCATGTCAGGACTCTGAGCCAGGGGCAGGGGAGCACCGGCACCTACAATGCGGCAGTCCCCGCCAACCAGGGCGGCAACGGCAGCGCCCAGACCACCCCTACCGGCGGCGCCGGAGCCGCCATGGCGGAGATGCGGCAGGACGACGAGTTGCACAATGCCGTGCGTGGCTCCGATCCCCAGGCCGCCCTCCGCGC
The DNA here is from genome assembly GCA_963763835.1 of Bryobacterales bacterium. Lineage (GTDB taxonomy): Bacteria > Acidobacteriota > Terriglobia > Bryobacterales > Bryobacteraceae > DASWZN01. The sequence continues at coordinate 696,533 of CAVXQQ010000016.1, forward strand.
TCTCTCCGAAGGGACCGGCGGGTTCCTCATCGCCAACACGAACGACCTCCGCAAGCCCTTCCAGCGCATCGTTGACGATGTGGACTCCCACTACGAGGCGATCTATCATCCCGTCTCCGCCAAGTACGACGGCCGCCTGCGGAAGATCGAGATCAAGATGGCCCGCGCCGACCTGACCGTCGAAACCCGGGCCGGCTACTTCGCCATGCCCGATATCAAGGGCTCGGCTTTGAAGCCTTTCGAAGTGGCCGCCCTGATGACGTTGAGCACCAAGCCCCTGCCGCACGCCTTCGACTTCCAGTTGGGCGCCTATCAGTTCCGGCCCCAGGCGGAGAACTCGCAGATCGGCGTCGCATACGAGGTGCCGGTTTCCACTCTGACCGCGACGCCGATTCCGGCGCAGCAGAAGCACCGGCTGCACCTCGCGCTGTTCGCCCTGGTGAAGAATGGCGACGGGCAGGTGGTGGACAAGTTCAGCCAGGATTTCGCCTACGACATCCCGGATGCCAACATGGCTGAGGTGCAGGCACAGCCAATTTCGTACTGCCACCCGCTCAGCCTTCCCGCCGGACGCTACTCCATTGACAGCGTGCTGGTGGACGTAGAAGCGCGCCACTCGAGTACGGGCACGATGACCTTCGACAACACCGAAAGGAAGGGACTCAGCCTGAGCAGCGTCGTCCTGGTGAAGCAGATCGAGCAGGTGGTCGGCGCGGGCGATCCCACCGATCCGTTCCAGTTCCAGGGCCGGCGCGTGGTTCCGGACTTGGCGGCGACCCTCGCCCCTACCGCCCAGCCCTACCTGTACTTCGTGGTCTATCCGGACAAAGCGAGCACCGAGAAGCCGTCGGTCCAGATTCAGGTGACGCTCGACGGCGAAGTGGTCGCCGAACAGGAGGCGGACCTGTCCGCCCCCGACGCCTCGGGCGCCATCCCGGTGGTAATCGGCGGAGCCCCGGTCAAGCCGGGCAACTACGAGCTGAGAGTCACCGCGATGCAGGGCAACGATTCGGTCGAGCAGAGCGTCAAGTACGCGGTCGCGGTGCAGGCGGAACCCGCCGCGCAACCATGAGCCGAGCACCGAACCGCGACCGTGAGGGAGCGGACCCGTCCGCCGAGCACCGAACCGCGACCGTGAGGGAGCGGACCTGCCGCGAGGTACACCATGATCAAAATCCCATTGCTGTCCTGTCTTCTCTTCTGCGCGCTGTCGCAGGCCTCCACCCGCATCGGCCTGAACGAGGATTGGCGCTTTCGAACCGATCCGAAAGAGGAAGGCCAAAAAGCCGCCTGGACGAAAACTCTGCCCGCCCAGACCGAGGCCGTCTCGGTCCCACACACCTGGAACATCGGCGCCCACGACGATTACGAAGGCGTCGCCTGGTACTTCAAGGCGTTCGAAATCCCCCGAACCGTGCTCGCCCAGCACCTCGAGATTCACTTCGGCGCCACGTTCTACAAAGCCCGCGTGTGGCTGAACGGCGTGGAGCTGGGGCAGCACGAGGGCGGGCACACCGAGTACTTCTTCGACATCGCGGCGCAGGCCCGCGAGAGTAATTTCCTGGCGGTCCAGATCGACAACCGTCCCGGCCTGGCCACGATTCCTGGCTGGGCGATGCAGCTCACCCCGAACATCTGGTACGACTGGTGGCACTACGGCGGCATCGTGCGCGACGTCTGGATCTCGGTCAGCGACGAGGTCCTGGTCCGCCGCCAGCGGATCCGCAGCACCTTAACGGCCGGGGCGGCGGAGGTCTCCGACAACCTCTATCTGGAGAACGCGGGCAAGGGACCGCGGCGCGTGCGTGTGCAAGCACAGAGTATGGGTCCGGACGGGTCCGTGGCCGCCACCTCCGAGTCAAGCGAAATCGAGCTCGCTCCCGGCAAGAACGAGGCTCCCTTGACGCTGCACATCGCCGCGCCGCGTCTGTGGAGCATCGACCATCCCAATGTGTACGAGATGCGCGTGCGCGTGGTCGACCCCCAAGGCCGCCTGCTGGACACGCACACCGACACCTTCGGCATCCGCACCATCGAGCTGCGCGACCGTCACCTGCTCATCAACGGCGAGCGCGTGCGCCTCTCCGGCATGACCCGCCACGAGGAATCGCCCTGGGAGGGCCTGGCCGAAACCCGCGGCACCATGCTCCACGACTGGCGCGATCTGAAGGCGCTCCAGGTCACCGTGACGCGCCCCGTACACTATCCGCAGAACCCCTACATCCTGGACTTCGCCGACCGCAACGGCGTTCTTCTGGTCCCCGAGATTCCCATCTGGCAAATGACCGGGAAGCAGATGGCCGACCCCAAGCTGGTTGCCCTCGCGAAACAGATGATGCGCGAGATGATCGAGCAGGACGGCAACCACCCCAGCATCTTCGGCTGGAGCGTCTGCAACGAGAGCGACACCACGTCGCCCGAGGGCCGCGCCTACTTCCGCCTGATGAAGGCGTTCATCCGTGAGCTCGACCCCGACCGCTTCGTCACCTTCGCCGACCAGGACCTGCCCACCATCTCCAAGGCCGAAGACGACGCCGCCAACGACGCCGACTTCATCATGATGAACCAGTACTTCGGAGGCTGGTCCGGCCCGGCGGACCAGTTGCCCGTGGCGCTGGACAAAATCGACCGGCTGTTTCCGAACAAGGCGGTGCTGATCTCCGAGTTCGGCTTCGCGGGTATTTTCGCCAGGAACGCGAAGGAGTCCGACCGGATGCGCGTCCAGACCATGCGCTCCCAGATGGCGGAGTTCGCCCGCCGCGACTGGATCATCGGCGCGCTGCTGTGGTGCTATCAGGACTACAAGTCGCACCGCAATCTGTGGCCCGGCTATACGGAAGGCATCGTGGACATCGGGGTGGTCGATGAGGACCGCCAGCGGCGCCCGTCCTACTACGTATGGAAGGAACTGAATGCCCCGGCGCGGATCGAGGCGGCGTTCACGGGTACACCAAACGACACGCCGGCCGGCTTCAACGCCACCATCAGCCGTCGTCCGTACACGGACCTTCCTTCGTACCCGCTGCACGATTATCGCCTGCATTGGGAAGTCCGCGATCGCGACAACGCGCTGGTGGCGTCAGGCGACCGCGACTTCGCCGATCTCGATCAGCCCGCGACGGTCTCCGGAACCTGGCAGCCCAAGGGCACCATGCTTGGCCTGACGCTGGAGCTCACGCTTACGCGGCCCACCGGCTTCGTCGCCGCCGAGAAGCGCGTCGAGTGGCTCCTGCCAAGGTCCGGCGGCCAGAACGTCGAGGACATGCAGCCCAACCACCTGCCGTACTGAGAGGGCGACTACAGCCTCGTCAGTGTCACCAGGAACACATCGTTCTCGCGCACGTCGAACTCCCGCGCGAACCGGCCGCCGGAGATCTTCACGATCTCGCTCGAGGACGGCGAGCCGTCGTTGGCCCGCTTGATCGCCTCAACCTGGGCCGGCGAAATCTGGCTCGGCGATCCCAAGCGCCATGTAAGTCCCGTACGCGTCGTTCACGTGGTATCCCGTGCGGGACACCTCCACTGCATACGTGCCATCGGGCACGCCCGCGATCTCAAACCGCACCTTGCCCTTCGCCTTCGACGGCAGGTCGCCCTTGTAGAAAACCTGGTCGTTGGTGCCTTGGGGCGGCGCGATCGGAGTGAAATCCCAGAACAGCGCCTGAATGCCGCCGGCGGTATCGGTAGTAACCCACGAAGCCGCATCCGCGTTCACCAACTCGGTCGGCCCGAGACGGTTCAGGAAGTCATATGCGTAATACGCCGGCTTCTTGATGGCCTGATAGTTCAACAGCCCGAACCCGCCATGGAAGGGCGTCATGCGAGGCCCGCCCTCTTCGAAGATGTCCGTGAACACCCAGTAGGAGAGCGAGTTCACCGCGTCCTGCGCGTTCTTGATCTTGTCGAGGATGAAGGCGGCCTGGTGATACTGGTCGTGGACCGGGTCCGTGGGCGTGTACGAGGAACTCCACTCCGTGAAGTGCAGCTCCAGGTTGGGCAGCTTCGAAGCGCGCAGCAGCTCGCGCGAGTGGATCATGCGGCCGCTCACCGCCGCCGGGTCGGTGTCGAGCACGGTGCCTCGCCCGCCGGTGTCGTCGAAGAAGCCTTCCTTGACGCCATAAGCGTGCGTGGATACGAAGTCGATCGGCACGTGGTTCGCCGCGCAATACTCCACCAGCGCGGTCTCGAACTTGTACGGACTGGCGGATGCCGGCCCGCCCACCCGGTAGTCCGGCGACACGCTCTTGATCGCCTCCGCCGTGGTCTTGTACAGCTTCAGATACTCCGTCAGGTCCGCGGCCCAGAACCCCTTGAGGTCCGGCTCGTTCCAGACCTCGAAGTACCAGGTCTTCACCTCGTCGTGCCCGTAGCGCTCCTCGAAGTGGCGCGTGAGGGCCCGGATCAGGTCGGCCCACTTCGCATACGACTTGGGCGGCGTGATATTGCCCTTCCACCAGAAAACGGTGTTGGTGCCGCTCGCCAGGTCCGCGGGCATGAAGCCCAGCTCGACGAACGGCTTCAGGTGCACGCTGAGCAGGAAGTCGTGGAGCTTGTCGATGTACTGCCAGTTGTAGATCGGGTTGCCCTGCCGGTCTTCCTTGTAGACACCCATATCGTCGTGCAGCAGGCCGTGCATGCGGATGTACTTGAACCCGATCTCTTTCTGGACCAGGGCGAGCTGCGCCTGCCAGTCCGCGCGCAGGCCCTCGTTGGCGCGGCCGGCGCCGATGCACTCCTTGAAGACCTGGCTCTGGGCGCCGCGGACCTTGGCGGTATCGACGGCAATCGTGCGGGGCTGAGAGAAGGCGGCCGAGACGGCCGCGAGAGAAAGAGCGAAGAGCGTGAAGTTGGGGTCGCATACGAAGCCTACAGTGTGGCACAAAACCCCGGTCACGCAGTTCCTACGTCTCGATTTGCCCGCGTTTCAATCGCCTGGGACCTCTGATACGACGCTCGGCGGCGCGCGCGGTCTTACACTCGTGTCGGTGATGGCATGCTTCCAGCTCGCGCGGCCGATAGTCCACGTTCATCTCTTTTCCGGCCAGCACGGCGGACAACGGAAAAAACAGAAATAGAAAAAGTGCAAAGTGTACCTAGTCCCAAAAACGGACACCCGCGGCTGCCGCTCGGCTCCGGACTCCTCCGGTTTCGTGCCAGACAAGTTCCGCGGCGTCCGCGCCCGCCCCAACCCGCCTTTCGGACCCTGTCCTCCGCCGCCACTGACCTCCGCGTATGGTAGACTGACCGATTGGTCATTTTTCATGACTGTTGCGCGCAAATCTAAGCAGGCCGTGGTCTCGGAGTTCCGCTGCTCCGAGATCCTGCAGGCGGCGCGCAAGGTATTCGCTCGCAGCGGGTTCGACGGCGCTACGGTGGACGAGATCGCCGAAGCGGCCGGCTTGGCCAAGGGCACCGTCTACCTCTACTTCCCCTCCAAGCGCGAGATCTACCTGGAGGCATTGAGGCAGGGCCTCTCTGGACTGCTCGACGACATGAAACGGAACGTGGCCGCCGTCTCCGCGCCGGCGGAAAAGGTGCGGGCCGTCATCGAAACGCGCGTGCGCTACGCGGAGAAGAATCGCGACCTGGTCAAGATCTACCATTCGGAGTTTGGCAACTTCGGCGCGGCGCACGTCAACAAGGAATGCAGGAGCCTGTACCTGGAGCAGGTCAAAATGCTGGAAGCGGTGCTCGAGGACGCGGCCGCCAGTGGCCACATTCGCGCCGTCCGCGCGGGTGCGGCGGCCTTCACCATCTCGGAGATGATTCGCGGGCTCATCCTGCAACGCCTGTTCGGCTGGTCGCGGGAGAGCGTCGCTACCGACGTCGAGTTCCTGCTCGACATGATCTGGAAAGGTCTGGCGGTATGTACCGAGTCCTGACAGTGGCCAGGGAATACGGCAGCGGCGGCGCTCGCATCGCCGCTCTGGCGGCCGCGCGGCTGGGCTGGAATCTGCTCGACAGCGCCTTGATCGAGGAGATCGCCAAGGCCGCGCATGTCGATCCGGCGCTGGCCCGGCGGTTCGACGAGCGAGTCGATACCTGGATGCACCGCCTGAGCCGCCACGGACTCTGGTTCGGAGCCTTCGAAGGCGTCGCCAAGGTGCCGTCGACCGAGATCTTCGATGCCGAAACCATGGCCCACCTGACGCGCGCCCTCATGGAGCACGCGTATGAAGTCGGGAAATGCGTCGTGGTCGGCCGCGGCGCCCAGTGCGTCCTGCAGGCCTGTCCCGAGGCGTTCCACGTCTTCGTGTACGCGCCGTGGGAGAGCAAGTTGGCGCGGGCCGGGCGCCGCGTGGCGCAGGGAACCGACGTGCCCGAGTTCATCCTCGGGATGGATGCCGAACGTGCCCGTTACGTGCGCATGAACTTCGGCCAGGACTGGGCGGACCGCCACCTTTACGATCTGCTGGTCAGCTCGAAACCCGGGGACGAGGCCACGGCGTCCATCATTCTTGCGGCCATGGGCGGGGGTCTGCCAGTGAGCCATATCGTGCATCCGCTCCCTCACGGTCGCGGTTCGGTGCTCCAGCAGCACCGGATGCCGGCTGTCCGGCCCCTGGTCGGCGCGGCAGCACCGAACCGCGCGCGTAAGCAAGCGGATGCCGGCGCGGCAGCACCGAACCGCGCGCGTAAGCAAGCGGATGCCGGCGGCTGGTGCGACGAGCGACGAGCGACAAGCGACGAGCGTGTATAAAATATGAGACGCATTCCTATCCTTTGCGGGCTGGCCGGTCTGGCGGCCCTGATTTCCATGTCCGGCTGCGCGGCGGATGGACAGAAGCAGGACCCGGCGCGCGCTTCCGCGGTCCCGGTGGTCGTGGTGGAGGTCCAACCGGCCGACGTCCCCATCTACGCGGACTTCGCCGCCCAGACCTATGCGCGCGACATGGTCGAGGTCCGGGGACGCGTCGAAGGATACATCGAGCGCTGGCTGTTCCGGCCGGGCGCCGAAGTGGAGGCCGGCCAGGTTCTGTACGTTCTCGATCTGCGGCCCTACGAGGCCAGCGTCCAGCAGGCCCGGGCCAACCTGAAGCAGAGCGAGGCGGACCTGGAATTCGCCGAGCGCCAGGTGTCGCTGTTGCAGGCGCAGGCCAATCTCGCCTCGGCGCAGGCCAACCTGGTGAAGGCCCAACAGGACAACGAGCGCCTCAAGCCGCTGGTGGAGGCCGGCGCCGCGTCGCAGCAGGACCTGGACGCCGCCGTGGCCGCGCTCCGGGCCAACGAGGCCAACGTGAACGCCTACAAGGCGAACGTCGATCAGGTGACCCTCTCGACGCGCACGCAGATCGACTCCATGCAGGCCAAGGTGGAATCGCAGAAGGCCGCGGTGCGCACCGCCGAGCTGAACCTGGAGTACGGCACCATTCGCGCGCCGATCGGCGGCCGGATCGGGGATACGCTGGTGCCGGTCGGCGGCCTGGTCACGCCGACTTCTCCGCAGCCGCTGACCACCATCGTTCCGCTCGATCCCATCTGGGTGCGCTTCAAGGTCACCGAATCCGAGTATGCTCAAGTGGATCAGGAACGGCCAGAGCCTGCCGGGCGGCGATCTTCCGCTCACGCTGATCCTGGCCGACAATTCCGAGTTCCCCTCCAAGGGCCGCATCGAGAACTCGCTCAACCAGGTGGACCCGAAAACCGGCACGCTCGAGATTGCAGGCGCGCTTCCCGAATCCGCGGCACAGCGCGCTTCCGGGCCAGTTCGGCCGCGTGCGCGTGCAGATCGAGGAGCGGCAGCGGCGCGCTGCTGGTGCCGCAGAAAGCGGTGCAGCAGTTGCAGAGCATGCAGACCGTCTACGTGGTGGGCCGCGACAACAAGGTGTCCGTGCGGCCGGTGACAACGGGCGCTCGCGTGGGTGGCAACTGGGTGATCGAACAGGGGCTCAAGCCGGGCGACCGCGTGATCGTCGAAGGGCCAGTTGCGGGTGCGGCCGGGCGGCGGTGGTCGCGCCCGCGGACGGCCGAGAGAGCGGGAACTGAGCCATGGCGCGCTTCTTCATCGACCATCCCGTTTTCGCGATGGTGATCGCCATCGTGATCGTCATCCTGGGCGCCGTCGCCATTCCGAGCCTGCCGGTGGCGGCGTATCCCGAAGTGGTGCCGCCGGTGGTGCAGATCACCGCCAACTATCTGGGCGGCAACGCGCAGGATCTCGAGAAGACCGTCGCCCAGCCGATCGAGGAGCAGTTGATCGGCCTGGACGGCATGCTCTACTTCCTGTCGAGCAGCGGCAACGACGGATCGCTCAACATCCAGGTCACCTTCAAGCTGGGCACCAATCCCGACATCGCCACGGTGCAGACGCAGAACCGCGTGAACATCGCCATGCCGCGCCTGCCGCCCGAAGTGCAGCGCCAGGGCGTGATCGTCAAGAAGGTATCGACCGCGTTCCTGATGGCCGTCAGCCTTGAGTCGCCACGACAACCGCTACGACTCGCTCTTCCTCACCAACTACGCGCAGATCAACCTGCTGAACCAGATCGGCAGCCTCGACGGCGTCGGCGAAGCGCGGCTCGGCTCCGCCGCAGGTCTACTCCATGCGCGTGTGGGTGAACCCGGACAAGATGGCCAAGCTCGGCATCACGGCCACCGACGTCAGCAACGCGATCCAGGCGCAGAACCGGCAGAACCCGGCCGGAACCTTCGGGCAGCCGCCCTCGCCGCCGGGAACCGATTTCCAGTACTCGGTGAGCGCGCCGGGGCGGCTGGTCGATCCCAGCCAGTTCGAGGACATCATTCTGCGCGCGCGGCCGGACACCTCGCTGCTGCGCATCCGCGACATCGGCCACGTGCAACTCGGCGCCCAGACCTATAGCGGCTTCAGCCGCGTGAACGGGCGCAACTGCGGCCAACCTGATCGTCTACCTGTCGCCCGGCGCCAACGCCGTGGCCACCGCCGAGCGCGTCCGCGACTTCCTGGAACAAGGCCAAGACAGACCTTCCCGCAGGGGATGGACTACGTCATCCGCTACGACTCGACCATGTTCGTGCGCGCCGCCATCAAGGACGTGCTGTTGACCCTGTTCGAAGCCATCGGGCTGGTCATCCTGGTGGTGTTCGTGTTCCTGCAGAACTGGCGCGCCACGCTGATCCCGCTGCTCACGGTGCCGGTGGCGATCATCGGAACCTTCGCGCTGTTCCCGCTGCTCGGTTTCTCCATCAACATGACCAGCATGTTCGGCCTGGTGCTGGCGATCGGCATCGTGGTGGACGACGCCATCGTGGTGGTGGAGGCGGTGCAGCGCCATATCGACGAAGGAATGACGCCGCGCGCGGCCGCCATTCAGCGCCATGGAGGAAGTGTCGGCGCCGGTGGTGGCGATCGCCTGCATTCTGGCGGCGGTGTTCATCCCGGTGGCGTTCCTGGGCGGCATCAGCGGCCAGATCTACAAGCAGTTCGCGCTCACCATCGCGGCCTCGGTGCTGATTTCGGCGTTCAATGCGCTCTCGCTCAGCCCGGCGCTGAGCGCCATGCTGCTGCGGCCGAAGATGAAGCACCGCGGGCGTGCTGGCCCGCTTCTTCGCCGGCTTCGACCGGGTCTTCGACTGGACTCGCGGAAGAAGTACCTGATCGGCGTAGGGGCGCTGATCCGCAAGTCGGCTTTCGCGCTGGTCGGCTCTGTTCTGCTTCTGGCTGGCGGCCGGCGCGCTGTTCGTTCACCTCCCCGCCGGCTTCCTGCCGGACGAGGATCAGGGCACGGTCTACGTCACCATCCGGCTTCCGGACGGCGCTTCGCGTGACCGCGCCGACGCCGCCACGCGCAAGATCGAGAAGATCGTCAGCGGCCTGCCCGGCGTCGCCGGGCATCTTGACGCTGGGAGGCCTCGACATCGCCACCCGCACCAGCGCCTCGAACGTCGCGACGGTGATCTGCCGGCTGAAGCCGTGGGACGAGCGCACGACGCCGGACACTGCAGTTCGACGCGATCCTGGCGCGCATGCAGCGGGAGTTCGCCCGCGTGCCCGAAGCGATCACATTCGCCTTCGGCCCGCCGCCCATTCTGGGCCTGAGCACCACCGGCGGATTCCAGTTCATGCTGGAAGACCGCGCCGGGCGGCAGCGTCCACGACCTGGCGCGAGCCGCCGACCTGCTGGTGGATGCGTCGCGCAAACGCCGCGAGATCGGCCAGCGTGATCAACACCTTCCGCGCCAACGTGCCGGCCTACAACGTCGACGTGGACCTCGACAAGGTGCAGACCCTGGGCATCCCCGTCACGGACGCCTACAACACGCTGCAGACGTTTCTCGGCGGCCTCTACGTGAACGACTTCAACGCCTTCGGACACACCTGGCAGGTGCTGGTGCAGGCCGAGCCGGAGTTTCGCGGCAAGCCCGACGACATCAACCGCTTCTATGTCCGCACCGCCGCGGGCGACATGGTGCCGCTCGGCACGCTCGCGACGGTCACCGCGACCGCGGGGCCCGACGTGGTCTACCGCTACAACCGCTTCCGCGCCATCCAGATGCTGGGCGGGCCCGCGCGCGGATACAGCAGCGGCGAGGCGAGCGACGCGATGGAGGAACTGGCCGCCGCGAACCTGCCCTCCGGCTACAGCTACGAGTGGACCGGCACGACCTACCAGGAGAAGGAAGCGCAGGGGAACGAAGGCGTCATCTTCGGCTTTGCGGCCGTGCTGGTGTTCCTGTGCCTGGCGGCGCTGTACGAGAGCTGGTCGATTCCGTTCGCCGTGCTGCTGGCGCTGCCGCTGGGCATATTCGGCGCGCTGATCGCCGTCTGGCTGCGCTCCTATCCGTACGACATCTACACGCAGATCGGAATCGTGACCCTGATCGGCCTGGCCGCGAAGAACGCCATCCTGATCGTGGAGTTCGCCCGGATGCGGCGCGAGGAGGGCCACTCGATCGTGGACGCGGCCCTCGAAGCCGCCCGGCTCCGGCTGCGGCCCATTCTGATGACCTCGTTCGCGTTCATTCTCGGCGTGGTGCCGCTGGTGATCGCGACCGGCGCCGGCGCGGCGTCGCGGCGCTCGCTCGGCACCGCGGTGTTCGGCGGCATGAACGCGGCCACGCTGCTGGCCATCTTCATCGTGCCCGTGCTCTACGTGGTCATCCAGCGTATCGCCGAAGGAAAGCGAAAGACGGTGCCCGAGCCGCAGCCGTCGCGGAGGAGAGTCTATGACCGGCGGCGAAGTGCGCCCGAACGAGCGCGTGTCGGCCTTCATCCGTGTTCATCCGTGTTCATCCGTGGCCAGATTCTTGTTGTTGCTGCTCGGCCGGCTGCGCGGTGGGCCCCAACTACAAGCGGCCGGCGGTCGACGCGCCGGCTCAGTATCGCGGCGCGGCTCCCGGCGGCGGCGCGGCCTCGCTCGCGGATCAGAAGTGGTCCGAGCTGTTCCAGGACGATGCGCTCAAGCAGCTTGTCACCACGGCTCTCGAGAACAACTTCGATCTGCGCATCGCCTCGGAGCGGGTCCTCGAGGCGCGCGCCCGGTTCCGCATCACCGGCGCCGAGCGGTTTCCCAATCTGATCGCGCAGGCGTCGTTCACCGGCTCGCGGTCGTCCTCCGTCGGCGCGAACACGCCAGTTCCGGCCGGCGCGGACCTCGGATGTGAGCTACACCCAGGCCGGCGTCGCGCTCGCCTGGGAACTGGACTTCTGGGGCCGCGTCCGCCGGCTGAACGAATCGGCGCGCGCGCAGTATCTGGCCACCGAAGAAGGCCGGCGCGGCGTCGTCGTATCGCTGATCGGCGACGTGACCGGCGGCTACTTCACGCTGCGGGAGCGCGACCTGGAACTCGAGATCGCGCGGCACACCGCGACATCGCCGAGCACAATCTGAAGCTGGTCCAGCTGCGCCACGACCGGGGCGCCGCCACGGGCCTGGACGTCCACCAGGCCGAGCAGTTCCTCTACACCGCCACCGCCCAGATCGCCAGCGCCCAGCGCGACATCGAGCAGACCGAGAACGCGCTGAGCCTGCTGCTGGGCGCGACGCCGGGCGAGATCGCGCGGGGGAAGACGCTCGACCAGTTCGCGCTTCCCGCCGGAGGTTCCGGCGGGCCTGCCGTCCTCCCTGCTGGAGCGGCGGCCCGACATACGCCAGGCCGAGCAGACGCTGATCGCCGCCAACGCGCGAGATCGGCGCGGCCAAGGCGCTCTACTTCCCGCAGATCTCGCTGACCGGGTTCCTGGGCGGGCAGAGCCGGGCGCTGTCCGATCTGTTCACGGGCCCGGCGCGCCTGTGGACCGGCGGCCCGAGCGCGGTGCTGCCGCGTCTTCAACGCCGGCCAGATCCGCGCCGGCGTGCGCTTCACCGAAGCGCAGAAGCGCGAGATGGTGCTGACCTACCAGAAGGCCATCTACAGCGGCTTTCGCGAGGTCTCCGACGCGCTGGTCGGTTACACCCGCACGCGCGAGCAGCGGGCCGAGCAGGAGCGCTGGTGACGGCCCTGTCCGAGACGACGCGCCTCTCCCAACTGCGCTACAAGGGCGGGCTGGACAGCTACCTGCAAGTGCTCGACTGCGGAGCGCAACCTGTTCCAGGGCCAGTTGGCGCTGGCGCAACTGCGGCTGGGCGAGGTGCTCTCCTTCGTGCAGCTCTACCGCGCCCTGGGCGGCGGCTGGCAGTAGGCCGGCTGCGGCCGGCAGCCGGCAGCTATCAGCCGTCAGCTATCAGCTACCACGGCCGGGCGCTTGATCCCCCGGTCCGGCTGATGGCCGAGCGCTGAGTGCTCGCTGGCCGACCGCTCGCCGGGCGCTCGATCCACCGGTCCGGCTGATGGCCGATGGCCGAGAGCTGGCTGGCGCGTCCGAGGATGGTGGCGAGCCCCGCCGCGTCGGGCTGAGCGCCGATGGCTGACCGCTGACGGCTACTTCATCTCCATCACTCGCACCAGGCCGGTGGTGCCGAGTTGGTCGTTCACCTTCGGCTCGTACTCCACCCGGACCGTGCTGCGCGCCTTCTGCGGCCCGCACGTCATCGTGAATGAGCCGGCCTTGGCGCCGCGGACTTCGATCGCGGTGGGCTTATCGATGAGCAGCCGCACCGGCCGCCCGGCAGCGGTGATCCGGAGGCGGGCCGTGGTCCCCAGGCAATCGATCTGATCGAGCGTCCCCTCGACCGCACTCAGCGGGATCCGTTTGGGCAGTTGCGGAGCGACCGCGGTCTCGCGTGGCTGGAGTGCCTTATGCGGCTTCTCCGGCTCCGGTTCCGGCTCCGCCTCCGGCTCCAGCACGTCTGCCATCGTCCGCATCCGCTCGCCCGGGTGCTGATCGAGCGACTCGATCAGTTGCTCGACCTGGGCCCTCTCGGCCGGGCCCGGGGCGCACTCCGCGGCGCGTTTGGCATTCGCCCGCGCGCCGTCCTTGTCGCCGGTCCGGTAGGCCGCGTACGCGACGGCCTGAAAGAAGGCGAAAGCGTGCTCCGGCTCGATCCTCTTCAGGTGGGCGAATTCGGCCAGCGCGCCCGCATAGTCCGATGCCGACGTCAGTTGAAAGCCGAGGTGAAGGCGCGCCTCGTAGTAATCCGGATCGAGGTCGACAGCCTTGCGCAGAAGCTTGATCTGCAGCTTGCCGGAGTCCCCTGCCTGGCCCGCCATGGCGGCGTATTCGTAGTACATGCGGGCGTTCCTGCTCCCCAGCTCTACGGCTTTGGCGAAGTCCGCCCGCACCTCGTCCTGCTTTCCCTGCCGCCATGCCAGGTATCCCAGCGCCTCGGGGACCTCGGGGCTGGCGGGGTTCTCCGAGGCGAGCTTGATGTACGCCTGTCTGGCCTCGCCAATCTTGTTGATGTCCGCCAGGATGCTGGCCAGCACCAGGCCCGACTCGAGCGGCGGCACCGGCTGAATGTCGGGGCTCTCGGCCGACTTCTCGAGCGTGACATCGAACAACGGTTGGTTGAACGTCCCTTCGCGGCTGTATTGGCGAAGGTCGGCGAGGACCTCCGGCATCTTCTTGCCGAACGCCTTCTGGAACGCTTCGGCCGGCGGTCGCCCCGCCAGTGTCAGCTGCTTGAACTCAGGAAACCTCGGCGCGTACTTAGGGCTGAGAAACAGCATGTGAGTGAGCAGCCAGGCCTCGGAATAGAAGACGCTCACCTTCGAATGGTCAGTGGTGTAGAACGGTGAGCTGTGATCTACAGCGCATAGGGTTTCGAGGTCGATCCATGGGTTCCGCCCGAGCAGATATAGCCGGCCCGGCAGGGGGTCGCCCACGACGACTTTCTTGCCGCTGGGGCGGAGACTTGAGTACAGCTCGGCGATGCCCTCGTTGAGCCAGAGCGGGACGTTCTTGACCGGCTTGATCAGGATGTGAACATACTCGTGGACGGCGGTGGGATAGCTCTCCGAGGAGAGGCTCTGCATGACAATCCGATCCAGATCGGGACCGCCGCCGGCATAGGCCGATCTGCCCGCGTACAGCTCATAGGGCTTGTACTCCCTGGCGGACTGGAAGACGATGATGCGCACCCGCCCTTTGGTGGACCTGCCCGCGTGGACCGCTTTCTGGAAGAAGCTGTTGACCTGCTCGAAGTAGAGAACCGCCTCGCGCGCCTTCTTCTCGCCGGCGGTGGTGTAGACCTCGAAATTTGTCGAGGTCGCCTTCACCCATTTCTGTTCGGCGGCGGACGCAATGGACGCGAACGCGAGCACGGCCGTGAGAAGGCGCGCGTATTTCATATCAGGACAGTCTACTTCACTTGAGCGTGACCAGGGTCGCGCCCCAGCCGCCGGCGTCCGCCGGGGCGTCGCCGTAGGCGAGGACGAACGGCGTGCGCGCCAGCACGCGCCGCACGGTCTCCCGTTGCACGCCGATCCCGCGGCCGTGGATGATGCGCAGAGCCTTCAACCCCAGGCGCCGCGCTTCTTCCAGATACGCCTCGACCACGCCCTCGACGTCCCTGGGCGGCACGCTGTGCAGGTCGAAGACGTCCGTGACCGGAATCCGAACCGGCTCCTCTTCGTCCACGCTCACTCCGCTTTGGCCACCGGCGCCGGGCTCGCGTTCTCGATGTGGACCGCGATCCTCCAGGATCGATCCGGCGCCCTACGCCAGATGGCCACGTACTTGCCCCAGGAGACGACGGGCTTGTCGCCGGGCCCGAGACGCACCGACTTCGACAGGCCGTAGGTGTACCCGAGATCGGCGGAAACGAAGCCGTCGATCGGCTCCCAGCGGATGGAGGAGTCGGTCGTCATGGTCTTCGACACGAACGCGCGGATCGCCTCCTGTCCCGCCACGATGGGGCTGCCGGCGGGCAGCATGATGCCGTCCAGGGCGAAATGCGAGACCCATCCCTCGACGCCATTGGCAGCCGTGGAGCTGTCGAATTCGCGGTCGGCCGCTATAAGCTCCTGCGATGGATCGCGCGCCGCGTTCGCGCTGGAGCCATTCCAACTGCCGGCCAGATAACAGGCCAGGCAGGCTGCGACTAAGGCGAGACGGCTTCGAAGCCGTTGCATAATTTCCTCCACTTCTATAATCTCAGGGCATGCCCGACTACTCTGAACCCGTCGGCTCGGACGGCCCGCACGCCCGGCTGGCGGCGCGCCTTCGGGAACAAGCCCATGATATCCGGCGGCTGACCGCGGGGCTGGATGAAGAGACCCTGGCCCGGCGTCCCAGCCCGGATAAGTGGTCGCTGAAGGAACTGGTCGCCCACTTGTGGCGGGTCCAGGAGGTCTTCGAATCGCGTATCGAGGCGATGCTCACGCAGACCAGGCCGACTCTGACGCCCTACGAGCCAGCCGGCGATCTGCAGCTGGAAGCCAAGCTGAGCGATACCTGCGAGGACCTGCTGGCAGGCTTTCTGGGCGAACGAGAGGAACTGGCGTCGCTGCTCGATTCGCTTTCGGTGGCCGACTGGCGCCACCGCGGCATCCACCCCGAATACCGTCACTACGACGTGCGACTCGCGGTCGAGTACCTGGCCTGTCACGAGGCGCACCATATCTACCAGATGTTACAGCGGCGGGAACTGGTTGCGCCGTAGGGTCCGCTCGCTGACGCTCGCGGTTCGGTGCTGGCGGGCCGGCCGGACGGCGCGAGGCCCGGTGCTGGCGGGCCGCCCGGCCGGCGCGAGGCCCGGTGCTAAGCGGCCGGCAGTTCGCCCGCGAGCCACTGCGGCAGCTTCGGGGCGGGAACGCGCACCCCGACGTAGAAGGCGCCGAAGAGGGCGTAGACCGCGCTGACCTCGTCGAACCGCATTTCGTAGATCAGCTTCTTGAAAGCGAGCGGGTCGTCGGCGAACAGGTCGACGCCCCACTCCCAGTCGTCGAAACCCATCGAGCCGGTGATGATCTGCTGCACCTGGTCCGCGTAACGGCGGCCGACTAGCCCGTGCTCGCGCATCATGCGGCCGCGCTCGGCGATGGGGACGGTGTAGAAGTTGCGCTCCTCGCCGCGCTTGCGGTCCATGGGGTAGAAGCAGCAGTAGCGATGGGGCGGGACTTTGGGATAGAGCCGGGGGGCCATGGCCTTGCGCTGGGTGACGATTTGCGATTCCACCTCCTGGTTCCACTCGGCGCTGTGCGGCTCGATTCCGCGCTCGGCGAGCGAGCGATAGAGGCGGATGCTCGAATCGTAGAGCCCCAGTTCCACCACGGAGAGGTAGGAGGTGGAGGGTTCCAGGAACTCCGCCAGTTCGAGTTGGGCGATGGCGAGCTCGGCGCGGTTGAGGTCCTCCATCGAGTTGCGGAAGTGGAGGAACATCAGGTCGCCTTTGTGCCCGATGAGAGAGAACAGGGCCGATGGCTCCTCATCATTGCGCTCCATGCTTTCAAGAAGCGCGGTTGAGGCTCCGCAGATAGCGGCACGGCGGTCGGCCGCGAGCGCGCGCCAGGCGGGCCAACGGAAACGGAACATCTGGTGCAGCACGCTGGCGCCTTCGAGCGTCAAGGGCATTGCGGGCAGATTCTCAGCGGGGGGATCCGATGGCATGGTGCGTTACGCTCCTCGTTACCCCAGTGTATCGAAGCGTTCGCCGCTCGTCTCCTGGCGCGGACCCCACGGGTCCGCTTGCTGACGCGCGCGGTTCGGTGCTGACGCGGGGTCCGCTTGCTGACGCGCGCGGTTCGGTGCTGCCACGGGTCCGCTTGCTGACGCGCGCGGTTCGGTGCTGCCACGCGTCCGCGCGGGGCTAGGCTTTCCGCGGGAGCAACTGGATACGGAAGCGGCAGGTCTTTCCGCCGCGCTTGAGCGACTCGACCAGCTCGACCTTGAC
The DNA here is from genome assembly GCA_963763835.1 of Bryobacterales bacterium. Classification (GTDB taxonomy): domain Bacteria; phylum Acidobacteriota; class Terriglobia; order Bryobacterales; family Bryobacteraceae; genus DASWZN01. The sequence continues at coordinate 713,725 of CAVXQQ010000016.1, forward strand.
CGGTACGTCCGAGGCGCGCTCGAACATCTCGGTGACGTATCCCTCCGAGCAGGCGCAGAAGGTGCCGGAGAGGTTCGCGGGCCCTTTCTCGACCATGGGGCAGAGGCACCAGCCATCGGCGACTTTCAGGCCGGCGGGATTGCGGACGTACTGGAAGTGAATCACGTCGCCCTCGCGGCGGATCATCTCGTCTCCGCCGTATCGCTTCATGCTGGCGATGAGCTTGTCCAGGTCGCCCGGCTCGGCCCTGCGCTCGCTCCGCTTTCCGTGGGCGCCGCTGAAGCAGGTGCGCCCCATGGTGTGCATGAGCTTGACGCGGGTAGGCTCATCCACGTCTTGATCGAGGATGTCCATGAAGCGCTTCACCCAGGTTTGGGAAAAGTCGTACTTCTTGTCGCAGGGGGTGCCCTGGGGTTGCGCGGGCTGTTGGGCGCAGCAGGGTCCGCCCAGGATCGCGAAGGCGCCCGTCCCGGTGGCGCCCGCTCCGATGGATTTGAGCAGGAATTCTTTGCGGTTCATGTGCGAGTTCTCCGGCAATGATTGGAGAGTAACAACCAGTCGGACGCAGCCGCGGCGGGGAACGTTCCCTGTTGCCGCAAAAAAGATCCGATTCGCCACAGGCTGGAGGGCCTTGCCGCTCCAGGCCGGCAGAGCTACGCTAGAGCCGGGGGACTGAGTATGAAGACCCTGGTTCGCGGCTCGATGCTTTGCCTGGCTCTGGCGGTAGCTGCCTTCGGGCAGCGCGGAGGAGGCCATGGTGGTGGCGGCGGCGGGTTCCATGGTGGTGCGGCGGCGGCGGTGGCTTTCACGGTGGTGGAGGCGGCGGCTTTCACGGTGGTGGAGGCGGCGGGTTCCACGGGGGAGGCGGGTTTAGCGGCGGGGGTGGCTTCCATGGAGGCGGCGCCTTCCGCGGTGGAGGCGGCTTTAGTGGAGGAGGTTTCCGCGGCGGAAACGCCTTCCGGGGCGGCGGCGGGTTTGGTGGAGGCAGTTTCCGCGGGGGAAACGGCTTTAGAGGCGGCGGGTTTGGCGGAGGCGGTTTCCGCGGTGGAAACGGCTTTAGAGGCGGCGGCGGTTTTCGCGGCGGCGACCGCGGCGGGCGCCGGTTCGGTAACCGCGGCTTCTATGGCGGCTACGGCGGCCTTTACGGCGGATTCTACCCCTACTCCTACTGGGATCCGTATGGCTACGGTTATGGCTATGGCTACGGGTATCCCTACGCCTACGGGTCTCCGTACTCCTGTGACCCCTACTCCGGCTACGGCTGCTATGGCTACGGCTACGGCCCGTCGGTTGGCGCGTACGGCGGGTACTACGACCCGCCGGACGAGTCTTACGGCTACACCGACCCGCCGGCGAGCTCGTACGGCTACAACGCGCCGCCGGACGACTCGTACGGCTACAACGACCCGCCGGCCGATCCTCCAGCCGACCCGCCGACTTCGATGCAGTATCGGGCCCCGAGTGCGCCGGCGTCCGCGCAGCCCAGCCGCATGCGGTTCTCGATCGCGCTGAAGAACGGCGTGACTCACACGGCCGTGTCCTACTGGGCGATGTCCGGAGTGCTGTACTACGTCGATACCAACGGGGAGCAGCATCGCCTTCCGATCAGCATGGTGGACCGGTCGCGCTCCGTCGAGCTCAACGAAAGCCGGGGAGTCGATTTCGAGTTGCCGAAGGGCTCCTAGGGGCGGCTCGGGCCTCGACATGAGTGTCGAGGCGGCAGGCAGGAGTGCCTGCGCCACGAAAACGGACTGTCCCCGCCGGAAACGAAGCACCGCCGCGGAAGGGACAAGCTGAAGCATGTCCTACAGGGCGCATCAACGGTTTACGGCCCCACGTGGGGTATGCTTCAGCTTGAGCCGCCCCACTTCCGGGGGGTGCCTGTGCCACTAAGCTGGTTCAGTCTTTTTCCTCCTATTTTCGGGCCGACTTGCATTATGGATGCGTTTTGAGGGAAGCTGTAAGGCTTTGCCTATGCGGATACGCATCCTTTACCACGACCACTGCTTCGACGGCGCTGCCGCGGCGGCATTCTTCAGCCGGTTCGTCGAAGAACGGTTTCACCCCGACGCCGACTTCGGCTTCACCGGTCTGGCGCACAAGGCCAACCATCTCTTCGACGACGGAATGTTCGACGGCGACGAGAACGCGATCGTCGATTTCAAGTACTCGCCCAACCCGCGTGTGACCTGGTGGTTCGACCACCACCAGAGCGCGTTCTTGAGCGCCGAAGACGCCGCGCACTTCGAGCAGGAGCGGAGCGAGAGGAAGATGTACGATCCGACCTTCCACTCCTGCACCAACTTCATCGCCACCATGGCCCGCCAGAAGTGGGGGTTTCACGCTTCCGACCTGGACGACCTGGTGAAGTGGGCGGAAATTATCGACGGCGCGCAGTATCCGGATGCCCGCTCGGCGGTCGAACTGGGGGCGCCGGCGATGAAGCTGACGCTGGTCATCGAGGGCGTGAAGGGATCGGGGATGGTGCAGGAGATCATCCGCTGGATGCGCCACTGCCCGCTCGATCAGATCGTCGGACGGCCGGAAGTGCAGCACGAGTACAAGCCGCTTTACGAGCGCCACCTGCGGTCGATCGACATCATCCGCAAGGAGGCCCGCTGCTGCCATGGGGTGGTGTTCTTCGACCTGATCGACTACGACCTGGAAGGGTACAACAAATTCATTCCGTACTACCTGTTTCCCGAGTCGGTGTACACCGTCTCGGTGAGCCTGGCGAGTTTCCGGACCAAGGTTTCGGTAGGATCGAATCCCTGGGCGACCGTGCCGTTCGAGCACAACCTGGCGTCGATCTGCGAGCGCTACGGGGGCGGCGGCCATCCGCGGGTGGGCGCCATCAGCTTCGAGAAAGACGACATCGAGCACGCGCGCCGCGTCGCGGCGGAGATCTGCCAGGAACTGAGCAAGTAGGTCCGCTCCCTGACGGTCGCGGTTCGGTGCTGCGCCCCGCTCCGCCCGGGGGTCAAATCCTGCCGAACTTGGCCACCGCTTCCTTGAGCGAGCGGTACTTCTCGATGAACGGGAGCATGCTGTGCTCGGTGTTGTCGAGTTCCTGCGCCTTCTTCAACACGTCGGCAGCCCGCGCGCGCGGCACCACAGCCACGCCGTCCTCGTCGGCCGTCACGATATCGCCGGCGTTCACACGGACGCCCGCGCACATCACGGGCACGTTGACTCCGGCGAAGCGGTAGTGGTTGATGGTGGTCGAAGGCGCGATGCCGCGGCTGAACACCGGAAACTGCAGCTTGCGAATCTGCGGCGTGTCGCGGATGGAGCCGTCGACCACCGCCCCGGCGAGGCCCCGGAACTTCATCGCGGTGGACATAAGCGCGCCGACGGCACCGTAATCGGCGCCGTCCTCGAGCACCATCACGTAGACGGAACCCGCGGGCGCGGCGTCGATGGCGTCCAGCATCCCCTGCACCGCCGCCGCTCCCTCATGGTGCTCCTCCTTCTTGAGAAGCACCGTCACGGCGGGCCCGGCGAACTTGGTGGTGAACAGCGGCCGCATCTGGTGCGACATGTAGCCGCGCGTGCCGTACAACTGCTCCAACGCGTCCGAGACCGAGGCGACCTCCACGGTCCGGAAGCCTTCGACTACGGGATCGCCGGCGGGCTGCGCCGTCAGCAACATTGTCATTGCGAGCACGGCCAGCGTCACCACGGCCATAATTCGTTTCATCGATATCCTCCCGAACCGGCTAGGCCTGCGGCACGACGGGCGGCAGATCGCGCGCCACTACCGTGTCCTCGAATCCCGCCACTTTGTGACTGCCGTCGCAGAACGGCTTGGTCTGCGAGTGGCCGCAGCGGCACAGCGAGACCGCGGTGCGGCCGCCCAGACCAAACTCTTTGCCCTCGGCGTCCACGATCGCGAAATCCCCCTCAATCCGGATAGAACCGTTGTTTTTGACGGTAATCTTGGTTTGCGACATGCTCGGATGGTAGCATGCCGAACAGGGGGATTCGATGCCTTTCAGACTCGTCACCAGCGGCTTCGAAGAAGGCGGCGCAATTCCGAAGCTCTACACATGCGAGGGCGCCGATGTCTCGCCCGCCCTCGAATGGAGCGGCGCGCCGGATGGCACGAAAAGCTACGCGCTGATCGTCGACGATCCCGACGCGCCCGCCGGAACATGGAATCACTGGCTGCTGTGGGGTATCCCGGCTTCGGCCCACGCGCTCGCGCAGGGCTTCAAGCCAGGCAAGTTGGGCGCGAGCGGGGCCAACGATTTCGGCAAACCCGGCTACGGCGGCCCTTGCCCGCCCCGCGGCCACGGACCACACCGCTACTTCTTCAAGCTCCACGCGCTCGATGTGGAGAGCCTGAACCTGCGTGCCGGCGCGCGCCGCGCGGATCTCGACCGCGCCCTGCGAGGGCACGTCCTGGCGCAGGCGCAGTACATGGGGCGCTACGAGCGGAAGTAGGCTCTCCCTCAGGACCCCTGGCGCGCCCCGGAAATGGGCATGCCGGAGTAGTGGACGTGAACCAACCGCCAACCGGCCGGTTCCTTGCGATAGATCTGGGTCTCTCTACCCTTCGTGTTGAGCGGCGAGCCGTCCTTCCTGAGCCTGGCCACAAAGTCCCAATTGAACTCGGCCCATGCGGCGTCCCCATATACACGAATGGCGATGTCCGCGATGGTGAGCTTCCGCTCCGAGAACGTGCCGCCCATCGCGCGGACATAGACATTCTGTTTGACCTGGTCGAAGCCGTGCTCGTGTCCCTGGGGATGAATGAACGACACATCCGGCGACTGCGACCAGACCTGCGCGGCTAGAGCCGTGTCGGCGGCGTCGACGGATTTCGCGTACTTCTCGATGAGGGTCTGGATTTCCCGGCGATCCGCCGGCTGCTGCGCCAGCGCCGGTATCGAGAGGAACACCGCGAGCAGAATGGCTTTCATGTCTTCACACTCCCCCGCCCACATAGGCGTAGATCACCGTAATCAGCCCGATCACCGTCGCCAGAATCACGCTGTGGCGCAGAGTGAAGCGAAACAGGCGCGCTTCGTCGTCGCGGCCCAGGCCGGCCGCGGCGCAGGCCACCGCGATGCTTTGCAGGCTGATCATCTTGCCCATCACGCCGCCCGCCGAGTTGGCCGCCGCCATCAGGACCGGGCTCAGGCCCAACCGCGCCGCGGTGATCGCCTGCAGATTGCCGAACAGGGCGTTCGAAGAGGTATCGGAGCCCGTCAGGAACACTCCCAGCCATCCCAGCAAGGCGCTGAAGAACGGGAACAGGCGGCCGGTGCGCGCGAAGGCCAGACCCAGCGTCCCGGTGGCGCCGGAGTAGTTCATCAGAAATGCCAGCGCCAGCACCGCGGCAAAGGTGACAAGCGGAAGAGCGAGTTGACGCCCCGTGGCCGCCGCCACGCCCGCCAGCCTGCGCGGCGACATCCGCAGCAGCGCGGCGGACAGCAGCACCGCCACCAGGCACGCCGTCCCCGCGGCCGCCAGCCAGTTGAACGTGTACAGCGCCGGATACGCCGCCGCGCGCGACACCACGGGCGGAACGCGCAGCACGGCGTTGTGGAGCCCCGGCCAGGCGAAGACCGCGTTGGTGCGGTTCAACGCTACGCGGACCGGCTCGAATCCCCATAGCAACACAACCACCACCAGCAAGCCGTAAGGCGCCCACGCCATCATCACCTCGCGCCGCGGGCGGGAGCGCTGGGTCCGGTCCCGGTCGCGGCGGCTCGAGACGAGCAGCCAGGCCACCAGCGCGCCCATGGCCGCGAGCGAGCTGCAGATATCCGTCAGTTGCGGCCCGACGAAGTTCGAGATGGCGAACTGCGTGCCGGCGAACGCCGTTCCGCACACCACGACCGCCCCGAGTACTCCGCGCAGAGCCTTGATCCCGCCCATCACGACGATCAAGTAGGCGGGGACGATGAGCGAAACCGGCGCGCAGATTCGTCCCACGGCGGCGCTGAGCTTTGCCAGCGGCAAGCCGGTCACGCCCGCCAGCGTGACGATAGGAATCCCGATCGAGCCGAAGGCAACCGGCGCGGTGTTCGCCAGCAGGCAGACGGCGGCGGCGTAGAACGGCGAGAAGCCGAGCCCCACCAGCATGGCGGCGGCCACGGCAACCGGCGCTCCGAAGCCCGCCGCGCCTTCGAGAAACGCGCCGAAGGCGAAGGCGATCAGCAACGCCTGCAGCCTGCGGTCCGAGGTGAGGCTGCCGATGGAGTCTTTGAGGATTTCGAACTTACCGCTCTCCACCGTGACGCGGTAAAGGAGGAGGGCGGTGAACACGATCCAGCCGATGGGGAAGATGCCGAAAGCCGCGCCGTAGGCCGTCGCCGCGACCACCTGCACCGGCGGCATCCGGTACACGACGAGCGCCGCCAGCGCGGCCGCTCCCAGCCCGGCAATCGAGGCGATCCAGGCCGCGGTCCGCCGCACCCCGAGCAGATAGAGGAGCACGAACACGGGCAGCGCGGCCGCTACGGTCGAGGCGGCCAGGCTCCCGCCCAGCGGCGCATAGTTCTGCTGCCACATACGATGATCCTTGATACCGGAGCGCGGGCGGCGCTGTCAAGCCCGCGCGGGGCGCGATGTCCACGCCGCGCGGGATGTCCACGCTGCGCGGGATGTCCACGCCTGCGCGGGATGTCCACGCCGCGCGGGACGTCCACGCCGCGTGGGATGTCCACGCCCCGGCCTGCCGGACCTGGAGGCGAGGCGGAGTCCCGGAGGACCGCCCCACTTCAGCGGGCTGGTCCCGCTCCGTGCTAGACTCGTCCCTCGCGGGCCGCCATTCCCCCAGCCAACGCCTCGCTGCGTCAGGCAGGCGGCTAACGCAACAGGGAGAGAACATGAGCGCGCAGACTGCGACCTCAAAGGCGGGCTCGAACGCCCCCCAAAATACCGGTTTCGCCCTGGCCGTTCTGGCCACGGTGTTCTTTATTTTCGGTTTCGCGACGGCATTCAAAGACCCGCTGGTCCCCCATCTCAAGGGCATCTTCGACCTGAGCCAATCGACGGCCGACCTGATTCAGTTTGCCTTCTTCTCGGCCTACTTCGTGATCTCCATCCCTTCGACCTTGGTCGTTTCGAGGCTGGGGCACCAAAAATCCATCGTAGTGGGCGTCGCCGTGATGGCCTTGGGAGCGGTGCTGATCATTCCCGCCGCGGGCATGCTGTCGTTCGCTCTCTTTCTGGGCGCTTTGTGGGTAATGGCCGCCGGCATCACGCTGATCCAGGTGGCGGCGAATCCTTTCGCCACCCTGCTCGGCGCTCCGGAGAAAGCCCCCGCCCGTCTTACCCTGGTGCAGGCATTTAACTCGCTGGGAACCACGGTTGCGCCGCTGCTGGGCGGCCTGGTAATTCTGACCAAAGCGAAAGAGGGTGTGCAGACCACGGCGGACAAGCTGGCCACGGCCGGCACGGTCAAGATTCCATATCTCATCCTCGCCGCGTTGTTGCTTCTTCTGGCTTTCGTCATTTCGCGGCTGAAGATGCCCCAACCCGCGCGGGACACGGCCACGGGCGGCTCCTGGGGCGCCATCTGGAAGCATCCGCATCTGGTCTTCGGAATTATCGCCATCTTCGTTTATGTAGGCGCGGAGGTAACCATCGGCGGCCACATCATCAACTACGTCACCGCCATTACCACGCTCACCGCACAGGAGGCGACGCGTTATGCCTCCCTCTACTGGGGCGGAGCGATGGTCGGCCGCTTCTTCGGCGCCGCGATTCTGGGCCGCTTCTCCGGCGGCAAGGTACTCGGGGTTTGCGGGACGATGTCGCTGCTGTGCTGCGCGACCACCATGTCCACCGGCGGCATGATCGCGGTTTGGGCGGCCGCCCTGGTGGGCTTGTTCAACTCGATCATGTTCCCGACCACCTTCGCGCTGGCGGTCAACAAGCTCGGCCCGTTGACCGGAAAGGCTTCGGGGTTGCTCAACATGGCCATCTGCGGCGGCGCTCTGATTCCGCTGATTCAGGGCCTGGTGATCGACAGCGCCGGCCATCCGGAACCCGGGATCGCCTTCTCGCCCGCGCAGATCTCCGCGTTTCACCTGTCGTTCGTCGTGCCGGCGGCCTGCTACCTGTGGATCATGTTCTACGGGTTCCGCGGCTCGCGGGTCAAGGAAGCCTAGTCGCTGCTCAGGCAATTCGAAAGGGGACGCCCACGGGCGTCCCCTTTTTCGTTCGTGGGCTCAGAGAGGCAGCACTCGGATTCTGTTCTGAATGCGATCCACTGTGACGAGGGCGCCTGCTTCGAGGTGAGATCGCGCGGTCTGGAGGGCGCGGACGACGGCGTCTCCGATCGCTTTGGGCAGGGGGTCCTGCGTTCGAACCTGGAGCACGCTCGGACCGCGTGCCCTGCGCGCCGCGAGCAGCGCGCCGAAATCAAGGTCGTGCGTGAAGATCACGTAGGCGTTCGCTTCCGCGTAGGCCAGGATCTGAGAGTCCGCCGCGGAAGGCGGCCCGACACTCGCCCAATGCAGCGCCTCGAATCCGTGTCCAGACAGGAACGGAACCCAGCTCGGACTCAGATTCATGTCGATCAGGATCTTCATGCGGCCGGCAGAGGGATTTCGATCTCCTCAAGGCGCCAGGCGGCGTAGGCCAAGGCCTGGCGGATATCCTCTTCTTCGAGGTATGGGTAGGCCGCCAGGATGTCCTTATTCGAATGACCGGACGCAACTAGTCCGACAACCATGCCCGCGGTGACGCGCATCCCGCGAATGCAAGGCTTGCCGCCCATCACGTCCGGATTGCGGCTAATTCGGTCCAGCAGCATGATCCAATCGTAGCGCAAGGGCGTTGGCGACGAGGCCGGGCACACCCCAGGTCACAAGCTGACGGCTGATGGCTGATAGCTGACCGCTGCCCTAGCTTCAGCCCGCGAAATCCACCGCCCGCGCCACCATCACCGCCGGGTTCTGCTTCAACTGCGCCAGGACGGTCTCGGGCACGGCGGTGTCCGATTCCACGATAGCCAGCGCCTCGAGCGGCTCGCCCGGCGTGAGCGGCGCGTCGCGCCGGCCCAGCGAGAAGTTCGCGATGTTGATCTCGTTCTTACCGAGCACCGTGCCCACATAGCCGATCACGCCCGGGACGTCCTGGTTCTTCATGAACACCAGGTGGCCGGAGAGCGGCGCCTCGCAGTAGATGCCGTCCACGCGCATGACCCGCGGCTTGTCCAGCACCACCGCGCCTTCGACCGTGGTCACCCCCTGGTCGGTTTCGAGTTCGACCGTGACGGAATCCACGTGCGCGGTCTTCTTCTCATGCCGCTCGGAGATGCCCAGGCCCCGCTGATCCGCCATCTGCATGGCGTTCACCAGCGTCGTCTTCTGCGAGAGCCAGCGGTTGAGCAGGCCAACCAGCCCGGCGTTGCGGATCAGGTGCGTGCTGCCATCGCCGATTTTGCCCGAATAAACGAAGCGCACTCCGGCCGGATTGCCGCGCGCGATCTGTCCGGCGAAGTTGCCCAGCCGCTCGGCCAGGTCGATGTACGGCCCCACTTGCCGGTACTGCTCCGGCGTCATGGCGGGCATGTTGACCGCGTTGATGGCCACGCCGTTCTGCAGGTATTCGACAATCTGCTGGGCGATCTTCACGCCCACGATCTCCTGCGCCTCCTCGGTCGCGCCCGCGATGTGCGGTGTCGCCAGCAGGCTCTCGATCCCGAGCAACGGCAGGTCCGCCGCGGGCGGTTCGGGCTTGAAGACGTCCAGTGCGGCGCCGGCCACCTGGCCCGATTGCAGCGCTTCGGTCAGCGCGTCCTGATCGATCATCTCGCCGCGGGCGCAGTTGACGATGCGCACGCCATGCTTCATCTGCGCGATGGCTTCTCGCGAGATCAGCTTCTGCGTCTCCGGCGTAAGCGCCAGGTGCAGGGTGATGTAGTCGCTTTCGGCATAGAGCCGCGCCAGATCCACCAGTTCGACGCCGAGGTCCTTGGCGATTTGCGGGCCGACGTACGGATCGTTGGTCAGGATCCGCATCTCGAACGCGCGCGCGCGCTTCACCACCTCGCGGCCGATGCTCCCCAGGCCGATCACGCCCAGCGTCTTTCCGCGAATCTCGTTACCCAGGAACTTCTTCTTCTCCCACTTGCCGGCCTTGGTCGAGGCGCTGGCCTGGGGGATCGCGCGGGCCATGGCCAGCATGAGGGCGATGGTATGCTCCGCCACCGACGCCGCGTTGCCGCCCGGCGTGTTCATCACCAGGACCCCCGCCGCGGTGGCGGCGTTGAGGTCAACGTTATCCACGCCCACGCCCGCTCGCCCGATGGCGCGCAGCCGCGGAGCCTTCTCGAGCACTTCCTTGGTCACCTTGACGGCGCTCCGTACCACCAGGGCGTCGGCCTCCGGCAGGCAATTGAGATATTCCTTTGGGTTGGACACGACGATATTCCAACCGGGTTGGGACCGCAGCAGCTCGATTCCCGCGGCGGCCATCGGTTCTGCGATGAGGATGTTCATTGTGCGTGCGCTCCTATAAGACCACCGGCTCAGTGCTCCGGTCCATATAGAATAACAAAAGGATGGCTCTACTCGACCGGGTTCAAAAAGACATGACCGAGGCCATGAAGGCCCGGGCTGAAGACCGCTTGAGCGCGCTCAGGATGATCAAGACCGCGCTGAAGAAGACCGAAATCGATTCCATGAAGCCGCTCGACGAGCGGACCGAGCAGCAGGTACTCAACACGCTGATCAAGCAGCGCCGCGAGGCGGCCGAGATGTTCCGCAAGGGCGGGCGGCCCGAGCAGGCCGACAAGGAAGAGGCCGAGCTGCGCCTGATCGAATCCTACATGCCGGCCATGGCCAGCGAAGAGGAAATCGAAGCCGCGATCGCCACGGCGCTGGCCGAGACCGGAGTCACCTCGGCCAAGCAGATGGGCGTGGTGATGAAGGCGGTGCAGGCCGCGCTAGCCGGCAAGCGCGCCGACGGCAAGGCGCTCAGCGACAAGGTGCGGGCCCGGCTTGCGTGACGGACCCCGTGGCGCAGACTCTCAGTCTGCTGCGTCGAGACTCGTCTCGACGCGAAAACCGGCCTCGACACGAGTGTCGAGGCGGCAGGCAGGAGTGCCTGCGCCACGAAAACCGGCCCCACGAAACTGAGGTCTAATAGTAGTTTGGCCCGGAGGTTCCATGCGCATCCTTAAAGGACTCGCCGCTCTTTTTTTGTTCGGTGGTCTCGCCGTCACCCAGCAGGCGCCCACGGGCGGGATCGACCGCTCGTATCTCGATCCCACCTGCAAGCCGTGCCAGGATTTCTGGCGCTATGCCGACGGCGGATGGCTCGACAAGAATCCGATCCCCGCCCGTTTTCCATCCTGGGGCGCCTTTCCCATGCTGGCCCAGGAGAACCGGGAGCACCTGCGCACCATTCTGGATGCCGCGGCCAAGGACACCTCGGCCAGACCCGGCAGCAATGAACAGAAGATCGGCGACCTGTACGCTAGCTGCCTGGCCACCGATTCCATCGACGCGCTCGGCTTCCGCCCGCTTCAGCCCGACCTGGACCGAGTCGCCGCCATCCACACGGCGGCCGGGCTCAAAGCCGAGCTGAACGCATTGCAGCGCGTGGGCCGCGTCGGTCCGCTGGTTTTATTTGCGACGCAGGACTACAAGAACTCCAAGGAAACGATCGCCGCCGTGTTCGCGAGCGGCCTGTCTCTGCCGGACCGCGATTACTACTTCAAGGACGACGACCGCTCCAAGAACATCCGCGAGGAGTTCCTGAAGCACGTCGCCAAGACGCTCGGACTGGCCGGCGACGCGCCCGAGACCGCGGCCGCCGAGGCGCGCACCGTCATGTCCTTCGAGACGGCGCTGGCCCAGGCGACGATGACGCGCGTCCAGCGGCGCGACCCCTACGCCACCTATCACCGCATGGACCTGGCCGGCGTAACCACGTTGGCTCCCGAATACGACTGGAAAGGGCTGCTCGGCGAGTTCGGTATTCCCGCCTCCACGCCGGTGGACGTGACCGAGCCCGAGTTCGTCAAAACGGTCAGCCACCAACTGGAGGCCGTGCCCCTGGCGGACTGGAAGACCTGGCTGCGCTGGCGCCTGTTCGATGACGGCGCTTCGGAACTCTCCAAGCCTTTTCGCGACGAGGATTTCTACTTCCGCAAGACCGTGCTGACCGGCGTCAAGGAGCAGGAACCGCGCTGGGAGACCTGCACCAACGCGGTGGACAGCGAGCTGGGCGAGGCCCTCGGCCAGCTCTTCGTAGAGAAGTATTTTCCGCCCGAGAGCAAGCGGCGGATGCAGGAGCTGGTCCGCAACCTGCGCACCTCGCTAGGCGATTCGCTCGAGAAAGCCGACTGGCTCGAGCCCGAGACGCGCAAGAACGCCGCCGCCAAGCTCGATGCCTTCTACGCCAAGATCGGCTACCCAGACCGGTGGCGCGATTACTCCGCGGTCAACATCACTCGCAAATCCTACTTCGAAAACGTGCGCGCCGCGTCGCTCAACAATCGTCTGTATCGCATGTCCAAAATCGGCAAGCCTCTCGACCGCAACGACTGGGGCATGACGCCGCCCACGGTCAATGCCTATTACAATCCCACGCGCAACGAGATCGTGTTCCCGGCCGGCATTCTCCAGTTTCCGTTCTTCAGCCCGGGCGCGGACGACGCGGTGAATTACGGCGCTATTGGAGCCGTGATCGGGCACGAGATGGGCCACGGCTTCGACGACCAGGGCTCGAAGTTCGACGCCTCGGGCAATTTGACCCCCTGGTGGACCGCGGACGACCGCAAGAAATTCGATGCGCGGGCCACCTGTGTCGCCGATCAGTTCGACAGCATCGATGTGGGCGGCGGGTTGCACCACAAGGGCCGCCTGGTGGTGGGAGAGGCGATGGGCGACCTGGGCGGCCTCACGCTCGCCTACCGCGCCTACCATCGCTCGCTCGAAGGCAAGGAGCCACCGGTGATCGACGGCTTCACCGGCGATCAGCGCTTCTTCCTCGCCTTCGCCCGCGTCTGGGCCATCCAGTACCGTCCCGAGGCGGCCCGGCTTCAGCTCGACACCAACCCGCACCCGCTGCCGAAATATCGCTGCAACGCGACGCTCGAGAACATGCCCGAGTTCCAAAAGGCCTTCGGCTGCAAGCTCGGCGACGCCATGGTCCGCCCGGCGGATCAGCGCTGCAAGGTCTGGTAGCGGACGCCCGGGACTATAATTGACGCGTGCGCGTGCTCCTGTGTGCTCTGCTTCTCGGCTTGAACGCCGGGGCCGCCGAGCCGCCGGTCCCGGTCAGCGAGCTGGTGTCGACGGTCACCTGCGCGCTGGCAGTGGACCGGAATGATCGTCGCATGGCACACTCTCTCGCCGGCGTACGCCTTTCCGAGAGCCTGAGCGAGGAGACCGTCGGGATCCTTTCCCAGCTCGGCGCCGGACCCCTGACGGTTGGGGAGCTGGAGAAAATTCGCACGCGTTCCGCCGGCATGCCCGCGCCCGGCGAGGATCCCATCTCCGCCTCTCCCGCGCCATCCCCAGCCGAGCAGGCCAGGATGCGCGACACCATGCTCCGTCGGAGCGCTGCCTACCTCGCCGGCCTGCCCGATTTCGTCTGCACCCGCACCGTCCGCGAGTTCCGCAACTACGCCTTCGTCCCTCATGTCACCATAACTGCTCCAGCACAGAACGCCGCGTGGAAGTCGCGGACGACCGCTGGCACCCCGCCGGTTCCTTTTCCGGCCAGGCCGGACTCATCGGCGGCCGCGACTACTTCCACGTCGCATTCGTCGACGGCCGGCCCTTTCACGGCTCTTTCGAGAAACTTGGGCGCAGCTATCCCTGGGGCGACCTGGAGTTCGGCGGCCTTATGCGGGAGATCCTCGATCCCGCTCGCGAGGCGGCGATCGAGTGGGACCGTTGGGAAGCGCTCCGCGCGCGCCGCATGGCCGTATTTCGCTACGCGGTCGATCGACAGCACTCGCAATATCAGCTCCGCTCGGATCTCGGCTCGCCCACGACCGTGGCCTATCGCGGCTTGATCTATGTCGATCCTGAAACCGGCGCCATCGGACGTCTGATTCTCTACGGGACCGGCCTGACCCTCGATGCGCCCATCAACGCCGTGGCCGACGTCCTCGACTACGGCGAATTCACCATCGGCGAGGCGCGATTCGTTCTCCCGCGTAGCGCGATAACGTACGTACGCGCGCAGCAGAGGGAAACCCGCCAGGAAATCGAATATCGCGATTACCGCAAGCTCCAAGCGCGCATCGACCCTCAAGTTCGACGAGAAGTGACGAAGGCGCCATCCCCGGCCGCATTGGCTGCCGAAGAGCGCATAACCGTGAGCGATCTGGTCAGCCGGCTCACCTCCGCCTTGGCCACCGACCGCAACGACACCAGAATTGCCCGTTCGCTCGCCGCCATCCGCCTTCAGGAGCGCCTCACCGATCCGGCCATCGACGCGTTGGCGAAGATGGGAACCGGGCCGGCCACGCTGGATGCGCTCCGCGCGCTCGCCAGGGACTCCGCCGCACTCCCAGCACCCTCCGAAGACCCGATTTCGCGCGCCTCCGCGCCCTCCGCGTCCGATGAGGCGGCGCTCGCTGCCGCCGCCCGCCGCTGGAGCGCGGATTACCTGACGAGCCTGCCCGATTTCACCTGCACCCGCTCCGTGCGCCGGTTCCGCAACTACAAGCATCCGGCCGGCCCCACCTGGGGCGGCCGGGTCCGCGGTAGGGCCAGCCCGCCCGAAGATGTCTGGTACTCGGCCGGCTCGGACTCCGGAGATGCATCCTACGTGGGGGGACGCGATACCTACCGCGTCACCGAGGTCGATGGCAAGCCGTTTCAGGGTTCCCTCGACCAGCGTCGCCGCGATTACTCCTGGGGCGAGTTCGGCGGATTCGTGCAGGAAACCATGGATCCCAGCCGCCAGGCCACGCTCGCCTGGGATCGCTGGGAAATGGTACGCGGCCGGCGATTGGCGGTGTTCCGCTACGCCGTCGACCTTCCGCACTCCCACTATAGTGTCGTCATCCCCCTGGCTCCCAAGCCGGGCGCTCCCCCACAGGTGGCAACCCTGACCCTGGCGCATCACGGCTTCGTCTACGTCGAACCGCAGACCGGCGCCATTCTGCGTCTGGTCCTTTACGCCGCCGGCCAGTCCTACGATTTTTCGCTCTTCGAGGCGGCCAACGTGCTGGATTGCGCCGAAGTCCACATCTCCGGCTTTGCGGTCGTGCTGCCGCTGCGCGCTGCATCGTGGCAGCGCACCCGGGGATGGGAAACCCGCGAGGAAATCGAGTATCGCGACTACCGCAAGTTCCAGAGCGAGTCCACGGTCAAGTTCGACCAGCGGTGAAAGGCGATCCTTCCGGTCAGGCGTTCTGCGCCGGCTCCGGCCGGGCATCGGCGGACACCAGTTTCACCACCGCATCGACAATCGCGTGGGCAGTCCGAAGCGCTTCCTGAACCTCTTCCGAAGTAGGCTGCGGCGCGCCGCCGGGATATCGGTACGCCCACGCATACTGCGTCAGGACCACGGCCGCACCTACCAACGGCTCCAGGTCCGGATCCAGTTGGGCGGTCTGGTGGCCGAGTTCTTCGAGATTGTGAGTCCGGCGGAACGGCTGGTCGTGCCACGTCAGGAAGGCCTTCAACGCTTTCTCCGCGGCCTGCTGGCAGTGGAACACAACATCGCCGAAAAGCCGCTCTCCCGCCTTCAGGTCGTGCTGGGCTGCAAACAGATCGTCGGCGGCGCGAGACAACCATGCTTTCACGTCGGCGAGCCGAAACTCATCAGGCTGCATACAGGAGCTTGCCTTCACGGGCGATCGTGGCAGGCAACGACGCTTTCAAAGGCAGGCGGCCCTCGAACTCCGGCCGCGTCAGAACCAGCACGTCCGCCGCGACCCCGGTCCCGCGGAGCGCCTCGTACGCCCTTCTGCTTCGGCTACGCTCGGGCGAGGCGCCTTCCGGGACCACCACCATGAGATCGTAGTCGCTATCGGGCCCCGCCTCGCCTCTGGCCGTCGAACCGAACAGGTAGATCCGCTCCGGGCAGTATGCCGCGACCAACCGCCCAACGACCTCCTGGAGGACCGGGTCGTCTGCCGTGGGAACTCGCATTGAGGAGAGGTTCGGCATCAGTATCAGTCTGCCACAATACCCGCCGAGTCGCGGCGCCAATTCGAGCGTCGCCTACCGTCGCCCCCGGTAGCTGAACCCCGACTCTACCACCCGCCCCGCGCTGTCTACGACCGCCGACGCCACGAAGCCGGGGCGCACCGGAGTACCGAAACGCAGGTCCGTCGCCTCCACCAGGACGCCGTTCGGGGGCTGCTCGACGTCTGAGAACCGCCAGAACGGATACTGGGAGAAGTCCAGGAACGCGCGGAATGCCTCGGTCTTGCGAGCGGCTGCTGCTGCCGCGGTCTGGCGCGGGTCCGGCTCCGGCTTGTAGAAGATGCGCCCACCAGCGGGATCGAACTCCTCGAGCAGGTTGACGTCGAAGACTTCGTAGAAGGGCCCGGTCTCGACGATTCCTCTCCAGCGGAGCGGGTTCAGCGGCCCGGGCTCCGCCGCCACGCGCAGCGGCTCCATGCCACCGTACATCCGCGCCTCCAGTTCGGCCACGGCCCGCTCGTGCAGCATGTAACGCCCAACGCCGTAGAGCGTCATGAAGCACAACGCCGTAATCGCCCACCCGCGGCCGGTTCCCGGACGCGCGCCGATCTCCGACATCACCAGCCGCGAGAACCAGGGCGCCACCGCCGCCAGCAGCAGCATCCCCAGAACCCAGTAGTCCGGCAGGCTCCAGATACTCAACGCGTACCATTTGCTCGAGAAAGGCAGCAGCAGGCGGATCCCGTAAGCGTTCATCCAATCGAGCAGGGGATGCGAAGCGGCGCCCACCAGCGCCACCGCATAGGCCATTTTCCAGTCGAATTGTTTGCGCGCGAACGGCCACACCACCAGCACGGCCAGCAACGCCATGGCCGGAATCGTCACGAGCGCGTGCGTGATGTACCGGTGATAGTGCAGGTACGCGGCCGAGCCCCACAGCGCGGTGACGATATCGCAGTCCGGCGCGTTGGCGGCCAGAAGGAGGACCGGCGTCGCGTATCCGCTCAGGCGGTTCAAACCCGCGCGGCTGAGCGCCAGCCCGGTCAGTGTGTGGGTGAGCGGGTCCATGGGGTCAGGCGCGCCGGGCGTATTCCGGAGGGACCAGCAGCGTCAGCGCGGCAGGCTCCATTTCGACGGTTGCGGGCAGCCGCCCGGCGTACTCGCCATCCACCTGCACGTAGACGCGCCGGTCCGCCGGCCCGGAAAACCGCACGCATTGCGAGCGCACGAAAGACATCCCTTTCACGTTGTCCGTCCGGCCCGTCAGCACCGCGGCCAGATACTTCAAATAATAGCGGAGCGCCGAGTTGCCCTCGAACAGCACCGTCTCGAACTCCGGCTTGGGAAGCGAGACGCGACGGGCGATGCGCAGATAGCCCGCGTAGTTCCGGACGCGGCTCGCCAGGGCGAACGAACAGGTGAACGACTCGCCGTTGGCTTCCACCTGAAACTCGTCCAGCCGGCGCAGGAATTGCCGCAACGAGCCAATCCAGTAAGCCAGTTGCCCCATCCGGGCCTTCAGCGGCAGGTTCAGCCGGTAGACGATGTGCGCGTCGAAGCCCACGCCCGCCATCAGCAAAAAATACCTCGGCTCCGCCTGCGCCTCGCACTTCAGCACTCCCAGCGGGACGCGCACGGGGACGCACTCCTGGAGGCGCCGCGCGGCCTTCAGAGCGCTCACGCCCAGGCCGAGCTCGCGCGAGAGCACGTTGGCCGTGCCGCCCGGAATCACCGCCAGCGGCACCTCGGTGTGGGCCACTCCCGGCAGCAACTCGTTCAGCGTCCCGTCTCCGCCCAGCGCCAGGATGAGGTCCGCGCCCCCCTCGATGCGCCGGCGCGCGATCCGTCCCGCGGTGCCCGGCCCTTCGGTTTCGACCACGGAAACCCCGTGTCCGGCCGCGGTCAGCGCCGCCTCCACCTGGCGTGGCAATCCGCGGCGCCAGCGCATGGCCCCGGCGTTCGGATTCCAGATCAGGCTGATGTTTCGATAAGTGGTTATGGCAAGACCCTTTGAAAGTGTTCATTATAGTAGACAGCGCATGGCTCATGACGGAATCATGGTTCCCTCGGACGGGCCCGAGGCCGAAATAGCGTCTCTCCGCGAGGCCTTGCGGCACCACGAGCACCTCTATTACGTGCTCGACCGCCCCGAAATCTCCGACGCCGAGTACGACGGCCTGATGCAGAAGCTGCGCGAAATCGAGGCCGCGCATCCCGAGCTCGTCACGCCCGATTCGCCCACCCAGCGCGTGGGCGGCAAGCCGCGGGAAGGCTTCGTCAAGGTGCGCCACTCTTCCGCCATGCTCAGCCTCGACAACGTCTTCAACGAAGGCGAGCTGCGCGATTTCGACCGCCGCGTGCGGCAACTCCTGGGCGCCGCGTCCTATCGCTACGTGGCCGAACTGAAGCTGGACGGCCTCTCCATGGCGGTCCAGTACGAGCGCGGCCTCCTACGCCAGGCGGTGACCCGCGGCGACGGCCAAGTGGGCGAGGAGGTCACGGAGAACGCGCGCACCATTCGTTCCCTTCCCCTGCGCGTCGCGACCGATCTGGCGCAACTGGAGGTTCGCGGCGAAGTCATGATGAACCGCCGGGCCTTCGACCGTCTCAACGCCGAGCGGGATGAACTCGGCCTTTCCCGTTTCGCCAACCCGCGCAACGCCGCCGCCGGCTCCATTCGGATTCTGGAACCTCAGGTCGCCGCCGCCCGCCGCCTGGAGTACTTCGCTTACTTCCTGCTCGCCGGCGGCCAGCCCTACTTCGACAGCCACTGGGATTCGCTCGAATCCCTGGTCAAGATGGGATTCAAGGTCAACCCGCACCGCCGCCTCTGCGCGGACGTGGGCGAGCTGATCGGCTATTACCGGGAGTGGGAGGCCAAGCGCGACTCGCTGCCCTACGAGATCGACGGCGTTGTCGCCAAGGTCGATTCCGTCGCCCAGCAGAACGAGCTGGGCTGGACCGCCAAGGCACCCCGCTGGGCCATCGCTTTCAAATACGCGGCGCGCCAGGCCGAGACGGTGGTGGAGAATATCGAAGTCCAGGTGGGCCGCACGGGCGCGCTCACGCCGGTCGCCTGTCTGACGCCGGTGGAGGTGAGCGGCGTGACGGTCTCGCGGGCCACGCTGCACAACGAGGACGAGATCGAGCGCCTGGGATTGGAAATCGGCGATTCGGTTTTGATCGAGCGCAGCGGCGACGTCATTCCCAAGGTGGTTCGCGTCACCTCGCACGGGTCCGGCCGCCAGCCTTTCCGCATGCCGGCGCAGTGCCCGGTGTGCGGCGGCAAGATCGTGCGTGAAGAGGGCGAGGTCGCCAGCCGCTGCATCAACACCGATTGCCCCGCGCGGCTGAAGGAGTCCATCTTGCACTTCGCCTCCCGCGGGGTGATGGACATCGACGGCATGGGCGAAGTGCTGGTCAACCAGCTCGTCGATCGTGGCCTGCTCAGGAGCGTGGTCGATATCTACGGGCTGACCGTCGGACGCTTGCTGGAGCTCGACCGGATGGGCAAGAAGTCGGCGGAGAAGCTGCTCGCCAACATCGGCCGGTCGCGACAGTTGCCGCTGCCCCGCGTGCTTACGGCGCTGGGCATACGCTTCGTGGGCGAGCGCACGGCGCAGCTTTTGGCGGAGCATTTCGGCAGCCTGGACGCCATCGCGACGGCCAGCCTGGAGGAACTCGAAGCCGCCGAGGAAGTGGGCCCCAAGGTCGCCGACAGCATCTTCCAGTTCTTCCGCGAGGAGCGCAATCGCAGACTGGTTCAAGGGCTGCGCGAGGCGGGATTGCAGTTCGAGCATCAGCGCAAGCGCAAGAAGGCCGGCCCGCTCGACGGCCTGACTTTCGTGCTGACGGGAACGCTGGCCGATCTCACCCGTGAAGAAGCGGCCGCCCGCATTGTCGCGGCCGGCGGGAAGGTGACCGATTCCGTCAGTAGCAAAACCAGCTACGTCGTCGCGGGCGAAAAAGCCGGCTCCAAGCTGGATAAAGCGCGCACGCTCGGCGTCAAGGTCATCGACGAGGCCGGCCTGCTGGGAATGCTCGGCGGGAAGCCCTAGCATCCCTTCAGCACCGAACCGCGACCGTGAGGGAGCGGACCGCTTGCTGACGCGCGCGGTTCGGTATCATCCGCCTACACGGCCGCGGCCTCGGGCACCGCGCCGAAGCGTCGCTGACGCCCGTGGTAGTCGCGCACAGCCGTCTCCAGGTCGGCAGCCTGAAACTCCGGCCACATGCGGTGGGTGAAGTGCAGCTCGGCGTAGGCCGCCTCCCACAGCAGGAAGTCGCTCAGCCTCTGCTCTCCCCCGGTCCGGATCAGCAGGTCGACGTCGGGCGACGGGGCGGGCGCGTGGCAGGCTTCCGCGAGCAGGCGTCCGAACTCCTCGCGGTCCACATCGCCCGCTGGAAGGCGGCTGGCCGCCCGCAGGATGGAGTCGCGGGCCGAGTAGTCCACGGCGAGCCTGAGGTGGAGCCGCCGGCCATGAGCGGTGGCGCGCTCGGCCGCCTCCACGCTCTCGGAAAGCGGCCGGGACAGGCGGTCGCGGCGCCCGATCAGACTCACCCGCACGCCATTCTCGATACACTCCTCGGTTTCCTTGCCCAGGTAGTCCAACAAAAGCCGCATCAGCGCGGAGACTTCCTCGGGGGGCCGGCGCCAGTTGTCCGAGGAGAAGGCGTAGAGCGTCAAGGTGCGGATTCCCAGCCCCGGAGCCGCTTCGACGGCGCGGCGCACGGCCAGCGCTCCGTGGCGGTGTCCGGCAATGCGCGGCAGACCCCGGGCCACCGCCCAGCGTCCGTTGCCGTCCATGATGATGGCGACGTGCAGGCCCACAGGGCCGTCCGCTTCCTGTAAATAACTTTTCTTCATAAAGTCTCTGCGCAAAAAAAATCGCTCGGGTCAGCGCTCCCGTGTGGCCCTGATGAGCGCTTCCATGTGATCCAGGTAGCGCTCGAGCGCCTGGCGCCCCGGTGCGGTGAGGCGAAACTCGGTCTTGGGCAGCCGGCCTTCAAAGAACTTAGTGCAGGCGATGTAGCCGGCGTCTTCAAGTTTCCGGGCATGAACGCTCAGATTGCCGTCGGTAGTGGCGAGCAGCTTCTTCAGGTCGTTGAACGTGAGGCGTTCATTGACCGCAAGGGCGGAAACGATGCCCAGCCGCATGCGCTCGTGAATCAGGCGATCGAGGGCCGGCGCACCCCCCACGGCGCGGCCGGCGATCTCGCCGAGCTCGCCCATCTCCACCTCCGCCGCCGGCTTGTGCCGCGCTACCCCGCTCTTAGCCACCGAACCTCCTGGCAATGACGATGCCGAAGACCACGTGAAACCCGCCAAAGGCGGCTGCCATCAGCCCGTCCCGCCACGCCCATGGCAGGAACAGGGCGACCGCGCCTTCGGCCATAAAGCACAGCCCCATCACCGGCACAATGCGCACGGAGAAGGCGCCTCCGGTCACGATGGCGGTGCCGTAAAGGAGCATCCACATGCCGGGAATCGCGCCCGGCAATCCCATCCGCTGAAGCGCCACCGTCAGCAGGGCGCCAACCAACATGGGCGGAGCGAAACTCAGGGCGAAGCGCTTGCCGGGCATCGAGAGGAGCGGCTGCCGGGAGGCGCGGGCCTTGCGGACGGTAGCGCCGCCGGCAATGGCGAACGACAGCATCGCCTCGCCCATCCACACGGCAAGCCACGTCTCCGGGCGCGTCTGCCGGCTGGCCAGGACGGCAGCCACCAGCGCCGTCAGTCCCACAATCACCACGCCCCACCCGGAGATGGCGGTAAAAGCCGTAGCGCTCTCCATGGTCTGGCGAATGAACCTCAGATTGTCCATCGCCCGGGCGTGCATCGCGGCTGGTTCAGCCATCGTTGGTAGCTTACGCTCCGCCTGCGGGTCTGTCAAGTACTTTTTGATACAAAGTGTGCGGTGGAAGCGAGACGATTCACTCATGGCTGACACTACCTTGGTAACGCGATGTCCTCCATGGGCGCCCGCAGTTCGGCGCCCCCTTTTTTGAGCAGGGGCAGCAGGGAGGCACTAAGAGCCGGAGACGGGGGCGTCGGATGTCCGGCCACCTTTCGCGATGCCCGCCAGCGTCGTGGTCTCCAGGAACTCTATGTAGGCGGCTCGGATATCGCGCCACGACTCGTGAGCCGGGCAAGGATCCTCGTCGGAGCACGATTTCCCCCCCAGAAGGCACGCAGGCTTGGCCCGAGCCCCGTCGAACAGTTCCACGATGTCCAGCAACCGGATTTTATCCGGAGACTTACACAGCCGGTATCCACCCCCGGTACCCCTCGCCGTAGTAAGAAGGCCTGCGTTACGCAGGGTCAATAGGATCTTGGAGAGGTAGTTAGCGGGGACTTGTGCACTCAGGGCCAGGTCGCGTCCCAGCAGCGCATCCCCATTGGGGACGCGCGCCAGGCCCACCAAGGCACGGAGGGCATACTCACAGGTCGTAGAAAACATTATTTTCCTCGCGTCGTGCGCGCGTTTGGAGCCGGATCACCCAGCCCCCAACATTACAGGCGAACACGACGTACCGTAGTCAGTCAATTTACGTCTCTTAATATGCGCTGCTCAGCCTGACTCTAGCGGACTATAAACCGATTCAACACAGAGATTTGCGGACCATATTAAAAACCTCCGCCGCCGTGCTCTCCCGCCCAGCGCAACACCTCCGCTACAATGGCTTTCGGTGACCCCGGCGGAATTCGACAAACTTGTCGAGAAGGCTATGACCGTCGTTCCGGCGCGGTTTCGCCGGAGACTGCACAATGTAGCCTTCATCGTTGAGGCGGAACCGCCACGGCCAGGGTTACTCGGTCTTTATCAAGGGCGGCCACTACCGCGCCGCAGCGTTGCCGACAGTTTTACGCTTCCCGACCGCATCACGCTCTACCAGGGGCCCCACGAACGCCTCGCCCGGGACCGCCGGGACCTGGTGCGGCTGGTCCGCGAGACCATCTGGCACGAGGTGGCGCACTACTTCGGCATGGACGAGCGCCAAGTCCGGCTCGCGGAGTTCCGCCGGTCGCGCCGCGAGGAAGGCGGCCGCTAGTTGGGATTCGACGTGCCCGGCTGGGTGCCGGGCTGGGTTCCCGGTTGCCCCCCCAGCGGCGTTCCCCCCGGTTGTGAGAAACCAGGCGCCCCGGACAGTCCGGTCTGATCCTGTACTCCGGTCTGAGGTGGGATTCCGCCCATCACGATCTCGTCTCGCGGATCGTAGATGAACTCCCACTCGTTGTACTTGGCGTGGTCCTTGTAGATCTTGATTCCCGCAGCTTCGTATTTGCTGGCGACACCCGCGATTCCGGCGCCCCCCGCGGCCATGCCGAAGCCGCCGCCCATGGACGTTGAGCCGGACGAGGGAGACGACGCGCCGGGGCCGCTGCTCGTCCCCTGGTTCGGGGAAAGCGGACTCCCGATGCCTCCGCTAGGCATTCCCGGTAGCGGGACGGGAGGATACAGGGGCTGGCCGGGCGTGCCGTAGGCCTGCCCTCCGGGCTGATAGAGGCGCCCGCCGGGGCCGCCGGGGCCGCCCGGTTGGGTAGGCTGGTATCCCGGCTGGCCGGGCTGGAGCGTTCCAGGCGCGTAGCCGGGATCGCCCGGCTGAAGCGCGGCGGGTTGCATCTGCCCAGGGACATACACCGGCTGGCCAGGCACCGCCACGTCGCCGGCGGGTACCACCGGCTGCTGCGAATCGTCGGGCGGCGCGTCGGGGTTTCCAGAGGACGCGTCGGGGGATCCACTCTGCACGGGCCGCCGGAGCTGCCACCTTTGCGGGGCCTGCTGCGACGGATCGGTGGAACTGGTGGAACTGGCGTCCGCGGAGCTGGCCGACGCCATTTCGCTGGCGTCCGTAGTGCCCGCTATCTTAGGAGGCTTCTTGGTCAGCGAGTCGGTGAACATACCCGGGCCACCGGCGTGGATGAGCCGCCAGTCGTCCTTCCCGGTCATGGGATCTTTGAAACGCCGCCGCAGAAACCGTATGTTGTTCGTATTCTCCAGCGCGTCGATCGAGGGGGGGTACCGGCCGAACTGACGGAAGAAGAGCTTGATGGCGTGCTTGTACTCCTCGCCATGGGCGATGAGGTCGGCCTCTTTAAGGCGCTGGCCTTCGAACGCCACCTGCGGCATCTGGGAATAAAGAAAGATGGCGATCAGTGCCGCCGCGAGCAGGACGAACAGCAGCGCGAACCCGGACTCCTGACCGTTCCTCCGCCGGCTCATCCCGCTTGCCCCGGCTGTCCCTTCTCTTCCTCGAGCGGCAGCGTCTGCTGATGTTTGAACTGCATATCTTCGAGCACTACCGAGTTGATGCCTACGCGCACCAGTTTGTAGCGGCTTTTCACAAGCTGTCCCTCGGCGGCCACGATGATGTCCTCGCCGTCCAGAAGGAAGACGCGCTTGGCGCCGGAAGGGGCCGGTGTGGCGTATCCGTAAAACTTCAGCGGGATCGGCGGAGGCGGGGGAGTAGGCGGAGGCCCGGGCGTGGGGGTGGCCGCGACGATAACGGGCTGGATCGGAACGATTTTCGGATCGGGCTTCGGCGGCAAAGGCGTCGCGCCAAACTGGAAGAGGTTCCGAACGCCGCCGGCCATGCCAACGGCCTGCACTTTGGCCAGCAGATCCAGCCGCAAGGTGGGGTCGATCGAACCGGGGTCCGGCTGCTTATCGCCGGTCGCCAATTTGAATTGCTGCTTGACCCTCCCTCGTCCGACCTTCAGCGGCGGCCGCTGGCGCGTCTCCGCGGGCGGGGTAAACACGCTGGTGCCAACCTCCGGACTGGCTGCCGGGACCGCGCTTTGAGCCGGCCGGGACTGCGGAGCCGGCGCGTTTTCGGAAGAGGACCCCATGTTGGAATAGATGACCACGGCCAGGGCCACGACTACCACTCCCAGAATGGCGAGCTTCTTCGGCTCCGCGCCTAGCCCTTTCAATTGAAGGTTCATTGCGCCCTCCCCGGAAGCGCCACCGGCGCCCACAGACCCGCCCAACGGGGACGGCCTGGCCGTTGGAGGTTCATCGCGCCCTCCCCGGAAGCGCGACCGATGCCTGCTCGGCGACTGCATCCGGCACCACGGCCTCGCGCACAAAGGCGTTCAACTTGATGGTGACCTCGAGAACCCCTCCAGTAGGCTGCGGGGTGGCCCCCAGGCTATCGATGATCAGGAGCCGCGGCGAATGATCGAGCAGGTTGAGGAACTGCGTCAGGTCCTTGTACGCGCCTTCGTAGTTGGCCGTGATCTCCGCCCGGGTCAAGGCATCGCTGCCCTCCACCGGCTCGAAGGCGAAGGTCACTTCTTTCTGCTTCACCCCGGCCTTTTTGGCCATCTGATCGAGCTCATCGAGGAGGTTTGAGGAGACCGTCCGGCGATCCAGCAGGTAGGACGACATGAAGGTGTCGCCGTCCCCGCGCGCCGTCTGCACCTTGTTCACGATCCCGCGCATCCGTTCCACCACGGTCTGCTTCTGCTTCAGCTCCTGGCGCAACGACGCGGCGCGCGCTTCGAGGGAACTGGCCGAGCCCTCCCAGGGTTTGAGCACCATGGCCGCGCCGACCAGGTTCGCCACCACCAGGACGGCCAGGACAAGACGGGCGATCGAGCGCGGGCTCCGGCCCGATCCCAGCGCCGCCGCCAGCCGCTGGCGAATGCTCGCGATGCTAATGCGGGTCATGGGATGCACCTCGCTATTGTGGCGCACGCTTCAGCGTGCCGTGCCGGCACTCGTGCCGGCACCTGGGCGTCGAGACGAGTCTCGACGCTGCACGCAAGAGTGCGTGCGCCACAAAGCACTGCCTTCCTGGCACCCGGCACCTGGGAGTTGGGCCACTCGTTAAAGCTTCTGGACATAGCTCACACTCACGCGATACCGCAGCAGCGGCTCGGATTGCGTCGGCGGCCAGCGGTTGTGAATGAGGGTCGCGCCGAAGACGGGCGAACTCTCCAGGCGCGTCAGCAACTGCACTACCGGCTCGGCCGAATCCGCGCCCACCACCATGTCGAGTTGGATCTCGCCCTGCCCGCCGGCCTGGGGACGGATCGAGATCAGCCGCACGTTGTAGGGCATCACCTTCTCCAGGTCGTCGAACAGGCGGGTCCAACTGATGCCCTTGGCGTAGAGCAGGCTGTTCAGAAACAGGCTGCGAGCCAGCACCTCGGCATTCTCCGGCTGGCGCAGCGTGGCTTCCAGACGTGCCTGCTCGGCGTTCAGATTGCGCCGCCTGGCCTCGAGCCGGGCGATGGTCTGCCGCAGCTCGGCGGCCTGTCCCCGCTCGGTCACCGACAACGCGACCAGCACCGCCAGCAGGACCACCAGAAGCAACGCGATGGCCGCCGAAGCCACCAGCATCGGCCTGGTTCTTTCGAACGGCTCGCTGGCCAGATTGACCGCCACCTTAGGGGTCATTGGATCGTCTCCAGACATTCCAGGTATCCCAACAGCCCGGCGTTGAACTGGTCGGGCAAGCCGTACCGGGAGCGCAACGGGACGCAGGGTTGCCCGATCTCGGCCGCCAGGTCGTCGCTCGCGTGGCCGAAGCCGCAGGTCAGGACCTCTTCCGGCCGCTGGCCGAGTTGATCCTCCATGTAGGCGAAGGTCGGATGGAGGTGCGAGGCGACCTCGGCCACTCCGCCGTCGGAAAGCTCGATGGAACGCAGCAGCTTGAGCACCCCGCCATCGAGCACGGCCAGAGTCAGCGCGCGGCTGCTCCGCTTGGCGACCACCGCCACTCCCGGCTGCTTCACCATCTCGAGGGCGCACAAGGTCGAAGTCGTGACCAGGCCGGGATGGAAGCCGGCGGCGCGGAACGGCATCTCGTAGCGGGTCAGAACCTCCAGCGGCGCCGCCGCCACCACCACGTCCACGCGCTGGCCGTTGGGCTGGGCGTAGTAGCTGATGGCCGCCGCGTCGATGTCGAAAGGCAGGCTCTTCTTCAGCCGGAAGCGGACCAGCGGGAGCTGCTGTTTGGGATCGTCCGGGAAGGCGTCGAAATCGAGCACGGAGACGCGCACGCTGTGGTCCGGGAGGATGAGCGCCGCGCGCAGCCGCTTCTTCTCGCCACGGGGCGCCAGCGCGCGCACCTGCTCGGTGAGCGCCTCCATGCGTTGCACGTTGTCGCGCACCGGGGAAACGGCGATGACGTCCGCATCGAGCGGCTGGAAGCCGATCTCGGGCGGGGTGGCGATGCGAGCCGCCGCGATCCCGCTCTCGGAGATCTCGAAGGCGAACCGCGGCGGCGGATCGCTCAATAGTTTTTTCAGGAAGCTCGGCCCGGTCATGCTTAGCCCTCGATGAAAGTCACCTTGTTGATTTCCTTGAGAGTGGTCACGCCCGACTTCACTCTCTCGACGGCGCACTCGCGCAGGAACGTCATGCCCTCTTCGCGGGCCATGCGCCGGATCTCCGATGTGGGACGCTTGTCCAGAATCATCTCCCGGATGCGTTCGCTCAGATCCAACAGCTCCGTGATGGCGGTCCGCCCGCGAAAACCGGTACCGCCGCACTCGAAGCAGCCCGCGCCCTCGTAGAGGGGGAGGGTCGCGCCACTCGGCGGGGTCGAGGCCGCTCTCGGTCAGGTACGAATCCGGATACTCGACCGCATGTTTGCAGTGGGGGCAGATGATACGCACCAGCCGCTGCGCCAGGATGCAGTTCAGCGCCGAGACGAAGTTGTAAGGCTCGACGCCCATGTTGAGGAAGCGGCCCAGCACATCGAACACGTTGTTGGCGTGGACCGTGGTGAACACCAGGTGGCCGGTAAGGGCGGCGTTGATGGCGATCTGCGCCGTCTCCTGGTCGCGGATCTCGCCCACCATCACCTTGTCGGGATCGTGCCGCAAAATCGAGCGCAGGCCGCGGGCGAACGTCAGCCCCTTCTTCTCGTTCACCGGGATCTGCGTGATGCCCTTCACCTGATACTCGACGGGGTCCTCGATGGTGATGATCTTGTCCTCGTCGTTCTTGATCTCGCTCAACGCCGCGTACAGCGTGGTGGTCTTGCCCGAGCCGGTGGGACCGGTCACCAGCACCATGCCGTAGGGCTCCTTGATGTAGCGGCGGAATTTTACCAGGTCGTATTCCGGGAACCCCACCACGTCGAGCGAGAGCTTGGAGAACTTCTCGCTCATCGATTCCTTGTCGAGCACGCGCAGCACGGCGTCTTCGCCGTAAATGGTGGGCATGATCGAGACGCGGAAGTCGATGAGCCGCGTCTTGTAGCGCACGCGGAAACGGCCGTCCTGGGGGATGCGCCGCTCGGCGATATCGAGCTCGCTCATGACCTTGATGCGCGACAGGATGGTGGAGTGCCAGTCCTTGGCGATGGGCGGCATGGCGTAGTGCAGCACGCCGTCAATGCGGTACTTGATGGCCACCTCGGCGTCGCGCGTCTCGATGTGTATGTCGCTGGCTCGCCGTTCGAGCGCGTTGAAGATGGTGGTATCGACCAGGCGGATGACCGGGGCGATGTCGCTTTCTCCGGCCGACAACCGGTCGATCGAGAGAGTCTCGTCGGGGTTGTCTTCCTCGGCCACCACGTCCAGCGCGAACCCCTCGGTGACCTCTTCGAGGACCCGCTGGGATTGCTCGGTCTTCTTCAGCAGGTCGGCGATCTGGGAGAGCGAGGCGACCCGCACCCGCAGCTTCTTCTGCAGCAGGACGGTCAGCTCATCCACCAGGTTCAGGTTGCGCGGGTCCGACAGCGCGATCTCGAGCGTCCCGTTCTCCGCCTGGATGGGCACGAAGTTGTAGCGGAACATCAGGTCGACCGGGACCGAGCGGAACAGGTCGTGGTCGATGTGCGCCACGGTCAGGTCCACGAACTCGTAGTGGTAGCGCCGGGCCAGTTCCTGCGCCTCGGCGGTTTGCCCGGCCGGATCGGCCAGCTTGCTGCGATCGGTGGCCATAATTACATCGTCTCCGAGAGAGAGAAGATTGGCAGGTACAGCGACACCAGCACGAACGCGACGAAAATGCCCATCACGATCATGATGATGGGCTCGATCAGCGCCAGGCTGGCGGCCATCTTCGTATTCACGTCTTCTTCGTAGAATTCGGCCACGCTGCCCAGCATGGCTGGCAGCGCGCCGGTGGATTCGCCGACCTCGATCATATCGATGGCCAGCGGAGGAACCATCCTGGTGGTGGCCAGGCCCGCCGACAACGCCTGTCCCTCCTTGACCTGCTTCTGGGCCTTACCGAGCGCCGAGCGCAGCAGCCGCGAGTTCAGCGATTGGGCGGCGGTGTCGAGCGCCTGCACCAGCGGGATGCCGCCCACCAGCAGCGTGCCCAGGATGCGCGCAAACTGCGCCACCTGGTACTTCACCCAGATGTCCCCCAAGGCCGGCGTGGCCATCTTGATCTTGTCGAGCCTGACCTGCGCCGTCTCGCGCCGCGACCAGGAGCGCAGCGCCAGCGCCGCCACCACGAGGCCAGCGAAACCCACCAGGATGTAGCTGCGGGCGGTGGTGCCGATGGCGATCAGCAGTTCCGTCATGTAGGGCAGCTTCGCATCCATGCTTCGGTAAAGCTGGGCGAAGTTGGGCACCACGTAGGTGACCAGGAACACCACCAGGATGATCACCAGCGAGAACAACACCGCCGGATAGATCAGGGAGACGAGCAGCTTCTTGCGCATCGTCTGGGAGAGCTTCTGGTAGGCGATGTAGCGGTCCAGCACCTCGGCCAGGCTGCCGCTCTTCTCACCCGCCATCACCGACGTCACGTAGATGGGCGGGAAGACTCCCTGCGTGCGGAAGGCATCGGAAAGCAGAGCGCCGTTCTTGACGTCGTCGCGAACCGCCTGGATGTATCCGCCCAGCTTGGGGTCGGTGAGGCGGTCGGCCAGCAGATCGAGCCCCTTGAGGATGGGCAGGCCGGCGCGAACCAGCGTGACGAACTGCTGGTTGAAGATCAGGAACCGCTCCATGTTGAGCTTCGGCTTCCGGCCGGAAAGCGCCGGGCTAAGACCGGCGATGCCCCCCTTGGGCCGGACCGAGTAGACCAGAAAGCCCTGGTCGGTAAAGCGCTCGCGCAGTTCCTCGGCACTGGCGGCCTGCGCCGTCTCCCGGTGCACCTCGCCCCGCGCATCCGCGTACTTCAGCAGGAACTCAGCCATGGTGAACTCCTTGTGGCGCACGCTCGACGGGGCGCTGAAAAGCGTCGCGAACGTCCAAGACATTACTGGCCGCCGATGAACGCCGATAAACGCCGATCGGAAACAAATGGGTTATCGGCGTTGATCGGCGTTCATCGGCGGCTCTTATTGTCTTCTTGGACTTTTTCAGCAGCGTGTTCAGCGTGCCGCTGCGGGCTTCAGCCCACGGGAGGCTCGACCCACGATCAGTCGCCTTCCTCATTCCGACGCCTCCACAACCTCGGCGCCCGGCGGCGGCTGGAACCGGAACAGGTTGGCGGCCAGAGTGGGGTTGAGCTTCTCCTGGTCGAAGCGGAACTCCATCGTGGTGCCGCCATCTTCGGCCACGATGAGCTGCCGGATTTCGTACGCCGGCGTCACCAGGAATTCGACCTTGGTGAAGGGCGCTTTCCCCGAGCGCGGCTCGCCGGCCACCCAGGTGCCGCCATCGCCGGGGTGGTAGGTGAAGCGCTTGAAATCCCGCTCGAAGTTCAATTTGCCCAGGAGGAAGGCGAGGGGAGCGCGCATATCGTCGCTTTCCTTCACTTTCGTCCTCTCCACGCGGTTGTTGGCGGGAGTGTACAGATAGACGAACTTGCCGTCACTGACGAACAGCTTCCCGGGAGGCTGGGAATACCGCCAGTGCATACGGCCCGGCTTGCGCAGAAACAGCTCACCCGATTCGGTCTTGGGGGCGCGCTGGGGCGCCTCGTAAGTCTGCTCGAAATGGACCTGCAGGGTCTGGGCGCGGTTATAGCGGTCCTCGACGCCCTTCAGCAGGGTGGCCAGGTCCGGGCTGGCAGACGCCACGGCAGAGGCGGAGAGCAGGCATACCCAGGGCAAGAAACGGCTCACATATGGGTGACGCGCGGGCGCTCTAAAGCGTGGAGGGGAAAGGTGGGCCGGACGAAATGTGCCAAGTTCACGCGTTCGGCCGCAGTGCGACGGTCGGCCACACTCTCGGTGAGGGTATCCTCATTTGTACTGGTGCGCTGTCATCGCATCTATGGTCTCGATGACACAGCCATCTCGATTGAGAACGGTGATCGCATGCCTGGCTGCGGCACGTTTTCCGCACCTGGAAAACCTACGGATTGCCTCCTCCGTCGCTGAAAAGTGCCTGCACCGCGTACTGATGCGAATGATGCCGTTATGTGTACAGATGACAAAGTTGGATCTGTTAAAGTGACCATCCCTGGTCAGGACGATGCGATTCTGCTCCGTAGCGCGCTTCATGACCTCCTTATCGGATTTACCCTTGAGGTCAGGCATATCGCGAACAAAAACCGCATTGAAAGCTGCCATCCTCGCCAGGGCGTCAGCGACAGGGTCTTCGATGTCTTCGTCAACCAGCAATCTCAGTTTCGTGTTCAACCGGAAACTCCAGCACGCGCGCCGCAAACTGGACTGCATCGTGAACTTGCTCAATCGTCAGCGATCGATATGCCTTAGTCACGTCTGCAAGACTCTCGTACTCATCTATCGCGTCCAACACCCGATGGACTGCGATGCGTGTGCCGCCAATTCTCGGGGTCCCCCCCAAAACGTCGCCATCCATCTCTACAAAAAGGCTCAACTGTTTGGCGTTCTCCAACACCGAGATGAAGGGAACATCGAAGTTCTTTGGCCTTACCGTGTCGACCACACGGGAAGCTGCCCATGCATGACGCCGTTCTTCTCGACATTCGGGGCGGAGCGAGCCAGCCCACCCGAGAGGAGGCATGTGTCTATCTTCTCGTCTCTGGTTACATGAGGTCATCATCATGGTCTCCTTGAGTCCGTAAGCCCAAGCGCTAAGTCCGACAAGATTGCCAAGTGCTTGTAAACATTGAAGTCTGCGAATCTCACCTTCGCCGTTCCACCGATGCTGACCGTGACGCGCTTAGGGTTAACCGTAAGTCTAGCCATATCGATCCCGTTGGGCCTTGACGGAAAGGCAATCGATATTCCATCGATGGCAGTGTCCAAACCGGGAACGATGACAACCTTCACCGGCAACAAATAGCGGCTCTGGCGGACTGCTGCCGAATACCGGAACCGACCCTGCACCTCAGCATTTGCGCTTGCCGCGCCAAAGAACTGCCCCAACCATCCCATGAACTGTTCAGCATACGGCTCCTTCTCTTCCGGCTGAATGGGATAGGTGCCCCTACAGAACGAGACCCAGAGTTCCACCTCTTTTTCGTCAGTATCATTCCATGCGAAGTGGACATGGTAATCCGCCTTCGATGGGTTCTTCGTCGCGCATAAGGCTGTCTGGTGGCTTGGGTGCTCGCATGCAACGGCTGCAGAGAGACCCGCGAGGTTGAACTTCTCTTTTGCCACACGAAACCGAAAGTCCACAGAACTACAGCCGGCTTCTTCGAACCGGCCAGTTTTCCGTACCGTTTCAGTCTTCTCAGTAGTGGCCACGGCTCTCACTTTTTCGACGGCATCCGAAGATCAACCTCGCTAAGGTTAGCACGGTTAGAGGTTCGCTTCGGACCTCTTGGAGGCAGGACCCGTACCTGACGGCCTCCTCCTCCATTGTCGCTCTTCCCTGTCAACTGGTCCCAGGCCCACTGTTTCGCTATCGTTTGACGCACGGCCGAGTCAGCGCTTTGGCAGGGCGGGGGTGCTGGCGGTCGACCCGGCTAACTCAGCTTCATCTTGCGGTGCTCTTTGAGGATGCAGCGGTCCATGACCACCGTGAGACCCGCGGCGCGGGCGCGCTCGGCTGCCTCTTCATGCACCACGCCTTCCTGCATCCAGACCGCCTTGGCACCGATGCGGATGGCGGCCTCGACCACCTCCGGCATGTAGTCAGATCTCCGGAAGACATCCACGATGTCCACCGCAACCGGCACGGAATCGAGGTCCGGGTAGGCCTTCTCGCCGAGCACTTCGCTCTCCTGGGGATTCACCGGGATGATGCGGTAGCCGGCGCTTTGCATGTATTCCGAGACGCTGTAGCTGGGACGCGCACGGCGGCTCGATAGGCCCACCACGGCGATCGTCCTGGCGTTCGTCAGCAATTCCGCAATCGTCATTTTAATCCCAGCGCTTTGCGCAGGCGCTCGATCTCGACCGCCGTGAGTTGGCGGTAGTGCCCCGGCTTCAGCGCGCCCAATTCCACGAAGCCGATCTTGACTCGTCTCAGCTTCTCGACCAGCACGCCCAGCGACTTGAACATCTCGCGAATCTGGTGGTGGCGTCCCTCGATCAGCCGCACTTCGTACCACGGATTCTCGGCCTTCCGCACCAGCCGCAACCCGGCCGGAGCGGTGCGCCGCCCGTGCAGCGGAATGCCCTCGCGAAACTGGACTTCCTGCTGCGGCGTAAGCAGCCCGTTGACCTTCACCAGGTAGGTTTTGGGAAGGTGCGTGGAGGCGGACATGATGGCGTTGGCCATCTCACCGTCGTTGGTCAACAGCAGCAGGCCCTCGCTGGCGTAATCCAGCCGCCCCACCGGGAACACGCGTTCCTTGATGCTGACGAACTGCATGACGGTAGGCCGCCCCTCGGGATCCGAGACGGTTGTCATGACGCCCTTGGGCTTGTTGAGCGCCAGGCACACCGTATGGCCCGGCTGCTTGATCAGCTTGCCGTCTACTTTAATGTGATCGCGCTCGCTATCGGCCTTGGTGCCCAGTTCCACCACCACCTGGCCATTGACCGTCACGCGGCCTTCGAGGATCAGCTCTTCGGACTTGCGGCGGCTGGCGACTCCGCCGCGCGCGAGGATTTTCTGGAGGCGCTCCTCAGCCATCCTGGCCCTCCGCCGGCTTGGGCGTGGCATCGGGCTCGGGCTGGGCGGCTTCAGCGCCCTCGGACGCGGCTGCCCGTTCCGACTCCGCCTCTTCCGCCTCCTGAGCCGCAGCTTCCGCCGGCACGGCTTCCGCCTCGGTCCGGCGGCTTCGGCGCCCTGGGCCGCGGCTGCCTGTTCCGACTCCACGGCTTCCGCCTCCGGCCCGACGGCTTCGGCGCCCTGGGCCTCGGCTGCCTGTGCCGACTCCACGGCTTCCGACTCCGGCCCGGCGGCTTCGGCGCCCTGGGCTGGCTCGATCTCCGCGCGCTCCGGCTCCGCGGTCGCAGCCTCCGCCGGCAAGGCTTCCGCCTCCAGTTCGGCGGCCTCGGCGCCCTGGGCCTCGGCTGCCTGTTCCGGCTCCACGCCTTCCGCCTCCGGCCCGGCGGCTTCGGCGCCCTGGGCCACGGCGGCTCCCGCGGGCTCCCCGCCCGCGTTCTCCGGCTCGTCGCCAGCCGCCAGGCGCCTGAGCTCTTCGAACTCCTTGAGCGTGGGCAGCTCGCTCAGGTCCTTCAGCCCGAACTGCATCAAGAATTCTTTGGACGTCCGGTACAGGATCGGCCGGCCCACCACGTTCTTGCGTCCCGCGGTCTGGATCAGCTTGCGGTCGAGCAGCGTCTTCAGCACGCCGGCGCCCTGGACGCCGCGGATCTCCATGATCTCGGGCGCCGTTACGGGCTGCTTGTAAGCGATGGTCGCCAGGGTCTCGAGGGCGGCCAGCGACAGCTTCAACGGGGGCTTGAGGCTCTTGGCGAAAGCCCGCACGGCCTCGTGGTGCTCGGGCTTGGTGGCCATCTTGTAGCCGCCCGCGACCTCGCGCACCATCAGCCCGTGTCCCGGCGCGGCGAACTCGGCCACCAGTTCCGCAAGCAAGGCTTCGATCCGCTCCGGCGGCTGCTGCAGCGCGGTCGCGATCTGCGCCGCGGTGGCCGGCTCCTCGCACACGTAGACGATCGCCTCGATGGCAGCCTTCAGGCCGGTTTCGTCGCCCGGCGCCGCCAACGTCAATTGCTCGGCGACGGCCACCGGCTGCTGCTCGATGACGGCCTCCGGCTGCTCCTCGGCGACAGCCACCGGCTGCTGCTCGGCGACGGCCACCGGCTGCTGCTCGGCGACAGCCACCGGCTGCTGCTCTGCGACAGCCACCGGCTGCTCCTCGGCGTCAGCCTCCGGCTGCTGCTCGGCGACGGCCGCCGGCTCCCCGGCTTCTTCGGTCTCCAGCTTCTGGTCTTCTATCTCCATCCGTTCCTACTGATAGTCCTTCTCGATGTTCTCCAGCGCGCCGTCGGCGGCGAAGATCTCGTCGAAGCGCTTGTGCGCGCGCAACGCGATTTCGCCGAAGGCGTCCTTCTGCACCAGCACGATGGCCTGCATCTTGACCATCTCCAGCATAGCGAGGAACAGGCAGATCATCGCGCGCCGGCTGCGTTGCTCTTCGAACAACCCGGCTACTCCGAACTTCTCTCCCCGCGGCTTGCTCTTGAGCAGCAATTTCAAGTACTGGACCATGTCGGGTACGCTGACCTCGTCGTGGTTGACCTGAAACACGGGGCGGCTCTTGGCCCGGCCGAGCACCTGCTCGAAGGTCTTCACCAGGTCGATGAGCGAAACCGCCAGCTCCGGCTCGTCCTGATCCCCCAGGAACTGCTGGATCTGCGCGGGCGACCAGACGTTCTCCTCGATCATCCGCTTCTGCTGGAGCATCTCGGCCGCGTTCTTGTAGCGTTCGTGCTCGATCAGCCGCTCGACCAGCTCGCGCCGCGGGTCGTCCTCGGGCGCCAGCTTTTCGAGCTCCGGGTCCCGTGGAAGCAGCAACCGCGATTTGATGTGGATCAGCGTGGCGGCCATGAAGATGAACTCCGAGCTCAGCTCCATGTCCAGGCCGGCGGCCCGGTCCAGATACTCGAGGTACTGGGCGGTGATCTTGGCGATGGGGATGTCCCAGATGTCGATCTGCTGTTTGCGGATCAGGTCCAGGAGGAGATCCAGCGGCCCGTCGTACTTTTCCAGGTGAATGTTCAAAGGTGACTGCGACACAGACTCTTCACGATAGCAGGAGCGGAGAGCCGGGCGAAACCGGCGGAATCGACGGAATCGCCGCGGCCGGAGCGGAGAGCCGGGTCAAGCCGGGTGCCGGGTCGCCAGCGGCCGGAGCGCAGAGCCGGGCGAAACCGGGCGCCGGGTCGCCAGCGGCCGGAGCGGAGAGCCGGGTCAAGCCGGGTGCCGGGTCGCCGGCGGCCGGAGCCGAGAGCCGGGCGAAACCGGGCGCCGGGTCGCCGCTCTCGGGCCGGGGCTTCTCGGGCTTGGGAGGCGCGCCCTTGAAGGTCAGGGTCACGTCGACGGTCCGCTTCTGGTCGTCGGCCTTGACCACCGCGTTGGTCTCGCCCAGGTTTTCGAGATCGTCCCGCACCGAGTTGAGGAAGTTCTGCGGGTATTCGGCATTGAAGGGATCGCCGGGCTTGAGCGCCCACATCTTGCGTATGGCCGGCTCGGTAAGGATGTCCAGGCCCTGGATGGTCAGTTCGCCAAAGGTATATTGCGGGCCCGGGGTCACGTGGAAGACCAGATCCACTTTCTTGGCCGTGTCGTTGATCCGCCGCTCCACCTGGATCTGGACGTGCAGGCGGCCGCCACGCTTCTGGCGCTGCTGGAGCTTGGCGGCCACGGCATCGACCGCAACCTGGTTGAAAATCTCGCCCGCCTTGAAGCCCGCGATCTTTTCCAGCTCCTGGCGGGTAAGGCTCGCGCCCTGCATCTGGGCCGCACCCAGCGTGTAGACTGGGCCTTCGTCCACCTTCACGGCGATCACCAGGCCCTTGACGTCCTTTTCCTGTTCGACCTCGATCCCCGGGAACGACACACGCACCCGCCCGCGTGCGTCGTAGAGCGGCCGGATCTGCGAATCGAGCACCTGGCGGAAACGCGCCTCGCGGTACGGCATGCCCACCGCCACGCCGTTCATCGCGTTCTCGAGAGCCGTAGAGGGAACGACGGAGTTGCCCGTGAAGTGGACCCGCGCCACCCGGGGCCGCGCCGCCGGTTCGAAGACCACCCACAACTCTCCGCTGTCGCCCGGGACCAGCCTGCCGGCAACCGTTACGGTCGACTTCCTGGCAGTCAGGATTTCCTGGATGACCTTCGAATATCGGGCGAGAAGAGGCTCGGTAGCTGGGATCCTGGGGCCATAGAACGGGTCGCTGCGCGCCAGCGCCGCGCGCAACTCGTCAGCCGGCACGCCCAGGTCTTCGAAGGCGACCGCGAATTTCGGCTCGACCTCCGCCAGTTCGAAGGTCACGATGTAGCCTTTGCCGCCGGGCGACGGGCCGAAGCGAAAGCCGGCGTTCGAGAAGGCGCCGGTCGCGAGCAGGCGATCCCGAGCGGCCTGGAAATCCTTGGCCGCTGCCATCTGGCCCACCTTCAGATTCAGGGCGGCGAGCGCCTGGTCGCGCGTGTAGTCGTGCAGGCCCTCGATCCGGATCTCCTCGATCGGCCATGCGGATGGAGCAGGCCGGGCCCTCGGCCCTCCCTTCTGCGCTTCAGCCGCGCCGCCGGCCCACACCGCCACGAGCAGCAACAGGATGGGACGCACCATAACGTCATTGTAGACGCGCGCCGCCGCAATTCGGCTTCAGCGGAGGTTTCCGGCTATGATTGTCTGAGCATGAGCCCCCGGCGATTTGTGCTGCTCGACCGCGACGGCACCATCAACGTCGAGAAGGAGTATCTGAGCTCGGCCGAGGGTCTCGAACTGCTGCCGAACGCCGTGGCGGGTTTGCGCGCCATGCGTGACCTGGGCCTGGGACTGGTGGTGCTCACCAATCAATCCGGCATTGGCCGCGGATACTTCGGCGCGGAGGCGGTGGAGCGCATCCATCGCGCGCTGGCCGGTCTGCTGGCTTCGGGCGGTGTCGCGCTGGACGGGATCTACATCTGCCCGCACGGGCCCGAGGAAGGCTGCCCATGCCGCAAGCCGGCGCCCGGCCTCGCCGAGCAGGCCGCGCGGGAACTGGGATTCCGCTTAGCGGTTTCTTTCGTCATCGGCGACAAGGCCGCCGATATCGAACTGGGGCGCCGGGTGGGCGCCACCACCATCCTGGTCCGCACCGGTTACGGACGAGAGGTCGAGGCGAGCGGGGCGGCCCTGCCGGACTATGCCGCGGACGACCTCGCCGACGCCGCCCGGATTATCGCAGGAATTCTATAATCGAAGCAGCATGCTCTTCCGCAGAAAGCAGCCTACCGAGCCCACTTTCGACGACCGCCTCAGCGTCCTTGGCCAGGCGGGGTTTGAGATTGTCCGACAGCCGGACGGCCGCATTCGAGTCGCCAAGCACGGTTGCGCGGCCATGATCGCTCCGGGCACTCCGTCGTCGATCGAACGCGCGGGCTGGATGGTCGGCGACCGCATCGCGCTGTTGGTGGACGAGGGCTACCAGAAGTTCTGGGACTCGGGAGAGCGGCAGATTCCGGCCCTGGCCAGCCAGCTTCACGCGCTGCACGAGTTCGAAGAAGATCTGCGCGCTGCGCTGGGTCTGGATAGCCTCTACAACACGTCGCTGGGGACGATCAACGACCTGCACAATTACGACCGGGTCGAGGGCCGCTAGCCGTTCCCGAGCAACCGTGGCGCACGCTTCAGCGTGCAGCGGCGACCTTCAGGCCGCCGTTCCGCGGGCTGAAGCCCACGGCTGGACGCTAGAGCGTGCGCCACCACGGGGCCCGCTGAGTAGTCAAGCTACTTGAGAGGCACAACGCTAGCGGGGATCCCAAACCACGGTCCCGTCACCGCCACCATACCTCGCGAACAACTTAAGGTACGCCTGCGATTCGTCCCGCCGGCCTTGCCTGCCGGCCAGCGTGGCGCGCACTTCGAGCACTCGGGGGAACACCAGCGAACCCAGCGGGCCCTGCACGGCCGGGTTGGGAGCCTGGTATCCGCTCAGCAGGGGAGTCACCCGGTCAACCTGGCCGGATTGGATCAGCGCCGAGGCGAGCGGAACCCCGGGCCAGTCCGTCGACGACGGCTGGGTTGCATCGTAGATGTCGCGAAGCGGCTCTACCGCGGCTGCAAACTCCTGCGACGACAGCAAGGCGAAGGCCAGCGCCAGCCTGCGAAGGCCAGCCTGCGGTGGCGTGGGAAACGCACTCGCCGCCCGCGCGCGCCACTCGGCGGGTGTGGTGGGGGGCTGGGCCAGGAAGCGGGCGAGCAGTCCGACAGGACCCGCGGCGGAAGACTTCGCCGCGTACTCGAGCGCGCGCCGGCGATCGCGCCCCTGGACCGCCCAGACGGCGAGCTGGGCGTAACAGAGCGATGCTTCGGCGGGCTGCGCCGAAACTGCGAACCGGTCCAGCCGCGCAAAAGCCTCACTGCGGCGGCCGGTCAGGTATTCCCACTGCGCCTGGCGGTATTCGACCAGCGAATCGCCGGAATTCTTGCGGGCCTGAAGGAAGTCGGCGAAGGCTCCGTCGGCTGCCTTCAGATCGCCCTGCATGAGCCGGGCCCAGGCCATCTTATACAGCTCGGCGCCGCCCTCGAACGACGGGTCCCTGGAATAAGCGTCGCGGTAGGCCCGTTCCGCCTCGGCGAATCGGCCGAACCAGTAGTAAACGTCGCCCAGGGAGTCGTTGGGGTTGGCGTCCGCCGGCCGCAGGCCGCGGTATCGCTTCAGCGCTTCGACTGCGCCATCGAGATCTCCCGCCCAGGCGCGCAGATAGCCGAGTTGGTTGAGAAGGAGCACGTTGGCCGGCTCGCGCTCGAACGCTTTCTGGCACAAAGCCGCGGCATCCCGGTAGGAGTGCGCCGCCGCGTCCAGTTCACTCAGCCTGCTATAGACGGAGGCGTCCGCGGGATCGGCTTGAACGAGTCCCAGCAGCGCGCGGCGCTCGCCGGCGCGGTCGCCTGCGATGGTCGCAGCGGCGAGATCGAGCTCGACCCGCTCCAGGGTCTGGAAACCGGCGGCTTTTTGCCGTGCGGCCGCCAGCACCTGGGCGGCTCGCGCGCCCTCGCCCCGCGCCTGGAGCGATTGCAGCCAGCCCAGGTAAGCGGCGCCAAACCGCGGGTCGGCGCCCACGGCGCGGTCGAAATCCGCGTCGGCCTTCGCTGGAGCGCTGGCATCGATGGCGGCGATATAGGCCTGAAAAGCCTGCGGATTTCCGGTCGGGAGAGGGCGGGCGCCGGGCTCGACCCCGCGGGCGATGAATTGCGCCAGCGGCAGCATATCTCCGTCGGCGGGGGCGGTGGCGCGGATGGTCGCGAGGCGGCGCACGCGTAGCGCATCCTCGAGGACGGCCTCGACGCGCAAACGACCGCCTACAACGGAAAAATGGCCCTCCAGAACCTCGGATGCGCCCACCGCGGGCGCATCGCGTAAAGAACGAATCGGAACGGGCTCGACGTGGGGGGCGCCGGCGAGCTGGAGGCGGACCGCTTCGGCGAAACCGCGGCTCATCCAATCCAGATCGGGGGTGGCCAGATTCTCAAACGGCAGGATCGCTACTCTCTGAGTGCCCCGGTCCCCGCGGGAGCACGAGACCACAAGGACCGAGGCAATCAGCGCAAAACCAAGTGCCTCACAACGCACGAGGTTCTTGCGCCATCAGGGCCTGGAAATCAGCGTTGTCTTTCAGCACCGTGAATTCAGGCTCCTCGATGAACTTGTTGCGCTCCTTGAATCCCTCTTCGAGCGCCTTGCGGACGTATTGCACCGCCAGATCGATCATCCCCGCCTGGGCATACGTCTTGGCCAGGTAGTAGTGGAACCGCGCCCGTTCGCCGATCGAGCTTTCCTGCAGCAGAACGCCGTAAGAATCGTGGTGTTCGAAAACCTCGGGGTCGAGTTTCACGGCCTGCTGGTAGGCCTGAAACGCTTCCTTGTAATCCTTCTTGGCGAAGTGCGCCGTGCCGATGTTGCTGTAGATGGAAGCCGAAGTCGGGTTCAGCTTGATCGCTTTCTCATACTGCTTCAGCGCGCGGCTGTAACGCTTCTCGGCATAAAAGACCGTGCCCAGGTTATTCACGGCCTCGAAGTACTTAGGGTCCCGCTTGATGGCGCGCTGGTAATAGCGCTGAGCGGCTCTCAGATCGAGCGTCTGGTGGTAGGCGATGCCGATCTTATTCAGAGTGACCGCACCTTCCGGCGCCACGCGGTACTGGTCGATGGCTTCGCGGTACATCTTGCGGGCCATGAAGATATCACCCCGCTCTTCCGGAGTGAGTGACGGCCTGGCCGTCGGGGCAGTCTCGTGCGCCGCCGGGGGCGCGGCTGCGGCGGAACCAGGTTCGAGAACCTGCGATCTTTCGGATTGGGGTCCAAGAGCGACGGCGAGAACCGGAACAAGGGCGGTGAGAAGGAATCTATATAACACAACTACCTCCTGCTACTTGCAGCATTTAAAGTCGGTAACCGACACATATGACGCAAGCAGCCCGTTCGCGGGTACAACCTACAGACATTTAAGCACAGGTCAGGGCGGACCGGACGGCAAAAGTAGGGTGGGGGTGCGCGGCCAAACCGGGCCGGGCGCTGGGCGGGCGAGGGCGGCCAAACCGGGCCGGGCGCTGGGCCTCGATACGCGACCAAACTGGGCTGGGCGCTGGGCGGGTGAGGGCGGAAAGGACAAGCTCTCGAGAAACCCAGCCGGTCGCAACAGGTTGGTGGGGCAGTCCGCCAGGACCGCCACAGGCGTTAGAGTAAGAGGTCGCCGCGAGCTTGGACCGTGGCGCAGGCTCTTAGCCTGCAGCGTCGAGACTCTTCTCGACGCGAAAAACCGGCCTCGACACGAATGTCGAGGCGGCAGGCAGGAGTGCCTGCGCCACGAAAACTGCCCGCCGGGGCCTTACTTTACGGGCCGCAGAGGCCCGCATATGCCGAAGCTCGTCCTACTTGCCGAACGCTCCCAGTATCCGGCGCAAGAGACCCTTCTTCTGCTCCGGCTTCTTGGCCTGCTGTTGCTGGGCCGGCGCGGAGGGCTGGGCGGGCGGAGGCGGGGCGACCCGGGCGCGCGAGCCGGGCGGGGGTTTCACCACCAGCCCTGCCGGCGCTCCCCTCCCGGCGGCTGCAGGCGAGGGTGGAGGGGCCGTCTCCCAGGAGGCCACCCTGGTGCCGCCGGCGCCGCCGTGCAACTGGCAGCTCTCTACCGGCTGGGTGCCCGACAGGAACACCTCCGCCACGGGCGAGGGACAGGCCGGCGTGGCCAATTGTCCGGTCTCCGGGTCCACTTCGACGGTCACGATGCCGTCGGGCGCCTGGAATTCGTGCACGTTACGGTACTCGCGGTACTGGTGGGCGCGCTTCATGAACTCCGCCCAGACCGGGAGCGCCGAGTGCGCGCCCTCCAGATCGAGCTCGTCGGTTGTCGTCGAAGCCGACCCATACCACGCAGATCAGCCGCGACGTGAAGCCGGCGAACCAGCCGTCATGCGAGGTCCCGGTCTTTCCCGCGGCCGGCAAGTTGAAGCCGCGTGAATGGACCGAGGCGCCGGTGCCGCTGCGCAGGACCTCTTCCATCAGGCTCACCATCATGTATGCCACGCGCGGATCGAGCACCTCGCGCTTGTCCGGCGTGGCCGAGAAGAGCACGTTGCCCTGGCGGTCGCGGATCAGGCTCACCCAGTTCGGCTTCACGTAGGTGCCCTGGTCCGCGAAAACGGTGTACGCGCCGGCCACCTCGATAGGAGTCACCTCGTAGGCGCCCAGCGCGATCGCCGGCGTGGCGCTGAATGTCGAGATTCATGCCCGCCTTCTTCGCCAGCGTCTCCACGGTATCGAATCCGATCATTTCGGCCAGCTTGACGGCCGGCACGTTCAGCGATTTCGCAAGCGCCGTGCGGAGGGTCACCTCGCCGTAATACTTCTGCTCGAAGTTCTCCGGCGAGTAGGCTTTGTCGTCGAACCAGAAAGTGGTCGGCTCGTCGAGCAGCCTGGTCACCGGGGTGATGACCTGCGAACCGCCCGACAGGGCCGTGCTCAGCGCCGCGGCATAGACGAAGGGCTTGAAAGACGAGCCGGGCTGGCGTTTGGCGAGCGCGCGATTCAACTGGCTGGCGCCATAGTCGCGGCCGCCGACCAGGGCCTTGATGGCTCCGGTCTCGGGATCGAGCGCCACCAGCGCGCACTGCGCCTGGGGCGGCTTCTGGCCTTTCGGCCAGCGGCGGTGGCTCAGGCGCTGATCCACCTCCTGCATCCCGATACGCACCGCATCCGCCGCCGCGCGTTGCAGGTTGAGGTCCAGGGTGGTGTACACGCGGTAGGTGCTGTTGGGAAGTCGTAGTCGCCGAACTCGCTCTGCAACTCGTCGTTGACCAGATCGACGAAATACGGAGCCTCGGTCGATTCCATCTCGGCCGGCGTTAGCTTGAGCGGCTCGGCGCTGGCGGCCTGGCACTCGGCGCCGGTGACGTAGCCGTTGTCGCGCATCAGGGACAGCACGACGTTACGGCGCTCCCGCGCGCGGTCCGGATGGCGGTACGGGTTGGTGAAGCTGGGTCGCTGGATCAGGCCGGCCAGTGTCGCGGCCTCGGCCAGCGTCAACTGGCTGATGTCCTTGCCGAAGTAGGCGCGCGCCGCCTCGCCGAAGCCGTGGATCGCAAAGCTGCCGCGGCGTCCCAGGGGAACCTGGTTGGCGTAGAACTCGAAGATCTCCTGCTTGGAGAGCTTCTGTTCGAGCTGCAGCGTGATGAGCACCTCGGCGGCCTTGCGGCTTACCGTCTTCTCCTGGTTGAGCCAGAACATGCGCGCCAGTTGCATGCTCAGGGTCGAAGCGCCCTCGGCCACGCGCCCTTCCTTCAAATCCACGTACGCCGCCTTGAGGACGCGCAGCGGATCGAAGCCGCTATGCAGGAAGAAACGCTTATCCTCCGCCGATACGACCGCGTGGACCAGCACTTCGGGGATGTCGCCGAACTTCACCAGCCGCCGCTTCTCCCGGTTCCGGTCGGAAAGATTGGTGATCAGCTCCGGCTCGAGCAGGTACTGGACGCGCTCGGTGTTGTCCCGAAGGGAGATGATCTGCGAGACATGACCGCCGGAGAACTTAATGACCCCGGCCTCGTCGTCGAAATACGAGTCCGGCCCCGGGAAAATCTCGATGCCTCCGTCC
Organism: Bryobacterales bacterium; assembly: GCA_963763835.1. Lineage (GTDB taxonomy): Bacteria > Acidobacteriota > Terriglobia > Bryobacterales > Bryobacteraceae > DASWZN01. The sequence goes on from CAVXQQ010000016.1 coordinate 757,822, forward strand.
GCGCGCCGGTGATACCAGCCCATCCGGTTACCGCTGGTTTCCCCATAGTCGCTGCGGTGTAGCTGGGTGATGATTTCCTGAGGGCTGATTTCGTCCCCCACCGAGACCACGCGCGGCGCGGCAAACACCATGGAGGTGGCCTGGAAGGGGCCTTGCCTCAACTTGCGATCGATCAGGCGCGAATAACGGACGTAATAGAAGGTGAACGAGATCAGCAGGACCAGCGCGAGGCCGGCGCAGACGCCGATAGCAATTCGCCCCGCCGGGCTGACCAGCATGTGAGCCCAACGGGCTCTTCGCGGAATCTGTATCCGAACTGGCACCCGGGAACTATTCTCTCATGCGCTCGTTCGCTCGTCGCTCGTCGCTCGTCGTGTCACTCGGGGCTTCTCGTGCGCTTCGCGATCGGGATTCGTTGCGGCGCGAAGCGGGGTGAAGCCGGCTTTACGACGGGCGACAAGCGAAAAGCGACGAGCGCCTCGGGGCTCTTCGGCCGCTTCGCGATCCGGATTCGTTGCGGCGCGAGGCGGCTTTACGACGGGCGACAAGCGACGAGCGACGGGCGCCTCTGCTACTTCTTCAGCTCTTCCCACATGTCGCCGTGCTTGGTCCACTCCGCGGGCTCCAAGCCGGAGATCTGAAGCTCGGCGACTTTGAGCGTACCGTGCCCGTAAGGGCAGATGTATTCTATGTGCGGCCGGCCCAACTGGAGCATCTGGCCCCAGGAGCCGGACGCGACCGGCATCATCAGCCTGCGCGCGCATACGCGGCAACGATAGCGCTGATCCAGAATCGCAAGGTAAATCAGTACGCAGGAGATTACAAAGACGAACCCCGCCGCCAGAGTCCAGGGCAGATCGAAACCCAGGAACTGACCGTGGAAAAGGTGCGGGCGCGGCAGCAACAGCGTGATACCAAACCAGATGCCTCCAAGGAGCAGACCGGACACGCCTAGTTTCGCTGCCAGCCAGCCCCAATAGCGCATACATGTATAGACTGCTTTTCGGGGCCGTTGGTTCCCGCGCGCAAAGTATCGACTCTACTGGCGCATGAGCACGACGGGGGCCGATTCCGCTCCGTACACGTGATCGAAGAAGTCGCGCACCGATTTGTAATCGGCCGCGGGCGCGGTTATGTCGTTTACTTCGAGCGATTGGCGAAACAAAACTTCGTTCCCGCCGGGGGTCCAGCTCGCCTGGTACTTCCCGTATGCGCCGCCCAGCGAAACCGGCTCGGGCACTTCGTCAACCTTGAAGCCCTCCGGCACGCGGAGATGGACTGTGGAGTGCCACTCGGCCGCGTGCAGCACGATTGGGAGCTCACGTTCCTTGGCGGGAAAAGAATAGCGGCCGCCGGCGCCGAGAACGCCAGGCTTCACCACCAGCAGCCGGCCTTGCATGGAGTGGCCGAACTGCTCGGCGGCGTATTCGGCGTGCATCTCGAGCCGCCCCTCGTCGCGGACGTCTTTGTGCGTGAAGGCGCCGAGTTTGACGCTCCCGACGGTCCAGGCCAGGCTGCGCTCCATATGCGTGCGCATCTCCGATGCCGAAGTCCGCTCGAAACTCGCTCGCCAGTCCGAGGCGCTCTGGCCGAAATACGACACGTCGCGCGCGGCTTCGAGCGCGCCCTGCGGCGACACCTTGGCATCGACCACGGATTCGACGCGGTTGGCCGACGCGGCGAGCAGCGGCATTTGGAGAAGCGCGCCCCGGTCGGCGGAATCGATGAGCGCGTAGCTGCCCTGCTCGTCTTCGGGCAGGTCGCCCAGCGGGGTGTAAGGATCGGTGGGATCGAAAATCAGCAGGCGGCCCAACCGCGGATGGGTCACGACCGGCCCCAACTGGATGGAATCCGGAATCTTGATCGCGATAATGGCGTGGTTGAACTGCTGGGGCGATGGCCAGTCCGGATGGACGTAGGACCGGTCTCCGGAAAAGATCGAGACCATGTAGGCGGAAATGCCGGCGCTTTTGAGCAGCGCGCGCATCAGGTTCGCTTTGTCTTTGCAGTCGCCGTACTGTTTCTCGAGGACCAGCGACGCCAGATGCGGCTTGTAGCCGCCTCCGCGTCCCAGCCCGGTCTGGATGGCGACATAATTGATGCCCTGTACAAACCGTGCGATGGCCTGGATCTTCGCCAGGTCCGACGTCGCACCGGCCGTGAGCGTACGGGCGCGCTCGTCGATGGCGCCTCCGGCGTCGGTCTGCGGGTCCTCGAGCTCCGCCATCCATCGCGACACGGCGGTCCAGTCCGTCATGGCCCGCAGGCCGGCTGGGTTGCCTTCGGGCGGCAGGTAACTGATCGCCAGCCGGGGCGAGACGGCTCCGAGATGCGGAGAGTGCGGCTCCTTCTCGATGAACGGAAGGTCGCGCAACTCCCAGGTGTACGTGTTGCCCCCGGTTTGGGGAGCGACCGGTGCGTGGTTGTAAGTGATGCTCCGCACTTCCCAGCCCGCCGGCAGAGTCAGCGAGTAGCGCGAGAGCACTACCGGCAGGCGCTCCTGGAAGGCGTACTGAAATTGGGTGAAAACGGCCTTGCTCTCACCCGTCATTTCGTAGCCGAAGACGCTGCCGTCCTGCGCGTCGTCGCCGGCGGAGAACAGACGCACCCGCGTTTCGTTGTACACGTCGTTGGGGGCGAGCGCCGCATCGATGAGACGGTCCTTCTTGTACCGGATCGGGGCGCCGCTCGATGGCAGCATCCAGCCGTGGAAATCCTTGACCTTGTCGGTCGAAGTGTAGTAAACCATGCTGGCACGGGCGTGGTCGCGGCCGTCGCGGTTCAGGATCCGGATGGCGCCCCGTTCCACGGTTTCGGTCTTCCCGTTCGCGTCTACCGTAACCTGCTCCTCATGGAGCAGCACCACCGCCGGAACCTTGCGGTCATAGGTTCCTTGGGGCGCGGCCGCCGCGTCGCGCAGCCACTGCGGAACATCGTCACCGGCCAGCGCCACGCCGGCGGCCAGCCCGATCCCCAGCAACAACGAAGCCGCGCGTCTCATTTTCCCGCCCCCGAGGCGGTCGTCATCTGGCGAAGCGTGATGCTGCGCTGGTCCTCCTCGTGAATTGCGTCGAAGGCCTTCTTGAGCGCCGGATAACTCGAAAGCGGGAATGCCAGTGCGCCCCCGCGCCCGAACACCAGCTTGCGCTCGTAGACCAGTTGTCCGCCGCCCGCCTTGGCGGAAACCCGGTATTCGCCAACGCCGCCGAGCCCGAACGAAGCCGGCGACTCCGCGTTCTCCAACTCGAAGCCCTTGGGGACTTTGATTGTGACGTTGTCGTCCTCGGTCCAGGGATACTCGAACCAGACCGCGTATTTCCGCTCGCTGGCCGGGAACCTGGCCGGGCGGCCGTGCTGGAAATAGTCCAACTGCACGAAAAGGCGCTTGCCAGTTCGTTGCCCGTAACCGGGAGCCTTCACGCGGTAGGAATATGTCAGGGGCTTCTCTGCGTCCGCGATGTTCTCTACCTTCACATCGGACACCTCGGCGTTGCTGAATTGCCCCCGCACCATCTCGCGGACCTCGTCTTCCTGCTGCGCGGGCGATTTCTGGGACTGCTGCGCCCGGCTGTACGCCGCTGCGTGCCCCGTAAAGGCGAGATGGACCTCGCCCTCGAGCGTGCCCTCCTCGTCAAGTTCGAAAACACCCGTCCGCGAACGAAGCGACTTCTCGGGTTCGGAAGCCGGCACCTGCACGAGCACCGGCTCCTTGGAATCGGTCACCAGCGCCTCCGAGCCCTCCTCCTGCCAGCGCAACATTCCCGTTGGAAGCCATTTAGCCGCGGCATCATAGAACCGCCACCGATCGCCCACCTTCACGGCGATGTCCATGGTGCGCATGAAGTAGGTGTTGAGAAAGGTGGGGTCGAAGGGGCGATCGCTGCGATCCCCCAGCCTGGCTACGCGGGCATCGAAGCCTTGCGCCCTGGCCATCGCGGCGAAGAGCATGTTGACGTCATACCCCGTGCCAATGCCGCGATTCAAAGTATCGGAAGGCTTGTTGTTCTCCTTGGCCTTCTCCCGCTGCTGCTCGGTGACGTCTTCGTCGCTAAAGAGCTTGATTTTGGCGCGGCAGTATGCGAGCAGTTTTGCCAGCTTCTCCTCCGCGTCCTTCGCTCCCGCGACGGCTGCGTCGGAAGCCTGCCGGACATCGCCACTCACCTTCAGATGCGATTCGTGTTTCGAGAATATCTTCTTGCCTTCGCCCGCCCAGAACTTCTCCGGCGTGGCCTTGATGTCGTCGCCGTAATACAGCAGCGTCCAGGGCCGGGCCACCCATTCGGACGGCATCAGCGGCTCTTCTTTGTAAGCCGCCACGTTCTTCAGCGAGATACTGTAAAAGCCATCTCTTTCATCCACCAGGGGGCCCGTCTTCGCGCCAAAAGACATATACCTCATGGGCGGAAGAGTGAACGGGAGCACGAGAGGTTTGATGAAGTACTTGACCTCGTGCGCGGGAATGTCGCGTTGAAAGAGCATGCGAACGTAGCTGGCCAGCTCGTTGTCGCGCGTCTCGCGCCAGCGGTACTCGAGGATCACGCCGGGCTCGACCGCGGGCATGGCAAAAGACACTACCTTGACCTTGACTCCTCCGGCTTTGACCAGGTCCCGCTTGAAAACCGCGTCCTTCTTCAGTTCCACGATCGTGCCGTCGGGCTTGATGGTCCTTCCGGCGACCTCGCCGATGAGGTGTTTCCCGTAGTACGAAATATCCTGAGTGCCCTGCTCCTCGCAGCCGCGCTGATTGAAAACCTTGATGCGAAGGTAGTGGTAAAGGACAGTCTGGGGCTCCTCGCCCTGGACGGAATCCACCACGTGGACCCTCCAGAACAGGGCTTCCGCGCCCGCGTCGGGATCGATTGTAGGCGCCTTCAGGTTGCGCTCCTCCTCCGTCACCGGCAGCCATTGCGTAATGGCGACCACGTTAATCGAAACACTGGCGGCGCCGCAGGCTCCGAGCGACAGGGCAATCGCTGCAATGCGGACAAGTCGGGAGGTCATCCTTGCGAGTATATTTCAGAACGGCCCGAGATTCAAAGGAAAAGGCGGGCCCTTCCTCCGCAATCCCGCCTACTGGGCGGCCTTTGCGGCCGGCTCTTGGAAGGCGCGGCCCGCGGAGGCGAGAAGCGCACCGAGGACTCCGAAAGCAACGGCGCCGGGGATAGCGTCGCCGGCAGTGGGGCACGGCCTTCCAGCCCCTCCGGCAGTATTGCCCACCCGGACACCTGGTTCGCGGTGACGCGGGCGCCGTCCCGAGCCACGTGCCATGGTCTACCAAATGCCTGCAACCTAGAATCGGACATTTGCGTCCTGATGCCATATGGCAAGCAGACGCTCCTTTCTCGCCACCGCTTTGGCGCTGCCGGCAGGCAGGCTGGCGGCCTCCTCCGAGACGAACGCCAAGCCGGCGCTGCAATATCGCATGCTCGGCAAGACGGGCCTGAAGGTCACCCCGGTCGGCTTCGGCGCCGAAGCCGTCTCCGACGTTTCCGTGATCCGGCAAGCGCTCGACATGGGCATCAACTTCTTCGACACCGCCCATGCTTACCAGGGCGGCAATAACGAGCGGGTACTGGGAGCGGCGCTGGGCGCGGACCGAAAGAAGATCGTCCTGTCGTCCCGGTCCTATGTCGAACGACCGCAAGACACTCGAGGCCGAGCTCGATCTCTCGCTGCGGGAACTCAAGACCGACTATCTCGACATCTGGTACCTGGGCTCCCACGACGCGGCGCCCGCCGACGAGCTGCTCGCGTTTCAAAACGCGGCGAAGAAAGCGGGCAAGATCCGCTTCACCGGCTTCAGCACGCATCGGCCGTGGGCTCTGCTGGACTTCGTCAAGAAGGCCCGGTTCGACGTGGTCATGATTCCCTACAACTTCGCGATCGGCAGCGCGCGCGACCCGTTCCACATGGATGCCACGCGGCTGGACACGGTCCTCGACGAGTTCGGAAAGGCCGGATTCGGCGTGGTGGCGATCAAGGTGATGGCGGGCGGTTACCGCGACAAGAGCGCCCCCAAGGACTCGCTGGCGGAGCTGCACAAGCGGCCCAACGCGTTCGTCTCCGCGCTGCGCTGGGCGCTGCGCTCGCCCACGATTCACACCACCAGCGTCAGCATGCACGATCGCGATCAGCTCGAGGAAAACATGCGGGCCATGGAGGCGCCGTTTTCGAGCTCGGATGAGAAGACGCTCGCGGCGCACCTGGAACGCATACGGCCGCTGTACTGCCGCATGTGCACGCAGTGCGACGGCCAGTGCCCGCAAGGGCTGCCGGTGGCGGACGTGCTGCGATTCCTGATGTACGCGGACGGCTACCGGCGCTTCGACCTGGGCTACCAGCGCTTCCGGACTTTGCCCGCCAGCCTGCGCGCGGTGCGCTGCGAGGATTGCGGCCAGTGCGCAGTCACCTGCCCTAACGGCGTTGCCGTGCGCGAACGCCTGACGGCGGCGCAGCGAATGTTCGCCTGAGGGTGAAATGACAAACCTGACGATCGCCGCGGCCCAGACGAGCTCGATCGGGGGCGACATCGCCGCCAACGTCGCGCAACATGCGCGAGTGATGGCGGCGGCCGGCGATCTCGGCGTCCAATTCCTGGTGTTTCCCGAACTGTCGCTGACGGGTTATGAACCGGCCATCGCGCGGGCCAGAACTCTGACCGCGGACGACGCGCGTCTCGATCCTCTGCGAGGCCTGGCGATCCAGTTGGGCATGGCCGTGGTCGCGGGCGCTCCGATGGCCTCGGGCAACGGACGGTGCCTCCTGGCCGCTCTCGCGTTTCTTCCGGACGGCAGCGTTTCGACGTACTCCAAACAGCATCTCCATCCGGGCGAAGAGGTCTTCTTCGAGCCGGGTCAGGGCGGCAGTCTGCTGCCCGTAGGCGGCGAGACAGTGGCCCTGGCGATTTGCGCGGACGCGAGCCATCCGAGGCACGCGGCGTGCGCCGCTTCCCGGGGAGCCAGCGTCTACGCGGCCGGAGTCGTGATCACGGAAAAGGGCTACGCGGCGGACGTCGCCCTCTTCGAAAGATATGCCACCGACCACGGCATGACCTGTCTGATGGCGAATTATGCGGGTATGGCCGGAGGTTGGTATGCGGCCGGCAAGAGCGCGATCTGGTGCGCGGGCGGCCGGCGGGTGGTCGCAGCCGAGGGGACGGAAGAAGCGCTGGTGGTTGCGACTCGCGAGGACGGCGCCTGGCGGGGCTCGGTGGTCAGGGTCTGAACGAACCCGCTCGTCGCCCGTCAAGCCTGGTGGCGGCGGCGCGGAGCCGGAGGAGCCCGCGCGACGAGGTTTTTCGACAAGCGACGGGCGACGCGCGACGAGCGCCTGTGCGAATGTGGAGTTGAATGGCGCACGCCCCCGCCGTCATCGACCTCGCGGCCTCTCCGGATGTCGTCGATGCCCGCATCGCCGAAACGCCCGACCGGCCCGCGGTGTTCCTGGTCTGGCCGCGCGAGGGTGCGCCGTACCTGGGGCGGACGGGCGTGCTGCGGCGGCGTCTGAAGCGCCTGTTGGGCGAGCGGCCAGGGCCATCGCGATGGCTGAACCTGCGGCCGGTGGCGAGCCGCGTCGAATACTGGCTGGCCGGCTCCGCGCTCGAGACGCGGCTGCTGTTCTACGAGTTGGCGCGGCAGCACTTCCCGGAGACTTACCTGGAACTGGCCAAGCTCCGCATGCCTCCGTACGTGAAGCTGATCCTTTCCAACCCGTTCCCGCGCACGCAGATCACCACGCGCCTGGCGGGCGGGCGCGGCCTCTACTGCGGGCCGTTCCGGACTCGCGCGGCCGCCGAGCAGTTCGAAGCCGCCACGCTCGAGCTGTTCCAGATCCGCCGATGCCAGGAGGACCTGGCGCCGTCGCCTGACCATCCCGGATGCATCTACGGCGAGATGTGCAAATGCCTGCGACCGTGCCAGCAGGCGCTAACCGCCGATGAGTACCGCGCCGAGGTGGATCGGATGGCGGCGTTCCTGCGAACCGAGGGCCGCTCGCTGGTCGAGCCGCTCGAGGCGGCGCGGGAACGCCTCAGCGAGGAATTGCGCTTCGAGGACGCGGCGCGGGAACACGCGCGCATCGAGAAGGTTCAGGAGGTGCTACGCCTGCGCGATACCCTGGCGGCCGACATCGACCAGTTGTGCGGCGTGGCGGTGACGGCATCGGGGGAGCCGGGCGCGGTGGAGCTGTGGTTCGTGGTCGCGGGATGCTGGCAACCGCCGGTCCGCTTCGGCTTCGAGGTGATCGAGGGAAAGACCATCTCGATGGACCACCGGCTGCGCGAAGTGCTGGCCGCGATCCAGCCTCGCCGTCCCGGAATGGAGGAGCGGCAGGAGCACCTGGCCCTGCTGGCGCGCTGGTATTACTCGAGCTGGCGCGACGGCGAGTGGCTGCCTTTCCCCACCCTGGACCGTGTTCCGTACCGCAAGCTGGTGAACGCCATTTCGCGGATGGCCGCGTTCGCGGTGTGATTTTTCCCGCCTCCCCCGCACTACCTCTGCGAGAGCATTTTGCGCAACCCGCTGCTGCCGCCGTTTTTCGCGCTCGCCGGAGGTGTCGTCGCGGCACGGTTTGTGTCGTTCCGTCCACCGGAGCTCGGCCTCGCGATCGCCGCGCTGGCCGTGCTGGCGGCGCTCGCATTCTGGACCGGCACGCGCCGCGTCGCGCTCGCCGCCGCGCTGGTCGCGTGCCTTTTCGCCGGCGCGCTGACTGCCCTGCTCCACCGCCCTGGCCCGCCTCCCGCGATCGACGCCGCGGCCAGCGAGATAGTGATCCTGAGCGGCTGCGTAGTCGATCCTCCGGTGTTCTCCGCGGACCGCGAGCAGTTCACCCTGGAGCTCGCTCCCCACGCGCGCGCCCGCGTCAGCCTCTACGTCAAGCCCGGCGAGCGCCTGCCAGACTTCGACTTCGGCCGGATGGTGGAACTCGACGCGCGCGTGCGGCGCACGCACAATTTCCGCAATCCCGGCTCCTTCGACTACGCCTCGTACCTGGCCCGCCGCGACATTTATTGGACCGCTTCGGGCCGCGTGGCGACTCTGCGCTTTCTGCCGGGCCGCTGCGGGTCGCGCTTCTGGAAGGTCATCTTCGACCTGCGCAGCGCCGCGCTCCACCGGCTGGACAGGCTCTACCCCGGCGACACTTACGCCTCCGCCATGACCCAGGCCGTCCTCATCGGCGAATCGTCGAATCTCGAAAGGGTTTGGACAGAGCACTTCCGCCGCACCGGAACCTACCACACCATCGTCATCTCCGGACTGCACGTCACGGTGCTGGCGGGGTTCCTCCTGTTCCTGCTGCGCGTATGTTTCGTTCCGGAGCCGATCGCGCTGGGGGCGACCGTACTGGCGGCCTGGCTCTACGCCTTCGTCGCCGGATGGCAGGCGCCGGCGGTGCGCTCGGCCGCGGGCTTCGCACTGTTCGTCTTCCTGCGCTACCTATACCGCCGCTCGCGCGTGCTGAACATCCTGGCCGCGGTGGCGCTGGCCTTCGTGGTCTTCGACCCGGAGCAGCTCTTCGACGCCAGCTTCCAGCTCTCGTTTCTGGCCGTGGCGCTGATCGGCGCGCTGGCGGTTCCCATCATCGAGCGGACGTCGGGGCCGCTGGCCCGGGGGCTGCCTGCTCTCGCGGATCGCGACCGCGACCTGCACATGCCGCCGCGCGCGGCGCACTTCCGCGTCGAGCTCAGGCTGCTGGCCGAAACGCTGTCGTTCGCGGTGAGGCGGGCGGTTTCGCCCGGCGCCTGGCTGCGGGTGTTGGGCCCGATCGCGCGCGTAGCGGTCTTCTGCTGGGACCTGGCGGTCATCTCGGCGGTGATGCAGTTCGGCCTGGCGCTGCCCATGGCGGTCTACTTCCATCGGGTCTCGGTCACGGGCTTGAGCGCCAATCTGCTCATCGTGCCGCTGATGTCCGCCGTGATCCCGGTGGGATTCGTCGCCGTGTTCACCGGCTGGCGATTCGCTGCCGCCATCGCGGGCTGGCTGCTGAGGGCCTCGGAGAACATCGCCCTGTGGCACGTGGGCTGGGAGCCGGACTGGCGCGTTTCGGACCCGCCGCTGTGGCTGGCCGTGGCGCTGGTGGCGGCGGTGGTCTGGCTGACCCTGGTCTTCGACCGGCGCCGCGCGGCACTGTGCGCCTTGGGTGCAAACGCTCTGCTGCTGGTCCTGCTGGTGTGGCATCCTTTCGCGCCGAGGGTGGAGCGCGGAGTTCTGGAGGTCTCGGCCATCGACGTAGGCCAGAGCGAGGCTCTGTTTCTCGCGTTTCCCGACGGCAAACTGATGATGCTCGATGGCGGCGGTTTCCCACCCCACGGCGGCGCCCGCAAGCCGCGGCTCGACATCGGCGAAGACGTGGTCTCGCCCTACCTGTGGTCGCGCTCCGTCCGCAGGCTCGATGCCGTGGCGCTCAGCCATCCGCACGAGGACCACATCGGCGGCCTCGCCGCCATCGTCGACAACTTCCGCCCGAAGGAGCTGTGGATCGGGCCGGTGGCGGACAGCCCCGAGTGGCGGCACCTGGAGGAGACGGCCCGGCGGCGCCACGTTCGCATCGTCCATTTGGAGTGCGGGCAGCGTTTCCGCTACGGCGGGACCGGCATCGAAGTGTTTGCGCCCTTGCCGGACCACGAGCCCTCGGCGGACGCGCCCAACAACGATTCGACGGTGCTACGAATAACTTACGGCCAGCGGTCCTTCTTATTCACGGGCGACATCGAGCGGCGCGTGGAGCTGCAATTGGTGCAGGCGGGAACACTGGCCCGTGCGGATGTGCTCAAGGTGGCTCATCACGGGAGCAAGACATCGAGCACGGAGCCGTTCCTGGAACTGGTGCAGCCCGCTTTCGCCATGATCTCGGCCGGCTTCGAGAACCAGTTCGGGTTCCCGAACCGCGAGGTTCTCGACCGGCTCGACGGCCTGCACACCGGGGTGCTGCGCACGGACCGCGACGGCCTGGTCTCGATACTTTCGGACGGACGCCGGATCCGGTTCGAGACGCCGGTGAGCGTGGCCGAACGAGTGCCGGGGCTTTACGATCCGTTCTAGGGGGTCGTGGCGCGGGCTTCAGCCTGCCGTGTCGGCACTCCTGCCGACACCTTGGCGTCGAGATGAGTCTCGACGCGGCACGCATGAGTGCGTGCGCCACAAGCAACTGCGCACTACACTAGACTCCGCCGCCCTCTTCCGATTCCAGCTCCGCCTCGTCGGCCGCCGCCGGCCCGGCCTCTTCGGCCGAGGTGATCGCGCGCCGCGCCTCCTCCAATTGCGCCCTGGGCACACGGACCTCGAAGGGCAGGCTGGGGAACACGGTGCCGCTCACCAGCATCGACGGGATGCTCTGCGACTCCAGGATGCTGCGCATCTCGGCCGCGATCATCTCGGCGTTGGGCGCATCGGAGGCAAACACCGGGACCATGTCGAGATCGTGCGACAAATCGAGCGCGCCGGGGTTGAAGTCCCTCTGAATCGCCATGAGGCTTTCGGCGTCCGCCTGGCGCCCGGCCGGCACGCGGACTTCGACCGCGCCCTCCGGCACGCCGGGGGCCGAATCGTCGAAGATCTCGGCGGCGATGTTAGCATTGGCGAGCATGTCGCACACGACGCTCGCCTGTTGCTCGGCGTCGACGTCGGTGGAGCGAAAGATCGTGACCAGATCGTTATCCGCAGGCATGGCTACCAGCATATCCGAAGGCCGGGTGCCGTGGTACGCTTTTCGCGCTCGTCGCTCGTCGCCCGTCGCCCGTCGAGCTGCCGGCCTCTCCGGGAAGCTACGAACCCGCGGGTTAGATCGGTCCGCCGCCGACCGGGCGGGCACGCCGCCAGGCGCCCCGCCCGGCCCACTGCGGATTTGTTGCGACGCTTGCGGCGGTTCGTCAATCCAAAAAATTGTAACTTCCGAAACGATTGCAGCGTCGGAAGTTGGAGGCGATCCCGGAGATAGATATCGGTCTGCCTACAAGAAGCTGGAATACGGATTGCTGGTGATATACTGAGAGTCGTCGCAGCCTTACGGGAGGGGAGAGCCAGTGATGGTTGCGCGTGGGCTTTTGAAGTACAGTAGTGTCATCGTTTTATGGGCGGTCGCAGTCGCAGGCACGTGCCTGGCCGGCGACGAGAAGAGCACTCCGCAGATTCCCGCGGAACCCCAAGTATCGATCCAGCCGCGCACGAAAGCGCTGGTGCCGGCCCCCAACCCGGACATCCCGCGTTCGCGCAGCATCCGCGTCGATACGACCCTGGTACCAATCCCGGTGACGGTGACGGACCCGCTGAACCGCTTCGTCACGGGGCTCGAAATCAAGCACTTCCGCATCTTCGAGGACAAGGTGGAGCAGAAGATCGCCTACCTGTCGAGCGAGGACGCACCGATCTCGATCGGGCTGGTGTTCGACCACAGCGGCAGCATGGGGGCGAAGCTCCAGAAGTCGCGCGAAGCGGTGGCGCAGCTGCTGAAAACTGCGAATCCGGACGACGAGTTCTTCCTGGTCCAGTTCAACGACCGGCCCGAGCTCGCTATGGCCTTCACCCACGATCCGGATGCCATACAGAACCGGCTGACCTTCGTCGAATCCAAGGGGCGCACGGCGCTGCTCGACAGCGTGTACCTGGCCATCAATCAGATGAAGAAGGCTCACAATCCGCGCAAGGCGCTGGTGGTGATCTCCGACGGCGGCGACAATAGCAGCCGGTATACCGAGACCGAAATCAAGAACCTGGTGCGCGAAGCGGACGTCCAAATTTACGCGATTGGTATTTTTGAACCGATGGCGGCCCGTGGGCGGACGGCGGAAGAGCTGTCCGGACCGAGCCTGCTGAGCGAGATCGCGGAGCAGACCGGAGGGCGGCATTTTCCGGTGGAGAACCTGGCCGAGCTGCCGGACGTAGCGGAGAGGATCGGGTACGAGCTTCACAACCAGTACGTTTTGTTCTACGCTCCCAGTAATGCCTCGAAGGACGGGAAATACCGGCATGTCCAGGTCAAGCTGGTCCAGCCCAAGGGACTGCCGCCGCTCCGGGCCTTCTGGCGCCTCGGTTACTATGCACCCACGCAGTAGCTGCTTTGCCCTGTGCCTGATGGCCGCGCTCGCGGCTCCCCTCTTCTCGCAGGAGCAGAGCGGCGCGACCTTCACGGCGGACACGCGCCTGGTGGTACTGCACGCCACGGTGGTCGACAAGGCCGGCAAGCTGGTCACCGACCTCCCGCGCACGGCGTTCCACGTTTTTGAGGACGGCGCCGAGCAGAAGCTGAAGCTGTTCCGCCGCGAGGACGTCCCGGTCTCGATGGGCATCGTGATCGACAACAGCGGGAGCATGCGCGAGAAGCGGAAGAAGGTCGAGGATGCGGCCATGGCCCTGGTCAAGGCGTCCAACCCGCAGGACGAGGTCTTCATCGTGAACTTCAACGACGAGGCCTACCTCGACGTCCCGATGACCAACGACATAAAGAAGCTCGCGGAAGGCGTGGCGCGTATCGATTCCCGCGGTGGGACAGCGATGCGGGATGCGATCGACCTCTCGATGGAGTACCTCAAGTCCAAAGCCAAGCGCGACAAGAAGGTGATCGTGGTGATCACCGACGGCAACGACAACGCCAGCGAGATCACCCTCGAAAAGCTGGTTCAGAAGGCGCAGCAGCACGAAGCGCTGATCTACACCCTGGGTCTGCTGGACGAAGAGGAGCATCGCGAGGCCAAGCGAGCCAAGCGCGCCCTGGACGCCCTGGCGATGGCGACCGGCGGTCTGTCCTACTATCCGAAGGCCGTCAACGACGTGGGGGCATTTACGCTCCAGGTGGCGCACGACATCCGCAATCAGTACATCTTGGGCTACACGCCTTCGAACATTGCCCTCGACGGCAGCTACCGGCAGGTGAAAGTAGTGGTGGACGCCCGCAACCGTCCGACGGTGCGCACCAGGACCGGCTACTACGCCACGCCGGAGTTGGCCAATCGCGCCGCTGCGGAAAAGCCGCGGTAGCGGAGCAGGCCGGTCGCGGTAGCCGGAATCTGCTAACTTCTGCCGGCTCAGTGCACATTTTGCATCGGTCGCAGCCGGCGGAGGCGCGCACAAGCGGTTAACTAAGTTCGCGCCAGTCTTGCTCAGCCAACTCCACTTTGTGCTTCTCCGCGGCGGATTTGATGCGCTTCCAGGCGGCGTCGCGTTCCGAGTCGGTCACGCCTTCCACCTGCTTGAAACGCGCGATCGCGTTGCGCACGTGAGCGGCGTCGTGGATGGGTTCTTTGCGTTCCTTGGGAAAAGCGAAGTCTTCATCGGCGATATGATCGCGTCTAGCCTCAGTGATCTTGGCCATGCTCTTTCAAAAGCAAACCGATGGCCAGTTTACCCTCGCCATCGCAGGAACGCGGCGACACCGCCGACCGATTCGAGCAAAGCAGCGTCCTCAATGAACGTCACCGTTGCGCCGGTTTCCCTGGCTTTCGTCACCAGCAGATCGGGCTGGGATCCTGGCCCGGAAGCGGGACTCTCCGGCACGATGCGGGCCTGCGCGACGACGGCCTCCGCGAGAGGCCGGCGCGACGACGGCCTCCGCTGCCTCCGGTTGGGGATGGCTCTCCTCGAGGAGCGGGCCGCTGATGAGCAGTTCTTCGACTTGTCCGCTGGCCAGTGCTTTGAGCGTCTCCTCCGGCCCCACCACTGCCAATCCTCGCGCACGATACTGCTCGATCGCCCGGTCCACCTTTTCCGCGGCAGTTCTGGCTTCCTGCCCCTGTAGCTCTTTGAGCGTGGCGATCAGGATATCCTGCTCGGAAGCGTGAATATCGAGTTTCATTACCTCCACCATGGGGACCATTTCCTGAGGCAGTTGCTCTTGAAGGAGCGGAATCACAACCTGATCCCCCGCCAGGATGATGTGACTTATTTTGTCTTCGCGGACAATTTCGGCCAGGCGTTCGACGACCTCTTTGGCGTGCTCCTCGTGCGCGTTCCCGACACGCCGCTGGTAGCGGGCCTGCGACCATCCACCGACCTTGACCCGATGAGCCTTCTTGCCTTTCACTTCCTCCGCATCGATGACATGGCCAAGCCCGAAGACGAAGATACGCGCCGTGTTCGTATCCGTAAGCACCGCGGCGTACCGCGGGTACCGCTCATCGATCAGGGCCAGAGGGTACAGGTGAGGCTGGTTGTAGGCATAGACGCGGCTATCGCCGACAGGGGTAGTTAACTGGATTGCCTCGAAGAATTCTCCCGCGCCCCAACATGCGAATATGGCGACCCCGCTTGCCGCCGGGTCGATTTTGCCGGTCGCATAGGAAGCGATTCTATCCACGTCCACATCGAAACTCTGGCGCTCGGGGGAGCCCGGCGCCCAGGTGCTGGCAAGAGCTTTGAACTCGCGATGAAGATACGGAGCCGCGTCGTGCGTGCGTCCGTGTTGACCGGACTCTGTGTTCAGGTAGACGCTCAAAACCGGAAACGTGGTGGGCTCGAAGGCCACCAGCCGAGCGAGAGGCTCTTCGATGGTGGTCGCAAGTAGATCCGGGGCCGTGGATGACATAGCAAAACATGAGCACGCCGGAGGCCAAGGTTCAGCGCACGCTCGGTCCACAGCGGCATGCGCACGGCTTCCCGGCCAGAGTCACGCCTGAAAAGCCGTAGTAGCTGGGGTACACTCGATTAGGGCTGGAGGGCGTATGCGCCGAATCTTGAAGTGGGTCGGTATCGTTATGGCGGTTCTGCTAGTGGTGGTGATCAGCCTGCCGTTCCTGATCAACGTAAACCAGTTCAAGCCCATGCTGGAGTCGCGAGCTCTCGACCGCGCTGAACCGCGAGGTGAAGCTGGGCAACCTGAAGCTCTCTATCCTGGCGGGCGAGGTGACCGCCGACGATCTTTCGGTATCGGAAGACCAGGCCTTCGGCAAACCGGCTTTCATCAGCGCGAAATCGCTCAAAGTGGGCGCGGAAATCTGGCCATTTCTGATGTCGCGCAAGCTGATCGTGACCTACCTGACCATCGACCAGCCGGAGATCGCGCTGGTGCAGGCCCCCTCGGGCAAGTGGAATTTCTCGAGCCTGGGTGAGGCAAGCGAAGCCTGCCGCCGGCGGCGCCCGCGGCGGCGACCCCGCCGCTCGACCTCTCGGTGAAGCTGGTCAAGATCACCAACGGACGATTGAAGCTGGGCCGCACGCTGGGACACTGGAAGCCGCTGGTGCTGGAGCAGGTGAACCTCGAGCTGCGGGACTTCTCGGCCACCACCGCGTTTCCGTTCAGCCTGGCGGCCAAGGTCGCGGGCGGCGGCACCATCCAGTTGGACGGCAAGGCGGGGCCCATCAACCCCACCGACTCGGCCATGACCCCGGTGAATGCCTCGCTGAAGGTGACGCAACTCGACCTGGCGCGCTCGGGCATGAGCGATTTCGCGCCCGATGTCGCGGGGTTGGTTTCGATCGACGGCACCGGCTCGTCCGACGGCCTCATCATGCAGGTCGACGGGAAGGTGAAGGCGGAGAAGGTGAAACTGGCCAGGAAAGGAACTCCGGCCACGCGTCCCGTGGAGTTCGATTTCTCCGCGCGGCACGATCTGCGGAAGCACAGCGGCACGCTGCGGCGGGGCGATATCCATATCGGCGCCGCGCCGGCGCACCTGACGGGGACTTACGCCGAACAGGGCGAAGCGATGGTGCTGAACATGACACTGGCGGGTCCGAACATGCCGGTGCCCGAACTGGCGACGCTGCTGCCCGCGCTGGGAGTCGTGCTGCCGGCGGGCAGCAGCCTGGAAGGCGGAACGGCCAGCGTGATGCTGACGATGGAGGGGCCTGCCGACAGGCTGGTGACGTCGGGATCGCTGGCCCTGAACAATGTCCGGCTGACGGGCTTCGACCTGCCGAAGAAGATGGCGACCATCGAGAAGCTGGCGGGCATGCAAGGCGGGCCGGACACGGAGCATACAGACGCTGAGCGCCAACGTGCGAGTGGCGCCGGAAGGGACCAGCGCGCAGGACATGAAGCTGCTGGTAGCGGCGATCGGCGAGCTGACCGGCGCCGGAACCGTAAGCCCGGCGAACGATCTGGATTTCAAGATGAGCGCGATGGTTCACACCTCGGGGCTGCTGGCGGTGGTGGGGAACACGCCCATTCCGTTCACCGTGCAGGGGACGTGCGCGAACCCGGTCTTCCGGCCGGACTACAAGGCGTTGGTCAAAGGAGAAGAGCATCAGGCGGATTGGAAAAGACGCGGAGCGGGACTGCTCAAAGGGCTGCTGGGCGGGAAGAAGAACTGAGGAGTCACGAGACAGGAGTCAGCGTGGGGCAGACGCCCACGACCCGCCGAGCCGGACCTGAAGGTCCGGCGCCTGGACTGGAGAGGGATTGCGAAGTCCGCGACTCTGCACCGAACCATCGAGCGTGAGCGAGCTGGAGCATACCCCAAGCAGATGTCAATCGGCGGCCCGTTGATGCGCCGTGACGGACATGGTTCGGCTTGTCCCTACCAGCCGGTCGAGTGATGTAATTTCTGCAAGTCCCTCTGGAGTCCTGCCAGCACCGAACCTCGCCGGTCATCACTCATATCTAAGCGCGTCTGACGGATCCAACCGCGACGCCCGAATCGCGGGAAAAAGCCCGGCCAGAACCCCTACCACCACCAACACCGCGCTCGATAGCGCCGCCGTTCCGGGCGATAGCGCCAGGTGAATGTCGCCCTTCCCCGAGGTGTCCTTGAACATCGGCCCCAGCATCGGCAGGGTGCCCGGCCAGGACGTGATCAGCGCGGCCACGCCGATGCCCAGCGCGCCGCCCGCCAGCGTCAACACCAGCGCCTCCGCCAGGAACTGGGCGCGGATGTGCCAGCGCCGCGCGCCGATAGCCCGCCGCAGGCCGATCTCCCGCACGCGCTCGTCCACCGAGACCAGCATGATGTTCATCACGCCCACGCCGCCGATGCCCAGCGTCAGCGTCCCGATGAATAGCAGCAGCACCTGCAGGCCGATCGTGATGCCGTCGATGACGGGCTTGAACTCCTGGCGTCCGAACATCCGAATGGCGCGCTTGTCGGCGGGCGAGAAGCGTTGCCGCTTGCCGATAATCTCGCGCACCTGCTCCATGGCCCTGGCCTCCAGGCTGGGCGCGAACGAGGAGAACACCAGCACGCTGGCGTAGCGCGTGTCCCACACGTCCGAGGCGGCGCTGTAGGGGATCCAGCAGGAATCGTCGTCGCTGGTGAAATAGTTGCTGAGCTGGATCTTGGGGTCCATCACGCCGACCACGGTGAAGCGCACGCCGCTGATGAGCACGGTCTCACCGACCGCCGGCCGTCCGCTGAACAACTGCTTGCGCAGCTTGCCGCCCAGGAACACCACCCGCCGGCGTTCCATGAGATCTTCGGCGCTGATCCAGCGGCCCTCCGACGGCACCTCGTTGCGGATCGCCGCATATTCGGGATAGACGCCGCGGATGGCGGTGTTGGCCAGGCGGTCGCCGTACGAAATGGCGAGCCAGCGCACGGTTTCCAGGCTCACCTGCTTGACCAGCGAGGCCTGGTTGCGAATCAGGTCCATGTCCTCCTGCTCGAAGCGGATGCGCCGGCCGGTGCGTTCGCCGCCCGCCTGCTCGCTGGTCTGGCCCGGCCAGCACACCACCGCGCTCTTGCCGAAGGCGTCGAAGGCACGGACCAGCACGCCGCGAAAGCCGTTCCCGTATGCGATCAGCAGGACCACGGCCACGATGCCCCAGACGATTCCCAGCATGGTAAGAAGGCTGCGAGCCGGATTGCGCCGCAGCGCCTGCCAGGCTTGGCGGAAGATTTCGGCTAGCATATCCGCTCCCTCACGGTCGCGGTTCGGTGCTCCGCCAGCACGGAACCGCGCGCGTCAGCAAGCGGATCTGGCGCCGTCCGGTCATCCTCCCGCCTCGTAGCGCAGCGCTTCGATCGGATCGACGTCGGCCGCGCGGCGCGCCGGATACAGCGCCGATAGCACCGCTACCGTCCCCAGCAGCGCCAGCGCCGCCAGGCCCGTGGTCCACGTGGCCAGCAATCCGGCGAAATACTGCGGCATGGGAAGCAGGTTGACCAGCGCGCAGAAACCGTAGGACACCGCCATGCCGAATCCGCCGCTGGCAAACACGATGATCATGGTCTCCGCGAAGAACTGCCCCAGAATGGCGCCGCGCGTAGCGCCCACCGACTTGCGGACTCCGATCTCGCGCGTGCGCTCGCGCACCGCCACCAGCATCACGTTCATCACGCCGATGCCGCCCAGGAACAGGCTCACCACGCCCACCGCGCCCAGGAAGTACTTCATGCCGTCGGTCATGGTGCGGAACGCCTTGGTGTCCTCGACCGTGTCCCAGCACTGCGCGGCCTCTTCGTCGTGCGGATCGAAACCGTGCACGCGTCCCAGCGCGCGCCGGACCTCGAACTTGCAGGTGTCGTCTAATTCGAGCGATCGCGGAGTCACCAGCAGGCGGTCCACGCTGCGGCGCTCCGCCGGCGGCTTGTTGGGGAAATCGCGGATCATCGAGCTGAAAGGGATGAACACCTTCGAAACGTCGCGGCCGTCGTAACTCGAATCCTGATCCTTCTCCGTCATCACGCCGATGATGGTGTAGGGAATGCCTCCCAAGGTGATGGTCTCTCCGAGTGCGGCGTGCCCGGCGAACAACTGCTTTTTCACGTCGCTGCCGATGAAGGCGACGCGGCGGCCCTGCGCCTGGTCGTCCCAGTTGTAGAAGCGGCCCGTCGGAGACGGGGATGCTGCGCACATCGGCGAAGGGCGGCAGAGAGCCGGTCACCAGGAGCAGGCCGCTGTTGAAGGCGCTGTGGACCAGGACGTTGGTTCCCAGCTCGGGCATCACGTCCCTGCACGCGGTCGCCTCCTGCTGGACGAGAGCGTAATCGTCGTCGTCGAAATGGATGGGCCGGCCGGCGCGCATGCCGCCGGCCTGCATGCTGGTCCGGCCGGCGAAGAAGATCATGATGTCTTTGCCGAAACTGTCGGCGACGTTCTTCTGCCCGACGCGCAGGCCCTCGCCCGCGGCCACCATCAGCATGATGGAGACGATGCCCCAGGCGATCCCGAACATGGTGAGGAACGTGCGCAGCTTGTGCGCCCAAAGGGTCCGGAAAGTGTCGGACAGCAGGTCGCGAAAGGACATAAAACAGCCGTCAGCTATCAGCGATCAGCGATCGGCCATCGGCGTTCGGCCATCGGCGGTCGGCCATCGGCGGTCGGCCATCGGCGGTCGGCCATCGCCGGTCAGCAACGCCTCCGGAGCCGAAGGCTGAGAGCTGAGGGCCGACGGCTACTGCAGTATCACTTTTTCGCCTTCCTTCAAGCCCGAGACCAGCTCGGTCTTCACGCCGTTCGAGATGCCGAGCTTGCACGCCACCTGGCGGCGCCCCTTCTCGTTGGCCAGGTCGGGCACCTCAAGAGACGTGTTGCGCTGGCGGTCGTAGACCACGGCGGACTCGGGCACCAGCAGCACGTTCTTCTTCTCCTCGAGAATGATCTCGGCGTTGGCGCTCATGTTGGCCTTGAGCTCGCCGCTGGGGTTCCGGATCGAGACCCGGACTTCGAACGTGGTGACGTTGTCCTTCTCCACGCCCAGCGGAGAAATCTTGGTCACCTTGCCGACGAACTTCTTGTCCTTGAAAGATTCGACCACGATGCGCGCCGGCTGGCCCAGATAGACCTTGCCGATGTCGGCTTCGTCCACTTTGCCCAGCACGTAGACGTCGCTGACATCGCCCAGCGTCATGATCTTGGTGGCCTGCGAGCCCAGCACCAGGATGGAACTGACCGCGTCGCCCACTTCCACGTCGCGCGAGAGCACGATCCCGTCCATGGGGCTGACGATGGTGGAATTCCTGAGGTTCTCGTCGGCGCGGTCGAGCGTGGCTTGCGCTTCGGCGACACCGGCTTTGGCGCGGGCGATCTCGGCGCGGCTGACGTTGATGTTGCGGAGCGCGGTCATCTGCTTGTTCAGCGCCGTCTGGTAGGTTCGCTCGGCATCCTCGAGGAGGGCTTGCGCGATCAGGCCCTGCGACTTGAGCTGCCGCGCGCGGTCCATGTTGGCCTTGAGGAACGGAAGATCGGGGGCCTCGGCTTCGACCTTGTTCTTCTCGTAGGTGGCGGTGGCGGAATCCTGCGCGGCCTCTGCGGCCATCAACGCCGCGCGCGATTCGCGCACCTGCGCCTGCAGCTCCTCCTTGTCGAGTTCCACCAGCACCTGCCCCTTCTTCACCCAGTCGCTGTAGTGCACGAAGACCTGCTTCACCAGGCCGCTGGCTTTCGATTTGACCTCGACTTTGGCCAGCGGCTCGATCTTGCCCGTCGCTACTACCGACCGCGCGATGTCGCCCTTCTCGACCGTGGCGAGCTTGGAGGGGTCGATCTGGTTGTTGGGCTTCAGCGCGGCCTTGACGCCAAAAAACGCGCCCCCGAGGACCACCACGAGGATTCCCATCCAGATGAAGCGCCGGCGGCGGCGTCCGTTCTTCCTGCCGTTGGTACCGTTTGCCATAAGACTCCTCCTGAGCCGCGACCGCCAGGGAGCGGTGCTGTCTCATGGATTGATACGAACGAGAGGCGGGTTTGTTCCGCAGGAAGTTGGCCCTCGAACCCTCAGATGACGTCGGCGAAGGTCTTGCGAAGCTTGTAGAACCACGCGTGGCCGGCAAAGAACAGCACCAGAGCGACGGCCCAGAACTTCCAGAGTCCGCCCGCAGTCGGTGCCCGCCCTTCCAGAAGGATCTCCCGATATGCCCGCACCAGCACGAACATCGGGTTGCGGGTCAGCAGCGGCAGCGCCTGGTGGGGCAGCGATTCCACCGGGTAGCAGATCGGAGTGAGGAAGAACCACAGCGTCAGCAGGAATCCGTTGATCTGGCCAAGGTCGCGCAGGTAGACGCCCAGCCCGGCCAGGAACCAACCCAGGCCCATCGTAAGCAGCACCTGCGGGATCACCAGCGCCGGGAGCCACAACGCGGTCCACGGCACCGCGCCCCGCGTCACCAGCAGCAACGCGAAAAACAGCACCACCGCAAACGCCTCCGTCACCAGCGCCGCCAGCGCCAGATTCACGGGCAGAATCTCGATTGGGAAAACCAGCTTCTTGACGAAATTCCGGTATTCGAGAACCACCAGCGGCGCACGCCCCAGCGCTTCGCTCACCGCCAGCCATGGCAACATCCCGCACAGGAAATAGAGGACGAAGCCCGCTCGCCCGGGGTCGTTCCCGAAGCGGGTGTGCAGCACGATGCCGAACACGAAGAAGTAGGTCGCCATCAGCAGCAGCGGGTTGAGGACGGTCCAGAACACCCCGCCGAAGGAGCCGCGGTAGCGGCCCAGAATATCGCGTCGTACGAGCGAGCGAATCAGGCTGTGGTTACGCCAGATGGAGAGCAGGGGATAGCGGAACGCGCGCCCGACGGCACGCACCAGGTTCCTGCGGCCGAGCGCACGCAAGGTCGTCACGGCTTCCCGCACATCGCGGACCCCGCCCCCGGCGACCTCGGCATCCACCACGGTGAACCGCGCGCCGCGGTCATAGAACCAGCAGACGTGCTCGCGCATGGCCGAGACGAAGGCCCGATAGTGCCCTGGCTCGGGCGGGAATTCCACGCGCATCTCGACCTCGACGGCCTGACCGGGAGCCAGATCGCGCGGCAGCGGGATGCGCTCGCCTTCCGAAACCAACGTGCCGCTCTCCGGGTCGAAGACCTGGTAGCCGGCGGCGTATCCGTCCTCGCGCTTCCACACCTCGGCCGTCGTGTTCTCGACGCGCAAACGCACAGGCACGGAGGTCATTGTGGGGCGGACCCCCTGGTCCCCATAAGCGCTAGCTTGGAAGCAGATCGTGGCGCAGACTCCCAGTCTGCAGCGTCGAGACTCTTCTCGACGCAAAAAGAGCGCTTCGACACGAGTGTCGAGGCGGCAGGCAGGAGTGCCTGCGCCACACTGGCTGCACATCCCACTCTAGGCATACAGCCACTCCGGATAGCGGCTGCGCACCGGGCCCGACTTCCGGGCCACCGCGTAGATTCCCTCGTCGCGCAAATCGGCCGGCAACCAGTGTCTTTCGAGCAGCCGCCGCACCCACACCAGCTCGGGCCGCGGCTGCTCGCGGAACGGCCCGGTTTCGAGGCGCACCACCTCGAACCCAGCGTCGGACAGCAATTGATGCACCTCGCGAGGCGCGTACTCGCGATTGTGTCGCGGCGCGGCCTCGCCCGACCCGACGGGCTTGATGTACTGCGGAAACAGGCCGGGATGGTAGCCCTGAAGAATGGCCGAGATGGCGCGCAGCGAGGCGATGTTGGGGGTGGTCAGCACCAGGTGGCCACCGTCGCGCAAGATGCGATTGACCTCGCTCAGCATGTGCATCGGGTCCGCGTACAGGTGCTCGATCAGCTCGCAGCACAGCACCGTCGCGAAATGCGCGTCGGGATAGGGAAAGGCGTCCTTCTCGGCGTCGAACAGGTCCAGATCGCAGTCGAAGCGCTCGCCCGTAGTGGAGATCACGGAGCGGTGATCCACCGTCCCGGCCGGCCCGTAGTAGCAGCCACGCACCTCGCCGTAGCCCAGACGCGGACCGAGCGACGGCGTGATCTGGAGATAGGCGCCCATTTCGAGAATGCGGTCGGCGAGTCCGCCACGGGGAATGATCTCGAGGGTCCTGGTGAGCCGCGAGAGATGCGTATCGACGTAGGCTCGCATCGCGGAGTTCGGCGGCACCCAATCCAAGATCGCCGGCGGAGGGGCAGGCGCGACGAGTCCGCTCGCTGACGCTCGCGGTTCGGTGGGGACCCGGCCGGCAACCACGCATTCGAGAAATTCCGCGTAGCGCCGCGCGACGTGCTCCCAGGTGCATTCCCGTTCCACCCAGGCCCGGGCCCGCGCGCCCATGGCCCGGGCCAGGTCGGGCCGCGAGACGAGCAGGTTCAGAAACTCGAATATCTCGTCCTCTTCGCTGGGACCGGGCGGCACTTTCACGCAGATGTCGTCGGGCAGATCGCGAAACGCGCCCACGTCGGAAACCAGCACCGGCCTGCCCAGTCCCAGCGCGCGGAGCAGGCTGCCGGAAGTCTCGCCGACGGTCGGATAGCGCAGGTTCAGCACCATGTCGCAGGCGGCCATGTAGCCCGTGAAGTCCGCGATGGGCGCGAAGCCGAGCATGCGCACGTTGCCGCCAAGGCCGAGCGAGGCGATCATCGAATGCACCGCCAGATCGGGGTGCGGCTCGCCCACCAGGATCATCTTCGCGCGCGGCTCCAGGCGCACCAGCCGGCGGAAGGCGCGCAAGGATTCGGGAATGCGTTTGTAGGGCTTCAGGAACCCGAAGATGCCGACCAGCGGAGCGCCTTCCTCGATTCCCAGCCGGTCGCGCCAGGCCCGTCGGTCGGCATCCGCGAGCCACGCGCCGTGGGGGATGCGGGCGAGCGGTCCGCCAAAACCCGCCGCGCGAACGTGATCGCGCACTGCGTCGCTGTGTACTACGATGCCCCGGGACCGCTCGATCAGCCGGCGGGTCATGGGCACGCCGTCGTAATCCGGCCCGGTCTCGAGGGCGCGCACGCGTTGGGCGTAGGCCAGGGCCTCGGCGCCTCCCGCGTACTCGACTTCGCGGAGGTAGGCGTCCCAGTCGCCGCGCCGGATGGTGGTCTCGGCAATCAGGTGGTGCAGGTTGGCCTCGTGCAGGACCGTGACGCCGGGGTGCTGGAGCGCCGCCTCGTATACAAAGGAGTGGCAGGCGTTGTTGCCCACCTGGTAAAGGGCTATGTCGAAACGGCCGGGATCGAAGCCGGCAGCGGGGCCCGAGATGACCTCCAGATCCACCAGGCGTCCGAGAGGCTCCGCCAGCGCGGCCGAATAGTCGGCGATGCCGCTTTTGGCCGGCGGCATCGGCGAGAAGAGCGCTACGCGCATAGGGGGGCGCGCACGGGGACCGGCCGGGATGCGGAGCGCGCCACCTGGTGGTAGATCTCGAGCGTCGTCTCGGCGGCCCTTCGCCAGCTAAAATGCGCCGAGCGCTGGAGCCCCAGCCGCCCCATGCGCGCGCGCAATTCCGAGTCCAGGGCCAGATCGAGCATGGCGCGCGTCATCTGGGTGGTCGAGTGCGGGTCGAACAGAAGTGCGGCGCCGTCGGCTACCTCGCTCACCGCGGAGCCATCCGAACACGCTACCGGCCGGCCGCAGGCCATGGCCTCGATCACCGGCAGACCGAAGCCCTCGTAGAAGGACGGGAACACGAAGAACTCGCACGCGTTGTAGAGTTCGAGCAGCTCTTCATCCGAGACGAAGCCGGTGAAGTGGATGCGGTCGGCGACGCCGGATTCGAGCGCCGCGCGGCGGGTGGCGTCGCCGTGCCAGCCGTCCTTGCCGGCCAGCACCAGATGGTGCGGAAGCTGCGGAAAGGCGCGGACCATCTCCGCGAACGCGCGGATCAGCCCGGTTTGATTCTTGCGCACCTGCAGGTCGCCCACGTTGAGCACGAAGGGCGGCGTGATTCCGAACCGGCGCCACACCCAGGCGCTCGCCGCCGGGTGGGGCAGCGGCCGGAAGAGGCTGGTAGCGGCGTTGGGCACCACCGCGATGTCCTCTTCATTCAGGCCGTAGGCGCGCGCGATCGCCGCTCGCGAAAACTCGCTCACGGTGATGATGCGCGCCGCGCGGGCCACCGTCCTCTGCACGGTCAGGCGCAACTGGAGAGCGCGCGCAGCGGGGAAGTAGCTGGGGTGCTCGAGAAAGCTGACGTCGTGAACGCTCACCACGACGGGCGTCTGACATGTCATGGGAGCGGTGTATTGAACGTGGATCAGGTCCGGCCGGTCGCGGCGCAACTGGCGCGGCAGATCGCGGCCCAGACGCACGAAAGGATTGCGCGAGACACGGCGGGTGGCGAAGCCCCGCGGGATGGCACGGGCGGCCTCCGGCGTCGATACGTAGGCTACGAACTCCGAGTTGTCGTGTACTGCCGCGAATGCGTCCAGCAGGCTGCGAACGTAAACTTCATTCCCAGTCAGATGGCAGCCGATCGCGTGGGCGTCCACCGAAAAGCGCATCGGTAAACCTCAAGTATAGCGGACGCGGGCGCGCTCGCCTGCGTTGCGGATCGGCGGCTAGCGGCGGCCTTTCGTGGCGCAGGCACTCCGCCCAATGCAGAGGGTTTTTAGCTCACCGTTGCGGCACCGACGAGTCTCTGCTGAACCCGGCCTCGCGCGGCCGCAACGCCGAGCTAAAAACCCTCTGCATTCGAGCTAAAAACCCTCTGCATTGGGCACTCTTGCCTGCCGCCTCGACATTCGTGTCGAGGCGCTCCTTTTGTGTCGAGAGAGTCTCGACGCTGCGGACTGGGAGTCTGCGCCACGGCCTGACTACTCGGCAGCCGTTGGGTTAGCGCTTATGGGACCCTGCGGCTGCCGCGATGCGCTCGGGTCGCCGGTCGGCGGCGGGGCGTGGTCTTCTTTGGCGGGAGGGCCGAGCAACTCCGTCAGGATGGGCTTCAGCGCGTCCGCCCAAACCTGGTAGCCCTTGAGGGTGGGATGCAACCGGTCGCCGGCGTTCATCATGCCGTCGAGCAGCTTCCCATCTGGCGTCGCCAGCCGGTCGTTGATGTTCAGGTACCGGATTTTCTTGCCGTCGGCAAGCTTGGACAGATTAGCGTTGATTTTGTCGATGACGGGCATCGCCGACATGTTGTCGTTCCGGGGCAGAATGCCGGTCACGACGATCGCCGCGCCGGGTGCCTTCGCCTGGATCACCCGCAGGATGGCCTCCAGCCCACGTGTGATCTCTGCCGCCCTGGCATCGACGCCCTCCGCCGGAATCGCCTCGCCGCCCACGTTGTTCGTGCCTGCGAGCAGGACGACGACCTTGGGATTGACTCCGTCCAGTTCACCATGATCGAGACGCCAGAGGATGTTCTGAGTCCTGTCCGCACCCCATCCGAAATCGGCCGCGTTCCAGCCGAAGAAGTTCCGGTTCCAATTGGCCAGCAGATCGGGATAGTCGGTCGCGCCCCAGCGCCGGGCGATGGAGTCTCCCTCGAAGTAGACGTCAATGTGGCCCTGCTTGGCCTTGGCCAGTAACTGCTCGTGAGCGGCGAGAGAATTCGGGTCGGTGCGGGCCGCGGGGACGTCGGCTGGTGGCGCCACCGGGGTGCGGCCCATGAACTTGTCGGCCCAGGCGATGAAGTATTTCCAGTTCGGGCCGTCCGTATGGCCGCCGTCATGCTGGCGCCAGGCGAGTTCGCCATCGAGCAGGCTCGTGTTAACCGGCGGCATTTCCGTGGTCCCTAGGTCCTTCGCGCCCAGGAGCCGGAAAACCGGCCCGGCGGCAACGGTGGCCATGAAGCTGCCCTTCTGGTCGAGCCATTTTGCGTCGCCCTTCTCGGGAACGCCATAGCTTATGAAGGTGAGGCGCGGCGCGCACAGAGCGATGAGCTCGTTGGCGTCGACAGGCAGGTCGCCGGCGTTCTTGCTGCCGAAGGTGGCTTCGGCGGCGCCGTACTTGAGGAAGTTGCCGGCCATCCAGTGGTATTCGCCCGTTCCCGTGAGGTTCTCCACCGCTTCGCCAAAATTGCGGCGATGCAGTTTGGCACCGCCTTCGCCCGAAGAGCCGACCAGCACCAGGGCGAAGCGCGTGTCGAACGCCATGGTCACTAGCGCGGCCTTGCCATAGCGGGAGACGCCTTCAATACCGACGTGCTTGGCGTCCACGGCCTTGTCGGTTTCGAGATAGTCCAGGCCGCGGGAAGCGCCCCACGCCCACGCCCGCAGCGCGCCCCAGTCGTCCGGCTTGCGCGGCTG
This sequence comes from Bryobacterales bacterium, assembly GCA_963763835.1. Taxonomy (GTDB): domain Bacteria; phylum Acidobacteriota; class Terriglobia; order Bryobacterales; family Bryobacteraceae; genus DASWZN01. Next base: position 785,588 of record CAVXQQ010000016.1, read on the forward strand.
TCCCAAATTCACCAGCCCGATGATGCCCTTGGTCAGGCCGGCGCCGTTGTCCGCCTGGATGCTGGTGGGATTGATGAAGGCATAGCCCCAGCCGTCGGCGATGAGCTGCTCGCCAGCCGGGGGATCGCCGCCCGCGGGTTGCGGAAACTCGCCGCGTCCGAACCTCATCATGACCGGCACCGGGCCGGTCGCATTGGCTGGCCTGACCAGGACCATCTGGATATCGACGCCGATGGACGGGCACAGCGAGTTGTCCACGTGGCCCACCAGTTCCTGCCGGATAGCGGCATGGGAGCCGACGGTTGTGTCCTCGGTTTTCGCCACCGCCCAGGTCACCTTGGGCACGCTTTTGGGGACACGGCCAACCACCTCGCGCTCGAAGTCCTCGACGATCTCAGGCCGGCGCTCGTGCCACCACACGCCCGGCGTGGTGACTTTCTCTCCATTCTTCAGGGTCAAGGCATCGGGCAGATTGGGGAACGGATTCGCCTTCGACTCGTCGTAGTTGGCGTGATTGGGCTGGCTCTCGTTGCCGCTCGGTCCGGGCCGCAACGCCTTGATGCCGAGCTGGTCCATCATGTTCCGATGGTCCTGCTCCGCGGTCCAGTTCACGGGTGGCGGCGGAGCGGCGACCGCCAGAAGCCCGACCACAAGCAGCCATGCAGATGACATGTTCGACCCCCGAACAAAATGATATTCTATTGGCTCGGTAACCGTCGAGGTCCTTATCCATGATCCGTCTCACCTTAGCGCTGGTTTGCGCATTCGTCGCCGCGGCTCCGGCCCAGCAGTTGAGCTTCACGCCATTCCACGCGAATGGGATTTACGACGTCGGCGAGAAGGCCGGCTGGACTGTCACCCAAAGTGCCCCTGCGCCGGAGGGCAAGTACGGCTATGTCATCAAGAAGAACAATCTCGACGTGGTTCGAACGGGGACGCTGGACCTGTCATCCGGCACGGCCACCATTGAGACCACGCTCAACGAGCCGGCGATGCTGTACGTCGAAGTGGCCACCGATCCGCCGATCCATCTCGGCGCCGCCATCGCTCCGACGAGGTTGCAGCCTTCCGTCCCCCGCCCCGCCGATTTCGACGCTTTCTGGGATGCGAAGCTGAAAACCCAGAGGGCGGTCGCGATCGACGCGGTCCTCACGCCCACGGCTACCACGGCGGCAGGGGTGGATCTGTTCACGGTTACGCTGACCAGCCTCGGCTCGCACGTGCACGGCTATCTGGCCAGGCCATCCAGAGAGGGAAAATTCCCGGCCCTCGTCATCTACCAATATGCCGGCGTGTACGCCCTCCGGCCGGAGACGGCGACGGATCGGGCGGCCGAAGGCTGGCTTACGTTCGACGTGGATTCGCACGACCTTCCTCCCACCGAGGGGACTGGCGTCATCGACACCTACCAGTCGATTGGCAACACCGACCGGGAAACGTCCTACTTCCTGAACATGTATCTCCGCGACGCGCGCGCGCTCGATTACATCGCGAGCCGGCCCGATTGGGACGGCAAAACCATCGTGGTCACGGGCACCAGCATGGGCGGGCAGCAGAGCCTGGCCGCCGCCGGCCTCAATCACAAAGTGACCGCGGTCCTGGTGAACGAGCCCGCGGGCGCGGACTCGAACGGCGATCTGCACGGCCGCAAGGCCGGCTATCCCAACTGGCCCTCCGATGATCCCAAGGTCATGCGGACGGCCCTGTATTTCGACACGGTGAATTTCGCATCGCGGATAAAGGCGCCGGTGCTGGCTGCGTTGGGCTTCATCGACACGCTCGCGCCGCCGGCCGGCATCTGGATCGCCGTAAATCAGATCCCGGGCCCCAAGGAAGTCATCCCCATGGTCGACTCCGACCACAACAACATCACGCCCGAAAAGCAAGGCGCCTGGGACGCCCGCTCCAAGGAAGTGCTGACCCTGATCCTCAACGGCGGCGAGTTCAAACCGAACTGAGACTCGGCTATGGTGGTGTATATGGCCAGGTCTCGGGTGCGGGCTTGGGCGATGGGCACCGCATTGCTGCTTTGTGCGCAGGCGTGGGCGCATCATTCGTTCGCCAGTACGTACTTTCCGGACAAGACCGTGACGCTGGAGGGCAGGGTGGTCGAGTTCCTGTTCCGCAACCCGCACTCGGTCGTTCTGATGGATGCTGGCGGCGTCACCTGGGCGGGAGACTGGAGCAGCGCCGGGCAACTGAGCCGTCAGGGGATGGACAAAGACACGCTCAGGCCGGGCGACCACGTGATCGTGACCGGCAATCCCAGCCGCAACGCCGCAGACCACAGGCTCCGCATGCAGACCATCGCGCGGCCATCCGACGGATGGAAGTGGAGCGACTAGCGCCGTGTCTCCGAAGTTGGATGTGGCGCACGCTTCAGCGTGCAGCCGCGTGGCTTCAGCCCGCGGAACGGCGACCTGAAGGTCGCCGCAGCACGCTAAAGCGTGCGCCACGGTCGCTTCTAACGGTCAAGGAATCTCGGAGACAGGACACTAGCTTCAGTGAGCGGGATCGGCGCGCCACTTGGACTTCCACTCAGCAGCGCGGCGCTGGGCCTCCGCCGCTTGCTGGGGAGTCATCCCCGCGGCTAGCGCGTCGCGTAGCACGGAGTATTTCTTGCTGACGGGACCGTGTGCGCGGAAGACGGCGAGGTCCATCCACTCGTAGGCTGCCACGCGATCTTGCGGCACGCCCAGGCCGCTCGAATACGCCAGGCTCAACCGGTACTGCGCGCTGGCGAGACCCTTGTCCGCGGCTTTGCGATACCAGCGGGCGGCCTCGGCCGGATCGTGCGCGACGCCCCGGCCCTGGGCGTACAGCAGACCGAGGCTGAAAGCGGAAATGGCGTTGCCTTCCCTGGCCGCTTCGCGATACCAGCGTGCGGCCTCAGCGTCGTCCCGAGCGACGCCTTGCCCTTGTTCATACATGACGCCGAGGTTGAACTGCGCGTCAAGATCGCCCTCGGCGGCGGCTTTGCGGTACCAGCGCGCAGCCTCTGCGTGGTCAAGCGGGAAGCCCTGGCCGCTGTCGTACATCGAACCGAGGTTGAACTGCGCGTCGGAGTTGCCCTGGTCGGCCGCCTTTCGATACCAGCGCGCCGCTTCCGCGTGGTCGATGGCAACACCCGCGCCGTAGTCGTAGAGAAAGCCGAGGCAGTTCTCCGCCGCGGCGTGGCCCTGCGCCGCCGCCTGGCGGAACCAGCGCGCGGCCTCAGGAAGGTCCTGGCGCACGCCCAAGCCGTCGCGATACATTTTGCCCAACGCGGTCTGCGCCCGCGGGTCGCCTTTCGCGGCGCGCTCCTGGAGCGCCTGGAGCGGCTCCGGCGTGGGCGCCTGCGCTCCCAGGCAGCGGAGACAGACGAGCGACAGGACGGCCGCGGTCAATAGGCGCATAGGCCCCTCGATGCCAGCGTATCGCAGAAACGCGGCGGGGGCGGTTACAATGGTCCGGGATGCTCGTGCCGGAACCCAGCCTCGCGTACCTCTCCGAGAACAAGCTCCACGTGTGCGGCGGCGGCGCCACCGACACCGTTGACAGCAAGTTCGGCCGCTCTCTGCGGGACCGCGCCTCCGAGATCCACCATCGCCACGCCTGGAAGACCGAGGGCCGCGGAGCCCGCTTCATGAGCGGCGCCATGTGGGGAGGGCAGCCGGCCGGCGATCCCAGCGAGTTTCGGATCGCCATCACCAGCGTGGCGCGCGGGCGCAACCCAGGCGAGCTGCTCTACTCGCTGGAGACGGATTCGATCAGCGGCATCTTTGCGGTCGACGCCGCGGGCGTCGAACAGCGCCTCTTTCACACCGCCGATTTCCGCGTGCGGCACATGGCGCTCAACCCGGACGGCAACAGCATCGCCGCCTCCATCGTGCATAGCGACTTCACGGCCAACGTCGCCATTTTGCAGGTCGAGGGCCCGGACTTCTTCGAAGCCTCCGAAGGCGACTCCCTGGACCTGGCGCCGCGATGGGTGCCGGGGCCGGGCCGCAGGCTGCTGTTCCAAAGCGCGGGAGTCGGACGCGACGCGGGCGGCCGCTTCTCGGGCCTCGGGCCGTTCGCCGTCCAGCAGATCGATCTCGATTCCGGCGAGATGGAATGCTTGGCCGAAGAAGCGGAGCACGATCTACTGGCGCCTCAGAAGGACGCCGCCGGCTCGCTCTACTACATCCGGCGGCCTTACACCGGGGGCCGGCGCAAGGTCAGCCCGCTACGCGCGCTCCTCGACGCCATGCTGTTCCCCTTCCGCCTGGTGCAGGCGATCTTCCATTACTTCAACTTCTTTTCGATGCGTTACACCGGCAAGCCGCTGACCACGGCGCAAGGCGGAGCGCAGCGCCAGCCCGATCTCAAGCAGATGATGATCTGGGGCAACCTGATCGACGCCAGTCGAGCCGCGCGCGAGGACCGCCTGGGCGATCCCGAAGCGCCGTCGCTGGTGCCCTCGTCCTGGCAACTGGTGCGGCGGTCGGGGAGCGGCGCCGCGGAGGTGCTGGCCAAGAGCGTCCTCTCGTTCGACCTGGCCGCGGACGGCTCCGTAGTGTACAGCAACGGCAGCGCCATCCATCGCATCGCCTCCGATGGCGGCTCGCGCCAGCGCGTGGCCGTGGGCAGCATGATCGAGCAGGTGGCTGCGCTGTAGGTGGCGCACGCTTCAGCGTGCTGCCGCGGGCTTCAGCCCACGGCCGGGCAGAGCGAGCTAAAGCACGCTCCGGCACGCTAAAGCGTGCGCCACATCTGAGGCCCGCCTTCACTCCTTCGCCGGCTCGAACAGCAGGGTGTCCTTCGCGTCCACTTTGTCGAACTGCATGGGGAAGCTGCGGCCGGCGTAGTAGGCGTCCCACTGGTCCTTGTAATGGCCGGAAAGAAAGTGGCCCGACTGGCCGACCACAATGTTCATGTACGACCGATCCAGGTCGGAGAGATCGACCGCTGTGCGCATGGATGGCCCGATACGGCGCGTGGTCTGCTCCACGGTGACCGGCGAACCTTCATGCGCGACCGGGCCGATGTTGAAGTACTTGCCGACCAGGGGGAAATGGCTGCCCACGGGCTGCTCGATCAGTAAGGCGTTGTACCAGCCATAATCCCACTTAGTCATGTCGCGGCCCTGCAAACGGCGCGCCTCGTCGAGGGCATCGCGGAAACAGCGCAGGATCAGCGCGTCGTAATCGAGGAACCAATCGCGTGGCTGGCTTCGCAACAGATCCTCGACCACCCGCGGAGCCGCCATGTAGGCCGCACCCCGCGGCTCGCTGCCCCCGTACAGCAGAGACTTGGAGGGCGAGGCGCGCTCGGCCATGGCCTGCCGCAGATGATCGTAGGTGAGGATGGCGATCAGTGGAGCCGCGCCGTTGGTCATCCGGCCGTCCCAGGAGCGGAGCAGCGCGACAGCGGCCGCGCTATCGCGATCCGTGGCGCCGCGGCCATAGGCCCGAACCACGCGGCGCGCCACATACTGCATGAGCGAGGAGTAAACATCGGTCTGTACGCCGATCATCTCCGCGGTCTTCCACTTAATCCGTCCTGTAAGTAACGAGTAAATGCGTTCCGCGCGGTAGGGCGCGGAGAATTCCCCGTGCACCGCGTAAGGATAATCCGCCGGAAAAGGATTCTGGTTGGCTGTGACGATTACGCCGGAAGGCGGATCGTAAGTTTGGGGTAGCTCGCCGAACGGAATGTAACCGGCCCACTCATACTCGCCCGAACTGCCATCTACCGGCACGTCTCCCACATAGTTCTTGCGGATGGGAAGCCGGCCCGCGACGTGATAGCCGATATGCCCGGCCGTATCGGCGTACACGAAGTTCTGGGCCGGACCCGGGAAGCGGGCCAGTGCCGCCAGAAACTCCGGCCAGTCGCGGGCGCGGTCGAGATCGAGCAGCGGAAAGGACAGCGCACCGGGCTCGTCGGCGGCCCAGCGCATGGCCAGCGCGCGGCCGCGGTCGACGAAGACCGGGCCGTGCCGCGTCACCCACTGCGCGAACTCCACCGGCGCGGCGCCTTTCACGGGTATGAGCTCGCGCTCCATCCGCGCCTGCTCGATCTGCCCGCGGAACGCGTAGCGGCCCGAGCGCATGTCGATCTTCTCGATATAGAGATCCTGGACGTCGAACCCCACGTTGGTTTCGCCCCACGCGATGCGCCCGTTGTGGCCGATGACAACGCACGGCAGGCCCGGCAGCGAGACCCCCGAAACATTCAAACCCGGCGCGCGCAGATGCACCATGTACCAGATCGACGGGATGGAATACTGGAGATGGGGATCGTTGGCCAGCAGCGGGCGTCCGGTGGCCGTGCGCGATCCGGCCAGCGCCCAGGCGTTCGAGCCAGGAAGAACCCGGCCGCTCAGCCGCGGCGGGAACAGCAGATCGACCTTAGCCGCGTCCCCGCCCTCCAGCATGGCGCTCTTGATGAGCTTGTCGCGCCAGGAGACCGTCAGCTCGCGATACATATAGAGCGCCAGCAGGATGGAGTCCTTGATGGTCCACGGCCGCGGGTCGTAGCGCAGCACAGTGAACTCCAGGGGCAGGCGGCCGCGGTGAGTCTCGACGAAGAAATTGACGCCGCGGGCGTAGGCGGCCAGCACGGCGCGGTCGGCGGCGGGGAGCAGCGCGGCCTGGGTTTCCGCGATACGGTCCATGCGGAGGCGCCGCGCTTCGCGGTCGGAATCGAGCAGCGCGGGCCCGAAGACCTCCGCCAGACTGCCGCCGGCGTAGCGGCGGAAAGCGTCCATCTGGAAGAGACGGTCCTGCGCGGTGACGTATCCCTGGACGAAGAGCGCGTCATCGACCGTGGCGGCCGAGATGTGCGGAACTCCCAGCGCGTCGCGAAGGACGGTGGCGCGTTGCGCGATGGGGACGGCGACCGATCCCGAGGTCTGCGGCAGCGGGCGCCAGGCCCACCAATAAACGGCAATCGCGGCCAAAAGCAGTACGATGAGTATGGTCAGGTTGAGGTACCGGAGCGCCCGCTTGAGAGTCACGTCACGATTTTACTGGAAACATGGCGGAGCGGGCGTTTCCGTTGGGCGGACCCCCTGGTCCGCGGCCGGCGCCCCCGCCGCCCTGGCCGGAGCAAAGGAAGCGGGTCCGAGGGGACCCGCGCGGACCAGGGGGCCGGCCCCACGAGAGGCGTCCTATGGATGAGGCTTACTTAGGTTACCGGCTGCTGCTGCTGGGGATGATCGTCGGGCTCAACGCTTTCTTCGCGTCGGCCGAGCTGTCGCTTATTTCGGCGCGGACCTCGCGGTTGCGGGAGATGGCCGCGGAGGGGAACGTCGGCGCGCAGGCGGCGCTGAACCTGCTCAGCCGCCCGGAGCGGCTGCTCGCCACCGTCCAGGTCGGAGTGACATTGGCAGGTCTCGGCGCGGGATGGGCCGGCGAAGAGACGCTGTACCATCTGCTGATGTCCACGGTGCAGCCGCTGGTGGCGCCCCGGGCCGAGCCCTGGGTACACGCCGCCGCCCTGGTGGTGGCCTTCCTGCTGCTCACCTTTTGCATGGTGGTGTTCGGCGAGGTGGCGCCGAAGAATTTCGGAATCAAGCAGGCCGAGCGCTACGCGGTGGTCGCGGCGCCGCTGCTGCTGGTGTTCTACCGTATCTCGCAGCCGTTCATCTACGTGCTCGAGCGCTCCTCGAGCGCGGTCTCGCGCATGTTCCGGCTGGGCGTGGCCGGACAGACCACGCACTCCGTCGAAGAGCTGAAGCTGATCGCGAGTTCGGTGCGCGCGGCGGGGCGGATTACGGCCTTCGAGGAGTCCGCGCTCGACCGCCTTCTCGATCTGCAGAACCTCTCGGTGCGGGAAATCATGGTCCCTCGAAACGACATCGTCTCGGTGTCGATCGAAGCGTCGCTCGACCACGCCCTGCGCATGTTGATCGAGAACCAGTACACCCGCGTGCCGGTCTACGAACACACGCCGGAGAAGATCGTCGGGATCCTGCACTACAAGGACCTGCTGCCGGTCTGGCAGCGGATGCGCCTCGCCGCGCGCACCGGCGCCACCGCTCCGCCGTTCCAACTGCGCCCGCTTCTGCGGAGGCACCTGGTGGTGCCCGAGAGCAAGCCGCTGAACCAGATGGTGGACGAGTTCCGGGCGCACCACGCGCACATGGCGCTGGTGGTGGACGAGTTCGGCACCATCGCCGGCCTGGTGACCATGGAGGACGTCTTCGAGCAGATCTTCGGCGAAATCGAGGACGAGCACGATGTCCGGCGTCCGAAGCCTTCGCTTGTCAGCCGCGGTGATCGAACTGGAGGGCGCGGTGTCGATCCGCGACCTGGAGACGCAATACGCGATCGAGCTGCCAACCAACGCCGGCTTCGAGACGCTGGCCGGATTCCTGCTCTTCCGCCTCGGCTACATACCCAAGCCGGGCGAATCGGTCGAGGACGAGGGACGGCGGTTCACCATCCTGGAGATGGACCACAACCGAATCGCGCGCGTGCGGATCGAGCGCGAGGCGTGAGGCTGGCCAAGGCTGTCTTCCTGGATCAAGTGGGGCGGCTCTCCAGAGCTGCGCCGGACGTCCACGTCCGGCTTCCGAAGCTTCAAGGAGTTGCCACCGGGCCGGCGTGGACGCCGGCCGCAGGACTGGAGAGGGACTTGCGAAAGTCCGCGACGCTGCACCGAACCACGAGCGTGAGCGAGTGGACCCCCTCAAGCAGATGTCGATCGGCGGCCCGTTCCGCTCCCTGACGGTCGCGGTTCGGTGCTACCGGCCGGTCGAGTGACTAATTTTCGCAAGTCCCTCTGGAGTCCTGCCCCACTATGACCATTGACGAGGTACTCGCTTCGATCCGCGCCGGCCTGCGCGCGCACGCCGACGAGGAATTTCGGAAGGGTGTCGAGAACTTTTTCCGCGAGCCGGTCGATGCCTACGGAGTCCGCGGGCCCGAGGTCAAGCTTGTCGCCCGAGAGGCCTGGCGCGAAGTGAAGGACTGGCCGGAAGCCGCGCTGTCGAAGTGGTCGGAGGAACTCTGGAAGAGCGGCAAGATCGAGGAAGCAAGCGTCGCAATCCTGATCTATCGGCGGCGCGCGAAGCAGTGCGGCGCGCGCGAGTTCAAGCTGTTCGAGCGCTGGATCGACCGCTACGTCCACAACTGGGCGAATTGCGACGGCGTGGCCTCGTGGCTCCTCGCCGCTTGCATTGGCAACCAGCCCGCGCTCATCGGCCAGCTCGACGGCTGGGTGCGCTCAAGCAATCGCTGGAAGCGCCGGGCCGGCGTGGTGGCCCTTCTTCAGGAAGCCAAGCGCGGGCGAAACACCGCGGCAATCTTCCGCATCGCCGGCGCCCTGCTCGAGGACCCGGACGACATGGTGCAGAAGGGCGTCGGCTGGATTCTGAAGGAGACGTATCCCAAGAAGCCTGCCGAGGTGATGAAGTTTCTGCCGCCGCGCGCCGCAACCACGCCGCGCCTGGTTTTGCGGCTCTCCGCCGAGAAGATGACCGGAGCCGATCGCGCCCGCCTGCTGGCACGGCCCTGAAGCGCGCGGGTTGGCGGGTCCGCTCCCTGGCGGTCGCGGTTCGGTGCTGAATCGCCCCCCCCATCCCAGGTGGTGTAAGCTTGTCAGGATTGACACAGAGCGAGAAAGTTGCGCTCGACTGCGGCCGGCTGCTGGCCGCACAGAACCCAGATGGCGGATGGGGATACCGCGGCGGTTCGTCCTGGACCGAGCCGGCCGCATACGCGCTGCTGGCTCTCGACGGCCAACCCGACGCCGGTCCGGCTTGCGATCGCGGACGCCGGTTCCTGGCCGGGAATCAGCGGGCCGACGGCGGTTTCGCCCCGCGTCCGTCGGTGGAGGAAAGCACCTGGGTCACCGCCCTTGCGATTCTGGCCGGCTCCGTCACCGGAGAGCCCGGCCGCCGTGCGGTCGAGTGGCTCGTCTCCGAGAGCGGCGAAGAGTCCGGCTTCATCTACCGCCTGCGCGCCTGGATGAACAGCACCCGGCCGCAGGCCATGCAGGAAGGTCTCCCGGGATGGTCGTGGTATCCCGGCACCGCCGCGTGGGTCGTTCCTACCTCGCTCACCATCCTGGCGCTCGAGAAGATACAGCGCCGCTACCCGGATCCGCGCATCCGCCGACGCATCGACCAGGGTAGGCGCTTCCTGCTGGCCCACACCTGCGAGGACGGCGGCTGGAATCACGGCTCGACCCGCTCCCTGGGCTTCCAGGCGGTCTCGTATCCGGAAACCACGGGCATCGCCCTTCTCGCGTTGCACGGCAAGGACCAGGCGCCCGTCGCCAAAGCCGAAGAGCATTTCCGCAATTGCCGGTCCCTCGAAGGGCTGAGCTGGCTGCAGCTTGGCCTGATGGCGCAGGGCCGTCCCGCGCCCGCGCTACCGGAGGATGTCCACGCCCGCACCCTGCTGGACACCGCGCTCGCGATTCTGGCCGCCCGTGCGCGCGAGGGCCGGAACGCCTTCCTGGAGGCTGCCCGATGAGAGATCTGACCCGGCGCGAGGTTCTGACGGGAGCCGCAGCCGGCGCCCTGGCGGGCTGCTCGCGGATGCACGGGCCCGCGCCGCTGGTTTCCATCGTCCGCGCCGGTTCGTATTCCGAGGACCTGCTGGATGCGGTCCGGCGACTCCTGGTCGAGCACAAGGTCGCGGTTCGCGGCAAGCGGGTGGTGCTCAAGCCCAACCTGGTGGAGTTCGACCCCGGCACCACCATCAACACGCATCCGGCCGTGGTGGCGGCGGCGCTCGAGGCGTTCCGTTCGCTCGGCGCCGCCGAGGTGCGAATCGCCGAAGGCCCGGGCCATCGCCGCAACACGCTCGAGCTGGCCGAGGCGGCCGGCTATTTCCAGACCATTCCGCGCTTCGAGGAACTATTCACGGACCTCAACCTGGACGATGTCGCGCGCGTCCGCGTCTCCGGCGGCCACTCGCGCATGAAATCGTTCTACCTGCCGCGGACGGCGCTGGGCGCGGACCTTCTGGTTTCGATCCCCAAGATGAAATGCCACCACTGGGTGGGCGCCACGCTCAGCATGAAGAACCTGTTCGGCCTGGTGCCGGGAGCGGTCTACGGCTGGCCCAAGAACGTGCTGCACTGGGCCGGAATCCAGGAGTGCATCGCCGACCTGCACGGGTTGTTCCCCCGCACCTTCGCCATCGTCGATGGCATCGTGGGCATGGAGGGGAACGGCCCCATCCAGGGGACGCCGAAGCAGGTGGGCGCGATCGTCGCTGGCGCGGACGCCGTGGCCGTGGACGCCACCTGCTGCCGCATCATGCGCATCGATCCCACGCTCATCCCCTACCTGCAGATGACCGAGGACAACGCCCAGACCAAAGCGGAAGGCGTGCACCAGATTGGTGAGCCGGTGCGCGCGCTCGAGACCGAGTTCCGCCTGATCCCGATGTATGCGCCGCTGCGCTTGCGCGCTTAGCGTGGGGCGGACCCCCGGTCCGCTCACAGGCGTTAAGATAAGGCCCCGGCCGGACAGTTTTCGTGGCGCAGGCACTCCTGCCTGCCGCCTCGACATTCGTGTCGAGGCCGGTTTCGCGTCGAGAAGAGTCTCGACGCTCCAGACTAGAGTTTGCGCACGGTCCAAGCTCGCGGCGACCTCTTGGTTTAACGCCTATGCCCGGTCCGCTCGGGTCCCCCGTGGACGCCTTCTGATCGGGTGCCGCGACCAGGCCGCCGGGGGCGTCGGCCCCGGACCGGGGGGCCCGCCCGACGGCAAAAAGCATGCGGCATTGCGCTTCAGCGCGCCGCGGCAGGTTTCAGCATATGCGGGCCGCTGCGGCCCGTGACCAGGGTCGGAAACTCGTGGGGCAGGCGTACCGGGTCTACGCCCGCGCGGGACGTCCACGGTCCCGCCCCGGGCCGGACATGGAGAGCCTGCCGGCGTTTCGTGCCGAGCGCATTGGTCATGGGCGGCAACGGCGGCGCGAAGGAAAAAGCCGCGGAAGAGGCTCGCGGCGGATAGCCCGGTTGTAACGCTGACTTACTCGAGCGACCCGCCGTCCCACTCGTGCTGCGGATCGGGAATGAACGTCAGGTTGTCGTGCGGACGGACGGCCACCAGCCAGCCGCCCGGAATTCTGGCCCGGTAGATGGTGAAGTTGGCGGAGGTGGTGGTGATCCGGTTCGGAACCAGCTCGAAGGAGAGCAGCTTCTTCTCGAATGCCGCTTCCCTGGTCCTGTGCCACGTGCTTGAATCGCGTTCGAGAAGATCTAACATCGCCACCCTCCCTTTCTGCCTGGCGGAACCTTAGAAACTCTAGTTCCTCACGATTACGCTGATCTGTCAATCACTTGGAGTACCGTAACGGTCCCTGGTACCCACCCCCCTACAAAGGCGTCATGCGCAATCCACCGCCGGTTCCCCGATCTTGGGACAATAGGGGGACGGAAAAACCATGATCGATCTGGTTGCCGACCTTTTGTTCCGTTGCCCGCATCGCCGGCTTACCCGCCCCATCACCCCGGTCAGCAAGCCAGGCGTTCCTTCGGGTGAGACGTACGTAGTCTGTTTGGAATGCGGAAAGCAGTTCTACTACGACTGGGAGAGGATGCGCCAGGGCGGCCCGGTGGAGCGAAGCGAGGCCCAGGGAGTTATCCCCTTGGATCTGCCGAAACCCTCCAGGAGCAAGCTAAAGTACGCCCTTTTGGGTTCGGCAATCCCGCTGGCTGTCCTGTTGGGCAAGACGCTCTTGTCGAAGCCGAAGAAAAAGGAGCCGCCGCCGGGCGAACGCCGATAGGCGTGGGGCAGACGTCCACGCCTGGGCGGGACTTCGTGGTCCGCCGCGGCCGCCAGCGCCGGGCTGCGGGCGCCGAGTTACCGGACCGTGCCCCTTCTGATGAACCGCAACGTTCCCGCCAGCGCCAGCGAGAGCAACCCCATTAGCCCTATGAGCGGAAAGTCGCTCGCTGTTCGTGGCAGTCGCCGCGGCGGCATCGCTGCCGCCTGTTCTTGCGGCGCGACCGCCGCCGGCTGCGGTGGCGCTGGCGCTGGCTCGGGCGTGGTTAGCTCGCCGCTCGGCTGCTGGTTCGTCACCGGCGCCTGGCGCAATTCGGCCGCCTCAGGCGGCTTCTCGGTCGCAGGCATCGACGGGACCGGCAGGTGCGTCACCTGTGCCAAGGCCGCAGCTCGCGGCTGCGGGTAGACGAACTCCGCACCATAGTTCTCTCCGGGATAAAACCACGCGCGGATCGCTTGTGGCGCTCCAGCCTCTCTTTCCTCGAACATGATCACGGTGTTGCCCTTTGGCTTCAAGCGGTAGTCGTTGACGGCCAGAATCGTTGCGTACAGACGATTCTGGTCCTCATTGAAGATCTGGACTATGTTGCGATCTACCTGCGAATCCAACAACTTGAACACGTATGTGCCGGGCGGCAGAACCATGGTTGGAATTTCCACCGGTTGGGAAAATGTTACCCGGGTTTGATGGGTCCACTGGTCGGCGTTGGCGGCTGGCGAGAGCGCGAGCACGCCCGCGAACACGCACAGCGCAGCAAACAACGTGATTGGTTTCATCGATATATCCCCCTCTCTGAGTGAAAAGCTACAGCGGGACCTTGTGTGCCGCCGCACCTGCTGTAAATCGTAGCAAGTGGGCTGCCACGCCCAGCGCGGAAAATGGGCGCCCGGCATTTTGGCTGAGAAAACCGCGACTTCAAATGTACTGCCAAAGTGATACGCGAGGCAGTGATCGCCAAATACTAACAACAGAGGCGCCGGCCGATGTCGATTCCGGGGCGGCGCCGAGGCAGCTTAAGGGAGTAAGTATGCTCAAACGATTTTTCCATTTCTCGTTGGACGGGGATGAAGCGTCCCCGAACGGATCGCATCGCAACGGCTCGTCAGGTCACGGCACACCGCAAGGCTCCGTGGCGCGGCCCAAGGAAGAAGGGGCGCCTTTGGAACCGGTTAGCGCACCGGTTTCGAAGCCCGAGGGAGCAGGCCACATCGTGCCTTTTGAGGAGATATACCGCAACGCCTCGTTCAAACAGCCGAAAGTGGCCTACGACATTCTGAAGGTCGCCGAGATGGTGAACAGCCCCCACGTCGCGGGGCTCTCGGTCGAAGCCAAGCGCTGCGCGGTGCTGATGGCGCTGGATGTAGCCGGGGTCGAGACGGAGGATCTTCTCCAGGACGCGATGGCGCGCCAGCGCGCCCTCAACGATTACGAGGAGGCCCTGCAAAACGCTCTCCGCGAATTCGAGGTCGCGAAAAACCGCGAGAACGCGGAAATCCAGGCCGAGTTGGATCGCCTCAGCGCCCGCTATATGGCTCGCATTCAAGCCAATGTGGATGAGGTGGCGCGCCAGCAGGATGTTCACAGGGCCTGGCAGAGAGAGAAACAGCAGGAATCGCAATGCATCGCCGAGGCGGCGTCGTTCTGCACGCCCCAGAGCGGCGCGAACAACGGGAACAGCCTTTCGTCCGTGTTGGTGCGCTGTGGCGTGGAAGCGGCCGGTAAGCGCTCATGATCGTGTGCCTCGTCCTCATCCTGCTCGCGGTGCTGGTGCGCGTTGGTCTGCGAGCCAGAGACGACAAAACGCCGCTGAGCCGCGACGAGTTGCTGCGGATGAGGCAGTATGCCGAACGCATACACCGCGAAGAGGTGCTGCCGTTCGAGTAAGCCCCGCCGCGGCGATTCCCGCCCCGGCGGCTTAGGGATGGTGTCATGAACAACGCCGAACTGGACCGCAAGCAGCCGATCGGCCTCGATATCGGTACCAACCGGATCGTGGCGGCGCGGAGTGTGGGCGGCAGGCCGCAGTACGAGGCCCAGCTCAACGCTTTCGTCACGCTGCCCCACTCCAAACTCACCGAGAGCCTGCTGCGCCAGGAGGGCGTCTTTTACGAGGTCCAGGGCCGCGAGATTCTCGTGGCCGGCAACGACGCCCAGAGGTTCTCGGACATTCTCCACGTGGAGACGCGCCGCCCCATGCTGAACGGCGTCCTCAACCCGCGCGAGCCCTACGCGCTGGCCGTCATCCGCTCCATCCTCACCAGGCTGATCGGAAAGGATGGCGGCGAGACGCAGAAAGTGGTCTTCAGCGTACCGGCGCCGGTGGCGGGCAACGAGGCCGGCATCGCCTACCACGAGGCGTCGTGCCGGCAGGCCCTGAACGAGCTCGGGTTCGACGCTCAACCGATTGTGGAAGGCCTTGCGGTGGTACTCGGCGAACTAGAGCCGTCGAACTTCACCGGCATCGGCATTTCCTGCGGAAGCGGCCTCTCGAATGTGTGTCTGGCCGTGCTTTCCCTGCCGGTAGTGAGCTTCAGCATCGCGAAAGGAGGGGATTTCGTCGATGCCCAGGCGGCGCTGGCAACCGGCGAGCTGGCCACCCGCATGCGGGTCCTCAAGGAGCAGTCCTTCGAACTCGACGGCTTCTCCGGCGACCGCATGCAGAACGCGCTTACGGTGTACTACGACGACATGATCCGAAGCGTAGTGGAGGCGCTGCGCGAGGGGCTGGCCACCAGCGGGCGCCTGCCTAAGCTCGACCGCGCCATCCCGCTGGTGCTCACGGGCGGCAGCGCCATGCCGCGCGGGTTCCTGCAGCGCTTCGAGAAGGCGCTGCGGCCGGAGGAGTTTCCCCTGGAGCTTTCCGAGATCCGCCTGGCGGCCGACCCCCTGAATTCGACCGCTCGCGGAGCCTTGCTCGCGTCGCTGTGCTGAGGGGGCTTGCCTTCAGCCTCCTGCCTTCAGCCGTCAGCCTTCAGCCTCCTGCGCTCCTGTCTCGTGTCGCCCGCCCTCCTGTTATAACTGTGGTAGTGAGGTGAGGCAAGATGCAACGAATGTTCCTGACCGTTCTGATTGCGGTCTCCCTGGCGCTGTTCCCCGCCTGCTCGAAGAAAGTCACCGGACCGCACGCAACGGTATCTTTGCGCGATGGCACCGCGGTCGCAGGCACAGTAGTCGGCACTTCGCCTTCGCAGATCACGCTGGTCGGCGACGACAACGCCACGCGCACGATCGCTATGAAGGATGTGCGCTCGATCGACTACGGCGAAGCGCCGCAGGAAACGCCGGCGCCTGAGGCCCAGTCTCCCGAGGCCCAGTCTCCGGCCCAGCCGGGGACCGCGCCCAGCGCTCCCGTTCCGCGCCAGCAGACTCACGCGCCACGCTACCACCCCGAGGAGTCCGCCATCCGGACTCGAACCTATCTTCTGCCCGTCGGCACCGAGGTCGCTGTGCGCACCGACGACACCATCGACTCGGGCAAGGCGGTCCCGGATCAGACCTACGCCGCCGAAGTGTATCGGGACGTGCTCGACCAGAACGGCGCCGTCGTGATCCCGCACGGATCGAACGCGCAGATCGTCATACGCTCGGCAAAGGGAGGCCGCGTCACGGGCACGTCGAACCTGGTGCTCGACCTGCAATCGGTCTCCATAGACGGACGGCTCTATCAACTGAGCACGACCGACATCGCGCAAACCGGCCGCGCGGGCCTGGGTAAGAACAAGCGCACCGGCGAGTTCGCCGGCGGCGGTGCGATCATTGGCGCCGTGATCGGGGCCATCGCTGGCGGCGGGAAAGGTGCGGCCATCGGGGCCGGTGCCGGCGCCGCGGCGGGCGCGGGAGCACAGGTCGCCACCAAGGGCGGCTCGATCCGCGTGCCCGCCGAAACCATTCTGACCTTCCAGCTCGACCGCCCGCTGCGCGTATCGCCGGCGCGGTGACGCTGTGGCGCCGAACAATGGCCCGGCCAGTGGTAGCCTGGGACCGATGCAGCTTACGATCCGATTGTTGCGTGAGGCCGATGGCCGCTCGATCGGCGACATTCCGGAATTGCCGGGCGTGACGGTGTACGGCGCGACTCCGGAAGAAGCTGCGCTAAAGGCCAAGGCCCTTGCATTGCGGGTCATTGAGCAAGAAATCGAGCACGGCGAGATGAAACCCGGCGACGGCATGCTGTAGTTCTCCGTCGCCGCTCGAGCGAATGGCCCGGCCACCAAGGCGCGGCGCGTTCTTGCCGAGCCACAGCGGATCGGGGCCGGCTGGAATATGCATGCACATGCATGTCATACTAGGATTATGCGGACAACGATAGAGATGAAGCCCGAACACCGCAGCGCCTTGCTGGCCCTGGCGTCGCGGCGCGGCCAGAAGGGATTCTCGGAAGTAGTTGGAGAAGCCCTCGAAAGCTATCTGCGGGGTGAGGCGGAGCGAGAGAAGCGCCGCCGGGCGCTTCGGGCACTGGCCGGCTCCCTCCCTAAGAGAGATGCCGACGAGCTGCGCCGCACCGTTCGCGATCTCCGGGAGAGCTGGCGGTGATTCTCGCCGACACGGACGTGCTCATCGACTATCTGGCCGGCGCGCAGCCGGTACGCGATCGGATCGCCGCCTATGTCGACACCGAGCAGCTCCAGACTACGGCCGTCAACTGCTTCGAGCTTCTCAGCGGCGCCGGGCCAGGAAAGCGGGGGCATGCCGTCCGGCGGCTGGTAGAGGCCCTGGTCGTACTGTCGTTGGATCGCGCGGCCGCCGAGAGGGCGGCTGAGGTGCGGCGCAAACTCGAACGCGCAGGCCGGCCGATCGGCATGGGCGACAGCCTGATCGCTGGAATCGCTTTGGCGCACAACCTCCCGCTGTTGACAAGGAACCGCAGCCATTTCGACCGCGTCGAGGGTTTGAAACTGGTTGACATCGCCGTCGTGTAGAGAGGCCCTTGGGCCCACCTCACCGCGTCGCCAGGAAATCCACCAGCCGCTCCATCGCCGGCTTCAGGATCTCGCGCTCGGCAGCGTAGCAGATGCGGATCGAGCCCTCGCCGCCCGCTCCGAAGGCCACGCCGGGCGCGATGCCCACGCTGGTCTCTTCGAGCAGCCGGCGGCAGAAGGCGAACGAATCCGTCATTCCTTCGATGCGCGGGAACAGGTAGAACGCGCCCTCGGGCTGGGGCACCGTCACGCCGCGCGCCTTCTTCAGCATGGCCAGGCAGTAGTCGCGGTTCTCCTTGTAGCGCGCCAGCATCTTCTTGATCTCGATCTCGCCCCACACCAGCGCCGTCTCGGCCGCGCGCTGGGAGAAGCTCGGCGCGTGCGAGATGATGAACTCGTTCAACTGCGTCGCCTTCGCCGCCAGGTCCGCGCCGCGCCACCAGCCAGCCCACCCTCCACCCGGTCATGCAATAGGTTTTCGAGAACGACTGCGCCACGATCAGGGCGTCCTCGCGCGTCGCCTTCTTGAGAATCGACGGCGCGGGCGTGCCCAGCGGATCGCAATAGACCAGGCGCTCGTAGACTTCATCGGCCAGCAGCCACAGCTCGTGACGCCGCGCGAACTCGAGCAGGCGATCCTGATCCGCGGAAGTGGCCACCCAGCCCAGCGGATTCGAGGGCGAGGTGTAGATCAGCAGCCGCGTCCGCGGCGTGACGGCCGCTTCGAGCGCGTCGAAGTCGATCTCGTAGCGTCCGCCCGCGAGCACGTGCGGAACCATGCGCGCAACGCCGTTCGAGAGCGCCACGTTGGCCGCGCCGTTGGGCCACGCCGGCGTCAGAACCAGCGCCTCGTCGCCCGGGTCGATCACGCAGCGGATCGAGACGTTCAGCGCCTGCACGCCCGAAGCCGTGACCACGATTTCGCGTTCCGGATCGAGCGCCACGCCGTGCAGCCTCTGGTACGACTCGGCAAGGGCGCGGCGCAGCGACGGCAGGCCCGCATTCTCGGTGTAGAACAGGAAGCCGTCGGCCATCGCCTTCTGCGCGGCGCGGCGTATGTACTCGGGCGTGGGCGTGCTCGACTCGCCGAAGTACAGTTTGAGCACCCCTTCCATGCCCATCGCGATGTGGGCCAGCTCGCGGATGCGCGAGGCTTCGACGTTCTCCGCGGAACGCCCGATATGCGCGGGCATTACCCGCGCCGCTCCTTGGCTGTCATGAGCGCTTCGATGTTGACCAGGTCGGTGGGGTAGTCGCCGGTGTAGCAGGCGTAGCAGTATTCGTGGTTACGGTCGGCGACGGCTTCGCGCAGACCTCCGAGCGACAGGTAGCCGAGGCTGTCGGCCTCGAGAAACGTGCGGATCTCCTCCACCGTATTGTTGGCGGCGATCAGCTCGCGCTTGGTGGGCGTATCGACGCCGTAGAAGCAAGGCGACCGGGTCGGCGGGCAGGAGATGCGGACGTGAACCTCGCGCGCGCCCGCGTTGCGAACCATGCGCACGATCTTGCGGGACGTGGTTCCCCGCACGATCGAGTCGTCCACCAGCACCACGCGCTTGCCCTCGATCAGGTGCCGCACCGGGTTGAGCTTCAGCTTCACGCCGAAGTCGCGGATGGCCTGCGAAGGCTCGATGAACGTGCGCCCGATGTAGTGGCTGCGAATCAGCCCGTGGCGGAACGGAACGCGCGCCTCGGCCGCGTAGCCGATGGCCGCGGCCACGCCCGAATCGGGAACCGGCACCACCACGTCGGCCTCCACCGGATGCTCGCGCGCCAGCAGCCGCCCCAGCATCTCGCGCGATTCCTGCACCGAGCGGCCGAAAACGATCGAATCCGGCCGCGAGAAGTAGACGTGCTCGAAGACGCATTGCGCCCGCGGCTGTTCCGGACAGTAGCGCTCGCGCGTCAGCCCGTCCGGCCCCGCCACCACCATCTCGCCCGGCTCGACTTCGTTCAGGTACACCGCGCCGATCAGGTCGAACGCGCAGGTCTCCGAGGCGAACACGTAGGATTTCTGGCCGCCCGAAAGCTCCATCTGGCCCATCACCAGGGGGCGGAAACCCTGCGGGTCGCGCGCCACGATCACGCGGTCCTGCGCCAGGAACACCAGGGAGAACGCGCCCTCGAGTTGCAGCAGCGCCTCGCGCAACGCGCCGGCCAGCGTCCGCTCGCGAGAGTGCGCCACCAGATGCAGGATCACTTCGGTATCGCTCGAAGCCTGAAAGATGGAGCCCTCGCGTTCGAGATCCTGCCGCAGTTCGGCCGCGTTGGTGATGTTCCCGTTGTGCGCCACCGCGATAAGGCCCTTGTTGCAGGACACCGCGAACGGTTGCGCGTTCAGCAGCACGGTGGTCCCGGCGGTGGAATAGCGCGTGTGGCCGATGGCCGAGTGGCCGCGCAGCTTGCCCAGTTGCTCGGGCGTGAAGATGTCGGCTACGTAGCCCATCTCCTTGACGGTGAAGATTTCCTTCCCGTCGGTGGAGCACATCCCGGCGCTTTCCTGGCCGCGATGTTGCAGGGCGTACAGCCCCAGGTAAGCGAGATTGGCCGCCTCGGGATGTCCATAGACCGCCACGACCCCGCACTCTTCGTGGAGCTTGTCGAACATCGTCACCCCTTCAAAGCCGCTTCGAGCGCGCCTTCCCAGGTACTCTTGAGGCGCTGGAGTTCACAGTCTATCAACCTCCGCCCCCGATTGGTAATCGACAGCCGGCCGGCCACCGTCGCCCCCGCCAGCAACGCCGGGACGCCGTGCTCTTCGGCGATCCGCTGCACCTCGCCCGGCCGCTCGGTCGAAATCAGAATGCGCGACGGCCCCTCGTGGAACAACAGGAACTCGGGACGCATGTCGCTCGCCAGATCGAGCGCCGCTCCGATGCCTGCCGGGCCGAAAGAACACTCCGCCAGCGCCACCGCCAGTCCGCCGTCGCTCAAATCGTGCGCCGAATCGGCCAGGCCCGCGGCCACGATGGCGCGCATGGCGGCCTGCACGCGCTTCTCGTACTCCATGTCGAGCGCGGGCGGCAGGCCCCATAGCTGCTTCACAATGACCTTGGCGTACTGGCTCGACCCAAAGCGCCGGTCGTCGCAATTCCCCAACCCGCCCAGCAGGATCACCGAGCGCCCCGGCGCCTTGAAGTCGATGGTCACCGGCGCGGCCGTCGGAAGCAGGCCCACCACGCCCAGCACCGGCGTCGGGTACACGCCCTCGCTGAGCGTTTCGTTGTACAGGCTGACGTTGCCGCCGGTGATCGGCGTCTCGAAGAAGCGGCAGGCCTCGGCCATGCCCTCGATGGCCTCCACGAGCTGCGCCATGATCTCGGGCTTTTCGGGATTGCCGAAGTTCAGGCAGTTGGTCGCGGCCGCCGGCACCGCGCCGACAGTGGAAAGATTGCGGCAGCACTCGGCCACGGCCAGCTTGGCGCCCTCGCGCGGGCCGAGGTACGCGTAGCGGCCGTTGCCGTCGAGCGCCATGGCCACGGAGGTGCCGGTCTCCTTGATGCGCACGATGGCCGCATCGCCGCCCGGCCCCTGCGTGGTGTTGGTGCGCACCTGGTGGTCGTACTGCTCCCAGATCCAGCGCTTCGACGACAGGTCGCCGGACCCCACCAAGGCCAGCAGATCGGCTTCGGAATCGCCCTCGGGAATTGACGGGCCGTCGATCGGAGCCGTGCGGAACGGCAGCGTGTGCGGGCGGTCGTAGAGCGGCGCTTCGTCGGCCAGTTCGCGGGCCGGAATCTCGGCCACCATCTGCGCCATGATCCCGCACGCGCATCTTGCCGTCATCGGTCACCACGCCCACGGCGACCGCGTCGAGCCCCCACTTTTTGAAAACGCGGAAGACCTCGTCCTCGCGGCCCTTATCGACCACCAGCAGCATCCGCTCCTGGGACTCCGACAGCATGATCTCGTAAGGCGTCATGCCGGTTTCCCGTTGCGGCACCCGCGCCAGGTCGATCTCGATGCCCGTGCCGCCGCGGCTGGCCATCTCGCAAGTGGAGCAGGTGAGCCCCGCCGCGCCCATGTCCTGAATGCCGACCACCGCGCCGGTGTGCATCGCTTCGATGCAGGCCTCGAGCAGCAGCTTTTCCATGAACGGGTCGCCCACCTGGACCGTGGGCCGCTTCTGCTTCGACTCCTCGGTGAACTCGGCCGAGGCCATCGACGCCCCGTGGATGCCGTCCTTGCCCGTCTTGGCGCCCACGTAGACCACCGGGTTGCCGACGCCGCTGGCGCGCGCGTAGAAAACCTCGTCCTTCTTGAACACGCCGAGCGCGAAGACGTTGACCAGCGGGTTGCCGTTGTAGCACGCCTCGAAGATGCACTCGCCGCCGATGGTCGGGACGCCGAAGCAGTTGCCGTAATGCGCGATGCCCGAGACCACGCCCTCGACGATGCGGCGGTTGCGCGCGCCGTTCTCCGGATCGTCCAGCGGGCCGAAGCGCAGCGAATCCATCACCGCGATCGGGCATCGCATCCATGGTGAAGATGTCGCGCAGGATGCCGCCCACGCCGGTGGCCGCGCCCTGGAACGGCTCGATGAAGCTGGGGTGGTTGTGGGACTCGATCTTGAAAGCGATGGCCCAGCCGCCGCCGATATCGATAATTCCGGCGTTCTCCCCCGGCCCTTGCAGCACCAGCTTCGACCGCGTGGGCAGCTTCTTCAGGTGCAGCCGCGAGCTTTTGTAGGAGCAGTGCTCGCTCCACATCACGCTGAAGATGCCGAGCTCGGTATAGCTCGGTTCCCGCCCCAGCAGGGCGACGATCTTGGCGTATTCTTCGGGACTGAGTTGATGAGTAGCGACCAGGTCGGGAGTGATTGTCATGAACAAGCCATCAGCCGTCAGCTTTCGGCCCTCGGCCTTAAGCCCGGCGCGTTTCGGCGGCCAACGCCGCGACCATCGATTCGAGCACCACCAGGCCGTCCGTCGATCCCATCAGCGGATCGGCGGCGCGTTCCGGGTGCGGCATCAATCCCAGAACGTTGCGGCCCTCGTTCAGAATTCCGGCTATGTCCCGAAGCGACCCGTTGGGGTTGTCGAGATAGCGAAAGACGACCCGGTCTTCCGCCTCGAGCCGGTCCAGCGTTTTTTCGTCCGCGTAATAGCAGCCCTCGCCGTGCGCGATAGGAAAGGTCAGGATCTGCCCTTTCCGCGCCTGGGAGGTAAAAGGAGAATTCGTGGTTTCCGTGCGCAGCCGCACGGGACGGCAGATGAACTTCAACCCGCGGTTGCGGACCAGCGCGCCGGGCAGCAGGCCGCTTTCCACCAGGATCTGGAAGCCGTTGCAGATGCCCAGCACCAGCCCGCCCTCCTGGGCGAACTTCCGCACCGCGCCCATTACCGGAGAGAACTTGGCGATCGCGCCGCAGCGCAGGTAGTCCCCGTAAGCGAACCCGCCGGGCAGGATGACCGCATCGACATCGCCCAGCTTCGGCGAGTCGTGCCACAGGAACTCCGCCTTTTGGCCCAGGTTTTGCGACACGGCATACCACGCGTCATGATCGCAATTGCTGCCAGGAAAGACTACGACACCGAATCTCATGAGAGGTTACCAGTGTAACACTGCCGGGCCCGGACACACCTCGGGCTCGGCCGGAAATGAGCCGGATACGGAACCCGCTTACGGGCTAAACCGCGGGTGCCGGAGCGGGCGCGGGAGCGGCGGCGACGGGAGCGGCTTTCGGTTTGCGGCGCGCGCGCTTCTCGACCGGAGGCTGCCGGTCGCTTTTCTTCAGCGCAGTCAAGACGATATGGGCGAGAAATTTCTTTTCGCCGAAATCGTCGAACTTGATGACGATGTATTCCTCAGTGGCGGATAGCACGGCACCGAGACCAAACTTCTGGTGCTCCACCTGTGCACCTTGGGGGTAAGGCGTTCTAATTCCCATGGATAATCTCATGATAGCAGAGCCCGAAACCATTGTCGAATCGGACTGTTTTAGTTCGCCTGTCGCTCGTTGGTCCTAAGCGGGGGTCGCGCCGCTTCGCGCCCGGGGCGAACCACGGTGCACGGCTGGAAAGACCGGATGGCATCGACGGGCGACGAGCGACGGGCGAGTGCTCTATAATGAGCAATCGAGGAGCTGGCTTCCCTTCATGGAGGACTTCAAGAAAAAGCTTCAGGACGAGATCGCCGCGCTCGAACACGAGCTTCGCACCGAGTTGCCGCGGGAGATCCTGAAGGCGCGCGCGCACGGCGACCTGAGCGAGAACGCCGAATATCACGCCGCCAAGGAGCGCCAGCGTTACGTCGACGCGCGCCTGCAGCAGCTCCAGAAACGCATGACCGATTGGGCTATGGTGGATCTCTCGCAGAATCCCGCACGACCGCGTCGGTCTCGGCTCCAAGGTCGTCGTCCTCGATATGGGCAAGGACGAGCAGATCACCTTCCGGCTGGTCACCAGCGAGGCGGCCGACGTTTCCAAAGGCCTGATCTCGACGAATTCTCCCATCGGGCGCGGATTGCTCGGCAAAGAAGTCGGCGACGTGGTCAAGATCCAGATCCCGGGCGGCAGCCGCGAGATGGAGATTCTCGAGCTCACCACCATACACGACGCGGGCAGCGAGGGTCTATGACGTACACGCGCGCGATCGGGGTCGCCTGCAATACTGTCATCCGGTTGATTGTCCGCGGCCTGGCCCTATCGCGCATCCATCCCAATGTCTTGACCTTCATCGGCCTGGTGATCAACGGGGTCGCGGCCGTGCTGCTGGCGGCCGGTCTCTTCGTCCCCTCGGCCCTGGTGATCATCGGGGCCGGGATCTTCGATATGGTGGATGGGCGCGTGGCGCGCGCCACCAACCAGGTAACGCTGTTTGGGGCCTTCTTCGATTCCGTGGTGGACCGCTACTCGGACCTGGTTCTGTTGATGGGCCTGCTGGTCTACTACGCCTCCATCAACCGCTTCTTCTACGTGGTTCTGACGGCGGTGGTGATGACCGGTTCTGTGATGGTGAGTTACACCCGGGCCCGCGCCGAATGCATCATTCCGAAGTGCAAGGCCGGCTTCATGGAGCGCCCGGAGCGCATGGTGCTGCTGATCATCGGGGCGCTCTTCAACCGCATGGCGCCGGTGTTGTGGGTCATCGCCGTCATCGCCAATATCACCGTGATCCACCGCATGTTGTTCACCTGGCGCCAGACCAAGCCGCTCGAACGGAGCCAACGGGCGGCGGCCGTAAGCCATCAGCCGTCGGCCGTGGGCTAAACCTTCACACCTCGGCACCCGACGTCGTGATGGTCAGGCGGCCGTGCTTGACGCCTTTGGTCGAGATAAGAGCGTCGGCGAGTTTCTTCACGTCGCCGGCCTTCCCGCGCACCACCAGCACTTCCAGGCAATGGTCGTGGTCCAGGTGAACGTGCAGCGTCGAGAGCACGTGGTGATAGTGGTCGTGCTGCATTCCGGTGAGTTTTTCGTTCAGCAGGCGCGCGTGGTGGTCGTAGACCAGCGAGACCGTGCCCACCACGCGCCGCTCCGGCGACTCCCAGGCCTGCTCCACCAGTTCGTCGCGGATCAAGTCGCGGAATGCCTCCGAACGGTTTGTGTATCCCCGCTTCGCGATCAGATCGTCGAACTTCTTGAGTAACTCCGAATCGATCGCCACGCCAATCCGGCTAAGCTCGCCCATTTGTGATTCATTATAGGCGTGGCGGTAACCGAAAAGGCGGCGCCGGCGCCCTGGATTTAAGATAGACTCAACCTTTTCGGAGAAGAGATGACTTCTGGCCTTCGATGTCTGCTGGCGGTAGCGGTGGCGGCACTGGTGGCGCCGGCGGGCCAGGTCGAGTCGCCAATCATCCGCGTCACCGTGAACCTGGTCCAGGTGGATGCGGTGGTGACGGACTCCAAGGGCCGCCAGGTCACGGACCTGAAAGCGGATGACTTCGAGATCACAGAGGACGGCCGGCGTCAGAAGATTACTAACTTCTCGTACATACGCCTCGCTCCGCCCTCTGAGCCGGCCACCGCACCGCCGCCCGCTCCCCTGCCCAAAGGTGCCGTCGCGCCTCCGGCCGCGCCGGCCGTGGCGAAGCGGGAGGAAGTGCGCCGCACCATCGTCCTGGTTGTGGACGACCTCGGCCTGTCCTTCGAGAGCATGGGCGAAGTGCGTCACGACCTCAAACGGTTCGTCGAACAGCAGCTCCAGCCCGGCGACCTGGCCGCTATCGTCCGCACCAGCGGAGGCATGGGTGCGCTCGATCAGTTCACCACCGACCGCCGCCTTCTGCTCGCCGCCGTGGACCGCCTGCGGTGGTATCCCGGCGGCCGCTCCGGCCTGTCGGCGATGGAGCCGGCCAATCCCGGTCGCGGCGGGGGCTTGGAGGCACGGTCGCAGGATGCGCAGTTCCGCCGCGTCACTTACTCGCTCGGAACGCTGGGAGCCGTGAGTTACCTGCTGAACGGCATGCGCGAGATGCCGGGACGCAAGTCGCTCATCCTCATCTCCGACGGGCTCCGCCTGCGGTCGATTCTGGGCCCCGGGGAAACCATGGCCCCTCGCTATGCACGGCCCTCGGTGTGGGAGCCGGACGAGCGCATAGCGGAAGCCCTGCGCCGCCTGGCGGACCAGGCCAATCGCGCCGCCGTGGTGCTCTATAGCGTCGATGCCCGCGGCGTTCAGCCTCTGGCGCCGACCGCGTCCGACCGGCTCTCCATGGAGGACATCCGCAACGCGGGCCGCGGCGACAGCCGGCTCACCGGCATGCTGCTGGATCAGGAAGGGCTGGCGGTCTTGTCCCACGAGACCGGCGGTTTCCTGGTCCACGATACCAACCGCATCGACTTCGGACTGGGACAAATCCTGAAGGATCTGGAGGGCTACTACCTGATCGGCTACAAACCCGACGCGGCGCGTTTTCAACCTCGCAACGGGAAACAGCCCGACTTTCACGCCATCAAGGTCCAGGTCAAGATTCCGAAGCTGCACGTTCGTTCGCGATCGGGCTACTACGGCTACGAGGATTCTCCCAAGCGCACGGATGACGAGTTTGGCGCCGCCCTGTTCTCGCCTTTCACCTCCTCCGGTGTACATCTCCGTCTCACTCCCGTATTTGCCGAAGGCGCCGACTCCCGCACCACGATCACGCTGATGCTGCACATCGACGTCCGCGACCTCACCTTTTCGTCCGACTCCGGTGACCGGCAAGCAACCGCCGACCTGCTCGCGTTTACCGTGGACGAGCGCGGCCAGGCCGTAGACAAGGCGTCCTACAAGGCGATCATCAACCTGAAACCGGCGCGGTACGAATACGCGCTCGGCGCCGGCTTGGTCTACACCAGCTCGATTCCGGTTGTGCGGCCGGGACCGTACCAGGTCCGCGTGGCCGTCCGCGACACCGCCACAGGCAGGATCGGGACCGCGAGCCAGTTCGTCGAGGTGCCTGACCTGAAGAAACGGCGGCTGGCCCTCTCCGGCCTGATCCTCGACAGCCCGCCCGGCCAACCGCAAGACCGCGAGGCGCCGGGCGTGCCGTCCTTCCGCATCTTCCGGCGGAGTGGAGCTTTCGACTTCACGTGCCAGATCTTCAACGCCCGGCTGGATCGAAGCACCGACAAGCCGGCCCTCGATACCGAGGTGCGCGTATTCCACGGGCAACAACAAGTGCTCGCGACGGAGCCCAAGAGACTGGAGGTGGCTGCAACGGGCTCCACGCGCACCACGGCCAAGGGGCACGTGCCCCTCGATGCGTTCGAGCCGGGCTCCTACGCCCTGCAATTCGTGGTTCGCGACACCTTGGCCAAGGAACATGACGGCGTAGCCACGCAGTGGATAGACTTCGACGTGGTCCAGTAAGGGACGATCCGCAAACCGGGGACTGGACCGAATTTCGCCGCCGTTGCGAAATTCGTGCCTGTCCCAAGGTTTGCCTTCCGGACGGTAGGTGCGTCCTATTTTGCCTGTCGTGACACGCTTTTCAGGATCGTGCTACCGTGGGATTCGGTGCACATCCCCGACGGATTCCTGTCCACGCCCGTATGGCTGGCCCTCGACGTCACCGGCCTGCCGGTAGTCGGCCTGCTCGCACGCCGCGCGCGGCGCGAGCTCGAGGAGGCGCGCGCGCCCCTGCTGGGTGTCATGGGAGCCTTCGTCTTCGCCGCCCAGATGATCAACTTCCCGGTCGCCGCGGGCACCAGCGCGCACCTGGTGGGCGGGGCGTTGCTGGCCATCACGCTCGGCCCGGCCGCGGCTTCGGTGGTCATGACCGCCATTCTCGCCGTTCAGGCGTTCGTGTTCCAGGACGGCGGGATCCTGGCGCTCGGCGCCAACGTGTTCAACATGGGCATCGCTGGGGTCCTGGCGGGATGGTTGCCCTATCGCCTGTGGGGCGGAGGCAGGCACCGCAGAGCCGCCATCTTCGCCGCCGCCGCGCTCTCCGTCTTGGTGTCCGCGCTGCTGGCGGTGAGCGAGTTGCTGGCTTCGGCTGTGCCCGTCCGTCCGGCCGCCCTGGCTTTCCTCCTGGTGGTCTTCGGCGTCTCGGCCGCGGTCGAAGGCGTAATCACGGTCGCGGTGGTCGGAGCGATCGAGAGGCTCAGCCCTCGGATCGTACGCCACGCGAAGCCCGAGCGCGCCTGGGGCCTGGCCCTGTGCGGCGCCGGCGCGGTGCTGCTGGCCGCGGCGGGAGGCCTGGTGGCCTCGACCAACCCGGACGGTCTCCAGTGGCTGGGCGGGCAGCTCGATATCCTGGGACGAATCACGAACCTGTTCACCGCTCCGCTGGCGGAGTATCGCGCCCGCTGGCTGGGCTCGCCGTGGATCGCCAAGGCAGCCGCCGGAACCGCCGGAGCGCTGCTGGTCGGCCTGATCTGCGTAGCCCTCGGGCGGGCGGCCGCGCGGCCCAGGAGCGCCTGACGTGCACCACGTCGTATTGGAACGCTGGAGCCGCGGTGCGAGCTTCCTGCACGCCCGCGACGCGCGCGTGAAGGTTCTGGTCCTGCTCGCTTACCTGGTGGCGTTGGCCACCACCGCGCAGATGACGCTCGCCGCCGGAGCGTGCTACGCCGCGCTCGTCGCGGCGGCGATCATGGCGGCGCGGCTGCCGCTGGCCGGCCTGGCGTTGCGCGCCGCGACGGTGCTGCCGTTCGCAGGCACGTTCGCTCTGTTCAGCGTCTTGGCGGGCGACGAGGCCCGCGCGGCGTCGCTGGTGTCGAAGAGCTACCTCTCCGCCGCGGCGGTGCTGGCCCTGGCCGGGACGACGCCGCTGCCGAAACTCGTGCGCGGCCTGGAATCGCTCGGCGCGCCGCGCTTCCTTACCCTGGTGATCCAGTTCCTCTACCGCTACCTGTTCGTCATTTCGGAGCAGGCGCAGCACATGCGGATGGCGGCGCGGGCGCGGGGCGGCGGCCGTCTCCGCCTGACGCACGCGGCGGGCGCGGCGGCCACTCTCTTCGGACGCTCTTACGCGCGCGCCGAAGGCATCCACGGCGCCATGCTGGCTCGCGGATTCCACGGCCGCATGGAACTGCTGGCCGAGGCACGACTCGGGCCGGCGGACTTCCTGTTTCTGCTCGGCGGCGCGGGACTCGCCACGGCCCTGCGCCTGGCTATCGGGACCGTCGCATGAAAGGCCGGCCCCTCATAGAAGTGCGCGGGCTGAGCTACCGCTATGACAACGGGACGCTGGCGCTCGATAGCGTGGACTTCCAGTTGTTTCCAGGTGAGACCGTGGCGTTGCTCGGCCCTAACGGCTCCGGCAAGACCACCTTCGCGCACCACTTGAACGGACTGCTCCGCGGCGAAGGACTCCTCTCGGTTTGCGGCCTGGCGATGGAGAAGCAGAACCTGGCCGAGATCCGCCGCAAGGTCGGGCTGGTGTTTCAGGATTCCGACGAGCAGCTCTTCATGCCTTCGGTGCTCGAGGACGTTGCCTTCGGGCCGCTCAACACCGGCCGGACGCCAGCGGAGGCGAGGGAGATAGCCTTGGCTGCGCTCGACCAGACCGGCATGCGCTACGCCGCCGATAAGGCGCCCTATCACCTCAGCGCGGGCGAGAAGAAACGCGTGGCGGTGGCCGGTGTGCTGGCCATGGAACCTGAGGTGCTGGTGCTGGACGAGCCCACCACGTTCCTCGACCCTCCCGCGCAACGCGACTTAGTCGCGCTCCTCGGACGGCTGGAGCAATCCAAGGTTTTGATCACTCACGATACGGCTTTGGCCCGCGCACTCGCGAGCCGCGCGGTTTTTTTCGAGCGGGGAAGGATCGCCGCCGAAGGCCCCGTGCAAGAGGTCCTCGAACGGTTCCATTGGGACATCGCGCCGCCGGCGGTACCAGCGGCGGCGCGCACTTGACTCGCTATTCTTTGCCCTCTGTCTTCTTGCGGAATTCGGCCCAGCGGCGTTTCTGAGCCGCGGCGATGCGCTTACGTGCCGCGGCGCTCAGCTTTCTCTTGCGCGCGGGCTTCTCCACGGCGGGAGCTGCGGCAGCCGAGGCCGGAGGACGTCCCCGCCGCCGGCCGAGCATGGCCTGAACCTGGCCTATCTGCTCTTCGATCCGCTTCTTCTGCGCTTCCAGTCCCTCCAGCGCCGCTTTCAGCAGCTCGGGATTTTGCACGGTTGTATGTCTCGGCATTAGTTCACCCCACTACAAGATAGCATAGGCGTACTTACTTCGAAATGCCTTTTTCCGAGTCACAGATGATAGTCACCGGTCCGTCGTTGGTAAGCTCAACCGCCATCGATGCCTGGAAGATACCCGTCTCCACGGGCACCCCCCGCTTACGGCAAGCCAGTACGAAATAGTCATACAGGGCGCGAGCTTCTTCGGCCGGCGCAGCCAGGTCAAACCCCGGCCTGCGGCCCCTCCGGCAATCCCCATACAACGTAAACTGCGAGACAATCAGCAGCCCGCCTCCGATTTCAAGGACGCTGCGATTCATTTTGCCCGCATCGTCCGGGAAGATACGCAGTCCGGTTACTTTATCCGCCAGGTAATCCGCATCCGCCTGTGTATCGTGCCTGGCCACACCCAGCAACACCATCAAGCCCGACGCGATCTCACCCGTAGTACGGCCATCCACCACAACCCTCGCCCGGCTGACTCGCTGAATGACAACCCTCATACGACGTAAGTGTAACCTGACGGTCACCCCGGAGCACCGAGCCGCGACCGCCAGGGAGCGGACCCCGCCGCCGGCCACTTATCGGCCCGCTATACTGTAGAGTCTGACGATGGCACCTCGAAAAGCAGTGCGCTACAAAGACGCCGGCGTCGATATCGACGAGGCGGACCGCGCCGTAGACCACATCAAGCACCTGGCCCGCGCCACCTTCACCCGCGGCGTGGTCACCGACATCGGAGCGTTCGGCGCCGGCTTTCAACTCAGCGGATGGAAGAAGCCGGTCCTGGTGAGCTCGGCCGACGGCGTCGGCACCAAACTCAAGATCGCGTTCGCCGCCGCCCGCCACGACACGGTGGGCCAGGACCTGGTGAACCATTGCGTGAACGACATCGGCGTGCTCGGCGCCAGGCCGCTCTTCTTTCTCGATTACTACGCCACCGGCAAACTGGATGCGGAAGTCGCGCGGCAGGTCGTCTCCGGGCTTTCCCGCGCCTGCCGCGAGAACGGCTGCGCGCTGATCGGCGGCGAGACCGCGGAGATGCCCGGCCTCTACGCGCCGGGCGAATACGATCTGGCAGGTTTCATCGTGGGCGCCGTCGAACGCAACCGCATGCTCAACGGCGCGAAGATTCGCTCCGGCGACGTACTCCTCGGCCTGCCCTCGACGGGCCTGCACACCAACGGTTACTCGCTCGCTCGCAAGCTGCTGCTCGAGGTGGCCGGCTATGGAGTGAAGACCTACCTGCCGGAGCTCGGCGGCACGGTCGGAGATGAGTTACTGAAGGTTCACCGCAGCTACCTCGGGTCCATTCAGGCGCTCGCCGCAAAAGGGCTGCTCAAGGGCGCGGCGCACATCACCGGCGGCGGCATCACCGGCAACACGCCGCGCATCCTGCCGCCCGGCGTGGCCATCGAAGTCGACACCGCTTCCTGGCAGGTGCCGCCCGTCTTCGAGCTGTTGCGGCGCCTCGGCAATATTCCCGACGACGACTATCGCCGCACCTTCAACCTGGGCATCGGCATGATCCTGGTCGTCGCGAAGCGGAACCTCGGCGCGCGCCCGGAAGCTGCTGGACGGCCTGGGCCAGCCTTGCCACGAAATCGGCCGCGTGGTTCCACTGAAGCGGGGCTCGAAAGCGCGGGTGATTTACCTATGAAGAAGAAACTCGGAGTCCTGCTCTCGGGACGCGGCTCGAATTTCGAGGCCATCGCCGCCAGCATCGACGCCGGCCGCATCGACGCCGAAATCGCCGTGGTGCTTTCGAACCGCCCCGACGCTCGCGGCCTCGAACTCGCCCGCCAGCGCGGTCTGAACGCGGTCTCGATTCCCTCCAAGGGCCTGGATCGCGAAGTCTACGACCGCATGGTGGTGGCCGAACTCAAGAAGAACGCAGGTGGACCTGGTCTGTCTGGCCGGCTACATGCGCCTGCTCAGCGCTTACTTCGTGCGCGAGTTTCCGCTCGGCATCCTGAACATTCACCCTTCGCTGCTGCCGTCGTTCCCGGGCCTGGAGGCGCAGCACCAGGCGCTCGAGCACGGCGTGAAAATCAGCGGCTGCACGGTGCATTTCGTGGACGAACTTCTCGACGCCGGCCCGATCGTCATCCAGCGCGCCGTCCCGGTGCTCGACCAAGACACCGAGGAAACGCTTGCCGCGCGCATTCTGGAGCAGGAGCACCAGGCGTACACGGAGGCGATCCGCATCGTGCTCTCCGGCGCGTTTCGGATCCAGGGCCGTCGGGTGTGCTTACTGAACCGCGACCGTTAGGGAGCGGACCGAGTCAGTCTTCTTCGCGCTCGCGCTCGAGAGCCGCCAGCAGTGCGTCGGCGGGAATCCCGGGATCCGCCATGGCCAAGATCCCCTGCAGGTCGAGTTTCTTGCTGGGCAGCTTCACCAGTCCTTTCGCGGCGAGCTGTTGCATCTGCGCGTAGACGGTTTCGGCTGCGGCCCGATTCTTCGATCTCACCCCGCAACCTCGGCCTTCACCCTCTCCGCCACGCCCGCCGCCTCCACATCGACCTTCCGCCGGCCGCGCCGCTCCACCAGTTCCACCAGCCCCTGCGCGAGCTTCTTGCCGATGACGATGCGGTACGGCACGCCGATCAGGTCCGCGTCCTTGAACTTCACCCCCGGCCGCTCGTCGCGGTCGTCGAACAGAACGTCCAGCCCCAGCGCGCGGCAGCTCTCGTAGATATCGATGGCGGCCCGCGCGCTGCGTGTCATCCCCGATATTGACCGGCGTGATCACCACCTGAAACGGTGCGATCGCCGCCGGCAGCACCATGCCATCCGCGTCGCTGTAGAGCTCCACCGCGGAACTGAGGATGCGCTCGATGCCGATCCCGTACGACCCCATCACCGGCGTGCAATCTTCGCCCGCGGCGTTCTGCACGCGCAATCCGAGAACGCTCGAATAGCGGCTGCCGAGCTTGAAGATGTGCCCGATCTCGATGGCCTTCCCCATTGCCAGCGGACTGCCGCAGCGCGCGCACGCATCTCCCGCCGCAGTCTGCCGCAGATCGCGGTACTCAGCCTGGAAATCCTCCTCCGGCGTCACGCCCCGCAGATGCTGGCCGTCCTTGTTGGCGCCCGCAATCATGTTCTTGCGCCCGCGCAGGGCTTCGTCGGCCAGAATCCGCATGCCGGCGACGCCCACCGGACCGAGCGAGCCGGCCTCCGCCCCGAACCAGCCCACGATCTCTTCCGGATGCGCCGGGCGGAATTCCCGAACGCCCGCCGCGCGCTGGAACTTGGTCTCGCTCAACTGGTGGTCGCCGCGCACCAGCGCCAACACCGGCTGTCCGTCGGCCACCAGCACCAGGCTCTTGATGAACGAGCTTCCGGGATGGCCGGTGAACTCCGTGAGCTGCTCGATGGTCTTGATGCCCGGCGTGAGGAACGCTTCGGGCGTCAGGTCGCCGGAGGGATCGGGCCGCGCCGGTGGCGCCGCAGTCGAGACGGCCTTTTCGAGATTGGCCGCATAGCCGCACTGGCCGCAGGTCACCACCCAGTCCTCGCCCGCCTCGGACTTCACCATGAATTCGTGGGACTGGCTGCCGCCCATCGCGCCTGAATCCGCCTCCACCGCCAGAAACTCCAGCCCGCAGCGGCTGAAAATGCGGCCATAGGCGTCGTAGTGTTTGCAGTATGCGGCGTCGAGCCCCGCGGCGTCCATGTCGAAGCGTGTACGAGTCCTTCATGAGGAACTGCCGCACCCGCATCAACCCGGAGCGCGGCCGGGGCTCGTCGCGGAACTTGGTCTGGATCTGATACCAGATCTGCGGAAGCTGTTTGTAACTATGCAGCTCGTTGCGCGCGATGGCGGTCATGACTTCTTCCGCCGTCATCCCCAGGCACATGTCGCGGCCATTGCGGTCCTTTAGCCGGAACTGGTCGTGGCCCATGATTTCCCAGCGGCCCGATTCCTGCCAAAGCTCGGCCGGCTGCAGCGCCGGCAGCAGAAACTCCTGCGCGCCGATGGCGTCCATCTCCTGCCGCACGATGGCGACGATCTTATTCAGCGAGCGCTCGGCCAGATACAGGTAGCTGTAAACGCCCGCCGCGAGCTGGCGGATGTAGCCGGCCCGCAGCAGCAGCCGATGGCTGACCACCTCCGCCTCCGCCGGATCTTCCCGCAGTGTGGGAATGAAAGCTTGGCTCCAACGCATTGGTACAGGATAACAGGCGGCCGGCTGACAGCTAGCCGGCCGCCTGGTATCAGCTGTCAGCTAGGATTGCCGCAGCGCGGAAGCGCGACCGCGACGGAACGTGTCCGCTTGCTGACGCGCGCGGTTCGGTGCTGCCTGCGACGGGCGACAAGCGACGGGCGACGGGCTGTTTTCCGCTAGCCCCATGTTAGAATTGGCTCTCTGCCCCATATGAAAATTGCTATCGGCGCCGATCATGCCGGATTTCTCTTGAAGGAGCGCCTCCGTCTCCGACTGGAACGGGCCGGCCACCAGGTTGTGGACGAAGGTACCCGCTCCGCCGACTCGTGCGACTATCCCGATTTCGCGGCGCCCCGTGGCACACGACGTGGTCGCGGGCCGCGCCGATCGCGGGATACTGGTCTGCGGCACCGGCGTGGGCATGTCCATCGCCGCCAATAAAGTCGCCGGCATTCGCGCCGCGCTGGGGACCGTCCCGGAAGAAGTCCGCCTCGCGCGCGCCCACAACGACGCCAACATACTTACGCTCGGCGCCCGGTTCATCGAGGAGCCCGCCGCCGACGCCTTGGTGGACGTCTTTCTCGAAACCGCCTTCGACGGAGGCCGGCACGGCCGGCGCGTGGCCAAGATCGCCGCCCTGGAGGGTAAGTAATCATGAACGAGCAGGAGACCATGTCGCGGCCGCTGGCCGAGGTCGATCCGCAGGTCTACGACGCCATCCGGCAGGAACTGCAGCGGCAGAACTCCCGCCTCGAGCTGATCGCCAGCGAGAACTTCGTTTCCGAAGCGGTGCTCGAAGCCGCGGGCAGCGTCTTCACCAACAAGTACGCCGAGGGATATCCCGGCAAGCGCTACTACGGCGGCTGCCAGTATGTGGACGTCGTCGAAACGCTGGCCATCGAGCGCGCCAAGCAGTTGTTCCACGCCGAGCACGCCAACGTGCAGCCGCACTCCGGCGCGCAGGCCAACATGGCCGCCTACGCCGCCGTCCTTCAGCCCGGCGACACCATCCTGGGGATGAATCTCTCGCACGGCGGCCACCTCACCCACGGCAGCCCCTACAACTTCTCCGGCAAGCTCTACAAGATCGTGCCCTACGGCGTGAATCGCGAGACCGAGCGGATCGACTACGACGAACTGGCCGCGCTGGCCACCGAGCACCACCCCAAGCTGATCGTGGCCGGCGGCAGCGCCTATCCCCGCATCATCGATTTCCGGCGCATGCGCGAGATCGCGGACGCCAGCGGTGCGATGCTGATGGTCGATATGGCGCACTTTTCGGGCCTGGTCGCGGCGGGCGTCCACCCCAATCCCTGCGAGCACGCCGATATCGTGACCTCGACCACCCATAAGACGCTTCGCGGGCCGCGCTCCGGCATCATTCTGTGCCGCGCGCAGTACGCCCAGGCCATCGATAAGTCGGTCTTCCCCGGCATACAGGGCGGGCCGCTGGTGCATATCGTCGCCGCCAAAGCGGTGTGCTTCCTGCTGGCCATGCAGCCCGAATTCGTGGAGTATCAGAAGCGCGTGGTGGCCAACGCCGCCGCGCTGGCCGCGGGCCTGGCCCAGGCCGGATTCCGCGTCGTCTCGGGGGGCACCGACACGCACCTCCTGCTGCTCGACGTGTTCTCGAAAGGCATCCGCGGCAAGGAGGCCGAGCAGGCTCTCGACGAAGCCTACATCACCGCCAACAAGAACACCATTCCATTCGATACCAACAAGCCGTTCAACCCCAGCGGCATCCGCCTGGGCAGCCCCGCCGTGACCACCCGCGGCTTCGGCGAGCGGGAAATGGGCGAGGTCGCCGCGCTCATCGCCGAGGTGCTCAACAACATCGGCTCCCAGGAAACGTATGCCGCGGTCCGCGCCCGCGTAAAGGCGCTCACCGACAGCTTCCCGCTGTATGCCTGGAAGCTCAGCCCGGTGATGGCGCAGTGAATGCCCATCCGCATCGCCATTGACGCCCGCCGCACCCGCGATTTCGGCATCGGGACCTACATCCGCAACCTCATCCACGCGCTAGCCGCGCTGGACCGCGAAAACCACTACGTCCTGATCGCTCTCAACGCCGACGAACCCGAACTGGCCTACCTGCCCCCCAACTTCGAAATCGCCGTTTATCACAGGCAGGACACGGATTGGATGGACCAGTTCGCCTTTTACTTCTTCCTGCGTACCATCCGCGCCGATCTGGTGCACCTGCCCTTGAACCTGGTGCCGCTGCTGATGCCCAAGCCCTACGTGGTCACCATCCACGACATGGGCAGCCTGCTGTTCGGCAACCGCGCGCAGATGCGCTCGGGCTTCCGCATGTTCCTGTTCCGGCGGGGGCTGCTGCGGGCCGAACGCGTCATCGCGGTTTCGACGGCCACGCGCCGCGACATCGAAAGCTTCCTCGGGATCCCCTCCAACCGCATCCGCCAGATCTACGATGCGCCGGACCCGCACTTCTCGCGCCCCGCCGATAACGGCACCCAAACCATCGAGCGCCAGCAGACCCTGGAGCGCTACCAGATCGACTACCCGTTCCTGCTCTACGCCGGCGCCGTCCGTCCGCAGAAGAACATACCTCGCCTGGTCGAGGCCTTTGCCGTGCTGCGCGGCGATCTCGAGCACCACCCGGTCTACAAGGACCTGCACCTCATCATCATTGGGGACGAGATTACCAAGTACCCGGCCCTCCGCCGCGCCGTGATCAAAACGCGCGTCGAAAAGCTGGTCCGCTTTCTGGGTTTCGTGCCGCTCGATACGCTGCGGGTGTTTTTCGAAGCCGCGTCCGCGTTCGTGTTCCCGTCGCTCTACGAGGGCTTCGGATTGCCGCCGCTCGAGGCCATGGCCTGCGGCACGCCGGTTGTCACCTCCAGCGTCAGCTCGCTGCCCGAGGTCGCTGGAAACGCCGCCATGCTGGTCAATCCGGAGAACGTCTTCGACATCGCACGCGGCATCCGCGAAGTGCTGCTGGACGAGAACCTGCGCTCCGAGCTCATCCGCCGGGGTCACGAGCAGGTTCGCCGCTTCAGTTGGGCTACCGCGGCGCGGCAGGTCCTCGACATCTACCAGGAGGTGGCCGGGGCCAAAACCCCGCGCCAGTGAGACCGAGCTGCGACCGTCGGGGAGCGGTCCACTCGCTCGCGATGCGGTCACCGAACCGCGACGGTCAGGGAGCGGTCCACTCGCTCGCGCCAGGAATACCGCGACCGTCAGGGAGCGGTCCACTCGCTCGTGATGCGGTCACCGAACCGTGACCGTCAGGGAGCGGTCCACTCGCTCGCGCCAGGAATACCGCGACCGTCAGGGAGCGGTCCACTCGCTCGCGCCGCGGTGACGATGAGGATGCATGAGAATTTCGGAGCGGGACACTAGAAGACTTCCTGGGGTTGCACGCCAGGTTTGCCGAATTTCCCGGGATCTTTCCATCCCTCCACACCGATACCGGTCAAATCCCCCTGTTCGTTCCGCGCAATCCCCGCGATAGTCGGCGTTAGTCCGGGAACTTCCAGGGGGGAAGCGAGCCCCTCCAAAAGATCCAGGACAGTCAGATCCAGCCGCCGCAGGATACGATCGGCGTTTTCGATCGACAGAGCGCGCACGCCCTTGAGAATATGGTGCATATGTGGCTGCGAGATCCCAATCATGCGGGCCAGGCCCCGCTCGGTCAGTTCTCCGTTCCGCACGTAGGTCCTGACGCGCGCTAGCAGTCGATGTTGGAGTGTCTCGAAATCCATGGTGCCGTCTCGGGCGCGTGATTCCTCACAGAAATAGGTGAGCGCAAAACCATGGCTATCTCAAGGTATTAATCCACTTTAACTATGCTTATTCCAGCCAATTGCTGCCGTGGCTGTGGCCCGTCCCTTTCTTCCTCGCGGCGCGATGCACGGCTCGGCGAATTGACCCTTTCTCGATGCCGCTTACTCTTGGAACAGGTTTTTGGGCGATCCTCAAACATCTGAGGCGCCCCTCCAAAATGAGGACATCGACAAATGGAATGGAATCGATCAGAGACAGTAGCACTCGCTAAGAACTCTTGCGCACAGTGCCACGGACTCGGCTTGCATCTTGGTCGCGAGGCGCAGGCGACCCCCTGCAACTGCGTTTTGCGCACCATCTTCAGGGCGTGCTATGCCCGCTTCCGTCACTGCGCCGAGAAGGAAAGATACATGAGCAAGATCTCGCTCGAGGTCGTCTCGGGCCGGGAGCGCAACTTCAGTTGGGGCCGCAAGGACGAGGAATACATCGCGGACTTCATCCTGGTAAGCCGGCGCACTCTTCCAGAACTGGAATATAAGGTCTTCAAATTTCATTTTCTCCTGGGGGCGGACTGGAGGCTCTGCTGCCGCCGCCTGGACATCGACCGGGGCAACTTCTTCCATGCGGTCTACCGCATTGAGCGGACCCTCGGCCGCGTCTTCCGCGAGTTGGAGCCGTACGGTCTGTTTCCGCTGGACGAGTACTTTCACGGCTCCGTCCGCACCGAGCCGACCGTGATCCGGCGCACCGCCCCTCCTCTCCGCATGGGGCTCCCTCTGCGGCCCGCTCTCCGGCGTTCCGCTTAAGCGATACCGGACCGCAGCGCACGCTTTAGCGTGCCGCCGTGGGCTTCAGCCCATGGTCGGGCGGAGCGAGCTAAAGCACGCTCCAGCACGCTAAAGCGTGCGCTACGGTTACGCCCGCAGCGACTCGAAGAAGTGGCGCAGCAGTTCCAGACACTCGGCCGCGAGCACGCCTTCCACAATTTCGACCCTGTGGTTCAGCAGGTCCGAATCCGCAAGCCGGAACTTACTGCGGACTCCCCCGAAGCGCAAATCGCGCGAGCCGAACACCAGCCGCGCGACCCGCGCGGTTACCAGCGCGCCGGCGCACATGATGCACGGCTCCAGCGTGGCGTACAGCGTCGCGCCTTCCAGGCGGTAGTTGCCGGCCGCCGCCGCGGCTTCTCTCAACGCCAGCATCTCCGCGTGGGCCGTGGGATCGGAGTGGGCCACGGACGAATTGCGGCCCCGGCCGATGACGACGCCGTCCCGCGTCACCACCGCGCCTACCGGAACCTCGCCGGCGGCTTGGGCCTGGCGTGCCAGCGCCACCGCCTCGCGCATCGCGTCTTCGTCGCTCACCGGGGCCAGTGTAGCGCGCCGGGACCAGTCCCTGCGATTCGCCGGTCGGAGCGCGCCGTTGAGCGGTCCCTCGGGGCAACCCGCCGATTCCGGATTTGAGCGGCCGGGCCCTTCGCTAAAATGAAGGCAATGGCCCGGTTCCTTCCACTGATCCTGAAGAACGGTTGGCGCAACCACCGCCGCACGCTGCTCACGGTGCTCAGCATCGGAGTCTCGCTGTGCTTGCTGGGCGTGGTGATGGCCATGTACAAGGCCTTCTACTACACCAAGGCGAATGACTACCAGGCGCTGCGGCTGGTCACGCGCAACCGCGTTTCGCTCACCCTGCCGATGCCGATCTTTTACGGCCAGAAGATCGCCCAGATCCCTGGCGTGCGCGTGGTCATGTACTCGCAGTGGTTCGGCGGCACTTACAAAGACGCCCGCGATCCCAAGAACTTCTTCGCGCGCCTGGCGGTGGAGCCCGACAAGTTATTCACCCTGGTTGGCGAGATGAAGATTCCGGAGGACCAGAAGAAAGCTTTCGAGCAGGACCGCACCGCCTGCATCATCGGCAAGAACCTGGCCCAGCGCCTCAACCTGAAGCTCGGAGACCGCATCACTTTCGTCGGCGACATCTATCCGGTCGACATCGAACTCACCATCCGCGGCGTCTTCGAACTGCCGCAGGACGACTCGATCGTCTACTTTCATTGGAAGTACCTGGAGGAGAGCGTCTCACCCGGCCGCCGCTCCACGGTGGGTACGTTCAGCATTCTTGCCGACAGCGCCGAAGCCGCACCGCGCGTGGCCCAGGCCATCGACGAGACGTTTCACAACGCCACGGTCGAGACCAAGACCGAATCCGAGCAGCAGTTCGGCCTCAGCTTCCTCGCCTTTTTGGGGAACGTGAAGGTGTTCCTGCTAAGCATCTGCGGCGCGGTGACCTTCAGTATTCTCCTGGTTTCGGCCAACACCATGGCCATGTCGGTGCGGGAGCGGGCGCGCGAAGTCGGCATCTTGAAGACCATCGGATTCACCACGCGCCAGATCCTGGGCATCATTCTGGGAGAGGCGGTGCTCATTT
Source organism: Bryobacterales bacterium (assembly GCA_963763835.1). Lineage (GTDB taxonomy): Bacteria > Acidobacteriota > Terriglobia > Bryobacterales > Bryobacteraceae > DASWZN01. The sequence goes on from CAVXQQ010000016.1 coordinate 826,131, forward strand.
CGGAGGCCGGCGCGGTGCTGGGCCTGCTTCTGGCCGCGCTGCTGTGCGCGGGCGTGGGCAAGGCGGTCCCGGCGTTCCAGAACCTGAGAATCCAGCCGGTGATTATCGCGATTTCGCTGGCTCTGGCCGCGGCCATCGGAGTGGCCAGCTCGTTCATACCGGCGCTGGGCGCCGCCAAGACGGCCATCATCGAAGACATCCGCGACAACGGCTAGGAGCACACATGGCGATCCCGATTTCGTACAACCTGCGCAACCTGGCAGTGCGGAAGACGACCACCATCATGACCGCGCTCGGCATTGCCATCACGGTCGCCGTCCTGCTGGCCATCCTGGCGCTGGTCAACGGCCTGCGCACCGCGTTCGAAGCCTCCGGCAATCCTCTCAATGTGCTGGTCCTGCGCAAGGGCTCGGATTCGGAGCTGGCAAGCAACTTCACGCGCGCCGCCTTCCAGGAACTGAAGGTCAAGCCGGGCATCGCGCGCAGCCGGAGCGGCGGGCCACTCGCCTCGCTCGAGATGGTGACGGTCATCAATCTTCCCAGCGACTCGAACCCGGACGGGGCCAACGTCACGGTGCGCGGCCTCTCGCCCGAGGGCATCGAGATGCGCGACCGGATCACGCTGGCGGCCGGCCGCTGGTTTGAGAGCGGCAGGCGCGAAATCGTGGTCGGCGCCTCGATCGCGCGCCGCTACCCCACCGCCGGCCTCGGCAAGTACCTGCGCTTCGGCCGCGGCAAGTGGCTCGTCGTCGGCATCATGGATGCCGGCCACGCCTCGGCCGCGAGCGAGATCTTCGGCGACGTCGACGAGATCAGCGCCGATTTCAACCGCTCCGAAGTGGTCAGCTCCGCGCTCGTGCGCGCGACCGATCCGGTGGCCGTCCGCGCCCTGATCAACGACGTCAACGACGACCGCCAGCTCAATTGCACCGCGCAGACCGAGCGGGACTACTACGAGCTGCAAACCAACTCCGGAAAACCGGTCGAGTACGTGGGCGTCGTGGTGGCCATCATCATGGCGGTGGGAAGCTGCTTCGCCGCCATGAATACCATGTACGCCGCGGTGGCGCGGCGGACGCGCGAGATCGGAACGCTGCGCGTGTTGGGCTTCTCGCGTAGCGGCATCCTGCTGAGCTTCTTCCTGGAGTCGCTGCTGCTGGCGGGCTTGGGCGGGGTGCTCGGCTGCCTGCTGGTTCTGCCGTTAAACGGGTTCGAGACCGGCATCGGCAACTTCGTGACTTTCAGTGAAATCGCGTTCGACTTCCGCATCAGCCCCTCCATCATGGCGCTGGGTGTCGGTTTCTCACTGCTGATGGGCGCTCTCGGCGGCTTCTTCCCCGCCCGCGCAGCCGCCAAAAAGGAAATCCTGAACGCTCTGAGGGAGGCATAACCATGGCGAATCTCCAGGATCTGCGCATCGACCGCCAAGCGCGCGACTCGGCCCAGCCCCCCGCCAGGCGCGCCGGCGTCTGGATCGGCGCGGCGGTTCTTGTCGTGCTTCTCGCCGTCGCCGCTTACGCGTACAAGACTCTGGGCTCGGCCGTCGAGGTGGAGACGGTTCGCGTCACCGCCGCCGGCGGCGCTTCCGCGGCTCCCGGAGTCATTCTCAACGCCACCGGCTACATCGTGGCCGCGCACAAGATTGAAGTGGGCTCGAAGGTCATGGGCAAGGTCGCCTGGATCGGCGTGGATAAGGGCGACCACGTCAAAGAGGGACAGGTGATCGTCCGCCTCGAGGACCAGGAGTACCGCGCCCAGCTCGAACAGGCCCGCGGCCAGCTCGTCAATCTTCAGGCGCATCTGGCCGAGCTCGAGCACGGCTCGCGTCCCCAGGAGATCGCCGGCGCCAAGGCCGACCTCGAACAGGCCCGCGCCGACATGATCAACGCCCGCGTCAGCCTCAACCGCACCCGCCAGCTCACCGACCAGAAGATCATGTCGTCGCAGTCTCTGGACGACGCGCAAGCGAAATACGATGCCGCGGTCGCCCGCGTGGCTTCTCTCGAGGAGCGCTTCCGGCTCACCGAGCTCGGTCCTCGCCAGGAGGAGATCGACGCCGCGCGCGGCCAGGTGCTCCAGGCCAAGGGCACGGTGGATTTCTACCAGAACCAGCTCGACAACACCGTCATCAAGGCGCCCGTCACCGGCACGATCCTCGAACGCGAGGTGGAGAAGGGCGAGTTCGTCACCACCGGTTTCGTCGGCGACCGCGGCGCCAAGGGCTACGTCGTGTCCGAGGCCGACCTGAACGATCTCGAAGTCGAGCTCGACATCAGCCAGAACGACTTCGCCAAGCTCGCTCACGATCAGCGCGGCTGGGTGACCACGGACGCGTATCCGGATCGCCGCTACGACGGCTATATCCACCAGATCGCGCCCGAAGCCAACCGCCAGAAGGCCACCGTGCAGGTCAAGGTCAAGATTCTGAAACCCGACGCCTACCTGCGGCCGGACATGAACGCCAGCGTGGCCTTTTACTCGGAGCAGAAAGCCGGCGCCGCCGCGCCCAAGGCCGTCGTCGTGGTGCCCGCGTCGGCCGTGCACGATGGCGCGGTCTTCGTCGTTCTCGACGGCCGCGCGGTGCGCCGCCCGGTCACCGTCGGCGCCACGGCGAGTCAGGGCGTCCGCATCGAGCAGGGGCTGAACGGAGGCGAGGACTTGATTGCGAGCCCGCCGGCGGGGCTCAAAGACGGCGACCGCGTGCGAGTGAGAAAGGGACAAGCATGAGCGAGATCATCATTCAGACCCGCGGCCTGGACAAGGAATTCGGACACGACGGGCTCCGCGTGGCGGCGCTGAAGGGCGTCAACCTGGCGGTTACCCGCGGCGAGTTCATCGCGCTCATGGGCCCCTCCGGCTCCGGAAAATCCACCCTGCTGCACCTGATCGCGGCCATGGACCGGCCCAGCGGCGGCGACATCCAGGTGCTCGGCCAGGACCTGCGGAGCCTCACCGACAGCCAGATCGCGCGTTGGCGCAACGAGCACATCGGGTTCGTATTCCAGTCCTTCAACCTGATCCCGGTGCTGACGGCCCTCGAGAACGTCGAGCTCCCGCTCAAGCTCACCCGCCTCAAGAAGAAGGAGCGCATCGACCACGCCATGACCGCGCTCAAACTCGTCGGTCTCGAAGATCGCGTGGATCATCTGCCGCGGCAGCTCTCGGGCGGCCAGGAGCAGCGCGTCGCTATCGCCCGCGCCATCGTCACCGACCCCGATCTCATCCTGGCCGACGAGCCCACCGGCAACCTCGACGCCGCCTCCGCGCAGGAAGTTCTCACCCTCCTGGCGCGGCTGAACCGCGAGTTCAACAAGACCGTCCTGCTGGTGACGCACGATCCCCACGCCGCGCACTTCGCCACCAAGGTCCGCCATCTGGAAAAGGCCGAGCTGTTGCCCGAAGGCGTCGTCCCCGCCGACTGGAGGGGCTAGTGTGGGGCGGACCCCCTGGTCCGCGCGGGTCCCCCTGTACCCGCTTTCTCGCCGGCGAGGACGTCGGCCGCGACCAGAGCCTGTGGCGCACGCTTCAGCATATGCGGGCCGCGGCGGCCCGTCACCAGAGCCGGAAACCTGTGGGGCAGGTGTCCACACCTGCAGCGGGTCTCCAGAGGGACTTGCGAAAGTCCGCGACACTGCACCGAACCACGAGCGTGAGCGAGTGGACCCCCTCAAGCAGATGTCGATCGGCGGCCCGTTCCGCTCCCTGACGGTCGCGGTTCGGTGCTACCATCCGGTCGAGTGACTAATTTCGCAAGTCCCTCTCCAGACCCGCCTGGAGGACCTCCCCACCAACATACTCCGGCGACCTGGGTTTCTGGAGAGCGTGCAGCCGTGGGCTTCAGCCCACCGGCGTTGATGTTACACTCTCAGCGAAATGGCGACTCTCCGCCCCTCGACTGACGCCGACGTACCCGCCATCGCCGCAATCTACGCGCACCACGTCCGCACCGGCCTGGCCTCGTTCGAGATCGTCCCGCCCAACGCGGAGGAAATCGCGCGCCGCCGGTCGGAAGTGCTGAAGCGGGGGTTGCCGTTCCTGGTCGCGGAGTTCGCGGGAGAAGTGGTGGGTTACGCCTACGCCAGCCCCTACCGCCTGCGACCCGCCTACCGCTCGACGCTCGAGGACTCCATCTACATCCACGCGGATCACACCGGGAAAGGCATCGGCCGTCTCCTGCTCCAGGCGCTCATCGCCGCCTGCGAAGCGAAGGGCTACCGCCAGATGGTGGCCATCATCGGCGACAGCGGCAACGCGCCGTCCATCGGCCTTCACCGCGCCTTCGGATTCGAGCACGCCGGCACGCTGCGCTCGGTCGGCTTCAAGTTCGGCCGCTGGGTGGACACGGTTCTCATGCAGCGCCCGCTCGGGCCCGGCGACACCGCACTTTGAGCACCGAACCGCGACCATCGGGGAGCGGACCCCCGCACACCCGCTTGTCCGCTCGCTTACGCGCGCGGTTCGGTGCTGGTGACGGTGGGCCCAGGAATCAGGTTCAGGTTTACCTCCCCCGATGTGCACGCGGACGGCAGGCGAAGGCGTCGCTCGATCGCATGCGGATCATCGACGGATAGCGCCTGCCCGGGTCGGCCGGCAGCAGGATGGCAATTGCGTTGGGCGCGGGCTTGTCGTCGCGCGTGACGTGGGCTCCTGCCTTTCGGCCACGCGCGCCGAGAACGATGCGTAGCGTGCCGGGGACCGGGGAGCGCCGATTTTCACGTAGGTGCCCGCGGGCGGAAAATTAGGAACGAGATGGTAAGGGGCGCGCATCGCGCGTGGGGGCGCCTGCTACGGCAGCCACCACCACGGAGTCCGCTCCCTTACGGTCGCGGTTCGGTGCTGGCGCTGACTGTGCTGGCGCTGACTGTGCTGTCGCTGCCTGGATCGGGCGAGCGAGTTTTCCAGTAGCATAAAGGAGTGAATTCTCGCGATCCCGGCTGCGCTGGGCCAGAGGCAATCAAAGGAGACACCGCGTCTATGGACCGCCCCATGCCGCTGACACTGTCCGATCTGACGGAACACCTATTGGCTTCCTATGCCTGCGGGGGCGGGATCAATCACGTGGACTGCAAGAACCTGCCGTCGAAGAATGCGATCGCCGATATCACCGTCGATCTGCTGCGCCTGCTATTTCCCGGGTTTTTCGACGAGGCGCTGGTACACTCCTCCGAAATCGAAACCGTAACCATCACGCTTCTGGCGCGCGTGCTTGGCCGTCTGGAAAACGAGGTTCGGAAGAGCCTCGAATACGCCCCTCCCGCCGGAGTCGCGGACGCGGACCTGCCGCGCATGGCGCGCGCGCTCACGCTCGAGTTTCTCGGCAAGCTGCCGCGGGTGCGAGAGCTTCTCGAGACCGACACGGAGGCGGCTTACAACGGCGACCCCGCCGCGTTCAGCAAGGACGAGGTAATCGTCGCCTATCCGTTCATCGAAGCGATTGCCGTGCAGCGCCTGGCGCACGAGCTCTATCTCGACAACATCCCTTTCATCCCGCGTGTGATGACCGAATGGGCGCACTCGCGGACGGGGATGGATCTGCACCCGGGAGCCCGAATCGGCACGCACTTCTTCGTGGATCACTGCACCGGCACGGTGGTGGGTGAGACGTCGATCATAGGGAACCACGTCAAGATGTATCAGGGCGTGGGCCTGGTTGCGCGGTCGCTGGCCGCGGGGCAGGCGTTACGCGGCAAGAAACGGCATCCTACCATCGAGGACCGGGTAACGGTCTATGCCGGGGCCACGATCATGGGGGGCGACACGGTGGTGGGGGAAGGCAGCACGATCGGCGCCAGCGTCTTCCTCACGACCAGCGTGCCGCCGAATTCCCTGGTGGTGCTCGAGGCGGCGAACGTGAAAGTCATCACCAAAAAGTCGCACGACGAGTACGTGGTGGACTACCAGATTTGAGGCCGCGGGTGGGGCAGGCGTCCACGCCTGCAGCGGGTCTCGAGACCCGCTCGGAGGGACCTGGAGGTCTGCCCCACTTCTTACTAAACACGGCGACGTTAGTGGTTGCGCGACAACCGCTTGCTGGCGCGCGCGGCTCCGTGCGAAGCCGATTCCGAGCCGCGACCGTCACTGGGCGGATGCGCAACTACTTATGACGTGCTGTCTAAATGCCCTCGAACAGCACCGACGTCAGGTAGCGCTCGCCGGAGTCGGGCAGAATGACGACCATCGTTTTGCCCTCGAACTCGGGTTGCCGGGCGAGACGGGCCGCCACCGCGACCGCCGCGCCGCTCGAGATTCCACTCAAGATTCCTTCCTCACGCGCCAGCCGCCTAGCCGTCTCGATCGACTCTTCGCTCGAAACCGTTTCGACGCGGTCCACCACCGACAGGTCCAGCGTGTCCGGGATGATCCCGGCGCCGAGACCCTGGATCTTGTGCGGGCCGGGCTTGAGCGGCTCTCCCTTGAGGTGCTGGGTGATCACCGGACTGGTGTCCGGCTCGACCGCCACGGAGAGAATCTTCTTGCCCCGCGTCTGCTTGATGTAGCGCGAGACGCCGGTGATGGTGCCGCCGGTTCCCACGCCGCTAACCAGCACATCCACCTTCCCCGCCGTGTCGTCCCAGATCTCGGGGCCTGTGGTTTTGAAGTGGATGTCGGGATTGGCCGGGTTCTTGAACTGCTGGAGCAGCAGGTAGCGCTTGGGATCGGAATTATAGATCTCCTCCGCCTTGGCGATGGAGCCCTTGATCCCCAACGGACCTTCGGTCAGAATCAGATTCGCGCCGAACGCTTTGAGAACCTTGCGGCGTTCGAGCGACATGGTCTCCGGCATGGTCAGCGTAAGCGCGTAGCCGCGGGAGGCGGCGACGAAGGCCAGCGCGATGCCGGTGTTGCCGCTGGTCGGCTCCACCAGCTCGATGCCGGGCTTGAGCAGGCCGCGCTGCTCGGCGTCCCAGATCATGGCCGCGCCAATGCGGCATTTGACCGAGTAGGAAGGATTGCGTCCCTCGATCTTGGCGAGCACCGTGGCGCGTGCGCCTTCCACGATGCGGTTCAGTCTGACCAGCGGCGTTCTGCCGATGCTCAATGAGTTGTCCGCGAAAACCGCCGGGCTAAGCGCTGCCGCGGCGGGTCCGGAGTGTTGGGTTGCCATATCATCCTCCTCTTCAATTGGTCTCGATACCGGTTACGAACTTCCGAATGCCGTCTCCAGGTCGGCGATGAGGTCCTGCACGTCCTCGAGACCGACCGAGACGCGAATGAGGTCGGGCGTGATGCCCATCGCGTCGAGTTTCTCCCGCGGCACCGAAGCGTGCGTCATCGTGAGCGGGTGTTCGATCAGCGATTCGACTCCGCCCAGCGACTCGGCCAGCGTAAACACGCGCACGCCTCCGAGCAGGCGCATCACAGCGTCCTGGCCGCCCGCGAGCCGAAAGGAGAACGTTCCTCCAAAGCCGCGCATCTGCCTCAGCGCCAGAGCGTGCTGCGGGTGGCTTTCGAGGCCGGGATGCAGGACCGCCGAGACCTTGGGGTGCCGTTCCAGCCAGCGCGCCACCGCCAGGGCGTTGCGATTGTGTTCTTCCATACGGACGGCCAGCGTTTTGATGCCGCGCAACACGAGAAAGCAATCCTGTGGGCCCGCGCAGGTGCCCATCGCGTTTTGCAGGAACCCGATCCGCTCGGCGAGCTGAGGGTCCTTGGCGATCAGGGCGCCGCCCACGACATCCGAGTGGCCGTTGATGTACTTTGTTGTGGAGTGCATTACAACGTCAACGCCGAGTTCGAGCGGCCGCTGGAAATAGGGCGAGAGAAACGTGTTGTCGCAGATCGCGATGGCGCCGTGCCGGTGCGCGAGGTCGGAGACGGCGCGAAGGTCGACCAGGTTCATCAGCGGATTCGTCGGCGACTCGATCCAGACCGCCTTGGCGCCCCGCTCGAGCACGGCGCCGAGAGCCGCCAGGTCGCGCAGGTCAACATAGTCGGCGCGAATCTGCTTGTTGTGAAAGACGCTCTCGAACAGGCGATAGGTGCCGCCATACAGATCGTTGTGGACGGCCACCCGGTCCCCGGCCTCGAACATCATGAGCAGGGTCGCTTCGGCGGCCATTCCTGTGGCGAAGGCGAATCCGGCGGTGCCGCCCTCGAGCGCCGCCAGGCACGACTCGAGTGCCTTCCGGGTGGGGTTCCCACTGCGGGAGTAGTCGAACGGCCCGGGCTGATTGACGCCCCGGAATGCGAAGGTCGAGGTCTGAAAGATGGGCGGCATTACCGCGCCCAGGTGATCCTGAGGATTGTGGCCGGCGTGGATGGCGATGGTTCTGAAGTTCATGGAGGCGGATTGTCCAGTTCCCTATAGAGTATAGGATACTACGGTTGAGGCTGCAAGCCAATGGCCTGCTAGGAATCTGCGTATCCTATTGCATTATATACAAATACTATAATCTAAAGTTTGTCAATAGAGATAGTTGACTTTTCGCTAAGCTTGGCCCTATACTGGCCTCAGTCGCGCAACGGGTTGTAGCCGGGGAGCGGAGCAACGTGACTCAACACAGAAGGCTGTTCGGCGCGGAGGTGGTGGGCGGCGTGACGCTCGCGCTCTCACTTCTCATGGCGGCCGGCTTCGCCCGGGCGGGGCAGGGTCCGGTCACGCTGCTCAACGTCTCCTACGACCCGACCCGCGAACTCTACCAGGATTTCAACGCGGCGTTCAGCAAGTATTGGAAAGCCAAGACCGGCGTGGATGTGGTCATCAAGCAGTCGCACGGAGGCTCGGGCAAACAGGCGCGCGCGGTGATCGATGGCCTCCAGGCCGATGTGGTGACGCTGGCGCTGGCTTACGACATCGACGCTATCGCCGAAAAGTCGGGGCTACTGCCCAAGAACTGGCAAAGCCGCCTGCCGGACAACAGCGCGCCTTACACATCCACGATCGTGTTTCTGGTGCGCAAGGGGAACCCGAAGCACATACGGGACTGGAGCGACTTGATCCGGCCCGGCGTTTCGGTCATCACGCCCAACCCGAAAACGTCGGGTGGCGCTCGCTGGAACTATCTTGCCGCGTGGGGCTACGCGGTGAAGCAAGGCGAGCCTGAGAGCGGAGCTCGGGAGTTCGTGAGGCGGCTGTACAAGAACGTTCCCGTGCTGGACTCGGGCGCGCGGGGCGCGACCACCACTTTCGCGCAACGCGGGATCGGCGATGTCCTGCTGGCGTGGGAAAACGAGGCGTTTCTGGCGATGCACGAGCTCGGCAAAGACAAGTTTGAGATAGTCGTTCCCTCATTGAGTATCGTCGCGGAACCGGCCGTCAGCGTGGTCGACAAGGTGGCCAATCGGCATGGCACGGCAGCGGTCGCCAAAGCTTATCTGGAGTATCTGTACTCACCCGAAGGGCAGGAGATCGCCGCGCGGAATTACTATCGCCCGCGGCTGAAGCAGGTGGCTGACAAATACCAGAGCCGGTTTCGCTCCGTCACCTTATTCAACATCGGCATGCTCGGCGGCTGGCAGAAGGTCCAGAAGAAACACTTCGACGAAGGCGGGATCTTCGATAGCATCTATCAGGGGAGGTGACATGCCACACCAGGGATTCAGGCGCGCCAGCATCTTGCCCGGCTTTTGGCCGACGTTCGCCTTCTCGGTTTTCTACCTGAGCCTGATTGTGCTGGTGCCCCTGAGTGCCGTGTTCCTGAAGACGGCGACCTCGAGTTGGAGCCACTTTTGGGGGGCGATCAGCTCGCCGGGCGTCGTTGCATCTTACCGGCTGAGTTTCGGGGCGTCGTTGGCGGCGGCGGCGGTGAACGCGGTGTTTGGACTGGTGGTGGCCTGGGTTCTGGTGCGTTACCGGTTTCCCGGAAAGCGGCTGGCGGATGCGCTGGTGGATCTGCCCTTCGCACTGCCGACGGCGGTGGCGGGCATCGCGCTCACCAGCCTTTATACCGAGACCGGGTGGATTGGCCGGTGGCTGGCTCCCTTGGGAATCCGCGTGGCGTTCACGCGGCTCGGGGTCTTCGTGGCGCTGGTCTTCATCGGTCTGCCCTTCGTGGTGCGCAGCGTGCAGCCGGTGCTCGAAGACGTGGACCCGCAGATCGAGGAGGCGGCCGCCAGCCTGGGCGCAAGCCGCTGGCTGACGTTCATACGGGTGGTGTTTCCGATTCTTCGTCCGGCCCTGCTGACGGGCTTTGCGATGGCGTTCGCGCGGGCGCTGGGCGAGTACGGGTCGGTGATCTTCATCTCGGGCAACATGCCGATGCGAACGGAAATCACGCCGCTGCTGATTGTCACGCGGCTGGAGCAATACGACTACACGGGGGCCACGGCCATTGCCCTGGTCATGCTGGTGGCCTCGTTCGCACTGCTGCTTGGGATCAACCTGCTGCAGTGGCGCAGCCGCCGCTACACGGAGGCTTTATGAGGCCGGACGGCGGGCCCTGGGGGACCCACGCCGACCTGGAGGTCCGCCCCACTAAGGAGGGCTCAGTCCTGCGGCCGACGTCCACAACGGCCTTTCCCGGCGGGGTCTGGAGACCCCGCGCGGACCTGGAGGTCTGCCCCACTACGGAACCGGCGGCTCTGCGGTATGGGCTGATTGTGGTCGCGCTTCTCTTCCTTAGTCTGTTTGTGGTGCTGCCGCTCATCGCGGTGTTTGCGCAGGCGCTCGAAAAAGGGTGGGGCGTTTACTGGGCGGCGATCACCGAGCCCGACGCGCTGTCGGCCATCCGCCTGACGCTGCTGGCGGCCGGAATCGCCGTCCCTCTGAACCTGGTGTTCGGGCTGGCCGCGGCCTGGGCGATCGCGCAATTCCAGTTTCGCGGCAAGAACGTTCTGATCACTCTCATCGACCTTCCCTTCGCGGTCTCGCCGGTGATCGCGGGACTCATCTACGTCCTGATGTTCGGCGCCCAAGGCTGGTTCGGACCCTGGCTGAACCGGCACGACATCAAGATCATCTTCGCCGTGCCTGGCATCGTGCTGGCCACCGTCTTCGTGACGTTTCCGTTCGTCGCGCGCGAGCTGATCCCGTTGATGCAGGCGCAGGGGACCGAAGAAGAGGAGGCCGCGCTGGTGTTGGGCGCCGGCGGCTGGCACATCTTCTGGCGCGTCACGCTTCCCAACATCAAGTGGAGTCTGCTTTACGGCGTCATCCTGTGCGCGGCGCGCGCCATGGGCGAATTCGGAGCGGTGTCGGTGGTATCGGGGCACATACGTGGCGAGACGAACACCATGCCCCTGCACGTCGAGATTCTCTACAACGAGTACAATTTCGCCGCGGCGTTCGCGGTGGCCAGCCTGCTGGCGCTGGTGGCGGTGGTGACTCTTGGCGCCAAACGGCTGCTGGAGCGGAAGGTGCGGCAGGACTACTCGGACTTCACCGCCACCGAGAGCCTGGAGGGATAGCGATGGCCATCGAAGCCCGCCACATCAGCAAGACCTTCGGAAGCTTCACGGCGCTCCGTGACGTGAGTCTCGAAGTGAAGGACGGCGAACTGCTGGCGTTGCTGGGTCCGTCCGGATCGGGCAAGACCACTCTGCTGCGCATCATCGCGGGCCTGGAGACGCCCGATCCCGAACCCGCGGGCAGCGTGCTTTTCGAAGGGCAGGACGTCACGAACCGGCACACGCGCGAGCGGCGGGTCGGCTTCGTGTTCCAGCACTACGCCCTGTTCCGCAATATGACCGTCTTCGAGAATATCGCGTTCGGGCTGCGGGTTCGCCCGCGCGACCAGCGGCCCTCGGAGAAAGTCATACGGGACCGGGTGCGGGAACTGATCGAGCTGATCCATCTGGAGAACATGGCCGATCGCTACTCTTCGCAGCTCTCCGGCGGACAGAGGCAGCGGGTGGCGCTGGCGCGCGCGCTGGCGATCGAGCCCAAGGTGCTGCTGCTCGACGAGCCCTTCGGCGCGCTGGACGCCAAGGTCCGGCAGGGCCTGCGCCGCTGGCTGCGGAGACTGCACGACGAGGTTCACGTCACCAGCTTGCTGGTCACGCATGACCAGGACGAGGCGCTCGAAGTCGCGGACCGCGTGGTGGTGATGAACGAGGGGCGCATCGAGCAGGTGGGCGCGCCGGAGGAAGTATTCCACCATCCTGCCTCCGAGTTCGTGATGGACTTCATGGGCAGCGTGAATCTGTTCCACGGGCGCATCGAGAGCGGCAAGGCGGTGTTTGGACAGCTTGTTCTGGACCATCCGGATACCCCCGGCGCCGACGGGCAGCCCGCGCGCCTGTTCGTGCGCCCGTACGACCTCGACATACACACCGAGCGCGACGAAAGGCCGGGCATGAGCGCGCGCGTCGAGCGGGTGCTGTCGGCGGGACCGCAGGTTCGGGTGGAGTTGGTTGCCGAGACCGGCGAGGCGGTAACCGTCGAGATGTCGCACGCGCAATTTCGAGATAGCCGCGTGGCGTCCGGGGACACCGTCTATGTCAGTCTGCGGGACGCGCGCATTTTCACGGAGGACTACACCATTTGACCCGGCTGACACATCTGAAGGCGCTCGAGGCCGAGAGCATACACATCTTCCGCGAGGTGGCGGCGGAGTTCGCGCGTCCGGTGATGCTGTACTCGATCGGCAAGGACTCGTCCGTCATGCTACGACTGGCGCAGAAGGCGTTTCATCCCGGCAGGATTCCGTTCCCGCTGCTGCACGTCGACACGAGTTTCAAGTTCCGGGAGATGCTTGAATTCCGCGACCAGTACACGGCTCGGATCGGCGCCACTTTGATCGTGCACCGGAACGAGGGCGCGCTCGCGGAGGGCGCGAATCCGTTCCGCCTGGGGACGCAGAAGTGCTGCGGGCTGCTGAAGACGCGCTCGTTGCTCGATGCCCTGACGGAGGGCGGTTTCGACGCCGCATTCGGAGGCGCGCGGCGGGAAGAGGAGAAATCGCGCGCCAAGGAGCGCGTGTATTCGTTCCGCGATGGGGCCGGCCAGTGGGACCCGAAGAGCCAGCGGCCGGAGCTATGGAATCTGTTCAACGGCCGGATCGACAAGGGCGAGAGCATCCGCGTGTTTCCGCTCTCGAATTGGACCGAGCTGGACGTCTGGCACTACATTCACCTGGAGAACATCCCGGTGGTCCCGCTGTATTTCGCCAAGCCGCGGGAAATGATCGTGCGCGGCGATTCCCTCATTTCAACGGAGCACGAGCCGCGGCTGCTGCCCGGCGAGAAGCCGCAAATGGTGATGTGCCGCATGCGCTCGCTCGGATGCACGTATTGCACCGGCGCGGTGCGGTCGGACGCCGATACGGTTCCTAAGATCATCGCGGAGTTGGTGGGCATGCGCCGTTCGGAGCGGGAGAACCGCGTGATCGACCACGACCAGGAAGGTTCGATGGAATTGAAGAAGCGCGAGGGGTATTTCTGATGGCGCTCATGGAAGCAGCCGCCCCGGTGCCGAACATCGACGCGTTCCTGGAGCAGGATCAGCGCAAGGGATTGCTGCGCTTCACGACCGCCGGCAGCGTGGACGACGGCAAATCCACGCTTATCGGCCGGCTGCTTTTCGACTCGCGCGGCGTTTACGAGGACCAGCTCTCGGCGGTGCGCAACTCGACGTTGAACCGTTCCTCTGGGCCGATCGATTTTTCGCTGTTGACCGACGGGCTGCGCGCGGAGCGAGAGCAGGGCATCACGATCGACGTGGCCTACCGTTACTTCGCCACGCCGAAGCGGAAGTTCATCATCGCCGACACGCCGGGCCACGAGCAGTACACGCGGAACATGGCTACGGGCGCCTCTACGGCCGACCTTGCGATCGTACTGGTGGATGCGCGCAACGGCGTGCTGCCGCAATCGCGCCGCCACGCGTTCATCGCGGCCTTGCTGGGTATCCCGCACATCGTAGTCGCGGTGAACAAGATGGACCTGGTGGATTTCAGCGCCGAGGTGTTTGAGCGCATCCGCGAGGAGTTCGACGCCCATCTGAAACGGCTCGGCATCCCAGGGGCGTGTTTCATCCCCGTCAGCGCGCTCGAGGGCGATAACGTGATCGTCCGGAGTCCGCGAACGCCGTGGTACGAGGGCGAGAGCCTGCTGGAACACCTGGAAAGCGTGCCGCTCGATGGCGGCACCACGGACGGGCCGGTGCGCTTCCCGGTGCAATGCGTCATCCGGCCGGATCTGGATTTCCGAGGCTACGCGGGGCAGCTTGTTTCGGGAACCGTGCGGCCGGGAGATCCGGTCATGGTGCTTCCGTCGGGCCGCACCAGCCGCGTGAAATCCATCGTGAGCTGGGAGGGCGATCTGGCGGAGGCGTTCACTCCGATGCCGGCGACGGTGTGTCTCAAGGACGAGCTGGACGTCAGCCGCGGGGACATGCTGGTCGATCCCGGGCGGGTGCCGCACGTGTCGCGTCACTTCGAGGCGCTCGTGGTGTGGATGAGCGCGCAGCCGCTGAAGATCGGCCAGCCGTACCTGGTCAAGCACACCACGCAGCAGATCGCGGCCTCCATCACCTCGCTGCTGCACCGGGTGGATGTGAACACGCTTGACCAGGCGCAGGCGGACGGGCTGGAGCTGAATGAGATCGGACGCGTCGCGGTCGAGACCGCGCGCCCGTTGTTCTTCGACGCCTATGCCTCCAACCGGGCGACGGGGAGCTTCATCGTGATCGACCCGATCGGCAACGGCACCGTCGCAGCGGGCATGATCCAGGAGCCGCGCCGCGAACCCGATGCCGATCGCGCGGCGCGCGCGGCTTTGCTGGAGCTGGAGTTTCAGGCCAGCCGGCTGACTCAGGCGGAGCGATACGCCCGCGCCGGTCATCGCCCTGCAACCATCTGGCTGACGGCCCGCCAGGATTTGGCCTACCTGCTGGAGCGCCGTCTGTTCCAGCGCGGCTGCCAGGTACACGTGATCGCCGAGGAGGTCGAGAGCCGCATTCTGCCGGAAATCGCCTCGCTGTTGGGCGCGGTCGGGTTGATCGCCATTTTCTCGGGCTCCAATCTGGATGCGGCGGAATGCGAGCGGGCGCGCACGCGGGTGGGATCCGAGCGCTTTTTTCACTTCGATCCGGAGAACTTGGCCACGTCGGATGAGGGGGCGGCCGAGCAGATCCTGGCGGTGCTGGAGGATCGCGACGTGCTGCCGCGGAGCCGGTTCACGGAGCGGGAGGGGATTTAGGGGAGGGTTGTGGCGCAGGCACTCGTGCCTGCCGCGCCGAGACTCGTCTCGGCGCTCAGGTGTCGGCACGAGTGCCGGCGCGGCACGCTGAAGCGTGCGCCACTCAGAGGGGAGCGTGTAATTTGACGGAAGAACTTATTCGCGACGTGCTCGAACGTAATGCCGGGCGGCCGTGCCTGACGTGTAGCTTTCAGGCGGAGGATATGGTCGTCCTGCACATGCTGCGGAAGGTGCGGCCGGACATTCCCGTGCTGTTTCTCGAGACCGGATACCACTTCCGCGAGACCTACGAATACCGCGACCGGATGGCGCGGGAGTGGCAGCTCAACCTGGTGAACGTTCTCCCGGTGACGTCGCTCCAAGAGCACGAGGCCGAGCACGGCGAGCTGTTCCGAGTCCATCCGGGCCAGTGCTGCAAGATCCGCAAAGTGGAGCCGCTGCTCAGCGCGCTGGCGGACTACGAGGTCTGGTTCACCGGCCTGCGCCGCGAGCAATCGCCGACGCGGGCGGCCCTCGAAACGGTCGAGACGCACCGGCTGCCCGGCGGCAAGGAACTGGTTAAGGTGAGCCCACTCGCGCTGTGGACCTGGAAGGACGTCTGGAGTTACCTGCGCGTAAACGAGATCGACTCCCTGCCCCTCTACGACCGGGGCTACACGAGCATCGGATGCGAGCCGTGCACGTCGTTGCCCGTCGATGGCGCCAGCCTTCGATCCGGACGCTGGGGCGGCCAAAAACTGGAGTGCGGCATCCACACCTTCGATGCCGGGAAGAAGTCAGCATGAGCAAAGTCTATTTGATGGGCGCCGGGCCCGGCGATCCTGACCTGTTGACCGTCAAAGCGCTGCGGATTCTGCGCGCGGCGGATGTGGTGCTCTACGACCGCCTGGTTAGCCCCGAGGTGCTCGCGCAGGCCAATCCCGCGGCCGAGCTGATCTACGTGGGCAAGCAGGAGGGCGAGCAGGAGAGCACGCAACAGCTCATTTTCGATTTGATGCTGGAGCATGCGCGCGCGGGCAAGACCGTGGCGCGGCTGAAGGGCGGCGACCCGTGCGTGTTCGGCAGGGCGGGGGAAGAGTGGCTGTCGCTCGCGCGCAACGGCATCGAGGTCGAGATCGTTCCGGGCGTCTCCTCCGCGTTGGCGGCGCCCGCGCTGGCCGGCGTTCCGCTCACCTACAGGGGGCTGTCGCGCGGCTTCGCGGTGGTGGCCGGGCACTGTGCGGGAGCGGGCGGCGTCGATTGGCGGGATTATGCCCGCGTCGATACGCTGGTCATCCTGATGGGAGTGAAGGAGCGCGCCAACATCGCTCGCGCGCTGATCCGCGCCGGGCGCCGTGCGGATGAGCCCGCGGTGTTCGTCGAGCGCTCGAGCACTCCGGAGGAGCGCGTCGTCGATACCACTCTGGGCAGCGTCGCGGCGGGCACGGTGGAGGTCGAAGCTCCGGCCGTCTTCGTCATCGGTGCCGTCGCGGCCCTTCGCGCCGAGTTGGCCGTACGCGCGCTGGAGGAGGTTGCGCTGTGACTTCGCCGGTTGAATCGGTGAAGCAGAACAGCCGGCATCTGCGCGGCAGCATCCTCGAGGAACTGACGCTCGAGCGTCCCGACTTCACCAAGGAGACCGTCCAGATCCTGAAGTTCCACGGGACCTACCAGCAGACGCGATCGCGACGATCGCAAGGCGGGGCAGCCTGCGCAGTTCCGCTCGATGGTGCGCGTCGGGATTCCCGGCGGAGCGCTCACCGCGGATCAGTATCTTCAACTGGACCGGCTGGCGGACGAGGCGGGCGACGGCGGGCTGCGCATCACGACGCGGCAGGACATACAGTTTCATCGCGTGCGGAAGACGAACCTGCGGGCGCTGATGCGCACGTTGAATGCGAACCTGCTGACGACGCTGGCCGCGTGCGGCGACGTGGTGCGCAACGTCGTTTGCTGCCCCGCGCCCTATGGCGATGCCGAGCGAAACCGCATCCTGCAGCTTGCCGAATCGCTGGGCCGCCAGCTCAAGCCGCGGACGCGCGCCTACTACGAAATCTGGCTGGATGGCGAGAAGGCCGTGGCCGCCGAGTCCGCGCCGCCCGAGGGCGAGCCTCTTTACGGCGACACGTACCTGCCCCGGAAATTCAAGATCGGTATCGCCGCGCCGGGGGACAATTGCATCGACGTCTATTCGAACGACGTGGGCATCGTTCCCGGCCGCGACGGCTTCACGATCCTCGTGGGCGGAGGATTCGGGATGAGCGCCGGGGTGAAGGCGACCCATCCGTGTATCGCCGAGCCGCTCGCCTCGGTGGAGCCCGAGCGCCTCGCGGCTGCCGTCGAAACCATCATTGCGATTCATCGCGACTACGGGAACCGCACCAACCGCAAGCTCGCCCGCTTGAAATACGTGCTGGAGGAATGGGGCCTCGACCGCTTCAAAGCGGAGTTCGCAGTCGCGGATGGGCGAGCCGGCCGCCGCGCCCGCGCCGCTCGCGTGGGCCAGCGCGTCGGACCATTTCGGCTGGCAGCGGCAGGCGGACGGGTCGTTGTTCCTGGGCCTGCCGATCCCGAGCGGCCGCGTGCGCGACGGCCTGCGGACCGGCCTGCGGGAACTGGTGGAGCGTTTCCGGCCGGCCGTCCGCCTGACGCCGCAGCAGAATCTGTTGCTGACCGGCATCGCGGAGGGCGATCGCGCCGAGGTGACGCGCCTCGCGAGCGCGCACGGGATCCGCTTCGCCGAACAATTGCCCCCGGTGGTTCGCGAGGCCCTGGCCTGCGTCGCGTTCCCCACCTGCGGCCTCGCCATCACGGAAGCGGAGCGCGTCCTGCCGGAGATGCTGGCCGATCTTCATGGCGAGATGCGGGAGGCGGGCATCGGCGAGCAGGCGATTTCGGTCCGCGTAACCGGATGCCCGAACGGTTGCGCGCGGCCCTATACGGCAGAGATCGGGATCGTGGGGCGGAGCGTGGATCTGTACGCGCTGTACCTGGGCGCATCGCACCTCGGGACGCGGCTCGGCTCCTTGTTTGCGGAGAACGTTCCCCGGCGCGATATAGGGCGGCTGCTGCGGCCCGCGCTGAAGCTCTATGCCGGGGAGCGCCTCCCGAACGAGTCCTTCGGTGACTTCTGCCACCGCGTGGGCTTCGAGGCGCTGAGGCTGCGGCAGGCCGCGGCATGAGCGCCTACTATCCTGTCTTGTTGAGGCTCGAGGGCAAGCGCTGTGTGGTGGTGGGCGGCGCGCCGGGGACCGCGGAGCGGGTACGCGCACTGCTGGACGCCGGGGCCGAGGTCACTCTGGTTTCTCTCACGGCGGATACGGAAACGGAGCGACTGGCGCGGGAAGGCCGCATCCAGTGGCATGCGCGCGAGTACCGGCCAGGGGATCTAGAGGCGGCGTTTCTCGCTATTGCATGTCCGCCCGACCGCGCGTCGAACGCCGCGATCTGGGCCGAGGCCGAGGCGCGCGGCATCCCCATGAACGCCGTCGATGACGCGCCGCATTGCAGCTTCATCTCCCCAGCCATACATCGCCAGGGCGATCTGACGATCGCGGTCTCCTCCGGCGGGAAGAGTCCGGCTCTGGCGTCGCGGGTGCGCGATCGGATCGCGCGCGAGATCGGGCCCACCTATGGGCAGTTCCTGGAAATGCTGGGACAGTTGCGTGCGGAGGTAACCGAACGATTCCCCGGCTTCGAGCGGCGCCGCGAAATCTGGTACCGCCTGGTCGATTCGCGGGCGCTCGAACTTCTAGATGCTGGCGAGCGCGAGGCCGCCCTGGCCGAACTCAGGGGCGTTCTGGAGAAGGCCTGACCGCTCTACCCGATCGGGAAGCGTTCGACCGGCGTTACGGGATGCAGGCCACGGAACGTACGATTCAGCATCGGAGGAGCGAGCAAAGTGGTCGCGACCGCCATGAACACAACTACCGCGTAGACGCGCGGCGGAATCACGCCGAACCCGAGACCGATCTGGGCGACCACCATTCCGACTTCCCCGCGCGGAACCATTCCGGCGGCCACTCGAAAGGCGTCGGCCCGTCCCAGGCGGACGGCTCCGATGCCGCATCCCACCAGCTTGGCGATCACGGCGGCGAGAAGAATCACTGCCGACAACAGGAGTGTGTCGCCCTCGGAAAAAGCTGCAAGGTTCAGATGCAGTCCGATTCCAGCCAGGAAGAACGGGATGAGCAATTCGGACACGCCATGGACGAGGTCGTGAACACGGTGGTCCAGGTTCTCCGAGAGCGCCATGCCCGCGAGGAAGGCCCCGATCACCGCCGCGACGCCGGCGTACATGGCCAGAAGAGCCAATCCGAACAGGGCGATCATGGCGAGGTTGAATTGCACCTCACCCGCCCGCAGGCGCCGCTCCAGGCGCGGAACCACTTTTCCCATCGCCCGGGTTCCCCACTTCGCAACCACCAAAGTAAACGCGGTCGCCGCGACCGCCGTCAGCGCTAATTCAGCGACGTTGATGGACCCGCGCGCCAAGCTGCTGACGATAGCCAGGACGATGAGCCCCAGAACGTCGTCGATCACCGCCGCGGCCAGGATGACCTTGCTCGCCACCTGATCGAGAAGACCCTTGGACGCCAGCACCTGGGCCGTGATTCCGACGCTGGTGGCAACCATGGCGGCTCCCACGAAGATCGATTCAATCCGCGGCGCGCCCCACAGGTGCATGATTCCCCAACCCATCAGAAACGGAACGACCACGCCCAGGACGGCCACGGCGGCGGCGGTGCCCCCGACGCGTATCAGCTCGCTCGATCTCACCTCGAGCCCGACGCGGAACAGCAGAAACATCACGCCGAGTTCGGACAGCGTAGAGAGGAACTGGTTGGGATGAATCCACCCGAGGACGCTCGGACCAATCAGAACGCCGGCCAGGATCTCACCGACGATTCCCGGCTGGCCCAGGCGATCGAACACTTCCGCGAGCAGTTTCGCGGTGCCGAAGATGGCGAGCATCGCCAGCGGGATATTGAGGGTCTCGGGCGGCGCCGCCAGAACGAAGCCGGGAATGAAGCTCAGGGGGAGCAAATACCAGTGCATCACAAAAGAGAGCGGGGGGAGAAGGGCAGGCGAGGGCAGGCGAGAGGCGGAAGGAAGTCGGTCAGAATGAAATCCCCGGCCGAGATGCCCGCGCGCGCTTGCGGCGAGCAGGCCGGCGCTGTAGGAGCCGGAGCGGCCGCGCGGAAGCGCTAGATCGCCGTGGCCATCGCGCGCAGACGCAAGATCCCGGTCTCACCCTTCGGGGCACCCCTGAATACCGTACTCCTTGTATTTCCCAGCGCGCCGGATGCGCGTATTCTCCTTGATAAGGGGGTGCTATGCGACTGACTGGGGCCGAATTGCGAAACTACAAGGACAGGCTGGAGGTGCGGTTGGCCGAGTTGACGCCGGGAGAGCGCGTCCTGGACCGAATCGCGGTGGAGGTAGCTCCGGAGGAGGTGGAAAACGTCCAACTGGCGGGCGAGCGCGATCTGGTCATCACTCGCCTGGACCGCGAGGCGTCGCTGCTCGTCGAAATCCGCCTGGCCCTCGATCGGATCGAGGACGGCCGCTATGGCGTCTGTCTCAACTGCGGAGTGGAGATCGCCCGCGGCCGCCTGACCGCGCTGCCGTGGGCAACGTGTTGTATTGGGTGCCAGGAGGAGATCGATCGCCAGCGCGACTGGGCGGCTGGCGCCGCGGCGCCTCCAGAGGATGGGGAGGCGGCATAGGAGGACTCATGCAAGGAGCGGCTGCGATAGCCGGCGAGCGTTGCGCGCCGAGATTCTCGTGCGTGTTCCTGGGGTGTTCAGGGGAGGACTACCAGGTGGCCTCCGCTTACCTCGATGCGGCCCATGTTCGCCTCCGTCGCGCGGACTATCTCGAGGATGCCGATCTCCTGCTGGCGGACGGCGAATCCACGGTCCTACTGACGGAAGCGGCGTTTCCGGGCGGCACCTGGCAGGATGCTTTGGCTTTGAAGATGCGGCGCCATCCACAAGCCACGCTGGTGGTCACGGCCGCACATGCCGACGAGCGCCTGTGGCTCGACGTGCTCGACCAAGGCGGATACGACCTGGTTCTCAAGCCCTTCATTGCGGACGAGTTGGTACGCATCCTCGCGAACGCGGACGCCTGCGCCCGAATGAGAGCTTCGGCCGCGAAGGCCGGGCCGCCGGGTGTCATGGCGTGCCGGTGACGCTCGATCGTTCGTAGCCGCGCTTCCTTCGCCCCACGTGGGAGCGTCCCCGCAGGCACGCATTCAGATCGCCCACCGAGGCGAACAGGCCGGCGTAGGTATGGCGCGTTCGCGGGGGCCCGGGACGCCGCCGATCGAAGTCGCGCGGACGAAAGCGGTCCGTAGCCGCGATCACGGCGACGCCCATGGGGCGGTACTCGTGCAGCCCTTCGGCCCAGGCCAGGTCGCCGTCGATCCAGAGCGCGAACCCCATGCGTCGATCGTACCGTCTTCCAAGAGCGGACAAGAACGGTGCCAGGACTCCGGAGGGACCTGCAGAAATCGCACCACCGCCGCGGAAGGGACAAGCTGAAGCATGTCCTAGACGGCGCATCAACGGTTTACGGCCCCACGTGGGGTATGCTTCAGCTTGCCCAGCGATTTCTGCAAGTCCCTCTCCGGTCCTGCGGCCGGCATCCACGCCGGCTGCCCGCATCCGAGCACTGAACCGCGCGCGTCAGCAAGTGGGCAGGCGCAGCTCCGCGGCAGTCCGCTCCCCGATGGTCGCGATTCGGTGCTGGCCGCGCGGGCGGCAATGCGCCACAATCGACATATGCGGCGAAGAACGTTCTTGTCCGTGGCCGGCGCGGGCACGCTAGCCATCCAGGTGCGGCCCGTGGCGCGCAAAGGAAAGTTGCGGCAGGGTGTCGCGCGCTGGTGTTTCCCCAAGTGGAGCGTGGAGGAACTGGCGGAGCGGGCGGGCGGACTCGGCATCGAAGGGATCGATCTGGTCGGTCCCGAGGACTGGCCCGCGGTGAAGAAGCACGGCCTGGTTCCCTCCATGATGATGCCCGGCGGTGGCACCATCCCCGACGGCTTGAATCGCAGGGAGAATCACGACGGCATCGAGCGCCAGCTCCGCGAGGGCATCGCCAAGGCCGCGGCGGCGGGCGTGCCCAACATCATCACTTTCTCAGGCAGCCGGCGCGGGCTCCCGGATGCGGAGGGCATCGAGAACTCCGTCGCGGGCCTCGACCGTATCAAGGCGTTCGCGGAAGAGAAGGGCGTGACGGTGTGCATGGAGCTGCTGAACAGCAAGATCGACCACCACGATTACCAATGCGATCACACCGCCTGGGGCGCGGAGGTGTGCCGGCGCGTGAACTCGCCGCGGGTCAAGCTGCTGTACGACATCTACCACATGCAGATTATGGAAGGCGACGTGATCCGCACCATCCGCGAGAACATAAAGTGGATCGGCCATTTCCACACCGGCGGCGTCCCCGGCCGGCACGAGATCGACGGCACCCAGGAGCTCAACTACCGGGCCATTGCGCAGGCCATCGCCGATCTGGACTTCCCGGGTTTCCTCTCGCACGAGTTCATTCCGACGAAGGATCCGTTGGAGTCGCTGCGCCAGGCGGTCGAGATTTGCGCGGTGTAGCGAGGGGCGCAGTCGCGGCTCGCGGCAGGGCGTGCCTATACTCGAAGAAGTGACGCAACACGAGTACGAACCGGGCCGGCCCATCGGCGTTTTCGATTCAGGAGTCGGCGGCCTGACGGTATTGAAAGCGCTCCGCCAGAGGCTCCCGCATCAGGACTTCCTGTACCTGGGCGACACGGCCCGCGTGCCTTATGGACGCAAGCCGCGCGAGATGGTGCAGGAGTTCGCCAGCGAGGTGGTTGAGTTTTTGCTCAAGAAAGGCGTGCAGGCGGTGGTCATCGCCTGCAACACCGCGTCGGCCTGCGCGCTGCCGGAACTGGCCGAGCGGACGCCGATACCGGTCTGGGGCGTGATCGAACCGGGCGTTGAAGCGGCCTGCCGCAGGACTCGCACGGGCAGCGTAGGCGTGATCGGAACCAAGGGAACCATCGCCAGCGGCGCCTACCAGAAGCGCCTCGAAGCGCGGGGCCTGAAGGTCTGGGCGCAGGCGTGTCCCATGTTCGTGCACCTGGTGGAAGAAGGCCTGGCGGATTCGCCCGAAGCCGGGATGATGGCGCGCTACTACCTCGCCGACCGACCCCAGATCGACACGCTCATTCTGGGTTGCACTCACTATCCGGTCCTGCACGAGGTGATCCAGCGCGTGACGGGCGATTCGGTGTCGCTGGTGTCGAGCGCGGAGGTCACGGCCGAGATGGTGAAGGAAGCGCTGATGCCGGTGGCGAACGGCGCCCCGGGGCGTATCACGCACTACGTCACGGGCGACGTGCTGGCCTACAAGCATACGGCGGAAGTGATCGGTGGCGTCGAGGGCGAGCTGATTCCGCTGGATGTGACCACGCTGGCGCGGGAGCGGCCGGCGGTGGTGGAATCGCAGCCGGAAGAGACGCCCTACCGGATCGTGTGAGCGGCGCATACCCCGTGGCGCAGGCTTCGCCCTGCCGTGTCGGCACTCATGCCGACACCCGGCGTCGAGATGAGTCTCGACGCGGCAGGCAAGAGTGCCTGCGCCACGAAGACGCTAGAAGTCTCTGACCACGATGCTCCGCTCGCCGCCCTCCCAGACGGCCGCGCCCGCGTAGCCTGGAACCGGTTCGAGATCGGCGACCGAGAAACCGGACTCGATGGGCAGGTCAAGGCGGCGTATTCCCACGCCGATGCATTTCAGATAAGCCTCGCGGCGCGTCCAGACGCGGAAGAAGGACGCCGGATCGTCGCGCACGGCGGCGGCCTCCGATTCGGGCAGGAAACGGCGGGCGATGGTGGCTCCCTCGATGGCGCGAATGCGCTCGACATCCACGCCGATCTCGACATCGAGCGTGACGGCGTAGAGCCCCACATCGCGCGAATCGGACATGTTGAAGTACACGCGCGAGCCCGCCAGATACGGCTTTCCGAATTCGCCGCGAGCGAAGCGCAATTCGGCGGCGGGGACGCCGGTATAGCGCTCCAGGAGCTGTCGCAATACGGCGTGGCCGGCGATCCAGCGGCGCTGTATGTCCGGAAAGCGGAAGCGCGCGGCGCGATCGCGCTCCGCGGCGTCGAGCACGTCGCCGGAGCCGCTCCAGGTGCCCAAGTCAACGCGCCAGATATGAATTTCGCCGGCGGGCAACTCCATCCCTTGATGGTGGCATAATCGGGTGAGCCTCACTATGCGCACGCTTCTTCTGCTTTCTCTCACCCTTGCCCCCGCCGTCCTCCTGGCGCAGTCGGCCGAGGACTTGCGCAATTGGAACCAACCTTTCCCGCCGCACCACATCGCGGGCAACCTGTACTATGTCGGGTCGAACGATCTGGGCTGCTTCCTGGTGGCGACCAAGGCCGGGCACATCCTGATCAACACCGGCCTCGAGCAGACCGTCCCGCTGATCCGCGCCAGCGTCGAGAAGCTGGGCTTCCGGTTCACGGACATTCGCATTCTGCTGACCAGCCAGGGGCACTACGACCACGTGGCCGGCCACGCGCTGGCGCGGAAGCTGACGGGCGCGAAGGTGTTCGTCATGCAGGGCGACGAGGGCGTTGTGCGCGATGGCGGCGCCAGCGACTTCTACTACGCCGACCAGATGCGGTATGCCCCGTGCCCGGTCGATCGCGTGCTCGCCGATGGCGACCGGGTGGAGTTGGGCGGCACGACGCTTGTCGCGCACCGCACCGCGGGGCATACCAAGGGCTGCACCACCTGGACCATGACGGAGACCGAGGACGGGAAGCCGCTGCGGGTGGTGATCGTAGGTGGCGTTAGCGTGAACCCCGGATTCCGCCTGGTGGGTAACACGAAGTATCCTGCGATCGCCGATGATTTCGCCGCCACGTTTCGGACTCTGGCGGGCCTCGATTGCGACATCTTCCTGGGAGCGCATGGCGTCTACTACGGACTGGCGGAGAAGTACGCGCGGTCACGCACGGAAGGCTGGAAGGCGTTCGTAGACCCGGCCGGTTATCGGGCGTTCGTCGCGCGCACGGAGCGCACGTTTCAGGAGAAGCTGCGGGCGCAGCAGGCGGGCCACACTCCCTAGCGTCAGCACCGAACCACGAGCGTGAGCGAGTGGACCGCTCCCCGACGGTCGCGGTGCTGACTCCCTAAATCGCTTCCAGTTCCTCTTCGAGCAACTGCTTCTGGTACAGGTCCGCGTAGTAGCCGCCGGTTTCGATGAGCTCGGCGTGCGTGCCCTGCTCGACGATTCGGCCGTGCTCAGAGCACGAAGATGCGGCCGGCCTGCCGCACGGTCGAGACGCGGTGCGAGATCAGGATGGTGGTGCGGCCGCGCATGACGCCCGCCAGTCCGGCCAGGATGCGCTCCTCGGTCAGCGTGTCCACGCTGGCCAGCGCGTCGTCGAGAATCAGAATGCGCGGATTGCGCAGGATGGCCCGCGCGATGGCGGTGCGCTGCTTCTGGCCGCCGGAGAGCGTGATGCCGCGCTCGCCCACCAGCGTGCGGTAGCCCTCGGGAAAGCCCTCGATGTCGGGGGCCAAGCCCGCCAGTTCCGCGGCGCGGCGGATCTGGTCCTCGGTGGCGCTCTCGACCCCGAACGCGATGTTCTCGGCCAGCGTCGCGCTGAACAGGAACGTCTCCTGCGGAACGAAGCCGATCTGGCGGCGCAACTCGGCGGGCGAAAGCTCGCGCAGGTCCATGCCGTCCAGCAGCACCGAGCCCTGCGTTGGGTCGAGCAGCCGCGGAATCAGGTGCACCAGCGTGGTCTTGCCGCTGCCGGTGTGTCCCACCACGGCCACCGTCTCGCCTTCGCGGATCCGAGGTCGATGCCGTCGAGCGCGCGGCCGGCCGAGACCTCGACCGCCACGCCGCGGAACTCGATCTCGCCGCGCGGCGGCACGGGCTTGGGCGAGGGAGGCGCGGCGATCGACGGCCGCTCGTCCAGGATCTCGTGGATGCGGCTGAGCGAGGCGGTGCCGCGCTGCATCAGGTTCACCACCCAGCCCATCGCGATCATGGGCCACACCAGCATGCCCATGTACAGTGTTGAACATCACGAAGCCGCCCAGCGAGATCTTGTGTCGAAAGCACGCCGTAGCCGCCCGCCCACAGCACGATCAGGAACGTAATCCCGATCAGGGCCTGGAGCAGCGGCATGAACATCGCCGGAGACGCGGGCCAGCGCGAGGTTCTGCGCGATGTACTCCCGGTTGAGCTTCTCGAACTGGCGCAGCTCGGCCTCCTCCTGCACGTAAGCGCGGATCACGCGCACGCCCGAAAGATTCTCCTGCACGCGGCTGCTGATGTCGGAGAACATGGCCTGGATGCGCTCGAAGCGGTCGTGAATGATGCGGCCCGAAGTAGCATCACGGCCACGCTGACCACCGGCGCGGGCAGAATGCACGATCAGCGTCAGCCGCCAATCGACGAAAGCATCACCGCGATGGAAAGCACGAAGGTCAGCGCGGTCTCGCACCAGTACATCACGCCGGGGCCGAGCATCATGCGCACGGCGTTCAGGTCGTTGGTGGCGCGCGCCATGATGTCGCCGGTGCGGGTGCGCGAGTAGAAATCGGGCGACAGGTCGACCAGGTGGGCGAACAGGTCGTTGCGCAGATCGTACTCGATGTCGCGCGAGATGCCGATCAGGATCACGCGCATCCAGTACTGGAACAGGCCCTTCACGGCGGAGAGGCCCACCAGGATGCCGCACAGGTCGAAGATGACCCGCAAGGAGAAGCCGCGGTTGAGCGCGTCCATGCCATCGCGGATCAGCAGGGGCAGGCCGGCGGCGGTGACGTCTTTAAGAACCAGCGCGCCGAACCCGAGCAGGAGGCCGCGGCGGTGGCGGCGATAGTACGGCCACAGATAGCGCGCGGTCTCGCGCATCACAGACCGGCCCAATTGGCGAGTGTTTTGCTCCATTCCCAAAAGCACTGTTTCTGCCCCTCGCGGCTCCGCCACCAATCCTCGGGACGGAAAATCCAGTCCGGTGCGGCCACTACGCGGAAGCGTTCGCGGGGCACCAGCCGGGAGTAGACGTTGGCGGCGCGGCGCGTGTGATAGTTGCTGGTCACTATGATAAACCGTCCCACGTGCAGGCGGTCGAGCTCGGGGACGATCTCGCGCGCCTCCTCGCGCGTGGATGTGCCACGAATCGGAAACGAGATGAACCAGTCGGCCGGATATCCGTGCCGGGTCGCGAATTCGATGGCCAGATCGCTCTCGTGGCGGTCAAAGTACGCGGGGCCGCTCACCAGGACCTTCGGAGCGTAGCCCTCTTTCACCAGCCGGGCCGCCGTGAGAATGCGGTTGCCATGATCGTCTCCCCCCAACTCGACAATCATGTCCGCCTGGAAGGGCGCCTGGGCCGAGACCAGGAATCCGCCCAGAGCGCGGAGCCACACCTGGTGAGTGAGAATGACGAGGAGCAGAACCCCGGCGGCGACGGCCCAGCGAAGGATGCGGCGTTTCGGAGGCGGCAAGGACTATTCTTCGTCCGCGGCGTTGTCCGGGTCAAGGCGGCGCACCGCTTTGAGCCGCTGGTAGATGCGCTCGACCTCGGCCTCGTCTTCGGGCAACAGCAGCCGGTAGCGCGGCGAAGCCAGCGGTCTCCCTTCACTGCCGGGAGGCGGCTCCTCGTTCCAGAACTTCCGGTACGGATGGCCGTCGATCAACGCCTGGCGCGGATAGCGGCGCAGATAGTGCAGCAGACTGTTGCCGGAATCCACGTCGCCGGGATAGACCAGCACGATTCGCGACCGGTCGGCCAGCGTGAGGCGAACGACCAGCGGCGAAACCCAGCCAGAGTGGTCCACGCGGCGTATGTCCGCCCAGGGGATGCGGCGGCGGCCGATCACCAGATATGCGTCCTGGATCTCGACGGCGGGCCGGAAGGCGAGGACGAAGAGCACGGCCGCGGAGACCAGAAAGAGCGCCGTGGCCGCATAGGCCGGCGTCCAGAAGCGAGCGCACCAGACGGTGAACGCGCCCAGCAGAATCGCAGCCAGCCCCGCCTGCAAAAAGTGGCGCGAAGGTACGTACCGGCTCACTTTGCCCTTCCCCCTTCTCCATTCTAAGACTACGCTTCGCTTCCGTGTGCGTCAATGCGGGGGAGCAATCAGGCCTTTTTTGTGGGGCAGGCAGCTTTACCCAATGCCGGCTGCCACGGAGGCCGGTGTGGACGCCGGCCGCGGGACTGGAGAGGGACTTGCGGAAATCGCACCACCGCCGCGGAAGGGACAAGCTGAAGCATGTCCTACACGGCGCATCAGCTTGCCCAGCGATTTCTGCAAGTCCCTCTGGTGGAGTCCTGCCGTTCCCGTCAGCGGGCGGTGGGAACGGCGCCCAGGGTCCAGTGCGCCAGGTCCAGCCAGCGGTTGTCGCTGGTGTTCTGGACGAATGTAACGGTCTCGACCCGGAAGGTGCGCTCGCCCTTGAACTCCGCCCAGCGCCGTTCGGCCTCTTCCCGGGTCCGGGCAACCTGGTCCGGGGTAAGATCCTGCGCCAGCGTGACATGCGGGTGGTAGCCGAATGGCTCCGCGAAACCAAGATGCCCGGCGTTGAACCGGTCGTGAATCCGCTTGAGTTGCTCCCGTCCGGCGCCCAAACCTATGTAGATCACCGAGGTCGTCTCGAACATCTCGACTTCTCGCGTCTCGATCTCAAAGGCGGGAACGTCGGCAATCCACTCGTTCAACTGCTCCACGGCCGCCGCCGTGGGCGCCAGGACCGGACGCGGCGGCAGGACCGTCACGTGTGCGCGCGGTACACACGCCGGGACAAGCTCCCGGCGCAGACGGTCCAGGAACTCACCCAGCGAACCTGGAATGTAGGTGACCAACGCGAAGCAATTGATCGGCACGGCGCCGTTATTGCCGCAAGGCATCGACTCCCATCCTAGCGGGTTTGTGCTGTCTTCGGTACAACCCATAGCTTGCTTATCGTTCCATTACCTTCGGCTGCTCACCGTCTGGTACTCCGGGCGCGGCGCCGTCGGGCAGAAGCGACTCCTGGACGACGACCCACTGCGCCTCCTCCAACCCCACGTATTTGCAGACCCGCAGGGCGCCCTTCTCGTCCTCGAGCACGTCGCCGATCCGCAGCGGCTGCTCGGAGTCGCGCAGCGCGGCCCAGGCGGCGTAGACGCCCGATGCTTCAACCTGGCCGCTTTCCGTGTAGTCGCGATGGCGCACCTGGCTGGTCCCGGAGGTGTGGGGCGCCGACCGGAACTGCTGGAGCTGCGAATCCCGCAGCCGGTGGATCTTGAAGGAGGGCATCAGAGCTATTTTACGGCGGGGCGGCCCTCGCCGCATCTGCCCGGCCCAAGGCGATCCAGCGCCGCACCGCTGTCTGGTCCCAGAACACCGCTTGCCGGACCGGTCCCAGAGTCTCTGAAGGCACGACCAGACGGACCTCCATGCCGTCGGAAGGGCGGGGCGGCCTGGGTAGCAGTGTCCGGCACGCGCGCACCAGGCCTCCGAGCGGCGAGCCGGGGGCGCGGTCGAAAACGTCGATGGCGAAGATGTGGCCGGCCCCCATTTCGGAGGCGGCCCATAGCGGCAACGCCTCGAGCAGGCCGCCATCCACGTAGAGCCCGGTTTCCAGGCGGATCGGCGGGTAGCCCAGCGGGACGGCGCAGGACGCGGCCAGGTGCCGCCAGGTGATCTCGTCGTTCCGGAACAACCGTGGGCGCAAGGACCGCAACTCCACGGCGACGATGCCGATTTCCATGCGCGGCCGGTAGGCCCTCCAGAGCGTCTCGATGCGGGCATGTAGCGGCGCCGGGTCGAAGATGCCGTTCCAGGGCAGCCGCGGACCCCGGAGGAGCGCCAGGTCCGCGCAGCCGGGATCGAGCCAGAGTTCCGTGAGCTCGCCCGGCGGCGCGCCCCCAGCCACCGCCCAGGCATTCAGCGCGCCGGCCGAGGCGCCCACCACGATGTCCGGGCTGAAATGGGCCGAGAGGACCTCCCAGGCCCCAGCCTGGTAGGCCGCGAACGTGCCACCGGCCGAGAGCACCAGCGCTTTTTTCGGACCCGCTAATGGCATTTATACCGGCTCATTTGGGACAATGTGTGCGACACGACATGTCCAGAACCAGGTTGGCGCTGATCTTCATTATCCTCCTCGGAATTGGAGCGGCCGTGTGGATTCACGAGCGCAGCACGGCGGCTCCGGCGGTTCCGTTCGCAAAGGTGAAGCGGGAAACGCTGGTCAGCAGCCTCACGACAAACGCCAAGATTGAGCCTTCCTCGTGGGCGGCGGTCCACGCGGAGGGGGCGGGCGTGGTCGAGCGGGTGGCGGTCCACAAGGGGCAAGCAGTGCGGAAAGGCGACCTCATTGCCGAGCTGACCTCCGGGGACGCCCGTGCGGAAGTGGCCTCGGCCGAGGCGGCGGTGGCTCAAGCGCGCGCACAGCTCGAGACCGTCGTCGCCGGCGGAACGGCGCAGGCACAGGTGGATATCGCGAACGAGATCGCGCGGAACCGGCTGGAGCTCGAGGCTGCCCAGCGCGACTACGAGATCACGAAACGCCTGGTCGCCAAACAGGCCGCCACCGGCCAGGACCTGGTGGACGCCTCCCAGCGTGTCGAGCGGCTCAAGGAGGCCATCGCCGGCCTGGAGAAGAAGCGCTCCGCCCTGGTCGGCGCGCCCGACCGTGCCGCGGCCGAAGGCAAGCTGCGCCAAGCCGAGGCCGGCCTCCAGCAGGCGCGGCTGCGGCTGGAGCGCAGCGCGATCCGCGCCCCCATCGACGGAACAGTGTATGACCTGCCCGCCCGCCAGGGAGCGTTCCTGAACGCCGGCGATTCGGTAGCCAGTGTCGGCGACGTGGAGAAACTGCAGGTTCGCATCCAGGTGGATGAACCCGAGTTGGGCCGTATCGGCGTGGGAATGCCGGTCACCGTGACCTGGGATGCGTTGCCGGGGCAGCAATGGAAGGGGACCGTTGAGAAGATGCCCACCGAGGTAACCCCGGTCGGCACTCGCCAGGTCGGCGTCGCTCTGGCGACCATCGAGAACCCCGGCCTGAGGCTGGTCCCTGGGACCAACGTGAACGTCGAGGTCACGTCGCAGGTGGTCGCCGGCGGCCTGACGATTCCCAAAGAAGCGATCCGCACCGAGAACGGGAAGACCGGCGTGTACGTCCTGGGCGACGGCCGCGTCGAGTGGCGGCCTATCCAGCTCGGCGCATCGAGCATCACGCGCGCCGTGGTCGCCTCCGGATTGGCCGACGGAGACATGGTCGCCTTGCGCACCGACCGCGCTCTCCGCGACGGCATGGCCGTGCAGCCGGCGGAGTAGGACACGCGCACCCGGCGTCGACGTCGGCCGCGGTACCGCTCCTTCCAACGACCGGAGCCGGACGTGGACGTCCGGCGCGGCTCTGGAGGGGACTTGCAGAAATCGCACCACCGCCGCGGAAGGGACAAGCTGAAGCATGTCCCACACGGCGCATCAACGGTTTACGGCCCCACGTGGGGTATGCTTCAGCTTGCCCAGCGATTTCTGCAAGTCCCCCTGGAGAACCGCCCCACTCCGCCAGCCATCGGCTGCCAGTTGAACCGACGGGCCACGGGCAGCAACGGGCAACGGGCAGCTTTGGGATAATGAGGTGTGCCGAAGACGAGAGATCTGGAAGTTGCCCTGCGGCGGACCGAGCAGCAGCTCCAGCTTTTCCAGAAAATCAGCCGTTTCATGGTGCGCGAATTGAGCTTGCAGGAGGTGCTTCAAGGCATCGTGGCGCTGGTAGTGGATTTCACGGCCTGCGACTCGTGTTTGATCTACCTGCTCGATGGCGACGAACTGGCGCTTTGCGCTTCGAATAACCCGCACCCGTCCGAAATCGGCAGGATCCGGCTGAAACTGGGCGAGGGCCTCACGGGCTGGGTGGCGAAGGAGAGGCGGTTGGTCGCCATCTCCCGCGAGGCGTACGCGGACCCGCGGTTCAAGAGCTTCCCCGGCCTTCCCGAAGACACGTTCGACGCGTTCCTCTCGGCACCCGTCATCGCGCGCAACCGGGTGGTCGGGGTCATCAACGTCCAGCACCGGCAGCCGCATCAGCACGGTGGAAGCGAGATGGAACTGCTTACCACGGTCGGCGAGCAGGTCGGCTGCGCGCTGGTGCTGGCCCGCATGGCTCCGCTGGCTGTGGAGAATGCGAACCACGTGGACCTGGTTCTCTCCGGCCGCATTCCGCCGCGCTCGTGAGATGAGCACACGATCGAGGACGCTTGTGCTGGTGCTTGCCGCCCTGTGGCCGGTTTTGGCGACGGCGGCCGAGCGGTGGCGTCTCGAGTACTTCTACGATCCTTCCGAGGATTCCGAGTTCACCATCGCGGACCTTGCCTTTCCCTCCGAACGGGTCGGAATAGCGGCCGGCCAGGTCGCGGAGCGGGGCAAGACGAAACCTTACGCAGTCGTCACCAGCGATGGCGGCCGGACCTGGAATCCCCTGGCCGTCCCCGACATCGCCATTTCGCTGTTCTTCCTCGATGAGCACACCGGATGGCTGGTGGCGCCCAAAAGCATCTGGCGTACCAGCGACTTCGGCCAGAAGTGGACGAAGCTCAAGCCGGCGCACGACGCGCTGCGCGTCTACTTCCTGGACCAGAAGCAGGGCTGGGCCGTGGGAGGGAAAAAGTCGGTCTGGCAGACCGCGGACGGCGGCGATACCTGGACCGCCGTGGCGGCTGCCGCCACCCCCGAAACGGCGCGAGAGCACAGCGTCTACGGCGCCATCGCTTTCGCAAATCCCAAGGACGGGATGATCGTGGGCTGGAGCAAGCCGCCACGCCGCGGCGAGGGCGATAGTCCTCCCGACTGGATGGACCCGGAAGACCAGCCTCGCGAATGGCCTGGGCTTGCCATGTCGCTGCAGACCTTCGATGGAGGCCGCACCTGGAAGGCGTCCCAGACCTCCATGTTCGGCCAATCCACGGCGCTCAGTCTGGCGGCCGACGGGCGGGGACTCCTCCTGTTCGAGTTTTTCGGCCGGTTCGACTACCCCTCCGAGGTCTATAGCCTGGATCTCGTCCGCCGGGAAGATCACACGGGCGTTCCGGCGGAAGGACCGCGCCGTGACTGACGTCCTGGTTACGGCCAAGGGGCCGTCCTACCTCGCGGCGATAGAGCCAACGGGAACTCTTTTCCACTCGCCCGTGCCAGGAAAGCTCAAGATACTGAAAAGCGACGACTTAGCTACTTGGGCTGAGATGAGTGTCGATTATCGAGCCGTGGGTCGCCGCGCCTGCCTGGCTACGCCCGGCGGGAAGAGCGTCTGGGTGGCCACGGATACCGGCATGATTTTGAGGCTGTCCTCCGAGTGAGCGGCGAACGGCCGAAACACTATTTGACATTTCTGTTTCACAAACCCGCCCGCGCTGAAACAGGAGCTTCGGCGGCTGTTTTATACACACGAGATTCAGAGTCGACCCCGCTCATCTTATTGAATACAAGGCAGAAAGAATCTGCGGAAATCGATTCGTAACACCGCGTTTTTGTTTGACTGAAAAAGGGTTTGGGTGGAAGATGGAGTTGGTTCCAAGAGGTTCACGGAACAGCGAGTCACGCGGAACGCAGCGGACCCGGAACGGTGATCCGGTGGAAAGAGTTGCAAAGCTTAGACCACCGGGGAGCGAACGGCATCGGGCGGAACGCGGAGGCAAGCTTCCGGAGGTGAACCGGGACGAGCTTTGAACCGGAAGGATCGAAAGGTCCGGTCGGGGAGCAAGACCCGGAGAGCCACACCGGAGTGGCGGGAGAGTTTGCGGCAACGGGCTGCAGGCGCTGATCCGCCCCGCGACGGTTACACCGCTCGCGAGGTGGGGAGCCGGTAGCCGAACGGGCTGCAGGCAAAGCCGTCAGGAAGTCAAAGAGGCAGGCCGGGAACGTTAACCCCGGAGAGGTGGCCTGGAAACGGGCAGCCGCTGCGGGCGAGAGAAAGGCCGTCTCGAGACTTCAGCTTCATCGTTGACCGTTGCCCGGCGGCTTTCGGGGCAGCGATCCGCAGCGGTCAAAAGCCGTCGCGGGGAGCAACGAAGGCGACGCGGGCTGGTCAGCGGCTGCCATGTTCGGGCCGTGCATGCCGGCTGGCGAACGAGCTGTGAGGTGGGTCACTTGGAACCATTTTTGTTTTTGCGCCGCCAGGCCCGGGGGTTCCAGAGGCCCGGCCGACCCGCAAGTTCCCCAAGCCAACACCCTCCCGGCTACTGCTAAGAGCTCGTTCTCGGGGGCCTACGGGTCCGCCAGTTCCAGAGGCCAACCGGCTACGCTAAGCGTTCCCGCTGGGTCCCGCTTGGTCCGCCAGTTCCAGAGGCCAACACTCCCCGGCGGCGCTCAGAACTCTCGTCCGGGACCCGCCCGATCCGCCAGTTCCAGAGGCCATACTCCCCGGCTAACGCTAAGAGCTCTCACCGGGGTCCGCCCGGCCCGTCAGTTCCAGAGGCCAGACTCCCCGGCCAACGCTAAGAGCTCTCACCGGGACCCGGCCGACTTGCCAGTTCCCGATGCTCCCCTCCTGGCTCGTGGGAGTGATAGCGCTGGGCTTTCCTCTTCTGCGGGTTGTATCTCTCCTTGCGCCTGCGAAAACTGATAAAGTTGACGCGGCAATACTCGCAACGGTAGGGACTCGCCCCCAGGCGCAGCAGCAGGCCCCTGAAAAACGAGACCCGATAGTCGTTCCTGGACCAGCGGCTCAAATCCATCCTCCAGCAGCGGGGGCAGCGGGCGAATCTCATAGCGGAGACACGCCACGTCCGTTCAATGAAACGGCAGTAGCAGGAGCGGCAGCGCAATGGGCGTATTCCGAGCCAACTCCAGAGGCGCTCCGACTTGCTGCGCAGGTGCGCGTATCGGAGGTTCCGGCTTCCGCACTTAGGACAGATTACTGACATAGCTGTCGTTGTACTTATCGACTCCGCGCTCGAAAGCGGTTTCCAGGACCTCGCGCACCTGGTTCCGGTGCGAAAGCGGATGACCCTCGATCGAGACCACCGGCAAGAGGTTTCGGGTTGTCGAGGTGATGAAAACCTCGTCCGCGGTCATTAGATCCTCCAGGCGGAGCGCCTCCTCGCGGATCGCGATTCCCTGGGCCGGCGCGATCTCGAGTAGGATCTCCCGCGTCACTCCCGGCAGGCAACCGGAATCGAGCGGAGGGGTGAGGACCCCCCCGTCGCGGGCGATGAAGACATTCGCCGATGTGCACTCGCTCACCTCGCCGCGCTCGTTCAGCAGCAGAACCTCGTCGCAGCCGCGGGCGTGAGCCTCTTCGAGCATGACCAGATTGAGGGCCCAGGACAGGCACTTGACGCCCCGGAACCGGGAGCCCGCGTGCCGCGCCTGTTCCTGGACGGCCAGCTTCACCCCCGCGCCCCAGTCCTTCAAGCCGGCGGTGAAAACGAGCAGGTCGAAGTCCCGCTCCGGCGAGCCTTCCCACATGCCGCCGCGGTTGCGGACGACGATCGTCCGGGCGGTCCCGTCCCCGACCTGGTTGGCCGCGATGAGCCGCAGCAGGCGCGAGCGGATGTACTCCGGGTCGGTGGGGAACGGCACTCTCAGAGTGGCTGCGTCGCGTTTCATCCGCTCCCAGTGGCGCTCGAATGCGAAAGGAATTCCGCGCACGACCCGCAGAGTGCTGAAAACGCCCCAGCCGGAGGCCAGCCCGACCTGCCCCGGGGCCAGCACTTTCGCCGAGGCCTCGCGGATGTCATCGTTGTGCAGAACCAGCGCGTGCATTGTGGAACAACTATTCTATCGGAATCCCGGATCTCGGTTGGCCGCCACCACTCTCCGCCGCCCGCCGGTGTCACCCGCCGCTTCCGCCCGCCGATGTCACCTGCCGCTGCGGCCCGGTGCGGCCGGGGGCGCTTCCGCTCGCTGCCGCCGCCCGCCGCCGCCCCCCCCATCGCGCAGCTGCGCGTCACCGCCAGTTCGGGAACGCAGCGGGCTTGGCGCGGCGGCAGTCTTCCAGCAACCCGGCCACCAGTCCGCAGCGCTCCATGAGCCGCTCGAGAAGCTCCTCCAAGGCACCCTGCTCGCCTTCCAGCCACTGCAAAGGAACGCTGCGGAATGCCTGGTCCATCACCTCGAACGGGAAGTGGGCGATGCGATCGAGCCAGGGGGAAAAATCGTCCAGCGAACGGATCGTCTCGTAGACCAGGGGCCGGTGATAGATGCCGTAGAGCGGTGAGTCCGGGTAATCCCAGTAAGGCCCGTTGAACACGAAGCCGTGGTCGATCATCCAGGCTAGGAATCCGGGCCGCGCCGCCGTGCGTGCGGCGGTCCATTCGCTGATCCGGCTGCGGAAGAAGACCGCCTGCCGGCCGTCGGCGTTGCCGGTCCACTTGTCGAAGGCGAGCATCCCGACGAACTCGCGAAGGTTGACCACCTGGCCGAGCAGCGCGTCCGGGATGAAGTCGTAGACCGCCAGTTGATCGGGGTCTCCAGGGTAGCGGGAGCCGAAATGCCAGCCCGGTTCGATCGGAACCCGGTGCGAGCCCAGTTGCAGCGACAGGTCCGGGTTGGCGGCCAGAAAGTCGCTCGATACCGAAACGATGGCCACCTCGGGAGCCGCGATCTGCAGATAGCGCAGCAGGACGGACGCCACCGCCTCGTTGATCAGAACACGCCGGTGCTGTGGGTTGTTGAGGAACTTGACCACGTAGAAATGCCCGTCGCCGGCTTCGATCAAATGCGACTGCGCACCGCCCCGCATCCTTCTGATATGGCGGCGGGCGTTAACTGGCATGGGAACTTGTTACTCTGGATCTTAGCCTTCGCTTAAGGAGAAGCACTTCCATGGAAGACCAGACCCCTCAAGGAACATCGCCGCGGAGTAAGGAAGAGATCTCGCTGGAGATGATGAAATTCATCGCCGTCACTACAGGATACGGCAAAGGCGTGCCAGCCGCGGGGTACACGGGCAAGCAATCCAAGACCCCCGAGGAGTATGCGGACGCGCTCCTACACCTCTACCAGCGCTGTCGCGAAGTCCTCGGGTGACCGTGAGCGCCGGCAGGGCACCGGCGCCCGGTGCGCCGCTCGGGCGTGGCCACCTACTTCTTCTTGGCGGCCTTCTTCGCCTTCTTCGCGACCTTCTTTACGGCTTTCTTGGCGACCTTCTTGACGGCTTTCTTCGCCTTCTTGGGGGCCACCTTCTTGGCTGCCTTCTTGACGGCGACCTTCTTGGCGGGTTTCTTCGCGGCAGCCTTCTTCACGACCGCCTTCTTCACGATCGCCTTCTTCACGACCGCCTTCTTGACCGGAGCGGCGACTCTCTTGGCCGGCTTCTTCACGGGCGCTACCGGGGCGGGTGGCACCTCGGCCACAGGGGCGGGTTCGGGTAATGGTGCTGGTGCGGGAACTGGAGCTACCTCAGGTGCGACGGGCTCGACCATTTCTTCTTCCTCCTCGTCCTCATCCTCGTCTTCTTCAGGGCCGTACTCTTCCAGGTCGGATTCAAGCTCGACGTGCTCTTCGTTGAAATCGAAATCGTCTTCCTCGTCCGTCATGCGCGCGGACGCGAGCCTATCAAACATTTCTTAGCCCTCCTGTACGAGCGTGGTCACACCTTAGAATAACTCCTTTTTTCGGGAAGGCAAGAGTGGGGATACAAAAAAACGGATGCGGAGGTCCGCCGGGCTGGACGAAGGTTACTGCTGGGCGGTAGTGTGCTTCGCGGTGCGGCGCAGCCGGATATTCGCGGCCGCGTAAGTCGCCGGCCGCCTGCGCTTCGAGGACCCGGACCGGGCCGCCACAGCGTGCGAAACCGTCCCGCGCCGGTGCGAAGCCCGCTTCGCCGCCGGCTTCTCCCGGACCGGCGCCGTGGGGATGATGAGCAGGTCGCCGTCTTCGACAGCGCTCGCGCCCGCACGGTTGGCGGCCAGGATCGCGTTCTGGCTGACGCGGTACCGCCGCGCGATGAGGGCCATGTCCTCTCCGCCCGTCACCCGGTGCACCCGCCATGCGGTCCGCTTCTCCGGCGGAATCGTCTCCAATACCGCGGCCAGCGTGGCGCCGGTCCCCTTGGGAACCCGCAGATGCGTTCCGGCCGGTGCCACGTTCTTGAGCAATGCCGGATTCAGATCGTGAAGCTGCGACACCGGACACTCCGCCAGGTCGGCGGCCAATTGAAGGTGGGTCGGCGCGGTGACCTCTACGGTTTCATACTCGAGCGGCGGATCCCCGTCGATTTCGTCCAGACCGTACTCCTTCGCGTTCTTCACGACGATTGTCATGGCCAGGATCGCCGGGACGTAGTTGACCGTTTCCTTGGGCAGAACGCCGCGGCTGCGCAGCTCCCAGAAATCCGCATAGCCGGTGCGCTCGATACCGCGGTCCACGTTGCCCGGCCCGCAATCGTACGCGGCCATCGCCAGATACCAGTCGCCGAAATGGCGATACAGGTCGCGCAGGTGCCGGGCGGCAGCCCGCGTGGCTTTCTCTGGATCCAGCCGGTCGTCGAAGTAGGGGGACTGCTGCAAGCCGTACTCCCGGCCGCGCGCCTGCATGAACTGCCACATCCCGGTGGCCTTCTTGCGCGATACAGCCCGGGGCTGGAAGCCCGATTCGGCCTGCGCCAGGTAGATCAGCTCCTGGGGGACGCCTTCCTCATCCAGCACGCGCCGGATCAGCGCCTTGTACCGGCCCGAGCGCTGCAAGCCGTAGGTGAGGATGCGGCGGCCGCGTCCGGTCGAGAAGAAATTGATATAGGAGAGGACCGGGTCTGTGATCTGGAGCGGCAGTTGCGACGCCGTGGCGCGCAGCTCCTCGGCCACCTTGTTCTTCAGCGCCGGATCCACTGGAAACGTCAGCGGCTCCACATCCTCGAGGGGCGGCTTCTCGAACGCCGGCACCTCGGCGACATCGCCGGCGCCCAAACCCGCCAGGTCGAACCGGTGGATGGCATCGACGAGCTCTTCCAGTTTCTTGTCGACGGGGACCCGCAGGACGGCGTCCTCCGGCGCGGAGAGCAAAACGTCAATGGCCCGGTCGAACTCGCGGCGCGCGGCGCGGCCGTCTCCCGCCCCGTACTGGGCGCGGCCGGCCTGGAAATGCCATTCGGCCTCGCGGATCAGAACGTCGGCCCGGCTCCCGATCGACACTGGCGGAAGCGGTGAGATGAAACGCGGGGAATCCGTGATCTCGAGTGGCGCGTCGAGCGCGTGGAGGGTCCGGAGCGTAAAACGAGCGGGCGCCTGGAGCCGCCGGGGGCAGAAAGGAGGTCCGGAAGGACTGGCTGGGAGCGCAGCCCTGGGATACGCCCAGGAGCGCTAACAAACCCAACCAGCACAGATGTGTCCGCAGCCCGTTCATCGACCTCCCACGGGAGCCCACTCAGGTCAGGCCCTGTTGCGCCGTACCCTACGACTTTAACCCATTTGAAACGGGGCGGTCAAGACGGAGAATGGGGCGAAGCGGTGCGGTGCGTCAGTGGGAACCCCTGGAAGATCATGAACTTCGCGTGGGGGGCCAGGCGAAACCACCTCCCGCAACCGGCCCGCCGTCGAGCCGGTACTGGTACGGGAACCACCGGGGATCGAAGACGGCGTGAGGCATTTCTGCCAGCAGCGCCGCTAGCTCTACAGGGCGCGTGTAACGTCCTGGCGCCCTGGAAGAATCAAGGAGAAACCTTAAGATGCGTATTTTGAGGGCACGGCCGTGGGTACTTTTGTGCTGTGCCGCCTTCTTCATTTTGTCTACCGTCAGCGTGAAGGCCGCCAGCGTCTATGCCGGCACCAGCGCGGGCAATTTCGGCACCCTTGACCTGAGCACGGGCACGTTCACCCCGATTGGCGTTCCGACCGGGTTTCGGTTCTGGGGGATGGGTGTGTCCGGCGGTTCGTTGTACGCTGCCGACCCCTCCTCGAACTTGTACCTGGCGAACAAAACCACGGGAGCGTTTTCGCTCGTGGGAAACTCAAACGTCACGGATTCGGCGATTGGCAGTTTGGGCTCAACCACCAGCGGCCTCTACTCCATGGGCTATGGCGGAGAGCTCTACTCCGTCAATCCTTCGACCGGGGGAGTCACACCCATCGGGTCAAGCGGGCTGACGTACGCGGGATACTGGATTCTCTCGACCAACTCGAGCACGTTGTACTTTTGCGACTGGACTTCCCTTTACACCATCGACACCGGCGACGGCCACGCCACTCTTGTTGGCGCCTTTGGCGGTAGCATCCAGATGGCAGCGCTGGTCTTTCAGGATGGCAAACTGTACGGATTCGATACGGGAAATCACATCGACACGATCGACACAACTACCGGAGTTGCGACGGTTGGCCCATCGGTCACTGGCTACAGCATTTGGGCGATGGCGCCTCTCCCTGGCCCAGCCACCGGTGCGCCGGAGCCGGCCAGCGCGCTCCTTCTGGTGGGTGCTGTTGGACTGATCGTGGTGAAGAGGAGGATGAGCAGTCCTGGAGTCTGAGTAGCAAGTCGCCAATGGGGGTAGGCGGAACCGCCTGCCCCCATGGCCTATTCTTCCTCTTCCTCTTCCCCTGCCTTGGCCGCCTTGGCCGCCGCGATCACCTTCTCGGCCTGCAGTTGCGGCACGAAGTCGTAGTGGCTGAACTCCATGGTGAACGAGGCCCGGCCCTGGGTCATCGAGATCAGGTCGTTCTGGTAGTTCAGCATCTCCGACATCGGCACTTGGGCGCGCACGATCTGCGTGCCGCCGCGCGTATCCATGCCGGCGATGCGGCCGCGGCGGCTGTTGAGGTCGCCCATCAGGTCGCCGGCATACTCCACCGGCGCCTCGATCTCGACGTTCATGATGGGTTCGAGCAGCGTTGGCTTGGCCACCTCCATGGCGGCCTTGAACGCCTTGCGCGCGGCCAGCTTGAAGGAAAGTTCCGAGGAATCCACGTCGTGGTAGGAACCGTCGTATACCGTGCAGCGGAAATCCACCACCGGGAAGCCCGCCAGATATCCCTTTGCCGCGGTTTCGATAATGCCCTTTTCGACGGCCGGAATGTAGTTCTTGGGAATCGAACCGCCGAAAATGTCGTTCACGAATTCGAAATTGCCGCCGCGGGGCAGCGGCTCCATCCGGATCCAGCAGTCTCCGAACTGGCCATGACCGCCGGTCTGCTTCTTGTGGCGTCCCTGCACGTCGGCAGTGCCCCGGATGGTCTCGCGATAGGGGATTTTCGGGGACTTCAGCGTCACGTCCACGCTGTAGCGCTTGTGCAGCCGGCTGACGATGACCTCGACGTGCTGCTGCCCGCTCCCGGCCAGCAGGAACTCCTTGGTTTGCGGGTCGCGGTAGAAGCGCAACGACTGGTCTTCTTCCAGGATGCGCGCGATGGCGTTCCCCACCCGGTCCTCATCCTGACGCGATTTGGCCTCGATGGCGTAAGCGATGGATGGCTCGGGCAGCTTCACGGGCGGGTATTCGATGAGCGAAGCCTTGTCGCAGAGCGTGTCGCCGGTCAGGGTCTCTTTAAGCTTCGCCACCGCGCCGATGTCGCCGGCGTGCAGTTCGGTGACGGGCTGGATGGTCTTGCCCATCGGAGAGCCGATGTGGGAAAGCCGCTCGGCGCCGCCGGTGCGCACGCTCACCAGGTTGGCGTCGTTCTTCAGCACGCCCGAATAGACCTTGAAGTAGGAGACGCGCCCCGAAAACGGATCTGCGATGGTCTTGAAAACGAAGGCCGAGACGGGCTCGGAGTCGGAAACCTTGCGGGTGACTTCCTGGTCGCCGCTCTTTCCGGCCACCTCGCCTCGGGCCGCGGGCGCGGGGAGGTTGTCGGCGATGAAGTTCAGCAGCAGGTCGGTCCCGATGTTGTGCGCCGCTCCGGCCGCGAGCACCGGGAACAGACGCCGGTCGAGAATGGCCTGGCGCAGGCCCTCGATCAACTGCTCGGGCGAAAGCGATCCCTTATCGAAAAACTCCTCGAGCAGCGCATCGTTGCCCTCGGCGATCATCTCGACCAAACCGTCGTGCGCCTTCTGAGCCGCCTCGGCCAGGTCGCCGGGAATGGGCTCTTCCTTCCCCTTGCCGTCCCCGTCGGAGGTGTAGGTGTATGCCTTCATCGCCAGCAGGTCGATCACCCCACGGAAGTCGCGCTCGACGCCGATCGGCAACTGGATGGCGACCGCGGCCCGCCCGAAGTTGGCCTGGACGTTCTCCAGGGTCCGCTCAAAGCTGGCCCGCTCGCGATCGAGCTTGTTGATGACCACCGCGCGGGGCAGGTTGTAGCCGTCGCAGAAGCTCCACACCTTCTCGGTCTGGACCTCGACGCCCGCCACGCCGTCCACCAGGACCAGCGCCGCATCGGCGGCCACCATGGCGGCCCGCGTGTCGTTGATGAAGATGTTGAAGCCGGGAGTATCGAGCAGGTTGACCTTCGACCTGTTCCACTCGGCCACGCCCACGGCGGTCGAGATGGTCACCTTGCGCTGGATCTCGTCGTCGTCGAAATCCGTGATCGTATTGCCCTCGTCGACCCGTGTGAGGCGGTTGGTCGCGCCCGTGGTGAAGAGGATGGCCGCGGTCAGCGTCGTTTTTCCGCTGTGCCCGTGCCCGATCAAAGCTACGTTCCGAACGTCCTTGCTCTCGTAGACTTTCACTGTGACGACTCCCTAGTGGTTGGGGGTTGTGGAGGACGGCGAAAACCGCTCCCAAGTTCAGGATGGTAGCACAGTCGGAACGCCATGGGGCTGCCGGGCGCGACCAGCACCGAACCGCGACCGTCAGGGAGCGGACGCCCCTCAGTCCTCGAACTCCCATGGCCGGAACTTCCACTGGTGGGCCGCCATATCCGCGCGCTTGCCCAGAAATCGGACCCCTTCCATCTCCAGGCGGGTGCGTTGCTCGAAGGCCGAGTCGCCGCGCAGGCGGATGCGGCCGCCGGACCCCAGGACGCGCTGCCAGGGGAGCGCGTCGCCCGCTTTACGCAGGACCTGAACCACCTGGCGGTGGTGGAGAGGATATCCGGCCGCGGCCGCTACCTGGCCGTAGGTGGCCACCTTGCCGCGTGGGATCTGGCGGATGGCGCGCCGGATGGCGGCGTCGCGCTGCTCGGAAGGCCGCGCGCGCAGAAGCCGGCGCGCGACCTCACGCGGAGTGATCTTCCGGGGCATCGGGACGGGACAAGCTGAAGCTTGTCCTACTGCTTATCGTAGACCTCCGTGCGCTTGCTCTCGCCGCCGTCGGGGCCCTTGCCTTCAATGTTACGGGTGATGACCTTCCCGTCGGCCGAGAGCTGCATGCGGCCTTGCTGCGCCATG
Organism: Bryobacterales bacterium; assembly: GCA_963763835.1. Classification (GTDB taxonomy): domain Bacteria; phylum Acidobacteriota; class Terriglobia; order Bryobacterales; family Bryobacteraceae; genus DASWZN01. The sequence goes on from CAVXQQ010000016.1 coordinate 869,472, forward strand.
GTGCCGTCGTCCATCTTCATCTCGAAGACGAGCACGGCGCCGTCCCACTTCATCGCTATGGTGCCAGGGAAGTCGCTGGGGCCGGGATGGTCCTTGCCGTCAATTGGTGTATCGAGTTCTTCGTGGAAGTCCTGGCCGTTGGCCGAGCCATCGACTACGTATTTGAAAACATTGTTCTTCTGCTCGACCTTGGCGACCAGCGAATCGGGTCCGGGTTCTGCGCCAAAGTTGGACTTCTTGGCGTTGAGCTTCCATGTACCGGTGAAATCGGGTTTGGCCTGCGAATAAGCCGGCCCCGCGAGGAGCGCGGCGCCTAGAATCGCAAAAGCCGTGGCGGAGTACAGCGATAGTCTCATGGAATGGATTACGGCCGGCCGGGCGCCGCGGTTCCCGGAAAACGGACTCAGGCGGAGGAGGAGGGATGATCGTTGTCGGGAGTTCGCAGCTCCCGCTTCAGCTCGTCTACAACCTGCGGGCGGTGTTCGCCCTCCAGGTCCCGTGCGAGGCGCCGCAGCGCCATGCCAACCACGTCGCGATGGTGCAGCTTCGAGCCGAAGGCCTCGCGCTCGGTAAGCTGCAGCCACAGCTCGTGGAGGCGGTCCAAATCTTCCGGCCACAGGCGGGGCGGGTGCGGACCGAGGTTCACATAGACGGCGGGGCGGTCCGGGCTGAAGACCTCCAGAGAGAAGGGATGGCGCGGTTCGGGCAGCTTCTCCCACGCCAGGCCAATGCGCCGGGCGAGTTCCTCGGAGTCCATGCGAGCCGACACGCCGGTGACCAGCCGCGAAGCCTTCAAACGCGCGGCGGTCTGAACCATGGCGTCGAAGGGATCGGCCGCCGGCACCATCAACAGCTCGACGCGCTTGCCTTCCTTCTCGGCCACCTGCACGACACGGCTGAACAGTTCCTGCTCGTAGTTGCCGAAGTACTGGTCGTCGGACAGTTCGTATTCCCCGGCTCGCATCTCGACGGGCCGCACGGTCATGACGACAATATCGTTTCGGCGCAGGTCGGTCTTGGTGAGAACTCGTTGCAGGTGGTTGAGGCGGCTGTAGTCGCGGACGGCCACCAGGATGCAGCCCGGGCGGGCGTGAATCGCCGGGGTGGCAGCTTGCGGACTGGTCTCCAGGTTGAACTCCTCGATCAGCTCGCCGGCGACGTGCTTGTGCTTCCGGGCGTTGATCCTCTCCGAGATCGTGAAGAGGATGAACAGGACAATGGTGAACGAGAGGCCTGAGATGGTCGCGATCTGCTTCGAGAACAGGTTCGCCACCGCAACCAACGCGAGCACCAGCGTGGTGAATCCAAGACCGATCGGAATCTCGACGCCGCGGACGCGGAGATTGAACGGGAACTTGTACTCCTGGTCGTGCCGCTGGTAGCGCAGCACCAGCACTCCAATGGAGTTGAGCAGAAAGCTCCAAACCACGCCGAACGCGTACGCCTCGCCGAGAAGATAGACATCGCCGCGGCTGAGGGCGATGGTGACCAGTTGTAGCACCGCGATCACGTTGAGGACCCGGTAGGTGGTCCCGAAACGGCGGTGGGGCTTGCGGAACCAGTCCAGGAGCACGCCGTCCTCAGCCACGCGGTTCAGGACGGCATTGGCGCCGATGATCGAGGTATTCACGGCGCCCGAGAGAATCAGGACGCCCACCAGCACGACGAAGCCGTGGAACAGGAGCCTCAGCAACTCGGGGCCAGCCAGGTTCATGGCCAGCCCGCCGATCAGGTTGTCAAAATGCGCCTTGCGCTGGGCTTCCGGGATGATCATCACGGCGAACAGGGTGACCACGCCCGTCGATATGAGCGCGTAGATGCAGACGATGTTGGCCGCGATCTTGAGGTTCTTCAGCTTCGGCGACGCGATCTCGCGATACACCTGGGCCAGCGTCTCAAAGCCGCTCATCGAGAGGACGGAGTGGCCGAAGGCGATCATGACGAGAACGAACGGGATCTGGAGGAACCGGGTGTCCTTCCACCATCCCAGGGCCTCGTCGCTGAACTGCAGGTTCGAAGGCGTGGGCGGCGGCGGGAGATGAAGCCCGCCCCGTAGGGCGAGGGTGAGCGGGCACCAGATCACCAGCGCCACCAGCATCACCGTCGTGATCTGCATGATGCGCAGCGCCTTCGAGCTCGACTCGTGAATCCCTTTGGTGTTCAGCCACCAGAAGTAGACGGTCACAATAACGCCGAAAAAGGCGGCAAAATAGTTCGGATTCAGCCGGAAGCCCTGGTGCGTGATCGCGCTGAGATCGTTGATGAGGCGGCCCAGGTAGTGGCCCGCGCTGACGGAGCTGATGGGGCCGGTGAGGATGTAGTCGAACACCAGCGCAGGAGACCGAGAGGCGCGCGACGAACGGCCCCATGCTGTCGCGAACGACCACGTAGACGCCGCCGCGGACGAACATGCTCGAGCTCTCCATGTACACCGAGCGCACGGCGAAGGCGAACAACATCACTCCCAGGACCAGCCAGGGCGCCGAGCGGCCGACGGCCTGCTCCGCGATGCCGCCGGCGTAATACGAGGAGGAAGCCAGGTCCGCCAGCACGATGGCCGCGCCGCGCCAGAACGAAATGAAGGACAGTGCGACTGTGGTGGCGACCACGACCTTGGGCGTGATGGATGAACGGTCTTCTAGCGGCATTCGGTCACGGGGCTAAGGGGTTATTCTACGATCATATCAGTGACAGATTCCACTGCCGCCGGTTTGGCCGGTGAAATCATCGCGCGGCTGAGGCGTCACGGGCACCAGGCGTACCTGGCGGGCGGGTGCGTCCGGGACCTGCTGCTGGGACGCGAGCCGAAGGATTACGACGTGGCGACCGACGCACGTCCGGAGCAGGTGGTGTGCCTGTTCCCCGGGGCGCGGCTGGTGGGCGCGCACTTCGGCGTGGTGATCGTGCGGTCCGGCTCCGCCGAGGTCGAGGTGGCCACCTTCCGCAGCGACCATTCTTATCTGGACGGGCGGCGGCCCGAGCCGCGGTTGAGTTCGAGACCGACCCGCGGCAGGACGTCCTCCGGCGCGACTTCACCATCAACGGCCTGCTGCTCGATCCCGATACGAACGAGGTGCTCGATTTCGTCGGCGGCCGCGAGGACCTGCGGGCGGGCGTGGTCCGCGCCATCGGCGACCCGGAGGTGCGGTTCGGCGAGGACCACCTGCGCATGCTGCGCGCCATCCGCTTTGCCGCGCGCTTCGGGTTCGAGATCGAGCCGGCGACCTTCGCGGCCATCCAGCGGCTGCACCAGAAGATCGGCGCGATTTCGGCCGAGCGGACGCGCGACGAACTGGTGCGCATTCTCACGGAGGGCGGCGCGCGGCGGGGCTTCGAACTGCTCGACGCCTCCGGTCTGCTGGCCGTCCTGCTTCCGGAAATCGTCGGCCATGAAGGGCGTGGACCAGCCGCCGGAGTTCCACCCCGAGGGCGACGTCTGGATTCACACCATGATGATGCTGGAGGGCCTGCGCCAGCCCACCGAGACTCTCGCGCTGGGGGTGCTGCTGCACGACGTGGGCAAGCCGCCGACCTTCCGCGTCGCGGACCGCATCCGGTTCGACGAGCATCCGGAAGTGGGCGCGCGCATGGCGGTCGAAATCCTGACGCGGCTGCGGTTTCCAGGCGACACCATCCGGCAGGTGGAGGCGCTGGTGGCCAACCATCTGCGCTTCAAAGACGTGCATCGCATGCGGGAGAGCACGCTCAAGCGCTTCATGCGGCTGGACCGGTTCGAAGAGCACCTCGAACTGCACCGGCTGGACTGCGCGATGAGCCACCGCATGCTCGACAACTACGAGTTCACGAAGCGGCGGTTTGACGAGGCGCCGGTCGAGGTGCTGAAGCCGAAGCGGCTGGTGACCGGCGAGGACCTGATCGCCGCCGGTTATGTTCCGGGGCCGCCATTCGGGGCCATGCTCAGGGCGGTGGAAGACGCTCAGCTCGAGGGCACACTCCTGTCGAAAGAGGACGGATTAACCCTGGTGCGCGCCCGGTTCGAGCCGCCGGACGGCAACGAACGTCACGCCGGCTTGTAGGTCAGCACCAGATAAAGAACGAACGCCATGATGGTCAGGATGCCGAAGGCTGCGACGAACTCAAGGTAAAAAGCGCGCTTATCGCCCGAGTCCGTTTCGGCATGGCCATGAAGCCTGGACACGGTAGAAACCTCCACAGGCTTTATTTACGCCTATGCGAAGCCGGAGTCAAGGGGGGCAGTACTGGCAGGCAGTCCATGCTGCTGAAAAGTCCAGGAAGACAATATGGGCCGCCGATGAACGCCGAGTGCGCCGATAACTCATTTGTTTCTGATCTGCGTTCACCCGGGTTTATCGGCGGCCAGCAATATCTCGACGTTCGCAGCCCTGTTTCAGTACCCTCAGTCAGCACCCTCAGTCGGCCAGGGGCGCTGTCTGGTGGGTTAAACTGACTCTGTCGCCCGAGCATGAAATGACCGCATTTTCGTCGATGCAAACGCTTCGGCAGGACGTCCGCTTCGGCCTGCGCACACTCGCCCGTAGCCCCGGGTTCACCGCCGTCGCCGCGCTCACGCTGGCCCTGGGCATAGGCGCCAACGTAGCTATCTTCAGTGTCGTGAAGGCCGTGCTGCTTGACCCGCTGCCCTACGCGCACGCCAACCGGCTGGTCCTCATCGGCGAACCTTCGGCGGACGATCCCGACAACCCGGTGGTGCCCTATACGGTGATGCGCGAGATCGCCACCCGCAGCCAGTCGCTCGAAAGCGTTTCAGGCTTCGGGGACGGGCCGGGAGTCCTGATGGAGGGCGACCGGCGGGAGATGCTGCGAGGCCTCAGCGTCGATTCCAACTTCTTCGATACGGTGGGCGTGCCGGTGGAGCTTGGCCGCAACTTCCTGCCTTCGGACCAGCAGCCCGGCCGCCGCCTGGCGCTGATTCTCAGCCACTCCATGTGGGTGCACCGGTTCGACGGCGACCCGCGTATCCTGGGGCGGATTCTCCGGTTGAGCGGGTATGAGGTGAAGGTTGTGGGTGTGCTGCCGCCCTCGTTTCTGCCCCTGCTCAAGGCCACCTCGACATCGATTCCAGAAATGTACTACCCGCAGGCAGTCGATCCGTTGGCGACCTGCCGCGACTGCCAGCGCCTGCGTTTTCTGGGCCGGTTGAGGCGAGGTGTGACCCTACGCCAGGCGAGCGCGGAGTTGAATGGCATTTTCGCCGCGATGGTGCGCGAATCGCCGGAGTCCTATCCCCGCGGTGCGCGGCTCAGCATGGCGGCGCTGCCCGACCGGCTGCTTGGCCGCGCCCGAACGGCGCTGTGGGCGGTGTGGTGCGCCGCCGGTTTCGTGCTGCTGATTGCCTGCGCGAATGTGGCCAACCTGCTGCTGGCGCGAGCGGCCGGACGCTCGCGCGAAATCGCACTTCGCACCGCGCTGGGCGCTGGAAGGTGGCGGCTCATCCGTCAACTGCTCACCGAGAGTCTGGTGCTGGCCTCGGCGGGCGGAGCGCTCGGCACGGCGCTGGCTTTCTTCGGCACCGGCGCCCTCGCTTCGCTGGCTCCCGACGGAATCCCCCGCGCGCAGTCCGCCCACGTCGACGCGACGGTTCTGGGCATCGCATTAGCCGCCACGGTGCTGGCCGGACTGCTCTTTGGGATGGCGCCGGCATGGTGGGCCTCCCGAGTGGATCTGACACGCGCCATCAATGGCGCGAGCGCGGGCGGCCGCACCCACAACGGCCTGCGCCACGCGTTCACCGTCGCGGAAATCGCACTCGCGTTCCTGCTCGCGGTTGGCGCCGGGCTGATGGCCCGCACCTTCTGGCGCCTGATGATTGTGGGCGCCGGTTTCGACCCGCACAACGTGTTGACCCTGACTACCAGCGCCGGGAGCCAGCGCTACGCCGGGAACCTCATCGGCTACTACCACGAGGTGCTCGAACGGCTGCGGGCCACTCCAGGGATCGAAGGCGCCGCGATGAGCAGCCTGATTCCCATGGACTACACCGAGCGAACTGACCTGATCGTCAGCGAGCACCCGCTCCCCGACGGAACGCACGCACCCTCCGCGGACCGGTATTCCGTGTCTACCGGTTACTTTGAGGTCATGCGTATCCAGCTCAAGCGCGGGCGGCTGCTTACGGAGCAGGACACCGCCACGACTCCGCGTGTAGCCCTGATCAATGAGACCTGCGCGCGGGCGCAGTTTCCGGGCGAAGATCCCATCGGCGAGCACATTCAGTTGGGCCGCTCGCCGTGGATGACCATCGTGGGAGTCGTCGGCGACGTGCATCAGGATGGCATCGACCGCCCGGCCGACCTTCAGGTCTACATGCCGCTCAATCAGGAAGCGATCATCGACTACTACCGGCTGATGGCGCGCACCTCCGGCGACCCCATGCGCATGGAACACGCCATTCGCAACGTGTTTGAGACGGTGGATCCCGGCTCGCCCGTCTACCACGTGAAGCCGCTGGAAGCCTATTACTCGGAGCGGTTGGCCAACCGGACCTTCGCGCTCGCCCTGCTCGGCTTGCTCGGCGCGCTGGCCGTGACGCTGGCGGCGGTGGGCGTCTACGGCGTGATTTCGTATTCCGTCGTCCAGCGGACCAGGGAGGTTGGCATCCGCATGGCGCTGGGCGCCGGGCGTGGTGACGTGTTGACCTTGGTCCTTCGGCAGGCGCTGCCGCTAATCGGAGCCGGCCTGGGAATCGGCTTAGCGGCCTCGTCGGTCCTCGCACGCCTGCTCAGTACCCTGCTGTTCGAGGTCGCGCCGGCAGACCCCGCCACATCCGTCGCGGTGGCCATCCTGTTGGGCTCGGTGGCGCTTGCTGCCGCCGCCTTTCCCGCCCGCCGAGCCGCCACTGTCGATCCGATGGCCGCCCTCCGTCGCGAATAGCCCAGGGTCAATTCATCGCTCCGGCTTCTCGGCCGCCGAAGCGCTTCGCAGCGGAGGCCTGGGCTTTTTCGCCGCCGTCACGAGGGAATAGGGATCGTCCGGGTCCGTCCACCGCTCTCGCCGGAACAGACGCCGGATCGCTTCCACGGCCCTGCGGATCCGTCCGTGTTCGTCTTGACGCGCCATCGGTGTGCCCGCCTCCAGCTACCCCCATCCTGGCACGTTACGGCGCGAAGTAGCCGTTGATGTCGAGGATCACGTGAGTCGGGTCGGTCACGTACACGCTGATCGCGCCGCCCATGCCCGCCGGCACGATCGCCGCGTTGGCCACCACGCTCCCGTCGAACGAGTTCAGAGTCGAGACAAACGGCTGCCCCGAACCCGTGGGCCAGGTAGTGAGATAGGACAGCAGGCCGCTGGGCACTACCGTAACGTTCAGCGAGTACGCCGCTGCCGTGGCCGGAACGGAGCAGGCGCCGGCCGGAATCGTAAACGAGCGCGTCGTGCCGGCCGGCAGGATCGGCCCGCCGAAGGGCCCGTCGGCGCGGCGCGTGTCCGCCACCCGGCAGGGCGTCACCGGGTAGAACGTCAGCGCGTCCGCCCTCCCTGGCGCGGCGAAGTACCCATTCGTGTCCAGGATCACGTTAGCCGGCTCGGTGACATACACCGAGATCGAACCGCCGCTGCCCGCCGGCACGACTGCGGCGTTCGCCACCACCTTGCCGGTCCACGAATTCAGAGTGGATACGAACGGCTGGGCCCGCCCCGCAGGCCACGCCGTCAGGAAGCCCAAGTACTCGAGAGCCGGGTCCGGGACCGCCGTTACGTTGAGGGAATAGGCGCCCGCGCCGGCCGGAATCCCACAGGAGCCCGAGGAAACGGCGAAGTCGCGGCTCTGTCCGCCCGATATGCCGCCCGTGCCCCGCGTGTCCGCAACGCGGCACGGCGCGGCGGCGTAGAAGGCGAAGGAGTTCGCGCCAACGGACGTGTCGAAGTAACCGTCGATGTCAAGGATGACATCGGTCAGTCCGCTGGCGAACACGCTGACCGCGCCGCCGCTGCCGGCCGGCACGATGGCTGCGTTGGCCGCGACCTCGCCGCCCCAAGAGTTCAACGTCGAAACGAACGGCTGGACCTGTCCTGCCGGCCACAGGGTCAAGTATTCGAGCGTGCCCTTCGGCACGACCGTGACGTTGAGGGAGTAAACCTGCGCCGTGTCGGGAATGCCGCAGCCACCTTGAGGGATCGCAAAGGAGCGCACCAGGCCCGCCCCTACGCCTGGGCCGCCGAAGGGCCCCGCCGGGTTGCGCGTGTCCGCCACGCGGCACGGCGTTACCGGAACGAAGCGGAGACCCCTCACGGCAGCCGTGGTGAAGGACCCGGTCGCGGAGCTGGCCGAGCCGGAAGTGTTCTGGGCCGCAATCCGCCAGTAGTACGTGGCGCCCGGGCTCAATATCCCTGGGGCAAAACTGGTCCCTGCCGTGGTCGCCACCAACGGGGGCGCGGACGAGGTGCCGAAGTACACATCGTAGGAAAACGACCCGAACGTAGCGCCCCAACTCAACACGGGCGCCAGCAGGATACCGGTCGCCCCGTTCGCCGGCGAAACAAGGACCGGCGCCGGCGGGGGAAGGATAACTACGGCCATGTCGCCGGCCGCGGCCGCGGGTGAGTCACCTCCCGAAACCGCGACCTCATTGGTCACCTGCGAGGGCGCGTCCGCGGCCACTCCGACGGCTACGGCGATGGGCGGATAGCTCAAGCCGGGGGGCAGCAGGTCATTGCGCGTGCAGGCATTGCCGGAGCAATTCCAGCCCGAGCCGGACATGGATAGCAGGGTCAGTCCCAGGGAGACCTTCTCCCTCACCGTGACGGCCCCAGCGGTCGGCCCCGCCCCGGCCGCATTGCTCACCAGCACCGAGAAGGTCGCGCCCTTCTGGGCCGGCGTGAAATAGCCCGAGTGCGCACTGCTGACGCTCAGCACCGCGCGGGTCCCCTGGGGTACCAGCAACAGTACGACGTTGCGGTAGTAGTTGGCCACGTACACGCCGCCACGGGCATCCGCCGTCAGGCTGGAACCGGTCAACCCGTTCGCGATAATGCTTCCGCCGGCCATCACATCGCCGCCGCTCAGATAGTAGAGATTGCCGGCCGGGTCCAGCGCGGGACTGCTGACGGAGTACGACAACGGCCCAACCACCGTGCTGATCGTGCCGTCCTGGGCGACTTTACGGATGCCGTCGCGAGCGTAATACGTGTAGTCGTAAGGGTCGTAAGGGCCTCCATGGGTGGGAGTGTACTTCCAATACGCGTTTTCGTCGGCGATGTAGATACTCCCGGTGGCGTCCAGCGCCACATCTCTGGCACAAAGCAAAGCGTGAATGGCAGGGCCTCCGTCGCCGAAACCGTCGGGCCCTGGGGGATAGCCCACGGGTCCCCCGCGGGCATCGCGCATGCAAGCGATGTTGACGCCGGCTACAACCGTGAACGGCCCACCCGGCGTCATTTTATACACTTGGGACGGAGGGTAGACTGCCGCATAGAGGTTTCCGGCCGCGTCCACCGCCATATGGCCCAAAAAGGCCATGTCGCCCGAAAAGTCGCTGATGGCGCCTTGGGGCGTCAATTTTTGGATCGTATAGGCGCCATCATAGTAGCCGGATCCGGGTTCGTTCTGAACGCGATTGCCGATGTAAAGATTGCCGGAGGAATCCACCGCAACGGCCTCGGGCTGGGCCGTTGCGACTGCGGTCGTGATGGTGCCGTCACCCGTCACCTTGCGCACCTTGTTATTGCCCGAATCCGCGATGTAAAGGTTCCCGGCCGCATCCAGCGCCACGCGGAGGGGCTGATTGAGCTGGGCCCGGGTGGCCGGCCCCCCATCGCCGGCGTCGGTCCCGGTGCCCCCTGCCACCGTCGTGATCGTGCCGTCCGGAGTCACCTTACGAAGCGAGCCGTTGTCCGCGAGGTATAGCGTCCCGGCGCTGTCCACCGCCAGGCCCGTCGGGCGACTGAGCTGGGCGCTGGTGGCGGGGCCCCCATCGCCCGAGTAGCCCGGAGTGCCGTTGCCCGCCACTGTCGTGATGGTGCCGTCGGCCGCCACTTTGCGTACCCTGTAGTTGCCGGTGTCGGCAAGGTACAGGTTGCCGGAGGCGTCCGCCGCCAGGCCCAGAGCGCAGCAGATCTGGGCGTCCACTGCCGGGCCTCCATCGCCCGAGTAGCCCAGAGTGCCATTGCCCGCCACCGTCGTGATGGTGCCGTCGGTCGCCACTTTGCGCACCCTGGAGCCGAAGCGGACGGCAATGTATACGTTGCCGGAGGCGTCCACCGCGATCGAACCAGGCTGCTCCGCGATAGAGATCTGGCTGAACGTGCCATCCGGCGCCAGTTTCCGAACCACGTCGCTCCAGTCGGTGTAGTAGAGGTTGCCGGCAGCATCCAGTGCCAGGCCCTGTGCCCTTACGTCCGCCACCTGGGTAATGGTGCCGTCGGGAGACACCCGGCGAATGCCGGAGGCACTCGGGTCCGCGATGTACACGTCGCCGGCGATGTCCACCGCCACGCCCTGGGGGGAACCGAGTTGTGCGCTGGTGGCCGGGCCTCCGTCGCCTGAAGAACCTACCGTCCCGTTACCTGCCACCCTAGTCAGGATTCCGCCGCCGTCGAGCTTAAACACCATGTTGCTGGAGTTGTCCCCAGTGGAGTAGAGGCCGCCGAAATAGACGTTGCCTATAGCATCCACCGCAACGAACTCCCCCACTGTGAAAGGCGCGCTGAGCGCCGGGGCAGGCGTGGCCGGCAGTCCCCCTCCCGCCACCGGCGTGATCAGATACTGCTGCGCCCACAGAGCCACGCCAGTCAGCAGAAGCCCAACTCCAACCCGAATCCTCGTCCTCATCTTGCACCGCCTCCTTCAACTCCGGGACGCCCGCGCCGACGGACCGGTACCATGGGAGATTGTACTCCGAATTAAAGATATCCAGGGGTGGGAGGCGCGCGGGTGCGCGACATAGAAGTGGGTGCGTCGACGGCATCCGAAACAAACCGCTGCATTCCGAACGTACCGCTACGCAAGCCGCTTCAGAGCGGAGCGGGAGGGCGGGCTTCAGCCCCGCTCCGCGGGGCGGCGGAACTGAAGTTCCGCGCGGGCTGAAGCCCGCCCTCCGCGGCACGGCTCCACTTCTATGTCGTGCACCCGAGGCGCGCCGGGCTGCATGATTGGCGCTACCAGGTCGCGCGCGCCCGGCGTCAGGGCGCCGCGGTCTGGTCCGGGGCGGTGAAGTGCGCCGGGCACCCGCCCCAGGGCCAAAACGTAAGCGAGCTATCGGCGGACCGGTACCAGAGCGTCTGATTGTCGTTCGGCCAGTTGATCACCACGATGGTGCCGCCGCCGCAAGGCCGCACCTTCTGTATGGAACCGGTGGCTGCGCCCGCAAACTGACCCTTCGGGCCCCAGTCGGCCATGAAGTCCTTATAGGAATAGCCATCGCAGGGCCGCGCGCAACCCCATGCCCGGTAGGCGGCCTGATAGTCTTGCCGCCGCAGATCGCTCATGAAGCTCCGGACGTGCCACCAGCCGGGGGACAGCGGCGGAATGAGCATGGAGAGCAGGGGCAGCGCCAGGTACAGAACGAACCCCGCGGCCACCACGCCCCCCGAGATGAAGATCCACCGTACGACTCGCGAGCGTCGCTCGTCGGCCACCCCGTACTCTTCCAGGTATCCAGCCATCGCGCCCCGCGCGCGTCCGCTACTTCGGAGGATAGGCCTTGTCGTAGGCCGCCGTCGCATCCGCCGTGATGTCGAGGGCGGCCTTAAAGAAGAGCGTGCTGTTGCTCTCCACCACCACATCTAACCCGCGCTCATCGGCCAGTTTGCGGATAACCTCCGACATGCGCCGCCCGGCAGCAGCCAGAATGTCGTTGCGGACGCCGTCGACCTCCTCCTGCAAATCCTGGCTCAGGCGCTGCAGGGAGCGCTGTTTGCGCTGCCCTTCGACGGTGAGGTCCTGCTCGGCGGCGGGTGACAGCTTTCCCTGACCGGCCTGGAGCTTCTGCTGGATGCCCTCGAGATCGGCTCGAAGCTGTTCGATGGCTGTCTGCCGGGGTTTGAATTTGGCCTCGAGGTCGGTGGACTGCTTTTTGATGTCCGCGGTGTTGAGCACCGCTTGCTGCATGTTGATCACCGCGACCTTGGTTTGCGCCGAGGCGACTCCCACGGCGGCCAGCCCTGCCGCGGCCATAAGAAATAGACGTGCGAACGTAGTTTTACCCATCACCAAAACTTCCTCAAGTCTGTAAGATGCCTTCTCAGGTTAACACACGGGCTCACTTCGACAGCACGCCCAGAATCTCGTCCTCACGGACGATGAGGTACTTCTCGCCGTCGATCTTGACGTCGGAACCGGAGTACTTGCCAAAGAGGATCCGGTCGCCGGTTTTGACGTCGATGGCCGCGTGCTGGCCGTCCTCGAGCACCTTGCCGTCGCCTATGGCTACGACTTCGCCCTGCTGCGGCTTCTCCTTAGCGCTATCCGGAATGATGATGCCGCCTCGAACCGTCTCCTCCTCCTCGATTCGGCGGATCAATATATGATCGTGCAACGGACGGATGTTCATTTCCAGTCTCCTTTCCTGAACTCCATATTAACCTGCCCCTATTCTCAATGGCCTGCCATCGTGGGGCGGGCGTCCACGCCTGCAGCGGGTCTCCAGACCCGCCTGGGGCAGGCGGTTCCGCTCTCCGTCGGCATTCTTCAGCTCAGCGTCACCGCGATCGCCACCTCGGTCTTGCCCTCCGCAGGCAGCGGCACGGTCTTGCCGGCGACCGGCACGCCATCCACCACCAGGGCCACCCGGTTGCCTTCGCCCGCCCGTTTCACCTCAATGTTATACGTGACGCCGCGGAATTTGCGTACAGCCTTGAATCCGCTCCAGCCCTTCGGAATCACCGGCTCGATTTCGAGGCCCTCATAGGCGGGACGAATGCCCAGGATCCACTGCGTGATGGCGTAGTAGTTCCACGCCGCCGTCCCGGTGAGCCAGGAATTCTTCGCCTCGCCGAATGTCGGCGCGTCCTTCCCCGCGATCATCTGGGGATACACGTACGGCTCGCAGCGATGCACCTCGCTGATGCGTTCCCGCACCGACGGATTGATGCGCCGGTAGTAATCGTGCGCCGCGTCGCCGTTCCCCACGCGCGTCTCGGCGATGATCACCCAGGGATTGTTGTGGCAGAAGATCCCGGCGTTCTCTTTGTAGCCGGGCGGGTAAGACGAGATCTCGCCGAGCTCCAGGTAATAGCGGGAGTAGGCCGGCTGCTGCAGAACGATGCCGTGCTCGGTGGCCAGGTGCTTGCGGACCGAGTCCAGAGCCTGCTGCGCCAGGCCGTCCTCCAGGCCGATGCCGGCCAGCACGCAGAAGCCCTGCGTCTCGATGAAGATCTTCCCCTCCGCGCATTCCTTCGATCCGACCTTGTGGCCGAAATCGTCGTAGGCGCGGACGAACCACTCGCCGTCCCAGCCGTGCTCGCGGACGGTCCTCTCCATCTTGGCCGTTTCCGCCAGGCAACTCGCCGCCTCCTGTTCCAGGCCGCGATGCCGCGCGATGGCCGCCAGTTCCTGGCCCGCCAGGACGAACAGTCCGGCGATGAAGACCGACTCCGCCACCTTGCCTTCCTTGTTCGTCGTGGTCTGGAAGGACTGGCCCGGCGTGTCGGAGAAGCAGTTCAGGTTGAGGCAGTCGTTCCAGTCGGCGCGGCCGATCAGCGGCAGCCCGTGCGGCCCGAGCCGCTCCAGCGTGTAGCGGAAGCTGCGCTGCAGGTGCTCGTAGAGCGGCTGCTCGGAGCCAGGCTCGTTGTCGTAAGGCACCGGTTCGTCGAGGATGCTCCAGTCGCCGGTCTCCTTTAAGTAGGCGCGCCACGCCGACGATCAGCCAGTGCGGATCGTCGTTGAAGTTGCCGCCGACATCGTTGTTGCCGCGCTTGGTGAGCGGCTGGTATTGGTGATACGCGCCGCCGGTGGGCAGTTGCGTGGCGGCCAGGTCGAGTATGCGCTCCCGCGCGCGCGACGGCACCATCTGCACGAAGCCCAGCAGGTCCTGGTTGGAATCGCGGAAGCCCAGCCCGCGCCCGATTCCCGATTCGTAGAAGGACGCCGAGCGCGACATGTTGAACGTCGCCATGCACTGATAGGCGTTCCAGATATTGACCATGCGGTTGGTGTGCGGCATCGGGAGTCGTGACCTGGCAGATGCTCGAGCAGGCCGTCCCAGTAACTGCGCAGCGCTTCGAAAGCGGCGTCCACGTTAGCGGAGTTGCAGGTACTTGGCGATGGTCGGCTTGACAGTCTTCTTGTTGATGGTCTGCGAATCGGGCGGATCGAATTTCTGGTCCTGCGGGTTCTCGTGATAGCCCAGGATGAAAGTCGATCTGGCGGGTTTCGCCGGGCTGGAGCGACAGCTTCACGTGGTGCGATCCGATAGGCGCCCATCCGTGGGCCACCGAGTTCGCCGAAGCGCCGCGCTCTACCACGGCAGGGCTGTCCCAGCCGCGGTACGGCCCCAGGAAAACGTCGCGCTGCGTGTCGAACCCGGCCAGCTCGTTCGAGCACGCGAAGTAAGCGAAGTGGTCGCGCCGCTCGCGGTATTCGGTCTTGTGGTAGATCACGCCGTCTTCGATCTCCACCTGCCCGGTGCTGAAATTGCGCTGGAAGTTCGTCGAGTCGTCCTGCGCGTCCCACAGGCAGAACTCGATCGAGGAGAACACGGACAGCGAGGCCGGCGTCTGCCGGTGGTTGGTGACCGTCAGCTGCCAGATTTCCAGGTTCTCGTCCAGCGGGACGAAATACTTGGTGTGCGCCTCGATCCCCTTGTAAGTGGAGCCGATGATGCTGTACCCCATGCCGTGCCGGCAGCTGTAATTCTCCAGCTTGTGCCGAGTGGGCTGCCACGAAGGCGACCAGAACTCTCCGGCCTCGTCGTCGCGCAGATACAGGTAGCGGCCGCCGAAATCGAAAGGAGCGTTGTTATAGCGGTAGCGGGTGAGCCGCCGAAGTCGCGCGTCGCGGTAGAACGAGTAACCGCCCGCGGTGTTGGAAATAATTCCGAAGTATGCCTGGCAACCTAGGTAGTTAATCCACGGCAGCGGCGTATCCGGCTGCGTGATCACATATTCGCGCTTTTCGTCGTCAAAATGCCCAAATTGCATGATCGATGGCTCCCGAAGAAGGTTTACGGCCGATGGCGAAACCGCGGTCCCGGCAGCCGGGGCCCCGCAAGGTTTCAGGTGTGAGTATACCGCAGTGGGGCGGACCCCCTGGTCCGCGGCCGACGCCCTCGTCGGCCCGCCTAGCCCTTCGCCCCGCCCGCCCCTAATCCCGCGGTGGATATTTCGACAGCTTCCGTTGCAGCGACCGCCGGTGCAGCCCCAGCAGCTTGGCCGCCTGCGACACGTTGCCCCCGCAATCGGTCAGAACGCGTTGGATGTGTTCCCACTCCACCCGGCCCAGGCTCGGAACGGTGGCCGCGGGCCGCGCCCCTGCCGTCGCCGGTTGCCGCACGCCCGAATACGCCGCCAGGATCTGATCTACGTCCACCGGCTTGCTGAGGTAATCGTCCGCCCCGCACTTCACCGCTTCGAGCGCGGTGGCGATGCTGCCGTAGCCGGTAAGCATAATGATGGAGAGCGTCGCATCGAACCCGCGTAGATCGCGGACCACGTCCATGCCGGATTCGCCCGCCAGCCGCAGGTCTACCACCGCCAGGTCCGGACCGAACTCGCGCGCGGCTTCCAGGGCCTGGGCGGCGTTGCCGGCATCATAGGCCTCCCACTCGCGCAAACGGAACGCGCGGCAAAGCCTCTGGCGAAACACTTCGTCGTCGTCGACAATCAGTGCCGCCTGCTTCTCTTTAGTCGCCATTCAAAATCAAGGGCAGTTGGAGCAGCGCCCGCGTCCCTTTGCCCGGCTCCGATTCAAACGCCAGCCGGCCTCCGAGCCGCTCGGCGAAAACACGCACCAGATATGTCCCGAGTCCTATGCCACTGCCCGCCGCCTTGGTGGTGAAAAACGGCTCCGCGACGCGGTTGAGCGTCTCCTGGTTCATCCCGCATCCCGAGTCCGTCACGGCGAACTCCACCGACTCGGCCGTTCGCACCACGCCCAGCGTCACCGGCTGCGCTTTGCTCGTTGCGTCCAGCGCGTTTCTCACCAGCGCCATCAGCGCCTGCCGGGCAGCGGCCGCCGGCAGCACGGCGGTTCCCGCGTCCTCCGCGAGGACCACTTTTACGCGCTCGCGGTCCTTGAGCGGAAGGTCGCACCTCACGTCCTCCAGAAGACCGGCGAGCTCCACGCAGGCGGGCGCCTCTCCCGGTTGCTCGGCGCCGCGAGCGCTCATCTGCTGCAGAATCGAGCGGCAGCGCTCCACCTCGGAGCGGATCAGCCGCGCGTCCTCGGCCAGATCGGCATCGCGGGAAACCTCGGTGGCATGGTATTCCACGTCTCGCGACGCCACCGCTATGGTCCCCAGCGGGGTGCCCAACTCGTGCGCCGCGCCCGCGGCCAGCGTGGCCACCGAAGCCAGTCTCTGCTGGCTTGCCAGTTGACTCTGCAGCAACAGCACTTCGTGCTCTCTTCGCCGGAGCGCTTCGGACACCTTTCCGATGAAGACCGTCACCAGCAGCGCGGCGGCGACGAAGGCGATCCACATCCCGACCAGGTGGACCGAGAACCCCTCGCTCGAGTGATGCGCCTCGAACACCGGAACCCGCACGTGGACCCAGAACAGAAATCCGAAACAGGCCACCGCCAGCGCGCCCAGCGACCACGTCCACTCCTTGCTCAGGATGACCGCCGACAGCGTAATCTGTACCAGGTACAGCAGGCTCAGAGGATTGGCGGGCCCGCCCGTAAGCGACAGCAACGCCGTCAGGCAAAGTGTGTCGAACACCAGCAGGTACCCGAGCGTCGGCCGGTCGCCGAACCTCTGCGCGCAGCGGTAAGCGAGCAGGTTGCTGGCCGCGGTGAGCGCCAGCGGAATCGCGAGCCACGCAATCAGGAGCGGAACGCCGAAGACGAAATCCGTGAGCAGAATCAGAACGACCTGGCCGGCCAGGACGCCATAGCGCAGCTTGACGATCCACGGAAGTGCCAGGCTGGAGGCCAGTTCGCCGGCCGGTCGCAGGTCGGCAGGTGAAACGACGTGCCGTTCCGTTACGCACACCCGCATCGCACTCAGTATCCCAATTCGCAAGCTACAGCGCTGCGGACACCACGCCACGCTCACCACGCCACGCTCACCACGGAACCGCGACGGCCCTTCAGCACGGAACCGCGACCGCCCTTCAGCACGGAACCGCGACCGTGAGGGAGCGGACCTGATCCGCCGGATTGCCCGCCGCGCCCCCTGCGACAATTCGCCGCACTCGGTTCCTGAAGCCCGGCGGCCCCCGACAGTGTCAAATCAACAAAGGGAACCCCGGCTGCGCTGTTCCATGCCAGAAGGGGCCTTCTGCGAGGGGAGATGCCGTGAAGCGCTGCTCGTTCACTTTCTGGATCTTTGCCGCCCTCCTGCCGGTAGCGCTCACGGCCACGGTGTTCGGATCTCTGCGCGGAATCGTGCACGACCCGGATCATCGTCCGGTCGCCGGCGCGCGGATCGTCATCCAGTCGAGCACCTCGGACTACTCTCAGACCATCTCGTCCGGACTGGAGGGCAACTTCGAAACGCCCTCCCTGCCCACCGGTGCGTATCGCGTCACGGTCACGAAAGATGGCTTCGCCCCGGCGGCTCGGGACGTAGTGGTCGTTTCCGGCAGCGCGCCCACTCTGCACGTTCAACTGGGCCTCGGCACTGCCGACCAGACCGTAACAGTCTCCGAGACTGCGCTCGCTGCGGCGCCGGACCTCACCACGCCCACCACCGTCGTGAGCCGTCAGGAGATCCAGACCACGCCCGGAGCCGATCTCAGCAACAGCCTGAACATGATCACCGATTATGTTCCGGGCGCCTGGGTCACCCACGACCAGCTCCACATCCGCGGAGGCCACCAGGTCACCTGGGAGATCGACGGCGTTCCCGTTCCCAACACCAACATCGCCAGTAACGTGGGACCGCAGATCGATCCCAAGGACATCGACTATCTGGAAGCGCAGCGCGGCGGCTACGGGGCCGATCAGGGCGACAGAACTTACGGCGTGTTCAACGTGTTACCGCGAACCGGATTCGAGAGTAACAACGAAGGCGAGCTCTACACTACCTATGGCACCTTCCACCAGACCAACGAACAGGTGAATTTCGGAAGCCATACCGAGAAACTCGCCTACTTCGCCAGCGTGAACGGCAATCGCAGCGATTACGGGCTCGAGACTCCCGGTCCCGGCGTGCTGCACGATCGCGTCTGGGGACTGGGCGGATTGGCCTCGCTCATCTACAATCTGGATCCCGCCGATCAATTCCGCTTCGTCACCTCGCTTCGCCGGGACGACTACCAGATTCCGAACGACCCAGCGGTCGCGGCATGCGGGGATTAACGATGTCGAGCGCGAGCGCGACTCCCTGGTCACCTTCTCCTGGGCCCATACCATCCGGCCCACCACGCTCCTGACCGTCTCGCCCTTCTACCATTACAACCTGGCGAATTACGACGGCGATCCCAACGACGTTCCGATCAGCGCCACCCAGCACCGAACCTCCCAGTACGCCGGCGCCCAGGTGGTCTTGAGCGCGGTGACTGCCAGCCACAATGCGCGCGCCGGCGTGTACGCCTTCGGGCAGCACGACGACGAATCCGTCGCCCTGATCGCCAACAATGGCTCCGGCGATTCTCTGGCGGAGTCGCGCCCGGCCACGGGCCAACTCGAAGCGCTGTTCCTGGAGGACCAGTACAAGGCGCTCTCCTGGCTTACTCTGACGGGGGGCGTGCGACTGACCCACTTCGCCGGAGCGGTCTCCGAAAACGCGGCCAGTCCGCGAGTGGGCGGCGCGGTCCGCATTCCAAAACTGAACTGGGTGTTGAAGGCATCCTGGGGGCTCTATTATCAGGCGCCGCCGCTGTCCACGGTGAGCGGGCCGCTTCTGAACTACGCGGTAAGTCAGGGCCTGGGTTTCGTCCCGCTGCGGGGAGAGCGCGACCAGGAGCACCTGTTCGGCTTGACCATTCCCGTTCGCGGCTGGTCGTTCGAAGTCAATAACTATCATCAGCGCGCCAGGAATTACTTCGACCACAACGATATCGGAGACTCCAACGTTTTCTTTCCACTTACTATCGATGGAGCGCGATTCTACGGTTGGGAGGTCGCCGCCCGCTCGCCACGGCTGTTCCGGCGCGGCGACGTCTACCTCGCGTATTCATACGCCCACGCTCTTGGATCGGGCGCCATCTCCGGGGGCCTCACCGACTTCTCGCCGCCTGACAGCGGTTATTATCCTGCTGGATCACGACCAGCGCCACACCCTCCACACCGGGTTCAATTTCCTGCTTCCGTACCATTTCACGGCAGGCGGAAACCTGTATTTCGGATCGGGCTTCACCGACGGATCGAGCGATATCCCGGCCCACTTACAGCCGCACACCACGTTTGACCTTACCCTCGGCCACTCGCTTGGAGAACGGATCAGCGTCTCCGTAACCGCACTGAACCTGACCAATCGCCGTTTTCTGCTCGACAACAGCGTAACGTTCGGTGGCACCCACTACGCCGATCCCCGCCAGGTTTACATGCAGGTGCGCTACCGGTTCCATTACTGAGCCCGCGTGGGGCAGGCGTCCACGCCTGCGCGGAACGGGTGTGCGACATAGAAGCGGAGACCGGCGAACGTTCGTTGCCGAGCCGCGACCGCAAGGGAGCGGACCGTGCGTCGGCTCAAAGCCCTTCCACCGGTTACCCACCGGATTGTGATGCCGATCCACCGATCCCGATTCGTCGCCGTGCAGGCGCGCGCCGTAGCAGGCGAACGCAACAAAACACCTCAAACACCGCTCCCTTGCGGTCGCGGCTCGGCCGGGCGTACCGCTACGCTCGGGTTCCCTCGATTTGATTCCCGCGAATTTATCACTTTCGTGTCGCGCACCCGCGCGGGACGTCTACGTCCCGCCGCTTCGCTACCATATATACAATGGTGGGACCGCAACCCAGAAGGGCAATCCGGTTGGCCCTGTGCTCGTTCGCCTGCAGCCTCCTGTGGGCCGGCCCTCCCTTTCAGACTGACGACCCCGAACCCGTCGACCTCCACCACTGGGAAGCCTACTTCTTCTCCGATTACGACGGCACTGGAGTCGGATACGCGACGCAGGGCCCCGCGCTGGAAGTCAATTGGGGCGCGGTTCGCGACCTGCAGATTCACCTGGTGATTCCGGCCGCCTCTTTCGCGCTCACCGGTTCGCCCGTCGCATTCGGCATCGGCGACACCGAAGTCGGCGTGAAGTACCGGTTCATTCACGAGACCAAGTACCGGCCCGAGGTCGGCATCTTCCCCTTTGTGGAACTGCCCACGGGCAACGTTCAGACCGGCATCGGGAACGGCCGGACCTGGTATCGCCTGCCGATCTGGATACAGAAGAGCGCAGGGCCCTGGACCACTTACGGCGGCGCGGGCGAAGTTCTCAACTCGGCGCCCGGCATGCGCAATTATCCGTTCGGAGGATGGCTGCTCGAGCGCGATCTCGGCAAAAAGTGGACGCTGGGCGGCGAAGTCTTCGCGCATGGAGCCGAGGGCCCCGCCGCCCTGAGCACGAAATCGTCGACTCTGCTCGATTTCGGCGGCTATTACTACATCCGCAAGCCAGGCTTCCAGGTCCTCTTCATGGCGGGACACAGCGTGGCCGGACAGCCTGAAGCCATCGCCTACCTGGGCCTCTACTGGACCTGGGGGCCGGACAGTCCGCACGGCGCCAGCCTCCTGCGTAACATGGCGTCCGTCCCAGCGCGTCATAAGTAGTTGCGCCTCCGCTCCGTGACGGTCGCGGCTCGGAATCCGCTTCGCACGGAGCCGCGCGCGCCAGCAAGCGGTTGTCGCGCAACCACTAACGTCGCCGTGTTTAGCAGCTGACAGCCGCGAAGCTGAAAGCTACTTCCCCGGATAAGCCGGCAGATCGGCCGGCCGCGGAGGCAGACTCCTCGGGTGCTGGCGGATCTCCTGCATCACCAGTTCGACGCCCTTCTCCAGTTGCGGGTCGTGCCCTTCCATGACCAGGTCGGGCCGGTTGTCCACGGGCACGTCCGGCTCGACGCCGCGATTCTCCACCGCCCATTGGCTATCCAGGTTGTACAGCGAGAACTCGGGCCGCGTAACGTAGCCTCCATCCATTAACGGAGTATACCCGCGAATGCCGCGCACGCCGCCCCAGGTTCGCTCGCCCACTACGGGGCCGAGTTTGTACTTCTTAAAGAAGTAAGTGAAGAGGTCCCCGTCCGAAGCCGAGTAGGCGTTCGCCAGGCAGGTCATATAGCCGTGAAACACCGCATCGGGAATCGTCGCGCTCTTCCAGTTACGCGCCGAGTCCATGCCCGCCAGCACTCGCCGTAGCCGCTCGAAGATCAGTTGATCGACGAACCCGCCGCCGTTGTAGCGCACGTCAAAGATCATCCCCTCTTTGCGGATCTGCGGGAAGAACTGCTTGACGAACTCGTTCAGCCCCGGAGCCGACATGTCGGGTAGATACACGTATCCGACGCGGCCGCCGCTCATCTCGTCCACCTTGCGGCGGTTTGTCTCGATCCAATCCAGCTCGCGCAGCCCGTATTCAGTGGGGATGGGCCGCACCCGGACGCGGCGCGCACCCTGCTCGGCCGGCTGGCTGTTGACGGTCAGCGTAACATCCTGGCCGGCTGTATTCTCGAATAGCTCGTAGGGATCCTGCGGCGTCCGCAGATCCCGGCCATTCACCGCCAGCAGATAGTCGCCGGCGTGGACGTTGAGACCGGGCTCGGTTAGCGGCGAGCGCCGGTCCGGCTGCCAGTTTTGGCCGGGATAAATCTTCTTGAAGCGATACCGTCCGCTGGCGGCATCGGCCTCGAAATCCACGCCTAACATGCCGGCGTTCACGGGCTTCAAGTCGGGATAGTCGCCGCCGCCCACATACGTGTGGGAATTGGAAAGCTCCGCGATCATCTCGCCAATGATGTAAGTCAAATCGTACCGGCTCCCCGCGTGCGCCACTAGCGGAAGGTACTTTTGGCGCTGCGCCTCCCAGTCCACGCCGTTCATGGCCTTCTCGAAAAAGTAATTGCGCTCCTGGCGCCAGGCCTCGTTGAACATCTCCAGCCATTCCGCCCGCGGGTCGATCTCCGCGCGCAGGTTCGAAACGTCCAGCGCGCCGTCGCCGGCCTTGTGCGGTTCCTTGTCCGGCAGTTTGGCGTCCACGATGCCGTAGGTGTGCTCCTGCGGTCCGAATGCCTCGGCGTCGTCCTGCCCCGGCTCGGACTTGCGGGCCTCGTACAGAATCTTCTTGCCGTCGAAAGAGAGCGCGAAGCCCGTGGCGCCGGGCACCACCGTGCCGCTCTTGCGTTCCTTCAGATCGTAGCCCGCCAGTTCCGGCTTCTCACCCGGCAAAGGGCCGGATAGCCCCGCCACCGGCTGCGATACGTAGAAAACCGCGTCCTTGGAAGCCAGCAGGCCGTCGTAATTCCCAGTCGCGACGGGCAGCGCCGCCACTCGCTGCGGCAGGCCTGCCAGATCGATGCGGAACGCTGCCTTGGCCGCCTCGGCCGCTTCGTCGCTGCGCGGTGCCTTGGCCGCCTCGGCCGCCTTCTCGCCCGCTTCGTCGCTGCGCGGAGCCACGGGCGACGGTAAGTCGCTCCGCAGCGTGACGGCGTATATCCTCGTCGCTTTGGGGTTGGAAAACTCGGCGTCGTAAACCCCCAACACCTCGTTGGTGTCGCGATTGGACAGAAAGTACAGATACCGTCCCTCCGGATCGAAGGCCGGGTTCCAACTCTGGGTCGCGTCGTCGGTAACCGCGCTGATCTTCTGGTCCGCCGTCGAGTAGAGATAGACAACCGAAAGGCGATTCTCCACCGGCTTCCCATACGCCACCCACTTACTGTCCGGCGACCAGGTGTAACCCTCGAAGTCCCCGTACTTACCCTGGTCGATCGCTACCGGCTGCTTGGTCTGGATATCCACGAAGAACAGGTGTACCTCGTTGTCGGCGTAGAGCAGCTTCCGGCTGTCGGGCGACCACACCGGCGGCAGCAGGAACATCTTCCCGCCGCTGGTGACCTGCTCCTCTTTCCCCATGCCGTCCTGCGGCGCGATATATAACTCCTGCTCGCCAGTCCGATCGGAAACGTAGGCGATCCACTTGCCGTCGGGCGACCACGTAGCGAATTGTTCCCGCACGCCCGGGCTGTGCGTCAGGTTGCGTATGCTGCCGTTTTTCGCCGGCGCCGTGTACACATCCCCGCGCGCCGAGAAAACCGCACGGCTGGCGTCCGGTGCGATATCGAACGACTGGATCAGGGCCGCGACCGAGTCCCAATGCTTGCGCGCCAGGTTGGAATCGCCCGGCAGATAAACCGTCAGCTTGCGCGACTTGCCCGTCTTCAAGTCGAACACGTACAGGTAGCCGCCGTTCTCGAAGACGATGGAATCCCCGCCCAGGCTGGGCCACTCCACGTCGAAATCCTTGAAGTCGGTCAACCGGCGCACGGGTCCGCCCTTGACTTCGCGGCTGTAGAGGTTCAGCCGCTGCTCCGGACCGCGGTCCGAGGCCCAGTACAGCGTGTCGCCGCGCCACATCGGGAACGTGTCCGCGCCGTCGTAATCGCCGATCCGCTCGGTCTGTTTGGTTTTGAAATTGTAAGTCCAGATACCTTGCTGCATTCCGCCCTTGTACCGCTTCCAGGTCCGGAAATTGCGGAAGATGCGGTTATAGGCGATGGTCGAGCCGTCCGGCGAGTAAGCTAGCAGCCCTCCCTTGTCAAGCGGCAGGGCTTCCGGCAGCCCGCCCTCCACGCTCACCGTGAAGAGCCGGCCGAACCACGTGTTGAACGTGTCGCGCCGCGAGAGAAAGACGATTCTACGGCTGTCCGGTGTCCACGCCAGGACCTCGTTGTTCGGGCCCATGCGCTCCGGCACTTCCGCGACATCCGGAAGAAAGGTAAGCTGCTTCGGCTGCCCGCCTTCGCTGGGCATTACATAGACGTTGAAGTTCCCGTCGTACTGGCCCGTGAACGCGATCCACTTACCATCCGGCGAGAATTTGGGGAACAATTCGAGGCCCGGATGCGTCGTGATCCGCTCGGCCGTCCCACCCTGGCTCGATACCAGCCACAGATCGCCTCCGTAACTGAAGGCCACCCTATCTTTCTGGATGTCCGGAAACCGCATGAGCCGCCCTTCCGGCATCGGTTGTGCACACAGAAGGCTGGCGCGGCGAGAAATCGCCGCCAGCGACAGGAACTTATCGATCATTCGTCCCCCTCCTATCTCGATACTATACAGTCCTACGCTCTTTCCTGGCGCACGCACTCCTGCGTGCCGCGTCGAGACTCGTCTCGACGCGTGGAGCTATTTCAGCTCGAACCGGTTGTGTAGAAAGCTGAGCACCCGCGCGCGGGTCAGCACGCCTTCCATTT
Organism: Bryobacterales bacterium; assembly: GCA_963763835.1. Classification (GTDB taxonomy): domain Bacteria; phylum Acidobacteriota; class Terriglobia; order Bryobacterales; family Bryobacteraceae; genus DASWZN01. Next base: position 893,920 of record CAVXQQ010000016.1, read on the forward strand.
GGTGGTCCTTCACCACCGGAAGCTGGTTCAGATTCTCGCGGCTCATGATCTCGAGCGCCGCCTTCAGCGGCGTTTCCGGTTGCACCGTCCGAATTTCGTCGATCGGCCGCATGATGTCGAAGACGGTACTGTACGGCCACCGCGCGCGATCGAGCGTCTTCACCTCGTGCGACGTGATCAGGCCGGCCAGCCCGTTGTTGTCCATGACCATGAAGCAGCGGTCGCCGGTGCGCAGCAGGTGTCCCTCCACGAAGTTCTGCACGTTCAGGTTCCCGTCCACCGTGGGACAGTCGTGAGTCATGACCTCCGCTACCGTGGCGTCATCGAGTACGCGCGTCAGCCCGGCTTCGGCGACGCTCTCCCCGGCCGCTTGCAGCAGGAACCAGCCGATGAACGCGATCCACAGGCCGCCGAAACCCCCGCCCATGAAGAACCGCAGAATTCCGAGGGCGATGAACAGCACCCCCACCGCCTGCCCCACCCGCGCCGCCTGGCGCGTGGACCGCTCCGCGTCTCCGCTTTTCCACCACAGCGCCGCGCGCAAAATGCGCCCGCCGTCGAGCGGGTACCCGGGAATCATGTTGAAGGCCGCTAGGCCCAGATTGATGTACCCCAGCCACGAAAGCATGGCATAGGCCGCGCTCGTGGGCGCTGCCGCCACGCGGCCGGCAACCAGGCACAGCACGCCGATAGCCGCGCTGGCGAGCGGGCCCACGAACGCCATCCAGAACTCCGTCCCGGCGCTGGTCGGGTTCTTCTCGATCTGCGAGACGCCGCCCAGCGCAAACAGCGTGATCTCGCGGACCGGAAGCCCGTGCGACTTCGCAAACAGCGAGTGGCATAACTCGTGCAGCAGAAGCGACACGAAGAACAGCACTCCCGTGGCCAGCGCCAGCGCGAAGATCGTGAACTCGCCCCACTCCGGATTGGTGGTGTGGAATTGCGCGGCCAGCGACACGACGATGAGAAACGCGATCAGGAACCAGCTATAGTGCAGACCGATCCCGATCCCGAAAATCCGCCCCAACTTGATCTGCGACCGCATGCTTCACCCCACTAGCAATGTAGCATTGGGGGCGCTGCGGCACGACGTCAGCACGTCAGCCGCATTCGAGTCAGGCCATCGCAGGTGTCACCGCTCACCGGAGAGATGCCACCCGTGGGTTTGGGCCGACTCTCTCCATCAGATAACGCAACGCGCTGTTCAGCTCTTCAGGCGAGGGCGGTCAGTACGGCCGACGGGGAGCGGACAGGCACTGGATCCCCAACCCGACGTCTCCTGCAACAAAGGTTCTCTCAGCCAATAGGTGTCACCCTTTTTGGGACGAAGCTAGGTCGTTTTCTCGGGCTTGCGCTGCGGGACGGGCGCCTCCCCATAGAAGCGATAGCGACGAGAATCTTCCGCTAGGTAGTGACACATTTGATCGATCCGGTACATCAAATCCTTGACATCCTCAGGATCGTCCTTCTTCAAGGCGTTCTTCCCAAACGTGGACAAGCGATGCCGAATCATCATCAGCTCATCTAGCAGCTGGGGGCTGAGGCGCGGCCGTGAGACAAGCTCAGCGAGATCTGGGAGGATCGCTTCGCGAATATATGCCAATGGAAACATAGCGGCGGGATCTGACAGCTTCTTCTCGACAATTGATTTCAGTTCTGCCACGCCGGTAAGAACGTCGGCGAGCTGCCGCTGCTCGGGATTTCCACTCTGCCTCAGGAGCTCTAAATCGACCGCAACGGATATTGGGCTATCGACCTTGTCCTTGCCGCGCATGGACTGCATTTGCCGAACCAGCTCTTCCCTCGCGGCGTCGACGCTGTCTAAATCGCGATGGTCAACTTCGACTGTCCGCACTGCCGCCACATCAAAAGGGATGCCCTCTCCTTTCTGTATAAGCTGGGCGTACGGGCGGCGCAGAGCGTGGCGGATCGCAAGTTCATAGAAGACGTTGGGGTTTCTGCCAGTAAGATCAGCGATGACCATCGGATCATCGATGAGGTGCTGGATAATCTGGGTCGTGATAATACCGGGCTCGGAAATCTCGTCGGCACGCTTCGCCTCGAAGCCGCAGGTCTGCGCGGCAGGCTTCACAACGTGCTTCAGGACCTGATCCGACCGTTTCCTGACGTCCGTCTCGGGATCACCGATTGGCGCGATGAAAAAACAAATGGTGCTTTCTGCCGCTTTTTCTTTTGCATCGTGTTTCATCAACGCCCGCCTCCTCAGTTGGTACGGTTCAATAGTATACAATACTCCGCAATACCTCGGAAGGCGAGTATCCGCCGCAGGCAATCCCAACGCTGGCTGCACAAGATCGGATCGTTCTGCGGAAGTGTCGTTGCTGCCGTTTTGAGAAAATCAACAGGTCGTGTCCGGCGTCAACTAGTTTTCCCGGTCAGGAATTTCTAATTGTCGCCGGCCGCCGCGCACCGTGCGCGTTGGGCGTCGGCATGGCGGTCCTCCCCGACAACGCCCATCACCGCGATTGCATTTCTCGATTTGCCCGTGTTTCAGACGCTTGCGGATTCTGACGCCTTGACAACGATCCGCCCCGAGTTACTCTCGTGTCGGTAGCGCCATGTCTCCAGCCCGCAAACCCGTCAATTCGCGTTCGCATTCCCGCAGGCCGGGACGGTGGGCAGGACGAAAAACCGGAAAATAGAAAAGTGCAAAGTGTACCTAGTCCCAAAATCGGACAGTGTGCCGGGCCCGATCGGACAGTGTGCCGGGACCGTGTCCCTTACCCGTGCCGGATCACCAGCACATCGCCGTCCTTCACGATGTACTCTTTCCCCTCCAGCCGCAGCAGCCCCTTCTCGCGCACCCCGGCGTACCCGTCGTGATCGATCAGCGCCTTCCAGTTGACCACCTCGGCGCGGATGAACTTCTTCTCGAAGTCTGTGTGGATCGCGCCCGCGGCCTTCACCGCGTTGCTGCCGATCGGAATCGTCCACGCGCGGCACTCGTCCTCTCCCGCGGTCAGAAACGACATCAGCCCCAGCAGCGAGTAACTCGCCGCGATCAGCCGCTCCAGGCCCGATTCCGTCAGCCCGTAACTGGCCAGATACTCGCGCGCCTCCTCGCCCGACAACTCCGCCAGCTCGGCTTCGATCTTGCCGCAGATCGCGGCCACCGAGGTGTGCTGCCGCCCGCCCAACGGCCCGCCGGCGTACTGGCTCTCGATTTCGTGCAGGCGCGGCGCATCCGCTTCGCCCAGGTTCAGCACATACAGCATCGGCTTCAGCGACAGGAACTGGAAGCCGCGTATGAGCTTTTCATCGTCTGCGCTCAACTCCATCTGGCGCAGCGGCTGGTCCGATTCCAGCACCGCCTTGGCGCGCACCAGAACCTCGAACTCCCGCTCGAGCTCCGGCGCCTTGAGCTTCTTACGGTCCTTATCGAGCCGCTCCAGCCGCTTCTCGATGACCACCAGATCGCTCAGGATCAGCTCCAGCTCGACGTTCTCCAGATCGCGAACGGGATCGATCGAGCCGGCCTCGTGCGGCACCGCGGGATCGTCGAAGATGCGCAGCACGTGCGCGAAGGCGTCCACCACGCGCAGGCTCGCCAGAAACGCCGGGTCGCGCAGAGCTTCCTTGGAGATGGCCGCCGTATCGACGTACTCCACCACGGCGTGTACGGTTTTGGGAGGTTGGAACAGCCCGGCCAGCGCTTCCAGGCGCGTATCCGGCACTTTGGCGACGCCGATGCGCGTGGCCATCGAGCCGATGCGCCCCGCTTCGTGCGCCCCCGTCAGGATCGTGAACAGGGATGTCTTGCCCACCTGGGGCAGTCCGATAATGGCAGTTTTCATAGAGACGAACCGGCGCCGAAAATAGCCGGGGACATGCCAGACTACCACGGACAACGCCTTCGCTCTTACCGCCGAGCAGGCGTGTCCCCAATTTTTTCCTCGAGGCTCACAGCGGCACTTCCACCAACGTCAAAATCTCTTCCAGTATGCGGTCGTTCAGATCCGCGGTGCGCTGCGTGAGGGCCAGTCGCGTATTCACCACTACGCGGTGCGCGAAGACCGGCACGGCCAGGCGTTTCACGTCGTCCGGCACCGCGTACTCCCGGCCCTCCACCATGGCCAGCGCCTGCGCCGCGCGATAGAGCGCCTGCGCCCCGCGCGGGCTGACGCCCAAGGCCAGCGATTCGTGCGTGCGCGTCTTCTCGACGATGGCGAGCATGTAGTCCACCAGCGCGTCGTCCACCGTCACGTGGCCGGCCCAGGACTGAAGCTGCAACACCTCGTCGGCGGTGAGCACCGGCTCGAAGTGGATCTCCTGCACGCCCGCGCTGCTGCGCAGAATCTCCCGCTCATTCGCGGCGTCGGGGTAGCCGATCCGCAGCCGCATGAAGAAACGGTCGAGCTGCGATTCCGGCAGCGGGTAGGTGCCGTGATGCTCCACCGGGTTCTGCGTCGCCATCACCATGAACGGCTGGGGCAGGGGATAGGAGTGGCTGTCGATGGTGACCTGCCGCTCGTTCATCGCTTCGAGCAGCGCCGACTGGGTCTTGGGCGTGGTGCGGTTGATCTCGTCGGCCAGCAGAAAATTCGTGAACACCGGGCCGGGCTTGAACTCGAAAGCCTGGGAGTGCGCGTTGTAGATGGTCACGCCCAGGACGTCCGACGGCAGCATGTCGCTGGTGAACTGCAGGCGGTGGAACTGGCAGTCCACCGAGCGCGCCAGCGCGTGCGCCAGCGTGGTCTTGCCCACGCCCGGCACGTCCTCGATGAGCAGGTGCCCGCGCGCCAGCAGGCACACCAATGACAACCGGACCACTTCGGGTTTGCCGCGAATGGCCGTGCTCAGCGCCGCCTCGAGCGTCGCCAGCTTGGAAAGGCACGCGGGAGGAGCTTGCACTGTTTCGCGCGTCGGCATTAAACACCTATTCTACCCGCCGCCGCGCAAGTGGGGCAGGCGGGCAGGCGTCCATGCCCGCTTGGAGCACCCAACCGCGACCGTCAGGGAGCGGACCCTGTTTCCCTACGCCGCCCCGGATTCCAGTTGCGCCGTCATGCTGATCTTGGCGTTCAGCAAACGGGAGATCGGGCAGCCCGCCTTGGCGTTCTCGGCGGCGCGTTCGAACGCCGCGCGGTCGGCGCCTTTGATGCGGGCGCGGACCTCCAGGTGGCTGGCGGTCACGGTCCAGCCGGCTTGCGTCTTCTCGAGCGTCACCGTGGCCGTGGTCTGGATGGTGTCCGGAGTGATGCCGGCCTCGCCCAGTTGGGCTGAGAGCGCCATCGAGAAACACCCCGCGTGTGCGGCGGCGATCAGTTCTTCGGGGTTGGTGCCCACTCCGTTCTCGAAGCGGGTCCCGAAGGAGTATTGGGCGTCTCGGAGGACGCCGCTGGCGGTGGAAATAGTCCCCTTACCTTCTTTGAGGCTGCCATGCCAGGCAGCGGTGGCTGTACGATTCATATTTCATCAGATGCGCCGGAGGGCCGTTCCGATCCAGCCTCCTGGCCGCCACCACCTTGCCCCCCAGCGGCGGCCGGCTTCGGAGTGCCCCCCCGCCGGCGCGCCGGGGGCGATGTCGCCGCTCGGTGCGATCGGCGCCGCGGCTGGCGGGGCGAGGCCGTCGTGGCACGGCAGAGGCGGCAGCCCGAGAGCGGCGCAATAACGTGCCGCATGCTATATTTGAGGCTTCCAGCTATGTATAAGTACTTGGCTATCGTCCCGTTGGCGCTCGGCCTGGCGTTTCCGGCGAGCGCGGCGGACAAGAAGAAGAACGAGCCTGGAATCACGCGCGAGCAGGCCGACGAGATTCTGAGCGAACTGCGGCAAATCCGCGAGTTGCTCGAACAGGGTGCGCGGCCGTCCAGCGCGGACGCCGAGCCCGGCAGCGGAATCCGGATGAACCTCGGGGATGGGCCCTGGCTTGGCAGCAAGGACGCGCCGCTGACCATGGTGGAGTTCACCGACTACCAGTGCGGCTACTGCCGGCAGTTCCACGTCTCGACGTTCCCCGAGCTCAAGAAGAAATATATCGACACCGGCAAGCTCCGGTTCGTCAGCCGCGACCTCCCGCTCGATTTCCACTCCAACGCCGCCCGCGCCGCCGAGGCCGCCCGCTGCGCCGGGGACCAGCAGGAGTTCTGGCAGATGCGGGATCGCCTCATCACCAACGCCGACAAGCTTTCCGCCGCCGACCTCAACCGCTACGCGCAGGGGCTGAAGCTGGATTCCCTTCAGTTCCGCAACTGCATGGACAGCGGAAAGTACTCGAAGACGGTTGAGAAGGACGTAGCGACTGCCGAGGGGTTTGGCGTGACCGGGACTCCCAGCTTCCTGCTCGGCAAAAGCACGCGAGACGGCGTCTCTGGCGTGATCATGGTGGGCGCCGTGCCGCTGAACGCGTTCGAGGCCAAGTTCAAAGAGCTCGCCCCGTAGGGCGCCCGGCCGCAGCACAGAACCGCGCGCGTCAGCAAGCAGACCCAGCGCATCGCACCGTCGAAGGCCTGGCGGACCCCGCAACGCGGCGCGAGACCGAAGGCGCAGGCCCTACCGGCTGCTGTCGGCAGGGCCAACCGTCAAACTTACATCTTCTGGACTTTGATGGTGCCGTTCGACGTCGACAGGTCGATCAGCGGACCGCCGCCGTTGATTTCGCCCTCCAGGAAGTTCTTGCCCATGGAGCCGTGCGTGGTGACGTCGAACTCGGTCGTGATGCCGCCGTTGCTGGTCGACGCGCGCAGGCGGGCTTTGATGGGCGGCGGCAGCCGCAGGGTGATGGTGGCGTTGCTGGTGGAGGCGTGAATCTCGTTGTTGTCCAGTTCCTCGACCTCGAGCTCGATGCTGCCGTTGGAACTGCCCAGCTTGATCGGCTCGCCCGCCTTCGGCTTCCCGAGACGGATATGGACGCCGCCGTTCGAGGTCCGCGCATCCAGAGCTCCAAACACGCGATCCAGCCGGATCGAGCCGTTTGAAGTGCGCAGCATGGCGTCGCCCGTCAAGCCGTCGGCCTCGATCGCGCCGTTCGACGTCTTGGCGTCGAGCCGCCCTTCGACCTTGCGGAGCCGCACGGCGCCGTTCGAGGTCTCCAGGATCGCGTTCCCCTGAACGTCTTCTACGCGGATCTGGCCGTTCGAGCTCACGATGCGATCCAGCGCCACCTTGAACGGCACGCGGATGGAGTACTTGGCTCCCGAGTTGCCGTGCCAGGTAGGCCGGATGGTGCGGATGGTCACCGAGTTGTCGTCCGCCTTGGTTTCGATCTTGACGTCCTTGAGGAGTTGCTGGCGTCCGGCGTACTTGGTGCCGGTGATCTGGACCGAGTCCTTTTCCCAGCCCAGGATCTCGACCGAGCCGTTGTAGTTGTCGACGGTCAGCCGGCCGCCGGGCTTGAGGTTATAGGTGTATTGGAAGTCCTCGCGATAGTGGTCGGACGCATCGGCGATGCTCTCGAAGTCGCAGCCCACCTGGAAGGGGACCAAGGAAACGGCAGCTAGGGCCAGAAACGGAAGTCGCATGGCTCACCTCACAAAGCGGTATACGACAGGGGCATGGAAAAGTTCCATTCGAGCCGCTCGTCGCCCGTCGCCCGCCGGAACGGCCGGGGTGTTCGCTGTTACGCTTCCGGCGACGAGCGCGCTACAGAATCATCTCCGGCCGCAGCCCGCGCAGGTCTTCGAGCATCAGGTCCGGCGCGAAGGCTTGCAGCTTCTCGACAGGCAGCATGCCCGTGGCAACCGAAATCGACCGCAGGCCGTTGGCGCGTGCCGCCAGGATGTCCGCCGGCGCGTCGCCGATGAGGCACACCGGCGTGGCGGGCCCGATCCAGCCCTCCCGGCGCGCTTGCCGCAGGGCCAGGCGCGCCAGACCGGCGCGGTCGCGGGCCATCTCGCCGAAGGCGCCGAAGCGAAAATAGCGGCGCAGGCCGGCCCGCTCCAGCTTCCACCACCCGATGCGAGTCAGGTTGCCGGTGACGAGACCCATCAGGACGCCTCGCCGTTCGAGCCGGCCGAGCAGCCGCCGCACCCCCGGGCAGGTCCGGCGCGTGAGCACCGGGCAGGTTCGGCGGTAGATCCTTTGCGCGGAGGCAACGATACCCGGCATCGCTTCGCGAGTGAGGCGGGCCGGCGCGCCCGCGCGCCGCAGCATCTCGCGCAGGATGTCGGGATCCAGCATGCCGTAGAGCGGAATGCCGTCGGTCGTGGTGTCGTATCCCGTGACGTGCCGGACGGCTTCGATCAGCGCTTCGCGGTGGTGCGGCCCGGCGCGGCGAAGGAGCGTGCCGTCAATATCGAACAGCGCCAGCGCCGGTGCTTGAGAAATCGCCATGGTCCCTTGCTTCCCGTCTCGGGAACGCCTATTTTACTATGCATGGAGCAGCCATTCCCGGGAGGCAAGGTGCTGCGGCTCGCGGTTGGGGACATCACGCGGGTTGCGGCGGATGCGATCGTGAACGCCGCCAACTCGGCGCTGGCAGGCGGCGGTGGCGTGGACGGGGCCATACACCGCGCGGGCGGTCCTTCCATCATGCGAGAGCTCGACGGGATCCGCGCGAAGATCGGGCGCTGCCCGGCCGGCGGGGCCGTCGCCACCTCGGCCGGCGGCCTCGCCGCGCGCTGGGTATTTCACGCCGTGGGGCCCATCTATAGCGGCCGCGGCGACGAGGCCGCGGTGCTCGCTTCCTGCTATCGCACCTGTCTCGAGATGGCCGAAGAGCGGGAGCTGCGCTCGGTCGCGTTCCCTTCCATCAGCACCGGGGCGTACGGCTATCCGATGGCCGAAGCGGCCTCGATCGCGCTCGCGACCGTCGCCGGCCACCTCGAGCGCAGCGACACAAAGGTGCGCGAGGTGATCTTCAGCCTGTTTGACCGCCGCGCCTACGACACGTATGCGGCGGCGCTGCGGGCACGGGCATCGCTCTGAAAGCGCTGACAGAGCGAGACCGTTACGGCCGCTGGGCCCCGGTTGCTTCGAGGGCGCGCAACTTATACTATGGTCTTGCCCTTCCTGCGGGATGGCGCTGACGGCCCAAGGCATGAAAGGGCTTACCTTAATATCGGGTAGGAGGATAGGAATCTCATGAAACTGACTGGAGAAATCTGGTTCTTGACCGGCAGCCAGCACTTGTATGGCCCGGAGACTCTGAAGACGGTGGCGATTCACTCCCAGGAGATCGCCAAGGCATTCGACGCATCGCCTGCCATCCCGGTGAAGGTGGTCTTCAAGCCGGTGCTGACGACGCCGGACGCCATCTCCGCGGTGTGCCAGGAAGCCAATAACGCAGCCGACTGCATCGGGGTGATCACCTGGTGCCACACCTTCTCGCCGTCGAAGATGTGGATCAACGGCTTGAGGGGACTGCGCAAACCGATCGCGCATCTCCACACCCAGCACAACCGCGAGATTCCCTGGTCGAGCATCGACATGGACTTCATGAACCTCAATCAGGCCGCCCACGGCGACCGCGAGCACGGGTTCATCATGAGCCGCATGCGCATCAACCGGAAGGTCGTTGTTGGCTTCTGGCAGGAAGCCTCGGTTCAGGCCAAGCTGGGCGCATGGGCTCGCGCCGCTGCTGCGTGGGCCGACTGGCAGGGTGCCCGTTTCGCGCGCTTCGGCGACAACATGCGCGAAGTGGCGGTGACCGAAGGCGACAAGGTTGCGGCTCAGATTGCCTTCGGCTATTCGGTAAACGGCTACGGCGTCGGCGAACTGGTAGCTAGCGTCGGGAAGGTGAGCGACGCCGCCATCGACAAACTGGTGGCGGAGTACGCGGACACTTACGAGATGGCGGCGGACGTGCGCAAGGGCGGCGCCCACTACGAGAACGTTCGGGAGCAGGCGCGGATCGAACTGGGCATGCGCTCGTTCCTCGAGGCCGGCGGCTTCAAGGGATTCACCACCACCTTCGAAGACCTGCATGGCCTGGTGCAGTTGCCCGGCCTGGCCGTGCAACGCCTGATGGCCGATGGCTACGGCTTCGGCGCGGAAGGCGACTGGAAGACTGCGGCGCTGGTGCGCGCGACGAAGGTGATGGGCGCGGGCATGAAGGGCGGCGCGTCCTTCATGGAGGACTACACCTACCACATGGCCAACGACGGCAAGAAGGTTCTGGGCGCGCACATGCTGGAGATCTGCCCCTCCATCGCCGACGGCAAGCCGTCTCTGCAGGCGCATCCGCTGGGCATCGGCGGCAAGGCCGACCCGGCGCGCCTGGTCTTCAACACGCCCGCGGGCCCGGCGCTGAACGCTTCGCTCATCGATCTGGGCAACCGCTTCCGCCTGATCCTCAACGAGGTGGATGTGGTGAAGCCGAACGAGCCGATGCCCAAGCTGCCTGTGGCTCAGGCGGTGTGGGAACCCAGGCCGAACTTCGAGACCGCCCTCGGCTGCTGGATCAACGCCGGCGGCGCGCACCACACGGCGTTCACGCAGGCCGCTACCACCGAGATGTTCCAGGACTTCGCCGATATCGCGGGCCTGGAGTGCGTGACGATCGGGAAGGGGACCACCGAGTCGGAGTTCAAGAACGAACTACGGTGGAACGAGGTGTACTACCTCCTCGCTCACGGGCCGATGGGGCAATAGTTAGTCGGCGCGCAAGGCGTTGACCGGGTTTACGCCCGATGCCTTATGCGCCGGGACATAGCTGGCGGCGGCCGCCGCCGCCAGCAACCCGGCGGATACCGCGCCATAGGTCAGCGGATCGACGGGGCTGATCTCAAACAGCAGCGAGGCCATGACGCGCGTCAGCGCGGCAGCGGCCGCGAGGCCGAACGCCACACCCACCAACGCCATCGCCAGCCCTTGGCGGACCACCATCGCTCTCAATGCGGTGCGATCGGCGCCGAGTGCGATTCGAATGCCGATCTCCCTGGTCCGTTGCGAGACCGAGTAAGAGATGACGCCGTATATCCCGACGATGCCGAGCAGCAGCGCCATGCCTCCGGCGATGCTGAGCATCACCAGCGTGAACGAACTGCGCGCCATCGATTTTCGATAGAGCTCTTCCATGGTCCGGACGCGGTCGAGCGGTAGGTCGCGATCGACTGACCAGACCGCCTGCCGCACTTCCTTGAGGAAGCTCTCCGAGCCGGCCCTGGGGCTGCGAATCGCAAAGACTGCGTGGCGGCTCAAGAACGGAGTGTCGCCCCAAAAGGTGCTCATCATGGGCGGCCAGTACACCGTGGTCGGCGCCTTGTGGTCCGCCCCGTCGTGGCGGACGTCCGCCGCCACGCCGATGATTTCGCGCCAGGGGTCCTTGGAGCCCTCGCGAATGCGCTTGCCGAGCGCGCCTGCCGGATCGTGCCACATCTCGCGCGCCATGTTCTCGGAGACGATGGCGACCTGTCGATTGCCGTAGAGGTCGGCCCACGTGAAGTCGCGTCCGGCCACCAGCGGCGTCCCCATGGTCCCGAGGAAGCCCGGAGCCACAAACTTGAAGCGTCGCAGGGGCGGCAGCTCTCCCTCGCGGTAGCTGCGGTCCTCTGCATAGAGCACGTCCGTGCTGCTGTTTCCGTCGGTGGGAACGGAGTTGGCGAATGCCGTCGCGGAGACTCCGGGAATCGCGGAAAGCCGCCGCTCGATCTCCTGGAACATTCGCATCACCCGTTCCGGCTCCTTGACCTGGGCCTCCGGGACGTAGATGCTCATGGTCTGGATCCCGGCGGGATCCGTGAAGCCGGGCTGAACGTTTCGCAAGGCTTGAAATGTGCGGATCATGAGGCCGGAACCGATCAGCAGAACGGCGGCGAGCGCCACCTGCACCACCACCAGGGCATTGCGCGCGCGGTGCGCCTCACGGTTCTGGCTCGAGGTTCGGCCTCCGGAGCGGAGCGCCGCCACCACATTCGGGGTCGCGTGTTTGATCACGGGCACGAGGCCGAACAGCAATCCGGCGGCCAGCGAGACGGCCAGAGTGAACAGGAGCGCCAGCGGATCCAAAGCGAGGTTCTCGATGCGGGGCAGATTCGCTGGCGCGATCGCCACCAGCAGTTTCAGCGCGCCGTAAGCCAGAGCGGTTCCGGCGGCGCCGCCCAGAAGTCCCAGGAGTACACTCTCGATGAGGAATTCGGCGGCGATGCGGCCCGTTCCGGCGCCCAGAGCCGCGCGGATGGCCATCTCGTGCTGGCGTCCTTCGGCCCTGACCAGCAGCAGGTTGGCTACATTCGCGCAGGCGATCAGCAGCACCAGGCCGATGCTGCCCATCAGCACCCACAGCACTTTCCCGAGATCGCCGACCACCTCGCTCTTCAAGGGGCGGATGCTGGGATAGATTCGCACATCCTCGAACAACTTCACGCTGAAGCCGGGAGGCGGCGGGAACCGGGTGTTCACGATGGGAATCATCCGCGCCAGGTCGGCGTTCGCCTGAGCCAGAGTGACGCCGGGCTTCAGGCGGGCGATGCCGGTGTAGCTGAAGCTTCCCAGGAAGAGCTTGCCGCGCTCGAACTGAAAGGGAAGCAGAAGGTCGGGCTTCCCATCGAGGAACCGGAAGCTCTGGGGCATGACGCCGACGATCTCTTTGGCTTTGCCGTCCACCAGAATTCGGCGCCCGATGGCCGCCGCGCTGCCGCCAAACCTGCGTTGCCAGTAGCCGTACATCAGGATCGCGGTCTCCGGGTTGCCGGCGGTGTCGTCACGCGCGGTGAACCACCGCCCCAGGGCCGGCCGGATGCCGAGCGCGTCGAGCGTGCCTTGGGTAACGGCGAGGTACGCCACCTGCTCGGGCTCTGCCAGGCCGGTGACGCTTACGGTGCCGCTGCCGCAGACACCGAACTGCTGGAAGGTGCGGTTCTCTTCCCGAAAGGTGAAGTAGTCCGACGGCGACAGCTCCAGGTCCGGGAAGTTGATGCCGGGCGCCGACTGCCGCACGCTCACCAGGCGGGCGGGGTCGGGGTAGGGCAGGGGTTTCAGTAGAATGCCGTTGACGACACTGAAGATCGCGGTGTTGGCGCCGACTCCGAGTGCGATCGTGAGCACGGTTACGGCGGTGAACGCCGGAGCCCGCATCAGCCTCCGCGCTACATGTCTGAGCTGGCTTCGAAAGGAACCCATGACGTACACCTCCCGCCCCTCAATCGCTTACTACGTCGCGGGGCGGGTGGAGTTCGCAGAATCTGCGAGGGAGGCGCCGGCCAGAGGTGGCGGCTGCAAGAAGAGCGCCTCGAGACGAATGTCGAGGCGGCAGGCAGGAGTGCCTGCGCCACATTCAGGGGACAGCACTGGGGGCTATCGCGCGGCTCTGGCTACGAACAGAAGCTGGTAGCCGAATAACGTCGGGAAGACCCTGGCGGCCGCGGCCAGCAGCGCGTTCAGCAAGATCATGGCGCGGTTTGTCGGGGAGGCGGTGAGCGCGATCTCCGTGGGGACCACCGTGGCGCGCTCCCGAATCACTTCGAAGCCGTTCTCCGCCAGCAGCCGGCGGGCGGCCCTGCGCGTGTAGAAGCGCAAGTGCGTGCGGTCCAGAATGCCCCGGTCGGTGTACTCGAACCGGCCCAGAAGCAGACACAGCCGGACCCATATGTTGGCGACGTTGGGCACGGTGATGATGGCGACTCCGCCGGGCGCGAGCAGCGCGCGGCAGGCGTCGAGGACCGGCTCGGGACGGGCCAAGTGCTCCAGCACGTCGAGCAGCAGAATCCGGTCGGGATGGGCCGAGCGAAGGGGTTCCTGCTTGACGTCCAGGCCCTGGCTGAGATCGCAGCGGAAATACGCCTTCATCGAATCCACGCACTCCGGCTTCTCGAGAAGATCGACGCCGACGACATCGTTGCCCGCGGCCGCCAGTTCACTACTCAGGAAACCCTCGCCGCAACCGATGTCGAGGATGGTGTGGCCGTGACCCACCAGCCGCAGGAGTGTTTCGTGGCTGGAGTAACGGCTTCGCTTGAGCGGATAGTGGCGCCAGTATTCCTGGAATTCCGGAAACCGCGCGTTCCCGAACACGGTCCGCCGGTAGCGCAACACCGCCCGTGTCACGTCCCAGGCGTAGCGCATGCCGTTGACGTAACAAATCTCGCCGCCGTAGTAAGTCGGAATAGGAACTTCCTTGATGCGGAATCCCTGGTGCTGGAGCTTGATGATGATTTCGGTATCGAAGTGGAAGTCCGCGGTCATCCGCGAGAGGTCGATCTGGCGGAGGCAATCCAGCCGATAGGCGCGATAGCCGCTATGGAACTCGGTGAGGTGCATTCCCAGGGCCCGGTTCTCCATCCAGGTCAGAATGCGGTTGCCGAGGTACTTATAAAGCGGCATACCGCCCTTCAAGGGGCCGCCGTGGTCCTTCATCATGCGGGAGCCGAACACGGCGTCGGCCTCGCCGGAAACGAGGGGGCCGTAGATCTGCGGCAGCACCTCAGGAGCGTACTGGCCGTCTCCGTGCAGCAGGACCACGATGTCGAAGCCGCGTTCGATGAAGTATTGGTACCCTTCGCGCTGGTTGCCGCCGTAGCCCAGATTCTTGTGGTTGCCGATGATGGTGAGCTTGTCGAGTTGCGCGATGGTCTTGTAGCCGACCGCCAGCTCGTAGGTGTGGTCGGAGCTGGCGTCATCGAAGACCACCACTTCCGAGACCCGCTCCCAAGCTTCGGGAGGAATCCGCTTCAGTACGCTGACCAGAGTGGTGACGGCATTGTAGGCGACTATGAGGATTCCGATTTTCACTTCGCGAGAGATCAGGATAGCGTAGCCCGCGCCTGCGGGCAACGTCCGGAGAACGGAATGGTGGAGGCGCCGGGAGTTGAACCCGGGTCCGAGAAAGCCTGGCGCAAGAGCCTACGTGCGTATCCGATTCGTTATATTCGGCAGCCGCAGTCGGAACCGGCAAGCGCGACGACCGCCTAGCCCGATTGGATTCGGTTTGGGGCTACGGACAGAAGCCTTTCACCTATCCCGCGAATGACGCCCCATGACCGGCTGCGGGAGCACCGGCCGGAGCGCGTCGCCTAATTAATTAGGCGGCGAAAGCAAACTGCGTGTTGTTGGCAGTTTTAGTTTTCCGATCGTTTTACGGGAGCTCGGAACCCGGCACGCCTCTACACACCAAAATCAATCCCGTCGAATCCGTTGCGCCCCCTTTCCAACTTATTATAGCGCGGATGGTTCATTGAACCGCGCCCCAAAGGCCAAAGGTACGCGCTTGCCCGCTGCAGGCGCGGCTGTGCTATAGCATCTAGTGTGTCCCACTCCCGCCGCGGTTTCCTTCGACACACCCTGGGCGCTGCATGGTTCGGCGCCTCGCTGATGGAACGGGCGGCGCTTCGGGCTGCCCAGGCCCGCGCGCAGGCCCCCGGCGCGCCGGACGATCTGTTCGATGTCACGAAGGTCGCCGATGGAGTCTATGCCGCCGTCGCCCGGCCGGTGCCGGTGATCAACTGCAATGCGGTCATCTTCGAGAACGCGAACGATCTGCTCATTGTCGATACGCACTCGAAGCCTTCCGCCGCGGCGGCGCTGGTGGCCCAGTTCCGCGGCATCACCAGCAAGCCGGTCCGCTACGTGGTCAACACACACTTCCATTTCGACCACGTGGGCGGATCGCCGGAGTATCGCAAGATCGCGCCGCAGTCCGATTTGATCTCCAGCACCGTTACGCGGGGACTGATCGCCGAATCCGCCGGGGACCGCTTCAAAGAGGCGATCGAGGCGTTCCGCAAGAGCGCCGACGACGCCGAGCGCCAGGCCGCGGCGGCGAAGACGCCCCGCGAGCGCGAGCACTACCGCCGGACCGCGGCCGGCACGCGCGCTTTTCTGGCCGAGATGCAGAACTACGCGTTCGAGCTGCCCAACGTCACCTTCGACCGCAACCTCATCATCCACGACAAGGCCCACGAGCTGCACCTGGCTTTTCGCGGACGCGGCCACACGGCCGGAGATATCGTCGTCTTCTGCCCCGACAAAAAGGTGATGGCGAGCGGCGACCTGCTGCACGGCTTCCTGCCGTACATCGGGGACGGTTATCCGCGCGATTGGCCGCGCACGCTGCGCACCCTGGCTGAGTTCCCGTTCGAGTACGCCGTCGGCGGGCACGGCGATGTGCAGCACACGCGCGAGCGTTTGACGCAGGAGGCGGCCTTTATCGAGGAACTGGCCGAAGCCGTCGCGCAAGGCAAAGCGCGGGGCCGCACCGTCGAGCAGCTTCAGGCGGCCATCACGCCGGCGACCGTGAAGTCCGTGGCCAGCGGCGGTTGGGGGCAGTACATCGCCGAGCAGACGGTTCAGTTCAACTGGGACGCGGCCTTCAGCACGCCCGCGGAGGCGCTTGCCGACGGGCTCAAGGGTTGCATCGCCGCGACGTTCAAAGCTCTGGAGAGAGCATGATGCCGACCGAGCACGCTCCGGCCCCGGAGACCACCGACAAGGAGCAGCTCACGCCGCTCTTCAACGTGGTGCTGCTCGACGACTCGATGCACACGTATGACTACGTCATCGAGATGCTGGCCCGGTTGTTCCTGATGTCCGAGGTGGAGGCCTATCGCCACGCGGAGGAAGTGGACCGCACCGGCCGAACCATTGTGATCACCTGCGAGCTCCCTCAAGCCGAGTTCGCGCGCGACCAGATCCGGGGCTACGGTCCGGACCCGCGGATCGAAGGGTCGGCGGGGTCGATGTCGGCGATTTTGGAGCCGGCGGGGGGGGCGTAGCGCACGCTTCAGCGTGCTGCCGCGGGCTTCAGCCCGTGGTCCGGACGGCGAACTGAAGTTCGCCGCTGCACGCTGAAGCGTGCGCCACGAGCCGCCTAGCAGATCCGGGGCAACTGCTCGCCGCTGAGCATGTCTACTACGCGGCGGCCGCCGATGCGGCTCTCGAGGACCACCACGCCCGGGTCTTCCGCGGTCACGCAGCCCGCGACCGCCGCGCCTCGGGTCACGGGCAGGGCCTCGAGCACGTCGACCGCGCGCTCCGCCTCTGCGGCCGGGACGAAAGCGACGAAGCGCCCTTCGTTGGCCACGTAGAGCGGATCGAGTCCCAGCAGCTCGCAGGCGCCGCGCACCGCCTCTCGCACCGGGATGCCGAGCTCCTCGATCGCGATGCCGACGCCGCGCGCCGTGGCGATCTCGTTGAGCGCGGAGGCCAGGCCGCCGCGCGTGAGGTCGCGCAGGCAGTGCACCTCGATGCCCGCCGCGAAGAGCGCCTCGAACCGGCTCCCATAGCGGCGCCGTGTCGCTCTCGATTGTCGGTTTCGAAGTCCAGCCCCTCGCGCACCGAGAGGATCGCGATGCCGTGCGCGCCGAGGTCGCCGCTGACGATCACCGCATCGCCCGGCTCGACCGCCTGCGGCGAGATCGCGCGCCCGTCCTCGATCAACGCCGATGCCGGCCGTGGTGATGAACATCCCGTCGGCGCTGCCCCGGTCCACCACTTTGGTGTCGCCGGTGACGAGCGCGACACCCGCGCGCGTCGGCGGCCTTCTGCATCGAGGCGACCACCGTGCGCAGCGTCTCCATCGTCAGGCCCTCTTCGAGGATGAAGGCCGCGCTCAGATAGAGCGGCCGCGCGCCGCACATGGCCAGGTCGTTCACCGTGCCGTTCACGGCCAGGTCGCCGATGTTGCCGCCGGGGAAAATCAGCGGCCGCACCACGTAGCCATCGGTGGTGAACGCGAGACGCGCGCCGCCCGCCGTGACCACCGCGCCGTCGTGCCGCGCGTCGAGCGCCGGGTTCGAAAAGGCCGGCACGAAGACGCTGTCGATGAGCTGGTTGGTGAGTCTGCCGCCGCCGCCGTGCGCCAGCAGAATGCGATCGCCGGCCGGGAAGGGGACGGGGCAGGTGAGTTTAAACTCGTCCATGGCGATGCCTTCCGTAGAGGTAGTACGCCGCGCAGGCGCCCTCGGAGGAGACCATGGGCGCGCCGAGCGGCCGTTCCGGCGTGCATTTGGCCGCGAAGGCCGGGCACTCGTAGGGCTTCTTCAGGCCCTGCAGGACCAGGCCGCTGATGCACTCGGCGGGTTCCACGGCGCCGGCCGCCGTCAAGGCGAATCGCTCTTCGGCGTCGAAGCGCCGGTAGGCCTCGCGCAAACGCAGGCCGCTTCGCGGGGATCTCGCCGATGCCGCGCCACTGGCGGTTGGCGGCTTCGAAGACCTCCGCCACTACGCTGCTGCGCGGCGCGGTTTCCTTCGCGCGTCACCGCGCGGCTGTACTGGTTCTCGACCTCGGCGCGCCCGCTTTCGAGCTGCGCCACCGCCATCCGGATGCCTTCGAGCAGATCGAGCGGCTCGAAGCCGGTGACCACGATGGGCACGTGGTAGCGCCGCGCGATCGGCTCGTACTGCTCGAATCCCACCACCGTGCACACGTGGCCCGGCGCCAGGAAAGCCTGCACGCGGCACGTCGGGCGCGCTCAGAATGGCTTCGATGGCGGGCGGCACCAGCACGTGCGCCACCAGGACCGAGAAGTTCTCGAGCCCCTCGCGCGCGGCCTGCCACACGGCCATTGCGTTGCCGGGCGCGGTGGTCTCGAAGCCCACGGCGAAGAACACCACCTGCTTGTTCGGGCTGCTCGCGCGCCAGCTTCACGCGCATCGAGCGGCGAGTAGACGATGCGCACGTCGGCGCCCTCGGCCTTGGCGTCGAACAGGCTCTTGGTGGAGCCCGGCACGCGCAGCATGTCGCCGAAAGAGCACAGAATCGCGTCCGGGGCGCAGAGCGATGGCCACGGCACTTATCGATGAGCTCGAGCGGCGTGACGCACACCGGGCAGCCCGGGCCGTGCACCAGCGTGACCTCGGGCGGCAGCAGGTCCTCGAGGCCGCTCTTGAGGATGGTGTGGGTCTGGCCGCCGCAGACCTCCATGATGGTCCAGGGCCGCGTCACGGTGTTGCGAATCTCCTGGGCCACCTGGTCCACGGCCTTGCGGTCGCGATACTCGTCGACGAACTTCATGGCGCGTCGCCCGCGGCTTCTTCGAGCTCGGCCATCTCTTCCAGGTGCTCGAAGATCTTCCGCGCCTCGTCCTCGTCGACGGTGTTCAACGCGAAGCCGGCGTGCACCAACACGTAGTCGCCGATGGCGGCCTCGGGCGTGAAGGCCAGCGAAATCTCCTTCTTGACGCCGGCGAAATCGACCTTGCCGCGGCGCAGCGCCTGCTCGGCGTCTTCGGTGATCTCGGTGATCCTTCCCGGAATTGCTAGACACATAAAACCTCGCTATCAGCTATCAGCCTTCAGCCAAACCGCTCCCTTGCGGTCGCGGCTCGGTACACAGCACCGCCTGGCCCAGCGCGATTCCTCCGTCGTTCGCGGGCACTCGTTGGTGCGTGTATACCGCGAAGCCACCGCGCTCGAGCAACGCGACCGTGCGCTCCACCAGGTACCCGTTCTGAAACACTCCGCCCGAGAGCGCGACCTGGCGGACTCCGCTACGCTCCGCGGCGGACGCGATCCACTCGGCCAGCGCGTTGTGAAACCGCGCGGCGATGGTGGCCTGGGGCTCGCCCCTCTCGACGTCGCGCCGGACGGCCTCGACCAGCGGCGCCCAGTCCGCCACGCCTTCGCGTTGTGGCAGCGGGTACGCATCCACTATGGTCGCACCATCGATGGCCCGTTCGAGCAGCATGGCGGCCTGGCCCTCGAAGCGGCTCTGGCGCGCGACTCCGGCCATGGACGCCACGGCGTCGAACAGGCGGCCGACGCTGGAGGTGAGCGGGGCGTTGACTCCGCGCTCGATCATCCTGCGCAACACCGGGTCGTCGACCGCTTGCGGGCCGAAGGTTTCGTAGAGCAGGCTGGCCTCGGAGCGCCAGCCTTCTTTGATGGCGGCTTCGCCGCCCGGCAGGCGGAACGGGCGCAGGTGGCCGACGCGCTCGAAGCGGCCCTCGTCGGCCAGGAAGAATCTCTCCGCCCCAGACGGTGCCGTCGAGGCCGTAGCCGGTGCCGTCCCAGGACACGCCCAGGTACGGGCCGCGGATGGCGTTCTCGGCCGCGCAGGCGGCGGCGTGCGCGTGGTGGTGCTGGACGCGGACGACCGGCAGGCCGGAGGCGAGGGCCCAGCGCGTGGAGGCGTAGTCGGGATGCAGGTCGCAGGCCACCAGTTCGGGCTTGAAGCGGTAGAGGCGGCAGAGGTCGTCGATGGCGTTCTCGAAGGCGCGGCGGGCTTCCGGGGTGTCGAGGTCGCCGATGTGCTGGCTGACGAAACACCTGGCGGCCTACGGCGATCGCTACCGTGTTCTTCAAGTGCCCGCCCACGGCGAGGACCGGCGGGGAGTTCCCGATCTACGCGCACAGGAAGCGGCGCGTAGCCGCGGGCTCGGCGCATCACGTTCTCGCGGCCGCGCGTGACGCGCACCACGGAGTCGTCGCAGGGCCGCGCGACGGGGCGGTCGTGCATCAGGAAGGCGTCGGCGATGCCGCCCAGCCGCCGGCGGGCTTCGTCGTTGTCGATGGCGATGGGCTCGTCGCTGAGGTTGCCGCTGGTCGCCACCAGGGGGAACGGGCACGCGCGCATCAGGAGATGATGCAGGGGGGAATAGGGCAGCATGACGCCCAGGTAGGGCGAATTGTGGGCGACGTTGGGGGCGAGGTCCGCTCCCTGACGGTCGCGGTTCGGTGCTGACGGGCGCAGCAGCACGATCGGGGCAGCCGCCGAAACGAGCACGCGCTGCTCCTCCGCCGAAACGAGACAATGCTGGCGCACCATTTCGACGGACGGCATCATGAGCGCGAACGGCTTCTCCTCGCGATGCTTCAGACGCCGCAGGCGCGCGACCGCGTCCTGATTGCGGGCGTCCGCCAGCAACTGAAACCCGCCGATGCCTTTGAGCGCGAGAATGCGACCCGCCGCAATTTCGCGCGCCGCCTCGCCGATCTCGATGGACAGCTTCGGTCCGCATTTCGGACAGGCGTTCGGCTGGGCGTGAAAGCGGCGGTCCGCCGGGTCCGTGTACTCGCGGAGGCACTCGGGGCACAGCGCGAAGCCCTGCATGGTGGTGCGTGGGCCGGTCGTAGGGGATATCGAGGATGATGCTGTAGCGCGGGCCGCACTGGGTGCAGTTAGTGAAAGGGTACTGGTAACGCCGGTTGGCCGGGTCGGAGAGGTCGGCCAGGCACTGCGGGCAGGTGGCCAGATCGGGGAGGATGGCCGCGGACTTTTCGCTGGCCTGGTCGCTGGCAACGATTTCGAACCGGGTGAAGCCGGCGGGCGAGAGGAAGCTGGTTTCGCGAGCTAGGACGACGGCCGCGGCGGGGCGCTCGGCATCGAGGCGTTCGAGGAATCGCTGCAACTCGTCGGGCGCGCCGTCTACTTCCAGCACCAGGCCGGCGCTCGAATTCAGCACCCAGCCGGGCAGTCCCATTTCGGTCGCGAGGCGGTAGACGAAAGGGCGGAACCCCACGCCTTGCACGGCGCCGTAGAGCGCCACGCGCAGCCTCTGAGATTTGGGCACCGCAACCTTCATGTGAACTTCAACTTTCGTGGCGCACGCTTTAGCGTGCCGCCGTGGGCTTCAGGCCACGGGTCCGGACGGCGAGCTGAAGCTCGCCGCTGCACGCTGAAGCGTGCGCCACGCAACCCTCAGGGCTCGGTAGCCTCCAGCCTTCGAACCTCCGCCTCCACCAGATTCGCGACCCGCTCGGCCGCGGCCAGGACCACCGGCTGGGGCTGGGTCCCGGGCTCGAACGCGCAGCCTTCGATACCGTAGATTTTGAGCGAGCCGGGCATCCGGTCGAGCGCGCGCGCCAGCCCGATGGCGGCGGCGACGTCGAAGGAATGGCTGGAGGTGGTGGCGCTGCGGAGCACCGCCGCGTCGGCTCCCACACAGCCGCTGATGGTGCCGGGCGGCGCGCCGGTGATGACCGTGTCGACCAGGATGACGTACTCGGCCGCGCTCCAGGCATCGATCAACGCCAAGCCATCGCTTGCGTGCTCGCGGGCGTCGACGCCCCGCTCCCGCAGCCGGCGCACCACGAGAATGCCCGCCGCGTCGTCCCCGCGATCCCGATTGCCGCAGCCGATTACGAGGACTCGCACCATTACTCCCGCGTCATTTCCAACCGCAGGAAGTGCGTGGCGCAGGAGATGCAGGGGTCGTAGTTGCGCACGGCCTGCTCGCAGCGCAGCGTGATCTCCTCCTGAGGGAGCGTGGAGAGCTGCGGGACGAACTGCCAGAGGTCGTCTTCGATCCGTTTTTGGTTCTGGGAGGTCGGCGGAACGATTTTGGCGGCCAGGATCTTGCCCTCGCCGTCGATTTGGTACCGATGATAAAGGATGCCGCGCGGCGCCTCGGTGATGGCATGGCCGGTCCCGGCGCGCATTCTGACCTTGGCCCGGGGCGGTTCCGGCGGCTCGTACTCGCCGATGATGCGCAGCGCTTCCTCGCACGCGAAGACGAGCTCCACCGCGCGCACGATGATGCTGCGGAAGGGATTCAGGACAGGCGGCTTGAGACCGGCGTCGGCCGCCGCCTGGCGCGCGCTCTCGGGCAGCTTGTCGTAATTCAGGTTGAAGCGCGCCATCGGCCCCGTCAGGTAGGAGCCGCGCTTGCGCAACTGCGATTGCAGCGCGTTGGAGTGCTTCACGTGCTGCTCGAAGAAATGCTCCTCGTACTCGCTGACCTCGATATCCAGGCCCTTGTTCGAAACCAGGCGGCCCTGGTTGAGCGGATACTCGTCGCGGTGCGAGAGGGCCACGAACTCGTAGTCCTGCTCGAAGTCGGGGAAGGGAAACGTGGAGACCAGCCGGACGGTCTCGATGGAGGCGTCGCGGGCCCACTTCAACTCGTCCACCAGTTCCCGCAGCTCGGCGCGCGTGGGCACCTTGTAGAATCCGCCGACGCAGACCGAGATAGGGTGGATCTCGCGGCCGCCCAGCACGGTCATCAACGTGTTGCCGATCTTCTTCAGCCGTAGCGCCTGCTGGACCTTCTCCGGGAGGTCGCGCGCCATCTCGATGGCGTCGGCGTAGCCGAGAAAATCCGGCGCGTGCAGCATGTAGATGTGCAGCGCGTGGCTTTCAATCCACTCTCCGCAATAGAATAGCCGGCGCAGTTCCCGCACCGCCGGGTCGACCTTCACGCCCAGGATGCGCTCGATGGCGTGGACCGCGCTCATCTGGTAGGCGACCGGACAGATGCCGCAGATGCGCGCGGTGATGTCCGGCGCTTCGAACGCGTGCCGGCCGCGCAAAAAGGCCTCGAACATCCGTGGCGGCTCGAAGATGGTCAGCTTCACGTCCTCGACCCGTCCGCCCCGGAACTTGATCTGGAGCGCTCCTTCGCCCTCCACGCGGGCTAGCATGTCGACCTTGATCGTCTTGCCGGTCATCGTCGAAACCTCCTTGTGGCGACGTCCGCTCGCTAACGCTCGCGGTTCGGTGCTGGAACCGAACCGCGACCGTCAGGGAGCGGTCCTTCTTACACTGGTACCGCCAACTCCAGCGTGGCTTTCACCACCGGGTCGTCGGCGGAGCGCTTCAGCCCGAAGCCCACCTTCTCGCAGATGCGCTGCATGACGAAGTTGTCCGGAAGAATGTCGGCGGTCACCCGGTTCATCTTCTCGTCTTTGGCCACCTCGATGAGGCGGCGCAACAGCTCCGCTCCCAGACCGCGGTTCTGGAACTCGTCGCTGATGATCAGCGCAAACTCGGCTTCGTTGGCGCCGTGCGTCTTCTTGAGGCGCCCCACCGCGATAATGCGGCACTCGCCCGAAGCGTCCTTGGCCTCGGCGACTAGAGCCATCTCGCGGTCGTAATCGATGAAGCAGATGCGGGTCAGGCGCTCGTGCGCCACGCGCTGGCTCAGCTTCAGCATGTGCAGGTAACGCTGGTACACCGAGCGGTCCGAGAGCGTCTCGTGGAATTTCGCGACTTGCGGTTCGTCCTCCGGCCGGATAGGCCGGATCGTGACCGGCGAGCCGTCCTTCATGGTCCACTGCCCCACGTACTTCACCGGGTAGGGGCGAATGGAGAGCTTCGGGAGCTTGTCCTTGGTGACGTCGGCGCCATAGACCACCACGCGTGCGTCCAAGGCCACCAGCCGTTCCGGGGAGGCCAGCAGCGGGTTAATGTCGATTTCCTGGATCCACTTCTGTTCGACTACAAGCTGGCTGAAGCGGACCAGCAACTGCTCGAGCGCCGCCAGGTCCACCGGTTTGCGCCCGCGCACGCCCTTGAGGGCGGTGTAGATCTTGGTCTGTTCCATCATGCGCCGCGCTAGCGTGGTGGTTAGCGGCGGCAGGGCCAGCGCCCGGTCCTTGAAGACCTCGACCAACTGGCCGCCCATGCCAAACAGCAGCACCGGTCCGAACTGCGAGTCCACGCTCGACCCGATGATGATCTCGTAGCCATCCAGCTTGACCATCGGCTGCACGGTGACGCCCTGGAAATGCTGCGCGCCGGCCTTCTCCGCAACCGCGGCCTGGATGCCGTTGAAGGCCGTCCGCACCGCGTCTTCATTGCGCAGATTGAGCGCCACGCCGCCCACGTCGGTCTTGTGGGTGATGGTCTCGGAGTACAGCTTGAGCACCACCGGGAAGCCGATCTCCCTGGCCAGCGCCACGGCCCGATCCACATCGATCGCGATTCGCGTGTCGACGGTCGGAATGCCGTAGGTAGCCAGCAACTGCTTGGACTCGAACTCGGTAAGAATCGTCCGGCCGGACTTGCGCACAGTCTGGATAATGCTGTCCGCTTTGGCGCGGTCCGCCTCGGCTTCCTCGGTCGCCGCCAGGATGGGAGTCTCGTACAGGCCCCGCAGGTTGTAGGCGTATCGCCACATGTAGACGAACGCGCGCGCGGCCGTGTCGGGATAGGAGAACGTCGGGATGCCGGCGCGGTTCAGGATCTCTTCGCCCGAGGCGACTTCGGTTCCGCCCATCCAACTGGCCAGCACGGGCTTGCCTTCGATGCTCGCGTAGGGCTTCAACTGCTCGGCCGTCTTGGTGGGATCGGTCATCGACTGCGGCGTGAGAATCACCAGCATGCCGTCGGCGTTGGGATCCTTGGCCACGATCTCGAGGGCCTTGGCGTAGCGCTCCGGCGCGGCGTCCCCGAGAATGTCCATGGGGTTGTTGTGGCTCCAGGCGGCGGGGAGGATCTTGTTCAACTCCTCCATGGTGGACTGGGAGATGTCGGCGATCTCGGCGCCGGCGGTTACCAGGGCGTCGGTAGCGAGCACGGCCGGCCCTCCGGCGTTGGTAACGATGGCCAGGCGCGGCCCGGCCGGCCGAGGCTGCTTGGCCAGGACTTCGGCCATGTCGAACAGATCCGCGATGTCATTGACGCGCAACACGCCGCTGCGGCGGAACGCGGCTTCGAGCACCTCGTCGCTGCCCGTGAGCGAGCCGGTGTGGGACGCGGCGGCTTTGGCGGCGGCGGCGCTTCGGCCGGGCTTGATCACGATGATGGGCTTGGTCAGCGCCACCTCGCGCGCGGCCGAGAGGAACGCCCGCGCGTCGCCGATGCTTTCCATATAGAGCAGGATGCTGCGCGTGCGCGGGTCCTGTCCCAGGTAGTCGATCAGGTCGCCCCAGCCGACGTCGGCCATCGAGCCGATCGAGACAAACGCGCTGAAGCCCACCTGCTCACGCAGGCTCCAGTCCAGAACCGCCGTGCAGAGTGCGCCGCTCTGGCTGATAAAACCCACGTTGCCGGGCAGCGCCATGCCGCGCGCGAAGGTCGCGTTCAACCCGGAAATCGGGCTCATCACGCCCAGGCAGTTCGGTCCGATGATCCGCATCCCGCCCTTGGCTGCCTCTTCGAGAACCTGCGTCTCGAGCGCCAGGCCCTCGGGGCCCAACTCCTTGAAGCCCGCCGAAATGACGACCGCCGCCTTCACGCCCGTCTGCGACGCACTCGCGGATGATTCCAGGAATGGTCTTGGCCGGGGTGGTCACCACCGCCAGGTCCACCTTCTCGGGGACCGCGGCGATGCTGGGATACGCCCGGATGCCGAGAACGCTCGGCCGCTTCGGGTTCACGGGGTAAACGGTACCGCCAAACGGCGTGCTGATCAGATTCCACAAAACGGTGCGGCCCACGCTACCCGGGTTCTCCGTTGCGCCAATCAGGGCCACCGACTCGGGTTGAAAGAACACGTCCAGCGGGTGTTCGCGGGGACGCAACAGGTCCTGAGCGGAATCGCCGCCGGTAATCTTGAGTTTCTTCATGCAGTATTTTTCCTCGTTAAGACTTTAAGTATGGCTCGCGGCTTCCGTCATCCGGCCGCACACCTTCTCGACTTCTTCGAGCAGACCCGGCAGCGCCGACTCCACTTCGGGAGACAACTCCTCCCCGTATTCGAACGAGCGCGCTCCCACCGAGAAGAAGCACGCCTCGGGCCGGCTGCCGTACAGCTTTTCGGCCATCCCGAGCAATGCCGGCGGGCTCAACTGGTGGGAGAACGCGGCGGACGGGGCACGGTCAGGCTCTACCTTCTGGAGCCTAACCTCTCCCGGACTATTATCGCAGGCCGCGTCGATGAAAACCACGAACTCGGAGCGGCTGATTTCTTCGGCAAACTCCGGCATCAACTGGTGCGAGACGCGCACGGTCACGTCGTGGCCCTGGAGCGTGCCGGACAGAAGTTCGGCCGCACGCCAGCCGACGCCATCGTCGCCGCGCAGCGGGTTGCCCCAGCCGATGATGAGAATCCTGGACATTCAGTTGGGATCGCTCCCTGCTTGCAAGAACAAAGCATAGTCAGCCACGGATGAACGCAGATGAACGCCGATAGGACGGGATGCGTCGCTGTCGCAGCGCCGATTCGATCTTGCTTTATCCGTGTTCATCTGCGTCCATCCGTGGCCCGAAATGGCTTCGGCGTGTTCTTCCTCAGGATTTCTCCGCCTCGTCGCTAGCCTGGCGGAACTGCCACGCCCAGGCGTTGAAGCTCCGGAAGGAGCGGGTAATCTCGTCGTCCGATTGGCCCAGGGCGCGCAGCTGGGTGGTCCAGGCGCCGGTGTTGGCGCTCTCCATAGGCCCGTAGCAGCCGAAGCAGCCGCGGCCGAAGCGCGGGCACAAGGCGCCACATCCGGTCTGCGTCACGGGGCCAAGGCAGGGGACGCCCCGGGCGATGGCGATGCACACGTTCCCGCTGCGCTTGCACTTCATGCACACGCTGTGGGTGGGGATGTTGGGCTTGCGGCCGGTGATGGCGGCGCCGACCAGCTCGAGCAGGTGCTTCTTGTTGATGGGGCAGCCGCGCAGCTCGAAATCCACCGGGACGTGCTCGGCGATGGGCGTGGACATCTTCAGGGTCTGGATGAAATCCGGGTGCGAGTACACGGTGCGGACATACTCGCCCACGTCGCTCCAGTTGCGCAGCGCTTGAATGCCGCCGGCGGTGGCGCAGGCCCCGATGGTCACCAGCACGTCGCACTGGCGCCGCACGTGTTGGATGCGCTCGGCGTCGTGGTGCGTGGTGATCGATCCCTCGACCAGAGCGATGTCGTAGGGGCCTTTGGCCATGTTGCGCGAGGCCTCGGGGAAATACGCAGATCTCGACGGCGCCGGCTACGGCCAGCAGCTCATCCTCGCAATCCAGCAGGCTCAACTGGCAGCCGTCGCAGGAAGCGAACTTGAATACCGCGATTCTCGGCTTCTTATCGGCGCTCATGGGAACCTCGTGTTGTCCGCTTGCTTACGCGCGCGGTTCGGTGCTGGGGAGCTGCACCGGGTGCTGGGGAGCAGCACCGAACCGCGACCGTCAGGGAGCGGTCACAGCTCATGCTTCTCCAGCCAGGGCCGCATCTTCTCGTAGGTGAAGATGGGCCCGTCTTTGCACACGAAGTACGGGCCGATCTGGCAGTGTCCGCAAAGCCCGACCGCGCACTTCATGTTTCGTTCCATGGAAAGATAGATCTGCGACCGCCCGATGCCGCGCTTCTCGATCTCGCGGACCACGAACTGCATCATGATCTCCGGCCCGCAGATCATGGCCGTGGTGCCGGCCGGGTGCAGCCGCACATAGCGGAACAGCGTCGTCACCACGCCCACATAGCCGCGCCAGTTCACGCCGCCGTAGTCGACCGTGCTGAGCACCTGGGTGTCGGCCAGCCGGCCCCAGTCGGCGAGCTGCTTCTTATAGAGCAGGTCGCGCGGGCTGCGCGCGCCGTAGAGCACGATCAGGCGCACGTAGTCGTCGCGATGCCGCAGCACCTCGTGGATCGCCGGCCGCAGCGGCGCCAGACCGATGCCGCCGGCCACGATCAGCACGTCGCGGCCGCGGGCTGCCTCGACCGGCCAGCTCGTTCCGAACGGCCCGCGCACCCCGACCGCCTGGCCCGGCTTCAGGTTCACCAGCGCGTGCGTGGCCTTGCCCACCGAGCGCACCGTATAGTAGAGCCTTCCGGACTCGTTCGGATCGCCGCTGATCGAGATGGGCAACTCTCCCACCCCGAAGACGTACAGCATGCTGAACTGCCCCGGCGCGAAGCCCGGCAGCGGTTCTCCACCGCCCGGCTCAAGCGTCAGCGTGAAGGTGTCGTAAGTCTCCTTGACGACGCTGGCCACCCGCGCCATGGTCATCGCCGGCGGCGGCATCGGGGGCGCGAATTGAACGGCGGCTACGCTCATATGAGCTTCGACCCTCCGTGCACCGGCGCGTACAGATCGAGCAACTGCACGCGGGTCGCCTGCAACCGCCGCGCCACCACCTGCAGCAGCCTCTGCAGGAACTGGTAGCCGAAGACCGGATCCTCCTGGAAGGCCTGGCGCAGCCGCGCTCCATCGAAGGTCAGCACCTGCACCGGCTCGAGCACCCGCGCCTGAAAGTTCTTTCCGCCTTCGGACAGTGCCGACGACCAGCCCAGCTCTTCCCCAGCGCCCACGGTCTGCACCCTCAGGATGCGCCCCGGCCCGGTGGCCTCGAGCGCCACCTTGCCCGACAGGATCAGGTAGAACAATCCCGATTCGTCGCCCTGGCGGAAGATCATCTGGTCCCTGGCGATGTGTACCTCTTGAGCCAGGTCCGCCATCTTGGCGACGTGTTCGGGCTTCATCCCCTGAAGGAAGGGATGATCCCGGAGAACCTCAATCAACTTTGACCTTTCCATCGGCTCGACCTCCTAAACCCGACCGCTCCCTTACGGTCGCGGTTCGGTGCTGCACCGCTCCCTTACGGTCGCGGCTCGGTGCTGACCGGTCCCTTACGGTCGCGGCTCGGTGCTGACCGCTCCCTTACGGTCGCGGCTCGGCAACCGGGGCGGCGCCGCGAAGGGCGGCCACCTCTTCGGTGATGTCTATCTTTCCCGGGCACCAGGTGATGCAGCGCCCGCATCCTACGCACCCGAACGTTCCGAACTGGTCCACCCAGTACGCCAGCTTGTGCGTGAGCCACTGGCGGTAGCGCGACTTGACCGACAGGCGCACGCTGCCTCCGTGGATGTACGAAAAACTATCGGTGAAGCAGGAATCCCACTTGCGCCAGCGCTGGGCGTCTTGCCCGGCCACGTCGGTCAGATCCTCGACCGTGGTGCAGAAGCAGGTGGGGCAGACCAGCGTGCAGTTGGCGCAGCTCAGGCACCGCAGCGCCACTTCGTCCCAGCGGGGGCTCTCGAAGCTGTCCGTCAGCAGCTCTTTGAGGCCTGCGGTGTCGAGCTGGCGCTCGATGCTGCTCGCGGTTTGATCCACCAGGGCATCCGCCGCGGCGATCTCGTCGGCGGCGGGGTCGCGGTGCTGGATTTGGCCCAGCAGTTCCGCGCCCGCCTCGCTGCCCACCTCGGCCACGAACAGGCCCCGGTCGGCCAGTTCCGTGAGCGCCAGGTCGAAGCCCGCCTGGGCGCGGGGTCCGGTTCCCATCGACGTGCAGAAGCAGGTGCCGGCCGCCTGGGTGCAGTTGACCGCGACGATCAGGGCGTTCTGACGCCGGGACTGGTAGCCGGGATCCACATACCGGTCGCTCTGGAAAACCCGATCCAGGCGCGCGATGGCCGCCAGCTCGCAAGGCCGGACGCCTAGAAAGGCGCGCTTGACTGGCTTGGGCGGGTTTCCCAGGATGCGAAAGGCCCCGTCGTCCCTGGTTCCTTCGAACAACAGCAGCTCGGGAGGGTGGAGGTACCGCTTCCAGCCCTGCGGTCCCAGGTTGTGGCCGAACAGAGCAGCATCGCCGCGCTTCTTCAGCCGGTAACGGCCGGAGGACTGATCGTCTCCCCAGCCGGCGGGAAGGTCCTCGACTCCTTCAATGACATCGCACGTGACGGCGCCGTCTCGTACGGTGGGGCCCACCACCTGGTAGCCCCGGTCTTTAACGAGGGAAATCAGCGATGCCAGCGCGGGAACGTCAATCGTCGCTCGCGCGCCGACAGCAGGCAGGGTCGTTTCCATCGCGACTCCTAGTTCGTCCGGCACGGATACAACCCCGAACCAGGTGCATACCGCGTGCCAAAACCAACCTGTTGTAAAGCTATAACTTACAGTCGGACTGCGACTCGCTCTTGGGTGAAATGCCCCACTCGGGCTCTACCCTGAGCGCCCGTTGGCGTAGGACACACGAAACGCAGCCGTCTTACACCATGGATTGGGCTGCGCGACGCCAAGCTCCTTTATCGGACAAACAGGGCCGAAAAGCAAGGAAGAAAAACGGGGGGTGCGCTGCCGCGCGTCGCTGGTCGCCCGTTGCTCGTCGCCCGTCGCCCGTCGAGCCGGACGGGGTCCGCGCGCGAGTCGCGGTTCGCGCCCGCCGGGCCTACGGAGTGCCGCGCTGGCGAAGCCCGCCAGACGGCTCGACGGGCGACGGGGGCGTTTTGGCCGCCTATGCGTGGCGCAGGGTTTCTTCGCGCTCGATCTGGTCCAGGAGGGCCATCATGCGGGGGGCGGCGGCGGGGTCGGATCCAAAGCGCAGGCCGTTGTAGGCGCTAGTGAAGCTGGCCACCATCTCGGAGGCGGGGGAGGCGGGCAACATACGGGCGAACTCGGCCGGCGTGATCCAGGACGGCTTCTCGAAGCCGCGCCGTTTGAGGTGGCGGAGCAGGCGCATATAGATCAGCGTGGCATCCTGCGAGGAGGCGGCGCCGCGCTGGACCTGCCGCACTCGGCTTAGGGTGCGCCACCAGGCCCAGAGGCGCGGTCCGGCCAGCCAGGCGGCCAGGGCCAGCAGCAGGCAGGACAGGGTGGCCAGACCGTAGCTGTGTCCCCAGGCCAGCGCCGCCGCGCGCCAGCGCCGGGCGCCGGTGCGAAGGCTGTAGACCCATTCGGTTCCGAAGGTGCGGCCGGAGTCTTCCATTCGCGTGGCCAGGATGAGCTGGCGGTCGAGGTTATAGTTGAGCACCCATTCCTGCCAGAAGGTGTCGGCGGCGTCGAGGTAGAAGCCGAAGCGGGCCCAGAGGGAGGCGTTGGGCTGGTCGGCGGAGGGAGGGGTGGGGTCGAGCGTGGTCCAGCCGCGGCGTGGCAGGTAGGCCTCCACCCAACTGTGCGCGTCGGAGGCCCGCACGATGTACCAGCCGCTCACCGGATTGTAGATGCCGCTCTGGAATCCGGTGATCACGCGCGCGGGGATGCCGAGCGAGCGCAGCATGACGGCCATGGCGGAGGCGAAATACTCGCAGTGGCCGGCGCGGCGCTGGAACAGGAAATACGCCAGGGGGTCGGGAACCTCGTTCTGGGGCAGCCGCGTGGTGTAACGGTAGGCGGTTCGCAGATGGTGCTCGAGGGCGCGGGCGCGGTCCTCATCGCCGGTGGCTCCCTGGGTGACGCGCCGGGCCAGCAACGGAATGCGCGGGTCGAGCGGCGGCAGTTGGAGGTACGCGAGCCGAACGGAGAGGGGCGCCTGTGAGGGCGCATCCTGCGGCGTGGAGACGTCGTCGAGGTAACTGTAGACTCCGTAGCGCACGCCTTCGGTGTTGGGCGTGCCCAGGCGGAAGCTGTCCCCGGGGGTCAGAATCAGCAGCGGCGAGTTGATGAGCACCGCCTCGGGCCGGCCGGCGAAGAAGAGAACGTCGGAGGCCATCGCGCCGAGCTGCACTTCGTACTGGATGCGGGATCCGGGGCGCCACTGCTCGTACGGGCCGGCCAGTTGCACCATTCCCTGACTGACGCGGAGCGGCGTGCCGGGCTCGGGACGGTTGAACCAACGGCGGCCATCGAACTCGGCCAGAGACATGCCGCGCCATTTCAGGCCGTAGGTGTGGCTCCCGCCGGTAATGCGCACGTGCATCACGGCGGTCTGGAGCTTCTGAATCTCGCCGATTTCGCCGAGCGTCATCTCGTTGGAGAATCCGGGAAGGTGGTAGCGCTGCGGCACCAGGTGGCGGAAGGCGGCCTGCGCGGTGCGGGGCAGCAGGAAGAACAGCCCGGCGGTCAGCACCAGAATTCCAAGCGACATGGAGACGGTCAGCGCGGCCAAACGCCATTGCAGGCGCCGCACGCCGCCGCGGGCGAGGTGGTGAGGTTTGCGAATCGAGCGGCGGATCTCGGAGCTGGCGAAGGTAGCCACGGCGAATGCCAGAAACAGAACCAGAAAAATGAAGAACGTGAGGCTGGCCGAAAGCACGGAGGCCGCCAGGATTTCGAGAAAACCGACCACGCCTAGAAACACGTAGTCGCGCGTGGCGTGCGCCGTGAGCACCTTTACGATGGCCAGGAAGAACACCAGATGGACCGTGGCGGCGAGGAAGTCGCCCGAGATCAGGAAGTAATCGACGGGATAAAACGCGACGTAGGCCAGGGTGATTACGGTGGTGGCGACGGGCGGGATCCGGAACCGGATGGCGCCGGTAACCATCAGGCCGCGCACGAGCAGGCCGAGAGCGGTGAGGACGGCGGTGGGCGGGTCGAGGTATCCCGATCCGAGCACCGCGAGGTATCCACTCAGGACCAGCCCGAGAACGGAAAGCTCGAAATAGCGGTCGACTGGCGCGGCCGCGGCGCCGTTCGGCGCGCCCGATGCGCCCCGAGTTTCCGCCGGCACGCTCATATGGACCATTGTAGCCCGCGAGGGGCTGGAGGACCAGCTCGGCCGCGATGTCATAATAGGATATACATGCCGTTTTATCTCATGCTCGTCAGCGCTTCCGAAACGGCCTGGCTCAACCTCACCAACGTGGTGCTGGGGATCGCCGTGCTCATGTGCTGCGCACTGATCGCGGGCGCGGCCGTTCGCGAGTTCACCGTCCGGTCGCGCGGGCGGGCTCACATGTTCCCGGGCCGGGGTGACAAGCGCAGGGCGAGACAGTAGGCCGAGGCCGGCACGCCGCGCGGCTCACAGGGTGTCCGGCCCGATCCGAACAAGATCCGGACCTCGCCGGGAATTATGGAACGGCGAGGGTGCTGTCGGACCCGGAAGCGCCGGCGGGGCGGTGGCGGCCACCCTCAGCTTTGCGTCTTGTGGAAGACGAAAAAGAACACTGCCACGCTGAAGGCGCCAAACGCATAGATGAGCGCTGGGAACAGGGTGACCGGGGGTATCAGCCCCTGAGCAACGCCCAAAACGATGCGAACCAAATGGAAGGTCAGAGCCGCCGTTACGAGAATGGTGCCGATCAACGCCAACAGCGCCGCACTCTTGAGGTTCATGTCCGGATTATGAACGATGCCCGCGCGCTCCGCAAGCCTCTCCAGAAACCCAGGCGGTACGCGATTGATGGTGGGGCCCCAGGACTGCGCCGGGCGGGACGTGGACGTCCCGCGCAGGCGTGGACGCCTGCCCCCCAAGTTCCCGAACCTGGTGACGGTCCGCCTCGGCCCGCTTATGCCGAAGCGGGGCCTTTGCCTGTGCGAAGGTCATGCCGGGTAGGAAAGCCAAGGGAAACGGCAAGACTGACACCGAGGCGGTGGTTCATCCGTCGTAGTCTCGCACCCGTGCCCGCGCCTTGCTGTCTATATCAGAGCCAACTGCTCCGAGGTGGGCTCCGCTCAACAATACCAGGGCTCGTTTAGGAAGGGGATGGCGGCGCGCGGGAGGAGATCGAAGTTGTCGGGCAGCCGCTCGGAGGTGGCGAGCTTCCAAATCTGGGCGAAGACGTCGCGGCGGGAACTCTGGCGGTCGCGTGCGACCAGGCGCAGGACCGCGGCGCTCAGATCGTCGAGGCTCGGGTCGGCGTGGCGCCAGGGATAGATCAGCGCGGCTTGGTCGAATTCTTCGATGGCCGATGCGATGTCGGGCAGCTCGAGCAGGCGCGAGCCGGCGGTGACCAGCAGGCGGAGACCGAGTTGCACGGGGGCTACGCGGTCCACCAGGTTCAGCTCCACAAGGAGACTCAACAGGTCGCGGTAGCCGTCCCAGGTGGTCCAGGGAGTGAAGGGGATAAACGTGGGGGCGAGTTCCAATCCGGCGTCGCGGCAGGCGCGCACGGCCTCGATGAAATCCGCTCGCGTGTGGCCCTTTTCGAGGCGGGCGAGTACCTCGTCCTCGATCGATTCGACCGCGGTGGTGACGAACAGGCAGCCGGTCTCGCGCAACACCGGAATGAGGTCGCGGTGCTTCAGGAGGTGCTCGACTTTGATTGTCACGTCGTAGGTCAGATCCGGGAAGCGGTCGGCCAGCGCGCGAACGATACGGATAGCGTGCGCCGGGCCATTGAAGAAATCCGGGTCGCCGAAAGTGATGTGGCCGGCGCCTGAGGCGACCTGGCGGCGGATGTCCTCGAGCACAACCTCCGGCGGGACGATGCGGAAATGGCCGTTGTAGACCGGGACGACGGGGCAATGACGGCACAGGTGCTTGCAGCCGCGGCTGGCCTCGGTGTAGCCGGCGAGCTTGACCGCGCCGTCCAGGTGCAGGTGGGCGTAATCGGCGAGCGGCGGCAGGCCGGTGCGGTCCGGGACGAGGAACTGCTGGCGAGCGGTTGAAACGGCGCTGGCGGGCCCGCCATGCTCGATGGCGTCCGCGAGCGGCTGCTCGAATTCTCCGCCGATGACGACTTCGACGCCGAGGCCGCGCAGGTAGGCTTCATTCAGCGGCGCGTAAAGGCCGAAGCAGCAAAGGCGCGCATTCGGATTGAGTGCGCGGACGCGCTCGATGGCGCGGGCGGCCAGGCGCGTGGCGGTGTGCATGGGCAGGAAGAAGCCGACCACCTCTGACTCGCGGGCAGCGGCTTGCGGGAGTGCCTGCACGGCCAGGTCGGCGCAGTCTACGGTGTGGCCACGGGAACGAAGGCAGGCCGCGGCCGAAGCCAGCCCGAACGGCTGGCGCCCCAGTTCGTAGGTGGAGACAAGGAGGACGTGCACGGCCTGACTTCATTATGGTCCGCTTGCTTACGCGCGCGGTTCGGTGCTGACGGCCCCGGCTGTTACGTCTTGGTGAAGTACAGGGTGGTGGCGCGCGCCAGGTCCTCGCGGTCGGCGCGCGGTGCACGGCCCTCGTAATTGCTGATCGAGACCAGGATGTTGCAGATGTCGGCCGGGTAGCAGGCGCGTAGCTCCAGGCATCCGTGCTGATAGCAAAGCTTGCGCAACCAGCCCGCGCTCTCGGGGTCGCAAGGAACGTTGCGCGCGGTCATCACGCGGCGGAAGATCTCGTCGAACAACACGTCGTCCACGGCCTCCACGAAGATCTTGTTCTGGAGGCGGCGGAGGAACGCCTCGTCGGCCAGTTCCCGCGGGTCGAGGTTGGTGGCGAAGACCACCAGGGTCTCGAAGGGGATCTGGAACTTGACGCCGTAACGGAGCGAGAGGTAATCGACCCGGCGGTCGAGAGGCACGATCCAGCGGTTCAGCAGCTCGCGCGGGGCCATGAGCTGGCGGCCGAAATCGTCGATGACCAGAACCCCGTTGTTGGCCTTCAATTGCAGAGGCGCGGCGTAGACCCCGGTCGCCTCGTCAAGGCGCAACTCGAGCATGCTGGGGACGAGCTCGCCGCCAGTGACGACCGCGGGGCGGCGGCACATGACCCAGCGCGGGTCCATATCCGCCGTGTCGGTTTGCAGCGGCTCGTGGACTACGGGGTCGAAGAGCTGGATGATCTGGCCGTCCACTTCAATGGCGTAGGGGACGACGATGGTGTCGTGATAAACGCGCAGGAGCCTCTCGGCCAGGCTGGTCTTGCCGCTGCCGGTGGGGCCGTAGAGGAAAATCGAGTTCTGGGAGATGATCGAGGGGCCGAGCTGGTCGAGCAGGCTGTCGGAGAGCACCAGGTCGGCCAGAGACTGGCGCAGCGACTTGCGGTCGATCTTCACCTTGGCGGCCTGGGCCTTCACCAGCCTGGTGTACTGGCGCAGGGAGACGGGCGCGGCGCCGGCGTAGTGGCTGATCTGAAAGCGGTCGTTCGCCAGATTGCGGCCGGCCACCGTGAGGTTGAAGGAATAGTCGTTGCCGACCATACCTTTCACCTCCAGCAGTTGCTGCTGGCGCAGGTCGCGGAAGACGGCCTCGAGCACCATCGGAGACAGCTTCAGGGCCTTGCCGAGGCCTTGCAGCGTGCTGATTCCGGAAATATACGTCCGGCGCAGAACCAGGTCCGTAATCAAGGCCTGGGGAATGCCCGCGGCCTCAACCGATTCCGGGGGGGGCGGGCAATAAACGGGCGCGGCAAGCGATACCATGGTGTCTCATTCTAGTCGAAAACGGGCGCGGCTTGCGAGAAGAATGTGCTGGGGGCTCATCCGGTCTTGCGCTTCCGGGGAGGAGCGTTGGTCTCGGGCTCCTCGCGGTTGAGCGCCTCGTGCAGGAGCATCTGGGCCGCTCCTCTCTGTTCAGTCCGATCGCGCATGGCCTTTAGCAACTCTTCTTCGGCCATGTCCCGGTTGTCATCCCACCACTCCGCCTCTTCTGCTTCGCTATCGAATTTCGGCACTTTCGGCCGATCGGCTTTGTCGGGCATATGCATTGGCGGGCATCTCGGATGCGCGCGGGATTCGGCCGTCGGTCGCAGTGCTTACTTGATTTCGGGGCTGTTGACGGTGGCGGGCTCGGCGCCCCAGTTTTCGCGAACCACGTTGCTCTGGTCGGAGAAGAAGGTCCGGCGGCCGGTGGTGCCGAAGGTCACCGGGTTGGCGTTTATGGTGTAGCCGGTCGGTCCGCCGATCAGGCTGAACTGGTAGCCGGTCTTGATGCCCTTGGCGAGGTCTCCGGGAATCAGGCCCGCGGCCGTGGGACCCTCCGGACCTCCCTCGGGCGGCCCGAGTTCCTCGAGCTTGGTGGCGAACCTGCCGAACTGCGAGTAGTACTGGGTTTGAGCGGCCTGGATGGTCTGTATCTGCTTGATGGCCGCCATTTCACGAGTGTGGCTGAGGACACTGCCCACCTTCGGCAGCGCGATTGCCATGATGGTGAGGATGATCGCCATCACTATCAAGAGCTCGATCAGGGTGAATCCCCGGCGTCTGCTGCTGTTCATGAGCGTCCTCCGACAGCCATTTTCGCAAAAACCCGCGTGGGGCGGGCCAGATGGGCGACATGGGCGGGTCCGCTCCCTGACGTGGGCGGGTCCACTCCCTGACGTGGGCGGGTCCGCTCCCTGACGGTCGCGGTTCGGTGATCACGGCGCTGCGAGCCCATGCCCCACACCTCTCCTAACCATTAGACGCTGCGGCGGGGCTTAGCGTTGAATGAATCCTTCGGAGGACGGCCAGCAGCGGCCCCAGCCGTTCCAACCGGAGGGCGTTCGGCCCATCGGAAAGAGCCCGCTCCGGCGCCTCGTGAACCTCGACGAACAGGCCGTCCACGCCGGTAGCCACGGCGGCGCGGGCCAGCGGCTCGATGAATTCGGCTTGGCCGCCCGAGGCGGTCCCGGCGGCTCCGGGCAGTTGCACGCTGTGCGTGGCGTCGAAAACCACGGGATAGCCCAGGCTACGCATGATGGCCAGTCCACGCATGTCTACTACCAGGTTGTGATAACCGAAGGTGGTGCCTCGCTCGGTGAGCAGGATGCGGGAGTTTCCGGTGGAGGCGACTTTGTCGGCCGCCAGGCGCATATCCTCGGGCGCGACGAATTGCCCCTTCTTGATGTTGACGATGCGGCCGGTGCGGCCGGCTTCGAGCAGCAGGTCGGTCTGGCGGCAGAGGAACGCGGGGATCTGGATGATGTCGGCCACCTCGGCGGCCGGACCAGCCTGGGACGGCTGGTGAATGTCGGTGAGGATGGCGTAACCCTCGGCCTTCAAACCGGCCAGGATTCGCAGACCCTCCTCGGGGCCGGGGCCGCGCCAGGAAGAGAGGCTGGAGCGATTGGCCTTGTCGAACGAGGCTTTGAAGACGAACGGCCCGGCGATGGCGGCGATCTCGCGGGCCAGGAAATGGACGTGAGCTTCGCTTTCGATCACGCAAGGGCCGGCGATCAGGGCTAGCGGAGAACCCATGCCGAACGAGAGCGAGCCGAGTTGGATGGTCATAGGGGCCTCGACCCGAGTGTCGAGGCGGCAGGCAAGAGTGCCTGCGCCACAAGAAGAAGATAGGTCCAGCCTGATTCGGTCATACGCTGGCGGGCTCTAGTTGGCGGGCCGGGCGCTCGCGACGCGACCGGAAGCAGGCGGCGGCCCCGATGAAGGCCGCGAACAGCGGATGCGGCTCGAGGGGCCTCGACTTGAACTCGGGATGGAACTGGCAGCCCAGGGCCCAGGGGTGGTCCGGCAGCTCGCAGATTTCGACGTATACGCCGTCGGGCGTCTCTCCGGCCAGGCGCAGGCCGGCCGACGTCAGGGTCTGCTGGTAGTCGCGGTTGAACTCGTAGCGATGGCGGTGGCGCTCGCTGATCTCGCGCTTGCCGTAGGCCTGGTAGGCGAAAGTTCCCTCAGCCAGTTGGCAGGGATAAGCACCCAGGCGCATGGTGCCGCCCAGGTCGTCGATCCCCTTCAATTCGCGCAACTTGTAGATGACGCGGTGAGGCGCCGCGGTGTCGAATTCGGTGGAATTGGCACCCGTCAGGCCGCACACGTTACGGGCGAACTCAACCACGAGCATTTGCATGCCGAGGCAGATGCCGAAATAGGGCACCTTGCGCTCGCGGGCGAAACGGACGGCCTCGATCATGCCTTCGCAGCCGCGCTTGCCGAACCCGCCCGGTACCAGGATGCCGTCGTAGGCGTCGAGCGCTTCGACGGCGCCCGGTTCGGTGAACTGCTCGGAGTTGATCCAGTGGATCCCGACTTTCACGTTGTGGGCCAGGCCGCCATGGAGCAGCGCTTCTTTCAGGCTTTTGTAAGAGTCCTCGTACTGCGTGTACTTGCCCACCAGGCCGATGGAGACCTCGCCGGCCGGATTCCTCAGCCGGTGGACCATGGCGCTCCACTGCTCGAGTTGCCGTGGGCCGGATTCCAGGTGGAGCAGGCGCAGGACGCGCTCGTCGACGCCCTGCTCGGCAAAGCCGAGGGGGACCGCGTAGACGGAGTCGACATCGAAGGCGCTGATCACGTTCTCGACCTCCACGTCGCAGAACAGCGCGATCTTCTCCTTAATCTCGGTCGAGAGGACATGCTCGCTGCGGCACAACAGCAGGTCGGGCTGAATACCGATTTCGCGCAATTCCTTGACGCTGTGCTGGGTGGGCTTGGTCTTGAGCTCCTGGGCGGCATTGATCCAGGGCACTAGCGTGACGTGAACGAAGATGGCGTTCTCGCGGCCGACTTCGTGGCGGAACTGGCGTAAGGCTTCGAGGAACGGGAGCGACTCGATGTCGCCGACGGTGCCGCCGATCTCGACGATGACCACGTCCACGCCAGGGGAGACTTTTCGGATGGCGGCCTTGATCTCATTGGTGACGTGAGGGATCACCTGGACCGTCTTGCCCAGGTAGTCGCCGCGCCGCTCTTTGGTGATGATGCGCTCGTAGATGCGGCCGGAGGTGACGTTGTTGGCCTGGGTGAGTGGCGCGTGGGTGAACCGCTCGTAGTGTCCGAGGTCCAGATCGGTTTCCGCGCCGTCGTCGGTCACGAACACCTCGCCGTGCTGGAACGGGCTCATGGTGCCGGGGTCGACGTTGAGATACGGGTCGAACTTCTGGAGGGTGACTCGCAAGCCGCGACTCTCCAGCATGCACCCGATCGAGGATGCCGCTATTCCCTTGCCGAGCGAGGAGACTACTCCGCCGGTTACAAAGATGTATTTGGCCATCGTCCTTGGTTTGCCATTTGGGGGCTGCCGGCGACTTGAAAGAGCCGCGCAACCCGTTCCAGATCCTGGGGGGCGTCCACGCCGAGGGACTCGTAGTCCGTTTCGGCGACCCGAATCTTGCAGCCGTTCTCGATTGCCCGCAACTGCTCCAGCCGTTCGGCCCGTTCAAGCGGACCGATCGGCAACTGAGGGTACGCGAGCAGAAAATCGCGCCGGTACACGTAGAGGCCGGTGTGCTTGTAGTGCACGGCCTCCCCGCCATCGCGGACCGCGGGGATGGCGGCGCGGGAGAAATAGACCGCGTTGCCTTCGCGGTCCGTCACCACTTTCACGACGTTTGGATTGGTCACCTCGGCTGGATCTTCGATCCGCTTCTTGAGGGTGGCCATGGGGATTTCGGGGGCGTCATCGAGGGCCAGAATGGCGGCGTCGATGGCGGCGGGATCGATCAGGGGCTCGTCGCCCTGGATGTTTACGATCAATTCGGCGTTGTCGGCCGAGGCGACTTCCGCCGCGCGGTCGGTCCCCGAGGGGTGGTCGGCGCGGGTCATGCGTACGGGAGCGCCAAAACGGCGGGCTTCGGCGAATACCCGGTCGTCGTCGGTGGCGATCACCACCCGGCTCAGATAGCGGGCCTGGCTGGCGCGCTCGAAGACGTGCTGGAGCATAGTTTTACCGGCGATAATGGCGAGGACTTTCCCAGGAAAACGCGAGGAGCCAAACCGGGCGGGAACAACCCCCAGAATCCTACCGTGCACGTTCGATGATATCACGAGTTCGGCGAAGCGCAGGGGGTTGAAATTTCCGTTTGGTGCTGGCTTTCGGGGCCGCCTGCCTTCAGCGATGCACTGCCAGGGCACAACCCGGCGCGGGCGCTGTCCGCGGACCGCACCCGAATCTGGTTCGTGACTCGGACGGGAGCCGCAAACGATTGAAAACACGCCTAAAAAGTGTCCGTTTTTGGGACTGGGTTCATGTTGCACTTTTCTTCTTGCAGGCGGGCCGACATCGGCCGTAGGTGTAGATGGCGATGAAAAGTGATGACGGGAACGGAGTGCGCGGCCGCCGGTGGGACATTCGCGCTGCTGGCGAGATCGGCCGGGGGTGTAGACGGTGAGGAAAAGTGTTGACGGGAACTGAGGGCGCGGCTTGGGGTGCCGGCTGACGTGGAACTCGCGCTGCTGGCTACATCGGCCGGGCGGTGTAGACGGTGATGAGAAGTGATGACGGGAACGGAGTGTGTCCGGTTTTTTGAGACACAACGGGCTGGAGACATGGCACACCGACTCGAAGATAGCTCAGGGCGGGTCGTTGTCAACGCATCACGATTCGCAAGCGGTTGAAACGCGGGCAAATCGAGAAATACTCTTTGCGTGACGCCCCGAGGGAACCATGCGCGCCCGCTGTGTTACCTATTATCAGGTGAATTACTCCTGTTTGTTCTGAACTCGGAACGGAATCGCCAAGCCCACTCGAGAATCAGGTCCGGGGGGGGGGCTCTAAGTCTATGAATAGTAAAGATCCGTTTATGCGTTGTTCTGATTTCGGAACAAATCTCCGAAAACCAACACAAACGCCTCGAATTACCGTAAACTTCCTTAAACTCGCGTCCGGCCTTCGTTGGAGGACATCGCACGGCGCGACAGAGAAGGAGAACATAGCTTCACTTACGACTACACGTACGACAGCGACGGCACCTGTGGAACCTCGGCAGGCGATCTGGTAAAGAGGACCGACGCCATGCGGACGACGCCCAACACAACTTGCTACGCTTACGACGCCCTCCATCGGCAGACCGCGATCACCTATCCCAGCGGGCCCAATGCCAGCATCACGCCCCCGCGCCACTTCGTCTACGATTCCGCAACGGTGAACGGCCAGGCCATGCAGAACGCCCATGGCCGCCTCGCGGAAGCCTATACGGGAACCGGCTCCCCTAAGATCACCGATCTCGGCTTCAGCTATACCCAGCGCGGCGAACTCGCCGATGCCTGGCAGTGGAGCACCAATTCCAGCGGCTGGTACCACGCCGCCGCCACCTACTGGCCGAACGGCCCGACCGGCCTGGTGAAAACGGTCACCGCTCTCGGTCTTCCCACCTGGACGTATAATCCGGATGGGGAGGGCCGAATCTTGTCCGTCCAGGCCGGCACCGGCTATCTTGCGAGCGACACCCAGTACAACGACTACCGATCCGGCTGGCGGGACATGATCGTCAACTACGGCTCGGGCGACAAGGATACCTTCACCTTCGACACCAACACCGGCCGCATGAAACAATATCGGGCCAGTGTCAGCACCTACACGGTCACCGGGAATCTGACCTGGAACGGCAACGGATCGCTGGGCCAGATGCAGATTGACGATACCGCCTACCCCGCAAACAACCAGACCTGCGCCTACCAACACGACGATCTGGCCCGCATCAGCAGGGTGGACTGTGGCTCCGGCCACTGGGGCCAGACCTTCGCGTATGACGCCTTCGGTAACATCACCAAAACCGCCATCACCGGCCGCTCCAGCCCTAATTTCTCGCCCGGATACGATGCCTACACGAACCACTTCACCTGCCTAAGCTGCAATTACGACAACAACGGCAACATGCTCAACGACGGGCCGGTGCAGCTAGGCGGCAACACCTACTCCTGGGACGCGGAGGGCAATCTGAGCCAGTTCAATTCGGGCGGGATCATCGTCTACGACGCGCTAGGCCGGCGCGTCGAGCAGCCCGGTACTCAGATCGTCTACGGCATCGACGGCGGTAAGCTGGCGTTGATGAACCACCAGACCGTGACCAACGCCTACGCTCCGCTGCCCGGCGGCGGCACCGCCGTCTACGGCGGCTCCACGCTGGCTTGGTACCGCCACCCGGACTGGCTGGGATCCTCGGGGGTCGGTTCGACTACGGGGCGCGCATTCCAATACGACCGCTCGTACTCGCCCTTCGGCGATGTGGCCTGGGAGAGCGCGACCGTCGACCGCAACTTCACCGGCCAGAATCAGGACCTGACCGGCATCTTGTACGATTTCCCGGCGCGCGAGTATAGCCAGGGCGAAGGCCGCTGGATCTCGCCGGACCCGGCCGGCATCGCGGCCGTCGATCCGGGCAATCCGCAGAGTTGGAATCGGTACGCCTACGTGAACAACAACCCGCTGTCCCTGATCGACCCGACGGGAATGGACCCCACGCAGCAGGATAGCGTTGTGCGGGTTGTCGAAGTCAACGGCTGTCTTTACCTTCAGAACGGCACCAGAACGGTGTGGCTGAACCCGGACAACGAGACCACGAGCTACACTTACCTCTGGGGCGGCATGTCGGTGCTCACCTGCAAGACGTCCGGCACCGGCCCTCACGGGCCGGGCGGTGGCGGGGAGACTGACCCCAGTCCGAGCCAGCAGCAGGCGGAAGATCGCCAGCGAAAATGTCTCAAGGATTTCTATAATTCGAGACCTGGGAAGGTGATCGAGTTTCTTAGCCCACTGAGCATGGTGTGGGGTTCGGACCCCACGAAATGGGCACTGGAGGCGGCGGCTGGAGGCCTGGCCAAGGGCGCGGGACTAACCAGTGCCGCCAACTGGAGCGATAACGCCGTGATCGTGACGATAAACGGTGCGTCGAAGATTGCAGGCCCGCTTGAGGGACCCATAGCCTCCAGGGTTGTCAGTCCGCTGGCTGGCGGCATTCTGAAGGTGATAGGCAAGGTCGGCCCCGCGATTCCGGTCATCGCGGCCTTGGCCGACGCAACGGTCCGCGCTGCCTGTCAGAGTCCCGACACCATGTTGAGAACGTTCAGTCCTGCGCAGCCCTTCTACATGGGGCCGCCCATCCAGCCTTGAGGTGTTGGAATGATGCTTCTGCTCGATACCGTCCAGTCATCATCGTGGCAGCGCTTGGTGTATCTACCCGCCGGGGTACTCGCCTCCGTCCTCCTATGGGTCTGGTGGCCCAAGTCCGAAAGTCAATGGCGACGCTGGTGGATCGCATGGGCTGCTTTCTGCGGGTACCTGACCGCTATTTACGTGCTGTTTGGGTTTCGCTTCCCGTGAGGCTATGACTCCACTGCTCGGCTACAGATCAAGCCTTGCGACGCGGCACGCCGCCGACCATTGCTGTAGCGATAAACGACATAACGACATGCGCCTGGCTCGTCTACGACGCCCTGGGGCGGCGCGTCGAGCAGCCCGGTCCTCAGATCGTCTACGGCATCGACGGTGGTAAGTTGGCCCTGATGAACCATCAGACCGTCAGCAAGGCTTTCGCTCCCCTGCCTGCCGGCGCAGCCGCGGTATACACGGGAAGCACGCTGGCCTGGTATCGCCATCCCGACTGGCTGGGCTCTTCCTGGATCACGTCGCTAGCCAGCGGAACGGACCGGCGCTCCCGCGATGTGTCTTATTCCCCCTTCGGCGACAGCGCCTCGGAGAGCGGCCCCGGCACCGCCGACCGCAACTTCACCGGCCAGAACCAGGACCTGACCGGCATCTTGTACGATTTCCCGGCGCGCGAGTATAGCCAGGGCGAAGGCCGCTGGATCTCGCCGGACCCGGCCGGCATCGCGGCCGTCGATCCGGCCAATCCCCAGAGTTGGAATCGGTACGGTTACGTAAACAACAACCCGTTGTCCCTGATCGACCCGACGGGAATGGAAACCTCGCCCTCGCTGATCGAGTACGTTTCGCGAGTGGTCGAAAAGGACGGTTGTCTCTACCTTCAGATGGGCACGAGAACGCAGTACGTCGACACGGTTCTGGACCAAAAGGTCTACACCTACGCCTGGGGCGGCATGTCGCTGCTCAGGTGCATGACGTCCGGCACCGGCCCTCATGGACCGGGCGGCGGCGGCGACGGGGGAAATGGAAAGGGCACCTTAAGGAAAGCTTACTGCCGTGCTATTCCGTCGGGACGCGTGATG
Organism: Bryobacterales bacterium; assembly: GCA_963763835.1. GTDB lineage: Bacteria > Acidobacteriota > Terriglobia > Bryobacterales > Bryobacteraceae > DASWZN01. Next base: position 938,707 of record CAVXQQ010000016.1, read on the forward strand.
TCATTGAATGGAGCATTAGGTGGTCTCGGCGCGGTAGGCGTTGAAGGAGATATGGTCCTAAATTACAACTCCGGTCAGACCAGTCTGTTCGCGACAGGAGGCATGTCGTTGGGGTGGAATGGCGGAGCTAGCGCGACCGCCTCCACGGGGCTCGTCTATGGATTGGACGGCACAAACAATGGCTTCGCTGGACCGTTTAAGGGCGGAAGTTTCTACTTCCCAACGCCGATACCTGGCGTTGGTGCCGGAGGATCGGTAACCCATTCGGGAAGCGTGACCGTTTACTCGGTGGGTGCGAGTGCTGCACTTGCAGGAAGGTATGCTGGGGGCGCTAGCGTAACTACCACAAGCCGACCTCTGAACATTGGAAAATTCGCAGGGTTTTCCCTGAACGACTTTCTCACGTATCTCCTGAGGCGTCCATGCAACTAACGGCTCAGATTTCATTGCCGGTCATCTTCGCGGCTTGCCTCATGGCAACCGCTGCAGTGCTCGCCAACACGATTTCGTTCATCATGATCGGCAAAATAAACACACTGCTTCCTGAACGCGACAGAGTATCCTACTTCTGGTGGGGAACGGAGGTACGCAAGCGATTCAAGCAGCTCTATCCCGGGAATAAGCTCGTCTTTGCGCTCGATTCGTGTGTAGTGATGATGATCCTTTGTTTCACTTTTCTGGTCAGGTTTTGGGTGTTCGCTTGAGCGGGTTCCAGCCCGCAGGCCATTATTCGGCGCGGCCCTCCAAACTCGGCGCGGGGGTTGTTGAGTGGCAGTTGGCACGTCCTGCGGCCAGCGGCACGGACGGCCACTTCAACTGCACCGGCTGCAATTACGACAACAACGGCAACATGCTCAGCGACGGGCCGGTGCAGCTAGGCGGCAACACCTACTCCTGGGACGCGGAGGGCAATCTGAGCCAGTTCAATTCGGGCGGGATCATCGTCTACGACGCGCTAGGCCGGCGCGTCGAGCAGCCCGGTACTCAGATCGTCTACGGCATCGACGGCGGTAAGCTGGCGTTGATGAACCACCAGACCGTGACCAACGCCTACGCTCCGCTGCCCGGCGGCGGCACCGCCGTCTACGGCGGCTCCACGCTGGCTTGGTACCGCCACCCGGACTGGCTGGGATCCTCGGGGGTCGGTTCGACTACGGGGCGCGCATTCCAATACGACCGCTCGTACTCGCCCTTCGGCGATGTGGCCTGGGAGAGCGCGACCGTCGATCGCAACTTCACCGGCCAGAATCAGGACCTGACCGGCATCTTGTACGATTTCCCGGCGCGCGAGTATAGCCAGGGCGAAGGCCGCTGGATCTCGCCGGACCCGGCCGGCATCGCGGCCGTCGATTCGGGCAATCCGCAGAGTTGGAATCGGTACGCCTACGTGAACAACAACCCGCTGTCCCTGATCGACCCGACGGGCCTGGACGCCGTGGTGTACAAGTTCGAGGGCGGTTGCCTCTATTCGAGCACGGTGACAACCACATGGCGAGACAACCCCGACAACCACACCTGGAGCCTAACCCCTGTCTGGAGCGGGTGGCTTCAGATGTGGTGCCGCCAGAACCCTCCAGGGCAACCGGATTCCGGCCAAACGGGCCCGGGCCAATCAGGGGGAGACGGCGGCGGGGGCGCCCAGACCACCAACAGATGCTCCAGTGGGGCCCGCGGCTTCGGCGCTGGGTGGATAGTTGGGACCTCAGCCGCGGCCGGGCTGGGCCCCAACGGCAAGGCCCCTTTCTACCCTGCGTCCGCTGCGGCCGCATATGGCGGCGGGTCCTTCTCTGGCGAGGGTCAAAGCACACAGGGGACGTTCGGGTCGGCCGGCGTGGCACTGACAGCGAATGGGAGCCTGTTGAACTATCCGGCCAACCGGTCGGGGAACAGCAACGCGACCGCAGGTGCATTCGCCGGTGCTGGCGGGGGCCTGTTCATTACAAATGCTGGAAACACCGCCACGTTACTGGGGGCGTTCACTAGCTACCTGCTCTCAGTTGGGCCAGTGGGTATTGAGTACGACTTTTCACCGGACGGTACGAGGGTCTTGTCCGTCACTCTCGGGAGGTCCGTCGGCCTAGGTGCGACGAGGCTGCAGACGAACACCTTCAGAGCGGAGTGCAGATGATGCTCATGAGTCCGCGAACAGTAGCTGCGATGTGGCTGTTGTCTTTTTGCTTGATGGCGGCGCTTATCGGCCTTACCAGCGACAGCAGTGTAACCCGTCTGTTGCTCCTTCAGCGCGACCACAGTGAGACCTCAGGCCAGGTGACCGGGTTACATCCGGACAACCACGGAGTCGTCGACGTCAGATACATAGTGGCTGGCGCGGTGTATCGGGGGACATTCTCCCCCTACTTGCAGGGCCACCAAATAGCCACAGGGGAGTTGGTCCGTGTATATTACAGACCTCACGATCCGAGGATCGCAGTTATCGCCCCGCCGGGCGAGATGATCAAGGGCGAATTGCCATTCTGGTTCGGCGCTTCCCTGCTCGGGTCTGCCGGTATCGTCGCGGGGCTGCTGTGGCTCGGGTGGTTCTTTCGTCGGCCAAAGGCACAGCGACCACTACCGACGTAAAGTAAGTCATCATATACTTCACAGCGGTGGTTGCGGAACGACCAATACGCTCAATTCTCGGACTGCATCGTGTGAGCTGCGGCGCTCTGGGGCTGCCCCCGGCGGAGGCAGGCAGCAAAGCGGGCGCCGCGCAGGGAGGGCGGCCAGACGGGACTTCCCGGTGCTGCGATGAGTCAATCACTCAGACCGTCAGCAAAGCTTTCGCTCCCCTGCCTGCCGGCGCAGCCGCGGTATATACGGGAGGCACCACGCTGGCCTGGTATCGCCATCCCGACTGGCTGGGCTCTTCCTGGATCACGTCGCTGGCCAGCGGAACGGACCGGCGCTCCCGCGATGTGTCTTATTCACCCTTCGGCGATGTGGCCTGGGAGAGCGCGACCGTCGATCGCAACTTCACCGGCCAGAATCAGGACCTGACCGGCATCTTGTACGATTTCCCGGCGCGCGAGTATAGCCAGGGCGAAGGCCGCTGGATCTCGCCGGACCCGGCCGGCATCGCGGCCGTCGATCCGGGCAATCCGCAGAGTTGGAATCGGTACGCCTACGTAAACAACAACCCGTTGTCCCTGATCGACCCGACGGGAATGGACCCCACGCAGCAGGATAGCGTTGTGCGGGTTGTCGAAGTCAACGGCTGTCTTTACCTTCAGAACGGCACCAGAACGGTGTGGCTGAACCCGGACAACGAGACCACGAGCTACACTTACCTCTGGGGCGGCATGTCGGTGCTCACCTGCAAGACGTCCGGCACCGGCCCTCACGGGCCGGGCGGTGGCGGTGACGGGGGAGATGGCGGCACCCAGAAGTGCTTCACACCCAACTGGATCCAGCGTAAAGGGATACCTTTGCAGGCAAGACTGGCGCGCTTTTTCCGCCATCCGGTGGGCATCGGTCTGGGTGGCTCCGGAGGAGCAGGTCTCGGCAAGGGTTTTGGCCTCTTCGGTACCGCATCTGCACAGATGGTTGTGGCGACAGACGGAAACGCCTATTTGGTGTTCACGTATGGTGGGACTGCCCTAACCACGCCATGGCTGACGCCCATGACCAAAGGCGCAGGCGGCGTGTTTGGCTTGCAGGTGAGTTCGATGAATACCCAGAACCCTTCCGATCTGTCCGGGGGAGGCGGTAACTTCAGTGGGGGCGTCGGTGCGAAGCTAGGAGTCGGGGCAGACTTGTCGGTGACCCAGGCTCCAAGCGGCCAACTAGTCGGGCAGTTGACCGGGACCGTTGGTGTCGCCGCTGGAGGTTGGGGCGCCGCCGGAACACTCACCACCACTACGGTCTTCCCGTCGTGCTCGAACCATCCGTGAGGAGTTGACCATGCCAGGGGACCGACCATTATCAGCGCGAGCCGTTTGCAAGTTCATCATCCCGGCGATCGTGACTTTCTACCTGATCGTGCTCTGCTATGGGGACCCTCAGAAGGGCTGGGCCGTTTTTCCCGCAGCCGTGATCGCACTTTACCTCAGCGCAGCGGATCTGAGAATTGAAAACGCTCGCGTGCGGTATCGGAGGTTTCTGTCCTGGAAGGATCTGCCGCCGGACGTCGTGGGCGCTCGTTGTCTTCCGCTCCCACCACTGGGGTATATCAGGTTCAGGCACTATCTGCCCCCGTTCGGAGTGCTTCTCTACATCGTGGAGAGGGAAGAAGGGGACTTCGTGCCACTCAGCAGAACGAAGCTGATGAAGGCGATCGTCTCGTCGCAAGGTGGGGAGATCGATGCTCCCGCCGCACACCCGCCCGACCGACTTGGGGCCCTGCCCGGCGACGACCGAGTCCGGCTCCGTTGGATCCTGATCGCGATTGCGAGCATGCTGGCGGGGGTGTTTGTCCCGGACCTGAGTCCGGCAGTGCCGAGGTGGACCGGCGTCCTGAAGGCGTACTGGGATGTACTGCAACTGCTCAATCGGCCCGTTCCGCAGGTTGCCTATGCCGCGTTCCTGGCATGGTTCCTGATCCGCAAGAGACTCCAGGGCATCGTCAGCGCCGTGGCGGCGTGCCTCTTGGGCGGCATCGTGGCCCATCTTACCAGGCTGCTCTGAAGCTCTGAAGGCCTCGCCTGTTGACATCGACTCGCGAGGCCCGAATTTGCCGGTGTGCGGAAAACACAACCGAGGTACAGGCGGTCTCCGGTATGATCTGTACTCAGATCGTCTACGGCATCGACGGCGGCAAACTGGCCCTGATGAACCATCAGACCGTCAGCAAGGCGTTCGCTCCCCTGCCAGCCGGCTCAGCCGCCGTATATACGGGAACCACGCTGGCTTGGTATCGCCATCCCGACTGGCTGGGCTCTTCCAGTGTCACTTCGCTGCCCAGCGGAACGGACCGGCGCTCCCGCGACGTCTCCTATTCCCCCTTCGGCGACATCGCCGCGGAGAACGGACCCGGCACCGCCGACCGCAACTTCACCGGCCAGAACCAGGACCTGACCAGCATCCTGTACGATTTCCCGGCGCGCGAGTATAGCCAGGGCGAAGGCCGCTGGATCTCGCCGGACCCGGCCGGCATCGCGGCCGTCGATCCGGGCAATCCGCAGAGTTGGAATCGGTACGCCTACGTGAACAACAACCCGTTGTCCCTGATCGACCCGACGGGAATGGACCCCACGCAGCAGGATAGCGTTGTGCGGGTTGTCGAAGTCAACGGCTGTCTTTACCTTCAGAACGGCACCAGAACGGTGTGGCTGAACCCGGACAACGAGACCACGAGCTACACTTACCTCTGGGGCGGCATGTCGGTGCTCACCTGCAAGACGTCCGGCACCGGCCCTCATGGACCCGGCGGTGGCGGAACTGACCCCGGCGCAGCAACGCTGAAAAAAATCGCGAAAGCAGCCTGTGGTGCGCTGCCTTCCGGAACAGTTGTGAGCATTTCTGGAAATGGAAATTACGTTGGTCTATCTGGGGCTCTCGACCTCGTGACGAACCTCCGAACAGGTGAGGTGACTGGCTTCTTTTCGCCTGGGTATTTCGCCGGAAACGCGAGCGCTGGAGGTTCCCTGACCGGCGGATATACCTTTGGTAATCTCGGCTCTGGCAATTCGAATTTCACAGGTGGGTTCACGGGCGTATCGGGGGGGTACGGGTATATTGGTGGTTCCGTTTCGACCTCTAGTGGTGGCCCAGCGAGTCCGCTCTCGGGTATAAACCCGATGGCACCAGGACATGTTACTACAGTCTCTGTTGGCGTTCAAACTCCTGGTCGTTCGCTGCTGCTCAGCACAACCTACTCACTTCCAACGGCGCTGGGAAAGTATTGGACCCTCCTTGATCCGGCGACAGCATTTATGTATGTGGCAAACAAGCTGTGTGAGGCGGCAGGTCACTAGCATATGTTGATATTGAAAGCGGCTACATATGGCGCAACGATTGCAGCTGCAATGTTCTTTGCGTTTTGGGAGGACAGACTAAAGCGGCAATTGACCGACAGCGCTACGAAGCCCGTGGAGTGGGTGAGCGATCTCGGAATCATGCACGACCTTGCGGAGCGGATGAGACGTGAACGCGTCCTGAGGGACCTGCCCAGGCAAGCGCTCCGCAAATTTAGAATGGTTGTCATACTTAAGTTTCTGTTTGTCGCGATCTTGATAGCTGAGGTGCTTATTCTTCAGAGGTAAAACTGGATCCGCCGGAGAGCGAAGCCTGGGAGCCAGCTTGCTAGGCGATTGGTCGTTGACAGGTTTGGAGAACTACTGCACGCGGCTACTATCGACGGGGCAGGTTCACCACTTCACCTGCACCGGCTGCAATTACGACAACAACGGCAACCTGATCAACGACGGGCCGGTGCCGCCAGGCAACACCTACTCCTGGGACGCCGAGGGCAACCTGAGCCAGTTCAATTCCGGCGGCGCGATCATTTACGACGCCCTGGGCCGGCGCGTCGAGCAGCCCGGTACTCAGATCGTCTACGGGTCTGGTGGCCCAAGTCCGAAAGTGAATGGCGACGCTGGTGGATCGCATGGGCTGCTTTCTGCGGGTACCTGACCGCTATTTACGTGCTGTTTGGGTTTCGCTTCCCGTGAGGCTATGACTCCGCTGCTGGGCTACAGATCAAGCCTTGCGACGCGGCACGCCGCCGACCATTGCTGTAGCGATAAACGACATAACGACATGCGCCTGGCTCGTCTACGACGCCCTGGGCCGGCGCGTCGAGCAGCCCGGTACTCAGATCGTCTACGGCATCGACAGCGGCAAACTGGCCCTGATGAACCATCAGACCGTCAGCAAGGCTTTCGCTCCTCTGCCAGCCGGCTCCGCCGCGGTATACGCGGGAAGCACGCTGGCGTGGTATCGGCATCCCGACTGGCTGGGCTCATCCTGGATTACCTCGCTAGCCAGCGGGACAGACCGGCGTTCGCGCGATGTTGTCTACTCCCCCTTCGGGGACATTGCCTCGGAGAGCGGCACCGGAACCGCGGACCGCAACTTCACGGGGCAGAACCAGGACCTCAGCGGCATCTTCTACGATTTCCCGGCGCGAGAGTACAGCCAGGGCGAGGGCCGCTGGATCTCGCCCGACCCAGCGGGCCTTGCGGCCGTCGACCCGGCGAATCCGCAGTCTTGGAATCGGTACGCGTACGTGAACAACAGCCCGTTGAACCTGATCGACCCGACGGGCATGGACCCCACGCAGCAGGATATCGTCATGCGGCTCGTCGAAAAGGACGGCTGTCTTTACCTTCAGAACGGCACTAGAACGGTGTGGATAAACCCGGACAACGAGACCACGAGCTACACTTACCTGTGGGGTGGTATGTCGCTGCTGGCCTGCAAGCCGTCCGGCACCGGCCCTCATGGACCGGGCGGTGGCGGCGAGACCGCTCCGGCAAACAGCCGGAAGACCTGCGTTGGAAGGGCCAGAGTACTCGGAGGTAACCCAAGAACTGTTGGTCGGATGGGCGGAACCGGGGTGCCAGTTGCAGCGAATAGTGCGGCCGCGATTCCCGCCCAGTTCGGATTCCAATCCGGCAGACCGTTCGCGGGGCCGCTCTTCTACAGCTCACCCTATGCTGGAACTACCGGCGGCAGAATAGCCGGGAGCGCAGCAAACCTCTTCTTTGCGGACGTGAACCTTCACGCCGGTAGCTCCACACAGAGCTTCTCGGGGATAACGGACGTCATCGGCAGTAGTTCCGTTGCCGACGTACGCAATTTCCTTATTCAACGGAACCCAAATGCGCTGATCTTAGAACTTGTGAATGGGTCTGACCAGGGAGTGACCACCGTACGGCTTACCGTGCCTGCGGGCCAAGCATGCCCGGCGGGGACGTTGGATCAGAATGTGGTCAACGGGAATTACCCATAGCCGAAGGCGTGGGCCGACTCCCAGCGAGAACGCCAATGGGGTTGGAGCTTTGGGAGGGTGGCCAGACAGGCGGACTCTACGATATGTTGCGTTGCGTTCTTTTGGCAGTCATGGTGGGTTCCTGCCCGCTAGCGGCAGAGCCTGGCGCATGCGCGGGTGGGACTGGTGCGCTCTACTCACGGCATGCCACGGTTTTGAATCACGGGTCCCTCCGGTCGCCGGACGGGAAGAAGAACTTGACCGTAGGACCGGCATCCGATCCGAAAACGCCGAACGGGAGCGGCCTCGTATTCACCGTTCGGGTGGGTGAGAGGAAGTTCACCGCACAACTTGCCGGGTTTGATGCCGAAGTCCTTTGGTCACCCGACTCGGCCGCCTTTGGCGTTACGCAGACGGAAGGCGGCGGTGGGATTGGCTATCGTGTCTACCTGTTCTTCGTTGGTGAAGACGGCATCAGGAGGGTGGACGTTTCCCCGCTGGTTGAAAAGGCTTTTCCCATGCCCGGAAAATGTGAGGTTCCCGTTGGCCCCAACACAGCCTTGGTGGACTGGCTCCAGCAGGGCTCTGAGCGAGTCCTCGTGGCTGCTGAGGTCGTCCCCGTCAGCATCTGTCAGTGCAGAGGAGTGTTCAGGCTCTACGAAATCAGTATCCCGAACCTGCGAATCGAGGCGAGTTATTCTCAGCGTGATGCGAAGCGGAAGTTCTCGCAGTCGCTCGGTTGTGAGCTGAGAACTGCAGCCGACACGTGCGGCGATCCCACGTCCCGTAAGTGACCCGGTTCATTCTTTCGCCCCATGCTCCTCGCGGGTCCCTTGGCGAAGGAATAGGCCCTCTCCATGTGTTAGCCCTGGCTGACGTTGGGTGCGTGACGTCTGCTCGGGTAGAATGAAGCCGAGGGGAATACATCATGAAGACCACAGAACGAGTTGGCTGGTTGCTGATCGGCGCTGCCGCCGGTGCCGGGATTGCTTTACTTTACGCTCCCGTTTCGGGGAAGGAAACCCGAAAGTTGATTCGCCGAAAGGCTGAGGACGCCCGGGACACCGTGGTTGAGGCGGGCGAGCAGGTTCGGGATAGGGTGGCCGAGGCCAGCGAATCCGTCGCGGACGCGGCGCGCGAGGTGTATCGCAAGGGCGCTTCGATGGCAGCGGGCGCGTCGGGGATTTTCGACGCGGGTCGGCGGGTTGTGAAGGGCTGAGGCGTCCCCATGGCTCCGGAAACCGCGGTTCACGCCACGGGTCTCGCACCCTTTTCGAACGAGCCGTCTACGGCCTTCTCGGTTGCCAAGAACCGCGCCGCCATGGAGCGCGCTCTGGCGGAGGTTCACGGCCAACTCGGCCGCGAGTACGACATCCTGATCGGCGGCCAGCGCTTCAAGACTGGCGACAGACTCACGTCGCTGAACCCGTCGCACCCGGCCGAGGTCGTCGGCGTTCACCAGAAGGCTACGCCTGAGCTGGCGCGCCGGGCGGTTGAGGAGGCCTACGCCTTCTTTCCGGAATGGAGCCGCACGCCGGCTGCAGAGCGCGTGGCCATGCTGCTGCGGGCGGCGGCCATTATCCGCGCGCGCAAGCTGGAATTCGACGCCTGGCTGGTCTATGAGGCTGGCAAGACCTGGGTGGAGGCCGATGCCGACGTCTCCGAGGCCATCGATTTTTGCGAATACTACGCGCGAGAGATGGTGCGCCTCAGCACGCCGCCGGAGCTGGTGCAGCTTGCCGGCGAGAGGGACGAACTGCGTTACGTGCCGCTGGGCGTGGGCGTGGTGATTCCGCCCTGGAACTTCCCGCTCGCGATCCTGGCGGGGATGACCGGCGCGGCCCTGGTCACGGGCAACACGGTGGTCATGAAGCCTTCGAGCGATACGCCGACCATCGCGGCCAAGTTTGCCGAGGTGCTGGGGGAGGCCGGTTTCCCGGAGCGCTCCTTCTCGCTGCTGGTGGGCAGCGGCGCGGTGGTGGGTGATGTGCTGGTCGAGCATCCCAAGACGCGCTTCGTGTCGTTCACCGGATCGAAGGAAGTGGGGCTGCGGATCAACGAGCTGGCCGCGAAGCCACAGCCGGGGCAGATCTGGATCAAACGGGTGGTGGTGGAGATGGGCGGCAAGGACGCCATCATCGTGGACGGTGAGGCGGACGTGGACGCGGCGGTGGCGGGCGTGCTGGCGTCGGCTTTCGGGTACCAGGGGCAGAAGTGCTCGGCGTGCTCGCGCGCGATTGTGGACGCGGCGGTCTACGACGAGTTTCTGGAGAAGCTGGGGAGCAAGGTGGAAGCGATCCGGGTGGGCGCGGCCGAGGAGCCGTCTCACTACATGGGGCCGGTGATCAACGAGCGGGCGCGGCAGTCGATTCTGCGCTACATCGAGATCGGCAAGAAGGACGGTAGGCTGATCGCGGGCGGCGAGGCGGCGGAGGGCGAGGGCTATTTCGTGCGGCCGACGGTGATTGCGGACGTGCCGAAGGAGGCGCGGCTGTTCAAGGAGGAAGTCTTCGGGCCGGTGCTGGCGGTGACGCGGGCGAAGGACTTCGACGAGGCGCTCGAGCTGGCCAACGCGACCGAGTACGGGCTGACGGGGGCGGTTTACACGAAGAACCGGGAGAAGATCCGGCGGGCGGCGGCGGAGTTTTTCGCGGGCAACCTGTACTTCAACCGGAAGTGTACGGGGGCCATGGTGGGGGCGCATCCGTTCGGCGGATTCAACATGTCGGGGACGGATTCGAAGGCGGGGGGGCCGGACTATTTGATGCTGTTCCTGCAGGGGAAGTCGATCGCGGAGAAGGTGAGCTGAGGCACTCTTCTCGACGCGAGAAAAGCGCCTCGACATGAGTGTCGAGGCGGCAGGCAAGAGTGCCCAATGCCGCAAACTTTTCGCCGCGCCGCCTAGAGTGGGGGGCAGCGAGGGAGCATCCGGGCTCAACCGGTTTGGTCGGTGTTGGCCGCTTTGGCCTGTGCAGCCAGGGCTTTGTGGGATAACCGCTCCAGGCGATTCAGCAGCGATTTCAGTTTCCGGTACTGTTGCGAGGCCGCTTTATAGATCGGGCCGGCGGCAGGAGTGAGCTTCACATTGATGGTTTTGCCCTGGAGCTTATAGGTCCACTCCCAGTAGGGGCCGTGGCGTTTGGCAGGATCCTGGTGGCAGGCGCAATTAGCTTGGCCGCACTTCATCCTTCTTTCCAGGATGGTCCCCTTGCAGAAGTAGCCCAGGTCCTGAATCTGGCTGCGGAGTTCGGCGAAGCGTTGGTTGTAGCGATCGGCGCCAGGATGCGTGCCGGAGCGGCGGGGCATAAAGAAGGTTCTCGACAGATTCCTTTCCTACTGTAATAATACCGTAGGAACATGTCAAGCCCTTGCTTGAGCCAAGCCGGTTATGAGGCATGGAATGCCGATGCGCTTTCCTTGTATCGGCGGCTGCTCCCCGCCGCCTTTTGGGACCTCTGCCAGCGCGAAGTAAAACTGCGCCAGAACAACCGCGTCTATACCCTGGCGGTAGTCACGTGGTTGATGATCTCTCAGTGGTTACAGAGCCATGGCCCGCTCGAGCGGGCGGTCTTAGAGTTGCTGCGTGGCCTGCCGGCCAGCTTTTGGCCCAAACCATGCAAACGGCTGCAAAACCCACAGCGAAAAACCACGCCCGTGTCCGCCAACACCGCGGCTTATAATAAGGCCCGGCACGGGTTGCCGCTGCGCATCGTGGAATCTTGCTGCGACCACATTTTCGAGCAGTTGACGGCCGAAACCGATGGTAGCCTGCCAGGACTCCGCCAGCGCGCCTTTTTCTTCGATGGCACCTCGGTTCAACTTCCTCCCAGTCCGGCCCTGCACCAAAGCTATCCGCCGGGATCGAACCAGCATGGCGAATCGCACTGGCCCTTGCTACGCATGCTGGTCGCTCACGATCTGAAAACCGGGCTGGCCATGCGGCCGCAGTGGGGGCCGGCCAATGGCAAGCACGCGGTGAGCGAGCAGCAGTTGCTGGAAGCCGCCATAGACCGGTTGCCGGCCTCCTCGCTGGTGGTCGGGGACGCCAACTTCGGAGTCTTTTCCGTAGCCTACTGCGGCAGCCAGCGAGGACATTCCGTGCTCTTGCGTTTGACCGCGGTACGCGCCTTGCACTTGGCGGGCGGTCCGTTACAGGACGGCATCGATCGCCCTATCGCCTGGAAGCCTACCCGGGAAGATCGGCGGCGCCATCCCCACTTGCCCCAGGATGCCTGCGTGCAGGGACGCCTACTGGTGTGTCTGGTGCAGCCTTCCAATCAGCCCAAGCCGTTTCTGCTGGCGGTCTTCACCACCTGCGATGCCACTCCGCAGCAGATCCTGGACCTGTATGGGCAAAGGTGGAACATCGAGACCGATCTGCGCACCTTGAAGGGCACGCTGCAGTTGGAACAGCTCCGCTGCACCACACCGGAAATGGTAGCCAAGGAACTGGACTTGGCGATGGCAGCCTACAACCTGGTACGCGCCGTAATCTACCTCACAGCGCAAAAGACGGGCCTGCCGCCGCGGGCCTACAGTTTCACCCGGGTTCGACACATCATAGAGGCCTTTGCTCCGCTCCTCGCCGCAGCCTCCAACGCCGCAGAAGCCCAAACGATTGCCAACCGCATGACCTACTACGTCGCCCAGGCAAAACTGCCCAAACGCACCCGCAAACGCCCTTCCTATCCCCGAGAGGTTTGGCCCCGACCGCAATCGTTCCCCGGTCGCAAGGGGTAGCCCATGCCAGCCAGGGCGATTTTCAAAAAGTTTGCGGCATTGGGCAGGAGTGCCTGCGCCACAAACGCGGCCCGCCGCAGTCCTCAGCGCAGCACGTAAGCCCGCACCGGGAACGAGGCCCCGCCCATCCAGGCGATAGGCACCGCGTGCAGGCGCCCGCCCGTGGCGGGGACCGCCGCCAGATTGGTCATGTGTTCACAGACGGGCACTCCGGCACCCAGAAGCTTGGTGTGCGCCGGGCGCGAGGGGTCGAGGGTGTCGTCGATGTTGAGCGAGTCGATGCCCACGAAACGGGCTCCGGCGGCCAGCAGCGCGTCGCACGCCTCCGATGTCAGAAAGGGCGCGGGCTCGAAGTAGCGCGGCGTCCGCCAATGCTGCGACCAGCCGGTGTTCACCAGCACCGCGCAATCCTTCACTTCCAGACCTGCGAACGGCTGCGGGCCGATTGCGCGCTCGTCCTGCGCGTCCACGCGGACCGCGGGCAGATCGGCCAGCGACTCTAGCGGCAGGGCCGCCAGGTCTGCGCGGCCGCGGAAGCGGTGCACCGGGGCATCCACGTAGGTCCCCGTGTTGCCGCAGAGGTGCAGGGAGGCGATGAAGAACTCCGCCTGATTCCGATAGTGCGGCCGGGAGGCCTCGTAGTCCAGCACCACGTCGACTCGCGGCGCCGGCAAGCCGGGGTAGGTTTCCATCCCAGCTTCGATTGAATGGCTGACTTCGATGAAGCGGGTCATCTTCATGCCAGGCACTGAGGGAAGATCTCGGCGGCGGTTTCGCAGTCGGCGCGGCTGACGTCGAGGTGGGTAACGAAGCGCATGAGGGTGCCGCGGACCGGGTTCATCAGGACGCCACGGGATTTGAGGCGGGCGCTGAGGTCGGCGGCGGCGAGGCCGGTGCCGGCGACGTCGAAGATGACGATGTTGGTCTGGACTTCGTGCGCTATCTGGATGCCCTTGATGCGCGAGAGCGCGTCGGCGAGGAAGCGGGCGTTGGCGTGATCCTCCGACAAGCGTGCGGGCCCTTCCTCGAGCGCGATCAGGCCCGCGGCAGCCAGAATGCCGGCCTGCCGCATGCCGCCTCCGAGCCGCTTGCGGTACAGGCGGGCAGCCGCGATGGTCTCCGCGGTGCCGACGAGCATGGAGCCGACCGGCGCGCCGAGGCCCTTGGACAGGCAAAACATCACGGTGTCGGCCTTGGCGGTGATCTCGTGGACGGGGCGGCCGAGGTAGGTGGCGGCGTTGAAGATGCGCGCGCCGTCCAGGTGGACCCGGAGCCCGAGCTCGTGGGCGCCGTCGGCGATGCGGTCGAAGACCTCGGGCGGGTAGACCGAGCCGCCGGCGATGTTGTGCGTGTTCTCGAGCTCGACGACGCCGGTGGGCGCGTAGTGAGAGTGCAGGGGGCGGATCTCGGGGCGGATCTGGTCCCAATTCAGAATGCCGTTGGTGGCGAAGATGGGCCGCGCCACGCAGCCCGCGAACCAGGCCATCATGGCCAGCTCGTAATTCAATACGTGGCTGCGGGCCTCGCAGAGGACTTCCTGGCCGTGGTGGGTGTGCACCTTGACTCCGATGGTGTTGCCCATGGTGCCGCTGGGAACGAAGAGGCCGGCCTCTCGTCCGAAGATCTCCGCGGCGCGCTGTTCCAGGCGATTGACGGTGGGATCTTCGCGGTAAACGTCGTCGCCGACTTCAGCCTCGGCCATGGCGCGGCGCATTGCGGGGCTAGGGCGTGTGACGGTGTCACTGCGCAGGTCGATGAGGTGATCGATCATGATTCGAGAAACTCCTGAAAGATTTCATTGGACAACAAAACGCCGCGGCGTGTGAGGCGGAGGACGCGTGCGCCGGTCTCGGGGAAGGCGGCGGGACCGCTCCCTGGCGGTCGCGGCTCGGCTACGGCGAGGGCGGCGGGTCCGCTCCCTAACGGTCGCGGTTCGGTTGGGGCGAGGGCGGCGGGTCCGCTCCCTAACGGTCGCGGTTCGGTTGGGGCGAGGGCGGCGGGACCGCTCCCTGGCGGTCGCGGCTCGGTTAGGGCGAGGGCGGCGGGTCCGCTCCCTGACGGTCGCGGTTCGGTGCTGTGGAGGGCGGTGGGGACGATCTCTAAGAGGCCGGATTCGACGAAGCGGCGGATGGGGGCTTCGAAGCGGCTCCAGTCTTCGGGGCGGGGGCGGATGCCGGCGCTTAGGCGGAGGCCTACGAAGAAGCGCTCCTCGTTGGGATGGGCAGGCTCGTTCGCGGCGCAGGGCGAGACTCCTCGCTCCAGGCGGTCGACGTACTCCTCGGGCGATTCTACGTTGGCGCGGCGTGAGACGCCATCGAACGAATGAGCGTCGGCGCCGAAGGCGGCGTAGGGAGCGAGCGTCCAGTACTTCAGGTTGTGGCGCGATTCGAAGCCGGGCCGGGCGAAATTGGAGATCTCGTAGCGGGGGATTCCCAGGGCGTCGAGGCGGTCTACGGCGGTTTCGTAGAGGTCGGCCACCAGGTCGTCGGGCGGCGCCTTCGGCGCGCCGTAGCGGGAGCCGCCGCGGAGGATCTCGGCGCCCAGGCGGCTGTCTTCATCCACCTCCAGCATGTAGACGGAGACGTGCGGGGCGGCGAGGCGCTCGATCCAATCGAGGGATTCGTTCCAGGTGGCGGGAGTCTGGCCGGGCAGGCCGGCGATCAGGTCGATGTTGAAGTTGGAGAGGCCGGCGTCCCGCAGGAGAGCGACCTCTTCGAGCACGCGGGCCGCGGTGTGCTTGCGGCCGGTGGCGGCGATTTCGGCCTGAACGAAGGACTGAACGCCGAGGCTGACGCGGTCGATACCTGCACTGCTCCAGGCGCGGGCCAGTTGCGGCGTCACAACGCCGGGCGTGGCTTCGATGGTGGCCTCGCGCCAGGGGCGGCCGGGGATCTTCTCGAGCAGCTTGCCGAGCGCGGAGGGCGCGATGCGGTTGGGCGAACCTCCGCCGAGGTAGACCGTTTCCGGCTGCCAGGGCCAGTCGAACGCGGCGAGATCGGTTTCGAGGGCCGCCAGATAGCGCTGTTCCAGATCGCGCGGAAACACACCCGAGGCGAAGTTGCAGAAGGTGCACTTTTGCGCGCAGAAAGGGAACGAAAGGTATACGCCCGCCACGTTCCATTTTGGCGCATTTGCTACTTTGGAGTTGCATGGAACCGGCTTGCGTGCGCATCACTGAACTGCCGAACACTTCGGCGCTGTTTGCGGACTACCTGTACCGCTTCGAGCGCGTGGCGCGATTCTACGAGCACGATCCGGGGGACACCGAGTCGTTCCGGCGCGCGGCCTCGTTCGATTTTCCGGCGGAGCGGCGCGCGGCGCTGGTGGCGGCGTTGCGCGAACAGAACGCGGCGAGCGCGGCTCTCGAGAAGCTGGCGCAACCGGGGACCGTGGCGGTGGTGACGGGCCAGCAGGTGGGACTGTTCCTGGGGCCGTGCTACGCGGTGTACAAAGCGCTGACGGCGGTGGGGCTGGCGGCGAAGCTGACGGCGTCGGGGATTCGCGCGGTTCCGGTGTTCTGGCTCGCCACCGAGGATCACGATTTCGACGAGGTGAATCACTGCTGGGTCTTCAACGCGGCGAACGAGCCGGTGCGGCTGGAGCTGGCGGGCGAGAATGCCGAGCGCAGGCCGGTGGGCGGGATACGGATCGAGCACGCACCGCTCGACGGGCTGCGCGCAGCGCTGGGCGGGCTACCGTTCGGTGAGGAGATAGCCGCTCTCGTCGCGGAGGCGTACGCGGACGGGGAGACGCTGGGGTCGGCGTTCGCGAAGCTGCTACGGCGCATACTGCGGGGGCAGGACCTGCTGTTTTTCGACCCGATGCATCCGGCGTCGCGGCGGCTCGCGGCGCCGTTGCTGGCCGATGCGGTGCGGGCGATGCCGGACCTGACGGCGCGGCTGGTGGAGCGCGGGCGGGAACTGGCGGCGGCGGGATATCACGCGCAGGTGCTGATCGAAGGGCAGACCTCGCTGGTGTTTCTTCTCGAGAACGGGCGGCGGCTGGGGCTGCGGCGAAACGGCGACGAGTTTCAGACGCCCGACGGACGGCGGATCTCCGGCGGGGACTTGGCGGCGCGAGCCGAGAGCCTTTCGCCTAATGCGGTTTTGAGGCCGGTAGTGCAGGACTCGATGCTGCCTACGGTGGCGTATGTGGGCGGTCCGGCGGAACTGGCGTACCTGGCGCAGAGCCAAGTGATCTACAAGGCACTGCTGGGGCGCATGCCGGTGGAGGTACCGCGGGCGAGCGCCACGCTGCTCGATGCGCGGGCTGCGAAACTTTTCGACCGGTACGGGCTGACGCTGCCGGATTTCTTTCCCGGCGAGGACGGGATTCGGGAACGCATCGCGGAGAAGCTCGTGCCGCCGGGGGTGAAGGCGGCCATCGGCGAGGCGCGCGTCCAGGTGGGGCAGACGCTGGACGGGCTTGCAGGGCACGTTCGCGGGATTCGATCCGACGCTCGCGGCGGCGTTCGCGACCAGCCGGCGCAAGATCGAATACCAGTTGGCGAAGACGGAGCGGAAGGCAGCGCGGGAGTCTCTGCGCAGGGACGAGCGAGCGTCGGCGGAAGCGGCGTATGCGGCCGGGCTGGTTTATCCGCAGAAGCATCTGCAGGAGCGGCGGTATTCGGTCATTCCGTTTCTGGCGCGGCACGGAGAGGATTTGATCGGGAAGCTGGCCGCGGAGACGGCACGCGACTGCGTGGAGCACCGGGTGCTGGTGGTGTAAGCGAGCGGTCCGCTTCCTGACGGTCGCGGTTCGGTGCTGGGCGCCTGACGCTAGGTCTTCAGCTCTTCGGGGAAGACGGCGAATCCGTCGGGTGGCGGGAAGAGCTCGTGCAAATGCTCGAGGCGGCGGCGCAGGTGGCGGCTGGGGAGCTGGCGCGGGCCGGTCTCGACGTCGATGTCGCAACAGATCCCGTGCAGGTACAGCGTAAGGGAATCGATGAGGGACTGGCGGGCATAGCTGCGGAACAGTTTCGTATCCCGCCGCACGTCCGATTGCCGCTCGAACAGCGACTGCTTCAGCTTCCAGCCTTCCTCGTCGAGCTCGCCGTGAACGCGGCCGCGCAGCTCCTCCCGCAGCAGCTCGTTGAAGCCGGCAAACTTGTCGGCGGCGAGACGGTCCGCGGCGACCGCGGCGAGCGCGCGGTAGAAGAGGTAGTGGTATTCGGCCACCTGCTGGTCCTTGATCGCGAAGACCAGAACCGCGTCGCCGCTGAGGGTGAAGTGGGTGGTCCAGATGCGCGCTTTCTCCGTGGGCGCGTCGAAGGCGACCTTCTCGCGGCCGGCGGGGCCCTTCTCCAGGTACGGCACGAAGAGGATCGAGATGGCGGGCAGCTCGGCCCTGAGGCCGGGCGGCACGGCGGCGACCGGCTCGTGAAGGTACTCGCGGGCATCGTCGTCGGCCAGCGGAACCGCGGAGAAGTACGAGAGCCGGGCGCTGAGCGGAATCATTTCCGCGCGCAAACGTTTAGCGAAATCCTGGACGTCGGTCCTGGCGAGGTCGTGTGAGGTGGGCATCGATCCACTCTTCATTCTACGTCAGCGCCTGCTCCGAGCCTTTGGTTTTGCGGCGCCTCGCAGCGATTCGATCTCCGCCGGGGTCAGCGGGCGGTGTTTCCCGATGGCAAGCGTCCCGATGCGGATGGGGCCGATGGCGACGCGCACCAGCTTGAGGACGCGGCTGCCCACGGCTTCGATCATTCTGCGGACCTGCCGGTTGCGGCCCTCGGTGATGGTGATTTCGAGGAATGTGTGGCTGCCCGCATCGCGCTGGCGGGTGACCAGCGCGGGCTGCGTGGGGCCGTCCTTCAGCTCGAGGCCGCGGCGCAGACGGCTCGAGATCCTCGTCGGACAGGCGGCTGGCGGTCTTCACCAGGTAGGTCTTGGGGACCTTGAAATCGGGGTTGGTGACGCGCTCGGCGAAGGCGGTGTCGTTGGTCAGCAGGAGCAGGCCGCTGGTATCGAGGTCGAGCCGGCCGACGGGGGAGACCCACTGCTCGACGCCGCTCGAGGAGATCGTAGATCGTTGTGCGGCCCTCGGGGTCCTTGTAGGTGGTGAGGTAGCCCTTGGGCTTGTAGAGGAGGAGGTAGACCTTGGCGGCGTCGCGGACGGGCTTGCCGTCCAGGGTGACGCGGTCGCGTTCGAGGTCCACCCAGTGATCGGGGGTTTGGATCAGCTTGCCGTTGACGCGCACGCGGCCGGCGCCGATCCACTGGCGGGCCTCGGTGCGCGAGCCGAGGCCGGCTTTCGAGAGCACGCGCTCGAGAGTTTTGAGCGGGCGCTTGGCGGGCGGCACAGAAACCAGTATAGTGGGGAACGCCGTCGCTCGTCGGGGCAGCGCAGCAATGAACACGAGTCAGGGAGGGTCCACGAATAGGCAACCGCCTAAGCTGCCCGGCAGGGCCGGAAGCAGGACCAGTCGATGGACTGCTGGAATTCCTCATCCAGCGGGAGAATCGATTTCAGGCCGAAGGCGAACTGCGTGGGACCGTTCGCGTCGAGATAGGCGAGGCGCTTCTTGGCCTCTTCGATGCCGGGGATGTGGCCGGCGGGGACCCACCACAACGCGACGAAGGCTCCGGCGAACTGCTCGAACCACTGCTGCCGCAGGCGCAGGAGTCGCGCGTGGGCGGTGTGATAGACGTAGTCCTTGAGGGCGTCGGGGGTCTCCCAGACGGACAGGTTGAAGAGGATGCGGTCGTCATCGTAGGGGCGGAGGTAGGTGGCGTTGCCCTCGGCGGTTTGAAGGCGCCAGACGAAGCCGGGGCTGCGGTCGGCGAGGGCGTTAATTTCATCGAGGCGCTCGACGAAGCCGGCCATCAGAGGATCGTCGAGCGGGGCTTTCATTCGGGCGATGTTGACCTGGGCCATTTGGTACTTGGCCATTTCCCCTCCGTGGCGCCTGACGGCGGCGCATCCCAGTTCGAGTTTAGCGCAGGGGGCACCGAACCGCGACCGTCAGGGAGCGGAGGGACTCGACGGCGGATTTTAACGCTCCCGTTCGCGGTTGGGTGCCTCCTTACCCCCCTCACCTCGCCAACTGGTGCTGCCTTACCCCTCACTTCGCTAACTGGTGCTGTCTTACCCTCTCACTTCGCCAACTGGTGCTGCCTTGCCACCCCTCACTTCACCAACTGCTGCAGCGCCAAAAAAGTAATGCGCTTTTGCGACTCGGTCCGCGCGAGGGGCGAGTAGTAATACCAGAACGTCGCGCTGACCTGCGCCGAGGTGCCGGCCGGGATCGCAAATACGAACGACTCGCGGCGCTTCTCTCCGGGGGCCAGGCGCGTGTCCGATATCAAGCTGGCGGCGCGCAGGAATGCCCACGGCTCGCTCTGGATCTCCTTGCCCTGCTGATCCGCCACCG
>CAVXQQ010000017.1:0-214101 GCA_963763835.1 Bryobacterales bacterium
GTTGGGCGTGGTGCAGTGCCACCAGGGGAAGCATGCGGAGGCGGAGCGCTCGCTGAAGACCGCGGCGAAGGCCCTGGAGAGGGTGCTCGGCGAAGCGGATCCCTCCGTGCTCGAAGTGCTTTCGAACCTGGCGGGCGTCTACAGGGCTACCCGGCAGCACGAGACCGCCCGCCAGCTATACGAGTCGGTGCTGAAGACCGCCGAGAGTGCGCTAGGGCCCTCGCATACGATGGTGGCGTGGACCTTGGACGGGCTGGGCGACGTGCACCTCGCACAAGGCAGGCGCCGACCGCCGCGCTGTATGCCTATCGGCGCGCGCTTTCCATCAAGGAACAGAGCCTGGGTCCCAACGATTGGGACATCGCGATCACCCTCGACAAGATCAGCGAGTTCTACCACACCATGGGCCGCTACAACGAGGCTGAGCCTCTGCTCTGGCGCTCGATCGAAATCCGGACCGCGGTGCTGGGACGGGACCTTCCGCTCTGGCGAAGCACTTCATTACCCTCGGTTCGCTGTACGCGGCGCAGCGAAGATAGCCGAAGCGGAGCGCGTGCTGAGATACGGCATCGCGATCGCACCGGCTGAAGACCGGGTCGACGAGATGCTACCTTCGCTTCACAAACTGGCGGAAGTGTGCGAGGGCCAGGCCCGGTTTGGCGAGGCCGAATCGATCCGTGAGATCGCTCGCCGGATCGTCTCGAACGGGGCGGACTACGCCAAGGTTCTGGCCAGCGAATTCGCCGCCAGCGCGGCGATGGTCCCCAACGCGCCTACCAGCCTGCGCGCCGGTTCGGCGCAGACCAGCTTCTGAGGAAGCTCGTAGCTTTCAGCTTTCAGCTCAAGACATATGCTCCCTCACGCCCTCTCAGCACCAAACCGCGACCGTCAGGGAGCGGACCCCGCCCTCAGAACTCCAGCGTGTCTCCGGATTTGACCCCGTATTTCGCCGCCATACCCCCCGCCAGCCAGAATCAGGCAGCGAAGCCTACGCAAGCGCCGAGCGAATCGACGAGCGACGAGCGACGGGCGAAAACCTTCCCCTCAGAACTCCAGCGTATCGCCGGTCCTCAGCCCGTATTTCGCCGCCATTCCGCCCGCCAGCTCGAGCACGTACTGCGCGCGGTAGTGCCCGCCATAGGTCGGACACTGGCCCGGTCGGTCTTGCACGGCGGCGTGTCGGCGGAAATCTCGACGATGCGGCGCTCGGGGCCCATCCAGATGATGTCCAGCGGAATGCGCACCTGGTACATCCAGTACGGATACTCGCCCGGCTGCTGGTGCAGGAAGAGCATGCCGCGGTCGGGCGCCAGGGAATCGCGGAACATCATGCCGCGCGCCATATCCTGCGGGGTGATCAGCACCTCGGCGCGAACCTGCCGGCCACTCGGGAGCGTGACCACGCGCGTTCCATAGTCCTCCAGGGGGTCCCGCTTGGGGCCGCAACCGGCAAGCGTCAGGGCGAGCATCAACAGGGCAGCGGAGCGCATGGACTAAAATGATAGCGAGAAGCAAGTCTCGCCGCCATGGGCAGCACCTGGAAGCGGTTTGTCCTCACGCTCGAGATGATCAAGTTCGAGCACTCGGTCTTCGCGCTTCCGTTCGCCGGACGTGGGCGCGCTGCTGGCCGTGCGCGACGCCGGCTACGCGGTGCCCGGTCTGGCGGCGAAGCTGGTCTGGATCGTGGTGGCGATGGTCGGCGCGCGTTCGGCCGCCATGGCCTTCAACCGCATGCTGGACGCCGATATCGACGCGCGCAATCCGCGCACGCGCTCGCGCCATCTTCCCGCCGGCGTGTTGTCGAAATCCTTCGCCTGGGCCTTCGTGGCCGCCGCCACGGTGCTGTTTCTGGTCGCGGCGCGCATGCTGAACCCGCTGTGCCTGGCTGGCGCCGGTGGCGCTCGTGGTGTTCTGGGTCTACTCGTTCACGAAGCGCTTCACCACGTTTTCGCACCTGGTGCTGGGGCTCTCGCTGGGCATCGCGCCGGCGGCGGCCTGGATCGCCATGCGCGGCTCGCTCGACTCGCGCATCCTGTGGCTCACCGCCGCGGTCATGCTCTGGACCGCCGGGTTCGACATCATCTACGCCTGCCAGGACTACGAATTCGACGTGGCCGAAGGGCTGTTCAGCTACCCGCGCCGCTTCGGCATCGCGGGCGCGCTGGCCATCGCGCGCGGCTTCCACGTCCTGATGCTGGTCTGCCTGCTGGCGCTGGTCTATACGTTCCGGCTGGGGCCCATCAGCCTGGCCGGCGTCGCGGCGGTGGCCGCGCTGCTGGCCTACGAGCACAGCCTGGTGAAGCCGAACGACCTCTCGCGCGTCAACGCCGCCTTCTTCACCGTGAACGGCTACGTCAGCGTGCTATTCTTCGTGTTCTGGGCCGCCGACATCTTACTCCTTCGCTCCGGGGCTTGAAATGGAAATCGTGATTGAAGACCAGCGCCTGAAGCCGATTCTCGAGAAAGTCGCCGCCGGGACGCGCCTGATACGAGGACGGCCTGGCGCTCTACCGCACCTCCGACCTCCTGGCGCTGGGCTACATGGCCAACCTGGTGCGCGAGCGGCTGCACGGCAACGTCACTTACTTCAACGTCAACCGGCACATCAATCCCACCGACGTCTGCGTGGCGAGCTGCCGCCTGTGCGCCTTCGGCAAGAAGGCCAAGGACCCGCGCGCCTACACCATGTCGCTCGAGCAGGTCTGGGAGACCGCCGGCCGGGGCTGGACCGAAGCGGTCACCGAGTTCCACATCGTCGGCGGCCTGCATCCCGAGCTGACGCTGGACTGGTATTGCGAGATGTTCCGCGGCCTCAAGCAGCGCTTTCCCGCGCGTGCACCTGAAGGCGCTCACCATGGTGGAGATCGCCTACCTGGCGCGGCGGAGCAAGACCGCATACGCGGAAGTGATCGAGCGGCTGATCGAGGCGGGCGTCGATTCCCTGCCCGGCGGCGGCGCCGAGATCTTCTCCGAGCGCGTGCGCCGCATCATCTGCGACCACAAGATCGACGGCGAGGAGTGGCTCGAAGTGGCGCGCACCGCCCACCGGCTGGGCCTCAAGAGCAACTGCACCATGCTCTACGGCCACATCGAGAACGAAGAGGACCGCGTCGATCACCTGCTCAAGCTGCGCGCGCTGCAGGACGAGACCGGCGGCTTTCAGACCTTCATCCCGCTGGCCTTTCACCCCGACAACACGCCGCTCGCAGCACATTCCCGAGACCACCGGCTTCGACGACCTCAAGAACATCGCCGTGGCGCGCCTGATGCTCGACAACATCCCGCACATCAAGGCCTACTGGGTGATGATGACGCCGCGGATCGCCCAGATCGCGCAGCGCTTCGGCGCGGACGACATCGACGGCACCGTGGTGGAGGAGAAGATCTACCACGACGCCGGCGCGACCACGGCCAGTCGCTGCGCCGCGGCGAGTTGCTGCGCCTGATCCGCGAGGCCGGCCGCGACCCGGTGGAGCGCGACACGCTGTACCGCCCGGTCGCGCGCACCGACACCACATTCACCGTGATGGTGTAGCCGCGCCAGCGCCGAACCGGGCCGCGACCCGGTGGAGCGCGATACCCAGCACCGAACCGCGACCGTCAGGGAGCGGACTCCAGCCGCCAGCAGGACCGGTTGCGCAGGTGGACCGATCCCCAAGCCACCAGCCATGCCCGCCAACGGTTGCGCGCGCCCCGGCGCTCTGGTTATGGTGGTACTGTCTTTTGCGTTGGGGGAGGGGACCACATGAAGCTGAAAGTCAGACTAGCTGGATTGTCGCTACTGGCCGGCGCGGTGCTCTTCGCGCAAAGCGCTCCGCGGACGCCCGACGTGCCCTTTGTTCCGACCTCGCAGGCCCTGGTGGTCGAGATGCTCAAGCTCGCCAACGTCACCAAGGCGGATACCGTCTACGACCTGGGCTGCGGCGACGGGCGGATCGTGATCGCCGCGGCGAAGGAGTTCGGGGCGCATGGAGTGGGCGTGGACATCAACCCGGAGCGGATTCAAGAAGCCAACCAGAACGCGCGCCGGGCCGGAGTCGCCGACAAGGTGAAGTTCATCGAAGGCGATTTGTTCACCGCCGATATCCGTCCGGCGACCGTGGTGACGTTGTACTTGCTGCCGTCGGTGAACCTGAAACTGCGGCCGCGGTTGCTGAGCGAGCTGAAGCCGGGCACGCGGGTGGTCTCCCACAGCTTCGACATGGACGACTGGAAGCCGGATAAGGCCGTGTTGGTGGAAGGCGCCCAACTCTACCTGTGGGTGATCGCGGACAAGAAATAGGGCGCCTCTTTCCGTTCGTTACGCGGGTCTGCGACATAGCCCCACCTCGGCAACCGGCTGGCCTCCTGCATCGGACGAAAGGCCCGTGACGGGAGTTGTAGGTTGGCATTCCGGCTCAATCCCGATAGAATGGTCTGTTCTTATTCCACTCGAGCGAGGTGAATTCCAGAGTGTTGACGGCCAGGCTATCACCTACCTTCCGCGCCCGGCGAAGCTGGACGACGCCGCGATGAGCCCCGAAGACGTGCTCCCATCGGTCACACAGGCGCCGCCGGACGCCGCTCCGCCAGCCGCCGTGGCGTCGGCCTTCCCCGTTCAACCGCGGGGGGCCTCGGACCCAGAGGCGCCGCAAGCAGCGACCGCTCAGCCCGTGGTGCAGGCGGAGGCCGGGGCGGCCATTGTCGAAACTCCTCCGGCGCCTCAGGCAGAGGCATCTCAGCCTGCGTCGGTTGTCGAGGCTCCTCCGGCAGCGCCGGCTCAGCCCGTGGCGCAGGCGGAGGTCGTCGCGCCCGTTGTCGAGGCTCCTCCGGCACCACCAGTTCAGCCTGCGGTGCAGGTGGAGGTCGTGGCGGCCATTGTCGAAACTCCTCCGGCGCCTCAGGCAGAGGCAGCTCAGCCTGCCGCGATTGTCGAGGCTCCTCCGGCGGCGCCGGCTCAGCCCGTGGTGCAGTCTGAGGTCGTGGCGCCCGTTGTCGAGGCTCCTCCGGCAGCGCAGCCCGCTGTGCCCGCGGACGTCGTCGCGCCCGTTGTCGAGGCTCCTCCGGCAGCGCCGGCTCAGCCCGTGGTCCAGGCGGAGGTCGTGGCGCCCGTTGTCGAGGCTCCTCCGACAGCGCAGCCCGCGGTGCCCGCGGAGGTCGTGGCGTCCGCTGCCGATGCTCCTCCGGCAGCGCCGGTTCAGCCCGTGGCGCAGTCTGACGTCGTGGCGCCCGTTGTCGATGCTCCTCCGGCACCACCAGCTCCGCCCGTGCTGCAGGCCGAAGTCGTGGCGCCCGTTGTCGAGGCTCCTACGGCAGCGCCGGTTCAGCCCGTGGCGCAGTCTGACGTCGTGGCGCCCGTTGTCGATGCTCCTCCGGCACCACCAGCTCCGCCCGTGCTGCAGGCCGAGGTCGTGGCGCCCGTTGTCGAGGCTCCTCCGACAGCGCAGCCCGCGGTGCCCGCGGAGGTCGTGGCGTCCGCTGCCGAGGCTCCTACGGCAGCGCCGGTTCAGCCCGTGGCGCAGTCTGACGTCGTGGCGCCCGTTGTCGATGCTCCGGCACCACCAGCTCCGCCCGTGCTGCAGTCTGAGGTCGTAGCGCCCGTTGTCGAGGCTCCCGCGGCAGCGCCAGCTCAGCCCGTGGCGCAGTCTGAGGTCGTGGCGCCCGTTGTCGAGGCTCCTCCGGCACCACCAGCTCCGCCCGTGCTGCAGGCCGAGGCCGTGGCGTCGGCTGCCGATGCTCCTCCGGCACCACCAGCTCCGCCCGTGGCGCAGTCTGAGGTCGTGGCGCCCGTTGTCGAGGCTCCTCCGGCACCACCAGCTCCGCCCATGTTACAGCCAGAGGTCGCTGCGAACGCTGCCGAGGTTCCGCAGGCGCAACAGCCGCAAATACCGCCGGCAGCGCAGGCGCAAGCGAAGATCGTTGCGCCCACCATCGAAGCTCCTCCGGCGGCGCAGCCCGCATCCCCGGAAACACTGCCCACCCATCCCGTCGTGGCACAGATGGAGGTCGCCGCGAACGTTGCCGAGGTTCCTCCTGCGCCGCGGGCAGAGGCGCCGCAACCTGCGCCAGCCCAACCCGAGGCGCGAGCAGAGGCGCGAGCAGAGGTCCTTGCGGACACTGCCGGACATCCTCCAGTTGCTCAGCCAGAAGCACCGCAAGCAGCGCCGGCTCAGTCTGTGGAGCAGGCGAAGATCGTTGCGCCCGTCATCGATGCCTCGCCGGCCGACGCCGCCAAGACTCCCTTCTTGCGCCGTCCTCCGGCGCCGCAGCCAACGCCGGATCTGTCTGTAGCGCAGGCGAAGGTCGTCGCGAACGCTGCCCAGGCTCCTTCGCCGGCACCGACACCGCAAGCCGTAGCCCAGCCAGAGGCCGTTGCGCCCGTTACCGAGGCTCCGGCGCCGCCGCAAGCCACACCGGTTCAGCCCGTCGTACAACCGGAGTCAATCGAACCGCCACCAGTTCCCCAGGCCGCCGCCATCCCCGGATTTAGGCCCGGGCTCACGGCAACCCAGACGCTCATCTGGGCTTTGGCGGGATTCCTGGCACTGGACGCGGTCCTTGTGGTTGTGTACCTGGCGATGAAGGCACTGATGGGACGCTGAGCGCCGGCGCGCCGGTGTCCCGCGTCGCCGGACGCACCGGGTTGTCGCCGCGCGCGTCGCTGTCCAGCGTGCAGATCATCAGGAACACGCCGAGGACGGCCGCTCCCGTGACGAAGATGATGGCGCTCATCGGCTTGTCGTGGCGCAAGTGCATGAAGAACAGCGCCACCAGCGAAGCCTTGACGCTGGCGATGCCCAGCGCGATGACGACGTTCCAGGACCCGAAGCTGAAGCCCGCCGCCAGTACCGTGATCACGGTCAAGGCCACCAGCGCTCCCAAAACCTTTGCGTAGGTGCTCGCCGCCGTCGCGTGTGCGTCCATCCTCGGTCTCCTATTTGATCAGATACAACAGCGGGAACAGGTAGATCCAGATCAGGTCCACTAGGTGCCAGTAAAGACCCACTAGGTCCACCGGCGTGTAGTAACCGTGCGAGAAATCGCCGCGAACCGCGCGACGCAGCACCCAGGCGATTACAGCCATTCCGCCCAGGATGTGCAGCCCGTGCAGGCCGGTCATCATGAAATAAAAGCTGAAGAACATGAACTGGCCGGGCACCGTGTCGCCCTTGTGCGAGTAGAACCGGCCCGGCAGCAGTCCTTCGTGGAACTTGTGCGAGTACTCGATGTATTTGATGCCCAGAAAAACGCCCGCACACATCAGCGTGAGTATCAGATAGACGATCACGCGCCTCCGCCGGTCCGTGCGCGCGCTATGAACCGCCATGACCATGGTGTAACTGGACGTAAGCAGCACGATCGTATTGACGAAGCCTAGGATACGGTCCAGGTGATGGTGCGCTTCCAGAAACGCCTGGGGGTGCCGCGACTGCATGATGGCGAAGCCGACGAACAGGCCGCCGAACAGCAGATAGCTCGGTCACCAAAAATAGCCACATGCCGATCTTGCCCGCGTCGGCCTGCTGTTCCGCGGTCGTGAAGTGATGCTGAAGGTACTCGCCCTGCGAAGTGGCGGCCGCGCTCATGCCTGGACCTCCGCTGGCTCGGGCTCAGGTATCGAGTAGTCATACGGCTGGCCCGTGACCACCGGAACGGTCTCGAAGTTGTGCTCGGGCGGGGGAGAACTGCGTCTGCCACTCCAGGCCGACCGCGCCCCAGGGATTCGCCGGCGCGTCCATCGGCTTCCGCAGGGATGCCCACAGATATCCCGCCATGACTAGAAAGCCCGAGTGCCAGAACCCAGGAGCCGACCGTCGAAAAGACGTGCAGCGGCTGGAACTGGTCGAGGTAGTTGTAATAGCGGCGCGGCATGCCGCGGCTGCCCAAAACGAACTGGGTCAGGAAGGTGACGTTGAACCCGACGAAGATCAGCGCGGCCGAGACGCGCGCCCACTTCTCCGAGTACATGCGGCCGAACATCTTCGGCCACCAAAAGTGCAGGCCGGCCAAAAAGGCCATCACCGTGCCGCCCATCATGACAAAGTGAAAATGGGCCACTACGAAGTACGTGTCGTGTAAGTGGACGTCGGTCGCCAGCGCGCCCAGAAACAAGCCCGTCAGCCCGCCGATGGCGAACAGCAGCAGGAATGAGATGGCGTAGAGCATCGGCGCTTCGAGCGAGATCGAGCCCTTGTACATGGTGGCGATCCAGTTGAACACCTTCACGCCCGAGGGAATGGCGACCAGGAACGTCAGGAACGAGAAGATCACGTTAGCGAGCGGCGATTGGCCGCTCACGAACATGTGGTGGCCCCACACCAGGAAGCTCACTCCGGCGATGGCGATGCTGGAATAGGCGATGGCCTTGTAGCCGAAGATGGTCTTGCGTGAGAAACACGGAATCACTTCGGAAATGATTGCCATGCCCGGCAGAATCATGATGTACACGGCCGGATGCGAATAGAACCAGAAGAAGTGCTGGAATAGAATGGGGTCGCCACCCAGCTGGGGATTGAAAATGCCCACGCTGAACACGCGCTCCATGATGATCAGGAGCAGCGTGATTCCGAGCACCGGCGTCGCTAGCACCTGGATGATGGCGGTGGCGTAAATCCCCCAGGCGAACAGCGGCATCCGGAACCAGCCCATGCCCGGCGCACGGAGCTTGTGGACCGTGGCGATGAAGTTGATGCCGGTGAAAATCGAGGAGAAGCCGAGGACGAACGCCGCGAACGTCATCAAGCCCACCGAGCCGTTGGTGGTGGTCGAGTAGGGAGTGTAGAACGTCCAGCCCGTATCGACGCCGCCCGCGACCATGGCGGAGATCGCGAGCAGAGCTCCGGCCACGTAGATGTAGTAACTGGCGAGGTTGAGGCGCGGGAACGCGACATCCTTGGCGCCCAGCATCAGCGGCAGCACGAAGTTACCGAGCGCGGCGGGGATCGAGGGAATGATGAACAGGAAGATCATGATCGCGCCGTGCAGCGTGAAAACGCGGTTGTAAGTGTCGGCGCTCATGATGTTATGACCGGGCTTGAGCAGCTCGATGCGTATGAGCATGGCGAAGATGCCGCCCAGCAAAAACGCGAACAGAATCGAGGCCAGATACATCACGCCGATGCGCTTGTGATCGACGGTGGTCAGCCACGACTTGAAACCGCGGGGACTGCTTAGATAGTTGTCGCTCATTTCTGTGCCTTCACGAATGCCACCAGCGCCTGGATCTCACGCTCGCGGAGCATGCCCTGGAACGTGGGCATGATGGGCTCGAAGCCGAGTACGACCTTGGCCTGCGGCAGCATAATCGACTCGCGCACGTAGTTCTCGTCCACCATGACCGACTTCCCGTCGGAGAGTCTGACCGGGTGTCCCCAGATTCCCTTGAAGCTCGGTCCCTGCCCGCGCACGCCGTCGAGCGAGTGACACGTTTTGCAGCCACGGCTGTCATAGAGCAGCGCGCCGAACTGGGCTAGCGGCATGTTCTTGCCC
The DNA here is from genome assembly GCA_963763835.1 of Bryobacterales bacterium. Classification (GTDB taxonomy): domain Bacteria; phylum Acidobacteriota; class Terriglobia; order Bryobacterales; family Bryobacteraceae; genus DASWZN01. Next base: position 9,469 of record CAVXQQ010000017.1, read on the forward strand.
AGGTCGCCGCCGGTGGCGAGCCAGTCCGCGTATTTCTTGTCATCGTCCACGAAGATCTTCGCCAGCATGGTGGAGTGGCCCTGGCCGCAATACTGCGTGCATTCAAGCTGGTGTATGCCGGGCACCGTGGCCTGGAACCAAAGCTGGGTATAAGTGTTCGGAACCACGTCCTGCTTGATGCGGAAGGTGGGGACGAAGAAGCCGTGGATCACGTCCTCGGAAGTCATGACTAATTTGACCGGCTTGCCCAGCGGAACGTGCAGCTCGTTGATGGTTCGCACGCCATTCGGATACTCGAACTGCCACAACCATTTCCTGGCCGTCACTTGAATTTCGAGAGCGTCCGCCGGACTTACGGTCAAGTCGGCGTAACTGTGGAAGCCCCAGAAGAAGATGCCAATCACGATGGCGAGCGGGATGAGCGTCCAGGCGGTCTCGAGACCGTGGTGATGCGTGATGTTCGGCGTGCGGTCGCCTGGGCCGCGGCGGCGGTAGCGGATCACGAAGTATCCCGTCAGCCCCGCCACCAGCAGGAAGAAGAACGCGCTCAGATAGATCAGGAACAGGTAGAGGTGATCGACGCGGCCGGCGTAGGCCGTGCCTTGGACGGGCATCAAAACGGAGCGGATCCAGGCGTTCATACCGCGGCGGCTCCTTCGCGCCGCCAGAGGCGCAAGAGCACAAAGCCCAGTACCAGCACGGTGAGCAGGCCGCCGGCGCGCATGAGATTAGTAGCGAAGAGCACATAGCCGTGGGCTTTCGGGTCGTAGTGAAAGCAGTACAGGAGTATGCGGTCGGTGCTGAGCGAGAACTTCGATTCCGACGCCTCGGCCAGCGCCAGACGCATATCGCGCGGGCTGAAGTTGATGCCATACAGGTACCGCGACACCTTGCCCTCGGGCGTGAGAATCATGACGACGGCGGGATGCGCGTACTGCTTCTGGCGCTCGTCGTAGCGGTAATGGAAACCAAGCTGATCGGCGAGCTTTTTGGCGTTGCCGCGGTCGTCGGTGAGAAAATGCCAGCCGGCGGCCGGGCGGCCGTAGCTCTCCAGATACGACGCGCGCTTCCGCTGGGCGAGGTCGAACGTGTCCCTCGGATCGATGGAGATGGTGACTAACTCGAACTGGTTGCCGGCCGTCCACGGGATGTTCTTCAGTGCGGCGGTCTGGCCGTTCAGCACCAGGGTGCAAAGCATCGGGCAGGAGTAATAGACCAGGTTGAGGAGAACGGGCCGCCCCTGGTGGAAGAAGCTGCCGAGCGGGACGGCGTAACCGTCCTCGCCGGTGAAGGTGAGGCCGAGGTCCACGCTCTGGCCGAGGTGTTCGTCGACACCCACGCCGCGCAACTCGGGCGGCAACGGCTGGTCGGCTGCGAGAGTGGCCGAGGCGGCTAGCAAGCAGAGGAGCAGCTTCGCGGCCAGTATCATCGGCCGGAGACCGTTGATGCGCCGTGTAGGGCATGCTTCAGCTTGTCCCTTCCGCGGCGGTAGTGCGATTTCTGCAAGTCCCTCTCCACTCCTGCGGCCGGCGTCCACGCCGGCCTCGTGGCAACTCCATGAAGCTTCGCAAGCCGGAAGTGGACGTCCGGCTCGTGGCTGGGAATGGGGCAGTCCTCCAGGACTGCGCCTCGCCCCCGGGTCCTGCCCGGGCGGGACGTGGACGTCCCGCGCAGGCGTGGACGCCTGCCCCACGAGTTTCCGGCCCTGGTGACGGGCCGCCACGGCCCGCTTATGCTGAAGCCTGCGCCACGAAGCTTGTCTCGAGGTCCACGACATCTTACCGTTTCGCATGGGCCTCCTCGACGAGCAAATCCATCGCGCGGTTGATGGGCAGGCGCACGGAGCCCTTGGCGCGGTCGATATAGCGGTACGAGTTGAGGTCGGCGTCTTCGCGGGCGCGCAGCGCCTTCAGATCCTCGGACACCGGCTGCAACTGCTTGACGAAGATCTGCTGGTCTCGAACGCGGTCGTAGTATGCCTCCACGCCCACGATGATCAGAACGAGCAGAATGACGATGCCCGCGCCGACGAGCGCGATGGCACCGCTGCGCGGCTCGGTGGTTTCAAATCCGGCAGCCTTCTCAGACATTGGTGAACTCCAGCGCTTTCTCGAAACGGATGTCGTTGACGGGCGCGAGTGGGTGCGCGCGCAGGCGCCACCAGAAGGCCAGCGCGAAGGTCCCGCCCACGGCGGCCAGCGTGGCCAGGTCGATCCAGTGCGGCGTGACCCCGCTCTTCGAGAAGATGGGCATCGCGATCCAATAGAGGTCCGTGTACTGCATGAAGAGCACCCAGGCGGCGGCCGCCGCGAGCACGCCGAGCTTGCGCTTCGCGGCTCGCGAAATCAATACGAAGAACGGCACCAGGAAGTGGCCGGCCACCAGCAGCATCGAGACGCCGCGCCAGCTTCCCACCAGCCGGTCGCGGAACCAGACAGTCTCTTCGGGAAGGTTGGCGTACCAGATCAACATGTACTGCGAGAAGGCGATGTAGGCCCAGAAAACCGTGAGCGCGAAAAGCCACTTACCGAGGTCGTGATAATGCTCGTGGTTCACCGAGTAGCGCAGCACGTCGGCGCTTCGGAACGCCAGCAGGATCAGAATCAACGCGGCGATGAACGCCAGCGCGGCCCCCGAGTAGACGTAGACGCCGAACATGGTCGAGTACCAATGCGGGTCGAGCGACATCAGCCAGTCGAAGGATGCTAGCGCGACCGTGACCGTCAGCATGATCATCCCCGGTGCGCTCCAGCGCTGCGACGATTGACAGGCCCGCAGACCCGTTCCGCGTACCGAGTTGCGGTAAAGCTTCCACGCCCACAGGCTCCACAGCGCGAAGTAGAACGCCGCCCGGAGGAGGAAGAACCGCGGGTTCAGAAAGGCAGCTTTGCCCTGGAGGATGGGGTCGGCCGCGACGGCATCCGGTCGCGCCCACTCGTATAGCGAAGGGAGTGCGAAAGCGATCGGTACGAATAGCACGGCGCCGAGCGGCACCACCGCCATCGCGTTTTCAGCCATGCGCCGCATGGTGACGCTCCACGCCGCGCCGGTCAGGTGTTGCAGCATCACGAAGAACAGCGCGCCGAGTGCGAGCGTGAGGAAGAAGGCGTAGGCGACCAGGTACGACGCGTGGAAGCGCGTGGCATCGAGCCGGAATGCGAGCGCGCAGGCAGCCCAGCCGCCCACCGCGATCGGGACCAGCACGTTGCGTCCCCGCCGCCACAAACGTTCGTCGATGGTGTAGGAGTCGAAAAGCTCTTCGATGTGCGAGTTCATCTGAGTTCGCCCCTCAGCTCTTCCGGCACGTCGGCCACCGTGCCCGCGGCGGCGCGTTCCAGCGCGCGCACGTAGGCGATGATGGCCCAGCGGTCGTGCTCGTCGATCTGGAAACGGTACGCGGGCATGGTGCGCTTGCCGTGCGTGATGGTGTCGAAGATCTGGCCGTCCGGCATCTGGCGGATGCGCGCGTCCGTGAGGTTGGAGGGAAGCCAGGAGCTGCGTAACGCGACGATGCCCCGGCCTGAGCCGGTGCGGTCGTGGCAAGGGGCGCAGTATATGTTGAAGCGCTCCTGGCCGCGTGCGAGCGTCGAGCGCTCCAGCGGAAGCGGGTTCGCGACGAAAGCGCCGTCGAGCATTCCCGTGTAGAACGCGTCGTCGTCCTTCAGGTAGCCGCGCGCCACCGTTCCGGGAACGGGCCGCCGCAACTCGCGCCCGTCGCCAAAGAAGCGGCTCGCGGTCTGCGGCAGATACTTGGGCTGGTCCTTCATGTCCGGGAAAATCTGGAGCGGCGGCGTCCGGCGCGAGCCGCAGCCGGCCAGCAGCAAAACAGACAGCGCGATGGCGGCGCGCTTCATTCGGCGATCACCTCCGCGTGTTGACCGCCCAGCCCGCGCAGCACATCGGCCGCCCGAGCCGCGTCGAAATCGGCGGAATCGGCCTCGACGGCGAGTAGGAAGCGGTCGTCGGTCGCGCGCTCGAAGCGCGAGTGCTGGAACACCGGGTGATAGAGGCGCGGCAGGCCGTTAAACAGGAACATGCCGATCACCGCACCGAACGCGGCGAACAGCACCGCCAGCTCGAACGTAATCGGGATGGAGAATTCGAAGGCGAAAAGCGGCTTGCCCGCGATGACCAACGGGTAATCGACCGCGCCGGTCCACCAGATCATCAACAGCGCCGCGGCGGCGCCGGCGAGTCCCGAGGCCAGCACGATCCAGCCCAGCGGCGAGCGGGGCGCGCCGAGCGCTTCGTCGATTCCATGCACCGGGAAAGGCGTGAAGGCGTCCAGGCGGGAATAGCCGCGCTCGCGCACGCCGCGAATGGCGGCCAGCAGGTTCGCCGGCGAGTCGAATTCCGCCACCGCGCCATACGCCGCCAGTTTCCGTGCGGTGGGTTCCAGTTGGCTAGCAGTGCTCATGGTCAGTCTCCCGGATGGGCGGCGTCCGCCGCGATCATTCCTTTGACTTCCGTCATCGAGATCATAGGCAGGAAGCGCACGAACAGGAGGAAGAGCGTGAGGAACAAACCGAAGCTGCCCGCCAGCGTCAGCATGTCCACGATCGTGGGCCGGAAGTAGCCCCAACTCGACGGCAGAAAGTCGCGGCTCAGCGACGTAACGATGATGACGAAGCGCTCGAACCACATGCCGACGTTGATCAGGATCGAGATCGCGAACATGGCGGGAATCGACGTCCGCACGCGCTTGAACCAGAACAACTGCGGGATGAAGACGTTGCAGGAGACCATCGTCCAGTAGGCCCAGGCGTAAGGCCCGAACGCGCGATTCAGGAAGACGAAGCGTTCGTAGGGATTTCCGCTGTACCAGGCGATGAAGAACTCGGTGGCGTAAGAGAAACCGACGATCATGCCCGTGGCCATCATCACCTTGTTCATGTTCTCCAGGTGGCTGATGGTGACCAGTTGCTTGAGATCGAAGACCTGCCGCGCCACCACCATGAGCGTGACCACCATCGCGAATCCCGAGTAGATGGCGCCTGCGACGAAGTAGGGAGGAAAGATCGTCGTGTGCCAGCCGGGGATCACGGCCACCGCGAAATCGAAACTCACGATGGTGTGGACGGATAGCACCAGCGGCGTCGAAATGCCGGCCAGCAGCAGGTAGGCTAGTTCATAGTGCTTCCAGTGCCGTGCCGAACCGCGCCACCCTAAGCTCAGAAGGCCGAAAACAATCTTGCGCCCTCGCGTTTTGGCGCGATCGCGCAGGGTGGCCAGGTCGGGCACCAGGCCGGTGAACCAGAACAGAAGCGAAACCGTGGCATAGGTGCTCACGGCGAAGACGTCCCACATCAGCGGGCTGCGGAAATTCTGCCAGATGTGCAGCGCCGGGTTAGGAACGGGGAACAGCCAGTAGGCGGCGCGCCAAGGCCGCCCAGTGTGGAACAGAGGGAAGATGCCCGCGCAGACCACCGCGAACAGCGTCATCGCTTCGGCGAAGCGGTTGATCGAGGTGCGCCAGCGCTGGCGGAACAGAAACAGGATGGCTGAGATCAGCGTGCCGGCGTGCCCGATGCCGATCCAGAAAACGAAGTTCGTGATGGGCCACGCCCAGCCGACAGGCGAGTTGTTTCCCCAGGCGCCGATGCCGGTGAACGCCACGTAGGTGAGCATCGCGGCAAACACGAGCGTCAGCGCGCTCGTAAATGCGATGGCGATGTACCAGGAGCGCGGCATGCGGCCCTCTATGATTCCTGCGACTTTGCGGGTCACATCGGCATACCCCGGCTCGCCCAACACCAGCGCCGGGTTCAGTTCTTGCGAGATGGCGAAATCTGCCATGTTCAGGCCAGCTCCGGATTCGGATTTCGCAGCTTTGCGAGGTAACTCGTTCGCGGCCGCGTGTTCAACTCGGTCAGGATGGTGTAATCCCGGTTCTGCTTCTTGAGCTGCGAAACGCGGCTCGACGGGTCGTTGATGTTACCGAAGACGATGGCGTTGGCCGGGCAGGTCTGCTGGCACGCGGTGAGGATCTCCCCGTCGCGCAGCGTGCGCCGTCCTTCGGCCTTCGCCTGAATCTTCTTTTCCTGGATGCGCTGCACGCAGTAAGTGCATTTCTCCATGACGCCGCGCATGCGTACCGTGACGTCCGGGTTGAAGGCCATCTTCTCCACTTCCTGAATGCCCTTGTGGTAATCGAGGAAGTTGAAACGGCGTACTTTGTAGGGGCAGTTATTGGCGCAGTAACGTGTGCCGACGCAGCGGTTGTAGGCCATGTCGTTGAGGCCTTCGGGACTATGGTTCGTGGCCGCCACCGGGCACACGGATTCGCAGGGGGCGTTCTCGCACTGCTGGCAGGCGATGGGCTGCGTGACGGCCTGTGGGTCTTCTTCCGGGCCGTCGTAGTAGCGGTCCAGCCGTATCCAGTGCATTTCGCGCCCGCGCGAGACCTGCTCTTTCCCCACGATGGGAATGTTGTTTTCGGCTTGGCAGGCCAGCACGCAGGCGTTGCAGCCGATGCAGGAGTTGAGGTCGATGGCCATGCCCCACTGGTTGCCCTGGTCGTAAGAAAAGCGCGGGAAGAGCTGGAACAGTTCGGTCTTCTGGTCCGGCTTTTTGGCAAAGGCCGGCTGCTGGCGGTAATCGTCGAGCGGTGCCTCGCGTACCAGCGGGCGGCCTTCCATGGAGTGGTGTTCTTGCGTGGTGGCGAGCTTGTAAGTGCGTCCGGTCTTTGTTACCGTCGCGCCGGAGATCGTATCGAACGCGGAACTGGTGCGGAGCGGGTAAGTGTCGTGCCCGGCGCCGTGACCGACGTGCCCGCACGCGGTGCGCCCGTAACCGAGCGCGAGCGAGATGGATTGGTCGGCGTGGCCGGGCTGGATCCAAACCGGCATCTCGATTTCGCGGCCCGCGGCGGCGATCGAAATCACGTCGCCGTTCGCGACGCCCAACTGGCGGGCGGTCGCCGGGCTGAGGAGCGCCGCGTTGTCCCAGGTGAGCTTGGTCATCGGATCGGGCGCTTCCTGAAGCCAGCCGTTGTTGGCGAAGCGGCCGTCCCAGGTGCTGGCGCTGGGGTAGAAGTTGACTTCGATCCCCGTGGCGGGGCGCTTCGCTGAGAGGGCCGCGGCGATGCGCTTCGCCTTCGGGCGACGGCTCCACTTTCGCGGATGCGGTTCCGGGGATGAGGCCGTCGTGCAGCGCTTTGCGCCAAGCCTTTTCGTCGCGCCCGGCGCAGTTACGAACGATGTCGTACGCCCGCTGGTCCTTGTAGCCCGAGAGGAGCGCCAGAACTTCCGCGGCCGTCCGTCCGCCATAAAGCGGCTGTATCAACGGTTGCTGGATCGACGCCGTGCCATCGAGAGCGCGTGCGTCGCTCCAGGATTCCAAATAGTGCGCCTCCGGCAGGTGCCATTGTGCGAGAACGCCGGTCTCGTTCCGCTCCACGCCCAGGTGAATGGTCGTCGGGACCTTCTTGATAGCCGCGCTGAAGGCGAAATCGGCCGGAGCATCGTAAGCTGGATTGCCGCCCAGGATGACCAGCGTCTCGACGCGGCCGGCGGCGATGTCGGCAGCCAACTCCTTCAGCGCGGGGATCTGCGGCCGGCGCTGGGTCTCCACATACGTGACTGTCTTGCCCGAGTTGCCGAGCGCATGGTTGATCCAGTGCGCGGCGGCGTGAACCGCTGCCGGCTGGCGCGGGCCTGCGACCACCAACGACCGGCCGCCATTCTTCTTGAGGTCGCGCGCGAGCGCGGCCAGCCACTTTCGCCGCGGATCGCTATTCAATACGGTGAGCCCGGCGGGCAGCAAACCGAGCGCGCGGGCCAGGTCCGCCGCGAACTCCTCGACCTCGCCAGCGCGCAAGCGGAGCCGGTGGTCGGCCATCGCGCCGGTCACCGAGAACTGGCTCTCCACAACGTAGAGCCGGTTCATCGTGTCCTTCTCGGAAGCGACGTGGCGGCGGGCCGAGAAGTCCCTGGTGTAGGCGACCGTGGGCGAATCGAGCGCCAGAAAGTCCGAGTCCAGCGACAGGATCACATCCGCCTTGTCGAAATGGTAGAGCGGCCGGACGAAGCGGCCGAAAGCCAGTTCCGCGCCAGCGAGAATCTGGTCTTCCGAAATAGGCTCGTACTCGATCCACTTCGCCTGAGGGAAGCGGCCCAACGCGTGCGTTCTGACCGCTTCGAGGGACGGGCAGTTCACCGTCTGACTCAGGAAGCGCATCCGCTCGCCCGCCGCCCTGCTGAATGACTCTTTGGCGAAGGCCCCGAACTCGTCCCAGGTAGAAGGCTGGCCGTCATGCACCACTTCGCGCGACCGGTCCGGATCGTACAGCCCGAGAACCGAGGCCTGGTGAAATGCCGAGGCCGCGCCGCGGCTGAACGGATGATCGGGATTGCCCTCGATCTTGGTGGGACGGCCGTCGTGCGCCTCCACGAGCAGGCCCGTGGCGACTCCGCCCAGCGACATGGCCGTCGCATAGAACAAAGGATTGCCGGGAATCTGGTCTTCGACGCCCTTGGCCGCCGGCAGGATGTTCTCGACCGGACGGCTGCACGCCGTAAGCCCCGCCAATCCCAGCGATGCGCCCATCAGCTTCAGCAGCGTGCGGCGCGAGGGATCGTCGAGAACCGACGCGCCTTCAGGAAACTCGTCGCCGGGCAGCGCGGCCTGATTGCAGGAAGTCATCTCGCTCATCGGTGGCACCCCGAGCAGTTAGTCGGCGGGTGTATGTGGTTCTTTGCGATCAGCTCGCGGCCGATCTCGGCGGGATCGCGGTCCGGCACCCAGTCGAGCTTCGTGATCAGCTCGCGGGGCCGGATCTCCGGCGCGGGGTTGCGGTGGCACTCCAGGCACCACGCCATGCTGAGCGGCTTGACCTGCCGTACCTCGGCCATCTGGTCCACGCGCCCGTGGCAGGTCACGCAACTCACCCCGGCATTCAGGTGCGCTTCGTGGTTGAAGTACACGTAGTCGGGCAGCTTGTGGATGTGGACCCAGGGAATCGGCCGGCCGGTGGCATAGCTTTCGCGAACCAACTGGAGCAGCGGGCTGTCGGCCTTGACGCGTGTGTGGCAGTTCATGCAGGTCTCGGTGGGCGGGATGGCAGCGTAGGCCGAACGCTCGATGGTCGAGTGGCAATAACGGCAATCCAGTCCCAGGTTGCCGGCATGCAGCTTATGGCTGTAGGGAACCGGCTGCCTTGGCTGATAACCTGTATCTGCACGCTCCGGTCGAAAGAGATACGCTGAGAGTGTAATCGCTGCCGCGACGGTGAGTAAGATCGCGGATGCCGCGATCCTTAATTGTTTGTCGGCCGATTTGGAGAATAGTGTCATCCCAGATGCGACTTACTGGTACCCATTCCGGAGCCGCCCCAATGGTTCCGGGCTTACAGCACATTTTCCTGCTACGCAGTAATTCGTGCGCTCATCCAATTGGATGCCGGGACCTGAGCGCGGTTGCAAAATTTCTACACGTTTCCGGCGTGTCGGCGAGACCGAGCCATGGAATCGACCACGAACCCTAAACCATTGAACGGATTGGGCAAAGCCTTCGGGGACCTGAGGGTCCGCTCGAAACTCATTGTTCTGCACAACCTGTTCTTTGTGGGCCTTTCGGGCGCCATCTACCTGGTGGCGATGGGCCGGACGCGGTTGGGGCTCATAGCCGTACTAGCGGCGGGCTACGGATTGGCCGTGCTGCTGCTGGAGCTTCTGATCATGCCGGTCTATGTCTATCGCCCGCTCGGGCTGCTACTCAGAGCGGATGAATCGAGCCGCAGGGGCGACCGTGACCACGAGTTGATCGCCAGCGCACTCATCTCGGACGATGAGCTCGGTCAGATCATGCGGTCGCGCAACGCGGCGATCACCGAGTTGCGGAAACGCGAGAGCGACCTGGCAGAGGCCCTGGCGGCACTTGAACGTAAGAACGAAATGCTCGACGCCGCCCGGCAGAGCCTGGCCGACCAGGACCGGCTGGCCTCGGTGGGCCTGATGAGCGCCAGCATCGCGCACGAGCTGAATACGCCGCTCGCCGTGCTGCACGGCTCCGTCGAGAAGCTTCGGGAGACGGTGAAGGACGCGGCCGCCCTGGAGCGGCTGGCCCGTATGCAGCGCGTTACGGAACGGCTGCGGAAAATCAGCGGGAACCTGCTCGACTTCGCCCGGCCGCCGCGGTACGTGGTGGCTCCGGTGGAAATCCGCGGCATTGTCGAGGAAGCCTGGGGGCTGGTAAGTATCGACGAGAAGGCCGCCGCTGTCCGCTTCGAGAACGGCCTTCCGGCGGGCGATTTAGTAACTGGAGATACGGACCGCTTAGTCCAGGTATTCGTAAATCTGTTACGCAACGCGCTCGGCGCTGTCAAAGCCGGGGGGAGCATCCGGGTGCACTCGCGCCGGATTACCGCCGAGTCCCGGGCGTGGGAGGTCATCGACGTGGATGACGACGGGCCGGGCATTCCGGCCGAGGTTCTACCCCAGATCTTCGAGGCATTCGTGACCAGCAGGCTGGACGCGCGGGGAACCGGGCTCGGTTTGACCGTGGCAGCGGGCATCGTGCAGCAGCATGCAGGCGCCATCGAGGCCAGCAACCGCCCGGCCGGAGGCGCCCGCTTGGAAGTACGTTTGCCGGCGGTGGCCCAAGCCGTGGCCGCGCGAGGTGACAGATGAGCGGCGGAGCCGGCGGACCTGCGATCGACATCGCCCTTCTGGACGACGACGCCGATTTCCTGCGCTATATGGAAGACCTCCTCCAGGACGAGGGCCGTTACTCCGTGCGGCCGTTCTCGCACCCCGAAGACCTGTTCGAGGCCTGCGAACAGCGCGCGCCCGATATCGTTCTGCTCGATATGAAGATGGGCGAGTTCAGCGGCGAGAAGGTGCTCGAGGCGCTGCAAGCGAGCCATCCCGGCATCTGCGTGATCGTCGTCACCGGCTACCCTTCGCTCGAGGACATGCGAGCGACGTTCAAGCTGAAGGTCTTCGACTACCTCGCCAAGCCGTTTTCGCTCTCCCAGCTTCGCCAGACGCTGGCCAACGCGGTGACCGCTTACGGGCTGGGCCGGACGCCGCAGGACCGGCTGCGCGAGCACCTGGGCCATCGCATCAAGATGCTGCGGGTCGAACGGAAATGGTCGCTCAAGGATTTGGCCGCATCGGCGCACCTGAGCGTCTCGCAGATCAGCTCGATCGAGCGCGGGACGCACCTGCCCTCGATCGACAGCCTGCTCGCCATCTGCCAGGCATTCGACAAGAAGCCGTCCGAGATTCTGGCGTCGATCGGGTTCTGAGATCGCTCGCACGCCCAACCGTGGGAGACCAGAGGGACTTGCAGAAATCAGTCACTCGACTGGCTGGTAGCACCGAACCGCGACCGTCAGGGAGCGGAACGGGCCGCCGATCGACATCTGCTTGAGGGGGTCCACTCGCTCACGCTACCGGTTCGGTGCAGTGTCGCGGACTTTCGCAAGTCCCTCTCCAGTCCTGCGGCCGGCGTCCACGCCGGCCTCGTGGCAACTCCTTCAAGCTTCGGAAGCCGGACGTGGACGTCCGGCGCATCTCTGGAGAGCCGTCCCACGCGAAAGCCTGCGCCACAATCAGCGTGACGTGCCGGCGCCTTTGAGCCGCTGCTCCAGCCACGCCTGCCAAACGTCGAGCCCCGCGCCCGTGGTGCAGGAAACCTCGACGATCTCGATGCCCGGGTGGACGCGGTTCGCGCACTCGCGCGCCAGTTCGACCTTGAAGGGCACGTAAGGCAGAAGGTCGATCTTGTTGAGGATCATCAGCTCCGCCTTATGGAAAATGCCGGGGTATTTCAGAGGCTTGTCCTCGCCTTCCGTGACGCTCAGAACCACGATTTTGGCGCGCTCGCCCAGATCGTAGCTGGTGGGGCAGACCAGGTTGCCCACGTTCTCGATGAACAGCAGGTCGAGCTGGTCCAGATCCCAGCCCTCCAGGCCGCGCTCGATCATGCGCGCGTCCAAATGGCAGGCGCCGGCGGTGGTGATCTGGCGGACCGGGAAGCCGTAGCGCGCCAGACGCTGGGCGTCGTTGTCGGTCTGTATGTCGCCGGTCAGGACGGCCACGCGGGTGCTCTTGGGGAAAGCCCCGAGCGTCCGCTCGAGCAGCGCGGTCTTGCCCGATCCAGGCGAGCTGATGAAGTTCAGGACCAGAATGCCGCGCTGGGCGAAGCGCTCGCGAAGCTCCCCCGCGATGCGGTCGTTTTCACTCAGGACCTTGCGTTCGAGCGGAACCCGCTCCATCATTCCTCCATTTCGAGATAGGTGAGATCGAGCTCGTCGCAGCCGGCGTCCTCGATGGCCAGAATGGCCGCTTCGAGCTCGGTTTCCTTGACCAGCGCCTCAAAGCAGAAGGTCAGGGACGCCGGGTCCACGCCCGCCAGCTCGCCGATGCGCAAGCCAACCTTGGTCACCCGCGCGCCGGGGTGGCGGGCAGCCTCGGCCCGCACCGTCTCGATCACCGAACTGGCGATCCCCATCTCGTGCATGCGTCATTCACGAGGATATCGCGAACCGCGGGACCGGCCGGATCTGGAGGTCCGGCACAGTCCTGGGGGACTGCCCCACGAACCTGCTCGGATCCGCTCCATGTGGCATACTCAATGGACCTGAAGGAGTCATCGATGAAAAACGTCCTCTTCGCGCTGCTGCTCAGCCTGCCCGGCTTCGCCCAGGCCCCGCGTCTCCCCCAGACCGATCGCGCCTACATCGCCAGCCGGATCTACGCCTCTCTCGCGAACTTCGCTCACGGACACGACCTCCCCCGCGCGGACATCGAAGCCGCCTACAAGACCTACCTCGAAAAGGCCCTCGCCGCCGGCGACCGCCTCGCTTTCAGCCGTGCCAGCATGGAATTCCTCGCCACATTGCACAACGGACACACCGTCTTCCTGGACATGGCTCTGGTTCAGCAGGGTGGATCGGTCCCCTTCGACGTGGCATTCACCGGCGGCAAGTGGATGGTCACCGCCAGCCGCATCGCCGCCCTCGATCCGGGCAACGTCATCGAGACCATCGACGGCCAGCCTTTCGAGCAGTTCTTTCAGGACCGACGCCGTCTCATCTCCGCCTCGACGGAACAGTGGGCCCGCCACGCCCTCTTCGCCCGCGCGCCGGCCTTCTCACCCTATGCCCACCTGTTCCCGGATCACTTCGTTCTCGCTCTGGCCGGAGGCCGCCAGGTTTCGATCGACCGCCGCGCCGCTCCCGCCCCGCCTCCGCCGGCGACTGAAGGCCGCTGGCTTACGCCGGGCAAGGAAGCCTATATCCGCATCCCCTCTTTCATGAGCCCCGAGTTCGAGAAGCGCGCCGTGGAGCTGGTTCGCGAATACCGCGAGGCCGCCGTCCTTATCATCGACGTGCGCGGCAACATGGGAGGCAGCTCGCCCGGGGAGCTGACCGGCCTTCTGATGGACCGCCCCTATCGTTGGTGGACCGAGTCCACGCCCCAGATCCTGCCCTACTTCCGCTTCCGCGCCTCCCAGGGCCGGCTCCCAATACGAGGGCTTTGAGAGCCCCGAGTTCGTGTGGCGAAGTCCCTCGATCGAGCCTGCGAAGGACGGTTTCAAGGGCCGTCTGGCGCTGCTCGTCGATGGCGGCTGCAACTCCGCCTGCGAGGATTTCGCGATGCCCTTCAAGGACAACGGCCGCGCCCGCTTGATCGGCGAAACCACGGCCGGGAGCACTGGCCAGCCTTATATGCTGGATCTGGGCAACGGCATGATGGCGATGATCGGATCCAAGCGCGAGATGTTCCCCGATGGCTCGCGCTTCGAAGGCGTCGGCATCAAGCCGGACATCGAGATCGCGCCTTCGGCGGGTGCCGATGCTCCCCTCGATGCCGCCCGGAAGCTATGAGCTTCCACCGTGATCGGAGGAGCGGTTCGTTCGCCGCGCCGGCGCTCAGAACCCTGCCCACCGCGCTCAACAGGTCGCGCGGAGAGAAGGGCTTTCCCAGGTAAGGAAAGCCTTTGGGAAGCTGTCCAACCGGCACGCAACCCGAGATGAACATGATGGCGGACGAAGGCGACCGCACCTGAATCTCGCTCGCCAGCTGAGGCCCGCACATCTCCGGCATCACAACGTCGGACACCACCAGGTCGAAGGGGCCCTCGTTCGCGATGAGTGCGAGCGCCTGCCTCGGCCCGGCCGCGGGCGCGACTTCGTACTCGGCTCGTTCGAGCACGCCTGCTACGAATCGCAGCACCTCGGGCTCGTCATCCACAACCAGGATCCTCACTCTGGCCACTTCCGCCCCTCTGGAACACCAGTCCCTTTGGTTGATTGGATTCGCGACCTCTGCCTCCGATCCGTCTTTCCTGAGCCGATTCCGGGACGGAGACCTTATCCCAACGCCGTTAGTGTCCTGTTTCCGAAGTTGCTTTACAATCGCGTTGGGGCACCGAACCGTGAGCGTCAGCGAGCGGACCGCTCCCTGACGGTCGCGGTTCGGTGCTCAGCGGTAAAGGCATTTCGGAGACACTACACTACCTCCCCGGCTTCCCCGAACCGGGCGCCTTTGACGGCCGGCGCGATCGTCCGCAGCAACCCGGTGAGCACGCCGCCGGGGCCCGTCTCGATACATCGCTCTACTCCCGCCGCTTCCAGGCGCCGCATCGACTCGGTCCACCGGACCGGGCTCGATACCTGGTCGATCAGTCCCTGCCGCGCGTCCGCCCCCGCACGCACTTCCCTGGCCGCTACGTTGTTGATGAGCGGCACGCGGAGGTCGAGGAACTCGGTGGCGCGCAGGTCCACCTCCAGCCGCTCCTGCGCGGGCTTCATCAGCGCGCAATGGAAAGGAGCGCTTACCGGAAGCGGCACCGCGCGGCGCGCTCCGGCGGCCTTCGCCAGCTCCATGGCGCGCTGGACCGCTCCCGCGTGCCCCGCGATCACCACCTGGTCCGGAGAGTTGAAGTTGGCGGCCGAGACTACCTCGCCCTGCGCCGCCTGCTCCAGAATCCCTTCCAGCTTGCCCTCGGGCAGCTTCAGCAGCGCGGCCATGGCGCCCACGCCGGCGGGCACGGCTTCCTGCATGTAGCGTCCGCGCTTCCGCACCAGCCGCACCGCGTCGGAGAATTTCAAACTGCCCGCCGCCACCAGCGCCGAATACTCGCCCAAGCTGTGGCCGGCCACGTACTCCGGCTCGATCCCCTGCTCGCGCAGCACCGTCCAGGCCGCCGTCAGAGACCGTGACCAGCGCGGGCTGCTGGTTCTCGGTGAGCCGTAGCGTTTCCTCCGGCCCGGCAAAACACAGTTGCGAAAGCGCGAACCCCAGCGCCGCGTCGGCTTCTTCGAACACCGCCCGCGCCGCCGGAAACTGCTCGGCCAGGCTCTTCCCCATCCCCACAAACTGCGATCCCTGTCCGGGAAACAAGAGTGCTGTCTTCATGGCAAACCAACATTGTACGACGCCGTACGCAGCACGGAACCGCGACCGTAAGGGAGCGGACCTTCGCGAAGCTTGCTGACGCGCGCGGTTCGGTGCTGCCCCGGTTTGGCTACTAAGCCTGCGGCCGCCTATCCCCAGGTCTTTCCCAGCGCCGGTAGGTTCGCCCGCACCAGGTCTTCGGGTGTCATCGCAACCTGAAACTCCACCTCGGCGTTGAACGTGAGGAACCACGGCTCCGCCAGCAGCGGGACCGCGGAAGGATCCGGAACGTCGACCACCAGAATGCCGCCACGATGGCCGTTTTGCGCGCAGAAATAGGCGGCCTCCGGCTTAATGGCCTCGAGAATTCGTTGCATTGTCTGCCCTACGGATCCATCCCGAACGGCAGTATTGAAAGGTTCAATTGGCAACTGGACGCGCATCGGCATGCGCATGTGTGTGATCTCCCAGAGTCGGATACCCAGAGCCGCGGACCGGCACTGGCAGAAGGATACCACACGCCAGACGCCGCGCCAGATCGTCGTTAGTGCCCGGGTTCCCGGCCCGCCGCCCGTGCCGATCCGGTTGTCGCGGCGTGCGCCGCGGCCGCGTCGGACCGCGCGTCGAACCGTATATCGACCATGGCGTCCTTGCCGAACTGCACTTCCGATCCGCGCGCGATCAGAGTCGAGTAGAGCGACCAGGCCATTCCGTAATACCCAAAGGCGCTCCCCACGTACTTCGAGCTCTGCGCGATTCCGGCGCCCAGCATCCCGAAACCGAAGCCCCCTCCGATGGTGCGCCCGCCGACGTTCTGGTTCTGGCCGGCGACCGCACGGTGCCCGGAGTCGGTATCCGCCGCACTGCGCGCGATCAACACCGACGCGGCTGCCGCCAGGAAGCGCGTCTTCGACTCCTTCGCCTGCACGCCGCCCTCGCTGTCGACTTTCAGCGCGCCCTTGCCCGTGCTCTCGGCCGCCTGCAGGTGGGCCTCCGTCCTGGTCTTCAGTTCCCGCTGCACGGGCGGCGCCGCAGCGGCGGCCGGGGCCGGATCGATCGCCTCCAGCCGCGCCACTTCCTCCGGCAATTCCATGTCGCGAAAGCGGAAACGCAGTTGACCGCTGCGCCGGAACAAGCGCGCTCTTCTGGCCTGCACCACCATGCCTTTCAGGTGCGTCCCTTCCGGCAAAATCAGCTTGTGAGCGGCCGAGTACACCGGCTCCGCCAGAACCGCTTCCACCGGTTGGCCTTGCTTGGAGGATGCCGAATCGAGCGGCGTGATCAGCCGCGCGTGTACCACGCTGCCGGGCGGCGGCTGCGTTCCCACCATGGCCAGCGCTCCCGGCGCCACCGTCTCGGAACCGAAGGCGAGCGGCGCCAGCAGGTCCGCGTCAAAGCGCGTGCCCTTGCGCACGAACTGGGGGTGGTAGGGCAGCTTCGCCATCAGGTAGTCCTCGATCTTCTCCTTCTTGTCCGGCGTGCGCACCAGGCTCGGAATGCTCTTGACGCGGTCAACCTGCCCCTGGATCGCGTCCTTCGCCTGCTGCTTCCCCCTGCCCAGCACCCCCGTGTTCTGGGACATCGCCGCGCGCCACTTCGAGGACGCGATCGAGTTCAGTCCCACGCTCTCGGCGGTGCGCAGCGGTATCTTGCGGCCGTCCGGCATGATCAGCGTGGTGAAGTCGACCTCCGCCAGGTGCAGCGGCGTGAAGTCCCCGCCCAGGATGGCTCGCGTCCGCTGCCATTTCGAAACCGGCCGCACGCGGCTCACCCGCCCCAACACCACCGCCCCAGCCGGGATCACCTGGCGATCGAATGCATACACCGGATCGAGGACCTGGGCCTTGACCTCGGCGCCCTTCTTCTTGGGTACGCGCTTGCTCAGGCACAACCGCAACGGTACCCCGGCCGGGACCACTAGAGGGGTCTCGGCCTGTTGGGCCGCCGCAACGGTGGAGAGCGCGAAAACACTCCAACCCAGAATGCTCCCTCTGAGCTTCATAATGCCAGTTTAGACGTTGCCACCTCGCCCGCGGGTACGGACGCCCACCACCCGGCTCGCGGGTACGGATGCCCACCCCAGCACCTCGCGCGCCGGACGGACGCCCACCCCAGCACCTCGCGCGCGGGTGCGGACGCCCACCCCAGCACCGAACCGCGACCATCAGGGAGCGGACGCCGGGCGGACGCCGGGCTGACCGGCAGCGGCCGTCTGTTAGACTGAAGGTCGGTCGATGCAGCGGCTCGTTCCCCTTCCCGTTCTGCTGGCGTTCTCCGTCGTGCTGGCGCGCGCGGATACCGTGCTGGTATTGCCGTTCTTCAGCCAGTCTCCTTCCGCCGGTCTCGACTGGATCGGCGAAAGCGTCGCGCAAACCGTCGGCGAGGCGCTCACCGCGCACGGCATGTTGGTGCTCGGCCGGGAGGACCGGCAGGAGGCCTTCCGGCGTCTCTCGATTCGCCCCAACGTCCCGCTCACCCACGCCTCGGTCTTCAAGGTCGCGGACACGCTGGATGCCACCGAGGTGATCTACGGCCAGTTCGAGTTCACTCCGCCGCCGCCCGGAGCGCCCCCGGGATCGCGGGGCTCGCTGCAATTCACCGCCTGGACGCTGAACATGCGGCGCATGCGCAACGGCCCGCAGTTCACCGAGTCGGGCCCGCTCGACGACCTCGCCGCTTTGCAGACGCACCTGGCCTGGCAGGTGCTTGCCTATCTCGATTCCGCAAACACGCCTCCCGCCGACCAGTTTGCTAAGGACCATCCTCCGGTGCGCCTGGACGCCATGGAGAACTACACCCGCGGCCTGTTGGCAGCCGGCGCCGAACAGAAGCATCGCTATTTCACCCAAGCCGCGCGCCTGGATGAGAGCTTCTGGCAACCGGTCTTGCAGTTGGGCCGGCTCTATTGGGACCAGAAGGAGTACCGGCTGGCCGCCGGCTGGTTCGCTAAGGTCAAGCCGGGAACGCCGCGCTATTTCGAGGCAAACTTTCTGTTGGGGCTGTGCCGCTTTTATACCGGCGACTACGCCGCCGCCCAGCAGGCTTTTGCGACTGTGGCGCAATCGGTGCCGCTCAACGAGGTGTTCAATAATCTGGGAGTGGCCGAGTCCAGGCGCGACCTTCCCAATGCTATGACCGACCTCCGTAAGGCGCTCGATGGAGACCCGGCGGACCCCGACTACCAATTCAACATCGGCTACGTGGAGTGGAAGCGCGGCGACTTTTCCAGTGCCGAGGAGAGTTTTCAGGCCGTCCTGGCTCGCAATCCCAACGATGCGCAGGCGGCGCAGTTGCTGGACCGCTGCCGGCAGAAAAGCGGTCCGCGCGCGGCCGACGTCAAGCCGGGCTTCGAGCGCATCAAGCTCAACTACGAAGAGGAAGCCTGGCGCCAGCTCAAAATCGCACTCGAGGGCAAGAAGTAGAGCGGGGCTGCTTCAGTCCAATATCTTGACTTCCGTGACGCCCTTGCCCCACACCGTCTGACGGCCGACCCCCACCCACCTCGCCGCGCGCAGATACGGCATGAACTCGGCAAGCTCGCCTTCGTAGGTGACCTCGCCGATGAACCCTCCCAGCGGATGCCGTTCGCCGCTTCGCGCCGACCGCCGCTCCGCCTCGCTGAAGCGCAGGTCGCACGTGGGCATCTTCACCGCGCCCGCGCGCTCGCCGATAGCCTGGAAGTCGATTCCAAGAGGGCCCGCGCCGTAGAGCGCACGAAGCGTGCTGATACGGTCGCGGATGCGCCCGAACAGCACCGGAAATTCGGGCCGGGTGGCCAGCAGTTGGCCGTGCTTCAGCTCTGTCGGGGTGAGGAACCGGACCTCGACTTTCTTCACCGGCGTCGCCTCGGGCGTGAATTCGAGGTGGATCGGCGGGAGTAACTCGGCCGGCACGAACGTCCCGTTGTAGACGCAGGCGGCGGGCTTTCCCCGGGCATCGAGCTGGCTAGCCTGCACCAGCTTCGCCCGCCCGCGCCGTGGCCCGATCCCTTCCTTGGCCACCTGCGCGAACGCCAGAACGAAGTAGACGATGGCCGGATCCTTCATGTCGAACAGGTGGACGTCGAAGGAAAACTTGCGGCCCGGCTCGATGGTTGCGCCGTCCAGATGCGCGGCGCGAAAGACGAACGGCCGCGGCCAGTCGTGCAGCCCGCTCGGCCCCTCGGCAGTCGGCGCCACCGGCTCGAAGATGCGGGCGTAGGCGCAGGTCGCTCGTTTGTCGCAGGTGCGCTCGTCGTGGCACCGGTCCACGCACACCAGTTGGCGGAACATCGAGCCGAACGCGCCGCGGACGATATTGCCCGATTTCCCGGGTGGAAAGTAGACTTTGTCCTGCGCGAGGAATTCGAGGCGGAAAGCGAACAACTCGAAATCCGCCGCCGGTGCCACTGCCACGTCACCCGCCGCAGTCTGCTCCGGCGCTTCCCGACTGGAGTCAACGTCCGCCACTGAATCGGCTCCCTGAGACAACCTTCCAAGAGTACCGCAAAACGGGTTGGGCCGCGGATGAACGAGAATCAACGCCGATGCGTCCCCCGCGGCGGGCACGGCGAGCCCGTCTCCGGCCAATCCCGGTCGCGAAGCGCCCGCACGCCGCGTCGGCTCGACGGGCGACGGGCAACGAGCGACGGGCGTCTTCATCATGCTATCGTGGCCTCTTAACCGGCACGATGAAACACGAAAGCCTCGGCGATTTTCCCTTGGTCATCGGCATCCCCGTTCAATGGGGCGACCAGGACGCATTCGGTCACGTCAACAACACCGTCTACCTGCGCTGGTGCGAGAGCGTGCGCATCGAGTACCTGCGCCGGATCGGACTCTGGATGATAGGCGACGACGGGGTCGGCCCCATCCTGGCCAGCATCTCCTGCGACTACCGCAAGCCTCTGACCTATCCCGACACGGTGCACGTGGGCGTGCGCGTCGAGCGGATCGGCAACAGCAGTTTCCGTATGGACCACGTGGTGGTGAGCGAGGCCCAGAAAGTGGTAGCGGCGGAAGTGCGATCGACCATCGTGGTCGTCGATTACAAGCGCAACAAGTCCGTCCCGGTGCCTGAGCCGGTGCGGGCGGCGATCGAGAAGATCGAGGGCCGGGTGTTCCAGCCGGCGCACGCCACACGCTGATGGAAGAAAGAAACTCGGCCATTCTGTTGATCGATTGCCCCGACCGCAAAGGGCTGGTCGCCGCCATCGCCAATTTTTTGTATGCCCACGGCGCCAACATCCTCCACGCCGACCAGCACCAGGATCGGGACCTGGGCCTGTTCTTCATGCGCGTCGAGTGGGCGCTCGACGAGTTCGACCTGTCGCCCGAGGCCCTGCGCGAGCAATTCGAGCCCATCGCCGAGCGGCTCGGCATGAACTGGCGGGTTGAGTATTCCGCGCGGCGGCTGAGGACGGCGATCTTCGTCTCCGGCTATCAGCACTGCCTGGCGGACCTGCTACATCGCCATCGCAGAGGCGAGCTGCGCTGCGAACTGCCGTTGATCGTCGGCAACCACCAGGACGCCGCGCCTCTCGCAGCCTTCTTCGGCGTTCCGTTCCATTACATCCCGGTTCCCAAAGACGGGAAGGCGGAAGCCGAGCGGCGGCAGTTGGAACTGCTCGAGGAGAACCGGATCGACCTGGTCGTGCTGGCCCGCTACATGCAAATCCTCTCGCCTGGATTCGTGGCACGGTACCCGCGCCGGCTGATCAACGTCCACCATTCCTTCCTGCCCGCCTTCAGCGGCGCCAAGCCCTACCACGCCGCCTTCCAGCGGGGCGTGAAGCTGATCGGGGCCACCAGCCACTACGTGACCGCGGTGCTGGACGACGGCCCCATCATCGAGCAGGACGTCGCGCGCATCTCGCACCGCGATCAGCTCGAAGACCTGGTCGAGAAGGGCCGCGACCTGGAGCGTGTGGTGCTCTCCCGCGCCGTCCGCTGGCACCTCGAACACCGAATCCTGGTGTGCGGCAACAAGACGGTGGTCTTCGATTAAGGCGCTCGTCGCCCGTCGCGCGCATCTCGCACCGCGATCAGCTCGAAGACCTGGTCGAGAAGGGCCGCGACCTGGAGCGCGTGGTGCTCTCCCGCGCCGTCCGCTGGCACCTCGAACACCGCATTCTGGTCTGCGGCAACGTTGATCCCTTGGGGGCTTGGCAGGCTTCGCACCGCTGCGAATCCCGATGGCGAAGCGAACGAAGCCCGCCATCGGAACGACAGGCGACGCGCGACGGGCGACGAGCGCTATAATCGAATCAGAGTTTGGGGCCTGTTTGCCTATGCTAGAAGTTCAGGAACAAACGATTCAACTGCCTGCGCCCAGGCTGAAGGGGCGCGTTTCGGTAGAGGAAGCTATTGCCTCCCGCCGGTCGAGGCGGGCCTACCTTGCCGACCCCGTGAAGCTCGCGGAGGCCGGCCAGTTGCTCTGGGCGGCTCAGGGCATCACCGATCGCGAGGAGGGGAAGCGCGCCGCGCCTTCGGCAGCCGCGCTCTACCCGCTCGAAGTCTATCTGGTGGCCACCAAGGTTGACGGGCTCGTTCCGGGCGC
Source organism: Bryobacterales bacterium (assembly GCA_963763835.1). Classification (GTDB taxonomy): domain Bacteria; phylum Acidobacteriota; class Terriglobia; order Bryobacterales; family Bryobacteraceae; genus DASWZN01. The sequence continues at coordinate 31,353 of CAVXQQ010000017.1, forward strand.
CTACAAGTACCGTCCCGAGGAGCACGATCTGGCGCTACAGGTTACAGGCAACCTGCGGAGCGAGCTGGCTGCCTCGATCGACCAGGACTGCGTCCGCTTCTCGGCCTGCGTTCTGGTGTTCGCCGGCGTCTACGAGCGGACCAGCGCACGGTTCGGCGAGCGCGGCGTCTGCTTCGTCCATATGGAAGCGGCGCACGCCGCCCAGAATGTCCAGCTTCAAGCCACCGCGCTGCGCCTGGGTTCGGTCATGGTCGGTTCGTTCGACGCGGACGAGATCCGCTGCATCCTCGGCCTACCGGAGGGTGAGGAACCGGTGTACCTGATGGCTGTCGGCAAGGTGTAACTCGCCCAGGCCGCGCTCCGCCGCCAGTTCCAGATACCGCAGACGGCTCTGGTCGAGCCCCCAGAACGCGCGGGCCGCGTAGGCATCCACCGCGATGGGATCGGTGCCCGCGATCACCATCTTGCGCAGGGCGACGTCTTCGGTGCTTCCGCCGCTGGGGCCGTTTCGCATGAGCACACGATACGCATCGAGCACTGTGAGCGTCGGGCGCAGGAACGCCGCCAGGTCGGTCAGGCTCTCGTCGATGCGCTGGTGCAGCCGCATCCGCAGGCCACCCAACATGCCGTACCAGTTCTTGACGCCGAGCGTCGCACCCGTGAGGTCGTGATGTTTGGCGATGGGCAGGTTGATGACCTTGTCCGCCTCGAGGAACGGATCGAGCACCGGCCAGACCCGCAGCACGGTGCCGCCCAGATCGACTTCGCGGAAGCGCGCGGCCGCGGGTAGAACCACCTGGCCACCGGCGGCCTTCACGGCCTGCGCGATGCCGCTGCGGTCGAAGACGCGGTGCGTCTCGTTGACCGGCACGTCGGTGACCAGAACCTTGCGCGCTCCTGAGGCGAGCGCGAGCCGCACCACTTCGGCCACGGCGTCGGGATTGGTGTTGGCGGCCTGTTCGGGCGTGCGGTCCCAGGCCATGTTGGGCTTGATCAGGACCACGTCGCCGTGCGCGACGAAGCGGCCCATGCCGCCCAGTTCCTCGATGGCGCGCCGGACCAGTGCGGGCGGCTCGCCGCCTTCGATGACCGCCATCTCGGGCAGGCTGGGATCGCGCGCGACACGCAGATCGCGCCTCACCACGGGCGCGGCGCTGTCTTCGGGGCGGCGGCTGCGGCTCGCGAGCCACGCGGCCACGCCCGCGGCGCCTGCCGCCAGGCCGCCTGCGCACAGCAGTTCCCGCCTCGACGTCGTCATCGTGATAAGTTTAAACCCGTGAGTGGAGTGACGGAAGTCCGTGGTGCGCTCGCTCTGACGGGCGCCTCGGCGGTGATCGCGCAGATCGTGCTGATGCGCGAGCTGATCGTCGTGTTCCGCGGCAACGAGCTGTCGCTGGGGCTGATGCTTGGGACCTGGCTGCTGTGGACCGCGGTGGGCAGCAGCGTCCTGGGCCGCGCCGCGGGGCGTGCGCGCGATCCTCGCCGGGTCACCGCTGTCGCTGTTCGTGCTGGTGGCGGCGGTATTTCCGGCGACGATCTACGCCGTCCGCGCCAGCCGGGAATTCGTCGCAACGGCACCGGGGGAAGCCCTGGGACCGGGTGCAGTGCTGGCGGTCTGCCTCGTCACGCTGAGCGCGTTCTGTATGCTGGCGGGCTGCCTGTTCGCCGCGGCCAGCCGCCTTTACGGCGCTGAAGCCGGCGCCGCCGCGGGCGAATCCACCGGCACGGTGTACCTGCTCGAAGCGGCCGGCTCCGCGGCGGGCGGCCTGCTCGCGAGCATCGTGCTGCTGCGCCATGCCGGCGCATTCGAGATCGCCTTCCTGGTGGCGTCCTCGAACCTGATCGCGGCGGCGGCACTGCTCCTGCGCCGTCCTGCTGTGCGGCTCGCCGCGGCGGTCGCGGTGCTGGCGGCGTTCGCTCTTTCGGGACCGGTCGTCGCACGCCTGGAGCGCGCCTCGCTCGATCGGCTGTGGCGCGGCTTCCGCCTGGTCGGGAGCGAGAACTCGGTCTACGGCAACCTGGCGGTGATCGCGGGCGAAGGGAGCGGCACGATCTACGAGAGCGGCGTCGCGGTGGCGACCGTTCCGGATCCGGCCGCGGCCGAGGAGGCGGTCCACTACGCCCTGCTCCAGCATCCCGCGCCGCGCAGCCTGCTGCTCATCGGCGGCGGAGTCAACGGCAGTCTCGCGCAGGCTCTGCGGCACCGCACGCTGGAGCGCGTCGATTATGTGGAGCTCGATCCGGCGCTGATCGGCGTGGCGCGAAAGTACTTCGCCGCGCAATGGAACGCCGCGGCCTCCGATCCGCGGGTCCACATACACAACCTGGACGGCCGGCTCTATCTGAAGACCACCGGCCGCGACTTCGACGTCATCATCGTGAACCTGCCCGAGCCGCGGACGGCGCAGTTGAACCGCTTCTACACGCATCGAATTCTTTCGCGAGGCGGCGCGGAGACTGACCGCCGGCGGCGTGCTCTCGTTCCAGCTCCGGGCTTCGGAGAACTATATCAGCCCGGAGCTCGGCGCGCTGCTGGGCTCGATTCGCAAGACGCTCGGCGCGGTGTTTCCGGAAGTCGCGATGATGCCGGGCGAGAGCGTGCATTTCTTCGCGGCCAAGCGGGCGGGCGTTCTGGGCGGTCCGGAAGTGCTGCTCGACCGCCTGCGCGAGCGGCAATTGAAGACGCTCTACGTGCGGGAGTACTTCATCCCTTTCCGTATGACGCCGGAGCGCGTGCGCGACCTCTACGAGCAGTCGCGGCCCACCGCCGCGACGCCGCTCAATCGCGACTTCGCGCCCATCGCCTACTACTTCGCGACCACACTCTGGGCCGCCGAGTTCCATCATGCCTGGGCCCATGTCTTCGACGCCATCGCGCGCGTGCCGTTCGGCGAGGTTTCGACGTGGGTGGCGGTGGGGCTGCTCGGCATCGTGATCCTGATGCGGCGCGGCGGCGTGCGGGGTTGCGCGTTGTTCTCGACGGGCGCGACGGGCTTCACCATGATGGGTCTGGAGATTCTGCTGCTCCTCGGTTTCCAGGCGGTCTACGGCTACGTCTATCATCAACTCGCACTCCTCACGGCGATGTTCATGGCCGGGATGGCGCTCGGCGCGTGGCGCGGATTGCGGGGCACGGGCGCGCTGGGCGCCCTGGCCGGAGTTCAGGTGGCGGCCGCGGCTGCGCCGTTCCTGGCCTGCGCGTTCCTCGATTCGCTGGCCGGCATGAAGTCGCCCGCGATGCTCGCGGCCGCGAGCCAGTTGCTGTTCCCGGCCCTCGCCGTGGCATGCGGCGCGATCGGCGGATGGCAGTTCGCCGTGGCGAGCCGCCTGTACTTCGCGGGAGAGCAGTATGGCGCGCGCAGCCTGGGAGCGCTTTACGCGATCGACCTGGCGGGCGCGTGCCTGGGCGCGCTGGCGCTCAGCACCTGCGCCATACCGGTGTTCGGGTTTCTCAATACCGCAGCGGTGCTTTCGATGATCTCGCTGGCGCCGGCGCTGGCGGCGCTGATCTGCGCCCGTGGCGAAAGACTGGCGTCGAGATGAGTCTCGACGCGGCAGGCAGGAGTGCCTGCGCCACAAGAGTCAGGAGGCAGGAGACAAGAGTCAGGAGGCGGGAGACAAGGGTCAGGAGGCAGGAGACAAGAGTCAGGAGGCAGGAGACAGGAGTCAGGAGGCAGGAGACAGGAGGCAGGAGACCGTCATTTGTGTTCGCCGAAGACCAGGGCGGTGAAGGAGAAGATGTCGGTGTCCGGCTGTTGCCAGGCGTTGGTTGGCAGGCCGGCCTTGTGGCAGGTTTCCTCCAGGAACGTTTTCCGGTCCCAATGTTGTTCCACGGGAACCTGGGGGAGCAGGAGGCCCGACTTGTCTCCGCGCTTCATGATCAGGCCGTCGCGGCCGACCTGGATCTGGGTGACGTCCAGCACGCGGCGCAGCGGTGAGAGCACGGAGATCTCGTATTGCAGTTGGCTAAGCTCCGCGGCGGTGACCGGCGGGAAGCGCGGATCCTGGACAGCCGCGGCCGCGGCCACGTCGCGCACCGTCTCGGCCAGCGGGTGGACGGGCGAGATGTATCCGATGCAGCCGCGCAGCTCGCCGTGCTCCTTCAGGGTCACGAAGGCGCCGAGCTCCCGGTTGAAGGACTCGAAGCCCAGCGGCACGTTCTCGTAGAGCTTCCGCTCTTTCACCGCGCTCTCGACCGACTGGCGCGCGAGCTTCAGCAGGCCATCCTTCTCCGCGTCGCTGAGCGTGAAGGCGCGGACGGCGATGGCGCTGGCCTTCGACGGTTTGACGAACGCCCACGAGCTGTAACCCACAACGTGGCTCTTGTCGCCCGTGACATCGCCCGAGTTGGCGTATTTCAGCAGGTGCGGTTCCGACGCGCCGAGCCGCTCGGAGGCGATCATGGCGGCCACGATCGGCGCGCCGCCGCAGGCTTCCCAGACGCGGCGCTCGAAGTTCTCGGACATGCTGAGGTAGTCCCAGTCTTCGATGGCGCGCAGGGTTTTGCGGTCCAGCTTCACGGCGTCGTCATAGGGATGGTAGTGGGAGAGATCGGAGCTGGCAACGATCAGCGTGTTGCTGCCCTTGATTTCGCGCGCCAGGGCCAGGCCGAGGGTGCGGCTGGCCTCGTAGCTCTGATCGCCCATGATGATGGGGACCAGTTTGAAGTCGCCGATGGCGCGCTGGAGGAACGGAAGCTGCATCCTCGATGGCATGCTCGCCGCGCTCGCCCGGAATCACATGACCGCGCGTGGAAAGCTGCACCACGTCGCCGCTCACGATCTTTTTGCAGAAGGCTTTGTCGACCGGCACGGTTCCGAGCGGCGTCCGATAGGCGTCGCCGCTGTAGACGGAGACGAAGGAGAAGCCATCCACGTGCGAGGGCGCGATGACCACGACGCGGTCGTAGTGCTTGCCCTTCACGAGCGCGTAGCCGTGCGCGGCCACCGCACCCGAGAACTCGTAGCCGGCGTGCGGCGAGACAATCGCCTGCACGGTTCCGTCGATCGCCGGGGGCGTTGCGCGGGCGATGAAATCGTCCACCATCTTGGCGAGCTCTTTGGGGTCGGAGGGGTAGAAGGAGCCTGCGACGGCGGCGGGCCGCACCTGGGCGCGGGCGCAGGCGGGAGAGAAGGCCAAGAACAGCAGGAGCCAAGCGCCGAGACGAGTCTCGGCGCGGCAGGCAGGAGTGCCTGCGCCACGGCGGGGAGCGAGTGGGCTGGCAGTGGAAGAAGAAAACATCAGGTCCCCCAGACGCCGGCTATGGGTTGGTGGCAGAACCGGCAACTGCCTTTTACGATGTCGAATGCTCCGATGCTGAAGCCCGCGCGCTCGACCACCTTGCGGCGGCAGCTCGGGCAGTAGGTGCTCTCGGCGGGATGGCCGGGAACGTTGCCGACGTAAACGTAATGCAGGCCCTCGGCGTCGGCGGTGGCCTTGGCGCGTTCGAGCGTCGCGACCGGAGTCGGCGGCAGGTTCTTCAGCAGGTACTCGGGGTGGAACTGCGAGAAGTGCACCGGCACGTCGGGCCCCAGCTCTGCCTTCACCCAGCTGGCCAGGCCGCGTGAATTCCTGGTCGGTGTCGTTCAGGGTTGGGATCACCAGGTAGACGATCTCGGTCCACATGCCCTGGGCGCGCAGCGTTACCAGCGTGTCGAGCACGGGCTTCATCTCGCCGTTGACGACGTCCTTGTAGAACTTTCGGCGAGAACGCCTTGAGATCGATCTTGATGGCATCCACGTGGCGGCAGAGCTTCTTGAGCGGCTCCTGCTGGATGTATCCGCCGCTGACGACCACGCTCTTGACGCCCTGCGCGCGCGCGGCCTCGGCGCGATCGCGGTCATGTACTCGTAGAAGACCACCGGCTCGCTGTAGGTGTAGGCGATGATGGGGCAGGCGTTCTGCTTCGCGGCGGCCGCGGCCTGGTCCGGCGGCAGGTAGATGCTGCGCACCTGCTCCGGACGCGACCTGCGAGATGTCCCAGTTCTGGCACATCTTGCAGTTCACGTTGCAGCCGGCGGTGGCGATCGAGAATGCCATGGCGCCGGGATGGAAGTGGAAGAACGGCTTCTTCTCGATGGGGTCGATGTGGGCGGCGGCGACGCGCGAGTAGACCAGCGTGTAGTAAGTGCCGCCGCGGTTCTCGCGCACGCCGCAGTAGCCGCGCTCGCGGTCGTCGATCACGCACTCGCGCGGGCACAGCTTGCACTTGATCTTCTTGTAGGGCAGCTTTTCGTAGAAGGTGGCTTCGGCGATGAAGCGGGCGTCGGACGCAGGCCGCCAGGCGCGGGGAGCGCGCAGGCGGCTTGAAGGAACGCGCGGCGGTTCACCTCATACCTCCACGCGTTCGATGCGCCGCGGATCGTTGGTCCCGATGCCGTGGCCGGCGGCGGTCGCGATGTAGGTGGGACGCGGCGGTCCGAGCGGCTTGCAGGCCCTTTTCGGCGCGCTTGGCTTCGATGATCCGCCAGCCGGTGTAGTCGAGGGCCACCGGGATCGCGGGCGACCAGGAGTCCGTTGAAGGGCCACGACCATTGCGGCATGTACGAGGGGCCGCCTTCGATACTGCGCGGTCATGGCGTCGCAGATGGCGAGGCGCACCTTCTTGCGGATGGGCGGCAGCATGTAGACGTCGGCGACATAGGGGTCGCCGGCGCTGGTGTGGTACTTGTTCGGATTGTGGATCGCGCCGAAAAGCTTCTTGAGCGCCATGGTGACGCCGGCGATGCCGTGGTCCTTGAGCACCGGCAGGTTGATGATGCCGTCGCAGACGCGCGTGACGGCCTTGGAGAGCAGGCTGCCGGCGCTGCCGTAGACGGCGAGGTCCTCTTCGTAGCCGAACGCGTCGTTGCCGGCGACGCGCGCGCGGCCGGGCCGGTCCGAAATGCGGAAGCCGGCGCTTTCGAGGTCTTCGCTGAGGCGGTCGAAGACGACGATGTCTTTGGCCGCGACGCCGGCCTGGCGAAGGCGTTCGGAGATGGCTTCCACCAGGGCGGGGCTGGTGGATGCCGAGCCGCGTCCTGCCAGGCAATTCACTTTGAGGCCGATGACCTCGCCGGGGCGTGCGACCAGTTTCCAGGCCTCGAGCGGCGGTGTCGCGATCGTAGAAGGCCTGCATGGCGCGGTCGAGCAGCGCCGCGAGCCCGGCGTGATTGCGCGCGACGACGACCCTCGATTTAGTGGGAGGCGGCGTCTGGGTGGCAACCAGAGCGCCGCACGATGACCGGACGAAATCCCGGCGATTCATAGAGTGGCCCGACACTCTGGTATACCACCGGGGAGCGGGGGGGGGAAGTGTCCGTTTATGGGATTGGGACCTTTGTGCACTGGCGCGCGCGTTTTTGTTTTGAACCGGGGGCTGTTCGGAATTGGGACTAGGTACACTTTGCACTTTTTTATTTTTAGTTTCTTTGTGCTCGGCGGGCGAGGAAAAAGCGGCTGGGGTGGGAGCGCCGTCCTTGGAATTGGGCTCGTTTCGAATTCTTGGGTTTGGGGGCGTGGCTGCTGGGTGGTCGCTCGGGTTGGGCGTGGCGAGAGCATTGCTGCCGGGGCGAGTGTAGCACGAGGTGGCAAGCGGGCTGGCAGGTGGCGGGGCGGAGGTTGTTGAGAGGATTGGGGATGAGGATGGGGATGGGGCGGTGAATCTCAGGTCGTGGTTCTCCGGTTCCGGGCAACGAAGGACGGAAATGGCGGCTGGTGTTGTCCGGTTCCGGCCGGGAGGGCCGGTTTTCGGGCAGTCGTGTGTCCGGCGTCAACTACTTTCCCGGTCGAATCACCCGATCCTGATGCGTTTGAATGAAGCCGCTCGTGTCCGCATCGACGCCGGGTTCCGGGCGGACCTGATTGTCGAGGACAAGGTGATCGTGGAAGTGAAGTCCGTCGAAGTTCTCGCTCCGGTTCACAAGAAGCAGCTTCTGACGTATCTTCGACTGGCTGACAAGCGTCTGGGCTTGCTCATCAACTTCCAGGTGGCGCTCATCAAGGACGGCATCACGCGCATTGTCAATGGGCTCGAAGACGATTCTCACGCCAAGCCGCCAAGTCGCGAAGACGGATAGGGCAGCGGCAATCGGCTGAGCGGTATTGTGTGGGTCACAAGGAGGCCAGCTCTCCATTTCACGCTGAACTGACACACCTCTTTCCGTTGGTGCCTAAGGCTTCGGCCAAGCGGCGCTCAGCCCGTTCATGTGTAGAGAGGGACAGCCGCCGAAAGGATTACAATCGAGGCATGGCGCGAGGGATCAACGACGTTCTCAGAGATGCCATGGCGCTGCCACCGGAAGCACGGGCTGCGCTGGCGGACTCTCTGCTCGACAGTCTGGACCCCGAGGTCGATGAGGCGGCCGAAGCGGCGTGGCAGAGCGAGATCGCTGGTCGCGTCCAGGAGCTCGACTCCGGCGCCAAGCTGCCCATACCTTGGGCAGAGGTGCGTTTGCGTTTAAAGTCCGGCTTGTCGGATGGCCGGTAAAGCGGTCGGCGATCGCCTGGTATCGGCAACGGAGTACGAGAGCAGCCGCGGCGTTCCTCCGCGAGATCGAAAACGCGCTTGAGGCCATCGCTGAAAACCCAGAACGCTGGCCAGGCTTTGGCCCTCGGACCCGGAAGTACCTTCTGCGGCGATTTCCGTTTCTGATCGTCTACCGCGAGCTTTCCGAAGCGATCCAGGTGCTGGCAGTTGCTCACGGCCGGCGGCGGCCAGGATACTGGAAACATCGGGGCCGGAATCCGGCAAGCGGATGAATCGGCCACCCGCTTCCAAGAGTCCGCTCCTTTCGGATACACACAATTGGTGTGTATACTGAATAGCGAACACTCACCGAAGGAGCCCTATGACCAAGCGCATCAACGTCGTCCTGCCGGTGGAGACGATCAAGGTCCTGGAACGGGCGGCGCCAAAGGGCAACCGCAGCCGACTGATCTCGGAGGCGGTGATTCACTACGTCACCTGTAGGGCCAAGAGCAACCTGGCTGACCGGCTGAAGCAGGGCGCGATGGTCAACGCTCAACGGGACCTGGCGATTGCCCAGGAGTGGTTTTCCCTCGACGAGGAGGCATGTCAACCAAGAAAGCCGGCCGCAAGGCGCAAGCGGTAGGGTTCCCACGCCGGGGCGACATCTACCTGGTCAACTTCGACCCTACTCTTGGAGCCGAGATCCGAAAGACGCGGCCAGCTTTGGTCGTACAAAACGACATCGCCAACCGTCTCAGCCCCATCACCATCCTGGCGGCCATCACCTCGAAGTTCGACGTCCCGGCGTACCCGACCGAGGTCATCATGGAAGTGGGCGAAAGCGGCTTGCCCCAGCGTTCATCGGTCCTGTTGAACCAGATCCGGTCGGTCGACCGCCAACGACTGATCAAGCGCATTGGCCACGCCAGTCCGGAGACCATGCGGCGAGTGGACCAGGCCATTCAGATCAGCCTCGGACTGATCCGAATCTGACGAACGTGCAGCAGTCGATGTTTACCGTCGTGACACGCGACGCTGGCAGTTCAAGCATCCCCACCCCATGCTGGGGCCCGCCGAGCTAACGCTGGTGCGTCGGGACCTCAGACGTTGAGCATTGAGGTACGGGCATGTGTAGCAAGGCGCGTCATGGTGTGTCGCGGGACCTCTCGGCCCAGGAACGCGGCGTTTCCCCGCTCCGCCTTCGCGCGGCGCAAATCGGTCTGCTGACAAAACGGGGTTTTCGGGCTGGGCCTAAGACGCTAAGTGTTTTGTTTTCTGTGGTGAGCGCGGAAGGAATCGAACCTTCAACCTACTGATTAAGAGTCAGTTGCTCTGCCAATTGAGCTACGCGCCCTTGTGACGGGTGGACCTCAACCTTTATAGCATGTTGCGGGACGTCCCCGCTAATCCCCTCCTTGACTTCCGTTGAGCTTCGCCGCACAATATTTATAGGCGAACAAAAGGCGAACAGCGAGCCTCCCATGAAATCCTCCGCTCTCCTCCGCGCCGATCTCGAGTCCGTACTGGGCGGGCGATTCAGCGCCGAACTCAACTGGCGCGCGCGCCCGGCTCGCGAATGCGTCTCCACGGGCATCGCTCGCCTGGACGCCTTGACCGGCGGATTGCCTCGCGGGGCGATCGCCGAGATTCACGGCCCGGCTTCCAGCGGACGCACCAGCCTGCTGGCCATCGATGCTGGCTGCCGCGGCGGTGCGCGAAGAAATCTGCGCGCTCGTTGACGCCGGCGATACCTTCGATCCCGCATCGGCCCAATCCTTGGGTGTTGACCTTTCCCGGCTCCTGTGGGTGCGGTGCGGCGGCAATCCCGAATACGCCATCAAAGCCGCGGACCTGCTGGTGCAAGCCGGTGGATTCGGCCTGGTGGCTCTGGATTTGGGCGATGTGACGCCGAGCGTTGCGCGGCGCATTCCGCTGGCGACGTGGTATCGCTTGCGGCGTGCCATCGAAGATACTCCCACCGTGATGCTCCTGGTGGAGCGCGAGCAGACGGTGAAATCCTGCGCGTCGCTGGTTCTGGAGATGCGACACGAGAGCGTGGCCTGGTCAGGCGCCGCGGGCTGCTCGCGACTGCTGAGAAGCGCGCGGTTCCGGGCGGCGTCGGCGGGGACCTCGGTCCCCATCGGGCTGGCGGGGTGAGCTATGTTCGCGGCGGTCGATTCGCCATCCGGGGCGGACCTCGCTCTACTGGTTCGGTGCGCGGCGGACTTTTCGCCTTACGTCGAAGAGACTTCGCCCTCGACCGTTGTCATCTCGATTGATGGACTGGCGCACCTGTTCGGCTCGCCGCGGGAGATTGCCGATGCCATCGCACGCCGCGCGGCCGATCTGGGCCTGGATGCGAACGTCGCCGTAGGGGACAACCCCGACCTCGCGGTCCACGGCGCGCGCGGTTTTTCCGGCGTGACCGTGATGGAACCGGGGCGGGAGGCCGGCCTCCCGGTCGCGCTTCTCGATCCGCGCGAGGACATCGCGCTCACGCTCGCGTTGTGGGGCATACGCACGTTTGGCGAGTTTGCCGCGCTGCCCGAGGATGGCGTTGCCGAGCGGCTCGGCGAGGAGGGTGTGCATTTGCAGAGGCTGGCGCGCGGCGCGGGCAGCCGTCCTATGGTGCCGTCGAATCCGGCGCCGCCTTTTGCGGAGTCGATCGAGTTGGAGCATCCGCTCACGCTGCTCGAGCCGCTCGCGTTCCTTCTCGGACGGCTGCTTCACGATCTCTGCGCGCGCCTGGAATCGCGCGGACTCGCGGCCCACGAATTGAAACTGCGCTTGTCGCTCGAAGGCGCCGCTCCGCATGAGCGCGCGCTGCGTCTGCCCTATCCCATGCGGGCCGCCGGGACTTTTCTGAAACTGCTCTCGCTCGATCTGGAAATGCATCCGCCCGGCGCGCCGGTCACGGCGGTCGCGCTTTCCGCCGAGGCGGTGAATCCGCGCGTGGTGCAGCACGGCCTGTTCATCCCGCTGGCGCCGGAGCCGCAGAAGCTGGAGCTGACGCTGGCGCGCATAACGAAGCTAGTCGGCGAGGGCAATGCCGGTTCGCCCGAGATGATGGATACGCACCGCCCGCGCAGCTTCCGCGTGGTGCGCTTCGGCGGCGAGGGAAATCGGGGACAGAGTGTGCTCTCCCCGGTCTTGCGTTTGTTCCGGCCCCCGCTGCGGGCCCGGGTCGAGGCGCCGGATGGCCGGCCTGCGCGTGTGATCGCGCCTGGCGTGCTCGGGCGGGTGCTCGAATCCGCCGGGCCGTGGCGCACCTCGGGCGACTGGTGGATCGAAGACGCCTGGTCGCGCGACGAGTGGGACGTCGCGCTCTCAGACGGCGCGCTCTATCTGCTCTACCGCGACCGCTACGACGGTGCGTGGTTCGTCGAGGGGGCCTATGACTAGGCCTCGGATCGGTTATTCGTGGCGCAGGCTTCAGCATATGCGGGCCGCGGCGGCCCGTCACCAGGGTCGGAAACCCTGTCGGAGCCCGTGGGGCAGGCGGTTTCGCCTGCCTGGGCAGGCCGAACGGCCTGCCCCACGCCGCTCGCAGGAGCATCAGGTTGCGGCGCGGTTCACTGGAGAGTCTGCCGCGTCGGCTATCGAGCCGGCGCTTGCGCTTTCGTGGAAGTCAGTCTCGGCACGAGTGCCGAGACGGCAGCCTGAGAGGCTGCGCCACCCAGAGTGCCGAAATTCCCGGCGACATCGGGGGTTCGGCCGGGAGTTGATGAGACATGCGGACTGAGTACGTCGAACTGCATGCTCGCTCGGCCTTCAGCTTTCTGCGCGCCGCATCGCTGCCCGAAGAGCTGGCGGGCGCTGCGGCCGAAATGGGCTTTTCGGCCATGGCGCTGGTCGATCGCGACGGCCTCTACGGCGCGCCTCGCTTCCATTTCGCGGCCAAGAAGGCGGAGGTGCGCGCGCACATCGGCGCCGAAGTCACGTGCACCGATGGCACGGTTTATCCGCTGCTGGTCCGCAACCGGGTCGGGTACCGCAACCTGTGCCAGCTCATCACACGCATGAAGCTGAGGGCGAAGAAGGGCGAGGGCGCGGCCACGCGCACGGAGATCGCCGAGCACGCGGAGGGTTTGGTATGTCTGTGGGGACAAGCTGAAGCTTGTCCTACGTGGCTCCTCGACGCCTTCGCCCGGGGCGACGTCTATGCCGAGATACAGCGGCATATGGATCGGGAAGAGGAGGCGCGCAACCAGGCGCTGGTGGAGCGGGCCCGCTCCCTGCGCATTCCGCTCCTCGCCACTAACGGCGTCTGCCACGCCACCGCCGCCGAGCGCGAGATCTTCGACGTCCTCACCGCGGTTCGCAACAAGACCACGCTCGATGCGGCGGGCCGCCTGCTCGCCAGAAACTCCGAGCGCCATTTGAAGCCGGCCGTCGAAATGGCGCGACTGTTCGCGGACCACCCCGACGCCATCGCCAACACGGTCGAGCTTTCCTCACGCCTGGAATTCGTCCTCACCGATCTCGGCTACGAGTTTCCGAAATACCCGGTGCCCGAAGGCGAGACGATGAATTCGTTTCTCGCCCGGCGCACGGACGAGGGCGCGCGCCGCCGCTACCAGCCCTATCACGAGCGCGCCCGCCGGCAGATCGAGCGCGAGCTGGCGCTCATCGGGAAACTCGGCCTGGCGGGTTATTTCCTCATCGTCTGGGACCTGGTCCAGTTCTGCCGGAACAACGGCATACTGGCGCAGGGGCGCGGCTCGGCGGCCAACAGCGCGGTCTGTTACTCGCTGGGGATCACGGCGGTGGACCCGGTCGGCATGGATTTGCTGTTCGAGCGGTTCCTATCCGAAGAGCGCGGCGAGTGGCCGGATATCGACCTCGATCTGCCCAGCGGCGATCAGCGCGAGCGCGTGATTCAATATGTCTACCAGCGCTACGGCCGCCGCGGCGCCGCCATGACCGCCAACGTCATCACCTATCGCGGCCGCTCCGCCGCGCGCGAGGTCGGCAAGGTGCTGGGGTTTCCCGAAGACGTGCTGGGACGCCTGTCCGCCCTGGCGCGCGCGTGGGAATGGAAAGACCCGCAATACACCGCCGAGCGGCAGTTCCGCGATGCGGGCTTGGATCCTGCGAACCCGCGCATACGGAAATTTCTTGAACTGTACCTGGGCGTGCAGGATCTGCCGCGGCACCTCGGCCAGCACTCCGGCGGAATGGTGATTTGCGAGGGCCAGCTCGATTCCGTGGTGCCGCTCGAGCCGGCCACGATGCCGGGCCGCGTCGTGGTCCAGTGGGATAAAGACGATTGCGCCGACCTCGGCCTGGTCAAAGTGGACCTGCTGGGCCTGGGCATGATGGCGGTGCTCGAAGAGACGCTGGAGCGCATACGCGAGTCCTACCACGAGGAGGTCGATCTGGCGCAACTGCCGCCGGACGATCCCGAAACCTACTCCGCGCTCCAGCGGGCCGACACCATCGGCATGTTTCAGGTGGAGAGCCGGGCGCAGCAGGCGGTGTTGCCGCGCATGCGGCCCGAGCGCTTCTACGACATTGTGGTGCAGGTGGGCATCATCCGGCCCGGGCCGATCGTGGGCAAGATGGTGCATCCCTATTTGAAACGGCGGCAGGGGCGCGAGGCGGCCGAATGTCTGCACCCTTCGCTCGAGCGCGTGCTGCGCCGTACTCTGGGCGTGCCGCTTTTCCAGGAGCAGTTGCTGCGCATGGCGATGATCGCCTCGAACTTCAGCGGCGGCGAGGCCGAGGAGTTGCGGCGCGCTTTCAGCCACAAACGCTCGGAAGCGAAGATGCAGGAGATCGAAGTCCGGCTGCGCGCGGGCATGGAGCGCAACGGAATCACTGGCGCGGTGCAGGATACCATCGTGCAGGCGATCGCGTCCTTCGCGCTTTATGGATTCCCCGAATCGCACGCCGCCAGCTTCGCCCTGCTGGCCTACGCCAGCGCGTATCTGAAGACCCACTACCTGGCCGCGTTCACCGCCGCGATGCTGAACAACCAGCCGATGGGCTTCTATCATCCCTCGACCCTCATCAAAGACGCGCAGCGGCACGGGCTGAGAGTGAAGCCGGTGGACGTGACGATTTCCGACTGGCCCTGCACGCTCGAGATGCCAGCTCTTCGCCTGGGCCTGCGGTATGTGCGCGGGCTGCGGGAGGAAGCGGGGCAAGCCATCGTGCTCCGGCGCCCCTTTGCGAGCATAGACGACCTGGTGAGCCGCGTTCCCGAGCTTCGCAAGGACGAGCTGACCAAACTGGCCGCGGTGGGCGCATTGAACGCTCTGGAGGCGGCCGGCCGGCGCGGTGCGATGTGGGAATCGGCGCGAGCGATCCAGCCCGTCGGCCCGCTCTTTCCGAGCCGCGACCGCGAGGGAGCGGAGGAGTCGCCTTTGAAGCCCATGACCCCCGAGGAACGCCTGCGCGCCGATTACCTGGGCACCGGCGTCACCATCGGACGCCACCCCATGGCCTGGCGCCGCGCCGAGATGAACGAGCGCAGAGCCACGCCCGCCGCGGAGCTTCACAGGATGCGGAACGGCCGCCCCGTGCGGGTAGGCGGCGCGGTCATAGTGCGCCAGCGCCCCGGCACGGCGCACGGGTTCGTCTTCCTCAGCCTCGAGGACGAGACCGGGATCGCGAACATCATCGTCACCCCGGACGTGTTCGAGCAGTACCGCCTGACGCTGGTAGGGGCGCCGTTTCTGTTCATCGAGGGCGCGCTACAGAACGTGGACGGCGTGGTCTCGGTGAAGGCCAACCACATCGAAGCGCTGCCCGCGTGGGCGGCGGAGATGGTGTCGCACGATTTCCGGTAGGGGTTCAGGCGGGCAATTCGACTTCGATCTCACGGAGCATCGAGGTGGGCGAAGGATCCGTGCGGGTGCTTTCCCAGTAGATTCGGATCGCCTCGGTAGCGCGGGAGGTTAGTTCTTCGACTGCCCGCCCGGTTACGAGGATGGTTGGGAGCTCCGGCACATAGGCACTGTATCCGCCGGGCTCGCCTTCGATGACCAGGGAATATTTGCGGGTCATTGTTCCGACTCCATGATACCAGTCTGCCTCAAAATGGCACGATATGTACCGGGTCGGACATCGCCCGAAGACATTTCTGCTTCGCAGTTAAACAGCCAAAGGGACGGCAGTCTAGCGCCTCGCCCTTCCGTCTCGCACGATTTCCGGTAAGCTATAGCCATTGTGCGCGGCCTCGCTCTACTGATGCTCCTTGCGGCTCCATTGTGGGGAGATGACTGGCCGGTTTCGTCTCCGTCACGTGAGGGACTGCGCGCGGAGAAACTGGCTGAGATGGATGCTCACATACAGGCCCATCTGCCACACGTTCGGAGCGTGCTGGTGGCTCGGCATGGAAGCCTGGTGTTCGAAAAATACTACGGCGACGCGTCGCGGGATGGACTGCAGAATGTGCAGTCCATGACAAAGAGTGTTACGTCCGCCCTGGTTGGGATCGCTCTCAAGAAGGGGATCGTCACTTCGCTGAACACCCGGATCCTCGCCTATTTCCCGGAGTACAAGGATGCGATCGCAGACCCGCGAATGCGAGAGATCACCATCCGGCACGTCCTTACGATGGCGTCTGGAATCGACGAAAGGCAATTGAGCTTCGACAAGGCGCTCGCCGATCCGATCGCCGACATTCTGCGGCAGCGGCTTCTGTATGCGCCGGGGCACGGTTTCAAGTACAGCAGTGCCGCCGCTCACGTGCTCGGCGGAGCGCTCCGGAAAGCGACGGGCAGGCCGGTGCTCGAATTCGCCGAGGTGGAGCTCTTCCGTCCCCTTGGCATGGGGCACGTCGTCTGGTATGCGGACAGGACCGGCTTGCAGTCCGGCGGGCTCAGCGGGCTGTTTCGCGCGCGCGACATTCTGAAACTGGGCGAGCTATACCTCAGGCGCGGAACGTGGCGCGGCGCCGAGCTCATATCACCCGTGTACATCGCGGAGTCCGTCAAGGTTCAAAACCGAGGCGACTTTTACGGCGACACCGCGCGCTACGGTTACATGTGGTGGATCGCGAGTATCGCCGGGCAGGAGGCGTTTTACGCCCGGGGATATGGGGGCCAGTACCTGATGGTGATCCCGAAGGCGGATCTTGTGGTCCTATGCACCTCGGACTGGAAGCAGCCGGAGTACCCCCAGCATTTCGCGCTGCTCGATGAGTTCATCGCGCCGTCGATCGGCGGTTTTCGCTAGACTGCGTTTATGGCGGGCGATCTTCTGGCTCGCGCGCGGGAGCAGGCCGAGCGGTCGAGCCCGCCCGTGCGCGCCGCCGCGCTGCTGCGAATCGCCCGCGTCGAGTCGGCGACCGACCGCGACCAGGCGCACCGCACGTTCAATCAAGGGCTGGACGAGATTCGGCGCTTCGCCGGCCTTGACCGCGAGTTCCTTCTCGACCAGGCATGCCTGCTGGCCGCCGCAGTGGCGCCGGACCTCTTGAGCGAGATCCCTCCTTCCTCCGTCCACAATGCCCGGCCTTTTTTGTCGGACCGGCTTTGCAGCATCATGCTCATGCACGGACACAAGGACGAAGCGTTCGAGTATGTGATCCGTTACGGCCAGCCTGCCACCTTCCCGTTCGGGATTGTGTCGCCGCTAATGCAGCGGCTGGGCGATGAGGCACGCCGGATCGCGGTCCTTCGCTCAGCCATCGCAGCCTGGCGGGCGGCGCCGGAGCGTGAGTTCATCCAGGCGTTCCAGGCAGAGTGGAAGGCTCTGCCCCAGGATGAGGCGCTGGCGGTGGCGCGCGAGATAGTCCGCGTGACGCTCAACGAGGCCGACCAGCCGATCACGGCCTCCTATGGCGACGAACGGGCTGCCCGGATAACCTCCCTCCGCGAAAACGACCTGTTTCAGATGCTCCCTGTCCTTCGCCACCTTGACGAACCGCTGGCGGAATCGCTGATCGCCGCGCATGGACAACTCGCGGCAGCCGCCCGCCGTTATCCCCACGGGATGGAAACGCTGCTAGAAGAGGCCAAGGCCCGCACAGCCGCTGCTGGAGCACGTCCCGGAGGTGGTGGTGGTTACATGATGTACGGTGAGCGAGGGGATATCCCCTATCTGAAGGCCCTCATGCAGGCCTCGCGGGACGGAGACTTCGGACCTCCGATCGAATACGCGCTCGAGCAATACCGGGAGGACACCGGTCCTGACAACCCGAACGAGGCCCCACGCGAGTTCTGGCCTTCGACTTGCACCTTTCGCGGCATTTTCTACCGCGCCGGGGAACGGCTCGGGCGCGATGCGACGCTTTATCTCGACCGCATTCCCGACGCCGACCTGCGCCTCTTTGCGCAAATCGAGCTGGCCGCCGCCTTGGCCGGGCTGCCGGAGTTCCAGGGTACACGGCGGGGCCACCGCCGACGGGGCTCCCACTAGTACGGCCAGCACCGAGATTGAGAAGGCCGGTCCTCGGGACGATCCGGCATCGCAGCGAAGAGGCGCACGGACACCTGCTGGCGATCCGGGGGCGCCGCATATTGGTGGAGGCGCGCACCAAGCTGATGAACGCCGCGCGCGGGCTGGTGAAGCCGCTCGGAGAGCGGCTGCCGGATTGTTCGCCGGCCGCGGCCAGTGTGCGCCTGGCGGAGGAACTGGCGCCCGCCGTGCGAGCGGCGATCGAGCCGTTGTTAGAGGCGGTGGAAGCCCTGAACCTGAAGATCCAGGAAGCGGACAAACGGATCGAGGCGATCGCACGGGAGCACTACGCGGAAGAAGTACGACGTCTGACGCAAGTGAAGGGAGTGGGGACACTGGTGGCGCTGACGTTCGTGCTGACGCTGGAAGATCCGGCGCGCTTCCGCAAGAGCCGGGAAGTGGGCTGTTACATTGGAGCGCGGCCCCGGCGAGACCAATCGGGAGAAAGCAATCCGCAACTAGGGATCACCAAAGAGGGAGATCAGTACCTGCGCACGCTGCTGGTCAACAGTGCGCAGTACATTCTGGGACGGTTTGGCCCGGATACGGATGTGCGGCGCTGGGGGCTGAAGCTGTGCGCGCGGGGCGGGGGCAACGCCAGGAAGCGGGCGGTGGTGGCGGTGGCGCGAAAGCTGAGTGTGCTGTTGCACCGGTTGTGGGTCAGCGGCGAGGCGTACGAGCCGCTAAGGAACTCGAGGACCGCGGCTCCAGCGGCGGCGGCCTGAGGACAGCCTGAGGACAGGATGGGTTTGGGAAGTCGTAGCCAGAGACCGAACGGGGGTGACTGCGAGGTCGCGGTAGAGCCGGCATTCCGGGAAGACCGGGAGGCCGAGCTCGACAGCGAGATGGCAGCCCCCCACCTTCGGAAGAACCCCAACGAGCACCCGGCCGGGGAACCGGCCGATCCGAGTGCGGATGGAAGCCGGGTCGAAGGAAAGCGGCTACGAAGGCGGGAGAGCGAGCGCCTCCCGTTGGTCGGCGCAGGACAGCGGACGGAGGCGGAGGTGTTCCTGGATGCCGCGCAAAAGGCGCGCGGTAAGGTGTGCGGGGCGCTGCCCCGGAACCCCGCCAGGGGGACACCCCCTGGAACCCCCGGCCTCCTTTCCCTCCGGCCCCAGATTCCGGAACGGTCCTCGCCGTCAAGGGTTCGCTGCGCCGCGCAAAACCGGCGCGCCCTTGACCGCTCCGGGCCGTTCCGAAGAGTTTCCTTAGATGAGGGAAAGGAGGCCCATGCAAAGGCCAAAACAAAAACAACGTCATCAACATTTTCCTTGACTCGAGGGGCCTTCTCATGGAAACCGCGACCGTCAGGGCGCGGTCCACTCGCTCACGCTCGCGGTTCGGTGGTCCGGCGCGAGGCTCAGCCCACCGCCCGCGCTGATCGCTCGCGCGCATGAGCTTCCGTCCGCGATCGGCGACAGCGGCGCGCGTGGTTCCCGGCCGACTACTAGCCGCGGGCCTTCAGTTCTTCTTCTTCCCGCCGGGCCCGTTCGTAGCACGGAATGCAGAACTTGGCCCAGGGGACGGCTTCCAGCCGCTTCTCCGAGATGGGCTCGCTGCAGCCCGCGCAGATGCCGAAAGTGCCGCGGTCGAGGCGTCGCAGGGCCGCTTCGAGCTCGCGCAGCAGCGCGGTCTCGAGGCGGTTCTGGTTCACGAAAAGCCATTCGTCGTGGCTCTTCTGACACCAGTCGCCGAAGTCGAGCGGCTCTTCGGGGCGCTGTACGAACTCGGCCGCCCGCCGGGCAGATAGGCCTTGGCGAACGTCGTGCATCTTGCTCAGGATCTGCCGCTGGTACTGCTCCGTCTTCGCGGGCGCGAGCGCCTCTTTCACCATGCCGGGCATCTTCCCCTCCATTTGGGCCACACTACGGTAGCACGATTTTGGAGAATCGGACACCAAAATTGAACAAAAATGTTTGGGCTGAAGCGGGGGCGGACCGGCGCCGGTGCGGGGTGTCGGGCTGTGCGGCACGGTCCGGCCAGGTCAGGTCCGCTCCCTGACGGTCGCGGTTCGGTGCTGAGAGGCGGCGCTGACAGGTGCTGAGAGCCCCTGACTCGCCTGAGGCAGGCGGGCGTAGTGCGAAAATCGGAGCATGGAAAACCGGGAGATCGCGCGCTTGCTCTCCGAGACCGCGGATCTCATGGAGATCGCCGCGGAGGACCCGTTCCGCATCCGCAGCTATCGCAACGGCGCCTCCGTCATCGAGAGCCATCCCGAGCGCATCGAAGACATCCTCAAGGACCCGAAGCGCAAGGTCACCGACATCCCCGGCATCGGCAAAGGGCTCGGCCGTCGGCCTTGCAGGAAATCGTCGACGCGCGGTTCGTTCGAGCGGCGCGACCTGCTGCTCACCAAGTACCCGCCCACAGCGCTCGAGCTCCTCAAGATCCAGGGCCTGGGCCCCAAGACCATCGCGCTGCTCTGGGAGCATTACCGCGTCAGCACCATCGACGACCTGGAGCGCATCTGCCAGGAACAGAAGCTGCGGCTTCTGCCGCGCCTGGGCGCCAAGCTCGAAGAGAAAGTGCTGCGCTCCATCGCCCAATACCGCCAGCCGCAGCGGCCGCTTCCTGCTGAGTTTCGCGGACGAGCTCGCCAGCGAGTTGGTCGCCTACCTGGCCGCCACTCCCGGCGTGGACAAGGTCACGCCCGCCGGCAGCCTGCGCCGCGGGAAGGAGACGGTGGGCGACCTCGACCTGCTGGTCACCGGCCCCGCGCCCGAGGCCGCGCTCGACCGGTTCGTGGCGCATCCCCGTATCGGCGAGGTGCTCGGAAAAGGCCCCAACAAGGCCAGCGCGAAGGTGGGCCTGCAGTCGATCCAGGTCGACGTGCGGGCGCTGCCGGCCGAGAGCTACGGCGCGGCGATGCAGTACTTCACCGGCAGCAAGGAGCACAACATCGCCCTCCGCGGCCGCTGCCTGAAGATGGGCTACACGCTCAGCGAATACGGCCTGTTCCAACTGGAAGGCGAGGCCAAGGTGGCCGGCGAAACCGAGGAAGACGTCTACCGGAAGCTCGGCCTGGCGTGGATTCCTCCCGAGCTGCGCGAGAACCAGGGTGAGATCGATGCTGCCGCCGAGGGCCGGCTGCCGCGCCTGGTCGAGCGGTCCGATATCCGCGGCGACCTGCACATGCACACCACGGAGACCGACGGCCGCGCCTCGCTCGAAGAAATGGCCGCGGCGGCGCGCGAGCTCGGCTACGAGTACATCGCCATCACCGACCATTCCCAGGCGCTGGCCATGGCGAACGGCCTCGACGAGGCCCGTGTGGTCGCGTTCGCCCGCCGCGTTCGCGAGATGGACCAGAGCGGCCTCGGCATCCGCGTGTTTTCCGGCATCGAGTGCGACATACGCAAGGACGGCGCCATGGATCTGGCCGACGACGCGCTGGCCGAGCTCGATTTCGTCATCGGCAGCGTCCACAGCTACATGAACCAGGAGGCGGCCGAGATGACCGACCGCCTGCTGCGCGCGCTCGAGTGCCCGCACATACGCGCGCTCGGGCACCCGACCGGACGCCTGCTGCTGGTGCGCGACGCGTTCCCCTTCGACTTCGACCGCGTGGCCGCGAGAAGCCGCGCGGCGGAAGGTCGCCATGGAGATCAACGCCAGCCCCGAGCGGCTCGATCTGCACGACACGCTGCTGCGGCAGGCCAAGGCTCGCGGCGTCCGCTTCGTCATCTCGACCGACGCGCACCACCCCAAGCATCTGCTCAACATGCGCTACGGCGTCACCATGGCGCGGCGCGGCTGGCTGGAAGCGTCCGATGTCATCAATACGCTACGATTAAAAGAGTTCGAGCAGCTTCTGAAACGCTAGAGTGTGCCACTCTCTGCACCGCGACCGTCGGGGGACCCAGTGCCCGAGCCGCGACCGCCAGGAGCGGAGCTGAGTTCCAGCTGCGACCGCAAGGGAGCGGAGTGTTGGGGTTGATTCGCTATGAGAATTCTATTCTTCTACCTGGCCGCCTTGTGTGTGGCCGCCGCTCTATCGGGTGCGTCCGAGTTTCGCATCCCCATCGAGAAATACAAGCTGAAAAACGGCATGCGCGTCGATCCTGTCGCCGGACAGCTCCGTGCCCGTGGTCACCGTCTACATCGTCTACGGCGTAGGCGCGCGGGTCGGAGGAAAAGGGCCGCACCGGCTTCGCCCACCTGTTCGAACACATGATGTTCCAGGGCTCCGCAGAACGCTCCCAAGGGCACGCACTTCCGGCTGGTGGAATCGAACGGCGGATCGCTGAACGGTTCCACCCACCCCGACTACACCGACTACTTCGAGGTTCTGCCCTCGAACAAGCTGGCGGTCGGCCTGTGGCTGGAAGCGGACCGCATGCGCGCCCTGGCCATCAACAAGGACAACCTCGACAACCAGAAGGAGGCGGTGAAGCAGGAGCGGCGGCTGTCTTTCGACAACCAGCCTTACGCCACCGCCATCGTCGATCGCTGGCCCGAAATCTCCTTCCGCAACTGGCAGAACTCGCACTCGCTGATCGGGTCGTTCGAAGACCTGAACGCCTCCACGGTAGAAGACGTCGCGCGGTTCTTCCAGAGCCATTACGTGCCCAACAACGCGGTCCTGGTGCTGTGCCGGCGACATCCAGATCCCCGAGGCGAAGAAGCTGGTGGAAGACATATTTCGGCGACATGCCGGCGCAAGCCGCTGCCCACGGTGCCGGATATGACCGAGCCTCCGCAGACCGCCGCCGCGCACCGAGGTCTACAAGGACAAGCTGGCCCGCGTTCCCGCGGTACGTCATCGGCTATCCCGGCCCCGGCCGGCGCACGCCCGACTACAACGCGCTGGTCATGCTCGACATTCTGCTCACCGGCGGCGACAGCTCGCGCTTCCAGCAGAACCTGGTGAAAGGGAAGAAGTCGGTGATCCAGTACGAGGCCAATCTCGGCTGGCCCTTCGCGAGCGCCACCGATTACATGGACCCCGGCCAGTACGCCATGATGCTGCTCTACAACCCCACCTTCAAGGGCGCAGCAGATCGTGGAGCAGGTGGAAGAGGAGATCGGGAAGATCGTCCGCGACGGCGTGGATCCGAAGGAGCTGGACCGCGCCCGGACCTATTTCCGCTCGACGCGTCTGCGGCAGCTCCAGAGCTCGCACAACCGCGCCGCGCTCCTCGGCAAGTTCGAGCTCCTGGACGGGAATCCCGACTACATCAACACCGAGATGGACGAGTTCCTGGCCGTGACGCCCGCCCAGATCCAGGCCGCCGCGAAGAAGTACCTGGACCCGGGGAAGCGGACCGTGCTCGACATCGTGCCCTCGGGCGAAGCACCCGCCCCCGATGCCTCCGGCGCGGACGGGGAGAACTGACGTGCGCGGCCTCCCGATGGTTGCGGGTGCGGTTTTGCTGCTGGCAGAGGTGCAAGGTCAGACCATGGATAGAACGAAGCCCCCTCAGACTCCCGATTTGCCGGTCTTCAAGCTTCCCGCCGTTTTCGAGACCCGGCTGCCCAACGGATTGACGGTCCTGCTGGTCGAAGACAAGCGCTTCCCCATGGTGACCGCCCGGCTCGGCTTCGAGGCCGGCGCGAAATACGACCCAGCCGAGTTGCGCGGTCTTTCCGAGACCGCGGCCTCGCTGCTGACCGAAGGAACCACCCATCGCACCTCGCGGCAGATCGCCGAGGAGGCCGCCTCCATCGGCGGCAGCGTACACGCGGACTCCTCCGCCGATTCGATGGTGCTGGCCGCCAGCGCGCTCTCGGAGAACCTGCCGCGGATGCTCGACCTGATGGCCGATGTCGCGCGCAACGCCAGCTTCCCCGAGGACGAGGTGGCGCTCCGCAAACAGAACCGCAAGCAGGAGCTGATGGCGCAGCGCGCCGACGCCGGCTACCTGGCGGACGAGAAGTTCTCCGAGATCGTCTTCAGCCCGCATCCCTACTCGCGGCAGGACCCTACGCCGGAGTCGATCGACCGGCTGGACCGCGCCGCCCTGGCCGCCTTCCGCGACCGCTACCTGGCTCCGGCCAACGCCGTGCTGGTTCTGCTCGGCGCGCTTCCCGAGCGCAAGCAGACGCTGGAACTGATCCAGGCGCGCTTCGGCGACTGGGCGCGCAAGGAAACGCCGGCGGCTCCGGCGGCGAAGTTCCCGGCGCCGGGCAAGTCGATCACTCTGGTGGATCGCCCCGGCTCCGTGCAGGCCGATCTTCGCATCGGCCGGCTGGCGGTGACTCGCACCGACGCGGATTACTTTCCGCTGCTGGTGGCCAACACCATACTCGGCGGCGGCGCCAGTTCCCGCATCTTCGCCAACATCCGCGAGAAGATGGGCTACGCCTACGACGTGCATAGCGCGGCCATGCCGCTCAAGGATTCCGGCACCTTCTCCGTGGCCACGCAGGTGCGCAACGAGGTGCTGGTTCCCGCCATCCAGGCGCTGCTGGCCGAGATGCGCGAGATCGCCTCGAAGGACGTTTCCGCCGACGAGCTGGCCACGGCGAAGAACTACCTCAGCGGCGTCTTCGTCATCCGCCTCGAGACGCAGGACGGCCTGGCGAGCCAGCTTGCGGCGGTCAAGCTGCTGGGGTTGCCGCTGGACTATCTGGAGCAGTACACCGCGCACGTACGGGCCGTCAATGCGGCCGCGATCCGCGCCGCCGCTGCCCGGTACATCAGCCCCGACGCCGTCGCGGTGGTGGCCGTGGGCGATGCCGCGAAGATCTCCAAGCAGCTCGAGACCTTCGGCAAAGTTTCCATCGTGAAGGCGGACTGATGAAACTGCTCTCCTCGAGAACGCGTTACAAGAACTCGATCTTCTCTGTGAACGAGGAGCAGGCCCTGGAGCCCGGCGGCCTGCGGATCAAGCGTGCCATAGTGCGGCACGGGCCTTCGGCGGTGATGATGCCGGTGGACGAGAAAGGCCGCGTGCTGCTGGTGAGGCAATTCCGCCTGGCGGCCGGCGCGTCGCTGTGGGAGCTTCCGGCCGGGCGGGTGGACGAAGGCGAAACCGTGCTGGCCGCGGCCAAGCGTGAGCTGATCGAAGAGACCGGCTACCGCGCGCGCCAGTGGCAGAAGCTGGTCACTTATTATGCGAGCCCGGGCTACGTCTCCGAGACGATGACCATTTACCTGGCTACCGGCCTCACCGCCGGCCAGGCGACTCCCATGGAGGACGAGCGGATCGAGTGCCGCTGGTTCACGCAGAAGGACCTCGACGGCATGATCCAGTCGCACCGCATCATCGACGGGAAGACGCTGATCGGGTACCTGCTGTGGCGCAGGCACAAGCGCTAGGGTTGTGACCGCGAGGTCCGCTCCCTGACGGTCGCGGTTTCCATGAGACGGCCCCTCGAGTCAAGGAAAATGTTGATGGGCGGTTGTTTTAGTTTTGGCCTTTGCATGGGCCTCCTTTCCCTCATCTAAGGAAACTCTTCGGAACGGCCCGGAGCGGTCAAGGGCGCGCCGGTTTTGCGCGGCGCAGCGAACCCTTGACGGCGAGGACCGTTCCGGAATCTGGGGCCGGAGGGAAAGGAGGCCGGGGGTTCCAGGGGGTGTCCCCCTGGCGGGGTTCCGGGGCAGCGCCCCGGACACCTTACCGCGCGCCTTTTGCGCGGCATCCAGGAACACCTCCGCCTCCGTCCGCTGTCCTACGCCGACCAACGGGAGGCGCTCGCTCTCCCGCCTTCGTAGCCGCTTTCCTTCGACCCGGCTTCCATCCGCACTCGGATCGGCCGGTTCCCCGGCCGGGTGCTCGTTGGGGTTCTTCCGAAGGTGGGGGGCTGCCATCTCGCTGTCGAGCTCGGCCTCCCGGTCTTCCCGGAATGCCGGCTCTACCGCGACCTCGCAGTCACCCCCGTTCGGTCTCTGGCTACGACTTCCCAAACCCATCCTGTCCTCAGGCTGTCCTCAGGCCGCCGCCGCTGGAGCCGCGGTCCTCGAGTTCCTTAGCGGCTCGTACGCCTCGCCGCTGACCCACAACCGGTGCAACAGCACACTCAGCTTTCGCGCCACCGCCACCACCGCCCGCTTCCTGGCGTTGCCCCCGCCCCGCGCGCACAGCTTCAGCCCCCAGCGCCGCACATCCGTATCCGGGCCAAACCGTCCCAGAATGTACTGCGCACTGTTGACCAGCAGCGTGCGCAGGTACTGATCTCCCTCTTTAGTGATCCCTAGTTGCGGATTGCTTTCTCCCGATTGGTCTCGCCGGGGCCGCGCTCCAATGTAACAGCCCACTTCCCGGCTCTTGCGGAAGCGCGCCGGATCTTCCAGCGTCAGCACGAACGTCAGCGCCACCAGTGTCCCCACTCCCTTCACTTGCGTCAGACGTCGTACTTCTTCCGCGTAGTGCTCCCGTGCGATCGCCTCGATCCGTTTGTCCGCTTCCTGGATCTTCAGGTTCAGGGCTTCCACCGCCTCTAACAACGGCTCGATCGCCGCTCGCACGGCGGGCGCCAGTTCCTCCGCCAGGCGCACACTGGCCGCGGCCGGCGAACAATCCGGCAGCCGCTCTCCGAGCGGCTTCACCAGCCCGCGCGCGGCGTTCATCAGCTTGGTGCGCGCCTCCACCAATATGCGGCGCCCCCGGATCGCCAGCAGGTGTCCGTGCGCCTCTTCGCTGCGATGCCGGATCGGACGCAGTAACTTGGGATCCACGCGCGCCATCCGCGCCAGCATCTCCGCATCGATCGGGTCCCTTTTTCCGCTGTTGGCCGTCAGCAGCGGGATGGCTCGTGCATTGGCCACGATCACTTCGTGCCCGCACTCCCCCAGCACCCGCTCCACCCACGCCGAGTGGGTCCCGGCCTCGATCGCCACCCGGCTCCTCTGCAGCTTCCCGAAGCACTCCCGCAGACTTGCTCGCGTGGTCTTCAGGCTGCCTGCCACCAGTACCTCGCCGGTTTCGTCCAGGATGCAGTAGGAGCTGCTGCGATCGCCCACGTCGATACCGATCGTCAGATCCTCGCGCTGCTGCTTGCGCGCCTGCTGCTTCCGCTTCGCCATTCCCTTACCCGTGATATTCTTTTTCATACCGGTTCCTTCCTTTGCACCTTATCGAGTGCGCCTAACGGGAGCTTAACGCATCCCGCCGGGAGGAACCGGCCTTCTCATACCATCTCGGTGCTGTTACGGAACCGCGCGCGTAAGCAAGCGGATGAAACAGATCACACGGTCGCGGTACTAGGGCCAGAAACTTGTGGGCAGGCGTCTCCGTCCCGCCCGGGCCGGGCCCGGAGGTCCGCCCCACCAACTTACTTCGCGGGAGCAGGCGCAGCGGGCTTGGGAGCAGGCGCAGCAGGCTTGGGCGCTTGCGCGGCAGGCTTTGGCGCCTGTGCAGCGGGCTTCGCCGCCGGCGCACCCGCGGCCGGGGCGGTGCCCTGCGACTGATCGTACAGACTGACGATATCGCGGGTGATATCGATCGAGTTGGAGGCGAACAGAACCGGCGTCTGGGGCGAACTTACGTCCAGGATGAGCGCAAAGCCGTGCTCGCCGGCATAGCGGTCCACCACCACCATAATCTTCTGGCCGAGTGCCTGAAGCACGCGGTCCTGGTCCTGTTGCAGTTCCGCCTGCGCATCGTCGGTGTCGCGCTGCAATAGCTTGCGGCGCTGTTCGATGTCCCGCGCCAGTTTCTGACGCGCCTCGTCCGACATGGTGTTAGTGCCCGTGCGGTACTGCTGCTCGAGCTGCGACACCTCGGCCTGCTTCTGCTCCAGTTCCTTCTTCTTCGGTTCGTACTTGGTGGTGAGCTCGCCGACGGCCTTCTGCCCGTCTTTCGTCTGAGCGATCGCTTGCTGAATATTGAGGATGCCGACCTTGGTGGGTGGCGCGGCTGCCTGGCCGAAGGCCAGAACTCCGAAACCCAGCGCCAGCAGGGGCGCTCGAAATACGCTTTTCGTCACGAAATGGACTCCTTCAAAGTCTTGATGCTAGCACAGCGTCTATTCTGCCGGGGGGCGCATCGCTGCCCAGAAGCGATGCCTCCCAATACCACTAGTGTCACGTCAGCGGTCCGCTCCCTGACGGTCGCGGTTCGGTGCTGCGATGGGTGCCACACCGACGGTCGCGGTTCGGTGCCGATGGGCGCCACACTAGAACGTCCGTCCAATGGTGAAGCGGAACATGGTCCGCCGGTCAGGGTAGTTGTACCCGGTGCCGATGGTGTTTACCGCGTTTGCGTAGCTGGCCGAGTTCGGGAACATCGAACGGTCCACCACGATCGGCTGCTGCACGGGCCCGTTGTAGATCGACGGGTTGTAGGCGTAGTAGATACGGAACGGTGCATTGACCACGGGCAGGACTACCTGGAGTTCGAGGCCCGTCGAGGTCCGGAGCCTCTGGGTCCCAGGGGCGATCTTGATCTCGTTCGTGAACCCCGCCCAGGGAAACTCCTGCTGCAACTGTTGCAGCCGCGAATCGGCAATGGTAAGTTGCGAGGGCAAGGTCACCCGGTCCCATCCTGCATCGAAGAAGGCGGCCAGCGTCACCGGGCCGAAGATCGGGATGCGGTACTCGAGGTTGCCGATGGCCTGGGTATCGCCTCCGATGGCAATCGCCTGATAGACCGGGATGGTCATGGTGGCGCTGTTGTACGTGACGTTGCCGCTCGAGTCGAAGGACTTCTGCAGGCGCTGGGAACCGTCGGCGTTCAACACGTTGACCGTGGCCGCGCTGGGGATGAAGGCGATCGGGCTAATGCCCCAGATCTCGAACCCGCGCACGTCCTGCTCGCCGCCGATGTAGTAGCGGTTGAAGGGCGGCGCCGACTTGCCGCCGTAACCGCTAATCATCGTGCCCATGAAGCGAGCCCCAATGACGTGTCCTTTCTTCAGAGCGGGGTGGAAGTAGGTGAACTGAATCGACGGCTGGAACGTGTTCACGTTGCCGCCGAGATAGCTCCCGCGAAATGGAGCCCGAAATCGACAGGCTGTGGCCGTGCGACGGCGTCATGGGATTGTCGACGGAGTTGTAGGAGTACGAAGGCGTGATCGAACTCGTGCGGATGCCCGTCAACTGGTTGGGTCCGCTCAAGGTGCCCGAGAAGGTGGAATAGTCGAAATACGTCGGTTGCCGCGGTGGTAAGAGGGGTGTAGGAACTCACGCTGTACCCGTAACTGATCCCCACCCGCGAGAAGCTCCGCCGCAGAGGATAGCTCGCAAATACCGTGAAACCTATGGTGTCGGAGATGTAGTTCAGCAGGTTCTGCGAACCCTCGGCCTGGAACAGCGGTATCAGGTCCTGCCCGTACAGGATCGACGCTTCGCGGCCCTGATCGTAATTGAACCGCTGGATGGTGACGGTGAAGCCCGTCTGTATCGGGCGATCCAGGAAGTACGGCTCGGTGAAGCCGAAGGTCACATCCCGGATGCGCGTTCCCAACTGCGACGCGACAGAGAGCATCTCGCCCAGGCCCAGGAAGTTGTTAGTGGAGTAATTGAGCCCGATGAAGCTCCCGGCGATCCCCGACACTCCTCCCGTCAGGCCGATGGTGTTCTTGCCGCGCTCCCTGACCTTTAGCGTGAGGTCGACCGTGTTCGACTGCGGGTTACGCGTGATCTGCGCAGCGTCCTCCTTCTTGAGGACCTCGAAATACCCCAGCTGATTGAGGCGCAGGATGCTCATCTCCCACATCTTGGAGTTGAACAGGTCGCCCTCGTCGATCAGCAGCTCACGGCGGATCACTTTGTCGCGAGTCGTGGTGTTGCCCTGGAAATCGATGCGGCGCACGTAGAACTGCTTGCCCTCGTCGGCCGTGATCGTCAGGTCGATCTGGTTGGTGCCCGGCACCGTCTCGGGAAGCGGTTCGGGGACGAAGTCGATGTAACCGAAGCTGCCGTAGAGGTCGCGCATGTTCTCCATGCCTTTGCGCAGCTTGTCGGTTGAAAACACATCGCCCGCCTTCATCCGGAACATGGGCCCGGTCAGGCTTTCGGGCACCCGGAACAGCTTCACGCCCACATAGTTCACGTTGCGCAGACGGTAGAGCTTGCCTTCCTCGATGGGCAGGCCGAGGTCGGCGTCGATTCCCGGCTTGGGCTTGTAGATCAGCGGTATCCGGAACCACCCCCCGGTGGTGTTGCGCAGGGTCACTTTCTGCTCCAGCACGCGGGCGGCGAAGTAGCCCTTGGTCTGGTAGAAGTCCTGGATACGGGACTTGTCCTCTTCCAGCTTGGCCAGGTCGTAGGTTTTCGCGAAAATGTTCTCGAACAGGATCGAGTGGGGAATCCCCATCGGCCGCAGGTTCTTCATGACGCGCACCAGTTGGCGATGGCTGAAGACCTTGTTCCCCTGGAAGTCGATGGCGCCTACTTTCACCTTGGGGCCTTCGTTCACCTGGAACGTCACCTCGATCGACGAGGGCGGGATCTGGTGCAGTTCGCGGCGTCACCTCCGCGTACTGGCGGCCGCGCTCGGCCTCGTACTCTTTGATGACCACGACGGCGCGCTGTATCTTGTTCGGGTCGTACTGAGACTCGACCGTCAGGCCCACCTTGCGCTCTTTGTAACGGTCCAGCAACTCGGACAGGGTCACCGATTTCATGCCCTCGTACTTGATGGAGCGGATCACCTGGCGCTCGACCAGCACGAACCGGACGATCACCCCGGTGGTGCCCATGTCGGTCTCGATCCGGATATCGTCGAAGCGGCCGGTATTCCAGAGGGCCATGAAGTCGCGGCGCAGAGCCTCGGGACTGTAACGGTCGCCCTTCCGGCTGAAGATCATCGCCTTCAGGGTGTCCTGGGGCACGCGGCGGGCGCCGCGGAACTCGATGGCTTCAATGACATTCGAGCTGGGAGGGGCCGGCGGGGCCACCGCCTTGGGGGTTTCGAACGGCGCTTTCTGACCTTCCGGTGGGGGAGTCTTCTGCGCCGGGGCAGGCGCCTTCTCCCCCGCCTGGGGCACCGTTTCGAAGGGATTCTGCTGCGGCGGCGGCTGTTGCTGCTGCTGCTGTTGCTGCTGCTGTTGGTCGGGCTTCTGTGGCGGAGACGGCTGCGACTGCGCCCGAGCGGTCAGGCAGCATGCGCAGACGAAGAGTACCCACAGGCACCCGTCGGGCCTGTCAAACCTCATGCGGACTCAGTTCCTCTCCACTCTGCGCGGCTATTCAGACGTGTCGCCAGCCTACGGCGTTTCACCTGACGGTCGCCATCTTGCGCAGATTGAATCATTTATTCTAGCACTTCGAGTTCTGGGGACCGCTTGGATCAATGCTCTCTATTCGACGGCATCCGGTGTCGCGTCCGTTTCATGCATCTGGGCAGCCGCCTCCCCGAGGAAGGCGCGGGTCGCCGAACGAAGCCCGCTGGGAAACCAGCCCAGCACCAGCCCGTACATCAGGTGCGCCAGCAGCAGGGTTCGAGGCGGACTGTACAAAGTGACGAATACCCCCAGCTTTCTCTGAAACAGAGCCTGGGAAAAGTAGAACCAGACCAGCCCGGTCAGCATCCCCAGCAAGGTTACCCGAAGGCGCCTCGCGGCGTTGCCCACCAGCAGGCCGAATGTCATCCCGATCAAGCCCGAGACCGAGAGATGCAAACCCAGGCCCAAGACCGTGGCCCAACCGAAACCGCGCTGGAGCGTTGCCTGTCCGCTCAGAGTCGAACCGAGCAGGTTCGGCGCGGTCCAGATCGAACGAAAGTCCAAGACCGAACTGAGAGCCAGCCATCCGAACATGGCTGCTCCGCCCAACACCCCGGTCTCGATTCCGGCCAGCGCTCTGCAGATCGGAGCCGAGACTCGACCGTAGTTTTCCGGACCCATCAAAAGAGCCTATACTAGCACGCTTGGGATGTCCCGGGCCCGATCGCGCGATAATCGGGAGCAATGACACGTATCCTGCCGATCCTGGCGCTGGCGGTGGCCACGGCGGCCGCCGGCGAACCGGTGCGTATCGTCTTCGACACCGACATGGGGAATGACGTGGACGACGCTATCGCCCTGGCCGCCCTGCACGCCTTCGAGAGCCGCGGAGAGGCCAGGATACTGGCGGTCACCATCACCAAGGACAACCGCTGGGCGGCGCCGTTCGTCGATCTCTTGAACACCTACTATGGGAGGCCGGGCATTCCTCTCGGCATGGTGCGCAAGGGCGTGACCCCCGAGGACGGGAACTACACCGCGGTGGTTGCCGGAAAGCAGCGTCCGGGCGGAGGTTTGCTCTACCCGCGGAAGGTGACGCCGGAGAGTTCATTGCTCGACGCCGCGAGCCTTCTGCGGTATACGCTCGGGGCGCAGCCGGATGCGAGCGTGGTCATCGTTCAGGTGGGCTTCAGCACCAACCTGGCGCAGTTGCTCGATGAACCGCAGGGCGGGATCAGCCCGTACTCCGGCGCCGACCTGGTGAAGCAGAAGGTCCGCCTGCTGGTGGTGATGGCGGGTCGCTTCAACGATGGGGAGCTCGAATACAACATCGAGAAGGACATCCCGGCGGCGCAGAAGCTGTTTGCCACGTGGCCCACGCCGATCGTGGTGAGCCCTTTCGAACTGGGCGCGCACACTACCTACCCGGCCGCGCGTATCGACCGCGACTTCCGTTACGTGCCGGACCATCCGCTGGCCGACGCTTATCGCGCTTACCAGAAGATGCCTTACGACGAGCCGTTGTGGGACCCGACTGCCGCGCTCTACGCTGTCCGGCCGGATGCGGGCTACTTCAATCTGTCTCCGGAAGGCCGCGTCACCGTGAACGAAAAAGGGGTGACGACGTTCACGGCCGGCGGCGGGCAGCACCGGATTTTGAGCGCGAACCCGGAGCAGCGGGCACGGATTGTCGAAGTTGTGGCGGCGCTGGCCAGCCAGCCGCCGGAACGGTGCCGGTAGGAAGGAGACAGGAGTCAGCCATGCTACCGGAAGAGCTTGACCAACGGATTCGCGCGTTTCAGGAGAGCCGGGTCCTGCTGACGGCGATCGAACTGGACCTGTTCGAGGCGCTCGGCCCGGGCGCCACGGCCGCCGATGTCGCCCACGCTCGCGGGACCGATCCGCGCGCCACCGAAATGCTTCTGAACGCGCTGGCCGCCCTGGGGGTCGTCGAAAAGCGCGGCGGCGTCTTCCGCAATACGCCCGAAACCGCGCAACATTTCACCAGACGGTCGCCGGACGACATACGACTGGCCATGATGCATACCGTGCATTTGTGGGAGACGTGGTCCACGCTGACGGATTGCGTGCGAAGCGGGACCACGCGGGCCGGCGCCCGGCCGGCACCAACGACTGGACTGTGGCGTTCATCGCCGCCATGCACGCCAACGCCTCCCGGCGCGCCGAGGCGGTGGTGGAAGCCGTGGATGCGGCGCCGGTTCGGAAAATGCTAGACGTCGGAGGCGGCTCGGGAGCCTACTCGATCGCGTTCGCGCGGGCGAACCCGGCGCTCACCGCTGAGATCCTCGATATTGGGGACGTAGCGCCGATCGGGCGCCGCTACATCGCCGAGGCCAGCGTGGCGGATCGGGTCACCGTGCGCGAGGGCGACCTCCGGACCAGCGACTTCGGCGGGGGCTTCGACCTGGTACTGATCTCCGCCATCTGCCACATGCTCAGCGAAGATGAGAACCGCGAACTGGTGGCGAAGGCGCATGCGGCGCTGGGCGCAGGCGGGCGCGTCGTGATCTCGGATTTCATTCTCGATCCCGACCGGGCCGGGCCGCGCATGCCGGCGCTGTTCGCCCTCAACATGCTCGTCGGCACGCGCCACGGGAACTCGTACACCGAACAGGAGTACGCGGCCTGGATGCGCGAGGCCGGCTTCGACGCAATCCGCCGCGTGGCCCTGGCCGGGCCGGCGCACCTGATGATCGGGGCGCGGCCGGCGTAGGCCCGCTCTCCCTGACAGGGGGGACCCGCGCTCTTGTGGCGCAGGCACTCTTGCCTGCCGCCTCGACATTCGTGTCGAGGCGCCGTTCTTGCGTCGAGACGATTCTCGACGCTGCAGACTGAGAGTCCGCGCCACGGTCGAGGCTCGTGGCGGCCCCTGGGTCGCCCTGCACTCCAATCAGGGTTTCGAGATCGACCCGCGCGTGGACCGCAGCGTATTCATCAGCGACTCGGCGGGCAGTTGGCGGACGATCGGCTCGATCAACCATCCCAGGCCCGTGGGCACATCGCGCGAGAGCGAAATGGCCTGGCACTCGATGTACACGCCGCCATCCCGCTCCTCGAAGCGCCAATAGGAGTTCAGCCGCCAGAGAAAGCCGTGGTCGTTCCCCACGGGTTGCTCGCGCTCGCCGCTTTTGCCTGGGTCATCGACTTCGGCGATGCGAGTGCTGTAAGAGCGGCTGTGGCAGCGCGTGCCGTCGACGGGCGAATAGAGCACGTCGTGTTCCGTGTTCAGCACCACGGTCAGCACCTTCTTCTTCATCAGCCGCAGATAGATGTGGAAGTGGTTGCCGTCCCGGCTGAGCAGCTTCGAATCGATCACCTCGGGACGGTGCGTCACCTTGTCGCGGTCATAGTCCTGGACCGTGGCCAGGACCCGCTCGAGCGACGCGCCGGGCACGAACACCGCTCCGATCCAGTCGTGGACCAGGCCGCCGGCGACGGCGACGTCGCCCTGCCCCACCGCAGGTTCGACGACGATCTGCCCGGCGCGAAGCGCCTTCACACGCGCGGGAGAATCGTCCGCCCACAGGAACTGGGGGCCGTGCAGGCGCCCGTCGATACGCGCCTCCGCGGTGCGCACATAGCGGTCGAAGGCCGCGACCGTCTCCGGTTTCAGTTCCGTTGCCGAGGCGACGCAGACGCTCAGGAAGGCCAGCCAAGCCAATCGCTTCACTCCACAATCTTCACAGGCTGGCGCGAGCAGCGCAACGCGATCCGCCTGGCGAGCGCGCCGCTACGTTACGGGTGCGAGCTCACTCGCGCTGCCTGGCGACACCGACGGCGTCTTTTTGTCCGGTGCGTTCGGCACTCCCCCCGTTCGGCTCGGTCACTCGTCAGCGCGCGGCTCCCGTCGAAGGGTGCGTCTCCGCCGCCTCGGCCGGCTTGGGCGGTTCTACCAGCGCCTGGCGAGTGTAGACGTTCGAGGGCGCCCACACCATGTAGCCTGCGAAGCGGTCGCCGAGCGCGTCTTCGACGGCCTTGATCTCGGACTTCACCATGGCGGCATCGTACTTCGCCCCCAGGTTGAAGTCCTGAATCCAGGGCCGCAGCTTGGCCGCTTTGATTTCGGCCTGCGGGCGCTGTGGCGCCGTCGCCCTTCGCCGGCGCCGGTTTAGGATGGCTGAAGTCCTCCAGCCGGCTGCGCGCTTCCTTCATCGAGTAATTCACGACCTCGTAGGGATGCTGCGCCGGGTTGGGGAAGCCCAGGAACTTGCGCGCGTAGTGCGACGGATACACCATCGGGCACACGGCGTCGAAAGGCCCGTAGGCGTCCTCGATCACCTGGCCGATGCCCAGGTCGTCGTCATTGACCGTGGCGAGGCCGAACAGGTCGGCGGAAAGCCGGACGCCCGGGAGCTGCTTCTTCAGGTATCCGAAGAACTCGCGGATCACCTGGTGCTTGGGCGTCTTGCCGTCCCAATGCGGGAAATACATGTCGTTCAGGTCGCCGTCCGAAGGGAAGCGGACGTAGTCGAAATTCAGCTCGTCGGCGCCGTGGGCGAGCCGCGTCGCGGGCGATCGAGACCACGTACTCCCAGGCCGGGCGTGACGCCGGATCGATCCACGCGAGGCCCTTGCGGTCGCGCCACAGGGAGTCGGCGGTGAGCGGCCCACGCTTCTCCTTGGGCAGCTTCGAGACGCGATGGACCGCCAGGTCCGGGCGCGCTTCGGCCAGCACCGGGTCCTGGAACACGGTGAGTCGCGCGATGACGTAGATTCCCTCGTGGTGCAGGCGGTTCACCAGGCCATCGAAGTCGCGGATCATGACGCGCACCGCGTGGTACTGGCGAGCCTCCGGGGCGCTCACCGCATAGGACACGTTGCCCGAGTAGTCCTTGATGTCGATCACCACGGCGTTGATGGCGGTGGTCTTGTGCAGGTCCACCAGGTAGTCTACGCGGCGCCTGAGGCCCGCCGACCAGCCGGTGAAATACACGGCCTTGACGATAGCGGGCGGGTTTGCCAAGGGCTGGGCAGGTGGCGACAGCGCCGGGGTCGGCTTGGCGACAGCGGTCTTGGGAGCCGGCTTGGCCGAGACCGGTTGGGGCCCGGGCGTCGCGGTAAGCGGTGCCGGCGAGGCGCTTGGCTGCGCGGCCTTGGCGGCGGGCTTGCGCTCGGGCGGCGGCCCCGAGCAGCCGATGGACAGGAGGAGGCAGCCGGCCGCCAGGGCGCAACGGGTCGCATTCCGCACTTTATGAGGGTACCATCTCCGCTCCGCAGCACCGATGGTGCGGGGTGCGCTTTAGCGCGCTGCCGCGGGCTTAAGACCGCGGTCCGGACGGCAAGCTGAAGCTTGCCGCAGCACGCTAAAGCGTGCGCCACACGCCTCACCGACGGCGGCCCCAGGCCTCACAAACCCGCGGATTCCGCCGATATGGTGCACGTAATGGCTGCGTTTCACGCCGTCTGGGCCCAATGCCCGCTCCTGCCCGCCGTAGCCCTGATCCTGCTGGCGTGTTGCGGCTATGCTCTCTTGCGCGGGACCAACCGGCGGCTGAATCTCTTTATGGCCGCCGTCGCGCTGACGGTGCCCGGTCAGATCCTGGCGACGTTAGGCGCACTCGGCGCGGATCGCCTCCGTCCGCTGAAGCTCGACCTGTACATTTACGGAGTCGATCAGGCGCTGGGCTTCCAGCCGAGTTTCGCCCTGGGGCGCATGGTGGTGGGGCATCCGTCCACGATCGTCTTCCTGGCGGTGACCTACCAGCTCCTGCCGCTGGCTATGGTCGCCATGTTCGGCGGGTATCTGCGGCATCGCTCGGAACGGGAAGCCTGGAGCATGGTTTCCGCCTTCCTTTTGAATCTGGCGCTGAGCGTACCCTTTTACCTGTTGTGCCCGGTGTGCGGTCCGGCCTATGCCTTCCCCGGATTCCCGAACCTGCCTGGCGGGCCGGTTCTCCTGCGTCCGATCCTGCTGGATGCTCCGGCCAACGGCGTACCGAGCATTCACTTCTCGACCGCGCTTCTAGTTCTCTGGTACGGCCGGAAGCTGCCTTTCGGCCGCTCGATAGGCGCCGTGTACGCCGTGCTGACCGCGATTTCGACCCTGGCTTCCGGGGAGCACTACCTGTTCGATCTTCTGGTGGCGGTGCCGTACGCCGCGATGATCCTCGCGCTGGGCGAGCGCGTCGCCCGGCGCGCCGGTGTCATAATGTTCCCGACATGCGTTCCTCCCGGCTATTCGCGGCCGTGCTGATGCTGGCGTCCGCCGCTGGCGCCCAGGACATGGTGGAGCACGCGGCCGGTACCGCCAAAGCCACCTCGGCCGCCGGGATGCGGAGTGCCGGCAAAGGCGCCGCCTCGGCGCTGGAAAAGGCCGTGAAGGCGCTCGACGCCACCGCGGCGCCGTCGTCCGGCAAGGTCACCTCGGTCGTGCTTCCAGCGACGGCCGCCAAGCCCGAACCGGCCGTCAAGGCCACCGCCCCGGACCCCGCCCTGATTTCCTCCGGAATGACCCAGGAGGAGCTCATACGCAAGTTCGGCCAGCCGGCCATGAAGACCAGCGGGGCCGAGGATTCGGGCGCCGTCGAAACCTGGTGGTACGGCTCCGGCGCCGGAGACGGTAACGGTCACCGTGGCGGACGGCAAGGTCCGCAGCGTATCGCCCTCCGCCCGCCCCGCGGCCGCTCCCCGTAAACCGGACCCGCAAGTCACGGTTCTGCCCTAAGCGGATTACCCCCACCGCGCCGACCTGTGCTGCAATGAGGGTAGGTCAACTGGGACCGAATCTCAGAGGAGGCGAAAGATATGTGCGATTATTCGCTGCATGCCGTGCCTAACCGCCTTGCAGTCGAGGGAGAGGAACTGGTCACGTATCGGTTTCCGACCAGTTCGATCGGGTTGGCGTCTCCGGCGGATCTGGAGAAGGCCAACTGCCAGATTAGCGCCGCCAAGGGGGGGAACTCGTGGTGGTCGGTGCTGAAGAGCTGGCTTAACCCGCCGCCACTGCGGGTCGACAAGATTCCCGCCGTGTGCATTCCGCCCGGCGCCCGCCTGCGCATGAACAGCATTCCCCGAGAGCTGCAGAAGGAACTTGGCGTGGGTCAGACCGAGGAGGTCACCTTCGTCGAGTTGAGCGCCTCGGCGTACCGCTATCGGGATGGAGTGCGCTTCCCGAACGGCCGAGAGATCCTGCTGCAATACCTGGACGAGGGGTTGCCCGTAGACGTGCTCTCGCTAGGCGGCAGCGAGCAGCCCGACGTGGTGCCCATGTCGGTCATCGAAGCCTAGGAGACGGTTCGGCCGGAAGACCGTCCTGGGGCCTGTTACAATTGGTAGCAAGCCGAAGCGCCAGGAGTGTCGCCCGGCGATATGGACCTCGACCAGCTCCACACGTTTCTCGAAATCGTCAGGCTGAAGAGCTTCTCGAAGGCCGCGCAAACCTGCTTCCGGACGCAGCCCGCGATCAGCGCCCAGGTGCGGCAACTGGAGCAGGAGCTGAACGCGCAGCTCTTCGAGCGTTTTGGAAGCCGGATCTCGCTTACGACCGCGGGCAAGATTCTGGCCCAGTACGCGGAGCAGATCCTATCGCTCCGCCGGCAGGCCCAGGACGCCATCAGCGAGTTGGAGCGGATGCCCCGCGGCGAGCTGGTCATCGCCGCCAACGAAGCCACCTGCATCTACGTTCTGCCGGAGGTTTTCGCCGAATACAGCCGGCGCTTCCCGAACGTTCAGTTGCTGGTGGAGCGGCAGTACGGTTCGAAGATCGCCGAAGCGATTATGGACAACCTGGCGGACTTCGGCTTTACCCAGCTCCCCATTACGGATCGCAAACTGCAGGTTGTCAAGATTCACTCCGATGAGATAAAGGTGGTGGTGCCTCCGCATCATCCCCTGGCGGGGAAGAAGGCCGTTTTAGCGGAAGACCTGGTACCCTATCCGCTGCTGCTGCCGAAATACGGGAGCACGCGCGCGCGTCTGAACGAGTGGCTGGAACTGGTGGAGGATTCGATCCACACGGCCATGGAGCTCGATTCGAGCGAGATGATCAAGCGCTTCGTGATGGCCGGCCTGGGCCTGTCGTTTCTGGCGGAGTCGAACTGCCGGGAGGACATACGGCTGGGGCGCCTGGCGGCTCTTTCGCTGGGCCCCGAAGCGATGATCCGCCGGCTCGGCTTGGTGTATCGTAGAGACAAGGCGCTATCCAAGGCGGCCCTGGGTTTCATCAGCCTGGTGTTGGAGCAGGCAGGCCTCGAAGACAGGGTGTTGAAGGGAGGGGAGGTGCACGCATGAAGGAAAAGCCTTCCGATCAAGGGACGGTGAGGACCTCCGCCATCCTCATAGCCGATGCACGCCGGACCTCCGTCTACCGTAGCGTTGAGGAGGTCCCCCCGGAGCTTCGCCGGAAGTTGGCGGAATCCACCGCCGGTTCGAACGCCGCTACGGTTCTCATCGCGGATCGCCGTGGAGCCCGGGAGTTGCTGCGGGCCAATGTTCGCGCGTTGATTGAGGAGCGGATAGCAGCACCGCCGGGATTCCGTGCGCTGGTG
This sequence comes from Bryobacterales bacterium, assembly GCA_963763835.1. Classification (GTDB taxonomy): domain Bacteria; phylum Acidobacteriota; class Terriglobia; order Bryobacterales; family Bryobacteraceae; genus DASWZN01. The sequence goes on from CAVXQQ010000017.1 coordinate 70,768, forward strand.
CGGGACGACCTCGCGCATGCGTTCCGCTTCCTGCGCGCCCACTGGCTGGGCTTCACCATCCCGGTGACGGCCGCCTTCGTACTGTGGCGCCTGTTCCGCTGAGAGGCTCAGCGCCTCACAGCACCGCCAGCCCCATCACTCCGTGGTACACGGAGAGGAACAGGGTCGTGAGCAGCGCCAGATAGAGCGCCAGTCTGATCCGTTTCATCCCTATATCCATCGGATGGTACCACCTGCCTTAGTAGATGCGCGATCGAGGCATTCCGGTTGCGGGATTCCGGGGCTGGCAGCGCCGTGGTATCGTAGCGACTTATGCGGAAGAAGGCGGTGGTTTTCGGGAACGTCGGCCAGCTAGGGGTGGAACTGACCTCGGAACTCGAGCAGCGCGGTTACGAGGTTTTCGGCTCCGACCGTGCCCAGTTGGACATCACCGAGCGGTCGGTGGTGGAGCAGCACCTGGCCGAGGTCGATCCGCAGGTGGTCTTCAACGCCGCGGCGCATAACCAGGTGGATGTGGCCGAGCAGGAGCCGCAAGCGGCCTACCTGGTCAACGCTCTGGCGGTGCGGAACGTCGCGCTCGCCTGCCGGCAGGTGAACGCCCGGCTGGTGCACTATTCGACCGATTACGTCTTCGACGGGCGGGCGGGCCGGCCGTATACCGAAGACGACCGCCCGCATCCGATGGGCGCCTACGCGGTCTCGAAGCTGGCCGGAGAGCTTTACGCCCAGGCCTACCTGGAGTCGCCGCTTATCATTCGCACCTCCGGGGTCTTCGGGCCGGGCGGCCTGCACACGGCCCGCGGCAACTTCGTCGAGGCCATGCTGAGGCTGGCGTCGGAAGGCAAGCCGATCCGCGTGGTGCAGGACCACATCGCGTCTCCGGCCTACGCGCCAGCGCTTGCCGCGCGTTCGGTGGACCTGGTTGAGAAGGGCGCGACCGGCGTGGTTCACGTAGGAGGCGGCACCCCCGTCTCCTGGTTCCGGTACGCGCAGATCGTCTTCGAAGTGGCGGGCCTCAACCCCGAACTGCGGCCGACCGACGAGCGCGAGTACCGCACCGCCGCCCATCGTCCCAAGTTCTCGGCGCTCTCGAATGCCAGGATGGAGGCGCTGGGCCTGGAGCCGATGCCCTCGCTAGAGTGGTGTATCCGGGACTACTTCGCGCGGCGGGAGCGGTACAAAAAGCCGTGAGCCAAAAACAATTCTGGCCACGAATGAACAGGAATGCACACGAATAAAACCTCCGGCTCTTGTCCGTGTTTATTCGTGTTCATTCGTGGCCAAAGTCTTTTCTTCAGTTTGAATCGGCCTCGGTCGCGTAGTAGCCTTTGCGGGCCTGCACCTTCTGGTCCTTGTCCTTGGTCTTGATCTCGAGGCGGCGGAAGGTGCCGTCTCTTTTCCCGTTGGTGGGGAGGTAACCGATCGCGTACTGCGTCCGCATGTCTTTCTGGATTTCCTCGAACGCCTCCGAGAGCGGATGCTTGCGGCTCACCCGGAATGTCCGGCCGCCGGTCTCTTCCGACATCCGCTTGAGAATCGAACCGCCGCCCGATCCTCCCAGGCTGAAGCCCCCGCCGTAGGCCCCGGCGTCGTAATACTCGATGCCATAAATGATGGTGTCGGCCAACTGCGCCGCGCGCATCGCATCCTCGATCCTCAACCGGCTGCCCTCGTCGTTGCCGTCGGTGATGAGGATGATCACCTTGCGCCCCACCTGGCCGCGTAGCTCGTCGTGCGCCGCCAGATACACGGCATCGTAAAGGATCGTTCCGCGCGGCGTATAGGCGGTGGGGACGGGGCTTTCCGTGACCTGCGGCGGCGGCGCGCTCAGTTTCAGCCCGTCGAGCCCGTGACGCAGCAGACGAGCCGAGCCGGTGTAGTCCTGAAGCAACTCCGCGTCCGAGCCAAAGCTGATCAGGAATGCGAGATCCTTCTTCTGCAGGACCTGCGTGAAGAACTGGCTGGCAGCCTGCTTCTCCACTTCGATCAGCCGCTCCTGGCTTTTGCTCACGTCGACCAACAGGCCGATCGTCAGCGGCAGGTCCGTCTCGCGCGTGAAGTACTTAATCTCTTGCGGCTTGCCGTCTTCGCTCACCTGGAAATCGTCCTTGTTGAGGTTTCCCACCAGGCCGCCCTGCTTACTACGCACCGTGCAAAAGACGCTGACCACGTCCACCCCGGCCTTAAAAGTCGGCTCCGTGTCCTGGGATGCTGGGGCGGGGGCGGCCTCCTTGCCGGTGGCAGCGGGCTGCTGGGGCGGTGAATCCACGCGCCTCCAGCCCGGGTTGGGCTGCTGGGTACTGGGCTGCTGGGTAAAGCCTGCGACGACGGCCAAGGCAAAGACTGCGAACAGACGCATAAGCTCCCTCTGTCGAAATGGCATACTACTAGATGCGCGCTCCGCCGTTTCTGTTTCGTTATGCAGCACGCTTTGGACCATCTGAAGGCTTCCGATCCCGTACTGGGACGTCTTATCGACCAAACCGGGCCCTATCTTATAGAGCTTCTGGAGCCGAGCTACGAAGCGCTGGTCAAGGCCATTGTCCTCCAACAGCTCAGCGGAAAGGTGGCCGAAGTCATTTTCCAGCGCCTGGTGGCCGCGGCCGGGAATGGGCGGCTGACAGCCGAGGCGGTGCTGCGGCTCCGCCCGGCGAAACTCCGGGCAATCGGACTTTCGAAGCAGAAGACCCTCTATATTCGCGAACTGGCCCGCCAGACGGTTTCGGGCAAACTGGACCTGGCCGCCCTCGCGGCGGTCTCCGATGAGGAGGTTCACGCCCGGCTCACCGCGCTCAAGGGCATCGGGCCCTGGACCGTGCATATGTTCCTCATCTTCGCGCTGGGGCGCCCCGACGTGATGCCTTCGGGCGACCTGGGCATCCGCGTCGCGGTCCGCAACGTCTACGGCCTGGCCGAGATGCCGAAGCCCAGCGAGGTGGACGAGATGGCGCGCCGCTGGCATCCGTATCGCACCGTGGCGTCCTGGTATCTGTGGCGCAGCCTGGAGGCCAAAGCAGGTTTGTAGCCCACCGAGGGCGGGGTTGCGGCCAACGGTAGGTTTGTAGCCAGCCCTAGCCGCCCTTGCAGCCCCCCTTGGGCGGGCCTGTAGCCAGAGCCCAAGGCGGGGTTGGAGCCAGATGCAGGCGGGTTTGTAGCCCGCCGCCTCTTGCGGGAGAATGGCTGGAGGAGGGGATATGCCGTCAGCAGTTTCAGGCCCGAATTTTCAGACCCGGATCGATCTTGCGCCCGATGTGCGGCAGCATGTGATCACGGTTCTCAATCAGCAATTGGCTCAGACTCTCGATCTTTATACGCAGACCAAGCAGGCCCACTGGAACGTCAAGGGGACCGATTTCTTCCAGCTTCACGAGTTGTTCGATAAGGTGGCCGGGGACATCTTCGACTTCGTCGACCTTCTGGCCGAACGCGTCACCGCGCTGGGCGGATACGCCTTCGGCACCGCGCGGATGGCGGCGGCGAACTCGATCCTGCCCGAGTACCCGACGGGGGCCATCGACGGCCGCCAGCACCTGGAAGCGCTCATCGACCGCTTCGCCCGCTACGTGGCGTCGAACCGCAAGGCGCTCGATGAGGCCCAGAACGAGGGCGACGCGGCCACCGCGGACGTTTATACGGAGGTCGCGCGCGCGGCCGACAAATCCTTGTGGTTCCTCGAAGCGCACCTGCAAGCGGCGGCGCAGCGGGCATCATAAGCTTCTTGCAGCCGTGGGGTAGACCTCCCCGCCAAGCGGGTCTCGAGAGGGACCTGCAGAAATCGCACCACCGCCGCGGAAGGGACAAGCTGAAGCATGTCCTACACGGCGCATCAACGGTTTACGGCCCCACGTGGGGTATGCTTCAGCTTGCCCAGCGATTTCTGCAAGTCCCTCTGAAGACCCGCTGTAGGCGTGAGACGCCTGCCCCACAGGACGGCGTATAATGGCCGCATCTATGCCTACCAGCCCAGATGCCGCCGCTCAAGTTCCGGCCCTGCCTATGAGTGAGGGGGGCCGCCTCGTCAACGTAATCGTCGACCCCAAGCCGGCTTTCGCGGACATCGCCGCGCGCCCGAGCTGGTGGGTGCCGATGGTCCTGATCGTGGTGTGTTCCCTGGGGTACATTCTCCTGTTCTCCAGCCATTGCGGATGGGAGCACTTCATGCGACAGCAGTTCGAACAATCGCCCAAAGCGCAGAGCATGCAGCCCGAGGATCGCGAACGCGCCATCCAGATGCAGCTCAAGTTCGGCCCGCCGTTTGGAATCGCGATAGCCGTCATCGCCCCGCCCATTTCGATGCTGATCACGGCGGGCGTGTTCATGTTCATCTTCACCAACATGATGGGCGCCGTGGTGAAGTTCAAACCGGCGCTGGCGGTGGTGGCGTATGCGTCTCTGCCGCAGGTGGTGGCCACGGCTGCGAACGTGCTGGTGATGTTTCTCAAAGACCCGACGGATTTCGACCTCAAGAATCCGGCGGGGTACGACCTGGGCTTCTACCTGGACCCGCACACCGTCCCGGCGTGGCTGGTCAGCCTCGCTAGCAGCATCGATGTGTTCTCTTTCTGGGTCATCCTGCTGATGGCGACCGGCATGGCGGCCATCACCAGGAAGCGCTGGACGACCGCTCTCACCGGCGTGCTTATTCCGTGGGGGGTGTTCGTGGTCGTGAAGGTCGGCTGGGCCGCGATCTTCAGCTAGCCCTTCAGGATTTCGCGCGCCGCGTTGTAGCCGGGCGCGCCCATAACGCCGCCGCCGGGGTGCGTCCCGGAGCCGCATAAATAGAGGCCGCGAATGGGCGTGCGGTAGCGGGCCCATCCCGCTAGCGGCCGCATGACGAACATCTGGTCGAGGCTCATCTCGCCGTGGAAGATGTTGCCGCCGGTCAGGCCGAAGCGGCGTTCCAGATCGAGCGGCGTCAGCACCTGCACCTGGTCCACGATGGCGTGGATGTTGGGCGCGTACTCGGCGATCAGATCGAGCACGCGCCGCCCGTAGGGCTCCCGCAACTCGTCCCAGTTGCCCTCGCGCAGCGTGTAGGGCGCGTACTGGAGGAACACGCCCAGGATGTGCTTGCCGGGAGGCGCGAGCGAAGGGTCGTACATGGTGGGCACAGTGAGTTCGAGCAGCGGGCGCTCGGAAGGCCGGCCGTACTTGGCGTCGTCCCAGGCACGCTCCACGTACTCGATCGAAGGGCAGATGTGCATGGTAGCGCGGTGCTGCGGCCCCGGCGCCCCGGGCAGGGCGCGGAACTCCGGCAGACCGTTGAGCGCCAGGTTCATCTTCAGCGAGGTGCCTTCGGAGCGGTAGTGCCGTATGGCTTTCACGAAAGCCGGATCGAGCTCCGCATCGCCCACCAGGCCGAGAAAAGTGCGGCGCGGGTCTAGGTTGGAAATCACCGCGGAGGCATCGATCCGATCGCCGCCCGCGAGCACGACGCCGCGAGCGCGGCCTTCGCGTACGTCGATCCTCTCGACCGCGCAGTTGGTTCGGATTTCGGCCCCCGCCGCGCGCGCCGCGGCGGCGATGGCCTCGCTGACCGTACCCATTCCGCCGCGCACGAAGCCCCATAGCCCGCGATGGCCGGCCACGCCGCCCATGCAGTGGTGCAGGAGGATGTAGGCGGTCCCGGGCGAGCGCGGTCCGCCGTTGGCGCCGATGACGCCGTCGGTGGCCAGCGTCACCTTCAGCTCTTCCGATTCGAACCACTCGTCGAGGAAGTCGGCGGCGCTCTGGGTGAAGATCTTGACCAGCGCTACCAGGTCGCGGCGTGCGAGACGGTAGAGCCGCGCAGCCAGCTTGACGTATTCGATCAGATCGAACGTCCCCGCCGGGGGAAAGCGGGGCGGAGTGGTAAGCAGCAGGGCCTCAACCGCTCGCGCGAGCCGCTCGATATGGTCCTCGTAGGCGGGATAAGCCTCGGCGTCGCGGGCGGAGAACTTGCGGATCTCATCGAGCGTTTTGGCGCGATCCTGCCACATGAAGAAGTGGCGGCCGTCCGGAAAGGCGGAGAAAAAGGCGGGGTCCTTGGCGTCCACCCGGTAGCCATAGCGCTGGAGGTCCAACTCGCGGACAATGCGCTCCTGCATGAGGCTGACCAGGTAGGCCGCCGGTGGATACGCGGTAGCCGGGCCACACCTCCTCGGTGACCGCGCAACCGCCCACGATCTCGCGCCGCTCCAGCACGAGCACTGTTCGGCCCGCCCGCGCCAGGTACGCGGCCGACACCAGGCCGTTGTGTCCGGCTCCGGCGATAACGGCGTCGTAGTTACGCGGCATAGTTATGCGGCATAAAGCGCTGTCTGCCCTGCTTTCCCGGCGCCCGCCACCTGCCGGTAGGGTAGCATGAGCGCCGGCATATGTCCGCCGGGCCAGAGCGAACCGACCGCGTGGACCGGGCTGGCGCCGGCGGCGGCCCCTTTCGCCGGGCCAGAGCGAACCAACCGCGTGAAGACCGGGCTGGCGCCGCCGGCGGCCCCCTTCGCCGGGCCAGAGCGAACCAACCGCGTGAAGACCGGGCTGGCGCCGCCGGCGGCCCCCTTCGCCGGGCCAGGCCGATTCAAGCGGCTAAGTCCTCGATCTTCATAGAGAAACCGATTATGCGCGGGTTGTCTTTGCTCCAGCGCAAACAGATGTTCGGTCACTGCGGCAATAATGTATACAGACCTTCATCATGCTCCGGGTGTGCGTCGAGGATGGAGTGTCGTCTGACAAACGAAACCGGCTCGTTAGAGACAAGGGGTATGAAGCTTCAAACGCTGGGAATACTGTCGATCATCGTGGTTGCGCTGAGCCTGCCCGCTTACGCGGACCGTGGCAAGGCCGCGTACAGCAAGGGAGTCAAGGCGCAGCGCCAGGAAAACTACGACGCCGCCTACGGATTCTACAAGCAGGCGTACACGCTAACCCCAGGAAATGCGAAGTACATGGCAGCCTATCTGCACATGCGCTTCAACGTCGCTAACGAGCACGTCCATACCGGTCAGATCTTGCGCAGCACGGGTTCGCTCACCGAGGCGCTGGCGGAATTCCAGAAGGCGGTTGACATCGACACGTCGAGCTTTATCGCGCAACAGGAGCTACGACGTACGGCCGACATGATCCGCCGGCAGGAGCTGCAGCGGTCCGCCCCGAAGATCGAAGTGCCGCAGACCAAGCTGGCGGAGGAGCTTGCGGGCTCGCTGTCCCTGCGCCCTCTCTCCAGCGCTCCCATCACCTTGCGCATGACCGCGAACGCGGACGTGGCCTACAAGACCATCTGCAAGCTGGCGGGACTCAATGTGCTCATCGATCCGGACTACAGGCCCCAGAAGATGACGGTCGAGCTCAACGACGTGACGCTGGCGGAGGCGTTGGACATGGTTCGCCTGCAGTCGAAAACGTTCTGGCGTCCCGTGTCGTCGAACACGATCTTTGTCGCCGCCGACTCGCCCGGAAAGCGCAAGGAGCTCGAGCAGAACGTCATGAGGACGTTCTACCTTCGCAATCTCTCCACGCCGGCCGAGCTCACGGAGGCGGCCAACGTGGTGCGCCAGATCCTGGACGTCAGCCGTGTTCAGCTTCTTCAGGGACAGGATGCCCTGATTGTACGCGCCACGCCGGACCAGATGGTTCTCGCCGAAAGGCTGTTGAGCGAGATCGACAAGCCCAAGTCCGAAGTGGTTATCGACATCACCGTGATGCAGGTAAGCCGCGACCGGCTTCGCAACATCGGGACCAGCGTGCCAACCTCCTTCAGCATGGGCTACCTGCCTGGCACCGCCGCGGCAGCCGCGAACAGCGGTAGCAGCGGCGGATACACGGTGAGTATCGGCAGTTTCGCGGTGAGCGTTCCCGGCGGTTCTTTCACGGCGCTGGCCACGGACAGCAATACCAGGATCCTGCAAAGCCCCGAGATTCGCGCTCTGAATGACGAGAAGGCCACGCTCCGGATAGGCGACCGCGTACCGATCGCCACGGGCTCGTTCGCGGCAGGTACTATCGGCGCCGGCAGCATCAGCCCGCTGGTCAGCACTCAATTCCAGTACCTGGACGTCGGCGTGAACATCGACATCACGCCCCACATCCATGAGCACGACGTCACCCTGAAGATGGCCCTTGAAATATCCTCCGTAACCGGACAGCAGAACATCGGGGGGATCACCCAGCCGACTATCGGTCAGCGCCGGATCGAGCATGAAACCCGGCTGGCGGACGGCGAGGTGAACCTGCTGGGCGGCATCTTGGAGGACAGCGAGACCCAGTCCTTGAGCGGCTATCCCTGGATCAGTAAGATCCCCCTCCTCAAATACTTGTTTGGGCAAGACAACAAAGAGCACACGGAAACTGAAATCGTGTTCGCTATCACCCCGCACATCATACGGTCGCAGGTAGTCACCGAGGAGAGCGCGCGGGCCATCTCGATCGGCACCGGGAGCTCGATCGAACTGCGCCGCAAGGATACCGCTCGGGAGGCTTCGACAGCCCAGGCCGCGCCGCACGCACCGGCTCCCAGTGGACCTGCCGGGCAGTCGCGTCCGGCCGCGCCCGCGCAGGCCGCTCCGCAAACGAAGCCGGTGGCACCGTGATGAGGGCCTACAACGCCGTCTCGGCCAAACCGCGCCACACGTCCGGCTCCGCCGCCGTGTCGTTTGTCGAGGCTGGTACTATACCCCCTATCGCACAGCTCTAAAAAAGTACTTGCATCGCAACGCAACCTATGTTAAAAATCGTTAAGACCCCGAAAAATACTGGGATTGAGTGACGCCGGGTAACAACTTCAAAGGGGATGCGTCACCTTGCCTACCGCGCTGGATGTGGCCGGGCACCATTGGGCGGAGGTGTGCGGAGCGACAAGCCTGTCCGGCTTGGGGTTGGCTTGACGTAGCACAGATCAGAGGCCGGCGGGCCGCACGAGGGTGACGACAGCTATGGCGGGATATGCGAACAGTCCGCATCTTCAGGATGAACCCTTCCGTTCTCGGTCAGATGGCCCGGATCGTCCGACCATCGTCTACCGCAATGGCGCGGATCACGCCACTGGGACCGCATCGGCTCGTCCGCCGCTGTTCTCCGGCATTTCGGGCGGCGACTATGCGGCTATCTCCGCCGCCGCGCGGGCCAAGGAGTTCGCGCGCGGAGAGATGCTGTACTTCGAGGGCGATGCAGTACGGCAGGTCCTGCTGCTCACCTCGGGTTTCGTGAAGATCACGCAACTCGGACTGGGAGGGGCGGAGGTGATCCTCCGGCTCGGTGCCGCAGGCGACGTCATCGGCGCCGGGGACCTGTTCACCATCGGGAGGCACCGCACAACGGCGGAAGCGTTCCGGTTGTGCCGCGGGTTGGTCTGGGACGCCGCCGCTTTCAGGGCACTGGTGGAACGGTTCCCGGTTCTGCATCAGAACATGGTTCGAATTCTCGACGGCCACCTGCTGGAACTCGAACAGCGGTTTCGCGAGGTGGCGACGGAGAGAGTCGGTCCCAGGGTCGCCCGCCAGTTGATGCGACTGCACGACAAGATAGGCCTGGCGGTCAATGGCGTGATCGAAATCGGCCTGTCGCGCGAAGAACTGGCGCAGATGACCGGCACAACGTTGTTCACCATCAGCCGGCTGCTCTCGGCCTGGGAGGCGCGGGGGATGGTGCGGCCCCGCCGTGAGGCCGTTACGATTTGTGACATCCAGTCGCTGCGCGCGGTGTCCGAAGAGAGCTAGAGCCAGTTGACTACTCAGCGGGCCCCGTGGTGGCGCACGCTTCGGCGTGTAGCCGCGCGGCTTCAGCCCGCGGAACGGCAACCTGAAGGTCGCCGCTGCACGCTCTCCAGAAACGGATTGCGCCTCGCCTCCAGGTCCGGCCCGGGCGGGACGTGGACGTCCCGCGCAGGCGTGGACGCCTGCCCCACGAGTTGCTGAAGCGTGCGCCACGGTTGCCCGGAGGGACCCGGAAGCACCGGCGGGAGTGATTGGCTGGAGTGAATTTGCGCCTGCGCAAAGACGCGATAGCTCTGTCACGTCATGATTGGATAGAGTCGTACGCGCGAATGCCGGAGGGCTCTCCACAGCGCCGCATCTGTGCGGTTGTGGCCGTCATCCAATAGGAGAAGACCCGAAACGGCTTCAACCGGCGCTTCGTTTCGATTCGGGCCAGGCAAGAGGGAAGGGGGGGCGAGCCAGATGCGGCGGATAATTCTCGCAGTGGCGGTGGTTGCGGCAATGGCTGTGTCTTACGGACTCGGTCGCCGCCATGTCCAATCGCACGCAGGCAGTGAGGCCGGGCGGCGCGTGCTCTACTACGTGGACCCCATGCATCCCGCCTACCAATCCGACAAGCCCGGCATCGCCCCCGACTGCGGAATGCAGCTTGAGCCGGTTTATGCCGAGGCCGCCGGGAGCGGAGCGCCATCATCGCCGCTGGCGCAATTGCCCGCGGGAGCCGTCGGCATCGACGGCGCTACCCAACGATTGCTGGGGATCCGCGTCGCTCCGGTCGAGAGAAGCGGCGCCAGTCGCATCATCCGCGCCGTGGGCCGCGTGGCTCCGGAAGACACGCGCGTGTACAGGGTCAACTCCGGCGTGGACGGATTCATTCGGGAGACCTACAACGACTCGGTGGGAGTGCAGGTCAAGAAGGACCAGAAGCTGGCGACCTACTATGCGCCGGACTTCCTGGCGGTAGCTTCCGGGTTTCTGGCCGCCACGCGAGCGCGTGCCGGGCTCCATCGGCAGGGAAGGTGCGCGCACCGTTTCATTTCCCGGTGCTGTGTCCAAGCAAGGGTACAGCAGTCTTCAGGGCTATACCGATCGCCTGCTCAATCTCGGGATGAGCGATGTGCAGATCAAGGAGATCGCCGACAGCGGCAAGCTTCCCGATGAGTATCGACGTCTACGCGCCGGCGGACGGATTCATCCTCTCTCGAAACATTTCGCCGGGACAGCACTTCGAGCACGACATCGGAGTTTTACCGCATCGCGGATCTGAGCCGGGTGTGGGTGATCGCCGAGGTTTACGAACAAGAGGCGCCGTATCTGCGTCCCGGCAGCGCGGCACAGATCACTTTACGAGACGAAGGACGGCAGCTGCCCGCGCGCGTTACCGACAGCCTGCCGCAATCCGAGGCCGGCGGCGGGACGGTGAAGCTTCGCCTGGAAGTCGACAATCCAGGTTTCCTCTTGCGGCCCGAAATGTTGGTTGACGTCGCGTTTCCGGTCCGCCTGCAGCCCGCCGTCACGGTGCCGCTGGACGCTTTGGTCGATTCCGGCGCGCGCGCGCGCGTCTACGTCGAGACGCGGCGAAGGCGTCTTCGAGCCGCGCGAGGTCGAAACGGGATGGCGTTTTGGCGAGCGGGTCGAGATCCGGCACGGGGTTCGAGCCCGGCGAGCGCGTCGTGGCCGCGGCCACGTTTCTGGTCGATTCGGAGAGCCGGCTGAAAGCGCCGCCGCCGGTCCCCGTCGCCGCCGGCAGGTCCATGGGCATGCCCAAGCAGGTAGCGGCCGCAAAGACGATGAAAGACCCGAACTGCGGCATGCAGGTGGATCCGGCCAAGGCCGCGGCCTCCGGCAACACGCTCGCCTATCGCGGCACGACCTACTACTTCTGTTCCAGACAGTGCAAAGAGACGTTTCAGAACGACCACGCCGCCTCAGCCAGCAGGCGCCGGGGAGCTCGCAACGATGATTAACCGGATCATCGACTTCTCGGTCGAGCACAAGCTGGCCGTGTTGGCCGTGATCGCCGTTGCTCTGCGATCGGCGGCTGGTGGGCGATGGCAACGCTGCCTCTGGACGCCACGCCCGACCTGAGCGACACGCAGGTCATCATCCTTTCGCGCTGGGACCGCAGTCCGGATATCGTCGAGGACCAGGTCACCTATCCGATCGTCACCGCCATGCTCGGCGCGCCGCGGGTGAAGACGGTGCGCGGCTTTTCCGATTTCGGCTACTCCTACGTCTACGTCGTCTTCGAGGACGGAACCGACCTGTACTGGGCGCGCTCGCGAATCATGGAGTATCTCTCCAGCGTCCTTCCGCGGCTGCCCGAAGGGGTGAAGACCGAGCTTGGCCCCGACGCCACCGCGCTGGGGTGGATCTATCAGTACGCCCTGGTGGATACGTCGGGCAAACACAGCCTCGCCGACCTGCGCTCGTATCAGGACTGGTATCTGCGCTACTACCTGCGGTCGGTGCCCGGCGTGGCCGAGGTTGCGCCCGATCGGCGGCTACACGCGCCAGTACCAGGTGAACCTCGACCCGAACCGGCTGCGGGCCTACGGCATCCCGGTGAGCCGCGTGGTCGAGGCGGTGCGCGCCGGCAACGACGAATCCAGCGGACGGCTGCTCGAATTCGGCGGCACGGAGTACATGGTTCGCGGCCGCGGCTACGCGCGCTCGCTCGAGGATTTCGAAAACATCCCGCTGAGCGTCACCGACACCGGCTCGCAGATCCGCATCAAAGACGTCGGCCAGGTGGTGATGGGGCCCGACCTGCGGCGCGGCGTCGCCGACCTGGATGGCACGGGCGAAGTGGTCTCCGGCATCGTCATCATGCGCAACGGCGAGAACGCGCTGGACGTGATCGACCGGGTGAAAGCGAAGATCAAGGAGATCGAGCCCGGATTTCCGGCCGGGGTGAAGCTGGTTCCGGTCTACGACCGGTCGGAGCTGATCCACAATACGATCGGCACCGTGAAGACGACGATCCTCGAGGTCGCGATCACGGTCGTGCTCATCATCCTGGTTTTCCTGTGGCACTTTCCCAGCGCGGCCATCCCGATTGCGACCATGCCGATCGCGGTGCTGCTGGCGTTCATTCCGTTCCGCATGATGGGCATCAGCGCCAACATCATGTCGCTGGCCGGAGTGGCCATCGCGTTCAGCGAGCTGGTGGACGCCTCCATCGTGGTGGTCGAACAGACTCACAAGAAACTCGAGCAGTGGCAGAAGGCCGGGCGCGTCGGCGACTGCCGCGCGGTCGTGATTAGCGCGATCAAGGAAGTGGCCGGGCCGACTTTCTTTTCGCTGCTGGTGATCGCCGTCTCCTTCCTGCCGGTGCTGACGCTGCAGGCGCAGGAAGGCCGGATGTTCCGGCCGCTGGCTTACACCAAGACGCTGACCATGCTGGTGGCCGCGCTGCTGGCGATCACGCTCGATCCCGCGTTGCGCCTGCTGCTGACCCGCGTCGAGCGCTTCGACTTCCGGCCGCGATGGCTGTGCCGGGTTGCGAATGCCGTCCTGATCGGCCAGGTGAAGTCCGAGGACCGCCACCCTATCAGCCGGCGGCTGATCCGCGTTTACGAGCCGGTGGTCCGATGGACGCTGCGCTGGAAGTGGCTGGTCATTGGCGCGGCGCGTCGCCATTGGTGCTCGTCACCATACCGGTCTTCACGCACCTGGGGTCGGAGGCCATGCCGCCGCTCGACGAAGGCGCGATTCTTGTACATGCCCACGACCCTGCCCGGCATTTCCATCCGCCAGGCGGAGCAGTTGCTCCAGGTCAGCGACCGCATTATTCGTCAATTCCCGGAAGTGGACCAGCGTGCTTGGCAAAGCGGGGCGCGCGGAGACCGCCACCGATCCGGCGCCGCTCTCGATGCTCGAGACGGTAATCGTCCTGAAGCCGCGTTCGGCGTGGCGGCACGTCGATACCTGGTATTCCTCCTGGGCGCCGGAATGGGCGAAGAGCGTCTTCCGCCACTTCACTCCCGATACGATCTCGACCGAGGAACTGGTCGGCCAGATGAACGCCGCGCTGAAGCTTCCCGGCGTCAGCAACTCGTGGACCATGCCGATCCGCGGGCGCATCGACATGCTGACCACCGGCATCCGGACCCCGGTCGGGCTGAAGATTCCAGGCGCGGACTTGCAGCAGCATCCAGGAAGTCGGCGCCGAAGTCGAATCGTTGCTGAAGACCGTCCAAGGGACGCGCACGGTGCTCGCCGAGCGCACCGCCGAAGGCTACTTCCTCGATCTGCAGTGGGACCGCGAGCAACTGGCGCGCTATGGCATCAGCGTCGAGGATGCGCAGAGAGTGGTCGAGAATGCGATCGGCGGCGACAACGTCAGCACCGTCGTCTCGGGCCGGAGCGCTATCGGGTGAACGTCCGCTACCTGCGCGATTTCCGCAGCGACCTTGGCAGCGCTCGGCCGCATTCCGGTCCCGGCCGGCGGACAGCGGCAACTGCCTTTGAGCGATCTGGCGAAGATCAGCATCGCCACCGGTCCGGCAATGATCCGCAACGAAGACGGCCTGCTCACGGGATACGTTTACGTGGACGTCGCTGGCCGCGATCCGGAGAGCTACGTCAGCGAAGCGAATCAACTGCTGCGCGACCGCCTGAAACTGCCCCCCGGCTACTCGGTCGCCTGGAGTGGGCAGTACGAGGCCATGCAGCGGGTGAAGGAGCGGCTGAAGCTGGTGGTGCCGGTCACGCTCCTGCTGATCTGCCTTCTTCTGTACATCAACACCGGGTCGATGGCCAAGACGCTGATCGTTTTGCTGGCCGTGCCGTTTTCCGCCGTGGGCGCAATCTGGTTCCTGTACTCTGGCCGGCTACAACATGAGCGTCGCCGTGTGGGTGGGGTTGATTGCCCTGCTGGGGATCGATGCCGAGACCGGCGTCTTCATGCTGCTCTACCTCGACCTGGCCTACGAGGAAGCAAAGCGCGAAGGCCGCCTGAACACCCTCGCCGATCTGCGCGAGGCCATCGTGCACGGCGCCGCGAAGCGTCTGCGGCCGAAGTTCATGACGTTCGCCACCACCTGCGTCGGGCCTGTTTCCCATCATGTGGGCGACGGGCGCCGGTTCCGATGTCATGAAACGCATTGCGGCGCCGATGGTCGGCGGCATTTTCACTTCCTTCCTTCTCGAGTTGCTGGTGTACCCGGCCATCTACTCGGTCTGGCGGGGGCGCTCCTATGCGGTCAGTGCGAAGGAAGCCAGGCGTCTCGAGTCTCTGCAGTTGCAGCCGGAGGCGGGGCCGGGCGGTTCGGGGTGGATGTGGAAAGCCTCGATCCCCCCGCAGGAATCGCCGGGGAGCCGGTGATTTGTTCGTGGTGGTCGCGATGGCGAGGTGAACGGACATGGCAGGTGCGAAAGATGCGGCAAACAACGGCGGCACGATGGTGAGACCGGGGTTCCACCCGCGGGGCGTGGCGGTCACGGGCTGGGCGCTGGCGTTCCTCCTGTGCGCCACGGTCGCTCTGGCTCGGGGTGCTCAGGAGCCGGCGCCGGCGACGACCGCGGAATCGCCCGCGCCAGAGGCGCTCCCGGCCGCTCCCCCGACTATCTCCTACGTGGGCGGACTGCTCAAGATCGACGCGACCGATGCGACTCTGGCGGACATTCTGATGAAGGTGGCCACCCTCACGGGCGTGAAGATCGATATCCCCCCCGCTGCTTACAGCGGACGCATGGCGGTTGTCCAGTTGGGACCCGGACCCGCGCGCCAGGTTCTTGCGTCGCTGCTGAGCGACTCGAATGTGGACTACTTGATCCAGGCCTCCGACACCGATCCGGAAAAAGTCCAGAGCGTCCTGGTCATGGTGCGCGAGAAGAAAGGCAGCAAGGGCAGTGGGACCGATGAGGTGGCACGCGTCCGCAGCCCTTACGCCAGGCGCGGGGCGCCGCCTCGCGAGCCGGAAGAGACGCAGCCACCCGAGGACAACCCGCAGCCGGAGAACGTAGCAGCAGAGCCGAACTCGCCCGCTCCTACGGAGCCCGACGCTTCCGCGGCGCCTCCTTCGGAGGACCCGGCGCCAGCCATGCAGTCAGTGCCGGCGCAGCAGCCCGGCCAACTCAACGGCGTGAGGATTGCCCCGCAACCTGTTCCGGCGTCCCTGAGTACCGACGGCATCAGCCAGCAGTTGCAGCAAATGTACCAGCAGAGGATGCAGATGAACCAGCAGGCGCACCAGGCGCCTCCGACGGTGGCACCCAATCCCTGACGAGCTGCGGAACGCCGCGCTCCCGTTCCCTATTTGGCGGCGGGCGCCGCGGCTGACGAGCTGCCGGAACGCGGCGCTCCCGTTCCCTATTTGGCGGCGGGCGCCGCGGCTGACGAGCTGCCGGAACGCGGCGCTCCCGTTCCCTATTTGGCGGCGGGCGCCGGGCTGACGAGCTGCGGAACGCCGCGCTCCCGTTCCCTATTTGGCGGCGGGCGCTGGGCTGACGAGCTGCGGAACGCCGCGCTCCCGTCCCTGTTGATGGCGGGCGCCGCGGCTGACGAGTTGCGGAGCGCGCACTGCCGTCCCCTACTTGATGGCGGGCGCCGGGGCTGACGAGTTGCCGGAACGTCGCGCTCCCGTTCCCTATTTGATGGCGCGCGCCGCGGCTGACGAGTTGCGGTTCCTACTTCCCGGCGGGCGCCGCGGCTGACGAGCTGCCGGAATGCCGCGCTCCGGCGGGCGCCGCGGCGGATTCGCGAAGTTTCTTGCGGTTATAGTCCTCGATGATCCGGGCCACGTAAGCGTAGGTTTCGCGATACGGAGGCATGCCGCCGAACTCCTCCACGCGTTGAGGGCCCGCGTTGTAAGCCGCTAGCGCCTTCACCGCGTCGCCGTCATAGCGATCCAGCAACTGGCGCAGGTACCTGGTCCCACCCTCCAGGTTCGACACGGGGTCGAGCGCGTTCGTCACGCCCAGCAGGGCCGCGGTCTGCGGCATGAGCTGCATGAGCCCCTGGGCTCCCTTGGGCGAGGTGGCGGTGGGAACGAAGCCGCTTTCGGCCTTCACTACGCTGGTCACGAAGTCCGGATCGATCCCCTGCCGGCCGGCAGCGCTGGCGATGAGCTTCTGGAGCGGATCCGGCGCCGTTGGCTTCGGCGCGCCGGTCTCGGCCGCCGGCTCGGGCGGAGCCGCGCTGGGTATCTCTTCATGGCCTACGATTTCGCCGCTGCCGACTTCCACGTAGCCGGAGCCTGCGCCGGCGCAGAGCCACAGTCGTGTAGTCTGGCCCGCGACCTCACTTCGCGCGTACTGAATCGTGAAGCCGTTGCGCAGCAAGGCGAGCTGGCACGCCCTTGATCCGGGCGCGCTATCCGCGGCCGGAGAGACAGAGGCGAGTAACAGGGCAAGGAAGAGAATGGTAACCCACTTAGACATATTCTGCGGTTTCCCTCCGGTGCTAGACCAAGCGAGTCACACTTATCCCCCAGCCGGGAGCAACCTCACTAACCATAGTGCCGCTTGAGGCTCCGCGCGTCGTTGCAGGAGCGCAAAGAGGGTGTTTCTCGACCTGGCGATGGGACTCCTCGCCCCGGGCAGCGGCGCGTGCGGAATACTCGAGAATTCGATGAATCCCCTTTTCGAGGCCGGCATCTACCGATGTAAGGAAGCCAGCATTCGTCGATGGGACAGGGGAGTCTGCTCAGGCCGCTCGCCCCACGTCGCGGGGCACCAGCTATGTCCGTCGCCCCAACTCGGTGGCGTGACGCAGCGGGGCAGGTCCCGTGCGCCGGAAGCGCTGACATCCAGGCTGGTGCCGTCGTGCGACCGTACCCGTCTCACTCTGCCCGTTCAACCCGGATTTTGGCTCTCTGGGTTTGGCCTTCAATCTGCTTGCTTCTTCCGCAAAACTAGGGAGTAACACTGGGCTATGACTCGGAGGTCTGCTCGCATTCTGGGATTGCTATTGGCGGTGTCGGTCGCCGTCTTCCTGTTCTATCTCGGCTCGAACGCGATGTCCCGCTCGAAGCGCAAGTCAGTCGCCGCAAAGCCGGTCGCGTCGGCCAAGCCCGCGGTTCCGGACGACCACGAAGCCAAGATGCTGGCGGAGGAACTCAAACGCAAGCCCGGCCACGTCCCGGTGCTGTTCCGCCTGGCGCAACTCTCGGAGGAGTCGGGCCACCCGCGGGACGCGGCGCGTTACCTGCGCGAAGCCGTCAAACAAGAGCCCGATAACGCGGACGCGCGACTCGAGTTGGGCAAGGTGCTGTTCGAGACCGGCGACGCCGCGGGCGCCCTCGAACAGACCAAGGCGATCCTCGACAAGCAGCCGAATCAGGCCGACGCTTTGTATAACCTGGGCGCGCTTTACGCGAACCTGGGCAACGCCGATCTGGCGCGCCAGTACTGGCAGAGGCTGGTTCAGGCGAGTCCCGACTCCGAGAGCGGGAAGCGGGCCAAGGAGTCACTGAGCCGGCTTGTGGCGCAAGCTCGGTGAGTACGGAAGTAGCCTCGGTTGGCTAGTAAAGTTTACCAGCCCGGGTTCCGAGATTACACCGTTGCGGGTATTCCAGGCTGGCTAAGTTAGCGCCCTGATTGAGAAACTGCAGCGTTCTGAGTTGGTTTCTTACGTGCTCCGATGGGGGACTCGGTGTCTATCGGACGCCAGTCCTGGGGGTGCGAGACGCAGATGGGGGAGGCGAGTGCGGACGCAGATGGCGCTGGTGCGGCTAGCCGTTCTGGGAGGGCTGGTTGCCGGCTTGGCATGGGCGCAGTTCTCGCCTGGGCCCCTTTCGAAGGCTCACAGTTCCCTGAATGGGCCGGCTCATTGCACTGCGTGCCACGTAATCGGGGCAGGGAAGACAAAGTTCAAGTGTTTGGGCTGTCACACGGAGATCCGGACTCGGCTGGCTCAACGGCACGGCTATCACGCGACCCTGGTGAAACAGGCCGGCGACCAGAGTAGTTGTGTGAAATGCCACTCGGAACACAACGGAGAGGTATTTGTGCCCATTCGGTGGGATGTGGATCTGGATCAGTTCGATCATCGCCAGACGGGTTACCCGCTCGAGGGAGGGCACCGCGGACTGGCCTGCCAGAAATGCCACTCGCCCGAGCACATCCCCGCCGCCGAGCGCGTCAAGATCCGGATGAAGGATATGCGCCGCACCTACCTCGGACTTACGCCCGCCTGCATCACCTGCCACGCCGATGAGCACCGGGGCCAACTTCCCGACTGCCAGCGCTGCCACGGGTTTGTTAAGTGGAAGCCGGCGGGTGGGTTCGATCATGCCAAGGCGAAGTTCCAGCTAACGGGCGCGCATGAGAAAGTAGCTTGCGGCAAGTGCCATGTGAAGGAAGAGGAAGGGCCGAAGCCGTTCGTGAAGTACGTCGGCATTGCCTTCTCGTCCTGCTCGCCCTGCCATAGCGACCCGCATCACGGCGCGTTCGCGGCCGCCTGCGAGTCCTGCCACAACGATGTGACCTGGAAGCAGGTCCGCACGGCCGAGAATTTCGACCATTCGAAGACCAAGTTCCCGCTCGCGGGCAAGCACGCCGAGGTGCCCTGCGACAAATGTCATCACAGCGCCAACTACAAGGAGCCGGTAGCCCACGACACGTGCGCCGCCTGCCATACCCAGGACCCGCACCACGGGCAATTCGTCGCCCGCGCCGGCGGCATCGAGTGCGGCGGGTGTCATACCGCGAAGGGCTGGAAGCCCTCCACCTTCGTCGCGGCGCGCCACTCCGAGACTCACTATCCGCTGGCCGGGCTCCATGCCACGGTGGCTTGCGCGAAATGCCATATTCCCAAGGGCGCCGACACGGTGTATAAGGTCGCGTTTGCCAACTGCACCGACTGCCACCAAGACACCCACCTCGCGCAGTTCAAGGCCGCGCCGTACTTCAACCACTGCGAGGAGTGCCACACGGTGGCGGGATTCCATCCCTCTACCTTCACCCTGGCGCGGCACCAGAAGTCCGACTATCCGTTGCAGGGCTCTCACACCGCCGTGCCCTGCGGCGAGTGTCACGATGAAGCCGGGGCCAAGCATCCGGCCGCCGGACGGTTCCGGTATGAGGACCGTTCGTGCACGGCCTGTCACCAGGATCCGCATCAAGGCCAGTTCCGCGAGCGCATGACGGCCCTGCGGAAGGACGGCGGTCCGGAAGGTTGCGAGACTTGCCACACGCTGCGGTCCTGGCACGATCTTACACGCTTCGACCATTCCACAACCTCGTTCAAGCTGGCCGGGACGCACCGCGGAGTAGCCTGCGCGGACTGTCACCGTCCCGCGAATCCCAGGCTCGGCATCAAAAGCGTGCTCTACAAGAGCGCCCCGCAGGCTTGTGTCGGGTGCCACGAAGACCCTCATGGGGGGCAGTTCGCCTCCTACGAAGCGTCCGGTGGCTGCGGCCGCTGTCACGGGGTTGCTAAATGGACGCCGACCACTTTCGATCACGATCGCGACACCACTTACAAGCTGGCCGGAGCCCACAGCAACGTGCAGTGTAAGCTCTGCCACACCACTCGGCGAGAGCTAAAGGGAAAACTTGTGGTCTTCTATAAGCCCACACCGCGTGAGTGCACGAGTTGCCATGGACCCAACATTGCCAGGAACTAGATTCATGGCTGTCGCGACGGCCAACCGCGCGCCGCTGGGCGCGCTGGTGTTGCTGATGTTGAGCGCGGCGTCGCCGGCGCTCCTTGCGCAGACCTTCGAGCGCGGACCCACGCATAGCCCGCACGGGCCGCTCGCGATTCCCTGTTCGAGTTGCCACACGGAAAAGAACTGGAAGACGATGCGGGCGGTCCCCGAGTTCAATCACAACACCCAGACCGCCTACCCGCTGCGGGGCATGCACGAAGGCGTCAAGTGCTCCTTGTGCCACACCAAGCTGGTCTTCAAGCAGACCAGCACGCGCTGCGCGGATTGCCACGCCGACATTCACCGCCGCCAGTTCGGCGCCGACTGCGCGCAGTGCCACACGGTCAAGGGCTGGACCGTGGCCGTGCAGAACATCCGCGACCACCTGAACCGCTTCCCGCTGCTGGGCGCCCACGCCATGGTGGAGTGCGACGCCTGCCACACCGGCGCGGCTTCGGGACAGTTCGTCGGGCTGAGCACGGCCTGCCAGTCCTGCCACATGCGGGACTTCAACCGGACGACGGCGCCCGCCCACGTCGCCGCGGGCTTTAGCACCGCCTGCCAATCGTGCCACAACTTCGACACGTTCCTGACGGCGACGTTCGACCACAGCACCACGGGGTTCCCGCTGGTGGGTGCGCACGCCACGGTTCCCTGCGAGACGTGCCACGTCAGCAACCGGTTCAAGGGCACGCCGGCAACGTGTATTGGCTGCCACAACCAGGACTTCGTCAGTGCCAAGGACCCCAACCACGTCCAATCCGGATTCTCGACCGACTGCGCGGCCTGCCACACCATGGCAAGTTGGGCCGGCGCCAAGTTCGATCACTCGACCACGAAGTTCCCGCTCACCGGAGCGCATGTCAGCGTGGCCTGCGATGTGTGCCATGTGAACGGCCAGTTCGCGGGACTCCCGATGACGTGCCTCTCCTGCCACCTGAAGGACGAACAGGGTACCAGCAACCCCAACCACGTCACGGCCGGATTCCCGCAGGACTGCTCCATCTGTCACACCACAGTGGACTGGACGAGCGCTTCCTTCAACCACACCACCGAGACCAAGTTCCCCCTCACCGGAGCGCACATCCGCGTCGCCTGCAGCGCGTGCCACGTGAACAACGTGTTCGCGGGCCTGTCGATGGCCTGCGCCTCCTGTCACCTCAAGGACTTCCAGGGAACCGCGAACCCCAACCACGTGGCGGCCGGATTCCCGCAGGACTGCTCCATCTGCCACACCACAACGGACTGGTCGGGTGCCGTGTTCAACCACACCACGATGACCAAGTTTCCGCTGACCGGTGCGCACGTGAACGTGGCCTGCAATACCTGCCACGTCAACAACGTGTTCGCGGGCCTGTCGATGAACTGCGTCTCCTGCCACCTGAAGGACTTTCAGGACACCACCAACCCGAACCACGTCACCGGGAACTTCTCGCAGGATTGCCAGTTATGCCACACCACGACAGACTGGACCAACGCAACCTTCGACCACAATAAGACGGCGTTCCCCCTCACCGGGGCGCACATCAGCGTGGCCTGCGCCACCTGCCACGTCAACAACCAGTTCAGCGGCCTTGCGACGACCTGCATTTCCTGCCACCTGAAGGACGAACAGGGGACCACGGATCCCAACCACGTCACCGCCGGATTCCCGCAGGACTGCTCCATGTGCCACACCACCGTGGCCTGGACCGGAGCGACCTTCAATCACAACACGCAGACGAAGTTTCCGTTGGCCGGCGCGCACATCAATGTGGCCTGCGCCACCTGCCACGTGAACAGCGTGTTCGCGGGGTTGTCGACAGCCTGTATTTCCTGCCACCTGAAGGACGAGCAGGGAACCACCGACCCCAATCACGTGGCGGCCGGGTTCCCGCAGGATTGCTCCGTCTGCCACACCGTGGTGGATTGGACGGGAGCTACCTTCAACCACACTACCCAGACCAAGTTCCCCCTGACCGGTGCGCACATCAACGTGGCCTGCGCCACCTGCCACGTCAACAACGTCTTCGTGGGCCTTTCGACGGCCTGCGTCTCGTGTCACCTGAAGGATGAGCAGGGCACCAGCGACCCCAACCACGTGGCGGCCGGCTTCCCGCAGGATTGCTCCGTCTGCCACACCACCCTGAATTGGTCCGGCGCCGCGTTCAACCACACCACGCAGACGAAGTTCCCGCTCACCGGCGCGCACATCAATGTGCCCTGCGCGCAATGCCACGTGAACAACGTGTTCGCGGGGCTGTCGATGGCGTGCGTCTCCTGCCACCTGAAGGACTTCCAGAACACCACCAACCCGAACCACGTGGCCGGCGGGTTGTCGCAGGACTGCCAGATCTGCCACACCACGACGAGTTGGGACGGTGCCCAGTTCGACCACAGTAAAACCGCATTCCCGCTGACCGGCGCGCACATCAGCGTGGCCTGCGCCACCTGCCACGTGAACAACGTGTTCGCGGGGCTTTCGACCGCCTGCGTTTCCTGCCACCTGAAGGACGAGCAGGGAACCACGAACCCGAATCACGTGAGCGCCGGATTCCCGCAGGATTGCTCCATGTGCCACACCACGGCGGCCTGGACCGGAGCGACCTTCAACCACACCACCCAGACCAAGTTCCCGCTGACCGGCGCGCACACAAACGTGGCCTGCGCCACCTGCCATGTGAACAACGTATTCGCCGGTCTTTCAATGACCTGCATCTCCTGCCACCTCAAAGACGAGCAGGGGACCACCAACCCCAACCACGTCGCGGCCGGGTTCCCGCAGGATTGTTCGACCTGCCACACGACGACGAACTGGCTGGGCGCGACCTTCAACCACACCACCCAGACCAAGTTCCCGCTGACCGGCGCTCACGTCAGCGTGGCCTGCGCCACCTGCCACGTGAACAACGTGTTCGCGGGCCTCTCGACGGCCTGCATCACCTGTCACCTGAAGGACTTTCAGGGGACCACGAACCCGAACCATGTGGCCAGCGGAATGTCGCAGGATTGCCAGGTCTGCCATTCCACTACGAATTGGGACGGCGCGCAGTTCGATCACAGCAAGACGGCGTTCCCGCTGACGGGCGCTCACGTCAGCGTGGCCTGCGCCACCTGCCACGTGAACAACGTGTTCGCGGGTCTTTCGACAGCCTGCATCTCCTGCCACCTTAAGGATGAGCAAGGAGCCACGAACCCGAATCATGTGAGCGCCGGATTCCCGCAGGATTGCTCGATGTGCCACACCACGGCGGCCTGGACCGGGGCGACTTTCAACCACACCACCCAGACCAAGTTCCCGCTGACCGGCGCGCACATCAACGTTCCCTGCGCCAGTTGCCACGTGAACAACGTCTTTGCCGGTCTTTCGACGACCTGTATTTCTTGCCATCTGAAGGACGAGCAGGGGACCACCGACCCCAATCACGTAGCCGCGGGTTTCCCGCAGGATTGCTCGATGTGTCACACCACGACGGCCTGGACCGGAGCCACCTTCAATCACACCACCCAGACCAAGTTCCCGCTGACCGGCGCGCACATCAACGTGGCCTGCGCCACCTGCCACGTCAACAACGTCTTTGCCGGTCTTTCGACAACCTGTATTTCCTGCCACCTGAAGGACGAGCAGGGGACCACCGATCCCAATCACGTAGCCGCGGGCTTCCCGCAGGATTGCTCGATGTGCCACACCACGACGGCCTGGACCGGGGCGACGTTCAATCACACCACCCAGACCAAGTTCCCGCTGACCGGCGCGCACATCAACGTGGCCTGCGCCACCTGCCACGTCAACAACGTCTTTGCCGGTCTTTCGACGACCTGTATTTCCTGCCATCTGAAGGACGAGCAGGGAACCACGAACCCGAATCACATCGCCGCGGGCTTCCCGACGGATTGTTCGACCTGCCACACCACCACGAACTGGCTGGGCGCGACGTTCAACCACACAACGCAGACGAAGTTCCCGTTGACCGGCGCGCACGTCGGGGTGGACTGCAACGTCTGCCACGTGAACAACGTGTTCGCGGGCCTCTCGACGGCCTGCATCGGATGCCACCTCAAGGACGAGCAAGGGACCACCAACCCGAACCACATAGCGGGTGGATTCCCGCAGGATTGCTCCATGTGCCACACCACGGTGGACTGGACCGGGGCGACCTTCAACCACACCACCCAGACCAAGTTCCCGCTGACTGGCGCGCACGTCAACGTGGCCTGCGCCACCTGCCACGTCAACAACGTCTTTGCGGGCCTCTCGACGGCCTGCATTTCCTGCCATTTGAAGGACTGGCAGGGGGCCAACGATCCGAACCACGTCGCGGCGGCATTCCCGCAGACCTGCGACACCTGTCACACCACCACCAACTGGTTGGGGGCGACCTTCAACCACACCACCCAGACCAAGTTCCCGTTGACCGGGGCGCACGCCACCGTGGACTGCAACCTGTGCCACTTGAACAATGTGTATGCGGGCCTCTCGACCGCCTGCATCACCTGCCACTTGAAGGACGAGCAGGGGACCACCGACCCGAATCACATCGCGGGCGGCTTCCCGCAGGACTGCTCGATGTGCCACACCACCACGAACTGGCAGGGAGCGACGTTCAATCACAACAGCACCCCGTTCCCGCTGACGGGCGCGCACGTCAACGTGGCCTGCGCCACCTGCCACGTGAACAATGTCTTTGCGGGCCTATCGACCACCTGCGTCTCCTGCCACCTGAAGGATGAGCAGGGGACCACCAACCCGAATCACATTGCCGCGGGGTTCCCGACGGATTGCTCCACCTGTCACACCACGACGAACTGGGATGGGGCCACGTTCAACCACACCACCCAGACCAAGTTCCCGCTGACCGGCGCGCACATCAACGTGCCCTGCTCCACCTGCCACGTGAACAACGTGTTTGCGGGTCTCTCGACGACCTGCGTGTCCTGCCATCTGAAGGACTACACGGGGACGACCGATCCGAACCACCCCGCGGCCGGATTCGCGCAGACCTGCGACTCCTGCCACACCACCACGAATTGGCTCGGCGCGACTTTCAATCACACCACCCAGACCAAGTTCCCGCTGACCGGTGCGCACACCAGCGTGGACTGCAACCTGTGCCACGTGAACAACGTCTACGCCGGGCTTTCCACCGCCTGCTACTCCTGCCACGTGAAGGACTTCACCGGGACCACCAACCCGAACCACGTGTCCGCTGGATTCCCGCAGGACTGCACGCTCTGCCACACCACTACCGATTGGACGGGCGCGACCTTCAATCACAACAACACCCCGTTCCCGCTGACCGGCGCGCACGTGAATGTCCTGTGCGCCACCTGCCACGTGAACAACGTGTTCGCGGGCCTCTCGACGACCTGCATTTCCTGCCACCTGAAGGATTGGCAGGGGACCACGGATCCGAACCACACCTCCGCCGCGTTCCCGCAGACCTGCGACACCTGCCATAGCACCACGAACTGGCAGGGAGCGACCTTCAACCACACCACGCAGACCAAGTTCCCGCTGACCGGGGCGCACACCAGCGTGGATTGCAACGTATGCCACGTGAACAACGTGTTCGCGGGGCTCTCGACTGCCTGCTACTCATGTCACGCGAAGGATTTTACCGGGACCACCAACCCGAACCACGTCTCGGCCGGATTCCCGCAGGATTGCTCGCTCTGCCACAGCACCACAAACTGGGATGGCGCGACTTTCGATCACAGTAAGACTCAGTTCCCCCTGACGGGCGCGCACGTGAGCGTGGCCTGCGCCACCTGCCACGTGAACAACGTGTTCGCGGGTCTTGCGACCACCTGCGTCTCCTGCCACCTGAAGGACTACAACGGGACCACCAACCCGAATCACGCGGCGCTCGGATATCCGCAAGACTGCACCCAGTGCCACACCACCACCGACTTCACGAGCTCGAGCTTCAACCACGCTGCGAGCACTTTCCCGTTCCCGCTGACCGGAGCGCACCTCACCGTGCCTTGCGCGTCTTGCCACGTCAACGGGAACTTTACCACCACGCCGACCGACTGCTATTCCTGCCACAAGACGGATTACACGGGCACCACGAATCCTAACCACACGGCGGCCGGCTTCCCCACCACGTGTGCGACGTGCCATACCACCACCGCCTGGACCGGCGCGACGTTCAACCACACGTACTTCCCCATGACCCACGGCAACGCCAAGTTGTGCAGCGACTGCCACACCAATTCCAACGACTATTCGGTCTTCCAATGCACGAACTGCCACACCGCGAACAACACCAACGGCGAACACTCGGGCGTCAGGAACTACGTCTACAACAGCACCAACTGTTACGCGTGTCACCCCAAGGGGAACGGAGGCTAATGAAGCGAATGTTACTGAGTGCCCTCGCTTTGGGATGCATGGTTCTTCGGGGCCAGGAGGAGGCTGCAAAGGAAGGGCAGGTCCGGACATCGTTCCAGGTCAAGTACGTGGCCGAAGGCACCGTGTACCTCGATGCAGGGAGCCGTGCGGGGCTGGCGCAGGGAATGAAGCTGACCATCCGCCGGAAGGGCGAGGAAGGCGTGGTCGCCGAACTGGCGGTGGCCGCCGTGGCGGAAGCGTCGGCTGTATGCGACGTGAAGTCCGCGCACGACGCGCTAAAGGTCGGCGACGTAGCGGAGCTCTCGCCCGAGGACGTGCAGAACGTGCAAGCGGCCATGTCGGCTTCGCACGCCCGCAAGTATGCGCAGGTGGTGAGCTTCACGGAGGGCGATCCGCTGGATGAAGAGGTACGGGCCAAGGTAGAACATCCGCCCCTGCCCGAGATCAACCGGCTGCGCGGGCGTATTGGCTTGGAGTACGACGCTTTTCGCGACCGGAGCGGCACCGGGATGTTCTCCTCGCAGCAGGGCCTGGTGTTTCGGGCGGACATGACGCGCATCGGCGGCAGCTACTGGAACCTCACCGGCTTTTGGCGCGGCCGGCTGAATTCCAACGCCGGAGGGACGGCCGAGCAGCAGACGCTCTACGACCTCATCAATCGGACCTACACTCTGGGCCTGTACTACGACAATCCAAAGTCGGACTGGGTGGCCGGCTTCGGCCGCTTTTACCTGCCCTGGGCAGCCAGCCTGGACACCATCGACGGCGGATACTTCGGCCGCCGCCTCGGCTCGCACGTGACGGCCGGCATCTTTGCCGGATCGACGCCCGACCCGACCTCCTGGGATTACAACCCCAACCGGGAAATGGCCGGCACGTTTGTCAATTACTCGGGCGGCGATTTCGAATCGCTCCGGTACAGCACCACCGAAGGGGTGGCATTGTCACGCATCAACTGGCGGCCCGAGCGGCAATATGCGTTCTTCGAGAACACCATCACCTACAGGAACTATCTCTCGATCTACCACAGTGCGGAGGTGGACGACTATCGCGTCGCGCAAACGCCCCAGCTGAAGGGCGTGGGGCTGAGCCGGAGCTTCCTGACCGTGCGCCTCCAGCCCAAGAAGTTCATATCGTTCGATTTCAGTCACAACTACTTTCAGAGCGCGCCCACATTCGACCCAGCCCTGATCGGCACGGGCTTGCTGGATAAGCTGCTGTTCCAGGGCTTAAGCGGCGGAGTCCGCTTCGACCTGCCGTACCGCGTAAGCCTGTACGCAAGCCTGGGGCGCAGCAACACCTCCAGCGACACGCGGCGTTCGTTGAACCAGATGTACGGCATAACGCTGGGCAAGATCTGGCGGACGGGTATACGGGCCGACACGCGCTTTACGCGGTTCGACAGCTCCTTCGGCAGCGGCACTTACAAAATACTGATCCTGAGCCGCCAGATAGGCGAGTTCCTGCGCGTCGACGCCCAGGTGGGCCAGCAGAACTACGCTTCCTCGCTCACCGCGCAGGACCGCAGCGTCTTCTTTACGGGCGACGGCGATTTCGCCATCACCCGCCATTACTTCCTCGGTGGCGGGGCGACCCTGTACCGGGGACAGGTGCAGAACTACGATCAGATCTACTTCAACTTGGGGTATCGCTTTTGAAGGCCGTTATGAAACAATACTGCCAGTCCGAACCGCTGCACCGCCGCTTGACGTTGCCGAACGGCGAACGCAGGCGGGCCGTTGGCCGTTGGGGAGCGGCAGCGGCCGTTCTCGGTTGGCTGATCGCCACACAGGCTGCCAGCGCGGCTTCGACGCCGCCGCTCGAACAGGTGCTGCGCCGGACAGGCAAGGCCGTCGAGGCCTTCGAGCAGGCATTCTCGGCCATCAACTGTACCGAGCAGGTTTCCCAGGTAAAGCTGGGCCCGGGCGGCAAGGCCCTGATCCACCAGGAATCGGCCTTCGACTACCTGGTGATGATTCACGCGGCGCCGGACGATTTGACGGTGGAGGAGTCGCGCCGGGAAGTCAAGAGTCCAGGCGAGGATAAGAAGAAGCTGCCGCTGCTGGTGACCGACGGCTTTTCGACTCTGCTGCTGGTCTTTCATCCCTTCTTTCAGGACAGCTTCGAATACGCCCCGCCCGAGCCGGACCAGTTGGACGGCCGCAAGGTGCTGCGGGTGAGATTCCGCCAGATTCACGGCGCTCGGGCGCTTTCGGAACTGCAGTTGCGCGGGCACGATTTCCCGCTGGAATGGCAGGGAACGGCCTGGATCGATGCCCGCTCGAACGCTGTCCTCAGGATTACGGCCGGCCTTGAGGGGAGCATGGATGACCTCGGACTGCGTTCGCTCGACGCGGACGTGCGCTACGCCGCGGTGCGATTCGCCGGCGACCCGGCGGACTATTGGCTGCCGGATACGGCGACGGTCGAAGCGCAGACGCCGCGCCAGCATTGGCGCAATATTCACCGCTTTACCAACTACAAGCGGTTTACCGTGGACACGAAGGAGACGCTGGCAAAGGCGCAGTAACGATTTTTGGCATTCGCAGCCGGGAGCGACATAGGTAATGGCAGCAACCAGTGTTGTACAATCGGTCGTCGGGACCGGGTCGGATAACGAGAAGCGGCATCGCGTGCGTCTGTACGTCTTGTATGCGCTGGCGATCGCCATAAACCTTTCCATATTCATCTTCGGGTTTGACTACTATAAGTTGCCGCAGGCAGCGCGGCCGCTTTCGCCAAAATATGACCTCTTTAAACCCAGCGGCCCCGTGGGCCTCTATCTGGGCTTCTTTGGGGTGGCCCTGTTTCTCGGCATTTTCCTTTACCCGATCCGTAAGCGCTGGCCGTGGCTCGGCAGGCTGGGGAACACCAGGCACTGGCTCGACATCCACATCATGATGGGCCTGACCGCCCCGGTGATTATTGCGCTCCACTCCTCGTTGAAATTCAGCGGAATCGCCGGCATGGCTTTTTGGTGCATGTTCGCGGTCTCCCTCAGCGGCGTGGTGGGACGGTATCTCTATAACAAGGTCCCGCGCAGTCTGAACGCGGCCGAGCTGTCGCGGAAGGAATTACAGGACTTGCAGGCCGAACTCGAGCGCGACCTTGCCGCCCAAAAGCTACTGCCGGAGGCCGATCTGCGCTCGCTTTTGCGCCTTCCCAGCGCGGAGCGGATTGCGGAACTTCCGGTGGCGGGCGCGATTGTGTACATGATGTCGCTGGACGTCGCGCGCGTGTTCCGGGTCGCCCGGATGCGTCGTCACGCCTTGCGGGGGATGGAATACATCACGGCGTTGGGCGGGCTACTCAAGACCCGGCATCGCGACTTGGAAAGGGCCATCGCCGCCGCCCGGGCGGAAGCGTCGCTTTCAGAGCGCATCCTCTTCCTGTCGTGCACCCAAAGGGTCTTCTATCTCTGGCACGTTATTCATAGACCGTTCAGTTATACCTTCGCAATCCTGGCTGTGCTGCACATCGGGCTGCAGCTTTTGTTAGGCTATTTTTAGAAGCGTTATCTTGCCGGCTGGGCAGCCACATGGACACTTTAATTACCTTCGCCATCACCGCCACTATTCTTGGGTGTTTCCTCGTCGCCTATCTCCGCGGCCAGCGGAAGATGCACGCCGCGGCGCAAGCGGCCGCCGAAAAGGGCAAGTTGTACTCGGCCGGCCCGCAATCGCAATACCCGCACATCGACAACTCGCACTGCATTGGCTGCGCTACCTGTACCACGGTCTGTCCGGAGGGAGACGTGCTTGCCATGCTGGGCGGCAAGGCGGTCATCGTCAACGGATACAAGTGCATCGGCCACTCGCTTTGCGCCGAGGCCTGTCCGGTCGGCGCGATCACGATGGTCATGTCCGGCGCGAGCGTCGGCGCGGACAACCCGTATCTCACGCCGGAGCATGAGACCAGCATCTCCAACCTGTTCATTGTCGGGGAACTCGGAGGACTGGCCCTGATCAAGAATGCGATCAATGAGGGCCGCGATTGCGTCGACACCATCACCAACCGCCTCGCCGGAGGAGGCGAGCCGGTGCCCGGCGTCTACGACCTGCTCGTCGTCGGGGCCGGTCCCGCCGGCATCAGCGCCGCACTCCGCGCCTGCGAGAAGAAGCTCAATTACGTTGTCCTGGAGCAGGACGCGGAGGTTGGGGGCACGGTCTCGAAGTATCCGCGCCAGAAACTGGTGATGACCAGTCCCGTGACCTTTCCCACCTACGGGAAGTTCAAGAAGACGGAACTCTCCAAGGAGGATCTGATCGCCTTCTGGGCCAAGGTCATGGAGCGGGCGGATTTCAAAGTCCGCACCGGCGAGAAGGTGCTGGACATCAAGAAAGGGGATGACGGTGTCTTCGCGGTGACAACCGGCAAAAGCGAGCATCGCGCGCGCGCCGTAATCCTCGCTCTGGGTAAGACCGGCAGCCCACGGAAACTCGGAGTCAAAGGCGAGGAACTGCCCAAAGTAATGTATCGCCTGATCGAGGCGGATCATTATGTAAACAAGCACATTCTCGTCGTCGGTGGCGGCGACAGCGCCGTCGAGGCGGCCATGGGACTTGGAAACCAGGTTGGCAACAAAGTCACCCTCTCCTATAGGAAGGAAGCCTTCAGCCGGATCAAAGAACGCAACCGTCTGCGCATGGAGGAATGCATGCGGGAGGGGACGGTCAAGGTGGTCTTCAACTCGGCGCCTGTGGAGTTCACGAAGGAAGCCGTCATGCTCGAAGTCAACGGCACGGTGGAGGAGCTTCCCAACGATTTCGTCTGGGTCTTCGCCGGCGGGGAACCCCCGACCGCCTTCCTCAAGAAGATCGGCATCGACTTCGGAATGCAGGACATGACGCTAGAGGCGAGCAAGGAGGCCAAGCAGGCCAAGAAGGAACTCGCCGAAGCCCAGGCATGAAGCGCCTTCGCCAGCCGCATGGACTCCCCGCCAGCGCCGGACCTCAAATTCCTGCATTCCCACAGCACTTTGAATCGGGTCAAACTCGAATTGTTTCGCCGCCTCTCGACCGGCGCGTTGAAGAGTCCACTTGCGCCCGGTCAGGACGGCTGCCTGAAGGTCCGGCCGGACGGAACTGTTCTTGACGGCCATCATCTGGAACTGGCTCAGGACGCGCGCGGTTCGGAGATCGCCGACCGGATCAGGCCGCGCCGGGCGGCGTGATTCGCCACTCCCTGGGCGCCCCGCTTACCCCTACCCCTCTTTCGGCGCGATCCCCAGCGCCTTCATCTTGCGATACAGGTTGCTGCGCTCCAGGCCCAGCAGCTCCGCCGTGCGGCTGACGTTGCCGTGCGTCTCGTCGAGCTTCTTCAGGATGTACTCGCGCTCGGCCGATTCGCGCACCTCCTGAAGACTCGCAAAGCCGCTCGAGCCGCGGTCGGCGTTCGCCCGCCGCGCCAGGTTCAGCGGGATGTGGCGCGCATCCACCCGAACCTGCGGATTCATGATCACGATCCGCTCCATCAGGTTCTTCAGCTCGCGGACGTTGCCCGGCCAGTGGTATTCCTGAAGCAGCGCGTACGCCTCGGGCGTCAGCTCCTTGGGCTTGCGGCCGTAGGCGGAGGTGAACTCGTTCAGGAAGTAGCCCGCCAGCAGCGGAATGTCCTCCGACCGCTCGCGCAGCGGCGGCATGTAGAACGGGATCACGTTGAGGCGGTAGAAAAGGTCCTCGCGGAAGTTGCCGCGCTCGATCTCCTCCTCGAGGTGCTTGTTGGTGGCCGCGATCACGCGCACATCCACCTGCACGAACTCGTTGGCGCCCACCGGCTCGAAGCGCTGCTCCTCGAGCGCGCGCAGCACCTTGGCCTGCGTCTTCAGGCTCATGTCGCCCACTTCGTCGAGGAACAGCGAGCCGCCGTCGGCCTTCTGGAACTTGCCGACCTTGTCCCCGGTGGCGCCCGTGAAGCTGCCCTTGCGGTGGCCGAACAGCTCGCTCTCGATCAGCTCCTCCGGGATGGCGGCGCAGTTCACCTCGACGAAGGGCTCGGCCGCGCGCTGGCTGATGGCGTGGATGGCGTGCGCGACCAGCTCCTTGCCCGTGCCGCTTTCGCCGTAGATCAGCACGCGGCCGTTGGTGCCCGCCATCAGCGCCAGTTGCTGCCGCAACGCCTTCATGGGCACGCTCTCGCCGATGATGCGGTACCTCTCGCCGCTGCCGCCGTCCTTCAGCCGCTCGTTCTCGAGCTGCAGCCGCCGGTGCTGGATCGCGTTCTTCACCGTGATCGAGACCTTGGGGATGGTCAGCGGCTTCTCGAGGAAATCGAACGCGCCCAGCTTGGTGGATTTGACCGCGGTCTCGATGGTGCCGTGCCCGGATATCATGACCACCACGGGCCGGTCGGGGAACGGCATCTCCTGGATGCGCGCCAGCGCCTCCAGGCCGTCCATGCCGGGCAGCCAGACGTCCAGCAGGACCAGGTCGTAGAGCTCGCGGGCCAGCTCCGCCAGGCAGGCCTCGCCGCTCTCGACGGCCTGCGCCTGGTAGCCCTCGTCCTCGAGCACGCCGCACAGCGACTGGCGGATGCCCGGCTCGTCGTCCACCACCAGGATGCGCGGCGGCCTCATACCCGCGCCTCCGCTGCCTTGGACTCGGCGTCGCCCGCCACGATGGCGGGAATCTCGACGATGAAGCGCGCGCCCTGCGGCGTGTTGTCTTCGACGCGTATGGTGCCGTTGTGCTCGGAGAGGATGTGGCTCACGATCGCCAGGCCGAGGCCCGTCCCGCGGCCCTTGGTCGAGAAGTACGGAAGGAACAGGCGGTCCTTGTCATCGGGCGAGATCCCGCAGCCGGTATCGGCCACGGTCAGCTCGATGGTCTCCGCTCCGGAAGCCTGCGTGGTCACCCACAGATGCTTGAGCAGCGAGTCCTGCATCGATTCGGCGGCGTTGTCCACCAGGTTCACCACCGCGCGCTTCAGATGCTCGCGGTCGCCGTTCACTGGCGGCAGGCCGGGCGCCAGGTCTTTATGGATCTCGATGCCGTCCAGCCGTCCCGCAAACACCGCCAGCGCGCTTTCCACGACCTCGTTGAGGTCGCAGGGCGCCGGATTCGCCGCCGGGAAGCGCGCGAACTGCGAGAACTCGTTCACCAGCGTCTTGACGGATTCGACTTCGCCCGCGATGGTGTCCGTGCACTCCCGCAGGATGCGCATGCTTTCCGCCGGAATCTCCAGCCGTTCGATCTGTCTGGCGATGCGGTCGCTGCACAGTGCGATGGGCGTGAGCGGGTTCTTGATTTCGTGGGCGATCCGGCGGGCCACTTCGTGCCACGCCGCCAGGCGCTGCATGCGCAGCAGGTCGCTGGTGTCTTCGAGCACGATCACGAAGCCCGAGGTCAGCTTTTCTTCCAGCGCGGCGACGGTGACCGCAAGCTGCCTCGTCCCGCTGGGACCCGGCATTTCCATCTGGCGTTGCGTGGCGCCGGTGCGCCGGGCGCGCTTCATCATGTACTTCATCTCGGCGGTATCGTCGCGCGAGAACAGGTCCTCCAGACGCGACGCCGCGGCGGCTTTCTCTTCCGAGAAGAGCTGCCGGGAAGCGCGGTTGACGCGCAGGATGCGGCCGTCGGACGCGATGGAAATGACGCCGGTGGGAATGCTTTCGAGGATGGCCTCGGTGAACCGCCGCCGCATCTCCAGCTCGCGGCTGTTGGACTCCAGCTCGTAGGTCATCTCGTTGAAGGCGCGCACCAGCGTCGCCAGTTCGTCCAACGCTTTCACACGGACGCGGTAGCCCAGATCGCCCGCCCGCACCCTTCCCGCGGCCTCGAGCAGCGCCGAAATCGGATTCGAGATCTGCTTGGCCAGAAACAGCGCCAGCCAGGTGGCGATGTAGAGGACGAACAGACAAATCGCCGCCAGCAGCAGCAGGTAGAAATTGCGGAAGCCCCGGCGGTCGATACTGATGCGGTCGTACTCCTTGACGTACTTCCGGATGCTCACCTGGCGGGAGGCAATGTCGTCGCGCTGCCTCACCGGCACCACAACGTAGCCCAGCGTCTTGCCACCGGCTTCGACCGGAGCCCGTACCGACGGTCCGGCGCCCGCGCCGGCGCCGCACAACGGCCGGGCCCCCGCGCCGTCCGGGCCCAGTAGGGTAGCCGCCCGCACGTCGCGCTCCTGGCAGAACTCTTCAAGAGACCCGGAGCCCGCAGCCAGCGCCTGGTGCGTCTCCTCCAGGCCGGCCAGCCATCCGGCGTTGGATACCGCTTCCTGGCGCGCCTCCTTCTGCAGGATGTCCAGGATTTCGACCAGATTCTGCTGGACGCCGTCAGTCGGCCGGCTGAACCATCTCGCCAGGTTGAAATTCAGCACCGAAACGCTCCACAGCACCAGGAAGAAGACGGGAACGAAGCTGAGCGCAAGCGCGCCGATCACCAGCTTGGTCCGGATCCGCGAGCCCTCGCGATTGCTGCGCCGGTCGTAGTAGAGCTTGATTCCGGTGCGGAAGAGGATGAAGCCGACCACCAGGGTCAGCAGAAAAACCAGAGTCGAAACCGCCCAGTACAGCAGCGTCTGCTCGGGGCTGGTCGGCGCGTAGTAGCCGAATGTGAACGACCCCTCCCAGATCACGAACGTGGCCGAGAGGATCAGCAGCACCACGCCCAAGCCGTAAAGGAACCGCCGCCGCATTCACAACAATTGTAGCGAGCGGGCAGCCGTGCTGCCCGCAGCTATCAGCGATCAGCCCTGAAACGGCAGCACCGAACCGCGCGCGTCAGCAAGCGGACCGGAGTCCCCGCCGGCCCGCCGATCCCTCCGTAGCTGAAAGCTGACGGCTGACAGCTGACAGCTGCCGGCTTCCGGCTGACAGCTACGGGCGGGCTACCGCCCGCCCGTACGTCTTCGAAAACCCGTTCCGGCTGTTGACGATCGTGAACGACCCGTCGGCGTCGGCCGTGAGTTTGAGCCAATGGCCCTGGCAGGCGCCGTCCCTCTCCGGGTTCGCGATGTACGTTTCCGGCGAGTTGTGCTTTTCGCCGCCGGCAAGCGCGTAGTGCAGTTGCCACAGGTCTTGGAGACCCGGCGCGCTGTGAACCACGTCCCAGGCCCTCGGCGAGCCGCCCTTCTTGGCCCCGTTGTTCATGACCGCCGCCAGCGGATGAAGCGCGTCCACCAGCGCGGGCGAGTTCGAAATGTCCATGCCGTGATGGCTCACCAGAAACACGTCCACCGTGCCCAGAAGGTTCTTGGGGCACACCAGCGCCAGTTCCTTGTTCCACGTCAGGTCGCCCAGATCGGCGAAGCGGAACTTGCCGTAGCGCAGGATGAACCCGGCCGATTGCGCGTTTTCGGTGGGATCGGCCGCCAGCGGCTTCACGCCCGCGCACGCCCCGTTGTCTTGCCCGCCGCCCTCGACCGGCGCGGCGATGCCTCGGCCCGCGGCCTCGACCACCTCCACGTCCAGCCCTTGGATGGGAATGCGGTCGCCGGGCTTGACCACCACGTGCTTCGCCTGGGCCACCACCTGCTTGTAGGCCGCCTCCAGCCCGCGCGCCATGATGTCGGTCTCCGTATTCGGGCCGTGATCCACGTAGGTGACGATGGGGATCTGGGCCGCGAGCTCCGGGACGCCGCCCACGTGATCCAGATGGTAGTGCGTCAGGAACATGTAGTCGATCCGTTTGATCCCGGCCAGTTTCGCCACGGCCGCGATACGGTCCGCGCCGCCCGGCCCGAACTTCCCCGGCCAACCGGCGTCCACCAGCATGGACTGCCCCGACGGGCTGACGATGAGCGTAGCCTGCCCGCCCTCCACGTCCACGAAGTAAATCTGTAGTCCCCCGGCGGCAGCCAGGGGCAGGGTGGCCAGGAGCAGCACCAAAACCCGCATAACCTTGCGCATGGCCGAAATCGTAACATACTGTAAGATGCGGTGCGCTGGTGGCGGGAACGGATAGCCGGTTCCAGTCGTATGTGTAGTTGAAGGTCGAAAATGGCTTATTGCGTCAAATGCGGAACCGCGGTCCAGGACACCGACCGTTTCTGCGCCAAGTGCGGGAACGAACAGGCGGGCGCCCGGCCTCCTGCCGACCTCGCTGCCAGCTTCAGCCCGCGCACCGCGGCCGTCCTCTGCTATGTTCCCTGGCTGGGCTGGATCGCGGCCATTGTCGTCCTGGCCTCTAATACCTTCCGCACCAACCGCAACGTGCGCTTCCACGCCTTCCAGGGACTCTACCTGTTCGTCGCCTGGCTGATCGTGCAGTGGGTGTTCAAGCCCTGGGATTTCTTCATGGGCTCCCCGCACGTGCCCGTGGTCGAGATCATGAAACTGGCTTTGCTGGTTCTCTCCATCTTCATGATGGTCAAGGCCGGAGAGGACCGGCCGTACGCCCTGCCCATTCTCGGCGAACTGGCCGAGCGCTCCCTCACCGAAAAGTAGCTCCCAGAGCCTCCCGCCCGTGGTATATTTATTCAAGCAGGTGCATCTTTACTCATGAACAAGCATAGGATCGGGATCGTCGGATTCAGGGGATACAGCGCCAGGGAGGCGGTTCGCATCCTGGAGCGTCACCCCCACGCCGAGCCCGTGCTGATGGAGCACCGGGCCGACGCCCAGAGCGCACCGGCCCTGCCGCATCGCCATCCCGCGATTCCATGCACCCCCGAGGCGGCGGCCGCCGAAGGGATCGGCGTTGTGTTTCTGGGGACCCCGCCCGAGGTCTCGATGGAACTGGCGCCGGCGATGCTCGCCCGCGGCCTCAAGGTGATCGACTTCAGCGGCGCCTTCCGCCTGCGCACCCCCGAGGTGTATCTGCGATGGTACAAGGCGCAGCACACCGCGCCCGATCTGCTGGCCGAGGCCGCCTACGGCCTGCCCGAATTCTGCCGCGGCCGTATCGCGTCGGCGCGCCTGGTCGCCAACCCCGGCTGCTATCCGACCGCGGCCAATCTGGCGATCCGCCCTCTGCTGGAGGCGGGCGTCGTCGACCGCGCGGCGGGCATCGTATGCGACGCCAAATCCGGAGTGAGCGGCGCGGGCCGCAAAGCCACCCTCAAGAACAGCTTCTGCGAGGTGGCCGGGAACTTCTCCGCGTATTCGATCCTGGAGCACCGGCACGTTCCGGAAATCCTCCAGAATTCCGGGCTCGAAGAGGGCGAATTGTCGTTCACCGCGCAATTGTTGCCCATCGACCGCGGCATCCTCGAAACCGTGTATTTCCGCACCGCGGAGCGGGACGCCGGCGCGCTCATCGCGATCTATGAGAAGCGTTACGCCGGAGAGCCCTTCGTGCGGGTCTATCCGGCCGGCCATGTTCCAGACCTGCACGCCGTGGCACGCACCAATTTCTGCGACATCGGGGTGAAGCTGGACGGCGCCACCGGCCGCGCCGTGGTCGTCACGCGCCATCGACAATCTCGTAAAGGGTGCCGCGGGTCAGGCAATTCAGGACCTGAATCTGCTGTTAGGGCTGCCGGAAACGGAGGGCCTGCTTTGAAAGTCCTGGTCAAACTCGGCGGCACGCTGCTCGATGCGCCCGAGTCGCGGGCGCGGCTGGCCTCCGAACTGGCGGCCGCGGCGCGGGACGGCGTCGAACTGGTGGTGGTACATGGCGGCGGCAAGCAGATGACCCGGTATCTGGCCGAGCGCGGCATCGAGAGCCGCTTCGTCAACGGCCTGCGCGTCACCACGCCCGAGACCATCGACGCGGTGTTGAAGGTGTTCGCCGGCAGCGTGAACCACGAACTGGTCTCGGCGCTGGTGGCCGCCGGAGCGCCAGCCGTCGGTGTGAGCGGCATCGACGCCTGCCTGGCCGAAGCCGAGCCGCTCGACCCGGCCCTGGGCGCCGTCGGCCGGATAGCGCGCGTGAACCCCGGCCTTGCTCCACCTGCTCACTCAGAACGGCTACGTGCCAGTGGTGGCCTGCGTCGCGAGGCGACCGGCAGGGCCGCGTCTACAACGTGAACGCCGACCAGATGGCGGTGGCGTGCGCGGCGGCGTTCGGCGCCGGAATTCTACTGTTTCTTACCGACGTCCAGGGCGTGATGAGTGCGGAACGGCGAAGTGATCCCCGAACTCACCGCGGAGGAATGCGACCATTTGATCGCGCAAGGCGTCGCGACTGGCGGCATGCAGGCCAAGTTGAACGCCGCTTCGGAGGCAGTACGCAGAGGCGTGGGCCGGGTTTTGATCGCCCCCGGCGCCGTTTCGGGGATTATCAGGCAAGCCATGGAGAATCAAGCAGTTGGAACGAGTCTGGTACTGGGGGCCGTACAAGATGTCTAATACTGCTACGGGTACTACGGCCCGATTCCCCACACCTGGCTCGACGACGCTCTCGGTCCGCAAGGCCTCCATGGCCGACATTCCCGCCATTCTGAGCCTGATCAACGGGTTTGCCGCCCGCGGCATCATGCTGCCCCGGACGGAATTCGAATTGGCGGAGAACCTCCGCGATTTCAGCGTGATACAGACCGAATCGGGGGTCTCCGGCTGCGCTGCCCTCCACTTCTACACACCCACGGGCCGCGGAAGTCCGATCACTGGCCATCCACCCCGGCCTCCAGGGCTGCGGCGCCGGCAGGGTTTTGGTCGAGGCGCTCGAGAGCCGAGGCGCAAGCCTTTGGGGTGGAAGATGTTTTCGCTTTCACATACGTCCCTGATTTCTTCCGGAAGTTGGGCTTTACGACCCTTGAGCGCGGGGAACTCCCCCTAAAAGCGTGGAAGGATTGCCTGAGGTGCCCGAAGTTCCAATGTTGTGATGAGGTAGCGGTGATCAAGCGCACTTCTATGGCGCAGCCGAGGGTAGTTGATACCCGCATTGGTAGGGATGCCTATACCCCGGTTTCCGAAGCCAATACGCCCCTTCCGCTTCCCGTTCTCCGAAACCCTCATTGATGTTTCTTGAAGATCCCGCGCCTACACTAGGCCCAACGGCGGAGCGGGGATGCCCGCAAAAAACATCCGCCCGAATCGGCTGTTAATCCGTTGGATTTTACCAAGCCATTTGTATAATTTA
Source organism: Bryobacterales bacterium (assembly GCA_963763835.1). Lineage (GTDB taxonomy): Bacteria > Acidobacteriota > Terriglobia > Bryobacterales > Bryobacteraceae > DASWZN01. The sequence goes on from CAVXQQ010000017.1 coordinate 110,354, forward strand.
GGGTCGGGGGGAAGATGAAAGCTCAGACCGTCGATATCAAGGAATCCACCGGGCGAATCCTCTGCTGCACGATCTTCCGTCCTGGGGGCAAGAAGCTCCTGGCCAAGGGACACGTGCTCAGCGAGGAAGACGTCCAGTTGCTCGAGACCGAAGGTATGGGCCAGGTCTGGGTGACCGAGCTCGAGCAGGGCGAGGTCGAGCGAAGACGACGCCGTCATGGCGGTGGCGTCGGAGATGGGCTGCGGGTCGCTCGAAATCCGCCTGGCGGCGGGCGGCCGGGCGAACCTGTTCGCCACCGAAGACTGCTGCGTGCTGATCGACGACGAGTTGCTGCGGCAGATCAACTGCACCTCGTCGGTCGTCATCGCCACGCTTCCGAACTTCGGATTCGCCAAGGGCGGCGCAACGGATCGCCACGGTGAAGAGCGCGCCCTTCGCGGTGGCCGAAGCGCAGCTCGAGGCCGTGCTGATGATTCTGCGCGAGCGCGGGCCGATCCTACAGGCGCGGCCGATCCGCAATCCCGCCGTGGGCGGTGCTGTATTCGGACCCGCTCAGCGGCGAGCGCGCGCGGACGCTGTTCGAAAACATCATGCGGCAGCGGCTGGAGCGGTTCGGGGCTTCGGCCAACTTCGTGCTTGCCTCGCTCGAAGAGGAAGCCAGCATCGGCCGGGCGCTGCAGCACCTGGTCCGCACCAAGCCGACCGTGGTCCTGGTGGCTTCGACCACCGCCCCAGCCGGCCCGGAAGACGTTGTAGGCCGGGCTCTGGCTCACGTTGGCTGCCACATGGAGCGGTTCCTGGCGCCGGTCGAACCCGGGAACCTGTTGCTGCTGGCCTACAAGGACGACGTGCCGATCGTTTCCGCGCCGGGTTGCTTCCGGTCCGCCAAGCCGAACGTGGTGGACATGATTCTGCCGCCCATGCTGGCGCGTTATCGGGTAACCGGCTGGGAAATCGCGTGCCTGGGGCACGGCGGGCTCCTGGCCTGACAAGGTCCTCCACTACCTCCGGCCGCAGCCTCCGAGCGGTCCGAAGGTGCTCCTCAGGCCGGCCGCCCCGCCAGCGTCCGGCCTGCTTTTTTTTGCAATCGGCTTTCAGCGGTCAGCTGTCGGCAGGCCTGGCACGGCTGGGCGCGCTTCATGGAGCCCGAAACTTGTCGCGACCCCAAGTTTCTGGAGCGCCACGCCTCGGGGCGTACGCTGTGGGGCAGACGCTTCCGGTGCCTCCGAGGTGGGGCGACCTCGGGGCGTGCGGTCGATGGCCGGTGCCTGATGGCTGACGGCTGAAAGGCTGAAGGCCGATACCTGCTTATTGGCTGGCTCTCTGATATCCTAAGAATCCTTGGCATGTTTATCGAGTCCATGGGAGGGATGGCGTGCGCCGCGGCCGGGCTGATGGCGTATGCGGTGCGCGGCCGCTCCTCCACGCTTCTCGGTCCGTCGGTGTGGCGCGGCGCCTCCGATCGCCCTTCGATCGCCCTCACCTTCGATGATGGGCCGAGCGAAGCCACTCCGGAACTGCTCAGCGTGCTCGAGAGCCACGGCGCCCGCGCGACCTTCTTCCAGTGCGGCATGCATGTGCGGCGCCTGCCGGATGTGGTGCGCCAGGTGGCTGAGAGCGGGCCACGAAATCGGTAATCATAGCGATACCCACGCCCGCTTCTACTTCCGTTCCGGCCAGGCCATCTACGACCAGCTGGCCCGGGCGCAGGAATCGATCGCCGAGGCCGCCGGAGTGGCGCCCAAGCTGTTCCGCGCGCCTTACGGCGCCCGGTGGTTCGGCCTGCGCGATGCACAACGGAAGCTGGGCCTTTTGGGCGTGATGTGGACTGCCATCGGAAGAGACTGGAAGCTGCCCGCGCCCGCCGTGGTCGCACGGCTGGCCGCCGCCGCCCGGAACGGCGCGATTTTCTGCCTCCACGACAGCCGCGCCACGGCCGGCACGTGTATCGAGGCGGTGCGACGGCTCCTCCCTTCGCTCCAGGAAATGGGATACCATTTTGAGACGGTAAGCGAAATCCTATGTCCGAAGAACTGACCCAGAGAATTCTGAAGGTGATTGCCGACAGCCAGAAGCTGCCGCCGGAGAAGGTGACGCTCGACAGCACCTTCGAAGAGCTGGGGATCGACTCGCTCGACGGAGTCAACATCCTCTTCGCCCTCGAAAACGAGTTCAACATCAACATCCCGGACGAGGGCGTGCAGGGAATCCGCGGCATCCGCCAGATGGTGGAGGCCTTGGAGAAGCTGCTCGCGAGCGGACAGAGCGAGGCTCCTGCCCCGGCGCAGCCGTGAGTATGGCGCGACGCGTGGTGGTGACGGGCGTGGGCGTAATCTCCTCGCTGGGGCTGAACGCCGCCGACTTCTGGGAGGGCCTGGCCGCGGGCCGCTCCGGAATCGGCCCCATGACGCTGGTGAACCCGGCCCTGCTTCGGTTCCCGAACACGGCTGAGGTCAAGGGCTACGATCCCTCCCAGCATTTCTGCAACAAGGAGACCGACTTCCTGGACCGCTTCGCGCAGTTCGGCGTGGTCGCCGCGCGCGAGGCCGTGCGCGATTCGGGCATCGAGTGGACTGAAGCGCTGCGCGAGCGCGGCGGCGTCGTCACCGGCTCCTGCGTCGGCGGCAAGGCCACCGAGGACGAGGGCTTCCAGAACCTGTACGCGCTCAAGCGCCCGCGCGTCAACCCGCTGACCATCCCGCGCGCCATGGAGAACGCCGCCGCCAGCCACATCTCGATCGAGAACCGCATCACCGGGCCGGTCTACACCGTCTCGACCGCCTGCTCCTCGTCGAATCATGCCATCGGGCAGGCCTTCTGGCTGATCCGAAACGGCGTGGTGGACGCCGCCATCACCGGCGGCAGCGAGGCGCCTTTCTGTTTGGGGAATCTGAAGGCATGGGAGGCGATGCGCGTCGTTTCGCAGGACACCTGCCGGCCGTTTTCGAAGAACCGCCACGGCATGATCCTGGGCGAGGGCGGCGCCATGCTGGTGCTGGAGACGCTCGACGCGGCCAAGGCGCGCGGCGCCAGGATCTACGCCGAGATCGTGGGATTCGGGATGTCCTCCGACGCCCATCACCTGACGCAGCCCTCCATGGAGGGACCGGCGCGCGCGATGCGCGGCGCGCTGTGTGACGCCGGCATCGCGCCCGAGCAGATCGGTTACATCAACGCCCACGGGACCGCCACGCCGGCCAACGATCCGACCGAAGCCGGCGCCATCCACATGGTCTTCGGCGAGCACGCGTTGCGCATGGGGGTCAGCTCGACCAAGTCCATGCACGGCCACGCGCTGGGCGCGGCCGGCGCCATCGAAGCCGTGGCCACCGTTCTGACGCTGCGCAACCGCCTGCTACCGCCCACGGCGAACTTCGACGAGCCCGATCCGCTCTGCGAACTCGACGTGGTGCCCAACCAGGCGCGTCCCGCCGATCCCGAGTGGGCCCTCTCGAACTCGTTCGCCTTCGGCGGCCTGAACGCGGTGCTCGCTTTCCGGCGCTGGCAATAGGGCAGTCTCGGCAAGACAATTTGGGCCACGGATGAACACGGATAACTCATTCGTGTCCCATCCGTGTTCATCTGTGTTCATCCGTGGCCAGCAATGTCTTGTGCGTTCGCGCCCTATTTCGGCACCCTCTTCAGCTTGTTCCATTGCTGAGCTGTTATAGTGGTCGTCCAATGAGAAGCCGCGTCGCCCTGGCCGCCACCGCCCTGGCCTTGTCCCTCGCCGCCGGATGCGGCAGCGGCACCAAGTCCACTCCCCCTCCAGTCGAGAAGCCGGCGGCCGCGGCTCCTCAGTTCGCTCCCGCCGCCGGAACTTACACCTCGGCGCAGACCGTCACCATCACGGCCGCCACCCCCGGCGCCGCGATCTACTACACCACCGACGGCAGCGTACCCACCACATCGTCCGCGAGATACACCGCGCCGATCACGGTTTCGTCCAGCATGACGATCCAGGCCATCGCCACTGCCGACGGCTACACGAATAGCGCCGTGGCGACGGTCGCGTACACCATCACGCCGCACCAGGCCACCTCTTACTACGTCTCCCCTTCCGGGAGCGATGCCGCGCCGGGCACCGAAACTCAGCCCTTCGCCACCGTCGGGTTCGCCGCCGCTCGGCTGCAAGCTGGGGACACGCTGTACCTCCGCGCCGGGAACTACCACGAGACCGTCTCACTGCGACAGTCGGGAACCGCCGCCGCCCCGATCACCATCCAGGCATACCCGGGCGAGTGCCCCACGCTCATCGGCGCCACACCCGTCGCAGGCCCGTGGACCGTCTCTTCGGGTACCATTTACCGAGCCGCATGGCCCGGCCAGCCGCTCCAGGTCTTCGGCGCCGGACAACTACTCAACGAAGCGCGCTGGCCCAACACCGCCGTCGAGGACTTCGCGAATATGACTTACGCCCTGGCCGACTCGGGCACCCAGGACTACATCACTTACTCCGCTCTTCCCGACACCGACCTGACCGGCGCATGGGTTCGCGTGATGGCGGGACAGGCGTGGGTCGCCTATGACCGCCAGGTGGTGTCCCACGACAGGGCTTCCGGCAAGTTGACCTTTTCCGCGCCCATAAACGCCCTGCGCGAATTGGTGCCGCGGCGGGGAAGCCACTTCTTCGTGTTCGGAAAGCTGGAGCTACTGGACGCGCCCGGCGAGTGGTGGTGGGATCCCGCCCAGCAGCAACTCTACGTCTGGATGCCCGATGGCGGCTCGCCCGAGCAGCGCGTCGAGGCTGGCATCGCCCCTGCCGTGCTCGATCTCAGCGGCCAATCCTACGTGACGGTCAAGGGCATCTCCGCGCGCGGCGGCTGGTTCAATTTGCAGAACAGCACCAACTGCACCGTGCAGGATTTCCACCTGTGGGCGCCCAATTGGATCCGCACCTTCGATGGCTATTCCGTCTCTCCGCAGCACATGGGCGGCGTCGATGTCTCCGGGACGGGCAACGTGCTCGACGGCGGTTCGGTGCGCCATGCCGGACGTAGCGGGATTCACCTGGCGGGAAGCGGCAACACCGTGCGGCAGGTCACGATTGAGGATTCCGTATGGACCTGGTCGAACGAGGCCGGCATCTACCTCGAGGGCGACCAGGCACTGGTTGAGAACAACACCATCAGGCGGACGTCCGCCGCGGGCATCGTTCTCTCGCCCCGGTCCCGCGTCCTGACCAACCTGGTGGAAGACTCCTGCCTGTTCGTCGAAGACTGCGGGAACGTCAATGCCTGGAACATGGACGGGCAGGGAACCGAGATCGCCTACAACATCCTGAGGCACAACCATACCCGCTGGGGCGCCTCCATCTACCTGGATGCCGGATCCAGCAACTTCTTCCTGCACGACAACCTGGCAGAGGGCATAGCGTGGGGCGGCGCCAACATAACCGGCATCAACGACGTCGAGAACAACACCTTCGCGGACGTCGGGCACCAAGGGATTTCCTTTGTGCCTCCCTCTAACGCAATCGGCGCGGACTGGTCGGCCGGCCGCATTCTCCACAACCAGTTGGGTGAGCCCTTCCCGCTCTCCGTCACGCTGAACCAGCCGGTGTTTCTAATTCCCGACTACGGCTCGTACATGACCTACATCCCGCTCGCCCCCCAACCGGGGCCCCGCCGTGTGGAGGTGGACTGGGACCAACTGGCTCAGCCCGGATGGAGCCAGCAGCAGGTTCCGCTCAACCTCTCCCAGGTGGACAGCATCGCCTTCTCATTCGACCCTGAGGTTGCCGCGTTCAACTACACCATCGGCAATCTGCGTCTTCTTCCGGCCGGCGCGACCGGGGATACCGGCGCCGTCGCTGTCACCGGAACCACCTGGACGGTCTCCTCGTCGGGCGGCTCCACCTGCGCACTGACTGCCTCAGGCCCGGCCACCTGGGGAGCATCCGGCTCGAGCGTCTTCAACGGAGCGAACTCGCTCGCCGCTCCTTTGCCGCAGAGTCTGAAGGACCTCACGGCCTTTCGCGGGATAGCTTTCGAACTGGCGGGAACGGCCACGCGCACGTTCAACTTTCAGGGATACCAGGATGTGGATAACGGACCCGACCCCGCTCCCGGCCGCGGTGCCAGGCTGCCCGCGTCGGTGGGCGCCGACCCTGCAGGCGCTGCGCCCGTCTGCCCGGTTGCCGCGGTAGGTCGCGGCGCGGCATCGCGCCCGGTCACGCCCGGTTCAACAGCAACACGTGTCCGCCATATTCCCGCGACGCCAGCTCCTTGACGCCGGTATCGAAACTTACCAGCACCCCGTTCCGTTCCATGGCCTGCCAGAGAAGCGCGGCGTCGGTCCACTGCTGGTGTCCCTGGAGTCTTCCGGCCAGGGCCTTCAAACCGGTCGTTACCTCGCCGTCCAGCGGCCAGAACTCGTGCCCCTCATGCCGGGTTGCCTCATGAACGACGTCCAGCGCGGTCGACGCGCTCACAGTGGCTTGCGTCACGGCGGGATTCGTCAGCAAGCGCAGCACCCCGAGCTCCGTGAGCGGGCTGGTTGCCCACGCGCGATGGCCGGACTTCGCAAACCAGGCGTGTGCGGCCGCGTGACCCTCGTGGCGGCGCCACACCAGGGCAAGCAGAACATTCACGTCCAACAGGTGGCGGGTCATTCTTCGTCCAACAACTCTCGCACCCGCTCGGTAGTGAGCACCGGGAAGTCGTCCGGCACGTCGAAAACGGGAAGCCCGTTGACCTTCGTCGTCCCCAGTTGATAGCGGAACCCCCTGCGGATCAGCTCCGAGGCTGCCTTGCCCAGGGAGAGTTGGCCGCTCCGGGCGTATGCCTGGACCGCCTTCATCGCATCATCTTCGAGTGAGAGTGTGGTCCGCATAGCAATATGATGCTATGTCGCGGATCTGATGTCAACCTAGGCAAAGTGATGCTAGGCGATGTTCTCAGACACCGCGTTCGGTGAGCCGATGAAGCGAGTGGCGACCTCGTCAGATCCGCTTCCGTCCGCGCTGCCCACGGTTGGATCCGCCATCTGTATCCCCAATCCTCCGAGGCCGAATGCGGACAGCGCGCGCAGCACACGGCGTGCATTCTCTTCCGTGGGCCGCACCAGAAGGTCGAGATCGGCAGTGTAGCGAGGAAACCGTGAAAGGCGACGGCGAACGCGCCGACCACCAGGTACTCAACTTCGTTCGAGTTGAGTAGTTCGACAAACTCGCGCCAGTCTTTGTTCAGCGGCATCGGGGTGGCGGCGGTCGCGGAGTTCGATAAGGATGTTCAGGCGCTGTTCGGGAGACATGGCCGCCTCTTCGCGCGCGTCGGCCTCGTCGGCTTCCTCGAAGCTGGCGAACACCCTCACCTTCTTCTCCACGCTCGTATTATAATCCGTTGCGTCGCCCCACCCTACGCCAGCCGGAATTCCTGCCCCACGCGCGTGACCACGATCCTGCCCGGCTCGCGCCCGGCCACGCGGTCCAGCCTCTCGATGGGCTCGAGCCGCGGCTCGTGGCCTAGCGGAAACGTCTGGTGGTGGACCGGCAGGATGCGCTCGGCTCCGGCGTCCGACGCCATCTGCCAGGCCTCCTCCGGCGTACAGTGGAACCGGATCCACGGATTGTAGGCGCCGATCGGCATGATGGCCAGATCGATCGGCCGCTTCGAGCGCAGTCTCCGGAAGGCCGTTGTGATGGCGGTGTCGCCGGCGAAGAGAACGCGGTGGTCGCCGCACTCGATCAGGTAGCCGTTGTAGCCCCGGTAATCGTCCGTGCGCATCCGCGCGCCCCAGTGGTTGACCTCAAATGCGCGGACGCTGGCCGGGCCCACTCGCTCGCTCTCGCCCCAGCCCAGCTCCGCCACCCGGTGCCAGTGCCTCACGCGTAGCAGGTCGCTGTTCCGAACGGCGTTGATGACCGCCGTGTGCCGGCTCTCGAGCGCGCGCAGCGACGGCAGGTCGGTATGGTCCATGTGCGCGTGCGACAGCAGGACCAGGTCGATCTTAGGAAGCTGATGCGCCTCTAGCGCCGGCGCGACCAGCCGTTTCACGCCGAATGTGACCGGACCAACCTGCAGACCGGCGCGGTCGCTGAAAACCGGGTCGGTGAGGATGGTGAAGCCGTCCATCTTGAGAAGGACGGTGCTATGGCCGAGCCAGGCCGCGAACAGGCCGCGGTCGGGCCATCGCAGCGGGTCCGGGATAGCCGTGGGCGGGAGAATGGCCCGCCTGGCCTCACGTCTGTACTGCTGCCAGAAGGCAGGTGCGGCATGGCAGGCAAAAACAGCCAGCCCGCCGATTCCGGCGGCGCCCAGAACACTGCGGCGGCGCAACTTTGGGTTCCCAGCTAAGGACATCTACACTTCCATGGTATCAGGACCAGCCAAACCGCTCTTCGAGCCACGGATCGCCGCGCATGTGATAGCCGTTCTTCTCCCAGAAGCCAGCCTGGTCGCGATCAAGCAACTCGATAGCCTTCAACCACTTGGCGCTCTTCCAGGCGTAGAGGCGGGGCACCACCAGGCGGGCCGGGCCGCCGTGCTCGGGCGTCAACGGTTCCCCGTCGTGGGTGAGGGCCACCAGGGCATCCTCCGCCAGCAGAGCCTCCAGAGGCAGATTGGTGGTCCAGCCCGCGTCCCAGCCTGCCACCCGGGCGAAGCGGGCATTCGGCAGGGGGCCGCCCGCGCGGCTCACCAGTTCGCGAGTCGAGACGCCCTCCCAGGTGTTTCCCAGGCGCGACCAGCGCGTGACGCAGTGGAAATCGGCGAATACGCGGACCCTGGGGAGCTTCCCGAACTCCTCCCAGTTCCACTCGATAGGTTTGGCGACCAGGCCGTCCAGCCGGAAGCGCCATCGCGCCAGGTCGATCGATGGAGGCCCGCTGGCGTCGAGCACCGGCCACTTGCGCGTCCGCGACTGACCGGGCGGAACCCGTTCCGGGCGGCGCGTGTCCGGGCTGACGATCACTCCGTCCGGGACGCTTTCGGGACGGGCAACCTCTGTCGGCTGCGTCTTGGGGTCGTCGGCCATAGTCTCAGCTTACCCCGTCCGGTGTGTGGGGCGGACCCCCAGGTCCGCGCATAGGCGTTGAAATAGGAGGTCGCCGCGAGCTTGAACCGTGGCGCAGACTCTTAGTCTGCAGCGTCGAGACTCTTCTCGACGCGAAAAACCGGCCTCGACACGAATGTCGAGGCGGCAGGCAGGAGTGCCTGCGCCACGGAAACTGCCCGCCGGGGCCTTACTTTAACGCCCATGCAGGTCCGCGCGGGTCCCCCTGGACCCGCTTTCTCGTGCGATCACTAGGCCGACGGGGGCGTCGGCCGCGGACCAGGGGGTCCGCCCCACAACCGTCGCTATAGGACTCACAGGACTGCTAGTAGGACTGCTCATAGGACTGTGCAAACTGCGCGGCTAGAGAGTCCCGGGCATGCCGGGCCACATGGTATGTGAGGCGAAGAATCCCGGTGCGTTTGATGGTCTGCGCTCTGGTCGCGGCGCTCGGACCGGCCCCCATGCGGGCGGAGGGGCCCGGCGACCGCGTCGAGTACGTCGGCGGCACGGTAGCCGAACTACCGAAGTCCGCGGGCGGCGTCATTGACGTCACCGGCGACCGCTACTTTCATTTCGAGACCCGCTCGGCCATCGTCGAGGTCCCCTACGAGAGCATCAACGTGCTCGAATACGGCCAGAACGTGGGTCCCAGATATTACCTGGCGTTCTCGCCGCCGATGTTCCTGCTGAGCAAGAAACGCAGCCACTTCCTGACCGTCGGATACGCAGACGACGACGGCCGCCAACAGGCGCTGGTCTTTCGCGTGGGCAAAGGCGATATCCGCGCCCTGCTCGCCTGCCTGGAGGCCCGCACCGGCCGCAAGGTCGAGTATCAGGATGTAGAGGCGCGCAAAAGAGGCAAGGGCTGACATGATCGCGATCTGGATCGCATTGGCTGGAGCGCTCGGGCAGGCCGCCGCCGCCCCGCCTCCAGGGACGAAGGCATTGAGCGCGAGCGGTTCGCCCAGTTGCTCACCATCCGCCGGGTTTACGTCGAACGCTTGAACGGCGGCGAGACCGCGGCCCAGTTGCGGGACATGATTATCGGCAGCCTGGAGCGGTCCCGCCTTTTCGTCATCACCGAGAACCAGGACCGCGCCGATGCCATTCTCCGGGGCTCGGCCGAAGACCTGATCTACACCGAAACATTCTCGGCTAGCGAAGGGGTCAACGCCCACGGCAGCGAGAGCGTCAGCGACTCCGGCTACGCGGTCGGCAGCAATAGCCGGGGTGGCACGAGCCGCCTGGGGACGGTTCGCCGGGGTGTGGCCGGCTCGCTGGGCGGGGGCGAGAACGAATCGCTCCACACGCAGGAGCGCAAGCACGAAGCGACGGCCTCCGTGCGCCTGGTGAGCAAGGACGGAGACGTCATCTGGTCCACCACACAAGAAAGCCTGGGGGGCAGATTCCGCGGCGCCAGTGCCGACGTCGCCGAAAGGGTCACGCGCCAGTTGCTCAACGACGTCGAGCGTGCCAGGAAGCGGGCGGGGGACCCTGCGGAGTCCCCAAGTAGATGATTAAAGGGGCTTTATGGTTAATTTTCTCTAAGAAACGGACACAACGGTGTGAATCTGGTGTAGACTGAATCAGTCAGCTATAACATAGCATCCCCGGCGACGGGACCCAGCCCGTCGCCAGCCCCTCTGAGTGAAGCCCCAGGTTCCCAACCTGGGGCTTTCGAATTCCTGGGGGCGCCCCCCAGAGACAAAGGTTAAGGGAAGTTTACCATCTCCTGCCCTGGAACGCAAACGCAGTCCACGAAAGGCATGCCAAGACCCCTCGACGCCCCCGCACGGCCGTCCGATTCGCACTCAGCTTCGGCCACGCCGCGACGTCAACGTCCACCACGGCGCCGAGTCTTGTAGTCGTCGGCCCGGGCTGAGTCCGCTTGTGCGCTCGTCCCCGGACGCGGCAGCGCATCGCGCGCAGCGATGCCGGCTCGTCCCTCGGCTGCATCGCGCGCGGCGACGCCCCTCCCCCCGGCCATTTCGTCGCATCGCGCACTTCGACGCCGGCTTGGTCCGCCGGTGCATCGCGCGCAGCGACGCCTCTTGTCCCTCGGCTGCATCGCGCACTTCGACGCCTGCTTGGTCCGCCGGTGCATCGCGCGCGGCGACGCCTCTTGTCCCCCGGCCATGTCGTCGCATAGCGCACTTCGACGCCTGCTTGGTCTCGGCTGCATGGCGCGCGGCGACGCCTCTTGTCCCCCGGCCATTTCGTCGCATCGCGCACTTCGACGCCGGCTTGGTCCGCCGGTGCATCGCGCGCAGCGACGCCTCTTGTCCCCCGGCTGCGTCGTTGCACGCGAGCGCTTGGGTGCCGTGAGAACGCGGCATCGTGTGGTGGCCGGCTCGCTGCGGCACACCGCGTTCGCGCCGCCAGCAACGTCCGCCTCTTCCGCTGCATCTAACTAAGTGAACAGGTTTAGTCTCATCTGGGGTGCAGCTCAGAAGCTGTGTGGAGTTCGTTATCGCGCTCGCTCGGAGGCGCGCGCTGGACTGTCGTGCTAGCGTAGAGAGCAGGGGATTCGATGCTGCCAAATACCGCCATCCGGGCCGTGGACCTGAGCAAGAAGTTTCGCTCGGGCGACGCCGACTTGGTGGTATTCGAGGGTCTGAACCTCGAAATCGAGCGGGGCGAGCGGCTGGCGCTGGTGGGCGAGTCGGGAACCGGCAAATCCACCCTCCTTTATCTGCTGGGTGCGCTGGAACGGCCTTCTGGTGGGTTCGTTTGGTTCGGCGACCGGGAGATCACGGCCCTTGCGGATGAGGAACTTGCGGCCTTTCGCAACCAGGAGCTTGGGTTCGTTTGGCAAACTCACTACCTGCTTCCCGAGTTCACCGCCCTCGAAAACGTGATGATGCCGCTGCTGATCCGGGGGACTTCCCGGGCCGAGGCGGCGGCGCCGGCGATGGCCAGGCTCGAAGAGGCCGGTTTGAAGGCCCGTGCCTCGCACCGGGCCGGCGAACTCTCCGGAGGCGAGCAGCAGCGGGTGGTGCTGGCCCGCGCGCTGGTCGGGAATCCGAAGTTCCTGCTGGCCGACGAGCCCACCGGGAATCTCGATCACCGCACCGGCGAAATGATCATCGATCTGTTGACGGAACTGCACCGTTCGCACGGCCTCACTTCGGTCTACGTTACTCACAATCTGTCGTTCGCCCGTCGCTGTGACCGGGTCCTACGCCTCGAAGCCGGAGCGCTGGTCCCGGAGGGGGTGCGGTCCGAAGCGCCGGATGCCGATGGTGTAAGGGTACAGAGCGGACAAAGTTATGTTTGAACGATACACGGAAAAGGCCCGACGGGTCATCTTCTTCGCGCGATACGAGGCCAGCCAGTTCGGCAGCCCTTATATCGAGACCGAGCACCTGCTGCTGGGCCTGCTGCGCGAGGACAAGGCTCTGGCGAACCGCTTCCTGCGGTCGGCTGCGCAGATCGATTCGATCCGCAAGCAGATCGAGGGGCACACAACCATCCGCGAGAAGGTTTCCACCTCCGTGGACCTGCCGCTCAGCCACGAGTGCAAGCGCGTGCTGGCCTATGGCGCCGAGGAGGCCGAGAGGCTGAATCACAAGCACATCGGGACCGAGCACCTGCTGCTCGGCCTGCTGCGGGAAGAGAAGTGCTTCGCGGCCGAGATCCTGCACGAGCGCGGGCTGCGCCTTTCGGCCGTGCGCGAGGAGATTTCCCGCTCCGCTTCCGAAAAGATGACCGCCAGCCGGCCCAAGGAAAGCTCGCTGCTGACCGAGTTCAGCCGCGACCTGACGCAATCGGCCCTGGACGGCACGCTCGATCCCCTGATCGGCCGCGATTACGAGCTCGAGCGGGTGGTGCAGATCCTGTGCCGCCGCACCAAGAATAACCCGGTGCTGATCGGCGAGCCGGGAGTAGGGAAGACCGCCATCGTCGAGGGCCTGGCCCAGCGCATCGCCGAGGGCGACGTGCCGTCGTTCCTCGCCGACAAGCGCATCCTGGCGCTGGACCTCTCGCTGATCGTCGCCGGAACCAAGTACCGCGGCCAGTTCGAAGAGCGCCTCAAGACCATCATGAAGGAGCTGATGGAGAACCAGAACGCCATCATCTTCATCGATGAGCTGCACACGCTGGTGGGCGCCGGCTCGGCCGAAGGCTCGCTCGACGCCGCCAACATTCTCAAGCCGGCGCTATCGCGCGGCGAGATCCAGTGCATCGGCGCCACCACGCCCGGCGAATACCGCAAGTCGATCGAAAAGGACCGTTCGCTCGAGCGCCGCTTCCAGGCGGTGAAGGTTCCGCCTCCCAACGAGGCCGACGCGGTGCAGATCCTGCGCGGCATCAAGGAGCGCTACGAGAAGTTCCACGCCGTGGCCTACACCGACGACGCCATCGAAACGGCGGTGTTCACTTCCAGCCGCTTCATCCCGGACCGGTTCCTGCCGGACAAGGCCATCGATCTCATCGACGAGGCCGGCGCGCGCGTGAAGCTGCGCCAGACCACGCTGCCGACCGAGGTGAACGAGATCCAGAAGCGCATCAAGTTCATCGTGCACCGCATGGAGAACGCCATCGCGAACCACGAGTTCGAGAAGGCGCGCTTCTACTCCGACGAGGAGCGCAAGGAGCGCGAGAACCTGCGCCTGCTGCGCGAGCGCTACAACCTCGACGACACCTCTACCGGCGTCGTCACCAAGGACGACATCGAGGACGTGGTGGCGCGCTGGACCGGCGTGCCCATGACCTCGATCAAGGAAGAGGAGGTCGCCAAGCTTCTGCGCATCGAGGAAGAGCTGCACAAGCGCATCGTCAGCCAGGAGCGCGCCATCAGCGCGCTGTCCCGCGCCATCCGCCGTTCCCGCGCCGGGTTGAAATCGCCCAAGCGGCCCGGCGGGCTCGTTCCTGTTCCTGGGGCCGACGGGCGTCGGCAAGACGGAAGTCGCCCGCGCGCTGGCCGAGTTCCTGTTCGCCAGCGAGAAGGCGCTGGTCCGCTTCGACATGTCCGAGTTCATGGAGAAGCACTCGGTCTCGAAGCTCATCGGATCGCCTCCCGGATACGTGGGCTACGAAGAGGGCGGCCAGTTGACCGAGCGCGTGAAGCGCCAGCCCTATTCCGTGATCCTGCTCGACGAAATCGAGAAGGCGCACCCGGACGTCTACAACATCCTGCTGCAGGTGTTCGAAGACGGCCAGTTGACCGACGGCATCGGCAACACGGTCGACTTCAAGAACACCATCATCATCATGACCTCCAACCTGGGCGCCCGCTTCCTGGAGAAGAAGGGCGGCATGGGCTTCTCGGCCCCGGTGGGCGAGGGCATTCCGCAGAAGGTCGAAGACATGGTGATGGCCGAGGTGAAGCGCGCCTTCAACCCCGAGTTCCTGAACCGCCTGGACGAGGTGATCCTGTTCCAGTCGCTCACCGACGACGACCTGATCAAGATCATCGGCCTGCTGGTGGGCCAGATCAATCAGAACCTGGTCGCCAAGCAGATCAAGATGCGCCTGACGGTCGAGGCCGCCGAAGTACATCCTCGAGAAGACCTGCAACGACCGCAGCTTCGGCGCGCGCCCGCTGCGCCGCGCCCTGCAGAAGTACATCGAGGATCCGCTCTCGGAGGCGCTGATCCAGGGCTCGCTGCCGCGCCCGGCCGACCTCGAGATCTACATGGGCGAAACCGGCATCTACTGCCGCCCGGTCAAGGAAGAGAAGGAAGCCAAGGAAGGCGAGGAAGTCCCGGTCGGCGCGGGCGAGGGCGAGGAGCCGCCTGCGCCGGGGACGCCGCTGTACCTGTTCTAAGGCGGATGGGCGGCAGCGTAGGCTGCCGCCCATCCGCCCCTTCGATGACGGTTCCTGCCGCAACCTAATAGCCACTCATTTTCTGAACGTCGACCTTGATATCTACTCGAAGTGCGATCTGCAGCCACTGGTCACTGCCCTTGCTAAAAAGGTGATCGTCCTCTACGTAGGACGCGAGAGGCGAGCCTACGGTGCGCACCTTGAGCTGGTCAAGGTGACCAAGGCCGCGGATTCCACCATACGGGCCTTCTGTGCCTTGATTGACGCTCTCCCCAAGGCGGAGCGGGGCATGTGGAACGCTGCGAAGGTTCGAGACTTCAATATCGGTGTGCAAGCGGCCACGCAGCCGCATTCTTGCGCGTTCGCCCTCGCGGCTGGGACCGCCAAGGCCGCCAGCGAATTGGGCGCACGGATCGTGTTCACGGTCTACGCGCCCGAGGAACTCCGCAAGCGAGTCGGCAAAGGCGCTCCGTCACGTCGGCCCCGCCCCCCGCTGTAGCATACTCTGTATATACGCGATGCGTTACGAATGGGACGAAGCGAAGAACCTTCGGAACCAGCGAAAGCACGATGGGATCTCGTTCGAACTGGCGGCGTTGGTGTTCGAGGACGAACGCTGCCTAATCCATACGGATCGCATCGACGGCAAGACGGGAGAACGACGCTGGCATCCGATTGGCGCGGCTCGGATAGAACCCGGGGTTGGCGCCGTACTGCTGGTGGTTCACGTATACCGGGAGGACTATCGTGGCGAGGAAATCGTCCGCATCATCTCGGCCCGAGCGGCTGAAAAGCATGAGATCCGAAGATATCACGAACAGAAAATGGACTGAGAAGGAGCGCCAAACACTGCGCCGCGTAGCCCGCCGTCAGGTGGCAGGTGACGACTCCCGCATCCGTCTTGACGACATTCCGCGCCTCACTAACGAACAGTTGGCACAGATGGTGCGCCTGCGTGATGCCCGGCCACCCAAGGTGGCGGTGAGTGTACGCCTGGACGCGCAAGTCCTTACATGGCTGAAGTCCAAGGGCGAAGGACACCTGACCCGCATCAACGATATCCTCTTGAACCTAATGGAGGCAGAGCAAGGCCACTGATTTCTCGACGCCGTCTCTCTACCAGACATCGACTACAATCGGTGGGTGAGATAGTCATGCCCTTCACCAATACCCGACGGCGCTTCTTCCAATCCGCCCTTGCATCCGCGCTGATTTCGTCGCCGGTTGCGAAGGGCGCGGGATCGGAGCCAAATGTGCTTGGCCCTATGCCGGGCTATTCCTCGCAAATTGGAACGCTAGTCGCGGAAATGACCTGGGTGCGGGATACGGTTTATCGCTCGGTGCACGGCATGACGCTGGACCAGGTCGATTTTCTCCTCGATACCAAGGCCAACCGGATCGGCGCCCTGCTGCTCCATCTGGCGGCCACCGAGAAGCTGTATCAACTGAATACCTTCGACGGTGTAGGATTGGCGCAACTCGAGAAGGGTTCGGCGTTCAAGGATTGGGCTGTTGCGATGGAACTCGGCGAGCCAGCCCGCAAGACCATCAAAGGCCACACTCTCGACTACTATCTGAAGACCTTGCACGATCTTCGCGAGAAAACGCTCGCCGGACTCCGCAAACGCGACGACCGCTGGCTCATGCTGGTGGACAAAACCTGGCCCTGGGGACCTACCAACAATCTGTGCAAATGGTTCCACGTCTGCGAGCACGAATCGCATCACGACGGCCAGATCGGCCTGCTCAGGGCCAGAGTGCCAGGCGCGCCCAAGGTCGGTCAGCGCCGTCCCCTGGTAGTGATGCCGGCGTCCCGCACGTCGTGAGCCGCGCGGCCCGCTAGGCGTAGGGGCTTGAGGCCCGGTGCCGCTTCTCGAACTCCTCCCGCGTGCACAGGGACTTGATGTCGGCGATGCGGTCCACCGCCAGAATCCCTTCCAGATGGTCGATCTCGTGTTGCAGAAGTTCGGAGAGATCGCGTTCGGCGCCGGCGCGCAATTCCCTCCACGCGCCTTGCGGATCCTGGTAGCGAACCGTCACTTCGCGGTAGCGCTCGACCTGCATGAAGATGCACAGGAAACTGAGGCACGCATCCCACACCACGATTTTGTCGTCGCTCCGCGCCGTGATTGAGGGGTTGATGAAGGGCCAGGGATCGGCGCCGGGAAGCCGGAGAACGACAACACGCAGCGGTACGCCGATCTGCGGCGCGGCGATCGCTCGGCCGTATCCAGTGGTCGCGCGCGCGTGGGCGAGCGTGTCTGTCAAATCGCGTATCGCCAGCGCGATTTCGGGCGACGCCGGGTCCTCAACCGGACGGGCTATCTCGCGCAGCCGTGGATCGCCCAACTGCAGGATGGGCCGGATGGCCATGCCGGCTGCCTACTCCATCCCCAGTTCCTTGACCACGCGGTCCGCCTTGTAGACCTTGCGCAGCGCCTCGACGATGCCCTGGCTCGCCACATGAACCGAGCGCGCTTCGGTATCCGTGAAGACGAAGCGGTTCGGCAGGCCCTCGATGTTGCCGTCGAACAGAATGCCGATCACCTCGTTCTTCTCGTCCACGGTGGGGCTGCCGGAGTTGCCGCCGTGCGTGTCCGTGGTGGTCACGAAGTTGTACGGCGTCGAGAGATTCAGCTTGTCCTTGGCGTCCAGCCAGCGTTGCGGCAGCTTGAAGGGCTCGACTCCCGTCGCATGCTTGTAGAGGCCGTCGAGCGTGGTGGTGTACGGTACCGCCTGTCCCGCGGCGTTCTTATAGCCGAGGACCGGGCCGTAGGTCAGCCGCAGTGTGAACGTGGCGTCGGGATACTCGCTGGTGCCATAGGCCGCGAAGCGAGCCTGCGCCAGCTTGGCCTTACTCAGGGTCAGCGCCGCCTCGACCTGGTCCTCGTATTCTTTGCGGTACTTCCGCGCCGGTCCGTCCAGGATGCGCGCCAGCCGGATCATCCCGTCGTTGGACGCCATGACCGCGTCCAGGTCCTTGGCCAGGCGCTGACGCTCGGCGACGTCCTTCAGCTTGCTGGTGGTCACATAGCCTTTTGCGGCCTGCTCGGGCGTCTGCCCGTTCAGCACCGCCTTCACGGTGGCGTCGTCCCCGCCCAGGCGCGCCCGCATGAACGTGAAGGTGTTGGCCAGGACCGCGATCTCCATGGAATCGGTGAGCGGCTGGGTCGAGTACATGGACTGCTCGACGGCCGGCAGGTTCGATTCGGCAAACTCGCGCAACCGGTCGGCATTAGGCTTGCGCGTCTCCTCGGCGTAGCGCAGAACCTCGCGCGCGATCGCGAACAGGTCCGAGCCAATCGCCGGCGCCCGCTCGAACAGGAACTGCTGCATGAAGAACCCGCGGTACTGCGCGTAGGCCGCGGCTACCTCGTCCCACAGCGCGCCGAACTGCTTCTGTTTGGCGGGATCGGCCGCGATCGCAGCCCGCAGTTTCGTCTCCTGATCCAGCTTCTCTTTCATCAGCGCCGGGTCGCGCAAGCCCGCCAGGAAGCCCGTATACGCCTTGTAGCTGTTCTGCATGGAAAACAGGTTCTCCTTGCCCACGCGGCCGTTCTCGGCGCTCTCGGCGCGATAGGCCTGGAGTGCCGCGATCAGAGAGCCCAGCCGGTCGTAAAGCAGCGGGTAGGAGACGTCGCGCGAGAACTCCAGTTCGGAATAGGTCGCGAGGCGCCCGGTCGTGCCGGGATTGCCCGACACGAAGGTCAGTTCCTTATCCTGGACTCCGGCGTGGCTCCAGCGCAGCCAGTCTTTCACCTCGGCCGGCTTGCCCTTCTCGTAGGCGCGGAAGAAGGCGAAATCGAGGTCGTAGCGCGGGTAGGTGAAATTATCCGGGTCGCCGCCGAACTGCGCGATATCGAACTCCGGCGCGAACACCAGGCGCACATCGGTGTACTTCTTGTACTCGTAAAGGTTGTAGACGCCGCCCGAGTAGAGCGTCACCACATCGCAGCGGTTGCCGGTTTCGGCGGTGCAGGTCTTCTCGATCTGCGACATCGCGGCCTTGCGCTGCTTGTTCGCTTCGGCGGGATCGGCTGCGTCCTTGGCCGCGCCCTTCACCTCCGCCGTCACGTCGCGTATGCGCAGCAGCACGTTGACCTCGAGGTCGGGGCACTGCGCCTCCGCGGCATGGTTGACGGCGAAGAACCCGTTGGCCGTGTAGTCATGGTCGGACGTGCTCAGCTTCTGGATGCAGTCGAGACCCACGTGGTGGTTGGTGAACAGCAGGCCGGACTGGGAGACGAACGATCCCGAGCCGCCGTTGTTGAACCGCACCGAGGCGAGTTGGAGATGGTTGAGGAATGCGTCGGTCACCTGGAAGTGGTATTTGGAGGCGACCATCTCCTTCGGGAAGTTGTTAAAAAGCCACAGACCCTCGTCCGCGCGGGCGAGGAAAAAGGGGGCCGTGGCGACGACGGCGGCAAGGATGGCAATTGGGCGTTTCATGGCTATCCCTCACTGTAGCGCGCGGGGCCGACCTTGAGCGGGGGCAGAACCCACGGCACGGGCCGGGGCGGGCAGCTCGGGACCGGCCTGCCGCACCGGGAAGGGCGGTGACGGCTGGAGCCACAGGGAACCGCCCCCGCGCGGCGCCGCCAACCTGTGTCAACGGCGCCGCTCGCCGAAGCGACCGGGGGCCGCGCCACGCGGCGCCCGCTGGCCGAAGCAACCGGGGCCGGCCCCCGGCGCCGCTCGCCGAAGCGACCGCTACACCTGGGGAGTGACCTTCTGGCCGGGCATGTGGCAGGGAATCGTCGTCATTGACGGGGCGCCGGCCGAGACGCCGGAAAGCAGCGACACGGCAATCGCGGGAAGCTGTTCTCGGATTTGGAATCTGTTTCGACGCCAGACCCGCGCGGCACACAGCCGTAGTGGCCCGTCTCCACAGGGCGCACAGGTGGCTTGGCGGCGCCACGGTCCGGCTGCCGAGGGTGCCTGTATCTTGCCCGGAAGGCCCGTTCGCCGCGCGCTTCCAGGCATCTGGACGGCGTCTTACCAACTAAATATCTCCTTCTGTATCAGTGGCTTATAAAGTAAATCTCCAGATGAAAAGTACCGTTATTGCCCTCCGCTGTGAGATACTGAGAATAGAAACCTAGTTGTCATGAATCAGTTAGACGAGGCCGTAGGCCGCTATCAGAAATTAATCGAAGG
The DNA here is from genome assembly GCA_963763835.1 of Bryobacterales bacterium. GTDB lineage: Bacteria > Acidobacteriota > Terriglobia > Bryobacterales > Bryobacteraceae > DASWZN01. Next base: position 130,278 of record CAVXQQ010000017.1, read on the forward strand.
CGACCCGTTCAAGGACTTGGCTTGGGCGGAAGCCCTGGCCGAGCGAATGCAAGCCGGTCGCCTGACGCAGGGCGGACGCCTGATTTGTCCGTTCCTGCGGCCGAACTTCATCTCGCGGCGGCAGTACGAATCGCTGGTGCGGGCGGCCGAAGGACTGTTCTCCGCCATCGACCGCGTCAAACAGATGGCGCTGGCGAATCCGGCCCTGCTCTCGCGCATCGGGCTGCTGCCGGCCGAGAAGATGCTCGCCGCGATCGATCCTGGCTATCCGTTCCTGGCGGTCACCTCGCTGCTCGACACTCACCTGAACAACGGCAACATGCACTTTGTCGAATACGTCGCCGACGTGCCGGTGGGGGTGGCGTACGCCGAAGCGCTGGCCGATCTCTTCTACGATTGCGCGCCGGTGAAGGAGTTCCGCAAGCGCTATTCGCTCCAGAAGCTGGGGGGGAAGAAGCACCTGCTCTCCTCGTTGCTCAAAGCCTACAAGCAGTTTGGCGGGAGAAAGCAGCCCAACATCGCCATCCTCGAGTTCCGCCAGAACTTCCAGCCCACCGAGGAAGGCGAGCACGCGCTGCTGCGTTCTTTCTTCCGCGCCGAAGGATACCAGACCGAGATCGTTTCCCCGGATCAGCTCGAATACCGTGGCGGCATTCTGCGGCGCGGCGATTACACCATCGACGTGATCTGGCGGCGGCTGAAGGTGCAGGAGTTCCTGCTGCGCTACGATCTCTCGCACCCGCTGGTGCGGGCGTATCGGGACGGCGCGGTCTGCCTGGTCAACAGCTTCCGCTCCGAGCTAGCGCACAAGAAGGCGATCTTCGACCTGCTCACGGACGAGACGATTACGGCCAGCTTTCCGGTCGCCGAGAGAAAGGCCATCCGCCAGTACATTCCCTGGACGCGCGTGGTGGCCGCGGGCAAAACCACGTATCAGGACCAGACCATCGATCTGCTCGAGTTCATCCTGAAGAATCGCGAGAAGCTGGTGCTGAAGCCCAACGACGATTCCGGCGAGAACCACTCCATCAAAGGCTGGCAGACCGACGACACGGGCTGGGACCGGGCCCTGAAGCGCGCCCAGCGCATCCCCTACGTGGTGCAGGAGAAGGTGGAAGCCACCTACGCCCCCTTCCCGCTGCTGCTCTACGGCGAGCTCGAGGTGCGGCAGATGAAGGTGGACCTCCATCCGCACGCCTACCTCGGCAAAGTGCAGGGATGCTCGAGCTGGCTTTCGGCGGCCAACGGCGGCTTCTCGACGGTCGCCGGCCTGGCGCCCACGTTCATCCTGGAACCGAAGGGCTGAGAGCTCTTCCAGAGCGCCAAACTGCGGCGGCGTGAAGTGGCGCGGAGCCGGCAAGCTTTTCGACGCACCCAAAGCGCCTGGACACGCGTAACGGGATCAAATGCCTTTAGCATCCTTCGCTGAACAGAGATCCATCACCGCGAATGACAGCCCTTCCACATAGTCCTCAATTCGGGCCGCCAGTGCGTCGAGAGTGGGTCTGTCCAACTGATGTTGTCGTCCGGTCTTCGGGTTCCACTTTACATGGCTGATCCTAACCGGCGTTTCTCGCAGTGCAATCCCTGTGAACGTTGATGCCGTGGACACTCCGGTTCTCGAGGGCCGCGCCTCCCGCAGACTGGTCGAGGATCAGCCGCCAGTGCTGGTTTTCGATTCACAGGCTTAGAGATGGAGCAGTTTTCGACCGGCATGAGTGGATTTCGACGGTGCCAAGTGATATCTTGGATTTCGACACTATGTCTCAATGTGGCGCTATTTTCGACCTGGCCACAAGGATTTCGACCGATGAGGCTTGATCAGGCACCAGCGGCTGTCTTTCAGGAGAAGACGATCCCAAGCAGGACCAGGCTGGCCGGCTGGGCCGCCCTCGTGCAGGCGCTTGATGCCAAGGCGCCGGTGCGCCGACCAGCCTGTGTCTCGGAACAGTACGTCAGAGGCAACCGCCGGGAGGAGGGAGTCTGGCTGGTCTTCGACAAACGCTACTGGCCAGGCGACAGCCTTGCCGATCACCTGACATTTGCGCTCCGTCACGAGGACATTGATCTTCTGGTCCTCAAGAAGATCTTCGACGCTGTGCCGAAAAAGGAGGTCGAGGCCTTCGTCCGCACTACGCCTACCGGGAACCCCGCGCGCCGCGTCTGGTTTCTGTACGAGACCCTGACCGGGCACCGACTTGACCTCGAGGATGCCCTGCGGGCCGCAGCCGTCGATCTGCTGGATCCGAAGGCGTACTTCACGGGGCGTCCGCGGCTTTCCAAACGGCATCGCGTCCGTGACAATCTGCTAGGCACCAGCCGTTTTTGCCCTGTCATCAGGCGCACGAAAGCCCTTGAGGAATTCGTGACTCTGAATCTGTCCGCGAAAGCGCATGAGACAGTCGGTCGGACGGGTGCGCATCTGGTCGCGCGTGCGGCCAGTTTCATGCTGCTAGCGGACAGCCGGGCCAGCTTCGAGATCGAGGGTGAGCGCCCGCCCCGCAACCGGCTGGAACGGTGGGGGCGCGCCGTGCTGCAGGCTGGGAAGAACCGCCTGACCCTCGACGAGATCGTCCGCCTTCAACGGGTGCTGATCGAGGATACGCGTTTCGTCCAAGCGGGTCTGCGGCCCGACGGCGTGTTTCTAGGCGAGCGGGACCATAACGGCGACCCGCTTCCAGAGTTCATCGGGGCGCCGCCCGGCGATCTCAATAACCTCATGGGTGGCCTCTTGGAAGCCAACGAGCGCATGCGCGAAGATGGCCTCGACCCGGTACTGAAGGCAACCGCGACTGCGTTTGGGTTCGTCTACGTGCACCCGTTCCAGGACGGCAACGGCCGCATGCACCGCTGCCTGGTGCACCACGTTCTGGCCGAGCAGCGCTTCACGCCACCGGGCATGGTGTTCCCAGTCTCCTCGGTGATGCTCGATCGCATCGACGATTACCGGACGACGCTGCAGGCTCATTCCGGCCCTCTAATGCCGTTCATTGAATGGCGCCCGACGCCTGAGCGCAACGTCGAGGTACTCAACGACACTGCCGATCTGTACCGCTACTTCGACTGCACGGCCCAAGCGGAATTCCTCTACGCCTGCGTCCGGCGCACGGTCGAAGAAGACCTTCCGCGTGAGATCGACTACCTCCGCCGGCACGACGAGGCTCTCCGCCGCATCATGGACGCAGTCGAGATGCCGGATCGTCTGGCCGAAAACCTCGTCATGTTCATCCGGCAGAACAACGGCAGCCTCTCTAGGAAGCGGCGCACCGGTGAATTCGGCAAGCTCAGCGACGACGAGGTCACCCTGATCGAAGGCATCGTCCGAGAGGCCTACGAGGGCTTCTGAGGGAGACCTCAATCATTGAAGAATCGAGCGCCTGTGGAATCTGGTGGACACCAGAGAGCCGGCTTGGCGCTGCTGAGCACCCCGTTCTGTTGACGATATCGTCGAGCGATTTGATACGAAGCCTACCGCACTCGGCTGGCCCGCTCGGGGCAGCAGAACCTGGATAAGCTCAGTGTCTGGGGCACCGCGGAGCTTCGGCAGGCCAAGCCATTCGTAGATGCCGAAGTCGCCCTTGAACTGCCAGTTCGCCCAAGCGATGCCCTTGGGAGTCTAAAGGGAGTGCGGGGGAACAGCGCCGCCGTCTCTGTGCTTTCTTGTTTCTCTGACGGAGCAACCTGTCGCCGGGCCGAACGCATCGACGCCACCGCCATCGACGACCACACCAGATTCCTCGCTGGTTTCAGTTTTCAAAGACCGGACAGCGACTCTCAGCATACTGGAAATTCCGCCGCAACAAGAACGACCGGTAGGCAAGGGTTCGCTGGATAGAAAACTCGGAAACAATGTATAATGTCCGCAGGTTCTATCCAATGCCGATTGCTGACGCTGGCCTCGTCAAGGCACGCCATGTGTTCACCAAACACAAAGGCATGCTCCGCACCAGCGACGCCATTCGTCTGGGCGTTCACCCTCGGACGCTATACACTCTTCGCGACCGCGGTGAGCTCGAACAAGTCGGCCGTGGCATCTACAGGCTCTCCACCGCCCCGCCGCTCACCAGCCCCGACCTGGTCTCCGTCGCGATCCGGATACCACGCGCCGTCATCTGCCTGATATCTGCGCTTGCACATCACGGCCTCACGACGCAGGTCCAGCATGCGGTGGATCTGGCGCTGCCCAGCCACGCGCAGATCCCCAAGCTCGATGGCATTCCGCTACGCGTGTTCTGGTACTCCGATCCGTCCTTCAGCGCCGGGATCGATGTCATTTCGATCGACCAGGTTCCCGTGCGAGTGTATTCGCCAGAGAAGACGATCGCGGACTGCTTCAAGTACCGAAACAAGATTGGGCTCGACGTGGCTATCGAAGCCCTGCGAGCTTACCGCGGACGTAGCGGAAGCCAGATTATCAGGCTCTATCCAGGTTTGCGAAGGTCGACCGCGTGGAAAAGGTGATGCGTCCGTACCTGGAGGCAGTGCTATGAGTGGCCGCGATTTGGGCGCCTCCGTCCGCCAACGTCTACTGAACCAAGGCCGCTCGCAAGGCCGGCCCTTCCAGGAACTGCTGCAGTACTTCGCCATGGAGCGCTTCCTGTATCGCTTGGCGAAGTCGCCATTCGCGGATCGGTTCATTCTGAAGGGAGCCCTCCTGCTGACGGCTTGGAGGGCGCCTGTAACCCGACCAACGATGGACATCGATTTGGCCGGAAAGACCAGCAACGAACTGGAGCTCATTCGGTCGCTGGTCGGCGACGTCTGCGAATTCGCCACTGAACCTGATGGCCTTGAGTTCACGGCCGCGTCGATCGAAGTTCAGCGCATCAGGGAAGACGCGGAGTACGAGGGTGTTCGGGTCCGATTTAACGCGACGCTCGCGAAGGCGAGAATCCCGATGCAGATCGACATCGGTTTTGGAGACGTGATCGTCCCGTGACCAATTCCGATCGAGTACCCGGCGATGCTGGAGTTTCCGCCGCCAGTGCTCATGGCCTATCCAAAGGAAACCGTGGTGGCCGAGAAACTCGAGGCTCTAACCATGCTCGGGCTCCTCAACAGTCGCATCAAGGACTACTACGACATCGCCCTGCTGGCGCGGCTGTACCCGTTTGACGGTGATCTTCTGACCGAGGCCATTCGGTCGACCTTTCGACATCGTGGCACCACGATCGACGCGACCCCAGTTGGGTTGACCGAAGCTTTCAGCGCAGACCCCGCCCGAACCGTGCAGTGGCGAGCATTCGTCCGCCGGAGTAGATTCGAATCCGAACCCGCATTGGACGAGATCGTGGCGCAAGTGCGGCGCTTCGCCTCGGCGCCACTGGCGGCGAGCGCACGGGAGGACTCCTTCGATCTCGAGTGGAGGCCCGGCGGGCCCTGGAAGTGACCTCGACGCCGCCGTCGCGCCGCCCGTCTCTGGCGAGCCCAGGGAATGCGCATTCTTTGCGCCAGGAAGAGCAAGTACTACGACGCCGCGTTATCGAATCTTGAGCGCGCCAGAGATGGCTTTCAAAGGGCAGGCCTGGGCGCGGAGTGGGAGAGAACCGTGCGCCAGATGTGCGCTGCGCATTTCCGCAAGAGCGGATTCATCGGCCAGTTTCAGGAACTGGCGGCGGGTGGGAAGTGCGGCGAGCGACTCTCATTTCTGGAACTGGCTAAGCGGCGCTGGGGCAAGGGCACGAATCATCAAGAAGAAGATCACGCGTGAGAAGAAGGGGCCGCGCCTGTCTCCAGCCGCTCTAAATGAACTGATCGAGGAAATCACGGTGGACGCCTACGGCGAGGAGAAGCAGTTCTGGGCATTCCTGCAAGCGTTCGAAGACAGCGTCGTGCTGCTTGCCGAGGGCTCCGTGGTGGGCGAGGCTGGTCCTGGTGGTCGCCTTCGACTACGACGGGAACCCGCGGCGTGGGTTGACGCTGAAGTGCCGCGGCGCCGATGGCCGCCGACACGTGGTGGTCGCGGCGGACGTGTCGATGGCGCCCAACTCGGAGGCCTCCCGATATCTGGCTGCGTACCGGAAGTGGATGGGACCTGCACCCTATCCGCCGGCATCGGGCTCCAGGCCAGGTGAGAGGCGTGCCCTCGGCGCCACGGAGTGTGTCGAGCTGGTAGTCATGTCGGTAAGACAGGAAGCAGCTCGCTGCCGGTTACGGGGCAGCGGCGCTGAGATCGCGCTGCGCACCAAGCACCTGTGGGACGTGGTCCCCGGCGAGATCGCGGTGGTCCAGCCGTACAGAAAGTGGACGTACGCCGGCAACCCATGTTTATCCGGCGAGATTAAATCCAGCCGTCTTGACGCTGGCGCGCTGGATTTGGTCCCGCTGAAACTCGAGGCTCGAGGCGTGTGGAACCCGGCGCAGGAGTACTGGGGCGACGAGGGCAAGCCGATTGACGAATGGGCCAGACCGATCATCGCGCGAGGGCGCCGGCCTCAATTCGAGATGGAACAAGTGCTCCCGGGAATGGACCCGAACGACCCTGATCCCGATGCCGACCCGATCGGACAGGCCGTTGACTTCGAAGACTCCGGTGGGCAGCGCGCGCCGGGATTGCTTCGACCACGTGATCGCGCTCGACGAAGCGCACGTTCGGCGACTGGCGCGCGAGTATCTGGCGTACTATTACGCGGACCGGACGCATGAGGCGCTGGGCAAGGACACGCCGAGCGGCCGGGCGATTGAGGCGAAGCCGGCCGGAGCGGATCTGCACGCGTTGCCGCGGGTCGGCGGTCTCCACCATCGGTACACGTGGAAGGCTGCGGCGTAAGCCGGGGGCGACAGAGTCGCAGCCCGGCCGCCGCACGCAGCGGACGTGTCGCTCGTGACGTGTGTATCCGCCCTTGACGCACTCTCTCGCCGGGCCGAACGCGTCCCGCCAGCCCGCCACCCTCGACGACCCGACCAATTCTTGCCCTGGAGGCTCGACCTTAACACGACCGGAACCCTTCCCCATCGCTCCCGATTCGATTGAAGCGCCAGATGGGTGGGTGTTCGCCAATCCGGTCACGCGGAGACCCTATTACCAAGAGGAGATCCAAAAGCGACACATCCGAAAGGCGGGGATCGCCGCTGCCATAGGTGGCGATATCGGCTGGCACACGTTCAGGCACAGCTACCGATCCTGGCTCGACGAAGGCGGGGCTCCGATGACAGTCCAAAAGGAACTGATGCGGCACGCCAGCATTCAGACCACGATGAACGTCTACGGCAAGGCGATGAGCGACACCAAGCGTCAGGCTCACAGCAAGGTCCTGGCGATGGTCCTAAAGAAGCCCGAGACGCTTCCCGAAACCGGAACGGAAGGCTCAAAAGCCGTTATTGGGAGTTAATGGGAGTTTGCAGGATGCTCGGCTGCGACCGCAACTTATTGAAAAGGTTGGTTGCGGGGGTAGGATTTGAACCTACGACCTTTGGGTTATGAGCCCAACGAGCTACCAGACTGCTCCACCCCGCATTGTCATCCTAGCGCATGCGGGGGCTCGGGTCAATCGGTGTTTTCGCTGATTGAGGCGGTTCGAAGCTCAATCGGTGTTTTCACCGGCCGTCGCGCTTTCCAGGCCCATCTGCGAAAGCCGGTAGCGCAGCGCGTTGCGGGTCAGGCCCAGCAGTCGGGCCGCCTGGCTCTTGTTGCCGGCCGCGCGCCGCAGCGCCTCGCGGATAATCGACTGCTCGTATTCGTCAAGCGTCATGCCCTCCGGCAGGAAGTCCGTCCCACCGGCCGTGCGCTCCCGCGACCGCGGCGCCGTGTCCAGCCGGATATCCTCCGCCTCCAGCCGCGTGCCGGAGCACAGCACCAGGCTGCGCTCGATCACGTTCTCAAGCTCCCGCACATTCCCCGGCCAGTGGTACTCGAGCAGCCTCTGAATGGCGCCCTCGCTAATCGATTCCACCGGGCTGGCGTTGGCCGCGGCCAGCTTTTCGACGAAGTGCTCGGCCAGAAACGGGATGTCCTCCGTGCGCTCGCGCAGCGGCGGAATGTTGAGCGGCACCACGTTCAGCCGGTAATACAGGTCCTCGCGGAAGGTGCCCTGCTCGAGCGCGGCCCGCAGGTCCTGGTTGGTCGCGGCGATGATGCGCACGTCGATGTGCCGCGTCTTGTTGCTGCCCAGCCGCTCGAACTCGCGCTCCTGAAGCACGCGCAGCAGCTTCACCTGGATCGCCGGCGGCACGTCGCCGATTTCGTCCAGGAATGCGGTGCCCGTGTCGGCCTGTTCGAAGCGGCCCGGCTTGCTGGTGTTGGCGCCGGTGAAGGCGCCCTTCTCGTAGCCGAACAGCTCGCTCTCCATCAGGTTCTCCGGCAGCGCCGTGCAGTTGATCTTCACCAACGGACGGTCGCGCCGCGGCGACTTGAAGTGGATGGCGCGCGCGATCAGGTCCTTGCCCACGCCGCTCTCGCCCGCCAGCAGCACCGTGGCCCGCGTCGGCGCCACGCGCTCGATGGTCGCGAAGATCTCCTGCATCGGCGCGCTGCGGCCGATGATGTTGTCGAACTCGTAGCGGTGGCCCAGTTCCTCGCGCAGGCTACGGTTTTCATCCTCGAGCGCGCGCACGTCGAGCGCTTTGCGGATCACCGTCATCATGTGGTCGAGCGAGAAGGGCTTCAGCAGGAAATCGGCCGCGCCCGCTTTCATGGCGTCGACGGCGGTTTCGATCGTGCCGAACGCGGTCATCACCACGATGGGCGTGCGCGTGTTCTGCCGCCGGATCAGGCGAATCAGCTCGAGGCCGTCCATGCCGGGCAGCCGCAGGTCCGTCAGCACCAGGTCGGCGTGGTCCACCAGCTTGAGCCCGGCTTCGGCGGTGCCGGCCTGTTCCACGTCGAAATCGGCGGAGCGGAGCTGCAACTCCAGGACGCGCCGGAGCTTCTCTTCGTCTTCGACAATCAGGATGCGGGATTTCATGGGTTGTCGCCGGCTATGCTGCCGGCAGGAAGACACGGAAAATGCTGCCCTTGCCGGGCTGGCTTTCGACTGTTATTTTACCGCCGTGCAGGTCCACGATCTTCGAGACAATCGCCAGGCCGAGCCCCACGCCTTCCTTCTTCGTGGTGAAAAACGGATTGAAGATGTTCTCCAACTGCGCGCGTTCGATGCCGCTCCCGCGATCGATAACCGAAATCTCGACGCCGTCGCTCAGCGCGCGCGTCTTCACCGTGACCTCCCCGCCCGGCGGCGTGGCCTGCGCGGCGTTGAGCACGAGGTTGTAGAAGACGCGCTCCAACAGTTCGGCGTCGAAGGCGAACGGCCGCACATCGGGCGAATAGTTGCGATAGACTGTGACGTCGTGGTGCGGCTGGCCGCGTTCGAACTGCGCGATAGCGCTGTCGAGGACCTCGGCCAGTTCCGCACGCTGCGGCTGGAGCTCGAGCGGCCGCGCGAATTCGAGGAAGCGCGTGACCAGCGAGTTGGTGCGGTCCACCTCCGAGGAGATGAAGCCCGCCAGCTCGCGCGCCATCTCGCTTCCCTCGGGCACGTTCTTCAGAAGCATCTCGGCCGACGCCCGTATGGTGCCGAGCGGATTTCGCAGCTCGTGGGCCAGGCCGCCCGAGAGCTGCCCCAGCGCCGCCAGCCGCTCCGACCGCCGCACCGCGGCCTCAGCCTCCTGCAAACTGCGGTTGGCCTCGGCGAGTTGCTCGGCGGTGGCCTGCGCCCGCCGCGCCTCCGTTCGGAGCGCCTCCGCCAGCCGTTGCGTGAGGTAACCGATCACGGCAAAACAGGCCAGACGAAGCAATAGCTGGGGGACCTCTTCGGGTGGGATGGTGTACCGTTTCCAATCGTAGAAGAGCAGGAACGAGAGGTAGGTGCCGCAAGCGAGCACGGTGAAGACCACCGTGCCCGCCTCTCCCAGGGTGGTGGCGGCGGAAACCACCGGCACCAGCAGAACCCAGAAATAGGGACTGTTGATGTCGCCACTCTGGCTGAGGATGGCGTAGCCCAGAACCAACTTGAGCAGGTTGGCCAGGACGCTCCCGCGCACGGGAGCGAAGAACGGAATCTTCTGCTCCAGCACCTGCAGCACAGCCAGCGCGAACAACAGCAGGATGAATTCCGGCTGGCGAGTGGGTCCGGTCGCCGCCATCACCGCGAACAGCGCCAGCCAGACCCCATCCTGGATGCGGAACCGTTCGCTCAGGCGCAATGGGCTCACGGTGACAATATACCGCTCGCCCGTCGCCCGTCGCCCGGAAGCCGCCCTGGGGCGGCCCGCTCGTCGCTCGTCGCCCGTCGCCCGTCGACCCGGCCGGGACTTTCCCCGCTTCGCGCCTGGACGCATCCCGGCAGCGGAGCATACGAAGCCGGCGCGTCTTCCGACAAGCGACGGGCGACGAGCGACGGGCGTACCGCAGCCGCTTCATCTGTGCCAAAATGGAAGTCGTTTCCCAGCATGACTTACCAAGACCCCCCCAACGATCTCGACTTGCAGAAGCCGTCCGCGCCGGACTCTTCTTTCGGCGAGATCCTCAACCAATTTGAACGAGCCCAGAAGCCCGGCCAGACCGAAGGCGGCCGCCCCGGCAAGGTCGTCTCCGTGTCGAGCGACTCCGTCGTCGTTGACATTGGATGGAAGACCGAAGGCATCCTGCCGCTCGCCGAGTTCCGCGACGCATCGGGCAAGCCCGACGTCGCTGTCGGCGACCAGGTGATCGTGACCGTCCGCGGCCGCGAGGAGGGCTATTACCACCTCTCCATGATCAAGGTCGAGCGGCCCAAGGACTGGTCCGCGCTCGAAAGCGCCTTCGCCGAGAAGCGTCCCATCGCGGGCACCGTCACCGGCGTGGTCAAGGGCGGCCTCTCCGTCGATGTCGGGATGCGCGCCTTCCTGCCCGCTTCCCGCAGCGGCGCCAAGACCCCGGCCGAGATGGAAGCGCTCGTCGATCAGGAAATCACCTGCCGCATCATCAAGCTCGATACCGCTGACGAAGACGTCGTGGTGGATCGCCGCTCGGTTCTCGAGGACGAGCAGAACAAGGCGCGCCGCGAGCAGTTCGACGCGCTCCAGGAGGGCGCGGTGGTTCGCGGAACCGTGCGCACGCTCACCGATTTTGGCGCGTTTCTGGACCTGGGCGGCATCGACGGCCTGCTGCACGTGGCCGAGATTTCCTGGCACCGCATCGACAAGCCGTCCGACGTGCTCACGACCGGCGACGAGCTCGAGGTCAAGATCCTCAAGATCAATCGCGAGACCCACAAGATTTCGCTCGGCCTCAAGCAACTGACCCCCGACCCGTGGTCGCTGGTCGAAGAGAAGTACAAGCCCGGCGAGCGCGTGCGCGGCAAGGTTACCCGCGCCGTCGAGTTCGGAGCTTTCGTCGAGCTCGAGCCCGGCATCGAAGGCCTCATCCGCATGTTCGACCTCACCTGGTCGAAGAAGGCCCGCAAGCCCGGCGATGTGGTCCAGCCCGGCGATCTCATCGAAGCCGTGGTTCTGAACGTGGACGCGGCGGCCAAGCGCATCGGCCTCAGCCTCAAGCAGGCGCTGGGCGATCCCTGGGATGAGGCGGTGAAGAAATTCCCGGTCGGCGCCGTGGCCGAGGGGCGTGTCACCAGCCTGGCCAAGTTCGGAGCCTTCGTCGAGCTGGCCGAAGGCGTCGAAGGCATGATCCATGTCGGCGACATCACCGCCGAGAAGCGCATCAATCATCCCCAGGACGCGCTCAAGCTGGGCGAAGTGGTAAAAGCGCTGGTGGTCGAGGTGGATCAGACCAGGCGCCGCATACGCCTCAGCATCAAACAGCTTCAGCCCACCAGCGTCGACGAGTACATCGCCGAGCACAAGGCCGGCGATGTGGTCGCCGGACGGATCGTCGATGTCGCCAAGGGCAACGCCCGGGTGGAACTCGGCGAGGGCCTGATCGCCACTTTCTCGCTTCCCAAGCAGAAGCCGGCCGAAACGGCTCCCGTGGCCGCAGCCGAGGCGGACGTTTCGGCGCTGTCGGCTATGCTCTCCGCCCGCTGGAAGCAGGGCCGGACGGCCGCCGCCGATAATACCGGCGAACTCCTCCGCGCGGGGCAGGTTCGCAACTTCCGCATCTCAGCCCTGGACGCCGCCAGCAAGCGCATCGAGATCGAACTGGCCGGCTGAGGCGGCCCCAACCGGACCTTGGCCCGAGCTGCCCGGGGCCCGGATTTCAGCCACCTTCATCGGCGGCCCAACCGCCAGACTTCAGAACTTGGTGCAATGGTAGAATATGGGTAGCATTCTACCATGGGACTCAATATCAAGAATCTGGACGTCGAAAGGCTTGCGGCTGAAGTGGCTACCCTGGCCCACGAAACCAAGACCGAGGCCATAAGGCGAGCGCTGCTGGAACGGCGGGCCCGGCTCCACGCCCGGGCCGGCAAGCCCGGCGGTCGCAAGACCCTGCGGGAATACCTCGAGCAGAGCGTGTGGCCGCTGATGCCGGCAACCGAGTTGGGGCGCGTGATGAGCCGCGAGGAAGAAGACCGGATACTGGGCTATGGGCCGGAGGGCTGCTGAGGCATGGTTCTGGACAGCTCCGCCATTGTTGCCATTCACCTGCGCGAGCCCGGCTACGAACGGCTGATCGACAGAATCGACGCTGCCGAAGTGGTGGTCGTAGGAGTCCCCACTCTGCTCGAAACCGCCATGGTACTGACCGCGCGGCTGGGGCAGGATGCTCGTCCGATGCTCTTCGCGTTTCTGCGCCGCCTGGAGGCCGAGGTGCTACCGTTCAACGAGGAGCACCTCGACTCCGCTGCAACAGCCTTCATGCGGTTCGGACGTGGCCGCCATCCCGCCGCTCTGAATTTCGGCGACTGTATGTCGTACGCGGTCGCATCGGTCGCCGGCATGCCGCTACTGTTCGCTGGCGAGGATTTCGAACGGACGGACATCGCGCAAGCTTGATCGGCCGCCCGCTCAGCGGTCTTCGACCGTCCCCTTGCCGTTGGCCCAGTAGCCGGCACGTGTGAGGACGTTCAGCGGCTCCGGCCCCGTCGCCTTCACCAGGATGCGCCGGTACATCCCGTCCAGTACCTGGTTGGTGGGGCTGTAGGCCAGCGTGTACTGATTGCGAATGTTGTGCGCGATGTCGAGCGCGGTGCGGCCCGCCTCCGAGGCGTCCTTCAAGTAGTAGGACTGCCCGCCCGTAGCCTGCGTCAGCGCGTCCAAGTCGCGTTGAGCGCGGTGGGTCTGTTGGTCGTCGATCTCGCTCAGCAGGCCAATGGCGTAGATCAGCACGCCGCTCTGCTGCGCCGCGCGGATCACATAGTCCTGTGCGATGACACTGGTGTTGTCCTCGCCGTCGGTGATCAGGATCAGAACCTTCTTGTCCTCCGCCGCCTTCCTCTGCAGGTGTTCGATCCCCAGCCGCACCGCGTCGCGCATGGCGGTGGTTCCGCGCGAGTCGAACTTGGTGAGACCGTCGGCGAGGCGTTTGCGGTCGTGGGTGAAATCCAAATCCAGGTACGCCTTTTCGTTGAAGTGGACGACGAAGACCTCGTCATCCGGGTGCGATGCCTCGACCAGGGCCATCGCCGCGGCCGCCACGCGGTCGCGCTTGTCGGTCATGCTGCCGCTGTCGTCGATGATCAGGCCGATCGATACCGGCGCGTCCTCGCGCCGAAACACCTTAACTTCCTGCTCAACGCCATTCTCGAGGACGTGGAAGGCGCCCTGTGGGAGGTTGGTCACCAGCCGTCCGTCCGCGTCGAGCACCGTGGCGTGCAAGACCACCAGGCGAGAATCGCTCCGAAACACCGCCGGCGGCGGATCCTGCGCCGCCAGGGGCATGGACAGGCCAATCAGCACGAGAAGACACGTTCCCAGAGTCACCCTACTATTGTGACGTAGTCCGCGTGCGCCCGGTCACAGCGCGGATCATGGAGCGCGAGTACGGCAAGTATGGCAAGAAGGAGTTTGCGCGGTTGGCGGGGATCTCGGTGGCGCACCTCTACAACCTGCGGCGGACCGCAGCGTATCGCAAGCGGGCGGCGGCGTTTGTGCCAACGCGGCCCACGACCATCCCGATTGGAGTGCGGCGCAAACCGGACCCGCGAGGAGAGCCCGGTCACCTGCGAGTGGACAGCGTACACCAGGGAGACTGGGAGGGGGCCAAGGGCGTCTTCCATATCAACGCGGTCGACGAGGTGACCGAGTGGCAGGTGGTGGGGTGCGCCGAGGCGATCAGCGAGCGCTTCCTGATCCCGGTGCTGGAGGCGATGCTGCACCAGTTCCCGTTCCGCATCCAGGGCTTCCATTCCGACAACGGTTCGGAGTACGTGAACCACACCGTGGCCAAGCTGCTGAACAAGCTGTTGATCGAATTCACGCGCTCGCGGCCGAACCGCAGCCAGGACAACGGACTGGTGGAAGGCAAGAACGGGGCGGTGATCCGCAAGCACATTGGCTACGGGCACATTCCCGGAAAGCATGCCGAACGGGTGCAGAAGTTCTACACCGCGCACTTCAACCCGCATCTGAACTTTCACCGGCCCTGCGCCTTCGCCACGGTGGTGGAAGGGAAGCGGGGAAAACGGCGGAAGGTGTACGACTCAAGGATTACGACACACCCTTCGAGAGGCTGAAGCGAGTGCCCGAGGCGGAGAAGTTTCTGAAGCCGGGGATCAGCATGGAGAGTCTGGAGCAGCGGGCGGGGCGGATGAGCGACACGGAATCGGCGCGCAAGATGCGGCAGGAGAAAGGGGAGCTGCTGCGCCAGGTGAAGGTGGAATCGCCGACCGCGCCACGGGAGTGAAGGATGCACGGCGGACGGAGAGCTGTGGAAATGACGGGGCCGTGGAAACTGTGGAAAGCCAAGGGCAGGCTTCCCACGAGTTCCCACCGCCCCTTGGGAATCCCGCCAACGGCGGGCGGGATTCCCACATTTAAGAGACCGCGGCCGCATTAATCCAAATCCACAACCTGTTCGCCGCTGTGCTATGTTCGCTGCCATGACCGGACGCAGACAATTCCTGGCGGGCTTGGGCGCTTTGGCCACCACGCGCGCGGAGGCCGAAATTGCCACGGAGCCCGCGCTGGTGCGGCCGGCGGCACTGAAGGAAGGCGATACCGTGGGACTGATCACCCCCGGAACCTATGTCTCGGACCCCGACCGCCTGGCGATGGTCGTCCGCACCGTGAAGTATTTCGGGCTGCGGTACAAGATGGGCCGCAACGTCGGCCAGCGGGCGGGCTATCTCGGCGGCACGGACCAGGAGCGCCTGGATGACCTCCACGAAATGTTCCGCGATCCCGAGGTGAAGGCCGTTTTCGCGATCCGCGGCGGCTACGGCTCCGAGCGTCTGCTGGACCGCATCGATTACGGCCTGCTGCGCGCCAACCCTAAAATCTTTCTCGGCTACAGCGACATCACCTGCCTGCACCTGGCAATCCACAAGCGCGCGGGCCTGGTGACGTTCCATGGGCCGGTGATGATCTCGGCGTTCACGGATTTCACGCAGAAGTGGTTCCGCCGCGCTCTGTTCTCGACCGAACCGCTGGGGGTGGTGACCAACCCGCCGGAAACCAACCATCTCCGGCCCGCGCACACGCTACGCACGGTGCGGTCCGGCAAGGCGCGGGGCCGGCTCGTCGGAGGCAACCTCACTCTGGTCACCCGCACCCTGGGCACGCCATACGAGATCGACACCCGCGGCCGCATCCTGTTTATAGAGGATGTGGGCGAGCAGCCCTATTCCATCGACGGCATGCTGACGCAGTTGCGCCTGGCGGGCAAGCTGGACGCGGCCGCCGGTATCGTCTTCGGCGAGTGCAGCGACTGCGGCCCGCGCGATTTCAAACCCGCCTTCGAATCGACCTTCTCGGTGGGCGAAGTGGTGGACCAGATCCTTGGGAAGCTCGCCATTCCGGTGCTCTCCGGTCTCACCATCGGCCACACCGACGATCAGCTCACGCTGCCGCTGGGTCCGGTGGCCTCGCTCGACGCGGACAAAGGGGAGCTGGCGATCGAGGAGCCGGCGCTGGCCTGATGCCCCCCCCAGCACCGAACCGCGACCGTAAGGGAGCGGACCGCTTGCTTACGCGCGCGGTTCGGTGCTGGCCGCGGTTCGGGGCGCCGGGCTACTCGGCCTTGGTCGATTTCCCCTCCATGATGTTGGTCCAGGCGGTGCCATCCGGCGAGAAGTCGAAGCGGAAGGTGTAAGCCGTGGGAGATACCACCTTGACCGTGAAGCGGCCCGTCACGATGTGGCCTCCGAAGTCGGACTTGCCGGTCCAGGTCCAGGTGTCTCCATCGACCGTCCCCTTGTAGGTTTCGTGCTCGCCGAAGTTGTTGAAGCCGTCATAGGTGTACGCCTTTTCCTTGGCGTCGTAGCCCATGACTTCCATCTCGTGCAGGGCGCCCATCGGGCCGCTGCCGTCGGAGTGCGTGACCGTAAAGAAGCCGCCCGGCATGACTTCGACCACGTCGGTGGTGGTCGACTTCCCGCCGGGCATGGGACCCATCGGCTTCATCTCGGCTTCCGACTTCCAGGTGCCGGCGAAATAGGCGAGCTTCTTGTGCTCCGGGCTCGCAGTGGGCATCTGCGCCAGCGCCATTCCGGAGAAAGCGCACAGAATCGCGAGCGCGAAAGAATTCTTGCGTGTCATCGGTTACGTCTCCCAGGGGTAGAGGTTGCCCAGCGGTGGGCCAGCTATCTTGATGTGCCGGAGGGTTGCCGCGCTGCCGGTTTTTATTCCGGCCGGGATGACGCCAGCGGGCCACCCAGGCGCTCCAGCAGGTCACGGACGCGCCTGCGGCTTACTTCGAGCGTCGCGCCGTTGTTCGGCACGGCGCCAGGTTCAAGAGTTGGGAGCCGGTGCGTAACCGGCGGCGCGCGACTGACCGCAGGTGCAACGATCCGCTGAGTGGCTAGAGCCGCTGCGCAACCGGCAGGCAGCCCCCCCTACCGCGCGCTGGGCTGCCGTGTATAAGCTCGGCGCAAACTCCCGCCGGGAACCGGACCAGGAGGTTGCGGTCCCGGGGGCGGCACTTCCTCGGGCACCGGCTTCTTGGGACGGGCGTTCAGCTTGGCTGCGATTACCTCTTCCTTCGCCTTGTCCCACTTCGGCGTGCCCGGCTCGACGCCCTTGGCGCGCACCTCGTCGTCGGTCACTTCCTGCGCCATGGGCAGGTACTTCTGGAGGTAATTGCGGATGCGGTCCTGAGCCAGGCGCAGCTGCGACCGCAGCAGCAGGAACAGAATCTGGTCCCCCGGCGCCTTCGACAGCAGTTGATGCAGGTTCGACGGCCGGGTCAGCTTGGAGGCCTTCAGATCCCGCTCCAGCTTCTTGCTGCGGGCATCCAGCTTCTGCCAGGCATCCACATCCGCCTTCGGCATCGCCACCGCCTTCACCAGCGCCGCTTTCTCCTTGGGCGTGAGCTTCTCGGCAAGGACGTTGAGGAACAGGCCGAAGTTGTCCACCGGGAAACGGACGCCGACGGGGATCGACTGGCGGATCTTGTGCAGCTTCGCGAAGCCGGCCAGGTTGAGCTTGGGCCCGTCCAGCGCCGGGGAGAACAAGTGCAGAAGCTTTGCCTCCTCGAAGGCGCGCAGCACGTCGCCGGGGTTAGCGTCGTCCCCGATTTGCCGCAACTCCTCCAGCAGGCGGTGCGGCGGGACCAGGTTCTCCAGTTGCTCCAAACGGACGTTCTCGTACTGCTGCGCGGTCCGTTCGTCTATGGTGAAGCCCAGCCGCACCCGCAGCCGGACCAGCCGCAGGATGCGGACCGGGTCGTCGTACATGGAGTAGTTGTATGCGGCGCGGAGTTCCTTGCGCTCGAGATCGCCCAGCCCGTTGGTAGGGTCGACCAGCAGGCCGCGCGAGGCCCGGTTCAAAGACAGCGCCACGGCGTTGACCGTGAGATCGCGGCCGCGCAGGTCTTCATGAATCGTGGCCGCCTCCACTGCCGGCTTGCCACCGGGCTTGGAGTAACGCTCCCGCCGCGCCATGGCGATCTGCGCCGTCACGCCGCCGGGGAACAGAAGCTCGACCAGCTTGCGGTGGTCGTCGTCCTCGAGGACCTGCGCGTGGGTCTTCTTGGCTACCGCCTTGGCGATTTTCGGGGCGGCGTTGCTTTCGATCGTGAAATCCAGGTCCCGGATGGGGAAGCCGCCCAACATATCGCGCATCGCTCCGCCCGCCAGAAACAGGCTGACGTTCGCTTCCGCCGCCGCGGCCTGAACCTCGCTCACCACGCGATTCTGGTCCGTGCTCAGGTGGCTCTCCAGCATGAACATGTAGTCGCTCATATGGCTCGTCGCTCGCACCCTGCCGCCGCGCTCTCGGCCGCCGGCAGGAGAAAACTAGGCACGCGGGTGGTGGTGGTCCACGATTTCACGGAGCCGCGACCTCATCACATGCGTGTAGATCTGGGTGGTGGAGATATCGGCGTGGCCCAACATCGTCTGGACGCTGCGCAGATCGGCTCCCCCTTCGAGCAGGTGAGTGGCGAAACTGTGGCGCAGCACGTGCGGCGTCAGACGCCGCAGGATGCCGGCCTTGGTGCCGCAATGGCGCAGGAGCGTCCAGAAGCACTGGCGCGACATCCTGGTCCCGCGGGCGGTCACGAACAGGTACTTGCTACCCCGGCCGCGCAGCAAGAGTGGCCGTCCCATCCGCTGGTATTCCCCCAGCGCGGCGACCGCCGAACGCCCCACCGGAATCAGGCGCTCCTTGTTCCCCTTGCCCATCACCCGAACCACCCCTAACTCCTCGTTCAAATCGGATAATTGCAGTTCGCACAGCTCGCTCACGCGCAAGCCGCTCGAGTAGAGCAGCTCGATCATGGCGCGGTCCCGCAGGCCGGTCGGTTTGGCCCGGTCCGGGGCCTCGACCAAGCGATCTATTTCGCTATGATTCAGAAACTTAGGAAGGTTCTTCCATTGCCGCGGAAGCGCCAGCGAAGCGGTCGGATCTCCCGCCAGCCTGCCCTCCCGGAGCAGGTAGGCTACGAAGTTCCGCAGCGTGGTCAGGTGGCGCGCCACCGAGCGGCTGCCAAGTCCTTGCTGGTAAAGCGATTGCAGGTAAAGCGCGATGGCCTCGGCGGCGGGGAAATCTTCCCCCGGTCCGGGGTGGCATGCGGCCGCGAATCGGTTCAGATCGCTGCGGTAAGCTTCCAGCGAATTCTCCGCCAAGCCCTTCTCGATGCGGCAGAAATCGAGAAAGGACTGCACCTCCGCCGGGATGGAAGCCACGCGGGGCATTCGAGCCAATGATACAATACTTCCGAAATTGTTTGGAAGGAAAGCTAGCCCAGTGGCGGGTTCCACCAACAAGAAGGTCATGATCCGGCGGTTCGACCGGGAGTCGCTGCCGGGGTTCGTCAACCCGCAGACCTACCTGCAAGCCATCGGGGTCGAGATCCTTACCGCCTCGGGGAACCTGCTCGTCGTCCCCTACGATGAAGTTAAAGCCCTTTATTTTGTTAGGGATTTCGATGCCGAGGAGCCGCCGGCCGAGAGCCGTCTCTTCCAGAACCGCCCCAAAATGAGCGGCGTCTGGATCCGCATGAGGTTTCGCGACGGTGAGGTCATGGACGGCCTGATGCCCAACAATTTGTTGCAGTTGGAGGCATACGGCTTCACTTTCGTCCCGCCCAACGCCGGTTCGAACAGCCAGAAGGTATTCGTACCCCGAACTGCCCTGACCGAGTTGCAGGTCGTCGGCGTGGTAGGAAGCCCCCTTCGGCCCCACAAAGCGCGTCCCAAGCCACAAGGCCAGATCGAGCTGTTCGAGTAGACAGCTCTCCAGCCGGTGTGGACGGCTCTCCAGCCGGTGTGGGCGGCTCTCCAGCCGGTGTGGGGCGGCTCTCCAGAGCTGCGCCGGACGTCCACGTCCGGCTCGCGTTTACGCCCGCCGCGCGAGGGCGACGCCGCGCCAGACGTATCCTGCACCGCTCCATACGGTTGCGGCCGCCGCGATCCAGAAGAAAGGAGCCAGGGGCAGGCGCGTGGCGGCGAATGCGCCCTTGGCCAGCGTCGCCACCGCGGCAAGAATCTGAAGAGCGGTGCTGATTTTTCCCCACACGCTGGGCGGAAAATCGCGGTATCGGCTGAAGAGCAGCGCGCCGCCGGCCATCGCCAGTATCAGCAGGTCCCGCGCGAAGATCAGAATCACCAGCCACCACGGAACGGCGCCGCAGGCCCCCAGCGCCAGGTAGGACGCGCTCAGCAGCAGCTTATCGGCGATGGGGTCGAGATAAGCTCCGACCCGGGTTTGAAGATTGAGGCGCCGGGCGGCCAGCCCGTCCAGCCCGTCCGTGGCCGCCGCGACAAAAAAGACCGCCAGCGCCAGCCGAAACCGCTGCGCCAGAATCGCATAAACAGCCACTGGAGCCAGCGCGATACGGACCGAGGTCAGGAGGTTGGCGAGGTTGAGGTTCCGCATGGGCGCGGCAGTATCACTTAGGATACCAGCGCGCCGGCGACACGGGTGGCAAGTTGATCGAAGCTGAGAATTTCGTAGAGCGAGCTGTCGCTCATGATGCGATGGACCAGCGCGGCGTGCATGGCGTGGCCCGCGCGCTCGGCAATCACGTGCCCCAGCAGCGGCCGGCCGAGCAGCGCCAGGTCGCCGATCAGGTCCAGCGCCTTGTGGCGGCAGCATTCGTCGGCGAACCGCAGCCCTCCGGGATTGAGCACCGTGCTGCCGTTGAAGCACACCGCGTTCTCGAGCGAGGCGCCGCGGATCAGCCCCATGTCCTTGAGTTGCGCGAGATCCCGCTCGAAGCCGAACGTCCGCGCGGGCGCGAGTTCCACTGCGTAGCGCTCCGGCGTTACTTCCATCTCCAGCGTCTGCGCCCCTGCCAGCGGATGGCCGAAATCGGTCTCGCAGGTCAGGCGGAAGCTGTCGGCCGGCAGGATCGAGATGCGCTTGCCTCGGTCCTCCACTTCGATCGGCCGCCGAATCCGCAGGTAGCGCCGCAGCCGCCGGTGGTTCTGCCGTCCCGCGCGCTCGAGCAGCTCGACGAAGGGCAGACCGCTACCGTCCAGGATCGGAACCTCGAGGTTGTCGATCTCGACATAGGCGTTGTCGATGCCCATGCTATAGAACACGCTGAGGAGGTGCTCCGTGGTCGAGATCAGCACGCCTTTGCGCATCAGGCTGGTGGCGTAACTGACCCGCGCGACGTGCTCCCAGGTGGCCTGGACGGGGAAACGGTCCAGGTCCGTCCTCACGAAGACGATGCCCGTGGCGGGGGGCGCGGGCACAATTCGGATGCTAACCGGGACGCCGCTGTGGAGGCCTACGCCGCTTGTCTGGACGGGCCGTTGGACGGTAGTTTCAAATCGCAAGCGGCCTCTAACGCAATCAAGGCCCCAAATGGCAAGTGATTGTTTCTGCGCGGATTACGGGCGGCGGGACTGTGGTTCAAAAGCCACAGGTTGTGACAAAGGTGCGAAACGGAAGCCCTGGCGCCGAAAAAGTTCAGGAACACAATTGGGGCCACGGATGAACACGGATGAACACGGATAACACACTCTTGTTTTCCGATCGGCGTTCATCCGTGTTCATCCGTGGCCAACAATGTTTTGCACGTCTTCTGCCCCAGTAGCTACTGGCGGCCGTTGATGAGCGACCAGTGGGTATGCACGATCTTCCAGCGCCCTTCGGCCTTGGCATAGACCTCGGTGCAGTTCCACGCCGTGCGCTGGCGGATGGAGCCGTCGGGGGCCATGTGCGTGTCGAAGAACCGGTAGAACAGTACGGCCGCGTCCCCGTGTACCTGAAAGATCGGCGCCACGAAGTCCATCGCGTCGTAGTGGATCTTGCCCACGCGTTTTGCGTACTCCGCCTTGAGGGCCTCGAGTCCGTCCAGGCGCTGCGGCGTGCCCGAGTCGAAGTAGGTCACCGGCGGGGCGCTGATCTCGGTGAAGCCCCAGGGATCTCCCTTGCGCCAGCGCTCCATCGCGGCCATCTCGAGAGTCATCAGCTCGCCGGGCACGCCGGAATAGGCCGCCGGCTTGAGTCCCACGGGGACCGGCACTTCGACGGCATCGGGCGCAGTGTGATTGACCAAGGACCAGTGCGTATGGACGATCTTCCAGGCCTCGCCCGCGCGCGCGTAGACCTCGGTGGTGTTCCAGAGCGTCTGGCTCTTCACGGAACCATCCTGGTTCTTCACCGTCGCCCGGTAGTTGTAAGTCATCACCGCCACGTCGCCGTAAATGGCGATACGCGGCCGAAGGAATTCGGAGCCCTGGTAGAAGATCTGGCCTTTCAGCTTTTCCAGGAACTTGGTGTACTCTTCGCGGCCCACGACTGGTTTCGTGAGGCCCGGATCCACGTAAGTAACTTCGGGGGCGCTCAACTCGGCCCAGCCCATCGGATCGCCGTTTCGCCAGCGCTCCATGGCGCCCTTTTCGAGGGCCATCAGCGTTTCTTCGAGCGACGCGCCTGAGGCAGCCGCGGCCGTCAGCGCCAGCACGAGTGTGGTCTTCAGCATCGTGACGGAGTGTAACAAAATGTCGGCGAGGTCCGCTTGATCTAGCAGTCAACAGCACGGAACCGCGACCGTAAGGGAGCGGACCCTGCTTGCTTACGTGCGCGGTTCGGCGCTGCCTACAGCCTCACCCCGCCAAAGCCTCGAGCGCTTCTTCGAGCGGCGCGCCTTCGCGCTCCGTCTCCGCCAGGGCCGTGCGCGGGACGCGCTCGTCCAGCAGCAGCTCCGTCGCAAGCACCTGGGGCTCGGCGTGGAAGTAGCGCTCCATCGGGCGGTCGAAAAGCAGATTGCAGGCCGCCAGCAGGCTCATCCCCTGATGGTGCGCCATCCAGGAGCGGACGATCTCGGGGACCGCGTGGCCGAAGTCCACCGCTTCGTAGAAGCCGTAGCGGCCCAGCCAGCCCAGCGTCTCCTGGCGGCGCAGATTGGCCATCGCCGCCGCGGGATCGACGCTCAATGCCAGGAAGGTCGAGTAGGGAGAGACCACCAGCGAATCGGAATCCGCTCGCTTCAGCGCGAGCTCCGGGATTCCGAACGCGCAATATCCGTAGTCGCGTCCCTCACCCGCGAAGAAGCCCGACTCGGAGATGCCCCACGGCACGCCTTTGCGGGCCGCGAACCGCCTCTGGAAGCGAACCGCCGCGGAGGCGCTCCGTTCCGTGATCGTGCCCGGCCGGTGGCGCATCCACAGCAGCGGCATCAGGTACTCGAACATGGTGCCGGTCCAGGACAGAAGCGCCCGCTCTCCCCGCACCGCCGTGTGCGCCCGGCCCAGGTGTAGCCAGGCGTCCAGCGGCACGTCGCCCTTGGCGATGGCCACGAAAGACGCGATGCGCGCCTCGGAAGCCAGCAGATCGTAACTGGCTGCCTCGAGCCGCTGCGCTGCCACGTCGTACCCGACCGAAAGCGCCCTCCGGTTGCGTTGATACAGGAAGCCGAAATCCATCTCGCGGACCCACCGCTCGCAAGTGTCCGCGATTTCCCCAAGCTCGCCGGCGAGCTCCGGCGCCTCGGCGGCAAAAGCAAGTGCCGCCTGCTTCAGCGTCCACAGGCATGCCGCCAGGTTGCCGCTGTCCACGGTCGAGACAAACAGCGGCTCCACCGGCGCCATGGATTCGATGGAGTACCAGTTCAACAAATGCCCGCGGAATTTCGTGAGCCGGTCAGCTTGCTCGAGGGTTTTCCTGGTCGCGGAGACGAAGCCGTCGAGAGCCAGCGCTCCGAAGTGTACCGCGGCGATCCGCGCGTTCAACAGCAGTCCCAGATTGGTGGGAGACAGGCGCAGCTCGGCCTTTCCATCCTCGCGCACGCTGTCCGGAATGAGCCAATTGGTGGCAGGTGAGCTCCACTCCTCGAAGAACCGGCAGATACGCCCTGAGCAGTCGCGCAAGCGCTCCAGGTCGTCCCGGCGAATCTTCCGGCCGGCCGCGCGCGGAGCGCGATTGAGCCATGCGGAAATGCCTCGCGAGGAGAACCACAGCACCAGGATCGGAATCGCCGCCGAGAGCGCCGCCGGCCGCACCAGCCACACCGCCAACCCGATTGCCGCGCTGAACCAGGGCGTTCGCTCGAGGTAAGTATCGACGGTGGCTTTCCTCGCGGTCGCCGTTTCGGCCTCGGCGGCGGTTTCCCATTCGAGCAGCTTGCGCCGTGTGACGGAGATCCTTAGCAGCGAGCGCACGATCGCATCGGCGGAGAGCAGCGCCTGGTGCAGCAGGAATACCAGGCTCAGAACCGCGCGCGCGCAGTCCGTGGCGAACCGGACGGCCAGGTCCCCGGCCCAGTCCGCAAACGCCCGCCGGCCCGGTGGCTCGCGCACCACGGAGAACAGGACGTCCGCCACCGACGGCAGCATCAGGATCGCTAGTGCCGCCGCGGTCCAGTACCAGCAGTTGCCGGGCAGCCACAGCCAGCCCGCCGCGAACAGCAGGAACATGCTCGGCTCGAGGACGCTGCGCCGCAGGTTGTCAACGATCTTCCACTGCGAGAGCACGCCGATCGGATTGCGAATCATGCGGCCCCGCCCGTCCGGCACCCACGCCAGGAGCCACCGCAGGATCTGCCAATCGCCGCGCACCCAACGGTGTTTGCGGCGGCTGTAAGCGCTGAAGTGCGACGGGTAGTCGTCGATCAGCTCAACATCGGAGACCAGGGCGGCGCGCGCGTACGCGCCCTCGATGAGGTCGTGGCTGAGCAGGATGTTGTCGGGGAACCGGTCCTCCAGCACCGCGCGCATCGCGTCCACGTCGTAGATCCCTTTACCCGTGTAGATGCCTTCGCCGAAAAGATCCTGGTAAACCTCGGAAACCGCGCGCGTGTAAATGTCGAACCCGGTCTGGCCGGAGTACAGGGACGCCAGACGGCTGCGCGATGCGGATTGTACGCTGATGCCGATGCGCGGCTGGAGAATGCCGTAGCCTTCCACCACCGTGCGCGTCGAGGGGTCCACTACGGCACGGTTCAGCGGATGCGCCATGGCCCCTATCAGGCGGGCCGCGGAACCGCGCGGAAGCTGCGTGTCGGCGTCCAGCGTGATGACGTAGCGCAGCCGCGGTAGGACGGCCAGGTCGCCGGCGGTGAGCGAGAAGCGGTTGGCGCCGCCGCCGAGCAGCCGGTTCAGGTCCAGCAGCTTGCCGCGCTTTCGTTCCCACCCGATCCAGCGGCCCTCCGACGCGTTGAAGACCCGATTGCGGTGGAACAAGTAGAACGGAGTCCTGCCCTCGGCGCCGTACGTCCGGTTGAGCCCTTCGATCAGGTCGCGGCAGACCTCGGCCAGCGCGTCGCGCTCGTCCATTGGACGGTCGGAATCGGCGCCGTCCGTCAGAAGCGCGAAATACAGGTTGCGGTCGCGGTTGGCCAGGTAACGGATCTCGAGATCCAGCACCAGGTCGCGGGCCTGGCTTTCATTCAGCAGCAGCGCCGGGACCGCGACGATGGTGGCGCAATCGTCCGCGATGCCTTCCGAAAAGTCGAGCTTGGGCAGCGCGCGCGGGCGAACCAGAATCCCGATGAAGTGATTCAGAAGATCCACCGCGGCCTGCGAAGCCGGCAGCACCAGGAGTAGCATCGCCGCCAGCACCGCGCGGGGCGCGTTCAACTGGCTCACCAGCGCAGCCACGATGACGAAGGTCAGCGCCTCGATCGTCGCCGGGTAGAGGACCGGGTTAGTGACCAGCACTTCGGCCAGACGGTCCGCCAGCGTGCGGCGGTATCCGATGGCGGCGTGCAGCTCTTTCGCCCCCCGCCCCACCAGGAAAAAGCCGACGTGCGTGCGGCGCGCATCCGCCGAGCCGCGGGCCTGAGCGGCCAGCGCGACCGCCTTCTCCGCGATCTCGCCCTCGGTGCGCATCGAACGCCGCGCCAGGCTGGCGATTTCGCGGCGATACCCTTCGCGGCTGTCCAGGTCCATGGCGCCGTACACCGACGCGGGATCCCGCCTGAGAATGCTATCGAGGACGCTGACCGATTCCGATAGATCCCTCCAGAACGCGTCCTCGCTGTGGCGCAGGCTGGTCAGAAGGCCGGACCACGCGGCGCCGGGCGCGACGGCCAGGCGCTCCAGGATCGCGAACTGAAGCGCGGGCTTCAGGTAGTCGATTTCCTCGGCTTCGAGCTGCGCAGCTTCCTGGTAGCCCTGCAGGAACCGCACCAGCTCGAGCTCGTTGAACCGGCCGCCCGTGACGCGCAGATAGTCACGCGCCACCTCGCAGATGCGTGGGCTCTCCACGCCGAACGCGACGGTCACCACCGGGCAGCGCCGCAGAAATCGGTTCAGCCCATCCAGCCCCTTGAGCGCCGCACGGACCAGGCGCAGATTCTCCACCAGGCAGGTTCTGGCCTCGGCATCCACGCCGCGTGCGGAGATCGCGATCCGCCTCAGCAGTTCCCGGGCGGGCGGAAGCCGCCGAGCCTTGCGAGGCCGCGCTCTACCGGTGGATGTGGCGGCAGCGACGCCGGCCTCGTGCAGCCGCGGTAGCGCCGGAACCTGGGGTGTCGGAGATAGGAATACGTCGGGTGTCATCTGTAGCTCGATGCCTGCAACTCGAACATGCCGGCGTACCTGCCACCCAAGGCCATCAGCCCTGCATGACTGCCGTGCTCCACCACCTGGCCGTCTTCGAGGACCAGTATCCGCTCAGCCATGCGAACCGTGGAGAAGCGATGTGAAATCAGGAGGGCCATCCGGCCTCGCGTCAGATCCGCGAAACGCTGGAACACCTCATACTCCGAGCGCGCGTCCAGCGCCGCCGTAGGCTCGTCCAGAATCAGCACCTGTGCCTCGCGCAGGTAGGCGCGGGCCAGCGCCACCTTCTGCCACTCACCGCCCGAAAGATCGACTCCGCCCTCGAAGCGCCGTCCCAGCAGCTGGTCGTACCCGCCGGGTAGCCGCCCGATGACTTTGTCCGCCATGCCTTTGCTCGCCGCCAGGCGAATGCTCTCCTCCCCGGCCGCGCCGATCTTGCCCACCGCGATATTGAGCCGCGCCGACATCTCGTAGCGCACGAAATCCTGGAAGATGACCCCGATCTGGCTATGCAGGTCCTCCACGCTGTAGTCCCGCAGGTCCACGCCATCGAGGAGGATTCGGCCGCTCGTGGGATCGTAAAGGCGCGTGAGTAGCTTCACGATGGTAGTCTTGCCCTGTCCGTTTTCGCCGATCAGCGCGATGCGCTCGCCCGGCTCGATGCGCAGGTCCAGTCCGTCCAGCACCCGCCGCGGGGAGCCAGGGTAGGAAAAACTTACATTCTCGAACGAGAATCCGCTCCGAATTGGGCGTGGCGCGGGCAGGGCATCCGGTTTCGAGAGCAGGCGCGGGCGCACCGCCAGGAATGTCACCAGGTCAGTCAGAAAAAGGGATTGATCGGCGATGCTGGCGAAGGTCGAAAAGACGCTCTGAATGTTGGTGCTCGCACCCGCGATGGCGCCCGCCAGGAACTGCAGCGTGCCCCAGCTCAGGTCTCCCGTCACGGTGCGATAGATCACGTAGGCGTAGGCGCCGTAGTAACCGCCCGTGCTGAGCAGCGAGAGGAGCCCTCCCGCCACCAGCCGGCGCCGCGCCAGCGCCACGTTCTCGGTGTAGATGCCGTCCGCGAGGCGCCTGTACTCGCCGGAGAGAAACCCGCTCAGGCCGAACAGTTTCAGTTCCTTGGCCGACTCCTTGCTCGCGCCCAGCACGCGCAGGTAGTCGAGCTGGCGCTTCACCGGCGTCTGGCGGATGTTCTGAGCGTAGCCGATGAAGGCGAAATGGCTCTCGCCCAGGAACGCCGGGACCACGGCGGCCACCAGCAACGCCAGCAGCCAGGGCGAGAACCAGAAGATGCCTGCCGAGAGCGTGACCGCCGCAATCGTCTGCTGGAGCGCCATGCCGGTGGCCTGTATCATGGCGATGCGGTCGGTGGCCTGCACCCG
The DNA here is from genome assembly GCA_963763835.1 of Bryobacterales bacterium. Classification (GTDB taxonomy): domain Bacteria; phylum Acidobacteriota; class Terriglobia; order Bryobacterales; family Bryobacteraceae; genus DASWZN01. The sequence goes on from CAVXQQ010000017.1 coordinate 158,095, forward strand.
GGCCCGTTCCAGAGTGTCGTAGAACGCTGGATCTTCGTAGGAGGCCAGGTCGAGCCTGGATGCGTGTTCCATCACCAGCACGCTGACGTGCCGCGTGAACCGGTCGGCCAGCAGCGTGTCGAAGTAGGCGATGGCACGGCCCATAAGTGCAGAAGCTGCCGCCAGTCCGCATTCCGCCGCCACCCACAGCCAGAAATTCGAGGGCAGCGGATGGCCGTTCTGGTGGTATTGGACCGCGTCCAGAATCTTCTTGGCCACCGCCAGCAGCGAAATCGGACCCAACGCGGCCAGCACCCGGAACGCCAGGCCCGCGGCGATTACCGCATGACCGGAATCCCAGACAATCCGAAGAAAGGAAGGAACGTTGCGCAGGGCTTGCATGCGCTCCTGCCAACCGCTCCAAAGGGTTCCTGCGCGTGGGTTCATGGTGTTCCGAAGACGCTGGTCCCGGCGCCCCTGCCAAGTCGTGCAGCACTTTGCATTCCAATCCCAAATCCGGGCATTGCGATTAACTACAGCTAATTTTTGCATCACCATGCATCCCTTTCGTATAGTTGTAGTTAAAGGACAAGCATCTGAACGAAGTGTGTTGCGCACAGCCCAGGCGAGGCATGTCTCGCCGGGAGCTGCTAGGCATGGCGGGAGGCCTGGCGGCGTTATACCCGATAGGTCGTCTGACAGGAGTCTTTGGCAAGCGCCTCGACCTGATAGAGGAGATGGAGCGGCGTGCCTGCCTGTATTTCTGGGAGCAGGCCCATCCCGACACGGGGCTAGTTCTCGACCGCGCCCCCACCGACCGGCCCAACCCCCTCAACATCGCCAGCATCGCCGCGACCGGGTTTGGGCTCTCCGCGCTCGCGATTTCGTCTGAGCGGGGCTACCTCCGTTCCGCCGACGCTCGCGCCCGCGTCGAGCGCACCCTTCAATGCCTGGTGGGGCACATCGCTGGAAAGAACGGCTTCTTCTACCATTTCGTGGACATGCTGACCGGCGATCGCTGTTACGAATGCGAGATCTCCTCGGTCGATACGGCCTGGCTGCTGTGCGGGGTCCTGCATGCTCGCCAGCACTTCGACACGGCGCCCATCCGCAAGCTGGCGGACGAGATTCTCGGGCGCGTGGATTGGAAATGGATGTGGGCGGGAGGGCCGACGCTCTGTCACGGCTGGACCCCCGAGGGCGGGTTCCTGCCCTACCGCTGGGACCGCTATTCCGAGCTGCTGGCGATGTACCTGCTCGCCATGGCGTCGGATTCGTATCCCATCCCCGCTTCGGCCTGGAACGCCTGGACGCGGCCGCGGGAAGAAAAGCTCCAGGCCGGGCACGCTTTCATAGAGTCATCCGCCCCGTTGTTCGCCCACCAGTACTCCCACGCCTGGTTCGATTTTCGCGGACTGCGCGACGGCAGCATCGACTACTTCGAGAACTCGCGGATGGCCACCCTCCTCCACCGCGAGTTCTGCGTCGGCCTGCGCGGCCGGTTTCCGTGGTTCAGCGAGCTGATGTGGGGAATCACGTCTTCCGAGTCGCGCTACGGCTATATCGATTGGGGCGGCCTCGACGCCACGGCTAACGCCCGGATCGATGGGACGCTGGTGCCGTGCGCGGCCGGAGGATCCATCGTGTTCCTGCCCCGGAACTGCACGAAAGTTCTCGAGACCATGCTGGAGCGTTACGGCAACAAGTGCTGGACGCGCTACGGCTTCGTGGACGCCTTCCATCCCCTGAACTGGCGCGCGCCCGACGTGGTGGGCATCGACCTGGGCATCATGCTGCTGATGGCTGAGAACCATCGCACCGAGTCGGTCTGGAAGGCGATGATGGCGGCGCCGGAAGTCCAGCGCGGCCTCGAAGCGGCCCGCTTCACGAAGAACGAGGGCCTGGACGGCTAGGTGTCGGATTTCGCCGCCTTCGCGAAAAACAGCGCCAGCACCGAACCGCGCGCGTAAGCAAGCGGACCCGTCGCTCACGCCGGCACCGAACCGCGCGCGTAAGCAAGCGGACGCCCTACACCGTCTCGTACGCCACCAACTCCTCCAGCTTCTTCTTCGCCTTCGGTTCCGGCCACCCGTCCGGCACCCCGATCGGAGTAATGCACACCCGCTTGTAGCGTTCCGGAATCCCCAGCACCTCCTGAGTCACCGCCTCCGGAATCGAATCGGTGATGTAGACGGTGCCGTACCCCAGCGCCCGCGCCGCCAGCATCAGGTAGCCCGCCGCCAGCGGTCCGTCGTGATGGTTGTAAGTGGGATAGGCGGATCGCGAGTCCGTCAGAACCACCACGTACACCGGCGCCGTGAAATACCCTGCGAAGCCTTGCGCCGCCTTCTCCCGGCGCGCCTTGTAGTCCGCCTCGGGCTCGTCCCCATGACGCGGCAGGAACCGGTCCACGCACCGCTCCCGCAGCCGATCGATCTTGGCACGGTCCCGGATCACCAGGAACTTCCAGGGCTGCTGATTGCCGGAAGTGGGAGCGTGCCGCGCCGCGTCCAGAATGAGGCGCAGATGCTCCTCCGGAACCGGATCGGGCTTGTACCGCCGCACCGACTGCCGCTTGGCAAACAAGGCCAACGCTTCCGCCTCGCCACCCGGCGCGGCCGCCGCCCGCGCTCCGAGACTGGTGAGGAAACCGCCCCCGGCCAGGCCGGCCAGACACGTCCTGCGGCTAGTAGTCATGCAGCCCTCCTGTCTTCCCAAGCATACGCCGCTGGCCGCCGGCCCGTTCCGGAAAAACTACCTACGGGTGTGTTTGGGGGGATTGTCCGTCCACTGCCAACCTGCGAGTAGCCCGCCGGGATTCCGAACCGGAAGGCAAGCCGGCTTCGCGTTCCTGATGTGAGGCGTTCCGTGTGGTTTCTCCGCATCTCAACTGAAGGCCTCTTGCAGGCGAGGAGATTGCCGTGATGCATATCGCGTGGCGTTCGTGGGGTGTTCCTGGATTGTTGTTGACCGTGGCGGCGATGGCGCAAGGGCCCTTCGAGACCATCGACATGCCGCAGGGCGGCAGGATCGTCTACGGAACGGTGCGGGACGCCGACAGCCAGGGCGCGGCCATGGTCGCGGTGCTGCGGATGATGCACCAGAACTGCGGCGAGAGGCCGCGCATCGGCCAGGCCTTCCGGATGCGCGGAACGGAGGGGGTCGGCTTGTTCTTCACGGTGATCAACCGTCCGGCCGGAAATGTGCCGGTGGCCGGGCTGATCATCGCGGCGGGAGGCGGGCCGCACAAGACGGAAGCGGCCTTGCTCTCGGACTCGGCGACCCGCTTTGGCTCGTCCATCAACCCGATGCTGACCAAGCTGTTCAGCGTGTGGCATCCCAGCGGGTTGCCGGGGCCCGCGCCCGCGGCCAGCGGGTCATCGGCCAGCCCGAAGGCAGCCCCCGCCGCCGGGCCTTCAGCGGCAGCCAGGCTGCATACGGTAGCCGCCTCCGATGACTCGGTCAGCCTCGGCATCCCCGATGGATGGGTCATGGACCCCGCGAGCGGCCGCGGAACGATCATCGTGAAAGGTCCGCAAGGCGAAGTGCTGGCCTTGAACATGCTGCGCAACGCGGTGGACCCGTCGAGCGCCTGGCAGCGGCAGTTCCGGCAAAACGGCGGCGCGCCTCCGCCCGGATCGATTGTCTACCCGTACCACGGGAACCTCGTGAAGGCCTTCCCGGAGCTGTTTCAGCAGTGGCGGCGCGCGGGCGGCCAGGGTCCCGCGCGGCTTCAGATCGACAGCATCGAGCCCATGCAGTCGGGACAGGGGCAGGAGTGTGTGCACGTGAAAGGGCAACTGGACCCGGACGGGAAAGGCATGCGGACCATGAATGACATGATGTGCGCGATCCTGCCGCTCGACTGGGGCGGCTACACGGTCACGCTGCACCATTGCCTGTTGCCCACCGCGTTCGCCGAGCGGGAGAAAGACACCGTGACCGCCATGATCGCGAGCTGGAAGCTGAATGCGGAGGTCATCAACCGTCAAATGGCCGAGGCCATGCGGCAGAAAGCCGCGAGCGACCAGGCGATCCTGGCGCAGGGCCGGCAAGCCGTGGCCAACATCAACGCGATCGGCGAGCGGGCCAGGATCCGGAACGATGCCGTGCAGGCCGCCAACGACGCCCAGCATGCGGGGTATTGGGCCCAGCAGGACAGCAACGCCAGGAACGCGCAGGGGTTCAGCAACTATCAGCGGGACCAAACGGTGGTTCGGGATGTGCAGGATCCCAATACGCACGTGACCGTATGGAACCAGACCGCGGGATGGCTGGAACGCGCCTTTCCGAATCGCGTCGAAGAGGTGCCTGTCTCGCAATACATCAAGGGGCAGGATTATTAACGGCAATCGGGTCTGAAAATCGGCCGGACCGAACGGCAGCCGTTCTGCTACGCTTGACGACAATGAAGACCACGCCGCTTGTCTGCTGCTTGCTCTCCTCTCTGGCCGCCATCTATGGCCAGGACAGCGTTTATGCGATCAAGGCCGCCCGGCTGTTCGATGGCGTCAATGACCGGCTGATGGAGCCGGGGCTGGTGGTCGTCTCGAAGGGCAAAATCCAATCCGTGGGCGGCGCCGTGCCCGCCGGGGCGACGACAATCGATCTCGGCGATGCTACGCTACTGCCCGGCTTTATCGACGCCCACACGCATCTCTCGATGGAGTTCAACCCCGATTACAGCGCCGACATCCTCGACGCGCTGCGCCGCCCCGTCGCCGAACAGGCGATCCGCGCCACCTCCAACGCGCGCAACACGCTGATGGCCGGCTTCACCACGGTCCGCGACGTGGGCTCGCGCGACTTCATCGATGTGGGCTTGCGCAACGCCATCAATGCCGGAGTGGTGCCCGGTCCGCGCATGTTGGTTGCGGTTCACGCGCTCGGTTCTACTGGCGGCCACTGCGACGATACCGACGGTTTCCGCTTCGACCTCTTCCGCCGCACGGGGCCGGAAGACGGCGTGATCAATTCCCCGGACGAGGCGCGCTTCGCCGTGCGATTCAACATCAAGTACGGCGCGGACGTGATCAAAACCTGCGCCAGCGGCGGCGTGCTTTCGCCTACCGACGACGTCGATGTTCCACAATTGACGCAAGCCGAGCTCAATGCCCTGGTCGAAGAAGCACACGCGCTAAGCGCAAGGCCGCGGCCCACGCGCACGGCGCCGAGGCAGCCAAACGGGCCATTCGAGCCGGCATCGACTCCATCGAACACGGCACCTTCCTGGACGATGAGGCCCTGCGCATGATGCACGATCGCGGCGTGTTCCTGGTGCCGACGCTGACCACGCGCGTCGGTCTGAGGAGCATGAAACTCCCACCGCTGGTACAAGCCAAGGCCGAACGAGCCGTGGCGCAACAAGACATCATGGTGCGGCGCGCGCTGGCGCTGGGAGTCCGCATCGCGCTGGGCACCGACGCAGCGGTCTACCCGCACGGCCAGAACGCCACGGAATTCGCCTTGATGGCAGCCGACGGCATGACGCCCGCCCAATCGCTCAAGGCCGGGACCTCAGTGGCCGCCGAGCTACTCGGCCTCGCGGACAAAGTGGGCGCGCTCAAGCCCGGAATGCTGGCGGATATCGTAGCGGTGGCGGGCGATCCGGTGACCAATATCAAAGCGACCAGCGATGTGATCTTCGTGATGAAGGACGGCACGGTCTTCCGCAACCTAGCACCCAACCGCGACCGGAATCAATAGTCCGCGCCCCCACTCAGTCGTCGTTCGTCCGGCCGCGCAGTTTCTTGGAGGCGGATCGTTGCGATTTTGCCGTGAGCCGACGGACCTTGGAGCCGAGCGTGGGCCGGCTTGGGCGGCGGGTTTTCGGTACGACTTGAGCGCGGGCGATCAGTTCGTCCAGTCTCGCCCGGGCCTCGGCTCGATTGGCCTCCTGCGTACGGTGCACGCGGGACGTGATGATCAACACGCCTTCTTGCGTGGCGCGATTGCCGGCTAACGCCAGGAGGCGCTGCCGTACGTCGTCGCGAAGCAAGCGAGATTGGCCGACATCGAAGCGCAGTTGGACGGCGGTGGAGACTTTGTTGACGTTCTGGCCGCCAGGACCGGAGGCGCGAACAAAGGTCATTGTCAGTTCGGAATCTGGAATGAATATAGGCAAATGCTATTTCCAGAATAGCCCGTAATGGTGCGGCAGCACGCGAAGAGAATAGTGGCGACCGGCCCAGGTGATGCGATCGAAGGACCGGCTCTGGGCGAAACTGTTGGAAGCGCGCCATCACCATCGTCGGCGGATCACGCACCACTCGGACGATGGGCGGCCACAAGCGCGTTAGGGTCCGTATCTGGCCAAAGTTCGGATCGAGGAGCGTGTCCGGATGGCCCGTAGTGCGCACGTGTGATGCCCAGATTGGGATCATCGAGTCAGCCAGTGCTGGGAACGCCATGGCTGTCTAGCGGTTCTGCTTCAGCCAAGCCGCCATCATCTGGCGAAGGTCCTTGAACGTCACCTCGGCCGGTTCCAGCTTCAGCTCTTCACACAGAGCAGGGAGGTCCGCCTGAAACCTCTTGTATCGGTCGAAGATGTCTTTGCCACCCGGCAGTTTAGAGCGTTTGGATGCTGTCGCCAACCATGTTCGTAGCTCTCGTATGGCAGTCTTCACATCATTGCCATGCGAGTGGATGTCCTGTCCAGCGATGTCCGAGATAAAGACTTGATAACGGTATGGATCAGCATCGAAGACCAGCGAGACTTTGTCACGCTGCGATTTGTTTCCGTACCGCTTGCAGCCGAGAAACAACCCGAGTTCCAGCGGCATGTTGAAGCGTGGGAGCTTATGCGTTCTGTCGAGTTTGACCGCGGATATGTCGTGGACTCCGTACTTGCACTGCTCAATGATGCGTTGAATCTTTGCGAGCCGGAACTCTCCGCTGTCGTCTTCTTCCCGCGCGGAACGTGCAACGAAGCCCAGATCGGTGATCGCAAATACGATCGCATCGAACATGGGCTTGTATCTCTTGTCGAAGGGACAGTTTACAAAAACATGATCGCTTGGATTAGCCACGTGGCGGCAACGAGTCCGCGCTGAGCCGGTCACGAGTGATCTTGCCTACCGCCTTCTCGATCCTTGCGGACTTCTTGCCGGGTGGGTCTTGGATCGGTGGCATGCCATACGTGTCATGTTCCCTAATCAGCCCTTATCCGGCCAATCTCTGCCCGTTATCCTGCGGGGTTGAGTTTGCGGGTTTCGGAGAGGATCTTGGTCAGCCGATTGGAGAGCTGATCGAGGCGATGTCTGGGAGGGCCGTCCGGCAGCGAGCGACGGAACATCTCGATGGCGTGTTGAGCGAAGAGTAGGGAATCGACAACACCTTCCAAACCGGCGCGCGGCGAAATGATTGGCGCTTTCGGCTGTGGCGCCAGATGCCGGGGTTGAGAGCGGGCCAGATGAAACTCACGTTGCAGGTCGTCGCCGGCGACCAAGACGTACTTCATCGTCATCTCCGCCTTGACGTGGCCGAGTAGCGTCATCAGCGCAGGCAGGCTTACGCCGGCGCGAACCATTTCACTGGCATATGTGTGTCTAAGCTGGTGCGGAACGATGCGGGTGGAAATGCCGACGGCAGCCGCGACATCGGACAGGTAGGGGCGCAGTCGTTTCATCAGGGTCTGCTTGCCGCTGTGGCGCGCGAGCAGCCGGCCGTCAGGGAGAGGGTCGAAAGAGCGGAAGAAGCGTAAGCGTTGGACGAGTTCACATACAAACGAGTCGACCGGGACCATCCGTTCCGTCTTCAGCTTGCCGAGAGGTACATGAATCGCCCAACGATCCGGGCCAACATTGTGGAGGCAATCATAGGAAAGGTCGGCGCATTCGCCGATGCGCATGCCGGTGTGGCGCAGTAACAGGAACACGTTGGCCGGCAGATCATTGCGGCGCAGCAATTCCTGCTGGATTAATCGATCCTGCTCTGCCGTCAGGGCGCGGGGCAAGCGTTGTGGAATGCGCGGAATGTCCTCGCGACGGATCAGATGGGCCAGATCGGGAAGCTGTGCAGTCCAGGCAAGCTCCTCCAGAATGGACGCGCAGAAACAGTAATCGACAGACGTAGACGGCCGGCGCCAAGGGCGGGGTGTGTGAGCGCAGATGGGCAAACCAGCCGAGGATGTGCGGGATCGCGGCGCAACTGATTTAACGAACAAACGGCGGGATGATCTTCGCCGAGATAGATCAGGAAGTGGCGCGCCGCGCCGCGATACTGACGGGCTGAGTCTGGAGCGAGGGCGGCGGTGAGGGACTCGATGGCCCGCTGGAACTGGTGTGCTAACGGATGTTCCAGCGGAGCATAGCGCGAGAGCATCACGACGGCTTTCCCGGGACGGGCCGGATGTGCTGCGCCACGGCTCGCGCATACTGCTGATAGACCTCCAGAGGAGTGACTTGCACATAGACCATCGTGGTCTGGATCTGCGCGTGCCCCATCAACTGCATGAGCGCCGGCAGGCTGACGCCGGCGCGCACCATATCTGAGGCAAAGGTGTGGCGGAACCGATGTGGGTTGGCCAGCTTCACGCCGGTGGTCTGACGATGGTAGCGAAACAGAGAGCGCAACCCCGCCGGAGTCATCCGCGCGCCGCGGGCGCGGCCCTTTGAGAGAAACAAACAGAGCGTCGGTCGAAGTCTGTGGCCGCTCCAGCCGCAGATAGTGGTCCAGGAGTTGGATCGCTTCCGGGGCCAGCGGCAGGAAGCGGGTCTTGTTGCCCTTGCCGCGCACGCGGATCTGCGCTTCGGACAGCAGAAGATCGTCGCGATTCAGATCCAGGACTTCTTGCGACCGTAGTCCCTGCAGCAGCATCAATCCCACGATGGCCAGGTCCCGTGAGGTGCGGAAAGCTGGACCAGAATCGCGCCACCTCGTCGACGGACAAGGGCACGATGGTGCGTTTGGGAGTCTTCACTCGCAACCGGCTCAAGGCGGGCCGTGGTTTGCCGATGCCCATGGGTGCCCGCTGCCAGTAGGTCTGTCTGGAACGCCGGAGCGACCTGCTGGGGCGCGTCGGGAAAGGTGATACGCAGGGCACGATCGACGATGGCAACACGCTGATTGATGGTGGCGGCGGTCAACTCGCGTTCTGGCCGGACTGGAATCGCACATAGTCCAGCAATGTCGTTTCGGTGAGGGCATCTTTGGCGACCGCGTCGGTGTGGTGAACACTCTCCCACCACCGGAGAAAGTGCAACAGCTCGTGCGCATAAGTTCGCAGGGTGGTGTCGGCCAGGCGGCGGAGCATCTCGTAATCGAGGTACTGGTTGATCCAGTCAATCTCACGGCCGGTGGCCTGCTCGACAATGCGATACGGGCATCGCACATGGTTGTTGGAAGGCTTGTGAACAACGCGGAAGGTCATCATCGCGCCGCCTCCAGCAGCGACTGAAACTGGTGGGCATCGCCGCCCTGGACGAAGAAGCTGTTCGGATCATGGCCGTCGGGCAGGGCCACGGTGCGCACGTTCACGCCTTGCTCGGTGAGCCGGCGGGCAAGCGATTGAGCCGCCTGCTGGCCACTGCCGTTCGTGTCGGCATCAAAGGCCAGGTAGACGGTTCGCGGGCCGTCGCAGAGTTGCCGAAACTGGCGTGCATTGAGATGGGTTCCCAGCGAGCAGGTGACGTTGTGAAAACCGGCCTGCCACAATACGGCGTAGTCGAACAGCCCCTCGACGAGAATCACTTCCGGATATAGCCGGACTTGCTCCCATGCATACAAGCCGCCCTTGGCGCCCGGCAAGAAACGATGTGGCGGCGCCGCAGCCGAGAGGCTGCGGCCATAGAGATTGCCTTCCAGCGGAAAGACGATGCGATGCATGTAGGCGTCGTAGCCAGCGGCGGTCACCAAGCCGGCTTGCCGCAGAGCCTGAAGCGGGTAGCCCAACTGCGTCAGCCAACCTCGCAGGCAGCCGCCGGGCGCGTAACCGATCCGCATGTGCTCGATCAGTTCCGGCGAGCGGACTCCGCGTTGGTGCAGATAGGCAACCGCCTCGCCGTGGCGGTGTAACTGCATGCGATAGAAACCTGCGGCTTCGTGCAGCAACGGCGCCAAACCGCGCCATTGCCGCAGCAACGCCAGAGCTTGCGGGAACTTCACCTGGTGATAGAGCTCGGCGAAGCGAATCACGTCGCCGCCGCGGCCGCAGCCGTAGCAGTAGAACAGGTTCTTGCTGGGGTCCACCAGAAAGCTGGGTTTGTGATCGGCGTGCAGCGGACACAGCCCCATCAATCGACCGCGGCTGAGTGGCCGGGCCGGCTGCCAATCATGAGCTTGCAGATAGTCCAGCAGAGGAATCTGCTGTTTCAACTCATCGAGAGCTTGACGACTCACGGACTTCTTGCCTCGATCGGCAGAATACGGCAGAGCGCGCCCAGATCCCAGGCAAGGATGGTGGGTGCCCGCAAAAAGGCTGGCCTTGAGCTCCGGCCCTCAGCCAGCACCACACGCTGAGCAGTCGCCGTTGTGCCCATCGGCGCACGGTGGATGGATCGGGCAAGCGGGTCGGATCTTTGCAGTGCGGCGCGGCTTGCTCGGCAGAATCGCCGGCGGCGATCCGCTCGCAGGCCTGTTGCCGGCAGCGCAGGCTGTAGTGCGCCGGACGGCGCCAGCCAGTCGGGCAAGATCGTGAAGGTCTTCCCGCACGGCTGACAGATTCCGCGCCGCACCCAGATGCATTCGTGCTGGTCGTCGTGGCACTGGCGGAGCCGCCGTCCGTGGCCGATGATCGTGTCGTCGTGGCAAACGGGACATCGCCGCGGCAGGAGGTCCAGCGGGATCACCCCGGGTCGATGTTGTCTTTCGCCTCTGGCAGTGCGATAAAGAGAATCACGGCTGGCGTGAAGGCCCGCCGCTGACCGTCCCTGCCAAGTTTCGATCTGCTGGCCGGGCCTTCACCCTCCCGGTAAAGTCAGTTTCGAACGAAAAAAGAATACTGCTTTCCGCTGCTCGCCGCGAGCCCCTCACTCAGAACATTGGCCGGTTATTTTGCCCGAACCACCGATGTGACTGACTGACTGCGGGCCACAAGTCTTAGTGCTGTATCGGGAGCGCCCCGTCCCGGAGCCCCTCGCCAGACGAGAGCTTCACCCGCCGGGGCGCTTTCGATACAGCACTAAGGACTTCGAGGACCTTTCCGCGCACCTGGAAGAGTTCATCGACCACTACTACAATCGGCAGCGACTCCACTCGGCCTTGGGCTACCGAACGCCGGAAGAGTTCGAGCGAGACACGCCCGGCGCGACTGCCCGCGAGGGAGCCCTTGAGGCGGCGACTCTGAAGTTCTTCACGCCTCCGAATCAGGAGGCCCCGACCGCATCATGACACCTGTACCTGGGCTACGGAAGTGGCGCGAAGCCGAAAGTCGCCCGATACCGGGAAACCCTCCAAACGACCGGATTCAACGTGGGTCGGGTTGTTATCGTCACAAGAGAGTCTGCGTCGATCTCTTCCCCGCCACTCCGCAGCCACAGATTCCGGGAACTCAGAGGCTTCCCGGAAGGCGTTTTTCAGGCATGGCGGAATCTATCGGCCCGATGTGGTCAAAGACATTACAAGCTGGGGCCGGGGTACCGCCTCCCGTTGGTCGGCCCCGGGGCCCAGCCAAAGGACGCGACGGAAGGGGCGCGCCCTACCCATCGTTCGCGATGAGTTCCGGCCGGCTATTCCTCGATCGGGTTGCTCGCCAGCAGAGCCCGTCTCCGCTTCACCGGCAGCCCGATCATAAAACACTGGACGAATCGGAAGGAAGGATTTATCATCGAACGGTAACTGCGTCTTTTCCTTCGTGTCTCACCGAAGGGGTTCACCCCACTTATCCGTGTTCATCCGTGTTCATCCGTGGCCCATATGCCGTTAAAGTTCTGGTGCTCTCCAGCCGATAGAAGACTGCATGGGCTCGCGATTGTTGTGCGCCACGGCACTCCTATCGCTGGCCGTGCCCGCCTGCGCCCAAGGGATCTTGAAGCTGACTGTCGCCGGCATCCCCGCGACGGCCACCCGCATTGCCGCCATCGCCGACGGAGCCCCCGTCTCGAGCCCCGTCTATGCCGTTCAAACCGTGACCCCGCCGGCCGGCTCCACGGCACTGAGTATGAGCCTGCCCGCCGGAACCTACCGCGTGCGGGTTTTGGCCGATGGCGCCAGCCACACACTACTCGCCAGCGCCCAGATGTCCAGCCTGATATCCCAGGACGGTACGACCTCGGCCTTTATCGCACTGGGCGCGGTCTCGGTGACGGTGGATTCCTCCACGCCCGCGAGCGCCAAAGCCGGTTCGCCCGTCACTATCAAGTTCAACATCACCGACTGGGGCGACGTGATGGAATCCGCCGCCGCTGGACTGTTCACCTCCAGCACCGCGTTCTCCGTGGCGACGGGTGGGGTCCTGACGTCGTCCGCCACGCCGCAGCGCCTCGCGGGCGGCGGTTACACGGCCAGCTTCACGGTGACGCCAGCCCTCGGCTCCACCTGGCTTTACTACGCCCTGCGCGCCTCCATCTCCCTCGGAAGCGCGGACTCGCCCAACCTGTACTCGCCCGACCCGGCCAGCCGCCCTTCGTCGCCCTGGCTGATGTCGGTGACCGCGCAGTCGGGGGCCTCGGTCACCGTCGGCGGGATTCCATCCTCCGCCACCCGCCTGGTGGTGATCGCGGATATCGCGCCCGCCGCTCCGCTCTATGCCCAGCGGGCCCTGACGCCCGGCACCGCGTCCGCCGTGGCCTTCATCCCGCTGCCCGCCGGTTCCTACCGCATACGGGTCCTGGCCGACAGCCCGGCCACCGGAATGCTCGCCAGCGGACAGACTACGGCGGCGGTTTCTTCCGGTGCGACCGCCTCGGCCAGCGTCACGCTTTCGAACATGACCGTAACGGTGGATTCTTCGACCCCTTCGAGCGCGCCGGCGGCCTCGAGCGTCGCCATCCTGTTCAACGTGGTGGATGCGGGGAACGTGCTCTCGGGCGCTTACGCCTACCTGTGGGCCGGTCTGGCGCCGTTCGGCACCGCCGCCGGGGGAACCATCGCCGGCGCCGCCGGTTTCTACTCTTCGGACTCCATCACCGTGCACGCCGGTTTCTCCGTGGTGTTGCCGGCGGGCGCGGCCACGTTCTACTACGTGCTGCGGGCCCAGGTCGCTACGGGTGTCGATTACGCGCTGCTGTCGTCGCCCAACCCGGCCCAGTCTCCGAACTCGCCCTGGCAGATTCACACCGCGGTGAGCCGCGCGGTCAGTCTGCAGGTGACGGGCATGCCCTGCGCGGCGGCCCGCCTGGTGATTCTGGCGGATGGCCCGCTCCCGGCCGTGGTTTCAACCGAGCAGGCGGTTGCGTCGTGCGCCTGGTCCGCCACCGTTCTGGTGGCGCTGCCGGCCGGAACCTACCGTCTCCGGGCCGTGGTGGACGGCGCGTCCGGCGACATCGTTGCCACCGGGCAGACCGCCGCCACAGTGCCGGCTACCGGCACCGGAAGCGCATCTATCGCCGTCTCGGCGCCGGTGGTGACGCTGGGCTCTTCCACCCCCGCCACGGCGCGTGCCGGAGCGTCCGTCATGCTGGGGTTCACTATGGCTGACTCCGGAGACGTTCTCGAAAATGCGAACGCGTACCTGTACACCGGTACGGCGCCGTTCAACCTGGTGACGGGCGGTTTTCTTCTGGGCGTGTACCCGCTGACCAAGGCCGCCGCCGGCAAGTACACCGTCGCTTTCTCGAATACTACGCCGTCCACGGCCGGCATGCTGTATTTCGAAATCCGGGTGCAGGTGAACACCGGATTGACTCCGTCGTATCTCGACTCGCCCGACCCGGTCGGTGGCTCCGGCCAGCCCTGGAGCATGGCCATCTTCCTGCCGGGATCTCAACCCTGCACTCCGGTCGCGGCGTTTCGGGGTACCGACGGCTCGATCCGGATGGTCTCCTACGGTTCGACTGCCGTGAAGTTCGTGGGTGGTCAACTGGCCAGCGATCCGGTGGTGGCCCAGGATGCGAATTGCACGGTGTACATAGCCGCGCGCGACAACTACAACTATGTCTGGGTGGCGATCGTAGACCCGGTGACGCACGCCGTCACCTGGAAGTCCGCGCAAAGCCCCCTCATGCAGGGCCTGCCGGCCATTGCGGCGGACCGCAACGGCATAGTCTACATCGGCGTGCGCGACACCGCCGGCTCTTTCCGTCTGGTCGCCTACACGCCCGGCGCTGGGTTCAGCGGCTGGCTGTTCATCGGAGGCATGCTCGCTTCCGACCCCGCCCTGGCGGCCTCTCCCGACGGTAGCGTTTACATGATCGGCCGCGACTTCTACAACGCGCTGTGGAGCGCCTGGTATGTTCCGGGCAGCGGATTCCAGGGTTGGACGTTCCTCCCCTGCAGGATACAGGGCACGCCGGCGGTCGCGGTGGGAACCGATGCTTACGCCTACGTCGCTGCCCGCGATACCTGGGGGTATCTCTACCTGGGGCGCTTGCAGGGCAGTAACTTTATGGGATTTAGTTACGGCAGCGGCATCATGTCCACGGACCCTAAAATAGCGGCCACCGGCGACGGAACGATCTACGTCGCCACCATCGATCAGTGGAACTACGTCTATTATCGCGGCCGGATCGAAGGCGCCTCCGGCGCCTGGCTTCCGTGGTTCTGGACGCGCGGCCAGGTCCAGACGCATGCGGCGGCCGCGACGCCTGGCCAGCTCTACGTCGCCGGCCGCGATGCAGCCAATGCCTTGTGGTGGTACCGTGCGGCTACCGACCTCTGGAGTGGGGCCGGCGGCAACGGCATGACCACCGGCGGTCTCGGCGCCGCGCCGCGATGACCGGCCGCCGCCGGCGGACTGTGGCGCAGACTCTTAGTCTGCAGCGTCGAGACTCTTCTCGACGCGAAAGCCGGCCTCGACACGAATGTCGAGGCCGCAGGCAGGAGTGCCTGCGCCACGAAAACTGCCCGCCGGGGCAACACGCCGGCCCCGCGCCGCCGCGTCCGCCGCTCCGCGTCTCACGGCCGTCCTGCTACCATGGTGGCAATTATGAAAAGTTCCACCATCACTCAGGGACGGGATCGCGCGCCTGCACGGGCAATGCTCAAGGCCATAGGCTTTACCGACGACGACCTCCGCAAGCCCATCATCGGAATCGCCAACACCTGGATCGAAACCATGCCGTGCAACTACAACCTGCGCGAACTGGCGGCGAAGGTCAAGGAAGGCGTGCGCGCCGCCGGCGGCACCCCCATGGAGTTCAACACCATCGCCATCAGCGACGGCGTGACCATGGGCACCGAGGGCATGAAGGCCTCGCTGGTGAGCCGCGAAGTCATTGCGGACTCCATCGAGCTGGTCGCCCGCGGCCACATGTTCGACGGTGTCCTCGCGCTGGTCGGCTGCGACAAGACCATTCCCGCGGCCGCCATGGCACTGCTGCGGCTGGACGTCCCGGGCCTGATTCTCTACGGCGGCACCATTCTGCCGGGACGCCACAACGGGCGGGACATCACGGTCCAGGACGTCTTCGAAGCCGTGGGCGCCAACGCGGCCGGGCGCATTACGGACGAAGAGTTGCTGGCCATCGAAAACTCCGCCTGCCCCGGCGCCGGCGCTTGCGGCGGCCAGTACACCGCCAATACCATGGCCACGGTCATGGAACTGATCGGCCTCTCGCCCATGGGCACCGCGGCGGTTCCGCAGGTCGATCCGCTCAAGGACGGGGTCGCCTTCCGATGCGGGCAGTTGATCGTCGAGGCCGTGCGGCGCGGCATCAAGCCGCGCGCCATCGTCACCCGCAAGGCCATCGAGAATGCCATCGCGGGAGTGGCCGCGAGCGGCGGCTCCACCAACGCCGTGCTGCACCTGCTGGCCATGGCGCGCGAGGCCGGCGTGCCGCTCTCGATCGACGACTTCGAGACCATCAGCCATCGCACGCCGCTGCTCTCGGACCTCAAGCCCGCCGGCCGCTTCGTGGCTGTGGACGTACACAAAGCGGGAGGCATCACGGTCCTCGCCAAGCGCCTTCTGGACGGCGGATTCGCCGACGGCAGCGCGCTGACGATCACCGGGCGCACGTTTGCCGAGGAAGCCGCCGAGGCCCACGAAACGCCGGGCCAGGAAGTGATCCGTCCGCTCGCGAACCCCATCAAGACCAGCGGCGGACTGGTGATCCTCAGGGGCTCGCTAGCGCCGGACGGCTGCGTCATCAAGGTGACCGGTCTGGCCCGCAAGGAACACCGCGGCCGGGCTCGCGTCTTCGACTCGGAAGAGGCAGCCATGCAGGCCGTCACCCACGGCCGCGTCAAAGAAGGCGACGTGCTCGTGATCCGCTACGAAGGTCCGCGCGGCGGGCCGGGTATGCGCGAGATGCTGGGAGTCACCGGCGCCATCGTCGGCGCGGGTCTGTCGGAAAGCGTGGCGCTGGTCACCGATGGCAGGTTCAGCGGAGCGACGCAGGGATTCATGGTCGGCCACGTCGCTCCCGAAGCTGCGAGCGGCGGCCCCATCGCCCTGCTGGCGGAAGGCGATTTGGTCACCATCGACCTCACTGCGCGCCGCATCGACCTGGACGTCGCCCCGGAGATTCTCAGCGACCGGCTCGCCCGTTGGACGGCGCCGCATCCGCGCTACGCGACCGGTGTGTTCGCCAAGTACGGCGCCCTGGTATCGTCGGCGTCAGACGGCGCCATCACCGCGGTCTCGCGCAAGTGATGGGTCCGCTCGCTTACGCGCGCGGTTCGGTGCTGAGCACAGAACCGCGACCGCCAAGGAGCTGAGCACAGAACCGCGACCGTTAGGGAGCGGACCGGCTAGCTCACGTGCGGCTGGAGCATCTTGAGCACTTCAGCCTTGCCGACGGCTCCGACGCGCATCTCGACGACGCGCCCGCCCTTGAACAGCAGCAGCGTGGGAATGCCCTGGATGTTATAGCGCATCGCGGTTCCGCCGCTCTCGTCCACGTCCACCTTGCCGACCTTGACCTTGCCCTGGTACTCGGTGGCGATCGCATCCACGGTGGGCGCCATCATCTTGCACGGACCGCACCAGGTGGCCCAGAAGTCCACCAGCACAGGCACATCCGATTTCAGGACTTCGCTGTCGAAGTTTGCGTCCTTGAACGTCAGCACGTTCGCTCCTGCCATTCCAGTTCCCTCCACTTTATCGGTTCAAATTGTCAAGATGCAGGTTCGACGCCCTGGGATTCATCCCATCAGGCGCCGGTACAGCCCGGAATAGCGGGCCGCCGATGCGTCCCAGGAATAATCCCGGCTCATTCCGGCCCGCATCATCGCTATCCAGCGCTCCCGGTCGTGGCTTGCCGCCAGGGCCTCGCGGAGCGCGACCATCATCGCCGCGCCGGTATATTCCCGGAATTTGAAGCCCGTGCTCTCATCAATCGTATCATCGAGGCCGCCGGTGGCGCGCACCACGGGCACGGTTCCGTAGCGCAGGCTGTAAATCTGGTTCAGGCCGCAGGGCTCGTACAGGCTGGGCATCAGGAAGATGTCCGCGCCGGCCTCGATCTTGTGGGCCAGCGGCCCGTCGTAGGCGATGCGGACGCCCACCTTCCCGGGGTGCGCCGCACGCAGCTCCTCGAGGAACGCCTGCCATTTCGGATCGCCGACGCCCAGCACCACCAGCGACAGGTCCTCCGCCAGCAGATCCGCGGCGGCTTGTTCGACGAGATCGAAGCCCTTTTGCCCGGCCAGCCGCGCCACCATTCCGACCAGCGGCAGGTCCAGGTTCGCTGCCGGAAGGTCGAACGCTGCCAGCAGGTCCTTCTTGCAGTCGCGCTTGCCGGCCAGGTCGCCGGCCGAGTACTTGGTGGCGATGTGCGGATCGGTCGCGGGGTCCCACTCGCCGTAGTCCACGCCGTTCAGGATCCCCTGTATGGCGTCGCGGCGCGTCATCAGGACGCCATCCAGGCCGAAGCCCAGTTCCGGCTTTTGGATCTCGCGGGCGTAGGTGGGGCTCACGGTGGTGATCGCGTCGCTCATCAGAATGCCGCCCTTGAGCAGGTTGACCTGTCCGAAAAACTCCAGGCCGGCGGGTGTGAAGAGGCTGGCGTCGAGTCCCATTTCAGGCAGCGCCGTGGGCGGAAAGAGGCCCTGGTAGCCGAGGTTGTGGATGGTCAGGACCACCGGCATGCCCATGAATGTCGGGTCGCCGGCAAAGACGGTGCGCTTGAAGATGGGGACCAGCGCGGCCTGCCAGTCGTGGCAATGAACGATGTCGGGGCGGAACACGTGGCGGACCATGGTCAGCGCCGCGCGCGCCAGCACGGCAAAGCGTATGTGGTTGTCGGGGTAATCGTCGGCGCCGGGGTCGCCGTACAGGCCGTTGCGATCGTAGAGAGACGGACAGTCCACCAGGAAGTAGGGCACCTTGCGCTCGGTCACGCAATGCACGTTGGCGGTGTATTGCTTGAGTCCCAGCCGCACGGGCAGATGCTCGTACACGATCGGCGTCCCGGTGAGGTCGATGCCACGATAGCGCGGCATGAGCACGGCCACGTCTTCGCCGCGGGCGGCGAGCGCCGGTGCGAGCGCGCCGATCACGTCGGCCAGTCCTCCGGTCTTGGCAAAGGGCGTCGCTTCGGAAGCAACCATCAGGACTCTGGGCATCTTGGGTCCATCTTAGCGAGAAGGCGGGGGTCCCGATGGCAGGTGGCTTTTTTACGGCGTGGCTTCGCCGCTACCGCCGCGGCCGTAACGGTTCAGGATCGAAGCGCAGGTCTGAAGCACACCGGCCATCGCAATCCAGACCTGCCAGTGCGAGAACAACCCTCGCGTAATGGCGAATTCTCCGGTCCACTTAAGGTCGGATCCGAGACGCCAGACGCCCAGTATCAGCGCCATCGCCGCCGCGGGCGTCAGCAACGCCGCCGCCACGGAGGCCAGTTCGCGGTTCTTCGCCAGCCTTCGTTCGAAGGCCGGAGAAACCGCCAACCGAATGCGCACTGTCATGTGATTTCACCCGCGAAATCTATCCTTGGAAACTACATTAGCACGCCCGTCGCCCGTCGCTCGTCGCCCGTCGATCCGCTGCGGGCTACGTGGGCTTCGCGTCGCACATTTTCCGGGCGCGAAGCGGCGCGAATATTGCGGCGGAATCGCCCGTCGCTCGTCGCCCGGCGATCCGCTGCGGGCTACGTGGGCTGCGCAGCGCGCGTTTCCCGGGCGCGAAGCGGCGCGAATGCTGGCGCGGAATCGCCCGTCGCTCGTCGCCCGTCGCTCGCCCGTCGAAGCCCGAGCGGGCTACGTGGGCTGCGCAGCGCGCGTTTCCAGGGCGCGAAGTGGCGCGAATGCTGCGGCGGAACGCCCGTCGCTCGTCGCCCGGCGATCCGCTGCGGGCTACGTGGGCTGCGCACCGCGGCTACCCGGTGGGCGCGGAGCGGCACGACTCGCGCTCCGAATCGACGGGCGACGGGCGACGAGCGACGGGCACTTTCAGTACGCTACCCTGTCGCTATGCGCCACATTAAAACCGCAGTCATCGGAACTGGTTTCATGGGCAGGGTTCATACGGAAGCGATTCGCCGGCTCGGCAACGTCGAGGTGGCCGCCGTCGCGGCGGAGAACGCCGAACTGGCCGCGGCATTCGCGGCCGCGACCGGGATCGCCAAGGCGGTGGCCGACTACAACGAGATCCTCGCGGATCCCGAGATCGAAGCGGTCCACATCTGCACGCCCAACGCGCTGCACTATCCCATCGCCAAGGCCGCCATGCTGGCCGGCAAGAACGTGCTCTGCGAGAAGCCGCTCGCGACCTCGGTCGCCGAGGCCCGTGAGCTGGTGGACCTGGCCAAGGAGAAAAACGTCGCGAACTGCCTGAACCACAACCTGCGCTTCTATCCGGTGGTGCAGCAGATGCGCGCCATGATCGCGGGCGGCGCCCTGGGCGACATCCTGGTGGTGCAAGGCACTTACTCGCAGGACTGGCTGCTTTACGATACCGATTTCAACTGGCGCGTCATGGCCAAGGAGAACGGGCCGCTGCGCGCCATGGGCGACATCGGCTCGCACTGGATGGACCTCATCAAGCACGTGACCGGCCTTGCCATCACGTCGCTGTGCGCGGACCTCCACACCTTCCACCCGACTCGCAAGCGGCCGAAGAAAGCCGTGGAGACGTTCGCGGGCAAGACGCTCGCGCCGGAAGACTACGACGAGGTCGCCATCGACACGGAGGATTACGGCGCGGTCCTGCTGAGGCTCGGCGGGCGCGCGCGCGGCGCCTTCACCGTCAGCCAGGTGAGCGCCGGCTGCAAGAACCGGTTCCAGGTGGAGATCTTCGGCACCAAGGCGGGCCTGACGTGGAACCAGGAGCGTCCGGACGAGTTGTGGATCGGCCACCGCAACGAGCCGAACCAGATCCTTCTGAAGGACCCGTCGCTGCTCGACCCCAAGGCAGCCCGCTATGCCGACCTTCCCGGGGGCCACAGCGAGGGCTACGACGACGCGCACAAGATGTGCTTCCGCCGCTTCTACGCCCGGGTCGCCGACCCCGCCGTGCCGGTGGAGTATCCGACTTTCGCGGATGGGCACCGCATGATGACGATTCTTGAAAAGGTGATCGAAAGCGCGGGCCGGCGGTCTTGGGTGGACGTACCGGAGGCGTAGGAGGGGGCGGGCCGCAACCCAGCCAGCCCGGCATGCATCCTACAAGTGTGAGGCGTTGGGGATGGGCACGCGTGGGGGTGCTCGCTGTGGCGCCCTGTCTGTCGGGCCAATCGCCGAACGCTCAGGCGATCGTTGCTCGCTCGGTCGCGGCTGAGAATGCGGACTGGCGGGCACAGCCCGGCTTCAACTTCATTCAGACCGAGCGCGACAACGGCGGGGCCGCTATCACGTATCAGGTGACGATGATTCTTGGCTCGCGCTATTCCAGGCGGATCGCGGTTGACGGAAGGCCGCTCAGCCCGACGGAGCAGGCCGCGGAAAACCGCAAGTTCCGGGAAGAAGTCGCGCGGCGGGAGCGCGAGACGCCGGCCGTGCGCGCGAGGCGCATCGCGGCGTACCGGAAGAACCGCGATCAAGAGCACGTCATGCTTCAGCAGATGGCTGTGGCGTTCGACTTTCGCCTGGCCGGAAGCGGGACACTCGACGGCCACGCGGTCTGGGTGCTCGATGCGACGCCGCGTCGCGGCTATCGGCCTCCCAACCAGCGTGCCAAGGTGCTCACGGGCATGCGCGGCAGGCTTTGGGTCGAGAAGGGCGGTTACCACTGGGTGAAAGTCGAGGCCGAGGTCGCGACCCCGGTGACGTTCGCGGGCATCCTCGCGAGAGTCCAGCCAGGCACGCGTTTCGAACTCGCGAAGATCCAGGTGACGAAAGGCGTCTGGGAGCCGGCCCGCTTCGCCATGCGCGCCAAGGCGACGATACTCGGCCTGATCCATCACAGATCGGAAGAAGAAGACGAGTTCCGGGACTATGGCCCGATCGCGCGCAGCAGCGGGCTCACCGGTGCTTCACCGGGTTGGGTTGCTGGAACGCCGCCCTGACGTGCCGGAGGCGTAAGGGGGGCGGTAACACCGAGTGTCACTTACTGGTTGACGACGGGGGTCCAGCCGTCGAGGACGAATGCGGGATCGCTGTAGTTGGCGATGGTCTGGGCATCCCGTGGCTCCGTCAGTTGTCTTGAGGCGGGGTGCCGCTCGGTGACGTCGATGGGATGGCCGTCGGCATCGGTGCTGTGGAACTCCCAGAGGTGGATGTGCGAGGAATCGTCTTCGATGGGGCCCCAGCCGACGGGCGGAATGCCTTTGAGGCGGCAGTCGATGAGCACGGCCTCGGCGTAGGGGTAGTTGATGCCGTGATTGTTGGGCAGGCGCGCGAGCACTTTGGAAGCGTGGGAAGGCGCCGAGGGCCGGCTCGACGGCAGCGTGCGGTCGATGGAGGTAAAGGTGCAGTCGACGAAAACATTGCCGTGGTTCGCTTCGGTGTTGCGGATCCACATGAAGGGCCCCGCGGATTGAATCTCGCAGCGGCGGAAGAAGGCGGGGCCAACGCCGAGGATGGTGTCGCCGTCGCCGATGATCGTGCTGTCGGTGAGATAGACGGAGCCGCGCAGATTGAGCGCATCGCCGGAGCCTTTGATAGTCATGTGGCTGACTATGTTCTTCGAGCCGGAGATGAGCAGAGCTTCCGCCTGGCCAAAGAAGTAATTGTTCAGAGTGAAGTTGATGAACTCGATGCCGGTTGAATCGTATGCGGAGAACGCGCAGCGGCGGTTCGGCCCCGGCTGGGGCGGATTGAACGCGCTGTTGTTGCCGTAGCCGACCTGGACCTTCTCACGATCTTCGCCGCGGAAGGTGAGATTGGCTTTGTTACGGAAGAAGACGATCTCCTCGTAGGTGCCATTCTCGATGAAGATCGTCACCCGCCTGGGCGGATTGTCGGGAACGAAGTCGACGGCGCCCTGCACTGTGCTGAAATCGCCGCTGCCGTCGGCTGCCACGACGACTTGAGTCGTATTGGCGGGTGGAGGGGCCGGCTTGGTGGTGAAACGCCAGGCAAGGTTCGTGGCGAAGCCGGCGAAGACGCCTGCATCGATCTCGACGACGTATGTATGGTTGTACCGCAAGACGTTATTGTGGAGGTAGATCGTGGCCACGTTGCCGTGGATGATGACAGGGTAGAAGTGAAAGTCAGCCAGGCCGCCGATGGTAGTGAGTTGGTAATTGTGCAGATCGGCGGGCGTGGTTCTCACGGCCGGCGTTGTGGTGGTGGGCGAGGTGGGGATGGTGGGGTCCAGAACGGTCGCCGTTGCGGGCGGGGCGCGCGATGCGCCGGGACGGGTCGGGACCGGCCGGGATGCCGAGGTCGAGTGTGTCAACCAGATGGTGGTCCGCTGCATCGCAGATGCGAATCTGGCCGGACTTACTAAGAGTGGGAGGGCTGGAGAAGGTCAGGACCAGATGCGTGTCGGGATCGACGCGGATTGCATTGTTGGCGGGGAAAGGCGTAAAGGCGATCTCGCCGCGCGCGGCAGCTAACAGGGCAAGGGCGGCAAGCACGCAGAACGGTTGGGTCGCGGACCGAGGTGTCATGAGCCGCTACCGCCCGATCGCACGCAGGAGCGAGCTGAGCAGTTCCTCGCCGGCTTCGGGCGATGGAACGCTGCCCTGGGCTATCTGCGCGCTGCCGCCGCCGCGGCCGCCCAGCTTGGTGACCGCATCCTTCAGGACGTTGCCCGCGTGGACGCCGGCGTCGGCGGAGACGGCCATCAGCGCGGCGGGGCGCGGTCCGGCGAACAGGGCGATGAAGCAGGCACGCGGTCTGCGACAGTGAAACCCTGGGCCCTGGAGCGCACTTCCTCGTCGGAAATTCCGGCGGCGACGCGCTCGACCACCGCTCGCAGACCGGCTGCGTTGGGCTCCGTGGCCGCGTAGAGCTCCCGGCCCCGCACCTGCGCCAGCTCGACGGCCGCTTTGCGGCGCGCCTTCTCCGCCGTTTCGAGCGACTGCACCTGCGCGGCGGCTAGCGCGGGCGCGTCGTCCAGCGTGCAGGAGAACGTGCGGCCGATGCGGGCCAGCGCGTCGTAATCGGCGTGGGCGCGGCGCACGGCCCGCAGGCCGCACAGAAACTCGATCCGCAGGTTGCCGTGGACGCGTTCGAGCTTGCGGATCAGCACCGGGCCGATCTCGCCGGTCGCGCGCACGTGAGTGCCGCCGCAAGCGCTGCGGTCCAGGCCCTCGATGTTGACGATGCGCAGCGTCCCTTCGCGTTCGGACGGTTTGCGCAGGCCGGCCGCGGCGGAGGCGTCCTCGAACGAGACCGACATGGCCCGGTTCTCGAAAACGATTTCGTTGGCGCGCAGCTCGGCGGCCGCGAGCTGCGGTGTCCGTCAGCGACGCACCCGATATCGATCGTCGAACTCTCGGCGCCCAGATGGAAGCCGACGGTAGGCGCGCCGTAGAGCTCGACCAGCACGGCCGAAAGCAGGTGCTGGCCGCTGTGCTGCTGCATGTGGTCGAAGCGGCGCGGCCAGTCGATGGCGCAAGCGACTTCGCCCGCCGCGACCGGCGCGTTGGTGATGTGCGCGATGCGCTCGCCTTCGTCGACGACCTCGATCACCGCCGCGTCTCCGATGGTTCCCGTATCGAAAGGCTGGCCGCCGGAGGCAGGATAGAATGCGGTGCGGTCCAGGTAGACACGGCATCCGCCGTCGCCCGTTTCGATCACGTTAGCGCGGAACTCGCGCAGGTAGGAATCGGTGTAATAGAGGCGTTCGGTCACACCCACTCGAACGCGCCTTTCTTCCAGGCCCACACGTAGCCGACGATCAGGATAGCCAGGAACACGGCCACTTCGGCCACGCCGAACCAGCCCAGGTGCCGGAAGCGCACCGCCCACGGGAACAGGAAGATGGTTTCCACGTCGAAGATGACGAACAGGATGGCGACGATGTAGAACCGCACGGCGTAGCGGCCGCGGGAATCGGACGCCGCGCGGATGCCGCACTCGTACGCCTCGAGCTTGGTGGAGATGGGGGCCGAGGGCCGCACCAGCTTGGCCAGGGCCAGCACCACCACCGGAAACGCCGCCGCGAAGAGGGCAAAGATAAAGATGGGGATGTAGCCGGCAGGCATAAGACCGAATATAGCACGCGCGCTGAGGCGCGCAGCTCGTCGCTCGTCGCTCGTCGCGGAGCCTCGAACGCTTCGCGATCGGGATTCATCGCGATGCGAAGCGGGGGAAACCCGACTGGACCCGCGACGGGCGACGGGCGACGGGCGACGAGCGCGCTAGTGAGCCAGATGCAGGCGGAGGCTGTAGACGGACACCGGACCGCGGTCGTGGTTGTAGGCGGGGTTGTCGACGTGCTGGTAGTCCAGGCTTAGGGTGAAGATCTTCAGCGGCTGCCAGGCATAGTAGGCTTCGACGATGGACTCGGGGCGGTAGTTGAGGCGGCCGTCGCCGATGATGAAGCCCAGGCCTCCGGCGGCGAGGAAACTGCGCTGGTCGCCAGAAAGATAGTTCCGCACCGCAGCCACGCCCACGCGGTCCTGGGCGCGCCGCCAGCGGGCGCCGCCGATCGAAACGCCGCCGCCGACGGAGCGATCGATTTGGGTGAACTCCCAGGCCTCGGTCTTTCCGTCGGCCCAGCCGTAGCGCGCGAAAACGCCCACGTCGCGCGTGATCGCCTGTTCCAGGTTCAGGCCGAAGCCGTATTTCAGCGTGCCGTTGCGGCGCGTGGCCGCTAGGTCGGTGCCGCCGTTTGCGAGCATGGCCTGGCGGAAGGTCCCGCCGTCGAAGGTGTTGGCGAAGCCGAGCAGGCGGAAGACGCCGGGCTGGCCGGCCGGGCTGTAGCGGCTCTCCCACTCGACCACGTTGCCGCGGTTCGCCGCGACGCGGGTGTCGAGGACGGATCCGTTGGCGACCGTGGACATCAAGGCGTTCGCCGCGCGCAGCGACCACCGGCGCATGGTCAACTCGGCGACGATGCCGGCGGTGTAGCCGCGCGTGTCGGCCGGGTAGTCCCAGGCGCCGTTGTACATGATGGCCCAGTTGATGAACTGGCCGCGCGGATCGTGGCTGTACGTGTTGTTGTCGAAGAAGTCCGTCAACCCGAACTTACCCGCGGTGAGCGTCAGGCGCCGCACGGGCTGGGCGCCGCCCACCTGGTTCGGGCTATCGTCCACGCGCTCGGTCTGGGCGCCGAACGGAAGGGTGTAACTTGCGAAGCCGCGAGCGAGATACAGGGTCGGCATGGCCCGCGCCACGCGCGGAATCTCGCCGTTCGTGAAGCCGGCGATGCCGGTGACGCCGCCGAAGCCCTCTCCGCCGGCGTCTTCGGGATTCACGACGAACTGCCAGCGGCCGAAGTGCGCCGCAAGAAACGCCGTGGCGGTGAGCGAGACCCTGTTTTCGGGATGGGACGGAAGACTATTCGGGCCTGAGTAAAGGGCAGGGAAGCTGCCATGGCGCTGGCCGATCGAGGTGGCCTGGAAATGAACGCTCCACCACGTTCCGGCCGCGGGCGGAGTCGCGTCCGTGGCTTCCTGTCCGCGCAGCACGAGCGGCAGGGACAGGAGGCCCCAGGCGATGAACGTTACAAAACGGTTCACGTATTCTCCCATCCTCATCCTGCATGGTCGCCCTCAGTGCGCGTGCTTTGCAAACAGGCCCGGCGAGCCTAGACGCCGTTGGGTGCGCGCGGCTCGGGGTGAACGGTGACGTCGGCCTCGGGGAGGATCCGCTCGATGGTCCGCTCGATCTCCTCGGTCAGATCGTGGGCCTCGCGCAGAGTCTGTCCGCCGTCCATCAGCACGTGGATATCGACGAACGGCCGCGGGCCCGAGTAGCGCACGCGTACATGGTGGCAGTTGGTCACGCCCGGCAGCGCCTCGACAGCGGCGGTGATCGCGCGGTCCACGCCGGCGGGCGCCGCATCGACCAGCGACTGGACCGTCCGCCGGCCCAGCTTCACGCTCACATGCACGACGATCAGCGCCACCGCGATCGCCGCTACGGCGTCGGAGTAGCGCAAGAAGCCGGCCGCCGGCACCCACTCGCTGGTCTTCATGCAGATCAGGCCCAGGATGACCACCGACGAGCTCCAGATGTCGGTACGGAAGTGCAGCGCGTCGGCTTCGAGCGCATCGCTGTGGTGCTTGCGCGCGGCACGGTAGAGCATGCGGGAGCGCGAGGCGTCCACCAGGATCGAGGTTGCCATCACGGCGAACGACCAGAAGGTCACTTCGATCTCCAACCGGTGCGCGGCGAGGCGGTGAACTGCGCTCCAGATGATCCAGACGCAGGTGACCAGCAGGAGCAGCGTTTCGAACAGCGCGGAAAGATTCTCCACCTTGCCGTGCCCGTAAAGGTGCTCGGTGTCGGCCGGCCTGCCTGAGATCCGCACCGCGAACAGGGTCATCAGCGCCGCGACCAGATCCAGGCCGGAGTGCGCCGCTTCGGCCAGGATGCCCAGGCTTCCCGTGGCGAGGCCGACGACGATCTTGAACCCGGTGAGACCGACCGCGGCCACCACCGAACTGGTGGCGGCCCAGCGCTTCTCCCGTTCCCGGACGGTGTCTTCGGAGGCGTTCACTCTCCTCTCACGCTAGCTCAGAGGCGCGCCAAATGCGAGTTGCAAGCTGGTTGCGGCGCGGAGTGGGCGGACCCCTGGTCCGCGCGGGTCCCCCTGGACCCGGTCTGATCGGTGCCGGGGCCAGGCCGACGGGGGCGTCGGCCGCGGACCAGGGGGGTCCGCCCACTCCGCCCCCCCTTACTCCGGCGAATATAGTACTATTTTGGGACTTTCGCTTCCGCCGACTCGGGGTTAAACTTGGGGTTGTGGCTGAACCGACCCTGATGCCGCCCTTCACATACAACATCGCCGAGTTCGTGTCCGGCGAGGTGGATATCGACACCGACCTCATCCCCGTGTATCCGGACGAAGTGGCTGCGCGAGCCGCGGGTCACTCTCCGGGGGACATCTTCCGGAAGCCCGGCGGGACGCTCGGCATGGTGGGCGTCATCCCCCCTGACGGCCGCGAATAGGCTCGGACGGTCCGCTCCCTGACGGTCGCGGTTCGGTGCGATAGCGCACGCGGAAGCCCGGCGGGACGCTCGGCATGGTGGGCGTCATCCCCCCTGACGGCCGCGAATAGGCTCGGACGGTCCGCTCCCTGACGGTCGCGGTTCGGTGCTTATCGGACCCTACGGATTCTCGCGGAAGGGTGTTCTCGCCTCGTAAAGTGCGATCCGGCTGGTGAGCGCCTGGGCCAACTGGGCGTCGCGCTGCTGTTTGGCCAGATCGAGGGCGCGGCGCGCGGTCCGCGTGGCTTCCGGGAAGCGCCCCGCCTCGGCGTAGGCGGCCGCCAGCGTGTCTAGAAGCGCCGGATCCCGTGCTCCGGAGAGTTCCACCGCCCGCTCGGCGAAGGCCACGGCCTGGGAGCCGTTTCTGAGGGACGAATCCGCGCTGGTGGCCAGCACCAGGGCGGCCCGATTCAGAGCCAGCACATACTTCGGATCGAGCAGCAACGCCTGTCGCCACTCCTGTAGCGCCTCGCGAAATCTGCGCCCCAGATAGTACAGGGCGCCCAGCTTGTAGTGCGCCTCGGCGGACTTTGGGTCGAGCGAGATGGCTTTCTCGAAATGCGGGAGCGCGTCCGCGAGCCGCCCCTGTTGGACCAACGCCGTCCCCAGGTTGCCTTGGATGGTGGCATCGCCGGGTGAGATCTCGGCAGCCCTCTCCAGGTGCGAGAGCGCCTCTTTGGCGTTGCCGCCGCGGGCCAGAGCTACCGCTAGATTTACGTGCACGTCGGCGTCGTTGGGACGACCCGCCAGCACCAGCCCACAGAAGTCGATGGCCTGTTTGGTCCGGCTTTCGCTCTGGGAGAGCGCGCCGCAGAAGGTGCGCTGGCTGACCTCATTGGCGGGGTCGAGCTGCAAGGCATTGACCAGCACCGGAATCGCCTCCTCCGGCTTGCCCAGCCGCGCCAGCAGGAAGCCGAGCTGGGAGTACGAGTCGGGGTTCTCGGGGTCGAGCGCTCCGGCCTTCCTGTAAGCCGCAATCGCGTCGTTTGCATGGCCCGTTTCCACCAGCGCGGCCCCCAGGTGGATCTGGGACTTGGCATCGTCGGGGTTCAGCTCCACCGCCTTCCGCCAAGCGGGAAGGGCGGCCTTGTAACCGCGTGCGTTCGTCTCTTCCAGCGCCAGGTCGACCTGCCGGTAGAATTCGGCCGCCGGCACGTCGATCTGTGTCAGTCCGTCCGGCGGAATGTTGACGAACTCCGGGATATTTACGGCGCGGTTTGCCGCCGTGGAGTTCTCGATCAGGATCGGCGGGGTGTCATTGCCGTTCTCGTCGAGGTGCGTCAGGAACATCTGCGTATACGGCGAGCGGCTTTTCGAGGAAAACACCAGCCAGCGCCCGTTGGGCGAAAAGCTGTGCCAGGAATTCATCAGCGGCGTATTGCAGCGCATCCGCCGCGCCTCGCCGCCGGTCGCGGGAACGATGTAAAGCTGGCTGTCGGGACGCATCAACTGGCCGTTGCGGCACTTGACGAAAACGATCCAGCGGCCGTCCGGCGAGACCTTCGGGAAGGTGTTGCTCATTCCGTTTTGCGAGGCGCCGGCGATCGGCTCAGGCGTGCCGCCCTTGCCCGCATTGAACGGAATCCGGTACAGATCGTACTGGATTTGCAGCTCGTTCGGATCGTTGGCATACTCGGCCATCTTGGTGTTGGGCGGATAGGGGTCCTTGGCCTGGGCCCGCGCGAACACCACGTACTTGCTGTCGGGGCTCCACACGCCATCGGTCTGGACGTAACGCGGATCGTCCGCCCCCGGCGAGCGTCTGGGTCTTTCCGGTGGCGCGGTTGTACCACGCCAGGATTCCGCGCGTCGGATAGAACACCTGAAGGAAGCGGTAATCCTTGAAATTGGACACGTAGTAACTGCCGCGGAGCTTCTGGCCGGTCCCGCTGAGACGGGTCAGGACATACCGCCCGTCGGGCGAGACCTGCGACATGAAGCCCACCCGGTCAGGCGAGCTTTGCCGTTCCTGGGGAGACTTCCAGGAAATCATGTCCTCGTTCTTAATCGAAGTCACCGGCTTTAGCGGGACGATCGCGTACAGGCCCTTATCGTTCGCCGGTCCGTCCAGATCGAGGCCGAGCGTCTTGCCGTCGAGCGAAAAGGAGTGGCAATTCGCGCACATGTGCATGCCGGTGAGCACCACGCGGCTGCTGGTCTGGCTGACGCTGCGCAGGCGCCATGCAATCAGGGGGATGGAGGAGGCGGCCAGGGGCTTGATCACTCCCTTCTCCGTTTCCGAGGGCATCAGCGGCACGTCGCGATAGAAGATGGGCGCGCCTACAGGGTCCTTCGAAGTCCGAATCGTGACGTGACCGCTCGAGACGGGCGTGTTGTCCTTGCTCAGGCCGGTGATCGTGACCGTTGCCGCCCGCTCCGCGGAATGAAGCTTGATGTCGGCCCAGACGCCCGCCTCCGGCGCCCAGGTTCGCGAAGCCGCCTGTTCCGGCGTCAGCTTGGGCGGCTGGTTGGTGGGGCCGATGCAGCGCGGGTCGATCTGGCCGATCCGCATCGGTTCGCCCGGCGCCTGGATGCGCAGGGGCTGGGAACCGTCCGAGAACGCCACCTCGACCCGCCATCTGTCCGCACCGCCGGCGGCGTCGCGCCAGATGAAGGTCGGGGGCGCGAAATCCGGTGGGAAAACGGATCCTTCCGCCGGATAGTCGATGGTAAGCCGGCCAGGTTCGCTCGATGCCGCCACGGTTGCCGCGTGGGGCCATCCCACCGCCACCGCCCAGGCGACGAGCACACTAAGGGCACCCAGCATGCAAATCACGAACCGCTTCACAAGACCTCCCAACCTCCCCAACTGGGAACCATGGTACAACACCAATGCCGAATCCGGCGGGCTCGCCAAGAAAAGGTGGAATTGCGGAGCCGGGATACCGAAATAGAGTGGCGCCTGGCAGGAAGCGCGCGGTCGAGAACCGGTTGCAGCCGACGATATTCGGCCGCCGAAAGCCCGGTGGCCCTTCATCCCGCCGGACGACGGATCGCCGGACTCGAGCGACGGCGTCATGAAGGGCCCCGAAAGTGGATACCCTTATAAAGAGGTGGAGCCCGGCGTGCCGCGCTGTCTCGACCTGGATGAAGAATCGCCGCTACCCAAGGAGTTGGCCACCGGTGGCAAGTCGTACGACGAGTTCAAAGCGCTCGCCCCTTTGCCGGCCTGACCTGCATGCAAGTCCCCTTACTCGATCTCAAGGCGCAATACGCCACCATCAAGGATGAAGTCCTCGCTGCCGTCGCGGAGGTGCTGGAGTCCCAGGTTTGCATCGGCGGTCCGAAGGTCGCCGAACTGGAGCGGAAGATCGCCGCGCTCTGCGGCTGTAAGTACGCGGTCGGGGTGTCGAGCGGTACCGACGCTCTGCTGAACAGCATGATGAGCCTGGATATCGGGCCGGGCGACGAGGTGATCACCACGCCGTTCACGTTCTTTGCGACCGCGGGCTCGATCGCCCGCACAGGCGCAAAACCGGTTTTCGTCGATATCGACAGCCGCACTTACAACATCGATCCGGAATTGATCGAGGCCGCCGTGACGCCGCGCACCAAGGCGATCGTTCCCGTTCACCTGTTCGGCCAGGTGGCGGACATGGACCCCATCATGGACATCGCGGCGCGCCACGGCCTGGCCGTAATCGAAGATGCGGCGCAGGCGATCTCCGCGACGTATAAAGGGCGCCAGGCCGGCACCATCGGGACCGCCGGCTGCTTCAGCTTTTTCCCCAGCAAGAACCTGGGCGGAGCCGGGGACGGCGGGATGATCGTGACTAACGATGACAAGCTGTACGAGCGGCTCGTCGTCATGCGGAATCACGGGTCGAAGCCCAAGTATTATCACCGGTACGTGGGCGGCAACTTCCGGCTCGATCCGCTTCAGGCGGCCGTGCTGCTGGTCAAACTGCCGCACCTGTCCGAGTGGTCCGAGGCGCGGCGGCGCAATGCCGCCTGGTACGACCGGCGGTTCGCGGGGACCGCGGTAGTGACGCCGTACGTGAATCCGGACTGTGTGAGCATCTACAACCAGTACGTGATCCGCGTGGAGCGCCGGGACGAGTTAGTGGCGCGCCTCAAGGCGAATGACATCGGCGTGGAAATCTATTACCCGGTTCCGATGCACTTACAGAAATGCTTCGCCGACCTGGGCTACAAGGAAGGCGACTTACCCGAATCCGAGCGGGTCGCCAGGCTTGTTCTGGCGCTGCCGGTGTATCCGGAACTGGGATGCGATCGGCAGGAGCGGGTCGCCGGTTGCGTGCTGAGTTAGTTCGATGCATATTGCGAGATATGCCCGGTGACTGAAAGGGACGGGACGGATTTGCGGAAAGAAGCGAAAACGCGCCGGTGCAACCCGAACCCAGTCGCAAAGACGGACACCCGCAGGCGTGTCCGGATCGAGTAACCCTATGCTCCCCCGTGCCGTTGTCAAACTAACCAGGCGCATCCACGTAGGGCGTTCGCTTCGGCTCTTTGTCTGGGCCGTTCAGCTCGCCATTTTCGCCCTGAGTGGCCTGTTCGCTTTCCTCATCCGCTTCGAGTTCGGCGCACTCGCCGCCGAGGCCGGTTACCTGGCCTGGGCCATTCCCGTGTGGGTCGTCGCCAAGACCGTCGTCTTCCGTCTGGCCAAGCTCGATTGCGGCTGGTGGCGCTACGTCTCGATGGCCGATCTGGTTCGCGTCGGCTGCGCCAACCTTTCCGCCTCGTTGCTGTCCACTGGCATCCTGCTCGTCGTTGCGCCCCCCGGCTTCCCCCGCTCCATCTACATTCTGGATTTCCTCCTGTGCGCCAATGCCACCATCGGCGTCCGCGTCCTCGCGCACATCATCCGCAGCCTCGCGCTGCGCACCAAGGACGAAGTCAAGGGGAAGCGAGTGGTCATCTACGGCGCGGGGCAGGCCGGCGACACGCTCCTTCGCGAGATCCGCTCCAACCCGCACCTGGCCTACGACGTTCGCGGCTTCATCGACGATAACCGCGCCAAGGCCGGGATGCACGTCCCTCTCGTTTCGATCCTCGGCTCAGGCTCCGATCTTACGGCCATCGCCGCCCGGCACTCGATCGACCAGGTACTCATCGCCATCCCCTCCGCCACCGGGCTCCAGATGACCGCCATCCTCCAGCACTGCCACGACGCCGGCCTGCCGTGCAAGACCATCCCCAGCCTGGGCGAGCTCATCGAGCGGGACCACCTCGCCGCCCAGATCCGCGACGTCGCCGTCGAGGACCTGCTCGGCCGCACCCCCATATCACTCGATGAATCCGCTCTCCGCGCCCGGATTGAGAATGCGGTCGTCGTCGTCACCGGCGCGGCCGGCTCCATCGGCTCGGAAATCTGCCGTCAGGCGGCCCGCTTCGGTCCGTTGTCCATCGTGGGCTTCGACGCCGCCGAGACGCCCCTGTTCCACCTCCAGCAGGAGATGGCCGCCGCTTTCCCTCACGTCATCTTCTATCCCGAAATCGGCAACATCCAGAACTCCGCCCGCCTCGCCGAGGTCTTCGAATCCTACGGTCCCTCCATCCTGTACCACGCCGCCGCCTATAAGCACGTTCCGATGATGGAATCGAGCCTCTTCGAGGCCGCCGAGAACAACATTCTAGGCACCGCCAACGTCGCCGCCGCGGCCGCCGAATACGGCATCGACGACTTCGTGATGATCTCCTCCGACAAGGCCGTCCGCCCGGCCAACGTCATGGGCCTGACCAAGCGCGTCGCGGAGCTTCTGGTCGGCGCCTTCCAGAACGGCTCGACGCGCTTCGTCTCGGTCCGCTTCGGCAACGTCCTCGGCTCGAATGGGAGCGTGATCCCCATCTTCAAGCAGCAGATCGCCACGGGCGGCCCGGTCACCGTCACCCACCCCGAGATGCGGCGCTACTTTATGACCATCCCCGAGGCCGTCCAGCTCGTTCTCCAGGCCTCCACCATGGGGAAGGGCGGGGAAATCTTCGTTCTCGATATGGGCCAGCCCGTCAAGATCGTCGATCTCGCCCGCAACCTCATTCTGCTTTCGGGACTCCGCCCGGACCAGGACGTCCGCATCGAGTTCACCGGCGTCCGGCCCGGCGAGAAGCTCTACGAGGAGCTGAGCGCCTACGAGGAAGGCACGCTTCCCACTTTCCATGAGAAGATCAAGGTCTTCGCCGGCCCCTCGGTGCCCCCGGAGAAGATGCAGGAGGAGCTCCAGGCCGTCCGCCGCCTCTGCGCCCTCCGCGACGCCCGCGGCCTCGTCCTTCGGCTGAAGGACATGGTCCCGGACTACAAGCCCAGCACCGACATCCTCCGCACGCTCTTCGCCGAGCGCATCCCAGTCGCCTCGGTCCCCTCCCCACGCCGCTTCAAAGGAGCCGTGGCCTCAGACCGCTGACCGCCTCGCCCGCGCAGCCTCGCAAGCCCTTCACGTACCCAAAGGCCGTCGTGCGCGTGCCGGTCGCGGCCGCCGTCGTGCCGCCGGCCCAGCCTTGGCGCCGGGCTACCGCCGGCCACGGGAACGTCGGCCGGCAATGGCTTCGGCGGTGTTGCGGCAGCGATGCGGCTGGCCTGGGCACCCCACTGGCGGCCAGGTCTTCATCTGCGATACCCTAATCGATGCCTTGGGCGAGCCGCAACAGTTTCTATTGTTCCTGTTGAAGCCGTCGCATTACGACGACGAGGGCTACGTCATCCAGTGGATGCGCTCCGCCATCCCTTCCAACACGCTCGCGTGTCTCTACGGCCTTGCGCTGGACTCGAACCGGCGGCGCGTGCTGGGCGCCGATGTCGAGATCGTCGTCCAGGCCTACGACGAGACCAACTCGATGCTGCCGCTGAAGCGCATTGTGAAGCGGTTGCGAGGCCGAAAGGGCATGGTGGGCCTGGTCGGGGTGCAGTCCAACCAGTTCCCGCGCGCCATGGATATCGCGCGCCCGTTGCGCGCGGCCGGTATCCAGGTTGTGATTGGCGGCTTCCACGTCTCCGGATGTCTGGCCATGCTGCCCGAGGTACCGTCGGAACTCAAAGAGGCCATGGACCTCGGCATCTCGCTGTTTGCCGGCGAAGGCGAAGGACGGCTGGACGAGGTTCTGCGCGACGCCTGGCGGAACGAGCTGAAGCCCTTGTACAACTACCTGGCCGATCTGCCCTCGCTCGAAGGCGCCGCGATCCCGTTTCTGCCCGAAGCCCGGGTCCGCCGCACCGGCGGCAACATGACCAGCTTTGACGCCGGCCGCGGCTGCCCTTTCTTTTGCTCCTTCTGCACCATCACCAACGTACAGGGGCGCAAGAGCCGGCGCCGGTCGGCGGATGACGTCGAACACATCGTGCGCCGCAACCTGGCCCAGGGCATCAACCGCTTCTTCATCACCGACGACAACTTCGCGCGCAACTCCGAGTGGGAGGCTATCTTCGACCGCCTCATCGCCATGCGCGAGACCGAACGTCTGAACATCAAGTTCGTGATTCAGGTGGACGCCATGTGCCACCGCCTGCCGCGCTTCATCGAGAAGGCCCGCCGCGCCGGCGTGGCCCGCGTCTTCATTGGCCTCGAGAGCATCCATCCGGAGAGCCTGCTGGGCAGCCGCAAAACACAGAACAAGATCGCTGAGTACCGCAAGATGCTGCTTGAGTGGAAGAGGGCCAGCGTTACCGTCTTCGCCGGCTATATCGTCGGTTTTCCCAACGACACCCCGGAATCGGTCCGCCGCGACATCGGCATCATGCAGCGCGAGCTGCCTATCGACCTGCTGGAGCCGCACTGCCTGACGCCGCTCCCCGGCTCCGAGGACCATCTCAAGCTCCGCCAGGCCGGCGCCTGGCTGGATCCCGATCTGAACAAGTACGACCTGGAGCATGTCACCACCCAACACGCCCGCATGACCGTCGGGGAATGGGAGCGCATGTACCGTGACGCCTGGGTGTCCTATTATTCCCGCGAGCACATGGAAACGGTGATGCGCCGCGCGGCCGCCACGCCCGGCATGAGCGCCGGCAACATGATGTTCCTGTTGCTATGGTTCTATACCTGCATCGTGCTGGAGAAGGTGGATCCGTTGCAGGGTGGGTATTTGCGTCTTAAGTCGCGGACCAGCCGCCGCCACACCTTCCCGCGCGAGAACCCGCTGGTGTTTTATCCACGCTACGCGGCCGAGTTGCTCTGGAAGCACCTGCGGCTGGCCGGCGACATCGCGCACTTCTACCTGTTCCGCCGCAAGCTCAAGCACGACCCCAGCGCCGGCCGCTACCTGGATCGGGCGCTGACGCCCGTGTCCGATTCCGAGGTCGAGCCGCTCGAAATGTTCAACCTCGTTCCCTGACCGGCCTCCAGCGGTCTCTCCTCCAGCGAGGGCGCCGTCCGCAGCACCCAGACTACAGAGGCAACAAGAGCTTGAGACCTCTTGACGCGTTTATCTGAAAACCGTAAAATCAGGAGGTCGTATTGTGGAATCCGAGCGGAGGCGATGTTCCATGAGGATGGTTGTATTCGTGGCGCTGACGTGCTTATCGGTGGCGGTGGTTCCGGCAAGGGCATCGGTACTCGGGTCGTTCTGGCTCGAGGCGACCATCGGCTATGGCCCTGTGGCTCCTTCGTCGCTCAGTTATGGCCTCACCGTTGGTCCGTCTTCCGTATTCTGGGAGTCGCTCACACCCGCCGATTCAGGGCGCTCTTTCACGGCCGATGCACTGACTAATCCGGCCTTCGCGGATATCGTCGCGACGCTAACCAATGGCGTTGACGACAGCATGAGCCAGACGATCCAGATCGTCCGCCTCATAAGCACTCTGCAGGGATCGGAGCAAGGAACGTTCTTCCCCTACGGTGGTGGACCGGACTTTGCGGGCGATACAATCTCCTCCCTCGTGCTGAACATTGACCAGTTGAGCATCGCCGACGGGTCGGTGGATTTCCACTGCACGCTGGATGTCATGGGTACTGCGCCGGAGCCGCTCTGCTTCGCGCCCGTTGGTGTTGCTTTGATGCTGCTGGCAACGTTTCGCCGAGCGCAGGCGCGACGGCGTTGGTTCTCTCCGATTGGCAATTACACGGTAGGCCGGCCCGAAAGGCCGCGATAACCCGGCGGCTGGCCGCAGTGTCATCGCGCGGCGGCCCGAACGTCGTGCAGCAGCTTTTCCATGTCTCGATCCGTCGTTCGATAGTTCAATACGCAGCCCCTGAGAGCGAATGCCCCATCGACGCGCGCGTTCGAGATATAGCTGCTGCCGGCGCGCTGCAACGCCAGCAGTCGCTTTTTCACGACCTCCACAGGCCGGCCGCCATGAACATGGCCCGCGCCGGCATTCCACGGCGCGTCATCATGCAGATCACCGGGCACAAGACCGAGGCGATGTTTTTGCGGCACCGCGTCGTGAACACCCAGGATCTCACCGATGCCCGCCTGAAGATGGAAGCCCAGCTCAGCCCGCCACCTTGGGCGGAGAATCGCCGGGACGTCCACTCTGAAATAGGGTCTAACTGACTCAAAAAAGAGTGGGGTGGGTGATGGGATTCGAACCCACGACGTTCGGAACCACAATCCGACGCTCTACCAAGCTGAGCTACACCCACCACGATTCGGGCGGAGAACCTCAGTTTAACATAGCCGCCCTATTTGGGCGCCGCCACCGGGATGGTGACGATGTTGGTGATGAATAGCACCTGGGCGACCGTCCCCTCCGCGAACGGGTTGTCCTTCAGACCGGAGCTGAGCAGCAGGTCCACCTCGTAAACCCCGACGGTTCCAGGTAGCATGGACGCATTCAAAACGTCGGTGGTCGAGCCGCCGAAGGTTCCCGACACGAAGTTTTGCAGGAAGTCCGCCGCCTTGTTCGGGAAAGGTCCGTCCAGCGGATAGGGGACTCCGGTCACGAAGCCGTTTGTCGGGGTCGGCTGGGTAAGGCCGAACCCGGTCCCGTACAACGTGACGATCTCGCCCGGCTGCGCGGGATTGTCCTGGGTCACCGGAGCGCCGCGCGTGTTGGCGCAGCAGAGCTTCGAAGTAAGCGCGTTCGAGGTGACGGACCCGCTCCCGCCATTGGCACCGCTGTAAGCCACGCCGTTGGCCGACGTTCCAGGCGTGTTGCCGATGAGGATCAGCCGATCCCACTGCCCGCCGGGGTAAGCTTTGACGGTCGGATCGGGGGCGTTGTTGATCATGTTGATCAGTGCGTCGCGGACATTGTCCAGCGTCGTGTCGGTGGCCAGGATCGTGTAAGTGTATGTGGCGCTTCCAATGGCGATCGAAACCGTGTCGCCCGCTACCGGAGCGGTGGCCGTCAGTTCCAGATCGACTACGCCCATGGCGCTGCTGGAGTAGTGCACCGCGATAGCCGGCCGTGGGTCGCTGATGATCTTGCCGGTCTTATCCACGGAATCTGCAAAGAACCCCGGAACCCCCTCCGCCACCGGCAAAGCCGCGGCGTTGGCAATGGCGACCGTGCCGTTGCCATACGTGGTCCGCACATACACGCTGATGCTCGTCGCCTGTGCGATCTCAAAAGGGATCTGCGCGTTGATCTGATTCGGGCTGACGTAAAGCAGCGGCATCGGGATGCCGTTGGCGAACGCTTCCACCGACTTGGGCGCCGTTCCCAGCCGGGTCGGTAGCGCATGGACTCCATCGTTCGTAGAGGAAAGGGTGTCGCCATCGGTCAAATTCTGTCCGAAGATCGCCACCAGCGTGCCCGGCGCTACGTGCGATGCGTCGGTGCCACCGGCGATCGTGGTGGCCGTGGCGGTGACCGAACTGCCGGAGGTCGCATAGGCCGAGAGCTGAAGGTCGTTGCCGCTCGGCCCGGCGACTCTGGCCTGTATCCGTACCGAGCCGTTCACCGGCACCGCGGTGGCGAGCACGTTCGGATCGCCCGAGCCGGCGTTAACCGCGTTGGCGACTCCCGTCGCGATGGTCCCCAGCGTATCGCCTGTTACCGCCGTATACGTGTAGGTAGTGACGGTGCCGGCGGCGTCGGTGATGGTGACCGTTACCACATCGCCGGCCTTGGGCGTGGAACTTAAGGTGATCAGCGCGGCCGCAAACACCTCCATGCTCGCTGCGTTGCGTGGCGCGATCAGCGAAGGCGAGGCAGCCGCCGTGAACACCAGAACGCGCCGGCTGAAAGCCTCGCTGACGTACAGATTGGTGCCGTCCCAGGCCAGCCCGGCCGGGGTGCGGATGGAATCGGCGGACGAGATGCGGGTGTAGTTCTGGGTGTCGTTGGTGTTGTCGGTGGTGTGATCGGAGATGAAATCGGTCTGGCCGATGACTACGCTGGCCGGGTAGCCGGGGGCGGCGGCCTGGGCCGACGGAATCGGCTCGTAAATCAGCACGCGATCGTTGCCGCCGTCGGCGACGAACAGCCGCGTCCCGTCCGAAAGAGCGTATCGCGGGAGGTTCAGCGTGTATTCGCACAACGGCGGATAGAGGAGATTCCCGTTGGTGTCCTTCCCGTTCGACACCTTGCACATCACCGGGGTCTCGACGCCGTTCGCGTCCTGGGTAAACGCGTTGTCCGGTATGTTGGTGGTCAGGTCCAACTGGCCCAGGGCAACATTTGCCGCCGCCTGGTTCTGCGTCGGGATGGTGTTCCAGATCAACACCCGGTTCTGACCCAGATCGGACACGATGAGCCGGGTGCCATCCGAAGTGACCGAGACGGGATTGAGCATATTGATGGCCGACGCGGGCGGCGTGCCCTTGGTCAGGTCGCCTTGGGTCTGGGTGGTGAAGTCCGGTTGCCCGAGCACCACGCTCGCCGGCTGCCCGTTCGACGTCGGCCAGCTATTCCAGATCAGCACCCGGTTGTTCATGCTGTCGGCGACGAAAAGCTGGTTGCCCTGGATCCACACGCCTTCCGGCCCGCGCAGCGTGTTCGCAGCCGGGAGCAGAACGTTGGCGGTGCCGGTGTTGGGAGTGATGGTGGAGAAATCCGGCTGCCCCAGCACCACATCCGCGTCTTGCCCGTTCGTCGTGGGAAGGCTATTCCAGATCAGGACCCGGTTGTTGTCGGTGTCGGCAATCGCCAGGCGCGCGCCGTCGGTAGATACCGCCGTGGGCGTACGCAACCGGTTCTTGCCGGCTGCAAAC
Source organism: Bryobacterales bacterium (assembly GCA_963763835.1). Lineage (GTDB taxonomy): Bacteria > Acidobacteriota > Terriglobia > Bryobacterales > Bryobacteraceae > DASWZN01. The sequence goes on from CAVXQQ010000017.1 coordinate 197,653, forward strand.
CCCGTTCCATTGAAATCCGCTTGCCCCACCACGACGTCGGCGCGGCCGCCGCACACCGGACACCACCAGTACTGCGAGTTGGCGTTGGGGACGGGCTCGGCGGTCGCCGCGGGCAGTTGCGTCGGGCCGGTGGTGCTGTTGGGATCGCCAGGACCGAAGAGGTTCCGGTAAATGAGTACGCGGTTGTTCTGCGGATCGGCGCCCACGCGGAACGGGCTGGCGTCGGCCACCACCAGCACACCGTTGGACCAGGCCAGGCCGCTGACGGCTCCTAGCAGCATGTTGCCGGGATAAATTGCGCTCGCCGGCCCCGGAAGCTGGGCCGTGAAATGGGGTTGTCCGATCACGGCGCGGGCCGCTTGCCCATTCAGAAAATCGGCCGCGAACAGCGAGCTCGCAGCCAGGAAAAGGATACCAAGGCGATTCATATGTTAGAACTCGGATCTCTCAGTATAACAACTGCTTCCCGGCGGGGACTCCCCTTTTCCGGCGGTCTGACGTTTTGAGACGCGCGCGGCGGAGTCCCGGTTTCCCCTTACAGCTTCCACCCCAAAATGGCGTAGTCCAGGCCGCCGAAGAAAGCCTCCCGGAAGTCGGCCGGCAACGACGCCAGCGACGGCGCGTCCTCCACCGCCGGCGAAAGCCGGTGGACCTCGATCCGCCCCAGCCCGGATTCCTCCAGGTAGAACCTCAGCAGGCCTGGCGGCACCGGGCGCAGGTGCGTCGGATCGAGGTAGAAGTGAGTGGCGAAAATGGCCAGGCACTCCGGGTTGGGCGTCTCGATCGCCAGCACCCCGTCCGGCCGCAGTTTGGCGGCGGCAGCGCGGATTAGTCCCGGCAAGCGCTCGGGCGGCAGATGTTCCACCACGTGGGCCGAGAAGACGCCGCCCAATGAGCCGTCCGCCAGTGCCGGCAGGCGCTCCAGCAGATCGCCGCAGTCAACCTCCAGGCCCTTGGACCGGCACAGGCCGGCCAGCTCCGGGCTCAACTCGACGCCGCGCGCCGGGACGCCGGCTTCGCGCATCAGCTCCAGGAACTCGCCGCGGCCGCAGCCGAGGTCCAGCACATCGCTCCGTCCGGCGAAGAACGGCAGGTAGAAACGCTGCTTACCGCGGACATACTCCTCGCTGCCCGCGGAAACGCTCCGCCAGGCTGGCGTAGTCGAGGCAGGGCAGGGCAGACGCGCTGCTTCCGCCGGGAGCCACGGCCGCCGCCGCGGGCAAAGCCCCTCGCTGGCGGATCAGCCGTAGCTCGGTCTGGATCAGGCGCTCGTAGTCGGCGCGCAGCGCTCTCGAAGTCGCTCCGCAGGATCGCCAGCTCGCCCCACATCCTTCGCTGGAGCTCCTCCGAGGTCTGGCCGATCCGCTGGTCGAAGGCGGTCTTGACCTCGGCCATGGTGCATCAATAGTTGATGCTCGGTGGAGGCCAGGCGCTGCTCCCAGCGGTTGCGCCACTCGGCCCAGGGACCGCGCACCTCCGCGAGCTGCGCCAGCGCCCGGTTATTTTCGTTCAGCGCTTCGAGCGCCGCCTCGATCGCCGCCAGCGAGGCGCGGTTGAATTCCACCTGCTCGCGAACGTGCCAGTCGAGCAGCCGTGAAACGGTGCGCTTCGCCAATTGGATGGCGCCGTTCAGGAGGCCCGGCCGACGGGGATTGACCGCGCCGATCGCGGCCACCTTGGCCTCGGCCGCGTCGCGGGCGTGCAGCAGGGGAACCAGGTCGGGCAGCGCCACACCGCTCACGGCGCGGCCCTCCGGATAGTTGGCGCGCACGCGCTCGCGGATCTCGGCGATCATGGCGGCGAGCTCCTCGCCGGCCGGGTCCTTCTCAGGCTCTTCGGGCACGTTCCCTGTTCCGCGGCGCGCGGCCGCGCCCTCCACGGGAAGCCGTGTGGGTGGCGGTCATCTTGGAGTGGATTCCGCCGCGCGGCGCGAACTCGCCGATCACCGTGATCGACACCGGCCTGGCCGCCGCCACGATGTCGCGCAGGAACCGGTTCACCACGTTCTCCTGGAAGATCCCCAGGCTGCGATAGGCCAGCGCATACATCTTGAGCGACTTCAGCTCCAGGCAGCGCGCCCGCGGCACGTAGCGGATGGTGATCTCGCCCGAATCGGGCAGGCCCGTCTTGGGACACACCGAGGTGAACTCGGGGATCGAGATCTCGATTTCGTAGCCCGGGAACTGGTTGGGCCAGGTCTCGATCTCGGGCAGCTCGGCGTCGATGCCGGCGCTCGCGTGCTCGTCCGTGTAACCGTACTTGCTCATGCTTCCACCAGTGTCTTTGGCCAGCAGGTCCAGGAACATTCCCACGTCGGCCACCACGCCGACCGCCTGGCCGGTGCCGCGGTCGCTCACCTTGGTGGCCACGGCGGGGTTGATATCGACGCACACGAATTTGATCCAGCTCGGAGCCATGTTGCCGGTGGCGATCGAGTGCAGCATGGTGCCCAGGCACAGCACCAGTCCGGCGTTCTTCAGCTCCGCGGCGTAGGCGTCCTGCGCCTGGTTCATGTCGGTGATGGTTTCGGGCAGCGGCCCATCGTCGCGCAGGCTGCCCGCCAGGACGAAGGGCACGCCGGCCCGCACGCATTCGTAAAGCACGCCGCTGCGCAGCCGGCCGCTCTCCACCGCCTGGCGCACGCCTCCGCAGCGGTAGATGGCGTTGATGGCCCGCATGTGGTTGCGATGGCCGTGCTCTTCCTGGCGGCCGTCGGAGAGGCGCAGGCCGAGCGAGGTGCCGAACAGCGCGGCTTCGATATCATGCACGCCCAGCGCGTTGCCGCTCAGCAACGCCCTCGACGAATCCGTGCCGGATCAGCGCGGCCAGGCCCGTCGCGCCGCCGGTGTGGACCACCACCGGGCCGGCCACCACCAGCACCTTCTTCCCCTGTTCGCGCGTCTGGCGGATCAGCGCCGCGGTCTGGCGCACGGCCGTCTCCACCTGGCGCTCGGAGGAAACGCCGTTGGACATGAACGCGAACGCCAGCCGGTCGCGCTCCTTCGATTCGGGCAGCACGCGGATGCCGCGCATGCCGACTACCACCTGGTCCCCGGCCCGCATATCGCGCAGGCGCCGGCATTCGGCGCGCCCGTCCGGCCACCACCACCAGCGCGTCCATGCGCTGCTTCTCCACGTCGACCCAACGCTGCTCGTGGCGCACCAGGGTGCGGTAGTTGGTGGTGGAGTAGAAGTCGTCGGGCGCGCAGCGGTCGCGCTCCACCGCCGCCAGTGCCGCGTCGGCCGGATCCGCCGCCGAGCAGCCCAGGCCCAGCAGTTGCTGGAGCATCTGCTCCATCTGCCCGGCCTCCGGCGCCTCCAGTCTCAGGCGCAGGTAGGACGCCTTCGCTGTTGGTCCGGCCGATGCGGAACTGCTCGACTTCGAAACGGCCGCCGTACTCGACCACCGTGTCGAAGATCCGCTCCATGATGTGCGAGTCGATCAGGTGGCCTTCGGCCTCGACGACTTCGTGAAATGCGCCGCTCATGCGAGCCCCCGAACTCCCATCAGGACGTGGCGCAGCCTCTCAGGCTGCCGTCTCGGCACTCTTGCCGAGACAAAGCTCCAACTACTCCATGCGTCGGCTCGAGAGCCGACGCGGCAGGCTGAAGCCCGCGCTACAAAGCGCGTCCCAAATTCCACCATACCGGGAGTTCGGAGACTCGCCACAAAGCTCCGCCCTACGCCCGCGTCAGGAAAATCGGGAAGCCGGTCTTGCCGGCGTAGTTCGGGCGGTAGGCGCTCGATGTTGTACATGCTGGCCAGGTCCACCGTGCGCGGCCCCAGCTTGGGGTCGGGGATCGGCATGCGCGCGAAGCAGCCGTTCACCACGGCCATCATCACGCCGTGCGTGCCTTCCTCCAGGCAGTCGCAGGCCATGTTGCCGTAGGTCGCGGCCACCAGCTTGTCGATGAAGTCCGGCTCGCCGCTGCGCAGCTCGTAGGTGAGATCGCTGATGACGGTCTCTTCCTTCACGCGCTTCTTGATTTCCTCGCTCAGGTCCTCGGCCACGTTGGCCTTCTTGCGGTGGCCGAACGCGTCCGCCTCGCCGTATTCCCGGACCTTGTAGCCTTCCCACTCGGCGCCCTCGGAGAGCACGCACATGGAGTAGTTGCTGGGGTTGGTCGCGCTTGTCTTCCATCAACAGGTCGATCATGCTGCGCCAGGTCGAACTTGTGCTCGGGAATCGCGCAGCGGATCGACGTCACGTAGGCCGTGTAGAGCGACGTGTAGCCGGCGTCGCGGCCGAACACGCGGAACAGCCCGATGCGTTCGTGCGAGCCGACGGTGGTGCGCTGCCGCTCGATGGCCGCGTGCGCGCGCGAGATGGCCGTCGAAAAGCCGATGCAGTACTCCGTGTTGCGCACGTCGTTGTCCATCGTCTTGGGGATGGCGATGACTTTGACGCCCGACTTGTCGAGGTGGGCGGCGTAGCTCAGCGTGTCGTCGCCGCCGATGGCCACCAGGTACTCGATGCCCAGCCGCTCCAGGTTGCTCAGCACCTGCGAAGTCATGTCGAAGACCGTCGAGGTGACGCCCTTCTTGGTCGCCTGCGCGGAGGGGAACTCCTTGCCCTGCGAGGAACTCGGGGATGGCTTTCATCTTCAGCGGGTTCGTGCGGCTGGTGTGGAGGAAGGTGCCGCCGGTGCGGTCCACGGTGCGCGTGTTGTCGCGGTTCAGAGGCAGAATGTAGCGGCCCCGGCTGTCCGGCATCGTCCAGGTCGACGTGCGTCAGGCCTTCCCAGCCGCGCCGGATGCCGATCACCTCGCAGTCCATATCGTGACCGCGGTAGACCACGCCCTTGATCACCGAGTTCAGACCCGGGACGTCGCCGCCGCCGGTCAAGATTCCAATCCGTTTCATAGCGATTCGCTCCTGAGGATACAAGCAGTTTAAGGAAGTCCTTACGATTATAGCGGATGCTCTAATTGCCGGCCGACGCGTGCTGGCTGACCGCCACTCGCACGTCGATCCCCGCCCGCACGCTCTCTGTTACCGCGCAGTAGCTCTCGAAGGCTTTCAGGCAGGCCGCCGCAGCGTGCCTGGTCCGCCTCGTGAAAGCCCGGCTCGAGCGCCACGTCGATCGCACCCATCCTCGGCAGGCCGTTCTCGCCCCGCACCAGCCGCGCCTTCACCGCGGCGCGGACGTGCGTCGGCTGCAATCCCGCCTTGCGCGCGAACAGCACCAGCGTCATGGTGAGGCAATTGCCCACCGCCGCCGCGAGCATCTGCGTGGGGCACGGCCCGGCGTTCCGGCCCACGCCCGGCGGGGCGTCCATCAGCAGCGTCTCTGCGAGGTCGTCGAACTTCACCAGAAACTCGTAGTCTCTGACCTGCTCCAGCGAGATCGAGAATTCTCTGATGATGTCGGGCACCGTTCCTCCCCTACGCCCAGTACGCCACGCCGGGCTTATCGCGGATGACCAGGTTCTGCAGGAAGCCGGCCGCTTTGGCCAGGCCCTCTTCGCTCGACATCAGGCTGTCTTCGTGCTCGATCGACAGCACGTAGTCGTAGCCGTACATGCGTAGCGTGGAGATGAACTCGCTCCACCAGCCCGCGTCGTGGCCGTAGCCCACCGAGCGGAAAATCCAGGAGCGGTTGCGCTCGTCGGTGTATTTCTTGGTGTCGAGCACGCCGGTGCGCGGCAGGTTGCAGTCGTAGATCTGCGTGTCCTTGGCATGCACGTGAAAAATGGCGTCGCCGAGAATGCGGACGGCCTTGATGGGGTCGATGCCCTGCCAGAACAGGTGGCTCGGATCGAAGTTGCATCCCAGATTGGCGCCCGCCGCCTCGCGCAGCCGCAGCATCGTTTCCGGGCTGTAGACCACGAAGCCGGGATGCATCTCGAGCGCGATCTTCACGCCGTGATCGGCGGCGAACTTCGTGCGTTCCCTCCAGTATGGGATCGCCTTCTCGCGCCACTGCCACTCCAGGATGTCGCCGAAGTGCGGGGGCCACGCGCACGTCACCCAATTCGGGTACGTCGCTTTGTCGGTATCGCCCGGGCAGCCGGAGAAATCGACCACCACCGGCACGCCGAGCTTCTCCGCCAGCAGGATGGTGCGGCGGCTGGTTTCGCGGCTCTTCGCGGCGATCTCGGCGTTGGGATGCAGCGGTTCGCCATGACAACTCAGCGCGCTGATGGTGACGCCGCCGGCGGCGATCTTCGCCTGGAACCCGGCCAGCGCCGCGGCGTCCTCCAGCATCGAAAGCTTGCAGTGCGGGTCGCCAGGATAGTTGCCCGTGCCGAGTTCCACGGTGTGTATGTCCAGGGCTTTCAGCTTCGCAATCACCTGGTCGAGCGACAGATTCGCCAGCAGGGCAGTGAACACGCCGACTTTCACGAGAGCTCCTCCTTCCGCCGCAGGCTCCAACCCGCGGCGCGCCGCGCTAGTCGACAGAATATCAGACCGCCTGGCGGCTGGCTCGCGGTAGGCTAGACTCGTAGTTGTTATGCGCCCTACTTTCCTGCTGGCCGCCCTGGTCTTTGCCGCCGCTGCCTTGGCCCAGCAGCCGGCCAAGCCTGCGCTTACCGCCGAACAGGTGATCGAAAGATCCATCGCGGCCACCGGCGGACGCGAGGCCATCAAGAAGATCTCCAGCAGCTACGCGAAGGGTCTCATGGAATTCCCGGCGAACGAGGCGCACGGAATCGTCGAGAGGTACGCCAAGGCGCCCGACAAGCAGTTGACCGTGACTTTGCTCGAGGGAGTCGGCGAGTCCCGCCAGGGCTTCGACGGCCGCGTGGCATGGAGCCAGGATCCCAGCGGCGAGGTTACCGAACTCACCGGCACGGCGCTCGAGGACTTCAAGCGCGGGGCGTCGTTCAACGCCGTCCTCAACTGGCGGGAGCTGTACCCTAAAGCCGAGCTCGCGGGGAAGCAGGCGGTTGGCGGCAGTGATGCGTACGTGGTCAAGCTCACCGCGGCGTCGGGCAAAGTCACCACACGATACTACGACGCCAAGACTTTCCTGTTGCTTCGCGAAACCGCCATCTACAATACGCCGCAGGGCGACATGGTCGTTGTGGCGACGTTCTCCGACTACCGCGATGTCGACGGCATCCAGACGCCCTTCCACATCCGGCAGCTCATGCCGGTGGGCGAGATTCTCTTCACCACGACCGAGCTGAAGAACAACGTGCCGATCGACGACGCGAAGTTCGAGAAGCCTGCTAAGTAGCTGTCAGCTGTCAGCTAAAGCGTCGGGCAGGTCCGGCCCGGATCGGGGCAGGCGGAGTTCGCCCGCTATCGGGGTATGCGGCGTCGGGCAGGTCCGGCCCGGATCGGGGCATGCGGAGTTCGCCGGCCATCGGGGTACGCGGCGTCAGGCAGGCCCGGATCGGGGCAGGCGGAGTTCGCCCGCTATCGGGGTACGCGGCGTCGGGCAGGTCCGGCCCGGATCGGGGCACGCGGAGTTCGCCGGCCATCGGGGTACGCGGCGTCAGGCAGGCCCGGATCGGGGCACGCGGAGTTCGCCGGCCATCGGGGTACGCGGCGTCAGGCAGGCCCGAATCGGGGCAGGCGGAGTTCGCCGCTATCGGGGTACGCGGCGTCAGGCAGGCCCGAATCGGGGCAGGCGGAGTTCGCCGGCCATCAGCCGAGAGCCCTCGGCGCAACCGTCGTGGAGCTGACGGCTGATGGCTGATAGCTGACAGCTACCTACGGCTCCTTCACCAGCGTCCAGCTTGGATCGGGATCGTACTCGGTCATTGCGCCGGCGATTTCGGCGGTTTTGGCGCCCAGGTTCTTTTGATAGACGCGGCCCTGGTTGTTGACGATGAACGTCATGATGCCGCCGCTGCCCCACCTGGCGGGAAAGGCCAGCAGTGCGTAGCCCGCGATCATGTGGCCGTTGATGACGTAGCTGAATTTCCCGCCCGGCGCGTGCGCCCCTTGCGCCTTCAGGACCCGGAAGAAGTACCCGTGAAACGGCGTTCGGGGGCGTTGCGGATCGGCCTTGGCCGTGGCGACCGGCGTCCGCGGACGGCCCGCGTTATATCCCTCGGCGCGCGCCTCGGCTACCAGAGTCCCCATCGGGCTCGGTTTCTCGCCCTCGGCCACATCCCAATACAGGCCGTCCCGCTGGCCCGGCGTGCTGACGAACTTCTGCGCATAGACGGCCAGCCCGTCCTCCGACGTGTCCAGGGCCTGCGTGAAGTACTCCCATTGCGCCACCACGTAGGCGCGGCAGGTCATGATCGCCGAGAGCTCGTTCTGCCCGATTCTTCGGCTGAGAATCTCGTCCAGGCCCGCGGCGGTGTCGAACCGCCACTTGTCCCCTGTCTTGACCAGCGGGATGGGGAACGGGAACTGGTCCTGGCCGACCGCGAGAGTGAACTTCGCGTCGTCCACGCGCACCAGCTTGACGGATTTCCGAAGGCGCTCCGCGAAGCGGGTGAGCGCGTTGGCGTCCTCGACGGGATCGCCCGACAGCAGCTTATCGCGCTCGGGCCCCAGAACCGCCGTCATTGCGGCCTGGTCCTTCGCCTCGGCGGCGCTCACCAGGGCTTGAACGGCGTCGTTGGTGGTAGAGAACAGCGTCTGCTGTCCCTCGGCGAAGAGCGAGCCGGAGGACAACAGCAGCGCCAGCGCGCCGGACGCGCAATACCATTTCGAGATCGCGCTCATTACCGCCTCCTATCCTTGTTGTTATTGTCCTCGTGGCGGGGAGCCGGCTTCGCCGCGGGCGCCGGCCTTGCCGCGGGCGCCGGCCTTGCCGCGGGCGCCGGCCTTGCCGCGGGCGCCGGCCTTGCCGCGGGCGCCGGCCGGGCAGCCTCTACGCGGCTGGCCTGTCCCCTCTGGCTCGCCGCGCGCGGATCGAAGCCGCCGCGGTTGCCGCCAAAGGCCGAATTGTCCCGCTCCGCCGCCCTGACTTCGGGCCGGTTCTGTTGCGGAGCGTTGAACTGCGGCCGAGGCTGGTTGACCTCCGGCCGGTTCGGCTGCGGATTATTGAACTGCGGCCGGTTCGCCGGCTGATTGGCCTCCGGCTGCCGGTTCTCCTGGCGCCACCCCTGCTGCTGGCGGCCGCGATAGGTATCGATCCGCTGGTCGTTCGTGTTGATGTTGCGATTGATGATCTTGTTCTGAACCGGCCGGTTGTTGTTGTTGAACACGGCCCGGTCGCGGTTGTTTCCCCGCACGTTGTCGTAGTGGACGTCGCGGTGCACGCTGTGATACCGGTCGAGCGAGTTGTAGTTCACCTGCCGGTTTATCACCGTGCGGTTCACCACCACGTTCCGGTAGTTCGCGTTCACGTACACGTTGTTGACGTGCACATACGAACGCGAGCGCACCATCCAGCCCCTTCCGTCACGGTCATCCCAGCCGTGGTAGTAGACCCGGTGAGAGCGCCAGTCGAAGTCGTTGTTGAGCCAAGCGCCGATGGAGAAGCCGCGTCCGAAGGAAAGTCCCACGAAGAACCCGGGCTGGCGGTAGTAGATCAGCGCGGGGTCGTAGACCGGCACGTAGATGTACTGCGGCTGGGCGGGCCAGATCTCGACGTACCCGTTGTCCTCGCGCACTTCCTGCTGCGGAGTGGTCATCAGGTTGCCGGCGGAGCGCGCCTCCACCCGGAGCCGCTGAACCGACGCCATCACGTCCGCGGACTGGCTGACGTAGGCCTGTCCGAGAGCGGTAGTCCAATCCAGCTTGTCGGCCATGTTGAACAGCACGGTGGGGTAATGCGCGACAGCCTTCACGCTCACGTCCCAGGGCTCTTCGTCGATATAGTTGGGGTCGTTGTTGGCGCGCACGAAGCGGGACGCCTCGTCGATCTGGTCCGGAAACGTCGCGGCCACCAGAACCTGCGCCAGAAGCGGGTCGGGATACAGCGCGATGGGCGCCAGCAGGTTGTCGAGCTGATCCGGTGAGAAGTATCCGTTGGAATCGTCGTCCTGGCACCAGGCGGGCAGGACGCACGCCATGAGAAGAACGAACGGAACGAACAGGGTCTTACGCATAGTGGACCTCCCTCAAAGAATACCAGCCTGCCATCCAGGTGGCTGGGGCCGATTCGGGGCAAGGGGCTTGTCCAGGGTACGGTCCGCTTGCTTACGCGGGCGGTTCAGGGGGGAGGCGTCGCGACACGACAGGGCCGCCCACGGAGCAGGGTGACGAATACGGCGAAAAGTGACGAACGCGAATTGCTGCGCTGCGTGGGGTGAGCCCTTTTTTGAGACAGTCCGGAGATTCGACACTTGCGGCACCAGAGGGCCCGACTGGGTGTCCGCTTGTGGGATTAGGACGGTGTTGCGATTTTTGCTCATCGATTTTTGCGAACTCCGGGCCATGCAGGCCGCGAAATTGGTAGAAGTGAGCGCAGGAGAATGACATACGAGGCACCAGGGCGAGGCCGCGGGTCCGCGGAACGGGGCGAAATTCGGTGGCTGGAGTGCCCGTTTGTGGGACTGGGACGGTGTTGCGGTTTTCCTGCCGAAGTGACGGCTGTTCGCCACGCGGGCCGCAGAAGCAGGTGACGAAAGCGACGAAATGTGTCGAACGCGGTCGCCGGGGTTTTGTGAGTGCAAGAGCATGACGTCACCGACACGAGAGTAACTCGGAGCGGATCGTTGTCAAGGCCTCAGGATTCGCAAGCGTTTGAAACGCGGGCAAATCGAGAAATGCAATGGCAGTGATGCGCGTTTCGCGGCGGAAGCAGCGGGGATTGACGCTGATCGAGCTGATCGTGGCGTTCACGATTCCGATGCAGCTGACGACCATGGCGGTTCCGCTGGCGCGCTTCAAGGTACGCCGGGAGCGGGAGAAGGAGCTGCGCTGGGCGCTGGCCGAGATCCGCAAGGCCATCGATAAGTACAAAGACGCCACCGGCGCCAACCTGCTTCCGGCTGGGAAGATCGACAGCGACGGGTATCCGGAGAGCTTGAAGCAACTCGTGGATGGCGTGCGGCCGAACGGGAGTCCGGACAAGAAGCTGCGGTTTCTGCGGCGCATTCCGAAAGACCCGATGACGAACTCGTTCGAGTGGGGGCTGCGGAGCACGCGCGACGATCGACAAGGCGCCGGACGGGACGGCTTACGCGGAGTGGTAGGTCAGGGGAGCAGGTCGCGGTATTCAGGGCGGGGGCCGGTGGATTGGATGGCTTGTTCCAGAGCTCGGCGGGCTTCTTCGAGGCGGTGCTGGTCTTCGAGGACGAGCACCAGGTTGCGGCGGGCCTGGACCAGCTGCGGGTCCAACTCGACACCGCGGCGGATCATGGGTTCGGCTTCGCGCGGGCGGCCCTGTGAGGCGAGCCAGGCGCCGGCATCGTTCATCAGGGTGGCGATGCTCTCGGGCGGAGTGCCGAGTTGAAGGGCGCGCTCGAAGTAGCGCGCGGCGGTGGCGCAGTCGCCCTGGCGGTAGTGGACCATGCCGGCGGTTTCCACCACCATGCGATTGTCTGGGGCGAGGGCAAGGGCCGCGTTGGCTTCGGCGAGGGCCTGGTCCAGGCGTCCGTTGCGGCGGTAGAGGTTGGCCAGGCGGTCGTGGAGGGTGTACTGCGCGGGGGCGACGCGGATGCCGGCCAACAAGTGCGACTCGGCTTCGCGGTCGCGGCCTTCCTGCATCAGGATATTGGCCAGGTTCTCGCGCATGAAGGCGCTGTCTTCCAGAGCGATCGAGCGGAGGAAGAGCGTCTGACTGTCGTGCCAATAGCCGATCTGGCGGATTGTCAGGGCTGAAAGGACCACGAGCGCCGCGCCCGCTGTCCATGCGGCTGCACGCTGACGGGCTGGGTGCCCGGCGGCCCAATCGGCGATGGTCCGGACGACTGCGACGACGATTCCGATCATGGGCAGGTGGGTGAAGCGGTCGGCCATGGATTGGTAGCCGGCCTGGACGAGGCCGGCGTTGGGCAGCAGGGTGATCAGGAACCAGAGCCATCCGAACAGAAGCCAGGGGCGGCGCTTGCGTTGCTGGAGGGCGAGGGAGGTGAGGGCGGTAACGAAGAGGATCGAGGCAATGACGAGAGGCGCGGGCCAGTTGGAATGGTAGGGGTAGAAGGGATTGAGATCCGCTGGCCAGAACATCTTGCCTAAGTAGCGGAGGCAGGAGACGGCGGCGTTCTCGAGGCGTGCGGTGACGCTGGCCTGAATCAAGGATGTGGCGCCTGCGGCCCGCTGACCGATCATGGTCAGGACCCCGACTGCTGCGGCGCCCGCGATGAGAGGGACTTTTTCGACGATGAGGCGTCCGAGAGACGTTTGGCGACGCCGTGGCCAGAAATCGAGGAGCAGGAGGATTGCCGGCAGGCTGACGGCTGTCGGTTTCGACATGAGGGCGCATGCGCCCAGCGCAAGCCAGGCCGTGTACCGCCGCCAGGTCGGGCTTTCAAGATACCGCAGGTAGGCGGCGATTGAAGCGAGGAAGAACGCGGCGCACAGCACGTCCTTGCGCTCGGCGAGCCAGGCGAAGGATTCGACGCGGAGCGGGTGGATAGCCCAAAGGAGAGCGCCGGCCGCGGCGGGCCATCTTCCTGCGCCGAGGCTGGTCAGCACGAAACAGAGAAGCGCAGCCGAAATGGCGTGAAACAGGATACTGGTCAAGTGGTGGCCGGAGAGGTTCGTGCCGAACAGTTCGAAATCGAGGGCATGGCTGAGCCAGGTGAGGGGGTGCCAGTAGATGCTGGAGACGGAAGTAAAGGAAAACGCGACGGAGGCAGGTGTGAGCCCCGCGGCCAGAGCGTCGCTCTTGATATACAGAGAATCGTCCAGTCTGATTGGCTCATTCGCGACGGCCGGTAGCGTTATGAGAAACACCACCATTCCCAGCAGCACCATGAGGACGATGAGGTGGGGGCGGGAGCGCGGTGCTCCACGGGCCCTTGCCGTTGGCGACGTTCTTCCACGCGTGCCCTCGGTCATCGGTGACGTACCTGGCTTTTGGGACTGACACGGGCGGGGCGAGGTGGCGCCGGGAGAGCGGCACCGTGCGGTGAGCCTTGGAGGCGTGTATGGGCCTCACCAGACGGCGCTAGCAGCACCAGGGCAACCATGGCGGCCGCGCCGCTACATATTCCGTGGACCGTTCCAAGAGCCGCGGTCGACGATGCGGACCATCGTATTGAGAGCAAGGGACGTTGTGTGGACTCATGATCGGCACTACGCGAGTGCGGCGTCTTGCGCTCACCATAAGCCGAGTGTCGCCGTGGCCGCCGGGGCCGTCCCGAGGTTGCCCTTTTTGTAGAGCCCAAGCTCTCCTTTCGAATACTCGGCAACATAGTAGTCACCCGACACGTCAAGGGCGTGACCCTGGGTTGTCACGACCTCCCCCGTCTCGATGCCAATAGCCGCCATCCCCAATTTCGGTGGCCCAGAGCAGGAGGCCCAGGGCGAGACGAGCACGAAACGAGAATCTCCCGCTCGCGAGACAGCGCCCGGAGGGATCTTGCGCTTGGAGAGCGTCTCACCCGATGGGAAGGCTAACAACTGGGCGGTCACGCTCGTACGGAAGGGCCCCACTCCAAAGCGGGGAGAGACTAGAACACGAGCCGGATCCAAGAAGACGAACTCCGGTGCGGAATTCTCCACATCAGTACGGAGCTTCTTCAGCCCTCCTGTCAGCCTCATGACCTTCCGCGCCGTCAGATCGAGAGCGATGGCGGAGCCACGGGCACTCACGGGCAGAGCGATAACGAAGCGGCCATCCGGGGAGAACCTGATTCTTGCGGAACTGAGATCGCCTGATTGACGTGGGAGGCTGCCCTCGTCTTGCACAAAGGGCCTGCTGAACTGCGCGCTCTCGAAGATCACTTGGCCGGACGGTTGATCGAGAACCTGCAGAGCGCCGCGGGAGTCAACACACACGAGAGTACGAGCGTCGGGAGATAGCCCGCCAACTGGACAACCCCGCAGCTCGATGTTCGTCGAATCCTCGCGGCTGTGAGTTTCGATGCTCCACCGCTCAACGGTCGGAACGGAGCGGTCCAGCAAACGTCGGCGTGCGTCTCCGGCACCGCCCGCGTCCGCTTGGCCAGCCGACATTACAAAGAAGATCTCACGTGAGTCCAGGCTGAATTGCGCTTGACCTGCGCGTTTGGCGGGCACTCTGAACAGAACTGCGAAAGGCGATACGCTCAGGAGGGTGATTTCCGCAGGGCCTTGCGCGAGGACGTAATGGCCATTGGGACTGAACTGAACGAGGTGGGCGGGCGGCGGCGGTGCCGGAATGCAACCGCCCTCGATCGTTTGTATTTGCGCGCTTGCTGTAACGCCGCCAAATGCAAGCAGCGACAGAAAGCAGAGGATTGCCGTGCCCGTCGGGGCACGCCCATAGCCCTTTCCTGCGAACGCCCCTGCGGCCTCGAACGCCGGCGGCGCCGAAGGAGGCAGTTTATGACGGATAGGCGTGACTCTGACGGAAGTCCTTATGCTGAACGATCGGCAGTTCATGGCACGCCCTACTACGGCCTGAAGGGACCGTCCGGTTGGCACCGCCCCGCAGCGAGGTTGTAGGGGTCGGGTTGCCAGTGCTGCCCTCGCGGACAACTGCCCTGTATGTAAATCGGGTCGGGTGCGAATGGCAAGGGGCCCATCTTGTTCGGTTGCTGCGCGGGCGTTTTTCCCGGCGCCAGCGTGAGCGTCAAATAGGCCTCGGGGCCGGGAACGTAGAAGTAACTGGTTACTGTGCCGTCGACATCCCGCTTCACTCCTCCTGTGGGTACTTTGCCGGCGTCGGTTTCGACTCCGTATTCCGCGGTATAGATGGTGTGGTGTCCTTCGTCGTTTATGACTTGGAACGCTCCAATCTTGCCGTCGACGAATTTCCACCACTCGCCGACCCACGCTTTGTAGAACTCCTGATGGTAAGCCCCCATGTCCGCGTCGAAAATGCCCGCCTTCTGAGAGAGCCCGTTGAGGCCTGCAGGCAGCGTGCTCCATGAGTCCCAGCCCTGAGACCAGGCGGCATAACTGGCGGTATTGGTCGACGCCGGTGGAGACAGTTGGGTAGCATTGAAGTAATCCGAACCAGGCACGGGGGGGTACGAGGAGCCCCCACAATTCTGGCCCGATGTCAGGGGGTCTTTGTTGGGGCAGCTGTCCAGCCCCAGCGGGTCCACGCTGTTGAGCGGGCTGCCATTCACATAGGCGTACCGATTCCAACTCTGCGGGTTGGCCGGGTTGACCGCAGCCAAGCCCGCCGGGTCGGGCGAGATCCAGCGGCCACGAATGGCTTGATATTCGCGGTACTGGAAGTCATACAGATCACCGTTCGAGAAGTTGGTCAGGTCCTGGTTCTGGCCGGTGAAGTTGCGGTCCGTAGCGCCGGCCTCCGAGTAGCTCTCGCCTGTGGGCGAGTAGGCGCCATCGTAGACTACCGATCGCGAGGGGCCCGAAGACAACCGCGAGGAGCCCAGCCAGTCGGCGTGGCGATAGCGGTTGATCCCGCTGGCGTCATAAACTGCGGTCGCGCCTCCCGGCAACGGAAGAAACACCGACTTCACCGATTGGTTGGATCCGTTCACCAGAGCCAGCTTGCCGCCGCCTGGACCATAGACGATTTCGGTGTAGGTTGGGCCGACGGCCTGTTCCACGCGGCGGCCCAGGGCGTCGTAGGTCATGGCGGTCGAGTCCATCAGGTACAGGTTGCCGTCCGCATCCCAGGAGTAGGTGTGGGTTGTGTCGTTGGTCAGGTTGCCGTTGGCGTCGTAGGTGCCGAAGCCCTGGTAGTGGTTCGCGGCGTCGTAGGGCCAGTTGAAGGTCGTGGTTCCGCTCCAATTCACGTTCCCGAAGCCGTTGGAGCCGTAGCTGAAGCTCTGGGTCCATTTCCCCGGGCAGTTGGCCGCGGCGATGCGCGCCAGGTCGTCGTGCTGGTAGGTACAGGTCTGGGCGTTGTTCACGTTGAAGGGATCGTTGATGGCCAATTGGCGCAGCGAGCCGTTGGGGTTCCAGGTCAGGACGCCGGTCATCGAGGAACCGGCGACCGTGGCCTGGTACTGGGTCATGCGGCCGGTAGCGGAGTCGTAAAGGAAAGAGTTGGAATCCCCCGAGCCGAAGGTGACTGTGTTGGGGAGGCCGTAGAGGTTGTAGGTCACCGGGGTGGGGGTGTCGGGCACAGGGTTCTGGCCACTCGATGCGAGGACCGACTTCACGCGGCCCTCTCCTTCCGGATTATACGTCCAGGTGGGAAGGCCCGTGAGGTGCGTGTCCAAGGTGTTGATCAAGCCGTTCGCCCAGTAGGTCGCGCTGACGTGGTAGTACCCTCCGTTGGAATGAGGCGTGAGCTCCCACACGTCCGCGAGCTCGCCGCGCACCGAATAGACGAAGCCGAGATCGGTGGTCCAGGCGGTGCAGTCCGAGGGGGAGGCGGGGCAGGTGTAGGCGTGGCCGAGCCGGCCCATGCTGCCCAGGGCCGGGGATTGGTCATAGACATAATGCTTCTGCGGCGTGATGCTGTAGTCGGGGCTGCCGCTGCGGGGCAATGATGCGGTCAGGCGATGCAGGGCATCGT
>CAVXQQ010000018.1:0-124423 GCA_963763835.1 Bryobacterales bacterium
ACAGCCGCGTCGCCGTTGTTGCGACGAGCGACGGGCAACGAGCGGCGAATTCTTTACAGCGCCGCTTCGCCCCGCTCGTCGTTGCGGATGCGGATCGCCTCGGCGATCTCGGAGACGAAGATCTTCCCGTCGCCGATCGCGCCGGTGCGCGCGGCCTCGATCAGCGTGCGGATGACCTCGTCCTTGCGCGCCGGCCGGGACCACCATCTCCAGCTTGACCTTGGGCAGCAGGTCCACATCGTACTCGCGGCCGCGGTAGACCTCTTTGTGGCCCTTCTGCCGGCCGTGGCCGCGCACCTCGAGCACCGTGATCCCGTCGATGCCGATGGCTTTCAGGGCCTCCATCACGGCGTCCAGCTTGAAGGGTTGGATGATCGCTTCGATTTTGAACATGGGGCTATGCCTCGAAATTGTACCCTTCTTCGCCGTGCAGCGCGAGGTCCATGCCGGCGTCCTCTTCCCGCTCCGCGATGCGCAGCGGCGTGATCAGCTCGGTGACCTTGAGCGCCACCAGCGTGCCCACCACGCGCCAGGCCGATCCCGATGCCCGCGCCGATGAGCTGATTCGCGACCTGCATCGGGTTGCCGTCGATCCATGCCCAGCGGCGCCGCCTGGCCGTTGGCCAGCTTGAGCGCCGAGTTCACGGCGCTGGTGGCGAAGACGCCGGTCAGGATGCAGCCCATGAGGCCGCCCACGCCGTGTACGCCGAACACGTCCAGCGAATCGTCGTAACCGAACTTCTCTTTGACCACCGAGACCATCAGGAAGCACACCGCGCCGGCCACCAGGCCGATGAGGACGGCGCTGAACGGCTGTACGAAGCCCGCGCCCTGCGTCACCGTCGCCAGTCCCGCCACGGCGCCCGAGATGGCGCCCAGCGCGCTGGCCTTGCCGTTGCGGATTCGCTCCGCCACCATCCAGGAGACCGCGCCCGCCGCGGAGGCGAAGTGCGTCGCCACGAATGCGCTGGTCGCGAGCGAGGACGCCGCCAGCGCGCTGCCCGCGTTGAATCCGAACCAGCCCACCCACAGCAGGCACGCGCCGATGAAGCTGAGCACCAGGTTGTGCGGCGTCATCTTCTCGTGCGGGTAGCCCTGCCGCTTGCCGATGTAGAGCGCCGTCACCAGCGCCGAAAACCCCGAGCTGATGTGGACCACCGTGCCGCCCGCGAAATCGAACACCGGGAACCGGCCGCCCGAGGTAGGCGTTGAGGAAGCCGCCCTCGCCCCACACCATGTGCGCCATCGGGAAGTAGACCAGGAACATCCACAGCACCGAGAAGATCAGCATGGCGTTGAAGCGCACCCGTTCGGCAAACGCGCCCGCAATCAGCGCCGGCGTGATGATGGCGAACATCATCTGGTACACCATGAAGGTCTGGTGCGGGATGGTGGGCGCGTAGGTGGGATTGGGGTCGGCGCCGACGCCGTGCAGGAACAGGTAGCGGAGATCGCCGATGAACGGATTGCCGCCGCCGAAGACCAGGCTGTAGCCGCACACGGCCCACAGCAGCGTGACGACGGCCATCATGCCGAAGCTCTGCATCATGGTGCCGAGCACGTTCCGCTTGCGCACCAGGCCGCAATAGAACAGCGCCAGGCCCGGCCCGGTCATCATCAGCACCAGCGCGGAGCTGATCAGCATCCACGCGTTGTCGCCCGCCGATTGGGACGACTTGACGGCCGCTTTCAAGGCAGCCATTTCGGCTCCGGCGGAGGAGGCCGATTGAGCCCAAACAGAAGAGCACAACAAGAACACACTTGTAGCGATACGGAGAAGCAACATGGTCTCCCTTACAGACGGGGGTATTGGCTCGCGGACAGGGCGAGTACTACACAGTAATTGAGGACGGGCCGTTCGCGCCACAAGAAAGTTTGGATTGGGGCGATAGAAAGTTTCTATTGTGGCGCTAATCCACAGATGCGTAGTGTACGTACAGCTTCGACACTTTCTTGACCCGGTCCTCTGGTGACGTGGGGGCCTTTTGCGACTTCAGGTCCCAGCCCCTGTTAAGAGGAGGCTCGTATTCGACGTCCAGCTTGAGGTATGGGCAGCCCGTCCATACGTAGCGGGCATTCCTTGGAGGGAACTGCATTCCGCCATCGTACTTGAAGTGCTCTTCAACGTCTTTGCGCCTGACGCCCGGCTTGACTCAGCGAATCGGCAAGCGCGCGCTGAACAGTGGCGCAAGCGGAAGAGGCCATCACGCCCTGCCCGCGTTCTTCCGGGGCTTCCGCACATCCCCCGAGGAGCATAGCGGCACCGAGGAGCACTGTCGAGGCCCTCGCGAGGCCTCTGCATGACTGAGTATTCTGACTCATTGGTCTGGCCACCTCACTCAACGGGCCACGGGCCACAAGCCACGAGCCTCTTCCCCAAACGCGTACCGAAACCCGTTCTCCACAATCCCTTGCAGTTCCGCGTCCGTGAACCCGAATTCCCGCTGCCGCCAGCTCGTATTCCCGCGTCAGCGTGGTGTGAAACATGGCCGGGTCGTCGCTGGCCAGCACGATCGGCACGCCGGCGTCGTAAATCCGCCGTACCGGGTGCTCGCTCAAACAGCGCACCACGCGCGTCGCCACGTTGCTCGAAATGCAGACCTCAAGCGGGATGTCGTGCTCGCGCAGGTGCTCGAGCAGCTTCGGATCGTCGGCCGCGCGGATGCCGTGGCCGATCCGTTGGGCCCCCAGCCGCACCGCGCCCCATACCGATTCCGGCCCGGCGCTCTCGCCCGCGTGGACGGTCAGGTGCAGCCCGGCGTCCAGCGCGAACCGGAACACGTCGCCGAACCACTCAACCGGCCCCGCGACCTCGTCCCCGCCGATCCCGAAAGCGATCGTGCCGCTGCTCACCCGCTCGGCCGCGAGCCGCGCCACAGCCCAGGCGTGCTCCACTCCCCACTGCCGCGTGGCGTCCAGAATCCACCGCACCTCGACCGGCGCCGCCGCCGCTTCCGCCTGCAAGCGCGTCGTAGATTGGCGCGAATTCCTGCCCGCGCCACAGCACCAGCCCCGCCGAGATGGTGATCTCGGCGTAGCGGACGTTCTCGCTCGCAAGGCGCGCCAGCGTCCGCCGGGCGATGAGCGCGTAGTCTTCGGGCCTGTTGAGATGCTCAATCAGCCACTTGTAGCTTTGGATGAATCCGAGGAAGTCCGCGTATTCGTAGCGCGCGCGGACATCCTCGAGCGTCAGCGAAGGGTCGAGCTCGCACAGGGTCTCCGGTTCGACCGAGCCCTCGAGGTGCAGGTGCAGCTCCGTCTTCGGCAGGTCGCGATAAGAATTTGACATCCTGCAATAATGATAGCGATGCGCCGCCGCACGCTGGCCGGTCCGCGGCTGGGTTACCGAACCGCGACCGTCAGGGAGCGGACTTCGGCCGGCGCGTCCGACGGAGGGCAATGACTCGCGCAGAGATCGAAGCGATTGTGAACGGCTGCCACAGTGACGCATTCAGCGTCCTGGGCCCGCACCCGGTACCACGCAGGAAGACGCCGTCCTGGGAGGTCCGCGCGTTTGTGCCCCAGGCCGCGGAAGCCGAAGTGCTTCTGGGCGGCGTGTCCTACCCCATGAAGATGGTGAACCCCGCCGGCCTGTTCTTCGCTTCGCTCGGCGGCACACCCCGGCCCTACCTGCTGCGGCTCAAGACGCACGAAGGCGAGACCTCCGAGATCGAGGACCCTTACCGCTTCCCGCTGCTCCTCACCGATTTCGAGCTGCACCTGTTCGGCGAAGGAACCAACTTCGAGGCCCAGGGAACCCTGGGGGCGCACCTGGCGGTGGTCGAAGGCGTCGCCGGGGTGCGCTTCGCCGTCTGGGCGCCCAACGCCGAGGTGGTCACGGTCACCGGCGATTTCGACCAGTGGGACACGCGCCGCCACCCCATGCGCCTCCGCACGGCCGGCGTCTGGGAGCTATTCATTCCCGGGCTCGCCGAGGGCGCCACTTACAAATACTTCGTCCGCTCCCGCCTGGAAGGCTACCAGCAGCAGAAGGCCGACCCCTACGCCTTTTGTTCGGAGACGCCCCCCAAGTCGGCTTCCGTGGTGTGGGATTTGAGCAAGTACACGTGGAATGACGCTGGTTGGCTTGAAGCGCGCGCCGTCGGCGACTTACTCAAGAAGCCTGTCTCGATCTACGAAGTGCACCTGGAGTCCTGGCTGCGCGGCCCCAATAACGACCTGCTCACTTACCGCGACCTGGCCAAGAGCCTGGTCGAGTACGCGAGCCAGATGCACTACACCCACATCGAGCTGTTGCCCATCATGGAGTATCCCTTCTCGGGCTCCTGGGGCTACCAGGTCATCGGCTATTTCGCTCCCACCACCCGTTTCGGCACGCCGGATGACTTCAAATACTTCGTCGATTGCTGCCACCAGGCCGGCATCGGCGTCATCGTCGATTGGGTCCCGGCCCATTTCCCCAAAGACGCGCACGGCCTGGCCTATTTCGACGGCAGCGCCCTCTACGAGCACGCCGACTGGCGCAAGGGAGAGCAGCGCGAGTGGGGCACGCTGGTCTTCAACTACGGCCGCAACGAGGTGCGGGCCTTCCTGATTTCGAACGCGCTGTTCTGGCTGAAGGAGTATCACATCGACGGCCTGCGCGTGGACGCGGTCGCCTCCATGCTCTATCTCGATTACTCGCGCAAGCCCGGCGAGTGGATCCCCAACCAGTTCGGCGGGCGCGAGAATCTGGAAGCCATCGACCTGCTGCGTAGGTTCAACGAGCTCGCGCACCAGGTGCCCGGCGCCTTCACCGCGGCCGAGGAGTCAACCGCCTGGCCGGGCGTTTCCAAGCCCGTCTTTCTCGGCGGCCTCGGCTTCACCATGAAGTGGAACATGGGCTGGATGCACGACATGCTGGACTATTTCAGCAAGGAGCCCGTCCACCGTAAGTTCCACCATCACGACATCACCTTCAGCATGTTATACGCGTTTCACGAAAACTTCGTGCTGCCCATCTCGCACGACGAAGTCGTTCACGGAAAACGTTCCCTCATTAGTAAGATGCCCGGCGACGAGTGGCAGCGCTTCGCCAACGTGCGCGCCTTCCTGGCCTACATGTTCGGCCACCCGGGCAAGAAGTTGCTCTTCATGGGCTCCGAGATCGGCCAGTACGAGGAATGGAACTACGCCGGCGGCCTCCCCTGGGATCTGCTCCAATACGACTATCACCGCAAGCTGCAGACGCTGGCGCGCGAGCTGAACCGGCTCTACCGCGCGGAGCCCGCCATGCACGAGGTGGATTTCCACTGGAGCGGCTTCGAGTGGGTGGATTTCCACGACGTCGATCACTCGATCATCGCCTTCCTACGGCGCGCCGAAAACCCCGACGATTTTCTCCTGTTCTGCTGTAACTTCACTCCGGTGCCGCACCCCGGGTACCGTTTCGGCGTCCCAGCGTCCGGGTTTTACAGCGAGGTGTTCAACACCGACGCCGGCATGTTCGGCGGCAGTAACATGGGCAACGGAGCCGGCGTCGCCTCCGAGCCCATCAACTCGCACGGCCGCGACCAGAGCATCCTGGTGACCTTGCCGCCGCTAGCGGTGGTCGTGTTCAAGCTCAAGAAGTAATGAGTGAGTGCGTGCCCGCCCGCCGTGGCCTACGCTTCAGCGTGCCGCGTCGGCACTCGTGCCGACGCCCGCCCGGCGCCAGGCATTCGTATCCAGTCATGGCCGCGGCGCCGGAGACGCCGGCGCTGAACCGTGACCGTCAGGGGGCGGCCACCCAAACCGCTAATATTGTCTTGCCGACGCCATAGCACAACAGCCTGTCGCAAACCCGTGAAATCGGCACCATCCAGCGGTCCCAGAATCGAAGCTGCCCTTCAGTCGGCATGGAGCGCCGCAGCAATAGCTTGTTAGCGGCCGACAGCGCCAGCCCTGCGCAGTCCAGGTATCTCATCCGTTCGACTCGCAGGCCCACCGGCGAAAGCGCCCGCAACATCGGCCGATTGTACCGCCGGAAATGCCCGATCGCCGCGTCGAAAGGAGAAAAGAGGCTCTGGTGCGCGGGCGACAAGACAACGAGTCGGCCGCCCGGCCGAAGGTGCGAGGCCGCTCTACTTACCTCACCACGGTCGTCCTCAATGTGCTCCAGGACGTCCACGTAGACGATCGTATCGAAGCCCTGTCCCCCCAGCGCATCCAGCGTTCCGCACACGGTTTCGTATGAACGTCCCGTTGCGCCGGCGTTCTTGAGTAACTGGCCCGCGAGCTCTCGGTCGGGCTCCAGGCATACCCATCGTCCGCGACCCAAGTCGAGGAACCGAGTGTTCGATCCGATCCCGGCGCCCACCTCGAGGATGTCACCCCTCAGAAATGGCCACACCTGCGCGGACCAATAGGCCTTCCAATTCCACGCCGCCGCAAACAGGTCCAACTCCGAGCCGGCATACTTGAACTCACTCATGCGTGTAGATGTCCACCACTTCTTCCACGAACAATGAGTAATCCCGCAGCGGCACGAAGCCCAGGTTCGTTCTGTTGAACAAAATGAAGAAGGTGAAACTCGCCGCGATCGTGATCAACTGAATCGCGATAATCGCCAGGGCGCCGGTTGCGTAAGTAGCCCAGCCCGGTATGGCGAGGCTCGTAAAGACCCGGATCGTGCCGACCAGAACGATCCCCAGGCAGGCCAGGAAAGAACCGGCTAACGACACGATTAGAAGGCGCACGCCGACAATATCTCCGAACACCGAAACGGCGCTAAGACCGTGCGAGACCAGCGACACGAAGTTCATCCTCGAGCTTCCGGCAATCCGGGTTCCCCGCGGAATCGGGATCGTCGTAAAGGGAAGATTGCTTCGAAACACCGCGGCGGCGTAATGATTCCAGAGTTCGCTTACTACCACCAGCGTATCGAGGTATCTGGGAGGCAGAATGCTGAAGTTACCCACCCGCACGCTGATTCCCGTCAGCATTCGGTGCAAGCCTCGGTAGAGATGGTAGAAGACCTGGAACAGAAGAGACTCCGACCGGCGGCTGCGTTCCGCAAAAACCGCCTTCGCGCCGTGCGTATCCGAATACGCGCGCAAAAGCTGCGCCACGCCCTCGGCTGTATCCTCTCCATCGGCATCCATCACCACCACGGCGTCGCAACTGCTGGTCTGTTGAACGTGCGCCAACCCAATGGCGATGGCCCGCTGGTGCCCAAGATTGCGGCGCAGACGCAGAATCCGTATCGCTCGCACGCTGGAGAAATCGGCTTGGAAGTCGTTGCGGTCGCACCTGGCGACCGAGCCGTCGTCCACCAGGATCACTTCCATGCTGCAGGCTTCGGGAAGAACGGCCTTGTCAAGCCGCCGGATCAGTTCCGCGGCGGAGCGCCAGTCGTCCCGCACCGGCATCAGCAGCAGCAGGCGCTCGATCAGCATCGGAACCCAGCGTAACACGACCGGCGACAACCGGGCCCATGTCAAGAGACAACTCGGCACGCCTGTGCCACAATCAATGGAGTAACCATGACCCGGTCCACCCTCAAGTTTTTATTCGTTCTCCTGCTCCTGTTCGCGGTCTATTATTGGAAAACCTTGTTCACAACCCAGTTCTCGATGCTTACCGAGGGCGAGGGAGTCAACGTCTTTTACGCCTGGACGCACTTCTGGGTCAGCAGCATCCAGCACGGCGTGCTCCCGATCTGGGATCCCTACACCTTCTCCGGCCACACCTTCGCCGGCGAAATGCAAACCGCCGCTTTCTACCCGCTGCACCTGGTGCTGGCGCTGGTTCCGCTGGGCGATCCCCGCCTCCTGGCGCGCATGTACGAATTCTGGTACATCGCCTCGCACTTCCTGGGGGCCTGTTTCATGTTCGCGCTGATCCGCGAATTCGGACTTCGCCGCATGGCGGCCCTCGTGGCGGCCCTCGCATTCGCGCTCGGTGGCTTCCTGGCGATTCCCGCCTGGCCGCAGCACTGCGAGAGCGCCATCTGGCTGCCCCTGATTCTTCTGTTCCTGTTGCGCGCCCTGCGAGCTGCCGACCTCCGCCACGCGCTTCGGAACGCCGCACTGAGCGGCCTCGCACTGGGCCTCGCGGTCCTCGCCGGCGGACTGCACATCGCGATCATGCAGGCGCTCATCGTTGTGACCGCGGCTGCCTACGGCGCGTTCCTCCGCCCCGCGAACCGGCGTTGGGCTCTTCCGGTGCTCTCGGTCGCAGTCGTCGCGGCGGTAGCCTTCTCAGCCAGCGCCGTTCAATTGTTCTCCTCCTTCGAATATGGCCGGCTGGCCCTGCGGTGGCTCAGCGGCAGCATGGCTCTCCCGGCCACCGAGAAGATTCCCTATGCCTATCTCGCCGACAATTACTATTACTGGCCTCACGGCTTTTTTGGCCTGCTGATCCCGCGCGCTTTCGGAGGAAGACCGTTCGGCGCAAGCCTGGGCCAGGGCGTCGTGCTGCCCGCCTACCTCGGCGTCTTCCCTTTTCTGGCGGCCATCATCGCCATCTGGAAGTGCTGGAGCCGCCCCTGGGTGAAGTACTTCGCCGGCGTGGCCGTGGCCGCCTTCTGCTACACCCTGGGACCGATGTCGCTTCTGCACGGCGTGCTCTACTCTCTGGTCCCCGGCCTCTGGACCGCACGCGAACCCGACCGCTTCATCTACCTTACTTACTTCTCCCTCGCCGTTTTGGCGGCGTTCGGCGTCGAGACTCTGTTCGAGAAGACCGCAGAGGCGGCGCGCTGGCGCGGCGTGAACCGCGTTCTGGTAGCCGTTCTCATCGTGTGCGCCGTCCTGCTGCTCATCCCCGCGGTCTTCGCGCACGCCCCTGTCGATCCCATGGTCTCGCTCTCGATCGTGCTGACCGCGGCCGCCTGCGGCCTGCTTCTCTATCTCGTCCGCGGCCATTCCGGACTCGCGGTGCAGGTGCTGATGGTGTCGCTGATTCTGTTCGATCTCAGCGCCTTCTCCTCTCCCGCCGTGAACAAAGCCGAAGCCTACCGAAGGGACGGGGATGAGCTCGAGCGCCTGCTGAGCATGCAAGGCGCGGCCGACTTTCTGAAGGCGCAACCGGGTCTCTTTCGAGTCCAGGTGCTCGACCCGCGCCGCCCTAATTTTGGCGATGTTTTCGAACTGCAGACTCTTCTCGGCGGCGCCGTGACCATGGAGAAGGACTACTTCGAGATCCACCCTCGCGGCGACCTGCTTAACGCCCGCTACATCATCCGTCCGGCTTCCGCGCCCGAGCCCGGAGCTATCTACCAGGACGCCGCCTGGAAGGTCTACCCCAACCCAACCGCCTACCCGCGCGCGTGGATCGTTCACGAAACCCTGGTCGGCAAAGTGGCGGACGGCGGCGTTGACCTGCGCCACATTGCCTTGCTCACCGAGCCGATCGAGACTGTCCTCGATCCCGACACCGGCGCGCCCGACGAGGCCACCGTCACCAACTTCGAGGCGCAGAGCATGGCCCTCAGCGTCCACGCCTCCGGTCGCGCCATGCTCGTGCTGAGCGAAACTTTCTACCCAGGCTGGAACGCCACCGTGAACGGCACGCCCGCGCGCATATATAAGGTGGATGGCGCCCTGCGCGGAATCGTCGTTCCCCCGGGCGACAGCCGCGTCAGGTTGGAGTACTCGCCGATGTCCGTCCTGGCCGGAGGCATCCTCAGCCTGCTGACCTTCTGCACCGTCCTGGCCGCGGCCTTCTTCCTCCGCCGCGCCACCTAGGGTTGTGACCGCGAGGTCCGCTCCCTGACGGTCGCGGTTCGGTGCTGTTACGGAACCGCGCGCGCAAGCAAGCGGATGAAACAGATCACACGGTCACGGTACTAGCCGGCCGCCTCGGCACTCGCGTCGAGGCGTACAATAACTCCTGATACGCCCATGCCGACTCAAAACAATCCGCGCAGAAACTTCCTGTGGCTCGCCGGTGCGGGCATCGGCGGCGCCGCCCTACCCGTTCGGGCCAATCAGGGCGCCGCACACGCCGCCGGAACTTCCGCGGCCGGCTACTTCGACGTGAGGACGTTCGGCGCCACCGGCGGCGGAAAGACTCTCGACACCGACGCCATCAACAAGGCCATCGAGGCGGCGTCTTTGGCCGGCGGTGGGACCGTCCTATTCCCAGCCGGCGACTATCTCTCTTACTCCATCCATCTCAAGAGCGGGGTCACGCTGCACCTGGAACCGGGCGCCACCATCATCGCCGCCGACCCGCCCGGTGAAGGCGCCGGAGCCGGATACGATCTCGCCGAGCCCAATTCCTGGGATATGTACCAGGATTTCGGCCACAGCCATTTCCACAACAGCCTCATCTGGGGCGAAGAGATCGCAAACGTCGGCATCACCGGAACGGGCCGTATCTGGGGCAAGGGACTGACCCGCGGTCCGGGCGCCGCGACTCCCCGCGTAGGCAACAAGTCCATCAGCCTCAAGAACTGTCACAACGTGCTGCTGCGCGACTTTTCGATTCTCCACGGCGGCCACTTCGGTATTCTGGCGACGGGTGTCGACAACCTGACCATCGATAACCTGATGATCGATACTAACCGCGACGGAATGGACGTCGATGCCTGCCGCAACGTCCGCATTTCGAATTGCTACGTCAATTCCCCCTGGGACGACGGCATTTGCCTGAAGGCCGATTACTCGCTGGGCCGCGCCAAGCAGACCGAGTTCGTCACGATAACGAACTGCTACGTCAGCGGATGCTGGCAGGAAGGCACCTTACTGGACGGCACTTACAAACACTTCGAGCCCGGGGTAAGAGTGCCGCACACGGGCCGCATCAAGTTCGGCACGGAATCGAATGGCGGGTTTCGTAACATCACGATCTCTAACTGTGTCTTCGAAGGCTGCCAGGGGCTGGCTCTCGAGTCGGTGGACGGCGCCCTCCTCGAGGACGTAACCGTCGCCAACATTTCGATGCGCGACATCGCCAGCGCTCCCATCTTCATGCGCTTGGGCAGCCGCATGCGCGGCCCCGACAATACGCCGGTGGGAACGCTGAAGCGCGTGATCGTCAGCAACCTGGTGTGTTCGAATTCCGCGTACGGCCTGGGCTCGGTCATCAGCGGCATTCCGGGCCACCAGATCGAGGACGTGAAGATCGGTAACATCCAGATACTGCACCAGGGCGGCGGAACCAAGGAAGATGCCGCGTACGATCCACCGGAGTACGAGGACAAGTATCCCGAGCCTAACATGTTCGTCACCGGCCCCCGGCCCAACGACCGCGGTCCGGACGGTCGATGGCTTCCCGAAGGTCAAGGGCCCGCCAGGCCACCCAGGGTCCCCGGTGTCCCGCACCATATGCCGTCCCACGGCTTCTACGTCCGCCACGTAAAGGGCATTCAGTTCGATAACATCGAGATCCGCACCGAGAAGGAAGACCTGCGGCCGGCTTTCATCCTGGATGACGTCCAGGACGCCGACTTCTTCCGGATCAAGGTGCCGCACGTCGCCGGCGTACCCGCGTTCTCGCTCCACGGCGTGTCGGATTTTTCCGTCCACATGTGCGCCGGCGTGCCTGACACGCAACTGCCCTCCGCTGAAAGCAAGGCGCTGTAGTGAGCCCCAGCGCCGGATCCGCTCGACATACTGCACTCGTGGCCCTTGTCTGCGTGGCAGCGGGCCCCGGCTGCGGCGGCGCCAACAAAGCCGCCGGCACGCCCGTCGCTCCCTTGATCGCCTGGGCCGCGCCGGCGCCGATCGCGTACGGAACGCCGCTCGGAATCGCCCAGTTGAATGCCACGACGAGCGCCGCCGGAGCATTCAGTTACTCGCCCGCCGCTGGAACCATACTCGCCGCAGGGACGCACACTATTACCGCGACGTTCACGCCTTCCGATCCGCACTCTTATACGGCGGCGAGCGCCAGTGTGACGCTGCAAGTGAATCGAGCCACCCCGGCGATCGCCTGGCCATCGCCCTCTCCGGTTCCACTGGGCACGTTCCTCGGTTCCCCACAACTAAGTGCGGTCGCACGGGGACCGGACGGCAGTAACCTGGCCGGAACCGCGGTATATACTCCGCCGGCCGGAACCGCGCTATCCGTCCCCGGGGCCGGTAAGTCTGTCTGTGACTTTCACTCCGGCCGACTCCGCGAACTACACGGCCGGAACCGCCGGTGTCACCCTGTGGGTTCTGGCGCCCCTTGCCACTGCAAAGTACACCTGGCAAAACGTCAAGATCATCGACGGCGGAGTCATGCCGGGCATCGTCACTCACCCCGCCGAACCGGGGCTGATGTACATCCGTGCGGACGTCGGCGGGGTCTATCGCTGGGACACTTCCGCCGCCGCATGGATACCCCTGATGGATTTTCTCAGCGCGGCGGACGGCACTCTGATGAGCGTGGAGAGCATCGCCATCGATCCCTCCGATCCCAACCGCGTTTATATCGCGGCGGGCACCAGCCCTTATTGGGCCATCAACGCCGCCATCTTAGCCTCGACCGACCGCGGCGCCAGTTTCACCCGCACTAATTTGCCCTTCAAGCTGGGCGGAAACGACGTTGGACACATGGCGGGAGAGCGTCTCGCCGTCAATCCCTTCTCGCCCAACGAGCTCTATCTCGGAACCCGCGGCAATGGGTTGTGGCGCAGTTCGGACCACGGCGCCACGTGGAGCCAGGCGGCCAGCTTTCCGATCGCGTCTTCAACGGACCTGGCCGGCCTGCCATTCATCCGCTTCGACCCGCGTCACAATGGGACGGCCTACGTCGCGGCGTTCACCGGCGGCCTGTATCGCACTACCGATGGCGGCGCGACCTGGCAGCCCGTCCCCGGCCAGCCCACGGCGCTGACCGGCGGCACCACTCCGCGGCCCATGCGCAGCGCTCTCGCTCCCGACGGTACGCTTTATGTGACTTACAGTAATTCGGCGGACTTTTCCGGCATAAACAACGGGGCCGTATACAAACTCAAACCCGACGGCACCTGGAGTAACATCACGCCACGCGGCCCCAACGGAGAAACCAGTTTGTGGTACGGCTTTTGTGCCGTTTCGGCGGACGCCCAACGCTCGGGCACGGTCATGGTGGCCACCTGGAACCGCTGGTCCGGGGACACCATCTACCGCAGCACGGATGGCGGCACAACGTGGAGCAGCCTGCGGGAGAGTTCGGTGCTGGACGGCTCGCTCTCGCCGTGGGTGTACTACGGCACGGATCAAGCGACATACGGGATTTGGACCTCCACCCTGGAAATCGATCCCTTCGATTCGAATCACGCCATCTTCCAGGGTGGTAACTCGCTCTGGGCCACCAACGACCTGACGAACGCCGATTCCTCCGCGCCCACTCACTGGCACATAGCGGCGAATGGAATCGAAGAGACGGTCGTGCTCTCCTTGATCAGCCCGCCCTCTGGAGCGCACCTTCTCAGCGGTGTCGGCGACGAGGGCGGCTTCCGGCACGACGACTTCAACGTTTCTCCGCCCGCATTCCTGAATCCCCTGATGACCGAAGCCTCGTTTCTGGACTTCGCCCAGTCCAAACCCTCGCTTGTCGCTCGCGTCGGTTTGCTGGACTACAACGCCACCGTTGCCGGCGCGTATTCCGAGGACGGTGGTACGACCTGGACGCAGTTTCCGGTCAACCCACCGGGCCTTGCCGGCTCTCCGCACGGCGCCCTGGGCAGCATGATCGCGCTTTCAAGCGATGGTGCCACGTTAGTCTGGGCGCCCATCACCGCGGGACCGGCGTTCTCGCGCGACCGCGGCGCTTCCTGGACGCCTTCGGCCGGAGCTCCCGCCAAACTGCGCGTGGTCGCCGATCGTGTCAACCCCAACAAGTTCTACGGCTGGGATGGCTCTACGGGAACCGTCTACGCCAGCACGGATGGGGGCGCCACCTTCGTTGCGCGCGCCACCGGCCTTCCCAACGACCAGGGCAATCCCGGCTGGACCAACCAGGCCTATCCCAAAACAGTTCCGGGTAGCGAAGGGGATCTCTGGCTGCCGTTGAGCAACGGCCTGTATCATTCCACGGATTCCGGCGCTACCTTCGCGCGGATCGGAACCATCGAGAGCGCTAATCTTCTCGGTCTGGGCATGCCTGCCCCTGGCGCCGAGTACCCGGCCTTGTACGTGGCGGGAACGGTGAGCGGCATCTACGGCATCTTCCGTTCCGACGATGCCGGCATCTCCTGGACCCGCATCAACGATGACGCCCACCAGTTCGGTACGCTCGGTGTTATTGCAGGGGA
Organism: Bryobacterales bacterium; assembly: GCA_963763835.1. GTDB lineage: Bacteria > Acidobacteriota > Terriglobia > Bryobacterales > Bryobacteraceae > DASWZN01. The sequence goes on from CAVXQQ010000018.1 coordinate 14,150, forward strand.
CCCGCGGATCTACGGCCGCGTGTATATCGGAACCTCGGGCCGCGGCGTCATCTACGGCGACATCTCGCCGCCAGGCATAGCCGTCAACGGGCGCCGCGCGCGCGCTCGCTGAGAGGGGCGGTCCCTCACCCGCATCGAGGCGCCGGACCGCCCCGGTCCGGAGCCCGCACCGCGCCGCTGGCCACCTCCGCGATCGCCAGCCGCAGGTCCGCCACTGCCACGGGCTTGGAGACGTAGCCGTCCATGCCGGCTTCCAGGCACTTTTCCCGGTCGCCCTTCATCGCGTGGGCGGTCATGGCCAGGATCGGAATGTGGCGTCCCGAGCCGGCCTCGAGCTCGCGGATCGCGCGCGTAGCCTCCCATCCGTCCATCTCCGGCATCTGAACGTCCATCAGAATCAGGTCGAAACCGCCCTCGCCGAACCGCTCCACCCCTTGTTTGCCGTTCTCGGCTGCCACCACCCGGTGCCCCTCGCCTTCTAGCAGGCGCGTGGCGATCTTCCGATTGATCCGGTTGTCCTCCACCAGCAGTATCCGCAGCGGGGCGCTGGCTGGAGGCGGGGCTTCGTCGGCCGCGTGGACTCTTTCCGGAACGTCGGCCGCCTTAGCCGTCTCAAACGGAACCGTGAAATGGAAAGCGCTGCCTCGCCCCGGCTCGCTCTCCACCCAAATCCGCCCTCCCATCATCCGGACCAGTTGGGCGCAAATGGCCAGCCCCAACCCGCTGCCTCCAAACCGGCGCGTGGTCGAGCCGTCGGCTTGCCGGAAGGGCTCGAAGATCAGGCCCAGCTTCTCCGGCGCGACTCCGATCCCGGTGTCCCGGACCGTGAACTCCACGGCTCGATCGAGCGGCGCCGCGCTCAGCGCGATCTCTCCCTCCGCGGTGAATTTCACGGCGTTCCCCAACAGGTTCACCAGCACCTGCCGCAGGCGCATCGGGTCTCCATGCACCCATTCCGCAACGCCCGGCTCACAACGCACCGTCACCGCCAGCTTCTTTTCCGCGGCCCTGGGGGCTATGGTTCTCGCAGCCTCTTGAAGAATCCGGGGCAGGGAAAAGGACACGTTCTCCAGATCCATCCGTCCGGCCTCGACCCGCGACAGGTCCAGGACGTCGTTGAGCAGGTCCATCAGCGAGTGGGCCGAGAAGAGCGCGTCGTCGAGACAGGCGCGCCGGTCTTCCTCCGAGCCGGTTTTCAAAGCCAGGTTCAGCATCCCCAGAATGCCGTTCATGGGGGTGCGGATCTCGTGGCTCATGTTGGCCACGAACTCGCTCTTGGCGCGGTTGGCCGCCTGCGCGCGCTCTTTGAGGGTCTCCTCTTCCTGGAGCTTCTTGCCGATGACAACCGTCTGCCTGCGAACGCGGCGCCGCAGGACGAAGACCCACGCCATCGTAACCAGCGAGGAAAGCGCCATCACGGCGATCACCTGCGACCCGGTGCGCGTGGTCCACCAGGGGGCGTTGCGCAGAATCGCCACGTCCGCCGCCGATCGCAGATACAGCCGGAAGCCCGTGGGCATGACCCTGATCCCCGCTTCCGCCACCTGGACCGAACAAACTCCGGTAACGCGCACCCGGGCCCCGTTTCTCGGCCACGAGAGTTGTCCCAGCGCCTGGTCGAGATAGGCGCGGAAGGTGGCGTTCCCCGACTGTAGATCGAGGACCTGCTCGGTAGCCGTGGTCAGGTGATCGATTACCAGCGCGTCAATTTCGACCAAGCGCGAATCGTACTCGCCTTCCATGGCTTCAGCGGCCGTAAGGCGGGCGGGCTGGAGTTGGGCGCGCGAGGGCGCCAAGCGCACTTCGGCGCGGTCGAGCACCGGCGCCAGCCGGCCGTTGGTGGCATACCCGACGGCGTCCACTACGTCCCCCGGCCCGGCCCGCACGGGCTCGACCGGCCGCACCTGCGCCGCCCCGGTCGCATCCTCGATATAGATCGGACCGCTCATCTGCCGCAAAGTGACCACGCCCCGAACATGCACGCGATGGCCGGACGGCTCCGGCGAGTACAGCATGAGTGCGCCGGGGCTGCGCGCCGGCAAGGCGAAGGGGTCGCTGGCTCCCGGCTCCAGCGGAACCACGTAGTCCTTGCCCGGCGAGGTCAATTCGATCCCCATAATCTGGCGCGTCTGATTGAACAGCGCGTTGCAGACACCTCGCACCCGAACCCGCGCATCCACCAGGTCCGCCAGGTTGGACGGGGGTTCCAGGATGTGGACGCGGAACTGGTGCGTGCCCTCCACCATCTCCAGCACTCCATGCAGACCTTGCTGGGAAACCGCCTGCACCACCCCGGATACTTCTACCCACCGGCTGTCGTAGTGTCCGCCCAGCAACTCGTCGATGCCGGGAGCGTCCGGCGCCGGCATGCTGCCCGCTCCCAGCACCGCGATCCTCGCCTCGCGGACCGTGGGCGCGAAGTCCCCTGCCGCGCTCACGCCGTCCACCCGCACCCGCTGGCCCGACCTGAGTTCGATGGCAGGTTTGCCGCGCAGATCGACGTAGATGCCCGCCGTGCGATCCTGCACGAACAGAGTCCGCCAGTAGGGGTCATAGTAGGTCACGGTGGCGTGCAGCCTCAGCGGATAACCCTCCCCGGCCTCCTCGGCCGGCAGGTTGTGTACCTCGGCAACCGTGGTGAGCAGGGGCGGCTTGCGGCCGCGCGGGCTCGCACCCGGCCGCACTAGCGCATCCTCGATCACCAGTTTGCCGGCGCGAACCGACGGGAATCCGGCCACCATGACGTTGGCGCCGGCACAGACAGGCTCGGCGGGCGCAGTGTGGACTTCTGCCTGGCCGGTGCTATCGGTCAGGCGAAGTCCGGGCCCGTCCCCCAGGGCCGAAGCGTCCCCGCGCAGGACCACGCGATGCCGCCCCGCCGCCGCATGCCGGACCTGATCGATGGAAAGCGTGGGCAGGGTTTCGATCTTCGGCGCCGGGACCTCGATGTCGAAGTACTGGAAGGCCGGAGTCCAGGTTTGGACGGCGATCCGCCGCCCGTCCAGATCCGGGCTGCTGGTCAGAACGCCGCGGAACCGCACCTGGGAATCCACCAGATCGCGGAAGGGCATGGCTTCAAACTGTTGCACGTGCGCCCGTAGCCTCGAGCCATCGACGTCAATGTCCAGGCTTAAACTGGCCGTGCGCTCGATGTAGGCCCCCCGGACCACGCCCCTCAGTTCCACCCACATCCCGTCCAGGCGCTCGGAACCCAGGTCCGCCGCCGTTATGGGAATCGCCCGGGGCAGCGGCCCCGGCGCGCCCAGGCTGGTGGCCCTGGGCTGCACCAGCGAGAGCGTCCGCTCCTTCGGGCCCGCCAGCGCGCAGATTTCGAACGGCTGGCCGTATGCCAGCCTCAGCCCGGCGCCGCGGATATCCACGCGGATTCCGGCGTCCCGGTCTTGCAGGTACAGGAAACCTGCGACGTTGTCGGCGTAGGTGACGGTTCCGCGGACGCACACCGGAGTGCCCGAAGAGAGCCGGGGACCGGTCACCAGCGTGTGCAAAGACACCAGCCGGGGCTTGTCTCCGCCGCCAGCCAGGCCGAACGTTGCGCAGCAAAGCAGCACTGTGGGTACGCTTGGCACAAGACGCCTCACTGGTCCTTATCGGCATTCGGCAGGACATGCTTCAGCTTGTCCCGCCTGCCGCTTGCTAGCCTGTTCTTATGCCTGCCCCCCTCGAACGCATCCTCGATTCCGGCGACGGATCGATTTACGACATTCGCGCCCACGCGCCCGGCCCCCAGGGCTCCCTGCCCCTCACCCCCGAGATGCTCCGCGAGCGGCCTTCGGGCGACTTGTTCGCCTGGTCCCAGGATGTCGGAATGGGTTGGAAGCCGGAAGACCTGGGCGGCAAGGAAATCCTGCTCCTCAGCACCCACGGCGGAATCCGCGATGCACAGGGCAACCCGGTCGCGCTCGGCTACCACACCGGCCATTGGGAGGTCGGCCTTCTCGATGCAGGCCGCCGCCGAGGAGTTGAAAGGACTCGGCGCCGTGCCCTTCGCGGGCTATTGCACCGACCCCTGCGACGGCCGCACCCAGGGCACCACCGGCATGTTCGACAGCCTGCCCTACCGCAACGACGCGGCCATCATTTTCCGCCGCCTCATCCGGTCGCTGCCCACGCGCCGCGGCGTGCTCGGGTTCGCCACCTGCGACAAAGGACTCCCCGCCATGATGATGGCGCTCGCGGGTTCGGGCGATATGCCCAGCGTGCTGGTCCCCGGAGGCGTGACGCTAGTGCCCGAAAAGGGGGAGGATACGGCCAAGGTCCAGACCATCGGCGCCCGGTTCGCCCACGGCGCCATCACGCTCGAAGATGCCGCCGAGGCCGGCTGCCGCACCTGCGCCTCGCCCGGCGGAGGCTGCCACTTTCTTGGCACCGCCGCCACCTCCCAGGTTGTCGGCGAGGCCCTCGGAATGTCGCTCCCGCACTCGGCGCTGGCGCCCTCGGGACACCCCATCTGGCTCGACATGGCCCGCCGCTCCGCCCGCGCCGTTCTCGATCTCGAGCGCCGCGGCCTCGTCATGCGCCGCCTTCTCACCGATGCTTCGGTCCGCAACGCGATGGTGACTCACGCGGCATTCGGCGGCTCCACCAACCTGCTCATCCACGTGCCCGCCATCGCCCACGCCGCCGGCCTGCGGCAGGCCCACGGTAGACGACTGGGCGGCCGTGAATCGCCAGGTTCCGCGCCTGGTGGACGCCCTGCCCAACGGACCGCGGAACTTCCCCACGGTCATGGTCTTCCTCGCCGGCGGAGTGCCCGAGGTCATGCTCCACCTGCGCCGCCTGGGACTGCTCTCGCTCGACGCGCTCACGGCCTCCGGCGTGACGCTCGGCGAGACCCTCGACTGGTGGGAAGGTTCGGAGCGCCGCGCCCGCCTGCGCCGGCTGCTGAAGGATCGCGAAGGCGTCGACCCCGATGACGTCATCATGGACCCCGCCACCGCCGCCCGTCGCGGCCTGACCTCCACCGTGACGTTTCCCAAGGGCAATCTGGCCCCCGACGGAGCGGTCATCAAGAGCACCTCGATCGACCCATCGGTGGTGGACGCCGACGGAGTCTACCGCAAGCGCGGCCCGGCCCGCGTCTTCACCAGCGAGCCGGCGGCCATGGAGGCGATCAAGAACGGAACCGTGCGCGCGGGCGACATCCTGGTGCTGGCCGGCCGCGGCCCGGCGGGCGCGGGAATGGAGGAGATCTACCAGATGACCTCCGCCCTGAAACACCTCGACTTCGGAAAGCAGGTCGCGGTGATCACGGACGCCCGCTTCAGCGGAGTTTCGACCGGCGCCTGCATCGGCCACGTCTCGCCGGAGGCGCTGGCCGGCGGCCCGTTAGGTAAGGTCGTGGACGGCGATGTCATCGAGATTGTCATTGATCGCAATCGCCTCGAAGGGTCCGTGAACCTGGTGGGAGTGGAGAACCCCGAGCAGGTGCTCGGCGATCGTCCGACCCATCCCGGCCTGGCCCCCGATCCCGCGCTCCCGGCGGACACCCGCCTCTGGGCCGCCCTGCAGAACGTAAGCGGAGGCACCTGGGGCGGCTGCGTGTACGACACCGAGGCGATCCTGAGGGTGCTGGAGACCGGCAAGAGGGCGCTGGGTTAAGTGGGGCAGTCCTCCAGGACTGCGCCGGACCTCCAGGTCCGGCATACACTACGAAGGGAGCTGCGCGGCCGAGTCATTTTGCCGCCTTTGACCGCGGTGACGTGAGACGGCCGATCATCGGGCTCGAAGTGCGCCCTTATCCGGACGGCTGCGATCGCAACCTCGTCGCGATTGATTCACGGCGTCCGTGTCCGTATACTATCGATGTGCTTGAATTCGAGCGGTCGCTCGATGCTGCTCTGATGGAATTAGCTCGACTTTGCGAGCGTGAGATTGGCTACCGTCCCGCTAGGTTTCTGCAGTTCTTTCAAGAGAAGGGCGGGTTGGGAGCTGTGCGCCTTCTTCTCACGAAGAGCGATGTGAGCTACGGGCTAGAGATTCTCTGGGAACACAAACGTCTGGATCTGAGTATCGAGGCTCTCGTGATTACGCCGCCCTGGAGCGGCATGTTCAACGAGGTCGAGCTAGCGGCTGCGCGCCGAAAGCTCTCGGACTTGCAGTACTACGGGAAGTCGTTTTTGGACGGCCGCGCGTTCTGAACGCCGACGGGCCCCGCATCGCGCGGCCGCTTCAGCCACCACGAACTCGGCCATGACGAATCGCCAGACGGAAGCGAACCCTGGATGCATGCGACGGTCTGGGAGGCCAAGCCACCCTCTATCCGGAGGACTCACATGGAAGAGCACGATATGGACATAGTCTTCCTGTCGTACGCGGCCAACATGTACTGGAAAGTTGCGCCCACTGATCCGCCGACGTACGAGATTGCCGCGTGCCCAGGTGTCAGCTTCCTCAGCCCACTCCTGTCTCCAGCCCTCGAAAAGATGCTGGCAGCACGGCGCAAGGACTCGCCCGATTGGATCGTGGGCTGGTTAGGCGGAGTTCATCTCCTTAGGACGGATAGCGTCGCGTTCATTATTGACGAACCGGCTAAGTTCAAACTGGCAAACGAAAGCCTCGTGACACGGCTATTCTTCAAGGGTACGCCGGCACTGGATGTCAGCACCTGGCTTCTCAGCCTGCTCCGACACCTGAGTAAGCAGACTCAGATACCCTCATCGGCAGATGACGTGAATTTTTGGGAATGGATCAAAGTTGAAAGACTGCCCCAGATCTCACCATGCTTTCGCATCAAGGGAGAGCTCAGCATCTCCAAGTCCCTCGCCAGAACTGCAATCACGCGCTTGCACATAGAGACAGCGTGCAAACAAGATCTTCAGTTCCGTGCTCCGGTCTTTGATGGACTCTTCCTTGATGCCGTACGCGCTCACGAGGCGCATGACTACCGGAAATCGATTTTGTACTCTGCCATGGCGGCGGAGGCTGCCGCCGGCGCATCGCTGGACGAGTTCTATGAGCGCGAGGTGAGGCCATCGAGTGCACCTGACTGGAGAACGATATGTCTGCCTCAGGGTGAGGGAAAAACCATCCGTAAGGATCCTGTTTGGGAGCGGCTCAGGGAGAGAGACGACTTCACAGTGCTGTTGCACGAGGCACCTCTCTACCTTCACCGGCAGTCGCTCTTGGTCGACAACGCGCCGCTCTATCAAGAGGCAAGAATCCTGTACAGGACGAGGAACAAGATCGTCCACAGAGGAGAACCGCCGCTCTCCGAAGGCGATAAGTACCTACCGATAGATATTGAGGGTTCTTCCCGTGCGCTGTGCTGCGCACGCGGACTACTGCGCTGGTTCGATGTTCCTGACGATTATCCGCTTCCCGAGGGGGGCTTCGAGCAAGTATTCAGTACGCCACGTCAGGCGGATTGCTTCGGATAACGAGCGTCGCCCGCAACGACTGCTCCAGTTCCACAATTCGAATGGCGTGCCGCCGCAGGAACTCTTCAACCTGAGCTGTCCGGTAGTTGCAGTTCTCCAATTGGACGACCTTCGGCGGCGTACCACGGGCCTTGGCGAGTTCGAGAAAATCGGAATCGGCAGTCACGATGGTGAAATCGTTGGCGCCCGCATACTCCCAAATCGTCTCATCGGAGGTGTGACGGGCGAGACCGGTGTCGAAGACGTGAACCGATCCAGGGAAAAGCTCAGCAAGACGGCCCTAGGCGAGAGATTCGCGTCAAACAGAAGCTTCAACGCGACATGCGCTTCCGCCCAGCCTGCGAAGCATAAGCGTACACCGCGGGAAAGTCGGCCTTCTCCAGGTACGGGTAATCGCGCAGGATCTCATCTTCGGTCATGCCGGACGCGAGCATGTCCAGCACGTCCCACACGGTTACCCGAAGTCCACGAATGCAGGCCAGGCCCGAGCGCTGACCCGGCACAACCGTGATGCGGGAAAGATCGGCCTTGCCCGTCGTCGCCACCGTTGACATTATCCCATCACACCCGTGCCAGGATGGCCGGCTGCGGCCGGCTGCGGCCGGCCCCCGCGATTATAAAAATCTTGTATAATCGCAAAGAGTGAGGAGCGACCCAAAGCCGATCCTTTGGCTGGGAGACAGCCGGGAGCGCCTGCGGCGGTTCCCCCAGGCCGCCCGTCGAGAAATTGGCTATCAGTTGAGCTTGATTCAGGCGGGACGTCCGGCTAGCGATTGGAAACCGATTCCAGTCGTCGGCGCCGGAGTCATTGAGATTCGAGTACACGCGGACGGTGAATATCGCGTCTTCTACGTCGCGAAGTTCGAGGACGCCGTCTATGTGCTGCACGTCTTCGCCAAGAAGACCCGGAAGGCACCCCTACTCGACATCGAGTTGGGGAAGAAGCGCTACCGCGAATTGTTGGAAAGGCGGAAGTGATGCGAGCGACAAAAGGCAGTGGCAATGTTTTCGTAGACTGCGGATTTCCGCCCGCCGAAGCGGAGAACCTCCGCATTCGCGCCAAGATGATGATGGCCCTGACAGGCTATATCGAGGAGAGGACGATCACCCAATCTCGCGCCGCCAAACTCATGGGTGTTTCGCAGCCTCGGATCTCGGATCTGGTACGCGGCAAGATTGGGTTATTCACCATCGACACACTGGTCAACATGGTGACCGCCGCCGGACTGAAAGTAAATGTCGACATCACGTCTGGCCGGCCGGGGGCGAAGAACAAGAAGGTTGCCTGAGCGCGGGGCAGCCTCCGAGCGCCCCCTCACTCCGTCCCCGCCCCGTACCGCGGCAGCAGCCCCATAAGCCCCGCAGCCACCGCCGTTCCCCCCGCCAGCACCGCCAGCAGGGCCGCGTACGACCCGGTCGCGTCGAAGGCCCGCCCCATCAGGACCGGGCCGACTCGCGCCCGCGAATGCGTAGGCTGTCCAGGTGAACCCGTACAGGGTCGAGAACGAGCGCAGCCCGAAATACCGCGTCAGCAGGTAGGGCGTGACGTCGGCCTCGGCCCCCAGACCCAGCCCGATCAACGCCGCCGCGCCGACGCCGGCCCCCGCCGTCCGCGCCAGGGCCAGCAGCAGAATCCCAACCGCCGTCGCCGCCAGCATGAAGGACCCCACGCGCGGACCGAAGAACCGATCGAGCAGGAAGCCCGTCGCCAGTCTCCCGCAGAAACTCGCCAGTCCCAGCACCGACGCAGCCAGGGCGGCCGTGGTGGCGGACACACCGCGGTCCGTGAGCAGCGGCGAGAGGTGCGTGATGGCCCCGTTCACGCTGAGCGAACCGAGGACCAGGGTCGCGCACAGGATCCAGAAAATGCGCGACCTGAGCGCCTGCCGAACCGTCCAGCCGTCCAGTGAGGAAACGGCGTGCAGCCCCTGCGGGCGCTCCCGGACGAAGAGCGCGGTCAGCGGAATCCCGAACACCAGGACCGCCCCTCCCAGCACGAAGTACGCGCTGCGCCATCCGTACCTGAGAATGAGCGCTTGCGCCGCGGGCGGCAGCACCATCGCCCCGGTCCCTACCCCGGCCATCACCAGCGCCAGCGCCAGTCCTCGCCGCGCGTCGAACCAGGTCGAGACCGCGCGCGAGTATCCCATCTGCGTGGTCGCGTTCCCCACGATTCCGAGCACCACGAAGACCGCGTACAGGTGAACGAGGCTGGGCGTCAGGAAGCCGAGCGAGCCGAAGGCCAGGCCGAACACCGCCATGCAGGGCAGGATCACCCGGCGCGGGCCAAACCTGTCGAGCAGATGGCCCAGGAATGGCGAGCAGACGGCGACCGAAATGGCGGCGAATCCGAACGCCGCGGAAATGGACTCGCGGCTCCAGCCGAAAGCGCTGCCGAGCGGCTTCAGGAAGATGCCGAACGTGAACACCAGCAGCGACCCGAAGCTCACCATGGCGCCGAAGTAGGCCGCCATCACCACCAGCCAGCCGGGGTTGATGCGCGGCCCGGCCCGGAGTCCCGACGGGCGCAGCCGGTGTCCCCGCCGCCCCCGCCGCTCCGCCCGCTGTCCCCGGGGCCGCGGCCGACTGGCCCGCCACCCCGCCCGGTGTCCCGACCGCCGCCGCGCGCGCCCCGAACCGCCGCCTAGCTTCTGGAATAGCCATGCTGCGCCGTCCGCCTCCCTCCCTCGCGGTGGGCCTCGTCCGACAACGCGTGAACGCCGCTGGCGTCGATCCAGCGGTTGTAGAAGTTGAACAGCGCGCAAACCGTGATGGCGAAGTAGATCGCTTCGTCGTCCCAGCCGGCTTCGTAGAGTGGCCGCATGTCCGCCGGCGTGATGCGCGGAGAGTCCCGGTTCACCTTGTCCACGAACCGGAACAGCGCCTTGTGCTTCTCATCCAGCCCCGAGCTCTCCAGGTCGCGGAGCACGCCCCAGACCAGTTCCTCGCTGCCCAACAGTTCCGCCGCAACTGCGGCGTGCGACTTCAGTCAAAACGGGCAGTCGTTCCTGTAGGACGTGTAGGCCGCGATCAACTCGCGCATCCCGGGGGGCAGCGCCGTCGGCCCGCGCATGATCGCCTGCGTGAAGCGCGCCAGGTGGTCGGTGGCCGCCGGCAGGTAGGCGAACATGTGCCAGATCTGCGGATACTCCTTGCCCGCCTCCTGCAACGCGCGAATGTTGTCGTTCCACGGCCCGGGCTTGGGGTCCCGCTCGACCTCGGGCAGAAACATCGGTTCCATTTCCGCACCCCCCTGCTGTCGAGCCCAGGATACGGGAACGCGCCCATCGCGGCAATACTGGAAAGGAATTAGCCCGGACCGAGGCGCGCGTCAGCGCCGCAACAACCACGCATGGAAAGCGAAGATGGCGGCCCGATCGTTGCTCGCCGGTCCTTCTTTCTTCTTCGAACCGGCAGCCTCGAGGGCATGGATGTGGATCCCTACGAGCTGCCACCTGCGCGTGCGTGTCGTGGCGCTGCACATGTACAGTTCACCTGCCTGGATCAATCGCCTCGCGACCTGGCGGTCGGAGTTCGCCTCCACTGGCCAAAGCTTGCCCTGCGTCTCCTGGGTACAGGTTTCGCGAGGCGGCTCTTGAGCGAACAGGACAGTTCCCAGTGCTACGACCAGGAGCGCCCCTCTTAGGCAGCGTACTGAGGTGCCCACCGCATACGATAATGCACTGGGAAAGCTCCGAAATCAACCTCAAAATCATGAAGCCGCCCTAAGGTCCGCCCGCCCCGTGGTGCAGCCTGTCGGGCGGACCCCCCGGGTCCGCGGCATTGCAGAGGGACTTGCAGAAATCAGTCACTCGACCGGCTGGTAGCACCGAACCGCGACCGTCAGGGAGCGGAACGGGCCGCCGATCGACATCTGCTTGAGGGGGTCCACTCGCTCACGCTCGTGGTTCGGTGCAGTGTCGCCGACTTTCGCAAGTCCCTCTGCAGTGTGGGGGGACCCCTGGTCTGCTCGGGTCCTCCCGGACCTGCTTTCTCGCTGATGAACCAGCCTGAACCGTACGACGACCAGGCCGACCGGGGCGTCGGTACAATCCCCGGTTTCGGGAAAAGTATGTGGCATTGGCATCTGAGGCTGCCGTCCGCGGGAAGCGGCGTCTTTCGCGAACACGCGGCGACACCCCGATACGGCTGAGCGCTGATGGCCACGAACGCCTGTGTGACTTCAGAAGCGTGGCGCGTCCTTTCGTCGGCCTCAAAAGCTCCGCCACCGTCTCCCCAGAGATCGGGAATATGCTACGATTCAAATGCGTTCCAACGGCTGCGGAGAGGTGGCTGAGTGGTCGAAAGCAGCGGTTTGCTAAACCGTCGTAGGGGCCTAAACCTCTACCGGGGGTTCGAATCCCCCCCTCTCCGCCATGTCTGTTGCCCGTAAGAATCAATCGTTTACGGCTGAATCGAACTCCGACTCGTAGCCTGGCATGAGAGCCAGCAAGGGTTCGGCGGGTCTGAGGCTGCCCAGCACTTGTTCCGGCCCGCCGACATCGAGAAGAGAAGCGTCCCCGGCCTGTCTGGTCTCAGAATCCTAGAGTAATGCGCCGCAAATTCCGAGCAGTATAACTGACGGAGGGCGAAGGGTGGGACAGCACCCGACGGAATCTACGACGCACTACACCAGCTTGGCTTGGTCGTCCGCGAGATAGACTCTCATAGTCTCCTGGGAGCCGGCCTTACGGTGTCACACTTGCAGTGCGGTTGACAGATCCGGCAGAAGAATCGGGAACAGGAGGAGCATTGCGTCCAACAGTTCTGGCAGAGGAGATGGACTCGTTCGCACAGGTATAGCGGATGGGCGCTCCCGGAGCAGTGTTCGCAGATCGGTACTTCCAATACGCCGAGCACGGGATTCCAGTCCAAAGCGTGCGCCCTTTCCTCTTTCTTGCGAATGAGTCGAAAGGAGATGCGGCGAACGGGCATGCGGACCGCAAGCAACAGGGCCAGATCGATTCGTATGCGCAGGGCGTACTTGCGGCGCAGGTCCTCCAGTTTGGCGGCGCGGTCGATTTTGGTAGCTTCGGCCCGGCTGCGCTCTTTCCCGGCGGCGGCGGGATCGTTGGCACGCTTGACGATCCGCTTTTCCATCTGCGCCAGCAGTTCCGCGTAGTACGATTCCACCCGCGCAGCATCGCGAGCCAAACGGCGGTTGGCCGTCTCCTCGGCCTGTGCGACGTGCTTGCGGATCGCCGTCTGAGCGGCGCGGACGGCGGACGGATACCACCGTGAGATGACAGCTGGCCCCGCGACGCCGGTGGTTTCGAGGAGTCCATCGCGGATGCCCAACAGCAGATTCTCAGGCATGCTCACAACCGATGCAGCATCGGCATTGAGACAGACCATGGCAGTTCCCGCGCTCCGATCGTCGGATTCGATCGTGTACTGGAACGTGAAAAAGAGGTAGGTAGCCGCAGCGGTCGAATCCTCGACCAAGCGCGAGATGCCGTTTTGAATCGCCAATTCGGAAGCGAGCACCGCGGAGGCCTCGATAGGAGGGACGTGCCGCTGGCTCCGGCATTGAGCCTCGACCACGAGGGGCGGCGCCGGAAAAAGCCGCTCCATACGGTCCATCCATTCGGCATCGTCATCGCCGACATCCAGTGAGAACCATTCTTCGACGCCCAGGATGGCAGCTACTTCGGAAGGCAGCATGGCGCCGACATGGCCGCCCAGGCCCGGCTCCACCAGTGCGCCGCGGCTGATCAGCAAATCGCAAATCCAATCCCGAAGCCCGATCATGCCCTACACCTCGAAATCTCCGTGGAACAACGCGGCGTCCAGGCGCTTGGCCTCGGTGTATTGCTTCTTCGCAGTCATTAGCCGGTCCGCCAGTTCGTCAAAGCGCTGTTCGATCCGCCCGGAATCGCGGCCGGAAAGCCACAGGTCCAGCACCAGCGCCGCGAAGTCACCCTGGTCGAGATTCCCCAGAATGACGTCCATCTCGCCGACCACGAGTTCGAACATGTTGATCTTGTCGTGGAGGACACGCAGCAACTGCTCTTCCACCGTGTCGGCCTGGCAGAAGTTGAAGACGAAGACTTCCTGCGTCTGGCCGATGCGATGCACCCGTCCGACTCGTTGTTCCAGGCGCATCGGATTCCATGGCAGGTCGAAGTTGACGACGGTGTTGGCGAACTGAAGGTTGCGACCTTCGCCTCCAGAACCCGTCGAGAGGAGGACGTTCGCGTCGTCGCGGAACCGTGCGATGGCAGCGTCTTTTTGCGCCTTCGGCATATCGCCTCTGAAGACGGCGTACCGCAGGGAGTGCTCCTCGCAGACCTCGGCGAGATGTTCCAACGTTGCGGTGAATTCCGTGAAGACGACCGTCTTGGCCTCGGGGCGCCCTTCAGGCCCGGACAGCATGCGGCCCAATTGCAGGCCCTTGCCGGTCCAGGAAATCTGGCTTGCCGCCTCCTGTATGGCTTCGAGTTCGTGCCGGTCGGACGCGTCCAGCCGCTCGCCATCCACCAGCATCCGTCCGATGGCGCGCGTCAGGGCCGGCGTGCCGCTGCCGGCCTGCCGTTGCAGCATGTGGAGCGCAAGATCGGCGAGTACTTTTGTTCTTCCCGGTACCGCGCCGCCACGTAATCGGACACCATTTCGTAGAGCCGGGCCTCGGCTGGCGACGGGAGCACTTTCACGCTGGCGGCCACACGGTGCGGCAGCCGCACATCGACCGCCGAACGGGTGTTCCGCACCATGACCTCTCCCAGCAACTCGCGGAGTCTCTCGGGATTGCGCGGCGATTTCGCTTTGCCCGGCGACAGGAAGCGCTTGCGAAACTCGGCTTCGGTGGCCAGCAAACCCGGCTTGAGGACGGTGATCAGATTGTACAACTCGATCAGGCTGTTCTCCACCGGCGTGGCGGTAAGCATGAGGATGAACTTCTTGGTGAGCGAATTCACCAGCTTCCAGTTGGCGCTGGCGCGGTTCTTCAGGCAATGCGCCTCGTCTACAATCACCATGTCCCAGTCAACGCCGGCTACGGTGGAGGCGTGCGGTTCCAGCCGCGCCATGGCAATGGAGGCGACCACCAGGGCTTGCTCTCGCCAGAAGCGCTCCGGATCGGAACGGAACGCCGGATCGTCCGGAGCGGCTGCCGACAGACCGAACTTCTCGGACAGTTCTCCCTTCCACTGCGTCACCAGCGAGGGCGGAGTGAGTACCAGTATCTTACGCACCATCCCGCGCGCCCAATACTCCTTCAGAACCAGACACGCCTCGATCGTTTTCCCCAGTCCCACCTCGTCGGCGAGCAGAGCGCGTCCTTTGAAATGCCGGAGCACGCGCCGGACGGTCTCCTGCTGATAGATATATGTATCCACGCCATTCAGCGAGGGCAGACAAATGAGGTCTTCGAAACTTTGCGCAAGCCGCAGGTCCAACAGCCGCCGGCGGAGCAGGTAGTCGGCCAGCGTGCCGTTCGGCGCCGCGCAGGTGGGCTCGGAGACAGGCAGGAAGTCCACCGAGACGTGCGGAATGGACTTCGCCGGCTCCCCCTGAACAGGCTCCGCTAACTCCACCCGCGCCGCTTTTTTCTCCGTCTGCAACGGCGCCGCAACTGGGAGCTTGGAGCTCAATGGCAAGCTTTGGCATAAGGCACTGGCGTGATCGCGCCATTGTTTCCATTTCCGTACTGGCGCGGATTTCGATGCTTCAAGAAAATCGTGGAAATTTTTGCGGGCTTCCTCGTGCCGGCCCAGCTCGAGGTGCACCAACCCCAAGCTGTAGTGAGCGGAGAATGCTTCCGGATATTGGCGCAATCGGTTCAGATAGAATATCGCCTGCTCCGGCTGCCTGGCGGCAAGGTGGATCTGGGCCAAAAGATCCAGCGCCGGGTACAGGTCCGGATCGAGATTCAGGGCCCTTTTCCCGATCCTGGCCGCTCTCGCGTCGTCGCCGGACTCGCGCAGGTTGGCCGCGACCCGATACAGGTACAGGGCCTCTCGCCGATCCATCTCACTGGCCTCGGCAGCGCGGCGTTCCTTCAGCATTCGCCGCCGTCGTTCCTGCTTCCTCGGGTCGTTCATAGGAAGAGAGGTGATTATAGCGCGGCGCAGCCGCACGACAGGGTGCCGAGCAGGTAACCTTGTTGCGCCAATGGGTTCGACCTGAGGGTTTCGGGCGTCTCGAACGGCCGCTAATCAGCCAGCAGGTCGGGAGGCGGGCGGGGCCCGCAACTCGCTCGTAAGGCGTGCCGGCCAATACTGGACATTTGCCCAGTTCCGCGGGCTGGCATCCAGGGCTAAGATTCGATTCAGGACATTCCGCTGGGAAGGTCGGTTGGCGGCGAGGTGGAGGTGTCCACCCATTGCCGAGGCGCTTGGGGCGGAGGTACTGAGCCATGGAGGCTTTGACATGCTCGCCCAATCACTCGACTCGCAGGAGGTAACCCGCGTAGGGTTTGCCGCCGGGCGCGCCCCAGGGCCTTGGGGCCGGGTACTCATCGTCGATGATGACGAGCGTCAGCGGATCGCGTTGGCTGGCATGCTTTGCGAGTGCGGCTTTGACACGCAGGTCGCGGCCGACGGGCAGGAAGCGCTGGAACGGCTCACTGCCTTCAACGCAGAGGTCATCGTCGCGGATTTGGTCATGCCGCGAATGGACGGTTTTGAACTGCTTCGGCACCTGAAGAGACGCGGCGACCTCACTCCGACCATCGCGCTCACGGGCTTCGGCAGCATCGAAAAGGCGCTTTGCGCCGTCCATGACCTCAAGGCATTCTGGTTCCTGGAAAAGCCGGTGGAACCGCGCGCTTTCAAGGTCTTGCTGGAACGTGCGGTTCATTACGGAAGGAGCCTTCAAAAGACCGATGAGTTCAAGCGCGACCTGAGTCTTCGTGGTGTACTCGGAGACCTGGTGGGGATCTCCCCGGCGATGCAGCGGATTTTCTCGCTCATCAGACAGGTGGGGCCCACTTCAGCGCCCGTCTTGATCTGTGGAGAAAGTGGCACAGGGAAGGAACTGGTAGCCCGCGAAATCCATGAGTGCAGCCCTCGCGCCCATGGGCCGTTCGTCGCAATCAACGCGGCCGCGTTACCGGAGACTCTGATGGAGAGCGAGTTATTCGGTCACGAGAAGGGCGCGTTTACGAGCGCCATAGAGCGTTCGGCCGGTTGCTTCGAGCAGGCACACGGGGGCACTTTGCTGCTCGACGAGATCGGCGAGATGCCGCCTTCCACGCAACCAAAGCTGCTGCGCGTTATCGAGGACTTGCGGGTGCGGCGGCTTGGCGGAAAACAGGAGATCCCCGTAGACGTTCGCGTACTTGCCGCCACCAGCCAGGACCTCGGAACGCATCTGCGCGAAGAACTTTACTACCGCCTGAGTGTGTTTCAGATCGCGCTGCCCCCGCTACGTGAACACAAAGAAGACATCCCGCCGATCGCTGAAGTTATGCTGCAGAATCTGAACCGGAAACATGGCACGCGCGTTACAGGGGTCGATGCCGAAGTGCTGGATGCCTTTCAGCGGTACGATTGGCCCGGCAATGTGCGGGAGTTACGGAATGTGTTGGAGCGAGCCGCCATCCTGGCGGGCGAGGCTTGGATCCGGCCGATACACCTCCCTTCCTCTGTCGTCGGTTTAAGCTCCGGCCCGTATACTCGTCAGCGACCACCTGGCTATGAGGGATCTATCGCCCTCCGACCTGGCCAGTCACTCATGAATCTCGAGGAGGCTTACATCAAACTCACCCTCGAGCACGTGCACGGTAATCGCAAACGCGCCGCCGAGATGTTAGGGATCAGCCTGCGGACACTGCAGAACCGGATTGCGGGACTGCGCGCGGAGGGGCGCGTTCGACGAGTCCCTTTGGGCGGAGGCGCCGACGCCGGGTGGCACATAAACGATCATCGCCAGCGGAGCAGGACGTTTGCATGAGCGAGCAGCGGGGACATGGCCGCACCGGGGCAGCAGCCGACGATGCGGGAAGATGAGAGAGTCAGCCGCCTTCGTGAAACGCGGCGCGACCTCGCCAGGTTCTGGATTGGAGTGCGTTGTCAGGTCCGCCAGGGCCAAATCGGGACAGTGCTGTGGGCCGGCCGAATTGCGCTGAATGCGTTGCGGGAGATCCGCCTGGCAGCCGGTTTCCTTACGGCCTTGATGACCGGGGGAGCCATTGGCAAGTGCAATCCCGGGCATCGCTCTCGCGAAGCAAAACTGGACATCTACCCAGTTCCGCCGGCTGATATCCAAGTCTAATATCCGGTGTAGGGCGTCTCGCGAAGGAGTTCAATGACCGACCGAGCGGAGAGGTTAATCGCATCGCCGGACAGTATCCCAGCGGTCCTCGCAGTTAGTCCTCTGCCTGCCGATCGCCTTCACCTTCGAGCGATCCTCTCCCAGGGACGCTGGAAATTGCATGAAGCGTCAACCTGCGGTGAGGCTGTGGCATTCTTGCGCGACCACAGTGTTCCGGTGCTGCTCTCGGAGCGTGACCACGCCGACGGCAACTGGGAGGAACTTCTGAACGCCACGGCAACGTTGCCGGCGCCACCGAAGCTCATTGTGTTTTCTCGCCTGGCCGACGAGTCTCTTTGGGCGGAAGTGCTCAATATGGGTGGTTTCGACGTGCTGATGACGCCTTTCGAGCCGGAAGAGGTCTTGCGAGTCACCTTCGCTGCCTGGAGCAACTGGGAATGCGACTTTGCTACAGCGCCGCCAAGAAAAGAGACGAAGCGGACCCCGCAATTGAACCCGGCGGAAGACGCAGCGTGCTAGCCACGGAAAAGCCAACGCGGCGGCAATAGCATTCCGATGCCGTCGGATCCGCCAATACGCCGATGCCAGCGGATTGGGCCTGCGAAATCGCGCGGCGGCGCCAATCGTGCGCTGGGCGTTTGGTCCCAAATCTGCACAGGCGATGTTCGACGGAGGAAACGATGTCGAACTTTAAGACTCTCGGTCTATGCTCTGCATTGCTGGCGCTGGTTGTCGGCGGGATGTCCGTAGGATGCTCAGGGACGTCCGCGAAGTCGCCCGACGTTTCCGCCAGCGTCCGCACATCGCTCGATCAGGCCGGTTTCAAGGATGTCTCGGTGAGTCAGGACCGTGACAAGGGCGTTGTGACGCTGGCAGGGCACGTGGCAACGGACGGTGACAAGTCACAAGCCGAATCCGTAGCGATGTCCATCGCGGGGAGCCAGGTCGTGTCGAACCAGATTGCCGTGATCCCGCCGGGCGGGGAGAGCGATGCGATCAAAGTGAACTCGGCCCTGGATAAAGGTATCGAGAGCAACCTGGAGGCGGCTCTCATCGGGGACAAACTGCACGGGGGCATAGAATACGCTGTCAAGAATCACGTGGTCACGCTGACTGGTGCGGTCGACTCTCAAGCCAAGCGCGCGCGGGTAGAAGAGGTCGCGTCCGCGGTTCCAAACGTGCAGCAGGTAGTGAACGAGTTGCAGGTTAGGGAGCAGAAGGCCAGCTCCTCGAATTAGGGGAGTTTGGCGGCGGACTCGGCCTTTGCCGCGCCGCGTGGCCTCGGCCCCTTCGCTCGTCTGACCCTCTGCACATCTTGCCTCAGGGACGGCAGGATCTGCACGTGACAACGAGTAGAGCGGCGGCCTGCAACCTTCTGTAGGCATGCATTCGGATTTGGCTCCCAAGCTGCACTACACGGAATTGATGTCCGTTCCGGGACTACGAAAGAGACGCAGTACAGACAGGAGAGAGAGATCATGAAACTACCAGCACTTACCGCAACAGAATTAGGACTAGCCATTGCTCTTGTCGTGGTCCTGGTTGCAGGCCTCGTCGCGTTTCTGTGGCACCGGAAACGGCGGACTGCCAGACTGCGGACTCAGTTCGGCGGGGCCGAATATGCGCGAGCCGTCGAGCAGGGCGGCAACCGGAGCCACGCGGAATCCGCGCTCCAGAAGCGCGCAGAGCGAGTCGACGGGCTTCGCATCCGTCCGCTCACGGCAGCCGATCGTGCCCGCTTCCTGTCCACCTGGCGCGAAGTCCAGGCGCGTTTCGTTGACGGGCCCGCCGGCGCGGTAACCGCAGCGGACCAGTTGCTGGGCGATGTCATGTCCACGCGCGGCTATCCGCTAAATGGCTTTGACCAGCGGGCGGCAGATATCTCGGTGGATCATCCACTGGTTCTGGAAAACTACCGAGCCGCTCACGAAATCGCGATCCGGCAGACCCGGGGGCAGGCCAGCACGGAAGACCTGCGTCAGGCGATGATTCACTTCCGGACGCTTTTCGAGGAGCTCGTCAGCGAGCCGGAACTGCCCCTGGCGAAGGTTGCATCCTGAGGCGGCCGCTCACCGCAGGCTGCGCTCGGGCGTGAAGGAGGAACCAGCATGTCATTCGGAATCTACATTGTCGGCTTCTTGATATTGATCGGCGGGCTGATCTATGGAGCTGTGATACTGCACGTCGCACCGCATTGGATCGCGGTGGGTGCAATCGTTCTCTTGGGCCTTGCGATCCTGAAGGGCGTCCAAGCCACGCGCGCCAAAGATCCGGCCAAGTAGAAGGCCGGCGCTGCGGGGCCCATTAACCGGAGAAGCACATCTTAAGGTATGGCCATAAATGCACATGCAGAGAAGAACAGTTCTCATCGTCGCCGCCGGAGCTTGTGTTGCCGTAGGGCTGGGGACGTGGGCGCTGCTCAAAGGCCCAGGCGGGATTCACTATCGGACGGCGGCTGTCGCGCACGGAGACGTTAACGTCACCATCTCGGCCACCGGCAATCCGAACGCGGTAGTAACCGTGCAGGTGGGCTCGCAAGTATCGGGGATTATTCAAGCCTTGTTCGCCGATTTCAACACCAAGGTGACCAAGGGTCAATTGATAGCGCGGCTCGATCCCGCGCCCTTTCAGGCCAAGGTCGATCAGGCACGCGCCAACCTCGATGCGGCGCGAGCCTCCGTCGCCAATGCCCAGGCCGTCGTCCAGCAGGCTCTAGCGGGCATTCAGGCTTCGAAGTCCGCTCTTGCAGCCGCCCAGGCGAATGTTGTAAAAGCGCAGGCCATAGACGAGGATGCCAAGGTTAAGGTCGAACGGCGCGTAATCATGGTCCGGCAGGGTGCGGACTCCAAAGAGGATCTTGAGACCGCTCAGACCACTTACAAATCGGCGGTTGCCGATCATGATGCAGTAGTGGCGCAGCAGCATGCGGTGGAAGACGGTGTGAAGGTGGCACAGGCTGAGTTGAATGTAGCGAACTCGCTTCTGACCGCCAACCAGGCGCAGGTGAAACAGTTCACCGCGGCACTCGAATCCACCCAGATCGACCTGGACCGCACGAACATCAAAGCGCCGGTGGATGGCGTGGTGGTGTCGCGGAACGTGGATGTCGGACAGACCGTCGCCGCGAGCCTGGCGGCTCCAACGTTGTTTTTGATCGCTCAGGACCTGACCAAGATGCAGGTGGATACGAACGTCTCGGAAGCGGACGTGGGGCGCGTGCGCGTGAATCAGCCGGCCACCTTCACCGTGGATGCGTATCCCGGGCAGGTCTTCAGAGGCAACGTGACCTCGATCCGCAAGGCACCCATCAACGTGCAGAACGTCATCACGTACGACGCGGTGATCGGCGTTTCGAATCCCGACCTGAAGCTGTTTCCGGGTATGACGGCGAACGTGAAGATCCTGGTGAATCAGCGCCTGAACGTGCTGAAGGTTTCCAACGCGGCACTGCGCTATCATCCTGCGTCCGAGACGACAGCGACCGCCGCCGGAACGGGCGTCCGCAAAGGCGGGCCAGCGGAGAAGGCCGTGTGGATCCTGGACCCCGACAACAAGCCGCAGCGTGTTGTGCTCACCACGGGCGAAAGCGATGGAGCAAATACAGAGGTTCTGACGGGCAGCCTCAAGGATGGAGACAACGCGATTGTCGCGGCGCTGGCAAGCACGGCGCCGGCTTCGGGCGGCAGCCCTGTCTCCCAGACCGGCGCCAGAGGCGGCAGAGGACCGGGATTCTAGGGGAAAGTGCCCAGTTGCCGCAGGCTGAAGCCCGCGGCGGCACGCTGAAGCGCACGCCACAACAAGGTGAGCGGAATGGCAACGGTCATCGAGGTCAAGGATCTCGTGAAGGACTACAGGCTCGGCGAGGTGCCGGTGCACGTGTTGAAGGAGATCTCGTTCGAGATCCAACAGGGGGACTTCGTTTCGATCATGGGGCCCTCGGGATCCGGCAAATCCACGCTCATGAACATTCTGGGTTGTCTCGATAAGCCCACGTCCGGCAGTTACAAGTTGGACGGAATCAGCGTCGGGGATCTGGATCGCGACCAACTGGCGGAGATCCGGAACAAGAAGATCGGGTTCGTGTTCCAGCAGTTCAACCTGCTGGCGCGGACCAGCGCAGCGGAGAATGTCGAACTGCCGCTGATGTATACCGACACGCCCGCCCGCGAGCGGCACGAGCGAGCTATGAAGGCCCTGCTCGCGGTGGGACTGGCCGGACGCGAGGACCATCAGCCGAGCCAGCTTTCCGGCGGCCAGCAGCAGCGCGTGGCCATCGCGCGGTCGCTGGTGAACGATCCCAGCATCATCCTGGCGGACGAGCCGACCGGAGCGCTGGACTCGAGGACCAGCATCGAAATCATGGCGATCTTCCAACGCCTGAACCGCGAAAACGGGATCACCATGATCGTGGTGACGCACGATCCGGACGTCGCGACTTACTCGAACCGGAGCATTCATTTCAAAGACGGCAAGCTGCAGCTCGACGAGAGGCTCGCCCAGCCGCGCGACGCGCGCAGGGACCTCGAGGCGCTTCCCGCGGAGCAGCCGGAGGAGATAGCGACGACATGAACAAGATCCTCGCCAGTATCCGGATCGCTCTCCGAGCCCTGAAGGTGAACCGCATGCGGTCGGCGCTGACGATGCTGGGGATCATCATCGGCGTGGCCGCCGTGATCGCAATGGTGGGTGTTGGCGCGGGGGCGACCAAGAGGATCCAGGACCAGATCCAGAGCATCGGGAGCAACCTGATCATCGTGCTCCCGGGCAGCATCAGCAGCAATGGAGTCCGGCTCGGCTCGGGTGCGGTTCCGTCGTTGACGCAAGACGACGCGAAGGCCATCGCGGCCGACTGCCCGTCCGTAGCGGCCGTCGCTCCCACCGTGCGCGGCGGAGTACAGGTGGTCTACGGAAGCAGCAACTGGGCCACCAATGCCCAGGGTGTGACTCCCGACTATATGACGATCCGCGATTACACCATGCTGTCCGGCCAGTTCTTCACGACACAAGACGTGGATGCGGCAGCCAAAACGGCCGTGCTGGGTGCAACCGTCGCGCAGAATCTGTTTGGCGGCAGCGATCCCACGGGCCAGGTAGTCATCATCAAGAATGTACCGTTCACCGTGGCGGGTGTGCTGACACCGAAAGGCCAGTCGCCCTCTGGTCAGGACCAGGACGACGTCATCCTGCTGCCGATCTCGACGGCCACACAAAAAGTGTTCGGCGCCAACAGGGCCAATGCCAAAGCGGTCGCCTCGCTGATGGTGCAGGCGATGAGCCCGCAGGTCATGGACCAGGCGATCGCGGAGATGACGGCGCTGCTGCGCGAGCGGCACAGGATCCTGCCCGGCCTTGACAACGACTTCACGGTCCGCAATCTGACCGAGGTGTTCGCGGCCCAGGAAACCTCGGCACAGGTGATGTCGATTCTGCTGGGCGCGATCGCATCGGTCTCGCTGATCGTGGGCGGCATCGGGATCATGAACATCATGCTGGTGTCGGTGACCGAAAGGACGCGAGAGATCGGCCTGCGTCAGGCAGTGGGCGCCAAGACGCGCGATATCCTGCTGCAGTTCCTGGTGGAGGCCGTGACGCTCTCCTTGCTGGGTGGAATTATCGGGATCGCAGTGGGGCTGACGGCCTCGCTACTCATCTCGCACTTCGCACAATGGTCGACCCAGGTCAGCTCACTGTCCGTCCTCCTGGCGTTTGCGTTTTCGGCCTTAGTGGGGGTGTTCTTCGGCTACTACCCGGCCCGCAAGGCGGCGTTCATGGATCCGATCGAGGCTCTCCGGTATGAATAGTCCCGCTCGTGGTCGGCTGACGGCGGTTCTCGCGACGGCCGGAGTGCTGCTCTCGTCGAGCGCCTGCATGGTCGGTCCGAAGTACCATCGCCCTGGCGCGCCGGCGTCGCCGGCTTTCAAGGAAGAGCTGCCAGACGGCTGGAAGGACGCTCAGCCCAATGACGAAGCGCTACGCGGCAAGTGGTGGAAGGTCTATAAGGATCCGGGGCTCGACGCGCTCGAAGACCAGGTGGCCATTTCGAACCAGAATGTATTGTCCGCCGACGCTCAGTTCCGCGCCGCCAAAGCTGCGGTGCGCGTCGCCCGGGCCAGCCTGTTCCCCACCGTAACAGCCTCGCCTTCCGCGACACGTTCCGGAACGGGCTCTTCCGGCTTGCGCCGCCTCTACACGATACCCATCGATTTCGTCTATCAGATCGACGTATGGGGAAGCATCCGGCGCGGAGTCGCGGCGAATTCCGCCATAGCGCAGGCTTCGGCGGCCGAACTGGAGAATGCCCGCTTGCTGTACCAGGCGGAACTCGCGGCCGATTACTTCCAGATCGAAGGCCTGGACGCTACGCGGCATTTGCTCGACACTACCGTGAAGTCGTACGAGCGCTATGTTGAACTGACTCAGAACCGATTCGATGGCGGCGTCGCATCGATGGGAGACGTGGCACTGGCTCAAACTCAGTTGGAAACAGCGCGCGCGCAGTTGGTCGATTTGGGAGTCCAGCGGGCCCAATTCGAGCACGCTATCGCAGTACTGACCGGCAAACCGCCTTCCGATTTGTCAATTCCCGATGCGCCCACCCTTTCTCCGCCGCCGGCGTCTCTGGTCGGCATTCCTTCCACACTGCTCGAACGAAGGCCGGACGTCGCCTCCGCCGAACGCCAGGTTGCGGCCGCGAACGAACAAATCGGAATCGCCAAGGCTGCGCTTTACCCGTCACTGACCTTTGGCGCCGGCGCGGGCTTGCAGTCGACGGCTATCGCCGACTTGTTCACGTGGCCCAGCCGCTTCTGGTCTCTGGGACCGCAGTTGGCCGAGACTCTGTTCGACGCGGGGAGACGCCGCGCTCAAATCAAGGTGACCGAAGCCGTCTATGACGCCACGGTGGCGAATTACAGGCAGACGGTGCTGACGGCATTTCAGGAGGTGGAGGATAGTCTGGCGCAACTGCGCATCCTCGCCCAAGAGGCTGAGATCATCGAGCGGGCGGTCAAATCCGCCGAGCAGTCGCTGCAGATATCGACGGATCAATACCGCGGAGGACTCACGAACTATCTGCAGGTAATCACGGCGCAGACCAGCACGCTGCAAAACCAGCGGACGGCAGTCGATATTCTGACGCGACGCATGGTTGCGAGCGTGTCCTTGATCCAGGCGCTCGGCGGCGGATGGGACGCTTCACAGCTACCTTCTTCCCGAGAGTTACGCTGAGCTGAGGATTCGGCGCCCTACGTAACTCATCGCCGTCCCCCCGGGTGGCCGCCCAGCCGCCCAGAGCCGGCGCACCAAAGGTGTTAGAGAACCAGACCGGCTTTAGACGGCCGAGGCGGCTGGCGGAAGGTCGGGTTAAGCGCATGGCACACCCCCGACCCGCTCGAGTGCATGCACCGCATACGCTCCGGGGAAGCGTTAGAAAGGGGTTGGCCTATGGTGACTCAGCGACGGAGTCATTCTACGGCACGGCGCGAGCGGACACATCCTGTGACAATCACTCGGCAGGTGAGATCCGCTCCAGCGGGAAAACGAATTTCACCGCCGGATCACTCCCGAATCAACCGTCAGCCCCGTACGCGAGATGGTCTGGAAGTAAAGCTCGTCGCCGGCGATTTCGACGAGCATGAAGGAACGGTCCTGGTCGTATCCGGCTGCGGTCAGGGCCGTCTTCCTCAGGTTGCCCTGCCGCAACGAGCCTGAAGCTCCTTCGGTGAAATAGGCAGATGCCATTTTGCGGCTTCACGCGCTCATAAACGTGGTCGTGCCCTGCGAAGACGACCTGCACCCCGTATTTCACGAAGAGGGGTTCCAGCACCAGGCGGAGTTCGGTCGAAGAGCCATGGAAGGCCGCGGAAGAATAGAGCGGGTGATGGAAATAGCAGATTTTCCAATCCGACCCTGAGTTCTGCAGCTCCTTCTCCAGCCACGCGAGCTGCCGCGGGTTCATGTAGTTGGTGTCCAGAGCGAAGAAGCGGACGTTGCCCTTCTTGTACGTGTAATATTGCTGCCCGTTCATGTTGAAGGACTTATAGAACCGCTCGTTGGGTTTGTCGTGGTTGCCGAGCGCCGCGTAGAATTTTACGCCCGCATCGAGCAAGGGCTTGTAGGGCAGCTCGAACTTGCTTTCGTAGTCGCTCGGAGCGTCCCCGCCGTAGAGGTTGTCGCCCAGCATAATCACGAACTCAAAGGGAAATTTCTGACGATACTCGATCAGCTTCGCGGCCAGCTCGTATTGCGGCTTCTCTCCCGTTCCCATGTCGCCGATGACCGCGAAGCGCACCGAGTCCGGTTTCAGCGGCAGGGTCAGCTCCTGGGCGTGGAGCGACAGGCCTAATGCGGCGAGAGCAACAGAGGAGAAGAAGGCGGCGCGGCGCATAGCAGGCATAATAGAAAGTCTCAAGGAATGGCGTTCGGGATGAGATCCACAATCAAACCGGCTTTCGTGTCCTTCAGCGTCAGGTCGCGCCCGACGATCCGATACGCCAGTTCCTGGGGCAGTTGAGGCAGCTTGCTCAACAAAGTCGGCGGCGTGGTGGTCAACGGGATGTCCTCCGGGTAAACGTCGTTCACATGCAGACGAACAACGACCTTGGACGGGTCGTCCGGGCGGATCGTCTTGCGCGCGAGCTGGCCTTCGGGTCCCTGAAATGCGCTGCGGATGATTTTGCGGAACCGCTCAGCTCACCTCGTGAGTGAAGATGTCGCCCTGACGCGCGCCGCTGCGCGCGTGCGGCAATCTTGCTGGCCAGCGCGTGCTGGTGCTCGGCAATCCGCGCCACGTCCTTGGTTGGCTTCAGGGCCGGCAGCGAAGCTTCCACGTTCTTTCTGCAGCTTGACGTATTGCTGGACGCGGGCGGTAAAGATCTTGAAGACGCGCGCCTCCTCCTCGCTGACCTGCGGCGCCTGCGCCTGGCCCGCAAAGCCGGGCGCCACAAACGCAAAAAGCGAAAGCCACAGGAAAAGGTGGATGACTCGGCATCGGGCTTCAGTGACTCTCCTCCAGGGATTCCTTCACCATTTCTTTGACCCGCTCCCGGACCGCTTCCTGCACCGCTTCCTTGACCGTCTCTTTCATTTCCTGCAGATTCAGACTCGCGCTCTCGGTCTCCGACGCCACTTGTTTGACCGCTTCCTCCACGATGGGATTCAGCGGCGACAGCTCCTTGACCAGCGCTTTCACCGCCTTCTTGGAGACTTTTGGGTTGGCTTGGGACGGCTGTTTCTCCTCGGCTGCTTTCCTCTCCCAATCCGCTTCAAAAGTCTGAATCAAGCCATTCACCGCTTTCGGTTCATGAACAATAACGCCGACTTCGCGCCGCGAATCCAGTTCGGCCCTGCGCAGGCTCTGGCTGCCCACAAAGGCCTGCCGGCGGTCGCGGATGATCGTGCGCGTGTGCAAGCGCAGGCCGGCGAGATTCCGGACTTCCAGACCAGGGTTTCGCTTGCTTACGCGGCCGATGACTTTGATCTCCACCCCCGCCTTCGTCCGCTCGCTGAGAACGCGCAGCATTTCCGGGTCGGCGATCAGCGGGTCGTAAATGAGTAACTGCTTCTTGGCCTTGCGGATAAACGCGGCGAGCAGTTTGCGGGCGTTGGCGGGACTGACAACAAAGCTATCCAGTGTCGGCGTATAGGGTTGCCGCGCGGTATCCGCCTCAAATAACTTCACCGCTTCGTGGACGAACCTGACTTTCCTGGTGACGATGCCAAAGCCGCGACTGTGGTCGATATCAAGGTGGGTGAAGTTGAAGGACAGGACGTAGAGCAGCCGGCGGTCGATAATCATCAGCTTGTCGTGATAGCGCACCAGATCGTTGGCGGTCCGCGAAACAGCGACGCCCACTTCGAGCAGACGCATCTCGAGCTTGCGCAGGTTGATCTCGCCGCCCCGGTTGGTGTACGCAATCAACGCGCTCACCGAAACGCCGCGGGCGACCGCGGCCTTCAGCGCCGCCTCAATCTCGGCGCGGTCGAAACGGAAGATAGCGATCTCGATGCTTTTCTTGGCGCTTCTGATTCCCGAAAGCAGCGGCGCGATTCCGTCGTCAGGTTGGATCAGCAGATTCACGGGCGGTTCACCAGGTTGTCAGGCCAGCCTGCGGGGACCGGAAGGCGTCGCGCCTGCTGTGAAGCCAAACGCATACTCCTCCCTTCGGACCCCTGTCGGCGATACTGAGGTCGAGAACTCTGCAACTGCACGTGAAGGACCAACGGCAGGAGCAGACTGAACCGGCCAATTCCGAGTTTTCCTGTCAGCCGGGAGGGGCACAGTGATGCAGCACCTGCACTCGAATGCACGATTTGCCGCTTGGCCGTCCAAGCTCGAACTAACTTATCCGCTGCCTTCAACCGCACACCCGATCCCTGCGTTCGCGCCGCTCGGGCCGGGCACCGGCAACCGCCGTAGCTTTCGTCGTTTCGGGCCGCTTTCGGCGATTGGTCAGCCAAGTGCTTAGCAGCGTTCAGGAGAGCAGGGCCACGCCTTTGCCGAATCTCGCCATCGCGTTGATCGCGGCGAAGTGAATGATGGTACTGCGCTCTTTGAGGAGGGCCCATGAGAGTTTCCAAGAGGATTTTCGCGAGCCTTGTCGCTCTTGTTCTGGCGTTGCCCGCCTTCGCCCAGCAGGCCGGGACAGCCGCCGTGCTGTGGCGCGACCGGGGCGACGTGGCGGCGCTGAACCTCCTGGACGGGCCGGGAGGGAAAGACTCGCGCGCCGGGGACCAACTTCAAATTCATCGAGGAAACCAAGAGCGGGACTTCGCCCAAGTTCGATGTCGAAGATGAAAACGGCGCCAAGTGGAAGGTGAAACTCGGCCCCGAGGTGAAGCCGGAAACCGCTGCGACGCGCCTCGTGTGGGCTGCGGGTTACTTTGCCGACGAGGACTACTACCGGCCGCAAATCCGCGTGCAAGGGATGAAACAGCTCTCGCGTGGGAAGGAGTACGTCTCAGACGGTGGCCTGGTCCGCGAGGCGCGTTTGGAGCGCGCAGGCGACGGGAAGAAATCCGGAGACTGGAGCTGGTACGAAACCCGCGTTGCCGGAACGCGGGAGTTCAACGGCCTCAGAGTGATGATGGCGCTCATCAACAACTGGGACCTGAAAGCGGAGCAATAACGCCGTCCGTGACCAGGACGAGGCCGGACAGCGTTACTCTGTCGCCGATTTGGGCGCCAGTTTCGGACGCACCGGCAACAGCTTCTCCCGCAGCAAGGGCGTGATGAAGGACTACGCGAAATCCAAGTTTATCAAGAAGGTCACGCCCGATCACGTGGACTTCGTCATGCACAGCCGGCCCTTCTTCCTTACCATTGTCAATTCCCACATACTACAGCTTCCGCACGCGGATGGAGAGAGTCACCCAGCACATTCCCATCGCGGACGCGCGCTGGCTGGGCAACCTGCTCGGCCGCTTCTCCAGCGATCAGATCGGCGACTGCTTCCGCGCCGCCGGCTTCTCGCCCGCCGAGGTCGAGGGCTATACCAGGGTTGTGATGCAGCGCATCGACGCGCTGAAGAAGCTATAGCCCGCCCGCGCCAGCGACTGCGGTCGCACCGACGGCTAAGTCTTTGGCGTGTCCGCCGCCAGGGGATCTTCCTGGCGAAACTGGATTTCGTAGAGCTCCGAATAGAGGCCGCCCGCCGCCAACAGTTCGTCGTGGGTGCCACGCTCAACGAGAGTATTGTCTTTCACCACGAAGATAACGTCGGCGCGCCGGACCGTCGCCAGGTGGTGCGCGATGACGATGGAAGTTCTGCCTTCCATCAGACGGTCCAGGGCTTCGAACACGGCTTGCTCGGACGCCGCGTCCAGTCCTGATGTGGGCTCGTCCAGAACCAGAATGGGAGTATTGCGGATCACCGCCCGCGCGATGGCGA
Organism: Bryobacterales bacterium; assembly: GCA_963763835.1. GTDB lineage: Bacteria > Acidobacteriota > Terriglobia > Bryobacterales > Bryobacteraceae > DASWZN01. The sequence continues at coordinate 43,650 of CAVXQQ010000018.1, forward strand.
TGCGCTGGCGCTGGCCCCCGGAAAGCGTCACGCCGCGCTCGCCGACCATGGTGTCGTAGCCCTCGGGCATTTGCTCGATGAACTCGTGGGCGTTGGCCAGTTTCGCGGCTTGGATAATCTCCTCGCGGTTGGCTTCCGGGCGGCCATAGGCGATGTTCTCCCAGATCGGTGCGTGGAACAGAAGCGTCTCCTGCAAAACGAAACTGATCTGCTGGCGAAGCGATTTCATCGTGTAGTTGCGGATGTTGGTCCCGTCGATTTTGACTTCCCCGGAGACGGGATCGTAGAAGCGCGCAACCAGGCTGATGATGGTCGACTTGCCGCCCCCCGTCGGGCCGACGAATGCCGCGACCTGTCCCGGCTCGATCTGGAAGCTTACATCTTTCAGGATCAACTGGTCCTGGTTGTACCCAAACGAGACCTTGTCAAATTCGATTTTGCCCTTGAAGCGCGCGGCGCGGCGCGCGTGCGGCAGGTCCCGCACCCCGCTTTCGGTCTCCAGAACTTCGCGGATCCGCTCGAATCCCACCGCGGCGTTTGAGACCGTGTCCGTCATTTTGGCCAGGTCGCGCATGGGCTTATACATTTTGCCCAGGTAGAGCAGGAAGACGACCAGCGCGCCCGCCGTGAGCTGGCCCGCGAGCACCAGGCGCGCGCCGTAGCCGAGCATCAAGCAGGTCCCCGTCGCCACGATAATCTCGACGACAGGCGAGAGCTTCATCTTGATGCTTCGCGCCACCAGGGCCGTCTCGACATTTTCCAGGCTCTGGCGCTCGAAGCGGCGCTCCTCGTAGTCCTCGCGGGCAAAGGCCTTGACCACGCGGATCGAGGAGAGAACTTCTTCGACCATCGAAACCAGCTCGCTCTGCTTTCTTTCTTACGTCGCGCGAGGCTTTCTTGATGCGCCGGGTGAAGAAGTAAACTGCCAGCGAAGAGCACGGGCGCAATGGCGAGCGAGATGAGCGTGAAACGCCAGTTCAGGTAAAGCATGATCCCGACGATCCCCAGCAGGGTGAGGACGTTGGTCAGAATGCCCAACAGCGCCGTGGTGATGAACGACTGAATGGCTTCGATATCGCTCGTCACCCGGCCGATGAGGTCGCCGGTCCTTTTCTGGTCGTGCTCGGCCAGCGACAGGCGGTGGATGTGGTGATAGAGCGTGCGCCGCAGGTCGTGCATGACCCATTGGCCGACGCTGGTGGTGAGGTATTTTTCCAGGTAGGAACTGAGCGCGCCGACGATGGCGATGACCGCCACCGCCAGCACCGCGAAGTTGAGGACGGCCAGCTTGTCCGTGCCCCATCCAGCCGACCACTCCGCTCATCCAACCGGGCGGCTGTTTGGACTGGAGCAGGTAATCGAGAACGATTTTCAGGGGCCAGGGTTCGAGCAGATCGGTTGCGGTTTCGCCCGCCACCGCCAGCAAGGCCAGCGTCAGGGCTTTCCAGTGGGGCCGCAAAAGGTCGATGATGCTGGGGCCTTTAGGCTTCTTGGCTGCGTGCGACGTCATTGAGCCGCCCTTCCTATTGTTCCTGCTGGCCGCCATTTCTCGCGCGGGACATAGCAGGAAGCCGGCACTCGTGGCGCGACCGAGTTTTCAGGACAAGCAGTTGACGCCGGTGAGACGGTGGCCTTCACTATGACAGAGTGTAGCCAATCCAGCTTCGAACCGGGCAGAGAGAGGTGACGCACCGGTATGCCGTCATCCTTCTGTCCACGACTATCCTGGTCCTCATGCCGCCCGCTTGTACCCCGTCTTGCGACATAGACTCGGGACAACAGCGGTGCCAGTGCGTGCAGAGTTGGTTCACGGTGAGTGCAAAGTCCGCGCCGGAAAGCCACTTGCCAAGAGCGTCGTCAAACGAGTCTGGCGCTATTCAAACGGAAAGGCCGATGGCGGTCAGGGAACCGTAGGAGCACTGGGTGCCCGCATACGGCGCAACAAGCGCAGCGAGGTCGAGGACTTTGGATTCGACGACGGCCAGTTTCGGACTTTGGGCATGGGCAAGCAGACCGCCGCGACTTCGAATGGCGCTGGGGTTCGGTGCGGATTGTTATCCAAGACGGCCTCAAGTCAATCGGTGCAGGCCCCCGTAGCCACGGCCCCGAAATCTCAGCCTCCGCACGCTCGCGAAAATTGACTCGACCGGCGACGACAAATCGCCGTCCTCGACGCCCTTGGCGCACCCGGTCACCATCATGAGGGATAGGGAAACCCGGCACGCCGTCGCCCACGGCTCTGAAGCCGGCAGTTTCGACTTTGCCCTCGGTGGGAAACCAACTGAAAATGAGTATCCGGCGCCGGCGCATCGAGAGTACTGCAGAGCATCTGGAACCCGAGCCCATGGCCATTGACAACCGGCGGGCATATCTGCTGTTTTCTATGTGTACGGAAGAGGAGGCCCACAATGAGCAATGGCTTTACCAATCAGAGGCTCTCGTTTGTCTTTCTTCTGATGCTGACCGTGGCGACTCTTTATCTGAGCGCGCTCATTGCCCGGCCGTTCCTGACGGCGATTATCACGGCGACACTGCTGGCGGTGGCGATCTACCCGCTGTTCACGCAACTGCTCCGGCTCGTGCGGAACCGAGGCGGCGCCGCTTTGCTCGCCACCGTGGCCGTAGTGGTGATGCTTCTGCTGCCGACGCTGCTCATCGTGAATGCGCTCGCTAATGAGACGGGTGCGCTTTATGGATGGCTGAACGAGCGAAGTTCCGAAGGCGGAGGATGGGGAAAGTATCTTGCCAGCCTGACCGACCGGCCGCTCGGCTGGATCGAATGGAAAACAGGAATCTCGCAGGAGCACCTGAGAAGCGCAGCGCTCGAGCGGGTCCGGGATGTGAGCACGTGGCTGCTGAACTGGGCGAAATCGCTCGCGGTTAACATCGCGGGAACTGTCCTGAACACGTTCATCATGCTATTCACGCTCTTCTTTCTGCTGCGCGACGGCCCTGCGATTCTCGAACGCGCCGGCGCCCTGCTGCCGCTGGAACCGAAACGGTACAGCCAGTTGTTGAAGACGATATCCGATTCGATCGTGGCCAACTTCTACGGGGTTCTGGCCGTAGCGCTCGCCCAGGGTATTCTCGGAGCGCTCGGGTACTGGATTGCGGGGCTGCCGAACTTGATGCTGTGGACCGTCATGACGGCTCTCTTTTCCATGATTCCGGTGGCCGGGACTGCCGTGGTCTGGGGCGTGGGCGTCATTTATCTGGCGGCGACTGCTCATTGGGGGGCGGCGGTGTTTCTGCTCCTTTATGGCGCCGGCGTGATTTCGATGGCCGACAACGTCGTCCGGCCGCTCGTGGTCAGCGGCCGAGTGAAGCTGAACACGCTCCTGGTTTTCTTTTCGTTGCTGGGCGGAGTAGAGGCTTTCGGGATTATCGGTTTGTTCGTCGGCCCGATCATCGTCTCGGTCGCCATGGCGCTGCTGAGCATACTCGCGGAAGAGCGACCGGAATGGGGGCGGGCGCCCGTCGACAGCGGGCAGGGCTGACAGGCAGATCGCGTCCCGGTGCGTACCCGCAAGGCGCTCAGACAGACTCGCGGCCGACAGGGCCCTTGGATGATCCGATTAAGCGTCTGGTCAGAAGGAATGAGTACTCTCACGCGATCGTGCGAGGGACGAACAGGAGCGAGGATAACTCGGCCGACCCAGCGCTGGGAGCCCGGTAGCCAACGCAACGGCCGCATGGGTCGTCCCGCTATGCCGCGGGATTTCGAACATGGCTCCGCGGGTTGCTTGGGCAATTTCAGCTGGAAGGGTTCCGGGAGGACGGGAGAAACCGGCCAAATTGAACCCAACTGAACCCGAGTGTGGGCGACAGGCTGCTAAACCACTGAAGGAATGGAGCCACCCTCCGGAATTGAACCGGAGACCTGCTGATTACGAATCAGCCGCTCTACCAACTGAGCTAGGGTGGCCCGCCTCCACTCTTTATAGCATGAGCGGTGCGGTCGCCGCGCTCGGGGTGGGCGTGCTCGGGGTGCGGCGCCGCCTGCTAAGCTGAGGTCTTCGCAGCATGGACGCCGTCTCTCTAACCCTCAGTCTCACGCCGCACGGCCGCCTCATCCTGGCTCACGACGCCGACGCGCCGCGTCTGGACGCCGCACTGCGGGACCGTCTGGTGTCCGCCTTCGCGCGTGGATCGGGCTACGGCCTTCTGCTGCTCGGAGCCGACGAACCGGGGACCGCGCTGCCGCCGGTCTATTCCTTTTGGCGCGACTTCGGCGCCCGCTACGTCACCGCACTCTGCACCCACCAGGATGGCGATGCGCCGCGAAGGAACATTGCGGCCCCTCCCGAGCCGGAACTGGAACGTATCGCGCTCGCCGCGCCTCCCATGATGGGCGCCGAGTACCTGACCGTTGCGATCCTCGATGCCCTGTGGCAGGAACTGGACGAGGCCTTTGGCGCGGAGTTGGCCGAATCGAAATGCGGCGTGCAGGAGTTTCTCAAGCGCCGGAATCCGGCCTGGAACCTGGTAGGCCGCGTGCACTTCAATATCGCCGAGAACCGCAAGGATCCCGACGCTCCGTTCGCCTTTCTCGCCACCTATACCACGCGCCTCTCCGCGCAGGCCAAGGCGCAACACCTGCCGCTCGGCCAGGCGCTCAGCGAGTACGCGGGCGCGGCCAACAAGGAACGGCTGCTATCGCTGCTGGTCCCGGTGCAGCGGGCTTCGGAAACGTGCCCCTGGCTGAAGGCCATGGTGGACGCGGGGGAGATCTTTCATCCGCTGCGCTGGACTCCCCGGGAGGCCCTGCAACTTCTCAGGGACACGCCACACCTGGAAACCGCGGGGGTGGTGGTGCGCATGCCGGCGTCATGGCGCGGCAATCGTCCGCCGCGGCCGCAGGTCACCGGCACGGTGGGAACCAAGGCGCCTTCGGGACTGGGACAGAACGGCCTGCTCGATTTCGACATGGAAGTCACGCTCGACGGCGAACCGCTCACCGCCGCCGAGATCCGCGATCTGCTGGCCCAGACCGATGGGCTGGCCCTGGTGCGCGGTCGCTGGATCGAGCTCGACCGCGAGCATCTGGCCGGAATGATCGAGCGCTTCCGCCAGGTGGAGCGCGCCGCGAAAGACACCGGCCTGTCCTTCGGCGAGGCTATGCGCCTGCTGTCCGGCGCGAATGTAGCGGCTGGCGATGAGGCCGCCGAAGCCGGCATCGACTGGGCGCAAGTGGTGGCCGGCCCCTGGCTGGCGGAAACGCTGAAAGGGCTGCGCAGCCCGCAGGGGTTGGCGCAAGTCGACCCCGGCGATGCGCTCCGAGGCGCGCTGCGGCCCTACCAGCAGGTCGGCGTGCGCTGGCTCTATCTGCTCACGACGCTCGGTCTGGGAGCGTGCCTGGCCGACGACATGGGACTCGGCAAAACCATCCAGGTGCTGGCGCTGCTGCTGGTGCTCAAACAGCAGGCGGGCGGAAAGCCGCAGCCGAGCCTGCTGGTGGCGCCGGCGTCGCTGCTCGCCAACTGGGCGGCGGAGATCGAACGCTTTGCGCCCGAGTTGAAGTCCCTCATCGCCCATCCATCGGCCCTGCCCGCGGCCGAACTGAAGGCGCTCGACCCCGCGCGGCTGCGTGACATCGACCTGGTGATTACCAGCTACGGTTCGCTGCTCCGCGTGCCGTGGATGGCCGAGGTTCCCTGGCGCCTGGCCGTCCTCGACGAAGCGCAGGCCATCAAGAACCCGGACGCCAAGCAGACCCGCGCCGTCAAGGGGCTCAAAGCGGGCGCCAGACTCGCCTTGACCGGCACGCCGGTGGAGAACCGGCTGGGCGATCTGTGGTCGATTTTCGACTTCGTCAACCCGGGACTGCTGGGAACTTCCAAGGAGTTCTCGAAGTTCGCCAAGCGCCTGGGCGATCAGCCTCACACCTCTTACGGGCCGTTGCGCGAGCTGGTGCGGCCGTATATTCTGCGGCGCCTGAAGACGGACAAGACCGTCATCGCGGACCTGCCGGACAAGACCGAAGTCAAGGCCTTCTGCTCGCTCAGCCGCCGCCAGGCCGCACTCTATCAGCAGGCGGTGAAGGAACTGGCCGAACAACTCGAGGAGACCACCGGCATTCAGCGCAAGGGGCTGGTGCTATCGTTCCTGATGCGCTTCAAACAGATCTGCAACCATCCCTCGCAATGGCTGGGAGACGGCGCCTGGAGCGAGGCGGACAGCGGCAAGTGGGCCCGTCTGCGCGACATCGCCGAGGTCATCGCCGCCAGGCAGGAGAAGATGCTGGTCTTCACCCAGTTCCGCGAGGTGACCGCGCCCCTGGCCGCTTTTCTCGGCTCCGTGTTCGGGCGGCCCGGCCTGGTGCTGCACGGAGAAACCGAGGTGAAGAAGCGGCAGGACCTGGTGCGGCGATTTCAGGAGGACGAAACCGTGGGGTTCTTCGTCCTTTCGCTCAAGGCCGGCGGCTCCGGGCTGAACCTGACCGCCGCCTCGCACGTGGTGCACTTCGACCGATGGTGGAACCCGGCGGTGGAGAACCAGGCCACCGACCGCGCCTTCCGCATCGGCCAGACCAAGAACGTGCTGGTGCACAAGTTCGTCTGCCGCGGCACGGTGGAAGAGAAGATCGACGATCTCATCGAATCCAAGCGCCGGCTCTCGCAGGATTTACTCGAGGGCGGCGCCGAGTTATTATTGACGGAAATGAAAGACGATGAATTGCTCAAGCTGGTGGCGCTCGATTTGAACAAGGCGCTGAAGGAGTCCTGATCGATGGATTACGACGGATGGGGATGGAAGCCCTACGTTTCGGTCGCGGAGCGGCGGCGCAGGGCGATGCGCGAGATGGAGAAGCGCCGCAAGCAAGGGCATGCCGTATCGCCCGTCACGATCGACGGCCGTACCATCGCCAGGACCTTCTGGGGGAAGGCCTGGTGCGAGAACCTGGAGCGCTATAGCGATTACGCCAACCGGCTGCCGCGCGGCCGCAGCTATGTGCGCAACGGTTCGGTGGTGGATTTGGAGATTGCCGCCGGTACGATCGATGCCTATGTCGGCGGTTCCGAGTTATACAAAGTCTCGCTGAAAGTGGCGCCGGTCGACAAAGCGAAGTGGAAAGCCATCTGCCAGGACTGCGGGGGCGCGATCGATTCGCTGGTCGAGCTGCTGCAAGGACGCTTGTCCCAGGGTGTCATGGAGCGGATCTGCCGCCAGAGCCAGGGCCTGTTTCCCTCGCCCGCCGAGATCAAGCTCAAGTGCAGTTGCCCGGACTGGGCGGATATGTGCAAGCACGTGGCGGCGGTGCTTTACGGCATCGGAGCGCGCTTCGATCTCCAACCCGAGCTTCTGTTCCGGCTGCGTGCGGTGGACGAGACGGAGTTGATCGCCAGCGCCGGCGCCGGGGTTCCGCTGACGAAGCAGGGGCCGGCCGCCGGCAAGGTTCTGGGAGGCGAGGACCTGGCCGCGATGTTCGGCCTCGACATGGCGCAGGGCGAGCCGGTGGTCGCGGTGGTCTCGGGGCACCGGGCGTCGAGGACTGCTGGTGCGAAGAAGAAAGCGGCGGTAAAAGGGAAGGCGAAACCAAAGAAGAAGGGCCGCAAACGGGCGGCGGGCGCGAGGAAGCCGCGGGGGCCGGTGGAGGAGTAGCGCCGGGCCACTCGTGCGGGAGGTTGTGGGGCAGGTTGTCAAACCTGCGGCGGGTTGGCAACCCGCCTGTAAGTCTCTGCTTAACAGGTCGGCCGGGCGCCGGTTCGCAACCGGCGCGCGGGACGCCATCCTGCCCCACAACGCGTGCCGCTGTTTGGGCGTGGATACTCTCTTGCGGTTCGAGAGCCCGGGATCTCGTGCTGGATGTCGCCCCGGACAGGATCGTTGCTTGCGGCTCAGCCAGTGCTGAGTTGCGAGGCCGTTCGGCGAAGCGGCTACGGTGCCCCGAAAGGGGGGCGTCGCCGCTCATCACCTTTTCCTCCTATCCTCCGATTCGGGGCATTTTCGCCGCGGTGGCAGATTGACCCTGGTCAAAGACGATCCGGAGCCCTTAGCGCATACTTGCTCGTATCCGAGGAGGGGGCCGATGTCCACGTCCAGATCTAGTGTCGCTTTCCGGGTTGCCTCCGCGACCCTTGGAGTTTTGGCTGCGTTGTTCCTGTTTTCCGGCACGCTTCAGGCGCAAACGTTCGCCCCGGTGGCGGACCTGGCGTTCACCAAGGTATTCGCCGGTGCCGACCCGCTCCCGCAGGTTTTGAACATCACCAGCCCTGGAACTGCATTCAACTTCCAGATCGTCGCCACGACCTCGTCCGGCGGCGCCTGGCTTTCCACGTCCAATTCGGGCTGCTGCTTCGCCATGCCGCGCGCCGTTTCGGTTACCGTGACCACCACCCCCACGATGGCGGTGGGAACCTATGATGGGCAGATCGTCTTCACGAAGCAAGGGGGCGCGACCTCCATCACGGTTCACGTCACGCTGACGGTCACGCAGGGCGTGCCCTTCTTCGACAACCTCCCCGGATCGACGAGTTTCACCATGAAGACGGGTAGCACGAGCATCACCAGCCAGGACATACAGGTTCGGAATGGCGGAACGGGCACGTTGACCTGGACGATGGCGAAGAGCACCTCGGACGGAGGGAACTGGCTGACCGTTTCGTCAACGGGGGGACCGCTCCTTCCACGGTCGCCATAGGGGTCACGGTTGCGAATCTCCCCAATGCGGGGTTGATCGCCGGGACCTTCATAGGACAACTGGTGTTTCAGAGCGCGAGCGGCAATGTCACGGTTCCCGTCAGCGTGCTGGTGGGTGCCGACGTGTTCAATCAGGTCAACCCCGTCGCGTTCACGAAGGTATTTGCCGGAGCCGACCCGCTGCCGCAGACTTTGACCATCGCCAGCACGGCCGCCGCCTTCAGCGTTGGGATCTCCGTCCAGAACGCCACCGGCGGTAACTGGCTGTCCGTAGCCCCTTCGGGCTGCTGCTACGCCAGTCCGCGCGTGATCACCGCGACCGTGACCACCGCTCCGACCATGCCCGTGGGAACCTATACGGCCCAGATTATTGTCACGTCGCAATCCGTGAACGAGAACTTGACGATTCCCGTCACCCTGACTGTTGCGCCGGCGAGCCAGGCCTTCTTCGACAACGTTCCGGGCCAGATGAGCTTCTCGATGCTGACTGGCGGGACCAGTATTACCACTCAGGACATCCAAATCCGCAACGCCGGAACGGGGACGTTGGGCTGGAGGGCGGGGGCGACTACCGCGGATGGAGGGAACTGGCTGAACCTCTCCGCTACCACTGGTACAGCGCCTTCGTCGGTGACGGTGTCGGTCTCGGTGGCGGACCTGCCGAGCGCGGGGCTGATCGCCGGGACCTTCATAGGGGAACTGGTCTTCCAGGCGGACGGCAGCAGCGTCACTGTTCCGGTGAGTGTGGTGGTAGGCGCCAACGTCTTAAGGCAGGTCAACGGGATTGGCTTTACCAAGCTGTTTGGCGGGGCCGACCCGCTGGGGCAGGTCCTTACGATCTCCACGACAGGCACCGCCGCTGTCAGCGTTGGGATTTCATCCTCGACGGCTACCGGCGGTAACTGGCTAACCGTCTCCCCCTTGGGGTGCTGCTACGCCCACCCGCGCGTCATCGCGGCCACGGTGAACGCCAGTCCGACGCTGGCGGTGGGAACCTATACGGCGCAGATTGTGGTCACCACGCAGAGCGCGGACCAGGCCATCACCATTCCCGTCACCTTGACCGTCGAGGCGGCAAGCCAGGCTTACCTCGACAATCTTCCGGGCCAGATGAGCTTCTCCTTCGTGACGGCCAGCGGCAATCCTCCGACGCAGAGCTTCCAGATCCGCAATGCGGGGTCGGGGACGCTGAACTGGACCTTGCTGGCCACCACCGCGGACGCCGGCAACTGGTTGAACGTGTCCGCCGCAAGCGGAACCGCGCCTCAGACCGTGACGGTAGGCATCACGGCCAGCGCTCTCCCCGGCCAGGGGCTGATTGCCGGAACGTTCACCGGAGAACTTCTGGTCGGAAGCGCGGGCAGCAGCGTGGCGATTCCGGTGAGCGTGACAGTGGGCGCCAACGTGTTCTCGCAACTGGCGCCGCTTACCTTCACGCAGCCCGCCGGCGGGCCGAACGCGCTTCCGCAAGTTTTGAGTGTCGCCAGCACGGGTGCGGCTTTCAACTTCGGTATCTACCCCTCCGCGGCCACGGGCGGCGACTGGCTTACCGCAGCCCCCTCGGGGTGTTGTTACGGTACGCCGCGCTCGGTCAATGCCTCGGTCAACGTGAGCCCCACGTTGCCGGCTGGAACCTACACCGGGCAGATCGTTTTCATCGACCAGGCCGCTAACATGGCGATGACGGTGCCGGTGACTCTGGTGGTGACTCCTGGGGCGCCGTCGGCGCCATCCCTGGTCTCCCCCGGGAACGGAGTCTCGGGCGCACTGATGGCGCCCGAATTGGTTTGGAACACCGCGAGCGGCGCCACGTCCTATGACGTGTACTTCGGCACCACTTCCGCGCCGCCCCTGGTAGGCAACACGGCCAACACCTACTACGCTCCGGGAACGCTGAACCAGACCAGCACTTACTACTGGCGCGTCGTGGCCAAGAACGCGGTGGGATCCACCACCTCCTCGACGTGGTCGTTCACGACCGGCGTTCCGGCGGTGGGCTTGCGGTTCGTGCCGGTCACCCCGTGCCGCGCGGTCGACACCCGCGGCGCCGACGGTCCGTTCACCGGGCCGACGATGCCCGGTGACTCTTCGCGTTCCTTTGCCATCCCCCAAAGCGGATGCGGCATTCCCGCAACCGCTCTGGCTTACTCGTTGAACGTGACGGTGTTGCCGGAGGGCTACCTCGGTTTCCTGACGCTGTGGCCCACGGGGCAGCCTCAGGCCGGGGTCTCCACGCTGAATTCCTGGCAGGGAATCGTGGTGGCCAACGCGGCCATCGTGCCGGCTGGCGCTGGTGGGGCGGTGAGCGTCTACGTTTCGAATCCGAGCGACGTCATCCTGGACATCAACGGCTATTTCGATACCTCCAGCGGGCCGGGCTCGTATGCGTTCTATCCGGCGACGCCGTGCCGTGCGGTCGACACCCGGGGCGCCGTGGGCCAGTTCACCGGACCGTCCATGTTCGGCGGCCAAACCCGCGATTTCCCCATTCCCCTGAGCGGGTGCTCGATTCCTGCCACGGCACAGGCGTACGCCATGAACTTCACGGTGGTTCCGCCGGGCTACCTGGGCTTCCTGAGCACCTGGCCGACGGGCGTAGCGCAGCCGAACGTCTCGACGTTGAATTCGTGGACCGGCAAAGTGGTGGCGAACGCCGCAATTGTTCCGGGCGGCACGAACGAGTCGATCTCGGTGTACGTGAGCAATCCGACCGATGTGATCATGGACGTCAACGGCTACTTCGGCGCGCCGGCGGGCGGGAGCGCGCTGTCGTTCTACCCGGTGACACCGTGCCGGGCGGTGGACACGCGGTTCGCGAGCGAGCTGTTGGGAGGTCCGGAGATGCTGGCGGAGACGACGCGCTCGTTCCCGATCCCGGCCGGCGGGTGCAACATTCCCTCGAACGCGGCGGCCTATTCGCTCAACGTGACGGTAGTGCCGGATGGGTATCTGGGATACCTGGCGGCGTGGCCGGCGGGATCGGCGCAGCCGGGGGCCTCGACTCTGAATTCGTGGGACGGCTCGGTGGTCGCGAACGCGGCGATCGTGCCGACGGGCACGGACGGCGCTGTGAGCGTCTACGTCACGAACCCGACGAACGTGATCGTGGATATCAACGGGTACTTCGCCCCGTAGGTCGCGGAGTGAGTGGTCACGGGCCGGCCGGGCCTCAAGTACAGGATCATCCGCGAGCATCCCGTGCCGCAGCAGGGCGGCGTGCGGGGGGATCATTGGATCGAGCTGGAAAGCGCTCGCTACCCCAAGTATCGGCAGGTACTGCGGGTGGTGACCATCCGGGACGAGGAGCAGCAGCGGGAACTGGTTCCTGACCAATCACCTGGCATGGGGCGCGACAACCGTGGCCCGGATCTACAAAGAACGCTGGCAGATTGAGCTGTTCTTCAAGGCCCTGAAACAGTTGCTGCGGGTAAAGACGTTTGTGGGAACCAGCCCCAATGCCCTGAAGATACAGATCTGGACGGCGCTCATCGCCATCCTGCTCGTAAAGTACCTCCGGTTGAGGTCGCGCTTGGGATGGTCGTTATCGAACTTGGTGGCCCTGATCCGGCAACAGTTGTTCGTCTACCGCGATCTGTTTGTCTGGCTGGATGATCCGTTCCAAGCGCCGCCCGCGCTCGAAGGCCGGCACGATCAGCAACTACCGCTGGTCTTCTAGTCGCGGCTTGGACAGCAGAAGACCAGACAACCCAAGATCTCCATGAAGAGGAGGGTGTTCCAAGCAACGAATCTGGACAGCAGCCGCCAATCCATACAGCCAACCTGGTTCTCCAGCGCACAGGAACAGGCGCTAAATCCTTAGCCCACACCGGGCATGAAGGTGGAGTCTGTCTAATTTGGACAGCAGTGGTTCGCAACCGGCGCGCGGGACGCCATCCTGCCCCACAACGCGTGCCGCTGTTTGGGCGTGGACGCCTGCGCATCCACATGTGCCCCGGCTGCGCGACAATAAAGGCAGGCTGCGGCGGGGCCGGGCAAGTGCCGCGGTTGAATTCCGACGCGCGTCTCCTATATAGTAGAATGTTCGGCTTACCCACGAGTTTGTCCCTGTGGCTCCAACTCCTAGACGAGTAGGACTGATTCGCTGGGCGCCCAAATCCGATAGTCCGTTCAGGAGGCTTTCCATAATGCTGTCGAACACGGATGTAGCCCGGCCGCGGTGGTGTGCCGGTGTTTTCCGCGTCTTTCTTGCCCTGATGAGTATGGCCGTTCTCGGAGCGCCCCTGCGCGCGGCCGAAGGCGGCGAAGCCAACTTGCAGTTGCCGGACCTCAACTCCGCCACGTTCCTCGGCGGCATCGGCGGCGCCACGCTCCTCATGTGGGGGCTGGTGGTGTGCGGTCTGGGATTCGTTTTCGGGCTGGTGATGTTCACGCGGCTGAAGAACATGCCCGTACACGCGGCCATGCGCGAGGTGTCCGAGCTGATCTACGAGACCTGCAAGACCTATCTCGCCACGCAGGGCAAGTTCCTGCTGCTGCTCGAGTGCTTCATCGCGGTGATCATCGTCTTCTACTTCGGCATCCTGCAAGGGTTCGACGCGTTCAGGGTGGCGATCATCGTGCTCTTCAGCCTGGTCGGCATCTCCGGCAGCTTCCTGGTGGCGGCCTTCGGCATGCGCGTGAACACCTTCGCGAACTCGCGCACCGCCTTCGCCAGCCTCACCGGCCGGCCGTATCCCTGCTACAACATTCCGCTCCAGGCCGGCATGAGCATCGGCATGCTGCTGGTTTCGGTTGAACTGCTGATCATGCTGTTCATTCTGCTGTTCGTGCCCGGCAACCTGGCTGGCCCGTGCTTCATCGGTTTCGCCATCGGCGAATCGCTGGGCGCGGCGGCCCTCCGCATCGCGGGCGGCATCTTCACCAAGATCGCCGACATCGGGTCGGACCTGATGAAGATCGTGTTCAAGATCAAGGAAGACGACGCGCGCAACCCGGGCGTCATCGCGGATTGCACCGGCGACAACGCCGGCGATTCGGTGGGCCCCTCGGCGGATGGATTCGAGACCTACGGCGTGACCGGCGTGGCGCTGATCACTTTCATCCTGCTGGCCGTGAAGAAACCGGAAGTGCAGGTCCAGTTGCTGGTGTGGATCTTCGCGATGCGCATCATGATGATGATCTCCTCCGGCGTCGGCTACTTCGCCAACGGCCTGTGGGCCAAGGCGCGGTTCGGCAACGCGCAGAAGATGAACTTCGAAACCCCGCTCACCTCATTGGTATGGCTCACCTCGATCCTCTCGATCGGGCTGACGTTCGTGGCCAGCGAGTTGATGATCCCGGATCTCGACGGCGACACCACGCTGTGGTGGAAGCTTTCGATCGTGATCAGTTGCGGCACCTTGGCCGGCGCGCTGATTCCGGAGTTCGTCAAGGTCTTCACTTCGACGCACTCGCGGCACGTGCAAGAGATCGTGACCAGCTCTCGCGAGGGTGGCGCTTCGCTCAACATCCTCTCCGGCCTGGTGGCCGGCAACTTCAGCGCCTACTGGCTGGGCTTCGCCATGCTGTCGCTGATGAGCGTCGCTTTTGCCGTGAGCACCGAGGGCATCGGCCTGCTGATGGTGGCGCCCGCGGTGTTCGCTTTTGGTCTGGTGGCGTTCGGCTTCCTGGGCATGGGCCCGGTGACCATCGCCGTCGATAGCTACGGCCCGGTGACCGACAACGCGCAATCGATCTACGAGCTTTCGATGATCGAGACCATTCCCAACATCGAGGCCGACATCAAGAAGGATTTCGGTTTCACGCCGAATTTCGAGCGCGCCAAGGAGAACCTGGAAGAGAACGACGGCGCCGGCAACACCTTCAAGGCGACCTCCAAGCCGGTTCTGATCGGCACGGCCGTGGTAGGCGCCACCACCATGATCTTCGCCACCATCGTGGCGCTCACACACGGTTTGACCACAAATATGGAGAAGCTTTCCATCCTCCACGCGCCTTTCCTGCTCGGTCTGATCGCGGGCGGCGCCATGATTTACTGGTTCACCGGCGCGGCGATCCAAGCCGTCTCGACCGGCGCCTACCGCGCGGTCGAGTTCATCAAGCGCAACATCAAGTTGGAGGGAGTGGAGAAGGCATCGGTGGCGGATTCCAAGGCCGTCGTCGCCATCTGCACCAAGTACGCGCAGAAGGGCATGCTCAACATCTTCCTCACCGTGTTCTTCGCTACCCTAGCTTTCGCTTTCGTCGAGCCGTACTTCTTCGTGGGCTACCTGATTTCGATCGCACTGTTCGGCTTGTTCCAGGCCATCTTCATGGCCAACGCCGGCGGCGCTTGGGACAACGCGAAGAAGGTCGTCGAGACCGAGTTGCGCGCCAAGGGCACCGAATTGCACGCGGCCTGCGTGGTCGGCGACACCGTTGGCGATCCCTTCAAGGACACCAGTTCGGTGGCCCTCAATCCGATCATCAAGTTCACTACGCTGTTCGGGCTGCTGGCCGTTTCGCTGGCCGTCTCCCTCACCGACCGGCAGGGACCGATGCTGACCAACGTCCTCTCGGGCATCTTCCTGCTCATCTCGATGTACTTCGTCTACCGCAGCTTTTACGGGATGCGGATCGAAGTGCTTGAGAAGAACGGCGAGAAGAGCACGGCCGCCAAGGCGTAGTAGAGCCGATCGAGCACCGAACCGCGACCGTCAGGGAGCGGCTAAGTTTCAGGCCCGCGGGATCGCCTCCCGCGGGCCTTTTCTTCTGCGGGGCAGACCCCCTGGCCCGCCCCGCAGGTGCTAACGTAGCGGCCGCCGCGGAAGCAGATCGTGGCGCAGACTCCCAGTCTGCAACGTCGAGACTCTTCTCGACGCAAGCAGAGCGCCTCGACACGAGTGTCGAGGCGGCAGGCAAGAGTGCCTGCGCCACAAAGGCTACACATCGCCAGCCTAGGTTAGCGCTTATGGGGGTCCGCCCCGCCCCTACCCCGTGATCTCGACCACGTTCCCTTCGCTATCCGCGATCGCGGCTTCGTAATATCCATCGCCGGTCTCTCGGGGCTCGCTGAGGATGGTGACACCCTCAGCCCGCATGCGACTGGATCAGCGCGTCTACGGCTTCGCGCGATCCCACCGACACCGCGATGTGCGACAGCCGCGGCGCCTCGCGCGGCGCCGCCATCAGTTCCAGCCGCGCGCCCTCGCCGAAGGTCAGGAAGTGCGATTGGAACGGTCTCGCGCGCTCTCATACCTCGGCCCGGCTTTCGTCCCGAACCAGCGCTCGTAGAACGCCCGCGCTCGCTCGAGATCCGATACCCACGCCGCAACGTGCTCGATCACCGTGCGCCCCAGTTATAACTCGCCAGGAGGCCGCCGTCCTCTCCAACCAGGAGCAGTGCCGCGCGGCCCGGCTCGAGCCGGCCGGAGAATTCCTTCCCGCTGGTCCGGTCGCGGAAGCTGACCGCATCCTGGCTCGACTCCGAAGCCAGCACGTAGAGCGTCGCGTGAGGAAACCGCGTGGGACAAATCAGGATGCCGGTATCCTGCAGGGCGGTCGAGTAGGCCGGCACCACGCCCGCGGTCTTCAGCGCGTAGCGGTAGACCTCGCCCACCGCCTGCAAATTGTCGTTCAATTCCAGCGGCAGCGGCGAGAAGAGGATGCGGCCCTTTCCGAGCGGCTTCTCGTCCCACGAACTCAGGACGGAACGGTCGAGGAACGTCGTCTTATCCCCGCCGTAAACCAGCCTTGCCTCGCCCGCGGGCCATTCAGTAGGTTCTCCCGGATCGTGAGCGGCTCGCCCGCCGAGCCCATCTGGTCGAAGCGGCCCGAAACCAGCAGCGTCGCGCCGCCCTCCACCTTCTTCTGAATGGCCTCCCAGGCCGCCGCCGTCAGCGACCCCGGCGACGGTAGAACGATCAGCTTGGGATCTCCCAACAGCTCGATCTGGTATTCCCCCACCGCGTACGCCTCCGCCCGCGCGTAGTTGTATAGCGCCCGCACGGCCGTCTGCTGCGCTTCCACCGAGTATTTGTTCCCGATCGAAAGCTGAAGCGATTGCGGAAGAACGAGCGCCACCTGCGGCGGCGACCAGCCCCGTCGCCCACGGCGCCGCCTGCTCCGCAAACTTCCCCATGTCGCGCATCATCCCTTGCCAGACCTTCGCCGATCCGTCCGCCCGCTCCATGCCGAAATCGAGCGACCGCGACCAGTCCCACTGCAGGACGCCGCTCGACGCCGCCGCAAAACCTAGCGCCCATTTTCTCTCGAGGAGCGAGTAGGCGGTGAACTCGTCGTAGCGCCACGTGCCGTCGGGCGCCCACACCGGCTGGTATCCGGTTTCGCCGATGATGTTGGGCACTCCCGGCCGTTTGGCCGCGAGCGACTCCCACAGCAGAACGTCGTCCCGCCAGTAGGTGTGATTCGTGGTGAAGGCGACGCCGCCCGCCGCGTAGAACTGATTCAGCACGCGATCCACCACGCCGCCCTCGTCCTGGCCCACATTGACCAGTTGCCTGCTCCCCGTGGCGCGGATCGCCGCGACCATCGAGCGAACCCACGCGGTGAACATGTCCTGCGCGAAAAGGTTGTAGTCCAGCGCCCGCACCTGGCGGTCGTTGCCGTAGCGGCTGAAGGAAAGGTCCTGCTCGCTCGGGAGCGGCACGCCGTCGAAGCTGCCCAGATCTTCGGGCGGAACGCTCCAGGCGGCGGCCAGCGCGGCGACGGTGGCGTACTTCTCCCGCAGCCATTGATGCCAGGCCGCCGTCTCCACGGCGTCGCCGTTGGGAGTGTTCCCCTTCCACGGCCGCCTCGGATTCGAGAAACTCGGCTCGTTGATGAGGTCCCAGCTCAGCCAGGGAACGTCCTTGAAGCGGTTCACGACGGAGAGCATGTAGTCCTTCTCCGAGCGTATGGAAACGGGATCCAGGTAAGGATTCGGTCCCGGCGGCGCGGGCGCGTCCGGAATGTACGCGTGCGGAAAGAAGGCGAAGAAAGTGAAGTTCACGATGATGTTGTGACGGTGCGCGCACAGAAGGTAGGCCTCCACGTTGCGCAGGAACCGCTCGTTGGCGGCGCCGGTCGCCTCCTCGACGAACTTCAGCTCGGGCATCCACACGCCCGTGCGCACGAAGGTCACGCCGTGGCGCTCCATTTCGGCGAAGTCGGTCTCCCAAATCCAGGCGTTGCGCGGCCAGGAGAAATCCCAGCCGTCGTCGGCGGTGGTGAAGTAGTTCGTGCCCACCGGGAAAATACGGCTTGCCGTCGCGAGTCAGGAAATCCCCCTGGACGCCGAGCACCGGGCCCGACTTGAGCGAACTCCCATCCTCGACCCAGAAGGCGTTCTGATAGAACTCGCGCGCCTGGCCGCCTTCCTCATACACGCCGCGCAGCGTGTAGAAACCGGGTGGCAGCGCTCTTCTTGAAACTCACCTGCGCATCCACCTTGGGACCGGAGCAGGCGACGCGCGCAGTCGTCCAGCACGGTGCTCGCCCGAGAGCAGCTCGATTTTGGCTTCGCCGGTCTCGGCCAGCCCCAGGCGCTGCCGGCGCGCGCTCCGCAGATGCACCCCGACCAGCGGCGTCTCGCCCGGCCTCAGCGTCGAGAATAGCGTGTCCACCCAGAACGCGGTCGCGCCCTGCCGGGCGTAGCCGGCCGCCGCGCGAATCAGCGCGATGCCGTCCGGCGATTCCCAGTAGCCCGGGCTCCGGCTCGAAGTCCAGCATGACGATGCGCGCGCCGAGCATGGGATCCTGCTGCCAGCCGCGGCTGTGGTCGGCAACCACGACCGGAGCGGCAACCCGGACACCGCCGGCGTCCACCATGTAACCCAGTCCGTCGAGCCCGCCCTGCAGGGCGAAGAACCGGCGCGCGCGAACCGCGGGCGCGGGCAGGAACGAATAGCCGGACTTCCAGGCGAATTTAGTGGCTCCCTGCGGCGGTAACTCGTAAGTGTGGCGCAGGTCGAGCTCGCGGGAGTAAGTGTCTTGAGCCGGGGACTCGACGAACTTACTGCCCGCCGTCGCTACCGGCACGCGGAAAGGCTGACCTCCAAGGATCAGCAGGTTCCCGCCGGCGCGAAGATAGCCGCGAATGGCGCTCCAGTCCTCCGTCGGAAACGCGGAGCCGTAGGGCAGCACCAGGAGGTCGGTGTCCGAAAGGGTGGCCGGATCGCGTAACGCCTCGATGCCCGCGAATACCGGCGCATCGAGCGTCTGAGTGAGCACCACACGGCTGAGGGGCTGGCTGGCGGCGGTGGGGAAACCGTCCTGCCAGAACACCACCACCTTTGCAGTCGCGGCAGAAACACCGGCCAGGGCCAACATAAGAGCCGTCACTAAGCTGCGCATGATTCCTCCGAACCTCGAAGTGTACCAAGTCGCCGCAAGCGACCCGCGCCGCAACGAGCGCCGGAGACGCCGCTCCCGGACAGTGCCGCAAGGAAGCTGTTGTAATTTCGACCCTAAAGGTGTAGAGTTGAGACAACTAAGGGGGGCTCCTGGGAATGCCCGCCAAACCGGCAGAAAACCCCAAAAGAGTTCTCGTCGTGGAAGACGATGACGATGTGCGCCAATTCGTGGTCACGGTTCTGTCCAGACAGGGCTACCGGATTATCGAGTCTCCGAGCGGGATCGGTGCCTTGGCACACACCCGGCCGGACCGGCCTAAAATCGACGTTCTGGTGACGGACATTTCCTTGCTCGACACCGATGGAATCGCGCTCGCCGAGCATTTCGCCGGGCTGTTTCCCGAGGCCGGCGTGGTCATCATGTCCGGACTCGCCGGCGTCCCGCGTTCGCGACTGGAGAGTCTGGCCGTTCCGTGGGCGTTTGTGGAGAAGCCGTTTCACCTGCAGCGGCTGATCGACGCCGTTCGCAGCGTTCTCGACGAAGCCGGGCGCGTCCGGGCGGCCTAGCTCCGCCTAGCCGCTTTTCCTGGCCAGGTAGAATGTCCGGCAACCGGGCTCGATCCTGGGATCGCCCTTGAAGAAGGGCGTGGCATCCCACGCGCCGATCTTGTCGAAACCGGCCGCCCGCAACGTCGCGCGCATCTCAGCCCGGGTCCAGGCGACCTGCTCCACACGCTCCTGGTGACGCCGCCAGAGGCGCCCCTCGCGGCAAAACCAATCGACGGTGGTCCAGCCGCGGTGGCGCTCGCGGTCGTAGCCTCCGCGCAGCAGCATGGCCACGCCGGGCTGCTCCATGAACCCCGCTCCGGGCCAGATCCTCTCGAAGGCGCGGCGGTTGTTGACGTCGAAATAGAAATGGCCGCCGGGCCGCAGGGCGCGCGCAACCGAACGAGCCACCCGCGCCAGGTCCGCCTCGCGCGGGACGTGGTTCAGAGCGTCGAATTCACAGGTCACCAGGTCGACGGGCTCTGGCAGCCGGAAATCCCGCATGTCCGCGTGCAGGACGTCCAGCGGCACTCCGGCGCGACGAGCCTTCTCGCGAGCCAGGCGACACATGCGTGGCGAGAGGTCAACGGCGAACATCCGAATGCCGCGGCGCGCCAGCAGAACGGCGGTGGTGCCGGTTCCGCAGGCCAGGTCGCATGCGGATTCGACCCGCGGCAGGATCTTGCCAAGGATCCGCTGGCGCGCGGCCTCGAACCAGGGCAGATGAAACGTGAAGAGCTGGTCGTAATACTGTGCCAGCCATCGATAGGGTTTGTTGGTCAAGTGCTCCACGAACACCGCCAGCCCAAGCGTCGAAACGAGTCTCGACGCGGCAGGCAGGAGTGCCTGCGCCACACGGAAAGCTACACCCGCGCCATCTCCCCCGCCGTCATCAGCGGAGGAGGCATCATCGGGTTGAACTTCACCGACACCAACTTGGAAACGCCCGGCTCCTGCATGGTCACGCCGTAGAGAATCTGCGCCGTCTCCATGGTCCGCTTGGCGTGCGTGATGATGATCACCTGGGTGTGCTTCGACATGTCCCCCAGCAGGCGCGTCAGCCGCTGGATATTGGGCTCGTCGAGCGGCGCGTCCACCTCGTCCAGGATGCAGAACGGGCTGGGCGTGTATTTGAAAATGGCCACCAGCAGCGCCAGCGCCGTGAGCGCCTTCTCGCCGCCCGACAGCAGCAGCACGTTTTGCAGCTTCTTTCCGGGAGGCGACGCCACGATGTCGATGCCCGACTCGTTGATGTTGGCCTCGTCGGTCAGCCGCATCTCGCCCATCCCGCCGCCGAACAGCGTGGTGAACACCTCGCGGAAACTCGCGTTGATAGCGGCGAATGCCTCGCTGAACCGCTTCTTCGATTCCGTGTCGATCTCGTGGATCGCCTTCTCGGTGTCGCGGATCGAATCCAGCAGGTCTTGGCGCTGCGTGTTGAGGAAGTCGTAGCGCTGCTGCGCCTCCTGGTACTCGGCCAGCGCGTCGGAGTTCACCGGACCGAGCGCCTCGATCTTGCGCCGCAGGTCGCTGTACTTTTCCTCCAGCTCGGCCATGGCCTCGGCGTCGAGAACCACGTCCTCCTCGCCGCACAACTCCGCCACCGCGATACTCAGCTCGCGCCGGCTGGTCTCGTCCAGATGCTGCAATTCGGATTGCCGCCGCACCAGCTCGACCTCGATCCGAGAGCGGTTCTCCTGCGCCTCCTGCATACGCGCGCGCAGTTCCTTGAGCTTCTCTTCGAGGGTCAGCACCGCCGCGCGCAGGCCGGCTTCCTTCTCGGCTAGCCGCGCGACGCCGCCGTCGGCGGCCGCGCGCTCTTCACCCAGGTCGATGACGCGCTGGTCGAGCTCGATATTGCTCGCCAGCAGCCTGGCCCGCTCCACGCCCAGGCGCTCCAGCTCGGCGGCCATCTGCCGGCTGCGCGCGGCCAACTCGTTGCGCTGCGCCTCGACGCGCGCCATGGCGGATTGCTCCGCGCGGCGGCGCTCGTCGAGACCGGCCATGGCGGCCCGCAGCAGCGAGTGTTCCTCGCTCGCCCGCGCGGCCTGCGTTTTGAGACCTTCCAGATCGCCGCGAGCCGATTCGAGCGCGTGCTCCTGCTCCAGGCGCATGCGGTCCTTCTCTTCGAAGGCCTGCTGATCGGCCCGCCGCCGGGCGAGTGAGCGCTCCTTCTCCCGCCCGATGCGCTCCAGCTCGAGGCGCGCCACCGAAAGCCGCGAGCCCGCCCGTGCGAGATCGTCCGCCAGCTTCCGCATTTCATGATCCAGCGCGACCGCTTCCTTCTCCTGGGACTGCTGCGCGCCGCGGATCCGCTCCAGTTCCTGTTCCAGACCCTGTATGTCGCGCTCCAACCCCTCGATGCGGCCGGCCGCCTGCTGGAGTTCCTTCTCGCGCGCCTGCACCTGCGCCTTGGTCTCGCGCAGCTCGCGCTTCAGAGCCAGCGGACCGCTGGAGCTCTTCTTGCCGCCGCTCACAGTGCGGCCGTGATAGCACACGCCGTCCTGCAGCAGGAAGTACAGCTCCGGATACTCGGAGGCGAGCCGCTGAGCCGCCGCGCGGTCCGCGGCCAGATACGATTGCCCCAGCCGCGGCAGGCATTCGAGCGCCGAGTTGCTGAAGCCGTTGGTCAGCCGCAGCACGTCGTTGAGGTTGGCGACAACGCCGCTTCCGTTGCCCGTTTCGGGCCTGCGCGCGCCCGACTCCGTGGCGGCGCCCGGCTCGGGATGAACCAGGAACGTGGCGCGGCCTTCGACGCTGGTTCGCATCAGCTCGATGCCGCACTCCGCCTGGTTCCAATCCGCCACGACGATGAACTCCAACTCGTCGTGCAGAAACTCTTCGGCCGCCTTCTCGTAGGCGGGCTCGACTTCGACGAAGTCGGCCAGCACGCCGACCGGCTTCAGCCCGTTGGCCTGGCCGCGCTCGATGGTATTGAACAGCCGCTTGACGGACTCGGTGGTGTAGGCGCGGTGCGAGAGAATCTCCTCCAGCGAATCGAGGCGCGCCTTCAGACGCGAGAATCCGGTGCGCGCCTGTTCCAGGTCACGACGCGCGGTGGCCATCTCCGCCTTGCGCGCGGCCAGCTCCTGTTCCAGGCGCCGGCGCTGCTCGGTGAGCGACTCCAGTTCCATCTGGCGCCCGGCGAGCTTGGTCGAAAGCTCGGCCTTGGCGGAGCCCAACCATTCCAGATCCTGGGTGGCGCCCTGCTCTTCCTTCTGCGCCTTGGCGGAGTCTCGGTCGAGCGCGGCCAGATAAGTGTCCGCCTGGGCGAGTTGGTTTCTCAGCGTCGCGCTTTCGCCCAGCAGCCGCAGAATTCCGTGGCGCGCGGATTCCATTTCCCGCTCGCGAGCGGCCACCGCGTTCTGCACTTCATCGCGGTCGTGCGCCTTGGCCTCCAGCTTCTGACGCGCCTCGGCGGCCTGCCGCTCCAGGTCTTCGAGCGAAGCGCGGTGCGCGGCAAGTTCCTCGCTCACTCCCGCCAGGCGGCGTTCGGTCTCCTCCGAGTCGCCTTCGCCCTGCGCCAGCCGCTGTTCGATCGCCGCCACCTGCTTGGACTGATACTCCAGCCGCCCGCGTGCGCGCTCCAGCTCCAGATTCAGCTCGGCTAGCCTCTTGCGAGCTTCCGTCAGTTCGGTTTCGGTCTGGTAGCCTTCCTGCTGCGAACGGCTGTGATCCTTTTCCTGCTCGGCCGCGGCGGTCGAAAGCTCCTCGAAACCCGCCGTCGCCATCTTGAGATCGAGCGCGATGCGGGCGGTCTCGCGCTCCAGCATGAGGTAACGCCCGGCGAGCAACTGCCGCAGCCGGCCGTCCATCTCCTTCTTGAGCTCTTCGGCGCGCCGCGCTTTGGCCGCCTGGCGCTTCAAGGAATTGGCTTGCCGCCCCACTTCTTCGAGGATGTCGAAGACACGTTCCAGGTTGTGCTTGGCGCCTTCCAGCCTTGCCTCTGCGAGCCTGCGCCGCGACTTGAACCTGGAAATGCCGGCCGCTTCCTCGAGCACCGCGCGCCGGTCCTGCGGGCGCGAGCTGAGCAGTTGCCCGATGCGGCCCTGCTCGATGATGGCGTAGGATTCCGGTCCCAGGCCCGTACCCATGAAGAGGTCCTGGATGTCCCGCAGCCGCGCCGCTTTGCCGTCAATCAGGTACTCGCTCTCGCCCGACCGGAACAGCCGCCGCGTCACCGTGATCTCGCGTTCCGCGTGGCCGTTGCCGTTCGCTTTGCCGTTCAGCCCCGCGCCGTTGGTCCCGTTGGTCCCGTTGGTTCCGTTGGCATGGCCGTTCGCGTGACCATTCGCCTGACCATTCGCGTGACCGTTGGCGTGGCCGTTGGTCCCCTGCGCCGCCCCGATCCTGGCCAGGTCCAGACCCGGGTCGACCAGCGTCATAGTGACCGACGCTAGCCCTACCGGCTTGCGTTCCCGCGTGCCGGCGAAGATGACGTCTTCCATCCGGGCGCCGCGGAGGGTCTTGGCCGACTGCTCCCCCAGCACCCAGTTGATGGCATCCGCCAGGTTGGATTTGCCGCAGCCGTTGGGACCTACGATGCCGGCGATGCCCGAGCCGTTGAACCGCAGCTCGCTCCGGTCGGCGAAGGACTTGAACCCCTGTAGCTCGACGCGCTTAAGTTTCAGCAAAGCGGTGTTCTCCTTACTGCAATGAGCTATTCCGGATGCCGCACAAGCGGATCCGGTCTCGGGGGGGTTGAAACTATCCTAAACGGGTTTTCGGCAAAAGTAAAGTACCTTCTGTACCGAATCCTGTGGTCCGCCGCCGGGGACCCCTATATGTGGTGGTCTATGGCCGCAGGTGGCGTCCTCACCCCCGCCCTTCAGCATCGATTCTATAGGAGACGCACGCCAGGCCCAAAAAAAGTCCGAAATCGTCTGCCAACGGAATCGCTTGTGTTATACGATGCGGTATAGCTATGGAAGCAGGCCGCCCGGTGGTCCCCTATGTGCCCTTCAAGACCTTTCTCACGGCCCTCGACGCGCTCGAAGCCGGCCTCCCCAACCAACTCGATCGCTCGGTGTGGCCCTCCTACTCCGGCGCCATCCAGGGCCAGTTGCTGGGCGCCTTCCGGTTCCTGGGGCTGATGGACGAAGGCAACTGCCCCACGCCCGCGCTGGCCGAACTGGTCTCGAAACGCGGCGCGCGCCGCGAGCTGCTGCGGGCGCCTGATGGAGAGCCACTACCGGACGCTGGTGGCGCTTGATCTGACACGCACCTCGCCGCGCCAACTGGACGAAGCCCTGCGCCAGTACGGACTCTCCGGCGCGACGCACAAGAAGGCGCTTTCGTTCTTCCTCCAGGCGGCGCAGTTCGCCGGAATGCCGCTCTCCGTGCTGCTCAAAGCCAAGACGCGGACCGCGGCCTTCGGCCACAAGCGCGCCTCCACGGCCGTTGCCGCCGCGAGTGAGACGCCCGCCGCGGCTCTCTCCAAGACGGTGCGGCTGCGGAGCGGCGGCACGTTGACGGTCGCCGCATCGCTCGACCTTTTCTCGCTGGCTGGGGAGGACCGCAAGCTGGTCTTCGACCTTATCGACCGCCTGCAGGAGTACGAGAGCGGCTGAGATTTTCTTGCCGCGGCATGGATTCGTCACAGCCCGTCCGCACGAGAGCGTTGGTTTCGAAGGCCCTTCCTGCTGGCACCCGGCGTGCTTTGATGCGGGCATGAACATCAGCGCCGTCTCCACTCTCTTTCCCAATTGGGCGCAGCTGCAGAACAACAACAGCAGCAGCACCGCCGGTTCCAGCGGCACCAGTCTGGCCGCCTTAGCGGCGCAACCCGCCGCCACCGCGCAGATCTCGCCAGCGGCCCAGTTCATGAGCATGCTCCAGCAGATCCAGCAGCAGAACCCCGCTCAGTTCAAGCAGGTGGCCGCAAAAATCGCCGTCGGTCTCGAGAAGCAGGCGCAGCAGGCGCAGTCCAACGGCGACACCGCCAACGCCACCCAACTCAACCAACTCGCCGCGGATTTCCAGAACTCGGCCAAGACCGGACAGCTCCCCCCGGTTCAAGACGTGCAGGCGGCGGGCTTGGGCGCGCACAACCATCATCGTCAGATAGGGAATATTCTAGCCGGCGTTCTAGGCACCGCCGGCGCCGCGCTGGGATAGGCGGCGACCAGGCCGACCGGGACCCCGGCCGCGGACCAGCATAGGCGTTAAGCTAAGAGGTCGCCGCGAGCTTGAGCCGTGGCGCAGACTCTTAGTCTGCAGCGTCGAGACTCTTCTCGACGCGAAAACCGGCCTCGACACGAATGTCGAGGCGGCAGGCAGGAGTGCCTGCGCCACGAAGACTACCCGCGGGACCTTACTTTAACGCCTATGCCGCGGACCAGGGGGCCGCCCCACGGCAAAGAGCACTCGGCGTCAGCCCGACCCGACGGCGGCGCGGGCTAACAACCCGACGATTGGCGCCGGGCTGCCGACTCCTTCCCTCGGTGCCTGTATCATGAATTGGACGGGACGTGCCGGCGCGGTGCGCCGAATCATGCGCCACGGACGCCCGCGACGGGGAGGGGATTCATGAAGACGATCTTGCTGCTGATGGCGGCGCTGTGCCTGCGGGCGGAGCAGCCCGCCGCGGTGGAGGGCGATTTCGTTATCCACGACTTCCAGTTCCGGTCGGGCGAGAAGCTGGCCGAGCTGCGGCTGCACTACACCACCTTCGGGAAGCCCACCCGCGATGCGCAGGGCCGGGTGACCAACGCCGTCCTCGTCCTGCACGGCACGGGAGGCTCGGGGCATCAGTTTGTGCGGCCGGAGTTCTCGGGGGTGCTGTTCGGCGCGGGGCAACTGCTCGACGCCAGCCGGTACTACATCATTCTGCCCGACTGCGTTGGGCACGGAAAGTCCAGCAAACCCAGCGACGGGATGCACGCGCGGTTCCCGCAGTACGACTACGACGACATGGTCGCGGCGCAGTACCGGCTGGTCACCGAAGGGCTCGGGATCAACCACCTGCGGCTGGTGATGGGAACGTCCATGGGATGCATGCACTCGTGGATGTGGGGCGAGAAGTATCCAGAGTCCATGGACGCGCTAATGCCGCTGGCGTGCCTGACGGTCGAGATCGCGGGACGCAACCGCATGTGGCGCAAGATGGTGATGGACGGGATTCGCAACGATCCGGAGTGGAAGGGCGGGGAGTACACGACGGAGCCGCGGGCGGCGCTGCGAACGGCGCTCGATATCATCCTGATCGCGGGCAGCGCGCCGCTCTGGATGCAGGCCATGTATCCAACCCGCGAAGCCGCCGACAAATACCTGGACGAGTACATGAGCGGCCGCGCCAAGGGCCTGGACGCGAACGATCTGCTCTACCAGGTGAACGCCTCGCGCGACTACAACCCGTCACCCGGGCTGGAGAAGATCCAGGCGCGGGTGATGTACGTCAACTCGGCGGACGATTTCATCAATCCGCCGGAGCTGGGGATCGCGGAGCGGGAAATCAAGCGCGTGAAGAACGGGCGGTTCGTGCTGCTGCCCATCAGTCCGGAGACGCGCGGGCACGGTACGCACACGCTGGCGGCGGTGTGGCAGCAGTATATGGCGGAACTGCTAGGCGAACCGGCGCGGTGAGCTATTGCTGTTGCTGCGGTAAGCCCGTGAGCGCGTCGAGCCGGCGCGGTAGCGGCGACGCTTAACGTCACCGTGGTGCCGGACGGACCGCTCTCCTACCTGACGACGTGGCCCACCGGATCGGCCCAGCCGTTCGTCTCGACCCTGAATTCGTTCGACGGCAGCGTGGTGGCCAACGCCGCGATCATGCCGGCGGGAACCGATGGCGCTATCAGCGTGTACGTCACGGACCGCACGCACGTGATCATCGACATCAACGGGTACTTTGCGCCGTAGGGCAGGGGCTGGGGGAACCGGTAGAATTGGTGCAATGGCCCGGCCCCGGATCTTCCTCATCGACACCTTTGGCTTCATCTTCCGCGCCTATCACGCGCGGGGGCGGATGGCGGCTCCTTCCATGCGCACCGGCGCGGGCGTGCCCACCGAGGCGGTCTACATCTTCAACAACATGCTCCGGAAGCTTACCGGCGCTTACAAGCCGGAGTACATTGCCTCGGTTTTCGAAAGCGCCGGGCCGACGTTCCGCGAGCAGGAATTCGCCGAATACAAGGCCAACCGCGCGGAGATGCCGCCTGACCTGACGGTGCAGATCCCCTACGTGCGGAGGGTGCTCGAAGCGATGCGCATTCCGATCCTCGAATACCCGGGCTTCGAGGCGGACGACGTCATCGGCGCCATCGCGCGGCGCGCCGAGCAGGCCGGCTTCGATGTGGCGATCGTCTCGAGCGACAAAGACATGCTGCAGCTCATCGACGACCACGTCTCCATGTTCAACCCCATTCAGGAAGACCTGTGGTACGACGCGGCCAAGGTGGTGGAGAAGATGGGCGTCAGGCCGGAGCGGGTGGCGGACCTGCTAGCGCTCAAGGGCGACGCCATCGACAACATTCCGGGCGCGCCGGGCATCGGCGACAAGGGCGCGCGGGACCTGATCGAACGGTTCGGGTCGGTCGAGGCGGCGCTCGATCGCGCGGGCGAGGTGGAGCGCAAGATGTACCGCGAGAGCCTGGAGCAGAACCGCGAGCGCATCCTGATGAGCAAACGGCTGGCGACCATCGACGTGTCGGTGCCGATCGAGTTCGCGATCGAGGCGGTGCGCGCGCAGGCCCCGGACACGGCCGCCCTCAAACGGGTCTACCGGGAACTCGAGTTCTTCAGCCTGATCGAGCAGTTGGGGCCGGAGGAAGACACGCGCCCGCGCGATTACGCCGCGCTCGAAACCGAAGAGGCTGTGGATGCGTTCCTGGCCGCGATTCCGGCCGGCGGGCTGGTGGCGGTGGCCGTGGCCGCGGGCGGCGAGGCCGAGGGCGACATGTTCGAGGCGGAGCGGCATCCGGCGGTGGGGTTGGCGGCCGAGCCCGGCGTGGCCCGGTCGGTGGCCGCGGGGTTGGTGGAAAAGCTGCGGCCGTTCCTCGAAGATCCCTCGCAACGAAAGGTGGCGCATGACGTCAAGCAGGCGTACCTGGCGCTGGCCGAGTGGGGCATCGGGACGCAAGGCTTCGCCGACGACACCATGCTGTACGCGTTCCTGCTGAACGCCGACCCGGGAGGCTGCTCGCTCGAGATGCTGGCGCGGCGGCGCCTGGACCGTAAGCTGGCCGCGGGGGTGGAGCAGCAGGCCGATTGCACGGTGGAACTGGCCGCCAGCCTCGCGCGCGAGGTGGACGAACACGGCTTCCGTTCCATCTACGAAACCATCGATCTACCTCTGGCGCGCGTGTTGGCACGCATGGAACAACGCGGAATCCGCGTGGATCCGGTCGAGATGCGGCGGCTCTCGGAAATGATGGACACCGAGGTGCAGCGGCTGACCGGAGAGATCTACACTCTGGCGGGCCGCTCGTTCAACATCAATTCGCCGCAGCAGTTGGGCAAGGTGCTTTTCGAGGAGTTGCACTTGCCGGCGCCGGTGAAGTACGGCAAGGGCAAAGTGGTTTCGACGGCCGCCGACGTGCTCGAAGAGCTGGCCACGGATCACGAGGTCTGCCGCAAGGTGCTCGATTACCGCCAACTCGTCAAGCTGAAGGGCACCTACGTGGACGCGCTGCCCGCGCTGATCAATCCGCGGACGGGACGGCTGCATACCAGCTTCAACCAGACCGGCGCGGCGACCGGACGGCTGTCGTCCTCGAATCCGAACCTGCAGAACATTCCGATCCGCACGGAGCTGGGGCGGGAGATCCGCGCGGCGTTCATCCCGCAGGCGGGATGGAAGCTGGTGGTGGCTGACTACTCGCAGATCGAGCTGCGGCTGCTGGCGCATTTTTCGAAGAGCGCGGTGCTGATCGAGGCCTTCCGGAATGGCGAGGACATACATACGCGCACGGCGGCCGAGGTGTTCAACGTCCCGCCGCTGATGGTGACGCCGGAGCTGCGGCGGCGTGCCAAGGCGGTGAACTTCGGGATCGTTTACGGGCTGAGCGCGTTCGGCCTGGCGGCGCAGCTCGGCATCCCGCGGCACGAGGCGCAGACGTACATCGACAACTATTTCGCGCGCTATCCGGGAGTGCGGCAGTGGATCGATGGCACCATAGCGGAAGTGCGGGCGAGCGGCGTGACCAAGACGCTGGTGGGGCGCGAGCGGCCGATCCCGGATATGGACAGCCGAAACCCGAACGCGCGCGGCTTCGCCGAACGGACCGCGGTGAACACCCCGCTCCAGGGGACGGCGGCGGACCTGATCAAGCTGGCGATGATCCGCATCGAGGAGGAGATCGAGCGGCGCGGGCTCCAGGCGGGCATGCTGCTGCAGGTGCACGACGAACTGCTGTTCGAGGCGCCGCCGGAGGAGATCGAGGAAGTGCGCAAGCTGGTGAAGGCGGGGATGGAAGGGGTTCAAAAGCTGGACGTGCCGCTGATTGCCGATGTGGGTGTGGGGGAGAACTGGCGGGACGCGAAGTAGGGGGGCGGCTAGTCCTGCATTTTCTCCCACCAGTGGAGCGGCCTCGTAAAGAGGACCACTTCTCCCGCCTCGGCTTTGATCTTTCCTGTCCGCCTGCCTTTGGGGTCGCAGCGGTTCTCGGCTACCACACCGTGCTCCAGGACTTCCGCGGTTGCGAACGTGGACCTTCGCCATGGCGAACACTGCCATAGCATCTGCGAGGTCACGGCCACGTTGACCCATTCGACGGCGGGGTCCGATAGTTGGAAGATAGCGACTCCATCCGCGCCCGTCATCTTCTTAGTCCATGTCAGCCGATAATTGCCGGGCTGGCGGTCCGGGCGTAACCCCACCTGCTGGCCTGGCATTGGTTCGCCGGTTTGCGCATTGATGAGGCGTACCCGGATGTCCGCGGCTGAACCGAGTGCCGGAAGCAACCCACTGAACGCGAGGAACATCAATGGGCGAAGCCGGGAGAGCCCGATCACGGAAAACAACCTCCGCTGAGCGACCATGTGGGCGCTCCTACAGACTACCAGGAGGTGGACCGGACGGTCCGCAACTTCCCCGCGCAGCGACGGTCATAACCAGTGCTTGACTTCTATACGGAACTTCCGTATACAAGGGAATGTGAAGGCCACCGTCGTCGCCACCACAAGGTACGAGCGGGAGGTGCGGCGGTTGCTGGTGGAGTTGGAGCGCACCGCGATGGAGGAGTCGATCGCGGCCGATCCCGAGGCTCACCCGGTGGTGCCCGGCACGGGAGGCGTGAGAAAGGCGCGGTGGGGCCGCGGCAGAAAAGGCAAAAGCGGCGGCGTCAGAGCGATCTACTATTACGTGGCAGCCAAGACCGTGGTGTACTTGCTTCTGGTCTATTCCAAGAGCGAACAATCGGACATGACTGCTGCTGATCGCAAGGCCGTCAAGAAATTTGTGGAGGTCTCGAAACATGCCCAGGAAGAACGCGGCCACTAGTAAGCGCCCGCGCAGCGGAGAGAGGCTCAGCCGGGTGGGCAGGGATGTGGTTGCAGGATTGAAGGAGGTCGCAGCCCACATTCGGGGCGAGATCAAGCTCCCAACGCGCGAGTACGAGGTGCCAGGCCCAGTGGATGTGAAGGCGATCCGGGGGAAGCTTGGATTGTCTCAATCCGAGTTCTCGCGCCGCTATGGATTCAGCGTGCGTACGCTGCAGGATTGGGAGATCGGGCGTTCGAAGCCTCCGAGCGCTGCGCGCGCCTACCTGATCGTCATCGAGCGATGCCCGGAGACCGTGGAGAGAGCGCTGCTTGGCGCCGCGTGACGCGGATGCTTCAAGATCCGGCGCTCGCGGCATCCTATCTCGCTCAACCGCCCCTCCCGGGCTGAAGTTTTGCCTTCCGGCAGCCGATAAGTCGTGAAGGAGAACGAGCCAATGAGCGAGGTTGAAACACTCAAAGCCGGTCCTGCGCCGCCCAAGCCTGTGCCGCCGAAGAACGCTACACCGTGGGCGCTGGAGCATCTGCCGCCGTTTTCTCCGGTGGCCATGCGGTTGGTTCAATTGTTGTTCCGGGACAACGTCCACATCCGCGATGTGAGCGAGTTTATCTCAGCCGAGCCGGTGTTCTCGGCGCGAGTGCTTCAGATCGCCAACTCACCGCTGTTCGCGCTCGAGCGGCAGGTGAGAACGATCTCGCACGCGGTTGTCGTCATAGGTCTGGAACGCGTCAAAGGCATCGCCGTGACCAGCGCCCTGGGAGACTTCGCCGCGCCGGCCATGAAGATCGCCGCCTTGCGGGCGTGCTGGCAAAGCAGTCTGGCGGGCGCCATATTGGCCGACGTGCTGGCCCGGCCATGCGCGATGGACCAGGGCTTCGCCTACACCGCGGGCCTGTTGCGCGACATAGGCCGGCTGGCCCTCCTGGTGCAATATCCGGAAGCCTACGCCAACCTCCTGGCCGTCTCGCAGGAGAGCTGCTTCGACCTGGTGGCGACAGAGCGGGAACTGTTCGACATCGATCACTGCCAGGCGGGCGAATGGATAGCCGCACGCATGCCGCTGCCCCTGGAACTGTGCGAGGTCATCGCCCAGCACCACGATGCCAATCTCAGTCCGCCGTTCGGGCCGGTTCATCTGGTCCGAAGCGCCGACCGTATGGCGGACGCGCTGGGTTTCTCGGTGCTGCCGGTGGCCACCCGGCCTTGCTTCGAGGAGGTCCTCCAGGAACTGCCGGAGCAGGCGCGCCCACGCATGCGATGGACTCCTGAAGAACTGACCAAGCTGGTGACGTCACGCATCGCAACCTGGAGCTAGACCGCTCCCTGGCGGTCGCGGCTCGGTCACGCACGGGACAGCCGAGATGCGTAGTATGCTGGCATCCAGGCGCCCATGGTCATCGCTTCGCAGTTGCGGGCCGGCATGGCCGTTCGGTTCGAGGGCCAGACGTACAAGGTCCTGGCTGCCGAGCATCACCTGGGGCAAGGCAAGATGGGCGGGGCCGCGCACACGCGCCTCCGGAACTTGCAGACCGGAACGCTGCGCGAAATCAACTTCCGTGCGGAGCTTAAGCTCGAGGAAGTCGAAACCCGCAAGGTTCCGATGGATTTCCTCTACGCGGACGCTGAGCAGTGCACCTTCATGAACCCGGAGACGTTCGACCAGATATCGGTCCCGGTGTCCCTGGTGGGGCCGCAGGCCGCATTGCTCCAGACCGACATGCGGGTAGCTGTCGATTTCGTCGAGGGGCAGCCGGTGGGAGTGGCGTTTCCGGACGTGCTCGAAGTACGCATCGGCGAGACCGCGCCGCCGTCGCACGCGCAGGTGGATAGCGTATGGAAGCCGGCACGCCTGGAGAGCGGCGTCGAGATCATGGTCCCCCAGTTCATCAAGAACGGCGACCTGATCCGGCTGGATGTCGCTAACATGAAGTATATGGACCGCGCCAAGGGATCGGGAAGAGCCTGAAGGGAGACCCATGACATCGCCGCAACAGCCGCACATACAACTCGTTAAGGCCTCGGATTACCGGGAGAACTACGCCAACAGCGTGCAGGTGCGCGTCAACCTCTGGGATTTCTTCCTGTCCTTTGGCGTCATCACTCAGACCGCCGCCGACGCCGTCGCCATCCAGAACTTTCAGGGCATCTACCTGAGCCCGCAGCAGGCCAAGGCGCTCTTCAACATTCTCCAGCAGAACGTCACGCAGTACGAATCGGCCTTCGGCGAGATCCGGCTGGAACCGCACGGACAGCAGGGCGGGGTTGTCCAGTAAGGCGCCGCACGGGCGGGCTGAATCGCCTGGCGCGCGCGGCCACCTGGGCGGATACCTGTTCTTTCTGGCGGCTTTCGCGCTCCTGGTGGTGCTGATCCACCTGCCGTTTCTGGATCTGCCGTTTTATTGGGACGAAGTGGGCCAGTTCGTTCCGGCCTCGCTCGATCTCTACCAGCACGGCTACTGGGTGCCGCATATGGCCACGCCCAACGTTCACCCTCCCGGGGTGATGGCCTACCTGGCGCTGGTGTGGCGGATCTTCGGCTTCTCGATCACGGCGACGCGCCTGGCGATGCTGGCTGCCGCGGCGGTGGCGGTGTGGTTGACGTTCCTGCTGGCGATCGAGCTCGGCCGGGGCGTGGGCGGAGCGCCGGCCTTCTCCGCGGTGGCCCTGCTGGTGGCCTCGCCGCTTTTCTATACGCAGGCTATGATGGCCCAGCTCGATATGCCGGCCATGCTGTTCACACTGCTGGCGCTACTCCTGTTTCTAAGGGGCCGCTATCGCAGCGCGGCTCTCGCCTGCGTTGCGCTGGCGCTGGTGAAAGAGACCGGGTTGGTGGCCGCGCTATTGTTCGCGCT
Source organism: Bryobacterales bacterium (assembly GCA_963763835.1). GTDB lineage: Bacteria > Acidobacteriota > Terriglobia > Bryobacterales > Bryobacteraceae > DASWZN01. Next base: position 77,420 of record CAVXQQ010000018.1, read on the forward strand.
GTGGCTGATCGCGGAGCGGCGCCGGCGCGAGGCGCTGTGGTTCGCCCTTCCGGTGCTCGCGCTCGGCGGCTGGCTGCTGGTGCTCTACCGCGCTACCGGGCACGTGCTCGGCAACGCCGGTTTCACCGACTACAACCTGCTGTTCCCGCTCCATCCGGTGCGCGTTTCGATCGCGCTGGCGCGGCGCTGCTTTTCGATCTTCATCGAGAACTTCCATTGGATCGGATGGATCGCCGTGGCGCTGGCCTGGCGACACAGCAAGATATTCCGCAGCCGCGGGTGGCGCATCGCGGCTGTGCTGGGGGTGGCGCAGACGCTCGCGGTCACGGTTCTGGGCGGCGCGACGCTCGAACGCTATCTGCTGCCCGTGCTGCCGCTGATGTACATCGCGTTCTCGGTGGCTTGGTCCGCGCGGCCCTCGCCGGCCACACGCATCGGGCAGTTTGCGCTGGTAGCGGGTTTGATTGCCTGCCTCTTCTGGAACCCGCCCTACCCCTATCCTTACGAAAACAACCTGGCCATGGTCGATTTCGTCCGGCTTCACCAGCGCGCGGCGGATTTCGTGGAACGGACCTATCCAGGCCAGACCATCACGACCGCCTGGCCGTTTTCGATCGAGATCAAGCGACCCGCGAACGGATACGTCACCCGGCGGCTGGCATATCAAGAGGTGCCGGGGTTCCGGCCGGCCGACTTGCAGTCGCTCGATCGGGCCTCCGTGGGGCCCTTCGTGCTCTTCTCGCGCGAATGGGATGCCGGATGGGATTTGCGGCGAGCGCCGCTCGTGGCGCCGCTGATGCGCAGGTTTTACGGGTACCAGCCGCAGATCGCTCCGCGCGATCTGGAACGGCGGCTCGGCCTGAGGCAGGTGGTCCGCTGGTCCGAACGAGGGCAGTGGATCGCGGTCTACGAGCGGAGTGTGGGGCGGACTCCCTGGTCCGCGCGGGTCCCCCTGGACCCGCCTTCTCGTTAACAACGACCAGGCCGACGAGGCTGGCGATGTGCAGCCTTTGTGGCGCCGGCACTCCTGCCTGCCGCCTCGACACTCGTGTCGAGGCGCTCTTTTTGCGTCGAGAAGAGTCCCGACGCGGCAGGCTGAAAGCCCGCGCCACGGCCTGACTCCTCGGCAGCCGTTAAGTTAGCGCTTATGGGTCCGCCCCACCGTGCTCAGCCGCCGTCCAGCACTTCCCGGATTTTCGAGAGCAGGATCTCGGGTGTGAACGGCTTGCGCAGGAAGCCGGCGCCGCTGTCGAGCACGCCGTCTTCGAGGATGGCGTGGTCCGTGTAGCCGGACATGTAAAGCACCTTGAGGCGAGGACGCAAGCGCGCTGCCATCTCGGCCAGGTCCTGTCCGCTCATGCCGGGCATGACAACGTCGGTCAGGAAGAGATGGATCGGACCGGGGTGGCGCTCGCACCACGCCACGGCTTCGCCGGCATCGACGGCCAGTAGCACCGAGTAGCCGCGGCCCTCCAGGATTCCTCGGATGAGGTTCCGCAACGCAGCGTCGTCCTCGGCCAGCAGCACGGTTTCGGTGCCGCGCTTGCGCTCGGGAGGCGGAACTCCGTCCACGCCCGCGGCCGCGGCACGGTCCAGGGCCGGCAGGAAGATCCGGAAGGTGCTGCCCTCGCCCGGCGCCGAGGTGACCGTGACTTCCCCGCCGCTCTGCTTTACAATCCCGTACACCGTGCTCAGCCCGAGCCCGGTACCTTTGCCGCGGCCCTTGGTGGTGAAAAACGGCTCGAAGATGTGGAGCTTGACCTCTTCCGTCATTCCGCGGCCGGTGTCGACGACCGAAAGGACGGCGTAGCGGCCGGGGCCCACTCCCTCGGGGCTGCGCTCGTTGAACTCCGCCACCTCGGTGCGGATGGTGATGGTCCCGCCACGGGGCATAGCGTCGCGTGCGTTCACCACCAGGTTCATCAGAACCTGCTCGATCTGACCGGCGTCCACCCTCACGTTGGGAAGCTGCGGTGCGAGCTGCGCCGACCAGCTCGACGTCCTCGCCTATGAGGCGGTGGAGCATCTTGTCGAGACCGGCCACGAGCCGGTTGAGGTCGAACAGTTGAGGCGTGACAATCTGCCGGCGGCTGAAGGCCAGCAGTTGTTGCGTGAGGGCCGCGGCGCTGGCGCTGGCACGGTCGATCTCTTCTATCGAGGAGCGCGTAGGGTCGTCGGCCCGCATGGTTTCGAGAAGCATCTGCGTGTAGCCGCCGATCACCGTGAGGAGATTGTTGAAATCGTGCGCCACGCCCCCAGCCAGCCGGCCCACGGCTTCCATCTTCTGGGCCTGGCGGAACTGCTCCTCCAGACGCTTGCGATCGGTCATGTCGGCGATCACGGAGATGCCGCCGACCACGTGGCCCTCGGCATCCAGTTGCGGCGCGTTCCAGAGCGCCACGTCGATGAGTGTGCCGTCTTTGCGCCGGCGTTGCCGCTCGATGCCGGCGATGGTCTCGGCACGCTGCAGGCGGTCGAGGTTGCCGCGGAAGAAGGCCTCATCCTCTTCAGGCACGATGGGGAAGGGCTTGCCGAGGACCTCCTGCTCGAGCCATCCGAACATGCGCTCGGCGGCGCGGTTCCAGCTCCTCACGCTGCCGCTAAGGTCCATGGTGACGATGGCCAGCGGGCTGGTCTCGATGACCACCCGGAGCATGTGGTTGGCGCGGCGCAATTCGTCTTCGGCATGCCTGCGGGCGGTCAGGTCCGTGCCGGTTCCGATGATGAACTCGACACTGCCGTCCGGCGCAACCAGCGCGGTGTTCGCCCAGGCGATCAGGCGGCGGCTGCCGTCGCTCGAAACCCAGTGGTTCTCCACCTGGTTTGGAAAGCGCCCCGCCCGCAGGTCCTCAAACGCGGTTTTGGCGGCGGCCACCTCTTCGGGCGGCAGCGCGGTCTCCCAAAACAAGCGGCCGCGTACCTGTTCCAGCGTGCGGCCGGCAGCTTTCTCGCAGGCGCGATTGAAGCCCAGAATGCGCCCGTCCCTGTCGAGCACGAGCACCAGGCTGGCTACGGTGTCCACCACGGCCGCGGCCCTGTCCCGCTCGCTGCGAAGGGCCTCCTCATTGCGTTTGGACTCGCTGATATCGCGAAACACGACCACTCCGCCCTCGAGGCCGCTGGCCTCGTCCCGCAGGGGCATGGCTGAGGCGCTCACCCAAATGCCCTCCGACCCGGCCGGGCGCACATACATCTCGACATCCCGCACCACTTCGCCCCGGATGGCGCGCATCAGGGGCAGTTCCTCAACCGGAAACAGCGTGCTCTGGTCAGGCTTGTACAGGCCGTAATGAGCGCTGAATTCCGAGGGAGCAACGTCTGTGGGGACGGCGCTCAGCAGCCGCGCGGCCGCTGGATTGACCAGAATGAACTGGCCACTCCTATCCGCAACCACGACTCCGTCGCTGAGGCTAAGGAGGACCGACTCCAGGATCGAAGCGGCCTGCGGCGCAAGCGGCCGCGACTGGCGGGATTCCCCACTCCCGCACGGCGATGAAGACATACCCACCCCTCTTCTCTGTCTTACGCCGACGACGCCCCGATGTTGCCAGCCCCCTTTGGCGTCACCTCGTACAGATTACACCCATAGTGGAACAAAATCCATCGAAATTGGGGACCGAGGTCGGATGAGGTGCTCAGCACCGAGATGGTATGAGAAGGCCGGTTCCTCCCGGCGGGATGCGTTAAGCTCCCGTTAGGCGCACTCGATAAGGTGCAAAGGAAGGAACCGGTATGAAAAAGAATATCACGGGTAAGGGAATGGCGAAGCGGAAGCAGCAGGCGCGCAAGCAGCAGCGCGAGGATCTGACGATCGGTATCGACGTGGGCGATCGCAGCAGCTCCTACTGCATCCTGGACGAAACCGGCGAGGTACTGGTGGCAGGCAGCCTGAAGACCACGCGAGCAAGTCTGCGGGAGTGCTTCGGGAAGCTGCAGAGGAGCCGGGTGGCGATCGAGGCCGGGACCCACTCGGCGTGGGTGGAGCGGGTGCTGGGGGAGTGCGGGCACGAAGTGATCGTGGCCAATGCACGAGCCATCCCGCTGCTGACGGCCAACAGCGGAAAAAGGGACCCGATCGATGCGGAGATGCTGGCGCGGATGGCGCGCGTGGATCCCAAGTTACTGCGTCCGATCCGGCATCGCAGCGAAGAGGCGCACGGACACCTGCTGGCGATCCGGGGGCGCCGCATATTGGTGGAGGCGCGCACCAAGCTGATGAACGCCGCGCGCGGGCTGGTGAAGCCGCTCGGAGAGCGGCTGCCGGATTGTTCGCCGGCCGCGGCCAGTGTGCGCCTGGCGGAGGAACTGGCGCCCGCCGTGCGAGCGGCGATCGAGCCGTTGTTAGAGGCGGTGGAAGCCCTGAACCTGAAGATCCAGGAAGCGGACAAACGGATCGAGGCGATCGCACGGGAGCACTACGCGGAAGAAGTACGACGTCTGACGCAAGTGAAGGGAGTGGGGACACTGGTGGCGCTGACGTTCGTGCTGACGCTGGAAGATCCGGCGCGCTTCCGCAAGAGCCGGGAAGTGGGCTGTTACATTGAAGCGCGGCCCCGGCGAGACCAATCGGGAGAAAGCAATCCGCAACTAGGGATCACTAAAGAGGGAGATCAGTACCTGCGCACGCTGCTGGTCAACAGTGCGCAGTACATTCTGGGACGGTTTGGCCCGGATACGGATGTGCGGCGCTGGGGGCTGAAGCTGTGCGCGCGGGGCGGGGGCAACGCCAGGAAGCGGGCGGTGGTGGCGGTGGCGCGAAAGCTGAGTGTGCTGTTGCACCGGTTGTGGGTCAGCGGCGAGGTCGTACGAGCCGCTAAGGAACTCGAGGACCGCGGCTCCAGCGGCGGCGGCCTGAGGACAGCCTGAGGACAGGATGGGTTTGGGAAGTCGTAGCCAGAGACCGAACGGGGGTGACTGCGAGGTCGCGGTAGAGCCGGCATTCCGGGAAGACCGGGAGGCCGAGCTCGACAGCGAGATGGCAGCCCCCCACCTTCGGAAGAACCCCAACGAGCACCCGGCCGGGGAACCGGCCGATCCGAGTGCGGATGGAAGCCGGGTCGAAGGAAAGCGGCTACGAAGGCGGGAGAGCGAGCGCCTCCCGTTGGTCGGCGCAGGACAGCGGACGGAGGCGGAGGTGTTCCTGGATGCCGCGCAAAAGGCGCGCGGTAAGGTGTCCGGGGCGCTGCCCCGGAACCCCGCCAGGGGGACACCCCCTGGAACCCCCGGCCTCCTTTCCTCCGGCCCCAGATTCCGGAACGGTCCTCGCCGTCAAGGGTTCGCTGCGCCGCGCAAAACCGGCGCGCCCTTGACCGCTCCGGGCCGTTCCGAAGAGTTTCCTTAGATGAGGGAAAGGAGGCCCATGCAAAGGCCAAAACTAAAACAACCGCCCATCAACATTTTCCTTGACTCGAGGGGCCGTCTCATGGAAACCGCGACCGTGAGGGAGCGGACGTTTCTTACGCGCGCGGTTCGGCGCCGCCCGCAGCCGCCAGCGCTCTCTCGAATCCCGGCAGGCTGGCCTCGATCGTCTGCGCGGGCCACGGTGAGCGACAGCCGGATGTAGCCCGGCGCGGCCGAAGCCCGAGCCAGGGACGGCCAGGATGCCTTCCTCGAGCAGCGACGCGGATGAACGCCACGTCGTCGGCGATGGGCGTCTTCGGAAAAACGTAGAACGCGCCTGCGGGCTTGCGCGACCTCGTAGCCCATGCGCGCCAGCCCGTCGCAGAGCAGGTCGCGCTTGTCCTGGTACAGGCTGACGTCCACGGTCGTTTCGGGGGCCTCGGCCATCACCCACTGCCAGATGGCCGGCGCGTTGACGAAGCCGAGAATGCGGTTGGCGAAGGTCGCAGGCGTCGCGCAGCGCGGCCGCGTCCGGCGAGGCGCGGCGAGATGGCCAGGTAGCCGATGCGCTCGCCCGCGACCGCGCATGGCCTTCGACCAGGAGTCGGCTACCAGCGTGCGCTCGATGAGCGGCGGCACTTCGGGCGCGCTCCGGCCGTCGAACACCAGCGACCGGTACGGCTCGTCGCTGATCACCAGCACCGCGGATTGCGGCTCGAGCAGCGCGCTCCAGCTCCCGCAGCACCTCGGCGGGATAGACGCGCGCCGGTGGGATTGTTGGGCGAGTTGAGGATGATCGCCTTGGTGCGCGGGGTGATGGCGGCGGCGATGCGGTCCGACGTCCGGCTGGAAGTCCTCGTCGGTCTCGACCGGCACCATCGCGCCGGCGTGGTTCTCGATGTAGAACCGGTACTCGGGGAAGTACGGAACCAGGACGATGACTTCGTCGCCGGGATCGAGGATCGACTTTCAGCACAACGTTGCAGGCGCCCGCCGCGCCCACCGTCATCAGGATGTGCTCGGCCGTGAACGGCAGGCCGGTGCGCGCGGCCAGGCGCCGCGGCGATCGCCTCGCGCACCTCGGGAAAGCCGGCGTTGGGCATGTAGCCGTGGCTGTGCGGGCGGTTCGCCGGCCGACCACCGCGGCGCAGGGCCTCCATCACCGCCGCGGGCGGCTCCACATCCGGGTTGCCCAGGGTGAAGTCGAAGACGTTCTCCGCGCCGCGCTCCGGCCTTCAGCCGCGCGCCTTCCTCGAACATGCGGCGGATCCAGGAGGCGTGCTCGAGCTGCTCGGCGACCGTTCTGCGATACGCTCATTGCTCGATCCGGTTGTAGACTTCGACGCTGTCGAGCACGTTGATGCCCGCGGCCCTGCAGCAGCTCGATGGCGGCGTCCGGCTCGTCGAAGCGGAAGATCAGCACGGCCTTGTCGCCGCGTCCGAAGGTGAAGGCGTACATGTACTCGATGTTGACGCCGGCTGCCTCGAGCAGTCCAGCAGCTCGGCCAGCCCGCCGGGACGGTCCGGCACTTCGACGGCCACCACCTCGGTGACGTTGACGACGTAGCCGGCCTCGCGCAGCACCTTCGCGCCCGCCTGCCAGTCGGAAACGATCAGGCGCAGGATGCCGAACTGCTGCGTGTCGGCCAGCGACAGCGTGCGGATGTTGATGCCGGCGCGGCCAGCACGCGGCACGGCTCGATGAGCTGGCCCGGCTTGTTTTCGAGGAACAGCGAGAGTGATGGATCTTCATGGCTATTGATCCAGGTTTCTGCTGTCGATCACGCGCTTGGCTTTGCCCTCGCTGCGCTGGATGGTGTGCGGCTCGACCAGCCGCACGGCGACGCGCAGGCCGAGAGTGCGCTCGAGCGTGTAGCGCGAGCTTGTTGCTGCAGGTCCTCCAGCGCGCCGACCTGGTCGCTGAAGACCTCGGGCGTGACCTCGACCTGCACTTCCATCTGGTCCAGGCCCTTCTCGCGCGTGAGGATGATCTGGTAGTGCGGCAGCGTGCCTTCCACCGCCAGCAGCGCCGCCTCGATCTGCGAGGGGAAGACGTTCACGCCGCGGATGATGAACATGTCGTCGCTGCGGCGGCCGATGCGGCGGATGCGCCGGAGCGTGCGCCCGCAGGCGCACGGTGCCCGGGACGAAGGCCGTGATGTCGCGCGTGCGGTAGCGGATCATCGGCATGGCCTGCTTGCTGAGCGTGGTGAGCACCAGTTCGCCCTCCGCGCCGTCCGGCAGCGGCTCGCCGGTCTCCGGGTCGATGATCTCGGGATAGAAGTGGTCCTCGAAGATGTGCAGGCCGTGCCTGGCAGGGGCACTCGATGGCCACGCCCGGGCCGATGATCTCGGACAGGCCGTAGATGTCGTAACGCCTTGATGCCGGCGTCGGTCTCGATGTGGCGGCGCATGGAGTCGGTCCAGGGCTCGGCGCCGAAGACGCCCACGCGCAGCGGCAGCTCGCGCAGGTCCACGCCCAGCTCGCGCGGCGCGCTCGAGCAGGTGGAGGAAGTAGCTGGGCGTGCAGCAGATGGCGGTGACGCCGAAATCCTTCATCACCATGATCTGCCGGTCGGTGTTGCCGCCGGAGATGGGGATGACGGTGGCGCCCAGCGCCTCGGCGCCGTAGTGCGCGCCCAGGCCGCCGGTGAACAGGCCGTAGCCGTAGGCGTTCTGGATGATGTCGCCGTGCGTCAGGCCGCAGGCGGCGAAGCTGCGCACCATCACGTCGGTCCACACGTCCAGGTCGTCCTGGGTGTAGGCCACCACGATCGGCTTGCCGGTGGTGCCGCTCGAGGCGTGCAGCCGCACGACCTCCTGCATCGGGCTGGCGAACAGGCCGAAGGGATAGGTGTCGCGCAGGTCGGTCTTGACCGTGAACGGCAGCTGGGCGATGTCGTCGAGGCGACTGGATGTCCGTCGGGCGTCAGCCGCGCTCGTCCATGCGCTTGCGGAAAGCGTCGACGCGGTCGTAGGCGCGGCTGACCACGGCCTGCAGGCGCGCCAGTTGCAGCTCCCGCAGTGTTGCGCGGGGACGTAGTCCGGCGCGCTGGCGGGATGGTATCCGCACGGCAAGTTCTTCGATAGCTTCGATCATGGATGGAACTCCCTGCGGGCGGCCTGGCGCCCGAGCTGCGAATGCGGCGAGGTTGACCTCGTGCAGCTTCTCGGGCAGGTTGGCGCGGATGGCCGCGAGCCAGTGCTCCTCGGCGATGTCCGAGCGAGCGCGCTCAGGACGCCGAGCAGGGCCACGTTCAGGGTCTTCTTGTTGGCCAGGGCGCGCTCGTCGATCATGGCCGGCGCGATCAGCACGCCGCCGTTGCGCAACTGCCAGCGGTTGACCTCGACCTGGTCCGGCGCGAGGACCACCAGGAAATCGGCCTCGCCCGGCGGCACCATGGGGCTGAACGACCTCGCCGCCGAAGCGCACGTCGCTGGCCACCGAGCCGCCGCGCTGGCTCATGCCGTGGAGCTCGCTCTTCTTCACGTCGAAGCCGGCGCGGAAGGCGGCCTCGGCGAGGATGTCGGAGGCCTTGAGCACGCCCTGGCCGCCCAGGCCGGCGATGACGATGTTGATGACGACGTCATCGGTCGACTGCCTGGCTATCTCGACGCGTGCGCATGGGCACGCTACGTCCGGGCGACTAGCCTGTCTCGTCATTCCATGCTTGATCTTGCCGGCGGCCAGCAGGCAGGTGCGGCGCGCGACGATCACCGCCAGCTCGCCGGCTTCGAGGCACTCGTGCACCAGGTCCTCGAACGCCTGCTGGCTCGAGCGTGGGATCGATGACGTGAACCTGCTTGATGCCCAGCGAGCGCGCCAGGTCCTCGAACACCACCTTGCCGGTGCGCTGGTGGTCGAGCGTGCGGCCGGTGCCGGGGTGCTCCTGCAGCCCGGTCATGGCCGTGGTGCCGTTGTCGAGGATGAGCACCACGTGGCCGGCGGCGGCGGATTGTAGACCATCTCGACCAGGCCGGTGATGCCGCTGTGGACGAAGGTGCTGTCGCCGATGACGCTGACCACGCGGCGCGCCTGCTCCGGCGGCAGCACGTGCCGCAGGCCCAGGCCCACGCCGATGCTGGCGCCCATGCAGACGCAGCGTATCCATGGCCTCGAAGGGCGGCAGCACGCCCAGCGAGTAGCAGCCGATGTCGCCGGCCACGATGCAGTCCAGCTCGCGCAGCGCCTGAAAGACGGTGCGGTGCGGGCAGCCCGGGCACAGCTCCGGCGGCTTGCCCGGCGGCGGCGCGGGCTCGGGCGAGACGTCGCCGGCCAGGATGCGGCGCACGCGCGTCGACGTTCAGCTCGCCGAAGCGGTACATCTCCGGCTTGCCCTCGACGGCGATGCCGGCCGCGCGGATCGCCTCGACCAGGTACGGGTCGCCCTCTTCGATCACCACGCAGCGCTCCACCGTGCGCGGCGAACGGCGCGGATGGCTTCGAGCGGCAGCGGATAGGTCATGCCCAGCTTGAGCACGGCCGCCTCGGGCGCCGCCTCGCGCGCGTGCATGAAGGCCACGCCCGAGGTGATGATGCCCAGCGATGCGGTCGCCCTCGATCTGCGCGGTTGGGCCCGGCGGTCTCGTTCCACTCCGCGATCTCGGCCAGCTTCGCGCGCAGGCGCCGATGGGCCGGCCGGGCATAGGCGGGGATCATCACGCGGCCGCGGATGTCGCGCTCGAATAGCCGGTCGCGGGCGGCGTCGTGGCCAGCTCGGGCTGCGGCTCGCACGACGGTCTTCGAGTGGCACACGCGCGTGGTCATGCGCAGCAGCACCGGCAGCTGCCAGCGCTCGGAGATCTCGATGGCCAGCAGGGTGAAGTCGTAGGCTTCCTGCGAATCGGCCGGCTCGAGCATGGGCACGCCGGCGGCCACGGCGTAGCGGCGGTTGTCCTGCTCGTTCTGGCTGGAGGCCATGCCCGGGATCGTCGGCCGAGACCACCACCAGCGCGCCCGCGACGCCGGTGTAGGCCGCCGTGAACAGCGGGTCGGCGGCCACGTTCAGGCCGACGTGCTTCATCGTCACCAGCGCCCGCGCGCCGCCGAACGGCCGCGCCGAGGGCGACTTCCAGCGCCACCTTCTCGTTCGGCGCCCACTGCGCGCGGCCGCCCAGGTCGGCGAAGGCCTCCAGGATCTCGGTGGACGGCGTGCCCGGATAGCCGGTGCCCAGCGCCACGCCGGCATCGCGCGCGGCCAGCGCCACGGCTTCGTCCCCGCTCAGCAGCATACGGCCTGACAGATTCATTGACATCGACACCAGGATGACACTCTCCCACGCCACGACAGCCGGATGCAAGTGGGAAAGCGCCAGAGCGAGATTAACAGATGATTTTATCTCCGAATCCTGCCGCGGATCAAACACCGTGGTGTATACTTTTGGGAAGCGTTCCGAGCCTACCGGGTCCGTAGCGCCCTCCTTTGCCGCGCCGGACCGACCTGGCCCGCGGGCAGGTAGGTGAAGAAACAACTCATGCGAAACGCCCTCTTCATGGTCCTGCTGTATGCGCTCGCCATGCCCCCCGCGAACGCCCAGCAATCCCAGCCCCCCAACAATGAAGCGCCTCCCACGTTCGAGTTCGGCTTCGAGCAGCGTGTGCGCAACGAGGACTGGAACAACATTACCGACTTCACGGACAAGGCCAACGACGAGCGCGAGCAGATGCGCTATCGCACGCGCGCCTGGATGAGCGTTCCTCTGTCCTCCAATGTGAGTTTCTTCGTGGGGGCCAATCAGGAGACCAACCAGAAGCTCGGGATGCCTGGCAACCGCTTCGACGAAGTGATCTTCGAAAGCGCCTATATCGATATTAAGAAACTCTTTGTCAAAGGGCTATCGCTCCGTGTGGGCCGGCAGAACCTGGTGCGCGGCGAAGGCTTCCTCCTCATGGACGGCAACCCCTACGACGGGTCCCGCTCCCTCTACGACAATGCCGTCGATCTGGCTTACTCTCGCAAGAAATCGAAGCTGGAACTTATCGGGATTCTCAACCCGAAGTACGATCGCATGCTGCCCCGAATCCACGACCAGCGCAAGCTCCTGCAGGAGTATGACGAGAGTTCGCTGGGGGCATATTACACGGATAACAATCACAAGCGGGTGGCGTTCGAGTCTTACTATCTGTACACGAAGGAAGTTCACGACTACCGCGCGCCGACGAGTCCGGCGTTCCAGCCGGACAAGCACATCAGCACGGCAGGCGGCCGGGCCGTGATCCAGATCGCACCCGGGTGGACCGGCACCGCCGAGTTCGCGGGTCAGTGGGGCGCTCAGCACCCCGACGTCGTGGTGCGCGGCTGGGGCGGCTACGGCTATGTGAAAAGGCAGTTCACGCACCGCTGGAAGCCTTACGTTCTGGGCGGTTGGTGGGGACTGTCGGGCGACGACCCGAATTCGAAGGGCCGTACCGAAGGCTGGGATCCCCTGTATTCCCGCTGGCCTAAGTGGAGCGAACTCTATATCTACAGCCAACTGCCAGAGAGAGGCGTCGCCTACTGGACCAACCTGTCGATGTGGCAGGCCGAGACCGGCATGACTCCTTTCAAGAAACTCACCGCGCGGGTCACTTACTATCACATGGGCGCGTTCCAGCCGTATGCCGGCAGCGCAAAGACGTTCGGCTCGGGCCTGAACCGCGGCGATAACATCCAGACGCGCGTCGACTACATCCACGACAAGAACTGGAGAGCGGATATCGAGTGCGAGCGGCAGACGGCGGGCGACTTCTACTCGGTCCATAACAGCGGCTATTACTGCCAGTTCCAGATCTCGTACCTGGCGACCACGAAGATCTCCGCCAACCGGCTGAAACAGGCGCTGGGCTTCGGTTCCCCGGTTGCCGCGGCGGCCGCCGATCCGAGATAGCGCTCGGCTGCTTCCAGAGTCCTGAAGACCTGCCGCTTCCGTCGCACCCCGGCCGCGCTGGCCAGGGCCGGGCCGGCCGGGCCTCCGCAGCCCTGAAAACCTGCCGCTACCGTGGCGCCTGCGGTGCCTGTGCATCCTGCCCCGGCGCCTCGGCTCCCTCCATGCCAGAATTGAATCTGCGATTTCGATTGACCTGTCTATAGCTTCATAGTTCACAGTGAGGACTGGACGATGTTTACCGTTTCCAAACTCGCCAAAAGCTGCGGTCTGAGCCGCAGCACGCTGCTCTATTACGAGTCCGTCGGGCTGCTGAAACCCGCCGTCAGGTCCGCCGCCAATTACCGTGGGTATGGCGAGAAGGACCTGCGGCGGCTTCAGCAGGTCTGCGCCTACCGCGACGCCGGCCTGAAGCTCGACGACATTCGCCGCATTCTGGATCGCCCGGAAACCGACGCAACCTCGGTCTTGAAACGGCGGCTGATCGAGTTGAATGCCGAGATCGAGACGCTGCGCGACCATCAACGGGCCATCCTCAGTCTGCTCAAAAGCAACCAATCTCTCTGGAGGACTAAAGTGATTACCAAAGACAAGCTGGTTTCCATCATGCGCGCCTCGGGCCTGACCGAGGACGACATGCAACGTTTCCACATCGAGTTCGAGCGCAACGCGCCCGAAGAGCATCAGGAATTCCTGGAATTCCTGCACATCCCGGCGGAAGAGATCCGCACCATCCGCGAGTCCAGCCGCGGGGGGCAGAAGAAATAAACTGGGGCCACGAATGGACACGAATAGAGACAGCAAGAATAGGCTTTGTTCTATTCGTGTGTATTCGTGTTCATTCGTGGCCCTACTTCTTCAGCATCCCCACCACTGCGTTTGCCAGCACCGCCGCCATACCCTCCCTGTTCTGCAACGAGAACTGGGCCTGGATGGTCTGGCCCGCTTTCTCCGCGTCTATCGATCCGGCTCCGGCGACTACACCCGCGACCGCCACCGGTGGCTGGAGGGCGCCACGGTGCAGGAAATCAAGGCTGAAGTAGCGCGCCGGGCCCACCGCTTAGATTCCGTTCCCTCGGTTCCTTCCATCCTGCCTTGGAGCATAATAGATGTGACATGGCGCGCATCGCGCAAATCGAGATCGACGACGGCCAGCTCGCCGGGATTTGCCGGAAGTACCACGTTCGGGAACTGGCACTGTTCGGCTCGGCCGCCCGAGGAGAGATGCGTCCGGACAGCGACATTGACCTGCTCGTCGAGTTCCTGCCACAGGCCGAGATCGGCTTGATCGACTATGCCGGCCTGATGCTGGACCTGGGGAGCTTACTGGGCCGCAAGGTGGACTTGGTCTCCAAGCGGGGCCTGAAGCCCCTCATTCGGCCCTCCGTGCTCGGTGAAGCGCGAACCCTCTATGCGGCGTGAGGAACTGTACCTGCGTGACATCGTGGAGGCGGCGGATCACGTTGCTCGGTTTCTGGCCGGCGTCGATTTCGCTGCTTTCAGCGCGTCCGAACTGCTCCGCAGTGCCGTCGTGCAGAAGCTGGCAGTGATCGGAGAAGCCGCTGCCCGCCTCCCAAAGTCGCTCCAGGAGGCGCACCCGGAGGCTCCATGGCCGCGGATTGTGGCCTTTCGGAATATCCTGATCCATTCCTACTTTGGGGTCGATTGGGAAGTGGTTTGGATCGCTGCCACCAAAGAAGCGCCTGCGCTCCGGGCGCAGATTGCCGAGATCTTGAGGAGAGAGTTCGGCGAGCCGGGTTGACCGCTCGCTGCCCCTACTTCTTCAGCATCCCCACCACCGCGTTCGCCAGCACCGCCGCCATACCTAGCGGGATCAGTTTGCGCCAGCCGATGTTCATCAACTGGTCGTAGCGGAAGCGGGGCCAGGTGGCGCGGAACCAGATCATCGAGTAGACCAGGAACGCCACCTTGAAGAAGAACCAGAACGCGGGCGAGACCAGGTCCACTCACCACCGGAAGCAGGAACGGCAGCCCGAGCACGATCAGGCACGCGCCGATCGCCATCAGGAAGATCGCGCGCGGACGGTTCGCCAGGCGGCGCGCCAGCGGGAAGCAGTACGCGCCCGTGCCGGCCAGCGCCAGGAACGGAAAGACGTTGTTCAACGGGTAATCGAGCCAGCCCACGCTGGGGAAGGGCCGCAGCCAGCCGCCCCAGAACAGCGTCACCGCCACCGAGGAAATCACGAAGATGTTGGCGTACTCGGCCAGGAAGTAGAGCGCCCATCGGAATCCGCTGAACTCGGTCATGAAGCCCGCCACCAGCTCGCTCTCGGCTTCGGGCAGGTCGAAAGGCGCGCGGTTGGTTTCGGCGATGGCCGCGATCACGTAGACCACGAACGGAAGCACCATCAGGCCGAAGTTGTCGAAGACGAACCAGATGCCCCGGTCCGCCTGGGCCTTGACGATGCCCTCCATGCTCAGCGTCCCGGCCGCCATCACGCCGCACAGCAGCGCGAAAGCCAGCGCCACCTCGTAGCTGATCAACTGCGCTCCGCTGCGCAACGCGCCGAGCAGCGCATAGTGGCTGTTCGACGACCATCCGCCAAGCACGACCCCGAGCACGCCCACCGCCGACATGGCGCTGATCACCAGCAGCCCGACGTTGACGTCCGCCACGCGCACCAGGCCGGTGAACGGAAGCACGGCGAAGGCCGTCAGCGCGGTGAAGGTCGAAACGCAAGGCGCCATCCAGAAAATGAACTTGTCCGATTGCGCCGGGATGACGTCTTCCTTGATGATCAGCTTGAGCGCGTCGGCCAGCGGCTGCAGGATGCCGTGCGGGCCCACGCGCATGGGGCCCAGGCGCACCTGGAAATCCGCCAGCAGTTTGCGCTCGGCCAGCACGATGTAGCCGGCCAGCAGCGGGAACACGCCGATAATTACCACGGTCAGCAGCAGCGTCGTCACCAGCGGGTTTTGAAGAAGGCTTTGCATAGGATCAACGCACCATCCCTGGGCGAAGCGCAGGAACGGCTCGGGATAAATGCCGACCAGCACCGTCATCGCGCCGGTCAGTGCGAGCGCCACGCGCAGGCCGAAGTTCGACGCAGCGGGCACTTTGTCCACCGCCTCGCTGACGAACATCGCCCGCACCATCCGGAAATAGTAGTAGACCGCCACGGCCACGTAGAGCACCGCGATCACCGCCAGCACGTTGTGGCCGGTCTCGATCAGCGAGAGGAAAATGTAGTACTTCCCCAGGAAGCCGGCCGTGGGCGGAATCCCGGCCAGCGACATCAGGAAGATCAGCATCAGCACGGCGTGGACCGGGCTCTTGCTGCATCAGGCCGTTGAGGTCTTCGATCTCGTCGCCGATGATGTTCTGCCGGCGCAGCGACACGATCACCATGAACGCGCCGAGGTTCATGAAGGTGTAGACCATGATGTAGACGGCGATGCCGCGGATGCCGGTGGCGTTGCCCGCAATCAGGCCCAGCAGCATGTAGCCCGCGTGCGAGATCGAGCTGTAGGCCAGCAGCCGCTTGACGTTGGTCTGGCTGATGGCGGCCAGGTTGCCGACCGTCATGGTCGGAACCGCGATCACGATGAGGACCGGCGTCCACGCCACCCGCAGCGAGGCAAAGGGGACCAGAAACATGCGCAGCAGAAACGCAAACGAGGCGGCTTTCGAGCCCACCGACAAGTATGCGGTGATGGTCGTGGGCGCGCCCTCATAGGCGTCCGGAGCCCACATGTGGAACGGGACCGCCGAGATCTTGAAGAGCAGCCCGACCGTGGTCGTCACCAGCGCCAGCAGCACCAGCGGGTCCGTGACGTTGCGCGTCGAGATGGCCTCGGCGACGTCGCGCAGCCGCGTCGAGCCCGCGATCCCGTAAAGAACCGAGAATCCGTAAACCAGGAACCCGCTCGAAAACGCGCCCAGCAGCAGGTACTTCATGGCCGCTTCGTTCGAGCGTTTGTCCGAGCGCAGGTAGCCCACCAGGATGTAGAAGCACAGCGCCATCAGCTCGAGGCCGATGAACAGCGTGATCAGGTCCGAGCCCGTGGCCAGGAAAAACATGCCGCAATTTGCGAGCAGCACCAGGCCGTAGTATTCCCCGCGCGGCTCGTGTTCGGTTTCCAGGTATTTGTGGGAGGCGAGAACCACGATCAGCGACGACACCAGGAAAATCCAGTTGAAGAACAGCGACAGGCCGTCGATGGTGAGCGATCCCTGAAACGCCGTGAACGGGCCGTGCGCGGCCAGGAAGATCTGCTGCTTGACCAACCCGCCCCCTGCGAAAGCGAGCCCGGCCACTACGAAAAGGAGCATCCACTTGCGGTGTTTCGGCTCCGGGAACACCCAGAAGTCGAACAGCAGGGTGGCGCAGCCGAACAGCGCCAGCATCAAGGCGGGAAGCAGCGCGAACTGGTCGACGGCGGTGTAGTAGATCATCGGACCGCCTCCGCGAGAGCCGCTCGTCGCTCGTTGCCCGTCGCCCGTCGCTCGGACGGCGCGCCGGCAGGACCGCTCCCTAGCGGTCGCGGCTCGGTATGAACGGCTGACGGCTGACGGCTCCCTGCAAAATACCCCGGTTTCACGCGCTCGACGATCTGCGCCACCGGTTTCTCCAGCACATCGAAGAACGGCTTAGGATAGACGCCGATCCAGATGGCCCAGGCGATCAGCGGCAGGAACGTCGCCAGCTCGCGCAGGCTCAGATCGGGCAGGCCGCGGTTCTTCTCGTTGGTCACTTCGCCGAGCACCGTGCGCTGGTACATCCACAGCAGGTAGGCCGCGCCGAAGATCACTCCGAGCACTGCCAGCGCCGCCCAGATGCGGTTCGCTTCAAAGGCGCCCTGCAAAATCGTGAACTCGCCGATGAAGCCGTTCAGCAGCGGCAGCCCCGCCGAGCTGAGCATCGCGATGGCGAACACCGTGGCGTAGACCGGCATCACGTGGCCCAGCCCGCCGTATTCCTTCAGCTCGCGCGTGTGACGGCGCTCGTACATGATGCCCACCACCAGGAAGAGCATGCCGGTCGAGATGCCGTGGTTGATCTGCTGGATCACGCTGCCCGCCAGTCCGTTCGGATTCAGCGCGAAGATGCCCAGCGTGCAGAAGCCCAGGTGGCTCACCGAGGAGTACGCCACCAGCTTCTTCCAATCCTGCTGCATCAGGCTGACCAGCGCGCCGTAGAGGATGCCGATGATCGAAAGTCCGGCCAGGATCTGCACGATGGTGGCGTCCATCGAGGCCTTCGGCAGCAGCGGCAGCGAGAAGCGGATGAAGCCGTACGTGCCCATCTTCAGCAGCACGCTCGCGAGCACCACCGAGCCGGCCGTGGGCGCTTCGACGTGCGCGTCCGGCAGCCAGGTGTGGAAGGGGAACATCGGCACCTTGATCGCGAAGCCGAGGAAGAACGCCCAGAACACCCACTGCTCCAGGTGCAGGGGCAGGCTCAGCTTCATCAACTCCGAGATCTCGAAGGTATAGAAACCGAACTGGCGGAAGTGCTCGAAGTAGAGCGTCAGGATGCCCAGCAGCATCAGCGCGCCGCCGGCCAGCGTGTACAGGAAGAACTTGATGGCGGCGTAGAGCTTCCGCGGCCCGCCCCAAACGCCGATGATGAAGTACATCGGCACCAGCACCGCTTCCCAGAACACGAAGAACAGGAAGAAATCGAGCGAGATGAATACGCCGATGATTCCCGTCTGCTGCAACAGGAACATGACGTAGTATTCCTTCACCCGTGTCGTCGATGGCGCGCCAGGACGATAGAATCGCGATGGCGCCGATCACCGTCGTCAGCATCACCAGCAGCAGGCTGATGCCGTCGATGCCGATGGCGTAGTGGGCGCCCAGCGCCGGAATCCAATCGGCGCGCTCGGCGTACTGGAAGCCGTCCGCGTTCTTGTTGAAGTTCAAAGCGAGCGGGAGCGACACCGCGAAGGCCGCCAGCGCGAAGACGTTCGCGCAGAATGCGGATCAGGTTCTTCTTCGATGCCGGGATCAGCAGCAGCAGCGCCGCGCCGATAAGCGGCGTGAAGAGGACCCAGCTTAGGTAGTGATTGCCCATTTAGTACCTGCGTTGTGGCGCAGGCACTCCTGCCTGCCGCCTCGACACGTCGTGTCGAGAGCACTGTCTGTAACCGCCGGTCTTCCGCGACGTTCCATTTAGTGCACCAGGTAATATCCAAGAATCACGGCCACGCCTAGAACGAACGCCAGCGCGTAGGCCTGCACCGAACCGGTCTGGAAGATCCGCACCGGATAAGACGACAGCTTCACGGCGAACGCCGTCAGCCGCACCGCGCCGTCCACGATCCAGGTGTCCCACCACATGCTGACGGTCGAAGTGAGACGTGTGAGCCAGCCCGCGCCGTTCACGCCGCCATCGACCACCTTCTGGTCGAAGCGCGACAGCAACGTGCCGCCGCCCTTCGAAAGTCCGTTCACGAACACAACGTCGTAAGCCTCGTCCACGTACCACTTATTCAACGAGCCGGTGTAGAGCGGGCCGAGCGCCTGCAAGCGGCTCCACGGCCGGCTTCCTCTTCTGATAGAGACTCCAGGCCAGCGCAGATGCCCGCGCCCGCCACCGCCACCGAGAGCAGCATCAGCGCCCACTCGAGGCCGGTGTTCGGTTCGTGCTCCATCTCGCCGATGGTGTGCGCGTTGCCCAGCACTCCCGCCAGCCACGTCTCGAGCGTGCGGAAGCCTTCGGGGAAGGCGCTCCACAGCTTGGGCACGCCGATCCATCCGGCCAGCACGCTGCCCGCGGCCAGCACCATCAGCGGCACCGTCATCGTCTTGGGCGATTCGTGTATGTGCGCGGCGACCTTCGGGTCCACGCGCGACTCGCCGTAGAAGGTGAGCGCCATCAGCCGCCACATGTAGAACGCGGTCATGCCCGCCGTGATCAGGCCGAGGGCGTACACCACGCGGAACCAGGCCTGCGGATTCGAGTACGCCTGCCACAGAATCTCGTCCTTCGAGAAGAACCCGGCCAGTCCCGGAATGCCCGAGATGGCCAGCGTGCCGATGAGCATGGTGGCGTACGTGACGGGGATCTTGTTCTTCAAGCCGCCCATCTTGCGCATGTCCTGCTCGCCCGAGAGCGCGTGAATCACCGAGCCGGAACCGAGGAACAGCAGGGCCTTGAAGAACGCGTGCGTATAAAGATGGAAGATCGCCGACCCAGTATGCGCCCGCGCCCAGCGCCACGAACATGTAGCCGAGTTGGCTCACGGTGGAGTACGCCAGCACGCGCTTGATATCGTTCTGCGTCATGGCGATGGTCGCGGCGAAGAACGCGGTCAGCGCGCCCACGGTCGCCACGATCAGGCCCGCCTCCGGAGCCAGCCGGAATAGGTGGTTCGAGCGCGCCACCATGTAAACGCCCGCGGTCACCATGGTGGCCGCGTGGATCAGGGCCGACACCGGCGTGGGGCCTTCCATCGCATCCGGCAGCCAGACGTACAGCGGGAGCTGCGCCGATTTTCCCGTCGCGCCCACGAATAGCAGCACCGCCATGGCCGTGAGCACGCCGAAGTGCATCTCCGGGCTCATCGCGCGCCAGCGCCTTGTTGACGTCCAGAAAGCGCGTCGTGCCGAAGAGCGAGAACATCAGCAGCATGCCCAGGATGAACCCCGAGTCGCCGATGCGGTTCACGATGAATGCCTTCTTGCCCGCGTCCGCCGCCGACTTTTTGTGGAAGTAGAAACCGATCAGCAGGTAGCTGCACAGTCCCACGCCTTCCCAGCCGACGAACATCAGCACGTAGTTGTTGGCCAGCACCAACATCAGCATGAAGAACACGAACAGGTTCAAATAGCCGAAAAAGCGGTAGTATCCGCCGTCGTGGGCCATGTAGCCGATCGAGTACACGTGGATCAGGAACCCGATCCCGGTCACCACCAGGATCATGACCGAGCTCAGCGGATCGAGCAGGAAGCCGAAGTCGGCGGTGAAGCGCGCCAGCGTTCCGGCGGCGGTGTGGAACGGCAAGCCCGCCAGCCAGGTGAACTGGATGAGTTGATGAGTGCGCTCCGGACGATCGACCAATTGCCAGCACCGCGCCGGCCGAGAACAGGAAGGAAACCAGCACCGTGCCGGGGCAGAGGAGGCTGATCAGGAATTTCGATTTAGGCGCGTGATGATGGGCGTCGTGCGTCTGCGGGTCGAGCTTGCGGCCCACCAGCAGCATCACCAGCGCGCCGAACAGCGGGAACAGCGGAATCAGCCAGATCGGAATCGAGAAAGTTCATCGTGCGCGCCTCACCACTTCAGAATCTCGATCTCGTCGGCCTGCACCGTTTCCTTGTTGCGGAACAGGGCGATCAGGATGCCCAGGCCCACGGCCGCTTCCGCCACCGCCACCGTGATCACGAAAATGGCGAACACCTGCCCGTTCACGTTGTTGAAGTGCCGCGAGAAGGCGATCAGGTTGATGTTCACGGCGTTGAGGATCAGCTCGATGGACATCAGAATGATGACGATGTTGCGGCGCGTCAGGACGCCGATGGTGCCAATAGCGAGCAGCGCCACGCTGAGGACCAGGTAGTGCAGGGTAGTAATGGGATGCATCAGACCTTCCTCTTGGCCATCAGCACGGAGCCGACTACGGCCGCCAGCAGCAGAACCGAGGCCACCTCGAAGGGCAGCAGGTATTGGGAGAACAGCACGTCGGCGATCTGCTCGACGTTCCCGTCTTTGGCCGCAACCGCGGCCACGGCTTCGCCCAGCCGCAACGTGTCCACGGGGCGGCTGACGAAGTACACCAGCTCGCCGCCCACCGCGACAACGCACGCCAGCGCCAGCCACCACTGCTTGTTGAACTGCGCGATGCGGGCGGCATCGTCCAGGTTGACCAGCATGATTACGAACAGGAACAGCACCATGATGCCGCCCACGTAGAGCACGATCTGGACGGCGAACAGGAACTCCGCGTGTTGCAGCAGGAACAGGCCGGCCACGCCGATCAGGGAGAGATGAGCGACACCGCGCTGTGGATGGCGTTGCGGCGCGTGATGGTCAGGACCGCCCCGCCGAGCGTGAGCAGCGCGAAGAAGTAGAAGAAGACGGTATCGAGCATCGTTTTAGTGACCGCTCCCTGACGGTCGCGGCTCGGTTACGGAGAGCGGCTTGCCGAGCCGCGACCGCCAGGGAGCGGTTGAGTATCTCATATCAGTATTTGTATTGCTTCGGCCGGGGCCCTTCCTCCAGCATCTGGCGGTCCCAGATCTGGCCTGTCGCGGTTGTAGCTGGCCATCTCGAAATCCTGCGTCAGTTCGAGAGCGTCCACCGGGCAGGCGTCCTCGCACAGCCCGCAGAACATGCAGCGCGAGGTGTCGTAGATAAAGGTGGTCAGCTCCTTGCGCCGCGTTTGCTCGTTGCGCTCCGCGCCGACCACGATCAGGTTCTCCGGGCAGGCCAGCGCGCACAGGTTGCAGGCGATGCACAGAGTCTCGCCGTTTTCGGGGTTGATATTCAGCCGCGGCGCGCCACGGTAGCGCTCCGCCACTTTCGGACGCTGGGCCGGATACTGTTCGGTGACGATGTACTTCGGGCGCTGGTAGTGGAAGGTGACCCACAGTCCTTCGATCAGGTCGATCAGAAAGATTGTGCGCAGAAATTTACGCATGCCTCACCTGTCTACTTCACCGAGAACGATGTCGATGGTGCCGATGATCGCCACCACGTCGGCCACCAGCGCGCCCCGCGCCATCTGGTCGAGCGCCTGGAGATTGACGAACGAAGGCGGCCGCACCCGCAGCCGGTAGGGCTGCGTCGAGCCATCGCTCACAATGAAGTATCCCAGCTCGCCCTTGGGAGCTTCAATCGAAACGTAAGCCTCGCCCACCGGCGGCTTGATCACCTTGGGGATCTTGGCCATGATGGGTCCTTCCGGAATCTTCTCCACCGCCTGGCGGATGATGCGCACCGATTGCCGCATCTCTTCCATGCGCACCAGGTACCGGTCGTAGGTGTCGCCGTGGGTCCCGGTGGGGATCTCGAAATCGTACTGCTGGTAGCCGCGAGTAGGGCTGGGCCTTGCGCAGGTCCCACTTCACGCCCGCCGCGCGCAGCATGGGGCCGGTGACGCCGTACTGCTTGCAGTCGGCGGCGTTCAGGATGCCCACGTTCGTGAGCCGGCCGATCCAGATGCGGTTCCCGGTGAGCAGCCGCTCGTACTCGTCGATCTTGGGCAGCACGTGCTCGCAGAGCCGCTTTGACGTCCTGCTCGAGGCCGTCGTAGGTCTCGTACTGCAAGCCGCCGATGCGGAAAGCGTGGGTGGTCAGCCGCGCGCCGCAATACTTCTCGAAGATGTTCAGGATCTCTTCGCGCTCGCGCATCACGTAGAACAGCGGCGTGATGGCGCCGATGTCGAGGGCGTGGGTGCCCAGCCAGATCAGGTGGCTCGCAATGCGGTTCAGCTCGGTGAGGACGACGCGCACCGCCTGGGCCCGCGGCGGCGCTTCGACGTTGAGCAGCTTCTCAACCGCCAGGCAGTAGCCCAGCCCGTTCGAGACCGCCGCGCAGTAGTCCATGCGGTCGACGTAAGGGGCGAACTGCTGGTAGGTGCGGTTCTCGCCGATCTTCTCGACGCCGCGGTGCAGGTAGCCGATAACGCAATCGGCGCCCAGCACCTTCTCGCCGTCGAGCTTCAAAATCACGCGCAGCACGCCGTGCGTCGAGGGGTGCTGCGGCCCCATGTTGAGAACCAGCTCGGTCGAATCCAGAAAGGTCTGATCCGGCATTTACTGACCGCCCTCGATTCCCAGGTGCTCCTCTATCCACTTATTGTCGCAATCGAGAATGGACTTGTCCTTGCGCAGCGGGTAGCCCTCCCAGTCCTCCGGCAGCAGGATGCGGCGCATGTCCGGATGCCCGGCGAACTCGATGCCGAACATGTCGAAGACCTCGCGCTCGAGCCAGTTCGCCGTCCGGTGTACCGCGGTCGCCGTGGCCGGCTTGTAGCCGTCGGCGATCTTCGTCTTCACGCGGACGCGCTCGTTGCGGGCAAAGCTGTACAGAACGTAGACCAGGTCGAACCGCTCCGGCCGCTGTGGATAATCCACCGCCGTGATATCGACCAGGTAGTCGAAATCCGCTTCGAAGCGGAGGAACTCGAGCATGGGGATCGCGGCTTCCGGCCGCGCCACTACGAAATTCTGCCCCAGGTAGGTCGAGCACTCTGAAATCTGATCCGAGAAGCGTTGCTTGAGCAGACCTGGCAGCTCGCCCTCCCAAGGGCTGACGGCCATGATGGCGGGAGGCTTGGCGGCGGGACGGGCGGCGGGTGGTTTTGCGGCTGCGGGCGGAGCCGTCTGCGCAGGCTTGACCTCCGGCTTGTCTTCCTCAGGCATTAGCACCCCAGATATCAGAAGACATCCAACGTAGCACAGGGCGAGACCAGCTATCAAACCGCCCGCGATGACGGATCGTTAACGCTCCGGGAGTTCGAACCGAAGCGTCCTGGCCGCACCATGCGCGCGGTGGGTTTTGGCCGGAGCGCCCGGAGCCCGAGCCCCATGTGGCCGGAGCGCACGAACCCGTGACGTCCGAAGCCAAAAGCGCCTGAGCGCGCCCGGCCCGAGAGCTCTCCAGGAACTTGGGTCGCGACAAGTTTCCGATTCCACGAAGCGCCGCCGGAGCCGCGCCAGGACCTGCTGATAGCTGACAGCCGAAAGCTCGACAGCCGAAAGCCGACAGCTGCGAAGCGCCCCGCCCCGGTGCTATGCTTGTGAACGAACGTGGAATGATTTAGGGCTGATGTTCTGGGCCCTGCTAATTGCAACCACGTAAAACAAGTGCTAAAGGCAATCGGTCGCGGTTGTTGAAGACCCTGAGGCTTTTGGCCCAGGGTTTTTGTTTTTTGGGCTGCCAGCAGGGCCGATTGCGCACGGAGGAATTATGAGCGCATGGCCCGACAACCAACATCCGTCCCTCCGCGGGACGGAAGGCGAGTTGGTTTCCGTCCGGATCACGGTCGAACCCAGGTTGCTCGAGAGACTGTTGGACGTGCTCGCCGAACTTAGCTTTCCAATCAACCCCCAGCTTTACCACGGCGCACCCGCCACCCTGATCGAGTTTCCCGCCTGGGCCGGCCGCGTCCCGGAAATCGAAGAAGCTCTGACCCACTCCGGCTTCGAAGGCGGTTGCCTCGGCGTCAGGGACATGCTGGCCGACATCCGCTGGCAGGAGCCGCTGAAGGCCATCGCGTAGGCGCGTGGCGCACGCTTCAGCATATGCGGGCCGCGAGGCCCGTAACTGTGGGGCAGGTGTCCACACCTGCAGCGGGTCTCCAGAGGGACTTGCGAAATTAGTCACTCGACCGGCTGGTAGCACCGAACCGCGACCGTCAGGGAGCGGAACGGGCCGCCGATTGACATCTGCTTGAGGGGGTCCACTCGCTCACGCTCGTGGTTCGGTGCAGTGTCGCGGACTTTCGCAAGTCCCTCTCCAGACCCGCCTGGAGGACCTCCCCAGCAACATACTCCGGCGACCTGGGTTTCTGGAGAGCACCAACGGGCCGCGAGACCCGTAACTGTGAGACAGGCGTCCACGCCTGTCCCCAGACCCGCCGAAGCCGGACCGACGACCCGGGTTTCTGGATACCGTGCCGCCGCGGGCTTTCACCCTGCAGTCCGGACTGCGACTTGAGGCTCGCGGACGTGGCCGAATCCTCTGGTCCGCGTGGGCAGACCACGGGTACACCCACAACCACGCGCTTCCCCCATCTTGACGGCAGTCCTAGAATAAGGAGGGGTGGAAACATGCCAGCCGCTGGCGTTCATGTGTCACCCTTTAGCGGATCCTGGTACCCGGCCGGCTCTTCCGAACTGAGGGACCTCCTCGATCGGCTCTTTGCGGAGTCCGAGAGTCGCTCCGGCCCCTACCTTCCTTCCCGTGCCGCCGGTTTCGTCGTGCCTCACGCCGGCCTGGTCTACTCCGGCGCCGTGGCCGCGGCCGCCTATCGCCATCTGCGCCTTCACCAACCGAAGCGCGTGGTCGTGCTGGGGTTTTCGCACCATGGAGCGGCTCCGGGCGCGTGGATTCCCGACCTGCCGGCCCTCCGCACCCCGCTCGGAGAGGTCTCCGTAGACTGCGAGTTTGCCGCCGCGCTGGCCGAAGGGGGCGAGTTCGGACGGAAGGACGAACAGACCCTGTGCGACCACTCGGTCGAGCTCCAGCTTCCGTTCCTGCAGTTCTCCGCCCCGGCGGCTACGGTCGTGCCGGTCTACGTCAGCCGGCTGACTCACGAGTCGCGCGCCGCGGCGGCTCGCAAGCTGTCTTCCTTGCTCGGGCCCGAAACCGTGCTGGTGGCCAGCTCCGATTTCACGCACTACGGGCGGGCCTTCTCCTATCAGCCGTTTCCCGCCGACGAGTATGTCGGCGAACGCCTGCGCGACATCGACGAGGGCGCCATCGACGCGACGGGAACGCTGTGCGCGGACCAGTTCCTGGCCGAGTTGCGCGCGACCGGCTCGACCGTCTGCGGCATCGAGCCCATCAGCCTGCTGCTCGAGACGCTCCGGCTGGCGGGGCGCGACGAGGAGATCTTTCAGACCACCCTCGACTACCGCACCTCCGGTGAGATCACCGGGGATTTCACGCACTCGGTCAGCTACGCCGCGCTGGGCTACTTTCCCTACCGGGCTCTGGGCCTGGACCCCGAGGACCAGCGGCTGCTCGTCGCCAGCGCCCGCGCCACCCTGGCCCACTATCTCGAAACCGGCGACCGGCAGCCGATTCCCCCGCAGGGCGGAAGTCCGGCGCTGGAACGGCGTGCCGCAGCGTTCGTCACCCTCATGTCGAGGGGGGAACTGCGGGGATGCGTGGGCCGCAAAGTCTCGACCCAACCGTTGTCCACTTTGGTCCCCACGCTCACGCTCACGGCCGCCCTGGAAGACACGCGATTCGCCCCGGTCCGCCCAGGGGAGGCGGATCTTGAGTTGGAGGTTTCCGTGCTCACTCCAATGAAGCGCATCGCCAGCCCCGATCAGTTCCGCGTGAACGAACACGGCGCACTGCTCGAAGCCGGCCTGAACCACGGTCTCCTGCTCCCGCAAGTGGCCACCGAGCGCCATTGGGCCGCCGGGCAGTTTCTGGAGGCGCTGCTAAGAAAGGCCGGCGCCAGCCGGGATGCCTACCGCGACCCTTCGACGCGGCTCTACGTCTTCCGCGCCCAGATCATCCGGTAGGGGAGGCGTGGCGCGGACTCTCAGTCCGCAGCGTCGAGAATCGTCTCGACGCAAAGAGGGCGCCTCGACACGAATGCCGAGGCGGCAGGCAGGAGTGCCTGGCAGGAGTGCCTGCGCCACAAAAGCCGCTCCACGCCTACGGTTCGATCCAGATCCGCACGCGGTTGCTCTGCTGGTCGCCGGACGCGATGTAGAGCTCGGCGGGTCCCGCGTTGACCAACGCCGGGATTTGCACTTCCACCAGGTACAGCCCGATGTAGCCGGGCGCCAGGACGGCGCGGGTAACCTCGAGCGGCGCGCGGTCCAGGAACGCCTGCGTGGGCGCCACCACCTGCGGAGGTTTATCGAACGGCCCCGGCCTGCCCGCCGGCCAGGCGGGCTTCACCGCCCCCAGTCCCGTGGCCAGGATCTGGACCCGTGAGTTCGAGTGCGCGGTGTTCATGACGTCGAGCAGCACCCCGGTGTCCGCGTTCAAAACCAGCGGCGTGCCGTCGCGGTCCACGAAAATCGCCGGCGAAACCGTCTCGACCGGAATCGCCATGCGAAAACTCCCCGCGCTGGTCTCGAGCGCCATGGCGAGCGAAGATCCCTGCGCGCTGAACGGCACCTGGATCTGCGTTTCGGCGTCCGACGCCGCTAGCACCGGAAGATCGAGTTCGCCCGCCTTGGCCGTGCGCACCCGCACGCCCAGCACACTGAGCAGCGAACCCGGCGCCGCGGCGCGCTGGCTGAAATCCGCCGCGTTCACCAGGCGCAGGCTTCCCAGCCGATGGGGCGCCAGCGCCGCGTACACCCCGTAGCCCTGAACCGCCACGAAGAGTTGGTCGCCGCCCGAATCGAGTCTCACGTCGAGCGCCGGAGCGGGCGGCAGCCCGGCTAGCGGAGTCCAGGGCGTGGCGGGCGTGGCGGCGCTCAAATCGGCCCGCGTCGTATAGACGCCGCGGCCGGTCGCAACGTAAATGGTCCCGCTCGGGCGGTCGGCCGTAATTCCGTGGACCGCGGCCTCTGGAAGGTCGGCTGTAAGGTCGTCCCAGAACTGCCCGGCGTTCATGGTGCGCAAAACGTGCTGTCCCGTGACCCCACGCGGGTTCGCGCCCAGGGCGGCGAGTGCCTGCCGAGGCTCGCGCGCGTCGGCGAAAATCGCCTCCACCGGACCACGCTCGACCGGCGGCGTGGAGTTCCAGGTCCGGCCCTTATCGCCTGAGACCCACAGGCGGCCGTCGGCAGAGCCGGCATACGAATAATCTCCCGCGGTTGCCAGCGCGGTGATCTCGGCGCCCAAGGTCTGGGAAAGCTGCGTTCGCGTCGCGCCGTCCTGTGCCGCCGCGGCGTCCTGCACTCTCCTCCAGGCCTGCTTCTCGCCCGGCGCCCACTCCAGGACGCCCAGCGCGCCGGCGAGCACCCTCAGGCCTTCGGTTCCCTGCGGCAGCGACGCGATCCGCCCGGCGGGCAGGTTGGGAAGGGTTTCGTTCAGCCCGGTCCAGGATGCGCCGCCGTCGAGCGACCGCCACACCCCGTTCTCGTTTCCCGCGGCCACTTCTTCACCATCGAGCGGCGAAACCGCCAGGTCGCGAATGGCGCCGCCGATGATGGAGCGCCCGCCGAACGCGGTGACATCGGCCCAGGCGCGCCCCCCATCGTCCGCGCGGAGGACCTCCTCCCCGTACGCGTACAGCCGCCGGCCGTCCGGGCCGGCCTTCACGCCGCGCGTGCCGCTGGGTACCGTTGCCGCCGGTGCGTTGGGATCGGCAGCCGGGGGAACCGCCGCACTGGGCCGCCACTTCTCGAAATCCGCGGTCTCGAAAACCGCCCCCGCCGCGGTCCGGACATACAGCCGTAATCCGTCGGGGGAATACCACACGCGCTCGACCGGGCCGGAGGCCGGCGCCGCTAACGCCATCCCAACCACCGAGTTACCGATATGCCGCCAGTCCGGATGCACCGCTCCCGGCGTCTGGGCCCGGGCCGCGCTCGCGATCGCCAGGGCCGCGAACACACCAGGAACCAGCCTTCGGCAACGCTGCCGCCCAGTGGGCAGGGCAATCCCGTACTGACGCATGGGTCTAGTCTATTCTAACCCGGATCGCCTTCGCCCCGAAGACGTTCCTCGCGAGTCGCCACGGGCAGCGAGACGACGGCGACGGCCCGCCCCGCCCGGTTCGGCTCGCCGACCGTCATTTGACCGCGCCCGACCCGTTGCGCTATCCTGACTTGAGAAAGACTCCGATCTAGATGGCAAACCATTTCTCTGCGCTGAAACGTGTACGACAGGAAGAACGCCGGACGGTGATCAACCGCGCGCGTAAGTCGCGCCTGCGCCACCAGATCCGCGCCATGCGCCGCCTGCTCGAGCAGAAGGATGCGGGCGCGGCCCAGGCCCAGCTCCCGCTGACGTTCTCGATCATCGACCGCGCCGCCCGGTGGGGCATCGTGAAGAAGAACACCGCCGCCCGGTACAAGTCCCGTCTGAGCGCGCGCTTGCGGACCATTACCCCCGCGGCCTAGCAGCCCCGTGGCCGCCTAGGCCGTCAACCGCAGAATAAACTCCTCCATCACCAGCCGGTCGTCCGGACGCGTGTCGCGCAGTGCCTTGTCCGCCTGAAAGATCAGCGTCAGGGCGCCCGCCAGGCGCTTCTTCGAGAAGCTCGAAACCGTCTGGAACACCTGCTCGGCGCGCGAACCCCAAATCGGAACACCCTGCTTGGCGAAGTGCGCCTGGATCTGCTGCGGGCTCCGCAATCCGGCTTCCCGCGCCGCCAGCGCCAGCCGGAACTGAGTGGCGAGAAAACTCAAAGCCAGCGGCAGGTACTCGCTCTGGCGGATGAGCGTATCGAGGATATCCAGCGCGCCCCCGCGGTCGTTGCGGCCCAGCGCGCCGACCAGCGCGAAGATCGTGGATTCGCGGGCCTCCGGCACCAGCTCCGAGATCTCGACCGCGCCGATCGTCTTGCCGCCGGCGGCGTAGACGCTCAGCTTCTCGATTTCAGCGGCGATCCGCGCCGCTTCGCCGCCCAGGTCGTCCACCAGCAGGTCCAACTCCGCCGGGCCGATCTTCAGACCCGCGCGTGTGGCCATGTTCTGGGCGAAGTGGCGCGCCTGCGCATCGGACATTTGCGGGAACTCGACCACCGCGGGCACCGCCGCGTAGAACTTCCGCACGCGCTCCTGTTTCCTCTTATCGTCGCCTTCGAAGCTGAAGCGCGCGGCCTCGAACACCAGCACCACATCGGGCGAAGGGTCCTTGAGGTACGTGGCCAGCGCCGACGCCCCGCCCTTGCCCGGTCCGCCCTCTTCCTCCGCCTCTTCGGCGCCGGCACGCGTGCGAGGCAGCGCTGCCTCCGCGCCCGAAACCACCAGCACCCGCCGCGGAGCGAACAGGGACGGCGAACAGGCGTCTTCGAGCACCGCTGCGAGCGTTACGGTATCGAGGTCGTGCCGGATCAACCCGCCCGCGCGCTCCTCGGGGCTGGGGAGCGTCCGCTGGATCAGCGCGCTGCGGCAGAATTCCCGCTGGTAGGGCTCCGGCCCGAGAAACAGGTACGCCGGCGACGGCTCGCTCTGCTTCAAATGCGCCAGAAACTGTTGCGGCGTCATGCTAACAGGATCATCTCACACGCCGCTGGTGCTTCGTGGCGCAGGCTTCAGCCTGCCGCGTCGGCTCTCCAGCCGACGCATGGCATCGTGGGAGAAGGGCAACTGAGCCACCGTCGCGACGCAGCGACGGTGCGTACCGACGCAATCGATGCTCCTCATGCACCTGTCGCGAAGCGGCCACGAGCACTCGGCCCGACGAAGCGCCGGGCGCCGGGCGACGAGCGCCGGGCGCCGAGCGCCGGGCGCCGAGCACCAAGCGCCGAGCTCAGAATTTCTCCAAAATCGAGGTCACCGCGTCGCGCGCCAGGTCCCGGCTCATCCGGCCCAGCGCGGCGTCGCTCTCTTCGAAGTACGTGTCGGCGGCCGGGCTGAGCTCGTACCGTTCGTGCGCACTGAAGGTCCGGGTGTAAATGACCTTGCCGGTGACCCGATCGGTGAGCGTCAGGGCGATGTCCGCCGAGATTACTGCGCTGCTGGCCCGGTTGGTCACCGGATCCAGTGTCGAGGCGTAGGAGAAGGACCTCAAGAGGGAGCCGCTAAGCACGGCGTCGGCCGCCGTAGGGTCCGCCACCACCTGGTATCGCGTCCGGGAGATGAACTCGCGCGTGATATCGGCGGGCAGGCGGGTGGCCAGGTGGTTGAGCGCCGTCGCATTCGCGAAGGCGGGGATGGCGATGGTCTTGATGTTCTTTGGAAGGGTGTCGCCGCGGCCCCCGACGTGGTAGCCGCATCCGCCCGAGAGCAAAGCGAAGCCGAGCGCGGCCGCGAGCGCGAGCCGGCTCATTGGCTCCCCTCCGCCCCCGCCAGCGGCAAAGCCACCGCTACTGCGTTCTCGGCCGCGATGCGGAGATTGTCCGCCGCCACCCAGAACCACGCCGCGCGCGCATCGTTGCGGTCCGGTGCGATGGCGCCCACGGCGATGCCGCTTTGCCCGGCCATGCCCACCACATGGGGCGCTTCCACGTCGTCTCCGCGCACGTCGATGAGCGCGCTGGCCAGCGCCTGCTCGAGCGCCTTGACCCCGGGGTTCACCTCGAACTCCACCCACAGAGAAACGCGTATGCCCGTGAAACACCGGCGCCTGGATCAGGCGGAGCGACGGCATCTGGATTCCGCCGTTCAGAGCCAGCAGAGTCGCCAGGTGCCCCTCGATGCGCGTTTCAATGCTCTCCAGCGAAAGCGGCGCTTCGGCGCCGAAACGCGCCAGAAGGTTGAAGGCGGCCTGTTCGTCATAGACTGCCTTGGGCAGCTTCTGAAACGTGAGCAGGCTGGCGGTTTGCCGGTGCAACTCGTCGATTCCGCGCTGGCC
Source organism: Bryobacterales bacterium (assembly GCA_963763835.1). Classification (GTDB taxonomy): domain Bacteria; phylum Acidobacteriota; class Terriglobia; order Bryobacterales; family Bryobacteraceae; genus DASWZN01. Next base: position 108,701 of record CAVXQQ010000018.1, read on the forward strand.
GCGCTCGCTGGCCGGCTCGAAAACATGCGCGATTACCCGGCGGATCGGCCCCGCCTGTCCCAGACGCACCAGAAACATCGCCAACACAATCGCCGCCGGGTGCGCCACGATCTGCTCGGATTCCCTGGGAAGCACGTACCCGGCCGGCTCGACAACCGGAGCCCGCAGGTGCGCCGTTGGCCGCTCCTCGAGCGCACCGGTCAGGTCCACCACCAAGGGGCGCGGGCGCAGCCGCGAGACGATCTCCATGGCCCTCACGCTCGATTCGGCGGAGCCGGCCAGAAACACGACCCGCGCCGCGGTCAGGTTCTCCTCGTCCAGGTTCGTGATGATGAGCGGCTCTCCGCGCTCCTCGGTCAGCGTGCCCGCCTCGACCTCGTCGGCGCCGATCAGCTTGGTCTGGAAAGGCGTTCTCGTGAGGACGTCGCGGAGCTCGCGTCCCAAAAGGGAGTTGCTTCCGACAACGGCCGCTACCGGCTTCGCGCTACCCAAGCTGGTGCTCCGGTTCCGGCGCCGCGCGGCGGAAGCGCCGCCTCACGATCCCGCCCAGCCGAACCGCGATTCCACTTCCCACGTAGACCGAGGTGATCCCCAGCAGCACCGGCGGCGTGTAGGTCCACAGCAGGAAGATCATGCTGCCCCACAGCACGAAGGTGAGCCACGAGCGGGGGCGCAGCAATTGGACATCTTTGAAACTCTGGTAGCGCCAGGTACTCACCATCAGGAAGGACAGCACCGCCAGCAGCGCCAGCCAGCCCGCCATCAGCGGCCAGAACTGGATCGGCGTGCCGTCCGAGACGTACACGATGGCGGCTACCAAGGCAGCCCCGGCCGGTATGGGCAGCCCGACGAAGTACTTGCGGTCCGGCCGGCCGGGATTCTTGGGCACCGGGTTCTTCTGGATGTTGAAGCGCGCCAGCCGCGCCGCGCCGCACAGCAGGAACAAAAACGGGATGAAGAAGCCGATCCGCCGCACGTGGTCGCGGAACATCGGATCGATCGTCGGGATCGCGAGCTGCACGCCCCAGGTGAACGCCAGCACGGCGGGAGCGATGCCGAAAGCGATGACGTCGGCCAGCGAGTCCATCTCCCGGCCGAACTCGCTGACGGTGTTGGTGAGGCGCGCGATGCGGCCGTCCAGACCGTCCAGCAGCACGGCCCATCCGATCAGGACCGCGGCCAATTGAAAGTGCGGGTTGGGCCCGGTGGAGCCGGCTCCGGCGAACAGCGCGCCCTGCACGGACCGCATGATCGACACAAACCCGAGGAACACGTTCCCCGCGGTGAACAAGGTCGGCAGAGCGTAAGCCGCGCGCGGCCGTGGCCGGCCATCCGGCCCCGGGCCTATCCAACGTTGCGATAAACTGCGCACGCCCATTCCGCCTTTACCCCGTCCTCCGGCTCGCCAGCACGCTCGACCCGGCCCGCACCCGCATCCCGGGGCGGACCTCGATGTCCCACTCGGGGCCCAGGAGCACATCCACGCGCGATCCGAACTTGATCATGCCGACCCGCTCGCCCGTTTCCACCCGGTCACCGGGCTGTTTATCGAACACGATGCGGCGGGCGATCAGGCCGGCAATCTGCCGGAAGGCGACCTCCGTGCCGTCGCCCTCGATCACCACCAGGTTCTGTTCGTTCTCGGCGGAGGCTCGCTCCCGGCCGGCCACCAGAAAGCGGCCTTTCTTGTAGAACACTTCCTTGATCGTACCCGCCACCGGCGCGCGGTTCACGTGCACGTCGAAGATGTTGAGGAACACGCTGATCCGGGTCAGCCCGGGCGATTCCGGCCGCACGGCAACCACTTTGCCGTCGGCGGGAGAGACGGCCACCGCGCCGGCGGGAATTTCGCGCTCCGGATCCCGAAAGAAATAGAGGCAGAAGACGCCCACCAGAACCAGGGGGATGGCATACAGAGGTCCCGCCAACCACCCCACCGCCCCGGCGGCGGCGCCAAACCCCAAGCCGTAGTAGATGCCGTCAACCACCATCTGAAACACCTATTCTCTCACGGCTCGGCGGCGCAAGAAGCTGCGCCCGCAGGGATCGAGTCCCGGCCACCGGGCAGATGCTTATAATGACCGCACCCCGTATGATCGCCCTTCCCGCGCCTCGCAGATCGCCGCACCATGTCGCGCGCACGCTCCGCTACCCTACCCCTCAGGATCTTGTACCGGCACTTGGCCACCCACACTCCGTGAGATCGAAAACTGCGTGCGCACTGCGTCTGTATTCGATCATGTCTCCCCGCCCACGGCGTTGTATCGCCTTGCTGAAAGCATGACCAGCCGAAAGCCGGTGGGTTTAGATCGGGAAAATGGATCTAAAACCTCGTCTTCTCCCAATCTGGCGCCAACAATAATCGGTACCATTAGCTCGTTGTTGCCCGCCCCAAATCGTTCTGCACTTCGATTTTTATTTCCAGGTTTCAGAAGGGCTTGCGCAGGAGTGGCCGCGAATAGTTGTTGAAAAATGGAATTAGGAGGATTAAGCTCCTTAACCAAGAAAGCCCAATCGTCCCGGAGAACCACCCCGGGGCGATGGCAGAGGAGGAACCAACATGACGGCAAAACCCTGTTACCTGCTCACTTACTGCCTGGCAACTGCGTTCACAGTTGGCGCGCTTGGCCAAACCGCTGCGACCGCTCCACAACCAGCCGCGCAACGGGATACGCAGGCGCTATCACTGCTCAGCCAGTCCCTGGCCGCCGTGACCAAGGGCCGCCCCATCTCGGACGTCAAGCTGCAAGCCCAGGTCACCCGCATCGCTGGTTCCGAAACCGACACCGGCTCGGCAACCCTCGAGGCCGCCGCTTACGACAAGAGCAACACCAATTTCGCCCTCACCTCAGGCCCGCGCCTGGAGATTCGCAACGGTACCACAGGCGTCTGGAGCGCTGCGGACGCTCAGAACCGCCCGGTCGCGCTGCACAATACCTGGACCCCCGCGCCCTGGTTCGCGCCCGCCCTGGTCATTCAATCCTGGGTCGAGGACTCGTCCTTCTCGCTCGCCTACGCCGGCCTGGAAGACCGCGACGGCGCCAAGGTGCAGCACATTCGAGCCGCGCGTTACGTGGCCGGCGCGACGGACATCGCCGCCCTGAGCGCCACCGACCTCTACCTCGATCCCCAATCGCTCCTGCCGGTGGCGCTGGCGTTCAACACCCACCCCGACAACGACCTCGGCGTCAACCTGCCGGTCGAAGTCACCTTCGCCAGCTACCAGACCTTCAGCGGCATGATCGCTCCCTCGCGAATTCAGAGCTTTCTCCAGAATTCGCTGCTTTTGGACATTTCCGTAACCGCGACCAGCGCCAATAACGGGCTCGCCGCCAGCGAGTTCCTGGTGCCGTAAGGAGGAATCTCATGTTCCCACGCACGCTCACGCACTCCATCATCCTGTTGCTCCTGGCCTCGGGCGCCGCCGTTGCGCAGCCGGTCACGGGCCTGCCGCCGTTCGGTAGTTTCAGCGGGGGACCGTTCGACACCATCGATAACGCCAACCTCAACGTCTACTTCCAAATTCCGATTATCAGCAAAGCCGGCCGCGGGCTGCCGTTCACCTATTCACTGGTCTATAACAACTCGATCTGGGCGCCAGTCACCACGGGCGGCACCACCGCCTGGACGCCGACGACCGTGAGCAATTGGGGTTGGGGCAACGTCAACGAGGCCCCGCAGAGCGTCTCGGGCTATCTCACGTACCATGTCACTCAGTACGGCTGTCCCTTTCCCGTGTATCCCGTCCAGGTTTGGCACTACTGGAACTACTACAACAACTTTTCTTACGTCGATCCCCTCGGTGTGACGCACCCGCTTCCTCAAGGCATGGCTGTCGATGACTGGGCTTCGAGAGGCTATCAGTGCGGCGGCGGCAACAGCACGATGAGCGGCACCACCACCGACAGCTCCGGCATAACGGTAACGGCGCAGAGTTATTACAATGGCGTCTACGCCTCCTCTGCGGTCACCTCCGACGGGACCTCCGTGACCCTGCCGCTAGGGCTGAGCGGCCCGGCAACCCGGCAGGACACCAACGGCAACCAGATTACGGCCGCCTACAACAACGGCGTCGCCACCATCACGGACACGCTTAACACGACGGCGCTGACCGCTTCCGGCTCCAACCCGCTGACGCTTTCCTACACAAACCCGCAGGGCGCCAGTTCCCACTACAGCGTCAATTTTGGCTCCAGAACGGTTCAAACCGCCTTCGGTTGTGCCGGCGTCGCGGAGTACGGTCCCCTCGCCGCCAATCTGGTGACCGGCATCGACCTGCCGGACGGAAGTTCCTACGCTTTCGTTTACGAGACGACGCCCGGCGACAATCACAACCCGCACTACGTTACCGGTCGAATCGCCTCCATCACCCTCCCCGCCGGAGGCACGATTTCCTACGCGTACTCGGGAGGCAGCAACGGAATAGCCTGCTCCAACGGGACCACGCCAACTCTCGGCCGTACGACACCGGACGGTGCCTGGACGTACGTGCAGTCGGGCAATACCACCACGATCACCGACCCCCAGACGCCAACCCACAACCAAACACGGTTGATGTTCCAGGGGCTGTACGAGGTTCAGCGCAAGGTCTACCAGGGCTCGATCGGCTCGGGCACGCTTCTAAGGACGGTCGATACTTGCTACAACGGCGCGGCGTCGCCGTGTACCACAACCCCGATTACCGCATATTTGTATGAGATCAGCGCGATCACCACCCTTCCCGGGGGCGCGGGTCTCCAGTCAAAGACCGAGGCCTATTACGATATCTATGGCCAGCCCTATTTGATCCAAGAGTACGACTACGGAACGGGCACAGTTGGCGGCTTAGTCCGGAAGACAGTCTTCGAGAACTACCTCTACGGCAAGCCGTCCATGGTCGCCGTCAAGGACCCGAACGATGTCGTCGTGGCGCAGACCAACTACACGTTCGACGAGGGTACTCCGGCCACGACAACCAACACACCCCAGCACGTTTCGGTCACCAACCCCCGAGGCAACATCACCACCATCACCACCCAGACCTCCGGATCGACGTCCCTCACAAAGCACTTCACCTATTTCGACACCGGAAACGTCCAGACCGCAACCGACGTCAACGGTGCGGTGACCACCTACACGTATGGGGCCTGCGGCAACTCGTTCGTGACCGGCACGACGGTCACCGGCACGGGGCTGCCAACCAATCCGGCGCTTTCGACCTCCGCGACCTGGGACACCTACTGCTACGGCGCCGTCCCGCTCACCGCCACGGACGCCAACGGCCAGACCACCACCACCTACTACAACGGAAACAACAACACCATCTGGCGGCCGACCAGCGTCGTGGATCCGACTAACGCCACCACCAGTCTCACGTACACCCGCTACACCGATTCCACCCATCCGGCCTACGTAGAGAGCGCGCTGAACTTCGCCACCAGTTCCACCGTCGACAACCTGAGCGCCGTCGATGGCCTGGGGCGCGTCCACATCAGCCAGCGCAAACAGAGCCAGACCTCGTCGAATTACGACTCGGTCGAGACCGACTACGACTTCGCGGGCCGTCCTTCAAAGGTAACGGTTCCCTACCAGGCGGCCGCACGCGGGACTTCAACGGGGAGTGGCACCACCACAATTTACGACGCCTTGAATCGGCCCAAGGAGGTCGACGACGCCGGTGGCGGTTGGACCAAATTCACATACGCCCAGAACAACGTCCTCGTGGAGATCGGCCCCCAGGTGACCTTGCCGGCGCCCGAAAACACCAAGAAGCGCCAGTTCCAGTACGACGCGCTAGGCCGCCTGACCTCGGTCTGCGAGATCACCGAGGCCGCCGGATCGGGTACATGCGGCCCGGCGGGTTCTCCAACGGGATATTGGACCACGTACACATACAATCTGCTCGATAAGCTCACCGGAGTCACCCAGAACGCTCAGGGCACCTCCCAGAGCCGCAGTTACCAATACGATCGCCTCGGCCGAATGACGCAGGAGCAGAACCCGGAGAGCGGCACATTCACCTACTCCTACGACAGCGACACGGCGTGCGGCACTTACAGCGGCGATCTCGTCAAGCGCAGTGACGCCGTGGGCAACGTCACCTGCTACCAATACGACGGCCTGCATCGCGTGACCGCCGCGCTGCCCCAGACCGGCAGCCCCTATTACAGCCGCACGCCGCAGAAGCACTATGTTTACGACCAGTCCCCGGCCCTGGGCAGCATGGGCCGGCTCGGCCACGCCTACACCTGCCCCGCCTCCCCCTCGGACTGCTCCACCTGGACCACCGACCTCGGCTTCGTCTATTCGTCGCGCGGCGAACTCAGCGACGTCTACGAGCTCACGCCGAACTCCAACGGGTACTACCACCTGAGCGCCACCTACTGGGCGAACGGTCTGATCAACACCCTCAACTCGCGCCTCGGGAGCCTTCCCACCTGGACGTATAATCCAGAGGGGGAGGGCCGCGCTTCCACCGTGAGTGACTCGAGTCCCAGAACGCTCGTTTCGCCGACCAGCTACAACCTCTATGGCCTGCCCACGAACATCACCTTCGGCTCCACCGACTACGACACGTTCCAATACGACGCCGCCACCGGCCGCATGACCCAATTCGCATCCATCGTGCGCAGTGCCTCCCTGACCGGCACCCCGACCTGGAACCCCAACGGCTCCTTGCGCCAGTTGGCCATCGTGGATGGCTTCAACAACCCCGGCAGCGCCCAGACCTGCACCTACCAGCACGACGACCTGGCGCGCATCGCCGCCGTCAACTGCGGCACGTAACAAGTGGAACCAGAGCTTCACCTACGGCTCCAACGGCTTCGGCAACGTGAACTGGACCGGCACGGGCCTCGGCACGACCCGCACGCCGGTCTACGACAACGCCAACCATTTCCAGGGCACGGGCATCAGCTACGACTCCAATGGCAACTTGCTCACCGACGTCACGCACACCTACACCTGGGACGCCGACGGCAAGTTGTACCAGATGGACTCCACCATCATGACCTATGACGCGCTGGGTCGCCGCGTGGAGCAGGCGGTGGGCACGACCTATACCGAGATCGTTTACGGCCCGGGTGGCGGCAAACTGGCCCTGGTGAACGGGACCAACGGAGCGGGTCAGGCGGTGATTTCCGCGTTCATCCCGCTGCCGGCGGGCGCGACGGCGGTCTACGCGGGCAACGCGCTAAGCCGCTACCGGCACTCGGACTGGCTAGGTTCTTCGCGGCTTTCCTCGACCCCGACCCAGCCGACCTCGGTCGTCTACGATGGCGCCTACTCGCCGATGGGCGAGAGCTACTCGGAGTCCGGAACCAAGGATCGCAACTTCACGGGACAGAACCAGGATCTGACCACGGATCCGCTCGGCGACCTGTACGATTTTATGTACCGCGAGTACCACCCCATCCACGGCCGCTGGATCTCGCCGGACCCGGCGGGGCTGGCCGCGGTCAATCCGGCCAACCCCCAGAGTTGGAATCGGTATGCGTATGTCAGCGGCAGCCCGCTCAACAGCGTGGATCCCCTGGGGCTGGACAGCTGCACCAACAAAGATCCTCTGACCATCGGGACCTGCAACCCGTTTAAGGTCCCGCTTGCTCCGGCACCGACTCCGGCTGGAATCCAAGGAGAGAACTACTCTTGGTACGACGTGCAGCAGAACTCAGGCCCTGCTCAAAACGCGGCCCCGACGGGTGCGGGCACCGTGGGCGGCGCCGCCTGGGCAGAGGGCTTTGACTCTTGGAGCACATTCTCCGGAAATGGGCTCTCAAACAAGGCGGGCATCTACGACGCGGACATCGGCCAATGGGATCAGAACGTGTGGGCTGCCAGGGTGAAGGTGTGGGAGGACCGTATGCACCCAGGCCGCGATATTCTCGTCGATACCGACCACCATATTATCGAGACAATTCAGCACTACACAGACATGCTCAGCTCGATGCCGGACCTGATTGACTACACCCGGATAATGAGCCAATCGAGCCCGGGGCCGGCGAAGGCCATAGCGGTTGGGCCGTTGTCGTTCGCTCCGGGCCCCACCTTCGTCAACGGCGCTTGCCCGAAGGGTTACCATTGGCAGCCGTATATGTTCGACATCTCGAGAGGCACATGCCAGCCGAACATTCCTCAGACACCGTAGCCCGCACTTTGATGCGAGCGGAGCTGCCAACAAAGCCGTACTAGAGATGGAGGGACGAGCCATGAGCAGGGTGGCGCTTGTCGTCTGTGCGTTGTTCTTACAGCCAACCGGCGTTTCCGCGCCCCAGTCGGGGGAACAGCCCAAACGCCTGCGGTCGAGGCCCGAGCCACCGCTCTCCCAGCTCCGCTTCAGTCCCGACGGTAGGTTCGTTCTGGCGCAGGATGACTCAGCGGTCACAGTGCTAACCGTCCAACCCTTCGCCGTGGTCTTCCAGCTCCCGGCTCACGATGCCACCCCCGCCATGTTCACACCCGACTCACGAGACATCGTGTTCGTGAGTTCCGCTGCGTCACTCCGGCTGCCAACCACCGGCACCGCGCACTTCGAGCGCTGGAGTATTGGCACCCGCGCTCGCGCGGCCCTTCTCGAGTTTCCAGTGCATGGGTGCGGCACGCACGAACTGTCACCCGATGGCGGAACGCTGGCGTGTGTGGATAGCGGTGGCACGCTCTGGCTGCTCGACGTCCGTTCGGGCGAGGCAGTTTTCCAAAAGCCGCATTTCGCCAAGCCATTTCTGACCGGAAATCCGGGCGATCCTCCGCAGCCTTTTGGCGATCTGGGCGAGGCATGGCTGGACTTCTCACCGGATGGGCGCTTTGTGATCGCACTGCCGAAAGGTGCCCGGGGCTCTGCGGTTGCCTACGACATATCCGGTAAAGGAGAGGTGAAGTTGCAGGGAGCGCTAGGGAGGTTGGCGACCACGTACAGTCAGGAGACTGAGCTCGTCTCTGCGCGCTCTTACTCGACCAGCTTCGCATTCATCTCTCCTAAGCGGGTGGTTTCGTCGCCACACTTCGACGAGGTATGGCACCCCACCGTGGTCGGCACGCTAGCGGTCTTCCCTTCGGGAAACGTGTTGTCCACAGTCAAGCTGCCCCCGGGCCCGCTCTTTCGCGCCACCGACTCGCGATTCGTTCTCATTCGTCCTTTCGGGCAATATCCGCGCGCCGACGGAGAGCCGCGCGCCGCTGCCGTCGAAATCAGGACCGGGCAGGTGATTGTGAGCGAGGCGCCTGCACTGGACGTATTCGGCAGCAGGTATGTCGCGGAGTTGACTGACGGCGGCGTGGGACTGTATGAGCGAGGAAAGGGCCTTCAGGCAACCGTCAAGCGTCAAGAAATCAGAGCAGGCAGCCCGAGGTAAGTCACTGATGACCGAGGGCACGCGTGGAAGGACGGTGCCAACGGCAAGGGCCAGTGGAACACCGCGCTCCCGCCCCGAGCTCGTCGTCCTGCCGGTTCTGGTGGGGACGGTGGTGTTTGTCATAACGCTCCCGGCCGTCGCGAATGAAGCAATCAAGCTGGACGATTCTCTGTATATCAGGAGCGGCGTTTTGGCCGCGGGGCTCACACCGGCCTCCCTTGCGTTTTCCTTCACCTCCGTCTCCAGCATCTACTGGCACCCCCTCACGTGGCTCAGCCATGCCCTCGATTTCGAGCTGTTCGGCACGAACCTGTCCGGCCACCACTTGACCAGTATCCTGTTTCATGCCGTTTCGGCTGCGCTTCTCTGCTTCGTGCTGCCGCGCCTCGGCGCAGGAAGATGGACCGCCGCGGCCGGCGCCCTCCTTTGGGCGCTCCACCCGCTCCGCGTCGAGTCCTTCGCCTGGCTCGCCGAGCGCAAGGACGTGCTGTGTGCCGCGTTCTTCCTCGCTTCAATCGCCACCTACCGGCGGTATCTCGAAAGCCCGACCTGGCGGCGGTACACGGCCTGGTTTGCGCTGGGCGCATGCGCCCTCATGTCGAAACCCACCGCCGTCAGCCTGCCGGCAATCCTCCTGCTCCTCGATTTCTGGCCACGGCGTCGCCGGACCTCTCTCGGACGCCTTGTCGTCGAAAAAATCCCCCTCATCGCAGGCGCCGCGGCAGTCGCGGTCCTGACCATGATCGGCCAGCGGGCAGCGGGCGCCACATCCTTGATTCAGGCCAGCGTCACCGCGCGCCTCGAGAACGCCGCCGTCTCCTGCCTCCGCTACTTAGGCAAGATGTTCTGGCCAACAGATCTCAATCCCTTCTACCCGTACCATTCCAACTGGCCCGCGCCTCTCGTCATTGCCTCGATCCTCTTCGTTACCGCGCTGACCTCCCTCGCCCTCCAGCAACGTAAGCGCCGCCCCTGGCTTCTGTTCGGCTGGCTCTGGTTCCTGATCACCCTGCTGCCCAACGCTGGCCTCGTCCAGGCCGGCTACCAATCCATGGCCGACCGCTTCACCCACCTGCCTATGATCGGAATCGTCGTCGCCGCCGTCTGGACCATCGCGGATTGGGCCGCCGGCCACCCAGCCCGTCAGCGTGCAGCCGCATGGACAGCGGGCGCGGTGCTGGTGGTCCTTTCAGCCCTCACCATCCGCCAGATCGGCGTTTGGCACGACAGTCAGACGCTCTTCCTCCGCTCGATCGCCCTGGAAGACAGCGCCTTCATGCGCGAGAACATGGCCAATATCCTGATGCAGGAAGGCCGCGACCGCGAAGCCGAGTCGCACCTGTTGGCCGGCATCCGCGTCGCCCCCGCGCAGTACACCCTCCACGACCGCCTGGCCAACCTCTACCGCCGCAACGGACGCCTGGACCAGGCCCTCGCCGAAGCCAACGCGGCCCTTGCCCTCGCCCCGGACAAGCGCATGGTGGTCGAAACCGCCGGCATGGTCCGCTACCGCCGGGGCGACTGCGCCACCGCCGCGCGCTACTTCGAGCGCGCCCTTCAACTCGGCACTCCTCCCGAGAGCATCGCCACCCTGATGAACGATGCCGGAGCCTGGCTCGCCTCACAGGGCCGCCCGAGCGAAGCCGAGGCGCTCATCCGGCGAGCCATCGAACTGAACCCGGTGCTGGTACAGGCGCGTCGCAATCTGATTCTCGTTCTCCAAGATCAGCACCGCTTCGAAGAAGCCCGCGCCGCCGTTGAAACCGCGGTCCTGGCCACGGGGCCGAGGGCCGAATACCGGGACCTGCTTCCGTGAGCGCGACCTACTGGGCGAACGGTCTGATCAACACCCTCAACTCGCGCCTCGGCAACCTTCCCACCTGGACGTATAATCCGGAGGGGGAGGGCCGTGCTTCTGCCGTGAGTGACTCGAGCCCCAGAACGCTCGTCTCGCCGACCAGCTACAACCTCTACGGGCTGCCCACGAACATCACGTTCGGCTCCACCGACTACGACACGTTCCAGTACGACGCCGCTACCGGCCGCATGACTCAATTCGCATCCGTCGTGCGCAGTTACTCCCTGACCGGCACTCCGACCTGGAACGCCAACGGCTCGCTGCGCCAGTTGGCCATCGTGCGATAGCTTAACAACTCCAGCAACACCCAGACCTGCACCTACCAGCACGACGACCTGGCGCGCATCGCCGCCGTCAACTGCGGCGCGTTGAAATGGAACCAGAGCTTCACCTACGGCTCCAACGGCTTCGGCAACGTGAACTGGACCGGCACGGGCCTCGGCACGACCCGCACGCCGGTCTACGACAACGCCAACCATTTCCAGGGCACGGGCATCAGCTACGACTCCAATGGCAACTTGCTCACCGACACCACGCACACCTACACCTGGGACGCCGACGGCAAGTTGTACCAGATGGACTCCACCATCATGACCTATGACGCGCTGGGTCGCCGCGTGGAGCAGGCGGTCGGCACGACCTATACCGAGATCGTTTACGGCCCGGGGGGCGGCAAGCTGGCTCTGGTGAACGGGACCAACGGAGCGGGTCAGGCGGTGATTTCTGCGTTCATCCCGTTGCCTGCTGGCGCGACGGCAGTCTACGCGGGCAACACCCTGAGCCGCTACCGTCACTCGGACTGGCTAGGCTCCTCGCGGCTTTCCTCGATCCCCACGCAGCCCACCTCGGTCCTCTACGATGGCGCCTACTCGCCGATGGGCGAGAGCTACTCGGAGTCCGGAACCAAGGATCGCAACTTCACGGGACAGAACCAGGACCTGACCACGGATCCGCTCGGCGACCTGTACGATTTTATGTACCGCGAGTACCACCCCATCCACGGCCGCTGGATCTCGCCCGACCCGGCGGGACTGGCCGCGGTCAGCCCGGCCAATCCACAGAGTTGGAATCGCTACGCATATGTCAACGGCAGCCCGCTGAACAGCGTCGACCCGCTGGGGCTCTGCGACGGAGGGAACTTAACGAGCGGGATAAACTGCGGTTTTGCCAGCGCTATGGGCTGGCTGATTGGCAGCGGCGGCTGGGATCCCGCAGGTATGAGCATCGCGCCTTACGGCGGTCTGGGCACCTCTGGGTCGATGGGAGGCATCAGCCCGATGGTCGCGGGGTTGGGTAGGTATACGAGCATCCTGGGGAGCACCTATGATCTCCTCGCGCAACAGAATGGACACCAGGCCACCTCAACGACGATTACCTATTGGAGCATACCGGGCGGACTCCTCTTGGGTTCGGAGAGTCTCCAAACGGAGGGTACCTGGACGACGCTCTTCAAGAGCAGCGGCGTGGATGATGCTATCAGCCGACCCTGGGTCGTTAGCTGGATCGTTCCTCTTGTCGACGGCGTGCCGGTCCTGGCAGGAATTGGCCCGGCCGGTGACTTCGAGTGGAATCCGGCCACTAAGACCGCGTGCATCGGTTTAGGGATTGGGGCGGCAGCTGGTCACAATCTCGCGTATGGACAATTGGCCGTAGGCCAGATGTTTAACGGCAAGAACTACCCGGAGGGCGCCGATGACATCTTGCGCGGGGTCTCCCTTTCTGGCGGCTACAACTGGCCGAACCTGCTGGGGGTGCAGGGGATGATCAATGATTCCGGCTGGGCGGGTGGAGGGACCGTTGGCCTTCCAGGTGGGTCGATAGCTGTAACCAATTCGGCCTGCCTGACATTTTGACCGAGGTGCGTCGATGGCACTTGTGATATTCGGTTGGTTGCTTGGAGCTTGTGTGATGACATATCAGGCGGTCTACATTCTTCGCACAGGCCGCACGACCCTGTTTCTTGACAAGCGTGCGCGTGCGCCGGCAGGGCTGGTCACCAGGCTTCGGTACGCTTTTGTCTACCTATTCCCGGCCGTTGGCATAATTGCGATCCTGGCGACGGAGCTTGTCAGGGCCGGGGTGAACCGCGTCTGGGCCTGGCTGAGCGCGCGCCTGGGTGCGGTGGCCCTCGGCTCGTTTATGGTAATTACCGGCCTGCGGCTTATGGTGCAACCTGAAAAGATGTTGCGCGAGCTCATTCGCGAAAACCCGGAGGTTTTAGAACACAGATCCACGATGGTCATTGCCCGAGCTGTCGGCACGGTGCTCTTCGGGATTGGGGCGGTGGCACTCAAAACGGCATGAGCATCCCGCTGGCGGGGGAGGCGACCTCCATGAACGCCCGGCCCGACCTAGGTTATCAGGCGGCGAGATCGGGGTTGTTTTTGCCTGTCATCGAAGTGCTCAAAAGGATTTTGCGCGGGTCGTGCTGCCGAGCGCCCGCCCGATGGCGGACCTCATCGATGAGTTTCATAAACCGCCGAACCATGCAGAATGCCAAGGGACGCCTCGCCGAGGCCAATACGGACGGTGCTGGTGCTGTCTCTGATCTTTGCTCGACAATCTCGCGACTGATTCCGGTCCTACCAGGGGGTGGGCACGGACCGTGAAAGTCACAGATGGGCACGGTCGACGCACTCGACGGCCCGCCCGCCAACCCGCGAGGTTAGACGGGCGCAGCCGCCCTGCGTTCCCCGATCGGTCCTCGCGGCTGATACTTAGCTCTCTTCTCATCGCCCTTGTGGCCGGCGTCGTCGTATTGACCGTCTGCGTTTCGTGCACCCGAAACAGCCTCGTCGAGCTGGACGATCAGCTCTACCTTCAAAACCACTCCCCCGCACAGGGCCTCACCAGCAAGGCGGTCGTCTTCGCCTTCACCTCCGTCCGCGAACTCTACTGGCATCCGCTCACCTGGCTCAGCCATGCCGTGGACGTCGAGCTGTTCGGTTCCGCGCCCGCCGGCCACCACCTCACCAGCGTCCTGCTCCACGCCCTCGCGGCAGGATTGCTCTGCCTGCTGCTGATCCGACTCGGCGCGGGATCATCAACAGCAGCCGTCGGAAGTCTGCTCTGGGCGCTGCACCCGTTGCGTGTCGAATCCTTCGCCTGGCTCGCGGAACGCAAAGACGTGCTATGCGCACTGTTCTTCCTCGCGGCGATCACGGCCTGCCTGCGGTACCAGGAGCGGCAGTCCCGGGCCCGCTACGCAGCCTGGTTGTCGTTGGGCCTGCCGGCATTGATGTCGAAACCCACTGCCGTGAGCCTGCCCGCAATTCTGGTGCTACTCGATTTCTGGCCACGCCGCCGCCAGATCTCCCCGCTCCGCATCGTTCTCGAAAAACTGCCCCTGGTTGCCGCCGCTGCCGCCGTCGCGGTCCTGACGGCCATAGGCCAACGAAGCGTCGGCGCCACCTCCTTGCTCCAGGGCCTCCCCTTGCATGTGCGTCTGGAGAACGCCGCCGTCTCCTGCCTCCGCTACCTCGCCAAGATGTTCTGGCCGACGAATCTCAACCCCTTCTACCCGTACCACCCCAACCTGCCTGCCGCATGGGTTATCGCCTCAACCACCCTACTTCCCATGATCACGGCGGTCGCCGTTCTGGAGCGAAAGCGCCGTCCCTGGCTGCTATTCGGATGGGTCTGGTTCGTGGTGACGCTGCTGCCGAACTCCGGCCTCGTTCAGGCTGGCTGGCAGTCCATGGCCGATCGCTTCACGCATCTGCCCATGATCGGAATCGTGATCGCCGTGGTCTGGACGGTCGCCGATTGGGCGGGCGCGCAGCCGTGGCGTCAAAAAGCGGCCGCCTGGATCGCAGGCGCGGCGCTCGTGGCGCTTGCAGCTCTCACCATCCATCAGATCGGCTACTGGCACGACAGCGAAACGCTCTTCCTCCGGTCCATGGCCCTCGAAGACAGTGCCTTCATGCGCGAGAACATGGCTGCGACCCTCATGCGGCAGGGGCGCGACCGCGAGGCGGAGCCCCACCTGCTGGCAGGGCTCCGCCTCGACCCGAAGCGGTACACACTCCACGACCATCTGGCCAACGTGTACCGGCGGACGGGGCGGCCGGATCGGGCACTGTCTGAAGTCAACGTGGCGCTCGCGCTTGCCCCGGATCAGCGCTCCGTAGTGGAAACGGCTGGAATGGTCCACCTCCGCCGAGCGGAATACAGCGCCGCTCTCGGCTACTTCGACCAAGCTCTCAAGCTCGGAACCCCGCCGCCGACCATCGCCTCGCTGGTAAGCGACATGGGAGCCTCGCTGGCTTCCCAGGGCCGCCCGGGCGAGGCCGAGCCCCTGATCCGCCGCGCCGTGAAGTTGAACCCCTTACTAATTCAGGCTCGCCGCAACCTGGTCCTCGTCCTCGAAGATCAGCACCGCCCCGAAGAAGCCCGCCAAGCCCTGGAACAAGCCATCCAAGCCACCGGCCCTCGGCCCGAATACCGCGATCTGCTCCCTCCGCCTGCGGCACCACCGCCTACAACGGCGATCTCGTCAAGCGCAGCGACGCCATGAGCCCAAACGACGTCACCTGC
>CAVXQQ010000019.1:0-356006 GCA_963763835.1 Bryobacterales bacterium
GCCCGCCACCATAAAGTCCCTCGTACCGATTGGCTCTGCGGCGGCTCTGGCGGCGGCCTTCAACACCCCGATCGCGGCCGTTCTCTTCACTCTGGAAGAAGTCATGGGCGACCTGCACGCCCGCGTGCTCGGAGCTATCGTCTTAAGTTCGGCGACCTCATGGATGGTCCTCCACCTGCTCCTGGGCGACGAGCCGCTGTTCCACGTTCCGGCCTACCAGCTTGTCCATCCGGTGGAGTTTCTTTTCTACGCCGTGCTGGGCGTCGTGGGCGGCCTGGTCTCGGTGAGTTTCGTCAAGCTTCTGCTCTGGCTTCGGAAACACTTCCTGCGTATGCCGGCCTGGACGGCATCGTTTCAGCCAGTGGCGGGCGGCTTGCTCGTGGGGATCTTCGGATGGTTCGTGCCCGAGGTGATGGGGGTTGGATACAACCACGTCAGCCAGGCGTTGAACGGCCAACTGGCGCTCCGAGTCATGGCCTGCTGGTTGCCATGAAGCTGGTCGCCACCGCCACGTGCTACGCCTCCGGCAACGCCGGCGGCATCTTCGGTCCCGCTCTGTTCATCGGGGCCATGATGGGCGGTGCCGTTGGCGGCGGGGCGCACCTCATTCTGCCCGACTACACGGGCAGCGTCGGCGCCTACGCGCTGGTGGGCATGGGCGCGGCCTTCGCCGGCATCATCCGCGTCCCGCTGACGTCCGTGATCATGATCTTCGAAGTGACGCGCGACTACTCCATCATCGTGCCGCTGATGATCGCGAACCTGATCAGCTACTTCATCTCCAGCCGGCTGCAGCAGGAGCCGATTTATGAGGCGCTGCTGGACCAGGAAGGCACCCGCTTGCCTCCAGGTGCGCGTAACCGCGAGGAACTGGTGACGGTTGATCAGGGCGCCCGGCCCCCGGACGAGTTCCTGCGTGCAACGGACACCGTTGGCGACGTTCTGACCGCGCTGGATTCGAAACAAACTGCCTGGCCGGTTGTGAACGCGGAGGGGTTGCTCGGCATGGTCACCAGGCCCCAGCTTGAGGAGGCCCTGAGTCAGGGGCTTCAGTACCAGACCATCGGGGAGTTGCTGCCCGCTCTTGATCCCAAGGGCAGGCTTACCGCGGAGAACTTTCCCCACGTACATCCGGACCACCCTCTCGATACTGCGATGCGGCGGATGGCCCAACACGGTCTCGATGCGCTTCCAGTCGTGAGCCGCTCAAACATCCGCGAATTGGTGGGCGTGCTCTCCAGAGCGGACGCGTTGAGGCGTACGGACCGCAACAAAAAGCCGGGGAGCCCGGCTACAAGGAGTCCAGAACTCCGGTGGCGGTGCTCGCGGGCGTCTCAATCGTTCTGGCAGCGATGGCTGCCCTGGCTGGCTTCTTGAGTTACTTCTACCGTGAGGAGCGTAGCGCCCGGGCCAACCAGTACTATCGGGACGGGAATCAGTTGATGGAGAAGGAGCGCTATCAGGAGGCGGTAGAGCAGTACCGAAACGCGCTCTCGATTTCCCACAGCCGACGGGACCGCCTCGCGCTTGCTCAGGTCCTCGAGAAAGCGGGACGCTCTAGCGAGGCCGAGATCTACTTCCGCGAAGTGTCCGCGAGAAAACCCGATAGCGGTCCGGCCAATTTGGGGCTCGCCAGGATCGCGGCTGCCCGCGCCGACGGCGGGGACGCGGTGGGCTACTACCATCGAGCGATCTACGGAGCATGGCCCGAGCAGCCTCAGGCGAATCGGACCCAGGCGCGCATTGAGCTCGTCAGGGCTCTCGGAAAGCTCGGCAAGAGGCAGGCAGCCCAATCGGAGTTGCTGGCCCTGGAAGCGGAGGCGCCCGACGACATCGGCGTCCAGAGGGAATTGGGTCGGCTGCTGCTGGCGTACGACTTGCCCAAGGAGTCGGGTGCAGTCTTTCGGAGGATTCTTGAGAAGGACAAGAGCGATGCCGAGGCCTACGACGGCTTGGAGAGGCGGAGTTGGCGCTGGACGACTACCGCGGCGCCCAACGTGCTTTCAAAACAGCCCTGCGCTTGAATGCCGCCGACTCCAACGCGGCCACGAGGCTGGAACTGGTTGAGCAGGTTCTGGAGCTCGATCCGACCCTGCGCGGATTGAGTGCCGCCGAGCGGTATCGCCGGAGCCAGAAGGTGATGGAAGCGCCCTGGGCTTGCTGGATGAGTGCCTCGGAGCCCGGCCAGGCTCGCCACCTGCCGCGGTAAAGCAACTGTCCGATTCCGCGCGCAGGGCGCTTTTGCGCCGCGGAGGAGACGACCTGGATATGGCGGAGCAGTTGTGGAAGGCCCGCAAAGATGTCTGCGGAGCGCCCCAGGCGGCCGATGAGCCGTTGAGCCGGCTGATGGGGAAGATCGCGAAGTGAGGTCCGCTCCCTGACGGTCGCGGTTCGGTGCTGGGGTTGGCGGGGCCCTCCCTTTACGCTTGACGTAACGCATAATCCAGTATTATGCTCATGAATGGTCGTCTCCTACCGAGACAAGCGCACCAGAGACTTCGCCGCCGGGAAGCGGGTGAGAGCCTTCTCCGCGATCGAGCGAACCGCGCGCTTGAAGCTCGACCGGCTGGAGGCGGCCACCGCGCTGAAGGATCTCGCCGTCCTGCCCGGCAATCATTTTGAAGCACTCGCGGGCAACCGCAAGGGGCAGTACAGCATCCGCGTCAATGACCAGTGGCGGATCTGCTTCGAATGGCCGGACGGCGCGCCGGGACCGTCGAACGTCGAGATCGTGGATTACCACTAGGAGGACGCCATGGCAGTCGGGGCCATACACCCAGGGGAGCACCTGGCCGAAGAATTGGGGGAACTCGGGATGAGCGCTGCCGAACTGGCGCGCAGGCTGGCTGTGCCGACCAACCGGATCACTGGCATTCTGAACGGCCAGCGCGGGATCACGGGAGATACGGCCTTACGCCTGGCGCATTTCTTTGGCACGAGCGCGGAGTTCTGGCTCAACTTGCAGAGCCTTTACGAAATCCGTATGGCTCGCAAGAAGGCCGGGAAATCGATACAGAGACTTCCCCGGCTGGAGCCTTCCGAGCGGATTTCTGCGTAGGCCGCTGCCCGGCTGACTCCGGCCGCAGCCTGGTCCGCTCCCTGACGGTCGCGGTTCGGTGCTGGGGCCCTGGAACCGGCCGCCCCCAGGCCGCGTCCAACGTGATCGTAAGCAAGGTCCCGGCGACTCGGGTGATAATGTAAGCATGACGGTCCCGGGATGCGGAGCCGTCTCTCGAAGGAAGACATATCCCATGAAATGCCGCCGCGACGCGACGCTCGCATTGGTCGTCGCTTTTGCCATGCCCGCCTGGGCCCAGAGTTCGCCGGAGCCCTCGCGCCCAGTGGCCGGTCCGACATCCATCATGCGCTCCGCCGATCTGCGCCCCGGGATGAAGGGGACCGCCTGGACGGTCCTGGTCGGCAAAGAGGTGGAACCCATCCCCGTCGAGATCATCGGGCTGTGGAAGAACGCCTGGGGGCCCAAGCAGGACATCATCCTGGCGAAGATGGGCGGCAAGGCGATGCGCACGAACGTCGCGGGCGGCATGAGCGGCAGCCCGGTCTACATGGACGGCAAGCTGATCGGCGCGGTGGCGCTGCGCCTCAGCATGTTCTCGCCGGACGCCATCTGCGGCATCACGCCCATCGAGCTGATGCTCGAAGTCAAGGACTACGACAGCTCCGTCCCGGCCGACGCCCGCACGCCCGATAAGGCCCAGACCCGCGCTTCGCTTGCGCTGCCGGACGACATGGTGGCGCGCGTGATGGCCGCCGGCAGTTCCGCGGACCTGCCGCGGGCGGCGATGATGACGCCCATCGAGACGCCGCTGGCCTTCTCCGGTTTCGATCCGGCGGTGCTCGAGCAGTTCGGGCCGCTGTTCCAGGAGCTCGGTTTCGCCGCGGTTCAGGGCGGCGCCGGAGCGGCGCTGGACAGCCCCAAGCCCGCCCCCGGATGGCAGCACTCGCTTCAGCCGGGCGATGCCGTGGCCGGGGTGCTGGTCTCGGGCGACATGAGCGTCACCGGCCTGGGCACGGTCACCTACAACGACGGCCAGCGCATGCTGGCCTTCGGCCATCCCTTCTTCAATCTCGGCCCGGTGGACATGCCGATGAGCAAGGGCGAGATTATCTTCACGCACGCTTCGTCGTTCCAGCCCAACAAGTTCGGCAACGCCACCGAGATCGTGGGCGCGCTGCAGCAGGACCGCCACAGCGGCATCATGGGCGTGCTCGGCGAGACGGCCGCCATGGTGCCCGTCACCGTGCACGTGCGCTCCCTGGGCGAAGACAACAGCGTCCGCAAGCAGCACGAGTTTCACTTCAACGTCTTCGTGCAGCAGAAGTGGACGCCCTACCTGATGATGATCACGCTGTTCAATTCCATCCAGGGCGTCAACGACTTCATGGAAGAGGCCACCTACCGCGTGAATGGGAAGATCGAGCTGGCGGGCCAGCAGCGCATGTCGCTCTCCACCATGCAGGCGCCCGGCGAGATGGCCGTCCCCGCGCCCATGATCCTGGCCGGCTGGTGGGGCGACAAGTTCAACCGGCTGTTCATGAACGCCGTCGAGACGCCGCATCTGGAAAGCGTGGACGCCACGGTGGACCTGCTGCCCGAGCGCCGCATCGCCACCATCGAGAACGCCTGGATCCCCACCAGCGAGGTGTCGCCCGGCCAGAAGGTCCCGGTCAAGGTCTTCCTGCGGCCCTACCGCGGCCCGCAGATCGAGCGGGTGTTCGACCTGACCATCCCCACCACGCTGGCCAAGGGCGACCACCGCATTCTGCTGAGCGACGCCGAGACGCTGAACCGCATGCAGAGCATGGCGGCTTCCATGAACCGCTTCATCGACGTGCCCCAGATCGTCTCGCTCATCAACCAGGAGCGGAGCAACGACAAGCTGTATGTCTCTTTGATGGAGTCCCGGCCCACGGTCTACTACGACGACAAGACACTGCCGAGCCTTCCCGCTTCGGTACTGAACGTCATGCAGACCGGCCGCGCGGCCAGCCGTCCTTTCGCCACCTCGGGCGAGACGGCATTCGAGCAGGCGGCGATCCCCTTCGACTACGTGGTCAACGGCAGCTTCGCTCTCAAGGTCACCGTGAAATGACGTCACGCTACTCCGGTTGTGCCGCGCGCTTCGGCGTGCAGGGCAGGTTTATGACGGCTCCGCTCCCTGACGGTCGCGGTTCGGTGCGGACGGCTCGCTCTGCGGTCGCGGTACTGGACTGCTCGGGTCGCGGTTCGGTGCGGTGGGGAGCGGTCCTTGGGCTGTTGCTGCAGCTTCTCTGCTGGCGGCGTCCGAAACCAAAGTCTGGTCGCAAGCCGAACAGGCCGATTTCGAGAAGGGCGACCGCAAGAACCTGTCGCTCTCGAGCGACGGACGCCTTCGCCTGGGGCCGCAGTTCGACGAAATCCTCGACAGCTCCTCGGTCTACCTCTGGGCGCTGGCGGGGGACTCCAAGGGCAACCTGTACGCCGGCGGCGGCGGCCCCGGCGGTCCGGGCGCGCGGGTCTACATCATCCCGCCCGGCGGCAAAGGGAAGGTGCTGGCCGAGCTCGACGGCCTCGAAGTCCACGCGCTGGCCGTCGACAGCAAGGACCGTGTATATGCGGCCACGTCTCCGGACGGCAAGGTCTACCGCCTCTCGGCTTCGGCCAAGCCAGAGGTCTTCTTCGACCCCAAGGCGAAGTACATCTGGGGAATGGCCTTCGACAGCCACGGCAACCTGTTCGTCGCGACCGGCGACCGCGGCGAGATCTTCGTGGTCACGCCCGACGGCAAGGGCAAGGTGTTCTACAAGACCCCGGAGACGCACGCGCGCTCGATGGCGATCGACGCCCAGGACAACCTGATCGTCGGAACCGAGCCGGGCGGCCTGATCGTACGCGTCTCGGCCAAGGGCGAAGGGTTCGTGCTGTATCAGGGCGCCAAGCGCGAGATCACGGCGGTGGCGGTCGCCCCGGACGGCTCGATTTACGCCACGGGAGTGGGGAACAAGACGCCGGGCGCGACGCCGACGTTCGGCCAGGGCGCCATCGGCATGCCCAGCGCTCCTCCCGCGGTCATGTCACCGCACGGCGGGCAGCCAGGCGGCGAGGCGATGATGCAGCGGCCCACGCCGATGGCGGGTCCGCCCACGCCCATCGTTCCGGTGTCCGTCGCGGGCGGCTCGGAGCTCTACCGGATCGATAAGGACGGCGCGCCGCGCCGCGTCTGGAGCCATCCGCAGGCCATCGCCTACGCCATCGGCTTCGACGCCGCAGGCCACCCGCTGGTCGGCACCGGCAACAAGGGAACCGTGTACCGGATCGATTCGCCGCTGGTGTCCACCGATCTACTGAGCGCGCCGCCGACCCAGGTCACGGTGTTCTGGCAGGGCTCCGGCGGCAAGATGTTTGCCGCCACGGGCAACGTGGGCAAGGTCTACCGGATCGGGCCGGCACTCGAGAAGCGCGGCACGATCGAGAGCGACGTGCTGGACGCCGGCATGTTCTCCTACTGGGGACGGCTCTCGTTCCGCGGCGACGCGGACGGCGGCCGCATCGCCATCGAGACTCGCAGCGGCAACCTGGATCGGCCGCAGGACGACTGGAGCCCCTGGTCCGCCGCCATCACCTCGTCCGACGGCGCGCGCATCACTTCTCCCTCCGCGCGATTCCTCCAGTGGCGCGCCACGCTCGAGGCTTCGCCTAGCGGGCGAGTCGCCCGAGTTGCGCCAGGTGGACGCCGCGTATCTTCCGAAGAACGTCGCGCCCCAGGTGGAGCTGATCGAGGTCACGCCTCCCAACTACCGCTTGCCTCCCCAGGCGCAACTGATCATGTCGCCGAATCCGCCGCTCACGCTGCCGGCCATGACCAAGCAGGGGCACGCCCCCACGCCGTCGATGAACCTGGGAGGCGATTCGGGCGCGGTGTCCATGCAATACGCCAAAGGCTACATCGGCGCGCGCTGGCTGGCTTCCGATGAGAACGGCGACGAGATGTCCTACACCGTGGAGATCAAGGGAGAGGGCGAGACCGAGTGGAAGCCGCTCAAGGACAAGCGTCACGGAGAAGCGGCTGACCTGGGATTCCACCGCCTTCCCGGACGGCGAGTATCGCGTCCGCGTGACGGCCTCCGATTCGCCGTCCAATCCGCCCGAGCGGGCGCTCACCGCCCAGCTCGCGAGCGATCCTTTCACCATCGATAACACGCCGCCCGTCATCAGTGGCCTGGCGGCCGCCGCCGCCGACAAGAAGATCAACGTGCGCTGGCACGCCGCCGACGCGCTCAGCATCATCGACCGGGCCGAATACTCCGTCAACGGCGGCGACTGGACGCCGGTCGAGCCCACGGGCCATCTTTCCGATTCGAAAGAAGAGGACTATGTGCTCGCGGTCGACCGCCCCAAGCCCGGTGAATACACCATCGCGGTGCGTGTCACCGACGAATACGACAACACCTCGCTGGCGAAGATAGTAGTCAAGTAGCAATCAACCAAACAGGAGACAGATCTCATGAAGCGACTTCTCGCAGTTCTCGTTCTTTTCGCCATTCCCGCTCTGTGCGCGGATGACCCATGGTTTCCAAGCTGGTCAAGCACTGGCAGACTTCGAAGGCCTATACGCTCGCGATCGCCGAACAGATGCCCGAGGACGGCTACGCATTCAAGCCGAACCCGGAGGAGATGACGTTCGGCGGACAGCTCGTGCACATCGCGCAGGCCAACGGGTTCTTCCTTTCCAAAATCACGGGCACGCCCTCGCCGATCGGCAAGCCGGACAAGATGGACAAGGCCTCGGTGGTGAAGTTGGTTGGCGACTCCTACGATTACGTGATCAAGTCCATCGGGAGCCTGACGCCCGAGCAAATCGCATGCCGACCTCGATCTGGAGGGCATGAAGATGAGCGGCCTCGAGGCCCTGATGTTCGCCGCGGATCACACCACCCACCACCGTGGCCAGTGCATCGTTTATCTGCGCGTGAAGGGCATCAAGCCGGCGGACTACCGGTATTGATAGTGCGTCCGCTCCCTCACGGTCGCGGTTCGGTGCTGTGGCGCTGAACCGCGCGCGTAAGCAACGGACGCACCCCCTATACTGAGTAGGGATGGCCCGGACCGGCGAGCTCACGGTGCGCCAGTTTTTCTCGCGTGCGGGGGTGCTTTCACGCTGCCACCCGAACTACGAGTTCCGGCCCGGGCAGCTTGAGATGGCGGAGGCCGTGGAGTCCGCGCTCGCGGATAAGCGGCACCTGCTGGTCGAGGCCGGCACCGGGACGGGAAAGACGCTCGCTTACCTGGTCCCCTCCATCCTCTCCGGCAAGCGCATCGTCATTTCCACCGGCACGAAGAACCTCCAGGAGCAGCTTTTCTACAAGGACGTGCCGTTCCTCCAGAAGCACCTGGGCGATGGCATCGCCGTCTGCTACATGAAGGGGCGGAACAACTACGCCTGCCGGCAGAAAATCTACGACGCGGAGAAGGAGCCGGTGCTCGAAGGTCTCGAAGAGGTCGCCGATTTCGAGATCATCCGCGAGTGGGAGAAGACCACGGAAACCGGCGACCGCGCCGAAATCCGGACCCTGCCCGAGCGCACCTCGACCTGGGCCAAGCTGGACGCGCGCCGCGACCTGTGCACGGGCCAGAAGTGCCAGCAGTTCGAGCGCTGCTTCCTCACCCGCATGCACCAGCGCGCGCTCGAGAGCGACATCATCATCGTCAACCACCACCTGTTCTTCGCCGACCTGGCGGTGAAGGAGCAGGAGTACGGCGGCATCATCCCCGAGTACGGCGCCGTGGTGCTCGACGAGGCGCACGAGATCGAAGACGTAGTGGGCCAGTATTTCGGCATCTCGGTGAGCAACTACCAGTTCGAGGAGCTGCGGCGCGACATCGGCGCCATCTCGCGGCGGAAGCGGTTCACCACCGAGGAACTGGACCGCATCCTGATCGCGGTGGGCGACGTGGCGGCGCGTTTCTTCGCGCTGTTCGACGAATGCAAAGGACGCAGCGGGTTCCGCGAGCAGGAGCAGTTTCTGCGAGCGCCACCAGGCGCAATACGCCGACGTGTTGCACGGGCTGGAGCTGATCTCCGCGCACCTGCAGCTCATCAAAGAGGCGCCCGAAGAGGTGGGCCCGCTGTTCATAGCCGGTGCGCGTCGCTGGCCAAGAACCTGGAGACGTGGATGGCGGGCAACGACCGCCGGCTGGTCTACTGGATCGAGCGGCGGGGGCGCGGCACGTTCCTGCAGGCCACGCCCATCGACGTATCGAAAATCGTCGCCGAGAGGCTTTTCGAAAGGGTCGACACGGTGGTGCTGACTTCGGCGACGCTGGCGGTGGCCGGGAACTTCGACTATACGCGGCGGCGGCTGGGCCTGGAGGCGGCGCGCACGCTGATCGTCCCGGGCCACTTCGACTACGCCAACCAGGCGCTGTTGTACGTGCCGCAGCACCTGCCCGACCCGCGGCACCCGTCGTTCGTGCGCGACGCCTCCGACGAGATCGTGCGCATTCTCAAGGCCAGCCGCGGCCGGGCGTTCGTGCTGTTCACCAGCTACCAGCAGATGCGCGCCGTTCACGACCGCGTCTCGTTCGATCTCGAATACACGACGCTGCTGCAGGGCACCGGCCCGCGATCGGCGCTGCTCGAAGAGTTCCGCCGGACGCCGAACTGCGTGCTGTTCGCGACCTCCTCGTTCTGGCAGGGCGTGGACGTGCCGGGCGACCAGTTGAGCTGCGTGATCATCGACAAGCTGCCGTTCGCCGTGCCCAGCGATCCGGTGGTAGAGGCCCGCATCCGCGCCATCCGCGAAGACGGCGGCGAGCCGTTTTACGAGTACCAGATCCCGCAGGCGGCGCTGGCGCTCAAGCAGGGATTCGGGCGCCTGATCCGCAGCCGTCGGATCGCGGAGTGCTGGTTCTGTTGGATAATCGAATCAGCAAGCAGCGGTACGGGCAGGTGTTCCTGGACAGCCTGCCGGAATACCGGTTCACTACAAAACTCAGCGACGTGGAGAACTTTTTCGATGTTTGAGGTGTCGGTGGAAGAGACTTTCGCGGCCGGGCACGCCTTGCGCGGCTATCACGGCAAGTGCGAGAACGTGCACGGCCACAACTACCGCGTGCGCGGCGCTCATCGCGGGCGAGGCGCTCGACGCGGCGGGGCTGCTGGTCGATTTCGTGGACCTCAAGCAGATCCTGCGCGGCATCATCGAGAAGCTGGACCACCGGTTTCTGAACGACATACCGCCCTTCGACAAACTGAATCCCTCGGCCGAGAACATGGCGCAGTATTTCCACCAGGAGATGAGCCGGGGCCTCAACGGCACAGCGCGAGCCGAACCCCGTGCATGTCGTCCGAAGTGAAGATCTGGGAGACGGACACGGCCACGGCGACTTACCGGCCGGCGTGAACCTGCAGCCTGTCCCTACCTCACCTCCACCTCGACGCTCTGGCAGGCCAGCGTGAGGCTCTCCACGGGCGCTCCGGCGGAGCCGCGGCCCGTGATCTGCATCGCCACGATGGCGGCACCCTTGAGCCCGAGATGCATGACGATTCTGCCCTGGTTGACCGCATCGATCTCGGCCTCGAATGGTTTCCCCGCCTGCGACAATTGACCCAGAAGCGCCGAACTCGAATCGACGTCCTTCGTGATCGAGAACTCAGTGGGGTTGTGAGCCGCCCGACTGAATGACAGTGCTTCGATCCACCCCAGGTGTTGGGGATCGGAGGCCCCGCCCCGAACGTCCGGAATTTTCAGGAATGCCGATGCCATATCTGCCCCCTAACGCGCCGCCTGATACCTGTGACCAGTCTAAGGCAAACCGCCTGCCAGCCCAATGGCCCTGGCGGACTACACCGCAAGATTCCCGATTGGGCGATCGGCAAGCGGCCCAACCAGCGGACGGGAAATCGGGCGGCGAGCGCGTTTGCCAATCGCTCGTCCCGCAGTCACCAGCGGCATGTTAGAAAGGACGGCGAGGGCAATAGACGCTATCGTATACGGCTCGGTCGCATGACATAGCAATCGCGGAGGCGTCGGAGAGCAGAGAGGCGGTCGGCGCCGTAGAAATGCGGCGGCTTTCCAGCGCTGCGATCGCCTGTTCGGCGGAGGTTCGTGACATCCGCCCCTGGCGGGCGGCCTTCCGGAGAATGTTGCCGACCTCGGGCCAGAACAAGTCGGGAACCAACAGGCGAAGCCCTCCGGCGGCGTAGGATTCGAGCAGGCCGGCGGCTTCGGCCGTCAGCGTCTCGGACGGGCCGGGCAGAAACCACCGCGCGGCAATGCAGCGCGAGGACCGCCTGCGGTGACGGCTGTATCCTGGACGCGAGCGTTGCCCGCGCGTGGCGGGCTTGGCTCGCAAACGCCGGGCGCGTGCGAGGAACTCCTTGCGGCGCGCCAGTTCCGCGGGAGTAGGAACGGTTTCCTCAAGGAGGGACAGGACCTCCGCGGAGATCGACTCTCCGATGCGAGCGGGCCCGTTCGCGCAGGGCTTCGTACAGGTCTTCGGGAACGTTCTCCACGTTGAGGTTGGGGTCGCACGCGCCCCGCCTAGTACAGCTTCACCAGGTCGACGCGGCGGTTCTTCGCGCGGCCGTCTTCCGAATCGTTCTCGCCGAGCGGCCTCTTGGAGCCGAAGCCGGCGGCGATCAGGCGCCCGCGGTCCACGCCCTTCGCGGCCAGCCAGGCGATGACGGCCTCGGCGCGCTGGCGCGACAGCGGGAGATTGACGGCGTCGGATCCTACATTGTCGGTGTGGCCGGCGACCACGAATGCCCAGTCGGGCTGCTTCTGGAACAGCGCCAGCAGCTCTTTCAGCACGGCTTCGGAATCCGGCCGGATGGTGGCCTTCGCGGTATCGAAATTGATGCCGTAGATGGAAGCGCGGCCGGTCTGGCTGATCTGATCGCTCCAGCCGTCGGCCGTGGCGGCCTGCATCTGTTGCTCCATGGGCTTGCGCTTGACCGCCGTCACCGTTGTACTGCGCGCCCTCTGTGTAGAGGGTCACCCACTGCGGTCCCTGCTTGGCGGTCAGCGTGAACCGGACGTTGCCGTAGTTGTCCGTGTAGACCACCTGGTAGCCCTTCGCCTTCAGCGCGTTCTCGGCGTTCCGGACCGTCTGGATGCCCGACGTCTCCCGGGGGCAGCCGTAATCGACCTTTTCGTACTGGCCCTCGACGTCCTCGAACTTGTTGGGCTTGCCAACCGGCATCTTGTGGATCTCGTACTCCTTCACGGTACACCGGAGGATGGTAGCAACCCGGAATCCTGGACAGGACGGCCGGGTCTTGGCAGCCTTTGGCGTCAGGACGTTGAGGCTGGGCGAGCGCGACGGCGCCCAGGGAGAGGACAGCAATGAGAAGTTTCATCAGCACGCCACTATAGCAGAATCAGCTCCGTCTCTCCGCTTGCCGGGCGCATTGTTACACTGAAACTTCAAAGGGGCCCCTAATGAGATCGACTCTGCTGTCACTGCTGTTGTTGGCGCCCGCGCTGGCGCCTGCCCAGACCGAAAAACTTCACGCGCTTTTCTCCCAGGCATTCGAGGCGCAACTGCGCGAATCGCCGGAGATGGCCACCAACATCGGACGCAACGAGTACAACGACCGCTGGTCGGACTGGTCGCCGGCGGCCATCGAGCGCCACCGCATGCGCATCACGGCGCTCATCGCGGCGCTGGACCAGGTGTCGCTCCCGGACGTATCGGCCCAGGACCAACTGAGCGCGAAGCTGCTGCGCTACATCTCGAAACAGGATCTGGACGACCAGATCATCCAGCATTACCTGCTGCGCGTCAACCCGCTTTACGGGTTTCACAACGCGGTCTACGTCACCGTCGATCGCATGCCCGCGCGCACCGCCGCCGACTACGAAAACATCATCGCCCGACTGCGCGCCATTCCGGTCTACGTGGATCAGAACATCGCGCTGCTCGACCAGGGAATCTCCCAAGGCATCGTGCAGCCGCGCGTCGTGGCGGACCGTGTCACCCAGCAGATTGCGGTGCAGGCCGGCCAGGATGCAAACGCCACCGCGCTGCTGGCCGCTTTTCGGAACTTCCCGTCGAACATCCCCAAGGAGGAGCAGGAGGCGCTTCGCAAGCGGGCCGTCGCAGCATACGAGCAGCAGTTCCAGCCGGCTTGGGCGCGGCTGCATGCGTACATGAAGGGGACCTACTCCGTCAAGGCGCGCCAGACCACCGCCGTCACGGCGCTTCCCAACGGCAAGGAGCTTTACCGGCTGCTGATCGAGCGGGCCACCACCACCAGCATGACGCCCGAGGAGATCCACCGCCTGGGCGAATCCGAGGTGCGGCGCATCGAGGCGGAGATGGAAGCGGTGGCCCGGGAGACGGGTTTCTCGGGCACGCTGGCCGAGTTCCAGACCAAGCTTGCCGCCACGCCCGAACAGCACTTCCGAAGTAAGGATGAGATGCTGGCGTGGTGCCGCAATATCGCCAAGATCATCGAGCCCCAACTGCCGCGCCTGTTCTCGCACATGCCCGCATTCGTTTACGGCGTCCGGGCCATCCCGGAGGACCGTGAGCAAGCCTCCGCCACCAATGCCGAGTTCCCCAAGCCGGACGGCAGCGGTCCCGGCTGGATGAATCTCAACACGTACCAGCCGGAGAAGCAGGTGCGGTACGACAAGGAATCGCTGACGCTGCACGAAGCCGTCCCGGGCCACATTCTGCAAGGCGCCATCACGCAATCGGTGACGGGCTTGCCGGAATTCCGGCGGTTCTATTTCAATTCGGCCTACGGGGAAGGCTGGGCGCTCTACGCCGAGTCGCTGGGCTCCGAGCTGGGCGTGTACCGCGACCCCTACACCCGCTTCGGGCGGCTGGCGAGCGAACGCTTCCGCGCCGTGCGGCTGGTGGTCGATACCGGCCTGCACGCGCTGGGCTGGAGCCGCGAGCAGGCGGTCGCTTATTTCGCGCAGCACGCCCCGGAGGAATCCACCGCCGAGATCGACCGCTATATATCCTGGCCCGCCCAGGCGCTGGCGTACAAAATCGGCGAGCTCAAGATCCAGGAGTTGCGCCGCGACGGCCGAGAAGGCGCTGGGGCCGAAGTTCGACATCCGGGCGTTTCACGACGCGGTGCTGCGCAACGGCGCCCTGCCGCTGGATCTGCTCGACGCCCAGGTGCGGGCATCCTTCCAGTAGGGCATGTGGATTGTGGCCCGTTGGCAGGCGATCGACGCGCCGCAGGCCACGCGAGGGTGCGCGTCCGCTCCCTGACGGTCGCGGCTCGGTGCTGCGCGGAACGCCCTTTACTCCTGCACCGCCGGCGGACTAAGATTCAGAGATGATATTCGACTGGCGGCCGGAGTACAGCGTGGGTTTCGCCGAGATCGACGGCCTGCACCGGCAGGTCTTTCGCGCGGCGGGAGAACTCCACACGGCGATTGTCGCGGGCCAGCCCCAGGGCACGATCGAGGATCTGCTCGCCCGAGTGGTGGCCGTCACCCAGGCGCACTTTACGGCCGAAGAATCGCTGATGGAGTCATCGCAATATCCCCAATCGGGCCGGCACAAGGCCGCGCACGAGACGCTCAGCGCGAGTCTAGTCGCCTGCGCGCAGGGCGCACGGCCAGGTGTCGAGACGATGCAGACGCTCAAGGGATGGCTGCTGCAGCACATCGACGAAGAGGACCGCGGACTGGGCCGCCACCTGGCGAGCCGCGCCGGCTAGTCAGTTGGGAGTGGGCTTCAGCGGTCCGATTTGAGACTCGGCTTGCGGTATCGGCTACCGCCACAGGGGATTGACTCCGCAGGGCTGCTGGCGTATAGTTTGGCAGACGAACTAATTCCACAGGCCGCTTGTGGAACGGGGATGCAAGGTCTGGGGTAGGGGCGGTGTGGCTCGCTGGGTTCGGTCTCGCCGGCGCTGCCCGGAGCCGGCCTGACGTTCACCATCAGCTCGAAGACGGGCCCAACCAACACGCGTGTTTGGACAGTCACCGCGAACAACCGGGGGCCGGGCACGGCCTATACGGTTGGGATCGACCGCCTCGAACTCGAGCAGCCGGGGAGGGCGGGATGCGAGCCCCGCGTCACTCCGCCTTCGGCCTTCCCGGTGTCGCTCGGCGACATCGCGGAGGGCAACTCGGCCAGCGCCGCGTTCACGATTGACTTCAGCCGGTGCCACAGCTCGGCTCCGTTCAGCTTCGAGATGCCGTGGAGCGCGGCGAACGGCGCGGACACGGGCTCGCTCGAACTCAGGCACCAGGCGCCGTAGGGCGCGACGTCGCGGGCCGCGAGCCGGCAGCGGGCGGGCCCTCTCTCTTCTGCCTGCCGCCGCCGCTCGCGGCCTGGTGACGGCAACGTCGGGCCTGGCAGTCCACCCCGGCAGCTCTGAAGCACGGGCAGCCGGGGTGGTGCCGCGGCGTGCCGCGGCCGCTGCCCGCGCGACTCGCAGCTACTCGCAGATCTCGAACCGCGCTCCCACCGAACCGAAGTAGAGTTCATCGCCCGAGCGGAGCTGTTCGCCCCGGCTGCGTCCCGGCGACACGTCGATCGGCTGGCCATCGGAAAGCACGCGCGTACCGCGCGCGCTGCGGTCGTCGAAGATGCGGTATTGGCCGGTCTCGGGCGAGTAGCGGATGTGCGCGTGCGCGCGAGAGACGCTGGCTTCCGCGTCGCCGAACGAGAGCTGGTTGCGGCGCACGATCCGGTGGTCCTTCTCGCGAACCTCCGCGACGCGCCCGATGAAGAACGGATTGCGGCCGATCTCGACCTCCGCGCCATCGGCGAGCATTACCAGCTTCGCGCGGGGACGGGTGCGCTCACGTGCCTGCGCCGTGGCCGCGCGCCCAGGCTCGCGTTTTGCGATCACTTCGTACTCGCGCGTCGCGCCGGCCACCGGCTCGCCCGCCTCTATCGCGATCGTGAGGCCGGCGGGGACCCCGCAACCGCGCTCGGACAAATGCCGAGTCTGCCTCCGCCGGAAAGCCTTCTTCCCCTGCCAGGACGCCCTCAATCGTCGAACGCCGGGCCTCATCCGAGCACCGCAGCCGCACCAGGATGCGGTTATGCACTAGCCCGCGCCGCCCGTCCCCGAGCGGCTGCGCCAGCGCGGCGATCTCATCGAGAATCGCCTGCCGGATCTCGAGCGGCTCGAGTTGCTGAGGCTTCAGCGCGCCCAAAAGCTGTTTCCACTTCTTCATTGCGCATCCTCCCCGGTGAGCCGCACACGGCTGGCCGCATCCGCCAGTGGAACCGCGAACGGAGCTGCCGCGCGGCCGCCGTAGCGGGCGTGTTCAATCACGATGGCGAAGGCGACGCGATCCGCCGCGGCGCGATTGTACGGCGCGAACCCCGCGAACCACGCGTGCGCTGGAGCATGCGCCAGTTCCGCAGTCCCGGTCTTCCCGGCAATCTCGATAGGGCCCTTCGCGGCCTCGCGGCCGGTCCCGGAGGTCACCACGCCGCGCATCGCCTGCTCGAGTTCCCGTGCCAGTTCCGGCGCCAGCAGCGCGCGCGGAGGCTCGATGGCCACCGGCGGCGGCTCGAGCCTGGTGCGCAACGGGACCAGCTTGCCCCCGGTCGCTATCGCACCCGCCACCCGCGCCATCCGCAGCGGAGTCACCACCACCTCGCCCTGCCCGTACGACGCCTGCGGCAGATATTCGTTGAGCCGCTTCTCCGTGTTCGGCTTCGCGGTCTCGATGTTGAACAGCGTTGCGGTGTCGAGCAGGTCCTTCGCGCCCACGTCATAGGTTCCGAGCTGCGCAAAATATGCATTGCAGGAATGAACGAGCGCCTGGATCATGTCGGGCGCCCCGTGCGGCTGCCGGTCCAGAATGTCGTCGCGAATCAAGCGGCCCCGCACCACGTTTCCCACGCGCCCGTCCGGCAGGCGCACGCATCGATACACCTTCTTCGCCAGGCCGGGGTCTTTGCGCAGAGCCGCTATCGCCGTCACCATTTTGAACGACGAACCCGGGGGATACTGCCCATACCGCGCGAAATCGATCGCCTCGGGCGCGCCTTCGGCCTCCGTGCCCGGCAGCGGCACGCTCACCGCCGCCAGCAGATCGCCGGATTCGGGCTGGACTACCGCCACCGCGCCCGACCGCCACCCATTCGCCTGCAGGTAGTCGCTGAAGGCACGGGTGAGTTCCATCTGGAAGCGCGCGTCCACGCTCATCCGCACGTCCGCGCCGCCCGCGAGCATCTTCTTCACCGCGGCGTTCTCCGGATTCATGCGCGCCCGCAGCAGCGGCACCAGGTCCGCGTAGTCGTAGCGCACCACCCGCACTTTCTCGCCGGATCGCGGCAGCTCAACCGTCTCCACCGTCTCGCGGTCGTCGAAGCCTTCGAGCACCGTGCGAGACACGCGCTCTTCGAAGCCCGCATTCGACGCCGTCCAGCGCGCCCGCGTGCGGATGTCGCCGATCAGGTTGAACATCGCCGGTCCGAACGGGTAATGGCGGCGTTCCTCATGCGAGCACGCCTGGTCGATATTCACGCCCAGCGCAG
Organism: Bryobacterales bacterium; assembly: GCA_963763835.1. GTDB lineage: Bacteria > Acidobacteriota > Terriglobia > Bryobacterales > Bryobacteraceae > DASWZN01. The sequence continues at coordinate 17,480 of CAVXQQ010000019.1, forward strand.
CGTAGTCGGCGCGGTGCTTTTCGAGGTCGTCCCAGCGGCTGGTCGCCAGCGGCAGGCCGTTGCGGTCGAAAATCGTTCCGCGCGGAATCAGGCGCGCGATGGCGAGCAGCCGCGGATTGTACGCCACCGCGTACGAACCGTCCTCGCGCAGGACCAGGGTTCCCGCCGCGACGATCTCATCGGCCTTCGCCACGCCCAGCCACGCCGCCTTCGCCACCAGCAGGCACGCAAACAGCCCCAGTCCCGCCGTCAATGCCTTCACTGGCACGCGAAATGGCGCGTGCGGCTCGCTGCGCGGCGGCCGCGCGGAGATCGCCAGCAGCATGGCGACGGCAAGGAAATTCATCAGCGTCGCGGAGCCCCCGTAACTCAGGAAGGGCGCGACTACGCCGGCCAGCGGCAGCACGCCGAGAACCCCGCCGGCGATCAGCGCGGCTTCGAGAGCCAGCGCCAGCGTCAATCCGAGCGCCAGGAAAACTTCGTACGCCGTGGGCGCGTGCAATGCGATGCGCAGGCCGCGCCAGAACAGCCACGCGTAGGCGGCCATCAGCGCCAGCATGCCGAGAAACCCCAGTTCCTCGCCGGCGACCGACAGAATCAGGTCCGTGTAACCCGCCGGAATCGCCTCCGGATGGCCCGCCTCGAATCCCAACCCACGCACGCCGCCCGAGGCCACCGCCCACAGCGACTGCACCAGGTGCTCGCCGCGCGGCATGCCATTATTCCACGGCGCGAGCCACATGGCGACGCGCGTCACCACCACGTGCGGGTACCCGATCGTGTAGGCCAGCCAGCCCACCGCGACCAGCGCCACCGCCGCGACCGACACCAGCCCGATGCGCCGCCGCGCCACTGCGTACAGGCACAGAAACAGCACCGAAAGCACGAGCGCGGGGCCGAGATCCTGCTGCAGGAAGAAGAACACGATCGCCAAGCCGACGGCCACGATCACCGGAAGCGCGTGGTCGAACCGCGGCAGGCTCACTCCGAGCCGCACCCGTTTCTCTTCGAGCTCGCGCAGAAACTCCCATCTCCGCGCGAAGTAGGATGCCAGGAACAGCACTAACAGCAGCCGCACCACTTCGACCGGCTGGAAGAACCAGAGCCGCACTTTGACGCCGCTCTCGCCGGGTCCCGTGCCGAAGACCAGCAAGGCGGTAGAAAGCGCCAGGCTGAGAGCGAACGCGGCCTCGCCGTGACTCGCGATCCAGCGTGCGCCGTCGTTAGCGCGGTCGAGCGCGCGCGCCACCGCGGGTGGGGGTTTGAGTACGCCCAGGCTGCGCAGCCGCATGTACTGATCGAGGCACGTGACCGCGGCCAGCAGCGCGCACCCGCCCACGACGCCGGCCGCTACATCCGCGAACGTCAGAAGATCGCGCACCGGATCGCGCAGGGTGACCATCAGCATGACGCTCGTTCCCGCCAGCAGAAATACGGCCGCGAGCAGAGTGCGGTCGCCCTGGAAACGGATCGCAGCCCACAGCAGGTGCGTCGCCCAGAACGCCCCGAATAGCAGGGCCCACCACCGCAGGAATGCGCTCTCAAAATCGCCCGGCGTGCGCACGGCGAATGCAGGTTTGACGTAGGCGGCGAACTCGTCGGGAGTGAACAGCCGTATGCGATCCGCATTGGCGCGATCGAACCGCGGCTGATACAGGGCCAGCACCCCGGCGCGGATCGCCTCTATTTTCGTCAGGCGGATCGCGGCGAGCCGGCCGGCGTTGTCCGGCGGCGCGTGCCGCACCGCTTCGGCGATCTTCGTCGCAATCAGAATGCGCTGCCGCGTATCGCGATAGTGCGGCAACCGGGCCGCGATGTCGGCCGCCGGAGTCCCCGCGGTGAGCAGTAGCACGCCCGCCGGCATGTGCCGCGATTCGCGCGCCTGCCAGAACCCGGCAGCGAGAATCGCACTGACGGCCGCCATCAGAACGGTCTCGCGCCACCGGCCCGGCGCGTCCCTCCGCGAGGCGGAGTCAGGTCTTACGGATACGGTAGTGACTCTCATGCAAACTGCCAATCGCCTGCGGGTGGAAAAATCGCTTCAGCCACGACGGATACCCCGATTTCATCTGCTCCAGGCGCTCCTTGAGCAGATCGATCCGGCTGCGGCACTGCTGTATGTTGGCCAGCGAACTGCCGTAGAGCGGGATCTTCGCAAACCAATCGATCGCTTTCTGGTTGAAGTCGATCGCGCGTTCGAGACGCTCCCGAGCCTGGTCCGGCAGAGTGGCGGAGATCTTGAGCGCCTCCGTTGCCAGAATGTCCGCGCGCTGCCGGTAGCATTCGGCCAGCATCGATACCCACCGGTTCTCGCCCGTGAAATCGAAGCCGCGTTCGCGCGCCTTCCCCAAGGCATCCTCGGCACGTTCGGGGTCCTTGTGGTTGTACAACTCGACGATCGCGACTCCCAGCCACGGGTCGGGCGATCGCGGCAGCAGCTTCTCCGCCTCTTCAAACAGAACCTCCGCAGCCGCAATCGCGTCCCCGTTCTTCTCCCGGTGCGCCTCGATACGCTTCAGGTGCGCTTCCGTGAGGCGCAGCCGCCCCTTGATCGCATCGCTGCGCAGATCGTTCTCCCACGCCCGTCCGTAGAGCTGGCGCGCCGTTTGCCACTCCGCGGCCCTGACCGTTCCGGTCCGGAACCGGACCAGGATCGCATCCCCCTCGGCGATGTATCCGCGGTTCATGTAGTCGAGAATCTTTCCGCTCCGGAACCACACGAAATGGAGGTGATTCAGCTCGTCGAGCCTCGCGCGGGCGTCTTCGGCGCTCACCTTCTCCGCGGCCAATTCGGTCTCGAGAGCCTGCGCTGCCGCCAGCGCATGCCTCTCCCGCACCGCCCACCACAGAACCAGCCCCGCCACAACAAGAACTACGATCAGGCGCGCCAGGAGTTCCCTCGGCGTCTTCGGACTCGCCGCTTTCTTCTGCGCCACGGGCTTTGCGGATACAGGCACCGCCGACCGGCGCGTCTCCGCGGTCGCGCTCGAGGGAACCGCGCTCGACCGCACCGTCTCTCCCCGATACCCCGCCACCTTTGGCATCTCCGGGAAGTTCTTCAGATCGAGCACCAGCTCGCTGGCGCTCTGGTAGCGGCGCCCGGGCTCGGGATCGAGAAGCTTCTGGATGATCGCGTGCAGCGCCGGAGGACAGTCTTCGATGCCCAAGTCCGGGACGGCCGGCCGCAGCCGGATCTGGTTCTCCATCTCCTCGATCGATTTGCCGGCGCCGAACGGCACGCGTCCGGTCGCCATCTCGTAGAGCATCGCGCCCAGCGCCCAGCGGTCCGAGAGCGGATTCATCTCCTGCCGGTCGAGCAGCTCGGGCGACGCATAGGGCGGGCTCCACGCCGGCGCGCGCGTTCCGCCGGGCTTCGAAAACGAGAGCGCTTTCGCGGTCCCGAAATCGAGCACCTTTACCTCGAACAGACCCTCCAGCGCTCCCGCGATGCGCACGTTCTTAGGCTTCAGGTCGCCGTGGACCGCCGCGCCGAGTTGTTTATCGTCGATGGTCGCGTTGAAGTTGCTTAGATTGTTGAGCAGCTCCGCGACCTCGAGCGCGATCCGGACCGCGAAGCCCGGCGCGATGCGTCCGCGTTCCGCCAGAATCTCGGAGACGTCGCGGCCCTCGATGAACTCCATGTCGATGAAGAGATGCCCCTCGGCGTTTCCGTGCCGGTTGACACTGACGACCCGGTGGTCCCGCTCGGAGAGCATCCGCTGCATCACGGCTCCGAAGCGCGCAGCCTCGACGATGTCCTCGTTCTCCGCGAATCGCCGGATCGTCTTGAGCGCCACCTTTTGGCCGGTTTCCGTGTCGATGGCCAGCCAGACGCGCGACATTCGGGTCTCGGCCAGCAGGGCCTCAACCGTGTACCGCTCGAAGGTGACGCCGGGGCCGAGATTCATCTACCTGCCCCCCCGCACGCGGGGACGCGGCGCCTCGATCACCATATTTTCTTTCGCGACCGCGGCCTCGTCTTTGGGCGAATCCTCCCAACTCACGTTTCGCTGGTTGTAGGCGATCACGTTCCCTCGCAAAACGGGCGAGGCGTGGCCCGCGACCTCGACGCCCGCGTGCGGAGTTCCCCCCGACCTGCCGTTGTTCGCGATCGAGCTGCCGGTGACTTCCGCCTGCGCCCGATCCTCGAATCGCAGGCCCGCGCCGGCATTGTCGTGGATCGAGCAGGTGCGGATGCGCACCGAAGACGCGCCGCGCGCGAGCACTGCCGCCGCGCTGGTCTTTTCGATCTCGATGCCGTCGAGCGATGCCGTCGAATCGGCCGCCAATACTCCCACCGCGACGCTCTCGCCGGCGATCTTGAAGCCCTGGATGGAACCCGATTTCCCCATCACGACCGCCGCGCCCGGGTCGCTGACGCTGGCTTTTGGCTCCAGCACCACGCCGCCTCGCCCGATCAGGTGAATGCCGTCCTTGAGCCGCACGCTTTCGCGATACGTGCCAGCCAGCACCAACAGCGTGTCCCCTTCTCGCGCGTCCTCGATCGCATCCTGAATCGTCGGGTAATCCGCGTCCGGCGTCTGCGCCACCACCAGCGTGCGCGGGCCCTCCGGTTCCGGTTGCGGAACGCCACGCCACCGCAGCGTGCCGAGCGTCCCCAGCACCCCTAAAACCGCGCCTACGGCGAGGCCGGCCGCTAGCGAACGCCAGGGCTTCCTGCCCGATGGCGGTTTCGCCCCGAACTCCGGACCTTCGACATACACCACCGAGACGTTGTCCTTGCCTCCCGCCTCGTTGGCCAGCCGCACCAGTTCGCGCGCCACGCGGTCCGGGTCGCCGGCAAACTGCGCCGCCACGCTCGCGATCCCCGCGGAATCCACCTGGTCCGTCAGGCCGTCCGAGCACAACAGCAGCGCGCTATCCGGTTCGACCTCGAGCCTGTGAATCTCGATGAAGTCGCCGTCGTCGGGCGCGTGCTCGGCCGTTCCGACGTCGCGAAAAATCTCGTTGCGCCGCGGATGGCGCATGGCTTCGTGCTCGGAGATTTCGCCCGCGTCTTCGCGGACGCCTACCGGAGAGTGATCGTGCGTGATCTTCTCGATCGCGCCGCCCCGCAGCCTGTAGAGCCGGGTGTCCCCCACGTGCCCGATGACCGCGTGTCCCCCTTTGAGGGCCGCCACTGTCAGCACGCACGCCATCCCAGCCAGTTCCGCGTTGCTCTCGGCCTGTGCCAGGATGTGGCGGCCGGCCAGTGCGATGCCCTCGCGGATACGGTCTTCCACCGATCCCGTGGGCCGGTCGAAGCGCGCCAGCAACTCCTCCTCGGCAATCGCAGCCGCGCGCTCGCCCCCTGCCTCCCCGCCCACGCCATCGATAACGAAGTAAAGGCCGCGCTTGTCGTCCCTGTAGACGCGATCCTCATTGTTGCCGCGCACGCGTCCCGGATCGGTTGCCGACGCCGAGCGGTAAACTGCGGTGGTCATGGTTGCGGAACGGGCTGGAAGTCCAATTCCATTTTGCCTGCCAGGACGATGTGTGCCGCGGGCGGAAGCGGAAACCAGAGGTCCTTATCCACCTCGGCGCCGTTCTCCGTCACGCGGCTCTGAGGCACGGCCACTCCGTCCACCGTCGTGCCGAATTTGCTCACGTCTTTGATCTCGAACGCCCCGTCGGCGCGCCGGCGCACGATGGCGTGCTCGCGCGAGATGTCGGGGATTTCGGTGCGCAGTTCCAGATCCACCCAGCGGCCCAAACCTCCGCGGCCGATGTGTACCTCGTTGCGAACCATCAGGTACGAACGGCGCCCCAGTTCGTCCGTAAAACGGAATTGCGCCAAAACGTTCTCGGCATTTGGACCCGCCTCCACCGCTTGCCGGGTCTTCTCGCCGGTTCCGGCGCTGGAGCGGTACCGCGTCGCCCGCACCGTCTCGCTGCCTTCCAGTTCGGTCGCGCGCGGAGGCTCGGGGAAGTCCGAGAAGATGACGAACTCGCCCGCGCTCGCGTCCTGGTCGTTGTTCGGGTAGAAGTCCACCTGCCAGAAATCTTTCACCCGCCGGTGCTCTTTCGGCCTGCGCAAGCCCAGGCGTTTCGTCCAGGAGGCTAACGGCTTGTTCAGCCGCGCCAGTGCTTCGGCGAGCACGGACTCGGTCTCGTTTCGGATTTCCTGCAGGATGGGAAAGAGCCGCTCCCAATCCTCCGGATGCAGGTAGACCCGAAAGACGGAAGGAACCAGCACAGACCGGGCCAGCGGCTCCGCTCCGGCCGTCATTTCGTCGACCACAGCCTCCGAAATCCGGCTGCCGGTCACCGCCACGTTATCCGCCTCCCGCGCCCGCATAGACAATGCCAATATAGCGCCGTGGGCGAGCCCGGAGGGCGGCCTGCGCCCGTTCCTCTCCCGGCCCAGGCAGCGGCCGCCGTTCCACATCGCGGGTTGAGACGAGGCTCCGCACTCGTTGACCGCATGGACAACTGCCCGAAATTTGGCGCCAGCCGGTTCGAGCCGGTCCCTTTCGGCTTTGAGACGCTCGGAACTCAGGTTCGGAGCGATCCAGAAGTTCGTGTGGGCAGTGGCACTGCTCAACCGCCACCCGCAGCAGCCGGTGTCACTGCGGTGGTTGAGGCTCTGCGTCAGATTGTGGAAGTTCGCGGGTGAACGCGCCCGCGCTACGCGATTGCCGCGGCACGGACACGTGCGTTAGAAATAGAACTTCATCGCCAATTGGATAATACGCGGATCGTAGGCCCCGTAAATCCCGCCGAAGTTCCCGGAGTTCCGGCTTAGGTTCGGATCATTGAACTGCGAGTGGTTGAAGACGTTGAAGAAATCGCCGCGCAGTTGCAGGTACATGCCTTCCCGGCTCTTGAACGGGTAAAAGTCTCTTCATCAGCGCCATGTCCATGTTCGTCCGGCCCGGACCGCGGAAAGCGCCCTTTCCGACATTTCCGAAAGTACCGATTGCCGGTAGAGCGAACAGCGACGTGTTGAGCCATGGCACGCACGTTGCGGAACCGCACCCGCTGCGTTGACTGGCCGGCGCCGTCTGGCCGTACTGGTCCGCACTACCGGTGAAGTTGGCGCGATCGCCACCAAGGTTGGTAAGCGATCGGTCGGTCCCGGCGAGGATCGTCAGCGGGTCTCCCGAGTAGTGCGAGACGATACCGGACCATTGCCATCCCCCGGCCACTGTTCGGACGAAACCGTTCATGGTCTTCAGGCGGGGAAGATCCCAAACAAATGAGGCGATGAACACCTGCGTGTGATCGAACGGTGCAGGACCGGTGTCGAACGACCTCTGGTTCGGATTGCCGTACGGTAGTCCCGATCCCTTGCTGGAACCAAGGTCCGTGATGCCGCCGTTATCGGCCAGACCGATTGTCATTGCCTTCGAGAAGGTGTAGTTCGCCAACAAGGTCAGGTCTCTGAGGACCGGCCTGGAGCCGCCCGGATGCTTTCGCAAATTGACCTGCAGCGCGTTGTAATTCGACATCCCGGTGTTTGCGTTTTCGTAGATGTCCAGATACCCCTGATACTGGCGGCTGGCATCGGTGCCGACGCCGGCTGCCCTGGGATTCAGGGAGATGTCCTGCCGAAGATTCGTCGCGCGTAAGCCCACGTACGAGGCATCGACGATCATGTCGGAACCCAACTGATGCTCGACGGTGAGATTCCAGTCGTACGTAGTCGGAGTCTTCCAGCGTATTCCGGGCATCATGCCGAAGAGAGTGACGGGCAGCGTGAATGGAACACCGCCGGCAGGTAGTGTGGCCAGAGTGTAACGAATCGGAAAGGCGGCCGCGAAAGCCGGCTGGCTCTGCAATGGATTCGCGAAAGGAATCAGGTTGTTAGGCTGTCCGTTACCCGGTTCCGTCAAGTCAGTGCGGAGGCTGAACGGTTGGCTGATGGAAGCGTCGTTCAGGAACAGGCCTGGCAGGCGCGACGAATAGAACACGCCGCCGCCGGTGCGGATGACCGTCTTGCCATTGCCCGAAATGTCCCAGGCAATGCCCAGGCGAGGAGCCCAGTTGTTGTAGTCGCCGTGTTCACCGGTGGCCGGCACCGTCCAACCGTTGTAGGAATCGCCGACGAACAACTCGCCCGGGGGCGCCGTCGGGATAACCGTCGATCGAACACCCGCGGCGTAAGCCGCCGGATCGAACTGCTCAATGCGGCCATATTTCTCCCGCATGACGCCCTGGGGTTCGTAACGGATGCCCATCGTGAGGGTGAGATTCGTGCGAGCCTTCCAGACGTCCTGAGCGAAGAACCCGAGTACGTTTTGTATCGAGTCCGAGTAGTCGCCCGACGTCTGGCTGAACGCATGCATGTGACCGACAATCCAACTTGCGAGGGCGAGGTTGGAGTAGTTTTCCGTGAAAGACCAACTCCCGTTCTCGAGGTCGGTGTTGCGGATGATCGAATAGTCGCGCTCGATGTTCGCGCCAAAGCTGAAGCTGTGGGAGCCGCGCGTCCAGTTGGCCTGATCGCGAATCTCACCGATGTTGCGGACGAAAGCACCCAGCGTGAAGCTTCCGATTCCGGTGGACGGGCTTGTGGTGGAGAAGTATCCCTGGCTTGCGGCGAAGGAGCGAATGCCGCCTTGATCCTTAGGAAGCTGAAACACGTTTGAGCCGAAGTCGTTGAATTGTGGAACCTGCCCGCCCTGGCCGCGATCCGAAGCATCGCGCATGACGGTAAACACGAAGCTATTCAGGAAGTTCGGCTTCGGCACCCAGGTGTAGCCGAGAGTGCCGTTCTGACTTTGCACCGTGGAACCGGGCACGTCGGTCAGCAAGTCCGCGCCATCGTATCCAGGCGCATGAATATAACGGTTCAGATAATACCTGCCGTAAAGCCTGTCCTGACCGTTGCGGAGGCTCTTGTCGATCCGGCCGACATACTCGTCCTGGTTCTGCGAGGTCGGCTGCAGATACGCAAAACGACCGTTGGGCAGCGCCTGAGCGATCGGGAAATACTTCACCATGGCCAGTGCGACGGAGTTGAGTTGCGTCTTCGGAATGATATTCCCCGAATACGGCTGTCCCGTCGTGGGATCGGCGATCTGTATGACCTTGCCCAGCGGATTCACCGAGGGATCGGCGGTCAGATAATTCGAGAAGTCGCCGTTGAGATTGGCCGCGGTCGGCAGGATCGTGTTGTTGTTGGCCACGGCCTGCGTCCGGATCCGCGTGCCCTGGTAGCCGAAGAAGAAGAACATCGAGTCCTTCTTGATCGGCCCGCCAACTACGCCGCCGAACTGATTGCGTTTCAGCGGATCCCTCACCGTGCCGAAGAAGTTGCGGGCGTTGAATACCCGGTTGCGGACGAATTCGAAGCCATCGCCATGAAACCCGTTCGTGCCGGACTTGGTGACGACGTTCACCACCGCGCCGGCATTTGTCCCATACTGCGAGTCGAAACTGTTGGTCTGAACGCTGAACTCCTGGACGGCGTCCGGGAACGGGAACGGGCTATTGGTGTTGCTCATCAGGTCTTCGTTCGTTCCACCATCCAGGTTGTAACTCACCTGATCGGGACGCGCGCCATTAACGGACAAAGCCTCCGTGCCAGGAACTTGTTTGGTGTCGCCCTGCTGGGTGCCGGCGCCGGCGTTGGAAGAGTCCGAGGTGCCGGCCACGAGTTTCGTGAGGTCGGCGGCGTTGCGGCCGTTCAGCGGCAACTCGACGACTCTCTGTGTGTCAATCACCTGCCCGATGACGGGGGTTGTGGTGTTGACCATTGTGGCAGTCGCTTCAACGGTTACGGTTTCCTGCGCCTGCCCGAGTTGCATTGGGATCTGGAGCGAGCCCGTCTGGTCAGCGAGGAGGGTCACGTCTTGAGCATAAGTTTTGAAACCGGGCGCCTCGACGGATAAGTGGTACTTGGCGGGTGGCAGAGAGGGAATGGTGAACTGTCCGCTCGCATTTGTCGTTGCCGTGCGTCTGATCTGGGTGCCGGCTTGAGTCATGGTGACTTGGGCATTGGCGATCAACGCGCCGCTGGGGTCGGTAACAGTTCCGCTCATCGCGGCGTTACCCCCACCTTGCCCAAACACGCAAACAGCGATCGACAGTAAAACGGAAAACAGCAGAGCTAATTTCGTCATGGCCCCCCCTAGTAGCTTGTATGACTAGATGCGATAGAGGCCGGGCAGAGTGCCACAGCAACGGCATGCTGCAGCCTTGTCCGAGACGGTCGCTGAGACCGCTCCCTATGTACCCGCCGTTCGTCAGAATCGGAGCCCGCGAACCAGTGAAGCACCGAGAAATCGCGAGACTACGGTCTTCGCCTGAGCGCGCCCGTTCTACTGCGCCGGGACTACCACACCAAAGTCATGCCCCTCAGCATTTGTTCAATGGCCGAATTATGTCATTCGCCTGAACCCGTGTCAAGCATTTGTTTCGGGTGCTTTGTTAAATGACTTGGAGGGGGCATAGTGCAGGCGCGGGAAGACGGAAGCTCCTGAATTTCGCACTCTCGAACTGCATCTCGAAGGGCGGCGAACCGACCGCGCAGTATCCGCAACCCTTTGGCGAATTGGCGGTCGCGGTCGCCTCAGACAAGCAGCGGGGAGAGAACGGATCGGCGGAAACAGGTGGAAGCGATATTTGGCTCCCCGGCATGGATTCGAACCACGATTTGACGAACCCTTGCGGATTGTGCAAGTTGCGGATTCCGAAAAGGCCAGGAATGCCGAGTTGGTCACGAAGACCGGCATCGGTACAACCATCGGTACAGCCTCGCGCAGGATGAAGTCGGCAGTCTTGCAGTGCCGACTGCTTCCGAGTAGAATGCGGAGTGGTGAGACTCGTCGAACTGCTGAAACGCAATGAGGGGAAGACCCTCGAATACAAGCGAGACCTGTCATCTCCGGAGGGCATTCTCAAGACCTTGGTGGCGTTTGCGAACACCGCCGGCGGTACGGTCGTCATTGGGGTGGAGGACGGATCGAAAAACGTCCGCGGCGTGCCCGACGCTCTTGCATCCGAAGAGAAGCTTGCAAACCTCGTCTCGGATTCGATCCGGCCGCGCCTCGTCCCGGATATCGAGGTGGTGCCATGGCGGACTCTGAACGTCCTCGCGGTTCAGGTTTACCCCAGCAACACGCGCCCGCACTACCTGGAGCGTTTGGGGCCCGAAGACGGAGTCTTCATCCGCGTTGGCTCGACCAATCGCAGGGCCGAGCCGGCGCAGATCGAGGAGTTGAAGCGGTGGAACCGGATAGAGTCGTTTGACGAACAGGCCCTCCCGGACCTCAAGTCGGAAGCCATCGACTTCCGAGCTGCTTCCGAGTTGTTTGCACCCTACCGGCAACTCACCTCTCAGTCATGGAGCACTCTGCGCGTCACCACCGAACACCAAGGCCGTCAGGTGCCGACCATCGGCGGACTGATCCTATTCGGCAAGGACCGGTTCTCCCGGTTCCCGGATGCCTGGATCCAGGCGGGCCGCTTTGCCGGCGTTAATCGAGCTCGCCTCGTCGATTCGACGGAGATCCGCTCGCTCCTCCCTCCCGCCGCGGAAGATGCGATTGCTTTCGCTCGCAAACACCTCACGAACGAATCGATCATCGAGGGCGTTCGCAGGGAGGACCGCTGGTCGGTTCCGATGGTGGCGGTCCGCGAGGCGGTCATGAATGCTGTCGTCCACGCGGACTACGCGCAGCAGGGAACTCCCATCCGGCTCGCTCTCTTTGATGACCGCATCGAGATCGAGAATCCCGGCCTTCTGCCGTTCGGGCTGACGATCGAGGACATTACGCAGGGTGTCTCAAAGTTGCGGAACCGGGTAATCGGAAGGGTATTCCATGAACTCCACCTGATCGAACAATGGGGAAGTGGAATCCAGCGCATGACCTCTGCCTGCGTTGAGGCCGGGCTGGCGGCTCCCAAGCTGGAAGAGATCGGGATGCATTTCCGAGTGACGATTTCGAGCGCTCGCGTCACACGTCCGGCAACGGACGAGACGGACCAGCGGATCCTCGATCTACTCGGCGATGGAGGCGCTCGGTCGACGGCCGCCGTGGCGAAGCATGTTGGGCTTTCACCGCGGGCGACTTTGACGCGATTGAAGTCGATGACAGAGCGGGGGCTTCTTATCGAGATCGGCACGGGGCCGCACGACCCGAAGCGCCAGTACGCATTGGCTTGAGGGCGCTGAATGAGAGGACAGTCCAGCCGGAGCGACCCGTTTGAGTCATGGCTGCAGGGGACCTGTGCACGATTCGTCCCATGCCGTTCGCGCTTTCCCCACGCGGCAGTCCGGGCTCGCTGCATCTACGACTCGATCCGGAACCCCCGCATCCCACGGAGCAGCATTCAGGAAAGCAGCAACTCCAAGTCTTCGCGGCGGAGATCGCGGATGAGCGCGTTGTCCTCGCCGATGATCGCGGCGGCAAGCTCGCGCTTGGACTGTTGCAGCTCGATCACTTTCTCTTCCACCGTATCGCGGGCGATCAGGCGATAGGCGAAGACCGGCCGCGTCTGGCCGATGCGGTGGGCGCGATCCACAGCTTGGGCCTCCACGGCCGGGTTCCACCAGGGGTCCAGCAGGAACACGTACTCCGCCGCCGTCAAGTTCAACCCAAGCCCTCCCGCCTTCAGGCTGACCAGGAACACACCGCAATCGGGGTCGTTCTGAAACCGCTCCACGCGGGCCTGACGGTCGCGAGTCGCGCCGTCCAGGTATTCGTAAACTACCCGCTCGCCGTCCAAACGGTCTCGCACGATCTTCAGCAGGCTGGTGAACTGCGAAAACACCAAGGCTTTGTGTCCTCCATCGAGCACCTCGCGGATCTCCGCTTGGAGGGCTTCCAGTTTCGCGCTGGGCTCACCCGCCCGCTTGAGATCGATCAAACCCGGATGGCAAGCGGCCTGCCGCAGACGGAGCAGAGCTTCCAGCACCATGATCTTGGACTTCCCCAGACCCTGGCTCTGGATGCGCGCCAGGAGCGAATCGCGGTAGTGCCGGCGGAGTTCGTTGTAGAGCCTGCGCTGCGGTGGGTCCAGTTCGCAATAGATCGTCTGCTCCGTCTTGGAGGGCAGTTCGCGGACCACCTGATCCTTGGTCCGGCGCAGGATGAAAGGGCGCAGCGCGTGGGCCAGCAGAAGGCGAGTGTCCTCGTCGACCGCGCGCCGCGCCGCGCTCGCCCGCTTGAAAACGCTGGCGGCGCCCAGCATGCCTGGGTTCAGGAACTCGAACAGCGACCACAACTCGCCCAGATGGTTTTCCACCGGCGTGCCGGACAGGGCCAGGCGATGCCCGCCGCGAAGCAGGCGCACGGCTTTGGCCGCTTCCGAGCCTCCATTCTTCACCGCCTGGGCCTCGTCCAGCACCACGTAGTCGAACTCGACGTCCCGCAACCGCGCGGCGTCACGGCGGAGCGTTCCATAGGTCGTCAAGACCAGGTCGTAGGTGGAGAAGTCGCAGCCACCGCGATTTGCACCCGTATAGTCGAGCACGCGCAAGCGTGGCGTGAATCGTTCCGCCTCTTGCCTCCAATTGAAGACCAGCGACCGCGGAACAACGACCAGCGATGGCCTATCCAGAGTGCCGGCGGCCCGCAGTTCGCGCCGCATCTCCAGCAGCGCCAGCACCTGCGCGGTCTTGCCGACGCCCATATCGTCGGCCAGGCAGCCTCCAAAGCCATAGCGACGCAGGAACTCCATCCAGCCCAGTCCTTCGCGCTGGTAATCGCGAAGCCGACCGGCAAAGCCCTCCGGCTGGGCCGGGGCATCGATCCCCTGGAACCGGCGGAGCTCATCCCGGAGGCGGGCGAAGGTCGCGTCGAATTGGATCTCGGGCTGAGCTGTCAGCAAGGCATCCAGCAGGCCCACCTGTGTGTGGCGGAACCGGATCAGGCCGTCCTCCGGAGTGCCCATGCCGGCCAGCATTCCGATGCGCCGCAGCCACTCCTCCGGCAGCATGCCGTAGGTCCCATCGTCGAGCCGCACCACGCCCTCGCCGCGGCGTAGCGCCTCCAGCAACTCGGGAAGTTTGGCCGATACCTCGCCGTATTCGACTCCACCCCGCAGTTCGAACCAGTCGATGCCGCTGGACACATCGAGGCGGAAAGCGCCGGGCCGCCGGAATACTTTTCCATCCGCCTCGACGTGCCATCCGGCTTCGACCAGCGTCCGCGTCAGCCGCGGCACTTTGGTCGGTCCCACGTCCCACGCCGCGTTCGGGCCGGAGAATGCCGGCGCGCGGGGCTTCGCTCCCGCCTCGCTCAAGAAGCTGGCTGCCGCGGCTTCCGCCGCTCGATCGCGGCACAAAAAGCGGCGCGCGGACCGGTCGTAGACTCCGCGCGACGGGTCCAGTGACGGGATCAGACGGCCCCCATAGTCGAAGAACAGATCGACAGGCAACCTGGCGTTCTGGCTGTGGCGATCGGCGACGTGGATTCGCACGCCAGGCTGGAACGGCACCGTCACCTCCTCGTAGCGAAGAGGCTCGGGCACTTCCAGCCTGGGGAGGCCCGGCGCGCAAAGCAACGTCTCCATCAGTTCTTCACAATCCTGTGCCGGCGCCTGAATGCCTCCGGTCTTTCGCAGGTGGAGCAGCCAATCGAAAGCCGTGTCTTCGGCGAGCGGCGCCGCCATGCCGTTCGCAAATACAAATCCGCCTCGCGCCACCAGCTCCGGGACCGATATTTCGAGGCTTTCCTCAGCGCGGCGCAGAACGCCGGCCACCGATACGGACGCGTTCTTTCGCTCTCCGCCCAGTCGCAACTCGAGCTCGAACCGCCACGGTCCGGCGCCATCCCAGGCGACGGGAATCAGGTCTTCGGACGCCAGGTTGCGAGCCAGGCGGCAGCGGCCGGTCTGGACCACCTCCGGGAACAGAGTCGCCACCAGAGGCGGGCGGAGGACGTAGGACCCACCGAACTCGTTCTGGTACGAGTAGCTATACCTGTAGTCCACATAGCCGTATTCATAACTGTTGTAGTGACCCGCTCCTGCCAGGGCCGACACGATGGCACGGTCTTCAGCCAGCGGCAGAGATGGAATCTGAGCGCGCTGAAGGCCGAGCGCCAGCGGACGCGTGTAGCTGCCGTCCTTCTTGACGTCGCGCGAACGAAGCGACAGTACAACATAGCCGGCGCCAATGCTGCTGGGAACATCGACCACATAGAGAACCTGCCGTTTGGCCGGCCACTCCCGGACAGGGGCGGCCTGAGCGCGGCCGCCAGAGATGTCCGAGATCTCGGCCTTCCACGAGCGTTGCGCCGGCCGCATGGTGGGCGCGGGGAATTGTCCGCCGGATCTGACCAGGCCGGGAAGGGAACTGCGCTCGTCCCATTTGCTCTCGAACTCCTCATCGTGCGAATCGAGGTCGTCCTCCTTGAGGTCCCATTCTCCGGCATCGCCGCCGATCGCGATCTCCACATCCGCTCCAATCGCGGAAAGGTATCCCTGTGCGTCCGCCGCGAGGATAACGGCCCACAGATGCTTGCAGGCTCCAGAGGTTTCAAAGTATGGACAGGAGCAATCCAGCGTGAGTACGCCGTCCTCCAGTTCCAGCGAGACATCGTAGCGCCGGGAACCCAGTACCGCGGCGGTGATCTCTTTTTCGGAGCCGCGCAGGACGCGTACAGCGCCGGTCCTGTAATACCGATGGCCGCGGCTCCTCACGGGTTCATCAAAACAGTCCGCGAGTCTCGCCAGGAGCGATAGAGGCACTTGAATTCCGGTCTGGGGGAGGAATCCCATTCTACACCGGACTCCCTCCCGCGGAAGGATAGCAATTCTCCGACAGACCAACGTGCCTTGAGGCGTTGGTTCAGCTCCGGATTCGCTCCGATCGGAACAGCCGCGCCCGAGAACAGGATTCCATGGAGGATTCACGGCCCGATGAACTGGTGTCAGCTAAGCAGGTGATCTGGGGGCGCTTACGCACAGGGCATCCCAGCTCCGGACATCCGTGTACCGATGCTGTACCCATGTTCTTTGGTGGAGTTGCACGTAAGCCGTTGAAAATGGACGTGGCTCCCCGGCATGGATTCGAACCACGAATAAGATAACCCTAGCATAATCTGCAACTTACACATTCAGAGAAGGCTACAATCGCCCAGTTGGTCTCGAAAAACCGTCATCGGTACACCCATCGGTACAGCCTCGCGCTGGATAGAGTCGGAAGGCTTGCGGCGGCCGACGGCTTCCGAGTAGAACGCGGAGTGGTGAGACTCGCCCAGCCTTTGCATTGTAATCGCTTGCACTCGTGCCGGCAGCCAAGCTGAACTCGACGAGTTTGAATTCTGGCCTGGGACCGCGCTATAGTCTGCCTGTACAGCCCTGCAAGCGTTTACGGTGAGCGAGAGTCATCTCAAGGAGACTGCGTTGTCTCGAAAAACTTTAGTGAGGAGACCAATGTCCGATCCAGATTCCGCCAATGGCACCAGGTTCAGTCGCCGCCAGGCACTGCTGTTTCCCGCCGCGGCGGGGCTGGGAGCCGCCGTCGCCTTCCCGGCCCACGCCTCCGACAGTACCAAGACCGCCGCGCACCAGGCGCCGGGAATTGCGGCACGCCGCGCTCGGCCGTCGCCAACACGCAGTATGGCAAGGTGCGCGGGTTCCTCGATGGAGGCGTATTCACCTTCAAGGGAATCCCGTACGGCCAGGATACCGGCGGCGAAAATCGCTGGCTCCCGGCCAAGCCGCCCAAGCCGTGGCAGGGCGAGTATCCCGCCCTGATTTACGGCGCCAACTGCCCGCAGCGCCTGCATGACTACACGGCCATCGAGCAATCGTTCCTCCAGGATTGGGACGACGGCTACATGAGCGAAGACATGCTCAAGCTGAACGTCTGGACTCCCGGCCTGACCGGCAAGCGGGCGGTGATGGTTTACTTCCACGGCGGCGGCTTCTTCTTCGGCTCCTCCTACGAACTGCCCTCGCAGGAAGGCGCGCAGATGGCCCGGCATCACGATATCGTCTCCGTGACGGTCAATCACCGCCTTAACGTGCTGGGATTCTTCGACCTGTCCGAAATCGGCGGCGAGGCCTACGCCGACTCGGTCAACGTCGGAATGACCGACCTGGTGGCGGCGCTACGCTGGGTGCGCGACAACATCGCCAACTTCGGCGGCGATCCCGACAGGGTCATGATCTACGGCCAGTCGGGCGGCGGCTCCAAGGTCACCTGCCTGATGGGCATGCCCTCGGCAGCGGGACTGTTCCATCGGGCCGCGGTGCAGTCGGGCGGCGGCGGCAATCCTCCCAGTGCCGAGCAATCCCGAGCGTTTGCGAAACAGATCATGGTGGAACTGGGACTGGGACCGAACGACATTGGCGCCTTGCAGAAAATGGAGTGGGCCAAGCTGAATGCGGCCGCCATGGCCGCCGCCGCCAAGATCAATCCGCCCATGCCGAAGACCCTCGGGATGGGCTGGCGGGTCGGGGCCCGCGCCGCGTGTCGGCATGGGACCGACCGTCGATGGCCGCGTGATCACGCTGCGCTCCTTCCACGACGTCGCTCCCGAGATCTCGAAGAACGTGCCGATGTTGATTGGCTCCGTCAGTGAAGAAGGGAATCGCATGTCGTCGCGGCCGACCGAAGCGGAGTGGCATGCCACGCTGGCGGGCGTCATCGGCGATGCCAAGGCCACGGCGCTGGTCGCCGCCATGAAGAAGGCGCACCCGGAGAAGAGCATCCGCACGCTGTCCTACGGCGTGAGCGGCCTTCTGGTGCGCAACAATGTTGCGCGCATGGCCAAGCTGAAGTACGAGCTGCAGGGCGCGCCGGTCTATCGCCTACTACTTCACCTGGCAATCGCCGATGCTGGAGGATGCGGGCGCCTGGCACACGGCCGAGCTGGCCTTCTGCTTCGACAACACCAAGCGCTGCGAACAAGGCACGGGCAACACGCCAGAGGCGCAGAAGCTGGCCAAAACCATGGCCGACGCGTGGGCCAACTTCGCCCGAACCGGCGATCCCAGCCAGCCTGGTCTGAGCTGGACACCGACCGAGCCCGGATCGGTGCCAGACGATGGTGTTCGACAACGAGTGCCGCATGGTAGACGATCCCGAGGGCGAGGTGCGCAAGATCCTCCTCAGCTAAGGTGTGGCCTTGACCGTTAGAGTCACCGGAGAAAATCGCCTTATGAATCAATCCAACCTTCGACGTATTATGCGAATCTTCCTTCTTCTCGCCGCCGTCACCGCGATGGCTCAGACGCCGCCTTCCGGCCAGCCCGTGAACGCCACCGTCGATGCCTCGAAGACCGGTCCCGCCCTTTCGCCTTATGTATACGGCCAGTTCGTCGAGCACGCCGGCGGCCTCGTATACAACGGCCTCTGGAGCGAGATGCTCGACGACCGCAAATTCTTCTACCCGGTCGGGCCCGCGCCCGCTAAGGCGCCCGACAGCGGGAGAGGGCCCGGTGCATTTTTCGGCAAGCGAGTCGGCCCCGGACGGTGGAATCCCATCGGCCCGCCCGATTCGGTCGTCATGGACACGCAGAGCCCCTTCGTCGGCGATCACACACCGCTGGTCCGGCTGGCCGGCTCCGAGCCGCGCGGGATCAAGCAGACCGGCCTCGATTTCGTTCAGGGCGCCACCTATACCGGCCGCATTCAGTTGGCCGGCGATCCCGAGGCGAAGGTCCGGGTCAGTATCGTCTACGATGACGGCGGCGCGCGCCAGACCGTCGGCCTCGGCGAGTTGAGCGCGGAGTACAAGAAGTTCGACTTCTCTTTCAAGGCCGAGAAATCCGGCAAGGCTCAACTGGAAATCAGCGGCACGGGAGCCGGCTCATTCCACGTCGGCGCGGTCTCGCTCATGCCCGCCGACAACGTGAGAGGCTTCCGGCCGGACGTCATCGCCGCCCTCAAGAGCCTCCGCTCCGGTGTTTACCGCTGGCCGGGCGGCAATTACGTCTCCGCGTTTGAGTGGCGCAACGCCATCGGCGACCCCGACAAGCGGGCGCCGGAACTGGATCCGGTCTGGCGCAACGCCCTTCAACCCAACGACGTCGGCACCGAGGAGTTCATGACGATGTGCGAGCTCCTCGGCGTCGAAGCATACATCACCGTCGACGCGGGCTTGGGCGACGCCTGGTCGGCCGGGCAGTATGTCGAGTACGTCAACGGCGCCGCGACCACCCCGATGGGCCGGTTGCGCGCCGCCAACGGCCATCCCCAGCCGTATCACGTCAAGTTCTGGGGCATCGGCAACGAAATGTGGGGCAGCTACCAGTATGGATACATGCCGCTCGAACAGTTTGAACACAAGCACAACCTGTTCGCGAAGGCGATGCGGAAGGCGGACCCTTCGATCGTATTGATCGCCAGCGGCGCGATGCCTGACACCATGACCGGTTCCAAGGAGGCGCTGAAGCTCGGCGCCGACCTGGTGCCGAAGATCATGTCCCCCGCGGACTGGACCGGCCAGTTGCTCAAAGCCTGCTTCAACAACATCGACCTGATCAGCGAGCACTACTACAACTACGGCGGCACGCACTTCAGCATCGCCGAAGGCAAACAGGTGCCGAACGATCCCAAGGAACCGATCACCGATTGGATGCGCCGCCCCGCCAACCACGTCCGCATCAAGTACGAGGAATACAAGGAATACGAGAAGGCGATTCCGGAACTGGTCGCCCATCCCAAGCCGATCAACATGGACGAATGGGCCTACGCAGGCAACGGCCGCCATCCCACCTACCCGGCCTTGGCCTGGGCTTTCCATGAGATGTTCCGGTACCCCGATCTGTTCCAGATGGCGGCCTACACCTTCGCCACGTCACTCCTGACCCGCACGGGACCGCCTGTGACGCTGAACGCCAACGGCTTGGTCTTCAAGATCTACCGCGATCACTACGGCTCCATTCCTGTCGAAGTCTCCGGTAATTCGCCCCAGCCGAAGGTCACCGATCCGGTCGGCGGCGAGCAACCCGCGGTCAACGCCGGCTCCGCCACTTTCCCTCTGGATGTCGTGGCTGCCTGGACCGCGGACCGTCACACTCTTACCGTGGCCGTGCTCAATCCCACGGATGCCGAGCAGCCCTTGAAGCTCAACCTTGCGGGCGCATCGCTGACCGGCAAAGGCACCTTGTGGCGGCTTGCGCCTAACGGCGCCGGCGTCCAGAACCCCGGCATCGCCAGTTCGCCCGTCGCTTCCATCCCAGATTCACTTACGCTGCCGCCGTACAGCATCAACATCTACGAGCTTGCGGCGAAGTGAACAGGTGCAGGCCCAGCCGGTTTAGTCGCGGCACTCGAAATTCGCCGCGTCTTCCGGATCGCCCTGGCCTTTGTAGTGAGCGTGCAACGGATAGGCACAGAGCGGGCGGCTGCGTCCCGGGAATGCACGTCCCGTCGCGGTCAGTCTGTCGGGGGCGGTCCCCTGCTCGACCCAGTTCACGATGGCGCTCAGCGCATCGAAGCCGTCGAGCGTCTCCGGGCCGCCGCCGCAGTGCCCCATTCCTGGCGCCAGGTACAGCCGGCTCCAGTTGCGCACCTGCTCCAGGCCGCCGTTCGCCTTTGCCATGCGCTCATAGTAGTTGAGCGTATCGAGCGCCGAGAACCACGGGTCGCTCAGTCCATGGAAGAAGATCAGCTTTCCGCCGTGCCCCGAAAACGTGTTCAGATTCGTCCAGCGCGACGTTGCCGTCAGACTCTCCGCCGGATCGGCCAGCACCCGGTCGACCGCGGCATCCACGTCCATTCCGATGTCGGTGAACGCCGGCCCGACCGGGTTTGCTCCTCCGTAAAGCAGGCCGGGAATTCCCTGGTTCGATGCGATGCCGGTGTCGAAGGGAAATCCCGGATACACCTGGCGGCCCTCAGAGTCCTTGGGGCCTCCGAACGCCTTCTCGAGCGCGGCCGCCTGTTCCATCGATAGACAGCCCTCCGCTTTCGGCCCCTTGCAGACCAGAGTTTTGGGGTCGAAGCGGCATGCCTGCGTGTTGAAGATCATGCGGTCCCTGAGGCCGTCGGCTGCGTCGCAGGCGTTCAGCAATCCTTCGATCACGGCTTTCTTGTCGCTTTCCGACAGCGCATTGCGCGTGATGGGCAGCCCCTCCGCGTCTTTCGGCGCCACCTCGTTCAACGTGACCGCGACCCAGCGATCCCCGATCCCCGAGAAGCTGGTGCGCATGGCCGGCGCGCCCGCGACGACGCCGTCGAAGTACAGGGGATAGCGCTGCGCCATCAGCATCGCCTCGCGGCCGCCGGTGGAGCACCCGGAGAAATACGACCGGGCTGGCGGCTTGCCATAGTGCTGTGCGATGATCCGCTTGGCGACCTCGGCGACACGGCCCACGGCGGCGTAGGCGAAATCGAGACTCGCCTGCTGGTCTTGCATGAAGGCGGCGTCGAACACTCGGCCCTGATGGCCGCTGTCCGTGCTGGCGACCGCGAAGCCCCGCGCGAGCGCTGGCTCGTTTCCCGCGGCTAATCCGCCGAACGGAGGCTGGACGGAACCATTGAGGCCGCCGCCGCCCTGAAACAGGAAGCGTCCATTCCAGTTCTCGGGCAGCGCGAGAGCGAAACCGATGCCGTAGGCCACGCCGCCTTCCCCGGTTCGCCGGTCGATCACTCCGTCAAGCCTGCAGTAGGCGGGCAATTTGACATCGGCCCCCGCCCCCGGCGGGCCAACCCGCGTCGGGCCGGCGGGGATTCGTTCGGCTCTTGTGACGGTCAGCGCCACGCCCGGCACTTGCAGGTTCATGAGCGCGCTGCAGGGATCGGACGGCGCCGGCGGCTGCGCCAGCACCGCACCACACAAGAAACACACCGGCCAACCAATGTTCGCGAGCTGCATCAATGAGTCCTCCCTGGAACCCTCTGCGGAATCGGCGTTCCCGATCCGCCGTCATCGAAGATAGCACCACGGGCACACCGCGAGGATGGTTCGGCATCGGTGACAGGTCTCTCTTGCCAAGGGCCAACGGCGCTTGTACCATGAGAAGGTCTTTCGTTGAGTTGTAGCCGATGCCTCAGGATCCCGCTGCCCAATTCGCCGAAGCGGAACGGGCCGAACTGGAGCGCGTAGTAGAAGCGCCGACAAGGTGGCCGCGAATCTCGGGTCTGCCAGGCGAAGCCGGCCAACTTAACGGATACAACATTGCAGCCGAAGTCCTTGGCCGGTCCAAGAAGGTGTTCGAAGCCGGAGAGGATGCGATCGCGCGGGTCGAGACCCGATCCAGGTGACTCTTCCCGCGGGAAGCTATGTCCCGACTTTCGTTCACAAGCCTGCGGAAGTGCCCTCGCCAGGTTCACCCAATCTCTCGCCGACGGCTGAATCGACTTCTCGCCGCGCGGCCAGGCGCTCTTTAGATAGGACCTGCCTCTCATGGAAGTCGAGGACGGCAGGTCATTCCACCAGATCGGCATCGTACGGCTTCAGCCGGATGACGCCATCATACAGACTGCCGGTAACGATCCCGCGCTTGCGCCCCACGATGGGCACAGTCTTCTCTTCGGCCGTCGTATTCACATACAGCGTCCTTCCTTCAACCACGCGCGCGTAAACGCCGGAGGGGGTCTCCGGGCCCTTTTCGATGGCCAGGTCCGCGTACAGACTCCGCACGAGAGGAGCCAGGATCGGCATCTGCGCGGGTACGGCGACATAGATGGCGCGCCCTTTTCCGTACTTGTTGACCGTGATGGCGGGCGAGTTCTCGGGGGTGTTTGTGAACGTCGCCATGGCCTTGGCGGTGCCGGGTTCCAGCACTTCGTAGAAGCCGATCGCGGCCTTCTCCGTCTTGCCGTTCCGGAGGATCTCCGGAGGTGTGGCCGGACGGTAGAACTCGGACGTGCGAATCCCGAAGACATCGCTCAGGCGGCCCGGAAGCGGCGTGTCGAACCATTGGTTGTTCTCATCTACCTTCGCGGATAGAGCAGTCATGATGGCCGTTCCTCCGTTCCGCACATAGGCGCGGATGGCCTCTGCGCTCGCGGGGTCCATCAGGTAGTCCGCGGGAATCACCAGGAGCTTGTAGTCCGGAGCGGCATGACCGATGTTGATGAGCGCGACGTCGATATTGTCTTCGAAAAACGGTTGTAGAGCGCTGGCGACCTGGCCGGTATAGTCGAGAGTGAAGTAGGCGCGGACCGTGTTGCTCGGGCCGGGCGGACGGGAGGCAATCAAGCTCTCGAACGAGTAAGCGATGGCAACATCCGGCTTGCGATAGCGCGGGAAGCCCAGGTGCTGTAGCTTCGAAAACTCGCTCGCGATCCGCTGGAACTCCGCGTACTTCCAGGAGGGTGTGCCATCGTGATCGAGCAAGCCGAAAAGTGCCTGCTCCTCGCCGCCCCTGTGTGTGTTGAAGGTCCACGCCAGAAACGTCTGCCCATAATCGATCAGGCCCAGGTAGGCCCACATGCGAATGATGCCTTTGGGGCCGCCGTAATTCCCACCGCCGCCCGTTACGAACTCGTTGAACCACGCCGGAGTGGGCAGATCCCCCTTGACGAGCAGGGCGCCGAGCGTTACGTCAAGCGGCGTCGCCGGGTAGAATCCTTCCGCTCCATAGCTCACGTACTTCTTGTACGAGCTCAGATAGTCGAAGCCGCGGCGTCCGGCGGTGTCCCAGAGGTTCGAGACCGCCGGCAAGTCGGGAATGTTGCGCTGCCGCACCTTTTCCAGATCTTCGAGGACCGAGATGGTCACGTCGGACCAGAAGCGGCGCAGATCGAGATAGCGCTCGGGCGGAGAGGGGCCGTCCGCGTAAGGAAGCTGCACCTCGTCGAAGGAGTTCAGGTGCCGTGACCAGCGCTGGGTGGCCCAGGCCTTGTTCAGCTTCTCGACCGTGCCGTACTTCGCCTTCAACCAGTCGATGAATCGCTGGCGATCGCCGGCGGAGTAGGACATGAAGCCATCGCCGATCTCGTTGTTGTAGCCGATGGCGGCCAGGGCAGGATGGTGAGCGTAGTGCCGGGTTAACTCGTCGGCAAAGCGAACGAGCCGCTCGCGGTAAACCGGATCGCCGGTATTCACCATGTAGCGTTCGGCCGGGTGCAGCGTCGCGCCCTGCTCATTCACGAGGTTCACCGACGGGTGATTGTGGTGAAGCCAGATTGGCGCCGGCGATCCGCCGATGTCGAGGATCACCTTGATTCCCGCTTGGTGCATCTGGTCCAGAATCCGGTCGAACCACGCGAATTCAAACCGCCCCTCCGCTGGTTCGAAGGCGTCCCAGGACAGGTCGCCCATGCGGACCATCTTGAAGCCCGCCTGCTTCATCAGCGCAATATCCTGGCGGATCTGTTCAGGTGAACGATCCACCGGTTGGTAGCAACTTCCGACAAACAGCTGGCCCTTCCCGGGCCAGTCCGGGTGCTCGGCCGCACTTTGTCCAAGAAGGAGTGTGCTGCCTAGAAATAAAGCGATACCAAGCAAGACTCGTTTCAAGTTCAGTGTCCTCATACCATCCAGTCCATGATAGATGCGTTGAGCCCGACACGCACTCTCTTACATCCCGATCCTCTCCAGCGTCACCAACACAACGTCATTGGTGCGCTCGCCATCAATATCGCCCCTGAAGTCGACTTACGCATATTTGGTGCCTCCCGATACCCCTCGCGGCCCACCGCCGTCAGGGGAATGTTACTTGGTGTTTGGCCGGAAGACGCCCCCGCGCTTCTGCTTCGGTGCGCTCGTGGAGCGTCAGTCCAGTGGAATCGTCAGAACGAGATTATGCAGAGGGCCGGGGACGCGGTGAAGTTCAATTTCGTACCGAGACATTGAACGTTGCACGTCGTTGAAAGCGGACGACGTACAAGACGTACAGAGCCGCGTTACGCCGAGCGGGGAACGAGCTGCGGCAAGGGCGCGCCTAGATGCCGCTTGTCGAAGTGCCGGTCGCG
This sequence comes from Bryobacterales bacterium, assembly GCA_963763835.1. Taxonomy (GTDB): domain Bacteria; phylum Acidobacteriota; class Terriglobia; order Bryobacterales; family Bryobacteraceae; genus DASWZN01. The sequence continues at coordinate 42,252 of CAVXQQ010000019.1, forward strand.
GACCCGGACCGCATACCCGCAGAACGTGCATCGATGTCGCCAGGCTGACAGGACGGAATTCCGGAACTCCGAATCTTGGCGGGAGCCGTGGATTCCAGTTCCAGACCGACGCCATCGACGATGCTTGCATGCAGCGACTCCGGGAACTGAGCCGCAAGAATCTCACGAACCAGTTCCCTCACCGCTTCGGGGCGGCGTCGCAATTCCTCGAAGATCTGTTGCGCGCAGCCACCGGCGATGCGCCACTTGCGCAATTCGGTTCTGAGGAAGTTCTGGCTGCCCCTCCTTCGCGTGAGCCGCCATGCCGATCGGAACGGACCTGGTTTCGTTGCCGTGCGTCGGCGGCCAGCCGTGGTGTGCTCGTGATGTCTATCTCAAGTGCGTCATGCGCTGTGCCGCGAGGTCGAAGCCCCACCGCAGGCGCCAATTCGTCAACTCGCCGACTTCATTCGCTCTCTGACCGTCGGACCTAAGATGTCCGAGCAACTCCCGGACTCTGTCGGATTCGATTGTCGCGTTGTGGCGAGCGACACAACGACGCACTCGCCGTGAAGCGGAGGTCAGGACCAACTGCTCATTACCTCGAAGTTGCCGCTGCCTGAATCGAATCCAGGAACTCGTACCGGTCGCGATGCTGCTCGGGCAGAGCCTTGCTTTCGGCGTCGAAGTGCATCACCACGTGCGCCGTGGTAAAGCTCGGCCATTTGGCCAGACCCGAGCCATTGGGATCGCCCGTTTTGATGAAATTCGCGAAATAGACGTTCATCGTCTCCGCGGTCTTGTAGTCGGCCGGCTGCCAGTCCACCTTTTTCGAATCCAGCATCTTGAAAACGTACTCAAGTTCCATTGCGTGGGACGCGCCAAAGGTCTTGAGGCCGGTGGCCTTGATCTGGTCTTGGGCAAGAGGCACCGGGCGGTCGAATTGGTAGCGGTAGACGGGCTTGCCGGTTCGGGTCTGCGCTTCGAGCCATTTCCAGGTCCCGAGCACGATGAAGTTGTCGCTCGCGAGATCGCCAGCCGATCTGACGGCCTCCTCGTCCGTCGCCGCTGGATACAGCTTCAGCGCGGCGTCGGCATGATCTTTGAACTCCTGGCGCAGACGGTCGGGAAAGGTCTTGGCGGTGGGCTTCTCCTTGGCCATCAGCACGGCCATCCGGATCTCGTCCGCATTCCACCCCGCCAGCAGCGGGATCTGGCTTTGCTTCCCTTGGGCATAGATGGAGGGGACGTCGGTGGGCAGAAAGTAGCCGTCCACGTTCGGCCAGAACCCCATACCGCGATTCTTCTTCATCGCCTCGCGTAGCAGGTCGTCGGAGGACTTGGCACGCAGCTCAGCGAGAGATGGCGCTCCGATGGACGCGCCAAACTCGGCGCCCTGCTTCTCACTCTCGGCGAGAGAAGGCGAGCCTCTCCCGCCCACCGCGCCAACGAACGACCCGCTCTCGCCCACCGCCTGCTGGAACAGATCCCGGGAAAGTGGCGAGGCCATGAGCGCGCTCACCGACAGGGATCCGGCCGATTCGCCGCCGATGGTCACGCGGTGGGGGTCGCCGCCGAATGCCGCGATGTTTCTCTGAACCCACTCGAGCGCCGCCACCTGATCGAGCAGGCCATAGTTGCCGGACGCCTTGTGCGCGGACTCCTTGGTGAGTTCGGGGTGGGCGAGGAAGCCGAAAATGCCCAGCCGGTAGTTCGCATTGACCACCACGATACCCTGCCTGGCGAAGCTCTCGCCATCGTATCGGGGCTCGTCGGCGGAGCCCGTTGCGAAGCCGCCGCCGTAAAACCACACGTACACTGGCAAGGGCTTATCCGCCTGTTTTGCGGGGGCCCATACCATCAGATAGAGGCAATCCTCTCTCATCTTGCCGCGGGAATTGAGAGGACCGTAAACGTCGCCTTGAACGCAGTGCGCGCCGGTTTCATCGGCCTTGCGCACCCCGGTCCAGGGCTGCACGGGCTGCGGAGGCTGCCAGCGCAGGTTCCCTACGGGCGGGGCGGCAAAGGGCACGCCCCGGAAGATTCGGACGGACGAGTCGGAGTTGAAGGTCCCTTCGAGCGTCCCGGTGTCGGTCTTTACCCGGTCCGCGGCCATCGCCAACGCGGCCATTGCGGCCAGTATCATCGCGCTTCGCATAACACACTCCTTGTGGACAGTCTCATAGCGGGAACACACCGGCAATGACGGCAACCAGAGTCATCAATACGGATGCCCCGAACAAAAACAGAAAGCAGAACTTCTGATGCTCGCGCAGTTCCACTCCCGCAAGCCCGACGATGAGGAAGGTGGCGGGAGTCAGTGGGCTGATCGGGAATCCCGTAGTCATCTGCCCGAGCACGGCAGCCTGCGCCATCTGGACCGCGGGGATTCCGAAAGCGCGGGCCGTTTCAGCCAGTACGGGCAGGACCCCGAAATAGAACGAGTCTGGATCGAACAGAAGGCTCAGCGGCATCGAGAGCAGGCCCAAAGTGAAGGGCAGGTGCGGCCCGAGGCCGGACGGGGCGACAACGACCGCGGCCTTTGCCATAGCCCCCAGCATTCCGGATTCTCTCAAGATGCCGGTGAATGCGCCTGCGGCGAAGAGGATGCCGGCCATCAGCAGCGCGGCTCGCGCGTGCGCGTCGATGCGTCGCCGCTGCATTCCCAGATCGGGATAATTCAACCACAGCGCCAAAACCAGGCCCACCATGAAGACCGCCACGGGATCCAGCCGGAGCGCGATCATCCCCGTGATGAGCAGCAGCGTCAGAACCAGGTTGGGCCAGAAACGTTCTGGACGGCGCAGGGCTCGCGCCTCGGCATCCAGCTCACGTTGAAACGCCTCGCCGCCGCTCGAGCTTTTGAGGCCAAGGCGCTTTGCCTCTCTTCGTCCGAGCCACCATGCGCTGCCAAACACGAAAGCAAGTCCGGCGAGTTGCACTGCCACGAGCGGGCGAAAGATCGACATGACGGGAACGTGGAGGGAGGCTGACGCGCGGATCATGGGACCGGTCCAGGGCAGGAAGTTCACGCCGGCGGCCAGTGAAGCAGCACACGCCAGCACGCGTCTGTCCATGCCGAGCCGATCGTAGAGCGGCAGCATCACCGGGATCGTGACCAGGAACGTCACCGCGCCGGAGCCGTCCAGGTGAACCAGCAGGGCAAGCAGTGAAGTCCCTATTACGATTCGGACCGGATTGCTGCCCACTGCGCGTAGGATGCCGTCGATGATGGGATCGAGCATTCCGGCGTCGGTCATGATGCCGAAGTAGAGAATGGCGAAGATGAACATCCCCGCGACGCCGGCCACGCTCTGAATGCCATGCACCATGAATGGTGCGATCTTCAGCCCGAAGCCGCCCACAAGGGCAGACACGACGGGAATGGCGATCAACGCCGTCAGGGGCGCCATCTTCCGGGTCAGAATCGCCACCAGCACAGCGGCGATGGTAAGAAAACCGAGAAGGGCAAGCATGGCTGCCTATTCGAACACCACGCGCCGCGCGGCCAGATCGTCGAGCGCGGCGTCGTCCAGGGCGAACAGGTCCTTCAGAGCGCACCTGGTGTGCTGCCCCAGCAGCGGCGCGGGCGAAGACGGATGACCCGGCGTCTCGGAGAGCTTGACAGGGGTGCCGGTCACTCGATGTCTTCCGGCCGTCGGGTGATCGATAGTCGGGAACATCTGCCGAACCTCGCATTGCGGATCCTCCGCCACTTCGCGGAAGTTCCTCACCAGCGAACACGGAATGCCCGCAGCCCGTAGCTCGCCAATCCACTCCGCCGCGGGACGCTGCGCGAAGATCCCGGCCAGCAGCGCTTCGAGCGCATCCCGGTTTTGGATGCGCGCAGCGTTCGTCTCGTAGTCCGGGTGCTTTTCGAGATCCGGCCGCCCCAGGACCCTGCAGAAAGCCGACCAGAGCCGCTCGCTGCCGACCGCGATGGCCATCTCCCGGTCGCTGGTGTGGAACACCTGGTACGGCACCACCGTGGGGAATGAAGTTCCCATCGGCCGCGGGATGACCTCCGATCCGAGATAGCTCATGTAATTGGAACTCATGGTCGAGATCATGCTGTCGAGCATGGAGACATCCACGAATTGCCCGCGGCCGGTCTTCTCTCGCGCGCGCAGCGCCAGCAGAATGCCCATGACCGCGAACAGGCCCGCCGTGACATCCGTGACGCCGTAGCCGCAGCGAACCGACTCGCCTTCTGTTGTCCCTGTCATGCTCAGCAGACCGCTCGAAGCCTGTACCACGAGGTCCATGGCGGCCTCGTCACGCGAAGGACCATCCTGCCCATAACCCGAAATAGAGCAGTAGACCAGTCGCGGGTTGCGCTTATGCAGGGCCTCGTAGCCGAGTCCCAGCCGGTCCATTGCGCCTGGGCGGAAGTTCTCCACTAGCACATCCACCTTGTCGACAAGGCGCAGACACAGATCGAGCCCTTCCGGCTGCTTCAAGTCGATGGAGATGCCGCGCTTCCCGCGGTTCAGCCCCAGAAAGACGCTGGAGATGCCGCCTGCGAACGGCGGCCCCCATCCACGGCCCATGTCCCCATCGCGCGCCTCCAGTTTATGCACGTCCGCGCCATAGTCGGAGAGCAGCAGCGTGCAATAGGGGCCGGCGAGCGCATGGGAGAAATCCAGAACGCGGACTCCATCGAGAGGGCGCACCGGCGGTACCGGCAGGTCGGCCTCGATCTCCATGCGCAGCAGGGCTGAGCCATAGGTCTTGCCCTGTGGATCGGCCTGCAGGGCCACAGTGCCGCCGCCATCCAGGCTCTCGTACAGGAGGAAGTTCAGCGCGCAGAGATTGGGAAGTTCGAAACGCTCCACCTTCCCTTGGCACACGCCGGCGAAGTGCTCGCGCACACGCTCCGCGGTTACCTGCTGGATCAGGATCGGGTAGTATTCGGGCTTCCGCGCAATGATGCCGATGTTACAGGTATTACCCTTGTCGCCCGAACGCGCATGCGCGAGCGCGATCAGCGGAATCCTGCTCATATCGTCACCTCGGGTGTGGCTTCGCTCTTCGGAATCAGAGTGGGCCAGTACGCCACAACTTCCTCCACCCTGGGGCGGCCGCTTCCAAGGCCCGTCACCGAAGGCGGTCCGCTCAGAACCAGGGGCGCGATCTCTTTGCTGAAGCGTTCGGCCGCGGCGCGATCCTGAGCGCGCACTCCGAAGCGCAGAACCACTTCCGGCAGTTCCCCGCTGAGTTCCCGCCTGGGAGAGGCGGCGGGCATAGCATGGCACGCCGATGCCCCCAGGTATTCGCTGCGGATGGCGTCGAACCGAAGGCCCAGGCGGTCCAGTCGTTCGCGAAGAATGCGGTCGCCGGCCTGCGCCTTGATGTACGCATCCGGCCAGGCATAGGCGACCTGGCCGATCGCTTTGAAGCCCCCCGAGTAGCTGATGGAGACCTTGTAGGAATCCGTCGCTGGGAGGCCCCGAATGCCGTAAAGGCGCACGCGATCCGTACCCGCCTCTTCCAGTTGCACGCTGGTGAAATCGGCGATGCAATCGGGTGTGACATACGCCCGCGGGTCGCCTGTTTCGTACACAAGCTGTTCCTTGACGGAAGCCACGCTTACCCTGCCTCCCGTGCCGGGGTGCTTGGTCAACACGAACGTGCCGTCGGACTCGGCTTCGAGAATCGGATAACCAATCCCCGCCAAGTCGGGAATCGACTCCCAATCCGCCTGGCAGTTCCCGCCGGTCACCTGGGCGCCGCATTCAATCGCGTGACCGGCGACGATTCCAGCCGCCAGCCGGTTCCAGTCGTCCGCGCGCCATCCGAATTCGTGAATCATCGGACCCAGGGCGAGCGCGGCATCCGCGCAGCGGCCGGTGATGACGATCTGCGCGCCCCGGTCGAGCGCTTGCGCGATGGGAAATGCGCCAAAGTATACGTTGGCACTGCGAACCTTCGAGCGAACGTCCGAAAGCGGCGCGCCCGTGTCCATGTTCCGGAACTCGAGGCCGTGCGCCATCATCTCGTCCAGACGGCCGGAAATGTCATCGCCGGTGACGGTGGCCACACGGACGCTGAGGCCGTGCTTCTCGGCCGCTCGGAGCACCGCGCTACGGCACGCCAGCGGATTGAGGCCGCCGGCGTTGGCGACCACCCGTATGTTCTTCTCCACCAACTCCGGCAGAACACGATCGATCATCTCGACAAAGTCGCGAGCATAGCCGGCCTCGGCGTCTCTGGCCCGCTGCTTCTGGAGGATCGACATGGTCACTTCCGCCAGATAGTCGAGGGTGAGATAGTCGATCGGGCCTCGCCGGATCTGTTCGACCGGCGCGTCAACCGAATCGCCCCAAAAGCCCTGGCCGTTCGCTATTCGAATCATTTCGCCTCACCGCAAGACATTGCTGGCCTCCGCCTCGCGCACCAGGCGAGCGGCATCGTCCTGCAGAAGAAACCGCTGCTCCACCAGGCGTTGAGCGGCGGCCTTGACTTTGGCCACATACTCCGCGTGGGTCGCGTACCGCTCTTCGAGAGATGGCCGCGGATCGCCGGAGGCAAGCCGTTCCGCTTTCGTCCGGGCAAACGGGATGAACCCGCCCATGAAGCCGCATCCGCGGCCTTTGCGATACCCCGATGCAGTCACGTTCCAGCCCAGGTACGAACCCAGCGGCGCCTGATGGAGCACCGACGGAACGCCGCCGACCTCATTGCCATCCGCATCCGTCCTGGGCACCAGCATCGGCAGCATTGTGCGGATCAACGGCGGTTGGCGACTGATGGCGCCCGAGAGATCCTCGTATCGAAGACCCGGGCCGAAATCATAATCCCAAAACGGATTCATCATATTGTCCGGAAGAGGAGCGCCCGGGATGACCGGAAATCCCATGGCCGCCTGCGTGGGTGGCACCAGGTCTCCGTGATCGAGCCGCGGATAGCGGCTTTCGGGTGGCGGTACGTCCTCAACCACCCAAGCGATCAGCGCCCGCCTGAGGGCTCGCATGGCCTCTGCGACTGAGTTGGGATTCGCGGGCAGCGAGCAAGGCCCACCGGATGCGGCCGCCACCTCGAATCCGCCTCTCCCGCCCCCATGCGTCACGCCTGGGAAATAGTAGCGGCGCACCTCGGAAGGAAGGGGGATATCCGCATCCGCCCTGGTTCCCACCAGACCGGGAGACATGCGCAGTCCCCAGAATTCGCTTGCCCCGAACGTTTCGATGATCTTCGGGCACGTAGCTGTGGCGCGACACCGGTCGAGCAGCCCGGCGGTGTGACGGTGGCGCGCTTCGTCGTGGTAATCGCTCCACCACAGCACGCCTTCGCTGCCCGGTTCGTAGAGGCTGGTGGCTCCGCCCGGAATCGCAAAACGAAAATTCAGCGGATTCTGACGAGCCGCGATGTTCGGGTTGGCGCCATCCCAGACGATCCGTTTCGCCTCGTCCTGATTGAAGCCGAGATTCAGGAACGTCTTGATGAAGTTGCCCGACTGCGATGTGCCGAAAGCGATCGCGTGCCGGATGCGCTGGGCGAGGGGGTTGGGATTGCCGTCATCGTCATTGTCTGAGTACCTAAAGAAGGAAACGATGTCGCGCGTGGCAGCCAGGCCTATGCCCAGTACCAGGGGATCTTTCGCTGCATAAACGAGCTGGTAGAGCAGTCCCGGATCGAAGCCGCCCTTCAGGCAGACCTTGGTGGGATCCGGCTGGCCCGGGAACGGCGTTCGGGTGCAATCGGCGAACGCCCAATCCTTGGCGGGAATCGGAATGAGTTGCCCGTCGTCGGAGGCCTGCTTCGTGAGAAGCGCCCTGCTGGGTTTGAGGCTCGCCGGACGCTGATACCGCAAGCCGGCGTAACCGGCCGTGAGCGAGGCGGTCTTTGCGCCCACCGGCAGGTCACTCAACCTCGCCAGAACCGGACCCGTGATGGAAGAACCGTCGGCGTTTCGTGCGACAGGGACTGTGATCGTCTCGAGCTTCGGCCGCGGCTCCAGGTCGCCCTGCCATCCGCTGCTCAGCAGCGCGTGCCCCGAGTTCAGGTCGTCAGCGTACGTTCGGAAATTCGAAGGCGAGTTCCCGCGGTTTGGCACCTCGTAGAGCAGTACGCCACTGGCCTTCTCGCGGTCGACGGGCAAGACGAGCGTGAACGTTGCCGAATATTCCACCTTGCCCCGCGCGTTTTGGGGAGCGAGGCTCAGGTCGTTGATGATCGCGTTTGCAGGGTCCCTCGGATCGAGTTCGCCGAAAGCCCGCCCGGTCAGGATCTCGTATTGCCCGCCGGAGCCGAATGACTTGCCTGCGAACGCCGGCGACTCCCGATGCTGCACGTCGATGCGGACTACGCGGGCGTCCGCGTAGCCCGCGCCCAAGATCAGCGCCACCACGCCCGCGAGCAGCGGGATCGGCCGGGTGGGCGTCATAATTGCGCGAGGCACTAGATGCTTCCCATGTTATGGCTGCCGCATCTTTCGCACAATTGAAAGGTTTCGATCGCAGCCATAGAGAGCCCCTATAAGCGGCTATATCAAAACAATTGACATCCGGTGATAGTCTGTACCTATGAACGTTGAGTTGCGACATCTCGAGGCGTTCCTCGCCGCTGCGCGGCATCGCAGCTTCACGCGGGCCGCGAGGTCACTAAACATTTCGCAGCCCACCTTCACGGTGCAGATTCGCCAACTGGAGACCGAGCTTGGCGTGCGCCTGCTCGATCGCAACACCAGGTCGGTTCAGCTCACCCGTGTCGGCGGAGACCTTCTGCCCGTGCTGGAGCGGCTGATGCGCGAACTCCAGTCCGTTCTAGCCAACACGAAGGAACTGGCTGAGAATCGGTCCGGTCCGGTCACGGTGGCGGTTCTTCCCTCGCTCGCTGCCACGATCCTGCCCCAGGTGCTCTCGGCCCTGAGGGCGGAGCATCCGGGTGTGTCTGTTCACCTGAGGGAAGCGCCCGCCCGGCGCATCGTCGGCATGGTGAGGGGTGACGAGGTCGATTTTGGCATTGGCTGGCTGAAGGGCGCCGACAGTGACGTGCGGTTCACCCCGCTTTTCACCGACAGAATGAGCGTGATCTTCAAGGCGGGGTCGACGCTCGAGCGAAAGAAGACGGTCACCCTGCGGGATGTGGCTTCGTTCCCGCTGATCCTGATGGACCGCGAAAGCAGCGTACGCGCGGTAGTGGACGATGCCTTCGCGACGATGGGAAAATTCGTGTCGCCCGCCTGGGAGGCCACCTACATTTCGACCGCGCTCGCGCTGGCCCGGGCCGGATTGGGCGTGACGATTCTGCCGGCATCGGTGCTGGAAATGGACGCCGGACATCGCCTTCGAGCGCGCCCCATACGGGAGCCGGATCTCGATCGCCGCATCGGCATCATCCAGAGATCCGGCCGATCATTGTCTCCCCCGGCTGAAGTCTTCTTCCATGTGGTGCGTGCGCGCTGCAGTTCTTGCATCAAGCCAGGGTGAGATCCTCCCAGAGCACCCAGATTGCGGCACTCTCCGAGCTCAGAACCGCAATCGACGGGGCTGTCGCGTTGATGGTAGTCCACGCTGGTGCCGCCGTCGTCGTCGTCCCACCACCGCCACGACCGCCACCACCACAGCGGCGGCAACAACCATCATGATCATCATTCAACGGCGGCGGCGACGGCGACGGCGACGGCGGCTGTGACAGAACTCATATCCTTGCCGTTCTGGACCGATATCCCTGCCGCGGTCGCCTCGCTAACGTATTCATCCTGCGAATCGCGCCCCTCGCGCTCGCATTGCGCCGACGCCGGGAACGGACTATCCTGCAAGAACACAGCCAATGACCGGCGCCACCCTCTCGCATTACCAGATCCTCGAAAAGCTCGGCGAAGGCGGGATGGGTGTGGTCTACAAGGCCCGCGACCTGCGTCTCGACCGGTTCGTCTGCATCAAGATTCTCCGCCCCGAGCAATTGAAAGACGAATCGCGCAAGCAGCGCTTCATTCAGGAGGCCAAATCCGCCTCGTCCCTGAACCACCCCAACATCATCACCATTCATGAAATCGATCGGGCGGACGGGATTGACTTCATGGTGATGGAGTTCGTCGCCGGCAAGACGCTGGAGCAGTCGATTCCCGGCGGCGGAATGCCGGTGGTGGATGTCCTGAGAGTACGCCATCCCCATCGCCCGGGCGCTCGCCGCCGCGGAAGCGGCCGGCATCATCCATCGCGACATCAAGCCGGGCAACATCATGGTGGGCGCCAACGGAGCCGTCAAAGTGCTTGATTTCGGCCTGGCCAAGCTTACGTCGCGCGGAAGCGAGCGCCGAGGACGAGACCCAGGTCATCCAGGGAAACACCGCGGAAGGCACGATTGTCGGCACCGCCGCTTACATGTCGCCCGAGCAGGCACAGGCCAGGCCGGTGGACGGGCGCTCCGATATCTTCTCGTTCGGAGCCGTGCTCTATGAAATGGTCAGCGGCCGCCGTGCCTTCCAGGGCGCCACCCCCGTGTCCACGCTGGCCGCGATTCTCGAACGGGAACCGGCGCCGCTCACGGAGCACGATTCCCGCATCCCGCGCGAACTCGAGCGCGTGGTGATGCGCTGCCTGCGAAAAGATCCCGAGCGCCGCTTCCAACACATGGCTGACCTGCGGGTCGCGCTGGAAGAACTGAAGGAGGAGTCCGATTCCGGAAAGCTGACGCCCGCGCAGCCTGCCCGAGAGACGCGCGGCCGGAAGTGGCTGGTCCCCGGCTTGGGCGCCGCACTGGTTCTTCTGGCCGGGGCAGGCGCCTGGCTCTGGTGGCATTCCAGGCCGGTGAAAACCACGGTGCGCCCGCTCACCCGCCTGACTTTCAACGGCGTCTCGAATTACCCGGCTATCTCTCCCGACGGGAAGCTGCTTGCGTATCAGGCGACCGTCAGCGGGGCTAACCCGGACATCTGGGTCCAACAGATCGGCGGCAGCAAGGCCATTCAGATCACCCATGAAAAGGACGGGGCTTTCTACCCGGCCTTTTCTCCCGATGGAACACAGATCGCCTACAGTTCGGCCAGAGGCATTTACGAAGTCACGGCCCTCGGCGGCGATGTGCGGTTGATCGCTAGCGATGGCTTGTACCCGACTTATACTGCGGGCGGATCGACCATACTGTTCTGGCGCACAACCGGGGCGCACAGCTACCCTTTCACAATCCCACGGATGGGAGGAACTGCCGTCCGCATCCAGCCGGAGTTTGGCTTCTACTTCGCGGCCATCTCCCCGGATGGAAGCAAGCTTCTGGCAACCGCGAATCGAACCGGCGGCCCGCAGCAGGACTTGAAACATTGGTGGTTGATGCCCATTCCCGCGGGAAAGCCCGAGAACGTCGCCCCGCCCCCACTGTTACCAAACGAAAGCTACGCTCCCATTCCGCTTGTCTGGACCACACCCGACAAGATTTCCGGCCGGCAATGGATCATCTTTCAGCGGAGGATCGGCGGCACCCGCAATCTGTTTCGGGTGGCGGTCACAAGCGACGGGAGAGTGACCTCTCCTCCCGAGCAATTGACGTTCACGGCCGATTCCTGGGGCCCCAGCGTTTCCGAGAGCGGACGCATGGTTTTTCTCAGCGGCGATCTGAGCACGAACCTGTGGAGCATACCGATCGACGCCAATCGGGCCCAGGTGACTGGCGAGCGGCAGAGCGTGACCCAGGTTGAGGGTCTCCACGAGAGAAACCCTTCGCTTTCCCGCGACGGCAGGACCGTCGCTTTCTTTTCGGACCGCAGCGTTGTGGTGAGAGATCTTGCCACCGGGCGCGAAACAGAACTGGCTCAGAATGTGCCGGCCATTCCGGGGACAGGCCCCGCCATTTCTCCGGATGGCTCGTTTGTTGTCTACTACGTCAATAGTGCCGCCGTGGGCGATTGGGATCTCTACTCAATCTCGATTGCCGGGGGTTCGCCGCGCCTGGTCTGCCGGGCCTGTGGGTGGCCCAAGGGCTTTTCGTCCGATGGCTCGCGGGTGCTGACCCAGAGGGGCTTCGTTAGCCATGGTCTTGATCGGATCGCCCTCGTGGAGTTGGCCACCGGAAAAGTAACGGACGTATTGAGCGACCCGCTGCACAACCTGTGGAACCCCTACTATTCCTGGGATAACAAGTGGATGAGCTTCGTATCGCAGACCGGCGCCGACCTCCAGCACAATCGCTTGTACATAACGCCGGTGGAGAACTTCATTCCCGCCGGGCCGGACCGCTGGATCCAACTCACCGGTGGTGAATACCACGACGACAAGCCCCAGCTTTCCCCCGACGGCAACACGATCTATTTCACCTCGAACCGCGACAGCTTTATGTGCATGTGGGCGATGCGGCTCGATCCAAGAACCAAACGGCCGCTGGGCGCTCCATTTCCGATTCAGCACTTTCACGGCAGCCAGCGTGTGCACTCCGGTATCTCCACGGCGGAAGACCTGGAACTCAACGTCGCCAAAGACAGGATTGTCACCAGCCTAGACGAGGTCCACTCCGATATCTGGATGATGGACCTGGATCCTCACTAGTACATTCCACGGTGCCAAGCAACTAGCGCACCAGAAGGCCGCTCACGCCGAAAGGCAACGTCCGGATGCTCTTCTCCGGATGCACCTTTTTCATTGCGCCGATCAGCGCGGTGGCCTTCGCGTCCCCGATCGCGCCCGCAAGCGTCGCATGCCACTCCGCCCGTGCACAGGAGATCCTGGACTGGCTTGCCGGCCGCGACACGCTCGCACGGCCGAGGCCCGGCCAAGCGGGTCCGCCGTGTCTACGAAGCGGGTGGCGTGCTCTCGCGCGCCGGAGGCTCGGCGGCGGGGACCAGCGCGCGCCAGATCGGCTTCACCCAGTCGTCCTTGTCGATGTCGTAAACGATGAAGTTGGAGTCGAACTGCCAATACGTCCAGGCGAAGCCGAGTTGCTCCGCGGTGCGCGCCAGGAACGCGTCATACCGGACCCGCGAATCAATGTCGCCCTTGTCGTACGCGCCGAACTCGCCCAGCAGAATGGGCCTGTTGTTCGCCTTGGCCCATTTCGCAACAACACCGAAATCGTCCTGAACAGCGCGCTTCTCGGCATCGGTTCCCCACTTGATGCCGGAGAGCTTGACGTTTTCCGGACTCCAGGGCGCGCCCTGGTGAGTGAAGGGCATGGGCAGGTAATAGTGCACCGTGACGATGATGTGGCGGTCGCCCGGCGGCAGCTCCAGCTTTTCCAGAAGCGGGTATGTATTCCATTCCGCCGGGCCAATGATGACGTTGCGCGTCGGGTTGGTCTTGCGGATGATCGCCAACGCCTCTTTGAAAAGGTTGTTCCAGGCCGGAACATCGACCTGGCCGTTGGGCTCGTTCAGAATCTCGAACACCACGCTCGCAGGCGTGTCCTTGTACCGGGGCGCGACCTGCTCCCAGAAGGCCAGTACACGGGGACGGCAGGATGCAACGTCCCCGGCGCAGGGAATGAAGTCGTGCTCGTCCAGGATGACCATCAGATCGTGGGCGAGCGAGTTTTTCACTACCCAGTCCAGCGTGTTGAGCCAGGCCGGGTCGAGGCGGTTCTGGGCGTCCATGTGACTGAAGGCCTGCAGATTCACGCGGATGGTCTGGAATCCGCCTTCGTGGATGCGCTGGAAATGGCGCTCCTTGAACCGCGCCTTGGAGAAATCGTCCCAGATCGCGTCATAGCCCATGACATTGACGCCACGGCCCAATTTGACGATCTGCTCCAGAGGGTCCACGCCGGCCGGCGTCTGGGCCCATGACATCACTGCAAAGAACGCGCTCGCTGCCAACAGTATCATGCGCAAGTTGATGCCCTCCAAAGGGACAATTATCGCACGAGGTTTGCGGCTTGGAAGAGCGCGGCCCCGCTCATTCGAATGAAATTACGTATTCCTGGCGTGGTTCGAGGCGCACCTGCCAGACGCCGCCGGATTCCGTCGTTGGCAACGTTCGGCCTGCGGATTGAATAGCGGCGATCCGCTGGGTGGCAGCTAAGCGGTTGATCTGGATATGGTTACGTACGGGGGATCCAAGCTCCGATTATCCGTGTACCGATGCTGTACCGATGTTTTCGTCTATTTTCGCGGTAAGTGTTCGAAAACCAAGCTTGGCTCCCCGGCATGGATTCGAACCACGATTCACGGCTCCAAAGGCCGCTGTCCTACCATTAGACGACCGGGGAATGGCGGAGAACTGGGCTCCTTTGGGTAGTGTAGCAGCCGCGCCGCGGCGTCACCACTCGCGCGTAGGGAGTGCCGTCGAGCGGGCTGGTCTTGTCCGAGCCGCTGCGCACATCCCAGATGCCGGGCTCGGTCTGGCTGACCGAGCTGGTCGCGTCCTCCATGATGATCTTCCAGGTCGAACTCGAGCCCGTGATGGGGTCTATGGGCACCGTGCGCAGGTAGCCCTCGCTCACCAGGTCGTCGAGCGACTGGGGGGCCTTCTGCTTGTCCAGGGTGTACTCGTCGATCATGTTCCGCAACGTAAACAGATTGCTGCGCAGCAGGCTTTCCTTGGCCCGCATGATCGCCTTCTGGTACATGGGCACCGCGATCGAGACCAGGATGGAGATGATCGTCATCACGATCAGGATCTCGATCAGCGTGAAGCCCCGCCGCCGGCGCGCAGGGTTCGTCGTCAGGCTACCATTCCGCATAAGCCGTGCCATCGGGCGCCTTCTCCGTACTCTTGGTGTACACGTCGAAAACGTTCTGCCCGCCCCAACCCGTGGAATCCGGATCGTCGCGCGTGCTGCGCATTCCCCACTCGATCGAGTTCGTCATGGGGTCCTTCGGAATGCGACGCAGGAACCTCAGCTTCTTGTCGGGACTGCCGTTCGGGCGCACGCCGTCGACAAGCTGCTGCAGAGTTTCCGGGTAGCCGTCGCTGTCGATCTTCCCTTTCGGGATCAAGTTGGTGTCCGTGGCGTCCTTGTACTTGTCGATCGCCGTGCGGATCTCGCGCAGCGCCCACCGCAAGTCCTTTTCCCGCTCGCGGCGCACCTTGAAGCGCGCCAGCGGAACCGCCATGGTGGTGAGCAGCATCAAGATCGTGAAAGCCACAATCAGCTCGATCAGCGTCAGCCCGCGTTGGTTCCGCCGTCTCATACCTATCGAATAGTCACGCTCGCGTGCGGCACGTCCTGCGAGACAGGCTGGTTATGCGAGTCCCGCGCCCCCAGGTCCGAGAAAGTAACTAGCGCCGTTCCCGGCTTGATCGCCTTAAAGGTGAAAACAGCCAGCGCGCCGGCCCCGTTCAGGCCCGTCGAGTCGGGCATGCGATTCAGATTGACCGTCGCGTCGCCGGTGTCGTTCAGGATGTTGCGCGTGAAGATGATCTTCTGGCCGTCGCTCGACAGGAATCCGCCCGGCGCCACCTCTTCCAGGCGCAGCAGTTGGGGGTCGAACTTCAGCTTGAACGGCGCCGCGTACAGATCGCGCGCGTCGTTGACGTCGAACTGGATCGTGAAGGTCTGGTCGGGCTTCACCTCGATCTTCTCGGGACGGAACAGGAGGCGCGTGCCTGGGCCCGGGGCCGGAGCAACCGGCGCGGGCGTTGCGGAGGGAGTGGGCGGGGCAGTCTCGGGCCCGGGTGCGGGTGCCGCCGCCGGCTTGGGAGCCTCCACCGCCGGGACGGGCGCCGCTAGCGACGGCGCCAGGCTTAAACGCGTGTTTTGCTCCGTGCCGGCCGCAATCGCCCTCATGTTGACGTCCGTGATGCCGGGGGTCCGTACGATGTGCGGAATCAGCGCGATCAGCAGCTCGTTTCTATCCTTCTGCATGGTGTTGCTGGTGAACAGCTTCCCCAGGAAAGGGATATTCGAGAGGCCGGGCACGCCGCTGATGCTCTTGGTGTCCTGATCCTGCATCAGGCCGCCTAGCAGGCTCACCTCTCCCTCGCGGATGCGAATCTCGTGTTCCACCTTGCGCTGGCCGATGATGGGCTGCGAAATGCCGCCGATATCCACGTTGCCGGTCTGGCTCGATATCTCCAGGACAATTTTGAGCGTGACCTCCTTGTCGCCGTGAACCGTGGGCGTGATGTCCACGTTGACGCCAATGTCGACGAAGGTGAAGTTCTGATACAGGCCGCCGTAACTCCCCGACGGTGCCGCCGAACGGCTGGATGCCGCCCGATGCGATGGGGTACTTTTCACCAATGCGCAGGCTGGCCTTCTGTCCGCTGGCTGCCCGCACCTGCGGAGACTGGAGCACCTTGGTGGCCGAGTCGGCCATGGTCGCCTCGAGCAGCGCGCCCGGCATCGTGATCGAGAAGTCGTTGGTCGAAATGTGGGCGACCCTCGACAGCGAGATCAACTGCGACGTAGTCGTCGGAGTGGAGGTGGGCGAGGCGGATGGGCTGCCGCCCAGCAGCACGGGATTCCGCGGCGTGAACTGGATCTGCGTGTTGATTCCGCCCGAGGTCCCGTTGGAAGAGATGGCCGCCGCCAGGTTCTGCGTCTTGGTCCGGTTGGCCTCCATGACGATGACGTCCACCACAACTTCCGATTTAGGCTTGTCCAGGTCGTTTACGAGCTTTTCGGCGAGCAGGATCTGGTCCGGCGTGCCGCGCGCGATGATGGCGTTCATCGAGCTGTAGGTAAAGACTTTCTTGATGTCGGCGACGGTGCGCAGGACGGTCGAAATCTCCTGCAGCTCCTGGGGGGTGGTGAGGTTGGTGAGGTAAAAAACCTGTACCGCGTTGTCTTCGAAGTCGCGGCGCTTTGGCAAGCTGTCGGTGGTGATGAAGATGGCGTTGGCCGAGAGCGGCTTCCAGAACGTGTGGGTCATGGTCCCCAGGTAATCGAGCGCGTCATCGAGGGTGGAGTTGTTGAGGTCCACCGAAGTGTTGCGGCGGGCGTTGGGGTCGTTGGCGTAATCCGGATCGAAGACCACGTTGATGCCGGCCAGCTTGGCCACCGTCTCGTAGAGCACCTTGGGGGGCTGGTTGGCCATGCGGAGGTTGATGGGCTGAGCGGAAAGCGGCTTCAGGATGGGCGGAGCCATGAGCCGCCCCAGCTTCTCTTTCTCCTGATCGCGGGCCAACTCGGCCGGCGTCATGGTCCGCTCCTTGGGCGTGAGCTCGGCGCCCCGCTCGCGGTTGCGCTCGATCATCGCGAGAGTCCTCTTCAGCTCCTGCTCGGCCACATCGGAAGAGGGGTCGATGGCGTAGGCCTTCTGGAACTCGGCCAGAGCTTTGTCCACCTCCCCCGCGTTGCGCATTTTCTGGCCGGCGTCGACGTGCATCTGCCCGGCCTGGAACCGCACCCGCTTGATCGCGATCTGGTAAGCCACGTCGGAGGGGTCCTCCGCCATCGCTCTTTCGTATGCCTCCAGGGCCGCGTCCCAATCCTTGTGGGACTCGGCCACCGCTCCTTCCGCCAGGAACTTGTCGCCTTTGCGCGTGCGCGCATCGCCGACCGAGGCAAACGCCAATACCAAGGCGGTTGCCAGGGCCATCTTAAAATACCGGTCAAACCTGTCCATCTTATTGGAATCCCAGGGGTTGTGTTAGTATAGTCTCGGCGGCGCAGCCCGAACTCACAAAACCATTGACGCTTGGGGGCCAGCGGGCGTGGAGAGGAAAGTTGCAGAGTAAGGCGAGCGAAATCAAGATCCTGGCTGCCAACCGGCAGGCCGGCCACAACTATTTCCTCACCGACCGCTATGAGGCCGGGATAGTGCTGACCGGGACCGAGGTCAAAGCCGCCCGCGAGGGTAAAATCCAGCTCAAGGACAGCTACGCCGAGGTGCTGCATGGCGAAGCCTGGCTCGTGAATGCCCACATCAGCCCCTATTCTCACGGCAACCGGATGAATCACGACCCGGTGCGCAGCCGCAAGCTGCTCCTGCACCGGACCGAGATCGATAAGCTCCTGGGCAAGACGCGCGAGCGGGGCTTCACCCTGATCCCCACGAAGGTCTATCTGAAGACCGGGCGCATCAAGTGCGAACTGGCCCTGGCGCGCGCCAAGAAACTCCACGACAAACGGGCGGCCGAGCGCCAGAAAGAGAACGAAGCCGAAGCCCGGCAGGCGGTCCGCGAACGTTCACGGTAGAACTCATGGAACTCAAATTCGAAGCCAAGCCAATCGAGCAGATGGAGAGCGACGCGCTCATCGCGATCGCATTCGACAAGGAGAGCGCGGCGTCGGGGTTGACGCCCGAAGTCACCATGGCGGCCAACGCCGCCACCGGGGGCTGGATCGAGGAGCTGTACGAGTCAGGTGAATTCGCGGGCAAGCCGTTCGAGATGTCGCTCCTGCACCGGCCGGCGGGGCTCCTGGCGAAACGCCTTCTGGTGGTGGGCGGCGGCACGGCGGCGAAGTTTTCCGGCGCGGAATTGAGGAACGCGACGGCCGCGGCGGTGCGGTTCCTGCAGTCCAAGGGAGCGCGCTCGGCGACGCTGGCGCTCGATGCCGGGCCATCTCTCGAGATGCTGGCCACCGCGGCCGCCGAGGGCGCGATCCTGGGGGCCTACGAGCCGGATCAGTACAAGACCGACGACAAGGAAGCTCACGCGGTAGAGACCTTCTCGGTCGTCGCGCCGGGCGCGACTGAGGGCATGAACGAGGCCCTCGACCGGGCACTGATCGTCGCCGAGGCGCAGAACTTCGCCCGCGCGCTGGCCAGTGAGCCGGCCAACCGGATGACGCCGTCGATCCTGGCGCAGCGAGCGCGCGATATGTGCTTCGGATCGGCGCTGCAGTGCGAGGTGATGGACCAGTCCATGATGCGCCAGCTCGGCATGGGCGCGCTGCTGGGGGTGGCGCAAGGCAGCGCCGAGCCGCCCGCGCTCATCGTCCTGCGGTACCACCCGTTCGAGGAGGCCGACGGCGCGGCGCACCTCGGCCTGGTGGGCAAGGGGGTCACTTTCGATAGCGGCGGAATCTCGATCAAGCCGTCCGAGAACATGGACAAGATGAAGTACGATATGTGCGGCGGAGCGGCGGTTCTGGGCGCCATGCAGGCCATCGCGCGTCTGGCGCCCCCCATCCGCGTCACGGCCCTGATTCCCGCCGTCGAGAACATGCCGGGGAGCCGCGCCCAGCGCCCGGGCGACATCGTCACCACGCTTTCCGGAAAGACCGTCGAAGTGCTGAACACCGACGCCGAGGGCCGGCTGATTCTGGCCGACGCCCTGACCTACGCGCAGCAGCAGGGCTGCACCCACCTGGTGGATGCGGCTACCCTGACCGGCGCCATCGTGGTGGCGCTGGGGCACCTCAATACCGGCGCCTTCGGAAACGACGACGCGCTGCTCGAGCGGACGCTGGCGGCGGCGCGCGAAGCGGGCGAAAAGATCTGGCCGATGCCGCTCGACGAGGAGTACAAGGAACAGCTCAAGAGCCCCTTCGCGGACCTTCCGAACATCGGCACGCGCTGGGGCGGCGCCATCACCGCGGCCATGTTCCTGAAGCAGTTCGCCGACCCGACTCCGTGGGTCCACCTCGACATCGCCGGCACCGCCTGGCTCGAAGAGACGAAGCCCTACATGCCCAAAGGCCCGACCGGCGTGGGGGTGCGGACGCTGGTCCGCCTGGCGGTTGGCTGGGGAGGGTGACGACACATCCAAATGCGCACGAACATCGAGATCGACGACAGGTTGATGCGCGAGACGCTTCGTGCCACCGGCCTGAAGACCAAGCGCGAGGCCGTCGATCAGGCTCTGCGGACCCTGCTCCGCCTCAGGCGACAGGCGGCAATCCGCCAGTTCCGTGGCAAGCTGCAGTGGCAGGGTGACCTCGATGCGATGAGGCGCGACGGGTGATCCTCGTCGATTCGAGCGTCTGGATCGACTACTTCCGGGGAGCGATCACGCCGCAGACCGAGAAGCTGGATGGCCTGCTCGAGCACGAACCTCTGGCCATCGGGGACCTGATTCTGGCGGAGGTGCTGCAGGGCTTCACGACAGAACGAGACTTCAACGAAGCTGTGAAGATGCTGACGTCGTTGATGGTGGTGGACCTCGGCGGCCAGGACGTCGCGATTCAGGCAGCCAAGAACTTCCGCGTGCTGCGCAGCCGTGGCGTGACCGTTCGCAAGACCAGCGACACGATCATTGCGACTCGTTGCATTGAGAGCGGGTATGACCTGCTGCACAGCGACAAGGACTTCGATCCGTTCGCAAAGCACCTGGGGCTGCGGGTAGTGGCCTGAATCCCTACCCCAGCGGCTTCTCCACAGCGCAACTCGCGCTCGATATCCGAGTGCAGCCGGCACGGCCGCTTCACATCGGCGTGGAGGGTAGGACCACCGATGTCCCGAACACGATGACGGCACGGAAGGCCTATCCCGTCTCTCCGCCAACGCGCATCAACTGGCCTGGCTGGATCGAACCGATTATCGATCGACACTCCGCTAAGTGCGGCAGAAGATCCACGAGACGGTTTGACTTGGCACGGACAATGAGAACCGCAATGCGCCGACCGACGAGATTCTGCTGGTACTCGACACCTTTGTCCATCGTGAAGAAAAGGTCAAAACCCGCGCGTTCGGCCAACGAGAGCAGGTCTCCGTTCTTCTTGCCGGCCAGGCCCCCTTCCGGCACCGTTTGGCACTCATGGTCCGCCAGCGCGTCCTTGAGCTTGCGCGGGATACACTCGTCCAGCAGAGTCTTCATCCCAACTGGCCGACCACAAGCGATTTCCCCAGTTCCAGCGCGGCGATGGCCGCTTCCTTGGTAACAGTCGGAAAATCGTCCAGAAACTCATCCAGAGTCTGGCCGCCTTCCACGTAGTCGAGCAAAGCTTGAAACGGAACGCGGGTGCCTCGGAAAACCGGAGTCCCTCCGAGGATGTCCCGATCCTTGACAATGATCTCTGAATGCACGTTACGGTCCCTGCGACTCTATTTTATCCGATCGGAGGCGATGACCACCTTACCCCAGCGGCTTCTCCACGTCCTCCAGCGGCCCGATCCAGCGCAGCTCGCGCTCGATATCCGAATGCAGCCGATAAGGCCGCTTCACGTCGGCGATCTTCTCTCCCTGGATGTCGATCTTGCCGATGTCGTACTGCCCCAGGCCCGCCTGCCAGCACCACTGCAAGTGCGCGATCCACAGCGGGTTGATGCCCATGCACTCGACCGCGACGCGGTCCGCCGCTATGTAGTCCGTCGAGGCCACAGCCAGGCGGGAAGGAACCGGAGTCCCCGATCCCGGGCCGTTGCCCTCCATGCCCTCGAACCCGTCGATCACCGTGGCGCCCCAGAACGGGGCCAGCTTCTGCGCGGTAAGCATCATGTTGAAGTTCGTGCCGCGCACGCCGGTGTGGTACTTCCGCTTGTCGCTCCAGTGCTCCCCCTTCACGCCGTGCAGCGGGGCGCCGAGCACCATGTTCTTCACCGAGAGCGTGGCCACGCAGACGTTGTGCGTCTTGAAGACCGCCGAGCAGATGATGAAGGCGTCGGGATCGAGCAGGCGCGCGGCCAGCCGCACGCGGTCCACGCGCAGGTCGTGCGAAAGCAGCGGCTGAGGCTCGTATTTCGCCTCCCGGTTCAGATCCACAAGTTGGATCTGTTGCGATTTGCGCTCGCCGGGCAGGCGTGAGTATTTGAGCGCGTCGTATCCCCACAGAGTGTCGCCGGCGGAAGACTCCGCGATGACGACCGGTCCTTTGAAGCGCGGCTCCAGGTAGTCGAGAATCCCGTTGACGGCGTCCACGTGCGTACACGCGAGCTGGTTGTTGGCCGAGACGTTGTTGGGCTTGATGACGACGTACTTCTTGCGCGCCAGCAGCGGCGCCATCTGCTGGTCGATCCGCAGCAGGGCTTCCGTGATGTTCTTACGGCGGCTCTCTCCCTTGACCAGCGACACCGTCGCACGCCTGGCGATCGGGATGACGGGCTCGGGCAGGCCGGGCGGCGCCGGCAATTGCTGCGCAAAAGCGATGGGGCCGAGCGCCCGTCCGAGGGGACCTGCAACCGCGGCGGCACCCGCGGCCGCATGAAGAAAACTACGCCGAGAGAAGGCTGACATCGGGGAACTCCTGGCCTACAATATGAATTCCGAGTCCGATTATATCCCAACCGCGGGCGGTGATCCGCGTTGGTCTGAGAGGTAGCCAGATGAAGTCATCCCGACGCAGTTTTCTCGCCACCGGCCTCGTGCTTCCCGCCGCCGGCCTGGCGACTCCGAGGCTGGCCATGCCGCCGGCCGTCCCGTCCGCGGCCCCGTTGGCGACGGACAAGCTCACCTATCGTACGCTTGGCAAGACCGGCCTCAAGGTCACCAGTGTCGGCTTCGGCTGTATGATCACCTCCGACGCGAGCGTGATCGAGCGCGCCGCCGACGCAGGCATCAACTATTTCGACACCGCGCGCGGCTACCAGAGCGGCAACAACGAGCGCATGGTGGGCGCAGCGCTCAAGAGCAAGCGCCAGCAGGTCTACATCTCGACCAAGACCGGAGCGCCGGACAAGGCCGGAGCCCTGGCGCACCTCGACACCAGCCTCAAAGAGCTGGGGACCGATCACGTCGATATCTGGTATCTGCACGGCAAACAGACCGCCGCACAACTCACCGACGACCTGCTGGAGGCCCAGCAGATCGCCAAGCAGGCCGGCAAGATCCGGTTCGCCGGCGTCAGCCTGCACAGCGGCCACAGCGAGGTCATTCCCGCGGCGATCCAGTCGGGGAAGATCGACGTCGTCCTCATCTCGTACAACTTCACGATGGGGAGCACGGTCGACGAACTGGTCGCGAAAGCCAAGGCAGCCGGCCTCGGCGTGGTGGCTATGAAGGTGATGGCCGGCGGATTCCGTCGGGTCAAGGAAGGCGACCCGAACGGCGCCATTCTGAAGCGCGAGGGCGCGATGACCGCGGCGCTGCGCTGGGTCCTCAAGAATCCGGACATCGGTACCACCATCCCCAGCATGACCGACATGGACCAGTTCGAAGACAACCTCAAGTGCATGCCGGCGAAGTTCAGCGCGGAGGACGAGAAGACGCTCGCCGCGCACCTGGAACGGATCGGCCCGCTCTACTGCCGGATGTGCAGCCTGTGCGCCGGCACCTGCCGGAAGGGACTGCCGGTCGCGGATCTGCTGCGCATCGTCACTTACGCCGATGGCTACGGCCAATTCTCCCTGGGCCGCGAGCGGTTCCGCGAGCTGCCCGAGGACGTCACCTCGGTGCGTTGCGGGGACTGTTCGGCCTGCACGGTGGAATGCCCCCACGGCGTCCATGTGGCCAGGCAGATCTCTCGCGCGCAGGAGCTTTTCGCGTGATGCGGCTCTTCGCGCTGTTTCTGGCCGCGGCCGCCGCCTTCGCCCAGGTGCCGGATTGCGGGCTGCTTTCCGGATGGGCCCAGCAGGGTCCGGCGCGAAGCTTCGCCGCCGATAATCTGTTCGAGTACATGGACGGCAACGCCGAAGGCTACCTGC
Source organism: Bryobacterales bacterium (assembly GCA_963763835.1). Lineage (GTDB taxonomy): Bacteria > Acidobacteriota > Terriglobia > Bryobacterales > Bryobacteraceae > DASWZN01. The sequence goes on from CAVXQQ010000019.1 coordinate 65,569, forward strand.
TCTACCACTTCGTCCAGATGCATGGCGTCAACTGCCAGTCCGGCGAGGATACGCTGATCCTCGACGTCTCGGAGATGGAGAACGCCGAGTGGGCCTACGGCATGTTCGCCTCCAACCGCGACCCGCGCGTGCCGGTGGAGAAGATCGGCACCGAGGCGCAGATTGTCCCGCGCCGGGCGATTCTGGTCAAGGACAAGTACTTCGTCGAGGTCGGCAGTTCGCGCGAACAGGCCGATGTGCTGCGCCAGATTGTCAGCGCGATGGAGAAGCGCATCCCCGGGACCAGCGAGCCGCCGGAGGCCCTCACCTGGTTTCCCCAGGAGAAGCTCGTTGCCGGTTCGGTACGGATGGTGCCCGAGAGCGTGCTCGGTATCGGGGCGCTCAAACGCGGCTACATCGCGGAGTACGCCGACGGCAAGGCGTTCCTGGTGCGGGAAGCGTCGCCTGAGTCCGCCGCCGAAGTCATGAACAAGCTGCGCGCGCGCATCGGCGGGACGGCGCCGGTGAAGATCGCCGACGAAGGCTTCGAAGCTACCGACAAGTACCTCGGACGGCTGTGCTTCTTCCGCAAAGGCCGCACCATTGGCGGCCTCACCGGCCTGGCACAAGGCGCGGACGCGGTGGCGCGCACAACGAAGCTGGCCGAGGGCGTGAAGTAGCGGACCACTCAGCCCTCGGCGGCGGCGTCCGAGATGCCGCTTGCAGCCCGGCATTGGACATGCTGAACTCGGGGGGCGCCTACGCGGCTGGCTTGGCGAACTTCGCGTCGTCGATCGGCACGTTGTGCTTGACCGCGTGTGTCACTTGAAGCATAAAGTGGCCGGAGTTTGAACCATAAAGTGGCCAGAGTCCGCGCCCAGGCCCTTGTACTAGCGTGGGCAGTCGGCATAAGTTGGCCGCGAGTCGACCGCACCGTGTCGCGGTGGCGCTCCTAATCTAATTGCAGTTGACCCGATTGGTCAACCCTACGGCGTTAGGGGGGAGCAATCGCGGATCGGCAGTAGAATCAACTTATGCGCTCAAATCTCTCGAAGCCGCAAGTGGCTTCAACGACGCTTTGGATGCGGATAGCCGGGACAACCACTACCGTTTTGCTTTTGGCTGCTCTGTCTGCAGTCGCGCAAAACGGCAGCCGGCCGCGAGTGATTAGCCCCGGGACGGAGAACTCAAAAATGTCATCAGAAGAGCTCGTGATCTTCGCGCGATTTCACGCTATTCAAGGGAAAGAGGAGGCGGTGGCCGCCGAGCTGCGGGGTACGGTCGCGCGTGTTCGGGTTGAACCCGGCTGCATCTCCATTCAAGCCTTCCGCTCTGTACGAGACCCCCGTTTGTTTTGGCTTCACGCCCGTTGGACCAATGAAGCCGCATTTGACACCCACGCCGCCCTCCCCGCGACCAACCAGTTCGTCGAGCGCGCCGAACGTCTCATAGATCATCCTTTCGACGTTACCCGCACGCGAGTGCTGGAATAGCGCTGTCTTCGGAAGACCGGTTTTAAGCCTGCCTTGTCGCGCACCGTTTACCGATCCAGCTCTGGGTGGTTTACCGTTGGCGGTGGGTATTCAGAATCACCGGCCAGATTATGGTTCACAACGGCCATTTTATGATTCAAGTCACACCGTGGATCTTGATGAGCACCTCGGCCTGGCCGCTGTCCTGGTGGATGGTGAGGGGCACCTTCACGCCGTCCACTTCCCTGAAGTCATCAAATGTGACGACCGTACCGCCGGTCTGGTCGGGGCGCTCCACACGGATCAGGAGCCCGGTCCCGATGTCGAAGTAGAGCTTCTCGGGGCCGCCCTCGGGCGGCTGCGCTTCGACCACGCAGGCGTCGCGATCGCCGACCTTGCTCTTGCCGGTCGCAGCCATCTTCCTGTAGTGATTCGCGACGTGAAGCGGACTTTGCAGGTCGGCGCCGCGCCGAAGAAGGGCCAACTCGGCCGCACTCATTTCCCGCACCCCCTGCTGGGGGTCGGCGGCCCAGCCGGTCTTGCCGTCGGAGCACTGAATCACTTTGCCGAAGCCGGAGAGATCGCTGATATTGACCTGCCGGCCGCGCGCCTTGGTGTACTGCTCGAAGGTTCCAGTAAGACCGTGAGTCAACACCTCGAACCGGTCATGACGCGGCTCGTGATCTTCTGGACGGCCGCGCCACCCGAGGCGGCAACGTACTTTTCGAGCAGCTTGTCGACCGACGGCAGAGCTGCGGTCTGGGCGGCGGCCTGGAATGAGGCCGCAACCGCAAAGGCGAGCATGATGAGATGACGCATTAAAGTTTCCTCCACGACAAGCGTGCGGCGCTCGGCGGCCGCAGCGCGCGCGCCGGCGGACGGAAGGGCGAACCGGCTGCCGAAGGGCCGGGAAGCGGGGATGAAGGGCGCGCCACGGCCGGCACCCCCGCGGATACCAGGTAACCCGCGCGCGGGTGGGGCCGTCTAGGAAGGTGCGCTGGGATGCATGCCGCATATAGTCAACCCACAGTGGTTAAAGTTACTGAACGTTCTGGACATGAACGTTCGTTACGAGCGCTGCTCCGGTGCGGAAACCTACTGCGTGCACAACACGGGTCGTTCGGGCCCGGCCATGCTCCAGAGCCACCTGCCGGAGTCGCCGGAGAGTGGGCGGAACGGCTCTGCCGGAACGCGGGCGGCAGGATGAGCAAAGTGCTGATGTCCGATGCGATCTGCGGTTCGGTGTTCGATTCCCTGAAGCGCGCTATTGTGCATGCCTCGACTTTCAGCGAGAATGGTCTGGCGATGCGTGCGAGCCTGGCAACGTTGGACGTGCTCGAAGGAGAATCGCTGGGGCCGCGTGCGGCGGCCGCGGGCGAAGCTCTCCGCGCGCGCCTGGCCTCCGCGCTGGCGCCCTACCCGATGCTGAAGGACGTGCGCGGTGTGGGCCTGCTCTCGGGAATCGAATTCGCCGCTCCGAAACCGGCTCGAACATCCCAGGGTGGATCGCGCGAAAGGTCTGAAACGCAGGTCTGCGCCGACAACTTTACGGTCCTGAAGGCGCCGCCGCTGGTTGTCGCGGTCGTGGCGGCGGTTCGCGCGGTGGTCGAACTCATGCGCTCCTCGCCCGGGTTCTGGCCGGAGGCCCTGGGGATCGCGCGGAGGGCGGTAGCGCTTTGATGTGGACGATCCTCGCCGCCGCGTTGCTCGGTCCGCCGCCGGCCGCGACCGCACCGGCGCCGCCATTGCTCTATCAGGGTTACCGTGAGCTGTACGATCTCCAGTTCGACGACGCCCACCGATCCTTCCGCGAATCGGAGCGGCTGCAGCCGGAAGACCCCATGGGGCCCGTGTCCGACGCGGCGGCGTATCTTTTCTCCGAGTTCGAGCGGCTGCACATCCTTCAGTCCGAGTTCTTTCTTCACGACGACGGCTTCCGAACCGCGCGCAAACTCAAGCCCGATCCCGACGTCAAGCGCAGCTTCGAGGCCCAGCTCGAGAAGAGCCGCCAACTCGCGGAGCGCGCGCTGGCCCTCGATCCAAAGGATCAGAACGCAACCTTCGCCACCGTCCTGCGCATGGGCCTGCACTCGGACTACCTGGCCCTGGTGGAAGAGCGCTATGTGGCCTCCTTCAGGGAGATGAAGAGCGGCCGAATCCTGGCGGCGAAGCTGCTGGCCGCGAACCCGGAGTACTACGATGCCTACGTGGCCATTGGCGTGGAGAACTATTGCCTTAGTCTGAAGCCTGCCCCGATGCGCTTCCTGCTGCGGCTCGGAGGCGCGCAAATAGATCGCGAGGAGGGACTCCGCAAGCTGCGCCTCACAGCCCAGCGGGGCCATTACCTCCGCCCGTTCGCGCGCCTGTTGCTGGCCGTGGCGGCGCTGCGCGACGGCGATCGGAATCATGCGCGAGAGTTGTTAGAGGGCCTCTCGGCGGAGTTTCCCCGCAACGATCTCTACCGGCAGGAACTGGCCCGGTTGCGCTAGACGCGCGCGGTTCCGTGCCCAGCACAGAACCGCGACCGTGAGGGAGCGGACCACGCACCGCGGCTCCCCCTCCGATCCCCCGTCGGCTCAGGCGTAGCTTGAAGTACTGCCCCAATGAAGTCTTTTCAAATCCTTCACACCGTCTCCCGAAACTGGAATCGCCCGCTACGCGTCTTGGAATACACGACGCCGTAATCGGGTAATGTTGTAAGTGGCTGGGTTCAAAACGAACATGAACATCGCTAGCGCCGCTACGGCATTTCCGAAACACTATTATCCGCAGAACGTTCTCAGCGCCGCGTTCCGGCGCTACTGGGACGGCAAACTCGAAGACGCAGATCTGTTCGAGCGCCTGCAGGCACACGTGGGCGTGGACGGGCGGCATCTCGTGCTGCCGCGCGAGGAATACGAGACGATCGCGACTTTCGGAGCGACCAACGACGTCTGGATCCAGGCCGCAACGGATCTGGCCGAGGAGGCGACCACGTGCGCTCTGGCGCGCGCGGGTCTCGATAAGTCCGAGCTCGACGCCATATTCTTCGTCTCGGTGACGGGGATCGCCAGCCCTTCGATCGACGCGCGGCTGATCAACCGGATGGGCCTCGCGCCGCGCATCCGGCGCACCCCGATCTTCGGGCTGGGGTGTGTCGCCGGAGCCGCCGGCGTGGCCCGCGCCGCGGATTACGTTCGCGCCTATCCCGCGCACACGGCGCTGCTGGTCTCGGTCGAGCTCTGCTCGCTCACCATCCAGCGCGACGACCTCTCCATCGCCAACCTGATTTCCTGCGGTCTGTTCGGGGACGGCGCCGCGGCGGTGATCGTGGCCGGCGCAGACCGCGGCCTGGCGGGCCCGCGCATCGTCGCCACGCGATCCATTTTCTATCCCGGCACGGAAGAAGTGATGGGCTGGAACATTTCGGAAAAGGGCTTTCGCATCGTCCTCACGCCGGAGGTGCCGGATATGGCGCGCAAACATTTGGGCCACGACACGGACGAGTTCCTGGCCGGCGAAGGGCTCAAGCGCAGCGACATCGGCTGCTGGCTTTTGCACACCGGCGGGCCCAAGGTGCTCGAAGGCATGCAAGACGGGCTGGACCTGCACGACGGTCAGCTCGCCGTCTCCTGGGACTGTCTGAGGAAAGCCGGCAATCTCTCTTCGGCATCCGTTCTTCAGGTGCTCGAGGAGACCATGGAGCGGCGCCGCCCGGCTCCAGGAACGTGGGGGCTGCTGGCGGCGATGGGCCCGGGCTTCTGTTCCGAGCTCGTTCTCTTGAGGTGGTGACTCTGATACACGACATCGATGTCTTTGTGGCCGGCGGAGGGCCTGCCGGCCTGGCCGCAGCCATCGCCGCGCGGCGCAGAGGCTTTCGCGTGGCCCTGGCCGACCCGGGCTATCCTCCCATCGACAAGGCCTGCGGAGAGGGACTGCTGCCGGACGGCGTAGCCGCCCTCGAGGAGTTGGGGGTGTCACTCGGTCCCGCCGATGCCGTGCCATTCCACGGGATCCGGTTTGTAGAATCCCCGCTCGCGGCCGAGGCGCGTTTCCCGTCTCGAGCCGCCGTCGGAGTGCGCCGGACCGCGCTGCATCGGGTCCTGCTGGAATGCGCCGAGCGCGCGGGCGTGGACCTGCTGTGGGGGACCGCGGTCACCGCCATCGGTCCGCATGGCGTCGTGTTGGGCGCCGGAGCGACCGTTCGATGCCGCTGGATTATCGGCGCCGACGGCGAGACGTCGCGGGTGCGGAGCTGGGCCGGGATCGACTCGCCCGCTCCTGCTCTGCGCCGCTTCGGCTTCCGCCGCCACTATCGGGTGGCGCCCTGGACCGATTTCATGGAGCTCCACTGGGGCGATACGTTTCAGATCTACGTCACGCCCATCGCGCCCGGCGAGATCTGCGTCGCCGCGCTCTCCACCGATCCGCATTTCCGTCTCGAAGACGCGCTGGCCCGCATGCCCGAGCTGGCAGCTCGTCTGCATGGTGCGGAGCCGGTCACGACGGAGCGCGGGGCGGTCTCCGCGTCGCGCCGCCTGGCGACGGTGTGGCGCGGCCGGGTGGCGCTAGTGGGCGACGCCTCCGGCTCGGTGGACGCGATCACGGGGTTGGGGCTCCGTCTGGCGTTCCGCCAGGCGCTGGCGCTGGGCGCCGCGCTCGAGGCGGAAGATCTGGCCCGGTACGCAGCCGAGCACCGGCGCCTGGCCCGGCGCGCCGAGTTGATGGCCTCGTTCCTGCTTCTGGCCGGACGCCACGGGAGCCTACGCGAAAGGGCGATGCGTGCCCTGGCCGCTCATCCGCGGGTGTTTGCGCGGCTGGTAGCGGCCCACGCCGGCGCGGCATCGCACGGAGATTTTGCCGCCGCCGGCATGGCGCTGGGCTGGAGGATGCTGACCGCGTGAAGAAGAACCTCGCAATCGTTTTGGCGCTCGCAGCCGCGGCCTGCACCCGCGTCAAAGCCCAGCCGACCGTGATCGAACTGGACCCGGCCCAGACGCGGATCGAGTTCACGCTGGGCGCTTTGCTGCATACGGTCCACGGGGCCTTCCGCCTGAAGCAAGGCACCATCCGTTTCGACCCGGCTACCGGAAAAGCGAGCGGGGCGATCGTGGTCGATGCCACCAGCGGCAATAGCGGGAACGAGAGCCGCGACAACAAAATGCACCAGAGCATCATCGAGAGCCTGCGCTTTCCCGAGATCGTCTTCACGCCGGATTCCGTGGCGGGCGCGCTCACGGGTCCGGGCCCATGGAAGGTGAAGGTGCACGGATCGTTCAACATTCACGGCGTCGAGCACGAGATGGCGCTGCCGGTCGAGGCGCAGGTGGGGCCGGACCGGTTCACCGCAACCATGCTTTTCGCGATTCCCTATGTGAGTTGGGGCATGAAGAACCCCAGCACGTTCCTGCTGCGCGTGGACCAGCAGGTGGGCATCGAGATTCACGCCGCCGGTCGTGTCGTCGCCAGGTAGACGCGGCGCAAACTCAAGAAACCGGGCCGCGGTGGCGCGCATCTTCCTAGGGGGTGTTCATGAAGCCTGCCCTGTTGTTTCTGTTGCTGGCGGCGCAAGTCCCGATATTCTCTCAGATGGGCGGATCGGGGATTCCCTGGCCGCATCGCCACAAGAAGGAAGAATCCAAGGATCTCCCCACCCAGCGCTCGCTGGGGAAGCTCACCAAGGTGGACGATCAGTCGCTGGTGGTCGAGGTTCCGGACGGGCGCGTGCTGACGTTCAAGCGCTCGGAGAAGACGCAGTTCTTTCGGGACGAGAAGGAAATCAAGCCCGCGGAACTCAAGGTGGGCGATCGGGTCACGGTCGAAGCCACGGAGGACCAGGAGGGATTCCTCTACGCGGTGAAGGTCAGCGTCGATACGAACCCTCCGCCGGAAGAAGAAGAAGGCGCTGCCGCGCCGGCGCCGGCAGAGACGAAGACAGCTACGGGCGGGCGCGGCGAAGGTAACAGCGCCGCGCCGGTGGACGACAACGCGGAGCCCGGACCACCCAGGCTCAAGCGCGGCATTCCAGCCCACGGGCAGGACGCGGATACCGAGGAGGAGGCTGCCGCCGCCCCGCCCCCGCCCCCGCCCCCGCCCCCGCCCCCAGCACTTCGCAGGAGACGCGCGAGACGCGGGCGGCGGCCGAGACGCCCGAGGCGCCGCCCACCGACGACCCGGTGATCGAGAAGGCGAGGCAGGCGACGGTCGCCTTCACCGAGAAGCTCCCCAATTACGTCTGCAAGGAGTTCATGGCGCGTTACCAGAGCTCGCGCCAGCCGGCCGACTGGCAGGCGCTCGACGTCGTCTCCACCGACATCGTATACGAGGCGGGAAAAGAGAGCTATCGGAACCTCGCGGTCAACGGCAAGCCGTTCCAGAAGGGGATGGAGCAGATGAGCGGCGCGTGGTCGACCGGCGAATTCGGCACCATGCTGCTGGACCTGTTCGCTCCCTGGACGGCGGCGGAGTTTCGTCTCCGCCGGCGCAGCACCATCGCCGGCGTCGAGACCCGGGTGTACGATTTTGAGGTCGATCATCCGCACTCGCACTGGCACGTGCAGGTGGCGTCGCAATCCATGCTGCCCGCCTATAAGGGATCGGTCTGGATCGAACCCGCCACCGGCAAGGTGCTCCGCCTCGAGATGGCGGCGCGCAAGCTTCCGGAGAGGTTTCCGCTAGACACGGTCGAATCGGCGGTGGACTACGATCGCGTGATGATCGGCGGCCAGAAGTTCTTGCTGCCGGTGCATGCCGAAACGCTGGCCTGCGAGCGCGGGACCAGCAATTGCAGCCGCAACGCGATCGACTTCCGCAATTACCACAAGTTCGAGAGCAAATCGGACATCACTTTCGCCGCCGACAAGTGACGTGGCGCAGGCACTCCTGCCTGCCGCGCCGAGACTCGTCTCGGCGCTCGGTCCCCACGGCACAGAGGATTTTCCGCTCCTGGTCCCACTGGCAGATAGGGGCCGTTCCCGCCGCCGCCTTCCCCATCTCTATCTTGAGGGCAAGTGGCTCTTTCTCGCCTGGCATCTCCATCGAAGCCTGCCCCAAGCCCTCTGCCCACCCGCTCACAAGCTCTCCGACGGCCGGGCCTTTGTTTGGATGGACCGCACGCCCTGCGCCAGCCGCGTATCGACCATGGGGTCCGGGATGACCGGGAACGGGCTCGCGTCACGGCATATATTGGGAACACTCCGGTGAAGGCGCAGTTGGCGGCTCGAGCGGCGGACTATCCGTGGTCGAGCGCGAGCACAAGCGTCGAGAAGAGTCCCGGCGCAGCAGGCAGGAGTGCCTGCGCCACGTCAGTCCACCCGCAATGCAGTCAGCGGATCCACGCTGGCCGCGCGGCGCGCCGGGAAATAGCCGGCCAGGAACGCCACCGCGACCAGCAGGACGCTGACCGCCAGGAAGGTGGCCGGATCCGTGGCCGTGACGCCGTATAGGAACTTGGACAGCAGCCGCGTGAGCGCCGCCGACGCGATCAGGCCCACCGCGAGCCCCGCCAGCACGATCCGCAGGCTCTGGCCGATCACCAGGCCGAAGACGCTGGCCTTGGTGGCGCCCAGCGCGACCCGCACGCCTATCTCGTAGGTTCGTCTGCGCCGCCGAGTAGGAGACCACCCCGTAGGTTCCGATCACCGCCAGGATCAGCGCCGAGCCCGCGAAGGCCACGAACAGCCACATCATGGAGCGCGGCTGCGCGGTTGATGCCCGCACCACCGCTCCCATGGTGCGAATCCCGCTGACGGGCACGTTCGGATTCAACTCCGCCATCAGCGCGCGAACGTCGCTGGCGACTCGCCCCGGCTCGGCCGCCGTCCGCAGAACCAGCGTCATGGTGGGGGGCGGGAGTCTCCGGCTGTTCGACATCGCCGCCTGCGGATACGGCATGTAGAACGCGCCTGCGACGCCGCCGCGGGCGTTGTTCGCCAGATCGAATTGCCGCACGTCCCCAACCACGCCGACCACGGCTCTCCATTGCGAATCCCATATCGGCCGGAGGTGTTTGCCAATGGGATTTTCGCCCGGCCAGACTCGCCGCGCCGTCGCGGCGCTCACCAGAACGGCTCCGGCGGTATTCTCCCCATCCGCCCCGGTAAAATCCCGCCCGGCCAGCAGCGGAATCCGCATGATCCGCAAGTAACCGGGTGTGATGGCGCCCGCCCAGAGCATCGGAGCGGTGTTTTCAGCGGGCACAACCGGGTGTCCTTCGAACTCCACCGGAATCGCCGGTATGTCGCTGCCGAGGGGGACCGCGTTGGTGGCGGCCGCATCGGAAACGCCGGTGATCCCGCGCGCCCGCCGCAGCAGTTCGTCATAAAACGCGCTGCAGACCGTGGCGTCGCGGCAAGAGGACTGGTTCGGCGAAATCCGGATGGTCAGGATGCGCTCCGGCCGGAACCCCGGGTTGACTTGCGCCAGCAGCCACAGGCTCTTGATGAGGAGTCCGGCGCCAATCACCAGCATGACTGCCAGCGCGACCTCGCCCACGCTCAACGAGCCCCGCAGCCGGACCGCTACCGTGCCCGCGCGCCGTTGCCCGCCGGCTTTGATCGATTCCGCCAGGTCCACGCGTGAGGCGCTCAGTGCGGGCGCCAGGCCGAAGACCAGCCCGGTCAGAAGGGCGAGCGCCGTCACGAATCCCAGAACGCGCCAGTCGATGGCTGCTTCCGCGATGCGTGGCGTGTCCACGGGCAGCGCCGACTTCAAAACGCGGAGCGCGCCGTAGGCCAGCGCGAGCCCGAGCCCCGCGCCCGCCAGCGCCAGTTCCACGCTCTCGGTCAGAAGTTGCCGCACGATCCGCACGCGCGATGCCCCCAGCGAGGCGCGCAGCGCCATCTCCTTCCGGCGCACGGCCGCGCGCGCCAGCAGAAGGCTGGCGACGTTGGCGCACGCAATCAGCAGCACGCACCCCACCGCGCTGAGCAGCACCAGCAGCTTGCCGCGTATGTCGCCGGTCATATCCTGCTGGAGCGGAACCACGGCCGCATCCGCGTTCCAGTTGCGGGCCATCACGTACGGGAACATCGGGATGATCTTCGGGATCAGCGACCGTATCTCGCCCTGTGCGCCGCCAATCGTCGCGCCCGGGCGCAGCCTCGCAATCAGAGGCGAGAAGCCGGAAGCCCAGAACTCTTCCCAGCGGGTGGGATCGAGGTGCATCGGAACCCAGATCTGCGTCCCCGCCGCTGGAAAGGCGAAGCCGGCCGGCATCACGCCCACAACCTCGCGGTCGATCCCGTCGACTGCGATCGCGCGGCCGATGATTCCGGGATCGCCGCCGAACCTGCTCTGCCACAGCGTATGGCTCAGGACCGCAAGCCGATCGCGCCCCGGCCGGTCCTCGCCCGGTTCGAGCGCGCGCCCCAGTTCCGCGTGCGCGCCCAGCACGGAGAACAGGTTGGCCGAGACCGCCCCGCCGGCCACCCGCACGGCTTCACCCTGCCCGGTGAGATTGAACTCCGAGCCGGTGGTGTAGGCGGCGACATCCAGGGTTCGGCTCTGCTGCTGTAGCGCGGCCACGGCGCCCTTGGGGTAGAAGTCGGTCACGCGCACCAGCCGCTCCGGCTGCGGGTAGGGGAGCGGCCGGATGAGGACGCCATAAACCAGGCTGAACATGGCGGCGTTTCCGCCCAGGCCGAGCGCCAGCGACAGCACCGCCACCGCCGTGAATCCGGGCGTGCGGGCCAGCGTCCGCGCACCGAAGCGCGCGTCCTGCCACAGGTCTCCAGGAAGTGGCCGGTCCTGACGTCGCGGACCGATTCCTTCACCTGTTCCGTCCCCTCCAGATCCAAGCGCGGCTTCGCGCTGGGCCTGTTCGGGCGCTGTTCCGGCCCGGACTTTCTCGTCCCGCAGCATCCCCAGGTAGGCGTGAACTTCGGCGTCGAGCTCCCGCTCCACGCTCTCCTTCCGAAAGAGGTTGCGTATCAGGCTTGAGAAACGGGTTCGCATCTCCTACGTACTCTCCAGAGCGCTCGCCATGGCCATCGAGATGCGCTGCCAGGTGGCTTTCTCTGCGCCAAGATGCCGTCGTCCGGCCTTTGTCAGCCGATAGTATCTGGCCCGGCGGTTGTTCTCGGACTCGCCCCACGAGGACTCCACCCATCCGGCCTCTTCCATCCGGTGCAGCGCGGGGAACAGGGAGCCGGGCTTGACCTGAAAGGTGCCCTTGGTGATCTGCTCGATGCGGCGTGCGATCGCGAGGCCGTGCTTCTGGTCCAGTTCGAGCGTCTTCAGTATGAGCAAGTCCAGGGTGCCCTGGAGCAGGTTGGTCTGACTAGGCGGCATGGCGTGTTCCTATAGTATTTCTATAGGAACGATATCGCATTCCCTATAGAATGTCAATAGGAGGGATGGCGTGCGATTCCAGCCCGCTCACCGGAAGGAGCGACGACCGTATCTGCGCAGCGGAACTCGAGGACAAACGTCCATGGTGTGCCGCGTCGGCTGAATGTGCTCCGTTATCGTCAACGTCGCTTGGGCGTCTTGGCCCCCGCCTTGGAATTACAGGACCTGTGCGCTAACGCGGCGTTCATCGACGCGGTCCGCCCTCCGCGCGAGTACGGGAGCACGTGGTCGATGGTGAAGTCTTCCCAGGTGACCGGCCTCCCGCAGAAGGTGCAAGTCTTGTTCTTGCTGTTCTGCCAGATCACCCTCCGCTGTTCTGGAGTGAAGATCCGCCAGGGGTCTTTCTTTTCGAACAAGCTGCCGAACAGGCCCGCCAGCAGTTTCTCACGCGCTTTCCGATTCTGCGAGGTATCGGTGCCTTCAAGAACCGTCTGCAGATACGACCGATACACATCCATGTCCGCGGGGATGCGCTCAAGGCGTTTTTGCAGGTGGCGCAGACCATCCACACCAGCGCCAAACTCGCTGAGCAGCGCAGCCGCGATCCTGTTCCTAGATGGCTTCGTGAGAATGCAATGTTCGAGTTCCAACTTGTGGATCAGAACCACAAGCGTATAGAAATCGCTGACTTGGCAGAACCGGGTCTCCCGAAGGTTTGGGAACATTCGAAACGTTCGATTCAGCGCCAGCCGAGTAGCGTTTAGCGCCCGCTCCACCGCCCCTGGAGGGAGACCCTTCTCAGCCATTGCCTCTTCGAGCACCCTCTTCTTGTGAATGACATCGTGGTAATGCATGGAAAGCATCAGCTCGGACATGAGCTCGATGTGCTTCATTCGGGCGATCTGGTTTTCCGATAGGACGCGATTGTGGACAAGCCGAGGCGAAAACGTCTCGGCGAGCTTGGTGGCTCGCTTCAGAAAGGCGCTGCGGAAATACTTGGCGTGGGTCTGCTCTTGTCGATTCAGCGCCCGGCCTGTCGAATTGATCCGAACGAATAGATCGATGATTTGAGGCAGATCAGCTTCCACGAAAATGACCTGGAGTTGGTAACCCTCCAGCCGGTGCTGCGCGTGCCTGCGCTTCAACAGCTGCCACGTGACGGCCTCCTCCGCGTCGCCGGTCGAGCAGACGGTCTTGGCCGAGAAGGCGCCTCCGCGGATCGCCGCCATGAACCGGAAGATACTCTCGATTCGTTGCTTGCCGTCGATCACGTCGTAGATGATCGACCCGTCCTTAATTGTCTTATGGAGGAAGATGGCGGGGATCGGATACCTGCGTAATATCGAATCGACCAGCTTCGCGCGGTCTCGATCCGACCAGACGGATTCACGTTGGAAACCCGGGTTGAGATTCAGCTGGCCGTCCTGGAAGAGGTGCACCAGGTCCTGAACCGTTCGGGTTTGCGCACTGTACCTGATCGTTGTCTGATCGAATGCGTCAGATTCGCGTGTCATGTCTTAACCCATCAGGCCTTGTCTGGTCGGACAGATGCTTAGAGATCAATCCAGCCAGCTTTGCGGGTCGGGGACGCTGATAGATCGCCCATCGTATCAAATTGCCAAGTCTCGCGGCGGAGTTTGACACTATTCTGACACTAACTCGGCCTCACGCCCCAAGCCGGCCAGCTCCGCCGGCGCAAACCTACTTCGCCTTCACCTGCCCGAGCGCGCGCTCCGTCGCCGCCAGCAGCGCGTCCGGCCCGACCGGCGCGCCCGTGGCGCCCGGTCATCCACAGGTCCGGCGCGATGCGGCCCTGCCGCGCCACGCGCTCCACCTCGGGGCCGATCTTGCCCACGCTGCGCATGTGCTCTTCGAGTTGGTGCGCGATGAAGTGCCCGATCGGGTAGTCGGGCAGGTAGAGGAACGAATCGATCATGTGCGAGTAGACGCCCAGCAGCACCACGTCGCGCTGGCGGAACACCGGCGCGTAGTACCGGTTCCAGGTGTCGGCCGCGATGCGCACCGTGGCGTCCTTCAGCTCGGCGGGCGTGGCGTCCGGATGGTCGTACATCCAGTGCCACACCGCCATATCCACCAGCGCCACGCCCGCGATCTCGTACGTCCCCCAGAAATCGTTCAGCGTCGTCGAGCGCCTCCTCGCTCGGCCCGGGCTGCGGCAGCCCGAGCAGCTCCAGATCCTTGGCCTGGAAGACGAACGCGATGGCCTCGGTGAAGGCGGTGTTCGGCACGCCGTTCAGCAGCCAGTGGTCGATCTCGTTCAGCGAGAAGGTCTGCTCGACGTTGTGGCCCATCTCGTGGACGGCGATGTTGTAGCCCTTGTAGTCCATGCCGTTCGGTCCGACGCGCGTGCGCAGATGGGCGGGCCACGGACGCAGTTGCGCGCCCCAGGCGTGCCCCGAGCCGCGCGCCGGGTCCACCACGATGTTGGCGGCCAGGTAGCGCGCCTTCTCGGGCGTGAATCCCAGCGCCTCGAACATGCGCGGCATGTCCTGGTGGTAGGCCTCGGGCGTGGGATACTTCTTGCGCGTCGATCTCGTCGAGCTGCGCTTCGGTGTAGACTCCGCGCGGCTTGAAGCCGCCGTACCAGATGTCGAAGGGTTCGAGCGGCCGGCCCAGGCGCTGCTCGATCAAGCGCGGCCACCTTGGGAACCAGCGGCGACGTGAGCACGCGCTCGAACATCGCCCGCACGCGCGCCTCGGGCAGTTCGCGGTCCTCGTCGAACTTGCGCGCCATGTGCGTGGGCGCGGCCGGCGAGTAGGGGTCCACGCCCTTGATGGCGCGGAACCCGGCCAGCAGCATGGCGTAGCGCGTGTCCGGCTCCGGCTGCGTTGGTGACGCTCGCGGCGGCCGGCCGGGCGTCGTCGTAGTCCTTCTCCGCGGACGGCTGCACCTGGTTGGTGTAGGGATTCCAATCCACGGCCGGGTTATCGACCACGGCTTGCGGAATGCGTCTGGCGGACAATGCGTCCATCACCCGCGCGATCATCCGCTGCCGCGCCAGGCCGTCCTTTTCCGCGTAGTCGGCTTTGATCTGGTCGCGCAGGTTCCAGTGCGAGAGCAGCCGCATGCGGGCCGGGAAGAGGCGCTGGCCGTGCTCGTCGAGCAGGTGGTGCATCCAGATGTTGTATCCGGAGATGTACGCTCCGACCGCGAGGCGGCCTCGGCGATCGCCAGGTTGACCGAGCGGGCACGCGCCGGGAGAACCGCTGCGCCAGCCGCGCCTCGGCCCACTGCCGGCGCGTCCAACTGCCGCCCGTCGGCCAGCCGCTCATCGAGCGTGGTCAGCGGGAAGTTCAGCAGCACCACGAACGCCAGCTTGTTGGCGAACAGGTCGTCGCTGGTGTGCGCGGAGGGATCGTAGCCCGCGAAAGCCTCGTCGTAGGGCAGGATCGGCCCGAGGTCGAGGTCCGTCTGGGTGCGGAACTCACGGACGATCTCGAGCATGTGGCCGTCGAGCTGTTCGAGCAGCGTCTCGTAACGCGTGAACAGAGTGTCGAGCGCGGCCTGGTCGCCGGCGAAATTGTGCCGCACGAATTCCTCGAACGCGGCCTGGTCGCCGTCCTCGACGCGCCAGAATTCCCCGGCCTGCCGGAGGCCGCGGGCGGCGCGGTCGCGTTGCGCTTCGCCATACCGCTCTGCGAGCTCCTTTTCGAGCTTCGTGGACGAGTTCTTCAGCCACGCCGGCGCCACTTCCTGCGCGCCGAGCGGCCAACCCGCCAGCGCGCCGGCGATCAGCACCAATGAACAGACACCCAAGGTGTGCACGATAGTCTCTCCCGTCACTTCGGGAGTATAGCGCTGAGAGAGCGGGTCCAGGGGGACCCGTGCGGACCAGCTAACTTAGCGGCCGCCGAGGAAGCCGATCGTGGCGCTTCCAGTCCAAGAGTGCCTGCGCCACAAAGGCTCACGGCTCATTGCGTCGCCGCGGTCTGGGGATAGAAGCGAAGCCCGGACCACTCCTCGCAGAGCAGAATCGAGTTGGCGGGATTGTGCGCCAGGTACTTCAGGGTCGCCGGGCGCTCGATCAGCGTGCGCGGATCCTCGGGCAGCATGTCCAGCAGCGCGGAGAGGTCCTGGGACGCGGTGTACTCGACGCTGGCGACAAAGTACGTATAGCAGATGACGCCGTCCTGGAAGTCCGTGATCGTCGCACCGCCGGTGCGGCCTCTGGCGTTCACCGCCAGGCGCCGCCGCCGCTCGCGCTCGGCCGGGGACCGCCGCGACGAGGGCACGAACCAGGCCGCGACGCCGGTGAGCGCTCCCGCCATGCCCGCCATCAGGATTCGCCGCTTCTTCATGACCGTTCGATTCGCGTTTCGTGGAAGGCTTTTTCGTAGTCCTTCAAGAATTGCTCCAGTCCTCTATCGGTCAAAGGATGGCTGAACAACATATCCAGGACCTTGAAAGGCATGGTCGCGATATCGGCGCCCGCCAGCGCCGCCTCCAGCACGTGTACCGGCGAGCGGATCGAGGCGGCCAGAATCTGGGTCTTGAATCCGTAGTTGTCGTAAATGGTCCTGATGTTCCCGACGAGGTCCATCCCCACCTGGCCGATGTCGTCGAGCCGTCCCACAAACGGGCTGACGATGTAGGCTCCGGCCTTGGCCGCCAGCAACGCCTGCGGCGCCGAGAAGCACAGCGTCACGTTCACGCGGATGTCTTCTTTCGTCAGCGCGGCCGTGGCCTTGATCCCGTCGCGCGTAAGCGGGCATTTCACGACCACGTTGGGATGGATGCGGGCCAGTTCGCGGCCCTCGGCGATCATGGCGGAGGCTTCGGTGGCAACCACCTCGGCGCTGACGTCCCCGCTGACGATCTCCGAGATCTGCCGGATATGCTCGGCCATCGGCCGCCCCTCTTTTGCGATCAGCGACGGGTTGGTCGTCACACCGTCCACCACGCCCCAGTCCGCTCCCTTCCTCAGTTCTTCGAGGTTTGCCGTGTCCAGGAAGATCTTCATACTTCTACGGTACATCGCTAAAGGCGCTCGTCGCTCGTCGCCCGTCGCCCGTCGGCTCCGAAAGACGATTCGGGCAGCTTCTCACCCACCGAGACGCCACGGCGCGAGGCGACAAACGTCCTCCATGCTAACCTTAACCTTTATGCGACGATTCTTCTTGATTGCCACACTGTCCGCCCTGGTCACGGGCGGCGCCGCGTTCGCGCAGACCGTGCGGCGCGCACCGGGCTTCGCCCTTCCCGATCTGAAAATGACGGTACACGACCTGGCGGATTACCGCGGCAAGATCGTGGTGCTGGACTTCATGCGCACCGACTGCCCCCACTGCGGTCCGTTTGCGACCGTCCTCGAAGGGCTCAAGACGTCTTATAAGGGGAAGGTGGTCGTCCTCGCCGTGGTCATGCCGCCCGACGACCATAGCAGGGTCGCGGCCTTCATAGCGAGGGCGAAGGTCACCTTCCCCCTGCTGTTCGACTGTGGACAGGCGGCCTACTCCTATATCCTTCCCGATCCGCTGCACGGGGGAGAGATCACGACACCGCATATCTACGTGATCGATTCGAGCGGGATCATCCGCCACGACTGGGTATACGGCCCCGAGACCAAGGATGTCTTCGAGGGCAAGGGCCTCAGCACGGCGATCGACAAGCTGCTGGCGGGCAAGGCGCGGTAACACGCCCGTCGCTCGTCGCCCGTCGCCGGTCAGGTCGAGCCTGTCCCGCCCCGCCCCGCGACGAATGCCAAGGGCGAAGCACACGAAAATCCGTTTCGACGGGCGACGGGCGACAAGCGACGGGCGGCCGCCAGAGTCGGCCCACGGGCGACGGGCAATTGTTATCATATCCACCGGGGCCCTGGGAACTAGCGGCCCGAGGAGAGCAACCAATGCGTACGCGAATGGCACTGGGCATTGCGACGATTCTCTGGAGCGGAACCACGCTGCTGGCCGACTTCAGCTACCAGACAACCTCCAAAATCACCGGCGGCATGATGGCCGGCGCCATGAAGATGGCCGGCGTCGTCTCCAAGCAGGCCCGCGAGCCCATCCAAAGCACGGTGATGGTGAAGGGCGACCGGATGGCGACGATCAGCGCGCACGCGGCGCACATCATCGACCTGAAGAGCGAGACCATGACCGAGGTCAACTTCGACAAGAAGACCTACTCGGTGGTCACCTTCGCGCAGCTCGCCGACATAATGAAGCGGATGGACGAGCAGATGAAGAGCGAGAAGGGAAAGCCGGTCCAGAACCTGACCATCAAGGCGTCGGTCGACAAGACCGGCAAGACCCGGACGATCGCGGGCTCCGATACGCACGAGGCGGTGGTGAAGATCGAGATGATCGGTACGGACGAGAAGACCGGCGAGCCGGTCACCGCCATGGTGGTGACCTCCGACATGTGGCTGGCCAAGCCGATGGCCGGCTACGACGAGATCCGCGATTTCCACCGCCGGATGGCCGAGAAGCTCACCTGGGCGCCCGGCATGGGGATGATGTCGCAGCCGGGCATGGGCAAGGGCATGGCGGAGATGGCCAAGGAAATGTCGAAGCTGGATGGCGTGCCCATCTACCAGTTCGTAGTCATGGGCGGCCCGGGCAGCGAGCAGGTCGCAGCCAACCACGATCCCACCGCGCAGCCGACTCCGGAGCCCGAGCAGAAGGGCGGACTGATGGGCCGGCTGGCCGCGGCTAAGCTGGGCGGGTTCGGGCGCAAGAAGGACCCGGACCAGGATCAGCAGCAGGCCTCCGGACAGCAGGGCCAGCCCGGTGGTGGCACCATGATGGAGATGGTCACCGAAGAGAACGGCTTCTCGACCGACTCGATAGACGCATCGAAGTTCGAGGTGCCGGCCGGCTTCCACCAGGTCGATTACAGGGAACCGGGCGCCCGCAAAAAGTAGCGCGGACCCCCAGGCTCCGGCCAGTCGGGCGTGGGTTTTCAGCCCGGCTTCTTGTCTTTCGCTTGGCGTCGCGCCGCGACGTCGCAGGAATCCGACATTCAAGTCGGGACGCCCAGCCGCGGCAGGATCCAGCGCTGAAGCACGATCCAGGCGGCCAGGAGCAGGAGTAACTTGAGCAGGTCGTTCATCGCGCCCTAGGTACGCTCCGAAAGAAGCTGATCGATATCGTGGGCCAGCAGCCGCTCGTCCACCATGCCGTAGTAGGTCCGCGCAACCCGGCCGTTGCGGTCGATCAGCAAAGAAGTCGGCAGCGATTCGATGGAGGTTGTGAGCGGCGCGCTGGCGGACGGAAGCAGGATGGGATAGGGGATGCCGAACTGCGAAACGAAAGGCGGAACGACGCGCGACGGCGTGTCATCCATCGCGATCCCAACCACCTCGACACCCTGCCCGGCGTAGCGCTTCGCGATGCTCACGAGGCCAGGCGTTTCCATGCGGCAAGGCGGGCACCAGGTCGCCCAGAAGTTCACCAGCACGATCTTGCCGCGCTGTTGGGAGAGCGACCATTGGCCGCCCTGGAGAACCGGCAGATCGAGTGCCAGCGTTTTGCGGTCGGCGGTCCTGTTCAGGTTGCCGAAGCTGCTGACCGAGCCTGGAAATAGCAGATACCCAAGCAGAAGCGCGGCTGCGACGACGACGGAAAGCTTCAGCGCCTTGACCATACTTAGGCCTCCAGAGTGAGGATGCCGAAAGCCGCCGCCGGGTGACAGCCTTTCATGCCCCTCTGGGATGCGGCTGGCAGTGGAAGAAAGGGCAAAGCAGGAATCGGCAGACCCGGCCGAGGGCATCGCTCAGCCCTTTCGGTGCCGCCGGGCGGACCGGTTCCAGGATGCGGCCGGCCACCCGCGCCACCGCGCGCGTCATCTCGGAATCCCGAACGACGAAGCCGGCGCCGCTCTCCGACATCCTGCCAAGCAACCGCTCGCCGGCGCTGTCGATGCCGGTTGCCGGGCCCAGATCCACCACCAGTCCACGGCCGCGAAGAATCGAGGCGCCCGTCTGCCAGCACAGCTCCAACTCCCTGACGGCGGGCCCCGCCAGCGGCCCGTTCACCTCCAACCAGAAGCCGCCCGGCCGGTCATAGATCCTGACGAACGATTCCGAACCCTGCATGTCCGCTCGGATTCAGTTCAGGGCGTGAAGGTGACAATTCCCGCAAAATACCTTCCACGTTTCGGGCCCGGCTGCGGTATCTACTAGTGTGTGCCCTCGGACAGGCTCCCATGATCGAGTCCATGATGGCGGCCGGTGAAGGTAGCCTGCTCCGGGACGCCATGGCGGGCGACCGGGCCGCGTTCGAGCAGGTGGTGCTGCGCCACGAACGCCGCGTGCTGCTCACCGCGCTCCACCTGCTCGGCCGCTGGGAAGATGCGCAGGATGCCGCCCAGGAGGTCTTCGTCCGGCTGCACCGGTACCTGGGGCGTTTCGACGATGCGCTCGAGCTGGCGCCCTGGCTCTACCGCATGACCGTGAATGTATGCCGCGACATCGGCCGGAAGCGCCCCGAGCATGCCGAACTCGATCCCAATGCGGCCGATCCGGCCTGCGGCCCTGAGCGCTCCGCCCGTTCGGCCGAGGAGCGGCGCATCCTGGCGGGCGCGTTGCGTAAGCTCCCGGAGAAGGAGCGTGCGGCCCTGGTGTTGCGCGACCTGGAAGGACTGCCGACCCGCGAGGTAGCGCGGATCCTGGGCTCCTCCGAGGCCACCGTGCGCTCGCAGGTGAGTAGCGCGCGTTTGAGAATCCTGAAGCTGACGGAGCGCTTCCGGAGGGAACGAACATGAGCTGCGAAGCGTTTGAGAAGCTCATCGCGCTCGATGCCGGGGGCGACCTGACGCCGGCCGAAGCGGCGCGGCTGCAGGCGCACCTGGAAGCCTGCGCGCCGTGCCGCGAGCTGGCCCGGAGCATCGGCGAATCGCAGGCCGGGCTGAAGGCGCTGGCCGAAGCCGGTCTCGATGAAGCCGATCTCGATGAAGCCGCGCTGGCGCGCTGGCGCCGCGGCCTGCTGGCGCGCATTGAAGCCGAGCCGCGGCGGCGCATCCTGGGATGGCGCTGGGTCTGGGCCGCGGCGGCGGCGATGGCTCTGGTGGCGCTGGTGGCGGTTCCCCAGTTGCCGCGGCGGACGCCTTCCAAGGGACCCGTGGCGCAGGCGGTTCCGCCCGCGCCGACCAGCCCGCGACCACCCGTGGCACAGGCCGTTCCGCCTGCCTCCGCCCGCCCGCCGCGGCCTCCCGCGGCCGTATCCCGCCCGCGCCCGCCTCACCCTCAGGCACCCGCGCCCGAGCCGGCCGCCGAGCCGCTACTCGTGAAGCTCGAAACGTCCGACCCGAACGTGGTCATTTACTGGATTCTCGATAGAAAAGGAAACTGAAATGAAGATCACACTCGCACTTCTCGCAACGCTCCTGGCCACCTGTGCCTGGGCGCAGGAAAAGACCGTCAAGGTCATTACGGTAAAACCGGTCAACGTGGAACGCGTCAAACGCACTCTTCAGATGGTCGTCGGCGACGACAGCGTGGTCTGTGACACCACGACATCCACGCTAGTCGTCAGAGCCGTCCCGTCGCTGATGCCCGCCGTAGAGCAGGTGGCCAAAGAGCTGGATGCCGCCACACCCGTGGCTAAGAATGTGGAGCTGACGTTCTACATCCTCGAGGCCACCAAGGAGCCGGCAACGGAATCGGCCGCACTCCCGGCCGACTTGCAGCCCGTTGTCGCCCAGCTCAAGAGCGTCCTCGGCTTCGAGGGTTTTCGGCTGTTCGACACGGCCTTCATACGCACCCGCAGCGGGGAGCGGGCCGAGGCATCCGGTCAGGCGCAAGTGCCCAATGGCACCGCCGGCTACCATCTGAATCTGCAGGCGTTCGTCTCGTCCGAGACGACACCGGCCACGATCCGCATCGATAACTCGCGCTTCCAGGCCTGGGTGGGATCTACGAACGCCGGATTTAGCGTCAACGTGGATCTCAAGGCGGGTCAACAGGCCGTCGTCGGCAGAGCCGGAGTGGAAGGCAATCGGTCGGCCCTTATTCTGGTGGCCAGCGGTAAAATCGTCGAGTGAGGCTGCTCGTCGCGCTCGGCGCCGCGGTTCTGTTCGCCCAGCAGACCGACCAACTGTCCAGGATCGAGGGCCGGGTCGTGGACGCATCATCCGATCTGCCCGTCGCCGGCGCGCGGGTGATTGCCATGCGCATTGACGGGAAGGGAAGCAAGACTCACGAACCCCCGTGGAAGACCCAGCCCTCCGCCGGCGAGCAGGACCCGGACGCGGGCCAGGTGGCCGTGCTTACCGGAAGCGACGGGCGGTTCCGTCTGCTCTTCGAGGGGCCGGTCAACTTTGCTTTATGGGTCGATGACGCGCGCTATGCGGAGCCGCAGTGGGGCATGAGCCCGGACAACATGTTCGAGGCGAAGCCGGATGCGCCCAAAACCGACATCGTCCTCAAACTCGTGCCCGCTGCCTCGGTCGCCGGCCGTCTGATTGATGCCGACACCAAGGAGCCTCTGCCCGATTTCTGGGTGCTCGCCGAGAGATACCAAAGCGGCGGATCGAGGAGGCGGCTCATGCCGGCGGGGGAAGGGAAGACCGGTAAAGACGGCCGGTTCAGCCTCGATCGCGCCACGCCGGGCGATTGTCTCCTGAGCGTTCATCCGCCCGTCGCGACCAAGATCGGGGTTGCCAAGCCCGTCGAGGATTTTCGCCACGCGGTGCAGAAGGGCTACGAGGCTGCCTGGTACCCCGGTGTCGACAGCGTCGAACAGGCCGTACCTCTTCACCTGGCGGCGGGCGCGCACGTCGAGGGCGTGGAGATCGGGATCTCCAAGAAGAGGGTCGCCTCCATCCGCGGCCGCGTGCTCGGAGACGGGAATGCGGCCAAGGCCGAGGCGCATCTCTCCCTCACGCGAGTCACGAGGGCTGTCGATAGCTCGGAATTCAGCAGCGTCGCGTACGGGGAAGTCCACCTTGGGTCTGAGTTCGAGATCGCCAATCTGCCCCCGGGCACCTACCACCTGAGCGCTCAATTCGGCTCTGACAAAGCGACCGCGAAGTACGCCGTGATCACCATCGAGGTGGGCGAAGAGAATCAGGACGGCCTGGACCTTTACCTCACCAGGGGCGTCGTCGTGACAGGCCGGGTGCGGATCGAAGGACGCGAGGACAATCCCGACAAGCCCGCTTTGCCCGCGGACGACGTGCAGGTGCGCCTAGCTCCGCTGATCGGATCCACGAGCGAGCACGACCGCGCCGCGGCGCCTGTCGCGAGCAAGGACGGAGGGTTCAGGGTCGAGGGTGTGATTCCGTCCTCCTACCGCCTGCTGGTTCTGTCGACGCCCCGGGGATACGCCGTCTCCGAGGTGCGCTACAACGGAGCGCTGTGCGAGTACGGCGTCGTCGCGGTCGAAGCCGGAGCGGCGGCGCAGAGGCTGGAGATCAAGCTCGCGCCCGCCAACTCCTCGGTGCTCGCCACCGTGACCGATGGCGATCAGCCTGCGGCGGGAGCGATGCTGCTGTTGGTGCCCGCCGGCGCTGACCGAGCAGACATTGCGGTACGGCCTCGGCATCCTGCGGCGGACCTCGGCGGGCAAAGACGGCCGCGCCACCGTCTCCGACCTGCTGCCGGGGACCTACCGTGTCGCAGCTTATCCGAAGGGCGCCTCCTGGGCCGACGATCCGAATCTGTTCCAGCGCCTCTCCGCCGGCGACGAAGTGAATCTCGGCGCCAAGCAGACCGCGACGATCACGGTTCGCGCGCAGCCGCCCGCGGGCGTACGGTAGCGACGGCCGCGACGGCGCCGCCGTTGCGACCGGCGACGAGCGACGGGCGACGAGCGACGAGCCTCTTCGCTATACTCGTCTTCTACCCGTGTTCCATCGACTCGAAACACTTCTTCTGGACAACGTGTCCCGGCACGTCCGCGAACGTTATGGGATCGACGCCGCCATTGCGGTCGAGCAGCCCAAGGAGCCGCGCTTCGGCGACCTGGCGCTGCCCGTGGCTTTCCATCTCGCGCGCCAGTTGCGCCAGCCGCCCAGGGCCATCGGCAGCGAGATCGCCGCGGGCCTGGGCTCGATTCCCGGCGTCGCCGCCCTGGAAGTGGCCGGCAACGGCTACATCAACGTGCGCCTCGACCGCGGCGCCTACGGCGAATCGCTGCTCGCGGCCGGCCGAGCCGCCCGCCGAAGCCGCCGGCAAGATCATCGTCGAGCACACCAACATCAATCCCAACAAGGCCGCGCACATCGGCCACCTGCGCAACGCCGTCCTGGGCGACACCTTCGTCCGCATGCTGCGCGCGCGCGGCCGCCGCGTCGAGGTGCAGAACTACATCGACAACACCGGCGTGCAGGTGGCCGACGTGGTGGTGGGCTTCCACTTTCTGGAACAGAAGACCGCCGCCGAGGTCGAGCAGCTGATCCTCGACGGAGCGCTTCGACTACATCTGCTGGGACCTCTACGCGCGCGTCGGCACGCATTACCAGCGACAACCCGGACGCGCTCGCCTGGCGCGCCGAGACGCTGCACGCCATCGAAGCCGGCGAGGGCGAGATCTGGCCGAACTCGCGCATGCTGGTCTCGGAAGCCGATCGTGCGCTGCCACCTCGCCACCATGCTGCGCCTGGGCATCGTCTACGACGTGCTGCCGCGCGAGAGCGAGATCCTGCACCTGAAGTTCTGGGCGACGGCCTTCGAGCTGCTGAAGGAGCGCCAGGCGATCTACCTCGAGACCGAGGGCAAGAACGCCGGCTGCTGGGTGATGCCGGCGGCCGCGTTCTCGCGGCGACACCGCCAACGAGGACAGCAAGGTCATCGTGCGCTCGAACGGCACCGTCACCTACGTCGGCAAGGACATCGCCTACCAGCTCTGGAAGTTCGGCCTGCTCGGCAAGGATTTCTTCTACCGCCCGTGGCTGGCCTACGGCGGGCACATGGTCTGGGTCTCGACCGCCGAACCGCAGCCGCCCGGCGGCGCCCACCTTCGGCCACGGCACGCGCGTCTACAACGTGATCGATTCGCGCCAGTCCTATCTGCAGGACGTCGTGATGGCGGGCCTGCGGGCGCTCGGCTTCGACGGAGCAGGCCGAGCGCTCGGTGCATTTCTCCTACGAGATGGTGGCGCTCTCGCCGCGCAGCTGCGCCGAGCTGGGCATCGAACTCTCGGAAGAGGACCGCCGCCGGCCCTACGTCGAAGTGTCCGGCCGCAAGGGCCTCGGCGTCAAGGCCGACGACCTCATCGACAAGCTGATCGAAAAGGCGCTGGCCGAGGTCGCCTCGCGCCACCCCGAAGATGCGCCCGAAAAGCAGCGCGCACATCGCGACGCAGATCGCCGTGGGCGCGCTGCGCTACTTCCTGCTGAAGTTCACGCGCAACACCGTCATCGCTTTCGATTTCCAGGAAGCGCTCAGCTTCGAAGGCGAGACCGGCCCCTACGTGCAATACGCCGCCGTGCGCGCCCGCAACATCTGGCGCAAGCTCGAAGAGCGCGGCGAAGCCATCCCCGATTTCGCGACGCGAGCTGTCGACGCGAGGCGTTCGCCCGCCAACTCGCCGGCGAGGATTTCTGGCAGCTCGCTGCTGGCCGCCTCGAAGGCCGATTGGGCCATCGAGCGCGCCGTCAGCCGCCGGCGAGCCCGCCCACGTGGCCCGCTACGCCTTCCAACTCGCCCAGGCGTTCAACAACTTCTACCACGCCTACCCGGTCCTCACCGAAGAGAACCGCGAACGCAAGGTCTTCCTGCTCTGGCTCACCGGCTACTTCCGCGCCCAGCTCGAGCGCACGCTGGCGGTGCTGGGCATCGAAGTGCCCGAGTATATGTAGAGGCTTCCGTCCCGGTGTGCGATATAGTAGTGAATATCACTACATCGTGAAAACAACCATGGACAACGCAATCTCGGCCTCGGACGCCAATCGCCGGTTCTCGGAACTCCTGCGAACCGTAAAGAAGGGCCGGAGCGTCGTCGTGACCAGTCATGGCAAGCCCGTGGCAAAGATCTCGCCCGTGGTCGAGGACGAGCGGGCCGCGGAAGGCGCACGCTCCGCCCTGATCGCCCGGCTCCGTAGACAACGAGTTGTGAACGCCGGCCGCTGGACGCGCGACGAGCTGTACGACGACGCCTCATGAGGATCGCGCTGGACACGAACGTTCTGGCCTATGCCGAGGGCACCAACGGCGCGCTCATGCGAGACAGGGCGCTCAAGCTGATCCAGCGATTGCCACCGGGCGCTGTCGTGCTGCCGGCCCAGACGTTGGGCGAGCTTTTTAATGTACTTGTTCGAAAAGCCAAGCGCCGTCCAACTCGAGCGCGGGAGGCCGTGCTGAGCTGGCGCGACGCGTACGCGGTGGTCGACACTTCCGTCGCCGTGATCGTCAACGCAACGGACCTGGCGTCCGATCATGGCCTCACGATCTGGGACTCGGTCGTGCTGGCCGCTGCGGCGGAGGCTGAGTGCCGCTTGCTGCTTTCGGAAGATCTGCAAGAGGGGTTTACGTGGCGGGGAGTCACGGTCGCCAACCCGTTCGCACCGACCCTGCATCCGATATTGGCGGCGTTGCTCGCGGCGCCAGAGCGATAGAATAGTGTCAAATGCCCTCCACGAACAGCTTTTCCTCTCGGACCGCTCTGCGCCTGCGCGACCGCACCTACGAAATCTACTCCCTCGCGGCGCTCGAGAAGGCCGGCTTCGGCAGCGTTTCCCGCCTCCCCTACTCCATCCGCGTCCTCCTCGAAAACCTGTTGCGCCATGAGGACGGCCGCACCGTCAAGGCCGCCGACATCGAATTCGTGGCGCGCCGCGCCAGCGCCGAAACGCGCGAGATTGCCTTCATGCCCGCGCGCGTGCTGCTCCAGGATTTCACCGGCGTCCCCTGCGTGGTGGACCTGGCCGCCATGCGCGACGCGCTCAAGGCAATGGGCAGCGACCCCGAGCAGGCCAACCCCCTCATCCCCGCCGACCTGGTCATCGACCACTCGGTGCAGGTGGATGAGTTCGGTACGTCAGGCGCCTTCGCCGCCAACGCGCTGCTCGAATTCCAGCGCAACCAGGAACGTTACGCGCTGCTGCGCTGGGGACAGTCCGCGTTTCGCAATTTCCGCGTCGTGCCGCCCGATACCGGCATCGTGCACCAGGTGAATCTGGAATACCTGGCGCCCGTGGTCTTCACGGCCGAGCGCGACGGCAGCCTGCTCGCCTACCCGGATACGCTGGTGGGCACCGATTCCCACACCACCATGATCAACGGCTTGGGCGTGCTCGGATGGGGCGTGGGCGGCATCGAGGCCGAGGCCTGCATGCTAGGCCAGCCCATCTCGATGCTTTTGCCCGAAGTGGTGGGCTTCCGCCTCAAGGGCACTCTTCCCGAAGGCTCCACCGCCACCGACCTGGTCCTCACCGTCACCGAGATGCTGCGCAAGAAGCGCGTGGTCGGCAAGTTCGTCGAGTACTTCGGACCGGGCCTCGCCGAACTCAGCGTGGCCGACCGCGCCACCCTCGCCAACATGGCGCCCGAGTACGGAGCCACGGCCGGCTACTTCCCGGTGGATTCCGAAACGCTGCGTTACCTGCGCCTCACTAACCGCCCGCCGGAGCTGGTAGAGCTGGTCGATGCCTACGCCAAGGAGGCCGGCCTGTTCTACACCGCCGCCGCGCCCGAGCCCGTCTTCTCCGATGTCATCGAGCTCGATCTCGCCACCGTCGTCACCTCGCTCGCCGGGCCCAAGCGCCCGCAGGACCGCATACGCCTGCCCGACGTCAAGAGCAACTTCGCCGCGTTCCTGGGCGCCGCTCCGCGCGAAACCGATGGGCTCAGGGACGGCGCGGTGGTGATCGCGGCCATCACCAGCTGTACCAACACCTCGAACCCGTCCGTGATGCTGGGCGCCGGCCTGCTCGCCAAGAAGGCCGTCGAGCGCGGCCTCAAGAGCAAGCCCTGGGTGAAGACCAGCCTCGCGCCGGGCTCCAAGGTAGTGATGGATTACCTGCAACAAGCGGGCCTGGTCCCGTACCTGGAAGAGTTGGGATTCAACTTGGTCGGCTTCGGCTGCACCACCTGCATCGGCAACAGCGGCCCGCTGCCCAAGCCGGTCGCCGAAGAGGTCGAGCGCGAAAAGCTGGTGGTCGCGGCGGTCCTCAGCGGCAACCGTAACTTCGAAGGCCGCATCAACGGGCAGGTGAAGGCCAACTATCTGGCTTCGCCGCCGCTGGTGGTCGCCTACGCGCTGGCCGGCTCCGTCGATATCGACCTCCAGCAGGAGCCGCTGGGCACCGGCAGCGACGGCCGCCCCGTGTACCTCCGCGAGATCTGGCCCACGCCCCAGGAGATCCGCGATCTGCTGGCCAGCTCCGTCCACACCGAGATGTTCCGCAAGGAATATGCGGAGGTCTTCGAAGGCGACGCGCGGTGGAAAGCGATGCCCGTGCCGCACGGCGGCCTGTTCGCGTGGAGCGATGCCTCGACCTACATCAAGCGGCCTCCCTACTTCGACCAGATGGCCGATCCCGAGACCTTCGTGCAGGACCTCGCGGGAATGCGAGTGCTAGCGCTGCTGGGCGATTCGATCACCACCGACCACATCTCTCCCGCGGGCTCGATTCCCGTCAAGAGCCCCGCTGGGCAGTACCTGGTGGAGCACGGAGTCCAGCCGCGCGACTTCAACTCCTACGGCTCGCGCCGCGGCAATCACGAGGTGATGGTGCGCGGGACGCTGGCCAATATCCGCTTGCGCAACCAGCTCGCGCCCGGGACCGAAGGCGGCTGGACCGCGTACCTGCCCGCGGGCGAGGTGATGTTCATCTACGACGCCTCCGTGCGCTATCAGCAGCAGGGCGTGCCGCTGCTGATCCTGGCGGGCAAGGAATACGGCTCGGGCTCTTCGCGCGACTGGGCAGCCAAGGGCGTCAACCTGCTCGGCGTCCGAGCCGTCATCGCCGAAAGCTACGAACGCATACACCGTTCGAACCTGGTGGGGATGGGAGTGCTCCCGCTGGAGTTTCTGCCCGGCCAGAGCGTTGCGACACTCGGCCTCACCGGCCGCGAGACCTATCACATCGAGGCGATCCGCGAGGCGCTGGCCGGATCGCGCCGCGCCCGCGTGCGCGTCGTGGCCGACGACGGTAGCGAACGCGGTTTCGAGGCCCTGGTCCGCGTCGACACGCCCCAGGAAGGCGAGTATTACCGCAACGGAGGAATCCTGCCCTACGTGCTGCGGCAACTGGCGCAAAACGCGTAGTGGGGCAGTCGCGCTGGACCTCCAGGTCCGGCTGGGGCGGGACGTGGACGTCCCGCGCAGGGGTGGGCGCCTGCCGCCCATGGCTGTCAATGCGCCAGTGAAATCTCAACCTGCCGGTGGATGGTGTGCGGCTGCGCGACGCCGCACCGAGTCAGCGCTGCGTCATCGCAGTCGCGGCCGCTCGTCACCACGGGGTTGTCCATGCTTGCCGAGAGTATTCTGCCGTCCGCCGTGCTGACCGTCATTGTGACGTCAAAGGTCTCCTTGCCGACCGCAGCCTTGTATTTCCCGTCCGCTGTCTTGGTTACTTCAACCCAGTTGTTCGCCGTGCCCGCCACCGGGGCCTGCATCCAATCCGCTGGAAGCCGCAGATTCGGATGTGACGGCGGCACATGGTGAATTACAACCACGGCTGTCTGCCGCGCCTCGTCAATCGACCGAATATTCAGGTCGAAGTCGATGTGGTCCGTCCCGACGAGCACATGCGTGCCATCCGCCCATGAGCTGGACTGCGGGTTCGGCACGTAAAAGTGATCTCCAGCGCGCTTCAGGATTCCGACTTTATTCACGATCCACAGGTCCACGTAAAATGTCATGAGGTCCGTGATTGGCCCCACCATCTTCGGGTCGGCTTTGCTTAGATCGGGCCCGGAGGGCATCCAGTTGGGATCGAGCGAAAGGGACTGCCGAAACTGAGCCATCGCGGGTGACAGCGTGATGGGTTGCCCGTTGGACGTCATGCCGGTCCAGCGAAACTCCTCGATGTAACTACCGTTGGCCGTCTTTTTCGCCGTGCCCGAGGCTTCGGCGGTGTAGTGCCAGTCCTCATTGGTGGCGGTCATGTGGTAGCTGAGCGTTTCTCCGTCGCGATAGTGGCGCGTGAGAGGACCGCCCCCGGGTGCGGGCGTTTGCGCCGACACGATCGTAGAAGCAAGCAGAACTGCGAGCGCGGCAAGCGAGTGTTTCATTGTGCTTTCCTCAAGATGCCTTCAGTGAAGAACTGCATCTGCTGGCGAACCATCTGGGTGGTTCGCTCAAATGGTGGACCCTCGACGGCCCACAGGGCGGTGAGGCCCAGGTGCATGGTCTTGAAGCCCAAGATGAGCCTCGGAACATCGATGTCGGCCCGGAGCGCCTGGCGCCGTTCGAGCGCACCAAATAGCGAATGGAGCGGCGGGTCGATGTGCTTCTGCATCTCCACCATGTATGGAAGGAAGCGTTCGGTGTCCATGAACATCCGCGCCAGAAACACGCGCACGAAGGCGTGATATGGCTGCTTCAGCCGGAAGTGAAGAAGAATGTAATCGGCCAGGACGCGATCGACCGGCCGCCCTCCCGGCCGAAAGCTCGCAATCGTGGGCGCGATGCGCGCCTCCAGATCGGCCATGAACGCCACTACGATGTCCTCTTTTGTGGCGAAGTAGTTGTAAATGGTCCCCTTGCCGACATCGGCAGCCGCCGCAATCTCGTCGATGGTTACGGCGTCGATACCGCTCCGCGAGAAGAGTTCGATGGCCGTGGACAAGATCTGAGACCGGGCGGCGATCTTCTTCCGTTCGCGTCGGGATGCGACCATGGTCATATATGACTATAGTCATAAGTTTCCCGAATGTCAACCAGAACTCCGGTGCCGCCCTTTAGCGGCATATCTCACGCCGCCAGTTGGGGGATTTGCCCCAACGCGACCTGCCGGACGCCGACCCCTGCCGCCATCCCCAACAAGAATCGAGGGGTTTCCCTCCAAGCCGCGCTGGCACGTGGCGTGCTCCTTGCGAAGAGCAGCCTGCAAGTGTAGAGGGTGCATGGGGCCAGCGATACCATCGGATCGAAAAATCCTATAAACTAGGACTTAATACCTGCCCCCCTGTTTTGGGCCCAAGCACACCGAAGGAAGAGATCGATCTAATGACACGACCTAAAGTAACCATTGACGGCAACGAAGCGGCAGCTTACTCGGCGTACCACGTCAGCGAAGTCTGCGCCATCTATCCCATTACGCCCTCTTCTCCCATGGGAGAGTGGGCCGACGAATGGTCGGCCAAAGGGAAACCGAACGTGTGGGGCGCGGTGCCCACGGTCATCGAAATGCAGAGCGAGGGCGGCGCCGCCGGAGCGCTGCACGGAGCGTTGCAGGCGGGCGCGCTGGCGACCACCTTCACGGCCTCTCAGGGCCTGCTCCTGATGATCCCGAACATGTACAAGATCGCGGGCGAGCTCACCTCCGCGGTGATTCACGTGACGGCCCGCACGGTGGCCGCCCACGCGCTCTCCATTTTCGGCGACCACGGCGACGTGATGGCCTGCCGCCAGACCGGTTTCGCGATGCTGGCCTCGAACTCGGTTCAGGAGGCGATGGACTTCGCGCTGATGGCGCACGCCGCCACGCTCGAATCGCGCGTCCCGTTCCTGCACTACTTCGACGGCTTCCGCACGTCCCATGAAGTGGCCAAGGTCGAGCAGCTCACCAAGGACGACCTGCACGCCATGATCTCCGACGAGCTGGTGCGCAAGCACCGCGAGCGCGCCATGTCTCCGGACCGGCCCGTACTGCGCGGCACCGCCCAGAACCCGGACGTCTTCTTCCAGGCCCGCGAGGCATGCAACCCCTACTACAACGCTTGCCCCACCATCGTTCAGAACGTGATGGACAAGTTCGCCGCGATCACCGGCCGCCAGTACAAGCTGTTCGAGTACCTGGGCGCGCCGGACGCCGAGCGCGTCATCGTGCTGATGGGCTCGGGCGCCGAAGTGGCGCAGGAAGCGGTTGAATACCTGGTTGAGCGCGGCGAGAAGATCGGCATCCTGAAGGTTCACCTGTATCGGCCCTTCTCGGCGGAGCACTTCATCGCGGCGCTGCCCGCCACGGTGAAGTCCATCGCCGTCCTGGACCGCACCAAGGAGCCGGGCGCGGTGGTCGAGCCGGTTCACGCCGACGTGATCGCGTCCATCAGCGAGGCGTTCGCGGCCGGCCAGACGGCCTTCAAACAATTCCCCAGGATCATCGGCGGCCGCTACGGCTTGTCTTCGAAGGACTTCACGCCGGCCCAGGTCAAGGCGGTCTTTGACGAGCTGGCCAAGCCCGCTCCCAAGAACCACTTCACGGTCGGCATCGTGGACGACGTCGGCCACACCAGCCTGGAGTACGATCCCACGTTTTCGACCGAAGATCCCAAGACCGTGCGGGCGTTGTTCTTCGGACTGGGATCGGACGGCACCGTGGGCGCCAACAAGAACTCCATCAAGATCATCGGCGAGGACACGGACAATTACTCGCAGGGCTACTTCGTCTACGACTCGAAGAAGGCCGGCAGCGTCACCACCTCGCACGTGCGGTTCGGCCCCAAGCCGATCCACTCCAGCTACCTGATCAATCAGGCCAGCTTCGTCGCCTGCCACCAGTTCTCGTTCCTGGAACGGGTGGACATGCTGCACGCGGCGGTTCCGGGCGCGGTCTTCCTGCTCAACAGCCTCTTCGGTCCGGACGAAGTGTGGGACCAACTCCCGCGCACGGTGCAGAAGCAGATCATCGACAAGAAGCTGAAGTTCTACGTGGTGGACGGCTACCAGGTCGCCGAAAAGGCCGGCATGGGCCGCCGCATCAACACCATCATGCAGACCTGCTTCTTCGCCATCAGCGGCATTCTGCCGCGCGAGGAAGCGATCGACGCCATCAAGAAGGCCATTCAGAAGACCTACGGCAAGCGCGGCGAGAGCGTGGTCAAGAAGAACTTCGACGCCGTGGATATGGCCCTGGCCTACATGCACGAAGTCCAGGTGCCGGCCGAAGCCACGAGCCTGACCGACCTGCGGCCGGCCATGCCCGCCGAAGCGCCCGAGTTCGTCCGGAACACGCTAGGCAAGATCTACGCCGGCTTCGGGGACGACCTGCCGGTGAGCGCTTTCCCGGTTGACGGAACCTT
Source organism: Bryobacterales bacterium (assembly GCA_963763835.1). Classification (GTDB taxonomy): domain Bacteria; phylum Acidobacteriota; class Terriglobia; order Bryobacterales; family Bryobacteraceae; genus DASWZN01. The sequence continues at coordinate 98,382 of CAVXQQ010000019.1, forward strand.
CCCCACCGCCACCGCGCAATGGGAGCGCCGCAACATCGCCCTCGAGATCCCGGTGTGGGACGAGGCGATCTGCATACAGTGCGGCAAGTGCGTCATGGTTTGCCCGCACGCCTGCATCCGCGCCAAGGTCTACGATTCGGACCTCGCGGCAAGCGCTCCGGCAACGTTCAAATCCAGCCCGGCGCGCTGGCGCGAGTTCAAAGACAAGAAGTACACCCTGCAGGTGGCGCCCGAGGACTGCACCGGCTGCGGCCTGTGCGTCGAAGTCTGCCCGGTAAAGAGCAAGACGGAAGTGAAGCACAAGGCCATCAACCTGGCGCCCCAGCCGCCGCTGCGCCAACCGGAGTGCGAGAACTGGGATTTCTTCAAGACCCTGCCCGAGACGGACCGCAAGGTTCTCAACCTGGCACAGGTGAAGGATTCGCAGTTGCTCCGGCCGCTGTTCGAATTCTCCGGCGCGTGCGCGGGCTGCGGCGAGACGCCCTACCTCAAGCTCATGACCCAGTTGTTCGGCGACCGCGCCATCTGCGCCAACGCCACCGGCTGCTCGTCGATCTACGGCGGTAACCTGCCCACCACGCCTTACGCGGTCAATAGCGACGGCCGCGGTCCCACGTGGTCGAACTCGCTGTTCGAGGACTGCGCCGAGTTCGCCCTTGGCATGCGTATCTCGGTCAACCAGCAGAAGGCCTACGCCGAGCAACTGCTCCGCGGCCTGTCTTCGGCCGTAGGCGACGAGCTGGCCGGAGCCATCCTCGACGCGCCGCAGAAGACCGAGCGCGACATCGAAGAGCAGCGCGCGCGCATCGCCATTCTCAAGCAGAAGATCGCGGATCTCAAGACCGCGCAGGCGCTGGACCTGGCCGCCTGCGCCGACAGCCTCGTAAAGAGGAGCGTGTGGGGCATCGGCGGCGACGGCTGGGCGTACGACATCGGCTACGGCGGCCTGGACCACGTTCTGGCGAGCGGCCAGGATGTGAACCTGCTCGTTCTCGACACCGAGGTTTACTCCAACACCGGCGGCCAGGCATCCAAGGCGACGCCCCTGGGCGCGGTGGCGAAGTTCGCCTTCGGCGGCAAGCCGCGGCCGAAGAAAGACCTGGCCATGATGGCCATGAACTACGGCAGCGTGTACGTCGCCAGGCTCGCTTTCGGCTCCAACGACATGCAGACGCAGAAGGCGTTCCTCGAAGCGGAAGCTTACAACGGCCCGTCGCTCCTGATCTGCTACTCGCACTGCATCAACCACGGCTACGACCTGATTCACGGCCTGGACCAGCAGAAGGCCGCGGTGCAGTCCGGCTACTGGCCGCTGTTCCGCTACAATCCGGACCTGGCCAAGCAGGGCAAGAACCCGCTGCAACTCGATTCGCGCGCGCCGTCCCTGCCGCTCGACAAGTACATTTACAACGAGACCCGCTACTCCATGCTGCGGCAGAGCCAACCGGAGCACGCCAAGGCGCTGTACGACCTCGCCGTCGAGGCCGTCAACAGCCGGTGGAAGCTATACGAGTACATGGCGGCAATGCCCGGCGACACCGGGGCTAACGGCTCCGCCGACGCGCAACCCGTTCCGGCTGTGAAGGAGGAAAAGTAGTCATGGACCTCACGACAAAGTATCTTGGACTCAACCTGAAGAACCCGCTGGTGGTCTCGGCTTCTCCGCTCTCGGAGAATCTGGCCAACATCAAGAAGATGGAGCAGGCCGGGGCCGCGGCGGTGGTGATGCACTCGCTGTTCGAGGAGCAGATCGAGCAGGACAGCGAGGCGCTCGACCGCAGTCTTTCCATCGGAGGCAGCGCCGAGGCGGCGTCCTACTTCCCGAACCTGGACAGCTACCGGATCGGTCCGGAAACCTACCTGGAGAACCTCGCCAAAGCCAAAGCGAGCGTGAAGATTCCGATCATCGCCAGCCTCAACGGCGCATCGTCGGGCGGCTGGACCGGCTACGCCAGGAAGATGCAGGAAGCCGGCGCGGACGCACTCGAGCTCAACATCTACACCATTCCCACCGATCCCAGGGTCAACGCGGCCGAAATCGAGCAGCGCTATTGCGACCTGGTGCAAGGACGTGAAGGCCAGCGTGCAGATCCCGGTGGCCGTCAAGCTGTGCCCGTATTTCAGCGCCATGGTGAATATGGCGTTCCAGCTGGATCAGGCCGGCGCCGACGGGCTGGTGCTCTTCAACCGCTTCTACCAGCCCGATTTCGACCTCGAAGCGCTGGAGGTCGTTCCCAGCCTGCAACTCAGCACCTCCTACGAGCTGCTGCTGCGGCTGCACTGGGTGGCGATCCTGCACGGCACGTGTGCGGCCCGACCTGGCCATCACGGGCGGCGTCCACACCTCCTACGACGTCTTGAAGGCGATGATGGCGGGAGCGCAGGTAACCATGATGGCCTCGGCCATTCTCAAGCGCGGCATCGACTACATCGCGACCGTGCTAGGCGAGCTTCAGACCTGGATGGAAGAGCACGAGTACGAATCCATCAAGCAGATGCAGGGTTCGATGAGCCAGAAGGCGGTGGCGGACCCGAAGTCCTTCCTGCGTGGAAATTACCTGAAGGTTCTCAGTTCCTACGCCCTGCGGGCGTAGCTTCTCTGTCACCTCATCGAGGCCGCGGCCGCAACGCCGCGGCCTTTTTTGCGCGCCGGCAGAGGTCACACGCAATTCGTCTTCGCAATGGGTCAAGTGTTGTCCAAGGCCATCAGCGCCATTCGCACCGGCTGACACCACCCTGGCTCGTCTGGGGAGCTCCATGTCACTGCGCCCCGGCTGACCTCGAGGACCTTCGTCGCGGCCGATGAGGAATTGTCGAACACTGTGGCTCGGTCGGCGAGACGAAGGGCCAGAGCCGCATTCTCGAGGCTGCGCCAGTAGCGTCGGTAGACGACAGCCGACGGTACGTCGTGGCCGCCATGGCTGACGCGCTCACGAACGCGGCCGATGCAGCGTTCCGGGCTGTCGAGGCCGATGTAAAGCAGGTACACCGCGAAGTGCGCACGTTGGGCCGCACGAATCAAGCCCGACGTCCTCCTGCTCGCCAACGTTGTTTCGATGGCGAAGCTCTCCTGTGCCTGTAGATGACGGCTAACCAGATCGAGGACCTGACGGCCAGCACGCACGGCTGCTCTCTCCGGCCTTGCAGGGTTCAGGCTCCTCGCGATACGATCTTGATCGATGAGATACTCGCGCCCGCCGAGGGAGAGGGTTCCCGCAAGAGTCGACTTCCCCGAGCCATTCGGCCCGGCGACGATGGTCAGCGTTGGCAACTGTCACGCGGCCCGTTGATCGGGCAATTCGCGGAGGACCTCGTAATTCGGATCGCCTTCCGGCAAGAAGCGAATCTCGAAGCAACGGCCGTCTGGGCGTTCGAGAATGTCGATGCCTGTGAGGTTGTCGCGATACACTACCTCAACCCCGCTTGCCAAGAGTTCGCGGCGGGCGCGGTCCGTGGCCTGTGCAACCAGGCGTGCGAACTCGTCGCTGAAGATGTCAACCGTCATGACTCCCCATTATCGCTCGAAATGCGGTCTTGCCTCACGACACCTTCATCACCCGCCGCAGAGTATAAATCTCGGAATTGATGTTCGAATTCTCCAGCCGCTTCCAGTCGTCCGCCACGTGTATCAGTTTCCCGCTGATGTGATTCGACCGCGGCGACGCCAGGAACAGCGCGAGCTGGATCTGCTTGTCGGGCGCCACTCCGCCCGTGATGCGCGACTGGAGCGCCTCTTCGTGCGCCTTCCATCCGGCGCGCTCCTCGCCCGCGTGCAGGATCTGGTCCGTCATGTGGCTGTAGGTGAGGCCGGGCGCGATGCAGTTCACCTGGATGTTGTGGTCGCGCACTTCCTCCGCCAGCGTCTCCACCAGCCGGACCACGGCGGCCTTCGAGGCGGCATAGGCCGAAAAGTTGGGCCTGGCCGTCATGTCGCCTTCGCCCGACAGCACCAGGATCTTGCCGCCGCGCCTTTCGATCATTCCCGGCAGCACCGCCCGGCAGCTATACATGACGCCAAGCAGGTTGGTCCCGATCGCTTCGGCCCAGGCCTTGGGCGGATTCTCCGCCAGCGGCCCGATCGGCCCCTGAACGGCGGCCGACGCCACCAGCACGTACACGCCTCCGAAATGCGAGCGCATGCGCTCGGCTGCGGCCGACATCTGCTCGAAGTCGCAGACGTCCGCGCGAATCCGGAGCGAAATGCCTCCGGCGTGCTCGATTTCGAGGTGCGCCAGGTCCAGCTCCGCCTTGCTGCGCGCCAGTAGGCCCACACGCGCGCCCGCCTGCGCGAAGCCGAGCGCCAGACGTTTTCCGATGCCGCGCCCCGCGCCCGTGATTAGTACCGACTTGTCTTTGAGCGATGTCACGCCTTACCGTCCCTCCGTCAGGGTAGTACAAGGCGCGGGCGTTGGGAAGCGTGGGGACGGCGGAAGCCGGCTACGCCCCGTCGCGCCGCAAGCAATTTCGCCCCCTCCGGTCGGATATAATGAGTGCTCGATCCAAGCCCCCGGCGCCCCAGGGACCGCTCCCTGACGGTCGCGGCTCGGTCTCGCGGCGCCCGGGAATACTGAGGTGTTAGGTGCTGAGTCTTCACGCTATCGACATCGCGATCATACTCGCGTACTTGCTACTGTCCGTCCTGATCGGCTACTGGGTTTCCCACCGGGCCTCGCAAGGACATGAAGGCGTACTTCCTGGGCGGCAACACCATGCCCTGGTACGTGCTCGGCATCTCCAACGCCTCGGGCATGTTCGACATCAGCGGCACCATGCTGCTGGTCTACTGGATGTTCGTCTACGGCCTGAAGAGCGTCTGGATTCCCTGGCTCTGGCCGACCTTCAACCAGATCTTCCTGATGGTGTTCCTCTCGGCCTGGCTGCGGCGCTCGAACGTGATGACCGGCGCGGAGTGGATCCAGACCCGCTTCGGCAAAGGCCGCGGCGCGCAACTCGCGCACATCATCGTCGTGGTTTACGCGTTCGTCAGCATCATCGGATTCTTCAGCTTACGGCTTCAAGGGCATCGGCAAGTTCGCCGCGAACTTCCTGCCCTGGAACAGCCTGATCTCCGAACCAATACGCGCTGATCCTGATCGCGATCACGACGATCTACGTGATCAAGGGCGGCATGTTCAGCGTGGTGATCACCGAGGTGATGCAGTTCTGCATTCTGTCGATCGCCTCCTTCGCCGTCGGGCATCATCGCCATGGCGAAGGTGGCGCCCGAGATGCTGCACAAGTTCGTTCCCGCCGGCTGGGACAACCTGTTCTTCGGCTGGCACCTGGGCCTGGACTGGTCCACGCTGCTTCCCGTCGGCCAACGCCAAGGTCGCCGAAGACGGCTACGGCCTTTTCGGATTCTTCGTCATGATGCTGCTGTTCAAGGGCGTGCTGATCAGCGTGGCCGGCCCGGCGCCGAACTACGACATGCAGCGCGTCCTCTCCTCGCGGAATCCGCGCGAAGCCTCCATGATGAGCGGCTGGGTCAACGTGGTGCTGACGTTCCCGCGCTACTTCCTCATCACCGGCCTGACGGTTCTGGCGCTGGCGTTCTACAGCGACCACATCCGCGCCATGGGAACGCACATGGACTTCGAGACCGTGCTGCCGCTCGCGCTGGGACGGTTCGTTCCCGCCGGCCTGCTCGGCTTCCTGATCGCCGGCCTGCTGGCGGCCTTCATGTCGAACTTCGCCGCCACGGTGAACGCCGCGCCGCCTACTTCGTCAACGACATCTACAAGCGCTTCATCAACCCCAACGCCAGCCCGCGAACGTACGTGCGGCTGAGCTATCTCGCTTCCTTCGCGGTGGTGGTGATCGGGACGTTCGATCGGCTGGTACGTCGCCTCCGTGAACGACGTCGTGATGTGGATCGTCTCCGGCCTGTGGGGCGGCTACACCGCTTCCAACGTTCTCAAGTGGTACTGGTGGCGCTTCAACGGCTACGGTTACTTCTGGGGGATGGTGGCCGGCATCGCGGCTTCGCTGACCATCCCGGGCATCATGGCCCGGATTCCCGCGTTGCAGGGCTACGCGCAGGCTCACTCCCTGAACCTCAGCGTCTCGCTGGGATTCATCCTGGTCTTCCTGATCTCGTTGATCGGCTGCGTGGCCGGCACGCTCTGACCAAGGCGGAGGACGACGAGGTTCTCAAGGACTTCTACCGCCGCGTTCGGCCGTGGGGCTTCTGGGGTCCGGTGCTGAAGAAGGTCCAGCAGGACGATCCCGGTTTCAAGCCCAACCCGGATTTCTGGCGCGACATGTTCAACGTCGCGGTGGGCATCGTATGGCAGGTGGCGCTAGTCGTTCTGCCCATCTACATCGTGATCCAGGAGTTCAGCCGCGCCGCGCTGGCCTTCGCCGTCGTCGCCGTGACCTCGGTGACGCTGAAGCTCACCTGGTACGACCACCTGAAGGAGATGGACGCGAAGACTCCGGTGCCGGCCGCGGCTCTTCAACCGTAAGCGTCACCGGCTGCGAGGCGCCACCGCAGCTCAGCACGTACCCGTACGTGCCGGGGGCCGGCGGCCGGACGGATTCCGTTCCGCTCGCCGGCCGCTGCCCTACCCAGTCGCCGGATGCCACGCAGGACGCCGCGCCTGCCGCCGACCACCTTAGCGTGGCCGCTTGCCCCAACGGGATCGCGAACGGCGTCACGGTGAACCGGACGCCGTCCGCGGGTGAGGCATCCGGTTCGTCCCGCGGCTTCAGGTGTGCAGTCTCGTCAGGGGCCGCGGCGCCAGGCGCCGTCGCCGGCCGCGTGTGTGCCAGCATCCAGTCGTAAATGTTCTGGTCGTAGATGTCGTAGGCCGGCAGCCCCTGGCCGAGGCCGGTCAGGTTGATGGTTAGGTATTCTTCCGCCAGATTATGCCCGCCCGAGGCGAAGACCGTGATCTTGGCGCGCTCTGTCGGATTGCAGGCGTTGATGGAGTTGACCGTGTCGACCTGGTTCATATAGGGACCGGCCGGATCGTCAGCCGCCTCGAACGCCCACGAGGGAGTGAGCTTGAGCGTGCATCCCAAAGTCGTTCCCCCGGAGCCGGACATCGGAACCACGGCCGCGAGCAGCGTGGGGTAGTGATACACAAAGTCCCAGGTCAGGCAGGAACCCGCGCTGTAGCCAGCGACATACATGCGCGAGGTGTCCACTTTGTACGTGTTGATGGCATAGTCGATGAAGATCTTCGTCATCAGCGACGTGTGGTCGCCGATTTGCGGGTCCACGCACCGCTGCGGCGAGAGCACGATGAAGGGACGCGAATCGTCCCAGAGGCCGCTGTCGATCAGCTCCTTCATGTCGCCGAATGCCGTGGCGAGCGGGACCTGCACCCCTGTTCCATCGGGCGTGAATCGCGCCCCGCCCCATCCGTGCTGGAAGACGATGAGGGGAAACTTCTGCGCGGGGTCGGCCGTGTAGTTCACCGGTAAGTGCTCGTAGTAGGGCAGGTGGGCGCTGGTTGTGCCGAAGTCCCGGGCGGTTTGCTCGGTGAACGTGCCCGCATTGACGCGAACCATTCGCACCGCCTCGACCGCCGGCAATCCGGCGCTGTCTACCACGTTGTAGCGGATCAGGTAGTCGCCCACGGTATTCACGTCTACTGTTCCCGTAACCACGATCCGGCTCGTAATGTTGCCGTCGTGGGGATCGCTGGCGGTGGCGCCCGCATCGACGTAAGGGGCTCCCACAGGCTGGCTGACCTCTCTGGGACCGATCAGCGTAACGACCGGCTGGTTCGGGTTGCCGGGATCTACAGGTGCGCTCGACATGCACGCGTCGTATTGCGGCATGGGGGTGGGAGTCGGCGTCGGTGCAGGCGTGTACGTTTCGATTGAACCGGGACAACCCCACGAAAGCAGGAGCACGCAAGCCGCTGCGACAACCGCAATCCAGGCCCGTGTCACGGGAACCAGCATACTACGACGCCGCTATCCGAATTTGCTGTGGGGCGGACCGATATGCAGCCTTTGTGGCGCAGGCACTCTTGCCTGCCGCCTCGACACTCATGTCGAGGCGCTCTTCTTGCGTCGAGGCGTGGCGATGCCGGGCCGTGCCGCGATGGGCGGCCTGGAGTGGGTGATGAAGTAGCCTTCGTGGCGCAGGCACTCCTGCCTGCCGCCTCGACACTCGTGTCGAGGCGCTCTTCTTGCGTCGAGAAGAGTCTCGACGCGGCAGACTGGGAGTCTGCGCCACGATCTGGCTACCAGGCGCGCGCTATCCTGGCAAGATGAGCGAGCCGTTGGTAGTCGTGGCCGGGGTCATCGAACTCAGTGGACGAATCCTGATCTGTCAGAGGCCGCCCGGCAAGTGGCACGCCATGAAGTGGGAATTCCCGGGCGGCAAGGCGGAGCCCGGCGAAGATCCCCCGCAGGCGTTGGCCAGGGAGCTGGATGAGGAACTCGGCATCCGCGCCACCATCGGCCGCGAGATCGCGCGCTACCCATACCAATACCCCGGCCGCCCGCCCATCCTGCTGATCTTCCTCGGCGTCGAGGCATTCGAGGGGGAGGTCGTCAGCCGCGACTTCGCGCGCATTGTCTGGGAAGCACCGGAGCGTCTGCCTGGATACGACTTCCTGGAAGGTGATGTGGAGTTCGTCCGCGGCCTGGCGCGCGCGGCCCAGCCCGGGCAATGACCGGGGCGATAACCGTCAGGCTCCCGGCAAGTGGAGCTGGAACTTGCTGCCTCGGTTCAGGCGCCCCGTCGTTTCCCGATCGATCAGCGACAGCGAAACCTGGTTGTGCCGGCCCTGCGGCGTGATGTAGTTCAACGTCCCGCCTTCCACCCAATACGCCACCGCCGTATAGACCGAGTTGTCCGTCAGCCCGATGAAGAACAGCGGCTGGTCCTCGGACGGCTCTGGCCGTGGCGCGCTGGGCGCCGAATAGGATTGGATCGTCGGCCGTCCCTCGCCGGGCTGGCTTTCCGGACCGAAGTCCTGGTTGATCGCCACCGGCGGGTTCGCCGGCTGATCCGGCGGCGGCCCAGCCGGCTGGTCGTAAGCGGGCTGGTTGTAAGCGGACTGGTCGTACGCTGTGCCCAGCGGTCCGAAGGTGGGGTAAAGCATTGGATAGCCGCCGAATCCGACGTACCCCTGCCTGCGATGCCTGCCGGAACCCGAGGGCGCGCCGGTGTACGGAGGAAAGCCGCTGATCGTTGCGGCCAAGCGCTGCCCGAACGGCACGGAGCCCGAAAATGGATTGACCACCGGGACCCCGCCGCCGACGATCGGGAGCGCGCCTCCCACGCCGGGATAGCTCGGCCCCAATAAGGGCGGTGCGCCGCCGCCGCGGTGCTGGTGCTGTGCCAGCGCGCACGCCGAGAAAACCGTAACCAAGCCGACCGCGAGTAGGGACTTCATGAATCTTCTCCCTTCTGCGAGCCTCGCTCATCTAGTATTATGACGCCTGCGGCCTCCGCCGTGTTACCGCTTTGGACCCGGCGGGTAGTCTTCGTGGCGCAGGCACTCCTGCCTGCCGCCTCGACATTCGTGTCGAGGCCGGTTTTCGCGTCGAGAAGAGTCTCGACGCTGCAGACTAAGAGTCTGCGCCACGGTCCAAGCTCGCGGCGGCCTCTTAACTCAACGCCTATGTGCGGACCAGGGGGTCCGCCCCACGGTAAGCTGAAACTAGCATCGAGCCGGACGGCATGTTCAGCGAGCGATTGATCGAGTATTTCAAAAATCCGCGCAACGTCGGCGAGCTCGCCCCTCCCGCCGTCTCGGTCAGTGTGTCCAACCCGGCCTGCGGCGACCTGATGCGGCTTTCCGCGCGCTTCGAGAACGGCACGGTGGCCGAGGCGCGCTACCAGGTCAAGGGCTGCACCGCGTCGATCGCCGCGGGCTCCGCACTCACCGAATGGATGGCCGGCAAGACCGCGCTCGACCTAGCCGCGGCCGGCCCCGCCGTCATCGAGGAGGCTTTGGACGGTCTCGCCCCCGAGTCGCGCCACGCCGCGGTCCTGTGCATCGACGCCGTACGCGCCCTGCTCCGCTCGCTATCTTAGAAGTGACCATGCGCCCCTTCCTCGTAGTTCTCTTGCTTGCCGCCGCCACGCTCGCCGCCGGCCCCGATCTCGCGCCGTTGCTGGCTCGCTGGAAGAAAGTCCCCATGCCCTTCGACGAAGCCGGCCTCAGCCCGCGAGAGCGGCAACTGGTCGGCAAACTCGTTGACGCCTCGCGCTATTTCGAAGACATCTTCTGGCGGCAGAGCGACCCCGCAGGACTGCGTCTCCTCACCGCCGGCGCGATCGACCTCCGCCTGCGCCGCCTCCTGACGATCAACGGCAGCCGCTTCGACCTCATCGATGGCAACCGCCCGTTTACCGGCACCGAGGCGTATTCGCCAGGCGCCGGCTTGTACCCGCGCGGGATCGGCGAGGCCGACATCACGCGCTACGTTGCGGCCCACCCCCGGCTTCGCAGCGCGATCTACAGCCCTTACACCGTCCTCCGCCGGCGCGGCACCGGCCTGGAAGCGATTCCCTACCACGTCGAGTACCGTCAGTGGCTCGAGCCCGCCGCCCGGGTCCTGCGCGATGCCGCCGCCCTCAGCGACGACCCGAAATTCGCCCGTTTCCTACGCCTCCGTGCCGACGCCCTGCTCTCCGACGACTACTACGCGAGCGACCTGGCGTGGCTGGACCTCGAGAACCCGAAGTTCGACGTCATCTTCGCGCCCTACGAAACCTACCTCGACGGCGTACTGGGCGTGAAGACCTGCTACGGCGCAGCCGTGCTGATCCGGAACGACGCCGAGAGCCGGCGCGTGGCGGCGTTCGCGCAGTACGTTCCCGCCCTTCAGGAGGCGCTGCCGCTGGCTCCCCCTGACCGGCCCTCCAAGGCCGGCCACGCTTCGCCCATGGAAGTGGTCGATTCGCCGTTCCGCGCCGGCGATCTGCGCCACGGCTACCAGGCGGTGGCCGACAGCCTTCCCAACGATCCCCGCATCCACGCCGAAAAGGGCTCCAAGAAGATCTTCTTCCGGAACTTTCTCGACGCGCGCGTGGATAACATCGTTCTGCCGCTGGCCGCTCGCCTCATGCTCCCCGCCGATGCCGCGCTGGTCACCCGCGCCGGCTACCTCACCGACACGGTGCTGCACGAGATCTCGCACGGCCTGGGGCCCGCCTATGCGCGCAGGAACGGCAAGCAGGTGGACATCAACGAGGCCATCGGGCCTGCGTACAGCGGCCTCGAGGAAGCCAAGGCGGATGTCGTGGGGCTGTTCGGCATAGAGTGGCTCGGGCAACGCGGCGTGCTCTCCCCGGACGAGGTCCGGAGCGGCTACGCGGCCCACGTCGCCGACCTGTTCCGGATGTTGCGCTTCGGCACCGCGGAGGCCCACGCGGTCTCCGAAATCATGCAGTTCAACTACTTCGTCCGCGAGCGCGCCATCGTCTGGGACGCGGGCTCCCACCGCTATGGCATCGACCAGCCGCGCATGCACGAGGCCGTAGCGCGCCTCGCGAAAGAGCTCCTGGAGATCGAAGCCACCGGCGACGCCGCCCGCGCCCAGCGCTGGTTTGCCGACTATCGAGCCCTTCCGCCCGAACTGGATGGAGCCTTGAAGGCGGCCGCCGACTTGCCCGTGGATATCGATCCGGTCTTCTCGTTCGCGGACGAGGTACGGTAAGCGCCCGTCGCTCGCCGGGATTCGTCACGGTGCGAAGCGATACGACTGGCGCCCCCCCGTCGCGACGAGCGACGGGCGACGGGCGACGGGCGACGGGCGTCCGCTGTACAATACCTCTTCAGCCATGAAAATCACCTTTTGGGGCGCGGTCGGAACCGTCACCGGGTCGATGCACGAGGTTCGCATCGGCGGCACCACCTTCCTGCTGGATTGCGGGCTCTATCAGGGCCACCGCAAAGAAGCGCATGAGCGGAACGCAACGTTCCCGTTCCGCCCCGACGACATCGACGCCGTGGTCCTTTCGCATGCGCATATCGATCACAGCGGGAACCTCCCGACATTGGTGAAGAACGGCTTCCAGGGCCCCATCTACGCCACCCCGGCCACGGCCGACCTCTGCGTGCCCATGTTGCGCGACTCCGCCCACATACAGGAGAAGGACTCCGAGTTCGTCACCAAGCGTTTCCACCGCCGCCGGGCCTTCGACCCCCAGGCCAAGGACGGCGCGGTCCCGCCGCTGTATACCGCCGCCGACGCCGAAGCCGCGCTAGCGCTGTTCCGCCCCGAACCCATGGCCACCGAGAAAGAGCTGGGCCCCGGAGCGGCCTACCAGGCCATCGATGCCGGCCACATGCTGGGTTCTTCGGCGGTGATCGTCACCGAGCGGGCGAACGGCAAGCAGCTTCGCCTGGGCTTCTCCGGCGATCTGGGCCGGCCTGGCCTGCCCATCGTGCGCGATCCCGCCCCCCTGCCGGAGGTCGATTGGCTGATTCTCGAGAGCACCTACGGCGGCCGGCTGCACAAGGATGAGGAAGTCGTCATCAACAAGCTGGCCAACGTCGTATCCCGCACCTGCGCGCGGGGTGGGAAGATCATCGTGCCCGCCTTCGCGGTCGGCCGCACGCAGCAACTGGTTCTGGTGCTCCACGAACTGTTCGACAGCGGCCGGATCCCCAACATTCCCATCTTCGTCGATAGCCCGCTCGCGGTCGAGACCACCGAGGTCTTTCGCAAGCACGCCGAGCTGTTCGACGAGGAGGCTGGGCAGTTCCGCGCCAAGGGCGAAGACCCGTTCGGTTTCAAGCGCCTGCGCTACATCCGCGACGTCAACGAGTCCAAGGCGCTCAACGATCTGCGCGGGCCCTTCATCGTCATCTCCGCCTCGGGAATGTGCGAAGCGGGGCGCATTCTGCACCATTTACGCAACAACATCGAGAATCCGCGCAACACCATCCTGATCACCGGATTCCAGGCCGAAAACACGCTCGGACGCAAGCTCGTGGACAAGCTGCCGGAAGTGTCAATTTTCGGCGAGCCGATGAGGGTGCGGGCGGAAGTCGAGACCATCAACGAGTTGAGCGGCCACGCCGATCAGCGCGAGATCCTCGAGTGGATCAAGCCTGTCGCCGTCAGGCTGAAGCGGATCTTCCTGGTACACGGCGAGCCGGCACAAAGCGCTGCACTGGCCCAGGCGATTCAGGACCGCTACGGCATTGCCCCGGTGCTTCCCACCCGGGGGCAGAGTTTCGATCTCAATTGAGGGCGTGTTTGGTACGGAATAGCGAGTACTACTACTGACGGTCTATTTACGGGTCTCCTCTAGGAGGTTACTCTTAGTGACGTAGGCGCTGCGGGTTGTGGGTTGCGGTTAAAAACCCTATGGAATGGCGCCTCGGTTCTCGTACATCTTCTTGCAGCCCACAACCCGGATTCTCGCCGCTGGCGCAGTTCTCCTACCTACAACTTCTTGACGTTCTCACCACGCTTGCATTTCTGACCACCGGGGGCCACGAAGCCAATCCGGTCGTGCGGTTCGCCATGGCAGCCGCGCGTTCCCCGCTGGTAGGGCTGCTGGTCCTGAAGTTGTGCGCGGTCGCAGCCGCCATCTACTGCACCATGACGGCGCGGGAACGCACACTGAAAAGGATCAATATCCTGTTTGCGGCACTGGTGGTGTGGAACCTCGTTGCTTTGCTCTCAACCTGACTGGAGATCATAATGCCAGATTCGTTCCACGATCATCTGGACGTGGACGTAGTGGAACGCTACGTTGCCGGCGAGCTGACCGAGACCGAGCTCGCGGTTGTTGAAGAACATCTGCTGGTGTGCGAAACGTGCCGGCAGGCGGTTTCGGAGATGGATGTATTCGCTGCGCTGCTGCGGTCCGAGGGTACCCGCCGCTCGGCGGCCTACAGGCACGCCACCGCGGACGGCCCCGTGATATTGGAGCTGCGTTCCCTGCCCGAGTCCAAGTGGTCGGCGTGGATCCACGGAAGCCGCCTGGACGGCCGCGCGCACATGGGATCGCCCCACGAGGCGTACGCTTACTTGCGGCGCTCCTTCACAGAGATGTTCCCCGAGCATCTGTGCGATGAGGGATGCGGCCCGGTGGACTGACCGCGTCTTTGTGGGGCAGGCGTCCACGTCCAATGCCACTTAGTTATCGTGCTCTATTGCCAACTTGTTGGTTTTATTGTGGCGCACGCCTCAGCGTGCCGCCGTGGGCTTCAGCCCATGGTCTGGCAGAGCGAGTTGAAACTCGCTCCAGCACGCTAAAGCGTGCGCCACGTCCGAGTCCGTTCCCGCCAACTAAGTGGCATTGGGCGTGGACGCCTGCCCGGGAGGTCCACGTCCCGCCCCAGCCGCACCTGGAACCGAGGCGCAGTCCTGTAGGACTGCCCCACCAAATGCTTAGTTCAGCGACTCGTCCAGGTACGCCAGGTAGGCCGAGATCAACCTGTAGCTCTCGTAGTAGTCCTTCTCCTCGATCGCGGTCGAGTTGTCGTTAGCAGTGCCCGGGATTCGCATCGCGTTGCCGGACAGCGAGTGGATGCTGAGCACCGGGATCTTGGCGGCGGTGAAGGTCTTCCCGTCGCTATCTCCGACGATGTTGCAGTCGGAGCCCGCTACGGGAATGCCGAGCGACTTCGCGATCGAGGCCATCTTCTGCGAGAGCCCTTTGTCGCTGTTTTCCATTTCCACCTTGGTCTGCCCCACTCCCAGCCCTTCCACGTCGATCATAGCCTTGACCTGAGCCTTCTCGGGACCGAGGTTCTTCACGTAGAAGATCGAGCCGCGCCGCCCTTTCTCCCGGTCCGAGAACCCGACGAAGACGAACTTGTGCTTCCGCGGCGATGCGTGCAGCGATTCGAACAGGCTGGGCAGCAAGGAGGCGCCCGTCCAGTTCTCCACCATGCCCCTGCCATCTTCCGAAAAGTCGATATGCGCGCCAACGATGATCGTGGAAGCGGTGCTGCCCGAAATCGTGCAGATGACGTTGGGCTGCCGCGCGCCGTCAACTGCCTGATCGGTCAGCATGGCGCCGGTGCATCCGGCTTCTTCGAACATCTTGTGAAGTGCGGCGGCGCGTTCGCCGTTGGTGGCTGGGTTGCGTTCCAGGCGGGCCTTTACAACGGCTTCGTCGACCGGCTCGAATTCGATCTTGACGCCTTGCGCCAGCAGCGGGCAGGCGATGACAACAGGGAGAAGGATGCGTAAGAACATCATTCTACTTTACATCGCCGCTTACCCGGGAGCAAACTTGCGCGATAATGGGCCATGCCAGAATCTCCCCAGCAGGTCATTTCCGACTTCCTGGCCCAGAAGCGCATCGCGGTCGTGGGCGCCAGCCGCAACCCCAGGGACTTCAACGCGTCCATGTTCCGCACGCTGCGCGAGCACGGCTACGACGCCGTGCCGGTCAACCCCAACGCTACCGAGATCGAGGGCGTGCCCTGCTTCGCGCGGCTACAGGAGATTCAGCCGCCCGTTCAAGGCGCGCTCGTGATGGCCAAACCCGAGGTCGCCGAGAAGGTGGTCCAGGACTGCCGCGAAGCGGGCATCGCGCGCGTCTGGCTGTACGGCACCTCGGGAAAGTCGAACAGCCCGCAAGCCGTCGAGTTCTGCCGCGCCAATGGCATCGCGGTGGTCCCCGGCTTCTGCCCCCACATGTTCCTGGACGGCACTTCCTGGTTCCACCGCTTCCACGGCGCGCTTCTGAAGATCGTCGGCAAGTACCCGGGCTGACGGCCCAGCACCGAACCGCGGCCGTAAGGGAGCGGACCGGCGTTCAGGCTCTCCGCATCCCGCCCAGCGCGCGGGCGGGCAGCGTCACAACCGCCCACACCAGGTGCAGCACGCCATCCACCGCGATTCCCAGAATGCGAAACGGTATCAGCAGCAGCCAGACGATCGGATAGAGCACCAGCGCCACCAGCGCCAGCGGCCAGCAGAAAAACAGCAGAATCAGCCACATCACGAATGTCAGCACGGGACGCTCCCCTCACAGTTACGCAGTCCGCGGCCGGATGGTTCCCCTACTTCTGCGACACCCGTTCCAGAAGTTCCGCCAGGAAGGCCGCCAGACCCTGCCCCACCTGCTCCCGCTGCGAGATCACGGGCTCGATACCGCGGCGGCGCAGCACCCGCTCCTGCACCGGGTTGGCCGCCCCCAGAAAGATGTACGAGCGCGGGCGCAGCAGGTCGAGCTTAGAATTCTCCCACAGCCGCTGCAGCTTGTAGAACAGGTAGCGGATATTGATGTCGGAGAGGCTGTACCCCACGAACAGCACCGGCCGCCCCAGCACGTCCGACTGCAGTTTGATGTCCAGGGCCGTCCCGAAATCGAGCCGCTCGAAGAAGCTCGACTCGGTCAGAACGATCGACTCGTCGTCGTCGAAATCGCCGTGGAACTTCACGATCTGCGTGATGCCCTCGCGCGTATTGAGCACGTCGCCGACGTTGGTGATCTTCGTGTACTCCCTGCTATACGCCTCGAACGCCTTTTCCAGCCAGCGGTCGTAGTTGGTGGTGTAAATGATGGGAAAAGACAGCTCCACGATGAGGCGGTGGATCTCGGAGCTGCGAACGTCCACGTCATGCGGGTGCCAGCTTACGTCCATCCAACTCCGCAGCGGGCCGAGGGTGCCCTTGTTGAGCTGATAGAACTCGGCCAGCGTGCGGTAGTCCGCCAGCGAGCCGAATAGCACCGGATCGTAATCCAACTGCCGGGCGATCTCGTTGACGATCTCGGCGGTGGTGGGCACGCCGACATTCTTCGACACACCGGCGCCGACAAAGAGGATGGCGCCCCTGCGCCGGATCGCTTCTACCAGGTCTTCGTACATGGCTTCCCTCCGGACTCGTGGCGCACGCTTCAGCGTGCCGCTGTGGGCTTCAGCCCACAGTTGCGGCAGCGTGCGCCGCAAAAGGCCACCACTACGGCTCGATCCTGCTCCCCAGCACGCCCAGGAATTTCGCCAGCCAGGCCGGGTGCGCGGGCCAGGCGGGAGCGCTGACCAGGTTGCCGTCCACATGCGCGCCGTCCATCGGCAGATCGACGTACTTGCCGCCCGCCGCGGTCACCTCGGGGCCCACGGCCGGATAAGCGCTCACCGACCGGCCCGCCAGCACGCCGGCCGCCGCGAGCAACTGCGCGCCGTGACAGATGGAGGCGATCGGCTTGGCGGTCGCGGCGAAGTGCCTCACGATCGCGAGCACTTTGGGGTCGAGCCGGATGTATTCCGGCGCGCGGCCGCCCGGGATGACGAGCGCGTCGTAGTCCTCAGGCCGGACCTGCTCGAACGTAGCATTGAGCGCGAAGTCGTGGCCGCGCTTCTCGCTGTAAGTCTGGTCGCCCTCGAAATCGTGGATGGCGGTGCGCACCGTCTGCCCGGCTTTCTTTCCGGGACACACAACCTCCACCCGGTGTCCCGCCATCTGGAGCGCCTGGAACGGGACCATCACCTCGTAGTCCTCGACGTAGTCGCCGACGAGCATCAGAATCCGCTTGGCTGGCATGGAGCCTCCACAGCTATTCTATGCCGCTTTGCCCCGAAACCCCCTGACCGTACTGGCTCGGCTGCGGCCGCTGCGGGCGGCTCGGTTGAACTTTTTCGCTCCGCTTTGCGTAAGGATAGAGACATGCCGGACGGGACCTTCTTCAGCCTGCGCCAGGTCACGAAGCGTTTCGGCTCCCTGACCGCCGTCGACGGATTGAGCCTCGAGGTTCAGCGCGGCGAGATTTTCGGCCTGCTCGGTCCCAACGGCGCCGGCAAGACGACCCTCATTCATTGCGCCATCGGCCTGCTGCAGCCGGACGGCGGCGAGGTGCTGCTGGCCGGTGGCAACCCGCGCGAGCCGCAGGTGCGCGCGCGCATGGGCATCGCGCCGCAGGTCCTGTCCTTGTACGAATTGCTCAGCGCGGAAGAGAACCTCGCTTTCTTCGGCAAACTCTACGGACTTGAAGGACGCCGCCTGGGCGAGCGAGTCGCTTCGGCCCTCGCGTTCGTCGGGCTCGAAAGCCGCAGGCGCGATGCGGTCAAGAACTACTCGGGCGGAATGCAGCGCCGGCTCAATCTCGCAGCGGCGCTGCTGCACGATCCCGAGATCCTGCTGCTCGACGAGCCGACCGTGGGCGTCGATCCCCAGTCGCGGAACTCGATCTTCGACAACATCCTGGCTCTGAAGCGCGAGGGCCGCACCATCGTCTACACCACCCACTACATGGAGGAGGCCGAGCGCCTGTGCGACCGCGTCGGCATCGTGGACCACGGCCGCCTGCTCTCGCTCGATACGGTGCAGGGCCTGCTCGCCGCCCAGGGCGGTCTGCCACGGCTGGTGGTCGAGACCGGCGGCCGGGAAATCGAGCTGTTCTCGGCGGACCCGCTGGGCGAGTTGAATCGCCTGGCCGCCACCGCGCCCATCGATCGGTTCCGTCTGGAGCAGCCCACGCTCGAGCAGGTGTTTCTGAATCTCACGGGAAGGACGTTGAGGGACTAGAATTACCGGCGGGCCGAAGCCCCCGCGTATTGGAGTGTGGGGCTCGGGTCCCCCTGGACCCGCTTTCTCGCCGATGAACCAGGCCGACGGGGGCGTCGGCCGCGGACCAGGGGGTCCGCCCCACGGCAAAAAGTATGCGGCATTACGCTGAAGCGTCCGCCACGGAGAGGAGAGTGACCTGATGTCCGCCATATTAGCTCTGGCCGCCAAAGACCTACGCCTTCTGGTCCGGGTGAAGTCCGGGCTCTTCTTCGCCTTCGCCTGGCCGCTGGTCATCGCCATACTATTCGGCGCCGTCTTTTCCGGTTCCTCGGACGGAGGTTCTCGCCGCCTGGCTGTGGCCCTGGCGGACGAGGACCAGAGCGCGGGCAGCAAGGAGTTCGCCGCGACGCTCGCCAGCAGCGCCGACTTCAACGTACGGCCCGCGAGCCGCGCCGAGGCCATCGGGCTTGTCCGCAAACGGCGGGAGGCCGCGGCGCTGATTCTCCCCAAGGGCTTCGGGGAGGCCAGCCAGCAGGTGTTTCACGGCACGCCGCCCAAGGTGGAAGTGTGGATCGATCCCAGCCGTCAGGCCGAGGGAGCCATGATCCAGGGCCTGCTCTTTCAAATCGTGATGAAGGGGTTTCAGAAGAAGATGGCCGACAGGGGCACCATGCGCGCCGGCCTGCGGCAGTCGCTCGCGGAAGTCGAGCGCTCCAATGTGCCGTCTGACCAGCGCGCCTCGATGGCGCGCTTTCTCACAAGTATGGACCGCGCGCTGGCCGACATGCCCGCCGCCTCTTCCGGGAGCGGTGGCGGCCAAGGCGCTCAATGGGAGCCGCTGAGCATCGAACAGCACGACGTGGCGATCCAGCGAGTGGGTCCGCGTAATGCCTTCGAGATCACCTTCCCGCAAGGGCTGCTGTGGGGCGTGCTGGGCTGCGCCATGGCGTTTGCCATCGGCTTCGTCAGCGAGCGGACGCACGGCACTTTGTTCCGTCTGCAGATGGCGCCCATAGGGCGCGCCCAGTTGCTGGCCGGAAAGGCGCTAGCTTGCGCCGTCGCGTGCCTCGCCATCGAGACGACGCTGCTGGCGATCGGCCGTCTCGGTTTCCATGTGGTCCCCCATAGCTGGGCTCTGCTTGCTCTGGCGGGCGTGTCCACCGTGGCCGCGTTCGTCGGCGTGATGATGCTGGTGGCCGGGCTGGCCAAGACCGAACAAGCCGCTGGCGGCGTGGGATGGGCTGTGATGATGCCGCTCGCGCTGTTCGGCGGCGGGATGATGCCGCTGGCCTTCATGCCGCACTGGATGGCGCGGGCCGGCACGATCAGCCCGGTGCGCTGGGGCATTCTGGCTTTCGAAGGCGCGCTGTGGCGCGGCTTCTCCCTCCAGGAAATGCTGCTCCCGTGCGCCATCCTCCTGGCTACCGGCGCGGTCTGCTTCGCTATCGGCACCCGCACCCTCCGCCTGACCTAGTCCTAGTGGGGCAGGCGTCCACGCCTGCAGCGGGTCGCTGGGCAAGCTGAAGCATACCCCACGTGGGGCCGTAAACCGTTGATGCGCGGTGTAACGGCGGTGGTGCGATTTCTGCAAGTCCCTCTCCAGACCCGCCGCAAAACAGGCGCTATGCTTGAGAATAGTCAACCACCATGGAACCTCTACCCGTTGATCGGATCCGCACTGCTGTCGAAGAAGAGCTCAAGGCCACTCCGTTCATCGACGTCCACACCCATTTGTACTTGCCCTCGCTGGGCGCTATCGGGTTATGGGGCATCGACAACCTGGTGACCTATCACTACCTGGAGGCGGAGTTCTTCCGTTCTTCGCCGATGAAGCCTGCCGCTTACTGGGCCCTCGGGAAGCGCGAGCGGGCGGACGCGATCTGGCGCGCCCTGTTCGTCGAGAACGCGCCCGTGTCGGAAGCGACGCGCGGAGTTGTGGCGGTGCTGGAGGCATTCGGCCTCCCGACCGCCAGCGCCGACCTGACCGAAGCGCGGGCCTTCTTCTCCGCCCAGGACTACGCCACGCACATCCGCCGCGTGCTCGAAATCGCCGGCGTCAGCGAGGTCGTCATGACCAACGACCCGCTCGATCCCGACGAGGCCCCGCTGTGGGAGGCGGGCGCCGGGCGCCATCCGCAGATGCACCCCGTGCTGCGTCTGGATCGCATCCTGAACCGCTGGGCCGAGCATCAACCGGTGCTGCTGGCCAAGGGCTATCGGGTGGATGGCGAATCGTCGCAGGCGATGGCGGAGGTCCGCCGCTTCCTGGCAGCGTGGTGCAAGATCATGCGTCCCGTCTACATGGCGTGTTCGCTGCCCGACACGTTCCAATACCCGGAAGACAGCGTTCGCGGCCGCCTGCTGACGGAAGCCGTTTTGCCGGTGTGCCGCGAACTCGATCTCCCCATGGCGCTGATGATCGGCGTGCGCTACCAGGTGAACCCTGCATTGCGGTTGGGTGGAGACGGGGCCGGCAAAGCCGACCTGCGCGCGCTCGAACACCTATGCGCGCAGTTCCCCGACAACCGTTTTCTGGTCAGCGTGCTCAGCCGCGAGAACCAGCACGAGTTCTGCGTCTACGCGCGCAAGTTCGCCAACCTGATGCCGTTCGGTTGCTGGTGGTTCCTCAACAACCCGTCCGTGGTCGAAGAGATGACGCGCGAGCGCCTGGAAATGCTGGGGACGACGTTCATCCCGCAGCACTCCGACGCGCGCATCCTGGAGCAGGTGATTTACAAATGGCGGAACACGCGACGGACGCTGGCGCCGATCCTGGCGAATACTTTCCAGTTGCTGGCCGAGGACGGCCGCCCCGTCACGAGACAAGACATCCGCAAAGACATCCGCCGCCTGTTCCGCTCGAACTTCCAGAACTGGGTGGGGCTACCGGTGGACGCGGCGTAGGGAGCGGCCCGACTACCCGCCGAAGCCCTCCCGGGTGCGGCTCCGAACCCAGCCTGCCACAGGCGCGACCCGCTTGAAGCAGGAGCGGCACACCCAAATGTGCCTGCCGTCCTCTCCTCGGGCGTAGAAGGCGTGCCGGTAACAACCACGCTTTGCGTGCTCTTCCTTCTCATTTGGGAACAGCTCGCGGTGGTTGCAGATGCACGCCCAGCAGAACTCGCAGTGCTCATGCCCCCCGACCGCTGGATCGTAGTTCTCCCATCGCTTCCAGGCAAAGGGGGTGTCGCACCAACTCTTCGCCCTTACCAGCCAGGACGCGGGGACCTCCGGCAGCGCTCGTGCGTCGAGCAAGTGAACGCCTCATCAAGAGTCTATCGCTTTAGGACCGCGGCAGGCCGCCCAGCCGCGAGCCGGGAAGCGCGGAGTACGGGTGATCCAGTTGGTGTGCGATGTTCATGTGGCGTTGCCGTAGCTATTCGAGACGCTTGGTCAATGCCGGCAGTCCGGAGCCACGGTTTGAACTCAGAGCAGCCTGAGGAACTCATCGAGCGTGAGGTTCGCATCGCGGATGATAGCCCGCAACAGCGGCTCCTTGATGGTCCGGCCGGAGTGTACGGGTACGACGGTTCGAGCCTTTGTCTCAGGATGAATCAGGATCAGGTGGCTGCCCTTTTGGCGGTCCTCGGCGAATCCCGCGCCCTTGAGCGCGCGGACCACCTTACGCGCGGTCAGAGAGGGAACCTTTGTCATTTGTCAGGCGGGAACGGAGACCGGAACGCTGACTCTTCCCTGAAACGAAGGCCCCTCTTCGGGGATTGCTTCCCCATGGGCCGCCAAGCTCTCCAGGTATAGCTCAATCGCTTCTTTCACGTTGCGCTCAGTCTCTTCGACGGTCTCCCCCTGGGTGTGACAGCCGGGAAGGGCGGGAACTAACGCTATGTAGCCGCCTTCAGCAGCTTGCTCGTAGAAGACCGAGTAGGAAAAGGCTTTGGCAGTCTTGCGCTTCATCACCCTCATTGTAGTGGGTTGGTGGCAGACCGGCAAAGGCGAGTCTACTTGGGAGCGCGTGAGGGCTGGTCGTTCGTTTCGTCGGGCCAATTCTCGGGATGCGGCGGGGGCTTGAACTCGTCCGTGTTGAAGATGCGGAGCGGCTCGCCGGGGCCCGCCACCTTGAGCACCAGAGCGACCTGAAAGCGCGGCCCCTGGAAATAGGACACCCGAATCCGGTGGATGCCGCTCGCGAGGCGGATGCTGCCGATCCTCTCCTCGGGCTGATGCTGACGGTCGTTGTCGACCATCAGTTGGTCGTCGAGGTAGAGCCGGGCGCCGTCGTCTGAAGTCAGTACGAAAGTGTACAGGCCGGGCTTGTCGATCCAGAACCGGCCGGTGTAGTCGATCGCGAACCACTCGAAGCGCTTGGTCACGCCGGGGAATCCGTCATGGAAGTCCTGTGGTGGAATGTTCAGCGACGACGTGTAGATCGATCCGACCGGCTTCAGCTTTTCAAAGTCGGGCAGCCGTGCCGTGCCCTTGGGGATGTAGTAGATCAGTCCGCGCAAGCCGCCCGGGATTACGACGGTGGTCCCGAACTTCGGCACGGCTTGCAGGGCCAGCGCCAGGAGGCAGACCAACGCGAATGTTGGCATGTGGGGCTACCGCGGTCCCCTGTCCTCCAACATGAGCCGCAGCCGTTTGATCTCTTGTGTGAGCTTGCGCTCGCGGGCGGCCAGCATGACGACGAAGGCGAGCAGGACCAGCCACGCCGTCAACAGGCCGTAGAAGAGGAACACGAAGTTGTTCTTGTACTGTTCGGGAGTGAACCCGGCGGTCTGAACCAGCATTGCGATCATAGTCACCGTTCCTTTAGAAGGCATGCACTTCGCGGCGCAGGGCGTCGATCTCACGGCCGGTCTGCTCCTGCCGCATGCGGAGAAGCAGCAGCACCACTCCCAGCAACAGGATCGGAATCCAGTTAAGGAAAAGCATGTACCAATACTCGGGGCTCAGGAAGCCGCCGCCGTAGACCACCGGCTGCGGATGCTGGGTGCGCCACCACTTGATGGAGAAGAAGATGATGGGCACGTCGGCGAAGGCGAGGATCGAGACCACGGCGGACATGCGGGCGCGCTCGGTGGGCTCTTCGATGGCGCGGCGCAGCATGACGTAGCCGGCATAGATGATCCAGCCCACCAGCATCGAGGTCAGCCGCGCGTCCCAGGTCCACCAGATGCCCCAGATGATGCGGCCCCAGATCATCCCGGTGAGCAGGTTGGCGGCGCCGAAGGCCAGGCCCACCTCGGTGGCCGCGGCGGCGAACGAATCGTACTTGAAATCCTTGCGCACCAGGAACAGGATGCTGGAGACCATCGCGGCGAAGAAGCAGCACGAAGGCCGTCCACGCCACCGGCACGTGGAAGAAGATGATGCGGAAGATGGGGCCCTGCGAGACCTCGTCCGGCAGCACCAGCAGAATGATGGCCAGGTTGCCCGCCAGCATCACCGCCGCGAGCCAGGAAAGCACCATGATCGTTTTGTCCCGCATGTCTCACCTCACCATGACGGATTCGATCAGCGCCAGCGAGAGCGCGCTGAAAATGACATCGAACGCCACCAGCAGCCGCACCCACTGACTGAGCTCGGCCGTGATACGGATCGCCCATCACCAGCGGCGCGGTCAACTGCATGGCCGCCAGCAGGCACGGGATCAGGATGGGATAGACCAGCATGGGCAGCATCAGCTCGCGCAGGCGCAGGTTCACGGTCAGCGCGCTGAAGACCGTGCCGACCACGGTCAGTCCCCAGGTGCCGAGCGCGATGACGCCGGCGAGCGGCCAGAACTGGTGCGTCCAACGTCACGTTGTAAAGCACGCCGAAGACCGGCAGGCAGACGAACTCCACCGCCGAGAGCAGCAGCGAAGTTGGCGAGCGCTTTGCCGAGGAACAGCGCGGCGCCGGACATGGGCGCGGCGATCAGCGCGTCGAGGCAGTCGTTGGCCAGCTCGCGCGCGAAGCTGCGGTTGAGGATGAGCGCGCCGGCGAAGGCGAAGACCAGCCACAGCAGGCCGCCCGAGATCTGCCGCGTCTCGTCCTCGGTGGGCTCGAAGGCGATGCTGAACAGCAGCAGGATGACGAGCGCGAAAGCGAACGAGGCGTTGAGCGCCTCCTTGGTGCGCAGCTCGGAGCGCAGGTCCTTCCAGGCCACCGTGAACGCCTGGCGGAAAAAGCTCAGGCGTGGCGGCTTCGATGGCGGCCTGGCCGGAGGGTTCATGCCGTCACGGACTGGGGCTCGCCGTACTGCCGGTACAGCCATCCCGTATCCTCCAGCATTTCTCCGGTGCGCGCGCCGGTATACGCCAGCCGCCCGCGCACCAGCAACGCCACGTGCGTCGCCAGCTCGAGCGCCTCGCGCAGTTGATGGGTGGAAAGCACGACGGTGCGGCCTTCGGCGATCGCGTCGCGCAGCAGCGTTTGGAGCAGCGCGATGGCGCGGTCGTCCAGGGCCGTGAAAGGCTCGTCGAGCAGCAGCACCGAAGGCGAGTGCAGGAACGCGCGGGCGACGGCCAGGCGCTGGCGCATGCCGCGCGAGAACTCGCGCACCAGGCCGTCCCGAACCTTCTCGAGGCCGGTGCGCTCCAGCCACTCCGAAGCCGCGCCGTCCGGGTTCTCAACGCCGTAGAGGCGCGCGAAGAGGCGCAGGTTCTCGACGGCGGAGAGCTCCTCGTAAAGCGAAATGCCGTGGCCCAGGATGCCGATCGAGTGGCGCGTCGCGCGGTCGCGCGCGTCGGTGCCGCAGATCCGTATGCTGCCGCGTCCGGGGCGCGAAAGGCCGGCCAGCATGCGCAGCAGCGTGGTCTTGCCCGCGCCGTTGCGGCCGAGCAGCGCCATCGAGGCGCCGGGCTCGACGTCGAAGCTGATGTCGCGCAGGGCAGGGAAATCGCCGTAGAACTTCCAGACGCCCGCGATCTCCACTGGCTTCATGCGCCGCTCTTGCCCTTGGCGGGCGCGGCTTGTCCGGCCGCCTGGCCCTTGCGGTACAGCAGCACGAAACCGAGCGCGAGCGCGGCGAGCGCGATAGCGAGAATCGTCACGCGGCGGTCTTCAAAGCCGGGTGGCAGAATGGTGCGGAGCGTAGCGCCGGAATCGTCCGTATCGTCCGCGGGGCCGGCAGCGCCGCCGCCCGCGCCCGCGTTCTGGGCGCCTTGTAGAGAGCCGGTCCCTTGCACGGTGACCTCGAATGCAGGCGCCGTGGTCTCGTACAGGTTGGCCTGCGTCTGCGGCTCCGTGCCCAGCGAGTTCAGGCCTTCGCCCTGGAGCGTGACGCCCGAAGGCACCACCAGGCGCGTGGGCGCTCCCTGGTAATAAACCTGGCTCGCAAACTTGCCGGGGTCGGTGGCCGGCATCGTGTAGTTGATGTCGACCCGCGTCTCGCCCGGTTTAACCGGGAAGGAAATCGTGTAGGTGCCCTTCGCTTTGCTCGCGGTGGGCGCCTGCTCGAGCGGCATGCCGCGCGGCTCGGTCGCGTTCACCTTGATGCTGTCCTTGGCGGCCGCGGGCGGAACGAAGAAGCGCAGCGTGCCGTTGGGATCGTCGTAGGTCGTCTTGCCCGCGTTGTTGAAGAAGTAGGTCTCGGTGACGCCGAGCTGCTGGCCGCTGGGTTCGAGGAAGATGATGTGCTGCGAGACGGGCGCCGCGGCGGGGTCCTTCGTGGAATCGTAGACGTCGAGTTGCAGACCGGTGGAGGGCCGTCCCGGCGGCACCATGGTGTTGTAGGTGATTCCGCCGTGCTGCACCTCGATCAGGTGCGGTCCCATTTCGAGCGTCTTGTCGATGGAGAAGTGGCCGTTGGCGTCGGATTTCGCGCTGTCGAGGAGCTCGGGGCCGTTCTGGCTGAGGTTGAAGACGCTGACATCGGCGCCGGGCTCGGGCCGGCCCGTGGTCTGGTTGACGACGGTGCCGTCGACGGCGGCGAACATCGTCGCGGCGGCGGCAAACAGCAGGACGATGGACTTCACCGTGGCGCGGGCTTCAGCCTGCCGCGCCGGCTTTCGAGCCGGCGCTTGGGTCTCGGCACGAGTGCCGAGACGGCAGCCTGAGAGGCTGCGCCACGCCCAACAAGTGGTTGCTCTCAGGGACTTCATTTCGCGGCCTCCACGGGGATCGGTTTGCCGCACTCGCCGCAGAACTTCATGGGATTCGGGAAGTGAGCGCCGCAATGGGGGCAGAGCACCGCTCCCTCTCGGTCGCGGCTCGGTGCTGGGGGTGCGGGGGGCACGGGTACGGATGCGGGCGCCGGCGCCACCACCCCTTGAACTTTATCGATCTCGGCCAGAACGGCGGCGAGGTGGCGCTGCAGGTCCGTCTTGGTCCGGGCGTAGTCGTGTTCGGACAGTTTCCCGACACGGTACTCGAACTGCAGGTCGCGCAGGTTTTCGTAAATGGTCGCCTTGCGCTCCTCCAGGTGTTTGACAGGCGAGACAGGCTCGGGCTCGGGCAGGTCCTTGGGGCGCACGGTCAGCGTGAACACAAGTACGCCTATGACTAGGACGGCGGCAACAAAAATCATCATCTATCCAGTTTTTCCAGGTCCTTCTCGATTTGCGCCTGGTAGCTGGCGAACGCGGCGTCATCGATCTCCGGACCGCCGGCCACGGCCAGCGGCTTGCGGAAACGCTTGATGACGAACCAGACGAACGCCAGGCCGAGCGCGATGCCGATGAACGGCACGACGTAGCCCAGCAGGTTGAATCCCTGCGCGGGCGGCTTGGCCAGAATCTCGACCCCGTTCTCTTGGACAAACGTGGCCAGGATGGCGGAATCGGACTCGCCCGCGTTCACCATCGCCAGCAATCTCTCGCGCGCCGGCTTGGAATGCGAGCAACCCAGCATGTTACAAGAGGTGACGGTAGCGCCGCACCCGCACAGGCACATGAGCTGGTCGCCCAGCCGGCGCACGTGCGGGTTGGCCAACGGGTTCGGGGCCTGGGCCAGGCAGAGACTGGCCAGCGCCAGAACCAGGAGACTACTTTTCAGCCGGCGCATAAACCTTCTTTTTGACGCCGAGGACCTGAGTCCTCGCGTACTGCAATCGTACTTTACTCGGCACCAGGCAGGCCAGCGTTCCCAGCAGCAGCACGTAGTAGCCGATCCAGATCCAGGAGACCAGCGGGTTCACGTAGGCCTGAATCACGGCGCGCTGGTTGTCGTCCGACATGCCGGCGAAGTTGAGATAGAGATCCTCGTTGAGGCGGCGGCGGATGGCTACCTCGGAAGTAGCCTGGCGCTCGCCTGACTTGTAGAACCGGCGCTCGGGATAGAACGTGCCCAGGGGCGCGCCGTCCTTGGAGACGTCGATGGCGGCGCGGTTCCAGGCGTAGTTGTCGTTGTCGCCACTGGTCAGTTCGGCGACGCGAAGCTGGTAGTGGCCGAGGCTGAAGCTGTCGCCCTGGTTGACCTCGACGGTCGAATCCAGGTTGAAGGCCGAGCCGGCGAAGCCGACGAACATGACCACGATGCCCATGTGCACGATGTAGCCGCCATAGCGGCGCTGGTTGCGGCGCGTGAGTTCGAACGCGCCAGCCAGGAGGTTGCTGCCGGTCTTGGCACTGACGGCGCGCGCGCCCTTGTAGAACTCGGCGAAGATGGTCCAGGCCACGAAGAGGCACAGGCCGAAAGCCATCAACGCGAAGGGTTGGCGCATTCCGGCGGCGACGAGTCCGGCCACCAGGACGAGGCCCGCGATAAGCGGCCACTGGAAGTTCCGCCGCAGGCTATCGAGCGAAGTGCGGCGCCAGGCAAACAGCGGGCCGACCCCGGTCAGGAACAGCAGGAACAGGCAGATGGGGATGTTAATGCGGTTGAAGAACGGCTTGCCGACGCTGATCTTCTCGCCCGTGGCCCACTCCGAGATCACCGGAAACAGCGTGCCCCACAGGATGGAGAAGCAGGCCGCCACCAGGATCAGGTTGTTGAACATGAAACTGGACTCGCGCGAAATCACGCTCTCCAGACGCGACTCGGTCTTCAGGTAGTCCAGCCGGTCGAGGATCAGGTACAGCGTGCCCGCGACCATGATGGCCAGGAATCCGACGAACCAGTTCCCGATGGAGGACTGCGCGAAGGCGTGCACCGAGCTGACGACGCCGCTGCGGGTGAGGAAGGTTCCGAAGATGCACAGGAAGAAGGTGCCCGAAACCAGCACCATGTTCCAGACCTTCATCATGCCTTTCTTCTCCTGCATCATGACGGAATGCAGGAAGGCGGTGGCGCTCAGCCAGGGCAGGAACGAGGCGTTCTCGACCGGGTCCCAGGCCCAGTAGCCGCCCCAGCCGAGGACGGCGTAGGCCCAGCCCGCGCCGAGGAGGATGCCGGTGCTTTGGAACAGCCACGTCACCAGCGTCCAGCGGCGCGTGGTGTAGATCCACTCGTCACCGGGCTGGCGCGTGATGAGCGATCCGATGGCGAAGGCAAAGGGCACCACGAAGCCCACATAGCCCAGGTAAAGCATGGGCGGGTGAATCGCCATGGCGGGATACTGCAGCAGCGGATTCAGCCCGTTTCCATCCGCCACGGCCTGGATGGTGCGGCCCGACAGCCAGCATCTTGAACGGCGAGGCGACGAAGCAGTTCATGATGAGGAAGAAGCACTGCGTCATCATGAGCGTCCCGATGACGTAGGGCATCATGGAGCGGTGGCGGCGGCGATTGGTGAAGACGACGACGGTGGAATAGCAGGAAAGGAGCCAGCTCCAGAACAGCAGCGAGCCCTCCTGCCCGCCCCACCAGGAGGCGAATTTGTAGAGCAGCGGCATGGCGCGGTTGGAGTGCTGCGCCACGTAGGCAAAGCGGTAGTCGCCCGTGATCAGGCTATACACCAGCACGGACGCAGCCACCGTCAGCAGGAACCAGACCGAGTAGACCGCGCGGCCGGCGGCATGGGCGAGGAAGGCGTTGTGCTTCCATCCGCCCACGAATCCGGCGACGATAGCGAAGACAGCGAGACAGAAAGCGAGCAGTACGGCGAGAGCTCCCAGATTCTCCATAAGCAGTGCCTAAACTCCGGCCTTTCTGATGGGAATGTTCTCCGGATGCGCCTGCCCCGGCTGCGTCTCGTATTTCGAGGCGCACTTGGCCTGCACCTGGCTGGCCCGGAAAACGCTGTCCGCGCCGAGACGGCCGTCGGCCAGCGCCTGGGCCCCGTCCTTCAGCGTGTCGGGCAGCGGCGCCGTGCCGTCGTAGACGATTTGGATAGTCTGCTTGTCCTGGCGCAGGACGAACGAAACCTGGCGGCCTTTGCGAATGATCGAGCCGGGTTCAACGTCCCCGCCGACCCGCAGCCGTTTGCCCAGGGCATGCGAGCCCATCTGCTGAATCTCGGCGACGGTCTTGTAGTAGGTCTTGTCCTCGTTGATGCCGCCGACGGCCAGCCACACCAGCGCTCCGACCACGACCGCGACGAGCGCAGCGAATTTCCAGTAGGTTTTCATACCAGCCCTCACTTACTTTTGAGTATACAAGTCCTGCCTGTTGGATGCGGACACCGCCATTGCGGACCCCATATTGCAGCCTACCGCGGCCCGAGGTACAGGACGTGGACGTAGGTGCCCAGCCTGACGTTGTAGGCCAGGTAGTAGCCGGGGTGGTCCGGGTCGTCATAGAGGACGATGTCGTCCGAGTCCCAGTTCCAGCCGTCACAGTAGCCGAAATCAGCCGGCGCCACGGAGAAGAAGAAGCCGCCGAACCAGAAGCGCGACGGACCGCCTCCGCCCAGGTGGAAGGTGTGGCGAGGGCCGAAGCCGCCGCGAAAACGGCCGTGCTCCCAGGGATGGTCGACGTGATAGCGGGCATCGCCACGTCCGCTATCGTGCCCAACCCACCTGTTGTTATCGACATGCGGGGCGTTGGGATGTCCTGGTTGGTCGTTAAAGTGGCGATCCTCAGGGTGGCCGGCGTTTGCATGTGTTTGTTGGTCATGGCGGTCTTCCGGGCGCGCGGCGTCCGCATGTCCTGGTTGGTCATGGCGATCCTCGGGCGGCCGCCATTCCCATGTGCTTGTTGGTCATGGCGGTCTTCCGGGCGCGGGGCGGCGGGCGGAGCGTTGTGGGTTGGTTTGGGACCGTGTGACGGCGCGCGGCCGGGCTTGTAACCACCGTGAGACTCCTCGTGGCCCTTTTCCTGGGCGAATGCAGCGCCACAGGTGGTAAGAGCCAGCACGACGACAAAACACACTGCATACTTCATAGCATCCCCCTTTGCCGCTGAGGTGCGGAGCAACTCAGCTGCCAACTCGCGGACCGCGAAGTTCTGCTGACCGGCATTGCGTCTATGAGCAGGCCCCACAAGCACTTGCGGCCAAATGGCGCGGGCGCGTCGTGGCCCAATCTTAGTTAACCTTAAGCAAACAACGCGGGCGCGATTTACCGGCTCAGGGAGTTTCGTCCTAGTGGTGGATGGTGGCCCTTCGGGGGCCTCGCTATCCTCATCAGAATGCGGGGGTTGTGCGTTGTTGGGTTCATCATGCAATTTTTGATTTTCGAGCGGGGCGTCCAGGAGTTTCAGGGTGCGGCGGAACTCGGCGTTGAGGCGGGTCTCGTGGCGGTTGTTGATGTTAGATGGGATCGGCGGGGCTTCGCCGCCGTCCGTATCCTCATCAGGACGCGAGGGTTGTGCGTCACTGGGTTCATGGTTAAATTTTCGATTTTGGAGCGGGGCGTCGAGGCGTTTCAGGGTGCGGCGGAGGTCGGCGCTGAGGGAGGGGCGAGTGGCGGGGGACCGGGCGCGTCCCTCTGGGGTGACGGGTCCGTGGGATTTGGTTGGCGCGGGAGGAATCGATGTGTTGTTGGGAAGACATGGGGGCTCCTGGGGACGGGGTTCGCGGCACCGGGATTAGCGGCGTGCCCGAGGGGAGGGTAACGCGAGGTGGGGCGAGGGACGGGGCCCTGATTTTCCCAGCAGACTGAAAAGGGGGGAGATTCAGTTGGGGAAGTGGTGGTGACTGCGGGTCAGGTCAACTACCCGCACCTCGACGTCGCGGTCGCGGAGGCGGTGGAGGATCTTTCCGGTCCCGTCGACGACGAGGCTGGCGCCCCCGTAGGTCCAGCCTTTCCAGGGGCCATGGCTCATGACGCCGACAAGGTCCGTCCCGACAAACGGGCACTTCAGCAGGGCCGCTCGGCGGGTGACCAGGTCCTCGAGGCTTTGAGCGTGGCCCGGCCACTTCTCCGGCTCGGCGGCCCAGCCGTAGGGGACCAGCAGGAGATCGGGCTTGAGCCGCTTGATGCGGTCGAGGTACGCGTCGGTGAAGGTGTCGGCGCAGATCAGGACGCCGATGCGGCCGTACTCGGTCTCGACCACGCCGATGTCCTCGGCCTTGCCGGTGGAGTAGGGCGGGTCCATCAGCTCGGGGAGCACGTTCAGCTTGCGGTGCTTGGAGAGGAGCCGGCCGGTCTTGTCGATCAGGATGGCGGAATCGTAAAGGCGGCCGCCGTCCTTCTCGTCGAGGCCGATGGCGATCATGATGCGGTACTTGCGCGCGAGGGCGGCGATGCGGTCGCTATCGGCGCCAGGGATGGGCGTGGCGAGGCGGTGCGCGTCGGGATTCTCCCAGCCGAGGATGGCGGATTCGGGGAACGCTGCGATCTGGGCGCCGCCGGCTTGGGCCTGATCGAGAGCGTATTCGATGCGGCGGAAATTGCCTTCGCGGTCGCCGTCGATGACCAGGATCTGGCACACGGCGATGCGAAGGGATAGAGCCAGGAGCGGGAGCAGCATGAATCTACTTTACTGGCTGGGGAACCCGGCGGGGACGGGCGGTGTCCAATGAGCCGATGCCCCGGATTCGGCTGAGGTACTGGCTGCCGGTCGCCAACCTGGCGATTGATGCGGCGTTGCTGGGGATGCTGGCGTGGACGGTTCACGGACGGGTCTCGCGGCAGGCGCCGAGGGGCTCGATCCGGCCGGTTGCGTTCCTGCAGGAGGGGCAGGCGGCGGTTGGGTGGGACGTTGTCAGCCACTGTGCGCCGGCGCCTCCGGTCCTGGCGATCATGATCGGCACGCTCCAGGCCAGCCTAGTCCGTGGGTGGGTTGCGCCGAGAACGGCGGGGTGGCCCGGGTTCAACCCTCGGTGGTTCTGCCTTCATGGGGGCCTTGCCGCCGTGGTCTGGTTCGGGATCGGGTGGCTGGCCGAATCGCCACCGCCTCGAAAATGGGTGCTCGGCTACCTCATGCTCCGTGTCGTGAGCGTCCCGGGCTCCTCGAGTAGCGAAGCCCTGGGATTCTGTGCAGTTGCGATGCTCCTGGCCTGGGTTGCCGCGGGGGTCTGGCTACTCGGTTGGGGGCTGAGGTCCGGCGTTCACCTGCTACGCGGCACAAGATTAAATTGGCGAATGAGTATACTGTCCCGAATTTAATGTTTCTCACTCCTTCCGGAGGGCGATGACGGGGTCGATGGTGGCGATCCGGCGGGCGGGCAGCCATCTCGCCACCAGCGACGCTGCCAGCAGGATAGCCGCGACGGCTCCGAGAATGGCCGGGTCGCCCGGCTGTACCTGGGAGAGAAGCCCGGCCATGGCGCGGCCGAGCAGGTACGCACCAGCCAGGCCGGGCACAAGGCCAGCGGCGCACATCCGCAATCCGCCCGCCATCACCGTGCGCACGATGCCGCCCGGCGTTGCGCCCAGAGCCATCCTGACCGCCATCTCGGGTGTCCGCTG
This sequence comes from Bryobacterales bacterium, assembly GCA_963763835.1. GTDB lineage: Bacteria > Acidobacteriota > Terriglobia > Bryobacterales > Bryobacteraceae > DASWZN01. Next base: position 131,387 of record CAVXQQ010000019.1, read on the forward strand.
AATCACCGCATAGGAGACCACCCCGGCGACGCCGACCGAATGAGCCCCTGTCCCCGGTTTCCGAGCGCTACAATAACGTCGATATGAACCTGAGAACCAAGATACTCGTTACACTGCCGTCCTTATTGCTACTCGTGGCATGCACAGAGGAGCCGAAGCCGGTCGTCAAGAAGGAAGTCAAGCCCGCGGAACCGGTCACGGCTATCGCCGCGGTCCACCAGACCTACAGGCAGGCGCGGGGCTGGGCGCCGGACTGCCTGCTGCTCTCGGTTGCCAACCTCGACGTGAAGGACGTAAAGGGCCAGGAGGGGGGCAAGATGGCCGCCTGGGAGGTGACCTTCGTCTCTCCGAGCCAACGCCAGTCGCGCCGGTACACCTATTCGGTCGTCGAAGTTCCCGCGAGCAACCTGCCCGAGGGTGTTTCCGGAGGCTCGCCCGACATGTGGTCTCCCACCGGCCAGAGCCAGCCGTTCGCAATCCAGTATCTCAAGACCGACTCTCCCGCGGCCTACGCCACGGCCATGACGAAGGCCAAGGAGTACGCCGCCAAGCATCCCGACATGCCGGTGAAGTTCGTGGTCGAGTGGCAGAAGCGGCACCTCAACCCGACCTGGAGGGTCTACTGGGGCGAGACGGTCGACCAGCAGCAACTTTGGCGTGTACGTGGATGGGACGTACGACAAGTACGTCGCCATGGCGCACTGAGAGTGTGGGGCGGACCCCCTGGCGCGCGCAGCCGGCGGGCAGTTTCCGTGGCGCAGGCACTCCTGCCTGCCGCCTCGACATTCGTGTCGAGGCCGGTTTTTCGCGTCGAGAAGAGTCTCGACGCTGCAGACTAAGAGTCTGCGCCACGGTCCAAGCTCGCGGCGGCGCGGGTCCGCCCCACGAGTTACAGCCGCACGATGTTCGGCGACGAGATGCCCCGCAACGCGTTGCGGGTGTCCACAATCAGGCGCGCGCTCGCAACCAGCGCCGGGTAGTCGAACGCCGAATGATCGGTGACGATCACCACGCAATCGGCCTCGGCCGCCGCCTTTTCCACCGGCTCGGCGCAGAGGGTGAGGCCATCCACCGCGAGACTTGCCACATGCGGGTCGCTGTAGGTCACCCGCGCGCCGCTTCGCCTGAGCAGGTGGATGACGTCCAGCGCGGGCGACTCGCGCAGGTCGTCGATATCGCGTTTGTAAGCCACTCCCATGACGTGGACGTGCGATCCCATCAGTGGCTTGGCGCAGCCGTTGAGGGCGTTCTGAATCTTGTCCACCACGAAGTGCGGCATCTGGCTGTTGACGTAGCCGGCCAGCTCGATGAATCGCGCCTCGAAGCCCGCCTGCCTCGTCTTCCAGGACAGATAGAAGGGGTCGATGGGAATGCAGTGGCCTCCCAGACCCGGTCCCGGATAGAAGGGCATGAACCCGAACGGCTTGGTGGCCGCCGCGTCGATGATCTCCCAGACGTTGATGTCCATGCGGTCGCACATCTGCGCCAGCTCGTTCACCAGGCCGATATTGATCATGCGGAAAGTGTTCTCGAGCAGCTTCACCATTTCGGCGACCTTGGTCGAGCCCACGGGCACCACCGTTTCGAGCGCCTGGGAGTAGAACAGCGAGCCCAGTTCGGTGCACGCGGCCGTGATGCCGCCGACGACTTTGGGAATATTGACGGTCTGGTACTTGGGATTGCCGGGATCGACGCGTTCCGGCGAGAAGCACAGAAAGAAGTCCTCGCCGACCTTGAGGCCCGACTTCTGGAGCAGCGGAAGGACGAACTCGTCCGTGGTGCCCGGATAGGTGGTGGATTCCAGGATGATCAGCATCCCGGGGTGTATGTACTCGGCGATCTGTCGGCAGGCCGCGTCGATGTAACTCATGTCCGGGTCTTTGGACTTGCGGAGCGGCGTGGGAACGCAGATGTCGATGGTGTCCAGTTCGGCGATCGCGGCGAAGTCGGTGGTCGCTTCCAGCTTGCCGGCCGAGACCAACGGCGCGAGGGTCGCACTCGGGACGTCGAGAACGTAGGAATCGCCGGCGTTCACGCGGTCCACCTTGGACTCGGTGACATCGATGCCGGTGACGCGGAAGCCGGCGCGTGCGAACTCCACGCCCAGCGGCAGGCCCACGTAGCCCAGTCCCACCACGCCCACGCGCGCCGTGCGGGTGCGGATTCTCTCCTCCAACTGCTGTTGCCAATTACCCGGTTGCTTCAAGTGCCTTCTCCTGGTGTTCGGTCGGCATAGAATTCTCCCGTGGCGACGATCTCAGCCGGCCCCGTGAGATAGATGTCACCATCCCAGCGCAGATCGATCGGCCCGGCGGGCGTGACGATGCGGACCGGACTTTCGGCCACGCCACGCAGGACGGCCGCGGCCATCGCGCCGGTCGAACCCGTGCCGGAACTCATCGTCTCTCCTACGCCGCGCTCGAAAAAGCGGACCTCGAGCGTGTGGGCATCGATTCGCCGGACGAATGAAACATTGGTGCGATTGGGGAAATGCGGGTAGCGCTCGATTTCCGCGCCCAGGCGGCGCCAGTCGAAGTCGAAGTTGTCGACGAAGACGACACACTGGGGGTTGCCCACCGAGAGCGCCACGACTTCCTGCATGCTGCCGTCGAGCGGCAACTCCAGGTGCAGATCGGCCGAGGTGTACGCCGGCCGGCCCATGTTCATTTCGAAGGTGAAGCGCCGGCCGTCGCGATCGACCAGCCGCAGGTTCTTGACGCCGGCGCCGGTGGCGATGCGCAACTCGCTGCCCTTGACCACGCCCGTATCGAGGAGGAACGCGGCGGCGCAACGCGTGCCGTTGCCGGAGAGTTCGGGCTCGCTGCCATCGGCGTTGAAGAGGCGGATCTCGGCGTCGGCCCTCGCGCCGGGAGTGGCCTGCACCAGCATCCAGCCGTCGGCGCCTACGCCGGTGTGGCGGTCGCAGATGGCCCGCGCGGTTCCTGGCAGGTCGCCGGGCGGCGCATCGGCAGCCCAGGTCAGGGCAAAATCGTTGCCCGCGCCGTGCGCTTTGGTGAACGGTATCCGCATCATTGCCGCCGGTAGATTTCGATGACCGGCCCGCCTTTCACGGTAATGGTCTTCAATAGATCATATCGTGGCCCGGTCCTCTGAAGGCGCTCGATGGCGCGGGCGACGATATCGCCGGAAATGGCCACGGCCCATTTTTCGTGCAGGGGCGGCCGCGGAGCGTTCATGACGGCCTTCCAGGCGCGGCCATTGCACTCGCTGTAGGTTTCGCGCAGGGGGATTCCGGCCTGCTGGTAGATGGCGGTCTGGTCGCCGAAGGAAGTCACGATGCCTTCACCCCGGCGGTAGTTCGCGCGGAGGTAGTCGGCGCCCTCGCGCGTCCAGGCCCGCCGCGCTTCGGAGTTGACCTGCGACTCTTTCCAGCAGATCCAGTTCTCCATGCGGGGGTAGGCCAGCCACGGGGAGATGGCCGCAAGAACGATCAGCGCGGCCGCGACCTTGCGGAAGCGCAGCGGCACCAGCATCACCAGCGCCGCCGCCGCAAATGCCAGCAGCGGAAAGGCGGCGATTCCGTAGCGCGTGTTGTAGTAGCTGTGCGGCCAGAGCTGCGGCATGAAGATGGGCGTGCCGCCGGAATGCAGGCTCCAGACGTAGAACAGCGGCGCCAACGCCAACAGCGCCAGGGGCCAGAAGGCGCGGCGAAAAAGCGCCACCAACCCGCCCGCCAGGCTCATGAAGACGAGCGGCTGCCCGGCGCAAAGCCGGATGTCCTCTCGCACGTAAAGCCACGCCTGGCGCCAGTCGTGATCGCCCGGATACCGGGCCATGTTGGCGTCGAGGGCGCGCTGGTAGATCCCCTTGGCGCTCGAGGGGCCGGAGTAGAATGCGAGCGCGTCGTCGAAGAAGAAGTAGTTGTGCGCGAACCAGTAGAGCGGGCCGAACGAGGCAATGGCGCCGAAAACCAGCGCGTGCTTCAAGCGGCGTTCTTTCGCCGTCGCCAGAAAGTACAGCGTGACGAAGGGAATGAGAAACCAGCCTTCATAGCGCGTCATGCTGGCGGCCAGCGAGGCCAGTCCGGCGGCAATCACGGCGCTCCAGGATTGGGTCTCTCGGAAGCGGACTGTGAAATAGAGCAGCGCCGCCACCGAAGCCATGAATACGGCCTCGGTCATGGGGATGGCCTGCAGGTAAAGCAGATTCGGATTGAGGGCGAGGAGCAGGCAGGCGGCCGCGGCGGCGGTCCCGTCCGCGAAGACGCGCCGCGCGGCCAGGAAGATCAGCACGCCGGCCAGCACGAAACAGAATCCGCTAGGAATGGAGCCGGCCAGTCCGCTCATCCACAGTTTGTCGACGCCGACGAAGGGAACCATCAACAGGTGCGGGAGCGGGAGCCAGACCGTTCCCACCTGCTCCCAGCCGGGCGTGCGCGAATCGAGGATCCGCCGCGCGACGTTGATGTGGGCGGTGGCGTCGCCGTAGTAGAGCAGGCAGCCCTGGGAGTAGAAGAACGCGATGGCGCCGGCGCTCAGCGCGGCCAGCACCACGGCAGCCAGGATCGGGCCGGTCACGGAACGGGCGGCCGGTGCGCTCTTCCGCTTAGAAGCAGGTGAATTCTTTGAACTCGTTGAAGCGGGCATCGATCTCCGCGCGGGTCAGGGTTCGAAAACGGTCCACGCCGAACTGTTCGCAGCAGAAGCTGCCCATCACCGATCCGTAGATGACGGCGCGGCGGATCTCCTGGGGGGCGTTCTTGTCCTTGATGTCCAGGCCGCGGCTGGCCACGTATCCGAAGAATCCGCCGGCAAAGGAATCGCCCGCGCCGGTGGGATCGAAGACGTCGTCCAGAAGGTAGCCGGGCACGATGAAGTGGCCCTCGGGGCGGAACAGCACCGCTCCATACTCGCCGCGCTTGATGACGATGGTCTGGGGTCCCATCTCGAAAATCGCCTCGGCCGCGCGGCGGAGGTTGTACTGGCCGGAGAGCTGGCGGGCTTCGCTGTCGTTGATGAGCAGGAAATCCCAGTCCTTCAGGGCCGCGAGCAACTCGTCGCGAGTTTCGCGGATCCAGTAATTCATGGTGTCGCCGCCGACCAGGCGGGGAGCGGTCATCTGGGCGCGCACGCTGCGCTGGAGGCTGGGCTGTATGTTGCCGAGCAGCAGATAGGGCTGCGTGCGATAGCGCTCGGGCAGCTTGGGATCGAAGCCGGCGAAAACGTTGAGGTCGGTGCGCAGCGTGGTGCGGTCGTTCATATCGGGCGAATAGACGCCCGACCAGAAGAACGTCTTGCCGGGCACGCGCTCGAGCCCTGCCAGGTCGATGCCGCGGCTCGCCAGCAGATCGGTATCTTCCTGGGCGAAATCGTCGCCCACGACGGCCACCACGGCGGCTTCTGTGAAGAAGCTGGCGGCCAGCGCGACATACGTACACGCGCCGCCGAGCATGCGCTCGACCTTCCCGTGCGGCGTCTCGACACCATCATAGGCAACGGAACCGACCACAACCAGCGACATCTTTCGATTCTAGCTTGTGGGGCGCGGGGCTGGCGCGGGGTGTGGGGCTGGCGCGGGATGCGGGGCTGGCGCGGGGCTGGCGCGGGACGCGGGGCGTGGGGCTCGCGCGGGGCTGGCGCGCGGTGTGGTGCTGGCGCGCGGTGTGGGGCTCGCGCGGGGCGCGGCGCACGCGCGGCGTCTGGCGCACGCAGAGGCGCGGCGTCGAGCGGGGCACCCGTGTGACCGCCCCCTACGGCGCGAAATACCCGTTGATATCCAGAATCACCTGCGTGCGGTCGGTCACGTAAATGCTCACCGCCCCGTTCGTCCCCGCTGGAACGATCGCCGCGTTCGCCACGACGCTCCCGTCAAACGAGTTCAACGTCGAAACGAACGGCTGCCCCGCCCCCGCCGGCCACGCCGTCAGGAACGACAACACCCCGTCCGGCACCACCGTCACGTTCAGCGAGTACGCCTTCGCCGTCGAGGGCACATTGCAGCCGCTAGCCGGCAGCACAAACGAGCGCACCGACTGCGCCTCCATCTCCGGTCCCCCGAACGGCCCCGCCGTCCCCCGCGTGTCCACCACCCGGCACGGCACCAGCGGGTAGAACGTCAGTTCCCCCGCGCCTCCCGGCTGCCCGAAGTAGCCGTTGAGGTCCAGGACCACGTCCGCCGGATCGGTCACAAATACCGAAACCGATCCGTTGCTGCCCGCCGGAACCAGGGCCGCATTGGCCACCACTTTCCCGGTCCAGGAGTTCAGCGTCGAGACCACCGTTTGCGCCGCTCCCGTCGGCCAGGTGCTCAAATAGCCCAGATACTTCGTCCCCGGAATCGCCGTCACATTCAGCGAGTACGCCTTCGCGGTGGACGGAATCCCGCAGCCGCCTGACGGAATCGGAAAGTCCCGGGTCTGGTCCATCCCCATCGAGGGCCCGCCGAACTGGCCCGCCGTGCCCCGCGTGTCGGCCACACGGCACGGCGTAGCGGGATAGAAGGAATACGACGCCACTGTGCCGGTCGCATCGAAATAGCCATCGATATCCAGGATCACGTCGCTCTGGTCGCTGACGTATGCGCTCACCGCCCCGCTGGTCCCCGCCGGAACGATAGCCGCGTTGGCCACCACAATTCCGGCGAACGAATTCAGGGTGGAGACCAAAGGCTGCGGCTGCCCGGTAGGCCACAGCGTCAGGAAGCTGAGCGGGCCCGCCGGCACCACCGTGACGTTGAGCGAATAGGCCTGGGCGGTGGCCGGGATGCCGCATCCGCTCTGGGGAATGGGGAAGGAGCGGCTGGAGCCGGCGGTCAGGGTGGGACCGCCGAAGGGGCCGTCAGGATAGCGCGTGTCCGCCACGCGGCAGGGGGTGACGGGGACGAAGCGCAACGGAGCTACCGCGGTGCCGGTGCTGAAGGACCAGATCGCGGAACTGGCCGAACCGGAGCCGTTTTGGGCCACGATCTGCCAGTAGTAAGTGGTATTCGCGGTCAGCGCCGCGGCGGTGTAACTGGTGCCGGTAGTGGAGGTCACCAGCGGTGGCGTGGAGAGGGTTCCGAAATAGACCTGGTAGGATGTGGCGCCGCTCGCCGCGCTCCAGGTCAAGATGGACGTCAGCGGAGCGGCCGCGCCTCCGTTGGCCGGGGAGACCAGGACCGGGGCGGCGGGGAGAGCCGGCGTCACCTGGAAGCTCTGGTCTACCGGCGTGGCCGCGGCGTAGTTACTCTCGCCCCCCTGCGTCGCTTCGATGGTGCAGGTGCCGGCTGCGATCAGCGTTACGGTCGCGCCCGAAAGCGCGCAGACGGACGCGGTGGTCGAAGCGAAACTGACCGCAAGCCCCGACGACGCGGTCGCGCTGACCGTGAATGGTGCGGCGCCCAGCGCCTGGTTCGGAAGTGCGCCGAAGGCGATGGTCTGCGCTGCGAGGTGGATGACGGTAACCGTCACGGACGCGGACGGAATGCCGTTGGCGACAACCTGTATCGTACTGGGGCCGGCCTCGATGTTAGCCGGCACGTCGAAGTAAGTGAACACGGATGCGGCGCCAGTCGCCACACCCATGCTGCTGTGGTCATGCGTCTTGGCGTACAAGGCATGACCTGACGCCAGATTCGTGATCCTGACCAGAGGATAGTTGGTGGCGTTCTGCGCTTCGTCGCCGAATGCCGACCCCTGACTCAGGCCATTGAATTGCGTCCCGGCGATCCGATATGTGGTGCCGCTCGAAATGGTCGATGGGACGGTGGTAATCGTCGGCGCCCACGCGGCATTGTAAGTGGGCGACGCCGCCGGAGTGTAAATCTGAACGGTGGTGGAGAAGTCGGTCAGCATAACCTGGCCCGTAGGCAGCACGAGTAAGCTGGTGAAGTAAGTCGCATCATTCGCGGCATTGGCCGGCGCCGGAACGCTTATCAACCTGACGCCGTCAAATTCGAAATACTGCAATCCGCGTCCGCTCGCGCCCGGGCTGGCGCCAAACAATACGTGGCCGCTAGGCAATACCGCGCCCGGGCCGTCCTGAACATTCAGGCCCGCGGGCAACTGCGGCCCGGCGGCCCAGGTGCCCGCTGCGGTAGACAGAGGAGGTGGTGGCGTATAGATGCCGGTGAATCCATCCGCTCCGATCGCGAACACCGTGCCATCGGGACGGAGCAGCGTTGGCCCGATTTCGCCGGGAGGGTTGTACGCCGGGCAGCCCGGCGCCGTTATCGGTTGCGAGGTAGTGGGCGTATGCAGGTCTTGCGGAGTGCTCCCGGAACTGGCCCATACGCCCGTAGCCGTGCCGGTGAGTAGGAAGCGTTCCGACGACGGAGCGTTACTTACGTCGAGCGTGAAGAAGCTGCCGTCGGGGAGCAGAGTCCAACCTTCTTCCGAATTGATGCCATCGGTTTTACCCGTGGCGGAGACAACGGACCACGACAAAGTTATAGGATCGAGTACGGCCAAATCCCGATACAGTTTGCTGCCGATGATCAGGCGGCCGTCGGCCAGAACGGTGGCGGGCGCGTCGCCGATGCATTGGAAACGATCGGGCGAACCGGCGGATGGCGGAGCGAGCGGGGTCCAGGCGTTCGCCGCAGGGTCGTAAACGGCGCCCATGTTAGTCAGTGTGAACTGACCGGAGTTGTATTCGCCGCCGACGATCGCCACCCGCCCGTCCGCTAACACCGCCGAGGCGAATGCATCGGGCGTATAACCGGCAGGCAGCTTGGCCAGGGAGGACCAACTGCCGCCCAGATAGCCGGAAATAGGATCGGGAGTGAGTTTGTACCAGGCGGAATAGGACGTGCCCTGGCACATGACGCCGCCGTCGGTGAGCAACAGGCAAAGCGTGAGGCTCTCCGGCGGCGGGGTGGCTATGGTGGTCCAACTTTGAGCCCGGGCCAGGCAGGCCAGACTCATCGCCAGCAAAAGACCGCGCCGCACACGCATCGTCTTCGTCTCCAGTAAGCGAGGAGTTCTGTCCCGGCTGTACAGTCGTGTTGATGTAGGCGGCTACGCTTCGGATTCAGCTCTGTTTGCAGTAGGGCCGTTAGTGGCCCGCTTGCTGACGCGCGCGGTTCGGTACCGACGCGGCGCGCCGTGCCGTTACGCTTGCTGACGGGCGCGGTTCGGTGCCGACGCCGCGCCCGCGCCGTGCCGTTACAATAGAAACGAGCATGCATCTTCTGGCCCGCCTGTGGCGGCACCTCCCGGAGCTTCTTATCGCCGGGGCTGTCATCTGGGTTCAATTTCGACTCTGCCAGTTGTTGTGCCGGTACGGCGCCCTGCGCCATTCGCGCGGCTGGCGCCTGGCGATGTGGGCTTTGGCAACGGTCCTGGCGCTGTGGATTGTGCTGGGGATATTGGGCTCGTACGCGATGTATCTGACCGGAGTGCGGTCTTCCCCGACGCTCATCTGGGTCCGCGGTATGGCCCTGGCGTGGTCGCTGGCCTCGGCTCTCGCGTTTTTGGCCCTGTCGCTGTGGCGGAGGATTCCGAAATTCAACCAGGAGCGGCGAGGCTTTATTCGCGTGGCCGGCGCGGCCTTCGTGGGTGCGCCGCTTGCGGCGATGGCGTTCGGGATACTGGTGGAGCGGAAGGAAATCCACCTGCGCGAAGTCGATGTCCCTATTCCCAACCTTCCCAAAGATCTCAACGGCCTCAGGATCGTGCAGCTCAGCGACATTCACCTGAGCCCCTTTCTGACCGAGGCGGAACTGGGGAGGGCGGTGGACATGGCGAATGGCGCGCACGCGCACCTGGCGCTGGTGACGGGCGACCTGATCACGGCGCGCGGCGATCCGCTCGATGCGTGCCTCCGGCAGTTGGCCCGCCTGCGCTCGGACGCGGGAACGCTCGGCTGCCTGGGCAACCATGAGATCTACGCCGGAGTCGAGGAGGAAGCGACGCGAAAGGCGGCCCGGCTCGGCATCCGGTTCCTGCGCCAGGAGTCCGAGCGGCTGCGATTCGGGAGCGCCGCCCTGAACTTCACCGGAGTCGATTACCAGAAGATGGGAACGGAGTATCTGCGCGGGGCCGAGCGCTGGATCGTGCCCGCCGAGATCAACGTCCTGCTCTCGCACAACCCCGACGTATTCGACGTGGCGGCACGGCAGGGTTGGGACCTGACCATCGCGGGCCACACCCACGGCGGCCAGATCAGCGTCGAGATCCTGAATCAGCAGTTGAACGCATCGCGGTTCTTCACGCCCTACGTGTACGGGCTGTACCGCCAGGGCCGGTCCTCGGTCTGGGTAACGCGGGGCATCGGGACGGTGGGCGTGCCCGCGCGGATCGGAGCGCCGCCGGAAGTCGCTCTTTTACGACTGTGCGCTATTTAGTCCTCAGCGATATTCACGGGAATTGGGAGGCGCTGGACGCGGTGGCGGCCCAGGCGCGCGGCGCTTACGACATCGCCATCTGCTGCGGCGACCTGGTGGGCTACTGCGCCGATCCGAACCCGGTCATCGACTGGGTCCGCGCCAACGTGGCCCTGGTGGTGCGCGGCAACCACGACAAAGTCTGCACCGGGTTGGAAGACCTGGAGTGGTTTAACCCCGTGGCGCGCGCGGCCGCGGAATGGACCTTGCGTGCCCTGACGCCGACGAACCTGGAATACCTGCGTAACCTTCCGCGAGGGCCGGCGGAGGTCGAGTCCTTCCAGATCCTGCATGGCTCGCCGCTGGACGAGGACGATTACCTCCTGTCGACATTCGAGGTGTCGCAGATTCAGAGCTATCTCGACAAGCGGATCTCGTTCTTTGGGCACACGCATCTGCAAGGCGGGTTCCTCTGCGACTGGAACGGAGTGCGGCGCATTGGCGGCGCGTTGCCGAACGGGGACACGGTACTCGAGCTGGATCCGGACACGTGGTACCTGGTGAATCCAGGGTCGGTCGGGCAGCCGCGGGACGGCGATCCACGCGCGGCTTATGTGGTGTACGATCCCGAGGCGCGCCTGGTGGAGTACCGCCGAGCGGAGTACGACGTCGGTGAAGCGCAACGCAAGATTCGCGCCGCCGGCTTGCCCGAGATCCTGGCGCTGCGGCTCGAGAACGGCGACTAACGACCAGCGGCGAATCGCGGGAGTCTCAATGGGGTGCCTGTTCCCGCGGCGGCGCGCCGCCGGTGTATCCCGCGTGTCCTCCCTCGGCGGAACCGATTCTGGCAGGGCGGCGCCGGCCGAAATCGTTCATCAGCGAGCCACGCGCCCCGCGGCGCCTTCCTGAGTTTGCGGCTGCCTGGCGGCCGTCTCCTTTTGCAGAGCCATTTCCCGCGCGGCCCCCTCGCGGTTGCCCGTGCGACCGTAAGCGAGAGCCAACTGGTAGTGCCCCAGGGGATCGTCGGGCTGCATTTTGACGTAGGTTTGGAGCGGTGCGACGGCCTCGGCGAACTTCGCCGCGGAGGTCAGCGTCATCCCCAAGGCGAGGTATGCTTCGGCGAACTCGACATCGACCTTGGAAACGCGTGAGAAGTGCCGTGCGGCCTCGTCCCAGTTACCAGCGCGCCGGGCCAACTCGCCCAGTACGAACTCGGCGGCGGAATTGTTGGGCTCCTTACGGAACTCGGCGCTAGCCTCGTCCACCGGACCGGTTTCGCCGGCTTTGGAAAGCAGATAGGACCTGGCGCCCAAGCCGGCGTTCGGGATAGACCACCTTCCGCGCGGGCCGGTGCTCGGGACAGGACCTGCCGCCCAAGCCGGCGCTCAGGATAGACCACCTGCCGCCCAAGCCGGCGCTCGGGATAGACCGCCTTCCGCACGGGCCGGCGTCCGGGGTTGACCACCTTCCGCTCGAGCCGGCGCTCGCGGAAAGCCGTGAGACGAAGTTCCGATTTTGGTATACAATGTGGTATACAAATGACGATATTAGCATCTGCTGGCACGGTGCTCAAGGTGGCAACCCTTCCATGAATCACCCGCAGAGCGGCGGAGGATGCTCGGGCGTGGTCTTCAACATCATGCGCTTCGCGCTGCATGACGGGCCCGGCATTCGGACCACCGTATTCCTGAAAGGCTGTCCCCTGAGCTGCTGGTGGTGCCACAATCCCGAGAGCCAGGAATTCGCGCCCAGCCCGATGTACTTCGCCAACCGCTGCCGCCTGTGCTACGACTGCGTGGCGGCGTGCACAAACGGGGCGCTGGCGTTCGAGGATGGAAGGCCGGTGACCTCGCCGGAATGCACGCGCTGCGGAGACTGCGCCGAGGCCTGTGTCGCGGGCGCGCGGGAACTGGCGGGCAGGCGCGTGACCGCCTCCGAAGTGCTGGCGGAATGCGAGCGGGACGTTGTCTTCTACGACGAGTCCGGCGGCGGCGTGACCGTATCGGGCGGCGAGCCGCTGTCCCAGCCGGAATTCACCGAGGCGTTGCTGGCCGGCTGCCGGGAACGGCACATCCACACCGCGCTCGATACCTGTGGATTCGCCGACCGCGAGTCGGCCCTGCGGGTGAGCCGAGCGGCCGACCTAGTGCTCTACGACCTGAAGCTCCTGGACTCGGCGGCCCACCGGAAGTACACCGGGGTTCCCAGCGAGCCGATTCTGGCCAACCTGGCGGCGCTGACCGAAGCGGGGCGCAACCTGATCGTTCGCGTCCCTCTCATCCCGGGCGTCAACGACGATCGGGAGAGCCTCGCGAGCGCTGACGGATTTCGTGTGGCTGCTCGGGCTGAGGCGCATTGACCTGTTGCCGTATCACAAGATCGGCGTGGACAAGTACGGCCGCTTGGGAAGGGCTCGCCCGCTGGGCGAAGTCGAGCCGCTCCCGGAGACCGAGCTGAGCCGGCTCGCGGCGGACCTGGCCGACAGAGGATTCGCGATCCGAATTGGGGGATAACGATGCGGAAACGTGGCGGTGAGCGAGCTTCAGCTCGCTCGGCCCGACCGTGGGCTGAAGCCCACGGCAGCACGCTGAAGCGTGCGCCACAATCCGAATTGGAGGTTAGCCATGAATGACAGAGTGGCGCGGCTGCGCCAGCAGAGTCTGGACACCAAGCCGTGGCTTTCGATCGAACGTGCCGCGATCCTGACGGAGTTCTACCGGCAGGCGGAGACGATGCCGGAGCCGCTGTTGCGGGCCCACGCCTTCGCCTACATCCTGGATCGCAAAACGATCTACATCGGCCGCGACGAGTTGATCGTGGGCGAGCGCGGCGAGGGTCCCAAAGGCGCGCCCACCTACCCGGAGCTGTGTTGCCACAGCCTCGCGGATTTCGACATTCTGAATTCCCGTCCGAAGATCTCCTACGCGGTGGACGGCGTGGCGCGCCGCACCCAGGAGGCGGCGATCATCCCGTTCTGGCAAGGCCGCAGCATGCGGGATCGCATCTTTCGCGAAATGGAGCCGGCCTGGAAAGACTGCTACGAGGCCGGCGTCTACACCGAGTTCATGGAGCAGCGGGCGCCCGGCCACACGGCGTTGGGCGACGTGATCTATCGCAAGGGGATGCTGGACCTGAAAGAGGACATCGCCGCCGCTCTGGATCGCCTGGATTTCGTCCGCGACCGCGAGGCCTGGGACAAGCAGCAGGAGTTGCGTGCCATGGCGGTGGCCGCCGACGCCCTGATCCGCTTCGCCGAACGTCACGCCGAAAAGGCACTGGAGATGGCCGCGAGCGAGCCTGAGCCGGGCCGCAGGGCGGAGTTGGAGCGCATCGCCGAGGTTTGCACCCGCGTGCCGGCCGACGCGCCGCGCGACTTCTGGGAGGCGCTGCAGTATTACTGGTTCGTCCACCTGGGCGTCATCACCGAGCTGAACACCTGGGATTCGTTCTGCCCGGGCCGGCTCGATCAGCACCTCGTCTCGTTCTACCGGAGCGGTCTGGCGGAGGGCACTCTCACGCGCGAGCAGGCACAGGAGCTGTTGGAGTGCTTCTGGGTGAAGTTCAACAATCAGCCCGCGCCGCCCAAAGTAGGGGTCACGGCGGCCGAGAGCGGAACCTACACGGATTTCGCCAACATCAACAACGGCGGTTTGGCGCCGGACGGCTCCTGCGGTGTCAACGAGGTCACCTATCTCATCCTCGATGTGATCGATGAGATGCGCCTGGTGCAGCCCTCCTCGAATCTGCAGCTGAGCAAGAAGAACCCCGACAGATTCCTGAAGCGCGGCCTGGAGATCGTGCGAAAGGGCTGGGGCCAGCCCTCGATCTTTAACGCCGATATGGTAATGGAAGAGCTTCTGAGGCAGGGCAAGAGCATCGATGACGCCCGCCGTGGAGGGACTTCCGGCTGCGTCGAGACGGGTGCGTTCGGCACCGAGGCTTACATCCTGACGGGCTACTTCAACCTTCCGAAAGTGCTCGAGATCACGCTCAACAACGGGCTCGACCCTCGCACCGGCCGCGAAATCGGCCTGCGCACCGGCGATCCGGCCACGTTCCAGTCCTACGATGAGGTCTTCGACGCGTTTCGCAAGCAGTTGCGGCACTTCATCCAGATCAAGATCAAGGGAAACCAGGTGATCGAGCGGCTGTATGCGAAGTACATGCCGGCGCCGTTCCTCTCCCTGCTGGTGGACGACTGCATCGCCCGTGGGCGCGATTACAACGACGGCGGCGCTCGCTACAACAGCACCTACATCATGGCGGTGGCGCCGGGAAGCTGCACCGACGCGCTGTCCGCGATCCGGCATCACGTCTTCGACGGCAAGACCGTGTCGATGCGGGAACTGCTCGACGCGCTCGCCTCCAATTTCGAAGGCCACGAGCGGACGCGGCTGCTGCTATGGAATCGGACGCCGAAGTACGGCAACGATGACGACTGCGCCGACAGGATTCTGGAGCAGGTTTTCGATGCCTTCTACGACGAGGTCAACGGCCTCGAGAACACCCGTGGCGGCCACTACCGGGTGAACTACCTCTCGACTACCTGCCACGTCTATTTCGGTTCGGTTACTGGTGCGACGCCCGACGGCCGCAAGGCATGGGAGCCGCTCTCCGACGGTATTTCGCCGGTTCAGGGTGCGGACCGCAAAGGGCCCGCGGCGGCCATACGCTCGGCCGCGCGCCTCGATCACGCGCGCACCGGCGGCACGCTGCTCAACCAGAAATTCACTCCGCAGGTGGTGGAAGGGGAGGAGGGCCTGAACCACCTGGCCCAACTGGTGCGCGCGTATTTCAAGATGGACGGGCACCACATCCAGTTCAATGTGGTGACGGCCGAAACGCTGAAGGCGGCGCAGGCCGAGCCGGACAAGCACCGCGATCTGATCGTGCGCGTGGCCGGTTACAGCGACTACTTCTGCGACCTCACCGAGGGCCTGCAGGACGAGATCATCGCCCGAACCGAACAGACCGGATTCTGAGCATGTGGAGCCGCAGCCTGGCCGGAGTCGCGCTTGTGCTGCTGGGTTTGCGCGCGGCCGCAGCCGAACGGCCGCCGATCGAATCGTGCGGCAGCGGCGGTGGGCGCGTGGATCTGGGAATCCTCTCGCGAGTGGAGCAGGTGTGGCCCTCGGACAACACCGACGCCTTCGACCGCCTCAGCATCCAGGAAGGCTTCAGCTATGCCTACACGCCGAAGGTCATGATGGCGTGGGTCACCGATGTTCCGACGCTCGACGCGCGCGCGACGCCGCTTTCCTACCGCTTCCTGGTGGCGATGACGGGATCGCTGGGAATCGGCGGCAATCTCAACAAGTGGACCGAAGACGATCTCGCGCTGGCGTCCAGGATGATCGCCGCTTACAAAAACGTTCGCGCGACGGTGCAGGAGGGCGATCTGTACCGGCTGGCGACCGCCCGCGAGTACGTGGCGCGGAATGGGAAGCAGGCGGTCGTCTTCGCGTTCCTGCGCGCCCAGCAATATGGGCGGCCGGCGCCGGCGATTCGGCTGGCGGGACTGGATGAGCAGGCGGTCTAACGTCTGCGGCCGCTCTACGGCAAGCTTGCCGAACCGCTGGAAACAATCGCGACGGACTGCCGCCCTACCTGGTCAATTGCGACGATCCCGGCCTCGGCAAAGCGCCGTACCTGGCGTCGAAAAACGTCTTCTTCCCGTCGGCTAGCGAGATCGAAGCGCTCGAATACTACCTGAAGAATTTCGTCTGGGGCAAGCTGCAGATGACCGGGCAGGAGCCCTACCCGTACGCCATTTACGGCATCGATAACTGGAAGGTGAACCGCGAAAGTAAGTTCGCCGATCGGCGCGGCAAAGAGCACCTGTGGCGGATCTACGATTACCCGCACATCATTCTGCTCTACTTCCGCATGTACCAGATCGCCGAGCGCTATCCGAACATGGTGCACTACCTCGATAAGGACGCCTACCTGGAACGCGCGTTCGGCACCGCGAAGGCGTTCTTCACAGTGCCGCTGAAGATTGTGAACTGGTCGGCCTACGAGACGGGCACTTACAACGAGATGGTCATCCCGGATCTGATCGACGCGCTGGCGAAGAACGGCAAGACCGAAGAGGCCGCCTGGCTACGCGCCGCGTGGGAGAAGAAGGCTAAGTACTTCATCAACGACCATCCCTACCTGTTCGGTTCGGAGTATCCCTTCGATTCGACCGGTTTCGAATCGACGCACGCCCTCGCAAAGTACGCCATGGCCCACGTGCTTCCGCCCGGCCAGGCGCCGGACGCGCGCATCCCCGCCGGCGATTTTCGCCGCGCCGTGAGATACCAGGATGCGGTGCAGTTTCTCGACGAGCAGCTTCGGCTCAACATCGCTTGCCGCGGCTGGTTCGAAACCGCCTATTACCATCTGGGAAGCGACTTCCGCGGCGGCGGCAGCAGTTCGTATACGCTGAGTTACATGGCGCAGATGGGCGGCTGGGCCATCGTCGATTACGGGCTGTATTTCGCCGCGGATCCGGTCAGGTACCTGCGGCTGGGCTACAACTCCTACCTGAGCTCGTGGGCGCTGGAGAACTCAGGCACGCCGGAATCGAACTACGGCTACTGGTTCCCCGGCAAGGAGAACGACGGCGGCGCGGGCGGCGGATTCGAGCCGCGTCCCTGGGGCCGCACCTGGATCGGCAAACTGCAGGGGCGAGGGTCGTGGTGGTACAACAGCGAGATCGACCTCGGTTTCAGTGGAGCTTTGCGCGCGGCGGCGACCATCGTCTCCGACGACCCGATCTTCGGGTTGATCGCCTACGGTGGCGACCTCGAACGCGGCGCAGGACTGGTTCGCGTGATTCCCAAGGACGGCCTGCGAGTGCGGTTCCACGTCATTCGCGGCGCCGTGCGCTTTCACATGGAACTCGACCGGGACGGCTTCGCCGCGGGGCGGCCGATCGACTTCGACGACGCGCTGAACGCGGTTCGTTTCGCCCTGGAGAACCGCTCGGCGGATGAACACACGACCGTGCTCCATGTTTCGGGCCTGGCCTCCGGCGAGTGGACAATAGAGTCGGGCGGCCGGGCCGTTGCCAGTTTCGAGATCG
Source organism: Bryobacterales bacterium (assembly GCA_963763835.1). Classification (GTDB taxonomy): domain Bacteria; phylum Acidobacteriota; class Terriglobia; order Bryobacterales; family Bryobacteraceae; genus DASWZN01. Next base: position 148,719 of record CAVXQQ010000019.1, read on the forward strand.
CCGCGGGCGAGGCGAGAGACATCTCGCTCCCGCTTCCGCCCGGCGGCGCCGCTTTCGACCTGCACCGCGAGAGGACAAACAAATGACGCGACTATTGATCTCCGCCGCGCTCCTGGCATCTGTAGTGAGCGGCAGCGAGCTGCGCGAGACAATCGAACGCTATGACGCCGACCGCCGCGCCGTCGGCCATCCTTACCGGGTGTGCCCGTCCGGCCACGGGAGCGGTTACCGGCATTTCGGCGAGTGCTTCGCGGAGCCTTCCGACGCGCGGCGCACGCGGCTCCGCGCGTTTTACCAGGAGTCGCTCGATCGCCTCAAGGCGGTGGACTTCGACAAGCTGAGCCAGGAGGGCAAGGTCGACTATCTCCTGCTCCAGAACCAGATTCGTCGCGAGTTGCGGCGGCTGGATTTCGAAGCCAAGCGGCTGGAGGAAACCGCGCCTTACACGCCCTTTTCCGAAGCCATCTTGAAGCTGGAAGACGCCCGCCGGCGAGTCGAGCCTGTCGATGCAGCCAAAGCCGCGGCCGCCGTCGCAGCCATTGGCGGACAAGTCGCGGAAGCTCGGAAGCGGTTCGACGAGAAACGCGAAGCCAAGGCGCTGGCCGTCCGCGCGGCAGGCGAAGTCGAGAAGCTGCGCACGATCCTCGGAAACTGGTTCGCCTACTACGACGGCTACGACCCGCTATTCACCTGGTGGGTGGAGGCGCCGTTCAAGGAGACCGACAAAGCGCTCGAGGACTACGCCAAGTTCCTGCGCGAAAAAGTCGCCGGTCTCAAGCCCGACGAAGTCGCCGGCGCTCCCATCGGCCGCGAGGCGTTGCTGAGCGAGCTCGCGTTCGAGATGGTGCCTTACACTCCGGAAGAGCTGATCGACATCGCCAACCGGGAGGCCGCTTGGTGCGAGGCGGAGCTGAAGAAGGCCGCGCGCGAAATGGGATTCGGCGACGACTGGAAGAAGGCGCTCGAGCAGGTCAAGAACCACCACGTCGAGCCCGGCCGCCAGCCCGCTTTGATCCGCGACCTGCAACAGGAGGCGATGGACTTCATCGATAAGCACAACCTGATCACCGTGCCGCCGCTGGCGCGCGAGGACTGGCGCATCCAGATGATGTCGCCGGAGCGGCAGTTGGTGAATCCGTTCTTCACCGGCGGCGACGACATCGACGTTTCCTATCCCGTGAACAGCATGACCCAGGAGCAAAAGCTCATGTCGATGCGCGGGAACAACGTCTCGTTCGCCCGCGCCACCGTCTTCCACGAACTCATACCGGGCCACCATCTCCAGGGCTTCATGGCCGAGCGCTACCTGCCGTACCGCCAGGCGTTCGACACGCCGTTCTTTGTGGAAGGCTGGGCGGTCTATTGGGAGCTGACGCTCTGGAACCTCGGCTACGACCAAACGCCGGAGCAGCGCATAGGCGCGCTCTTCTGGCGCCTGCACCGCTGCGCGCGCATCGTGTTCTCGCTCAGCTTTCATCTCGGAAAGATGTCGCCGCAGGAGTGCATCGACTACCTGGTGGACCGCGTGGGCCACGAGCGCGCCAACGCCGTCGCCGAAGTGCGCCGTTCGGTGGCCACCGACTACGGGCCGCTCTACCAGGCGGCCTACCTGCTGGGCGCCCTGCAACTGCGCGCTCTGCGCCGCGAACTGGTCGAATCGGGCAAAATGTCCGATCGCGAATTCAACGATGCGGTCCTGAAGGAGAATGCCATCCCCATCGAGATGATTCGCGCCGCGCTCACCGGTCAGAAGCTGAGCCGCGATTTCCGGTCGTCCTGGAAATTCTATGAAGACGGCCCCGCCCACTGACGCGGGATTCCACCGCGGGCTGGGACCGTTCGACGCCACCATGCTGGTGATGGGCGCGATGATCGGCTCGGGCATTTTCATCGTGCCCGCCGACATGGCGCGGCGCATCGGCAGTCCGGGCTGGCTGCTGGTCGCATGGGTGCTCGCGGGCTTGCTCACCATAGCGGGCGCGCTCTCCTACGGGGAACTGGCGGCCATGATTCCGCGCGCCGGGGGCATGTACGTCTACCTGCGCGAGGCGTTCAGCCCGCTGTTCGGCTTCAGCTACGGCTGGACATTCTTCACCGTGATCCAGACCGGCTCGATCGCCGCGGTGTCGGTGGCGTTCGCGCGGTTTCTGGGCGTGTTGTGGCCGGCCGTCGCCGAGGATCATTACCTGATCGCCCCGGCCCGCCTGGTCGGCGGATACGCCGTTTCGCTCTCCAGCGTGCAGCTCGTCGCCATTCTGGTGATCGCGCTGCTCACCTGGACCAATACGCGCGGCCTGCGCTACGGCAAGCTGGTGCAGAACGTTTTCACGACCGCGAAGATCGGCGCGTTCGTCGCGCTGATCGCCGCCGGGCTGCTGCTGGGATGGAACGCGGGGGCGGTGCGCGACAACTTCGGCCGGTTCTGGCAAACGCGCGGCTACGAGCCGATTGCCGCCGGGCTCGACGCCGCCACCTGGTTCGGTCTGTTCGTGGCCATTTGCGTGGTGCAGACCGGCTCGCTGTTCGCCGCCGACTCCTGGCACAACGTCACCTTCACCGCGGGCGAGGTGAAAGAGCCGCGCCGCAATCTGCCGCTCTCGCTGGCGCTGGGATCGTCGCTGGTCATCACGCTGTACCTGCTGGCGAACGTGGCGTATCTGGTGACGCTGCCGCTCGCGGCGATCCAGCATGCGCCCTCCGATCGCGTCGCCACCGCCGCCCTCGAGGTGATCCTGCCCGGCTCCGGCACCGCGATCATGGCGCTGGCCATCATGGTTTCGACGTTCGGCTGCATCAACGGCCTGATCCTGGCGGGCGCTCGCGCCTACTACGCCATGTCGCGCGACGGCCTGTTTTTTCGCGCCGCGGGCGAATTGAACCAGGCACGCGTGCCGGGCGTGTCGCTGGCCCTGCAGGGCATCTGGGCGGCGGTGCTGGTGCTGCCCCGGGTGTACGATCCGGTGGCCGGCAAGTACGGGAATCTCTACAGCAACCTGCTCGACTACGTGATCTCAGCGGCGCTGCTGTTCTACATTCTGACGATTCTGGGTTTGTTCCGGCTGCGGCGTACGCGGCCGGATGCGGAGCGGCCCTACCGGGCATTCGGGTACCCAGTGGTGCCCGCCCTCTACGTCCTGGGAGCAGGTACCGTGCTCGCGGTGCTCTTCGTCTACCGTCCCGCTACGACTTGGCCGGGTTTTGCGATTGTGCTGCTCGGGCTGCCGGTGTACTGGCGGATTCGATCCACTGCAGCACCCGGTCCAGAGCCGCGGCCGTAGCCTTGTCCAGCGAGGCGCCCGGAGGACGCGTCCCCGCCCACGCGATCGCGCCGCGCCTGCGCAGCACTTCCTTGCGGATCGCCATGCCGATTCCTTCCTGGAACTCGAATCGCATCAGCGGCACGTTGCGATAGAAGATGTCAGCAGCGCCGTCGACATCGCCGGAGCGGAACAGCCGGTAGATCTCCACCAGGACTTCGGGGAACGCGAATCCCGTCATCACGCCCGCGGCGCCGCTCATCAGTTCCTCGAGCATGAAGACTCCGCCGAGGCCGCCCAGCACGCCGATCTCGACGCCTTCCGCGCGCGCCAGAATCTGCGCGGTTTTGAGTGGAGTGGGCGGATCCTCGAGCTTGATGGTTCTGGCGAGCGGCGTCTCGCGCGCGATCCGTGCCAGCAGCCACGGCTCCATCGTGTAGCCGGAGATGGGCGGATAGTCCTGCACCACGATCGGCATCTCGACGGCCTCTGCCAAAGCTGCGAAGTGCCGCACCACGGCGTCGGAGTTGATCTTCGGCATGCGCGGCGGGCTCACCATGATCGCGGCGGCACCGGCCTCTCGCGCGGCCTTGCCGTACCCGATCGCGAGGCCCAGGCCCTCGGCGGTCGCGCCGGCGATGACGGGAACGCGGCCGCCCGCCGCCTCGATCACCGTTTCGAGAACCAACGCGCGCTCGCGTTCATCCAGGCGCGCGACTTCGCTCGTGACGCCCAGCGCCGTGAGCCCGTTGACGCCCGCTGCGATGAAAAGATCGACCACCCGGCGGAGGCTCTCCGCATCCACGCTGCCATCGGCGAGGAACGGCGTCGGCAAAACCGAATACACACCTCGGAATTTCACAGTGGGCTCCTTCAAAGAATCGCGGTCTCGCACAACAGGCGGCTCTCAACGAAGCGCGCCAACCCGAGTGCTTCGGTGTCCACCAGGCTCGAGCGCCCGTCCAGAATAAGATCGGAGAGAATGCGGCCCGTCGCCGGCGAATGCATCACTCCGTGGCCGCTGAAGCCGTTGGCCAGCCAGAAGCCGGGCACGCCCGGCGCGGCGCCCAGAATGCAGTGGTGGTCCGGCGTCATTTCGTACAGGCCGGCCCAGACGCGCTTGGGATTCACCTGCGCATCCGCCAGGCAGGGAACGCGATCCACCCCTCGGGTCAGCACCTTCTCGACGAAAGCGGAGTCGACCGACATCTTGTATCCCGGCCTTTCCTCCGGATCGTTCCAGGCCAGCAGCAGACCGCGCCCCTCCGGCCGGAAGTGGAAGCCGGTCGACATATCGACCACCATGGGCGAAGAGTGCGAGATGCCGTCGAACGGCTCGGTCGGCGCCAGCATACGGCGCAGCGGCGCCACCGGCAAATCTACGCCGGCCGTTCGCGCGATCGGAGCCGCCCACGCGCCGGCGGCGTTGACGACGTTCCGCGTCGAGATGAACCCGCGGCTCGTCAGGACGCCATCCGGCCGGACCTCGAGAGCCTCGACACCACGGAAAAGCCGCACGCCACGCTCGATAGCGCGCCTCAGGAAGCCGCTCATGACGCTGTGAGGATCGACGAAACCGTCCGACGAGCAGAAACTCCCGCCCAGCACATCGTCGCTGCGCAATTGCGGAACGAGGCGCTGGACGTCCTCCGCCTTGAGCAATTCGACGTTCGCCAGGCCCAGCGCAACCTGGCGATTGTAGTTGGCGCGCAGGGCATCGAGGTGCCCAGGCTCGGTGGCCACAAACAGATAGCCCTGGCGGCGATAGCCCGAGGGATGGCCCGTCATCTCCTCGAAATCCTCGAGAAACGGAATCGAGTAGAGAGACATCCGGATGTTGGCTTCGGTGGCGAACTGGGCGCGCACGCCGCCCATGCTCTTGCCCGTGGAGCCTTTGCCGGGGTGCGATTCGCGCTCCAGAATCACGACGTCGCGGCAGCCTCGCTCGGCCAAATGCCAGGCAATACTGCAGCCAACGATCCCCGCGCCGATGATGACCACGTCCGCCGACGACATGTCCCAGCCCCTCAGGCGCAGGTTTGGAAAGTCCCCTCGCGCCCCTTGTATACATTATAGTATGCACGCCGTCCGCGCACGAAAATCCGGCGCGGTGGGGACCTGGATGTCGCGTAGCCGAACTGGGTGGTGCGTCGAGACTCCGATTTCGTCCTGCCATCTGGCAGATGGGACACTGGACATCATGACCAGGACACGTGCTCCCCGTCGAAAGGCTGGATTCCTGAAGCACCATGCCCTCAGCCTCGCCGCGATTAGCATTTTGCTTTTGTGGGTTGCCCTGTATCTCTACAGCGACCCGAAGACGCATGGCGGTTCGTTTTTCGGCAATGCCATAGCGGACTGGACGGGTGTGGTTGTTACCGTGGTTGCGACAAAATACTTCTACGAGATCGGCTCAGCGGAGAGCAGACAGCCGGGCCGCCGCTTCCGCAGCCGCCTCCTCGAGACCATCCGAGACCATTCGCTGACTATTTTTCTGGTGCTCACGGGAGCGGGATGGACATTGCTCTACTTGAGAATGGATTCCGAAGGCAAGTGGGGACAGGTAGTGGGAAACATCGTGTCGGAGTGGACGCAACTCCTGGGCCTTGTCGTCCTGACGAAAAAGTTGATCGAGGAAAAATCGAAGGAGAGCAAGCAGTAGCAGCCCGGCGGCGGTGTGACATGCCGGCAAAAGCCGTGCCCGAATCACCCAGGACGGTTGGCCGGCAACTCGGACAGCTTCGATAGTCCAGGTCTATTGGTTTGACGACACCGGCCGCGGCGAGGTACGCGTTCCGGCGTCCTGGCGCGTTCTTTACAGAGACGGGGACGCCTGGAAGCCGGTCGAGAGCGCGGGCCCCTGGAATAACCCGCACGGCGGGGGCCATGGCCGAACTGCGCCCCCAAGGGGCAGGCTGGTTCGGCGCCGCCATCCAGGCGCGACGCTACTCGCTCCTTCTCACCAGACGGCCACCCAGGGGCTGAACGGGCCCGAAAACATCGATCTCTTCCGGCGAGATCTCCGTCGGAGTCTCGAACACGATCCTGGACCCGCTTTCTCGCTGGTGAACCAGGCCGACCGGGGGCGTCGGCCGCGGATCAGGGGGTCCGCCCCACGCCAAAAGTATACGGCCAGCCACCCAGGGACCTGCAACTTGCAGATTCCAGGAGGCCGTAGCAGGTTCGAGTCCCACCCGCGCGAGCCTGGCGAGACTTTTCCCCCTGACTCCCACTACGATCTCAGCGCACCGGCTGGCGCGCTCTCACGATGACCACCTCCCGGTTCCGACGATTCCGCACCCTCGCGGCGCTGGCTTGCGCGTTTGCGGCTCCAGCCTGGTCGCAGGAGTATGCAATCTCGACTTATGCCGGCGGCGCATGGCCCCTGCTGCCGGCCGAGGGACCGTCCATTTCGGTCGGCTACCCACGAGCCGTCGCCCCGGATGGCCGCGGAGGTGTTTACTTTACCAGCACCGGCCTCAACGGCGCGTTCAAACTGGATGCCGCCGGCAGCCTGACCGTGGTGGCAGGCAATGGGAAGCCGTCGAGCTGGTTCCAGAACAGCCCGGCCAATGGCGCCTACATAGGATCTCCCCAGGGCCTCGCGGTGGACGCCGCCGGCAACCTCTACCTGGCCGACACCGATACCAACCAGATTCGGAAGGTCGATGCCAACGGGACCCTTAGTACGGTGGCCGGCGGGGGCCATCTCGATCCGGGAGACGGCCAGCAGGCGACCCTCGCCCAGTTGTTCTCCCCCGCGGACGTGGCTCTGGACGCAGCCGGCAACCTCTATATCGCCGAAACGCGGGGCCGCGTCCGCAAGGTGGACACGCACGGAATCATCACCACCGTGGCAGGCACCGGCGCTCTGGTAGGAAGCGCCATCAACGGCAAGCCTGCCGCGCAGGCGCATTTCTCCCGCCCCACGGGCCTGGCCGTCGATGGTGCAGGGAACCTCTATGTCGCCGATGCCGCCCTCTACTACGTCTACAGGATCGACCCGAAGGGCGTCATCACCGTCGCGGCGGGCAACGGCACGCTGGTCTTCACCCCCGACGGAGGGCCGGCCGCCAGCGCCGGGATTTGCCCTCAAGGCAGTCTGGGGGCAGACGCGGCAGGGAATCTCTACATCCCCGACACGCTCACCAACAGCATTCGCAAGGTTGATGCGCAGGGCATCCTCACCACGGTTGCCGGCAGCCCTGGCTCCTTCGGCTTCGGCGGGGACGGCGGGCCGGCTACCAGCGCCGTCCTGTCCTCGCCCCAAGACGCCGCTCCCGACGCAGGCGGCGTGCTCTGGATCGCCGACAGCTCCAACTTCCGCGTCCGCAAGGTGGATGCCGCCGGGGTCATCGCCACCGCGGCAGGCCTCTCCGGATGGGCCTATGCCGGCGATGGCGGTGTGGCCACCAGCGCGATGTTGAGCGCCGTGTCCGGAGTCGCGCTGGATCCGGCCGGCAATCTCTTCATCGCCGACACGAACAATGCGCGCATTCGCCAGGTATCAACGGCTCACATCATGACTACCGTGGCGGGTAACGGAATCATCGGGAACTCCGGCGATGGCGGCCCGGCTGCGAGCGCGCGTCTGTTTACGCCGTCGAGCGTAGCGGTGGATTCCGCCGGCAACGTCTATTTCGGGGACCTCGGCCGCGTGCGCAAGGTTGACGCGACCGGGGCCATCGACACCGAGCTGACAACCACGCCCGGCCGTACCCCCGCCGTCGCCGTCGACCCGTCCGGCAACCTCTACGTGGCGGACGGCGACCTGGTCCGCAAAATCGACAGCTATGGGACCGCCACCACCGTGGCGGGCACCGGAACGGCGGGCTACTCGGGCGACGGCGGAGAGGCCACCCAGGCCCAGTTGTCCAATCCGACGGGCACGGCGCTTGACTCCGACGGCAATCTCTACATAGCGGACCTGGGCAACGCGCGCATCCGCATGGTCGATCCGGCTGGGAACATCCACACCGCCGCCGGCAACGGCACGTACGGTTACTCGGGCGACGGCGGCGAGGCTACCAGCGCCCAGTTGTGGGACCCGGCCGGCGTCGCCGTGGATTCCGAGGGCGCCCTCGTGATCGCGGACGGCAGCTACGTCCGCCGTGTGGACCGGATGGGGATCATCACCACCATCGCATCCGGGCTGAGCGGCGCCGTGGGAATCGCGGCGGGCGCCGGCATCCGTCTCTACGTTGCGGAGTCGAACAACGACGTTGTGCGTGTGCTGGTGCCCCCGATTCCGGACCTGGTGGTCGCCGTGACGCACTCGGGCCGCTTCGCGCCGCGCGAGACCGGCGCCGTTTACGCCATCACCGTGGGCAACGCAGGAGCAAGCCCCACCAGCGGCACGGTAACCGTGTCCGATACTCTGCCTGCCACCTTCACCGCCACTGCCATGAAGGGTACGGGCTGGAACTGCACTCTCGCCCGGCTCACCTGCACCAGGGCCAACGCGCTGGATGGCGGTTGGAATTACCCGGCCATCACGCTGACCGTCAACATCGCCGCCAGCGCCCCGGCGAACGTCACCAACATCGCTACGGTTTCGGGCGGCGGTGAGACGTACACCGCCAACGACACCGCTCTCGATCCGACTTCTGTCGGCCTGCCCGCGGACCTGACTGTCGCTGCGACGCACGCGGGCACTTTCACCCAGGGGCAAACCGGAGCGGCCTACACCATCACGGTGGGCAATTCGGGAAGGGGCCCCACCAGCGGCGCCGTCACGCTGACGGATACGCTGCCCGCGAAGTTGACCGCCACGGCGATGAGCGGCACCGGCTGGAACTGCACCCTGGCCACCCTCACCTGCACGCGAACGGACGCGCTTGCCCCCGGCGCGAGTTTCCCGCCGGTCGCGCTGACGGTGAACGTCGCCGCAGATGCACCGGCCAGCGTCACCAACACCGCCACGGTTTCCGGCGGCGAGGAGACCAACACCGCCAACGATACGGCTTCGGACCCGACTACCGTCGGCACGCCCGCGGACCTGACTGTCGCTGCGACGCACTCCGGCAATTTCACTCAGGGACAAACCGGCGCCGTCTACACCATCGTTGTGAGCAACCGCGGAGGGACCGCCACCAGCGGCAGCGTCACCCTGACCGACACGCTGCCGCCGAAGTTGACCGCCACGGCGATGAGCGGCGCGGGCTGGAACTGTACCCTGGCCACCCTCACCTGCACGCGAACGGACGCGCTCGCCCCCGGCGCGAGTTTCCCGCCTGTCGCGCTCACTGTAAACGTCGCCGCAGACGCACCGGCCAGCGTTACCAACAGCGCCACGGTCTCTACCAGCACCGCTCTCGATCCCACTACCATCTCCCAGCCCGCGGACCTGACTGTCGCTGCGACGCACTTGGGCAATTTCACTCAGGGACAAACCGGCGCCGTCTACACCATCGTTGTGAGCAACCGCGGAGGGACCGCCACCAGCGGCAGCGTCACCCTGACCGATACGCTGCCCGCGAAGTTGACCGCCACGGCGATGAGCGGCACCGGCTGGAGTTGCACCCTGGCCGCGCTCACCTGCGCGCGGACGGACGCGCTCGCCCCCGGCGCGAGTTTCCCGCCTGTCGCGCTCACGGTGAACGTCGCCGCAGATGCACCGGCCAGCGTTACCAACACCGCCACGGTCTCTACCAGCACCGCTCTCGATCCCACTACCATCTCCCAGCCTGCGGACCTGACTGTCGCTGCGACGCACTTGGGCAATTTCACTCAGGGACAAACCGGCGCCGTCTACACCATCGTTGTGAGCAACCGCGGAGGGACCGCCACCAGCGGCAGCGTCACCCTGACCGATACGCTGCCCGCGAAGTTGACCGCCACGGCGATGAGCGGCACCGGCTGGAGTTGCACCCTGGCCGCGCTCACCTGCGCGCGGACGGACGCGCTCGCCGCCGGCGCGAGTTTCCCGCCTGTCGCGCTCACTGTAAACGTCGCCGCAGATGCACCGGCCAGCGTTACCAACAGCGCCACGGTTTCCGGCGGCGACACGGCTTCGGACCCAACCTCGATCACCCAGCACCCTGACCTGACGGTCGCCGTCATGCACTCCGGCAATTTCGCGCAGGGACAGACCGGCGCCGTCTACGCCATCACCGTGAGCAACGCCGGACCGGGATCGAGCAGCGGCACGGTGACCGTGATCGACGCGCTGCCCGCCAAGCTGACCGCCACGGCGATGAACGGGACCGGCTGGACCTGTACCCTGAGCACGCTCACCTGTACCCGAACGGACACGCTCGCGGCCGGCGCGAACTACCCGGCCATCGCGCTCAGCGTAGACGTCGCTGTCGATGCCCCGGCGACCGCAGTCAACACCGCCACCGTCTCGGGCGGCGGAGAGACCACCGCCAACGACACGGCCTCGGATCTGACGGCCATCGCGCCGGTCGTGGTCTGCAGCTATTCGCTGGGGTCCGAATACGGGACCTTTCCGGCCGCGGGCGGCTCCGGAACCGTCACCGTGACTGCCCCTGCCGGCTGCTCCTGGACCGCATCGAGCGCCCCCGAATGGGTGACTCTGACGGCACCGTCCTCCGGTTTCGGAAACGGCACGGCTGGCCTCACCGTGGCCCCGAATACGGGGAGCGCTCGCTCGGGCACCATCGATGTCGCGGGACTCTCCTTCACCATTCAGCAGGTCGCCGCCTCGGCCGCTAGCGCCCGGTTCGTGCCCGTGGTGCCGTGTCGAATCGCGGATACGCGCGCCGCAGCGGGTCCCTTCGGTGGTCCGGTGATGGCGGCCCGCTCGACCCGCTCCTTCGCCATCCCCGAGAGCGCCTGCGCGATACCGGTCACGGCGCTGGCATACTCGCTGAACGTGACCGTGGTCCCGCAGGGTCCGCTTGCCTACCTGACGCTGTGGCCCGCCGACCAGGACCGGCCGCTGGTCTCGACATTGAACTCCTTCCAGGGCACGGTGGTCGCCAACGCCGCCATCGTCCCCGCCGGCACCGACGGCGCCGTCAGCGTCTACGTCACCGGCACCACCGATGTCATCCTGGACATCGACGGCTATTTCGACGCCGCCAGCGACTCGAATTCGTACTCGTTCTATCCCGCCCAGCCCTGCCGCATTGCCGACACCCGCATGGAAGCCGGACCGCTGGGCGCGCCGTCCCTGCCCGCCGGCCAGAGCCGCGACTTTCCGGTTCCCTCCAGTTCCTGCGGGATGCCGTCAACCGCCACGGCTTACTCCCTGAACGTCACCGTGGTGCCGGATCCCGCGGTCCGCTACCTGGGTTATCTGACGACTTGGCCGGCGGGGCAACCGCGGCCCAATTCTTCCACCCTGAATTCGTGGACCGGCAAGGTGGTCGCGAATGCCGCCATCGTCCCGGCGGGCGACGGCGGAGCCATCTCGGTCTTCGTCCCAAACCCGACCGACGTCATCCTGGACGCGAACGGGTATTTCGCCCCGCCCGGCAGCCCGGGTGCGCTGTCGTTCTATCCGGTGACGCCGTGCCGCGTCGCCGACACGCGCAGCGCCGGCCCGACGATGGATGCCGGAACCTCGCGAGCGTTCTCGATTCCGGCCAGCGGCTGCTTCGTCCCCTCGACGGCCGCGGCGTATTCCGTCAACGTCACCGTGGTGCCCCAGGCGGCGCTCGCGTTCCTGACGGTGTGGCCCGCGGGATCGGAGCGGCCGCTCGTCTCCACCTTGAACTCGCTTGACGCGGGCGTGGTGGCGAACGCCGCCATCGTGCCGGCGGGCACGGATGGAGCTGTCAGCGTCTTCGTGACAGGGCGCACGGACGTGGTCCTCGACATCAACGGCTATTTCGCGCCGTAGGTGCCGCTTTTGTGGCGCAGGCACTCTTGCCTGCCGCCTCGACAATCGTGTCGAGGCGCTCTTGTTTGCGCCGAGAAAAGTCCCGACGCGGCAGGCACAAGTGCCTTCGCCACGGTCTGGCCCCTAGGCAGCCGTTGGGTTATGGTCCGCCCCCTACTCGTCCAACATCGGCGAGCAGCACGGTTTCTGGACCGGTTTCGGCTCCATCAGCTCGCCGCGCGTCAGGTTCGGATCGTAGAGATTGAGCTGCCACTTGCCGTCGCGGCCGATCTTGGGCCCCTCGCCGATCTTCATGTCGCGCGCGAGCAGCGTCTTGTAGCTCGCCTCCACGCTCGGCACGATCAGGCACAGGTGGTTCATGACACCCAGCGTTCTGGGATCCGGGTTGTGCACCTCGAGCATGTACTCCAGGTGGTCCAATCCATTGGGCACCCGCATGTCGACCCACTGGGTGGGGCCGTCGTCCTTCATCCCGCCGTGCCAGACGTCGTGGAAGCCCAGGATGTCTTTGAACAGGCGGTCGGCGGCGGCCTGGTCGCGCACCGTGAAGCCCACGTGGCCGATATGCTCTGAGATCCGCGTCCTTGGCAGGAACTTGCCGAAAGTGCGCCCCAGCGCCCCGGTGGGTACGTACTGGACGAACTCCACCGTGTGGCCGTCCGGGTCGTTGATAGTGAAACTCAAATCCCCATCCGGGAGCGTGCGAAGCGCGTCGGGGACCGTAACGCCGTGGCTCGACAGGTAGACGCGCAACTTCTCCGCATCCGTGGTTTCGAACGCGACGTGCGACAGCCGGTCCTCCGTTTCGCTCTTCAATCCCGGAAACACCTCGATGTACTGGTGATCGTTCACCTTGAAGTACGTCACCTCGATGCTGCCGTCGGGGTTCGTGATCTTGAAAGGCTCGTCAAAGCCGAGATACTTTCCGTAATAGTCCCGCGCGGCGGCGAGGTCGTTGGTTTTGAGCGCAATGTGCGCGACGCCCAAAATGGGAGGGCGTTGCTGCGCGAAGGCTCCGGCGGAGAGAGCCAGCATGAGAATCGCCGAGGAGATCAGACGCACCATAGCCCACAGTATAGTCCGTGGGGCGGGACCCATGAGGGACTTGCAGAAATCGCTGGGCAAGCTGAAGCATACCCCACGTGGGGCCGTAAACCGTTGATGCGCCGTGTAGGACATGCTTCAGCTTGTCCCTTCCGCGGCGGTGGTGCGATTTCTGCAAGCCCCTCCCATGGACCGCAGCCGGCGCTCCCCGTCGGCCTGGTCGTGGCAAAGCGGGGCAAGCAGCCCGCGGGAGCGCTGCGCCTTCCGGAGATTTCACCCTATTGCCGCGCCACCAGCGGTTCAATGAACTTCACCGGCCGCCGCACGTTGTACTCCTTGCGCCACGCGCGGTGCGCCTCGTCGTCCGGGAAGCGCTCCGTCGACGGATACGGGTACCGGCTCATGCCGTGGAATGGCAGCGGCTCAACCGAATCCCCGAAAGCCGTGTTGGCGTCGGCGTCCTTCGACCAGCCGTCCACCAGCACCAGGAAATCCCGCTTCCAACCCGCCGCCAGCGCGGGCAGCCGAGCCGGATCGAAGCGCAGCCGGATCTCATCGCCCGAGCCCATGATGACGAACCGGTCATCGGCCCCCGCCAGCAATTCGCGCACCGAGCCGTAGCGCGTGTAGAGGCCCGGTACCGGGTTCCACATCGCGGCCGGCCGCCACTCGGAGTAGTCGTAATACTCGGGCTGTTCGTGCCTCGGATCGACCACCGCGCGCGAGAAACCACGCAAGGTCAGATCGGCCGTCTGGGCGTCCATCGCCGTCAGCCGCGTCCGCGGCGCCGCCGTGTCCTCGCTCAGGTAGATCTGGTCCCAGTAGACACAAGTGTTGGTCACGATGCGCACCGCGCGCGACGCCGACAGGAACTTGCCGGTGAGGTCGACCGCGATGGTGCGCGGCTCACCCGCGGGCACGCCCATATCCTCAATCACCGTGCGCCACTGTCCGGCGGCGTCCTTCACCTGGAGATAGGGCAACACCAGCCCGTCCTTGCTGCCCTGGGACGCTGCCATGAAGGTGCTCCCGTCCGCCCAATCTATCCAGCCGCTGAGCATCAGGACCGCGCGGTTGCCGCGCGCGGCGGCGGGCCCGAAATCGAGTTCGAGCGAGTGCATCTCGGCTACGCCCGCCATGTCGTGCCGGAAGCCGTCCGCGTACACGCGGTCGCGCCGCAGGACCTTAGCCAGCACGTCACGCCCCTGGCCGTCGCGCGCCGATACCGGCAAAATGCGCCGGCTCACGCCGAAGAGCCGGAATTCGGGGAACGGTGGCGACTTGAACTTCTCGTTGGTCACGATATCGACCCCGGCAGGATGATCCAGCGCGATCAGCCGCACCTGGTCGATGTACGAAACCTCGTGCAGCTCTTCGGCGATGCGGATCTCGTACTGGCCGTCGCGCAGTTCGAGCCGATCGCCGGGAATCGAGAGGTACTCGTGGCTCGACACCGGAAAGTAGCCGCCATCGCCGGAGCTGGCACCGAGCGGCGCCACGCCCAGCACATCGGCCACGAACTCGAACTTGCCTCCGTCCCAGGCAAAAACCATGGGGCAGGACCCGGACAGGCGCGGCGCCTCCTTGAGCTCCGCGGTCTGATCGAGCGGCCGGTCCGTTTCGTTCTGGATCATGCCATTCGCCCAACTGATGCGGATGGTGTCCACCGCTTTCTCCGGCCCCAGGCCGAACAGCAGCGGCACGCCCTCGTACATCAGCTTCTGGTAGTGCTTTCCGGATTTGACCTCGACTTCGGTCCCCGGCCCCAGCTTCAGGTTCTTCACGCCAGCCAGTGCCACGCGAATCCACTGGTTCTTCGTTGCGGTCTCGTTGCGCAGCAGGTGGATGCTGCCATCCGAGGCGACCGCGGCCAGGTCGATCCGCCCGTCGTTCTCGAAGTCGGCGCGGGCCCAGGCTACAGCATCCGGGAAGCCACCGGGATTCTTTCCCGCTCCCACCTTTCCCAGACCCTGGTTCATGTAGACGGCGTCTCCGGCCACCATATCCGCCAGGCCCCGGTCTTCGAGATCGGCGAAAGCCAGCGCCGGAACGGCGGGCGCCGGTGTCGCTTCCGCAACCAGCTTGCCGTCGCGGTTCATGGCGAACTCGACGCCGTGCGAGCCCGAGAACGCCACGTCGATCCAACTGTCGTTATCGATGTCGACCGCCTGGAGCGAGCGCGCGCCGGCGGGGACCGCATCCACCGGAGCGGCCTCAAACACGGCCCGCATCTGGTCGCGGTAGAGAACCGCGCCGCGGCCGGCGTAGCTCACCAGCAGGTCGATGGTCTTGGAGTCCGGAATCAGGCGGAATGCTAGCGCGTCCACAACCCGGCCCGCGGCGAAGGGGAAGTGGGCCGTGTAGTCCTGGAATCCGCGCTCGCCCTCGTTGCGGAGCAGGACGGACTTGTCGCCCAGCAGGAACAGATCGAGATCGTAGTCGTGGTCGAAATCGAGCCACACGGCGCGCTCGAACCGCCCCGTGGGAAGCTTCGCCGCCAGCTTCACGAACTTGCCCTTCACGTTGCGATAGAGCAGCGGGCCCTTCTCGGTGAGCACGCACAACCCCGCCAGTCCGCTGTTCTCGAAATCGCCCGCGGCCACGAATAGCACGCCCTCGAGGTCGCTCAAGCCGGAGTCGGCCACTGGGTCCTTACCCTTGCGGTACAACCGGATTCCATCTTTCGACCAGAGCAGCAGATCGGAGCTGCCGTCGCCCGCGGTGTCCATCACCAACATGCCCGCGGTTTTTGGATCGGCCGTGCCGGCCAGCTTCGTGTCCGCGAATCGCAGCGTGACCGCGGACGCCGCGGCGGGCGCCGGACGCGCTTCGATGGGATCGTACAGTTCGGCGTAGAAGCACCACTCCATGTCTTCGGAGTCGTCGGCGGCCTTCTGGGCCTCTTTGGCTTTCAGGAACTCGGCCAGCGCCGCCTTAGCCTCCACTTCCTTGCCCATGAGCCGGTAAGCGTTGTAGATCTGGAAGCGCGGCGCCACCAGCTTCGAGTCGAGTTCCTTGGCGATCTCGAACTGCTTCAGCGCTTCCGGCTGGCGGTCCGTGAGGTTGTAGAGCAGGCCGAGGTTGTAATGGGAAACCGGCTCGGTGGGAACAAGCTTGACCATACCCTCGAACTGCCGGATCGCTTCCGGATACATGCCTTCGCGCTTGTAGGCGACGCCCAGGTTGAACCAGGTGTAGGGGGACTTCGGGTCCTGCTTCTGGGCCTTTTCGAGTTCCACCCGCCCTTCCTTGATGTTGCCCGCGCGCAGCATCGCCAGGCCGTAGTTGAGGCGGTCGCGGAACGAGCCGGGCGCCAGATCGAGCGCCTTCTTCAACTCGATGGCGGACTGGGGGACACTGGTCGGCGTCTCGTACAGCGCTTTGCCCAGGTTCCGATGGCGCCATAGCTCCTCCTCGCGGGAAGACGCCGGGCCGGTCCCGGCCAGCAGAATGACGGCGGCGCACACGATCGGCAGGGTCAAGGAAAGGCTCAGCTTGCTCATAGGCTTCTCAGCCGATTGTAGCGTGAGCCGACGCCGCCCTATTGTCTGCTGGACACCTCTACCCGCGGAAGCGCGCCGTTGTACTCGAACGCGGCGCGGTAGGCCAGGGAGACGCGGTGCGGTTCCGTGAAGACCGCGATCTCACTCAGAAGGAGCGGTAGCAGACGTTCCGCCACGCGGACGTGCATTCGAAGATCGGGCAGCGGGAAGCTCAGGGCGCCATCGGGCGTGGCGTGCGTGATCTCGACCATCGTGCCGGGGTGCGGCGCCCGCTCCGGGCCGACGATCAGGCTGGACCGCCCGCCGAACCGCGGACAGGGGCCCGTCCCGACCGGATCCGGGCGGTCCGCAAAAGAGCGGATGCGGGAATCCGGATCCTCGAGATTGGGAAGCGGCTGCCCCAACGCTTCCTCCTCGCTGGCGTAGAAGCCCTTGCCCAAAGGATTGGCGGCGCCGCGGCCGCCGTAGGCATTCTCGTAAGTCAGGGGCATCGACACGAACTGTTGCGGCTCGCCGGGGACGAGCGTGCCATCCCGGCGCACCCAGGTCCGGTCGCCGACGATGGTGAGGCGCCGCTCGAGCACCGTACCCACGCGGATCGCCAGCGTCAGCTCGGTTGCCGGCAAGCCGTGGGTCTGCCAGGCGCTTCCCAGCACGAAGACGTCTATGCCCTCCCTGGGAAACGGTGTATCGGGCGGGAAGGTGCCCCAGGGCGTCTGGACGGCCTCCGTACCGGCGGGCCAGGGGCGCTCCGGCGTGTAGACGAGCCGGTCCCGGTCGATATCGAAGGTGGCCCGCGCGACCACGGCCGCCAGGTTGCGGGCCCCTCCGGCGGAGGCCAAAACCAGCCTGGCGCCGGTGGCAGTTGTATCGAGGAATGGCACGGGCTTCCAGGTCTCTCCATCGGCGGAACACCGTGTGGCGAACAGACCCTTCAGGTGAAAGCCCGATCCCCTTCCCGCTTGTCCGAGGTGTAGAATGGATCACCAGCGCCATACAATAGAGGAGAGCGGTATCCCTCTACCGGCCGCCCATGACCATACTCTTCAGCCCGGCGTTGCTGGTGACCGCTAGCGCCTTCCAGCAACTCAAGCACGCGCTGGCGGACGAAACCTTCGCCGGCATCTACCAACTGTCCTGGTTCGACTGGATGATCCTGATTCCCTACTTCGGGCTGCTGGCTATTCTCTCCGTGTACGGGTTGCACCGCTACGAGGTGATCCGGACCTATTTCAAGTACCGCAAGAAGCTCCCCAAAGAGGCGCCCACGCGCTTTGAGCAGCTTCCGCCGATCACCATTCAGCTTCCACTCTTCAACGAGCGCTTCGTGGTGGAGCGGCTGCTCGAAGAGACCCTCAAGATCGAGTATCCGCGCGAGCTGCTGCAGATCCAGGTGCTCGACGATTCCACCGACGAGACCCACGCCTTCGCGGAGCGGCTGGTGGCTCGCTATAGGGCGCTGGGCTATCCCATCGAATACCGCCACCGGACCAACCGAACCGGGTTCAAGGCGGGCGCGCTGCAGGAAGGCCTGAAGACCGCCACCGGCGAGCTGATGGCCATCTTCGACGCCGACTTCATCCCTCCCGCCGACTTCCTGATGCGCACCGTACACTTCTTCGCCGATCCCAAGGTGGGCGTGGTGCAGACGCGCTGGAGCTACGTCAACCGCAACTTCAACGTGCTGACCGAGGTCCAGGCCATGCTCCTGGACGGCCACTTCGTGCTCGAGCACGGGGCGCGTTTCGGCCGCGGCCTGTTCTTCAATTTCAACGGAACCGCGGGCATCCTGCGGCGCAGAATGATCGACGACGCGGGCGGCTGGCAGCACGACACCCTGACGGAGGACTCCGACCTGAGCTACCGGGCGCAGCTCAAAGGCTGGAAGTTCGTCTATCTGCCGGCCCTCGACTGCCCCTCCGAGCTGCCGGTCGAGATGCACGCCTTCCAGATTCAGCAAATGCGCTGGGCCAAGGGCTTGACTCAGGTGGCCAAGAAGCTCCTGCCCACTATTCTGCGGTCCGACATTCCATGGCGGCTGAAAGTGGAGGCGTTCATGCACCTGACGCCGAACATCAGCTATCCCATGATGATGATGGTCTCGGCGCTCATGCTCCCGGTGATGATCGTCCGGTTCTACATGGGGTGGTTCCAGATGGTGTTCCTGGACCTGCCGTTGATCGTCGCCTCGTTCTGGTCGATTTCGGCGTTCTACGTCCTGGCGCAGCGCGAGCTGTATCCCCGCAGCGTCCTGCGCTCGATTCTGATGCTGCCGGCGCTGCTGGCGGTGGGCGTGGCGCTAACCGTCATCAACACACGGGCCGTGATCGAGGCGCTGCTGGGGATCCAGAGCGGCTTCGTGCGCACCCCGAAGTACGCGGCCGACGGGGGCGCGGCGCGCAGGGTGGCGGCCAAGTACCGGCGCCGCAGCGGCATGTTGCCGTTCATCGAGATCGCGATCGGGACGTATTTCGTCGCCATGTGCGTGTTCGCGATCGACGTCTACAACTTCTTCTGCCTGCCCTTCCTGCTGCTGTTTGTCGGCGGCTACTACTGGGCGGGCTTCACCACGCTGATCCAGGAGTACCGCGACCGCATTCGTACGGCGCGCAGCCAGGTGGCGCTCGAGACCGCGGCGCACTAGCGGCGCATGGATGCGCGCCGCAGACTGGTGATTCTCTCCGGGCCGGCCTGCTCGGGAAAGACCACGCTCGGCAAACGGCCAGCGAGCACGGCTCATGCCAGACTCCTCCCACACGCGCCAGGACCGTCGCATCGCGTACCGCGTCATCGCGTTTGCCGCCGAGCTACTGCTCGGTCGTGAACAGCCGGCGATCCTGGAGGCGCAGTACGGGTGCGCCGAAGATCGCCGGGAGGTGGAGGAAATGGCGGCACGCGTTGCGGCGCGCCGCTTCGAAGAGCGCGGTTGCGACGCGGTGCGCCTGGATCTGACGGCCGAGCGCGCGCTTACGGACGCCGGGCGTTTCCCTCCGCTACCGAATCGGTGGAGCAGTGGCTGGGGGCCATCGTCCGGGATCTGGAGGCGGGTGTGCCGCTTCGAGCGGGCGAGTGGACCGGGGCGCAATGAGCGTTACGCCGGCATCTGCCGCCGCAGAGGCATAAAGAACGCTTTGACGAAGTCCTCGGCGGTGGTCGTAGCGGTGGCGCTATCGTTGCCGGAAACTGGGACGATGACGCGGACCAGCGCCGTGTCCGTGCGGTTGTATCGGATCGCGTCCGCTACCAGGTAGAACTTGGCCCGGTATTCGCTGGCGACGACGCGGTCGCGCGACTGGTACCAGTAGAGGACCACGCTCTTGTCGTCGCCCTTGGCGACCACGTAGCGGTTGACCTCTATGGGCTCGCGCCCGGGAATCGGAATGGCGACCACGTCGGATTCCGACGGCGACCAGCCCGCACCCGGCAGGCAGTTCTTGGGGGAGTGCGGCGTCTGGCCGGTCCGCTGCGACTTGAAATAGGCGACGAAGAGACTGGCCCCGCGGCGGTGCGCCGGGTCCGCATAGACGCGCGAGAGAACATCGTCGGCCTTCAGCACGTCCATGACTTCCTGTTCGACCTGGCTATCCTGAACCATGGTCCAGGCGCCAAGCTGGGAGGGGAGATCGCTCAGCGGGCGCGCCAGCGGTACGGCCTCCCGGCGCGAGACGGCGAAGAAGCCCGCCATCTGCAGCAGCAATATCGCCGTGAGCACGCGGGCGGGCGTGCTTTTCAGGAACCGGAACATACCCCTACTTTCGTCCATGGGCAAGCTTCCAGACGCCGTTGACAGCCACGTGCACGGCAGCCAGCATCAGCAGGCCAAACATAAAAATGAGCCACCCCGCCGCGGAGTGAAACAAGCCCTCGGACAGCTCGGGATTGACCAGGCCGAGCAGGCCGCTGGCGGTAACCCGGGAAGCGTTCGCGACGATCGCGATTGGCACGGTGGCCGCCAGCAGCACCGCCCGCATCCACGGCTTCTTGTCGAAGAGGTACGCGTAAACCAGCGACAGGAACGAGAGCGTCAACAGGGAACGGATGCCGCTGCAAGCCTCGACCACCGAAAGCGACTGGTTCGGCAGGCGCAGGATGTGTCCCTCCCGCAGGACCGGAACGCCCAGCAGCGCGAGCGCGTTCTCCGCGAGCTGGCTGGCGAGCGTCTGAAGCTTGAAGGTGATCACGTTGTACAGGATGGCCGGAATCGGGACCATGAAGAACAGGAGAAACAGGGGAAAGGCCAGGATGCGCACGGCCTTCGTGCCGCCCAGGAAGAGCACGATCCCGACCACCGAAACGATGAACGCCGTCCGCGCCAGGAACAGCTCGGCGCCGAGCGTGGCGGCATACAACTGGGCGGCGCCCCAGGCGATGACGATCAATCCACGCCAGTCCGAGGGGCCCCAGGCCTCCATCAGCTCGCTCCGCCGCTGCCAGGCGATGTAGCCGGCGGCGATGGGGACGAAAAACCCGTGCCCCATGTCGCCATCGGTGGCCCACTGGTAGATCAGGCGCCAGAGCACCGGGGCGTAACAGGCGGCGAGCAGCAGGCTGAACCACGCAATCGGCACCCATGCCAACGCCGGCGAAGGCCGTCGGGGCGGACTCGCGTCATGAGCGACAGGGGTCCCGGCTGTCATGAGTACCTAGTACACCACATCTTTTGGCGCCCGGCAATGCGGTCCTGAGGGATGCTGTCCGCTCCCTCGGGTGGTCCCGGCGGTGGCGAGCGCAAGGGACGTCAAAACTTCAGCGTGAATCCGCCGGCGGCATTGATCCCCAGCATCGGATAGCCGCGGAGAAACTCGTACCGGCGATTGAGCAGGTTGTCCAGGAGAACGAAGACAGTCGAGCGT
This sequence comes from Bryobacterales bacterium, assembly GCA_963763835.1. GTDB lineage: Bacteria > Acidobacteriota > Terriglobia > Bryobacterales > Bryobacteraceae > DASWZN01. The sequence continues at coordinate 170,185 of CAVXQQ010000019.1, forward strand.
TCGCCAAGCGGGTAACCGAGCCGCAGGGTCGCGTCTGAGTATGCGCCTAAGTAGCCGGTATGCGTGGCGTCTACGAAGCGGCGGCCGGCCGAAATGCCGCTGAGGTCTAGCGTCAGGCGGCGTAGCGGGATCGCGACCGAGTAGTTGAACTTGCCGGCCGGCACGTTGGCGATTCCCCTTACCTGCGAAAGTGGCGACTGTCCTTTGCTGAAAGGAGCGCCGCAGACGGCCGGGATGCGGAGCGGGCTGGTGAGGCTTCAGCCCGGCCAGTCGGTAGGCTGGCACTCGACCCGGCAGAACGAGGAGTCTCTGGTCGTTCTTCGGGGCGAGGGGAAGGCCCTCCTCGAGGGCCACCCGGCGCAGAGCTTCGCGGCGCCGGGTTTCCTGTACATCCCGCCGGCCACGCGCCACAATGTCGAAAACACCGGCCAGGGCGTTCTCGAATACGTGTACGTGGTGGCGCCGACGGGGGTGAAGTAGGCGCTTCCGGACTCCCTGGCGGGCGCGCGCGAGCGCGAAGGATCCCCCCGCCGCGCCCGGGTTAGTGCCATAGGACCCGGACTCCCTGGCGGGCGCGCGCGAGCGCGAAGGAGCCCTACGTTACTGTTTGCGCCCGTCAGGATCAGGACTCCCTGGCGGGCGCGCGCGAGCGCGAAGGGCGGTACTGGTTCCTATATACTCCGGGGAATGGTGCCGCTCCGCGCTCTGCTGATTCCCCTCGGCTTGTCGCTCTGCCTGACGGCCGGCGCGGCCGTGCCCGCCGGTTACAAGGGGCAGCCCTTTGAGGAGCCCCAGGCCATCCCGGGCCGCCTTGAGTGCGCCCTGTATGACCGCGGCGGAGAAGGCGTTTCGTATCGCGACACAACCCTCTTCGTCTCGGCACGCCGATCTCAATCCCGCGCGCCGTGGCCGGGCACAAGAGCGTGCCTCGCGATGCGACCACCGCGAGCCTTTGAGGCGCGGCCGTTAGAGAGCCTGTTTCGAAGTGTATGGGAGTAACGGAGCTTTACTTACCCATAGCTCCGTGACATAATTCATAGGCTCTGTGGTCGAATTCCAGCAGCAATGGAGATATAGGTGCGCTTGTTATCATCGGTTCTCGTATTGGTCTGCGCGAGCTTCCTGGCAACGGCGGAAACTGCCAATCGCGACGCCGTCGAGAAGCTTCTGAGCCGGATCCCGCTTTCGTTTGAACGCAACGCAGGGCAGGCGGCGAAATCCGCCGCGTGGGTCGCTCATGCCGGCGGCCAGAGCCTGGCGATCGACGCCACCGGCGCGACTGTTGCGTCTCCGTCGGCCAATGGGAGCGGCGCGATGCGCATGGAATTCGTGAACGCGCGGCCGAATGCGAACGGCAAACCGCTCGATCCGCTGCCGGGCAAGACGAACTACCTGGTGGGGCGTGACGAAAGCCGCTGGATTCGGAACCTGGAGACCTACGCCCGAGTCGAGTACGACAACGTGTATGACGGCGTGGATGTGGTCTGGTACGGAAACCAGGGCCAGCTCGAATATGACTTTGTGGTTCGATCGGACGCCGACCCGAACCAGATCCGCGTGCGTTTCGGGGGAGGGGCGAGGCTGGCGGTCGAACCGGGCGGCGACGTTCGGATCGAGACCCCGACCGGTGAAATGAAGCTGCGCCTCCCGGCGGTGTATCAGGAGAGCGCAGGCGCGCGGAAGCCGGTCGGGGGCCGTTACGTGCTGAGGCCCGGCAACGAGGTCGGCTTCGAACTGGGCGACTACGATAAGACGCGGCCGCTGGTGATCGATCCGACGCTGGCATATGGCACCTACTTCGGCTCGGGGCTCACGATGCGCGGCATCGCCACCGATGCGCAGGGCAACGTGTACATAGGCGGCTTTGCGGACGCCATGTGGGGCGCGGCCGTGCCGGTCGTGAACGCGATGCAGGACGGCGTGGTCGGGTCGCGGAATGCATTTCTAGCCAAGTTCAACCCTTCGGGAACCGTGCTGCTGTACTCCACCTATGCGGGAGGCTCGGGCATCGACACAGTGTCGAGCTTTGCCGTGGATGCTTCCGGCGAGGTGATGGTGACCGGCCACACCACCTCTACCGATTTCCCTTTGGTGAATCCAATACAATCCACGGGCGACAAGTCACACGCCACGGCCTTCGCTTTCAAGCTGAACGCGGGCGCGAGCGCGTTCGTGTACTCGACGTACGTTGGCCCTGCTTCCTCTTCAGGCTCCGCGATCGCCGCGGATGGAGCAGGCAACGCATACATCACCGGCAGTTCCCCTGCCGGGTTCACCTCAACGACCGGAGCTGCCCAGACCACTTTCGGCGGGGGCACCACGGACGCGTTCGTGGTGCGGCTCGGCCCGGACGGCACACTGATTTACGGCACGCTGCTAGGCGGCTCGGGCGCCGACGCCGGGACGGCTATTACGGTGGACGCGCAGGGCAACGCCTACATTGCAGGGACGAGCGACTCGCCGTCATTTCCTAACAGCCCGGCGGGCGCAAGGGCGGGCAACGGCGGAGGTATGGACACTTTCGTGGCCAAGTTGACTCCGAACGGAAATGCCGTGTCCTGGCTGGCGGTTCTGGGCGGAAGCGGAACTGACAGCCCTGTGGCCCTGGTGCGAGAAGGCACTTCCGGAACGCTGTACCTGGCGGGAACGACCAGTTCGGCCGACCTGCCCGCCACGGCGGGAGTGATCCAGGCGTCAGCGAAAGGTTCAAGGCAGGGGTTTGTTGCTTCGGTTGCCGCGGATGGCCAGTCGTTCGGTTTTGTGACTTATCTGGGCGGCAACAAGGAGGACTTGATCGCGGGGTTGGCCCTGGCCTCTTCCGGACAGCTCGTTGTGACCGGCTCGACGACGTCGAGCGACTTCCCCACCTTGAACGCCATCCAGCCTGCGTTTGTCGGCACCCGCGTGTCGTTATACAAGAGTTCGGATGGCGGGAAGTCGTGGACGCCCGCGGACGCGGGTGTGCCGACGGCGATCCAGGCTCTGTCCACCGATCCCTCCAATCCGGGAACGGTGCTGGCGGCATTCGGGCCAACGGGCGAGTTTGATGTCGGCGTGCTCCGGACAACCGATGGCGGCGCCTCATGGACACCGGTGAGCGCACGTACTCCGGTGGCCGTGTCGTACAGTCCTAGGGCAACGCAGTTCATGCGGAGCGCGGCGAACCCGGCGGTGGTCTACCTCGCCTACAACCTCATGGGAGTACAAGGGGCCGGAGGCGCGACTACTTCAATGGTCGCGTTCGGCTCCAGCGACGGAGGCGCCACCTGGCGAGCCCTGGCGCAGCCCCCGGCCGGTACGCCACCCGTCACGTCCTACCTGGCCGGGATGGCCGTCAGTTCGGTGGACGCCAACAAGGTGGTGGAGATTGACCAGTCCGGCAGGGTGTACCGTTCAACGGATGGCGGAGCCAGCTTCGCTCAGGTCTCGACCGTTCCATCCCCAGGCTATGGGTCGAGCCCTGTAGCCGCAGGTCCTGGCGAGACTCTCCTCGCGGCCACGTACAACCGTGACCTCTACATCAGCCCGGATTTTGGGACCACCTGGGTGAAACAACAGCAGTACCCCACCCCGAGCCTTCTGGCGACCAGCCCCAGTAACCCGTCCGTGATCTACGAAGAGGGGCCGTCGCTGGCCAAAAGCACCGACGGCGGCGCCACTTGGCATGGGCTCAGCACGCCGCCGGTGTCTCTAAGCAGCACGTATGGCATGTTGCAGGTCGCTCCCGGCGATGCCCAGGTGGTTTGTGCGTCCGACGGCTCGACAGCGGCACTCTCCAAAGATGGAGGGGCGTCCTGGTCATCGGGGACCTATGCGGGGATGCAGGTTACTGCTATTGCTGTGGACTCCGCGGGAACCATCTATGCCGCGGGCCCCGTCATCAACAATGGCTTCGTCACCAAGCTCAGCGCGGACGGGAAGACGCTCGTCTGGTCCACCTTCTACTCGGGTTCCAGCGGGGCCTCCCCGGCTGCCGTCGCTGCAACGGCGTCGGGAGACGCCTGGATTGCGGGAACCAGCAGTTCGAGCGATCTTCCCGTCACGCCCGACGCCATGAACGTCGTTCCGTTCTTCAACGGCTCCGGATTCCTGGCCCGCATTTCCGAGGCGACTCCCGCCTGCTCTTACCAGCCGTTGCCTTCATCCGTCATGGTTGGCAACTGGGCCGGCGAGACCACGAGGTTCGCAATCAGGGCGCCGAGCGGCTGCGCCTGGACGGCCACGCCTTCCGACAGCAGTTGGATCGCCATTCAGAGCGGCGCCGCCGGCACTGGTTCCGGCAACGTTACGGTAGCGGTCACCCGAAATACAACGGGCTCGACGCGGACCGGCAGCGTCAACGTGAACGGCCAGTCGTTCACGATCACGCAGCCGGATTCGACCTGCTCCTACTCCGTGCCAGTCTCGAGGCCGCTGGCGCCGGCTTCGGGCGGGACGATGCCGTTTGCGGTCACCGCGCCTCCAGGCTGTCCCTGGACGCTCGTATCCGGAAGCCCAGTGGTTACCGTGGTCTCGGGCAGCGGCACAGGAAACGGGACCGCTACGTTGTCCTTGGCGCCGAACGGGGCAGCGCGGCTGGTGTCGGTCCACCTGCAATTGAACGGGGACGACTACGGCTTGAGCCAGGCCAGCGCTTGCCAGTATTCGGTTTCGCCCTCGGCGTTCTCAAACGCCGCCGGCAGCGGCACGCTGGCCGTGACGAGCAACCTGGCCGCGTGTCAATGGAGCGTGTCCAGCGACGTGGAGTGGTTCTCCGCCAACGGCCGAGGGATAGCGACCGGCTCAGGATCGATCGGCTACGGGATCGGCGCCAATGCCGGCGGTGCGAGGAGCGGGCAAATCAGGTTCTGGGACTCAACGCACACGGAATCGTATCCCGTGGCTATCACTCAGGGCATTCTGCCGCTTCAGTTCGTCGCGGTGCCGCCGTGCCGGGTGGTGGACACGCGCAATCCCAACGGGCCTTTCGGCGGTCCCGGATTAGAAGGCGGGACGTGGCGAGCATTCCCGGTTTCCCAGAGTGCCTGTGGGGTTCCGACCACGGCGCAGGCGTATTCGCTGAACGTGACCGCCGTTCCGCACGGCCCGCTGCCCTATCTGACCCTGTGGCCCGACGGCTCGGGACAACCGGTGGTTTCGACTTTAAACGCGTTCGACGGCAATGTGGTGGCAAACGGTGCCATCGTGCCGGCCGGCGCCGGGGGAGCGGTGGATGTCATGGCCGCCGGTCCGACGGATGTGATCTTGGACATCAACGGCTACTTCGACACGCCGGGCAGCGCGACGTCGGCCTTCTACGCCGCTGCGCCTTGCCGGGTGGCGGATACGCGCAACGCCGCCGGTCCGTTCGGCGGTCCGTCGTTGCCTGGGAACGGGAGCCGCGATTTCTCGATCGCATCGAGTCCCTGCGCCATTCCAAGTGGCGCCAGCGGCTACTCGCTCAACGTGACGGCGCTGCCGAACGCGGATGAGCACTATCTCGGCTTTCTCACGGCCTGGCCCACGGGACAGCAGCGGCCGTTGGTTTCGACCCTCAACTCGTGGACCGGCAAGGTGACGGCAAACGCCGCCATCGTTCCCAATGGAACAAACGACTCGGTGTCGCTCTACGTCACTCAGACCGCGGACGCGATCCTGGACATCAATGGCTACTTCGCCCCGGCGGCCCGGCCGGGAGCGCTGACCTTCTACCCTGTGGCTCCCTGCCGGATTGCAGACACGAGGAACCCGGCCGGCCCATTGGCGGACCGGTCCTGGAGGCCGCGGAGACACGCTCGTTTGCCGTTCCGCAGTCGGGGTGCTACATTCCGAGCAACGCGGCGGCGTATGCGATGAACGTGACGGTGGTGCCGCAAGGCTACCTGGGATACCTGTCGATCTGGCCGACGGGGGCGGCGCGGCCGACGGTATCGACCCTGAATTCGTGGGACGGCTCGATCGTGGCCAATGCGGCCATCGTGCCGGCTTCGGCGGACGGTTCGATCAGCGTGTACGTGACGGATCGCACGCACGTGATTTTGGACGTCAACGGGTATTTCGCGCCGTAGGGCGCGGACAGGCGCGGCGGCCGAACCCTACTCCCGTTCCTCCACCTCGTCCAGCCAGTCCGGCCGTTTGAGGACTTCTCTCGGCTTGCTGCCGTCGGGGGGGCCGATAATGCCGTCGCGCTGCATCATGTCGAGGATTCGCGCGGCGCGGCCGTAGCCCAGGCGCAGGCGGCGCTGCAGGGTCGAAGTCGAAGCCTTGCCCATCTCGAGCACCACGCGGACGGCGTCGCGGTAGAGCGGATACTCTTCGCCATCGGCCACGTCCGCCGGCGCGCCGTCCTGCTCCTCGGCCTCTTCGGGCGGCGCGATGAGGAACGACTGGTCGTAGTCCGGCGTGGCTTGCGCTCTCCAGAAATCCACCACGCGGTTGATCTCGGTCTCGGTGACCAGGGCGGCGTGCATGCGGGTCAGCCGCGAGGAGCCGGGCGGGAGGTGCAGAATTGCCCTTGCCCAGGGAGTCATCTGTTTCGAAAAATAATTGTTGCGATACAGATTTGTTGTGATACAGTATCTTTATGGCGGACAAAGGAATTCCGGGAAGCATGGGGAGGCTGGCCGAAGGAGTGGCCTTCTTTGATCGCAACGAGATTATCGACGAGGCCTGGTTCCTGTTGAAAACGTGCAACTTGCTTCTCCTGGCGCCGAGGCGCGTTGGCAAGAGCTCCCTGCTTAATCGGATGAAGGAAGAGGGGCCTGCGCGGCGCTACAAGACCCTCTACCTCTCCGTTCCCGACGCTGAAGACGAGCTCGACTTCCTTAAACGGCTCATCCGAGGATTCCGGGACACCGAGTGGGCCCAGCGTAGCTGGCTCGAAGCGTTCAAAACCAACCTCCCAGAGGACCTGGAAGTGGTGCTCAAGACGGGCTTGCTGGAGTTGCGGGCGAAGAACTTTGACTGGAGGCGTCCGGCGGAGGAGTTGGAGAGTCTGCTCAGGAAGGCCGATCCGGAGACGCTGCTGTTGATCGACGAGTTGCCGTTGCTGGTCGGGAGCATCGTCGAGCAGGACCTGTCGGGCAAGAGGGCGGAGAGGTTCCTGCTGTGGTTGAAGCGACTGCGGGAGCAGTACCAGCCTCGGTGGTTCTTTGCGGGCTCGATCGGCTTGGACTCTCTCGCGCGCAGGTTGAAGCTGTCCGGCACGATTCACGATCTGAAGTTGATCGAACTGGGGGCGTTCAGCGCCGATACAGCACGGGCCTACCTGGATGGTCGCGGCCGGTTCTGTAAGTGGCAACTGACACCGGAGACGATTCAGTCGATCCTGGATGTGGTGGAATGGCCCATTCCGTTCCACCTGAACCTGGTGTTTGACGAACTCAACGGAGTCGTCCGTGAAGGCTTCGGCGCTCCGTCGCCCGCGCTCGTTGAGGTGGCAATAGGGCGGCTCATGCAGCATGGCCGGACCCACTTTGATCACTGGGACGAGCGGCTGCAGAAGATGCTGGACGCCCGCTTCCCTGGGTATTGCGAGACGATTCTCGGTTTGGCTTGCCGCGAAGTGGGCGGCATCAAGATTGAGACGCTCGATCTACGGTTGAGCCGGGAAGTGGCCAACGATGACGAACGGGTTCAGATGCTGGAGCAGTTGTTGGATCTGCTCACCAGCGATGGATACCTTCTGCGCCAGCAGGGGGTGGTGCGCTTCCGCTCCGCGCTGCTGCGGCGGTACTGGCTGGAGGTGCAGGCATGAGCACGGGGAGGCGTTTTCCCTTTGGGGGCGTGCCGGTCTACAACCCGCACTCCCTGTCCAAGGACGAGACGATTGCGCAATTCTATGCGCGCCAGGGTGACTACCAGGGCCTGCTAGACCTACTTCGCGAGGAGCGCCCACCTCACGTCCTGATCATCGGAGCGCGGGGCATGGGGAAGACGACGCTGCTCCAACGGTTGCGTTACGGCGTCGAGGACGACCTGGAGTTGCAGAACAGGTATCTGGTGCTGGCGTTTCCCGAGGAGCAGTACAACGTCCACCGGCTGCATCGCTTTTTCCTCAACGCACTGGATGCGGTCGCCGACGCCCTAGAGTTACTGCACGACAGGCGAACCCTGGATCGAGTGAACGCTTTCATCGAGGTGACCGGCAAGCTCAGTCCTGAACAGGTGGAAGAAGCGGTTCCGAAGTTCCTTGCGGAGATCGGGCAAGAGATGCGCCGGAGCCTCCTGATGCTGGTCGATAACGCAGACCGGTTGATCGACACGATCCCCGACGGGGATCAGTGGAAGCTTCGCGAGCTACTCGCGAGCCGGCCCGATCTCACGATGTATGGCGCGACGACACAGGCGAGCGACGGTGTTTACCAGCACGACCGCGCGTTCTTCGAGTTCTTCAAGGTTCACAGACTCTTGCCGCTGACCCCCAAAGGTGTGCGGGAGTTGCTGCTACGGTTGAGCGAATCGGTGGGAGATGAGGTCGAGGAAGGCGCCGCGAAGCGGCGGGTCGAGGATTGGCTCGCCTCCGACGAGGCGCGGTTACGGGCTCTCGTTGAGTTGACCGGAGGCAACCCCCGCACGACAGTGCTGCTCTTCCATCTTGTCCTGGATGGGTTGGAGGGCGGTGCGCGGGAGTATCTCGAGAGGCTTCTCGATCAGTGCACGCCGGGCTACAAGGGCCGCGTGGACGACCTGCCGGCCCAAGCTCAGCAAGTGCTCGACGCGGTGGCAATACGGTGGGACCCGGTGACAGCACAGGAGGTGGCCGGGGAAACCGGTCTCGACACGGGCACGGTATCGGCGCAGTTGACGCGCCTGGTCCGGCAGGGGCTATTGGAAAAGGCTGACCCCGGCGACAGCAAGAAGGCCCTTTATCAGGTGTCCGAGCGGTTCTTCAACATCTGGTACCTGATGCGAGCGAGCCGTCGCGTCCGAACGAAGCTGAGGTGGTTTGTCGAGTTCCTACGGGTGTTCTTCGAGCCCGAGGAGCTGGAGCACATGGCCTGGGACCGCCTGGAGCGGTCTCGGAATACTTGGCGGAGCCGCCCGTCGGAGATCGAAACGGTCTTCGCGTACGCGCTTGCGTCGGGCAAGGACCGGGGGCGATTCGAAGATTATCTGCGGTGCGAGTGCCCCGACATGGAGGCGGAGTTGAGGCCTTATCTTGAGGCGATGCCATGGCCGGAGGGCGATGCTGTGGAAGCTGCCTTGAAGAGCATCGGCGGGACCGAAGCGCTTCGAGCCGCGGTGAGGGTTCGGGTTCACGACGTCCTGCAACGGATGCGGGCGGGCCGTGACCTCGTAAAAAGCGGGGAGTTTGTGAAGGCGGAGACGGCGTTTCGGAAAGTGGTCGAGATCGCTCCGGAAATCGCCTGGGCCTGGAGTGACCTTGGTCTTGTTCTCTTGGTAACACCCGAGCGACGGGAGGAAGCCGAGTCGGCCTTTCGGAAGGCGGTCAAGCTGGCGCCGAAAGATGCCGCGTCTTGGATTGGCCTTGGCATTGTCCTTTCGGCGGTACCTGAGCGGCGGGAGGAAGCGGAGGCCGCTTACCGCCAAGCCATCGAGCTCGATCCGAAATTCGCACCAGCCTGGGATTGCCTTGGCCGTCTTATGACGCAATCTGCGCGAATCGAGGGAGCGGAGGCGGCGTATCGCAAGGCGATTGAACTGGACCCAGGGCTTGCAGCAGCGTGGAGCGATCTTGGATGTCTTCTCGGGGGCACGCCCGAACGAAGTCACGAAGCGGAGGCGGCGTTTCGGAAGGCGGTCGAGCTCGATCCGAGGGGAGCATGGTGCTGGGCCGGCCTTGGCGCCGTTCTGGCAGATAGGCTAGGACGAGTTGCTGAAGCTGAGGCGGCCCTCCGTAGCGCGATCGAACTCGACGGTAAGTGCGTGCCGTTCTGGCACAGCCTTGCGGTTCTTCTGGGGCGGACGCTTGGCCGACTGGACGAAGCCGAGGCAGTTTTTGACAAGGCTCTTGAGCTGGATCCGCACAACGGACAGATCTGGGGTGCGTTTGCAGTGTTTCTCGCGTGTGGGGCAAGAAAACCGAAGCGGGCAGAGGAGGCCTTCCACAAGTCGCTGGAACTGGAGCCGAACAATGCCAGAACCCTGCGGAACCTCGGCGTTTTGCTCTACTGCGAAATGGACCGAGAGAAGGAGGGAGTGAGCGACATCCGTCGAGCGCAGGAACTGGCGCCGGAGGACCCCGTGTCGGCAGCCGTTCTTGCAGCCTGCGCGCATGGATCCAACAACGATGGCGGACTGCTCCCGGTTTTTATGAAGGCATCTGGTCAACCGGGATTCTGGGATGAGCTTTTGGGACTGTGCGGAACCTACGCACCTTTCGGGAAGATCCTGATACGGATTTGCGACTTGGTTTTGGAGCAAGACGACTCGAATGGGCTCGCCCTCTTGCACCGTGCGGTAGGAGTGGCTCAGCTCGGCGACTTCCCTCGTGCGTCCGTAACGTTGGAAGACGCTTTGACCGGCGATGCTATCGATAGGTTCGCGACTGGCCGGAAAGCGCTTGAGGTTTTCTTTGCCGCGGCAGTGAAGAACGAGCGGGTGGCGGATTGCATCGAGTTGCTCGACCGGAAGGGATGGAAGGATGCCTGGCGCCCGATCTACGAGGCTCTAACAGCGGTCGAAGAAGGCTCCGGCGAGTACTTGAAGCGGGTAGCAGTCGAAATCCGAGGACCAGCGCTAGACATCCTGCGCCGGATCGCGCCGGAGCTTCCGGGCTTGCCTCCAGTAGGGAGCTGAGCAGCGCCCTACTCCCGTTCCTCCACCTCATCCAGCCAGTCGGGGCGCTTGAGGACTTCGCGCGGCTTGCTGCCGTCGGGGGGGCCGATGATGCCGTCGCGCTGCATCATGTCGAGGATGCGGGCGGCGCGGCCGTAGCCCAGGCGCAGGCGGCGCTGCAGGGTCGAGGTGGAAGCCTTGCCCATCTCGAGCACCACGCGCACGGCATCGCGGTAGAGCGGGTCCTCTTCGCCATCGGCCACGTCCGCCGGCGCGCCGTCCTGCTCCTCGTCCTCTTCGGGCGGCGCGATCAGGAACGACTGGTCGTAGTCCGGCGTGGCCTGCGCTCTCCAGAAATCCACCACGCGGTTGATCTCGGTCTCGGTGACCAGCGCGGCGTGCACGCGGGTCAGCCGCGAGGAGCCGGGCGGCAGGTACAGCATGTCGCCCTTGCCCAGCAGGTGCTCGGCGCCCATCACGTCGAGAATGGTGCGCGAATCGACGCGGGTGGCCACGCGGAAGCTGATGCGCGCCGGGAAATTGGCCTTGATGAGGCCGGTGATCACGTCCACGCTGGGCCGCTGCGTCGCCAGCACCAGGTGCATGCCGACGGCGCGCGCCATCTGCGCCAGGCGCGTCACCGACTGCTCGACGTTGTGCCCCTCCAGCATCATCAGGTCGGCCAGCTCGTCGATCAGGATGAGGATGTAGGGCAGCGTCCTCCAGCTCCTCGGCGCTTTCGATGCTGTCTTCGAACAGCGGCGATGGGCTCGTTGCGCAACTGGCGCACCTTGCGGTTGAACTGCTCGATGTTGCGCACGCCTTGCGAGGCCAGCAGGCGCAGGCGCCGCTCCATCTCGAGCACCGCGTTGCGCAGCGCGTTGGTGGCCTTCTTGGCGTCGGTGATGACCGGCGTCAGCAGGTGCGGAATGCCCTCGTAGAGCCCCAGCTCCAGGCGCTTGGGATCGACCAGGATCATGCGCACGTCGTCCGGCGTCGACCTTGTAGAGGACCGACATGATCAGCGTGTTCAGCATCACGCTCTTGCCGGAGCCGGTGGAGCCGGCGATCAGCAGGTGCGGCATGGACTCGAGCGGCGTCACCTTGATGCGCCCGCTGATGTCCTTGCCCAGCGGGATGGTGAGCCGCGACTGCGAGTTTGCGAACTCGTCCGATTCCAGGATCTGCCGCAGGCCGATCACCTCGCGCCGCGCGTTCGGCACCTCGATGCCCACGGTGGGCTTGCCGGGGATGCGCTCGATGAGGATGGACTCGGCCTGCAGGCCCAGGCACAGGTCCTCGCTGAGCGCGGTGATGCGGTTGTACTTGATGCCCGCTTCGGGCTTGAACTCGAAGGTGGTCACCACCGGGCCGGGGTTGATCTGCACCACCGAGCCGAAGACGTTGAACTCCTCGAACTTCGACTTGATGCGGACGGCGATCTGCTTCAGCTCCTCTTCGTCGAAGGGGTTGCGGCCGGGAGTCTCGTTGAGCAGCTCGGTGGACGGCAGTTCGAACTGCTTCTTCGCGGCGGCGGGCCGCTCGACCGGCTGCGGACGCGGCCGGACGGGCTCTTCCCGCACCGGCTGGACGAAAACCGGTTCTGGCTCGGGCTCGGGGCCGGGTGCCAGATCCTCGATGGTGCGTATGGGGATCTCTTCGTCGGGCTCGAACGGAGGCTCCTCCTCGCCGACGACCTCGGGCTCCTCTTCGGCCACCGCTCTCGCCATGGCAGGCGGTTCCGCTTTCTTCTTGGGCCGCGGACGCCACAGCCGGCGCACCGGCGCGAACGCCCGCCCCGGAAGGCCCAGGACGAAAGCGGCGTGCGAGAGCCGGAACCGGGTGGTCAGGTACAGCCCTACCAGGAGGCAGGCGCAGGTGACCAGGATGGCGCCGGTGAGGTTGAAGCCGGCGAGCAGCACGTCGGCCAGCAGCAGTCCGACGAGGCCCCCCGGCGATACCGCGCCGCCGAACAGGGTCCAATGCGGGCCGAGCGAAAGCGCGGCCGCGCCGCCGAAGACCAGCAGCGCCGCGCCCACTCCCTTGAAGGCGGGCGCTTCCACGGGCCGCCGCCGCACCCAACTCCAGGCGATCCACACCACGATCGCCGGAATCGAGAAAGCCAGCAGGCCCAGGAGTTGGTAGACCAGGTCGGCGGTATAGGCGCCGGACTTGCCGATCAGGTTTCTGGCGTGCACCGCTCCCGCGGCGGTGTTCCAGGAAGGGTCGTCGGGGAAATACGAGACGAGGCTCAGCAGGAGCGCCAGCCCAAAGAGCAGGCACAACAAACCTACTGCCTCGGCAAGGCGTGGGTACCGCGCCGCGGAGGTGCCGTTCATCCTACGCGCGTGCAAAAACAGCCAGAGCGATTACTATTATGCCAAAAAGGACCCGGTAGTACACGAAAAAGCGCAGGGTATGCGTTCGGAGGAAGCGCAGGAAGAAGGCGATGACGATCCATCCGGCGATGGCCGAGACCGCCACCCCCACGCCAAAAGCCAGCCGCATGTCCGGCGCCAGGCCGCCGTTCTTGTGCAGGTCGTGGAACGCCTTGGCCGCCGCGCCGGCCAGGGCGGGAGTCGAGAGCAGGAACGAGAACCGGGCGGCCGCGTAGCGGTCCAGGCCGCGGAACAGGCCGCTCGAAATTGTGATTCCGCTGCGGGAAACGCCGGGAATGATGGCCAGGGCCTGGGACAGCCCGATGGCGATCGAATCGCCCAGCGACACCTCGCCTAGCGTCTTTCTGAAGGTGCCGGCCCGCTCGGCCAGGTACATGACGATGCCCACCGCGATCAGCGTGGTGCCGATGACGTACGAATTCCGCCAGGTGGTCTCGGCCTGCTCCTTGAAGATGTAGCCGAACACCGCCACCGGAATGGTGGCCAGCGCCAGGAGCCAGAGCAGGCCCCGGTTGTGGTGGATCTCCGAGTCGCCATTGAAGTTGATGCCGAAGCCGCCCGCCACGATCTGCAGCCAGTCGCGGAAGAAGTAGACCACCACGGCCGCCAGCGTCCCCACATGCAGGGCGATGTCGAAATCCAGGCTGTTGAGAGCGGGGCTGTTCCAGCCGAGCAGGCGCGGGATGAGGGCCAGGTGCGCGGTGCTGCTGATGGGCAGAAACTCCGTCAGGCTCTGTACGATGGCGAGGACGATGACCTGATAAATGGGCATGTGATTCTCCCATCGTAGCAGCGAAGGGGAACAGGAGACCTGACTCCTTCTTACTAAATCTGCCAGTCGTCGTAGCGGAGAAGCACCAAGGTGACGTTGTCGGGGGCGCCGTGCGCCTTGGCCTGATTGATCAGGCGGGCGACCAGGTCGGGAAGCGGGGTGTCGGTGGAGAGAGTCGCGGCGATGGCCGCTTCCGAAACCGGGCCGGTGAGCCCGTCCGAGCACAACAGCACGATGTCGCCGGGCTGGAGCTGCTCGTCGTGGGTGCGTATGGTCAGCTCGGGCGTGGTGCCCACCGCCATGGTCAGCACGTTCTTGTGGGGAAAGCTGTTGACCTCTTCAGCGGACAGGCCGAAACGCATGCGCATTTCGTTCACCAGTGTCTGATCGTAGGAAAGCTGAGTGAGCTTGCCCTCGCGCCAGAGGTAAGCGCGGCTGTCGCCGACATTGGCGATAAAGAGCCGCGGCAGATCCCAGAACGCCACCACGACCGTCGATCCCATCCCGCTGCAGGTCTCGTCGCCGCGCGCCTTCGCGAGCACGGAACGGTTCGCTTCGGTGATGGCTTCCTGGATGGCCTCTTCGGGAATGACGCCGAGGAGGCTCTGGCGCAAGCGGTCCATCGTGACCTCGACCGTCATGGCCGAAGCGACTTCGCCGCAGGAGGCGCCGCCCATGCCATCCGCCACTATGGCGATGCGGAGTTCTGGATCGATGCACCAACTGTCTTCGTTGTTCTGGCGCACGAGGCCAGGATCGGTTGCCCCCCAAGAATCAAGCGTCGGCATCGGTTCCGGATTCCAGGAGTATCGTAGCACGCCGCATGGGAGGTCCGTGCGCGGGGGGCGCACCCCCGTTAATCATGGGCGGGCAGTTTCCGTGGCGCAGGCACTCCTGCCTGCCGCCTCGACACTCGTGTCGAGGCCGGTTTTCGCGTCGAGAAGAGTCTCGACGCTGCCGACTAAGAGTCTGCGCCACGGTTCAATCTCGCGGCGGCCTCTTACTTTAACGCCTACGACCCGTGCAATAAGTCCTCGTAGTTCCCGTCATAGAGGTAGAGCCGACTATGAATAGCGAACTGAACCGCCGCGATTTCCTGCACGCTTCCGCCGCCGGGCTGGGCCTGATAGCCCTGGCACCATTCTGCCGCGGGGCATCCACGCCGTTGAACGGCAAGATTCTAGTCGTTTACGCAAGCCGATGCGGGTCCACCGCGGACATTGCCCGGGCAGTAGCCGAGGACCTGAAACGCCGAACGCCGGCGGTAGACCTGCGGCCGGCGGACAAGGTCTCTACCCTAGCGGGATACGAGGCTGTGGTTGTAGGAAGCGCGGTCCGCTTTGGCCACTGGTTACCCGAGGCGGTCGAGTTCGTCCGCGCCCATCGGACCGGGTTGAAACGGGTTCCCACGGCTTTCTTCACGGTCCATATGATGAATACCGGTCCCGACGAGGCGGCAAGGAAAGCCAGGCTCGGCTACCTCGATCCCGTGCACGCCGTGATGAGACCCGGCGCCGAAGTGTTCTTCGCCGGCCGCATGGATCTCAGCCGCCTGTCGTTCACCGAGCGTCTGCTGTGCAAGGTCATGAAAGGCCGCAACGCCGACATGCGCGACTGGACCGCGATTCACGCATGGGGGCAAAGCGTTTTCGCCTAGGGTCTCCTGGCTCGCGTCTCACCGCACCACAACCTTCGCCAGGCCGGCGTTGTCTGCCGCATCGAGGGCGCGCACGACCACCAGATGTTCGCCGGGAGCAACTCCGTCGAGCTTGAGGACGAACTGCTCGTGCCGGGAGTCCACAATGCCTTCTGCCGGTTCCATGGGAACCCAGGAGCCGGCGTCGACGGAGTACTCGGCGCGGCGCAGGGGCGAGGTTGCGTCCACGGCGTCGATCCGGATCTCGACCTGGGATCCGGAGCGCGTCGGCGCACCCACCGTGACTACGGGCGGGGTGTGATCGATCAGCGTTGGTGCGCTCACCAACTCGGCGGTGCGCGCCGTGGCGGGCGGATTCGCCGGCGAGTCCGAGGCGACGACTCGGAAATAGTAGCGGCCGTCGGCGACAGAGTCGGAATCGATCGAGTAACTGTTCTCCGCGAGGTTGGACTTCAGCAGCTTCCACTCCCGCTCGTCCTCGCCGCGGAAGTATACCGAGTAGGTGAGCCGGTCGCCATCGGGATCGTCGGCCTGCCACGCGATCTGCAACTGCTCGGCGGCGGGCCGCGTGACGGGCTGTGTGGGCGTCCCGGCCGAGGAGGGCGGTGCCGCGTCCGGTGAATCGGTCACGGTGACGGTATAGGAAGCAGCCGCTTGCGACTGCGCCGCGGCCTTTGCCGCAGCGGCCGCGCTCGAGAGCTGCGAGGTCACGGTAATCGACCGGACTACCGGCGGCGTGTTCTGCGGAAGATAGGCCAGCGTGACGCCTTCAAGCGAGGCCGCGCCGGTGAACTCCGCCTTCCACTGCACGTAGCGGGCATTCGGACTCCGGATCGCGGACCCGTCCGCGTTGGTCAGCGGCTCGGACCAATCGCTCCAGGTCGTATCCGGGCGCAGTGAGTTGCCGGTGCGGGTGCGCAGCACCAGGCGGGTGCCGTCGGGCGTATCGCCGCGCCAGCTCAGGCGTCCCCAGCGGGCCACGGTGTTGGAGTCGTGCACGGGCGATTCGAAGGTGCCGCTCGCACCCAGTCCCGGACCCAGGCGGTACAGCTTGCCCAGGTCGCCGGTGGCCGCCAGAATGCCGCTGGCGGTGCCCGCCAGCCGGACGGCCTCGCCCTCATTGGTCTGCGCGATCAGGGTCGCCCGGTGGTCCTTGCCCATCCGGTAGATGCGCCCCTGGCCGTCGGTGGCGAACACGAGTTCGTCGCCGCGCACCAGCAGATCGTAAACGTTCTCCTCCTTGGAACTCCACAGCGTCTCCACCGTGTTATCCGGGTTGATGCGGTAGATCGCGGCTTTCTCGACGCCGGCTGTCTCGACCGGCACCGCCGCTCCGGCAACCACCGGCTGGGCCGGCTGCGGCTTGGCCGACTCGGGCTTGGGTTTGATGTCGATTCCGCTCTGTGTTTCGGACGCTTCTACCGTGACGGTAGCGGTGGTCGTGCTGACGCTGACCGAGCCCGGGACCCCCTGGGTGGATTGCACGCCGCCAAGCGCGCGCCGGCCCATCGATCCGCCCAGCGCGGCAGCGTAGACCGCCCCATCCGCCGTCGGCACCAGGGTGCGCACTTCGGGCAGGTTCGCGTCGTAAAGAACGAACGCCTTGTCCTTGCCCGTGATGCGGTAGATGATGCCGTTCGGCTCCGTCCCGGCCAGCAGGCGGCCCTGCGCATCGACGGCCAGGGAGGTCACGTGCGATTGCCCGGTTTCGTAGTAGACCTCGCCCTTGCCCGCCTCCGTGATGCGGAAGACCCGGCCCTGGTCGCCCGTCCCGGCGTAGAGCGCGCCATCCGGGGCGAAGGCCAGCGACCAGATGTACTTCGCACCGGGCGCGAAGTACTCGCTGGCTTTGCCGTTCTCGATGCGGTAGATCCTGCCGCCGGGCGAAGTGGCCGCATAGAGCGCGCCCTTCGGATCGACCGCCAGGGCGAAGACCTCCGGCTGTTCGGCCGTCCAGATCAGCGACGCCTGGCCGGATTTGTCGATCCGGAAGACGCGGCCGCGGTGGCCGGTTCCGATGTAGACAGTGCCGTCGGGCGCCGAGGCGACGCTCCAGATGATGGGCTGGCCGGAATCGAACACGGTCTCCAGCTTCGGCGCCAGCGTCAGCTTCCCGTCGCGGGTGAGGGAGAGCCCGGTCAGGTGGCCGGCGATGAAGTCGCGATAGTCGTTCATCTCCCACGCGGTTGGGCTCGAGGCCAGCGCCGGGAGAGCGGCAAGCAGTGCGATCAGGGCGGGTCGGTTCATTGCTCTTTCACTTCCACCTGGATGGTCTTCGCGCCGCTCACCACCATGTCGCCGGCGTCGATTTCCATCTCGGCCAGTTTCGAGTTGGGCAGGGCGGGCATGGTCGAGAGCGACGGCTGGGTCCGCGCCAGGATCATGGCCACCGAAGGCGGCGGGTCGGAGAGCGTCTCGCCCTCCACGTCGTAGGCGGGCGCCGCGCGCCAGACGCGCACATAGGCTTTCGTGTTGGGGCGCAATGCGTTCAGGAACGAGATCAACTGCCCAGGCGAGTTCGGCGCGGAGACAATCAGTTGGCGGAACTCGGTGAGGTTCATGGTGGCCGCGTCGGCAACCGTGAATTGCAGCGGGCCGGGCTCGGCGCCGACGGGCACGGCATAGCTGACCTTGCGGATCAGTTCCGCTCCGTTGTCGCCCTCCAGCGCCACCGTGAGGTCGATGCGTCTCTCCCGGCCGCACCTCGCGCCGCGAAGTCCACACCTGGTCGATCTGCAACTGGCGCTTGTGCGAGAACGACTCGACGTGGAGCGCCACGCGCTTCAGTTGGATGGCGTCGAAGCCGCTCTGACAGCGTAGGCCACGGGTGCCGAGGTCGCGAGCGCGGCCTGCGCCGCCAGGTTGAGATCGCCCGCGTACATGTTGTTGAGCTTGACCGGGGGCAGTCCGTTCTCGAATTCGACCGTGCCGCTCACGGCAAAACTCGCCTCGCCGGTGGTGCGCTCGGTGGCGTCCAGTGCCGAGAAGGTCGCCATCGACAGCAGGAAGGGCGAAAGCACCGGGTCCTTCACCATCTGGAACTGGTAAGCATATGCGCGGCCACCGTGTTCGGTGACGGAGATGGAAACCGGGACCAGGGACGAACGCCGTCCCAGCCGGCCCATCACTGCGGTGCTGCGGTCGTCGGTGATGGTGCCCATCCATTCCCGCGGCGCCGAGATCTTGAACGAGGAAGAGAGGTTGGGCAGCAGGGTGAGCACCTCGGAACGGGCAAACGGCAGGTCCGTGGCGCCCGCCGAGAGGAACCGGTGGCCGAAGGCGTACAGGCGGTCGCCGTCGATATAGGTGACCGTGCCGTCGGCGGCGATGCTCATGTCGCCGGCGAGGAGTTGGACGCTGATCATCGAGCCGGGCTGAAGCTGGGAGGGCTTGCCGAGTGCGGTATCGAGCCGTCCGCCGCCGCTCATGCCTTCGAGCGGTTCGAGGCCGAGCTTCTGCAACTGCGGGGCAAAGTGCTCGATGGTGCGTCGGGTAAATCCGCCGAAGGAGACGGGCGTCGCGATGTCCACCATGCGCTGGCCGCCGGCCAGGACGTCCTGGCGGGGCGGCAGTTCAGCACCGGGTTGCCAATCGGCCGGCGTCCGGAGGCGGTGCGCCCGCTTCTGGGGCTCGCCGCCGGCTTGCAGCATCTCTTCGATCGGCCGGATGCCGGCGATCGGCTCTTTGGAAAAAGCGAAAGCCATAGCCACGGCGCCCACCAGCCGGCCGTCGATATACACCGGGCTGCCGCTCATCCCCTGCAGGACGCCGGTCTCGGCCAGCGGCCCGCCCGACAGGCGCGCCAGGATCAGCGACTGCTTGGGGCCGATGTTCTCGAGCACGCCGAGGATTTCGACCTGAAATTCCTCGACGCGCGTGCCGGAAAAGACCGTCTTGCCGACGCCCCGCAATCCGGGCCGGATGTCTTTCAGAGGGAAGAACTGGGGCTGAGCAGATAGTGCCGCGGCTGCCAGCAGGCCGCACAAGAGCCGCACAAGTTCATTGTAGCGGGGGAGCGGGAGGCAGGAGACAGGAGGATGCCGCCGAGCACTGAACCGCGACCGTCAGGGAGCGGACCTGGCGGTCAGAATCCTAGTTCGCCGAGGCGGTGCGCGGGAATCCGGCCACGGGCAGGCCGCCCGAGGATCTGGCGACCCGTCCGGTTGCGCGACGTACGGCGGCTACCGTGTGAGCCGGCGCCAGAGCGAAAGCGGACACTGCGGGGAACCAGACGTACCATCCCAGGGCTGCTACCAGCCAGGCCGGGAAATAGCCGCCGATCGCCCACAAGGCCGCTTCGCCAAATCCGATCGCGAATATTCCCATGGCGAAGGCGCGCCAGCATTTTGCTACCGGTCCGCGGCCCATGCGCGCGGCCGACAGCCACAGGAACAGCGCCTCTACGGAGAGCACCGACAGCAGGAGACTCCGCAGCAGCGAGATCGCGGTGTCGGCGGTGAACTGCCCGGCGGCCATTTCGCCGCAGCGGGTCAGCGTGAACAGGACCACGATACCGGCCACCGCCCAGCCGGTGGACTTGGGCCGCACCCAAAAGCCGAGCCTCCAGAGGACGCGCAGCGCCACCAGCAGCCCGGCTGCGAGCAGAGCCATCTGCACTGGACCGTCGAGAAGGAGCGCGGTCCGGTGGATCTGCTCCGTTCTCCCCAGCGGGACCAGCGGGCTCAGGAGCGAGGTGGCTGCCGGCACCTGACTAAGCAGGCCCCCGGTCACGTGGCTCGCCGCGGAAAGCATAATGAGGAGCCATGCACGGCGCAGGGGCGCTCGGGCTTCGAAGCCGCGGAGCGCCAGCAGGCACAGCCAGGCCTGCGCCGCCGCCATGCCGATGACCGACCAAGACTCGGCGTCGCCCGGCGCCGCCTGCATCGAAAACGCCGCCGTCGCGTGGCACCACACATAAAGCGCAAAAGCTCCGAGGCACAGGTACGCCCCCGTGATCCCAATAATCCACGTGGGAGCCGATTCGAGTGGGTTCCAATCCTCAGTTCGCGTCATGGCAAAACCTCCGCAGTCAACGCTGCGCAATCGAGGCCGCGGAGAATCTCTCCGGTCACGGCTTCGGCCGCCTCCTGCCCGAGAAACGCGGAAATGAGCGCCAGCGTCTTCGCCAGCAGCTCATCGGCGCGAATATCGGGCGACTCCAAAAAGGACGCGGCGCCACAGCCAAAGTAGATCTCGATCTGGGCCCGGGCGCGGCTCCTCAATTCGGGTGCCGGCGCTTCGCGCCACCGGGCCATGGCCGCGACCACCGCAGCCAGCCCCCGCTGTACGTCGCTCGCCGGCCGATCTCGGCCTGCCAGCGCCGAGAGACCCCGCTTTTCGTGGGAAATCCGCTCCAGCGCCGCCTGGCAGTTCGGGCACTGCTGAAGATGGCGGGCGATCCGCCGGCTCCGCGCGGGATTCAACTCCGCATCCGAGAAGGAGACCAGGGCGGCAGTTCTAGGATGCATAGCGTTTTCCGGTGGCGACCTTCAGAGTCAGCTCACCGCTCCTGCGATCCGAGGAGCCCGCCGCGGCCCGGATCTTTTTGTGAGCGCGTGTCAGCAGCGCCCCTACCGTTCCCGATTGCACCTTGAGCACCCCGGCGATCTCGTCGTACCGCAAGCCGGCGCTGCGCAGTTGCACGCACTCGACCTCGCGCGGCGTCAGGGCTGTTTGCAGCGTCCTGCGCATCGCTTCGATCCGCCCGTATGCCACTTCCGGATCGTAGCCGGGGCCGGGGGAGTTCATGACCGATTCCAGGCCGATCTCGTTGCGCGAGCCCGCCTTCTTCTGGTCGAGCACGTGGTTGCGCAGCACGCGGAACAGCCAAGCCCTGGGGTTGCGGATATCCTGTCCGGCGGTGCGGGCGATGAAAAAGCGAAGAAATGCCTCCTGGACGGCGTCCTGCGCGGCCTCGCCGTTCCCGGCCGCGCTGGCGGCGTGGCGCAACAAGCCCGCCGCTTCGGTAGCGTAGAGATCCCGGATCTCCTGCTCGATGCCCGCCCGAAGCGGACCGCCGAGCTGGTTTCGGTCCATCGTAGCCGATACTACTACGGAACCACGCCTCGCGGATACTGGCGAGTGGGGGGACGAAGATGGTTGCCTTTGGTTAGTAGGGCCACCAAATCAGCACCATGCGTAAAGAATCGTGCCGGCTCACTCGTCATTGAACTGATCGGGCGTTTCGAACCCTGATATCCCAAGCCCGAAGGATGGGCCATGACGGTCTATACTATGCCTCCGAACGATCGGTCGAGCAAGCGGCGCCGCCGCCAGCGCGGCCAGGAACTGATCGAATTCAGCCTCGTGTTAGTGCCCATGCTCGCACTGATCTTCATCTTCATGGACATCGCATGGGGCGTATACATCAAGGCGACGATGGAGCACGCAGTCCGGGTGGGGTGCCGCTACGCCATCACCAACGCCATCCCCGACCCCTACCTGCCGGACCTGTGCAGCGGAATGACGAGTATTACGGCTTGCGTCGGCGACCACGTCATTTTTGCGGCGGGCGGGGTCCTGGACGACGCGGTGGTGGTGCCGCAGGGTGGCACATGCAGTTCCGAAACGTGCATCGTGGTGCAGTATTTTTCACCTACCGGGGCGCCGGCGGCCGGGCAGCTCAACCAGGGCGGCAACATAGTTGAGGTCACCGTTACGGGTTACAGAAAGGGCAGCGACGGCAACGACACTTTAGGTACGCCCATGAGCACGCTGATAACTCCCTTCCTGGCGAACAGTTCAAAATGGTATACCACCGCTAGCTCCGCCGACACCATGTCGGGGGTCCTGGTCTATAAGAACCCGTAGGAGGAGACAATGCGACAGAAAAAGCGGCGCGGAAACGTGCTTATAGAGTTCAGTCTGATGTTGGCGTGTTTCTGGCTGCCGATGTTCCTAGGCACCTACGCAGTTGGCTTCAACCTGCTCCGGCAACTGGAGGTCATCCAGTTCTGCAGAGATGCCGGGCACTTGTGGACGACCAGCACCGTGGACCTCTCGGCGGACAATGTGATGACTATTCTGAAGGATGTTGGCGCAGGAACCGGCTTTCCGGACCGCGCTCAGGTCATCTTTTCGCAGCTCATCTATGTGGACGCCGCTACCTGCCTCCTGGGCGACAACATGGCGGTCTGCCCGAACCATGACCATTGGTGCTACACACAATACCTGGTGCTGGGGACCGCGCCAAGCCTCGGCTCGGGTCCCGGCAAGGTAAGCTACCACAGTCTTCTGACCGCTCCATCGGGGGGAACCCCCGGCGCCGACGGCTCCTACTCCCTGCACGATACGACGACGGTTGCCGGTCTGAGACTGGACGCCACCTTGCCGGGAAACCTTGGACAGATTGTCGCCTACAACGCCGCCGACAATTCCACGTTGCCGTCGGGGCAGACCGTCAATCTTGTCCAGGTGGGCGCGGCGCCGTTCAACGTGCCGGGCGTCACATCGCTCCTGGCCTTAAGTGATTACGCGGTGTTCTAGAGTCGATTCCATCGGAGGGACCATGCTTATGATTTGCCGTTCAAGGACCAAAGAGCGAGGGGCCATTCTGATCTTGACCACCCTCCTGGTGATGACGATAATCCTCCCTCTGGCCGGCTTGGCGATCGACTTGACGATCTTGTATATTGTTCAGGCCAAGCTTTGGGAAGCCATCGACGGAGCCGCCCTGGAGGGCGGGCACCTGATGGGAACCACACCGCAAGACATCGGAAAACTAGCCGGCCAGGTTTGCAAGGCCAACTTCCCGGAAGGGTACTGGAACGCCTACAATCTTCAGTGCGTAGCGAAGCCCTCGATGCCCGAAGCCCCGGACTACATGTATAAGGTTGCCGTAACCGGCAGTGCGCAAGTCCCGCTCTTGTTTATGAAAGTCTTCCAAACTACGGACGCCTCAGTCAGTGCGAGCGCGGAGGCCAGCCGGCGTCAGGCGAGAGTGGTGCTCGTGCTTGACCGCTCCGGCTCAATGGCGGGAAGCCCGCTCACCACGCTCAAGAACGCCGCGGCCTCCTTCGTTACGAAGTTCAACGGCGGCTATGACGAGATGGGGTTCGTGGTGTTCGGAACGAGTGCGGTAGTCGGCTATCCGATACTGAACAGTGGCCCATACGTCTTCAGCCCCACGGACCCGAACGGGGGTCCCAACTCCGCATTCAAGGCTAAGAACGGCAACAACGCCTCGGGCACCATATGCTGCGACATGATTTACGCCATCAACAAGATCGGCTCGGGGGGGGCCACCAGTATGGCGGAGGGGCTCTCGCTGGCCTTCATCGAGTTGCAGAAGGCGCATAACATCTCCATGTCCACCAACCACTATGACGTCAAGAGGAGCGTGATCGTTCTGTTCACGGATGGCGTCCCCAACATGCTCCCGGTGTATCTCAACAGCCCCGATGCCCTGAACGCGTCGATGGCGACGGATGTTCCAAACTATTACGTTGCGGGCGTGCGTTCTCCAGGCAATAACTTGCTCTTACCGTCGCCCAATCCTTACCCCTCCACCCTGACGAAGACGGCGAATAAGTCAAACTGCAAGTTTAACTATCCTTCGAACCTGAAAACGGGAACCAATACGAGGGGGGTCACCCTCGCTGACATGGGCCAGAAAGCCAACATGATGGTCGGCGTCATGGGATCCGGCCAAGCGCCGAGCACCAGCTTCACTTACAATTTCGCTCTTCAGCAGATGCTGAGTCTTGACACCACCCACTACACCGGAGGCAGCGGGGCCAGCGCCTGGTCCCTCAAGGCGGTTGCGACCGATGAAACCTTCGGCACCGCGATCACTACTGGTGTCACCGGCTGCGACTCGCTCGGGACCTCTAACGCCACTCAGAACCTGAACAACATCTATACAGACCTTAAGACCATCCCACCGTGGGACCTTTTCGGGAACCTGACGACGGATTTGGGCGTGGGGCACAAAGCGTCGTCCGCCTCGACCTTCCCGAAAAGCACTAGTGTGAGCTTCAACAACTTCAACTCCATGACCACGACCGGCAAGGGCACGCAGATCAACATCGCGGCTTGGAACGCGGTCGACAATGCAGCTAACCGGATTCGCAACGACCTCGGCACGACGTCTCTTGCCACGAACCCCACGATCTACGCCATCGGCTACTCGGGAACCGGCGGAACCGACGATGTGCTATTGGCGAGGGTGGCCAACGATCCCAACCAAAGCAACTACGGCGCGACGAACGCGTACAATTCCGACCAGATGCCAGGTCAGTACTTTCCGGCGAGCGACGATAACGCGATCGTGGACGCGTTCAACAAGATCGGCAGCATACTCTTAAACCTGTCGCACTAGTATTCTGACCGCCAGGTCCGCTCCCTTACGGTCGCGGTTCGGAGCTTGCTCGGAACCGCGCGCGTCAGCAAGCGGACGGCCTAGAGGTGGGCGACCTGCGGTCCGGGTGCCCGATCTCGCCGGACCGGCAGGAAACCCGTGCTAGAATCGGAGACCGTCAAGGGAGTGCGACAGAGACGCCGAGTGACGTCGAGGTCTAGGTTGATGCAGCGCGAATCCAAGAGTTCGAATATCTGTTTGCGCGGCGCCGGGCTGCTGCTCCTGCTTGCCGCTTCCGAGCGCTCGCTCAAAGCCTATGCGGACCCGGGGAGCGGTGCGCTGATCTGGCAGGTGCTCGTTGCCGGCTTGATCGGCGGTCTCTACTACGCCCGCAAGATCGTCGCGTTCTTTCGCAAGAAGGACAGGAACGGCTGAGTGCAGGCCGGTTCCGCCTCTTTTCGCGATCCCGACGGCTCCCTCTTCTCCCAGGCCGGCCGCATCTTCCGCGCCGTCACGCCCTCCGGCGCCGCGAATCTGCGGGCCGCGCTCGAAACCCCAGCCGCGGAACGCATGCTTTCCGAGGGCCGCATCGTCAGCACCAGCCCCATCGACGCCGGCACCCTCGGCGACCCGGCGTCCGAATGCCGCGCCGCCGGCCAGACGGAGTTCTTCGAGCACGAGCGCATCCCGTTTCCCAGCTATCCCTACGAGTGGCCGCCGGAGATGCTTCACGCCGCCGCCGGTCTCACCATCGACCTGGCGCGCGAGCTTCTGCCCTGCGGCTTCGGCATCAAGGACGCGACGCCCTACAACGTGCTGTTTCGCGGGCCGGAGCCGGTCTTCGTGGACGTCCTCTCGTTCGAGCCGCGTGACCCGCACGACCCGCTCTGGTTGCCCTACGCGCAGTTCGTCCGCACCTTTCTTCTGCCCCTGGCGCTGAGCCGGAGTCTCGATCTCCCGCTCGACCAGGTGTTTCTGGCGCGGCGCGACGGCATCGAGCCCGCCGAGGCCTATCGGTGGCTGCCGAGATCGCTGCGGTTCCGGCGTCCCTTCCTCTCCCTGGTCACCATTCCGGTGTGGCTGGCCCGCCGCCAGAATCCGGACGACACGGCCTTCTACCGGCCGCGCCCGATGTCCGATCCGGGAAAGGCGCGGTTCGTGCTCGAGCGGCTGCTGGCCGCGTCTCCGCCGCACGGTCGACCGTCTCCAGCCGGCAACGGCGAAGGCATCCGACCTGGTCCGGGTACGCGGACGCGAATTCGTATTCGCCCCAGGCCGCGGCGGCCAAGACCGCTTTCGTCGAACAGGCGCTGGCCGAGTTTCACCCGGCGCGAGTGCTCGATGTAGGCGCCAACACGGGCCGCTTCAGCGAGCTGGCCGCCGGCCAAGGAGCCTCCGTGGTGGCCGTCGATAGCGATCCGGTGGTGGTGGGAACTCTCTGGCGCAACGCGCGCGCGAAGGGCGCCGGCATCCTGCCGCTGGTTGTGGACATCGCACGCCCCACGCCCGCCACCGGCTGGCGAAACCGCGAGTGCCCATCCTTTCTCGAGCGCTGCCACGGACACTTCGACGCCGTCCTGATGCTGGCGCTGGTGCATCACCTGGTGGTGACCGAGCGCATCCCTCTGGCCGAGGTTGTGGCCCTGGCTGCCGACCTGACCACGGATCTGGCAATCGTCGAATTCGTCGGGCCCGGCGATCCGATGTTCCGCCGTCTTCTGCGGGGCCGCGAGCGGCTGTACGAGGGAATCACGGAGGCGGCCTTCGAATCCCGCGTCCGCGAGCGTTTCGAGGTGCTGCGCCGCGAGCCGCTCGAAGGCTCCGAGCGCACGCTGTATGTGCTCCGGAAGCGGCCGGTCGCGGTGGTCTGACGTTCCCCCGTCCCTTGCGCTATCATGCGGTTAGCCACCGCTGGGACGGCGCAAGAGGGGGGCGCACCGGTATGGCTTCTACCGTCTGGAAGGGCTTTCTCACTTTTGGGCTGATTTCCGTGCCCGTCCGGCTGTTCGCCGCGGCGAGGCGCGAGCACGTCAGCTTTCACCAGATCCACAAGCCCTGCGGCACGCGCATCCGCCAGCAGCTTTGGTGTCCGCACGATCAGCGCGTGGTCGAGCGCAACGAGATCGTGAAGGGCTACGAGGAGGCCCAGGACACTTACATCGAGGTCGATCCCGAAGAGCTGAAGAAGATCGAGTTACCGTCAGACCGCAACATGGAGATCGTCCAGTTCGTCAAGCTCGCGGAGGTGGACCCGATCTACTTCGACGCCTCCTACTACCTGACGCCGGAGGAGCCGGGGCGCAAGGCCTACGACCTGCTGGTGCACACGCTCGACAAGGCCGGCTACGCGGCCCTGGCGAAACTCTCGATGCACCAGCACGAGTACCTGGTGGTCATCCGGCCGCGCGCACACGGCCTGACGCTGCACACCGTCTACTACCAGGACGAGCTGAACCAGCTCGCCGAGTATGGCCAACCCGACAAGGTCGAAATTCGCCCGCAGGAAATCGAGCTTGCCGAGCGGCTGGTGGAGAACCTGGCGGCTCCGTTCGAGCCCGAGAAGTTCCACGACGCATACCAGAAGAAGGTGCTGGAACTGATCGACGCCAAGCGCCAGGGGCAGGAGGTGCGCCAGGCGCGGCCGCAGAAGCTGGCGCCGGTGGTGGACCTGATGGACGCGTTGCAGCGCAGCCTGGCCGAGTCCGGCCGCAAGCCGCCCGAGCCCGCCAGGGAGATTCACGCGGTCGAAGACGAGCCCGCCGCGTCCCCGCGCAAGCGTGCTCTGAAGCGGCGCGGGGCGGCGTAGGCGGGGCTTTCCGCCAGCGGCGCCCGATCCCCAGGCACGGCTCCCCAGGGCCTTGCCTCGCACTGGATCTGCGGCGCCTGCGCTGCGAATCGGTGCTCGCGCCGAGGAGCATATTCTCATCGAAGGATGAGCCTGAACGGAGGTACGTCGGCCGGCAGGCTGGGTCCTTTCGTTTTGAGTTCAGAGAGAGAAAGAAAGAACAGTCGTCGGCGCTGTGGGAATGTGGGAAACGCGGAGCGTTTTCCAAGGGCGGTGGGCAGCGGTGGGAAACCGGCGCGAAGCGCCCATCGCGTTAGCGATGGCGGTTTTCCACGGCTGTCCACGGCCCGTCATTTCCACAGCGCTCCGCGTTTCCGGGCGAGTGGTCGCCAACGTCTCAGGCGCTGCGCTTGCCGATGCGCGCCATGCAGTTGGCGTTTGGCGCGCTGCATCTCCAGCGCGGCTTCGGTGTCGGATTGTGCTGGGCGAAGTGCTCCAGTTCGGCCATGCGTGACGCCGGGCCGCAGCGAACTCTCGCAGTGCGGCGCCTCCTGCAGCAGTTCGAAGGGCGTGGCCCAGCGCAGAGTAGATGCGGCGCCGCTTGCCGTTGGCTCCGGTGATGATCTTGGGCACGGCGCAGGGGCGGTGGAAGTTGACATATGGATTCAGATGCTGCTGGTGAAACCGGTCGACAGCCTCGGCGTGCTGCGCATCGATATGGCCGTAGCCGATGTGCTTGCGAATGATGGCTCCGTTCTTGGATTCCACCAGCCCGTTGTCGCCGGAATGATGCGCCCGCGACTTGGTCTGTTCGATCAGCAGTTTGCCGAGCAGATGGGCGACGTTGTAGTTGATGAACTCGCTGCCGTTGTCGGAATGGAAGCCGCGAATGACGAACGGGAACTGCGCCAGCATGGCTTCCAGCACCGGCATCAGCCACAGTTCCGAGATCTGGGGCGTGGCGGCCACGATCTCCCACTGCGTCACTTGGTCCACCGCGTTGATGTGATACAGGCCCTTGCGGCCGTCCTGATCGCCCTGATGCACGGTGTCGATGCGCAGGTATCCGGGCGAGCCGTTGCGGCTGCGGCTTGCGCCGCTCGCCGATGGGAATCGGCGTGGGCCGCGTGGGCTGGTAGCTGGTGTTCCGTTTCCGGTAGGCCGCCGAGTTGCGAAACCGGTACAGGTGCGCCACCGAGATCGCCCGCCAAGCGCTGGTAAGCGGCGCTGGCCGTATTCCTCGAATTCGCGATCCAGGATGCGTTTCGTGGCCGGCCCGCTCAGGTTCCCGTGGGCTTTGTCGACGTAGGCCAGCAGATCCACGTCGGTGGCGGTGTAGCGTGTCGGCGAACTGGTTGCGCTGGTAGGCCGCCGCTCGTCACTCGGCCCTGTTAGCGATAGCTGCCGATCAGCCGCGTCACCTGCGCCCGGCTCAAGCCGGTCATGCGTGCCAGTGTAGCGCCGCAGCAGACCCTTGCCCGTCCGGTTCAGGCTCGCGTATTGGTGCCGCACCAGGGTCTTCTCCACCCAGCCGTACACTTCCTCGCGCCGCTGCCCGGCAAACCGCACCTCTCCACTGCCCGCCAGAAACGCCCGGATCTGCTCCAGGCTCGTCGCTTCTGAATCGTCCATGCTGATGATCAATCCCCAGCATCCCGATCCTCCGCTTCAGGCTCATCTTGTATGAGAATCCAGCGCCCCGTTCAGGCTCATCTTGCATGAGACAAGAGTCTGATCTACCTGATCCTCTACCGCCGCATTCTCCTTTTCTCGCTAAGTCGCGGAATCATCCTCGTTCTCGCTCCGCTGTTGGCCATAACTTTCGGTACCGCCGCCTGGTACGCATATGCACCTCCGGCCGCGTTTCACGAGAACCACGCGGCGTGGACTCCCCAGGATCGCCGGCCGGCCCCCAGCCGGACGCTCTGGTTGGTATTCGACGAGATGGACCAGCATCTGGCGTTCGAGGAGCGGCCACGATGGCTCCTGATGCCTGAGTTCGATCGCTTCCGCTCCGAGTCCTTGCACGCCGACCAGGCAGTGCCGCCGGCGCACTTCACCTTGAAATCGCTGCCCGCGTTGATAGCGGGCGAATTCATCACGGAGGCTCTGCCAGAGGGTGCATGCGAGCTGAAGCTGACTTTTCCGAACGGGAGAGAAGCGCGCTGGAGCAAAGAGCCGACCGTGTTCACCGATGCCGCCGGGTTGGGACTTCAATCCGGCATCGTCGGCTGGTATCACCCCTATTGCCGGGTTCTGGGGAAGACGGTCAGCGTGTGCCGGGAGCAGGTGGCGCCTGCCTGCGCCTCAAACCCGTTTCCCTGGCGGGAGTATGCGGAAACCATCGGCTTCTGGCGAACCCTGCGCATAGAAGTCGGTCGGCTACTGTTCCTCGTACCTGGGTATGAAAGGTTCGATAACCTTTGGGTTCCGGAGTTCCAACGGGAGTCCTGGATGTTGGTACGTGACGAACACCAACAGTGCTTTCGAGCCCTGAGAAAGGCCGCCCTGGAGTTGGTCGCCCGGCCCGAACTCGGACTGTTGCTGGTGCATGTCCCGGTCCCTCACCCTCCAGGAATCTACAACCGGAAAGCACAGGCGTACTCGGAAGGGGAGAACGACAACTACCGCGACAATCTCATGCTCGCGGACCGGTTTCTGGGCGAAGTCCGCCACGAGTTGGAGGCTGGGAACCTCTGGAGCAGCACCACTGTTCTCATCACCTCCGACCACCCGTTTCGAACTGGATTATGGTCCGGAGACCCGATCTGGACCGCGGAAATGGCCGGCGCGGTTGCGGGCCGCGACCTGACGAGGATCCCATTTCTCGTGAAGCTGCCTGGCCAGAGCCGAGAGGTGCGATGCACCGTGCCCATTAACACGGTCGTCACTCGCGAGCTCTTTCAAATGCTGATGCGCCAGCGGATCCACTCGCCCGAAGAGTTGCTCCAGTGGCTGTCTGAACACCAGGCCACAGCGTAGTCCCTCTAAGCGCCTTGGGCCTTCATCCGCTCAAGCGCCGGCTCGATCCGCTGCCGCGAGCGCCAGAAATCGGCCCACAGGTCGCCGGCCTTCTCCAGCCGTTCCGGCATGTTCTTCAGGGTGAACCGCGCCGGGGTGAGCGTGGGCTTCAGCTCCTGCGGCGTGATGGGCGCCGACACGCTGGCCTGCGGCTCGGGCCGCACGCTGTAGACCGAGGCCAGTGGCCGGCTGTAGGCGAGCTGCGCGTAATCCAGAAGCACGCTGCCGCGCGGGCGCTTCGCGACGGTCCGCTCGAAGGTGGACTTTTCCGGAATGCGCGCCGCCGCCATGCGCGACACCACCTGGCCGAACATGGCCGCCTGCTCGAAGGTGTAGACCCGCTCGATCGGCAGGAAGACGTGGATGCCGCTGGCGCCCGAAGTCTTCACGTAGAATTTCACGCCCGCCTGCGCCAGCACCGCGCACACCTCGCGCGCCACATCGACGACGGAGGCGAACGGCGTGCCCTCGGATGGGTCGAGATCGATGAAGACGTAGTCGGGATGCTCAAGATCGTCGATGCGGCTGGCCCACGGATCGTGATCGATGCATCCCAGATGCGTCAGCCAGAGGAGCGTAGCCACGTCGTTGCACACCACGTAGCGAATGGTCTTCCCGTCGCTCGGAATGGCGACGGTCTCGATCCACTCCGGCATCTTGCCCGCCTCTTTCTGATAGAACAGGCCGCCGCCGACGCCGTCCGGCAGGCGCCGCAGCACCAGCGGGCGCTGGCTGAGGAACGGCAGGATCAGGCCGGAAACCCGGGCGTAGTAGGCCAGCAGGTCGCGCTTGGTGAGGCCCACTTCCGGGAAGAAGACCTTGTTCAGGTGCGTGAGGCGCAGCTTGCGGCCATCCACCTCGAGCGTGACGTCGTCGCCTTTGGCGGCGGCGATTTCGCCGGCCAGCGACGGCTGCGCTTTCGGCGTCTCCGCGCTGAAGGTGCACTCCTTCGGGTCGATGTCCGGCCGCAGTCCCAGGAAGACCGGGGCGCGCAGGTGCGACTCCGCGGTCCAGCCGGCGAAGCGCACGCGCGCGGCCAGCTTCGGCTCGACCCACGTCGCCTTCTCGCGCGTGGCGGGCGGCTCGGCGAAGGGCGCATTCTTGGCGATTAGCGGCTTGAGCTGCCGCGCAACTTCCTCCTGCGTGGCCTGGTCGAAGCCGGTCCCGACGCCGCCGATGAAGCGCAGCCGCGGGCCGTCGTAGAGGCCGGCCAGCAGGGCTCCAAAGTGTTCGCGGCCGCCGCGCGGCGCGGTGAATCCGCCCACCACCGCATCCACTTCGGAAGTGGTTTTGAGCTTCACCCACTGGGCGCTTCGCCCGTCGGGGTAGATGCTGCGCGCCTGCTTGCCGACGATACCTTCGAGGCCCTTCTCGCGCGCCAGCTTGTACAGGGCCTCGCCCTCGCCCGCCATGTGACTCGAGTAGCGCAGTGGATCCTCGGGGAGCAGGATGCGGCGCAGAAAGTCTTTGCGTTCGACGAGCGGCACGCCGCGCAGGTCGTAACCGTCCGCGTACAGCAGGTCGAAAACGTAGTAGACCACCGGCGCCTCGGCCACCAGCGTGGGCGCGGGCCGCTCGACGCCCATGCGGTGCTGCAACCGCGAGAAGTCCGGCCGGCCTTCCTGGTCGAGCACGACGACCTCGCCATCGAGGATGGCCCGTTCCGCGGCGATCCGCGCGGGCAGCGCCGCCAGCTCGGGAAAGTGGGAGGTCACGACGCGGCCGGTGCGCGCGCGCAGCTCGATCTTGCCGTTGCGGATCCAGGCCAGCACGCGCATTCCGTCCCACTTGAGCTCGAAGAGCCAGTCGGGATCCGTGAAGGGCTTCTCGATCAGCGTGGCGAGCGCGGGCGCGATCTGAGACGGCAGAGACGCTTTCCGCGCTCCCGGCAGATCGGCAGCCGTGGCGGCGCGGCCGGAGAGGCCGTCCTCGATCTCCTTGATCGTGCGGCCGGTGACGACGGACCAGTCGAGCCGCTCGATGTCCCAGTTCGCATCCACGTATTGGTCGGCGTGCTTGATGAGGAGCCAGTTCTTGCGGTCCTTCGGATCCCCGGCGCGCTTGCCGGTGTGGATCAGCGCGAAACTTCCGCGCAGTTTGCGGCCATGCAGCTTCAGCTTCAGCTCCCCGCGCGCTAGCTGCTCCGCGGCGCCGAGGTCACCTTCCATCTCGTAGGTGCCGCTGTCCCACACCTGCACGGGACCCGCGCCATAGTTCTTCTCGGGAATCACGCCCTCGAAGCGCGCGTATTCGAGCGGATGATCTTCGGTCTGGACCGCGAGCCGCTTATCGGCGGGGTTCAACGACGGCCCTTTCGGCACCGCCCAGGAGACCAATACGCCGTCGATCTCGAGGCGGAAGTCCCAGTGCAGCCGCGTGGCGTCGTGCTGCTGGACTACGAACCCCTTGCCGCCCTTTCCACGAACTGGCTCGGGCGCCGGCTCAGGAGTCTTCTCGAATTTGCGTTTGCCGCGGTACTGTTCGAGCGCCATCAGCCCTCGGCGATTTGCCGCATTGTGCGGCCGCTAAGCACGGACCAGGCCAGCGCCTCGATGTCGAAGGCCGGGTCGGCGTCCTGGTCGCGGTGCTTGATCAGCAGCCACGACCGGCCATCCTTCTTGGACCCGAAGTGGGTGTGCACCAGCGCGAAACTGCCGCGGAGCTTGGTGCCGTGCAGCTTGAACTTCAGTTCTCCGCTGTCGATCTGCTGGCGGGCGGGCTTCGAACCCTCGGGTTCCCAGGTGCCGTTGTCCCACACCATCACAGTCCCCGCGCCATAGCTGCCCTCCGGGATGACCCCCTCGAAGCCGGCGTAATCGAGCGGATGGTCCTCGGTCATCATGGCGAGGCGCTTCTCGGCGGGATTCATCGACGGCCCTTTGGGGACTGCCCACGAGACGAGCACGTCGCCGACCTGAAGGCGGAAGTCGTAATGGAGGCGCGAGGCGTCGTGCATCTGGACGACGAAACGGGTGGCGGCCTCAGGCATCTCCCTGCCCAGATCTTCTCACGCCTGTCAGAACCCCATCGGCGGAATCGGACCAGGGATCGGCAGCCAGCCCCGCGTGAGATAGTCCGTGGAGATCAACAAAAGCAGAATCAGAAGCCAACAAAAGCCCGCGATCGCGAACACGAACGTCAGCCGCCCCTGGTAGCGCACGTGCATGAAGAAGAGCACGACCAGCGTGGCTTTCGTGACCGCGATCGTCATCGCCACGATCGGATTGAAGATCCCCAGATCGACGAACGCAATCCCCGTGGTAGCAAGCGCCAGAATCATCAGCAGTGCGAAAATTTTGTAGTAAGTCGAAGTGCTCGGCATAAGTCACTTGTGCCTGTCTACCAGGTAAAGCAGCGGAAACAGAAAGATCCAGACGATGTCGACAAAGTGCCAGTAGAGCCCGCTGATTTCGACGGTGTAGTTCCGGACGCGCCCCAGCGCGTTCTGGAGGAGTAATACCCCCATGATACTGACGCCGATGATCATATGCAGGGCGTGCAAGCCAGTCAGGGCGAAGTAGAAGTA
This sequence comes from Bryobacterales bacterium, assembly GCA_963763835.1. Classification (GTDB taxonomy): domain Bacteria; phylum Acidobacteriota; class Terriglobia; order Bryobacterales; family Bryobacteraceae; genus DASWZN01. Next base: position 204,362 of record CAVXQQ010000019.1, read on the forward strand.
AAGGAATAACTGCGCCTCGCGGGCGTCCGTCCCCTGCCAGACGAAGCCCGGGCCGGGGATGTGATGGTCCTCCCACTTCTGGTAATACTCGTGACCTTTGATGCCCAGGAACCCCAAACCCAGCACGATGGTGAGAATCAGAAAGACAGCCAGCATTCTGCGGTGGCCTAGTTGCGCGGAGTGAACGGCCATGGCCATGGTCAGGCTGCTGCCCAGCAGCACCACGGTCATAATGGTGCCGGAGACGATATCGAGGGTGAGACTGGCGTGATCGAAGGCCGCCGAATAGGCCGTGCGGTACAGCACGTAAGCCGTAATCAGGCCCCCGAAGAACAGCACCTCGGTCCCCAGGAACACCCACATGCCGAGCGTGTCGGCGTGATGCTGCTGCGCTAGCGTCTCGTATTGGTGCTTGAGGCGGCTGTGGAACGGCGACGCGGCGGTTTCAGGCAAGGGGAGCCTCCTCGTCGGAATAGTGGTACGCCTCTTCGAGAACGATCGGCGGCTGCTCGAAGTTCTCCGTGGGCGGCGGCGAAGCCGTCTTCCACTCCAGGCCGGTGGCGCCCCACGGATTCGCGGGCGCGCGCAGTCCATAGCGAATCGACCAGAAGAAGTAAATCAGCGGCATCAGATACCCCACCGCCAGGATCGAGGCCCCCGCGGAAGAGAGCACGTTGTAGACCTGGAACTCAGGCGAATAGGCGTGATACCGCCGCGGCATCCCCAAATAGCCCGCGATGAACTGCGGGAAGAAGGTCAGGTTGAAACCGAGAAAGATGATGGTAGCCGAAATCCGTCCCCATATCTCCGGATACATCCGGCCGGTGATCTTCGGCCACCAGAAATGGAGGCCGCCCATGTAAGCCATGACCGCACCCCCGACCATGATGTAGTGGAAATGCGCGATCACGAAGTAAGTGTCGTGTACGTGGACGTCGATACCGAGCGTGGCCAGCATCATCCCCGTCAGCCCGCCGATCGTAAACAGGCCGATAAAACCCAGGGCGTATAGCATCGGGGTGTCGTACGAAATCGATCCCTTGTACATGGTGGCCGTCCAGTTAAAGACCTTGATCGCCGAGGGCACCGCTACCAGGAAGCTGAGAATCGAAAACACCATTCCGGCATAGACCGACTGGCCGGAGACGAACATGTGGTGGCCCCAGACCAGGAAGCTCAGGATGGCGATCGCGAGGCTAGCGAAGGCCACGAAGCCGTACCCGAAGACCCGCTTCCGCGAGAAGCACGCGATCAACTCGCTGACCACGCCCATACCGGGGAGAATCATGATGTAGACCGCCGGGTGCGAGTAGAACCAGAACAGGTGCTGGAAGAGTATCGGATCGCCTCCCAGCGCCGGGTCGAAGATGCCGATGTGGAAGACGTGCTCCAGCCCCAGCATCATCATCGTTACGGCCAGCACGGGAGTGGCCAACACCATGATGACGGCCGTCGCATAGTGCGACCACAGGAACAGCGGCAGCCGCCCCCAGGTCATCCCGGGCGCGCGCATGGTGTGAATGGTGACGATGAAGTTCAGTCCGGTAAGGATGCTCGAGAATCCGGCGATGAAGACCGCCAGAACTGTCAGCGTGACCCGCCCATTCGAAAACAGCGAGCTGAACGGAGCGTAGAACGTCCAGCCGGTGTCCACGCCCCCCGTGGCCATCACGTACAGCATCAGGGCCGCGCCGGCGATATACAGATACCAGCTCAGAAGGTTGACTCGCGGGAACGCCAGGTCGCGTGCGCCCACCATCATCGGCACAAGGAAGTTGCCCAGCGTCGCCGGGATGGATGGGACCAGGAAGAAGAAGATCATGATGATCCCGTGCATGCTGAACGCCCGGTTGTAACTGTCCGAGCTGAGTAAGTCGCCCTGGGGCGTGATCAGCTCAATGCGGATCAGCATGGCGAACAGGCCGCCCAGAGCGAACATCGACGTGATGCTCACCAGGTAGAGCAGCGCGATGCGCTTGTGGTCCGTCGTGAGTAACCACGATTTGACGCTGTGCTCCGCGTTCAGGTAGTTCGTGGTGGTTTCGACGAGTGGTTCGGTGGACGCGGCCATTACTGTTTGTCCCTCACTTCGCCGCCTTCGCGCTTCTGAATTTCGGACGAGCGCTCGCCCTGCATGGTGTGCGGGTTGCCGTTAGGCGGGTAGGCGTTCTGATTCCCTTGCTGCTGGCGCGCGTCGGGGGCCGCGATGCCGGCCGCGGTGCCCATGCCCTGGCCCGCGCCGATTCCGGCGCCTTCGCCCGCCAGCGCGGGAGTGCCGAGCGAGCGAATGTAAGCGATCAGTTCCATCACCTCCAATTCGCCAAGCACGCCGCGGAAACTCGGCATCACGTTGGGATAACCGGCTACGATCTTGGCGCCCGGGTCGAGAATCGACTCCCGCAGGTAGGCCTCGTCGGCCCTCACGACGCGCCCATCGGCCAGCCCCACCTGCTGCATATAGAGCCTGTCCAAAGTCGGGCAGATGCGGCCGTGGCAGTTATCGCAGCCGTACCGCTGATACAGCTTGGCGCCCGCCACCGCCATCGGCTCGCCGCGCTCGCCCGCGAGCCACTGCTCGTAGTCGGCCTCCTTCAGCACGTACACCGTGCCGATCATGTGCGAGTGACTCGTTCCGCAGTACTGCGCGCAAAACAGATGATACGCGCCGGGTTTGGTGGCGTGAAACCATTCCGTGGTGTACATTCCCGGCACCGCGTCTTTCTTGATACGGAACGCAGGGATGAAGAAGCTATGGATGACGTCCTGCGACGTGAGGATCAGTTGCACGTCGCGCCCCGCGGGCACGTGCAGTTCGTCGATCTCGCGCTGGCCGCTGGGATGCTGAACGTACCACATCCACTGCTTGCCGATGACGTAGATCTGCATCGCATCCTTGGGCGGCGCGGCATTGGCGAAGTAGATCTTCGCACCCCAGAAAAAGAACACCAGGAAGACCAGCAGCGGAATGCCGGACCAGGCGCTCTCCAGCATGATGCCGCCGCGGATGGGACGGGGGCGTTCGTTGGGCGAGCGGCGGCGGTATTTAATGGCGAAGAAGAAGATGAAGCCGAAGATCAGCAGGACCATGAAAGCGCTGACCGCGAGTTCGGTCAAAAACAAGGCGTCCATCTCGCGCGCCGCTGGCGAAGCCTGGGAAGGCCATATCTGGAGCGGAAATGCCGGCGTGAACGGCCACATCATGAGCGTGCCTCCGCCTTGAGCGGCACCGCGCGATGACGGCGCGAGGCGATCACAAAGAAAGCAAGCAGCCCCAGAATGGTGACCGCCGCGCCGGCCCGCACTAAGTTCAAAATCGCCAGGCTGTATTTACCGGTCGCGGGGTCGTAGTGGAAGCAGTAGAGCAGGACCTCTGTGACCGGACTCCCGATCCGTTCGGCGGACGCCCCCACCAGGGCCAGCCTCAAATCGCGCGCCGAGTACTCGACTCCGTACTGGTAGGCGGCGATGCGGCCCTCGGGAGTAATCACGATCAGACCGGTGGGGTGCGCGTACTGCTTGCTCGCGGCGTCGTACTCGTACCGGTATCCGACGGCGTCGGCCAGCGCCCGGATGGAGGGCTCCGTCCCGGTCAGAAAGTGCCAGCCCTTGTCCGCACCCGAGCGGCGGTAACTGCTCAAGTAAGTGGCCTTCTTCGCTGCCGCGAGCGCCGGAGTCTCACTCGGGTCGATACTCACGACGACCACCTCAAATTCCCGGCCGACGCCGAAATCGAGGCTGCGGAAGGCGCGAAGCTGCCCGTTCAGCGCCAGCGTGCACAGCATCGGGCACCGATAGTAGGCCAGCGACAGCACCACCGGCCGCTTGCCGAAGTAAGTGCGGAGCGGCACGGAGCGGCCATGCTCGTCGCGGAAAACCAGGTCGAGCGGGACCTGTGCGTTCAGCTTCTGCTCGAAAGCAACCTTCTTGAGTAAGTCAGGCCGCGGCTTTGTGCGCTCCACCCAAGGCACGACGCCCTGCCCGCATGCCGCACCGGCGAAGACGAGGGCGACCGAAACGAGGGCCAGTGAGGTTCTCTGGGGCGGACCCCCCGGTCCGCGCGGGTCCCTCTGGACCCGCCGGCGACGGACCGGCCAACGAATGCCGTGGACCGTGGGGTCCGCCCCAGAGACGCCATCGTCCGTCCACATCCTCATTGCGTCCTCCGCGACACGGGCTGGCCTGTCTGCGGCCCGCCCGACTCGGGCCCGGTGTCCGGCGCGCCGGCCTCCGCCGTGGTGCCCGATCGCACCGGAAGCCCTCGCTGTGCGAGTAAGTCCATCGCGCGGTCGATCGGAATGCGCACGGTGCCGGATTGGCGGTCGCTCCATCCGTACGACTTCAGAACCGCGTCCTCATGCGCCCGCAGTCGCCACAGATCGAGGCCCGGGTCGGCCTGAATGCGGGGCTCCGGCGGAACCTGGCTCAACTCCGGCACGGGACCAGGCCCGGTCTTCGTAAGGAGCCGCACGTACACGCCCCACATGCCCCAAACCAAAAGGAAGATCACCAGCAGCGATCCCAGCAGGCCGGCCAGGAAGACGATGACGCCGTTGGCGCTGACGTCCTGGGCCTCGAACAGGTCCGCGCGCTCGATGCCGCTGGCTGCTTCTTCGTCCCTGGTCATAGCGCCTTCTCGAGGGCTTCCGCCACCCGCGGATCGTGTTCCGGCACGAGCGGATATCTCTTGATCTGCCTCAGCAGCAGGCCTACCCAAACGCCGCCCAGCCCGATCGGGGCGGCGAAGTCCAGCCAGTGGACATAGATTCGCGCATGGTACGCCGGCTCGACGTTCCAGTAATTGTCGAGTAAGTGCATAAGAACGATGAACGCGGCCACTGCGGCCAGCCGGTGGCTTTGGCGCTTATTCCCGCGGCCCAGAAGAATGAAGAACGGAAAGGCGAAGTGGAAGATCACGATAACGAACGTGACCCACGCCCAGTTACCCTGCGTGCGGTGCAAGTACCAGACGATCTCCTTGGGTAGGTTGCCGGACCATGTGATGATGAGCTGCGACACCTGCACGTATGCCCACAGGATTACGAACGTAAGCAGCAGGTTGCCGAGGTCGTGAAAATCCTTGGGCGAGATGATGTCCGAGAGCGGCTTGCGTTCGCTCGCATAGCGCAGCGCCACGATAACTACGGCGAAGGCCGTCAGCACCTGGCCGACCAGGTAGAAACCGGGGAACATGGTCGAGTACCAGTCCGGCTCCAGCGCCATGATCCAGTCCACCGCGGCGAAAGACATGGCCAGGGAGTAGAGAACGATGCCGGGCGCGCTCAACCGCGTTCGGCGGATCATGTATTTGTAGTCCTCCGTCTCGTCCTGCCGCCGCGACCAATACGAGAGCAGGTAGCCGATGACGCCCCAAATGACAAAGTAAACTGCGAGCCGCGCGATTACCCCGGGCGCGTTCAGATAGGCGCTTTTGTGCTGCAAAGCCTTATCGAGCGCCACGGCGTGCGGGTTGGCGTAGCTGTAAAGACGCGGTATCCCGAATACCAGCGGGATGACCAGCACGAACATGAACGGCATGGTCCGCAGGCCGGCTTCGAGGATGCGCTGGATGACGAAGCCCCACGCGCCGCCGACCAGGTGGTAAAGCATCAGGATCTGGCCGCAACCGATCGCCGCGCCGAGCCAGAACCAGTACGCCCACAGGTAAGAGCGCAGGAACTGCGTGGTGTCGAAGAGCGCGCCCGCCAGGCAGGCCAGCAGCCCGAGACCGCCGATCAGAAAGGCCGTGCGCTCGGCGTTCGGGTTCATGGACGTCCCCCCGTCAGTTGCGCCCGTTCCTGCGGCGGCACATCGGTCAGCGTCGCATTCTGGCTGAATTCCAGCGCCCGTATGTAAGCGATGATGGCCCAGCGGTCGCGCGGTGCGACGCGGGCGGCGTAGTCGAACATGGAGCCGAACCCGTGAGTGATGACGTCGTAGAAGTGGCCTACCGGCGCCTTGCGCAGGCGCTCGATGTGATAGGAGGGCGGTCGCCGGAAGCCGCGGCGCACGATCATGCCGTCGCCGTCGCCCAGCCGGCCATGACATGGAGAGCAGAAAATGTTGTAGCGGTCCTGGCCCCGTGCCAGCACCTCGCGCGTTACGGGGAAGGGGAAGACGGTCGCCAGGCGTCCGTCCACCGTGCCGTTGTAGAGCAGTTCGTCGTTGGCCAGTCCCGTCGCGGGCACCGTGCCGGCCACCAACTGGCGCGCGGTCATCCGGTCGTCATAGAAGCGGCTCGCCCGGAACGTCTTGGCCTTGGGCGTGTCCTGCATGTCGGCGCGGCACCCGCAGAGCAGGCCGGCCAGCGCGACGAGCAGCGCTCTGGTAAGCCTACTCCTGGACATCGTAGACCCCCAGGGGATCCAGACTTTCCAGAAACCGCCTGGTATCCGTGGCGTCAAAGTGCGCGTCCTTGGACTCGATGCATACGAAGAACCGGTCCCGGCTGGCGCGCCCGAACTGCGGCACGTTGAACACCGGGTGATACGGTTGCGGCAGGCCGTTGAGCCCGATGATCCCGAAACACAGGGCCGTCAAACATGCGAATAACACCGTGAGCTCGAAAGTGATAGGGATGAAAGAGACCCAGCTATTGAGCGGGCGCCCGCCGACGTTGATGGGGAAATCCATCGCGGCCGCGTAGTACTGCAGAAAGTATCCCGTGACCGCGCCGGTGAGGGCGCCGATCAACACGATAAGCGACACGGGCGACTTACCCAACCGCATGGCCTCGTCCAAGCCCTCGAGCGGATTCGGCGAGTAAGCGTCCATGTTCTCGTAGCCCGCGTCGCGCGTGCGCCGGATCGCCGCCAGAAAGCGGTCCGGTTCGTCGAACTCCGCCATCACTCCGTAGAGCGGCGCGTCGCTCATGCGAACCCTCCGGTGGAGGCCGCCTTGTGCGCGGTTTGCCGCATTTCGAACATCGTAATCATCGGCACGTAGCGCAAAAACAGGAGGAAGCAAAACAGGAACAGGCCCCAGGTGCCGCAGAAGATCAGCCAGTCCCACACCGTTCCCGAATACATGCCCCATGAGCGCGGCAGGTAATCGCGGTGCAGGCTCGAAATGACGATCATGTAGCGCTCGAACCACATCGCGGTCTGAATCACCCAAGCCATGATCCACAGCGCCAGCGGGTTCCTCCGCACACTCTTGAACCACAGAGCCTGGAGTCCCACCACGTTGATGAGGATCACCGCCCAGAACACCGGGTTATACGGGCCCGTCATGCGGTTGTACATCATGTACGAGTCGTATGTGTCGGCCCCGTACCACGACATGAAGCCTTCCATCAAGTAGCCGTAGTCGACGATAAACCCGGTCGCCAGGATGACCTTTGCGGCGTTATCCAAATGGCGCAGCGTGATCAGGTTCTCGAGGTGCCAGATCTTCCGCACGGGGACGGCCAGCATCACCACCATGGCGAAACCGGAGTAGATGGCGCCCGCCACGAAGTAGGGCAGGAAACATGGTGCTGTGCCACCCGGGCACGATGGCGACGGCGAAGTCGAAGCTCACTACCGTATGCACCGACAGCACAAGTGGCGTCGCGAAACCGGCCAGCAGCAGGTAGGCGATTTCGAAGTTCTGCCAGTGGCGGGCCGAACCGCGCCAGCCCATCGACAGGAGTCCGTATACGTACTGGTGACTCCGCCGCGTGGCTTTGTCGCGCAGCGTGGCGAAATCCGGAATCAGCGCGGAATACCAGAAAATCAGCGAGACGGTGAAGTAAGTCGAAACCGCGAATACGTCCCACACCAGCGGGCTGCGGAACTGCGGCCACACCGACATGTTATTGGGGTACGGAAGCAGCCAGTAAAAGAGCCACGGCCGGCCCAGGTGCGCCAACGGGTACAGTCCGGCGCACATGACGGCGAACAGCGTCATCGCTTCGGCAAAGCGGTTGATCGAGTTGCGCCAGCCCTGATGGAGGAGCAGCAAGATGGCCGAAATCAGCGTCCCCGCATGGCCGATTCCGATCCACCAGACAAAGCTGGCGATCGCGATTCCCCAGCCCACCGGTATATCGATTCCCCACACCCCGACGCCGCGCAGCAGCAGCACCGACAGGCCCGCCGTCAGCGCCCCGAGCAGGACCGTGGCCAGGGCGAAGAACAGCAGCCATGTCTTCGTTTTCGGATGCTTGAGGGTGACTTCGGCGATCTGGTCGGTGAGGCCTCCGGGCGTGACGCCCGGCTCCACCACCGGCAGCAGATCCTCGATTCGAGACAGTTCCTCGATGCTATCGGGCATCAGACCAGCTCCCTTTCGAGTTCCGGATTCAGATTCAGGACCTTGGCCAGGTAAGTCGTGCGTGGGCGCGTATTGAGTTCGCCCAGTAGTTGGTAATCGAGAGGCTGTTGCTTGAGCTTCGCGACCCGGCTCCCCCGATCGTTGAGATCGCCGAAGACGATCGCCTCGGTGGGACAGGCTTGCTGGCAGGCGGTCCGGATTTCACCGTCCCGAACCGTCCGGTTCTCGATCTCCGCTTTGATCTTCGAGGCCTCGATGCGCTGGATGCAGTAAGTGCATTTCTCCATGACGCCACGCGCGCGTGGAGTCACTTCCGGATTGCGCATCAGCTCCAGACTGGCGTCCTCCCAATTCGTGTAGCGGTAGAAGTTGAAGCGCCGCACCTTGTAAGGGCAGTTGTTCGAGCAGTAGCGCGTCCCCACGCAGCGGTTGTAAACCATCTGGTTGATGCCCTCGGAACTGTGGACGGTCGCGCCCACCGGGCACACCAGCTCGCAGGGAGCGTTCTCGCAGTGCATGCACGGCACCGGCTCGAAGAAGAGCTTCGGCTGGTCCGGGCCGCCGAAGTAATAGCGGTCGATCCGCAACCAGTGCATGATGCGCCCGCGGAACACCTGGTGCTTGCCGACCACCGCGATATTGTTCTCCATGTTGCACGCCATGACGCAGGCGTTGCAGCCGACGCAGGAATTCAGGTCAATCGACATGCCCCACTTGTAGCCTTCGTAGGGCCACTGAGGATAAATCGTAAGTCCCGGTGGCGGCGCCTCTTCGAACGGGTCCTTGTGCGCGAACTCGGGATCCTGCCTGTATTTCTCGAGCGTCCCCAGCCGTACCGGATAGCGGCCGGCCATGCCGTTGCTGGTCTCGGTGGTCGATAGCTCGAAATACTCGCCCGTAGGCCGGATGGCCAGGCCGGCGCCCGCCCACATTGCGTCGGACGGGCGGATGGGATAGACGTCGAAACCGACCAGCCCGGTGCGGCCCGCGCGCTTGCGGCCGTATCCCAGCGTCACCGTGATGCAGTCGTCGGCATGGCCCGGCTGCACCCACAGCGGGAACTTAGTCTTGCGCCCGCGGAAGTCCAGTTCCACCACGCCGGTGCTGTAAGTGGCGATACGAGTCGCCGTCCGCGGGCTGATGTGGGCCACGGCGTCCCAGGTAAGTTTCGTGGTGGGCTTGGGCAGCTCCTGTAAGTAGGGGTTACTGGCGAAACGGCCGTCCCAGATGTTGGGGTCGGGCCGGAACTGGAGTTCGTAGGCGCCCGGGCCGGCGGCCGCCGCCGGCTTTGGCTGGAGCGCCGCCGCCAGCCCGGCGCGCAAAGCCACCGTTCGAACGGGAAATGCGGTATCCGCGATCACGCCGTCGTGCAGCCACTGGCGCCAGGCCGACTCGAACTCGCTCGCAGGTTTGCGGCCCCTCCAGGTGTCCTTGACTATTTCGTAGGGCTGACGGCCCGGCTGGTCGAGCAACGCAGCCAGCAGTTCGTGCCGCGAGCGGCCCTGGTAGAGAGGCGCGATCAGCGGCTGAATGACTGAAGCCGTGCCGTCCTGGGATACGCAGTCACTCCATTCCTCGAGAAAGTGAGTGGCGGGAACGTGCCACTGGCATAGCGCTCCCGTCTCGTCGTTGTAAGTGCCGTGCTGAACCTTGTGACGCACCTTCCGCATCGCATCTACGAAGCCGAAATCCGCCGGTGCGTCATAGGCGGGATTGACTCCCATCAGGACGAGCATGTCCACCCGGCCTGCCCGCATGTCGTCCACCAGCTCGCGGAACGAGCCGAGTTGATTCACCGGGCTGACCTCGTTTGAGTCGGTGTAGACGACGGTGTTCCCCACATTGCCGAGCGCGAAGTTGATGGCATGGGCGAGCGCGTGCAGCTCGGGCGCCTGCTGGTCGCCCGCCAGGACCACGCTTGCCCCGCGGTGCTTCAGCAAATCCCGAACCACCGAGCCGATCCACTTGGCGTGTTGCGGCGGAGGCGGCGCGCCTCCTGGGGCGCCCGTGCCTTGCGCGATGGCGCGCAGGACCGGCTCCATCTCGCTCGGCTTCACGGGGAACCGGTGGTCCGCGCTTGCACCCGTGCCGGTGAACCACGTCTCGGCGGAGTACAGGCGGTTCATGCCGGCCGCCCCCGCGCGCGATCCCCTCCGCAAGGCGAAGTCGTGAGCGTAGCGGGGCCTCGCCGGGCCGCAGGAGAGGAAGTCGGCGTCGAGCGCAAAGATAACATCGGCTTTGTCGAAACTGTAAGTCGTGTTGACGACGCTGCCGAAGGCCATCTCGGCCCCCAGCCGCACGTTGTCCCGTCCCGCCGGCTCCCACTGGTGCCATCTGGCGGCGGGATATTGCGCCAGCAGCGCCTTCAATTGGCCGCCCAGAGTCGGCGAGATGACCGTGCCCGTCAGAAGCCGTAAGCCGGCTCCGCGGCTGGAGAGCTGCTCTGCCAGCATCGCCTCCAGGGCGCCGAGAAACGAGACCCAATCGCTCACCCGGCCGTCGTAGATCACGGCTGCCGATCGGTCCGGATCGTATAAGTCCATCAGCGACGCCTGCGCGTGCACGCCGGTCGAGCCCAGGCTGGCCGGGTGCTTCGGGTTCCCCTCCACCTTCACCGGGTGGCCCATGTGACTCTTCACTAACAGGCCGGCCGCATCGTCCAGGAGCGGCATGGCGGTGGCGAAGTAGATCGGCTCGCCTTGCACGATCTCGGTGGGCTGGTTGACATAAGGGACGATCTTTTCGGGAGGCTGACGCACGCACCCGCTCAGCCCCGCCATGGCTACGGCCGCGCCCATGACCTTCCAGAACTCGCGTCGGTCCAGGCCCTCGACCTCCTCCGACGTCCGCCAGGGGAACTCGTGCTTGAGCTCCTCGAGCAACTCCGGAGATTGCGCGCGTTCTTCGAGGCTGCGCCAGAGCGCCGGCAGCTTCGTCTTATCGCGGTCGTTGTCTTCGCTCATCGGTGGCACGTATAGCAGTCCGTCAGCTTTTGGATTTTGTATTCCTTCACCAGCCTGCGGCCCATGGCGAGTTGGTCCTTGGGCGGGTTCCAGTTCATGTCGAACACGTGCTCGCGGGGCCGTACGAACAGCTCCGGCGAGCGATGGCATGACAGGCACCACTTCATCTCGAGCGACTTGACGCGCCACGTCAGCGGCATCTCATCGACCCGGCCATGGCACATGATGCAGGCCACGCCCTTGTTTACATGAATGCTGTGATTGAAGTAGACGTAGTCCGGCAGATCGTGTACGCGCACCCACTGGAGCGGCGTCCCCGTGCGCCAGCTTTCACGCACCGGCTCGAGCATGGGACTGTCCGTCCAGAGCTGCGAGTGGCAGGACATGCAGATCTGCGTGGGCGGGATACCCGCGAATTCCGAGGTCTCGACCGACACATGGCAATAGCGGCAATCGATGCCGTCATCCCCAACGTGGTGCTTGTGGCTGAACGGAACCGGCTGCGCCCGGGCCATGCCGACCCGGTTGAAATACGGAGAATCGTAGGCGATATAGGCGACCCAGAATCCGCCAAGTACCAATACTGCGCTGCCCGCCAGTGTCACCTTCGAGATAACATTGGCACCGCGGTGGAAGATCTGAGGCATCCCCTCCCCGTCCTCGAAAACTCCTGCCTTCCCAGTTGCTGTTCCTATTATGCAAATTTTTTAAGACGAATCAACTTTCGGACATACTCCTCCCACTTAGCCGGGAGAAACAACTCTGTTTGTATGTAAGGATTCGCGTCAAGAAGTAACTATTACGGCGAAGGTGTCAGGAGAGCGGCCACAGTGCAACGCAGGCCCTCACACATCGGCCATCGGATGGCGCAGGGCCGCCCGGATCGCATCGCGGACGGCCAGCATCTCGGCCTCGTCTTTGTACGTCCGGCGAGGCCAGAAGAAGCCCCTGAGCCCGTCTTTGCGGCGCCGCGGCACGATATGAATGTGCAGGTGAGGCACGCTCTGGCTAACTCGATTGTTGATCGCCACCAGCGAGCCATCGGCGCCGAGCCCCGCTTCCACCGCCGCGGACAGAAGTCGCGCATTGGCGAACAGCGGGCCGACCAGATCGGGCGGCAGTTCGGCCAGCGTCTCCGTGTGCCGGCGCGGGACCAGCAGCACATGGCCGGGGAACAGCGGCCGCCGGTCCAGAAACGCTATCGAGACCGGATCCTCGAGGACGATCGAGGCCGGCTCGACGCCTTCGGCGATCGCGCAAAACCTGCAAACAGGGGACATGGCACCTCCATTATCCGGTTCGCCAATATACCAAAACGTTCCGGCGCGACGGCAAAAAGTATCTGACTTACCCACCCACGAATTGCAGGCGGATAGGGGCGCGCGAGCGACGCCGAGCAATTTCTTAGTGTTGCGAGCCGCTGAAGGGCTCGATGACTCTGGCATCGAACGTGCATCGTTCCATAACGGCCGATATGGTGTATCTGTTCCTTAACTGGATGCTGGGGACGGCGGGGCTGGCTGTCCTTGCGATCATCCTTCCGGGCTGCCGGATCGACGAGTTGCGATCCGCGTTGGTCGCGGTGGCCGTGGTCGCGCTTGTGCACGCCGCCGTCTCCACCGCGTTCAGGTCGGGAACGGACGAGCCCGTCCATCCCGTCCTGACACTCCCTGCAGTTTTGCTAGCGCTGGGCGATTCCCTGGTGTTTCGCGTGGTCGCGCTCCTGGTGCCGGGCTTCGCCATGCACAGCCTGTACCCGGCGCTGGCCGGCGGCGTGCTTCTGCTCGGGCTAAATCTGGCCTTGCCCCGCCTGTTTCGCAGCCGGGGCGCGACTGCCCAGCCGGCGATGAACTCCTGACGAGCCGGAGGCGCCATGCTCGCGAACGTGGTCGTGAACTGGCTGCTCAGTGCCCTCTTGTTGCTCGTGATCGCGCACCTGCTGCCCGGGTTCGAGATGAGCGGGCTTGTTCCGGCCCTGATCGCCGTGGTCGTCATCGGGCTGATGAATGCCACTCTCGGACTCGTGTTACGAGCCATTGCCTTCCCGCTCACCGTTATGACCCTGGGCCTCTTCTCGCTGGTCATCAACGCCCTCTTGCTGAAAGCCGCGGCGGCGTTGCTCCCCGGCTTTTCCATCCGAGGTTTCTCGCCCGCGCTGATCGCCGCCCTCCTGCTGGCGCTGCTGCGCGTCGTGCTGACGGTCGCCGCCACCGGGAATCCAGCTTGGGTGTGAGCGGACTCAGGGCAGCGCAACCGCCCGATCGAGCGTGAACGTCAGCCGCGTCTCCGAGGGGATGCGGACCTCGGTTCCCTTGGTGAGCACCTGCACCGCCGTGCCTGCGCCGCCGCCCGCTACCGCGCCGATGGCCGCGCCTTTGCCTCCCGCCGACAGAGCGCCGATGATCGCACCGAGCGCCGCCGTCCCGCCGATTACTTTGGCGCTCTGGCCTTTCCGCGACTCGCCCGCCTGCGTTACCGACTGGCTGTTCACATCCACCGCCTGGCCGTCGATACTGATCGAAACCAGCGAGAGCGTGAGCTGGCCGCCGCCCGCAATCTTGCCCGGTTCCTTCACCTCGATCAGCTTCGTCACCACGTCGGCCCCGCGCGGCACCACCGTTTCATCACCCGCCATGATGGGCTCATCGACGCTGGCTCGGAAGGTCTGCCCCGGCTGGGCGGTCTTGGAATCCACGCCGTCGATCATGCGAATAGTCACCGCCGTGCCTGCGGGGATTTCCTCGGCATGGGCCGAGGTGGCGGCCGGAGCGGGCGGCGGAGGAGGCGGTTGCGGCGCCGGAGCCGGGCTGGGAGCGGCGGGTTGAGGTTGCGGTTGAGGCGCCGCCGACAGCTTGGCACCCTCGAATTGCAGACTCGCCACGTCGCTCACGTCGAAGGTCTGTATGCTATCGCCCACCGCCATGCGGACCTGTCGCGCCGTGCCGCCCAGAAACTGGCCCTCCACGGTCCGGCCATCCCGCAAGGTGAGCGTATCCGCGGAGGCAATCGACAGCGCGGCTATGGCCGCCAGTAGCAATCGAGTACGCATCTCAGCCCTCCTACTCACATCATGACGGAATCGGGCCGCGTTCGGTTCCGGCTCGCGACCGCGCGGAGCTGTTGCCCGCGGCCGCTCGCACGCGCAGGTTGCGTGCCGGACCGCCCGGTGGGAAGATGGCGCTTCGGGAGGTCTACGGCATGGAAGTGATACGTATCGCCCCGGTCGTTCTCGCCGGGCTCGTCATGGTGGTCTCTCTCAGCGCCCAGCAGCCCAAGGACGCCCCCAAGAAACGACTTCTGTTCATCGGCGAAAGCAAGGGATGGCAGCACGAATCCATCTCGAACGCCGCCGCCACCCTGTGGAAGCTGGGGCATGACACCGGCCTGTGGGAGACCGTCATCCGGACGGATTGCCAGCTCGTCACCAAGAAGAAGCTCGATCTCCACGCCAAGAACCTGGACGATTTCGACGCCGTCGCCTTCTTCACCACCGGCGAGCTGGACATGGACGATTCGCAGAAGGCCGACCTCCTCGCCTTCGTCCACGACGACGGCAAAGGTTTCATCGGCATCCACAGCGCCACCGACACGTTCTACAAGTGGCCGGCTTACGGCGAGATGATCGGCGGCTACTTCGACCAGCATCCGTGGATGACCTTCAACGCGCCCCTGATCGTCGAGGACCCGAAGTTTCCCGGCATGGAGTACCTGCCGCCGGCCTTCACCATGCTTGACGAGATCTACCAGGCCAAGGATTTCTCGCGCGAGAAGGTACGGGTGCTGATGCGCCTTGACGAGAGCAAGCTCGATCTGAAGAACCCCAAGGTCCACCGCACCGACGGCGACTTCGCGGTGATGTGGGCGCGGACTTACGGCAAAGGCCGCGTCCTATATGACGGCCTGGGCCACGTCGAAGCGGTCTGGGACCGGCCGGACATCCAGAAGATGTGGATCGAGCAAGTGAAGTGGGTCATGGGTCTCGAGCCGGGCGACGCGACGCCGCGGCCCAGACCGTAAGCGGGTCCGCGCTGGGCGGCAGTCGAGCTAACATCGAGTCATGCTATCGCGGAGGGGGTTCCTGGCAGCCACTGCGGTTCCGCTCTTTGGCGGCGAGAATAGTGGGTCGAACATGTTTGGGGACGCTGAAGCCTATGAGCGGTTCATGGGCCGCTGGAGCCGCCTCGTCGGGCCCTTGCTCGTGGATTTCGCCAGCGCGTCCGACGGGGCGCGGGTGCTCGACGTTGGCTCGGGTACTGGAGCGCTGGCCGCTGCGATCGCTGAACGGAACGGCCGCTCTCACGTCGTGGGGATTGACCCGTCCCAGGAATACGTCGCCTACGCAGCCAGCAAGAATTCGCTCCCGGATCGAGCCAGTTTTCAGGTCGGCGACGCGCAGAAGCTCCAATTTTCCGACGCCGCCTTCGACGCCTGCCTTTCCTTGCTGGTGTTCAATTTCATTCCCGATCCCAAGAAAGCCCTGCTTGAGCTGCGCCGCGTCACCAAGCCCGGGGGCGTGATCGCAGCCGCGAATTGGGATTACGGCGACGGGATGCGGATGCTCCGCGTGTTCTGGGATGCCGCTCGGAGCGTCGATGCGGCGGCCGAGAAGCTGGACGAGAACCGCATGCCGCTGTGCCGGGCGGGCGAACTGTCGGAGTTGTGGAGAAAGGGAGGCCTGCGCGACATCCACGAACAACCTCTCGAAATCACGATGCGATTCCAGTCCTTCGCCGATTACTGGGAGCCCTTTCTTCTGCGGCAGGGCCCCGCCGGGGCGTACGCGGCGAGCCTGAATCGCGATCGGTTACAGGCGTTGCGCAGCGAGGTGAAGCGTCGATTGTCACTGTCCAATGAGGACAGCCCTTTCGCTCTCACCGCAAGGGCGTGGGCCGTCCGCGGCACCGTCTAATCTTCCGAAGTGCTCTTCAACTGCCCGCAAGCCGCGTAAATATCCAGTCCCCGCGGCTTGCGCACAAAGCACGGCATCGCCCGCTTGACGATGTCCTGAAACGCCAGCACCCGCTCCGCCGCCGGCGTGCCGAACGGAATCCCCGGGTCCGGGATTCAGCGCAATCAAATTCACCTTGCATTTCAGATTCGCCAGCAGCCGGACCACCCGCCGCGCGTCGGCATCCGAATCGTTCACGCCCGCCAGCAGCACGTATTCGAACGTCAGCCGCTCCCACGGCCGCAGCGGATACGCGCGGCACGCCTCGACGAGGTCGGCCAGGTGATACTTGCGCGTGATCGGCATCAGCTCCTGCCGCGCCTCCTCGGTCGAGGCGTTCAGCGAAACGGCCAGCTTCGGCCGCACCGGCTCGCGCCCGAGTTCCTCAATCTTCGGGACGATCCCGGCCGTCGAGAGCGTTATGCGACGCGGCGAGAGTCCGGCGCCTTCCGGGTCCACCAGGATGCGCGTGGCTTTGACCACGTTGGGCAGGTTCAGCAACGGCTCGCCCTGCCCCATCATGACGATGTTCAGCCGCTCGCCTTCCACCGCGAGGCCGTTGTCCTGAGCCACCACCAGTACCTGGCCCACGATTTCGCCCGCCGTCAGGTTCCGCTCGAGGCCCAGCAGCGCGGTGAGGCAGAACTGGCAGCCCACGGCGCAACCGGCCTGGGTAGAGATACAAATGGTGCCTCGCCCCGTCTCGGGCATAAACACCGCTTCGACCGTTTTGCCGTCCTCGAGCCGCAGCAGGTACCGCCGCGTGCCATCCTCGGATTCGAACCGGCGCGCCACGTCTGGCCAACCCACGGCATGGCTCGCCGCCAGTTCGCGCCGCAGATCCGCCGGAAGCGTAGTGACCTCGCCCAGGTCGCCCCGCCGGTCGTGATAGAGGGCTCGGTAGAGCTGGCGGGCGCGGTAGCCGGGATGATCCGCAGCCAGAAGTTGTTCTATTTCCTCAACTTCCAGCCCAACAAGGAGCGCCATGCTTTGAGTCTAGCATCCCGGCATTTCGGACCCCACGAGTCATGGGACAATATGAGAAGAGCCTCAGAGGAGGCTACCTATGACCTCCCTAGCCCTGCCAGGCGAGATTCAAAGAACGACGCTGGCCAACGGGGTTCGCATTGTCACCGAGGCGATGCCCCATGTGCGATCCGTGTCGGTCGGCATCTGGATTTCGACCGGCTCGCGCCGCGAGGCCCCGCACGAGAACGGCATCTGCCATTTCATCGAGCACATGCTGTTCAAGGGGACGCTTACGCGCAGCGCGGAGGAGATCGCCCGCTCCGTCGATTCCATCGGCGGCAACCTGGACGCCTTCACCTCGAAAGAGCTGGTCAGCTTCAACGCCAAGGTTCTCGACGACCATCTGCCGCTGGCCTTCGACGTCCTCTCGGACCTGGTGCTGCACCCCGCTTTCCGCGCCGACGACGTGGAAAAGGAGAAAGGCGTCATCCTCGAAGAGCTGAAGATGGACGCCGACAATCCTGAGTACCTGGTTCACGAAATCTTCTCGGCGAACTTCTGGAAGGGGCACGCGCTCGGCAAGCCCATTCTGGGCACCAAGGAGACCGTGCGTGCGTTCAACCAGGAACGGGTGGTGGAGTACTACGGCAGGCATTACGTACCCGCCAACTTCACCATCACGGCGGCCGGGCACCTCACGCACGAGGCCATCGTGAACCTGGTGCGCGACCGGTTCGAGGCCCTGCCCTCACGGCCCGCCGCCAAATTGGACGCCATGCCGGCGACGCACGCGAAGATCGCCATCCGGAATAAGAAGGCGCTCGAGCAGGTGCACCTGTGCCTCGGCGTGCCGTCCTACTCGCTGTCGCACGCGGACCGGTTTTCCTGTTACGTCCTGAACACGCTGCTCGGCGGCGGCATGAGTTCCCGTCTCTTCCAGAACATCCGCGAAAAGCTGGGCCTGGCCTACTCGGTGTTCTCCGAGCTGAACCCCTATCGGGACACGGGCCTGCTGGCGGTCTATGCCGGCACCTCGCTCCAATCGGCGCGCAAGGTGATCGGCTGCATCATGGACGAATTCAAGCGCCTGAAGCAGGAGAAGGTCGGCGAGGACGAGTTGCGGCGCTCCAAGGACTATATGAAGGGCTCCCTGATGCTGAGCCTCGAATCGACCAATAGCCGCATGGCGAACCTGGCGCGGCAGGAGATGTACTTCGGCCGGTTCTTCAGCCTCGACGAGTTGATCGAGAACCTCGAACGCGTCACCGTCGACGACATCCAACGTGTTTCCCAGGCGTTCTTCGATCCCCGGCAGATCGCCCTGACCGTCCTCGGCAGCCTGGACGGTTTCCGCGTCGGCCGGCGCGACCTGAACTGCTAGCGGCAGCCGCCCCCAGCACCGAACCGCGACCGTTAGGGAGCGGACTGCCTGATGCGTATGGTCTCCGAGCCGAGCCCGCGAAGCGCCGAGAGTGGGTCTCTGGCCTTCCCGCGCGCAGCGGCGCCTGACTCCGTCTGCGTAGCACCACCACCGTGGCATCGTCCATCTGGCGTCCGCTCGTGAACTCATCCATAGACTGGAAGATGGCCTGGACTGTCTCGTCCGCGCATCGTGCGTGGCCGGCGCTCGCCGCTTCTAGCAAGCCTTCCACTCCCCACATCTCGCCGCGCGGATTCTCCGCCTCAGTCACCCCGTCCGTATAAGCGACGATGAGGTCCCCTGGGTCGAGCTGGACGGCGCCTTCCTCATACCGCCAGTCCGCGAACATCCCCACCGGCGCCCCGCCGGTCTCGAGGCGTTCGATCGAGCCGTCCCGCCGAATGACTATCGGCGGAGTGTGGCCTGCGTTGACATGCCGCAAAGTGCCCGCCGTTTCGTCGAACGCACCGTAGAACAAGGTTGCATACCGTTCCGTAAGTGACGCTGCATACACCTGGCGGTTGACCGCCCCGAGCGTCGTCGTCCCGTCGCCGCCGTTGAACAGCGCCGCCGTGCGAAGCGACGATTGGACGTTCGAGATCATGAGCGCCGCCGCCAGGCCCTTGCCGGACGCGTCTCCCACGGCGATCGCCAGGCGCCCTTCACCGAGCGGTACGAAATCGTAGCAGTCGCCGCCCAGATCGTCCGCCTGCTGGCACCGCGCGCTGTAGTCCAGCGTGTCCAGTGCCGCAGCCGGGTGCTGCATGAACCGCTGTTGTACTTCGCACGCCATCGCCCAAGCATCGGTCGCCATTTTCGAACCTCCTACTCAGGTCGAACCGGGACTCGCAAAATCGACATGCCGCCCGATGTCGAGAACGCGCCCGCGGCTCCGACTCACCTATGAACGCGCAAAAAAACGGCGCGAAAATGAAAAGGAGCGAACAACATGAAGTACATTCTGCTGATGAATGGCACCAAGGCCGGCGTTGACACTTACAGGTCATGGCTTCAGAAGGACATCCAGGCGCACTTCGCATTCCTGGCGCGCCTCAACAAGGAACTGCAGGAATCGGGCGAGTTCGTCGCCACCCAACCCTTGGACCTGCCCGATCAGGCCCGGATCGTGCGGGCCGGCAAGGACGGTGCGCCCATCACCGACGGCGTGTTTCCCGAGGCGAAGGAGTTTCTGCTCGGTTACTGGGTGGTCGATGTCGAGAGCCCGCAGCGAGCTTATGAGATCGCCGCCCGGCTGTCCGCGGGACCCGGCCCCGGTGGCGTCACGCTGAGCATGCCCATCGAAGTGCGTCAGATGATGAGCCAACGTACCGCAGAAGTCCTGTGATGCCGGGTTCCACGGAAGCGGTCTTCGAGCACCTGTTGCGCGAGCTCGCGCCGCAGGTGCTCGGCGCCGTCATCCGGCGGTTCCGCGACTTCACTGCCGCCGAGGACGCCGTCCAGGAGGCCCTGCTCGCGGCCGCGCTCCAATGGCCCACGGAGGGCGTCCCAGACAATCCGCGCGCCTGGCTGATCCAGGTCGCCGGCCGCCGCATGACCGACACCATTCGAGCGGATCAGGCCCGCCGCCGCCGCGAAACCGCCGTCGCCATGGAACTCGAATACCTGACGCCCGCGGCCGAAATCGACACCGGCGCGGAGCAGGACGACACGCTCATCCTGCTCTTCATGTGCTGTCATCCCGCCCTGACTCCGTCATCGGCCATCGCCCTGACGTTGCGCGCGGTGGGTGGCTTGACCACGGCCGAAATCGCCAGCGCGTTTCTGGTGCCCGAAGCCACCATGGCGCAGCGGATCAGCCGGGCCAAGCACAGCATTAAGTCCTCCGGAGTGCCGTTCCAGTTGCCCACCGATCGGGAGCGCTCCCAACGCCTCGGCGCCGTTCTGCACGTGTTGTACCTGATCTTCAACGAGGGCTATGTCGCCACCGTCGGCCCGCAAGTACAGCGGCTCGACCTCTCCCGTGAAGCAATCCGCCTGACGCGAGCCCTTCACGAGTTACTCCCGGACGATGGCGAGGTCGCGGGATTGCTAGCGCTGATGTTACTCACCGACGCGCGCCGCGCCGCGCGAACCGGCCCCGACGAGGAATTGATCCCTCTCACCAGGCAAGACCGGAGTAAGTGGGACCAAAAGGAGATCTCCGAGGGCGTCGCGCTCGTCACCGCCACCTTATCGAAGGGTTCGGTCGGCGCCTACCAGTTACAGGCCGCCATCGCTGCCGTTCACGACGAAGCGGTCCGAGCCGAGGACACCGACTGGCCGCAAATCCTGGCGTTATACGGACTCCTGAAACGCATGTCCGACAACCCCATGGTGGCGCTCAACCAAGCGGTCGCGGCGGCCATGGTCCACGGCCCGTCCGCGGGGCTCGATCTGCTGAAGGCCCTCGACCAGGACGGCCGCCTGGCCGGTCACCACCGCCTCGACGCCGTGCGCGCCCACCTGCTGGAAATGGCCGGCCAGCCCGAGGCCGCAATCGTACACTACCGGCTTGCCGCCGGCCGGACCACCAGCCTGCCGGAACGCAACTACCTCTTGACGCAAGCCGCCCGCCTCGGAGAGTAGCACCGAACCGCGAGCGTCAGCGTGCGGACCCGCTTGCGCGCAACGCCGCCGTGGTGCTGTAATCGGGCCGTGTTCTCACACCTGCTCGTATTCCTGATTCTGTCGGCACAATCCCCAGCAGCGCCCGCCCCGCCGGACCCGGCCCAGCACCCGGTAGATCCTTCTGTGGCCCGGCGGCGCTCCAGGCTCGGAAGGCAAGACCGGCGAAGAGAAGGTCCGGGTTCAGGAGGACAATCGGATCGTCTCCAGCGTGCATCGCCCTTCGCTGACCGTCTATTTACCGGCAAAGGAGACGGCAACCGGTGCCGCGGTCCTTGTAGCGCCGGGCGGAAGTTACCGCGAGCTTTGGATCACGCACGAGGGCTACCGCGTGGGCGAATGGCTCAGCCAGCATGGGATCGCCGCGTTCGTGCTCAAGTACCGGCTGCCGCACGAGCCAGGATCGACTTACACGGTCGAGGGCACCGCACTCGCCGACATCCAGCGCGCCATCCGCACCGTCCGCGCCCGCGCCGCCGAATGGGGAATCGATCCGCAACGCGTCGGTGTGATGGGCTTCTCCGCCGGAGCCCACCTTGCCGCGCTGGCATCGACGAATTACGGCGACGTGGTGTATCCTCATGGGGACGACATCGATCGCCAAAGCGCGAAGCCCGCGTTCCAGGCGTTGATCTATCCACCCAAGATCAAGGCCACTTACTCCAGCGACACCCCGCAAGCCTTCATCGCCTGCGGCGGCGACGACGAAATCGCCGCCGACGTGCCCAACTTGTATCTTGCCCTCAAGAATGCCGGCGTGTCCACCGAGTTACACATCTATGCCGGCGTCGGCCACGGCTTCGGCATTCGCCCAACCAATCCGCCCGCGGTCGCCGGCTGGATCGACCGCTTTCGGGAATGGATGTCGGACCGCGGCCTGCTGACGAAGAAGTGACCGGCGTCACCGTAGCGCCGCGAGCGGCTCCACTTCCTCCGCCCTTCTCGCTAGTCGCCGTCTCGGGCCTTGTGGCTACTGGCGGTCCGGGCGGCACCCGTCCACGGAATGAACCGTGCTCACGCAGCCGCTCGAAGAAGAGGGCCTATCGCCAGGTCTTCGTCAATCAGCGGCCAGTGGATGCCATAACCGGAAGGCGAGAGTTCCGCTCGAAGCCGTTCCGCCAGGGATGCGTGGGCAAGCCGCTCGGAGCACTTGTCCCAAGGGATTGACACAGCTCCGCTCTCCAGCACCACTACCAGCGCCTCGGGCGTGGTCTGAATTCTCTTGGCCAAAACAGCCTTGGTCCTACTCTGCACGATCTCCCCCGAAATGCTCCTGCCACGCGACAACGAGCTGATCGAAATGCGCGAAGATGATCTGGCGTACCTCGCGTCTCAAACGCGGCGTGAGGTTGTATTCGAGTTCGTCGGTGATATCGAAACGGTCTGGATGCAGCCAGTACTTGCACTCTGCGTCTCCCTTCGACGCATGTACGTGCATCGGCTCATTGCCCTCGTTCGAGTAAAAGTAAAACCGCCAGCCCTGCACATAGAGGATCGTGGGCATCGGTTCGCAACTCCATTATAGAGTGCCTTACCCCCCTACTCCCACCGCAGCGCCGTCAGCGGGCTCATCCGCACCGCTCGCCGCGCAGGCACCCAACTCGCTACCGCCGCCACCAGCGTGAACAACACCACCACTCCCCCAAACGTCAGCGGATCGCCGGCTCCCACCCCGTACAGGAGGCCGCGCATCGCGCGCCCCAGCAGCAGCCCGCCGCCCAGCCCCAACGCCGCGCCCGCCGCGCTCAGCACCAGCGCTTGCCTCACCACGATGCGCAGTACATCCGCCGGCCGCGCGCCCAGCGCCACCCGAATGCCGAACTCCCGCGTCCGCTGCGCCGCGTTGAACGCCACGATGCCGGCGATCCCGATGGTCGCCAGCAGCAGCCCCACTACGGCGAAACCGCCGATCAGCACCGCCGCCAGCCGCTGCGAGGCCCGGCTCGCGGCCTGCGCCTCGTCCAGCGTCTGAATCCCGAAAACCGGCTGGTCGATGTCCACGTCGCGCACCACGTTCCGGATCGCACCCGTCAGCGCCAGCGGATCGCCGCCCGTGCGCACCACCAGCGTCATCGCCGTCTTGGGCGCCTGCGCCACCGGAACGTAGACCTGTCCCACCTGCCCCTTCACCACCTTCACAACCAGCCCCTGATCGGCGCTCCCCACCACGCCCACGATCTGCACCGGCGGTTGCTTACTCCCCAGCTTGAAACGCTGGCCCACCGCATCCTGCCGCGGCCAATAGCGCCTGGCCGTGAACTGGTCCACCAGCGCCACCAGCGGAGCGGCCGGCCCGTCCCGTTCGTCCAGGTATCGCCCGCTGACTAGCGGAATCTCCATCGCCCGCAGGTAGTCCGGCGTGACCGTGGTCCGGAGCACCACTGGGACATCCTCCGGTCTCGGCTCGGGTTTGTCGGCCAGGAACAGGCCCGCGCCGTGCAGATCGTCGCTGGTTGGCAGTTGGTCGCTGGCGCCGGCGCTTCGCACGCCCGCGAGCGCACGGACACGCTCCAGCACCGCATCGTAGAAAGCCGCCTGTTTCCGCGGCGTGTTGTACTTCTGGTCCGACAGCGCAACCTGCATGGTCAGAATCCCGTGCGGATTGTATCCCAGCTTCGCCGCGCGCAGCCGCAGGAAGCTCTGCGCCATCAAGCCCGCCGCTACCAGCAGGACCAGCGCCAGGGCGATCTCGCCGACCACGAACAAGCCCCGTAGCCGCTGGTGGACCGCGCCGGCCGTCGTGCGGGACGAGCCTTTCAATGCCGTGATGACGTCGGCCTTGCGCGCCTGCCACGCCGGAACCAGCCCGAACAGAATTCCCGTCCCCGCCGCCAGCAGGAAGTTGAACCCCAGCGCGCTTACATCCACCGAGACCCGCCCCAGATTCGGCAGTTCGTCCATCTGGAGGGAAGACAGCATGCTCACGCCCCACACAGCGGGCAAAATCGCCAGCGCGCCCCCCGCCAGCGCCACTAGCACGCTCTCGGTCAGCAATTGCCGGAACAGCGCCCAGCCGTTCGCGCCCAGAGCCGTGCGGATCGCCATCTCCCGCTCCCGCCCCGTGGCCCGCGCCAGCAGCAGGCTCGCAATGTTCGCGCAGGCTATCAGCAGCAGGCATCCCACCGTGGCGAAAAGGATCATCACCAGCGTCTGCGCATCCTGTACGAACGCCTCCTGGACGGGCTGGAGCAGAACCGTGTTGCCCGCGTCCTTGGGATACTCCTTGGCCAGCCGCGCGCTCAGCGCCGTCATTCTCTGTTGTGCCACGGCCAGGCTAAGCCCCGGCCGAAGCCTGCCGACCGCGCCGAAAGATCGAGAGCCCCGGGCCCCCGCAGCTTCGGCGTCAAAGACCAGCGGCGTGTAGATCTCTTCCTTGCCGAACTTCGGGAAGTCCGGCGGCAGAACTCCCGCCACAACGTGCGCCGCGCCATCCAGCACGATGGTCCTTCCCACGATTCCCGGATCGGCGCCAAAGTGGGACCGCCACAGCGCGTCGCTGAGGATGGCCGCCTGGTCGTGTCCCGGCCGCATGTCCCCTTCCTCGAAGCCGCGGCCGAGCCTCGGCCGCGCCCGCATTACGCCGCAGAACTCCGCGGTGACCCGCGCTCCGTTGAGGCGCTCGGTCCGGTCCCCCAACCGCAGATTGAAGCCCGCGTCGGTATAGCCCGCCAGGTGCGAGAAGACCCCGCTGGTTTTCCAGTCCTCGAAATCCGGCACGGACGCCGGGAACTGGTGCCAGCCTCGCGCCGGGTTTTCGGTCCAGACCATGACTACGCGATCCGCCTCCGCGATCGGCAGCGGCGCCAGCACCGTGTGAGCGACGCTGAAAATCGCCGTGTTCGCCCCGATTCCCAGGGCCAGCGTCAGCACCGCCACCGCCGCAAAGCCCGGCCGGGTCAACAGCATCCGCCACCCAAAGCGCAAATCTTGAGCTAGTGTTCCCATGAGCCCTCGGTCCCTTCCCGGCAACCTGCGTGCCAAGTCTAAGTGATTGAAAAACAGAGGCGCGCCGCCAATGCCCCGTCCCATTATCGCGACGGACCTTTCCACCAGCGGACACCGCCCGCCGCCCTCCGCCCCCGGTGCCTGCCGTTACAATATCGGAGAGATGCCTCACCGCTCCCGGCGCCGCGCTGAACTCGCCCTGGTCGCAATCACTTTCGTCTGGGGAGCGACTTTCGTCGTCGTGAAAGGGGCCCTTCGGGACTCCTCGACCCTGCTCTTTCTGGCCCTGCGCTTCACCCTGGCGACGGCTGCCCTGACCGTCGCTTTCCGCCCGCTCCCCAGCCGCTTTGAGAAGACGAAGCCGATTCTGGCCGGAGGCGTCTTGGCCGGCGTGTTTCTGTTCTCCGGTTATCTCCTTCAAACAATAGGGCTTCGGTACACGACCCCCTCCAAGTCGGCCTTCATCACCGGCCTTTGCGTGGTCATGGTCCCGGTCTTCTCCGCCCTCGTCGCGCGGCAGCTTCCGGACGCTTCGGTGGGTCTGGGAGTCGCCACCGCCACCGCCGGCATGGCCCTGCTTACCCTTCGCGGCGCCAGCCTGAGAATGGACTTCGGCGACCTGCTGACCCTGGGCGGCGCCGCAGCCTTCAGCATCCATATCATGCTGCTCGGCTGGCTGGCCCCGAAACTGGGCTTTCAGGCGCTGGCGCTGACTCAAATCGCCACCGCCGCCGTCCTCGCCTTGTCCACGTTCTGGTGGGTCGAGCGCCCCACCGTCCGTTGGACCCCGGGTCTGATTTCGGCTCTGGTCATCACGGGCCTGCTGGCCACCGCGCTAGCCTTCTCAGTCCAGTCCTGGGCGCAGCAATATACCACGCCGACCCGGACGGCCCTGATCTTCGCCATGGAACCCGTCTTCGCCTGGCTCACCTCCTTCGTAGTAGCCGGCGAGGTTCTCGCCCCCCGCGCCACGCTCGGAGCCATCCTCATCCTGGCCGGCATCCTCCTGGTCGAGTTGAAACCGATAAAGCGCTCGTCGCTCCTCGCCCGTCGCCCGTCGAGTCCATGAATCACGGGCCGCCCCGCCCGCCGCTCGCGAAGCGAGCGACGAGCGGCGGCACGACTCGCGTCCGGATCGACGGGCGACTGGCGACGAGCGACGAGCGGTTATAATTAAAGAAGCCGGCCTTCGGAGATCTACCGATGCGTTTCTTTGCAGCACTGAAAACCCAGAAGCTTCTTTCCGCCACTTTGTTGCTGTTCACTTTGTCGATCGGGATTCTGATCGGCACCCTGATCGGCACCGCGGTCCGTGCGGAGAAGTCACCGAGCGGCGCCAACGATGCGGCCCTGCTGGAGATCCCCAACCCGGTCCAGCTCTCGACGGCTTTTTCCCAGCTCGCCAAGCAGCTCGAACCGGCGGTGGTCAACATCACGGCGACCTATGGAGCCCAGACTGGCCAGCAGCCCCGCGCCCGCCGGCGCACCCCCGCCCCTCCCGATGACGAGGACGAAGACCAGGGTCAGGGACCAGGGCCAGGGCGGCGGATCCGATCTGTTTCACCGCTTCTTCGGCCAGGACCCCTTCGGCGACTCTCCGCACCCCTTCCTACACCGCCAGGCCACCGGTTCCGGCGTCGTCGTTGACGCGCATGGATACATCCTCACCAACTTCCATGTGGTCGAGGACGCCAGCCGCATCCAGGTCAAGTTCACCGGGGACACTACCGAGTACAACGCCAAGCTGATCGGCTCGGACCCGGAGACCGACCTCGCCGTGATTAAGCTCGAGAGCTACAACCGCCCGCTCGCGCCCGCCAAAATCGGCAACTCGGATGGTGTGCAGGTCGGCGATTGGGCCGTGGCCATCGGCTCTCCTTTCGGCCTCGAAGCCACCGTGACCGCGGGGATCATCAGCGCCAAAGGCCGCGATATCGGTCCCGATCACCAGCTCCAGCGCTTCCTGCAGACCGATGCCGCCATCAACCCCGGCAACAGCGGCGGCCCGTTGCTCGACATCCGCGGCCAGGTCATCGGCATCAACACCGCCATCGCCACCGATAGCGGCGGCTACCAGGGCATTGGATTCGCGCTGCCCATCAACCTGGCCGCCAGCGTCTACAACCAGATCGTCAAGAGCGGCCGCGTTTCCCGCGGCTCCATCGGCATCGGCTTCGACTCCAATCAGAAGCCCGAGACATTGAAGGTTTACGGCTCCAGTCACGGCGTCTTCGTCACCCGGGTCGAGCCCGGCGGGCCCGCTGCCAAGGCCGGTCTCAAGGTTGAGGACGTAATCGTCGGCTTCAACGGGAGGCCCATCAAGGACGGCGACGACCTGGTCAATCGGGTTTCGGCGGCCCCGGTCGGCTCCCAGGCGACCGTTGAGGTGCTGCGCGGCGGCAAGCGGACCGACTTCAAGCTGACCGTCGGCGAACGCACCGAGGTCTGGGCGGAGGACCCGCGCTTCAGCCGTTTCCACCAGCCGCAGGCCGGCGGCGACGAGGGCTCGACGAAGGTGAAGTTCGGGCTTCAGATCCAGAACCTGACCAAGGCCTGGCGCGACCGCCGGCAGTTCACCGAGTCCGGCGGAGTCCTGATCGCCGGCGTCGATCCCGGCTCCTTTGGCGACGACATCGGCTTGCAGCCGAACGACGTCATCACCGCCATCAACCGCCGCCCGGTGAATTCCATCGACGACGTGCAGAAGCTCCAGGCGACGCTCAAACCGGGCGAGCCAGCGGCCTTCCGGGTGCTGCGCGGAACCCGAACCGCAAACGGCCAGATGGGGTGGCTGCCGCTGTTCGTCGCCGGAACCCTCCCGGCGAATCCGTGATAGCATTTTGGGGGGGCGCGCGGGGTCGCTTTTCCGTCGCCTTACCGAGCCGCGACCGTGACGGAGCGGTTCAGGAGTACCGTTTGCGGATCATAGCCGCGTTGCTTTTGATTCTCTGTTTGACCTGGCCGGGTTTCGCGGTCCAGCCCAGGAAGCACCGCTCTTCCCACGCCACCGCTGCCTCTAAGAAGCGGGCGGTTGGAAAGAAGCCGGCGGCTGGAAAGCCCGCCGCGAAGACCACGAAGAAAGGCCGCCGGTCCACGGCTGCGGCGCGCCGGCGCGGTGGCAAGCCCAAGAGCCTGGGGCAGACGGCGCCCACGCCCGAGCGCTACCAGGAGATCCAGCAGGCGATGGTCGCCAAGGGCTACGGCCCGCAGGCGCCCAACGGAGTCTGGGGCCCGGAGTGGGCCTCCGCCCTCAAACGCTACCAGCAGGATCAGAAGCTCGAGGCAACCGGCAAACTCAATTCGATGTCGCTCATCACCCTGGGCCTCGGGGCCAAACGGGAACCGCCGGCCGGAGCCCCCGCTCCCCCGGCCCAACCGCCGGCCGGAGCACCCGCTCCCCCGGCCCAATCGCCGGCCGGAGTCACCGCTCCCCCGGCGCAACAGCCAGTCGGAGCGCCCACTCCCCCGGCCCAACCGCCGGCCGGAGCACCCGCTCCCCCGGCGCCAACGCCGGTCGGAGTCACCACTCCCCCGGCCCAACCGCCGGCCGGAGCACCCGCTCCCCCGGCCCCTCCCGCGGATCATCCGCCAAGTTCAAGCTCAACCGTGCGAGAACCCAAATGATCATAGGCGTTCCTAAAGAAGTCAAAGATCACGAAACCAGAGTTGGATTGGTGCCGAGCGCGGTCATCGCGCTTCGCGAAGCCGGCCACCGGGTGCTTGTTCAAGCTGGAGCCGGCGAGGGCAGCTCGATTCCCGACCAGGATTATCGAGAAGCCGGCGCCGAGTTACTTCCCGCGGTCTGCGATGTGTGGAAAAGCGCGGACCTCGTCATCAAGGTCAAGGAGCCCCAGCCTTCCGAATATGGCTGCCTTCGTCCGGGCCTGATCCTTTTCACGTACCTGCACCTGGCTCCGCTGCCCGAGTTGACCGACCGTCTGCTCGCATCCCAGGTGACGGCCATCGCTTACGAAACCCTCCGCGAGCAGGATGGATCGCTCCCCCTGCTGACTCCCATGAGCGAGGTCGCCGGGCGCCTGGCCGTTCAGGTCGGCGCGGTGTATCTGGAAGCGCCCAACGGCGGACGCGGCGTGCTGCTCGGCGGCGTGCCGGGCGTGGCGCCGGGCAACGTAGTCATCCTGGGCGGCGGCATCGTCGGCACCAACGCGGCCAAGATCGCGGTGGGCATGGGAGCGCACGTCATCATCATCGACCGCAACCTGAACCGCCTGCGCGAAATCGACGACATCTTCAACCAGCAGGTGGTGACCCTGGCTTCGAACGTCTGGACGGTCGGTGAAGCCGTGCGCCAGGCCGATCTCGTCATCGGCGGCGTCCTCATCCCCGGCGCCTCGGCCCCCAAGCTCGTGCGCCGCGAGATGGTGACCCGCATGAAGAAGGGTGCGGTGATGGTGGATGTGGCGATCGACCAGGGCGGCTGCTTCGAAACCTCGCACGCCACCACGCACACCGACCCCATTTACTTCGTCGATGGCGTGCTGCACTACTGCGTTTCGAACATGCCCGCGGCCGTGCCCAACACCTCGACGCTGGCGCTCACCAACGCCACGTTCCCCTACCTGCTCGAGATCGCGAGCAAAGGATTCGAAAAGGCTTGCCGCGACCGCGCCGCCATCCGCGAGGGCGTCAACACCTACCAGGGCAAGGTGACTTGTCCCGCCGTGGCGGAATCGCAGGGACGCGAGTGGACGGCGGTGGACACGCTGCTGTAAGTTCTGCTGCCGTGTAGCGGGCCTTGTGGGCCCGCACCGAACCGCGACCGTCAGGGAGCGGACCTGGCGGTCGTGTCAATGCGGCTCGGCCAGCTGCATGTCGCCGGAGACTCGCGGCAGTTCGGAGAAGTGATCGATGCGAAACGAGGCCCAGTAGCCAGCCCAACGCGGGTCGCGCTGGAGCACCGCGCCCAAGCGCTCGATCATCTCCTTGCGTAGCCCGGCATGCTCCGGCGCGAACGCGAGGTTCTCCGCCTCCACCGCATTCAGGTCGTAAAGCTCGTCGACGTTGGAGCCGGTGTTGTAGGCAAACAGGTGGTGGGCTCCGTCCCGTTCCCACTTCTGTATCCCGCACGCGAAGTTCACTCCCACGTGCCAGCCGCCGAAGAACAGCAGGTCGCGATCCGCGGGCTGCGCCGTGCCGCGTAGCAGCGGAAGAAGCGACTGGCCGTCCAGCCGGGCTTCCGGTTCGACGCCCGCTACCGAGAGCAGCGTCGGCGCCACATCGAGGAGCGAAACCGGCTGAGCGGCGGTGTAGGGCGCGATCCCCATGGACGCCGGCATCTTCACCACCAGCAGCGCGCGCACGACGTCCGGGTACAGGTAGACCCCCTTGTCGATGACGCCCCAGCGGCCGTTCATCTCGCCGTGATCGCTCATCACCACGACGATCGACTCGTCGTACAGCCCACGCGCCTTCAGCGTCTCGACCAGGCGGCCCAGCGCGCGGTCCGCCAACTCCATCTGCAGTGCGTAACCCACGCGGTAGTCAACGAGCGACTGGGGATTGTACAGGCCCCAGTAGTCGCGGTAAAGGTCGTAGATCTTGGGCTGGTCGTGGAAGGGAGCCCAGTTGCGCGACCGCACCCTCTCGTAAGTCGTCGGCAGCTTCATCGCCGCCCGCAGCTCCCTCTCTCGCTCCTCGAATCCGGCCGGGACGCTCAGCGGCTGATGCGGGTCGAAGATATCGAGTTGCAGATAGACCGGGCGCCCGCTCGTGACGGGGCTCTCGAGCGCATCGTCCAGCTTGTCGATGGCGCGTTCGGCCAGATAGGAGCTGTAGTGCGCCTCGAACGGAAACGGTTTCCCGTCGCGTTGGACGATCCAGCCGCCCACGGAATTGCCCGGAGTTTTCCTGTCGGGCTGGCGGAGAACGATCTCGCGCGAGTACTTCTGGGGCTTGACGCCGAGCCGCCGCTGATACTCGAGGTAGATCTCGTCGTCGTAAACCGGCGGCGCCCACCGGTTCCACGGATTGTCGTTCTCTCCAAAGGCGTCGAGGAACTTCTTCGTGCCCACGTGGCACTTTCCGGCGTGCTTGGTGGCGTATCCTGCGGCCTTCAGGTACTCGGGAAAGATCGTGTCGTCCGGCCGCAATTCGGTTTCCAGGCCATCCGGAGCCCGTTCACCGTTGCCCAGCACGTAAGCGTAACGGCCCGTCAGGTACGAGGCGCGCGAGGGCGCGCACAGAGGGCAGGTGGCGAACGCATTGGTGAAGTGCACGCCGTCGCCCATCAGGGAGCGGAGCGCCGGAAGGTGCAGCTCGCGTGAAAGCGGGCGCCAGGGCAGGTAGAAATCCGGACTGACCATGTCCAATGTGATGACGAAAACGTTCGGTGGACGTGCCTCCTTCCGGCTCGACCAGAACGGATTCGTTCCCGCCTTGTCGTCCAGAAAGCGCCGTTCGCGTCCGGAATCGGCCACCGGCCCCTGGAGCGAGCCGGCTACGGCCACTCCCGCGGACGTCAGTCCGAGAAACTTCCGCCGGTCCACAGTCCCTCCTTGGCTGCCCCTGCCATTTCACCACGATCCGCACCGCGCGGTATCCGCCACCTGCGGCAACCGCGCCGCCCGACCCGCCCGCCCGCGGACACGCGATGCGAGAAGAAACGGTTGACGGAGGCACTCAGCTAATGAGATGCGGCGTTAAGGCCGATACAACAATCTTGTGGTGTTGATACAATGATACCGGGATGGATGGCCAACGGAGACCTTCCGCCAGGCGTGCATTTTGCCGCATGGCGCGAGATCGAGGATCGTCTGGGCTTCAATCCACAGCGGCGGACGCTGCTGGCAGGATTCCGACGGGCCTGCGAAGAATTGCGCGAGGCCGGGTGCCTCCTGGTCTATCTGGACGGCAGTTTCGTAACGCGGAAGGAACGTCCCAGCGATTTCGACGCCTGCTGGGACGTGCAGAACGTAGACGACGAGAAACTCGATCCGCTCTTCTGGGATTTCTCGCGTGGCCGCGCGGCACAGAAGGAGCGTTTCTTGGGCGAGTTCTTCCCGGCGCAGCTCCCGGAAGGCGCAACCGGCAGGGCGTTCGTGGATTTCTTTCAGGTGAACAAGCTGACCGGCGAGCCGAAAGGGATCGTGGCAATCCGACTGCGAGGGAGTAGACGGCCGTGATCAAGAACGAGAAGCAATACAGGATTACTAAGGCGCAAGCCCGGCGCTTCGAGGACGCACTCGCCGAGCTCGCCAGCCAGAAACGTCCGGCAAACATCAGCCCCCGCTTGTGGCAGGCTCAGCGCCAGGCCGCCGACAGCCAGTTGCAGGAATTGCTGGAGCAAGTCGAAGCCTATGAGCGGCTCCACGTGGGCAAGAGCAAGGAGGTGGTTCTCGAAAGCGTCGAGGACTTGCCGAGAGCCTTGATCCGTGCCCGCATCGCGGCTGGAATGACACAGGCGGGCCTCGCGCGCCGCCTGGGGGTCAAGCCGCAACAGGTACAACGCTACGAGGCGTCCGAGTACGCGAGCGCCAGTTTTGCTCGGATTGTGAAGGTGCTTCAGGCGCTTGGGCTGACGCTGCCAAAGGCGGCACGGCTAGTTCGCAACGGATAAGCCCGCCCGCTCACAGCGGCAGCCGCCCCGCCTTGACCCGCCCGGCCAGCCGCTTCTCGAGGCGCGCTTCGCGCTTGCGCAGGTGCTCGGAATCCGCCAGGGAACGCGCCCCGCGGACCATCTCGAGCGCCATCGCGTAGTTGCGCTCGCGATGCTCGTAATGCTTCGCCAGCGCCTCGAACGCCTGTAGGCGGCACGGGTTCGGGCTGGCCGCGAGATCGGCCAGCACCGCCAGCGCTGCGTCCGCGCGTCCCAGCCTTCGTTCCAGCGCCGCCATGTCCCACATGGTGCGGAAGAGCAGGTTGTCCGGCAGTCCCAGGTCGATGGCGCGGCGCATCAGGCCGGCCGCCTGCTCGCGCTCTCCGGCGTGGGCGAACCAGCGCGCCAGGCCCACCAGGTCCGCCCCGTGCAGGAAGCGCGTCGCATCCGGCTCGCGGAACGCGAAGGGTACGATCCCAGTCAGGCACGCCGTGGTCAGCAGGTCTACCGCGTTGTGGTGGAAGATGGGCACCACCTTCCATGCCTGCTGCGTGCGCAGGTACTCGAAGTACACGTACGGAATCATTTCGCCCGGCAGGTCGCCCTCGCGCTCGACGCCCAGGATCTGGTTCTCCAGGTCCACCAGGCGGCAGCTCTCCAGGCGCAGTTTCCACAGGCGGCGCGCGCCGTGCAACAGGTCCAGGTGCGCCAGGCGCGCGAAGGGCGGCCGCGCCCGCGCCATGCGGTAGCGCGTTTCGAGCAGCGGCTGGTCGTAGGTCTTGCCGTTGTACGTGACCAGGACGTCGAAGTTCGCCAGGTGCTCCGAGAGCGCCCACAGCAGGCTCGGCTCCTCGCCGTAATCCCGCATGAAGAACTGCCGCACGCGGAAGCCCTCGGCCGTCACACGCCCCACGCCGATCAGGAACGCGTAAGTCCCCGAGCCGCCCGCCAGGCCCGTGGTCTCGGTGTCGAGAAACGCCCAGCGCGTCACCGGCGACGGCGGAGCCTCGCCGCCGGAGAGCGCGCCCAGCAGGTCTTCCGGCAACTCGAGCAGACTCGAGATGTCCATGCTGCCGTGACGGCGATGGTTCTCGTACAGCCGCTCGGTCTCGAAGTGCGTCCCGAACGGCGTCTCGACCACCTCGCCCGTCATCCACTGCTCGATGAAGTACCGCGCCGGCCGCGAATCCGTAGGCGCCGGGGCGGGCGGGCCGTCGACATACTTCCGGTCGATGCGCGCGATCTTGCGCCGCAGTCCCGCGAGTTGGTCCTGTAGGTCGCTCACTTCGCTTTTTCTTTGCCTACTATAGCCCGTGCTTCAGGCGACCGCAAGCGACCGGAGCCCGGGACGCGCGGCCCAGACGGGCCGGGTGTACCCAGTTGACCCGCGCGCCAGATCGTTGCATCCTGTAAGGACGAATGCCACCCCTTGGAAGATTCCGGCTCCCGATGGTCCTCGCGGTATGCCTGTGGGCGTTCGTCTGGGTCGGGCCCTACGTGTTAAAGGGGCGGGCGTCGGTGGTTACGGGAATCGAACTCCTGTCGTGCGCTCTGTTCGTCGCGCTGTTCTGGTTTGACCGGCGGAGCGGTTACTGGAAGGTGCTGTTCTGCGTCTTCTTCATTGCCTTTGCGATTCCCCACTTCCTGCATGGCGACATCATATCCATGGCGCAGGGAGGTCTGTGCCTGCTGATCGGCTACTGGTGGTTCCGCTACGGCAAGGAACCCGAGACCCAGGCGCTGAAGGTGACCAGCGTCAAGGCCGCCGACCTGACGGGGGTTGCGGAGTACGATGCGAAGCGCCTCGCCGGAGTGTGCGTGGAGGAATGCTCGGAGGACTGGACCCAGCAGTTCTCTCAAGTGAAGACCGACGCCGACGGACGCTTCGCACTGCCGAGCCGGGAGGGGACCGTCCACTACGTGAGGGTCTCGCGCCCCGAGGCAGGGACGATTCATCTGCGGGTGGAACTCACCCCCGAAGCGCGGCCGCTGCGGGTCCGTCTGAAACGCCGGCGCATCAGCCTGCTGGACTGATCACGCCCCGGTTTCGATCTGCGCCGAAACCTCTTCCCATTCGCTCAGCAGCGTGGTGAGGCGCTTCCGGCGCTCTTCCATCAACGCGGCGAGACGGATGGTTTCTTCAGCGCTCTTGAAGTCCGCGAGGGCGGATTCGTAGCCCGCGATTTCGGCTTCGAGGCCCGCGATCTCTTCCTCCATCGAGCCCGCCCGCTCGCGGAGCTGGCGTAGCTTGATCGGGTTGAGGCGCTTGGCGGGCAGTGCCGGGGCGGCGGCCTCGGCGAACGGCACCGGCTCCGCACCCGCCTCGGGACGGACGTCTGCCCCGCCGGTCTTGCGCCACAGGTAGTCCTCGTAGTTGCCGGGGAACACCGTAATGCGCCGGTCGGCAACTTCGAAGATGCGCGTGGCCAGGCGGTCGATGAAGTAGCGGTCGTGCGAGACGAAGACGACCGTGCCGGTGTAGCCCTGCAGGGCCTCGAGCAGCACGTCTTTCGCGCGCAGGTCGAGGTGGTTGGTGGGCTCGTCGAGCAGCAGGAAGTTGGACGGCTTCACCAGCAGCCGCGCCAGCGCGAATCGGTTCCGCTCGCCGCCCGAGAGCACGCCGACCTTCTTGAACACATCGTCTTCGGAGAACAGAAAGCAGCCCAGCAAGCTGCGCAGCTCGACCAGCGGAGTCCGCGGCGCGGCATTCCCGATCTCGTCGAGTAGCTTCGCATCCGGGTCGAGCTCTTTGTACTGGTCCTGCGCGAAGTAGTCCGGCTGCACGTTGTGGCCGAGCGTGAACTCGCCCGCCGAGATCGGTTCGGCGCCTATCAGAACCTTGATCAGCGTCGACTTGCCCGCGCCGTTCACGCCCACCAGCGCCACGCGATCGCCGCGCTCGATGAAGAAGCTGGCGTCTTCGAAGACCAGGCGCTCGCCGTAGCTCTTGGCCACGCGCTTGAACTCGGCCACGATGCGGCCGCTCGGCTTGGGTTGCGGAAAGCTGAAGTGGATGGCCTTCTCGTCGGGCGGCACCTCGATGCGCTCGATCTTCTCCAGCTCCTTGATGCGGCTCTGCACCTGCTTCGCCTTGGTGGCCTGGTAGCGGAAGCGGCTGATGAAGGCTTCGAGCTGTTTGATGCGGTCCTGCTGATTGGCGTAGGCGGCTTCGAGCTGCAAGCGCCGCTCGGTGCGCTGCGCCATGTACTTCTCATAGTTGCCCGGGTAGAAGAAGAGGCTGCGGTTCCACAGCTCGGCGATCTTGCGCACGGTGACGTCGAGGAAGTAGCGGTCGTGCGAGATCAGGACGAAGGAGTAGGGGTAGGAGGTGAGGTAGTCTTCGAGCCAGTTGCGCGCTTCGAGGTCGAGGTGGTTGGTAGGCTCGTCGAGCAGCAGCAGGTTGGGCTTTTCGAGCAGCAGCTTGGCGAGCGCGATGCGCATCTGCCAGCCGCCGGAAAACTCCTCGGTGCGGCGCGTCCAATCCTCCTTGCCGAATCCGAGGCCGGTGAGCACCGCGCCGACCTGCGCCTCGATGGCGTATCCGTCGCGCATGCGGAACTCGCTATCGACGCGCTGGAAGCGCTCGGCGACCTCGTGATATTCCGGGCCGGCGGGATCGAGCTCCGGCATGCGGTGGGCCAGTTGTTCGAGCTCCTCTTCGAGGGCGCGCACCTCGGCGAAGACCGAGAGGCATTCGGCGAAAACGGAGCGGCCGGAAACCGAGAGGCCGTCCTGCGGCAGGTATCCGGCGGTGAGGCCGCGCATGGCCGTGCGCTCGCCGTCGTCCACCGTTTCGTCGCCGCAGAGGATGCGCAGCAGCGTGCTCTTTCCGGTGCCATTGGCGCCGACAAGACCGACGCGGTCGTCCGGCGTAACCAGCCAGTCGACGCCTTCGAAGAGTAGTTTGTGACCGAAGCGCTTGGACGCGCGGGAGAGTTGAACCATAGGGCGGCTACTCTTCTATCTTCGCCTATTCCGGGCGCTCGTCGCCCGTTGCGCGGTGCCACCAGCACCGAACCGCGCGCGTCAGCAAGCGGACAGACGGGGTGGCGGCTGAAGTCCGCTCCCTGACGGCCGCGGTTCGGTGCTGCTAGCTTGTGTCCGCGCGTGTGAGAAGATCGAGGTAATGAGTCCCACACAACCGGGCGAAGCGCCCAAGCTCCCGATTCCGGGCGTCGAGAACGTGATAGCGGTCGGTTCCGG
Organism: Bryobacterales bacterium; assembly: GCA_963763835.1. Classification (GTDB taxonomy): domain Bacteria; phylum Acidobacteriota; class Terriglobia; order Bryobacterales; family Bryobacteraceae; genus DASWZN01. The sequence continues at coordinate 241,243 of CAVXQQ010000019.1, forward strand.
CAAAGGCGGCGTCGGAAAGACGACCATCGCCGTGAACCTGGCGCTGGCGCTCCAGAAGCTCGGCCACCGTACCGCGCTGCTCGACGCCGACGTCTACGGCCCCAACGTCCCGCTGATGCTGGGCGTGGACCAGACGCCGGAGGCGCTCGGCGACCGCATACAGCCCATCGAGCGGCACGGCCTGAAGGTGATGTCGATGGGTCTCATCGCGCCCGGAGACAAGCCGCTGATCTGGCGCGGGCCGATGCTGCACAACGTGATCCAGCAGTTTCTGCGGCAGGTGGATTGGGGCGGCGTTGAGTTCCTGGTGGTGGACCTGCCGCCGGGAACCGGCGACGTGGCGCTGTCGCTGATGCAGACCGCGCCCATCACGGGAGCGATCGTGGTCACGACGCCATCGGACGTCTCGCTCGAGGACGCACGCAAGGCGGTGAATATGTTCCGGCAGGTGCGCGTCGAGCTGCTGGGCATCGTCGAGAACATGAGCTACCTGATGTGCCCGCATTGTCAGAAGCGCGTGGACGTCTTCAGCTACGGAGGCGGGCGGCGCACGGCCGAGCAGATGGGCGTGAACTTCCTGGGCGAGGTGCCGCTCGATCCCGAGGTCCGCGTAGGCGGCGACACGGGCGAGTCGGTGGCCCTGCGTCCCGCGGACGACCCGCACGCCGCGGCTTTCTACGAGGTGGCGCGGAACGTCATCGCGCGCGTGGAGGCGCTGGGCGGCGCGCCGAAGGGGCCGCGGATCGAAGTGACGGACTAGCCGGCTCCAGCCGGCGGGTCCGCTCCCTGACGGTCGCGGTTCGGTGCTGGCACCTGTATCTTCTCCGGCCGCGGCAGCATCTTAGGGTTCATGCCAACCGTAAAGATTGTCCGCTTCCACAAGACCGGCGGCCCCGAAGTGCTGCAACTGGACGAGCTGCCTCTGCCCGAGCCTGCCGCCGGCCAGGTGCGGCTCCGCGTCAAGGCCATCGGCCTCAACCGCGCGGAAGTCATGTACCGACTGGGCAGATATCTTGAAGCGCCCAAGCTTCCCTCGAAGATAGGCTACGAAGCCTCCGGAATCGTTGAAGCCGTCGGCCCCGATGTGGACCGGAGCTGGATCGGCAAGACCGTCAGCACGGTCCCCGCCTTCTCGATGACCGAGTATGGCGTCTACGGCGAGGTCGCCATCGTTCCCGTTTACGCCATTGCCGCCTACCCCGACAGGCTTTCCTACGAGGAGGGAACCAGCATCTGGATGCAGTACCTCACGGCCTACGGCGCGCTGATCCATCAAGGCCACCTGGCCAAGGGGGATTTCGTTGTCATCACCGCGGCGAGCAGTAGCGTGGGCATCGCCGCCATCGAGATCGTCAAGGCCGAAGGCGGCGTCAGCATCGCCACCACCCGCACCTCCAAGAAGAAGGCCGAACTCCTGGCACTGGGCGCGGACCACGTGGTCGCCACCGACGAGGAAGACCTCGCCGCCCGTGTGAACGAGATCACATCCGGCAAAGGCGCGCGTATCGTCTTCGACCCCATCGGCGGGAAAGGGCTCGAAGCCCTCGCTGCGGCCACTGCCCCGTTCGGCATCATCTTTGAATACGGGGCGCTCGCCACGGACCCGACTCCGTTCCCGCTATTCGCAGTTCTCAGCAAGCAACTCACCATCAAGGGGTACATGCTCTTCGAAATCGTCAAGGATCCGGCGGTGTTTCCGAAGGCCAAGCAGTACGTCTTCGATCACCTGGCATCCGGCGCCTTCAAGCCGCGTGTCGACAAGACTTTCCCGCTCGCCCAGATTGTCGAGGCCCACCGCTACATGGAGTCGAACGCGCAGATCGGCAAGATCGTGGTCACGGTCTAGGCGCGTGCTTAGCCCTCTCTGGCCCGTGGGCTGAACACAATCGGGGCCGCCGATGAACGCAGATGAACGCCGATAACTCATTTGTTTCCCATCGGCGTTTATCGGCGTTCATCGGCGGCCAGTAATGTTTTGGAAGGTTCCCCACCCCCTCCCCCCGCGGTTACACTATGGAGTTACGCCCCCGCCAAGGGCGTGGCAGACTTTTTTCGCCCTGCGAACGTCATTGAGAAGGAGCCGGAGAGTTGATCTTCCGCGAGGTTGAGGACGGCGACTTGATCGCGCGTGCCCGCCGCAAGGATGTGGAGGCTTTTAACCTCCTCGTGTCCCGGTGGGAAAAGCGCGTGTTCAACTATCTGCTGCGCCTCGTCCGCGGCCGGGAAGACGCTCTCGACTTGAGCCAGGATGTGTTCTTGAAGGCCTATCAGAATCTCGGAAAACTCGAGGATGACAAGCGATTCGGCCCCTGGCTGTTTCGCATCGCCCACAACGAGGCGTTCTCGTTTTTCCGCAGCCGGCACCCGGAGGACGAGCTTCCCGCCGAATCCGCTCCCGCGCCGTCCCGATTCCGCATGTATCCGGCGGAGCTTTCGGTGGTGGTGGAGCGGGCTCTCGGCCGCCTGACCGCGGACCAGCGGGAGACCGTGATTCTGAAGGTCTACGAGGGGTTCAAGTTCGAGGAGATCGCCGAAGCGCTGGAGTGCCCGGTCTCGACCGTAAAGTCGAGGCTGTACACCGCGCTCGACACCCTCAAAGAGGCTCTGGCTCCAATCCCGTCGCGGGGTGTTCAATGAGCTGCTCATCTTCCGATCTGAAAGACTACTTTTTTGGCGAACTCGGAGAGGCGGAATGCGCCCGTGTCCGCACCCATTTGGAAAGCTGCCCAACCTGCGCCGAAGAACTGGACCGGCTGCGGCTGACGGAAGGGGCGCTGCACTCGTTGCGCCAGGAAGATCCGCCGCGCCGCATCGCATTCGTCTCGGACCGGGTTTTCGAGCCGCGCTGGTGGCAGGTGTGGTGGAATTCGGCGCCCCGCCTGGGGTTCGCTTCGGCGGCGCTGCTGGCCATTGCGATTCTGGTGCACGCCTTCGCGCGGCCGGTAGTGGTGGTTAACCGCCCGCCCGTTCAGGCCGCCGCAATCCAGGTTCCCGCCCGCGCCGTGGACGCCAGCCGCGTCGAGGATGCCGTTCGCGCCGCCGTCGCCGAAAGTGAAGCGCGGCAGGCGCGCAAAACCGCGGAGCTGGTGGAAGCCACGCGCAGGGATATCGAGTTTCAACGCCGCGCCGATCGCGTTCAATTCGAAGAAACGCTCATGCTGCTGCAGAAGAGGTACAACGGACTGCTGGTGGCGAGCGCTGAATATGGAGGCCGCCCGTGAAGTCTGTTTTACTCCTTTTCGCACTTGTGTCCGTTCTTGCCGCCGCCGACAGCCCGCGCGTCACGCGCGATGAGCTGGCCGGCGTCGAAAAGAGCATGGATCGCGCCGTCCGCTCGTTCGATGTCAGCGAGCCGTACGACCTGCTGGGGTTCACGCGGGGCGTCTACCTGCCGGGCTACGGCGTGGTGTTCACCACCGAGCTCAACCTGATGATCACGGTCATCACCCCTTTCAGGCTGCCGCCCACCGGCCCGAAACTTCTGCTGCTTAAAGAGAAGAAGCAGAAACGTCTGGCGTTCGTGCGCAACTGGATGCGCGAGACGCTGGTCAGCGCCGCCTCGACGCTCAGCGAGGTGCCGCCCGAGGAGAAGGTGGTTTACGCCGTGACGATTTTCTACCAGTCCTTCGAAGACCACAGCGGGATGCCGAACCAGCTCGTGGTCGAGGCGCCCCGTCAGGCGTTGACCGACTTCAAGGCCGGCCGCATCGGCCAGGCGCAACTCGACGCCGCAATCCAGGCCTGGGAGCTCTAACCGTGCGCCTCGGCGAAATGCTCGTGGCGCGCCAGTTGATCGGGCCCGAGGACCTCGACCGCGCTCTGGAAATCCAGAAGGAGCGCGGGGAGAAGATCGGCAAGGTGCTGGTCGAACTCGGGTTCGTCGCGGCGCGCGACGTGCTTTCCGCCCTTTCCGAGCAGCTTGGCATTCCCGTGGTGACCTTCGACGGCCCGCCTCCCGCCATTCCGGAGACCGAGGGACTGGCCCCGCGCTTCATGCGCCAGTGCCGGTTCCTGCCCTACGCCCTCTCGGACTCCACGCTTACGATAGCCATGGCCGACCCGCTCGACTTCGAGACCATCTCGGCCGTGCGCGGCTTCACCGGCCTCAAGGTGGAGGCGGTCCTGGCCGCCGAGGCGGAGCTTCTGGACGCCATCGACAAGTTCTACGGCGAGCGGGAGCAGGAGGCCACCGACGGCGAGGGGCGCGTCGGAGCCGCGGAGGAGGACCTCGAGCAGCTCCGCGACATGGCCAGCGAAGCGCCGGTGATCCGCCTGGTCAACACCATGATCGCCCAGGCCGCCGAGAAGCGGTCGAGCGACATTCACATCGAGCCCTTCGAGAAAGAGTTCCGCGTCCGCTACCGCGTGGACGGCGTGCTCTACAACCAGGAGCCTCCGCCCAGGGAATTGAAGGCCGCCATCATCTCGCGCGTGAAGCTGATGGCCAAGCTCAATATCGCCGAGCGCCGGCTGCCGCAGGACGGCCGCATCAAGATCAAAGTGATGGGCCGCGAGGTCGACCTGCGCGTCTCGACGCTGCCCACTCTGTACGGCGAGAGCGTGGTCATGCGCCTGCTCGACCGCTCGGCGGGCGATTTCTACGACCTCTACCGGCTGGGATTCGACGAGCACATGCTGAAACGCATGGAGCACTACACCTCGCTCCCCCACGGCATCCTGCTGGTCACCGGGCCCACCGGCAGCGGCAAATCCACCACGCTCTATTCGGCCCTAAAGCGCATCAACCAGCCCGACAAGAAGATCATCACCATCGAGGACCCGGTGGAGTACCAGATGGACGGGATCAACCAGATCCACGTCAACACGCAGATCGGGCTGACGTTCTCCTCCGGGCTGCGCCACATCGTGCGCCAGGACCCGGACGTGATCATGGTGGGCGAGATCCGCGACCGCGAGACGGCGGACATCGCCATCCGCGCGGCGCTGACCGGCCACTTCGTCTATTCCACGCTGCATACCAACGACGCTCCCAGCGCCATCACGCGCCTGGTGGATATGGGCGTCGAGGAATACCTGATCAGCTCGACCGTGGTGGCGGTGCTGGCGCAGCGGCTGGTGCGCCTGATCTGCCCGCACTGCAAGGAGCCCGCCGGCACGCGTACCGCTCACGACGGCAGGCAGGTGCCGTCTTTTCGGGGCGCCGGCTGCGAGCGCTGCCTCAATTCCGGCTACCAGGGCCGCGTGGGCATCTTCGAATTGATGGAGCTGAACGACGACCTGCGGTCGCTGATCCTGGCCAAATCGGACGCGGCGACATTGACCGCCGCGGCGCGGCGCCACGGCATGCGGTCGCTGCGCGAGGACGGATGGATGAAAGTGGCCCAGGGCGTGACCTCGGCGGATGAAGTGCTGCGGGTGACCCAGGAGTTCTGATGTTTGCCATTAGCCACCCAACAACTGCCCGCTTGCTGACGCGCGCGGTTCGGTGCTGGCGGGTGGAAGACTCGCACCTCGAGTTTGGACCGTGGCGCGGACTCTTGGTCTGCAGCGTCGAGACTCGTCTCGACGCGAAAACCGGCCTCGACATGAGTGTCGAGGCGGCAGGCAGGAGTGCCTGCGCCACGAGGCAACGCTAATGGCGGCGAGTTTCCACTTCCAGGCGGTGGCGCCCGACGGCAAGGTCCGGGTCGGCGTCCTGCACGGAGAGACCGAGAAGGCGGTGGCGCGCGAGCTGAGCGGCCAGGGCCTGATCCCGGTCTACGTGGGACTCCAGCCGAAAAAAAGTTTCAACTTGAAGCTGCCATCCTTCACCCGCGGCAAGCGGCGCGACGTAATGTTCTTCACGCAGGAGCTTTCCACTCTGTTGAACGCCGGCGTGCCGCTTGACCGCGCTCTTTCGATCACCGGGGAGCTGACCGAACACGCCAGCTTCGGCTTCGTGGTCCTGGATGTGCTGCGGATTCTCAAAGGGGGCCGCTCGCTGGCCGACAGCCTGGCGGCGCACCCCGGGTATTTCTCCAAACTCTACATCAATATCGTCCGGGCGGGGGAGGCGAGCGGAGCGCTGGGGCCGGTCTTCAAGCGCCTGACGGAGTTCGAGCGCACCCGCGACGACCTGCGCGGATACATCATCTCCGCCATGATCTACCCGGGGCTGCTGATGATGGTCGGCTTCGCGTCCATCATGATCCTGATGAACTTCGTGGTGCCGCGGTTCGCCCAGATGTTCCAGGATTCGCGCATGAAGATGCCGCTGCCGACCCAGATCCTGATCTCGGTCAGCGCCGTCGTCCGGAGCTACGGCTGGATCGCCCTGCTGGCGGCAATCGCGGCGGCGGCGGGCTTCTATTCCTACATTCGCAGCGTGCCCGGGCGGCTGTGGTGGGATTCGTTCCGGCTGCGCGTGCCGGTGCTCGGAGACGCGCTGCGCAAGGCCGAGACGTCCCGCTTCGCGCGCGCCATGGAGACGCTGGTGGCCAACAACGTTCCCTTGGTACAATCACTCGGTATCGCGGCCGCTATCCTGAACAACACCCGCATCGCGCGCTCCCTCGAAGCGGTCGCGCAAGGGGTCAAGCGCGGGGAAGGGCTGGCCGCGCCGCTCCGGCGTACGGGCGAGTTTCCGCCGCTGGCGAGCCACCTGCTGAGCGTGGGCGAGGAGACCGGGCGCCTGGACCAGATGTTCGAGCGCATGGCGGATATTTACGAGGCCGATACGCGCGCCGCCATCCGGCGGTTTACGGCCTTGTTCGAGCCGATGATCATTCTCGTGATGGGCATCTTCATCGGCGCCCTGATACTGAGCATGTTGCTCGCGATCACGAGCATCAACGAAGTGGCGGTGTAAACATGAGAAAGCGCAGAAGAGCGAACCAGGCGGGCGTCACCCTGATCGAGATGCTGGTGGTGGTCACGATCATCGCGCTGTTCGCGGGACTGGTCGGGTTGAGGATGTGGAAACAGGCCGACAAGGCCCGCGTGACGGCCGCGCGCTCGCAGATCAACACCTTGATGGCCGCGCTGGGCACCTACAAGATGGATACCGGGCAGTTCCCCACCACCGAGCAGGGCCTGCAGGTGTTGCGCACCGCGCCGCAGGGCGTGCCCAACTGGGCGGGGCCGTATCTCGAACGCGAGCTCCCCAACGATCCGTGGGGCAACCCCTACGTTTACCACTACCCGAGCGAACAGGGCGAGGAGCCGGAAATCATCTCCTACGGCGCCGACGGGCAGCCGGGAGGCGAGGGCATCAACGCCGACATTGTGAGCTGGAAGGCGCAATGAGCGGTGGAGGCGAGACGGAGCGCCGTGGCGCACGCTTCAGCGTGCCGCGGCGAACTTCAGTTCGCCGACTGCCGGCTGAAGCCGGCAGCAGCACGCTAAAGCGTGCGCCACGTCCACTCCCTGACGCGCGCGGTTCGGTGCCGGGGCGCCGCCCTGCACCGAACCGCGCGCGTAAGCAAGCGGCCCTGGGCGTGACGCTGATCGAGATGACGATCGTGGTGGGGCTCATCGCGCTGATCGCCGGAATCGCCTTCCCCGCCTTCACCTCGGGCATCGACACGCTGCGGATCAACCAGGCGGCCAGCGGCGTCGTGAGCTTTTTCAACGAGGCGCTCAATCGGGCGGAGCGGCGCGAGCAGGCGGTCGCGATCACCGTCATCCAGGCGGAGAACACGCTGGTGATGCAGTCGGTGGAGCCGGGATTCGAGAGGAAGTACGAGTTGCCGCAGGGCATCTCCATCGTGAAGGTCCTGCCGGAGGCGGACACGGCCGACGACGGCGCCCGCCAATTCCTGTTGTATCCCGGCGGGGCCGTCCCCCGGGCGGGCATCGAAATCGCCAACTCGCGCCACGCGCTCCGGGTGGTGCGCTTGGATCCCATCACCGGCGTCCCCCAGGTGGAGCGGGCCGAGGAGCAATGAGGCGCGGTTTCACACTGCTCGAAATGCTGGTCGCCACGGCCATCATGGGCATCGCGGTGGTGGGCCTGATGACCAACCTTTCGGCCTCGCTGGGGAACGCCACGCGCCTGACCGACTACGACCGCGCCGCCCTGCTGGCGCACCAGAAGATGGACGAACTGCTGCTCGATCCGCAGTTGCCCAGGATGGCATTGGTCCAAGGCGTCTTCGACCCGGCTCTCACCGGGACCGTCGCGGCCGGATGGAGCGCCATGCTCACGCCCTTCGAGGTGCCTCCCGACGCGCCTCCCGGAAGCGAGGTTCTGGACCAGCTTGAGCTGCGGGTGTGGTGGGGGTCGCAGGGCAAGCCGCGGACACTCGTGCTGGAGGGCTACCGGCGGGGCACGCTGCCGATGCCGGAGGCCTCGCAATGAGAGGGACCGCGTCCCGGCCCAGCCAGAGCCCCACCGCCGTCCCGCCAAGTGCGGCGGCTCTCCAGAGCTGCGCCGGAGGTCGACGTTGCCACGAGGCCGGCGTGGACGCTGGCCGCAGGACTGGAGAGGGACTTGCAGAAATCGCTGGGCAAGCTGAAGCATACCCCACGTGGGGCCGTAAACCGTTGATGCGCCGTGTAGGACATGCTTCAGCTTGTCCCGTCCGCGGCGGTGGTGCGATTTCTGCAAGTCCCTCTGGAGTCCTGCCCCACGGTTCCGGCGCGCGCGGCGTTACGCTGATCGAGCTGCTGGTGTCGATCACGCTGTTGAGCCTGCTTTCGGTGGGACTGCTCATGACGCTGCGCGTCGGCATCAACGCCATGGAAAAGGCCAACGCCAAGCTGCTGGCGAACCGCCGCGTGGCGAGCGTCGAACGCATCATGCGCAGCGAGATTCGGGACCTGATTCCGGTCGTGGCCACCTGCGTTCCCGAAGGAGACCAGCCTCCCGAAAGGCTGATGTATTTCGACGGCCGGCAGCACTCGCTACGCTTCGTTTCGGGCTACTCTCTCCAGGAAGCTTCGCGCGGCGTGCCGCGCATCCTCGATTTCCAAGTGATTCCGGGCGACAAGGGGGAGGGCGTGCGGCTGGTGGTCAGCGAACTGGCCTACAGCCCGCAACAGGCCGCCGCCACCTGCGTCGGAAGCGTGCGGGACCAGAATAGCGGCATCGCGATGGGGGTCTTCCGCCCCATCGAGGTCGGCCCGGGCTCGTTCGTGCTGGCCGACAAGCTGGCGTACTGCCGCTTCAGTTACCGCGATTTCCAGCCACCGCCGGTGGGCGAACGCTGGTTCCCGGAATGGCCGCTCGGAAAATGGCCGACGGCGGTGCGGATCGACATGGCCCCTCTCAATCCCGACCCCGCCCGCCTGCCGCTCATGAGCCTCACCGTGCCGATGCGCGTGAACAGGCAGCCCTATGAACCCTATGGCCAGTAAGCTTGTGAGGCGGAGCGCCCGGTCCGCGACCGGCGCCCCCACCGGCCTGCCGGAGGGAGTGGACCAGGGAGCCTGCCCCATAGGCGTTAGAATGGGTCCCCGGCCGGCGGTTTTCGTGGCGCAGGCACTCCTGCCTGCCGCCTCGACATTCGTGTCGAGGCCGGTTTTCGCGTCGGGAAGAGTCTCGACGTTGCAGACTACGAGTCTGCGCCACGGCCCAAGCTCGCGGCGACCTCTTGATTTAACGCCTGTGGGCGCCCGCCCCACACGCGGAAGCGCGCTGATCGCCGTGCTGTGGCTGGTGGCCGCGCTGTCGGCCATTGCCTTTACGGTCGCCAGCACGGTCCGCTCGGAGGTCGGCCGGGTGTCGAACGCGACCGACGGTCTCAAAGCGTACTACCTCGCAACGGGAGCCATCGAGCGGGCGATGCTGTACCTCCAGTGGGGGCCGGCCTACCGGAACCCCGACGGATCCTCGCGCTACTACAACGGGGGGCCGGTGATGCAGCTCGAATTCCCGACCGGGAGGGCCGTGGTCGAACTGATTCCGGAGACCTCCAAGCTGAACGTCAATGGCGCGCCGCCGGAGGAGCTTTACGCTCTGGGAGTGGCGCTGGGGGCCGGGCCGCTGCGGGCTCGCGAGATCGCCCTGGGGATCGTCGATTGGCGCACTCCGCAACTCGATCCCTCAGACCAGCTTTCTCTCCCCGGAGCTTCGTCTTTTGGCTCCCACCATGCGTCATTCCAGGAGATCGAGGAACTGCTGTCGGTCAGAGGCATGACGCCGGAACTCTTCTATGGAACCTACGAACGGGATCCGCAAGGCGGCCTGGTGCGGCGCCACGGCCTCGGGGACTGCCTTTCCGTCTACGGCTCGGCGGGTGCCGTGGACGTGAATACCGCGGATCCGGCCGTGCTGGCCGCGGTGGGCGTCCCTCCCGACATGGTCTCCTCGATTGTAGGGCAGCGCCGGCAGGCTCCGATCCTGCGTATGGAGCAGTTGACTGCGATCGCCCAGGGACTGCCGGGGACGGAACGCCTGACCATCGGTGGGAATTCGATCTTCACGATACGCGCGACCGCGCAGAACCGTCTGGCGGACGGGACGCTTTCCGACACGCGCCGGTCAGTCGCCGCGCTCTTGAAGCTGCTCGACCGGTCGAAGTTCAGCGATCCTTATTGCGTACTGCGCTGGTACGACCAGGTGTGGGTGGAATGAACTTGGACTTTCCAGAAGTGCGAAGGCTGCTCGCCATCGGCACCGGTGTGGGCATCGAGATCGAGGACGACGTACTGCGCGTGGCTGCCGTTCGGGTGAGGCCGTCCGGGGCCCGTTTGCTCGGGTCGGCCACTATCAACGGCTTCCGCGAGCGGACGGTCGCGAGTTGGGGCGCGGTATGCACGGATTTCCTCAAGCGCACCGGCGCCAGCCACCTGGCGGCCACAGTGTTGTTGCCTCGCTCGGACGTCATTGTGAGGGTGCTGGCGCTGCCCGGAGTCCGGGACCAGGACATCGCCCCGGCCATCGACTTGCAGATCGATTCGATGCACCCGTTTCCGGAGGAGCAGGCGACCTATGCCTGGACCCGGCTCGGTGGCGGCGGAGCGGTGCTCGTCGCCATCGCGCGGAAGGACACGCTGGAGCGCTACTTCGGCATGTTCTCCGAAGCCGGAGTGAAGGTGGCCGGGTTCACCTTCTCGGCCGCGGTCCTGTACTCGGCCTCCAGGCTTCTGACGCGGCCGCCGGCGGGCGGTTTTCTGGCCTTCGCCGAGGCCGGAGACGGGCTCGAGGCTTACGGCGAGAGCGAGGCCCGGCCGGTGTTTTCCGCGGCCTTCGACGTGCCGCGGGACAGGGCCGCCGAACTGGCGAGCGCGGAACTGCGGCTCGATTCCGGCGTGGAACCCATCGACGCCGCCGCCCTTCTGCCGAGCCCCGGCGGCGCTCCCCCGGATTTTGATTTATCCCGCAACGCACTGGCGTACGCGGCGGCGCTGGCCGGGGCGTGCCCCCGGCTGGCACTGCCGCTGAACCTGCTGCCCGCCGAGAACCGCAGCTCGAATTCGCGCGCGATCTACGTCCCCACGGTGGTTCTGGTGGCCGCCGTACTGCTATGCGCAGCGGCGCTGGCTTCGATCGCACCGGTCAAAGACCGCGAGTACCTGCGCGCTCTCGAGGCCGAGACGGTACGGCTACAGCCGCTGGCCCGGAAGGCGGGCGAGATCGACCGCTCCATCGAGGCGACACGGGCCAAAACGAAGCAACTGGATGACTTCCGGCGCCGCTCCAAAGGAGCGCTGGATGCCTTGGCGGAAGTGAACAAACTGATCGAGCCGCCCGCCTACCTCACGGGCCTCGACCTGGGGGCGGATTCCGTCACGGTGGCGGGAAGCGCCGAACACGCCGAGCCGCTGCTGAAGGTCTTCGACAGCTCGCCGCTGTTCCAGGGCTCGGAGTTCACCATCCCGCTCAGCCCCAACGGCAACATGCAGGTGTTCCGAATCCGCACCGCGCGCAAAGGGGTGCCCCAATGACGCTCACCAAGCGCGATCGGGTCCTGCTGGTAGGGCTGGCCGTTGTGGCGGTGCCGGCCGCGCTCTACGAGATCTACATGTTCACGAGCGGAAGCGGCCCTGCCCCGGCTGCTCAGTCGGACAACATCCCCGCCGCGGAGAGGCGTTTGGCGCTGGTGCGGCGGCAGGCGGCTACGGTGGCCGGCAAGCAGCAGGTGCTGAACCAGGTTTCGACCGAACTGGCGCAACGCGAGAAGGGCATAATCCAGGCCGCGACGGCGCCGCAAGCCCAGGCTCTCCTGCTCGACATCGTGCGCCGCACGGCTAGCGCGCAAACGCCGCCGGTCGCTCTCGGCTCGGTGGAGCTCCAGCCCCCTTCCAAGCTCGGCGAGTACGCGGAAGTGCGTGTTGGCGTGCCCTTTACTTGCCACATCGAGGAGTTGCTGAACATGCTCGCCGACCTGGCGAACCGGCCCGAGGCGATCTCGGTCGACGAGATGCGTATCGGCGTGCACGACGCCAAGCAGAAGACCATCGGGGTGCGCCTGGTGGTTTCCGGGGTGGTCCCGCGCCGGCTCGTTCCGGACAAAAAGGGGGGCGGTAAGTTTTGAGGAAGAAGCTGGTGTTGCTCGATCTGGCGCTGGCGGTCCTGGTCTTCGTGCTCGCCGCTCAGGTGCGGGACAGGTGGGCGGAAGCGCGAAAGCGGTCCGACGTGATGTTCCGGCAGGCGCTGAAGCAGCTTCCGCCGCCGCTCTATGCCGCTTTGCCGGCGGTTCCGGGCGTTACCGCGGCCAGCTACAGCGCCGTGGCCCTGAAATACCCGTTCAGCCCGGACCGGAATCCGACCGTGGTCGTCGAGCCGCCCAAAGAGCCGCCCATGCCGCCCCTCCCGATCTACTACGGCATCATGACCCTGAGCGACGGCGAGACGGCGATCATGAGCGCCCGCTCGGGCGAGCCCAGCCAGGGCATCCATTTCGGAGAGAAGGTGGGCGAGTTTACGCTGTTGGCGGTAGAGGACGACCAAGTGACGCTGGAATGGAACGGCAAGACCGTGACCAGGAAGGTTTCGGACTTGAGGCCGCGCGGGGACGTGGGCCGGCCGGGTGCGGCCGCTGCCAAGACCGCCGACTCGACGCCCAGGGTGGCGCAGCCGGCCGCCATGCGGGGCGACTCGTCGCCCGGGGCGGATTTAACGCCGTCGCTGAAGGCGTGCCGTGCCGGCGACACTTCGCCAGCCGGAACCGAGAAAGATGGCTGGAGGAAGACGGTAGTCCCGACCCCCTTCGGCAACCGGTGCTATTGGGGGCGAGATTGATGCCCGCCGGGGTGAAGCGGACGTCCGGCGGCGGATACTGCGCCGCGGAAGGAACGATTATGAGAATGGTTCGAGTTGCGATGCTGACAGGGTTGGCCGCCGCGCTCTTCGGGCAACAGCCGCTGCACTCCCCAACGCCAGTTCCATCCTACGGCGTACAGCCACTGAAGCCTCGGTCGGTCCCTCAGCGGCCGGTCCGGGTGCAGGGCGAGCAGCCAAAGACCGATCAGGAACAGAAGGCGGGAAAGACGGAGAAGCCGTCGGCTGCCGGCCAGCCTGAGGGCAAACCCGAGAGCACGCCGGTCCCCCAGGCCGCCACTCCGACACCTCGGCCCCGCCGTGTGGCGCAGACCTCGGGCGGTGTGGTGCTCAACGTCCAGGGCGCCTCCCTGACGGACATCGTGGACATGCTCGCAAGGCAGCTCGGGATGAACTACATTCTCGATCCCCGGGTGAAAGGGTCCGTGATCATCAACACCTACGGCGAGATCCGGAACGTGGGCGCGCGGTCGCTTCTGGAGACCATCCTGCGCATCAATGGCGCCGCCATCGTGCAGGTCGGGGACATCTACCGCATCGTGCCGGTGGGGGACGCCAGCCGTCTCCCGATCCAGCCTCAGGTCGACGCGAGGACGTTTCCGGACGATGAGCGCATGATGTTGAACCTGGTCTTCCTGAAGTACGCCACCGTGGCCGAGCTTTTCAAGCTGCTCCAGCCGTTTGTGGGCGAAGGCGGGACCATGACCAGCTACGAGCCCGCTAACCTTCTGCTGATCATGGACAACAGCCGCAACATGAAGCGCACCATGGACCTGATCTCCCTGTTCGACAACGACACGCTGGCCAGCCAGCGGGTCCGGCTGTTTGAGGTCCGCAATGGCCGGCCGTCCGATCTGGCCCGTGAGATGGACACGGTCATGAAGGCCGTGTCGCTGGGCGACAAAGATAGCGCCGTCAAGTTTCTGCCGATCGACCGGATCAATACTATCGTCGCCATCGCCCCCAATCCGGGCGTCTTCGATCAGGTGGGGGCGTGGCTGACCAAGTTGGACATCGCGCCGAAGGCGACTGCGGGCACCAAGGGTAACTATGTCTACCGTGTGAGATACGGATGCGCGCCGACTCTCGCCTCCGCCATCATGCAGCTGTATGTCGGTTACGGCGGCTACGGCATGGGAATGGGCATGGGCATGAACGGCAATGACTGTAACCTGACCAGCTCTACGCTGACTCCGTCCGGCTTGAGCAGCATGGGCGGTGGTGGCTTCGGTGGCATGGGTGGCGGCTACGGTGGCATGGGCGGCGGCTACGGTGGCATGGGCGGTGGCGGGTACGGCGGCTATGGCGGTGGCGGCTACGGCGGCTACGGAGGGTACGGCGGTGGCGGCTACGGTGGCTACGGCGGCTACGGCGCCATGGGCGGTGGCGTCTACGGCGGGTACGGCGGTGGTGGAATGGCATCCCAGGCCGGGGCAGTGCCGGCCGCTGCGACTAGTGCGACGGGTCAAGCCCAGACTGCCGGCGCGGCGGGGACGGCCTCGGGAGATCTGACGGGATCCTACCTTGGGTACGGAGCCCAGATGCTCGGGCCGTCGTCGAAGGTGCCACGGGTCATTCCGAACCCGATGGACAACAGCCTCCTGATCCAGGCTACTCCCCAGGACTACCGGGAGATCCTGAAGCTCCTCCAGCAACTGGACGTGGCGCCGAGGCAGGTACTGGTGGAAGCGAAGATCTATGAGGTCAACCTTACGGGTGCGTTTGCCAGCGGCGTGCAGGCATACATGCAAAGTCTGAGCACGCCGCAGCCTAAGGGATGGACGTCGAACGCGGTGCAGGCCTTATCCAGCGGCACGAACATGACCTTGACCGCGGGCATGCTGGTGGGGAACAGCCGGCAGTTGCTGGCGGTGCTGACGGCCTCCGAACAACAGGGGCGCGTCAAGCTGGTCTCGGCTCCGAGGCTGATCGCCACCGACAGTATCGCCGCCACGATGAATGTGGGCGACACGGTCCCGACACTGGCCTCGCAAGCTGCGGGGAATATCACTCTGGGCGGGAACTCCCAGATTTTTCAGGGGATCTCCAACGTCCAGACGGGTGTCACGCTGAACGTGCTGGCGCGCGTAACGCCGGGCGGCATCGTTACTATGAAGATCCAGCAGGACGTCAGTGCTCCGGTGGCGCCGGCCGCGGGTTCGGCCATCCAATCCCCGTCTTTCTCGCAACGCTCCTTCAATACGCAGGTGACGGTGCAGGACGGCGACACCATCGCGATCGGCGGCATCATCTCGGATAGCGATACGTATTCGACCTCCGGCATTCCGCTTCTGCACCGGATTCCATTCATTGGCGCCGCTTTCGGAAGCAAGAGCGTAACCAAGAACCGGACCGAAATGGTGGTCCTCATGACTCCCCGCATCATTTACGACACCAACCAGATAGCGGAAGCGAGTGAAGAAGTGAAATCGGGCTTCAAGCGGCTGCGCACGCTGATGAAGGAATAGCGCGCAACGGGCGGCGAGAATACGTCACTATGGCCGGGAGCTATCGCTTTTTGTCACCCCATCCGGCGCGGAAGCACGGCTGGCGTGTAATTCCGCGTGGCCCCGGAATTGCGTGCAGGTGGCGGTATGAGACTACCAGTCACCTCCTTCACCGCTCACTCCCGCGGGGAGGGGATAGCGCATCGTTGGGGGTACGATTCCAGACAGGCGAAGGGCTTCGGCTCCTTGTTGACGGACGAACTCGGGACTGGTACCAGCCAGACCGCCTCCGGAAGCAAAGCAACCGGCATAACATCCGCTAGAACCCAGACCGCGGTCGCCGGATCCGTGTCCCAGGCGCAGGTTCATCCTTCCACCCAATCGGTTGTCATCTCTACGGCGACCGCTCAGTCGATCCCCGCCTCAGCTCAGGCCAGTCGCTCAACAGCCTGCACTACAGGGCGGACAGACAGCGTGAACCACGGACAGAACGGTCGGAGATACGTCGCCCTTTCCGATGGGGTAACCCCGGCGCCGGTGCAGCCGGCCAATCTCAACGATCCGCAGGAGACGTTCGCGTTTTTCAACGGAGTAAGGTACTACCGGATTCCGCAGGGTTCCGGGCCGGACGTGATGATCCAGGCTGACTTACGCCGCCAGATCGTGCACCAACTGGCTGTGAACGAACTGGACGCCGCGGCGCAGACGAACTTTCAGTGCTGCGGGGGCCCAGGCGGGATACCAACCCCAACTGCAATTCCGGCCTTTATGGCCATCCTGAATGACCTGCCTACGTCTCTGGACGCGGTTCCGACGGTAGATGAGCTTGTCAATGTCCTGACCCAGAACGGATACACAAAGAAGGTGGATAGCTAGCGGGGTCGGCTCCGACGAGTGAGTTTCTCAAGACAAGCTGGGCGGAATCCGCGGCGAGAGGGCATCTAAAACCCAGGGTAACAGTACAGTAGTCCTATACAGTACTATCTGCCGCCGCACGGGAGAGCGGGAGGGTGCCTTGAAGCCCGCGTTCCGGTGGAAAACTGTTGACTTACAAAGCCCTCCGTGCTCTAATATAGCACTGACCGGGTGTGGGATTTCACTCTACAGTGAAGGAGGGAGAACCAGGCGTTTTAGGCTTGACAAGGGGTAGCACTGAGAGAATAATGAGGGTTGCACTCAAGAACTAATGAGGCCCTGTCGCGCTTGCAGGCGCGAGAGTTATATTCAGCTTGAATTCCGCGAGCGCTTTGGCGAACGAAAACAACAAGAGCACGTGACAAGATCCAGAGCGAAGCAGGTGACCGAGGGGTCGAGTTACAGGAAAGCAGCAACGCGATGATTCGACTCGGCGGCACGTGCCTGCCTAACGATCGAGATCACACTTCAGAGGCTCAGGTTACAAAGAGGCTTCTACCAATTCAAATTCGAATTCCACTAAGGAGAAGGAAATGGCAGATTTTCGAAAATGGTTTATGGTGATTGCCGTGGTGCTGCTTGCCGCGGCTTGCGCCAATGCCCAAACATCGACCACCACGATTCCATGCACCACGTCCGCCCAGGTCCCGGTCATCCGGGCCGGCGGCATCACCGAGTACATCGGTGAAGTTGACTTGAATTGCGATGCCACCCACGTGGTAGCCCCAGGGAACGCCCTGACGGTGCAGTTCACTCTCACGCTGGGCAGCGGTCTTACTGCTGTAACGGTCACGAACGCGACCAACGGGGCATCCGCTGACCAGCCGCCGGCGCCGCTGACGATGGCCGGCGTTGTGGTACAGCAGTCGGTGCCGCCGCAGGCATTCCTGCACACCGTGCAGGGCCGGGTGTCGTCGTCCTTCGGCAACACCAACAACGCGCTGCGGTTCCCGCACGTTGTATTGCCGACCGGGACTTCGTTCCTGGTTCGCTTCTTTAACGTACGCGCGAATGCCCTCCCGCTGAACGGCGCCCCCTTCGGGACGCAGATCTTCGCGCAGGTATCCGCGAACACCGAGAACCCCAACGGCTTCTCCGTTGGGTTCACCAACCAGCCGGCAGAGGGCTTGCTCGTTGCCCAGGTTCAGCCGACGATGGATTTCTGGGTTTCGGCTTGCGACTCGAACGCCAAGGCGACGCCCGCCATCACCTTCCAGCAGTGCGTCGATTATCGCCTCAGGGGCGGTGACGATCTGGGCGAGACGACCGCGCCCGTGTACGGCGTGACCTTCAGGGAACTCCAGCAGACCGCCTTCAAGAACCTGGTTGAGGAAGATGGCGCGACCATCGGACCGGGCAGCGACTTCCCGCAGGGTCCTCAGATCTGCGACACGGACCATGGCGGGGGCGGCGATGTGTCGGTTATGAGCGACATGCCTCCGGTTCCCCCGTGCGACGACCCGTCTGCCTATGTGTCACAGGGCACCAGGCTGTTGGCGCAATTCCAGGTTCCAGCGAAGCTCGCCGGCAAGATTCACATTTGGGTGAGCCGGTACCAGACCGCCAGCAGCAACGGCGCGACGGCCCAGCTTGCGATGGTTTCTGATGGAGCATTGCCAGCCGACTTGGGCTGGGGTCTCGGGAAGCTGGACAGCACCGGATTCGTCCCTTGCAGGGGCGACAATGGCGCCCGCTTCAATCGTTGGGTTGAGGTTCCTCAGGGAACCAAAGACGACGCCGGCAACACGATGCAGACCGCCACTTGGGAAGTCACAAGCGACGATCTGGGCAATCTCGAGGACGTCACGTTCGCGTGGGCAATCACTTACCAGGAGAGCACTCTCGGTTCGCTGGCCACCACCGATGCCTATCCGGCCATCGGGCTCGTCGGCAAAATCGGCCCCGTCTCGGATGAGACCGTCCCGGCTCCGACCGGCATCGGTTCCGAGCCCGTTGTGCGCTTCGCGGATGCTCCCATCCCCGGCAGCGTGTCGATCACGATCGACCATTGCGTGACCAACCTGCTGTTCCCGTACGTCACCAACGTCGTCGGCTACGACACCGGCTTCGCGATTTCCAATACTTCGCTCGATACGGCTTGGAATCTCACCAACCCGGCCCCGACGGACCTCTCGACCGTCGCCGGTGCGGGTGGAGTTCTCGACAACTTCGGCGCTGCTGACAACCCGATGCCGTACAATACCACTCCGCAGGCGGGCACCTGCAACCTGTACCTGTTCGGCTCCGAGTCCGCCATCAACATGGGGACGACGACCGCTGACCCGGTGCAGGCCATCGCATCGGCCACCACACCCAACATCGCTGCCGGCCAGACGTTTGCCGACAACATCGGCCAGATCTTCGCGCTCCAGAGTGGCACCTTCATCACCGGCTACGTGATCGCCCGCTGCGAGTTCCAATTTGCGCACGGGTATGCCTACATCACCACGCCGCCTCCGAGTATGCAGCCTCAGGGCTACCTGGCGCTGATCATTCCCGACCGCAACATCCTGAACGCGGATACGGGCACGGGTCTCTCAAGGAGATACCCGATCCGTATCGCTCAGCCGTTCAGCAATGCGACTTTCGACGAGCAGGGAGAAGTTCTTGCTCAGTAGCTCGCCTTAGCAGTCAAGCCAATGAGGGAGGGGAAGAAATTCCCCTCCCTCTTTTTGCGTCTGGAGACTGCTTCAGCGGGACATGCCGAGGCGGGCGCGGCGCGCCCACTCGACGCGGCGCCCGAGCCGGGCTCCGAGCGCTTACGCGGCCGGCGCCGGCCCTCTCATCGCCGCCAGCTTGTTGAGGCCGTCGATGAAGGCCTTGGCGCTGGCTTCAATCACGTCGGTCGAAGCGCCCCGGCCCATGACTTTGCGGTCTCCCTCTTCGACGTGGACCGTCACCTCTCCCATGGCTTCCGTGCCGCTGGTCACGGCGCGGATCTCGTAGCTCGAGAGCCTGGCCGAAACCTCCGCCGCCTGGCAGATGGCCCTGCAAACGGCGTCCACCGGGCCGTCTCCTATGGCGGCGCCTTGCTTGATCTCGCCGCTCGCCCGCAGGCGAACTGTGGCCGTGGGAATGGTGGAGGTGCCGCTGGCGACCTGCAGGTAATCCAGATGGAAGGTATCCGGCACGGGGTGAATCTCGTCGTGCAGGATGGCGACCAGATCCTCGTCGAAGACCTCCTGCTTCTTGTCCGCCACCGCCAGGAAGCGCTGGTACGCCTGCTCGAGATCGTCCGGTGAGAGCGAGTACCCCAGCTTCTCGACACGGTCGCGCAGCCCGTGGCGGCCCGTGCGGGCGGTCAGCACCACCCGGCTCTCGGAGAACCCCACATCCTCGGGCCGCAGGATCTCGTAAGTCTCGCGCTGCTTCAGAAACCCATCCACGTGGATGCCGGAACTATGGGCGAACGCGTTGCCGCCGATCACGGCCTTGTTGGGAGGGACGGCCATGCCCAGCATGTCGGCGACCAGGCGGCTGGTGCGGTAAAACTCGTGCGACTCGATGCCGGTTTCGAACCCGAAGTAGTCGCCGCGCGTGCGGAGGGCCATCACCACTTCCTCGATCGCGGCGTTGCCGGCCCGCTCGCCGATCCCGTTGATGGTGCCTTCCACCTGGCGAGCGCCGTTGAGAACTCCCGCCAGCGCATTGGCCACGGCCAGGCCCAGATCGTCGTGACAATGCACGCTGATGACCGCCCGGCCGATGTTCGGCACCTTCTCGCGAATGGCCCGGATCAAGCCGCCGAACTGCTCCGGCACGGCGTAGCCGGTCGTGTCCGGGATGTTGACCACCGTGGCGCCCGCATCGATGGCAGTTTCAATCATCTCAAAGAGGTAGGCAGGTTCGGCGCGCCCGGCGTCCTCGGCGTAGAACTCCACGTCGGAGACGTAGCTCTTGGCCAGCTTGACGGCGTCGGCGGCCATCCGCAGAATGCGGGCCCGCTTCTCCTCCAGCGTCTTGCCGTACTTCTCGTCGCGGAACTTCCCCATGACGTGAATGTCGGAAACGCCGATGCCGGTGTGGATGCGGGGCTTGCGGGCCTTGGCCAGCGCCCTGCCGCATGCCTCGACGTCGCTCGCCACGGCGCGCGACAGGGCGCACACGGTGGGGCCCTCGACTTCCTGCGAGATGGATTCGACGGCCTGGAAATCCTCGGGCGAGGAGTTCGGATAGCCGGCCTCGATGACGTCCACTTTGAGCCGGGCCAGTTGCCGGGCTATGGTCAGCTTCTCCCCTTTGCCGAGGCGCGTTCCCGCCGCCTGCTCGCCATCTCTCAAGGTCGTGTCGAACACCGCAATTTTCTCGGGCATCGCGATTCCTGTGTGTTCTTTCGAGTGTACGACAGTCGCTCGTCGCACGTCGCTCGTCGCCCGTCGATCCGCTCCGGCCTTCGTGGGCTTCGCGCCGTGACCAGCCCACGGCGCGAAGCGCCACGGCTCGCGCCTCCGACGGGCGACGGGCGGCCGCAGCGAGCGCGCCTGTGACAACATAGTGAACGTGAAGCCACCATTGGATCCGCGCCAGCGCCTTACCCAACTGCGAAACGAGCTTTTGAAGCTCCACGCGGTTCTTCTCGACTCGGAGCGGGCCCACTACGAACGCGACATCCAGCGGATTCGCTCCAGCCAGCACTTCCTGGAGCTGGCGCTCAACGACCCGGCATTTGCGTGGCTGCGCGTGCTCTCGCAACTGGTTGTGCTGATCGACGAGACCCTGGAAGCGGAGGAGCCTCCCGGGGCCGCCGAAGCCAGCCGCCTGGTACGGCAGGCCCTCGATCTGCTCTCTCCGGCACAGCCGGACGGAGCCTTCGAGAGGCCCTACCTGGAGGCGTTGCAGCGCGATCCCGACGTGATCCTGGCGCACGCCGCCGCTCTGAAGCTTCTGCGCCGGCTGGCGTGAAGGCCGTTGCGGGCGCCCCTCCTCGGCCTCCGCTCCCTGACGTCGCGACTCGGGGCCGGTACGGGCGCCGCTCCTCCGGCGTGCGCTCCCTGACGTCGCGATTCGGTGCCGGTACGGGCGCCGCTCCTCCGGCGTGCGCTCCCTGACGTCGCGATTCGTTGCCGTTGCGGGCACCGCTCCTCCGGCGTCCGCTCCCTGACGTCGCGATTCGGTGCCGTTGCGGGCACCGCTCCTCCGGCGTGCGCTCCCTGACATCGCGATTCGGTGCCGGCACGGGCGCCGCTCCTCCGGCGTCCGCTCCCTGACGTCGCGACTCGGGGCTGGGCCGGTTGACAGTACAATGGCGAGAGGCGCTATGAGGATTCTCGCGTTTCACGCTCACCCGGATGACACCGAAGCGCTGGCGGGCGGCACGCTGACGCTGCTGGCCGGGCAAGGCCACGAGATCGTCATCGCCACCATGACGCCCGGCGACTGCGGGTCGGCGGAGCAAGCGCCGGAGCAAATCGCCGCCATCCGCCGCCGCGAAGCGGGAATGGCCGCGGCGCTTTTGGGCGCCCGGTACGTGTGCGCGGAGTTTCGCGATCTGGCGGTCTTCAACGACGAGCCGTCGCGCCGGCGCGTCACCGAGATCCTGCGGCGCACCCGGCCCGAGGTGGTCCTGGCGGCTGCGCCCGAGGATTCGCAATGCGATCACCAGGCCGCCGGCTGCCTGGTGCGCGATTGCGGATACGCCGCGGCCACGCCCAACTATCGCACCGGGGCTCCCAACCCCGCGCCGCCGCTCCCCAAGATCCCGCACCTCTATTTCATGGATCTGCCGGGAGACGACCCGCTGCCGCCGGATTTCGTGGTGGACATCGGGGCCGCCTTCCCGCGCAAGCAGCGCTTGCTGTCCCAGCATCGCAGCCAGCGCGAGTGGCTGGCCGAGTTCCTGGGAGTCGACGATCCGCTGGCGCGCATGGAGCGATGGGCGTGCCGGCTCGGCGCGCTCGGCGGCGTCGAGTTGGGGGAAGGATTCCGGCGCTGCCGCGGCCAGGGCTATCCACGGACCCCGTTGCTCGAGGAACTGCTGGCGGCGGACGTCCGTCCGGTGGTGGCGTTATGAGCGACACCGCCTACGTCCACGGCTACTCGGATCGCGAGACCGTGCGGCTCTCCGATCAGGCCACGACCCTGAGCGCTCTCCTGCACCACGACACGCGCTATCCGCCCGGCAGCCGCGTGCTCGAGTGCGGATGCGGCACCGGCGCGCAGACCGTCCTGCTCGCCGCGTCGAGCCCCGTGGCGCGCATCGTGTCGGTGGATCTCTCTCCGGCTTCTTTGCGGCAGGCCCGCAGCCAGTGCGCGGACGCGGGCCACTCGAACGTGACCTTCCTGGCGGCCGACGCGTTCCAACTGCCCTTCGAGGACCGGACCTTCGATCGCGTTTTCGTCTGCTTCTTGCTCGAGCACCTGACCGAGCCGGTCCGCGCTCTGCGCGCGCTGGCGCGAATGCTGCGCCCGGGCGGCGAGATCACGGTAATCGAAGGCGACCACGGGTCGTGGTATTGCCATCCGCAAACGCCGCAAGCCTCGCGCACGGTCGAGTGCCTGATCCGGATCCAGGCGCGGCTGGGCGGCGACTCGCTGATCGGCCGGCGGCTGTATCCTCTGCTGGTCGAGGCCGGGTTCCGCGACGTCGAGGTGAGTCCGCGAATGGTCTATGTGGACGCCAGCCGGCCGGAACTGGTGGAGGGTTTCTCGAAGAACACCTTCATCGCGATGGTGGAAGGGGTGCGGGAGCAGGCGCTGGAGTGGGGCCTGATCGACGCGGCGACCTGGGACCGCGGGATCGCGGATATGTACCGCGCCACCGAACCCGGCGGGACGTTTTGCTACACCTTTTTCAAAGCGCGGGCAGTACAATAGCGTGAGCAAAGGGAGGACTGTATGACCGCGAACGCACCAGCTTCCGTGAACCGCAGAGAGCTTCTTTCTATTCTTCCCGTGGCAGCCGCGGGATGTCTGGGCTCGATGGGCGCAGCCCGCTGCGCCGCGCAGGCCGCAGATCCGCTGCACGAGGCGCATGATTGGACCGAGAAGGCCGATATGAGTTGGGAAGACATCTTTCGGTTCGCATACCAACGGAACTTCATACCGGTCATGAAGGGCCTGGCGGCGAGCATGGGAGAGGGCAAGCTGATTCCGATGCTCCAGGAAGCCACCAGCGAGGGGGCGCGCAAGGGGATGGAGGCTAACAAGATCCCCAAGCGCGACCTGGCCACCTGGGTCGGAAGCATGAAAAACTTCCCGCCCCTCTACCGGCATGCCCTCAGAGTGGAGATCGTGGAGGACGGGCCTCAGACGTTCGAATTCCGCGTCTCGCGCTGCTTGTGGGCCAAGATGTTCCGCGACGAGGATGCGGCCGCGATCGGCTACGCGGCCATCTGCCATCCCGATTTCGCCGTGGCCAGCGGGTTCAACCCCAAGCTCAAGCTGATCCGCACGAAGACCCTGATGCAGGGCCACGACTGCTGCAACCACCGTTACGTCATGGAGACCTGAAACCACGGAGCGAGGACCCTGAATGGGAATCCGGAACATTGGCAGGCGGATGGCGCTGGGCGTCACGCTGATCGCGGCCACTTGCGCCGTTCTGCTGGTCTCGGACTGGCGGCAACGGCAGGGCCCGCGAGCGGCGGCGCCGCGCGTTGCGATCATGCAGTTCAGCTCGGTGGAGGTGCTCGACGACGGCATACGCGGAATGCTCGACCAACTGCGGGATGACGGCTTCGTCCAGGGCCGCAACATCGAGTTCGAGCGGTTCAACGCGGAAAACGACATGCCGACGGCGAACTCGATCGCCAGGGAAGTGACGTCGGGCCGGTACGGCTACGTGTTCACAGTGAGCACCAACTGCCTGCAAGCCGTGGCTAACTTCAACCGCGAAGGGCGCGTCAAGCACGTGTTCGGCGTGGTTGCGGACCCGCTGGCGGCCAAGGTGGGGATCAACCCCAACAACCCGCTCGACCATCCCAAAAACATGGTGGGCATCGGCAGCCTGATGCCGGTGGGCGAACTGATCGAGACCGCGCGGCGGTTGAACCCGCGGTTGAAGAAGCTGGGGCTGCCGTGGAACCAGTCGCAGGCGAACTCGGAGCGGTACGCGGGGTTGGCCCGGGAGACGGCGCAACGCTTGGGCATCGAACTGCTCGAGGGCTCGGTGGACAATACGGCCGCGGTCGGAGAGGTGACCAGCGCCCTGGCGCAGCGCGGGGCGGATGCCATCCTGGCGTTCGGCGACCTTACGGTCGCGATGGGCATCGACGCAGCCATCGCGTCCGCGCGGAGGGCGAAGATCCCGGTGCTGGCGACGATGCCGGGAACGGTTGAGAAGGGCGCGCTGTTTGCCGAGGGCGCCGATTACTACCAGATCGGGCGGCAGATCGGGCAACTGGCTACGCGGGTCCTGCGCGGCGAGGATATGGCGCGCATGCCCATCCTCTACTTGATGCCGCTGCACTACGCGATGAACAAGAAGGCTCTGGCTGGCCTCAAAGACACCTGGCGGATTCCACCGGACTTGGAAGCTCTGGCGAGCAACGAACCGGCGCAGAGTGCCAAGACGCTGGCGGCGCCGGAGAGAACCTACCGGCTCGGCCTCGCCTACTTCGCGCCCGAAGAAGGCGCGGACATCTGCATGAAGGGGCTGCTGGACGGGCTGGCGGCGGCGGGCATCCGCGAAGGAAAGAACCTGGAAGTGCTGCGGTCGCACGCGCAGAGCGAGATATCCAATATCCCCTCGATGTTGCAGAACTTCGAGGGGCAGCACCTGGACCTGATCGTTCCCCTGACCACTCCCTGCCTGTCGGCAGCGTGCAGCACCGTGAAGAAGACGCCCGTGGTCTTCACGTATGTGTACGATCCGGTTGCGGCGGGCGCGGGAAAGACGCTCGCCGACCACCTGCCGAACATCACAGGCGTGGGTTCCTTTCCACCGGTTCCGGAAACCATCGATCTGATCCAGCGGCTGGTGCCGGGGGTGCGGGCGGTGGGCACGCTGTACAACAGCTCGGAGGCCAACTCACGCAAGGTTGTCGGGGTGGCGCGGGAGATGTTCCGCGCTCGCGGGCTGAAGCTCGAAGAGGTGTCGATCACCGGGACGAGCGAGGTCTACCAGGCCGCGCAGGTGCTGGCCACGCGCAATATCCAGGCGCTGTGGGTAACCGGCGACAACACGGCGCTGCAGGCATTTTCCGGGATCGCGAAGGTGGCGGAGGCCAGCCGCCTCCCGCTCATCATCAACGATCCGGAGTTCGTGGAAAAGGGCGCGCTGGCCGCGGTCGGGATCGGCTGGTATCAGAGCGGTTTTGCCGCCGGGAAAAATGGCGGCCCGCGTCCTGCGCGGCGAGACGCCTCGCTCCATTCCCATGGAGAACCTGGCGGTCAAGAAGCTGGTGCTGAACGACAAGGTGGCGCGGCGGCTGGGAATCGCGTTTCCGGCGGCGCTGGTCGAGGAGTCTAAGAAGTAAGGCCTCAGCCGTGGGCCGTCGCTCTTTCGGCGGCGCGCCGCGCGATTTCCTCGGGCGCGACGTCCTCGACGTGGGTTCCGATCCACCAGACGTTTCCGGCCGGGTCGCGGACGCCCGCGTTGCGGTCGCCGTAAAACTGGTCGGCGGGTTCCATGAGCGATGCTCCGCCCGCCTTGAGCGCGCGCCGATAGCAGGCGTCGGTGTCGGCCACGTACAGATAGATGGAGGCCGGCATGGGTTGGAACTGGCCCATGGGCTCGCCCAGCATGATGGGCGAGTCGCCGATTCTGACCTCGGCGTGCATGACCGTGCCGTCGGGCCGGCTCATGCGCTCATGGATTTCCTTTGCGTCGAAGCTCTGCTTGAGGAAGTCGATGACTTTGGCCACGCCCGGAACGATCAGATAGGGCGTAGCGGTGTGGTAGCCTTCAGGAACGGGTTTCACTGCCATGATGCATCCCCCTTGGCAGCTACTATAGCGTGGGCGGAGAGGGGCCGGCAATGCGGGTTCGAAGGTACGGACAATCGGGACCGCTGGTCATCGTGTTACACGGTGGGCCGGGAGCGCCGGGGTACATGGCGCCGGTGGCGCGCGGCCTGGCCGACCGGTTCCAGGTGCTTGAGCCGCTCCAACGAGGAAGCGGCGGCGAACCCCTGACTGTGGCGCGGCACGTTGCCGACCTGCGGGCGCTGATCGAGTCGCTGGGCGCGAGCGAGCGGCCGGCGCTGGTGGGGTCGTCGTGGGGCGCCATGCTGGCGCTGGCGTTTGCGGCCGAGCGCCCCGATCTCGCGGGACCGTTGGTCCTGGTGGGCTGCGGCACCTTCGACATGGGCGCGCGCGTCCGCATGGAGGAGATCCTCGACGCTCGTATGAGCCAGGAACTGCGGCAGCGGCTGGCGAACCTGGCGGAGGAACACGCCGACCCGGACCGCGAACTGCGGGCCAGGGCCAGGCTGATCCTGCCGCTGTATTCCTGCGACCTGGCAAGCGAGGAGCAGGAACTCGGCGACTGCGACGCGCGAGCCCACGATGAGACCTGGGACGACATGCTGCGGCTGCAACAGGAAGGTGTGTATCCGGCCGCGTTTTCGGCCATCCGCGGCCCGGCGATCATGCTGCACGGAGCCGTGGATCCACATCCGGGGCGGATGATTCTGGCCAGCCTCAAGCCGCACATCCCCCAGTTGGAATACCGCGAGTGGGAGCGCTGCGGGCACTATCCCTGGCTCGAAAAGGCCGCGCGGGAGGAGTTCTTCGATTGCCTGCGGCAATGGCTCGTCGCCCGTCGCCCGTCGCCCGTCGGCGACTGAGGCGGGTTTCGTATGCTTCGCCTCCGGATTCGTCGCGGTGCGAAGCAGGAAGAGCCTCCAGCCGGATCGACGAGCGACGAGCGACGGGGCGACGAGCGAGCGCGTCAGCGCTCCAGCGTGAACTTCCCCTCCAGCTCGATCTTGGCGGAGGAGCTGCCGACGAGGATCGAGAAATCGCCCGGCTCGGCCTTCCACTGGTGCTGTTTGGGGTCGAAGTACGAGAAGGCGCGGCGATCGAGCGTCAGGCGCACAGTCTTGGATTCACCCGGTTTCAGGTTCACCTTGGCGAAGCCCTTCAGTTCCTTCACCGGCCGTGGGATGTGGGAGTGCTTGTCGCCGACATAGAGCTGGGCGATCTCGGCTCCCTCGCGGCCTCCCGTGTTCTTGACGTCGAAACTCACCGCGGCAACGGCATCGCCGCCGGAGGCCGGAGCGACGCGCAGGTTGCCGTATTGGAACGTCGTGTACGAGAGCCCGTAGCCGAACGGAAACAGCGGTTTCACCTTGGGCTGGCGGTCGAAGTGCCGGTAGCCGAGAAAGACGCCCTCCGAGTAGGCCACGCGGCCGGTGCGGTTCGGGTCATAGTAGCTTTTGAACGTGGCGTTGTCTTCCCAGCGCCGCTCGAAGGAGGCCGGCAGCTTTCCCGATGGGCTGTACTGGCCGAAAAGAATCTCAGCCAGCGCTGTGCCGCCTTCTTCCCCCGGATACCAGGTGTGGATGAGCGCGGGCGTCTGCTCGATCCAGCCGGCCATGTCGACCGCTCCACCCGCGGTCAGCACGACGACGGTCTTCTTGTTGGCCCCCAGAATGGCGCGGATCAAGATCTCCTGGCCGGCGGGGAGCTTGAAAGTGCGGTCGGCGCCTTCGCCTTCGTTCGAGCTGTCGAAGCCTACGCAAAGGACCACGACATCGGCCTTTGCGGCCAAGGCCACGGCTTTCGGAAAGGTGCCGTTCTTGGTCGGAGTTATGCCGAAAGAAATACCGACGTCGTCCGTGTACTTCATGCAATCGAGCCGGATTTTGTGAGTTACGTCCTTCCCCATCGCGAACGCCGGGGGTATAGGTATGACGGGCTGGCCGTACCAGTTCTGAGCGATCAGCCGGTCATCGATCCAAAGCCTGTAGCCGTTTTCGGCGGCGATGGCGAACTCGTACCCTCCAGCCTCGGTGGAGACGTAATAGCCGGTCCAGCGCAACACGAAATGTTGCGGCCCGCCCTCCACGTAGCTCTGCCGCAATCTGACCTGGACGTGACGGTCGGTCCGCACCAGTGCGGGAGTGCCCTCGAACTTGAGGCTGCTGAAGTACTCGCACTTCATCCCGGGTTCCTTGAGGCTCTTATCGGTGAAGAACTCGGTGGCCGCTGCCACCTCGGCCGGCACAATGAGGCCGGAGGCGTAAGTCACCTCGGCGTGCGATCCCGCGAGCTTCTTGATGCCATCGAAGACGCTGACGGGGGAGAACGGAGTGACCAGCGAACTGCCGCCGCCCCCGGTCACCGCCACGGCGGCGTTCGGGCCAATGACGGCGATGGTTTTCAACTTGTCTGCCGCGAGCGGAAGGAGTTTGCCGTCGTTCTTGAGCAGGACCATGCTGGCGCGCGCCGCCTCCAGGGCCACGGCGCGGGACGGAGGGTTGTCAAGCGGAATGGTCTTGTCGGTCTGGTCACGGTCGAAGAAGCCGAACTGGATCGCCTTGTGAAGGATCCTGCGGACCTTATCGTCAATCATGGCGACCGGGACCCTGCCCGTATGGACCTGGGGCAGCAGACGCTCGCGAGTCCAGTAGCGGGCGTGCGGCATCTCGAGATCGAGCCCGCCGATGGCGGAGGCAAGGGTATCGTGAGTGGCGCCCCAATCGGACATGATGATGC
Source organism: Bryobacterales bacterium (assembly GCA_963763835.1). Lineage (GTDB taxonomy): Bacteria > Acidobacteriota > Terriglobia > Bryobacterales > Bryobacteraceae > DASWZN01. The sequence continues at coordinate 270,370 of CAVXQQ010000019.1, forward strand.
CGTCGAACCCCCACTCCTTCTTGGCGATCTCGGTGTTCAGGTACTCGTTCTGTGTCATGTGCACGCCGTTGACCGGGTTGTAGGAGTCCATAATGGCGGCGACCTTGGCTTCCTTGACGGCGGCCTCGAAGGCGGGCAGGTAGATCTCCCGCATGGTGCGCTCATCGATGTCGGAGCTTACGTGGTTGCGGTCCCACTCCTGGTTATTGCCCATGAAATGCTTCACGGTGGCAGCCACGCCCTGGCTCTGGACGCCTTCGATGTAGGCGACGGCCATCCGCGAGGCCAGGTAGGGATCCTCGCCGAAGTACTCGAAATTGCGGCCGCACATGGGAGCGCGGTAAATGTTCACGCCGGGCGCGAGGAGGAAATTGACGCCGCGCGCGCGGGCGTCCCGGCCGAGCATCGTGCCCACGCGCTCAACCAGGGCGGTGTCCCAGGAGGCGGCCATGGCGATGCCGGCCGGATAGGCCGTGCTGGGCCCCCATGTTCTCACGCCGAGGGGGCCGTCCGACATCTTGAGCTGCGGGATGCCGTACTTCTTGTAGCCGCGGATGAACATATCGTCCACGCCGCCGATGTAGTCGATCTTCTCTTCCAGCGTCATCTTCTGGAGGATCGCCTCGACACGTTTGTCGATCTCGGCCGGTGTACGCTGCTTGGTCTCCGCGATGGCAAGCTGGCTCACGACGAGCGTGGCTATCAGGGCAAAGGATCTCACTGGCAACATTTCTTTATGATAGCGAAGCCGCCGGCACAGCCTCCAGCGCTAACATCGGCACCCGGCGTTGCCATCGGCATCGGGCATTGCCATCGGCACCGGGCGTGCCATCGGCACCGGGCGTCGCCATCGGCACCGGGCGTGCCATCGGCACCGGGCGTGCCATCGGCGCCGGGCGTCGCCATCGGCACCGGGCGTCGCCATCAGCACCGGGCGTCGCCATCAGCACCGGGCATTGCCATCGGCGCCGGGCGTTGACCTCGGCACCGGGCGTTGACCTCGGCACCGGGCGTCGCCATCAGCACCGGGCGTGCCATCGGCGCCGGGCGTCGCCATCGGCACCGGGCGTCGATCAGCACCGAACCGCGACCGTGAGGGAGCGGACCTTCGCAGCGCTTTCACCGGCCCGCCTGTCGGGCGCCTCCAGTGCGAGGTATCCTCGGGAAAGCTGGAGCATATTGCATGAGCGGACTCAAGAAGAACCTGCTGGCCGTGCTGCTGGCCGTGCTGCTCGTGGCCTGCCTGGTGGCGGCTTTCCTGATGCGCGGCGCCGATTCGAGCCGGAACGCCGCTCGCGAGCGGGCGGCGGCGAGAAGAGCCTGGACCGTGGATCTGCACCTGATCCAGACCGCCCGCCAGGTGGCTCCACTCGCCGACACTGCCGCCGAGAGGGGCCTCGCGCTGGAAGCGCTTCGGCTGGCCGACCACCAGACGGACCAGGCCTTCGCCACGGCGCTGCGGGAAGCGGCGGGCGCTAGCGCGCCGACGAGCGGCCCGCTAAAGCAACTGGCCGATCGCATCGCTCAGTTGAAAGACCGCATTGCGAAGGAGCAGGAGCGCAGCGCCAAGCTGACCCCGCAGGCAGAAGCCGGCAACGAGAACGCCACCGACCAGCTCGAACTGATTAAGGCGCAGCTAGCCCTGGATCAGGACGAACTCGACGACACCCGGCAGGACCTGGCTCGGCAGGGCGGAGATCCGGAGGATCGGCTCCAGCGCGCGCTGAACGAGTATCAGACCGCGCAGAAGGAAGCCCAGCCTCCGAAGGCGGCTGCGGCGCCGGCAACCGGTACGCTCGAGGAACAGGTGCTTGCCTGGTTGTCGCTCAGGGCGCGGGGGCGGCAACTGGAAGACGCCAGGCAGCAGGCCGCCGGCAGGGCCTCGAGGATGGGGCGCACGCACGACGCCCTCGAATCGATGGTTTTCCAAAAGCCCAAGTCCGGTGCCGCCCGCGCGGCGAACACCTCCCCCGCGGCCGGTGCCTCCGCGGCCGGTGCCTCCGCGGCCGGTGCCTCCGCAGCCGGTGCCTCCGCAGCCGGTGCCGCTCCCGCAGCCGGTGGCGCCTCCGCGGCCGGCGCCGCCCCCGCGGCCGGCGCCGCCCCCGCGACCGCTTCTTCCGAGACCGACCAGAGAACCGCCGCTATGGTCACGCGTCTCAGGCACCTGTCCGACCAGAGAAAGACCCTCACGGAGCTGGACAAGCGGATTCAGGATGTGGAGCAACTGGCCGGGGTCTACAAGAGTTGGGGCGAACTGGTCGAGACCAGACGGCTCAGCCTTCTCAGCCAGCTCCTGGTCTCGCTCGCGATTGTGCTGGCGATCCTGCTGGCCGTGGTCGTGCTCCTGCGCGTCATCAAGCGGTCCCTGTATGGTCCTGGCGACAGGAGACGGCTCCATCAGGTGAGAGTGGTGGCCGAGATCGCCGTTCAAGCCATCGCAGCGCTGGCCATTCTGATGGTCGTTTTCGGGCCGCCGACGCAGCTTTCCACCATCATCGGCCTCGCCACCGCCGGCCTCACCGTCGCATTGAAGGACTTCATCGTCGCTTTCTTCGGCTGGTTTGCGCTGATCGGCCGCAATGGGATTCGGATCGGCGATTGGGTGGAGATCGAGGGCGTGAGCGGCGAGGTCATCGAGATCGGTCTGCTCAAGACGGCGCTGCTCGAAATGGGGAATTGGACCAGCACGGGCCATCCCACGGGCCGCCGCGTGTCCTTTATGAACACGTTCGCGATCGAGAACCACTATTTCAATTTCTCGACCGCCGGGCAGTGGCTCTGGGACGAACTCCACGTCACGTTGCCTGCCGGACGCGACCCGTATGTGGCCGTGGCCGAGATCCGAGAGCTTGCGGAGAAGGAGACGGAGGCGGATGCGAAGGCGGCCGAACAGGATTGGGAACGGGTCACGCGCCAGTATGGCTCGCAATCATTCTCGGCCAAGCCCGCCGCGGACCTGCGGCCGGTGGCGGAGGGGTTGGAGGTGATCGTGCGCTACATCACGCGTGCCCCGCAACGGTATGAGATGAAGTCGAAGCTCTTCGCCGCCATCGTGGACCTGCTGCGAAAGCCGGCGCCAGCCGCCACCACCACCGAACCGCGACCGTAAGGGAGCGGACGCTCCGCCGGCGCACTATCCTGTGAGAAGGAGTGAGTTCGTTGTCCTCAAATATATCCAGAAGGCAGTTTCTTGAAGTCGCAGTCGTGGCTGGCGCCGTCGCGCGTTCGCTCGCAGGCGCGGAGGCGTTGCCCACCCGCACTCTCGGCCGCACCGGCGTGAGCGTCTCGATTCTTACCTTCGGCGCGGGTAGCCGCTTTCTCGGGCTGAAGCGCGAGCCTTCCATCCAGATGCTCCATCGCGCGCTCGACCTGGGCATCAACTTCGTCGATACGGGCGAGAATTACGGCGACGGTGAGAGCGAGCGGCGCATCGGCGAGGTCCTGAGCGCGCGGCGGCGCGAAGTCTTCCTGTCTACCAAGCTCGGCCAGCGCGATGCGGACGGCGCCCTCCGCGCGATGGAGGGGAGCCTCAAGCGCCTGCGAACCGACCGGGTGGACCTGGTCCAGATTCATCACCTGGAGGGAGCGGAGGACCTGGCCAAGGTCAGCGCGAAGGGCGGGGCATACGAGGCCGTCGCCCGGATTCGCGACCAGAAGATGGCGCGCTTCATCGGCATCACGTCCCATACCGACCCCGAGACGCTGCGCGCCGCGCTCGAGCGGCACGATTTCGACTGCACCCTGATGGCGCTCAACGCCGCGCAGCGCGGGGGCGCGGCTCGACCGGCATGCGCGCCGGCTTCGAGACCACGGCTCTTCCTGTCGCCGTGCGAAAGAACATGGGTGTTATCGCCATGAAGCTCTTCGCGCAGGACGAGTTGACGGGCGAGGCGCCGGGGGAGAAGCTGATCTACTATTCTCTGTCGCTGCCGGTGGCGACCGCGGTGATCGGGATGCCCTCGCTCAAGATCCTGGAGCAGAACGTAGCCCTGGTCCGCAGATTCCAACCGCTGCCGCACCAGGAGATGGACCGGCTTGCCGGAGAGCTATCAAGAAAGAAGAAGGCGGCGCTCGATACCTTCTTCGAGCGCCACGTGGATGGGTAAAGTGGCGCACGCCCGAAGCGTGCGCCACACATGGAACACTGTTCCCTAACCGCGAACCGCGCGCATCATCGCCCGCAGAACGATCGAGCGCAGCGCCTCGTGGTGGCTGCTTTGCTCTGGCGTGAGGTCCCACGACATCTTGGAGCCTTCCGCCGCGATCTCGTCGAAACTGGCCTTGCCCGCTTCGATTTTCGGACCGAGACCGGTCTTCCAGGACTCGTAACGAGCCTGAACCGCCTTGTCGAGGTCGCCGTCTTCGGCCACCACAACAGCGGTGCGCAGCCCCCAGGCGATGGAATCCATGCCCAGAACGTGCGCGTGAATCAGGTCGATCGGCGCGAAGCTCGAGCGGTAGCGGTGCGCGTCGAAATTGAACACGCCGCTGCCCAAGCCTCCGGCGCGCAGCACCGGGTGCATGATCTCGAACGCGATTCCGGGATCGCCCAGGAAGCGGTCGGTGTCCCAGCCGTTCCCGAACGTGCCCTCGTTCACGTCAACGCCGCCCACCATGTTGTGCTCCTGCGCCACGGTCAGTTCGTGCATCACCGTGAAGCCGGCCAGTTGGGCGTGATTGGTCTCGATGTTGAGCTTGAAGTCCTTGTCCAGGCCGGACCCGACCAGGAAGGCGACCACAACCAGCGCCGAATGGTCGTACTGGAACGCGCTTGGCTCGCAGGGTTTCGGCTCGATGAGGAACTGGCCCTTGAAGCCGATCTGCTTCGCGTAGTCCACCGCCATGTGGAGGAAGCTCGCGAGGTGCTTCTGTTCCGCGCCCAGCATGGTGGCCAGCAGGTGGTTGTAGCCTTCCCTGCCGCCCCAGAAAACGTGGTTCTTCGCGCCCAGCCGCTTGCCGACTTCGAGCATCTTCTTGGTCTGCGCCCAGCCATGCTCGTAGACGCTGAGCTGGTTGGCCGTGGCCGCGCCTTCCCGGTAGATAGGAAGCGAGAACAGGTTCTGCGTGGTCCAGCCGCACTCGATCCCGGTAAGCTTCTGCAGCTTCTCCATGGTCGGCAGGATCTTTTCCATGTTGTCGAAGAACTCGGGCAGGCTTGAGGACGCCGGCACGCAGTCGAAATCGTGCCAGCACCAGTTGCGGATGCCCAGCAGGTACAGCATGTAGAAGAACACCCGGAGCCTGCTCTCGTGGTTGGCCAGCGAGCCGGTTCCGTCGTTCCAAGGTGCGATCACCGTGCCGGGGCCGAACTGATCGCGCAGATCGTTGTCGAAATGCCACTTGGCGCCCGCAAAAGGCAGGTGCTCGTCCATCTTCTTGCCGTGGAGGACTTCCTCGGCGTTGTAGCAGCCGAAGCTCAGTGGGTTCTTGCTGCCGATGCCGCCGAACGCGATAGGTTGGGACACTTCGGGAAAGGGATTCTGCGCCAGTCCGAAGTCCTTATAAGTGAGACCTTTTGTTAGTGACATGCACGTCCTTTCGTATCTGGAAAAACTCTTGGGGCGACCTCATCGCGCGCAGCATGTGCCGCGTTGGATCGAAGCCTGAAACGATAACCTCTAACATAGCAGGCGGACGTCTCCCTGGCCCGAGCCCTGGCACAAATCGCTGGGACGTTCGCCACAACCTGCTGAAATCGAAAACAACTGGCTGGAGTCCGGGTCACGGCGGTTAGCCGCAACCCCCGGCCCCGTAAGAAGGGCTCGGCAGCACGAGAGCCCAGTAGCGCTCGGCTGGAGTGCCTGCTGACACGGAGGCACAGGATTCACGATAGGGTTTCGCTCCTCACTAGATATTAGTACGGATCTCGATCAAATTGGGAAAGGGGGCCCAAACCGCCCCAGCACCGAACCGCGAGCGTAAGCGAGCGGACGGCCTACCTTTGGAAGAGCAACTGGCCGTACACCCTCTCCACCTCCGGGTCGGGCGGGTGCGGATGGGACAGGTAGACTCCCAACATGCGCCGGCCGCGCGCCATGTCTCTCGCATTCAGGAATAGCTGGCCCAGCGTGCGGGCGCAGATGCATTCCTTCGGCGCCCGTTCGATGTGAGCCAGGCACTCGGATTCCAAACGGTCCAGCGGATTCGGCTTCGCCAGGACCGCCATGCCGGCCGGGGGCTGCTTCAGAAAGACCATCCACTGCGCGTCCTGGTACACCAGCTTCCACTCGACGTTCGACGCCGCGAGCAGCGTCCTGGCCAGGGGATACTGCCGGCCGTCGAAATACAGAAAGCTGTCCAAAACGATCGCACCCACACCGTAGCGGCTGAGCGCCTCCGCGCGCGGGCCGGTCATGGCGCCGGGGTCGCCGCCGCGGTTATAAAGGATACGGCGGTAGTCCTGGTAGACGGACTCGTTGAGCGCGCGGCCGTCGATAAAGACACGCTGCTCGGGCCACAAGCGCCAGATCAGGTACCCGCCCGCCTCGTAGGTGTTGAACAGCGGCGCCGTGATGCGGTGGTCTATCAGGAACTGCGCCGCGCCGGATGGGTACTGCCATTCCGCCGCGCGCAACTGGAAGAAGCGCCCCTGCGCCAGCCCCGTGCCGAGCCCTGCCGCCAGCAGAACGGTCGCCGCGATTCCTGTGAATCGGGGCCAACGCCATCGCGGAGCGAAATACGTTGCGATCAGGACGGGCGCCAGCAGCGCGAACAGCAGGATGTTCCGGAACGCCATCAGCGAGGCGGCCCCGAATGCGGCCGCTAGCAGCCAGTCGCTCGTGCGCACCTTGCGCCACGCCAGCATCAGCGTCAGGGCCGTGGCGTATAGCAAAACGTCGAACATGTAGGGATCGCGCCACAGCCCGGGAGGCTTCCATTCCACCAGCGCGTGAGTCAGCGCGCTCTGGCGATAGAGCTGCAGCACCTCGACGATCCGCCAATGATTCGGGTTCAGGAAGGACGCCGCCACCGAGAGCAGCCCGACGATCCACAGCCGCCGCTCCCGGGGCGATCCGGCGATGTAGGCCGCCAGCACGATCCATCCCAGAAAGAAGCCGCCGTGAGAATTCGCCCAGATCAGGGAGAGCAGCGGCAGCAGCCACAATCCGCGCCGCAGCTCGAGCGCGAGCACGAAGACGGCCACCAGCAGGAACGTCAGCAGCGGCGGCCGATCCGCGGTGAACACGGTCGCCACCGGTGCCACGGCCAGCGCGGCAGCCACGCCGCCATAGAAACTCCCGGACCGGTGCGCCGCCAGAACGCCCGTGATGCCGCAGATGGCGGCCAGAAGCACCGCCCTGAAAAGGATGATGGCGGGGAAACCGCCCGCGGCGTAGAGGGCGTAGAGCAGAACCTGGGCCAGCCACTCGTGCGTCAGGTTGAACTGGCGCGTGAGTTCCTCGCCCGGATACGCCGGTGCGCCGGTATTTGAGGTGTAGGAAAACGGGTCCGGCGACGGCAAGGCGCGATGCTGGAGAATGTACTGGCCGGTTTTGAGATGCCACCACACGTCCGAATCGTCGAGCTCGGTCGAAAACAGCCCGACCAGGAGTAGGGCGCCGAGGCAAACGACGACGAGGCGCAGCCACGCGGGCTCGCTCCACACGCGCGGAGCCGGCGCTTTCGGGTTAGGCGGCATTAAGGGCCATCATACCGTGCGACGTCAGCACCGAACCGCGAGCGTCAGCGAGTCGGACGGGTTTTTCTCGCCGGAGTCCGCTCCCTGACGGTCGCGGTTCAGTGCTGGGCCTGGGCCCCCCAAGCTTTTTTCAATGGCGATAAGCTGTTAAACAATGACCCGGCCACTTAGGTTCGCATTGCCGCTTCTCGTCGCCTGCGCGGCCGCCGCGCAGACTGGCGCGCCCGCTGCTTCGAAGCCGGTGCTGGACCGGCTCCAAGCCATCACCGTGCTGGCGCTCCCCGAATGGCGCAGCCACGCCGACGTGGCGCATCCCGAAGCGCCCGACCTCGACGATTCCGCCTGGCTGATCGTCAAGCCCGGCGACCGCTGGAAAGGCCCGCGCGTCCTCCGCCGCTGGGTCGAGATCCCGGAGAAGATCCGCGGTTACGAGATTCGCGGCGCGCGCGTGCGGCTCGATCTGAACATCCGCAGCGAAGAAGCCGAGATGCTCACGGTCTTCTCGAACGGATCGGTGGTGGCGCGCACCGACGGCGACATGCAGCAGCCCATCGCGCTCAGCGAGGCGGCCGCGCCCGGCCAGAAGTTCCTGATCGCCGTGCGCGTGGATGCCAACAACGTCGACACCCGCATCGAGCGCGCCGAACTCACCGTCGAGCCTCCCGCCGGCCGTCCCGACCCCGGCCTGCTGCGCACCGAAATCCTCTCGGCGATTCCCCTGGTGGCGGCGTTTCCGGACGGCAAGGCCGCCCGCGAGCAGATCCTCGACGCGGCCGTGAAGGCCATCGACCTTGGCGCTTTGGACCGCGCCGATCAGCAAGCCTTCGACGCTTCGCTGCGCGCGGCACAGGAGCAGCTCAAGGCCCTCGATCCCTGGATGAAGGGCCTGACCATCGTCGCCACCGGCAATTCCCACATCGACATGGCCTGGTTGTGGCCCTGGACCGAAACCGTCGAGGTGGTGCGCAACACCTTCCGCAGCGCGCTCGACCTGATGCGCGAGTACCCCGACTTCACCTTCACCATGAGTTCGGCGCAGGCCTATGTCTGGATGGAGGAGAAGTATCCGGAGCTGTTCCACGAGGTTCAGCAACGTGTGAAGGAGGGCCGCTGGGAGATCGTCGGCGGCATGTGGGTGGAGCCCGACCTCAACCTTCCCAGCGGTGAATCGCTGGTGCGGCAGGTGATGCTCGGCAAGCGTTACTTCCAGCAGAAATTCGGCGTGGACGTCAAGATCGGCTGGAACCCGGATTCGTTCGGCTATAACTGGCAGTTGCCCCAGATCTACAAGAAGTGCGGCATGGACTATTTCGTCACCCAGAAGATCTACTGGAACGACACCACGAAGATCCAGCACAAGCTCTTCTGGTGGGAAGCGCCCGACGGCAGCCGCATCCTGACTTACTTCCCGCATGACTACGCCAACGGCATCGACCCACCCAAGATGGCGGAGGACCTGGCGGCGTACGCGCCCCCGCTGGGCGGCGAGATGATGCACCTGTACGGCGTGGGCGATCACGGCGGCGGCCCCACGCGCACCATGCTCGACACGGTGCTGCGGCTGCAGGCGCCCGGCACGGTGTATCCGAAGGTGCGCTTCGGCACCGCGGCCCGCTTCTTCGACGACCTGCAGAAGAGGCTCGCTAGCCTCGACGTCCCCACCGTGCGTGACGAGCTGTACCTGGAATACCACCGCGGCGTCCAGACCACGCAGGCGGAAACCAAGAAGCGGATTCGCCGAAGCGAAGAGCTGCTTTTGAATGCCGAGAAGTTCTCCTCGCTGGCGTCTCTGGATGCCTACCCGCAGGCTTCGCTCGAGCGGGCCTGGAAGCGGCTGCTGTTCGACGAATTCCACGACATAATGCCGGGCTCGGGGATCGCGCAGAACTACGTGGACGCAAAGCGGAATCTCGAGGACGTGGGTCGCGCGGGCAGGGAAGCGCTCAACGGAGCTTTCGAAAGCATCGCGGCCCGCGTGGATACCAGCGGCAAGGGCGTGCCGGTGGTGGTGTTCAATCCGCTGGCGTGGCCGCGGACCGAGGTCATCGAGGTGGAAGCCCAACTGCCGGCGCCGGCCGCGACCGCGGTGGTTACCGATCCCGCGGGCAAGCCTGTCGACAGCCAGATGCTGTCCATGAACCGCTCGACGAACCGCGTGCGCCTGTTGGTTCGGACCACGGCGCCGGCGCTCGGATACACCGCCCTCTTTCTGGAGGGCCTGCGGCCCCCCGCGCTCACCTCGGTCGCCACTGACCTGCACGCCACCGCCGACTCACTCGAGAACCAGTTTTTGCGCGTCAAGATCGACCCCAAGACCGGCTGCATGACCAGCCTGTTCGACAAGCGCAGCAACACCGAGGCTCTCGCGCCAAACTCGTGCGGCAACCTGCTCCAGACCTTCGTCGACAAGCCCAAGCAATGGGACGCCTGGAACATCGATGCCGATTTCGAGAAGCAGCACTGGGACCTGAACCAGGCGGACGAAGTGACGCTCGCCGAGAGCGGCCCCCTGCGCGCCGTGATCCGCGTCAAGAACCATTTCCAGAATTCGACCTTCATTCGCGACATCACCATGTACGCCGGCGTGCCGCGCGTGGACGTCAAGATGCAAGCGGAGTGGCACGAGAAGCACATCCTGCTGAAGGTGGCCTTCCCGCTCAGCGCTTCGAACGACAACGCCACGTTCGAGATCCCCTACGGCTCCATCGAACGCCCCACCACGCGGCGCACGCCGGCCGAGCAGGCGAAGTTCGAGGTCCCCGCGCTGCACTGGGCCGACCTTTCCGACGCCACTCATGGCTTCAGCCTTCTGAACGACTGCAAGTACGGATACGATGCCAAAGGGAACGTCCTGCGCCTGTCGCTGCTGCGCTCGCCCGAGTGGCCCGATCCGCACGCTGACGAGGGCCATCACGAATTCACCTACTCGCTCTATCCGCACGGCGCCGGCTGGCGGGAAGCGGGGACGGTGCGCCGCGGCTACGAGCTGAACTACCCGCTGCTGCCGCTCGCGGTGGCCAACCATGAGGGCGCGCTGCCGCCGGAGCACTCCTTCCTGTCGGTCACCGAAGACAACGTGGTGGTGACGGCGGTCAAGAAGGCCGAAGACGACTCCGCGCTCGTGATTCGATTCTACGAATCGGCCGGCAAGAAGGGCGGCGTGCATCTAAGCCTTCCCGGAATCGCCAGCGCACAGGAGACGGACCTGATGGAGCGTCCGCTGGGCGCGCTTCGGTTCAACGCGGATGGGGTGACCGTCCCCACCGGTCCGTATGAGATCAAGACGCTGAAAGTGACGTTCGTGAAAGGAAACTGAAGATGAAAGCCGGGAGCCTGCTTACGATGATTCTCACTCTTAGCGCCGGTGCCGTGGCCGCGCCACCCGTGGAGTTGATCCAGAACGTCGCCGCCCGCCAGAACATCACGCTCAACGGGCCGTGGCGGACCATCGTGGATCCCTACGACAACGGCTACTTCGATTACCGCCATCAGCCCATCGCGGGCGGCGGCTACGCGGCCAACCGGAAGCCGCAATCGAAGAGCGACCACATCGAGTACGACTTCGATACCTCGCCGCAGCTCGAAGTGCCGGGCGATTGGAACACCCAGCGGCCCGAGCTGTTCTTCTACGAGGGCAGCCTCTGGTATGAGCGCAACTTCGATTACCAACTGCGCCCTGGCCGCCGCCTCTTCGTCTGGTTCGGCGCGGCCAACTACGACGCCATCGTCTTTCTGAACGGCAAGAGGCTGGGCGAGCACGTGGGCGGCTTCACTCCGTTCCAGTTCGAGATCACCAGCCTGGTGCGCGAGAAAGGCAACTTTCTGATCGCCCTCGTGAACAACCAGCGCCACGCGGAGGATGTTCCCACCGTCAACACCGACTGGTGGAACTACGGAGGGCTGACTCGCCAGGTCCGCCTGGTGGACGTGCCGGACACGTTCGTGCAGGACTATTTCGTGCAGCTCGAAAAGGGTTCGCAAAGCCGAATCGCCGGCTGGGTGCAGCTCAACGGCCCGCAGAAGCAGCAGCGCGTCACGGTGCGAATTCCCGAGGCCGGCGCGGAATCGAGCGTCCAGACAGACGCGAACGGCTACGCCGAAATCGCCTTCGACGCCAAGCTCGCGCTCTGGTCGCCGGAGAGTCCCAAGCTATATGACGTCTCGATCGACGCCGAATCGGACCAGGTGAAGGACCGCATCGGATTCCGCTCCATCCAGACCTCCGGGCGGCAGATTCTGCTCAACGGCAAGCCCATCTTCCTGCGCGGCGCGTCGATCCACGCCGAGGCGCCCATCCGCACCGGCCGCGTGTTCAACGAAGCCGAGGCGCGCACGCTGCTCGGCTGGGCCAAGGACATGGGCTGCAACTTCGTCCGGCTGGCGCACTATCCGCACGACGAGGTGATGACCCGCATGGCGGACGAAATGGGCCTGCTGGTGTGGTCCGAGATTCCGGTCTACTGGACCATCCAGTGGGAGAACGCGGAGACGTTCCAAAACGCTCAGCACCAACTGGAGGAGATGATCACCCGCGACAAGAACCGCGCGTCGGTGATTCTGTGGTCGGTGGGCAACGAGACTCCGCGCGTCGAGGCCCGGCTGAAGTTCATGAGCACGCTGGCCGGGCGGGCGCACGAGCTCGACGCCACGCGCCTGGTCACGGCGGCGCTCGAAATCCACTACATGGGCAACACCATGATGGTGGACGACCCGCTGGGCCAGTACCTCGACGTGGTCTCCTGCAACGAGTATCTGGGTTGGTACGTGGGGCTGCCGGATCAGCCGGATAAGGCCGAGTGGAAGACCACCTACGAGAAGCCATTCATGTTCAGCGAATTCGGCGCCGGGGCGCTGGAGGGCCTCCACGGCGACGACATGACGGCCTGGACCGAGGAGTTTCAAGCCAACGTCTACCGCCACCAGGTCGCCATGTTCAAGCGCATTCCCTTCCTGAGCGGCACCGTCCCGTGGATCCTGATGGATTTCCGCTCGCCGCGCCGCCAGTTGCCCGGCATTCAGGATTTCTTCAACCGCAAAGGCCTGTACTCCGACCGAGGCAACCGCAAGCTGGCTTTCTACGTTATGCGGGATTACTACCGCACGGTCCAGCCGCCCGCCTCCGAACCGCGACCGTGAGCGACGGGACCACATGCGATTTGCAGCATAATGCAGTTCGTGCCACAATGGGTGCTATGCCGCTGATCCAAGTGCGGAACGTTCCCGAACACATCTACCGTCTGCTGGTTGAACAGGCCGAGCGCGAGCGCCGCAGCCTTGCCCAGCAGGCAGTCGCCGTATTGGCTCGCGGTCTGGAGGTGGAGGTGGACGCGAAAGCTCGCCGGCACGCTCTGCTCGAGGCCATCCGATCCAACCCCACGGCCCATGCGGGCAAGCTTAGCGATCCCGCCAAACTGATTCGCGAGGATCGGCGCCGATGAAAGCTGTGCTGGATGCCAGCGCCGCCATTGAGGTCGTCCTCGGCCGTAGCCAGGCCGGGCGGCTGGGAGGCGTTCTAGAAGAGGCGGATGTGGTGCTGGCCCCGGACCTCTTCATCGCGGAGGTCGTCAATACGATCTGGAAATACCATCGGTTCGAGCGACTCGGCCTCGACGCCTGTGACCGTGCGATGGAATCCGCCCTCGCTCTGGTGGACAACCTCATTTCCTCGAAGGAGATCTACGGCGAAGCCTTCCTTCTGGCCCGGACGGCGCACCGGCCAGCGTACGACATGTTCTACCTCGCCCTTGCGCGGCGCGAGGACGCCGTGTTCCTCACGCTCGATAAGACCTTGCGGCAAGAAGCGGAGCACCAGGGCGTACGAGTGGCGTAGTGCCGAGCCTGCTTTGGTACTGGTGGGGCGGGCGTCCACGCCTGCAGCGGGTCTCCAGAGGGACTTGCAGAAATCGCACTACCGCCGCGGAAGGGACAAGCTGAAGCATGTCCTACACGGCGCATCAACGGTTTACGGCCCCACGTGGGGTATGCTTCAGCTTGCCCTGCGATTTCTGCAAGTCCCTCTCCAGACCCGCTAGCCTTTGACGTTCTGCGCGTCCGCGTCCCAAGTGGCCACGTTGCGCCGGAAGTACGAGTGATTCGCCATGTGGCATGCGATCGCGGTGTTGTTGCCGAAGACCTCATCCTCGACCACATGCTCGCGGGTCTCCACCGCACGGAAGAAGTTCGCCAGATGATCGACGGTGTCGTCGTAACCCGGCGGCGCGGAGTAGCTCTCCACCTCCCGGAGCCTGGCGGGCGGAGCCGGATGCGCCGCGTGCCACTCGTCCAGGTATTGCTTCTTCAGCGCAGCGGTCCAGCCGTTCAGCGAGTAGCCCTCTGGACGCGGCGCGGTGTCCTGCGGAGTCACGGTGACCGTGTTGCCGTTGATCGCCATGGTGGCCTCTTTACCGTAAAAGGTGATCGCCTCGCCCGCCTCGTTGTTCTGGTTGCAGTGCAGGTTCACGGTTACGCCGGGATAGTCGTAGAGCGTGGCGAGCAGATCGGGAAAGTCGCGGCCATCATTGAAATGGGTGAGGCTTCCGCTGGAGTACGCGCGGCTGGGAACCGCGTTGATGCCACTCACGCACTGTATGCCCGAGAGCAGGTGGACGTACAAATCGCCAGCCACGCCCTCACCGTAATCGGAGAAGCAGCGCCAGCGGAAGAAGCGCACCGCGTCAAACGGCCGCGCCGGAGCGTCGCGCAAGAACGCCTCCCAGTCGATGCTCTGCGGGGTGGCGTCGGGCGCGATGGGGTAGACCCAGGCGCCCGAAGGCGAGTTGCGATCGCAGTGGCCCTCGATGTAATGGATTTCTCCCAGCCGCCCCGAGGCATAGATCTCCGCCGCCTTCTTATACAAGATGCTGCTGACGCGCTGGCTGCCGCACTGAAATATGCGCTTGCCCGACTGCACAGCCTTCACCATTTCCAACCCGTCGACCACGGTGTGCGACATCGGCTTCTCGCAATAGACGTCCTTGCCCGCCGCCACGGCATCCAGAACCACGCGGCGATGCTGGTGATCGGTTACGGCCACGATCGCCGCATCGACGTCCTTGCGATCGAGAAGCGAACGATAGTCGCGTGTGGTGGTGACATCCGCCCCGTAAGCTTCTTTTCCAGCTTGCCGGTGCATGTCGTAAAGGTCGGCGATGCCCACCAATACTCCCGTCGGCACCTGCCGGGCCGACCGCAGCAGATCGCAGCCGCGAATCCCCGTGCCGATAGAAACAAAACGGATCTGTCGTCCGGCTGGGCGGCCCGATGAGTCCTGCGCCGCAAGCAATTCAGACCGCATGGCCACACCTCCCACTAGGGCACCTGCCGTCGTGCGCACCAACTCCCTGCGTGTCATGAACCGTCCCCCCTTGCGTACGCCATTCTCGCGCGCCCGTCAGGGCCGTGTCCAGTGGTTGGCGCGCATCACGCGCTATAATCCCCCCTCAGGGGGTCGGCCACGCCCATGACCAAGACGCTGCCCGAGGATGCCTACAAGCCGCTGCCGCCCGGCAAGGTCTATCAGCCGATGGTTCCGGCCGAGGCGCGGCTGCCGGAGCTGACCTGGCGCTCGATTCTGTGGGGCACGTTCCTGTGCGTCGTCTTCAGCATCGCCTCGGCTTACTCGGGACTCAAGGTCGGCCAGGTGATGGAGGCCGCGATTCCCATCTCCATCCTGGCCATCGGACTGGCCCGCGTCTACCGCCGCCGTTCGTCGCTGCTCGAGAACGTCATCATCACGGGCATTGGCGGCGCGGCCGGCGGAGTTGTGGCCGGCGCCATCTTCACGCTCCCCGCGCTCTACATTCTCAAACTCGATCCGCATCCCGTCGAGACCGTTTTCATCTGCCTCGCCGGCGGCTGCCTGGGCGTGCTGTTCCTGATCCCGCTGCGGCGCTACTTCGTGCGCGACATGCACGGCCAGCTTCCGTACCCCGAAGCCACGGCCATCACCGAGGTGCTCGTCACCGGCGAGAAGGGCGGCTCGCAGGCCCGTCTGCTGCTCCAGGCGACGTTCATCTCCGGCGTCTACGACTTCTTCGTCACCACTTTCCAGGTCTGGAAAGAGAACGTGGACTTCCAGTTCGTCCCCGCCATGCGCGCCTTCACCGAGCGCACCAGGGCGGTCTTCAATTTCGACGCCATCGGGTTCATCCTCGGCCTGGGCTACGTGATGGGACTGCGCAGCTCGATGATCCTGTGCGCCGGCGGCGTGCTCTCGAACTTCGTGCTGGTGCCGATGGTCTGGTTCATCGGCAGCCACCTTCCGGATACCGCCGTGTACCCTGCCAGCGTCCCCATCGCCAAGATGACCGCCGTGCAGATCTTTCGCGGCTACGTGCGGTTCGTAGGCGTGGGCGCCATCGCCACGGCGGGCATTTTCGGCATCGTGAAATCGCTGCGCATCGTGGCGGGCTCGTTCGGGATCGCGGCTCGCGCGTTCCGGCGCGGCGAGGCATCGGGGCAGGAGCGCACGGACCGCGACATCCCTCTGATGTCCATCCTGCTCGGCGTCGTGGTCAGCGCGCTCGCGGTCGCGGTCCTCATGGGGCGGCTTTCGGGCTCGCCTGCCATCGTTGCCGCCGGCCTCACGATGACACTGGCGTTCTCCTTCTTCTTCACCTCGGTCGCCGCGAACGCCATCGCCACCACGGCCCGCAACCCGGTTTCCGGCATGACCATGCTGACCATCATCATCTCCTCCGTGGTGCTGCTGCGCTTCGGCCTGTCGGGAACCGCGGGCATGTTCTTCGTGATGACCATCGCCGGGATGGTGTGTACCGCGCTCTCCATCTCCGGCCAAACCATCACCGACCTCAAGGCCGGCTACTGGCTCGGTTCGACGCCCGCCGCGCAGGAGAAGGTGAAGTTCCTGGGCGTGCTCGCCGCCGCGCTCGCCAGCGGCCTGACCATCGTGCTGCTGGCCAAGGCCTTCCAGTTCGGCGAGGCCGCGCCCGGCGACCTGCGCACCGTTCTGCCGTCGCCCCAGGCCTCCATCATGAAGGCCCTGGTCGAGGGATTCATGAGCCAGCAGCCGGTGGCCTACGTTCTATTCGGTATCGGCGGCATGATCGCGCTCATCATGGAGATGCTCGGCGTGCCCGCGCTGATTTTCGCTCTCGGCATGTACCTGCCGCTCGAGCTGAATACGCCGGCGCTGGTTGGCGGGTTCCTCTCGCACTTCCTGGGCAAGCGCTCCGAGCGCGCCGGCGGCGAGCGCGGCACGGCCATCCGCGAGCGCGGAGTCATCATCGCTTCGGGGCTGATGGCGGGCGGCGCGCTCGGCGGCGTCTTCGGAGCTTCGCTGCGCCTGTTTCACTGGTACCGCGAAGACCTGATCAAGACGCCCTTCTACGATAACGATGCCGTTTCGCAACTGCTCTCGGCGGGGCTGTTCATGGCGCTGTGCGCGTACGTCTGGTGGTGGTCTCTGAAGAGGGAGCGGACCGCGTAGGGTTGAGTGGGGCAGGCGTCCACGCCTGCAGCGGGTCTCCAGACCCGCTTGCCGCCGTACCTGGAGGTCCCGCCGCCGGCGGTAGAATCGACGTGAGGACCGTGGCGCACGCTTCAGCGTGCCGCGTCGCGACTCTTCGCGACGCCTGGCGGCGAGAGAAGCTGAACATGACTTTCAACGAGCTGGTTGGCAACGCGATTCTCGGCATCGACACTCTGTGGGGCGGCGACGTGATGTGCGCGTCGGGCACCGGCCGCTTCATCGCCGATTCCTGGTTCTCCGACGAGCCGCTGCCCGTGGCCTATACGCATCCCACGGCTGCGCTCGTGCGCGCGGCGGGCGGCGTGGCGGCCAAGGAGCCGGACCGCGCGGCCATCGACGCCTATCTGGCAGCCGTGGACGTCCGCGGCGCCATTCGCGGACTTGCCGCCGAGGGCGCATCGGCGCCGGGACTGCGCGGCGACTACATCCGCGGCCTCGCGGAGTGCTTCGAGGTGATGTGGGACCTGGCCATGGAGGTCCTCGGCAAGGGCGAGCCGGTTCCCTACGAACGCGCCGTCCTGGCCTCGACCGGTACGGCGCCGTCACCCTCCGATCCCGCGCCCAAACGTGATCGCGTGGCGGAACTGCTGGCTCGCGCCGGCTATCCGTCGCGCAAGCCCGAGGAACTGCTGGCGGCCGTCGACGACTGGCGGCGCGAGCGCCTGGTCCCCATGGCCTCCGTGCGCGCGCTGGGCAATGCCGTCATCGCCGCTTACGACCGGCTTTCCGTGGCCAACCTGCTTCCGCATTTCCCAGCCGCCATGGCCGCCGTTCCCCGCGCCAACATCGGCTTCCTGCCCATCAAGGACGCCTGGTTCTCCGGCTCCATGAACTACCTCGGCCGCGCGCGGACCGCCGCGGGCTTGCCCGCAATACGAGGCGACTTACGAAATCAACGCGTCGCTCGAGATCTCCGTGCCCGAGTTCGAGCAGCTCGTCAGCCACGAGGTGGTGCCTGGCCACGTGACCACCTTCGCCTACCTGCAGAACCTGTACGTCCGCCGCGCCGTCGGCTTCGAAGCCACGGTGCTCACCATGAACACGCGCGCCGCGACGCTGTTCGAGGGCATCGCCAACAACGCCGTGCTCATGGCGCACGGAGTGACCGACATCGAGGAGCTCGCGGACGAGGACCTGCAGATCGGCGTGCTGCTCGCGCTCCTGCAGGACGACGCCAAGAACCAGTCGTCCTACCTGACCTGGAAGGAACGCGCGCCGCAGCCGGATGTGGCCGCGGTCCTGCGCCGCGAGTACCTGGTGTCGGACGAGCGCGCCGCCAAGCTCTCGGGGGCCTGGGGCCGCCACCCGCTGCTCGGCCGCATGTACCTGCCCGCCTATCGCGCCGGTACCGAGCGCGTGGCTGCCCTCCGCCGCCGCTATCCTGCCGCACAGCTTCTGCCCGCGCTCTACGGCATGAAGGGCCTGGTGGACATTACGACCGTCGAGGCCGCAATCAGCCTTTGATCTTTTTCCAGTTGGCCAGGCACCGCTCGACCGTTTCGAGCTCCGGGTATTGGCTGCCCTCCTGCTCGATCAGGTAATACTCTATGCCGCCGGTGGATTCGGCGGCCGCGAAAATCTTCGCCCACGGAGCGTCGCCCTCGCCGAACAGAACGTCGTAGCCCTTCGCGCGCGACCAATCCTTGCAGTGTATGCAGTGGATGCGGCCCGGATTCGCCTCGATCCACGCCACCGGGTCGGCCCCCGCCTCGATGCAAGTGCCGACGTCGAGCTGCAGCATCACATCCTTGGGCGTGCCGGCGGCGATCACCTCCAGCGGGCGCTTGCCATCGAGCGGCGTGAACTCGAGTTGGTGATTATGATAGCCGGCCCGCAGCCCCAGTGGCCGCAGCGTGTCCGCCGCCTTCGTGAGCTGATCGGCAACGTCCTTCCAGCCATCCAGCGTCCCGATCTTCCCCGCGCTCGCCATCACGATGAACTTCGCGCCCAGTATCTGGTTCAGCTCGATCGCCTTCGGGAGTCCGGTGGCCGCGAGCGCCGCTGGGCTGTTGTGCGTCGAATGGCACTGCACTCCCAAATCGTCCAGCAGCTTTCGCACTTCCTTGGCGTAGTCCGGAGTCCAGTCGTAGTAAGGCGCGTAGAACTCCACCGTCTGGTAACCCATCTTCGCTACGGCCGTTACCGTGCCCGTCAGGTCTTTCTTGAGACCGTCGCGGACGGAGTAGAGTTCGAGGCCCACCGGAACGTGCTTGCCGCAGCCCACCGTCACCGCCAGCGGAAGCGTGGTCGAGAGCGCCAGGAACGAGCGCCGCGAAACGAATTTGTCGTGTGCCATGCTGACGACCTTAGCACATAGGGCCTGGGGCAAATTGAGTCTTGGCACCCGAGGAGGTAACGACCAATGAAGACGTTCGCGCCCGCGGTCCTGCGGCTTTTCTGCGCGCTTCCGACGCGAGCTCAAGAGCCCGTCAACCCGCACGCTTCGTCCGAGGCGCGCGCTCCGCTCCCTCGCCGGCCGGCATAAGGGCGTAGCCCCGCGGGTCCTTGATTACGCTCCGATTAGAGCCTACAATCAAGGATCTTGCTTTGGACCCGGCATGCAGAGACCGTCTCACTGGCGCGCCACGCTGGCGCTCAACTCGCTTGACATCATCGTCCTGATAGCTTTCGGCGTGGTCCAGCCGCTGTTCAGTCTGCTGGGCCGTTCGCCAGGCTTCTTCCTCGCGCACCGCTCGAGGCCGATCGACCTGGCGGTGCTGGTGCTATGCGCCTACGCGGTTCCGGCCGCCTTGCCGCTCCTGATCGAGTGGCTCGTAGCGCTCGTCAGGCCTCGTGCGGTTGCCGCGCTGCACACGGCGATTCTCGTCCTTCTGCTCACCATCGACCTGCTGCCGGTGGCCAAGCGCCTGGGTTTGCCCGGAGTCGTTTCTCTCCTGATTGCCGCGGCGGCGGGCGCGTTCCTGGCCATCGTGTATATGAGGATCCGGAGCGGGAGCCGTTCACTGGTCTGGCTGTCTCCCGCCGTCCTGGTTTTCCCGGCTCTCCTGCTGTTCTTCTCCCCCGCTTCGGCGCTGTTTTGGCACGGCCGCTCCACGAAGGCAATCCACTCCAGCATTGAGAATCCGGTCCCGGTCGTATTGGTGGTCTTCGACGAGTTCCCGCTGGCCTCGCTGATGGACAAGGATGGGCAGATCGATTCGAAAGCGTACCCGAACTTCGCCGAACTGGCACACAACGGAACCTGGTATCGGAATGTCACCACCTCCGGCGAGAGTACCCTGCTGGCGCTCCCGGTGATCCTCAGCGGGCTTTACCCCGACCCAAACCAGCCGCGCTTGCCGGACGAGGTCGTATCCGGACAATCTGTTCACACTGCTCGGCGGCACCTACCGGATGAATGTCCACGAAAACAACACCCGGTTGTGCCCCGATTCATTGTGCGTGGATGCGGGCCCCGCGGGCCCACGCATCGCGGGCCTTTTGGAGGATGCCGCGGTGCTGTCCCTGTATGCCATTTTGCCGGCCGATTTCACCCGGACGCTGCCCGACATCACGCAGTCCTGGAGCCATCTCCAGACGCCCTCCAACGACAATCAGGCGGCGTCCAGCGACGATCAGGCGCCATCCCACGACCGTCCCACGCTGGAGAACTGGCGGCAGTTCGAGGACCGCATGGATTGGCACGACCGGCCGAGGCGGTTCCGCGAGTTCGTGAATTCGATCCGGCCCTCGCCACGGCCCACGCTCAACTTCCTGCACATTCTTCTCCCGCACGCGCCCTGGGTGTTCCTCCCGTCTGGGCGGCGGTGCATGCTGCCGAATCCCGGATTCGCGGCCTGCGCGGGGTTAACGATGCCGGCCTCGATACCCACCAGTGGACCGCCGACGCCTGGGCCGCCGCCCAGAGCTATCAGCGGCACCTGCTGCAGGTCGGGTTTGTGGACCGCCTGGCCGGGTCGCTGGTGAAGCACTTGCAGGAGACTGGACTATACGACTCCGCGCTGCTGGTCATCACTGCCGACCATGGAGCTAGTTTCCGGGCCGACGACTCGAGGCGCGCGGTCACCGCGACCAACCACGCCGACATCATGTCGGTCCCACTGTTCATCAAGTACCCGCACCAGCACCAGGGAGGGATCGACGACCGCAAAGCCGAAAACGTCGACATCCTGCCGACCATCCTCGACGTGATCGGGCTCAAGAGCGACTACCGGCCGGCCGGCCGCTCGCTGCTCGGGCCCCCGGATATGGAGCGCCGCTTGAAGACCGTCATTACGGACAGGGAACAGAAGTTCACCTTCCCTGCGGGGCTCGACGGACTTTTTGCGAGTGTCGCCCGCAAGCTGGAACTGTTCGGCGGCGCCGGCGGGTGCGATCCCTATCGCCTGGGTGATCGCTACGGGTGGATCGGACGAAAGGCGCCCTCCACTGAGGCCGAGGCGTCCATCCGCTGCCGGCTGGATCGCGAAGCGTACTACAAGAGCGTGGACACCGGCGCGCCCATGCTGTTGACGAATGTCACGGGGCGGTTGGAACGCCCGCGCGGGGCAGGAACCCCGGTCCCGCTCCAGCTCGCGGTCGCGGTCAATGGCACCATTCGCGCCGCCACGCAGACCTATTTCGACGGCGGCGTGGAGAAGTTTGCAGCCCTGGTGCCCGAGGACTCCCTGCGCGCCGGGAGCAATGACATCGCCCTCTTTGACTTGCGTGGCCCGGCCGAGTTGAGGAGCATCCCGCGGGTTGCCGCGCAGCGGTACGAATGGGGAACCGAACTACGCTTCGGCGACCAGGGCAACGCCGGCCCCTTCTACGGGATCGGGTGGAGCAACCCGGAGAGTGGTATCACCTGGACCGACGGCCACCTGGCAACGCTGGTTCTGCCCGTGACGCCGCCCAAAGGCGATGTGACGCTCACCGTCAATTTGTCCGGTTTCGTCAGCCCTGGCAAGCGCGACCATCAAAATGTCCGGCTGCTTGTCAACCACCACGAAGTGGCGCGGTGGGTGGCAGCCACTGACTTTCAGGACTACACGGTTGTGATACCCAAAGGGGACCTTGGGGGCGCGGTCGTGGAGATAGGTTTCGATCTGCCGGATGCCGTCAGCCCGATGGAGATGGGCGTTGGAACGGACCCGCGCACACTGGGGATCGCGATATACAATCTCAAGCTCGCTCCCCAAGACGCTTTGTGAGGAGATAGATCCTATGATTCGGACTTCTAGGTCGGGACCGTCAGCGCACGGTCTGGGACGATCAACGGTGTTGTGGCGCGCTGGCGGCCTGCTGCTCTTCCTCGTGCTAGCCTCCGAGCGCCCCCTCAAGGCCTATGCGGACCCGGGCAGCGGCGCCCTGATCTGGCAGGTGCTGGTGGCCGCCATGATCGGCGTGCTCTACTACGCCCGCAAGGTCGTCGCGTTCTTTCGCGGGAAGCGCGGGAACGACTGAGTGCGACCCGGCTCCGCCTCCTCTTTCCGCGACCCCGACGGCGCGGTCTTTTCCCGCGCCGGTCGCATTTTTCGCGCCGTCACGCCCTCCGGTGCTGCGACTCTGAGGATCGCGCTCGAAACACCGGCCGCCGCGCGCATGGCCGCTGACGGCCGCATCGTCCACACCAGCCCCGCCGGCCCCGAGGCACTCAGCGTCGCCGCCTCCGAATGCCGCGCTGCCGGCCGGACGGAGTTTTTCGAGCACGAGCGCATCCCCTTTCCCAGCTATCCCTACGAGTGGCCGCCAGAGATGCTTCACGCCGCCGCCGGTCTCACCATCGACCTCGCGCGCGAGCTTCTTCCCTGCGGCTTCGGCATCAAGGATGCGACTCCCTACAACGTGCTGTTCTGCGGCCCGCACCCGGTCTTCGTCGACGTCCTCTCCTTCGAGCCGCGCGATCCACACGACCCGCTCTGGTTACCCTACGCGCAGTTCGTCCGCACCTTTCTTCTGCCCTTGGCGCTCAGCCAGCGGCTCGATCTTGCGCCCGCCCAGGTGTTCCTGGCGCGGCGCGACGGGATCGAACCCGACGAGGCCTACCGCTGGCTGCCCAAGTCGCTGCGGTTCCGGCGTCCCTTCCTCTCCCTGGTCACCATGCCGGTGTGGCTGGCCCGCCGCCACAATCCGGACGACGCCGCGGTCTACCGGCCGCGCCCCATGTCCGATCCGGGAAAGGCGCGGTTCGTGCTCGAACGCCTGCTCGCACGCCTCCGCCGCACTGTTGACCGTCTCCAGCCGGCCTCGGCGAAGACTTCCACCTGGTCCGGGTACGCAGACGCGAACTCGTATTCACCGCAGGCGGCGGCGGCCAAGATCGCTTTCGTCGAACGGGCCCTGGCCGAGTTCCGCCCCGCGCGAGTGCTCGACGTCGGCGCGAACACTGGCCGCTTCAGCGGGCTGGCCGCCGCTCAAGGCGCCTCGGTCGTGGCCATCGATAGCGACCCGGTGGTCGTGGGGAAGCTCTGGCGCGGCGCGTGCGCGACGGGCGCCGGCATTTTGCCGCTGGTGGTGGACATCGCGCGGCCGACGCCCGCCACCGGCTGGCGCAACCGCGAGTGTTTGTCCTTTCTCGACCGCTGCCACGGACACTTCGACGCCGTCCTGATGCTGGCTCTGGTGCACCACCTGGTCGTCACCGAGCGCGTCCCTCTGGCCGAGATTGTGGCGCTGGCCGCGGACCTCACCACCGATCTGGCTATCGTCGAATTCGTCGGGCCCGGCGATCCGATGTTCCGGCGTCTCCTGCGCGGCCGCGAGCGGCTTTACGAGGGAATCACCGAGGCGGCCTTCGAATCCCGCGTCGGCGAACGCTTCCAGGTGCTGCGCCGCCAGCCGCTCGAAGGCACCGAGCGCACGCTGTACCTTCTCCGCAAAACGAACAGTGGCGGCGAGTGAACGAGCAAGCGGGGCCTAAGCCTTCTCCAGCCGCTCCATCATCTCGAAACAAACCCGGCTGTTGTGGTACGGGCACTTCCAAGGCCCCACCAGGCACGCATCGTTCGGGTCTTCCTTCTCCGTAAAAGGCACGCCCTGCGGCGTCAGCTTCGCGTGCCACTCGCCGTGCAGCCTTATCGACCACCTTCTCTTCGATGTACTCCCAGGCCCGCCGCGACGCCTCCAGAAACCGCACGTCGCGCGAAAGCTGCCAGGCGTTGTAGAAACCCACCACCGCCTCCGCCTGCGCCCACCAGTGCTTGTTGGGATCGATGAACACGCCCTTGGAATTGGCCTCGTAGAACAGGCTGCCGTCCTTGTCCAGGCCTTGCTCGTACACCGCGAAGGCCATTTCGCACGGCCAGCCTTCGCGCGCGCGCGAGCAGCTCCGGGTCCCCCAGCACCTCGGCCGCCTCGTAGATCAGCCAGCTTCCCTCAATATCGTGCCCGAACGAAATGTGATCGGTGAGCGAGTTCCACTGCTGGTCGAAGAACATCCGGAAGTGGCCCGTGGCGCCGTCCACGATGTGGTCCATGGTCACTTCGAGCAGCGCCTTCTGCCGCGCCGCCAGCTCCGGGTCCTTCCACACGCGCAGCAGGTTGGTGTAGGCCTCCATCACGTGCAGGTGCGTGTTCATCGACTTGGGGCAGTTCAGATCCTTCGCGCTCAGCCGCAGGTCGTCGAGCGCGCCCCAATCCCGGCCGCACGCCTCCAGATACCCGCCGTAAGCCCGATCGCGGCTCTTCTCCTCGATCAGCCGGAAAAGTCGCTGCGCCCGCTCGAGGCTTTCGGCCTTGCCCGTGGCCCGGTAGTATTCCGCCAGCCCGTAAATCGCAAACGCCTGCGCGTAAATCTGCTTGCGGTCCGAGATCGGGTTGCCCAGATAGTCCAGCATCCAGTACACGCCGCCGTATTCGCTTGTCCCAGAACTTATCCAGGATGTAGGCGTACGCGCGGTCGGCCATCTCGCGGTATTCGGGATTGCCCAGCAGCCGGTACGCCGCCGAAAATGTCCACAGGATCCGCCCGTTGATCACCGCGGCGCGAGGCGCTTCCTTGTCCACCTTCAGATCGCAGGAGACCGCTCCGTAGAAGCCGCCGTGTTCGCGGTCCACCGTGTGGCGCATCCAGAACGGCAGGATGTTCTCCGTCAGCTCCTTCCTGAACTGCGCCGCCTGCATCACGCTTTCCCTCACGGTGCAGCCGCAGGTTCTTCTCGATCAGCGCGATCCGCTGCCGCACGCAGGCGGCGCTGCGCAGCGGGTCCGGCGGCGTGTTCAGGACGTAATCGAGCAGCCGCTCCACGGTGGTCGTGGCAACATTGGTGCGCGTATCGGACGCGCCATAGTAGATGAAAACCTCGTCGCCGCGCCGCACCCAGCCATTCGAGAACGTGACGTTCGAAACATCGCCGATGCGCTCCTCGCCCTCGGGCGCCAGGAAGTAGCCGCCGGGCTTCGCGATCACCTTATACGGAACCGCCAGGTCGCACAGGAAGCAGTACAGCACGTAGCGCAAGCCCGCCGCCGTGTTGCGCACGCCGTGGGCCAGGTGCAGCCAGCCCTTCTCCGTCTTGATCGGCGCCGGGCCGAGGCCGTTCTTCACCTCGTTGATGGTGTGGTATTCGCGGCGGTCGAGAATCGTTTCCTCTTCGATCACGGCGTGCTCCATGTTCTTCGCCAGGCCCCAGCCGATGCCGCCGCCGCTGCCGGCCTCGATGAAGCTGTCCTGCGGGCGCGTGTAGAAGGCGTACTGGCCGTCGACGAACTCGGGATGCAGCACGCAATTGCGCTGTTGCGCCGAAGGCGTTCGCAGATCGTCCAGGCGCTCCCAGGTTCTTCAGGTCCCGCGTGCGCGCGATGCCGCACTGCGCCACCGCCGACGAAAGGTCGCCGGGCGCCGCCGCGGGATCCTTCCGCTCCGCGCAGAACAGGCCGTAGATCCAGCCGTCCTCGTGGGCCGTCAGCCGCATGTCGTAGACGTTGGTCTCGGGCTCGGCCGCCTTCGGGCATCGTCACCGGATAGTCCCAGAAGCGGAAGCCATCCACGCCGCTGGCGCTCTCGGCGACGGCGAAGAACGACTTGCGGTCCGCTCCCTCCACGCGCGCCATCAGGATCGACGTTGCCGTTCCACTCCATGGCGCCGACGTTGAAAGCGGCGTTGATGCCCAGCCGCTCCATGAGAAATGGATTCGTGGCCGGGTCCAGGTCGTAGCGCCAGAACACGGGCGCGTGGGCCGCCGTCAGAACCGGATAGCGGTAGCGTTGGAACCAACCGTTCGACTCGGAAAACGGCTCGTTCGGCCGCCGGATCAGCTCCTCATGCTCCTGAAGTAGTTGCGCTCGTCGAAGCTCGAAATCTGCCTGTGCCATATGGATTCCCCATGATACATCGCCATGTGGGGCAGGCCTCCAGGCATGCAGCGGGTCTCCAGACCCGCCACTTTCCCCCTGCACGCTTCGCCCCGCCCGCTCGTCATGAAATCGAGTGTCCTGGCGTCGAAGTGTGTGCCTATGTCTGGCCGCGGCCGCGGTGCTGCTCGCGGCGGAGCCCAGCGCCTCCGATCTCTTTCGCAAGGGCCGCAAGGCCGAGCGCGCCGGAGAAATCGTCCAGGCCTATCTCCTCTATTCCGAAGCTGCTGCGAAAGATCCGTCGCACCCGGAATATCGCGTTCGCGCGCAGGCCCTCCAGATCCGCGCGGCCCTGAAGGCCCACGCCATGCCCGCCCGGGACGCATCGGGCACCACCGCGCTGGAGCCGCCCGAAGTCCTCCCGTCGCCCGGCTTTTCGACCGCCATTGCGGAGAGGGATCTGGCCGAGCTGCGCCGCATGAAGCCGCCGCCCGAGCTGAAAGCCTCGCCGGACGTCAAGACCCTCGACCTCAAGGGCGACGCCAAGGCGCTGTTCTCGCAGGCCGCCTCCGCCTTTGGCCTCGGTGTCGCCTTCGACCCCGAGTTCGAGGCCGGCCCGCCGCGCCGCCTGCATCTCGACAATGTCAACTACCGCGACGCGCTCCACGCCGTCGAAGCGGCCACCGGCTCTTTCGTTTTCCCGATCGGCCAGCGCCTTGTCATGGTGGCCAAGGACACGCAGCCGAAGCGCGTCGCTCTCGAGCCCACCATCGCGGTGACGGTTCCCATCCCCGACACGCTCACTCCTCAGGATGCGCAGGAAGTCGGCCGCGCCGTGCAGCAGACCCTCGATATCGCCCACCTTGCCATTGATACCGTACGCCGCATGGTGCTCATCCGCGACCGCATCTCGCGAGTCCGGCCTGCGCAGGAGCTGTTCGAACAACTCTCGCACAGCCGCGCGCAGATCGTGATCGAAATGCAGTTCCTCGAGGTGGATCGATCGAGTCTGCTCTCCTACGGCCTGCTCCTGCCCAGCAATTTTCCCATCACATTCCTTGGCGCCGCGGGTTTGGCCTCTCTCGATCCCGCTAACCTGCAACTGGCGGGTGTGGCGGCGGCCCTCGGCAACTCCATCCCACTGTCCCTGGTCACCCACCTGAATCCCATCATGTTCGGTGTGGGAATCGCCAACTCGCAGATCTTCGCCACCATGACGAAGTCGTCCTCCAAGACTTTGCTGGACGCCTCCGTGCGCTCTCTCGATGGCGAGGCGGCCGAGTTCAAAGTCGGAAGCAAGTACCCCATCCTGACCGGCCAACTGATGGGCGGCACCACCACCCCGGGCGCGACGGACACCAGCGCCTTCCAAAGCGTGCCTTCCTTCAACTTCGAGGACCTGGGATTGGTGATGAAGGTGACGCCGCATATCCACGGAACCGAGGAGGTCTCGCTGGATGTGTCCGCCGAATTCAAAACCCTCACCGGCAATTCCGCCAACGGCATTCCCGTGATCGGGACCCGCAAACTCGAATCCAAGGTGCGGCTCCGCGACGGCGAGTGGGCGATTGTGGCCGGCCTGATGAGCGACTCCGACGCCCGCTCGATCACCGGTATTCCGGTGCTCTCGGGGCTCCCTCTGATCGGCAAGGCCATGCGGGACAACGAGCGCAACCGCATCCGAACCGACGTCATCCTGCTGCTGAGGCCAGTCCTCCTCGATGCCCCTCCCGACCCTTCTCTAGCGCGCCGGTTGTGGCTAGGCTCCGAGACCCGCCTCGACATCCCTCTCTAGCGCCGCGTTTCTCTGTGGCGCACGCTTCAGCGTGCCGCCGCGGGCTTCAGCCCGCGGACTGGCCGCCCCAGCACCGAACCGCCACCATGAGCGAGCGGACCTACGTTCCACTCCCCAGGCGCACCGAGTAGTCCTCCGCGTGCCGGGTGAGGTTCGGGCTGTAGTAAGGGTCGGCGTCCAGCAGATCGTGCCAACGGGCGCGCATGGCCGCGCAACCGGCCGTGTCGACAATCAGGTTCCGGGGCCCGCGCGAAAGCGATTCGTGATGCATAAGCACCGCGTGGGGCGTATAAACGTTCCGCAGGCCCCGCTGGCCGAGCCGCAGGCACAGGTCGACGTCATTGAACGAAAGCGGAAACAGCGCCTCGTCGAAGCCGCCGGCCTGCTCGAAAGCGGAGGCGCGCACCAGCATGCAGGCCCCCGTCACGGCGCTCACATTGCGAATGACGTCCGGGAAATCGAAGTAATGGTGAGCGCGGCCGTCGAGGCGCCGGAACGGATGCCCGGCGCTCTCCAGAATGCCCAGCGCCACGCCGGCGTGCTGTATGCGGCCGTCCGGATATAGCAGCTTGGCGCCGACCGCGCCGGTCTCGGGACGGCCCCCCAGCTCGATCATCGCTTCGAGCCATCCCGGCTCGATCACCTCCACGTCGTCATTCAGGAATACCAGCAGCGGGGCGCTGCCATCGCGCGCCGCGGCGTTGTTCATTGCGGAGTAGTTGAACGGCCGGCCGCGCCAGTCGAGGTAGCGGACGGCGTGCCCGCACTTCCAGGAACGCACCAGGCGCTCGATCTTCCGGCCCCGCGAATTATCGATCACGCAGACTTCGTACTCCCGGTAAGCCGTCTTCGATTCCAGCGATTCGAGACAGCCGCGGAGCGCACCCTCGTTTCCGCCGGAGGGGATGAGAATGCCGGCCCTCGATCCTGGCGCGATCGGGTAGCGCACCCGCAGGCGCCCCGGCCCGCAGCCCGGCACCGCCGTGGCGCCCGCTCCCAGGCGGCGCAGATGGTCCTCCACCGCCCTCCGTCCCGCTCCCGCTTCCGCTTCCGCCCCCGCACCCGCCCCCGCACCCGCCGCCGCGCCCGCCGCCGCACCCCCCGCCGCGCGCCGGTGGTAGAGCACCCGGGGAATGTGCGCCACCTCCGGCGTCAGCGCGGACATCCGCAGAATCAGGTCGTAGTCCTGAGCTCCGTCGTATTCCGGGCGGAACCCTCCCGCCTGTTCGACCAGTTCGCGGCGCGCGACCAGCAGATCGCCGCAGTAGTTTTCCGAGAGCAGCAGGTCTGGCGACCAGTCCGGTTTGAAGAACGGGTCGCAGCGCTGCCCGGCGGCGTCGATCTTGTCTTCGTCCGAATAGAGGAAACCGGCCCGTGGATGGTGGTTGATTGCATCGACGGCGTGGAAAAGGGCGTCCGGAGACAGTTCGTCATCCTGATCGAGCAGCGTTACGTACTCGCCGCGAGCGAGCGCCAGTGCGGCGTTTGAAGCGGCGGAGAGGCCCGCAGCCCTCTCCACCCTAGTCACGTGGATGCGGGCGTCGTCCGCCACCGCCAGCGCGCCCGAACCGTCGTCCGCCAGGCACAGCTCCCAGTTCGAGTAGCTTTGCGAGCGGACGGAGGCGATGGCGCGTTTCAGCTCGGCCGGCGCGGGCCGGTAGACCGGGACCAGCACGCTCAGCAGCGGGCGCTGCACGAACGCCCGGCCCTTGAGTCGCATCAAGGAATCGTCGCGCCGCTCGAATTGCTGGATCCACTGCGCGTACGCCGCCGGGGCGGAGTCCGTTTCACGCGGACCGGGCCACGGGCTCATGCGGCGGGCCAGGGTGGCGGCGCCAAGCAGGGGGGCCGCGCAGGCTTGCAGGGTCCGCCAGATGCGGCTGCGCAGAATGTCTTCGACGCCCTTCTGGGCCAGCGCGGCGTTCGCGCCGAGGTGGTGGAGCGCGGCCCGATGCTTTTCGAGCGCGTCGGCGATGGCCGCCAGATCCGAAGGCGCGGCATCTGTCCGGCGGAACAGCAGACCGCACTGGGAGCCGGTATCGAAATCCGGCTGCGGCAGGAAACCGAGGCTGCCGAGAAGGCGCAAGGTCGCCAGGGGCAGATCCGCGCCCTCAAACAGAATCGTGGCAGTACGGGAGGCCAGGCTGGCCGCCGTCGCGGCATCGACCGTGCCGGTCGAAACGGCCAATTCGACCGCGCCGCCTGGCACGACGTCAACGCCCAGGGTAACGAGAGCGGCTGCGAGTTCGTCCGCGTCTGGACCGGCGCACCAGACCCGGCGCGGGTGCAGCGCCCGCACGATTTCCGCCGCGGTGGCCGCGGGATCGAACCGGAAGGGTTCGCTCATGTCAACCGTTCATCTTGGAAGGGCCAAAGTGGAGCCACCTATCGGCGAACGCGCACCGAAAATGAGGTGCCTGGATCGAATCGCCTAACTCTTCTGGGGTAGTCTAGCACGCTGTCGGGACGCCTGTCCCTTCTTGTGCGGCCCGGGCGCGGGCTCTTTCAGCAGCGGCTCGATCTGGTCACGCATGTGCTTCTCCAGGTCGCCCCTCAGGAAGTCGTCGTTGACGCCGCCGTGCTGCGCACGAATCTCGCCCGCGCGATCGACGAAGACTATCTGCGGAACATAAAGCGGTTCCGCGTAGGAATGCTGGAGGTACTCAAGCACGGTTTCGCGCGATGCCACGCCGACCGGGTACGTGAGCCCCAGCATCTTCGTGAAATCCGGGACCAGCAACGCGGCATTATCGTTGAACGCAACGCCCAACGGCTGAAAACCGCGCGGCCCGTACTCCTTGTACAGCCGCTCCACGATTGCGGACGCGGTCTGGCAGTGCGGGCAGGTCGTATGCACGAAATCGATCATCACGACCTTTCCGCGGAACTGGCTCAACAGAACCTGCTGTCCGTCCGCCATTTGCACCGCCAGCTCAGGAGCTTTTCGGGGAATCTCCGCGGCTCGAAGCGATGCCAGGGCCAGCGCGAGACCAATGCCGAGTGAGAGGGAACGAGCAGTCATCGTCTTCAGTTTAAACGATAAAAGACCCATACGGTGCCCTCCAGCACCGAACCGCGACCGTGAGGGAGCGGACCCCCTGCCTCAGCGACCGGCCTCCGGCTCCGGCAGTCCTTCCAGGCTGGTGACGCGCGCGCCGTCAAGCCGCAGCAGAAAGTAGCCGTCGTCGCCCCGGCCGGCTACGGCGTCCGCGGAGTGGGACGTCACCTCGAAGGTCTTCCACTTCCCGGCCAGCACCTTCTGGTACACCTCGAAATACCTCCGGGCCTGCGCCGGGCCGCTCCATTCGGAGACGTACGCGAGCACCATCTTCCGCCAGTCCGCCGGCTGGTGCTTGCGTTCGAAGAGGCGGAAGGTTCCGCCCCTCCACTCCGGCGCCACGGCGGCCGCCTCCCCATCGTCTGCATACTGGCGCAGCAGGATGGAGTTGTCGAGCTCGCCTAGTTCGCCATCCGTGAAGCCGCGGTAGTTTCGCTCCGATGGGAACGCCGGCAAAGGTAGCCGCACCCGTTTGGGGTGCTCGAAATACCGCTCGGGGTGCAGGATTTCCTGAGTGGTCTCCGGAGGCCGGCGGAATACTTCGGCGAAGGCCGCCTTGCCCATCTTCACCACCACCGCCTGCTGGAACAGCATGCCCTGGGTATAGGGGAACAGCAGCGTCTCCTGAAGGTAGCGGGGCGCACGGTCGAAGACCGGAAACTGCCCGGACGAAGCCCCATTCATATCGCTCATCAGCTTGACCAGCTCGGGCGAGGTCTCGAGAGAGCGGCCGCTCTTCCGCGCCAGGTACTCGGACATCAGCCAGGTCGCCTGTCCCTCCATGACGGCCATCCGCGCCAGCGCGCTGTCGTCGTTCTGGCTGGCGCGGCCGATGAACTTAGCCAGATGGAAATGCTGGTCGGCGAGGGCGTGCGCCAGTTCGTGCACCAGTGCGGAGCGCTCGGCCAGGCCGTCGCTCGAATCGACCACGAACAGCTTCTTCTTGTGGAAGTCGTAGAACGCCGCGGCCTGCTCGGTCAGCAGATCGATGGTCGTCTTCTTGAGGTCGAAATCGGGCGAAGCGAAGCCGAGTTTCTTGAGCACCGCCTCTTCGGCTTCGATTTCCCGCGGCTTCACTTCCTCTCGGATGCGCCGCTCGAGGAAGTCCTTCATGTCCTCTCGCGAGATCTGGTCGTAACGGATCTTCCCCCGCGGCTGTAGGCCCGAGATGTCCCCGAGCTCCGAGACGATGGCGTCGATCTGTCCGAAGAGATCGCCCTTGACCGGCGCCTGGGCCGCGGCCGGCAGCGAGATCCACAGCGCCGCCAGCAATGCCGCAGCCAGAGGCCAAGCCAGAAGTCTTCTCATTTGAAGGAGCCCGCCAGTCGCCGCACCCGGTTTCGAAACACGGCCGCCGCGATCAGGATCAGCGTGCCGCTCAGCGCCAGCGTCCAGCGCGCTCCGACGCGGTCCGCCAGCGCGCCCGCCGCCAGGCTGCCGAAGGGCCCCACGCCCACCACGGTCATCGCGTAAAGAGCCATGATCCTCCCCCTGTAATCGTCTGGGATAAGCGTCTGGATCAGTGTGTTCGCGGAAGCGTTCTGCCGCATCACCGCGAAGCCCGCGGCCGTCATCACCACCAGCGCCGCATAGAACGACGTGGACGATGCGAACGCGATGAACGCAGCGCCCAGGATAATGGCGCCCCAGAAGATCACGTCAGGCAGGCCGGCGGTCTTGGTCCGGCGAGCCAGCACCAGCGTGCCCACCACGGCCCCGATTCCCATGGCGCCCATAAGGAAGCCCAGCCCCCGCGCCCCGCGATGGAACACCGTGTCGGCGAAGACCGGCATGAGTACCATCGCCGGCATGGTGCAGATAGCGCTCACGCCGACCATCAGGAGCAGCGTCCGGATCTCGGCCGTCCGCCGAACGTAGCGGAAGCCGTCCATAAGGTGCTCCCATGGGGAAGCGACCGGGCCGCGCACGAAGCGTGGCAGGCGCATGGCGGCCAGTGCCGCGATCACCGCCAGGAAGCTCACGCCGTTGAACAGAAAACAGCGTCCTTCGCCCACCGCCGCCACCACCAGCCCGGCCATGGCCGGCCCCACCACGCGCGCCGAGTTGAACATGGCCGAGTTGAGGGAGATGGCGCTGAGCAAGTCCTCCTTGCCGGTCATTTGGATGAGCAACGACTGGCGTCCGGGCATGTCGAACGCGTTCACCACGCCGAGCAACGTGGCCAGCACGAAGACGTGCCAGACTTGCACCCGGCCGCTGAGCGTCAGCGCCGCCAGGGCGAACGCCTGGAGCATGGCCAGCGCCTGGGTGGCGATGACGATGCGGTGCCGGGAATAGCGGTCCGCCGCCAGCCCGCCGATCGGCGCCAGAATGAACACCGGTATCTGCGAGCAGAACCAGACCGAGCCCAGCAGCCACTCCGAGTGCGAGAGCTTCCACACCAGCCAGCTCTGGGCCACGGTCTGCATGAAGGTGCCCACCAGCGAGACGAGCTGGCCGCCGATAAACAGGCGGAAGTTGCGGTAGCGCAACGCGCGAAAGCCAACGCGCCAGCCGCCGCCGGCGGGAGCGGGCTCCGTTACGGGGAGCAGTCCCTGGAGTTCCGGTGGTGGCACCTGGTCCGAAAAGCGAGAGGGCGGGTTCGGCACTTCCAACCTTCAGGATAATCCGAGGTGCGCTAAAATGGGCTCTTACAGGAGATCCGAATTGGCAGAAGACAAGACCTACAAGTCCACCTACGTGGGCAGCGGCACGTTCCTCATCAGCAAACCGAAGCGCAAGAAGGCCAAACTGCGGCAGTCCCGCGTGAGAAACCCCCAGCGCGGCGCCCGCAAGTAAGACCCACCGTAACGCGGTACCCGCCACCAAGCCGTGCACAATAGGCGGACGGCTGTCCCCTTTCCCGCCACCAATCCGCACACAATGGCGGATGCCCGTGCGCTCGCCCGCAAGTAGGACCCACCGAGCGCGGCACCCGCCACCAAGCCGCACACATGGGCGGATGGCGGCGCTCGCCGCCACCAAGACGCATTGCAGTCGGAATTGGAAGAGAGAGCCCGGAGCGTTTGCGGATTTTGGCAGGAACCAAGGGGATTCTGGATGGCTTCGTCAGTGGGAATAAAGGCTGGACCGCACTCTCTCTTCCGGCCACAAGCTTATCCCCACCAGGGGCTCGACTCCGAATCGTCCAGCGCCAACCTGTTGTTTCGAGGCGAGAAAAGAAGTTCTATCCGCGGTCACCGAAAAAATGCGCTGGCCGGCAACCCACGCAACACGGTCGCCAGGACCCCGCGGAAAGGGATGAGCGCTGCCGGCCGCCAGCGTGCGAAACTGGAAATTCGAGGCCATGCGTTCCAAATTTCTCGCTGCAGCGACGCTGTGCGCCCTCTCTGCCGGCTGCCTGGCCGCCCAATCCGGGGGCATCCCGCCCGAGTGGGAGGTGCGGAAACAGATGACCGAACTGGCGGAGCACGTCCAGCGCTTCGGACCCGTGCTCGACCAGATCCACGCCGAGGAGTGGGTGAAGAAGGGCGCGCCCCAGGCCTACGTGGGCCAACTCGCCAGCACCCGCACCCAGATCGGCTACCTGGTCGGCTCGACCAAAGACCTGGCCGCCCACCCGGAGCGGATGACCACGGCGCTCGACACATTCTTCCGCATGGAATCCGTGGACGCGATGCTGCGGTCGGTGGTGGCCGGCATCCGCAAGTATCAGAACCCGGCCGTCGCCGAGCTGCTCGCGGGGCTGATAGCGGATACCAGCGCCGACCGGGACAAGCTGCGCCAGTACCTGGTCGACCTCGCCGCCGACCGCGAACAGCAATTCCGCGTGATGGATCGGGAAGCCCAGCGCTGCCGGGCCGCGCTTTCGCGTGGGACGGCGCCCGCGTCCAAGCCCACCACCCGCCAGGAGGAACACCATTGAGCGAACCGCGTACGTTCACGTGCAGCATCTGCGGCGATCCCTCGACCGAGATTTGCGTCTGGTGCACGAAAGACGCCTGCCCCAACCACATCTGCAGCAAGTGCCAGCGCTGCAGCGACTGTTGCGAGTGCGAGGTGCCGCTCACCGAGGTTCCGCCGCCGCACGAAACCCCGGCCTAGCAGGAAGCGTCCTAGGACAGTATGGGCGTGATGCAGAGGGGTTTATCTTTTCTTCTGGGACTGGGGCTGATATGGCTCGCCGCATCCGCGTTTGCCCAGGATCCGCCGCAGCCCGCTGCGCCGTCCGCAACCCCCACACCAACCCCGGGAGACCAGCCCAAGCGCATTCTCGGCATCATGCCCAACTACCGCGCGGTCAGCGCGGGAGAGATCCCGCCTCCGCCCACTCCCAAAGAGGCTTTCAAGATCGCCACCCAAAGTAGCTTCGACTACTCGGCGTTCCTCTTCGTGGGCGTGACTTCCGCCGTGGCGTTCGCGGATGAATCGCACCCGCAACTCGGTTCGGGCATGGCCGGCTTCGGAAGGTATTACTGGCGCGGCTTTCTGGACAAGGCAGACGGAAACTACCTGGTCATCTTCGCCCTGCCGACGGTCTTCCACGAGGACGAGCGTTACTACGCCATGAGCGCGGGCGGGGGCGGAATCTGGAAGCGCGCCGTCTACTCGGCCTCTCGTGTCCTCATCACGCCCGACTATCGCGGGCACAATACCGTGAACCTCGCGGAGATCCTGGGCCGCGGCATTTCCCAGGGCATCTCGGCGGCCTACTATCCCAGCTCGGACCGGACCGCCGGGGCACTCGCGATGAAGTTCGCCTACGCCATCGAACGCGATGCCCTGACCAACGTCTTTCGCGAGTTCTGGCCGGACATTGCCAAGCACGTGCTGCATCGCCATCCCTGAGCGGTGCGGAGTCTTTTGTGGCGCGGGCACTCCTGCCCAGCCGGAGTGGGGCAGCTCTCCAGAGCTGCGCCGCACGTCCACGTCCGGCTTCCCGTGGACGGCGGCCGCAGACTGGAGAGGGACTTGCAGAAATCGCTGGGCAAGCTGAAGCATACCCCACGTGGGGCCGTAAACCGTTGATGCGCCGTGTAGGACATGCTTCAGCTTGTCCCTTCCGCGGCGGTGGCGCGATTTCTGCAAGTCCCTCTGGAGTCCTGCCCGGCCGCTTTTGTCCGGTCTCGAGAAAGCTAAGTGGCATTGAACACTCCTGCCTGCCGCCTCGACATTCGTGTCCAGGCGCTGGGCTTCGGTCGAGACGAGTCTGCGCCACGCTCTGGCCCCCACAACTGATACACTCCCGGTTGTGAAGACCATCATCGAGCCGTTCCGCATCAAGAGCGTGGAGCCGCTGCACCACAACAGCCGCGAGGAGCGCGAGCGACTGCTCGAACAGGCGGGCTACAACCTCTTTCTGATCGACGCCAGGGACATCCTCATCGACCTGCTCACCGACTCGGGCACCAGCGCCATGTCCACCGGGCAGTGGGCCGCCATGATGCGCGGCGACGAGTCGTATGCCGGCAGCGAGAGCTTCTACCGCCTCAAGCGGGCAGTCCAGGACCTGACCGGCTTCCGCCACGTCATCCCGACTCACCAGGGCCGGGCCGCGGAGCGCATCCTGTTTCACGTCACCTGCGGCGCCGGAAAGGTCGTTCCGAACAACACGCATTTCGATACCACGCGAGCGAACATGGAAGCGAACGGCGCGCGGGCGGTCGATCTGCCGTGCCCCGAGGCGGCCGATACGCAGGCGCAGTATCCATTCAAGGGCAATCTGGACGTGGCCGCCCTCGAACGGCTCATCGACGCCGAGGGCGCCGCGCGCATCCCGCTGGTGATGATCACGGTCACCAACAACTCCGGCGGCGGGCAGCCGGTCTCGCTGGCGAACATCGAGGCCGTGAAGGCGGTCGCCTCCCGGCACGGCATCCCACTATACATCGACGCCTGCCGGTTCGCCGAGAACGCCTGGTTCATCGGGCAGCGGGAGGCGGCGTACGCGGATTGGACTCCGAAGCAGATCGCCCAGAAGATGTTCCGGCTGGCGGATGGCTGCACCTTCTCGGCCAAGAAGGACGCCTTCGCCAACATCGGCGGCCTCCTGTGCACCAACGACGACCGCCTGGCGGAGTTGGAGAAGGACCTGCTGATCCTGACCGAGGGCTTCCCGACCTACGGCGGACTGGCCGGGCGCGACCTGGAAGCGATCGCGGTGGGGCTCGAGGAAGTGCTCGATCCCGACTACCTGCGCTACCGCATCGTCTCGACCGAATACTTGGGCCGTCACATCGCTGACGCGGGCGTTCCCATCGTCGAGCCCCCGGGTGGACACGCGATCTACATCGACGCCGGGCGCATGCTGCCCCACATCCCGGGCAGCCGGTTTCCCGGGCAGGCGCTGGCGGTGGAGCTGTACCGGCACGCGGGGATACGCTCGGTCGAAATCGGCTCGCTGATGTTCGGGGACAAGGCACAGCACGAACTGCTGCGCCTGGCGATCCCCGGCGCGTTTACACACAGAGCCATATCGACTACGTGGTGGAGGCGATTCTGGAGGTCAACGCGCGCAAGGAGCAGATACGCGGCCTCGAGATCGTCTCCGAGCCACCGTTTCTGCGGCACTTCAGCGCGCGCCTCCGGCCCTGCTGAAAGTGGCGCAGGCACTCCCGCCTGCCAACCTCGACGCTCGTGTCGAGGCCTGCCTTCGCGTCAAGACAGTCTCGACGCTGCAGAGTAAAGGGCCGCGGCGGCTACGCTGGTTCAGCTCATTTCGACTTCTTCGCGTCAAGGCCAGCGACCTTGTCCGCCAGACGCCCTATTTGCCCTCGAAAGTTGCTGTTGGCGTTCAACAGCCTTCCGCCCGAGTATGCCTCCCACAGTTCCGAGCGGCACTCCGGCAACACCGCGTAGACGGCCAGACCCACCATCTTGCCCAGTTCCTCGGGCGAAATGTCGGGGTTCTTGGGAGTTTGATTGACAATCAGGTGCATTCGGCTGCGATTCAGGCCGGCCTCCGTGAGTCGCGACACCAGTCGCTTGACCTCGTACAGGTTTGCCACCTCGAGGGTCGCGATCAGGAATAGATCGCTCAGACCCGGCGCCAGACTCGCGGCAAAGGGATTCAAGCGGCCAAGATCGATGATGATCCATTGGTAGATGGATCGCGCGAATTCGAAGACCTGCCGGACGTTCTCCGTATTTGCCAGCTCCTCCAAAGGCAACGACTCCTGTGACAGGAGAACATCCAGGCCATCCGGGCGGCTGACAACGATCTTGTTCCAGTAGTTCTCGTCAAGCCGGTCGAGATTGTTGGCGACCTCTTGAAGGGTGTGCTCCGAGACCGCTTTCGTCAGGAAGCCGACGGAGCCTCCGGCGACGTCGAGGTCCGCCAGCAAGACGCGGCTGCCAGTCCGCTGTTTCAGCTCGAGGCTGAAGTGGCAGGCGATCGTAGTCGTCCCCACCCCTCCCTTAGCGCCCAGAAACCCGACTATCGTACCCAATTCGGTTGGCGAGCCTGACCGGAGAGCATCCGCCTGACTCCGGTGCCGCAGCATGGCGTGGCTCAAGCTGCGCGCCAACGCGGCACCCTGTAGCTCTCCTTTGACCAAGTAGTCCTGCGCTCCCGACCGCACTGCCTCGTGTGCGAAAAGCGCGTCGTCGAGGCCGGTCAGTATGACCACCGGGAGGTTCGGCGCGCAGGACCGGATGGCCGTCAGGGTCTGTAGTCCTTGGCTGTCCGGCAGCGTCAGGTCCAGCAGAACCATGTCTATCTCGCCGCGTCCGAGCCGGACCATGCCTGGGAGCAAGGCCTGCACCCACTCAACCTGGAACCGAACGCTCTGACTGCCGGAGAGCATCTCCCGCACCAATCCGGCATCCCCCGGATTGTCCTCGATGAGAAGTATTCGCAACGGTCCTTCGGGCAAATCAGCGCCTTGTCTCATGCCTCGTCCTCCTCTCCGTGTCTCCAGCCGGAAGGCCGCGAAGCCGTCATCCTATCACTATCCAACTTCCGGCGGAGCCTCATTCAGCAGCAGCCAGTACAGGCCCAAGGTCCGGACCGCCTCGGCGAATTGAGTGAAATCGACTGGCTTCCTTACGTAGCTGTTGGCTCCGAGATCGTACCCGGCCATGATGTCCTGCTGCTCCTGGGAAGAAGTGAGGATCACCACGGGCAACCGCCGGGTGCGCTCATCGGCTCGAAGCTGCCGCAAAACCTCCAGCCCGTCCACTCGGGGAAGCTTCAGATCCAGCAGGATCAGCCGGGGAAGATCTTTGACGTCCCGGTCGGCGTGCGTTCCCAGCGCGAACAGGTAGTCAAGTGCCTCTCTGCCATCCTCGGCCACCACCAATGGGTTGGTGATGTGGCTCTGTTCCAGCGCCCTCCGGGTAAGCCTGACGTCGCTGGGATTGTCTTCCACCAATAGAATGTAATCGGAACTCATACTGCCTCCTCCAGGGTGTAATAGAAAGTCGTACCCACGCCGAGCTTGGATTCCGCCCAAACGCGGCCGCCGTGACGACGCACCGCGCGCTGCACGATGGCCAAACCGATGCCCGTTCCGGGGAACTCGGTGGCCTTGTGCAGGCGCTGGAATACTCCGAACAGTTTGTCCACGTAAGTCATGTCAAACCCCACCCCGTTGTCCCGGATGAAGAAAGCGGAGCGACCCTCCACCTCGGTCCGGCCGAACTCGATGCGGGCCACGGGGCGCTTGCTTGAGAACTTCCATGCGTTGTCGATCAGGTTCGTCAAGACGATCTCGATAAGTCCCGCGTCGCACCAGGCGGTGATTCCTGGCTGCGCCTCAAATTCCACCTGGGCATTCGGCTCCCTCTCCCGGAGCCGGGCCACGACGGTTTGCGAGATAGCCGACAGATCCACAAGCGTTCGTTCCATGCGATTGCGGGTCACACGGGACAGCTTGAGCAGGTCGTCGATCAACTGGCCCATGCGCTGGGTGTCGGAGCGGATGTACCCGAGGTATTCGCGGCCCTGGTCGTCGAGTTTCTCCCGGTAATCCTCCAGCAGAGCCAGGCTCCACCCGTCGATGCCTCGTAGCGGGGCGCGCAGGTCGTGCGAGACGGAGTAGGAGAACGCCTCCAACTCGGCGTTGGCCACTTCCAGTTGGACCGTGCGGTCCCGCACGCGCTGCTCGAGATCGGCGTTGAGCTGCCTGATTGACTCCTCCGCCTCCTTGCGTTCCGTGATGTCAAGCCCTTGCGCAACCGCGGCCACCGGAGTCTGGCCGTCGGCGGCGAAAATAGCAGCGGAGTTCCAGAGGACGGTGCGGATCGTGAGGTCGGCGCGGGCGATGGCAATCTCGACCGCATCCAGGCGTTCGCCCCCCAGTGTTCTGCGGATCAACTCCATCGAACCTTCCCTCTCGCTGGGCGGGAACAGAACCCCGACGTCTTCTCCCAGGACGGAGGCGGCGCTCTTGCCCGTCAGGTTCTCGAATGCGTGATTGAACCGCATGATGCGGAATTCGGGGTCCCAAACGATGATCGGAGCGTTGGCGGAGTTGAACAGGCTCTCCAGGTACTCGTTCGATTCGCGCAACGCCTCCACCGCCCGTTTGCGCTCGGTGATGTCCCGGACGATCGACTGCCGCAACTCCCGCCCTTCCACTACGAAACTACGGGCGCTGATCTCCACCGGAAACCGGCTGCCGTCCTTGCGCACATGCTCTGCTTCAAACACCAGCCCCTCGGCCCCTTTTTCCTTCACTTGCATCCATGTCCGGGCAAGCGCGGCGGCCTCCTCCGGAGCGTTCAGGTCGGCAACGTTCATCCGCCGCAGCTCCTCCGCGCTGTATCCGTAGCTTTCAACGGCTCTGTCGTTGGCCTCCATGATCCTGCCAGTCGCGTCGGGCAGCAGGATGATGTCATTGGCATAGCGGCTCAGGTAGTCGAAGTGGCCGAGCATCGCCCGTCGCGCCATTTCGGCCTCCAGCCGCTGCCGGGTGCCCAGCGCCTCCTGCCGCGACCATACGAACAGGATGCCCCCTACCAGCGCAGCCGCAAGCAGAATGAATGAAGTCACGATGAGGGCCACCTCCTGGCGCAGTGGAGCCGAGAAGTTCCCGGGTATCGACCTTTGCATCGAGATACCAGGGGCTGTCGGGAACGTGTCTCACCGCGGCCAGCACCGGGATTCCTCGATAGTCGATACCGTCCACTACCCCTTCGGAGCCGAGTACGGCCTTCACCGCCGGAAGCTCTCTTAGCGAAAGGGGAAATCGCAGTGTGAGGGCGGTGTGCTTCCGGCCCCTCAATTCGTTCAAGATGAGGACCTCCTCCCCTTCGCGGCGGAAGAGCACCGCCTCCGCCGAGGCGCTGGGCGTCGGCCAGGTTCGGATAAGCGGGTAGAGGGCCCGTTCCGGATCGATCTTCAGCAGCAGCGTAGCGACAGGTTCGAAGGAGGACGGACTCTGGAGCGGCACCACCAAGGTCATATAGGGCTCGCCGCTGGGGTCGTCCCGGTGCAAGTCCGCCAGGAAGGGTGTCCTGGTGCGGATTGCCTGCGCGATCAACTCGCGCTCCCATTCATGGCCCGGGTCGCCGGCCGGCAACCAGGCCCGCCGGCGGTGGTCCTTATCCCACAGGCTCGCTCCCGTGAAGTCATACGCCTCGAGCAACTGTTCCAGCCACGTCTTGATTGCGCCTCTGTCCGACCCGCTGTTCAGGCTCTGCAGCAACGCCGGAACAACCAATGGGTTGAATTGGAGAGATCTGGAAACGGCGAGCCGTTCCGCGCGCCACACTTCCAACTGCTGGACTTTCATGTCCGCTATCGCGTACAAACGAGCCCGCGCTTCGGTGTCGATCGACCGTCTCTCGGCCGCGTAGTAGAGGTAGCCGCCTACGCCGCTTCCGGCGACCACCAGCAGGCAGAGCACTAACGCGGCGAGACCGTGAAACGGCTTCCCCGGTATGACCTTCATGCTGGGCAACTCATTTCGACTTCTTCGTCTCAAGACCCGCGACCTTCTCCGCGAGACGCCCTAGCTGGCGGCGAAGGTCGCTCTTGGCGTTCAGCAGTTTGCCGTCCGTGTAGGCCTCCGACAGATCGGAGCCGCACTCCGGCAAGATCGCATCGACGGGGAGGTTGACCATCTTGCCCGCCTCCCCGGGTGAAATGTCAGGGTGCCTGGGAGTTTGGTTGACGATCAGGTGCAGCCGGTCACGATTTCCGCCGATGTCCGCCAGCCGCGATACCACTCGCTTGACCTCGTACAGGACCGCCACCTCGAGGGTCGCAATCAGGAATACATCGCTCAGGCCCGGAACCATGCTTATGGCCAAGGGATTCAAGCGGCCAAGATCCATGACGATCCATGGGTAGATGGACCGCGTGAAGTCGAAGACGTTCCGGACTCTCTCGCTATTCGCCTGCTCCTCCAAAGCGAAAGACCCCTGCGACAGCAGGACGTCCGGACCGTCGGCGACGCTGACGACGATCTTGTTCCAGTAGTTCTCGTCAAGCCGCGCCAGGTTGCTGGCGGCCTCCTGGATGGTGTGCTCCGAGGCCGCCTTCATGAGGAAACCGGCGGAGCCTCCGGCGACGTCCAGGTCCGCCAGCAGAACCCGACTGGCGGTCCGCTCCTTCAGTTCGAGGCTGAAGTGGCAGGCGATCGTGGTCGTCCCCACCCCTCCTCTGGCTCCCAGAAACCCGACTGCTCTGCCCAGTTCGGTCCCCGGCTTGATAGCGCGGGCTTGATTCCGTTGCCTCAGCATGGCGTAGCTCAAAGTGCGCGCCAACGCTCCGCCGCTTAGTTCTCCCTTGATGAGGTAATCCTGCGCTCCACACCGCACTGCCTCGTGGGCGACGTCCTCGTCGGAGAGACCGGTCAGTACGACCACCGGAATGCTTGGTGCGGCATTACGCACGGCAGTCAGGCTGCCAAGCCCCTGGCTGTCGGGAAGCGAGAGGTCCAGGAGAATCATGTCTATCTCGCCGCGCCCGAGCCGAACCATGGCCGGCAGCAAAGCCTGCACCCACTCAATGCGGAATTCAACGCCCGGGCTTTCGGAGAGCATCGCCCGCACCAAGCCGGCATCTCCCGGATTATCCTCAATGAGAAGTACCCGCACCGCCGCTCCGGGTAAATTCGTGCCGCTGCTCATACTTCGTCCTCCGTTCGTTCACGCAACAACTCTTCCCGCATGACACTCAGGCCGGGCCGACGCGTCACTCGCGCGGCGGAAGCATAACCAAAGCCAGCCAGAAGCTCTTGATAGCCTGCACGACGGCCATGAATTGGTTCAGATCCACCGGCTTCACGATGTAGCAGTTGGCGTGCAGTTGATAAGTGCGAAGAATATCCTGTTCCGCCTGCGAGGTAGTCAGCACCACTACGGGAATCTGCTTGAGGTCGGGATCTTCCTTGATCTCCGCCAGGACCTCCAGGCCGCCTTTCCGGGGCAGATTCAGATCGAGCATAATGAGGTCGGGACGTGCCGCGTTGGCGTACGGACCCTGCCGCCGCAGGATCGCGATTGCTTCTTCGCCGTCTTTGGCCACGGTCAGGTTGTTGATCACCCTCCCTTCCTTGAAAGCCTCGATGGTCAGGCGTACATCGCCGGGGCTGTCCTCCACCAATAGAAGCTCAACCGCTCTAGTCTGCATATCAGTTGTCATAAGCCTTCAACCGGAATGGTGAAATGAAACGCCGACCCGATGCCTGGCTCTGAAGTCGCCCACAGGCGGCCACCGTGACGCTCCGCGATCTTCTTGCAGATCGCAAGCCCGATCCCCGTGCCCGGGAATTCCGCCGCCGTGTGCAGGCGCTGGAAGATCACGAAGATGCGCTCCATGTGTTGCGGCTCGATTCCAATGCCGTTGTCCTGGACGGTGAACTCCCATTCTTTCCGGCGGTGTTCCGCGGATACATGAACCCGCGGCGGTTCCTTGCCCCGGAACTTGATGGCATTCCCGATCAGGTTCTGAAACAATTGCGCCAGTTGTCCCGAGTCCGCTTTCACCACCGGCAGACGATCGGATGTCACGTTCGCATGACTCTCGTCGATGGCAACCTTCAGGTTCGCGAGCGCCA
The DNA here is from genome assembly GCA_963763835.1 of Bryobacterales bacterium. Taxonomy (GTDB): domain Bacteria; phylum Acidobacteriota; class Terriglobia; order Bryobacterales; family Bryobacteraceae; genus DASWZN01. The sequence goes on from CAVXQQ010000019.1 coordinate 314,555, forward strand.
CCTTCAGAGCGGCATCCGTCTCGACCGGTTCGAACTCGCGGCCCTTGGTGGTCACCCTCGAGAACGCCAGCAGGTCGTTGATCAGACTCTGCATTCTCTTTGCCCCGTCCACCGCAAAAGCGATGAACTCGTCGGCATCCGCATCCAGCTTCCCCTGGTACCGGCGCGCCAGAAGCTGCACATAGCTGGAAACCATGCGCAACGGCTCCTGGAGGTCGTGCGAGGCGACGTAGGCGAACTGCCCCAGTTCCGTGTTGGAACGCTTGAGTTCGTCGGTTCGCCGAAGCAACGCCTCCTCGGCCTGTTTGAAGGCGGTGATGTCCTGGGCGACTCCAACCATGCGGATCGGCTCGTGGTCCGCGCCCTGTTTCAATAAGTGCCCGCGGCCGTTGATATAGCGGATGCTGCCGTCTGGCAGGCAGACGCGAAACTCCAGGTCGGGCGGTTCCAGTCCTTCGAGACAGGAGCTCATCCAGAATTGCATGCCAGCCCGATCCTCCGGGTGAATCAAACTCACAAACGTCTCGGGGGACAGAGCAAAGGTATCCGGCGAGACGCCAAAAAGACGATACGTTTCGGGCGTCCACGCCATCGCGCCCGCTCCGCCTTGCACTGTCCACTCCCAACTGCCGACATGGGCAATGCTCTGCGATTCGGACAGAATATACTCTTTCGCTCGCAACTCCTCTTCCGCCCGTTTCCGTTCGGTGATGTCCCGGACCAGAACGAGAGCCCCTTTCTCGCCCTCGTAGGTCAAGGGTACGACGGCCCCCTCGACGTCGATCACCTTCCCGTCGCGCCCGAGGTACCTCTGCGTCACGGCGGGCATGTTCCCTCTTCGTTCCTGGACCTGACGGATCGCTTCGGCTAACGCGGCGCGAGAATCGGGGTGGACGCTCTCTATGACAGGCTTGCCGAGGAGGTCGGAAGCCGACGAGGCCCCCAGCAACTTGACGGCCGGCGGATTCAAATACCGGAAGCGGCCTTGCGTCGACACGAAAATGGCGTCCGGCGCGTTTTCCACGACGCTGCGGAAGCTCGCCTCGCTTTGCCGCAACGCCTCCTCGGCCCGCTTGCGGTCGGTGATGTCCTGAGCGACGCCGACCACACGTTTGTTCTCCGCGTCCTGCTGCACCAAATGCCCGCGGCCGTGGATATGGCGGATGGTGCCGTCTTCCAGGCAGATACGAAACTCGTTTTCGGGCGGTTCGAGGCCAGCCAGACAGGCGCCCATCCATGCTTGCACCGCGGCTCGATCGTCCGGGTGAACCAAACTCAGAAACGCCTCGGGGGAGGGGACGAAGGTGTCCGGCGAGACTCCATAAAGGCGATACGTTTCGGGCGTCCACGCCAGCACGCTCGTTCCCGCTCGCTCCTGAACTCCCAACTGCCGAGATGGGCAATGCGCTGCGATTCGGACAGAATACATTCTTTCGCTCGCAACTCCTCTTCGGCCCGCTTCCGTTCGGTGATGTCACGGACGAAAACCAGACCTCCCTTCTCGCCCTCGTAGACGAAGGGTATACCGGACCCCTCGATGTCGAGGACCGTCCCGTCGAGCCTGAGGTACTTCTGTCCCACTAAGGCGGCCATCCCCAGTTCCTCGACCTGCCGGATTCTTTCAGCCACGCTGGCGCGAGAATCCGGGTGGACGCTGCCCACGACCGACTTGCCGAGAAGTACAGAGGCTGACGCGGCTCCAAACAATCTGACGGCCGCCGGATTGAGGTACCGGAAGAGGCCCTGCGTTAGCACGAAGATGGCCTCCGGCGCGTTTTCCACGACGCTCCGAAAACTCTCCTCGCTCTCCCGCAACGCCTTCTCCGCCGCCTTGCGGGCCGTGATGTCGCGCACGAGCGCGACCGCCTCCCATTCCTGTCCTCTTCGGACCGCCGCCAGCGAGAGATCGACCGGGAACTCGCTTCCGTCCCTTCGCCGCGCGGTCAACTCCGTCAGCTTGCCGATGGCGGCCCCTTGTCCGGTCTTCTGAAAGGCGGGAAAGGCAGCCTCAAAGCGCTGCCGGAGGTCGGCGGGGGCTGCCAGATCGTGAACCCTTTGGCCGAGCATCTCAGCGGCCGTGTAACCGAACATCCGTTCGGCCGCCGGGTTCCAGAGCGTCACCCGGCCCTCGGCGTCGATCATGACGATGGCGGCAAGTGCGCTGACGCACACCGCCTGAAGCGTCGCCTCCCTCTCGCGCAACGCATCCACGGCCTCCTTACGCGCAGTGACGTCGAGCATGACGGACCGGATCCCGGTCGCCACGCCCTTGTCGTCACGGATCAGCTCCTCGTGAATCTCGAGAGTCAGGTGGCGGCCGTCACTGCGAATGTGGTCGCGCGGGAAGGGGACCAGGGCCTCCTGCCCGGACAACTTCCGCTTGAAGGCATCCTGGCTTTCCGATTGTGCGCCTCGCGAAACGAACTCAAAGATGGGCTTGCCGAGCATTGCGCCGGCATCAACCCCCAGAAGGTCGCATTCAGCCTGGTTGACCCAACGGACGATCCCTTCCTGGTCCAACTCGTGGTAGGCCACCGGCCCTTGCTCGAAAAGTTCGCGGAATCGCCGCTCGCTCTCGATCAACTGGGATAGAGTCCGATTCAACCCGAACGCCTCGAGCTGCTCTCTCAGCGGAAGGGGCAGGTCGCGCAAGCGCGAAAAGTCGCTTTCCTCCGGTGTCGTCGAACGCTGCGCCGGTTCTTCACCGGGGCTTTGAGGATCGGTTTGCGCCATTGGAATTCCTTGTCAAGCCCGAATGTCCGGGGCTGTCTGGAATCAATAAGGACGCAAAGGGCGACCCGACTTCAGGCAGACCAAAAGGTCTTAGCGGCCGGCGTATACGACTACACGCTGGGGGACTTCGTCGCGCTCGCGCACGTACTCCACCACGCGGGTGTATTCGTGAGCGCAGGGGCAAGAGTGTCTCCCAGCTACACTACGAATATTTCACAGGAGCGGCCAGAATACAAGAGAAACATATGGGGATCCTCGAAACGGCGGGCCGCTGAAGCTCCTCAAGGACGAGCAATTGCTTGCGTGTTGTCAATGAGTTGCCAGCGCAAAAGCGCAAAAAAAGGCTCTAATATACGTTATCCGGCCGCTTAGGCGGACGCGGAACCGAAAGACGCCTAGGGGATCTTCGGAGGGACCCAGCGGTCGAGGACGGCGATCAACTGGTCGCGGCGGACGGGCTTGGTGAGGTAGTCGTCCATCCCGGCTTCCAGGCACCTTTCGCGATCGCCGGCCATGGCGCGCGCGGTCAAGGCGATCACCGGGGTGCGGCGGCAGCCGTTTTCGGCGCGTCGGATCTCGGCGGTCGCTTCAAAGCCATCCATCTCGGGCATGTGGACGTCCATGAGAACCGCGTCGAACGTCCCGCTGAGGACTTCGGCGACGGCCAGCCTGCCGTTGGCGACGGCGCGGGCCCGATATCCGGCGCGTTCGAGAAGGCGCAGGGCGATGAGCCGGTTGATTTCGTTATCTTCAGCCAGCAAAATGTGGCCGCCGGCGCGGCATTCAACGCGCGGCTCGGGAGCCGATTCGACGGGTGCCGGCGCCTCCTGCGATTTCCCCAGCGTGGCGGTGAACCAGAAGCGCGACCCTTGTCCCGGCTGGCTCTCGCAGCCGATTTGGCCTCCCATCATCTCCACCAGTTGTTTGGATATGGCCAGCCCCAACCCGGCGCCTCCGTAGCGCTTGGTGGTCGAACTGTCCGCCTGGCTGAAGCTGCGGAAGAGGCGGGCCATCTGATCCGCCGAGATGCCGATGCCGGTATCCTCGACGGTGCAACGGACAGTGACGGTCTCGGCGGTTTCGACTTCGATGCCGACGCTGACGGAAACGTGGCCGCGTTCGGTGAACTTGACCGCATTGGCCGCCAAATTGTCGAGGACCTGGCGAAACCGCACCGGATCGCCGCGGAGCATGCGCGGGACGGCGGCGTCGATGCTGCAGAGGAACGCGACTCCCTTAGTTCGCGCCTGCACCTCCAGCATGGCCGCGATCCAGGCGACCAGGTTGCCCAGGTCGAACGGCTCCGGACGCAGCTCCAGCTTGCCGGCCTCGATCCGAGACAGGTCGAGGATCTCGTTGATGAGGACCAGCAGCGCCTCGGCCGACCTCTTGACCGCGGCGGCACACTCGCGTTGGGCGGGGTCGAGGTCCGTCTCCAGCAGCAGGTCCGTCATGCCCAGAACGCCGTTCATGGGCGTCCGGATCTCGTGGCTCATGTTGGCCAGGAAGCGGCTCTTGGCCTCGGTGGCCTGGCGGGCGGTCTCGAGCGCCTCAGAGAGCTCGTCATTCTTCCGGCTCAGCGCCCGCGCGTACTGCTCCAGCCTGCGCTCGGACTCCTTGCGCCCGGTCACGTCCCGGGCGATGCTCTGAAAGCCGAGAGGACGGCCGCTTTCGAAGATCAGCCGGCTCGCAATCTCCAGTTCCACCCGGCGGCCGTCTTTGGCGATCGCCGTCAGATCGTGCTGCCCGGAGTAAACGCCGGCCAGCATGCCCGACACGATTTCTCTGATGCGCTCAACGTCTTCCGGCACCACCAGGTCGTCCATCTTCATGGCCAGCAGCTCGTCGCTGGAGTATCCGCTCACCAGTTGAGCCGTCTTGTTGACCGCCGTGAATCGGCCTTCCAGATCGAAAGAGAGGACAATGTCGTTGGCGTTTTCGAACAGGTCGCGGTACCGCCGCTCGCTCTCACTCAGCCTGGCCTGGGCTTGCTTGCGCTCGGTGTTGTCGGCGACCAGGCACACGGCTCCGCTCACCTGGCCGGCCGCGTCGCGCAGGAGCGCGTGCCAGACGCTGACGTCCACCACCGATCCGTCTTTGCGGCGCGCCTGCCGCTCCTGGCCGTGCGGTACGTCGTCGAGGGCCACCGGCGAATGGGCGCCCAGCGCTTCGGCTTCCGTCCAGCCGAAGAGCCTCTCCGCGCCGGGATTCCAGGACCGGACCTTGCCATCCGGGTCCAGCGTAACAACCGCCAGCGGCGACTGCCGGATCACGGTCTCGAGTTTGGACCTGGCCTCGGCGAGGGCGGCCTCGGCACGCTTTCGCTCGGTCACATCCTCTACCGTGCCCTCGTAATAGAGAACGGCATCGTTGCAGTCGCGCACCGTCCGGGAGTTCTCGCGGATAGTGACGGAACGGCCGTCTCGCGTGGTCCAGGCCGCCTCGTGCCCGAGGATCTCGCCCTCCCGCTCCAGTTGCGTCTTGAAGTCTTCGCGGCAGTAGTGGGGCTCAAACCCCTCGCGCTCCAGGTTGCGCGAGGCGAGTTCTTCGAAGGAGTCGTACCCCAGCAGGCGAACCATCGCTGGATTGGCTATCAGAATCCGGCCGTCGGGCGCGGTGCGGTAGACGCCGATGGGAGCGTTCTCAAACAGATTCCGGTAGCGCTGTTCGCTCCGTTCGAGCTCCCGCTCGGCGTTGCGCCAGGCCGTGGCATCGAGCAGCGCGGCGCGCACGCCGATGACTTCGCGGGTTTTCTCGTCCCGGATCAGCCTGCGGTAGATGCGCAGGGTGAGGGGAGAGCCGTCGGCGGCTGCGACCTGGTGTTCCACCGGATTCGGGAAGCCCTCGGGCCCCGCGAGCACTCCCAGTAGTCCCGCGCGAACGGCCTCCTGCCGGCCGGGTGGCGCGATCTCCCAGGCCCCCTTGCCGACCAGTTCCGAGGGAGGGTAGCCCAGCAACTCGCACGCGGCGCGGTTGACCCGCCGTACGACGCCGTGACGGTCGATCTCCTGGTAGGCGATCGGCGCTTCCTCGAACAGGGCGCGGAACTGCGTCGCGCTCTCCGGCCAGCGCCGGCGGCGGCGAGCGGTGCGCCACAGGGCTCCAGCGAAAACGCAGACGAGCAGTGACAACAGGAGACTCATCGCCTTCGCTTTGTCTCATCGGCCGCGCAGCGGAGAATCACGCTGGCAGGGGTGCAGAAAACGACGAAAAGTGGCGAAGGAAGTGTTCATTTTTGGGATTAGGACCCTCTTGCGCTTTTTAGTAAAAGAGAAGGAACGGGGCCGGAGTCCGTTGAAGAAACGCGGTGCGCTACGTTCATTTCTGGTACTGGGACCCCTGTTGCACTTTTTGTGACTCATTTTTTCGCGCGTTGGGCGGCAGAGTGACTGTGAGTGGACGAACACGACGGGGCATGGAATTCGACGATTGCTGACGGGCAGGCACGGCATCGCCTGGCTCGAGGGTAATGAGGGGCAGGCAGAGCGGGGGAGACCGGCGCGGGCGAGCGATTGAAACTCGAGCAAATCCGGCAAGAGGATCGGTGTGACTACTGCCGGGAGCGGAAAACAGAGTTGACGAGATCCCGTGCTTACCGGAAGAACGATCAGGCGTGGATCGAACAGAAGAATGGTACGATGCGTGGGGGAACCGTTGGGTGAGCGCGAACACGGGGCTGTTCCTGGACCCGTTCACGCCGACGGCGTCGACCAACTTCAGATTCGAAGAACCAGCTCTAGATCCAGGGCGCGGTGTATGACAACGGACTGCCCCGGGACCAGGCAACCAGACCACCATCGGCGGGTTCGCGATGGAGTACAACGGCGAGAACCTGATGACCTCGAGCACGATTGGCGGGGTGGCGACGCAGTACGGCTATGACGGGAATAACCGCCGGGTGACGAAGACGACGGGGACGGCGACCACGGTGTACGTGTACGACGCGGCGGGGGGGGTTGGCGGCGGAGTATGCGCCGGTGACCGATCCGGACCCGCCGTGCCGGACCTGCTACCTGCTGAACGATCACCTGGGGAGCACGCGGGCGATGCTAGACGAGGTGCAGGCGCTGGTGGCGCGGTACGACTACCTGCCGTTCGGCGAGCAGATTCCGACCGGCTATGACGGGAGGACGGCGCTATGGGGGGCCGCGTCCGCCTGGGACGGGCGGACGCCGGACGGGTTAACGGAGAAGTTCGCCGGCAAAGAACGGGATGCGGAGACGGGGCTGGATTACTTTGGGGCGCGGTACTTGGGAGGCTTAATTGGCGAAGCTATCGATCCTGCCGGTGGAGGCGTCGTAGGTGCAATATTGGGAAGTACGGTCGGCGTTGGTGGGAGTGGGGCCGGAGTGAGCGCAAATGCGGTTATTGTTCCTTCCGGCCAAAATCCAAATTCCATTGCAAATGGGCAGAGCTACTCCGTAACTCTCCAGCCGACTCCGTTGACTGGAACTACGGTTGTTAAATCTCCAGGTGGCGGCCCTGCCGTGGCGGGACCATCAATTGCGACCAAAGTACCAGTCGCGTTTGGTGCGTCATATAACTTCAACATTACTCCTGCCGTTAACGCAGTAAGAAGCCTTGCCAACAATGCAATGCAAACACTTCAGGGCTGGTTTTGATGAAGAACCGAAACAATGAGCGTGTTTAAGATCAGGAGTTGTTGATGAAACAATTTGTCGGTGTATTTTGCTTTCTCGTTACCATCGCAGCAATTGGTGGCAATGCCGTGATCATGCTCATTTCCCCTCGATTGTGGTTTCGTATTCCACAGTGGATCAGATTGAGTGGAAGTCTTACTGCCGAGAAATTTAGTAGCGGATCTGGGGCCATTCAAGTCCGTTTGCTTGGAGCATGTTTTCTCGGGATTTTGTTGTGGTTTATGCATGGCTGTTTATCTAGCCATAGGTAGAAGGATGTCGGTCCTTGCCGCCATCTTGATTTCAGCAGCAAGCCGTCCCGGTGGGGCGGCTTGCTGCATCTGGGGCTTCCGTGGGCAGTATCGGTACGGCCAGCGAAAAGCGCCATGCTTCGCATCGGCCACCGACGCGAATCGCTTTGCCAGCGGACCGTGCGGTACTGGCTGCTACTTCGATTATGTTGGAGGCTGCGCGGGATCAACCCAGGACGGAGCCGTAGCTTTCGAAATCGGGATCGGCCTAGGCAGTTGGAGCGTCTCTGGGGATATGGCGTCCAACCCATCCCATTCCTTTCGATGGGGATGATTGGCAACCAGGATGCTAGTCCGTTTGCGACGAAAACGGGTGACGTTTACATAGTGGACGAGACTGGAGGGTGGCTTCAGTGATGCCGAGAAACACTTCGGAGAACCGGCTCGGTTCGTCAGAACGCTGGCACCCGCTTCTGGCACGGGACACCCTCGGAGGACGGCACCGCTGATGCCGCAATCACGAGGTGAGGCGGACAGCAAGGAGCTAATGGCTGCTCGCTTCGCGTATGGGTACGCTGTTATGTTGGCCATGCTCGAGGTGCTGGCGTTTGTGCTGTCGCTATTGTTCAACGCGAGTGTGGTTGCCGGCATAAGCGGCCCGTGGCGCCAGTACGGCACACTGGCGTGCGGACCTTCGATCCTTCTAGGTGTGTCCGCGATGGCATTCGTGAGGGATAGTCTTGGATGGACTCGCCAGCTTAAGAGCTGCCCGCCCTGGATGTGGAGGACGGCGCTTGGCCTAGCGGCATATGGGGGCGTCCTCCTCTCTCTACAAATACTTTTGTCGGCCGATCCTTCTTTCTCGGATCCGACGCTGATCATGTCGGGCTTTCCCTTGGGCTTTGACGCGCTGACAATTTGCATTCTCTATTCTGTCGTCGGGAGACGGTACTTGGCCGGGAAGGAGCTCGTCAAACGGGCAAGCATCTCGATAGCCATGGTGACGCTCGGCATACTGGGGTTCTGGGCCCACGGCGCGGGATATCTGCAGCATCCGACGAGCTACTGAGTGTTTTTCGAGGTTTCCCATGTCAAACGCGGAGAGGAGCAGATACATTGCGTTGGCGTTAGCGGCATTGACTTCAGTTAGTGTCTTCGGTTGTCACAAGGCTCCGCCGATTTGGAGCGGCTCTTGGACGCTAGACCAATCCAGAAGTAGCGTCCCCTTTCCGACTTTCGAAATAGGATGTTTGCCATGATGCGACTGCCGAAAGTCGGCGGAGACGTCACCCCGGCCTCGGAGCATCGCAAATGAGCAGAACTGGGGATTGGGTGGTACAACAACAAGTCGGACACATCGGAATATGCTTGGGGGACGGGGGCGGCGGGCTCGCTGCTGAAGGATACGCAGACTGTGTACAACACCGGCGCTTCGTACATCGCGCAGAGCTGCCCGGTCGATGGGAACGGCCAGATCACCCAGAACTGCCACATGCTGAACCTGCCGACGACCGTTACGACGTACCTGGGCGGGACCCAGGTTGGCCAAACCACCAACACGTACGATACCTACACTGGGGATGCGACGCTCGACGCTGCGTCCGGAAAGCACAGCAGAACGGTTTCCCCGCCGACAGGGAGAAGTAACGGTGACGCCACTCTTTCCGCGATTCTCGGCGCCGTGGGGCCGGTTCAGAGATGAGTGGCTCCAGGGCCGCCAGGCGGTGAGGATGTTCTTGGTTGCCGTTTTACTGGTGCTCGCCATCACCCCGATCTGGCTGAGGCTCGCGGACCCGGCCCGGATGCCGCCGGTATTGAGGGCCTTGTATACGATCATCGCAATGGTGGGGACAGTGGCGACGTTCTTCCTCTGGTTTGGCATGTGGCGGTACTGGGTACGCCTGGATGACTCTCCTCGGATGGCGAAGCGGCTGTGGTTTGTCATTCTGCTGTTCGGGCTTTGGTGGGGGGCCTGCCTGTACTACCTGTCGGTCTACCGTCCCCAAGTTACACGGGCGGGATCACGGGAAACGTGAGCGTATGTTTAGGCGATTATTGATCGTCGCGTGGGCAGCCTTGTTGGCGAGCGTGTCGGCGGTGTTTATAGTCAGGCCCAAGCCGGGGCCGTGGGTTGCCTACGCGAGAGCTATCCCTATAGCTCTTTTCTTCTTGGTTGCCGTCTCGTTGGGATACGGCGTTTTTTGCATCTACCGTCAAGGGATCGCGCGGTCACGCGACCACTGACGTTCCTGACCGAACCGCCAGAGCGATTCTCCCCGGCGAATTTGGAGACACCTCGCACCGCCATTTCGCGAACCTCCCGCCCCCTGCCTGCCCTATAATCGTCTTTCATGCCCGTGGACTGGTTCCCGCTCTGGCTGAGCCTCAAGGTCGCGCTGATTGCCACTGCCCTCTCGCTGGTCATTGGGCTGTGGCTGGCGTACCTGCTTGCTCATCGCCGGTTCCGCGGCATGGAAATCCTCGACGCCGCAACCGCGCTTCCCCTGGTGCTGCCTCCTACCGTGCTCGGATATTACCTGCTGGTGCTGTTCGGACGGCAGGCCGGCCTCGGGCGGCTGTACGAGTGGGTTACCGGGTCGCCCCTGGTTTTCACCTGGCAGGCGGCGGTGCTGGCCGCGATGTTTCACGCCGTGCCGCTGCTGGTGATCTTCGCGCGCGCCGCCTTTGAAAGCGTGGACCGGAACTACGAGCGCGCCGCGCGCAACCTGGGCGCCTCGAACTGGCGGGTCTTCTGGAAGGTGACGCTGCCGCTGACGCGGCGGTCGATCCTGGCGGCCGCGATCCTCGCCTTTGCCCGCTCGCTGGGCGATTTCGGGATCACCATCATGATCGCGGGCAACATTCCCGGGCGCACGCAAACGCTGGCGGTGGCGATCTACGATGCGGTCGAATCCGGCAACGGCGCGCTGGCGCGGACGCTGGTGGTGATCGTCTCGGTGGTGGCGGTGGTGATTCTTTCTTTGGCGAACCGGCTGGTGGCGCGCCACGCCTCGTAGAGGGCCGGAAGAATGAATGGCCACGGATGAACACGGATGAACGCGGATAAGAAGAGAGCGGCTCATGCTTGAGTTGCGGGTCCGAAAACGGTTTGCCGGGCGGCCGGATTCGGCTCCTTTTTCGCTGGAACTGGAGTTCCGCGCGGGGGCCGGCGTCACCGTTTTGTTCGGGCCGAGCGGGGCGGGGAAGACGCTGACGCTCGACGCGATCGCGGGTTTCGCGGTTCCGGACGAAGGCCGCATCCTGTTGGACGATGAGATCCTGTTCGACGCCGCCTCGGGCGTGAACCTGCCGGCGCGGGCGCGCCATTGCGGCTACGTCTTCCAGAACTACGCGCTGTTTCCGCACATGACGCTGCGGCAAAACCTCCAGTTCGCGGCCGAGCGGCGCCCTCGGCTGGAACGGCACCGCAAGGTGAACGAGATGTTGGAGCGCTTTCACCTTACCGACGCCGCCGGCCGGCGCCCGCACGAGCTCTCGGGCGGGCAGAAACAGCGCTGCTCGATCGCCCGCGCGGTGATCGGCGAGCCCCGGCTGCTGCTGCTCGACGAGCCGGCCCGCGGCCTGGACGCGCCCCTCCGCCGGGAGCTTTACGACCTGCTGCGGCAGGTCCGCGCCGAGTTCTCGATCCCCACCGTGCTGGTGACACACGACCTGGAGGAGTGCTTCGAGCTGGGGGACGAAATGCTGATCCTGCGCGAGGGGCGGCTGGTGCAAAGCGGACCGCCGCGCGCCATCGCGGAGCGCCCGGCCAACGTCGAGGTGGCGCGGCTGCTGGGCATCTTCAACCTGCTTCCCGCCGACATTCTGGAGCTGAACCCGCAGCCAATCTCAGCCGCCTGCGGGTGGGCGGGTTCGATCTGGCGGGGCCGTATTTCCCCGGCCGTTTCAAGGGCGATCGGGTGTGGCTGTGCGTCCGTCCCGACCAGCTTGCGGCCACGGCGCGAAACGGGACGCCGGGGGCAAACCAGGTGCCGGCGCAGCTTCTGCGGGTGGTCGAGATGCCGGACTCGGCCCGGCTGGAGTTCGCGGGCGAGATGCGCGTCGAGATGCCGCGCGCCGAGTACGAGAAGCAGAAGGCGAACAAAGAGTGGCTGGTGGAGTTCCCGCAGCAGGGGATGAGGATACTTTAGAACGCTCGTCGCTCGTCGCCCGTCGCTCGTCGATCCTCTGGCGCGGGCTTCGTGAGCTTCGCCCCGAGGGCTGGTCCGGGTGCGAAGCCGGGAGAGCCCGGTGTTCGACGGCAGGCGACGGGCGACGAGCGACGAGCGACTTTAGGGGGGTACTAGGTACTTTTAATGTGGTTAGTGGCATGGCCAAAGGGGGGGTAGACGCCCTATACTAGAGAGCTTGCAGCCCTCTACGACCTCAAAACCGACCCCCGAAGGTCGCAACCTCCTGATGCTCGCGGCAACCGGGCTTGGTGCCACGCTCGCCCTTTCCCGCCAGGCAGTTGAGGCGGCGGGACGGTTGGCGAGGCCGCGCCGGAAGAACCGCGGCAACGACCCGCGGCGGGAGACCGGCGCCATCCCGGAACTGCTCGTGCGGGTGCGCCGCGAGGGCACCGATGCCACCTACCTGGAGTTCACGGGCGCCAAGAGGCTATGGCCCCATCCCGACCCGGCGAGCCTGGTCGGAAAGAGAATCCGCAAGACGCTCGAGGCCGGCGCGGCGAAGGCGGTGATCGCGTCCATGAACCGGGCGCTGGGGACCGGCCAGGTGCAGGTCGAGAAGTGGAGCCTGGCGGGCGATCTCGACGTTCGCGCCCTCCCAGCCGGCGACGGCCAGGTGGTGTTCATCCTGCGCGCGGCCGACGACGGGGCGCTCGAGGCGGTCTTCGAGGCGTCCCCGCTGGCGATCTATGCGACCGACGCCGAGGGCCGCATTACGCGTTGGAACGCGGCCGCGGAGCGGCTTTTCGGCTGGAGCCGGCTGGAGGCCCTCGGGCAGCGGCTGCCGTTCGTCCCCCCGGCGCCAGGCTGCGATGGGGGCCCGAAAGAGATGGAGTTGTCCTCGGTCGCCAAGGACGGCCGTACGGTCGAAGTGAAGCTTTGGCGCGCGCCCTTGGCCAACGGGTGCATTGCCATCGCCGCCAACGTCACCGAGCAGCGGGCCATCGAACGGCAGTTGCAGCAGGCGCAGCGGATGGAGGCCGTGGGCCGCCTGGCGGGCGGGGTCGCGCACGATTTCAACAACCTGTTGACGGTGATCACCGGCTATGGCTGCATGTTGCTCGAAGAGCCGCGGGACGCCGCGGCCGTGCGCGCCCAGGCGGAGGAGATCCTGCGCACCACCGAGCGCGCCTCGGCCCTTACCTGCCAGTTGCTGGAATTCAGCCGGCCGCGGAACGGGCAGCCCCGGGCAGTCGGCATCAACGACCTGGTTCTGGACATGGACAAGATGCTGCGCCGCGTCATCGGGGAGCACATCGAGCTGGTCGCCGCGCTGAGCCCGGATGCGGGGATGATCCACGCCGACGGCGCCCAGGTCGAGCAGGTGATCATGAACCTGGTCCTGAACGCGCGCGATGCCGTGGAGGCGGGAGGCCGCATCACGATCGAGACCTCGAGCGAGACCGTCGGCGCTGGTGAGTACGCGATCCTGTCGGTGCTCGACAACGGCGTGGGGATGGACGAGGAGACCAAAGCCCGCATCTTCGAGCCGTTCTTCACCACCAAGGGACGCGGGAAGGGCACTGGCCTCGGCATGGCGACGGTCTACGCGATCGTGAAGCAGGCGGGCGGCGAGATTGACGTCGCGAGCGCGCCCGAGCGGGGCACGGCGATCCGGGTCTATCTGCCGAGAGTCCAGCCGGCTGCGTTGGAGGCGGGGGCGCTGCCGGAGGTGGGCCGCCGGCAGCGCGGGACCGAGACGGTGCTGCTGGTCGAGGACGAGGACGAAGTGCGCCGGCTGGTTTCGGGCGTGCTGGAACACCACGGCTACACGGTGCTTTCCGCGGCGCGGCCAAACGAGGCGATGGCCCTCTGCGCCAGCCACGAAGGGGCGATCGACCTGCTTCTGACCGACGCCGTCATGCCGGAGATGAGCGGCCGGACGCTGGCCGAGCAGGTAGGCCGCATGCGTCCCGGCTTGAGAGTCCTGCTGATGTCGGGTTATGCGGAAGACGCGCTCGAAGGGCGCGGCCTCGCCGGACCGGGCGGGGCGTTCCTGAAGAAGCCGTTCACGCCGACGGTGCTGACGCGCAAGATTCGGGAGGTTCTGGACGGAGGGTGAGGCCCGTCCAGTCTGTCCCGGTTTCACTTTGGCTGTTCGTAGGGGTACTTGACCCTGTCCTCCTGGACTACAAATGTTCTGCCCGGCGTGGCGATCAGGTTGCGCCTTGTTCCAGGTCGTCTCTCTCTTTTTCCAGGTCAGGCACTGCGCTATTGGCTCTCCGCAGTGCTGGTTGGAGCCGTGAGCTCGTGTACCAGCCGACGACCGAAGTAGCCCATCAGAGTGATCGACCACGCAATGCCAAATGCACCGATCTGCTTGTCGGGCTGCAACGGGCTAACGGTCATCTGAACGGCATACGCTCCAGTCAGGAGACCGAACCCAATTCCGCAAACCGAGCCGACAAGTGTTGTCGCGCGGGTTCGTGTGCTTGCTGCGCCTGGACTGCGGCTCCTATCTACCATCCTCCCAACCCAGAACCAGAAGAGCACGATGCCGAGGGAGAATCCTATGTCTTTGGGAGTGACCCAGATCAACGTGTACCCGGAGTTGTGCTTGTATATGGCATTGTCCTCGTTCCTTAAGGGGTAGGCCAGCACCAATGCAGGAAAGCTGATCCCGTACACAACCCTCTGCGACACAGCAGGGTAGTGCTGGGAATAGTACTTGAGGGTGCTCACTACACGGTCTCGCTGGGCTCTGGCACGGTACTCGTGCGGGCCGTAGACGATGCCTGCAGATGCTAAGAGCACCTGCACAAGGGGCAACACCCATTGCCAGTGAATGCGTCTCATTGGACAACCTCACCTTACACACACGTTCCGAGAGCCAGGTATCCTATACCGTTCTATGTCCGTACAGCTCATTGGATCGCCCTGCAGTGGCTGTGCGCCGATGAACTGCTGCAGATACAGAGTTATGTCGCGGGTGTCACCGCCACCGTACCCTGGCGTGCACCCTAGAAACGTTTGGAGCTGTGGATCATCCTTTTGCGTAAAGCCATGTAGCGCCTCGCGGAATTCTAGCGCAATATTGGCGTCGGCCTGTGGCGTCCATAGTCGAACCCACCAGGCCGCCCTGGAAGTCTGGCAGGATCCAATACACTTGGCCGAGGTCCGCGGTCCACGCCGTGGTGCCGTCGCTTCTGATGGCTTGGACCAGGCCGTCGTACTGGAACGCGAACACGTCCGCGGCACCGCTTGCGCTGGGCACCGCGGGCACAATCCCATACACGTCGCCGGGATGGGACCACAGCACCGTTCCCAGGGGCAAACCGCCGGGGAACTCGGTGGGAGACGAAACCGTGACATCGGCCGACGCCGTGCCGGCCGTGATCGTCACGTGGCCGGCCGCCAGGGCCGTCAGAAGCGGCGGGTCGTCGCTCGACAGGCTCACCACCGCCGGGTCGCTTGAGGTCCAGGTCAACCCTGTGACCGGCTGCCCGGCCGCACTGAGCGCCTGGATGGCATGGGTGTCGCCCACCATCAGGTTGAGCAGGCTGGGCATCAGCGTGACGCCGTCTTCCGCCGGCACGGTGAAGGCAAGTGCGTTGCTCCACGCCCCGTTCTGCTGAATGCACGCGATGCCGGTCAGCGCGGTGGAGGCGACGGTGGCCACTACCCGCGTATCGCTCCAACTCACCACCTGGCCGGCGGTGCCGCCCAGCCAGACCACGCCGCTGCCTTGGAGGATCCGAAACCGGCCCCGGTGAAAGTGACCGAGGTCTCGGCGGCCCCCGAGTTGGGATCTACGCTCGTAAGCTGAAGCGTGTTCACGGCAAAGGGAACCGGATTGCTCATGACGCCGTTCTGCAGGACCAGCGCGTTGCCGGAGGCCGATCCGCCGGCCACCAGGGCGACTATTTGAGTATCGCTCCAGGTTTGCGACCACGGCATTGGCGGTGGCGGGAGCGGGCGAGGCGTTTCTGAGGAAGCCATTCACGGCGACGGTGCTGACGCGGAAGATTCGGGAGGGACGGATCTTAGTTAGGGTTGCGCCAAGTCCGACTAGGCGGCCGAACCGCCAGCCCCACGCGCCCCTTCGAGCGCCGGTTACGGCTTGCCTACGAGGAGAAACCGTAAATCTCCCAGGCTGCGCCGGCTCGCTTCACGCTAACAGTGAAGATATGGCATGGGTCAGGTTGTGGTCGCTCCCGCCTGTAGAAAAGGTCGATTCTCTCGCCGGAGTCCCACCGGTACACGAGTCGCCACTCCGCGCCGTGCGCCAGCAACGGGTGCGCCATTAGGTACTTGCAGCCCGCCTCGCTGAGTCCGGGCGAACAGGCTCCATTGGACGCCGCGCGGAGGAAAGCGCACGCTGTTCGCTCTGGCGCACGCGAACGAAAAGGACTCAGTATCGTAAATCCAGTGGCTATTTCGTGGAACGTTCCGCAAGAGCGGTCGCTCGTTCTCGCAAACATATGGGTGTGAAGGAGCACCGGATTCTTGGCGCATCGCCACGCAAGAACCGCCGCGGCGCACAGAGCGAATAGCAGCAATAGGCGCCGATAGGGCAACTTCTGGCCAAGCCTCATGTTGATCCTCCTCCACTGGCATAATCCAGGCCGCTGATCCTCACTTGTGCCACCCTTCTCCTAATCGGCTCCGCCAACCTTGGGCAGTCACGCCTTCCCAATCGATCGCTCCGGTACCGTAAACCCAAGGCGATTGCTGCCCGCCACAGCCTTGTCCGTTGTAGGTATGGGTCGAGCTATCGTCCATGCCGTTGCCGCCGTGTCCGAAGAACTGATGACCGATCTCGTGCGCTCCAGTGTTTCCGATGCCGACGCCTATCGCTTTCATCAGATCCGACCGACCGAGCGCGCTTTGGACGTCGGCGGGTGTGGCGAGCACAATTGGAAGCGCCCATTGGGCTTCTTCCATATTCTTCTCGTACCAAACCGTGCTGTCATGTTGGTTCACCTCGAAGGTCCCGCCGCAGCGGTCAACATCACCTTCGAAACTGGAGCCGTCTGCGACCGTTACACGGTTGTCCCCGGTATTGCCACTCCCCTCGCTAACACTCACTGGATACTTGTCGAAGGCCTTCTTGAGGGCCTCCAGCGCCGCGGACTTTATCATCACAGCCTGAGACGTTGCATCGATTGCCAAGTCGGGCAACCACTGTGGTTTGTCTGGATAGAGGGTAAAGCCGCAAGGCGGCGTCGGCAGCGAAGTGCAGTCGTTCTCCCAAATGAGTTTGAAGTACCATGGTCGAGCCGCAGTTCCGTTCCCCGACGGGTTGCATCCCAGCCACGCACAGAGGGTCAGCGCCATGTCAATCGTAGGACTAGGTACCGGGGGATAAGCTATTCTGTCGATTGAGCCGAGCCGATATAAGTTGCCTCGCCACGAATACGTCGGCATCTTCGCCATCTGCCCCACCGCGTTCCCGTTCTGATCGAAGATCGTGGCGGACACCCAGTCTGTGGTGGCGATCACGCCGCCGTTGGCGGTGGCCATCAGGGGATAGTAATTCGGGACGCTCCAGCGCTGGCCCCCGCTTTGGTCAAAGGCGACCATATACGCGTTCCAGGTGTCATCCCAGCCTATGCCAACGAACGAACCGTCCTGCCCCTGTAGCATCGGCTGGACAGGCGTGTCGCCGGGACCTGTTGGCGCGTTGAGGACGCTAGCGCTGGCGCCGTTCGTGATCGCCATGTGTGCCGAAGTGTTCGCCCAGTCCATCCAGGTGATCAGGATTCCGGTGTCGGCATTGGTAATCATCCCGATGTTGTTAAAGCCAGGGGGAATCCTGTCAGGCGAATAGGCTGTCACGTCGTAGAGGAAGATATCGTCGGCAGCTCCGCTACTGTTCATTCGCACCAGGTGCAGGCTTGCGGTTGGCCAGTTCGACGAACCCGTATTGTCGGCGATCTGGTATGGAATGTAAATATACCCGTCGCCGCCGACCATGATCCATCCGCCCCCCGGGATGAACCCTTCCCCCACCGGGCTGACTGTGAACCCTTCTCCCGGGGGGGTCGCTGGGATCGGCACGCTGAACTTCTGTGCGCCCGTGGAGGAATCGAACCCAATAGCCGTGTACTGAGTGGGCCCCTCCCGATTGTCATACTGAAGTCCGATGACGGTGCCATCCGGGTGGACTACATAGGTAGGCAAAGTCACGGCCGTGTCGCCAGAGCTATAAAGAGTACGAGGCTGGCCAGTAGCGCCGTCGTACCTCACCAGGCCTGTGGCGTCCATAGTCGAACCCACCAGGCCGCCCTGGAAGTCTGGCAGGATCCAATACACTTGGCCGAGGTCCGCGGTCCACGCCGTGGTGCCGTCGCTTCTGATGGCTTGGACCAGGCCGTCGTACTGGAACGCGAACACGTCCGCGGCACCGCTTGCGCTGGGCACCGCGGGCACAATCCCATACACGTCGCCGGGATGGGACCACAGCACCGTTCCCAGGGGCAAACCGCCGGGGAACTCGGTGGGAGACGAAACCGTGACATCGGCCGACGCCGTGCCGGCCGTGATCGTCACGTGGCCGGCCGCCAGGGCCGTCAGAAGCGGCGGGTCGTCGCTCGACAGGCTCACCACCGCCGGGTCGCTTGAGGTCCAGGTCAACCCTGTGACCGGCTGCCCGGCCGCACTGAGCGCCTGGATGGCATGGGTGTCGCCCACCATCAGGTTGAGCAGGCTGGGCATCAGCGTGACGCCGTCTTCCGCCGGCACGGTGAAGGCAAGCGCGTTGCTCCACGCCCCGTTCTGCTGAATGCACGCGATGCCGGTCAGCGCGGTGGAGGCGACGGTGGCCACTACCCGCGTGTCGCTCCAACTCACCACCTGTCCGGCGGTGCCGCCCAGCCAGAGCCACGCCGCTTCCTTGCGAGGATACGAATCCGGCCCCGGTGAAAGTGACCGAGGTCTCGGCGGCCCCCGAGTTAGGATCTACGCTCGTAAGCTGAAGCGTGTTCACGGCAAAGGGAACCGGATTGCTCATGACGCCGTTCTGCAGGACCAGCGCGTTGCCGGAGGCCGATCCGCTGGCCACTAGGGCGACTATTTGAGTATCGCTCCAGCTTTGCACAACGGCATTGGCGGTGCCCAGCCACACCTGTCCGCTGCCCTGGGCGGCGCCGAAGCCGGAGCCCGCAATCGTCACCTGGCTCCCAGGCACGCCGCTGTCTGGCGTGACGGTCGCAATCGTAGCGGTGTTGACGTTGAAGGGTACGGCATTGGACCAGGTCCCGAGCTGGTGTACGCGGGCCGATCCGGACGCGGCATTGGACGCCACGGTGGCGACAATCTGCGTGTCGCTCCAACTCACTACCGTCCCAGCGGCGCTGCCGAGCCACACGGCGCCCGTTCCCTGCGCGGAGCCAAAACCCGAACCGGAAATCGTGACCTGCACGCCCGCCGCGCCCGTCGTAGGGGAGACGCCGGTGATGGTGGGCGGGCTGATGGTGTAGGTCGCAGTGGTCACTGCGCTGTTTGTCATCCCGGCCTCGTAGGCGATGGCCTTGATGGTGGTGGTGGCGTCCACGGTGAGCGGCCACGTATAAAGGGTGCCCGCCGTTTCGCTCGGCGTGCTTCCGTCGGTGGTGTACCGGATCGACGCTTCAGGGGTGCTACTGCTCATGCCGACAAACTGCCTCACGGCGTAGGTTCCCGGGGCCAGGGTGAAGGTCGGCGCCTCCACAATATCGGCTCTTGCGACCGAGGTGAACGCGAACAGCCTATGGACAGCCGGATAAAGGAAGAGAGAAGTGGGTTCGTCATTTCGCGGGCTCCAATCATCCTTTTCAACCCTGCAAAACGCGAAGGATCGCTGTTTGGCCTTCCGGCCAGAGGCGATTATACTCCAAACTGGGTAAAGCGGGGCTTTTATCTCATTTATTTTGAGCAGACCAAGCAGGACGAGCGGGTTGCCGGAGGCCGATCCGCTGGCCACCAGGGCGACTACTTGAGTATCGCTCCAGCTCTGCACCACGGCATTGGCGGTGGTGGGGCCGGGGGGCATTTCTGAGGAAGCCGTTCACGCCAACGGTGCTGACGCCGAGGATTCGGGAGTTCTGGACGGGGGGTGAGGCGGGGCCAGTCTGTCCCGGTTTCACTTTGGCTGTTCGTAGGGGTACTTGACCCTGTCCTGGTTGACGAAAAGACCCCCGCGTAGGTACGTGGTTCCATCGACTTTTTCCAGGCCCATTCCAAGTCTTGCTCTCTCCTCCGGGCCGAACACCAGTGCCCAGTTATTGTCGCTAGGTCCAGGCGTATCGCTCTGATCGATCCCGAGCAGTACCCGCGGACCGGTCTCGTCCTCCATAATCAAGGCCGGCTTTGCCCAATCGCCGAGGTCCAGCCTCACCCGTGTCTTCCCATCTGCTCCCCTCAGGGTCAGAGTAGGACTGTCGTTGGCGAGCAGTCCGATCGCGGCAAGTTGATTCACAGGGTTGTTGAGTCCATGGGGAGCGTGCACGGGGCGAGCGGCTCCTTCCGCTAATAGTGTGCCCGGACGACTTCCGAAGGCCAGGACTACGTTCTGGCCTTGATCGATGCCCCAATACGAGATCACTCGTCCGGAATGGTCTACCAGTTCGAAACTGCGGGCTCGTAGCACCTGCTGCGGGCGTGGTTGCGTATAGCCGCGAAGCGCGAATGTGCTGGCAATGCCGCCGACAAACCCTGCGGCCAAAGCCGCGACGACGAGAATAGTCTGTTTCACTGCCTTCTCTCCTTTCACCACTGTGCCGTGTTTGCGGTGCATGTTCCTGCGGTGGCGGGATTCTGCGGTGTGCACCTGCAGTCCGTGCTCATCCACGTTGAAATGTAGTACGTAGCATTAGAGTCAGCTGGCCGCCACAGCCCTTGGCCTTGGAAGAAGGTGTTCCCGAACAGGTTGTCGTCGTTCCAGGCACTGTACGCATGAATAAGTAGCTCATGAACCAGAATGAATTCCGGGTGCGCCTGAGAGAGGACGCCTGGCTTGAGCACCACAGCGGTTTGTCTGCTGTAGCCCATGTTGGCGGTTGCCGCATGGGCGGTGCGCAGATAGTTGGTGAGCGTCACATTGCTTCCATACTCACCCCGAGTGACTGTCCGCAGCTGGAGGTTCCCAACCCCAGGGTTGCCTACATCGTAGAAGTTGGTCATGCTCTGCTTCTTCTGGACCATCTGCAAGGAGTAATAGGGCATTGTGCTCGCTATGCCGTTCAGCGGATCTCCAAACACGGCGGCACAGTGCGATCCCGCGAATTTCTGCCACCTCGCGGGGCTGAGTATCTTGTTCACCTCGTCGTTGGCGATTGAATCCTTTGGAAAGTCTGCGGTTCCGTTACCGGAGGCATTTCCTCCCGCGAAGGCCGCCCAACTCGGCGCAAAAAGGAGCGCCATCGCTACCACCTGATCGACCGAGCCGATTTGGTATTCGTTGATCGGCCACGATTGCGTGGGCATCTTCGCCATCTGCCCCACCGCGCTCCCGTTCTGATCGAAGATCGTGGCCGACATGAAGTCCGTGGTCGCGATCACGCCGCCGTCGGCGGTGGCCATCAGGGGATAGTAATTCGGCACGCTCCAGCGCTGGCCCCCGCCTTGGTCAAAGGCGACCATATACGGGTTCCAGGTGTCATCCCAGCCCATGCCAACGAACGAACCGTCCTGCGCCTGTAGCATCGGCTGGACTGGCGTGTCGCCGGGACCGGTTGGCGCGTCGAGGACGCTCGCGCTGGCGCCGTTCGTTATCGCCATGTGTGCCGAATTGTCCATCCAGGTGATCAGGATTCCGGTGTCGGCATTGGTAATCATCCCGATGTTGCCGAAGCCAGGGGGTATCCTGTCAGGCGAATACGCCGTCACGTCATAGAGGGGGATGTCGTCGTACGCTCCGCTGCTGTTCATTCGCACCAGGTGCAGGTGTGTGGTTGGCCACTGTGTCGAACCCGTATCGTCGGCGATCTGGTATGGAATGTAAATATACCCGTCGCCCCCGATCATGATCCATCCGCCCCCCGGGATGATCCCTTCCCCCACCGGGCTAGCCACGAACCCTTCTCCCGGGGGATTCGCTGGGATCGGCACGCTGAACTTCTGTGCGCCCGTGGAGGAATCGATCCCAATAACCGTGTACTGCGTGGGCCCCCGATTGTCATACTGAAGTCCGATGACGGTGCCATCCGGGTGGACTACATAGCTACCCATGAAGACCTCTGGGTCGCCAGAGCCATACAGGGTACGAAGCTGGCCAGTAGCGCCATCGAACCTCACGAGGCCTGAACCCTCCCCAGTCGAACCCACCAGGCCGCCCTGGAAGTCTGGCAGGACCCAATACACCTGGCCGAGGTCCGCGGTCCACGCCGTGGTGCCGTCGCTTCTGACGGCTTGGACCATGCCGTCGTACTGGAAGGCGAACACGTCCGCGGCGCCGCTTGGGCTGGGCACCGCGGGCACAATATGTCCCATACACGTCGCCGGGATGGGACCACAGCACGGTCCCCAAAGGCAGGCCGCCGGGGAACTCGGTCGGAGACGAAACCGTGACATCGGCCGACGCCGTGCCCGCCGTGATGGTCACGTGGCCGGCGGCCAGCGCCGTCAGAAGCGGCGGGTCGTCGCTCGACAGGCTCACCACCGCCGGGTCGCTAGAGGTCCAGGTCAACCCCGTGACCGGCTGCCCGGCCGCACTGAGCGCCTGGATGGCATGCGTGTCGCCCACCATCATGTTGAGCAGGCTGGGCATCAGCGTGACGCCGTCTTCCGCCGGCACGGTGAAAGCAAGCGCGTTGCTCCACGCCCCGTTCTGTTGAATGCGCGCGATGCCGGTCAGGGCTGTGGAGGCGACCGTGGCCACCACCTGCGTGTCGCTCCAACTGACCACCTGGCCCGCGGTGCTGCCCAGCCAGACAACACCGCTGCTCTGGGAGGACCCGAAACCGGCCCCGGTGAACGTGACCGAGGTCTCGGCGGCGCCCGAGTTAGGATCTATGCTCGTAAGCTGAAGCGTATTCACGGCAAATGGAATCGGATTGCTCATGACGCCGTTCTGCAAAACAAGCGCGTTGCCGGAGGCCGATCCGCTGGCCACCAGGGCGACTATTTGAGTATCGCTCCAGCTTTGCACCACGGCGTTGGCGCTGCCCAGCCATGCCTGCCCGCTGCCCTGGGCCGCGCCGAAACCCGAGCCCGCGATGGTCACCTCGGTTCCGGGCACGCCGCTGTCCGGGGTTACCGTCGCAATTGTCGCTGTGTTCACGTTGAAGGCTACGGAATTAGACCAAGTCGCGCTCTGCCGCACGCGGGCCGATCCGGACGCGGCATTGGCCGCCACGGTGGCGACAACTTGCGTGTCGCTCCAACTCACCACCGTCCCTGCAGCGGTGCCGAGCCACACGGTGCCCGTTCCCTGCGCGGAGCCAAAACCCGAACCGGAAATCGTGACCTGGTCGCCCGCCGCGCCCGTCGTAGGGGACACGCCGGTGATGGTGGGTGTGCTGATAGTGTAGGTCGCAGTGGTCACTGCGCTGTTTGTCATCCCGGCCTCGTAGGCGATGGCTTTGATGGTGGTGGTGGCGTCCACGGTGAGCGGCCACGTATAAAGGGTGCCCGCCGTTTCGCTCGGCGTGCTTCCGTCGGTGGTGTACCGGATCGACGCTTCAGGGGTGCTACTGCTCATGCCGACAAACTGCCTCACGGCGTAGGTTCCCGGGGCGAGGGTGAAGGTCGGCGCCTCCACAATATCGGCTCTTGCGACCGAGGTGAACGCGATCAGCGTTATGGACAGCCGGATAAAGGAAGAGAGAAGTGGGTTTGTCATTTCGCGGGCTCCAATCATCCTTTTCAACCCTGCAAAACGCGAAGGATCGCTGTTTGGCCTTCCGGCCAGAGGCGATTATACACCAGATATGGGTAAAGCGGACCGATTATCTCATTACTTTTGTCATTACTTTTGGAGCGGACCAGGAAGACCGACAACGGCGTGGGGATGGACGAGGAGACCAAAGCCCGCATCTTCGAGCCGTTCTTCACCACCAAGGGACGCGGGAAGGGCACTGGCCTCGGCATGGCGACGGTCTACGCGATCGTGAAGCAGGCGGGCGGCGAGATTGACGTCGCGAGCGCGCCCGAGCGGGGCACGGCGATCCGGGTCTATCTGCCGAGAGTCCAGCCGGCTGCGTTGGAGGCGGGGGCGCTGCCGGAGGCGCGGCCAAACGAGGCGATGGCCATCTGCGCCAGCCACGAAGGGGCGGATCGACCTGCTTCTGACCGACGCCGTCATGCCGGAGATGAGCGGCCGGACGCTGGCGCAGCAGGTAGGCCGCATGCGTCCCGGCTTGAGAGTCCTGCTGATGTCGGGTTATGCGGAATACGCGCTCGAAGGGCGCGGCCTCGCCGGACCGGGCGGGGCGTTCCTGAAGAAGCCGTTCACGCCGACGGTGCTGACGCGCAAGATTCGGGAGGTTCTGGACGGAGGGTGAGGCCCCCGCTTCGCTCCGGTTTCACTTCGGCTGTTCGTAGGGGTACTTGACCCTCTCGCGGTGAACTAGAAAAGTCCCTCGGACATTTGTTGTTCCCCCGACCTTTTCCGTGGCCATTCCAATCTGTGCTATCTCGTCCTCCTGGTCTGAGCCGAAGACCAGTGCCCAGTTGTTATCGTTCGGCCCAGGTGTATCGCTCTGATTAATCCCAAGCGATACTCTGGGACCGGTTTCATCCTCCATCAACAGAAACGGCTTGGCGTAATCGCTCAGGTATAGCCTTACTCGTGTCTTTCCGTCCGCCCCTCTCTGCTTCAAAAAGGGGCTGTCGTTGCCAAGCAGCCCGATCGCGGAAAGCTGATTCTCGGGGTTGTGGAGTCCGTGGGGAGCGTGAACGGGACGAGGGGCCCCCTCCGCCAGCAGTGTCCCCGGGCGACTTCCGAAAGCCAGAACCACGTTATGGCCGTCATCGACACCCCAATACGAGATCACTCGTCCGGCGTCGTCTACCAGCTCGAAGCTGCGGGCTCGTAGCACCTGCTCCTGGCGTGGTTGCGTATAGCCGCGAAGTGCGAACGTGCTGGCGATGCCGCCGACAAACCCAGCGGCCAGAGCCGCAACGACAAGAATAGTCTGTTTCACCACCTTGCCTCCCTTCACCACTGTGCCGAATTTGCGCTGCATGTACTTTTTGTCGCGGGGTTCTCGGGTGTACACCTACAGTCCGTGCTGATCCAGGTTGAAATATAGAAGCTGGCCGTGGAGTCGGCAGGCCTCCACAGCCCGGAGTCCCCGAAGAGGCCGAATACGTTGTCGTCATATAGGGCAGCGTAGGCATGAAGAAGCACCTCATGAACCAAGGTGAACTTCGCGTATGGCTTGGAGAGCAGACCCGCTTTAAGAACCACGGCGCTTTGGTTGACAGCGCCCATGTTGGCCACTCCCGCCGTGCGCCTATTCCCGAGCCAGTCGGTGAGCGTTTGGTTAGTTCCAGATCGATACTGTCCCCGAGTGACTGCCCGTACCTCGAGGTTCGGGATTCCAGAGTTGCCGAGATCGTAGAAGTTGGTCAAACGCCGCTGCTTGTCTTGGACAGCCGCCAAGCTGTAGGAGGGCATGAGCGCGGGGGGAGAGGCGAAGTAGTTGAATACGGCGGCACAGTGCGATCCCGCGAACCTCTGCCATCTTTCCGGGCTGAGTATCTTGTTCACCTTGTCGTTGGCGATTGAATCCCTTGGAAAGTCTGCGGTTCCGTTACCGGAGGCATTTCCTCCCGCGAAGGCCGACCAGCTCGGCGCAAAGAGGAGCGCCATCGCGACCACCTGATCGACCGAGCCGACTTGGTATTCGTTCATCGGCCACGATTGCGTGGGCAGCCGGGCCATTTGCCCCACCGCGCTCCCGTTCTGATCGAAGATCGTGGCGGACACCCAGTCTGTGGTGGCGATCACGCCGCCGTTGGCGGTGGCCATCAGGGGATAGTAATTCGGGACGCTCCAGCGCTGGCCCCCGCTTTGGTCAAAGGCGACCATATACGCGTTCCAGGTGTCATCCCAGCCTATGCCAACGAACGAACCGTCCTGCCCCTGTAGCATCGGCTGGACAGGCGTGTCGCCGGGACCTGTTGGCGCGTTGAGGACGCTAGCGCTGGCGCCGTTCGTGATCGCCATGTGTGCCGAAGTGTTCGCCCAGTCCATCCAGGTGATCAGGATTCCGGTGTCGGCATTGGTAATCATCCCGATGTTGTTAAAGCCAGGGGGAATCCTGTCAGGCGAATAGGCTGTCACGTCGTAGAGGAAGATATCGTCGGCAGCTCCGCTACTGTTCATTCGCACCAGGTGCAGGCTTGCGGTTGGCCAGTTCGACGAACCCGTATTGTCGGCGATCTGGTATGGAATGTAAATATACCCGTCGCCGCCGACCATGATCCATCCGCCCCCCGGGATGAACCCTTCCCCCACCGGGCTGACTGTGAACCCTTCTCCCGGGGGGGTCGCTGGGATCGGCACGCTGAACTTCTGTGCGCCCGTGGAGGAATCGAACCCAATAGCCGTGTACTGAGTGGGCCCCTCCCGATTGTCATACTGAAGTCCGATGACGGTGCCATCCGGGTGGACTACATAGGTAGGCAAAGTCACGGCCGTGTCGCCAGAGCTATAAAGAGTACGAGGCTGGCCAGTAGCGCCGTCGTACCTCACCAGGCCTGTGGCGTCCATAGTCGAACCCACCAGGCCGCCCTGGAAGTCTGGCAGGATCCAATACACTTGGCCGAGGTCCGCGGTCCACGCCGTGGTGCCGTCGCTTCTGATGGCTTGGACCAGGCCGTCGTACTGGAACGCGAACACGTCCGCGGCACCGCTTGCGCTGGGCACCGCGGGCACAATCCCATACACGTCGCCGGGATGGGACCACAGCACCGTTCCCAGGGGCAGACCGCCGGGGAAATCGGTGGGAGACGAAACCGTGACATCGGCCGACGCCGTGCCGGCCGTGATCGTCACGTGGCCGGCCGCCAGGGCCGTCAGAAGCGGCGGGTCGTCGCTCGACAGGCTCACCACCGCCGGGTCGCTCGACGTCCAGGTCAATCCTGTGACCGGCTGCCCGGCCGCACTGAGCGCCTGGATGGCATGGGTGTCGCCCACCATCAGGTTGAGCAGGCTGGGCATCAGCGTGACGCCGTCTTCCGCCGGCACGGTGAAGGCAAGCGCGTTGCTCCACGCCCCGTTCTGCTGAATGCGCGCGATGCCGGTCAGCGCCGTCGAGGCGACCGTGGCCACCACCTGCGTGTCGCTCCAACTCACCACCTGCCCCGCGGTGCTGCCCAGCCAAGCCACGCCGCTGCCCTGAGAGGACCCGAAACCGGCCCCGGTGAAAGTGACCGAGGTCTCGGCGGCCCCCGAGTTAGGATCTACGCTCGTAAGCTGAAGCGTGTTCACGGCAAAGGGAACCGGATTGCTCATGACGCCGTTCTGCAGGACCAGCGCGTTGCCGGAGGCCGATCCGCTGGCCACTAGGGCGACTATTTGAGTATCGCTCCAGCTTTGCACAACGGCATTGGCGGTGCCCAGCCACACCTGTCCGCTGCCCTGGGCGGCGCCAAAGCCGGAGCCCGCAATCGTCACCTGGCTCCCAGGCACTCCGCTGTCCGGCGTGACGGTCGCAATCGTAGCGGTGTTGACGTTGAAGGGTTCGGCATTGGACCAGGTCCCGAGCTGGCGTACGCGGGCCGATCCGCTCACCGTCAGCGGACCTCCGTACAACGTCCCCGCCGTCTCGCTGGGCAGGCTGCCATCGGTTGTGTAGCGGATCGAGGCGCCGCTGGTGCTGGTACTCAAGGTCACGGTCTGCGGAGCGCCGTAGGTCCCTCCCGGCGGGCTGAAAGCCGGAGCCGCGGCGACCCGGATCGTATACGTTGCAGTGCTCACCGTGCTGTTGGCGAGGCCGCTGGCGTGGGCGACGGCCTTGAGCGTAGTGGTGCTGTTGACCGTGATCGGACCGGTGTAGGGCGTTCCCGCCGTGTCGCTGGGCGCGGTGCCGTCCGTGGTGTAGTTGATCGAGGCGCCGGTGGTGGCCGTGGCGAGCGTGACCGTCTGGGCCGAGGAGTAGGTTCCGCCGGACGGGCTGAAGACCGGGGCAACGGCGCGGATGGCGTACTTTGCCGTGCTCACCGTGCTGTTGGTCAGGCCGCTGGCATAGGCCACCGCTTTGATCGTGGTGGTGCCGCTGACCGTGACCGGGGCGGTGTAGGGAGTTCCCGCCGTGTCGCTGGGCGCGGTGCCGTCCGTGGTGTAGTTGATCGAGGCGCCGGAGGTGGTTGTGCTCAGGGTGACCGTCTGGGCCGAGGTGTAGGTTCCGCCGGACGGGCTGAACGTCGGGGCGATGGCTCGGATCGTGTATGTCGCCGTGCTCACCGTGCTGTTGGTCAGGCCGCTGGTATCGGCCACCGCCTTGATGGTGGTGGTGCCGCTGACCGTGATCGGGCCCGAGTAGAGCGTGCCCCCCGTGTCGCTGGGAGCGGTGCCGTCGGTGGTGTAGCGAATCGCGGCGCCGGAGGTGGTTGTGCTCAGGGTGACCGTCTGGGTCGAGGTGTAGGTTCCGCCGGACGGGCTGAAAGTTGGGGCGATGGCCCGGATCGTGTATGTCGCGGTGCTCACTGTGCTGTTGGTCAGGCCACTGGCGTAGGCCACCGCTTTGATCGTGGTGGTCCCGCTGACCGTGATCGGGCCCGAGTAGAGCGTGCCCGCCGTGTCACTGGGCGCGGTGCCGTCGGTGGTATAGCGAATCGAGGCGCCACTGGTGGTCGTGCTCAACGTCACCGTCTGCCCGGTCGTATAGGTCCCGCCGGAAGGGCTGAAGACCGGGGCAACGGCGCGGATGGTGTACTTTGCCGTGCTCACCGTGCTGTTGGAAAAACCGCTGGCGTAGGCCACCGCTTTGATGGTGGTGGTCCCGCTGACCGTGATCGGGCCCGAGTAGAGCGTGCCCGCCGTGTCGCTGGGCGCGGTGCCGTCGGTGGTATAGCGAATCGAGGCGCCACTGGTGGTCGTGCTCAACGTCACCGTCTGCCGGGTCGTATAGGTCCCGCCGGACGGGCTGAAAGTTGGGGCGATGGCCCGGATCGTATATGTCGCGGTGCTCACTGTGCTGTTGGTCAGGCCGCTGGTATAGGCCACCGCCTTGATGGTGGTGGTGCCGCTGACCGTGATCGGGCCCGAGTAGAGCGTGCCCGCCGTGTCGCTGGGCGCGGTGCCGTCGGTGGTATAGCGAATCGAGGCGCCACTGGTGGTCGTGCTCAACGTCACCGTCTGCCCGGTCGTATAGGTCCCGCCGGAAGGGCTGAAGACCGGGGCAACGGCGCGGATGGTGTACTTTGCCGTGCTCACCGCGCTGTTGGAAAAACCGCTGGCGTAGGCCACCGCTTTGATGGTGGTGGTCCCGCTGACCGTGATCGGGCCAGAGTAGAGCGTCCCAACGGTATCGCTGGGGGTGGTGCCGTCCGCAGTGTAATTGATTGCTGCGCCGAGGGTGCTGGTGGCGATGCTAACCGATTGCGCCGCGGTGTAGGTTCCCGCGGCGGGGCTGAACACGGGTGCCGCCACCGTAACGGCCCTCCCGACCGACGTAAATGCGATCAGCAGGCAGGCAGGCAGTTAGGGACAGTCGCAGCAAGAAAGGGGAATGTGCCGTTATCATTTCGCAGGCTCCGATCGGGGTTCATCGACGCTGTTTGAGAGATTGCCGCTGCGTAGATGCGCACGCTGGCGACTCTAATTCGAGGAGTGCGGGTCATCCTTTTCAACGGTGACTGGTGCTAAGTTGACCGTTTCAGGCGATTATAACCCAACAGAGAGCACTGGAGCCGTTTATCTCGCTATTTTTGACCGGAGCGCGTACCAACGGTACCAGCGGGCAGGAAATCGATTCTATCGGCGGGTCCGAGCAGGGGGCTTTGCCCCGGCCGGCGCAGCCGTCCGCCCCGCACTGCGGACCAGGTACACCCCCAGCGCGATCAGCGCAAGCGCGATCCACTGCTCCGCCACCAGCGGCCCGAAATGCGGATTCAACTCGTCGTGGGCGCGCACGAATTCCACCAGAAAGCGCACCGTCGGGTACAGGATCAGGTACAGGCCGATGATGGCGCCGGGGCGGTGCGGGCGGGCGAAGCGCCGGTACAGGATCGCGCAAATCGCCGCCTCGGCCAGGGCCTCGTAGAGTTGGGTGGGCTGCAAAGGGACGTCTAGCGGCGTCCCCATCCGCTGGTGAGCGAAGGGATCGGTGAAGGTCACCGCCCAGGGCAGTTTGGACGGCGCGCCATAGCAGCAGCCCGCGGCGAAGCAACCCACGCGGCCAATCGCGTGGCCCAGGGCGATGGCCGGGGCGAAGACGTCGGCTGTCACCAGGCCCGGCAACCTGCTGCGGCGCAGATAGAGAAACGCCGTCAGGAGACCGGCGATCAAGCCGCCGTAAAAGACGCCGCCGGCGAGCAGCGTGGAAAAAGAAAATATTTCGCCCAGGTTCCGCGAATAATAGCCGAAATCGAGCACCAGCATGAACAGCTTGGCGCCCACCATCGCGGCGATAGCGGTATAAATGCCGAGGTTCAGGGTGGCATCCACATCCAGGCCGGCGCGGCGGCTGAGCCGTCCCACCATCCACAGCGCCGCAAGAAATCCTAGCGCCACCAGCAGGCCGTAGGACGGCAGGAAAAAGTTACCGATTCTGAAAACGATGGGGAACATTCAACCCTTCTTCGGCGCTCGCTTGGCCATCAGCAGATCGAGCAGGACCAGGCCGGCCCCGATGCTGATGGCGCTGTCGGCGACGTTAAACGCGGGCCAGCGAAAGCTGCCCAGGTACAGTTCGAGGAAATCGGTCACGGTGCCGGGAATGATGCGGTCGTACAGGTTGCCCAGCGCGCCTCCCAGGATCAGCGCCAGCCCGATCGATACCATCCGGTTGCCCACCGCGCGGGCTCCATCGCGCCACAGCAGAACCGAAAGCAGGACGGCCGCGGTAGACGAAGAGCCGATCAGGAAGAACCTGCGCCAGCCGGGCGCGACGCCGGCGAAGAGGCTGAACGCCGCAGCCGCGTTCTCGGTGTGTACGATGTTGAAAAAGCCGGGAATCACTTCGCGCGAGTCCCAAAGCGGCACCAGGCGATCGATTGCCAGTTTGGTGACGCGGTCGAGCAGGAAGACCCCCGCGGCGATCAGGTAGACGAGCAGGCGGCGGGTCATAAGTAAGGGTGCCGGCACGAGTGCCGACACGGCAGGCTGAAGCCTGCGCGCCACATCACAGGATCTCCGTGACCGCATCGGCGCAGGGGGCGCAGATGGTGGGGAAGGCCGGGTTGGACCCGATATCGGTCGTGTACTTCCAGCAGCGCTCGCACTTGGCGCCGGCCGCGCGCTCGATCGTCACCTGGATGTCGCCCTCCACCGGTCCGTCGAGCGCGACCTGCGAAACCACAAACAGGCCGGGCAGTTCCACCACATACTTCTCGAGAAGCGGCAGCAGATCCGGGTTGGCGCGCAGCCGCACCCGCGCTTCGAGCGGTCCGCCGATCAGCTTCTCCTGGCGGGCCGTCTCCAGGCTTTTGAGCACCGTTTCGCGAACCGGCATCAGGCGGTCCCAGTTGAGCGCGCGTTCGCGGTGCGCGTCCGGCAGGCCCGCCGTCAGCTCCTCGGGCTCGGGGAAGAGCGCGAGATGGACGCTGTCCGGCGCGCCGGCCGGCTTCCGCAGGTGCTGCCACACTTCGTCGGCGGTGTAGCTGATCAGCGGCGCGATCAGGCGCACCAGCGCGTAGGTAACGCGATAGAGCGCGGTCTGCGCGCTGCGGCGGTTCTTCGAGTTCGGCGCACGGGTGTAGAGCCGGTCCTTCAACGACTCGATGTAAACCGAGCTCAGATCGACGGTCGCGAAGTCGTAGATGGCCCGGTAGACGCGGTGGAACGCGTATTCGTCGTACCACTTCCGGCAGTCGCGCACGAGCGCCTCGGCGCGGATCAGCATCCATTGATCGAACTCCGCCAGCTCTTCGGCCGGCACCGCATCCGTTTCGGGCGCGAAGTCCGACAGGTTGCCGAGGGCGTAGCGGAAGGTGGTGTTGCGCAGTTTGCGATACGCTTCCGAGAGGCGCGTGAGAATGGTGGGCGAGATTACCACGTCGTCGGTGAACTCGACCGAGGTCACCCACAGCCGCACCACGTCGGCGCCGTACTGCTGGATCAGCTCCTGCGCCTCGACGTAATTGCCCAGCGACTTGGAGAGAGCGCGGCCCTGCTCGTCGAGCGTCCAGCCGTGCGTCGCGCACTGGCGGTACGGCGCGCAGCCCCGCAGGCCCACGGCCGTCAGCAGCGAGCTGTGGAACCAGCCGCGGTACTGATCGCCGCCTTCCACATACAGGTCGGCGGGCCAGGGCAGGCCGTTCGCCTCGGTCAGCACGGCCAGGTGGCTGGAGCCGGATTCGAACCAGACGTCCAGAATGTCGGTCTCTTTGCGGAACTCCGTCGCGCCGCACTTGGGGCAAGCGACGCCGGGGCCCATCAGCTCGGCGGCGGAGCGGTCGTACCAGACGTCGGCGGTGAACTCGGCGAACAGGTCCACGACGTGGTCGAGGATCTTGCGGTCGGTGATGGGCTCGCCGCACTGGTCGCAGTAGAACACGATCAGCGGCACGCCCCAGACGCGCTGGCGCGAGATGCACCAGTCGGGCCGGTTGGCGATCATGTTCGAGATGCGCTGCTCGCCCCAGGCCGGCATCCACTTCACCTTGCCGATGGCGTCGAGCGCGCGGGCGCGCAGATCATTTCGGTCGATGCCGATGAACCACTGCTCGGTGGCGCGGAAGATGGTGGGGTGATGGCAGCGCCAGCAGTGCGGGTAGCTGTGTTCGAGCTTCTGCAATCCCAGCAGCGCGCCGGCGGATTTCAGGATGCCGACCACCACCGGGTTCGCTTCCCACACCGTCTTGCCGATCAGCTCTTCGGGCAGGCGGCCGGCGGCGCCCTCGGCGTGGAAGAAGCGGCCCGCCGGGTCCACGGGGCAATAGGTCGCGATGCCGTAGCGCTGGCCGGTGAGGTAGTCCTCCTGGCCGTGGCCGGGCGCGGTGTGGACGGCGCCGGTGCCCTGGTCGAGGGTCACGTAATCGGCCAGCACGCCCACGGAGTCGCGTTCGAGGAAGGGGTGGCGGAAGATCGGCGCCCTCGAGCTTCGCGCCTTTAACGCGCGCGATGACGGCGGGCTCGCTCCATCCGCAATTCTCGGCGGTCTGGGCGAGCAGATCGGCCGCCACGAGATACACGTCGCCGTTCACGTCCGCAGCCACGTAGTCGTAGTTGGGATGGAAGGCGATGCCCATGTTGGCCGGGATGGTCCAGGGCGTGGTGGTCCAGATGAGGCCGTAGACGCGGCGGCCGGCCAGCGCCGGGTCGATGGCGTGGGGCTCCGAAGTCAGCTCGAAGCGCACCCAGATGGACGGGCTGGTATGGTTCTCGTACTCCACCTCGGCTTCCGCCAGCGCGGTGCGGTGGGTGAGGCACCAGTTCACGGGCTTGAGCCCTTTGTAGACGTAGCCCCGGTCGACGAATTCGACGAAGGCGCGCGCGATGGCGGCTTCGTAGTCGGGCGTGAGCGTCAGGTAGGGCTTATCCCAGCGGCCGAGGACCCCCAGGCGGCGGAACTCCGCGCCCTGAATGCCGACCCACTTCATGGCGTACTTGCGGCACTCTTCGCGGATCTGCGGGACCGTCATCTTGGCTTTTTTGGAGCCGAGTTCCTGATCCACCTTGTTCTCGATGGGCAGACCGTGGCAATCCCATCCGGGCACGTAGGGCGCGTCGAAGCCGGACATGCTTTTCGACTTGACGATGAAGTCCTTGAGCACCTTGTTGAACGCCGTGCCGGCGTGGATGCGGTTGTTGGCGAAGGGCGGGCCGTCGTGCAGGATGAACTGGGGGCGGCCGGCGCGGGCCTGGCGGATGCGTTCGTAGAGCTTGGTTTCTTCCCAACGAGCCAGGATTTTCGGCTCGGTCTGAGGCAGGTTCGCCTTCATCGGAAAATCGGTGTGCGGCAGGTTGACCGTCTTTTTGAGGTCGAGAGTGTTCTCTGGCATTGGGGAAATTACCATTATAGGGGCTTCGCGGCAGAGAGAATGACCAAACGAACCCATAAGGCTTGTGGTTTCAACGGGGCCTTGGGTTCGTTTGATGGGGCGCGCTGCCGCGATCGCGTTTCATGCGGAGTCCGTCTCCGAGCGAAGTTTACCGCGAGGAGGGTGGGCCGGGAGGGGCAGAAGCGCGGGAGCGGTGGAGAATGGTGGGAAAAGAAATTCGGGTGGGGCGTGACCGGCGACGGCGGCGGGGGTGCCAAGCGCACATTCGACCAGTTGTGCACTTGCAGAGAGTCGTTGACGAGTTCCTGGTTCGGTTGACGATTCTGTCCTGGGATTCGGATGCGGCGCAAGAGTACGGCAGGCTCCGGGCAACGCTCGAACGCGAAGGACGGGTGATGGGCAACCTCGATATGATGATCGGCGCACAGGCCTTGGCGTCGGGGTCCGGAAGGCAAACCGGGGACAAGCACGGATTTCGCAAAGGCAGCGAAATTCGGTCCAGTCCCCGGTTTGCGGATCAGCGCACCTGAAGTTACGCCATCTGATGCTGATGGCGGTACTGCTCGAGCATGTCGTGCATCTGGTCTTTCAATCGCAGCTTCAACTTCTTGATCCGGGTCTCTTCTACCTGCTCCTCAGGAGTCAGATAGGGCCGGGCCGCGAAGGCCTCGAGCTGCTTCTTGTATTCACAATGCTGATGCGCCAGACGACGAAACTCGTCGTCGGCTTCCATCAGGTGCGCCTTCAACTCCTCTGGCGTTAATTGCATAGGCGGTATCCTCCTTGCGGCGGCGTTGCCAAAGCAGAGTCCTCTGGGAAATGGATTGTAGGCTCGGTGGGTGGATTCCACGCGTGTTTCATGAAAACCGTACTAGCTGCCGGGATCCTACATGCCCGGCAATATGAACGTTAGCACGGTTTCAAGCGCATTACAACCGCGGCTTCGCCCGTATCCTGGTAGTAGGCTGGCCTTAGGGAGATGTCCGCAAACCCTAGCTTGTTGTATAGGTTACGGGCGGGTTGGTTGGATTCACGCACTTCCAGGTACCAGGTGGCGTTTCCGCGCTGGTCCAGTACCGCGCGCATCAGACGGGAGGCGACCCCTCGCCGTCGTACTTCCGGATCTACAACCAGGCTGAGGACCTCGGATTCGTCGTCGGAGAGCTTCCGGCAGACCACGAAACCCGCCACGCGGCGGCCCAGTTCCGCCACCCGGCAGTCGTAGGCGAGGTAGCCGGCGGCCTCCCACAGCACGGCCTCCGGGGCGAGGCGTTGGATGCGGTCCAACTCGGGGACGTCGGCCTTGCGCGCGGGCCGGATGGTGGGCGGCCGTTCGACGATCTCCCGCAGCAGCCCCCGCTCGATCGCGCCAATGCATTTCCAGTCGAAGCGCTCTTCGGCGAGGCTGCGCGCCGCATGGGCCAGGCGCCGGCGCAGATCCGGATCGCCCAGCAGGGTCACGATTCCCTCGGCGAGACCGGCCGAGGCATCCTTGGCGATCCAGGCGCTGACGCCGTGCCGCAGCCCCAGGCGCTCCGGCCCGAAGCGCGCCGCGACGATAGCCCGCTCGATGGCCATGGCTTCGAGCGCCGGCCCCACCACCACATTCGCGTCTTCGTAGGAGGAGACCAGCTCCGCCTGCGGGAACCGCTTCAGGACTCGCGGCCACACGCGATCCATGAATAAGCTATGATCGCCCGGCGCCAGCGATACGCGGTGTCCGGCGGGCTCGGGGCTCGGGGGATGGGCGTCCAGATCCACCCCGTCCGGAACTGTCGCGGCCGGCATTGCACGCGGTGCCCAGCTTCGCCAGGATCGCAGCCGCTGCCCGGGCGTCGCGGCGGTCAGGAGGTCGCCCCCATATGCGGCCATTTCCGCGCCGTCCACCTGGCGCGCCTCCACGTTCATCTCGCGTGGCAGCCGCTCCCAGAGCTCCCCCATGATTTCGGGCGTCTCGGCCAGCACGACGCGCGAGCAGAATTCCAGGAGCGGCTCGCATCCGGCAGTGGGCCCGCTGGCCAGGGCGAAT
Source organism: Bryobacterales bacterium (assembly GCA_963763835.1). Taxonomy (GTDB): domain Bacteria; phylum Acidobacteriota; class Terriglobia; order Bryobacterales; family Bryobacteraceae; genus DASWZN01. The sequence goes on from CAVXQQ010000019.1 coordinate 350,433, forward strand.
AACACCACGTCGAATTCGCAGGAGGCCTGGCGGAGCAGGTGGAACGCGCGCGGATCGGGGAACCGGCCCGAGAGCAGCGCGATTCGCCGCCGTCCCGGCAGAAACGGCCGTCCGTCGATGATGCGATGAGGCGTCCCCGTCACTGGTATGTGACCGCAACCACTTCGCCCGCCGCGCCCAGCTTGGGGTTCGGTTTGGGCTGGTAGTCGATGGCGACGGCCCGCGGCGGCTTCAGGGGGCCGCACTTCAGCGCCAGATCCCCGCCGGTCACCAGCACGCTTTTGGGATCGCGGATCAGCAGGCGCGTCTCCTCCTGGCCAGCCTTGATGGCGACCCGCATTACGCGCCCCAGGCAATCGACCCGCACCAGGCTGCCTTCCACCCTGGTGGGAGCCGTGTCGCCGATATCCATGTTCTCCACTTTCGCGGCCGGATTCGCGCGCGGGTTGGCGCGGTCGGCGCTTTCCTCGGCGGCGTGGATTCGGGCCATCGCAGCCGCCTTGACCCGATCCACGTCGCGCTGCTTCTCGTCCTCGGCCCGCTTCCGCTCGGCAACCTCGTAATCGAGGCGCTGCTGCTCCATGGCGTGGCGTATCTCGCCGATGCGCTCGCGCGCGGCATCGTCCACCGAGTTGTCTTCGGCGGCGGCCCAGGCCTTGGCGGCTTGGGGATACATATCGTGCTTCTGATAGACCTCGGCGACCTCGATCCAGCGCGCCGCGTTCCGGGGTTCGAGCGATGCCGCGGTTTTGAGCGATTGCAGCTGACGAGAGGGGTCGGTCTCGATCGCGGCCAGAGCCGCGTACGGCTCGGCCCAGTTAGGATTGAGCTTGGTGGCCTTCTCGAGCTCCGCCTTGGCCTTGACCGCGTCGGTGAGCAGCCGGGCATGTTCGAGCCAGGCGCGCGCGCTGGTGCTGCCGGCTTCGACGGCCGCGCCCAGCTCGCGGAGCGCGTCGGGCGTCCGCTTCTCGCGGAGCGCCTGCAGTCCGAGACCCTCGTGGGCTTCCGCCGGAGCCGCCTGGAGCAGTGGCTGGTAAGCTCCGCCGAGGTCCGCCAGGGCGATGGAGGCCAGCGGGCCTTCGACCGCCGCGGCCGTGAAATCCCGCTTCGGATCGAGCGCCCGGGCGCCCAGCGTGACGGTCGGGAAGTTGCCCGCGGCCAGCATCGTCGCGGCCTGCTTGTCGATATCGGCGGGCGTCTTGCCGAAGGCGTTCCGCGTCGCCGGTATGAGGTCGCCGCCGTGCTGAAGATTGTAGAGCAGAACGTGCAGCCTTCCGGCGTACTCAGGGTCGGTCTGGAGCAGGTCGATGCGCGCCCAATCCGCGGTGCGCCGCTCGGAAGCGGGCGGAACGCCCAGCGTCACCTTGGTCCCGACGGCCTGCGCGGTGGAGAAGAATTCCTCCAACCCGGTTTCGATCCCCGCCGGCATGCGCCCGGAGTTCGCCTCGATCAGGATGCGAACGACTTCCCGCAGGCAAGCTGGCGGCATTGGGGAGCCCGCCGGGACGGCGCCGGTGTAGGTGTCGCGGGTCCAGACCGGCACGGCCGCTGCGACCGACTTCCCGATCACGATCCGCACCGGCCAGAGCGTCTTCAGGTCTTCGACGCCCATCGCCTGCCCCAGCAGATAGCGCACCTGCTCGAGCTGGTTGAGCGTCTCGCGCGCTCCGCGATCGCCCGCGTCCGTGACGATCTGGAAGGGCCCCGAGCGGACCTCGATCCAGCGGTCGCCGGCCGCCGCGGTCAGCGGAACGAGCAGAAGTACGAGCCAGCGCAGCACGTCCCCATGATAACCGAGGGTTTCCGGCCCGCCTACTCCACCCGCGCGCGGCGCAGGTAGGCCACCAGTTGATATCCCAAGGCGATGGCCGCCAGCAGCGCCGCAATGGCCCAAGTCAAGTTGCCCAGCACCGCGTCCAGCGCCATCACGCGGTCGCTGAAGAACCGCCCCAAGGAGATGTACACGACCGCGCCGGTGATTTCACCCAGAACGTCCCAGATCAGGAATCGGTGCCAGGGGTAGGCCGCCGTGCCGCTGGCCAGATTGATCCAGGGCCCCAGCGGACTGAGCAGCCAGCGGGTGATATAGATGCCCCAGCCGCCCCACGCTTTCGCTTTGGCCTCGATGCCATCGAGGCCCGCGCGCTTTCCGGTCAGGGCGCTGAGCCTTCGGACGGCTGCCGGCCCACCCCAGCGGCCGATCGCGTAGCCCGCCTGATCGCCCAGGATGGAACCGGCGCCGGCTGCGCCAATGGCCCACCACAGGTTCACGGCGCCCTGCGAAACCATCGAGCCCACGACCACCAGAAGCAGCGTGATGGGGAGAGGCACGCCGATGGCCGCGATGGTCACGATTCCGAAAAGGGCTGGTGCGCCATACTCCGAAACCGCCGCGAGGATCTGATTGTGCATCACGGCCGGATGGGTTGATGCGCGGACGCATCGAGCGCGCGCCGCAATTGGGCTATCAACTCGGGAGCGGGGCGGTTCAAATCGCGAGCCAGGCGGCGAACCGATCGCCGGTCATGCGGCAACTTCGGCTGGACCCCGATGGCTTGAAACAGCGTAGCGGCCGGGACGTGGTGCGTGTGGGCGATAAACGGGACCGACATCCATTCCTGGATGGGCTCGTTTTCCACGCGCATGTGCCGCACCCGGCGGCCGGCCCGGTAAGCGAACACGAACGTGAGCGCGATCGCCACCAGGAACGCGAGCCCCACGGCCAGTACGCGCCGCCGCGTTTGTCCCACAAGTTCAATATAACCGGGATCGGGTTGGCGCTTGCGCGAGGAAGCCGCCGGACGCGAATGCCGACGGCTTTCGGCGCCTTACTGCCTGTGGTGGCCCTGCTGGTAGCCGGACTCGTACGCTCTCTGGTGCCGACGGCTTTCGGCGCCTTACTGCCTGTGGTGGCCCTGCCGACAGCCGGACTCGTAGGCATTCTGGTGCCGACGGCTATCGGCGCCTCACTGCCTGTGGTGGCCCTGCTGGTAGCCGGACTCGTACGCCTTCTGGTGCCGACGGCTTTCGGCGCCTTAGTGCCCGTGGTGGCCCTGCTGACAGCCGGACTCGTAGGCCTTCTGGTGCCGACGGCTTTCGGCGCCTTAGCGCCTGTGGTGGCCCTGCTGGTAGCCGGACTCGTACGCCTTCTGGTCCTCTTCTCTTTTGAAGTGCCGCTTCTTGCTGTGATCCCGATTGCGCGCCTGGTCATTTCGGCCATCGCGCACACCCTGCTGGTAGGTCTTGTTTCTCGAATAATCCCGCTGTTCCGTCCTGTTATTCGAGTAATCCTCGTGGTGGTCCTGGGCTGCCGCCTGTAGCGCCCCCCCGCCGATCCCGATGCCCACCGCCACGGTCAGAACCCAGATACAACGCTTGAAGCCGATTCTCATAAAAACTCATCCCTTCGTTTTTCGTTTCGAGGCCAGGATTCTGCGTGTCGTCCTGGCACCTCTCCATGGGCACGCCGATGGCCGTGTGGCGCGCTCGGAGCGGCGGGCCGTTATGCGGATGCCTCTGCACCGCAAGAAACGACCCGCTGGCGACCTGGGCTGGCTTTTGCGATCTGCCGTGCGATGTCCGCCCCGAAAGCGCGTGCAGAATCCGCCACGATGCCTTTCCGCCGCATTTACGGCTCTCTGAACGGTATTGCAGGTGCTCTGGCATTGCCAGGGTGCCCCCGGAGGAAAATAATGAGGACCTATTCAACTATGACGATTGCCGGAGCGGCCTTGACGGGCCTTCTCTTCGCTTGCTTCCCGTTCGCGCACGATCACAGCGCGCTGAACGGCACCTGGACGCTGGTGCCCGCCATGAGCGATTTTGCCGGCCAGCCCGTCGTTCAAACCGGGACCGTGACGATCGCCGACAAGGAAGGCATCATCATCGTCTCTCGCAGTTTTGCCTATAAAGGGGCTACCGAGACCTTCTTCTACCGCGACGAGGTCCTTGCCGGTGTGGATCGTGGCGTTATTCTCGGCGTCGGTGCCAGGTGGGATCACGACGTCCTGAAGGTCACGACCACGCAGTCCGGCGCGGTCACTCTCGAAAGCTACACGCTGGCGGCGGATGGCACGATGATGGTCAGCGTCGTCAGGCCGGAGCGCAAGCCGCTCAACCTCGTTTTCCGGCGCCGGTAAGGGTGCAGCCAGGAGATCTACGCGCTCGAAGTCTCGGCACGAGTGCCGAGACGGCAGCCTGAGAGGCTGCGCCACGGTCGATGGCTATCGTTACGCCCTGACGATGTCCCTGTGCGTCGCCTTGACCTTGAAGCCGGAGCGTAGCAGGCGCTTCCGCACCTCGTCGGCGATCATCACCGAGCGGTGCTGGCCTCCGGTGCAGCCGAAGGCGATGGTCAGGTAGCTCTTCCCCTCTCGGATGTAATGCGGCAGCAGATAGACCAGCAGATCGGTGATGCGGTCGATGAACTCCACCGTCTGCGGGAACGAGCGGATGTAGCGCGCCACGGAGGGATGGCGGCCGCTGAGCTTCTTGAACTGCGGAATGTAGTTCGGGTTGGGCAGGAAGCGCACGTCGAAGACCAGATCGCTGTCGGCCGGCACGCCCTGGCGATAGCCGAAGCTGGTCACGTAAATCATGATTTTCGACTCGTCGCGCCCGCCGCCGAAGGTCTCGCCCATCAGTTCGCGCAGCTCGTGCACGTTGAACTTCGAGGTGTTGACGATGTGATCGGCCAGCGCGCGGATAGGCGCCAGCATCTGGCGCTCCTGCTTGATGCTGCGCAGCACCGAGCGGTCGGTGCCCAGAGGGTGCGGCCTCCGCGTCTCGCTGAAACGCCGCGCGAGCGTGGCGTCATCGGCCTCCAGAAAGAGCAGCCGCGTGGGGATCTGGCGCCGGATACGGCCATAGATCAGCGGAAAGCGCTGCACCCCGGAGCCTTCGCGTATGTCGAACACCAGCGCGGCGCGCTGCACCTGCGGCGAGCTCTTCACCAGTTCGGCGAACTTGGGGAGCAGGCCGACCGGCAGATTATCGACCGAGTAGTAGCCCAGGTCCTCCAGGCATTTGAGGACCGTCGCCTTGCCCGAGCCGCTCAGACCGGTCACCACGACCAGCTCGGGAGGCTTCGACCCTCCAGGAGACCTCGGCTTGGTTTTCACGCTTCGATCAAATCGAAATCGCCGTCGCGCCTGCGGATCAGCACGTTCACCCGGTCGGTCTCCGCATCGCGGTAAACGACGTAGTCGCGCCCGTCGATGGCGATCATCGCCTCTTCGAGCGTCATGGGCTTGCGCCGCTGGTGGTGGTCGGGCCGGAACACCTGCGGCCCGGATTCGGCCTCGGCTTCCGGTTCGGGCGCCGGCCGGACGCCGCCTTTGGCTGCCGGTGCCGCCTGGGGCTCAGACTCAGGCTCAGGCTCTTCCTTCGGACCGCGCTTGGTATCGCGCCACTTTTCGCGGAGCTTGAGAATCTGCTTCTCCATTTTCTCGATCGCGGTCGAGACGGCGGTGAAGGAGTCGGCCGCGCTTTCCTCGCCAAACAACCGGTGGTCGTGATACTGGATGGTGATCTCGGCCCGCTTCAGGTGGCGTTGCTCCGCCAGGATGACGTGGG
>CAVXQQ010000020.1:0-49616 GCA_963763835.1 Bryobacterales bacterium
CCGTTGCGGTAGGGATGGCCGTTGCCGGCCACCCCCCGCACAGACCCGTACTTGCAGGAACTACTGCATACGGTTCTTACCTTGGATGTGACGCCGCAAGGCGCCTGGCGTCGAAACGAGCATCCGGATACGCATGCACAACATGAGGGATGGGTAACCAGTGGTCGAGGACCGGCCCCAGTTTCGTCCAAGTGGGCCGCCGCTGACTGCGCTGGCACAGAGTTCTGTACCACAGGCGAGCCACCTGATGCCGGAATCGCGACAGCACCGCCAGGTTCCCCGGAACCGCATGGTATTGGTAGTAACCGCGCAGCACGCTCCGCAGCCATTCTCCGACCGTCTCAATCGGCGCGTGCATCTTCCGGCGTAGTTCCTGCTTCAGTTCTTGCAGCTTCTTCCGCCTTCGTTTGCCGTCCGTAATGCGCCGGACTTCGAACCTGCCCAGCCTGTTTTCCCCGCACACGTGCCGGAATCCCAGGAAGGTGAACGCCTCCGGTTTCCCCTCTCCACGCTCGGCCCGGTTTAACCTCGCGAACCGCCCGAACCGGATCAGCCGGGTCTTGTCTTCATTCAGCTCCAGCCCATACTCGCGCAGATGCTCCTTCAGTTCCTCCAGGTAGCGCTCTGCCTCGTCCTGGCGCTCGAAGCCCAGAATGGCATCGTCGGCGTAACGCACGATGGTGATCTCGCCTCCCGCCGCTTGCCTCCACTGGTCGGTCCACTGATCGAGGACGTAATGCAGATACACGTTGCTGAGCAGCGGCGAAATCACCGCCCCCTGGGGAGTCCCTGCTTCTGTCTCCGACCATACGCCGTCCTCCATGACCCCCGCCTTCAGCCATTTCTGGATCAGGCGCAGGACCCTCGGATCGGCGATCCGTTTCTCCATCAACTGGACCAGCTTTTCATGCGAAAGGTTATCGAAAAAGCTCTTTAGGTCCAGATCGAGAATCCAGCTCACCCTCTTCCGCTTGATCGCCACATACAGCGCGTCCAGCGCCATATGCTGGCTGCGTCCCGGCCGGAACCCGTAAGAGAAACCCCGAAAATCCTCTTCGTAAATTGCGTTGAGGACCGTGGCCACGGCCTGCTGGACGATCTTATCCTCCAGCGCCGCCAGCCCCAATGGCCGCTGCTTGCCATTGTCTTTCGGTATCCAGCGTCTCTTGGAGGGCCGCGCCTGGTACGCCCCGCGATGCACCCGGCTGTGTAGATCTGTGAGTCTGTCCTCCAGCCCGGTGGCATACTCCTGCCATGTCATCCCGTCCACTCCCGGTGCGGCTTTCCGCTTCAGGGCCTGAAAGCTGTCCCGCAGTAGCCCCGGGGTCACATGGTGAAGCAGAGCCGTGAACCGCTCCTGCTTGTTATTCCGCGCTCTTTCCCGCACACCCTGCAATCCCTGGGTCACCCTTTCCCCGCTCTGGGTCGGTCGAGTGTTAGATTCCACGGTGTTCTCCTTGGTCACGGGCCTTCCCTCCACCCCCTCCGCCGCCGGCGTTTCCACCGGCCTTGTTCGGAGGCTTCGCAGGTAATATGCCCGTGTTCGACTCCTCGCTGGCGCGCGTGCCCGGATTGCGCTTTGGGCTTCCCGGGCCGATCCAGCAGCCGGGTAGGCCACCGGATACCAGCGAGGTCTCTCGGTTCTCGCGCGTGCAGTTTCTCGGCGTGCGTATGGCTCTTGGACTACGCCGGGCCTGACGGAGACTCGCGATCCCGTTTCCGCCAGTGTGGCCTTCCCGTTGTAAGCACACGGTCAGCGCCCGGATTGCGTTTTTCGAAGCTCGATTCCTCGCCCGCCGATGCCTCTGTCTACACTTCACCCGGCACCTCGCGGCACCCAGCGCAAGACAGAGGTCAAGATGGTTCGCTACTCCTTTCTTGCGGGGCTCTTTCATCCCCGACTGCACGCCGGTTTATCCCGACGATTGCGCTTGCTGACGCTCGCGGTTCGTCCCCCTTGCTGGCCGGCCCAAGCACGCCGAGCGAGCGCAGCCAATCCAGGGCCGGGCGGGCCAGGTCGGGACGGTCAGCGACGAGGGCCGCAGCCCGTAACCGTAGCCTCCCGCCGGGTAGAGGTGCATCTCCACGGGGACCTTGGCCTCCTTCGCCGCGACGTAGTAGGCCAGGCTGTTCTCGACGCGGACGGGATCGTCCTCGGTCTGCACCAGGAACGTAGGGGGCGTGTTGGCAAGCGGCTGCGTCTCGGTGGCGAGTTTGCCGTCCCGCACCACTCCGCCGGGATAAATCAGGAAAACGAAATCCGGCCGGCAACTGGCGTCATCCGCTGCATCCACGCGATCATAAGTGCGCTTTTCGAAATTGGCGCCGAGCGTGGCGGAGAGGTGGGCACCCGCGGAAAGGCCGAGCACGCCGATACGCTGCGGATCGATCCCCCACTTTTTCGCGCTAGAGCGAACCATCCCGACGGCTCGCTGCGCATCCTGTAGCGGCGCGACGTAGTTCGGTTGGCCTTCGCGCCCGGGCACGCGATACTTCACCAGCACGCAGGTGACGCCGGCCGAGTTCAGCCACTCGCACACCTCGGTGCCCTCCAGGTCCCACGCCAGGATGCGGTAGCCTCCGCCGGGAAATACGAGAACCGCCGGATCGGCCGCGCCAGCTTTGGCCGCGGGATAGACGGTCAGGGTGGGCACGGAGGCGTCGGTGATTCGCATCACGCGCCGGCCCGCGACCATATGGCCCTCGTCGGTGGTGGTGTCGTGTTCGGGGCCTATCGTGCCTTTGTCACCGGGCGCCGTCCCCTTCCAGAGGGGGATGGGACCGATGGGCGCCGCGTATGTTCCGAGCGCCATCAAGGCGATTAGAGAGAGGTAGAAGGTTGGATGTCGCATAGCTTCGAAACAAGCTTATCGCAGGTGAAAGGGTCCGTCCGGTGGCAGCATTCCCCCAGCGAGGAGAAACGCCGTGAAACTCATCACAACCTGCTTCGCCGCGCTAGCGGCGATCGCTGTCACCACGGACGCTGCCGAGTTACGGCTCAGCGGCCCGTACACGCACGACAACCTTTCCATCTACCTGGTCCGCGGGCAGGACCGGTTCCAGAAGAAGTACCTGACCCTGGCCGAGGCGCTGGAGCAACACAAGGCGGTGGTCTACGAGACCAGCAACGTGAATGTGCTGCAGATCCAGAACCTGTCGGCCCAGGATGTCTACATACAGTCCGGCGAAATTGTGAAGGGCGGCAAGCAGGACCGGGTCCTGAAGGACGATATCATCGTGCCGTCCTCATCGAGCAAGCTGGATATCAATGTTTTCTGCGTGGAGCACGGGCGCTGGACGCAGCGCGGCTCCGAACCGGCGCACGCCTTCGCCGCGTCTCCCGGGATGGTCGCCTCGCCGGCCATGAGACGGGCCGTGCAGGAGCAGGCCGATCAGAGCCAGGTGTGGGCGCAGGTGGCGAAGGAGCAGACACGCCTCGCCGGCTCGCTTGCATCGCCGGTGACCTCACCTCAGTCGCCCACAAGTTACCAGCTCACGCTCGAAGCGCCGAAGCTGCAGGAGAGGGTGGATGCGTTCAAGAAGGATCTCTCCAGCCTCGCCGACAAATTCCCGGACACCCTGGGCTACGTGGCCGCGGTGAATGGCAAGGTGACCGGAGCCGACGTCTATGCCACGCACGACCTTTTCCGCAAGGTGTGGCCGAAGCTGCTGGCGTCCACGGCGGTGGACGCGGTGGGCTAAGCCAGGCCGGGCTCCCCTATCGCCCCCCCACCGCCGATGGCTGATGTAAAGGCCGCCGCGACGGGCTACGGCGCTCGGGTGAAGGAAGACAAGCAGATCAATCGCAGGACCAACAGCGTGACGGCAGACCTGCCGCAAGGCCTGGTCTTCGAGACCAACGATGCGGATGCGGAAGGCGGGCCGGTGCACCGGACCTACGTCACGAAGTAGTCGGCTCCCTCACGGTCGCCGCGATACCGGACTGCGAACGTGACTGAGCAAACCTCCGCTGTCCAGATCATGTCCGTTGCGGTAGGGATGGCCGTTGCCGGCCACCCCCCGCACAGACCCGTACTTGCAGGAACTACTGCATACGGTTCTTACCTTGGATGTGACGCCGCAAGGCGCCTGGCGTCGAAACGAGCATCCGGATACGCATGCACAACATGAGGGATGGGTAACCAGTGGTCGAGGACCGGCCCCAGTTTCGTCCAAGTGGGCCGCCGCTGACTGCGCTGGCACAGAGTTCTGTACCACAGGCGAGCCACCTGATGCCGGAATCGCGACAGCACCGCCAGGTTCCCCGGAACCGCATGGTATTGGTAGTAACCGCGCAGCACGCTCCGCAGCCATTCTCCGACCGTTGCAATCGGCGCGTGCATCTTCCGGCGTAGTTCCTGCTTCAGTTCTTGCAGCTTCTTCCGCCTTCGTTTGCCGTCCGTAATGCGCCGGACTTCGAACCTGCCCAGCCTGTTTTCCCCGCACACGTGCCGGAATCCCAGGAAGGTGAACGCCTCCGGTTTCCCCTCTCCACGCTCGGCCCGGTTTAACCTCGCGAACCGCCCGAACCGGATCAGCCGGGTCTTGTCTTCATTCAGCTCCAGCCCATACTCGCGCAGATGCTCCTTCAGTTCCTCCAGGTAGCGCTCTGCCTCGTCCTGGCGCTCGAAGCCCAGAATGGCATCGTCGGCGTAACGCACGATGGTGATCTCGCCTCCCGCCGCTTGCCTCCACTGGTCGGTCCACTGATCGAGGACGTAATGCAGATACACGTTGCTGAGCAGCGGCGAAATCACCGCCCCCTGGGGAGTCCCTGCTTCTGTCTCCGACCATACGCCGTCCTCCATGACCCCCGCCTTCAGCCATTTCTGGATCAGGCGCAGGACCCTCGGATCGGCGATCCGTTTCTCCATCAACTGGACCAGCTTTTCATGCGAAAGGTTATCGAAAAAGCTCTTTAGGTCCAGATCGAGAATCCAGCTCACCCTCTTCCGCTTGATCGCCACATACAGCGCGTCCAGCGCCATATGCTGGCTGCGTCCCGGCCGGAACCCGTAAGAGAAACCCCGAAAATCCTCTTCGTAAATTGCGTTGAGGACCGTGGCCACGGCCTGCTGGACGATCTTATCCTCCAGCGCCGCCAGCCCCAATGGCCGCTGCTTGCCATTGTCTTTCGGTATCCAGCGTCTCTTGGAGGGCCGCGCCTGGTACGCCCCGCGATGCACCCGGCTGTGTAGATCTGTGAGTCTGTCCTCCAGCCCGGTGGCATACTCCTGCCATGTCATCCCGTCCACTCCCGGTGCGGCTTTCCGCTTCAGGGCCTGAAAGCTGTCCCGCAGTAGCCCCGGGGTCACATGGTGAAGCAGAGCCGTGAACCGCTCCTGCTTGTTATTCCGCGCTCTTTCCCGCACACCCTGCAATCCCTGGGTCACCCTTTCCCCGCTCTGGGTCGGTCGAGTGTTAGATTCCACGGTGTTCTCCTTGGTCACGGGCCTTCCCTCCACCCCCTCCGCCGCCGGCGTTTCCACCGGCCTTGTTCGGAGGCTTCGCAGGTAATATGCCCGTGTTCGACTCCTCGCTGGCGCGCGTGCCCGGATTGCGCTTTGGGCTTCCCGGGCCGATCCAGCAGCCGGGTAGGCCACCGGATACCAGCGAGGTCTCTCGGTTCTCGCGCGTGCAGTTTCTCGGCGTGCGTATGGCTCTTGGACTACGCCGGGCCTGACGGAGACTCGCGATCCCGTTTCCGCCAGTGTGGCCTTCCCGTTGTAAGCACACGGTCAGCGCCCGGATTGCGTTTTTCGAAGCTCGATTCCTCGCCCGCCGATGCCTCTGTCTACACTTCACCCGGCACCTCGCGGCACCCAGCGCAAGACATGAGGTCAAGATGGTTCGCTACTCCTTTCTTGCGGGGCTCTTTCATCCCCGACTGCACGCCGGTTTATCCCGACGATTGCGCTTCCTGACGGTCGCGGTTCGGTGCTGGGCCGCGCAGAGTAAGATGTCTGTATGATTCGACTGCTGGTGGCGGCCGTGGCCCTCGCGCCCGCGGCGAACTACGACGAAGCCAAAGTTCCGAAGTATACGCTGCCCGATCCGCTGGTAATGCGGAACGGCGAGCGGGTCCGCGACGCGAAGACGTGGCAAGAGCTGCGGCGGCCGGAGATTCTCGAGCTGTACCGGTCGGAGGTCTTCGGTCGCAGTCCCGCAAAACCGGCCGAGCTGAACTCCGAGGTTGTCTCCAGCGAGAAGGCGCTCGACGGAAGGGCGGTTCGGAAGCGGGTCACGGTGTGGCTGGCCGGGCGCGATGGCCCGAAGATGGATCTGCTGCTCTATCTGCCGGCGGGCGCGAAGAAGCCATCTCCGGTCCTCCTGGGGCTGGGCTTCGCGGGCAACCACACGGTGTCGGCGGACCCGGGCGTCCCGCTGGCCGAGGAGTGGACGCGCGACCCCACCACGAACGCGGTGGTGAAGCGGCGGGCCGAGGAGAAGTCGCGCGGCTCGGCCACCGCCGCGTGGCAACTGGAGAAGGTGCTGGACCACGGCTACGGCCTGGCCACCGTCTATTGCGGAGACATCGAACCGGACCTCGTCGGCGGCATCGGATACGGCATCCGGCCGCTGTTTTTCAGGCCGGGACAAACGCAGCCGGCCGCCGACGACTGGGGCGCGCTCGCAGCCTGGGCGTGGGGCCTGAGCCGGGCCATGGATTACCTGGAGAGCGACGGCGGCGTCGATGCCCGGCGCGTGGCGGTGATCGGCCACTCGCGCATGGGCAAGGCCGCACTGTGGGCCGGCGCCGAGGACACGCGCTTCTCCATCGTCATCTCGAACGAATCCGGGGAAGGCGGCGCGGCCATCACCCGGCGCGACTTCGGCGAGCGCATTGCCGACCTCAACCGGGTGTTCCCCTACTGGTTCTGCGGCAACTACAAAAAGTACGACAACCGCGAGGACGAGCTTCCGGTGGACGCCCACATGCTGCTGGCCCTGATCGCACCGCGGCCGCTCTATGTGGCCAGTGCGGCCGGCGACCTGTGGTCAGACCCCCGCGGTGAGTTCCTGGCCGTGGTGAATGCCTCGCCGGTGTACGAGCTGTTAGGCAAGCAAGGGATCGGAACCGACCAGATGCCCGGCATCCATCAGCCCATCCAGCACACCGTGGCCTATCACATCCGCGCCGGCGAGCACGGGATCACGGCGTACGACTGGGAGCAGTATCTCAAGTTCGCGGACGCGCAGTGGGGACTGAGACCCTAGCGTCGAGACGAGTCTCGACGCGGCAGGCTGAAGCCTGCGCCACGGGTGCGGTTCACCGGCTCAGCTTCAGCGCCCAGGCGGGCTGCTGCACGAGATCCCCGGGCAGCTGCGGCAGGTCGACCGCGACGCCGCCTTGCGCCGCCTTGAACCTCAGCGGCGCCGGAAATCCCAGCAGCGTGACCGACTTCACACCGGTCACTCCCGTGATGTGGAGAGTGCCGCTGGGCCAGCGCGGCAGAATGGCGAAGACGTCGTTGCCCTTCCTGGTGAAGAACGCGTCGATGCCCTCGGTCAGCTTCGTCACATCGTAAGCGGTTTGCCACTCCTTGTTGTATTCCACCTTCGGCGCCTCGCCTGCGCTCCACTGCCGCGTGACCTTCCAGGGGCTCGTGCCGTAAATCGCCTCGCCGTTGACCTTCAGCCAGCTGCCGATCTGAAGGAGCCGCTCTTCCATCACCACGGGGATCGTGCCGTCTGCGGCGGGACCGATATCGAGCAGCAGGTTGCCGCCGCGGCTGACCAGATCCACCAGCATGATGACCAGCTCGCGGCCCGTGTGGTAGTGCTCCAGTCGCTCCGCGCGGTTGTATCCGAACGAGAAGCCCATGCCGCGGTTCTCTTCCCACGGATGATCCATCCCGCTCATGCCCGGCGTGTATTCGGTGGTCCAATAGCTGCCGTGCTTGTGCCGCGTGTCCTTGCCCCAGCGGTCGTTGACCACCACCTCGTCCTTCACCGGGGATTCGTTGAACAGCCACGCCAGCAGCTCGGGGCTGTGCCATTCGGCGGAAGTCAGCTCCCACTCGCCGTCGCTGAAGATGATGGCCGGCTGGTAGCGCGTCACCAGGTCTTTGAACTGCGGGAACATGTGCTCGCGGATGTAGCGGGGCTTGTCGGCGAGCCAGAGCGGGTTGTACCACTCGTAGAGCGAGTAGTAGTAGCCCATGCGCAGACCCTTGCGCCGGACGGCCTCGCTCAGATCGCCGAGCACATCGCGCCGGGGCCCGATCTCCATCGCGTTCCATGGGCGGCCCCACGTCGCGGAGGCCTCTTTGCTGGGCCACAGCGCGAATCCCTCGTGGTGCTTCGAGGTCAGCGCGACATACTTCGCGCCCGAACGGGCGAAGACGTCCGCCCAATGGTCTGGGTCGAACAATTCCGCGCGGAACTGCGGCGCGAAGTCCTGATAGGGATAGCCGGCGCCGTACACTTTCTGGTGGAAGGCCCAGGTTCCGGTCTGGATCGGATTCGCTTTCGGATCGTCCCTGCCTACGGTCATGGCGTTCCAATACCACTCTGCGTAGGCCAGCTTGCCGGGAAGCACCGGGGCATAGGCAGGCACCGAGTACACGCCCCAGTGGATGAAGATGCCGAACTTGGCATCGGTGAACCAAGAGGGCGTGGGCCGCTTGTCGAGGGATTCCCAGGTGGGCCGATACGGCTGCGCACCGAGAGTGGCAGCCACGGCTAACAGGAGAAGGATTCTCATAGGAAAAACACCAGTGCGCCGCTGGCGCGCGGGACGTCGAGGGTGAAGATACCGTGTTTGTCGGGCCGCAGTCCTTCTTCGACCGGCTTCCATGAGCCCGCGGTGCCGACATCTTTCCCGGCCAGCGTCACGCCGGTCGTCGCATCGAGCGCGAGCGCGGAAAGACGCCACACCCGCGCGGGCTTGGGCGGCCAGCCGGGATCGATCTTGACGCGCAGGTCGTGGGCTGCGTCCTTGTTGATGATGGCCACGCGAAGGTCGCCCTTCGTTGTGGCTGCGTATGCGGTGGCGTTCACGGACTGCGCATCGAACTCCGCGGCGACCGCCGTCGTCCCGCCGAACTGGTCGCCCAGCATCATGCCGTAGAAGATCGGACGCGGCTCGAAACCTTCATCCAGACTGCCGGCGATGGGCGTGTAGAAAGCGCCGCTACGCCCGGTCGAGGCGGGCTTCTTGGCCACCGCCTCGCCCGGAAGGTGGCCGCCGAGCGCGGCGCGGATCTGGCGAGTGCCGCCGCCGTGGAAGTTCACTCCCGCGTAGCCGGCGCGGGCGGTCATGAGCATGTAGTCGGCGGCCCAGAGCGCCGATGCGAAGGCGTCGCTCATGCCCGGCTTGCCGCCCCGGTAGCAGGAATTTCCCTCCGCCATGCGAAACGGCAAATGCGCGTCCGCGGCGATCTGCGCGATGCGCGCGACCCTAGCGGCCGACTCGGGCCCTGGCGCGAGCAGCCGCTCTATGTTCACGCGCGGATCGTCGGGCGGCCCCATGGCGTAGTAGTGGCCAGTCAGCGAGACGATGGCGTCGGACACTTTGGCCGGGGCCTGGCTGGCAAAGCGCGCGATCCACTCGGAGTCGCTCGCGACATCCGGACCGGCCAGGCGAGCGAAGGGAACGCGCGCGAAAATGGCCGAGGCGAACTTCACCCACTCGGAAAGGTAATTGTCAAAGCCCCAGGAAGGCGGACGGAGGCCGTTGTTAGCCCGCGGATACAGGTCCGGCTCGTTGCCGATCTGGAAGTACTCCAGGCGTGTGCCGATCGTTTTGGCCACGTAGGCAGCCTCCTCGGCGGCGCGTTGCGGCGTCCCCGTGCCCAGGTTCAGACCATAGATCAGCTTCCAGCCCGCGGCGTCGAGAAAACCCGCGAGGTTCTCGATGGCCTGGGGCGTGATGGGCGACAGTTCGTGCGGCATCCAGTTCGCATCGGCCGGGCCCGGGGGCGGCTTGAGCGCCGGCGCCACGGCTTCCGGACTGGCCTTCCACCACGTGAACTCGCTCGAGTTGCCGCCGATCCGCAGCACGCCCCGCGCGCTCAGCCGTTTGAACAGGGCAGCCAGGTCCCGATTCTTCGCCGAAAAGAATTCGGGCTCCGCAAGCTGTGAGGATTCATAACTGAGCCCGGTGTAGCGCACCGGTATGCGCGCACCCGGACGGTCGGGATGGACGGAAAGCGTGGCCGTTTGCTCTCGCGCCACAAGGGGCGATGCGGCGGCCGCGGCTGCGAGCAGAAAACGGCGGCGGTCCACGGGGTTATACCTCCAGAATCACCGGCATGATCAGCGGGTGGCGCGAGGTCTGCTTGATCAGGAACCGGCGCAGGTCGCTGCGGATCTTCTCCTTCATGACGCCCCAGTCGGTGCGCTCCTCGTCGGTCGAGGTGGCGATGGTTCGCGCCACCAGCTCGCGCGCTTTCTCGAGCAGGTCCGAGCCGTCCTCGGAGATGAAACCGCGGGTGACGATCTCGGGCAGGCCCTCGCCTTGCCGGTGTGTTTGTCGATGGTGATGATCGGCAGCATGAAGCCTTCTTCCGAGAGGTGCCGCCGGTCGCGGATCACGATGTCTTCGACGATGTCGTCGAGCGCCCCGAGTCGATGCAGACGCGGCCCACGGGCACCTTGCCCCGCCTTGCGCGCGCCGTAGCGATCGAGCTCCAGCATGTCGCCGCTTTCGAGAATGAAGGTCTCCTCGAGACCCGACGTGGCGCAGGTGCTCGGCCAGCGCGGCGTGCTTGGCGAGCTGCCGGTACTCCCCGTGAATCGGCATGAAATACTTCGGCCGCACCAGGTTGAGAATCAGCTTCAGCTCCTCCGCGCTGGCGTGCCCGGAGACGTGCAGCGGCGGATTCATGGAGCCGTAGATGACCTCGGCGCCGCGCTTGGCGAAGTGGTTCAGCATCCGGTAAATCGCCTTCTCGTTGCCCGGAATGATGCGCGAGCTGAGGACCACGGTGTCGCCGCGCTCGATCGAGAGGCTCTTGTGGTTGTCCACCGCCACGCGCGCGAGCGCGGACATCGGCTCGCCCTGGCTGCCCGAAACCACCGCCAGCAGCTTCGACGGCGCGACGTCCATGATGTCCTGCGGCCGCACCAGCAGGCCGTTGGGAATGTGCAGCAGGCCGTGCGCGTGCGCGATTTCGGTGGTGCTCAGCATGCTGCGCCCGAGGAACGCCACCTTGCGCCCGAACTCCGCCGCCAGGTCGATGATCTGCTGCAGGCGATGCACCGACGAGCTGAAGCAGGAGATGATCACCCGCCGCTCGGCGCGGTTGAGGATGTCCTCCATGCGCGGGCGTATGGCGCGCTCGCTCTCGGTGTAGCCGGGGCGGTCCGAGTTGGTCGAATCGGAAAGCAGCAGCAGGACGCCGCGCGGCCGTAATCGGCCAGCGTGTGCAGGTCGAAGAGCAGGTTGTCGGTGGGCGTCGGGTCCACTTTGAAATCGCCGGTGTGGATCACGACGCCGAGCGGGGTGGTGATGGCCAGCGCCACCGCGTTCACGATCGAGTGCGTGACGTGGATGAACTCGATCTGGAACGGCCCGATTTCGAGCTTGTCGCCGGCCTTGACCTTGTTGAGCTGGGCCTGCTCGAGCAGGTCGTGTTCTTCGAGACGGCGCGAGATCAGCGCCAGCGTGAACTCGGTGGCGTAGACCGGCACGTTGAGCTGCGACAGCAGGAACGGCACGGCGCCGATGTGGTCCTCATGCCCGTGCGTCAGGATCACCGCGCGGAACTTGTCGCGGTTCTCCTCCAGGTACGCGAAATCGGGCGTGACGATATCGACCCCGAGCAGTTCTTCGTCGGGGAACATCATGCCCGCATCGATCAGAATGATGTCGTCGCCATAGCGCAGCACCAGCGAGTTCATTCCGAACTCGCCGAGACCGCCCAGCGGGATTACTTGGAGCTTTTGGTCCGCCATTTACCTTGTACTACTTTAGCTGTCCCGTGCTCGTCGCTCGTCGATCAGTCGCATGACTACCGTCGGTCGAGGGCTTGCACGAACGCCGAGCTGACATGCGACTGGCGTTTTCAGTTGATCCGAATCGCGGTGAGCGGCACGGAAGGCACCGGCGGCAGGTCTCCGGGCGGCAGCAGATCGGCCAGCGTGGTCTGGCCGAGCAACTCCGTCCACCGCCTGCTGCACGCTCCGCCACAGGGAGCGGATGGAGCACTCGATGGTGTGCGCGCAGACCGTCTCCGCGCCGCCGTGCTGGCCGCAAAAGGCCGGATCGTAGAGCCGCCCGCCCAGCACCGCCAGCGCCTCGCTCACGGTGATCCGGGAGAGCGGGCGCGCGAGCGTGTAGCCGCCCGCCTGGCCGCGAGCGCTCGTCACGAGACCGCCGCGCCGCAGTACGCGCAGCAGCTTCGCCACGTAATGGCTGGAGATGTGCTCCGCCCGGCTGATCTCGGGGATGGTGAGGCTGGCATCCGGCCCCCGCCTCCCGATCTGGAGCAGGCAGCGGATTCCGTATTCTTCCTGCGCGGAGATTTTCACTACATCAATCCCAATTGAACCAGCGCCGCGGGCGAAAGCCGCTCGCGGCCCCAGGGCGGATCCCAAACCAGCTCCAGCTTGACGTCCGTCACGCCCTCGACCGCCCGGATTTTCTGCTCGACCTCGCCGGGCAGGCTGCCGGCCGCCGGGCAATTCGGCGCGGTCAGCGTCATCTGGACGGCCACCGCGCCGCTCTGCGTCCACTTTCAATCCGTAGATCAAGCCCAAGCTCGTAGATGTCCACCGGGATTTCGGGATCGTAGCAGCTCTTCAGCGCTTCGATCACTTTCTGCTCTAGGCAGGCATCAATCCGCTCCCGCATGCCAACGTGGCGCACGCTTCAGCGTGCAGCGGCGAACTTCAGTTCGCCGTTCCGCGAGCTAAAGCTCGCGACAGCACGCTGAAGCGTGCGCCACTAACCACCGGGTTCCTCCGTGCTCACCACCGGCTTCGTCGCCTTCGAGCGCGGCGTGCAGCGCGTGCCAGGCGAGCGTCGCGCACTTAACGCGCGTCGGATAGTCGCACACTCCCGAAAACGCGGCCAGCTTGCCCAAGCCCGGCTCGTCCTGTGGCAGGCTGCAAGCCCGTCACCAGATTCGTGAAAGGATTCGAACAGCGCCTCGGCGTCCGCCAGCGTCTTGCCTTTGAGCGCTTCGGTGAGCAGCGAAGCCGATGCCGTCGAAATGGCGCAGCCGGAACCCTGAAAGCTGATGTCCCGCACCACGCCGTCTTCCACCTGAACGTAGATGGTCACCTTGTCGCCGCACAGCGGATTGTAGCCGTCCACTTTCCGGTTGGCCCCGCTCAGGACGCGGAAATTGCGCGGCCGCTTGGCGTGGTCCACAATCACCTGCTGGTACAGATCGGTCAACTCGGAACTCAATGGAAGATCTCCTTCACCGCCTCGATGCCGGCGGCCAGGGCGTCGATCTCTTCCTTCGTATTGTAGAACGCCAGCGACGCGCGGCTGGTGGCGGTCAAGCCGTAGCGCTCCATCACCGGCTGCGCGCAGTGATGCCCCGCGCGTATGGCGATGCCGCGGCGATCCAGGATGGTGGCCACATCGTGCGGGTGGACGCCGTCGAGAACGAACGAGAGCACCGCCGCCTTGTGGCGGGCCGTACCGATCAGCCGCAGGCCTGCGATCGACGACAACCGTTCGGTGCCGTAGACCAGCAACTCCTGCTCGTAGGCGGCGATCTCGTCGAGCCCCACTCCGC
Organism: Bryobacterales bacterium; assembly: GCA_963763835.1. GTDB lineage: Bacteria > Acidobacteriota > Terriglobia > Bryobacterales > Bryobacteraceae > DASWZN01. Next base: position 13,698 of record CAVXQQ010000020.1, read on the forward strand.
TCACGTAGTCGATGGCGACGCCCAGCCCGACCGCGCCCGCGATGTGCGGCGTGCCGGCCTCGAACTTGTACGGGCAGGTCGTTGTACAGCGTCTTCTCGAAAGTCACCGAGCGGATCATGTCGCCGCCGCCTTGCCACGGCGGCATCGCGTCGAGCAGGCGCGCCTTCCCGTACAACACGCCGATTCCGGTCGGTCCGAAGAGCTTGTGGCCGGAGAACGCGAGGAAGTCGCAGTCCAGCGCCTCGACGTCGATCCTGAGGTGCGGCGCCGCCTGCGCAGCGTCGATCAGCGTGACAGCGCCGTGCCGGTGCGCCATCTCGATCATGCGCTCGATGGGATTGACGGTGCCGAGCGCGTTCGAGACGTACGCCAGCGCGACGATCTTCGTACGCGGCCCCAGCAGCTTCTCGTATTCCTCCAGGATCACGTCGCCGCGGTCGTCGATCGGCGCGACGCGCAATGTGGCGCGCTTCTCCTCGGCCAGCATCTGCCAGGGCACGATGTTCGAATGGTGCTCCAGCGCGGAGATCAGGATCTCGTCGCCCGCGCCCACATTCGCCCGCCCCCAGCTTTGCGCCACCAGGTTGATCCCTTCGGTAGCGCCGCGCGTGAACACAATCTCGCGCACTGAGTGCGGCGTTCAGGAAGGTCTGAACCGTGCGCCGCGCGTCCTCGTAGGAGGCCGTCGAGCGCTCGCTCAGCAGGTGAACGCCGCGGTGCACGTTGGCGTTCTCGGTGGTGTAATAACGCACCAGCGCGTCGATCACGGCGCGCGGTTTCTGAGAAGTGGCCGCGTTGTCCAGATACACCAGCGGCCTGCCGTAGGCGCGCTCGCTCAGGATGGGGAAATCCCGCCGGATGCGCTCGACGTCGAAGCCGGCCGCGGTCCGCGGGCTCGCGTTGGCGCTCATACACCGCCTCCCGCCAGGCGCCTCAGCAGCAGCGGACCCAGCCGCTCGCGAACCGATTCCACCTTCATCGAGCTGATCATTTGGCTCGTGAAGGCAAAGGTCAGCAGGCTGCGCGCTTCCTCGAGCGGGATGCCGCGCGAGCGCAGGTAGAAGATAGCGTCAGCGTCCACCTGGCCGACCGTGGCGCCGTGCGTACACTTCACGTCGTCGGCGTAGATTTCCAGTTGTGGCTTGGTATTGATCACCGCGCCGTCGGAGAGCAGCAGGTTCTTGTTGCGCTGTATGGCGTCGGTTTTCTGCGCGTCGGGACGGACGATGATGCGGCCGTGAAAGACCGCCTGGCTCGTGCCGTCGAGCACGCCCTTGTAGAGTTCGTGGCTGGTGGTGTGCGGCTGCGCGTGGTCTAGCGTGGTGTAGTTGTCGACGTGCTGCCGGCCGCCGGTGACATACAGGCCGTTCAGATTGCAGTCCGCGCCCTCGCCCTCCAGCACCACCGCGATCTCGTTGCGCGCCAGCGCCCCGCCGAAGGCGATGTTGTGCGAGACGAAGTTGCTGCTCGCGCCCTGGCGCACCGCCAGCATGCCGAAATGCAGCGCCCCTTCGCTCTCTTCCTGGAGCTTGTAGTGCTCGATCACGGCTCCGTCGGCAACCAGCACCTCGGTCACGGAGGCGGTGAAATAGCCCGCGCGCGCCGGAGCCGAGGTAAGTCTCGACGACGCGCGCCTGACTGTCCCGGCCCGCGATAATAAGGTTGCGCGGATAGGCGACGGTGCCATCGGCGGTCGCGACGAACAGCAGTTCGACGGGCGCCTCGAGCACCGCGCCGTCCGCGATTTCGATCAGCGCGCCATCCTCGAACATGGCCGTGTTGAGCGCCACCAGCGCATTGGTCTCGAACGTGGCGGTGGCGCCGATGCGGTCCACAATGGAGCGCCGGGTGAATGCTTCCTTAAGGCGCGAGATCTTCACGCCCGCCAGCGTCTGCGTCTTCGAAAGTTCCGGCGCGAAGCGTCCGTTGACGAAGACCAGCCGCGCAGCGCCGGGGCTCGCGGCGGGCAGCTCCCCTGCGAATGCGGAGGCCGGCGCGGCCCGGTACGGCGTCTTCAGAAACGGCGCCAGACTGGTGTATTTCCATGCCTCGTTATGTGTGGTGGGGAATCCCAGAGCGCCGAAGCGTTCGATCGCCGCCTGGCGCGTGCGGCGCAGGCGCGCGCCGCCGGGGAGAGCGGCACCGGCAAATGCCGTCAGGTAAGCGCCCTCATACTCCTTCGCTGGTATCACGCTCGCCGACATTTTAGGACCCCACCGCCGCCTGCTCTTCGAGCCAGGCGTACCCGAGCCGTTCCAGTTCGAGCGCCAGATCCTTGCCGCCCGAACGTACGATGCGCCCGTTGTGCATCACGTGGACGAAATCGGGCACCACGTAGCTCAGCAGCCGCTGGTAGTGCGTGACCACGATCATGCCGCGCTCGGGAGAGCGCATCGCGTTGATGCCCGCCGCGACGGCCTTGAGCGCGTCGATATCCAGGCCGGAATCGGTTTCGTCCAGAATCGCCAGGCGCGGTTCCAGCACCGCCATCTGGAAAATCTCGTTGCGCTTTTTCTCGCCGCCGGAGAAGCCTTCGTTCACCGGACGCGAGAGCAGCGTCTCGTCCAGACCCAGCAGCTTGGCTTTGTCTTTCACCAGCGCCAGGAAGTCCATGGCGTCGAGCTCTTCGAGGCCGCGGTACTTCCTCTGCGCGTTCAGCGCGGCCCGCAGGAAGTACATGTTACTCACACCGGGAATTTCCACCGGATACTGGAACGCCATGAAGATGCCGGCGCTCGCGCGTTCCTCGGGCTTCATGGCGAGCAGGTCCGCGCCCTCATAAAGGACCTCGCCGCCGGTCACTGCGTAGACTTCGCGGCCGGCCAGCACCCCTGCCAGCGTGCTCTTTCCGGAGCCGTTCGGCCCCATGATGGCGTGCACCTGACCAGCGTCCACCGCCAGGTCGATGCCTTTCAGAATTGGTTTATCCGCTACTCGTGCTTGAAGGTTCTTGATCTCTAAGAGCATGCAATCCTCAATGTGTCCGCTCCCTGACGGTCGCGGTTCGGTGCTTTAGACACCACCAGCACCGAACCGCGCGCGTCAGCAAGCGGTCCGACTTACCCCACGCTTCCTTCTAAACTCACGTTCAACAACCGCTGCGCTTCCACCGCGAACTCCATCGGCAACTCTTTGAATACCTGCTTGCAGAATCCGTTGACGATCATCGAGACGGCGTCCTCGGTCGAGATGCCGCGCTGGCGGCAGTAAAATATCTGGTCCTCGCCGATGCGCGACACCGAGGCCTCGTGTTCCACCTGCGCCGAGTGGTTCTTCACTTCCAGATACGGGAACGTGTGCGCGCCGCACTTATTGCCGAGCAGCATCGAGTCGCACTGCGAGTAATTGCGCGCGTTGTCGGCGCCGGGCAGGATCTTCACCATCCCGCGGTAGCTGTTCTGCCCGTGCCCAGCGGAGATGCCTTTCGAGACGATCGTGCTGCGCGTGTTCTTCCCGATGTGGATCATCTTGGTGCCGGTGTCCGCCTGCTGGTAGTTGTTGGCCACCGCCACCGAGTAAAACTCGCCCACCGAGTTATCGCCCATCAAAATGCAGGACGGATATTTCCAGGTGATTGCCGAGCCGGTCTCTAACTGCGTCCAGGAAATCTTCGAATTCACGCCCGCGCACTTACCGCGCTTGGTGACGAAGTTATAGATCCCACCCTTGCCCTGCTTATCGCCGGGATACCAGTTCTGCACGGTCGAGTACTTGATCTGCGCGTTGTCATGCGCCACCAGCTCCACCACCGCGGCGTGCAACTGGTTCGTGTCGCGGATCGGCGCCGTGCAGCCTTCGAGGTAACTCACATAAGCGCCCTCATCGGCAATGATGAGCGTGCGCTCGAACTGGCCGGTGTCCTTGGCGTTGATGCGAAAGTAAGTCGAAAGCTCCATCGGGCACCGCACGCCCTTGGGCACATAGCAGAACGAGCCGTCGCTGAAGACCGCCGAGTTCAAAGCCGCGAAGAAGTTATCCGTGTACGGGACCACCGAGCCCAGGTATTTCTCCACCAGTTCGGGATGCTCACGCACCGCTTCCGAAAAAGAGCAGAAGATAATGCCCATCTCGCTCAGTTTGTGCTTGAACGTGGTGGCCACCGAAACGCTGTCGAAGACCGCGTCCACGGCGACTCCCGCGAACATGGCCTGCTCCTTGAGCGGAATGCCCAGCTTTTCGTAAGTGCGCAGCAGTTCCGGATCGACATCCGCAAGGCTCTTGGCCTCGTTCCCGCCGGCGCCCTTCGGAGCCGAGTAGTAGACGATGCTCTGGTAGTCGATCGCCGGATAGCGCACGTTGGCCCAGTCCGGCTCCCGCATCTTCACCCAGTTGCGGTAGGCCTTCAGGCGCCACTCCAGCATGAATTGCGGCTCTTGTTTCTTGGCCGAAATCAGCCGGATGACGTCCTCGTTGAGGCCGGCAGGGACTGAGTCGGCTTCGATATCGGTCACGAAACCGTACTTGTATTCCTGCTCGGTAAAGGCTTGGATCTCGTTGGCGGCTGTGCTCATCCAATCTCCTTAGATAGCGGACCCAGATCTGGGAGTTCACTCTCAGCCTAGCGAATCTGTACTAAGTAGTCAAGATTCGCGCAGCGAACGGTTGGTTGCAGGAATAAGCGGTGTTTTTAGAGCCCCAGCCGCTCCGGCGGGCAGCGGTGGCCCAGCCCGGCACCGGCCGCTCCGGCGGGGCAGCGGTGGCCCAACCCGGCTCCGGCGGGGCAGCGGTGGCCCAGCCCGGCCCCGGCCGCTCCGGCAGGTAGCGGTGGCCCGGCCCCTCAAAACAGAAATGCCCGCCCCCGCGAAGGAGGCAGGCATTTATGGTACGTCCCCCTGTTCTCACAGGGCGATGTTCAATGGGAGAACCGGTTCGACGGAAACGCAACCGCCAAAACCTGTTGGTGATTGGATCTTATTTCAGCCACGCCCTCAAATCAAGGAAAAAAGCTCCCCCTCGCATTATGACCCCAAGGTACTGCTGTGCAAAGGCTTAGCGGCGCGGCTTGTTTTCCTCAGCCTGTGCAAAAGCCTGTTCAAGACCCTGTGCAGAACCCGCGGATCTGTTGCAATCGAAACAAAAAGCGGATGTTATGGTTGGGAAGGGCCGCTCGGGCGGTCGTCCAGGTGCAATAACGTCATGGGGTCACCCGAAGTGCCCCAGCCGAGCCTTCGAAGCACCGCAACCGCCAATCCGGCGACCAGACAGAGCACCAGAAGGATGCCGGTGAGCGTGAAAATGGTAATCAGCAGGTCGGCAACGTTGTCTTTTGCGGTGGGAGGCCGATCCGCTTCGGTGACAATCCCGTTGTACCTGACCAGGGCAAGAAGCCTCTCGGCGGCATTGGGGTCCTGGGGGACAGAATGACCGCCACCATAGGCCCCGCGCGCTTCGCCATGACCCCCGGAAGGGCCTGGAACTGCCTCGCCTGCTGAATGGCGATCTGCGGCGTGGGATAGGAGAAAACCGCCATCTGCATCCTGCCGGCTGACGTATCGTACTGACCTATCTCGACTTCCGCGCCCAAGCTGAATGCCGCCATCGCCGGCTGCACCCCTTTTTCGAACTGCTCGAGGCCTACCGGACCGATCACGTATCGCTCGGAACCCGCCTGGAGCCCTCGCTCGGGCAGGTGGACCGGCGGCAGCGCGCTGCGGTCCAGGCCCGGCAGGCGCCCCAAGACATCGACCAGATCGTCGGACTGCGGCGGCTTCCAGCCCTCCAGACGGAACAGGTAGTTGCCGAACAGGAACCAGACGCCGTCGCCGGTCTCGGCGCCGATGTCGCCCAGCTTAGAGGGCTTGGAGCCGGCCGGCCGCTGCCACTCGAAGGCACCGAAGGCCCCGGTCGGGTCCTGAAACCGGTACGCCGTGCCCGTGAAGTGCTTCGTCCCGGCCGCGTATTCGGCCTCGTCGGCCTGCTTCAGGCCGTATTCGTCCCACAGCGGACGGTCCGCGACCGCCACCGGTTTGGAGGAGGATTTCTTGTACTCGCCCACCTGGTCCGGCCAGACCGCCGCCTGCGCGCACGATGCCACCAGCAGGGCAAGCCCGAACAAGTGGCGCAGCCTCTCAGGCTGCCGTCTCGGCACTCGTGCCGAGACCCTGTCCGCTCCCTGACGGTCGCGGCTCGGTGCGGTGGCGGGGGAGAGGCTCAGGCTCATGCGTTAGCCCCGCAGCACTTCTTGTACTTCTTGCCGCTCCCGCACGGGCAGGGGTCGTTCCGGCCGGTCTTGGCGCCCCGGACTACGGTGGCGCTGGTGGAACTCGCCTCGCCACCGGCAAACTGCAACGACGCCATCTGCCGCTCGTTCTTGCGCTGGATATTGCGGGTGAAGTCGTCAATGGACGACTGGGCCGCCTCCCGCTGTTGTTGCGAGGCAGCGGCCAGAACCTGCTGCTGCTCCTCCTCCATGTCCACTTCCGCCTGCTCCTCGTCGGTCAGAAACGACGCAGCCGGTTGGCCCCCGCCTTCCACCGCCTGCAGGAAGAACAGGTAGCGGATGGTCTCGTCCTCGATCCGGTCCATCATGTCCTGGAACAGGATGAACGATTCCTTTTTGTACTCGACCAGCGGGTCCTTCTGGCCGTAGCCGCGCAGCCCGATGCCTTCCTTCAGGTGGTCCATCGACAGCAGGTTGTCCTTCCACTGCGTGTCGATGACGTGGAGCATGATCAGGCGCTCCATCTCGCGCATGGCCTCCGCGCCGATGAGCTGCTCCTTCTCCTCGTACTTCTGCAGCAGCCGCCCGAAAATGGTCTCTTCCACATCGAGCCGGGAAAGGTGCTGGATCTCGGTGGGCCGGATCCGGACGCCGAACTCGCTGTTGATGTCGGTTTCGAGAGTCACCAGGTCCCAGGTGCTGGGGTGCGTCCTGGGGGGGCAGCGCAGATCCAGGAACCCCACCAGGATGCCGCGAATGATGTCCAGGATCTTCTCGCGCTGATCGGCCTTTTCGAGCAGCTCGCGCCGCCAGCCGTAGATGGCTTCGCGCTGCTTGTTCATCACGTCGTCGTACTCGATGAGGTGCTTTCTGGCGCCGAAGTTCTGGGCCTCCACCGCCTCTTGCGCCTTCCGTATCCGCCGCGTGATGAGCTTCGACTCGATGGGCACGTCCTCTTCCATGCCCAGCTTCAGCATCAGGTTCTGAATGCGCTCGCCGCCGAAGATGCGGAGCAGGTCGTCTTGAAGAGAGAGGTAGAAACGCGAGCTTCCGGGGTCGCCCTGGCGGCCGGCGCGTCCACGCAACTGGTTGTCGATGCGCCGCGATTCGTGCCGCTCGGTGCCCACGATGTGCAGGCCGCCCGATGCGACCACCACGTCGTGCTCCGCCTCGGTGGCCTGCTTGTGAACGGCGAAGATCGCGTCCCAGCGGGGCCGCTGCACACGGTAGGCCTGGCCCAGGTGCAGGAAGTAGTAATAATGCTGGTCCGGAACCAGGCTGACCTGCTCCCGCGATAGCAGTTCGGCGATCTTTTCCTTGAGGCACTGTTCCTTGGTGATGAACTCCGGGTTGCCTCCCAGCAGAATATCGGTGCCGCGGCCGGCCATGTTGGTCGACACCGTCACTTGGTTTCTGCGCCCGGCCTGCGCCACGATGAACGCCTCGCGCTCGTGGTTCTTGGCGTTGAGGACCTCGTGCCGCACGCCCATCTTCTTAAGGATGCCCGACAGCCGCTCGGACTTCTCGACCGAGATGGTGCCCACCAGCACCGGCTGGCCCCGCTCGTTGCAGGCCTTGATTTCTTTCGCCGCGTTGCGAAACTTCTCGTCTTCGGTGCGGTAAACGATGTCCGGATTCTCTTTCCGGATGAGCGCGCGGTTGGTCGGGATGACCACCACGTCCAGCTTGTAGATTTTGTCGAACTCGGCGGCTTCGGTCTCGGCGGTTCCCGTCATGCCGGCGAGCTTCTTGTACATGCGGAAATAGTTCTGGAAGGTGATGGTGGCGAGCGTCTGGTTCTCCCGCTGGACCTTCACGCCCTCCTTGGCCTCCACCGCCTGGTGCAGCCCGTCGCTCCACCGCCGCCCCGGCATCAGGCGCCCGGTGAACTCGTCCACGATGATGACCTCGCCGTCCTTGACGACGTAGTCCTTGTCCAGGTGGAACAGCACGTGCGCCTTGAGCGCCTGCTCCACATGGTGCTTCCATTCGATGGTTTCGAGATCCCAGATGCTGGTGAGGCCGAGCAGCCGGGCCGCCTTGTCGAAGCCCTCGTCGGTGAGCGCCACCGAACGGCTTTTCTCCTCCACCGTGTAGTCGCCGGTCAGGTACTTCTCGCCCGGCTCCTTGCCTTCGATCACCTCGCCCCGGATCAGTTTGGGAATGATCCGGTTGGCCTTCATGTATTTGTCGGTCGATTCCTCACTCGGGCCAGAAATGATCAGCGGGGTGCGCGCCTCGTCGATCAGGATCGAATCCACTTCGTCCACGATCGAGAAGTGGTGCCCGCGCTGAACGCATTGCTCCAACTGGAACTTCATGTTGTCGCGCAGGTAGTCGAACCCGAACTCGTTGTTGGTGCCGTAGGTGATGTCGCAGTTGTAGGCGTCCTGGCGTTCGCGGTCGTCCAGATCGTGCACGATGACGCCGACCGTCATGCCCAGGAACTTGTACAGCTTGCCCATCCACTCGGAGTCGCGCTTGGCCAGGTAGTCGTTGACCGTGATGACGTGGGCGCCCTTCCCTTCCAGAGCGTTCAGGTAGACCGGGAGCGTGGCGACCAGCGTCTTTCCTTCACCGGTCTTCATTTCGGCGATCTTGCCACGGTGCAGAACGATGCCGCCGATGAGCTGGACGTCGAAATGCCGCATGTTCAGGGCGCGGCGGCCGGCCTCGCGGACCACCGCGAAGGCCTCGATCAGCAGGTCGTCGAGCGTGGCGCCCTGTGCCACCCGCTCCTTGAATTCGACGGTCTTGCGGGCGAGCTCTTCGTCGCTGAGCTGCTCGATGGCGGGCTCCAACTGATTGATAGCCGCCACCAGCGGACGCATCGCCTTGACCTGGCGCTCGTTCCTGGTGCCGAAAATCTTGGCAAATAAGGCGTCGATCATAGTACGAGGTTCATCTTCATTCTATCAGGGCGTGGCGTACGCACCGAGAGCACCGAGATGGTATGAGAAGGCCGGTCCTCCCGGCGGGATGAGTTAAGCTCCCGTTAGGCGCACTCGATAAGGTGCAAAGGAAGGAACCGGTATGAAAAAGAATATCACGGGTAAGGGAATGGCGAAGCGGAAGCAGCAGGCGCGCAAGCAGCAGCGCGAGGATCTGACGATCGGTATCGACGTGGGCGATCGCAGCAGCTCCTACTGCATCCTGGACGAAACCGGCGAGGTACTGGTGGCAGGCAGCCTGAAGACCACGCGAGCAAGTCTGCGGGAGTGCTTCGGGAAGCTGCAGAGGAGCCGGGTGGCGATCGAGGCCGGGACCCACTCGGCGTGGGTGGAGCGGGTGCTGGGGAGTGCGGGCACGAAGTGATCGTGGCCAATGCAGAGCGATCCGCTGCTGACGGCCAACAGCGGAAAAAGGGACCCGATCGATGCGGAGATGCTGGCGCGGATGGCGCGCGTGGATCCCAGTTACGCGTCCGATCCGGCATCGCAGCGAAGAGGCGCACGGACACCTGCTGGCGTCGGGGGCGCCGCATATTGGTGGAGGCGCGCACCAGGCGGATGAACGCCGCGCGAGAACTGGTGAAGCTGCTCGAGAGCGGCGCCGGATAGTGCCGGCCGCGGCCAGTGTGCGCCTGGCGGAGGAACTGGCGCCTGCCGGCGGCGGCGATCGAGCCGTTGTTAGAGGCGGTGGAAGCCCTGAACCTGAAGATCCAGGAAGCGGACAAACGGATCGAGGCGATCGCACGGGAGCACTACGCGGAAGAAGATGACGTCTGACGCAAGTGAAGGGAGTGGGGACACTGGTGGCGCTGACGTTCGTGCTGACGCTGGAAGATCCGGCGCGCTTCCGCAAGAGCCGGGAAGTGGGCTGTTACATTGGAGCGCGGCCCCGGCGAGACCAATCGGGAGAAAGCAATCCGCAACTAGGGATCACCAAAGAGGGAGATCAGTACCTGCGCACGCTGCTGGTCAACAGTGCGCAGTACATTCTGGGACGGTTTGGCCCGGATACGGATGTGCGGCGCTGGGGGCTGGAGCTGTGCGCGCGGGGCGGGGGCAACGCCAGGAAGCGGGCGGTGGTGGGGTGGCGCGAAAGCTGAGTGTGCTGTTGCACCGGTTGTGGGTCAGCGGCGAGGTGTACGAGCCGCTAAGGAAATCGAGGACCGCGGCTCCGGCGGCGGCGGCCTGAGGACAGCCTGAGGACAGGATGGGTTTGGGAAGTCGTAGCCAGAGACCGAACGGGGGTGACTGCGAGGTCGCGGTAGAGCCGGCATTCCGGGAAGACCGGGAGGCCGAGCTCGACAGCGAGATGGCAGCCCCCCACCTTCGGAAGAACCCCAACGAGCACCTGGCGGGGAACCGGCCGATCCGAGTGCGGATGGAAGCCGGGTCGAAGGAAAGCGGCTACGAAGGCGGGAGAGCGAGCGCCTCCCGTTGGTCGGCGCAGGACAGCGGACGGAGGCGGAGGTGTTCCTGGATGCCGCGCAAAAGGCGCGCGGTAAGGTGTCCGGGGCGCTGCCCCGGAACCTCGCCAGGGGGACACCCCCTGGAACCCCCGGCCTCCTTTCCCTCCGGCCCCAGATTCCGGAACGGTCCTCGCCGTCAAGGGTTCGCTGCGCCGCGCAAAACCGGCGCGCCCTTGACCGCTCCGGGCCGTTCCGAACAATTTAAGTAGATGAGGGAAAGGAGGCCCATGCAAAGGCCAAAACAAAAACACCCGTCGATCAACATTTTCCTTGACACGAGGGGTTTACTCATGGAAACCGCGACCGTGAGGGAGCGGACCCTTCACAGCGCCCCCAAAAACTCCCTCACCGCCGCAGCGAACGCGTCGGGCTGGTCGGCAAAGACAAAGTGCCCTGCTCCAGCGACCTCAACCATACGGTGGTTCGGGAACAGCTCGGCGAAGTGGCGACTCCAGGCGACGGACTGTAGATCGTCGCGGCCGTGAATCACCAGCACGGGAGCCGCGATCTTGCGGAACGCGTCGCGGTAGTCGTGGCGCCGGCCCATACTGAGATAGACGGCTAGCGGCATCATGCCGCCGTTGCCCTCCATCGTGTCGCCGACGGCTTGCTGCGCCGCCGCGGGCGAAGCGGCCAAATAGAAAGTGCCGAAGCGACGGTACATGGCCGCCAGTTCGTCGTCGCTCTTCTTCACCGCGCCCTGGAAGTCGAAATACTCCGCCAGGAACTTCTCGTACTCGGGCAGTCTCTCGGCGGGCAGCCGCTGCCGGATCTGCGCGAACAGGTCGCCGTCGGGAGTCGGCAGGACCGCCAGATCGGCCGGGGCCACCGCAATGATCGCCCGCACGTGCTCGGGAAACTCGGCCGCATAGAGCGCGGCCAGGAACGCCCCGAACGAATGCCCCGCCACAATCAACTTGTCCCGACCCAGGATCCGTCGGATCCGCTCGATGTCGGCGATCTGCGCCGGCAACCCGAGCGTGCGGTTGAGCGCCTGCATCGACTGGTAGAAGTTCTGGCCACCGAGGGAGCGGACAGGCCGTGTCGACGATCCGCATCCGCGCTGGTGGTAGTACACCAACCGGTAATCGCCGCCGAGCGCAGCGCCCGCCGGCCAGGGCCCCGCGGGCACGAAACCCGGGCCGCCATGAATGGTCAGGATGGGCTCGCCCGCGCCTTCCTCGAAGTGGAACAGCTCGATATCGGAGGCAACGCGCCAGTAGCCGGGCCGGGCGGCGTCCTGCGATGGCGGCGCCAGCGGCTCGCGCAAATCCTTGCCGGCCCGCACGTCGCCGGGCTGGTAGAGCGGGCTGTTGAACCAGCGCCATGCTACGGCAGCCAGAAGCACCAGCAGGATGACGGCGCCGAGCAGGATGGTGAGTTTCATGTCCCGATACTACGCTGGGACCGGCCGCCACGCTTGACGGTTTTTGCGATTTTGGGCGGGGGGGCCGGGGCCCCCCCCGCGCGCCTCCGCCCCCCCCCCCCCCCGCCGCGGCGGGCGTAGAATGTTCCGAGATCCGTAATTCTGAAAGGAGTCCCTTATGGAGCGAACGATCTCATTTCACCTCAACGGAAAGCCGGCGAGCGTCACAGTCGACGACGAGCGCATGCTGCTGTGGGTGCTGCGCTCCGACTGGGCCTCACCGGCACCAAGTTCGGCTGCGGCGAGGGCCTCTGCGGCGCCTGCACCGTCATCGTGGACAAGCGAGGCCGTGCGCTCCTGCGTCGACGCCGCATCAAGGACGTGGCCGGCAAGCACGTGCTGACCATCGAAGGGCTCGGCCAGGCGAGCGGCTGCACCCCATCCAGGAGGCCTTCCTGAAGCACCACGCCTTCCAGTGCGGATACTGCACGCCGGGGATGATCCTGAGCGCCTACGCGCTGCTGCTGAAGACGCCGCGGCCCACGCGCGACAGATCGTCGCGGCCATGGACGACAACCTCTGCCGCTGCGGCGCGCACGTGCGCATCGTGGAGGCCATCAAGGAGGCCGCCGGCGGCGGAAAGGCAGGTGCGTGATGGCAGACCCGAGGAACTGAGCCGCCGCGATTTCCACGGCTCGCCGGCGCGGGCCTGTTCGTCTTCTTCCACGCCGAGCCGCTGGCGGCTCAGGAGCCGGCGCGGCTTCCCGCGCCGCATGGCCGACCCGACCGACTTCAACGCCTACCTGCGAATCGGCGCGGACGGCCGCGTGCAGTGCTTCGTCGGCAAGGTCGAGCTGGGACAGGGCGCGATGACCGTCGCTGGCGCAGGTGCTGGCCGAGGAGCTGGATGTCGCCTTCGACTCGGTGGACATGGTGATGGGCGACACCGACCTGTGCCCCTAGGACATGGGCACCTTCGGCTCCATGACCATCCCGCAGTTCTGGTGCCCGTGCGTGCGCGGCGCCGGCGCCGAGGCGCGGGCGGTGCTGCTCGCAGATGGCGGCCGAGCAGCTGCAGGCGCCGGTGGAGCGGCTGCAGGTGAAGGCCGGCGTGATCGCCGACCCGGCAGCCGGCAAGCGCGTCACCTACGCGCAGCTGGTGGAGGGCAAGCGCATCGAGCGCCACCTCGCGAACATCCCGGTGAAGCCGGTCGCCGGCGTTCCAGGTGATCGGGCAGTCGCCGCGGCGCAAGGACGCGCTGGACAAGGTCACCGGCAAGGCCAAGTACGCGGGCGACATCGCTCTGCCGGGCATGCTGCACGCGCGCATGCTGCGGCCGCCGGCGCACGGCGCGAAGCCTGAAGAACGTGGACACCTCGCGCCGCCGAAAAGGTGCCCGGCGTGCGCGTGGTGAGGGACGGCGACCTGGTGGCCGTGCTGCACGAGCGGCGCGACGTGGCCGACAGCCGCGCTCGCAAGGTCAAGGCGCGAGTTCGATCGCCGCAGCCCGGCGCTTCCGGACGACAAGACGATCTTCGACCACCTGCTGAAGACCGCGCCGCCGCCCCGCGTGGTCGGCGAGAGCGGCGACCTGGCGGAAGGCGAGAAGCTCGCCGGCGGCGTCGTCGAGCAGACCTACCTCAACAGCTACGTCGCGCACGCGCCCATCGAAACGCACTCCGCGACCGCCGTGGTGGAAGACGGCAAGGTCACCGTCTGGGCCAGCACGCAGGCGCCGTTCACGGTGAAGGACCAGGTGGCGCAGGCGCTGGGTTTCCGCCGCGACAACGTCCGCGTCATCACGCCCTACGTGGGCGGCGGCTTCGGCGGAAAGAGCGCGATGCCGCGCAGGCGGTGGAGGCGGCGCGGCTGGCGAAGATCACCGGCAAGCCCGTGCAGGTGGTGTGGGACCGCGCGGAGGAGTTCTTCTACGACCACTTCCGGCCGGCGGCGGTCGTCAAGATCCGCGTCGGGCATGACCGCAGCCGGCAAGATCGTTCTCTGGGATGCACGGTCGTGGGCGCCGGCGACCGCGAGGCCACGGCCGTTCTACGACATCCCGCATCAGCGCACCTATGATTGTGTCAACTGAAATCTGCACGCCTGGCGCAAGTTTTTTGGCGGGGTTGGGCCGGGGCTGGCTTGGTGTCTCGCTTCGTCTTCCTCATAGGATCCGAAGGGAGAGCGGTGGCGGGTCAAGGCCGCGTAGCGCCCGCAGGGGCTTGGCCTTGACGCGCCACCGCTCTGCCCTTACTCAGAATCCCGGAAGACGAAGCGAGCCTTTACGCGGATCGCCGCGCCACGCGTTTCGGTTTTCGAATCTGCTCGGCGAAAGGCGCCGTGCCGCTTTCGTCCAGCATGCGGAGTTCGCCGGGCGCGGCCGCGGGCAGCGCCGGCAACTCGGCCGCGGCGCAGACCTGGTCCAGGCTGGGCACCGCGCGGGTGCGCTTTCCGCTGCCGTAGTCGGCCGAGCGCCGCGCGCCTTTCACCGAGCCGTTGGGTTTGCGACGGCCGGTGGCGCGGATGCGCAGGCGGCTGAACTTGGCATCGAGGGTGGCCGGTTGGGCATAGCGGTAGGGCTCGTTGGCGTGCAGCATGCGCCAGGCGATGGTGACCAGCTTGCGCGCCGTGGCCACCACCGCCACGTTGCGGTTCTTCTTCTTTTGGATGCGGCGGAAGAACACTCCCAGAGGTCCGGGATGCCGGGCCAGGGCCTGCGCGGCCTGCACCATCATCCAGCGGGCGTGGCTGTTGCCCTGCTTGGTGATGGGGCCGTGGTAGCAGTGGGCGGCGGACTGATGGGTGGAAGGAACCAGTCCCAGATAGGAGGCGGCGCGGTTGCCATCGAAGAAGCGGTCGACCTCACCCAGGGCGGCCAGCAGAGTCTGGGCCACGGGGAAGTCCACTCCCGGCAGAGTCATCAGCAGGCGGACGCGCGGATCGGCGTGCGCTTCGATGGCCTGCTCGTCGGTGAGCGCGGAGAGTTCTTCCTGCAGGCGGGCGAGCTGGCGCAGGTGGCGGTCCAGAGTCTGGCGGCCCAGGGGATCCAGTTCCAGGCGCTGAAGCCAGGCGCGGGAGCGGGGCTGGAACAGATCGCCGGCGGGGGGCTCGATGAGGCGCTGGTGGAGCACGGCGTGGATCCGATTCTTGAGGCGGGTCTGATCGGCCACCAGGTTGGCGCGTTCGGTCGAGACGGAGCGCAGGTGGCGGGTACCGGCATCGGGTTGCCAGACCCGCGGCAGGAAATCGCTGCGCAGCAGTTGGGCGAGCACCAGGGCATCCACGCGGTCGGTTTTGATCTTGGCGCTGGCGATGGCGCGGGTGCGGAGGGGATTGGAGACCACCACCTCGGCCACGAACGGTTCCAGGATAGCGACCACGGCCCAGGTGTTGGTGGTGGCCTCCAGGGCCAGGTGGTGTTGGGGAGTGAGGTGGGCGCGGACAAAGTTCTCCAGCGCGGTACGGGTGGCGGGGAAACGGCCGCGCCAGGCGGGCGCGCCGTCGTCGTCGAGCAGGACGGCCTCAACGATTTTCTTGTGCAGATCCAAGGCGGCAAATGGCATACTGAAAGCACCTTTCTATGCGGGAGCGGGGCCGGGCGATCTCGGCGCCAAGAATCGCGCACGCCGGAAACTCCGGCGGCCGGCGCGCCCGAGGTCAGTCGGGCGAACCGGCGAAGCAGGGTAGGACCAAACGGCACCTACCTATACGAGCTCGAGGCTCAACCGGGTGGACCGGAAGGGCGGCCAGATACGACAGCGGGCTCAAAGCCCATACGCAAAATCGGCCGGCCCAAGGCGTTCGGTCCCGCTCCGCATGGGTTACCGGAAGCGCTTCTCGCCATGTCCCAAGCCCGGTGAGACTTAGTAAATCGCACCGGGTGGTGGAAAGGCAAGTTACTCCCCGGCGAGCCGCGGGGCGCCAGCATCAACCTCGGCTCCGCTCACAGTTCAATCATGCCCGATACGACTTCCGCGGGCGGCTGGATGGGCGGCAACCCCGCGGGCATGCATCCGTTCGGCGTTGGACCGTGGAGGGCGCCGTCGGTCAACAGCAACACCTTCGGACGGGAGTCGCACATCGACGTGATGGCGGCCCAGGGCGGCTTCGATCCGCTGGAGTTCCGCCTGAATAATCTGACCCACGCGCGTGTGCGGCGCGTGCTGGAAGCCGCGGCCAAGCGCTTCGGGTGGAAGGGCGGCAAAGGCGTGGGCGTGGCCTGCGGGACCTATTCAAACGCCTGCAACGCGACGATGGCGGAGGTCGCGGTCCACCCGGATGGCCGCGTGCGGGTGAAGCGGGTGCTGATCGCGCTCGACGTGGGCGTCCAGTTGAACCCGGACGGCCTGCGCCAGCAAGCCGAGGGGTCCGCCACGATGGGCCTGGGCTACGCGCTTTCGGAGCAGGTGCGGTTCCAGGGCGGCAAGGTGCTCAACCAGAACTTCGACGACTACCCGATCCCCCGCTTCTCCTGGCTACCCGAGATCGAGGTGGTGCTGGTGGACAACCCGCAGATGACCGCAGTCGGCGCCGGCGAACCGCCCATCATCGCCATGGGCGCGGCGCTGGCGAACGCGGTCTTCGACGCGACAGGCAAGCGCCTGCTGGAACTGCCGATGACACCGGAGAGGGTGAAGAAGGCGCTGGGGTAGGGCGGGCGGCGATCACCAGTCTTGCGAGTCCGCGCCCGGGTTGGGCGCCAAACGACATTTGTGTCCGCCGCGGTACCGATCCGCATACTTGCCTCGTACACCGCCGGAGAAGTCGTATTCCGTCCTCATCTCAACGGTGACTCGGGCAGAGCGAGCCTTCTTCGAGCTTGTCTTTTTCATGCTTGGTTGCAGAGGCGGCGAACCGTCTAGCTCGCTATTGGTTGTTCCAAGTCTCTGCTCAAGATACTCAGGATCTCCTGCTCGCGCTGCTGGAACTCGGAAGGATTGGCTCCGCCATTCGAGCGTAGTCCTGCCGGAATGGACCTTCCGCGCCTCCAGAAGAACTCTGCCGCAGGTTGCCGACGCATTGCTGCGCGAGGAGCATTTGGTCGTCGGTTTGAATCACGGCACTCCAGTTCCACGTACCGCGTTTTCGAAAGCTTCTGGAAGTTTGATAGGTGTCCAGCCTGAGATCGAGCACCTCGCTCCAATGGACGGCTCGTGCCCAGAAAACATCCGATTCCGAACAGCAGCTTGGCCTGCGCGGAATCGAAGACGGCTCGCGCCGGGCGGCAATCTGATCGACCTCAAAGTCGTCGGCCATAATCAGGAGGATGTCGACGTCTCTCAGGCGCCGGTTTCGCGGTGACGAAACTACCCCAGATGAAGATCGCGACGCAGTTGTCCGGTTGCGCCGGCGAGGTGCCAAGCAGAGCCCGGAGGCGGCCTGACAGCCAGAGCCGCCTCGGACGATGAACCGCCGAACCGAGCGATGCGAACTCCTGCCAATCCGGCAACGTGCACTCCCGGAGGCAGTTCTCCTTGCTCGTTTAACTCGGGCAGCACAGCCTCACGATAGCAGACGGATCGGATGTCGATTGTCTGTGGCACTGGCCCCAGCGTCCAATTGAATGGAATCGGGGGGGCGCTGGCTGGGCTGCTGCATCTCGGCCCGATACGGTCACCACCTCTGGCTCGATCCTTTCTGCAGGTTGTGCCGTCCGCACAGTATCCGGATGTTCTGCGGCTCCGGGCTGGATCGACCAGCAGAACGGCAAAGTGAGCGAAGTGCGGTCGTTGTCGTCTTGCAGCGGATACCCGGAGGATTTTCGGCAGCGCCCCTGTTTTTCCAACACGAATTCTCTTCCTGTCTTGGCGGAAATGGCGAGCGACTCAAGTAGACCGGCGTGGGGAGCGGCGAACGATTAAGGAAACCGGAGTTCTTGCTCCTTGCACGCCCACATCAGTGGCCAGGAGCCCTAGTGCCGCTTTGAAAAGGGTCTCTTCTCCTTTGACCAGAGGAGGTAGCCTTGGGCCGCGTGTACGAGCATATGCGCCTGGCGAAAATGAAAATACGCTATCGGTGCACCGTCGCATTCCACCTTAACACCGTCCACTTTGTGTACGCTGATCAATATGCGCGGGTTTCGGTCGCGGAGCTCGTAGAGATCCCAGAGGAACTCAATCGGAGCGTCGCACCATTCTGGATGCTCGGCTAATGTCCGCTGGAGATATAGCGCGGGAGCAGGGAACAAACGGCGCATTTCGTGAATTGGTACTGCGGCAGGTGCGAGAATACGCATTTCGCAACCCACTACCGCCCCCCATTCCGCAGCTTCCGCGCGCACTCCCGGCAGTAGTGTTCGCTCTTCGAATCCACCCGTTCCACCGAATGCGACGAGCTCATGACGCAGTTCCAGTCCTGGCAATGCGGCAACCCGCGCAGATGGCCCGCCTCATGCCACAACTCGCGCAGAGCCCGGGTGGCCAGCAGCGTGCGGTCCGGCGGCAGCCCGTAAAATTCCTCGCGCAGCCGATGAATCGAGAAGATGGCCGCGCGCCCCGGCATCTCCGCCTCGCCGAATACAAAGGTCAGCACGGGGATGAACAGGTCGCAGGCCGCCGCGCCGATCACCATCCCCTCGGGAAAGCGGGCCTTCATCTCGGCCAGCAGGCGCGTCGAATCGTACTGGTTGCGGGCCGGGTTCAGCGCGAAGGCGGGATCGAGCTTGCCGGAGCCGATGGGAATGCGCGCGCGAAAGGAGATCTCGTGCAGCAGGTCCCGCGGGAAGTCGCCCACCGGAACAAGCAGCATTTCCGTTTGAAGCTCTTCCGTAGCGCGCCTCCCGTCACAAGTGGCGCTCGCCGTGCGGACCGTGGGCTGAAGCCCCCGGCGGCACGCTGAAGCGTGCGCCACAATCCCCCTACACCCGCGCGGCCTTGCTCGGCGGCGTCAGCCCGAAGCGCCGGATCTTGTGATACAGCGTGACGCGGTCGATGCCCAGCGCCTTGGCGGCCTGCGTCTGGTTCCAGGCGAAATCCTCGAGCACCCGCACCATATGCAGCCGCTCCAGCGTCGTCAGCGTCAGATCGCCCGCGCCCTCGGCCGGCCGCGTGATCGCCAGGTCGTGCGCCCGCACCAGCGGCTCGTGTCCCACCACCACCGCCCGCTCGACGATGTTCTCCAGCTCGCGCACGTTCCCCGGCCAGTTGTGCGCAATCAGCAGGTCCATGCGCCGCGCGGTCGAAGCCCGTGAACTTGCGGTTCATCTGCTGGCTGTACTTATCGAGGAAGAAGGTCGCCAGCAACGGAACGTCGCCGTGCCGCTCGCGCAGCGGAGGCAGATGGATGGCGAACACGTTGAGCCGGTAAAACAGGTCCGACCGGAACCGCCCTTCCTTCACCAGGTCCGCCAGGTTGCGTGTTGGTGGCGGCGATGACCCGGAAATCCACGTGAACCGACTGCGTCCCGCCCACCCGGACAATCTCGCGCTCCTGCAGCACGCGCAGCAGGTCGGTCTGCGTCTTCAGGCTGATGTCGGCGATCTCGTCCAGAAACACCGTGCCGCCCATCGCCGCTTCGAACTTGCCCTTCTTGCGGTACTGCGCCCCGGTGAACGCGCCTTTCTCGTGCCCGAACAGCTCGCTCTCGATCAGCGTCTCGGTCAGCGCGCCGCAGTGGACCACCACCATCGGATTGAACCGCCGCGGGCTCAGCCGGTGGATGGCGCGCGCCACCAGTTCCTTTCCGGTTCCGCTCTCGCCCTCCACCATGACCGTGGAATCCACGCCGGCCACGGTCTCGATCTGCTCGCGCACCTTGGCCATCGCCTCGCTCTGGCCCACCAGTTCGGTGATGGCATGGTCCGTCTCGGTGAGCTGCTCGCGCAACATGCGGTTCTCGCGCTTCAGCCGATGCTGCTCCAGCGCGTTGCGGGCCACCACCGAAAGATCGTCGGGATCGAACGGCTTGGTGATGTAATCGAACGCGCCGTGCTTGAGCGCCCGGATCGCGGTCTCGACCGACGCGTAGCCGGTCATCACGATCACGCTGGTGTCGAGCTGTTCGCTCTGGATCTTTTCGAGCAGCTCGATGCCGTCCATTCCCGGCATGCGTATATCGGCGATAACCAGGTCGAACTCGCGGCCCGCCAGCTTGGCCAGCGCGTCGTTGGCGTTCGAGGCGGAATCCAGGTCGTATCCCTCCTCGGTGAACCAATGGACGAGCGAGTCCCGAACGACCTGCTCATCATCCACGATGAGTATCGACAGCTTCTGTTCGGCCATCCGTATTCTCCGTCTCCTGTGCGCTCCTCGACCGGCGGCCCACCCACCGGGAGGATCACGTGGAACGTGGTCTCATCCCCCGTCTCCACCTGTATGTCGCCGCCGTGCCGCTTGATCAGGCCGTAGGCGACCGCGAGTCCCAATCCTACACCAGAAGCAGCCTGTTTTGTGCTGAAGAAAGGTTCAAAAATGTGAGGCAGCACGTCCTTGGGAATCGGCGGGCCGTCGTTGGTGACCGCCAGATCCAGGCGCCCACCCTCGTCAATCAGCCCGGCCCGGATGCGCAGGTGGCCGGCCTCGCCGCCTTGGCCCGCAAGGGCGTCCACGGCGTTCATCACGATGGCCACCAGCACCTGCTGGATCTGCGAGCCATCGCAGAAGACCTGCGGCAGTTCCGGCAACCTCGACGGCCAGCTCGATCGACTGCATCTGGAGCTTGTGCTGCACCACCGCCACCGTACGGTCGACGATGGTCTTCACGTCCGTCATCGACCATCTCGGTGTGGTGCTTGCGGGCGAACACCAGCAGGTTGCTTACGATTTCGCCGCAGCGCCGGCTTTCGTGCTGGATGGTCTGCAGCCAGTCGAGCATCGGCTTCTCGAGCGCCAGCTTCTTCTCCAGCAGGCGCGCGTAGGTGAAGATGCCGGCCAGCGGATTGTTGATCTCGTGCGCCACGGCCGCCGCGAGTTGGCCGAGCGAGGCCAGCTTCTCGGAGTGGATCAGCTTTTCCTGCGCCGCTTCGAGGTCCTTGGTCTTGCGCCGGATGCGATCCTCCAAGCGTGCGGTTGGCGGTCTCGAGCTCTCCGGCCATGCTGTCGAAGGCGCCGGCCAGCTCGCCGATCTCGTCGCGCCGCCGGAAGCCGAACCGGTACGAGAGGTTGTGCGCCGCCAGCACGTGAACTCCCGCCGTGAGGCGCTTGATGGGACGCCGGACCAGGAACCACACCAGGCCGCCCGCGATGAGAATCATCAGCGCCGCCGAAAACGCCACCTGCGCCCGCATGCGCCGCTCGTGCGCGGCCAGCGCCTGGTCCACCGATTCGAGCGAGAGCACCACGTCCAGCACGCCCAGGATGCGCTGCGAGGCCGGGTGCGCGTGGCAGGCGGCGTTCGAGCAGGCGGGCTCGTTCTCGATCGGCCGCACCAGGCCGATCAGGTGCTCGGAACCCGCGTAGTAGGTGCGCCAGGTGTCCCGCGTCCGGGGCTTTTCGAGCGGCTGGTTGGAGCTGTGGCAGAGGAAGCAGGCGTCGGCGCGCTTGTCCACCATGGTGCCGGTTTCGCCGGGAAGGGTGGAGAACTGCACCAGGCCGTTCTTCGAGAAGATGCGGATCTTCTGCACCCCGGGCTGGGCCGCGATCGAGCGGATGATCTCGATCAGTTGCTCGCGGTCGTTGCGCAGCATGCTGGTGCGCGTGGATTGGAAGATGATGCCGGCCATGCGCTGCTCGCCCATGACCGCCGTGGTCTCGAGGTTCTCGCGCAGCACGCGCAGGTTGGCCCAGCCCAGGCCCACCAGCACCGCGAGCAGGCTGGCCACCAGTCCGAAAATCAGCTTCGCGCTAAGACTCCGCATACGCCGCTTGGCGAGGCTTCTCGCCGTGGGTGGCGTCGTGGAAAACCGGCAGGTACCGCGCAGCGAGCCGGAACAGGTTCATCCCGACGACCACGATGCTCATTGTAACCGCTATCTCCATCCAGGACGGAAAGTAGTGTATCCCGGATGAGGCATCGAGGCCGGTGGTCGAAACATTCAGACGGTTGACCAGGAACCCGCCCACCGTCACCGCCGAGCAGGCGAACAGCGCCTGCGGGTGGGACCGGACCCGCGGAATCGCCACCAGCAGAATGGGCAGAGCCAGCAGCGCGGTCTCCAGCCAGAACATGCCCGCTTCGTAGCTTCCCCGCCCGGCCAGGCGGAACGCTTGCGGGAGCGCTCCGCGCCAGGCCAGATCGAGGAATCGCACGACCAGGAAAAGGCCCAGGAACACGGCCATGACTTTCGAGATGCTTTGCAGCACGTCGAATTCGAGCGCCCGCCCGAAGGCGCGCGCGCTCAGGCCGCTCTCGAAAATCACCATCGCCAGGCCGACCGCCACCGCCGAGATCCAGAACAGAACAGGCAGGATGGGCGAGTACCACAGCGGGTGCAGCTTGGTGGGCAGGATCAGGTACAGGCTGCCCAGCGACGACTGGTGCAGCGTCGAGAGCAGGAAGCCCAGGCCCACCAGCGGAACCACCACCCGCTTCACCACCCGCACCGCGCCGTGCCACTTCAGCCGCTCGAACAGCATGGGCGAGAATTCCAGCGCCAGCACGGTGCTGTACAGCATCACGCACCACGCCACCTCGAACATCACCGAATGCGGGTTCCACAGCACCATGGCCCGCCAGATGTTCCACGGGCGGCCCAGGTCGAACATCAGGCCGACGACCACCAGCATGTAGCCCAGGAACGCCGTCAGAATGGTCGGGCGCACGATCGGCCTCAGCTGCTCCAGGTGGAGGATGTAGACCGCGGTGGTGATGGCGAAGCCGCCCGCCGCCAGGCCGACGCCGCACAGGATGTCGAAGCCGATCCACAATCCCCACGGGGCGTGGTCGTTCAGATGGGTGGACGCGCCCAAGCCCTGCGTGAAGCGCACCCAGGTGGCGTAGGCGCCGCCGGCCAGGATGACCAGGGCGGCGACGCGCCAGAACAGCAAACGGACGTGTTTCATTGCGGAGTTTCCTCGCAGGCAGGGGCCGCCGCCGGCGCCCGGCCCTCGGCCCTCGCCACGGCCTCCTTGCGGCGGGTCAGCCACCACAGGCCGGTCAGTATGGATGCGCCCACCGCTACCAGCGGCGGAATCTTCGAGAGAACGCGGAAGGTGAGCAGCGGCATGGGCTCGTCCGGGAGGTTCACGGGCAGCCCCATCGCCGCGAACGGGATCGAGGAGAGCATCAGGACCGAGGTTCCTCCGGCATCGTGCTCGCCGAAGATCTTCGGCACGTACTTGCCGGGCTCGGCGGCCAGCCGCGCCCGGGCTTCCTTCAGCAGCGCGCTCGCGGTCGCCCGCGATCGTCGCGCCGTAGGGGCAGGCCTCGGCGCAGGCGTTGATCTTGCCCTGGGCCAGGCGGTCCGCACAGAAGTTGCACTTGCGGACGCGCGGCGCGAGCGACGTCCACTCGTACTTCGGAATGCCGAATGGGCAGGCCTGGACGCAGTAGCGGCAGCCCAGGCAGATGTCGGCGTTGTAGACCACCGGGCCGGCGGCGGTTTTGTGCAGCGCGCCCACCGGGCATACCGAGGCGCAGGTGGGGTCCAGGCAGTGCATGCACAGCCGCCGATAGTTGACCTCGCCGTCCTTCCCAGCCGCCGTCTTGAGGACCGTGAACTGCTTGTCCGTCAGATCGGGAGCGTCGGTCTCGGGCAGGTGGTTCTGCTCGCGGCAGGCCATCATGCAGGCGCCGCAGCCGACACACTTCGTGTTGTCGTACAAAATTGCGTGCATCAAGGGTTAAATTCTCTTCTCTAGGAGCGGAAGAACCGGCGAGTCACTTCACGCCACTTCTCGGGAGGCAATTCAGTGCCCACTCGCGGGGAGATGGTGCCGCCATCCAAAGCGGTCGCCAGCGCGCCCGGCGAAACAGCCTGGCGAAGCTCGGCCACCGACTCCTCCATCCAGCGCCGGGCGAACGCTGCCCGTGAGCAGATTGCGGAAGCTGACCTGAATATCCGGAGAGAAGATCTCGAGCAGCCAGCCGGCGCCGTAAGGGTCCCGAGCCACCGTGTCGGGGTCCGAGACGGCCTTCTCGTTGATGGCGACAATTTCACCCTCGGCGGGCGCCAGCATGGCAGCTTCGCCGCGCTCGGTGTGAATCGTCCAGCCCTTCTCGCCCTGGCGGAACCAGCGGCCCCGTTGCGGCACGTCCAGCTTCTGTATGCCGCCCAGCAGGCTGGCTGCGAACTCGTCCAACCCCACGCGGACACGGCCGTTGCCGGCATCGACAGCCCAGGCATGGCCGGGGTGATAGGACAGGCCTTCGGGCAGCGTCACGCCCGCGACCACCGGCGCGGCCGCCGTGGCTGCGGCCGAGGCCGGCTTGGCCACCCGAAAGCGATACTTGTCCCTGTGAAGCAGGACATCCCAAGCGATGAATGCTACGAAAGTTGCGAGAACCAGTAGTGCGACCATTTCCGTTTACCTCCGCGGTGGATTGTGCACCTTCATGGCCCGCCCGGGAGGCACTCGTTGCATTGCCCGCATCCTCATGACAACACAGCGGAAAGCCATGTTGCGTTTTGCACGCTGCCAATCGGAGCAAAAGGCCCCCTGTTGCATTTGTCAGCATGCCGAACGTCCATATCCCGCCAACCTACGGAAGACACTGCACCAGACCGGTAGATTGCGTTATGCAATGCCACCATGTCCCTTCGCAACGTTCTTCTGGTCGGCGAGTCGTGCCTGAACCCACGTCTGTTATCTTTTCTAAACACCCTGAACTGCTCACCTTCGCGCACCTACCCTGCGCGAAATGCCACAATCGAACCCCAACCTCTTAATGTTTTTCTTCTTGACAGTCGAAGATCGCAGCAGTAGCATTCGGGCACGGGCTCTCATGCTAAGTGAACGTAGGGGCTTCCTTGGATGGCTTCTGGGAGGGGGAGTGGTTGCCTCCCTGGGATCATTTCTCTATCCTGTGGTCGAGTTCGTCAACCCGCCCGCGGTTCCTGAGGCGACCGTCGACGAGGTCAATGCCGGCAAGGCTCAGGACTTCAAGATAAACAGCGGCAAGATCGTCAAGTTCGGCAGCCGGCCCGTTCTGCTCATACGGTCCGGCGAGACCGAGTGGAAAGCCTTCTCCGCGGTCTGCACCCACCTGAACTGCACGGTCCAGTATAAAGAGGATGCCCACGTGATCTGGTGCGCCTGCCACAACGGCACTTACGACCTGAACGGGAGGGTGATCTCCGGTCCACCGCCGAAGCCGCTGGATGAGTACGTAGTGCGCCTCCGAGGAGATGAAGTGTTCGTCTCCCGCCGCGCATAGGGAACGTGCGCAGGCGGTTTCGCCTGTGCCGGTGGCAGGCAAAGCTGCCTGCCCCACGTCAAGGGAGGGCAGAGAGTTGCCGCCTGTCGAAGAGAACCGCCGCCTCCAACGCGGCGTCGCCTGGCTGGACGAACGCCTGGGGCTGGCTTCGATCCGCGAGTTTGTCGCCCACAAAACCGTCCCGGTCCATTCCGGAACCCTGTGGTACTACTTCGGCGGCATCACGCTCTTCCTCTTTGGCGTCCAGGTGCTGACCGGGATCCTGCTGCTTCTCTACTACCGGCCCACCCCGGGCGAAGCCTACGAAAGCGTGCAGTTCATCATGACCCGGGTGCGCTTCGGCTGGCTGATCCGCTCCATCCATAGCTGGTCCGCCAACCTGATGATTCTGGCCGCTTTCATTCACATGTTCAGCGTGGTTTTCCTGCGCGCCTACCGAAAGCCGCGCGAGCTGACCTGGCTCAGCGGACTGGCGCTGCTCGGCCTGGCGCTGGGGTTCGGTTTCAGCGGCTACCTGCTGCCCTGGAACACCATCTCCTACTTCGCCACCAAGGTGGGGACGGACATGGCGGCCAGCGTCCCCCTCGCCGGACCCGCGCTAGCCCGGTTCCTGCGCGGCGGCGACGACGTGGGCGGGGCGACGCTCACCCGTTTCTTCGGCTTCCATGTCGCCGTCCTGCCCGGCCTCGCCACCACGCTCATCGCCCTGCACCTGATGCTGGTGCAGCGCCACGGCATCAGTTCCCCGCCCTGGATCGAAAAGCGCTTCGCGGCCTCCGGCGGCCGCGTGCCCCAGATGCCCTTCTTCCCCAACTTCTTCCTGCGCGAGTTGATGGCGTGGTACGCCGCCCTGGGCGTCCTGGGTTGCCTGGCCGCCCTGTTCCCCTGGGAACTGGGAGAGAAGGCCGACCCGTTCGCCTCGGCCCCGGCGGGCATCCGCCCGGAGTGGTATTTCCTCGCGCCCTTCTACACCCTCAAGCTGATCCCCAGCCACGTCTGGTTCATGGAAGGCGAATTGCTCGGACTTGCAGGGTTCGGCCTCCTGGCGGTGTGGTGGGTGATGCTGCCTTTCTGGGCGACGAATCGCGAAGGCGTGGAACGTACCCGGCTGGTCACGGGCGCGGGCGTCCTGCTGGTCGCCTACCTGGCGACTTTCTCCCTCCTGGGGTACCTGAAATGACCCGCGCGCTGTTGTTCCATCGTGGCGCAGACTCTCAGTCTGCCGCGTCGAGACTCGTCTCGACGCAAGTCGAGCGCCTCGACACGAGTGTCGAGGCGGCAGGCAAGAGTGCCTGCGCCACAAGAACGGCCCTGTTCCTCGCCCTCGCCCTCGCCCCAGCCGCCCTGGCCAAGGACTCCTGCGTCGAGTGCCACGCCGCTCTCGCCGCCGACCTCCAGAAGCCCGCCCTTCTGTTTTCCAAGGATGTACATAGCCAGCATGGCTTCTCCTGTGTGGACTGCCACGGCGGGGACCGCAACGCGGACGACCCATCCGCCGCCATGGACCCCGCCCGTGGCTTTAAGGGCAAGCCCGCCCGCAGGACCGTGCCCCAACTCTGCGCCCGCTGCCACAGCGATATCGGCCTGATGCGCCGCTACAACCCGCGCGAGCGCGTCGATCAATACGCCGAGTATCAGACCAGCGTCCACGGCAAGCGCATCGCGGAGGGCGACGAGTCGGCCGCCACCTGCATCGACTGCCACAGCGTCCACGACATACGCGCCGTCAAGGACCCCCTCTCGCCCGTCTATCCCTTGCGCCTGCCCGAGACCTGTGCCCGCTGCCACGCCGACGTGGCTCACATGGCGAAGTACAAGATCCCCACCAACCAGTTCGCCGAGTACCGCCAGAGCGTGCATTGGGAAGCGCTCGCCAAGCGCGGCGACCTCTCCGCGCCGAGCTGCGCCTCCTGCCACGGCAACCACGGCGCCACGCCGCCGCAGGTTTCCTCGGTCGCCGCCGTCTGCGGCTCCTGCCATGCCCTGATGGAGAACCTGTACGACAAGAGCACGCACCATGACGTCTTCGCCGCCATGAATCTGGGCGGCTGCGTGGTGTGCCACAGCAACCACGACGTCAAGATGCCCTCGACGGCGATGCTCGCCGGGCCCGCCTCGGTCTGCAAGCAGTGCCATGACGCGGACAGCGCCGAGGGTCAGGTCGCCGCCGGGATGGCCGCCCAGATCACGAAGCTCGACGCCGCGCTCAAGAGTTCCGACGCGATTCTCGGGGTGGCCGCGCGCTCGGGCATGGAGGTCTCCGAAGCCGTCCTGAAGCAGCGCGACGGGCGCGAGGCGCTGGTGAAAGCCCGGGTCGCCGTACACACGCTCGACCCCGCCGCCGTCCAGAAGGCCGCCGGCATCGGCCTCGCCATCGCCCAGGAAACGCACCACGCCGGCGAGTCCGCGCTCAAGGAGCGGGATTTCCGCCGCTTCGGCCTGCTCTTCGCGTTGATCGCGATCGCGCTGACCATGGCCGGCTTGTGGCTGCTGATACGCTCCATCGAGAGCGTCCGGCCGCCGGTCGCGGAAAGTGGGAGGAGGTAGAGGAATGGGCCCCAGATTGTCCCTGATCCTCGCGGCCCTGTCGGCCGCCTATGGGGCGGTGCAGCCTTTGGACACGCCGGCCAGCGCCGAGGCGTGCGGCCGCTGCCACCGCGCCATCGACGAAGCCTGGAAGTCGTCGGCCCACGCCAACGCGATGGAGAGCCGCCTGTTCCAGGACGCGCTCGATCTGACCGAGACCGAATTCGGCGCCGACTCCCGCAAAGTCTGCCTGGAGTGCCACTCGCCCATCGCCTTCCGCATCGCCGATTTCCGCCTGCGCCGCAAGGTGAGCTGGGAGGGCGTGACCTGCGACTACTGCCACTCGGTTCGCGAGGTAACCTTCGACGGTCCCAATCCCAAGGCCCGGGTCGAGTTCACCCAGGTGAAGAGCGGGCCGCTCCAGAATGTGACTTCGGTGGGCCACGAAACCGCCTACTCCGCCGTGCACATCACGTCCGCCATATGCGCGCCCTGCCACGATTACCGCAACGCGCTCGGCTTCCCCGTGCTCACGACTTACTCGGAGTGGAAGGCCAGCCGCTACGGAAAGGAGGGCCGCGCCTGCCAGTCCTGCCACATGAGCCGCGTGGAGGGCGAGGTGGTGGACCCGCGCATCCAGCAGGTGGCGCTGGCCAAGATCAACCTCCACGTAATGCCCGGCAGCCATTCCATCGAGCAACTCACCAGCACGGTGAAGGCGAACCTGACCACCGAGCGCCGCCCGGACGGCCTGCACGTATTCGTGGACGTGGCCAACGCCGCCGCCGGACATTTCGTCCCCACCGGCTCGCCGCTCCGCCAGATCGTTCTCGAGGTGAAGGCCGACGCCTACAACGGCCAGCATTTCCGCGAGCAGCGCGTTTACCGCCGCACGGTGGCGGATCAGCAGGGCAAGGAGATCCAGAGCGAGCCGTGGGCATTCCTGCGCGCCGCCAGCTTGATATCGGACACGCGCCTGGCCCCCGGAGAGAAGCGCCGCGAGTCGTTCGTATTTGCGATCCCGGCCGGCACCTCGGCGCAGGTCAGCGCGACGTTCTGGTATTACTACTCGCCCCTCGCGCGGACCGAGTCGCAAAAGCGCATTACTTTTTTGGCGCTGCAGCAGTTGGTGAAGTGAGGGGTGGCAAGGCAGCACCAGTTGGCGAAGTGAGAGGGTAAGACAGCACCAGTTAGCGAAGTGAGGGGGTAAGGCAGCACCAGTTGGCGAGGTGAGGGGGGTAAGGCAGCACCGAACCGCGAACGTAAGTGAGCGGAAATCCGCCGTCGAGATCCCTCCGCTCCCTGACGGTCGCGGTTCGGTGCCCCCTGCGCTACACTCGAACTGGGGATGCGCCGCCGTCAGGCGCCACGGAGGGGAGATGGCCAAGTACCACATGGCCCAGGTCAACATCGCCCGAATGAAGGCCCCGCTCGACGATCCTCTGATGGCCGGCTTCGTCGAGCGCCTCGATGAAATCAACGCCCTGGCCGACCGCAGCCCCGGCTTCGTCTGGCGCCTTCAAACCGCCGCGGGCAACGCCACCTACCTCCGCCCCTACGATGACGACCGCATCCTCTTCAACCTGTCCGTCTGGGAGACCGCCGACGCCCTCAAGGACTACGTCTACCACACCGCCCACGCGCGACTGGTGCGAATGCGGCAGCAGTGGTTCGAGCAGTTCGCCGGAGCCTACATCGCGTTGTGGTGGGTGCCCGCCGCCCACATCCCCGGCATTGAAGAGGCCAAGAAGCGCCTCGCCTATCTCGACGCGAACGGTCCCACGCAGTTCGCCTTCGGCCTGAAATCGATTCTCCCGCTGGATGAAGAGTTCCAGCAGTCCATCGACTGGTCCTGCTTCCGGCCCTGCCGGGCAGCCTAGGCGGGCGGCCTAGCCGCGCGGACCG
Organism: Bryobacterales bacterium; assembly: GCA_963763835.1. GTDB lineage: Bacteria > Acidobacteriota > Terriglobia > Bryobacterales > Bryobacteraceae > DASWZN01. The sequence goes on from CAVXQQ010000020.1 coordinate 43,326, forward strand.
CTCCCTGACGGTCGCGGTTCGGTGCTGCGCTGCCTCGCGACGAGCGACGGGCGTTCCCCACTACACTGGTTCCTGTGCCGCCCGCCAAGCGCCCGCTCAAAACTCTGGAGCGCGTGCTCTCGAAAGCCGGCCTCGGCTCGCGCACCGAGGCCCGCCAGTGGATCGGCGCCGGCCGCGTGCGCGTGAACGGCAGGCTGATCCAAACCCCCGATCACTGGGTGGACCTCGTACGCGACCGCGTCACCCTCGACGGAAAGCCCGTCCGCGAAGCCGCCAGGGTCTACCTCCTCCTCTACAAGCCCAAGGGCTACCTCACGACTTACAAGGACCCCGAGGGCCGCACAACGATTTACGATCTCCTCGAGGGCGTCGAAGAGTGGGTCTCCCCCGTCGGCCGGCTCGACCTCGATACCAGCGGCCTCCTCCTGCTGACCAACGACACCGCCTTCGCCGAGCGCGTCACCAACCCCGATTTCAAGGTCCCCAAGACCTACCTGGTAAAGACCGCCAGCCGCCTGTCCGACGAGGATCTCGGCCGTCTCCGCCGCGGCCTCGAGCTAAAGGACGGCCCCACGCAACCCGCGCTGGTCGCCCGACAGCGCGATGCGGGCAGCCACACATTCCTCGAAATCACCATCTCCGAGGGCCGCAACCGGCAGGTCCGCAGAATGATCGAAGCCGTGGGCAGCCGCGTCCTCAAGCTGGTGCGCGTCGCCATCGGCCCTATCCGCATCGGGACGCTTGTCATCGGGAGACACCGCCCGCTGACCCCGGCGGAGATCGAATCGCTGCGAGGCGCCGCAAAACCAAAGGCTCGGAGCAGGCGCTGACGTAGAATGAAGAGTGGATCGATGCCCACCTCACACGACCTCGCCAGGACCGACGTCCAGGATTTCGCTAAACGTTTGCGCGCGGAAATGATTCCGGTCAGCGCCCGGCTCTCGTACTTCTCCGCGGTTCCGCTGGCCGACGACGATGCCCGCGAGTACCTTCACGAGCCGGTCGCCGCCGTGCCGCCCGGCCTCAGGGCTGAGCTGCCCGCCGTTTCGATCCTCTTCGTGCCGTACCTGGAGAAGGGCCCCGCCGGCCGCGAGAAGGTCGCCTTCGACGCGCCCACGGAGAAAGCGCGCATCTGGACCACCCACTTCACCCTCAGCGGCGACGCGGTTCTGGTCTTCGCGATAAAGGACCAGCAGGTGGCCGAATACCACTACCTCTTCTACCGCGCGCTCGCCGCGGTCGCCGCGGACCGTCTCGCCGCCGACAGGTTTGCCGGCTTCAACGAGCTGCTGCGGGAGGAGTTGCGCGGCCGCGTTCACGGCGAGCTCGACGAGGAAGGCTGGAAGCTGAAACAGTCGCTGTTCGAGCGGCAATCGGACGTGCGGCGGGATACGAAACTGTTCCGTAGCTATGCCCGCCAGTCCCTCATCGACTCCCTTACGCTGTACCTGCACGGGATCTGTTGCGACATCGACGTCGAGACCGGCCCGCGCCAGCTCCCCAGCCGCCACCTGCGCCGCCGCCTCGAGCATTTGCACGAGCTCTTCCCGCCACCCGACGGATTCGCCGTCTTCCCCGAAGAGCTGAAGACCTAGCGTCAGGCGCCCAGCACCGAACCGCGACCGTCAGGAAGCGGACCGCTCGCTTACACCACCAGCACCCGGTGCTCCACGCAGTCGCGTGCCGTCTCCGCGGCCAGCTTCCCGATCAAATCCTCTCCGTGCCGCGCCAGAAACGGAATGACCGAATACCGCCGCTCCTGCAGATGCTTCTGCGGATAAACCAGCCCGGCCGCATACGCCGCTTCCACCGACGCTCGCTCGTCCCTGCGCAGAGACTCCCGCGCTGCCTTCCGCTCCGTCTTCGCCAACTGGTATTCGATCTTGCGCCGGCTGGTCGCGAACGCCGCCGCGAGCGTCGGATCGAATCCCGCGAACGTGCCCTGCAACCCGTCCAGCGTCTGCCCCACCTGGACGCGCGCCTCGCCGATGGCCGCCTTCACCCCCGGCGGCACGAGCTTCTCCGCGATGCGTTCCCGAATCCCGTCCTCGCCGGGAAAGAAATCCGGCAGCGTCAGCCCGTACCGGTCGAAAAGTTTCGCAGCCCGCGCATCGAGCAGCGTGGCGCTCGCCCGCGGTACCTCCACCGGCATGCGCCCCAGCAGTTCCTTGTAGATCACTTGGCTCTGCGCCAGGTACGCCAGTTCCGCCGGACCGCCCACATACGCCACCGTAGGCAGCGTCGAGTCCTGCACTACCGGCCTCAAAACCGCATTAGGCGAAAGGCTCTCGGCTCGCGCCGCCAAGTCCCCGCCGGAGATCCGCCGTCCGTCGGGCGTCTGAAACTCGTCGCCGTTTCGCCGCAGCCCCAGCCGCCGCCCGTTCTCGAGAAGAAACACCAGCGAGGTCTGCCCTTCGATCAGCACCTGCGCGTGATATCCCGCCGCCGCCAGTTCCCGCCCGCGCTCCACCAGCCGCGCCGTAAGGTCCGGCATCGCCCGCACCGCATCGGCCAGCAACGGCGCCGCGAGCCGCCGCGACGCCGGATGCATCGGGTCGAAAAACAGCAGGTCCTGCCCCCGCAGTATGCGCCGTAGCAGCTTCGCGAACGCCGACCCCAGCGTCTCCCCGTCCGCGTACGCCTCCGCGACGAGAGCGGCTGTCTCCTCGCCGAACGGTAGCCCGCCCAGCGCTGCGCGCAGCCCGTCGAGCGGTGCGTGCTCGATCCGTATCCCGCCCACCGGCCTGCGCTCGGCATTCTCGCCCGCCAGCTCCAGCCGCACCGGCTCGTTCGCCGCGTTGAAGACCCAGCAGTGATTCACCTCGTCGAAATCGTGATCCTCGGTGGCGAGCCAGAACACCGGAACCGCGCGAATCCCCGACGCCGTCAGCTTCGCCGCCAGCCCCACCGCCGTCAGCGCTTTGTACACCGCGTAGCACGGCCCCAGGAACAGTCCCACCTGCTGGCCCGTCACCACCGCCACGGTCCCCGGTTGCGCCAGCTTCTCGAGAGCCGCGCTCGCCGCGTTCTGTTCGCGCAACGCCGCCACCAGCGCCGCGCGCCGCTCCGCCGGAAAATCGAACGAGGCCGCGCGCCGGAACGACTCGGTGTCCCCCGGATCGTGCTCGTAGAATCGCGCCACGCGCTCGAAGCGGTACAGGTAGTCCGCAAACAGCGCCGAAGTGTTCGGCAGTTCGGTGATGCGCACGCAAGCCGGTTCCATGCAACTCCAAAGTAGCAAATGCGCCAAAATGGAACGTGGCGGGCGTATACCTTTCGTTCCCTTTCTGCGCGCAAAAGTGCACCTTCTGCAACTTCGCCTCGGGTGTGTTTCCGCGCGATCTGGAACAGCGCTATCTGGCGGCCCTCGAAACCGATCTCGCCGCGTTCGACTGGCCCTGGCAGCCGGAAACGGTCTACCTCGGCGGAGGTTCGCCCAACCGCATCGCGCCCTCCGCGCTCGGCAAGCTGCTCGAGAAGATCCCCGGCCGCCCCTGGCGCGAGGCCACCATCGAAGCCACGCCCGGCGTTGTGACGCCGCAACTGGCCCGCGCCTGGCGCAGTGCAGGTATCGACCGCGTCAGCCTCGGCGTTCAGTCCTTCGTTCAGGCCGAAATCGCCGCCACCGGCCGCAAGCACACCGCGGCCCGCGTGCTCGAAGAGGTCGCTCTCCTGCGGGACGCCGGCCTCTCCAACTTCAACATCGACCTGATCGCCGGCCTGCCCGGCCAGACTCCCGCCACCTGGAACGAATCCCTCGATTGGATCGAGCGCCTCGCCGCCCCGCACGTCTCCGTCTACATGCTGGAGGTGGATGAAGACAGCCGCCTGGGCGCCGAAATCCTCCGCGGCGGCTCCCGCTACGGCGCGCCGAAGGCGCCGCCCGACGACCTGGTGGCCGACCTCTACGAAACCGCCGTCGACCGCCTCGCCGCCCTGGGAATCCCCCGCTACGAGATCTCCAATTTCGCCCGGCCCGGCTTCGAATCGCGCCACAACCTGAAGTACTGGACGCTCGCTCCCTACGCCGCCTTCGGCGCCGACGCTCATTCGTTCGATGGCGTCTCACGCCGCGCCAACGTAGAATCGCCCGAGGAGTACGTCGACCGCCTGGAGCGAGGAGTCTCGCCCTGCGCCGCGAACGAGCCTGCCCATCCCAACGAGGAGCGCTTCTTCGTCGGCCTCCGCCTGAGCGCCGGCATCCGCCCCCGCCCCGAGGACTGGAGCCGCTTCGAAGCCCCCATCCGCCGCTTCGTCGAATCCGGCCTCTTAGAGATCGTCCCCACCGCCCTCCACAGCACCGAACCGCGACCGTCAGGGAGCGGACCCGCCGCCCTCCGCCCTAACCGAGCCGCGACCGCCAGGGAGCGGTCCCGCCGCCCTCGCCCCAACCGAACCGCGACCGTTAGGGAGCGGACCCGCCGCCCTCGCCCCAACCGAACCGCGACCGTTAGGGAGCGGACCCGCCGCCCTCGCCGTAGCCGAGCCGCGACCGCCAGGGAGCGGTCCCGCCGCCTTCCCCGAGACCGGCGCACGCGTCCTCCGCCTCACACGCCGCGGCGTTTTGTTGTCCAATGAAATCTTTCAGGAGTTTCTCGAATCATGATGGATCACCTCATCGACCTGCGCAGTGACACCGTCACACGCCCTAGCCCCGCAATGCGCCGCGCCATGGCCGAGGCTGAAGTCGGCGACGACGTTTACCGCGAAGATCCCACCGTCAATCGCCTGGAACAGCGCGCCGCGGAGATCTTCGGAAGAGAGGCCGGCCTCTTCGTTCCCAGCGGCACCATGGGCAACACCATCGGAGTCAAGGTCCACACCCACCACGGCCAGGAAGTCCTCTGCGAGGCCCGCAGCCACGTATTGAATTACGAGCTGGCCATGATGGCCTGGTTCGCGGGCTGCGTGGCGCGGCCCATCTTCGCCACCAACGGCATTCTGAATTGGGACCAGATCCGCCCCGAGATCCGCCCCCTGCACTCTCACTACGCGCCCACCGGCGTCGTCGAGCTCGAGAACACGCACAACATCGCCGGCGGCTCGGTCTACCCGCCCGAGGTCTTCGACCGCATCGCCGACGGCGCCCACGAGCTCGGGCTCCGGGTCCACCTGGACGGCGCGCGCATCTTCAACGCCGCCACCTACCTCGGCCGCCCCGTCCACGAGATCACCGCCAAGGCCGACACCGTGATGTTTTGCCTGTCCAAAGGCCTCGGCGCGCCGGTCGGCTCCATGCTCGTCGGCACCGCGGAGACCATCGCGGCTGCCCGCCTGTACCGCAAGCGGCTCGGAGGCGGCATGCGGCAGGCCGGCATTCTGGCCGCCGCGGGCCTGATCGCGCTGGAGGAGGGGCCCGCACGCTTGTCGGAGGATCACGCCAACGCCCGCTTCCTCGCCGACGCGCTCTCGCGCATCAAGGGCATCCAGATAGCGCACGAAGTCCAGACCAACATCGTCATTTTCGACGTCGCCGGCACCGGCCTCGCCGCCGCCGACCTCAGCGCCCGCCTCAAATCCCGTGGCGTCCTGATGAACCCGGTCCGCGGCACCCTCATGCGCTTCGTTACCCACCTCGACGTCAGCCGCGCCGACTGCGAAACCGCCGCCGAGATCTTCCCTCAGTGCCTGGCATGAAGATGACCCGCTTCATCGAAGTCAGCCATTCAATCGAAGCTGGGATGGAAACCTACCCCGGCTTGCCGGCGCCGCGAGTCGACGTGGTGCTGGACTACAAGGCCTCCCGGCCGCACTATCGGAATCAGGCGGAGTTCTTCATCGCCTCCCTGCACCTCTGCGGCAACACGGGGACCTACGTGGATGCCCCGGTGCACCGCTTCCGCGGCCGCGCAGACCTGGCGGCCCTGCCGCTAGAGTCGCTGGCCGATCTGCCCGCGGTCCGCGTGGACGCGCAGGACGAGCGCGCAATCGGCCCGCAGCCGTTCGCAGGTCTGGAAGTGAAGGATTGCGCGGTGCTGGTGAACACCGGCTGGTCGCAGCATTGGCGGACGCCGCGCTACTTCGAGCCCGCGCCCTTTCTGACATCGGAGGCGTGCGACGCGCTGCTGGCCGCCGGAGCCCGTTTCGTGGGCATCGACTCGCTCAATATCGACGACACGCTGGATCCCGCGCGCCCCGCCCACACCAAGCTACTGGGATGCCGGCGTGCCCGTGTGCGAGCACATGACCAATCTGGCGGCGGTCCCCGCTACCGGCGGGCGCCTGCACGCGGTGCCTATCGCCTGGATGGGCGGGGCCTCGTTCCCGGTGCGGGCTTACGTGCTGCGCTGA
>CAVXQQ010000021.1:0-18061 GCA_963763835.1 Bryobacterales bacterium
CCTTGCTCGAGATCGCTTCCGCCTGCGCGTATTTGCTCTGCACGTAGCGGGTCCTGGCCATTTGACCGAGGCTGTAGAGGGTGCTCCGATGTTCGGGACCCGCCCGGCGGTGCTCAGGCAGGGTCTTCGCATTGTCGCGAATCCGCGACGGCCGACATCATTGGACCGCGCGGTACCAAGAGCCGTGATACGGCAGGTTCCTCCGGGGGTTGTCCGCGAGATAAAGGACACAAATGGTCGTACCGACTCCCGAACAGAGGCGGCCGGTGCCTTGCGTGACTCGCCCTTCTTGCGTGCGGAACTCGTAGGCCACCGCCGGCGGGCCCCTGCCGACGGGGTAGCACCTGGTGACAACCCCGGGGGTGGGTACGCCTTCGGCCACCAAAAGGCGCTGCCGAAATAGTCGGGTCAAGATGAGAATGCCACCCGAGATCGGCAGCAGCAGGAGAACGAACAGGAACCGGGTCCACCGGCAGACTCCTCCCAGGCGGCCGGATGGTTGATGACGGGGTTTGAAGGTAAAAACCGGATAGGCAGAGGGCCGACGTTTCGGATGCCGTTCCAGATGTTCTCCGGCGCCGAGGATTCGCCGGTGAAAACGGCGCCGTTGGCCGTGAACGTGTAGCGCACGATGTACTCGCCCCTGGGGCGGTGCCGCAACTCCTTGACCTCGCCGATGGTATCGCGGCCCTCGCGGCGCAATGGCTGCGTCCAGGCGGTCTGTGCCGCCATGATGCCGTAGATCCGGGGGACGACGGCGGCGGTGACCAGCAGGATCAACAGCGCCCCCGCGATCGGAGCGATGGCGGATGCCGACATCCGCGTCTTTCGCGGGAGCGGGCCAGTGAGTTCCGGTGGTGCGGTCCAGCCCGCGGCAAACGGGACGTCGGGGCCCATGAATGCCTCCCGCAGGACAGCGTAGCAGAATGCCGGAGCCGAAGGTCGAATTTCGCTGGCGGGGCGGCATACCGCGGAACGGCGACCTAAAGGTCGCCGCTGCACGCTGAAGCGTGCGCCACGGTGGATTCGGAGGCTTGCGCGCTGGCCGGGCGGGGCGCTACGCTCGGGACAGCAGCTCAGGAGGCTATCCCATGCGAATCTGGCCCGCGCTTTTTGTTCTTGGCGCTTCGATTCTGGCGGCGCAGCAGGCCCCGCCGCAACATACCAACCTGAAAGCCGGCGATATGGCGCCGGATCTCACCTTGCCCTCCACGGCCGGCGGCGATGTCAAGCTGTCCGATCTGCGGGGCAAGAAGGGCGTGGTGCTGGCGTTTGTCATCAAGGCCTTCACCGGTGGTTGAACGAAGGAAATGCAAGGATACCAGGCTGGTATCCAAAAGTTCGAGGATGCGGGGTTCCAGGTGTACGGGATCAGCACGGACGATCTCGACACTTTGAAACGCTGGGCGGCGGAATTGAAACTCACGTTTCCACTGCTTAGCGATGCCGATGGGAAAGTCGCGAAGGATTACGGCGTGCTGATGGACACGCATAAGCTGGCGTTCCGGACTACGTTTGTGATCGACCGCGACGGGAAGATTGAGTACGTCGAGACGGGGGGCAGGGCGGTCGATCCGAGTGGGGCCGTCACGGCTTGTTCTCGGCATGCGGGGGGACACTAGCGTAAGGCCGCGAACGGGGAAAACATTATGGCCGCCAATGAACGCAGAGGGGAACGAAATGAGTTATCGGCGTTTATCTGCGTTCATCGGCGGGCCTCATTGTGTTCCTGGACTTTTTCGGTTAGCCGGCGCTCCCCAGGTCGCGGTTGTGCGGACGGGTGTCGGCAGGAGTGCCGACACGGCAGGCTGAAGCCTGCGCCAGGGCTAAGTCAGAGGGTCAGGGTGTTGGGGCCGGGGTGCAGGGGGCGATGCTCCCCTTTCCAGACAAATTCGCCGGGGATGTTGGGCGGGAGCGCTACTTCGGCTTTGAGGCCGGCGCGCTCGCGCTCTAGCTTCACTTCAATCGCTCCTTTCGGGTGGGGCACGGCGCCCGACGCTCGCTTGAGCGGTCCCAGGAACGGCCGGACCAGCACTCGGCTGAAATGCGGCGCGGCGGAATCGATGCCCAGCACGGTGTGAAACAGCTCGTAGTTGGGGCTGGCGCTCCAGGCGTGGCAATCCGAACGGCTGGGCGCGCCGGGGCGGTCGAGCCATTCCGCGAACGTCGTCAGACCGTATTTGTCGATCATGGTGTACCAGTCGGCGAGCTGGGCCAGGTAGCGGTCGCCTTCGCCAACCTTATTGAGCGCGGTGTAGAGGTAATGACGGAAGTAGAGCGAGCACGGCGTCAGCTTCGGGTCTTCCATGACGCGCACCACGAGATCGGCGGCGATGGGTGCGGGAGCGACTCCCGCCAGGACCGCGAGCGTGTTGGTGTGCTGCGACCAGGCCGCCCGCTTCGGCGTGTCGGCGTATAGCCGACGGCCGGGGTCCCAGTACAGACTCTGCGCCGTGGCGGCGATCTTCGCGGCGCGCGCGCGGTAGTCGGCGGCGAGCGGTTGGAAGACTTCGAGATCCGCGGCCCAGCGGAGCGCCATGATGTGCAGGAAGTCGAAGGGCGCCGAGGAGCCGTCGATTTCCTGCGGCGGATTTCCGTCATGCCACGCGGCGGTCCAATCGAGAAAGCGCCACCACGGCAGCGGGCCGAGCGATCCATCGGGCTTCTGGCGAGCCTCGAAAAAGCTGAGAACGTCGCGCACGCCGGCGAGCATCGCGCGGACGAAGGCCGGATCGTCGACGTACCACCAGTAGTCGTGCAGCATTCCGATCCACCACAGCGAGAAGGAGGGGATGAACTGGGGCAGCCGCGACGGGTAGCGGCTCGCGGTGGCGCCGTTCGAAATGCGGGAGTCGTCGATCAGATCGATGGCGTTGCGCATGAGGCGCGCGTCTCCGGAGTTGTAGAGCGAAACGAGGGCCTGGATGCGGGTGTCGCCGACGTACTGGAGCTGCTCGTAGTAGGGGCAGTCCATGTAGGTTTCGTGGGCGCAGAGGCGGGCGGTGCGCCAGCCGGTTTCCTGGATGCGCTCGAGGCCCGCGTCGTCGGTTTCGAGGCGGGCGCGGCGCTCGAAGGGATAGCCGACGCTGGTGGAGCGGAGGTCCTCGATGGTGAGCGGCTCGTTGGCGGTTTCGATATTCATCTCGATGTAGCGCCAGGCGCGCCACCACAGCGGGCGGAAGAGCCGGTCCTTGGAACCGTCGGCGAGGAACTGGTCGTGGATGCCGACGAAGACCTTGCCTTGGATCTCGTTGCGGTTGCCTTTCGACTGGCCGTCCGGCTCGCGCAGGGCCTCGGTGTAGCGCAGCAAGATGGAAGCTTCGCGCCCGCCGCTCACGACCAGTTCGGGGTAACCGGCGGTCAGGTGGCCCTGGTCGAGCAGGTACACCGCCGTGGTGTTCGCGGGGATGGTGAAGGCGGCCGGCGCGGCGGGAAAAGCGGCGGGGATCGGCGGGCCGAAGGACCGGCGAACGGCACGGAGGCGGTCCGGCTTCTCTTCCATGAGAGGGATGGGGCGCGGCACCAGCATCCACTGGCCGTTCCACTGCGCGTCGAACGCGGCCGCGTCGCCGACCGGGATGGCGGCGGGCCATGCGGAGTCGTCGTACTCGGGATTCTCCCAGCCCCAGGGATAGCTCCCGCCATCCACCTTTTCGCCCGGGCCCGCGGCGTAGTAGCCGCCCGCCAGATCGTAGGAGACGTGGATCGGCGAGTAGCCTTCGTTGCGGAGGGCCTTCCAGGCCGGGCCGGTCTCGGCGATGCGCTCGGCTTGCGTGTCGCCCTGGAGGAGAAACGCCGGCTGGGCCGCGATCTGCGCCAGCGGCGCCTCGGCGGCGAAGTTCCAGACCACGGCCGCGAGCACGTTGCGGCCCGCGCTCAGGTAGGGCGCGAGGTCGACGGTCTCGTAGCGCCAGTGGGAGAGATCGCCGCGGGCGGGTCCCCAGACGACGCGGCGCCCGTTCACGTAGAGCTGGTAGCGGTTGTCGCCGCTGGTGTGCACGACGAAGGTGGCCGGCCGGGTCGCGAGATCGATGCGGCGGCGGAAGTGATAGACGCCGAAATCTCCCGGCGAGGCCTGGGGCACGAAGATCCACTGCGCGGTCCAGGAGCGCGGTCCTTCGGTGTTTGCCGACGCCTGTTTAGCGGCGGAGAGTGCGGCGGCGGTCGCCCCCGCAGTGAGGAGAAAAGTACGTCGCGTAGTTTCGTTCATGGGTCGTCGCCAGCTGCCATTATGGCGCTTTGGGGAGGGGCCCACGCTCACGCTCGCGGGTCGGCGTGCGACGCTCGGCACTGAACCGCGACCGCGAGGGAGCGGCCCTTCGCGGAGACTGCACGTGCCCGCTTGCTTACGCGCGCGGTTCGGTGCTGCCCCAGCGCTACCGAACTCTACGCGACCGCTCGGTGCTGCCCCGGCGTTGGAGAACCCTACGCGACCGCTCGGTGCTGCCCCGGCGTTCCAGAGCTCTACGCGACCGCTCGGGAGCGGCCCTTCGCGGAGCTACACGTGCCCGCTTGCTTACGCGCGCGGTTCGGTGCTGCCCCGGCGTTACAGAACCCTACGCGACCGTTCGGTGCTGTCCCGGCGTTACAGGACTCTACGCGACCGCTCGGTGCTGCCCCGGCGTTACAGAACTCTAAGCGACCGCTCGGTGCTGCCCCGGCGTTACAGGACTCTACGCGACCGCCAGGGAGCGGCCCTTCGCGGAGCTACACGTGCCCGCTTGCTTACGCGCGCGGTTCGGTGCTGCCCCGGCGTTACAGAGCTCTACGCGACCGCTCGGTGCTGCCCCGGCGTTACAGAACTTTACGCGACCGCTATGGTAGTCTCATAGGCGGACAGGCGGCACCGCCTGTCCGCTTCCCAAACGAGGGGGCCATGAGCCGGGGTTTCACCATCCCCTTTCTGTTGTTGCTGCTCGCCGCGGCGCCGGCGGCGTGCCAGGCCGGGCACCCGGGGCGCCGTCAATCCGCCAAACGCGCAGGGACTCAGGACCGCTCCACCAGCGACAGCGCGCTGCCGGACTTCGCCGGGATCGTGCGGGGCCTGGACAAAAAGATGCTGCTGCTCGAGGAGCCGGACCAGAACACGATGCAGCTCTACTGCACCAAGAAGACGCGGTATTTCGACGGAGACAAGAAGATCAAGGCATCGCAGATCAAGGTTGGAGATCGAGTGTCGGTCGAAGCCAGGCTGGGGCCCGACGGCAAGCCGGAAGCGGTCAACGTCCGGCTGGAACGGGAGAAGCCCGCGCAGGGAACCGGCTCGCCGCAGTGAAGGAGACCCACATGGCCGAAGAACGAGGAATCGAGGGAGCGCTGGCGCGGTTCGTGCGCGGCTGCATTTACAACCGCTGGTTCTACGCGCTCCTGGCGGCGGTTTGTCTGTTGGATGTCGCCGCGGACGCCGTCGCCATGACCCATCCCCGGAAGAGTTACGGCATCGAGGTGATGTCGCTGGTTGCCAGCGCGATCACGGCAGTGCTCACCACCACGGTCTTCCTCGATCTCCAGTTCAGGCGCCGCAAGCCGTGAAACCCGAAGCCAAGATGGTGCTCGTGGTGGACGACGAGCGGGCCATCCGCGGCCTGGTGGCGCGGATGTTGATGGGGCTCGGATTCACGCCTCTGGAAGCGCGCAACGGGCTGGAAGCGGTCGAGCTCTACGGCTCCTACCATTCCGGCATCGCGCTGGTGGTGACTGACGTGGACATGCCGGTGATGGACGGGCTGGAAGCGATCGACCGCATACGGGAGCTGTCTCCGGGGGTACGCGTGCTGGTGATGACCGGCGCCGACAGGGAGCTGAGGGTCGAGGGCTGCCACCTGCTGCGGAAGCCGTTCACGCTGGCGCAATTCTGCGAACTGGTGGACCGGGCGCTGGCGTAAGGCGCGACTCAGGGCCGGGCATCTTTCCGTCAGGCATCTTTGCGTCAGGCATCTTTCCGTCACACTTCCGCCCCGCGGGCCGATAAGGGGAGTTGAGATAAGCCCGCGATATCCGCAACCGGGCAGCGAAAACGATGCTGGTCCTGATCGGGATTGTCGTTGTGATAGCCGCCGTGGTGGGCGGGTTCCTGCTGGAGCAGGGCAACCTCCTGGTGCTGGTTCAGCCCTCCGAGGTGCTGATCATCGTCGGAGCGGGAGCCGGCATCGTTCTGGTGGCGAACTCGGCCGCGTCGGTGCGCAGCCTGCTGAGGGGCACCCTGTCCGTGTTCCGCCGCCAACCTTACACGCCCGCCTACTATGAGGCGGTGCTCAAGATGATGTACGAGCTGTTCAGCATCGGACGCCGTCTGGGGATGCCGTCGCTGGAGGACCACATCGAAGATCCGGACGCCAGCGCTGTATTCCAGGCCTATCCCGAGTTCCAGGACGCGGGCGCCAAGGTGTTCCTGTGCGACTCGCTGCGGATGGTGACCAGCGGGATCGCCCAGCCGGGCGAACTGGCGCACTTGATGGATCTCGACGCCGAGGTGCAGCGGCGCGAGCGGCACGGTCCGGTGAACGCGCTCAACATGCTGGCCGATTCGCTCCCCGGTTTGGGAATCGTGGCGGCGGTGCTGGGGGTGGTGGTGACCATGCAGGCGCTGGGAAGCGCTCCGGAGCTGATCGGCCAGAAGGTGGCGGCGGCGCTGGTGGGCACGTTCCTGGGCATCCTGCTGTGCTACGGCATCGTGGGACCGCTGGCCTCGCGGCTGGAATCGGGCAACGAGGCGCGCTCGCACCTGTTCCAGTGTCTCTATTCGGGATTGCACGCGTTCGCACGCGGGGCGAGCCCGTTGCTGGCGGCCGAATTTGCGCGGCGCTCGATTCCCGCGGAACTGCGGCCGTCGTTTGTGTCCATGACAGCCACGTTCCGCCGCGAGGTGAAACTGCCCGCAATAGCGCAGGTCGAAGCCAGTGCCATCGCCGCGAAAAACTGAACGCGCCGACATGCCGCCGGTCGCACGCGCGGTGCGCGGTCCGGTGGGGCATCGCGCCGGGTCGTGGAAGGTGGCGTACGCGGACTTCGTGACCGCCATGATGGCGCTGTTCATCGTTCTGTGGATGATGAACGCGAGCCACCAGGTGCAGCGCGCCGTGGCGTCCTACTTCCGAAATCCCAAGGGAAACGCCAAGATCTGGGGAGAGTCGGAGGGAGGCCCCGGAGGCAAAGGCATAGGGAGCGTCTCCATCACCAAAGAGAACGTCGAGCAGCTCAAAGAGAAACTGGAACAGGCCATCCGGTCTCTTCCGGAGTTTCAGAAACTGAAGAAGCAGGTGCAGATCAGCGTAACGCCGGAGGGGCTCCGTGTGGAGTTGCTCGAGACCGAGCGGGGCCTGTTCTTCGAGAGCGGCCGGCCGGAGCCGAGCTCGAGCGGGGTCCGGGTGCTGGCGGTGCTGGGCCGCGAATTGGCGCGATTGAAAAACGACGTGGTGCTGGAGGGCCACACCGACGCGCGGCCGTATCGCTTCTCCGCCCTCAACGGCTACACCAACTGGGAGTTGTCGGTGGACCGCGCCAATTCGGCCCGCCGCTGCATGCAGGAGAGCGGCCTGAATCTCGGGCAGGTAGTGCAGATTCGCGGCTACGCCGACAAACGCCCGCTGAACCCCGCCGACCCCTACGACAGCCGCAATCGCCGCGTCTCCGTGGTGGTGGAGTACGCCAGCGGGCAGGGGGCCGGTGGCCAGCCAGCTCCTAAGTGAGCGGCCGTCCGTGGCGCGAGCTTCAGCGTGCCGCCGGGGGCTTCAGCCCACGGTCAGGCCGAGCGAGATCAAGCTCGCTCCTGAACGCCACGCGCTTTGCCGATGAAGTCCAGCAACACATTCGGAGCCGCAGATGAACACCTATCAACGCCGATAACTGGGGCGAACCCCTTCGGTGAGACACGAAGGAAAAGACGCAGTTGCCGTTCGACGATAAACCACTCCTTCGCTGTCGTCCAGTGTTTTATTATCGGGCTGCCGGTGAAACGGAGACGGGCTCTGCTGGCGAGCAACCCGATCGAGGAATAGCCGGCCGGAACTCATCGCGAACGATGGGTAGGGCGCCCTTCCGTCGCGTCCTTTGGCTGGGCCCCGGGGCCGACCAACGGGAGGCGGTACCCCGGCCCCAGCTTGTAGTCTCTTTGACCACATCGGGCCGATAGATTCCGTCATGCCTCTGAGTTCTCGGGATCTGCGGCCGCGGAGTGGCGGGGAAGAGATCGACGCAAACTCTCTTGTGACGATAACCATCCGGCCCACGTAGAATCCGGTCGTCTGGAGAGTCTTCCGGCACCGGGCGACTTTCGGCTTCGCGCCACTTCCGCAGCCCAGACACAGGTCTCATGAAGTTGCCGAGGCATCCCGATCCGCTCGACTCCCGGCTAGGCCGAGAAACGCCTGCACGGGGCGGTCCAGGTGTATACTCACCTTGAGTCGGAAGTCCGATAGGGGATTCGGGTTAGAGGAGGGATCAGACAACCATGAAGCGAATTCTGATTGCGCTGGCCATCGCGCTGACATTCACCCTAACCTGCGCCGCACAAACCCCGAGCAAGCGCGATCTCAAGCCGGGCGCGGCCGCCACGCAGCAGGCTGCAACTCAAAAAGCCGGTGATCTCGTCGACATCAACACCGCCACGGCGGACCAGCTCAAGGCGCTCCCAGGTATCGGCGACGCCTATTCTGCGAAGATTATCAAGGGACGTCCTTACAGGGCGAAGAACGAACTCGTGCAGAATTTACGACAAGATCAAGAACCTGATCATCGCCAAGCAGAAGAAATAAGGCACCGGGAGTCCGATTTTACAGTAGTTTCCAGGAGGGTCTGGGTTCCTGGAACGCGCACTTATCTTTGTTTCGCGCTTTGATCATTTGCTGTCCGTCGAGTACGTCTTCGTCCTCGAGGACAGTAAGATGGCTGGCTGAACGACGATGCAGCGGGGCAGCGGAGACATGTTGTTGAACCGAGTTCAAGGATTGGTGCTGGCCGGCTGTTTGGCGGCCTGCGCGCACGCCGACTGGACCCCCACCGGTCCGTACGGCGGCGAAGCTGAGATTGTCCGGAGTGTGCCGCGGCAACCTGGGCTGGTCATAGCTGCTACCCGAAACGGACTGATCTACCTTTCGCCAAACGGAGGGGCGTCGTGGACCCATCAAGGTTTTCCGGCGCAACTGTCCGGAATCCTGCATTCGTTGGAGGTGGACCCGCGCTATCCCGGTGTGTGGTACATCGGCGTCGAGGCTGAGAACGCGCGCCTTTCCGGGGTCTACAAGACCGAGGATGGCGGTGACACTTGGACTCTGCTTCCCGGACTGCAAGGCAAGGCCGTTTGGGCGCTCGCCATCTGGCCTGGCGGCCCCGAAGTCGTTGCCGCGGGCACCTCTGAGGGCGTCTTCCTCAGCAGGGATTCCGGGAAGTCCTGGGCTGCCATTTCGATGCCAAACGACCCCGAACTCCGCCCCGTGGTGTCTTTGGCCTTTGATCCGGCAAACTCCAGAACTATTTACGCCGGAACCACGCACCTCCCCTGGCGAACCAGCGACGGCGGCGCCCATTGGGAGTCGATCCACTCCGGCATGATCGACGATTCGGACGTGTTTAGCATCGCCGTGGAGGCGCAGTCTCCGGCCACTCTGTTCACGAGCGCCTGCAGCGGCGTTTACCGCAGCGCTGACGGCGGCAGCTCCTGGAAACGTATGGCCACGCCGCATGGTGCCTTTCGCGCCTACCTGGTGGCGCTGGATTCACGACGCCGCGGCGTGGTCTTCGCCGCCACCAGCGCGGGCTTGCTGCGCTCGACCAACGACGGTGCGGCGTGGAGTCGCGTCTCGCAGCATGTGGTGAAATCGATCGCGTTCGATCCGGCCAGTCCGGACAAAGTCTACTTTGCGTCAGCTACCGGAGGACTCCTGATAAGTCGCGACGGCGGGAACACGCTCCTGGAATCCAACACCGGCTTCTCCAATCGCAACTTCTCCGCCGTATCGGGCTCCGGCGATGTGCTCTACACCAGCACCGTCTATGAACCCGGCAGCGGTGGCATCTTCCGGACCAGCGACCGCGGCCTCACCTGGCGGCGCATGGCCAGCCCGGGTACCAGCGAGAATATCCTTCTGCTGGCATCCGTGCCGGACGATCCCGACTGCCTCTACGCGGCGGGATACCGCAGCCTGTTCCGGTCCAACGACGGTGCCCGGACTTGGGTGAGGCAAGGTTCGCCTCCCGGCGGACAAATCACCGTGCTGCTGCCGCTCTCCCGCGGGTCCTTGCTGGTGGGCACTAGCGCCGGTCTGTTCCGCCGCCGCGGCGCCTCATGGACTGCCATCGGACTTCCCGGAGGCCGCCGTCCCGTAGAACTACTGCAGGGTTCCGGTGGTGGGGCGGTAGCCGCAGTCACGTCCGGGCGCGCTTTCCGAAGCGACGACGCCGGATCTAGCTGGATTCCATGCGGACAACCTGCGGCAGGAGCGGTCTGGTATGGCCTGGCGCTGGATTCAGCCCGCGCCGGACGTGCCCTGGCGGCAACCGCCCAGGGCCTGTTTCTATCCACCGATGGCTGCGCCTCCTGGACCCCGGTGCGTGGGGGCCTGGAGCAGTCCACCGTGAGCACGGTGCTGTTCAACCCAGAGCGCTCGGGCGAGGCGCTCGCCGCTCAGTTCGGTCGGATCTTCCAGACCACCGATGGAGGGCTCTCCTGGAGTCCACTCGATGATCAGGGCCGTGACGGCTCCTATCCGTCCGCTTTGCTCGTTCTTCCCGCGGCGCCGCAGCGCTTGTTCGCGTTGTTTCCGCGGCGCGGCATCCTGTCTACTGCAGTTGACTCTAACCAACACCTGACTTCCAAAGGAGGAAACTGACTTATGAGAAGCACTTCGCACACCGTCGCCTATCGCTGGATGCGCGTTCTCGTCGCCGTCGCAGCGGCGCTTGCCGTGGCGGTTCCAGCTCTAGCGCAGGACAAACCTCCCGCCCAAAGCGCATCGTCGCCCGGAGAGTACATGCTCTACGAGGTCAGCCCATTCGTCGGCTACCAGTGGTTCCATGGCAACTACGGAATCACCCCGAGCAGCGAGTTGCTGCGCGGTCCCGTCGTGGGCTTCCACGTAGACGAGGACTTCTGGAAGTACATTGGCCTGGAGCAGAGCTTCACAGCCGGGATGAACGATCTACGGCTTCATCCGCCGGTGCCGTGGAGTGTTGACACCGAGGCGCGCAACTACACTCTGACCATCAATCCGATGTTCTATTTCAAGCCGCGGCAATCCAAAGTCCGCCCGTTCGTGACGGTGGGCGCCGGGGTCACAAAGTACTCGCCCGACAGCAGCAGTAACCCCTTCCTTGGGGCGTCGGCCGGCCAGCTGACGACCAGATACAGTCCCGCCGCGATCCTCGGCGCCGGCATTAAGTTCAACGCCACGTCGCACATCGGTTTGCGGTTCGATGTGCGTGGGCTGTTCACGACGTCGCAACATGCGAGCCGGTTCCTCGACGGGCTGGCGGCCACGGGCGGCATCATGTTCCGCTTCGGCCGCCGCACCGACGAAGCCGCCGTAGCGCCGCCCACAGTGGCGCCTCCCGCAGCGACGCCCACGCCGACGCCTACTCCTGTGGATATCCAGATCGCCGGCATCTCAGGCGCGCACGATGTCTGCCCCGGCGAGAGCGTCCGGCTTGACGTTTCGGCCAGCGGGTGGCTGCCCAGCCAAACGCCGTCCTACCAGTGGTTGGTCGACGGCCAGCCCGTGGCCGGCGCAACGGATCCCAGCTTCGCCGTGCCGACCGGCACCTCCGGCGTCAAGAACGTCAGCGTTCGCGTCGGCGCCGGAGACGCTTCGAAGACGTCGGATCCGGTCGCCGTACGTGTGAAGGACTACACCGCTCCGACGGTGCAGTTCCCGGTGGCGCAAGCAACGATACCGTACGGCACGAAGCTGCCGCTCAACGCGACGGCGACGGGTTGCGAGTGCGGCGGCGCCACCAGCGTGCGTTACTCGGCCAGCGAAGGCACGATCTCCGGCAATACCTTCGATTCGAGTTCTGTTGCCTTCGACCCCTCCAACCGCCTCAAGCCGCAAACCAAGGTGGTCCACCTGACCGCCACGGCTACCGACCAGAAGGGCGGAACCGGCAGCGCCACCTCCGACGTTACCGTGACCCTAAGTCCGGAGGCCCGCCGTCTGGATGACATCGTGTTCCCGGCCAACAACGCACGCGTCAATAACTGCGCAAAGCGTCTGCTGCTGGAACAGCTCACTCCGATGCTGCGCGACGACCCGAGCGCAACCGTCCTTCTCATCGGGCACCGCGACGAACGCGAAAAGGGCAAGGCTGCGGCTAAACTCGATCGCGTTCGGGTCCTGAACGCCACCGCCGTCCTGAGCGCCGGTGAGGGCATCTGTCCCCAACTGGAACTTAGCCGCGTCAAGGTGGGCTGGGTTGGCAGCGATCAGGGTTCGCCGACGAAGCCTATGCTTTGCGGCACCTCCACCGAGGTGAAGGAGCGCAGCGGCCAGGCCGTGCAGGCCTCGGACCAGCGCGCTCAGTTCCGCCGCGTCGAAGTGTGGATCGTGCCGGGCGGGGCCGCCATGCCAGCCGGCGTCACCGGTCTCGAGGACGTCCCGGCACCCGAGGTGAAGAAGCTGGGCTGCCCGAAGTAGGAGGCAGAGCCGGCCTTATCCGGGGCGGAGTCGTTATGCGGCGCCTTCGCTCCGGGTTGACCCAACTGCCGCGCTACACCACTTGACCATGGAAACGCTGTTGCCATGGCGTGGGCGCTGGGGCCGTTAATCGAGAAAGACGCGAACGGCCGGATCCGGCGCCGCTCCGCCGGGGCCGTGATGTTTGTACCTAAGAAATCAGGCGGGGTGTAGGAACGCATGGCTATCGTGCAGCGCGGCCAGTTCCTGCAACAAATGAACGCACATCCCACCCATGGGCGTTTATCTGCGTTCATCTGCGGCCAGTAATGTCTTGGACGTTCGCGGCCCTATTTCAGCACCCTCTGAAGCGTGCGCCACAACAGTTACGCTCACCACACGTGTGTGGCGAGCACACGCGGGTGGCCAGAGGCTCCGTCCACCACCGGGACGCTCAACACGATCTGGAGATTCTTCCGGTGCCAGTCGGGCGGGAGGCGCGGCACCACCTCCGCGAAGTAGGCCGGATCGCTCAGGAACTCCCCCGCCCCGGTGGTGCCGAAGGCCGTGATGCCGGCGGCGATCACCACCATTTTGTCCGTGCTGCGATCGAGGACGCGCGAGACGATGGCGTAGTCGTTCGAGATGCGCCAGGCGGGCCACGAGTTCACCAGCTTCCAATCGGACCTCTCGGGATGGCTGCGGTCGCGAACCGCTTCGAGGCCCTGGTAATCCTTATAGAAGGTGTAGCGCAGGCGGCCGACCGCCCGCAGGGTCCACTCATTATTAAAGGCGCCGATCAGGACCGCGGGCCGCTCGCGCAAGTCCGAGAACGAGGTGGAGGCGCCGCCGCGGACACGATACGGCCGGCCGCGTTTCTCGAACAGCGCCGTCAGCCGGAGCAGACAGGTGGCATCGCCCAGCGCGACGTAGCGGTCCCACATGGGAACCAGGCGCTGGAGCGGGATGCTTTCCTTGGAGGATTCCAGGGAGCCGCCGGGCGGGCCTGCGATCCTGTTCTCCAGGTCTCTCTGCTCCGCGTCCGAGCGGAGGTTGTAGACGCGCGGCTGGCCGAGGCAGAACAGGACGCCGCCGGGGGCGTCCAGCATGGGACCCCAGAATTGTTCGAGATCGGAGCGCTGCCATCGGAGCGACAGCAGGCAAACCGCGGCGAGCGCGACGGCAGCGGTGGTACACGCGGCAATCAGGATCTTCCGCCTCCTGCGCGGAGGCGGCGCGGTAGGGAGCACAGGCGGAGGGGGAGTAATTGGCGTATCCGGAAAATGGAATTCGGGAATATAAGATCCCGGATTTAATTCGATTCGCGGCTCGCCCGCGTGCTCGGGCTGCTGATAATACTGAGCGAGTTTCTTGCGCACCTCACTCGCAGTGACGCGCACCACGGGATCCTCGCTGGTGTCGTAATCGGCTGGGCGTCCAAAGACATCGATGCCGAGAGAGCGTTCCTTAAGTGACGCGGATTCACCGGCCAGAGCGCGTTCGACGATGTGCCTGAGGAGCGCCTGACAGCGGCGGCTGGTGCGAAAGTGCGCGCCGCCCAGCAGGCGCTCCATCTGAAGGCGGATGTCCTCGGCGGTAGGCTGATCCGCTAGCGACATCACCTGGGCGCATGGTCTCACGGAAAAGGAGACGTAAAATACCCCAAAATCCGGTACAGCCATTCGCGGTGTAACTCGTTACGGGGAAGGGTTGCAGCCGGTATGATCCCGTAGGCCACCTCTACTCGCCGTACCCGCAGCCAACTTCGGTGCGTACAACCCACCGGTTAGGGTCTTTACCAAGTGTTCAGACGATTTGCGCCGGTTCCGTGCGTTCCGGCGTGGGAGAGTCAACAACGCTCAGGGAGAAAACAATGAGTCAGAAAAGTTCATACCGACTGCTAATACTCTGTGTGCTGGTCTTGGGCTTTGCTTTTACGGCCTCGGCCCAGGAAGCCACGATCGTCGGGAGTGTCACGGACCAGACCGGTCTGGCGATTCCCAACGTAACCATAACTCTTTTCAATAGCGACACTGGCCAGAGCCAGGTGATCTCCAGCAATGATGCCGGCCAGTTCGTGGTGCCGGGTCTCCGCATCGGCACCTACTCGGTCAAGGCGGAGAACAAAGGGTTCAAGACGTGGAGCACGACGGGCCTGATACTGAGGGTCGGCGACCGCACCCGCGTGGACATCCAGTTACAGATCGGGAACGTGACGGACAGCATCACGGTAGAGTCCGGCGCGCTCCAGGTGCAATCCGAGAGCAGCGAAATCAGCGACGTGGTGACGGGCACGCAGATGGCGGACCTGGCCACCAACGGCCGCAACTTCGTAACCTTGGCGACACTCACGCCGGGGGCATCCTCGGCCGTGGTGGGATTCAACTTCCCGGCGGCGGTGTCCAGCAACTTCAACATCAGCTTTAACGGCCAGAACCCGGACCATAACGTATGGATGGCGGATGGCGGGGAGAACTACGACCGCGGTTCCGGCGGCAAGTCTTCGATCATGCCGTCGATGGAAGCGGTCGCCGAGTTCCGCACGCTGACTTCCAACTACAGCGCGGATTACGGCCAGGGCTCGGGCGCCACGATGTCGATGGTGTTCAAGTCCGGCACCGCAGACCTGCACGGCGCGGCGTGGGAGTTCGTGCGCAACGACGCCTTCGACGCCAACGACTTTCTGTCGAACGCGAACAACGTAAAGAAGCCGATGTTGCGCTACAACAACTACGGGTTCAACCTAGGCGGCCCGGTGGTAGTGGGCAAGTTCAACAAGGACCGGAACAAGACTTTCTTCTTCTATAACATGGAATGGCGGTCCCTGAGAGGGACGCAGGCCATCAACGCCAACGATCCTTCCGCGGCCACGCGCACCGGGGATTTCAGCGCCGTGCCGACCCCGATCCTGGTTCCCAGCAACATCTCCGCGAGCCAGGTAGCGCGCTTCGCGGCCTTCGGGCTCAAGCCCGGCGACCAATTCAAGTACAACGGCAGGCTCAACGTGATTCCGACGGCGCTGCTCGATTCGAACGCCCTGGCGTTCCTCGGCTCCGGCGCGCTGCCGGCGGCCACCACGGTGGATTCCAACGGCCTGGGACACCTGGTTGCCAACGCTTCGACTCCTAACGACGTGCGAGAGGAACTGGCCCGCATCGACCATCGGATCAACGACAAGATCTCGCTGTTCGGCCACATGGTGCTGGAACAGGTGGGCACCACCAACGCCACTTCCATCTGGACCGGCGACTCTTATCCGAGCGTCGGAACGCAGTTCGGCAACCCGTCCTACAGCGCCGTGGCGCACGCCACTTACGCCATCAGCCCGACGCTGGTGAACGAGGCGTCATTCAATTACAACGGGAACCGCATCGCGATTCAGCCCACGGGCACTTATACGCGGCCGGACGGTTTCAACGTTCCGCTGCTCTCCCCCGCCGGAGACAAGAACAACCGCCTGCCGAACATCAACTGGGCGAAAGAACTCGGCACCGGATATCTCCCCAGTTGGCAGCCGTGGAGCAATGCGGCGGATTCTTACCAGGCCAAGGAAGACCTGTCGTGGGTCCATGGACGGCACCAGTTCAAGTTCGGCGGCCAGTTCCTGCAGTACTCCAAGGTGCAGGACACCTTCACCAACACCGAGGGCACCTGGACTTTCGACGGAAGCTTCACCGGAAGCTCCTTCGCGGACTTCCTGCTGGGCTACGGCTCGGCGTACAACCAGGATGCGCTTCAAGACACCGGGACCTGGAAAGAAAACAGTTACTCTTTTTATGGCCTGGACAACTGGCGCGTCACGGACCGCCTTACTTTGAACCTCGGCCTGCGGTGGGAAGGGCTTCCGCATTCCTTCGAAGCCAACAACCGGATGTCGAATTTCTATCCCAACCTCTATGACCCGGCCCAGGCGCCCCGGTACCTGGCCGACGGTACTTTGGATCCCACCGGTCCCGGCTTCAGGACCGTTCCCGGCGTGGCTCTCTCCAGCGTTCCGTTCTACATGAACGGCATCGCCGTCGCCGGCCAGGGTGTGCCGCGAGGCCTGGTCCAGAACTCCTGGAACAACTGGGCTCCGCGGGTGGGCCTGGCTTGGGACGTTACAGGCAAGGGCCAGACCGTGCTGCGCGCCGGCTTCGGCCGGATGTACGAGCGCGTCCAAGGCAACGATGTATTCAACATGGCCGGGGACATCCCGTTCAGCTACCAGGCCAATCTGAGTAACGTACTGTTTTCGAACCCGTCCACGAGCGCGGTTACGGGTCTAACGTCCGCGGCGCCGGTTGGCCCGGCGGGCATCAGCACCACATCGTACGACAACTACAAGGCTCCCACCAGCAATCAGTGGAGCTTCGGCATCCAGCAGGAGTTGTGGCCGAAAGCGGTTGTGTCGGTCTCCTACGTCGGAAGCCAGGACATTCACCAGAGCGTCTATCGCGACATCAACGCTCCCTACCTGTCGGACACCGCCGGGCCGGGCCGCGGTGGTGGCGACAAACCATCGACATCAATCGCATCCGCCCGTATCTGGGCTTCGCTCAGATCAATCAATCCGAGAATTCCGAGAATGCGCACTACAACGGCGTGCAGGCCAACTTCCGCATTCAGGCCTCCAAGGGACTTACTCTGCAAGCCGCGTACACCTTGGCGCGGTCCATCAACAACGTTGTCTTGGTGGGCGGCGGCGACCTGGCGCAATCCTCCAACCCGTGGGACCTGAATTACGATAAAGGACCGAGCCCGTTTGACCGCACCAGCACGCTGGTCCTCAACTATGTCTACGACCTGCCGTTCTTCGCCCACACCTCCAACAAGTTCCAGAGGGCGATGCTGGGTGGCTGGCAGATTTCCGGCATCACCACCATCGAGTCGGGCCTTGCTCTGACGCCGACAGCCGATGCCTCGACGCTTGGAATGGGCGGGTTCGTTGCGAACCGCCCCGACCTGACCGGCTCCATCTCATACCCCAAGACCGCCAGCCAGTGGTTCGCCACCAGCGCCTTCAGCGCTCCGGCGTCGCTCGCGTTCGGCAACGCCGGGAAGGGTGGCCTGCGCGGACCCGGCCTCAACAACTTCGACATCAGCCTGTTCAAGAACTTCAAAGGCATCCCCTGGTTCACGAACAAGGAAGGCGCTAATATTCAGCTCCGCTTCGAGTCGTTCAACACGCTCAACCACACCGAGTTCCAGAACGTGCAATTGAACTCCTCGTCGGGCAACTTCGGCGCCGTCACGGCTGTTTATCCTCCTCGGACTTTGCAGTTCGGCGCGAAGTTCATGTTCTAGCCGATCTGCTGTTTCCCCCCTTGCCCCGCCCGCATGCCGCGGGTGGGGCTTTTTTGGCGGCGGGGCGCGCCTGGTTGGCCTAGCGCGAAACGCGGATTCGCGCATCCGCCGGCGTCGTCAGAAAATCGAGGCATCCGTCGGTGGATCGATCCGTCATCGACCATAGTCAG
>CAVXQQ010000022.1:0-555470 GCA_963763835.1 Bryobacterales bacterium
CTCGATCGTGCCCGCACCCCCGCAGACGAACCCGACCATGCCGACCGGCCACGGGCTCGCGGCGACCGTCACCAGGAGCGCGGGCCCTTTTATAGCTGCCTTCGCGGGCCCACCCGGCCAGCCAGTCAGCGACCGTCACAGGCAGCGCTCCCTGGACGCGCCAGGCATAGGGCAACGGCAGCCATGCCTCGCCCAGGCCGCCGCCGTGCCCGGCGGCGTCGCCGGCAAAGGCATCGACATCCTCCACCGACGGGACACGCAGCGAGACCACGCCATCGGTCAGGACGCCCTGCAGCGGCCGCAACGGCCGCATGCAATCGTCATGCGCCCACAGGCTCATGGGCCGGCTGAGCCGGGGACGTACTGCTGGCGCGGCGGGACGGAAGGTCCGCTTTGAAGAGCGTGCTCCACCCGGCCGGGCGGGTGCTGCCGCCCGGGCAGCGCTGCTGGAGCCGGAGCAGTGACTCGGCATCGCCGAGCCGGAAGGCCGCCTCCAGGCGGGCGCTTTGCTGCACCTCGGGAAGATCCAGCACGGCATCGACCAGCCTCGCGCGGGACCCTGGCGTGATGTGCCCCGGCTCAGCGTGCAACGACACCCGGGCAGTGCCCCCGGGACCTGCGGTGCTCACCTCGGCCGCACCGAGCGTGCGGCCGTCGTCGCTGACCTCGACGCGCTGACGCAGGTCATGCTCGGCCATGTGATACCGCCAGCTGCGGATCCTCAGCGCGGGCCCGGGCGCCGGCTTCGTAGCGGTACTCATGGGGCGGCTCACCTCTCCTGGGGGGTCATCTGCCGGGCGAGTGCACCGGCAGGAGGTTCGGGGGCGGACTGGCCGTTCCGCGATTGCGGGTGCGCGCCTGCGGCCCGGGGATGCGGCCGGTGCACTCGAGCTCCAGCCGGGGCCCGTCGGGAAAGCCCAGCGTGCCAGGTGAGTCCATCGGGGCCCGGATCGGCCGCATACGGTAGTCCCGGGGGCAGCGGCCCCGTGCCTGGGTCATCTGCGGCAGCGTTCATTCATGCCCTCCCGTGGCCCGCCGCGCTCATGCCCGCGGGATCGGTGAGGGCAGGCGGCGAAAACGACATCACGGATCTCGCGGATGGCTTCGTCCACTCCCGGACGGCGTCCCCGATGGCGTGCCGGGCCAGGCCGTGGGGCTGCCCGCGGCGGCCTGCAGGCTGAGCCCGGCCCGGAACAGCCTGGTGAGGACGGCATCGAGCAGCGCACCGTCCCGGCATGCCTGTTCCGCCGCGGCGGCGGCCAGGGCGGGGCAGGCTGGTTCTCCCGGCCGCCGGGCCGGGGTGATGTCGCGGATCACGGCGATGGTGAATTGGCCGGTGCGGGTCGCCAGCGGGCTGAGGCTGACCTCGACCGGGAAGGTGGTTCCGTCCTTGCGCCGCCCGGTCAGCCGGGCCCCCGCGTGGCCGGGCTGGTGCTCGCGGCAGGCGGCCTGCAGGTCCGGCGGGACCAGCCGCTCGATGGTGTGGCCGGCCAGCCCGGCGTGCTGGTAGCCGAACATGTCCTCCAGCCGCCGGCTGGCCATCGCGATCACGCCGTCGCCGCCGGCCAGCGCCACCCCCTCGCCGAAAGACTCCACCATCTCCCAGATCACCGCGGCCGTGATCGCCGGGCCAGGGCCCGGCGGCTGGAGGCGCGACCGTTAGGGAGCGGCCCGCTCGCTCACGCGCGCGGTTCGGTGCCCTGGCGCAGGGCGAGGCCGAGGAACGCCCGTACGCGATCCAGTTCCGCATCGAGCTCGCGCTTGAAGGCGCGGTCGCGCGGCGGCGATTCGACGTAGCCCAGTTCCGATGCGAGGTCGCCGTTGTTCACCGACAGGTTGCCCCAGCCGATCACGCGGTCGCGCCACAGCAGTGGCAGCGCGTAGTAGCCGCGCTTGCGTTTGGGCGGCGGCGTGTAGGCTTCGAAACGGTACACCCAGCCCCAGAGGAGCTCGAAACGGTCGCGGTCCCACACCACCGGGTCGAAGGGCGCGAGCAGGCGTACGGCGTCCCGCGGCGCCCGGCCGGGCAACCGTTCGTCGGCCGGCCAATACCAGTCGATGGCGTCGACGCGCGCATGGGAGAGCCGCTGTTTGGCCCTCTCGAAGGCGCCCTTCACCTCGCATTGCCACTGCGGCGCGGCATAGCGCAGCCGGCGCAACAGGAACGACAGGCTCGCTGCAGGCATAGGCGCGTAGATGTGGACGGCAGCATCGGCCAGCGCGTCGAGCCGCGCGCGGCACTCGACTGCGTCGGCCGGTGGGGGCCCGTGCTGGTGCGTGGCGTAGATGCGGATGCCGCCCTCGCGCCGCGCCACGCGCAGGAGGCCGCGGTAATGCATGGCGTCGAGCAGATGGGTGGTGGCGTTCGACGAGCCGCCCCAGTAGTTCGTCACCGTGCCGTGCGAGAAATAGTCGTCCACCTCGCGCGGATGCACCGAACCGCGTTCGTGCACGAAGTCCAGCAGGAGCTGCGCCTGCTTCCTGCGCGCGGCGGGCCAGGGCTGAATGCCCGCGGCGGGCACATCGGCTTCCGAGCGCGGATGCATCAGCGCCTGCAGCGAACTGGTCACGAAGCCGTAGTTGATGAAGAAGTCTTCCGCGATGCCGAGCTTGGCGTAACGGCGTTCGAGGTCGCCGGCGCGGTAGTTCTTGACGCGGTGCCGCAACATCAGGTCCTGGGCGCGGGCCGGCGCGCGGATCGGGTCGGCCTGCACGAAACCCAGCCTGTCGAGCGCGCGTTTCAGCGTTGTGGGCGCGAAGAGGCTGCGCGCGACGGCAAAGCGCCGCAGGTCATCGAGGGTGATCGTCATGGTGCTAGCGGACGCCCCACTCCCACATGCCGAAGTTGGCGCTTTTGGAAAGCGGGAAACCCAACTGGCGAGCTAGTTGGGAGGCCTGGCGGCGATGGTGCGCGTCGTGTGCGATCAAGTAGCCGAGGAAGCCCGCGACATCCGGCTTGAATCCCTTGATCCGCCCATCGCCCGAAAGCGCGGCGGCGATGACCGTGCTCAAAGCGGCGCAACTGGTCTCCAGGGCGGCGATGAGCTGCTCCTGAGAGCTGTCCGTCTCCAGCTTCTCGGGCATGGCGCCTTGGTAGCCGGCGGCCTTCAGCCACATCAGGCGCACGTTGTGCGTGTGCGCGAAGATGGCCGAAATGCTCCGGCCGTGCCCTCCCGGCGGCGGCATATTCCAGACTTCAGCAGCGAGGTTGTGGACGAGGTAGTGGTTGATGCGGTCGTTGATCGCATAGCTGTTCAACAGGGCGCCGGCGACATCGAACACTTTTGCGGGCTGTGCGTTGGCTGGCACGAAAGGCCTCCCCGTGAGGGCGTTGATATACGTGACACACGCAACCAGGCAAAAGAGATCAACGCGGTTACTTGTCCCGACCTTGACGCGGGAGTCCGGAAATAGGCCCGTAAAGGCCGGCGGACGCTGCAAAATGACTGGATCCTTGAGCCCTTGAACCTTCAATGTTTCCAGAGCTTTCCGAGCCGCAGAGTCACTACTGAAATTGTAGGCAAGTCGCTGGCGCTTACCTCGGCCAATTTCTTTCCTTCCCCAAACCTCGTATTTCACCATCGCATCTCGCAGGGCTGCGTGTGTCAAGTATATCGTTGCCCTCGTGAGGGACGCTGCCCCTTATTCTAGCCCGGCCGACCCTGGCCCCTGGCGCAACGGTCGAAGGGGGCTTTCTCCCGCTTTTCTTCGAACCAGTTCGAGGCTGGTGTAACTGGCGATCAAACTGAAGTCACGGTCGTGGTGCCAGATTGGGACGTGGTTCTCGATGGCGATTGCCGCGATCAGGCAGTCTGTCGACGACCGGATGGTGTATCCCTTCTGACGCCCACGCCGGTAGATCTCCGCGGCGTCGAGGAAGACCTTCAGCGGCAGGGGATCGCTCAGACGGGGGATGGCCAGGAAGGCTGCGCGGAACTCATCGACCCCGTCGCCGGCGCGCAGCCCCTGAAACACTTCCTGGATGATCGGGCCGCAGGTCACGAACCAAAGCAGATCCTCCGCCTGGATCTTCTTTGCCCGGCGGCTGTTCAGCAACTCGATCCAGACGGAAGTGTCGACCAGGATCACTTTGCCCGTCGCCTCGGAACGCGGTCCTCCCGCATCTCGGACAGGTTGCCCTCCCACAGCCCCTTTCCGAAGAAGCTTGCGAGACCCTGGACCTTGCGGACACGGGTGATCTCTTGCAGGGCGAGGTTGACCGTGGCCGAATAGGTCCTGGCGCCGAGGACGCGCCGGGCTTCATCGAGGAGATGCGCGTCAAGCACAAGATTTGTCCGCTTCATGTGTATAGCATACCTCATCGGCCGCCTCGCGAACAGCCCATCTACAGCACCAGCACCAGCCGCACGTCCATCACGTTGGTCCGCGTGGGCCCCGTGATCAGCAGGTCGCCGGTCGCTTCGAAGAAGTGGTAGGAATCGTTTTCGTCCAGGTAGCGTTGCGCGTTCAGGCCCTTGGCGGCCGCCGCTGCGACGGTCGATCCGTCGGCGACGGCGCCCGCCGCATCGGTCGGACCGTCGGTGCCGTCGGTGCCGCCGCTCAGGACGACCATCCCTGGCGAGCCCGCCAGGTCGATGGCCGCCGCCAGCACGAACTCCTGGTTGCGTCCTCCCAGGCCGCCGCCGCGCAGCGTGACCGTGGTCTCGCCCCCGGAGATGAGGCAGGCCGGGCGCTTGGCCGGGCGGCCGGATGCGGCGACTTCTCGCGCGATGGCCGCGTGAACCCGCGCCACCTCCCGCGTTTCTCCCACCACGGTGGTCGAAAGGACCACCGGCTCGTACCCGAGCTGGCGCGCCTTGGCCTCCGCCGCGTCCACCGCCAGCCGGTTGCTCCCCACAATGAAATTGCGGGCACTGCGAAAGGCGGGGTCGTTCGCCTTTGGGCGTTTCCGGAAGGCTTCCGCGCGCGCCCGCGGCGATCCGATGCCGCACGGCTGCGGGTACGCGTTCGCCCAACCCGTACTTCTCGAGCACCGACCGGGCGTCGGCGAACGTGGAGGCGTCGGGCGCCGTGGGCCCCGAGCCGATCACGTCCAGTTGGTCGCCCACCACGTCGGACAGCAGCAGGGAGATCATCTTGGCGGGCCGGGCCAGCCGCGCCAGTTGGCCGCCCTTGATGGCCGAGAGGTGCTTGCGCACCGCGTTGATCTCGTGGATGGTCGCGCCCGACGCCAGCAGCATTTGAGTCACGGTCTGCTTTTCTGCGAGCGTGATGGGCGGCGCAGGCAGTGGCATGAGCGCGGAAGCGCCTCCCGAGATCACGCAGATGATGAGATCGCGATGGCCCGCCTGCGCGACGATTTCGGCAATGCGGGCGGCGCCGCGGACGCCCCGCTCGTCGGGCAGCGGATGGCCGCACTCGTTGAGTCTCGATGCGCCGCAGGCGCGCCGTGTGGCCGTACTTGACGTTTACCAGGCCACCGGCGATGCGCTTCGCGAGCAGGCCCTCGACGGCGGAGGCCATGGCGGCCGAAGCCTTCCCGGCCCCCACCACCCAGATGCGATCGAACGCCCGCAGCCCGTACTGCCGTCCCCCGGCCACCAGCGTCTGGCCGATGAGCCGCAGGTGGCGCCGCACCGCCGCCACCGGATCGGCCGCCTGGAGCGCAGCCCGAAAAATGGCTCGCGCCTCGCGTCGCGCCACCGCCAGCCTGGTCATCGGAATATCGGCAGGGCCTCGATCGCCGCGACCGCCTCCACGGGATCGTCGGAGTGTATCTCCACCCGGTAGCCGGCCCGCCCGTATCCCGGCCGCCGCGCCTCGTACAGGGCGGCGAAGGTCTTCGGATCGCGGGCCAGCGGCCGGTGCGTCGCGGTTTCCACTCGCCGGCGGGCCAGCTCGAGCGGGCAATCCAGCCACACCGTCACCCCGTGGTCCTCGAGCAGGTCGTAGTTCTCTTCGCGCAGCAAGGCCCCGCCGCCCAGGGCCATCACCGTGGGTGAGCCCGCGCGTACCTTGTGGACCCGCTTGCGGATGGCTTCCGTTTCGAGCTGGCGGAAATGCTCTTCGCCGCACTGGTCGAAAATCTCGGCGATGCGGATCTTCTGCTCGGCCTCGATCTCCGCGTCCAGGTCGATGAAGTCCCACCCCAGCCGGTCGGCGAGAAGCCGGCCCACGGTCGTCTTCCCGCTGCCCATGAAGCCGACCAGGTATATACCGGGTGTTCGGACCAGCTTAAGGATCATGCGCGCGAAGCCATAATAGTAGCATGGCCGAGAGGCAGTACCTCATCTTCGACGCCGATGACACGCTGTGGGAGAACAACGTCTACTTCGAGCGGGCCTTCGACGAGTTCGTCGAATTCCTCGCCCACTCGACGCTGGCGCCGGCCGAGGTGCGCAACGTTCTGGACCGGATCGAGGTGGTCAACCGCGAGATCCACGGCTACGGCGCTCGCAATTTCGGGCACAATTTGCGCCAGTGCTACCAGCGCCTGGCCGAGCGCGAGTTCTCCGCGGACGACCTGGACCGGGTCATGTCTTTCGCCGAGCGCATCCTGGAACAGCCGTTGGAGCTGATCGAGGGGGTGGCGGAAACGATCGCGTTCCTGGCGGCGCGGCACGACCTCATCCTGTTCACCAAGGGCCATCCCGAGGAGCAGGCCTACAAGATCGAGGTCTCCGGCCTGGCGCCGCATTTCCGCCACACCGCCATCGTGAAAGAGAAGGATGCGGGCTCGTTCCGCGCGCTGGTAGAAGAATGCGGGCTGGCCCTCGACCGCACCTGGATGGTGGGCAACTCGCCGCGCTCCGACATCAACCCGGCCCTCGAGATCGGCCTGGGCGCGGTCTACATCCCCCACGCCCGCACGTGGACGCTGGAGACCGAGGAGATCCGGAACGGCGCCGGCCGGCTGCTGGTGCTGGATAGGTTTGGGGAACTGCGGCGGCACTTCTAGCGTGGCGCACGCTTCAGCGTGCCGTCGCGGGCTTCAGCCCGCGGAAAGCCACGGACGGCGCACCGAAGTTCGCCGCTGCGGCCGTGGCACGCTGAAGCGTGCGCCACACCACGCCCCGCGATACCTTATAAAGGAGTCCACAAGGAGGCACCGTGAAGCGATTCGCATTCGCAATCCTGCTGGCGCTGCCGCTGGCGGCCGCCGATCAGGTCGCGACCGACAAGGGAACGGTCGAGGGTACGGCCAGCGCGGATTCCAAGGTCCGCATCTTCAAAGGCATTCCTTTTGCCGCCCCGCCCGTCGGAGCGCTGCGCTGGAAGGCGCCACAACCCGCCGCGAGTTGGACCGGCGCCCGCAAAGCGGTCGAGTTCGGCTCCCGCTGCATGCAGGGGCACATCTACAACGATATGATCTTTCGCGATCCCGGGCCGAGCGAGGATTGCCTCTATCTGAACGTGTGGACGCCCGCGGCTTCCGCTCAGGAGAAGCTCCCGGTGATGGTGTGGATCTATGGCGGCGGCTACTCCGCGGGCGCGGCGTCCGAACCGCGGCAGGATGGCGAGAACCTGGCCCGGAAGGGCGTGGTCGTGGTCAGTATGAACTACCGGCTGGGGGTGTTCGGCTTCTTCGTCCATCCCGAGCTGGCCAAGGAATCGGGCCACGGCTCGTCGGGCAACTACGGCCTGATGGACCAGGTGACGGCGTTGCAGTGGGTCCACGCGAACATTGCCGCTTTCGGCGGCGATCCCGCGAGCGTGACCATCTTCGGCGAATCGGCGGGGTCCTTCTCCGTCAGCGCGCTGATGGCGTCGCCGCTGGCCCAGGGCCTGTTCCAGCGCGCCATCGGCGAGAGCGGAGCTTTCTTTAGCACAACGCTCGACCTGAAGCCGCTCGCCAAGGCCGAAGAGGACGACGCCAAGTTCGCCGAGGCGCTGGCTGCTCCCACCCTCGAAGCGCTGCGTGCGAAGCCGGCGGACGAACTGCTGAAGGAGGCTCTCAAACAGCGCGGGGGCGGGGTCCGCTTCGCGCCCGACATCGACGGCTGGTTCTTTCCCCAAACCCCGTACGCGATTTACGCCGCCGGGAAGCAGAGCCACGTCCCGCTGCTGGCCGGATGGAACGCCGACGAGGGCAGCGCGCGGGCCATCTTCAAGAGCGATCCGCCGACCGCGGCGAACTTCGTCAAGCGAGCGAAGGAACTCTACGGCGACAAGGCCGACGCCTTCCTGAAGCTCTACCCGGCGGCCGACGACGAGCAGGCCAAGCGCTCCGCGCAGGATCTGGCCGGCGATCAGTTCATCGCCTTCTCCACCTGGAAGTGGCTCGAGATGCAGGCCGCCACCGGCAAGTCTCCGGAGTACCGCTATGAGTTCGACGATGCGCCGCCCGCTCCGGCCGGCGGCGTCGCACGCGGCGCCTACCATTCGTCTGAAATCGAGTTCGTTTTTGGAGTGCTGGCGTCGAAGGACCTCCCCTGGCGGCCGGAGGATTTCAAGCTCTCGGAGACGATGTCGTCCTATTGGACCAACTTCGCCAAGACCGGCGATCCCAACGGCCCGGGCCTGCCCAAGTGGCCGGTCTACAGCGCCGCGGACGGGCACCAGGTCATGCACCTCAGCGCCACCCCGGCGGCCCAGGCCGACGCGCACCGCGGACGCTACGAGTTCCTCGATGCGCTGATGTCCTGGAAGTAGCGGGCGATCCTGCCGGCGGCTCTAATCGTTGGGCGACCGGCAGGCACCTGACGCCGAGGCGGGATCCTAAAATCTGGCGAAGGTGGTGGTGGACCGCCAGGCTTGACGACAG
Source organism: Bryobacterales bacterium (assembly GCA_963763835.1). Taxonomy (GTDB): domain Bacteria; phylum Acidobacteriota; class Terriglobia; order Bryobacterales; family Bryobacteraceae; genus DASWZN01. The sequence goes on from CAVXQQ010000022.1 coordinate 8,726, forward strand.
GATTGGCTCAGCAAATACTGCACTCACCGTGGCGAATTCTGCACTCGGCGACGATCACACCCGGGATCCAGGTTTCGGTTCCGCCCGAGAGCGCCCACTTGCCGAGGGAGGTCCTGCTTGCACCTCCGTGCGGGCGCCCCGGTTCTCTGTTCGCTATTGCATCTCTTACGGTTGGATAGTCGCCTTCAGAACTTCCGGCCCGCTTGGGCTTGTCACCCTGGAATCCTGCTCCGCGGTGACAAACACATCGAAACTCTTGAAGGGAGTGGAGGTTTCGAAGGTCGCCTTTAGGTTCTTATCGATTTTCAGTTGGCCCTGATTCTCGGCGTTTCGGTCCCGTTCCTGCAACCAAACGACATACGCAGATGCGCGTGGCGTCAGGTTTTCCAGCTTGGCGAGATGCTGAACGCTCATCTTCAGTTTCGTGTTGCCGTTGTCGTCCTTGCTAATCTTGACCTCGGCCCGAGCGCCGGGAACGATAGATGCTGCAGTCATTGGGTACTTCTTGGCGGCGTACGCGACAACACACAGCAGCGCGACCGTCAAACAGATTGTGTAGAGCTTTCGCATCGGACACCTCATCCTTAAGGTTCGAACAGACTCAAAGTCGGTTAATTCGTTATTAGTTCACATGGTCGGGGCCCGGGATGCCGCAACCGCGTTCCCTGTGCGTGCAACGTTCGAGGAACAGACCGCCGAAGGCCGCGATACGAACCCGCTTCGGCCCACCCGCCCGATCCGGACTTTCCCTTTCATCCCGAGTGACTCCGGCAGCCCGGGCAGGAGCCGGTTCCGTCTTCTTTCCCCCGGTTGGAGTTCCCTTGGCCGTCACACCCTCTCCGGTCTTAGCAATCACGCTTCCAAAGAATCGGGCCGCATCTACGGTCTGTCCCGTTTGCGCCAGACGTGTCGGCGCGCGCTGGCTCGCGGAGCGGCAACGATTTGGGTTCTATCACACACGCTCTCTCCGCCGATGTCCTGGACGTAAGAGCGAGACTGAAGAGGGACTTGCAGAAATCGCTGGGCAAGCTGAAGCATACCCCACGTGGGGCCGTAAACCGTTGATGCGCCGTGTAGGACATGCTTCAGCTTGTCCCTTCCGCGGCGGTGGTGCGATTTCTGCAAGTCCCTCTGAGGCCCCGCGCGCGCCGAGGCCCCGCGCGCGCCGAAGCCCCGCGCGCGCCGAAGCTCCGCGCGCGCCGAGGCCCCGCGCGCGCTGAAGCCCCACCCGGCGTTTCGTGCGAACCGCTCGCGCCGGTCGCGCGTAAGAATATTCAGGAGCCGTGATGAGCACCTGGAACGATATACGTTACTCTTTGCGCACCCTGGCGCGCGAACCGGGCTTTGCCGCCGCCGCGATTCTGACGGTGGCGCTGGGGGTGGGAGCCAACACCGCGATCTTCTCGATCGTCAACGGGGTCCTGCTGCGGCCGCTGCCGTGCGCAGCTCCGGAACGGCTGGTCGCGTTGCGCGAGGTGGTGCCGGCCTTCGCCAAGATGTATCCCACCCTGCCCGTGTGCGTGCACCACTTCATCGAGTGGCGGGCTCGCACCACGTCCTTCGAGCGCCTTTCGGCCATGGAGCCGACCACCACGACTCTGACCGACGGCGCGCAGGCCGAGCAACTCGACGCCATGCGCGTTTCGGCCGATATCTTCCAGACGCTAGGCGTCCAGGCGGCTCTCGGGCGCACGTTTGTGGACGGCGAGGACCAGGCAGGCCGCAACGGCGTGGCCGTGATCACCGACTCTCTATGGCGGCGGCGGTTCCACGCCGATCCGCGCATCGTCGGCGAGACCATCCATCTGGATAGCCGCGCGGTAACCGTCGCCGGAGTCCTGCCTGCGTGGTTCGAGTTTCCCAGTCTGCGGATCATGGAGACCGCGAAACCGAACACCGCGCGCCCCGAGGTGTTCATCCCGGCGGTCTTTCGGAAAGACGAACTGGAAACGTTGATGGGCATGTTCAACTACAACGTCGTAGCGCGCCTGAAGCCAGGCGTCTCGGTGGAGCGGACCAGGGCGGAGTTGGACGTGATCGCCGCGCAACTGGTGAAGCAGTCGGGCGAGAAGCTGGAACTGCGCGCGTCCGTGACTCCGTTGCTCGACTACGTCACCGGCAGGTCGCGGCGCGGTCTGTTGGTGCTGCTGGGCGCGGTGGGCTCGGTGCTGCTCATCGTGTGCGTGAATCTGGCCAACCTGATGCTGGCGCGGGCCGAGCGCCAGGGCAGGGAGGCCGCTATCCGGACCGCGCTGGGGGCGAGCCCCGCCCGCCTGCTGCGGCAAGCGTTCACGCAGGCGCTCGTCATCGCGTCCTTGGGCGGCGCGCTGGGTGTGGGCGTGGCTTGGGCCGGGCTGGGCGCGCTGGTGCGTAGCGCGCCGGCCGATATTCCCCGCCTGGCGGAAGTGCACCTGGACCTGCGCGTGCTCCTGTTCGCCCTGGGCATCACCACGCTGGCCGGCCTGTTGTTTGGCCTCGCGCCGGCCTGGCACGCTGCGCGCACCGATCCGCAGACCGCGCTCAAAGGCAGCGGCCGGACGGCGACTAGCGGCTCGGGCGGCCTGCGGCTGAGGAGCGCGCTGGTGGCCGCGGAAGTGGGCCTGAGCGGTGTGCTGCTGGTTACCGGCGCGCTGCTGATGACCAGCTTTCTGCGCATCATCCGGGCCGAGAAGGGCTTCCACGCACCCGCCGTGCTCTCGGCACAGATTCAGATTCCGCGCGTGAAATACGCCGACGACGCGCAAAGCAACCAGTTCTACCGGCGCCTGCTGGCCAGCCTGGCTGCCCAACCGGGCGTGCTCTCGGCGGGGATCGGGACCCAACTGCCGCTCCAGGGCGAGACCTGGATCGACAACGTTTCACTCCCCGGCGATCAGCGGCCGGGCTGGCAGCAACCCACCACCAATGTGCGCTTCATCAGTCCGGATTACCTGCGCACCATGGGCATTCCGCTGCGGGCGGGCCGGCCTTTCAACGACAACGACCCGATCAGCGCCGTCATCGTTTCCGAGACCCTGGCGCACCTGTTGTGGCAGGGGCAGGACCCGGTGGGACGGAAGTTGATGGATGGCGAAAAGGAGCGCGAGGTGATCGGAGTGGCCGGCGACGTCCGCGCCGAACCGCACAAAGCGGCCGTGCCCACGCTCTACCGGCCGTATTGGGATTGGGCTCCGCGGCGGGTGGTGCTGGTGGCGCGGGCGGCCGGCGATCCGCGCGCCGTCGTGGGCGCGATGCGGGCGGCGGTGCGCAGCGTGGATTCCGAAGTGCCGCTGGCCGAGGTCCGGACCATGCAGGAGGTGCTGGAACAATCGGTCGCCGAGCGGCGCTTCCAGATGCTGCTGGCGGCCGCCTTCGCGGCTACGGCCCTGCTGCTGACCAGCCTGGGAATCTACGGCGTGGTTTCGTACTCGGTCGCGCGGCGGACCAACGAAATCGGCATTCGCATCGCGCTGGGCGCTCAGACCGGCGACGTTTACGGGATCGTGCTGCGGCAGGCCATGACGCCGGTGGTGTTGGGCCTGGTGGCGGGCCTGGCCGGCGCCGTGGCGGTCGGCACGCTACTGGCCAGCTTGCTCTATGAGGTCCGGCCGAACGATCCGGCTACCATCGCCGCCGTGGCCCTGGTGCTGGCCGCCGTGGGATTGGCGGCATCGTTCACACCGGCCCGCCGCGCCCTGCGTGCGGACCCGGTGGCGGCCCTGCGGCAGGAGTGAGAGCGCTCGACCCCAAGCCCCGGTAGGCGCCTTCTCCGCGGAGGCCACGCCATACCTCCGTCCCGGCCGGCTCCCGGTTCCATCTCAATGTCGCTCGTGAATTCCCCCCTTGGGCCGATAGGTCCGTTAGGGGGAGACGGAGATGACGCAACGCGCGTTGCGGGCGCTTCAGGCGACCGCGCTGATGGCGGTAGCCGGACCCTGGGCGGCCCAGGCCCAGCAGGATCCGCTCCAAGGCCTCGAGAACAAGGTCCGGGAGAATACGGGCGGCGTGTTCGGATTCACTTTCGAGGAGCGCACCCGGTGGGAAGAGAAGTACGGAGTGAGCTTCGGCAAGGCCGTGAACCAGCAGGACATGCTGAGCCGCCTGCGCATCGGGGCGCGATTCGATCCCACCGACTGGCTGACCTTTTCCGCTATGGCGCAGGACGCAAGAGTCCCGTTCTATGGCGCCAGGGCGCCTAACACCATGCGCGAAACCATGGACCTCCAGGAAGCCTACGTCGAGTTTTTCGGCCGGCAGAAAACCGGGTTCGGCGCATCGTTCGGCCGCCAGATGCTCAACTACGGCGAGACCCGGGTCATCGGTACGACGCAGTGGGGCAACGGCGGGCGCACCTTCGACAACGCCCGTGTGTACTACCGCACCGCCAAGTCGCGCTTCGAGGTGCTGATGATTTCGCCAGTGAAAATCCTGGCGGACAGTTTCAACAAGCCTGAGCTTGGCGAACGGCTCTGGGGCACTTACAACGTCTTCTCCGACGTGTGGCGCGGCGCATCCATCGATGCATACGCGTTGCGGCACTCGCAGAACAAGATAGGAGGTTGGGCCGGCGTGGGCACTCTGGGGACCGACAGCTTTGGCGGCCGCCTCTACGGGAAGCTTCCCTACCAGTTCGCATACAGCCTCGAGGGCATCGGCCAAACGGGCCACCTGGGTCCCCTCACGCAGCGCGCGTATGCCTGGTACGCGGGAGTTTCGCGCGGCGTGACCGCTCTCAAGCTGCCCCTGAATCTATCGGCCCAATATAAGCTGGCTTCGGGTACCGGGCTGGGGGCGACCCGCAGTGGAACCTACGACCAGTTGATGCCCGCCAATCACGACAAGTTCGGTCACCAGGACCTGTTCGGATGGCGCAATCTGAAGACCCTAACCAGCCTGGAAACCCTGAAGCTGAGCAAGGCGCTGGCCCTCAACCTGATGTATTCGAACCACTGGCTCTACAGTGCCTCCGACTCGCTCTACAACGGCTCGGGCAGTTCCATCGCCCTGTCGAAGAAAGGCACGGCGGGCACCCATGTAGGTCAGGAGTTGGACTCCTTCCTGACTTGCAGGGTGGGCGCGCACCTGGTAGGAGCCGGCTACGGCCATTTCTTCGCGGGCGAGTTCGTCGTGGCCACCACGCCCCATGTCAACCCGCGGTACCTGTACATCTTTCAGTCGTACTCGTTCAGGTGAGGGTCAAGGCGCGCAACGCCAATCCGCCCGCCGAGTACCGTCTGGTCGGTGGCGCCGGCACGAAACCGCGCGCGTACGCAGGCGGAGCAACCGGACCACACGGTCGAGGGCGTTGCCGGCCGCCCGCTTCCGGCCCTGCGCCCGGCCCCGCCCGGCCCCGGCCCTGCGCCCGGCCCCGGCCCTGCGCCCCGCAGCCCGGCCCTGCGCCACGACCGCCGCCCCTCTTTGCTATCCTCCATCCAGGTGGACACATGCGACTTCTTACTCTCTGCACATGCGCGTTAGTGGTGGCGGCATTCTCGGGTCCGGCCGCGTTCGCGGAAGACGGCAAAGCGGCGGGCGCCCCATTCGGCAAGGCCCCCGACGGAAGATCGGTCGAGCTGTTTACGCTGACCAACAGCCACGGAATGGAAGCGCGCATCATGACCTGGGGCGCTGGCTTGGTCTCTCTGAAGGTCCCCGACGCACAGGGCCATCTGGGCGACGTGGTGCTCGGCTTCGACGACCTCGACGGCTATCTGAAGCACGACTTCTTCGCCGGTAAGGTCGTGGGCCGCTATGCCAACCGCATCGGTCAGGCGCGCTTCACCCTGGATGGCAAGGAGTACAAGCTCAGCGCCAACGACGGCCGCAACTCCCTGCACGGCGGCCGGCAGGGCTTCGACAAGCGTCTGTGGACCGCGGTCAAGGCCGACCGCCACTCGCTCGAGCTCCAATACAAGAGCCAGGACGGCGAGGAGGGCTACCCCGGAGACCTGCTGGCCACGGTCCGCTACACGCTCACCGACGACAACGAGCTGCGCATCGACTACACCGCCACCACCGACAAGGACACGGTCGTCAACCTGTCCAATCACTCTTACTTCAACCTGGGCGGAGCCGGGAACGGGACCATCCTCGACCAGGACCTGCAGATCGATGCCGGTCGCTACACGCCGGTGACCAAGGAGCTGATTCCGACCGGCGAACTGCCGAGCGTGGCGGGCACCCCCATGGACTTCCGCAAGCCAACGCGCATTGGCGCGCGCATCGATGCCGCTTTCGAACAGCTGAAATTCGGGATGGGATACGACCACAACTGGGTGCTCGACAAGCCCAAGCCCGGCTTGACCCTTGCGGCCCGCCTGCACGATCCCCGCTCCGGCCGGGTAATGGAGGTGCTGACCACGGAGCCCGGCCTGCAATTCTACTCGGGGAACATGATGGCGCGCGAGGTCACCGGCAAGGCGGGGAAGGTGTATGTCCACCGCGGAGCGCTGTGCCTGGAGACGCAGCACTTCCCGGATTCGCCCAACCATCCGAACTTTCCCAGCACGGAGCTGAAGCCGGGCCAGACCTTCCGCAGTACGACGGTCTTTCGCTTCTCGGTGGAGCGCAAGTAGGCTGGCGGGCCGCCTGGGTCAATCCGCCCCGCGGTAAATGACGCCGCCTTTCATCACGAACGAGACTTTCTCGACCGCGCCGATATCTTCGAGCGGATTGCCCGGGACCGCGACGATGTCGGCCAGGTAGCCGGGCTTCAAAGCGCCGAGCCGCCCCTGCCAGCCCAGTAACTCCGCGCCGTTCAGCGTGCCGGCCTGGAGCGCCGCCAGCGGCGTCATCCCGTATTTCACCATCAGCACGAACTCCCGCGCCTGGGTGCCGTGCGGAAACGGGCCGACGTCGGAGCCGGCCGCGATGGGGACGCCGGCCGCGAGCTGCTTCCGGAACTCCCGCGCGTGCAGGTCGATCGTCTTGCGGTCGCGCGCCGCCCGCTCCTTCGATGGCCGTGCTCGGCGAAGTACTCATAGATCGCGAAGGTCGGCAGGGCGTAGATGTGTTTCTCGTGCATCAGCCGCATGGTCTCGTCGCCGAGCTGGTTGGCGTGTTCGATGGAGACCACCCCCGCCCGCGCCGCGTAAAGCGCGCCCGGTTCGCCGGTGGCGTGGACGGCGATGTGGCTTGCCGACCCGCGCCGCTTCCTCGACCGCGGCTCTCAGCTCGGCTTCGCTGTACTGGTAAGGCGTCAGGAGCTTGCCGTCGCGAAACGTGTCGTGGCCGGTCTGGTAGATCTTGATGAAATCGGCGCCTTCCTTGAACTGCTGCCGCATTACCTTCACCAGCTCGGCGGCGTTGTTGGCCCGGGTGGCGTTGGGCAAAACGTGCTGCTCGGGATTGTAGCCGATGGCGTCCTCGTGCCCGCCCAGTATGTCCACGGCGTTGCCGCTGACGCGCAGGCGCGGCCCCGGAATCAGGCCCTGGTCGATGGCGTTGCGCACCGCCGTGTCGGCGGAACCCGCGCCCTCGGTGCCCATGTCGCGCTCGGCCGTGAAGCCCGCCATCAGGTCGTCGCGGGCGGCCAGAACGGCCAGAATCGTTCGCTGCGGCACCGATTCCTGGACCGTCTGCAAGTCTTCCGCGCCGGGATGCAGGAACAGGTGTACGTGGGCGTCGATCAGTCCCGGCAGCAGGGTGCGGTCGCCCAGGTCGATGACGCGCGCGCCCGCCGGATGAGTCACCGCCGTGCCGGCTTCGGCGATTCGCTCGCCTTCCACCAGAACCTCGCCGGGCGTCAGGATCTTCCCGCTCTCGATCTCGAGCAGCCGCGCGGCGTGGAGGACGATCGGCGCGGACTTGGACGGCTCCGCGGCCGGCGCGGCGGCGGCCAGCAGGCAAGTCAGAACGGCGATGCATTGGATCTTGGTCATGTCTTGGACGCGATGATAGCACCGCAGCCAGCTGTCTGCCTCCCAGCGGCCCAACGGTATTGTGTCTCTCAAGTAGCTTGACTGCTCCGCGGGTCCGGTGGTGGCGCACGTTTCAGCGCGCAGCCGCGCGGCTTCAGCCCGCGGAACGGCGACCTGAAGGTCGCCGCTGCACGCTGAAGCGTGCGCCACACAACAGGCATCACGATCTACCGCAACGAAATAGGGGATACTCGGCACAGAGGGGATTTCTCATGGGCGATCGCAAGACTTCTATAGCCCCCATGCTGTCGGTTCGAAACGGGGCCAGGGCGGTGGAGTTCTATAAGGCGGCGTTCGGAGCCGGCGAATTGTTTCGCCTCGACGCGCCTGACGGGGCCGTCGTCGCGCAGTTATCCGTCGGAGGAGCCGAATTCTGGGTCGCCGACGAATCTCCGGAGCACAAGAACTTCAGCCCCGAGTCCCTCGGTGGCGGCACCGTGCGAATGGTGATGGTGGTGGAGAATCCGGACGCCGCCTTCGATCGAGCGGTCGCAGCCGGCGCCACGATGGTTCACCCCGTCGCCGACCAGGAATACGGCTGGCGCGTGGGACGAATCGCCGACCCGTTCGGGCATCATTGGGAGATTGCGAAGCCGCTGGGGTAACGCTCCTACGGCTACCTGGCGGCCGGAGGTGAGGCCACGAAACGGTATCCCACGCCCCGCACCGTGAGCAGATGGCGCGGATGGGCGGGGTCACTCTCGATGTAGCGCCGCAGCCGCACGATGAAGTTGTCGATGGCGCGGGTGTCGGTGTCCTCGTGCAGTCCCCAGACCTGTTCGAGCATCTCCTTGCGGGACACCGAGCGCCCTTCGCGGTCGATCAGGTAGCGGAGCAGGTTCGCTTCCATCACCGTCAGCGGCAGCACCTTGTCGCCGACGCGCAGCTCCAGTAAATCGAAGTTGACCGACTTATCCCCGAACCGGAAGGCGTCCCTGGCCTGGGCGCGCAGCCAGTCGCGCCGGCGCAGCAGGCCGCGAATGCGGGCGATCAGAATGGCCAGTTCGAAGGGCTTGGTGAGGTAGTCGTCCGCGCCCGCGGCGAAGCCCCGCAACACGTCGTCGGGATGGTCCCGCGCGGTAAGGATCAGCGTGGGGACGAACTGCCCGCACTGCCGAAGCTGGGAGACCACCGCGAAGCCGTCGATCCCGGGCAGCATCACGTCCAGAACGATTACGTCGAAACCCGGCAAGCCCGCGGCCACCAACTCGAGCGCGGCCTCCCCGGTCTCGACCGTGGCCACCTCATAGCCTTCGGCCTCCAGATTGAAACGCAGGCCGTCGGCCAGGTGCCGCTCGTCTTCCACCACCAGAACCCGGCTCATGGCGCCACCGGGAGCTCGAGCACGAACGTGCTCCCGCGTCCCGGCCCCTCGCTTTCGGCCCAGGCCCGGCCGCCGTGCCGCTTGGCTACCGAGCGCACGATATAGAGCCCCAGGCCGGTTCCCCTCACGGCGGCCGTCAGCGGCCCCGGCACCCGGTGAAAGCGTCTGAAGATGCGCCGCAGATCGGATTTCGGAATCCCGGCGCCCTGGTCGATGACCCGTATCGAAGCGCGCCCTCCAAGTGCGGTCGTCTCCACCAGGACGCGCGGGTCGTCGCGGGAATACTTCACGGCATTCTCGATGAGGTTGCCGACCGCCGCCCGCACCTCGTCCACATCGCCCAGAACCCGCACCGGCGCGCCGGGCCGGTACGCCAACGCCTCCGGCGAGACGTGATGGAGCGTGCGCGCGTATTCCACGCAGCCTTCTACGACATCCTCCAGGTTGAACGTGGCGAAATTGAGACTGCGGCTCGGCAAGCCGACGCGGCCGGCGTGCAGGATCTGCTCGATCGTCGCCAGCAGCCGGTCGCTGTCCGCCAGCATGGTGCGGTAGAACTCCTTGCGCTTGGCTTCGTCCACCGCGCGCGTCTCGAGCGTCTGTAGGTACAGGCGGATCGAAGCGACCGGGGTCTTGAGCTCGTGCGTGACGGCGTTGATGAAGGCGTCGTGCTGCTCGTTGCGCCTGATTTCCCGCACCAGGAAGATGGTGTTCAACACCACGCCGCCGATGATGGTCGCCAGCAGCAACACTCCCAGGAACAGCAGGATTCCCGTGCGCCAGTCGAGCAGCACCTGGCCCACATAGAGGAGCAGGCTGACGGCAATCAGCAGGACGCCGAGAGCGATGAAGAACGCGATGGATTTGCGCCGTCCGGCGACGACCACGCTTTCAGCTTATGCCGACCGGCCGGCCGGTGGGGCGGACCCCCAGCGGCACAAAAGCTGGTGGTTCCGAAATGCCTTTAGCGCTCAGCACCGAACCGCGACCGTCAGGGAGCGGTCCGCTCGCTCACGCTCGCGGTTCGGTGCCCTGAACGCAAGCGTAAAGCTACTTCGGAAACAGCGGACCCACGGCCGACGGCTCGAGGGCTTCGATCAAGCTCGAGGCCGCTTCCCGGCCCGGCAGCGGAGTGGTGACTCGCGCCGCCTGGACGGCTTTGGCCACACCCAGCCGCCTCAGCAGCCGTATGGTGATCCAGGTGGGATCGAACTCGTACCACGCCAGGCCGTGCCGGGCCGAGGTGGGATGCGCGTGGTGGTTGTTGTGCCAGCCTTCGCCGAAGGTCAGCAGCGCGACCCACCAGTTGTTGCGGGAATCGTCGCGGGTGGCGAACCGGCGCCGGCCCCACATGTGCGTGGCGGAATTGACCAGCCAGGTGGCATGCAGACCCACCACCACGCGCACCGCGATGCCCCACAGCATCATCGGCCAACCGCCGATGGCGAACAGCAGAAGGCCCAGCACGATCATCGGAACCCAGTGGTAGTTATTCAGCCACACGTAGAAGGGCTGCTTGGCCAGATCGGGCGCATACTTCGACATCACGCGCGTGTTGTTGTGATTCGTTTCCCCGTACAGGATCCAACCGGCGTGCGCCCACCACCCGCCATCGCGCGGCGAATGCGGATCGCCGGGATGGTCCGAGTTCTGGTGGTGTATGCGGTGGGTGGCGACCCAGGAGATCGGCCCGCCCTCGAGCGTGAGCGCGCCGCAGATCGCGAACAGATATTCGAGAGGCCGCGGGACCTTATAGGACCGATGCGTCAGCAGGCGATGGAATCCCATGCTGATGCCGAGACCGGTACAGAACCAGTACAGAAAGACCGCTGTGGCGAAGGCTTTCCAGTTAAACATGAAGAGCGCGGCGACGGCGCCCAGGTGGAACAACACCATGGTCAGGGTGGTTGCGAAATTCATCCTCTGAGTAAAAGGCATCCTGCATTCAGGCTAACAGAGGCGCTTTTCGCGGTCTGTAAGAGTTGTGTAATTTCGCCTGAAACGAGGGCCAGGGTAAAGAAATAGTCATCTCCGGCCGATTAGAAAGAGTGTGGGATTGCGCGCACTCTTTCGCAAGGCTTCGCCGGCGCCCGCTGTGCCCCAGCCGGCCCCCTCGCCCGCCGCCACCGCGGCCGGGTCGAACGGCTGGGCTCGCGCCGGGATGCGCTTCGATGTCCACCGCATGTCCAGGGACGAACTGCGCGAGATGGCGCACCAACTGCTTGCTGGCGGAGCGATCAGCATGCCGGTTCTCCGCCTTCTCTCTCTCGAGCCCGTGACCTACTCACCACACTGGCCGGGCTGGACCACCTTCGAAACGTCAGCGGACGCCGAAGACCGGCGGGATTGGATGGAAGAGATCGCCGCGCGCATCCGGAGGGGCCACGCCGACTACGCCTACATCGGCTATCTGCAGTCGCTGCGCTCGTTTCTCGAGCGGGTCGAGGCGGCGCGTCCGCCCATGGCGCAGCCGTCCGAACCGGTCCGCGGCGCCATGCGGCCCTCCCGCCCGGTTCCGGCGCCGGGGAGCCTCACCTTTCCGTTGCCCCGCCCGGCTTCAACCTGACCTGGAACGGCCATTCACCGCCGCCGTGGCGCAGACTCCCAGTCTGCCGCGTCGAGACTCTTCTCGACGCAAGACCCGCCTCGCCACGAATGTCGAGGCGGCAGGCATGAGTGCCTGCGCCACATGAGCGCCCATCGGACTCGAGCGGATTCGGCCACAAGGCGCTCTCCTCATTCCCCTATAATTGGCTCAGATGCGAGGGATCGCCATTCACCCACGCGAACGAGGCACCTTGAAAGGGGGCTATATGGACCAGGGTCGGCAGCGGCAGGCGGTGCGGATACGCCTTCTCGCGTTCATTCTCGGTGCCCTCCTCTCGGGAGTCGCCTGCAGCCGGGCGCCCCAGCCCGTTCCAGCCGCCCACTGGTGGCAGCAGGCGGTCATTTACGAGATCTATCCGCGCAGCTTCGGCGACACCAACGGCGATGGCGTGGGCGATCTGAACGGCATCACGGCCCACCTCGATTACCTGCGCGATCTGGGAGTGGACGGCATCTGGATCACGCCGTTCTACCCCTCTCCGCAGGTCGACTTCGGCTACGACATCTCGGATTACCGCAACATCGATCCGCAGTACGGGACGCTGGCCGATTTCGACCGCCTGGTGGCGGAGGCCGGGAAACGCCACATCCGTGTGCTGGCCGACCTGGTCCTGAATCATACCTCGGACAAGCACCCCTGGTTCGTCGAATCGCGCTCCTCGCGCACCAACCCGAAGTCCGATTGGTACGTCTGGCGCGACGGCAAACCCAACCATCAGCCCCCTAACAACTGGCAGTCGCTGTTTGGCGGATCGTCGTGGGAATACGATCCCCAGCGGGGCCAGTATTACTATCACGAGTTCTACAAGGAGCAGCCCGATCTGAACTGGCACAACCCCGATGTGCGGAGGGCCATGTACGACGTGGCGCGGTTCTGGATGGAGCGCGGAGTCGCCGGCTTCCGTTTGGATGCGATCTCGCGCCTCTTCGAAGATCCCCAGCTTCGCGACGAACCCGTTCTCGAGCCCGGCCGAAATGCGTATGGCGGGCCGATTCTCAACGAGGAATACACCGACAATCTGCCCGAAGTTCACGACGTCCTGCGCGAGCTGCGCCGGGTGACCGACGGCTTCCCGGGGCGCGTGCTGATCGGGGAAACCTACCTGCCCAACGTCGAGGAGCTGCTGAAGATGTACGGCCGCCACAACGACGAGCTGCAACTGCCCATGGACATGCAGGTCGGGATGATCAACCGCCTTTCGGTTCCCGACTTCCGCGCCCGGCTGCGGGAGGCCGAAGAGCAACTCGGCGGCCGCGAGCCCCTGCTGGTCTTCGACAACCACGACAACACGCGCAGTTGGAATCGCTATGGCGACGGCGTCCATGATCTGGCGATCGCCAAGCTGCTGGCGGCGCTCCTGCTGACTCCGCGCGATACCGTGCTGCTCTACTACGGGCAGGAAATCGGGATGGAGAACGACGATCCCAAGCGCAAGGAGGACGTGAAGGACCCCATCGGCAGACGCGGCTGGCCCAAGGAGAAAGGCCGGGACGGCGAGCGCACCCCGATGCAATGGGACTCCGGCGTCGACGCCGGATTCAGCACCGCTAAAACCACCTGGCTGCCCGTTGCGCCGGGCTACCGGACCCGGAACGTGGCCGCCGAGGAGAAGGATCCGGATTCCTTGCTCAGCTTCTACAAGGAACTGATCCGGTTGCGCAGGGAGAACCCGGCCCTGCACTCTGGCGCCTTCAAGTTGGTGAGGGAGCAGACCGACCACGTGTTGACCTACCTGCGGCAGGGGCCGGATGGGAAGACGGTCCTGGTGGCGTTGAACTTCTCGTCCGGCCCGCAAGAGGCGAGCTACCGCCTGGACACCAGGCAGGCGACCACGCTGATCAGCACCTTCGTGAAAGCGGGCCAGCCCATCGATGTGACGAGGATGGTGCTGCCGCCCTACGGAGTGTGGATCGGCCAGATGAACTGACGCGCGGCGGCCTTAACAGCACCGAACCGCGACCGTCAGGGAGCGGTCCTACACCGCGCCGCCGACCACCTCCGCCATCTCCTCCGCCGTCAGAGCGATCGGATTGCCTTTCATGCTGCTGGCGAGCGCCGCCTTCTCGACCAGCGCCGGCACGTCCCTGCGGGCCCACGCCGTAGGTTCCGAGCGCTCGGAATCTCCAACTCCCGGCATAAGCCGCTCACCCACACCGCGCCGTCTTCCGCCCGCGCCCCGGCGTCGCCGGTGAGCGTGCGCGCAACTTCGGTGTAGCGCGCCAGCGCATCGCCGCCGGACGCGCGGGAACGCAGGGCGCGGATGTTGATCTCCATGGCGTGCGGCAGCAGTGCCGCGCAGACCGCTCCGTGCGGGGCAGGGAACATGCCGCCCACCGGCGCGGCGAACCCGTGGACCGCGCCCAGTCCGGCGTTGGCCAGCGCCAGGCCTCCGAACAGGCTGGCCAGCGCCATGTCGCGCCGCGCCTCGCGGTCGCCTCCATCGCGCCACGCGCGTACCAGCGCTCCGGCCGCCAGCCGCATCCCCCGGAGGCAGAGCGCGTCCGTCATCGGATTCGCGCGCGCCGAAACGTAGGGCTCGATGAGCTGCGTGAGCGCGTCGAGACCGGTCGATGCCGTGATCGCCGGTGGCAGCGCATAGGTCAGTTCGGGATCGACCACCGCCAGCCGAGGCAGCAGGAACGGGCCGCGCAGGCTCGCCTTCACCCCGTGCTCCGGCGAAGCCAGCACGGCGTTGCGCGTCACCTCGGACCCCGTGCCCGCGGTGGTCGGGATGGCGATGAACGGCAGCGAGGGCTTCGTGAGCGGCTGCGCCTTTCCGATCACTTCCAGGTAGTCGAGCACGTCGCCGCCGTTGGCGGCCAGGGCTGCGATGGCCTTGCCCGCATCGATGGCGCTCCCGCCGCCGAGCGCGATGACCAGGTCGGCTTCCGCCTCGCGGGCGGCCTCGACGCCGCGCCGCACTGCGTCGACCGTGGGCTCGCCCGCGACCGCGAATGTCGCTGCCGCCGGCACCGCCGCGCGAGCGGGCGAGCGGCCGGTGACCAGCAGAGCCCGCGTCCCCATCGCCCGCGCGGCCGCCGGGACCTCGGCCAGCGCGCCCTCGCCGAACACGATGCGCGTCGCGGTGGCGAACTCGAAGCGCATCCTACCAATCCTGCTCGGCGGGGAAGACGCTCGAGTATTTCACCCTCGAGCGCGGCTCGGCCATCATCGCCGCCACCGCGGCCTGCCACGCTGCGTAGTGCGCCGTTTCCTTGTGCGCGACGGTCGCCTCGACGGTCCGGTAGATCTCGATCAGGACGAAACGCGTCGGGTCGTCTTCCTGCTGGATGACGTCGAACCGCAGGATCCCCGGCTCGAGCACGCTGTTGCGCGCGTTCTCGACCGTGGCCACCCTGAAGGCCTCGACGAACTCCGGCTTAACGTGTGCGTGTACGTGAACAATAACCATCTCGGCTCGATCATAACGCAGGCGTCGGGGCACGAGCAGGTTGGATCCATCCGCCTGCTGCTGGTACTATGCAGATGGTTCTACCTGGAATCTGTCTTATTGTACTCGCGGCACTCCTCTAGGGCACAGTAGCTGCCCACTTTAACAACGATGAAGCATGGAGGAGGTTGCATTGCAGAAGCCACTAAAACGCAGACGGTCTGGCTATGAAGTAAGGTATGACTGCCGCGATGAGTTTGGCTGGATCACGCATCCGCACGGATTCCCATCTCTGCAAAGGGCAGCCGCGTTCGCCCGACGCGAAGCCAAATCGGCCCACTTCCGTACTCTGATAGAGGTCGTTGATTGTCGGTCCGAGCGCGCACTACTCAGGATTGAGATTGGTCCTGACGGCAGCAGTCGTGAAACTCCGCTTGTCTAGCTCAAGTCCCTTTTCGACGTAAGCGCTCAGTTGAGCAGGCCCAGCGCCTCACTATGGACCTCGGCGTGGCCGACGCTCCGCAGGTTGTCATGTGCAGGTCCTGCCGTCCATAAGGCAAAAAGTGCCTCATGTTAGCCACGCCGCCCTTGCGGTTCGTCGCCGGGATTCACGACAGGCCAAGACGCCGCCAGTTGCCTTCGATCCAGAGGCGACCCTTGACCGTCGTCCTGGAGCCCGCACTCGGGCTCCAGGACGACGGCCCGTGGCGTGCTCATACCTCAACCGGAACAGCCCAGCCCGGTGGCCCGGCCATCGGGGCATCGGACCTAACACGACAAGGAGAAACCGATGAAACCGAGCACGACGGATCAGATCAAAGGTACCGTTCATGAAGTGAAGGGCAAAGCTAAAGAGAAAGCGGGACAAATCACGAATGATCCCAACCTGGTAGCCGAAGGCCAAGACGAGAAACTCGCCGGCAAAATCCAGAAGAAAGTCGGCCAGATTGAAAAGGTGCTTGGGAAGTAACTGTAGCGATCTCCATAAAGGACACTCCGGCACATCCCCGATGGAGGGCCGCGGCGAGGAACCTAAAGCTGCGGAAGGCCGGTAGAAATCACGTTCCGGCGGGCGCAAGCTGACGCCCAGAAAAATGGAGGAGGCAGGATGTTGATATTGCTTATCATTCTGTTGTTGGTCTTGGGCGGTGGTGGCGGGTATTACGGCCACAGCCGCTGGGGTTATGGCGGGGGTGCGGGCATCGGGCTAGGTACGATACTGCTTATCCTCCTCGTAGCCTACATGCTGGGTCTCTTCCGCTGAGGCTTTCAGAGACCAGACGCAAACCGGCCGCTGTTCCACGACCGCCCGGCAGCGAACTGCGTCCCGGCGCTGCTGGGCGTCGTGGCAGCGATCTACCAGCCCACCGGCTTCCCCTTGTTCTGCTCGTCCAGCCACTTCTGCAGCGGCGCGAAGTAATCGCGGATCGCAGTAGCGTCCATCTCGCGTTGGCCCGTGAGCGCCTCCAGCGCGTCCGGCCACGGACGGCTCTGCCCCATCTCGAGCATCGCCGCGAAGCGCCGGCCCGCCTCCTGGTTCTGGTACACCGAGCAGCGGTTCAGCGGACCCGTGCAGCCCGCCATCTTCGCCAGCGCGCGATGGAACTGGAACTGCAAAATGTCCGCCAGGAAGTAGCGCGAGTATGGGACATTCGCCGCGACGTGATACTTCGCGGCCGCATCGAAATCCGCCTCGCTTCGCGCAACCGGCGCGTCGATGCCCTGGTATTTCCGTCGCAGCTCCCACCACGTTTCGTTGTACTTCTCCGGCGGAATCTGGCCGGAGAACACCTTCCAGCGCCACTGGTCGATCAGCAGCCCGAAGGGCAGGAAGGCGATTTTCTCCAGCGCCTTCTGCATCAGCAGGCCGATGTCCTTGGACGTATCGGGCGCCTCTTTCAGCAGGCCCAGCTTCACCAGGTACTCCGGCGTGACCGAGAGCGCGATGGTGTCGCCGATGGCCTCGTGGAAGCCGTCGTTGGCGCTGTCGCGGAACATGAATGGCTGCCGGTCATACGCGCGCTGGTAGAAGTTGTGGCCCAGCTCGTGGTGAACGGTGACGAAATCCTCGGCCGTGATGTCGATGCACATCTTCAGCCGCAGGTCCTCCACGTAGTCGATGTCCCAGGCGCTGGCGTGGCACACCACCTCGCGGTCGCGCGGCTTGACGAACAGCGAGCGCTCCCAGAACGTCTTCGGAAGCGGCGCGAATCCCAACGACGTGAAAAACCCCTCGCCGTAACGGACCATCTGCAGCGCATCCGTCTTGCGATCCTTCAGGATCTCGGTGAGGTCGTAGCCGGGGTCGGCATCCTTGGGCGCCACCAGCGGGTAGATGTTGTTCCACTCCTGTCCCCACATGTTGCCCAGCAGGTGCGCCGGAATCGGCCCGTCGGCGGGAACGATGTCGCCGTATTTCTCGCGCAGCTTGCTGCGCACGTAGGCGTGCAATGAAACGTAGAGCGGCCGCACCTGCTCCCACAGCCGGTCCAGTTCCTTGGCGAACGCGTCGGGCGGCATGTCGTACTTCGACCGCCACATAGCCCCCATATCGGCGAACCCCAGTTCGCGCGCGCCTTTGTTGCCCAGTTCGACGTAGCGCGCGAACTCCTGCCGCATCGGCGGCGCAATGCTGTGCCAGCCGCGCCAGACATCGAGAAGCTGGTTCGGATCGCGGCTGGTAGCCATGATGCGCGTCATGTCCTCGAGGTCGAGGCACTTCGACTGGTCTCCGCCGGGGCAGTATTTCCCGCGGCCATAAGTGCCTTCCATGGAGGAGACGATCTGGGTCAGCTCGGCCGATTCCTTCGGATCGGCGGGCGTCGCCAGTGTCAGCGCCACTTTCAGCAGCTTGAACTTGCGAGCGAGATCGGGCGGCAGTTGCAGCTTGTCGAACCGCGTGGCGCGCTTGGTCAGGTCCACGGTTGCGGCGATGGCGCGCTCGTCTTCGCGCGCGGACACAATCTCGGTGTCTTCCGTGATGAAGTTGGATTTGATCCAATCCGCATGGCCGGCGACGGTCGCCAGGTCGAGCAGGGTTCGTTCGGCTTCGTCCATGAAGGCTTGCGCCTCCGCGACGGTCGGCGGCTTCTGTGGCTCGGCGGCGAACGCGGCGGCCGAGCAGGCAAGCAGGGCTGGGATGAGTAGGTGGAAACGCATAACCTCTAGATTATGACTGGAACGGTGAACCGGCGGAAGCCGCCTCCGGCGACGGAGTGCGCACCGGGGAGATCGATGTGCGCAGCACCGAACCGCGACCGTCAGGGAGCGGACCTTCGCGGAACCGAGCCCGCCCGCTCCCTTGCGGTCACGGCTCGGTAACACCCCCAGCGCCGACCGGCGCTTCAGAAGCCGATCGCCGCGCCCACGAACGGCCCGCTGAAGTGTACGCGCGCATAGTCCGGCGCGAACTTCGCGTTCACGTCGAACACCCGGAAGCCTGCGACCAGGTTGAGATGCCGTACTGGCGACAGCCGTGCACCGGCCTCCCAGCCGTAGAAATCTCCGTAGCTTCCCGCGGGAAGACCGGCACCTTGCGCGAAGAACACCAGCCGCCTGTGCGCCACCACCTCGGCCGCCAGGCCCACGGCCGGGTAGCCGATCGCTCTTTTGTCGGTTCCCTGCAGGTTCAGCGCGGGCGCAGTGAGCGAAGCGTTCCACCACAGCCCGTGTCCCTCCACCAGCGGCCCCAGTTTGAAGCGTCGGCTGGCGGGGTGGATCAACGCGTAGCTCCACGACAGCACGACGTGGTTGATTCGTGCGTCCGTGACCACCTGCGTACCGACGGTGTACACATTGCCGTTGAACTCGATGGTGCGATCCACCGGCTGATCGCCGTGCAGGCCGAAATGTTCGAATCCGAACTGGATCCGGCTGTTTCCTGGCCGCACCGTAAAACGAAAGTCGCCGGTCTGCGGATTGTTCGTTCCCAAATCCTTCTTGAGATCGAACGTGGTGTTGAGCGGTTCCGCGCCGATCTTGGCATTGCCGGACGCGCTGGTCGCCCAGTAGCGCCCCTCAAACTCCACCTTGGGAGCCGTTTGCGCGTAACACAGCAGACCCGATCCACACAGCACAACGAGTGCAAGCCGCCTCACTTTTCCCCTCCCACCGCTCTACCAGTATGGTACCGGGAATCCCACGGGGTGGCGCCCGCTTCAGCATATGCGGGCCGCTGCGGCCCGTCACCAGAGTCGGAGACCTGTGGGGCAGGTGTCCACACCTGCAGCGGGTCTCCAAAGGGACTTGCAGAAATCGCTGGGCAAGCTGAAGCATACCCCACGTGGGGCCGTAAACCGTTGATGCGCCGTGTAGGACATGCTTCAGCTTGTCCCTTCCGCGGCGGTGGTGCGATTTCTGCAAGTCCCTCTCCAGACCCGCCTGGAGGACCTCTCCAGCAACATACTCCGGCGACCTGGGTTTCTGGAGAGCGTGCAGCCGCGCGGCTTCAGCCCGCGGAACGGCGACCTGAAGGTCGCCGCCGCACGCTCAAGCGTGCGCCACGGTTGCTCAAAAATGTTCCACGAACTTCGGCGACCGGAGGCTAGTCCTCGTCGTCGCTCACCTTGAGCACCGCCAGGAACGCCTCCTGCGGGATCTCCACGCGCCCCACGCGCTTCATGCGCTTCTTGCCTTCCTTCTGCTTCTCCAGCAGCTTGCGCTTGCGCGAGATGTCGCCGCCGTAACACTTTGCCAGCACGTTCTTGCGCAACGGCGAAATGGTCTCGCGCGAGATGATGCGGTTGCCGATCGCCGCCTGTAGCGCCACCTCGAACATCTGCCGCGGGATCAGTTTGCGCAGCCGCGAGATCAGCGCCTTGCCGCGGTCGTAGGCGTGGTCCTTGTGGATGATGATCGACAGCGCGTCCACCGGCTCGCCCGCCACCAGCACGTCCAGCTTCACCATGGGCGAGATGCGGTATCCCGCCAGGTGGTAATCGAGCGAAGCGTAGCCGCGCGACACCGTCTTCAGCCGGTCGTAAAAATCCAGCACGATCTCGTTCAACGGCAGCGAGTAGACCAGCAGCACGCGCCCCGTGCCGATGTAATCGAACTTGCGCTGCTCGCCGCGCTTCTCCTCGAGCAGCTTCAGGATCTCGCCGATCGATTCCTCGCGCGTGATCACGGTGGCCTCGATGATCGGCTCTTCCACCTGCTCGATCTCGGCCGGGTCCGGCCACTTGGCCGGGTTGTCGACCTCGATCAGCTCGCCCGCCCGCGTCAGCACCCGGTAGCGCACCGCCGGCGCCGTGGTGATCAGGTCAATGTGGAACTCGCGCTCCAGCCGCTCCTGCACGATGTCCATGTGCAGCAGGCCCAGAAAGCCGCAGCGGAATCCAAACCCTAGCGCCTGCGAATGCTCCGGCTCGAAGCCCAGCGAGCTGTCGTTCAGTTGCAGCTTTTCGAGCGCGTCGCGCAGCACGCCGTGCTCGTGCGATTCCACCGGGTACAGCCCGGCGAACACCATGGGCTTGACATCCTCGAACCCCGGCAGCGGCTCGGAGGCCGGCGCGGTATCGTCGGTCACCGTGTCGCCGATCTTGGCGTCCAACACCCTCTTGATGTTGGCGAACATGTACCCGACCTCGCCCGCCGCGAGCTCATCGCACGGGATCGGCTTAGGAGACTGATAGCCCAGCCCCTCCACATCGAACGACTCGCCATTCGACCACAGCCGGATCCTCTGTTTCAATTTCAGCCGGCCGTCGATAACGCGCAGCAGCGTGATGACGCCGCGGTACGGGTCGAACCAGGAATCGAAGATCAGCGCTCGCAGCGGCGCCTCCGGGTCGCCTTTCGGCGGCGGCACCAGGTGGACGATCGCCTCGAGGACCTCCGGAACGCCCAGCCCGGTTTTCGCGCTCACCAGCAGCGCGCCCGTGGCATCCAGGCCGATGAGCTGCTCGATCTGCTCCTTGATCCGCTCAGGCTCGGCCACCGGCAGGTCGATCTTGTTGATCACCGGGATCAACTCCAGATTGTGGTGCAGCGCCAGGTAGGTGTTGGCCAGCGTCTGTGCCTCCACGCCCTGCGACGCGTCGATCACCAGCAGCGCGCCTTCGCACGCCTGCAGGCTGCGCGAAACCTCGTAGCTGAAATCCACGTGGCCCGGCGTGTCGATAAGGTTGAGCTGGTACATCTCGCCGTCCGTGGCGCGGTAGTTGAGCCGCACCGCGTGCGCCTTGATGGTGATGCCGCGCTCCCGTTCCAGGTCCATCGAGTCCAGGACTTGCGCCATCATTTCGCGCTGGGAAAGCGCTCCGGTGATCTCCAGCAGACGGTCCGCCAGCGTGGACTTGCCGTGGTCGATGTGGGCGATGATAGAGAAATTCCGGATTGATCGCGGGTCCATGAGGTATGATGTGCTCTGGAACACCCAGTATCCCATATGTCTTATAACCTCATTACTTTTGAGGCCTCTGAGGACGGCGTCGCGCTGGTCACGGTCAACCGGCCGGAGAAGCTGAACGCTCTCAACGCCGCCGTCATGGGAGAGCTGGACGACGCCTTCCGCCGCGTCGAAACCGACCCCACCGTGCGCGGGCTGATCCTCACCGGCGCGGGAGACAAGGCCTTCGTGGCCGGCGCCGATATCGGCGAGCTGCCCGTCGGCCACGCCCTGGCGGCGCGCGACATGTGTCTGCGTGGGCAGGCAGCGCTGCGGCGGCTGGAGAAGATGGGGAAGCCCTCCGTCGCCGCCATCAACGGGTACGCGCTAGGCGGCGGCCTGGAGCTGGCTCTGTCCTGCACCCTGCGCGTCGCTTCCGGAAACGCGAAGTTGGCTCTGCCCGAGGTCAAGCTGGGAATCATGCCGGGGTACGGCGGAACCCAGCGTCTTCCCCACCTGGTCGGCCGCGGCCACGCGCTCGAAATGCTGCTCACCGGTGGCCTCATCGACGCCGCCGAGGCCGAGCGCATCGGACTGGTCAACCACGTCGTGCTACAAACGGAGTTGTTGGATTTTTCGCGCGCGCTGCTGCGCAGGATCTTCGAAAACGCGCCGCTCGCGGTCGCGAGTATCCTGGAGACTGTCGATGCCGGCTTAAACGCCGGGCTCGAGGAGGGTCTCCGTTTCGAGGCTGCCGTGTTCGGCACCCTGGCGGCCACCGAAGATGCGGCCGAGGGCACGCGCGCGTTTCTCGAAAAGCGCAAGCCCGTTTTCAAAGGAAAGTAGACATGCAGAATTCCACCATCGAGGGCCACCTGAATGCGGCTGGCCTCAAGTTTGCGATCGTAGTGAGCAGGTTCAACGGCATCATCACGGACCGCCTGCTGGCGGGGGCCCTCGACGCCCTCACCCGCACCGGCGGCAACGAGCCGCTGGAAATCGTCAAGGTGCCCGGTTCCTGGGAACTGCCGCTGGTGGCGCGCGAACTGGCCCGCCAGAAGCGGCACGACGCGGTCATCTGCCTCAGCGCCGTCATCCGCGGCGATACGCCGCACCACGAATACATCGCCGCCGAAGCCGCCAAGGGTCTGGCGCAGGCCAGCCTGGAAACGGGCGTTCCCATCAGCTTCGGAGTGCTGACCACCGACACGCTCGACCAGGCCGTCGACCGCGCCGGCGCCAAGGGCGGGAACAAGGGCTTCGACGCCGCCATGTCCGCCGTCGAGATGGGCAATCTCATGCGCCGCCTGCGCGCGGGCGCCTGAAGCCCAATGCCGTCTCGCCACCGTTCCCGGGAACGTGCACTGCAGATCCTGTTTCAACTGGACATGAGCCACCAGCCCGTCGATACCGCCATCGCCTCCTACTACGACGGCCTCTACTCCGAGGAGCACGACGAGCGCCCGGAGCCCGACCCTTTCATGGAAGAACTGGTGCGCGGGACCGTCGAGCGCACCGCCGAGATCGACCGCCGCATCGTCCAGCGCTCCGAGCACTGGCGCATGGAACGCATGGCCGTGGTAGACCGTAACGTTCTGCGCCTGGCCATCTACGAGATGACCGCTGGCGTCTCGCCCGCACCGGTGGTGATCAACGAGGCCATCGAGCTGGCCCGCCGCTTCTCCGGTGACGAGTCCGTCGCCTTCGTCAACGGCGTCCTGGATGCGATTCACCGCGAGGGGCCGGCTGAGCAGGCGGATCCGGCGACATGACCCGCACGGCCTTGCTCCTGGTGGCCTCGCTGCTTCTGGCCGGTTGCTCCAAGCCCCCGCTCAATCGGGAGACGGCGGCCCGCGTCATCCGCGACAACCCGCGTTTTCGAGAGCCGGGATTCGTCGGCGTGGACCACGACGACGCGCCCGCCGACTGCAAGACGAAGATCGAGGAAGATGCGGACTGGCGGGCCCTCGCCAAGGTCGGCTGGCTGGAAGTCCATCGTGAGGACGACTACGAGCGCGGCAGCCAGGGCCAGCCGGCCGTCAAGTGCGTGGGCACCTTGAGCGGCGACGGGCTGCGCGCCGGGGCCGCCCTGAACACCAACACCTACGACCAATGGCGCGTTCCCGCCGCAATCCGGGAACTGGTGGCGATCCAGTCGATCACGCCAACCGAGGATGCTATCTCGACCGTCCGGTTCACCTACCGCTGGCGGCTCAACGCCTTTGGCGGCCAAATCCTCCTGCCCGGACACGAATCGGCGGGTGCCGCCGTCCTGCGCCTCCTCGCCGGCTCCTGGCAGGTCACGGCGTTCACCTCTCTCCCCGACTTCGCCCCTGCCCGTCAGCCGTAGTCGCCGGCAAACCCGGGACCGCTCGAATTTCGCCGCCGCTGCAATTGGCCCGCCAACCCGGGACTGGCTCGAATTTCGCCGCCGTTGCGAAATTCGTGCCTGTCCCACACTCCGCGTAACAAAACTCACTCCCACTCGTACATGCAGTAGCGCTTTTCTGCATCCGCAGCCTGCGGTAGTCTCGTATCCATAGGAGACGGCGGGCTGCGATCGACCGGAGGCGACCGTGAGAACTCTTTGGCGTGACTTCCGTTTCGGTTTTCGACTGCTGGGAAAGAACAAGGGCCTGACCGCCGTAGCCGTCTTGGCGCTGGCCCTGGGAATCGGCCCCAATACCGCCATCTTCAGCGTCCTCTATGCCACCCTGCTGGCGCCCTTGCCTTACCCCAGTCCCGACCAGTTGGTTATGGTCTGGTCGAAGATACAGGGTTTCCGCAACGTGGTCTCGGCCGGGGATTTCGAGGATTGGCGCCACCAGGCCAAGGCCTTCCAGGAAATGGCCGCATGGACCGGCATGACCGCCAACCTGGCCGGCCCGGAGGGTCCCGAGCAGGTGCCCGCTACCTCCGCCAGCATCAACATGCTGCGCCTGATCGGAGTCAAGCCGCTGCTGGGCCGCGATTTTCTGCCGGGCGAAGACCAGCCGGGCAGGAACCACGTCGTCATCCTCATGAACCGCCTCTGGCAGCATCACTTCGGCGGCCGCCGCGACATCATCGGCCATGAGATCCGTATCAACGGCGAGCCCTACACCGTGGTCGGCGTGATGCCGCCCGGCCAGCAGGATCGCATGCCCAACCAGTTGTGGACGCCGCTCACCTTCAAGCCCGATCAGATCAACCACGACTTCCACTGGCTCCTGGTCATGGGCCGCCTCAAGCCCGGCGTGACCCTGCAGCAGGCCCAGGCCGACATGGACACCGTCACGCGCCACATCGGCGAAGCCTATCCCAAGTCGAACAAGGGCTGGGGTGCCAGGGTCGAGCCGCTCAAGAACGACTTCCTCCAGCCTGAGGTCAAGACCAGCCTGTGGCTGCTGATGGGCGGCGTCGGTTTCGTTCTGTTGATCGCCTGCGCCAACGTCGCCAACCTGCTGCTGGCGCAGGGCACCGCGCGGCAGCGCGAGGTCGCCGTCCGCGCCTCGCTGGGCGCCTCGCGCTGGCAGTTGTTCCGCCAACTGCTGACCGAGAGCGTTGCCCTCTCCGTGTTCGGCGGCCTCGCCGGCATCGGTCTCGGTTGGGCCACCGTGAAAGCGCTCATGGCCTACATGCCCGAGAACACGCTGCCCTCGGAGGCTAACGTCGGCCTGAACCTGCCGGTGCTTCTGTTCGCCCTGGCGGCCACCATGGCGGCCGGCGTACTGGCCGGCTGCGCTCCCGCGTGGCAGGCCTCCCGGCTCGACCTGAACGAGACCCTCAAGCAATCGTCGCGCTCGCTCAGTTCCGGCCGCCATTGGCTTCGCCGCGTGTTGGTGACCGCCGAATTCGCCCTGGCCCTGATCTGTCTGGCCGGCGCCGGCCTCGCCATCCACAGCTTCTGGAACCTGAACGAGGTGGATTTCGGCGTCCGCACCGACCATCTCCTCACCTTCAGTCTGCCGGTGCCGGCGGAGCGTTTTGCGGGCGCCGAACAGGTCACCGGTTTCTACCACCAGCTTCTCGAGCGGCTGAATGCTCTCCCCGGCGTGACCCAGGCCACCGTGACCACGGGCATGCCCCTGCAAGGGACCTACTTCGGGATGCCCTTCAATCTTGCCGGCCAGCCCGTCGCCGATCCCTCCTCGCGCCCCGGAGCCGGCTTTCAGCAGGTGACGCCCGGGTACTTCGATACCTTCGGCGTGCGGCTGAAGCAGGGACGCTTCTTCACCGAGCAGGACACGGCCTCGAGCGTCCGCGTCGCCATGGTCAACGAGAACTTCGTCCACCGCTATTTGAAGGGCATGGATCCCCTCAGCCAGCGCCTGGTCATCGAGCAACTCATTCCGGGCGTCACAAAACTCGGCCCGGGCGTGGAGTGGCAGATCGTGGGCGTGTTCCGCAACGTCGCCTATGGCGACCGGCCGGGCGGCTTTCCCGTGATCTACGTGCCCTTCTGGCAGAGTTCCTGGCCAGGGGCCCAGGTTGCGGTCCGCACCAGTGGCGATCCGGCTGCCATGACCAAGAGCGCAGCCGCGGCCGTGCATTCGGTCGATCCCGACCTGCCCCTGGCCGAAGTCCAAACCATGGAGAAGGTGGTCGAGGTTGCCCGCTCCGGCGATCGCTTCGCCACCGTGCTATTCGGAAGCTTCGCCGCCGTGGCGTTGCTGCTGGCGGCTCTGGGGATCTACGGCGTCATGGCCTTCGTGGTGGAGCAGCGGACTCACGAGATCGGGCTGCGCATGGCCCTGGGCGCCGGCCGCTCTCAGGTGGTGGGCCTGGTCCTGCGGGAGGGGATGATGCTGGCGGCAGCCGGTCTCGCGATCGGACTCGGCGGCGCCTGGCTGGTGGGCCGCGCCATGCAGAGCCTGCTCTACGGCATAGCGGCCCTCGACCTGAAAGCCTTCGGCGCCGTGGCGGCGGTCCTGATGGCCTCCGCCTTGGCCGCCTGCTATCTTCCCGCCCTCCGGGCCACCTCGGTCGACCCCATCGCCGCCCTGCGCGTGGAGTAAGCCGCCTCCGTGGCGCAGGCACTCCTGCCTGCCGCCTCGACACTCGTGTCGAGGGCCTCCTTCCCTCAACTTCCCCGCACCCCAATCCCGCCCGCGGTCGTCCAACAGGGGTGAGCGGAAGTTCAGTGTTATTCTAAAAGAGAGTGAGCTGGGAGTTGGTGTATCCCCTTGCGAGGTTTTTGCCCCATGAACCGTAAATTGAAGACCATGCTTGTTCTTTCCGGGCTGGCCTGCGTCCTGCCCTGGAGCGTCCTGGCCCAGAGCGAGGACCCTGCGGCTAAGGCGTCCGACAAGCGGGCCGCGGCCTACTACAACTTCGCCATGGGGCATATGTTCGCCGACCTCGCCTCCAACTACGGCTATCGCAGCGACTACGTGGATAAGGCTATCAAGCACTACCGCGCCGCTCTCGAAGCCGATCCCGGCGCCGCTTACGTGAACGAGGAGTTGACCGACCTCTACATGCAGTCCGGCCGGCTGCGGGACGCCGTAACCACGGCTGAGGGCATGCTCCAGCAGGATCCGGACAACCTCGACGCTCGCCGTATGCTGGGCCGCATCTATACCCGCCTGATCGGCGACCAGCAGCAGAACCGCGTCAACGACGAGATGCTGAAGAAGGCCATCGAACAGTACCAGAAGGTGACGGCCAAGGACGCCGGCGATGCCGATTCCTGGCTGATGCTCGGCAAACTGTACAAGGTGGCGCAGGATTCGGTCAATTCCGAGAAGGCCTACAAGAAGGCGCTGGAACTGGATCCCGACAACGAATTCGCGCTGTCCGGCTTGGCGCAACTGTACTCGGACCTGGGAGATTCCAAGAGCGCTCTCGAGATGTGGCGCAAGCTCACCGACAAGGACCCGCGCCCGCCCGTGCTGCGCGAGCTGGCGCGCGCCTACGAAAGCGCCCGCGACTACAAGGCCGCCGCCGAGACCCTCCAGCGGGCCCTTGCCATGGTGCCGCGGGACCCCGAGATGAAGACCGCCCTGGCGGAAGACCTGCTCATGTCCGACCAGATCGACGAGGCGCTGAAGCTTTACACCCAGCTCGCCGAGAGCCAGCCGGGCGACGCCAGCCTGCAACTCCGGCTGTCGCAGATCTACCGCCAGAAGCACGACTTCGCCAAAGCCCGCGCCGCCGGCGAGCGCGCCCGGCAACTCGATTCCGACAATCTCGAGATCCGCTACAACGACGTCAAGCTGCTGGAGGCCGAAGGCAAACCCTCCGAGGCGATCGCGCAACTCAAAAGTATCCTGGATTCCACCGCCAAGAAAACCTACAGCGAGCGGGAACAGGGCAGCCGCGTAGCTCTGCTCCTGGAACTTGGCGATCTATATCGCACCAACGAGCAGTTCCCGGAATCCCTCGACGCCTTCCACAAGGCCGCCCAGGTCGATCCGGACATGGCCGCGCGTGTCAGCACGCAGATCGTCGAGACCTATCGCCTGGCGAAGGACTTCAAGAGCGCCCTGGCCGAAGCCGACTCCGCCGCCCAGAAGTATCCCGACGACCGTGCGGTGAAGATGGTTCGCGCGTCGCTGCTGGCCGACATGGGACGCACGGATGACGCGGTGGCCATTCTCAAAGGGATGGTCGGCGGCAAAACCGACCGCGATACGTATCTCGCCCTCGCGCAGATCTACGACAAGGGACGGCGGTTCGATGACGAGGCCGCCGCTCTCAACGCCGCCGAGAAGCTCAGCGACGGCGACGAGGACAAGCGCACCGTCTACTTCCTGCGCGGCGCGATGTACGAGAAGATGCAGAAGCTCCCCGAGTCAGAGGCGCAGTTCCGCAAGGTCCTGGAGATCGCCCCCGACGACGCCGGGGCCCTCAATTACCTCGGGTACATGCTGGCCGACCGCAACATGCGGCTCGAGGAAGCGGAGAAGCTGATTGCCAAGGCGCTCCAGATCGAGCCGAACAACGGCGCCTATCTGGACAGCCTGGGCTGGGTCACCTTCAAGATGGGCAAGCTGGACGAGGCGGAGACCCTCCTGCGCCGCGCCCTCAGCCGGATCTCCACCGATCCGACCGTGCACGAACACCTGGGCGACGTGTGCTTCCAGAAGGGCCGCCTCAAAGATGCCATCGCGCAGTGGGAAACCTCGCTGCGGGAGTTTGGCGTAGGCGCCAAGGCGGAAATGGATCCGGTCGAGATCGCCAAGATCCAGAAGAAGCTCGACCGCGCCAAGGTCCGCCTGGCCAAGGAAAACGCCGCGCCGAAGGGCGGCCAGTAAACAAAAGCGGCGCTTGTGGGGCAGGCGTCCACGCCTGCGGCGGGTCTGCAGCAGACCCCCCGAGCCCGCGGCCGCTTACTTTACATTCCCGCCGAACTGGACCGTCGGACCGATCGAGAAGCGGACCGTGTTGCGCGAATCCTTCAGGATGTCCTTGAAGAGATGGTCGTGCACGAAATCCGCTTGGATCCGGATGCCAAAGTTCTTCGTGATGTTCACGTCCCCCCCGCCTCCGAAGCCATAGAAGAGAACCGTGTCCGTCTTCTGGCCCGAGGGCGCCAGGCTCTGCACGACACCCGTGGCGAACGGGTCTCCTGGGTGCGGCATCGCGACTTCGTGGATGAGGCCCACGGAAGGCCGGAGAAACAGCGTCAGTAGCTTCCAGCGGTGAGACGCCACCTGCGGGCCGGCGGCGAATGTCTGAGTCGTCGAGCTGGACGGCACCACCAGCGCATACCCGGCGGGCAACCGCCCCGCGGCCTGCAGCGCGGCTATCTGTTCGGCCAGTTGCCCCGCCAGCGCGCTCGGAAGCAGGTTCGGCGTCAACGTCAAATCCCCCGTCGCCCGGCTGTAGTCGAAACCAAGTGACAGCCACCTGACAACCCTCACGCCGGTTTGCAGATGGAATCCCTTCTCGGCCAGGCTGACGTGCGGGCTGTTCAGATAGGTGAACCCGCCGAAAGCGTCGAAGCGGCCGACATAATCCTGCTGGCCAAAAACCGGTGACGCCAGGATCAGGGCCACCAGGAACCCGCCGGCAATCCGCGGGATGCGACGTGCTTCTTGCATGAACTACCCCTTTCTAACGCTGCGGTTACGTCTCAACAGCATAATGTACAGCCCTACCGTATAGCAACGAAAAACTGCAAACAGCCCCAAATCTTCCGGGTGGCGCGGACCCCCTGGTCCGCGCGCGTCGCCCCGGACCCGCCCTGGCTAGCCCTGTCTTCTTCCCGCCCGCAGCACAGCCCGCGCCGGAGCCCCGTCCGCCCCGGGCACCTTCAGGGGAGGCAAATCAGCTCGTACCGCCCCGTGGGGCGGACCCCCTTGGTCCGCGCGCGTCGCCCCGGACCCGCCCTGGCTAGCCCCGTCTTCTTCCCGCCCGCAGCACAGCCCGCGCCGGAGCCCCGTCCGCCCCGGGCACCTTCAGGGGCAGGCAAATCAGCTCGTACCGCCCGGGCGAAACCCCGGAAAGGTCCAGCCCCTCGACTATCCAGACTCCGGCCCGGAGCAGGATTCGATGCACCTCATCCCCCTCCTCGCCGGGCGCCCCGATCGACAGATAGTCGATCCCGACCGCCCGCACGCCGCGCTCAACCAGCAGGGCCGCCGCGTCCGGCGCCACGTAGACATAGTCCGGGCAGAACTCCGCCGCCCGCCAGCGCCGTGCCGAGCCACGCGTCTTGAACAGGACCCGCTCCCCACGGCGGAACCGGAAGGGGCTGAGTTCGCGCGCCCGGATGGCCTTCGGATCGCGAATGCCGATCACCCGTGCGGGCCCCACCAGCGCCTCCAGGGGCATTTCCGCCACGCTTGGCCCGCCGTCCAGGAAGTGAAGCGGCGCATCCACATGCGTCCCCGTGTGCAGGCACATGGAAATGGCCGACAGGTTAAACGCCCCGCCCTCCGTGATCGACGAGATGCGCTCTATACGCACGGGCGGGTCTCCCGGCCACACCGCCATTCCGCTTACGAGCGGGCGGGAGATGTCGATCCAGGCGCGGCTCACTCCGGCTCGCTGACGTCGTAAGCCAACCGGCCCAGGGAGAGCCAGGCGGCGCTCGGCACCGAACCGCGCGCGTCAGCAAGCGGATCTGAGCCTTTGCCGAACATGGCCGCCGGCAGGTCGATTTCGAACCCGTCCGCGCCGGTGCCGGCCAGCCTGTTCACCAGGCGGGTCAGTTCGGGCCCCGCGGCAGCCGGCGGCGTGCCGAGCTCCCAGAAGAACTGTGTTCCCTTGGCAGGTCGCCCAACACCGGGGTAGGGGGCCGAGAACCGCACCGGAAGGCCTGCCGCCGCCGCGAGTCCGGCCGTGGCCTGAGCGTCCTCCGGCAGTTCGATGGTGACCCGCCGCCCGGTCTCCTGTATGGCGCGGATGGCGTCTCTGGCCAGCTCCGCATCCATCCGTAGCCTCACCCCGCGGATGGCGGGACAGGCCGCCAGCACCTTGATCAGCGCGGCGTAGAGTTCGGGGCCCTCCACCGCCTGCCGTATCCCCACTCCCAGCGTGAAGTCGATTCCGTATTCGGCCGCCGTGTCCGAGATGAAGTGCAGCGCGTCCAGGTTCTGCTCCGAGCCGGCTCCGGCCAGGTCCGGCACCGCTATCTGAAACTGATTGAAGCGGCCGATCGCCAGGCTGCGGAAAAGGGCCGGCCATTGCTCGCGGCTTTGGAACCACTGCAGGTCGCCGGCGAAGTCGTCGATCGCCACCCGTGCGCCGCGTACCGTCATCCCCGGTTTCGCTTCGACCTTCTGCAGGCGACCGGACTTGCGGACCTGGACCGCGGCCTCCAGCAGGCCGTACATCAGCCCCCGCAGGTCGCCGCCGGTGATCAGGCCCGGAACGATGCGGTAGGATTCCGCCGGATCGACGGCCACCTGGGTCTTGATCGAAAGCTGCCGCGGATTGAGGCGGCGGGTCGCTATCGCGCGGTCCAGCTCGCTACGCCCGAATTCGACCGGGCCGGACACGGCCGTCCCTTGCACCGCGGACCGGGCTGCGGCGCCAGCCAATGCCGCCGAGGAGCCGGACCGTGGCGCAGGCTCCCAGTCTGCGGCGTCGAGACTCTTCTCGACGCAAAAAGAGCGCCTCGACACGAGTGTCGAGGCGGCAGGCAAGAGTGCCTGCGCCACAAAAGGTGCACCGGGTCCAGGGGGACCCGCGTGGACCAGGGCGCCCGCCGCGCCCGCCACGAGGATTGCCAGCAGCCTATTCCGCAACGGAGCTCCAGCCACGGTGAGAGAGATCCCAATATATGATGGCCCCGGCGGCCATTCCGGTTGCGATCATGACGAGCCCCAGGCCGAGTTCGCCCAGCACCACTTTGCCGATGCCGAACAGCCAGCCATAGACCAGCACCACGCCGCAGATCCAATCCAGTAGGTTGCGCCAGCCGTCGCGCGACGGCTTAACGTCCGGCGCCGCGGCCGCCACCGGCCTCCAGCCAGCCAGCGACGGGCGCGTGCGCCGGTAGAAGGCCACCAGCGTCTCCATGCGTTCGGGACGGGTCAGGAAGGTCACCGCCAGCCACACCACGGTGGTGATCGAAACGGTGATGATCATGATCCACGCGAAATCCCGAGGGTTGTCGCTGTCGAAGCCCCGCAGGTGCAGCGCGGTCGAGACGACAAATGCACAGATCATGGCCGAGACCTCGCTCCAGGCGTTGATCCGCCACCAGAACCAGCGCAGCAGCAGGACCAACCCCGTTCCGGCTCCGATGCCGAGCAGCAGCTTCCAGGCGCTGCCGATCGATTCCAGGTAGAAGGTCACCACCGCGGAGACGATCGTCAGCAGCACCGTGGCCCACTGCGACGCACGGACGTAATGCCGCTCGTCCTCGCTCTTGCGCAGGAAGCGGCGGTAGAAGTCGTTCACCAGATAGCTCGCGCCCCAATTGAGCTGGGTGGCAATGGTGGACATGTAGGCGGCCGCGAACGCCGCCACCATAAGCCCGCGCAACGAGGGCGGCAGCTCGCTGATCATCACCCGTATGTAGCCGGTCTCCGGGTCCTTCAGGCCGGGGTAGAGGATGAGCGAGACCAGCGCCACCAGGATCCATGGCCACGGCCTCAGCGCGTAGTGCGCGATGCCGAACCACAGGGTAGCCAGCAGCGAGTGGCGTTCGTCCTTGGCGCAGAACATGCGCTGTGCGACATAGCCGCCGCCGCCCGGCTCGGCGCCTGGATACCACGTGGCCCACCACGTCATGCCTATATAGACGAAGAAAGTGATTAAAGGCATCCAAGCGGAGTTGAGATCGGGCACGAAGCTCAGCAGGGACCCGTGGCCCGGCTGGCTCAGCGCCGCCAGCTTCATCTTCATAGGCCCGATGCCGCCCACCGCCCGAACGGCAAAGACCGCCAGCACGATGATCATGGCCATCTTGACCACGAACTGGAACAGGTCCGTCACCAGCACGCCCCACAGTCCGGAGAGCGTCGAGATGAACGAGGTGAGCGCGATGATCCCCAGCACCACCAGCAACGCCTGGAATTTCGTGACGCCCAGCACCAGCATCAGAATCTTGGCCATCGCCAGGTTGACCCAGCCCAGGATGATGCAGTTAATGGGCAGACCGAGGTACACCGCGCGGAAGCCCCGCAGGAACGCAGCCGGGCGGCCGGAGTACCGGATCTCGGCGAATTCCACGTCCGTCATGACCCCGGCGCGGCGCCACAGGCGGGCATAGAAGAAGACGGTGAGCATCCCGCCCGCCACCATGTTCCACCAGATCCAGTTGCCCGCGATGCCGCCCTTGGCCACGAAGCCGGTGACGGCCAGCGGCGTGTCGGCGGCGAACGTCGTCGCGACCATCGACGTGCCCGCCAGCCACCACGGCACGTTCCGTCCGGACAGGAAGAACTCGCTGACGTTCTTGCCGGCGCGGGCCTTGTAGTAGAAACCGATGGCGATGTTGAACAGGAAGTAGAGACCGACGATAGACCAATCGAGGGCGGTCAGGCGCACTGGAAAGATTATAGCGAGTGGACGAAGTCGCCGTAAGCGGCTAGAGCGCGGTCGGCGGTCAGGAGAGTGAGGTTTTCCGCACAGGCCTGCGCGACCAGCATGCGATCAAATGGATCCCTGTGGTGCCAAGGCAACAGACCGACCTGGCGTGTCTGCGCCGCCGTAAGTGGAAGGCTCTCGAAGGCTTCTGCCGCCAGCGCTTCTTCAAAGTTGGCGGGCAGGCGCAGTTTCCCCAGGCTCACCTTCAGCCAGATCTCCCAGAGACTAACTGCGCTGACGAACACGGCATTCTCGGGATCGGCGATCAGGGCTCGGGCCTCCTTCGAAAGGGACCGCTTGTTCGACAACCACCAGAGAACCAGCTGCGTGTCGAGCAGGATTCTCACTTGCGCGGCTCCCGCATACCAAACGCTTCTGCCATGTCATCCGGCAGCGCGTCGAAGTCCCGCGCGATCCAGATCTTCCCAGCCAATGAGCCGGGCTTTCGGGGAGCCGCCGGGCCCCGATAAGCCACCAACCGGGCGACGGGCTTGCCCGCCTTCGCGACGATGACCTCGTTGCCTTTCTGCACCTCTTCGATGAGCGCGGAAAGCTCAGCCTTGGCTTGCGAGATATTGCGCACCATCATGACCTCAGCTTAGCACGGACCAGACCAGGCCAGACCAGATCTGTGCCGCGTCTTCTTTCGGGCGGCGGCTTCAGCTCAATACCCGGCTTCGCGGCCGTGGCGAACCGCCAGTATCACAGCCTCTTTCCGGTCGTAGTGGTACAGGGCGACATAGGCTCCCTGCCCAAACTCAATCGCCCACTCGCGAAACTCCGGCGGTAACTCCTCGACGGGACGGCCAGCCTCCGGGTGCTTGCCGAGTGCTTTCACGCCCTGCCGGATCGTCTTGACCGCGCGCTGTGCGGCATCCGGGCTTTTGAGAGCCAGAAACTTGTAGAGACGGGCCACATCCAGCAGGGCCGGTGGCGACCACCTCAGGCGTGGCATTTAGGGATGGCGGCGCGTCTGCCGGCTTCGAGCTTGGCGAGCCAGGCGTCGGCCTCCTTGGCCGTGACGTGCAAGCCGGTGGTCTGATATTCGGCCCATGCGGCAAGGGCATCCTGCCGGAGTTGCTCGCGCTTCTCCTCGCGTTCCACGTACTGCTCGACGGCCTCGCGCATGACCCAGTGTGGCGAGCGGCGACGCGCCGAGGCCAGCCGGCGTACACGCTCTTTCATGGCGCTGTCGAGCTTCAGCGTGGTTGTGGAAAGGTTCGCCATGGCAAGTGCTCCAAGGTATTACCTGATAGCACTATAGCATGAACGGTTACGCCGGCCGCACGTCCTTCAACACGGCGCACCAGCCGGGGTAGCCGCGGGCGGCGGCGTAGTCGTCGCTCTCGATCGAGAACGCCGCGTCCAGGCGCGCTCCGGGCGCGAACTCGGCGGCCCGGCCGGCGAAGCCCCAGGCTTTCAGCCTGAGCGGGCTGCCGCCGTGGCGAAGGCGGACCACCAGGTGCCGCTCCCCCAAAGGCGCGGGCGGACCGGCCACCTCCGCGCCGAATGCCGCAAACACCGGCGCGGGATTGCCGCAGCCGAACGGCTCCATTGCCAGAACATCGGCCACGACCTGGTCGTCGATCTCCTCAAAGCCGAGCGGCGCGTCCACCTCGATCTCGGCCACGAAATCGGCGGGCGTGAGCCGGGCCGCGGCATACACGGTCAGACGCTGCCGGAACTCCTCGACGCGTTCGGAGGCCAGCGTGAGACCGGCGGCCTGCTTATGGCCTCCGAAGCGGATCAACAGATCCTGCATCGCCTCCAGCGCCTCGAGCAGATGAAATGCGGGGGTGCTGCGCCCCGAGCCTTGCATCACGCCCTGCTCGGGGTCTTCGGCCAGCACGAAGACGGGGCGATGGAAGCGGTCGGCGAGCCGCCCGGCCACGATGCCCACCACGCCGCGGTGCCATTCTTTGCCCACGAAGACCAGCGCGGCCTGGTCGTCGCGGACCGGGGCGGCGAGGCACTCTTCGAGGATCACCCTCACGATCTCGCTCTGGACGTCCTGCCGCTCGCGGTTGAGGTCCTGCAGCCGCGCGGCGATGGAGCGGGCCTGCTCCTCATCGTCGGTGAGCAGGAGGTTGACGATCTCGTTGGCGTCGGCCATGCGTCCGGCGGCGTTCATGCGCGGGGCGATGCGAAAGGCGACGTTGTTGGCGGTAACCGCCTCGCCGGCCGAGCAGCCGGCCACGTCGAGCAACGCGCGCAGGCCGGGATTGCGAACCGAACGGAGGCCGTCCAACCCGAACTTCACGATGACGCGGTTCTCGCCCGTGAGCGGCACCACGTCGGCCACGGTGGCGATGGCGACCACCTTCAGGAACGACTCCGTCATGCGGCGGACCTTGTCGGCGGGCCATCCCAGGCTGCCGAGGAGGGCCTGCACCAGCTTGAAGGCCACACCGGCGCCGCAGAGGTCCTTGTCGGGATACTCGCAGGCCGGTTGCTTGGGATTGAGCACGGCGCAGGCGCGCGGGAGTTCGGCGTCCGGCAGGTGATGGTCGGTGACGATGACATCGATGCCGAGTTCGGTGGCGCGTGCAACCGCGGCGGCCGCGCGGATGCCGGTGTCGAGGCTGACGATCAGGCTGACGCCGTCGGAGGCCGCCTGCTCGATGGCCTCGTTACGCATGCCGTAGCCGTCCCGGATCCGGTGCGGTATGAAGAAGCCGGCCTGGCCGCCTGCCAGCTCGATAGCCTTCTTCACGATCACCACCGAAGCGGTGCCGTCGACGTCGTAGTCGCCATAGAGCAGGATCTTCTCGGAGGCGGCGATGGCGCGGCGCAGGCGATCGAGCGCGGCGCGCATGCCGAACATGAGGAACGGATCGTTGAGATCTTCGATCGAGGGGCAGAGGAAGCGGCGGGCGATAGCGGGATCGCGGTAGCCGCGTGAGAGCAGCACACGCGCGGCCGGGATCGAGATTGCGAGCGCTTCGGCCAGCGCTTCCGCTTCACCCGGCACGACGGCGGGGAGCCGCCAACGGCTCTCAATTGCGCGAATAGTAACCACCCATCGAGTCGTCCTCGTCTTCGTCGTCGTCCGGGATGGCGGCGTCAAGCTCCTCGACCAGGTCCAGGTAGTCGTCGTACCACTCGGCGCGCAGGTTGAAGAGGTAGACACGCCCCTGGTAGTCGAAGGAGAGTTCGAGGGCGCAGGTGAAGCCCTCGTAGTTGCGCAGGTCGCGGACCCGGCGTTCGATGCCGCGCCGCTCGTCGGCGGTGAGGTCGCTGTCCTCGAGGCGATCGGCGACATCCTCGAGGTGGGTCGCGGAGAACTCGCGGAAGTGATACACCACCATGTTGACGCCGGCCTTCTTCGCGGCGCTGAGAAAGGCGTGGTAGTCCGGCGCGCGGTCGGTATCCCACGCGACGAAAGAGTCGGAGTCCGCCAGTCTCGAGTAGCCATGGAAGACCACGAATGCTTCGGCCTCCATGTATTTCAATACTTCGTTCTTCAGTTCGTCCAGGTTCTGGCTCATTGAGTTTGGAGTAACCACTAGGATAACCTGCCGCTTGCTGACGCGCGCGGTTCGGTGCTGGCGGCGAGGCGCTGACGCGCGGTGGCCGGGGCCAGCCCGCTTGCTGACGCGCGCGGTTCGGTGCTGCCGGCGAGGCGCCGCTTGCTGACGCGCGCGGTTCGGTGCTGGGCGCTGCGGAGGCCACGTCACGGGTTCGGCGTGATGGTGGCAAGGGTGTGGAGGATTTGCCGCTCTTCGGGCGAGTAGCGGTGCTCGAACTCTGGGCTGGCGAGGAGCGCCTGGCGCCTGGGCCAGGGCAGCCGGCTGAGGCGGTTGGCTTCCCGCCGCAACACCTGCCGGCGGCCCGGCGGAAGCTGCATGAAGCGCCGGAAAAGGCGCCGGGCGTTGTCCTTCTGTTCGGGAGTGAGGGCCCGGAAGGTGTCGTACTGGCGGCGCAGGCGATCCCGCTCATCCCGCGGAAGGCTCTCGTAGGCCTTCAAGCGGGCTTCGAGCTTTTGGCGCCGCTCCGGAGGCAGCTTTTCGAGCAGCCGCTGCCGCTGCGCGGGGCTCATGGCCTCGAGGCGGTCGAGGATGGTGGGTCCGGCCAGCGCCCGCGGCGCACCGGGCGGTGGAAAGAGCTCGTCCTTCTGGGCCGCAACGGGCGTGACCATCAGCAAGCCCCAGGCAATCGCGATAAGCGGCCGCACGTTACATGGCCTCCCGAGCCGCCGGGTCGCCGGGGGCGTCGACCTGCCGGAGCATGTCGACATCGTCGAGAGCCTTCTCCAGACGGTCCGCATCTATCGTTGGCTCGGCCGGAGCTGGACGCGGGCGCACAAACAGCAGTGCCGTCAGGAGCAGCACGACAACCAGCGCCGCGGCGAGTACCGGCCTGAAGGCTCGGGCGCCAAACGACTGCCAGGCGGCCTTCCACCACGGCGGCGTTCGCTCCTCCGAAAGCGCGATCCGCTCGCGCAGTTTCCGCTCGAAATCGGGCGAGACAGGCGTGGCCTGCCAATCGTCGAGCAGCGACCAGGTGCGCATGTGCGCGTCGGTCCAGGCCTTGCATTGGGGACAGGCGGCGAGGTGCGCCTCGACCTCGTCCGCCGCCTTGGCGTCGAGCGAATGCGAGCAATAGTCGAGCAGCAGATCCTTCGTCCCGCGCGTTCGAATCGGACATTCCATTGCCGTACCCTCCACCCTATCCCATGTGCGCCAGCCGGGCCCACGGCGTTTCGTACGCCCGGAACAACACGGCCGACTCGGAGCAGCCCAGGACCTCGGCGATCTGGGCGTATCCCATTTCTTCGTACTTGTGCATCAGGACCGCGGCGCGCTGCTTGCCGGGCAGCGTCTGGATGGCACCGCGAATCTCGGCCAGCCGCGCCGCTTCGACCAGGCGCTGTTCCGCCGAGAGGCCGCGGTCCGCCACCTGGAGTTCGTCGAGGTTGGCGGTCTCCAGCCGGTCGTGCGCGTCCCGCAGGATATTCAGCGCCAGGTGCAGAGCGATGCGGAACAGCCAGGTGGTGAACCTGGCCGAAGCAACATACGACGCGCGGGCCCGGTAGACCCGCAGGAATACCTCCTGCGCCAACTCCTCGGCCACCGCCTGGTTCTGGACCATGCGGCACAGGAAGTGGATCGCCGGGCCGCGATAGCGCATGAGCAGCAGACCGAAGCTGGCGGCATCTCCGGCCCTGAGGCGCAGCATGAGCTCGGCATCGGGCTCGAACGCGGCCACTGCCTCCATACTGCTAAAAACCCCGTCCACCATAGAAAGTTGCGCTATTCGCTCTTCAGAGAGCGCTCCATCAGCTCGCGGATAGCCTCGCGCGGCGGGCGCTGGCCCCGCAGGATGGCGTTGACCTGCTCGGTAATCGGCATCTCTATGCCGCAGCCGTGTGCCAGATCGACGGCGGCATAGGTGGTCTGAACGCCCTCGGCGACCATGCGCATGGAGCCGATGATGTCGTCCAGTTTGCGGCCGCGGCCGAGCTCGATTCCCACTTGCCGGTTTCGGCTGAGAGCGCCGGTGCAGGTGAGCACCAGGTCGCCGAGCCCGGCGAGTCCGGCCAGGGTGCGCGGGTCGCCGCCGACGGCCACCGCGAGGCGGGTGATTTCGGCCAGTCCGCGGGTGATGAGGGCGGCGATGGCGTTGCTTCCGAGGCCGAGGCCATTCAGCACGCCCGCGCCGATGGCTATCACGTTCTTGAGCGCGGCGCCGAGTTCCACGCCGACCGGGTCCGAGTTGGTGTAGAGGCGGAAGGCCGGGCCGGAGAAGGCGTGCTGCACCAGTTCGCTGAGCACGGCGTCGTTCGATGCGACGACGACGGCGGCCGGCTCGCCGGACGCCACTTCGCGGGCGAACGTGGGGCCGGAGAGCACGGCGATGCGCGGCGGGAAGCGCTGCGCCACCACGGTCCGGATCACTTCCGACATGCGCACCAGCGTCCTGGTCTCGAGGCCCTTGGTGGCGCTGACGAAGAGCATGGAGGGCTCGAGGTGAGGCAGCATGCGCTCATAGATGGCGCGGGTGACGTGCGAAGGCGTAACTCCGAGGACGATGGCGGCGCCCTCGAGGGCGGTGGGGAAATCCGTCACGACGGCGACATTTTTCGGGATGCGGATGCCGGGGAGATAAACGTCGTTCTCGCGAGTCTCCGTCATGCGCTCGGCCAGGTCCGGCTCGTAGACCCACAGACGGACTTCGGGGAAGCGGGGAGCGAGGATGATAGAGAGGGCGGTGCCCCAGCTTCCTCCGCCGATGATGGACAGGCGCTTCATTGGTTGGGGCTCCATGAAAAACGCTGCAAAGCATTATGGCCACGGATGAACACGGATGAACACGGATAGGGACGGACTGAAAGACAACGCAAAGCATTATAGCCGCCGATGAACGCCGGTGAACGCCGATTGGGACATGGCCTCATGGGCGGGCTCCTAAGGACAATGCATTCTCCTTGCCGGCTCGCAGGCGGGCGATGTTTTCTCGGTGGCGCCAGATGATGAAGGCTCCTCCGATGGCGGCGGCGGCCACTACGGGCGCGGGCGGGCGGTCGATCAGCCAGGCCAGGAACGGCAGGGCGGCGGCTCCCACGATCGAGCCGAGCGAGATGAAGCGGGTCGCGGCGACGACTACCACGAACAGGGCCAGGGTCACGGCCAGGGGGAGCGGCGTCAGATATAGGAACGCGCCCACGAAGCTGGCGACGGCCTTGCCGCCGTGGAATTTGAGGAAGACCGGGAAGGCGTGACCGGCCATTACGGCGAGAGCGGCGGCGCTGGTCCACAGGGGCGAGGCGGCGGTGAAGCGTGCCGCGATCCAGACCGCGAGAAAGCCCTTCCCGATATCGAGCAGCAGGGTCAGGATGCCGAGAGCGCGGCTGGTGGTCCGCAGCACGTTGGTGGCGCCGATATTGCCGCTGCCGAGCGCGCGCACATCCCGGCCGGTCTTCCACTTCACGAGCAGATACCCGAAGGGCGTCGCGCCGAGCAGGTAGGCGATCGAGAGAACGAGAACGGGGGTCATTCGAGCCAGTTCACTTTCGGAAAGCGTACTCCGAAAGCCTAGTATAGACCGAGCCCTTGGGATTGAGCTGGCTCAGGTAAAGATGAAAGCGGTCGGCCGTGAAGGCGCCGAAATCGGTGGCGGGGAGGTTCGCGATGGCCTGGCGCAGCGCCTGGAGCGGTACGGGTTCCTTGATGCGGGCCAGCGTCAGGTGGGGCGAAAACGGGCGCGTCTCGGCCGGGACGCCCAGGGCGTGGAGCGTCTGGTCGGTCAGTTGGGCGAGCGT
The DNA here is from genome assembly GCA_963763835.1 of Bryobacterales bacterium. GTDB lineage: Bacteria > Acidobacteriota > Terriglobia > Bryobacterales > Bryobacteraceae > DASWZN01. The sequence goes on from CAVXQQ010000022.1 coordinate 49,503, forward strand.
CGCCAGCTCCGGAGCCGCATGCACGGCGGCCCAGAACACGCGCGGCGCATGCGGGTTGGGGAAAAAGCCCAGCCCGCGGACCTGGATGGGGATGGGCTCGCGCGCGGACATCTTTTGAAGCGCGACGTTCAGCTCGTCGAGGCGTTCGGCGGGCCACTCGCCGATGAATTTGGTGGTGATGTGGAGGTTGGCGGCGGGGCTCCAATGGATGCGCGCCGCCGGGCGCAGTTGATCGATGAGACGCGTAAGGGCGGTGACGACGTCCTGGGGCAGGGTAATGGCTGTGAAAAGGCGCATCGTTTGGGGTGATCTTAGCACGGGTGGGCGGCCGGGGAGGCGGAGCCGGGGCCCTTGCGGAGGCTGTCCGATAACGGGACTAGGTTCATGTTGCACTTTTTTGCTTTTCGTTTTTTTGCGCGCGGCGAGGCGTGCCGCCGGGTGTCGAAAACGACGAAAAGTGATAAACGGAAATCGGAGTTTGCGGTTCCATTTAATTGGGCCGCGTGCCAGAGCGCGGACGTGCCTCCGATGGGAGCGTAGCGCGGCCGGGGGCGCCAGAGAGGGGGCGGGGCGAGGCATCTGCATGAGAACGGGCGGAAAGAATTCCTGGTGGGCGCGTGACTGCGCTTTCGCAGTTTTGCTAACAGACAATGTACAGTCAGTCGGAGCGCCGCGATCGTTTTGCCGGCGGCGGATTCTCTTCCGCGCGCACTCTCCGGTTTACGGCTTTCGCGTGAGCCTTTTGCCGGGGATCGGGTGGATTTGCCTCATCATCGCCGTACTTGAGGACGACCACCTTCACCCGCTGGCGGCCGAACTTCTTTGCCTCCGCCCGGCTGGGCATGTAGAGATCAATGTGGTGGCCGTCCACCTTCCCACCGGTGTCTTCCACCGTATAGTCGCCGGAATACCGGCCGGCACCATAAACGCGGATGCGGGTATTCAGCGGCAACACGTTCCGGTCGGCGGCCACGGTGCCCGGATGCGACCACTGGCCGGAAGAGCCGGTGCCCTCCGTCGAATACGCCGTGGCGATGAAGTGACGGATGGTGGGCCGTCGAGCCTTGCGGGGCGAGCGCGGCGCCGCCGAAGCGGACGTGAGGAGTGGGAAAGCAAGCAAGGCGGCGAGCAGTGTTCGCGGAATGGGAGCACCTCTTTGAGAGTTAGATGCAACGACAGACCGATACACCTAGACTCGGCGCTGTGTTCATGGGTTTGTCGCCCCTCTCGAGCGGATTATGCACCGCCGCGAGCAAAAACGCAAGGTGGCTTGGTCGCTCGTGTCGCTAGTATGTGATCTGTCCGGTCCAATTCACACATGATCTGTCCGCTTTGAAGCGCGGCGGGTGAAGCTGGGTGGTTGACCAAACCCGAGCAATACTCGGCCGCGGAAATGGAGCGGATGATGAAACTGCAAGACGTGCTGTTGAAGGCGATGGCCAAGAAGATCACCTGGTGGGAGGCCGCCGAGATCATCGGGGTGACCGACCGGACGATGCGACGCTGGCGGGAGCGGCTGGAGGAAGGACGGCTACTGCGGGCCTGGCGGATCGGCGCAAGGGCAAGCCGAGCCCGAGCGGGTTCCGCTGGCCACGGTCGAGGAGGTGCTGCGGCTGTACCAGGAGATCTACTTCGACCTGAACATGCGGCACTTCCACGAGAAACTGCGGGACGGAGCACGGCATCGAGCTGAGCTACACCTGGGTGCAAAAGGCGCTGCAGGGAGCCGGGCCTGGTGGCCAAGCGGACAGGCGGCGCGGAAAGCATCGGCGACGGCGAGAGCGGCGGCCGCTGCCGGGCATGCTGCTGCACATCGACGGCAGCAAGCACCAATGGTTCGGCGACGAGCGGTGGTACGACCTGATCGTGATCCTGGACGACGCCACCAGCGAGATCTACTACGCGCAACTGGTGGAGGAGGAATCGACCCGGACGGTGATGGCGGGGCTGCGGGAAGTGATCGAAACCAAGGGGCTGTTCTGCGCCCTGTACAGCGACCGGGGGAGCCACTTCTTCGTGACGCCGAAGGCCGGCGAGAAGGTGGACAAGCACCGTCTGACGCAAGTGGGCCGGGCGCATGAAGGAATTGGGCGTGCAGATGATTCCGGCCTACTCGCCGCAGGCGCGCGGCCGCAGCGAGCGCAACTTCGGCACCTGGCAGGGGCGACTGCCGCAGGAATTGCGGCTGGCCGGGATCACCACGGTGGAAGAGCGCCAACGCGTTTCTGCGCGAGCGCTACATCGCGGAGTTCAACGAGAAGTTCAGGGTGCCGGCGGCGGAGAAGGGCACGGCGTTTCGCCGCACCGCGCGGAGCGATCTGAACTGGATCTTCACGGTGCAAACCGAGCGGGTGGTGGCCAAGGACAACACGGTGGCGATCGGCGGACCGAGTACTGGCAGATTGGAGAAGACGCGATTCCGCGAGCTCGCTGGCCGGGCTGCACGGTGACGATCCACGAGCACCTGGACGGGACGGGTGTCGATCCGCTACGGCCCGCATGTGGTGGGCCGTTACCAGGCCGACGGCTCGCCGCTGGCAGCGATAGCCGAAGCAAACGCCTGCCGAAGAGCCGTGGAAAAGGCGGGGCCGTGGAAGCCGTGGAAAACCAAAAACCGGTTTCCCACCGCTCCCACCGCCCCTTGGAAATCTCGCCAACCACGCGGGATTCCCACTTTCCCACCGCTGCGACGACTACTGTTTTTGAGCGAGAAAAGAACAAGAAACCGCGAAGCGCGAGCAGGAGAGGCTAAGACGGACCTAGATGGAACTGTAAGCGGACAGATCACGTATTAATAAAACCGGACAACTTGACTAACTACCGACAGGGGGAGTGGCGGCTCGTGGCTTGGTCGCTCGTGCTCGCTCATCTGGTCGCTCGGTCGCGTTGTCGCTCGGGAGCGTTCGATAGCGCTTCGCCAGGTAAAGCGCCTGCCTGCCGCGCAACTTGGGCCGGCGGCGCGCTACTCCGAAGTTGGCCGGGCCTTCGGATTATCACGCCGCTTCATCAACTGGTGCAGCGCGAAGGGCACTTCGTCCGGATGCGATGCACACCAGGCGACGATCCGCTCGAACTTGACGAGATCGTCGGGAATGGCACCGATTTCCATCAGCTCAGTTTCGATTGTCTCTGGATCGCGCATAGCAGCTTTAGCATTGCACACCCAGGCGTCGCTATTGGCGCCGGCCGCCGTCTTCACGTTGGCGGCGCTGCCGGGAGCAGCAGGTTCATGTCCACTTGCCGGCAAACGCCCAAGCCGCCGCACGAGGGCCCAGTGCCCTGTTTCCGAAGTTGCTTTACAATCGCGTTGGGGCACCGAACCGTGAGCGTCAGCGAGCGGACCGCTCCCTCACGGTCGCGGTTCGGTGCTCAGCGGTAAAGGTATTTCGGAGACGGCACACTAGGTTCTTGTGCAGCCGAACCGTGCCGGTACCGGGCTGGGTCAAAACGACCATTGATGCTTGGGTATGTGCCACCCAACAAAGAGGACTGCAAGCCTGGCGTAAGCTGGAGAACATGCTCACGCACTTTCCCAAGGCGGTTCCGGAGATCCCGGTTAGCAACGTCGAGAAGGCCGCCGAGTATTACGTAAATGCGCTCGGGTTCCATTTCGACTGGGGTGACGACCAGGGCGGGATCGGGGGCATCTCGCAGGGGGAGTGCCGGATGTTCCTGACGAATGCACCGTTCCGCCAACACTACGGCAGCGGGGGGACGGTCGTGGTCTGGCTGAATCTAGATAGCAGGCACGAAGTCGATGAACTGCACCTTCGTTGGCGGGAGGCTGGGGCGAAGATCCTGGCCGAGCCGGAGGATAAACCGTGGCACCTGCGCGAGTTCAGGGTAGCCGATCTGGACGGCAATCAGCTACGCGTGTTCTACGACTTTTCTTCGGAATTGCGGCAGGAGCAAGCTGTCGAGGAATAGCCCCCGCTTTGTCGCATAGCATTTACGAACGGTTCATGAAGCCGCTTGGACGGTAAATGCCCGAACAGCCGAGCCGCCGGTAACCAACGGCGGTTCATCTGCGATGTCAGGAAGCCTCGGCGGCACATTAGGAGTCAACTCGCTCCGGCTCCCACTCGTCGGGATCGCCGCGGTCGATCCGGTCCTCGCGGTTCTCTCGCTTTTCCTGCTCGCGGCGCTTCTCAAGCTCGTCGCGCTCCTCGCGGCCGTCGCTCATCTATCCTCCTCCTATCAGTATAAGAGGCCGAGTCCTTCGGCCGGACTCCGTGAACAAGGGTGAGCTTTCCGCGAACCGTCCACGGACGGTGATCCACTGGCGCATGGCCGGCCCGGGCGGGGCGTGGACGTCCCGCGCAGGCGTGGACGCCTGCCCCACGGGCCGAAGCCCGCCCCCCGGTCCAGCACTACCTTGCCGCCCGGGTCTCCTGCAGGCTCGCCACCAGATGCGTGTGCTTGTATTTGCGCGCCAGGTCGAGGGCGGTCAGGCCTTGTGGAGTGCGGGCGTTGGCTTGGGCGCCGGATTTCAACAGCAGGTTGGCCATGGCGGAGTCGCCGAAGTCGATCGAGGCAGCGTAGAGCAGGGGCGTCATGCCCTTCTTGTCCACGTGATTCACGTCGGCGCCGCGCTGGATCAATAGGCGGGCGAGATCGAGCCGGTTTGAAATCGCGGCCCAGGAGAGTGCGGTGATGCCGTCGTCGTCGGTCTGGTCCACGCGGGCGCCGGCGTCGAGCAGGGCGCGGACCGCATCCGTGCGGTGCGTGGTGGCGAGCATCATCATTGGCGTGATGGGGAACATGCCGACCAGGTACATCCTGTCGTCCACGGGGTCGCCGGCCTTGTGCAGACGGTCAATCACGTCCACATTGCCGGCGAAGGCAGCCAACAGGATCGGGTTCGCATTGAACAGGGGCGCGCCCTGGCCCTTGGGGAGGCGCACCGTGGCGCCGTGGTCGAGGAGCAGGTTCATGGCCGCGCTCGATCCCGGGTAATTGGCCGCGACCAGGAGCGCAGAGTAACGGTCGGCGGCGCGCGCATCGGCCTTCGCGCCGCGATCGAGCAGCAGCTTCATTTTGTCGATGTCGGGAGCGGCTAACATCAGCGCCGTGGTTCCGGCGGGCTTGGTCGCCGAGTTGGGATCGAGCCCGGCGTCGAGCAGGCGTTTCACATCGGCCGCGGTGCCGAAGAGCATGGTTTCCATCCAGGGCTGGATGGCTTGCGGCTCGGCCTCCTTCAAGGGCGGAAGACGCGACTCCACGGGCGGGAGCGCTTGCGCCAGGGCCATGACGGCCCAGCTCTCCCCCAGGCTGGAGATGAATTGATCGTGCCCGTAGGGGTGGCCGGTTTCGAAATACGGCGGGCTCACCGGTGCGGGCGGATGGAGGCGCGAGGCGACGTGCCAGGAGCCGTCCTTCGCCTGCGTGCTCAGCAGGTAGTCGATGCCCTTCTGCCAGGCGGGATCGGAGGTAGGGACGCCGCCGCAGGCGTCGAGCGCCCAGAGCGCCTCGCCGGTGGAATAGGCGTCGCTGTCGCGGCCATCGAGAGAGGCCCAACCGCCGTCGGCCTGCTGAGTGGCCAGTAGTCCGCGGGTCAGCTTGTCGAGGCTGGCCTGGTCCGCACCGCTGTGGCGGGCTCCGGCGAGCTGAGCTACGCGCTCTTCGGTGGCATGCGCGGTGTGGGAGAGAAGCCACGTGCGCGCCCGCTCGACGCGCGCCTGCGTGTCGGCCTGCAAGCTCGGATGGCTGTAACGCTGGATGGCCGCCAGCGAGACCGCGGTAGCCGTGAAGGGGCTGTAGGATTGGGGCGGCCGTTCGTCCATCGTCTCCCAGTGACCGTCCGGCTCCTGATGCGCCGCTATGTGGCGCGCATAGACCGCGGTGACCAGGGTTGGACGCACCCCGACCGCATCGGCCGCCAACAGGGCGTAGCCATCCGACAGGGCTGGATCGATGATGTAGTTGTATTGAACGGCGCGGTCAAGATCGGCGTAGAATCCGAAGGCTGCCGCGGCGTCGGCGTGCGCGGCCGGCTCGTTGATCGGAATGCCGTGCTCGCGGGCGGCACGGAAGGCCAGCGCCGGCAACACCTGCTGGTGGCAGGAAAAGCAGCTCTGGTGGGAATACCAGGTCTTCTGGCTGGCCTGAATCAGCGCGACCGTTTTGGCGGCGGCATCGCGGATGCGTGTGTTCGAGGCGTCCCCGGCCCAGAGCGCGGAGAATGCGCAGAGTAGTCCCAGATAGATCTTCATGGTCCCCCCCCCCAGGCACACCACTTTCCCGACCGGTGCACCCTAGTGATTGGTATCGTACACCATGTCCGGGGCGGGAGGAAATGGCTTTGCGAGGGCAGGCGAGGCGGCGAGAGGCGGGAACGGCGCGCCGTTTGCGGGCCGGGCGGCCGAGAGCGCGTTGGTGTGGGCGCCGGGGCGGCGAAGTCGAGGGTGCGGGCGTTGGCTAGCCGCGTGCTATTGTACTCGCATGAAGAAGCAAAACGACGAAGGCACTCCGGAGGAAGGGACAGGTCCTGAATCGGCTGGACAGTCCGGGGACACGCAGGGCTTGCCGGACACCGCGGAGGCGGGCTCCCAGAGCGTGGAGGAACTGATCGAAGAGGGTCAGTCCTTCGAGGCCGAAGCGATCGAGGGCGTGGAAGGGGCATCGGACCCGGACGTGGCCGAGGTCCACACGAAACAAGTGCCGGAGGACGACGTACCTCCGGAATACCTGGACACAGACTAGGTTCGGTCTGGCGTCCACGACCGTGCCGCGGAGGGCGGTTCCACAACTACCCGTAAATCGCCTCGTGGTGCCGGATGAACGGGCTCAGGCGGAATGTCGCAAGCCGCGCCGGCGCAGCCAGGCCACGACTGCAATTCCGGCGAGCACCAGGCCCGCGGTGGAAGGCTCTGGGGCCGGTAGACCGTCCGCCGACAAGAACACGGCCACTCCAGTAGGATTAGCCCCGGGAGTGTCGTCTTCGTTGTAGACCACGAACTGAATGGTGTTGGGTCCCGGGCGAAACGTCACATTCGCGTAGTAATCGAAGCCGGCAGTCGAGCCAAAATCCGCATTGCTGCCACCCAACTTGAACGGATGAACCACCGTGAATGAGTTGCGTGCCGTTGGGCAGTCCGCCGGCATCAGCGACCCGCTGCCACCTGTGGGTCCCTGGCCGTTGACTGCAACGGTTGTGGGGCAGTTGTCCGACACGATGGCGCCCGTGAGTAATACCGTCGTCAGGTCGATGCCGCCCTGGATGTTGAAGGTTGTCTGGTAGATGTAGTACACGGCGGGCTGGGCGGTGAGGTATCCGCCCGCGGTGAACTCCGCCGCCGGTCCGATCCACTTGGCGCCCGACGGAGTGACCATCCACTCCTGGTTAATGCCGGCGAGCGGCCAGGCTCCGGGATTGATCAAGGACGAAGTCGAACCGCTGACCAGGACCCCCGGGTTGATGCCCGGACTGGCCGGGACGTAGGTATAGATATAGTTGGGGTCGGTGCCTGGATACGAAACGCCTGAGCCCGTACTGAAAATGTCTATGGTGTCCGCGTGCGCAGCGATCGACGTCGCCAGGAGTACCGCCACGACCGAGAACAGGGCCGCCGGCCTTCCGAACATGAGCTTGTGCATGATGGGCCTATCGTGAGTAGAGTAGTCCAGTTTGGACCCGAGCGCATGTCAAAACAGGAGTCAAATACCTTTTTTAATCTTGCATGAAGAAAATAAACAGGTTCTAAAGGTACTTTTAATCTTAATTGAACTGCCCCGACGGGCGGCTGCCGGTCGATCCTGCGGCAAGGCCGGGCGAAGGGTCCGGCGGCGGGGAAGGCAGCCGATCCCGCGGCGCGGCCGGGCGAAGGGTATGGCGGCGGGGAAGGCCGCCGATCCCGCGGCACGGCCGGGCGAAGGGTATGGCGGCGGGGGAAGGCAGCCGATCCCGCGGCACGGCCGGGCGAAGGGTCCGGCGGCGGGGAAGGCAGCCGATCCCGCGGCGCGGCCGGGCGAAGGGTATGGCGGCGGGGAAGGCCGCCGATCCCGCGGCACGGCCGGGCGAAGGGTATGGCGGCGGGGGAAGGCAGCCGATCCCGCGGCACGGCCGGGCGAAGGGTATGGCGGCGGGGGAAGGCAAGGTCCAAGATGCCTCGTGGCCGGCATGCTGGCAACGCGGGGAAGACGGCAAGAAAGCGCGAGCCGGAAGAAGGCTGGCTGCCGCCGGCCATGGGATAATCGCCTTCGGATGGAGTGGCTGGATCGGACGACATGGAGCGCGCTGGTGCGGGAGAGCCGGGTCCTACCGCGATCGTTCTACGCCCGAGACACGGAGGAGGTTGCGCGCGGCCTGGTGGGGAAGATCCTGGTACACCAAAGGACGGCGGGGCGCATCGTCGAAACCGAGGCATACCTGGGGATGGGGGACCTGGCGGCGCACGCTTCGCACGGCCTCACGGAGCGCACGCGCGTGATTTTCGGGCCGCCGGGGCACGCGTATGTGTACCTCATCTACGGCATGTACGAGTGTCTGAACCTGGTGGCCGAGCCGGATGGAACGCCGGGCTGCGTCTTGATCCGGGCGATCGAACCGCTGGTTGGGATCGAGGGTATGCGGCGCAGGCGGCCGGCGGCGCGGCGCATCGAGGACCTGGCATCCGGGCCGGGCAAATTGACGCTGGCGCTGGGTGTTACCCGGCGGCACTACGGCGCGGACGTGACGCGCGGCGCGTTGACGGTTCGCGGGTTGAAGAGCGAGCCGGCCTTCGAGATCGCCGCTACCGCGCGCGTCGGGTTCACGGATCCGGCCGACCGGCCGCTGCGGTTTGTCGAACGGGGGAGCCGGTTCGCGAGCGGGCCGCGGACGGTCGGCTGAAGCCCGCGGGGGCACGCTCTGCAGAAACCCAGGGGGTACGCGATTGGTGGTGGGGCAGCCGGGCGGCACGTAGACGTCCCGCGCAGGCGTGGACGCCCAATGCCACTTAGTTATCGTGCTCGATTGCTAACCTTTTGATCTTATTGTGGCGCACGCTTCAGCGTGCCGCCGTGGGCTTCAGCCCATGGTCTGGCAGAGCGAGTTGAAACTCGCTCCAGCACGCTAAAGCGTGCGCCACGTCCGAGTTCGTCCCCGCCCTCATAAAACGTATTCTGTGCGTTTTGTTATGCTCGTCCCTACCATCTTTCGCGAGTACGACATTCGAGGCATCGCTTGAAAAGCGCGATGGCGCGGGGCCTTGAGACGAGGGGATGCGAGGTGACCGATATCGGCGTGGTGCCGACGCCGGTGCTGTACTATTCCGTGTTCCGCCTGAAGGCGACCGGCGCGGTGATGATCACGGGGGGCGACAATCCTCCGGAGTACAGGGGGTTCAAGGTCGTTTCGGGCTTCGAGGCGGCGAACGCGGAACTGCTGAGCCGGTATAGGGAAGAGGTCGAGGGCGTCGTGGCGGAGGCGAAGCGGGCGGTGGGGGCGGCCTAGTTCCGCGGCCCGGGGGCCTCGGTGCGGCCGGCGAGGGGCTTGACTACGGGGCCGCCGCAGACGCCGACGCCGGTTTGGATCAGCGCATTCAGGAAGCTCAGGAACACGGCATAAACGGTCTGCTCGGTGACGGGGTTCTTGCCGGGGAGGCGGAAGGTGACGGGCAGCTCCTTGGTGAACTGGACAAGGATGGAATCTGTCAGGGGGCGGCCGGCGCGGTCGCGGTGGTTGGCCAGGATCATGGGGGTCTGGAGCACCTGGCCGGTCTGGCCGTCCACGTAGAACTGGCAACGCGAGAACCAGCCCAGGTTGCCGGGGTCGGCGGCATCGAACAAGAGCAGGGGCGACTGGCGTTCCACGACGGTCAACTCGAGCGAAACCGTGCGCTTCCCGTCCTCCAGCTTGGAGTCGAAGCCGGCCTGCCTGGCGATGTTGGTGAGGATCTCGGGATCGAGCTCGAGCACGATGAGCTTGTGCTGCCCAGCCTGTGCAACCTGCATAAAGTCCATTCTAGCCGGTTTAGGGTGGCGGGGGTCTGAAAGAGCTGCCAGCGGAGGGACTTGCGAAAGTCCGCGACACTGCACCGAACCACGAGCATGAGCGAGTGGACCCCCTCAAGCAGATGTCAATCGGCGGCCCGTTCCGCTCCCTGACGGTCGCGGTTCGGTGCTACCAGCCGGTCGAGTGACTAATTTCGCAAGTCCCTCAGCGGTCAGCCCGGCCGCGGCCGCAGTCGGAGGGCGCGCTCGACGTCCTTTGGCCGCCGACGGGTGGCGGGGGTCTGAAAGAGCTGTCCGCGGTCAGCCCTGACCCCTCAGCCGGCGGCGCCCCACATCCGTTGGCCGCCGCCGCAGTCGGCTCCTAAGTGGCTGGGAAAGCGGGCCGGCTCTGGGTTGTGCCGGCCGCGGGCGGGGACGTCCGCCCGATGACTTGAGAATGCCTCCTCCACTCATTGACATCCGCATCTGATAGTTGTAGGATTCCAGACGGCCAGGTCCTATTATGAAGACCCTCCCTCTCCTCCTCGTTGGCGCACAGATTCTCGTCGGCGGTGCCTGCGCCGCCTCGACGGACACCAAGCTCGCGGCTCTTCCGTTATCTTTTGAGCCGAACCGGGGCCAGGCGGCCTCCGAGGTCCGCTTCGTGACGCACAGCCGCGCCGCGACCGTTCTGTTCACCGATTCGGGGGCCGTGATGCGGCTCCCGCAGGGCGTTCTGGAAATGAGACTGGAGGGCGCGAGAGCGCGCCGGGCGTCCGGTCTCGATCGTTTGCCCGGGCGCAGCAACTACCTTTTGGGTAACGACCGCGCCCAGTGGCGGACCGATATTCCCACCTTCGGCAAAGTGCGGTTGGAGCGGATCTACCGCGGCATCGATCTGGTGTACCACGGGAACGGACGGAACCTGGAAAGCGACTTCGTTGTCTCGCCGGGGGCCAATCCAACCGCGATCCAGCTGGCGTTTCGCGGGCAGACGAGTGTGCGGCTGGACGCGGACGGCAGCCTGGTCCTCTCGCTGCCGGACGGTGAACTACGGCAGCACCGGCCGGTAGCCTACCAGGAGACGGGCGACGGACGGCGTGAGGTCGACTGTACGTATCGCCTGGACGCACGGGGCGAGGTGAGATTTGAAGTGGGCCCCTACGACCGGCGGCGGACCCTGGTGATCGACCCGGTGCTGGCGTATTCCGGCCGGCTGGGCGGAAGTGGCGCCGATGGGGTCCAGGGAGTCGCCGCGGATTCCAGCGGGAACGTTTACGTGGTCGGGAACACCCAGTCAACCGATTTCCCTGCGTTGAATGCCATACGGGGTACGCTGGACGGCTATCAGGACGCCTTCGTTACGAAGATCAACGCCGCCGGAACCGACGTGCTCTACTCGACCTACCTTGGCGGCGACGGATGGGACGACGGAGCGGCGATCGCGGTGGACGCGGCGGGAAGCGCATGGGTCACCGGGAAGACCAGTTCGTCGAACTTCCCCTGGAACCCGGCCTCTTCCAAGAGGGACGCAGGCTATGTCGCCAGGCTGAACACCTCGGGCAATAACCTGGTGGTCGCGCTGCCGGTTGGAGAGGACGCCTACGGTGTCGCGGTGGATGCTGCCGGATATGCGTATGCGACCGGCGAAGCTTTCGTGGGTGAGAACCTGACTCCCGTGAACGCCGTCCAGCCTTCGCCCGGGGGTTTCTTCGACGCCTGGGTGGCGAAGTTCAGCCCCTCGGGCACCGTGGTCTATGCCACCTTCCTGGGGGGCGCGCAGAGCGACACAGGCTGGGCGATTGCAGTGGACGGCAGCGGCAGCGCATGCGTGGTGGGATTCACCTACTCGACCGACTTTCCCGTCAGCAACGCGATGCAGGCGACCGCGCCGGGCAGTGGGGACGCGTTCGTTACGAAGCTGACGCCCGGCGGGAACGCGTTCGTGTTTTCGACGTATCTGGGTGGGTCGGCGTATGACATTGCGGAGGGCGTCGCCGCCGATTCCTCGGGCAATTGCTACGTCGCCGGCAGGACTGCGTCCACGAACTTCCCCACGCTGAACCCTGCGCAAGCCCGGGCGAGCACCTGGGACGCCTTCGTCACGGCTTACACCCCTTCCGGAGCATACCTGTACTCCACGTACCTGGGCGGAGCGGGAGACGACGAAGCCAAGGCCATCGCGGTCACCTCCTCCGGCGTCGCTTGGGTGACCGGAAGCACAGGTTCGCTGAATTTCCCGGTTACCTCGGACGCGTATCAGGCCGGACCGGGCGGCGGAGCCGGAGGTGTGTTCAGCAGCACCAACAGCGGAGCGAGCTGGACGTCCCTGGGGCTGCCGCACAACAGCGCCGCGGTGCTGGTCAGCCCGACCAACCCTCTTCAGGTCTATGCCGGGACCGATGCGGGCGTGTACAGCAGCACCAACGGCGGAAACTCCTGGACGAAGTCGGGACTCAGCAACGTGAGCGCCCTCGCGATGCAGACGAACAACTCGTGTGCGCTATATGCCATCAACTCCGATTACGTCTACTACAGCGGAAACTGCGGAAGTTCCTGGCCGAACAGCTTTCAGGCCGCGCAAACGATGAGGTCGCTGGCAGTCTCCGGGACTAGCCCGGCGATTCTGTGGGCCACGGGAGGCTCGAAGCTGTACCGGTTCTCCAATTTCGCCAGCAACCCGGGCAACTGGAGCAACTGGCAGTACGGGGAACTGGGGAGCGCGATTGTGGCCGCTGACCCGGGGAGCGCCTGCACGGTTTACCTCGGGAACTACGCCGGTTCGGTCTACAAGAAGACCACCTGCACGGGAGACGACTGGCCCTGGCCGGACACCGGCGCCACTTTCGGAAGCGCGGTGACGGCCCTGGCCGTTCACCCCACCGATCAGGCGACGGTTCTGGCGGGCACGGCGGACGGCCGCGTCTACAAGAAAGTGGGCGCCGGCGCGTGGAGTGTTGCCGGAACCCTGTCGGGACAGGTCAACTCGATCCTGTTCCACCCCGCCAATCCTCTGAACGTGTACGCCGCGAGCGCCAATGGAATGGTCTACGCGAGCACGGACGGCGCCGCGAACTGGGGTCCTCCGGTCGCGGTGAGCGGCACGCCGAAGGCTCTGGCGGCGAGCGCCTCGGCCGCATCCACCGTCGCTCTGGCGAGCGCTTCCCAGTCCGACGCGTTTCTGGCCAGGGTGAGCCTTGCCGGGGCGGTTACTTACGGCAGCCTCCTCGGCGGGAGCAGTTCGGACGTAGGATACGGTGTCGCCCTCGGGCCGACGGGGGCGATTTACGCGGCTGGACAGACCTACTCCTCGGACTTCCCGGCGACGCCGGGAGCGTTCCCCGGCGGCAGTGGCGGGGGCGCGGACGGTTTTCTGGTGAGGTTCGATCCCGGCGCGCCCGTGAGCATCACCGTAAAGACCAGCCCGGCGGGCCTCTCCTTCTCTGTGGACGGCGTGAGTTACAACTCCCAGCAGAGCTTCAACTGGATGTCGGACAGCGTCCACAGCCTCTCGGCGACATCGCCGCAGGGCAGCGGCACGCGCTACGGCTTCGCCAACTGGAGCGACGGCGGCGCCGTGTCGCACGCCATCACCGTACCCGCCACGGCGGCCACCTATACGGCCAGCTTCACGGCGCAGTATCTGCTGACGGTGGATACGGGCGCGGGCGGGACGGTGACGGCGAACCCGGCCTCGGCGGATGGCTACTACGCCTCCGGCACGAGCGTGCAGCTCACGGCGGTGCCGGTCTTCGGGAACGTATTCGGGGGGTGGAGCGGCGACCTGAGTGGCGGCACCAACCCGCAGACGGTGGTGATGACCGCTCCGCACGCGGTGGGGGCGAGCTTTACGAATGCGCCGCCGGTCTCTGTTACGGTGGCGACCTCGCCCGCGGGCCTGCCGGTCTCGGTGGATGGTTCCTCCTACGCCTCGCCGCGGACGTTCCAATGGGGTGTGGGCACCAGCCATACGGTGAGCGTCGTCTCGCCGCAGGGCAGCGGCACTCGTTACTCCTTCGCTAGCTGGAGCGATGGTGGGGCCGCGACGCACATCATCACGGTGCCGTCGACGGCGGCCACCTTTACGGCCACCTTTACGGCTCAGTATCTGCTGACGGTCGAGGCGGGCATAGGCGGGATCGTGGCGGCGAACCCGACTTCGACGGATGGTTATTACAACTCGGGAACGGGCGTGCAGCTTACGGCGCTGCCGACGTTCGGGTACGCGTTCACGAGTTGGGGCGGGGACCTGGGCGGCGGGACCAACCCGCAGTCGGTGACGATGAACGGGGCGCGTACGGTGAGCGTGGGCTTCGCTACGGCGCCGGTGGTGGGTCTGCGGTTCGTGCCGGTGACGCCGTGCCGGGTGGTGGACACGCGGAGGGCGGCGGGGCCGTTCGGAGGGCCGGCGTTCGGCGCCGATTCGGTGCGCTCCTTCGCGGTGCCGCAGAGCGGGTGCGGGATTCCGGAGACGGCGCAGGCGTACTCGTTGAACGTGACGGTGGTGCCGCAAGGCCCGCTGTCCTACCTGTCACTGTGGCCGACCGGGCAGACCAAGCCGCTGGTTTCGACCTTGAACTCGTTCGGCGGGATCGTGGTGGCGAACGCGGCCATCGTGCCGGCCGGCTCGGGCGGGGCGATTAGTATCTACGTGACCAACCCGACCGAAGTGATCGTGGACATCAACGGATACTTCGCCACGGGCGGGGGCGAGAGCGCGTTCTCGTTCTACCCGGCGCCGCCGTGCCGGTTGGCGGACACGCGAGGAGAAGTGGGGCCGTTCGGGGGGCCAACCATGGGGGCGGAGCAGAGCCGGGACTTTCCGATTCCCTCGGGCGGGTGCGGGATGCCGGTGGGGGCGAAAGCATACTCGCTGAACGTGACGGTAGTGCCCAACGGGTATTTGGGGTATCTGACGACCTGGCCGGCGGGGCAGGCGCCGCCGCTGGCCTCGACGTTGAACTCGTGGACCGGGAAGGTGGTGGCGAACGCGGCGCTGGTGCCGGCGGGGGCGAGCGGGGCGATCTCGGTGTTTGTATCGAACCCGACGGCGGTGATCCTGGACACCAACGGGTACTTCGCGGCGCCGGGTGGGTCGGGGGCGCTATCGTTCTACCCGGTGACGCCGTGCCGGGTGGCGGACACGCGGGGGACGGCGGGAGCGTTCGGGGGACCGGTGATGGAGGCCTCGACGGGGCGGTCGTTCCCGATACCATCGAGCGGGTGCAATATTCCCAGCGCCGCGGCGGCGTATTCGGTGAACGTCACGGTGGTGCCGGGGGAAGGGATGCTGCAATACCTGACCACGTGGCCGACGGGGGCGGGGCAGCCGCTGGTTTCGACGTTGAACTCGTGGGACGGCACGGTGGTGGCGAACGCGGCGATCGTGCCGGCGGGGACGGGCGGGGCCATCAGCGTGTACGTAACGAATCGCACGCACGTGATTCTGGACATCAACGGGTACTTCGCGCCGTAGGGGCGGGGGGCGGGATCGGCGCGCGGCGCATGGTTACTCGTCTCGACGCAGAAGGAGTGCCTCGACACGAGTGTCGAGGCGGCAGGCAAGAGTGCCTGCGCCACAAATGTGGGCCATCGCCGGTCAACGGCGGAGCGGGCGCTCCAGCTATAATTCGAGTGTGATGGCTCAACGGGGCCTAACCCGACTAGCCTGTGATTCGCTCGCCTATATCGTTTGGAAAAATCGGCTGGAGTGCGCTCGCGGTAGCCGCGGGGATTCTCGGCTTTCAGATTCTGGTGCCGCCGGCAATCGGTCTCGCCGATAACGGCGACTTCGCCAAGATGACCCGGAAGTTTGGCCTGTACCCGGTGGTGGATGACTTGAGCGTGTCCGCGTTCCGCTACATCCAGCTCCACTACAATCTCCGCCCTGACAACCACGGGGACACCGGGTTTCATTCCTCGGAGGCGCTGCCGATCCGGGCGGCCCTGTGGCTGAATCGCATCGTCACACGCCGCGGCGTTTTCGACCTGCGCGCGCTGGGCGCGGTACATGCGGCGTTGTTTCTCCTGGCCCTCGCGCTTTGGATCGGTCTGCTCCGCCCAGAGCGTGCGGCAGTCCGCATCGCGCTGCCGGCTTTGGCCATATTCGTTTTCTGCGACGTGATATTCTCGACCTGTTACAACTCCTTCTATCTGGACGCGGGTGCGTTCGTGTTCCTGATGCTCTCGATCGCGGCACTGCTGCGCGCGATGGTGCGGCGCCGCGCGGCCGATAGCGTCCTGGCGCTGTTCTTCTGCCTGCTGCTGGTGACCGCGAAATCGCAGCATGCGCTGCTGGCGGTTCCGCTGGCCGTATTCCTGATCTGGGAGCGGAAGGCGCTGTGGCCTCGCCGGCCGCTGCTCGGAGGCGCGCTGGCGACAGTGCTGATAGTGGCTGGTGGCGCGTTTGGTCTGGCCGAGGGCAGTCCTCCGGGCTACACGGGACCGTGCCTGTTCAACATGATCTTCGAGAGGCTGCTGCCGACGGCGAAGAATCCTTCGGCGGAGCTGGCCAGTCTGGGGCTGGACCAATCGTACCTGCGGTACAAAAACATCGACGCCTACATGGATCGTTCGCCCATGCGGGACCCTCGCTGGGTGCGCTCGTTCCTGGCACGCACCTCTTTTCTCCGCCTGTCGGAGTTCTACGTGACCCATCCGAACCGGGCGTGGTGCGTGGCGACGCTGGCGCTGGGCGAGGCGGCACTGGGCCGTCCGCCGGGGATCGGCAACTACGACGAGTCCGCGGGGCGCCCGCCCTATGCCCGGAGCAACGCATTTTCGCAATGGAGCAGGGCCAGAGAGAAGCTGCTGGGGCGCGCTCTTTGGGCGTATCCGCTCCTGTTCGCCATCTCGGTCGCGGTGATTGCCTGGAAGTTCCCGGCCGGCGGAGTGGCGCTCGGCCTCATGGGAGCGATCGAGTTCGCGCTGGGGGCGATGACGGACGCCAGCGAGGTCACGCGGCACCTGTTCCTGTTCAACACGATCTGGGACCTAACGCTTTTCGCCGCGGTCTCGACGCTGGTTCTGGTCTTCGGCAGGCGCCCGAGGACGAGATCAGGGCGCGAGTCCGAACAGCTCGAGCCGGCCGAGATTGCTGCATGTCCGGGCGTGGGTCCGTCATGAGACCACCACCCCACGCGCCGCCTGACAGCGGCGTCCCGGTAAGCTGCGACACGGACGCGACCGCCGGCCGAGGACGGCAAAGGAGCTTAGTGGCAAGCAGGATCATCGGGTGGATTGGGCTGGCAGTTGCTGTAGGGATTGTAGTTTTCCAGGTGCTGGTGCCGCCGGCCATCGGTCTGGCCGACAATGGCGACTTCGCCAAGGTCGCCGGGAAGTTCGATCTGCATGTCCCGTACGACCCGTCGCGGCCAGCGGGCTCCCCCTATATCTACCTTCGGTATCGGGTCGCGCCGGAGAACCACTGGCAGAGCGGGTTCCACTCCGCTGAGATGCTGTTGGTCAGCGTGGCCATGCAGTTGAACCGGCCGATCGCACCCGACGGCACGTTCGACCTCCGCACCCTCGGTGTCCTCCACGCGGGTTTGTTCCTGCTGGCATTCGCATTCTTTGCGCCGCTGACCGGCGCCGTGAGGCCGGTTCTCCAGGCCTTCCTGCTGGCGCTGGCGATCCTGTTTTTCTGCGACGTGACGTACTCGACTTACTACAACTCGTTCTACATGGACGCGGGGGCATTCGTTTTCCTGATGCTTGCGCTGGTGTTTCTGGTGCGCGCGGTGCGGCCCGGGGAGCACGGACCCGCCGACGCGTGGGCGGCCGTGATCTTCTCCGTGCTGATGCTGACGGCTAAAACCCAGCACGCGCTCCTGGCCATTCCCCTGATCGGATTCGTCCTTTGGAAGCGGCGCGCGATGTGGCCGCGGCACGCGCTTCTGGCGAGCGTTCTGGGGGCGTCGTCGATCGCGGGAGGCGCGGCGTATTCCCTGATCGAGGGCACTCCGCCGGGCTACGCCAACCCTTGCCTGTTCGACATCATCTTCTCGAGGCTGCTGCCCACGGCCGCCGATCCCTCGGCGGAGCTGGCCAGCCTGGGGTTGGACAACTCCTACCTTGAGTTCATCGGCATGGACTCGTGGGCGCCCGGGGCTCCGATCGTGCGCAAGAATTACTGGGCCGAGGAGTTCCTGAGCAAGACCTCGTTCCCCACCCTGGCACGTTTCTACATCCTCCATCCGGGCCGCGCGCTGTATGTCGCGGGCACCGCCCTGGAGGAAGCCTCAAGGCAGCGGCCGATGCGGCAGGGGTTGGGCGAAGTGGGCAACTACGATCAGTCGGCCGGTCGCCCGCCGCGTGCTCAAAGTAACGCATTCGCGATATGGTGCGCGACGAAGAAAGCCGTGCTGGGCAGTTACCCCTGGCTGTACCCGCTGCTGTTCGCGATCGCGGTCGGGATCGTGGCCTGGGCGCATCCGGCCGGCGGAGTCGCGCTCGCGATCATGGAAGCGCTCGAATTCGGGCTGAGCGGCATGACGGACTCGGTGGAGGTCACGCGGCACCTGTTCTTCTTCAACGCGATTTGGGACGTGACCCTTTTCGCGGCCGTGTGCGTGCTGGTACTGCGCCTGGAGGCCAGACTGAAGCGTGGCCGAGGGCGGGCTCAGGGAAGCACCGACCTGCGCAGCCGGCTGAGGAATCCGGACAGTGCGTCCGCAACCCGGATCAGCGGTAACTCCCGGTAGTGCGCGAAGTCCTGCTCCTGCTTGCGGAACTCCTCGATTGCCGCCTCGGTTTTGGCCTCCAGGTGGGCGATGTGCTTCTGGGTCTGCTCGCGGATGGCGGTAGTCTTCTCCAGTTCGGCGACCACCGCCTCGGCTTTCGCCTCCAGGTGGGCGATGTGCTTCTGGGTCTGCTCGCGGATGGCCGTGGTCTTCTCCAGCTCGGCGACCGCGGCCTCGGCTTTAGCCTCCAGGTGGCCGATGTGTTCCTGGGCCTTCTCCTGGATGGCCGCGTTGGTGTCGCAGAGTTGGTCAAGCATCACTTCCAGCTCTTTGATGCGTCGATCGCGGGAGGCCACCATGCGGCGCACCGGCGCGATGGCGGACGGCGTCTCGCTCGCCGGGACCAGCGCCCGCGCCCGGGCAGCCCGATCGGCGAAGATGGCCGTTTCCGCGCGCAACTCCACAAGCTTTTCCGGTCGCGGCGCCGGCGCCTTCTTCCCCTCCCTCCAGGAGCACCACCGCGTCGAGCAACCCGACTCCAGATACCTCCCGGCGACCATGTCGCTACGCTTGGCCATGGTCTGCGGGCTGTTCCACAAGCGGTTTATCGGGGTCTCATAGAGATTCCCGATGGGCTCGGAAAGAAAACACACCAGGACATCGCCGTTCTCGGCCACGAACAGGGTAGTCCAAGGGTTGGGGCAGAGTGCGGCGGCGGGGTCCTCTTCCGGGGGAGCGGCCTTGGGCGCGGTGTCGCCGTTGGGGCGGAGCGCGATGGCGACGGGCTCTTCCGACGGTCCCGGTTCCACGGCGGCGCCGTTCGGGCGAAGCGCGGTGGCGACGGCCAGCCCCGCGGGGGCGCCGTTCGGGCGGTCCGCGGCGGCGACGGCCGGCTCCACGGCGGCGGCGTTCGGGCGAAGTGCGGTGGCGGCGGGCTCTTCCGACGGTCCCGGTTCCGCGGCGGCGGCGTTCGGGCGGAGCGCGGTGACGGCGGTGTCTCCCGATCCGTCCAGGTATGCCTCTTCCGCCAGGTCGTCGCTGTCCGGGTAGAGCCCCTCGCTCTCCTCGCGAAGAAACGATGTGTCCAGGCCCTGCGCTGCGAATAGCGAGGTCATGCCGCTGGTGCGGATCATGCGGAAGCGGCGGCGTTGGCGGGGCAGGACCTCCTGCATTATGCTGTGCAGCTCTCGAATCTCGGCGCCGTCGGCGATGGTCTCGTCGCGCTCCAGTGCCGGCTCGCGGCTCGCGTTATTGTTGTTGACTTCCATGGTCTGCAGGGAGACGTCGGTGAAACCATTGGCGCTCGCCAGCTCGAGATACTGGGGGATCTCGCGGAAGTTCGAGCGCATGACCACGAAGAAGGAATCCAGGTGCGGCAACGCGCTTCCCAGCTTCCGCTTCCAGCTCTGGATGCGCTGCACGTTGGCCAGAACCTTGTCGAGATCGGCGCCGCGGCGGAGGCGCGCATAGGTGGCGGGCGTACCGCCGTCGATGGAGACCGTCAGGTTGCTGAAGGGCAGGCGCACGATGCGCTCGGCCCATGCCTCGTCGATCAAGGTTCCGTTGGTGCTGACGCTGATGATGGGGCGGCTCACGGTGGAGGCGGCGTCCTCGATCAGCTCGCGGAATCCGACCAGCGCGAAGGGCTCCCCGCCCAGGATGCGCAGGGTGGAGAGATACGGGTACAGTCCCATGAACTCGCGCCGCAGCTCGCGGCCGATTTCGGCGGGGCGGAGGATGTTATCGCCATTCTTGGACTGGTAACAATGCGGGCAGTAAATGTTGCAGGCGTTGCCGAGCACCAGACTCAGGCAGCGCGGCTGCGAGCGCAGGTAAATGTGCTGCTGGCGATATTCGAGTTGGCTGAGGCGAAGATTATCTTCGTAGACGGTATCCATAACAGACTCCAGACTGCGGCAGGATCGGAGAAGTTCTTTCAGGATACACCCAGTCGCCGGAGATTGGATTCGACTGGGGCTCGCCCCGACTCAAACCGGGACCATGGCCATGGCCCGGGCACATCCGGCCGGCGGAGTCGCCTCGCGAGATGCACCGACTCAGCGGAAGACCGCCCTGCGCAGCCTGCTGAGGAATCTGGACAGTGCGTCCGCAATCCGGATGAGCGGCAATTCCCGGTAGTGCGCGAACTCCTGCTCCACCTTGCGGAACTCAGCGATCGCGGCGTCGGCTTTGGCCTCCAGGTGAGCGATGTGCCTCTCGGTCTTCTCGCGGATGGCTGTATTCTTCTCCAGTTCGGCGACCGTGGCCTCGGCTTTGGTCTCCAGGTGGGCGATGTGCCTCTGGGTCTCCTCGCGGAGGGCTGTATTCTTCTCCAGCTCGGCGACCGCGGTGTCGGCTTTGGCCTCCAGGTGGGCTATGTGCCTTTGGGCGTCCTCGCGGACGGCCGTATTCCTCTCGAGCTCGGCGATCGCGGCGTCGGCTTTGGCCTCCAGGTGGGCGATGTGTTCCTGGCCCTTCTCCTGGATCGCCGAGGTGTTGTCGCAGAGCTCCGCGAACATCACTTCCAGCTCTTTGATGCGTTGATCGCGGGAGGCCGTCATGCGCCGCACCGCCCCGATGGCGGAGGGCGCCTCCCCAGCCGGGACCAACGCCTGCGTCCGGGCAACGCGACCGGCGAGGAGCGTCGTCTCCGCACGCAGGCGCGCGAGTTCATCCTGGCCCGGCGGCGGGGCCTTCCTGCCCTCCCTCCAGGAGCACCATCGCGGCGAGCAACCCGACTCCAGATATCTTCCCGCGACGATGTCGCCGCGCTGGGCCATAGCCAGCGGGCTATTCCACATGCGGCTTAGCGGGGTCTCGTAGAGATTCCCGATCGGTATGGAAAGAAAACACACCAGGACATCGCCGTTCTCGGCCACGAACAGGGTGGTCCAAGGGTTGGGGCAGATTGCGGCGCCGGGGTCCTCTACCGCGGCTACGGCGCAGTCGGCCGCCTCGGCGGCTGGGGAAACGGTGGCATCCTTGGCCTGTGCATCGCCGTTCGGGCGGTCCGCGGCGCCGGCGGGCTCCTCCACCGGCCCGGCCTGTTCAACCGCCTCGGCCGAGGCATCGCCGTTCGGGCCGGACGCGGCGCCGGAATCCTGGTATGCCTCTTCCGCCAGGTCGTCGCTGTCCGGGTAGAGCCCCTCGCTCTCCTCGCGAAGAAACGATGTGTCCAGGCCCTGCGCTGCGAATAGCGAGGTCATGCCGCTGGTGCGGATCATGCGGAAGCGGCGGCGTTGGCGGGGCAGGACCTCCTGCATTATGCTATGCAGCTCTCGAATTTCGGCGCCGTCGGCGATGGTCTCGTCGCGCTCCAGTGCCGGCTCGCGGCTCGCGTTATTGTTGTTGACTTCCATGGTCTGCAGGGAGACGTCGGTGAAGCCATTGGCGCTCGCCAGCTCGAGATACTGGGGGATCTCGCGGAAGTTCGAGCGCATGACCACGAAGAAGGAATCCAGGTGCGGCAACGTGCTTCCCAGCTTCTGCTTCCAGCTCTGGATGCGCTGCACGTTGGCCAGGACCTTGTCGAGATCGGCGCCGCGGCGGAGGCGCGCATAGGTGGCGGGCGTACCGCCGTCGATGGAGACCGTCAGGTTGCTGAAGGGCAGGCGCACGATGCGCTCGGCCCATGCCTCGTCGATCAAGGTTCCGTTGGTGCTGACGCTGATGATGGGGCGGCTCACGGTGGAGGCGGCGTCCTCGATCAGCTCGCGGAATCCGACCAGCGCGAAGGGCTCCCCGCCCAGGATGCGCAGGGTGGAGAGATACGGGTACAGTCCCATGAACTCGCGCCGCAGCTCGCGGCCGATTTCGGCGGGGCGGAGCAGGTTATCGCCATTCTTGGACTGGTAACAATGCGGGCAGTAAATGTTGCAGGCGTTGCCGAGCACCAGACTCAGGCAGCGCGGCTGCGAGCGCAGGTAAATGTGCTGCTGGCGATATTCGAGTTGGCTGAGGCGAAGATTGTCTTCGTAGACGGTATCCATGATGCGCTCCAGACTGCGGCAGGATCGGAGAAGTTCTTTTCAGGATACACCCAGTCGCCGGAGACTGGATTCGACTGGGGCTCGCCCCGACTCAAACCGGGACCATGGCCATGGCCCGGGCACATCCGGCCGGCGGAGTCGCCTCGCGAGATGCACCGACTCAGCGGAAGACCGCCCTGCGCAGCCTGCTGAGGAATCTGGACAGTGCGTCCGCAATCCGGATGAGCGGCAATTCCCGGTAGTGCGCGAACTCCTGCTCCACCTTGCGGAACTCAGCGATCGCGGCGTCGGCTTTGGCCTCCAGGTGAGCGATGTGCCTCTCGGTCTTCTCGCGGATGGCTGTATTCTTCTCCAGTTCGGCGACCGTGGCCTCGGCTTTGGTCTCCAGGTGGGCGATGTGCCTCTGGGTCTCCTCGCGGAGGGCTGTATTCTTCTCGAGCTCGGCGACCGCGGTGTCGGCTTTGGCCTCCAGGTGGGCTATGTGCTGCTGGGTCTGCTCGCGGAGGGCCGTATTCTTCTCCAGCTCGGCGACCGCGGCGTCGGCTTTGGCCTCCAGGTGGGCTATGTGCCTTTGGGCGTCCTCGCGGACGGCCGTATTCCTCTCGAGCTCGGCGATCGCGGCGTCGGCTTTGGCCTCCAGGTGGGCGATGTGTTCCTGGCCCTTCTCCTGGATCGCCGAGGTGTTGTCGCAGAGCTCCGCGAACATCACTTCCAGCTCTTTGATGCGTTGATCGCGGGAGGCCGTCATGCGCCGCACCGCCCCGATGGCGGAGGGCGCCTCCCCAGCCGGGACCAACGCCTGCGTCCGGGCAACGCGACCGGCGAGGAGCGTCGTCTCCGCACGCAGGCGCGCGAGTTCATCCTGGCCCGGCGGCGGGGCCTTCCTGCCCTCCCTCCAGGAGCACCATCGCGGCGAGCAACCCGACTCCAGATATCTTCCCGCGACGATGTCGCCGCGCTGGGCCATAGCCAGCGGGCTATTCCACATGCGGCTTAGCGGGGTCTCATAGAGATTCCCGATCGGTATGGAAAGAAAACACACCAGGACATCGCCGTTCTCGGCCACGAACAGGGTGGTCCAAGGGTTGGGGCAGATTGCGGCGCCGGGGTCCTCTACCGCGGCTACGGCGCAGTCGGCCGCCTCGGCGGCTGGGGAAGCGGTGGCGTCCTTGGCCTGTGCATCGCCGTTCGGGCGGTCCGCGGAGCCGGCGGGCTCCTCCGCTGGCCCGGCCTGTTCAACCGCCTCGGCGGAGGCATCGCCCTTCCGGCCGGACGCGGCGCCGGAATCCTGGTGGGCCCCTTCCGCCAGGTCGTCGCTGTCCGGGTAGAGCCCCTCGCTCTCCTCGCGAAGAAACGATGTGTCCAGGCCCTGCGCTGCGAATAGCGAGGTCATGCCGCTGGTGCGGATCATGCGGAAGCGGCGGCGTTGGCGGGGCAGGACCTCCTGCATTATGCTATGCAGCTCTCGAATTTCGGCGCCGTCGGCGATGGTCTCGTCGCGCTCCAGTGCCGGCTCGCGGCTCGCGTTATTGTTGTTGACTTCCATGGTCTGCAGGGAGACGTCGGTGAAGCCATTGGCGCTCGCCAGCTCGAGATACTGGGGGATCTCGCGGAAGTTCGAGCGCATGACCACGAAGAAGGAATCCAGGTGCGGCAACGTGCTTCCCAGCTTCTGTTTCCAGCTCTGGATGCGCTGCACGTTGGCCAGGACCTTGTCGAGATCGGCGCCGCGGCGGAGGCGCGCATAGGTGGCGGGCGTACCGCCGTCGATGGAGACCGTCAGATTGCTGAAGGGCAGGCGCACGATGCGCTCGGCCCATGCCTCGTCGATCAGGGTTCCGTTGGTGCTGACGCTGATGATGGGCCGGCTTACGACGGAGGCGGCGTCTTCGATCAGCTCGCGGAATCCGACCAGCGCGAAGGGCTCTCCACCCAGGATGCGGAGGGTTGAGAGATACGGGTACAGTCCCATGAACTCGCGCCGCAGCTCGCGGCCGATTTCGGCGGGGCGGAGCAGGTTATCGCCATTCTTGGACTGGTAACAATGCGGGCAGTAAATGTTGCAGGCGTTACCGAACACCAGGCTCAGGCAGCGCGGCTGCGAGCGCAGGTAAATGTGCTGCTGGCGATATTCGAGTTGGCTGAGGCGAAGATTGTCTTCGTAGACGGTATCCATGATGCGCTCCAGCTTGCGGCAGGATCGGAGAAGTTCTTTTCAGGATACACCCAGTCGCCGGAGACTGGATTCGACCGGTGTCCGCTGACGGGAGGTTACGGAAGCCTGGCCGTGGTCATGCCCGCCGGGGCACGCGACCGGGATCGCTCGATTGAAACGCCAGGCAGGAAGGAAAATTACAACATGGCGCCAGGGCCCAAATAAGGGAAATGCCGATGCAGCGGCCACAGCCATGCCCAGGCGAGAGCTCGCGGGTAGCAGGGCCCGTGTGACAGCGGATTCCGGCGCGGCTCGAATCGACGGTGCCGTTTGAGTTACAATGTCGCAGGTCTGCCAAATTCGATGTCCTATTTCAAGCATGAAACGGCGATAGTGGAGACGCAGGCGATCGGCGACGGCACCCGAGTCTGGGCCTTCAGCCACATTTTGCCGGGCGCCCGGGTTGGCGGAGACTGCAACATCTGCGACCACGTGTTTGTCGAAAACGATGTTGTTATCGGCGATCGAGTCACGGTCAAGTGCGGCGTGCAGCTCTGGGATGGCGTGAAGATCGAGGACGACGTTTTCATCGGTCCGAATGCGACCTTCACCAACGACATGTTTCCGCGCAGCCGGCAGAGGCCCGAGCGGTTTCTGCGGACGACGGTCAAGCGGGGCGCTTCGATCGGCGCCAATGCGACCATCCTGCCCGGACTCGTGATCGGCGAGCGGGCGATGATCGGGGCTGGCGCGGTTCTCACTCACGATGCGCCGCCCCATGCGATCCTGGTCGGCAATCCGGCGCGGATCGCCGGATACGCCGGGCTCCAGCATCTGCCGGCCGCAGCCGTGCAACCGCCGCGTGAAGTGGGCAGCTACCCTACCGCCGTCCGCGGCGTCATGCTGCACCGGCTGCCTTTGATCGACGATCTGCGCGGGCGGTTGTCCTTCGCCGAGGTCGAGCGGCACGTTCCGTTCGCCGTCAAACGTTATTTTCTGGTGTTCGGCGTAGCGAGCGAGCGCATCCGCGGCGAGCACGCCCACAGGACCCTTCACCAGTTCCTGGTTTGTGTTCATGGCCGCTGTCATGTCGTGGCCGACGACGGAGCCAACCGCCAGGAGTTCGTTCTCGATAGCCCAGCTACGGCGGTCCATCTCCCGCCGATGGTCTGGGGCGTGCAGTACAAGCACTCGGCCGACGCGGTCCTGCTGGTGCTGACCTCCGACTATTACGACGCCTCGGACTACATCCGGGACTACTCGGAGTTTCTGACTCTATGCGGCAGGGCGCCCGTTTCCGAGGATGGCCGATGATCCTGTTGAACGATTTCAAACGGCAGTGGCAGGACACGAAAGAGGAGGCGCTGGCTGCGTTCGCCGTCGTCGGCGAGTCCGGCTGGTACGTCCTGGGTGAGGAAGTGAGGCGCTTCGAGGCGGAACTGGCGGCCGACTGGGGCATGCGGCAAGCTGCCGGCGTGGCCAGCGGCCTCGATGCCATCGAGATCTCGCTCCGTGTCCTGGGATGCGGACCGGGCGACAAGGTGCTCACGACTCCGTTGTCCGCCTTTCCCACGACGCTGGCCATCCTAAAGACCGGGGCGGCCCCGGTTTTCGTGGATACCGATGAGACCGGACTGCTGGATCTGGGCCGCTGCCGCGACGTCCTAAGCAAGCGGCGCGACATCCGGTTTCTGGTGCCGGTCCACCTTTACGGTCATTCCATGAATCTGCGGGAACTGGCCTCGCTGCGCGGCGAGTTCGGATGCCGGATCGTCGAGGACTGCGCGCAATCGGTTGGGGCTTCTTTCGAAGGGCGGCGCACGGGAACCGTGGGAGAGATGGCGGCAACCAGTTTCTACCCCACCAAGAACCTGGGCGCGATGGGCGACGGCGGCGCCATCCTGACTGACGATGAGGCGCTTTCGCGCGAGGCGAAGATCCTCCGCGACTACGGGCAGGGAGCGAAGTACCGGCACGACAAGATCGGGTACAATAGCCGCCTGGATGAACTGCAGGCGTCGCTCATGCGGAGGGTCTACCTGCCGAAGCTGGGATCCTGGACCGGTCGCCGGAGGGAGATCGCTCGCGCCTACCTGGCGGGCATCCGAAATCCGGCGCTGCGGCCAGTGGCCGCTCCTCCCGGCTCGGAGTCGGTGTGGCACCTGTTTCCCGTTCTGGTGGCGGGCGCGAGTAAGACCGAGTTTCTGCGTCATCTGGCCGCCAACGGGATTGGCGCGGGCGAGCACTACCCCATCCCGATCCCCGACCAGCCGGCCATGCGCGGGGTGCCCCACGAGATTGCCGGCGACTGCGCGACCGCTCGCCGGATTGCCCATTCCGAGGTGAGCCTGCCGATTCACCCCTACCTCACCGACACGGAAGTGGAGCAGGTGATAGCGGCCTCGAACGGTTGGGAGCGCTGAATGGTATCGCTCATCGTCCCGGTGTACAAGAACGAGGCCAACCTGGACCGCCTCCTGCCGGCGCTGGTCGAGTTGAGCGCGAAGTCGCCGGAGCCGATGGAGGTGGTGTTCGTCATCGACGGCAGCCCGGACCGGTGCGAGGAGATTCTCGAGCAGCGGCTGCCGGAGCTTCCGCTGCGCTCCCGCCTGCTGGTGTTGAGCCGCAACTTCGGCTCGTTTTCCGCGATCGCCGCGGGGCTTCAGGCGGGAACGGGGGACTATTTCACCGTGATGGCGGCGGACTTGCAGGAGCCGCCGGAACTCACCCTGCAGGCGCTCGCGTGCCTTTGCGGCGGGCAGGCGGACGTTGTGTTCGGGCATCGGATCGGGCGGTCGGACCCGGGGCTCTCCCGGCTCTTTTCGGAGCTGTTCTGGTGGATCTATCGGAAGTTCGTGGTCAAGGATATGCCCAAAGGCGGCGTCGACATTTTCAGTTGCACCCGCCAGGTCCGGGACCGCCTGCTGGAGCTCCGCGAAGTCAATACCAACCTGCTGGCCCTGCTGTTCTGGCTGGGATTCCGGCGCCAGTTCATCGGATACCACCGACAGCCCCGGCTGGAGGGCAAGAGCGCCTGGAGCTTCGCCAAAAAGCTCCACTACTGCGTGGACAGCATCTTCAGCTTCACGGACCTGCCGATCCAGCTTCTGCTCTATACCGGGATCCTGGGGATGGGCTTTTCCGTGCTTGTCGGCATCGTGCTGCTCATCGCGAAGTTGCGGGGAGACATTCCGGTGCCGGGCTACACGCCGATTGTGCTGACGATCGTCTTTTTCGGCGCGCTGACCAGTCTGGCGTTCGGCATCATCGGGCAGTATTTGTGGCTCAGCCTGCAAAACACGCGCAACCGGCCGAACTTCATCGTGGCCGAGTCGCGGGAATACCTTCCGGCGGCGAGGGAGGTCGATCTGGCGAGCCCGCTCCGTGGGAGCGCCGCGCCCGAGGAATAGGTCTCCCGCGGCCCGCGGGCGCGGATGGAACGGAAGTGAGGGCCGGCCACCCGCGGCCTCAACGCAGGACTGGCTGGATCCAATATGCCTCGTCGGAGGTAATGCCGTCTCCGCCGTCCCTAATTACCAACTCCAGGCGCTGTACCGCAGCCACGCTGACGCTGTACCGGTGCGGAGGCTGGAGAGCCCGAACGACAGGACTTCGGAACAGTTCCTTCCCGTCCCCGCGGACGATGTATACAACTGTGCCGCGGTCCGCCCCGCCGACATCGTCCAGGCCAGTCGAAAACTCGAGCAGTGACCATCCTCTTTGTGCGATGTCGTATTCGAGTTTCGAGTTGGCATGAGCGAAGATAAACGGCTTGCCGGCGATCGAATCTCCGCCTACGGAGTAGGTCAGATTCGGAACCTGCCCGGCACGCGAAGTTGGCACGGAGAAATCCGAATGGGCTGACAGCGGGTGGGCGAACTCCGGGATGTCGATCTGGGATGGAGCACTCCGATCCCCGGAACTAGCGGAGACTCCGGGGCTCGTCCACTCGTAGCTGGCGGCTCTCCAAACGGCGAAGACAAGGAGAAACGAGCAGGTCCAAATGATGGCCAGTCGCCGAAAACGCCGGGCCGGCTCCACCACTTCCTTTACACGGGAGGGCCCACGTGAGGGCTTGTCGGCGAGGCGGTCGGCCCAGCGGCGTATCAAGCCGTTGGCGGGGTGCTCGACGAGCAGGTACAGGAGGGCGGACATCGCATTCACGGCCAGGAAAAGCAGGCCGACCTGCAGAGTTACGTCAAGACTTCCAAGTTGGGCGCCCACCAAGGAAGCCAGGACGCCGTAGTGCACCAAATAGAACGCATACGAAGTACGGCCCAGAAAGACGAAAAGGGGCGACCCGAGCACCCGTCCGAACAGGGTTCGCTCGGAGATCAGTCCGCCGAACAAGATGCATACGAAGACGGGCAGCGCGAAGTTGTTGAGCGCCATGCCGAGCGGGTGAAAAACACCGAACTCACTGCCTTGCCTGAACAGCGACATCCAAAACATCACTAGCGCGAAACCACCCAGCCCGAGGTAGGTGAGGATCCGCCGCCCCGACGCGGCCAACAGATCGGGATGCCGAAGGACCGCTTGTCCCAGGGCCATGCCGAGCACGAACTCGAAGCTCCTTCCAAAGAAGGTGTAGGACGCCACGAAGTGGAAGTTTCCGAAGAACCCGTCGAAATCGACGTTGCTGCCGAGTAGCAGCAGCACTCCACCCGTGGCGTAAAGCGCCACTTGCACTCCTAGGTTGCCGAGTCTGCGGACGGCCAGAAACAGAAATGGTGCCAGGAAGTAGAAGGTCTCTTCGACGGTAAGGGACCAGCTCGGTCCAATGCCA
This sequence comes from Bryobacterales bacterium, assembly GCA_963763835.1. Classification (GTDB taxonomy): domain Bacteria; phylum Acidobacteriota; class Terriglobia; order Bryobacterales; family Bryobacteraceae; genus DASWZN01. The sequence continues at coordinate 79,026 of CAVXQQ010000022.1, forward strand.
TCGAACTTGAAGTTGTCGAAGAAGCCTTTCCACAGCGTCACGTTCAAGAACACCTGCTTCGCGGTGGGTGGGGAGGCAGTCGACAGAAGATAGGTAACGGCCAGAAGGAAAAAGTAGAGCGGATAGATTCTGCCGACCCGGCGGCTAACATACCGGAACCAAAACGCTCTTCCGAGATTCACTTTCTGTGAATAGTTGTAGGTAATCAGAAAGCCGCTGAGCACATAGAAGAGCGTGACCCCTACGTGGCCTTCCCCCAGGAACCGCCACAGAGGCCCGGACACCTGAGGAGTGCTCGCGTAGTGGTGGAAAAAGACGAGATATGCTGCAATTGCGCGTATCCCGGTGAGAGGCGGGAACTTCTCGCTGGGAAACTTATAAAGAGGACCGCGCATTAGCGCGATTATAGCTCATGCCCGCCGTCCACGCTGGTTCCGAAGTGCGACGAAGTGCGACATAGAAAGAAGCTCACGACTCCGTTGTCCGCCTTTCCCACGACGCTGGCCATCCTGAAGACCTGGGCGGCTCCGAGTGGATATTCCTGCGTCATCGGGGCGCCAACGGGATTGGCGCGGGCGAGCGCTACCCCCATCCCGATCCCGGACCAGCCGGCCATGCGGGGCGCCCCACGAGATCGCCGCCGACTGCGCGACGGCTCGCCGGATTGCCCATTCCAAGGTGAGCCTGCCGAATTCACCCCTGCCTCACCGACACGGAAGTGGAGCAGGGGACAGAGTCCATCCCGCCAGGGCGGCCCTCAGATGTATACTAACCCCAAGGCGGAAACGCCAGGGGCATCCCGGGCCGTGGCTGTTCCGATGGACAGACTGTGGTCTCGTTTGTCCGGTGTAATCGGATCGGCCGGCGTCGTCGCCGCTTTCGCACGCGCGCAGTTTCTGATGGCAGGCTTATGAACGTACTTGATCATCCTCTCGTCTACCGCGCCACGCAACTGATGCTAGCTCCCGGCAGTACCTTCTGGATCGTGCGAAAGCTCGGCCAGATCGGCCTCGCAGCCCCGCCCGGACGGCGGGTTCTCGACGTCGGCTGCGGTCCCGTTTCGTTCCTCCCGCGTATCGGAATCCGGCCGGTCGGCCTCGATCTGACATACTCCTACATGCAGGCCTACGCGATGGCAGGCCCCTGTGTGGTGGCCTCCGCCGACCGTATTCCATTCGCCTCTGGTTCCTTCGACAGCGTCTGGACCATCGGGATGCTGCACCACGTGCCCGACGCAGTCGCCACCGACACGGTCGCCGAGATGGTTCGTGTGTGCCGCCCCGGCGGCCTGGTAGTGGTTTTCGACTCCGTGATGCCGCGCCACGCCTTCACTCGCCCCGTGGCTTACGCTCTACGGCGCCTCGACCGCGGGCGGTTCGTGCGTACCGAAGGCCAGTTGCGAGCCGTCATCGAGGCTGGCAATCCACTTCCCAAGTCGGCGCAGCGATTCACCTACACCCTGAATGGTCTGGAAGCGCTGTTGTCGGTCTGCCGTTTGCCTGCCTGAGGGTCCGGCTACGCGACCCGGGTCGCCGCCACCAGATCCAGCCGTGGCCATGGCACAGCCCTCGTGTCCGGCGGAAGCGAGTAGTCGCGCGGAAGGAGGGTCTTTCTGCAGTGGAATGAAGTGTCAAGGCAAAGTAGAAATGTCCTATTCCGAGCAAAGTAGAAATGTCCTGTTTTGAGGGGTCGGCCGGACGTGGGATGGTAGTGTGAACTTGTCCGCGAGGGGTCGCGCCCGAGCGGATGCCCGAGGCCGAGGCGACGACGGGGCTGGCTCCGGAGAAAGCATCGGTCCTCATCCACCCTCTGGTGGCGACGAGGAAGTCGCCATCGGAGGGTTTTGCTTTTGACGTGCCCCTTTCTTTGGTGAAGCCTCTGAGGAGCGGAGGCCTCGGGCAATCCAATGCGAAAATCCGCCGGGCCGCCTTTGCCCGGCGCTCCTTTTGCCTTTCGTTTCTCGAACTACACTCAGCTGCGGGCATTGGAGATTCCGATGGCCCGGCGCAACGACGCGCTCGCCCCGGAGTGCAGCCCCGACGGCAGCGGATATCACCTGGGCTGGGTCTCGAGCTATCTGGCCGCGCACGGCTTCTTCCGGATCGCCACCAGCATATACGCAAGTCTCTCGCAGGGAACGGAGCTGCTCTACTTGTTCGCCTTCGCGTTCGGCAGGCACTCCGCGGCTGCATTGGTGCACTTCGCCTTTCTCTGCGCCCTGCCGCTCCTCATGTTGCTCTATTCGCGCAGGTTCGGGTTCCCGGTTGCCGGCGTCCTGGCCTCCGCGCTGGTGTTTCTGAGCCCAGTCGTGGGGTGGGACGGCTCGACGGCCTATATTGATGTCGCTGTGACCTGCGTCCTTTTTGCGCTCTTCTATCTGCTGGAGGTGTGGAACCAGGAGCGTCTTCCCGCGTTGCTCATCCCTATCGGCCTGCTTGCCGGCTTCAGCTATGCGATGAAGTACACCGCGTTCGTCGCGCTGCCGTTCACACTCGGCTATGTTGGGTGGGCCCTGTTGCGCAGACGGGAGAAGCTCTGGCGTCCTCTGGCCGTTGTGCTCTTGTGCGCTCTGGTGATGATACTCCCCTGGGTTATCAAGAACTGGATTTGGGTTGGCAACCCATTCGCGCCTTTCTTTAATCGCGTGTTCCCAAATCCGTACGTCCACATCGGCTTCGAGGATCAGTTTCGCAAGCAGATGGCGGAGTGGGGGAACTTAGCCACTAAATGGGCGATTCCGCTCGAGGTCACCATCCGCGGACAGCGCCTGCAAGGTCTGCTGGGGCCCGTGTTCCTGCTTTTCCCGCTCTCTCTGCTGGCGTTGCGCCACGCGGCCGGACGCCGCCTTTTGCTCGCCGCATTCGTGTTCCTCCTGCCGTATCCCGGCAATCTCGGCACGCGCTTCCTCATTCCCTGCCTTCCATTTGTTTCTTTGGCCCTGGGCTTGGCGGTAATGAACTGGAAGGCGGCAGTGCCGTCATTGGTGCTGCTGCACGCCCTCACTTGCTGGCCGTTCGTGCTGGACAAATACTGTGACCCTTACTCGCTGCACATCTCCACGCTTCCCTGGCGGGCCGCTCTGCGCCTCGAGCCGGAGCGCAAGTTTCTGAACGAATGCTCGGGCGGCGCTTACGAGATGGACCTCGCGATCGAAAAACTGGTGCCGCCAGAGGCCAGGATTCTGGCTTTCAGTGGACCTCCCCAGGCCTACCATACCCGTAACGTGGTCGGCTTTTATGAGGCTGCATTCAACGAGAACGCAAGCCGGCTGGTTTACCTTCCCCTGCTCCCCGGTTGGTGGCCCACCCGCCGCCTCACCTTCACCTTCCCTGAGCAGGACGTCCGGGCCGTCCGGGTGGTCCAAACCGTCTCGGATCCAGTGGCTCAATGGAGAATCGACGAGATGAGGGTGTTCAGAGGGGACGAGGAGCAAATGCGCGAGCCGCAATGGCGTCTGCAAGCGTATCCCAACCCCTGGGAAGTGCAGTTTGCGTTCGACAACAACCCCATCACGCCCTGGCAGAGCTGGCAGCCGCTGTTCGCAGGCATGTATGTGGGGGTGGATTTCGGCGCGCCCACCAGAGTGAGCCGCGTGGTGTTGGACTCACCGCCCGAAGATGCCAAAGCCACTTTGGTCCTCGAAGGCCGGCCCGAAGGAGGCGCCTGGCGCAGGCTGGCCGGAGCGCCCGCGGTCTCTCAGATTCCGCCGCCGGCGCAGCTCCGCAGGCTGATCTCGCGCGAGCTCAAGTGGCAGGGGATCGAGTATTTGATGGTCTCTGGGTCGGACTTCGGCGCCGCCACCATTCTTCAAGCCCCCAACGAGTGGGGGCTGAAGCTGATCGCGGCGCACGGCGGTATCAACCTCTATCGGATTGAGTGATCGCCCCCGGCCCTGCCCGCGCACGCTCCGGCGCCGACCGCGGCGAATGAGTTCCCGCCGTAGATCACAAGCCGCTGGAGGCACACGCCGTGGGCGGCGGCCGCGGTGGCGGCCAGGTTGCGATAGGTGTCGACTTCCTCCGCCGTCCGAGCCTGATCCTCGTTCTGGCCAATGCGGAAAACGTCGACCGAATCGATGCCCTCCGAGCGCATGGATGCGGCGAGATCCGCATAAAGGCTGGGATCGTCGTAGTCCAGAACCCAGCGCTTCATGTCCCGGAGCACCAGGATCCGGCGGTCTCCGCGGGTGAGGCGGTAGACGTCGACCTGAGGCGCGAGGCGGGCCCGGCCCTCGAATTCCCATTTCCAGTCATCGTGGTGCATAAAGAAGGCATACAGATTGTACCGGTCGACATACACCGCCGCTGCGGCCGGAAACAGATGGTCGAATTGCTCCATCTCCTGGGACATGAGGGTCTCTGGTACCCTCGGGTAGGCTTCGAAACCTTGGTAGCCGACCACCGCTATTGAGACGGCGAGAATCCCTGCCAGCGCCCATGCCAGCGGCCGCGGACTGGCAGCGGCAAGACGGTCCAGAAGGGCAATAGCACAGAAGATCAGGAACGGAAACAAGAGGAACTGGTGCCGCAGGTCGCCGCCGAAGGGGTACTTGTCCCGCAAGGCGGCCAGCATGATCTCTATCGTCATCAAAAAGGTCGCAATGACCGTCACGACTGCCGGTAGGTTCTTCGGCTCCTTGAGCCGCCGCACCAGCCACAGCAAGCCGCCGCCTGCTACCAGGAAGGCGGCCAGAATCGCCAGGAAGACCGTCTGGTTCTCCAGCGTCCAGGGCGAGAACAGGTTGAAGTCGTTTTGCAGGTTGCGAAGAATAAACTGGCCGGCCGACTCGCCTGCAGTCTGGCCGAAATAGTAGGGCCGCAGATGTCCCCAAATCCGCGCATTTTCCCCGGCGTTGGTGCGAAAGAGGAAAGCCATCACCGCGAGCACCGGGGCGAAGGTCGCGGCTTCTCTCGCCAGGGCCTTGCCGCGGGAGCCCGGGGGACGGAGAAGGGCGAGCACCACGGTGATCGCCAGGATGGCCGCGACGTAGAAGAATGAGTAGTAGTCCGAAAGACACGCCAGCGCCGCGGTTGCCGCAAAGGCGATTCTCAGCCTGGTCGTTCCGGCTGATTCTTCGCGCGTAAGCACATCCAGAAAGCAGCAGTAGGACAGCAGGAGGAAGAACGTACAGAGCATGTAAGCGCGCACTTCGAGGGCCACCGCGATCGAGGCCATAGACAGGCCGTACGCCAGCGCCGCCAGCAGGCCCCACAGGAAAGAACGCGTCAGCCTCGAGGCCGTTGAACCCACCAGGTAGACGGTCGCTAGGCCCGCCAGGACGCAAGGGGCCCGATACGCCAGGTGCGACCTTCCGAACCAGAGGCTGACCCGGAGGAAGAAGTAGTACAGAGGAGGGTGCGGGTTGGCGTGGTATTCCGCGATCAGCTTCTTCCACTTGTCTTGTGTAGCGACGAAAGCGTTCCAGTAGCCGTCGAACTCGACGCGCTGGGTGACGGCCAGGTAGAGCAACGGGATAGAGGCAATGAGGACAACTCCGAGAAGCGCAAGACGATTGGCCAGGGCGTTTTGTCGCGGCATAACGTACTATGCTAACATTCAATTTCCTTGCCAGACTCTCGTCCGACGCCTTGCCTGCGTGTGCAAGATCCGCAGCACGTTTCACCGTGACAGTGGGCGAGCGGACGCGGTTGTGAAGAGATAGCCAGAGCGACCCGCGATACCCGAAGGATCGCCGCCAGTTCAGGGCCGAGGTCTACCTCTCGGATCGCGGCTGGCGTCTTTGTAGACGGTTGGTATCGAGAGTCGCGCGGCCCTCACGCATCTGGAGCCTTGCCCTTCGGTCCAACGCCCGTTTCCACGTCAGTCCCCAACATCAGAATCCGCCAGCTCCCAACCTCGACGACTGCTTCGATGGAGCCGCGCAGCCTAACATTGACCATCTGAAGCAGGCATTTGTGAACCATAGTCTGACCCACCCCGACATCCTTGGCACTGAGTTCCGGGGGCGGGGCACACCTCCCAACTCAGCACCCCGACGCCCGGCAGACGACCGCGGTTGTCGAAAGAGGGACTCAAGAGCCCTTCGCTGGAGCCCAGAACTCGGGTCCAAACCTGGAACCGCCCGGAAGCCGTTTGTGCTGCAGCCAAATCAGTAGCCTAATTAAGGAGTAAGCGTCGGATGAAGGCGCTTGGAAGCGGCGGACGATAGGGCACTTGGAATTCCCCTACTAAGCTCCTCCACGCGAAGGTTTGTTCGAATCACAGCGCCTTCCGGATGGCGCTCAACTTGTTGTGATAATAGTGGATGGTTCGTGCGCCTGGTACGGGGCACCGGCGGCGGCCGAAAACTCCGCTGAGCCGCTTCGGGCACCCGGAATCTACGTGCGCGTACAACTCAGCGACCGGACTTGGCTACATTTGTACGAGGTCGAGGTATGCGGGCTTTACAGCTGAAATCGGGACGCCGCGTGAAGACCGGCCGCTAGCCCGTTGCCGCCCACCGCCTCGCAGCGGCCTACCCGGACCGCGGCGTACGCGTCCCAGCCGTAAATCACAAACTGCTGGAGGCACACGCCATGGGTCGCGGCCGCAGTGGCGGCTACTTTGCGATAGGCGCCGACTTCCTCCGCCGTCCGAGGCCGGTCCTCGTTCTGGGAAATGCAGAAAACGTCGACCGAATCGATGCCCTCGGAACGCATGGATCCGGCGAGATCTGCATAAAGGGTGGCATCGTCGTATTCGAGAACCCAACGGCTCGTATCCCGGAGCACTAGCATATGGCGAGTTCCGCGGGTGAGGCGGTAGACGTCGACCTGAGGCGCGAAGCGGGCCCGGCCCTCAAATTCCCATTTCCAGTCGTCATGGTGCAGGAAGAACGCATAGAGATTGAGCCGGTCGACGTACACCGCGGCCGGAGCCGGGAACAGTCGGTTGAATCTCTCCATTTGCTCGGACAGGATGGTCTCCGGTATCTTAGGGTAAGCTTCGAAGCCTTCGTATCCGATCGCGACGGTTGCCAGAGCGAGAATCCCTGCCAGCGCCCATGCCAGCGGCCGCGGACTGGCAGCGGCAAGACGGTCCAGAAGGGCAATAGCACAGAAAATCAGGAACGGAAACAAGAGGAACTGGTGCCGCAGCTCGCCGCCGAAGGGGTACTTGTCCCGCAAGGCGGCCAGCATGATCTCTATCGTCATCAAAAAGGTCGCAATGACCGTCACGACTGCCGGTAGGTTCTTCGGCTCCTTGAGCCGCCGCACCAGCCACAGCAAGCCGCCGCCTGCTACCAGGAAGGCGGCCAGAATCGCCAGGAAGACCGTCTGGTTCTCCAGCGTCCAGGGCGAGAACAGGTTGAAGTCGTTTTGCAGGTTGCGAAGAATAAACTGGCCGGCCGACTCGCCTGCAGTCTGGCCGAAATAGTAGGGCCGCAGATGTCCCCAAATCCGCGCATTTTCCCCGGCGTTGGTGCGAAAGAGGAAAGCCATCACCGCGAGCACCGGGGCGAAGGTCGCGGCTTCTCTCGCCAGGGCCTTGCCGCGGGAGCCCGGGGGACGGAGAAGGGCGAGCACCACGGTGATCGCCAGGATGGCCGCGACGTAGAAGAATGAGTAGTAGTCCGAAAGACACGCCAGCGCCGCGGTTGCCGCAAAGGCGATTCTCAGCCTGGTCGTTCCGGCTGATTCTTCGCGCGTAAGCACATCCAGAAAGCAGCAGTAGGACAGCAGGAGGAAGAACGTACAGAGCATGTAAGCGCGCACTTCGAGGGCCACCGCGATCGAGGCCATAGACAGGCCGTACGCCAGCGCCGCCAGCAGGCCCCACAGGAAAGAACGCGTCAGCCTCGAGGCCGTTGAACCCACCAGGTAGACGGTCGCTAGGCCCGCCAGGACGCAAGGGGCCCGATACGCCAGGTGCGACCTTCCGAACCAGAGGCTGACCCGGAGGAAGAAGTAGTACAGAGGAGGGTGCGGGTTGGCGTGGTATTCCGCGATCAGCTTCTTCCACTTGTCTTGTGTAGCGACGAAAGCGTTCCAGTAGCCGTCGAACTCGACGCGCTGGGTGACGGCCAGGTAGAGCAACGGGATAGAGGCAATGAGGACAACTCCGAGAAGCGCAAGACGATTGGCCAGGGCGTTTTGTCGCGGCATAACGTACTATGCTAACATTCAATTTCCTTGCCAGACTCTCGTCCGACGCCTTGCGCGGGGCGCAGGGGTTTGCGCGTGGGTGAGAGGTTCTGTCATCGGATTGAGGAGCGAAATGCACAAACTGAGGAAGCACTGGATGATTGTGGCGGCCGTTGCCACGTTGTTTGCCGCGGGCTGGGGATGCAAGAAGCAACAGGAAGCGGCGCAGAATGAAAACCTTCCCCCGGCCAGCGTGATCATCGTGGCGCAGCCAAGGGCCGAGCGCCAGCTTCTGGAAGGTTTCTGGCAGCTCGAGAACCACGCCTGGCGTTGGACCAAGCATAACTTTTCAGTGCTGCTAATGCCGCCACCGGGAGCCGCGACAAGCGGAGCGATCCTGGAATTCAGTCTCACGGTGCCGGAGGTGATCATCGTGCGGCGCGAGTCGGAGACACTGTCCGCCTCGGTGGGAGGCGTGGACCTTCCCCCGGCGACCTATACCGCGGCGGGCGTTTACACCTACAAGGCCGATGTGCCCGCGAAAGCGTTCGCTGTGCCCGGTCCGGTAAAGGTGTCGTTCAGTACTGACAAATTCATTCGCGCGGGCGAAGTGGAGGGCCGCGAGTTGGCGCTGATCGCTAAGAGGTTCAGCCTTACCTCGAAGTAGTCAGCGCGCCGCGACTGCGCGACCGTAGGGAAGGTCGGCCGGTGGTGCGACGCCAGTCGGCCGCGCCACCCCGTCCATGCTGGTCGTGACACAAGGACGACCGCGCATTCGCCCGATCAGCGCCTTCCGCTTGGCGTGGCTCTGGCCTTTCGCAGGATTTCCGCCGGTGCCCGATGGAGTGGCAGTTTTCCGCCGTCGATTCTTCCCCAGGTTGGCGAGATCTTGCGCGAGAGTCCTGGCGGCGCGCAGATACTACATATCCGGTGCTTTGGGAGCCGTTTCGCTGGGTGGCCGGTTGGGGCGGGCTCATGCCAGCCGTGAATCTGCCGATATGACAGTCTGTGTTTGAGAATCGCCCCCCGAAGACAGTGTAGAAGTTGCGGGTGGGGGCCGCTGTGGCGTAGACTAGGGCGCTCTGAAAAAAGTTGGGCGTCTTGGGAACTTTCGCGTAGGTATCGCGTCCAATAAGGGCTTGCGGCTTGGTGCCGCATAGAAAGATTTTCTGGAACCGAAATTGCTCGCGGTGAATCTGTCATGGGTATGAGACGAAGGGCTGGGGTTGGCAGGGTCGGGGCCTGGGGCTGGACCACCCGCCTGGATCTTAGCCAGCGGCGCGCAGATTTCCTGGAACTTTTCGGCTCAGGTTGCGTCTACGACGGGTAGCCGCATTTTGTGCTGGACAACGGCGACGGTTTGATTAATACTGTGTAATATCGTCGGCACTAATTAAACATGCTTAATGTAAGCGAGGAGGGGGAGAGCGATGACCAAGAGTGAGTTGAGCAAGTTCAAGCAGATCCTGGAAGCAAAGCAGGCCGAACTGGCCGACATCTTGAAGCGGCGGGATGAGATTGCCATCGAGAAGAGCCCGGATGCGATCGATGAGGTGACTCGTGCGGCCGAGCGCGAGCTGGCAATCCGCAATCTGGACCGGGAGTCCAACCTGCTGCGAAATGTGCGGGCTGCTCTGAGGCGCATCGACGAGGGCTCTTTTGGGGTTTGCGCGCACTGTGAAGAGGACATCAGCCCGAAGCGGCTGGCAGCGGTTCCGTGGGCGCCGTTCTGCATACGGTGCCAGGAAGCCGCCGACCGCCACGAGCAGGATGCCACCGCAACCCTGGAAGGGTTGCTCATGAACGCGGCCTAGGCCGCAGCGGACCGGCTGTCATAGGGCGCGGGCTCACGCTCGCGCCCTCCGTGTTTTCAGCCGCGGATCGCCACGGCGGAGACCATTCGTCCGGTCTTGACGTGGTCGCGCCGCCAGGAGTGAAACTCGCCGGGCCGGCAGTAGGTGCATGGTGCATTCGCGAAGACTCGCGAGGGATCGATGCCGGCGTCGATGAGCTGGCGGCGGTTGATCCCGGCCAGGTCCAGCCTGGTACGGCCGGTCAGACCGAACTGGCTGGCAACCTCAGGGCCCACCTCGTAACAGTCTGCGCAGATACCGGGGCCGATGGCGGCCAGCAGGTCCTGCGGCCGGCTGCCGAACCGCTCGCCGAGAGACCTTACCGCCACTGCTGCAATTCCATGCACGGTGCCGCGCCATCCGGCATGGACGGCGGCTACCGCGCGCCGGGTTTCGTCCACCAGCAGGACGGGGATGCAATCGGCGGTGCGAATGGTCAGGTAGCGGCCAGGGGTGTTGGTAACCAGGCCATCCGCCTCACCCAGGCAGCCCGCGACGCCGTCGGCCCAGACGCAGCGGGCAGAATGTACCTGCCGGACCCAGACCGGCGGACCGGGGGTCCAGGAGCCGGCCAGACGGGTGCCAAAACCGTGGTCCAGCCACGGCAGGCGGTCCAGTTCCTCGACGCGGTACACATGACGCGGATCTTGGTAGAACATCGAGCGGGGCTCCTGAAGCAACCGCTCCCCGATGACGGTCGCGGCTCGGGAACGGCTGCTACGCGCTCTGCTTCATCTGCGCGATCATGACCTGCTTCTTGAAGTCTTCGAGCATCGATTCGTCCAGCCGCACCTCGGTGGGCCGCCTGGCTAGCGTAGTCATCCCATTGATCTTGTCCTGGAGCTTGAGAAGCCCGTAGAACAGGTTCTCGGGGCGGGGCGGGCAACCGGTGACGTATACGTCCACGGGTATGATCTTGTCCACTCCCTGCAGGACGGAATAGGTGTTGAAGGGTCCGCCGACGCTCGAGCAGGCGCCCATCGAAATCACCCATTTGGGATCGGCCATCTGGTCGTAGAGACGCTTGATGACGGGTCCCATCTTCAGGGTGACCGTACCGGCGACGATCATCAGGTCGGACTGCCGGGGGCTAGGCCGGAAGACCTCGGCCCCGAAACGGGCGATGTCGAACCGGGGAGCGCCGCTGGCGGCGATCATCTCGATGGCGCAGCAGGCCAACCCGAAGGTGAGCGGCCACAGGGAAGATTCCCGGGCCCAGTTGAAGACATAGTCCACGGACGTGACCAGGACGTTCTTCTCAAATTGGTTCTCCAGGAAGGGCATCGCTTGCTCGAAGACCCCTATTGTAGCATCCCGGTTGTGGGGCGGACCCCCTGGTCCGCCGACACCCTGGTCCGCCGACGGGGCCTTCGGCCGCGCGCTAACTTAACGGCTGCCGAGGAAGCAGATCGTGGCGCAGACTCCCAGTCGGCGGCGGTCGAGACTCTTCTCGATGCAAAAGAGCGCCTCGACACGAGTGTCGAGGCGGCAGGCAGGAGTGCCTGCGCCACAAAGGCTGCACATCGCCAGCCTGGGTTAGCGCTCCTGGGGGTCCGGCCCACTACACTGCGATACGCAAATTGCTCGGGCGAGAATCTCCGGGCCCGGCCCACTAAGTAGTCGTGAGATTCCGGGTGGCCTTCCTCGCGATCTGTGTGCTGCCCCTGGTGCGCGCCCAGGCGCCGGAGCCGGCCGGACGCGCTTATGAGGCTCTTCGCTCCAAGGACTACGATGCGGCCATCCCATTGTTTCGAGAGGCGATCGAGCACGCCCCGGCCAACGCGACCCTGCGCCAGGACCTGGGTTACACCTATCTGAAGGCCGGCGAGAACGAGGCCGCGCGCGACCAGTTCGCAGCGGCGCTGGGCCTGGATGCCCAGCGCGGAGCGTATCGCGCTCGAATACGCATTTCTGTGCTACGAGACCAGGAAGCCCGCGGAGGCGCGCCGCACCTTCGACCGGATTCGGAAGAACGGGAGCCCCGAAGCGCGCGTGGTTGCCGCTCGGGCCTTCGAAAACATTGACGGGCCGCTGGTGGAAGGCATTGCCCGATGGTCCGCCGTGGTGGCCAAATCGCCCCAGGACTTCAGCGCCCACCTGGAACTGGCACGGCTGGCCGAGGCGCACAACGATCCCGGCTTGGCGGCCCAGCACTACATGGCGGCCTGGGAATTGCGGCCCGGCGAGCGGCAACTCTTGCTCGACCTGGCCCGTGCCTGGCAGGACGGCGGCCGCATCGAGGACTCCCGTGCAGCGCTGATCGCGGCGGTCCGGGGGTCCCAGCCCTGGGTGGCCGAGCAGGCGCGGGAACTGGCGCCGCAGCGCTGTCCGTACGCCGTCGAGTTCCGCCGCGCGCTGGATCTGGACCCCGCCAACTTCGCGATGCGGCGCGAGTTCGTCTTCCTGCTGCTGGAGGTAAAGCAGACCGACGAGGCCGAACGCGAGTTGCGCATTCTCACGGACATGGCGCCCCAGGACATGCTGGCCGCGGCGCAGTTGGGCTTCCTGCTGCTGGCCAGGCAGGACCGCGCCGGCGCCATGATCTACCTCGACCGGGTGCTGAAGTCCGGCGATCCGGACCTGGTGGCACGAGTGAAAGCCGCATTGAAAATGGCTCCCGAGCTCAAGCAGCGCAGCGCGGCGCCGGCCGAGCCCTTCAGTGCCAAGGAGATGGGCCGGCGCAGCTTTGCGAAAGCCTACATGAAGGACGCGGTCCACTACCTCGAGATCGCGCACGAGACGGATCCCTCGGATGACGAGGTCATGCTGATGCTGGGCTGGTTGTACAACGTCCTGCAGCAGGACGAGGTCGCGATGGGCTGGTTCGACCGGGCGCGACGCAGTTCGGATCGGCGGATCGCGTCGGAGGCAAACCGCGCCTACCACAACCTGCGGCCGGACTTCGCCCGCTGGCGGTTCACGGTCTGGGCGTTGCCGTTCTACTCCTCTCGCTGGAACGACCTGTTTTCTTACGGGCAAATCAAGGCCGAGTTCCGGCTGGGACAACTTCCTTTCCGGCCGTACCTTTCCGTGCGCTTTCTGGGAGATGCGCGCGCCGGCGTGCCGGTGGAGACGCGCGGTGCGCAGCCGATCTGTTGTCTTTCGGAAAAGTCGTTCGTGACCGGAGTCGGCGTGGCGACGCGCTACTGGCATCGTGCCATGGCGTGGGCCGAAGCCGGGGCCGCGATCCGCTATAGCTCCATCCCCGACCCGGCCTTCCGGGTTCAGGACTACCGTGCCGGCGTGACCTACAGCCGGGGTTGGGGCCGCCTGATGGGGAGCGAGACGTCCGGCCTTTTCGCCGAAACCCACGACGACGGTGTCTTCGTCAGCCGTTTCGGCAACGATACGATCGCGTACACGCAGAATCAGGCCGGTTACACGGTGCGGCCTTTCGCCGGGTTGCGCGTGCAGCTTTACGGCAACGCGAATGTCACCGTGGACTCGAAGCGGCAGGCCTGGGCGAACTTCGCGGAAGCCGGTCCGGGCCTGCGTATCCGCTGGGCGGCGATGCCCCCGGCGCTGGTGTTTTCCGTGAATGCGCTGCGCGGAGCTTATCTGCAAACGGCGAAGTCGTTCAGCGACGTGCGTGTGGGGTTCTGGTATGCGCTCACAAGGTAATCTTGCGGGGCAATGCGCAGCCTCTGTGGCGCAGGCACTCTTGCCTGCCGCCTCGACACTCGTGTCGAGGCGCTCTTTTTGCGTCGAGAGAAGTCTCGACGCTGCAGACTGCGCCGTTAAGTTAGCGCTTGAGGGGCGGACTCCCTGGTCCGCCCCACTCATTCGCGTGTGTTGCCTCGGACTGGCGGCCAGCCTGGCTTCGCTGGCGGCGCCGCGGATTTCGTTTTCCGTCGCCGGCCCGGACCCCGGGGGTTGGCCGCGGATTCTCTCCTCGCTCGGATTCCAGGCGGCGGCCGAGGAGGGCCAGGCTGGCATCGTGGTCCTGCGCCAAGGTGTCAAAGCCGAGACGGCCGACTACCTGGCGCGGGTAGACGGCGGCGCGTTTCTCATCCTCGAAGGGCCGTCGGAGGTGGCCGAGTCGCTCGGGTTCCACGCCGGGGAGCGCCGCGTTCAGGTTCAGAGCGTCGAGGATCTGCGGCGGCCCGAACTGCGCATCGTGTGGGAGAAAGCGCTGGATCTGCCCGTATTCGAAGTACCCGCAGAAGCCCGCGTGTTTGCGCGCGAGCGCTGGCAGAAAGCGCCGCTCCTGGCCGGAATCGAGCGCGGTGCCGGGGCCATCCTCTGGGTCGCAGCGCCGCCCGGTCCGAACGGGTACGAGCGGCTGCCCTACTTGCTGCACGCTCTGCGCGACCTGGGTCTCGATCCGCCGCTGGCGTCGCGCCGGCTGTGGGCCTTCTTCGATTCTTCCTACCGCAGCCGCGCGGACGTCGAGTATCTTGCCCGGCGCTGGCGGCGCTCCGGCATCGCCGCGCTTCAGGTCGCCGCCTGGCACAACTTCGAGCCCGACGCCGAGCGCGACGAATACCTGCGCGGCCTGATACGGGCCTGCCACCGCAACGCCATCCTGGTCTACGCCTGGCTCGAGCTGCCGCACGTCAGCGAGCGGTTCTGGCAGGATCATCCGGAGTGGCGCGAGAAGACCGCGATCCTGCAGGACGCCGCGCTCGACTGGCGCAAGCTGATGAACCTGACCAACCGCGATTGCTTCCACGCCGCCGCCGGCGGAATCCGCGAGCTGGTCGGCCGTTTCGATTGGGACGGCGTCAACCTGGCCGAGCTGTATTTCGAGTCGCTCGAAGGGGCCGGCAATCCATCGCGCTTCACGCCCATGAACGACGACGTGCGGCGCGAATTCCGCGCCCTGAAGGGCTTCGATCCCATCGATCTGTTCGCCGCCGGCAAGCCCCCCGACCGAGACCGGCTGCGCGCCTTCCTGGACTACCGCGCCGGGCGTGGCCGAGCGCCTGCAGCGGGAGTGGATCGCGGAAATGGACTCGATTCGCCGCGACAGGCCCGATCTCGACATGGTCCTGACGCACATCGACGACCGGCTCGACACGGGGATGCGCGACGCGCTCGGCGCCGATGCCGCGCGCCTGCTGCCGCTGCTCGATCGGCACGATTTCACGTTTGCGATCGAGGATCCCGCCACGGTGTGGAATCTGGGGCCGCAGCGCTATACGGAGATCGCGAAACGCTACCAGGCCCTCACCAAGCGCACGGACAAACTGGCTGTGGACATCAACGTGGTGGACCGCTACCAGGACGTCTATCCCACCAAGCAGCAGACCGGAACGGAACTATTCGAGCTGGTGGCGTCGGCCTCGCGTGCGTTCCCGCGGGTGATGCTTTACTTCGAGAACTCCATCCTGGCGCCCGATCTTCCGCTGCTTGCCGCCGCCGGGGCCGCCGCGCGGCTGGAGCAGGCGGGCGGGCGGCTGACGGTCGAATCCGCGCAGGGCGTGGGCGTGGTGTGGAAGGGCCCTGCGCGTGTGGACGGGCGCGCCTGGCCGGCGAGTGACGGCGAGATGGTATGGCTGCCGGCGGGCGCGCACACGGTGGAGGCTGCGAAGGCGGCGCCCGGCGCGCGCATCCTCGATTTCAACGGCGGCCTTGAAAGCGCGTCGGAGACGGCGCGTGGGCTCGCATTCGGATACGTGGCGGTCTCGCGAGCCGTGGCTGCGTTCGACCGCAAGCCGCTCCGGCAGCAGATCGACGGCGCGACGGCGCCCCTCGCGTTCGCGAACGCGGACGGTCCGCCCTTCGTGATGATATTCCCCCGCGGCCAGCACCTGGTCGAACTGGAAATGGAATGACATCACGCAAGGCCGACCGCCCGGGTTCGCGGCCAACATTTTCGCCGCGGAACCGCTACAATCGAAAAGTACGCGCCCGTAGCTCAGCTGGATAGAGCGCTTGCCTCCGGAGCAAGAGGTCGGGTGTTCGAATCACCCCGGGCGTACCACTCTTTTCTATAGACTTACAAGAAACCACCCTAATCACTGGAGTCCAACTGGAGTCCAAAGTTACCTTGCTGTCCGATTCTGTTGTATGGGATGGTTGGTTTGTTCCCTGCCAAGATAACCCCTATCGTTTGCCACATCTGGGAGGTTGGGAGGATGGGAGGTTGGTTTCCTCGATTTCCTGTCCCTTCACTTCAGAAGGGAAAGGACAGGTTTTTGGAAACCCCTATATAGAGCGAAGGAGGAAGGGCCTGGCCTTACGCGGGTGAGGTGCGGCGTTCGGGTCTCCGCGAGCCGACCAGCCAGCGAAGGTGCGGATTTCCGTCTGCAGTGCGTCAGTTCCGAGGTCGTGCCAGACGCGCTAGCGTTTCAGAAGGAGAGCTTCAGCGCTCGCCAGCTTGGTCTGGGCATTCTTCAAAACGCAGCCAAGGAGATCCTCTCGTGAATCCGGACAGTTTATTTTCGGGGAGGCTGCCTGCTGGGCAAGGCGCACCGAGGGCCCCGCCATGGCTCTTCCAGCAAATCTGAAAGCGATCCTGGAAGGCAAAAAAGCCGTCCAGGTCGCGCGGGTCCCCCGGAGACAACGTAGGCCCCATGACACACTCATCGAACGAGATCTTCTGTCTCCAAACGCTGGCAGCGAACGAGTACAAGTCGAGGACGTCTTGGTATGCGGCGTAATACCTGCGCAAGGGATCTTTGGCTGAAGAGCCGGAGCTCATGCGGTCGCGGATGATAGAGAGTTCGGTCGCGAAGTTCCCGCGAAGCGTGTTAAACTCCTTGAAGTCCGCACCCGCCTTCACGCGCTCCATCGTCAACTTCGCGCTCCGATACGTTGGCTGCATCTCAACCCGCGCTGTCTCATCGGAACTCCGGCAGCGAAACGTCGCGGACATGGAGAGCGCAATCAAGAGGTGTCCACAGGCTAGTTTCTTGCGCCAACCGACAGCCGATTCCAGGTGGCACCGCTTGGTCTAGGTTCTCACTCCGCCTCAGCCCCGATGGGTGTTCACGTTCAGAGCCAACAGCAAGGATACTCTCGCGGCGCGGCACGGCGGTCAAGCTCTTGGCACAGAGGCTCAGGAGCTTGTTGACGCACGTGGCTCGGTGCTCCGCGCAGTCGCCGCGAGACCACCACCCAAACCGCGCATGGGTGGCATGATATGTGATATGACACGCCGTTCAAAGTACTATTCCGCCGGAGAATCCTGGACAAAGCGGCCGGCATGGGCTTTCGAGGTCCCCTTCTGATGCTATTCGTGCCGGAAGCGAGATCCTCTTGCGGTACGAAACGGGGCCGCAGACACGGGCATTACGCAGAGATTGAAAGTACCATGTGCTTTTCTGCAGGAGAATTTGAGCGGTCTTTGGATAAGGGAAGATCGACACACCGTGAGTCTCTTCCTTATCGGCCGAGGCGCAAGATCGACTTACGGACAAAAGTAGAGGCACAGGCGCGGTCTCTTTTGCCCGCTTCGCAACCTAACGGTCAGAGATCAGACGGCGTCGCGCGCTTGCGTTCGTATTTCGTGTACACGAGCATGTTGGACCGTCCGACAACCAGGCTCAAGCGAACGCTCTGGCTGGGCAAACTCCAAGTCATTTCGCAATTCGCGAAACCTGCGCCATCGTGGACATAGGACTCAATAAGCTGATCACCCGTTGGACATCTCCCTTCGATCACTGCTGGACGACCATATTTTTCCAACATTTGTTGGCGGATCACGTCGTACGCTGCAGCCCGCGATTCGATTGCCGCGTCGTTTGCTTTGCCATCCCCAAACTCGAATAGCATCGTGATTCTCTGGAATTGTTTCGACGCTGTTTCAAAGGCCAAGCGCCCAAGCCCTTGAAGGGGCTTATCACCGCGCCCGACGGTGACTCTGAACCGTTCAAACGGCTCGTAAAGGCCGCCCTTCGCTTCAGGCGAGGCTGCCCGCCGCTTGAGCCGTCCCTTCAGGACAACCATAGCATCTGCCTCCGACATGCCAAAACGGAGGCCACCCCACGTCTGCTGGGCCGACAAAACACTCGCGCCTAGCGTTATCAACAATGCCGTTGCACGCGCGGTACTCACATGGATCATTCTACACAGACCTCAGATAGCCTGGGCCGCTGATGCTCGTTCACGTTCCGCCCGTTCCGATTCCCGCGCGCCGAATGGCCACGCTTCGCGCGCTGCTCCATAAGGATCTACGCCGCCCCCCTACGCCATGCCCCAACGCCCCGCCCCAACGCCCCGCCCCTACGCCAACGCCCTACGCCAGCGCCCCAACGCCACGGCACGCCATCGCCGGCTTCTGCATCGCGCCCCGCGACCAAGCGCCAAGCTCCGCTGATCGCCGACTTCTGCATCGCCCGCCGCAACCGGTAGCCCCGCCTCTTGGTGTTCGCTCTTTAACGTAAGCAGGCCGCTTTCTTCGTTGACTCCTCGGCGAACCAGAGTGATCCATGGTGCACCGCCAAGAACGCGGAAAAAGGAGACAAAAAGAATGGCACGCCACCAAGAACGGCGATATCCAATCGGGTCGATTTCGGAAGGTACGATGCGGCCCGAAGACCTAATCCCCGAGTTCCTCTCGGAACTTCGCTATCGGATGCGCGAGCGTCGCATCAAAGGCCACGCAGCCCTGTACCGCGAGATTGACAAGCGCTCCGATGCGGAAGGCTACTACGAGACCGAGGAAGCCGATTGGGATCTGGAAGCCCTGTTCGATGCACTTGGCGAATACGCGGGGCCGTACTTCTACTTCGGCGCGCACCCAGGCGATGGCGCCGATCACGGATTCTGGTTGAGTGAAGGATTCGACGAAGACTTCGATGGGCTAAAGGTCAACGATTTGTCCGATGTGCCAGGCGGCTACCGAGGCGAAGTGCTGGAGACCAACGACCACGGCAACATGACGCTGTACGTGAAGACCTCGCGCGCGATGCACGAGGTGTGGGCGATTGTCTAGGAGACCACGATGCCACTCCCCCTAGCAAACGGAACACGAGTTCGATGGACCGACGAATGGAAGCGGGCGCGGCCCCGCAAGCTCGGCACGGTGATTGGGCAGGGACGCGGTTCCCTCGGCCCCTGGGACGTCTATCTCGTAGCGCCCGACGATGGTGTCGGGAAGACGGTTGCGCTGCCGAACGGCGAGGTGCGGCAGGCGATTGAACTTCACCCCGACCGCGTGGAGACCTTCTGCGCCTTCTCGAACTGCTCCGCTGCTTCGGCCCACGAAAACCACCGAGTCGCGCGTACATGCCCAACGTGGGAAGAGTCGGTTCGGAAAAACTTGTCCTTTCCCTTCTGAAGTGAAGGGACAGGTTTTTGGAAAGGCGGTCACAGCTCGCGCGTAGGAGCACGTAGCTGGCCATCACATTGTGGACTCCACCCCCCGAAAATGGAGCCCTCTGGAGTCCAGACTCCCCACATACGCACCACTGGCGTCCAAATGGAGTCCAAATCGCCTGGCTGTATGTCTATGTAACCACTAGTAAGTGGTCTGTAAGTGATTGATTCCGGTTCCCTCCGGAGCAAGAGGTCGGGTGTTCGAATCACCCCGGGCGTACCACTCCCCTTTTAAACGGCACGTCATAAGTAGTTGCGCATCCGCTCCGTGACGGTCGCGGCTCGGAATCGGCTTCGCACGGAGCCGCGCGCGCCAGCAAGCGGTTGTCGCGCAAACACTAACGTCGCCGTATTTAGAATCAATAACGGTTTTAGTCCGAACCCGCCCAGACACCGCTAGAGACCTCCTGCCGCCGCAGAATTCTTTCCTCGGTATTTCCACTTCGGGGACAGCAGCCGCCCCTGCGGAGGCGCGACAAGCGCCGATTCGAGGTGCGGCGGCACGAGCGGGGCGAAAAAACGTCTCGGCGGGCGGCCCCGGCGAAACGTTTTGCGCCGCCTGAAGGGTCACGCCCATCCGCCGCTCCGGATCGTGACTCTCGTAGCCAGGATTTCGGCTGGACTTCGCCGCTCCGCGGACCTGGTCCGAAAAGACCCCACTGGGCCTTCTGGCACACTGAGTGCCCGGGGGAGAGTCGGCACGAATCGGAGGAATCGTCCGGCACCGAGCCGGACACGGCCCTGCGTCTCGGAGTGGTTGTGCCCAATCAGTGGTTCTATTCGGCGATCGGCGGCGCTCTCTTGCTGACCTCGGTCCTGCCGGCGGTTTCCGTGGTGGTCACTTTTCTGGAAACGGGACTTGTTCCGCGTTTCCCGACGGCGATTCTTGCGACCGGCATCGCCATTTCCGCCTTGCTCAGCTTCGCCTGCGGCCTCATTCTCGATACGGTCACGCAAGGCCGCCGGGAAGCGAAGCCGCTGGCGTGCATGGCTGTCCCCCGGCCCGACGCCTGCAACCGGGAATGATTGGGGCGGGCAGCTCAGAAACTGGGCACAGGAGCGGGATCGGGAACCGGGTACCAGGTTCGGGAGATCGCGACCAACGATGCAGCGCGATGGGCCCAGGTTTCCTGCCGCGCAATCCCCAGGCGGAGTTCCTTCTTCCCGGCGCTGTCTTCGGACAAGGCCTGGTCCAGACACGACGAGAAGCCGTCAGCGTTCTCGGCTATGTATACGAGCCCGCGAAACTGCTCCATTTGCCGCAGCGGTGTACTGACTACCGGAAGTCCCGCACTGAAGTACTCATACAGCTTGATCATGTCCGCTGCCTCGGTAAGGGGGCTGTTGACGAACGGAATGATGGCGGCGTCCCACGTCCCCATGTAACTTGGTATCTCGGAGTAGGGCACCTCGGCGACAAACTCCACGTTAGCGCAGCCTTTCAGCCGCAAAACGCGACGGTCCTCCACGCGGCCGAGCAATTGAAACCGGTAGTCCGGACGCGCGTGGGCGACCTGCCACAGCAACTCGACGTCGAACCATGACTCCAGGGCTCCGGCGTACCCCACGATCGGCTTGCCCGGGTGCGGCCGCCGCGCCGCCGCGCCCGCGAAATCAGCCGGGTTAGAGCCGTTCCGCACCAGGCTGGACTTGTGCTGAAGAAAGGGCCAACTCTCGGTCATGATCGCCTGCAGATGGCCCGAGGAGAAAATCACCAAATCGGAGAGTTCCAGCAGTGCGCCTTCCCGATCCTTGATCTCTTTCGAAATTCGTTCGAATCCCGGCAGGTAGTCGTGACAATCGTAGATCGCGGGAAACCCGCGACGCTCTTTGAGCGATTGCGACACCTCGAGCCAGCGCGGGAAACTCACGATCTGAACGACTCTTCGGAATTTGCCGATCTCGACCACATCCTCTACCGCTCCCACCACCCGGCTGATTTCCGATCGCGCCAGCGCCCGCTGGTGGGATTCGTGTGCCCGTGGCAGGTGGATGTGCAGTTCCAGCACCCCCTCCGACAACACTCCCAGGCGTGGCTCGGGATCCACCAGATAGGGCGCGCGGTATTCGCATCCGAGCTGTGGATTCACATAGATGCAGGCGTGGCCCATGCCCGCCAGAGCCCGCGCCAACTGCTGAGATCTCTGAAACCTCACGTGCCAGTCGACCATTGGGAAGAAGAGAAATGCGACGCGCTCGGGGTCTCGGAGGCCGAATTGCAGGTCCTCGAGGGCGTTATCTGTTACCTTGCTGGTGCGACAACGCCACGGCGCGTGGAAATAGTCCGGTCGTCGATCGGGCCGCAACGCGTAATAGATATAGCGGCCATAGGGGCGAACGAACTGCCACAGCGCGTCGCTCCAGGCCCGCCGGCCTTGCTGAGTTCTCCGTTCGTGAGCAGGAACGTTACTCATGCGGCTGTCTGACTCGTAACGTCAGATTATACAGCATCCACGGAGGCCCTTTCCGGATGACGACGCGAACCACATCGACGAAGAAACTCCTCCAACTGTCCGGCCCATCTCCGGCGTCGCCGAAGCGCCGCAGGTTAGCCACGCGTAGTCCGGCCAGCACTGCCGCGGGTGCCCCGTCTCGGCGCCAGGAAGTCCCCCGGCGTGAAGCGGCCCTCTTCCTGAGTGGTCTTCACTCCGGCCCTATGGCGGTGGTTGGCCCACGGTCTCTTCCATTTCGCTTCAAAAACCCGGCGGTTGTCCTCGAAGATCCGCGAGGACTCCTCGGACGGCAGCTTCGCGAAAGATCCGCTTCCGAAGTGGTGGACGAAGCAGTCCTCGGCCACCTTGATCCTATAGCCAGCCTGGCGCACGCGGCCCGAGAAATCGTCGTCTTCGAACATGCCCACCCGGAAGTTCTCGTCCAGGCCTCCCAACGCCATCCATAGCTGGCGGGGAATCAGGCCGCACAGAAGGGGTGCGACGGCAATCTCGAAGCTGTTCCCCATCTGGCGCTGCGCTACGGCGTGCGCGAACTCCTCCATGCTGGCCAGATCGACATACTCAAAGTCGATCTTCGTCTCGTTGCCGGAGAAGTTCGTAACGGGCGCCGCAATCCCCGTATCGGGGCAATTCTGGAACAGGCGCAGCAGCCTGTGCATCCAGCCGAACGTCACGATCGTGTCCGGATTCAACGGCAGCAGGTATTCTCCCCGGCTGTGACGCGCCGCCTCGTTGTTGCCGCCAGCAAACCCCAAGTTCTCCGCCAGAAGTTCCAGGTGGATCCGCGAATCGCCAGCGGCGTATTCCCGAAGGATGTCCTGGCTCCCGTCGCTGGAATTATTGTCGACGGCAACCAGCTCGTAGTTCGGGTAGGCGGTGTTCCGCCTGATCGAGTCCAGGCACGGCCGCAGGAATTCACGGCAGTTATAGGTGACCATCAGAATGGATATCAGCGGATACGTTGCCTGGATCCCAGCCGCCAAGTCCTCCACCCGATGCGTCCACGTATTTTGGGCTGCGAAACTCACCCGCCTCTCCACCAGCGTGGGGTCGGATTCGGCCAGGGCGGTGTCGATGTGTCTGGCAAACTCCTCGGGACCGTGCGCGAAATAGATGAGGTCGCCCAACGGCTCCAACTCCGGCATGGGGGTCGAGACCACCGGCTTACCCTGGCTGAAATACTCATACAGCTTTACAGGATCGACCGCTTTGACCACCGGGCTCGGGACGAAGGGAATCAGGCAGACGCTGAAGTCCCTCAGGTACGAAGGCAGGTCCCGATAGTGTTTCTCGCCCAGCAGAAACACGTTCGGCAGCTTCCGGAGTTTCCTGATTCCGCCATGGTAGTTCTGCCCGATCAGCACAAACGAGTACTGCGGGCGGGCCAAAGCCACTTCCCGCACAACCTCCAGGTCAAACCAGTCAGCGATCGCTCCGTAGTAGCCGATAACGGGCCGTGGGATGTCGGCCGACAGGGCGCCGGAAGAGCCCGCCGCGAAAAACGCGAAATCCGCCGCGTTTCGCACCACCATGGGGGAAAGGCCCTCGCGCGTGTATCGCTCTTCGAACTCGCGCGCCGTCACCACGAGCAGGTCGCAGTCGCGGGCCAGGCTTCGCTCCTCGGCCAGCGAAAAGGCTCCGATGGCCGGTTCGGCGGTCCAACTCCTCCAGTCGTCCATGCAGTCATAGACGACCTTGGCGCCGAAGCTGCTGCGCAGCGCGAGGGCGCATTTCCGCCAGTACGGAAACTGCACCAGCGAACAGCAGGCGGCCACCGCCGAATCTCGGAAGAAGGAAGTCAGCGCTGCGATCATGCTCTCCAGGTCGCCGTCGTTCAGAGTGCCCCGGTACAGATCCTGGGGCGGCATGCGGAGGTGGAGTTCCCAGAGATTCTCGCGCAGCGCAATGATCTCGTACCGCTTCGCGCCGCCCTCGCTCACGACTCGCGACGGGCTGACCCAGAACACGCGGTGCCCACGGCGGGCAAGTTCGGTCGCGATCTGCTGCGGCCGTTGAAACCGAAAATCATAGTCAAACACCGGAAAAATCAGGACGTCGTGACAGGACTCCCTCGACTGCGCGCGGAGCTTCAGAGGCCCTTCTTCGCCCGGTTCCGGAAAGGGATGGAACAACTCCTCGGGAAGATAACTCGCCAGGTCGGGAAACTGAAGATCATACGCCTCCAGGTCCAATGAACCTCCGAACATGCCCTTCAGCGCCCATCGCAGCAAGCGCCACCGGCCGGGCCAGCCTCCACGCCCCCCCATCGAGTAGACCTTGCGACAGGCCAGCATAAGCTGCCAGGCGCGTTGGTCCCGGTAGGCCGCCACGTCCGACGTCAGCTTCGAGTCGTAGGCTTGAACGCCCGCCAGGATTCGCCGGCGAAACTCTTCGATGGGATTCGTCTTCTCCATTTTGGGGCGGCCCGGCAACGCGCCTGAGGTTCGGGCCCCAGTCGTGGCCGCAGAGTCTTATATAGCGCTATTCCGGGACGGATGGCAACCCCGCGTGGAAAGGGATGGTGGACCGCATGCGATTCGAACTGACAAGGAAATAACGGCATCCATGCGGGACGTCAGCCATTCGTGCGCGAAAATCTCCAGGATCAGTAAGCGGGTGGTCATCGCCCGCGCGGTCCTCGACCGTCGTACCACGCGATCCGTAGCCACCGTTGAGCGACTCGAGCGAGGCTGCCGTCATCGATGCCCGCTCAACTCGCGGATGAAGCCGTGCAGACAGCGCGACCCGGAGGCCACGAAAGATCGAGCCCAGTTACAACTTGTCGTAGACCGTGAGCGTCTCGGTCTCTTCGCCTGTCGCCGCGGTCGCTTTCGAGGTGCTGGTCATGGTCTTGCCGTCGGCCGAAACCACGCGTTGTGTGGTGACCATGGTCTTGCCGTCCTTCTTCTGGACGTTGTCCTCGGTGAATTCGTCAACGCGCTTCGCGGTCAGGGTCAAGCCTGCCGGCGCGCCGGTGAGAAGCGGATGCTCCTGGCCGTCATAGATGACAACGTGCTCGGCCCTCGTTACGCTTCCATCGGCGTGCGTGACCTCGGTGTTGACCTTCATCTTGTCGCCGTCCGGAGTATAGATGACGATTACCCGCTTGGGGACGGGCGGCACGTTCTTCATCGTGGTGTGAGATTTGCCGACATTGAGCTGCCAAGTGCCGGCGAAAGGATCGGCCGCCAGAAGCCCGGCGGTTGTAAGAAGTAACAGACTGACTGCGTTTCGCATACCGGATTTGACACCACACAAAGCAAGTCAGTTCCCAGTTCGCAACATATGTGTTGCGTTTCCCGGCCCACGGCCGTGCTCCCCCCCGCCCGATGGCGCTATACTAGCCCCGGCATGAACATCGGAGTCCTGCGCGAAAAAGATCCCCATGACCGGCGGGTCGCACTGGTCCCGCCCGTGGTCCGCCAGCTCGTCGAGCGCGGCAATGTGGTGTGGGTCGAGCAAGGCGCCGCCGATGGCGCTATGTTCCGCGACGATGAGTTCATCCGCGCCGGCGCCAGCATCGGCTACTCGCCGGCCGACGTCATCGGGCGTTCGGACCTGATCGCCCGCATCTCCGTCCCCACCACGCAAGAGCTGGATCTGTGCCGGCCAGGGACCGCGATCATGGCCTTTTATCACATGGCCGTGGCCGGAAAGGCGGTCTTCGAGCGGTTGCTCGAACGGCAGATCACCGCCATCGGCTGCGAGATCATCGAGACCTCCGACGGACGCCACCCCGTGCTGGCCGCGGCCAGCGAGCTGTGCGGACGCACGGCGATTCCCCTGGCGGCGCACCTTCTGCGCTCCAGCTCGGGCGGCCGCGGCATTCTGCTGGGGGGCACGCCCGGCATCCCTCCGGCACACGTGGTGATTCTGGGCGCCGGTGTGGTGGGGGCCCGCGCCGCCCGCGCCGCCACCGCCTCCGGTGCGCGCGTCACCATCCTCGATACCGACGCGGAGAAACTGCGCGACCTGGTCGATCACGTTCCCAACGTTTCCACGGCGCTTGCCGACACCGATTCCATCGCCGCCGCGGTCTCGTCGGCCGACGTGGTTATTGGAGCCATCCTCGTCCCCGGCCTGCGCACGCCGCACATCGTGACCAAGAAGATGGTCGAAGCCATGCACCGCGGCTCGGTCATCATCGACGTCGCCATCGATCAAGGCGGATGCGTCGAAACCAGCCGCCCCACCACCATCGCCGACCCGACCTTCATCTACCACGGCGTGGTGCACTACTGTGTCCCGAACCTGACCGCCGACATCGGCCGCAGCGCCAGCATCGCCCTGGCGCACGCGGTCATGCCGTACCTGCTCCGACTCGGCGAATTGGGAATCGAGGACGCTTTCCGAAAGTGCCCGCAGCTTGCGCGTGGCGTTTACACCTACCGTGGCCAGTGCGTCCACCACAGGCTCGCGGTGGCCTGGAAAGCCGAGTACCGGCCGCTGGCCGACATTCTGACCGAGGGGGCGTAAGCCATGGCCATGTACTGGATCGAGAGCTACCGTTCGAAGATCCGCACAGCCGATGAGGCCCTCCAGGCCGTCAAGTCCGGCGATCGCGTCCTGGTGCACCAGGGCTGCTCGGAGCCCGAGGCGCTCATCGCCGCCCTGCTCGGCCGCTCTGCCGAGCTTCGCAACGTCGAGATCTTTCACATGGCGACCATGGGCACGGCCGATTACACCCTGCCGCAGTACGAGGGTATCTTCCGTCACAGCGCTATGTTCATCGGCGCCAACGTTCGCCGCGCCGTCCAGGAAGGCCGCGCCGATTACATCCCCATCTTCCTCCACGAAATCGAGAGTCTGTTTCAGACCGGCGTCATCCCCATCGACGTTGCGCTCATCCAGTGCACCCCGCCCGACGACTACGGGTACATGAGCCTGGGCACCGGCGTCGACGTCACCCTCACCGGCGCAAACTGCGCCCGCCACCTTATCGTGGAGGTTAACGATCAGGCGCCCCGTACGCTCGGGGACACGTTCATTCACGTGAGCAAGGCGCACGCTATCGTCGAGGCCTCGCACCCCCTGGCCGAGTACAAGAAGTGCCTGATCACGCCCATCCATCACGCCATCGCCGCCCACGTGGCCGGGTCTCATTCCCGATGGCGCTGTGCTCCAGACCGGCATCGGCGGGATTCCCGAAGCGGTGCTGCTGGCGCTGCGCGACCACAAGGACCTGGGCGTTCACAGCGAGATGATCTCCGACGAGCTGATCGACCTGATCGAGCTGGGCGTGGTGAACAACGAGCGCAAGACCATCCATCCGCACAAGGTCATCACGGCCTTCGTCCTGGGCACCCGCAAGCTCTTCAAGTTCATCGACAACAACCCCATCTTCGAGTTCCATCCCACCGCCTACACCAACGACCCGTTCGTCATCTCGCAGAACGACCGCATGGTGTCGATCAACTCGGCGTTGGAGGTGGATCTGACCGGCCAGGTGTGCGCCGACTCGGTCGGCAACCTGCCTTACAGCGGCATCGGAGGCCAGGTGGATTTCATACGCGGCGCCGCGCGCTCGAAGGGCGGAGTCCCCATCATCGCCCTGCCCGCCACCGCCAAGGACGGAACCATAACCCGAATTACTCCCACGCTCAAGCCCGGAGCGGGCGTAGTAACATCGCGCGGAGACGTGCATTACGTAGTTACTGAATTCGGAGTGGCCTACTTACACGGCAAGAACCTGCGCCAGCGAGCCGAAGCCCTGATCGGTATCGCGGACCCTAAGTTCCGCGACGAACTGCTCGTCGCGGCGCGGAGGCTGGGGTATGCGTGAGAAATGCTCGTCGCTCGTTGCTTGTCGCCCGTCGATCTGCTGAGACAGTCTCCAGATCCCGGGCACTTCTTCAATGTGGTGGGTGCTCCCGATACCGTCCGAAACCTCGACATCTGGAAGCTCGGCATCCAGTTGGTGAAGAGCGCCTACGAAGTCACTCGTGCGTGGCCCAAACAGGAAACCTACGGCCTGACAGCCCAGGTGCAACGCGCCGCCGTGTCGGTTCCAGCGAACATCGCAGAAGGCGTCGGGCGGCACTCGCACGCCGACACCGCAGGATTGGTCCAGGTCGCGCTAGGCTCCCTCTACGAACTCGACACACTGTTCGAGGTTGCGGCTGAGTTGGGGTACGCCGTGCCGCCAGATCGCCACGAGGCCCTGGATGCCCTGATCCGCAAAACCGCGCCCTTCCTCGACTACCACAGGCGAGCCGCACTCCGGACTTGATCGACGGGCGACGGGCGACGAGCGACGAGCGGCCGCTACACACTGACCACCGCGCACGGACTCTGCCGTATGATTGCGTATGCGTTCGTGCGCAGGCGTCCGAACAGGCCCGCCGCTGAGCCGCGGCCGATCACCAGCAGGTCCGCGTTCCGCTCCGCGGCTAACCGGCAGATGACCTGCGGAGGATCGCCGCCCTCCACTATCGTTTCCGCCTCGGCGTGCATGTCTTGGCGGAGCTGCGCCAGTTCCTCGCGCGCGGCTGTGGCCAACTCGCTGGTCAGGCCCTTGTCGAAGTAGTCGCCGGGCCGCGCCTCGATCGCACGGATTCGCGTGCGCCAGCAGCAGCCGCGCGCCAAACTCGGCCGCCATCTGCGCCGCCCAGCACAGGGTCTTGCGGCTTTGCGGTCCCAGGTCCACCGCGCACAGGATGGTGCGGAAGGCGATGTGACGCGAGCTCCGGCGTCCCTTCCAGGTGCACGCCCGTCAGCACGGGGCAGTCCGCGTCATGCAGCACCTTGGCGGTCACCGATCCCAGAATGAAGCGCCGGAACGGGCCATACCCGTGCGTCGGCATGGCGATCAGTCCGGCCTGCTCGATCGTGGGCGAAACTCGACGATGCTCCGTGCCGGGTCGCCTTCGAGCAGCACCCGGCTGACGCGCGCGCCGGCCAGTTCCGGCGCCAGGAACGTCTCCAGCCGCTGCCGCGCCTGGGCGACGCGGCTTTGCATCACCTCGTTGGCCACCCCGCCGGCGAACTCCATCTCGCCGAAGTCGTAGCGCAGCGGCTCGACCACGTGGAGCAGCGCGATCTCAGCCTGGAAACGGGATGCCAGCGACGCCGCATAGTGGGCGGCCCCGAGACAGCGGTCGGAGAAATCCACCGGCAGCAGAATCTTCGACAGCGGAATCATGGCTCACCTCCGCTGTGGACAGTGTACTGCAATAAGACGGTCGTCGCTCGTCGCTGGTCGCCCGTCGATCCCTTGGGGGCTTGGTGGCGCTTCGCGGCCCGAGGGATTCGCCGCGGTGCGCCGGGCCGCCTCGGACCGCTATACTGTCGAACGGTGCGCAAAGAACCTGAAGATTTCGGCGACGTTGAGCTGGCCCTCATTTACATCGCTCGAAAGCTCAAGGACGCGCTGGCGCTCGAGTCGTTGCTGACCGCGGCAGGGGTCGACTACCTGGTGGAGCCCGACACTTACACGGGTGGGATCGTTTTCCGCAGCCAGCGCGTGGGCGCGTTTTTCTATGTCGCACCCGAAGCGGCCGAGGCGTCGCGACGGGTGTTGACCGAGCATGGATACCGGCCGCAGGAGCAACTCGGCTAACATCGGCCCGGTAATAAGTGCTCGCGTCCGGCGCCAACGCTCAGGCGCGCAGAGGTGTAACAAGCCTGTTTTCAACCACTCTCCGAATTGGCATAAAAGCTGCTTTTGGTCTGGCAACGCGTCAGATCTGACGCAGCGAAAAGCGGTGGCAGCACCGCCCAAGAGAGGGAGAACCATGTCTATCAACGTGCCCGATGAATCGTCTGAAGCGCCCGTGCGACAGTGGCGAGCGCCCTGGCACCCCGCCTGGTATGCCGCCATCGTGCTGGCGCTGGCTGCGAACGTATACTTTGTTTTCGCGACGCAGCGGCTCAATCAGACCACGGCGCAGCTCCAGGATGCCCTGAGGACCGAGAGCGCCAGGGCAGACCAAAACGCAACCGCGGCTGCGAACAACCGCCAGCAGATCGACGCGCTCTCCGCGGAGGCGCAGAAATCGCTCGCGGCCGCAGTCGATCAAGCCCGTTCGGAAGCGCACCGAAGTTCCGCGAGAATCGCCTCCAGCCTGGGGGCCAAGCTCGAGTTCGAGCGGCAACAGCAGCAACAGGTGGCCGGCCAGTTGGCCGACCTCAAAGACGCCACCACGACCGCCAACTCGAAACTCGACCAAGTGAGCGGCGATGTCGTCAGCGTGAAAGCCGACGTCGCTTCCACCCAATCCAAGCTGGAAGCGACCGGCACCGACCTCAAGCGGGTCATGGGAGACATGGGCGTCATGAGCGGCCTGGTAGCCACCAATTCGAGCGGACTGGCCGAACTGCGAGCCCTGGGAGAGCGTAACTACTTCGAGTTCGATATCCGCAAGCACGTCGCGCCGGCCAAGGTCGGCGACATCAGCGTCTCGGTCCGGAAGACGGATCCCAAGCGCAACCGATTCACGATCAGCGTGTATGCCGACGACAAGGTCGTCGAGAAAAGAGACCGCACCATCAACGAGCCGGTGCAGTTCTATGTTGCTCGCAACCACCAACCCTACGAGATCGTCGTGAACGAGGTCAAGAAAGACGAGGTGGTCGGCTATCTCGCCACGCCGAAAGTCAGTGTAGCCCGCCGGTAGCTCCGGCCTCCGGTGAACGCGGACGCACGTAGATCCGCGTTCATCGGGGGCGGACGTCAGTTTATAACGGCCCAGGCCAGCGAATACGCAAAAGCCGCCACCAGCAACTGCAGAGAACCTGTCAGCGCCAGGTTTGTCCATTCCAGCAGAACCGAACGGAGGGGGCCCGATCCGAAGAAGATCGAACTCCGCGTTGTTCCGCTCCGGCATATGGTAGTATGGAGACGCCCCGATACGAAGGGGACCAAGAAGTTACCAATTCAGGGTCGAATTATTTTGACGCGGCGAAAAGGGGTGCGCTCCGGCGTGCCCCTTTTCTTTGGTGTGTTCGCGTGGCGCCGGCACTCTTGCCCAATGCCACTTAGCTATCGTGCTCGATTGCTACCCTGTCGATTTTATTGTGGCGCACGCTTCGGCGTGCCGCCGGGGGCTTGGGCCCATGGTCTGGCAGAGCGAGTTGAAACTCGCTCCAGCACGCTAAAGCGTGCGCCACGTCCGAGTCCGTTCCCGCCCTCATAAAACGTACTGTGGCATTGGGCAAGAGTGCCTGCCGCCTCGACGTGTCGAGGCATGCTTCTTTCCCTCGTCCCCTCAGCTCCAGGTCAGCGTCGCAACCGAGTCCGCGGGCAGCGCGACTTCGGCCATCCGGCCCGCCAGTTCGAGGCGCACCTTCCGCTCCTCTCCGGCGTTGGTCAGCACGACCGCGCTCGAGCCGTCCGGGTTGGCGAACGCCGCGTGCGAGACCTTCTCGATGACTCCTTCGGAGCCGATGCGGCGTGCGCCCCGGCGGATGGCGCGCGAGTAGTGGGCGAAGGCCCAGTATTGCCCGCTGCGTGTGATCTCTTTGGTCCCGGAGTGAATCGTAACCAGCCCGCCGCAGGGAAACGGTCCGACGTTCGGCCGGCCCTTCTCGTCCAGCGCCAGGTTCCAGCCGACGATGCACCGCGCCCAATTACGCAGGATGCCGGTGAAGGTGGCGGACCACTTAGTCCACTCGGTCAGGTAGGCCGGATCGGTGTAATCCGGACCGCCCTCGGTCCAGTAGGCGTGCTTATCCGGATGCGCTTCGTGTACGCGCGTCATCGCGGCCGGACTGCCTCCGTACCCGTGCCACGCCACGCCATCGACAAACTGGCTGACGCCGGGCTCGTCGAGCGTGCAGAGGGCTCGGCCCCACAGGTTGTAGTTGTGGTCCAGAATCCAGATCTTGGTGGCGAGCTTGTTGCGGGCGAGCTCGGGCCCCAGGTGGCGGGCGACGAACTCGGCTTCGTACTCCTGGCCCCACAGGCACGCCGGCATCTTGCCGTCCTGATCCGTGTCCACCTCGTTCTGCGAAGTGAGGGCGTCGATGGTGACGCCTTCGGCCGCGTAACCCTGGAGGAACTTCGTCAGGTAGCGGGCATACACGGCGAAGGACGCTTTCCGCATCGACCCGCCTAGCATGGAACCGCCGGCCTTCATCCAACCGGGCGGGCTCCAAGGCGAGCTGAACAGAAACAGGCCGGGGTTGACCTGGCGGCCCAAACGCAGCATGGGCAGGATGTACTCCTTGTCGTGAGCGATCGAGAAGCGCTGCAGGTCGGGGTCGGCATCGCCGTCGTCGAAGCTGTAGACGCTGGCCGAATAGTCGCTCGCCCCGACGCACGTGCGGCAGACGCTGAGCCCCATCTCCGAGGGATGGAAAAGCTCGCGGAAGAGCCGCTCGCGCGGGGCGGCGGAAAGCTGATTGAACATGTAGCAGGAGGCGTCGGTGAAGGCCGCGCCGAAGCCGAGCACTTCCTGGTACGTGTCGGCGGGATCGAGGACGATCGCGCCCGCGGAAGGACCGCCGGCGGGCTGCCACTGCAGTGGTTGCTCCTCCGCATAGCGCTTCGCCCCCGCGGTCAGCCGGACGCCGATGTCGCCCGATGGCGCTCCCTGGGCCGGGACGGCGGCCACCGCGGCCATGCCGGCGGCGGTCAGTCTCATGAAATCTCGACGAGTACGTGGATCGGACATGTTGGTCTCCGACCCAGGGTATCGCAAGTCGTTGCCCAGCACCGAACCGCGACCGTGAGGGAGCGGACTTCTCCGCTCCTTTACTTTATGCTAGGATGTAAAGCGATGACGGAAGCGACCCTCTCGGCGAAAAATCAGATCGTGATCCCGCGGGCGGCGCGCGAGGCATTGCGGGCTAAGCCCGGCGACAAGCTGGTGGTGATCGTTCGCGGCGACAGGGTGATCGTCCTGACGAAGCCCAAATCCCCTCATGCCGCGATTCGAGGGTTGGCTCGCGGCGTCTACTCCAGCACTCACCTGCGCAAGGAACGGCAGAGTTGGGATTAAGCCGGCTTCGGGGATTCCTGCGGCGGCACCGCCGGATCGCGCTCGATACGAGCGTCTTCATTTATCAGTTGGAGGCGAACGCCCGCTATCTTCCCCTGACCGACCTCATCTTCTCCTGGCTTGAGCGGCCGGACGCGAACGCGGTGACGTCCACCATCACCATGACGGAACTGCTGGTGGCGCCCTATCGCGCCTCCGACGAGCAACGCGTCGACGAGTTCTACGCCCTGCTGTCCACGTTCCCCAATCTGGATTGGGTTGCGCCGAACCTCGAGGTCGCCGACCTGGCGGCCCGCCTTCGCGCCGTCCACCGCTTGAGGACTCCTGACGCTCTCCAGGCGGCGACCGCCGTACACGCCGGGGCGACCGCCTGGATTACGAACGACGCGGTCTTTGAGCGGGTCGAGTCGTTTGAAACGCTGCTCCTGGACCGCTTTCTCTGAAGCACGAGCCGGTTTACGGCGCGAAATACCCGTCGATATCGAGAATCACGTGGGTGCGGCCCGCCACGTAGATGCTGACCGCTCCGTCCGCGCCGGCGGGGATGAGGGCCGCGTTGGCCGCCACCGTGCCGTCGAACGAATTGAGCGTGGAGACCAGCGGCTGCGGCGATCCCGATGGCCACGCCGTCAGATAAGGGAGCATGCCGTTGGGCACAACCGTGACGTTCATGGAATAGGCCGCTGCCGAGGCGGGTATGCCGCATCCGCCCGAGGGAATGGAAAAAGAGCGCGCCGTCCCGGCTTCGAGAATGGGCCCGCCGAAGGGTCCGTCGTCATAGCGCGTGTCCACCACTCGGCAAGGCGCCACCGGGTAGAACGACAGCGCGCCGGCGTTCCCCGGCAGCCCGAAATACCCGTTGATGTCCAGGACCACATCGGCGGGGTCGCTCACGTAGACGGAGACGGAGCCGTCGTTTCCCACGGGAACGAGGGCGGCGTTGGCCACCACCTTTCCGGTCCACGAATTCAACGTCGAGACCAGCGGCTGGGCCTCTCCCGCCGGCCAGGTGGTGAGGAATCCCAGATACCCGGCGGGAACCACCGTGACATTCAACGAGTAGGCGCTCGGCACGCTGGGGATGCTGCAACCGCTCGACAGGATCGCGAAGTCGCGGCTCTGGCCGGCCGTCATGGTGGGACCGCCAAAGGGGCCCGCGGCGCTACGCGTGTCGGCGATGCGGCAGGGCGAAACCGGATAGAACGAATACGAGCTGGCCGATGGGGAATCGAAATATCCGTTGATGTCGAGGATGACGTCGGTGGGGTGGGTCACGTAGACGTTGACGGCTCCGCCATCGCCGGCGGGCACGATGGCGGCGTTCGCCACCACCAGGCCTTGGAACGAGTTCAATGTTGAAACCAACGGCTGCGGCTGGCCGGCGGGCCACAGCGTAAGGTAGGAGAGCGGGCCCGGAGGAACCACCGTGACGTTCACCGAGTATGCCTGGGCCGTGGCAGGGATGCCGCAGGCGCTCTGCGGAATCGCGAACGAACGCGTCGAGGCGGCCGTCATGGTGGGGCCGCCAAACTGCCCGGGGGCGGTGCGGGTGTCCGCCACGCGGCACGGAGCGACCGGGACGAATCGCAGCGCGCCTTCCGAGACGGGGTAGGGAAGTCCGGCGATGGTGACTGCGCCGGAGCGCGCCGAGCCACCGGAGGGCGCGGCCTGGAGCGTGACGCTTCCGTTGCCGGCGCCGGACGTCGATCCGGTGACGGTCGCCCAATCCAGAGTGCTCGAAGCGGACCAGGGGCAGCCGCTGCCCGCCGCGATGTTGACCACGGCGGAGCCGCCGGCCAGTGGGAAGTTCACCGACGGCGGATCGAAGGTGTAGATGCACTCGGCGTCCTCGGTGACCGTCACCGAGGCGCCCGCGACCGTGACCGTTGCCGATCGCGCGGAACCTGGGTTGGCGGCGACGTTCAGAGTAGCCGTTGTCGCGCCCTTGCCCGATGCCGGGCTGGCGATCCAATCCGGGAGGCCGGCAACGTTCCAGATGCAGGCGGGCCATGTCGTGACCGCGATGGGCGCCGCGCCGCCGGCGCCGGAGACGTGCACGGAGGTGCGGTCGACCGAGTAGGTACACGAAGAAGCGGGCGGGGCCGGTGCCGTGTTCAGCGCGTTCAGCAGCGCCGCGAACGCCGGCTTGGGCTGATAGTTGCTGTCGAAGGGCAGCGGGAAGCCAGTCGGCAGCCAGGTGTGCCTGTCGGTGAAGCCCCAGGTTTGGAGAGCCGTGCACCCGGGATTCTGAAGGCAGACATTCAGGATGCGCTGGTAGGTCTGCGCCTGAGCCTGGAGCGACGGGGCAGAGGTGTCCGGGATTTTGACATCCATCTCGGTGATGTGTACCGCCAGGCCCAGCGCGGTGATCTTCTGGAAATGCTGCGCCAGGACGGCGCTGGTGGGGCATCCGCCGGTGTCGATGTGCATCTGGAAACCGACGCCGTCGATGGGAACGCCGCGCGCGACGAAGTCCGCCAACATGGCATACATCGCCGGGAACTTGGTGCCATCTCCCGACGAAAAGCCGTTGTAGCAGTACTGGTCCTCGATGCTGTACTCGTTATAGAAAAGGAGTGCGTTGGGGTCGGCCGCGTGCGCCCAGCGGAATGCCTGCTCGATGTAGCCGGTTCCGGTAAGACCGATCCCCGGCTGGTTGTACCAGATGGAATTCCGCAAAGTGCCGCTATTGTCGTCAATGGCCTCGTTGACGACGTCCCAGGCAAACACCTGCCCTTTGTAATGGTTCACCACGGTAGTGATGTGGTTCTGGAGGATGGTGTAGAGCTGCGCGCTGCTGTATCCGCCCGAAGTGAGCCAGCCCGGGTTGTAGGAATGCCACAGAAGGTTGTGCCCGCGGACCAACATCCCGTTGGCTTGCGCGAAACGCACCAGCTCGTCGCCGGTCGAGAAGTTGTACTCGTTCGGCGAGCCGGGCGGGTTGGGGTGCAGTCCTCCCCACTTCATGGCGTTCTCGGCTTCGAGCATGTTGAATTGTGTGGACAGCGTGACCGCGTATGGTGGGTCGGTGGTGAGCGGGTCGGGGTTGATGTCGCTTCCGTCCGCCGCCGCGCCGATCAGCAGCGGAATTGCCGCGGCCGCCCCGCGCAACGTCGTAGGCTGCGTCTGCGCGCACGCCGAGACTGCCCCCATCAGACCTGCCAGCCAAAAACCCACCTTCATCGAGATTCCTCCTTCGCGTTCCCGCGTCAGTATACACCACCAGGGGACGAGTGCCGATGAACGGATCGTCATCGTCACTGGGTGCGCGACACGAACGTGATAAATTCGCGGGAATGCGGTCAAATCTAAGTTATGTGGAATATGATTCGGGGGCCAGGGCGGGTCGGCGAACGAAGCTGGCTATTCCTTTTGAAACCAGTTGAATCCTGGCATCGTTCGTGAGACGCTCAGTCGCCGCAGCATTTCTTGAACTTCTTCAGAACAGCGGCAGTTGATTTTCGGGCGAGGCGGGTTTCGGTTCGGCTTTCCGCTCCACGAGCCCGACCGGCGCTGGCCTGACGCCGAAGATGAGAGACGGTCTGATCAGAGCCTCCGCAACCGGAGCCTGAACAACAGCCGTTGCGGGCGCAAGCGCCGTGCTGCACTCCTCGGTTCCTGCCGGGAAGCTCTCCTCGTGCTGTTCCTGCAACCTCCGCCAGACCGCGTCCGCTGGTTCTCCGACGTGACCCTGCGTGACGAGTTCCCGGGCCATCGCTGTCAAGATGTCGTCCCCGTCATCGAGCGCTTGCAGTCCTTCTGCCGTGAACTTCCCCTCCATCGCCAGCGACACAAGTAACTTCCTGCCCATCAGCCGGAGGCAGGCTGCCTGGACCGTATCCTCGTAATGCAGATAGAGGACTCGCACCGGCTTGCGCTGTCCGATCCGCCAGGAGCGGCGGCTGGCCTGGCGCAGCGTGTGCAACGAATAGCCCGTCTGGTAGAAGATCAGGCAGTTGTGCGAGATCAGATCGATTCCGGTTTCGATGATCTTGGGGTGGGAAATCGTGACCTGGACCTGCTCCTGCAGCCTTTTGCTGAACCACGCCTCGCGCTTTTCCGGAGGCACATCGGCCGTCAGCACAGCGACACGAAGCCCTTGCTGGGCCAGTATGCGCTCCAACCTGTGCGTGACGTCTCGTTTCTGCGTGTAGACCGCGTAAACGTGGCACCGCCGGCCGGCGTTGACTTCGAACTTCACCAAATCGATCAGCCGCTGCTCCTTCGGGCGCAGACAGTCCTGATCGAGGTCGGGGGCACGCGCAATTGTGAACCGCTCCCGTCGCCCGCTCTCGGGATCGTATTCGTAGCCGTACAACTCGCCAATCCCCCAGGGCCGGTCCGGGTACAGAAGTAGTGCGTTGAGGCCCGCGCTGAGCACTGAGTGGTTGCCGTGGTGTTCCTTGATGGCGGTCTTGACGTCCTCCTCGAGAGTCTTGTACGCGACCGAAAGGGCGTCGTCCATGGGCACGGAGATGACTTCCTCCGCGTATGGCGGGAGCTCGCTCGATATGTCTTCCAGCGATACGAAGGCGGCCAAGTGCATCAGATGCTGGCCGAACATCAGCGGTGAGGCACCCGGTTTCCGCTTGATTCGCTTGCTGACGCGCGCCTTCGAACAACTGTTGTCGGCTGGCTCGATGGTGGTCACCTTCTCCAAGACGCCGTACGTTTCGGAAAAGGCGCGCAGCCCGGCTGCGCCCCATTCGTAGCCTGCGTTCGCCATCTTGCCCGGCTCGAGCCGGAAAAGAATGTTGAAAACATCGTCGGCATAGCCGCCCAGCAGCGTGCCCGTCAGAATCACGATGCGTTCGGCGCAACTGGCGAGCGTGCCCAGTCCGTTGCCCTGAGCCGTGTCGTTGGCCAACTGGTGCGCCTCGTCGCAGATCGCATAATCGAACCAGCCGGACATGTAGCGGCCGACGAAGTCCAAGGGTGCTACGCGTCGAATCCGGATGCGGTCGGCTTGCCATAGGGGGCTATAGATCGGTCGCCGCGGCCTGAGAGCCGCGTACTCCTCTTGCTGGTCGGGTGCGCCGATCACCTCAGCGATCCGCGCCTTCTGGAAGTCGGAGGCGAGCATCCTGTGGTCTCCCACGTGCACCGGTATGCCCGTGTCGGGATTGACCACACTGCCCAGGTATGGTCCTGAGCGGGGGACGCCGTAGGTGTGCCGCCAGAAATAGGAAAGCTTGGCGCGGTCCCGCCCGACAATAAAGAGCGCCGGTCCCGGGCAGATCTCGTGCCAGCATGCGCGAGCGGTCTTGCAGCCCTTCCCCACACGCAGCTCTGTGAGGCTCGTGTGCAGGCCCTCGCGCACGATCTGGCCGTGGCGTGGCCTCACTTCATTTACCCCGTTTGGAACGCCGCCCCTGGCTCGGTCCCGGAGGCCGTCTATGAGGAATACCCGCACCCGGGGGATCGTCTGGATCGCCTCTTTCGCCCACTTCAGACACAGGTGAGGCGGCGCCATGGCGATGGCGGTGAATGGTCTTCCGTCGCTGTGGACGTGGACTGCAGCGAGCGAAATCAAGGTCTTCCCCGTGCCGCACTCGGCTATGACCGCGGCCGAGCGAGCCTCCTCCCAACGCTGGACCACGCCCATCACCGCCATGACCTGGGCAGGGTACGGCCTTCGGAGCAGGCTTCCGAGACGCGGCGACGGCGGATCGCCGAAGTTGTGGAGCGGTGGGTAGGTATCGAGTATGCGCTGTCCCAGTTCGCTGGAGAACGTGCGCAAGTAGTCCTGGATTGTTGTAGGGCAATTCGACATGGAGCGGTCCTTATGTTTCTGACAAGCCTGAGCGGTTTTGTTTGAATCCTTCGCCACAACCGTTTCATCCAACCAGCAATTCCTCGTACGGAGGACATGGACCGTGACACAGGTCCGCTGGGAGCGTTATCCGCTCACTGCCGAACTGGGGCCTGCCCGCGCTTGGCTGTCGCTCCAGGCGAACCTCGGCCTCGCAGCGAACACGATTGACGCGTATGGGCGTGCGCTGGAGGGATACCTGGCGTTCAGCGCTGCCCAAGGTACGAACCCCGCCAGCGCCACTCGGGACCACATCGCGGCCTACGTCCGGGACTTGGCCTCACGACCCAACCCGCGCGGCGCCAATGTCGTCGTGCTCGACTCCGGCGCCGGTCTGGCCAACGCCACGCTCCACCAGCGAATCACGGCGGTCCGGCTGTTTTACGACTACCTCATGGAAGAGGGGCTGCGCTCCACGAATCCGGTTGGCCGCGGCCGTTACACGCCCGGAAAGGGTTTTGGTGGCGCCCGAGACCGCGGACTGATCCCGCGATTTACGAAGCTGCCCTGGATTCCGAACGACGAGCAGTGGAGAGCCGTGCTTGATGCGGCTCGCCATGAGTCATTTCGGAACCGTATGATGCTGGCGTTGTCCTACGACGCGGCTCTCCGAAGGGAGGAGCTTTGCAGTCTGGAGACTTCCGATATCGATCCTGCCCGCCGTATGATCACCATCCGCGCGGACACGACCAAGACCCGTCGGGCACGCGTGGTTCCGTATTCGCCTGCCACCGGTGATCTGTTTGCCGCGTACCTGCGGCGCCGTCGCGAGTTGAGCCGGGAGCGCGGTCCTCTGTTTCTGTCCGAATCGCGCCGCAATGCCGGACGACCGATCTCGAAATGGACGTGGTCCAAGGTGGTCGAAGGAATCTCGGACCGCGCCCACGTCCCGGAGTTCACCACGCACACCACGCGGCACTTGTGTCTGACCGATCTCGCGCGAGCGGATTGGGACGTTCAGGAAATCGCTCTGTTCGCCGGGCCATCGCAGCATCCAGACCACCCTCCTGTATATCCATCTGAGCGGACGAGAGCTGGCCTCGAAGCTGGCGAAGGGCATGGCCGAGATCCACGCCTGGCGTGTCCGGATGTTGAGGGAGGTGCTCTCTGAATAAGCTCTACATCAATGCTCAGCACACGTTAGAGGCACCCCAAGAAGTCTGGTTCTGGCCTGTCAATCCAGCGATCTAGGTCAGGTTCAGAAAGTCCCTGGTGCTCTTCAACCTCCACCGGGCCACTGCCCATGGCACAACCGTCGTTGTTGTGGAGGGTTTCTTTGACTGCGTCAGGGTCCATCAGGCTGGGATCGGATGCGTGGTCGCCCTGATGGGTTGCACACTCTCCGCGCGGCAGGCGGACCTTCTGAGCCGTCACTTCCACCAAGCCGTGCTCCTGATGGACGGTGATCAAGCCGGCCGGAGCGCCGGCACAGCAATCGGCCAACGGCTCGTCACGAGGATCGCCACCAAGATAGTCGAAATTCCGTCCGGCAGCCAACCCGACCAACTCGGATCCGATCAGATTCGCGGCCTCTGCATTCCCGGCTACTTCTGACCCGGCGGCCTATTCCCGCGGCGAACATTTCGCCGGGTTCGCCCGGGAATGTTCGCGTAATCGTGCGGCCCAACCGGCGTGGCGGTTGGGCATCCTCCGGGGTAGCTGTGGAACGGGTTGCGATGCTCGGCCGATGGCTAGATCGTGCGACTGACGTAAACGATAATGGAAGGAACCAATCATGGAGTCGCTCGCGCCCGACAGCTACGCACAATTCCTCGCAGATCTGAAGAGTCGTATTCAGGCGGCCCACTTACGCGCCTCGGTTGCGGTCAACCGCGAGTTGGTGAGGGGCTTCTCGGTTCGCAACCTCAAGTATATGCGCCGCTTCGCCGAGATCTGGCCCGAGGAAGAGTTTGTGCAGCAGGTTGCTGCACAATTGCCGTGGTTCCACAACTGCGTCCTGCTCGACAAGGTCGCCGGCCTCGACGAGCGCATCTGGTACGCTCGAGCCGCTATCCATCACGGCTGGAGCCGAGCGGTTTTGGTCCACCAGATCGAGAGCGCTCTCCACCGCCG
Source organism: Bryobacterales bacterium (assembly GCA_963763835.1). Taxonomy (GTDB): domain Bacteria; phylum Acidobacteriota; class Terriglobia; order Bryobacterales; family Bryobacteraceae; genus DASWZN01. Next base: position 119,505 of record CAVXQQ010000022.1, read on the forward strand.
CCAGGGGAAAGCCATCACCAACTTCGATCGCGCCCTCCCGTCGCCTCAGTCCGATCTTGCGCAGGAGGTCACCAAAGACCCCTACAACTTCGATTTTCTGATGCTGGGAGAAGAGGCCCACGAGCGCGACCTGGAGCGCGGCTTGCTGGAGCATTTGCGGACGTTTCTGCTCGAACTGGGAGTCGGGTTCGCCTTCGTCGGCAGTCAGTATCCTTTGACGGTAGGAGGCGAAGAGTTCCGTATCGATCTGCTCTTTTATCACCTCAGGTTGCGCTGCTACGTGGTGATCGACCTGAAGACCGTTCCTTTCCAGCCCGAGTTCGCCGGCAAAATGAATTTTTATCTCTCGGCGGTCAACAACCTGTTGCGCCATCCCGATGACCAGCCCAGCATCGGCCTTATCCTCTGCAAGACCAAGAACCAGGTGATCGCCGAATATGCGCTCGAAGATTACAGTAAGCCGATTGGCATTGCCGAATACCGATTAGCGGAAAGCCTTCCCGAGAAGCTGCAGGGAAGTCTGCCGACGGTCGAGGAGCTGGAAAGCGAACTGGGCTCGGCCACCGAAGCGCAATCGTGATTGTTCAAAAGTGTGACACACGACGAGTTAAACTCGGTGAATCGGTGCATTCGAGCAGCGGCCGAGCGAGCCGCTGCGGCAGACAGCTTGTCGGTGCCGATCATCGAACGATTTCTGCGCACCGGGGAGGAAACCTGGGACGGGGCGGGCTCCGGTCGTTTCACTCTTGCCCAATTCAAGGAAGACGAGGCCTATACTCGGGCCGCGAAAACCGCTTTGAGGAACCTGTTTCATCTCCTGGCGAGCCTGCTTCCGACAGAAGCGCAATCGGCCTCGCCGGTGCCGCCAGAAACGATTCGACGGCGGATTCAGCCGATGGTCACGGGGCTTGTGCAGCGCGACTGGCAGGAAGTCGCGCTACGGGAGGCCACCACACGAACCTTCGTACTGAACTTTCAGGGCGCTAAAGCAGCCCTGGACGCAGAATTGTCAACTTGCTTCATGGGATCGGCGTGGCGGATTCTCTGGGCTTTGTTCGGAGATCATGGGCTCAAGCCAGACGATGTCGAGATGGAATGCGATGGCCTCGCGGGTGACTTTGCACACGTGCGATGGTCCGCCTACGAAGCCAACGACCCGTACAGCGATGTTGTGGTCCACGAAGCCGCGCACCTGCTGCACTATTTGAAGCCACGGCACTATGGATTGCTCGTCCGGCGGGGCCAGGAGAGGTTTGTAGATGTCGAGTTTTGCCATCGCGAGCTATTCGCCTTCGCTTGCGAGGCATACTCGCGGGTGGTTCTCCACGGCGAGCGCAGATCGCGGCTCTCGTTCGCCGAGAAGATGCTTGAAGGGGCCTTCTCATTCCCACGGGGCCATATTGAAGAGGTGGCCTCGCTAGTTCTCAGTGCCGCTCGGGCTCGGAATGGCTGGCGAGTAATACGCGAGGCGGCGGTGATCCACAGAACCCGAAGGCGGGCCAAAGCCGCAACCTGAAAACTGGCTTCAAAAAAAGCAATCCTCGGCCGGAGTCCATATTCCACATAATCGAGGGAATCCGAGCGTAGCGGTACGCCCGGCCGAGTCGCGACCGCAAGGGAGCGGTGTTTGAGGTATTTTGTTACGTTCGCCTGCTGCGGCGCGCGCCTGCACGGCGACAATCTGGTGGGTAGCCGGTTGTTGGAGCCCGATGCGCAACGCCTCATGACAGAGCGCCGGGAGATGCTCCAGGATCCCTACGTGCTCGACGAAGCGGGCCGGGCAGTGGTACTGGTGGCCATCCAGAGGCATTGCGCGCACCGCGGCTGGAACCTGCTGGCTGCGCACGTCCGGTCCAACCACGTGCACGCCGTTGTGGAAGCCGAGGCTCGACCCGAGAGAATCATGAACGGGTTCAAATCGTACGCCAGCCGCGAGCTTAACCGGTTGGGAAGCGACGGGCCCGGTCGAAAGCGCTGGGCACGGCATGGAAGCACCCGTTGGTTGTGGAAGGATGAGGATGTAAGGCAAGCTCTTCGGTACGTAATCGAGGAGCAGGGCGAGTCCATGGCGCTGTTCGCCGTGGAAGGGCTTTGAGCCGGCGCACGGTCCGCTCCCTTGCGGTCGCGGCTCGGTAACGAACGTTCGCCGGTCTCCACTTCTATCTCGCACACCCGTCGTCACTCTTTCCGCTACCCTCGTAGCATGCATTGGGGCGCCTTGATTCCGTTGCTGGCCGCGGGCGCTGCACTGGCGCAGGGGCCGGAGAACGTGCTGATCGTGGTCAACCGGGCCTCACCGGTCTCGATGCGGGTCGGCGATTATTACCGCACGCGCCGCGGCATCCCCGAGGCGAACGTGTGTGCGATCAATGCGCCGGACGGCGAGACCATCACGCGAAAAGGCTACGACGAAACCGTCGCCGGTCCGGTAGCGGCTTGTCTGAAGTCGCGCCACCTCCAGGAGAAGATCCTCTACATCGCGACTACCCTGGGCGTTCCCCTGCGCATCGGCGGCAGCGGCGGGATGAACGGGGACCAGGCCGCGGTCGATTCCGAACTGGCGCTGCTCTACCAGGATCTGCACGGACCACGGCACGAGATGCATGGGGCGGTGCCGAACCCGTTCTTCGGAATGCGGGACGTTCCCTTCAGCCATCCCCGGTTCCCCATTTACCTGGTGTGCCGGCTGGCGGCGTACGACTTCGAGGAAGTCAAAGGCATGATCGAACGCGCGCTCGAGGCGCGCAACCGGGGGCGGGTTGTGATTGACATGAAATCGCCAACCGACCAGACCGGCGACGACTGGTTGCGAAACACCGCGCTCCTGCTTCCCAAGGATCGCGTCGTTTTCGACCAGACCCCCGATGTCCTCTATGACCAGCGGGGCGTGATCGGCTATGCCGCCTGGGGATCGAACGATCCGAACCGGACGCGGCGTTTCGTGGGATTCGAGTGGCTGCCCGGCGCGATCGTGACCGAGTACGTCTCGACCGACGGACGCACCTTCGTCCAGCCTCCCCAGAGCTGGAACATCACGTCCTGGAAGGACTCGGCGCATTGGTTCGCGGGCTCGCCGCAGACCTTGTCGGCGGACTACATCCACGAGGGTGCCACGGGCGCTTCCGGGCACGTCGCCGAGCCGTACCTGCACCTGACGCCGCGGCCCGACTTCCTGTTCCCTGCGTACCTGAGCGGCAGAACCCTGGCTGAGAGCTACTATCTCGCGATCCCGGCGCTAAGCTGGCAGAACATCGTGATCGGGGATCCGCTGTGCCGGTTGAAATAGCTGTCAGCTTCGGACCCCAATGGCGACCCCATTTCCACCAGCCACCGCCGTGGTTGGCCGGGTATCCGTCGGGCTGATAGCTGACAGCTGATGGCTGATGGCTACTTTTGCCCCCCAACCCCCTGTAAATAAACGTAAGGAAGGCGGCCAGGCAGCCGTTGGGCGTGTTAAAACTAGGGCGTGCGGTTGCTGCTCATCGACGACGATGTGGAGTTGTGTGGGCTGCTGAGGGAGTTCCTCAGGCGCGAGGGATTCAGCATCGATGCGGAGCACGAGGGCCGGCGGGGGCTGGAGCGCGCCTCCGCGGGCGGCTGGGACCTGGTGATCCTCGACGTCATGCTGCCCGGCATGGATGGTTTCGCGATCCTGCGCGAGCTGCGGAAGAAAAGCCGCACGCCGATTCTCATGCTGACCGCGCGCGGGGAGGATGTCGATCGCATCGTGGGCCTGGAACTGGGCGCCGACGACTATCTGCCGAAGCCATTCAACCCGCGCGAGCTGGCGGCGCGCATCCGCGCGATTCTGCGGCGCACTGAGCCGCAAGCGGCCGAACGTGGGCCAGTCGAGGTGAACGGAGTGGCGCTCGACCCGGCTTCGCGCGAGGTTAGCGTGGACGGCCAGAAGATCGAGATGACCACGCTCGAGTTCGACATCCTGGAAATCCTGATGCGCGGCGCCGGGCGGGTGCTGTCCCGCGACGCCCTCATGGAAGCGCTCTATAACCGGAAGACGACTCCTTTCGACCGCTCCATCGACATGCACATCAGCCATCTGCGCAAGAAGCTCGAGATCAGCCGGGCGCTGATCAAAACCATCCGCGGCGTGGGTTACCAGTTCTGCCGGACGCCGGAGGAAGGGGCCGCCGAGTGAGGTCGCTGTTCGCGAAGTTCCTGATCTGGTTCCTGGCCGCGATGGCGATTACCATGGCCGGGTTCGTGATCCTCACCACCCGCAGCTTTACCGCCGCTCGCGGGCGCGGGCACATCTTCGGGCGAATGCTCTCGGTGCAGCTCGAGGAGGCGCGGCGGGCCTTCGAGCGGGGAGGCCGGCCGGCGCTGTCGGGTTTCTTTCAGCGTCTTGACGCCGAGGTCCCGGCTCACGGGATACTGACGGACGCGGCCTATCACGACCTGTTGACCGGCCAGGACCGCCACGGGCTGGTGGAGCAGGCGGAGCGTCGCGGCCGCCTCTTCCAGCCGACCGTGATCGCCAGGGCCAGCCGCGACGGCCGGTACTGGCTTTTTCTGATCGCGCGCGGCCGGCCGGGCTTCACGTTTTTCGAGCCGCAGTATCTCTGGATCGTGGCCGCGATGGTGTTGCTCTCTTACCTGCTTGCGCTGCACCTGACGTCGCCGCTGCGGAGCCTCCAAAAGGCCGTGGAGCGTTTTGGGAAGGGCGACCTGAGGGCGCGTGTAGGTTCCCGGCGGCGTGACGAAGTGGGCCGGCTGGCGCGCACCTTCGACACCATGGCCGACCGCATGGAGACGCTGCTGACCGCGGAGCGCCGCCTGCTGCTCGACATTTCCCACGAGCTGCGCTCGCCGCTGGCGCGGCTGTCGGTAGCCACCGAGCTGGCGCGGTCGGGGGAGGCGGAAGCGCGCGAGGCGGCACTGAATCGAATCGAGAAAGAGGCGGGGCGGCTCAACTCCCTGGTGGGCGAGCTGCTGCAGGTGACGCGCGCGGAGGGCGATCCCGCGTCCCTGCGCAAAACGCCGGTGCGGGTGGACGAGCTGCTGGCCAACCTGGTGGAGGACTGCTCGGTAGAGGCCGAGGCGCGCGGCTGCCGCCTGGAGATGAAAAAACCTCCCGCGGTGACGATCCAGGGGGATCCGGAGCTGATTCGGCGGGCGGTGGAGAACGTGGTGCGCAACGCCATACGGCACTCCCCGCAAGGCAGCCCGGTCGAGGTGTGGCTCGAAAACGACGGCCCCGGGGCGAGGATACGGGTCCGGGATTACGGTCCGGGGGTCCCGGAGGAGCACTTGCCGCACATCTTCGACCCCTTCTACCGCGTGGACACGGACCGCAACCGCACCAGCGGGGGAGTGGGTCTGGGATTGGCGATCGCCCGGCGGGCGGTCGACCTGCACAAAGGCCGGATCGAGGCGCGCAACTCGAGCCCCGGCCTGGTGATGGAGATCGATCTTCCGGCCGGCGGGTAAATTCGCCCCGGCCCCGTCATTGCATCCTATTGATATTAAATGGAATGTGCGTTGGCAGGCAGCGTGCGGGGATACAGGCAGGAGGGCAGATATGTTGAGCTGGGCGCTTGCATTCCTGGTGATTGCCATCGTGGCCGCGATCTTCGGTTTCACCGGTATCGCCGCTGCTGCCGCGGGCATCGCGAAGTTCCTGTTCTTCGTGTTCCTGATCGTCTTTCTGGTGACGCTTTTCGTGGGGTATTCGCGAAAGGCCCCCTAGCGGAGGCTCGGGCGCCGGCCGAAGCGCGTCCCACTGAGCCCGTCAAAACGACCGTACAACCATGGAAGCAAGCAGTTTGATTGGCATTGGGTGTGCGGTCCCCCCCATCCCCCTTATAATCCGATTTGGCTGTTTCCGGTCCGTTCATCCTGGAGGAGTCTTAACTTGAGCACACAGACCTTCTCGCCGACAACCTCGAAAAAGTTCAAGATCGTTCAACCTGAGACCACGTTCAGCGGTTCGCCCATCGAGCCGGTTCACCGCGGGCTGCCGAAAATCACCCAGTCGCTGTGCCCGGAGTGCATCCAGCGTGATCGAAGCGCGCGTGTTCGAGGAGAACGGCCGGGTGATGATGGAGAAGACCTGCCCGCAGCACGGCGACTTCCGGGACTGCGTGTCCTCCGACGCCCGGCTCTACCTCAAGATGGAGAAGTGGACCTTCGGCGACAACCAGGGCGTGAGCAACCCGGCCGATTCCGAACGCTACGCGCTGCCCGGACCAGTGCGGCCTGTGCTCCATGCACACCAGCCACACGGTGCTGGCCAACGTGGACCTGACCAACCGCTGCAACCTGACCTGCCCGGTCTGCTTCGCCAACGCCAACGCCGCCGGCTACCTTTACGAGCCGAGCCTGGAGCAGGTGCGGCGCATGCTCGCAGGCGCTGCGCGGCGAGGAGCCGGTGGCCAACCGCATCGTGCAGTTTTCGGGCGGCGAGCCGACCATCTACCCGCACTTCTTCGAAGTCCTGCGCATGGCCAAGGACATGGGGTTCTCGCATCTGCAGGCGGCCACCAACGGGATCATGTTCACCGACCTCGAGTTCGCCATGCAGGCGAAGGAGGCCGGCCTGCACACGCTGTACCTGCAGTTCGACGGCGTTTGCGAGGACATCTACAAGCGCGTGCGCGGCGAGTCGCTGCTCGAAAAGAAGATGCAGGCGATCGAGAACGTGCGCAAGGCGGGGATGAAGATCTGCTTCGTGCCCACCATCGTCAAGGGGCTGAACGATCGACCAGATCGGCGACATCGTGCGGCTGGCGCTCGAAAACATCGACGTGGTCAGCGCCATCAGCTTCCAGCCGGTGGCCTTCACGCGGCCGCATCTCGAAGCACGAGCTGGAAGAGAAGCGCTTCACGCATGGCCGACTTGGCGCGCGTGCGTGCAGCGAACAGACCGGCATCTGCGATACCTACGAGGACTGGTTCCCGCTCTCCTGCGTGGCGCCCTTCTCGCGGTTCGTCGGCGCGTTGCGCGGCGAGCAGATCCCGACGCTGAGCCCGAATCCGCACTGCTCGATCGGCACCTACATGTTCGTGGACAAGAACAAGAAGGCCACGCCGGTGACGCGGTTCGTGGACATCGGCGGCTTGATGCAGGACATGGACATGCTGGCGCGCAAGACCGGCCGGCAGTCGTTCAAGTTCTGGTCGAAGCTGAAGACCTGGAATGCGATCCGCCGGCACTTCCACGAGGATCGGGCGCCCGAGGGGCTGACCTTCACCAAGTTCGTCGAGACGCTGCAAGGGCTGACGGATAAAGAGTACGGCCGCGGCGAAGGGCGAGGAGCAAGGGTTCACCTACAAGACGCTGATGGTGGCGGGCATGCACTTCATGGATGTCTACAACTACGACATCGAGCGGGTGAAGCGCTGCGTGATCCACTATGCCGCGCCCAACGGCCTGATCTATCCCTTCTGCGCCTACAACTCGGGCCCGACCTACCGCGAGAAGATCGAGCGCAAGTATTCCGTGCCCGTTTGAGAAGCAGCTCGAGGGGTTTGGGCTCGAGAGCAAGGACACGTTGGTAAACGTCAGCTCTCCGGAAACCCAGGCCGTCTGACGGTCCGGCTTTGGCGGGAGTTCTCTCGGATGCGGACAGCCGGAGTGGGGCAGCTCTCCAGAGCTGCGCCGGACGTCCACGTCCGGCTGAGCGGGTCTGGAGAGGGACTTGCGAAAGTCCGCGACACTGCACCGAACCACGAGCGTGAGCGAGTGGACCCCCTCAAGCAGATGTCAATCGGCGGCCCGTTCCGCTCCCTGACGGTCGCGGTTCGGTGCTACCAGCCGGTCGAGTGACTAATTTCGCAAGTCCCTCTGGAGACCCGCTGCAGGCGTGGACGCCTGCCCCACTTCGACGCTATCTATCGGGCGGGCGCCGGAATGTCTTCGGGCTTCGGGGCGGAGGCCAGCGTGGCCTGGTCGTCTGTCGTAGCGGCCTGACCGGCCGATTCGGCGGGCAGCTCGGCGAGCGCCGGGTCGGTCACCACAGGCGGGGCGGTCTCTACCGGCAGGGCCGTTTCGGGAGCCGGCGCTGCGGCGACCACCTCGGGCTTGGCGCCGGCCAGCAAGCGAACGCTCGCGACCGCCGGGTCCGGACCGCCGAACAGTTCGAGACGAAACGAGACGTCCGTGGTAGACGGGGCATACACCACACCCGCGCTGGCGAGTTGATCCCGATCCAGCGTTATCTCCTTCTGGAAACTGCCATCCCGGATGAGCAAGGTGCCGCGCTTTGCTGCCAGGATGACAGGCGACTGGCCGTCCCAGGTGACGCGATAATCGGATCCAGCCCGCTCGAGTTCGAGGGAAAAGTCCGCTCGCGGTGAAGCTGCGTTGGCGCTTCCCCCGGTTAACGCAGGGAAGAAATGCCAGAACGCTCCGGCTCCCAACAGCGCAAAAATCGCAATGGGAATCGCCCAGATCCGGCGCTTCCGGGAAGATGCGGGCTGTGGAGTGCCACCTTCCAGGCTTCCCCACACGGTTGCTTGATGTGCCATATTTCCCCCGTTTATTCGTAGGTCTGATGGAATTATAAGTCCTCCGGTCATGGCGGCAAGGTTCAATTTAATCTGACGTTTGCGTGAGTTGGACCTGTAAGTTGGAGGCGCCTACAACCCGCGTTCGTGTGGGTGCGACGTGCACGGGGAGGGTGACTTCCCCTCGTTTGCGACCTCTGAATCCCTGCATGCCGCCTCCGAGCTAGAGACGCGCCGGATGGTTAGTACTTTCGTTTTTGGGTACCCTCCGGGCCCGCTGCGGTGGAGGCCGGTGCGGGCCGTCGCACGGGCGGAAGGCCCGATGGACGACGGCTCCGGCATCCGCGGGGTAGAAGGCCGGAAGTGCCGCCGTTGCTTAGCGGGAAGCAGGCGACGGTGGCGCTCCGAGATGCGCCGGATCGCGGGCGTCGCAAGGTCCCGGCCAGCCTGACGGCCACCGGCGCGGAGCGGGACCCGAAGGGCTCGGGCCGAGGCCGCCTCGGGCGCGTGATACGGTACCCCCGGTCTATCGTACTGGGTGGTACTCTGGCTTTCTCTCCCCCATGAGAGCTCCTCAGCGGCCGCCGTTGCGAGGGTCGCGTCCCCATTCGGCGTGCCGGGAGGCACACGGGGACCCGCGCGGGCGGAACCCCGCCGCTACGGCTCCGCTTCGAGCACCTCGACGCCGCGGGCTGGGAGGTCGAGGGCTTGGACGGCGGCTCCCGCGCCGAGCAGGGGCTGCATCTTTTGCGGAAGCGCCACGTGCCGCGGCTCGCGCGTGTGGTTGACCACGATGTAAACGCGCTTGCCCGGCGCGGTACGGCGGCAGACTTCGACGCCATCCGGCACGGGGCCGAGGGCCGGTTCCACGCCGCTGGTGCGGAGCATCCACTGAGCGGCGGAGCGCATGAGATCGTCATCCAGCCAGGCGGCGATGTAGGTGATGCGACCTTTGCCGACTTTGTGGGTTACCGCGGCCGGCTGCCCATCCAGCCAGCCGTTGCTTGCGCCGTAGGTGAGGAGCGTTTCGACATCCGCACCGCCCGGTTTCAGTTGCTCGGCCCAAATGGTGGCATGGCCGGTTCCCCAGGCGCCCGTGAGCGGAACGCTCTGGTCGAGCGCGTACCACTGCTCCACGCGGCTGCCCAGCAGCGGCACCAGCGGACCCGGCTGCCGCGCGGTCTGGAGCGCGTTGTACTCGTCTTTCATACCGGAGCGCGGTCCCAGCACCAGGTGGCCGCCCTGCTGGACGTATTCGGTCAGCCGCCGCGCGACGCTATCGGGCAGGACATTCAGCCCCGGCGCCACCACCAGCTTGTAGCCCGCGAGAGGCGCATCGGGGCTGACGACGTCCATCTGCTGCGCGAGTTGCCGCAGCGGGCGGTAGTAGCTGGAGAGGAGCGCGACTGGATCGAAGTCCTGGTGATGCCGCTGGAAATCGATGGCCCAGCGGCTGTCGTAGGAATGCAGGATGGCGACCTCGGACTGCGGGCTGGTGCCGGCGAGTGCGGGGCCGGCCTTCTCGAATTCCTTGCCGATCTGCGCCACCTCCTCGTACAACGGAACGGGGGTGCCGTCGGCGCCTACCAGCGTGCCGTGATACTGCTCCTGGCCGCTCAGCGCGCTACGCCATTGCCAGTAGCTGACCGTCTCGGCGCCGTGGCCGATGGCGTGCCAGGCCATCTGGCGGACCTCGCCGCGGTCCAGGGCGTTGTTGACGGGCGACCAGTTCACGAAGCCCGGCTGGGTTTCCATCACCCAGAAGTTCTTGCGCTTGAACCCGCGAGTGAGGTCGTGGATGATGCCATTACGAAACGGGTCGAGGTGGCCGCGGCCGATATAGTCGTCCCAGGATGCGAGATCCAACTCGGCATTCAGCTCGTAGTGATCGAAGACGTCGTACCAGCCCATGAAGTTGCTGGTAATGAACTGGCGGGGATCGCTATGGGCGCGGATGGCTTCGACCTGGACGTGCTGGTAGTCCCGGAACGTGTCGCTGATGAAGTGTTTGTACTCCAGGAGCAGGCCGGGATTCATGCCCGGGGTGCCGAGCGGGATCTGGCTCCAGTCGGTGTAGGTCTGGCTCCAGTATTCGGTGGTCCAGCGGTTGTTGAGGTTATCGAGGGTCTTGAACTTCGCGCGCAGCCAGTCGTGGAACTGCTGGCGCGCCACGTCGTCCCAGGAGAGGGAGCCGTACTCGTTGTCGATCTGCCAGCCGAGGACGTTGGGGTTGTGGCCGAACCTCTTCGCCATCTCCTCGGCGATGCGGCGGCAGAACTGGCGATAGCGGGGGCTGAAGGGCGAGGCCTGCGCGCGGGCGCCGTGGGTGGCCTTCTGGCCGTCCATTTCGGTTCTGAGCGTGTCGGGATATTTCTGGGTGAGCCAGGCCGGCGGGGCGGCGGTGGGGGTTCCTAGGACCACGAAGATACCGCGTTTGGCAGCGGCCGAGATGGCACGGTCGAGCCAGTCCAGGTCGAAGCGGCCCTCTTCGGGCTCCATGCGGCTCCAGGCGAACTCGCCCACGCGCACCATGTGGATTCCGGCGGCCTGCATCAGCTTGAGGTCCTCATCCCAGCGGGATTCGGGCCATTGTTCGGGATACCAGGCGGTCCCGAGCAGCAGCGCGGGAGGCTGGATGGGACCGGGTTGGGGTGCGGCAACGGGTGCCAGAATGAGCGCGGCCAGCGCAATTCCACTTCGTAGAGTCATGGGCCTCCTCGGATTTCAGGACCAGGATGGCACAAACGGCAGGAGACAGGAGACGGGAGACGGGAGTCGGGAGCGGCGCCTGCGACGAGGCGGTGCGGAGTCTGGTACGCTCTCAGCTTATGATTGGGCGCGGTCCGATCCTTTTCGTTGCGGCCGTTGCCGTGGCATGGGCGCAATGCGGCATGGAGCAGGTCCAGCAGGCCGATTCGCTGCTGGCGCGTCACGACCTGGCCGGGGCGGAGGCGATCGCGGGGAATTGCGACTCGAAAGCGCCGTTCAAGGTCATTCTCGGGGAGATCGCCCTCCGCCGCGGAAAGGTGGAGGAGGCGGAGCGGCGGTTCCGCGATGTGACCGCCATGGAGCCGCGCGATGCGCGGGCCTGGTTCCGGCTGGGCCAGGTTTCCGAGTACACGTTCAATCGCAAGACCGCGCAGGACTGTTTTCGCAGAGCCCACGAGCTGGCGCCCGGCGAGCCGAGCGCGGTCCTGCGCTGGGCCGTGACGCTAGAGGGTGGCGACGCCGCGGCGGCGCTCGAGACCTATCTTGGCATGGCGAAGAACGAAGACGTGCGCGGCACCCAGCGGGCCCGCGCGATGCTCGAGATCCGGCGGGTGTTGGGCGGCCGCAAGCCGTTCGGGCTGGTCTCGAACTATACGCGCAGCCAGATCCGCCTGGAGCCCGTGCTGCGCGGCCGCGAGTTGCATGCGTACCGCGTCCCGGTCAGCATCAACGGGGGCGAAGCGGCGAGATTGCTACTCGACACGGGCGCCGGCGGCATTATCATCAACGCCAATCTGGCAGCGCGTTTTCACGTCAAGCGGTTGGCCTCTACCACCGTGGGCGGCTTGGGCGACCGGGGCGACACGCGAGGCTGGGTGGGATTGGCGGAGCGGGTTCGCGTGGGCGCGGTCGAGTTTCGCGACGCCATCGTGACGGTCAGCGAGAGCGCGAGCGTGGCGGGCGAGCAGGGTCTGCTGGGCACGGACATCTTCGATGCGTTTCTGGTGACGCTGGACCTTCCCAACGGCGTGATGCGGCTGGAACCTTTTCCCGGGACGGCCGACGACCGGCCGTCCGATCGCGGGTTTCAGAACGATCCTGAGATGGAGAGGATCTACCGGATCGGCCACATGCTGATGGTGCCGACCTCGGTCAGCGGATCGGAGCCCGCCATGTTCGTCATCGATACGGGCGCCAGCCAGACGCTGATCGGGCGAGAGTTCGCGGCCGAACTGGCGAAGCTGCGCTCGGCCGCCGAAGTGCCGCTGGGCGGGATCTCGGGAAGAATCGACCAGGTGGACGCAGCGGACGACCTTAAGTTCAAGTTCGGCGGGTTCAGCGTGCGCTGTCTCGATACGCTCTCGATTAACATGAAGCGGCATGACGACGATCTGGGGATGGAGGTGGCGGGTTTCTTGGGGTTCCCCATGCTGAAGCTGTTCTCGATTACGCTGGATTACCGGAACGGGCTGGTGAAGTTCGAGTGCCCGACGGCGGAAGACCGCGCAAAGCGTTAGGGCCACGAATGAACACGAATGGACACGGCGCCAAGCGTGGCGCGGACTCTCAGTCTGCAGCGTCGAGACTCGTCTCGACGGGAAGCCGGCCTCGACATGAGTGTCGAGGCGGCAGGCAGGAGTGCCTGCGCCACGAAGCGGAACGTAAGGCTGAAGTCGGATGAGCACGGATTTCGTCGAACAACTGAAATCGGCCATCGACATCGTCGATGTGGTGGGGCAGTACGTGCGGCTGCGGAAGGCCGGCACTCGCTGGGTGGGGCTGTGTCCGTTCCACACCGAGAAGACTCCCTCGTTCGGCGTGCATGCGGTGCATCAGTTCTACAAGTGCTTCGGGTGCGGGGCCAGCGGCGACGCCATCAAGTTCGTGATGGAGATCGAGGCGCTGACCTTCTACGAGGCCATGAAGGCGCTGGCCAGCCGCTACGGCATCCCCATGCCGAAGCGGGCCGAGTACAGCGACCCCGAAACCAAGCTGCGCGGGGCGATCTACCGCATGCACGAAATCGCGCAGGAGATTTACCGCGGGGCGCTGGCGTCGGGCACGGGGGCGGAGGCGCGCGACCTATCTGGCGAAGCGGGGGATCGCGGCGCCGCTGGTCGAGGAATTCGGCCTCGGCTACTCGGACCGTTCCGGGCAGGCGCTGGTGCGCGCGTTCGATAAGGAAGGCTTCAGCGAGGACCAGAAGGAGCAGTGCGGGCTGGTGCTGCGGCGCCAGGAGGGCGGCGGCTACTTCGACCGTTTTCGCGGACGCCTGATGTTTCCGATTCACAACGAGTCGGGCGCGATCATCGGCTTCGGCGGGCGCGCGCTGGCGGCGGGCGAGGAGCCGAAGTACATGAACTCTTCGGAGAGCCCCATCTATCACAAGGGACGGGTGCTGTATAACCTGCATCGCGCCAAGACGGCCATTCGCGCGGCGTCGCGGGCGGTGCTGGTAGAAGGCTACATGGACGCGATCGGGGTGTGGTCGGCGGGGGTGCACGAGGTGGTGGCTTCCTGCGGCACGGCGCTGGTGGTGCAGCAGGTGCGGGCCATCAAGCGGCACTCCGAACGCATCGTGGTGAACTTCGATCCGGACGAAGCCGGAATGAAGGCGGCGGAGCGCTCGATCGAGATTCTGGTGGAAGAGGGCATGCAGGTGCGCGTGCTCGAACTCGAGGGCGGCCTGGATCCCGACGAGTACGTCAAGGCCAATGGGGCGGAGGCGTATCGGACGCATGCCGAGAAGGCTCCGGGCTACTTCTACTGGCTGGCCGACCGCGCGCGCGGCAAGTTCGATATGCGGACTTCGGAAGGACGCGTGTCCGGGCTCAAGTTCCTGCTGCCGGCCGTGCAGCGCATCGCGGACAAACTGGAGCGCGCCACGGTGGCCAACGATCTGGCGAACTACCTGGGCATCGAAACGGGGCTGGTGCTGGAGCATTTCCGCAAGGCCGCGGCGGAGCGGCGGGAGAAAACGCTGCCCGCTGCCGTGGTGGACGTGAAACCCGTGGAGCGGATCCTGCTCAACGCGGTGCTGGGGAGCGAGGAGATCCGGCGCTCGATTCTTCCGCGTCTCAAGCGGGCTCCGCAGCTCGAGCAGTTCCGCACGGTGCGAATTTTCCAGGCGCTGATCGCGATGGAGGAGAGCGGCGCGCCGTTTCGGGTGGCCGACGTGCAGGCGCGGCTGGGGGAGGCGGACCAGGATTTGTTCGCCGCCCTCCTGTTCGCCGATAAGGGAGATGACGAGCAATCGACGGGTACGGATGCGGAGGCCTGCTTGCGCGAGCTCGAGCGATCCGGCCTCGAGGCCCGCCGCGCGGCGCTGAAGAGCCGTATCAAGGAGGCGGAGCGGGCTGGTATGCTGGAGGAGGCTCTACGTTGCGCAGAGGAACTCGGTAGGCTGGAGCGGGCCTGAGCCAATCGCTCAGGGGTATTGTAGAATAACTGGAATCGGTCTCGCAGTTATTCGCGGGTGGGGTTGACGGTGGCGATCGACGACAAGTACGACCGTCTCAAGCAGTTGATGGATGCGGGCAAGGAGAAGGGCTACGTCCTGTACGACGAAGTCAGCGAGCTTCTTCCCGACGACATCGCTCCGGGTCCAGAACTAGACGATATTCTGGTCACGTTGGACGGCTCGGGTGTCGAGATCCTCGAAGAGCCGAAAATCGGAAAACCGGAGGAAGCCGAAGAACTCCTGGAGGTCGACCTAACCCAGGAGTTCAGCGACAAGACCAACGATCCGGTGCGCATGTACCTGCGCGAGATGGGCACGGTCCCGCTGCTGACGCGCGAGGGGGAGATCGAGCTTGCCAAGCGCATCGAGCGCGGCCAGCGCGCGGTCCGCAAGTCGATGGCGCGCTCCCCGTTGATCACCCGCGAGGTTCTCACGCTGGGCGACGACGTGCGGCGCGGCGCGGTCCCGGTGCGCGACGTTCTGATTCTGCCGGACCTGGTAGCCAACGAAGACTCATTCGAGACACAGCGGCAGGAACTGCTGCAGGCCATTGACGGAATCGAGCGGCATTACCGCAAAGCACAGCAATTCAGGCAGAAACTGCTGGCGATTCCACGGACCACCAAGCCCAAGCAGCACCGTGCGCTACGAAGCGTCCTGGCGCGGACGACGGTCAAGATCTCGCAGATCATCCGCTCGATTCCCTTCAGCGGCCTGGTGGAGCGGCGGCTGGCGGATTGCGTGCGGCGGGCGGTGGAGGAACTGAAGCCGGTCGAGCGCGACATCGCCAAAATCCAGCGCCGCTTCGAGGAAGCCGGCTCGGCCGGGCCAGGCGCTCCGCGAGCTGCGCAAGGAACTGCGCCAGTGCAACCTGCGGCTGCAGGAGTGGGAAGAAGAGTGCGGCGCCAGCGCGACCGAGCTGCGGCGGACGCTGCAGATCATCGAGCGCGGCGAGATCGAGGCCGAGTGCGCCAAGAAGCAGCTCATCGAAGCCAACCTGCGGCTGGTGGTCTCGATCGCCAAGCGTTACACCAACCGCGGGCTGCAATTCCTGGACCTGATCCAGGAGGGCAACATCGGCCTGATGAAGGCGGTGGACAAGTTCAACTACCGCCGGGGATATAAGTTTTCGACCTACGCCACCTGGTGGGTACGGCAGGCGATCACGCGCGCGATTGCGGACCAGGCGCGCACCATCCGCATCCCGGTCCACATGATCGAGACCATAAACAAGCTGGTGCGCACGCAGCGCCGCTTGCAGCAGGAGCTAGGCCGCGAGCCGAGCACCGAGGAACTGGCTCGGCGGATGGAACTGCCGGTACCCAAGATCCGGAAAGTTCTGCGCATCGCGCAAGAACCGATCTCGCTCGAAACGCCGGTGGGCGAAGAGGAAGAATCGCACCTGGGCGATTTCATCGTGGACCGCCGCGTGGTTTCGCCGTCGGAAGCGGTGATCAACCTCAACCTGCGCGAGCAGACGGCCGAGGTTCTGAAGACGCTCAGCCCGCGCGAAGAGAAGATCATCAAGATGCGGTTCGGGCTGATGGACGGGAGCGAGCACACGCTCGAAGAGGTGGGCCAGCACTTCGCGGTGACGCGCGAGCGCATCCGGCAGATCGAGGCCAAGGCGCTGCGCAAGCTGCGCCACCCCAGCCGCAGCCACCGCCTGCGCGCGTTCCTGGACGCGGGCTTGCAGGAGTAGGGGCGACGAGCATGCCCTGTGGCGCACGCTTTAGCGTGCCGGCGTCGGCTTCAGCCCCGGTCGGGCAGAGCGAGCTAAAGCGCGCTCCGGCACGCTAAAGCGTGCGCTACGGCGCTCAAGAGGGCCGGCCCCACATCAGTAGATCTCGCGCACCAATTCTACGATCGGCGGCGGCACCAGGTGTTCCCACGGCTCGCCGCGGCGGATGCGCCCGCGAACTTCGGTGGCCGAGACTTCGTCGCAGCCCTCGACGGCGGCGAGCGCCTCAATGCTGTCCTCGAATTCGGGCGGCGGCTGGTAGGAGCCGTCGCGCGGCGCAACGAGCAGCCGGTACTCGCGAAGTTGGTCGAGGAATGCGTCCAGGCGTCCATAGTCCCAGTTGACGGCGCGCTCGGCGGCGTCGCGGCCGCACAGGATCAGAACCTCGACGTCCGGTCCATAGGCCTGGCGGCACTGGCGGGCGATCTCGATGAACAGTCCCCCGTCGGCGGACGCGATGGAAAAGCGCGGCTCATCCCCGACCGCTGCCGCGAGCATGCGCGCGCGGGCTTCGAAGGACGCGCCGGCGTAGGCCTTGTGCGGGAACGCGCGCGGAAGCACAAACAACACCTCGTCCACGGAGGCGAGCGCCGCGCGTGCCAGCGCCAGATGGGCGCGAGTGGGCGGGTTGAACGTGCCGGGGAGCACGGCCAGCCGCCGGGGTTTGGCGGTCGCGCGCCGGAAGAAATCCATAGAACTATGCTACGGCGGGCGGGCGGAGGCTGCGGTACGCTAAAGGCAAGCGAACATGTTCTCTTGGATCTGTCCGAAATGTGGGCACGAGGTGCCGCCTTCCTACTCCGAGTGCCCCAACTGTGCTCCTGCCGGAAAGGAGGCGCCCGCGACGGCCGCGCCACCGCCAGCGGCTCCAGGGCCGGTGGCGGAAACCGCACCGCCGCCGATGCCGCCGGCCGCGGCCGCCCTGCCGCGAGTCGTCTCTCCGCCAACGCCCGCCGCCGAGCCATCGCTGGTTGTGCCGCCTCCCGCGGCGCCGGCGGCCGTGGCGTCGAGCCGGGTGGCCGTTCCGGGATGGCTCCTAAGCGTGATGTTCGGATTGGTGTTCATCGTGATCCTGCTGGGTTTTATCGTCTGGAGGCAGTCGCGCCAGACGGCCCCGGCGGCGGCTCCAAGCCAGGACGCGCTAATCGCGGCCGCGGAAACGGTGCCGACGACTCAGTCGAACCCCGAACTGAGGGACCTGGAGCTGGTCGGATTCCGGCTGACCGAGGACGACAAGCAGAAGCCCTTCGTGCAGTTCGTGGTGGTCAACCACTCCGGCGCCGATCTGGGCCAGCTCAGCTTGAAAGGCGACCTCCAGGGAATCGCGGGCGGCGGCAGGCAGACGGTGGGCACCTTCGAGTTCACGACGCCGCTCAACGCGTACGAGTCGAAAGAGGTCAAGGTGCCGCTCAAAACCAAGCTGCGGGTTTACGAGCTGCCCGACTGGCAGTTTCTGCGCGCCCAGATCACGGGGCGTTAGGGGGCGGCGTGAAACACAGCGTGAAGCGTCCGCGCACTGCCGCCGAGCGGAAGGAGCGGATCGCGAAGATTCTCGAGATCCTCGACCGGACGTACCCGAAGCCCGCTGTTCCGCTGGTCCACCGCGACGCGTGGGAGCTGCTGGTGGCCACCATCCTCTCCGCGCAGTGTACGGACAAGGTAGTGAATGAAGTCACGCCAGGGCTGTTCGCGAAGTATCCGACCATGACGGATTTCGCCCATGCGAACCAGGCGGAAATGGCGCAGGACCTCCGCCGCACCGGTTTCTTCAACAACAAAGCCCGCTCGGTCATCGGCGCGGCGAAAAAGATCCTGGCGGATTACGGCGGCAAGGTGCCGAGCACGATGGAGGAACTGCTCACCGTTCCCGGCGCGGCGCGCAAGACGGCGAACGTGGTGCTCGGCGGCTTCTACGGCATCGCGAGCGGCATCGTGGTGGACACGCACGTCCAGCGCCTTTCATTGAGGCTGGATCTCACCAAGAACACCGACCCGGTGAAGATCGAGCAGGACCTCATGAAGATCGTCCCGCGCGAGCGCTGGACCGACTTTGGATTGCAGTTGATCTATCACGGGCGGGCGCTATGCGTGGCTCGCAAGCCGCGTTGCGCCGAGTGCCCGCTCGATTCGCTCTGCTACTCCAAAGACAAGACCGACTGATGCCGCAGGTCCTCTGTATTCTGTTCGGAGCCGGTTTCACCGCCCTGGTTTCGACAGCGCTCGGCACGCTCCTGGTGCGCGCTCTGGGAGTACGATTCTACCGGCAGGAGGAGCGGTTCTTAGCGTTCACGGCGGGCTCGGCCTGCCTCAGCATGTTGGTATTCGCGCTGGCGGCGGTGCACGCGATCTACCCCGGCGTGCTGCTGGCAGTAGGAGCGCTGGCGCTGGCCGCGGCTTTGTGGCGCCGCGCATGGGAACCGGCGGGAAAGCCGCTCGCGCCCGTCAGCCGCGGCTGGCGCGCGCTGTTTTGGGCGCTGTTCGCGCTGTTCACCTACGTGAGCTTCTTCCACGCCATGGCCCCCGAAATCAGTCCGGACGGCAGCCACTATCACTTGGGGATCGTGCTCCGCTATCTGGACGCGCACGGCTTCCGCCACGTGCCTTCCCTGTACGCGTACCTGTCGCAGGGAACCGAACTGCTCTACCTCTTCGCGTTTGCTTTCGGCAGGCACTCGGCGGCGGCCCTGGTACACTTCGCCTTTCTGGCGGCGCTGCCGTTCGGAATGATGCTCTACGCTCGCCGGTTCGGATTCGGCGCGGCGGGGGTGGTGGGCGCCCTGCTGGTGTATGTGAGCCCGATCGTCAACTGGGACGGCTCCACCGCATTCATCGACGTGGCCGTGGCCTGCGTGCTGTTCGCGTTGTTCTACCTGCTGCAGATCTGGGACGACGAGCGGCAGCCGGGCCTGCTGGTGCTGGCCGGCGTGCTGGCCGGGTTCGCGTACGGGATGAAGTACACGGCGTTTGTCGCGGTTCCGTACGCGCTGGGCTTCGTGCTGTGGAAGTCCAGGAAGCCGCTCCCCGACGGTCGCGGCCCGGTACGTAATGCAGCGGTGGTGGCGGCGTGCGCGGCGGTGATGATCGCGCCATGGATGATCCGCAACTGGGTGTGGACGGGCAACCCGCTGGCTCCGTTCTTCAACCAGTGGTTTCCAAACCCCTACCTCCACATCGCCGCCGAACAGGAGTTCCGGACGCATCTGGCGCACTGGGGTGGGGTGACGGACTGGCGCCAGATCCCGCTTCAGGTGACGGTCGAAGGGGACAAGTTGCAGGGGTTCTTCGGCCCCGTGTTCCTGCTGGCGCCACTCGCGCTGGCCGCGCTATGGAAGCGCCAGGGCCGGCAGCTTCTGCTGGCCGCGGCGGTGTTCCTCACCACGTATCCGGCCAACATCGGTACGCGGTTCCTGATTCCGTCGGCGGTGTTCCTGGCGCTGGCGCTGGGGATGACGCTGGTGCGGTGGAAGGCGCTAGCGGTAGTAGTTCTGTGCGCGCACGCGGTGATGTCGTGGCCGCGATTCACAAAGTTCTATGCTGGCCAGTGCGCGCTGCGGATGTTCAGGGTGCCGGTGGCCGCGGCACTGCGCATCGAGCCCGAGGAGGCGTACCTGAGCTACTGGCTTCCCGGTTACAGGCTGGCGCAGCTGGTGGAGCGAGAGGTGCCGCCACAGGCCAAGGTGCTGGGCCTGGAATCGCCGCCCATGGCCTACTGCGCGCGCGAGGTGCTGGGCACTTATGAATGCGCGCAGTGCAACAACCTGTTCGAGATGGTGACCGGCGGCCTGGAACCGCTCGCGCGGCAGGAGTTTCGTTTTCCTTCGCGGGAGCTGACCGCGGTGCGGGTGATGCAGACGGGGAGGGCCGGCGCGCCGGATGGCTGGAGCGTCAGCGAGCTTCGTGTGCGGAACGGTGCAGCCGCGAAGGTGCGCGCGCGTCCCAATCCGTGGGAGGCGGGGATGGCGTTCGACGGCAATCCGGCGACGCGCTGGAAGAGTTGGCAGCCGCTCGATGGGCGAGAGTATCTGGAGTTGGACTTCGACGCGCCGCGGCAGGTCGATTCGGTGGCGCTCGATTCGGCACCGGGCCAGCGGGAGGTGCGGCTGCATCTGGAAGGGCGCGACGCTGCAGGAAAGTGGAGCACACTGGCGGGGGCGCCGAGCGAGAACGGAATCCCCGCGCCGGCGGCGACGCGGCGGATGATTGCGCGCGAGCTGCTGCGACAGGGCGTCGGGTACATGCTGGTCCCCGATTCCACGCCGCTGGCCACGGACCTGCGAGCGCGTGCCGGTGAGTGGGGCGTGACACCTCTGGGCGAGAGCGGCGGCGTCAGGCTCTATCGCGTAGACTGACAATGTGGCCCGCAGGCTGAAGCCCGCGGCGGCACGCTGAAGCGTGCGCCACCGAGAGGACGCGTGGCGAAGCTCTTTCTGGGTGTGGACGGCGGGAAGTCGAGCACCATCGCGCTGGTCGGCGATGAGGCGGGCCGCGTGGCCGGCGCGGGCTCGGCCGGACCGTCGAATCACGCAAGCGGCGAAGAAGGCCGGGCCAAGCTGGTGCGCGCGGTTGAGGAATCCGTCGCGGGCGCCTGCCACGAGGCGGGGGCGGATTTTCGCGAAGTCCGTTTCGAGGCCGCCTGCCTTGGTTTCAGCGGCGGTCCGGAGGACAAGCAGGCGCTAGTGGCCCAGACGGTGCGCGCAGAGCGGCTGGTGGTCACCACCGACGCCGTGGTGGCGCTGGCCGGGGCGACGGGCGGCGATCCGGGCGTCATCGTGATCGCCGGAACCGGATCGATCGGCTTCGGCAGGAACGCGGCGGGCAAGACCGCGCGCGCCGGAGGCTGGGGATACGTCTTCGGCGACGAGGGCAGCGGCTTCGACTTGGCGCGGCAGGGCTTGCGGGCCGCTCTGCGATACGAAGAGGGATGGGGGCCGGCGACAAAACTGCTCGCTATGTTCCTGGATGCGGGCGGCGCGAAATCCGCCAACGATCTTCTGCATCGCTTCTACACGCCCGAGTTTCAGCGGCCGCGCATTGCGTCCCTGGGCCCGGTGGTGGAACGTGCCGCCGCGGAGGGCGACCAGGTGGCGGCCGGCATCCTGCGAAAGGCGGCGGCTGAACTGGCGCTGCTGGCCGCCGCGGTGCGGCGTCAGCTTTTCGCGCCCGGCGAGAGGGCGGTGGTGGCGCACCTGGGTGGCGTGTTTCGTGGCGCGATCCTGCGCGACCAGTTCCGCGACCTGGTCGAGCAGGAGCGCGGGAATGTGTGCGGACCTCCGTTGTATCCTCCGGCCGGAGGCGCGCTGCTGGAGGCCTACCGGGCGTGCGGGATGAGCCCGCGGCTGACCGGCGTGCCGGATGTGAAGAGGTAAGGCGGGAGGCCGGCCTTAGCCGGACTCCTCGCCGTGCGACACCAGGTTCAAGCCGGGAACGCCGGCGTAATCGCCTCGGTTGTGGGTGACCAGGGGCGCATCGTAATAGAAGCGCCGTCGTTGCGATCCAGGCGTCGGCGCACTCGATCCGCCGGCCAACCGCCTGGGCGGCGACCATCACTTCGGCCCAGTTGCGGCAAAGGTCGGGACTCGAAGGCGCTACCGTGAACCGGCTGAGATACAAGTGCAGCCAATACAGGCGCTGGTCACCCCGACCCGCCCCGCGAGGTCGGGATCATAGCGCTCACCGATGGGGTGGTTCTTTAAAGAGCAACGAAACAACATCGGTATCGGTCACAACCTGATTCATGCAGCCGGATCGGTGCGCACATGTCCGCGCCATTCATGGAGGGTGTCGAGGAAATCCTCGATTGATTCCTCATCCGGCCAGAAATCACCGTGCAGGACGGATACGTCAGCGATCGGGCCGGTGCCTTGCTCCGCCACCAACTGCTCGACCGCAGGGTGCCCGGCGGCGGAGTACGGGACCGGCCGCGGCCCCTCGTCCCTCGCTGGTTCCCGCCGTTTGCGATTCGATCCTGCCACAGCTTGCCTCGTTTCGAGTATAGCAGCGACCGGCCGGAAGCCCAACGCACGGCGTGCTACGATCAGCTTTATGCCAAAGCTATCAATACGCGATCTAGACCTGCGCGCCAAGCGCGTTTTCATCCGTGTCGACTTCAATGTTCCGCTGGCTCCGGGAGGACAGGAGATCACCAGCGATAAGCGCATCAAGGCTTCGTTGCCCACCATCAAGTACGCTCTCGAACAGGGCGCGCGGCTGGTGCTGGCCAGCCATTTGGGGCGGCCCAAGGGCAAGCCGAATCCGGAGATGAGCCTGCGGCCGGTGGCGGTGCGTCTGCAGGAGCTGCTGGGGATGCCCGTGGTCATGGCTCCGGATTGCATCGGGCCGGAGGTGGAGACGCTGAAGGGCGGAACTCAGTCCATCCTGCTACTCGAGAACCTGCGCTATCATCCCGAGGAAGAAAAGAACGACGCGACGTTCGCGAAGGAGCTGGCGCAAGGCATCGACTACTACGTGAACGATGCTTTCGGCACCGCGCACCGCGCGCACGCATCCACGGTCGGCATGATTCAGTTCGTCCCCAAGGCTGCGGCCGGGTTGCTGATGGAGAAAGAGCTGGAGTACCTGGGCAAGGTGACGCGGAATCCGCCGCTGCCGTGCGTGGGCATCCTGGGCGGCGCGAAAGTGTCCGACAAGATCGAAGTGATCGAGAACCTGCTCAAGATCGTCGATCGGCTGCTGATCGGCGGCGCCATGGCGTACACGTTCCTGCGCGCCGAGGACAAGCCGGCCGGCAAATCGCTGGTGGAAGAGGACAAGATTCCGCTGGCGAAGGAAGTCCTGGAGAAGGCCGGGGCGAAGCTGGTTCTGCCGGTCGATCACGTGGTGGTGACGAAGATCGAGGCGGGCGCGCCGTTCGAAGTGGTGGAGACGATTCCGGACGGCATGATCGGCGTGGACATCGGGCCGCGGACCATCGCGCTGTTTGAAAGCGAAATCGCGAAGGCCAAGAGCGTGATCTGGAACGGACCGATGGGGGTATTCGAAAAGCCTCCGTTCGACAGGGGCACGGTGGCGGTGGCGAAGGCCGTGGCGGCGTCGGGCGCGTTGTCGGTGGTGGGCGGCGGAGATTCGGAGAAAGCGGTCAAGTCGGCGGGCGTGGCGGATAAAATTTCGCACATCTCGACCGGCGGCGGCGCTTCTCTGGAGTTCCTGTCGGGCATCGAGCTACCGGGCGTGGCGGCTTTATCCGATAAGTAGAGTGAGGAGCGGCGGGGCAGACGGCGGACCGGAACTGCCCCGCCGGGACGTTTAAGATGGACGCACAGGCAGAGTCGTTTCCGACGATGCTGTACCGGCGCTTCCGCGACGGGGAAACGGTGACGCAGCTTGCCGCGCAATTCGAGATCGCCGAGGAGCGCGTGGAGCTGCGGCTGCGTGCGGCCGCGCTCTACGAAGAGCGGCGGCGCATGGAAGCGGGCCTGGCGGCCTTGCGGGCGAACCTAGCCCAGGGATGACGAGGCTGGCGATTCCACACGCGCCGGTCGCGACGCTGGCGGGGCAGCAGGCTAAGCACGAAGCGTGAGCGCCAGTGAAGTTCCTGGTGGGCGAATGGGCGCGCGCCGGGACCGGACAGCCGGGGCGGGGCGGCGGCAAGTGCTCGTTCCGTTCGGACCCGCAAAGGCGCGGGGTATCCGGAGGCAGTCGCGCGCGGCTTTCCGGCACGACGACGTCACGATCGCGTATCGGGAGGCGGGCGGCCCGCGGGCCGAGTATATCCACTACGCGGTCCGAGCGGGCGCGGATTCAGCGGATTCCTGAAGCGACACGGCGGGTGCACCCAGGTTTCGGCTGACGCATGTCAAAGCGGGGCCCGATGAGCTGGGCATAAAGTTCGAGGTCGCGCCTCCCGGGAAGCCGGATTCCTTCCAGACCTATCTCGACGCCAGGCTGCGCCGAGAGAGCCGCTGAGCCAGCAGCCCGCGGTACGCCTGCCAGGCCTGCGCCGGGGAGACGATCAGGGTCGCGCCCAACAGCATCTTCGACGCGGGCAAATCGAATTCCGGGTGGCCTCGAACCAGGAAGTAGCCATGCACAAGCACGGCGAGAATTCCAGAGGCCGCCAGCAAGAGCGAGAAGACGTGCCCCGCACGCGTCCCCCGCACTAACTGCTCGAGACCGACGAGCATCGCGAGCGCCATCAAAAAGTTGATCGCCAGGAACGCCTG
Organism: Bryobacterales bacterium; assembly: GCA_963763835.1. Classification (GTDB taxonomy): domain Bacteria; phylum Acidobacteriota; class Terriglobia; order Bryobacterales; family Bryobacteraceae; genus DASWZN01. Next base: position 144,061 of record CAVXQQ010000022.1, read on the forward strand.
AATACCGCCGCCCAAGCCGAACAGATCCCATTCCTTCCAGTAGGCGGAATCGATTTCGTGGGTCAGCAGGATCGCTCCGTTCAGAAGATACAGGCCGATTGGAGGCGCGTGCCGGCACCGGTTGGCGGCGCGGACGAACAGGGCTTCCATTTCACCGGGCAGTATAGCGCGGTCATGACGCAGCCTTCACGGTGCAGGCGGCCCGCGCAAGCGAGTGTGCCCCTGCCCTAATGCCAGTAGCGGTTTCGAGGCGTGATGCCCAGCGGCAATGGACCGCTTCCGTGCTTCAGCAACAACGGCTTTGCTGAGTCGGCGACCCTGTGCCTGGTCCCGCTATTGTTCGCTTCGGCCCAGCCCCATCTGATAGTGCAACATGAGACCGTCGCTTGTTGCCGCGACGATGTCTGACTGCTCATTCGTATACCCGAGCTGCGCAAAGCTCGTAGCATTGGCCGGAAGAATCAAGCCTCTCCAGGAAACGTCAGTACCCTGGCCATCCGCGTGAACCGAGCGGATGTAGTACGGGCTCTGCGGGTATGACTCCTGGATCGGAATTTCCGGGAGATATCGCTGCAGAAGAATCTGCGTGCTCCCGTCAATCATTCTGATCTCCGGAGCCGTATATCCCATCGGCCACTGTTCGCCAGAGCCGACCTTGGGGAAGGCGAAGATGCCCTGAGCGGCTCGCGAGTCGTCGATGCGGTAAAACTCGGCGTTGACGCCATCGACGGTACGCGAGTAGCGGATGAAGCCACTCCCGCGCGAATATGCAATTGGCAGCAGGTCCGTCAGCGTCGTGCTGAGGGTGGAAGAGTTCGGCGCGGAACCAAGCAGGGTGAGCCCGGTTGCGTCGATTCGATAGACATAGAAGCTGCTTCCCGGAACGTCGATGATCAGATAGGCCGACGTCTTGTCGGCGAAGGCCAACCTCTGAAAAGTAACGACATGTTTCGCACCGCCGGGATTGTAAACCATTGTAAACCATAAAGCCAGACCCGCCGACTGCGCGAATTGGGTCGCTTAAAATGTCACCAGGAAGTGATCGGTTGGGTCAGATGAAAATGTGGTTCTGCACAGGAATCCGACAGAGTGTCCATTTCACGCGGCTTTCTGCAAGATGAGGAATTCGGTCTTGGTCACGGCCAGGCGCTGCGCCTTGAGCAGGAGGTAGCGCAGGTTCTTGTACCCGCGACCCCGCCGGAGCAGCGCCTTGATGTTGCCGTTCACGGCCTCCACCACTCCCAGCGGGACCTTCGTCCGGCAATAGTTCAGAATCCCTTCCAGGTGGTCCAGCAGCATCTGCGCCAGCTTCTGGAATGCCGGCAGGCGTTGCCAGCGGAGTTGATCGATCCAGCTTTGCAGATAGCGCAGCATGGCGCCCTCATAGCGGTAGTCCCACAGCCGATCCAGGCTTTCCTTGAGCCAATAGGCCTTCAACAGCCGGCGGTTCAGAGCCAGTAATGCGTTCAACTCCCGCCGCTTACCACAGGTGAGATTGACCCACCGGGTCAGCAGCAGCCAGCGCTTGCCTTTCACCACGCTCCGTGAGCGGCCGCCTTTACGGAAATACTCCGCCCTCCGCACCTCATCGATCGCGGCGTTGGCGTGTTGGATCACGTGGAACTTGTCGTAGACGATCCGGCAGTGCGGCGCCCACTGCTCAATGCTCAACCGGAACGGCTCCCACATGTCGACGCAGGCCGCTTCGATGCCGCGCCGCTGGCGCCCGCTCAACTCGGCGCGGAAGTACTCATCCAGGGTCTCCTTCTTCCGCTCCCGCCCAAACCAGAGCGGCTCACCCGTTTCCAGGTTCGAGACCACGGTGAGGAACTTCAGTTTCTTGCCCAGGTGGATCTCATCCACCCCCATCTGTCGCAGTGCCGGCTTGCGGCGCGCCGCATTCCAACGTTCCAAATATCGCTGATCGATCGCGCACACCGTGCTGGCCGCCAACCCGAACTGCCGCGCCACGCGGCGCGCCGGCGCGCTCTCGCAGGCCAGTCCAACCGCGTCTTCGAAGCGCTTGGAAAACGGCGCTTTACTGGGCAGTTGCGGCGCCTTCTCCGCTTTAACGCCGCAATCCGGGCACCGCAGCCGGTACAACTCGATCACCACCGTGGTTTGGAATTCGAAGCACGGCAGGTCCCGCACCTCCCGCTCATAGACTTCGTGAATCTCGTCCGTTCGGCGCCCGCAACCTCCGCACACCAGCTTGCGGTTGCCCGACTTCCGGCGCACCCACAACTTCAGCCTCTTGGCCTGTTCGTCGATCTCGTGTCGATAGACCCTGTAGCCCGGCCAGCCCAGAATCTTGGTCCACTCCCGCTCCGTCAAACTGCGCAGTGTACCGGAAAACGCGCTCCTCTGGGAGGCCCCGAATTGGGTCGTCTAAAATGTCACCGTAAGGCCCCTTGTTGGGTCACATAAGAAAGTAACCGAAGGCGTGAGGCAGCCAGGCCCTGAACGGAGGCGGTTCAAGGCGCCGGCAGGGTGGACATGCACTCACGCGAGCAGTACCTGGCCGCGCTGCGAGAGGAGTACCTGCGCGGCAACAAGAGACAGAAGACACGGTTGCTGAACGAGGCCCGGAAGCGCACCCGGCTGAACCGGAAGGTGCTGATCCGGAAACTGACCCATGTTCCGGCGGCGGCCGCCCAGCCCGGGCGGCGACGCCGGGCAACGCGCTACGGGGTGGAGCTGAAAGCGCCGCTGGTGAAAGTTTGGGAGCTGTTTGACTTTCCCTGCGGCCAGCGGCTGGCGCCCATCCTGCGGGAGCAGGTGGAAAGGTTGCGGGCCAACGGCGGGCTGAAGTGCAGTCAGAAGGTGGCCGACTTGCTGGCGGAGATTTCGCCCAAGACGATCGACCGGCTGTTGGCGCGCGAGCGATCGGTGCGGTGCTTGAAGCAGCATCGCCGACCGCCGGTGCACCCACTACTGTATCAGCGGGTGCCGGTGAAGACGGCGGCCGAGTGGGACCGCCAGGAAGTCGGCAACTTGCAGTTGGATTACGTACTGCATTGCGGGCGCTCCACGGCGGGCGAATACCTGCTGACGTTTTCGGCCACCGACATCGCCACGGGCTGGTGGGAAGGGCGACCCCAGTTGGGGCGGTCGCAGAAGGCCACGCAGGAGAGCCTGGAACAGATCCGCAAGCGGTTGCCGTTCCGGGTGCGGGAGGTGCATCCGGACAACGACTCGGGGATTCTCAATGACCTGCTGTGGAAGTACTGCCGACGGCGCCGGATCGCGATGAGCCGGTCGCGGCCGTATCAGAAGAACGACAACGCGTGGGTGGAACAGAAGAACTGGACGCATGTGCGCAAGCTGGTGGGCTACCGCCGGATGGCGAGCGCGGCGCAGTGCGCAGTGTTGCGGGAGCTGTACGAAGCGGCGGCGGACTTCCGGAACTTCTTTCAACCGGCGATGAAGCTGAAGGAGAAAGTGCGGGAGGGCGGCAAAGTGCACCGGGTGTACGAAGCGCCGCGCACGCCGTATCAGCGCGTGCTGGAGTTGGGGAAGCTCAAGCCGAAACAGCGCCGGGCGTTGGAGGAACGCTACCGGCGGCTGAACCCGGTGGAGCTGCGCCGCCGGATCGAACAGTTGCGAACGGAACTGTTTGATCTGCTGGAGCGCGAGGGCGAGCCGGCCGTTCCGAAACATCGGCGGCATGGTCCCAGCATTCACATTCGAGGGGAACGAAAGGGACAGGCTGCCAAGTGAACCAAAGACCGATTCGGAAGGCCGGGCAACAGCGGCCCGGCCGGCTTCGCGCTTCCTATGCCCAAGGCCTCCGCTCCGAAGCTTCACCAAAGAAATGGGGCAAGACTTTGAAGCCGCGATCCGCAGAGGCGAGAAAGCCCTCCGGCCCCAGCAGGCGGCCGGAGGGTTACGAGCCGATTTCTTCGGAGCCAGCTCCGTCGCATCGGCCTTGGGCATCCGCCGCGGGCGCGACCCCACAGCGGACAGACGCTGAGCACGGCCGAGCCGTGCTCCGACCAGAAATGCAGCCGAGGTCTCCGCTCCGGACGCAGAAGACCTCGGCCTCCACCAAGCCCGCCCACGAGGAGCCTCCCCAAGGAGGAACTTGGTATCCCTCGGCGGCTTGCTGACCGCTGCCGCGGAGCGAACCCCGCCGCCGCGATCCTGGATGTCCCCGCTTGGGGCGCGACCCCTCGCGGATCGGTTTCAGACTACGACAAGGAGGAAAAGCCCCGCGCGTTCGGTTACTTTCTTACGTGACCCAACGATCCCCGTTTCGGTTACTTTGTTAAATGACTTGACGGGGGCCCGTCAACCCGGCATCCCGTCAGATTCCTGCACAGAGCCGTTTTTGGAAACAGGACCAACCCAAGGCTCGAACCAGTGTCGAGGCTCAAGGCGATCCGCGTCCCGTTGACGTAGCAGTCTCCGATCACGGGCAGCATGGACTGCGGCCGGAACCGCATCGGCACCACGACTCGCCGGCCGTTCTCCGGCGGCCCAGACGTCGGAGATGTGGAGTAGAAGCGCACACGGCGGTGCAGGTAATCGATCTGGACGACCCACGCCGAGAGAAAACTATATCCGAGAACGCCGTCGAGACCTCTTCCCAGTTTTTTTCCGGCCTTGGAGAGATCGAGCGCCACTGCGTCGAGATTGCGGTTGGCGACCTCGCCGACTTTGACCTCCGCGCACAAGGTCCGGTAGCCGTGAGGACGACCGGCGCCCGCTCCACCCGTCACCGCAGCCTGGACTCCAAGCGGGAGAGCTAAACGCCGCGCCAGCTTCAGGTCGATGGCGCTGGTGTGAGTACCGGTATCGAGCACTACATTGTAGGGGCCCTTCCCGTTGATCGTGGCCCGCAACACGAGCTGGTTGTGAATGAAATCAAATGGCACCTGCGATTCTGCCCCGGCGGCGATCGCAGCGCCCGCACGCCAAGTCAACGCAATGAGCGCGAATGCCCGCCGCATCTCTTGTAGTCTACTGAAGAACGCGTGGGCGTCAAGCACCCACCATCTGCGGGTAAGTGCCCGGAACCGGCCGAGAGTCGGAAGTGTCCGGCCGCAACGCACAATTCACATTGCAGTTACAGAGAGTTAATCCAGACGCTGTAAGCTCGAAGAGTTACTGCCACGAAGCCGGTGGCGCCAATGTCTCCAGCGCCGACAGTCAATGCGAGGAGCCGTGTATTCACGCTATTCCGGCCGCTCAGTTATCGCGGTTAAGAGGAGTCGTCCATATGCCAGTTATGGAAGCGCCTTTCGAGGAAGTGGAGGCGAGTGCCACAACCCCGGCGTCACCTACCGGGCCTGAAGGCCGAACGCCGCAAGCGTCTCCGCGGCGTCGTAGCTGGCGCGCGTGGGTTTGGGGTGCATGCGTGATGTGCGGATTAGTGGCGGCGCCTTTTCTCTATTGGTCTACCCGGCCTCGCGCGCAGTTCGAGAACGCTTCCGGCCCGACCTTTCGGCCCAGCGTGCTCGGCTTATCGGTCCGGCCCCAAGCAAATCAGTTGCTGCTGGCCTGGAACGCAGCTTTCCCTGCCGTCAAAAACGCAAACCGCGCGGTCCTGTCTATCACCGACGGTGGGCGCAGCGAGGATGTCGACCTATACCTGCCCGAATTCCACCGGCAGCGTGATGTACGACTCTCTCACCGGAGACGTGACGTTCCGGCTGACCGTCAACTCCGAAGGTGGCGAAACCAGCGAATCTGTCCGCGTCCTGGGCTGGAAGCGAAAAGCGGAGCGGCCGGTGGAAGCGGCCCTCAATGCGCCGCCGATTTCGATGGGCGAACTGGTGGTGAGTTCACCTCCCTCGCCGGCTCCGCGCCCGTTTGCGATGCCAGCGTCGGTTGCGCGCTCGGCGGGCACTTCCCCCGTCTCGGAGCCGCCCGCGATTGAGGCCCAGGCGCGTAGCGCGCAGGGCGCAGCCGAACCTGCGCTCGGACCGCTGCCGTTGCCGGCGCCACCGCCTGCTGCGCCCACTCCTACGGTCACGCGCGCTCCAGCGCCGGACGCCGCCTCCTCCGCGCAGTCTCTCGCCGGGCCGTTGAGAGTCGGATCGATGAGGGTCCTCCGCAGGACCGCTATCCTCTATCCACCGTTGGCGCGGCAGGCCCGCGTGAGCGGCACGATCGCGCTGGAGGTCAGAGTTGCTGCGGACGGCCACGTCATCCAGGCCGCCGCGATCGACGGCCCGGAAATGCTGCGATGGATCGCCGCGAAGGGCGTGAAGGAGTGGTTGCTCGAGCCTGCCGTCGCGGGAGGCAAGCGCGTCGAGGCAATAACTCGTGTCAACGTCACGTTTGTGCCGTGAGTCGGCGGAGCCTCAAAACAACAGCTTTCCGCAAGTGTAGGCCAGCACCGAACCAACTAAACAGTTGTCGACCCGATACAGATCGCTGCTGCGCGGCCGATCCGATCGTGAGTCCGCCCCCGTGCCCAGTCCTCCGGCGCGTGTGAGGGACACTCGCGAGGGAATGAGCACATCGTGTCGGGATCATGAACGACATACGGGTACGTTTGCCTTAACACAACCTTCACACAAAAGAAACCCGGGCGAAATCCTCGGTTGCTACGCTTACGCATTCGATCCTTCAGCGGTCGTCTGTTGAGAGAACTTCCCAACAGGCTTTTGACGAGGTGTGTATGCGCTTGATACCAGCAGTAGCCACTCTGTCGCTTGTCCTTTCTTCCGCGTCGGCCTTCGCTCAATCGGCCGGCGGAGTCGCAGGGATTTCCGGCGTTGTTCGGGATCCCTCGGACGCCGTGGTGCCCCACGCCAAGGTCGTGATTTCCAGCGAAGCGCGCGGAACCCTGCGCACTCTAGAAACCAACGACGCCGGTCTGTTCTCGGCGCCGGGCCTGACGCCCGCGTCCGGCTACAACGTGTCCGTCACGGCCTCCGGGTTTACCCGGTACGAGGCGAAGGACGTAACGCTGCAGGTGGGCCAGAACCTGGACCTCAGAGTTACTCTAGCGGTCGAGGCCAGCGCCACCAGCGTTGAAGTGAGCGCCGCGGCGCCGCTCTTAGAAAACACCAAAACCGACGTCTCCGGGGTAGTGGACTCGCGGTCCATTCTCAACCTGCCCATTAACGGCCGGCGCGTCGATTCCTTCGTTCTGTTGACGCCTGGCGTCAGCAATGATGGAAACTACGGCCTGCTCAGTTTCCGCGGAGTAGCCGGACAGAACTCCTTTCTAGTGGACGGAATCGACACCACCGAGCAGTTCTACAACGAGAATGCCGGCCGCACGCGGATTGCGGCCCAGATCTCGCAGGATGCGGTCCAGGAATTTCAGGTGGTTTGGTCGAACTACTCGGCTGAGTACGGCCGCGCCATGGGCGGCGTCGTCAACACGGTCACTCGGAGCGGCGGCAATGCCGTGCATGGCACCGCGTACATGTTCTACCGCAGCACCGGGTTCAACGCGCGCGATCCTTTCTCCACCTTCGTGCCGTCGGAAAAGCGTACCCAGACCGGCGGCTCGATCGGAGGGCCGATTAAGAAGAACAAGCTGTTCTACTTCTTGAACACCGAGGTGACCCGGCGCAATTTCCCCATCGCCTCCAGCCTGAACACGGTGGCCGTCGACCCCGGCACGCAGACGTGGAAGAGTTGCGGCGTCGCGAGCGCAGGCATGCCGGCCGCAAGCGCCGCGCAGTGCGCCGCGATCAACGCTCTGCTGCCTCGGTTCTACGGCTCCATCCCGCGGACGCTGGACCAGGAGTTGTACTTCGCCAAGCTGGACTATCGTGCCTCGGACCGCAATTCGTTCAGCGCCAGCTTCAATTTCATGCACGCCAAGTCGCCCAACGGCATTCAAACCGGGGCGTCTCTGACCACCGGGTCCGCCATCACCGGCAACGGTGATGACGCTGTCACAGTGCGCAACGGAAGGCTGCTGTGGACCGTGGTCCCGGGGTCCAGCTTCGTGAACGAGTTCAGCTTCGGCGTCGCCACCGACCGCCAGGCGGACACTTTCGACAGCTCCCTGCTCGGGGGCGGGCTCGCGTTCCTCCAGGTGCAGGTCAACGGAACTCAATTGGGACCGGCCAACTACCTTCCTCGCATCGAGCCGAGCGAGCGGCGCTTCCAGTTCCAGGACAACGCTACGTGGATCAGAGGCGCACACTCCATCAAGTTCGGAGCCGACATCGCCAACACGCGGGATTACACGTACTACCTGAGTAACTACTACGGCAGTTACACCTACCAGAGCGTGAATGCGTTCGCGCTTGACTATTCCGGCAATACCACGGGGAAACACTGGCAGGGCTACTCGCAGACCTTTGGCAATCCCGTGGTAGACGCGGCGATCAACGACTATGGCTTCTATCTCCAGGACCAGTGGCGCATCACGGACCGGCTCACCCTGAACTACGGTGCGCGGTACGAGTACGCGCAACTGCCCCAACCGACGGTCTGCAACCAGGACTACACTGCCACGTGCCACCTTCCGTCCTCGCCCACGAACCTCGCGCCCCGGCTGGGCGTGGCCTACCGGCTAAACAACAAGACCGTCCTGCAGGCAGGCTATGGAATGTACTTCGCGCGGTTCCAGGGCGGAACCATCGATAACCTGTTCACAACCGGCAACGGCAAGGTGCAATCGAGCGCCTCTCTGTCGGCCACGCAGGCGGCCCAATTGGCGGCCGGCCCAACGTTCCCGAACAGCCTGGCTGCGGCGCCCACGGGAGCCAGCGTCTCCGCCACCAGCCTCGAGATGCTCGCGCCGAACCTGAAGACGCCTTACTCGGAGCAAGGCAACATCGGCATCCAGCGGCAGTTGGTCTCCGACCTCTCCCTGGACGTCTCTTACATCTGGAGCCGCGGTCTTCAGTTGTACGGCATCCGCGACCTCAACTTCCCTACCGCCACCACCAATTACACGTACACCATCGCCGACGCGAGCGGCAACCCGACTGGAGCCTGGACCACGCCGGTCTACACCGGCAAGCGTCCGGACACCCGTTACGGCACGGTGGCCTACGTCGAGAACGGCGTCAACAGCTACTACAATGGCCTCGCGGTCCAGTTGACCAAGCGGTTCTCCCGCGGGTTCCAGGCGCTGGCCTCGTATACGTGGTCTCACGAAATCGACGATGGCCAGAGCTACGGCGAGAGCACCAATAACTTGTGGCTGAATAGTCCCAGCTATTGGCTCTACAACGGAAACTACGCGGCCGACAAGGGCAGCGGCACCCTCGACCAGCGCCACCGGCTCGCCTTGTCCTGGGTGTGGACGCCCACGTTCACGAAGCGTAGCGGCGCATTCTTCAAGTACGCGGTCAACAATTGGCAGCTTTCCTCCATCACGACCATGCAGAGCGGCCATCCCTCCGGCAGCACCACGGTCTACATGACGGACACGCCGGTCACCGGCATGTTCTCGAACTACAGCCTGAACGGCTCGGGCCTGAGCTCGCGCGTGCCGTGGCTGCCTGCCAACAATTACTACTATCCGGCTTCCTACCGGTCCGACGCGCGCCTGACCAAGGCAATTCCGTTCGGTGAGCGCTATAAACTCGACCTGAACCTGGAGGTGTTCAACATCGCGAACACGTGGTCGGCTACGAGCTTCAGCAGCAATCGCGCGTTTTCCGAAAAGGGCGGCGTGATCACGCCCACGCCCCAGAACCTCTATGTTCCCTCGGCCGCTTATTGGTCCCCCGATGGGACACAGGCGCGGCGCATGCAGATTTCGGCCCGGTTCACGTTCTAGGGGCCGGTCCACGGTCGCGGCTCCGTTTACGCGTGTTTGCTGGGCCGCGACCGTCACGGAAGTTGTCGGAAGATCGAGGAGTTCCGCCGGCTCTGGGTTCGTTCGTTCGCCGACAGGTCGAGCTGCCGCCAGCTTCGCCCTTCATCCATCGCGCGAACCGTTTTGGGGGCCGAGCTAAAGTTCCGCGGTATACTCGGCCGAATGTCCCCGAACCTTGGCGAGCTCAGAGCGGCACACGGGAAGGCAACCAATCGTTCGCTGTCCATGCCGCTGGCCGGAGCGGTTGTCTGGCTGGTCATCGGCATTTGCGGATATCTCTTTCCAGAAAGCCGCGCCGATGTGGTGATGCTCTTCGGTACGGGGTTCATTTTCCCGCTCGCCCTGCTGATCGGCAGGTTCCGCCGTGAAAACCTGACCGACCGCTTGAATCCCCTTTCGCGTCTCATGGGTTTAAGCGTCCTCATGGTCAATCTGCTGTGGGCCGTTCACCTTCCTTTGCTGATGCAGGCGCCGAAGTTCTTCCCCCTCAGCCTGGGCATCGGCCTGGGGATTCACTGGATCGCGTATTCGTGGATCATTCAGCACCCGGTAGGAGTGATCCACGCGGTCGCACGTACGGCCCTTGTGGTCGCCACCTGGTTCGCTGTGCCCAATAGCCGTATGTTCGCGATACCAGTTGCGATTGTTATCGTCTATCTGTTTTCGCTCGTCGTGATGGTTCGCCGCCCCATCGCGTCGACCCGCGAGAGCGATGCATAACGCGACTGTAACTTCGCGAACGCCGTGCATTTCTTCTTTTGACCACCGCCGCACTCCTCAGAAGCGGAATCCCACACCGGCGGAATATGCCGGCTGATGGCGGTTCGTGACGCCTGAGCCGCAGGCCACGTAATCCCGGATTTCCGCCCGCACCGCGACCAGCTTGGACACGCGAAAATCCAGCCCGCTGCCGAATCCTGCAACGGGCTTGACGCCGTTCGTTACCGTCACGCCGGGCTCGTGCCTCCACGCGATGTCCGCCCTATCGAACCAGCCCATGCCAAAACCCGCTGCGAGGTACGGCGACACGCGCGAGCGCGCGAAAACCCGGAAGCGCACTCCGGGGACCACGAAGTAGCTGCCCGTCCGAACGGAAAGCTGGCCGAAGTCGAAAGCGGCGGAGACTCTCGTGATTCGCGAAACGGGTAGCTCCAGATAGAGCTCGCCCGAGCGGGTTTCGGCGATTCGCCACGCGAAATTCACCTGCACGGCCGGGCTGACGCCGCCGGACACCGAGACGAACGGGCCGCTCACATTCGCCGTGGGACTCGCGGCTCCCGCGAGAACGCTGAGGTCTATCTTCTGCGCCGTGGCCGGCTGTAGGAAGCTCAAGAGGCCGGCGCCAGCAAGACACCACTGTTTGAAGTTCATTTTGTAGCTCTCCTGTCAGGCCTTGAAAAGGCACTTGAGTGGCCAGACTACGCTCGCCAGCACTGACGGCGCTGAACACCTTGGAACGGAACGGTTTCAGCGACGACGCGCCGCGGTCCGCACCCACAGGCCGCGGCAGGCAAGACTAACCGATCGGCGCGTGCCTAACCGAAAGGATAGAGATTCGGGCCTTGAGACGCTGACGTCTGTGGGGCTATTACCGACGCGTTGCAGTGCCCCCCCGTGGGGTCGACTACCTTCTCGTGATCGTCACTAACCTGCAATCCGCCTGAAACAAGCGGCGGCTACACTGGCCCAATCTATGACAACCACACCCTATCGGGTTCTCAGTCTCATCTTGCTCCTGCTGACCTTCGTCGCCGCGCTCTTCGGACAGTTTGAGAGCGCCGAGGTGCTGGGGACCGTACGCGACCCGTCCGGTTCTGCCGTTCCAAAGGCGCGCGTCACACTGACCAACCAGGACACCGCCATTCACCTAAGCGCCACCACCGATGACAATGGCAACTACGACTTCTTCAATGTCAAGGTGGGCCGCTATACCGTTGCGGTAGAGGCCCCCGGCTTCCAGAGGATCTCGAGCCCCGACGTCGCCGTGGCGGTCAACGCCCGCCAGCGCGTCGATCTCGTCATGCAGGTGGGCGCCATCACCGAGACCGTCGAAGTGAAGGGAGCGGCCTCGGCGCTTGCGACGGACTCCAGTGAACATGGCCAGGTGATCGGCTCGCGGCCCATCGTCGAGCTGCCGCTCAACGGCCGCAATTACTCCGATCTTGCGTTACTTTCCGTCAATGTCCACCGCTCGGTTTACGCCTATGCCGTGCCGCCGCGCGAGGGCGCATTCAACGCCAACGGAATGCGCAGCACTTACAACAACTTCATGCTCGACGGCGTGGATAACAACCCCTACTCCACCAGCAATCAGGGCTACTCGAACCAGGTGGCGCAGCCCACACCCGATGCCGTGGCCGAGTTCAAGGTGATCACCGGCAACTACAGCGCGGAATACGGGCGCGTGGGAGGAGCGATCGTCAACGCCGTGATGCGCTCCGGCACCAACCAGTTTCACGGTTCCGTCTGGGAATTCCTGCGCAACACCAACCTCAACGCCATCGGATACATCTTCGGCAACCGGCCCGCCACCTTCCAGAAGCCCACTCTTCAGCGGAACCAGTTCGGACTGACGGTGGGAGGACCCATCGTGAAGAACAGAGTCTTTTTCTTCGCCGACTACGAGGGCTTGCGGAGCCTGTCCAAGAACCTGAACTTTGACTCGATTCCTACGATAAATGACCGCTCCGGGATTCTGCCGGTGACTGTGGTGAACCCGCAGACCGGCGCGGTGTATGCCGCCGGCACTCAGATCCCGATGACCGCGTTCGCGCAGAAGGTGCTCAGTCAGCTTCCCGCCACCAACTCCGGAACCGGCCGCGCGAACGACTACCAGCAGCTTCTGCTCACCCGCGATTACGGCGATAAGTACGATGTCAAGCTGGATGGCCAGATCAACTCCAACATGTCCGCATTTGTGCGCTTCAGCCAGCGAAAGGACAACCAGTTCTATCAGCCGGATATCTCCGGTCCCTCGGGCGGCGGCGGCAACGGCAACGTGCGCGTGCTCGACCAGAACGCGGCGGCGTCTTACACGTGGGCCATCACCGGTACATCGCTCCTTGACGTGCGCCTGGGCTTCTCGCACGTGACGGGCGGCAAATTCCCGCTTCTTCTCGGAGGCGCGAGCAGCCGAGCAGTTGTACGGCCTCACTGGCCTCTCCACGGCGCCTTTCCTCACCGGCGGGTTGAACACTCAGAACATCAGCGGGTTTAACGGCCTCGGCCGGCAGGCGACGAACCCTCAGTTCCAGAACCCCACTAACTGGGATCCTAAGGTGAATTACTCCTGGTTCAAGGGGCGCCACGCACTCAAGTTCGGCGCGGAGGCCGGCATCATTCACACCGAGGTCATGGACATCAACCCGGTCTACGGTCTGCGGGCCTACGCCGGCAGCTTCAGTAAGCCCACCTGCGCTCAACTCGGCCAGGCCGCCGGCTGCACGATCCCCAGCGACTCCACCAGTTACAATCTCGCCGATTTCATGTTCGGCTTGCCCAGCCAGATTCAGCTCGCTAATTACCTGGTAGGCAATTATCGCCAGCGCCAGTTCTTCGCCTACGTGCAGGATGATATTCGCCTCAGCAGCAGGCTGACCCTCAATGTCGGACTGCGCTGGGAATTCGCCACACCGCGTTGGGAGCGCGACAACGTGCTCAGCAACTTCGATCCAGCCACCAATTCCATACTGACGGCCAAGAACGGCAGCCTCTACGACCGGACACTGGTGAACCCGGACTACCGGGACTGGGCGCCGCGAATCGGCTTCGCCTATAGCCCTAATGACAAGAATGTCATCCGTGCGGGCTACGGAATCAGTTATGTGCACCTGAACCGACTGGGCAGCGCGGACGAACTGGGCATCAACGGGCCGCAAGTCAACATCGTCACTATCAACCAGAGCAACCCTGCCACGAACCCCAACTTCCTCACCACCATTAACTGTTTTCCGCCCGGCCTCAACAGTCCCGCGAATTTCAAGGCGGTCAATGCCAACATCTCCTACATCCCCAAGGACACCCGCTGGCCTTATGTCCAGACTTGGTTCCTGGCGGTACAGCGTGACTTCTGGCACGACACGGTGGTCGAACTGACCTACTCCGGAAACCACAGCTCACGTCTACCGGTGCTGGGAGATTACAACCAGGCGCTGCCCAACGCGACGACCGCCACCTGCAACGCCAGCGTCTCCACAGGCTGTCTGGGTATTCAAGCGCGTCGCCCGAACCAGTCCTTCGGCGCGATCACCTGGGTCGATCCGGCCGGTATCTCCTCCTACAACGGCCTTTCAGTCCGCGTGGAGCACCGTTTCTCCAACGGCCTCTATTTCCTGAACAGCTTCACCTGGTCGAAGGCACTCGGTGACTCCGAACAGGCTTTGGAAACCACATCGGCCGCCGGCAACGCACTGGCCAATCCGCAGAACATCTACAATCTCCAGGCCGAGCGCGGCCCCTCCAGTTTCGACGTGAAGTTCATCAACACAACCAGCTTCGTCTACCGGTTTCCGTTCGGAAAGGGCCGCAAGTACGGCTCCAACTGGAGCTCCATCGTGGATGGCGCGCTGGGGGGATGGGAAATCAACACAATCAACGTCGCCAATACCGGCTTGCCCGTCAACGTGATCTACACGCCTGGCGCCAACAACGACGTCACTGGCCGCATTCCCGATTACCGCGGCGAAGCCATCATGCGTCCCAACCTGGTGGGCAATCCCACCGACCTGCGCGGCGGCGATATGCTCAACTTCTTCTTCGACAAGAGCGCCTTCGCCGTGCCGGCGCCCAACGCTCCGTTCGGTAATCTCGGGCGCAACGCTTTCCGAACCCTCGGCTTCAATCAGTGGGACCTGGCTGTGAACAAGAGCTTCACCATCCGCGAAAACGTTGGCATGCAATTCCGCAGCGAGTTCTTCAACGCGCTGAACCACACGAATTTCGGTTTTCCGGACGCCACCATCACCGACGCGGCCTTCGGGACCATCCGCACCACCTATCCGGCGCGCCAGATTCAGTTTGCGCTGAAGCTGACGTTCTAATGCGGCGAGGCGCCCTCCAGAACCCGATGGCGTTCCGCGGAAGAAAACGGACGTAGTGGGCCCAGATGCAGGCTTAAGCGGCAGTCGCGATGGCAAGCGGAGCTGCCACCGGGACCAGGAATAGAGGGGTAGAGAGGAGAGTCGCAATGCCATAGTTCCCTGGTGCTCTGCAAGAGCGTACTGCCACGTCAGCGTGTTTGCCCGGAGATCTGTCGCATCCTCCGCCACTGTCGGCCGCGACCGCTTTCGGACCAGTAACACCAGAAAGCCGGGCGACGGATCTCACAAGCGGACAGGGTGTCCTTGACGCAAACGTTCTCTTCCCGGTTCATGTGAACGTTCTGTTGCGTGGCCGTGAATTCCTCGCGACAGCGGCTCGTTCTTGAGATTGTCTTAAGACTCGGATGATCTAATCGAGTCTCAAATCCCCGGAGGTGAGTATGGTTCCTACATCGCTTTGGTCCGCGAAGAGCTTACTACGGCACTTCTCCCGACTCGTGTTTGCCGTCGGCATCCTTGCTCTGCCATCGTTGGCTCAAGATCGAACGGCTATCGGCGGTACCGTCATGGATTCGTCGGGCGCGGTTATTCCCGACTCGAAGGTCGAGCTGAAATGCCCGGCCACCGGCCTTTCCCGTGAGACCCGCACCAGCGCGACCGGGATCTACGAGTTTCCGTCGCTCTCTATCGGCAGCTACAGTGTGACCGTCACCAAGAACGGCTTCAAGCCGTATAAGGTAGATGACATCGTACTGGTGTTCGGTCAGGCGCGGACCGTCGATGCGGTCCTCCAGGTCGGAGGCACGACGGACACCGTGGAAGTGCACGAGACCTCGGAGATGCTGAATCGGACGTCGGCCGAAGTCGGCCAAGTCATCGAATCCAAGCAGATCAGCGAGATCCCGATCAGCGGACGCAACTGGGCCAGCCTCATGCTACTCGCGCCCGGCGCCATCAACTACGGCGACGGCGCGCAGCGCTCGATCCAATTCAACGGCCATTCCCTCGACGACAGCAACTTCACCTTCGACGGCGTCGATACCAGCGGTGTCCAGGAGCAGACGCAGAAGGCCGATACCCGCCTGAACATCGCCCTCGACTCCATCGCCGAGTTCCGCGTCAGCGACGCGGTGTATACCGCCGAGTCCGGCGACGCCGGTGGCGCGCAGATCAACGTGGTCTCGAAGTCCGGCTCGAACCAGTTCCACGGCACCACCTTCTATGCCCTCCGCAACGACGCGCTGGACGCCCGCTCTCCCTTCGACCAGGTGAGCCTGCCGCCCTTCACCCTTAACCAGTTCGGCGCCAGTTTCGGCGGCCCCGTCATCAAGAACAAGGCTTTCTTCTATCTGCAACTACGAAGGACTGCGCCAGAGCCTCGGCGAGACCCTGTACAGCTACGTTCCCAACGACGCGTTTCGCGCTCAGGTGCTGGCGAAATCGCCTGTCGCTGAAGCCGATCCTCAATGCCTGGGCCACCGGCGGGACGCCCGTCGACAGCATGACCAACGAGCTCGATCAACGTCGCCACCGACACCATTCGCGAGGATGCCGGGATGGCCCGCTTCGACTACCGTTTCAACGACACGAACTCGGCTTACGTGCGCTATAACGTCGACAACGCCTATATCGACACTCCAACCGACGCCATGGGGGGCCACAACGTGGTTCCCCACGTCCCTACGAACGTTGTCCTGCGAATACCAGCACATCTTTTCGCCCACGACTTACAACGAGGTCAAGTTCGGACTGAATCGCGCCAACTACCACAACTGGGGTTATGGCACCTCGCCGGTCGCCGTGAGCGTCGGCAACGTCTCCTTCGACAGCGTCAGCGACACTTCGCTTGACACCGAAGTCGGCACCAGCTTTTCCTACATCGACAACCTCACCATGGTTCGCGGCCGCCACACCTTCAAAACCGGCGTGGACATCCGGCGCATCCGCCTGAATAACTCCGGCAACACCCTGACCACGTCGACCGCTCACCTACGACACCGCCGAGGACTTCATCAACAACACCGCCGCGTCGGCCACTTATCTGCAAGGCGAGGGCGTGGTCGGCAACCGGCGCACCTTCTGCCGCGGGCTATTTCCAGGACGAATTCAAGGCCACGTCGAACCTTACCCTGAACCTGGGGTTGCGCTATGAGTACTATTCGGTGGCGCACGAGATTCTGAATCGCTCCGCCGTCGTCGATATCGCTGGCTGCGGCGGCTTCTGCCCCAAGGGCACGCCCTATTACAGACCCCAACACCAAGGACTTCGGCCCGCGCATCGGCCTGGCCTGGGCGCCCGCCGTGTTCCACGGCAAGACCGTCATCCGCACCGGCTTCGGCATCTACTACGGCGGCAATCAGAACGACGACTTCAGCGATCCCGCCGAAAGCGCTGTGCCCCGCTACTCCCTGACTCAGGCCGACTTTCCCGCGCTATCCTATCCGCTGGTCGCCTTCCTGAATCCGGCGAACCAGCTCTTCTCGCCCAAGGCGATCGACCGGCACCGCAAGGATCTTTCGTACAACAACTGGGACTTCATGATCCAGCAGCAACTGCCGAAGGAATTCGTAGGCCAGATCGGTTATGTGGGCGGCGAGGGGCACCACCTGTTCGACAAGTACACCGTCAACCTAATCGATCCAGCCACAGGCAAGCGTCCGCTGCCCAACTTCAGCTCGTTCGGCCAGAAGACCAACACTGGGAACAACAACTTCAACGCTCTCCAGGCGACTCTACAGCGGCGCTTCGTCCACGGCCTGCTGTTCCAGACCAATTACATGTGGTCGCACGGGATCACCGACGCCTCCGACGGGTCGGGAACGAGCGTGGGCTTTCAGAACATGGCCTGCCGCGCCTGCGACCGCAGCAGCAGCGACATCGATGTCCGCCACACCATCACCGTCAACGGCATCTATCACTTGCCCTTCGGCCACGGCCAGCGTTTCGTGAGCAACGGGCTCGCTTCGCAGGTGATCGGCGGATGGGAACTCTCCGGTCTGGCCAGGCGCGCACCGGCCTTCCGGTGAACATCAGCGTGACTCGCAAAGCCGTCGCCATGCCCGACGGCAACACCTCCGGCCAGCGCCCCAACCTCGTTGCCGGACAGTCCATCTACCCCGCCGATCAGACCATCGACGACTGGTTGAACATCGCCGCGTTTTCCGTACCTGCGAACGGCACCTGGGGCAACCTCGGCCGCTTCATCGCCCGCGGACCCGGCACTTACGAAATCGATACTTCTCTCGAGAAGAAGTTCCACCTCACCGAGCACAGTGTCTTCGACCTGCGGGCCACCGCCTTCAACCTGCTCAACCATCCGCAGTACGGCCAGCCGGCCAGCAACATTTCGAAGGCCGCAACCTTCGGGACAGATCACCAGCATCATCAACGACGGAGCGACCGGCTCGGGCGCGCCCCGCCGCGTCGAGTTTATGTTGCGTCTCGAGTTCTGAAGGCGCCAGCCGTGAAGAACACACTCCTCGCCCTGCTCGCACTGGCAGTCGCTTGGCCCACTGGTGCGCAGGAAAAACTGGCGGCGGCCCTCGGATACGTCGAGACCGGCCGCGTCGCGCTGAGCACGACCTCCGAGAAGCTCGATATACGGCCCCGTCCTTAGAGACTCGCAAGGTGACCTTCACCGGTCTCACTCCCGGCACCGCCTATCACTTCGACGTAAACGGGGCCGAGTCGGGCAAGGGGACCTTCCGGACGGCCCCTCACGGGGACGCTCCTTTTCAGTTTGTCGTCTACGGCGACACTCGCACACGTCACGACGTGCATCGTCAGGTGATCGACGCGCTCCTGAAACAAGCGAAACCGGACTTGGTGCTCCATACCGGCGACTTGGTTGCCAGCGGGCCCGACACCTCGCTCTGGCCGGTCTTCTTCGACATCGAGCGTGAGGTGTTGCGCCGCACCGCGTTTTTCCCGGTCCTGGGCAACCACGAGCGCAATGATCGGAACTTCTACGAGTTCTTCGATGTCTCCGCCAAGCCGTACCGCTCCTTCAACTGGGGGATGGCCCATTTCGTCCTATTGGACAGCGACATTGGGAACGTCTCGAAGAGTGACGAGGAGAGGAAGGCGTTCTGGAGCCAGCAGGTCCAGTGGTTGGAGGAGGACCTGCAGAACAGCCAACAGGCCGCTTTTCGCATTGTGATCGCGCACCACCCCCCGCTGAGTGCCGTCGCGAAGCGTCAGGGCGACAATCCGCACATGACGGCGCTGATGCCCTTGTTCGAAAAGTACAGAGTCACCGCGGGCTTCTTCGGACACGACCACAACTATCAGCACTACCTGCGGAACGGCGTTCACTACCTGATCACAGGAGGCGGCGGTGCACCGCTCTACGACGTCGACCGGCCCCCCGAGGGGATCACGCTCAAAGTGGCGCGCACGGAGAACTTCTTGGTGGTGGACGTCGCGGGGAACCACGCGCACGTGCGCGCCTTCACCCCGTCCGGCGACACGCTGGAAACCACGGATCTGACGGCGAATCCCGATCCAAAGCAGTAGACCGGCATCGGCCCGCGGCCCGGGCTCAGCGGCCTCTTTCGAAACCAATCAGACCGTCGCGGTAATCGAGGGTCAGGGTGTAACGGCTTAGCATCGGGTAGCCGATCAGCCCGGAGATCTCGACACCATGCAGGTTGCTCAGGCGGGCGAAATCCAGCGCGACCGCATTGGGGTCGAGAAGATCGCGGTCGCCGACGCGGACTTGAACCCGGCCGGCAAGATACGCGTTGGCCCGCCCGCCGCCAGGCCCTGACACCTCAAACTCGGGCTCCGCGGCTGATGTCAGGCGCCGGGACACGGAGCTGAAGGCGGCCCCCGTATCAAGGATCAAATAGCCGGAGGAGAACGCATCGAACCTCGCGTTGACAAGCAGGAGGTGGTCGGCCTGGCATACTGGGACCAGCTTTGCCATTCGCGTTGGCGGGTTCGGCTCGCGGCCAGCCTGTGGCGCCTCATCAGGATACGGGAGCAGTTCCAGGATTTTGCGCGGTGCGTCCAGCCGGATGATGAACCGCTGGAACAGACTCGTTCCGACGACCCCGTCGACCTGATCGGAGACGGCGCCGTTGGCGACCTCGACCACGCAGTTTCGTAAATGCAGATCGCCCACTCGCACCGAGTCGGCCAATGTCTTTCGCGTTTCGATGCTGCTCTCGCCGACTCCGCGCAAGCCTGCTTCTGCCAGGTATTCCAGGCCGAGCCATTCAGCAGCCCGACTGGATATGACGATGCCGGGGGCTCCGGTGTCCAACAGGAGGCGCAGCGGCTTGCCTCCATTGATGCTGACCGCGAGCAGGAGTCCGCGCGCCAATCCCGGCTGCGGCACCCAGTCCGTCATGCGGAGACGGTACGGCCCGTAAGAGCCGTCCACGAGGGCGAGCTTCCTCGGGCCGAGACGCTCAAGCAACTGCAGACGCCCCAGCGCAGATTCGAGCGCCTCGCGTCGCAGGCCCGTCCCGACGGCAAGATACCGCCGCAGCAGGCTCGCCTCCTGCCTCGGGTCCGACACCGCGGACGAGTACGCCAGGATGCTCTCGGGGTCGTTCGGGTTAAGAGAGTAGGCGGCGACCATGTGTTGCAGTGCCGACACACGTCTGAAATGGAGCAGATCGAGACGCCCCAGACCGAGGTGAGCGCGGGCGCAGTTCGCGTTGGCAGCGAGGGCGGCGGTGAAGTATCCTTCGGCCGTCTCGAAATCCGCCCGGCGGAAGCTGACATCGCCAAGCAGCGCGAGAGTCTCCGCCTGATCCGGAGCCGCCCGTTCAGCGGCCGCGGCCTCCGTCATTGCCTGGCCCATGCGTCCCGAGCGCAAAAGAGAACGCGCCCTGCCGACGCGAAGGGCAAGATCATCGCGTTCCGGATTTCGGGCTAGTGGGTTGACCTCGGCTGGCCCGGCGGCGAGCGCCAGCCCGGCCGCCAGAAGCGCCAGTCCGGAAGAACGTGCTCTCGATCCCAGCCGCATTACAATGGGGTACAGGAATCTTGTCCCGCCCACCGTATTTTACAGCAACGTGACAACTGCGTTACGGAAATGTTTATCCGACTGTGGTAACACGACTGTAACAATGCACACCTTCGAACCAAGCTTACGAGAACTTAACACCTCTTTAACCGTTTTGTCATGATTCTGTAACAATCGGACGCTATCCTGCCAGCTGTGCGCGGGACCCTCGTAGTGGCCGCGATCCTCGCGGTTTGTCTGGGCGCAGTCGCCCTCACGGTTCGTAGCAGGCGACCCGACCCGAAGTGGGCGCTGCTGGCTGGACTCATCCAGCGCGCTGACTCCGAGGATGAACCGATGCCCGGCCCTTCCAATGTCCGATAAGCTGCTGCTGGTTCTGGTGATCGTCGGCGTTGCTCTGGCCTTCGATTTCCTCAACGGGTTCCATGATGCCGCCAACTCCGTGGCCACCGTCGTGGCCACGCGCGTGCTGACGCCCTTGCAGGCCGTCATCTGGGCCGCCTTTTTCAACTTCGTCTCCGCATTCAGCTTCGGCACCGGAGTTGCCAAGACGGTCGGCAAGGGCATGGTGGACCTCAGTTCCGTGACTCCCTACGTCATCCTGTGCGGCCTCATCGGCGCCGTCTTCTGGGACCTCATTACGTGGTGGTTCGGGCTGCCCACCAGTTCCTCGCACGCCCTGTTCGGCGGCTACGCGGGCGCGGCCATCGCGCGGGCCTCCAGTTTCCACGTGCTGATCTGGAGCGGCTGGATCAAGACCCTGCTCTTCATGGCGCTCGCTCCGCTTATCGGCCTGATCGCCGCGCACATCTTCATGACCGTCGGTCTACTGGCTGTTTCAGAACTCGAGCCCCAAGAAGATGGACATCTACTTCCGCAAGCTCCAGCTCCTGTCCGCCGCAGCCTTCAGCTACTCCCACGGCACCAACGACGCACAGAAGACCATGGGCATCATCACCGGCGTCCTGGTGCTCGACGAAGTACCTGAAGACTTTCGAGGTGCCGATCTGGGTGATCCTGTCGGCGCACGCGGCCATCGGGCTGGGGACGATGAGCGGCGGCTGGCGCATCGTCCACACCATGGGATCGCGTATCACGAAACTGAAGCCACGGGGCGGTTTTTGCGCCGAAACCGCGGCGGCCACGTCAATTCTCCTGGCCACATTCATGGGAGTGGGCGTATCGACCACGCACGTGATCACCGGTGCCATTGCTGGCGTCGGCTCCATCCAGCGCGTCAAGGCCGTTCGCTGGGGCGTCGCCGCCAACATCGCCTGGGCCTGGGTCCTCACCATCCCCGCGGCGGCGCTGATGTCCTGGGTGACGTATTCGCTCTTCTTCAGTTGGGGCCTCGACGCGCGGTAGGGGGGCACGTTGCAGCCCCTGCCAAGGTGTTAGGCAGCCCGCTTTCGGAGGTTTTGTCAGCGCCTGCGGCTACCCGTGCGTTCGGAGCCGGAGGCGTTTTCCTACGCGCGTCGCGGAGTCTGGGCCAGTGAATGTATTAAGCGGTTTCAGGTCTATCTGCGCGATACGGCGGGAACTGCACTCGAAAGGTCGATCCGCTTCCTAGAGTGCTCTCGACTTCGACCACCGCGCCGTGGTCGCCGGAGATCTGCCGCGCAATGGCCAGGCCCAGGCCATGACCGCCGGTCCTGATTCGGGAAGGATCGGCCCGGTAGAACCTCTCGAAGATGCGAGGCAGGTCGTCTTGGGAAATGCCGATCCCGGTGTCTTGAACGACGAGAAACGGAGCGCCTTGTTCGAGTCCGCGTAGGATGGTCACCGAGCCGCCGCTGGGGGTGAACTTCAGTGCGTTGTCGACCAGCGCCACCACGAGCCTGCGAAGCTGTGCGGCGCGTCCCGACACGTGAAGAGGCGACGCCGAGCCGCTGGCTTGGAGTTGACTCTCCGTGCGGCGGCCGTGTCGCCCATCGATGTGATGACGTCCCGGACCACCGCCGTCAAGGTCAACAGGGTCGGCGGGCGGAGGCGATTTCGCCGCGTCTCCGCGCGCCAGCACGAGCAGGTCCTCGACGAGCGAAGCCGTGCCCTGGGCCTCTACCATGATTTTGCGGAGCGCTTCCCGGTAGTCCTCGGCAGGCCTTTCGCGCCGCAGAGCAATCTCGGCCTCGGCGAGGATCAGCGCCATGGGAGAGCGGAGTTCATGCGACGCATCCGCGGTGAATTGTTTCAGAGAGCCAAAGGCGGTCTCCAGGCGGGTGAGCATCCCGTTGAAAGTCTGGGCCAGGTCGTGAATCTCGTCGTGGGTAACAGGCATGTCCAGCCTCCTCGAGAGGTTCTCGATGCTGATGCTGCGAGCGGCGGCAATGATTTGGCCTACCGGCGCCAGCGCGCGCCGGCTGACCCAATACCCGGCGAACGAGGACAGAAGCAGAAGAGCTGGCACGCTCCAGAGCAGTGACGTGCGGAGCCGGCCCAGAACCACAAGGTCGGGTTCGAGAGAGGTGGCGGCACTCACTCTAAAGCGTCGGTTCGCAATAGTCACGATCTCGGTGGAGAAGCGGTACGGAACCCGCTGGAATGGCGCCGTGGCCTGCTCGCTTGTCCGGCCGGCCTTGACGGGCAGGGGAAGCAACGAGTGGGCGGTGTCGCCGGCGGGCAGGATCTGGGAACCTGATTCGTCGAGCACCTGCAGCAGACCTCCTTCGGGCGCGGCTGCGGCATATTCGCGCAGTTCGCCCCGCAGGTGTCGGTCTGAGGCGACGCCGACGTCACTGCGCAAAACGCTCTCTAGGCCGCGGGTCCGAAACGACAACTGCTCGTCGACGGCTTCCAAGAGACTACCGCGGACGGCCAGCCAAGTCCCTATGCCAAACAAGAACAGGCCGATCGCAAAGAAGCCGGCATACCACAGCGTCAGCCTGAGGCCGATCGATAGCGAGCGCTTCACCCCTCAGGCTCCCGCACACAATAGCCAATGCCGCGGATGGTATGAAGGAGCTTCGGACCCGTCGGCCCGTCGATCTTCCGACGCAACGAATGAACGAAGGCGTCCAGGTTGCCATCGCCGATGTCGGAGTCAAACCCCCAGACTTCCTGGATGATCACCGAACGCGGCACCACCGACCGGGCGCGTCGGAGGAGCAGGCCAAGGAGGCTGAATTCCGTGGGAGTCAGTGGAATTCTTCGACCGCCGCGTACCACCTCACGAGACGTTTCGTCCAGCGTCAGGTCGCCCAGCTGAACGTGGATAGAGCGCGTGATAGGCCCCCTCCGTGTGAGGGCTCGGAGACGCGCCAGCAGGACCTCAAACGAACAGGGCTTGGTGACGTAGTCGTCAGCTCCTGCGTCCAGTCCGTAGATCACATCGCATTCCTCGTCTCGGGCCGTCAGCATGAGAATGGGCGTCCGGTTCTGCTTCTCGCGCAGCTTGCGGGCTACGGTGAAGCCGTCCATCGCTGGCAGCAGAACGTCCAGAACGATAACGTCAAACGCCTGCTGGAGCGCACACCGGAGGCCACCCGGGCCGTCGGAAGATATCGCCACCGCATGGCCCTCCTCCTCGAGACCGCGCCTCAACGCGTCGGCCAGGCGGAAGTCGTCTTCGACGAGCAGAACCTGCATGAGGTTCTGTCTAGGATATACGGGCTCTGTTACAGCATGATTCGAACCCGATTACAGGAGCGTGACGATTGCCCAATCGAGGCCGCCGGATTGCGCAACGAAAACTACGCGCACTCGTAATCGGAGCGTAACGTCCTCTTCAGGCGGTCTTCACTTTCGGCTGGTCTAATACTTCTCACCGCACAAATGCGCGTGACCCCTAGTGACTCGCCCGTCGCTGAGCCGAGGGACCGAAAAGGAGATACAGCTTGAAAACGACACAACGAATCGCTCTGGGCGCCTCAGCCGCCTTGTTGCTCGCCGTCACCGTGGGCGCCAGCTTGCGTGCCTATGCGCCGGGAGCCCGCACCACGATCATGTCGCACAATGCGTACCCGGACCACGGCAAATTCGCCGACCGTCTCGACCGCGCAATCGCCGCCGGCGTTCCGGTCGCCATCGAGCAGGATCTGGCGTGGGCGGATGGCAAGTCGCTCATGATCCACGGCAAGAAAAACGTCAGCGGCGACGATCCGACGCTGGACAGCTACTTCATTCCGAGGGTGAGACCGGTCATCGAAAAGGCCCTGAAGGACGGCAACAAGGGTAACTGGCCCCTGGTGATCCTGTATCTGGACATCAAGAACGATCCGCCGGAACATCTGCAGGCGGTCAACGAGTGGCTCGACCAATACAACGGCTGGCTCACTACAGCGGTGAAGACCGCGGACATGTCCAAGCAGTCGCCTCTCGATCCGAAGCCGATGATGGTCCTGGTGGAAGACAAAGCGAACGATATCAAGCAGCAGGTCTTCTACGACAACGTGCCGGTGGGCGGCAAGATCCGCGTGTTCGGCACGGCGACGAAGTTCGACGAGAATCCCCAGAAGCTCCCCAGGGAAAGGCGGGCGGAGGCGATCGCTTCGCTCTCGACACTGGATCCCGAGCAACTGATCCCGCACAAGGCCGACAACTATCACCGCTGGTTTGGAGCGAATTGGGCCTTTGTGGAAAAGGGAGGAGTAACCGGTTCCGGCGAGTGGACAAAGGAGACCGAAGCGCGTCTGAAGAAATTCGTGGACTACGGCCATCACATGGGTTACTTCGTCGGCTTGTACTGCCTGGACGGCTACGCGGCGGACGAGAACCAGGGGTGGGACAAGGACTACAACTTCGGCTCGAAGAGTAAGGTCCAGCCGCGGTGGCAGGCGGCGGTGCACGCTCACGCCGACTTCATTTCCACGGACCAGATGGAAGACGTGGCCGCGGTTATCAAAGCGGCTCGCTAACTAAGGACATCAGGAAGGTAGACAACATGATCAAAACAGTTCTCCTCGGTTTGGCCTCAGTGGCGGCGCTTCTGGCCGCGGACTACAAGGTGAAGCAGACGATCCCGGTGCCCGGCGATGCGGGTTGGGACTATCTCTCGGTGGACAACAACGGGCGGCGCGTTTACGTCTCTCATGGTATTCAAGTTGACGTTCTCGACGCGGACGCTTTGAAGGTGGTCGGCACGATCTCCCCCACGCTCGGCGTTCATGGAATCGCGCTGACGCCGAAACTGAACCGGGGCTTCATCACGGCCGGGCAGACAAACGACGTCGCCGTTTTCGATCTCAAGACCCAGCAGATCACCAGCCGCATTCCCACCGGCAAGAAGCCCGACGGGATCATCTACGACGGCTCCAGCAAGCGCATCATTGTCAGCAACGGCGGCAGCGGCTCAAGCACGATCATCGATGCCGAGGGCGCCAAGGCAGTGGGCGACATAGACCTGGGCGGCAAGCCCGAGTTCGCCGCCGCGGACGGCAAAGGGAAGGTCTTCGTCAACCTCGAAGACAAGAACGAGATGGTCCGCATCGACCCCGTGGCGCTAAAAGTCGAAGGCCGCTGGCCGCTCGCTCCCTGCGAGGGTCCCTCGGCGTTGGCCATGGATCGTGCGGGTCGCAGGCTCTTCGTCGGCTGCCACAACAACATGATGGCCGTCGTGAACGCGGATACCGGAGCCGTCATCCAAACCGCGCCGATTGGCGCGCACGTAGACGCCGCCGCCTTCGACAAGGGAGCGAAGACTGTGTTCTTCTCGTGCGGCGATGGCACCGTCAGCGTGTTCCAGGAAGAGACGCCCGACAAGCTCGTGGCGGCCGAAACGGTCACTACCGAACCGGGCGCCAAGACGGTGGCTCTCGATCCGAAGACGCACAATCTGTTTCTTTCGGTCGCCAAGCGGGAAGGCAAAACCGTTCAGCCGGGAACGTTCCACGTTATCGTCTGTGCTCGCTAGCGCTCTCGATCCAAGGTAATGCTGGCGCTCGCCGTGGTCCCACGTCTGGGCTGCGGCGAGCCCGGCCCCTGTTCGCCGTTTCACCCTATGCAAGTTCTTAAGGAGAGCAATGACTAAACGACTTCGCGTCTATATACTGCCGCTGGTGGTCGCCGCGGTGCTTGCGGTTCCAGCGGCCCGGCTAATGAGTGCACCGCCGCCTCCGCCACCGCCCGGCTCCGTCCCAGCGCGCATCATCCTCACATGGACGGGTGACCCAACCACCACGCAAGCGGTCACCTGGCGCACGGAAGTCCCGAGGCAGTCGCCGCAGGCTCAGTTCGTCAAGCTCGACGCAGACCCGGCCTTCGAGAAGAATGCCACCTCGGTTGCGGGAACCGGCGGAACGGAGGACCTCGGCAATGGCCGTTCGGTCAATCATTACACTGCCAATCTTCAGGGGCTCGAGCCGGACACGAAGTACTGCTATCGAGTCGGCGACGGTCAGTCCTGGAGTGAATGGAACGTGTTTCGAACCGCCTCGACGAAGCCGGATTCGTTCCGCTTCATCTACGTTGGCGACGCCCAGAACAGCATCAAGTCGCTGTGGTCACGGACCATCCGCATGGCCTATGCCACCGCTCCGGACGCGCGGTTCATGGTGCACGCCGGGGACTTGGTGGTGGAGGGATGGGACGACCGCCTGTGGGGCGAGTGGTCCGACGCGCTCGGCTTCATCAGCGCGGAGGTCCCCAGTCTTCCCGTGCCGGGAAACCACGACGAGCATCGTCCGCCGCCTCCAGCCGGCGCTCCGAAGGCGAAATCGCTGTATTCCGTCGCGCAGCCTTGGCGGTGGCATTTCGCTCTGCCGGCCAACGGCCCGGACGTTCCCGGGATCCAGTCCTACTACATGGATTACCAGGGAGTGCGGTTCATCGTGCTCGACTCCAATGCATTTGCAGCCGAGGCGGCGAACCCGGAGGTCGCCGGCCCCATTCGCGAACAAGAGCTTGCCTGGCTGAACAAGATCCTTTCGAACAATCCGAACCGCTGGACGATCGTTGCGCAGCACCAGTGCATTTACTCAATCGGGCATGAAGACTATCCGGAGATGAGGGCCACGCTCGCGCCCATCTACGAGAAGTACGGCGTTGACTTGGTTCTGGAGGGTCACGATCACATTTACGCTCGCAGCCACAAGCTTGCGGGTGGCAAGATAGTGGACCCAGCCGCCCCTGGCGTCATCTATGCGACTTCAGTAAGTGGCCCCAAGATGTACAAGGCCCGCGACTTCAACCACGAAGTGATGGCGAAAATCATCGATCACAAACAGTTCTACCAGGTAATCAAGGTCTCGCCTGACCGCTTGCAGTACAGATCGTTTTCGGTGGACGGCAACGTGGCCGATCAGTTCGAGTTGCGGAAGAGC
Organism: Bryobacterales bacterium; assembly: GCA_963763835.1. Taxonomy (GTDB): domain Bacteria; phylum Acidobacteriota; class Terriglobia; order Bryobacterales; family Bryobacteraceae; genus DASWZN01. The sequence continues at coordinate 172,079 of CAVXQQ010000022.1, forward strand.
GAAGGACACGCCACTTACATCGACGGTATACCCCCGAAAAGGCCGAAAGGCTGACCACGAGGGTAGCTTGATCGCGCTGAATACTGGAGGCAGTCATGAGCACATCAATCTTATGTCGCGCGCCGATCGCGCTTCTGTCACTTCTCGGGCTGTTGACATGCTGTTTCGGTCAGTTCGAAACCTCAGCCGTCCTGGGGGTGGTCCGCGATGCGAGCGGCGCCGTCATCGTTGGTGCCCAGGTGAAGCTGGAAAACCAGCGGACTGGGATCGTGCAGTCGGCCGTCACCGATGGTCAGGGAAACTACCAGTTCCTGGACGTCCGCACGGGTGAGTACAAGCTGGCCGCCCAGTCGCCAGGCTTCAAGGTCGCGACGGCGGGTCCTTTTGAGGTGACGGTGAACGCTCGCCAGCGTGTCGACATGGTGCTTGAGGTGGGTTCCGTCGGCGAGTCTGTCACCGTGGGCGGTGATATTGTCCAGGTCGAGGCCGATTCGAGCGAGCGTGGCCAAGTAGTGAACCGCGACGCCATAGTCGGTCTCCCGTTGAACGGGAGGTCGAACGCGACGCTGATGTTGCTCGCGCCGGGCGTCCGGCAGGCATACGGACTTTCCAAGCGCGAGGCGTCTTTCAACGTTAATGGCCAGCGCAGCTCCAACAACAACTTCATTCTGGACGGAGTCGATAACAACGCTTACGGCACCGCCAACCAGGGGCTCTCAAACCAGGTCGTGCAGCTATCGCCCGATGCGGTCCAGGAATTCAAGGTGGTGGCCGATAACTACAGTGCGGAATACGGGCGGGCCGGTGGCGCGGTGGTCAACGCGACGATGCGGAGTGGCACGAACCAGTTGCACGGTTCGATCTGGGAGTTCATGCGCAATACCGATCTGAACGCCGTCGGGTTCTTCAAGCCGACCGGCGGCACGAAGCCGACTCTGGTGCAAAACCAGTTCGGCGGCGCCGCGGGAGGTCCGATCAGGAAGGACCGGCTGTTCATTTTCGGAGACTACGAAGCCGAGCGCGACGTGAGCCACAAGCTGGTGTTTGCCACCGTGCCCAGGCTGAACCAGCAGAAAGGGATCATGGGCGTCCCGGTCAGGAACCCGTACACCGGCGCGCTTTACCCGGGCAATACGATACCGCAGACCGACATCACCGGGTTCGCCGCCACCGTCATCGCCGGGCTGCCGGCGCCGAACCTTGCCGCGAGTTCGAACAACTACTCGTCGCTTCCTGCGTCCTCCGATCAGGATGACAAAGGCGACGTACGCGTGGACTACTACGTCAGCCCGAAGATCAATTCGTTTGGCCGCTTCAGCGAGCACGAGTTCAACCAGATGGCGGGTCCCAGCATCGGCGGCCCGTCGGGTCAGGGCGCCGGAGTGTACTCTCGGGTCCTCGCGTACCAAGCTGCCGGGGGCACAACCTGGACCATCGGCCCCACGTCTCTCCTCGAGTTTCGTCTCGGCGCTTCCCTGACGGAAGGCATGAAGGCGCCCGCGACGATGGACGGCGGGCCGGACATGCTCGCGGCCTACGGCATCCCGGGCCTGCCCACCGACAGCAGCATCACCGGCGGCTTGAATACCCAGAAGATCAGCGGATACGGAACGCTGGGTCGCGACTGGAGCAGCCCTCAACACCAGAATCCGTTGGTGGTGAATCCCAAGGTGAACTATTCGCGGATCCAGGGCAGGCACACGCTCAAGGCGGGATACGAGTATCAAGCGGTCAACACCGAGATCGACGACTTTCATCCAAAGTACGGCCAGGACACTTATAACGGCCAGTTCAGCCGTCCCACCAGCGTGACCAAGAGCAACAATCTGTACAACGTGGCCGACTTCCTGCTGGGGGCGCGGTCGCAGTACTACCTCAGCAATTTGACCGTGGCGAATATGCGTCAGCGCATGCACTTCCTGTATTTCCAGGACGATTTTAGGATCTCTCACAACCTGACCTTGAACCTGGGCCTGCGGTATGAGTACTCCACGCCCTGGTGGGAGCGGGACAACAAGCTGGGCAACTTCGACCCGGCTAGCGGCAAACTCCTCCACGCCACGGACGGATCGCTCTACGACCGGGCCCTGGTGGACGCCAACCCCCACAATTTCGCGCCACGAGTTGGGATGGCGTACGCCCTCAACTCCAAGACGGCAATCCGTGCGGGTTACGGACTTAGCTTCATCGAGTTCAACCGCCTGGGCAGCGACTGGGGCTATTCTACAACGGGCCGGATGTAATCGTATCGCTCTTTAATCAGGACCCGTCCCAAATGCCTCTCTGCGCCTCCGCGGCCTTCTCTCCCACCTGCTTCAGGACCACTCAGGCGGGTTACCCGACGGGTTTCACGGCTCCGGACACCTTCGATACTTCGGTGTCGAAGGTCAACTCCACCCCGCGCAGCACTCCCACAGCATACGTGCAGAGCTGGCACTTCACGGTTCAGCGCGAGCTGGCTAGAGATCTGCTTCTCGACGTGGGTTACGTAGGCAGCCACGGGGTGGGATTGATCGTCCTAGCCGATTACAACGAGGCGTATCCGAACGCGGCCGGCGGCACGCTGCCGTTGGCGGCGCGGCGGCCGATCGCCGGCTTCGGCTATATCGACGAAGGCTTCGCGGGAGGCTTCTCCAAGTACAACGCTCTTCAGGTGAAGATCGAGAAGAGATACTCCGGCGGGCTCCAGTTCTTGAATTCCTTCACCTGGTCCAAGGCGATGGATACCATGGCCGGGGCAATGGAGTCGTCGAATGGCGACGGCACGAGCGTGGATATACGCAACCTGCGCTACAACGGCCTTTCCACCTCCGACTACGACCAGCCGATCAACGACACGACCTCGGTGATCTGGGAGCTCCCTTACGGCAAAGGACGGCGCTTGGGTTCGAGCGCGGCATGGCCGCTTCAGATGGCGGCGGGCGGATGGCGCATTGCCGCGGTCAACACCATGGTGTCGGGCCAGCCGATCAACTTGGTCTACACTCCGAATGCCGCCCAGCAAGTCACCGACACGCTGAGCAGTTCGGCGCTGACTTACAACGCGAACGTGCTCGGCAACCCGATGCTGCCCTCGAATCAGCGCACGTGGCAGCACTACTTCGACTCGAGCATGGTAAAGGCTCCCGATCTCTGGGATGTCGCGCATCCCTTCGGTAACTCCGGCAGGAACTCGGTGCGCAGCAGTCCGCTCTACCAGCTCGATCTAAGCGCCCAGAAGGACTTCCCGCTTCCGGGAGAGGGCCGGTTCGTACAATTTCGCGCCGAATTCTTCAACGCGCTCAACAAGACGAACTTCAGCCCCGCCGCCGGCAATATCTCGAACAGCAACTTTGGGACGATTACGAGCACATTCCCGGCGCGGCAAGTTCAGTTTGGACTCAAGGTGATCTTCTAAGATGGTCCATCGAATTCTCCTCTCTCTGGCAGCGGTCTCCGCACTCGCCTGGCAGGCGCGATGCCAGGAGACAGCCACGCTGAGCGGCCAGGTAACAGACGCGAGCGGCGCGGTTGTGCAGGGGGCCAACGTGGTGGCGCGAGGGCCGCAGGGGTCTGAGCGAATCGCGGCGACCGACGCGGAGGGCCGGTATTCGCTGGGCGGCCTTCCCCCCGGAGCCTACTCTGTATCCGCGTCTTCGGACGACCTGATCTCACCGCGTCCCGTGCTGGTCGCTCTCAAGACGGGTATCGTCCATCTGAACCTGCAAATCGATGTTAGGGAACTGCACGAGAGCGTTACCGTCGACGAGAACGCCGGGCCTGCCGTCAATACGGAGTCCTCTTCCAACGCCAGCGGCCTGACGATGAGTGGCAGCGATCTCGATTCCCTGTCCGATGATCCCGACGATTTGCAGGCCGACTTGCAGGCACTGGCCGGCCCGGCAGCCGGTCCCAATGGGGCGGCGATCTTCATCGACGGCTTCCAGGGCGGGAATCTGCCTCCCAAGAACGCGATCCGCGAGATCCGCATCAACCAGAATCCTTTCTCGCCGCAGTACGACAAGCTCGGATACGGCCGCATCGAGGTGTTCACCAAGCCAGGCTCTGGCGATTACCACGCCACGGTCGATTACAATCTGGGAACCGACGCGTGGAATTCACGGAACCCGTATTCGGATCGCAAGGCGCCGTTCCTGCTTGAACGAGTTCGAGGGCACAGCCACCGGGCCGATAGACAAACGCGCGTCCTTCACGCTGGATGCCCAGCGCAACCTGGTGGACAATGGGTTCGTCATCAATGCGGTCACTTTGGACCCCGCGACTCTTGCGGTGACACCCTTCGCGGCGGCGTACAGGACTCCTCAGAGTTTCACGCATGTGAGCCCGCGCCTGGACTGGCAACTCAGCCAGAACAACACGCTCACAGCGCGATACGCCGTCACACGCGTCGATATCGATGGCGCGGGCATCGGCGGCTTTGACCTCGCCTCGCGCGGCTATCGCAGCCGATTCACGATGCAGACGGCGCAGGCCTCCGACACGGCCGTCCTCGGGAGCGGGACAGTCAACGAGACGCGCTTTCAGTTCTTCCGTTCCGCCGGCCAGAAGACCGCCACGAGCCTGGCCCCCGAGATTCAGGTCCTCGACGCTTTCAATGGCGGAGGCTCGCAGCTTGGCCGGAATTCGGATACCCTCAGCACCTTCGAGTTTCAGAACTACACTTCCATCCTGCACGGCGCGCACACGGTGCGCTTCGGCGTCCGCGTGTTCGCGCAGGTGGACGACAACGTCCAGCCGCAGAACTTCAACGGGGCTTTCACCTTCGCCGGAGGGACTCGCGCCGATGCTGGACGCCGCCAATCAGCCGGTTCTGTCGAACGGGGTGGAAGTCCTTACACCCATCAGTTCCGTTGAGAGCTACCGGCGCACCTTGTTGTTTCAGCAGCTCGGCTACTCGCCCGCCGCGATCCGCGCGTTGGGAGGAGGCGCGACGCAGTTCAGCATCAACGCCGGTAACCCGGCGCTGTCCGTGCATCAGATGGAGGCCGCGGCGTACGTCGGGGACGATTGGCACGTCAAGCCCAACGTCACACTCAGCCTCGGTCTGCGCTTTGAAGCGCAGAGCAATATTCATGACTGGCGGGACTTCGCTCAGCGTTTGGCCGTGGCGTGGGCGCCGGGAGGCGCAAAGGCGCAGCGCAAGACCGTTCTTCGCGCCGGCGCAGGTATGTTCTACAGCCGCTTCGCCCTCGCGAACACACTCGCAGCCGAGCGCTACAACGGCTTGGTGCAGAAGCAGTACGTCGTCACGGATCCCGATTTCTTCCCGGCGGTGCCGTCAGCGGCCGCTCTCGAGTCCAGTCAGTCGAGCCAGGTGATCGAGCGCGTCAGCCCCAATCTTCGCGCGCCCTACATCCTGCAATCCGCGGTGGGTCTGGAACGGCAGCTTTCTTCCAAGACGACCCTGGCCCTCACTTACACCAACGCGCATGGCTTGCATTTGCTGCGCTCCGAGGACATCAACGCGCCCCTGCCGGGCGGGAGTGGCGCCTTCCCGCTGGGCGTGCCGGGCCCCGTGTTTGTGATGAGTTCGTCGGGTCTCTACAACCAGAACCAGTTGATCGCCAACGTCAATACGCGGCTCGCCAAGGGTGTTTCGATGTTCGCCTTCTACGCTATCAACCGCGCAATGAGCAACACCGACGGAGTTGGCACGTTTGCCGCGAACCCCTATGACTACCGGGGCGAGTACGGCCCAGCCGCGACCGACGTGCGGCATCGGCTGACGGTGGCGGGCTCGTTCAGTCTGAGGTGGAACATCAGTCTGAGCCCGTTCGTGATCCTCCAGTCCGGCGCGCCCTTCAACATCACGGCCGGCGGCGATCTCTACGGGACGACGCTCTTCGACGGTCGGCCGGGCATTGCCGCCGACCCGTCCAAGCCCGGACTCATTTCAACTGCCTACGGCCTGCTCGATCCGAATCCCACTGCCGGCGAGACGCTGCTCGGACGCAATGCCGGCCGTGGTCCCGGCCTTGCCACCGTGAACCTACGCCTGACCCGAGCCTTCGGCTTCGGAGCGGTGAAGGGAAGCTCGGCGGCGGCAGCGGCGTCAGTCTCGACGGGGAAAGGCACGGCTCCTCCAGAGCCCGCCGGCGCCATGCCGACGAACCGCGGTTTGCACGCGCTCCTCGGATCGGCGTCCAGCGAGCATCGGTTCAACCTGGTCATCGGGATGTCCTTCCGCAATCTCCTGAACCACACCAACCCTGGGCCGATCATCGGGAACATCACCTCGCCGCTATTCGGCCTCTCCAACCAGACCAACGTCACGCCGAATGGTGAGGGCTTCTCGGAGAGCGCGAACAATCGGCGCCTCGAGCTGAAGATCCGATTCACTTTCTAAGGGGAGCCGGGGAGACGACGCGCGCCGGATCGAGCTATGCGTACGCTGCGTGCCGCTGAAAGGTCTCCGACGCGGCCGGCAAACGGTCAGCCGCGAGCGTTCCTGGAGCCGCTTGTTTGATCTGGTAAATCAGGCGTTGAATGGAGGAATCGGGGAACGAATTGCCCCAGAGCTCGCCGAACTCCACGAGTTTCCTGCTCGCCCTTCTTCGGAGTGAGGAATCAACCCGGCGGTTACCGCCCTCGCGGCTGACCATCACCCGAACCGTCTCGCAATCGCTGATGACCCCGAGCACGTTCTGAAGAGCCTTCATCTGCTCAATCCAGCCGTCCCAAGGATGCGCCGTAGATGGGTCCGAACAGCTCGAGAGTGTAGCGCAGTCTCTTGGCCACGATCCGGAACTGGTGGATCTTCTCGAGCGCTGCCTTCGGCCTGATCGCCTGCTTGCCGCGGCTGAGGAACTCCCGCAGCATCGGTTGTAGATTGTGCGTGGCGGTGACTTCGATCGGATCGTAACGGGCGCCGCCCCGGCCGGTGTTTTCGAGGGCCGTTCTCCACTCGGAGTATGAGTGGCACTCCATCCAGCCTTTCAACGCAACTGTGAGGTCCCGCTCCGCCTCCTTGCGCCGCTTGCGAAATGACGAAAGAAGCGCGACTGGCGCGACCTTAGACTTGGACAGGAGCGCGAGGGCCATGTCGCAGTCCCGCACGTCTCCCGCCAAGGCCATGATCTTCTTCAACCGCCGCCTGATCTTCTTCGCCTCTTTGGCCGGGACGCACGAATCGAAGGCCGCCAGGGCCTGCGTGAATCGTCGGATCGCGACCCTGAGGTCGTGCACGTCGTTTTCGTGGGGAGATTTGGCCGTTCGACCGACTTGATACGCCAGACGGCGCAGGAGTTTCGCTACCTGGTCTGCGGCAAAAGGACCCGTTTCTTCGGCAATCAGCATCTCCAGTCCCCGAGTGTGGCCGTCTATTTCCGAATTGTAACTCACTTGTAACGTCAAGGGATACGACAGTGATGTAGCTCCCGGAATTGAACTACATCCCCTTGCCGCCGAGCGCGATAGCGAAGGCGCTGCCCGCTGGCGACAATCAGGCCTCAGTGGCGAGCGCTACCGTTCCGCGTCCAGCTGCTCTCAAGGCCGCTCCGCCTCCTGCTGCCAGGCCGCTGCCGTGCGCTCCAGGCGATCACTGACGGTCTTGAGAAGGCCCCATATCAACCGCGGAGGGCCGGCGAGGTCCTCCGCCAGCGGTCTGCCCCCGGCGCCGACAACCAAGGCGCCCTTTCGCATGCGAGCCAGTTGGGTCGTGGTCGAAACAAGCGTGAAAGCGGCTGAGCCTGCAATGCTGGCCGCCAGACGCGGCGTGCCTCTCAGCCAGTGCACCAGGAACCCAGGGAGTGCTGAAGAACCAGCAGCACCGGCGCCAGAACCGCAACCGCTTTCCACATGGGCCGGACGCGGCGGAAGGCCTGCGTGATGGAACCCGACCATCCTGACGTCAGGCCGCGGAATACCAGTTCGGTGAGCATCGCTCCGACGGCGCTTTCGAAGCCCGCTCCCAGATTCATGACGAAGAAGATGAAACACCGGAAGAGAGAGCTGAGCACAGCGGATTTCCAATTCCAACCTCGGATAAAGGTGTCTTGCGGGCGGGATAGGAGCTGCCACAAAACCGAACCGACGCTGGGATCGGGTCGTGGTGTCACAGATTGACCGCCGTCCGGACGGCTAGGGCCAGACGCATCGCCCGCGCCACTCGTGTGCGCCAGCCGCGCGAGAAACGCACGCCTCTGGCGCCCGGCCTGAGCCGTGGGGGGAAGTGACGACTGTTCCAGATCAGGCGAACCCGGGTGTGACGGGCTGATCCTGGTCGATCTGCGCAAGACGCCGCAGGCTGCGCTGTCACGCTACCTAGGCCGGGAAGGCGCGTTGACGTTTCTTGCGCGCCATCGAACGCAGTGCGCCTGAGAAACCTCAAGCCGCTCGTAACATCTTTGTAACACTCGCCCACTAAACTGAAAGCAGCCTAACGGAGGTGGAAATGCTCGTCTTCTCAATTCTCTTCCTTCTTCTGGCGGCTTTCGTCCTGCTCTCCAACAGGCCGCGAAGGCCGCCGGCGGAGAGCACCGAATACCGAATCGACAAACGCGTGGTCGCGGCAATACTCGCGTTGCTCGCCGTTGGCTTTGCGGCCCTGGCCTGGGCGACGGGCAAGTACCTGCTGTAGACTCCACTGTCGGCAAGTGTTCATCACCGAACTTGAAATTCCCAAGAACGCACAGCCGCCGGACGTTATCGGGCAGCAAGATCCTGATTCCACTGACTATGCAGCAGCTCCCTCACGAGCCATTGTTGGTACGATGATTGCTCTAGTGCGACGGAGAGTTTCCGATGCTAACATCCGTCAAACACGCTTTTCGGGTTCTGCGGAAGGACCCGGGCTTCACCTTCGTGGCGATCTGTTCGCTGGCGCTGGGCATTGGGGCGACCTCCTCCATGTTCAGCCTCGCCGATGCGATGCTGCTGCGGCCGCTGCCGGTCCGCGAGCCGGACCGCGTGGTCGCCGTCAACACGGCGACGTCGGCCGTGTTCGGGGCCAATTCGAAGATCTCGTACCCGGACTACACAGACCTGCGTGACCGCAACCGCACTCTTGACGGGCTGGTGGCGGCTTCCTTTGTCAGGCTGGGCTTCAGCGCGGACCCCAAGGCTCTGCCGCGAATGAAACTCGGGCTCTATGTCTCGGGCAATTTCTTCCGGACGCTAGGCGTGGAGCCCGCCCTCGGTCGAGGCTTCCGCGCGGACGAGGATCGCGCCGAGGGCCGCGATCCCGTGGTGGTGCTCGGCCACGATTTCTGGGTGAGCCAGTTTGCGGCGAGTCCGTCGGCGGTCGGCTCCAGAATCCGGCTGAATGGCGTGGAGTTCACCGTGATCGGCGTAGCGCCCGAGCATTTCACGGGCATCGACGCCTTCTTCCGGCCGACGCTGTTTGTCCCCCTGGCCATGTCGCCGAGGCTGGGACAGCAAAACCTCCTGCACAATCGCGACGCCGGCTGGCTATTCCTCAAGGGCCGCTTGAAGCCGGGCGTCGGCCTGGCGCAGGCCCAGGCCGATATCGGCGCGATTGCGACCCAGTTGCTCAAGCTCCACACGCAGGCCGATGAAGCGGATCGCATCCGGGTGGAGACCGAGACCCAACTCCGGGTCGCGCAGGCGCCGGCGACAATGGCCTGGGTGGGCATGCTGGCCATATTGGGACTGTGCGTTCTGGCCGTCTCCTGCGCCAACGTCGCGGGTCTGCTGCTGAGCCGGGCGCGCGCGCGTTCGAGGGAAATCGCAGTGCGGCTGGCAATCGGCGCCAGCCGCTGGGCGCTGGTCCGGCAACTCCTGCTGGAGAATGTAGTGGTGGCGGTCGCCGGGGGAGCGGCGGGCATGCTGGTGGCCAACGCGGTGGCGGACTTCTGGCGCCGCACACCGATCCCCTCCGACCTGCCAATCGTCTTCGACATGACCGTCGACCGAAGGGTGCTGCTTTTCGCCCTGGGAGTCTCGATCGTGAGCGCATTGCTTTTCGGCCTGGCGCCGGCGCTTCGCCTCACGCGTCCGGACCTGGTTCCAGCGCTGAAAGCGGTCGACGCCGACAGCGCGGGCAAGCGGCGGCTGTGGGGCCGCAACCTGATCGTAGCGGGCCAGGTGGCTCTCTCGGTGGTTCTGCTGATGATCTCGACGGTGCTGGTGCAGGGATTTCCGGAACCAACTGACCGAGGGGCCGGGATTCCGCACCGACCATCTCTTCCTGACCGGCTTCGACACGCAACTGGCCCACTACTCCGCCCGACCAGCAGCGGAGATTCTACGACGACCTGCTGGCGAGAGCACGTTCCGCACCGGGCGTGAAATCGGCTGCTCTCACCTCCATGGTTCCGATGATGGGATCGGAGAACCTGGACGTCGTCCCGGCCGGCTACCAGTTGCGGCCCGGCGCACAGTCGGTGGCGGCCTTCGGCAGCTACGTCAGCGAGGGCTACTTCCACACCATGGACATTCGTATCCTGCGGGGCCGCGGCTTTCTCGAATCGGACCGCGAGAACGCGCCTCCGGTGGCGGTGGTGAACGAGTACATGGCCAGCCATTACTGGCCGAACGCAGACGCGGTGGGCCAGCGGTTCCACCTGAAGAATGCGACCGGGGAACTGGTGGAGATTGTGGGCGTGGCGAAGATGTCGAAGTACTTCTGGATCGCGGAGCCTCCCAAGGACTTCGTGTACCTGCCCTTCCGCCAGCACCGCCGTTCGGCGATGACACTGGTGGCCGAATCGACCGGCCGCGAGGGCACAGCCATCGCTCCGGCGCTGCGGGACGTCGTGAAGGGCTCGACCCGGACATGCCGGTGTTCGACGTGCGAACCATGCAGGACTTCTATACGCAGCGCGCCGTGAAGACGCCCGCCATCATTACGCAGATGGTGGGGGCGCTGGGTCTGATGGGATTGGTGCTGGCGGTGGTGGGCCTGTACGGCCTGGTGGCCTACTCGGTCAGCCGCCGCACGCGCGAGATCGGGATCCGTATCGCCATCGGCGCGGACCGGCGAAGGGTGGTGTGGATGGTGCTGCGGCAAGGACTGAAGCTCGGAGCCTGGGGCGTTGCCACCGGCCTCGTGGTGGCCTTCTTCTGCTGCCGCGCGATCACCTCCGTTCTGTGGACCGGCGCCACGTTGGAGCGAGTCGGCGTTTTGGATTTCGCCGCTGTCGCGCTGCCGCTCCTGATGATCACGATGCTGGCAGCCTTGGCTCCGGCCTGGCGCGCGTCCCGAGTGGATCCAATCCGGGCGCTGCGGGACGAATAGTGCTGACATCCCTTAAACACGCGTTTCGGGTGCTGCGGAAAGACCCTGGTTTTACGGCTGTAGCGATTTGCTCGCTGGGGCTGGGCATTGGCGCAACGTCCGCGATGTTCAGCTTCGCCGATGCGCTGCTGCTGCGGCCGCTGCCGGTTCGCGACCCCGACCGCGTCGTGAGCATCAGCTCAAAAGCCGAAACTTCGGCGCCGGTGGGCGTCAATACAGCGCTCTCTTTTCCGGACTACGCCGACTTCCGCGACCGCAATCGCAGCTTCGAGGGGCTGGTGGCCTTCTCCACCGCAACGTTCGGTTTCAGCTCCCGCGCAGGAGCGTTGCCCCGCGTCAAACTCGGCCAGTTTGTTTCGGGCAACTTCTTCCGCGTGCTGGGCGTGGAACCGGCGCTCGGCCGAGGATTCCGCGCGGACGAGGACCAAGCCGAGGGCCGGGATCCCGTGGCGGTGCTCAGTCACGATTTCTGGGTCAGCCAGTTCGGCGCCAGCCCGTCGGTTCTCGGCTCCCGAATCCGATTGAACGGGATCGAGCTCACGGTCATCGGCGTCGCCCCTGCCGCTTTCCCGGGCATTGAGGGACATCCGGCGGTGTATCTTCCGCTGGCCATGGCGCCCCGCCTGGGACAGAACGATTTGCATCGCCGCGACGTCGCATGGCTCTCTGTGCGGGGACGGCTGAGACCGGGCGTCAGCGTGGAGCAGGCACGAGCCGACATCGCGATGATCGCGGCCGGGATCGAGAAGCTGCATCCGCAGAGCGAAGGCGTCGCGGCGGATCCAAGTGCAGACCGAATTCCAGCTTCGCGTCCAACAATCGCCGCCGACCGCGGCCATGGTCATTATGCTGGGCCTGCTCGCTCTCGCGGTCTTGGCGGTGGCCTGCGCCAACGTTGCCGGCCTGCTGCTGAGCCGGGCCCGGGCGCGCTCGCGCGAGATCGCGGTGCGTCTGGCGATCGGCGCCAGCCGCGGCGCGCTGGTCCGGCAGCTCCTGCTGGAGAATCTGGTGGTGGCGGTGGCCGGGGGGCTGGCGGGCATCGTGGTGGCGGAAGCGGGCGCCGAGTTCTTCGCCAGCATTCCGTTTCCCAGCGATTTAGGGTGGTCGATTGCCACGACCGTAGACACCAGGGTCTTGCTCTTCACGCTGCTGGTTTCGGTGGGTAGCACGCTGTTGTTTGGGCTCGCGCCGGCGCTTCGGATTACGCGGCCGGACCTGGTTCCAGCGCTGAAGGCGACCGATGCGGACAGCGGCGGCAAGCGCCGCCTGTGGGGCCGCAATACGATCGTGGCGGGCCAAGTTGCTCTCTCGCTGGTTCTGCTGGTGATGTCGGCTGTTCTTGTAGAGGGCTTTCGATACGAGCTGGCGCAGGGCGTGGGCTTCCGGCCCGACCGCCTCTTCATCACCAGCTTCGACACGCAACTGGCGCGTTACTCGGAAGCCCAAACCCAGCAGTTCTACAAGCGTCTGCTGGAACGGACGCGCTCGGCCCCGGGCGTGCGATCGGCCGCTCTCGCCTCAAGCCTGCCGCTGTGGAGCTGGGACAACATCGGCGTGGTTCCGGAGGGCTATCGGCTGAGGCCCGGGCAGCAGGCGTACATGGCCTACGACTACTACGTTAGCGAGGGCTATTTCAGCACACTGGGCGTCCGCATGCTGCACGGGCGCGCTTTCCAGGAGTCGGATGGGGAGAATGCGCCGCTGGTGGCGGTCGTGAACGACCACCTGGCAAATCACTTCTGGCCCAAAGGAGACGCCCTCGGGCAGGCGGTTCCATCTGAGCGGCGCGACCGGGCCGCTAGTCGAGATTGTAGGGATCGCAAGGGCGGCAAAGGCCTTCTTCATCTCCGAACCCCCGGCGGATGTCGTCTACCTGCCCTTCCGGCAGCACTCGCGTCCCGGGCTGACGCTCATCGCCGAATCGGGCGCCACGGATGCCGCAACCATCGCTCCAGCTCTACGGGATGTTGTTCAACAGCTCGATGCGAACATGCCGGTCTTCTACGTCCACACCATGCAGGAGTTCTACACGCAGCCCGCGGTCACGCTGCCCAACATGACCATCGAGATCGTGGCCGGCATGGGCTTGATGGGGCTACTGCTGGCGATCGTCGGGCTCTACGGGTTGGTGGCCTACTCAGTCAGCCGGCGGACGCGCGAGATCGGCATCCGCATTGCGGTCGGCGCGGACCGGAGCAAGGTGATCTGGATGGTGTTGCGTCAGGGGCTCGTGCTGGGCATGGCCGGGGTCGCAGCCGGTCTGGTGGTCAGCCTCTTCGCCTGCCGCGCCATGACCTCGGCCACGTGGTTCTTCTCGTTCGATAGACTCAACCCGCTGATCTTTGTCGCCATCCCGATGCTGCTTCTGGCTGTTACGGGGCTGGCCGCTTGGGCGCCGGCGCTGCGGGCATCGAGAGTGGATCCGATCCGGGCGCTGCGGGACGAGTAGTCCGGTGGCAACGGACGCATACTCGAAGACGGATCCGATTGGCCGCAAGGCCGGCAAAGGGGTAGTGTCTGCCACAGGTTTTTGTTCACTCACACCCATCAGCAGTGCGCTACGCGCTTGGCGGCCTGCTGGCGTTCGGCGCGTTCAACGCTGTCGCTGGCGGCTGCTACGGCCTTTCTGGCGCGAAAGGAGTACCCACCGAGTGGCTCGCGGGAAGCCCATTCAGGGATTACTTCATCCCCAGCCTCGTCCTCCTCGTGATCGTCGGCGGCGGTTTCCTGGTCGCGGCTGTTGCGGTCCTGGCCCGCTTCCGGATCGCTCGTGCCACCGCTTTCCTGGCAGGCGCAATCGTTCTCGTCTCGATCGCCGCGCAGGTGGCGATCATCGGTGCAGTATCTTGGATGCAGCCCGTGACAGCCATCGGCGGCCTACTTGTCCTGGCACTGGCATGGCTGCTCCCAACGGCACGCGTGATCCGCGCTCCAGCAAGCGAGTCGGGAGGCACGCCAGGGTCCACTACTCGCGGCCTATAGAGCGGCAGAGATCGGGCGCCGAGCCATCCAGACGAGCGAAAACCAGACACACCATCACGATCACGGCCGGGACGGCGACCATGCGGCGATCTGGATAGACGACCCAGGCCTTCGCTACCAATCCGGGGCGCAAGATCGCATGCATAAGTCCCACCGGATCCCGGATGATCCAAGTGTAGACGATCCAGTGAAATGCCCAGCCCGATGGCCAAACTGAGCGGGAAGAGGTGAGGCGCACCCATCAGGAGAGGCAGACAGACGGCCAGAGCAGGTTGACCATCAGGGCGCTTGTGCCCATCAGTCGTGATAGTGGATTCAACCTGCCGTTCAGGAAGCTGATTTGGCGCACGCCTGCCTTTCATTCTCAGAAAATGCGGGGAGATCGCAGTCCTGTGGCTAGAGCAGGTGCGGCGGCTGGTTGCCCTTGAGCCGGGATCGTTATGGGCTGGGAGGCAGGGATTCGAACCCAATCCAGGGCTGTTGAAACGGGCTATGAGTCCGGTGCTCTGGGCTGGCCACGTCAGCACACCGCGCGTGACAGCGCTGCAGCCGACCAGAACGACTGCCTTGCACCGATCCGGCGCCTCCGCGGCAGCATCGACGGTCAGGTAGCCGCCGAGAGAATGGCCAACCACGATCGGCAGAGGGCAATCCCGCTCAGAATCGTATCGACCGCCTCGCGGTCGGAATACGACAGCCCGCGGCGACTGCCGTGACCGGGCAGATCCACCGTCACGACCTGAAAGCGATCTTCAAAAAGCCACAAGATGGGCGTGCCGGTAAGCTCCTGACATCCTCGTGCCGTGCACAAACACGAGACCTGAGCCACCCTCGACCCCTGTAACTCTGACGAACGACGCGGGCCGGATCAACGGCGTACGTTGCAGTAGCCCACCGAGCTTGCCAAGAGTTAGAGAGACTCCACGCCAGCCGCGATCCGCCGCACCATCTTCTCAAAACGCGGCGGTCATTGATTGAAAGCATGGTGGGCCTCCTGTAGGTAGAGTCGGTCCTGACAGTCTTCGCGATCATCGGGTTACCGCTTTGGGCGGCGGGATCTATAGAATGATGGCGAGCGAAGGCGCGAGATTGGTCTTCCCAGCGGCGCTCGCATCGTCCCAGGCTATGAAAGCGGGCCTAACCCAGCAGCGAAGTAACCGCGCCGACCGCCGTGACCCGATGTCTGGTTCGAGTTCAGGATTCGATTCTGAATTCCCGCCTCAATGTGGTAAGTCCAGAGGAGCCAATATCTAACGGACAGGTTGGTGGCTCATCGGTACAGCGTTGGTACAATTCTGGAGCCCAAAACATCAGTTAAGCTATTGAAAATAAATGAATTGGTAGCGCTAACGGGAATCGAACCCGTATTTAAGCCTTGAGAGGGCTCCGTCCTAACCGTTAGACGATAGCGCCTTCCGCCAGACCAAGATAACACAAACCGCCCTGGAATATGCCGTTCGGTGCTGTTGGCCGCTGCGAGGGGTAGGATGGGTACTTATGCTTCGCATCGTTTGTCTGCTCGTTGCGGGGGCGGTGGCGGCGCTGCCGGCCGACGCTCCCCGAAAGGTGTTTCCCTATGCGTATGACCAGCACGACTTCGCCAATGGGCTGCGGCTGGTCACCATCCCGACGGATTACCCGAACGTCGTGTCGGTGTTCATCGTGGTGCAGACCGGCTCGCGGAACGAGATCGAGCCCGGCAAGAGCGGGTTCGCACACTTGTTCGAGCACCTGATGTTCCGCGGCACGGCGACCTATCCGCCCGAGAAGTATCAGGCCGCTCTCAAAGCGGCGGGCGCCGCGTCGAACGCCTTCACCACCGACGACTTCACGGCGTATCACACCACCTTCTCGAAGGAGGACCTGGAAACCGTGCTGCGCATGGAGGCGGATCGCTTCCAGCACCTTGAGTACACGACGGCGGTGTTCCGGACCGAGACGCTGGCGGTACTGGGCGAGTACAACAAGAACAGCGCGAACCCGATTTCGAAGCTGTTCGAGGTGCTGCGGGATACGGCGTTCGACAGGCACACCTACAAGCACACCACCATGGGCTTCCTGCGCGATATCGAGGACATGCCCAACCAGTTCGATTACAGCCGCACCTTCTTCGACCGCTACTACCGGCCGGAGTACGTGACGCTGGTGGTGGCCGGAGACGTGACGGCGGAAGCCACGCGCGGGCTGGTGGAGAAATACTGGGGCGAGTGGAAGCACGGGAGCTATCGGGCCGAGATTCCGCAAGAGCCGGCGCAGACGGGTCCGCGGACGAATCACGTCGATTGGCCGGCGCCGACGCTGGCCTGGGTCGCCGTGGCCTTCCGCAGTCCCGCCTACACGGATGTGGAGAAAGACCAGGCCGCGCTGGACCTGATCAGCTTCCTGGGCTTCTCGGAGAGCTCGGAGCTGTACCGCAAGCTGGTCATCGAAGAGCAGAAGGTCGATCTGCTGCGGGCGGATAACTCGGATCACGTCGACCCCAGCCTTTTCACCGTGTTCGCCCGGGTGAAGAAAGACGCGGACATAGACGGGGTGAGGGATGCCATGGTCGCCACGGCGGACGGCTTCAAGGAGCAGTTGGTGCCGGCGGCGCGCTTGGAGGCCGTGAAGAAGCACCTGCGATACAGCTTCGCGCTCGGGCTCAACAATAGCGAGGCGGTGGCGCAGACTGCGGCGCGGTACGTCGAGCTGCGGCGCACGCCGGAGACGGTCAACCGGCTGTACGAGGTGTACGCCTCGATCACGCCGGAGGACATACGGGCGGCGGCGCGGAAATACCTCGTCGCGGATGGAAGAACGATCGTGACTTTGACCGGAGGGAAGGCGAAATGAAAGCGCTCGCGATGGCGGCTCTGACGGTGGGAATGCTGGCGGCCGCGCCGGGACCGAAGGTGGTCACGCTGCCGGGCAACTCTCCCCTGATTACCTTCCGGATCGTGTTCCTGACAGGCTCGGCGGAGGATCCGGCGGCCAGGCCGGGGGCGGCGGCGTTGACCGCAGCCATGCTGGCGCGCGGCGGGACGCGGGAGATGAGCTACAAGGAGATCGTCGACGCGCTGTTCCCGATGGCGGCCTCGGTCACGGACCAGACCGACAAGGAGATGATCGCGTTCACGGGCACCACGCACGTGGATAACCTCGAAGCCTACTACTCGCTGCTGCGGTCGATGCTGCTCGATCCGGGCTGGCGGAAGGAGGATTTCCAGCGCCTGCGGGACGACGCGGTGAACTTCCTGCAAGTGTCGCTGGCCGGTAACAACGATGAGGAGCTGGGCAAGGAGGTCCTCTACAACGCGATCTACGCCGGCCACCCATACGGCCATGACAACGTGGGGACGGTCTCAGCCTTGCAGGCGATGACGATCGCGGACCTGCAGCAGTTCTACAAGGAGCACTTCACACAGGCCAACCTGGTGATTGGGCTGGCTGGAGGCTATCCGAAGGGCTTCGCCGAGCGGGTGAAGGCGGATTTCTCGAAGCTGCCGGCGGGCAAGGAGAAGTCCGGCGCGGTACCGGAGCCGAAGGCGGTACACGGCACCCAGGTGACAATGGTCGAGAAAAACACGCGGTCGGTGGCGTACTCGATCGGGTTCCCGCTGGACGTCCGGCGCGGCGATCCGGACTATCCTGCGCTGCTGGTGGCGCAGTCGTATTTCGGACCGCACCGCGAGAGCGGCGGGCGGCTGTTCGCGCGGCTGCGGGCGGAGCGCGGGCTGAACTACGGCGACTACGCCTACATCGAGTACTTTCCGCGGGGCATGTTCCAGTTCGAGCCGGACCCGAACCTGGCGCGGCACCGGCAGATCTTCCAGATCTGGATCCGCCCGGTGGAGCCGCCGACCGCTCAGTTCGCATTGCGGGCCGCGATGTTCGAGTTGGACAAACTGATTCGCGAGGGTCTCAGCGCGGAGAGTTTCGAGCGCACGCGGCTGTATGTCACCAAGAACGTCAACCTGCTCACCAAGACCAAGAGCGCCGAACTGGGATACGCGATTGACAGCGGCTTTTATGGTATCCCGCAGTACAACGCGTACCTGAAGCAGAGCCTGGCCAAGCTGACGGTGGAGGACGTGAACCGGGCCATCCGGAAGCATCTGCGTACCACGGACCTACAGATCGTGGTGGTGGCGAAGGACTGCGCGGCGCTGAAGGCGAAGTTCCTGGCCAACGAGGTTTCGCCGATGAAGTACAACTCGCCGAAGTCGCCCGAGGTGATGGCGGAAGACAAAATCATCGAGCGCTGGCGGTTGGATTGGAAGGCGGAGAATGTGCGGGTGGTGCCGGTGGAGGGGGTGTTCGAGTAGCGGGCGAGACGGCCAAAACACTACTAGCCGCCGATGAACGCAGATGAACGCTGATCGGAAACGAGGCTTGAGGGGAAAATGCGAGCGCTGTTGCTGACCAACTACATGCACTTGGAGATGGCCGATTTTCCGGAGCCGGAGGTCGGCCCGAACGATGTTCTGGTTCAGGTGCGGGCGTGCGGGATCTGCGGCAGCGACGTGCATGGGATGGACGGCTCGACGGGCCGCAGGATACCGCCGCTGGTCATGGGGCATGAAGCGGCCGGCGTCATCGTCCGCACAGGTCGGGATGTGAGCGGGTGGGCGCTGGGCGATCGTGTCACCTTCGATTCGACGGTGAGCTGCGGATCGTGTTTCTTCTGCCGGCGCGGCGAGGTTAACCTGTGCGACCGTCGCCAGGTGCTGGGCGTCTCCTGCGGCGACTACCGGCGGCACGGTGCGTTTGCGGAATACGTCGCCGTCCCCACGAACATTTTGTACCGTTTGCCGGAATCGCTATCGTTCGATCACGCGGCTATGATCGAAGCCGTTTCGGTCGCCGTGCACGCGGTGAATCTGACTCCGCACGCATTGGGAGATACGGCCGTGGTGGTCGGTTGTGGGATGATCGGCCTGCTCACGATCCAGGCGGCTCGAAGCGCGGGGTTTGAGCGCGTGATCGCTATCGACGTGGACGAGGCCAGGCTGCGGATGGCAGCCGGCGCGGGCGCCGGGATGGTCTTGAACTCGAGCACCTGCGACGCTCCGGCCGAGGTGATTGCGGCGACCGAGGGGCGGGGCGCGGATGCGGTGCTCGAAGCCGTGGGGGCGACCGATCCGATTCGCACGGCGATCGCGTGCGTGCGCAAGGGCGGCGCCGTGACGCTGATCGGCAATTTCAGCCCGCAGGTGGACGTGGCGCTTCAATCGGTCGTCACGCGGCAAATCCGGCTGCAGGGATCGTGCGCGTCGGCAGGCGAGTATCCGGCCTGCATCCGGCTGCTTTCGAGCGGCGCGATCCGGGTGGATGGACTGATCAGCGCGCGCACTCCGCTGGAACAGGCGGCCTCGTGGTTCGACAAGCTCTATCGGCGCGAGGGGAACCTCATGAAGGTCATCGTGCAGCCATAAGAGGAGGAGCGGCAGCATGGGCGAGTTCTTCGATCTGAGTGGGCGCGTGGCGGTGGTCACCGGCGCTAGCCGCGGTCTGGGACAGTACTTCGGGAGGGCGCTGGCGCGCGCGGGCGCGGACCTGGTGATCACCAGCCGCACGCTGGCGTCGCTGCGCGATTTCCAGAAGGAAGTGGAAGCCATGGGCCGGCGCGCGGTTCCGGTGGCGCTCGACGTGCGCGACTTCAGCAGCATCCAGGAGATGGCGGAGGCTGCCGAGGCGGCGTACGGAAAGATCGACATCCTGGTGAACAACGCGGGCTGCAATGTGCGCAAGCCGGCGCTGGAAGTCACTCCGGAAGACTGGGACCTGGTCCTGAACACGAATCTGCGCGGAACGTTCTTCGTGGCGCAGGCGATCGCGCGCAAGATGATTCCTCGAGGGTATGGGCGGATCGTCAACATCGGTTCGGTGACCAGCGTCTTCGGGTTCGCAGGCCTCGCGCCGTATACCGCGAGCCGCGGGGGCGTGAAACAGTTGACGATGAGTCTGGCGGACGAGTGGGGCTCGCAGGGCGTCACCGTGAATTGCCTGGCGCCGGGATGGTTCCGCACGGAGCAGAACAAAGTCCTGTACGAGAACCAGGCTTGGGTGGAATACATCAGCGACCGGATCCCGCTCAAACGGCCGGGGCGGCCCAATGACCTGGACGGCGCGATCGTCTTCCTGGCGTCCGAGGAGAGCCGCTACGTGACGGGCCAGACCCTGCTGGTGGATGGCGGCATTTCGACCGGAGCGACGAAGGCGACGGTTCCGGCGAAAGCAACCCGCGAATAACCGGGCTGGCGGCGCCGGCCCAGTTGCTGAAGCCGCGCGGCTGCACGCTGAAGCGTGCGCCACCACGGGGCCCGCGGAGTAGTCAAGCTACTTGAGAGACACAGCCCTAGGTCGCTTCCGGCTTTGGGGTCGTCGCCGTGCTCTTGGGTAGCGGCGGCTCCTTGATGTATTCGGCGGGAAGTTCTCCGGTCAGCGCCTTCAGGAATGTCACGATCGAAGCGACGTCGTCCTTGCTGAGCTGCTGGCCAAGCTGGTGGTCGGCCATCTGGCTGACGGCGTCTTCGAGCGTCGCCACCGACCCATCGTGGTAGTAGGGAGCGGTCTTCGCGATATTCCGCAAGCTGGGAACTTTGAAGAGCATTTTGTCGGCCTCCTGCTTGGTGACCGCAAAACGGCCTTCGTCCCGGGTGTCGGTCCAGGGCTTGACGGCGCCCAGCTTCTGAAACATACTGCCGCCCAGGTAGGCGCCGCCGTGGCAGCTCTGGCAGCCGGCATCGAGGAACTTGTTCAGGCCAGCCTTTTCGGCTTCGGATAGCGCGGTCCGGTCTCCGCCGAGGAAGTTGTCCCAGCGGGCCCTCGTGACGAGCTTGCGCTCGAACGCACCTATGGCCTTCCCCGCGTTGTCGTAGGTGACAGCGTCCTTCTGGCCCGGGAATGCCTGCTTGAATGCATCGACGTATTCGGGCATGGACTTCACCACGGCAAGAACCCGCTTCGGGTCCGGCATAGCCATCTCGACGGGATTGAGAATCGGCCCCTTGGCCTGTTCTTCGACAGTTGGGGCACGCCCGTCCCAAAACTGCGAAAAATGGCCTGCCGCGTTGTAAACGGTGGGGGCGTTCCGCGTTCCCTTCTGCCCCTTGTGCCCGGTGGAAACAGCCTCATGGTCGACGCCGTACTGGGCCAACGGATGGCAGGTATTGCAGGAGACATCCTGTCCCTTGGAGAGCCGCGCGTCGTAGTAGAGCATGCGTCCCAAAGCGATCTTCTGATCCGTGATTGGATTCCCGGCATCGTCGATTACCGCGGGCAAGACCTTGAACACTTGCAGCCTGGCCGCGTCGACGTCCACGGCCGGCCGGCTTACGGTGCAAGCCGCACCGACAAGGAACACGGCACATGACGTCGCGATTCCGAGTGCACTCCCTCTGTTCATAACGAGTCTCCTTTTGGGTAGACGATCCGGGATCCAGGCACACATCTCACTGGCCCTGTTCGAACTGTATTGCGCTCGCAGGCGGGTGTCAAGGGGGGGAAGAGATCCGATTATACGTCGCGCTAATGGGAGCCGGCGCGGCTGCGAATTGGGTCGCTTAAAATGTCACCAGGAAGTGATCGGTTGGGTCAGATGAAAATGTAACCCAAAGAGGCGTGGGGCATGCCACCAATGAGGAGTGGACATGCACACGCGGAAGCAGTACCTCGTGGAGCTCCGCAAGGAGTACGAGCGATCCGGCCCGCTGGAACGCGGCCGTCTGTTGGACGAGGCGCAGAAGCGGACCCGGCTGAATCGGAAGTACCTGATCCGGTGGTTGAACCGGCCGCTCCGACCGGTGCGAGCGCGGCGCGGGCGGCGGGGCCGGCCGCGCGCCTACGGAGCGGCAGTTCTGACCGCCCTGGTGACGATCTGGGAGATGTTCGAGTATCCGTGCGGCCAGCGCCTGGCGCCGATCCTCCGGCGCCAGGTCGAGCGGCTGCGGAAGCTGGGCGAGTTGCGGTGCACGGAGGAGGTGGCCGCCCAGTTGGGCCGGATCTCGGCCAGCGCGATCGACCGGCTGCTGGCGCGGGAGAAGCAGGTCCGGCATCTCAAGCGGGAGCGCAACCCGAGCGTGCATCCGCTGCTGTATCAGCGCATACCGGTGAAGGTGGCCTCGGAATGGGACACCCGCGAGGTGGGCAACCTGCAAGTGGACTACGTGGCGCACTGCGGCCGGTCGACGGGCGGGGAGTACGTGCATACGCTCTCGACGGTGGACATCGCCAGCGGGTGGTGGGAAGGTCAGGCGATCCCCGGCCGTTCCCAGCGGGCGACCGAGGAAGGGCTGAAGCAGATCCGGGCGCGCTGTCCGTTCCGGATTCTCGAGATCCATCCGGACAACGACAGCGGGCTGATCAACGATCTGCTGTGGCGCTATTGCCGCGGGGCGCGCATTCGGATGTCGCGCTCGCGGCCGTACCAGAAGAACGACAACGCCTGGGTGGAGCAGAAGAACTGGACCCACGTGCGCAAGGTGGTCGGCTACCGGCGCTACGACACGACCAAGCAGATGGCCCTGCTGAACCAGATCTACGAAGTGGCGCGGCTGTACCAGAACTACTTCCAGCCGGTGATCAAGCTGGTGAGCAAGACGCGGATTAAGGGGAAGATTCACCGCAAGTACGACCAGCCGCGCACGCCCTACGAGCGGCTGCTGGAGAGCAAACAGATCAGCCGCAAGCAGGCGCGGGAGCTGCGGACGGTCTACGCGTCGCTCAACCCGGCCGAGTTGCACCGGCGCTTGAACGAGCTGCGCCGGGAACTGTTCGCGCTGACGGACGCGACCTTGCCGGCGGTGTTGCGACGGAGGCAGCGCGGCCCGGACATCGTTCTGGGGCGCCGCAGAGCGGTGGGAATGGCATGAAGATGGCCGAACCAAATCCAGGGGGCGTCGCTTTGTGGATGTCGCCGCCTGCCACTTGACAGGGGGGGCCGACTGCCCTCACCATGATGCTCGCCGGATCCCTATCGGTCGCCGGTCCCGTGCGACGAGCCCTGCGAGTCGATCCGGCCAGTCTTCTCCGTGAGCAGTAGTTCGATTCTTATCCGTGTTCATCCGTGGCCATAACGTCTTGTCCATATGCGGCGCAGGCACTCGTGCCTGCCGTGTCGGCGCTCTTGCCCACACCCGGGTGTCGAGACTGCCCTACCACCAAGGAGCCCTGCGACAAGGAACCGCCCAGGGGCCCAGAGCACGAATGACCATATCCCTAGGGGGCCTACCGTGCTCTGCCTATGCCCACGGGGATCTGCCCGACTACCGCGCCCGACCAGTCCACCACGAAGATTCTCCCCGCCCTTAGGTCGCCAACCAACAGCTTGCCATCCGGCGCGAACGTCAGAGAGTTGGGCTCCTGAAACGCCGCGTCCATCGAGACAACATCGGGCGCAGGCACGGGCATGGCGCTGACGTTGACGCGCCAGATCTTGCGGCCCGCTCCGTCCGCGACGTAGAGTCTGTGCTGAAGGCCCTCGTACAGCAATGCCACCGGTTGACCAGGCAAACCGACCGCCTCAACGGATTGACGCTGGAACAGGTCTACTCTGAAAATCGTGCCCCTGAGCATGTCGGCCACAAATGCGAGATTGCGCTGGGAGTCGACAACCAGGGGGCCAAGGCGGCGGGCGTTCCGTACCCGGAGGACAGGGCGCAACTGTCCTCTGCCGTAGCATGTGTCTCTGAGAAGTTGCAGACTGTACAAGGTTGCCGTTGACGCCCCCGAAAGATATATGACGTGATTGTTGGTATTAACGTCCAGCCCGGCGGATACCTCCGGCAGGATCCATTCGCACTGCACCTGTCCCGCCGGCGAGTACTGTATGATCCGCGACCGCGAGTCCTCCGAAGTCAGTCCGTACGCGGTGACGAACAACATCTCGCGATCTTCCCAGAGTCTGGTCGACAAGATGTCGAGAGCCTTCAGCGCTGCTGGCACCCGCGCCAAAACGCGCGAGCCCCCGCGCTGCTCGGAGGATACGATGATGCGCCCGCCCTCATCCAGCACGTACAGCCGCCCCGTTGTGCCGAACCGATCGACCGCTACCGGACCGGTCTGCGCCACCAGGCAGAACTGGAGCACCAGCGGCGCTATCAGAAACCACTTTGTGCGGGAAGTTTGCATTGCGCCCACCCTACCTTTTCGGCAGCGGGATCTTGAACGCGTCGAGAACCCTGAGCCCCAGCAAGCCCACCAGAATACCTAGCCCCATCGCGGGAAGCGTCTGCGTCGGGTCCAGATTGAAGCCGGCAATGGCCAACTTGCTCTTGTCGCTCAGGAACAAGATCATGCCAAGAACCTCGGCCACAACAGCCAGGAGCACCGCGGATCTGAAAGTCCGCGCCACGGTCGTCCCCTTCCAGTTCGCGGGCAATCTCAATGTGAGCGAGCTTCCGAGGACCGCGCCAATCATTGCGGCCGCCAGCAGGCTCCACCACGGCGGCCGAAAGCGGACATTGATCGGAATGCTGACTGCGCGAGCGGTGCCGCCCATTCCGGCGTTGTGCCGGAGGGTCAGCGTCAACACGTCGTGGGCCTCATCCGCTCCCAACGTGCGGGCGGAAGCCAGCAGTGAGCTCCAGACGTTTGGCACGACCCTGGCGTCCCCGCTCAACGGAGCCGTCGTCATCGAGTAGGGCGGTTTGGATTTGGAGTTGAACTTGACGACGAACCGATCGTTCGGGTCATTCGACTTCCAAAACCACTCGTTGTTTGTCGTCAGGTCCGCGCTCTCGATATCGACCTCGAATCCCTTCAGTAGGCTCTTTGCCGCGAACGACAGTTTGTGGTCCGGTGAAGACAGATACACCGTACCCGCGTTTGGATCTGTCTCGACGGAAATCAGCGGCACGTTCGAGAAGCAATGAATCGGGAGCGTGACTACGCCGTCATGCAGGCCGTTCTCGGTCAGGTGGAATCTGACCGAGGACCATTGGTCCGGGAAGTCTCCGTAAGGCGTACCCACCACCACGTGTTCGGTGAACAGGCCCTTGTCGACCGCTGAGGCCGGCTGGGAGTACAGATAATAGGCGATATCGCTGGGTGGCATCGTCGGCGAAATCTTGTCGAACGCCACGTACACCCGGTACGCCCCGTTATCGTTGGTCGTCGGATAAGGTCGCATCGCCAGGCGATGCGCCGGATCGATGGAGACTCCGGGCGTCGTTTGGACCCAGGTGAAAACCACTTTGCTGTTGCCGCTCGGATCCAACAGCAGGTCGTCGAGTTTGAGGCTTGGTTGAGCTTGGCAGGCCCCGGCGATGACCGCTAGAATCGCGCACTGCAGCCTCAACGGGGCCGAACGATCCAACGCGCGAAGCCATGAACAGGAACAGGAGCGCATAGCAGATCCTCTGGCTGCGTTCGAGGTGCGCAAACCCCGAAAGTCGGCAAAATGGTATCACAGCAGGAAACGGAAAGCAATGGTAAATCGAACGGATTCCTTTCGATTCGCCATTTAGATCTCCCTCCCCCTCAATCACATACAAAGAACAAGCCCCCACTGCCCCTTGCCCGCGAACGCCGCCGAGCACCACTAGGCCAGGACGAGATGACCACGATCCTCAATCCCGGAGGCGAATCCGCCCACCACCGCGCCGAAGACCACCAGGATTCCAATGATTGGGAACATTCCCCGCCCGCCTCAGGTCGTTGTCGCCCGATTTCCGCCCTCGGCGAGGCTGGCGGCCAACGCCGCCAGCGCGCGGGCCACCATCGACACCGTCGAGTCGGCCTCGATCCCCGCCGTGCCCCCGATCAAGGTCGCGGTCGAAATGCGGTCGCCCCGCCAGGAGACCGCCGTCGTGCTCAGGATTCCAGGGGGTCCGCCCCACTCGGCGTTGACCTCAACCTCCCCAATCGACTAACCTCTAGTTGGAAGATCGTTGAACTTGAGTTCCTCCGGCCTCATGCGCATCTCGGTCAAAGGCGAATACGCCCTTCAGGCCCTCTTCGATCTCGCCACCCACAATTCCGGCGACCCTATCCGCATCCACGACATCGCCCAGCGCCAGAAGATTCCTCAGAAATTTTTGGAATTGATCCTGGCCAGCCTAAAGCAGGCCGGGTTTGTCGAGTCTCGGCGAGGGGCCGAGGGCGGCTACCTCCTGGCACGCTCCCCGGCCGCCATCACCGTAGGAGAGGTTCTCCGATTCGTAGAAAGCGCTGACGGTAAGTCGCGCGCCAGGCGCCGCGCCGACACGCCTTTCACCGAGATGTGGTGCCATGTCGATGAGTCCATCTCCGGCATCGTCGACCATACCAACTTCGCGGAACTGGCCCGGAAGTGGGCGGAACGGCAGAGTCATTATGTCCCCAACTGGGAAATCTAAGCCTTCGTCTTTCGACGACAACGCGCTCAGTATCGGGCGCACGCCCCTGATCAAGCTCAATCGCATCGCCGGCGGCGCGCGCGCCACCGTACTCGCCAAGATCGAGGGCCGCAACCCGGCCTACTCGGTCAAAGACCGCATCGGCGCCGCCATGATCTTCGACGCCGAGAAGAGAGGGGTTCTGGGGCCCGGCCGCGAGATTGTCGAGCCCACCAGCGGCAACACCGGCATCGCGCTGGCCTTCGTCGCCGCCGCGCGCGGTTATCCCATCACCCTGATCATGCCCGAGAGCATGTCCCTCGAGCGCCGCAAGGTGCTGGCCGCTTTCGGCGCCAGGGTCGTGCTCACCGAGGCCGCCGGCGGGATGAAGGCCGCCATCGCGAAGGCCGAGGCGATCATGGCAGCCGATCCCGGCCGCTACTTCATGCCCGACCAGTTCAACAACCCCGCCAACCCGGGGATCCATTTCGAGACCACAGGCCCCGAGATCTGGGAGGACACCGGCGGGGCGGTCGACGTGCTGGTTTCCGGCGTCGGCACGGGCGGCACCATTACCGGCGTCTCGCGCTACATCAAGAAGGAAATGCGCAAGCCGATCGTCGCGGTTGCGGTCGAGCCGACCGCCAGTCCCGTGATCGCGCAGGCACTGCGCGGCGAGCCGCTCACTCCCGGTCCGCACAAGATCCAGGGACTCGGCGCAGGTTTCATTCCCGCGACGCTCGATCTTTCGGTCGTCGATCGCGTCGAGCCGGCCACCAACGAGGAAGCGATGGAGTTCGCGCGCCGCCTGGCCGCGGAAGAGGGAATCCTTTCCGGCATCTCTTCCGGGGCCGCCGCGGCCGTGGCCGTTCGCCTGGCGCATCGGCCCGAATTCGAAGGCAAAACGATCGTTGCCATTCTGCCTGACTCGGGCGAGCGTTACCTGAGCAGCGTGCTTTTCGAGGGACTATCATGATTCACCGGACACTAACTCGCCGCGGATTCCTCGGGACCGCGGCTGTAGCAGGGCCGTTCCTGGCCCTTGGCAAGACCGGCGTGGCCAACCCGGTCAAACGCGAAATGGGCCGCCTGCAATTCGAGGCGACCACGCTGGGCCTGGGCGGTCAGGCCTCTCTGCAATGGACCCCCGCCGACGTCGATCCCGCCAAGATCGTTCTCAAGGCCTTCGACCTGGGCATCAACTACTTCGACACTTCGAACGCCTACGGCCCCAGCCAGTCCAACTACGGGAAGGCTTTCCGCGAGCTGCACCTGATTCCCGGCGAGGCCGGCTACGACGAACGCAAACGGCGCTCGATATTCCTGACCAGCAAGAGCGTTCTGCGGTTCGGCAAAGGCGGCTGGAACAAGCCCGGCATGATGAACTTCACCAACGGGCCGCGCGGCTCGCACACGGTGGATGACGTCAAGCGGACCCTGAGCCAGATCTTCGGCGACGGCAACGGAAACTACCCGGCCGGCGCCTGGCTCGACCAGGTGCTGGTTCACGCAGTGTCGACGATGGAAGACGTCGAGGCCGCCTACGAGGGCTATCTCAACCCCGACCCCAAGGCGGAGAACATCGGCGCCATCGCCGCGCTGGTCGATCTACGCGACGGCACCAACCGCACCGGACTCAATCCCAAGGAAGAGAGGCTCATCCGCCACATCGGGTTCTCCGGCCACAAATCGCCTGCCGTGCTGTTGGAGATGATCCAGCGGGACGAGCACAATGTCTTCGATGGCATGCTGGTGGCCATCAATGCCAACGACCGGCTGCATTTCAACATGCAGTACAACGTGATTCCGGTGGCGGCGGCCAGGAACATGGGACTGATTGCGATGAAGGTGTTCGCCGACGGGGCCATGTACACCAAGCCGGCCGTCTGGTCCACCAAGCCCGAGCATGTGGTGCGAACCGTCGGCAGCGCCGCGCTCCCGAGCCGGCCGCTGGTTGAGTATTCGCTCTCGATACCCGGCATTCACACGGCGATCATCGGGACAGGGCAGATCGACGCCGATCCCAAGTCCTGCCAGTTGACGCAGAACCTGGCAGCGGCGCAAATCGCCGCCGGCGCGCTCAGCGCATCCGACCGCCGCGCCATCGAGAAACCAGCGAACGCCATGAAGGACGGCAAGACGAACTGGTTTCAGGATGCCAGGCAGGACCTGACGCCCCCGCGCGAAGCCGCGGTCGAGCGCGGCGGCCCGAGTATGGTGCGGCTGAAGTGGCAGACGGCCTACGCCGGCGACGAGCCGATCGTGCGCTACGAGATCTGGCGCGACAAGCAGAAGATCGGCCAGGTGCCGTACAAGCCGCAGACTACCCGAGCGCCATTCGTCTTCGAGGACGCCGCTGCCGGCGAGGCCGCCCGCACCTATCAGATTGCGACCGTGGACGCCGCGAACCGCACGGCCATGACGGCCGATTTGAGGATATAGATCGCCGTCACGATGGGCGACAGGCGACGGGCGACGAGCTACTTAAAGCACCTCTTCCGACCAGTTCTCAAGGGCGGCTTTCAGCTTGTTCATGAACTGATCGGCGTAGGCGCCGTCGATCAGCCGGTGGTCGAAGGTCAGGCCGATGAGGGCGATCGAGCGGATCGCGATGGCGTCGTCGTCGGTCACCACCGGCGTCTTCTCCACCGCGCCGACGCCCAGGATCGCCACCTGCGGCTGGTTGATGATCGGCGTGCCGAACAGGCTGCCGAAGCTGCCGAAGTTGGTGATCGAGAACGTGCCGCCCTGCACCTCGTCGGGCTTGAGCTGGCGCGAGCGGGCGCGCGTGGAGAGGTCCACGATGGCGTACTGCAGTCCCAGCACGTTCTTCTGATCGGCGTTGCGAATCACCGGCACGATCAGCCCGCCGTCGAGCGCCACCGCGATCCCGATGTTGATCTCGTTGTGGAAGATGATGTTCGTGCCTTCGACCGAAGCGTTGGCTAGCGGGAAAGCCCGCAGCGCTTCGCAGGCTGCTCGCGTGATGAACGGCAGGTAGGTCAGCGAGAAGCCGTAGCGCGTTTGCACTTCGGCCTTGTTCCGCGCACGGATCTTGGCCACGCGCGTCATGTCCACCTTGTGCATGGTGGTGACGTGCGCGGACGTGCGTTTGCTGGCCAGCATGTGCTCGGCGATGCGCGCGCGCATCACGCTCATGGGCTCCATGCGGACCTTGGCCGCTTCGGCGCGCGGGAGCGGCGTAGATGGCGGCGGCGCCACGGGCGGTGGAGGCGGCATGACGGGAGCCGGCGCCGGCGCCGTGGCCACCGGAGCCGTGGCCACCGGAGCCGGAGCGGGCGGAGCCGGGGCCGCGCGCTTGGCCAGGTAGGCCTCCAGATCCTGCTTCGTGATGCGCCCTCCGGCGCCCGAGCCGCGGACCTGCTTCAGATCGATATTGTTCTCGCGCGCCATGCGCCGGACCAGCGGCGAGAGCGGCCCCGCGGCTTCCTCCTGCGGGACCTCGACCGCTTCGGCTTCGGGCTCGGGCGGCGGCGGTGGAGCAGCGGCCGGGGCCTGCGCCGCCGGTTCGGGAGCAGGAGCCGCCGCCGCCGGGGGCGCTGCCGCGGCCGTTCCCGCCTCGTCGATGCGCGCCACCACGGTGTTGATGGCTACCGTCTTGCCCTCTTCCACCAGGACCGCGGAAAGCGTGCCCGCCGCGGGCGAAGGAATCTCGGTGTCCACTTTGTCGGTCGAGATCTCGAACAACGGCTCGTCCCGCTCCACGCGGTCGCCCGCCTTCTTCAACCACTTCGTCAGGGTTCCTTCGACGATGCTCTCGCCCATCTGGGGCATGACGACGTCCATCATAGTGCCTCCTCCGTTACCGTCATCTCGAAACCAAACTGCTCCGCAAAATGCCGCGCCAGCGAGGCGATCAGCTCCGCCCGCGGCGGCTCCGCGCCCAGTTCCGCCGCCATCGATGTGACGGGCTTGGCCAGGCCGCAGGGCACGATGTACTGAAAATAGCGCAGGTCCGTGGTGACGTTCAGCGCGAAGCCGTGCGAGGTGATCCAGCGGCTGATGTGGACCCCGATGGCGGCGATCTTGCGCCCCTCGACCCACACGCCCGTCATGCCTGGCTCGCGGCCGCGCCGCGATGCCGAAATCCGCCAGCGTGAGCGATGAGCGCCTGCTCGATCGAGCGCACGTAAGCCACCACGTCCCGCTTCCATTCGCGCAGATCCAAAATCGGGTAGCCGACCAGTTGCCCGGGACCGTGATAGGTGATGTCGCCGCCGCGGTCGGTGGGGAAGAACGAAATGCCCGCGCGCCGCAGCACGTCCTCGCTCGCCAGCAGGTGGTCCGGCTTGCCGTTGCGGCCCATGGTGATGACGTGCGGATGCTCGACGAGCAGGAACTGATCGGGCACCAGCCCCTGCTTGCGCTTCTCGACCAGCGCGCGCTGTAGCTCGAGCGCCGGCCGTAGTCGATGCGGCCGAGGTCGCGCAGCTCGCAGGTGCGCCCTACGGTGCCCGGAACCGAGCCGCGACCATCTGGGAGCGGTTGCGCCAGCTCGGCAGGCGGAACCGCCTGCCCCACGGAAAGCGCTGGCGTGAGGTCACGCATTAATCGCAAGCCCGTAAACGTTGTTGAAGGCTTCGCCCACGGCCTCGTGCAGCGTGGGATGGGCGTGAATCATGTTGGCTATCGTCTCGACGGTGGCCTCGGCCGACATCGCCGCGACGCCTTCGGGAATCAACTCCCAGGCCAGCGGGCCGATGATGTGAACGCCCAGGATCTCGCCGTGCGTCTCGTCGCTCACCACTTTCACGAATCCGTTGTGCTGCCCCAGGATCGACGCCATGCTGTTGGGCATGAAACCGAACTTTCCGATCTTGACCTTGTAGCCGCGGGCGCGCGCCTCGGCCTCGGTGAGCCCCACGCTGCCGATGCCCGGTTCGGTGTAAGTGCAACTGGGAATGCGCATGCGGTTGAGCCGCTCGACCGGCTGTCCGGCGATGTGCGCCACGGCCACCATGCCTTCCTTCGTGGCCACGTGCGCCAGTTGCGGCGTGCCCGCCACGACGTCGCCAATGGCGTAAATGCCGGGCTCGGCGGTCTGCTGATCGCCATCCACCTTGATGAAGCCGCGGTCGGTTTCGACGCGTGTGGTCTCGAGGCCGATGTCATCCGTCACAGGCTTGCGGCCCACGCCCACCAGCACCTTGTCGGCCTGGATGACCTCCTGCTTGCCGTTGGCGAGCGTGACCGTGACCTGAACGCCGGCGTCCGTGCGCTCGATCTTCTCGGCGCGCGCGCCGGTTTCGACGCGGATGCCGCTCTTCTTGAACAGCCGCTCCAGCTCTTTCGAAACCTCCTCGTCTTCGAACGGGACGATGCGCGGCAGCATTTCGAGCAGCGTGACCTTGGTCCCGAAGCGGTTGAACATGGAGGCGAACTCGCTGCCCACCGCGCCCGAGCCGATGACCACCATCGACTTCGGGATCGCGCGCATGTCGAGGATCTCGATGTTGGTCAGGATGCGTTCCGGGTCCGCCTCGAGGCCGGGCAGCATGCGCGCCACCGAGCCGGTCGCGACGATGATGTTCTTCGTTTCGACCGTGCGGGCGCCTTCGGCCGTGCGCACCTCGACGCGGCCGGGACCCAGTATGCGGGCCTGCCCGCGGAGGACGTCAACCTTGTTCTTGCGCATCAGGAACTCGATGCCCTTGGAGTGCTTGTTGACGATGTCGTTCTTGTGGTCGATGACCTTGGGGTAGTCCAGGCGCGGGTTGTCGCACAGGATGCCCTCGCCGCTGTTCGTGAAGTGCTCCCAGATGTCGGCGGTGTGGAGCAGGGACTTGGTGGGGATGCAGCCGACCAGCAGACACGTCCCGCCCAGTCGCGCGATCCTTTTCGACGATCGCCGTCTTCAGCCCAAACTGCCCCGCGCGCACGGCGGCCGAATATCCCCCCGGCCCGCTCCCGATGATTAACACGTCGTAAGACATTGACCACATTCTAACAAGTCGCTGTGTTGGGCAGTCGCAGCGGCCGTGAGGTCATAGGGGAGGATACGGCCACTCGGCGTTTTCACGCCCGGTAGTCGATTTGGCCCTTCCAGAAACGTTTTTGCTGGCGCTGCCGGGCGCCGATTTCGCCGTCTATACCGTGGCGCGTCTCAAGCGGACCAAGTGATCGCGGCTCGCGGCAAAGTTCCCGGCCCGATGATGCGGCCGGCGCCCCAGCCCGATTCGATCAGCTCGGCGGGATCGGCGGTCGTGAACGCCACTTGATAGCTCTCTTCGTCGCCGCTGGGAATGGGGGGCTTGCCGCGCATCGGGGAGACCGTGGCCAGGTAGCGGAGAACGGTGTAGACGTCGCCCATCTCGGGCATGGAGATGTCGCATTCCTGGGTGCGGAATCGCAGGCGCGCGCCGCGCTCGGCCACTCGCCAGGCCAGGAACGCACAGGCGGCCACGGCCAGCTCGAACCACTCGAACTGACTTGGCGCGATGTTCAGGTCGAGGAACAGGTCGATCAGCCGCTCCTGTTCGCGGGCGAATTCGCGCACTTCGAGCTCGCCGGTGTGCGCGGTCGCTTTCCAATCGACATGGCGCGCGCTTTCGAGGGCCTCGTAGGGCCGGATTCGGTAGAAATCGTTACCGCGGCCGCGCACCTGGGCCTCGATATCGCCGCGGATGGCGGCCAGCAGATCCTCGAATCCGGGCTGGGGATCGATGGGCGGGTAGACGATCACATCGCGGCGCAGCATCACCTCGGCGCGCCGTTCCAGGAAGCCGAAGGGAAAGCCGGTGGAGAACTGGAATCCGTTCTCGCGATAGAGGCCGCGTTTCTCGAAGCGCAGTTCGATGGTCTCGTCGAGCACGGCGCCGCCCGGGATCACGGGGAAATACAGAGCGGTGAGCACGGCCTCGCTCGAGCCGCTCAGATGGACCGAGAATGACGGCACCCAGCTCTTCGCGTTGCGGATGTAGATGCGTCCGGCCAGCTTACGCCGTGCCGCGATGTGCTCGGGCAAAGCCAGGTCGAGTTCCAGACCCGCGAGCGACAGGCGGCTGATGAAACCGGAGACCAGCAGCGTGGCCAGCATGGCGGCCGCGATGAGGAACAGGAGGTTGTTGGCCGAGGCGGCCGCGGCTACGGCCACCAGCAGCATCGCCAGCGCGAACACGATCCCGACGGGGGTGACGGTGCGGCTGAGCGCGCGCCGGAGGAACGACCTGAGACGTTGGAGCACCTGGACTGCATGATAGCCGATGGCCGGTGGTCGATGGTGGGAACATTACGCTAGTGGTAGACGTTATCTCTTTCAGGAGGTGGACCTTGTTCTGCGTTCGCTGCGGCGTACAGATGCAGGAGAACCAGCAGTTCTGCCCTTCATGCGGCACTCCGGTCCGCGGGGCCACTACCCTGATGCCGGTGACCGGCCGGATCGCCGGTCACATTCGGCTGTTGGGGATTCTCTGGGTTGCGCTTTCGGCCTTCCGGCTGATTCCCGGGCTGTTTCTGATCGCGTTCTTCGGCCATGGCGGCATGGGTTTTCTGCCGCCGGAGGTGCCGTTTTTCGTCCACGGACTGCTGCGGGGTATCGGCACGGTGCTGGTGATTGGGGCGGGGGCGGGCCTTTTGACCGGAGCGGGACTGCTGCAACGGCAGGCCTGGGCGCGCGTGCCGGCGATCGTGCTGGCCTTTATCAACTTGATTGACATGCCTTTCGGCACGGCCCTCGGGATCTACACGCTGTGGGTCTTGCTGCCGGCGCAATCCGAAGAGGAGTACAAGCAGTTGGCGCGGAGCGCGTAATCACAGTGTCTCTGGGGGGCGGCGGAGGCGAACCCCCACGCGCCAGCCGCCTTCAAAGTCCCTGGGACAGCGGCGACAAAACGCGGGCGCTGTGCCTGTGTCCGTGTAATGAGAACCGCGCCCGCTCTAAGTTCAAAAGCACATGCGTCTAATTGGGAGGACGACTCGTCCGGCCCGATGGTTACGGTCCGATTGCCGTATGCTGACCGCTGGAGTACCTGCCACGAAAACTGCCCGCCGGGGCCTCACTCTAACGCCTATGCGCGGATCAGGGGGTCCGCCCTACGGGTCAGGCCGGCAGTTCGGCCAGGAAATGCGAGAAAAACGCGTCAACCAGAAGCGGATCGGCCGCGGTGGGACAGAAGCTGGACGTGATTGACAGATTCTTGCGAACGGAATAGAGAGTGGTCATGAAATTCGGTGGAAATGCCACCGGACCGAAGCCGGCCAGATCCGCCGCGACCGCGTCCCCGAAATCGAAACCGGCGAGATCGATCACTCCCAGATTGGAAAAGAAAGGATGCGCGTTTCCGGACGACACGTCATTCTGTATGAGCATGTGCCCGAGGCCGTCCTGCAAGAAGGCAGGCACGAGGTTCATGAACTCCAGAAACAGGGCTTCGGCCAGCCAGGGATGCCCGGCACGGGCCTTGGCGGTGGCGGTCTGAACGTCGGCTAGCGTCCGATCGAAGCCGGCTCCGGGTTTGTGGCGGATCGCAGGGTAGTAGACGCCTGGCAGGTCGCAAATCGTATTCACCCGGCGGGAGGGCAGGTAACACCGCAGGTCGATGGTCAATTGGACCGGCAGGCGGGCTCCGGCGGGTGGATTCAGGACCTGACTCATCGCGCGGTAGAAAGCGGTGACCAGAACCTCCGGGAGCTTCGCACCTTTCTTCCGGCACCAGGTCCTCAACCGGGCGGTCCGCTCCACTCCGAGCCGGCACACGGAAAAAGCCCGGCCCGAAAAGTCGTCGCTGGATTTAGGGAAGCCCCAGTCCGAACGGGGATACCGAAAATGGCAGCATCCCTCGACGATGGCGCGCAGGCCCGCCGCACGCAGGATCTGGCCTTGTCCGCGATCGCCGGCGGACGGGAAAGGCGGGGTGTAGTCGGGCTCGACCCTCAAGCGGCTGTAGAGCCGGGCGAGCAGGCGGATGTAGTCCAGCAGGCCGGTCGCGTCGGCGGTCATGTGATGGAGCTTCACGCAGAGCGCGTCCTGGGCGGAGCGAACGAGCCTGACGGCGACCTGCGGTCCGCGCAAAGGGTCCATGGGCTCGGCCAGGAAGGCGTCAATTTCCGCCTTCGGGTCTTGCGCCTGAACCAGGCGGAACGGGATTGCCCCATCCCGGGGCATACAGGGTTCCCATCTGTGTTGCCAGCGATGGAGGACGTAGCGGCAGCCCAGGATGGGAGCGACATCGAGCGAAAGGTCCACCGCGCGCGCCAGCAACGGCCCGTCCAGCCGGCCGTCCAGGGTGATGACGCAGCGGCACTGCCCGTCATGCATAACGCGGGCCAGATACATCAACTTGTCCAGCGCTGCCGCTGGATAGTGGGCCGGCAACTTGGGCCAGGCAGCCTGCCCGCTCATCGCGCGGCCTCCACTCCGGCGGCAAAGGCTCGCAGATTCTGCTCCAGGAATTTCGCGGGCGTGGATTTGCGGATGGCCTGCTCGAAGCCGGCGGATCCGCTGAACAGAACGCCTCGGCCCGCGGCAAAGCCCAGCAGCGCCAGGTTGACGGAGCGCGGGGCGCCCGCATTGACGGCCAGAGCCGCGGCATCCACGCTCGCGCCGTCCGCCGAACGCGCGACGTTGACGACGGCGATGCCGTCCGGTCTCAGGTAGTATCCGTGAACCGGCAGGTTCCCGGCCACCAGGAACAGCCCCACATCCGCCTCACCTGGAGCGATAAGCGGACCGTGGAAAGGGCCCACCTTGACGCTCGACAACACCGCCCCTCCCCGCTGCGCCATGCCGTGGGTCTCTGACGTGATGACCTCGTGGCCCGCCGCATCGGCCGCCTCTGCCAGGATGCGGGTGAGGGTGAGCACTCCCTGTCCGCCCAGGCCGCTGATGACAATCCGCTGTTTCATACGATGGCCTCGACCGGGCAGGCGCCCAGGCACGCTCCGCATCCGTTGCAGTCCGATGCCTGGATGCAGGCTTTCTCCGACTGCTCGTCCCACTTGATTGCCGGACACTCCACCCGATCGAGGCAGATCTGGCAGCCGGTACACTCTTCGGTGACGCGTACCCTCGGTCCCACACCCCGGACCTGGAGCACGCAGGGATGGGAAGCGATGATGACGGCCACGCTCCCCTCGGCGCCGCGGCAGTGGCCATCCGCTTCCTTCAGCGATGCGGTGAAGCCGGCAATGTCGTAGGGATCCAGTTCGCGCAGGAAACGCACCCCCGCGCCGAGCACGAGATCGCGTAACGCGACGGCGGTCCTCTCCGCGCCGGCCTGGCCTGGAGTGGGCTGGTGCCCGGTCATGGCCGTCGTGCCGTTATCCAGGATGACGAGGATGAAGCGCGCCCGCTCGGCCACCGCGTTGACCAGGGCTGGGATGCCGGAGTGGTAGAACGTGGAGTCGCCGATGGTGGCCACAATCGCCGGAAAGCCGGCCCCGTCCTGAGCGTAGGCGTGATAGAAGCCCGCGGCCTGGCTGATTCCGGCACCCATGCAGTGGCAGGTGTCCACCGCGCCCAGATTCACGCCCAGGGTGTAGCAACCGATGTCGCTGGGGAATATTCCTTCCGGGAATGTGTCGCGAATGGCGATGAAGGCCGCCCGGTGCGCGCAGCCCGCACAGAGCGTCGGGCGGGCCCCGGATTGGAGCGGCCGGACCGCGCTCGCCGGCGGCGCGAGGTCCAGGAATGCCGCCAGCACGCCTCCGATGATCTCCGGCGTCAGCTCCCCCTCGCCTGGAACCATCCCCGATTGCCGGCCCTCGACGTGCGGATTCCGGAGCTGCGGTTCGATTACGGGATAGGTCTCTTCGAGGACCAGCACGCGATCATAGTTGTCCCTAAGATGCTGGCCGAAGCCGGCGGCCAACGGGAAAGGAGCCAGCACGCGATAGAGGTCGAGTTTCCCCTCCAGCCCCATCCCGTCCAGAACGTCCTGCGCGTGGGCGAAGGCCACTCCCGAACCGACCAGGCAGGTCCGGCGGAATGTCCCTTGGCCGGGAGTGCGGAGCGGCGCGAGACGGGCGTCCGCGGCGATCCGGGCCAGCTTCTCGTTCAACCCGCGGTGGAGCGTGAACACCGCTCCCGGTGTGGCCGCCCAACGGCCGGGCTCCTTGTCGAAGCGGGCCGTGCGCGCGTTTCCGCCCGGTAGCTTGAGCGTGACTGCCTGGCGCGCGTGGCAGATGCGCGTCGTCGGCCGCAGCATCACCGGGATTTCGTAGTCTTCCGATACGGCAAAGGCTAGATCGACCGACGCCGCGGCGTCCCGTGGGCTTGCGGGGTCGAGCACCGGAACCTTGGCGAACATGGCGAAGAACCGGCTGTCCTGTTCCGTCTGCGAGCTGTGGGGACCGGGGTCGTCGGCGGACACGACCAGAAATCCGCCTTTCACTCCCAGGTAGGCCGAGCGCAGGAACGGGTCCGCGGCGGCGTTCAGGCCCACCTGCTTCATGGAGACGGCGGCCCGCTTCCCGGTGTAGCTGGCGGCTAGCGCCACCTCGTAGGCCACCTTTTCGTTGACGGACCACTCGGCGTGAACGACGGCCCTCGTTTCACGGGCGAAGGCCATCACCGCCTCTTGAATCTCCGTGGCGGGGGTCCCGGGGTACGCAGTTGCGACCGAGCAGCCGCTTCCTGCGATGGCCTGGCCGATGGCCTGGTTGCCCATCAGGATCCGGCGCCCGGGCGGCCCGCTCCCTGACGGTCGCGGTTCGGTGCTGGGGGGCAAAGACATCAGAGGTAAATCTTGAAACCTATCAGGACCCGGCTGGAGTAAGCTCCGTATTCGCTGCGCGGGATACCGCCGGCGGCGGGCTTGTCTCCGAACGCGAATTGCGCTCCGGCCAGAATCTCCGTATTGCTGCTGGTGGACCAGGTGACCCACGGAATCCAGACCACCGATGAGTCGGTGCAGTTGACCAGCACCAGGTTGTTCAGCTTTCCGAGAGGGTGGAACTGCCAGGTGGTCATGGCTCCGGCGTGCCAGCGGCCCAGGCCCGTGACCTCGCCCCGCCGCATCCGGTCGGAGGCGAGAATGGCCGCGTAGCCGGAGGCGCTCGACGCTCCAAAACCGTCTCCCGCCGCCTCCGCCGTCAGGGTCACTTTCGAAGTGATCTGCTTTTCCAGCCCCAGGCCGCCACGAAAGAAGGAAGGATGCAGGAGACGATCCATCTTGTCCTGAACTCTCGTCCACGAGGCTTCGCCCCTTAGAACGGCGCCGCCCACGCTGGCCGAGAGGTACCCGCCCGCGACTGTGTCTCCGTGAAAGGATCCGCCCATCAGGCCGAAATCGGCCCGCCCCGCGCCGAAGTGCAGCATCGCGCCGCCTGCTCCATCTCTGTTTACGGAGTTGCCCAGCACCGAGCCGATGGCGTCCATCCCGGCGTGCGGCCCGAGCGGAACCGTCAGCCTGACCGCATCCACGCCCGGCTTGAAATCCCGGTCTATTCGCGTGGCGGGGAGCGGCGCGAACAGGTCGAGCGCGGGCCAGAACGTGTTGACGCCCCAGGTGACAGCCTGGCGTCCCACAGTGAGGTCGGCTTGCGAGATGCGGATGCGCACGTTCAGGCGGTCGAAGTAGCCGGTCATCTGCATGTTCTGTTTCCAGTACGCCGCATGCTCGAGCGGGAGCCAGGTGGGCGCCGAGCCGTTAACCATCGCCGCGGCCGGGGAACCGCTGGGGGAGGTCGCATCCAGCACCAGGTGAGTCTCGATCTTGATCGCCTGGTCGAACAACGACAGTTCGGGCATGACCCGGAACGACAGAAACTCCGCGTCGCGGCGCGACGAGTCGTCGCCCGCCTTGTCCTGGAGCCGGTAGAAGTCGTAGTTGGTCGCGAGCGCGCTCAGCTTAAACTCCTGCGCGCTGGCGGCCGCACTTCCCGCGAGGAGCACGGACACGATCCAGAAAGCGGTGTCACGATAGCGCATGTACGAGGTCTCCAGGCGCCTGTGTATTGGGCCGTTCGTCGCTCTGAATACGGCCGTCGACCATGTGGATGATGCGATGCGCGCGGCTCATGACGCGCGGGTCGTGGGTGGAGAAGAGAAAAGTCGCGCCGTGTTCGCGGTTCAGCCGCTCCATCAACGCCAGCAGGGAGAGCGCCGTCTCGGTGTCCAGGTTGGCGGTGGGCTCGTCCGCGAACACCAGCCGCGGCTCGGCAGCGATGGCACGCGCTACCGCCACGCGCTGCTGCTGCCCCCCGGAGAGCTGGCCGGGCCGGCGCGATTCGAGCCCTTCCAGGCCCACCTCTTTCAGGAGCTGCCTCACGCGCGGTCTGCGCACCGCGGCCGGCACTCCTTGCAGCAGCAGGATGAATTCGGCGTTCTCCTCGGCCGATAGCACCGGGACGAGGTTGAAGGCCTGAAAGATGAAGCCGACCTGGTGCAGGCGCAGTACCGAGAGCTGCTGCCGGGACAGCTTGGAAAGGTCCTGGCCGTTGAGCCAAGCGGCGCCCTGGGTCGGCCGGTCCAGACCGGCGCAGACGTTGAGCAGCGTGGTCTTGCCGGACCCGGACGGCCCGGCCACGGCAATGAACTCCCCC
The DNA here is from genome assembly GCA_963763835.1 of Bryobacterales bacterium. Taxonomy (GTDB): domain Bacteria; phylum Acidobacteriota; class Terriglobia; order Bryobacterales; family Bryobacteraceae; genus DASWZN01. The sequence continues at coordinate 212,057 of CAVXQQ010000022.1, forward strand.
CGCGAGGCGGTCAGCGAAATATCCCGCAAGGCGTGAACCGTCTCGTCGCCTTGCACATAGGTTCTCGAGACATTCTCGAGACGAAGGAGTACGTCGTCTTTCGCGTTCATTATGCCTGCCCCAACAGGTGCGCGTCGGCCTCGGTGGCCGCTTTCCAGGCTGGCGCCAGAGCCAGCAGCACCGTCAACACAAAAATCATTCCCGCGGCGAACGCCAGGCGGCCCAGCGACAGGGCGGAGTAGACTATCGGGTCGATGGAGGTTCCGGCCGCCGAAAAGCCCTTATCGAAAAACGTGTACAGGCGCAGGCCCCGGGCCCGGTAATAGCAGTGACCTGCGTATCCGGCAGCGGCTCCCGACGCCACCGCGAGCATGGCGATCCAGGTCGCTTCCAGCATGATGAGGATGAACCGCCGCACCGGTGTAAGCCCGACCGCATCCAGGAGGGCAAACTCGCGGCTGCGCTCCAGAACCGACATCAGCAGCGTATTCGCCACCAGAAAGGCGATGATCAGGAAGAAGATGCCGCCGGTGATGAACAGGCCGGCGATGTCGATCTTGATCAAGTCCCGCAGGCCCGGCATCAGCTCATCCCAGCGGAGGACTTCCATCTCGGTGCCTTCCGACGAGTGAATGACTTCGGCGGCCTCGGCCGTATCGTCGGCGTTGCCGAGAATGAGGGCAGCCTGGTGGATGCGGCCCTCTAAGCCCAGCAGCCCCTGCGTGGTCGCCAGGGGCGCGAGGACCGTGAACTGGTCGATATCGTCGATGCCCGTCTTGACCACGCCCGCGACGCGGATCAGTATCGACTGGATCTCCGCCGAGCCCGCGCTCGGCGCCATCAGCACGAACTTGTTGCCCGGCGAGAGCTTGAGTTTTCGCGCCACTCCCTGCCCGATCACCACCGAATTGGCGGAACCGTCGCGGAAGAAGCTGCCGGCCACCAGCTTGTCGTCCAGAAGAGACACGCCGGCTTCGGCCCGCGGCTCGATGCCGACGATGCTCACACTGGTGGAGCCATCGGCGGAGGAGGCGAGGCCGGAGGCGAAGACCCTGCGGACCAGTTTCGCCGAGCCGAATCCGCGGTTCGAGAGGGTGGAGGCGAGGCGCGCAACGCAGTCGGCCGGCAAAGTCAGCTCGATTGCCTTCTTCACCTGATACCCGCGCGCCTGGACGGCTACGTGAGCGCCGCCCATCTGCACGGCACTCTGAAGCATCTGCCGATGGGTGCCGTCGCCGAGACCCAGGAACACCAGGAGCAGGGCGAGCCCGCCCGCGATCGTTCCCGTAGTGAGGAGCGTGCGGCGGCGGTTGCGCCACAGATTGCGCCAGGCGATCACGCACAGGATCTCGAAGGCCTTCATCGCGCTCCATCCCTTCAGGGCATCACGGGCGCCCGCAGAGCCTCCACCGGGTCCACCAGCGTGGCCCGGCGAGCCGGCCAGTACGCGGCCACAACGGCCGCCACAGCGAGGCTGGCGGCCGCCCAGGCGATGATCCGCCAATCCCACGCCGCCTTGACGATCGGATCGAGACGCGCCTGGGCAATGGCGATCTCGCCGGTCCACCACGCCAGGTTGACGCCGCGGGCGATCAAATACTGCATCAGCAGCCATCCCAGGCCAAGGCCTCCCGCGAGGCCAAGCGACACCAGCAGGAAGCTTTCCACCAGCACGGCGGAGATGATGGATGCCGGTCCCATTCCGATCGCGCCCAGCATGCCGAATTCGCGGACGCGCTCAAACGTGGCCATCATCATCGTATTCAGCACGCCCATGCTGGCGAACAGAACCACCAGCGCCACGATAAACCGGTTGACGGCGTTGACCTGCTCGACGTAGGAGCTCAACTGTGGTAGCAACTCGCGCCAGCTCCGCGCTTCGGCCCCCGCGGGCAGGGCCGCTCCACGCGACAGTTCCCGCGCGAAGGCCGGCGCGTCCATGGGATTGTCGATCGCGATGGCGATTTCGTGGATTCGTTCCGGCGCGAGCGCCAGCAACCCGGCGGCGTCCTCGATGCGCATGACGGCCAGCGAACGGTCAACCTGCGGCATCCCCGTGTGCAGCGTGCCGGTAACGCGGAACAGCGAGTTGCCGAGCGTCCCGTCGGCTGCCTGCGTGACTACCGCCACCTCGTCGCCGACATGCGCGCCCAAGTCAAGCGCGAGGATCTGGCCAATGACGATCGAGCCGCTCGCGGCCAGAGACGCGGCCGCCCTGGCGGTGAACACCCGGCTCAACGTGCGCTCGGAAGCCGGGTCGACGCCGACCAGCTGCGCGCCCGACGACTTGTTGCCGGTCGAGAGCAGCGCCGAACCGTAGATGCGGGGCGCCGCCTGACGTACTTTCGGATATCGTCGCAGCCGCTCGATCAGGCTGTGCCAGTTGGCGCCCTCGAGGCCGCCGATGGTCCGGTGGAGAACGCGGTCGGGGAGATACTCCCGGTCGTGCACCTGAATGTGCCCGGTCATCAGCTCGGTTCCGTTGCGCAGCATCTGCACGCTGAGACCGCGGCCAAAGCCGACCAGGGCGATGAGAAACGCGAACGCCAGCGCCAGCCCGCCTATCGTGATCAGACTGCGCCGCGGATTGCGCCACAGGTTACGCCACCCGAGGCGTACGGCGATCATGACGAGCCTTTCAACGCATTCAGCGAGAACGTCCTGGCCGGAATCGCCAGGTCGAACTCGAGCGAGTGGTAACGCAGTTCCGTGTAGTCGCCGGGCTTGCCCTCCGGGGTCATACGCATCCGCGAGGGCACCAGGCGGCCGCCCATAATTTTGTAGTCGTGAAAGGTTGCCGTACGCTTGAGCGCGCCGTCTTCGCCGTAGAACCTGGCCCACACCGGCATGAGGTCGCCCTTGCGGATCAGGTAGACGATGTGGCCCCACACGACCGGCGCCTCGGGTTTGGGCATCAGCAGGAACTCGTATACCTCGGTCCCGTTCCGCGAGCCCTCGAACGTGGTGCTGATGTCGTAGTCCCGCACCAGGCGGCTCTCCTTCACCAGGTCGTCGTTGGTGAAGTGCGAGCCCATCCAGGCGGCCATCATCATCGACATCGGGACGCGGATGACACGATCGATCTTCGGAAGGTAGTTCCAGATATTCCCGCCGGTGCGCAGCGTGGCGGTGCCCTGGTCCTTCTTGGGCAGATCGACATGGATCAGTACCTTGTCGGTGCCCTGCGACGAGATCGTCATCCGTGTGACGCGCTTCCACTCCGGCGTCACCACCGCCATCTCCACCGTGCCGCGGGACGAATCGCCGCGCAACATGCGGTCGACGTGATCGATGATGCGGCGGGCTTCCTGCTGATCGGGGCCGTGGCCCTGGGGCGCCTGGCTGGCGAGCGGCGCGCACCCGAGGATCACCAGCAGGGCCGGGAACAGGGATCGCTCCCGCGGCGGCCTGCGGGCAAGATTAAGGGGCTTACAGATTCGCAACTCCTTTTGCACTCCCATTCCGGAGGGAAGTATACCAATAAGGTCCCTAAATGCAAAGCGAATCGTTGGAGCGATTGGAGCCGCGAGGGTCCAGACCGCCGGCGTCACGGACAGCGTGGGAGGCAGTCAACAGAGGATTCCGCTGCGGGCGTCCGATTTCGACGCGCGCCGAGCCCTCAAACGGCGGCAGGCGTAAAGGTTGTCCTGTGGCGCGCATGGTGATCGACCAGATGGCGCAGCACGCCGCGCCGCCTTTGCGACGCGGGCCGGGCAGGGTGCAGTGAGGGCGTGTGGCGCTCGCACTGGCGCAAAGCAATCTCCGAACCCCACCCTCGACGCTGCGACGAACCTCTCGCGCGAAGTCATGCAGTTGGGCACTCGACCCCCGGTCGGTCCGCTGGCGGTCGTTCGGGAACTAACGGAGTACGATCCCGATGATCAGCCACAGAAACGCAAAGGCGAAGGTGCCTATGATCGCAATCAAGAGGTTCAAGCCGTAACTCGCGGCCAACGTGCCAATCGTAGTCCGATGGCGGGGCGCTGCTTCCGACGCTGGATCGTCCACATGGGATCCACGACGTGGGGCGATCATCAACGCCGCAGCAGCGATAAACGGCAAGACGCAGACTAGGCCGAACGAGATTTCTGCTTCCCTCCGCGCACGTTGGATCAGGGCATCGTATCCGTGCAATCCTATCCAACCGCTGATACAGGCGGCCTCACCCATCCACCAACCGAGAGACACCGCCGACGCAAGCATCAGCAGGCCCGCAACGGAGCGAGCGAGCAGGGTCCGCCAGTTCTGCGTGCACCAGAATCTAATCGCGAGCATTACCGATGATCATCCGTCGCGTTTCTTTCATACCACAATGCCCGGAATCCGTTTGCCTCGTCAATACCCCCAAGGTCCTAAATCGGGCAGCCCGCGGGCGCAGCCCCGACCGCACTCGGCAGACCTTCTTCAGCACGCCGCATGACGTCGGCAACGCTCCGTCTCAGCGCGTGGTCTCCCGTGGTCTCCAAACGGCTGTAAGTTGTTGAGGAATTGGTAGCGCTAACGGGAATCGAACCCGTATTATTGGGCGGGCTTTACCTTCTACAACTTGTTGAACCTGCAGACGCCACAATCTCAGGAATCGCACCGAAAAACGCTGTTTTGTACACCGTCTGTACATTCGGCTTCGGGCGCAATAGTAGGTCGAGCGATTCAGAGGTCGGCATCTCGATGTGGTGCTGCCTACTCGTCCCTCGGCTTGCGGGACCCGGCTCACGCCATCTTGAACACCACCGCACCGGTCCATGTGGAGGCACCTCCGTGGAGGTAGCAAGTCCCCTCATCCGCACCAGTTGTTCATCCTGTCGGCCGGCATCGGCAGCCCGGACCTACTGGAGTTCCTCGAACTGCGCGATTCGCATCTCTCTATCTGGAAAGACGGCTCGAATCTCCAGCTTTCCTCCCAGCGCCTCAACGTATCCTGCCAGCGTGCTGAGGTAGATGTCAGTCCGGTGTTCGATCTTCGACACCTCGCCCTGGTTCACCCCGAGCGCCTCCGCCAGTTTTGCCTGCGTCATCTGACGCGCTCTCCGGATCTCCTCCAGGGGCATCGACGCAAGCGCCCGGCGCACGCGCGCAGCGATTCGCTGTTGCCGGTCCGCCGGCATTGACTTCACTAGCTCACGAAAATTCCGTGTTGGCATTAGAGTTTCCCCTCCCTCTTCAACTCATCCAGGTGCTGATCATATAGGCGATCCGCCACTGGAACGAACTTCTGATACCAGCGATCATCGCCGGTCTTGTCGCCTCCCAAAAGCAAGATCGCCGTTCGCAGCGGGTCAAACGCGTACAAGGTGCGCAGTGGCTTGCCAGCGCTTTGCGTCCGCAACTCCCGCATGTGGCTGTGACGAGATTCACTCACCCGCGAACTGTGCGGAAAATCCAGCGTGGGGCCCAGTTCGGCCAGCAGGCCAACCGAGTGAGCGACATCGTCCTGCTGGTCCTCGGTGAGGGTCTGCCACCACGCGCCGAACTCTTCGGTGAACTCGACTTCCCAAGCCACAGTTCATTATGCCACGAACAGCATATTCTGTCCATGGCATGCCCCCCTGTTGATCGTTTGTATCAGGTTCATAAGCCGGAGTGGGACAATGTGCAAAGAGGAGCGTAGAACCCACACGGCAGCCGCCATCTCTCTGATTCTGCGTGCGGGTGCGCGCTCTATCGTGCATGGAATGGTCATAGAACGCACTCGACTCCGGTTGCAGACAGCATATTCTCATCGAAGAATGAGCCTGGGGACAAAGTTGAAGGTGAAACAACTCCCGCGGCAGCCCGTGGTAGACCGTCCCCCGACGTTTCGTGCGCGGGCCTAGCTACTTCCTGGCGCAAAATGGCGCTTTTGGGCCAAAGCGCTCCCAGACCGGTCTGACAGGTCGCCGACCTCCTCGGCAATGAGGCCTTCGCCGAAGGTGAGTTGTGCGCGGCGGGGCTCAATCACGGGGCGCCCTCCCAACTTTCCGGGCGGAGGAATCGGGGCGCAGGAGCACATGATTCAATTCACAGACGGCCTCGATCGCTTCTCTTAGCTCCTGGTAGTTGTTCAGCCACTGGCGCACCTGGGGGACCAGTTCGCGCGGGATACTGAACTGCCGGGTGCGGCCACCGGGGTAGCTGATGGTGAGAACGGTTTGAGGATGTCCTTCCCCGCGGGCACACTTCGGGCAGCCGCTGGTGTGGCGAGTGGTGCGCTCGATAAGGGAGCCGCGCAGGACCTCGCTCGCAGAGGGGAGGCGCTTGAGGAGCCGCTCGCGAGCTTGGATGGCCTGCTTATGTGTCATCCTTTCGGCTTTCGCGGCAAGATCTCACGCGCCACGCTGGCCGACGCCAACGAAGCGCACGACTGGCGCATCTAATGCCGACTTCGCCCAGGTGCTCATCGGCATCGCGCGTCCGATGTATGCCCACGAGTCTCTCGGGTTCGATCTGGACAACACCGTGTACGCCCTGGATTCCACCACCATCGATCTCTGCCTGTCGGTGTTCCCGTGGGCCCGCTTCCGCGCCCGCAAGGCCGCCATCAAGATGCACACCCTGCTGGACCTCCGCGGCCCGATCCCCACGTTTATTGAGGTTTCCGACGGAAAACTGCACGACGTCAACGTCCTCGACTTGCTCGTCCCGGAGCCCGCTTCCTTCTACGTGATGGATCGCGGTTACGTCGACTTCGAGCGTCTCTACGTCTTCCACCGTGGCGGCGCCTTCTTCGTCACGCGCACCAAGCGGGGAGTCCGGTTGCGCCGCCGCTACTCGCAGCCGGTGGACGCCAGCACCGGCGTGCGTTCCGATCACACCGTCGTGCTGGCTTCGACCGCCTCGCGTAAGCACTACCCCGACCCGCTGCGGCGCATCCACTACTATGACGCGGAGCAGGATCGCAGCCTGCGGTTCCTCACCAACAACTTCGACCTGCCCGCCCTGACCATCTGCCAACTCTACAAGTCGCGCTGGCAGGTAGAACTGTTCTTCAAATGGATCAAGCAGCACTTGCGAATCAAGGCGTTTTACGGATATAGCGAGAACGCGGTCAAAACTCAAATCTGGATTGCGGTGTCGGTCTACGTGCTGGTGGCTATCGTCCGCAAGCGGCTGGGGCTGGAGGCCAGCCTTCACGAAATCCTACAGGTGCTCAGCGTCACGCTGTTCGAGCAAGTGCCCGTTTTGCAGGCTCTCCGTGACCTCGAGTCCCAACAAAAATCATCGCCAATTTCTAACCAGTTGACTCTGTGGGACTTATAGCCGGACGCTAGTGATGTGTCATCTATATAGATGATACACCATTGCGGCACGAAGTCAATACTTTGCTGTCTGTTTCTCTCAAGGATGTTCGGACGGCGCGACGGTCGACGACCTGTGGATTGGACGCTTGTACGACCCTACAGTTCCCGTAGCCCGCCGCCGCTCAAAACAAGGGGATCAGGCCCGCCATTTTGCGCCAGGAAGTAGCTAATCCTTCACGGAGGCTCGCTGTCGTGGTCCATGTGGTCGCGTAATTGGGTCGAGGCGTTCTGCATACCAGTGCATCCACCGAATCCATCCGTCGACCGCTCCGCCGGATTCGAGGGCTCCATGTATCGCGATGTAGTGCGTCTCAAACGCGCTGGCATACGCGCGGACGCGTTGTGCTTTCGTCCATTCTTCGATATCGGCGGTGACATCGTCGAAGCGGCGTTGCTGCTCTTCCCATTGGCGGCGTTCGTCTTCCTCTTGTTTCCACTTGGCCTGAACTTGTGCCATGTGTTCTTCGTGCTGGCGTTCGCGTTCCTTGCGTGCGGCCCGCAGGCGCGGTAGTCGTTCGGCGAGTCGCCCGATCTTGTCTCGCGCAGACGAATCCCGATCGTCTCACCACGCACGGTGATCTCGGTTCCGTCCTTTGTGGCGAATTCCTCGCCACGTTCTGAGACTGCCTGTAGGAGCAGGTTGTAAAGTCTCAAGGTCCTCCGGCAACACGCCGACGCTCACGCCGATATCGAGGGCGAATTTCCCGGTGAGGTAGAGCAACCCGTTGTACGCGACCTGTTGCGTTCCGACGGAGCGAGCTGCCTTCGCCACGAGTGGGTCAACGTCCCCAAGCGCGGCCAAAAGCAGTTTTGTGTGCGATGGCCTCCACACTCCCGCGAGCATCTGGTATGGCCGAAGCGCTGGCAACTCAGGCACGGTCAATGCCGCGACGCGCCGGTCGGGCGTCGAGTTCCTTACTGGCTTTGGCGAAGAGGCAGCGGGCGCTGGCCCAGGGGCAGCGTATCGTGCGCGCATTGCCGCGGCACGGCGCGCAATCTCATCAGTCCACATCAGCAAACAGCATCATGCTCCACTGGCCCGGAGCGCAAGAGCGATGCTCGTGTTGGGCGAAACCTTCCATCGCAAAACCTACGGCCTGTCCGTCGCCTTCAGGTGTGCGTTGGTAATGTCGGCCGAAAGGTCGCCGCGATTTACCACAGCGCCGTAGACGCCGGTGATTATTACCTTATCGATTTTCCAGAGTATTTCGACAGGCGGCGACAAAGCGCGCCATTGCCGCGGCAGAAGACCCGGTGGTTCTTGGCGGACACTCTTATGGCGGTCTCACTAGCGTCCGGCTATAAGTCCCACAGAGTCAACTGGTTAGAAATTGGCGATGATTTTTGTTGGGACTCGAGGTCACGGAGAGCCTGCAAAACGGGCACTTGCTCGAACAGCGTGACGCTGAGCACCTGTAGGATTTCGTGAAGGCTGGCCTCCAGCCCCAGCCGCTTGCGGACGATAGCCACCAGCACGTAGACCGACACCGCAATCCAGATTTGAGTTTTGACCGCGTTCTCGCTATATCCGTAAAACGCCTTGATTCGCAAGTGCTGCTTGATCCATTTGAAGAACAGTTCTACCTGCCAGCGCGACTTGTAGAGTTGGCAGATGGTCAGGGCGGGCAGGTCGAAGTTGTTGGTGAGGAACCGCAGGCTGCGATCCTGCTCCGCGTCATAGTAGTGGATGCGCCGCAGCGGGTCGGGGTAGTGCTTACGCGAGGCGGTCGAAGCCAGCACGACGGTGTGATCGGAACGCACGCCGGTGCTGGCGTCCACCGGCTGCGAGTAGCGGCGGCGCAACCGGACTCCCCGCTTGGTGCGCGTGACGAAGAAGGCGCCGCCACGGTGGAAGACGTAGAGACGCTCGAAGTCGACGTAACCGCGATCCATCACGTAGAAGGAAGCGGGCTCCGGGACGAGCAAGTCGAGGACGTTGACGTCGTGCAGTTTTCCGTCGGAAACTCAATAAACGTGGGGATCGGGCCGCGGAGGTCCAGCAGGGTGTGCATCTTGATGGCGGCCTTGCGGGCGCGGAAGCGGGCCCACGGGAACACCGACAGGCAGAGATCGATGGTGGTGGAATCCAGGGCGTACACGGTGTTGTCCAGATCGAACCCGAGAGACTCGTGGGCATACATCGGACGCGCGATGCCGATGAGCACCTGGGCGAAGTCGGCATAGATGCGCCAGTCGTGCGCTTCGTTGGCGTCGGCCAGCGTGGCGCGTGAGATCTTGCCGCGAAAGCCGAGGTGATAGACTTTGCTTTCGACGGCTCGCAAGCAGGCCTCGATGTCGCGCAGGCTCTCGCGAAAAGTAAGTTGAGCGAAAGCGAGGCAGAGGAACTGGTCCAAACAAGAAAAGCCGCGGAATTTGGAATTGCCCCGGTAGCGGGCAACGCACTTGTTGAACTCGTAGGGCGGGAGGTGGTCCATCAACTGGGCGAAGACGAAGCGGCCGACATGCATGTCTCATTGTCGGGAGCGCTCGGCAAGCTGCTGGAGGGGGTTCAAAACCGGAGTTGCACGTTCAAATCGAAAAGAGTGCCGAGGGCATCTACCTCTATCACAACATTGGAGTTGTCCACGAGTCCCGAGGCGATAGCCGGACAGTAGTGTGGCGGTCTGGTCATCACCGAAGCAGGAATGATCCTAGGTTATCGGCTTGGTGCAGTGGGCGGTCTTTACTTGATTTTCGGAGCTACGACTCGACTCGGCCTGGCTATGCGGACCTTTTGGAGGCGCCGAGTGGCCGCGGGACCTGTACTCTACCAAGCCACGCTCAGTGCGGGATTTTCGGAGCTACCACTCGGTCTAACTGGTCGTCGGTCCAGGCCGCTATGTGGACGTCTTTGTAGAGCGCCCAGCGTTCGGTGTGGCCGATCGACTGGTTGGGAGCGACCGATTCGAGCGGTCCGAGAGTCTCCATCTCGAGGAAGTCGGCGTTGGTGAAGGTCTCGAGTGAGCAGCCCATGTCCGGGTATGCCTCGGGGCCGGCCAGTGCCGGGGTGGACTTGATAAACAGATCGGTACCCAGCAGGTAGGCCTCCCAGGTGTCCTTGTTCCACAGGCCCACCTTGACGGGCAGGGTCGCTTTCGGGTCCTGGCGCAGGATCAGATATTTTTCGGTGAACTTCCAGCGCGGGTCGCTGAAGTTCGTGTAACCCCACATGACTAGCGGATTTGTGGGCAGCAGCATTTTCGGGTGGGTGCCGCGCGGAGGAAATCCGGTGACCGCGATGCCGCCTGGCGCCATCATGGTGAGCGCCCAGGAGGCGATCTTTCGGGCGGAGGCGTTGGTGTTCTTGATGCGTTGGCTGACTTCGACGTCGGAGCCCGTGGCGGCCAGGCGGATGCGCATCGTCTTTTGGAAGCCGGTGTCCTTTTCGACGGGCTCGGTGAGCTCGATCCAGTCCGCTCCGAGCGAGACCTTGACCGGAACGTTATCCGGAGCATAGGACATAGGCATGGCCTCGGGGCCAACCCAGATGCGATGGCCGCCGCGGGCCTGCCATTCGGCCTCGCCGGAGTGGCCGAGCTGCGCGGTGAATTCCGCGAACAGGTTCTGGCCGCGAGGGAAGCCGTAGCGGATCACGCGCGGGCCCACGTCGCCGGTGACGATCAGCTCGACACGCCCATTGGTCATGCGGTAGCAGTTCGGCCAGCCTGCGTAGGCAACCTTTTTGATGGTGACGTGAGGGGCGGAATGGGCAGTCATAAGAATCGCAGCGAGTAGAAGGTAGTTCATCCCGGTGACTATGTTAGCGCGACCAGCAGCGTTAGCGGTCGAGAAAGTGCACTTCCGGCAGATCGCGCAGCCGCGCGGCGGCGGTTTCGGGAGTAATGTCACGCTGCGGTTCGGCCAGCATTTCAAAACCGACCATGAATTTGCGCACCGTGGCAGAACGGAGCAGCGGCGGATAGTAGTGCGCGTGCATGTGCCACAGGCCGTTGTCGGTGCCTGCCGGGCGCTGGTGGAAGCCCATCGTATACGGGAACGAGGCGTTGAATAGATTATCGTAGCGGGCGCCGGTGCGCCTCAGGATCTCGGCGAGAGCGTCGCGTTCCGCATCGGTCAGCACGTCGAGCGCGGTGGCGTGGCGCTTCGGGATCAGGATCGTCTCGAACGGCCACACCGCCCAGAAGGGCACCAGGAGCGTGAAAAACTCGTTCTCGCAAACGACGCGCTCGCCTAGTTTCCGCTCCAGAGCCAGGTAGTCGCAGAGCAAGCAGGCATGGTGCGCGGCGGAGTAGTCGGCTAGCGCGCTCTGCTCCTTGGCGGGCTCGTTGGGCAGCGTCTCGGCAGCCCAGATCTGGCAGTGCGGGTGCGGATTGCTGCACCCCATCATCTCGCCGCGATTTTCGAAGATCTGAACGTAGTTAATGAAGGGCAGGGCGAGCAGCTCCTTGAACTGTGCGGCCCAGGTATCCACCACGGGCCGGATCTGCGCGGGTGTCATGCGCGCTAGGGTGAGGCTGTGGTCGGGGGAAAAGCACACCACGCGGGAACAGCCGCGCTCGCTGTGGGCAACCAGCAGTCCGCCCTCGTCGCGCCGTCCCTCGGGGATATCCGGCAGGAGCGCGGCGAAATCGTTTTCGAAAACGAAGGTGCTGGTGTAGGGCGGATTGCGCAAGCCGCCGGCGCGGAGGTTTCCCGGGCAGAGGTAGCACGACGGATCGTAGGAGACCCCGGCCGACGCAACGACCGCCTCGGTTTGTCCCTGCCAGGGGCGCTTGGCGCGGTGCGGCGAAACCAGCACCCATTCGCGCGTAAGTGGGTTGAAGCGGCGGTGCGGATATTCCTTGAGATCGATCATAAGGAGAGCCAGGTGGGTTGCAGCGTGGCGCAGGCTTCAGCCTGCCGTGTCGGCACCCGTGCCGACTCCCAAGCGTCGAGATGAGTCTCGACGCGGCACGCATGAGTGCGTGCGCCACAAAGACGGGCCCTCATACAGAGTAGCCGTTAGGGTGGCGCTGATGCCATTCCCAGGCCGAGGCGAGGATGGCTTCGAGACTGGTGTATTCGGGCCGCCAGCCCAACTCGCGCTGAATCTTCGCGGAGCTGGCCACGAGAACAGCCGGATCGCCGGGGCGCCGCGCGGCCTCGACCGCCGGAATGGGATGGCCCGTGACCCGGCGCGCCACTTCGATCACCTCGCGGATGCTGAAGCCCTGGCCGTTGCCGAGGTTGTAGACGAGACGGTCGCGGGACGCCAGCGCGTCGAGCGCGGCCAGGTGCGCCGAAGCCAGGTCGAGAATGTGGATGTAGTCGCGAACGCAGGTGCCGTCCGGCGTTGGGTAGTCCGCGCCGAAGATGGATACCCGCTCGCTCTGTCCCAGCGCCACCCGGAGAACGAGCGGGATCAGGTGCGATTCCGGCTGGTGGTTTTCGCCGCGCTCCCTGGCCGCGCCGGCCGCGTTGAAGTAGCGGAGGCTGGCATAGCGCAGGCCGTGGCACCGGTGGAACCAGGACAGCATCTTTTCCACCAGCAGCTTCGACTCCCCGTAGGCGTTGGTCGGTGCCAGGGCGTCATCCTCTTCTATAGGAACGCGCACCGGGTTGCCGTAGAGCGCGGCCGTGGAGGAGAAGACCAGCCGGCCGACTCCGTGGCTCAGCATGGCTTCGAGCAGGTTGAGCGTGTTTGCGGTGTTGTTGCGGAAGTAGCGCTCGGGGACCTTCATCGACTCGCCGGCTTCGATCAGCGCCGCGAAATGGAGTACGGCGTCGAAAGAGCCCGCTGCGAACAGGCGATCGAGCGCGGCGCGATCTTCCACGTCGCCCGTGACGAGCCTGGCTGCGGCGGGCACCGCCTGGATGTGCCCGCGGCTCATGTTGTCGAACACCGTGACGCTGTGGCCCGCTTCGATGAGGCCCGCGGCGACCACGCTGCCTATGTAACCGGCGCCGCCTACAACCAGGACGTTCACGCCGGGGTCACCTCTTCGGCGCCCGCGACCGCGCTGGTCACGTAGATCACCGGCGCCTTCCCAGTGGCCTTTTCGTAGCCGGGTGCCACTGCGGATTTGAACTCATCGACGTGCTCGGCCTGGACCAGGTTAATGGTGCATCCGCCGAATCCGCCGCCGGTCATGCGGGCGCCGTAGACGCCCTTGACCCGGGAAGCGAGATCGACCATGATGTCGAGCTCGTCGCAGCTCACCGCGTAGTCGATGCGCAGGCTGGCGTGCGAGGCATACATCAGCTCGCCGAAGGTCTCGAGGTGACCGCCGTTGAGGGCCACGGCGGCCTGCTCCATGCGGCCATCTTCGCTGACCACGTGGCGGCAGCGGCGGTAAACGACTTCCGGCAAGCCGTTGCCGTAGCGCTCGAGCTGAGCTTCCGAGACGTCGCGCAGGGCCTTGATGCCGGGCAAAAACTGGGACAGGTGCTTCACGCCGGCTTCGCAATCCGCGCGCCGCTTGTTGTATTCGCCGCCGGCGAGAGCGTGATGCACCATGGTGTTGCAGATGACCAGGCGTGCGTTCGCGGGCAGCGGGAGGAGCCGGTAATCGAGCGAGCGGCAATCGAGCATGAGCGCGTGGTTCGCCTTACCGTTGCAGGAGATGAACTGGTCCATGATGCCGCAGCGCATGCCCACGAATTCGTTTTCGGCCCGCTGGCCGAGCAGCGCGATCTGCTTGCGGTCGAGCTCGATGCCGGAGACCGCCAGCAAGGCCAGTGCGGTGCTGACTTCGATGGCCGCCGACGAACTGAGGCCGCTTCCGATGGGGACTTCGCCGCGGATATACAGGTCGGCGCCGCACACCTTGTGTCCGGTGCGTTCGAGAGCGAAGGCCACCCCGCGAACGTAATCGCTCCAGTGCTTCTCGCCGTGCGCCTGGGGATCGTCCAGCGGAAACTCGCGGCTTTCGGAAAAATTCTCGGAGTAGATGGCGAGTTTGCGGTCGGGGCGCGCGGCGGCAGCCACGAAGGTGGAGAACTCGATGGCGGCGGGCATCACGAAGCCGTCGTTGTAGTCGGTGTGTTCGCCGATCAGGTTCACACGCCCGGGTGCCCGAAACACGCGAGGTTTCCGGCCGTAGAGGGTCTCAAACGCCTTGCTGACTTCCGCAGCCTGTCTCATTCTGGTTACCTTTCGCGAGGCGGCGCGATCAGAGAGAATGCGCGGCCCGAAGGGCCATTATACGTGAAAAGGTTTCCACGGATATTACTCTTTGGCGGGATTGGGCTGCGGGCCCCGCCCCATTCCGCCACGCGAGCAGGCCGGGACGCGGGACCGGCTGCGGAACCCGTGTACCTGGGCAGGCTCTCCAGAAACCCACCCCGTAACCTGATGGTTCCGCGAGCGGCGTGGGGCAGGCCGTTCGGCCTGCCCAGGCAGGCGAAACCGCCTGCACGGGCTCCGATAGGGTTTCCGACCCCGGTGACGGGCCTCAGCGGCCCGCATATGCTGAAGCATGCCTCACGGGCTTTGTGGCACACTGGCGCCTATGGGCGTATTCGGCGGGATTGAGGCGGGTGGCACCAAGTTCGTGTGCGGCGTCGGCACAGGACCGGAAGACCTGCGGACGGTTCGGATCCCCACCACGTCGCCCGAGGCGACGGTCGAGGCGGCAGCCGCGTTCTTTCGGGAGCGCGCGGCGGACGGCCTGCGCGCGGTGGGCATCGCCTCGTTCGGGCCAGTGGACCTCGATGCGGGTTCGCCCACCTTCGGCCACATCACCTCGACGCCGAAGCTGGCGTGGCAGAACTTCGATCTGGCGGGCGCCGTCGGCAGGGCCTTGGGTGTGCCGGTGGGCTTCGACACCGACGTCAACGGCGCGGCTCTGGGCGAAGCCCGCTGGGGGGCGGCGCGCGATCTGGCGGACTCGCTGTATCTGACCGTCGGCACCGGAATCGGCGGCGGCGCGATCGTTCACGGCCGCGTCCTGCACGGTCTCATGCATCCCGAGATGGGGCACATTCGCATTCCCCACGACCTGGCTTCCGATCCCTACCCCGGCTGCTGCCCCTACCACGGCGATTGCCTGGAAGGGCTGGCCAGCGGGCCGGCGATCGAGGCGCGCTGGGGAGGACCGGCGCAGGATCTCGGTCCCGGCCACCCGGCCTGGACGCTCGAAGCGCGCTATCTGGCGCTGGCGCTCACGGCCTGGGTCTGCACGCTCTCGCCGCGGCGGATCGTCGTGGGCGGCGGCGTCATGGACCAGCCGCAGCTATTCCCCCTGATCCGGCTGGAGCTGGCGCGGCTGCTCAACGGCTACATCCGTAAGCGCGAGCTGACCGAGTGCCTGGACAGCTACGTGGTGCCGCCCGAACTCGGAGGGCGCGCCGGAGTCCTGGGCGCGCTGGTTCTGGCCGAGCAGGCGCTGGGCGCGTAGGAGGAAGCCATGCCGATTCGATTCGAGGACGACCCGCGCATCGTGATGACGCTCGACGCGGGCGGCACCAACCTGAAGTTCTCCGCCATTCGCAGCAACCAGGTGCTGGTGGGTCCGATCTCGATTCCGTCCGAGGCGGACGACCTCGGCCGCTGCCTGGGCAACATCGTGCGCGGCTTCGAAGACGTGCGGCGGGCGCTGCCGGTGCCGCCGGTGGCCATCAGCTTCGCTTTTCCCGGCCCTGCCGATTACCCGGCTGGCATCATCGGCGACCTCGGCAACCTGCCGGCATTCCGCGGCGGCGTGGCGCTCGGCCCCATGCTCCAGGAGAAGTTCGGCGTCCCGGCCTTCCTCAACAACGACGGCGATCTGTTCGCTTACGGCGAGGCCATTGCCGGGTTCCTGCCTTACGTAAACGGCCTGCTGGAGAAGGCCGGCAGCCCCAAGCGCTACCGCAACCTGTTCGGCATCACGCTGGGGACCGGCCTAGGTGGCGGCATCGTGCGCGACGGCGAGCTGTTCATCGGAGACAACTCGGCGGCCGCCGAGGTGTGGCTGCTACGGCACAAGCTGGACTCCTCGGTCAACGCTGAGGAGGGCGCGAGCATCCGCGCGGTGCGGCGGGTCTATGCGCAGCAGGCTGGCCTTCGATTCGAAGACGCGCCGGAACCGCGGGCCATTTTCGAGATCGGGATGGGACACAAAGAGGGCAACCGCGCGGCGGCGGTCGAGGCATTCCGGCGGCTGGGTGAAGTTGCGGGGGACGTGCTCGCGCAGGCGCTGACGCTGGTGGACGGGCTGGCGGTGATCGGCGGCGGGATCGCCGGCGCGCACCCGCTATTCCTTCCGGCGCTGGTCGATGCCATGAACGGCGTCTACGAGCGCGGCGGCAACCCGCTGCGGCGGCTGATTCCGCGAGCGTTTAATCTACAGGTGCCGGACGAGCTCGAGGAGTTTCTGGGAAGCGAGGTTCGCGAGATCGCGATTCCGGGCTCCGCGCGCAAGATCCTCTACGATCCGTTCAAGCGAATGGCGGTCGGCGTTTCGCGCCTCGGGACAAGCGAAGCGGTTTCGATCGGAGCGTACGCGTTCGCGCTGAGGGAGATGGGGCGGGCGTGACTGTCGGACAGATCTGTCCGAGAATGAAGCCGTGAAGGGTGCGGAATTCGAGCGGCGTGTGCGCAGGTTAGCGCGGCGCACAAGGGTCACCTGCCAATTTGTGGCCGATAAAGGCAAGGGCAGCCATGGCCGCTTGTATTACGGAGAGGAATTCCACCACCCTCAAGGATCGGAAGAAAGAGATCGGTCGCGACCTGTTCGCGAAGATGTGCCGGGACCTGAACATCGATCCGCGTGACCTATGAGAGGTGAACCCATGTCCGCCTTTACATATCCCGCAAGATTCACCGTCGGCAGAGACGGCCGCGTTCTCGTGGAGTTCGTCGATCTTGCACGTGTCGCCACCGACGGAAAGGACCACCATGAGGCTATGGCGGAGGCCATGGACGCCCTCGGATCGGATCTCTCGATTCGTCTGTCCCGCCGGGAAGAGATCCCCGTGCCCTCGGCACCCAAGCGTGGTCAGCGCCTTGTGCCCGTTCCGCTTTGGCTCGCGCCGAAACTGGCGCTCTACTTAGCTATGCGCGACCAGCAGGTTAACAATTCTGAGTTGGCACGCCGGCTCGGGATACACGAGCGGGTGATCCGCCGGATGCTCGATCCCGAACATGCTTCAAAGGCCGAAAGAATCCAGGCTGCCCTGGCGGCTCTAGGCAAGCAGATGACGGTAGAGGTCCGCGATGCGGCCTGAAGGTCTCACGACTCGCGTAGCGACACCACCGGATCCACCTTCGTCGCGCGCCGCGCCGGCAGGTAGCTCGCCAGGAGCGCAATCGCGCCGAGGAACAGCGCCGAGCCCACAATCGCCATCGGATCGCTCGGACTCACGCCCACCAGCAGGCCCGCCGCCATGCGCATTGCCGCGATCGCCAGCACCGCTCCAACCACGACTCCAGCCACCGTCAGCGCCACGCCGCGGCGCAGCACCAGCAGCACCACATTGGACGGTGTCGCGCCCAGCGCCAGCCGGATGCCGAACTCGTGCTGCCGCTGGGTCACCGCGTACGCCAGAACGCTGTACATGCCCAGCGCCGCCAGCAGCAGCGACACCGAACCGAGCACGCCCAGCAGCGCCGCCGCCACCTTCTGCGCATAGAGCGAACCGGCGACCATCTCTTCGAACTCCACCACCTCCGCGGTGCCGGCGTTAGGTTCAATGGCGGCGGCCTCGCGGCGGACCGCGGCGAAGGACCCGCGCGCGGGCCCCACCGTTCGGACGAAGAACGCAGTCCAGAACTCGCCGCCGTGGTGCTGGCGGTACGGCAGATAGATGTTGGGCGTGGGCGGCTCGGTCAGGCTGTGAACCTTGCTGTCCCTCACCTGGCCGACCACCGTGGACCATGCGCCATCCACCTGAACCCGGCGCCCCACCGGGTTGTCGCCTTTGAAGTAGCGCTGCGCGAAGGCCTGATTGACGATCGCCACCGGCGCGGTATCGCGGTCGTCCCGTTCCGTGAAATCGCGCCCTTCAAGCACCGGAATCCGCAGGACGTCGAAAAAGCCCGGCGCGACCGTGGCGCTCGATACGCTCATTTCCTCGCTCGGACCGGGAACGTATCCTTCCACCTGTATGTCCGACCGCGGTCCGCTCCCGAGGGCCAGTGGCACTGCGTTCGCGAAGCTCACGGCGGCTAATGCCGGGCAGCGTCTGGAGCCGGTCCCGCAGGCGGTGGCAGAACTGCGCCCGCTGCTCCGGGTTCTGGCAGAACGTATCGAGGTGGTATTGCGCGAATAGCACGTTACTTGCGTCGAGGCCCGGATGAATGGACCGCGCGTTTTGGAAACTCCGCGCGAACAGTGCCGTGCCCACCAGCGCTACCAGCGCCAGCGCCACCTCCGAAATTACCAGCAGCCCGCGCGTCCGGTTCTGGCCTGCGACGGATGTTCCGCTCCGTCCACCTTCCTTCAGCGTCTCCATCAAACTGCTTCTCACCGCGTGCACGGCGGGCGCCAGACCGGTCAGCAGGGCCCCGGCGCAGCACAGCAGCACGGTGAATCCGAGCATATCCGCGTTCAGACCGAAATCGACCTCCACCGGAAACCCGATCGGCGGCAGCATCCACAGGAGCGAGCGTCCCAGCCAGGCCGCCATTGGAATGCCGGCGAGCGCGCCCATCGCCGCCAGCAGCAGGCTCTCGGTGAGAAGTTGCCGCGCCACACGCCAGGGGCTCGCGCCCAGCGCCATGCGCACGCTCAGCTCTCTCCGCCGGGCGGTGGCGCGGGCAAGCTGCAGGTTGGCTACGTTCGCGCCGACAATCAGGAACAGCACGAAGCAGACGGCCATCAGAATCCGCAGCGGCGCAAGCAGCAACGACTGCATCCCGAAGTGCGCCTTCCACACCGGCGACAGGCTGGCGCGGAAACCCTTGCTGGTCCGCGGCGATTCCTCCGCCAGGCGCCGGGCGCACGCTTCGACTTCCGCGTTGGCCTGCTCGAACGTCACGCCCGGCCTCAGCCGCCCGGTCACCCACATCTGGCGCTCGGTCCGGTCGTCCAGCAGCCACGAGCCCTGGCCGTTCAGCAGCGGTGCCATGCTCATGGGGATCCAAATCTCCATGCGCATGCCGGGCATCGTTCCGCGGAATTCCTCCGGCGCGATGCCGGCCACGGTCAGCTCGTAGCGGTTCACGCGGATGGTTTTGCCCACCACGCCCGGGTCGCCGTGGAACAGACTCCGCCAAAGCCGCGCGCCGATCACCGCCACCGGAGCCGCGCCCGCATTGTCGCCCTGTTCCGACGGCAGGAACGCGCGCCCGCGTATGGGTTTCACACCCAGCGCCGCGAAGTAGTTGCCGGAGACGTATTCGCCATAAATCCGGCGTGGATTGTCCGCCGGCGCCGACGTTGAACGCGTTCAGCAGCGAGCCGGCCAGGCCGGAAAAGGACTTCAGACTGTCGCGATAGTCGCGGTAGTCGCGGTAGGAGGTGTTGGAATACTCGCCGCTCGGCGACACGGTTTCGAGCGCCGCCAGCCGTCCGCCTTCGGCCACGCCGGGGAAAGGGCGCACCAGCAGCGAGTCGATCCAGCCGAAGACAGTCGTGTTCGCGGCGATGCCGAGCGCCAGCGTGAGCACGGCCACCGCCGTGAACCCTGGACTGCCGCGCAGAAGGCGGAGGGCATAGCGGAGATCCTCGTATATGCTGCGCATAATGTTCCCACTCCGGAAGGCAAGCGGAGTGCCACGCCTAACTTGCTGATTCTACCGTCCTCCAGGCCGCGCTGGTGTTCGTTTTCGGCCCCCCGTGTCCGTTATTGGGACGCTGTGAAAGCTCCGCGCAGCCGGTGGCCGGGGAGGACTGAAGCCGTGGCGATTGGGGCACACGCCGGCTATCAACTATTCATCCCGGCGCCTACGTTCAAGATCGTCTGCAAGGAGATCCTCCAATAACGACCGCTGGACCCGGAAATTTGTGGCCGCAAGGCGCGTCAATGCCGTTGGAAGATCCACGAACCTACGTATGGCGGCAGCTCTGAGCACACCGAGCGTCCCGGTGTTCGCAATATTCCGCCGGTTAGCTTCTGCGCGGCCCGCGGCATCATCGATGAGCAACAGCACGTCGGACTCCTGCTGCGCCAGAAGAATCGCCGCGCGCTCGCCGTCGTCAAGCTGGTTTAGAGCCGTCTCGTCGTGAGGGAGATCGACTTTACGTACCTCGAGCCAGTCTGGGCGCGCTCGGACCCACTGCAGGACCTCTGAGGGCGCGCCACTCTCCTCCAACTCCGCGAGGACTTCGAAAGGAATTTGGACCCTGTGATACAAGCGTTGCAGGACCTCGATTTCCCCGATGATCACAAGATAGTTTAGAGGCGACGTGTCGGAAACGACGACCGTCATTTGGAGAACGCGATGGCGATTTC
Organism: Bryobacterales bacterium; assembly: GCA_963763835.1. Lineage (GTDB taxonomy): Bacteria > Acidobacteriota > Terriglobia > Bryobacterales > Bryobacteraceae > DASWZN01. The sequence goes on from CAVXQQ010000022.1 coordinate 232,651, forward strand.
GCTATCAGCGACAATCTGTTCCAACGTGGTTGGCAGCGGCACGCCGTGCGCCTTGAGGAACCCATCCATCTCGTAGCGAGATCGAATGCCCAGCATTTCACGGGCCTGGCGTACGGTGAGTTTGCCCGAACGCACTCCCTCCATGGCCAGGGCTTCGATTGCCGCGCGGGTAATGCCGCCGGGCTCGGCAGCAAACTGCCGGGCCACCTCCTCAGGAACATCCAGATGAACGTCCATGGCGACTCTCCTCAACTATTATCACGCAAGGTGAACATTGCTGTAACAGTCGTCCGCCCGTGGGTACGCTATGCCGATGTCGGTCTGGTTTAACATGGGGGAGAAGGCATGGACCTCACCGCCAAACAATACGCACTAGCGATCAAGCACTTCGACGAGCATACCGTCGATACAGGGATGGGCATGCTTGGGCAGGCCCTGAAGGGCCGAGCGAGCATCAGCGATGACGAGCTGGCCAAGATCGCCAGACAGGTGGCCACCCGTGCCAAGATCGACTACCTTCGGTCGACAAGCTCGTTGTGCAGGTGAGATGAATAACAAGATTGTTGTGATGGATCTCGACGCAGGCGAGGCGCCGCTAACCCTGGTTCCGACGAGCTTCGCGGAACTCGGGCTTCAAGAGCGGCAGCATCTTGAAGAGTGGATCAAGAAGAATCCCGATATACTCGGGACCAAGCTCCTCTTGATTGCCAGCGAGTACGACAGGTTTGATAAGTCGGAGAAGAGGCTGGACCTGTTGGCGCTCGATGCCGAGGGAAAGCTCGTAATCATAGAGCTCAAGCGGGACGCGGCGGGATCCTACGCAGATCTTCAAGCCCTTCACTACGCTGCGTTTTGCTCCACGATGACCTTCGAGGATATAGTTGACCTCTACGCGAAGTTTGCGAAGACTAATACTGAAGAGGCGGAACAGAACATTCGCGAGTTCGTAAACAAGAAGGACTTCTCGACTGTAGACAACAAGCCGAGGATTATTTTGGCTGCCGGTGGCTTCGACGACCCGGAAATCACAAGTTGTGTCCTGTGGCTTCGCAGTTTCGGTGTGGATATTTCCTGTGTCGAGATCACACCCTACCGGATGTCGGGCACCGCCATCGTTCTAGCTCCGCGGGTTATCATTCCGCTTCCGGAGGCCAAGGACTACATCGTAAGGGCCGAGAGGAAGGAGGCTGTCCAGAGCGGCGTGAAGAGAGTGGCGGAGGAGAGTCTTCTCGAAACGGCGAAGGATCGAGGAATAAGCTCGCTCTTGGATGTATGCCGCCAGCTGACCACGGTCTGGCACGAGGCAGCACTCTCGGTCTATGGTGGCTCTTTCCTGTATTCCTTGACGACGGAGAAGGGCTGGCGTTCACTGTTCGGCGTCAATGTCTCCGGCCAGAGAAAGAAGACGCCCAACGGACAACTCGACATCTGGATTCCTATCAAGAACCTCGTCGAGGTAACGGGTCAGGATGAATCCGTGATGCGTGACGTTTTCGTCGAGGATCAACTTCAGTTGATAGCCGAGGAGAAGATTGACTTAATCATGCGCCTCAGCAATGCAGATGAGGCCCAGGTTCTGGTCGATCGGCTGCGAGGGTGGACCCCCAGCGCGCCGCCGGCTTGATCCCTTCAGCCAACCAGCCCTTGGGTGTGCGCCGGTCAGGGTGCGCAGCAAGTCCGCATGTGCCTTGCACAGGCTACCGCCCGTCCAGCCCCACCCGGCACAAGTGCCGCTCGAGCACCACCTTCTCCTGCTCCACATACGCCCGGTTGCGCCGAATGAGCTCGGTGAAGTCGACCTGGTGCGCGTCGAACTCAGGCCCGTCGACGCAGGCGAAGACCACCTTGCCGCCCACCGTCAGGCGGCAGCCACCGCACATGCCGGTGCCGTCCACCATGATCGGATTGACGCTGGCGAAGGTCCTCACGCCCCACTCGCGCGTGAGCTCCGCCGCGGCGCGCATCATGGGGATCGGGCCGATCACGTGTGCCGCTTGCGGCATCGCGCCGTTCTTCGCGACCCACCAGCGCATCAGCTCGACCACGTTGCCGTGAAACTCGCCCGAGCCGTCGTCGGTGGCCCAGTAGACCTCGTCGGCCGCCTCGCGCAGATCCGCGTCCAAGATGATGTGGGCCGTCGAGCGGGCGCCGGCATAGCGCCACCACGTGGTTGCCCGCCTCGCGGAAAGCGCGCGCCACCGGCAGCAGTTCGGCCGTCCCCACGCCCCCGGCCACGCACAGCACCGTGCCCACCTTCTCGATGGTGGCGGGCAGGCCGAGCGGACCGAGCAGATCGGGTATCACCGCGCCGATTTCGAGCGCCGTGGTCTGGCGCGACGTCTTGCCGAGCGCCTGGACAACAAGCTGGATAGTCCCGCGCACGGCATCGCCATCGACGAGCGTGAGCGGGATGCGCTCGCTCGTCGAGTCCGGGCGCAGGATGATGAACTGGCCCGCCTTCCAATGCGCCGCGATCTCCGGCGCCTCGATCTCGAGGCGCGCGATCTCCGGCGTGAGCATGATCTTCGAGACGATGCGGTGGCCCGCGGCTCCGAGCGGCGCGTGGCCGTTGAGCGCGGCCGGCGGCTTGGCGGTCTGCAGAGCCGCGTCGATGGCGGCGGCTGCGGCCCGGCCGTCCTTCATGGCCAGAATCACGGTGGCGCCGCCGCGCACCACGTCGCCGCCGGCGAACACGTTATCCATGCTCGTCTTGCCAGCCTGGTCGATGACGATCTTGCCGCGCTTGGTGATCAACTGCGGCGTGGCGCGCTGCACGGTGGGATTGGGGCTCTGCCCGATGGCCATCACCAGCGTGTCTACCGGAACGCGGTACTCAGAGCCGGCGATCGGGACCGGCGACCGCCGCCCGGATTCGTCCACCTCGCCCAGTTCCATGCGGATGCATTCCATCTCGCGCAGAACGCCGTTCTCGTCGCCGAACAGGCGCACCGGCGCGCCGAGGAATTCGAAATGCACGCCCTCTTCCTCGGCGTGCTCGATCTCTTCCAGGCGGGCGCGCAGCTCGGCCCGGCCGCGGCGGAACAGAATGATGCTCTCGCTGCCCATGCGCTTGGCCCAGCGCGCTGCGTCCATGGCGGAATTGCCGCCGCCCACCACGATGGTGCGCTTGCCCACGCGCACCGGCGTATCGCTGGCCGGGAATTCGTAGGCCTGCATCAGGTTGATGCGGGTGAGGAATTCGTTGGCGGTGTAGACGCCGATCAGGTTCTCGCCGGGGATGCCCATCAGGTGCGGCAGACCGGCGCCGGTGCCGACGAACACCGCGGCGTAACCGTCCGCGAACAGTTCGTCCACGGTGGCAGTCTTGCCGACGATGAAATCGGTGCGGAACTCGACGCCCAGGGCGGCCAGCCGCTCCAATCTCGCCGTTGATGATGTCGCGCGGCAGGCGGAAGGGCGGAATGCCGTAGGCCAGCACGCCGCCCAACTTGTGCAGCGCCTCGAAAATCGTGACGCGGTAGCCGCGGCGCACCAGGTCGAAGGCGGCGATCAGGGACGCGGGGCCGCTGCCGACCAGCGCCACTTTGAGACCGTTGGGCGGGGCCACGGTCGGCAGGCGCGCGTCGCCTTGCCGGGTGGCGTAGTCCGCCAGGAAGCGTTCCAGCGAGCCGATGGCCACCGGTTCGAGCTTGGTCTTCGGGCTGCCGAGCAGGCAGTCCTTTTCACAGAACAGCTCGTGCTGGCAGACGCGGCCGCAGATGCCGGGGAAGGGCGTGTAGTCGCCGATCTTCTCGAACGCTGCGCCAAAATCCCCAGCCGCCATGAGCGCGATGACGCTCTTCATGTCGATGTGCAGGGGACAGGCGTCCACGCATTTCGGATCGCGGCAGTTCAGGCACCGCAGCGCCTCGATGATCGCCTGGTCCTGGTCGAATCCCAGAGCCACCTCCTCGCAGGTCGTGGCCCGCTTGGCTGGGGCGGCCACCGGGAGGACCTGGCGCGGGGCCTTGGGATTGCGCTTGGGCTTCGGAGAGACGTTCGGCGTCGTGGGCGGTTGGGGTGTCATTGGATTTCGGTAGACTAAGATGCAATTGTACCGCCAGTTCCTTGCCTATGCAGAAATCCCCCCGGCCGCGGCTCGCAGGGGACCGCTCCCCGCCAGACGGTCGCGCACCCGCATGCAGGACATTATCCGTGGTACGGTGGCACCGAACCGCGCGCGTGAGCGAGCGGAAGTCGGCCGCCCAGATCAAGTCCGCTCCCTGATGGTCGCGGTTCGGTGCTGAGTGTGGAGATCCAAGCGGTTTCGCGCCTCCCGCCACTCCCGGCACTCTCCGAGTGAGGGTTGGCGGCGCGAAATGCTAGAATATCCTATTAGCCGTTTTGAGGACCTTACCCGAATGAAAACCTTGTTTGCATTAGGAATCGCCGTCGCCCTGAGCGTCTCGGCGCAGACCCAGACCCCGGCGTCCGCTCCCCCGGTCCCGGCCTCCGCTCCCCAGACCCCGGCCGCCCCAGGTGAGAAGCCCCGTATCCAAGTCACGCCGGGCGCCACTCCGAATTCGTTCAAGTTGGATCTCGCGGGACCGAAGCCCACTTCGATAGCCGAGCTTCCTCCTGCCTCCGTGGTGGCGACGGTCGACGGACAGAAGGTCACGGCCGGCCAACTGCAGGCGATACTCCGCAACGTGCCGGCGCCGGTCCAGCAGAAGATCGAGGGGGATCGGAAAGAGTTCGTCACGCAGTATGCCATGTTCATGCGCCTGGTCGACTTGGCGCGGAAGGAAAAGCTCGACCAGAAGAGCCCTTACAAGGAGAACATCGAATATCAGACCATGGTGGTGCTTCAGGGCGCCGCCGTCGAGCAGAAGGGCCACGAGCTGACCGTTTCGCCCGAAGACATCAAGAAATACTACGACAGCAACCAGGACCGCTACTCGCGGGTCAAGTTCAAGGCGATCTATCTGCCGTTCAATACCTCCGCCACCTCGGCGCCGGACGGCAGCGGTAAGGCGCTGGCCACCGAAGCGGAGGCAAAGGCCAAGGCCGAGGACCTCGTCAAGCAGGCCCGCGCCGGTGCGGACTTCGTCAAGTTGGTCAAGGAAAACTCGGGAGACCCGACCTCGGTTGCCAAGGACGGGGACTTCCCTCCCGTCCACAAGGCGGACAAGGTCCCGCCCGAGATCCTCAAGGCGCTCTTTGCCGTCAAGCAGGGCGAAGTGACCGACCCGGTACAGCAGGCCCGGGGATTCTATATTTTCAAGGTCATGGAAACGGGTGCTGAACCGCTGGCGCAGGTGCAGGATTCGATCAAAAGCGAACTCCAAAAAGAGCAGTTGAAGAAATGGTTGGACGAGCTCAAGGCGAGCATCCAGGTCAAGATGGAAGGGGAGGCCGCCCCCGCGCAGGCCACCCCGGCCCCGGTCCCGTCCGCATCCATGGCTCCGTCGCAGAAGTAGCTGCGTGCCGGCGGGCCCTGAACAAGGTCCTGCCGGGGATGCCTTGCCTACGTGGGCGGCCGCTGCACTTTAGCTTTCGCCCGGGACTGCGGACCGCGAGAGGACAGTTGCGCTCGGGAGGCGACGCCGGCGCGGAAGTCCATGCGGGCGCGTTCATCCACAGGCGCGAGGTTGTGATGGAATCCGGCTTGGCCGCCCATCCGGCCGAATTGGCCCGGGTGTTGGTGCACGAGCTGTTTCACTTCGTCTGGCTGCGCGCCGGCAATCCCATCCGGCGCTCCTACGAGCTGCTCCTCGAGAACGAAATGATTCGGCAGGCCTGGGGTGAGCTGGGCTGGTCGGCCGACTCGAGGAAGCGTTCCCTGAAAATCGCGGACCGTCTGCGCCGCTCGCGTCGCTGGCGGGAATATGTGTGCGAGAGCTTCTGCGACTCGGCGGCGTGGCTCCTGGCCGGCTTGCGGGCGCACGAAGAATTCACGCTTGGGGTCCGCCATCGGCGCGCGCGGCGCGACTGGTTCCGGCGCGCGCTCGCCCAGGACGAGATCTCGATATAATTGAGACGGAATCTCCTTGTCCCACGCCACTTTTCACGGATGGAAGCCGTACGCCGCGCTGGCGGCCGCGCTGATGTTGCCAGCCTGCTCCTCGCCCCAGAAGGCGGGAGCGTCGCACCTGAAGGCCGAGGCGTCCCGCAAGCCCGCGCCCAACTTCTCGCTCAAAGATGCCGACGGCAGGATCGTGCAGCTCTCCGACTTTCGCGGCAAAGTCGTGTTGCTGAATTTTTGGGCTACCTGGTGCGATCCCTGCCGGATTGAGATTCCCTGGTTCGTCGAGTTCGAGCGCCAGCACAAAGGGCAGGGGTTTGCGGTGGTGGGCGTATCGATGGACGAGGACGGGTGGCAGGCCATAAAGCCCTACGTCTCGGAGGCCGGCATCAATTACCGCATCCTGCTGGGCGACGACAAGGTCGCGGAGCTCTACGGCGGGATCGACTCTCTCCCCACCTCGTTCGTGATCGATCGGGAGGGGCGCATCGCCGCCGTTCACATCGGGCTGGTGAGCAAGAGCAGGTACGAAAATGACCTTCAACAACTTTTCGAGACTCCCGCGAAGACGGTTGGCGCTGGCACTCTCCGTTTGCGCGATGGCGCTCGGCGCGCAGGATAGCCCGCTGCTGACAGCCACGCCGCCGCAGAAGATCACCGCGAGCCGCAACGCCACGGTCGAGGCCCGCGTCTCCGTTCAGGTTCGCAGCGGCTATCACGCCAACAGCAACGCGCCCAACGAGGACTACCTCATCCCGCTTCGGCTGAAATGGGAATCGGGGCCGCTCGCGACCGTCGATGTGGTTTACCCGAAGCCCGAGGAGAAGAACTATTCGTTCTCTTCGAAACCGGTGTCGGTGTTCACGGGAGCCTTTCAGGTGGTGACCCGTTTCAAGGTGGATGCCAACGCGCCCGCCGGCCCAGGCGTCCTGGTGGGCAAGCTTCGCTACCAGGCTTGCAGCGACGACACCTGCTACCGCCCGGCGACGCTCGAAATCCGCCTGCCATACGAGATTCGTTGAAGCGCCTCATCATCCGCCCTGGCGGCGTTGGCGACTGCATCCTGGCGCTGCCGGCGATGGAGAGGTTGAGCAACACGCCCGTTGCCCCTCGCTCGTCGCCCGTCGGTGCCTCGGTCGCGGACACCACCGAGGTTTGGGTGGCTTCCGCGAACGTGCCGCTCATACGCTTTGCGGATTCCGTGCGCGCCATCGCCTCGACGGGGCTGGATCTGCTGGGGATTCCGGACCGCGATCCGCCGCCTGGCGTCCTCGACGCGCTGGCCCGGTTCGATTCGATTGTCTCCTGGTATGGAACCCACCGGCCGGAGTTCCGGGCCTCGGTGGCTGGCCTGCCTTTCCGTTTTCTCGACGCGCTGCCCGATCGGCCCGGCGTGCACGCGGCCGATTTCTACCTTCGCCAGGTGGTGCAGGACTCCGCCCCGGCCGTCCCGCGCATCGAATGCCCACCGGCGGAGCGCGCCGGCTTTGTGGCGATTCACCCTTTTTCCGGAAGTGCAAAGAAGAACTGGCCGCTCGACCGTTTCCGCGAGCTAGCTTGCGGGCTGGATCTTCCCGTGCGCTGGTGCGCGGGCCCGGAGGAGCCGCTCGAACACGCGGAGCGGTTCGACAGCCTTTACGAGCTGGCCCGCTGGCTCCGCTCGGCGCGCCTGTACATCGGCAACGATTCCGGCATCACCCACCTGGCCGCAGCCGTGGGAACGCTGGTCGTCGCGCTGTTCGGCCCCACCGATCCCGCCATCTGGGCGCCGCGCGGGGAGCATGTCTCGGTGGTCGCAACGGCGCGCCCGGGCCAGGCGATGGAGGGCATTTCGGTCGAGGAGGTGCTGGAGCGGTGTCGCTGCCGCTGACTCGGCCTCCGGTGCGCAATGCACTCGGCACTGGCCTATGCTGGTTGCATGTCACCCTCGGAGAAAGCCGCCCAGCTTCGCCAACTGCACCACGGCCCTTCAATCCTGGCGCTCCCAAACGCCTGGGATGCGTCTAGCGCGCGCGTGATCGAAGAGGCGGGATTCCCCGCCATCGCCACCACCAGCGCCGGCGTCGCGCTGTCGCTCGGATATCCCGACGGCCAGCGCGTCAGCCGCGCTGAAATGCTCGCCGCCATACGCCGCATCGCTTCCGCGGTTCAAGTGCCCGTGACCGCCGACATCGAAGCCGGCTACGGCGAGACGCCTGAAGCGGTGGCGGAAACCATCCGTGGCGTGCTGGAGGCCGGCGCGGTGGGAGTCAATCTCGAAGACAGTTGGGAGCGCGACGGCGTGCCTGCGCTCGCCGACATCGTCCTCCAGCAGGAGAGGATTCGCGCGGCACGCGAGGCTACCCCGATTCCGCTGGTGATCAACGCCCGTACCGACGTCTTTCTGCACCGGCTCGGTGACGAGGCCGAGGCCGTTCGCCGCCTGAACGCCTACCTCGAGGCCGGCGCGGATTGCGCGTTCCCCATCCTCGTTCGCGAGCCTGCGCTCATTGCCCGCCTGGTCGCAGCCATAGCGGGCCCGGTCAACGTTCTCGCCGGTCCCGGCGCTCCGGTCATCGCGGAGCTGCAACGCCTGGGCGTGGCCCGGGCGAGTTTCGGATCGGCCCTGATGCGCGCCGCTCTCGGTTTGACGCGCCGCATCGCCCGCGAGCTGAAGTCGGCGGGAACCTACGCCAGCTTTCCCGAAGACACCATGCCATCTCCAGAGGCGAATCGGTTGTTTGGACGCGCGCGATGATGCCCGCGCTCGGCGCATACCCGGGCAGGATCGCGGGATACTAGATCCGGGAGATAACCGCGCCGCCGGGTTGACGCCGCGAAAAGGACTCTCGGGAAGATGCAGCCCACGGACATTGTCTGCGCCTTCGTGAACGCCATCAACCACCAGAACGTCGACGAGATTGTGGGGCTCATGACGGAGGATCACGTCTTCACGGACTCGATGGGAACGGCCGTCCGCGGACGCACCAGGATGAGGGCGGGGTGGGCGGGCTACTTTCGCATAGTGCCCGACTACACGATCACGGTGGAGGAGACGTTCTCCGACGGCTCCGTCGTGATCCTGCTGGGAGTTGCCCGGGGTACCTACGCCGCCGGAGCGTGGAGCACGCCCGCGGCCTGGCGCGCGAAGGTGCGCGACGATCGCGTCGCCGAGTGGCGCGTCTATGCCGACAACGAGCCTCTCCGGCGATTGATGAAGCAGGCCGGCTGAAGCGTGCTTACGGCTTCCAGCGCAGCACCGGCTTGCGCGCGGCCGCGACTTCGTCCACGCGGGTGGTCCGCGTGTTGTGCGGCGCCTTCAGCACCAGCTCCGGATCTTCTTCCACTTCCTTGGCGATGGAAATCATCGCTTCGATGAAGAGATCCAGCTCGCGCTTGCTCTCGGTCTCGGTCGGCTCGATCATCATCGCGCCGTGCACGATCAACGGAAAGCTCACCGTGTAGGGATGGAACCCGTAGTCGATCAGCCGCTTGGCGATGTCGCCGGTGTGGACGCCGCGCGCGGCCTGCCGCGAGTCGCTGAAAACGCACTCGTGCATGGACGGCGCATCGTGGGGCAGATCGTACCAGGCCTCGATCCCCTTGCGGATGTAGGTGGCGTTCAGCACCGCGTCCATGGTGGCGCGCCGCAGGCCCTCGCCGCCGTGCGCCATGATGTACGCCAGCGCCCGCACCATCACGCCGAAGTTGCCGTAGAAGGCGCGCACGCGCCCGATGGAGCGCGGACGGTTGTTGTCCAGGCGCCACTGGCCGCCCATGCGCGCCAGCCGCGGCGCCGGAAGGAAGGGCTCGATTTCGGCCTTCACCGCCACCGGTCCGCTCCCCGGCCCGCCGCCGCCGTGCGGCGTCGAGAACGTCTTGTGCAGGTTCAGGTGCATCACGTCCACGCCGTTCTCGCCCGGGCGCGTGATGCCGGCCAGCGCGTTCATGTTCGCGCCGTCCATGTAGAGCAGCGCGCCCTTGGCGTGGAGGATGTCCGCGATCCGCCGCACGTTCCGCTCGAAGACCCCCAGCGTGTTGGGATTGGTGATCATCAGCGCGGCCACGTCTTCATTTACCGTGGCGGCCAGGGCTCTCGACGTCGATCATGCCCTGCGCGTTCGAGCGGATGTTGACCACCTGGTAGCCCGCGATGGTCGCGGTGGCCGGATTGGTGCCGTGCGCCGAGTCGGGGATGAGAATCTTCTTGCGTGCGGCGCCCCGCGATTCGAGTAGAGCCCGCACCAGCAGGATGCCGGTCATCTCGCCGTGCGCGCCCGCCGCGGGCTGCAGCGTCACCGCGTCCATCCCGGTGATTTCGGCCAACGCCGCTTCCAGGCGCGCCATCACTTCCAGGGCGCCCTGGGCGAGTTGCTGCGGCTGGTACGGGTGCAGCCACGACAGGCCGTCGATGCGCGCCACCTGCTCGTTCACGCGCGGGTTGTACTTCATGGTGCACGAGCCGAGCGGATACATGCCCAGGTCGATGGCGTAATTCCACGTGGAGAGCCGCGTGAAGTGGCGGATGGCCTCCACCTCGCTGACTTCGGGGAAGCCTTCGATGCCGGCCCGCACGTTGGCCGCTCCGAGCGCCGCTTCCGCGTCCACCGCGGGCACGTCGAGCTCCGGCAACTGGTAGCCGGCCTTGCCCGGCGAGCTCAGCTCGAACAGTAGCGGCTCGTTCTGGCTGACGTGCGTACGCGCTTTGCGATTCATTGCGCACCTACCTTGCTCAGCTCTCGCGCCTGCGCCAGCGCCGCGGCGACGGTGTCCATGTCCGCGCGGCGGCTCATCTCGGTGGCGCACAGCAGCGTCGCGTTGGGCAGTTCCCGATACCAGCACTCGACGGTCAGCCCGCCGATGATCTTCTTTTCGAGCAGCGCCTCGTTGGCCGCGTCGACGCCTTCCGCGACGGCGACGAATTCGTTGAAGAACGGCCCGGAGAAGCGCAGCGGCACCTTCGAAGCCAGGTAATGCGCCTTGGCCAGATTCTGCTCGGCCAGCTCGCGCAGCCCCTGCTTGCCGTAGACCGTCATGAAGACCGTGGCCATCAGCGCGATCAGCGCCTGGTTGGTGCAGATGTTCGAGGTCGCCTTTTCGCGACGTATGTGCTGCTCGCGCGTGGCCAGCGTCAAACAATACGCGCGGTTTCCGTTCGTATCCACGGTCTCGCCCACCAGCCGCCCCGGAATCTGCCGTACGAACCTGTCTTTGGTCGCGATCACCCCGGCGTACGGTCCGCCGTAGCTCGGCGGAATGGCGAACGACTGCAACTCGCCGGCCACGATATCCGCCTCCGCCGGCGGGGCGAGCAAACCCAGCGCTACGGCTTCGGTGAACACGTCGATCAGCAGCGCTCCCGCGCCGTGTGCCGTCTCGGCCGCAGCCGCGACGTCCTCGACAATTCCGAAGAAGTTCGGGGATTGGAGAATGACCGCGGCTACCTCCGGCGAGAGCTTCGCCGCCAGGTCCGCCGGATCGGTGCCGCCCGTCTTGCGGTCGTACTCGAACTCCTCGATCGTGAGGCCCTGGTTGCGTGCGTAGGTAGCCAGCACCTGCCGGTACTCGGGATGGACGGTCCGGGCCACCAGCAGCCTGCGCCGGCCGTTGATGCGGACCGCCATCAGCGCCGCTTCCGCCATGGCCGTCGAGCCGTCGTACATGGACGCGTTGGCCACGTCCATGCCGGTGAGCTGGCACATCATGGTCTGGAATTCGAAGATGCTGGTGAGCGTGCCCTGCGAGATTTCGGCCTGGTAGGGTGTGTACGAGGTCAGAAACTCCGCCCGGGACACCACCGCATCCACCAGCACCGGCCGGTAGTGGAAATACGACCCGGCCCCCAGAAAGCAGGCGTAGCCTTCCGCGTTTTCGGAGCCCCGCGCGCGGAAATAGTCGACGATCTCGTACTCCGACTTACCGTTCTCGATCGCCAGCGGCCGCTTCAGCCGGACTTCTTCCGGTAAGTGCGCGAATAAGTCCTCGAGCGAACTTACTCCGCACGCCGACAGCATCTCCTGCCGCTCCGAATCCGACTTAGGAAGATAGCGCAATAGAACCCCCGTGGGGCGGGCCGTTTGGCCTGCCCAGGCAGGCGGAAACGCCTGCCCCACCAACCGAATCACTTCTCCGCAGCGATATATGTCTCGTACTCGGCCGCGCTCAGCAGATCGGTTACGTCTCCCGGCGCGGTCAGGCGGATTTTCACCAGCCAGGCATCTCCGTGCGGGTCCGTATTGATCTTCTCGGGAGCGTCGGCCAGCGTCTCGTTCACCTCCACCACTTCGCCGGAAACCGGCGCATAAATGTCCGAGACCGCTTTCACCGATTCGACCGAGCCGAGCGTCTTCCCTTTTTCCAGCTTAGCGCCCGGTTTGGGCAGCTCGACGTAGACGATGTCCCCCAGTTCCTCCTGGGCGTGGTCGGTGATGCCGACGGTGGCGAGGTCGCCCTCGAGTCCGACCCATTCGTGTTCCTTGGTGTAGCGCAGTTGCTCTGGATACATGATCACCTCGCTCGCTTATAGAAGGGTGTGGGGATTGTTACTGCGTCGACTAACTGGCCGCGGATCAGAATCTGGATCGGCTCTCCCACGACGGCCTTTTCAACCGGGAGATAACACAGCCCGATGTTCTTCGAGAGTGTTGGCGAAGGTCCCCCGCTGGTTACCCAGCCGGCCGGCGCGCCATCGCGATACACCTCGTAGCCGTCGCGAGCGATGCCGCGCCCGCGCATCTCGAAGCCAACCAGCTTGCGGCTCGGGCCCGCCTGTCGCTGCCGCTCTAGGGCCGCGCGGCCGAGGAAGCTCTGCTTCTCCATCTTCACGATCCAGTCCAGCCCCGCCTCGAATGGCGTGATCGAGGCGTGAATCTCGTGCCCATAGAGCGGCATCGCCGCCTCCATGCGCAGCGTGTTGCGCGCGCCGAGGCCGCAGGGCTTGATTCCGAACTCGGCGCCCGCCTCGAAAATCGCGTTCCAGGCGCTCTCGGCCGCGGCCGGATCGATATAGATTTCAAAGCCGTCCTCGCCGGTGTATCCGGTGCGGGCGATGCGCGCCGCCGTCCCCGCCGCCTCGCCATCGACGAAGTTGTAGTAACGGATGGCCGCCAGCGGCGTGCTGGTCAGCTTCTGAAGCGTGGCGAGCGCTTTGGGCCCCTGAATCGCGATCTGCGCGTAGCGGTCGCCGGCGAAATCCACTTCCGCCCGCCAGCGGTTCGCATCGCGAATGTGCTCGTAGTCCTTGTCCTGGTTCGACGCGTTGACGCACAGGAAGAAGCTATCCTCGGCGACCCGGTGTACGAGGATGTCATCCACGAAGCCTCCGTGATCGTACAGCAGACCCGCGTATTGGATCTTGCCTGGCGTGAGCTTCGCGGCCGAGTTGGTGCTGACGAAATCGACCAGCGCCAGCGCTTCCGGCCCGTGGATTTCGATCTCGCCCATGTGGCTGACATCGAAGACGCCGACACCGTTCCGCACGGCGTTGTGCTCGTCGAGGATGCCCGAATACTGCACCGGCATATCCCACCCGCCGAAATCCACCATCCTGGCGCCCAGGCGGCGGTGGACGGCGTTAAGCGGGGTGAGTTTGAGCGCTGTAGGGACCGGCATCAAACCTGTAGCCTATCACGTTCCGCGGGGCTCCCAAAGCTCGATTTTGTTCCCGTCCGGATCGTAGACCCACGCGAAGCGGCCGTAGTCGTAATCCTCGCGCTTGGGGTCCACCCGCACCCCGTTGGCTGTAAGCCTCGCCAGAATCGCTTCCAGATCGTCCACGATGTAGTTGATCATGAACGGCGCGGGGCTGGGGTCGAAGTATTTCGATTCGCGTTTGAAGACACACCATGTGGTCCCTCGCTCCACCTCAGGTGCGTCGAGGGCGCGCCACTTGAAAGCGTATCCATCCGCTCCGGCCGCCACTCCAAGGTTCTCGGCGTACCAGGCGTTCATCCCCTCCCGATCGTCGGACTTGAAGAACACCCCACCAATACCGATGACTCGCCCAGGTCCCCTCTCCGTATTCTGGTCCATGCAAAACAGGATACTATGCAGAATGGCAGTCTGATATTTCACACTCACGAGGAGATGCCTTCATGCAAGGAAACCAGAATGTAATCGCCGTCCTGAACGCCGCCCTGAAAGAGGAGCTGACCGCCATCAACGAGTACTTCCTGCACAGCGAAATGTGCGAGAACTGGGGCTATCCCCGGCTGCACGCCGCCGCCAAGAAGCACTCGATCGAGGAAATGAAGCATGCCGAGAAGCTGATCGAGCGGCTGCTCTTTCTCGACGCCTCGCCGACGATGGACGCGACGCTGCCCTTGAAGATCGGCGCGAACGTCAAGGCGCAACTCGAAAACGATCTCGCACTCGAGCTCGGGGCCGTGGCCGACTACAATGCCGCCATCAAGGTGTGCACCGAGGCCGGCGACGCCGCCTCGCGCGAGCTGTTCGAAGACCTGCTCGCGGATGAGGAAGGCCACGTAGACTACCTCGAGACCCAACTGCACCAGATCGGCGAAGTGGGTCTGGACCGCTACCTGTCGCAGCAGTTCCGCAAAGAGGAGTAGCGCCCCCCCCAGCACGAACCGCGACCGTGAGGGAGCGGGCACCGAAGCACCGCGACCGTGAGGAAGTAGGGCGGCGAAGCACCGAACCGCGACCGTGAGGGAGCGGACCGTTCAGCGAGCCGATTCCGCGCGCTCGCGAAGCCCCAGCATCATCCGGCGCTCCATCGTGAAGTGGATGGGCTCAAGCAGATACTTGTTCAGCATCAGGTCGCGCAGCCCGGCGGGCGTCCGCGACCGCCACCGGATCAGCAAGCGTGTCGCGTGCCCCGGCGCCTCCTCGATCACGAACGCCCACGTGGCGGACGGGACTTGCCCCGTCCCTACCGCGCTGCCGAGCACCAGCGCGCGGTTCTTCTCCACCATGAGCACGGGGATGGGTGGCATCTTCGGGTGCAGCCGCACGCCGTCGCCGGGCTTGACGTCCTGCCACTCCGGATGGATGCGGCCGGCGTTGACGATCCGGCAACCGAACAGGTTCTCCAGCCAGGCGTAACTATAGAATCCGCCGCGATCCTGCCCGATCTGGGCGATCCAAGGCCAAACGCGCTCAGGCGCAGCCTGAATAGTAATGGCGCGCGTAGCCGCCGAGGGTGCGTTGGGCAGTACCGAATCGCCGGGCAGGGTCTTGCGGATCTCCCGCGCCGTGGCGCCCCAGCTCAGGAACCACGGCCGCACCGCGACCGCGTACACGGCCAGCGCGGCGAGACAGACGAGCAGAAGGCGGAGGATTGCTTTTCTCAGTCGCAGCACAAGGGGCTATGATACCGTGGCGCACGCTGAGCGGGGTGGACCGACCCCGCCGCACCGGGGAGTTTCGCGGCGCTCGCGCCGTTGCGGCGGGAGGTGGCGCGAGCGCGGCTGGAGACGCTACGGCGTTGCAGTCGACGGCATTGTCTTCCGGGGGATCGGCGCGGATTCCGCATCCGGAACCCGGCCTGCGGTTTGACGCCAGATACCGTGCCGGGGGCATCGGTGGCTGGCATCGGTGGCCCCGCCGCGAAGGGCGAGGGAGGATCGGGTTACCATAACAAGTTAGGCTCCGTTTCCCGCGACCGTCGCGGAGGGGGCCGCGAACGAAAAGGGGAGGATTCGTGCCTAGAGCCAAAATCAGCGCCCTCGGTTGCTACGTACCGCCGCGGGTGCTGACGAACTTCGATCTCGAGAAGATGGTCGCGACCAACAATCAGTGGATCCTGGAGCGGACCGGCATCGTCGAGCGGCACATCGCCGCACCCGAGGTGGCGACTTCGGACATGGCCTTCGAAGCGGCCCAGATCGCGCTAGCCGAGCGGGGTATCCCGGCCACCGATCTGGACGCCATCCTGATGTGCACCGTCACGCCCGACATGCTGTTCCCCTCCACCGCCTGCCTGGTCCAGCACCGCCTGGGGGCCAAAGGCGCCTGGGGTTTCGACCTCATCGCGGCCTGCTCGAGCTTCCTCTACGGCCTGACCACCGCGGCCCACCTGGTCGCCGCCGGGACCCACCGCAAAGTGCTGGTGATCGGCGCCGACACCATGTCGCGCATCATCGACTACACGGACCGCTCCACCTGCATTCTATTCGGCGACGGCGCGGGCGCCTTCGTGGTCGAGCCCTCCGACGACGATTCGCTGGGGTTCATCGACTTCATGAACGAGATCGACGGCTCGGGCGGCCCGTTCCTCAACATGCCCGCGGGCGGCAGCCGATTGCCAGCCTCCGCGGAGACGGTTCAGAAGCGGCAGCACTTCGTTCACCAGGAAGGCCAGCAGGTCTTCAAGTTCGCCGTGCGCCGCATGTACGAAGTCTGCCGCGACCTGCTCGCCAGAAACAACGTCAGCCCTAACGAGATCGCGGCGCTGATTCCGCACCAGGCCAACCGCCGCATCATCACCGCGTGCGCCGAGCGGCTGGGCATCGATTGCGAGAAGGTCATCATCAACATCGACCGCTACGGCAACACCACTTCGGCTACCCTGCCGCTGGCGACGCGCGACGCGATCCAGGCGGGCAAGGTCAAGAAGGGCGACCTGGTGCTGTTCGCGGCCGTCGGCGCCGGCTACACGGTCGGCGCCAACTTGTGGCGCTGGGCCTACTGAGGACGCGGCGCAAGACGTTTGGCCGGCCTGGCAGGCGGAATCGCCTGCCCCACGACGGAATTACGGCCGCAAGCCCCACGCGGCTCCATATTCCTCCAGCGCCACCCGTACCAACTGGCTGCGGGTGCGGACCGACGTCTTCATGAAGAGCTGCTGGAGGGCCGACTTGACGGAGGCCTCGGAAATGTCCAACTGCTGGGCGATTTCCTTGTTGCTGAGGCCCTCGAAGACACCCTTGAGCACCGCCCGCTCACGCCCGCTGAGCTGTTTGCGCCCCTCCGGCTCGCCCGTCTTCTCGAGCGCTTGAACCAGGGCGCGGATGCAGCGTTGGTCGATCCAGGTTTCGCCGTCCATGACCTTGCGGATCGCCTCGCTGAGAAGCGCGGGAGCGCTGTGCTTCAGAAAAATGCCGCACACGCCCTGGCCCAGCGCCCGGACGGAATCGGAATCCGGCATGCCTGCCGTAACGATGAAGATTCTGCCCTTATAGCCGGCCTCGCGCGCCCGGTGGATGAACTGGAGACCGGTCTCCTCTCCCAGGTCGTAATCGAGCAGAACGAGATCGATGACGTCGCGCGAAAGCGCATCGAGTGCCTCCTCGCAGGCGCCGCAGTGCGCCACCATCCGGAAGTCGGGCTCAGTGTCCAGAAGCTGGCTGAGGCTCTCCCGAAAGAGCGCGTGGTCGTCCAACAGCAACAGCCGGATTTTCGCCGTCATCGTTCCTCCAGGTCTCCTCCTCCCGCCCCGCGGCCGGACTCAGAAGCACGGCAAAGCAGCATCCGGAGGGCTGGGGCTCGTACCGGATGTCTCCGCGGAACGCGCGTACGAACGCCCGCGACAAGTACAGTCCCAAGCCCGTGGCGGCTGCGCCGTGCTGGAAGGGCTTGAACAGGTGCTCGGGCTTCGCGACGCCGTGGCCGCGGTCGATGAACCGGACCACGACGCCGTCCTCCTCCGAGGACAGTCTGACGATCAGCTTCTCCGGCGCGCTGGCCCTCCATAGCGCGCTGGCTGTTCTTCACCAGGTTCAAGAAGCGCCTGCAGCAAGGCCTGGCGTTCGGCCCACACCGGAGGAACGCTCTCGGGCAGTTCCCAGCGGATGGAAATCCCCGCGTCGCGCAGCTCCGGCTCAATGACGATGCGCAACTCCTCGAGCACGGAATGGACGTCGAACTTCTCGGCCTTGAGCCGCTGGGTCTGCCGCAGCTCCAGACCCGCCATCCGTCCCAAACCTTCCACCAGGCCGGCGAGCGCCGCGAAATCCTCGTTCCCGGGACAGCCTTTCGTCGCGCGCCAGCTTGGAGTGAACCACCGCGATGGCGCCGCAAATGTTGCGGATCTCGTGACACACCGCGCTCACGACGAGTTTCGATCCAGCCAGCAATTGTCGGAGGCTGAACTCCTCGCGATCGCGAAGCCCCTCGGACGCGTCGAACACCACGGCGGCCAGCCGCGGGCCTGACACGGTTCTGTAAGTCGAGAACCATACCTGCGCCAGAAACACTTCGCCATCCTGGCGCCTTCCGCGGCACTCCATGGTGGTGCGGAAGAGAGACACCTGCTCGGTGAGCGGGACACTCGCCAACGCCGGCAGGTAGCGCGCGACGGACTGGCCTTCGAGCTTGCCATGGTCGACGCCGACCAGCCTGTGCGCGGCCTCGTTGGCCAGCAGAACCTTGCGGTCCATATCCAGCGTGAAGATGCTGGCAGGACTGCTTTCGATCAGAACGCGCAGTTGTTCTTCGGCTTCACGGCGCAGTTCCGACTGCTTCTCCAGTTCCGCCAGGTGCCGGTCCGCCAGGCGGCGGTTGCGCGCCACCTCGAAGACATAAATGCCGGCACCGAAGAACGCCGCAAAGGTCAGGATCAACCTTGTCACGCCGAGCTGTGCGTCCCAGTGGAGGGGACCGAACGGCCTCACTCAGGCCCGTGCAGAGGGCGGCTACGCCCGCGATCTGCCAACGCGAGAGGTGGGCGCCCACCATCAGCATCGGGAACAGGTACAGGAAGCCGAACGAGATGTCGACTTCGAAGCGCCAATCCAGGAGCGCAATGATCGCGATGGCCACGGCGGCCCGCCCCAATGACGCGGAGCGGGTGCCGCCCAGGAAGCCTGAAAGCGATGGCTGCAGCATGGCTGGATGCGTGCCTCTGTTGCCCATTTTAGCGGAACGGTCTCGCGCATGACTTACTTTTTCGCGGTCCGAAAGATCTAACCGAAAGATGGGGGTTGTCGCCGAAGGAGGCTGGCCGGGCACCGCTCCGGGCCCATAGACTAAGAGGAGAGACTATAGTGCCTTCGCGAGGGTGGGATTGTGCCCGCAGAGGGATCGAGCCCGGAGGAACAAAGTGAAACTCCTGAATGTGATGCCCATTGCTGCCGTGTTCGTGCTCCTATGTTGTGGGGGTCGGGCGGGACCGCCGCTTCTCTGCCGCGGGTTCTCCGGCGGCTGGCCCTCGCGTTTCTCCTGCTCGCCTGTCTGCACCAGCCTGCGCGCGCGCAGAGTGCGTACACCTGGCAGCAGATCCGCGACAAGTTCGAAGCGGCCAATCCCACCTTGCAGGCGGCCCGGATCGGCATCGACGAATCGCGCGCCGATGAGATCACGGCCTATCTGCGTCCGAACCCCAACATCACCGCCGGCCTTGACCAGATCGACCCGTTCACCGGAAATCCCTATCGTCCTTTCGCCTTCGCTTTTCCATTCTTCTCGGCGAACTACTTGTACGAGCGCGAGCACAAGCGGGAGCTACGCCGCGCGAGCGCGCAGGGGGCCACCGCGATCGCGCAGTCCCAACTGGCCGACCAGGAAAGAACTCTGCTGTTCGCTCTGCGTGGTGCGTTCGTCCAGACGCTCCAGGCCAAGGCCGTCCTGGCGCTGGCGAATGACAACCTCGGTTACTACGACAAAGTGCTGGAGGTCAGCCGGGACCGCTATAAGGCGGGCGACATCGCGCAAGTGGATCTGGACCGCCTGGAATTGCAGCGCGTACAGTACGAGTCCGATGTCGAGACCGCGAAAGTCAACGTCCGCACGGCGAAAATCCAGTTACTGACATTACTCAACGACCGAACCCCGGTCGAGAAGTTTGACGTCGTGGGGCCGTTCGATTTCAGCGAGCGGATTCTGCTGCCCGACGAACTCCGCCAGGCCGCGCTTGACGCCAGGCCCGATCTGAAGGCCGCCCTGCAATCGATCGAGAAGGCCAAGACCGACCACCAGCTTGCCGTGGCGAACGGCTCCACCGATCCGACCTTCGGGATGGATCTGGCCCGCAACCCGCCCATCCCCGTCTATTTCGGTGTCAGCGTGTCGATCCCGCTGCGCATCTTCGACCGCAACCAGGGAGAGAAGCTGCGCACCCAGCTCGATATCGACCGCAACCAGCGGCTGAGAACCGCGGCCGAGGCGCAGGTGTTCAGCGACGTCGATTCCGCCTACGCGACGCTCGAGAGCAACGTCGCACTGCTGCGCCCCTACAAGACGAAGTATCTGGAGCAGGCGGTGCGGATCCGGGAAACAATCACCTTCTCGTATCAGCGCGGCGGAGCGTCGCTGCTCGATTTTCTTCAGGCCCAGCAAGACTACCGGGGCGTGCAGGTGAGTTACCTGAACCTGGTCGGAGCGTATCTGAGTGCCGCCAATCAGCTCAATCTGGCCGTGGGCCGCGAGGTGGTCCCATGAATCTGTACCAGGGCACCGAACCGCGAGCGTGAGCGAGCGGTCCGCTCCCTGACGGTCGCGGTTCGGTGCTCAGCGCCTACCAGCCCATGCGCTCGCGCAGGCTGGTGATGTGAGCGGTGTGATGCCGCGCGTGCCAGGCCAGGAAGACGGCAAGCTGCTCGACGGTCATCGGGCCACGCTGTGAATGGCGGAAGGGGCGCTTCCATTGGTCCGGCGTGAGGCCGCGGAACAGCGCTGCCAGGCGGCGCTCGACGGCCTCGAACAGCGCCAGCGGAATCTCTACCGGCAGCGTGCCGGCGTCGGGCAACTCCCGATGGTAGCCCTTGACCTCCGGCGTGTCCTCGACTAGCGCCAGGTGGCAGCGACAGTATCCGTGGGCGTGGCTGCCGGCGAGATGGTTGACCACCTGGCGAAGGGTCCAGCCGTCGGGCCGGTACGGCGTGTCCAGTTGCGCCTCGTCGAGCCCGCCGACGGCCCGGCGGAGCAGGGCGGGGGATTCCTCCAGATCGCGAATGGCGTCAGCGAGCGGAGTGCCCGTGGCCTCGGGCCCGATCGGATAGCGCAGATCGGTCACCACCCCATCCGCTCGCGCAGCCGCGTGATGTGCGCCGCGTGGTGGCGGCAGTGCCAGGCGTAACTGGCGGCCTGCTCCTGCAGCGTCACCAGGCCGCGCTCGGAGTGGCGATAGGCTCGTATCCACTGCTCCGGTGTGAGGCTGCGGAACAATTCCACCCAGCGCTGTTGCATCCCCTCGAAGATGGCGAGCGAGACTTCGACCGGCAGCGTGCGCGCGTCGGCCAGCTCCGCCCAGGTCTGCTCGTTGTACGTTTTGACGGCCGGCGCGTCCTCGGTGAGCGCGAAGCGGGTGCGGCAGTATCCGTTCATATGGCTGTCCACCATGTGATGGATCACCTGGCGGACGGTCCAGCCGCCGGCACGATAGGGTGTGTCGAGTTGCGCATCGTCGAGCCCGCGCACGGCCTCGCGGAAGCGGGCGGCGGCTTCTTCGTGGTCGCGGAGCGATTCCGCGATGGGCGTATCGACAGTTTCGGGTCCGATGGGATAGCGGAGGTCGGTCATGCAAGGATTCTAGCGCACCCTGCCGCCTCCCCGGCCCACCCACCGGCAGCAGTTCCACATGGAACGGCGAGAGCGTCGCGCCCAGGGGGACCTATTTCCCCGAACGCCGGTTGGGGGCCAGTCTCAGCATAGGGGAAGTTACGTCCAAGTGGATTGGAGGACCTGAGGGCGTTCATCGAGAGTAACCTACGCAGCATCGCGGAGCAACGAATCGGCTTGGTTTCGCGGTCAGCTCTTACCACGTGCTTATCTCAAAGATGTTTGGCGCCAAATAGCCCGTTCCGCCGGCCCCGCCTCAAGGACGCTTCCGCCCACTGCGCTTGGCAACCCTCGCGGCTTGTACTGGCCCGGTACGGAAAGCCGAGGATGGAAATCCCAGCTAATATCAGATCATGACGAATTCTCGAAACCATGTGCATGCTTTGGCTGCTGGCGGTTGCATTGCCATGCTGATGGCTTGCTGCTTGAGCACTTCCCTGGCGCAGACCCAGCCTCAAGCGAATACGAGAGAAGCCGCTGGTCCCGGGCGAACAAGCACCGCCCGCCAATCCGGGGCAGAGGAATTTCGGCGGAATGCGCCCCGCGGTCGGCGCTGGCGGACAGAGACGGCCACTGATGCCACCGCGGCCCGCGCCGCCAATCCAGACGACTTCCTTGGATGGGATTTCCATGAGCGATCCCTACGTCTATCCTGACGAGAAGAGCCATGTTTACTACCTGACCGGCACTGGTGGCCGCCAGTACCGAAGCAATGACCTCAAGACATGGACGGGTCCGTACCCGATCATTGACCTTTCCGGGACGTGGATGGAGGGACTCTTTGTTGCCGCGGCTGAGATTCACCATATTGGGAATAAATACTATTACGCCGGGACGTGGAGCGACCACAGCACGTTGATACAGGCCGTTCCGCGCAGGTACAATGTGCCGCGCAATCAGACTCAACTTTTGGTCGCCGATTCGCCCGAAGGGCCTTTCAAGCCCCTGGTCGCTCGATCGTGAATTCTGCCTGGGACCGGAAGACTGGGACATCATTGACGGCACGCTCTATGTTGAGGATGACACCACATATTTGGTGTTCGTTCATGAATGGACCCAACTGATCGATGGGACCATGGATTACATGCCGCTTTCCAAGGACCTGACTCATCGGACTGCCGAGCCGACGACCATTTTCCGCGCAAGCGAAGCTGCATGGTCCAAGGAGATGAACAGCATCGGCGAAGCTACCTTTGGTTTGAAGATGCCGGGATGGGTCACCGACGGACCGCAATTGTTCAGAACCAAGACCGGGAAATTAGGCATGTTATGGTCGAGCTGGGGAGAACACAGGTATGCCGCAGGGCATAGCGTATTCCTCGTCAGGAAGCATCAAAGGCCCGTGGGTCCAGGAAAAGGAAGCCTTCAAAGGGGACAATTCCGGTCACGGAATGTTGTTCACGACATTTGAAGGCAAACGTCTATTTATCGTCCACCATGCCGAAGGCAACGGCCCACGGAAACCGCAGCTCTGGGAAGTTGATGACTCGGGCGACAAACTGGTACTCGGGAATAGATACAACCCGTAAACACCGAAGCTGGCCGCAATGGACGCATGGCTTGTCAGCGGAACAGAACCGCCCGATGGGATCCGCGAGCGGCCTCGATCAGGAATGCCCAATGGCCGCTCTTGAGCTCGAGGTACTTGAGGAACTTCACGCTCAGACTCCGACACAGCTGAAAGGAGTTCGCCAATTCCCTCCAAGGCTCTCCTGGTTCTGCCCAGGCTCGTCGAGATGTGCCCGCCGACGGGCCCCGGAAGTCCCGTTCTGCGCACCCTACCGCCCCCCCGGCCCGCCTACCGGAAGCAGTTCCACCTGGAACGGCGAGAGCGTCGCGCCTACGCGCATCTGCTTCAGGCCGTCGGAGAAATCCAGATACAGGCGGCCGTCCGGCCCCATGGCGCCGGTGCCTTTGTACGATGCATCCCCGACCGTCATGGCCAGGTCGGAGACTCGTAGGAACGGCCGGCCGCGCGGCAGGCTGAAGGTGAAACTTCCGGAGACGGCCTGCGCGGCCATGTCGCTCGCGAGCGTGACCGAACGGGCCTTGAAGGAACCATCCATGCGGAGGTTCCTCAACAGGTCTTCGCCGCTTCCGGCGGTCTGTAGGGTGCCGTGTCCGTCCCACCTGCCATCCATCCACGAGACGCCGCGAACGCGGGCCGACATTCGGTAGGAAGGCTGGCTGCCCCGCAGGTTCGCGCTCCACCGCCCCGCCAGCGCGCCGGATCCGAACTGCGCCGCCAGGTCGGTGGCCTCGATCGCCGTTCCTTCCCACCGCACATGCATGCGAACCTTGTCGAAGGGCATCCCCACCACGGTTAGCGAGCCGATATCGATCGAAGCCTCGGCGCGTCTGTCGGCGAGCCACTCCGGAGCCTTAGCGCGGCCGAATCGCAGGGCTCGGCTGAACAGGCTCTCCTCGCGCCGCAGCGACGGCATCAGCAGCCGCTCCAGTTCCAGTGCGTCCGCGCTGGCAACGCTGATGCGGAGCTGGTCCGGCCGGTCGGCCCCTTCCGCGTAGCGGTATTCGCCCTCGAAATCGATCGCTCCGGCGCGGCCCTCGATGCGCTCCATCACAAGACCGTCGTCGCGCAGCGTCACGTGCGCCGAGGCCAGTTCCAGGGGGTCCGCAATCCCGGGCACGGCGACGCTCGCGCCCTGGATCTGAAAAGCGCCCGTCCAATTACCGGCGGGGTCCCCCTGCTTCCGGTATTCGAGCTGGCCATACCAGCTCCCCTTGGTCAACTGGTCGAGCAGCGGAACGCCTGCGAACAGCCTGGTGCCATCCGGCTTCCCGCCGCCGATCGGCAGCCCCGAAGCTGTGATGAGAGCATCCAGCGTCTGCGAGCGCCAGGCGTACTCGGCCGCCGCCACGGCGGTTTCCCCGCCTGCCTCGAACTGCGACGGCTGCAGGTGGATGCTGTCGCCGTCCAGGAGCAGCCGCGCCGACGCGAGCCGGATGGGTGGGGCTCCGGGAATCGTCACCGCGGTCTCGCCCGATGCGACCAGACCCTGCACGCCCGTATCCGGCGAGTAGCCGATGGCGCCGCTCAGCTCGCCCGTCACGGCCACGCCCTCCTGCAGTTGCTGGCCCATGTGCCGTGCCACCTCCGGCAAAGGCGCCAAGGGAAAACGATCCAGCCTGGCCAGCGCGGCCCAGTGGGGCTGCGCCAGGTAGTCTCTCACGCGGAACTCGAGGGAGACCGGAAGCGACGGGCCCTCCGGCGGCGCGGTCTCGAGCGCCAGAGTCTGGGCGATCAGGTCCAGCCGGCCGTGAAACTCCAGCGGCCATCCTTCGCCGTGCGGTGGCAGCAGGTCCCAGCGGTGTATGTCCAGGAGTTGCACCTGGCCGGTGATTTCCACATCCGCGGGCGGCCCTGCCAGCCTGGCCCGGGCGCCGATCTGCCCGTGGACCCCGAGGTCGTGGCCGTGCGCCAGCCTGATCAGGTCCGATAGCGAGCTGCGCGCCAGTTCGATCGACGCCTCGATGCGGCCTCCCTCGCTTCCCGGCTGCCAGCGGCCGCGTGCCGTGAACTGGCCGAAGCCCTGGGTGCCACGGTCCGTGCGCGCCGGCGAGCCTTCCAGGCGAACCCGCCACTCCCCGCCCGGCGTTGTTGGCGGGTTCACGTCCAGGCTTGCGTCCGCCAGGTAGAAAATCGACTTGGTGTCGCCCAGCTTGAAGTTGATGCGCCCGCTGCGCACCAGGATCTCCGGCAATCGCATGCGCGCCGCCGCCGCACCCGCCGTGCGGCCCAGCAGAGCTTCGAAGTTCCAGTGCCCGCCCGTGGGACGCGCCAGGTTGATGCTGGCATCCTCCAGCTTCAGGCTCGAGAATTCCAGCCGCCCGGTCCAGAGGCTCTTGAAGCTGATCCGGGCCGACAGCGACTCGACGTAGGCGAACGGCTCCAGCCCCACCGCCGGGTCCTCGTGGATGACTACCTTGTCCACCGAGAATCCCGGGCCACCGAACAGGTCGAGGTGAACCTCGCCGATCTCGACTTCCCGCCCCAAGGCCCGGCTCAGGCTGGTCTTCACTCGCGCGCCGAACCGGTGCGCATCCACAAGCGGTGCGACCAGGCCGACCGCGACCACCGCGGCGGCCCCCGCCAGCGCCAGCCGCCAGATCGATTTCTTGCGCAACCTCATGGCAGTCCGCCCAGAGAGCGATAAGCTTCCGGGTCATCGACGTCCCGCAGAATGCCCGGGTCGTCTACGTCAACATAGCAGGCTTCGGCGGCGTGCCGGTGAACGATCTCGCGCGCCTGAGCGTCCACGGGCAATGCCAGAAACTCGGGGATCAACCGGCGCGCGGCGCACACCGGATGACCTCGCCGGCCCATGTAGCGCGGAATCACCAGCCCGGAACCGCCCCCCCTCACGAAAGTGGCCACCACCCCCGCAACAGTCCCGGCCAGTACCCGCGGGAAGTCTACAGGGGTAAAAATCACCCCGGCGGCCTCATCGGGGACGGCCCGCAGGCCGCACTGGAGTGAGCTGAGTTGTCCCTCGCCATAGCGTTCATTGACCACGAATGTCGCCTCGGACGCGCGGGCCGAGCCCCCCCGGATGGCGTCCGCGTGGGCTCCCAGTACGACGATCACCGGAGCGGAATGGGCAGCCAGCAGGCCGATCATGCGGTCCAGGAAGCTCTCGGGAGGATCGGAGCCGGGCGCGGCCAGAAGCGCTTTGGGGCGTCCCATCCTGCGGGATTCGCCGGCGGCCAGGATTACCGCGGCCAGACCGGCCCGGTGGTGCGGATTTAGGTCCGCGGGGATCACTTCAAGTGGGCCTTTAGACGCTCGTTCGTAAACAACGATTTCGAAAGGCTTTGCCACTCCGGCGGCGCGTTGCGTCTGAGCGCGATCATCTCCGCCACAACCGAGACGGCGATCTCCTCCGGTGTGACCGCGCCGATCTCCAGGCCCATGGGAGCGTGGACGTGGTCGAACGCCGTGGCCGGGAGACCGTCCTTCTCCAATTCCCGCACCACCGAGATCACCTTGCGCTTGCTGCCGATCATAGCGATGTAAGCGGCCCGGGTGCCGACTGCCCAGCGCAGCACGCGCATGTCGTCGCGGTGGCCGCGAGTTACGATAACGATGTAACTATTCTCGTTAACTTCAAGGCGTGGAAAGACTTCCTCGTACTCGGCGGCAATCGTTTCGTCGGCTTCGGGAAAGCGCTCGCGGTTGGCGAAGGCCTCCCGATCATCGATAACGACGGTGGCGAAACCGGCCATTCCGGCGATCCTGGCGAGGCCCTTCGAGATGTGGCCGCCACCGAACAGGAACGCGCGGGGCTGGGGCTCGACGGGCTCCACAAAGACCTCCAGTTGGCCGCCGCAGATCAAACCGTTGTCATAGGCGGCGTCCTGGCCCAGGTTGAAGCTGAGGCGCCGGGACTGGCCGGTTTCCATCGCCTCGCGCGCCGCGTTCCAGACCTCGGCTTCCACGCAGCCACCCCCGATTGTGCCCGCGATCGACCCGTCTTCGCGCACCAGGAGTTTGGCTGTCTGGTAGCTCGGAATGGACCCTCGCACCTCTACAATGGTTGCTAGCGCGCATTTCTGGCCCAGCCGGCGCAGGCGGACCAGTTCCTCGTAGACGTCCACTGCGAGGATTATACCATCCCAAAAATGAGTAACATCAGTACTATAGGTAGTTTTGAGATTTCATGATATGATCCGCTGTAAAGCTGAAACAGGTAGAGGTAGCTTGGCCGTCGGGTTGGCGCTGGTGTTCGACCTCGATGGCGTGATTGTGGACTCTAACCGGGTCCACTCGGAGACTTGGCGCGAGTACCTCCGGCGGTGCGGGCGCGAGGTGCCGGAGGACTTTGACGTGCGGATGTTTGGCAGGCGCAACGATGACATCGTCCGCGACGTGTTCGGTTGGGATCTCGAGCCCGACGAGGTCTTCCGCCACGGTGCGGAGAAGGAGAAGTTGTACCGGGAAATGATGGGCCCGGCGCTGCGGGCTCACCTCGTTCCAGGGGTGGCATCCTTTCTGGAACGGCACTCGGACATGCCGATGGCAGTGGCGTCCAACGCGGAAGCGGCCAATGTCGAGTTCGTGCTCGGCGAAGGCGATCTCAGGAAGTTCTTCCGCGCGGTTGTGAACGGGGACCAGATAGAGCGGCCGAAGCCGGATCCGGAAATCTACCTTCGCGCGGCCGCGCTACTCGACGTGCCCAGTGTGAATTGCGTGATATTCGAGGACTCGAAGGCTGGTATCGAGGCGGGGCGCGCAGCCCGCGCTCACGTCGTAGCAGTCAATGCCGCGGCGCCGGCTTCGGAGCTTCCTCAGGTGGAGAATAGCGTCCGGGATTTTTTGGATCCCGGGCTGGAACAGTGGCTTTCAGGGCTTCAGCCCGTTCGGTGACGCGCCTACTCGCCGGCGCGATCGCGGCGGCCGTCTTACTGGCGGCTCCTCCCGGCGACAGCGTGATACGTGTGTCTCTGGAGAGCGTCAGCGCCCGCCGCGCGAGCGACTCCGCTCTCTCAATGGAAGGGCAGGAGGTAACCGTGGCCGGGCTGGTGTCCGCCAGGCCGATTGCCTACGGCTCCTACAGCCAGGTGGCGATCCAGGACGCCGACGGCTACGGCCTGATCCTCGAAGGGGCGCCTGCCGATATGGCCGACGTCGTGCCTGGGTCGCGGGTGGAAGCCCGGGGAACGATTTCCAGGCGAGCCGGCCTGCCCGTGCTGCGTGTGAGCCGCATCGACGTGTTGTCACGCGATGCAGCGCCGGAGCCGAGGACAACGGACCCGGACGAACTGCGCTCCCTGAAGAGCCTGGGAGTGCTGGTCTCCTCCACTGGCCGCGTGGTGGATAAAGGCGAGAGCACTCAGGGCCAGTATTTGCTGATCGGGGACGTCAAGAAGCCTCTGAGGGTTCTGCTGCCGGCGTCGGCCGGCGCGGCCGCTCTCGACCGAATTGAAATCGGCGACCGCGTTAAAGCCACCGGAATCGCTTCGCAGTACAACCGGTCCTTCCAACTCGTGCTGGCCGGCGATAACGGCGTCGTCCGGGCCGGGAAGCGCTGGCTCATCGCCCCCGAATGGTTCGCGGCCCTGCTGGCCTTCCTGTCGTTCCTGCTGGGCTTGTGGTGGGTGCGCGAGCGCCGCCTGTCCGGGCAGCGCAACATGGTGCGGACGTTCTACAGCCTGGGTGAAGACGTCATCGCGATCGCGTCGCCTGTCGATATTCTGCAGCGGCTCGCCGCGGTGCTGCCGCGCGCCCTGAACGTGTCCGGCGTTCACCTCTACATTCACAACCGCGCCGTCAAGATGCTCGATCGGGTCGGTGCCGGCGCCGACGCCACCCCGGTCGCGGTGGCGGCCCAGGCGCCCGAAGGTTCGTTGCCGCTCGGCGCGGCCGCCTGCTTCCGCAACCAGGCGATGCTGACCATTCCGAACACGCACACCAGCCCCTTCTTCCCCGACGGCCGTCCGGGCCGCATTCCCGGCTCGATCATGTTCGTTCCCATGCTCGCGGAGCGGGAAGTGCTGGGCGTGCTGGAATTGTACGACTGGAAACCCGAGCACGAGTTCAAGCTCGACGAACGCGTCCTGACGCAGCACCTGGCCAACCAGATTGGAATCGCGCTGCGGCTGACGGAAGAAAAGACCGTGCGCGAGCAGTTGTTCCGCAGCGAAAAGCTGGCGGCGGTGGGCCAGTTGATTTCCGGCATCGCCACCGAGCTGCGCGCGCCTCTGGACAGCATTTCCAGCTTGGCCGAGCAGATCGTGACCGCCTCCGTCGCGCGCTGGGAGGATTTCGACACCATCTCGTCGGAGGCTCACAAAGCCTCGGACATCGTGACGCGGCTGGTGTCCTTCATGCAGCCCGAGCGCGGCGAGGCCAAGCGGATCGAGCTGAACGCGCTGCTCAGCAGCCTGTTCGAGTTCCGCCGGCAGGAGTGGGAGTCGCGTGGCTTTGAAGTGAAGGCGATTCTGTCCCCCAGCCCCATGCACGTGCTTGGTTCCCAGGGCCAGTTGGAGCGCGTGTTCCTGGACCTTCTGGTGCAGGCCGAGCACGCTTTGGCGGAATCCGTCGAGAAGCGGCTGATCATCGCCACCAGCACGCTAGCTCAGCGCGCCCTGGTGGAAATCGAGTACACCAGCTCCGGAACGAAGGGGGCCTGGAGCGGTATGGCCGGCACCGACCTGGCCGAACATGTGGACGGCGTCTCGCGCGGTATCGTGCGGAGCCACGGCGGCGAGTTGCGCATGACCCGCAACGCGCAGGGCGATTGCCGTCTGGAGATCGAGTTGCCGGCCGCTCCGGCCTGGGCCGCCGAGACCGGCGGTGCCGTGCGCGCCTTCACCTGCCTGGTGGTCGAGCCGGACAACAACGCTCGCGAGGAACTGGTCCGCATGCTCACCGGTCGCGGCTGCCGCGTGATTCCCGCCACCAGCGGCGAGGCCGCTTCCGAGCTGGTGCAGCGCCTGCGCTTCGACGTCGTGTTCTGCTCGGTGCGCTTGCCGGGCCTCAACTGGATCGAGTTCTCCGAGGGCGTCCGGAACGAGACCGGGGCTTTCGTCCTGCTCACCGAGGGCTTCGACTTCGAGCTCTCGCGCGGCCTGCTGAGCGCCGAGAGCCACCTGCTCACCAAGCCCGTCATCGAACCCGAGCTCGACCAGGTGCTGGCAGCCGTCGAATCGCGCATGGTGGCCTCCGAGTCGCGCCTGCTCGTCATGCGGCCGCCCGCTAAGAAGGCCGCCGGGCTGAACAACTAGCCGTCAGCTTTCAGCTTTCAGTCGATCTTGTCGCCACCTTCGGCAACCGCGTCCGCGAGCGAACCCGGGTGAAGCAACGGCGGAACCCGAGCGAAGCAACGAAAACAATGGTGGAGCCCGAGAAGTAACGAAGCAACGGTGGGCCCGCCTCCTGCGTAGAATACAGATAGATGGCTATGAGACAGCTCATGTTGCTTGTGGTGCTCGGCTGCGTTTGTACAGGCTTTTTGCCGGCCGAGGAAGAGAAGTACTCCGGACCGCGCCCGCCCAAGCCGGACCTGCCCTACCTGGTGCACGCCGACAATCTCGTCCCCACGGAGGCAGGCGAGGCGCGCGAAGATCGTCACGGCAAAAGCGACTCGGTCTACACCATTTCCGGCGCGACCTCGTCCGCGCGCACGCCGATGGCCGAGCCGATCTTCCTTTTTGAGTCCGACAAGATCGCGCCCGAGTCGTTGCAACTCTTCCGTCTCGAGGTGAAGGGCGGGAACCGCGAGGTCGTGGTCGGCAAAAAGAAATCCAGCCGTTCGCTGCATCTGTCGGTCAAGCCCTTAGGAGGGCGCCTCTATCGCATCGAGGTCAACGAGGGTCTGGGCCTCGAGAACGGCGAATACTCCCTCAGCCCCGAGAGCTCGAATACCGTCTTCTGCTTTGCGGTGTACTAAAGGAGCGGTCAGCCGTCAGCTATCAGCTGTCAGCACCGAACCGCGACCGTCAGGGAGCGGACGGCCGCGCTGCTGAACCTGTCCGCTTGCTCACGCGCGCGGTTCGGTGCTGGCTGAGTGTAGGTCGCGCACCCTTCGAAGGCCGACGTAAAATTGAGTCTTATGACCTCTTCGAACTTTCTGCTCGCGCTAGCGGTGACGGCGCTCGCCCTGGGCGCCGATCCGCTCCAAGACGCGCGCAACCGGCAGGACCGGGGCTACATACGTTGGGCCGTGACCCAGGCGGATGCCGCCGCCAAGAAGAACCCCAAAGACGCCGCGGCGCAGTACCGTCTCGCGGTGACTCAGTCGATTCGCGCCGAGGTGGCGCTGGAAGTGCGCGACAAGGCGGTGGCGCAGACTGCGGCCGAGGATGGCTACAGCGCCGCGGAGCGCGCGGTAGAGCTCCAGCCGCGCGTGGCCGAGTATCACCGCATCCTGGGCACCCTGTGCGGCCAGGTCATACCCGCGAAGCTCTGGCTCGCCGTGCGATACGGCGGATGCGCGCGCACCGAAATCACCCGCGCCATCGAGCTCGACGGCAGGTCCGCCAAAGCCTATCTGAGCCGTGGAGTAGGAAACTACTATTTGCCCTCGAGCATGGGAGGCGGGTTCGACCTGGCGTTGCGCGATTTCGATAAAGCCATACAGCTCGATCCCAACCTGGCCGACGCGTATCTCTGGCGCGGCATCGCGCTGCGCAAGCTCCGCCGCAACGCCGAGGCGTACCGTTCCATCGCCCGATCGCTCCAGCTAAATCCTGGACGCATATGGGCGAAGCAGCAGCTCGCCAAGACGCCGCAGCGGTAGCCTCAATCAGCGCGCGACACTGAATCTGGGTGGACAGGCGTCACAGGTTCACGTCCAACCTACTGACCGTCCGGGTTGTCTCGGATCGACACGCACGTCGATTTGCGCTCCACGCGGAAAGCGACGGATCACTTCGCTGACCGACTCCTGCTCGCCTGGGAAGCGAAGCATCAGCCATGTTCTTAGCTCGCCCGAATACCGCTCTCCTGTGAACTCATAGCTGTAGAAGATGACAAGCCACCCATTCTGGCCGCTCGCCAGGAACTCGTAGCCCTCAACCGTGGCCCTGACGGGTGACCACGCGCCCGAACAGCGTCTCCGCATAATCTGGCGGAGGGACCAGAGGATCTCAGTGTAGCCGAGCACCGACCGAACGGTATACAGTTCCACGACCTCACGTTATCACCACAGACAGCGGCCTTCCGCGTCTTGCACGCACTCAGCTCGAGACGCGACCTTCAGGAGCGGACCCACCACCGCAACCCCGCCCATTTCTCGCACGTCTCACAAGTATGAAGAGACTGCTTCTGGGATCACTGGGGTTGCTGCTCGCGG
The DNA here is from genome assembly GCA_963763835.1 of Bryobacterales bacterium. Taxonomy (GTDB): domain Bacteria; phylum Acidobacteriota; class Terriglobia; order Bryobacterales; family Bryobacteraceae; genus DASWZN01. Next base: position 264,865 of record CAVXQQ010000022.1, read on the forward strand.
CCCCGTTCGCCTTTTCGGGCGACCTCTTCTCCTTCGGCGTCAAGGCCGGCGTGCCTTTGAACGACGCCTTCAACACGGCCACACACGGAGAATTGAGTTACCTGAGCAACACCAAGCGCTTCGTGGTGGGGCCGGAGTTCGACATTAATCTGCCGGCAGGCTTCGCCGTGGAAGTCGATGCCCTATACCGGCGCCTCGACTTCGAATCGAACTCGAACCTGAACACTTTTGAGCACAATGCCACCACCTCGAACGCCTGGGACATTCCGCTGTTGCTGAAATGGAGATTCGCGCCGATGGGCCCCGTCCGTCCTTATGTGGGCGGGGGCCCGACGTTCCGCGGCCTCACCAACGTGCACCAGGTGGCGACCTTCTTCAGCGGAGGCACTTCCACCAGCACCAGCTCACCGTCGGAATTGAACGACAGGTTCGTCACCGGTTTCACGGCCGTCGCTGGGCTTCAGTTGTTCAAACACGTGTCGCCGGAGATCCGTTACACCCGATGGGGTTGGGACGCGTTTCGCAATCCCGGCATGGCGTTCCGGTCGAATCCCGATCAGTGGGATTTCATGCTGGGCGTGACGTTCTAAGCAGAAAGCTTTCGACCTCGGCGCGCGTGGGCATGGAGCACTGCGCGCCGGAGCGCGTCACCGAGATAGCGGCAGCGGCGCTGGCGAACCTGAGCGCGTCGGGCAGTGGTTTCTCGTCAGCCAGGGCAACGGCCAGCGCGCCGTTGAACGCATCGCCGGCGGCGGTGGAATCCGTCACCTCGACCGGGAATGCCGGCTGGTACAACGGCCGCTCGCCGTCGTCGTAGAAACATCCCTGGTCGCCGAGTTTGAGCACGACCGCTTTCGCGCCCAGGCCCCGCAGCGCGCTCGCCAGCGCGGGAGCGTCCGCCGCCGGCACGCGTGCGGGAGGACGGCCCAACAGGACCAGCGCCTCGCCCTCGTTGGGCGTCAGGATGTCCACCGCGGCGAGCAACTCGCGGTCGAGCGGCCGCGCCGGCGCGGGATCGAGTATCGTGCGCGCCCCTTCCTCGCGGGCCAGCCCCAGGAGCGCGCTTACCGTGCCGAGCGGCGTCTCGAGTTGCGCCAGGAGGAACGCCGCGCCGTGCAGCGTGCGCCGCAAGCCCGCGACGTCTGCCGCGGCGAAGGCGTGGTTTGCGCCCGAGGCCACCACGATCGAGTTCTGCCCCTGCGCATCGACCCAGATCAGGGCCACGCCGGTGGCCGCCGATTTGGTTCCCACGACCGCGCTGGTGTCCGCGCCCGCGGCTGCCAGGCTGGCCTTCAGGTGATCGGCGAACAGGTCGTAACCCACGCGGCCCGCCATGCGAACCGCGATTCGCGGCCCCGCCAGGCGCGCCGCCGCATGGGCCTGGTTGGCGCCCTTCCCACCGGGCGTCATCTGAAAATCGTGGCCCAGCACTGTCTCGCCCGCGGCCGGCAGGCGCTCCACGCGCACCACGAAATCCATGTTCAGACTTCCAGCCACGACGATGACTGTCTTGGCGGATGGCTGAAAGCTGACAGTTGACGGCTGATTCATCTGGCCAGATCGATGCCCAGCTTCTTGAGCTCTTCCTGGTAATACCGGCGCAGCAGGATGTCCCACTCTTCGCTGCCTTCCGGGATGTCCCGCTTCTGCGAGCGGATCTTCGTACGGGCGGCGCGGTCGACCTTGTCCTCGGTCAGCAGCAGCTCGGTGATCAGCCGCACGATCTCCAGCCGCACTTCGTTGGGTTGCTTCTTCAGGCGCACCTGCCGGGCCTTGCGCAGCGAAGAGACGATCTTGTGCGACATCTCGATCACTTTGTCGCGCGACAGCTTCATGTTGTCGCCCGTGTCGCGGCCCGCGGCGCGGATCACCTTGCGCTGCGTGATCAGCGTGTTCTTGATGCGGCGGAACATCTCCTGGTAGCTGACGTCGTTCTTCCGCATGTAGTCGGCATACTGGGCCAGGATCTCGCGCACCTCGTCGTTGAGGCGGTCCTCTACCTGCAGTTCCTCGGTGATGATGGTATTGAGGAGCTCGCCGACCACCTGCGGTTCGACGGTTTCAATCAATGTGGGTGTCAGCTTCTTGACCAACTCGCGAGACAGATAGGCGACGAATTCTCTGGCTAGTAGCATGAGGCGGAACCCGCGGCGCTCCCGCAAAACTTCACCGAGCGCAACACGGGACTTTCAGAAACCATGGCTCTAGGATAGTGTACTATACGGGAACTTTTCACGAGTCGCCGCGATGGCGCTCGAGAAAATCCTGGTCGATCGGTTTGCGCCCGCGGAAACCTTCCTGGGTGCCGTGCCAGAACCCGATTTTGTGTTCGCCCAGCTTCCAGCACAGGCACACCTCTTCGCCGCCGAGCAAGGTCGGAAAATCCAGCAGGCCCACATCGAGGTCCTTCACCTCGCACCCGGTTTCGTGGATGGATTCCAGAACTTCGCGCAGATGGGCCGTGGCCGTGTCGCGGCGCCCGACGGCGTCTAGCATCTTCCGCCGGTCCACCAGCGCGCCGCCGGCCAGCCGGACCCGTTCCGATTCGGCTCCCAGTTCGCCCGCCGCCTGCGCCGCCGCGGCTTTCAACAAAATCGCCCGCCGCAGCCGCTCTTCGAGCGCCGGAATCAGCGCCTGCGCCTCCGCGAGAGTGAAGTATCGGGGCATGAGCTAGGGTCGTATCCGTGGCGCACGCTTAAGCGTGCCGCTGCGGGCTTCAGCCCGCGGAACGGCGAACTGAAGTTCGCCGCTGCACGCTAAAGCGTGCGCCACAAGAGCGTCAGGTACTCCGGCCGTTGTACCTCCGCGCCACGTAGTCTTCCAGAATCGCGACGAACTCCGGAACGATCCGGTCCCCCTTGAGCGTCGTCAGCAGCCGCCCGTCCACGTACACCGGCGCTTTCGGATCCTCGGCCGTGCCGGGCAGGGAAATGCCGACATCGGCGTGTTTCGATTCGCCCGGCCCGTTCACGATGCAGCCCATCACCGCCACCCGCATTTCCTCGATGCCCGGGTGCGCGCCTTTCCAGACCGGCATGCGCTCCCGCAGGTAGCTCTGGATCTGCCCCGCCATCTCCTGGAAGAAAGTGCTGGTGGTGCGCCCGCAGCCGGGGCACGCCGTGACCTGCGGCGTGAAGCTGCGGATTCCGAGCGATTGCAGAACCTGCTGCGAGACCAGCACCTCCTCGGTCCGGTCGCCGTTGGGCGCCGGCGTCAGCGAGGCGCGTATGGTATCGCCAATCCCTTCCTGAAGCAGAATTGAGAGCGCGGCCGTCGTCGCCACGATCCCCTTGGCGCCGAGTCCCGCCTCGGTCAGCCCCAGGTGCAGCGGATAATCGCAACCCGCGGCCAGCGCGCGGTAGACCTCCACCAGGTCCTGAACGCCGCTGACCTTCGCGCTCAGAATAATCCGGTCGTGCCCCAGGCCGTATCTCTCCGCCGCCGCCGCCGATTCGATGGCGCTCGCCACCATGGCCTCGATCATCACGCCGCGCGCGTCCTTCGGCTCGGCCGAGCGCGCATTCTCGTCCATCTTGCGCGCCAGCAGCGTCTGGTCGAGCGATCCCCAGTTGACGCCGATGCGCACCGGGCGGCCGTACTCGACGGCGGCCTCGATCATGGTGCGGAAGTTGTCGTCGTGCTTCCGCCCGATGTTCACGTTGCCGGGGTTGATGCGGTATTTCGCCAGCGCGCGGGCGCACTCCGGGTACTTCTTGAGAAGGATGTGGCCGTTGTAGTGAAAGTCGCCGATGATCGGAACGCCGGTCCGCTCCACGATCTCGGGAACCGCGCGGGCGGCTTCCTCGGTGTTTACCGTGACGCGCACGAGCTCCGAGCCCGCTCGCGCCAGCGCCAACGTCTGGTCGACGGTGGCCTGAACGTCGGCCGTATCGGTGTTGGTCATGGACTGCACCACCACCGGATGCCCCGACCCGATCTTAACCCCTCCGACGTCGGCGACCGCGGTGGCGCGTCGTGTCTGAAGCGCCATTCATCCTCATTGTAACAGCCGCGGCGCGCTATCCTGCGAGTGATGCCAGGTCCGCATACCCGCTCAGCACCGAACCGCGACCGTAAGAGAGCGGACTTGATCTCGGCGGCGTATTTCCGCTCACTCACGTTCGCGGTTCGGGGCAGGCTTGCCACGGAGGTGTCGTGCCCCAGGTGATGCACCTCGATGCGGGCGACGCCGCCCTGATTCACATCGTGGACGCCGCACTGGCCGAAGCCGCGCGCCTCAGCGGGCCGTGGCTGGTGTGCCGTCCGGGATGCACGCAGTGCTGCCTGGGACCGTTCCCCATCAATCAGCTCGATGCGCGCCGTCTGCGACAGGGGCTGGCCGCTCTCGACGCCTCCGATCGGGATCGGGCCGCGCGTGTGCGTGAGCGCGCCCGCGCCTACACCGAGACCGACGACGCGCCGTGTCCCGCCCTGGATCCGGCCACCGGCCACTGCGACCTTTATGCCGCGCGTCCCCTGACTTGCCGCACTTTCGGCCCTCCGGTGCGCTGCGGCTCGGACGAGGTGGGGGTTTGCGAGTTGTGCTTCTCCGGCGCCACGGACGACGAAATCGCCGCTTGCGAAGTCGAGATCGACCCCCAGGGCGTCGAAGCAGAGTTGCTCGCCGAACTGGAGGCGGCCACCGGCGAGATGGAGACGACGACCGTCGCCGCCGCCCTGGCGTAAGCGCGGTGCTGCGCCGCGTCTTGCCGAGCACGGCTCGCGACCGCCGCGGCCCTCGGACGGCAAATCTCATCACGGCACCGAGCACGCTACGGACAGGGCAGCTTCAGGGTTCTAGCGGCGAGCGGCTCGCCATCGACCTGTACCGAAGCCACAACGTCGCTTCCGGTCGTCGTCGGGGCCACGCAAACCCTGACGGCATCGTTGGCCGGAATCGTAACCTGCTTGGTCAGGTGTTCCGCATTGACAAAGAAATCCACGGTGACGGTGACTGGCGAAGGGCCGCTGTTGTTGATCGAGGTGCATAGTTGCCCGCCCGTGCAAAACGGGGGAGTGGCAGTCAGGTTCGACATCGTTATTTGACCTTTCCAAACAAACCCGTTATGTTGCCCAGTGCCGCGACGTCTGTTGACACGCCGAAACAGAATGCATGGTTCATTCGATCGCTAATCTTGTTGCGGTAGAGTAAATCGCCGGCGAAGAGCCGGACATACTTGTTGAGCCGCCATCCCCCTCCAAACACAAACGCGTAGTTCTGTTTGAAGGGCGGGTCTTGCTGCCCGCTAATGTCGCCCAGCGAGATTCCTCCGGAAACGGAAAAGCGCTGCTGGAACACCTGCCAAAACGAGCTATCCCAGAACGTGCAGGCACGGCCCTGGCTCGTTCCCGCGGGTGGGGCCAGAATATCCGCGGCCGCCTGCTCCGCCTGCTGCCGCGCAGATGTCGCGGCATCGGCCAGCCGCTGGGACGTGCTGACATCCCGCGCCGCCCTGGCCACTTGGGCGGGTGTGGCGGCGCCGGGGTCCTTATTGACGGCGCTTTCGAGGGCGGATAGCGCCGCCTGCCTTGTCTTCAACTCGGCGGCCGTGCCCTGCTCCAGCGCCTTGGCGTCTTCGACCCTCTTCTGTGCATCGGCAATCTGCCGCCACCGAACCGCGGGTGTCGCGTCCGCCGAGCAGGGCGTTACGGGTGCCGGCGAGTCCTCCACGGCGCCGAGATAGACGTTGACGGTGAAGAAGCTACGCAGCGTACTCACGGGAGGAGCGTAGAGAGCCCCCACATCGATCCCCGCATATTTCGCGAAGTCCTGCACCGTAGTGATCTCCGTGAGGTCCAGAGAAACCGAGATGTCGGCTATCAAACCCTTGCCGATATCGGCAATGTTCTTGCCGGAAGCGGCGCAATCGTCGTTAAGAGGCTGGATCGCCAGCCACAGACCATCCAATTGTCCGGGCGTGGGCGTAGTACCTGCCGCCGAGGTCGCCCTACTCTTGACATCCCCTTCCTTTATGCCCTTCAGCCTGGTGCAGGCATCCGAGACGCTGCTGCTCGCATTGACACCGGCGAGGTCGGTCACTTTCACCGCGTTCATATAGGCGATCAAACTGTTCAGATCGTTCCTGACGTTAAGCAGTCCGATCTCGCCGGCGTGCGATTTCTTGAGCGACTCGGAAACCGTCTTGACGTCGATCGAAGCCAGAAACGCTGGCAGCAGACCCCTCAACACCGGCGCGGCCGCGTCTGCGAAAGCCGCCTTGGCATCGTCGATGACGCTGGAACTTGCGGCTCTGGCGCCTTTGGTAAAAAACGCACTGACCGCGTTCCGAAAATCCTCGTTCTCGACCAGTCTGGCCGCCAGCGACCCCGCCTGGCTTCCGGTCAAGTCGCCGGTTACCTTGAAGTCGAACGTCACGGACGCATTCTTCGGAAACGGTTCGACGTTAGCCGTCCAACTGGTCCCACTGATGGTCGCGTCCACCGGAGCGCGCGCCGTGGTGCCGGCCACGGTCACGATGACCGAAATCTTCTGGATAGCGATCCAGTCCACCACATTCAGCTTGCCCAGTTTGGCGTCGGTTACGACGAAGTCCTGCGTGTTCCCGCTGATCGCGATGGCCTCCCCGTATGGCAGCCGCGTTGTGGCCAGATTCTTGTAAGCGACCGTGGCCGCCCGGATCTGTGCGGTGGCCAGCACGAAAGCGAGCACGAAGACCGTGCCTGATGTGTTCTTATCCATGGCGTGTCAACCAGAACTCCCCTTGGGAGCTGACGGCCGCTTGTGTGGCAGGCATCTCCTCAGCGCTCGGAGTGCGGCGAGCGGCGCCCTTCGGCCTGTTGCAGCGGAGCGCCGGGCGCGGCCCCGATATTACCGCGCGCAGCGATCCGGTTCCATCCAATATGTCGAGTTTAGGGCAATATTAAACCACAACAATGCAATTAGCAAGGGGGGTCTGCGCGCAAAGAGTGCCGCGATCGAGAGTACGCGAGTGAAGGCGGTGGACAGCGGGAGGAAGGCCGCCGGTCGGGGCAAACCGGCAACGGCGACACAGCCGGATGCGCTCAGCTCGCGTCCAACCTGCGGTAATGGCGGTCTATTCCCAGCATAAGGGCCTCCATTTGTCGCTGCCGGCCCTTGCGGTGGAGCCCGGTTTGCGGCAGACTGTCTGAGGCAGCCTCAGCAAGGAGGACACAGTGAAGGAGCAAGAGAAGCTGACAGTGGCGCTCTGGGATGCGATCGAGGAAGCCACCGGAGCCGCAGTCGACCGTTCCCGGGTCGAAATAGACCTGGGCGCTCTCGGGATCAAGACCCCGGCGCATACAAAGCGCTTGCGAGCCATCCTTGGCGAACGTATCCGCTTCCCGTCCGAGGGGGTCGCACGCAAGTTGCGGATCGGGCCGGGCACGCAGGTGAGGTCCCTGCTCGGCGACATCGCGGGCAAGGGCGGAACCCGGCCGCGCTAGGGTGCAGCGTTGGCAACATCGGGCCGGCCGACCCCAGAAGCTGGGTTAACCCCCGCAAGGAGGACGCAATGAGCGACTATCACGAATTGATCGAGGTAATCTGGGACGCGATCGAGGAAACGACGAGGGCCCCAGTCGACCGTTCTCGGGTCGAAATAGACCTCGGCGCTCTCGGGATAACCGAAGGACGAACGGATCTCTTGCGAACGATCATCGGCGCCCGGATCCGGTTTCCGTTTGCGGGTGCCGCAGACGAGTTGCAGATCGAGCCGGACACGCCGGTGATGGCGCTGGCCGGTGACATCGCCGGCAAGGGCGGCACCCGGCCGCGTTAGGGCGCGGCGTTGGCGATATAGAGATCGGACGACCCCAGATAGGGGGTGAGGCGCGCGAGATCGGCGGGATCGAGGGCAATCACCACGCTGAGCGGGCTCTTTGCATCCACCTGCAGAACGATCACACCCAGCGTTACCGCGCCGCCTGTGCCGCGCTGGGAGTTGGAGGAGGCGATCAGCGACGCGCGGTAAGCCGGCTTCAACGCCTTCAGCGCCACCGGCTCCTTGAGCGTCACGCGGAGAAGTTGCAGGGCGGAGAGGGGCACCGGCGAGCGGTACAACGACTTGGGGCTGATCGTCTGCCCCTGCTCCAAGGGCTCGGCGGAATAGCAGTGAGCCGCGTCGGACGCCAGCTTGGCCGCCTGCTCAGCCGTAGTCCCGACCGGCTTGAGATCCGGCCCAGCCAGGAGGTGGAAGGCCGGCAAGTCGACGGCGGCCTCGAGATGCGGCCCCGCACCGCGTGGCGCAGGAGGACGCCATAACAGCAAGCCATACACGAGTGCGGCCGCCGCCAGGATCATCAGGGCATCCGGAAGGTGTCCCCGCAGAAGTTTCCGTTCGAGCCGTGCATGCCCGGCCACGACGTCACGCCTGAGGAGTTCGCGGATCCGGTCCGCGGAAATGTCAGGCGTCTTCTCCAAGCCGGCGAGCGCGTCCGGTTCGTCGTTCTCGATTGGACTCCACAACGCTGTCTTGCCGTTCAGGCCCAGAGCAAGCAGAGCGTCGACTTCCGCGTCCGTGATCCCCGGAATGGTGTGGAGGCTCTCCTTCGCTTCGTCAATCTGCTGGGGTGACATTGGGTTCCTCTCCGTCACGACGTGGGTGCTTTCATCCCGTACGTGAACTCCACCACCGCTTCCGGCATCAGTTCGCCCAACCTCGCTTCCAAGGGTTCGAGCCCGGTGAGATCCAGGGTTCTGGCCCTCTCTTCGGTCCGCTCTGTGCCCGCGACTTTGACCTTTTCCGTGACTTTGATGGTGTCCGCGAGCAGTTTGTAGCCCTGGGCGATCTTCTCCACGAGCACTACGCTATCTGCCGTCACACGGTGCGGGTGCTCGTTCTTCACCGTGATGGTGACCGTCGCTTTTCCATCTTTCTCCGGGACCGCCTTCCGGTAGGCGCGGACGATCGCCCAACTCGGCTTCACGCGAAGCGACGTGGTTTGGGAAGCGTAGGGCACATCCGTAACGCTGTCGTCGTCGGGATAATACAGGCGGTAGTTGATTTCCGCCCAAAGCGCCAGTTCCTCTTCGTGAGTGGTGGGTACGATGGTGTAGCCGAGTTTCTTGAGGAGATCGAAGCGGTAAAGATCGAACGCCCCGCGGATCTTGCTTCCCCAGGCCGCGGCCCGCGTGATCGCCATGCGATAGAAGACCTGCCAGAGAAGGGCAAACACCAACGCCCAGCGGAGCCAGGGCCAGCCTGCGGTCCAGCTGAAGGGATGGTTTTGGAGGATGCCCCCCGCTGTGATCAGCGCCGCGGCCACCGCACTGAGGAACGAGCAGTTGACCATGAAATCGAACGGCGTTTTGGAGCTATCGACGACCTCGCCGTAATCCGACGGAATGGCCGCCACCAGTGTGCGCCAGAAAACCACGGCGTCCATTCCATACTGGACCGCGGAATATCTCTCGGCCGACCGAATGACGTTGCCGAGCCGGGTGGGGAGGATCAGGTCCGCGCGCTCCGGATATTCGCTGTTCTGTAACTCGGCAGCGTACTGCTGCGCCTCGACCAGAGCGTCCGCCAAGATGGGATCGCCGTCTTTGGGAAGCTGGTGCCGAAAACCGCGGGACCGCGCCCGGAGCGACTTCGCCTCTGCGAGGCGCTGTTGCTGGCGTCCCTTCAACCAGGCGCCCAGCCATGACTTCTCCCAGGGGTAGCCTTCGTACAACTGAATGATAGGGATGTTGAGGTTATACAGCAGCACCGTGAGCAGCACCACTGCGAAGGTCTGTGCCAGCAGTGTGGATTCCTTCTCCCACGGGAAGACGCCGGCGGTGAAGGCCGTCAGCGATAGACCCGCGGTCGGCAGCACCACGCCTGTGCAGACGATCAGGAAGAGCACCGCCGGCAAGAAGAACCCGAGCACTACCGATTTCGTGAATTGGCCGGAAACGGCAGTCAAAAAGCTCGTCATTCAGCCCGTTTATATCACGCCTCGGGAGCGCTTGCACAGAAATCTTTGCGCTGTGTTCCACCCGGGCGGCCGGTTCACGCGGCCGTCCCGCCAGGCCGTCTCGTCGGCCCGGCGGGCGCAGGCGCGGTGGGGCAGGAGTCCAGTCCTGCGGCCGGCGTGCACGCCGGCGTCGCGCGGTAGCTCTGGCAGCCGCCCACGGCAAAAAGTCTGCGCCATCGCTCCCGTTTCCGTCGATAAGAATCTCGACGCTGCAGAATGGGACTTCACCCCTGCGGCCGACGGCGCACTTCGGACGTCGAAGTGTTAAGATACTGGACGCTCTTGTGGGCCCCCGGAGCCCACACTCTCGAAAGGAGCCCAGCACCATGACCATCACCTCGGAAAGCTCCGAAAACGCAGTCGTCATCCGCCTCGCCGGGCGTCTGGACGCCGTGGCCGCGCCGGAACTCGAGCGAACCTGCAGCGGCCAGCTCCAAACAGGCGCGCGGAAAATCCTGATCGATTTCACGGCGCTCGAATACATCAGCAGCGCAGGCCTACGGACCATCCTCTCCGCCGGCAAAGCGCTTCACGCTTCGGGTGGCGCACTCGCGCTCTGCGGGCCCGAAGGCATTGCGAAGAACGTCTTCACCCTGGCGGGATTCTCCTCGCTGTTCCCCATTTACGACTCCCTGGAGGCTGCGCATGGCCGATTCTGAAGCGGTTGCCGCCCTGGCGCACGACGTCCTGAAACTGACTCTCCCCAACCAGATGCCCTATCTGCCGCTGGCCCAGTTGTTCGTCGGCGAGGCGGCCCGGCAGTTCGGCTTCGCGGGCGCGGAGCTGAGCCAGATCCAGCTCGGCGTCGAAGAGGCCGTCACCAACGTCATGAAGCATGCCTACGATGCGGAGGAGAGTCGCACCTTCGACATCCTCTGCGAACGGATTGCCGGCGGCATGCGCATCGTCCTATGCGAGAAGGGCATTCCTTTCGACCCCCGGCTGATCCCCGCCTACGAGGCCGGCTCGGACATCGCCGCCAGTTCAACCGCCGGCCTGGGCGTGTTCCTCATGAAGTCGATGATGGACGATTGCTCCTTCCACAACCTCGGCCCGCAGGGGAAGGAGACGCACCTGATCAAGTACCTTCCCCGGGATGCGGCGCAAACCGGAGTCACGAGCCCGGCGCCCGCGCCCGCCGCGCCCGATGCCGTCGCGCAGAAGATCGCCTACGATGTCCGGCTGATGCGCGAGGAAGAGGCAATCGAGGTTTCAAAGTGCGCCTACAAGTCCCACGGCTATAGCTTCTTTGACGACCACATCTACTTCCCCGAGCGCCTGGTGGAGCTCAACCGCGCGGGCGAGATGATCTCGGCCGTCGCGGTCACCACGGCAGGCGCTTTCATGGGACACGCCGCGCTGCTGTACCAATATCCGGAAGACCGCATCGCGGAGCTTACCTTCGTCTTCGTCAACGTGGAGTACCGCGGGCAGGGAGCGCTCAACCGCCTCAACGATTTTCTGCTCACCACTCCCAAACGCCGCGAGCTGGCTGGAATCTACGCCTACGCCGTCGCCAATCACGCCTTCACGCAGAAAGCGACCCAGCGTTCCGGCATGGGCGACTGCGGCCTTCTGCTGGCCACCAGCCCGGTGAGTTGGAAGTTCAAAGGCATCGCCGGCGACGCCTCGCAGCGCATCAGCGTGGTGCTGAGCTTCAAGTACATGCAGGCGGCCCGGCGGCTGGTGCTCTACCCGCCCGCGCACCACGCCGGCATAATCGCCAGGCTCTACCGCAGCATGGGGGCCGAGCATGACTATCTGGCTCCCGCCGCGCCGCCGCTGCCGGAGGCGCCCTCCGAGATCGCATCCAGCGTCAACCCTTCCGAGGGTTGCGCCGAGATCTTCCTCTCCCGCTACGGGGCCGACGCCGTGCGCGAAGTGAAGAAACTGCTGCGCCGCTACTGCCTCCAGCAGATCGCGGCCATCAACCTGTTCCTCAGTCTGGAGGATCCGGTAACCGCGTCGCTCACCGGCGAGTTCGAGAAGCTGGGGTTCTTCTTCGCCGGCATCCTGCCGCAGGCGCGCGTCGGCGACACCTTGATCCTGCAATACCTGAACAACGTAGACCTGGACTACGGCAAGATCGTGGCTTATTCCCCGGCGGCCCGGGACATCCTGGCTTATGTTCAGGCGCACGACCCCAACATGGCGATCTGAGGGCGCGCCGTGCTGTTCCCAGAGCTCGCAGGCAAAAGCTGTTGCGCGGTGGACATGGAGGCCGAGTCCCGGATCTGGAGCCGCAAGCATCCCGCGCTGTGCCGCGCCGGGTCCAATCCACTGCTAGACCCAGCAGTCTTTCAGGCGATGGTGGATGAAGTGCATCGCGAGCACGCGGTGGATTGGTCTTACGGCGGCTATCTAGAAGACCGCCGCCATCTCCTGAGGAGCAGTTACCTGGAGGCCAGCGGCAACTTCCTTCACCTGGGTGTGGACCTGAGCGTTCCCCGCGGCACCGGCGTCGCGGCGACCTTCCCGGCCAGGGTGATGCTGGTGGACGACGACCAGGATCGGGACGGCGGCTGGGGGCCGCGCGTGTTCCTGAAGCCCGAGGGGCGCGCCGCGCCGCCCCTAGTCTTCATCTATGCCCATCTTGAAAGCCCGCGCTACGAGCCCGGCGAGGCCCTTCTGCCCGGCACCGTCTTTGCCGCGGTCGGCGGCCCGCCGTACAACGGCAACTGGTACGCGCACCTGCACGTTCAAGCCATCCGCGAGTCGCTGTTTCAAGAGGTCCTGCTGGAGCGGTTCCAGGAGCTGGATGGCTACGGCTCGCCCGCCGCGCGAGCGAGGCTCGAAAGCGACTTTCCGAATCCGCTGCCGTATCTGGGAATCCCACTCCCTCCCCATCCCGGCTTGACCGGGTAGTGCCTGAAATTCTTACGGGGCCGCCCCGGCTTCGGGCCGACCCCGGGCTTCGGGCCTCCTCCTGGCTTCGAGCCGACCCCGGGCTTCGGGCCGACTCCGCTTCGATGCTATCCTGTGATTTGACTCAGGTCATTGTTCGCTAGCCGGCCGTCGAGACGCGCCGGGCTCAAAGACGTCTTCCGTACCCCTACTCTTAGTGTCTTTGCGGAGCGAACAAACAATGAGTTACTCTTCCGATTCTTTAGTACGCGCACGTGTGTGCGAAGCAGCCCAGGAACAATACTGCCTGCGATTTGGCGACGGCGCCGAGTGCGATGCCGTGCCCGCGGGCGTCCTGCGTTGGAACGCGGAACTGCCGGCGGTGGGTGACTGGGTCCGCGCCCGTCGCGTCGATGCCACTCTGGCGCTGATCGAGAACGTGGAGCCGCGCACCACCTGCATTTCGCGCCAGCGCCCGGGCGGCGGTGGGGAGCAGGTGTTGGCGGCGAATGTAGACCTGATCGTCATCGTGATGGGCCTCGACGGTGACTACAACCTCCGGCGTCTCGAACGCTACCTCGTGCTGGCCGCCGCAAGCGGCGTGGAGGCGATGGTGGCCCTGAACAAGGTGGACGTCTGCTCGCAATGGCCGGCGCGCCTTGCCGAAGCGCAGGCGGTAACGAGCCACGCAGCGGCATTGTCGGCGCACGAGTCCGTAGCGCCGATCGCCGAAGTCATACGCGGACGTACCGTGGTGCTGCTCGGCTCCTCGGGCGCGGGCAAATCGACCATCGCCAACGCCCTGCTTGGTGAGTCTCGCCAAGCTACCCAGCCCGTGCGGGAGTCCGACTCGCGCGGCCGCCACACGACGACACGCCGCATGCTCATCGAACTCGCGGGCGGCGGCGCGCTGATCGACACACCGGGCCTGCGCGAACTGGGCCTCTGGGCGGGCGAGGACTCGGTTGAAGAAGTGTTTGCGGGCATCGCCGCGCTCGCGCGCCAGTGCCGGTTTCACGACTGCGCGCACGCGGGCGAGCCGGGCTGTGCGGTGTCCGCGGCGCTCGAAACCGGCGAACTCGAACCGGCGCGCTGGGCCAGCTACCAGAAGTTACAGGCCGAAGCCCGCTACCATGAGCGCGTTGTGGATCCGCGTGCGGCCCTTGAAACGAAACGCAAGTGGAAAGCCATCCATAAGTCTATTCGCTATCATCCCAAGTACAACTGGTGAGTCATGGCAGACGCCGCGGAAACGCCGAACGGTTGGCCAACCGCTTCCTGTTTTGGCGCGGCCCTTACGCTTTGACGAACGTGGTCAGCCCTCTGCGGCTGCGCTCGCGAAGCTGGCAAGTGCGCAGCGTGTCCGCCAGCGCTTCCAGGTTGGGGACGGCGTAGATGAAAAAGTTCTCCAACTCGGCGTCGGAAGAAAACAGATGCAGCGCGCCTCGTCCCACCAGCCGCATTCCGAGCGGTTTGTGCAGCTCGAAGTGATCGATGCGGAACAGTTCCAGGCTCTCCTGCAGCTTGTTGAGCAAGCCCCGCTCCAGTTTGATCCGCTGGGTGGTGATCTGGTAATGGGTGCTCGCGCTCTTCAGGTAGTAGCACAGGCAAATGATCGCCACCAGCAGGACGAGGCCCAGCACTACGTACACCGCTGGAGCGCCCGCTATGGCGGCAACCGCGGCCGCGACGATGGCGGCGAGGAAGGGCAGCGCCTGGCTGGCGCTATAGATCGCGGATGGGTGGCCGGCGAACAGGTCCTTCTCCACCTCCGCATCCTTGGCCGCCGCGAACGCGCCGAGATCGGTATTGCAGAAGCGGCATTTGATGGCCACCGCCTTGATGACCTCGCCGCACACCGGGCAGGGCTTGGTATCGTCTTCCATGGTTGCTCCTCTGTAGCTAAGGTATACACCGTTCGCCGGGCGGAGACAATCTTCCCCCGATAAACCCTCCCAGCCATCCCAACCCCATCACGACCAGAGCGATAAGCAAGTTACGCAAACCAAGCCGCCCACCAAAAGCGACCGTCACCGCCAAACCCAGCAGGCCAGCCAGAATGCCTATGAGGACGCCATGCACGACAGGTGCGGTCTCGGCTTTTTGCGCAACGCGGAGGGCCACAACGAATGTCAGGAGCATCTCGAGCCACGGCATCAACCTGGGGCTGACCCACGCGGCGAAGTGATTAATGGCACTTTGGTCGGGAGCGCCCCGAGCCCGAAAGGCCAGGACAAATGCGTAGACGACGACTACGGCCATCATGATAAGGAAACTCGACGCAATGACCGCAAGCGCGGCGCCGATCACTCGGAGCCACCGGATTTGGGATGGTGAGTAGTTCATCCTCATCTATCTTCCCCCGTCCGAGAAGTCGCCGGTTGCTCCTCTCCAGGTAAGGTAGACGCCGTTCGCCGGGCGGATACAAATGTCTATTCCCGAACACCCAACCGCGTGGGCAGGACACCGGCGCGCACGATCTTACGCTGACGTCCGAGAAGGAGTCGTGCTCTCTAGCTCACCCTAGGCAACGTGAAGCTAAAGGTCGTTCCGACGCCAAGCCGGGAGTGGCACTCGATTCGTCCGCCCAAGCGATGGAGTAACGCCCGGACCAGTGCCAGGCCTATGCCATCTCCGGGAACATCCTGCGGGCCGAGCCGGCGGAAAGGCACGAAGAGCTTGTCCATATCGTCCCCTGCAATGCCGCGGCCGTTGTCCCGCACGTGGAAAACCGTCGCATCAACGGTTTCCTCGGCCGACACCTCGATCTGGCCCGGCCGCCCCGGGTCCAAGTACTTGATGGCGTTGTCGAGCAGGTTCCCGAAAATCTGTTGGACGGCATCGCGATCGCTGGCGAAGCGCGGCAGCGAGCCGGTCTTCACTGTGACGTTGCCGTCCCGAATCTGGTGTTCCAGGGTGCGCAAGGTCTCTTGCACTAATGCCCCGGCGTCCAGTTCTTCCACGTGGAACTCCTGCTCGCCGGCCCGCGATAGCCGGAGAAGCGCAGAGGTGAGCTGGTCCATGCGGGTCACTGAGCTTTCGATGAAGCCCAGAGCTTCCGGGATCGTCTCTCGAAGAGCGTGCACCACCGCGGCCCGCTCCCGTTCGGGCACATTCCCCAGCCATGCCTCCGCCTGGCGCAGAGTGTCGATGGAACCGCGGAGCTCAGCGGAGAAACCCCTGAGGTTCATGAAGGGGGCACGCAAGTCGTGCAACACGATCTGGGTGAAGCGCTTCAGCTCCTTGTTGGTCTTGACCAACGCACCGCTGTAGCGCCGCAGGTTCTCCTCGGCGCGTTTGCGCTCGGTGATGTCCTGAGCAATGCCAACCATGCGGATCGTTTCGTGCTCCGCGTCCCGCAGTACTACACGCCCGCGCCCGTTGATGTAACGGACGCCGCCGTCCTCCAGGTTGACGCGAAACTCCAGGTCGGGCGGTTCCAATCCCGCCAGGCACGCTTTCATCCAGCCATCCATCGCAGCCCGATCGTCCGGGTGAATCAGACTCAGAAACGTCTCGAAGGACAGCACAAAGGTATCTGGCGAGACGTCAAAAAGACGATAGGTTTCGAGCGTCCACGTCATCACGCTCGCGCCGGGTTGCACGGTCCACTCCCAACTGCCGAGCTGGGCAACGCGTTGTGATTCGGACAGAAGGTCTTCTTTCGCCCGCAACTCCTCTTCCGCCCGTTTCCGGTCGCTGATGTCACGGGCGAAAACAAGAGCTCCGCGCTCGCCCTCGAAGGTGAACGGTACAGCGGAACCCTCGACATCGAGAACGGTGCCATCGAGCCTGATGGCCTTCTCCGTCCAGGGGGGTGAGGTCACTCCCAGTTCCTCCACCAGGCGGATTCCTTCGACCACTGCGGCGCGGGCATCGGGGTGGACGGTCCGTATGACCGGCTGGTTGAGGAGCTCAGAATCCGACGCGGCTCCAAACAACCGGACGGCCGGCGGATTCAGGTACCGGAAGCAGCCCTGCGTCTGCACGAAGATGGCGTCCGGCGCGTTTTCCACGACACTCCGAAAGCGTTCCTCACTCGCCCTCAACGCCTCCTCCGCCTGTTTGCTCTCTGTGATGTCCTCGTCGGTTCCCAGAACGCCGATGACGCCGCCGCTGGGGCCAGGCAGCGGAACTTTGCTGGTGCGCATCCAGCGCCGCGAGCCGTCCGCACCAACCACGGACCTTTCGTGGCCGGTCTGTGCCTCGCCGGTTTCCATCACCTGGCGGTCATCGCTCTGGACGAGATCGGCCTGCTCCTTCCAGGGCATCTCGGAGTCGTTGCGGCCCACGATGTCGTCCTCCGCGGAGAAACCGGACTCGGTCAGGAAACGGCGGTTGCAGCCGAGATAGCGCCCGTGAGGGTCCTTCCAGAACAGGCCCAGCGGAATGGTGTCGAGAACCAGTTGGAGCATCCTCCGCGAGCGATTCAGTTCCTCCTCCGCACGTCTCAGATCGCTCAAGTCGGTCACGAGGAGGCAGACGCACTTAGTGGTGTCGACACACATCGTGCTCGCGGATAGCAGCGCTGGCGCCAGCACCGCAGGCCCCCTTTTCAGCCGGATTTGCGCCCGCGAACCCGCGCGGCCGGCGAGGAGAGAGGTTAGCAGGGGTGCATCTTCCGCCGCAATGAGATCGTGCAGAGAGGAACCGACCACTCGGTCGAGGGGTTTCCCGAGCAAGGATGCGAACCGTTCATTGGCGAACAGGATCAGACCGTCGGGCGTGACAGTGAGGGCGCCCTCCGCCAGGCTCTGGACCATCACGCGGTAGGCTTCGTCTGTCCCCTTGAGCGTATACACGCGCTCCCCGCCCGGACCCGAAGCCACGACAGCGTCCGCTTCGCCACTCCGCAGTGCCCGCAGCGACTCTTCGGCCTCGTCGAGGCGTTGCTGAACGTCTTCGACCCGCTCCAGCTGAGATCTCCTGGTTTCAGACGGATCTTCGCGCGGGATGATGTCCAGCCCGGCCAGAACCCGCTCCTTGTCGGTGAGGTCCCCGCTGATCTTTCGGAAGGGGAGCGGCAGTTTCTTGACGAGCGTCGGGGTAACGACGATCTGTTCCGGCTCGATCTGTTCCGGGTGCTGATATACATCGATCACTTCAAGGTCGTAACGGCCGTGTAGCCGCTCTTCGCAAAGCGCCCGAATGTTTTGAATGGCGCGGGCAGATCGCGCCGTACTGCCGCTCACGAAGAGCCGCAGGTGGTAGTGCGCCGCACCTGGCTCGGAGGCCAGGGCAGCCTCGAAGGCATTCTCGTCGTCGCGCGCTTCCGATTGGCTCATGCAACCCCCTTCCAGGGTTCGAGCCCGTGGATGCCGTTTAGCAGAATCGTCGGCTTATTCGTTCTGGACTTTCGAAGGCGCATCCCACATCCTGGCGTAATTCGAACGGATCCGTTTCAATTCGGGCTGATTATAGCACTAATCGTGTTCTCAGCCAGGCAGGCGAATTGGGTCGACCATCCGCCGGGCGGCGTCTTCGTCCGCTTGCCCGCCGAAGGTCATCGTCCCCAGACAGATCCGCGAAACCTCCAACCCCGAGCGCCCGAGCGTGACGCGATCCATGACCCCAACTTAGCAAACGCGGACAAAAACGGGTGGGGCAGGACTCCAGTCCTGCAGCGGGTCTCCAGACCCGCCGAAGCCGGACGTGGACGTCCGGCGCAGCTCTGGAGAGCCGCCCCACTGCGGCCGGCCCGCCCTACGGCTGGGCGACCACCAAAAACTGCTCGTACTTGCCGTCGGGCATCACGTAGACGTTCAGCGATACGGTCTTCTTCTCGTACTCGGCCCGATAAGTGCGGTGGATCATGCCACCGCGCAGGCTCTCCGCCACGCGGCTCACCGACTTGAGCCCGCCCAGCGCTGCGAGAGAGGCCCGGATGTCCGCCAGCGCGGTCTCGCCGAAGTAGTAGTTGGCGTTGGCCGTGAACAGGCCGCGATCTATCTGCCCCTGCGCGAGCCCATCGAGAATCGAGCGCACCTGGCGGATCTCCTGCTCCGTGGCGGGCGGCCGATCCGGAAGAAACACCAACTCCGCCACTTGGCGCGAGAGCGGGCCGATCAGATCGACGCCGTCCTGGTTCGAAAGCACGATCACCGCACCGCCACGGTTCGGAAACACGCTATTCGAGGCCAGGAAGCCCGACACCTCCCCGCCGTGGAAGAGCATCGGAATGTTGCGTAGGTCGCCGACCTGCAGACCGAGGGCGTAGTGGGTCAGGTCCCCGTTGGCAAGCTTCACCTCGCGAGTGAACTCGGCGTAGGAACGCTCCGACAGGATCTTCTTCTGAAGGAAAGCCATGTCCCAACGCGCCAGGTCGGACGGGGTCATGCACAGCTCGCCGGCCCCGAAATACCAGCCGCTAGCCTCGCGCTCGGCCACACGCGGCGGACCGGCGGCGTAGCGGGTGTAGGCGACGGCGTCCGCAGGGTTCGCAGCCTGGCAATCGCCTGCCGAGCGCATTTCGAGCGGACCGAAAACCTTTTGCGCCAGAAACTCAAGCAACGGCTGGCCCGACACTTTGTCGAAAATCTCCGCAGCCAGGACGTAGTTGGTGTTGCTGTATTGCCACCGCGTGCCGGGATCGAAATTCAGCGGCTTTTTCGCCCAGCGGTCCAGAATGGCGAGCGGTGTGGTGGGCCTGCTCCACTCGGGAATCATGTAGTCCTGCGGCGCGTAGTCCTCGTAGCCCGAGGTGTGCGACAGCAACTGGCGGATGGTGACCTCGTTCGCGCGGGTGAGATCGGGGAAGTACTTCGAGACCTTGTCGTCGAGCGAGAGCTTGCCCTGTTCCTCGAGAAGCAGCAGCGCGGCGGCGGTGAATTGCTTGCCGACTGAGCCGACGGCGTAGCGCGTGGCGGCGTCGGCTGCGCGGCCCTTGGCGACGTCGGCATATCCGAAGGCCTTTGCATAAACGAGCCGGCCGTCTTGGACGACGGCGACCGAAACGCTCGGCGCTCCGCTGGACTTAAGGGCATCGGCGATCTTGGCGGAGAGCTTGCGGTCGAACTCCGAAGGTTGCTGAGCGGCGAGGGGCAGCGCACAGCACAGAAGAAGCACGGCTAGGGGGCGGGTCATAGCGATCTCAATTGTACGCGAAGACGCGCCTGGAGGCCCGCCGCAGGCGTGGACGCCCGCCCACACACCTTGACAGACGGATCCGAAACGTCGGGCGCGCGCCCGGAGAAAGTGACCGAGACTTTTGTTGCCCCCGCTGCTTCGACACGTGGGCGTTCTGCCAGCGATCGGCCGCGGGTTCAATCGGGTAGGCGCTCGCACCCGGATTCACACGTGTGCTGGCCGGCGTGATGGCGCTGCCGCGGGACGAGTGAGCCGGTCCAATTGCCGGGAACCCGCCAGGAGCGCCGCTCGTATTCCTGGCATGGGGCTCACACAGGAGTTCCGTTTCGCGGCTCGGATGCTTGGGAAGAACAAGGGTTGGACCGCAATGGCGGTGCTCACGCTCGCCCTGGGACTGGGCGCCAACGTAGCCATCTTCTCGGTGGTCGGCCTCATGATCTGGCCGCCGCTCCCCTATCCCGAGCCGGATCGCCTCGTCTTTCTGCCGCTCACCAACCCACAGCGCGGCATCGGCAACGAATCGGCGAGCCTGCCCGACCTTCGCGACTGGGGTTCCAGTTCGGCCATCGCGACCATCGGCGCTGTCCGGATGCGTCCCGCGGCGCTCAGCGCGCAAGGCGAGGCGCAGTACGTGCCTGCCCTTCAAGTCACGCCGGAGGTGCTCCCGCTCCTGCGGGTCAGCCCCGCGCGCGGCCGCGCGTTCCTGCCCTCGGAAACGCCGGAGACCGACTCGCGCGTGGTGCTGATCTCGCACGAGTTGTGGCAAGGGCGGTTCCGCGGCGAAGCAGGCGTGCTGGGGCGCGACCTCCGCGTCAACGGAGCGAACTACATCGTGGTCGGCGTTCTGCCGGAAGGGTTCCGGTTTCTGTACCAGCCGGTCGAGATCGTGACCCCGCTCGCGCTCAGCCGGACCCAGCAGGAGCGCGACTGGCGAGGGTTGAGGCCGATCGCGCGGCTCAGGCCCGGCGCCACCGTGGCCCAGGCTGCGGCCGAGGTGCGGGCCATCTCCGAGCGCATCGAGCGTGAGGACACCAAAGCCGGCAAAGGCTGGCGGGGCGACGTTCGTCCGCTGGGCGACATGATGGTCAACAAGGGCGCCCGGACCGCCGCCGGCACCATGTTCGGTGCGGTCGCGTTCGTGCTGCTGATCGCCTGCGCCAACATCGCCAGCCTGGTACTCGCGCGCGGCACCCAGCGCCGCCGCGAAATGGCGGTTCGGGCATCGCTCGGCGCCGGTCGCGGCTCGCTGGTCCGCCTTCAATTGGTCGAAAGCGTCCTGTTGTCGGCGCTGGGCGGGGCCGTCGGGATTGTGTCCGCGTACTGGACCATTCCCCTGTTGAAGCGCATTGCGCCGGCGCAGATGGGCCTGTTCGAGGTGGCGGCGCTGGACTGGCACGCGCTCGTCTTCGGCCTGGCGCTCTCGGCCGCCACGGGGCTCCTGTTCGGCATCGTCCCCGCGCTGCTGCTCACAGGCGGAGATCTCGCTCCTACGCTCCAGGAGTCAAGCCGCGGCTCCAGCGGTGGCCGGCACCTGTTCCTCAGGTTGCTGGTGGTGGGAGAGATGGCGCTGTCGCTGGTGCTGGCGGCCGTCAGCACACTCCAGGTGCGCAGCATCCTGCGCCAGTCTTCCGGAGAAGCGGGCTTCGACCGGGCCAATTTGGCGGTGGGCACAGTTACTCTTCCACGGGGCCAGTATCCCGGCGACGCGCAGGTCCGCGACTTCTTCGCCCGTGCGCTGGAGAACGTGCGCCGGGACGCCGGCGTCGAAGCCGCCGCCCTGGTCCACACGCTCCCGCTCAGCGGCAACGCCGACTACTCCCCCGTCCGGGTCGAAGGCCAGGACCCCAGGGACGAACGTTCCGCCGGCCAGATGATCGTCAGCCCGGGGTACTTCCAGGCCCTGCGAATCCCCTGGTTGGCCGGCCGCGATTTCACCGCGGCGGATCGCGCGGAGTCCCAGCCGGTTGCCATCGTTAACGAGACGTTCGTCCGGCGGTTCTGGCCGAAGGAGTCGAGCGCGCTCGGCCGGCGGCTGCAAATGGGACCAGACAACACCTGGATCACGGTTGTGGGCGTGGCGCGCGACGTGCACCACACCAACGTCGGAGAGCCGCCGCGCCCGGAGGTGTACCGGCC
The DNA here is from genome assembly GCA_963763835.1 of Bryobacterales bacterium. Classification (GTDB taxonomy): domain Bacteria; phylum Acidobacteriota; class Terriglobia; order Bryobacterales; family Bryobacteraceae; genus DASWZN01. The sequence goes on from CAVXQQ010000022.1 coordinate 286,870, forward strand.
GCATGCGCAGTTGGCCGAGCCGGGCATGATGCTGGTGGCCCGCGGGCGCGGTGGCACCGGGAGCGCCGTCACGGCTATCCGTGCCGCAGTCGCGGAGGCGGATCGGGAGCAGCCTGTGTTCCGGCTCGGCTCCATGGAGGAGTTCCTGTACAACCGCGGAGCGGGAGAGCGCGCCACGGCCCAGGTGACGGGTTTCCTGGCGGCGCTGGCGCTGGTGCTCGCCGCAGTGGGCACCTATGGCGTGATGGCCTACACCGTGGCGCAACGGGTGCGCGAGATCGGCATCCGGATGGCGCTCGGGGCCACCGGAGGGAACGTTTTCGCGATGGTGCTCCGGGGCGGCTTGGTGCCCGCCGCCATTGGCTTGCTGCTGGGCATTCCGGCGGCCTACAGCGTGGTGGGCCTGCTGCGGGCGCTCGATCCCGGCATCAACCCACGCGACAGCGCCTCCTACGCGGGGGTGGCGGCAATCCTGTTTGCCGTCGCGTTGGCGGCCTGCGCCGTGCCCGCCTGGCGTGCGACCAGGGTGAACCCGATCACGACGCTGCGAGACGAGTAGCTACCGGCGCCAGCGTTTCCACCATAAGGCGTTTAAGCCACTCCAACGGGTCGCGGGCGTCAACAAGACCGTCGCGAGGTTCGGAAGGATAAACGCACTTTAGAGACAGGAGGCTAGGGCAAAATCGGGGACAGGCACCGAGTTTCGCGACAGGGCGGGATCGTGGACAGGCACCGAGTTTCGCGACCGCGGCGAGATCCGAGCCCGTCCCCATCTTGCCGCGGATCTAATATAGAAGCTTGGCCGATCCAACGAAACGAATCGCCGCTGTTCTCGCGGGCTGCGCGCTGCTGGCGTTGTGGGGCTGCCCGGGCCCCTCATCCTCGCCGGACCCGCAGGTCACGCCGACACCTACTCCTGCTCCCTTGCCCCAGTACGATGCGTGCATTTCGATGGCACCGGTCGATTCTGGAGACCCGAACAAGCCGGTAATTACGCTGACCGGGCCCAGGGTGGTCAGCCAGCCCGTGGGGTTCGCATACACCGACGCGGGAGCGACGGCCAGCGATCCGCACGACGGCGATATTACGAGCCGGATCGCGGTCACGGGCCTGACGGCTCTGGACACGAACACCGTGGGCGACTACATAATCCGGTACAACGTGGTGAACGGCGCGCAATCGGCGGCGCTGGAGGTGGTGCGGATGGTGCGCGTCCATGCGGGCACCTTCAAGGCTCAAACCGCGCGCGACATCGGCAGCACGAGCGCCCACCTGGGCTACTACGAGCACTTGCCGGTGAACTATGGCGACGATCCCAACCAGAAATTTCCGCTCATCATCTACCAGCACGGATGGACCGGCGCGCGCTTTCTCAACCCCTACACGGCTCAGGCGCCGCTCTCGATCCTGGAAGGGGGCAACCTGGTGAAGCTGATCAACAACGGCCCCTGGGACGACTCGCGTCCGTTCATCGTGCTTTCTCCACAGCGGTGCGTGGACCCGCTGACCTTCGTCGTGACCGCGGCCCAGACCAAGCTATTCGTCGACTACGCCATCAATACTTACAAGGTGGATACCTCGCGCATCTACATGGGCGGTCACAGCCAGGGCTCGGGCGATACGTGGGACTATGTCACTAACTACCCGCATCAGCTCGCGGCTGTGGTTCCCATCTCGGGCGGCTATGGCGCGTCCGTGGGCTGCGTTCTCAAGGACACGCCGGCCTGGGCTTTCAACGGCGAGGCCGACACGACGGTGCCATATCAGAGGCAGGTCGAGACCGTTTACTCCATCAATGCCTGCAACCCGGCCGAACGGGCCAGGATCACGGTCTTGCCCGGCGTCGGCCACAACGACGTAGAGCTACCGGTGCTGGGCCTGACGGGCCTGGGCCAGGGCGTTCCAGCCTACGACATTTACAGCCAGAACATTTTTGACTGGCTGCTGGCGCACAGCCGGGCGCCCGCATCGCCGGCCGCGTCCGCCGGCTCGAAGGCCGAGGTCCTGCCGGGCGCGTTGCCGGCTGAGTCGCCGGCTTTCAGGGTGGCGCCCTCCGCGATCGCGTTCGGCCATTCGGCCACGCTGAAGTGGTCGGTGCCAGGCGCGACGGAGTGTCTGGCATCCGGCGATTGGGTTGGGAAGAGGCCCGCGCGCGGCCGTGAATGCATCACTCCAGTCGCTCCGGGCACTTACGGCTACGTGCTGAGTTGCACGGGGACGGGTGGAGCGGTGGCGGGCTCGGCGACGTTGGTGGTGAAAGATGCTCATGGAATCGCCCGGGTGGACGATATGGACAGTCAAGGAGTACTAGAATGATCAGCGCCATATCGCACGCGCCTCCTCCCCGACCCGTGGAAAGGACCACGGAAACGGCCAGGAGGCCCACTCCGTCGAAGCCGGAACAGCCCGCCCGCTACGAGGATAAGGTTGAATTGAGCCCGACCGCGCGGGCCGCGCTGGCCGCTATGCACAGGAATGACCATCCGACTCACCGCCCGAACCGGTAGCCCAGGATCATCTTCACTAGTAAGTGGTCCGTCGAGCGGGTCATCCCGACGCCGACGCCGAAGTTGAACTCCCACTTCGGGCTGAGGTTCAGATCGATGGCGGGGAAGATCTGCTGCTCCTGATCCCGCAGCGGATCGAAGCCGGTGACCGGACCGACCGACCCGTAATACTCGATGCCGGCCGCGACGACCTTCGTCACGTCGTAACTGACCTTCAAGTTCGGCGAGAACACCAGCCCCTGGTTCACGCTCGGCCCGTGGAAGGAGCGGTCGAAGGTCGGATTGAACGCCCAGTAGAACCGCTTGTACTTCTGATCGACGATGGGCCGGATCTCCCAGGTCCAGGTATCGCTCGAATAGAGCGGCCGCTGATAACCGATCTCGTTCGAGAGGCTCACACCCACCGGCCAGTGCCAGGATTCCGGAACGGCGATCCGCGGCCGCAGGTGCGTCCCCACCCATTTGTAACCGTAGCCACCCTGCGCGCTGGTGAAGTTGTAGTAGCCCAGTTCGAACCAGGGAGTGAAGCCGTGCGTGATCTCTAGCGTTTCGTGCAACTGGTGAATGGTGGGCAGCATCCCGTCGATGAGTTGCTTCGTCCCCTCGATAGTGAAGTTGGAGTGAAGCTCCACCATGGTGCTGCCGGCGGGAACGGTCTCCGAGCCGTAGACCTGTATTTCGTAATTGCCCTGCGCCCGCGCGGCGCCGGGGATCAGGAGGACGAGCAGCGCGCTAAGCGCCCATGCGGGCCAGCTCTTCGAGGCTGAGCCTGCCCGTGTAGATCGCCATGCCGAGCGCGGCGTGGATATTGAGGCGCTGAAGCTCGCGGATCTCTTCGATGGTCGTGATGCCGCCGGCCGCGGTGAGCTCGTGCGCGGTCGCTCGGCGCAGCCGCCGGAACCATTCGAGGTCGGTGCCCTCGAGCATCCCTTCCTTATCGACATAGGTGCACAGGAACCCGCAGCAGTAGGGCTCGAGCAGTCCGAGAACTTCTTCGGCGCTGAGCGTAGTCGCCTCCCGCCATCCCTTGACCACGATCTTACCGTTTTTCGAATCGAGGGCCACGATGACGCGCTCGTGTCCAATCGCCTCCGCCAGTGGCTTCAGGAACTCGGTGCGCACTCCGGCGGGACCGAACGCCGCGGTTCCCACGATCACCTTGCTCGCCCCCTGGTTCACGAGGGCTCGCCCGCGCTCGACTGTGCGCACGCCGCCGCCGACGCGCGTTACGGCCCGCCCGGCCAGAAACTCGACTATGGCGTCGTTCGAGCCGCGGCCGATGGCGGCGTCGAGATCGATCACCTGGATTTCCGGGAACGGCGCGAACCGCCGCAGCATCTCCTCCGGCGCCGGACCGTCGAGCGCCTTCTCGCGGCCTTGGACGAGCTGCACCACCTTGCCGTCCATCAGGTCGATGCAAGGCAGGATCACGACATCCTCCGAACCGGGACGCCGTCGGAGGCAAGGTGCTGTTTCAGATCGGCCACCGTGTAGGTGCCGTAGTGGAAGATGGACGCCGCGAGCGCGGCATCGGCCTCGCCTTCGGTCAGCACGCGGGTGAAATGCTCGGGCTTGCCGGCGCCGCCTGATGCGATAACCGGGATGTGCGTGGCGCGCGAGACGGTGCGGGTCAGCTCGCAGTCGAAGCCATCCTGGACGCCGTCGGTGTCCATCGAGGTCAGCAGGATTTCGCCCGCGCCCAGCGCCTCTCCGCGAGCGGCCCACTCGATGGCGTCGATGCCGGTGTCGTCGCGCCCGCCGCGCACATACACGTGCCAGGCGCCCGGGCCGGCCCGTTTTGCGTCGATGGCCAGGACCGTGGCCTGCGCGCCGAATTCCTCGCTCAGCTCCGTGATCAGCTCCGGCCGCGTTACGGCCGCGGTGTTCACGCTCACCTTGTCCGCGCCCGCCAGCAGGATCTTGCGCGCGTCGGCGACCGAGCGGATTCCACCGCCGACGGTCAGGGGGATGAAGACCCGCCTCGCGGTGCGGGCCACTACGTCGGCCATGGTGTCGCGGTTATCGCTCGATGCCGTGATGTCGAGGAACACCAGCTCATCCGCGCCCTGCTGGTTGTAGCGGTCGGCCAGTTCCACCGGATCGCCCGCATCGCGCAGGTTGACGAAGTTGATGCCTTTGACCACGCGGCCGGCGGTCACGTCGAGGCAAGGGATAAGTCGCTTGGCCAGCATCAGAGCTCCACGAAATTCTTCACGATCTTGAGTCCCAGCGGGCCCGACTTCTCGGGATGGAACTGCACGCCGAAGACGTTGGCGCTCTCGAGGACCGCGGTGTAGGGCAGCGTGTAGGTGCAGGTGGCCGCAGTGGCCGGGTTCAGCGGGACGTAGTAGCTGTGCGCGAAGTACAGGTAAGGCTCCGGGCCCGCGCCCGCGAGCAGCCGAGCCGGCCCCACTACGTTGTTCCAGCCCATGTGCGGCACGCGCGCGTCAACGGGAAATCGCGTCACCGTGCCCTCGAAGATACCCAGGCCGCGCACTTCCGGCGCCTCCTCGCTCTTTTCGAACAGCGCCTGAAGGCCGAGGCAGATGCCGAGAAACGGGACGCCCGCGCCGATGCGCTCGATCAGGGCGTTGCGCACGCCGAGCTGGTCGAGCGCGCGCATCATCTGGCCGAAATGGCCCACGCCCGGCAGGATGATCTTCGCCGCGCGCGACAGGCCCGCGGCGTCGCGGACGATCGTGTATTGCGCGCCGACTTCCTGCAGCGTGTTCTCCACCGACCGCAGGTTCCCGGCGCCGTAGTCGAAGATGGCAATCATGAGCAGCCTCGTAGTCCTGTGCCGTGGCGCAGGCTCTCAGCCTGCCGCGTCGAGACTCGTCTCGACGCACGTCCCAACACCAGTGCTGTGCTCACAGCAGTCCCTTGGTCGAAGGCAGCTCGCCGCGCAGACGCTTGTCCTTCGAGCAGGCGAAGCGCATGGCCCGCGCGAAACACTTGAAAACCGCCTCCACCTTGTGATGGCTCGAGCGGCCGTCGAGCACCTTGACGTGGAGGTTCGCTCCGGCATGCGTGGTGAAGCCGTGAAAGAAATCCTCGAGCAGCTCCGCCTGGAGATCGCCCACCAGCCGCACCTTGACGCGATCCTTGTAGACCAGGAATGGGCGGCCCCCGAGATCGACCGCCGCCACCGCCAGCGTCTCGTCCATCGGCATCACGAAGTAGCCGGCGCGATTGATGCCGCGCCGGTCGCCCAGCGCCTGCGAGAACAGCTCCCCGAGCACGATGCCCACGTCTTCCACGGTGTGGTGCTGGTCGACGTCCAGATCTCCCTCGGCTTTGAGGTCGAGGTCGAAGCCGCCGTGCTTGGCGAACAGCTCGAGCATGTGGTCGAGGAACCGCACGCCGGTCGAGATCTCGTAGCGGCCGCGGCCTTCGATACGCAGCCGGCCCCGAATCCGCGTCTCTTTCGTATTGCGGTCGATGTTGGCGGTTCTCATTGTTCCCTACCAGCCCTCGAAGGGCCACATCGTGGCGCAGACTCCCAGTCTCCAGCGTCGAGACTCTTCTCGACGCGAATAGAGCGCCTCGACACGAGTGTCGAGGCGGCAGGCAAGAGTGCCTGCGCCACAAAGGCGGTTTTAGCGGTTCTCATTGCGGCAGCGCGGCCTCCAGTTGGTTGATGTCGTCAAGCACGGCGATGGCGTTTTCGGCGCGGAACAACTCGACCAGCTCGCCCCGCCGCAGGCTCGTCGGAGCGGCGATGCCGATGAACGGGACCCCGGCCTGCCTGGCGCTACGAGCGTCGTCGACCGAGTCGCCGACGTACCACAACTCCTTGCCCGGATTCATGCGGCCGATCCGTTGCAGGCCCTCCGGAGAAGGCTTCGGAGCGACGCCATCGTCCGCGGTGATCATGGGCTCGAACGCCAGCTTCGGCGCGAATCGGCCGAGCGTCACCTCGACTTCCACCATCAGCCGGCCCGTGAACAACGCGAGCTGATAGCGCCTCGCGAGGCGGTCGAGCAGCCCGTCCGCGGCCACCCAGCGCTCACGGTGAATCAATCCGTCGGCGCCCAGGAAGATCTCGTTGAAGTAGTCGACCACGTTGCCGTACGGCACCTCGACGCCGAAGCCCTGGATGAAGTGGTGCGAGAGATCCCAGTCGTTGTTCCAGCCGCCCTGGTTCTTGTAGTCCTGGATGCGCTCGCCCGTGACGCGCCGGCCGGTGAAGTGCTCCACGGTCTGCCGGATGGCCTCGCGATAGGACTCCGTCACGTCCACCAGCACGCCGTCCATATCGAATACCAGAATGCGGCCGCTCATCGCCAGATCTTCTCCAGTTCGTCCAGAAATCGCCCGGTTTGCTCGCAGGTGCCGGCGGTGATGCGAACCGCGCCGGCGATCTCGTAGCTGCGGTCGCGCACCAGCACGCTCTTCTCGCGCAGCCGGTCGCGGATCTCGATCGAGCGCGGGCCCATCTTCGCCAAAACGAAATTTCCCTGGCTGGGATAGTAGCCGATGCCCAGCCGCTCGAGCCCTCGGCACAGCATGTCGCGCGCGCGAAGCGCCTCGGCCACGTAGTTCTCCACGTAGGCGCGATCCCGAACGGCCACGCTCGCCGCCAGTACCGCCAGCGCGTTCACGCTGTAGGGCGACTGCGCCTTGTGCAGGAACGCGACGTTGGCGGCTTGCGACATCAGGCAGCCGATCCGCATGGCGGCCATGCCGTAGACCTTCGAAAACGTGCGGCTGACGAACAGGTTCGGCCTCGCGGCGAGCAGCGGCAGCGCGGTAATGCCGCAGAATTCGAAATAGGCTTCGTCGATGAGAACGGCGGCTGCGGGCGCGCGGTCGAGAATCCGCTCGATGCCTTCGAGCGAAACGGCGCTGCCCGTCGGGTTGTTGGGATTCGCGATCAGGATGGCGCGGGTCGCCGGGCCAGCCGCCTCAAGCAACTCTTCGAGCGGGAACGCCAGGTCCGCGTCCCGATAGCCGATTTCGCGCACCGCGGCGCCCGCCACGTCGGCGTAGAAGCGGTACATGGCGTAGGACGGCCGCAGCAGCAGGACCTCGTCGCCATCGTCCACATAGGTGTTGATCAGCACCTGGATGGCTTCGTCGGTGCCGTTGGTGAAGAGCAGGTCTTCCTGGGGCACGCCGAAGAACTCCGCGACGGCCGGCCGGGCTTCGCCGTACTCGGGATACACCGCCAGATCGCCCGCGCCGATCCGCTCGCGCAGGGCTTCCATCACGCGCGGAGAGCAGCCCACCGTGTTCTCGTTGAAATCGAGGCGCAGCTTGCCGGAGCGGCCGGCGGTGGGCGGCGAGTAGGGCGCCATGTTGAGGACGGCCTGGCGCGGGCGCGGAACGTCAGTCATTACGGCGCACCTCCACCGAGCGCGCGTGCGCTTCCAGGCCCTCGGCGCGCGCCAGCGTGGTGATCGCGGGCTTCAGGCGCGCAAGAGCCGCGGCGCTCAGCTTCTGCACCGAGATCACCTTAACGAAATCCGCCGCGGAGAGGCCGCCGCGCAACCGTGCCGCACCGCTGGTGGGCAGCACGTGGTTCGGTCCCGACGCGTAATCGCCGGCCGCCTCAGGGCTGTCCGGCCCTACGAAGACGCTGCCCGCGTGGCGGACTTCGGAGAGCAGCGACATCGACGGAATGCTGAGGTGCTCGGGCGCGAAGTCGTTTGCCAGTTCGATGGCCTCGTCGAGCGACCCCACCAGGATGATCGCGCTGTTCTTGGCGATGGCCTTCGCGGCCACGGCCGCCGTGGGCAGCACGGCGAGTTGCGCCTCGATCTCAGCCGCCACCGCGCGCGCCAGTGGCTCCGAGGTGGTGAGCAGAATGGCCGCGGCCTCCACGTCGTGCTCGGCCTGGGCGAGCATGTCCATGGCCAGCACCTTCGGATTCCCGTCTTCGGCGATGATCAGGATCTCGGTAGGCCCGGCGATGAAATCGATGCCCACCTCTCCGGCCAGCAGCTTCTTCGCCGCGGCCACGTAGATGTTGCCCGGCCCCACGATCCGGTCCACTTTCGGAACCGTGCGCGTGCCGTAGGCGAATGCCGCGATGGCGTGCGCCCCGCCCATCTGAAACACGTCTTTCACGCCCAGCATCGACGCCACGCCGTGGATCGCCGGCACCGGCCGGGGCGAAGCCACCGAGATCAGCGGGACGCCGGCCACCTGCGCCGGAATCACCGTCATCATGAGCGTCGAGGGCAGCGGGTATCGGCCCGAGGGAATGTACGCCGCCACAGCATCGAGCGGCCGGACGATCTGTCCCACCACGTGACCCGGCGACAGGCTCTCCATCTTCTCCCGGGGCAACTGCATGGCCGCGAAGGCCCGGATGTTCTTCGAAGCGTCGCGCACCGCGTTGCGCAGCTGTTTGGGCAGATGCTTCGCCGCCTCGGCCAGTTCGCGCTCGGGAACGCGCACTGTCTTGCGGTCGAGGCCGTCATAGCGCCGCGCGAACTCGATCAGCGCCTTGTCGCCGCGATCGCGCACCGCGGCCAGGATGGGCCGCACCGTCTCCTCGGCTTCTGTCAGCCGCGCCGCCCGCCGTTTGAGAAGCTTCCCCGCCCCGCTCGATGGAATGATCCGGATCATGGCTACATCACGATCTTGTTCAGCGGATATTCGACGATGCCCTCCGCCCCCGCCTTCTTCAGACGCGGAATGATGGTGCGCACGGTGGATTCGTCGAGGATGGTATTGACGGCCAGCCAGTCGCCCTGGCTGAGCTGCGAAATGGTGGGATTCTTGAGCGCGGGCAGCACATCGAGCACGGCTTGCAGGCAGTCGCGGCTGACGTTCAGCATCAGTCCCACTTTGCCCAGCGCGTTGATGGCGCCCTCGAGCAGCATCTGGATATCCTCGAGCTTGTGCCGCTTCCACTCGTCCTTCCAGGAGTCCACGTTCGCGATGAGCTGGGTGTTCGATTCGAGCACGGTCTCGATGATGCGCAGCTTGTTGGCGCGCAGCGACGAGCCGGTCTCGGTGACTTCGACGATGGCGTCGGCCAGCTCCGGCGGCTTCACTTCGGTGGCGCCCCAACTGAACTCCACCTTGGCCTTCACGCCGTTCGCGGCCAGGTATCGTTTCGTGGTGGCGACCAGTTCGGTGGCTACGATCTTCCCCTCCAGGTCCTTCACCGAGCGGATGGGCGAGGCCTCGGGCACGGCCAGCACCCAGCGCACTTTGCCGAAGCTCTGCTTGGCGTAGATGAGGTCGCACACCGTGTGGACCTGCGCTTCGTTCTCCTCCACCCAGTCGCGGCCGGTCAGGCCGGCGTCGAGCACGCCGTCTTCGACGTAGCGCGCCATTTCCTGCGCGCGGATCAGCATGCACTCGATCTCGGGGTCGTCGATGGCCGGGAAGTAGGAGCGGCTGCTGGTGGTGATGTGGAAGCCAGCGCGCCGGAAGAGCTCGATGGTGGCGTTCTCGAGGCTGCCTTTGGGAATGCCGAGTTTCAGTTTCATGACTGGCCTCCGTAGACCGAGCCGGGGTCGAATGTGCGCGGCTCCGATTCCACCCACGCGCCGTTCTCGTAGCGGCGGTAGAAGCAGCTCTGGTAGCCGTTGTGGCACACGCCGGGGCCCAGCGCATCGACGCGCACCAGGACCGAATCCTGGTCGCAGTCGATCGAGATCTCCTTGACGACGAGGCGGTGGCCGGAGCTCTCGCCCTTCATCCACAGCTTCTTCCGCGAGCGGCTGTAGAAGGTGGCGAAGCCGGTTTCGAGCGTCCGCTGGAAGGCCTCCTCGTTCATGAATCCGACCATGAGCACACGGCCGCTCGAATGGTCCTGAATAACAGCGGGCAGCAGCCCGTCGAGTTTGGTGAAATCGAGATTCATTATGTGCCTATCGCCCTGCCGGAGCGCGGGGCTAACAAAAAAGCCCGCCTGGCCTCCGGCGGGCTTTTGAGTTCGATTGCTTTCCACCCAGCAGTCAGCCCGTCGGCAGATTCCGGCCGTGATGATGATGGGGATGGCGCCGGGCGACGGTCAAGACTCGCATGGAAACCACGAGTATAACATGCCCACCCGGAAGATGTGGTAGTGTAGTGCGTTTCGTGCGCCCGACCGGTGCCGCTCGCGGGGTCCTCTCCCTTACGATCGCGGTTCGGTGCTGCGGGTCGCGGCGAAACCAGGAAGGGGAAAGATACCACCCATGACAAGGCTGCCGATTGCATTCGCCCTGCTGCTTTGCGCCGTGTGCGCGGCGCAGACCGCCAACACCACCGCCGCTCCAAAGACCGCCGGCGCGGAGGACCGCCTCCTTCTGCCGCACAACTTCGTACGCGGATTCGTCGATTTCGAGGTTGCGCCCCCGCACAACGAGGTGGATCTCGGAGTGTGCGCGCCGCACGCGGGCCCCTTGGTCCCGGGCGCCCTGAATTGCGCCGCCTATGCCCGCTACGTCTGGAGCGGCTACGTCGAACTCCAGCCGTTCGGACGAACCCCACTGAAGCACCTCTTCCTGTTCGCCGCGCCGAAATTCTTCGCCGGCGACAACGTCCCCCAGTTGCAGTACACGGCGTCGCCCTCGGGCATCCTGTGGGAGGAGACGCTGGGAGCCGGAGTGACGTTGCCGTACCAGCTCGAGCTCCGGGTGACGCACCACCGGACTCACCTGGTGGGCCGCTATGGCGGCACGCCAAACAGTCTCGTCTTTCGGCCCGACGGACCCTACGGCCTGTACACGACGGTCGGGGTCAGGTGGTACTTCGGAGGCTACGGCCGCGCGAGCGCGCACTGAGCTGCCGCGATCGCCGGCCTGAAGCGTCAGCGCGAACACCGTTCGCCCTCCCAGCCGCCGCGATGTTCATCTCCCAACCGCGTGCCGAATGGCGCGGCGCCCGTTGCCCGCCTCCGCTGCAGTCCCAGAAGATCGCCTCACCTCCCTGCTCACAGCGATATGATTCCCGGCCAGCGCTCGCCGGCAAAGACCTGCCGGCTCATTGGTCCGAATCCGAGCCGCAGAGGCCCCGGCGTTTTCGACGCGTCGTAAGGGTTGCCAGAATATGCCCACCCGCCCGGCGGCGACCGCCGAAGTGGCGGGCACTCTCACCGCACGAGTTGGCGGACAAACCGCACAATTGGGAAGCTCAAGACACCACCGCCTGATATATACTTGCAGACACGAGGATTGTCTGGGCTGCCGAGGGGGCTGAGCTGGCTCGATCACCCATTGCGTTCCGACTGGCGGAAAGTCCCACCCGCACCCGTTTGTCAGCCCGGTGTGGCTGGCGCCGGAGGATCTCGATGAAACGAATTCTGTTGACTGCATCTCTTTCCACGCTCGGCTTCAGCGTGGCTTTCGGGACCGAACTGGTGCTCGGCGACGCGCAACGCGGCGCGGCGCTGCTGCGCACCGAGAAATGCGTATCCTGCCACAGCGTGCGCGGCGAGGGCGGCACGACAGCACCGGACCTCGGAAGAATGATTGGGCGGGACTATACGCCTTCATGGATGGCGAGCGTCATGTGGAACCACGCACCAGCCATGTGGGCCCTCATGGAAAAGCAAGGCATCCCGAAGCCCCAGTTGACCGACGCGCAGGCGGCCGATCTGTTCGCCTACTTCGAATCGGTCCGCTTCTTCGAGCGGCCCGGCGACGCCGCGCGCGGCAAGCAGGTCTTTGCGTCAAAGCACTGCGCCGACTGCCACGGGATTTCGTCGCCGATTTCGGGAGGCGGGCCGCCCGTAGCATCCTGGCAGTCGGTGGCCGAACCCATCGCGCTCGCACAGCAGATGTGGAACCACGCTTCTCAAATGCAGGCCGCGATGACCGCGCGGCACATCCGATGGCCGGAACTCACCGGTCAGGAACTCACCGACCTGGTCGTGTACGTGCAGAACCTCCCGCAGACGCGAGGCCGCGTAGCTGAGTTTGCGCTCGGTCCCGGCGGGAACGGCGAGGCCCTCTTCAAGGAGAAGGGTTGCGCCGGCTGTCACACCGGCAGCCTCGATCTCGAGAAGCACCCCGCGAACGGCACGCTCACCGATTTCGCGGCGTCCATGTGGGAGCACGCCCCGAAAATGTGGGAATACCAGCGAAAGACGGGAACGGTCCCTCCCAAGCTGGACCGCGACGAAATGCGCCAGATTCTGGCATATCTCTGGTACACACAGGTCTTTGCCGAGCCCGGCAATCCGGCGCACGGACGAAAGGCGTTCGAGAAGAAGGGCTGTGAAGTGTGCCACAACGATCCTTCGAGCGGCGCTCCCGACCTGAAGAAGGCGCTAGCCGCGCGCAACGCCCCCCTGCGTCCCTTCTCGATGGCTTCCGTGCTGTGGCTGCATGGCCCGGCCATGCTGGCGAAAATGCAGCGGATGAATCGGCAATGGCCGCTGTTCTACAAGTCGGAGATGGTGGACCTGATCGCCTATCTGAACAGCCCCGAGTTCCAGGGCTCGAAGTAGGCAAGCGGCTCACGCCGGCCGCACGAACCCGGCAGGCGCGTAAAGCCGCCTCGCCCAGGCGTTGTCGCCGCTGGTCAACGAGGTGACCCGCATGCAACCGGCCGCCTTCGCTTCGGCTATGGCGCGCGTCACCAGGCGCGAGCCGCTATTCCTTCCGGAATTCCGGCAGATCACCGGCGCCCTCCCCGGCGACGACACCTTTGCATCATCTCCGTCGCACCTCATCTCCTCCGCCACCCGGCACGCGCGGGAACGCACCCTTCGGCCTGCCGGGAGCTCGGCGTTGCGACCGTGGTCTATAATCCGCTGGCGGGCGGGCTGCTGACGGGAAAGCAGAACCTGCAGGCGCCGATCGAAGGCTCGCGCTTCGACAAGAACCAGATGTACCTGGACCGCTACTGGCATCCAGCGTGTTTCGATGCGGTGGAGGAGCTGCGCGGCCTCGCACGTCGCGATGGGCGGCCGCTGGCGAGCCTGGCGCTCAACTGGCTGCTCCACCATACGGCGACGGATTGCGTCATCTTGGGCGCCTCGCGCATCGAGCAGCTCGACGAGAACCTCAAGGCACTCGACGACGGCCCGCTCTCCGAAGCCGCCTTAGCCGGATGCGACGCGGTCTGGACCAAACTGCGAGGCATCACGCCGCGGTATAACCGATAGCATGCGTCTCGCGATCCTCCTGTCACTCGCCTCCGTTCTGGCTGCCGCGGCGCCGATCCGCCTGCATCCGGACAATCCTCACTACTTTCTGTTCCGCGGGCGAACCACGGTGCTCATCACGTCGGGCGAGCACTACGGATCCGTGCTCAATCCCGACTTCGAGTACCGCAAGTATCTGGCAGCCCTCGCGGCCGATGGATTGAACTACACGCGGCTTTTCTCGGGCTCCTACGTCGAGGCGCCGGGAGCGTTCGGGATTGCGCGGAATAACCTGGCGCCGGCGGCGGGCCGATTTCTCGCGCCCTGGGCCCGCAGCGGCACGCCCGGCTACCACAACGGCGGAAACAAGTTCGATCTGGATCGCTGGGACGACGCCTATTTCGCCCGCCTGAAGGACTTCGTCGCGGAGGCCGGACGTCGCGGCGTCGTGGTCGAGATGACGCTGTTCTCGTCGCAGTATGGCGATATGAACTGGGCCAATTGCCCGCTGAATCGCGACAACAACGTCAACGCGACGGACGCCATTGACCGGCGGCTGCTGCATACGCTCGCGAACGGCAACATTCTCGGCTACCAGGAGCGGCTGGTGCGCAAGATCGTGCGCGAGCTGAGCGGCTTCGATAACGTCCTCTACGAGATTCAAAACGAGCCCTGGTCGGACCGCACGGTTACGGTGGATACGATCAATCCGTACCTGCCGGCCCCGGCGCTCAAGGTGTTCCCGAACGCGGTGGACGTGGCCGACCCGGAGTCGATGGCGTGGCAGGCGCGCGTGGCTTCCTGGATCGTCGCGGAGGAGGCTAGCCTCCCCGAGCGGCACCTGATCGCGCAGAACTACTGCAATTTTCGCTACCCTGTGCGTGAGCTGGCGCCGGGCGTTTCTATCGTCAACTTTCACTACGCCTACCCCGAGGCAGCCCGGCTGAACTACGGGCTGGGCAAGCTGCTGGCCTACGACGAAACCGGCTTCGCGGGCAGGGAAGACTCGTTCTATCGCAAACAAGCCTGGAACTTCCTGCTAGCCGGTGGTGGTACGTTCAACAACCTCGACTACTCGTTCACGCCAGGCCACGAGGACGGGACCGATGCGGAGCCGAACGGCCCAGGCGGCGGGAGCGCGGCGCTGCGGCGGCAGCTAGGGATACTGAGCGAGTTTCTGCGGCCGTTCGACCTGGTGAAGATGCGGCCCGACCCGTTGGCGGTGGCGAGCGCGCCGGGCCTGTACACCCAGACGCTCTCCGTGCCGGGCGAGCAGTACGCGGTATACGTTGCCGGCGCGGGGCCGGGCCGGCTGGAGTTGGCGATTCCCGCGGGGACGTACGCGGCCGAATGGATCGACACGAAGACCGGAGCGGTGATCAGACGCGAGCGCGTCGCCCACGCCGGCGGGCCGCTCGTCCTCACCTCGCCGGCTTTTGAGGATGACATCGCCCTGCGCGTATTGCGCTGAGTGGGCAGGCGTCCACGCCTGCAGCGGGTCTCCAGACCCGCCCCGGGCCCATGTTGTCCACCACCGGGATGGCCGCAGCGGACCGGTCGCAACGGATAGAATCATACAATGCACAAACCGCGTAGCCAGCCGAGGCCGAGGTTGCAGTATGCCCTGCTGGCGGTGCTGTTCGTGGTGGCCGTGGCGTGCCAGGTGCAGTTCGGCAGGGATGCCGTCAGAGACCTCGCGAACGAGTATCCGCAGGTGCCGTTCGGCCTCGCGGCTCCGTGGCCGACGGTGACCTGGAGCGATCCCGCATTGCGCAAGGGCGACCGCCTGGTCAGTGTGGACGGGCGCAATCCGGCCGGCATGGCGGACGTAATGGAGGCCGTCCGGCGAAGAGCGCCAGGAGATATTCTGCCAGTGGAGGTTCGTCGCGACGGCGCGGTGGTTCGGGTCGCCATCCGCCTCGGGCCGACGCGCGCCGGCAGGTCCGGTTTCTTCTACGTGTTTGCGGCCATCGCCTGGTTCGCGCTGCCCGCGCTCTCGCTGGCGCTCGGTTTCTGGGTGGCCGCCATCCGGCCGGGCGACAGCAGGGCCTGGATGCTGTTGGGCTTGATGCTAGGCCTGGTCTTGTTTCTGTTGGACGCGGGCGGCCGAGTCGATCCGTACGTGTTCGGGTGGCCCGGGTTCCTGCGCTTGCCCGCGCTCATATATACGAACCTGGTTTTGGCCACGTGGCCCATTTGGATGATGCTGTTCGGCGTGTATTTTCCCGAACGGTGGAAGTTGGACCGGCGCGCGCCGTGGGCCAAGTGGGTGGTGATCGTCCCGCTGGCGGTGCAGGCGACGCTAAGAACCGGTTGGGCGATCGGCGAGGCCGAGAACTTCGACGCGGCGGCCTTCCTCATCCCGTCGACCGTGGCGGCTAGCAAGATCGTCGGGTATCTCTGGGTCGTCGCGCTGTCGCTGTTCTTCATCGGACTCCAATCGAAGATCCGCGATCCGGCTGCGGAACCCGATTCCCGGCGGCGTTTGGCGCTGCTGCACGGGGGCACCACGCTGAGCTTCGTGCCGCTGACCTTGGTTTGCACATGGGCCATCATCGACGGCCGCTGGCCGCCATCCGAAACCGCTGTGCTGGCGTTCGCCCTGGTCTGGCTGTTCGGCTTCCCCCTCACGATGGCCTACGTGATCGTTGTCCAGCGGGCGCTCGATGTGAAGGTGGTCGTCCGCACGGGTGTCCAGTACGCGCTGGCGCAAGGCAGCCTACGCACGCTTCAGGTCCTGTGCTCGGCGGGCGCAGCCCTCCTGGTGCTGCTGCTCGCGCTCGATCCGAACACGGACCGCCCGCGGAAGATACTGTTGATCACGCTGTGCGTCGCGGTGGCTTTTGTGGTCAAGATGATTTCCGGCACCGCACGGTCCTGGGTGGACCGCAAGTTCTTCCGCGAGGCGTACCAGGCGGATCGGATTCTGAGCGACCTCAGCGAAGACGTGCGTAGCGTGGCCGATGCAGGCCGGCTGTTCGAGATGGTTGGGCGCAGGATCGCAGAGTCGCTTCACGTCGAGCGCATCGCGGCGCTGGTGCGGGTGGATAACGGCTACGTGCCGGCCTTTGCGTTGGGATACCCGTGCGCGCCCGAGGCTCGGTTCCCGGTCGGCTGTGCCGTGATTGCAGAACTAGAGCGCGACCACGCGCCGCTCTACATCGACCGCGCTGAGCGTGTCAGCGGCGAGGAGCGCGCCGAACTCGCGAAGCTCGAATCCGAGTTGCTGTTGCCCCTCGCGGGCAAGGACAGCTTGCTGGGATTCCTGAGCCTGGGCCCGAAGCGTTCCGAAGAGCCGTACTCGAAGATCGATGTGCACTTGCTTCGTTCGGTAGCGGCCCAGGCGGGACTGGCGCTCGACAACACGCGGCTGATCGCAGCCGTGGCATCCGAGACCGCGAAACGCGAAGTGCTGAACCGCGAGATGGAGATCGCCCGCGAGGTGCAGCAGCGGTTGTTTCCGCAAACGCTGCCGCCGGTCGAGGGCCTGGAATACGACGGCGCCTGCCGGCCCGCGCTGGGGGTGGGCGGCGACTACTACGACTTCCTGGCGCTGAGCGGCGGGCGGCTCGGAATCGCGATCGGAGACGTTTCGGGGAAAGGAGTGCCCGCGGCGCTGCTGATGGCCAGCCTTCAGGCGTCCGTCCGGGGGCAGGCGCAGGGCGGGCCGGCGAACCTCGCGCTACTGATGGAGAGCGTGAACCGCCTGGTATTCGATGCCTCGCCGTCGAACCGCTATGCGACGTTCTTCTACGCCGAGTATGAGGCGGGCCTGCGGCGGTTGCGATACGTGAACGCGGGCCACAATCCGCCCATGCTGTTCCGAGGCGCGGAGCTGCTGAGGCTGGAAACGGGCGGGCCGGTAGTGGGCATGTTCCGCGCTGCGCCATACGAGGAAGCGGAAATGCAGCTCGAATCGGACGACGTAATCGTGATGTTCACCGACGGCATCAGCGAGGCGATGAACGCGGCCGACGACGAATGGGGCGAGGATGAGCTGGCTCGCGCGGCGCGGGAATCGCTGGAACGGCCGGCGGCGGCGACAATCGCGCGGATCATGCAAGCGGCCGACCGCTTCGCCGCCGGCGCCCCCCAGCACGACGACATGACCCTGGTGGTTATGAAGGTGGGCTGAGGCCCCTATTGCAACCAAGCCCCCAAGGTGCGAATCATCGTTGTATATGCCCATCGTGCAACTCGGCGGAACTCCTCCCGCGACCGTCGAGGATCCGGTCTGCCACATGCGGGTCGATCCCAAGACCGCGCGCTTCGAACACCAAGACCAGAACAAGACCTACTATTTTTGTTGCCAGGGCTGCCGCGACAAATTTCGTGCCGACCCCGGGGAGTACCTCGCCGCAGAACCCGCGCCGCCGCCCGTGACCGTCGAGGATCCGGTCTGCCACATGCGGGTCGATCCCAAGACCGCGCGCTTCGAACACCAGCACCAGAACAAGACCTACTACTTCTGTTGCCAGGGCTGTCGCGACAAATTTCGTGCCGACCCCGGGAAGTACCTCGCGGCGGCCCCCGCGCCGCCTCCCGCGCCCGTGAAGCCGGGCGTCCCCTACACATGTCCGATGCATCCCGAGGTGCGCCAGATGGGGCCGGGCGCGTGCCCGAAATGCGGAATGGCGCTCGAGCCGGTAGAGGTCACGGCGAGCGAGGAGCCGAATCCGGAGCTGGCCGACATGAGCCGGCGGTTCTGGATCGGCCTGGCGCTCACGATTCCGGTGCTTGCCCTCTCGATGATGGGTTCGATGACGGGCCGCGCGTCGGTTTGGGCGCAACTGGTGCTGACAACCCCGGTGGTGCTGTGGGGCGGCCGCCCGTTCTTCGAACGTGGCTGGGCGTCCATCCTGAGCCGCAGCCCGAATATGTTCACGCTGATCGCCATCGGCACCGGCACGGCGTACGTCTACAGTCTGGTGGCCGCGTTCGTGCCGGGCGCCTTCGTCTACTTCGAGACCGCGGCCGCAATCACCGTCCTGGTGCTGCTCGGCCAAGTCCTCGAATTGAGAGCGCGTGGGAGGACGTCGAGCGCCATTCGAGCCCTGCTCAGCCTGGCGCCCCCGGTGGCGCGCCTGGTGCGTGAGGACGGCACCGAGGAGGACGTGCCGCTCGAGCGCGTGCATCCCGGCGACCGGCTCCGCGTGCGCCCCGGCGAAAAGGTTCCGGTGGACGGCGTGGTGACCGAGGGCGCGAGCGCGGTGGATGAGTCGATGCTCACCGGCGAACCGTTGCCGGTAGAGAAATCCGCGGCCAGCCGCGTCACCGGTGGGACGGTCAACGGCACCGGCGGCTTCCTGATGCGCGCCGAGCGCGTGGGCAGCGAGACCCTGCTGGCGCAGATCGTACGCATGGTGACCGAGGCGCAACGCAGCCGCGCGCCAATCCAGGGCGTGGCCGACAAGGTGGCGGCGTATTTTGTCCCGGCTGTTGTGCTGACGGCGGTGGTGACGTTCGCGGTGTGGGCGCTGGTCGGTCCCGAGCCGCGCCTGGTACACGCGCTGGTGAACGCGGTGGCTGTGCTCATCATCGCGTGCCCGTGCGCGCTCGGCCTCGCCACGCCCATGGCGGTGATGGTCGGCGTGGGACGCGGAGCGGGGGGGGCGTCCTGATCAGGAACGCCGAGGCGCTGGAGGTGCTGGAGAAGGTCGATACGGTGGTGGTGGATAAAACCGGCACGCTGACCGAGGGCAAGCCGCGCCTGGTGACGGCGCCGCCGGACGATACGTTGCGCCTCGCTGCCAGCCTGGAACGGGCGAGCGAGCATCCGCTGGCGGCCGCTATCGTCGCGGGCGCCGCAGCGCGCGGGCTGGCGCTGGCGCCGGTGACCGAGTTTCAGTCCTTCACCGGCAAGGGCGCAGTGGGAATGGTCGACGGCCATCGAGTGGCCGCGGGCAACCACGCGCTGCTAGAGCAACTCTCGATCGATCCGGCCCCGCTGGCCGCCCAAGCGGAGGACCTGCGCCGCGAGGGACAGACCGTGATGTTCGTGGCCGTGGACGGGCAACTCGTGGCCTTGGCCGGCGTGGCCGATCCGATCAAATCCTCAACGCGCGAGGCCCTGCGCCTGCTGCGCGACGACGGCGTTCGTGTGGTCATGGTAACCGGTGACAGCCGCGCGACGGCCGATGCGGTGGCGCGCGAGTTGGGGATCGAGGAAGTCCACGCCGAGGTGCCGCCGGATCGCAAAGGCGAAATCGTGCGTGAGCTTCAGGCCGCCGGGCGCGTGGTCGCCATGGCGGGCGACGGCATCAACGACGCGCCGGCGCTGGCGCTGGCGAACGTCGGAATCGCCATGGGAACCGGCACGGACGTCGCCATCGAGAGCGCCTCCGTAACGCTGGTGCGCGGCGATCTGCGCGGCATCGTGCGGGCGCGCCGCCTGAGCCGCGCTACGATGCGGAACATCCGGCAGAACTTGTTCTTCGCGTTCGTCTACAACTCGCTGGGCGTGCCTATCGCGGCGGGCGTGCTCTACCCGGTCTTCGGGCTGCTGCTGAGTCCGATCCTCGCGAGCGCGGCGATGACCTTCAGTTCCGTCTCCGTGATCGCTAACGCGCTACGGCTGCGGCGGGCCGAGTTGTAGGCCCGGTGGCCGGGCTTCAGCATAAGCGGGCCGCGGTGGGGCAGGCGTCCACGACTGCGCGGGACGTCTACGTCCCGCCCGGGCCGCCCGGGCCCAGGCTACAGCGGCCAACCCAAGCCCGTCCGGCGCTGCTGGGTTTGTTGCGGCGCGGCCGGCGCGACTGGCACGGGAGGCGCGGCGTGGCTGAAATCGAGCTCGCTCGGCTCGAACGTCAACGGGCGGTCGAGCACCATTTCCATCGTCGTGCCTCTGGACAGCACGGCGTCTGGCCCGCGGCTCAGCAGAACCGCCATCAGACCCGCAGCGGCGCCAGCCGCACTGCCGATTCCAAGGCCCGTGAGCGGGTGTCCCGAAACTCCGCCCGCAATGGCGCCCACCGATGCGCCCGCGGCGGCGCCCTCAGCGACCGTGCGCGCGTCTCCGCTCTTGTTGCTCGCCGCTTTGACCTTGCCTTCGGACCGGTCCATCTCCGCGTTGGCATCGCCCTCCAGTCCGCCGAGGCGTGAGCGGAAGTCGCGCGTGACGCCATTGGGCAGGGTCAGCGAATCGAACCGCAGGTAGATCTCGCCGCGGCGGTCTTTGCTGCGTCCGGGCCGATGGACAAACGTCAGGGTTCCCTCCACGTAGCTGCCGGGCGGAATGACGATGTGGTTGTCGGCCATGATCGGGTACGACGTTTGGAGATAGATGCGGTCGCCCTCGACCGAGTGTTTGGTGCTGACGCCGTTGATCAAGGTCAGCAGGACGCGCGTGCCTGCCGGAACCGTCAGCCCGGCCGGCTTGGCATCGGTGGATTTGGAATCGTCCAGTTTGCGCCAGCCAGGTGCGTTCGCGCCAGCCTCGGGTGTCTGAGTTTGGGCTGCCGCAATCGAGGCCGCCCCCAACACGATCAAACCGAGAACGCCGCTTCCGAACCGCATAGGCTCCCCCCTCAACATTTTAAGCCGGTCTGCCCCTTCATCTGGTTAAACGCGGCGGCGGCGAAATCAGTTGCGGGCTATTCGACTGGCAGAAATGTCCCCGGGGGGCTGAGCCGGTCGCCCAGGCCGATGCGGACTTCGGGATTCCGTCCCACCCCGGCGGGCAGATGGAAGTCGATCTCGACGACTCCGACCCACAGCGGCGTTGCGCCCACGTAATCGCTCGGGGATAGGGTTACGGTCTGGCCATCGAGCTGCACCGAGAACTCCGCGCGTCGCGCGATCGGATCCGGCGGCGACGGCCGATTGAAATCCCCGAATGCCCGCTCGAACGGACCCAGGCCCGTGGCGTAGAGTCGAACCAGTTCACCGGCGTGCGCCGGCGATTGCGCTGTCAGGAGGGTTCCATCCGAGTGGATCGCGATTGCCGTCATCCCATCCAGGCCGAGAAAGAGCGCGGGCGCCGCGTCGTGCACCGCGAGCGTCAGCTTGGGTCCGGCCTTGCCATTGTTTACGAGCTGGATGGTGGCCGTCTGGCCAACCAGGTCGGTAGGAATGACCAGGTTCACCTGATGCGGCGAAATATAGGAGACAAAGGCCGGCTGCGCACCGTTCACCAGGACCCGCACGCCCCCGATTGAACCGTCCGAGCCCTGCGAGCCGGGATTACCGCCGGCCGTTATGCCGTCGGTCAAGTTCCAGCCAAAAATACTCGCGAACGTGTTGGGACCGAGCCAGCCGGTTGCATAGGTAGCAGAGTTCACCACGCTGGCGGTGGAGTAGCATGGCATGTTGATCACGCAGGCGGCGTTGCCGGCCCCTAACGGCAGGGCCGAGATCAGCGCCGCCAGCGCGCAGCGCGAGAAGACGGTCATGAGTTTCTCGCAGGTGTAGTGGGCTGCGGGAGGCCTTTATCTCGCCGCGACAGTACTAAGCGCTTTGCGCGCCAGTGTGCTCAAAGGCAACGCGTCGAACCCGTCTTCAGGCACCCAGACGAAACCGCGTGGAACCCGTTTGATTTCGGCGCGGATCACGGCGGCCACGTAGCGATGGTTCATGATCGTGTGGCGAACGTGTCCCAGAATCTCGTACTGGTACGCATGGGACAATTGGGCCGCCTCCGGCAGTTCCCAGAAGCCCGCCATGGGACCGGAATCGGCGGGCCGTTGCCACAGCAGGCAGCGGCCGCGCCGGCGGATCACCAGCAACTTGCGCTTGATGACGACGGCCGCCGCGCGAGGCGCCTTCACCGGTAGCCGGTCCGCCAGGCCGCGGCGCAGCGCCTCGCACATTGTGGCCACCGGGCAGTCGGAGCAGCGCGGATTCCGCGGCAGGCAAATCGTTGCGCCTAGTTCCATCAGCGCCTGGTTGTAATCGCCGGGACGCCGGCGGTCCAACAGGCGATCGGCCAGCGCGCGCAGGCGCTCTCTGGCGGCGGCCGACGCCACCGCCGCTTCCTCCGCCGAAATTCGCGCCAGTACGCGGATCACGTTTCCATCGAGAACCGCGCGCGGCAGGCCGAAGGAGATGCTGGCGATCGCCGCGGCCGTGTAGTCGCCGATGCCGGGCAGCTTTCGAATGGCTTCGTAGTCGCGCGGGAATCCGCTGGCCGCAATTTCCTTCGCGGCCCGGTGCAGGTTGCGGGCGCGGGAGTAGTAGCCCAGGCCGGCCCACGCGGCAAGCACCTCCGATTCCGCGGCCGCAGCCAGCGCGGGGGCATCCGGGAAGCGCTCCAGGAACCGTTCGAAGTACGGCACGGCCGCGGTCACGCGCGTCTGCTGCAGCATGATCTCCGACACCCACACCGCATAGGGGTTCCGCGTGCGCCGCCACGGCAGGTCTCGCCTGGCGGAGTCATACCAGCGTTCGATCCGCGCCCGAAATCGCGCGGCCGGCACCTGCGCGCCGATGAGGGTTTGCCGCGCCACGGTAAAATAGAAGGATAGCGGCTGGGCGCTGTGTGGCGCACGCTTCAGCGTGCCGCGTCCCGACTCATCGGGACGCGTTTTGTCCGCACGAGTGCCGGCACGGCGGACCCGTGGAAGATTTCATAGTCATTCGAGGAGCGAGACTCCATAACCTGAAGAACATCTCGCTCGAGATCCCGCACGAGAAGCTGACCGTGGTCACCGGCGTCTCGGGCTCCGGCAAATCCTCGCTGGTCTTCGACACCATCTATGCGGAGGGCCAGCGGCGCTACGTCGAGTCGCTCTCCGCTTACGCCCGCCAGTTCCTCGAGCGCATGGAGAAGCCCGAGGTGGACGAGATCGACGGCATCGCCCCGCCCATCGCCATCCGCCAGAAAAACACCACGCGCAATCCGCGCTCGACCGTCGCCACCTCAACCGAGCTGTACGATTACCTGCGCCTGCTGTGGGCGCGCATCGGCCGCACCTACTGCCCCAAGTGCGGCCAGGTGGTGGTGCGCGACACGGTGGATCAGGTCGCCCGGCGCATATTGTCCGAGCCCGCCGGCTCCCGCTGGTACGTGTTGTTTCCGGTGCGCTTCGGGGAAGGGAATGCCGCGGAGCTGCGCGACCGCCTCTTCGAGCTGCGCAAGAAGGGCTTCAATCGCCTGTTTCAAAACGGGCGCATGTTCGAATTCTCGAGCCCCGAGTCGCTGCTCGAAATCGATTTCGCGCAGCCCCTGTGGGTGATGGTGGATCGCCTCGTGCTCGCGCCCGATCTGCACCAGCGCATCGTCGATTCGGTGGAGATCGCCTACCGCGAGACGGGCGAGGTGGTGTTCGAACACGCCGGTGCCCCAGCGCCGCAGGCCCGAGTCGACGCCGCGCAGGCCGGAGCCGAAGCCCCCCGCCGCCTTCGCTTCAGCGAGAAGTTCGCCTGCAAGACCGACAACATCGAGTTCCTCGATCCCGAGCCGCCCCTGTTCAGCTTCAACAATCCCTTTGGCGCCTGTCCCCGCTGCCAGGGCTTCGGGAACACGGTGGATTACGATCCCGAGCTCATCGTGCCCGACAAGTCGCTCTCCATCGACCGCGGCGCCATCGATCCCTGGACCAAGCCGCAGTACACCGGCTTCCTCGACGCGTTGAAGCGCTACGGCCGCGGCCGCGTCCGCTTCAACGTGCCCTGGTTCGAACTGAGCGCCGAGGAGCGCGGTTTCGTCCTGGACGGCGAGGCCAAGTACGGCGGAGTGCGCGCCTTCTTCGAGCGGCTCGAGACCAAGAAATACAAGCTCCACGTGCGCGTCTTCCTCAGCCGTTACCGCGGCTATGCGGAGTGCCCGGCATGCCACGGCGCGCGCCTGCGTCCCGAAGCGCTCTACGTGCGCGTGGGGTCGAAAACGCTGGCCGAAGTTGTGCGCATGAACATCGCCGAGGCGCACGCGTTCTTCGGCGGCCTTGAGCTGGCGTCCGAGGAGCTGGGCATCGCCGAGAAGGTCCTGATCGAGATCCGACAGCGCCTGCAGTTCCTCAACGACGTCGGCCTGGACTACCTGACGCTCGACCGCCTCTCCTCCACGCTCTCCGGCGGCGAGGCGCAGCGCATCCAACTGGCCACCTGCCTGGGCTCGCGCCTGGTGGGCGCCTGCTACGTTCTCGACGAGCCGTCCATCGGCTTGCACAGCCGCGACACCGGCCGCCTCATCCGCATCCTCGAAGAGCTGCGCGACCTCGGCAACACGATCGTCGTGGTTGAACACGACGCCGACGTGATGCGAGCGGCCGATTACATCGTGGACCTCGGTCCCGGCGCCGGCGAGAATGGCGGGCGGGTGATTTTCTCCGGCACGTACGCGCAACTGGTCGCGGACGGTGCCGGCTCGCTGACCGCGGCCTGGCTTCGGGGCGAGCGCGAGAGCCCAACGGCACGCTCGAGGCGCGCGGTGAATCCGAAACGGGTGTTGAAGGTCTACGGCGCGCGTGCGCACAACCTCAAGAACATCGACGTCGAGATACCGCTGGGCATGATGGTGGCCGTCACCGGCGTCTCGGGTTCGGGCAAATCGAGCCTGGTACACGAGGTGGTCTACAAGGCGCTGGCGGCCGCGCACAAGGCCGGAGCCCTCCAGGAGGCCGGGACCGCGGGACAGGATCGGGTGGCCCCGGTTTCCCACAGTCTGGCGCTGAAACGCATCGTGGGCGCGGAGAAAATCCAGCAGGCGGTGTTGGTGGATCAATCGCCCATCGGCCGCACGCCGCGCTCCAATCCCGTCACTTATCTGAAAGCCTTCGATATTATCCGCGAATTATTCGCTTCGACCGCGGAAGCCCAGCGCCGCGGGTACACGGCGGGCCATTTTTCCTTCAATATTCCCGGCGGACGTTGCGAGACGTGCCAGGGCGACGGCACGGTGACGGTGGAAATGCAGTTCCTGGCCGACGTCGAGCTGGTGTGCGACGAGTGCAAGGGCACGCGCTACAAGAGCGGCGTCCTCGAAATCCGCTACCGCGGGCTGAACGTTCACGAAGTGCTCGCGCTGACGGTGAAGGAAGCGCTGCTGTTCTTCGGCGACGTGCCGCGACTGGTGGCGAAACTGAAGGTGCTGGCGCAGGTCGGGCTCGGCTATCTGCGGCTGGGGCAATCCGCCACCACGCTCTCGGGGGGCGAGGCGCAGCGCGTCAAGCTGGCGGCGCACCTGGCGCAATCCTCCTGCGCCAACACGCTGTTCATTTTCGACGAGCCCACCACTGGCCTGCATTTCGAAGATATCGCCCAGTTGCTCGATGCGTTCCAGAAGCTGATCCAAAACGGAGCGAGCGTGGTGGTAATCGAGCACAACCTGGAAGTAATCCGCGAAGCCGACTGGGTCATCGACCTAGGCCCCGAAGGCGGCGAGCGCGGCGGCCGCATCGTAGCCCAAGGGACCCCCGAACAGGTGGCCGGGGTGGCGGAGTCGTACACGGGAAGATTTCTTAAGGGGCTCAACCTCGCCGCGGCCGGGCGCTGAACGGCGACTCGTAAGACTGCGGCGCGTTCGTTTGGACCCAGGTTTCGCCGGGCGCTGTTCGGGGTTGTAGAAGGCTCTCGGTTTAGCTCGCGCTGCCCCCGGTAACCGGCAGAATGATCAAGTGAACTTCACGCCGAACCGCGGGTTCCACTGCGGCCAGGTCTTGAGGGGTATTTCACGCCTTGTGGCGGCGGAACAGAAGTCCGATGGCGCCGATCGCGCCGAGCAGGAGACTCAGGGATCCCGGCTCCGGCACATCGCTCGAAGTCGTCGCGTCAAACGTCAGCGTGCCTGCAATGTCGTCGACGCCGAGGTCCCAGGGTGAATTGTCAAAAGGCCGCACGGTGTTCCCGCCGCTATAGCCCAGGGAAGCACCAGTGAGCGTGATGGTCTGCCCTGACGCGGTGAACGTGACAGACTTGGCGGTGTTGGATACCGGAAAACCTTGTACAAGGCCTCGGGTTTCATCCACCAGATTGGGCCCGAATGTCCCCGCATCGAGGTTGAGCAAGGCGGTGATGGAGGGGGTCCCCTGGTTATCGAAGAACAGGTTGATCCCGACCCAATTGCCGAGATCGGAGGGGTAGGCGTAGTACTGGATGGTGGTGGTCCCCGGCCCAAGGGCGAAGTTGGGCGACGCGCTGGCAGCCAAGTCGGCACTGTTAAGCCAGACTCCACCCGACTGGAGGTACACGTTATAGACTCCATCGCCGCCGGAGGTGTTCCACTGGAGAGCTCCGCTGGTTGCGCCCGACGAATCAACCTGGAAAAGCACCATCCCCGTCAGGCTTGCCGCCTGGGCCTGGGAGCCTGCAATCGCCAGGAGAATCGCTAGAACATACCTGTTCATCTTGTTTTGTGTCCCGGCCGCAATTGTCGCCGATTCCTGCGTCGGAAGTCAACACTCACGCTTCCGCTTTATAGGATGCTACGTGGTCCCGGTGGGGTAACGCGCCACTCGGAAGTCGGACAGCGGTGGTTAAGTTGACCTATCACGCGCGTTCCCCAGGCGTGCTTGAGCTGCGATGGCCGGAGTCGGGATCGGTGAGCCGTCCCGGTGGCTGTCCCCCGCCCCCTCAAACAAAGTAAAATACATCCCAATGACCTCTGCCCTGCTGCTGCCGCTGTTCCTGGCCAACGCGCTCGCCGTGGCCTTCCTGGTACTTGCCCTGTACCGGCCCAACGCGGCTCGGATGATCGCCGGCGGCGGATTCATCCTCGCCGGCCTGATCAACGGAACGCTCGCCATTGTCGATCCGCAGATCTATGTGCGAGGCTTCGGTCCCAACGCCGTCGGCGTGTACAAGACCTTCATCTATAGCCTGCTGGCCCCGCGGCCTGGGAGGTTTATCCTGGCGATCGCGGTTTGGCAGATCGTCGTGGCCGCGATGATCCTGGTGAATTCCACCGACTACACGAGGCTGGGTTGCGTGGCCGCGGCCGTCTTCCTGATCGGAATCAGCCCGCTCGGCGTCGGCTGCGCGTTCCCGAGCAACCTGATCCTGGCCGCTGCCCTGCTGGCGCTCGTTCGACTGAGGTGGCCTCTCCAGGCGCAGGCTAGAATATAGGTATGCGGTGGCTTGCCGCGGTCCCGTGGCTGATCCTGGTTCTGAGCGCGGCTGCCGAAGACCCGGCCGCCGAGGGCCTGAAGGCGCTGGACGCGAAGAACTACGGCCTCGCCGTGCAGGAATTCACCAAGGCCGTCGAGGCCGATCCCAAGGATTACACCGCCCATTTCAACCTGGCGCTGGCCAACAGCATGCTCGGCAAGCCGGCCGAGGCGATCGCGGGATACAAAAAGGTTCTGGAATTGCAGCCCGGCGTGTACCAGGCCCAGCTCAACCTCGGCATGGTGCTGCTGGGCCAGAAGCGGGCGGCCGAAGCGCTGCCCTATCTCGACGCCGCCGCAGGCCAGAAGCCCACCGAGCCGCGCCCGCGCCTCTATCTCTCGATGGCGCTGCTCGAGACCGGGGATCTGGAGAAGGCCGGGCCATCTTACCAGGCCGCGCTCGAGCTCGATCCGAAGTCGGCTTCGGCCGAGCTGGGGTTGGCGCGGGTGCTCGTCCGGCAGAACCGGCTGGCGGACGCGGACCCGCATTTTCACCGCGCCGCCGAGTTGAATCCGTCCTACCGCGACAGCTTGCTCGAACTGGCGGCGCTCTACGAGAAGGCGGACCGCAAGCCCGAGGCCATCGCGCTCTACCGCGAGTTCCCGGAGGACGCCGCCGCGCGCGAGCGGCTCGGCCTGCTGCTGCTCGAATCCGGCGAGGCTGGCGACGCCATCCCGCAGCTCGAGTGGGCTGTCAAGCAGTCGCCGACTTCGGCCAACCGCCTGGCGCTCGCTCAGGCCTATCGCAAAAATCACGAGCCCGATAAGGCCGTTCCCATTCTGTCAGCCGCGGTGGATGCCTCGCCGGCGGACCTCGACTTGCGCATGTCCTATGCTCGCGAACTGCGCGATCTGCGCCGCTTTTCCGATGCCGCCGAGCAGTTCGCGCGCGTCGCTCAAGCCAAACCCGATTCGGCGCAGGCATGGAACGAGCTGGCTGGCGTGGAGGTCATGCTGGAGGCCTATCCGCAGGCGCTGGCGGCCCTCGACCACGTCCGGGCGCTGAAGGCCGAAATCCCGGGCGACTACTTTTTCCGCGCCATGGTCCTCGACCGGATGCATCAACGTAAAGACGCCATCGTCGAGTACCAGAATTTCCTGTCCGTCAGCAAGGGCGAGCATCCCAACCAGGAATTTCAGGCCCGGCAACGCATACATATCCTGGAGTTGGATCTGGGGAAGAGGTGAGAATCTTGATCCACCTGACGATGGCGTTTGCCTTTCTGGTAGCGGCGCCCGCATGGGCCAGCCTGGACGCGGCCAAGGCCGAGCCGAACCTCGAGAAGCGCTCCAGCCTGGCGTTGGACAACGCCGCCAGCGCCCTGAAGTCGGCGCAGGATGCCTACCTTGCCCAGAACGATATGAAGCAGGTCGTCGCTTCGCTCGAAGAGGTTTCCGCGTCGGTCGAGTTCGCCTACGAGTCGCTCCAGCAGACC
Source organism: Bryobacterales bacterium (assembly GCA_963763835.1). Lineage (GTDB taxonomy): Bacteria > Acidobacteriota > Terriglobia > Bryobacterales > Bryobacteraceae > DASWZN01. Next base: position 315,887 of record CAVXQQ010000022.1, read on the forward strand.
CACAAGGTCCCCAGCAAGAGTCCCAAGTACTTCAAGAAGGCGGAAATCCAAACCCGCGAGCTGCTGCGGCGCATCGACGATTTTCGGGACCAGATGGGCGTGGACGATCGCGAGGCACTCGACAAGGTGCGCGCCAGGGTGCAGAAGGTGCATGAGAGCCTGCTCGAAGGCATCATGGGTGGGAAGAAGAAGGGGTAGTGTCATGACCAGGGTTTTGCTCGGTCTGGTTCTGCTGTCGGCGGCGGCCTCGCCGCTGGCTGCCGACCACGATTTTCTTACCAACGCCGAGGTCGATCAGGTGCGCCTCGTCCAGGAGCCCAACGACCGCCTCCGCCTCTACATCGAATTCGCCCGCCAGCGCCTGGACCAGTTGAAGCAGCTCGTCAAAGAGTCGCGGCCCGGCCGCGCGGCGATGATACACGACCTGCTCGACGAGTACGGCCAGATCATCGACGCCATCGACGCCGTCTCCGACGATGCGTTGGCCCGCAAAGCCGATATCGGCGCGGGGGCCAAGGCCGTCGCGTCGGCGGAGAAAAGTTTTTTGCCGACGCTCGAGAAGATCCGCGACAGCCATCCCAGTGACGTTGACCGCTACGAGTTCGTGCTCACGCAGGCCATCCAGTCCACCAGCGACTCGCTGGAAACCGCCAGCGAGGATCTCGGAAAGCGCTCCTCGGAGGTTGCCGGCCGCCTGAAGAAGGAAGAGAAGGCACGCGAAGCGGAAATGACGCCCGCGGAGGTCGACGCCAAAAAGAAGCAGGCCCAGGACGCCGCCGCCAAGCCCAAGAAGCCCACCCTTCTCAAGCCCGGCGAGACGGTGGCAGGCCAGCAGCCGCCGTCGAAGTGATGCATACGAATAGGACCGTCGTGGGGCAGGACTCCAGAGGGACTTGCAGAAATCGCTGGGCAAGCTGAAGCATACCCCACGTGGGGCCGTAAACCGTTGATGCGCCGTGTAGGACATGCTTCAGCTTGTCCGTTTCGCGGCGGTGGTGCGATTTCTGCAAGTCCCTCTCCAGTTTTGCGGCCGGCGTCCACGCCGGCCTCCGTGCGACACGACCGAAGCCCGACGTGGACGTTCGGCGCAGCTCTGGAGAGCGGCCTCACCCCTATTTGCGTAACTGCGCGGCACGCTCCAACTCACGCGCGGCCTCGTCCCCGTTCCTGCCCTCGGCGGCCAGAATGCGGCCCAGCGCGTAATGCCCCTGGAAGCCCGTCGCATCCAGAGCCACGGCCCGCCGCGCCGCCGCCTCGGCTTCCGTATCGCGCCCGAGCAGCAGCAGCGCACCGGCCAGGTTCGCGAACGCCTTGTCCGCGGCCGGGTCCAGTTTGATGGCCCGGCGGAACTCCGCGGCTGCATCTTCGAACCGATTGAGGGCCATGTAGCGGGCTCCGAGGTTGTTGTGCGCCTCCATGTAGTCCGGATCGATCTCCAGCGCCTTCCGCAGATGAGCGATCGATCCCTGAATGTCGCCGGCCTCGAAGGTGTGAACTTCGCGGGCCAACTCGCGCTCGGCGCGCGCGGGCACGTGGTGTTGGAGTTGAGACAGCGTGACTTTGCGCGGCTCCGTCGTCGCGGGCGTTTCCAGATGGATCTCGATCGGCGCGCCCTCCGTAGAGGCCGAGACCGGACGCTCGGCCAGGATTCCGCCACGCCAGGCGCTGACTCTCAGTTCGTACCGGCCGGCCGGGACTCCGTCGAATGCGAACTCGCCGGAGGGCGAAACCAGCGCGCGGTCCACCACCTTGTCGCCCACCGGATCGCAGAGTTCGACGATCAGGCCGCTGTTCGGCCCTCCGTTGTCCCGGACCACGGCCCCGCCCACCCGCACCAGATCCTGTTGACAGGTTGCGGCGAACGGGCAGGCGAATAACAGACACACCGCGAACACTACGGCACCATGCCGTCTCCCAGACGGAGACATAGTGACCTCCTGTAGTCTCGACCGAAGCCCGCGGCTTATGCCACGGCTGAATGACGGTATTTGAGCGTGTTGTCGATAATCCAGGAAATCTGAAATGCCTCAAAGGGCGGCGAGCAATAATCGGCGGCGCCAGCCTCGATGGCGTCCAGCCATTCGTCGGTTTGCGGATGCCGGCTGACCACTACCACCGGCAGTTCCAGGCCTTCTTGCTTGATGAGGTTGAGCAGCAGGGTATAAGTTGGTCGATCGGCGGAGCAAAATACCAGCGCGGTGTCGGAACGGACAGCCGCCTTCACGCCTTCGGCGGTGGGTTCGAAAGGCGCCAGACGAAAGGCGCGGCTCTCGAAGGAAAGGGCGTCGGCCAACTCCGCGGCCAACGAGTTGTCTAGCGCAAACAGCATGATGTCTTCGTGTCCCAGGTGTCGATTGAGCACAGAACTCCTCCTCGATGTTTTGATCTCGACAAGGAGAAATGCCCAGACGTTGGCGTGACGGGATGCGAACCCTGCATCAGGCTCGCTCCCTTGATTCGATCCTACGCCTGGGCCGGCTCGAATTCAAATCGAAACTTGTTATAGGCCGCATGAATACTTCTATTGGATCGATTTAGCCGCGCGCGCACCTCCCTCACCATCCCATTTGCCCCATCCGGTTCAGGATGCGCGCCGCGTAGCGGTTCATGCGGGCCGGCTGGCGGTGTCGCGGCGACGGCAGAATCGCGGCCAGCCGTGCCCCCTGCTCTCGGCCGATACGCGATGCCGGCACGCCGTAGTGATAGCGGGCAGCCGCTTCGGCTCCGTACACGCCCGGTCCCCATTCGACGACATTCAGGTACAGCTCCAGAATCCGGCGCTTCGGAAGCATCAGTTCCTCGAGCGGCACCAGCGTCACCTCCAGGCCCTTCCGCAACAGCGACCGGTTCGTGGTCAGAAACAGGTTCTTGGCGAGTTGCTCGTCGATGGTCGAGGCCCCGCGGATTCTGCCGTCTTCGAGGCCGTCCTCGACCGCGTCGTGGACTTCGTGCCAGTCGAACCCGTGATGATGGAAGAACCGCGCGTCTTCGGCTGCGATCACCGCGTGCTGGAACGCCGGAGAGATGCTTGCGAGCGGCACGAATCGATAGCTTTTGTGATAGGCGCCGCGGTGGAACCAGGATTCAACCCGCCGCTGGACGTGCACCATCGTGAACGGAGGGGCGATCCACCGCAGGGCGAAGAACCCCAGCGCCGCGAGGCCGTAAAAGGCGGCCACCAGCAGCAGGAACCAGCCCAGTAGACGGCGCGCCAGGCTCCGTTTCCGTTTGGCGGAAGTTGCAGGCACCCTCCAGGATACCGGAGCCCGTCCGCCTCTACCCCGCCGCCCCGCGAGGCCAGGCACTCAGAATGCCCCGTGCCTCCCGGGCCGTCATGGGACGGTTGTAGATGGGCGAGCCCGGCTGCTGCCGGCGCCCCCCTTCGACCAGCCCACCTGTGTCGACAGGCGCGAAGCCGATCTCCTCGATCAGCCCGGCGACTCTTTGCTTGGCTTCGGCGTCGTCGCCGGCCACGAAAATGGCGTACCGGTCCTCGACCGGAAGCCTGCCGTTGCCAAGCGTGGCCAGGTGCTGGTAGTAGATGGTATTGAAGGCCTTGACGAGCCGCGCTCCCGGCAGCCGTTTCCACACTTCCTCGCTCGATGTGGCCGCTCCCAGTTCGAGGATTTCACCGCCCGGCCCGTACGGGTTCATGGCGTCGATGACGATCTTCCCGGCCGCCAGTTCCGGCGCCGGAAGCGCCTCCGGGGTACGCCACGGCACCGCCAGCAGAACCACGCTTCCGAAGCGCGCGGCGTCGTCTACGTGCATGGCGTGAGCTTGCGGGCCGATCTCGGCCGCCAGGCTCCGCAAGGACGAGGGACCGCGTGAATTGCTCACCGCTACCTGGTGCCCCGCGGTCACGAACAGGCGCGCGGCCGTGCCTCCGATATGGCCCGCGCCGATGATGCCGATGTTCATAATCCCCCCTGTTTCCAAGGGCTCCAGAGTGGCCCCTTGGCTACTTTCTAACACATTCGACCGCGGGCCGAGACCTGCTACACTGGGAATGCGTTTGAGCTCCCAGCCGAACTGGCCGAGATCCATTCCGCCACGAAAGCCGGTTTCAACGTAAGGAGATAGGGAGAAGGTGAAAAACATTTTTGTGGGTAATCTGGATTTCGGCGCGACTGAAGATTCCATTCGCGCGTTGTTCGAAAACTACGGCGCCGTCGAGAAGGTCACGTTGATCCGCGACCGCGATACCGGCCAGCCGCGCGGGTTCGGGTTCGTCGAAATGACCGACGGCGCCGAAGCCGATCGCGCCATCGCCGCCCTAAACGGCCAGGCGCTGGGCGGGCGTGCCCTCAACGTGAATGAAGCCCGGCCCCGGCCCGAACGTGGCCATGGCCCCGGTGGTGGTGGCGGCGGTGGTGGTTTCCGCAGCGGCAACCGTGGTGGTGGCGGCGGCGGTGGTGGCCGGCGGCGCGAGCCTCGCTGGTAGGTTCGGCCGGTCTCCGAAGAAAGGGTTCCTTTGTCGCCTCATCCGAAGGGCAGCAGTGCCCGTGTCCTTTTAGCCTCTGTTTTCGGCCCCTACGCGCAGGACGACGAGTTCGGCAGCCGCTCCATCAATCCGATGGAGCTCTACCACAACCAGGTCACCCGCGTGCAGGGCGCCTTCTCGCTGCGCATGTTCCACCGGTCCTGGGGCATCGTCATGATCCAGGCCAATATCTCGGCGCCATGCACGGTGCTTGATTTCCCCACCCGCGAGATCTTCGCCCGCGAGTTGCAGTCCCAGCATTACGACATCGTCGGCATCTCCTCCATCATCGTCAACGTCGGCAAGGTGCGCGAGATGTGCCGCATGGTCCGCGAACTGTCGCCCCAGTCGGAGATCGTGATCGGCGGGCACGTCACCGCGACCCCCGGCATCGAGAACATGGTGGACGCCGACCACTTCGTGCGCGGCGAAGGCATCTCCTGGATGCGGCGCCACCTGGGAGAGGACGAGAGCGCCCCCATCAGCCATCCCAATATTCCCTCCGGCTTCCGGCGCCGCTTCCTAGGTATGCCGTTTCCCGACACCAAGGGCTCCACGGCGGCCACCATCATCCCTTCGGTGGGATGTCCCATGGGCTGCAACTTCTGCACTACCTCCTCGTTCTTCGGCGGCAAGGGAAAGCAGATCAATTTCTTCGACAGCGGCGACGAGCTGTTCGAGGTGATGCGCCAGGCCGAGAGCGACCAGGGCATGCAGTCGTTCTTCATCATGGACGAGAATTTCCTGCTCAATAAGCCGCGCGCTCTCGAATTGCTGGCCCGCATGAAGCAGGAACACAAGAGCTGGGAGCTGAACGTTTTCTCGTCCGCCAACGCGATCAAGAAATACACCATGGACGAGCTGGTCGATCTGGGAGTCGCCTGGATCTGGATGGGCCTGGAATCGCCGCAGGCCAACTACAACAAGCTCCAGGGCACGGACACGCTGCGGCTCACGCGCCAGTTGCACCAGCACGGGATTCGCGTCCTCGGCTCCACCATCGTGGGCCTCGAGCATCACACCCCGGGCAACATGATGGCCGAGATCGAGCACGCCGTCAAACACAACACCGATTTTCACCAGTTCATGCTCTACACGCCGGTGCCCGGCACCCCGCTTTACCGCGAGATCGACGAGGCGGGGCGGCTGCTCGACGACGTGGATCTGGCCGATATTCACGGCCAGTTCAAGTTCAATTTCCGCCACGCCGCCATCTCGCGCGACGACTCGAAGAAGTTCCTGGACTACGCGTTTCTGCGCGACTTCGAGCTGAACGGCCCCAGCCTCTACCGCATTTGCCGCACGACCTTCGAGGGCTGGAAGCAATACCGCGACAGCGCCGACGCCCGCATACGGGCGCGCTTCGAGCGTGAAGCCAAGTCCCTCAAACTGGTCTACGCCAGCGCGCTGTGGGCCATGGAGCACAAGCTGCGCAAGACCAACGCCGTCGTGAGCGAGCGCGTCAAGGCGCTGCGGCAGGAGATCGAGCGCGCCCTCGGGCCGCTGGCATCGCTTTCGGCGGGAATACTAGGCCCCGTGCTTCTGCTGAGCACCTGGCGCGAAGAGTTGCGCCTGGCACGTGGCAAGACCTACGAGCCGCCCACCATCGTCGAACGCATGCACTGGCTGCCCGAGACCACCGCGTAAATTGTGGGGCAGGCGTCCACGCCAGGCGTCCACGTCGCGCCCGCGCCGGACTGCCCAGAGCTTCAGCCCGCGGTCGGAACAGAGCGAGCGGAAACACGTTAAGAACTTGTTTCCCACCGGCGTTTATCCGCGTTTGCGTGCGCCACGTTCCATGCCTCGCGGAGCCCGGGCGCGGTTCCACCTTGCCTCGCAGCCATCCGATTCTTCCGGGGCTTGTCCCGAACCGAGTTCGGAGGTAGGCTCGGATCAGGAGAGTGCATATGAAGGCGTTGATTTGTGCATGTACTCTGTGTGGCTTGGTGTGGCTACCTGCCGCGGCGCAACGCGGAGGCGGTTCCCACCCAGGTTTTGTCCGCGCCGGTGGTCCTGGCCGCCTCGCCGCGCCTTCCGGAACCGTCGGCATCCCGCCGCTGGGCTTCCTTCCTCCCATGGGAAGCGCCCCGGCCTTTAACCAGCGCGCTTTTCGCCGGGGCCAGCAGGGATTTGGTTGGGGCGGAGGCTACGGCTATTGGCTCCCCGGCGCCTATGACGAAGACCAGGGCGGCGACTACGAGCCCTACCAGGCGACTCCGAGCATGCTAGTAGTGATGCCAGAGGCGCAGCCCGCGCCGCCGCCACGTGTTGTGCAGGGCGAAGTGCGCGACTACACGAAGACCAATCCTCCGGAGACGGAGCAGGGTCCGCCAGCGGAGTTTTCCATCTTGGGCAAGGACCACATCGCCCATCCCGCCGTAGCCGCCTGGGCCCAGGACGGCACGTTGTACTACGTCGACGCCGATGGCGCGGGCGGCAAGATGCCGCTCAGCGCCGTGGACCGGGAGGCAACGCGGCAGGCCAATTCCGCCAAGGGACTCCGGCTCCAGGTGTCGGCGGAGTAGCGCCGGTCCGCCCCTTCACGGTGCCGGCTGCACGCCGCCCCCAAATCGCACCGGCCAGCATAATGGCGGCATCCGGAGGTGGACTCCATGTCCCGAGCGGGCGGCGGAATTCTGCCGTCAGGCGTTTGGGGGGGAGATCAAGAAGTGGAAGGGGCCCCAGGAGTACTGGCTCGCGACCACCGGCGCGGCATCCTCCAGCGCCGGCCGGGCGCCCCGCCTACCATCGTCACCATCGGCGTCGAATCGGTGGACGATGCCCTCCAGCCAGTCTCCGCTGCGGAGGCAAGGTGGCGCTGCCCCCTTCGGCCTTCACCAGTTCGATCCGGCAGCCAAGTAAGTGCGGACGAACTGCCGGAACGGTTCGACCACCAGTCCCGCGACGTCGAAAGCTCCGCGCGCGAGATCGTGCCCCGCGCCTGCGATCTCCACCATCTCCACGGGCGCCGCAGTCAGGGCCAGGGCCGCGCGTAATTCATCGGTCGAAGCGAAGGGGTCGTTCGGTCCATGCACGAATAGCGAGGGCGTGCGTAGGGCGGGGAAGTGCTCCGTGCGCGGCCGCTCCGGCTTCCCTGGCGGGTGCAGCGGATAGGAGAGCAGCAGCAGTCCGGCCGCCAGTTCCGGCGCTTCCGCCACGAGCATGCTTGCCTGCCGGCCTCCATAGGATTGCCCGCCGAGAAAGACGCGACCCGGCACTATGGCGCGCATGGCCGCGACGGCGTCTCGCAAACCGGCGCGGTCCCCTGCGGCCGTCGAGGGCGAGGGCGGCCCGTGCGGGCGCCTCTGACGGAACGGAAGGTCGCAGCGAAGCACACACACGCCCGCGGCCGTGAACGCTCCCGACACCGCCGCCAACAACGCCATCCGGCTGTCTCCGCCCGCTCCGTGCGTCAGCACCAACCCGTCGCCCAGCGCGCCCGCCGGCCGGTCGAGAAACCCGTGTACCGAGCCTTCATCGAATGGAGTCGAGGCCGGCATCAGGGGATCGCTCTCGCGACCGACTGCGGCAGATCGCGATACCGGATCGTGCGCTCGACCTCGATGGGCTTGCCGTCCGCCTCGGCGTAGGGATAGACGAAGTAGTTCAGGGGCTCGCCCTTCTGCGGAGGCGCCAGCACCAGGTCGCGGCCGCGCGAGAACTCCACACGGTTCTCGTCGTGAGCTCCGAAGAAGTACTCGCGGCGCGACGGATCCCTCGCCGCCTCTGAGGCGTCCACCGGAACCCAGCCGATGCCCTTGGCGTAGAACTCCGCCCAGCAATGGTATCCACCGATTTGTCCAGCGCCGCGCTCGGCCGGTAGCGGAAAGCCGATCGAGAACCGCGCCGGGATTCCGGCGGCGCGCGCATAGCCAATGAACATGGCGTGAAAGTCGGTGCAATTCCCGCGCCGGTTTTCACACGCGAAGTAGATGTCGCCGCGGCCCCATCCTTTGCCGCTCTTGTCGTACTTCACCGTCGCGACCACGTGGTTGTAAATGGCGCGCGCCTTCTCGAGATCGGTCGTCGCGTGCGCAGCGGAGACCACGGCGTTGGCCCAGGCTCGAATCTGGTCGTCGAGCGGGACCAGGCGGTCCGGTTTCATCCACCGCGCCAGTTCCTGCGGCGTCTCTTCGCGCACGCCCGCGGGCGCGGCGGCCAGGTCCGGGCGATGCTCGCGGCGCGTCGCTTCGAAGCGCAGGGTCACCTGAATCGGTGAGCTGGAGGGCCGGTCCACCCGCAAGTGCAGGATGCGGTTCCCGAGCTCATCCGCATCGATCTGGTACGGGTGGGGAGAGGTTACCTGGAGCCTTTCGATGCGCTGGTACGGGTCGTCGTGCGGAACCGGCATCCACAGATCTACCGTCCCCGTCCCAGCCGCGAGAGGGCCGATCGCAGCCGAGTATTCCATCCACATGCTTCTGCTGCGCGGAGTTTGAGCGGCCAGCGCCGCGAGCGCGACGGCGCACGTAACCACAGTCCCTCTGAGCATGTCCCCAATATACAACCCTGGGGCACGCTCAGCACCGAACCGCGACCGTCAGGGAGCGGCCTGCCCCTACTCGATCTTCTTCGCCGTGAACGCCTGGCCGTTCTGCGAGCCCTTGAGCGAAACCGTCTTGCCCGCCGCGTCTTTCACGAAGGCTATCTGCACCATGCCTTCCATGACGAAGAACTCGCTGTCGGAAATTGAGAGAAGCTCCTCCAGACCAATGGAGCCCGGGCCGTGGGCCATCAACCGGTTCTCCTTCCGCTCGACTCCCACCACAACGTTCGGCGCGATCTGGTACTTTCCCACGTAGGAATCCAGCACCTTCAGATCGACGGCAGGACCGTGCCCAGGCGCGTGCAGCAGAGCGCCGCCCGCGCGCAGCTTGGCATCGCCCGCGTGACAGGAGGCGTCCTCGAACTCCCAATGGCGATTGAACCAGCCGCCCGCCACCGCGAGATCCGCCGCCGAGCCGCCCGCCGCGCCGGGAACGCGCCCGTCCTGGATGACGAAATCGAATTCCGCGTTCATCAGCTCGTTGGGATTTACGAAGTACATTCCCGCCGCGGAAGTCGCCGCGACCACCACGACGTATCTCCGCTTGTTCAGCGGATTCGGATAGATCAGTTGTACCCGTCCGTCGGCGACCGGGAAGGAATGCGGCCCGACCTTAACGTGGTCCGCGGCGACTTCGAGCGGAATCCTGTCCGCCAGTTTCCTGGCCACCAGGTTGGCATCCGGGCCACCGATGAGGACCAGCGAATAGCGCGCCGCGTCCGCGTCCGTGAGTTCGGAATCCTTGAAGACGCGCGCCGGAACCCGCTGCCAGCTTTTCCACGCATCCGCGAGCGCCTCGGCCTTGGTCGCGCACATCTGCTTCATCTCCGGATCGGAGGCGCTGGTGCCCGTGACGATAGCGAAGGGAGTAGTGAAGATGTCGCGCACAGGTCCGGCGATCCTGGGCCCTTTCTCCGGGCCGTTAGCGGCCGCGCCGAGACGAAGCCGCCCGGCGTCGAAAGACACGTCGCGCGCCACGCCATTCCAGTTCACCGCGACCGGCTTGGCGCGATCGATGAGCGGAGACACGGGCGATAGGGTCACCGTCTCCACGTTCCGCGTGTCGAGCCGGATCGTGTTCGGGTCCGTGATCTCGGCATCCAGCGTCATGAAGTCGCCGGGGCTGGCCGCCTGGTCGATCCTGGCCCAGTAAGCCGACGCGTTCTGAAGCTCGGCCGTGTGCAGGCGAACGCGCCCGGGATTGGCCTCGCGGCGGTGTTCCAGGAACCAGTTGAAGATGTCCGCCCATCGGTTCAGGTCTTCGTGCCCGTAGCCCGGGAGTTCCTCGTACCGGATGTCGTATCCCCAGCGCTGCAGCAACCGCACGCCGTAGCGCGAGTAATCGACGTTCACGCTCTTATCCACGTCGCCGTGATGAACGAAAATCGGCATGTTGACGAGCGATTCCGCCATCGACCACGAGCTGTCCTTCTCCTGGAAGTAGCGGGCCAGCGGCGTGAGCTTCGCCAGCGCGTCTTCAGATAGCTGGGAATGGTAATCCACTCCGCCGAAAATCGGGGCGATGGCGGCGAACAGGTCAGGATGGCGAGTGGCCACGTTCCATGTGCCCCAGCCTCCCATCGAATCGCCCAGCAGGTAGACGCGGTCTTCATCGACGTTGAAGCGCTCCTTGGCGAGTTGGATGACGCGCACCACGTCCTGGTCGCCGATGCCGATATACGACGTGTTCCCGCGCCCGCGTGGCTCCATGTAGATGACGCCCTGGTGGCCGTTGTATTCGGTGTCCGCCAGCACGTGATGCCGCGAATCGACGCCCCACCAGCGCACGTATTCCGGATTGGCCGGATTGTAGCCGTGCAGCTTCACCACCAGCGGCCATTTCTTCGCCGGATCGTAGCCGCCCGGTAGATACGCCAGAGCGAATTGCGCCGAGCCGTCCACTTCGTCGCGATATGCCAGCCGCGCGAACCCGTACGGCCTCACGATCGCCGCAGCGTCCTTGGCCTCCAACTGCATCTCGTCGAATTCCATCAGAGGCGAATGGATGACCCACCACGGATTGCCCGTAACCTTGTCGAGGTCCTTGGTGTCCAGCCGGTCGAGCACCATGTCCGCAAGCATCTTGATGGTGAAGCCCGCCGTGGTGCGATCGTCGGCCTGGGCCGCCGCCGCAACCACCCTCCGCGCATGCGCCACCGCGTCGCCCTTGTACCAGGCCAGGTGCGTGGCGTACATCAGGCCGTTCGGCCTGCGCGTGGTGCAGCGGACCTCGTAGGGGCCGTCCGGCCACGCCGCCGGGTCGAAGCTCAGCCGCTCGCCCCGCGGCGCCGTTCTTTCGGCAACCGGTTTGCCTCCGGCACCGACCACCGTGACTTGCACCTTGTCTAGCGCCGCGCGATCGCCGTTGATGTCGGTCGAGACGATCAGTGCGTCCGCCTTCGATTCCCGCAGCGAGGGACCGATTTCCTGTATGCGCGCCGGAGTGGCGCCCAGCTCGAGCACTCGCGCGGAAATGGTCTGCGGCCCGATGCGCTGCTCGGATTTCACCAGCAGCGCATTCTCGCCGGCCTTCATCTCCACCGTGACCCGATCCTCGTCGAACGTCTGCGGGCGCGAGGTTCGCTTGTCCAGCACCAGCGCGCCGTTCAGCCACACGCGCATGCTTTCATCGCTGCCCAGGCTCAGCACCGCCTTGCCGGCCTCCGCGCGCTTCACCGTGGCGAAGGCGTATGCCACCAGGTCGCGTTTCACTCCCGGCCCGTTCGACAGATCGACCTCATCGCTCCAAGCCACCACCGAGCGCCATTCCTGGCTCTTGCCATCCGGAAGCTTGACGGCCATCTTCTCCGCCGGATGCACGCCCGTCTCGCCGCCCTCGGAGGCCAGCCAGTCCTTGTCGAAGCCCTCCGCCAGCGGCAGATCGCTCACCACCAGCCAGTGGCGTAGGAACCGCTGGTCGCCGCGCGTCCACGGCGATCGCATCTCTTCTTTCAGCTTCGTATCCGCGGCCGGCGAAACGGAGGCCGCTGCCAAGGCCAGTGTCACAAGGAGTAGACGAGTTCTCATAGGATTGGGTCCTTAGTCCCAGACGAGTTTAGCGCGGCCTGAGTTCCAACTGCTTGTCATTCGTCCCGCAGCGCCCGTATCGGATCCACCCGCGCCGCCCGCAGCGCCGGCGCCAGCGCCGCCACCACCGTGATCGTGAGTAGCGAAAGCGTGACGGCCGCGAAATGCAGAGCGCCTACCCGGTTGAACGAGCTGTCCGTGCCGCCTCCCCAAGCGCCCGCCGCAACCGCGCGGCAGGTGAAGACCGCCACCACCAGGCCGATGGCGACCCCGGCCGCGCCGAGTCGCAGGCCCTGCCTCAGCACCATCCACACTACCTTCCGCGGGTCCGCGCCGATCGCGATCCGAATCCCGATCTCGCGGGTTCGCCGGCTGACCGAATAGGCCACCAGCCCGTACAGCCCCACCACCGCCAGCACCATCCCCGTCACGCCCATCGCCGCCACCACCTGCGCGATGATTGCCGGAGTCTTCACCCCGCGCTGCGTGTAGAAATCCTGCATGGTCCTCACATCGTACACCGGCATGTCCGGATCGAGGCCGCGCATCACCTCCCGCACCACGGGAGCGAGGGTTCCGGCATCCTGCGCCACCGATTGGGCTACCAGCGTCATCGTGGAACGCTGTTGCTGCCGCATGGGGACATAGACCACATCCGATGGAGCCTCGGCAATCCACAGGTACTTCGACATCTTCGCGATGCCCACGATCTCGACCGGCGGCCCGCTCGCGTTCGTCAAGTGGAACCGCTTGCCGATGGCGTCTTGATTTGGCCAATAATGCCGGGCCGCGTGTTCGTTCACCACCGCAACCAGCGGAGCGTCTTCTCTGTCCGATTCCGTAAAGCCGCGCCCACGCAAGACGGGGATGTTCATGGTCTCGAAGTAGTCTTCGCTGACGCAGTTGCGGAATACGGTGAGCGCCCGTTCGCCCGCCCGCAACCGATAGCCGTCTGGAACAATGTCGAAGCTGTCCCGCGACAGCATCGGGATGGCAGAGGCCAAGGCCGCCGACTTCACCCCCGGCGCCGAGCGCGCTTTTTCCAGCAGGTCTTTATAGAATTGCTTCTGCCGATCCTCCGAGTAGTGGGCCAGGTTCGTCTCGAAGCTGGTGATAAACAGATGATCGGTACGGTATCCCGGTCCCTGCGTCAGTTGATCCCGCAGACCCTGCACCAGGACGGCGGAGACCATCAGCAGCACCAGGGAGAGCGCCACCTGGCCCGCCACGATTGTGTTTCGTCCCCAGAAATGCCGCCTGCCCGCGCTATCGGCGTCGGTCGCTTTCAGCGCCGGAACCAGGTCCGGACGCGTGATCCGAAGCGCCGGAGCCAGGCCGAAAAGCAGCACGCTCGCGACCGAAGCCGCAAGGGTGAATAGCAGCACCCGCCGATCGACGCCCATGTCGAAGACGACCGGGAGGTCGAAGGGGACCGGCAGACTTCGCCAGTACTCCGCTACCCGGTCCGCGATCGCCACGCCCGCCGCCCCTCCTGCGACCGCCACCATGAGGTTCTCCAGCAGTAACTGCCGCACCAGCGCCCAGCGGCTCGCGCCAATGGCCGTCCGCACCGCAATCTCGCGCGAGCGCCCGCGCGCCCGGCTCAGCAGCAGCCCCGCCACATTGGCGCAGGAGACCGCCAGCACGCACAGCCCCAGCACGCCCAGCATGGTAGCCATCCCCGTGATCTCCGGCGATTGCGCCATGCGAAGTTGGAGCTCGGTCTCCGCTTGCACCCGGTCCCCGGCGGCCGCCTGCGCGTGCAGCTTGAGCAACTGCGGCGCGAGCGCCGCGACATCCGCCCGCGCCTGCGCCACGCTGACGCCCGGCTTCAACCGGCCCTTCACGCACATCCAGCCGGTGTTGCGGTCGTGCAGCAGGTTCGGACCCATGCGCGGCGACATGGCCAGCGGAACGAACAGCGTCGGGCGAATGAAGGTGTCTATGCCCGTGAAGTGCTCGGGCGCCACGCCGATCACCGTGAACTCGACCCCATTCAGCCGGATTCTGGAACCCAGCACCGACGGGCTCGCCTCAAACCGGCTCACCCAGAAGTCGTGGCCCAACACCACCACGGCATCGCGGCCCTCGGCCCGATCCTCATCCGGCCGGAAGCCGCGCCCGAGCGCAGGCTCGACGCCCAGCACCTGGAAGAAATTGCCCGACACGTAGAGGCCGTACTTCATGCGCGACATGCCGTGCGGGTCCGCGCTGAATCCGAACTTCGCGAAGGAGGCGGCCGTCAGGCCCTGAAAAGTGCGGTTATGGTCGCGCAGGTCGAGGTAGTCCGGATACGAGATATTAGAATTGCCGCCGAAGGGAGCGGACTTGACCGTGTTGACTGCGACCACGCTGCCGGGGTCCCTGACCGGCAGCGGCCGCAGCAACAGCGCGTCGGCAAAGCTGAACATGGCCGAAGTCGCGCCAATCCCCAGCGCTAAAGAGCAGATGGCCGCGAAAGTGAAACCGGGGTCCTTCCGCAACACCCGAAAGGCGTGTTTGATAGAGGTCAGCATAAGACGCCCGCTTGACTGAGGCAATTCGGATGCCGATATCTCAGTGCAGTGAAATCAACGCCTTGCGGGCCCCCCTTCCCGACCGCTTTGTCCGCTTCTGGGACACCGCCGCTCGTTCCTGGGAAGGGGCCGGCGGCCGCCGGGCGTCCAACGCACTGCCTCCGAGCCGTCTTCAGTGCTCGAGGAACTTCGGCGCCGCATCGAATTCAAGCGCGTGGATGGCGAGGCGCTGGGGGCACATTGGCAGGAGCGGTATCCGTGGATGAAGTACATGCAGAACATGCGCTAGGGTTGTGTGTCCACTCCGCGGGCCCGGTGGTGGCGCACGCTTCAGCATAAGCGGGCCGTGGCGGCCCGTCACCAGGGTCGGAAACTCGTGGGGCAGGTGTCCACGCCTGCTGGAGGACCGCCCCACAACCAATCGCGAACGGAACGGCGACCTGAAGGTCGCCGCCGCACGCTGAAGACGTGCGCCACGGTTGTTCAGGCGCTGAGCCCCCTGGATCAGGCCGTGTATTGCTCGTCGGTGACCTGCTCCATCCAGTCGACGGCCTTTCCGTCAAGCTGCTCCTGAATGGCGATATGGGTCATCGCCGTGGTCGCCGTGGCGCCGTGCCAATGCTTTTCGCCCGGCGCGAACCAGAGCACGTCGCCCGGCCGGATTTCCTCCACCGGCCCGCCCCAACGCCGTGCCCAGCCGCACCCGGCCGTCACAATCAGAGTCTGCCCCAGCGGGTGGGTGTGCCATGCTGTCCGTGCGCCGGGCTCGAAGGTGACGCTGGCGCCGAAGGCGCGCGCCGGAGCGGGCGGCTTGAACAACGGGTCAACCCGCACCGTGCCGGTAAAATACTCTGCCGGTCCTTTGCCGGAGGGCTGCGAACCGCTTCGTATGATTTCCATTTCTTGAACTCCTTCGCGCCGTCGCTCAGCGGCCGGTCATCCGCTCCAGCCTTTCGGGGTAGCGGGCGCCTTGCACCGTGATCTTCGAGGCGGCGTTCTCGATGTCCCGCAAATCGTCCGCCGTGAGTTCGACCGAGACTGCCCCGATGTTTTCGTCCAGGCGATGCGAGCTTTGTGGTGCCTGGGATCGGTACGATCCACGGCTTCTGGGCCAGCAGCCAGGCTAGCGCTATCTGCGCGGGCGTCGCCTTCTTCCGTTGCCCGATGCCGGCCAGCAGATCGATGAGCGCCTGATTCGCCTTGAGAGCCTCCGGCGTGAAGCGGGGCAGCGTGCTGCGGAAGTCGGAGCTGTCGAACTTCGAGTTCTCGTCCATCTTGCCCGTGAGGAAGCCCTTGCCCAGCGGACTGTACGGAACCAGGCCGATTCCGAGTTCCTCGAGGGTCGGTATCACTTCCTTTTCCGGAGTCCTCGTCCACAGCGAATACTCGCTCTGGAGAGCGGAGACCGGCTGCACCGCGTGCGCGCGGCGGATCGTTTGCACCCCCGCTTCGGAAAGGCCGAAGTGCTTGACCTTGCCTTCCTGAATCAGGTCCTTCACGGCTCCCGCCACGTCTTCGATGGGTACGTCCGGGTCAACCCGATGCTGATAGAGCAAGTCGATAACATCGACCTTAAGCCGCTTGAGTGAGCCCTCGGCGGCTTGCTTGATGTGCTCTGGCCTGCTGTTCAGGCCCGGCGCGGCGCCCTTCATCCCGCGAGGATCGGAACCAGGGCTGACGTCAAACCCGAACTTCGTGGCGATCGCCACCCGGTCGCGGAAGGGAGCGAGAGCTTCGCCCACCAGCTCTTCGTTCAAGTATGGACCGTAGACCTCGGCGGTGTCGAAGAATGTAATGCCGCGTTCCACGGCTGCCCGCAGCAGAGAGGTCATCTCCTGCTTGTCTTTGGGCGGACCGTAAGAAAAACTCATCCCCATGCAGCCCAGCCCCAGAGCCGTGACTTCCAGGCCGCTGCTTCCAAGTTTGCGCTTCTGCATTGTTTCTCCTTAGGACCGTTCTCTCACTCCAGCTTAAATCGGGCGCCCTGGAAGCGGTATCCAGATCCTTCCGATTTATTGCCTATTCCTCTCGCAGTGTTGATGCGGGATATTCGGACTCTTCGCTCGCCCAGCGCTCCGCCGCTGGAGTCGGTCAACAACGGCTGAACGCGGCCGCGTCAAAATAAGGCATCGGCGGGCAGTTTTCGTGGCGCAGGCACTCCTGCCTGCCGCCTCGACATTCGTGTCGAAACCGGCCTTCGCGTCGAGAAGAGTCTCGACGCTGCAGACTAAGAGCCGGCGCCACGATCCAGGCTCGCGGCGCCCTCTTAATTTAGCGCCTATGGGACTCCAGCCCTGCGGCCGGCGGCCACGCCGGCCTCCCTGCAACGTCTGGCGCGGCCCTGGAGAGCCGTTCCGGCAGTCCGCATCCGAGAGAACCAGGTGGCATCGGGCGCCGCGCTAGCGCTTGATAGTCACCGCCGGCACCGCCGTTTCGGCTAATGGCGGACCCACAGACTGCCGATATATGCCACGTGAACTGGTGTGGTCTCTAGCGTCTGTGAGGGTAACCTTGCGCTCTCGTCCACATAAGAACAAAGCGGTCCAGTCGCGCGGACAGTTGCTGCTGAGCGAGCTGGTCATCGACCAGGCGGCCGACGCGTTCCTCTGGATCCGGAGCGGCGGCGCCTTTGCGTACGTGAACCAGGCCGCCTGCCGCCTGCTGGGATTCTCCCGCGAAGAACTCCTTGCCGTTCCATCCAGGACGTCGATCCTTCGTGCGCCCCCGACCGGCTCCGGGAAAAGTGGGACGCGCTCCAGCGCGAAGGAAGCCTCCGGTTCGAGACCGAGTACCGGAAGAAGGACGGAGCGCTGCTCCCGGTCGAGGTTACGGCCACCCACATCGGCACGGGCCGCGAGAGCTACTGCTGCGCGATTGTACGCGAGGTGAGCGGGCGCAGGCGAGCGGAAGGCGAGATCGCCAATTACAGGCGCCTGCTGGATGAAGTGCACGACGCGGTGATCACCACGGATGACCAGTATCGAATCGTTTCGTGGAATCGAGGCGCCGAACACATCTATGCATGGCGCTCCGATGAGGTGATTGGCAGGGACCTCGACTCGGTCATCTCCATCTCGCGGCGAACCGATATCCAGGAGGACCTTCGCCGCAACGGCAATTGGGCGGGCGAGACCGCCGGGCTCGACAAAAACGGGCGCGATATCCTCGCCGAAGGCGCGGTCGCCGTCCTGCGGGACGACCAAGGTCGCCCCACCGGCGTTATCGCCGTTAACCGCGATATAACCGAACGCCGGCGCATGCTGGCCGCACTGCAGCAGAGCGAAGGCCGCCTGAAAACGATTCTCGACTCGGTGCAAGCCGGCATTGTCACCGTGGACGCCGAGACGCGCCAACTCGTGGATGCCAACCCCGCCGCGCTGCGGATGATGGGCCGGTCCCAGGAAGAGGTTCTGGGCTCGGTCTGCCATCAGTTCATCTGCCCGGCACAGCGGAACCAATGCCCGGTGCTCGATCTGGGCCAGTCCGTGGACAATTCCGAACGCGTGGTGCTCGCTTGCGGCGGTGAGCGCGTGCCGATCCTCAAGAACGTCATCCCGGTCGAGGTTGGTGGAAGGCGCTGCCTCCTCGAAAGCTTCGTGGATATCCGGCATCAGAAGCAGGTGGAGCAGGCGCTCACCCTCCACGTCGAGCAATTGGAACGGGCCCGGCAGACCGCCGAGCGGCAGGCCGCCGAACTGGCCAGGAAATCGTCCGACCTCGCCGAAGCCCGCGACCAGGCGCTCGAAGCCAACCGTCTCAAGGGGTGCTTCCTGGCCAACATGAGCCATGAGATCCGCACCCCCATGCATGCCGTCCTGGGCATGAGCGAGCTTTTGACCGGCACCCCGCTCGCGCCCGAGCAGCGCGAGTATGCCAGCGGAATTCACCAGTCCGCGGAGTCCCTGCTTGGCCTGTTGAACGGTATCCTCGATCTCTCCAAGATCGAAGCGGGAAAGCTCGAACTCGATAGCTTGCCCTTCAGTCCTGCCGAAGAGATCGACGGGGTGCTGTCTACCCTGTCCGCCTCCGCCGGGGCAAAGGGTATCGAGCTGCGGCGCGATATCGAACCCGATGTGCCGGGCGTTGTCGTCGGCGACCCGTGCCGCCTGCGTCAGGTTCTGCTGAATCTCGGCGGCAACGCCCTGAAGTTCACCGAGGTGGGCCACGTGATTGTACGTGCCTCGCTCGTCAATGAGAGTCCGGAGAGAGCGATGGTGCGATTTTCCGTGCAGGACACCGGCCCCGGGATTCCAGCCGAACGGCGCGAACATCTGTTTGAGCCCTTTGTGCAGGGTGACGGATCGACTCATCGCCGGCACGGCGGCACCGGGCTCGGCCTCGCTATATCGCAGCAACTCGCGATCTTGATGGGTGGCGAGATCGGAGTCGACAGCCAGCCGGGCCGCGGAAGCCGCTTCTGGTTTACCGCCGCCTTCGGCAAGGCAGGGCCGCCGGCTCAGGTCCCCGCGCAGGCCCCGGCTCCGGCGCTCGCCGCCACTCCTGTCGCGGCCCCTCCGCCGCCCGGGCGGATTCTCGTGGTTGAGGACAACCCCGTGAACCAGAGGATTGCCCTGCGAATGCTCGACAAAGCGGGCTACGCGGCCGACGCGGTCTCCTCGGGTAGGCAGGCTTTGGAAGCGATCTGCGCGCGCGATTACGCGCTCATTCTCATGGACGTTCAGATGCCGGAGATGGACGGGTTTGAAACCACCGCCGAGATCCGGCGCCTCCAGGCGGACCGCGCCCACACGCCCGTTTTGGCCATGACTGCGAACGCCATGTCCGGAGATCGGGAGAAGTGCCTGGCGGCGGGTATGGACGACTACCTCAGCAAGCCCGTCCAGATTGCGGCCCTCCGCGCGAAGATCGATCGCTGGATGGGCGGCCCCCTCAGCTCTCCAGCTTGAACTTCGCGGGGCACAGCGTCCACACCCCTAGGGCGTTCGCGTCGCTGCGCCCAGATCGGTTCGCCGCGACTCCCAAAATTCTTCTCCTGTCCCTTCAATCACTTGCCAGAACCTGCCCCCGCCGCCTTCCTTATTCTCATCCTGGGGAGTATCCACGTCTTCGCGCCACCAAACCGCCAACTTCCGCCGAAACGCATCGCCCGCCGACCCAAGCTTCTCCCGGCAGGCCGCGCAAAAAAGCGCGCGCGCGCCAGTGCAACATGAACCCAGTCCCAAAATCGGACACTGTTGTCTCCCTCAGCTCTCCAGCTTGAACTTCGTCGACGCCAGCCCGTACAGGCGCCGCCACACCAGCCGGTTGATCGTCACCACCATCGCCGCCATCACCACCGTCGCCGCCAGCAGCACGCGGAAATTCCCGCCGTCTGTGGCGTGACTGATCGTCGCGCCCAGACCCGTGATCGAGTACGTGTGGCCCTGGAATCGAAAGTATTCCGCCACAATACTCGCGTTCCACGCCCCGCCCGATGCGGTCACAAAACCGGTCACCAGGTACGGGAAGATGCCTGGCAGCAGCAGCCGGCGCCAGCGCTCCAGGCGGCCCAGGTGGAACACGCTGCAAACTTCCTTGAGGTCCGTCGGAATGGCGCTCGCCCCTGCGATCACATTGAACAGCAGATACCATTGCGTGCCCAGCAGTAGCAGGACGATCGACCCGATCCCGAGCCCGCCGCCGGCGCGAATCAACAGCAGCAGCACGATGGGGAACAACGCCGTCGCGGGCACCGAAGCCGCCACCTGGGCGATCGGCTGCGCGATGGCGGAAAGCCGCGGCCGCAGGCCGATGTAGACTCCCACCGGAATGGTCCACAGCGCCGCCAGCACCAGCGTCAACTCCACGCGCAGGAATGTCGCGCCCGCGCCCAGCAGAATGCCGCGCAGCTCCACCCACGAAGTCGTCGAGAGCAGCAGCGTCATCCTCACTAGCGCATACAGCAGCCCGAGCGCCGCCGCACCCGCCACAGCCCACCCGACCACGCGCGGAACATGCCTCCGGCGCGTCGCCCTGCTTTCCTTCTGCGCGAAGAACAAAGTCAGGGCCTCGCGCGCCGGGAGCACCGTCCTGCGCGCCACCCGCGGCAGAACCTTCGACCGTCTCAGCAAATCGAGCACCGGCGAGCGATGCGTTTCCGACGCCTCCACCTGCTCCACCTTGAACTTCTCGCTCCAGGCGATCACCGGCCGCCAGATGAGCTGGTCCATCAGAACGATCACCGTCACCATCACCGCCACGCCCCACAGAATGGCCCGCGTGTCTCCCGCGTTGGCCGCCGTCTGCAGGTACGAGCCCAGGCCCGGCAACCGCAGGTCGCGGTTCCCCAGCACGAACATCTCGCACGCCATCAGGAAGAACCACCCGCCCGCCACCGACATCATGGAATTCCACACCAGCCCGATGGCCGCGTACGGCAACTCGAGTTGCACGAACTTCTGCCACCAGCTCAGCCGGTACACTCCCGCCGCCTCCACCATCTCGCGCGGAACATTTTTGAACGACGAGTAGGCGCTGAACGTCATGTTCCAGACCTGTCCCGTGAAGATCAGCAGGATCGCACCCAGCTCCACGCCCAACTGCCGCGTCGGAAACAGCGCCACCATCGACACCATCACGCCCGGCAAGAAGCTCAGCACGGGAATGGATTGCAGCGTGTCGAGCAGCGGAATCATGACGCGCTCGGCCCGCGCGTTGTGCGCGGCCACGTATGCGTAGACCAAAGTGAACGCCAGGCTGAGTCCGTAGGCCAACCCGATGCGCGCAAGCGAGTAGAGCGCGTAGAGCGGCAGCACCGCCGGGTGCAGGCTGATCTCGGGCGACGGATTGACCGGGCCCGCCCAGTAGCGCGCCAGCGACAGCAGTCCGAAGAACAGCGCCAGCCCGGCCGCCACCATGGGCAAATCGGTGAGCAGCGACGGCGCCCGGGTGGGCAAAGCGCCCCACGGCGGGGCGCCCCACGACCGGGCGCCCCACGACGGGGCGCTCCACGACCGGGCAACCCACGACCGGGCGCCCCACGAACTCCTGGAGATCTGCGGCGGCATCAGTGTAGCTCGACCGAGGTGCCCGCTTGATACAGCAGCACTCGCTCTCCGCTCGAGTCGAACGTGAGGATGTCCCCGTAGCGACCCCAGTTCAACGCCGTCTCGATCTGCCGCTGAACCTCGGCCTCGGGGAAATGCTCCTCCAGAACGTCGCGGAAGAACTCCAGCGGCAACGCGTGGTCCGACTTGGCGGCCAGCGCGGACTCCATCTGCTGCAACAGAGCAACGTGCGCCAGCGCGGCCTCGCGGAACAGCCGCTTTCGCGTCTCGATGTCGGCCTCGGCAAACGCCTTTCCCGCCGGGGTGATTTCGACGTCGCCGCGATCGGACCTGGCGAAATCGAGCAACGCCGCGGCCTCCACAATCGGCAGCAGGTCGTTGACGTCCATGCGCAGTTCCTCGGCCAGGCGATAGAGGTCCTGGCTGCCGGGTCGATCGTTCAGCATCTCGAGGAATCCCGCGATCGCGCCGCGCCGTGCGTGCGGCAGCATCTGGTACGGGGGTTTCGCGCCGGTCGTCGGCGGTGCGGCCTTAAGCTCCGGCTGCGTCATGAGCTTGTAGATGTAGTCCACGTACAGCAGAAAATCGGCGGACTTGCGGTCCCGCGGCTGCGCGAGTGGAAGGCGGAAGTCGGCGCGCACGCGCGCGGGGTTGCGCCCGATCACGATGACGCGGTCGGCCAGCAGCACCGCTTCCTCGATGTTGTGGGTCACCAGAAAGATGCTGCGTGTCGGGATGCGCTTCCCCAGCCACAGCTCCAGCAATTCACCGCGCAGGTTCTCGGCCGTCAGAACGTCGAGCGCCGAGAAGGGCTCGTCCATGAACAGGACCTCGGGCTCCACCGCCAGGGCGCGCGCGAACCCAACGCGCTGCTTCATGCCTCCGGAGAGTTCCTTCGGGTACGCGGTCTCGAACCCTTTCAGGCCTACCGAATGCAGTGTCTCGAGTGCCCGGCGGTGGCGCGCCGCGTGCTCCATGCCTCTCGCCAGCAGCGGCACCTCGACGTT
Organism: Bryobacterales bacterium; assembly: GCA_963763835.1. GTDB lineage: Bacteria > Acidobacteriota > Terriglobia > Bryobacterales > Bryobacteraceae > DASWZN01. Next base: position 338,473 of record CAVXQQ010000022.1, read on the forward strand.
CTCGAGCACGGTCAGCCAGGGGAACAGCGCGAAGCTTTGAAAGACGATCGCCACGTTGGGCGCGCACGCGCCGGCCCGTTCACCATGCCACAGGACCTCGCCGCTCGACGGCTCGCTCAGCCCCGAAAGCATACGCAGCAGCGTGGACTTCCCCGAGCCCGACGGTCCGAGCAGCGCGACGATCACGCCCGGCTCGATCGCGAGGTCGGTCGGCGCGATCACCTGCACCTCGCTGCCGTCGGCGCTCCGGAAGCTCTTCTCGATTCCGCGCGCCACGATGATCGGCTCCACGGCTGCCGGCGTGGCCTCGGGTGCCGCTTCGAAAACGGCGACCGGCGCCTTTCCCGCCAGCTCGTCCATCAGCCGCTGCCAGGCCTCCTCCGGCAGCTCGTCGAAGAACTGCATGCGGACGCTGGCGTCCATGGCATCGACGATGGCATTCATCTCGTCGGCCGGCCGCGTGTGCAGGAAGACGTAGGTCTGGTAGTAAGGGAGGCCCTCTGAAACCCGCGCCGCCGCCTCGACCGGCAGCCGCCGGAACAGCGTCTGCTGCTGCTCGAACGGTACGCTCAGAAACAACTCAGCCGCAGCCGCCGCATCCAGGCGATCGAACAGAGCCCCCGCCTGCTCCCATCGCCCCTGCGCGATCGCGTCCCCTAGGTTCACAAACAACTACTCTAACGCTCGTCGCCCGTCGCTTGTCGCCCGTCGTACCGATCCCGCCCGCGCGGCGCACGCGTTTCGCTCAGGAATCGACCAGCGACGGGCGACCTGGAACACCGTCGCTTGTCGCTCGTCGTACCGAACCCCGCCCGCGCGGCGCACGCGTTTCGCTCAGGAATCGACCAGCGACGGGCGACCTGGAACACCGTCGCTTGTCGCTCGTCGAACCGATCCCGCCCGCGCGGCGCACGCGTTTCGCTCAGGAATCGACGAGCGACGGGCGACCTGGAACACCGTCGCTTGTCGCTCGTCGTACCGAAGCCCGTCCGCGAGGCGCACGACGTCCCGCTCTCAGGAATCGACCAGCGACGGGCGACCTGGAACACCGTCGCTTGTCGCTCGTCGTACCGATCCCGCCCGCGCGGCGCACGCATTTCGCTCTCAGGAATCGACCAGCGACGGGCGACCTGAAACACCGTCGCTTGTCGCCCGTCGTACCGATCCCGCCCGCGCGGCGCACGCGTTTCGCTCAGGAATCGACCAGCGACGGGCGACCTGAAACACCGTCGCTTGTCGCTCGTCGAACCGATCCCGCCCGCGCGGCGTACGCGTTTCGCTCAGGAATCGACGAGCGACGGGCGACCTGGAACACCGTCGCTTGTCGCTCGTCGTACCGAACTCCGCCCGCGCAGCGCACGCATCCCGCTCTCAGGAATCGACGAGCGACGGGCGACGAGCGACGAGCGGCTTAGAACACTTCGGAGTTCCCCTTCAGGTACGCGAGCACCTCATCCACCTGGCAGAACGCCAGCGCGGTATAGGTGTCCGCCGCCCCATAGTAGAGGACGATGCGGCCGGTGGGTGCGTCCGCGATGGCCGCGCACGGGAACGCGACGTTGGGTACGAAGCCCACCGTCTCGTAGTCCTTCTCCGGTGTCATCAGGTAATCGCGGGTGCGATAGAGCACCTTGCTGGGATCCTCGAGGTCGAGCAGCACCACGCCCGTGCTGTACACGTAGCCGTTACAGGTCGTCGTGACGCCGTGGTAGAAGAGCAGCCAGCCTTCATTGGTCTCGATCGGCACTGGCCCCGCTCCGATCTTCGTGCTCTGCCACCAGCCCTGGCCGCCGCGGCTCATCACCAGGCGGTGGCGTCCCCAATACGTCAGGTCCGGACTCCAGGAGAGAATGATGTCGCCGAAAGGAGTGTGCCCGCTGTCGCTCGGCCGGCTCAGCAGCCCGTACTGGCCATTGATCCGTCGCGGGAACAGGACGCCGTTGCGGTTGAACGGCATCAGCGGGTTCTCCATCTTGACCCAGGTGCGGAAATCCTGCGTGCGGCCCATGCCGATCGAAGCGCCGGGGAAGTCGTCGCACCAGGTGATGTAGTAAGTGTCCTCGATCTTCACCAGCCGCGGATCGTAGCCGTAGCTGTTGGGCTTCGGCCGGCCGTTCTCATCCTGCCAGGGAATCACGTCGGCGTCGATGTCCCAATGAATGCCGTCAGCGCTGCGGCCGAAGTGCAGGTCGGCGCGGCCATTGCGGTGGTCGGCGCGGAACACGCCCACGAACGCGCCCTCGTACGGAATCGCCGCGCTATTGAAAATGCGCGCCACGCGGCCCACTGGATTCCATCCGATGATCGGATTGCCGCTGTAACGCCACACCGCGTCGTTCGAGCCGGCCGGCCGGTCCTCCCAGGGAAGATTCGGGACCGCGGTCCCCACGATGGTCTGCGATGGTTTCATCTCTTCTCAGTTGGCGGGCGCCGCTTCCGCTTCCGCGCGCCGCTCTTTCAGTTCGATCGCGATCGTCTTTTCCATCTTGGCGTTCAGGCCGTAGAGCAGAGCGACCAGCGCGGTGAGCACGCTGGCCGCGGCCGGCAGCAAGCTCACCATCATGCGGATTCCGAACACCACGGAGGGCGTCTGCGCGATGTTCGGCTTGAACCCGTAGAACGCCAGCAGCCATGCCGCCACCGCCCCGCCCAGCACTCCGCCTTGCTTGGAGGCAAAACTACCGGCGGAGAACACCAGGCCCGTCGAGCGGCGGCCGAACCGCCACTCGCCGTAATCCGCGGTGTCCGCGAACATGGCCCAAGTGATGGGGTTCAACGGCCCGGCGACGAAGGAGCCGAGAATCTGCGACCCGTAGATGAGCACGTAATCGTGCGGCCCAGCGAAGAACAGCGCGGCGCAGCAAACCGCGTTCGCGAGCGACAGCCAGATGTAGGTCGATCGCTTGCCGCCCAGCAAACGCAGCGCCCAAGGTGCCGACACCACTCCAAGCAGGCTGAATACCGTACCCGCGACCATCCAGGAGGAAGCCATCGTCTCGCTGCCCACCACGTACTTGAAGTAATAGACCTGGCCCGCCAGTTTGATGCCCACCCAGACCTGGAACATGATGTTGATCGCCGCCAGAATGACCCAGGGCCGATTGCGTGTCAGGTCGCCGAGGTCCTCGCGGATGCTGGATTTCTCCCGCTTGATGTTCTGCACGCGTTCGCGCGTCGAGCCGAACGTGAACAGGAAGAGGCCCATGGCCGCGAAGCCGTAAACGGCCAGCGCGAGCGGATAGCCGACCTTATTGTTGCCATGCCCCAGGTGCGCCACCAGGTAGAGCAGCGTGCCCTGCACCACCAGGTTGCCCGAGAACGCGCCGATGAAGCGGAACGACGAGAGGCGCGTGCGCTCCTCGCCCTGGTTGGTGATGACTCCCAGCAGCGCCGCGTAGGGCACGTTCAGCATGGTGTAGAAGAGCATCAACAGCGACACCGTGAGGTAGGCATAGACCAGCTTGCCGTTCGGCGACAGGTTCGGTGCCGAGAATGCCAGAACGCCGGAGATCGCAAAGGGGAGGCACATCCACAGCAGCCAGGGCCGGAACCTGCCGAACCGCGACCGGGTCCGGTCGGAAACCATCCCCATGATCGGATCGACGAAGTTGTCCCAGGTGCGCGTGACCAGCAACATCGTGCCCGCGGCAGCCGCGGTGATCCCGAAAGTGTCGGTGTAGAAGATCAGAAGGAAGATGCTAAAGGTGTTCCAGTAAAGGCAAAAGCCCAGGTCGCCGCCGGCGTAACCGATACGTTCGATCCAGCCGACGTTTTCCTGATCGGATTTGAGTGGCATTCAAGATACCTCAGTATGAAAAGGGAGGCGCGTCAAGCGCGCCACTCAATATACTACAAATGGCCGCGTGGCCACACCTGGCCGCACGTGACTGTCACCCCCCGGCCGGGGTCGTGCGCCCTGCCCGAATTCCGGCCGGCCGTGACCCTGATCCGGGGCGTCCGGCTGACGAGCTTTCGCAGTTCCAGGCCAGGACAGCCACGGTTACGCGCGGAGGCGGTCGCGCCGGCCGGGTAGATGGCGCTGGCTCCGTGCCCGCGAGGCGCCCGCTCCGGAGCTCCGGTTTCGCGAATGGATGCCTGACCGCTCGCCCCGCGCCGGCTCCGTGCCCGCGAGGCGCCTGCTCCCGAGCTCCAGTTTCGCGAATGGATGCTCCCCATCTCCGCGCGCGGAGCCTGAAATAGCTCGGCATTATTCAAAGCCGTGTCGGGAATAAAGATCGCGATGGTGGGGAATAACGGAGGAACCCGCTGAGACCGTGCCGGTGGCGCCTGAGGGCACCGATCCCCGCGACCGAACCATCGCCCGCACGCATGCGGTATGGCGCTCACCCCCTTTTGCGGGCCGTAAGTCAAGCGGTATTTATTAATGTTCCGCGACTTTTACTAAAATCGAGCCAGAATCTAATTCACATGTAATATAAATATGCAACCCGGTGTATACTGGCCTTGAACTGGGAAGTCGGATTTACTCGGTTCCGGTTCAGGCACTCGGCCGCACACCTGGGTTCGGGTTCAAAGCAAGACCGTTCTGGAGATCGCCAACCAACGTCGCTTGGTGTCTCCATTCGTGCCGCCACCGCGAGTCTAGCGCGATGGCAAGGAGTTCTCGGTTATGCCACTAATCGAACCGCCGGCAGACGTCGATTCAACCCCGGCCGCGACGGCACCCGCAATGCCCGGTCGCGTCCCGGAGTCGGCCACCCCGCCCCGCCGCAGCCGCCATCTGTGGATTTGGCTCGTATGCCTGGCGAGCGGAGGGGCGGCATCCTCCTACCTGTACTTTCCTCACCACCCCCGGCTTCAGAGCGCTGCGGCGTCATCTGAGCAGGTTCGGCCGATCGACTTTTCGGCCCGGGCCGAGAAAGGCAAGCTGCTGCTCACCTGGAACGCCAGGTCGGAAGCGATCAAGAGCGCCAGGCGCGCGGTTCTCTCCATCACGGACGGCGGCCGCGAGGAAGACGTAGACCTGTCTCTGCGAGTAATCCGCGCCGGAGCTCTGGTCTACCAGCCTGTGAGCTCGGATGTGACGCTCCGGCTGACGGTCAGTTCGGACGGCGCCGCCGATGCGGTCGAATCCGTCCGTCCGGACATGCTGGCGGCACCACCGGTCCCGCCCGCGGCGGTCGGTGTGAACGGGCAGGCCGGTTCAGCGGGCGATGCGGCGTTGGCTCCCGCCGCCACGAGGATTGCGCGGCTCTTCGCGCCGCCGACCCCGGCTGCTCCTTCCGCCAGTGTTCCGAACGTCTCTGAACCGCCGGCGATCGAAGTGAGTGCGACACCGGGGCCCGCGACGATCGAGCTGCCGGCAAGGCGCCTGACGGCGCCGCCTGCCGCGCCCGCAGCCCCAGCGCCCGCGGTGAAGCGCGATTCAGCTCCGGCCACCGCAACTCCGGCCGCGGCCGTCGTGCGAGCGCCTGCCGGCCCGCTGCGAGTCGGGGCGCTGACCGTGCTGCGCAGGACGGCCATTCCCTATCCGCCGTACGCGCGGGAAGCTCACATAGGCGGTACCGTTACGCTGGACGTCACGATCGGTGCGGATGGGCGCGTCCGAAAGGCTGTCGTGATCAGCGGCCCGGAAGCGTTGCGGATAGCGGCCCAAGAGGTCACGGGCTGGCGGTTCGAGCCGCCGGTAGTCGGTGGCAAGCCGGTGGAGGCCATCGGCCGCGTCGACGTGAAGTTCACACCGCTAATGCGGTAAGCCCCGTACAATTGCTCCCTCACGATCGCGGCGCTGAAGGCACGGGGCCGCGAACGCTGCTCTCCAGAAACCCAGGCGGACAGAGCAGGTCGGTGGGGCAGCTCTCCAGGACTGCGCCGGACCTCCAGGTCCGGCTGGAGCGGGACGTGGACGACCCGCGCACGCGTGGACGCCAGCCCCACCAAGTTTCCGGCCCTGGAGGCGCGGGGTCGCGCACGCTCCTGAAGCGCGCCGACGGAAGTCCTATAATGGTCCTCCGGGGAGTGCGAATGGGCTCAATTGCGATTGACACCTTGCCACGGAGGCATCTGGCGTTCTTCGAAGCCTATATAGGCAAGAAAGTCGTGATGGCCGTGACCGGATTGATGCTGGTCGGGTTCATCATCGGACACCTGATCGGCAACCTCTTGATCTACCTGCCGGCGACGAGCGACGGCTACCAGACCGTCTATCCCATCAACTACTACACGCGGCTGCTGCACGCGCATCCGAACGTGCTCTCGGTGATCGAGGTCTCGCTCATCGCCATCGCGGTGCTGCACATCTGGTCGTCGTTCCTGCTGTGGCTGCAAAAGCGGCGCGCGCGGCCCATCGGCTATGTGAAGAAGGACAACCTGCCGCCAAGCTACGCCTCGCGCACCATGATGTGGAGCGGCCCCATCCTGGCGGCCTTCGTGGTCTTCCACCTCCTGCATCTCACCATGGGAAGCGTGGGCCTCCACTACCAGGGGCCGATGATCGCGGGCGGGGAAGAACGCTACTTCACTTACCAGAACATCGTTTACGGCTTTCGGTATTGGCCCGTCTCGATCTCCTATATCGCCGCCATGATTCTGCTCTCGATGCATCTCTATCACGGCGCGTGGAGCATGTTCCAGTCGGTGGGCGTCAGCCATCCGAGATACACTCCGGTCCTTAAGGTGGCGGCGCACGTCTTCGCCTGGATCGTGGCGATCGGCTTTATTTCGATTCCCATTGCGGTCCTGACCGGCCTGGTCGGAAGCGAGGTGCTCTAATGGCACTGGATTCCAAGTTGCCCTCCGGCCCCATTGAGCAGGCTTGGCGGAAGCGCAAGTTCGATATGAAGCTGGTGAACCCGTCCAACAAGCGGAAGTACCAGGTGATCGTGGTCGGCTCTGGCCTGGCGGGAGCGTCGGCCGCGGCCACGCTAGCCGAACTCGGCTACAACGTCCTGTGCTTCTGCTTTCAGGATTCGCCGCGCCGCGCCCACTCCATCGCCGCGCAGGGCGGTATCAACGCGGCCAAGAACTATCAGAACGACGGCGACAGCGTCTTCCGGCTGTTCTACGACACGGTGAAGGGCGGCGATTTCCGCTCCCGCGAGCCGAACGTGTACCGGCTGGCCGAGTTGAGCGTCAACATCATCGACCAGTGTGCCGCGCAGGGCGTGCCCTTCGCGCGCGAGTACGGCGGTCTGCTCGAGAACCGCTCTTTCGGAGGTGCGCAGGTATCGCGCACCTTCTACGCGCGCGGGCAGACCGGCCAGCAGCTTCTGCTAGGTGCCTACCAGGCCCTCGAACGCCAGGTGGCCGCCGGGCAGGTGCGGATGTTCCCGCGCCACGAGATGCTCGACCTGGTGGTGGTGGACGGCAAGGCCCGCGGCATCGTTACGCGCGATCTGATCACCGGCGCGATCGAGTCCTTTGCCGGGCACGCCGTCGTGCTCGCCACCGGTGGCTACGCCAACGTTTTCTACCTCTCCACCAACGCCAAGGGATGCAACACCACCGCCATCTGGCGCGCGCACAAGCGCGGGGCGCTGTTCGCGAATCCCTGCTTCACGCAGATCCACCCCACGTGCATCCCGGTAACCGGCGAGTACCAGTCCAAGCTCACGCTGATGAGCGAGTCGCTGCGCAACGACGGCCGCATCTGGGTGCCGAAAAAGAAGGGCGACACACGAAAGCCGAACGAAGTGCCGGAAGAGGAGCGCGACTACTTCCTCGAGCGCAAATATCCTTCCTTCGGCAACCTGGTGCCGCGCGACGTGGCCTCGCGCAATGCGAAAGCGGTCTGCGACGAGGGGCGCGGCGTGGGCCCGAGCGGCTACGGAGTCTACCTGGAATTCAGCGAAGCCATCGACCGTCTGGGGCGCGCCGTCATCGAAGAGCGTTACAGCAACCTGTTCGAGATGTACGAGCGCATCACGGGCGAGGACCCTTACAAGGTGCCCATGCGCATCTACCCCGCCAGCCACTACACCATGGGCGGGCTGTGGGTGGACTACAACCTGATGAGCACCATTCCGGGTCTGTACGTCGGGGGCGAGGCGAATTTTTCCGACCACGGCGCCAACCGGCTGGGCGCCAGCGCGCTCATGCAGGGACTGGCCGACGGCTACTTCATCCTCCCCTACACCATCGGCGACTACCTGGCCGGCGAGAAATCCGGCAAGCTGGAACCCAGCCACCCGGCATTCGCCGAAGCGGAGAAGGACGTGCGCTGCACCGTGTCCCGCCTGCTCGACATCAAAGGCACGCGCACGGTGGACTCTTACCACCGCGAGCTCGGCAAGCTGGTGTGGGAATACTGCGGCATGTCGCGGACGGCGGAAGGACTGCGGTTCGCCCTGGGAAAGATCCCGGAGCTGCGCGAGCAGTTCTGGCAGGACGTGCGAGTGCTGGGGAGCGGAGAGGAGCTGAACCAGTCGCTCGAGAAGGCCGGCCGCGTCGCCGACTTCTTCGAACTGGCCGAGCTGATGTGCCTGGACGCCCTGGAGCGCAACGAGTCCTGCGGCGGCCACTTCCGCGAGGAGTATCAGACTCCGGATGGCGAGGCCCTGCGCAATGACGACGACTATTCCTATGTCGCCGCCTGGGAATTCCGCGGCGTGGGCAACGCGCCGGGGCTTTACAGGGAGCCGCTGTCGTTCGAGTACGTGCACCCCTCGCGACGGAGCTACAAATGAACCTCACTCTCCACGTATGGCGGCAGAAGGGCCCGGGCGAGCGCGGCCATATGGAGCGCTACGAGGCCCGCGACATCAGCGAGCACATGTCGTTTCTGGAGATGCTCGACGTGGTGAACGAGGGCCTCATCGGCGAGGGCAAAGAGCCCATCGCTTTCGACCACGACTGCCGCGAAGGCATCTGCGGCATGTGCGGGTTCATGATCAACGGGGCGGCCCACGGCCCGCGGCGCGGCACTACGGTGTGCCAGCTCCACATGCGCCAGTTCCACGACGGCGAGACGCTGTACCTGGAGCCGTGGCGCGCACGGGCATTTCCGGTGGTCAAGGACCTGATCGTGGACCGCAGCGCCTTCGACCGGATCATCGCGGCGGGCGGCTACATCTCCATTTCGACGGGCAGCGCGGCCGAGGCCAACGCGATTCCGATTCCCAAGGAGAAGGCCGACCTGGCCATGGACGCCGCGGCCTGCATCGGGTGCGGCGCCTGCGTGGCCATGTGTCCCAACGCCTCGGCGGCGCTGTTCACGGCGGCCAAAATCTCCCACCTCGGGTTGTTGCCCCAGGGGCAAGCCGAGCGCGACCGCCGCGCCATCGGCATGGTTTTGCAGATGACGCGAGAGCAATTCGGCCAGTGCACCAACATGGGCCAGTGCGAAGCGGTTTGCCCGAAGAACATCAGCATCGAGACCATCGCGCGGATGCACCGCGACTACATCTCGGCATCGGTCTCGAGCCGCCGCGGGAAGCCACTACGGGTCGGAGAGACGGCCACTCCCTAATAAAAATAGGGGCGCCCTTGCGGGCGCCCCTCTCGAAAGTACGCGTCGTCTTGGTGCGACGTTGCTAGAAGAGGAACCGCAGACTCAACTGCAGACGGCGCGGATATCCGGCCTGGTTCGAAGACGAGATCTGGCCGAAGGTTTTGGACGTGGGATTCAGATCCGGAGCGGCGAAATTGGGGTGGTTAAAGGCGTTGAGCGCCTCGGCCCGGAACTGAATGTCCTTTCCTTCGCGGATGCGGGTGTTCTTGATGGCCGCCAGATCGACGTTGTTTCCGTTGCGGCCGCGGATCTGCGAGAAGCGCAGCGGCCAGGTGCGAAGCTCGGTCGAGGTGAACTGCTTCGCGGAGGCGGTCTCGAAGTTGGCGGTGTTGATCCAGTGGTCCACCGTGCGGTCGCCGGCGGGCAGGATGATGTCCTGCGGGTTCCCGTACTGGAGACAGCAGATGGTGCCGCTGGGATTGGCCCAGGCCAGGGGGAAGCCGACCTGGTAGCCGAAAATCCCCGAAAGCTGCCAGCCGCCCAGGATTCGCGAGGCGATCGGGTTGTTTCCGTTCAGCAGCGGTTTGTGCGGCCCGAACGGCAGTTCGAACACGCCGCTGATGGAAATCCGGTGCGGCACGTCCTGGTCGGAAATCACCCGGAGCGGGTAGAGATCCGACGGGTTCAGTAACTCATCCGCCTGCATGAACTTCGAATAGGTGTAGTTACCGGTTAAAGAGAAGCCCTTAGCGAATCGCTTCTCCACCGACACGGTCAGGGAGTGGTACCAGGAGTAACCTTGGTTTCTGGAAGTGTTCACATTTCCGAACTCGGGGTAGGGCGCCAGCAAGCTGGACTTCGCGATGGTGGTGCCGGTGAAAATGCTTTGCGTGTTGCCCGGAACCAGGTTGTAGAACGGGTTCGTAACCTTGGTAGTAAGGTTGCTGTCGCACTTGGTGTCGCGGATGGGGGCCGTGCACAGGTACTGACGGGGCAGCGAGTTGGTGTTGATGACGTTGGGATTGCCGGTGGGATTGAGCTCGATGTGGATGGTCTTGTTACCGGTGTAGTTGGCCTCCACCACGATGCCGCCCCTAAAGGCGTGCTGCACGCCGAGTTCCCAACGCATCACGCGCGGCGCCAGAGGATTCTGGTTGAAGTAAGTGATGGCCTGTCCCAGGAAGGTCTGATATCCAGCGGCCGATCCGACCGGTTCGGTAATGCCATTGGGGAACGGGTTGGAGAGGGTGCCGACGAAGTGGATATTGTCGATGGTGGGCACCACGTTGGTGTTCTGACTCCAGCCGCTCTGGACAACGTCGCTGCGGCGCTCGCCCAGGAAGCCATAGAACATGCCGAAGCCGCCGCGCACCACGGTGTTGTTGTTGGCCTCATAGGCAAAGCCGAAGCGCGGCATCCACTGAGTTTTCGGGGTGTTGTAGAGACCGGAGGGGTTGCCGCCCACGCCGGCGAAGGTGAGCCCGCCTAGAGCCTGCAGGGTCGCCAGTTCCGGAACCTTGGACGCGGTCTTGGAAGCGAAGGTGGCCGCCGCCGCCGCCGAGATGGGCTGCACGTAGGTGGGATCGAAGCCCAGAACGCTCTTGTTGTAGCGCTCGTGGAGCGGTTGTTCGAACTCGTAGCGCATCCCGATATTGATGGTCAGCCGGGGCAGGATCTTCCAATCGTCCTGCACGAAGAAGCCCCAGGAGTTGGATTGTTCGGCGTAATCCGCCGAGCGCGCCACGTTGCTGGCCGAGGTGGGAATGCCCAGCAGCAGGGCGGCGACCGACTGAGGCGGAGTCCCCGTCGAGGTGTCCAACTGCTTGGTGTAAGTGGAGTCGAAATTGAATGTACCGGTCTGCTGGAAACCGAAGAACTTATCATTCTCCTGGTAGGCGCGGAATTCCATACCCGAGCGGATGGAATGCTTGCCCATCGCTTTGGTGATATTGCTGTTGAAGGTGTGGTTCATCACCGGCCGGTCCTCGCCCGCCGCCGAGGCGGTGGGGATGAAGCCGCTCATGTTGAACTGCGGGAAGGCGCCGACGCTTTTCGGGATCGCGCTGGCATACGACTGTGGGAAGCCCAGCGAGGTGAGATCGAATCCCACCGCGTCCAGATTCTGGTTCTGCATGCGGATGAACCGGTTGTAACTGTAACGGACGTTCAGGACCGTGGTGGGCGAGAGCGTATAGACGTCGTCGAAAACGGCGGCTTTGGAGGCGAACTGGAAGAACACGCCGGTGGCGAGATTGTTGAAGTAGTTATTGTAGGTGCTATCCCGGCGATAGACGCTGGCCCGCACGAAGATGCGCTGCTTGTCGCTGATGGAGTGATCCACGCGCCAGGTATGGTTGTAATACTTGGCTCTCTCGGTGATGCTGGAGTCGACCATGTTCTGGGTGCCATCCGCCTTTCCGGCGCTGAGAGGCGTGGGGAAGTAGCTCAGGGCCTTGACCCCGACCGCGTTCCACTGGGATTGAGGGATTTTGTTCCCCGGGAAGGGATCCTCCTGGTAGTGACCGCCGGCGATGGCGCGGCGCGTGCTCGGGTCGTAGATCTGATAGCTGGCTCCCAGCGGCAGGAAGGCCGAAAAATCGCCGTTCTTCTCGGCGGTGGTGGGAACCGAGTTGGTGGCGTCGTCGTGACGCGGACGGGCGTCGTGGATGCCCTCGTAGCCCCACTCGAAGAAAGTCCGGTTCTTGCCGTTGTAGACCTTGGGGATCCAGACCGGGCCGCCGATCGCGCCGCCCCAGCGGTCGAACGAGAACTGCGGGCGCACGGAGTTGCCCTTCTTGTTGTTGAAGAAATCGTTGGCCCAGAAATCGGTCCGCTGGAACGAGTAGCCGGCGGCTCCGTGGAAGGCATTGGTGCCCGACTTGATACTGATGTTAGTAACACCGCCCTGGGTCTGGCCGAATTGGGCGTCGAAGGTGGCGGTCTGCACCTTGAATTCCTGCACGACGTCGGTCGGTGGAACGTAGGATGCAATCACCTGGTTGCCGTTGGCGGTGGCGGTGGTGGGCGCGCCATCGATGGTGACGTCGCTCAGATTGCCGCGCGAGCCGGCCATGGCGAAACCGACAATGTGGGTGGGCTCGAAGGGCCGGTCCAGGCGCGCGTCTCCGGTAAAGGCGACGCCCGCGGCGGTCCCGATCAGCAGGAAGGGGTTGCCGTAGGCGATGGGCATATCCGACACGCGCTTGGAGTCCACGATGGTGCCGGTGGAAGCCGACTCGGTGTTGAGGAGCGGCGTTTCCGCGGTGACCGTCACGGACTGGCCGGAGGAACCGATGGGCAGTTCGATGTTCACATCCAGACGGTCCGCGACGCGGACCTGGATGCCGCCCCGGAGGACCTTCTTGAAGCCCTGGGCCGAGGCCTCCACCTGGTAGGGCCCGGGAAGCAGGAAGGTGGCCTGGTAAAAGCCGTCCTGGTTGGTGGTGAGATTAGTTGTGGTTCCCATGGCGGTGTTGGTCACCACCACGATGGCGCCAGGAATCACGGCGCCGGATGGATCGGCGATGGTTCCGGTGATGGTGCCACGGGCCTCCTGCGACCAAGCCAGGGTGCTCAGGAGACACGGAATTGCGATCAGCGAGACTACCCGCCATATTTTCGATAGGTTCATCATGAATTGCTCCCTTGAAGTAAAGACTCCTCCCACGGAGTTACTTCCTCTGCATCAAATTCAACATCCAACCGCCTCCGGGCACCCAACTCCGGCGCTCGCGGGAAGAGGTCGACCTTGGAACTCTCCTTGCCAACGATCGGTGCGTGCCGCTTCTCGGAGCGGTCCGCACCTCTGCGGGCCCGCTAAAGCGAGAAACAGACCCGCAGGTAGGGTAAAGAATGGCGAGACATGTGTCAAACCGAGTTTTCTGAATCGACTGTTTAGTGGAACTGAACGATCCGGCCGGGCGCGGTACCGGCCCGCCGAGGGCTCCGGAGCCGGCACGAAGATCGCGCAGGCGCCACGGGGAACGGACCGTATGGCGCCGGTTCCGGAGCCGCTACCAGGTTCTGCGGAGAGCATGGGAAAGGACCGTGTGGCGCGGCTCCGGAGCCGGCACGAAGATCGCGCAGGAAGCGTAGGAAAGGACCGTATGGTGATCGGCGGCGGGAGGTCGAAGCCGGCCCGGTGGCGCGAACCGGCTTAGCGGGAACCGCGGAAGGGTGGGGCAGGACCCCGCGGAAGCCCTGCCCCGAATTGCCTAGAAGTACAACTTGATCGCCAACTGAATGATCCGGGGAGGCATGAAGCTGGTGACCTGCCCGAGGGTGCCCGAGCTGCTGAGGGAGGTCCCTATAAAGCCACCCCCGCCCGCATTGCCCGGGCTGCCATGGTTCAGGATGTTGAAGAAGTCGGTGCGGAATTCGATCTTCCAGCGCTCATCTAGCTGGAAGGGCCGGCTCACGGCCATGTCCCAATTGACCCGGCCGGGCCAGTAGACTGAGTTCCGCCCGAGATTGCCGAAGGTGCCGGCCGGGGCGAATGCAACCCGCGCTGGCGTGGACGCCTGCCCCGCGGGTCTCCGACGCTGCTAGAATCGTAACCACTTGTAGTAGTTGGCGTCATAACTTGGAAGGAGAATTTGCATGAAGAAGGGGTCCTGGGCTGTATTTGTGTCGCTGCTCGCCAGTGGGGCACTCTGGGCGCAGCCGTATCTGATTTCGACCGTGGCGGGAGGGGGCGGGATGCCGATCACGCCGTCTCCGGCGCTGAGCGTGACGCTTCCGCCTCCGGCGGGGGTCGCCGTGGATGCCGCGGGCAACGTCTACTTCAGCTCGGCCAACTTCGTCTTCAAACTGGACGGGTCCGGGATTCTGACGACCGTGGCGGGGAACGGCAAAGCGGGCTTTTCGGGTGACGGAGGCCCGGCCACCAGTGCTCGGGTCAACTTTCCGCAAGGCCTGGCGGTGGACGCGGCCGGCAATGTCTACATCGCCGACGCGTACAACAGCGTGATTCGCAAGGTGACGGCGGGGAGTGGCGTCATCACGACGGTCGCCGGTACCCCAGGCAACTTCGGCTATCAGGACGGGTCGGCCACGGGGGCACTGTTCGATCGGCCCTTCGGTGTGACGCTGGACTCCGCCGGCAATCTGTACATCGCGGACTACGGGAACGCGGTGATTCGCAAAGTAGCGAATGCTACGGTTACCACGGTCGCCGGGAACTACGCCTCGGGCGCGGGTTACAGCGGCGACGGCGGGCCGGCAACCCAGGCCCAACTGAGCCAACCGCAGGGCGTGGCGGTGGATTCCGGAGGCAACCTCTACATTGCCGATCGGGGCAACTCCCGGATACGCAAAGTGGCGAACGGGACGATCACTACCGTCGCCGGGACCGGCACCGCCGGCTATGGTGGGGACGGCGGGCTGGCCACGCTGGCGGCGATCAATCGGCCCTACGGCGTGGCGGTGGATTCCGCCGGGAACCTGTATATCGCGGACACTTCCAACTATAGGGTGCGGAAGGTGGCGTCCGGCACCATTACTACGGTAGCCGGCAGCGGGACCTTCGGCTTTGCGGGCGATGGCGGTCCGGCTACCAGCGCCCAGCTCGGCTGGCCCGGAGATGTCGCGGTGGATGGCTCGGGCAACCTCTACATTGCGGACGTCGGCAACTGCCGTATCCGAAAGGTGACGGCGGGCGGCACCATTACGACCGTGGCCGGCGGGGCCGGCGGAGGCGAGGCAGGTCCGGGGATCTGGGGCTACGCGGGCGACGGAGGGCCGGCCACACAGGCGGAGTTCTACCAGCCGGGGGCAGTGGCCGTCGATGGCTCCGGCAATCTCTACATCGCCGACACTTACAACTATGCGGTCCGCAAAGTCGCGCCGAACGGAACCATCACGACGGTGGCGGGTACCGGGAACTACGGCTATACGGGCGATGGTGGCCCGGCTACCAAAGCGACCCTGGACGTCTGTTACGGCGTGGCGGTAGATACGGCTGGCAACATCTACATCGCGGACACCGGAAACAACGTGATTCGTAAGGTGACGGTTGCGACGGGTGTGATCACGACGGTCGCGGGCACCGGCGCCGCGGGGTACAACGGCGATGCGGGTCCGGCGACGCTGGCCACTCTCTATCAGCCATACGGGGTGGCGGTGAGCGCCGGCGGCAACATCTACATTGCGGACACGGGCAACAACGTGATTCGTGCGGTGGTAGCTACCAACGGCACTATCAACACCGTGGCGGGCGACGGCTACGGGGCGGGCCAAGGCTACGGAAGTTTCTATGGCGACGGGGGACCGGCCACGCAGGCCGAGTTCGATACTCCGTCCGCGGTGGCGCTGGATGCCGCCGGCAATCTCTACATCGCGGACAGTTACAACTACGCCATTCGCAGAGTGGGAACAGACGGCCGGATCTTCACGGTGGCAGGCCAGGGGACGGTACCTGGGTTCTCGGGCGATTCGGGCCCGGCTGCCAGCGCACTGTTGGCCTTTCCCACCGGTGTGGCGGTGGATTCCGCCGGGAACTACTACATAGCGGACTACAGCAACGTCAGGGTCCGTAAGGTGGCCAACGGCACCATCACGACGGTGGCGGGCTCGGGCGCGGGCGGCTATGCAGGCGACGGCGGGCCGGCCACCCAGGCCGAGCTGGAATCCCCGGCCGGTGTGGCGCTGGATTCCTCCGGCAACGTCTATGTCGCCGAGGATTCCAACAACGTCGTTCGGATGCTGGTGCCCGAAAACACCCACGCCCTGCTGACCGTCAGCAGCGCGCACGCGGCCAGTTTCACGCTGGGCTCCACCGGCGCGATCTACTCCGTGGTGGTGAGCAACACAGCGCTGGCCGGGGCCACCTCCGGCACGGTCACCGTGACCGAGACGGCGCCGGTTGGCCTGACCGTGGTCTCGATGGCGGGCTCGGGCTGGAACTGCTCGCTCGGCACGTGCTCCCGAAGCGATGCGCTGGCGGCGGGCTCGAGCTACCCTCCCATCACTGTCACGGTGAATGTGGCGGCGAGTGCGGCCTCGCTGGTGGTGAACCAGGTGGCGGTGTCGGGAGGCGGCTCGGCAGCGGCCAGCGGCATCGATCTGACCGGCATCACGCCCGCGGTGCTGGGGGCGCCGGCGCTGGTTTCTCCGGCCAACGGAGCGACCGTGGTCGCGAACGGCGCTCTGCTGAGCTGGAACGCGGCGCCCGCGGCTGTGTCGTACGACGTCTATTTCGGCACGCTGTCAACGCCGCCGATGGTTACGACCACGGCGGCGACCACTTACGCTCCGGGCGCGCTGACGCCGGGCGCCACATACTACTGGCAAATCGTGGCGCGGAATTCCACCGGTACGGCGCCTTCCTCGATCTGGTCCTTTACGGCAGCCTCCGGGGTGACGGGGCTGCGGTTCGTTCCGGTTCCGCCGTGCCGCGTCGCAGACACGCGGCAAACCGCCGGCCCGTTCGGAGGACCGGCGATGACCGCCAACTCTTCGCGCGACTTCGTCATCCCGCAAAGCGGCTGCGGGATTCCGAGCACGGCGCAGGCCTACTCGCTGAACGTGACGGTAGTGCCGGATGGGCTGTTGAGCTTCCTGACCTTGTGGCCGGCGGGCAGAACGCAGCCCTTTGTTTCGACGTTGAATTCCTTCGGCGGCATCGTGGTGGCGAACGCGGCCATCGTGCCGGCCGGTACGGGTGGGGCGGTGAGCGTCTACGTTACAGACCCCACCGATGTCATCCTGGACATCAACGGCTACTTCGACACCTCCACGGGCCCGAACTCGTATTCGTTCTATCCGGCGACCCCCTGCCGGATTGCCGACACCCGGTACGGTAGCGGGCAGTTCGGCGCCCCTTCGATGCATTCGGGCCAGACTCGCGACTTTCCCATTCCGTTGAGCTCCTGCGGGATGCCTTCCACGGCGTCGGCGTATTCGCTGAATGTCACGGTGGTTCCTCCCGGGTACCTGGGTTATCTGACGACCTGGCCGACCGGGCAGGCACAGCCGAATGTCTCGACACTGAACTCCTGGACCGGCAAGGTGGTGGCCAATGCCGCGCTGGTTCCGTCGGGTTCGAACGGGTCGGTCTCGGTGTTCGTTCAGGACCCGACGGACGTGATCCTGGACACGAACGGGTACTTCGCGCCGCCGGGGAACCAGGGGGCCCTGACGTTCTACCCGGTGACGCCGTGCCGGGTGGCGGACACGCGCGGCGACCCGGGAGACTTCGGCGGACCAACCATGGAGGCCCAAACGACGCGCTCGTTTACGATTCCGGCCAGTGCCTGCTCCATCCCGGCGACGGCGGCGGCGTATTCGCTGAACGTGACGGTGGTGCCGGGCGGGGTGCTGCCGTATCTGACGACGTGGCCCGCGGGATCGGCGCAACCGCTGGTATCCACTCTGAACTCGTTCGACGGGAGCGTGGTGGCGAATGCGGCCATCGTACCGGCCGGAACGGGCGGGGCGATTAACGTATACGTGGATAGCCGGACGGACGTGATTCTGGATATCAACGGGTACTTTGCGCCGTAGTGGGGTCCGCTCGCTCACGCTCGCGGTTCGGTGCTGAGGTGTCGCTGCTGACCTGTACCGATGGAGACGCCCGGTTACGTCTAAAATAGACTAATTGTGCCTGTGGAACGGGAGGAAGTGCGTAATGCGAAAGAGCGCATGGGCCGGGGTCGGGCTTCTGCTGGCCGGCGGAACGATGTGGTCGCAGTCGTACGTGATCTCGACGGTGGCGGGGGGTGGCGCACCGTTTACGCCCGCGGCGGCAACCGGCGTGGGCCTGGCATCCCCAGTGGGGGTTGCGGCGGACGCCCTGGGCAACGTGTACTTCAGCTCCGGGAACATGGTGTTCAAGGTGGACGGGACGGGCTCCCTCACGCGGGTGGCAGGCAGTGGCAAGGCCGGACGTTCGGTCGATCCTGGCCTGGCCACGGAAGCGCAACTCAGCTCGCCGAAGGGCGTGGCGGTGGACGCCGGCGGCACTCTCTACATCGCGGACTCGGGAAACAACATAGTCCGCAAGGTCACGGCCGACGGTGTGATCTGGACCGTGGCGGGAGGCTTCCCTACCACGACGCAGCTTAACGCTCCGGCGGGCGTGGCAGTTGACCTGGCCGGCAATCTGTACATCAGCGACACCGGAAACTGCGTCGTCCGCGAGCTGACGGCCGGGGGCTCGATGCTGACCGTGGCCGGAAACGGGATTTGCGGTTTTTCGGGGGATGGAGGCGCGGCGGCCAGCGCCCAGCTCAACGGCCCGAACGGGATCGTGGTGGACGCTGCGGGACGGCTCTATATCGCCGACTCGGCCAACAGCGCGATCCGTATGGTGGCGCCGGGCGGCAACATAACGACGGTGGCGGGCGTGGGTGGCGCGATCGGCTACGACGGCGACGGAGGGCCGGCGGTTCGCGCCCGGCTCAACATCCCTTCGGGCGTGGCACTCGATCCGTCGGGCAACCTCTACATTTCCGACAGCGGCATCCACGTCATTCGCGAGGTGAGAATCGCGGACGGCAGCATCTCTACGGTGGCAGGGAACGGCAAGCCGGCGTTCAAGGGCGACGGCGGTCCCGCGGCGGGCGCACAGCTATGGGCGCCTTGGGGTGTGGCGACGGACCCGGCTGGCGACGTTTTCATAGCGGACTATTACAATTACCGGGTCCGCAAGATCGGGACCGATGGGAATATCTCGACGCTGGCCGGGAACGGGACCAACGGCTACCTCGGAGATGGCGGCCCGGCCGCCGCTTCTCAACTCTCGCAGCCGCGAGCGGTGGCAGTGGATTCGTCCGGCAATCTCTATATCGCGGACACATTCGGCAATACGGTACGCAAAGTGACGCCGGCCGGGACGATTACGACGTTTGCGGGCACCGGCCTGCGCGGCTATTCGGGCGACGGAGGGCTGGCCACGGCAGCCCAACTCAACCGGCCTCGCGGCGTGGCGGTGGACTCCACGGGCAATGTCTACATCTCCGACACCGACAACCAGCGGGTGCGCGAGGTGACGACGGACGGCAAAATCAATACCTTCGCCGGCACGGGTGTGGCGGGCTTTTCGGGAGACGGAGCCGCCCCTAACCTCGCGACGCTCAGCTCTCCCAGCGGCCTGGCCATCGATTCCTCGGGGAATCTGTACATCGCGGACTTTGGCAACAACGTGGTCCGCGAAGTATCCAGCGGCATCATCCTGGCCATCGCGGGCGCATTCAACGCGGGCTATTTCGGCGACGGCAACGCTGCTACGAGCGCGCTGCTCAACAGTCCGGCCAGCGTGGCGCTGGATTCCGCCGGCAACCTCTACATCGCGGACTATTACAATCACGCGATCCGCAAAGTGACTCTCTCTACGAACATCATCTCGACCGTGGCCGGCAAAGGCGCGCCCGGTTACAGCGGAGACGGCTCCGCGGCCACCAGCGCCCAGCTCTTTCTACCGTGGGGAGTGGCGGTGGACTCCTCCGGCAACATCTTCATCGGGGACGGCGGGAACAACGTTATCCGGGAGGTGAGCTCGAGCGGCAGCATCACCACGGTGGCCGGCAACCACGCCGCCGGCGCCGGTTACGCGGGCGACGGAGGTCCGGCAACCAGCGCGCTGCTGAATGGAGCGGGCGGCCTGGTGGTGAGTACTTCGGGCAACATTTACGTCGCCGATACCAACAACAACGCCATCCGCCTCCTGACGACGGCGGGGTCCCATGCGGTGTTGAGCGTGGCCGCCACGCACTCGGGCTTCTTCCAACCGGGCCAGACGGACGCCGCTTACTCGGTGGTTGTGAGCAACGGTACCGGAGCCGGGGCGACCAGCGGCACGGTGACCGTGACGGCGACTCCCTCGGCCGGCCTGACGGTGGGTTCGATGTCGGGAACCGGCTGGAGCTGCTCCGGCAACACCTGCACGCGCAGCGATGCGCTGGGCGCCGCTTCTAGCTATCCGGCGATCGCCGTGACGGCCAGCGTCGCGGCGGGCTCGGGCTCTTCCGTGACGATTCAAATTGCGGTGACTGGCGGCGGCTCGCCTGCCACGGGCGCGAGCGACGCGGCGGCTGTTCTCGGCGCACCTCCGGCGCCCGTCCTGACCTCTCCGGCCAACGGACTGGGGCTTGTCTCTACCGCGGCGGGACTGAGTTGGAGCAGCGGCGGGGCCACCTCTTACGATGTCTACCTAGGCACTTCATCCGCGCCCCCGCTGGTGGCGACTACGACCGTGCCCAGCTACACTCCGCCCCTGGGGTTGAGCCCGGGCGCTACGTACTACTGGCAGATTCTGGCGGTGAATCCGGCGGGCACGGCCAGCTCGCCGGTGTGGTCCTTCACGACGGGCTTCGTCGAGAGCGGGCTGCAATTCATTCCCGTGCCTCCCTGCCGGGTGGTGGATACGCGCAACCCGGCCGGGCCTTTCGGCGGTCCAACGCTGACGACCGGCTCGATGCGCTCGTTTGCGGTTCCCCAGGGCGCCTGTAACATTCCGGGCACGGCGCAGGCCTACTCGCTGAACGTCACTGTGGTGCCACAAGGCCCGCTTCCCTACCTGACGCTGTGGCCGGCGGGATTGGCGCAGCCCGGCGTCTCGACCCTGAACTCGAACGGCGGCACGGTGGTGGCGAACGCGGCCATCGTACCGGCCGGCTCCGGCGGAGCCGTGAGCATTTTCGCCGCCGGCACGACGGACGTGATTCTGGACGTCGACGGCTACTTCGCAGCCAGCGGCGGAAGCTCGTTCTACGCGGTGACGCCGTGCCGCGTGGCCGACACGCGAGGAGCGGCGGGACAGTTCGGCGGTCCCTCTTTGTACAACGGCCAGACCCGCGATTTCCCGATCCCTTTGGGCCCCTGCGCGATTTCATCCGGCGCCAGCGCGTACTCGCTGAACGTCACCGCGGTGCCCAACGCGGCCACGGACTTCCTGAGCTATCTGACGACCTGGGCGACGGGGCAACCGCAGCCGCTGGTCTCGACGCTGAATTCGTGGACCGGGACGGTGGTGGCGAACATGGCGATCGTTCCCGCGGGCAGCAATGGATCGGTCTCGGTGTTTGTCACGGATCCGGCGGACGTGATCCTGGACACCAACGGGTACTTCGCGCAGCCGGGCGGAGCGGGCGCGCTGTCTTTCTATCCGATGGTGCCTTGCCGGGTGGCGGATACGCGCTTCGGGCCGATCCTCGGGGCGGGGACCACGCGGTCGTTCGCGATCCCGGCGAGCGGCTGCTACGCTCCTCCGTCGGCCGCGGCGTATTCCCTGAATATCACGGTCGTGCCCGCGGGGCCGCTGTCGTACCTGACGGCGTGGCCGACGGGATCGGCGCAGCCGTTCGTCTCCACGTTAAACGCGCTGGATGGGGAGGTAACGGCGAACGCGGCGATCGTGCCGGTTGGGACCAGCGGCGCCGTCAGCGTGTACGTGACCGATCCGACGCACGTCATCCTGGACATCAACGGCTACTTCGCGCCGTAGGTGGGGCGAGCCGCACACCGAACCGCGACCGTGAGGGAGCGGACTCGCGGGGAGCGGCGCGGTCCGCTTGCTGACGCGCGCGGTTCGGTGCTGGCCGGTTGACATCGGTGCCGGAGTGCGGTATCCCGATATCTCGAACCTGAGATGAGCGCCGAAGTAGCAGCGCCGGCGATCGCCCGCCTGGAGTTGACGGGCGCCACGCCCGAAGTCAATCCCTGGGCCATCGCCCTCACGGTGATGCTGGGCACGTTCATGGAGGTGCTCGACACCAGCGTCGCCAACGTGGCGCTGCCGCACATTGCCGGCAACCTGGCGGCGACGGTGGACGAGAGCACCTGGGTTCTCACCTCCTACCTGGTATCGAACGCGATCGTGTTGCCGCTGGCGGGCTGGTTCTCGACGCTGTTCGGCCGCAAGCGCTTCTACATGATCTGCGTCGGGCTGTTCACCGTCAGCTCGTTTCTATGCGGATTCGCGCCCAGCCTGGGCCTGCTGGTGGT
Source organism: Bryobacterales bacterium (assembly GCA_963763835.1). GTDB lineage: Bacteria > Acidobacteriota > Terriglobia > Bryobacterales > Bryobacteraceae > DASWZN01. The sequence continues at coordinate 360,824 of CAVXQQ010000022.1, forward strand.
GTTCCGCACGCTGCAGGGAATCGGCGGCGGCGCGATGCAGCCGATCTCGCAGGCCATCCTGGTGGAGAGTTTCCCCCGGCACAAACAGGGGATGGCGATGGCCGTCTACGGCATGGGCGTGGTGACGGCGCCCATCATCGGGCCGACGCTGGGCGGCTGGCTCACCGACAACTACAGTTGGCGCTGGATCTTCCTGATCAATATCCCGGTGGGCCTGCTGTCGCTCATGCTCAGCGGCGCGCTGCTGCACGATCCGCATTACCTGGAGCGCAAGAACCTGCGCAATCTGCGGATCGACTATATGGGCCTCGGTCTGATTGCCGTGGGCCTCGGCTTCCTCGAGATCATGCTGGACAAAGGCCAGCGGGAGGACTGGTTCTCTTCGCACTTGATCGTAGCCTCGGCGGTGATCGCCTGCGTGTGCCTGGTGGGTGCGTTCATCTGGGAGTGGCGGGATAGCGACCCGGTGGTGAGCGTCAGGCTGCTGCGCGACCGGAATTTCGGCATTGCCACGCTGGCGATGTTCCTGCTCGGATTCGTTCTGTACGGGAGCACCATGCTGCTGCCCGTCCTGTTGCAGACGCTGCTGGGCTACACGGCGCTGATGAGCGGCCTCGCGATGTCACCGGCGGGTGTGTCGAACCTGGTGCTGCTGCCGGTTGTGGGCAAGCTCATTCCCAAGGTGCAGGCGCGATGGCTGGTGATCTTCGGCCTGGTGGTCTCGGCCGCGGGCCTGTTCCAGATGGCGGGCTTCAACACGCAGATCGATTTCCGGACGGCGATGATCGCGCGCGTGGTGCAAAGCGCGGGACTCTCGTTCCTGTTCGTGCCCCTCAATACCATCGCTTTTTCGTATATCCCGAGGGAGCGGGTCAACCGCGCCACCGGGATGATCAACCTGGCGCGGAACATCGGCGGGAGTTGCGGCATCGCTATGGTCACCACGATGCTGGCGCGCCGGGCGCAATTTCACCAGAACATCCTGGTGAGCCACCTGACGCCTTACGACCTCGGATACCGCGAGATGCTGAGCCGGGCTGGCCAGATGACGATGGCGCATGGGACGGCGGCCGCGCTGGCACCGCACCAGGCTCAGGGAATGCTCTACGGCCTGGTCCAGCGGGAAGCGGCGATGATGGCTTTCGTGGACAACTTCTGGCTGTTGGGCGTGATGTTTCTGGCCCTGATTCCGGTGATGCTGATGGTGAAGAGCACCACGCACCACCGGGCGCCGGGGCGTTGAAGCACAGACCGCTGGCGGGGCAGGCAGAGTCCGCTCTGACGGTCGCGGGCCGGAACCGGGCGATGCACTGCGGCTACACTGGAACTCTGTGCCGCCTACTCCGGAAACTGGCGCCGTCGCCGTGGTGGCCGAGAAGCCTTCGGTCGCGCGGGATATTGCGCGCGTGCTGGGCGCGAGCAACCAGGGCCAAGGCTACCTGCACGGCAACGGATACGTGGTCACCTGGGCGGTGGGCCACCTGGTGGCTCTGGCGCAGCCGCACGAGATCAACCCGGAGTGGCGGCAGTGGCGGCGCGACCGGCTGCCGATCCTGCCGGACCGCTGGCCGCTGGTGGTCTACGAACAGACCAAAGACCAGTTCGAGGTGGTGCGCAAGCTGCTCAACTCACCCAAGATCGCAAGCGTAGTGTGCGCCACCGACGCCGGCCGCGAGGGTGAGCTGATCTTCCGCTACATCTACGAGGCGGCGGCGTGCGAGAAGCCATTCCGCCGGCTTTGGATTTCGTCGCTGACGCCGGATGCGATCCGCAAGGGCTTCGCGGAGCTGCGGCCGGGACGCGACTACGACGCGCTGGCGCGAGGCCGCGCGCGGGCGCAGCCGGGCCGACTGGCTGGTGGGCATGAACCTCTCGCGCGCCTACTCGATTGAGTACCGCGAGGAGCTGTCGGTGGGCCGCGTGCAGACGCCGACGCTGGCCATGCTGGTGGAGCGCGAACTGGCCATACGCAGCTTCGTCCCCGAGGATTACATCGAGGTGGTGGCGACCTTCAGCCCCGGCGGCGGCGCAAGTTACAAAGGCACGTGGTTCCGCGGCGAAGGGGAGAACGCGACGCGCCTCGCCGCCGATGGCGCGGAGGCCGAGCGAGTAGTCGCGCGGGCGCGCGGCGGGCGCGCGGCGATCGAATCGATCAAGGGCGAGCGCCAGCGCGCGGCGCCGCCGCCGCTCTACGATCTCACCGAGCTGCAGCGCCACGCGAACCGTTTGTTCGGCTTCAGCGCGCAGAAGACGCTGGACCTGGCCCAGGCTCTCTACGAGCGCCACAAGCTCATCAGCTATCCGCGTACGGACAGCCGGCATCTCTCGACCGAGGTGGCGCACACGCTGCCGCGGGTGGTGGCGGCGATCGAGGCGCCGTATCGCGAACTGCTCGCGCCGGGAACCGGAGAGCGGCCGCTGGGACGGCGCTTCGTCGATGACGCCAAGGTGACCGATCACCATGCCATCATCCCCACGGTGACTTCGCCCGAGAGGGCCAACCTGCCGGCGGACGAGCGCCGCATCTACGATTTGATCTGCCGGCGCCTGCTCAGCGCCTGGCACGACGACCATGTCTGGATGGTCACCACGGTCATCACGGCCATCGCCAGCGCGGACTCCACCGACCGCTACCGCACTTCGGGGACGGCGGTCGAGCAGGTCGGTTGGAAGGCTCTCGATATCCAGGTGGAGCGCAAGTCCAAGGCGGGCGCGGAGGAGCAGAGTTTGCCGCCGAACCTGGCGCAGGGACAGCCGCAGGAGGTGCTGGATGTCGAGGCGCTGAAGAAGAAGACGCGGCCGCCGAAGCGGTTCACCGACGCCACGCTGCTCACCGCGATGGAGACGGCGGGCAAGACGCTGGACGAGAAAGAGCTCTCGGACGCGATGAAGGAGACCGGCCTGGGCACGCCGGCCACGCGCGCGGCGATCATCGAGGTGCTGCTCAAGCGCGGCTACATCGTGCGGGCAGGGAAGATGCTGGAGGCGACCGCAGAAGGGGATCAAGCTCATCGAGGTGGTGCATCCGGAAGTGAAAAGCCCGGCGATGACCGGGCAATGGGAAGCGTACCTGAAGCGCATCGAGCGCGGGCGGGCGGAGCTGGGTCCGTTCATCAAGGGCATCGAGGAGTATGTGCGGGAGGTGGTGGGGAAGGTGGGGCGGACCCCGGACCGTGGCGCGGACTCTCAGTCTGCAGCGTCGAGACTCGTCTCGACGCAAAGAGAGCGCCCCGACACCGAGTGTCGAGGCGGCAGGCAGGAGTGCCTGCGCCACAACTGCCGACCTTCTGCATGAGCGCGTTCGGGTTCGCGGAGTTCCGCGCGAACCAGGAAGAGGTTTGCCGCGCGGCGATCGATGGGAAGGACGTTCTGCTGGTCATGCCCACCGGCTCCGGCAAGTCGCTGTGCTACCAGTTGCCCGGCATCGCTCGCGGCGGGACGACGCTGGTGGTCAGCCCGCTGATCGCCCTGATGGAGGACCAGGTGGCCGCGCTTCAGGCGCGCGGGTTTCGCAGCCGAGCGCATCCACTCCGGCCGCGACCGCGCCGTCTCGCGCCAGGTGTGCCTCGACTACCTGGCCGGCAAGCTGCAATTCCTGTTTATCGCGCCGGAGCGGCTGCGCGTGGCGGGCTTTCCGGAGATGCTCGCCAAGCGGAAGCTCGCGCTGGTGGCCATCGACGAAGCCCACTGCATCTCGCAATGGGGCCACGATTTCCGTCCGGACTACCGCATGATCGGGCAGTATCTGCCCACGTTCCGGCCCGCGCCTGTGATCGGGCTCACCGCCACGGCGACGCCGCTGGTGCAGGACGACATCGCCAGGCAGTTGGGACTGGAGGCGCCGGCGCGGTTCATTCGCGGCTTCCGCCGGGCCAACATCGCGATCGAAGTTGTGGAGGCGGCGCCGTTCCAGCGGACCGCGCTGGTGCGGGAAGTGCTCGCAGGGCGAGGGCCGGCGGCCCGCCATCGTCTACACGCCGACGCGCAAGCAGGCCGAGGCGGTGGCCGCGGTGCTGGCGGCGGATTATCCGGCGGAGGCGTACCACGCCGGGCTCGACGCCGAGCGGCGCGCAGCGGGTGCAGGAGGCTTTCCAGAGGGGCGAAATCGAGGTGGTGGTGGCGACGATCGCCTTCGGAATGGGGATCGACAAGGCCGACATCCGCACCGTGATTCATACCGCGCTGCCGGGAAGCGTCGAGGCCTACTACCAGGAGATCGGGCGAGCGGGACGCGACGGCGGGCCGAGCCGCGCCATCCTGATGCACTCTTACGCCGACCGCTACACGCACGATTTCTTCTACGAGCGCGACTATCCGGATCCGGCGGAACTGGACCGCATCTTCGCCCGCCTCGGCGCCGAGCCGATCGCGAAGGAGGCGCTCGCGAGAGCAGGTGCGCATGGACGCGGAGGTCTTCGACAAGGCGCTCGAGAAGCTGTGGATTCACGGCGGCGCGATGGTGGACTACGCCGAGAACGTCACGCGAGGCGAGAGCGGCTGGCGCGCGTCCTACATCGCCATGCTGGAGCAGAAGCGGGCGCAGATCGACCTGATGATCCGGTACGCCGAGAGCAACCATTGCCGGATGTCTTCGCTGGTGCGGCATTTCGGCGATCTGGCGGATGCGGGCAGTCCGTGCGGCATCTGCGATTTCTGCGCTCCGGAGACGTGCGTCGCGCAGCGATTCCGGAAACCGACCGGGGAGGAGAGCGCCGCGGCGGGCCGCGTGGTGGCGGCGCTGCGTGCGGGCGGCGCGAAATCCACGGGCAAGCTGCACCAGGAGATGTGTCCCGCTGGCGGGTTGAGCCGCGATGCCTTCGAGGAAGTGCTGGGGGCGCTGGCGCGCGCGGGAATTCTGCGGCTATCGGATGAGACGTTCGAGAAGGACGGGAAGCAGATTCCGTACCGCAAGGCCAGCCTGGCGAGCGGTGGCGCCGGTGCGGACGGGGCGATCGAATTCGTCATCAAAGCGGCGGTTCACATCGCGGCTCCGCAGAAGCGCAAGAGGAAGAACAGGGGGGCTGCCGGTCCGGCGCGAGCGGCGCGGGTTACCGCTAAGGCGCGAGCGGGGGTTGCCATTCCGGCGCGGCCGGCGGGGATTGCGACGCCGCCACGAGAGGCGGGCACTACCGTTCCGCCGGGGGAGGCGGCGACGCGCACGGGGAAGCGGCAACCGCTCCCTGACGATCGCGGCTCGCAAGAAGCTGCGCTACCGGGGACGCAACTGTCGTCCGCCGTCGAGGAGGCGCTGCGCGCTTGGCGGCTGGGCGAGGCCAAGCGGCGCAGCGTGCCGGCATTCCGGATCTTCAGCGATGCCACGCTGCGGGCGATCGCCAAGGCACGCCCACAGACCGCGGGCGAGTTGCTGGCGATTCCCGGCATCGGCATGCATACCATCGAGAAGTACGGGGCGCTGATCTACCGGCTGGTGAGTGGGAGTTGAGGGCTAAAATCAAGAGTACGTCGCGATGAGCCTTCGAAATGCCGATGTCGTGAAGACTGAGACGAACGTCTCGGCGCGAGGGCCGGGACGGCAGCCCGAGAGGCTGCGCCACAATTCCCGGCGGCATGTGTTGCCCTGGATTCCGCTGGTTCTGCTGCCGGTCGCTGCGTTCGCGCAGACGGAGTGCGTCGATTGCCACCCCGCGATCGCGGCCGAGTTGAAGAAGCCGGTGGTGCATCCGGGTGGCTGTCTGGCCTGCCACATCGACCACCGGGCTGCCGGAGCGCACGGGGCTCCGCCGTATCTGAAAGCCCGCCAGCCGGCGCTGTGTCTCGGCTGCCATGAGGCCGGTGCGGCGAAGCTGGTGACGGCCCACCAGGGGCAGCCTTTCCAGGCGGCGGTGTGCTCCGGAGTGCCACGATCCGCATGCCTCGCGCAACGCGAAGCTGATCTATGAGAGCCAGCACGGGCCGTTCGCCGGGCGCCATTGCGACGAGTGTCACCCCGCGCCGGCCGGGGGCGAGATCCGGGTGAACGGCGGCAAAGTGCGGGTTCTGTGCCTGACCTGCCACGTGAAGGTGGGGAACGAGGTGGCGGACAGCAAGTCGCCTCACGCGGCGTTCGATTGCACGGCCTGCCACACGCCCCACGCGAGCGACTTCCGCCCGCACCTGAAGGAGCCGCGCGAGGCCCTGTGCCGCTCCTGCCACGGGGACGTCGGCGGGAAGTTTGAGCACTGAGGCGGGATCGCCGTGCCGCTGAGGGATTCAGCCCGCGGCTCAAGCGTCGAGACGAGTCTCGACGCGGCAGGCAAGAGTGCCTGCGCCACGAAAGCAGAGTAGCTTAAGGCTGGCAGCTGAGGGCTACTTACACCTGTGAACTGCGCGCTTCGGCGTGGTGGCGGACGTCGACGCCCTGGACCAGGAACAGCACGTCCTCGGCGATGTTGGTGGCGTGGTCGGCGATGCGCTCCAGGTTGCGGGCGACGAAGATCAGGTCCACCGCGCGCGAGACGGTTCGCGGGGTCGCTGCTCCATGAAGCCGATCAGCTCGTGGTAGATGGCGTCGCGCAGGTCGTCCACGGCGTCGTCGGAGAGCAGGACGCCGCGGGCCAGTTCGGCGTCGCGCTTCACGAACGCGTCCAGGCTGCGCCGCACCATGGACTCCGCCAGCTTGCGCCATCTGCGGGATGTCGATCAGCGGCTTGACCGGCGGCTGGTACATCAGCGAAAGCGCGCGCTCGACGATGTTGACGGCCAGGTCGCCCATGCGCTCCAGATCGTTGTTGATCTTGATGGCGGCGGTGAGGAAGCGCAGGTCGCGGGCCATGGGCTGATGCAGCGCCAGCAGGCGCATGGCGAAGTCGTCGATTCGATCTCCATCTGGTTGATCCGCGCCTCGTTGCGCAGGACCTCCTGCGCCAGCGCCTCGTTATGCTCCGTGAGCGAGAGGACGCTGTTGTGGACGCCGGATTCCACCAGCCCGCCCATCTCGAGCAGCTTCTTTTGCAACTCGTCCAGTTCTTCGATAAAGTGGCGCAAATCGGCTCCCGCGGTCCCAGTCTACCCGAACCGGCCGGTGATGTAGTCTTCTGTCTCTTTTTTGCCGGGCCGTTTGAAGATGACCTCGGTCTTGTCGAATTCGATCAGCTTCCCCAGCAGGAAGAAGCCGGTGAACTCGGCGACGCGGGCGGCCTGCTGCATGTTGTGGGTCACGATGACGAGCGTGCAGTTGTCCTTGAGCGCGAACAGCAGCTCCTCGATCTTGGCGGTGGCGATGGGGTCGAGCGCGGAACACGGCTCGTCGAGCAGCAGGACCTCGGGCTCCACGGCCAGCGCCCGGGCGATGCAGAGCCGCTGCTGCTGGCCGCCCGAGAGCGCGTAGGCGGACTTGTGCAGATGGTCCTTCACCTCGTCCCAGAGGGCGGCGCGGTGCAGGCTCCGCTCGACGGCCTCTTCCAGCGCGGCCTTGCGCATCCAGCCGTTCAGGCGCAGCCCATAGGCGACATTGTCGAAGATCGACTTGGGGAACGGGTTCGATTTCTGGAACACCATCCCCACGCGCCGCCGCAGCTGCACCACGTCCATGGCCAGGATGTCCTCGCCGTCCAGCAGCACCTCGCCTTCGGCGCGGGCGTGCCGCACCGTTTCGTACATGCGGTTCAGCGTCCGCAGGAAGGTCGACTTGCCGCAGCCGGAAGGCCCGATCAGCGCGGTGACCTTGTTCGGGAGGAATGTCAGGCCGATGTCGTACAGCGCCTGCGCCGCGCCGTAGTAGAAGTTCAAGTCCGCGACCCGGAGCTTCTCCCGCGGGGCGGCCGCCGCTTCGGGCCGGGCGGCGGCTGGGTTCTCCTTCGGGGCGTCGTTCATACGCAGGGGATTAGCCATGGCTGCCATATTCAAGTGCTTTGTGCTCCTCTCGGCGATAGGATCAGCCGGGCGGCGATGTTGGCGACGAGCATCATGACCAGCAGGACCAGGCCGGCGGCCCAGGCCTGGCGGTGCCAGTCCTCATAGGGCGAGATGGCGTAGGTGTAGATCATCACCGGCAGCGACGCGCGTCGGCTGGTCGCCAGCCGGCGCTCCAGAAGCGGTTGCCGAAGGCAGTGAACAGCAGCGGCGCGGTCTCGCCCGCCACGCGCGCCACACCCAGCATCGTGCCGGTCAGAATGCCGCGCATCGCGGCCGGGATCACCACGGTCGCGACCGTTTTCCACTTGCTCGCGCCCAGCGCCAGGGCGCCTTCGCGCAGCGATTGCGGCACCGCCCGCAGGAACTGCTCGGTGCTGCGCAGGGTGATGGGGATCATCATCAGGCTCAGGGCGACGCCGCCGGCGAAGGTGGAGAAGTGCTTCATCCGCATGACCACCAGCGCGTAGGCGAAGATGCCGATGACGATGGAAGGCACGCCGTTCAACAGGTCGGCCATGTAGCGGACGACGGAAGAGAACGCGGCGCCGCCGAACTCGGAAAGGTACACGCCGCCGATGAACCCGACCGGAACGCCCATCAGGATGGCCAGCAGCAGCAGCTTGCCGGTGCCGACGATCGCGTTGGCCATGCCGCCGCCGGTTTCACCGACCGGCATCGGGCAGCTGGGTGAAGAACGCCCAGTTCAGCGAGCGTGCCCCGTGCCAGACCAGGTAGCGCCGAGGATGAAGAACAGCATCGCGACGGTGATCAGGGTACACAGCGCCGTGATCGCCGAACATCGACATGTTGACGACTCTGCGCCAGTGTCATGCAGTGGGCCGTCCCTTTGCGCGTGGTCGCGAGAATCAGGAGCCGCGCGAGGCCGTTGATGACGATGGTGAGCAGGAACAGGACCAGGCCGAGTTCGACCAGCGCGCTCAGGTGGAGGTCCGAGGTGGCCTCGGTGAACTCGTTGGCGATCACGGCGGCGATGGAGTAACCGGGAGCGAGCAGCGAGGCGCTGATCTTGGGATCGTTGCCGATCACCATGGTCACGGCCATGGTTTCCCCGAGCGCCCGCGCCAGCGCCAGGAAGACCGAGCCTGCGATTCCCAGCCGGGCGTAAGGCACCACCACCTGCCAGGTGGACTCCCAGCGCGTCGCCCCCACCGCCAGCGCCGCCTTCCCGCTGCTCCCGGGCACCGCCAGCAGGGCCTCGCGCGAAATCGAGACGATGAACGGCAGGATCATGATGGCCAGGACGACGCTCGCCGTCAGCACGCCGACGCCGTAGTTCGGGCCTTTGAAGAGCGGCAGGAAGCCCAGGGTTGCGATCAGAGCCGGCTGGACTACTGTCGCGCATGACGGGGACCAGGATGAAGACGCCCAGCAGTCCGTAGATCACGCTGGGGACCGCGGCCAGCAGTTCGATCACGAAAGTCAGGGCATCCGAGATCCGGGGCGGCGCCAGCTCGGCCAGGAAGATCGCCGCGCCAAGTCCCAGCGGCACCGCGATGAGCAGCGCCAGCGCGGATGTCATCACGGTGCCGTAGATGAACGGCAGGGCGCCGAACTCGCCCGCAACCGGGTCCCAGGTGCGGCCGAAAAAAAAGCTCCAGCCGAATTTCGTGCGCGAAAGCGCGGACTGCCCCCAAAGCTGCGTCACCAGCAGAACTGTGATCGCGATGACGCTGGCGGCGAACACGAAGGTGATCCCATGCACCACGGCGTCCCCCGCCTTGAGACGGTGAAGAAAGCCGCGCGCCCGGGACGTACCCTCGATTCGTCCGGCCGTGGTCGCGGAGCTTGCCATGTTACTGGATCTTCGAGATGGCCTGTCGCTTCTTTCGCAGCTACGTTCTTCGGCAGTTGGCGCGTAAGCTAATGCCTCGGTCAGCTTCTGACCCGGGCCCAGCATCCAATGCAGGAACTCGACCAGGTCCTTGTGCTTGGTTGCGTCCTGGATCTTCGTCGGCACCAGGAGCCAGGTGAAGCTGGAAATCGGATAGGCCGTCTTGCCCGGAGCGTTGGTGATCGAAACGCGAAAATCCTCCGGCATATTGGCGGCGGCTCCGGCGGCTGCCGCGGTCACGCTGGAGAGCTCGGCTTTGATGAACGAGCCCGCGCTGTTGCGCACCCGGCCGTAGGGCATGTGGTTCTGAATGGCGTAGATCAGCTCGACATAGCCGAGCGAGCCGGGCGTCTGCTTCACCAGTCCGGCCACGCCCTCGTTGCCCTTCGCGCCCAGGCCGACCGGCCAGTTCACCGAAGTGTTGGCGCCGACCTTGGCTCTTCCATGCGGGGCTGACCTTGGACAGAAAGTCGGTCCAGATGAAGGTGGTTCCGCTGCCGTCGGAGCGGTGTACGACCACGATGTCGTCGCCGGGCAGCTTTACGCCCGGGTTGGCCTTCGCAATGGCCGGGTCGTTCCACTTCTTGACCGTCCCCAGGAAGATCCCCGCCAGCGCTTCCTGGCGTGAAATTCAATTCCCCGGTGACGCCGGGGACGTTGTAGGTCGGGACCACGCCGCCGAGCACCGTCGGGAAGTGCTGGACCGGAACCTTGAGCTTCGCCATCTGCTCGTTCGTCATCGGCATGTCCGAGGCGCCGAAATCGACGGTGCCGTCGGTGAGTTGCCGGATGCCGCCGCCCGAGCCGATGGACTGGTAGTTGATCTGGGCGTCCGGGTGGAGCTTGTGGAACTCGTCGAACCACTTCGAGTAGATGGGATACGGGAAAGTCGCGCCGGCGCCATTGATGAGCGTCTGGCCGAGGCCGGACACCGTAAGCGCCAGCAACAGTAGGGCGATTGTCAGGATACTCCTCATGCTCTCTTCTCCATTCTTTCGATCGTTTGTTACAAAACTGTTAAGGCCCCGTGAAGAGTGTGTAACGCGAGGCCAGATTCGTCCGCTTGCTCACGCGCGCGGCCCGGTGCCTTGCTGGCGCGCGGTGCGGTGCCGGAACCGTGGAAGCGGAACCGGCGGCCCCGCGCTACGGAAGCAGGTACCTCAAGTTGGTGAAGACCATGTGCGAATGCGCGTTGACCGGTCCGGTCGTGGGCGGGGCCCATGGCGCGCGGTACAAGTACGAGTATTGATTCATCAACTGAAGCGCTCCGTACTTGGGGTTCTTCCAGATGGAGTAGATGAATCCGGCGGTGCCCTCCTGCAGTATGCGGTCGGCCGAGGTGGACGAATTGGGGAAACCGTAGCCTAGCAGGCCGGTTCCGGATGCGGGAAAGCCCCAGTTCTTCCCGATGTAGACGGCGCTGTAGTACCCATACAGAAGCAGCTTGGGATTCACCTGGGCTTCGAAGCCTCCGATGCCCGAGCCCGAGTGCACGCCCGAGAGCCTGCCATCGGCGCGAACCACGACGTCGGGAGCGTTCGCGTTTCCGATGTAGCGCCCGCCGCCGGAACTCCAGAAGGTGGTGGCGATCAGCCGGAAGTTCTTCACCGGCGCCAGAACCGCGTTCACGGATCCGCCGCCTCCGTGAATCGTAGAATGCGTCAGGGCGGGGGCGGCTCCGGCGATGCGGAAGGTCCGGAACACGCCGGAGGCTTCGAGGTGCAGGACCTGGCGGCCGCCGGATCGCGCATCGTAGGCGATCTTGGCCTGGATATCCGGATGCACGTTCGGCGTGCTGGTGGTTGCGGCAGCGTCCAACTGGCTGCCGACGAACGAGGGCACCACGCTGGCGTTGCCGATGTACTGCTGTGGATTCTCGAGGGCGAAGCCGAGGGCGAGGTCCTTGCTGGCGTGATAAACCAACCGGAACTGAGGAGCGCGGGTCCAGACCAGGCCCAATTGGTAGTTCGTATCTATGTCTTGGGAGTAGAAGAGGTCGGAGGGAGCGGGTGAGATGCCTACGCGGCCAGGCGTCAACAGACTCCAGGACTGCCCGCCCAGCACTTCCCACTTGTCTTTCAGGAGGTCCACCCAGAACAACCTCATGCGAAGCGTATTCGCATTGCTGGTGACGTTCAGACTCCCCGCGGCATTGCCGAGAAAGTCAGTCTCGAGATAACCCGTAACCGCCGTGTTGAAAACCCTGCTGGTGATCTTCATCGTGAGTCGCGAGTTTTGCTCGCTGAGGCGATCTTCGGGGTTCACCCCCGCGGCGGTATTCTTGAAGGGGACGCCGCCGAACGAAGTTCCAATGCCGCTTCCAATGTTATTGGAGCGGAAAACGTTGGTGAAATCCGCGAACCCGCCCGGGGTCCACTCCGTGTCGCCAATTTTCCAGGACAAGGGCGAGGATACCTTAGCGCCTTCAGCAGGCTTGCCTTCCGGGGTGGCCGGAGCCACCGCCGGGGCCGCGGCAAGCTGCTCCAGCATCTTCTGCTGCGCTTCCAGGTTCCGCTGTAAGTCTTCTATCTGTTTTTGTTGCGCTGCTATCTGCTGCCGTAGCGTGTCTACATCGCTTTGAGCGAAGCAAGGCAACGCGAATGTGAGTGTAACTAACGCATACAAGAGTCTCAGTTGCATGGCTAACAGCCTATCGGGGGAGAGTGAAACGAGGATTACGTCTTCGTTACAGGAATGTGAAACCTTAAGAAGCGCTTACTCCGCAAGGGGTAACAGCACTGTAAATACGGAACCTTTTCCCAACTGCGACTCGACGGTCACGCTGCCGTTCATACGCTCGATGACGTGCTTGACGATGGACAGGCCGAGGCCCGTGCCGCCCACCTCGCGCGAACGCGCTTTGTCCACGCGGTAGAACCGCTCGAAGATGCGGGGCAGGTCCTCCGAGGGGATACCGATGCCGGTATCGGCGATGGCGATGCGGACCTTTCCCTCCGGGGTGCGGCTGGTCTCGATCCGGACTTCGCCTCCCGGCCGGTTGAATTTGACGGCGTTGTCGAGCAGGTTGACGAAGGCCTGCTCCAGGCGAATCCGGTGGCCGAGGACGTGCCCGCCGCCCAGGTCCCCCGCCTGCAGCGTCACGGTGCGCACGCGCGCTTCCGATTCCAGGGTTCGTATGGCGGCATCGAGCGCGGCGTGGATCGGCACGGGCTCGGGAGCCGCGGCGGCCTGCCCCGATTCGAGCTCGGAGAGCACCAGCAGGTCCGAGGAGATGTTATTCAGACGGATGGCGTGAGCGCGGATGACTTCCAGGAACTTGCGGTTGTTCTCCTGGTCCTCGAGCGCACCGTCGAGCAGGGTCTCGGCATAGCCGCGGATGGCGGTGAGCGGCGTGCGCAGCTCGTGCGATACGTTGGCCACGAAGTCCTTGCGGATGCGCTCCAGCCGCTCCAGATCGGTGATGTCGTGCAGGATCGCGATGGCCCCGCGCCGGGACCGCAGAGCCAGCGGAGCGGCCTGCACCTCGAAGGCGCGCCCGTCCGCCGCCGCCAGTTGCATGCGCTGCTTGATGGATTCGTGGGTGACGATCACGCGGCTGAGCAGGTCGAGGAACGAAGGGTCGCGCACCAGCGCCAGCAGCGGCAGGTGCTCCGGCACCGGCAACTGGGCGCCCAAAGCGCGCGCGAAGGACTGGTTGCAGAAGGTGACCCGCAGCTCGTTGTCCACCGCCAGGACTCCTTCCACCATGCTGGCCAGGATGGCTTCGCGTCGCGCCGATTCCAGGCTGAGCTTCTCAACCAGCTCGCGGAGCTGGACCGAAGTGGTGCTGAGCGAGGCCGCCAGCGCGCCCAGTTCGTCGTCGGAATCCCGCTCCAGAACCTCGGAGGCGCGCGCGCCGAGCAGGCCCTCCGCGAAGACCTGTAAGCGCCGGATGCGCCGGGTGAACGTTCGCGAAAAGAAATAGGCCATCGCCAGGGCGGTGATCAGGGCCGCCAGCGATGCGCCGTAGATACGTTTGCGGACCGCGGCAATGGCGGCATCGAGCTCCTTGAGCGGGAGCGCGAGGCGCAGGACTGCGGGCGAGGTCCCGACATGGGTGGGAATGGCGAGGTAGCAGAGATCGCGGTCGAGCGTGACGCTGTGGCGGATGGAGGCGCCGGTGCGCCCGTGCAGCGCTTCCTGGATCTCGGGCCGGCCGGCGTGGTTCTGCATGGTCTCGGGGTCGTGCTCGGAATCGGCGAGGACCAGGCCCGCGGGGGTGATCACGGTGATACGCGCCTGCGCCCGGGCCTCGGCCGCTCGCGCCCATACCTCCAGGTGCCCCGTGTCCGCGACCGCCAGATCGCCGGCCAGCACGCGCGCTTCGGCCGCGAGCATCCGCTCCACCGCAACGGTCTCGCGCCGCGCCGCGTCGCGGGTGAGGAAGAAATCGAGAATCAGGATGGAGATGGCGATCACCGCGAAGGCGCTCACCAGCAGCTTGCGGAAGATGGGGCTCCGAAATGGCACGCTAGTGTCCTGCCTCTGTCTTTGTGGCGCAGGCACTCCTGCCTGCCGCCTCGACACTCGTGTCGAGGCCGTTTCTCGCGTCGAGACGAGTCTCGACGCGGCAGACTAAGAGCCCGCGCCACGGTCCAAGCGCGTCGCGATCACGGCTCCCCAACACTAGGCTTCCTGCGGCTCCGCCATCAGGCGATAGCCGGAGCCGCGAACGGTTCCGATATACTCCGGGCTCTCGGGCTGCGCCTCGATCTTCTCGCGGAGGCGGCGGATGTGTACGTCCACGGTGCGCAGCGTGACCGAGCAGTCCCGGCCCCAGACCTCGTCGAGCAGCCGTTCCCGGCTGAAGACCTGGCGGGGATGCGAGGCCAGAAAGTGCAGCAGCTTGAATTCCAGGGCGCTCAGGTCGACGGCCGCTCCACGCACGCTCACGTCCTGCGTACGCGCGTCCAGGCGCAGCCCGCGGATCTCGACCACTTCGCCCAACTCGGCCGCTCCGCGCTCCTGCCTCCGTAGGATGGCCTTGGCCCGGGCCACCAGCTCGCGCGGGCTGAAGGGCTTCACCACGTAGTCGTCGGCGCCGATCTCCAGGCCGACGATGCGGTCTATCTCCTCGCCGCGCGCGGTCAGAAAAATGACCGGCAGGGAACGCAGCCGATCGTCCGCTCGCAGCCGCCGGCAGATGGAGAAACCGTCTTCGTCCGGCAGCATGATGTCCAGGAGCAGGAGATCGGGCGGCATGCGCCGCACCGCCTCCAGGCCGTCCTTTCCGCGGGTGTAGCTCTCGACCTCGAACCCCTCCTTGCGGAAATTGTAACGGACCATTTCAACGATGTCCGCCTCGTCCTCGATAATGATGATCCGCTGCCGCATCCACTGAGGATTGTAGCTCAGGGCGGTAGCTGGCGTGCGAAAAGATGCGGGCGGCGGTCGGCTATAATGATTCCAGCTTTCGAACTTACTCAACCTCGAGGGAGCTATCCATGCGAAAGAAAGTCACGGTAGTCGGTGCCGGCAACGTCGGCGCCAACTGCGCATTGCGCGTCGCGGAGAAGGAGCTGGCCGACGTAGTCCTGGTGGATATTGTCGAGGGCGTGCCGCAGGGCAAGGCGCTCGATCTGCTGCAATCGGGACCGGTGCAGGGTTACGACGTCCTGCTCACGGGCGCCAACGATTATGAGGCCACGGCCAATTCCGATCTGGTCATCGTCACGGCGGGCTTTCCGCGCAAGCCGGGGATGAGCCGCGACGATCTGTTGATGGCCAATTACGAGATCGTCCGCGCCGCCACCGAGCAGGCCGCGCGGTACTCGCCCAACGCCATCCTGGTCATCGTGACCAATCCTCTTGACGCCATGTGCTGGACCGCGCTGAAGGTTTCGAAGTTCGCAAAGAACCGTGTGATTGGCATGGCGGGGGTGCTCGATGCGGCCCGCTTCCGCACCTTCATCGCGCGCGAGCTGCAGGTGTCGGTCGAAAACGTCACGGCCATGGTTTTGGGCGGGCACGGGGACACCATGGTTCCGCTGGTGCGGTTCACCAGTGTCTCCGGCATTCCGATCTCCGAGCTGCTGGATGCGGCCACCATCGACCGGCTGGTCGAGCGCACGCGCAATGGCGGGGCCGAGATCGTGAAATTGCTGAAAGCCGGAAGCGCCTTCTACGCGCCGTCGGCCGCCGCGGTGGAGATGGCGGAATCGATCCTGCTCGACAAGAAGAAAGTACTGCCGTGTGCGGCGTATCTCGAAGGCGAGTACGGGATACAGGGCTTGTTCGTGGGGGTTCCCGTCAAGCTGGGCTCGCGCGGCATCGAGAAGATCTACCAGATCGCACTGACGCCGGAGGAGGATGCGCAGTTGAAGAAGAGCGCGGCGGCGGTTCAGGAACTGGTGGACGTGCTGACCCAGAAAGCGGTTGGTTAGAGAATGGCGATTGCCGATGTCGTCGTGATTCCGCGCATCGATCCCCGCTTCGCCACCTTCGCGTTGGGGGTGCGCCCGTCGTGCATCCATCGCTGGGGGGTCTTCGCCGAGGAGCGCATTCCGGCGCGTCGCAAGGTGATTGAATACACCGGCGAGAGGATCAGCCGCCGCGAGACCAAGCGGCGCAGCGAGCGGGACCACGTCTACCTGTTCGAGCTGGACGCTTACTGGTGCCTGGATGGGGCGACCGGCGGGAGTGGCGCCGAGCTGATCAACCATTGCTGCGAGCCCAACCTCTCCTCCATGATCCTGCGAGGCCACATCCTATACATGAGCCGCCGCGTCATTGAGCCCGGCGAGGAACTCACCGTCGATTACTACCTCTCCACCGACATGGGCGAGGTTCCCTGCCGCTGCGGCGCGCCTGGCTGCCGCGGCGTCATCAACCGGGTGCGGTAGCTGGCGCAGCTGTCAGCCATCGGGCCGGGAACAATGCGCGCCTCCGTAGTGTCTAACTAGGCGGATGGTTGAAAGGAGGCCGCAAATGTTCGAGCAAACCATTTTGGCGGGCAGCGTGAAGACGCGCCGGGCTTGGACGGTTCCGGTCTGCTTCGCCGGGCAACTGGTGGCGGTCGGATGCCTCGCTCTGATGCCGCTGATCTTCTTCGAAGGACTGCCGCAGGGGCAGTTGGCGCCGCCGCGGTTGACGGTGCCAGGCCCCTATCGCCCGCCGGCGCCGCCGCACGTTCAGTTGGTTTCAACCGGCGCCCACGCCGTTAGCCATGCGCTGGTCCCACCCGTAAGCATCCCTCACGGCATTCACCTGGGGCCTGAGGTGCCTGCCGCTCTGCCCGATCCCGTGCCGGAATGCGTCGGCCCGTGCGTGGTCGGCAGTATCGGTCCGGCCGTTCCAGTGCTGACCACGAGGGTGTTTCCCGCCGCGCCGGAACCGCAACAGCCCGAGATCGTGAGAGCGATCCCTAGGGCCACTCCGACGCCCGCGCCCATCCGGATGTCGAGCGGCGTGCAGGAAGCCAAGCTGATTCACCGCGTGACGCCGGTCTATCCGCCGTCTGCGATCAGGCTTCGCATCTCCGGCGCCGTGCACCTGGGAGCCATCATCGGAGCCGACGGACGCATTCGCGAGTTGCAGGTTCTGAGCGGCCACCCCTTCCTGGTGCCGGCCGCAGTGAATGCGGTTCGCGAGTGGGTCTACATGCCGACCATGCTGAACGGCGCTCCGGTCGCGGTGATGACGGATATCACAGTGACCTTCAGCCTGAGGTGAAGGACGGCGCCCGTGGCGCACGCTTCAGCGTGCCGCCGTGGGCTTGAGCCCACGGAGCCCCGCCGCGGCAGGCTCAAGCTTGCCGCGGATTGCGCTGAACCGTGCGCCACAAGCCCCGCTCCGTCCCGCGTACAATCAAAGTACGCTCGAGGAGCCCCCATGCTAAAACGGATTCACCCGCTGTTCGCCGTCTTCTGCCTGACTGCCGTTTTTGCCCAGCAGCCACCCCAGCTTCGCCTCCCCATAACGGTCGCGCCAGTCCGTTACACGGCCGATCTCACCATAGTTCCCTCGCAAGACGCGTTCAGCGGGGCGATCGATATCGTGCTGAATGTGCGCGAGGCCACGCCGCTGATCTGGCTCAACGCCAGGGACCTGACCATCCAGACTGCCAGCCTGACCGTGGGCGGGAACCCGCTGGCGGCGCGCGTCGTTCCGGGCGGCACGGATTTTGTCGGCTTCGCTTTCGAGAAGCCCGTCCCGCCGGGCGAAGCCACGCTGCACATCGTCTATACCGGCAAGATGAGCGCCCGCAGCTCTTCCGGTATCTTCAGGAACCAGGTTGCGGGAGAGTGGTACGCCTTCACGCAGTTCGAGGCCATCGACGCGCGCCGCGCCTTCCCGTGCTTCGACGAGCCATCTTTCAAAGTTCCGTGGCAGATCGTGCTGCACGTCAAGCGCGCCCACATGGCGCTATCGAACCAGCCCGCGATTTCCGAAACCGACGAGCCCGACGGCATGAAGGCTGTCCGATTCGCGGTCACCAAGCCTCTGCCGAGCTACCTGATCGCGCTAGCCGTGGGCCCGTTCGACGCCGTGGACGCGGGCCGCGCCGGCTCCAAGAAAATTCCGCTGCGCATCATCACGCCCCACGGCATGGCCGAGCAGGCGAAATACGCCGCCGAAGTCACCGGGCCGATTCTCGACACGCTCGAGGACTACGTGGGAATTCCGTTCCCCTACGACAAGCTCGACAGCATCGCCGTGCCGCTGTTTGGCGGCGCGATGGAGAACGCCGGCCTCATCACCTATGCCCAGACGCTCATCCTTGCCAAGCCGGCGGAAGATTCGCTGGAGCGCCAGCGTTCCTATGCCTCGGTCTCCTCGCACGAGATGGCGCACATGTGGTTCGGCGACCTGGTGACCACCGCCTGGTGGGACGACATCTGGCTGAACGAGGCCTTCGCCACCTGGCTTTCGAACAAGACGCTCGAGAAGTGGAAGCCCGAATGGCACACCGAGCTCTCGAAGGCCGCGGAGACCGAACGGGCGATGACGAGCGATAGCCTGGTGTCGGCGCGCCGCATCCGGCAGCCCATCGAGTCGAAGGGCGACATAGCCAACGCCTTCGACGCCATCACTTACGAGAAAGGCGCGGCAGTCATCTCCATGTTCGAGCACTGGCTCTCGGTGGACACTTTCCGCGCGGGCGTGCGGCGCTATCTGAGCGAACATGCCTACGGCAACGCAACGGCGGCGGACTTCCTGGCGGCCGAGAGCGCGGCTGCCGGCCGCGACATCGCGCCCGCCTTCTCCACGTTCCTCGATCAGCCGGGAGTGCCGCTGGTGTTGGGCGAGGTGAAATGCGG
Organism: Bryobacterales bacterium; assembly: GCA_963763835.1. Classification (GTDB taxonomy): domain Bacteria; phylum Acidobacteriota; class Terriglobia; order Bryobacterales; family Bryobacteraceae; genus DASWZN01. The sequence goes on from CAVXQQ010000022.1 coordinate 379,790, forward strand.
CCAGGGCGGCGAACCTTCCCGATTGACGCTCGCGCAGCGGCGCTTCCTGCCGCTCGGCTCGCCGGCGGCCCCCTTTGAAACCTGGCAGATTCCCGTTTGCCTGCGGTACGCCGATCCCGGCCAGGGCCACTTTTGTACGCTCCTCACGCAGACTAACGACAGCGTCGCGTTCCCTGCCGGCCAGCCCTGCCCTTCGTGGGTGCTGCTGAACGACGGAGAAGCCGGATACTATCGGGCGCTGTTTCGCGGCAACACCGCGGGCGCCGAGAAAGACCTCAGCCCGGTCGAGCGCGTTGGACTCGTGGGCGACGCGGCGGCGCTCCTCCGCGGCGGCCAGCTTCCAGCCAGTCACGCGCTACGCATCGCGGCCCGCTTCGCGACCGACCCCACGCGGCAGGTGGTCTCCACCACCATTCACATTGTCTCGGGGATAGGGTACAACATGGTGCCAACGGAGATGAAACCGAACTACGAGCGCTTCGTGAGCAAGGTGTACGGCCCGCGCGCCCACGAGCTCGGTTGGACGCCCAAGCTCGGCGAGACGGACGACGCGCACCTTCTCCGGCCCGAGCTGGTGCAGTTCGTAGCCAACGACGGCGCCGATGCGGCGCTGGGGGCCGAAGCCGTTCGCCTCGCGACCAAGTGGCTCGAAGACCGCAGCGGGATTGCGCCCGGCCTGCTCAACGCCGTTTTGGCCACCGCGGCCGCCCATAGCGATCGCGCACTCTACGACCGCATGACCGCCGCGTTGCCCAAGACGACCGACCCCGCCGAGCGCCGCGCGCTGCTGGGCGGCATGGCCGCATTCCGCGATCCCGCGATCATCAAGATGAACTTCGAACTTGTGCTCAAGGGCGCGATCGATTTCCGCGAGGCCGCGGGCCTTCTGTTCGGGGCGCTCCAGTATCCCGAGACCCGCGCCATTCCGTTCGCAATGGTTCGAGACAACTACGACCAGCTCATCTCGAAGCTGCCCAACGGACTCCTGGGCGACTTCGCCGGATACCTGTCCATGGTCGGACGGTCGTTCTGCGATCAGCCGCACCGCGATGAGGTGGCGGCGTTTTTCAAGGACCGTTCGGCCAAGGCCACCGGCGGCCCGAGGATTCTCGCGCAGACGCTGGAGTCGATCGATCAGTGCATCGCGGTCCGCAAGGCCCAGGAGCCCAGCGTGACCGAATTCTTGAAAGCCTACTAGCTGTGTAGTTGTGCCTTGTGGGGCAGGCGTCCACGCCTGCAGCGGGTCTCCAGACCCGCCCGGAGGGTCAGTCCGATGCCCGATCGCGACAGCTTCAACCTCGAGTTCACCGCCGCCGGACGCACCATCCAGGCGGCCGTGACCGTCCCCAGGGAAAACCTGCGGATGACCGACCTTCTGCCCCTCTTGTTCTCATTTTCTAACGCATTGGTCATGCTTGGCGAAGACGTCGCGAAGGAAGCGGGCAAGCCGGTGAGCTGCCGCGCGGGCTGCGGCGCCTGCTGCCGTCAGCTGGTGCCCGTGAGCGAACCGGAAGCGCTGCACATCGCCGAACTCGTTCAGGCGCTGCCGCCCGACCGCGCATCCGAGGTCCGCGAGCGCTTTCGCGCCGCGCTCGAAGCCTTGGGCGCCAGTCTACTCGACAGACTGCGCAATTTCGACGCCAGCAGGACCCTCGATGAGCGCCGCGAACTGGGTCTCGAGTACTTCCGGGCCGGCGTGCCGTGCCCCTTTCTGGAAAACGAGAGCTGCTCCATTTACGAACTGCGCCCGCTGAGCTGCCGCGAGTACCTGGTCAGCTCTCCGGCCGAGAACTGCAAGCACCCGTCCGCGGAGACCATCGAGATGGTTCCCGTGCCCGCCAAGCTCTCCGAGTTTCTCTACTGCTTCGGCGACGGAGCGGGCAACGACCGCTCGCGCTGGGTGCCGCTGATCCTGGCCCTGGAGTGGGCCGAGGCGCAAAAGGCCGATCCGCCCCGCTGGCCCGCGCCAAAGCTTTTCGAGAACTTCCTGCGGCGGGTGGGCCCGGGGAAGGAAGAGTGAGGCGGGGTTAGCCGTGCGGCTGCCGGTCCTTTGGCCCACATCGAAAGCGCGGGGGATACTACTGAGCATCGGGTGCCTGGTCCCGCTGCTCGCGATGGCGCTCGCGATTTTCGTTGGTCGGCTCATCGGTCTCATCCGCGCCCGCTGAACCGCTCCGTCACCACAAATACTCCTTCGCCTCCGCCCTGCGCGCGTAGCTGTCCAGCACGTGGACCACTCGGATCTTCTTCAGCTTCTGCGGCGAGAGCTGGCCGATCGGGATGTAGAGGATGTTGCGGTTGAATCGCGACAGCGATCGAGCGGAAGACCGTCCGCGGTGGCCGCGCCGCCACGTACACCACGTTCCTTTGGATCGAGTAATCGAGCCCCGCCAGCAGCAGCCGCTCCGGCTTCGTCTCGGCGAAATCGTAATCCGGATCGGTCCACACATCGACCATACGCCGCGGCGGCAGGCTCATCAGAAAGCCGCCGTACTCGGCCCGCCCGATCCCCGGCCCCACCAGGTGCTCGAACGGGCTGGTGGAATAGAACGCCATATCGGACTCGTTCCGGTTCTCGCCCAGCCAGGTGGTCAGGTAGGTGTAGCGGTTCTCCGGATCCGCGTCGAAAATCACGACCAGGGAGCCCACCTCGCCCGCCATCTTGTCGAACTGGCGCACGTAGATCTTCCCCTCGTGCCAGTTGCGTATGGTCTCGCGCAGATCCACGCCGTCGAGCAGCGAGGTCGTGAAGGGCTCGGTCCGCATGCGCTCGTCCGAGAGAATGCTCTTGGCCTTCTTCTTGACCACGCGCCCGTAATCCTCGATCACCAGGTCCTCGGGCGGGTAGGAGCAGATGGCCTCGCCCTGAAACTCGTGCGCCCACTCGCCCTGGAATTTCTCCTTCTTGTGCGGCTTGAGCCCCAGCGGCCGCAGGCGCCGTTTGGGGCGGGGAAGCCGCCGCCGCAGCCGGATGCGCTTCGTGTTCCGCCAGATCTCCTCGCCCGACAGATTCGCCGTCTCGATCTCGGCTTCCGCCTTCTGCGCCGGATAGCGGCCCGCGGCTTCCCAGACCTCCCAGGCGTAGTTGTCGTCCACCACCGCGCGGGCTGCCACCGCCAGGTCGAAAACGCCCGCGGTTAGGTCGCCGACGGTCAGCGCTAGGTTCCTCGTGTAGCGCGCCAGCAGACGCCGCTGCCAGGCCGCCACCGTCTCGCCGGCGTTCTTCGTGTACGCCTGCTCGGCCGCGCGGAGGACATCGAGCTGCACGCGCGGCCGGTCGATTAGCTCCGCCTCGGCCATCGCCAGGCGGAACTGCTCGTAGCGATCCTGCAGGAAGGGATACTCGGAGGTGATCTCCGCCAGGCAGGCCGGATGCGGGTTCACCAGCTCGACCTCGCGCCTGCGGCGGCGCTTGCGCGGCGGCTCCTGCGGAACCTCCATTGCGTCCAGCACCGCGTCGAGCAGGTTCAGCGAAAGAACCACCAGCACGCTCGCCAGCGGGTCCGTCCCCTGCAGCCTCCACGCGATACCGCCCGCGTGCGCGGCAATCTCGTCCGAGCGCGGCTGCGGATAGACGCGATAGGCTTCGACGTACTTCTCGAACCCGATGCGTCCCAGCGTGTACGGATCGGGGTATTGATCCGGCAGATGCGGGCGCTCTCCCAGATCGGGATCGGCGAACAGCACCTCCGCGCCGGTCTCCGCCGCGGTGCGAATCGCCTCCGTGAACGGGTCGGACGGCTCGACCGGCACGTAGATCGCCTGCTCTTCCGCCTTCGCGTCCGGATAGACCAGCACCGTCATCTGGGGCAGCCGCGCCACGGCCTGCAGATAGGCGGCCTCCAGCGTGGCCGGCAGCTCGACCGCCACCACCCGCGGCCGGTCGGCGAGGATGGCGCGCCGCACCTCGAGGGCGAACTCCAGCCGCCCCGGCGCCACCGGGAGATAGCGGAAGTTGCCGCGCCGCAGGCTGCCCGAATCGCGCAGCAGGTCGTCGATTTCCGAACCCACGTCCCTATTGTCGCGCCGCCGTGGGGCAGGACTCCTGTCCTGCGGCCGGCGTCCACGCCGGCCGCGGTGCAACTCGCTGAACGAAGGAAGCCGGACGTGGACGTCCGGCGCGATTCTGGAGAGCCGCCCCACGCTGTCTGTCCGCACGGTCTCAACCGTGTTACTGGACGTCGGGCTTCGCCGCGGGCCGCAGTTCAACCCGCCCCGCCAACCCCTCGAGCGAAACCCTCGATTCCCCGCTGACGATCACCACCTCCGCCATGCGCGGCACCTTGATGCGATAGTGGACCACCGGCTGTTCGGTGCATTCGCCGAACAGCGCCGCCAGCAAGCGGGGAACGCGGTGCTCCACCAGCGCGTACTCGGGCGTAATGCGGACCGAGCGCGGCCACGCGTCCACGCGAACGTCCGTCTCCACCACGCAGGCGCGCTGGCTACCCAGAATGTCGCGCGGCTCGATGCGCGCCTCGACCTCGACCTGGTTCCGCTCCCACGCCGCGACCTCGATGCTGCCGCGGGAATTTCGCACGAAGACCCGCCCGTCCGGTTCGAGCGCCACACTCTTGTGGATCTCTCTGGCCGGCACCGTCATCAGCGCCGAGAGCGCCATCATCGCCAGTACCGTTGCCGTGCTCACAGAAGCAGACTACCAGCGGCTCACGGTGCGTTCACCCGCTTTTCGGTAAGTTCCGCGCGGCCACCGGCGAATGACCGTGGAACGCGCGCTTTCGCCCGCCCGCCGTTGGCCGTAGACTGTCTCCATGACCGCTTTGCCCGCACGCCGCCTTCTGAAGATCGCCGCCCTGCTGGTTGCTCTGGGCGCGGTGTGGATCGCCGCATCATCTCTGATTGTCGAGAGGGCGGCCCGCGGCAGGACCTGGTCCGACCCGGCGGCCATTCCCGCCCGCCGCGTGGGACTCGTGCTCGGCTGTGCGCGAGTCCTCGGCACCTACCGCAATCCGTTCTTCGACACCCGCATCGCCGCCGCCGTCCGCCTGTTCCATGCCGGAAAGGTCGAGTACCTGGTAGTCAGTGGGGACAACCACGTCCGCGGTTACGACGAGCCGCAGGACATGAAGGCCGCCCTGGTTCAGGCCGGTGTGCCCGCGCAGCGCGTCTATTGCGACTACGCAGGCTTTCGCACCCTGGACTCCGTGGTGCGTGTGCGCGAGGTTTTCGGCCAGACCTCCATTACCGTTGTCTCGCAGGAGTTCCACAACCAGAGAGCGATCTTCATCGCCAGTCGGCGCGGTGTGGACGCCATCGGCTTCAACGCTGCGGAGGTGGACGCCTACTACAGCTTCAAGACCAAGTGCCGCGAGCTGGTCGCGCGCGCCAACATGCTGGTCGACCTTTTCGTCCTGCGCCGCGAGCCGAAATTCCTGGGCGAAAGGGTAAGACTTCCCGCGTGATTGTGCGACATTTCTGCGGAGGCCGCAGCGAACCAGAACGACTGCGAGCGGAAATTCGCCGTCCAGATCGGGCCCGCCCCCTTACGGTCGCGGTTCGCTGCTGAGAGAATTGTGAGCCGTAAGCCTAGAAACCTGCTATACTTAGACTGCGTTTGACAGTCCCGCCGACCTGGCCGCGACGCCAACCCGCCTCGTATAGCCCGCTCTCAAACGGCAAGGAGATCGCGTGAAGAATATCTTCGTGGGTAACTTGGACTCCGGCACCACCGCCGCCTCGATCCGCTCACTCTTCCGGCCGCATGGAACTGTCGGGCATTTCAAACTGATGACGGACCGCGAAACGGGCGCCTCCCGAGGTTTCGCCTTCGTCGAGATGACGGACTCGGAAGCGGACCGCGCGATCGCCGCTTTGAACGGCAGCCTTGTGGAAGGCCGAACCGTGGACGTCCACGAAGGGCGGCCTCGGCTGCATCCGACCGGCACGGCCACTGAGCGCCGCGTGCCACGCCTCTAAGCCAATGACGGGAAGAATCAAGAGCCTCAGCGCGCTGAGCCCCTCGGGCTTCATCAGTGCCGCCAGCGGTCAGGACGTCTACTTCCATTCGTCGGAGGTGTTGCCGCCCGGCGCCGGTGGTCTGGCCGTGGGTCAACTGGTGACCTATGACGTCGGCGGCGGTAAGTGGCCCTCGGCGATCAACGTCCGCATACCGGCGGAACCGCAAGCCACCGCCCGCGTGCCAGTCAGGCATTCGCCCCCAACCTATCTTCAATACATGGGTTTCGAGCAGAACGGGAGTACTCGGGCCTTTCGGTTCCGGCGCGTCGTGCGGGGCGAGGAAACGCGTGAGTTCGTCGTGAGCGCAGAAATGGGGCTGTTCGGCAAACACCACGTCGGGATCCAGGAAGGGCCGGCCTTGTCCTTGCGTCTGTTGTCGGAAGGCGCGGAGTCCGCCGCCGCCGCTCTCAGCGACGAGGACATGCTGGCTCACGTCGCCCGCCGTGCCGTCGGCAGAAAGCCGCACGGCACCAAGCGTAATCCAAGCAGCTAGCCTCACCCTCGTGGCGTGTAGCGCAGCGCTTCTTCCCCCAGCGTCTGCAGAATCGAAAGCTCCAGCGCCTGCCCTTCGTGGATCTGGTCCGTCGCCAGGCTCTTCAGCTTCATCGCGAACCGCGCGATGTTGATGCCGTCCCGCACCGTGTACCGCTCGTCGGCTGCGTGCGCCTGCTGAAGAAAGTCCGTCACGTACTGCAGAATCCGCTCCTCGCCGAAAGGCAGGTTCTCGTGCAGGATCTGGTACTCCTCGTCGCGCTCCGGAAAGTCGATCAGGATTTGCGGCTGCAGCCGGGAGTGTATGTACTCGGGCAGGTCGAACGTCGAAGCGTCGTCGTTCATCGTGGTGACCAGCCGGAATTGCGGATGCGCCTTGATCTTGATCCCGGCCACCAGCGATTCCACGTAGCGCCGGCTGTCGAGCAGCGGAGCCAGGCTGGCCCAGCTTTTTTCGCTCATCCGGTTCCCTTCGTCCAGGATCGCGACGCCGCCGCGAATCACCGCCGTCAGCAGCGGCGAAGCGACGTAACGCAACTGGGCGGCGCCTTCGATTACCGGCTGCACGATCAGGTCCTCGGGGCGCGTGTCCACCGTGGCCTGCATGATGTAGACTTCGCGTCCCAGGCGCTTGCCCGCGGCATACGCCAGCGTGGTCTTGCCCACCCCCGGCTTGCCGATCAGGCGCGGGTTCATGGGCAGGTCCTTCGCGTCCACCACCAGCCACGCGGCCAGCAGTTGGCGCATCACTTCTTCCTGCCCAACCCAACGCACGGGGATCTCGTCCGGATGGGCGAGGTGAATCTGCACGCCTTCTATATCGACGGCCATCACAGCCATTGTGCCGTAGAAAGCTGTCAGCCGTCAGCTGTCAGCCCAACCGGCAGCCTGACACCGTGACACTTAGGGCAAGCCCGAACGGCGGGATCGCCACCCGCGCATCCGTTCTTAGCTGACGGGCGCGTCAGCGCCGTCCGTTCTTAGCTGACAGCTGAAGGCTGATAGCTGAGAGCTGCGTCAGCTTCGCTGACGCTCAAGTCGACAGTCTGGATAACTCCTGGTCAAGATGCGCGAGCGCTTGCGTCAGCATTTGCTTATAGCGGGGGTTATGGGCGGCTTCGATGTCGTGCAGGACCCGCGTGCGGGAAAGTTGCAGGTCCTCTGTCTTCCGGAGCTGTTCGAGTTGCTTGGGGGTTCGGGGCTTGCGCGCGTCTTTCCCGACCCTCCGCGTCTCGACCGGGCCCTCCGCTGCGTTACTCTGCCATCCTCGGGCCATACCTACATTATAGGACCCCAACACCCGCAACCACTCGCGCCGTGCGGCTTTAATCTCATGTTAATGCTTCTTGGCGGGGGCGACCTCTAAGGTCTGCCGCCCCCCGGGTCTGTCCGTGGTCCTTACCCCCGCCGCCTGCTGTACCTCAAAATCATCGGGTTGCGGATAAACTTCGGCAAGGCCGGGACCAGAGCCACCACCAGCTTGTACTGCCAGCCCGGCACTACGAACAGCTTCTCCCGGTCCAGGCCCCGGAGGGACGCCGCCACCACATCCTCCGCCCGCATCCACATCTGTTTCGGGATCACGCTGCGGTCCATGTGAGCCACATCGTGAAACTCCGAGTAGGTGAAGCCCGGGCACAGCGCCTGCACCCTCACTGCCGACCGCCTGCTCTTCAACTCCAGGTAGAGCCCCTCCGTGAAGGCGTTGATCCAGGCCTTGGTGCTGCCGTACGTGCTGCTGACGGCTGCCGGCAGGAAGCCGGCCACCGAGGAGACGTTGATAACCGCCCCGCTGTTGCGCGCCGTCATCGCGGGCAGCGCCGCGTGCGTCAGGCGCATGGTGGCCATGATGTGCAGACGGTGCAGGCTGTCTTGCGCCTCGATCGCCGTCTCCCAGAAGCGTCCCCCAACCCCGAAGCCGGCGTTGTTCACCAGCAGGTCGATGCCGCCGCTCCGAGCGACGCGCTCTTCCACTATTTTCAGCTCCGCGTCATCGGTCAGGTCCGCCGCCAGAGCTTCTGCGCGAATACCGTTCGTGGCGGCCAGGTCGGCCGCCAGCTTCTCTAGCCGCTCTCGTCGCCGCGCCACCAGCACCAGGTCGTACCGCCGCGTCGCGAGTTGGCGCGCGAACGCCGCGCCGATGCCGCTCGACGCGCCCGTGATCAGGGCAATCACGCCGCCTCCGGCGTTGCCAACTCGTGGGGCAGGCGTCCACGCCTGCGCGGGACGTCCACGTCCCGCCGGAGCCGGACCGGGGAGCTGCGACCAACCATCACTTCGCCCCGTCTCCCACCAACTCCATGAATCGCGCCACGGCCTCGATCCCGCGGTAGAAGTTCGGCAGATAGAATTTCTCGTTGGGCGAATGCAGGTTGTCGTCCGGCAGCCCGAATCCCATCAGCACGCTCGGTATGCCCAGGCTCCGTTCGAACGATCCCACGATCGGGATCGAGCCGCCCGACCGTATGAACACCGTCTTGTTGCCGAAAACTTCCTCCATCGCCTTGGCCGAGGCGCGCACGAAATCGTTATTCGGATTCACCAGCGACGGCTCCGCGCCGTGGATCGGCTTGACCTCGGCCGTGACGCCTCGCGGGCACGCCGCCGCCACCGCGGCCTTGAACTGCTCGATGGCCTCCTCCGGCCGCTGGTCCGCCACCAGCCGCATGCTGACCTTGGCCACCGCACGGGCCGGGATCACGGTCTTCGCGCCTTCGCCCGTGAATCCGCCCCGTATGCCGTGAACCTCCAGTGTCGGCCGCGCCCAGGTGCGCTCGAAGATCGTGTGGTCGGCCTCGCCCGTCAGCTCCGGCGAGCCGACTTCCTTCTTGCGGTATTCCTCCGCATCGAACGGCAGCCGTCCCCACGCCTCGTTTTCTTCCTTGCTCTGCTTGATGACCCGATCGTAGAAGCCCGGAATGTGGATTCGTCCGTCGCGCGTCTTGAGCGCGGTCAGGATTTCGGCGATCGCCATGATCGGATTCGGCACCGCGCCGCCGTAGACGCCCGAGTGCAGATCGTGGTCCGGCCCCTGCACGTGCAGCTCGGTGTAGACGATGCCGCGCAGCCCGGTGCAGATGGTCGGCAGCTCCGGCGCGAACATCTCCGTGTCGCAGATCACCGCTGCGTCCGACTTCAAGCGTGGCGGCTTGCTCGCTACGTACTTCTCGATGTGCTCGCCGCTGACTTCTTCCTCGCCCTCGATCAGAAACCGCACGTTGCAGGGCAGCTTGCCCTTGGTCTTGATCAGGCTTTCAACGGCCTTGATGAGGATGTACGTCTGCCCCTTATCGTCCGACGCGCCGCGCGCGTAGATGTTGTCGCCGCGCACGTCGGGCTCGAACGGAGGCGATTTCCATTCCTCCAATGGTTCCGGCGGCTGCACGTCGTAGTGGCCGTAAAACAGCAGCGTGGGCTTGCCCGGCGCCCCCAGCCACTCGGCATACACCAGCGGGTTTCCCTCGCCCTCGATCAGCCCTGCGTTCGCGAGTCCCGCCGCGGTCAGCGCGTCGCGGGCGAACTCGGCCGCACGCCGTATGTCGCCCTTGTGCTCTGGCAGCGTGCTGATGGACGGAATCCGCAGCCACGTCTTCAGCTCTTCCAGGAATCTTCCACGGTTCTGTTCGTAGTAAGTCATCTTGTGCCCCTTTCGTGGCGTAAGCTTCAGCCCACGGCCCCCGCCGCCCCAATCATAGCCAATCCCGGCCAAGGTGGGCGGGCAGCAGGCGTGGGGCCGACCCCCTGGTCCGCGGCCGACGCCCCGGTCGGCCTCGGCCCCGCACCGCGCAGGGACGAAGGTGCGGTGCCAGAGCAAGGTGCAGCGCAGAGTGCCTCGCGTAGCTCGTAGTAGCATGTCGCCACTAGGACGACGGTTGTTGCGGGTTTTGGGGTCAGCTTGAGCGGGTACGTTCGTGGTGGTACCGTAGACCGGCAATGGCGCAGGCCGACCTGCCTGCCGTGCTCGCAGCACTGAAATCCGACGGCGATTTCGAGGTCATTAACGCCGCTGGCGCCACCGGGGAGTTACAAGGCACACATAATCCCGAGCCGGCGACGGTAGGCTTGATTGGCGTCGGGCTCGCCGGCCTCTGGACCCTGCACCGGCGCCGGGCACTCCGCCCGAACCCGTCGCTCTGACGGCCGCCGGCCGCCGGCTACCTCAGGTTGTACTTCTTCATCTTGTAGCGCAGCGTGTCGCGCGTGATGCGCAGCAGGCGCGCCGCCTGCGTCTGGTTTCCGGCGGTCTTGTCCAGGGCGCGCGCCAGCAACTGCCGCTCGTTGTCCACCAGCGACATGCCGTTCTCGGGAATCTCGAAGGTCAGAGGCATGGCCGCGTCCAGTTCCCCGTCCGAGCGGCCAATCGCAATCGGCAGGCTCGCCGCCGTGATCAGCGAGGACTCTTCCAGGATCATGGCCCGCTCGATGGCGTTGCGCAGCTCGCGCACATTGCCCGGCCAGTCGTGCGTCGCCAGCAGACGCTCCGCCTCCGGCGTCACGCCCTCGATGCGCCGCTTGAACTTGCGGTTGTAGTGGGCGATGAAGAACGCCACCAGCGCCGGGATATCCTCGACACGCTCCCTGAGGGGCGGGATCACGATCTGGATCACGTTCAAGCGGAAGTAAAGATCCTGGCGGAACGCGCCTTCCTTCACCGCTTCGCGCAGGTTCTTGTTCGTGGCGGCGACGAACCTTACGTCCACGCAGATGTCCTTTAACCCGCCCAGCCGCCGGAAACTCTGGTCTTCGAGCACCCGCAACAGCTTGGTCTGAAGCGTCAGCGGAATCTCGCCGATCTCGTCCAGGAACAGCGTCCCCTTGTCCGCCAGCTCGAACAGGCCCCGCTTCTGCGCGCGCGCGTCCGTGAATGCGCCCTTCTCGTAGCCGAACAGTTCGCTTTCGAGCAGGGTCTCGGGAATGGCCGCGCAGTTGATGGCGATGAACGGCTCGGCCTGGCGCGAGCTTTCGTAGTGCAGCGTCTTGGCCACCAGGTCCTTGCCGGTCCCGTTCTCGCCTTCGAGCAGGACCGTGGTGGCTTCGCTGGCCGCCACCTTCTTTACGAAGCTCAGAACGCCCCGCATCGCGGGCGAATCCGCGATCACCTCCCGCTTGATGGGCGTCATCTCCTCGGTGATGTCTTTGATGGTGGCGACCAGGCCCTGGACCTTTCCGTTGCCGTTCGAGATCTGCGAAGTCCGGATCAGCACCAGCCGCTCGCGCCCGTCGTCGGTGTGTAGCCGCACCATGCCATGCGGGACATCCTGGCCGGCGACCAGACCCTCCGCTAGCCCGCAGCTTGGTTCACATTCGCTACAGCGAAATACGTCACGGCAGTTGTGCCCGACCATTTCGTCGGCCGCCACACCGAACAGCCGCTCCGCGGCCCGGTTCATTCCGGTGATCGAATGATTCTGGTCGTACAACACCAGCGCGTCAGAGAGTTGATCGAAAACCGTTTCCAGGACATGCGCTTGCTGCCACTGTGGCAATAGTTTAGACATCTAGAGGTTGGCCCGCTCCCTGGTCTATTCTACCACCGGGTGGGTGATTTCACCCAAAGGTGGATGCCGGAGCCACGCGGCCGCCTCGGATCCCATCGCCCAGAACCGCGACCGTGAGGGAGTGGACTCCGGCGGAGTTCTTCCCGTCCACGTTGGTTGCTCCAGTCTGCGCGGGGCTAGCGCCACGGCCCTGGGGCAGCTTGCGCACCCGTCGGGGCGGCTGGGTTTCAGGCCACCCAGGCGTCATCCCGACCGGCTTTGAAACGAATAACATAGAAACAGGCCCCTCGATCCGAAACTCTGGCCAGACGATTGCTTGTTTGAACACCCGGAGGAACAATGAGCAAGTTGAAGTTCGTTTTACCCGTCCTCGTATTCGTGGGCGGCCTGATCATTCCCGCGACGCTATCATTCGCGAAGCCCGAATACACCAAGACGACGGGCGCCAAGTGTATCGTTTGCCACAGCAAGGGCAAAGAGTTGAACAAAGTCGGTGAGTGCTACAAGACGAAGAAGGACCTGAAGGTCTGCCAGGCGAACTAGTGCTCTGACCGCCAGGTCCGTCCTGGCGGGCGCGGTTCGGTCGAGGCCGACCCCGCGGGAAGCGACGAGTGGGTCGGCCACTGAACCCCGCGCGGAAGCAGACGGGTGGGTCGAGCCACTCAACGGCGCGCGGAAGCAGACGGGTGGGTCGAGCCACCGAACCGCGCGCATAAGCAAGCGGACGAAGCGGCAAGCCGGGGAATATGGAGATCGTTCAAATCACGCTTACGGATGCGTCTTACGCGAACGCCCTGCGCGAGATGTTGGAGCGCGGCGGGGTTCGCGAGGTGCGTTCGGTCGAGGTGCCTGACCAGCGCCTGGACGGCGTAATCGTGGTGGACCCAAGTGCGTTGGACCGTCTGCCATTCCCACTCGACAACCCCGAGCGGATCGTCCTGATTACCAGCAACGATCCTCAGCATCTGTCTAGCGCCTGGAACGCGGGCATTCGCTCGGTGGTTTTTAGCCAGGACGCGCTGGCGACCGCGGTGCTGGCCATCATGGCTGCGGAGCTGCGCACTCCCAGGGCCGATTCGCGCTGCCCGGACGCTCACGCGGCCGTGGCGCGCGGCGTCCTGGAGCGCGGCAGGAAGGGGGGCTGAATTGAAACCGACACTGGAACAGTTGGAGGCCGCTGTGCGCAACCGGATCTGCTCTATCTGCGCCAAGCGGACCGTGGAAGGATTGTGCGGGGACCAGGAGCCCGAGCGCTGCTCGCTGTTTACCTTGTTCCCGCTGGTGGCCCAGGCCATCCTGGCTACCGATTCCGATGATTTGCAGCCGTACGTGGACGCCATTCACGAGCACGTCTGTTCGGTTTGCATCGATCAAAGACTCGACGGAACCTGTCCGCAGCGGGACCAGCAGCTATGCGCCCTGGATGCCTGCATGCCCCAGGTCATCCAAGCTATGGAGGAGGCACTCGGCCGGCCCCTACGCCCCGAAAGGGCGACGCCTATCCAGGCGCAATAAGCCGAACCGGTGCCTGAAGCACAAATCATGTTGACTAGCTATCTCCCGCACATCGCGGTTTGGGCTGTTTTGACTACGGCTGTCGTGATCCTGGCCATCTACAGGCGGCGGCTGGACCTGAGGGTCGATGAGACTCTTCACGTCCTGGACGCCGAAGCCTCGAGCATTCCGGCCCAGGAAGAGGTCGCGAAGAAGCTGGCTGTCGTCGATCGGTGGGGCAAAATCCTCACCGTGGTCGCGGTTCTGTATTTGTTGGGAATCGCCGCTGCGTATGTTTACAGCTCCTTTAACGACACCAGCGTGAAACTAGGGTAAACTGGTTGGTTTATGCGTTTCCCCATCGTCCTGACGGCCTTGGGGTTCGCCTTTTGGGGATCGGTTTCTCTTAGCATTGCGCAATCGTCCGAAGCGTGCGCCGACTGCCACGCCGACCAGGTCAAAAAGATCCAGGGCACTGCGCACGCCGACGTCGGGTGTCCCACCTGTCACCAGCGGCACGAGACCTATCCGCACCCCGCTGGCGTACCCAAGCCACAATGTTCTCAATGCCACGCCACCATCGTGCGTGAGCACGCCGCCAGCGTTCACGGCCAGGCGCTGAAGCAGGGCAACCAGTCCGCGCCCACTTGCGACGTCTGCCACGGCGGTCCGCACGAGATCAAGGACACCAAGTCGGAGACCTTCCGCCAGGGCGTGCCCGATCTGTGCGGCATGTGCCACAGCGAGATCGCCGATCAGTACAAGGCCAGCGTCCACGGGAAGGCGGTGGCGAAGGGCATTGCCGAGGCGCCGGTCTGCACCAACTGCCACGGCGAGCACGAGATTCTCTCTCCCAAGAACGCCCGGTCCAGCGTGAACGCGGCCCATATCCGCGACACCTGCGGCCAGTGCCACGGCAACGTTCAGCTCTCGAAACGTTTCGGCTTTCCCTCCGACCGGATGGTGAGTTTCGACGCCTCCTTTCATGGTCTGGCTGCGCGGGCCGGTTCTCAATCGGTGGCCAACTGCGCCAGTTGCCACGGCGTGCACAACATTTTGCCCTCCGAGGATCCCCGCTCCACCATCAATCCCAGGAACCTGGCCGCCACTTGCGGGCACTGCCATCCCGGGGCGGGCACCCGATTCGTCATAGGCACCGTCCATGCGCTCCCCGGCCGCGGCGAGCCGCCCGCGGTTCGTTGGGCGCGGATCGGGTATTCGATTCTGATCCCGCTCACCATCGGCCTGATGTTGCTGCACAACGGCGGCGACTGGATCCGCAAGCTGCGGTTGCGGCGCTTCCGCGGGGCGGCGCCACCGCCTCCGCCCGTCGTTGCGGCGCGCCATCGCGAGATCCGCATGTACCGCTTCGAGCGCATCGAGCATGCGCTTCTGGTGGTGTCCTTCACGACCCTGGTCTGGACCGGCTTCGCGCTCAAGTATCCCGACCACTGGTGGGCCAGCATTCTGGTGATGTGGGAGCACGACTTCCCCCTGCGCGGCGTGATACACCGAACCGCCGCCGCGGTGATGATGGCGGTGGCCGCGATGCACGTCGTCTCGCTCATCTCGAGCGGCCGGCTGCGCCGCCACTGGAAGCAACTCTGGCCCCGCCGCAGCGACGTTCCCGAGGCGCTGTTCAACTTCGCCTATAACCTGGGCCTGACTAACCGGCGCCCCTATCTCTCGGCGCACGGCTACATCGAGAAGGCGGAGTATTGGGCCGTTGCCTGGGGCACCGTGATCATGGGATTGACCGGCATCATGCTCTGGGCCAACAACCTCTTCTTGCGCTTCCTGCCCAAGGTGGCGCTCGATGTCGCTACTACGGTCCATTTTTACGAGGCCGTGCTGGCGTCCCTGGCCATCGTGGTCTGGCATTTCTACTCCGTGATTTTCGATCCCGACGTCTACCCGCTCGAGACCGCCTTCCTTACCGGAGTCTCGGTCAAAGAGCATGAGCCGGAAGATGAGCCGGAAGACGAGCCGGAAGGCGAACCGGAGCCGGACCCGGAGACCGGGGAACATCAGCCACAATAGAATTTATGCGCCTGCGCTCCTGGATGTACCCGCTTGTCTACTTGAGCCAGAACTGGATCAGCCGGGTGGGCGTGGTCCTGGTGACCACCGCCGTCGTCCTGTGGCTCTTCCTGCTGCCCACCAGCATCCACGGCGAGGTTCAGTATCCCTACATCGGGATCCTGGCCTTTCTGATCCTGCCCGGCATTTTCTTCGCCGGACTGGGCCTCATCCCGATCGGCATCTGGCTGCACATCCGCGTGGAGCGCAAGGCCGGCCGGTACCCGCTCACGTACAATCCGCTCACTCTGCAATCGCCGGAGCTGCGCCGGCTGGCCTGGTTCGTGGGCGTCACCACCATCGCCAATCTCGCCATCGGCAGCCAGCTCACCTACCGCGCCATCACCTACATGGACAGCGTCACCTTTTGCGGCAAGACCTGCCACACCGTGATGCAGCCCGAGTTCGCCGCCTACCAGAACTCGCCCCACTCGCGCGTCGAATGCGTGGCCTGCCACATCGGCCCCGGAGCGTCCTGGTTCGTGCAGAGCAAGCTCTCCGGCCTGGGCCAGGTGTTCGCCGTCATCCTGAACACCTATCCCCGGCCCATTCCCACGCCGGTCCACAACCTGCGCCCCGCGCGTGAAACCTGCGAGGCCTGCCACTGGCCGCAGAAGTTCGTCGAGGACCGGCTGCAGATCATCGACAAGTACGCCGACGACGAGCACAACACCCTCACCAAGACTGTCCTCCTGATGCGCATCAGCGGCGGTGGCCAGCAGCCGGGGATTCACTACGCGCATCTGGCGCCCGGCGTCACCATTTCCTACAACCCCGCCGACGAGAGCCGGCAAACGATTTCGCGCGTCGAATACCACAACAGCGTGACCGGCCGCACCACCGTCTACACCGCGTCCGATGCCAAGCCCGCTTCGCTCAAGGGCCTCTCGCTTCGCCAGATGGATTGCATGGATTGCCACAATCGCCCCACGCACACCTTCCAGTTGCCCGAGCGCGCCGTGGATCTTGCGATGGACACCGGCGCCATCTCGCCCGCGCTTCCGTTCATCAAGAAGATCGCCGTCGAAGCGCTGCGCAAGGAGTACAAGTCGCAAGCCGAGGCGGACGCCGGGATCGCGGCCGCCATCGCAGGCAACTACAAGACCACCGATCCCGCCGTCGTCTCGCGCGCGACCCGCGCCGTGGTCGCCATCTACGACCGCAATGTGTTCCCCAACATGCGTATCACCTGGGGATCGTATCCCAACAACCTCGGCCACATGGACTTCCCCGGCTGCTTCCGCTGCCATGACGGCAGCCACAGCAGTGCCGACGGCCGCACCATCCCCAACGACTGCGACACCTGCCACAGGACCCTGGCGATGGACGAAGCAAACCCGAAGATCCTGACCGACCTGGGGCTCACCGCGCCGCGACCGTAGAGAGAGGGCCGCCCTCCCCCCGAACCCCGTCAGGGAGCGGTCCGCTGGCTCACGCTCGCGGTTCGGTGCCCCGGCGCAGGGGTAAAGCCACTTCGTGGACAGGACCGTCAGGGAGCGGTGGTCGCGGCCAGAGGCGCCGCGGGCCGAAGCGACACGCCGAGCCTCGCGATCGCGGTGAGGATGACGGGGTCGCTTTGGGCTTCGACCTCGTCGCCGCGTTCCACACCCAGCGACTGGTTGAAGATCTCGGTCTTGAGCCGGCTGGTGATCCAACCCCGCTTGCTCGACCATTCGGCTACGGCCGGGCGTATGCTGCGGGCCGAGAGATAGAGTTGGAATTCGTCGAGGGCCGCGGGCGTGACTTCGAACTCCGCGGTGATGCCGGGGTGGTGCTGCACGTAGTCGGTGGCGAATCGAGTGAAGGCGCCGCTGGCCTCGAGGACCATCTGGAAACGGGTCATCGGTTCGGGGGATGCCTCGAAATCGGGCCGGATGCCGCCGCCCCCGCGCACCAGGCGCCCGGAGTCCGTCCGGAAATCCTTCTTCGACTCGCCGCTGTCCGAGACGATCTGCGTCTCCGCCAGCGGCTTCTGAATCGAGCGTCCGCTGGGCGTGTAGTAGTAGGCCGTCGTGAGTGCGAGGCCGGCGCCGCCGGAGAGCGGATAGACGTTCTGCACTAGCCCCTTGCCGAAAGTTGTCTCGCCCACGATGACCGCCCGGTCGTGGTCCTGCAGCGCGCCGGCCACGATTTCCGAAGCGCTGGCGCTCTTTTCGTTCACCAGCACCGCGAGCGGGAAGGTGTAGGGCGTCGAGCCCTTGGGCACGCTCTCCTGGCTGGCCTGGATGGCCCGGCCACGCACGCTGAGCAGGCTGGCCTCGGGCTTCAGAAAGAGCGACGCCGTCGCGAGCGCGGCGGGAAGGACGCCGCCCGGATTGTTCCGCAGGTCGAGCACCAGCCCGTGCAGTGCGTTTCCTCCCAGGCTCTCGATGGCCGTCCCGATCTGCGCCCCCGTCTCCGCATCGAAGCTGGTGACGCGCACGTAGCCGATGCCGGGCTTGAGCAGGAAGGCGCGCTCGACGCTTGGGGACTGCAACTCGGCAGGCGTGAGCGTGAACTCGAGGATGCGGACATTCCCCGGTTTGCGTACCGCCAGCCGCGCCTGCTTCTGGCGCGCCTCGCCCAGCACCTGGATGATCTGTTCGATCTCCAGCCGCTCTAGCGGGTAGTTGTTGACCGCCACGAGTTCATCGCCCGGGCCGAGCCCCGCTTTCTGCGCCGGAGTGCCGGGCAGCACCTGGAGCACGATCACGCGGCCGGGCAAGACCGAGACGATGCTGCCAAAGCCCTTGCGGGTGGAGGTCTCCATCTCCTTGAGCTGCTGGAACTGGTCCGGGTCGAGGAACACGCTGTGTGGATCCAGGCGCCGCAGCATTCCGGGAATGGCGCCCTGGTAAAGCGCTTTCTCGGGAGCCACCGGGTCGGCCGCCTCGCGCTCGACCACCGCGTAAACGTCGATGAACTTCTTCATCTGCTCGATGACGTCGTCGGAAGCGGTGGGCGGCGGCGGGAGCAGTAGCAGTGCGGGTATGAACCAAAACATCCTCAATCCAGTGTACTGGATACATTAAACCCGGGACAGTATACTCATTCACCAATTTAATGAAACGCGGCTCTCGCATCCGGGCTCGCCCGACACGCAAGGGCAAGCTATTGAATCCACGTGGAAGCAGGCGCGTCGGCGCTGGCGCCCGGCCGGTGACGGAAATCGGTGAATGAGTATACTGTCCCGGGTTTAATCCCGGCTTAATCTACTCGTGGTGGAGGGCCGTGACGGTAGCAGGCCGGCGACCGACCCGACCGTCTCGAGCCAGCGTGGGACCATCATACGGCCCGCTATTCGCGGTCGCGGCGCTAGCCTTCGACTTCGTAGGTGTGCACTACGCGCGCTTCGGGCTGCAGATAGGCGGCCAGATTGCCCAGCCGCTGCAGTTCCAGCGCGCAGTGCGCTCGGTCCACGATCACGCTGCGCAGCAGCCACTGGTACAGGTCCTTGGCCTCCTCGGCGACGCGTCGCGCCTGGGAGGCGGAGGGAGGGTGGCTGCGAAACTCGCGGTCGAGCAGGGCGCAGTATGTGGGGACCAGGCGCTCCGCTTCGGCGTAAGCCTCCGAGGTCACGGCGGCGCGCAATCGGGCGGCGAGATCCGCGAGCGTTTCCATGGGCGTCAGGCCAGCGAGTTCGAATTCGAGGACGAATTCGACGACTGGTTCATGGCCTGGAAGATGTTGCTGATCACGGTGTAATGTTGCTCCATGGAGGAGATAAGCGCGTCGGCGGCCGCCATCTGGTTCATCAACTGCGTTTGAAGCTGGTCGATCTTCAGTTGCTCCGTGGAGATGCGGCTCGTGTTGGTCGAGATCTGGGTGTGGACGCCATTGATGGCCGTGGCCAGCGAGCCGCTGGTCGGATCGTCGATCAACTTGATGGCCTTGCTGGCAGCCTTCAGAAAGCCGCTGGTCACGCCGTCTCCCAGGAACGACGCCATCTGCTGCGAGTGGGCGAAGGAGTTGGCCAGGAACGTTCCTTCTACGAAAGACATCCTGCCGCTGGCGTCCTGGTCGAAGGTGACGCCCAGGTCGGCCAGCGAGGCGATCGGGCCGCCGGGCGCGAAGTAGTCGCCGAGCTGATTGAGAGCGTCCCGGAGCTGGAAGACCACGCTCTGGCCGCTGAGGGGGCCGGCGTTGAACCCGCGCTGCTGGTTGAGGTCCTCCGCGGCCGCGTTGTAGGCGTTCACGAAGGTCCGGAGCGCGCTGCCCAGGGCATCCGAGGTGCGGGTGACGGTGATCGAAGTGGCGTGCCCCGCCGTGCTTTGGGCCTGCATCGTGATTGTCACGCCCGGCGATAGCGTCACATCGCGCGAGTCGCTGGTGACTGCTGTCGCGGACCCGTTCGGCTTGTACGTGGCCAGGCTCCCCGCCGCCTGTTGCGTCATCAGGTTGGTGCTGATCGGGGTGCCATGCGCATCCACGGTGTTGGCGGAGAGTTGGATGGGAACGTCTCCGAGCTTGGTGCCCTTTAGAGACAGACGGTAGTCCGGTGCGGCCGTCGAGCCCAGATTGACCACCGTCGCCACCACGTTCGCCCCTTTGGCGTTGATGGCGGCGGCGAGCGCGTTGAGCGAGTTGGAGACGGGCGTTATGGTGCCGCTCGCCTGGCCCACCGTCAGAGTGTAGGTGGCCGCCGTGCTGATGCTGGTGGAACTGGGTTTGGTGACCTTGGCGACCCCGGAATCGGCGCTCATGGAGGTGGTATAGCCCCCCAAACCGGTGACTTCGATGGAGTACACACCCTCCATGGCGCCATTGGCCAGGGTGGCCGTGGCAATGGACGGATCGGAAACCTCGGTCTCGAGCGAACCCACCCCGGCCGCGGTTGTGATGGCGTCCACCGCGTCCGACAGCGCGGTGAACTTGGTTTGCAGCTCGGTCAGAGCGTCGGACTCGTCGCCGAGGGTGAGGTTCTGGTTGGTGAGCTGGGTGAGTGGCAGTCCGGCGATCGCCAGGGAGCGGTTGATGACGTTCTGAAAATCGGCCGAGTACCGGCTGGTGCCGGTGAAGGTAACCACGTTGGACGGAGTGGTGCTGCTTGTAGCCATAAAGGAATCGAGCCGGGCGGCCCGCCTTGGGAGCGGACCGCCCGGCCTCCACTACTCTCTGTTGGGCGGCCGCGGCAGTCGCCTGCCGCCGCCGCTAGTTAGCTACTTAGCCCCGCAACAGGGTCAGTACGGCTTGCGGAGCCGAATTGGCCTGCACCATGGCCGCGATGGCCGATTGCTGCAGGACCGACGCCTTGGTCAGGTTCGCCGCTTCGGACGCCATGTCCGCATCGCGAATGCGCGATTCGGCGGCCGAGAGGTTTGCCCACTGCGATTCGGCCAGGCCGATCGCATAGTTCAGGGTGTTTTGCGCTTTACCGACATTGGCCTGTGCCGAACCGAGAGCGGATACGGCATCGGTCAAAGCGCTGATGGCGGCGGTTCCGCCGAGTTGGGTCGAGATGTCCACCGAGCTGCCGCCGTCCAGGGCCGTCGCCGTCACGGTCGATCCCTGGGACTGCACGCCCGAGCCGCTGCCCGTGCTTCCGACACTTACCTGGAAGGCGGCCAGCGAGCTGATGAAGTCGATCTTCTCGGCCGTGGTGGAGTGATCCTTCACCGCCACTACCGACTGCAGCGTCGGGTTGTTGGTCTGCTGCAGGGCGGTGTTGATGGCCTGGATCGCCTCGTCGAGCGAGCGTCCGGTCCGGCTCGCGTCGCTGTTGGCCAGCGTGATGGTGGTCGACTGCAACTGGCCGCTGGCGTTGGTGGCCGAGACCGTGATGGCCTGGCTGTCGCTGCCGAAACTCAGCGCCGTGAAGTCGATTCCGCGCGTGCTGGTCGCCCCGCCCGAATTCGCCACGCTGTTGCGGGGGTTGTCGGCGGTGTTGCCAGTGAAGCTGACCCCGCCCGTTCCGTAGCCCACGTCCTGGGCCGTGCCGTGATAGACCGAGCCTTCGGCCAGGCCCAGGGTCGAGGCGGCATCGTTGGTGGAGACGCTCACCTGCACCGAGGAAGCGGCCCCCGCCGTGCCGGACGCGATCTTGACCGTGTGGTCCGCCGTGGCCGTGGCCGTCACATCGGCGAAGGCCCCGCCCAGAGCTTGCAGCTTGGTCTGGATATCGGCTGCCACGGTCGCGGCCGACAGGCCGGCTCCGTGCGCCAGGGTGATCGACTGCGCCGTGGCCCCGTCGACCGCTACGGTCAGCGTGTCGTTGGTGGCGGCCACCGTATACCCCGTGATCGCGTCGGCGCCCACGGCGGTGCTCGACGTAAAGCCGAGAGACGTCGCGGCGTTCCCGCCGACCTGGACCTTGGAGGCGGTGGGGGCAGTGAGACCCCTGCTGTTGGATGCGATGGCCAGCTTCCCGGTGGCCTGGTCGATGTAGGCCGTGCCGCCAGTAAGCTGGTTGTTGATGTTGGCCACGAGATCCGCGGCGGTCTGCGAGCCGGCCGCCAGCGTGATGTTCTGCGTGGACCCTCCATCGATGGTGACCGCGAGGACGTCGTTGTCGGCCAGCTTGATGGTGACGCTGGCCCCGATGACCCCGCCCTGCTCCGTGCCGGCGGTCGCGTCGGTGCCGTTGTTCACGAGGCCCGCGCTCAAACCGAGCAGCACGCTGGCGTCGCCGGTACCGCCGGCGGTGATCTTCACTCCCGAGCCGGTCCCGGTAGCGTTCGAGGTGATGACCAGTTTCCCGTTTTGCACGGAGGCCGTGCCGCCGAGGAGATGCTGGTTGATCTGGCCGGCTATCGTCGCGGCGCTCTGGCCCGCGCCCGTGGTCAGCGTGATCTTCTGGTCGGCGCCACCGTTGGTTCCGGTGATGGCGATCGTGAGCACGTCGTTGGCGCCCGCCCCGTCGGTGACGGTGAAGGGGCCGGAAGCTGTGCCGGTGGTGGCCCCGGCGGAAGCGGCAACGCCGTTGTTCGATGCAATGCCTTCGGTGAAGCCGAGAATCGAGTTGCCAACGTCGTTTGCGTCGCCGCCGACGATCGTCACGGTGCCAACGTTTCCGACGGTGCTGGAGGTGATCGTCAGATTCCCGCCGACCACGGAGGCCTGGGCGCCGATGAGGGTCTGGTTGATCAGGCCTGCCATCGACGCGGCGTCCATGTTGTTGTGGGCGCCAAGGGTGATCAACTGAGGATTGCCGCCGTTCGTGTTCGAGACGGTAACCTGGAGAGTATCGTTGGCTGCGGTGGTGAAGGTACCCGTGCCGCCGGTCTGGTACCCTCCAGACCCCGCGACGGCGAAACTGGTGCCCGCGCTGAGGCCGACCGTGCCGCTGGCGTCGCCGACGCCGCCGGCGACAACCGTTACCGCCGTACCGGTTCCGCCGTTTTGCGTCCCGGTGGCGATTTTTAGATTCCCACCGCTGTTGGTGGCAATGGCGCCGATCAGGCTCTGGTTGATCTTGGTGACCATCAAGTCGACGGTGGTGTCGGTGGTGGCGAAGGTAATGGTCTGGTTGTTGTTACCGTTCGCGCCCTGGATGTTGAGCACGAGCTTGTCGTTTTCGGCCGGTTTGACCGTGAAGGTGGCGACCGTGCCGGCCGTATAGGCTCCCGCGGCTGCGTCCACGCCGTTGGTTGCTGCCACACCCGGGTTGGTGAAACCCAGGTTTGTGGCGGCCGTATCCAACCCGCCGCCGACCGTCACCGACGAACTGGTGCCGGTGGCAGTGGAGGTGATGACCAGCTTGTTGGTCGAGCCGTCGACCGTGGCCGTGCCGCCAGTGAGCTGCCCGTTGATCTGGTTGGCTATCTGCGCGGCCGTGAAGGTGCCATGAGTCAGGGTAATGTCCTGTTCGGCGCCTCCACCGATGCTGATCGCGAGAACGTCGTTCGTGGCGTCGATGGCGGCCGAGGGCGCCGTTCCACCGGTCTTGTATGCTCCAGCCGCCGCGATGGCCGTGCTGGCAAGATCCTCGGTGGCGAAACCAAGAACGCCGGCAGCGTCGTTGCCTCCGCTGACGATGGTCACAGCGGTACCGGTCGCGGCGTTTTGGGTTCCGGTGACGATTTTGAGGTGCCCGTTGACGTTGCTGGCGACAGCTCCTTGCAGCCCTTGGGCACCGTTAAGCTGGCTGACGATCGAGTCGAGGGTCCCGTTGCTCAAGGTGAAGACCTGGTCGGCGTCGCCGTTGGCTCCCGCGACGTTGACCGTGAGGTCCGTGTTGCCTCCGAAGCTGAAGTTACCTTCGCTGCCGGTCTTGTACGCTCCGCTCGCTGCGCCCCCGGTTTGGAGGTCCCCGGTGGTCAGGCCGAGGTCGGCGTTGGCGCTCCCGTCCATTACATGAACCGAGGATGCCGCGCCCGTGGTCGCGGACACGATGGTCAGCCTGTTGCCGGAGAAGCTCGCGGTGGCGGCCGTTCCGAGAACGCCGTTGACATCGGCCAGTATCTGCGCCTGCGACCGGCTGCCGGAGGTCAGAGTGATGGTCTGGGTGGCGCCGCCGTCGATCGAGAGATTGAGTTGGTCGTTGGTGTTGGCCTCGATGACGAAGGGTCCGCCCGTGGCGGCACTGCCGAGCTTGACCGCCGCCGTGGCCGCGGTGTCGGCTCCGGTGGCGCCGGTGATGTTGGCTGCCGAGGTCGCCGGTCCGCTGGTGTTGAAAGCGTTGACCCGAAAATTGGTGTTGTTGGTGGAGGTGATCACCAGGCTGCCCGAAGAGCCGTCGGCCTGGATGCCGGCCGCTGCCAGGGTGGTGTTGGCGGCGACCGCCTGGTTGATCTGGCTGGCCACGTCGTCGGCGCTGGCGGAAGTGCCGCGCGCCAATTGGGCGGACAGGCCCAGTACGCTGTTCGCGGTTCCGTTCAGCACCTGGATGGTGCCCCCGGCGCCCTTGGTGTCATTGGTCAGGGTGATGGCGTTGCCCACGACCGAGGCGGTGGCGCCATGGCTGCTGATCACGGTGTTGATCTGGTCCGCGATGTCGTTCTTGGTGGCCGCGGCGTTGGTGTCCAGGGTGACGCTCACGGCCGTGCCGTTGACCACCAGGTTCAAGGTGTCGTTGTTGGGGTTGATGGCCACCGGACCGGCGGTGCTGTCGGTGCTGGTCACCTTGGCTGCCACGGCGCTCCCGGCCGTCATGTCGACGTTGACCTGGTTACCGTCCGACGCCTGGCCGTTGATCGAGAACTCCAGTGTCGCCGAACCGTAGTTCCGGCTGGCGCTGAAGGCGGCGCCGTTCAACGCGGTGTAATCCACCGCGCCCCCCGAGCCGGCCACAAAGGAACCCATGCCCAGGACGTTGGCGGTGTCTCCCGTCACGTTCACCTGCAACTGCTCGCCCCGCGCGGAATGGAATACGAGCTGAGATCCGGAAGCAGCCTGGGTCACGCTGATTCCCTGGCCCGCCAGATCGGAGTTGGCGGTGATCTGGGTCTGCAGGTCCGTAATCGCGGCGCCCACCGTGGTCGAGGCGCTCTTCAGGGTGATGGTCACCGGGCTGGCGAGTCCGCCGCCCTGGATCTGGAACGAAACGTTGGTCGGGTTGGCCAGCTCGGTGACGTCGGCCTGCGCGTTGTCGCCGGTGTAGGTCGAACCCATGGCGGCGGCCGCCGCGCTGCCGGTCGCGTCGACGAAGTTGCCCATCAGCGCGTTGGAAACCAGATCGCCGGCTTCCACCTGGAAGGCCGTGGTGCTGGAGGTGAACGAAAGCTGCTGCTTGCCGCTGGTGTCGGTGCTCACCGAGGCCGAGATATTGGCGGCCTGGAAGGCCTTGGCCGCCGGCGTCGCCTCGTTTCCCGCGTTCGCGATGGCGTCGTTGATGGCCGTCACCAGGCTGTTGGTATCGCTCACGCTCGACGTGTTGACCGCCACCTTTACCTTGCTGGCGCCAGAGAACCCCGGGCCCGAGATGTAGAAATCCGTCTCGTCGGCCACCGGCGTGCTGTTCTGCGCCAGAATCATCGCCACCGTGGTCTTCTTAGACCCGTTGCCGATGTCGGTCACGCCGGCGGTGCCGCCCAGCGCCTGCATGCCCGTCAGACCCAGGCTCTTGGCGTCCACGGTCGCGCTCGACAGGTTGAACTGCAAGCTGGAGTTGGTCGCCGCGTCGGTGGTGTGCGCGCGGCCGCCGCCGATGTACACCGACAGGCTGCGTGCGAACGCCCCGTTCTGATCCAACCCGATCGACTGCGCCTGGCGGTTGATTTCCGATACCAGGCCCTGGAATTCGCTGTTCAGCACGTTGCGGTCGCCGGTGAAGGTGTCGCTGGCCGATTGCGTGGCCAGCGTCTTCAGGCGGTCCAGAATGTGCCCGACGTTGTTCATGCCGCCGTCGATGATCTGCAGGGTGCTGATGCCGTCGTTGGCATTCTGGATGCCCTGCGTCAACTCGGCTTCCGAATTGCGATAGCTGTTGGCGACGGCCAATCCGGCCGGATCGTCGCCGGAAGAGTTGATACGATAACCCGAAGTCAACCGCTGAATCGTCCGACTCTGGAAGTTCGTGTCGACGCGCAGGTTTTCCTGGGCTATGAGAGAGGTAACGTTGGTTTGAACGGAGAGCATTGTAAATTCCTTTTCTGTTGATGTCCGGCTTCAGTACCGGTCAGGTTCTCCTTGACTTCGGATACCTGAAAGCAACTTCACTGCCTCTCATCGACAGAGGGGCCGCTAGCTTGAACTTTGTTTTGGCGGCACCCGCGCCACCAGCCTGGCTAGCGCTCCCTCCAGGGGCGACGCGGCCGCCGCGCGGTTCTGATCCCGCACCAGCTTCACCTCTTTCGCCACCACCGCCACATTGCGCGGCGCCTGAATGCCGATCTTGACGCGGGTACGGCCGATGTGCGCCAGGTGGATCTCGATGTCGTCCCCGATGAGGATCGATTCTCCCGCGCGCCGCTTCATCATGAGCATGCGTGCCCCTTGCCCCCGTGGGCTACGAGCATACCGGCGCCTCGACCAGGTCGAGCCGGTGCTGGTGTGAGTAGTCGGTACCGGCAAGGATCGGCTGCAGGCCGCGCCGCGAGGGTATGTGGATGACGATCGGCGCCAGCAGATTCGCCGTGATATCGCTCTCCTCTATATGCACCAGCGTCAGGCAGGCCAGTTCCGGCCCGATCGGAGGCTGGCACCGAGCGGGCAGCCCCAGCACCTCCAGATCTTCGTCCGACATCTGGAACTTGTAGTCCGGGCACACCACCCGTACGTGCAGCGAGAGAAAGCACAGCGCGGGCGTGCCCAGGCTCTGCAGAAAGACCAATGGATCGAGCGGCTTCTGCTCGACCAGAATGAACCGCCGTTCCTGTTCGAAGCCCGGAATTCCGGCCGGGAAGTCGATCACCGAGTCTTCGGAGTAATCGAGCTGCCCCCAATACTTCGTTTCACATGTGGCCATAGGTTGACGAGTCGCCTCGCCTCTATATTCGGCAGGTAGGGGGGAAATCTGTAGCGGGCCCGCACAGACCTTACGGCTTGGGGGGGGCAGGCCTGAGGACCTGCCCCGCGAGAGGCTTAGAAATTCCAGCTCTGCCCGGCGTACTCCACTTCCGACTCCGCCTCGGGCTCGGGGTACGCGCCGTACGCTCCGGCCGGCGCGCGCTCGGCCGGTGCCGCCTCGGAGTACCCGCCGTAGGCTGCGGCCGGCGTCCGCTCGGCCGGCAACGCCTCGGAGTACCCGCGGTACGCTCCGGCTGGAGTCTGCTCAGCCGCCACCGCTTCGGAGTACCCGCCGTACGCTCCGGCTGGAGTCCGCTCAGCCGCCACCGCTTCGGAGTACCCGCCATACGCTGCGGCCGGCGTCCGCTCAGCCGCCACCGCTTCGGAGTACCCGCCGTACGCTCCGGCTGGCGTCCGCTCGGGCGGCACCGTCTCGGAGTACCCGCCGTACGCCGCGGCCGGCGCGCGCTCGGGCAGCACCGTCTCTGGGTACCCGCCGTACGCTGCGGCTGGCGTCCGCTCGGGCAGCACCGTCTCGGAGTACCCGCCGTACGCTCCGGCTGGCGTCCGCTCGGGCAGCACCGTCTCGGAGTACCCGCTATACGCTCCGGCCTGCGTCCGCTCAGCCGCCACCGCTTCGGAGTACCCGCCGTACGCTCCGGCCGGCGTCCACGCGGCCGGCTCCGCTCGGGAGTACCCGCCGTACATCCCGGCTGGCGGCCACTCGTCGGGCGCCGTCTCGGCGTGCCCTCCGGCTGGCGCCGTCTGAACCGGCCCTTCGGCATGCACCTCGTGCCCAACCGTCGTGGCTACCCCGGGCGCGTTCCAGCCGCCGAGGAGCGTCTCGAGAAGCTGCAGCACCTCGGCCAGCGGGCCGTCCGACTGCTCCACGTTGGCCCGCAAGAGCCTCCTCTGCATGTAGTCGTACAGCTCGACCAGGTTGCGGGCCAGCGCCGGGTTGGCGTCCGGGTTGACCGAGAAGGCCAGGTGGGCCACAATCGCGCCGGCCTTGCTGATTTGCGCCGACCGCCCCGCGATATCTCCCGCCCGCAGGTACTGCCGGGCCTTCTCCACCGCGTCGATGCCCCCGCGGTATAGCATCCTCACCAGCTCGACCGGGTCGGCCGACATGACGCCACTCTCTAAGTAGGTCGAGATTCCGCTGTGCATTCTTCCCTCGACCTACTCATCGGATGAGCGTGCCGCTCCGTGAGGAATCCAGCGGACTACAGGTCCCGCTTCGAAAACCGGTGGATCGCCAGCCCCAGCGCCGCCGTCAGGTACAGCGCCGCGTAAACCACCATCCAGCCGCTGGGGACCGAGCCGATGCTGAACGGACTGCGTCCGAAGCCGCCGATGACCGGGCCCTGCAGCTCGGACGCGGCGCGCCTCCATAGCGACTCGCTGGGCATTACCAGGCTGGCCATCACCCCCAGGTCCATCGCGGTCTGGCTGTGCGCCAGCCAGCCGAACTCCTCCACCCAGCCGCCCAGGAACGCCAGAATGTGCAGCCCGAAGACCGCCACGCCGGTGGCCAGCGTCGAAAGGCTCGTGCCGAAGCGGAAAGTGATCGCCAGCAGCAGCATGCTCTCCAGCCACATCAGACCGATCGCCTCGGGCACGTGCGCCGGCGTGTGCCCCCCGATCAGCCGCACTTCCACCAGCATCCCGCCCGCCAGGAACGCCAGATACACCGTCAGCATGGCTGCGAAACCGAGCCATTTCCCGAAGAGGACTTCCCAGCGCCGGATGGGCTTGGTGACCACGGCCTGAATGACGCCGGAGTTGATCTCCCCGGCAACGGTATCGGCGGAAGTCAGGATCGTGATTACGGCCAGCAGCCAGTTCACCACGTACATGCCCATGGCGAACAGCACGATGACGGCCTGCCGCCGGAACAGCAACTGGCGGGTGGCGGCCGCCGGAAGGCTTTCCAGTACCTTGTGCAGGCCGAAGCCATAAAGAATAAGATACGCAGCCCCGATCGCCCCGGCCACGGCCAGCACCCTGCGGCGGACCGCCTCCCGGCAGGTCAGCCCGGCAATCACCGCGACGCCCCTCACAGGCCCCCCTCGGTTCCCACGATGCGCAGGAACATCTCCTCGAGCGAGGCCTGCCGCGTGTGGATGGAATAGACGCGGGCGCCGCTCGAAACCAGGTAGGCGACCACCTCCGGCACCGACTCCTCCGCGCGGACTTCCATACTCAGAGAATCGCCCTCCAGGCGGACCGAGCCCGCCCAGCGTTCCAGTCCCGCCAGCGCTTCCGGCAGCAGGTCCTTCACGCGCGCCACCATCGAGCGTTCTTCCACCCCCAGCGTCTTCAGATCGCAGGTTTCGAGCACCTCGCCGTGCTTGATGAAGGCCACGCGGTCGCAGGTGACCTCGACCTCCGACAGCAAATGCGAATTCAGGAACACGGCGGCGCCGCGGTCGCGCTCCGCGCGGATGATGTCGCGTACCAGCAGCCGGCCGGCGGGGTCCAGACCGCTGGTGGGTTCGTCCAGAAAAATCAACTCGGGATCGTTCAGCAGCGCCTGTACCAGGCCGATGCGTTGCAGCATGCCCTTCGAGTAGTCGCGCAGCCGCTTGCGGCCGTGGTCGGCCAGGCCCGCCAGAGCCAGCAGCTCCGGCACGCGCCGGCGGCGCCGCGAGGCGGGCATCCCATAAAGCCGGCCGTGGAAATCGAGGAATTCCTCGCCGCTCAGCCAGTCGTGAAAGCGGAAATGCTCGGGGAGGAAGCCTACCCGGGCCCGCACATCGCGATCGCCGAGCGGGCGGCCCAGCAGAAGGGCCTGGCCCCCGGTCGGCGCCACCAGGCCCAGCAGCATCTTGACCGAGGTGCTTTTCCCCGCGCCGTTAGGGCCCAGAAATCCGAAGACCTCTCCCCGGCCGACTTCCACGGTCAGACCGCGAACCGCCACCTTCTTGCCGAAGGTCTTGCGCAGATTCACGGTCTCTATGGCGCTGTCAGGCATAGTCTGCCGGTCGTTGCGCAGGCTTCAGCCTGCCGTGTCGGCACTCCTGCCGACACCCGTCCGTGTCCTACCGTAGCGACGCAGCCAGCGGCTGGGCCAGCGCGGGATTGCCGAAGCCGCCCACCGAGTACATGACCCCATTGTGAACCCAGACCAGCCCGTAAGCCGGCGGAAGTTTCGTCATGCGGTTGCGCGAGCCCTCCCCCACGCGCGCCACCACCTGGCGGTCTGGGAGGCCCGTAATCATGATCCCCTGCACGCCATCCACGGCCACGGTTTCAAACGTCGCGGCATTGCGGGGGATGGGAATCGCCAGGGTCGAGGTCCAATCCACGGTCTGGCTGAACAGGTGCGCCTGCTCGGGGGTCATGCCGGCCAGTTGCAGCCCGAACTCCGCCACGCTTGTCAGATCGAGCTGCGGCGTGGTCACCACGGTCGGAACGGGGACCTGGGAGACCACAACGCAATCGTCGTAGGGTCCGTGGGTGGGCTGGTGCAAGTCCTCCACCGGGCAGTTGCCGTAGCGGGCCACCACGTTGGCCGGAACATCGACCGCGACCTGCGCGCCGTTCAGATCGGAGGGGAACTGGAGATCGGTGCGTCCGGCCACCGAGAGCAGGGCCTCCAGCCGTTGCTGGCTGGCCGTGAACTGGAAGGCGGTCTCGGTGTTGACGGTAAGCTGCGGGGTGTCCGTGCGCAGTTCCGGCAGCCTCACGTTCATAGAGGACAGCCGGGCGGCCTCGTCGCGGTTCGCAACCGCCAGCTTCTGGCTGTCCTTGATCTTGACGACGCTGTCGGCCAGCAACTGGTGGAGCATCTCGGCCTTGCCCTCGGCGATGAAGTCGCGCTCCATCGGGACGGCGACAACGGTCTTCACCCGCAGCATGCCGAGCAGCCTCTGCGCGACGGCGCGGCCGGGCGGAGAAATGAGCAGCGCGCCGGCCATCGCTACCGCGGCAATGGCGCCCCAGGCAGGTGTCAGACGCGGAATCCAGAACGGCCGCGGGGCCGGGTCGGCAGTCAGGCGGCGGTTGAGCTGCGCCAGCGCGAGGCGCGCGTCGGCGGGCTC
This sequence comes from Bryobacterales bacterium, assembly GCA_963763835.1. Lineage (GTDB taxonomy): Bacteria > Acidobacteriota > Terriglobia > Bryobacterales > Bryobacteraceae > DASWZN01. The sequence goes on from CAVXQQ010000022.1 coordinate 410,742, forward strand.
GCCCGCGGGCGCCAGATCGGAAAGCAGCGCTCCGGTCCGCCCGGCCCGCCCGGCGATTTCGCTGGAGCGCCGGCGGCAGTCCGCGCAGATTTCGAGATGAGCCTCGACCTGTGCGAGTTCGGCCCCGCTCAGCTCTCCATCCAGCTTCGCACGCAGGTTTCCATCAGGGATGCACATTGGTTTCTCCTCCAATTCGCCGATACGCTTTCTCGAACGCCGCCTCGGCGCGGGCTAACGACTGCCCCACCGAGGTGGACTTGACGCCCATCGCGTCCGCCACTTCCTTGTAAGAGAGGCCGCTGGCCCGGAGCGTCAGGATCTGGGCCTGGGCCGGTTTGAGGGTGGCCAGCGCCGCGCGCACGTTTCTCACCCTCTCGGCGCGCAGCACGTCCTCGAGCGGCCCGGCCACCGCCGACGCCTCCGCCAGCCGCTCGCCCGCCTCGGGGTCGTGCTGCCGGCGCCGGCTGGAAGCCCGCAGGGCGTCGATACCTAAGCGGCTCGCCGTCCGGTAAAGCCAACCGCCCAGGTTCTGGTAGCCGTCTGGCGCCGCCGGCTGCCGGTAGAGCTTGAGGAAGGCGTCGCTGGCGATCTCCTCGGCCTGCGCGCGGTCGCCCAGCACGCGCTGCACCACCGTTACCAGTCGCGCGTAGTGTTCGAAAAACACAGCCTCGAAGGCCGCCGCGGACCACCCCGCCCGCTCGCCGCTCAGCGCGCTCATTCCCGACCGCATCGTCGCCTCACCAGCGTACTCCATCATGGCTCTCCCTTCCCGGTCTCTGAAGGAAGAACGACCGGGGCGGGCAGTTTGTGACAGGGAGCTTGCGCAGCTGTCAGGTGTCGGCTTTCAGCTGTCAGCTACGGCGGGCAATGGCGATCCGATTGCGTGATGGAGTTCGAGCTTGAGGCGAACGATTCAATTCCGGATCTTCCGTGGCGAACATCAATATGTTGCGGAGTGCCTGGATTTGCGACCAGTTGGCTGCAAACATCCGCGAGGCCATCTCGCTGCACCTGGAAGGCGAAGATCTGGCAGAGCTTGGTTTTGCGGAGGATCCTACGATTCTTGCCACCCTGGAACTGCAGGCCGCTGCCTGATGCCCAAGCTGCGAACGGTGTCGGGAGACCCTCACGATCGCCTACCTATACACCGATTGAGACCGGGCGCGGCGCCCGACTAACGGTTGCCGTTTACTTCCCCCGATCGCCCTTCAGCCCCGCGAAATATCCCTTCAACGCCTCGAGTTGCGCCGTGCGCAGGTGCGCCTTCACCTCGACCGTGTCGCCGAACTCCAGGTACTCGTCTCTCGCGGCCTGGTAGCGGGGCCACACGGGCAGGCCGGGGCCGTTCGGATTGCCGGTTCTGGCGAACTGCACCCACACTGCGCTCATGGTCTTCGCCAGCGCCCGGTCGGTGTCGTTGTAGAGCAGCCCCTGCTGCTTCTTCAGCGTTGGCCCCAGGCCTGTGGTGTCGAAGACGGTCTTGGTCAGGTCGCCGAAGGTGTAGCTGATTTCCAGGCCGTGGCCCGCTCCGAAGTGCATCATCTTTCCCACGCCGTTCACCCGGGTGAAGTGATACCAGTACGCGGGCTGGCGCCGCGCAACCGCACGAACGGCCGAGTGCGTGCCGTACAGGAAAAGCGTGTCGGTCAACATGTGCTGGAACGCCGCCGGCGCCTCCGCGTCCGAAGCCGCCGCATACACCGGGAGAAGGTCGGCCGACCCGTAGCGTTTCTCCGCGTAGCCCTTCAGCGCTGCCAGGCTCTTGACCGGATTTCCCATCGTGAAGGCGAAGACCGCGCCCTCGTCCGCATTCGTGCCGGCCAGAAACGCGGCCTTGTTGATCCGGCCCGATTCGTAGAGAACGTCCGGATCGTCCGGGAGCACCCAGCCGTCCACCACCGGCCGAAATTCCGATCCGTCATCCATCAGCATATTGGGAAACACGTTCGCGAGCTTTACCAATTCCTGCGTGGGCTTTGAACGCAGCGCGGAGATCGTGCCCAGCTTGGCGCCCATCTCCTCGGCCGGGGTGCGGCCAAACCGGCGCTCGCGCAGATGGGTGGTCGGCGTATAGATCCACGCCGCGCTCTGGGAGATGGCCCGCTGGAACAAGCCGCGCGCCAGCGGCGAGACCATCAGGAAGCATACGCTGGAGCCTCCGGCCGACTCGCCGAAAATGGTCACCTGTTTCGGATCGCCGCCGAAGCCCGCGATGTTCCGCTTCACCCACTGCAGCGCGGCGATCTGATCGAGCAACCCGTAGTTCCCGGAAGCGTGGTGCCCGGACTCGGCGCTCAGCTCCGGATGCGCCAGGAATCCTAACACCCCCACTCGATAGTTGAACGTCACCACCACCACGCCCTGCCGCGCGAGCGCTTCGCCGTCATAGGCGGGCAGCGAACCTACACCCGTGAAGAAGCCGCCGCCGTGGATCGAGACCATCACCGGCAGCCGCTCGTGCGCGGTTTTGGCTGGGGTCCAGATGTTCAGCATGAGACAGTCCTCATCCTGGCGGCCGACTTTCATCAAGGCGTCGCTCTGCGGACAGGCCGGACCGAACTGCGTCGCCTCCCGGACTCCCGGCCACGCTTGCGGCGCCTGAGGTGGGCGCCAGCGCAACTCTCCCGAAGTCGGAGCGGCAAAAGGGATGCCTTTGAACACCACGATTTCTTTCCCAACTCCCGAGACCAGGCCGGATTGGGTGCGGGCCGGCCCGTCGAGTGCGTAGGCGGAGACCGGCAAGAGGGCGAGGCAGGCGAAGAGGCCACTACGTGACATAAGGGTTTTGAACTCCTCTACTTACTACGGCGACGGGAGGCAAGGCGTTCCGGGAACTTCGGACACGAGACCGCCGTATCAAGTTAGGAATCCGCGCGCGGCTCGGTGCTAACCCTGCACCGAACCGCGACCGTTAGGGAGCGGATGCTAGCGCATGGAAGACGAACGAATCCCCTCTATCTGGTCCAATCGCCTGTACTACGGATAGCGCCGGTATCACACCCCAGCACCGAACCGCGAGCGTGAGCGAGCGGGCCGTCCCCCAAACTCGGTATACTACTCAGCCATGTCGATTCTGACCGGCTGCCTGATCGACGCTTCTGCCGCAGGGCTCGGGCGGGGCATTGCTCGATCTGCTCGCCTCCGCCGGCAACTAAGGACGAATATGAGTTCTGTCTTTCCGTGGCGCAGGATTCAGCCTGCCGCGTCGGCTCTCCAGCCGACGCATGGCCTCCGCAAGCTGAGAGGCTGCGCCACTTCGCCACAACTCCCATGAAAACCCTGGAACGCTATTTCGAATTTCAGGAGCTCGGCACCAACTGGCGGACCGAAATTCTCGCCGGCCTGACGACGTTCCTGACCATGGCCTACATCATCTTCGTCAACCCCGCCATGCTGCACGAAGCCGGGATGCCGCTAGCGGCCGTGACGGCGGCCACCTGCGTCTCGGCCGCTTTCGCCAGCCTGCTGATGGGCGTCTTCGCCCGGTATCCGATCGCGCTGGCTCCCGGGATGGGCATCAACGCCTATTTCGCCTACACCGTCGTGAAGGGCATGGGCATTCCGTGGCAGACGGCGCTGGGCGCGGTGTTCCTCTCCGGCGTGGCCTTTCTGCTGCTCACCGCGTTCGGCATCCGGCAACTGATCGTCGCCGCGATCCCGCAGGAACTGTACGCCGCGGTCGCCGCCGGCATCGGCCTGTTCATCGCCCTGATCGGCTTCCGCAGCTCGGGCATCATCGCCGCCAACCCGCAAACCACCGTGACTCTGGGCCATCTGAGGGAGCCGGACACCATGCTGGCGCTCTTCGGCCTCGCGCTGACCGGCGGGCTGATGGCGCGGGGCGTCAAAGCGGCGATGCTGATCGGCATCCTCGGAACCACCGCCGTCGGTGCGGCGTTCGGGATGGTGCACTGGCATCCGCAGACGCTCCACTGGTCGGATTTCACCGCCACGGCATTCAAGCTCGACGTGCGCGCAGCGCTCCGGCTGGGGTTTCTGGAAGTCGTGTTCGTGTTTCTGTTCGTCGATCTGTTCGACAACATCGGCACGCTGATCGGAGTGACGAAGAAGGCCGGCCTGATCGACCGCCAGGGCCGCATTCCTCGCATCGACCGCATCCTGTTTACGGACGCGACGGCCACCGTGGCGGGCTCGCTCGCCGGAACGTCAACGGTGGTGAGTTACATCGAGAGCGCCGCCGGCATCACGGCAGGCGGCCGCAGCGGAGCGACGGCGGTGGTGGTGGGCCTGCTGTTCCTGGTGGCGCTGTTCGTGACGCCGTTGGCGGGCGCGATCCCGGCCGCGGCCACGGCTCCCGCCCTGATTATCGTCGGCAGCCTGATGGTGTCGGCGGTGTCCGAGATCCCCTGGTCCGATCCGGTGCTGGCTCTGCCTGCGTTTCTCACCCTGGTGGCGATTCCGCTCACGGCCTCGATCGCCAACGGGATTGCGTTCGGCTTCGTCACCTACACTCTGCTGAAGGTGATCCGCGGCGAATACCGCGGCGTGAGCTGGCTGGTTTACCTGCTTACGGCGCTCTTCATCGCGCGCTTCGTGTATCTGGCGAATGGATAGCGGCACCGCGCCCGTCGGCAAGCGGACCAGCCCCGCCCGTGCGAAGATATGAGGTTCTCCACGGTCTTCTGGCCGGCCATGCGCGAGTGGAGCGATCCCGCTGTGCTCCGCGACGCTGGCCGGCCAGATTCATCTGCCTACTCGGCGCTGCGAAGGTCCTTCAGTACTGGTGGATTTGGCGGCCGGACATTGGAACATCGGCAGCGCCGGCAAGCCACACCTCGACGTGGTCATTGGCCAGAACGGATTCCCGGTTCCGCGCAAAAGCAGGGGTCGGCCCGTCGACCATACCCCAGATCCCGAGCGAGTGCCCCAGGTCCCGGATCCAGACGCTGCCGTTTCGCGCGCCGTCGCCGTGCGGGATCAGCCGCATATCCGGAGGTGTGCTTCGCAGGTTGCTGGCGAAGGCCGGAACATCGCCGCCTGCGAGCTCCGGCACGCGAATGGGCTGCGCAGAGGAAGCCACGGCGGCCAACAGGAACACGCCGGGAATATTCGGCATCGATGTCTCAGATGGTCATGGCCGTGAAGCCGCCGTCCACCCGTATGATCGCCCCGGTCACAAAGGAGGCCGCTTTCTCCGACGCCAGCCACACCACGGCGCCCACCATTTCCGAAGGCTCGCCGAAGCGGTCCGCCGGCGTGTGCGCCATGATCTTGGCGACGCGTTCCGCCGTGAGCACCTTGCGGTTTTGCTCCGCGGGGATGAAACCGGGAGCGAGCGCGTTCACGCGCACCTTGTAGGGCGCCCACTCGCGCGCCAGGAACTGCGTCAACTGATTGACGCCGCCCTTGGTGATGCTGTACGTAAACACCTTCGAAAGCGGCGGGCCCGAGGAGGCCGAGGAGATGTTGATGATAGAGCCCCCGCGCCCAGCCTCCACCATGCTCTTGCCGAACACCTGGCAGGCCAGGAACATGCTTTTCAGATTCACGTCGAGGATGCGCTGCCATTCCTCTTCGGTGATCTCAAAGAAAGGCGTGGCCGAGTTGATCCCGGCCGCGTTGAGCAGGATGTCCGCGGCGCCGAATTCCTGCAGGACGATTTCGAGCGCCCGGCTGAGGTCCGCCTTGCGCGTCGCGTCGCAGGCGATGCCAATGGAGCGGCGGCCAAGCGCGCGGATCTGAGCGGCGCGGGCTTCCGCGTTCGCGGCGTTGAGGTCCAGAATGGCGACGCCGGCGCCAGCCTCCGCGAATCCGGTCGCCATCGCGCCGGCCAGCACCCCGCCTCCGCCGATCACCACCGCCGTCTTGCCATCGAGCGAGAACAGTTCATTTGCCATTGCGCTTACCGTTTTACCACGTGTGGGTCGGCAAGGCCGGCCGTGGCGCACGCTTTAGCGTGCCGCCATGGGCTTCAGCCCACGGAGTTTTGCCCACGGGCTTTCCCCAACTGCCTTGTGACACGTTACAATAGTCGATTCGATTTTCAAGGAGACCGCGTGCCCGACATGACGAAGTTCATACTTACCGACAAACAGATCCCGACCGCATGGCTGAACGTCCTGCCTTTGCTGAAGGAGCCGCTCGATCCGCCGCTCGATCCCGCGACGCGGAAGCCGATCGGGCCCGAAGCGCTGGCGCCGATCTTCCCCATGTCCCTCATCGAGCAGGAATTTTCCCCCCAGCCCGAGATAGACATTCCCGGCGAAGTGCTCGACATCTACAAGTTGTGGCGCCCCACGCCGCTCTACCGCGCCAGGCGCCTGGAGAAAGCGCTCGACACGCCGGCACGCATCTACTACAAGTACGAAGGCACCAGCCCCGCCGGCAGCCACAAGCCGAATACCGCGGTGGCGCAAGCGTTCTACAACAAGCAGGCCGGCATCAAACGCCTGTCAACCGAGACCGGGGCGGGGCAGTGGGGCTGCGCGTTGGCGCTGGCCTGCCAGATGTTCGGACTGGAATGCACGGTCTACATGGTGAAGGTCAGCTACGAACAGAAGCCCTATCGCCGCATGATGATCAACACCTGGGGCGGCGAGGTGTTTTCCAGCCCCAGCCCGCGCACGAATTCGGGACGTGCGGTTTTGGCGGCGCATCCGGATTCGCCGGGCAGCCTCGGCATCGCCATCAGCGAAGCAGTCGAAGACGCCGCCACGCACGACGACACCAACTACGCGCTGGGCAGCGTCCTCAATCACGTGCTGCTGCACCAGACCGTCATCGGTCTCGAAACCAGGCAGCAGATGGCGCTCGCCGGCGACCAGCCGGATGTGGTGATCGGATGCTTCGGTGGCGGCAGCAATTTTGGCGGACTGGCGCTGCCTTATATTCCGGACAAGCTGGCCGGATCGAAAGTCCGCCTCCAGGCCGTCGAGCCGGCGGCCTGCCCCACGCTGACCAAGGGGCGGTACGCCTACGATTTCGGCGATATCGCCAAGCTCACGCCCCTGCTCAAGATGTACACCCTCGGCCACGACTTCGTGCCGCCCGGCATTCACGCCGGCGGATTGCGCTACCACGGAGCGTCGCCGCTGGCGAGCTACTTGTTGAAGAACGGCCTCATCGAGGCCCGATCGTGCCTGCAACTCTCCACCTTCGAGGCTGCGGTGCAGTTCTCGCGCCTGGAGGGCATCCTGCCGGCGCCCGAATCCGCGCACGCCATCCGCGCGGCCATCGACGAAGCGCTGTTAGCCCGGGAAGAGGGTAAACCGCGCGTCATCCTGTTCGAAATGAGCGGTCACGGCCACTTCGATCTGGCCTCCTACGACGCCTATCTGAGCGGCCGCCTGCAGGACTACGAGCACCCCGGCGCCGAGATCGCCGAAGCCATGGAGACCCTGCCCGCGTAAGCTCGTGGGGCAGGTGTCCACACCTGCAGCGGGTCTCCAGACCCGCCCTGTAATCTCGGCTATCGGAATTGGTCGCAAACCCGGGACTGGCTCGAATTTCGCCTTTGCGAAATTCGTGCCTGTCCCACCGTTGCGAGATTTGCGAGGCACTCCACTAGCGCCTTTCGCCCAGCGCCCCGTTCCGCGTCGCCTCCAGCACGTGCGCGAGCGATGCGCCCGGCAGGGGTCGGATGATCGGGTTCAGTATCCAGCGCAGCCCGCGCGGCGCCGCCCGCGTCAGCGAGATGGCCTCGCATTCCACATATACCCCGCCGTCCTTCTCTTCGAGGCGCCAATACGTATTCAACCTCCAGACGATGCTGGTTTCCTTGCGCGAATCCACCTCGCGTTCGCCCGGCCCGCCTGCGTCCTTCACCTCGGCGATGCGGGTGGCCACCGACCGGCTGAGCAGGCGCGTCGGGCTCAGTTGGGTGTAGTTCGCGGTCTGGTCCGTGTTGACGACCACGGTGATGATGTATTTCTTGACGATCCGGTAGCGAATTTTCCAGTCCTCGCCGTCGTGACTCACCAGCGCGGAGTCGACGACTTCCGGCCGAAAGTAGTTCTTGTGGCTGGCGTAGTCCTGTAGAAACGAGGTGACCCGCGCCAGGGTCGTCGCGGGAACGAACATGGCTCCGATCCAGTCGTGGAGCAGCCCGTTGCCGAACTCGGAGCGGCCGTGCGGGTTCCACGGTTCCACCACCACTTCGCCCTTGCGAACGCGCCGCCATCGCTCGCCGGACCGCTCCGCCCAGAGGTAGTTGGTCGAGTGTACTTCCTGCTGAATGCGCGCTTCCGTCGCGGCGATGTAGGCGTCGTATTTCTGTTGAAGATCGCCGTCGAGCGGCGGCAGCGCGGGAATCTGGCCAGCCAGCGAGGCGCAAAGGAGGACCAGGGCTGCGACCAGACGGAGAGACAAGAAACACGAGTGTATCGCATACGGCCGGGATCCGTCGTCCCCCAGCACCCCCAGCACCCCCAGCACCGAACCGCGACCGTCAGGGAGCGGACCCCGTCGGGCCCCGGCCAGTGGTTGGCACCGCGATTGCTCCTTGCGCCCGGTGAGGCGACAAGGTGGCACCCTGATCCTTTCCATCGCGTGCATCAAAGTCACCGATGTTCCGCAGCCGGACACTTCCTGGAGAGACGCCACCCGCTCCCTCGGCGGTCGCCGTCATCCGTTGACGACGTATCCTGTACGGATCGTCTTCCCTGTGCCTCAGACAGCGACGACAGCGACTTCGCGGCCGGAAGCCCTGACGAGCCGTTCCATGTCGTCCGGGTCGCCTGTGAGAATCGTAGCTTTCTTCCGAAGCGCTGTCGTCACCACAACCGCGTCAACGACGTCCGACGTCTTGGTCATGCCTAGCAGCCGCCCGGCTTCGTGCGCGTCGGTCTCGCCAAGAGGAACGACCACGCACCCAGTCAGGAAGCGCCGGAGTTGGACTTGTTGTCGGGACCGGCTGACCTGGGCGACCACTGGCGCGGGAACCAATGGAAGAACGCCAAGTTCCTGGCGGGCCTTGTGTTCAGCCCATGCTCGCCGCTCGTTCCTATCGGCAGCCACGAGAACGGCGGCGTCGTAGACGACGGTGCTCATGCCGAACGCCGGACCGTCCGCGACATTCGGAGCTGAGCCCGCACGCTGCGGCGAGCCTCATTCATCTCTTCCGTCGTGAAGCGTCCGTGCTGCTTTTCCCACCGCGCGACCGCCGCCAAACCAGCCCGCCGCTGCAGTGCTTCGCGCGCCGCGGCGGTCATCCAGGCAGAGACGCTCACCCCGTCGCGGGCGGCCGCCGCAAGGATGTTTTCGTGAATGTCGGGGTCTATAGTGATGGCAAGCTTCGGTGATGGATTGCCGCGCGGCATACGAAGTATCCTACTGCAGTATGATACCACGCGGAGGTCGTGCCGAATGGCAAGCGCTCTCTCGATTCAATCGATTCGAGTCCCGAATGGCGCCATGCCTTGTGCCAGGACGGTCTTCGGAAACTCGCCGGAGCCGCAGATCATAAAGGAACCGAAATCCTTGTACCAATCGCCATCGGGTGCCCATGGGCCGGCCTTCACCCAATCCTGCAATCGGCGGAGATCCTGGAGCGAAATCCGACGCTCCTCTACGCGGGCGAGAATGTGCTCCCAGAGAGGCCGCGGAAGACTAGAGAATCGTATCTTCGGCAATGGCGTCGGTCCCGAAAATCGCCCGAATCAGGTCCTTCCCCGCTTCGCCCTTTCGCTGGGGGTCGTCCTCGGACATGAACCGGCGATAGGTTGCATTGAGGTTCTTGCGCGCCGCCGCTTCAGCTTCCACTCCACGCTGCGCAAGGTCAACCAGGGCACGGCTCATCGTCAGATGTTTTTTCCTTGCCACACGCTCGACCTCAATTGCCAACTCCGCCGGCATGGTCACGCTCTGCCGAACGGATGGCGCTATTCGCGTGCGCGCCCTAGACGCCCTTTTCATACCCTTAGGATATCAAGCGCACCTACCTGGTGCACTGTGCGCTGAACGCCATCTGACCGCTCAGCCACCGTTCGCGATGGATCATGCACCATCCGCAACCTGACCCACCACCGGCTTTCTGGAGAAATAACCTCGTACAACAGGGGAGCCCCTATAACGGGCGCGACGTGTTTGCGTATGATAGAATCGGTTCTCAATATTCCGTACTTGTCGCGGAGGGCAGAATGATACAACGTGGCGCCGGCAGCAGCGCGGTGTGCATCGCGGTTCTCGTCGGACTACTGTGTCCAGCGGTGAGTATAGCCGGCGTCATGCGCTTCTCGATGCAAGACACCATGAGCCTTGCCTTGGAATACGTCATTGGCGATCCGCAGGATGAGGCGCTGGTGTTGACGACTTCGTCTGTTTTCCAGCAATACGCGATAACGGGCACCCCGACCGCCCGGGAGGACGGGAGCACCTTCACCATGACTGACATCAATGTGAAGTGCCTAGTAAGCATCGGCTGTCACCCACTAGAGTTCCAGCTCAGCACCGAAGCCCCGGATCTATTCAACCTGTCCGTGGGTGCGGCGCATCTGCACGTGGATGGCACAGCCAGCACGTCAGCCCCAGGTGGCATCTGGCTCAATACATATTTCTCCAGTGGCAACCGCTCCGGGCAGGGTATCAACTGGTTGGCGCGCAGTCTGAACCTGACCGGCGGCAGCTTTGATGCCGACTGGTGGAGCGATCCGAGCCCCTACTTCTACGGCCCGGTTGCCTGGGTCACCGTTGACCTGACTCTTAATGGTCTCGCCTTCGGCGACAGTGTGTCATTGCCGGGTAGTCTCGGCGCGGACATCGAGCCGAACGCGGCGCCCGAGCCCGGCCTAGGCGGACTCCTGGTCGTCGGCATGCTTGCTCTCATACTGGTTGGCCGGTCCCAGAAGCGGGGCGCGGCTGCCAAACCAGCCGCCTTTCCTCGGTAGGCGAATAATATCCAGCTGTTGTGCGAATGTCGGCCCTGCCGAAACCGAATCGCAGCTTCCCGAGTTCGATTCGATTCCCGCGAACGCCCCCCACCCAGCGCTTCTCAACCCGCTATTAGGACACTCTGCCCGCACTCGCCCGTCCCTCCCACTCGCTGCTATGCTACAACTGATACTCCCAGGAGGGCCCATCCTCAAGGTCTCCGTCCTCGCTAGCGGAAGTTCCGGAAACGCGACCCTGGTCTCCACCGGGCGCACGCGCCTGCTCGTCGACGCCGGCCTCAGCCGCCGCGAGCTCCGTCGCCGCCTGGCCGGCCGTCGGCGAGGACTTCGATCGCATCGACGCCGTCCTCATCTCCCACGAGCACTCCGACCACGTCTCCGGTCTCCCGGTCGTCGCCAAGACCCTGCGCGTTCCCGTTTTCCTGACGAAACTCGCCGCCGCCGGCATCGACTGGAACGGCTGCGACCCCCGGATCGAGACCTTCCAGGCCGGCGCCCGCATCGTCATCGGCGACCTCGAAATCGATACCTTCACCATCCCCCACGACGCCGCCGACCCCGTGGCTTTCTGCTTCCGATGCGAGGGCCTCAAGGCCGGCCTGGTCACCGACCTCGGCTACATTCCCGGACTCCATCAAGGTTCCACCTGCGTTCGGTGGACCTGCTCCTGCTCGAATCGAACCACGATATCGACATGCTGAAAGTGGGCCCCTATCCCTGGTCCGTCAAGCAGCGCGTGATGAGCCGCATCGGCCACCTGTCGAACGATGCCGTGGCCGACTTCATCGCCTCCGACCTGGACTCCGCCGTGCGCACCCTCGTCCTGGGCCATTTGAGCGAGCACAACAATCACCCCGAGATTGCACGGCTCTCCGCCAACCAGGCGCTCGCCGCCCGCGGCCTTCAGACCCGCCTGGTGATTGCCGGCCATCGCGAGCCGACCGAGACCTTTCTACTATAAGAGGACCGCCATGATTCCCCGATACACCCGGCCCGAAATGGGCCGCATCTGGAGCGACGAGAACAAATTCAGCACCTGGCTCGAAGTCGAGCTGGCGGCCTCGGAAACCCTGGCCGAAATGGGCGAGGTGCCCCCCGGAAGCGGCGCGCCTGCTGCGCCAGCACGCCGGATTCGCGGTCGCCCGCATCTTCGAAATCGAGCGCGAGGTCAAGCACGACGTGGTCGCCTTCACCACCGCGGTCGCCGAATCCATGGCCGCCGCCGGACACGCCGACGCCTCCCGCTGGCTGCACTACGGCCTCACCTCGAACGACGTGGTCGATACGGCGCAGGCCCTGCAAATCGCCCAGGCGTCGAAGCTGCTCGCGGCCGGTCTGGCCGACCTTCGCGCCGCCCTCCGTGACCGCGCCCTCGAGTTCAAGGACACCGTGCAGGTGGGCCGCACCCACGGCGTTCACGCCGAGCCCATCACCTTCGGCCTCAAATTCGCCCTGTGGTACGACGAAGCCGTCCGCAACCAGGCGCGCTTCGCCGCCGCCGCCAGCGAGATGGAAGTGGGCAAGATCTCCGGCGCCGTCGGGACTTTCTCCCACACCCCGCCCGAAGCCGAGGAGCGCATCTGCGCCCGGCTGGGCCTGCGCGCCGCGCCCATCGCCTCGCAGGTGATCTCGCGCGATCGCCACGCCGCCTACCTTTCGGCCCTGGCCCTGATCGCCGCCCTCCTCGAGAAGATCGCCCTCGAAGTCCGCCACCTGCAGCGCACCGAAGTGCGCGAGGCGGAAGAGGCGTTCTCCGCCGGGCAGAAGGGCAGCTCGGTCATGCCCCACAAGCGCAACCCGGTCACCTGCGAGCAGATCTGCGGCCTGGCGCGCGTGGTCCGCGCCAACGCCCAGGCCGGCTTCGAGAACATCGCGCTGTGGCACGAGCGCGACATCTCGCATTCCTCCGTCGAGCGCGTCATCCTGCCCGATTCCACCATCCTCACCGACTACCTGCTGGCCCGCACCACCAGCCTGGTCCGCAACCTGCGCGTCTTCCCCGAGCGCATGCGCCGCAACCTCGACCTCACCGGCGGCCTGATCTTCTCCGCCCAGCTCCTCAACGACCTCGCCGCCGCCGGAATGCTGCGCGAGACCGCCTACCGTGTCGTGCAGGGTCACGCCATGCGATGCTGGGAGCAAGGAGGGGACTTCCGCGCCGCTGTCGAGGCGGACCCGGAGATCCGGGCCGTCCTCAGCGCCGACCAGATCGGGCAGGCGTTTTCGCTCGATCGCCAGCTTCGCAACGTCGGCGCCATCTTCGAGCGCGTCTTTCAGAGTTCATGATCGTCAATCCGGAAATCGAGAAATACATCCTCAATCTGATCCCGCCACGAGACGAGATCCTGGCCGAGATGGAGGCCGAGGCCGAGCGGGAATCCATCCCAATTGTGGGGCCGGCTGTGGGTGCTTTCCTGGCCGTCCTAGTACTTTCGTCCCAGTCGAAGCGGATCTTCGAATTGGGCTCCGCGATCGGCTATTCCACCATCTGGCTGGCGCGCGCCGCCGGTCCGGATGCCGAAGTCCACTACACCGACTCCAGTCCCGCCAACGCCGAGCGCGCCCGCTGGTACCTCGGACGGGCTGGCCTGGCCGACCGGGTTCACATCCACGTCGGGGATGCCCTGACCGCGCTATCCCAGGTGGGCGGTGAATTCGACTTCATCTTCAATGATGTAAATAAGGACGGCTACCCGGCCGTCTTCCGGGCCGCTGCCGGGCGTCTGAAGCGGGGAGGACTACTCGTCAGCGACAACACGCTCTGGCATGAACGCGTCCTGAACCCTGCCGACGAAACCTCAAGCGCAGTAGTAAAATTCAACCGTACTATATTCCAGTCAAACGAGTTTTTAACTTGTATAGTGCCCCTTCGCGATGGACTGACCGTGGGCGTGAAGCGCTAAGGCGGGGGGCGAGTCCCCCCGGTACTGGAACAGTGGCAAATAAAATGCCGTGATTTTTGTGGAAGCCTGGGTTAGACTTGAGGTGAAGGAAGTCGATGGCGCAGTCCTATAGAAGTCGTGCGCTGGATCTAGCGCGAGTCTTGCTCGTCGATGACGACGTAACATCCCGTCTGACCTTGCAGACGGTACTGGAGGCGGGCGGGTATCGCGTCGATGCCGCAGCCTCGGCCGCCGAGGCCGTCGGCAAGCTGGACGACCGTGAATACGAGTTGGTGCTCACCGATCTGCGGATGGAATCCCCCGAAGCTGGGCTGAAAGTACTAGCGCACGCCCGCATGATGGATTACAAGCCAGCCACCGCGCTGGTCACCACCTACCAGGACCACAAACAGTCGCGCGCCGAGAGGAGTTCCTCCATGGTTCTGATCGAGCCTGAGGATCTGCCCGGCCTCCTGAGCCGCATCGCCGACCTGATCAGCGGTCGAGCCACCCGCAAGGTCGAGCGCGAGCTCCGCCACGCGACGTAGCCGCACTCCCCCAGCACCGAACCGCGACCGTCAGGGAGCGGACTCCTACTTCCACCCAATCTTCTTCCACAGCGCGCCGAACCGAGGGTCCGAGTGCAGCCTGTCGAATGCCGGGTCCACATTAAGCGAAAGCATGTCGCCGTCGCGCTGGGCGTAGGCCTTGTCCAGAGCGTCGAAAGCCCGGTCCTTGTCGCCTGATACCGCGTACAGAAACGCCAGTTGGTAGTATGGCTTAGGCTCCCTGCCCTCCAGTTCCTCCGTCAGCTTGAGAGCCTCGTCCCGCTTGCCGGCCGCGCTTGCGACAGCCGCCAGGTGAGCCATGGTGTCCGGATCGCCCGGGTAGTCGGCCAGGGCCGCACGAAGGGCCGCGGCGGCCTCCGGGTACATCCGTTTCTCCGCCAGACTGGTTCCCAACATCGTGTTGGCCTGGTAATAGTGAGGGTTGATGTCAAGCGTCTGCCTGGCCTGCCGGATCGCCTCGTCGTAGCGGCGCGCGCAATAGAGAATGACGCTGATGTTCCCGCTCACCCGGTAGTTGAGCGGGTCCAGCGCCAGCGCCCGCTTCGATTCCGAGAGCGCCCGGTCGAACCGCCCCGCCAGCAGCAGGGCCGTCGAGTACCAGTCGTGCGTCCTGGCGGAATTGGGGTTGAGCTCCAATGCGCGCCGCAGGCCCGGCTCGCCGGCCGCCCAGTCCCAATCGTAGAAGCACTGTATCCACGCCAGCACGGCGTGCGCCTCCGCCAGCGCCGGGTCCAGTTCGAGCGCCCTCGCCGCCGCCGCCTTGGCCCTGACGATGGACTCCTTTTCGGGAACCACCTGGTGGTAGGCCACCGTAGCGTATACGTCCGCCAGCGCGGCGTAAGCGGCGGCGAAGCCGGGGTCGCGGTGGACGGATTGCTCGAAGAACTGTACGCTCCGCCCCAGATCGGCGAGCGTCACGCGCTCCTTGAAATACTGGCCCTTGAGGTAGAGATCGTAGGCCTCCAGATCCGGCCGGTACGCCGCGGCGGTGGTCCGCGCCGGTGAAGAGACATCGAGCGCCCCGGAAACGGCCCTGGCGATTTGATCGCGAATCGTGAACACGTCTTCGGCCGAGCCTGCGTAGGTGTGGGACCACACGTGAAATCCGTCCTGCACGTCGATAAGCTGCGCGCTGACCCTGACCGTCCCGCCGGCGGAGGAAACGCTGCCTTCGAGGATGGTGGCCACGCCGAGCTGCCGGCCAGCCACACGCACATCCGGGCTCTTGCCTCGAAACTGAAACGCGGAGCTGCGCGCGACGACGTGCAGTCCCTTGGCCTGGGCCAGAGAGGTGGTCAGCTCATCCACGAAGCCATCGACCAGGTAGTCCTTGGCGCTGTCCCCGGTGAGATTCAGGAAGGGCAGAACCGCGACCGAACGCCGACTGGCGGGCCAGGAAGAGCCAGCGCGTGCGAAGATGAACACCGCAATCCCGACGGCCACCACCAGGCCCAGCGCGCCCCAGGCGAGGCGCCGCCACGTGAACAGGGCGGGCCGGGCGGCGGGCGCGGCGATGGCGGGCGCGAGCGGGCTCTCGAAGACCGGCACGTAGCTGCCCGAGGGAAGATCGAACCGGACCGGGTCGTCCCGGCCCTCCTGGTCGTAGTACGTCCGAAGCTTGGCGCGCAGATTGCGGACCTGTACCCGGACCACGGAGTCGGCGCGCGGGTCGAAGTCCGGCGCGCGCCCGAACACCTCCACCGCGATCACGGATTCCTTGATCTCCTCGGCGTGCCCGCAGACGGTTTGCTCGACCAGAAAGGATAACAGGGAGCGCAGGCGCGGAGCATCCGCAAAGGCGGGCGAAGCCAGCAACCGCTGAAGTTGGTCCCGCACGGCCTCGAATGTCGGAGGGGAATTGCCGCCGACGGCTCCAGTAACAGGTTGGCCCATTCGCGGATCGACCGTTCCGGCAGCTTAACACAGGTGAAGGCAGCCTGTCAGCAGCCGAATTGGGTCGTCTAAAATGTCACCGTAAGGCCCCTTGTTGGGTCACATAAGAAAGTAACCGAAGGCGTGAGGCAGCCAGGCCCTGAACGGAGGCGGTTCAAGGCGCCGGCAGGGTGGACATGCACTCACGCGAGCAGTACCTGGCCGCGCTGCGAGAGGAGTACCTGCGCGGCAACAAGAGACAGAAGACACGGTTGCTGAACGAGGCCCGGAAGCGCACCCGGCTGAACCGGAAGGTGCTGATCCGGAAACTGACCCATGTTCCGGCGGCGGCCGCCCAGCCCGGGCGGCGACGCCGGGCAACGCGCTACGGGGTGGAGCTGAAAGCGCCGCTGGTGAAAGTTTGGGAGCTGTTTGACTTTCCCTGCGGCCAGCGGCTGGCGCCCATCCTGCGGGAGCAGGTGGAAAGGTTGCGGGCCAACGGCGGGCTGAAGTGCAGTCAGAAGGTGGCCGACTTGCTGGCGGAGATTTCGCCCAAGACGATCGACCGGCTGTTGGCGCGCGAGCGATCGGTGCGGTGCTTGAAGCAGCATCGCCGACCGCCGGTGCACCCACTACTGTATCAGCGGGTGCCGGTGAAGACGGCGGCCGAGTGGGACCGCCAGGAAGTCGGCAACTTGCAGTTGGATTACGTACTGCATTGCGGGCGCTCCACGGCGGGCGAATACCTGCTGACGTTTTCGGCCACCGACATCGCCACGGGCTGGTGGGAAGGGCGACCCCAGTTGGGGCGGTCGCAGAAGGCCACGCAGGAGAGCCTGGAACAGATCCGCAAGCGGTTGCCGTTCCGGGTGCGGGAGGTGCATCCGGACAACGACTCGGGGATTCTCAATGACCTGCTGTGGAAGTACTGCCGACGGCGCCGGATCGCGATGAGCCGGTCGCGGCCGTATCAGAAGAACGACAACGCCTGGGTGGAACAGAAGAACTGGACGCATGTGCGCAAGCTGGTGGGCTACCGCCGGATGGCGAGCGCGGCGCAGTGCGCAGTGTTGCGGGAGCTGTACGAAGCGGCGGCGGACTTCCGGAACTTCTTTCAACCGGCGATGAAGCTGAAGGAGAAAGTGCGGGAGGGCGGCAAAGTGCACCGGGTGTACGAAGCGCCGCGCACGCCGTATCAGCGCGTGCTGGAGTTGGGGAAGCTCAAGCCGAAACAGCGCCGGGCGTTGGAGGAACGCTACCGGCGGCTGAACCCGGTGGAGCTGCGCCGCCGGATCGAACAGTTGCGAACGGAACTGTTTGATCTGCTGGAGCGCGAGGGCGAGCCGGCCGTTCCGAAACATCGGCGGCATGGTCCCAGCATTCACATTCGAGGGGAACGAAAGGGACAGGCTGCCAAGTGAACCAAAGACCGATTCGGAAGGCCGGGCAACAGCGGCCCGGCCGGCTTCGCGCTTCCTATGCCCAAGGCCTCCGCTCCGAAGCTTCACCAAAGAAATGGGGCAAGACTTTGAAGCCGCGATCCGCAGAGGCGAGAAAGCCCTCCGGCCCCAGCAGGCGGCCGGAGGGTTACGAGCCGATTTCTTCGGAGCCAGCTCCGTCGCATCGGCCTTGGGCATCCGCCGCGGGCGCGACCCCACAGCGGACAGACGCTGAGCACGGCCGAGCCGTGCTCCGACCAGAAATGCAGCCGAGGTCTCCGCTCCGGACGCAGAAGACCTCGGCCTCCACCAAGCCCGCCCACGAGGAGCCTCCCCAAGGAGGAACTTGGTATCCCTCGGCGGCTTGCTGACCGCTGCCGCGGAGCGAACCCCGCCGCCGCGATCCTGGATGTCCCCGCTTGGGGCGCGACCCCTCGCGGATCGGTTTCAGACTACGACAAGGAGGAAAAGCCCCGCGCGTTCGGTTACTTTCTTACGTGACCCAACGAGACCCGTTTCGGTTACTTTGTTAAATGACTTGACGGGCGGCCGGCTACGGTATTGAATCCACAGGACGTGCTCCCGCCCTCCCGTGATAATAACCCCCTGTGCCTTGAAAAGGCTAAGGCATAGCCCCTATGCTTGCTCCTCACGGCTAAGGCTCTATGACTCGGGAGGATTAAAAACATGGGTTTCGCAACGAGATGCGCGCTGATTGCAGTTCTCGCGTTGTTAACGGTGTCCGTTGGTTTGGGAGGCACCTACGACTACAGTTGGAGCGGCCCCACCAGCGGAGGATCCTGGCAGGGCGCGAACTGGAACGGCGGGCTGGCGACAGGGCCTCTCTGCACCACTCCCGATATCCAGAGTGCCAGCGTCTATATTGGGACGGGGAACGCCGTCACCGTAGGCGGCCACTGTGGCGCGGCCGGCAACCTGACCCTGGCCGCGGGCGCCCAACTGCTCATCCCCGCCTACTCGCCCGCCACCGGCGGGCCCGTCTTTCAGGCGACTTCAGTCGTCCAGAACTCCGGCGACATCCAGTTGTGTGGTTTAAAGCATAACTTTGCCGGTCTTAAAGCATAAGCTTGCCGCATGATGCCCCGCCAACGGTTGATCTTGCATGGGTGGGGGTTCCGGCGGACCTCGCTGGCGGAGGCTCTGAAACCATAACCTCGCCGCGATTGCGGTCAGGGGCTCCGTTCGACGCCCGTTGATGGCAGGCCCAAGAAAGTTGTAGTATTGTGTTATGGCCCAGTCTCACCGTGAGGCCTCGCGGCGGCTCTTCGAGATCGCTGAGCAGCAGCAAGGCTTCTTCACCACCAAGCAGGCCAAGGCGGCCGGATTTGCCGAAAACACTCATCCCTACCATGTGCAGGTTGGGAACTGGATTCGTGAGCACCGCGCCATCTACCGGCTCGCGCTGTTTCCGGCCGCAGATCGGCCCGATCTCGTCCTGTGGGCACTGTGGTCCCGGAACCGGAACGAGGAAGTGGAGGGCGTGTACAGCCATCAAACGGCTCTCAGCCTTTACGAGCTATCGGATCTGAACCCGGCAAAGCTCCAAATGACCGTTCCGACTGACTTCCGGCGCAACAGCGATATCCCCAGCATCCTCGTCCTTCATTATGCGGACCTGCCCGAAAGCGATGTGCAGAGCGCACAGGGGTTCAAATTCACTCGCCCTCTGCGGACGATCCTTGACCTGATCGAGGCCGGTACGGTCGAGCGGACCTTCATCCGCCAGGCGGTCAGGCAGGCTGTCGATCGTGGCCTGATCACTCGCCAGCAGATCAGGAGCGCGCGCATGAGTGGACCGGCACGCAAAATGGTTGATGAAGCGTTGCGGCGGGCTGCGTAATGCCGGCACCCAGAACATACACGACGGCGGGAGCCTTCCGAAGGGCCCTTGAAGAACGGCTGAAGAGGGCATCTCTGACGGACCAGATCGATATCAATCGCCTCCGGCGACAGGTGTCGTTCGACCGCTTGCTGGCGCGACTGTTTCGGGAAGAACGGCGCCGTGGGCGCTCAAGGGTGGGTACGCGCTGGAACTGCGGTTCAAAGCCGCTCGATCAACAGTGGACATCGACCTCACGTTGCAGAGAGTAGGGGCGGCTACACCGGAGGGGCGTGACACGAATCAGGTCGTGCGGGAGATGCTGCAGAACGCGGCTGACGTTTCTCTCGGCGATTGGTTCGAATACATGATCGGACCGCCTGTCCTGGATCTGACTGCGGCTCCCTATGGAGGTGCCCGGTTCCCCGTGGAAGCTCGAATGGACGAACGGACGTTTGCACGGTTCCACCTGGACGCCGGCATTGGGGACGTGGTCATGCAGCCGATCGAGACGATCGTCTGCCGGGACTGGCTGGGCTTCGCTGGAATCGAAACAGCGCGTGTTCGGATGATCGCGCGCGAACAACAGTTCGCCGAGAAAGTTCATGCGTATACGCTCCCGCGGAACTCGGCGAACAGCCGAGTGAAGGACCTGGTGGATCTGGCGCTCCTGATTGGATCGGGTGAACTCAATCAGAGGCGGATTCAAGATGCCTTGCGTCTGACCTTCGAAAGGAGAGGGACACACGATTTGCCGCCGGGTTTGCCTTCCCCGCCAGCGGATTGGCAAATACCCTTCCAGGTCCTGGCACAAGAATGCGGGCTCCCGAGTGATATCGCCGCGGTGTTTGCAGGAGTGCAGGCGTATCTCGAAAAGGCTTTGGCGCCCCGCACGGAGCAGTGAACGCAGCATGACCGAGAATGATTCAGGATCTCTCCGATTCGAGTCGCCAGAGCAGGAAAACGCTCGCCTTCGCGAGGAGAATGCTCGCCTCCGGCGGTTGCTCACCGTTCACAGCATCGCGATTCCCCAGTTTGTGCCAACGAATCCGCCCGCTCCCAGAGCCGCCGAGACGGCCCCACCGGTGGACAAGGAGGAGCGCGCCAGAAAGCGCGTCGCGCTATTTCGGAGTTTGTTTCGCGGGAGGGAGGATGTCTACGCCCGACGATGGGAGAAGGCGGACGGCGATTCCGGATATGTGCCAGCAGCCATAAAGGACTGGAAGGCGATCAACAAGAGCCGGCCGGAGGAGAGGAGGAAAGTCGACCAGAAAACACGGATATTCCTCCCGGTGACCGACATCGTCATCGAGAACCACCTTTTGGGCAACGAGACGGTTGGCGTCTATCCCCTGCTGCCCGACGAGGCGTGCTGGTTTCTCGCGGCCGACTTCGATAAGAAAACTTGGGAGTATGACTCCCTGGCGTTCCTCGAAACCTGCCAGGAGCTGAATGTCCCGGCAGCATTGGAACGTTCTCGTTCCGGGAAGGGCGGCCACATCTGGATCTTCTTTGCGCGTGCACTGCCAGCGATTACTGCGCGCAAACTGGGTTGCGTGCTTCTCACGCGGACCATGGAGCGCCGTCATCAGATCGGTCTGGACTCCTACGATCGCTTTTTCCCCAATCAGGACACGATGCCCAAGGGTGGGCTCGGGAACCTGATCGCGTTGCCGTTGCAGTTTGTGCCCGGAAGGCGGGCAACAGTGTGTTCATTGACTCCGACTTCCAGCCGTTCCCTGATCAGTGGGAGTTCCTTTCGACGATTCAACGAATGACGGCCGAGGCCGCCGAAGAGATCGTCGCCGAAGCGCAACGCAAAGGCGATCTCATCGGAGTTCGGATGAGCGGCGCCGATGATGAGGATGCGCAAGACCCGTGGACGCTGCCACCTTCCCGCAAACGGAGAGAGCGGCCGATCGAGGGACCGCTGCCAAAGAGCGTTCAAATCATTCGCGCGAATCTCGTGTACGTGGAGAAGAAGGATCTGCCACCCGCTATGCTGAATCGGCTACTCCGGCTGGCGGCGTTTCAGAATCCCGAGTTCTACAAGGCTCAGGCGATGCGGCTCTCGACCTATGACAAACCGCGTGTGATTGCGTGCGGTCAGGAATTTGCCCAGCACATCGCGGTGCCGCGAGGCTGCCTGACGGAGACATTGGCACTTCTCGAAGCGCACAAGATCCGGCCCGAAGTTCGGGATGAACGGCACACGGGCAAGGCGATCGAAGTGGACTTCCAGGGACAACTTCGGCCCGGCCAACAGGAAGCTGTCGAGAAGTTCACCGGGCATGACGAAGGTATCCTCTGTGCCCCGACGGCGTTTGGGAAAACGGCCATCGGGGCGTGGCTCATAGCAAAACGCAAGGTCAACACTCTGGTCGTTGTCCACCGGCAGCAGTTGCTCGATCAGTGGCAGGAGCGCCTCGGAATGTTCTTGCGTCTGCCGCCGAAATCGATCGGACACATCGGCGGTGGAAAAACGGACCGGACGGGGTACGTGGATGTTGCGGTAATTCAGAGCCTGTACCGCAACGAAGAAGTGAAGGATTTCGTTGCTGAGTACGGCCAGGTGATCGTCGATGAATGCCATCACATCTCCGCTTTCACTTTTGAACAGGTGATGAGGCAGGTGAAGGCCCGGTATGTTGTCGGTCTGACCGCGACGCCGACGCGAAAGGACGGGCACCATCCGATCATCTACATGCAGTGTGGCCCCGTACGGTTCAGCATGAGCGCACGGGCGATGACCGAGACAACGCCTTTCGAGCACAAGGTGACGCCCCGCCACACGGAGTTCAGGACGTCACCCGAACTCACCGATGTCACGATTCAGGACATCTATGGGGCGCTTGTCAACGATTTGCCGCGAAACGAGATGATCGTCAGCGACATCGTGCGCTCCATACAGTCTGGGCGTTGTCCACTGCTCCTGACCGGCCGGACAGAGCATCTGCAATACTTCGCGGCCGCGCTTGCAGGTGTCGCAAAGCACGTCTTCGTCTTGAAAGGCGGCATGGGCAAGAAGCAGCGTCGGACAACGGCTGAGGCACTGGCGGCAGTTGCGGAGGACGAAACGCGGGTGATCCTGGCGACCGGAAGCTACATCGGGGAAGGCTTTGATGACGCCCGCTTGGATACCCTGTTTTTGGCAATGCCGATTTCCTGGAAGGGCACATTGCAGCAGTACGTCGGCCGGTTGCATCGCCTCCACGACGGTAAGCGGTTCGTGCAGGTCTACGACTACGTGGACAACTACGTTCCGATGCTCGCCAGGATGTACGACCGCCGGCTGAGGGGATATGCCGCGATCGGTTATGTGATCGAGCAGGACGCGTCCCCGCCCGCCCCCAGAGCGGTGGCAAACCCGTAATCACGCAGCGCTTGACTCCAGAAGTTTCTCTTGCATTGATCTGTATGTGTGCTATTATGCACCTATACGATGGCGCGAACAGAAACCCCGGAACAAGTCAGACTCTGGTTTCAAAAAGCGGTGCAGGGTCTTTGGCCGGTGGCCGTCGGATCTTTGTCCCTGCGAAAAAGCCCCTGTATTCGCGAGGGCTGCCAGCTCTGTGAGTCCGGCCAGGGGCACACGAGCTATGCGTTGTACGGCCGGAAGGAAGGCCGCCGGTTTGCCATTTACGTTCCGGACGACCTCGCCGACGATTTGCAGCGCGCCATCCGCAACGGCCGCGATCTCCAAACACTTATGGCTGAAGCCGGCCGAAGATACGCATTGGCGCTGAAGAATGAGCGCCGTGTGCGAAACCGAAAGTAGCCGGCTGGGCTGATGCCCCGGCCCGGAGGTGGCAGGTGCTCAGCGAAGCTGACCTCTTAAGTTGGTGTAAGCGGCTCGCCTTGTCGGAACCGGCGCAGGCAGCCATATCGGAGGTGCGGTCTCGCAATCCCTGTCGCCGTGTTGGAGGCGGTCGCGAGAACGTTTCCGGCCGGTATCCGAGCCGCAAGATGGGGTTCACCATCCAGTTCGAAAGTCATCGCGTTGAGCTGCCGTTTGTGTACGAGATGGAGCACACTCCCGGCGTGCTGGAGTATTACGACCAGCCGCCGTCGATTCCGCTCGCCTATCACGCGGCAAACGGCAGACGCCTTTCAATCATGCACACCCCGGACTACTTCGTGCTGCGCGAAGACTCCGCGGGGTGGGTGGAGTGCAAAACCGCGGAAGAGTTGAAAAAGCTCGCTGTCAGCGCGCCAAACCGATATGTCCGCGACGGAAACGGAAGATGGCGCTGCCCTCCCGGCGAAGCGCACGCGTCTGCGGTGGGCCTCGAGTATCGCGTTTGGTCGTCGGCCGAAATCAACTGGACTCTCCAACGAAACCTCCTGTTTCTGGAGGACTACCTGCGATGTGATCCCGCCAGTGCGGCGGGATTTGTCAGTCCGGCCATCAAGGCTGCCATCGAAGCAAAGCCGGGCATCCTTCTTTACGAACTGTTGGAAGACGCCGACAACGCTACAAAGCGAGACGAGATCTACCTCCTAATCGCAACTGGCGCTGTCTACGTGGACCTCAGCGCCGCCGCGATGGTCGAACCGGAGAACGTTCGGGTCTATGTGGACGCAGAAACCGCCGATGCGTACCGGCCGGCGAGGCGCGAACTGGAGGTGGGCGGAGAACCGCGGCGTCGCGTCGACACTCGATCCAGCCAGACGCCTGCTGAGCAGAGTGAAGCGTTCCAGCTCATGGCAGGAGCCAGTGAGCAGGACCTGATCACCGCGAACCGGCGCTTCGACGCGGTGCAACTCTACTTAGCAGGTGGGGGGAAACCGGATTCGATTTCGGCAAGAACACTGCGGTTCTGGTTGGCGCAGTACCGGCGTGCGAAAGAGACGCATGGGAACGGGTACGTAGGTCTACTACCGAAGACCGGTGCACGGGGCAATCGAACGGGCCGGCTCCCTGAGGAGTCACGCAGGCTGCTACTGCAATTCGTTGACGAAGATTACGAAAACCTCAGGCAAAGAACGAGGATCGTCTCATGGGCGGCGCTCAAGCGAACGTGCGACGAACGCGGCCTGGTTGCGCCCAGTTACGTGACATTCTGCGTTGCCGTACGGGAGCGTCCGGTGTTCGAGCAGACGCTCAAACGAAAGGGTCGGCGGGCCGCTTACAGCCACTCGCCCTTCTACTTTCCAGGTCGACGAGGTCCATTTCACGCGGCTTTCTGGAAGACGACGAATTCGGTCTTGGTGGCGGCCATGCGCTGCGCCTTGAGGAGCAGGTAGCGAAGGTTCTTGTAGCCACGGCCGCGACGTAGCAGCGTTTTGATGTTGCCGTTGATGGCTTCCACCACTCCCAGCGGGACCTTGGTCCGGCAGTAGTTCAGAATCCCTTCCAGGTGGTCCATCAGCATCTGCGCCAGCTTCTCGAAAGGCGGCAGCCGCTGCCAGCGGAGTTGATCGATCCAGCTTTGCAGATAGCGCAGCATCGCGCCCTCATAGGTGTAGTTCCACAGCCGGTCCAGGCTCTCTTTGAGCAGATAGGCTTTCATCAGCCGGCGGTTCAGCGCGAACAGTGCGTTGAGTTCCTGCCGCTTACCGGAGGTGAGATTGACCCACCGGGTCAGCAGCAGCCAGCGCTTGCCTTTGACCAGCCCGCGCAGCGTCCGCCTTTGCGGAAGAACTCCGCCCGCCGCACTTCATCGACGCGCTGCGTTGGCGTGCTGCATGATGTGGAACTTGTCGTAGACGATGCGGCAGTGCGGCGCCCATTGCTCGATGCTGAGCCGGAACGGCTCCCACATGTCCACGCAGGCCGCTTCGATCCGCTGCCGCTGGCGAGCGCTCAACTCGGCGCGGAAGAACTCATCCAGGGTCTCCTTCTTCCGCTCCCGCCCGAACCAGAGCGGCTCACCGCGTTTCCAGATTGCTGACCACCGTGAGGAACTTCATGCTTCTTGCCCAGGTGGATCTCATCCACGCCCATCTGCCGCAGGGCCGGCTTGCGTCGCGCCGCGCGCCCAGCGCTCCAGATAGCGCAGATCGATGGCCCGCACCGTGCTCGCCGCCAACCCGAACTGCCGCGCCACGCGCCGCGCCGACGCACTCTCGCAGGCCTCGCCCACGGCGTCTTCGAAGCGCTTGGTGAACGGCGCCTTGCTCGGCAACTGCGGCACCTTTCCGATCTTCACGCCGCAATCCGGGCACCGCACCCGGTACAGCTCGACCACCACCGTGGTGCTGGAACTCTCAAGCACGGCAGATCGCCGCACCTCCCGCTCATAGACCTCGCTGATCGTCCGTTCCGCGCCCGCAACCTGAGCACACCAGCTTGCGATTGCCCGCTTGCGCCGCACCCACAACTTCAGCGTCTTGGCCTTCTCGTCGATCTCATGTCGATACACCCGGTAGCCCGGCCAGCCCAGAATCTTGGTCCAGTCTCGCTCCGTCAAACTGCGCAGTGTAGCGGAAAACGCCCTCCTCTGAAGCCACGTCAACTCGGCATCCCGTCAGATTCCTGCTCAGAGCCCTACTTTCAATTGGAGCCGACAACGCCGCGACATGGCGACCGCCCCTTCGAGATCGGCCATATCGATCACACGGAGTTGGATGTTGAGGTCGTCTGTTCCCATACGGGCCGCCCCCTCGGGCGTCCGTGGATGACACTTCTCACCGATGCTTTTTCGAGGCGCTGTCTAGCGCTCTATCTGACGTTCGATGCTCCGAGCTACCGCTCCTGCATGATGATCCTGCGGGACTGTGTCCGGCGCAATGGTCGACTCCCGCAGGTCATTGTGGTCGATGGCGGCCGCGAGTTCCAGAGCACCTATTTCGAAACGCTCCTGGCACGATATGAGTGCACGAAGAAGACTCGGCCTCCGGCGAAGGCCCGTTTCGGTTCTGTATGTGAGCGACTATTGGAATTTCTGTTGTCGACAACAGAAATGCCGTTATGTGGCCATCGCAGTTATGTGGGGCAGGACCCCCAAGCGGAGCTGTTTTTCGGAGGTTCCTGCGGCGTCTACACAACATAAGTTGACCCGTATAGTGGGGTGGGAGTTCAGCCCCACTATGGAGGTCAACAGTGTTTGATCAGCTTTATCGCCGCCGACAAGCACGGCAGCGCCACACCACCAGTCCGCTTCTGCAGGAGCGCCTGGGATTTTTGCAGGAGTGTGCCAACGAAGGATATTCGACGGCGACGCTCCGGGGAATCGCAGCCGATCTGCTGGTGATTCAGAATCTCTTGGGCTTGCCTGAGTCCGCCCAAAAGCTCGGACCGCCAGCCGTAAAGGTGGCAATCGAGAAATGGATAGCACGCCAGCCGAAGCATTTCAATCATCGGAACGGGCGCCGCGGCTGCGAGAACCTGACCCAGAGGGCGATGCACTGGCTCCGCTACATGGATCGTCTTCAGGTCTTCAGTTCCCAAAACGAACGCGTTCGGCAGATTGGTCGAGGATTTTGCCGGCTACATGCGGCTCCAGAGAGGTCTGTCGGAGGAGACGATCAAGACCCGGTGTTGGTACGTTGAGGATTTCCTGCAATGGTTCGTTAGCAAGGATCGCTCCCTGTCCGACATCACAATCGCCGACATTGACGAGGCGATCGCTCGAAAAGGTCGGGATGACGGCTACTCCCGACTGTCTGTTCAGGTGTATGCTTCCGGCATTCGCAACTTCTTCCGTCACGCGGAGAGGAGGGGCTGGTGTCGGCGCGGGCTGGCGGATCTGATCGAAGCGCCGCGCGTGTATCAATATGAGAGTTTGCCGCGCGGGCCATCTTGGGACGACGTGCAACGGCTGATTGCAACTGCCGAAAAGGGCACGCCCAAGGACCTCCGGGATCGCGCGATGCTGCTACTCCTGGCTGTTTATGGCCTGCGCTCCGGTGAAGTCCGGGCACTGAAGCTGGAACATCTGGATTGGGAAAAGAATCTCATCTGGGTACCGCGTGCCAAAGGCCGCCGGACGCAGTGCTATCCGCTCACGGAGACAGTCGGAGAGGCCATCCTGTGCTACCTGGAAGACGGGCGCCCGAAATCCTCTGGATATCGTGAGGTTTTCTTGACCGTCGAGGCGCCCATTCAGCCGCTCCGCCGCAGTTCCGTCTGGACCATGGTTGCTAAACGCCTCCGGCCGTTGGGCGTTCCTTTGCGGCAGCATGGCCCGCACGTACTCCGCCACGCCTGCGCCACGCACCTTCTGGCGCAGGGGCTGTCACTGAAAGAGATTGGGGACCATCTCGGACAACGCCTCCCGAAGACCACGGCCGTCTACGCGAAAGTAAACATGGCCGGTCTGCGCGAGGTGGCGAATTTCTCGCTGGGAGGCCTGGCATGAAACTCGCGCATCTCGTGGCGCAGTATGCAGCCTTCCGAAAGAACCTGGGCGAAGATTTCGAAAGTGCTACCAGGGTCCTGCAATCGTTCTCTCGCAGCATGGGAGCGGAAGCGGACATCGCCGGCGTGCAAGCGGATCGAGTAAGGGCCTTTCTCGATGGGCGCGGCCCTCTCACGCGCTACTGGCACACGAAGCATACGATCCTTCGTGGCTTCTACCGCTACGCTCTGAGCCGCGGCCACATTGCCGTGTCGCCGTTGCCTGTGATAATCCCGAGGGAACCCGAGCGCTTCGTGGCGTACATCTATTCGCATGACGAGTTGCAGCGCCTGCTCGATGGCACGTCCGGCTACCAAAAGCAAAGGATCCACATGGAGCCTCACACTTTCCGGACCATTTTGCTGGCGCTCTATGGGGCCGCACTGCGCGTGAGCGAGTGCCTTTCCTTGACGCTCGCCGATGTGGATGTGCGTCAATCAGTTTTGACCATTCGCGACACGAAGTTCTACAAGTCGCGCCTGGTGCCACTAGGAAGCGACTTGAATGACGCAATGCTGAGGTACGCCAAGCGTCGAAAGGGGGCCGGCCACTCACAGGAAGAGGACGCTCCGTTCTTCGTCACCAAGCTCGGCGAACGGGTGCCGATCCGCCTTCTTCAGCGGGCATTTCGGCGACTTCGCAAACAAACGGGCATCCACCGCGATGATGGCGCCCGTTACCAGCCGCGGATTCACGATCTACGACACGCTGCTGCCGTCCATCGTCTGACGGCTTGGTATCGGGACGGAAAAGACGTCCAAAAACTTCTGCCGCTGCTGTCGACCTATATGGGCCACGTGGATATCGCCAGCACCCAGCATTACCTGACGATGACGCCGGAGTTGTTGCAGGAGGCCAGTGCTCGGTTTGCCAACTATGCATTTTCGGAGGTGAGCCATGGCTGATATAACCAAGCTTGGCCCTTGGGTGCGGCGCTTTCTCCAGGAACATCTCATCAGTGAACGCAACCTGTCGCGAAACACGCAACGGAGTTATCGCGATACCCTTGCGTTGCTGATCCCGTTCGCGGCCCGCGAAGCCCAAAGGAAGGTCGATGAACTCACCGTGTTCGAAGTCTCGGAGAAGTGCGTCGGCCGGTTTCTTGCTGAGATCGAGGAAGTTCGCGGCTGCAGCATAGCCACGAGAAATCAGCGCCTCGCTGCGATCCATGCCTTCAGTCATTTCGTGGCCATTCACAGCCCAGAACATATCGCGTGGTGCGCACAGGTTCGGGCAATCCCGTTCAAAAAGTGCACCAAGAGAGTGATCACGTATCTGGAGAAGGAGGAGATGGATGCCTTGCTCGCCGCGCCCGATCTCAAGACCACTCAGGGAAGGCGGGATCATCTCATGCTCCTGTTCCTGTACAATACCGGCGCACGCGCGGATGAGGCGGCTCAACTCCACATCGCAGACCTGGATCTGGCGCGGGCGCCCAGCCGAGGACTCTCGTCGGTCAGAATCTGTGGCAAGGGCAACAAGGAGCGCCGTTGTCCCGTTTGGCCGCAGACGACCGCCGAACTGATGTCGGCCATCGACGGCAGGAAACCCGGCGAACATGTTTTCCTGAATCGGTACGGCCGGCCCATTACACGCTTCGGCATTCACGGGCTGGTCGAACGCTACAGTCAAAAGATCACTACCCGCCTCCCTTCGCTGGGCGCCAAGCGAGTCAGCCCCCACTGCATCCGCCACACAACCGCAACCCACCTCCTTCGCGCCGGGGTGGATATCAACACGATACGCGCATGGATGGGCCACGTTTCTCTGGACACCACCAACGTCTACGCCGAGATCGATCTTGAGATGAAAGCCGCCGCGCTTGCCCACTGCGAGGTAAAGGGCGTCAAACCCGCTCGAAGATGGAATGAGGACAAGGGCATCATGGCGTTCCTGCGCGCGCTCTGACGAAGTACAAATGTTATGTGGCCTTCGTCAGCGTCGGTGCCCCGCCAAAACAGCGGAACCTCGCGGAAGGCCACATAACTGCGATGGCCACATAACGGCATCACGAACACCGAGTTCATTCACAACCTGCGCGGTAACACTCAGATCACGCGCAACGTCCGACAGGTCACCAAGAGCAACGACCCTGTCGGACAGGCGGCCTGGACTCTGGGCTGTCTCTACGACTACCTCGAGGCGTTTCTTTTTGAGGTCTACTCCACGATTCGGCACCCAGCGCTTGGACAGAGCCCGCGCGATGCGCACGCCGCCGGGCTCGCCTCCGGTGGCGCCCGCACAAACCGAGCGATTCCGTATGATCAGGCGTTCCTGATGGCCACTCTTCCGACAACCCCGCGCGGCACTGCGAGAGTATCACCCGGGCGTGGGGTCGTTATCAACCACATCTATTACTGGTCGGAGGCATTCCGCGATCCCACCGTTGAAAATCACGATGTCGCGGTTCGTTACGATCCTTTTGACGTCGGCACCGCCTACGCCTTCGTGAAGAACCGGTGGGTGGAGTGCCGCTCCGAACACCACCTGGCGCTGCAAGACCGTTCGGAGAAAGAGCTGATATTGGCATCGAACGAGGTGCGTCGACAACGTCATTTGCACTCTCAGGAGCGATTCACAGTGACGGCACGGAAGCTGGCGGACTTTCTAGAATCGGCCGAAGCGGAGGAGAAGTGTCTCGTCCAGCGTCTGCGTGACTGCGAGAGCAGGTCAGTCCGTTACAACGGCCCCACCGCCATCTCCGGCACGTCCTCGGGCCCGAAAAATCGCCCGGAATATCAGTCAGGAAGCCCGCAGGTGCGAGGACCGGCCTGACCTCCTGAGCGACTGGGAGTTCCTCTATGAGAGGAGCATTGGTTGCGTTGGCGTCCTCAAGGAGTGGCTGGTGCGGGCGGCAACCGCTGCGTTGCGTAGGGGTGGCCGCCAGCTCACCAAGGCGGACCTTGAATCCCAAGCCCTGTCGATCGCTCAATGCGAGCAGATGCATGCGGAGACCGCAAATGGCGAACTCCAACTCCAGGAATCCGGGCAGTCATTGGCGCGCTTTCGTGGAAGGCTTGGCCTGAGCGTTTCCGGAACCGAAAATGCCGACTCGAAGTTCCCCACCACTCCGGTTCGAGGCCGGCGACCGGGTCAAAGGCTTCCAACACGTGATCCCGTTGGACGAATGAGTGCAAATGCAGCTTCGCTTTGAGTCTTGGTCGTTGACCAGGCCACTGGTGCCGCCGAGGAGCCGACTCTATCCGCTTGAGCCGCTCGGTATAGGCACCCCACTCGTGGAGGGCCTGACCGGTTACATCGCTCGCCTTGCTGAAACGCACTCGGTGAGCGTGGCGGACCTTGTGGGCAGGGTCCTCTCCGGGCTTTCGAATCCCAGGGCCCCACTCATCACCGCGGCGGCAAAGGCCTCCAGGGTTGGCGGGCATGGGTTTCGAGCGTCCAGCTATGCGATCAATGGCGTTACGGACAGCGCCGAGAAGTGGGTCCGGGCTCTCGAAGCCGCGACGGACCGGAGTGATCTACACTATCTCACTCTCCTTCCGTTCAGCCAGGTGCTTCCAGACCAACTGTTTCGCCGCCGGCGGGCATGGTGCTCCGTCTGTTACGACCAATGGCAGGCGCACGGGCAGATCGTGTACGAGCCGCTCACCTGGGCCATCGAGACTTCGGCGCGTTGCCTTGTCCACGGCCGACCTCTCGACTCCGTTTGCCACCACTGTGCGCGACCGCTAAGCCCGCTCGGCGTTTTCTCTCGTCCCGGACACTGTGAACGCTGCGGAGGATGGTTGGGCGCGCCAGACGCCGGCACCACTCGGGTGCCGAGTGAAGAGGCGTGGTCGTGCACGCAGGTGGGAGGTTTGCTGGCCATGCTGCCTCTGGTCAACCCAGCTATGGTCCGTGACTCGTTTCGCCGAAGCCTGATTGCCTATCTCGATCAGGTCGCAGGCGGCAATGTTCTTGCCTTGGCGCAGCATATTCGGTGTCCACATGGCATCTTGCAGAATTGGCTGGACGGTGTGACGGTTCCTCAGCTTCGGAACCTGCTACGAACGTGCAGGTTCCTGAACATCTCCGTTTCGAGCTTGTTCGATGTGTCGGGGCCGACGCCGGCGGACATCGCAGCGGCGAGAGCCTCGATCGCGCGTACCGGAGATCGCGGTGTATCCCCATCCCGGCATGCCAGGGAGATCCGGAAAGCGATTAGGGCCGCCCTTGAAGAAGCGGTACCGCGCAGCTTGTCAGACGTCGCGCGGAGTCTGGGCTACACAGGTACCGACCGGCTCTACCAAGCCAGCCGCAAGCTCTGCCACAAGATCGCAGCCCGGTATCGACAGTCGGGCCGGAGCCATTGGTGGAGGAAACCAGGAGCAACGAGGATCTGCGACGCCTGGCGGCTGAAGGAGATCCTACAGAAGTCGCTCAACTCGGACAGGCCGACCTCGGTTCATCAGATTGCCGTGAGCCTCGGATACTCGAACGAGGGATACGTTCGCCAGAAGTATCCAGAACTCTGCCGCGCCATCAGTGACAAGATTGCGGCAGCAGCGCAAACTTGGCCTAACCATCGGCGCAGCCTCCTGGAGAGGGCCCTCAACGAGCATCCAGCCCCAACCCTGAAGGATCTCAGCCGTAGGCTGGGATGCTCGAGCGGGACAGTTCTGCGGGCACATGAGCCGGACTTGTGCGATCGACTGATCGCCCGACGCCAAGCTCACATTCTGGAGCGAAGAGCGGCTCTGAAACGGACAGTGATGGCGGCGCTCGAGGAGAAACCCGTGCCATCGGTCCGAGATCTCTGCAAGCGGCTGGGCATCACGGCCTGGTTCATGAACAAGTACTTCCCGGCCGTGCGACAGATGGTGGCGGAGCAGCACCGCAACTGCACGTCCGCAGAGACCCGGCAACGGCACGAAAAACTGCGTCAAGACGTCCAGCGCATCGCGGCTGAGCTTCAGAGCCAGAACGTATACCCCTCGACAAACCGGATCACGGAGCAACTTCCAGACGGGAGTTGTAGGGAATGGAAAGCCCTGAGTCTGGCAATCCGCCTGGCTCAAGAGGCCCTCGGGATTTCGAGGTGGGGACCACAGCAGGCAGGCCCCAGCACGACGTCGAATAAAGCATAACCTTGCCAAACGGCAAAGTTATGCTTTAAACCACAAGTTGGGCGATGGGACCGGCGGCGGCCTGATGCAAACCGGCGCCAGCCACAACTACGACTACTACCAGGGCGCTACGCTCGAAGGCGCCGGCAGATGCGGCGGACTCCGGGGACCGGCTGCAGTTGGGTCGATCCGGCCACTAGGCAAACCAAGAGCGTGCTGCTGAAGCGCGGCAACGAGTGGCACTCGCCGATCGGATGCTGCTGAAGGCCCACCAGATCCTGATGGTGGAGCCGGTGACCTCGCGCCCCCGGGTGGCGCATCTGAGCGCGGAATTGACGAAGTAGACCAGCGCGTCGAGCGTCACCCCGCTGGGGCACACTGGGCCCCGTCCCAAACTCAGCGAGCAGAGTCGGCGACGCTCTGGATGGCGGCTTCTTCCAAACCGCCGGCGACGAAGTGATCCTGCCCTTTCACCCGGTCCAGCCGTCTGGGCTCCAGTAGGGCGTCAGAGAAGGCTGGACTCTCCCCGCGGGCCGAACTGATCCTGGGTGCTCTGAATGAGGACGCACGGTGCCTGCAGCCGACTCTTGACCCGCGCCAGCGAGGTAGTCAACTGGTCCTCGAAGCCATCGACGAAGTCGTTCCGGGATGGTTTAACGCAGGTTAAGGCAGCCTGCCGGAAGCCTGCCAACCTATTGAATCTAGGAGGCCTGGCGCGGCCATCCCGGATAATAACCCCTTATGGCTTGAAAAGGCTTAGGCATCTGAGTACAGTTGGCCGATGGAACGCGGACATGCGTTGCCGGTTCGCAACCGAGCAACGGAACATGAGATCCGCCGCACAGGAGGAATGAAACGTGGGCTACCGCGTATTTCGTATTCTCGGATTCGGAGGTGGGAAATGAATCGTACGGTCTTTTTGGTCATCACCGTGGTGCTACTGGGCGTGCCTCTGCAGGCAAACCAGTTGACCAATGGCAGCTTCGAAACGCCGGACACCGGGGTGTCAGGAGGCTTTGGAGTCGGGTCGACAGCTCTGACTGGTTGGACGGTGATCAACAACGCGCTCTGGCGGATTCACTCAGGGGACTTTGGGATCATTGCACCCGACGGCAGCTATTCTTTGGACCTGACCGGCAACAACGAGGATGCCGCTGCGCGACCTCCGTTGTGGGGTGGAGTCGAACAGACGATCGCTACCATTCCGGGTGCGATCTATACGGTTCAATTTGACGTGGGCTCCCAGCCTGGGACATCGAGTGTACAGGTTTCGGCGGGCAGTTTGTTGGCTCTCGCTTCCTCCACGTCTAGTTCCGGCTTCAAGTGGACGACTTATAACTCGACGTTCACGGCCTTAGGCTCCAGCACCACGATTGACCTGATAGGGTACGTGTCCTCCGGCGATACGCTGGGACTGGACAACGTTGATGTAGAATTCCAATCGAGTGGCGAGGCGCCGGAACCGGCATCCTGGTCGCTGCTGGGCATGGGAATCGCCGGACTGTTGTGGAGGCGTCGGCGTCTGGCCTGAAACGACCCGCCCAAGCGGCCCCTGCGCGCGGCAACTACGGGCACCTGCCTACGTACCGCGTCCTGACCGAAGTCCAGCCACCAAGCAGACCAAGAGCGTGCTGCGGATGGTGGAGCCGGTGACCTCGGGCTCCCGAGTGGCGAATCTGATCGCGGAACTGAAGAAGTAGCCGACTTCCCGGCCGCAACCGTGGCCCGAGCGTCGCCCTCTTCGCGGCGCCGGGCCGCGCGCAGCCGGAGCACAGCCGCTGCCGTGCGGGCTGGCTTCGGGTCGCCGGGCAGCCCGCTCTCACCGCGCGCCGTCCTCGACGCATCCGAACGCCGCCTCTTCCACCTCCTCCAGGCCGCCGGCGAAAAAGTGATCCTGGGCTTCCACCCACACCAGCCGCTTGGGTTCCGGCAGGGGGTCGAAGAACGGCTGGAACTCCTCGCGCGGGGCGTACTGATCGTGTGTGCTCTGGATGAACACGCGCGGAACGGTGCAGCTCGCGAGCCATCCGGGAGCGGCGCCCATGCGGGTCGGAAACCCGGCCGCCACTATTCGAGAGGCCGTGATCAGCTCGCATCCCAGCCGCAGAACCACCCCCGAACCGAACGAGAAACCCGCCAGGGTGTAAGGAAGCTCGGGGTAGCGGCCGCGCAGCCAGTCCAGGCAGGCGCGGGCGTCCTCGACCTCGCCGGCGCCGCCAGAGTGGGTGCCCTGGCTTCGGCCCACGCCGCGGAAGTTGAACCGCAGGACCGCCGCCCCGGCCCTCCGAAATCCGCGCGCCAGCCGGTGCACGACCTTGCTGTGCATGCTGCCGCCGTAAAGCGGGTGAGGATGTGCGACCAGCGCCGCCTGCCGCGGCTGGCCCTCCTCCGGTTCTTCGAGCAACGCTTCCAGTTCCCCGGCTGGGCCACTCAGCACCAAGGATCTAATCGTACGCGCCATAGACCGCATGCTTCCGAAGCAGGGGCCGGGCCGTCATGGCAGCCGAGCCCCACCACGCCGTGAGTCGTGACCGCTGAGCCGCTGCCGCCCCCGCCCCCCGGCTCCGCCATGCGTTCGCGGCGTAGCGCCGCCCGGCCAGCACTCAGATGGTCCGGTAGTTGGTGAACTGCATGTCGATGCCGAAATCTTGTCCCTTCAGCAGTTGGATCACCTGCTGCAGGTCGTCCCGGTTCTTGCCGCTGACGCGCACCAGGTCGCCCTGGATCGACGCCTGTACCTTCAGCTTCGCCTCTTTGATCTTCTTGACGATCTCACGCGCCTTCTCGATCGGAATTCCCGACTGGATCGAGATCTCCTGGCGGACCGTCGAGCCTGCCGCCTGGACCACCTCGCCGTGGGTCAGCCCCTTCAGTGGCACCCCGCGCTTGGCGAGCCGCGTTTCGAGAATCTCGGTGATCGCGCGAAGCTTGAACTCATCCGCGCTGGCGAGTTGAATCTTCCTGTCCTTCTCGTTCAGCTCGATGGTCGATTTCGAGTTCTTCAGGTCGAAGCGGACGATGATTTCCTTCATCGCCTGGTGGATTGCGTTGGTGACCTCGTTGAGGTCGATCTTGGATACGACATCGAAGCTGTTGTCTGGCATGTCGGTCTATTGTCCCAAAGCCACCAGCACCCGTTCCGTGATCTCGTCGATCATGGCGGGCATGGCGCGATCGAGCGCTACGGTAACCGCCGCCCTGACACGCTCCGCGTCCACCACGGCCACCGGAGCGGGCTCCGGCGTTGGCTCCGCGATAATCTCCGCGGGCATCTCCGGGCCGGCCTCCGTGGCGGCTGGCTCGGGCTCAGCCACCGGCTCCGGTTCGGGCGCCTCCTCGGCCTCCGGCAGGAGCTCGCCGCGTGCCTCACGCTCCGCCTGCGCGGCTTCGGCCAACGGCCGTACCAGCGCCACCACCACGGACGCTTCAAAGGGTTTCTTGAGCACCGCGTCGGAGCCCACGCGGCTGGCAGCGGCCTCGTCCACCGGCTCGAGCAGGCCGGCCAGCAGAACTACGCGCGCGTGGCGGTGACGCGCATGGCTCTTGATGTACTGGCAGATCTCGTAACCCGAGCGGACCGGCAGGAAGACGTCGGCCAGCACCACATCCGGGTCCACGTCCTTCAGCCGGATCAGCGCGGTCTCGCCGTCGGTGACGGTGACAACCTCGAAGCCTTCTTCGCGCAAGATTCTCTCGCCCATGCGCTGGGCATGGGGGCTGTCGTCAGCCAGGAGAATCCGGCTCATTTTTTCGGTGCGGGCTGGTCCTGCGTCTGCGCAGGCGGCGCGTCGGCTGCTGGTTTGGTAGTCCGCGCGTCGGGCTGCGTATCGAGTGCCGAGGGCCCGGTGATCGGGCTGGCTGTCACATCCGAACCGGCCGCGCCAGCCGCTGCCTCCACCGGAACCGTGACCGGAGTCGCTCGGCCGCAGGGAGTCCATGGCGGGCTGGCCGGACTTGGCCGCCATCGAGACGTCCGGACGGCTGCGGAAGACGCCCCAAAAATGACTCATCAGGCTCGCTTTGCTATGATTCTCGATCTCGTACTTCTGGCGCGCCAGGGCCACCGGATCGGGGTCCGGGATCGGCTTCTCCATGTCCTTCAGCCGTTTCTTCGCCTCGTCCGCCAGCGGGCTGAGCGGGTAGTCGCGCACCAGCCGGGTGAAGGCGTCGGCGCTCTGAGTGCGAAACTTGGGGCCAAGACGGCTGTACGAGTCGCCTGCGTCCCACAGCGCGTGATCCGCCTTGCTGAACAGCGGATAGTGGTCGGCCAGTCCGTGGAAGCGGTTGGCCGCCGAGTAGTACACACCCTTGCCGTAATAGAACGTGCCCACCCGGAACTCTTCGTCCGCCAGGACCTCCTGGATCTCACGCAGGATCTGCTGGCCCTTCGGCGCCCACTTGCTGTTGGGATACTGCGTCAGCAGGGTGCGGCACTCGGCGTCCGCGCGCAGGGCGTGCGTCTGGTCGCGGTCCGCCTTGTCCATCTGCTTGAGCTCGATCTCGCAGACCTTCTCCTGAGCCTCGGCGGCCTCTTCCATCATGGGATAGAAGAGCCCGAAGTCCTTGTACTCGGCCTCGGCCTGCGCCCAGGCGTGCGAGCCGCCCTCGCGGTACCAACTGTCCGCCAGCGCGAGCTTGGCTTTCGCCATGTACTCGCTCTGGTCGTAGGTGTTCATGAGGGTGTTTAGGGTCAGCCGCGCCACTTCATAGCGGCCGTGTTCGAGGTCCTTGATCGCCGCGTCGAACAGAACCTTGTCGGGCTGCTGCGTGTCCTTGGTGATCGGGTTGTCGTACTTCTTCGTCTTGTATGCGCAGGAGCACGTAAGCCCCGCGATCAGGGCCAGAATGATACCGTTCCAGCTTTTTGAAACCTTCATAGATCCTTATAATCCTACACCCGGACGGCGGTCGCGTTCTGCGCGATCTCCCGCATCCGTGCCACGGTCGCGGCCGGATCGGGGCTCTTGAAAATCGAGGCCCCGCTCACCACCCAGTCGCAGCCTGCCCGCACGATGTCCGCCAGGTTCTCCAGGTTCACGCCGCCGTCGATCTCGATGGCGAACTTCAACCCCAACTCTTTACGCCGCCGGTCGAGCTGCGCGGACCTTGTCGAGCGCATGAGGAATGAACTGCTGGCCGCCGAAGCCCGGGTTGACGCTCATGATCAGCACGTAATCCACCAATCCAAGTACATCCTCCAGCATGGCCACCGGCGTTGAGGGATTCAGCACCACCCCCGCCGGGATCCCCTCGCTCTGGATCGACCGCAGGGTGCCGTCCAGGTGCCGCGCCGCCTCCTGGTGGACTAGCACCTGGTCGGCGCCGGCCTCGATGAAAATCGGGGCGTACGTGTCCGGGTCGCTCACCATCAGGTGCACGTCCAGCGTCATCTTGGTGATGGCGCGGATGGAGCGCACCACCGGCGGGCCCACCGTCAGGTTGGGGACGAAGTGGCCGTCCATGATGTCCACGTGCAACATCGTGGCGCCGCCCTGCTCCACTTTGTGGATCTCTTCCCCCAGGCGGGCGAAATCGGCGGAGAGGATAGATGGAACGATTTGAACCATTTACGAGCTAGTCCGATGTTAACACAGCGGCGAAGAATCCATCTCCGCGATCGACCCCCGGGAGCCGCCGCCACAGCCGCTCGACGTGCGCCCCGACGGCCTCAACCACACCTTCGTTCTCCTCCCGCTCGAGGGAGCACGTC
Source organism: Bryobacterales bacterium (assembly GCA_963763835.1). Taxonomy (GTDB): domain Bacteria; phylum Acidobacteriota; class Terriglobia; order Bryobacterales; family Bryobacteraceae; genus DASWZN01. The sequence goes on from CAVXQQ010000022.1 coordinate 449,309, forward strand.
GAATACACCAGACGTCCGCCCGGCGCGAGCCGTTCCAGCGCGTTTTCGAGCAGGGCCACCTGCCGGCAGTGCAGAAAGGCGAAATCTCCTGGCAGGAGCCGCCACTTGATCTCCGGGTTGCGCCCCAGCGTGCCGGTTCCGGAGCAGGGTGCGTCCACCAGGATGCGCTCGAATCGGCCGCGAAAAGGAAGCGGCTGGGCGCCGTCCAGCACCACCAGTTCCGCCCCCAGTCCCTTCATGTTGACCAGACGGCTCAGGTGTATGTCGCAAGCCACAGCCCGCACTCCGCTCTCGAGCGCCTGGGCGGTCTTGTTGCCCGGCGCCGCGCACAGGTCGAGGAACGTCTGGCCCGGCTCGAGTTCGAGCAATGGAACGATGCACTGCGAGCCGATGTCCTGTATCCGCAAGCCTTCGACCCGTCCCGCCTTAACGCGAAAGCACCCCGCCACTTCAGTGGGCTCCGTTGCGTCCGCTCCCTGACGGTCGCGGTTCGGTGCTACCGTGCTGGCCCCCAGCACCGAACCGCGACCGTCAGGGAGCGGACCCCGCACGTACGTCTCCGGAGTCGCCAGATTCGCCCGCGCGATCCTCTCCGCCGTCTCCGGGCCATACTGTCTTTCCCACCGCTCCAGCATCCAGCCAGGATGCGAAAGCTCGACCGCCCGATCCGGCCACTCGACCGCCTCTCGATCCACCTTGCGCAGCACCGCATTCACCAGCGAAGCCGCCGACCGCCTGCGCGCCCGCTTCACCAGCTCGACGCTCTCGCTAACGGCGGCATGCGCCGGCACGCGGTCCAGAGTACCGTAGCTGGTAGATCCCCATGCGCAGCGCGATGCGTACCTCCGGGTCGAGCCGGGCCACGGCTCGGCCGGAGAGCCGCTCAATCAGGAAATCGAGCTGGCTCTGGAACCGCAGCGAACCCAGCACGATCTCCGACGCCAGACCGGCGTCGCGCGAATCGAGACCGGCGGTGCGGCCATAAAGAAGATCGGAAGCGTAGCCGCCCCCCTCCACTAGGCGGAGGATGTCGAAAGCGGCCGTGCGTGCAGTAGAGACCACCTCCCTATAATAAATTGTGGACATCGAGAAGACCCTGCTGCGGAAAGTCGGCGAAGCCATCGGCCGCTTCAAGATGATCCGCGACGGCGACCGCGTGGCCGTGGCGCTCTCGGGCGGCAAGGACTCGCTGACTCTTCTGCATGCGCTGCTGCTGCTGGCCGAGCGCGCGCCGGTCGATTTCTCGGTCTGCGCGTTCACCGTCGAGCAGGGCAAATTTCTGCGGCCCATCGAGCCGCTGTCGGACTATCTGAAAGCCAAAGGCGTGGCCTGGACCTACTTCCGCGACGCGCCCTCGCTGCAGCTGCTGGAGGACCAGCCCGAGCACGGCTGCGATCTGTGCAGCCGCTACCGCCGCCGGGCGGTCTACGAAGTGGCGCGCGGACTGGGCGCGAACGTCATCGCCTTCGGCCACACCGCCGACGATTTCTGCGAGGCGCTGCTGAGCAACGCGCTGTTCACCGGCAAGCTGAGCGCGCTGCCGCCGGTGACGCATTCGCGCGACAAGCAGTTCCGGCTCATACGGCCGCTGGTGTTCGTGGGCGAGGATGTCACGCGGGCTTACGTGGAGGCGAACGGCGCTCCCCTGGTCCCGTGCGGGTGCTCGCAAAAGACCGGCACGGTTCGCCGCACGTTGCGCGACATGTTCGCCAACCTCGACCGGCAGTACCCTCACCTCCAGGAGCACCTGCTCGCGGCCATGTCCAACGTCGATCCTTCGCGGCTTCTGGACACGCGCTTTCTCCATCTGGAAGGCGGCGGGGCGGAGCCATTCCCAATCCTGGATGAGCGCTAGCCGCACCGCACACCCACCAGCACCGAACCGCGAGCGTCGGCGAGCGGACCCCACCCCCGCGCCGAATGTTAAGGCGGTCCGATTGACCTGCTCTTTCCGGAAGTGAGAAAATACCCATCTCTCCGGATTACGAACCGATGAGACTACTACCACGCCAGGAAAAGTTCTTCGCCTCCTTTTTGGGCCAGGTCCACCTGATCACCGAGGCGTCCGGCATTCTGCTACGACGCGGTCAAGGAGGGCAACTCGCACCTCTCGCGCGCGGCCGCGCGCATCCAGCAACTCGAGCACGAGGGCGACGAGATCATCCACGACATCTTCACCCGCCTCAACCAGACCTTCATCACGCCGCTCGATCCCGAGGACATTCACGCCCTCTCCTCCAGTCTGGACGACGTACTCGACGGAATCGAGGACGCTGCCTATCGCATGGTGGCCTACCGTCTGGACCCCATTCCGCCCACCGTGGTCGAACTGTGCGAGGTGGTGCGCGATTGCGCCAAGGCGCTCGAAAGGGCCTTCGAAAAGCTGGACAAGGACGAGAAGCTGCTGGACGACTGCATCGAGGTCAACCGCCTGGAGGACTATGCCGATCTGCTGGTTCGCCGGGCCGTGGCCGAGCTGTTCCAGCAGGAAAAGGACCCCATCGCCCTCATCAAGCAGAAGGAGATTTACGAGTTCCTCGAGGACACCACCGACCGCTGCGAGGACGTCGCCGACGTCCTGCAGAACGTCGTCGTGAAAAATAGCTGACGCTCCCCGACATGCTCAGGTTCTGATGTCCTCCGCGCTCATTCTGGTCATCGTCATTACGGCGGTCGCGCTGGTCTTCGATTTCCTCAATGGATTTCACGACGCCGCGAACTCCGTCGCTACCGTCGTGGCCACCCGCGTTCTCACGCCGCTTCAGGCGGTCATCTGGGCGGCCTTGTTCAACTTCATTTCCGTCTTCACCTTCGGCACCGCGGTGGCGCACACGGTGGGCGCGGGCATGGTGGACCTGCATGCGGTCACGGTCTACGTCATCCTGGCGGGGCTGATCGGCGCCATCTTCTGGGACCTGGTGACGTGGTGGTTCGGGCTGCCCACCAGCTCGTCGCACGCCCTGTTCGGCGGCTACGCCGGCGCCGCGATGGCCCGCGCGGCTTTTTCCAAGGGCTTCGCGCACAGCTTCGAAGTGCTGATCTGGAGCGGATGGATCAAGACCCTGATCTTCATGGTCCTCTCGCCGATCATCGGCCTGGTGCTGGCCTACGTTCTGATGACGCTCGTCTATTGGCTGTTCCGCCACTCCACGCCGAAAAAGATGGACGTCTACTTCCGGAAACTTCAACTCGTTTCCGCCGCGCTGTTCAGCTACTCTCACGGGACTAACGACGCGCAGAAGACCATGGGCATCATCACCGGCGTGCTGGTGACGACGGGGTATCTTCACGAGTTCCACGTGCCGGCTTGGGTGATTGCCGCGGCCGGCGCCGCCATCGGCCTGGGAACGCTCTCCGGCGGCTGGCGGATCGTGCACACAGTGGGCTCGCGGATCACCAAGCTCAGGCCCCGCGGCGGCTTCTGCGCGGAAACGGCGGCGGCGCTATCGATCCTCACGGCGACGGCGGTTGGCGTCGGCGTGTCCACCACCCACGTCATCACCGGCGCCATCACGGGCGTGGGCTCGATCCAGCGCATGAAAGCGGTTCGCTGGGGCGTCGCGACCAACATCGCCTGGGCCTGGATCCTCACTATCCCGGCCGCAGCGGCGGTGGCCTGGATCTCCTACTCGCTGCTGTACTCGGCCGGGCTCGACCCGCGATAGGGCCGTCCGCTCCAGCACCGAACCGCGACCGTCAGGGAGCGGACTCCCGTTCCCTCACGTTGGCGGTCCGGCGCAGCCGTGCCACCCAATGCCGCTTAGTTATCCCAGGACCGGACAGAAATGGGTGGGGCAGGACTGGGGAGGGACTTGCAGAAATCGCACCACCGCCGCGGAAGGGACAAGCTGAAGCATGTCCTACACGGCGCATCAACGGTCTACGGCCCCACGTGGGGTATGCTTCAGCTTGCCCAGCGATTTCTGCAAGTCCCTCTGCGGTCCTGCGTCCGGCGCGGCTCCGGAGACCCGCCCACTCGGCGACATTCGGCGTAGCCCGGCAGCACCGAACCGTGCGCGTAAGCAAGCGCACGGGCGCTCCCGCCGCGATCCATGATATCCTGCCGAACAACCGTACGATGGCGACTCGTGAACAGACGGCGGGCCCCGGCCTGCTGAAAGGCCTTGGGCTGATCGACGCGACCGCACTGGTGGTCGGATCGATGATCGGCTCGGGAATCTTCATCGTCTCGGCCGATATCGCCCGCCAGGTGGCCTCGCCCGGGCTGATGCTCATGACCTGGGTGATCACGGCGGTGGTCACCATGATCGCCGCGCTCAGCTATGGCGAACTGGCGGCCGCGATGCCGCAGGCGGGCGGCCAATACGTTTACCTGCGCGAGGCGTTCGGCCCGCTCAGCGGGTTCCTCTACGGCTGGACGCTGTTCCTGGTGATCCAGAGCGGAACGCTGGCTGCGGTCGCGGTGGCCTTCGCGAAGTTCACGGGCGTGTTCTTCCCCTGGATCTCCGCCCACAACCGCCTGGCCGGCGTCGGCAGGTTCGGCGTCAGCTCGCAGCAACTGGTGGCCATCGCGGTGCTGGTCCTGCTGAGTTGGGTGAACACCCGCGGCGTGCGCACCGGCGCCCGCGTGCAGAACGTCTTCACCTTCGCCAAGGTGGGCACGCTTCTCGGGCTGGTATTCCTGGGTCTGGCCCTGGGGAGCCACCCGCGCGCGGTCGCGGAGAACTTCGGAAACTTCTGGGGGAACGCGGATTGGAGCTTCACCACCATCCGCCTGGTGGGAGTCGCGATGGTGGGTGCGCTGTTCTCCTCCGAAGCGTGGAACAACGTCACCTTCACGGCCGGCGAGACCCGCAATCCGCGGCGCAACGTGCCGCTGGCCCTGGCGCTGGGCGTCGCGATCGTCTTGACTCTGTACATCGCCTCCAACCTGGTCTACCTGCGCGTCCTGCCGCTCGACGCCATCCAGCACGCTCCCGAGGATCGCGTAGGGACCGCCGCCGCGTCGGCGATTCTCGGCCCGATCGGCGTGCAGGTGATGGCGGCCGCGATCATGGTCTCCACCTTCGGCTGTCTGAACGGCATGATCCTGGCCGGAGCGCGCGTGTATTACGCGATGGCGCTCGACGGCCTGTTCTTCAAGCCCGTGGCGCGCCTTCATCCCACGCGTCACACGCCGGTGGTTTCGCTGGTGGTGCAGTGCCTGTGGGCCTGCCTGCTGACGCTGAGCGGCACCTACAGCAACCTGCTGGACTACGTCATCTTCGCCGTCCTGGTTTTCTACATGCTGACCATCGCGGGCGTCTTCGTGCTGCGCCGCACCCGGCCGGACCTGGAGCGGCCGTACCGGGCCTTCGGCTACCCGGTCCTTCCGGCGGTGTATATCCTGGTAGCGGGGGCCATTGAAGTTCTGCTGCTGGTGTACAAGCCCAACTACACCTGGCCCGGACTGATCATCGTGCTGTTGGGAGTGCCGGTCTATTATTGGTGGCGCCGGGGTGCGACGGCGTAAGGAGTTTTGTGGCGCACGCACTCATGCGTGCCGCGTCGAGACTCATCTCGACGCAAGGTATGGAACTGGTGGCGCCGCGGCGCCCGACACCGAGGAGTCTGAATTGGGGAATCCACTGTTTGCCAGGAAGCCGCTGGGCCTGCTGCTCAAAGAGGCTGAGGAAACCGGCTCGCACAGCCTGAGGCGGACCCTGGGACCGTTCCAACTGACGGCCCTCGGCGTGGGCGCCATCATCGGCGCGGGCATCTTCGTGCTCTCCGGGCTGGGCGCGCACTATGCCGGCCCGGGGCTCATGCTCTCGTTCGTGATGTCGGGACTGGGATGCGCCTTCGCGGGACTCTGCTACGCGGAGTTCGCGGCCATGATCCCGCTGGCCGGCAGCGCCTACACATACGCCTACGCCACGCTGGGCGAGTTGTTCGCCTGGATCATCGGCTGGGACCTCACGCTCGAGTACGCCATGGGCGCGAGCACGGTCTCTTCCGGCTGGTCCAACCACTTCATCGAGCTGCTGGATATGTTCAAGATCAAGATGCCGCTGTGGCTGGCCTACGATCACTGGACGGCGCTGCGGACCGCGGAGAACATCGTCGCACGGCAGATGACGCACACGCTCTACCCGGGCCTGGAGCCCGGGACGCAGTCGTACCTGGCGCGAGTCACCGAGATTGTTTCGGCGCATTCGGCGGAGCTGGTCAGCCGCGCGCATCAACTGGTGGGCGCGCCGACGCGTCTTCGGCGTCGAGATCGGATTCAACCTGCCGGCGTTTGTGATCGCGCTGGTCATCACCGCGATCCTGGTGATCGGCATTCGCGAAAGCGCGCGCTTCAACGCCACCATCGTGGTCATCAAGGTCTCGGTGGTGCTGTTCGTGATCGCCCTGGGCGTCCGCTACATCAACGTAGGGAACTGGGGACACGGCTGGAGCTCCTTCGCTCCCAACGGCTTTTCCGGCATCGGCGAAGGAGCGGCCTACATATTCTTCGCCTACATCGGATTCGACGCCGTCTCGACCACCGCGCAGGAAGCTAAGAACCCGCAGCGCGACCTGCCCATCGGGATCATCACCTCGCTGATCGTCTGCACCGTTCTCTACATCCTGGTGGCGGGCGTGCTGACGGGCATGGTGCCGTGGAGGGACGTGAACATCGAGGCGCCCATTGCGCGGGCCTTCATGGACCGCGGCCTCACCGGAGCGTCGCACATCATAACGCTCGGGGCGCTGGCCGGGCTGACCAGCGTGATGCTGGTGATGCTGCTGGGCCAGACGCGCGTGCTCTATGCCATGGCCAACGACGGGCTGCTGCCCAGGAAGTTCTTCGCCGCGGTTCACCCCAAGTTCCGCACGCCCTGGAAGAACACCATGCTGGTGGGCCTGCTGGCCGCTATCGTCGGCAGCGTGACGCCGATCGACGACATCGGAAAGATGGTGAACATCGGAACGCTGCTGGCTTTCGTGATCGTCTGCATCGCGGTGATGGTGCTGCGGCGCTCGAATCCGTCGCAGGCGCGGCCGTTCCGCACGCCCTGGGTGCCGGTGGTGCCGATTCTGGGCATCGTCTTCAACGGGTACATGATGTACAAGTTGGGCTGGGTCAACTGGGCGCGCCTGATCGTCTGGCTGATTATCGGCCTGGTGGTGTACTTCACCTACAGCCGTCACCACAGCCGGGTCACGCATCCGGGGGCATAGGCTAGCGCCCTTGCAAAACCTGGCATTTCTGCCGCATACTGGTAGCGGACTCGTACAGTTTGTACGATTGGTACAGATCATGACACGCCTCAATGTTTCGAAAGCGCGGGAAGAGTTTCCGGAAGTCGTAAACCGCGCCGCCTACGGGAAGGAGCGGACTATTGTCTCCCGCCGCGGGAAGGACCTGGCCGCCGTCATTCCCATAGACGACCTCCGCCTCCTGGAACGTCTGACACGCGAAGAAAGGGACCGCCTGGACCTCGAAGACGCGCGCACCGCTCTCAAAGAGGCGGAAGAGAAGGGGACCATTCCTCTCCGTGACCTCATTCGGGAACTCGGAGACTGAGTTCTGTCCTACCGTGTTGAGGTCACTCCCGCTGCCGAGCGGGATCTCCGCAAGCTGGATCCGCACGTCCGAAAGCAGGTCAACCGGGACCTGCTCCGCCTGGAAGAGAATCCACGTCCTCATGGGGTGGAGAAGTTGGAGACGAGGCAGAAGCTCTATCGCATCTACGTGGGGCCGGGGAAGAACTACCGGGCCATTTATCGGATTCGGGATGAGGTCCTCCTGGTCCTCGTGGTGAGGGTTGGCGACCGGAAAGAAGTGTACCGCCGGGTGAAGTGATAGAGGGTGTCGTCGTCGAGCGACGTGTCCCGGGCGGAGGCGGCGAGACCGCCAGCGCGCCTCAGCCGTCAGAGCGCAGCACCGGGATTCACAGCCTTACTGAGCCAGCGCCAGCGCAATCCGGTCGATAAGGGCCCTCACGTCGGCGGCCGGCGCCTCGTAGTTGTTGGCCAGAATCGAGAAGGCCAGCGTTCCACGACTCGCGGACTGCACGTACCCCGAGAGCGCCGAAGCATGCGCCAGCGTTCCGGTCTTGGCGTGAATGCGGTGTGCCGCGGGATGGCCGACGAAGCGCCCGGAGAGCGTGCCGTCCTGGCCGCCCACCGGCAGCAGGGACATCCACGCTTCGCGCTCCTTCGATCCGTACATCGTTCGCAGCAGCTTCACGACTGCTTCGGGCGTGACCAGGTTCGAACCGGAGAGACCGGAGCCGTCGGTGAAGGTGTACTCGTCCAGGGCGATCCCCGCGCCGGCCAGGAAGCGGCGCATCGTCTCGATTCCCTCCGCCCGCGTGCCGTCGCCTTGCCGCTGGCGAGCCACCTCGCGCAGGAACATCTCGGCATAGAGGTTATGGCTCACCTTGTCCATGACGCGCAGCAGTTCGATGAGTGGCGGCGAGCTGCGCCGGGCTAGCACCATGGCCTGGGGCGCCTCCTGGCGCTCGTTGGGATGACGGTGCAGCGCTACCGGCCTACCCGCAATCGCGACTCCGCGACGCTCCAGCGCGTCCGCCAGCGCGCAGGCGGCGTAGAGCGCCGGGTCGTCGATGGCCAGGACGAACTGGGTCTCGCCGGGAGGATCCGAATCGAGCGTGCCCCACACGTGCAACTGGCGCGAGCCCGGCAGGCGCTCGAGGTGCACTCTGTTTTCCAGGCGCAGACCGGCGCGGACGCGATTGTCCACCGCGAAGTAGTCGAGGGGCGGAGCGAAGCCGACCGCCGCGCGGTTTCCGGCGGCACGCACGCGTAGCGTGACCAGGTTGTCGTTCACCGCCAGCGCGCTGACCGGCGCCCCGTAGTCCCAGACCGTGTCGTCCTGGTCCCAGCCCTCGGGATACGGCTCCCACACGTACGCGGTGTCGTCGCCGGCGATGTCGCCTTCGATCCGCCGCACGCCGCGCGCGACCACCTGATCGGCCAGGTCCTCGATGGCCTGCAACGGATCGCCGCGCGGCGGTCCTTTCTCGTAGGGAATGGCACGCGCCGAGAGGGACGGGTCGCCGCCGCCTACCAGGCGCAGATCGCCCATCACCCGGCCGGAGGCGTCCGGGGCGCGCTCGCAAGTGACGCTAGTCTCGAAGCGGTACGCCGGCCCCAGTTCCGCCAGCGCCAAAGCGGTGGTGAAGAGTTTCGTGTTCGAGGCGGGGGTGAACAGGCGGCGCTGGTTCAGAGCGACCAGCGTTTTGCCCGTCGAGACCTGCACTACTTCGACTCCCCAGAACGAACGCTCCGCCGCCGGAGACGACCGGATCAGGCGCTCGACGCGCCGCTCCAGGTTGGTGCGCTTGGGTCCCGCGGCGAGCGCGGCTGCGGTGAGGAGCAATATCGGAAACCATTTCATCGGAAGCCGCATTATACTTCATGCATGGTACGAGCCTTCGGAGTGTGCGCCATGGCGCTGGCGTCCTGCGCATGGGCCGCGACCACGCCCAAGCCGAAGCCTGGCGACTATCCGGTACAGGCGCGCGTGGGCGACATCGATATCGCCGCCGCCTACCTGGTTCACACGCTGCCCGGCGAAAGTACGAACTTTGTCGTGCCCGACTACCTGGTGGTCGAGATTGCCATTTACCCGCCTAAATCGCAGGCCGTGGCAGCGTCGGCCGCCCAGTTCCGGCTGCGGGTGAACAAAAAGAAAGAATTGCCCGCCGACGCACCGCAAATGGTTGCGATGTCGTTGAAGTATCCGGACTCGGAAGGGCACAAGGGCCTCGAGCCCCAGGTCGAACTCGGGCCGGTAATTTTGGGCCGCACGCAACCCACCGAGCGCTTCCCCGGCGACCAGCGGCCTAACATCGGCCAGGTTCCGAAGCCGCCGAAGGTGGAGCGGGACCCGCCGCCGCAGACCGCCGACGAGGCCGCCGTCACCCTGGCGTTTCCGGACTGCCCGTGCCAGCGCCCCGTGAGTGGCTACCTCTATTCCGATACGACGGAAAGATTAAGTCGATCAAGTCGCTCGAGCTCATCTGGCAGTTGGGCGATGAGCGGGCCACCCTCCGATTCTTCTGAGTTTCAGGCGTCGGCGAACTTGGCCTCGGCCCAGATCAGGATCAGCAGCAGGCACACCATCATGGTTCCGAGCAGCGGGAGGAGCATGGCCACCCCGATGCCCCACCAGTCCGTGAAATAGCCGAGCGACCAGGGGGCGAGCAGCGCGCCCGTCAGAGCAAAGGAGAAGATCCCGTTGAAGAAGCCCGGGTGGTAGTAAGGGAAGCGGCTGCCGATCTTGCCTACCACCAGCGGGTACACCGACGCGAATCCGCCGCCCACCAGCAGAACCCCCGTCACCGCGCCGAACATGTTGTTGGTGGCAAGGAGGATCGAGCAGCCGAACACCGCGGCCAGGATGCTGCCCATCAGCAACTTGCCCCGGCTGATGGAGGGCAGTACCGCGATCGCCACCACCCGCCCAACCAGCAACGCAAGCCAATATGCGGCCAGCAGCAGGAGCGCGGATTCGGGACTGATCCCCAGCCGCTGAATCAGGAACAACGGAAGCCAGCCGGCGATGGCCCACTCGTTGCCGAACTGGAAGAACAGCAGCAGGGCGAATAGGACCGCGGCCAGGCTGCGGAAATCCGCGAATGCCTGCCGCATGGTCGGCTCCTGAACTGGCGAAGCGGCGGGGAAGCGCATGGTGGCATACATCACCAGGAAAAGTCCCGGCAGGAGCGCGGCGAAGATCAGGATGCTCATGACCGTGTAGACATAGAACGTCCCCGCGACCAGGAGGGCCATGACCACGCATCCGGCTCCAAACAGGGCGCCCGCCAGATTCACGGTGGCCGCGGCATCGTGCCGGTACAGGGGGGTGATGGCGCGGAAGATGCCCAGGTTGAGGAGCCCGGTGCCGCAGCCTAGCATGAAGATCCCGATGGTTCTCCACCAGGGATCGGTCCCTGGAGGCAGCAGGGCCAGGTATAGCAGAGCCACGCAAGCCAGACCGCAGGCCAGCGCCAACGGAAGCGATAAGTTCTTTTTCCGCAAGGACCTGGCGAGCAGCGGAGAGAATAAGACCCCCAGGTTCATGGCCAGGAAGTAGTAGCCCACCGTCACGAAGTCGCCGGTGATATGGTGCTCCCAGGCAGGCAGGATTACTCCTAGGAACGAGAACAGGAGGCCGGAGAGAAAGAAGCCTGCGAGAGCCTTACGTGCGGTTCCTGCCTGGAGCAAGTTGGGGGGCTGGGCCGCTGTTGCCATTTGGCGTATCTACTCTTGTACCACCTTTGGGTGGTTCTTTCAAAACTCGTATGCTTTGAGGCGGTGTCTATGAAAAAGCGGATCGCAACCGGGCTGACGCCTTATGTTCTCAGGAAGTTCACTTTGGTAGGAGGATTGCTTTCGCAAATGTGGGGTTAACAGAGGTTTTAATCGCTTTGGGGGAGCTGCCTCGCCGGTAGTACTCTCTCCCCACCCCGCGCCGTCGCGGGGTCTTTTCTTTTTCCCCCTCCCTGAGTGCTACAATCTCCTTTGGTGCCAGGAACATACGAGCGTTGGATCAACCGCTGGGAGAACCGCCTTGCCTTCCGGGATTCGAACCGCGTTGTGCGCCCCTTCGACTGGGGTTTGGACTGGTTGGGCCTGCCCCCGGCCGCCGATCCGGCTGGGGCGATCCGCGCATACGGCCGGCAGGCGGTCCAGGGTTCCGACGCCTTCTTCGCCTACCGCTCGCCCTCCGATTTCCGGCTCGAGGGGAGCCACCTCACTTTCACCAGCCCGCTGGAGAGCCCGCACCCTGAGAACAACACGGTGCATGGGGAGTTCTTCCCATCCCGGCGGGCCGGCGGCCGGGCGCTGGTCGTTCTTCCCCAGTGGAACGCGGACGAGAACGGCCACCTGGGACTGTGCCGGCTGCTCAACGGCTTCGGACTCACCGCACTGCGCATGAGCCTGGCGTACCACGACCGGCGACGGCCGGCCGAGCTCCAGCGGGCCGACTATCACGTGTCCAGCAACGTGGGGCGGACCATTCACGCCGGACAGCAGTCGGTCATCGACGCCCGGGCGTGCCTGGACTGGCTGGAGTCGCAGGGCTACCACCGCCTCGGGATCTTGGGGACAAGCCTGGGGTCCTGCATTGCGTTTATCGCGGCGATGCACGATGCGCGGCTGCGCGTGGCGATCTACAACCACGTCTCCACCTGGTTCGGCGACGTGGTGTGGACGGGGATCTCGACCAGCCACGTGCGGCAGGGCTTCGGCGGCGCGATCACACAGGATGAGCTGCGCGAGTGCTGGGCGCCGATCAGTCCCGCCAGCTACTTCGACCGGATAGCCGGTCGGGACCTGAAGACGCTGCTGGTGTGGGCGCGCTACGACACGACCTTCCTGCCCGAATTCTCACGCCAGGTGCTGGACGCGTTCAGCAGCCGCGGCGTGCCGCATCGGGTTCTGACGCTGCCGTGCGCTCATTACACCACCGGCCAGACGCCGTTCAAGTACATCGACGGTTTCGCGATGTCGCGCTTCGCGGCCAGGAATCTGTAGTTGCGGGCGGCGGGACAGGCGTCGGCATGAGTGCCGACGCGGCAGGCTGAAACCCGCGCCACATCACTCCCAGTCGCACAGCGATTCGGTGTAGGCGGCGGAGCCGTCGCGGAGCCAGCCGTCGAGCTGGGCGGGCTCTTTGAGCTGCTGGCCGCGGATGCGCGGCACCACCACGAAGCGGCAGCCGAGGTCGGGAAGCGCGGTCATGTCGCCCCACAGCTTTTCGAACTGGGCTACGGGGAAGATGTCTTCCTGGCCCTTGCCCCAGCGCTTGCGGACGTCCTTGAGCGTGATGTAGGTCGGCATGCGGGCCGCCAGCGCGCGCACGGCCTGCGCGACCTTGGCGTCGTCGCGCAGGTCTCCGCGCGACAGCGAAAATGCGGCCAGCAGGGCGTCGATATCGATCCACATGGTGAGCGAGTTGTAGTAAGAGAGGCTCGATTCGATCTCTTCGCTGGGCAGCGCCAGCCCTTCGACCAGGCGCAGCTTGCCATCGACGTGGGCCAGGCCGCCGCCGCGATCGTCGATGTGGCGCGGCACCACCTCGGTCGTGAGCGCGGCGCCGGATTCCAGGTGATAGCCCAGGATTGCCGGATCCACGTCCGCGCCGAGAGTGTCGATGTTGTGGACCATCAGGGTGCCGAGCGCCGGCCGCTCCTCGAGCAGCCGCGCGAGAACGCCGTTGCGCAACATGTTCGGCACCTCGTACCAGTGGCCCACCGGATGGAGGCACTGCGAGGGCAGGTTGTCCGTATAGTCGCTCGCCTCGCCGGCCTGCTCGGCCCAATGGATGAGCGCGGCGTGGAGGCTCTGGCGCATTTTCTGCGCCTGCTCGTCAAGTAACTGCTGCGGCATTTCCTCCCACGCGAAGCGCAAGTCGCGCACCGTGGGCACCATGCGCAAACCGATCGCGCGGCCCGGCGAAAGCATCAGCGGGCCTGGGTAGCCGTAATTCTTTTCGGCGCGAAGCCAGTCTTCGATGGGCCCCTGGGTGAGGTAGCTGGTGGTGAGCACGTGAGGCAGGGAGGCGCCCGCGATCCGGCCGGTACGGCGGCTCTTGGCGAGGTGGACTTCGATGAAGCTGCGGTGCCGCCCGCCCATCTTGGTGAAGGGGTTCAGGGCCTTGACGACTCCGGCGCCGCGGGTCCAGCGGCTGCCCGCTCCGCCCGCCAGAGAGACCACCGCGACCCGGCCCGCCGCCAGCGCCTCCACCCCCAGCGCGCGGTAGCGATCCGGAAGGCCGGCGAGAGAATCGCAGACGTCTCCGGGCGTGGCGTCCTCGATCGACGTACTCGGTGACAGGCGATTCTGCGAGAGGCCGATGCGGCCGGAGCGCAGGTCGGCCTGGATCTGCTCGTGTTGCGCGCGATCGAAGCCGTACTGGTCGAGCAATCCCTGCAGGCTTTCGGCCTGGCTTCCGCCCGCCGATGCGGAGTGGGGAATCAGGTGGTCGAAGAGCTTCTGCACGCTGCCGGAGAGTTCGGGCAGATCGCGGCAGGCCTGGCCGAAACGGTCGAGCTCAGCGCGCCGGGACCGCGGCAGCAGACGAGGCTCGATGCGCAGCAGCGCCGGCACCATCAGCGTGTAATAGCCGGCGGGCATGAGGCCGTCGCCGCCGCGGAGCAGGCAGGCCTGAGTGCCGTGCTCGTTGATGGCGAAATCGTAGACCACCGGCTCCATGGCGAAGGGCGCCGCGCCCTCCAAACGCCGTTTGGTTTCGCTCATGATGTGCTGCAGGCGATCCTGCGCGCGCGGCTTGGCCTGCGGATCGAAAATGAAGCCCATACCGCCGCCGGCGGCGCCGCCGAGCATCCAGAAACCCTGGAAATCGGCGCCGAATTCGGCGCGCGCGCCATCGATCAACGCCTCGGTGTAGTAGTTGGTGGCGCCGGGGATGATGGTCTGGATGGGGCCGAGGAAGTTGCGCTCCGTGGCGCCGCCGATGCGCTCCACCTGGCCCGCCTTGAGCAGATCGACGATCTCGTCGAAGATCCCCATGGCCTGCAGGCGCGCCTTCCACTCCACCTGCGAGCGCAGCAGGTACTTCTCGGTGACCATCTCGAGGATGGGGCCGACGTCCTGCGCCATGCCGCCGTGCACCAGCACCAGGCTGTCCTCGAGGCGCTGGCGCGTCTCGGGCGAAACCTCGTCGCGGGTGAGGACGTGATGGCGCGGGAGCAGGCAGCCGCGGCTGATTCCGAACTCGGGATCGCCCTCCGCCGCCTCGACGCCCTGAATCAGTTTCATCCCCGGCCACAGGCCGCCGGAATCCTGCCAGCCACCGCCGGAGCCGGCCAGCCACTCGCCGAGAATGGCGCGCGCGGCCACCGTGCGGCGATCGTTCTCGGTGAGCGAGCCAGTGAGGCTGTGAATCTGGTCGGTGGCGCGCATGGAAGCCGCGATCAGGCACGCCAGCAGGCTGGTGGAGACTGCGAGGCGCGAGCCCTTAGGAATATCGTTGACGCGGCTGACGATCTCGATGCCGTGTCCCAGGCGTCCGGTGAGGCGCGCCAGCAGGTCGGCCAGCGGCTGCTGCGCGCCCTCCATGGCCTGCGGCACCAGGCCCGAGGCGATGGCCGCCGCTTTCAAGAGACCCAGGTAGTCACGGGCGAAATCGAAGACCTCGGCGAAGGTGCTGACGTCCGCCGTGGCGCCGAGATCCACGCTGGTGAGGCGCAGGACGGGTTCGTCGATGACGCGGAAGTAGGCTTCGACGGGGGGACGCGGCCGTCCACCGTCCGCTCCCCGGACGGCGAGGTCGATCGAAACATTCAGCACCCGCGCGCCTTCGGGAAAATCCATTCCCAGGAAGAAAATGTCGCTCCAGCCGCTGTGGCTGAGGTCCATGCGGACCGGCGTGGCCTCGCGGAGGATGGGGTAGAGCGCGCCATCCTGCACCAGTAACTCCGGCCGCACCGATAACGGATAGTCGGCGGGGTGCCCGATGCGAGCCAGCCACTGATTGCCGCGAACGGAGCGCACGCTGCGGCGCACCTGGTTGGCCAGGGTCTGAAAACCGAGGCCGCGGTAGGCGGCGGCGAGGCCGCTCGAAAGCGCCGCGGTGGGGCCGTCGGCGGCTTGCGCGCGGAGCAGGATGTCCACGGTTTCCTCGAAGCGCCGCTTCATGAGAGTCTCGGAGGCGGCGAAGGGAATCGGTCCCGCCGGCCGCACACCGGGCTTGGTAGAGAGGTGGAAGCGGTGGATGGCGTAGAGGAAGAACTGCGCGCGGACGCGCTCATAGAGGTTGTCGCTCTCGCGGCGGAAGCGATCGAGAGCCTCGCACTCCCCCAGCAGGCCCGCGGCGTCGGCGTCGCGGCAGAAGGCCTCCAGTGGCCGGTTCCGGACTTCCGGATCGCGGGACGTGACGATGCGTACCAGTTCGCTCATGCGGCCACCGTGCGCAAAGCCAACAACTCGACCAACTGCGCGAGCACCTCGTTGCGATCGTGCCCGTCGAGCGCCAGGGCCACTTGCGCCGCCAGCAGTCCATACTTCACACCCAGGTCGTAGCGCCGGCCGTCCACCTGGAGAGCCAGGTACTGCTCGCGCGCGGCCAGCTCCGCCAGCGCGCTCGAGAGCGTCACGCCGGGCTGCGGTTCGGCGAGCTGCCTGCCCAGGATGTCCATGATGGCGGGCGTGAGCACGTGCATTCCGAAGAAGCACAGGTAGTGTCCGGCGCGCAGGCCAGGGACGAGGACCTGCTGTTCGGCTTCGGTCGGCGTGGGTTTTTCGAGGACGCGCTCGATGCGATAGAGGTCGGGGCGTCCTGCAACGCGCTGGCCGCCCACCGTTCCGTAGTGCGGGAGGAGGCTCTCGCGCGTCGGCTGCACGGCCGAGACGGCGCAGGATTCGGCCTGGGCCACCTCGACCAGGTGCCGCGCGCCCGCGCCGCCGGTATGGATGTGGTCGCCCACCAGGTGCAGGAACGGGCTCTGGCCGGTGAACTCACGGGTGGAGTACACGGCGTGGGCGTAACCGAGCGGCTCAGCCTGCGGAAGGAAACGAATGCGGCCGGCCTGGTCGCCGGCAGCTTTGGCATAAGCCGGCTCATCGCCTGGGCAGATAACGACGCAGATCTCTTCGACGCCGGAGGCGACGACCTCATCGAGGATGATGCGCAGGACCGGCTTCTCGACGCCATCCCGATCGATCAGGGTCTGGAGCGGCAGGGTCCGCTGGTTCCGGCCGGCGGCGGTGATGACTGCTTTTTGGATTCTCATAAGGGCTGTGGCTCATTCTAACCGAGAGCCGGGCGGGCATGTGGGTGGGGCGGCTCTCCAGAGGGACTTGCAGAAATCGCGGG
The DNA here is from genome assembly GCA_963763835.1 of Bryobacterales bacterium. Lineage (GTDB taxonomy): Bacteria > Acidobacteriota > Terriglobia > Bryobacterales > Bryobacteraceae > DASWZN01. The sequence goes on from CAVXQQ010000022.1 coordinate 466,110, forward strand.
GCAAGCTGAAGCACACCCCACGTGGGGCCGTAAACCGTTGATGCGCCGTGTAGGACATGCTTCAGCTTGTCCCTTCCGCGGCGGTGGTGCGATTTCTGCAAGTCCCTCTCCAGAGCTGCGCCGGACGTCCACGTCCGGCCTCCTCGTTTCTGGCAGCTCGATGGAGGCCGGCGCGAACGCGGGCTCCTGCCCCACAAGCCTAAGGGAGGCCGGTTCCGGGGGCGACGGAGAGGCACGCATCGTTCCCCGAGGGCATCCGCGCGGGGTCGATCGCGACCGTGGCATCGCTGGGCGCGCGATAGACCACCTTCAGCCCACGTTCCTCCATGAACCAGTGGTCCTCCGGGTAGAAAAGAACATAGGCGCGCTTGCCCGAGGGGTACGAATGCAGGCCGATGGGGAAGGCGGAAAAAGTTTCGCGCCCCGACATCTCCGCGTAGAAGTTCAGCCCGGCATCATAGCGCCAGTTCGCGGGGACGTCGGTGACTCCGCAGGTGTGATTGTAGTAAGCCAGCGCGGAATAAACCTTGTCGACGTCGGAATCGAACTTCCACTCTTTGAAGTAGCCGATGCGGAGACACAGGACGAAATAGCAGGCGAGCGCGAGCAACGCGACCGTCATTAGACGGCGGGTGATCTCGCCCGCACGCGACGGAATCCGAAGGGCTGCCACAACGCCGAGGAACAGGGTCGAGAGAACGACCACGTAGAGTGCCGTCCGATCCTTGGGCAGGAGGATATCGAAGAACCGAAATGCCAGCCAATGAAGCGACAGCGCGAGCGTAAGAGCCACGGCAAGAACCGCGGCAAGGCCGAGCAGCCATCTGGCGCCGCGATCCGTGAGCGAGGACCAATTGAGGGCGACGAGCAGCAAACGCCACACGCAGATTGCAGCCGCCAGCGGGAGTATCCATAGAGACAGAGTGCTCAGCGTGCCATAGAACAAGGGGTTCACGAGAGAAGGATTCAGCTCGTACATCGACGATTCGTAAACGCTGCCGAGCGTCTCCGCCATGGAAGTGGATCCGAAGACGAACTGTCCCTTGGGCCAGTTCAAGAGCGCCGATCCCGCGAGCACGGCCGTCACCAGAACGCCCGGGAGGACGGACGCCGCGAGCAGTTGAGCCTTGCGCTTGATGCCCGCTGACTCCGGGGAGCCGCAGGCCCACACATAGAGCATCAGCATCGCGGCGGCATCCACCAAGGCGAAAGAAAAGTTGCCGACGAGGGACAAAGCGGCGCAGACCGAGCCCAGCGCGCAGGCCGTCAGGAGCGGTCTGGGGCGTTCCACATCCTCGCGCTTCGAGGCGGCTACGACTGCTATCGCGCAGGCCAGAAATGCCATTGCCAGGCCGTAGCCCCGGGCGGCCACCAGGAAATCGAACACGAGCGGGTTGTAGACCAGACACACGAACAAGCACCAGCGCAGCCAGAAATCCCGCGATACCAGCCGGCAAAGGAAATAGGCCGCGCAGATATAGACCGCCGCGCCGATCAGCGCACCCGAGCGGACGGTTAGAGGCGAAATTCCAAACACCGACGTAAAGAAGCGCATCAAGATCGAGTTCAGAATATGATTGTTGGCGTTGGGGTCCCACTGATGAGGTAGCGGCGGCCGTACGAAGGCCATGTAGGTGACCGCCTCGTCCATTGTGACGGCCTGAACGCAGGCTCGGGCCAGTGCCCAGAGCATGGCGAACGCAGCCGTGGCAATCAGGATCACACGCTGGGCAGGGGCTCCGATCTTGATCTGCATCGAGAATCGATTATACATTCAACGGGTTGCGGCAGCAGGGGTTGGGGGGGGGTGGGCGCGCGCCGGTTCTGCTTGGCGTTGCGTGGCGATCTTGCTGGTGCGCCAGGATTCGAGGCGCTCCTATGCGCGTCGCCCGCGGCGTTTCAAGCCTGACGCCGCCTTGGCGGTCTCGGCCAACAGGCGCAATGCGCGGTTCACGGATTCGCTGTCGGGGAACAATCCTGAAAGGTCAGGCTCGACCAGAACTAGGTTGGTCGCGGCAGTCGCCCGCTTGTAGTACTTCCCGCGCACTCCGCCCTTGAGCTGAGAGAGGTCATACTCCGCCCGCAGCTTGCCCTCAGGCCTGGTTGTCCGTGCCTTCTTCATATTGTTCACGCTCGGACCTCGTCGCCGGCCGCGCGCTGATGATCCGGATGCGGCCTCCGTGCCAACAATGGGAGACGAACACGAGCCGCTGTCGTATAGTATGACCGATCGTGATCTCCCGGTGTTCGTCTGAGGAATGATCGGGGTCGGGGTAAGTCACGGCCAGCGGGTCAAGGAGCACCGATGCAGCCTGTCCGAACGAGACACCGTGTTTCCTCAGATTGGACGCGACTTTTCTGGCGTTCCATTCGAAGATCACGCAGCTTCAAGTCTAGCTCGCTCCGCGCGACATCGGAGAGCGGCGTGCACTCGCTGGTGCGCTCGCGCCGGAGTCGGATCAAGAACCGCGCGCCTCAACACTGGAGGTGCGGGATTTGCTTGGACGGCCTATATGCGTGCGTAATATGTACAGAGGTTCGCGAATGGGGCGAAGGATCACAGTCACCATCGGCAAAGCGGTCTGCGGAAGCTTGCATCTGACGGTCGGCGGGCGCTGCATCGGCCAGTTCCTCCGAGAACTCGTCCGGCCGCAGGTCCTCTCGCAGAACCTCGACGGCTCCTATCGCGACATGGCTGCCGACGAGGTTCGGGAGCGCGAGGCTCTCGCCTGGTCCCAGGGTCTAATGGGAGATGTCTCCCGACCGCGTGCACGTTGAGGATGCATGGGGGTGTAATGGTCGTAGGAGGTTCTATGCCGATGCTGTTTCGCATAAGTGCGGAGGACATACGGGACCCTATGGACTCGCAAACCGTCAATCTGCGTCTGGAGGACGCCGCCGACTGTGATGGATTGGTGTGCGGCACTTTGCTGCACGACGCAGACGGGCAGCCTTGCTACCCGCCCCGGCACTCGCACTTGATGGTTTCTGGGGAACAGCCAAGGGCCTCAGCAAGGGCTTGCGCCGTCTTGCGACTGGAAGTGATAAGAAGAACTGACACCATCCCCTATCGCCAATGGGAGGACGGAGAGGCTGCTGACCGTAAGAGAATCCTATGGATGAGAGCGAAACAACGCTGAGAATGCTGCTCCGCTCATTGAAGGTCTGCTTGAACGTATCGAGGGAGAGGGCGAGGCGGATCGTTTCATTGGAGTTGGAGGACTTCCTGTCTGCGGAGGACGACCCCGAATCTGAGTCGGCGAGAGCCTCTGCCGAGGAGGCCTTCGAAGACGAGTTGTCTCAGGCTCAACACGCTCTGTTTTGGCGCGCCCTCGTGGTGGCTCATCGCGTCGGGCAGGCAATGTGGGAGTACATCCGCTCGCCTAGTGGCTTCGTACTCGGCGACCCCTGGATGGACTGGAGGCGGTCCGTTTCCGAGGAACCGTGTGTGACATTTGTGCAAAGCCTCACCGACGAAGAGTTCTTCTGCGTCCGGCTGGCCTATCATGTGCATCGGGTACTGAACTTCAGGGATTTGCCGGGGTCTGTTCCCTCGGATGGCGACATCGAAGACGTTCCGGCCTTCTTGGAATCCACAGCCGCTTTTGCCTGGCCACAATGGTTCGAGCTCTTGGGGGAGCCACCACGGGACATAGCTTACGGATACCTGCTGCATCTGGCGGAAACTGCGGCGCTGCGGGAGATCGGTGAAGCAGGAGACCGAAAGGAGTTCTCGGTTTCCGATTTGGAGGATCGGATTGAATCAATCGCCGCCCTGCAGGTCCCAATGCTTGACACCGTCGCGGCTCTCGTCACCCGGTTTGACTCCCTTGGTCCGCCGAGCAGGTTTAAGACGGAAGAGTCATTGAAGGATGCGCTGGGAGACAAGGTATATTCGCGGCTGTCTGCCGACGCAAGAGACGTGCTGCTGGATGCTGAGCACCGCTATCGTGATAGCGAAATCCGAGATTGGAACTCGGTGGTAGCAGATGTGGCCAAGGCGTTCGCGCTTCAACTCAGGCAGAGGTTTCTTCCGCGGTTGGCTGACTACCTGAAGGATCGAGGAATTTCCCGTTTCCCAGACGGCGACATGTTACCCAGAGGAGCGCTCATCACCCCCATAATCGAGGGCGGGAAGGCCGTCGAGCGCTCCGGTCTCGGAACCATCTCAATCGCTCTCGGCTTATCAAAGCCGGTAATCCAGGAGTTTGCCCGTACTCGCAGCATCGATCTGCTGGCGTTGAAACGGCAGATCGACGGAGTGAGGAGATACAGGAATCCTGGCGCGCACGAGACCGGAATGTCCTCTGCCCAGGCCTCCGAATTGCGCGAGAAATGGCTCGGTGTCGCCAGTCATGACGGTGGAATCTTTGGCATTTTCTGCAGGGACTGAAGGTCGCGGTCCGTCGCGGCCGGATCTTCCAGCCGCCTTCAGAAGTGGAATCCGCCACCGCAGATGAGCACTTCGCCGGTCACGTAGTCGGACAGCGGGGAGCAGAAGAAGAGGACGGCGCCGGCGGCCTCTTCGGGCGTGCCTAGGCGGCCCAGGGGCGTGGCTTGGCGCGCCGCTTCGAGCGCTTGCGGCTGCACGCCCAGGACGATCCGGTGGCCGAGGATGTCCACCGGACTCGCGAGCGGCTGCACCAGGCGCGTCTCGATCAGGCCGAAGCCCACCGCGTTCACGTTGACGTTGTAGCGGCCCCACTCTTTGGCCAACGTCCGGGTTAATCCGACCACGGCCGACTTGCCGGAGGAATAGCCGCTCTGGCCGGCGTTGCCGTCGGTGCCGGAAATCGAGGTGATGTTCACCACCTTGCGCATCACGCGGCGGCCTTCCGCGATCTCCTTTTTGGCGGTCTCGCGGAGCCAGCCGGAGGCCGCGCGCAGAATGCGGAACGGCGCCACCACGTGAATGTCCAGCATGGCCTGGAACTGCTCGTCGGTGGTCTTCTGAATGACGCTGTCCCAGGTGTAGCCGGCGTTGTTCACGAGGATGTCGATGGCGCCGAAGCGGTCGAGCATCGCGGCAACAAGCCGCTCGGGGAAGTCGGGCTTGGTGACGTCGCCCGCGAGATGATGCGCGCGGGGCAGGGCAGCGGCGGCTTCGCGCGCGGCCTCTTCATCGAGATCGTTGATGAGGACGGAGGCGCCGGCATCCGTTAGGCGGGTGGCAATCGCTCGCCCGATGCCGCGGGCCGCGCCCGTCACTAATGCAGATCTTCCTTCCAACGTGAATGGCACAATTCACCCCTCGATCTTCAGCGCAACCGGCGCCGACGCCACCCCGCCGCACTCCACTCGAAACGGATGCTCGCCGCGCGCGAAATCACGCGGGACGATGACGTTGACCTGGACTTCGCCCTGGGCGTCCGCCGTTCCGGTCCAATCGACTTCAAGCGGCATGTCGCCCAGAAACACGTGGATGTTGACGCGGTCGCCGTTCTCGGGCAGGCCGGTCACCCAGCAGCTCACGAATCCTCCGCCGGACATGTCGACCCGGTTGTACTCCCAGGTGACGCCGTCGCACACGCGCTCGATCCTGAGCTCGCTGGCTCGAAGAGGCATGGCCACAGCGATCCTGAGGGCGTTACCGAAATCGGTGTCGGCCAGCCTCAGGCGCACCGTGTTCCAGCCGGGGGCGAGGCCGGGCGGAGCGAGGAAGTCCGCCTGCCAGCGCGTGCCTTCTTCGCGCTGGACGAACAGCGCGGGGCTGCCGAAGCCTCCGACCTCGAGGCGCAGGTCCTCGCGGCGAATCGCGGCGGCAGGGGAGAGGAACCAGCAGGAGAGGTACTCGTCGCGCCGTCCCTCGAAGTTGATTCCGAAGCCGCGGGAGTTGTACGCCGAGAGCAACTCGGGGGCGGGGTTCGCAGCGGCGGGAGGCGGCTCCCAATGGCGGTGGCAGGCCACGACGGCGTGGTTGCCGGAGGCCCGAAGCAGATCGACGCGCGCGAAGCCGGCGGAACGGCAGAGGGCCATCAGACAGGAGACGCTGGGGCCGAACCAGTTGTCGACCAGATCGCCGAGCTCGCCGGTTTCGTAGAACTCGAGAGACGGAAGCTGATCGGCGTGGCTCTGCCAGGTGTCGGCGTCGGTGACGAAGGAATCGACCAGCGCGACGCCGGTGGTCAGGCGGCAGACAATTTCGAGCGCGAGCAGGGGATGGCGGACGTGGTAGAGCACGCCGAGAAAGAAGACCGTGTCGAAGACGCCGATGCCGGCTTCGGGCAGGTCGTAGAGGTCCGCGACGCGGTAATCCACTTTGGAGCGCAGCTTCCGGTGGATCTCGCGGAAGTGGGGGATATCGACGCAGTCTACCGCGGTCACGGAAGCGCCGCGCCGTTCGGCTTCGAAGGCGAACCAGCCGTCCCAGGCGCCGATGTCGAGGACGCGCTGGCCTGTCAGGTCGGCGGGAATCGGGAAGAGGGCGTAGCGGTCTTTCTGCGCTTCGAGGCCAACGACGCCATCGATGAGGGTGCCGTCGGGAAGCTCGAAGCTGTGGTACCAGCCCTTCTCGGCGAGCTGCTGGCTGTAGTTGATCTGCTTGCGAGCTTCGCGAATTGCGGTCGGTTCCATGCCTCTGGAGAAGATTCTCTCAGATTGAAGGGCCACGGATGAACGCCGACAGGTCCGCTTGCTGACGCGCGCGGTTCGGTGCTAGATCTCGAATACCGCTCCGGTGTCGGCGCTGGTGACGTGCAAGCCGACGGGGCCGCTTGCTGACGCGCGCGGTTCGGTGCTAGATCTCGAATACCGCTCCGGTGTCGGCGCTGGTGACGTGGAGGAGGTAGCGGGCCAGCCAGCCGCGCTTCACTTTGGGCTCGAAGGGCGGCAGGGCCTCCAGGCGGCGGCGGATTTCGGCGTCGTCCACCTTCAGCTCGAGGCGGCAGGTTTTGGCGTTGATGTAGATGCGGTCGCCTTCTCGGATGGCCGCGATCGGGCCGCCGGCCGCCGCTTCCGGAGAGACGTGGCCGATGCACAGGCCGCGCGTGCCGCCGGAGAAACGGCCGTCGGTGATGAGCGCGGCGCGGATGCCGGCGCCGACGAGGGCCGCGGTGGGCGAGAGCATCTCCTGCATGCCGGGGCCGCCGCGCGGGCCTTCGTAGCGGATCACCACCACGTCGCCGTCCTTCACTTCGCCGGCCAGGATGCCGCGCAGCGCGTCCTCCTGCGATTCGTAGATGCGCGCGGCGCCTTCGTACTCCATCATGTCGGCGGCGACGCCGGCCACCTTCACCACCGCGCCCTTGGGCGCCAGGTTGCCGAACAGCACCGCCAGGCCGCCGGTCTTGGAGAAACGCCTTGTCGACCGGGCGGATCACGTCGCCGTCGGGATCGGGCGCGCAGGCCACCGAATCCGCCAGCCGTGCCCGCGACGGTGGGCGCGTCGAGGTTGAGGCCGGTGCTGCGCATGACGGTCGATTTCTTTCAGGATGGCGCGGAATGCCGCCCGCGCGATGGACGTGTTCGATGTGCACTTCGGGCCGGCTGGGCGACACCTTGCAGATATTCGGCGTGGTGGCGGAGATTTCGTTCAGGCGGTCGAGCTTGAACGGGATCCCGGCCGAGTGCGCCAGCGCCAGCGCGTGCAGGATGGTGTTGGTGGACCCGCCCATGGCCATATCGAGCACGAAGGCGTTGACCAGCGCCTGCTCGGTGACGATATCGAGCGGCCGGACGTTCTGCGTCGAGGCACCGCTTCAGCGCGTGCGCGGCTTTCTTGGTGAGCTCGATGCGCTCGGGGTTCAGCTCGGTAGAGCGCCGGCCGTCCGCCCAACGCTCGGCCGGAATGGTTCCGTTGCCGGGCAGCGCCAGGCCGATCGCCTCGCCCAGGCAGTTCATCGAATTCGCGGTGAACATGCCGGAGCAGCTTCCGCAGCCGGGGCAGGCGCGCTCGGCCAGCGCGCGCAGCTCCGCCTCGGTCATCTTGCCCACGCTGTGCTTGCCCACGCCTTCGAACACGGTGATCAGGTCCGTGTTGCCCGTCGCCCGCCAGCATCGGCCCGCCGCTCACGTAGACCGCCGGGATGTTGATCCGCACCATGGCGTTGTACATGGCCGGGACGATCTTGTCGCAGTTGGCGATGCCGATCCAGGCGTCGCAGGGATGCGCGCCGATGATGGTCTCGATCTGGTCGGCGATCAGCTCGCGCGAGGCGAGCGAATACTTCATGCCGAAATGGCCCATGGCGATGCCGTCGCAGATGGCGCCGCCGACGTTGGCGTACCAGACGTTGAAGCCGAGCGCCTTCAGTTCGTCGCGCACGATGGCGCCGATCTGGTCCAGGTGCGCGTGGCCGGGGATCTGGTTGGTGTAGGAATTGATGACCGTGACGAACGGCTTCTTCAGGTCGTCCAGCGAGCGGATCACGCCCTCGGCCATCATCAGCGACGCGGCGGGCAGCATGTGGGTGCCCTCGGCGATGATGCGGCTGCCCTTCTTGCGGATATTCTCGATGCCTTCGTTCATTCGTTCTATTTTGCCACGAGTCTGGAGTATGATGGCTCGGATGAAATGCTCACTTCTGCTTCTGTTGTGCGCGTTGCCGCTGTACTGCGGGCCCGTCTCGTTCGGTCTTAAGGCGGGCGTGCCGGTGACGGCCGCCGAGGCATCGTATTCCGACAGCAGGTACAGCGTCGATACCCAGCGCTGGACGGCCGGCGGAACCGTCGAGATCGATCTCCCGGCGAACCTGTCGGTTGGCGTGGACGCATTGTACCGACGATTTTCAAACTCTTACCACACCAACTACATCGTGACGGCGTTCACGGACGCGAACATTGGCCACTGGGAATTTCCCGTGTACGCAAAATACCGTTTCGGGGGGCACCTGGCGCAGCCTTATGTTGAGGCTGGTTTCGCGTTTGACCGAGCCCACACGTCAGTTACCTCCGGATGCTCGGGTGGCGAGTACGCGCCTGGAGAGCCCCTCTGCGGCGGCGCTCCGGCGTCGAGCACGTTCAGTTCGTCCCAATGGGGCGCCGGATTCCTTGCCGGCGGCGGTGTCGAGATCAAGGCCGCGTTCCTCAAGATCGCGCCGGAGGTGCGGTACACGCGCTGGCCGAGGGGCGTGTTCTCGACCGGCACCCTGGGGCGTCCCAACCAGGTTGAGATCCTGGTGGGAGTCCGGTTCTGAGGCATGATGCGTCTGTGGTTGGTGCTGTTACTGGCCGGCGGCGTCGCTCGAGGGAGCGACGACCCGATCTCCCAGATCCGCTTGCGGGTCTCCGAGAGGACGGCGCGCATTCCAGACTACACCTGTCTCGAGACGATCGAGCGGCGCTGGTACGCCAGTGACGACGCGGACAGCCTGGTTCGCGACCGGATGCGGTTTGAAGTTTCCGTGGTCGAGGGCAAGGAGCAGTTCGCGTGGCCTGGGGGCGGTCCACTCGACATCCATGAGCGGCAGGCAATCCTGGGGCGGGGCCTGACGAAGACGGGTGATTTTGCCGGATTCCTGTCCGCGGTCTTCGCTCCTTATGGCGCCAGCTACACGCGGGCCGACGAGCGGGCAGCCGGCGCGCGCCAGGCGATCCGATACGACTACCGCGTTCCCCAGGACAGCTCCCGCTACACCATCACCCAGAATGGGGTAAAGGTGGCGGTTGGGTTTCACGGTTCCTTCTGGGTGAATCCGGAGACACTGGATCTCACGCGGGTTGAGCTCGACGCCGACAACATCCCGCCGGCCTTCAAGAGGGCCAGTATTAAAATCGCCATCGACTACGGCCTGGTAGCCGTTGGCACAGGCAGTTTCCTGCTGCCTCGACTTACTGACGTGCGCATGGTCAGCGATCGCAAGTTCGAGAGCCGCACGATCACGCGGTTCTCCGAGTGCCGGCAGTTTCTGGCGGAATCCAGCATTTCTTTCGGGGAGCAATCCGTGGAGCAGGCGGCAAAACGGAACGAGGCGAGCGTGGCATTGCCTGGTGGGCTGACTGTCGAGACCGTGCTGGCGGCGCCCATCCTGCGGCAGACGGCTTCGACGGGGGACCTGGTCGAGGCCGAGGTCCGCAAAGAAATCAGGACCAAAAACGGGCTCGTTGTGCCGCGGGGCGCGATGGTGGAAGGCCGCATCGTCCTGCTGGAGACCCGAGGCACCACGCCGCCCGCCGACGCGCTGGCGGTGCGCTTCACCAGAATCCGCTTTGGCACGAGCGAGGTCAGCCTGCGCGGCCGGTTGATCGACTGCGGGACGGCGTATCGCACCGCGTTCGGAGGGCGGCGTGCAGTCGGCACGCACCGTTACCTGGACCCTCGATTCCCCTTGCTCTTCTTGGGCGGCTTCGTGGAGCTTCCGAAAGGACTCGCGCTGACGATCCAGACAGAGGCCGTGCCGCCCCGGTGAATACCGGGGGCGGGTGTCGGGGAGGTGGAGCGAGGCGCGTCATGAGGCGACTGGACGATGGCCGCCGGCCGTGGCGAGGCTCGGGTTCGGCGTCGCGAATCCTCAAGAACCCGCGCGATGCGCCGATAAGGATGCGAGGGCATATTGTTGAGCACACGTGCGGCCGGTGTGACGAGGTCCGAAGACTCCAACCGAACCGGTATGCCGCTGGTCCCGCTGGAGCCGCCGCGCCGGCCGGCCGGAACGAGCCTGGTTTCGGAGGTCTATCTGGGGCGCCAGCCCATTTACGACGCTCTGCGCGAGATTCAGGCCTACGAACTGCTGTACCGGGGAGCGGCTCGCGACACCACGGCGGTGATCCCGGACGGCGACCGGGCGAGCGCCGAGGTGATGTTGAAGGCGTTCCTCGAGATCGGGCTCCAGACCGTTTCGCCGTCGCGCCCGGTGTTCATCAATTTCAGCGAGCCGCTGCTGGGGGTCGATCCCCTGATTCCGCCTGACCGTTGCGTGATCGAGGTTCTCGAAGGCGTGAGCGTGACGGCCAGCACGGTGGCGTGTCTTGAAAAGCTCAAGAGCCGGGGATACCGGCTGGCGCTGGACGATTTCGTCTACTCCGAAGGCGCCGCTCCGTTCCTGAGGCTGGCGGATTTCGTGAAGCTGGACGTGCGGGCGCTCGCTCCCGAAGAGTTTCGCCGTCAACTGGACCTGCTGTGCGGTTACGACGTCCGTATCATCGCCGAGAAGGTGGAAACGCAGGAGGAGATGGATCGCTGCCAAGGCTGGGGGTGCGAGCTGTTTCAGGGATACTACCTGCGCAGGCCGGAGACGCTGAGCGGGAAGCGGGTGCCCGCGAACCGGCTGTCGCTTCTGGCGCTGCTTTCCGAGTGTGTGAACTCCGCCAGCACCATCAACGCCATCGCGGGCGTGATCCAGCGCGACGCGGTGCTGACTTACAACCTGTTGAAGCTGGCGAACTCGGCGATGTATCAGCGCGGCTGCGAGCTACACTCCACCGTCCAGGCCATCACCATGCTGGGCCTGGATTTCGTCTTCCGATGGGTAACGCTGCTGGTTCTGGCGGGTAACCAGAACTGTCCCAGCGGCTACCTGGACCATGCGCTGCAGCGGGCCCGGACCTGCGAACTGATCGCGTCGTTTGTGGGCTGCCAGCGCGGCGAAGCGTACTTCGTGGGGCTGCTTTCGGCGCTCGACTCGATGTTCGACATGCCGATGGCTTCGATCATCGATCCGCTTCCGCTCAGCCCCGAAATCAAGAGGGCGCTGCTGGCGCGCGAAGGCAAGCTGGGGGTGGTGCTCGAGGCCGTGACGGCTTACGAATCCGGTCAATTCGATACCGTGTTGCGCACCGGCATCAACGTTCCCGTGCTGCAAAAAGCCTTCTGGCAGGCCGTTGAGTATGCCAGCAGCATGATGGCCAGCCTCGCGGCCGCGACCCCGCGGCCGTAGGAGGGGGTTCGCCGGCGGGTGCGGCGGCATTCGCGAGCCCCCGGCCCCCCTGGCGCGGGACATTCCCGACCCCCCTGCTATCCTTGGAATGTGGAAGAAGAGGTCCTCGGCAAAGCGTACGACGCGCGCTTGATGCGTCGCCTCTTTTCCTATGTGTGGCCCTACCGCGTGGCGGTGGCCTGTTCGCTGGTGCTGCTGTTGCTGCTGTCGGTGCTGCAGGTGGCCGGGCCGCTGCTGACTAAAATCGCCGTCGACCGTTACCTGCTTCCCACGCCACGGCCGGACGGTGCTCGATCCCTGGCTCTCGCCGAACCCGTGGACCGGTCTCAGCGCAGATCTCTCTCCTCTTTCTGCTGGCCCTGGTCGCGATGTTCGTGCTCGACTTCGCGCAGTCGTACATCATGCAGTGGACCGGCCAGCAGGCCATGTTCGACCTGCGCCGCGACCTGATGGCGCACCTTCAGCGGCTCGACCTTGCGTTCTACGACCGCACTCCGGTAGGGCGGATGCTCACGCGCGTCACCACCGATGTCGATGCGCTGAACGAGCTGCTGGCGTCGGGACTGGTCACCATTCTCGGTGACGTGCTGATGCTGGGCTTCGTCTTCGCGGTGATGCTGAGACTGGACCTGCCGCTGACCGTAACGCTGGCGGCCATCCTGCCCGCCGTTGTGGCGGTGACCGTGGTTTTCCGCCGCCGTGCCAGCCAGAGTTACCGCCGCATCCGCGTGGCCATCGCCCGCATCAACGCCTACTTGCAGGAACACCTGACGGGCATGACGGTCTTGCAGCTCTTCAACCGCGAGCGGAGAAGCTCGGAAGAGTTCGAGGAGATCAACCGCGTCCACATGGAGGCGTTCAAGGACGCCATCATCGCCTATGGCTGGTTCTTCCCGGCGGTGGAATTTCTTTCCATGCTGGGTCTGGCGGCGGTGCTCTCCTACGGCGGCTTCCGCATCCGCGAAGGCGCCACCACGGCCGGCGTGCTGATCGCGTTTTTCCAATTCGGCATGCGCCTGTTCCGGCCCATACAGGACCTGAGCGAGAAGTACAACCTTCTGCAATCGGCCACCGCCGCGGCGGAGCGCATTTTCGGCCTGCTCGATACGCCGGTCGGGATCCCGGCGCCGGCGGTTCTTCGTCCCTTTCCCTCGGGGCCTCAGCCGGTGGAGTTCGACCACGTCTGGTTCGCTTACAAGGGCGAGGACTGGGTGCTGCGCGACGTGAGCTTCGCCATCCGCCCCGGCGAGACCATCGCCGTGGTGGGACACACCGGCGCGGGCAAGACCACGCTCATCAGCACTGCTGCTGCGCTTCTACGACGTGCAGCGTGGAGCGATCCGCGTGGGCGGCGTGGACATCCGCGAGCTCGACCCGGCCGACCTGCGCCGCCATTTCGGCGTGGTGCTCCAGGACCCGCACCTGTTCTCCGGCACCGTCGGCGGGAACATCCGCCTGGGAACCGAATGGATCACCAAGGACAACCTGGCGGCGGCCGCGGAGCAGGTCAACCTGCTGGAGTTCATCGAATCGCTGCCCGGAGGATTCGACGAGCCGGTGCGCGAGCGCGGCGGCGGCCTGTCGACGGGCCAGAAGCAGCTCATCAGCTTCGCCCGGGCGCTGGCGCACAATCCGCCGTTCCTGATCCTGGACGAGGCCACGTCGAGCGTGGACACGGAAACGGAAATCCGGGTGCGCGAGGCGCTCAATAGCCTGGTGGAGGGCCGCACCTCGATAGTGATTGCGCACCGGCTGTCGACGATCCAGCGCGCCGACCGCATTCTGGTGATGCACAAAGGCCAGCTTCGCGAGTCGGGAACGCACCAGGAGCTGCTGGCGCGGCGCGGGATTTACTGGAAGCTGTACCAGCTTCAGTACAAGGACCAGGAGAGCGGGGCGGGGGTGGTGCTCCGCACGGATCTTGGCGGGCCGTCGGATGCGACGGTGAAGCCGGCCCTGAGCTGACTGCGGCACAGCGTACTCGGTGGTACGTCGACGCTCCTCGGATCGCTATGTCCGGATCGGGAACGGCAGCACCTGGGGGTAGGGACTGCAGAAGCAATCAGACTCCCTGCGAGCGGATTCCGAGGTCGTCGATCAACTCGCGAAAGGCTCCCTCACCGAGGCCGAGGTCGGTGAACATCCGCTCCACGTCCTGGCCCGCTAGCCTGAGGACGATCAAGGCCGCCGAGCGACCCTACTGCCTCATGTTCAGCGTCCTGACTCCCAAAATGGTGCTGCAACTCTCGAGGGGCTCGGAGAGGCCATTGCAGCCCCTGAGCCCACGGAGCCCCCGCGAACGCGCCGGTTCGGAGACGCCACGTTAGCGTTGCGTCTCCGAAGTAGCTCGACACTTGCGCCAGGGCACCGAACCGCGAGCGTCAGGGAGTGGTCCGCTCCCTGACGGTCGCGGTTCGGTGCTGATGCGGTAGAGCTAGCGGAATCGATATCCGGGCTTGAGCTTGCAGCTATAGAGCCGCGTGGTATTCGAGGTGCCCTGCACCGTGCACGCCGCCCAGGAAAGCCGGAGATCGGGCCCTAGAGGGAAAACGATCTCGACTCCGTTCAACTCCGCTTCGATGCTCGGTCCCTCGCCGGTCGGAGGCAAGGTGAACGTCATCTCCGAGCCGAAGATCGACGGGTACGCTTCGCGAATCGCATCGCCGATCATGGTGTGGACCACCTCGGCTTCCACCAGAAAAGTCACGGTGTCGCTCCAGGCGCGAACCGAAACGTCGATCTTGGGGCCGCCACTGTCGAGCCCGGCCGTCTCCACTTTCGTGAACGGGCAAGGTCCCGCGATACAGGACACTCTTACGTTCTGAAACGCCTGGCCATCGCCGGCGTTTAGCGATATCGATCCGGTCGCGGCCTTCCATCTGCCATCGGGCGAACAAGGCGGCCGGTCCTTGCAGGGAACGTTGCCGGTGTTGACGACCTCGAAGGTTTTGGCCGTGCTCCCGATGTCCACCGTCGTGGTGGCTTTCATGGAATACCGCACGCGAACGTCCGCCACGGAGATCTCCGCCGCTTGCGATTGGGGCCCGACGGAAGGGGAGGGTGTCATCCGGGCGATACAAAGCTGGTTGCCGACCCGTTGCGTAATTTCGAGAGGTTGGTAGCCCGGACGCCGGACTTCGATCGTGAGCGTTTCCCCCGGCCAGACTCCGGCACGCCAGTTCAGCCGGAAGAATCCCGACGCGTCGGACCGGGCGTACGCCATCCTGCCGCCGGCTCGCGCCGAGATCTCCGCGTCGGGCACGGGCAGTTGCTTTCTCGGGTCCGCATTCGCGACGACGACCGCGCCGGCGATCGATCTCTCCCCTTTGATCAGGGGCAATTCCAGTTTCAGTACGAGCGCAAGGATGCCGAGGGCAATGGCTATTGCGATCCAGATAGCCTTTCGCCGGCCAGAGCCCGTCGCCCCCACGCCCCGAGTTTATGACAGATCGGCCCCGCGCGGCGCAGCGCTGGTCTACATTGAAAGCGTGGGCGGAGAAAATCTGGGATCGCCCGTGCTCTCGCGCCGTGGGCTCCTACGCCAAGTGCTGGGCGGAGCCGTCGCGGTGCCGTTCGGCCTTGCCCCTGCGCCCGGTCCCTCCGCTCCCGCGGTTCTGACACCCGAAGACAACCAGTTTCTGGAAGATCTGGAGAAGGCGAATTTCCAGTTCTTCTGGGAGCAGGCCAACCCGCAGACCGGCCTGCTGAAGGACCGGTGCAACGTTCGCGCGTCCGACAAGAGCGTGGTCGCGAGCATCGCAGCCACGGGTTTCGGCCTGACGGCGCTTTGCATTGGAGAGCGGAACGGTTGGGTCCCGCTGCGGGATGCGCGAGAGCGTGCCATCGCCTCCCTGCACTTCCTGGCGCGGAAGATGCCCACCCACCGCGGCTTTTTCTTCCACTGGGCCAACCTGAACACGGGCGAAAGAACCTGGGATTCGGAGGTGTCTTCGGTCGACACCGCCATCCTGCTGTGCGGAGTGCTCACCTGCCGCGAACACTTCCGGTACAGCGAAATCACCCGCCTGGCCTATGAGATCTTCAACCGCATCGACTGGACGTGGCTCTCGGAGGACACCTCGCTGCTGCCACATGGATGGATGCCGGAAGCCGGTTTCCTGCCTTATCGATGGGACTACTACAGCGAGCACATGATGATGTACCTGCTCGGCCTGGGCTCTTCCACCCATCCGCTGCCGGTCGAGACCTGGAACGCCTGGAAGAGAACCATTTTCGAATACGAAGGGCTTCGATATATCGGTTCCTACGCTCCTCTCTTCGTCCATCAGTATTCCCAGGCCTGGTTCGACTTCCGCGGCAGGCGGGATCGCTATGCGGACTACTTCAAGAATTCCGTCACGGCCACCGAAGTCCATCGCCGCTTTTGCATCGAGCTCGGCAAGCGATTCCCCGATTACAGCGACGAGCTCTGGGGCATAACGGCCTCGGACTCTCAACAGGGATACGTAGTCTGGGGCGGTCCTCCTGAGATCGGGCCCATTGACGGCACCGTGGTCCCGAGCGCCGCGGGAGGCTCGCTGCCGTTTCAGCCCCAAGCCTGCCTGCGCGTCCTCAAGCATATGAAGAACCGCTACGGATCCGCGGCGTGGAGCCGGTATGGGCTCGTTAATGCATTCAATCCCCTGAAGAAGTGGTACGACACGGATGTGGTTGGAATCGATACCGGGATAACTCTGCTGATGGCGGAAAACCTTCGTACCGGATTTGTGTGGGACACGTTTATGAAAAACCCGGAAGCGCAGCGTGGCTTCGAGCGCGCCGGTTTCACGAGTTTGTAGGAAGGCGGGAATGCAGGGATGCCAGTCACGGCATCGGAGATCGGCTGTCGCGGACCGGCCAGAGTGATGGTGCGCCTGGCTAGAATACCCGGACGCTGAGGATGCCGGGGATGGTCTCGGTGACCGCTCCATTTTCGTCGATGACGACCAGAAGGCGGGTGAGTGCCGGTTGGCGGGGGTGTGCGGCAGCGGCTAGAGTGGATCTATGTGGCGCTGGATGCTGTTGCTTGCCCTGCCGGTCCTGCCGGCGCTCGGGACCACCAAGTTGGTGGTGACCGTTATCGAACAGAAATCCGGGAAGCCGGTGACCGATCTCAAAGCCGGCGAATTCACCGTCCTTGACGACCGCACGCCGCGCGCCGTGGAGGACGCGCAGTTCGCTGCCAGCGCGATCGACGTGATGATGTTGCTCGATACCAGCCTGGTGGGAGAAATGGTGCGCCCGCTGGCGAACAACATGATCGACCAGCTACAGGCCAAGGAGCAGATGGCGCTCGTTTCCTACCACTCGTCGGCGGACCTGATTCAGGACTTCACCTCCAGTCACGACTTTCTCAAGCGTGCCGTGGCGGGCGTCAAGTACGGCAATTCGCCCCAGGTCCTCGATGCGCTCTACGCCGCCATCGACGGCGGCTTCGAGGCGGCCACGTTCCGGCGCGTGCTGGTGGTCCTGACCACGGGACTGGAAGGGGACAGCCGGATGAACGAGAAGGAAGTGGTGAAGCTGGCACGGCGCAACGCGGTCTCGATATACCCGGTCTACATGGTGGGCGCGGAGCGTTCGTTGTTCGAGAACCTGGCGCGGCAGACCGGCGGCGCTTCGTTTAGCCTGCGGGACATGCACAAGAGCATGAAGGACCCGCCCGGCGCGCGCATCTTCGAGGTGCTGCGGTCGCACTACGACCTGACGTTGAGCGGCAACCTGTCGCTGGGCGAGAAGGTGAGGATCGAGATTCAGCGTCCCGGCAAGTTCCTGGTTTCGGCGCTTCCGATAGAGTAGGCGCGGACGGTCTCGCTGTTGCTGGCGAGCTCCGTCACCGGATGGGGACGGGCTTCGCCCTCGGGCGCGGTCTTGCCGCTTCGGGCGCGATGGATCGCTCCGCACCGGATTGGGGACGGGCTTCGCCCTCGGGCGCAGTCTTGCCGCTTCGGGCGCGACGGACCGCTCCGCCACGGCGATTTCGGCCCTGAGGTTCCGAATCTCACGCATTGTGTAGGCGTCCATTAGAAACAGCAGCGCGACGGCTCCTGCCATGTGGACCACGGTCTTGGAGGTACTCACGGCAGCGCGGCAGGAGCAATCTGGAGGCCGCGCCAGGCACCTGGGTAAGTTACTGAGAAGAGCGAGGCGATGGCGAGCGCGTGTGTAATTCCGATGGGCGGGCGAGCAGATTTTACCGGGGCGGACCGTTCGATCCGCCCCGGAGATTAGACACCCTTAACCTGAAATCTCGACTGAAGCAACTGCCGTCCGCTCCCTGACGGTCGCGGTTCGGTGCTCGCGGGCGTGACCTAACGCGACTGCTGCACCTTCGGCGTTGCGAGGTAGCCAACGATCTGGTTCTTCTTCACCTCGTTGACCACGAGCTCGTAAGGCTGTCTGGCCTTGGCGACATAGAACTGAACCGGCTCGTTCACGTTCTTGTCCTTCTTCTCCACCTTCTTGTCGTCGGCTATGACTAAGATGGTGAACCTGTTCTTCTTGGGGTCGGTGTTCTTCAACTGGACCGCTATGTCGCCGACTTTCTGGGGCGCCTTGGTCTTTCCCAGATTGAACTCGAAATAGTTGCGGTCACCGAGCTGCTTCAGCGCGTTGAGTTCCGTGCCGTTCTTGGCGACCAGGCCGCTCATCACACCCATGTCACCAGTGACGCGGGTCAGTTCGGCCACGGTCTTGGCCAGCTGATCCTTGGTGGCGGCCACGTCCGACTTCACGCCCGTGACGTCGGTCGATACCTCGCCGATTTTCGAGGACGCCTCGCTTGTCGCTTGCTTGACCGCGGAGATCTCGCCGGTCATCCTGGCATTCTGGCGGCGCTGCTCGTCGGCGACGGCGGCGGAGAGTTGCCGCGCCTTCTCGACGGCTTCCGTCTTGGCCTGGCCGACCGCGATGGAGGCTTGCCGCTGGGCGGCTTCGAGCTCCTCGCGCATGACCTTGAGGCTCTTCTGGCTATTCGCCGTGGTGACCGAGCTCGACTCGCGCAGGCGGGCGATCTCGGAGAGTGTGGTGTCGCGGAATTTAACGAAGTCGGACTGGGTGCGATCCAGTTCGATGAACAGGTAAATAGTAGCAAACAGCAGAGCGATGACCGCGCCGAACAGGATCGCGGTTTTCAGGTTCCATCCGTGGTCGCCGGCGGGCGGCGGGGGCGGGGCAGAGAAGCTTGGGGTTCCCAAGGTAAGTCCTCCTTCTGGAGCTATGCCAGTATTGTATCACCCATGACTAAGAGCGCCTTTGATTATAAAGCTTTTACGGGAGATGTGGGCGAGACTGCATCGGTCCCGGGGGCTCAGCCGCGCTCGCGCCCGCGGAAGACCAGCCAATGACTGGCCGCGAAGTTGGCGAGCGAGCACGCCAGAATCGATAGCACGTTCGCTGCCAAATAGTTCATGCCCAGCCGCTCGTCCAGTAGCTTCATGATCGCCAGGTTCCCCACCAGCGAGAGCGCCCCGGTCGTCAGGTTGAACCGGAGGAGCCGGCCGAGCGTGCCTCCCGCAGCCCGGCGCGTGCGGTCGCGCCACGTGTACAACTCGTGCCACACGAAGTTGTGCAGCACCGCTATCTCGACCGCGAGCGCGGTGGCCACCTGGTGGCCCATTCGCAGGCCGCTGACGAAAAACGCCAGCGCGGCGAGTTGCACCACGAACCCGATCGCGCCCACGAGGTTGAATTTAAGCCAGCGCAAACTCAGGCTGCGGGGCGTCATCGGATTTCAAACACCGCCCGCTGCGGCCCGCACCCGCCCAAGAGTTTGGGAGCCGACGGCCAGGCGCCGCGCCCGACCGAACGTTTCGGTGCCGGCCGCAGGGTAGTCGGCCGGGCACGCGCGGGTGGGCGCCGCGCTGGGCCAAGCGTTTCGGTGCCTACCGCAGGGTACTCGGCCGGGTGCGCGGTCCCACTTGCCGTCGCCCGCGGCCGGGTGGAGCGTCGGGACGCCTGGCCTCACTTGGGCTCCAGACTTGCGGGTTTATCGAGAGGCTCCAGGCGGTACAGCGTCCGGGTGGTGCGAATGCTCGAGACGATCAGCATGGCGGTCATTCCGACGATCCCGGCGACGCCTCCTATATCGAATAGCAGGAAGGTGCGGCCGGCGAGCTGCGCCATCGGCCCGCGCACCAGCAGAGCGATGTTACCCGCCACCAGCAGGACGCGCAATTCGGTAGGGCTGAATTTCCAGAATGAAAGCTGAAAAGTGCCCAGGGTGTAAGTGGCCAGGTAGGACTGGATAGACATTAACAGAAAAGCGACCAGCAGACAGAGTCCGATCCATTCGCTCATAAAGGACGAGAACGCAAGTCCGCCTAGCAGAGCGGTGGTTCCAATGGAGTCTGTAATGTGATCGACATAAAAGCCGTAGCGCGGGCGTTGGCGGTTGCGGACCCTGGCGAGCGTGCCGTCCAGGCTGTCGCCGAACCAGTTGAGGGCCAGGCACACAATCCCCGCCAGGAGCGCGGAGCGGTTCCAGCGCGCCAGCCAGTAGGAGACCCCGGTCAGCAGCATGGCGACGAATCCAAGCGCGGTCAGGTGGTCTGAATTGACCCATTGCGGGAGGCGCTGCGCGAGCCACAGCAGGGCCCGTTTTTCTAGCGGAGCGAGCAGGCTCGACTGATCGCGTTTCGCGTTCCGAAACTCGCCCTTTGCCATATCAGGCGCAGTCTAGCAGATTGAACGGTGGGCCAGCGCCGGTGCGGCGCAACCTTGCGGGAGCGGGCAGCGCCCTTGAACCGAGCGGGCATTCCGAAGATTAGGGTTGCTTTATGGGCAGTGCTGGTATAATTCCTTGTCGCACGCGCTGTGCCAGGAAAGATATGCGCATCCGAAATTGGAATCGATGGATGTTTATGGCGATCGCGGGGCTTGTAGCCGCGATCGTGCTGGCGCCGGCGGCGCTAGGGCAGAAGATCGATCCGCGGGTTGTGCAACGGGCGCAGTCGGAGGCGGCAGTCCCGGTGTTCATCGTTCTGGAGCACCAGCCGCAGCGGGAGGCGTTTCAGCGGGCTGAGAGTGCCAACGCTTTGTACCGGCAGGTGGCGGAGTCGAGGTATCGCCAGGCGGCAGAGAGGGCGTTGGGCGGAGGAGCGGACCTGCGGCAGGCCAGGGAAGCCGCGGAGGCCGTGGTCCTG
This sequence comes from Bryobacterales bacterium, assembly GCA_963763835.1. Taxonomy (GTDB): domain Bacteria; phylum Acidobacteriota; class Terriglobia; order Bryobacterales; family Bryobacteraceae; genus DASWZN01. The sequence continues at coordinate 487,066 of CAVXQQ010000022.1, forward strand.
CGGACGCGGCAGCAAGCGTTTCAAGCTATCGAGCAAGCCGTCGGGCCCCAGCAGGATGTACTGGAAAGCCGGCTGCGCGGACTCGGAGCCACGCGCATTTCTCGTTACCTGGGAATCAACATGCTGGCGGCCGAGATACCAGCGGCGGCGATCGCGGCGCTCGAAGCGGACCCGGCGATCGCACGGGTGTTCCCGGTGGAGATGCAGTATGGGCAACTGGCCACCAGCGTTCCGGCCCTGGGCGCGCCAGCGTTCTGGAACGCGGGGTACACGGGGCAGGGGGAGTCGGTGGGGATCCTCGACAGCGGCGTCAGGACCAACCATCCGGCTTTCGCGGGGCTGCCAATCGTCAGCCGGATCTTTCTTGCCAGCGGTAGCCACGACCCCTGTTTCATCGACAATGCTAATTCCGCCCAGGACCAGCAAGGTCATGGCACGCACGTGGCGGGGATCGTGGCGAGCCAGGGCTCAGCCGGCTGGACAAACTACCAGGGCGTGGCGAAGGGGATCGGCACGCTGTACAACCTGAAGGTCGGCTTCGCGGCGCCTACGACCACCGCCTGCAGCCCGTCCGGTGCGGAGTCGGACGAGAGCGATGTGCTGGCGGCTCTCGACTGGGCGGTTCGCAATACGCCGCTGAAGATCTTCAACTACAGCTATGGCAGCCCGGTCACCGCGGACGACGACGGCTTCACGCAGTCGATCGACCAATACATCGATACCTACGGGCTGACCATCACGATTGCCGCCGGGAATGGCGGCCAGGGTCAACCGGGCTACGGCGTGGCGAGCCCGGGGATCGCCTACAACGGGATCACGGTGGCGAACTGGGCTGCCCGGGGTGTCATTGCCGGCAGCAGCAGCAGAGGCCCTACCACCGGCGGCAGGCTGAAGCCCGACCTTGCCGCGCCCGGCACGAACATCTACTCCACCACTTACGACTGGGATGCGCAGCCGGGGACCGGAAACGATTTTGTGGCCCACACCGGGACCAGCATGGCGGCGCCCCATATCGCCGGCGCTGCGGCGCTGCTTGAGAGCGCCGGGGTCACCGATCCGCTGGCGGTCAAGGCGCTGCTGATCAACACGGCAGACAGCTACGGGGGCTGGGCCGATGATTGGGGATGGGGGTTCACGAATCTCAGCACGGCCCAGGCGCAATTGAACTACGCGAGCGGCAGCCTCATCGCCGGCAGCCGGCGGTACTACAAGGTCTCCCTGGCCGGAGCGTTCCGCGCCACCGTTACCTGGAACCGCCATATCAGCGGGAGCGCATCCAACTTCAACAACATCGCCCTGCATCTTTACGCGGCGGACACCGGCCAGGAAATCACTATTGCGCCGTCAGGGATTCAGAACGTCGAGCAGTTGTCGACAACGTACACCGGTGACGCCTTGCTGGCAGTGGAGATGGTCAGTGCGCCGCTGGCGGGCGTGAGCGACGAGCCTTACGCCGTGGCTTTCAGCGTCCCCGGGACTCCGATCACCCGGACCGGGATCGGCCTCTCCTGCAACCTGCCCTCCCCGGTCCTGAGCGGCTCCGGGTTCAGCTTGACCTGTAGCGTCTCCAACAGCGGCGAAATCGCAGCGTCCGCGCTGGTGGGCCAGGTGGCGGTTCCCGCGGGGTTTGCCGGTCCGGTCCAGATGTCTTTCGGAGATGTGCCGCCGGGAACCGTTTCCTCCCCGGTCAGTATCGGGCTGATGGCTCCCACAGTGGCCGGGACCTATGCCATCCGGGTGACCGTGCCAGTCTGGTTCGGGACACCCGCCGTGGCGAGTTCCGTAGCGGTTGTGCAAGCGGCGCTTCCGGCGCCGGTGCTGATTTCTCCAGCCAACGGGGTCTCAGGGGTGGCGTTAACAACCACCCTGAACTGGAGCGCGGCCGCTGGAGCGGTCTCTTACGACGTGTATTTGGGGAACTCCGTGCCCCCGCCGTCAGCCGCCACCACGACCACAACCAGCTTCACAGTCACCCTCAAACCGGCTGGACTGTACTACTGGCAGATCGTAGCTAGGAACGGTAGCGGCTCCAGTGCATCGCCGATCTGGGCGTTTACGGCGCAGCCATCGGAGTCGGGCCAGCCATACGTAATCGTCACGGTGGCGGGCACCGGCGCGCGGGGCTACTCGGGCGACGGGGGCCCGGCAATCAGTGCGCAATTGGGCGAGCCGGAGGGGCTTGCCACGGACGCCGCCGGCAACATCTACATCGCGGAACTCTTGAACAAGCGGATCCGCAGGGTCGGGACGGATGGCATCATCACCACCGTGGCGGGCACCGGTGTGTGGGGCTACGCGGGCGACGGAGGCCCGGCCACCAGCGCTGGGTTCGCCGGTCCGGCTGGCGTCGCGCTGGATGCCGCGGGCAATCTGTACGTCTCGGATAGCTACTACAACGTGATTCGCAAGGTGGCGCCAGACGGTATCATCACTAGGGTGGCGGGCGTCGGCCCCAGCGGCGGCTACTCGGGCGACGGAGGCCCGGCCACGAGTGCCCTGCTGAATGGTCCCGAGGCCCTGGCGGTAGACGCCGCGGGTTACCTCTACATCGGAGATACGATCAACAGTCGCGTCCGAAGGGTCGCTCCGGACGGCATCATCACGACGGTGGTGGGAAGCGGCCCCAACGGCTGGGGCTATTCTGGCGACGGAGGTCCGGGCACCAGCGCGCAGATCAGCCAGACGCGGGCCCTGGCGGTGGACGCCGCCGGCAACCTTTACATTGCGGACACGTATAACTACGTGATCCGAAAGTTGACGCCGGACGGCATTATCACCACCGTAGCAGGCAGCGGTACGCAAGGTTGCTCGGGCGACGGAGGCCCGGCGACCAGCGCCCAACTCAACTTGCCGTGGGGAATTGCCGTGGGTGCCGCCGGCAGCTTCTACATCGCGGATGGGGCCAACAGCCTGGTTCGCCAAGTCCTTGCGGACGGGACCATCACGACCGTCGCGGGAACCGGCGTCAGGGGCTACTCGGGCGACGGAGGGCCGGCCACCAATGCCGAGCTCAACTACCCGTCCGGTATGGCGGTGAATGGCGCGGGCAACATCTTCTTCTCGGACTACGACAACTCTGTCGTGCGAGTCCTGCTGCCCGCTAACTTCTCGTGCCGCTACCAGGTTGACCAGACCGCCATTGCCGTTTCCGGCGCCGGCGGCACGGTGCCCATCTCGATCGAGACCGGTCCCGGCTGCTGGTGGATGGTCGCGGGTCTTCCTTCGTGGATCGGGGGAAAGGCGTTCGGCGGCGGTCCCACGACGGTGAACCTGGTGGTGACGGCCAATCCCGGAACTTTGCGCACTGCGACGATCTCTATTGCGGGCACGGCGGTTGCGGTCACGCAGGGTGAGGGCGGCTGCACTTATGCGATCAACACGGGTGGAAGCTTTGCGGCTGGTGGGGGCACCGGGACACTCACTGTGACGGCCGGGGCAAGCTGCCCCTGGATTGCCTCCAGCGCAGTCGGCTGGTTCGCTTTCGCCGGACCCGCCTCGGGCGTCGGCGGAGGCACGGTGAGCTACACGGTCGCTCCCAACCCCGGCGGCGCGCGCTCCGGCACGCTGAGCATCGGCGGCACCCCATTCACTGTCGAGCAGAGCGGTCTGTCTGATATCGCCTTGCGGTTCGTACCGGTCACTCCTTGCCGGGTCGCCGATACGCGGGGCAGCGGCGGTGCGATGGGAGCCGCGGAGACTCGCTCCTTCGCCGTTCCGCAGAGCGGCTGCGGGATTCCTTCGACCGCTCAGGCCTATTCGCTGAACGTCACCGTGGTGCCGCGGGGGCCGCTGTCCTACCTCACGCTGTGGCCCACCGGACAGGACCAGCCCTTCGTCTCGACGCTGAATTCCTTTGGCGGGATTGTGGTGGCCAACGCCGCTATCGTGCCCGCCGGTTTCAACGGCGCGGTCAGCGTCTACGTCACCGATCCTACCGACGTGATCCTCGACATCAACGGCTACTTCGACTCGCCCGGCACATTTGCGTTCTATCCCCTGCAGCCCTGCCGCGTGGCCGACACACGCGGTCCGGCGGGCCCCTTCGGCAGCGCCGTCCCTGACCGGTGCCCAGAGCCGGGACTTCCCGGTTCCCTCCAGCTCCTGCGGGCTTCCCGCCACTGCCAGCGCTTACTCGATGAACGTGACCGTGGTTCCGGCGGGCTACCTGGGGTATCTGAAGACCTGGCCTACGGGGCAGGCGCAGCCCAACGTCTCAACTCTGAACTCCTGGACTGGCAAGGTGGTCGCCAACGCGGCTCTGGTGCCGGCGGGGAGTGGCGGGTCGATCTCGGTCTACGCCGAGGATCCAACCGAGGTGGTGCTGGATACGAACGGCTACTTTGGGGCACCGGGCGGGGCAGGCGCGCTGAATTTCTACCCGGTGGCGCCGTGCCGGGTGGCGGACACGCGCGGCGATGCGGGTCCGGAGATGGGGGACGCCGAGACGCGCTCGTTTGCGATCCCGTCGAGCGGATGCGGGATTCCGGCGACGGCGTCGGCGTACTCGCTGAACGTGACGGTGGTCCCGGATGGGATGCTCCAATACCTGACCGTGTGGCCGACGGGGGCGGGGCAGCCGTTCGCCTCGACGTTGAACTCGTGGGACGGTGCGGTGGTGGCGAATGCGGCGATCGTGCCGGCGGGGACGGGCGGCGCCATCAGCGTATTCGTGGCCAACCGGACGCACGTGATTCTGGATATCAACGGGTATTTCGCGCCGTAGGCGGAATATAATCGCTCTCAATGCCGAAAGTGACTTTTCTTCCGCTGCGTGTGACCGCCGAGTTCGAGCTGCACAAGCTCCCTTACCGGGATCACGGCAAGCCCGGCTCGATCCTGGACGTGGCGCTGAATTTAGGGGTGCCGCTTGAGCACTCCTGCGGCGGTAACTGCGCCTGCACCACCTGCCACGTGATCGTCCGCGAGGGAGAAGGGAACCTTTCGCCGATGGACGACTTCGAGGCCGACCGCCTGGACCTGGCCGAGGGGCTCACCCTGCACTCGCGTCTGGCCTGTCAGGCTGTTGTGCGCGGCGACGTGGTAGTCGAGATCCCTCAGCGCTGAGCCTGCCCGGCCAGCTTCTCGATGGTCTGGGGCGGCACGGAGGCGTCGATTCGCACCTCGGTGCCGCTGGATTCAATGTGGACGCTCGTCGGACGTCTTGACGCCCGCCAGCATCGCGAAGAAGCGTAGGGCGCCCGAGAGCGAGCCGGCATCCTCCTGGTTCCGGCAGCGGGCGTTTGCCCTGATCCGGACGCCGGCACCGGCCTGCGCGGCGATTCGAAAGGTCCGCACCAGCCGCAGCGCGTTGCCCAGGTTGGCCAGGTTTCCGTTGCGCGGCGCAGCATGAGCCAGTTCGTCCGAACCCTCGCCCACGGCCCAGATCTGGTTCTCCGGTCCGATCAACTCGACTTGTTTCTCGAGACCCGGCGGAAACCCGCTCGATTGGCCGCGATCGTCAAGAATGGCCCGCACCGCTTCCGGCCGCCCCGCTATCGCCGTGCTGGGATTCACGAAGGCCACCCCCAGGCTCTCGGTGGTGGTCAGGGCGTAACCCTTGTATGTAGTGCGCGTTGCCCCCGGGATGTCAAGCCGCGGCTCAAGCCCCATGTCCGAGAATTTGCCGCGCGCCAGGATCGCCGTGCGGCGGCCGTTCGAGACCGCCAGGATCTCCCAGACTTTGTCGAGGTCGAGCCCCGTGCCGCCCAACAGAGCCGCCGGCGATCCCAGCGACCGGTAGACCGGCGTCGCCCGCAGCGCCTCCATCCGGACGCCGGCGAGCAGCACGGTGTCGGAGGGCACCAGCGTCGCCAGGGCCGGATCGATCTTCACCGATGCCGGCCTCCGAGGGCCACACCCGCAGACCGCCGCGAGCAGGCAAACCGCCCAGAAGCGCGGGGCGGAGCGGCGACGCGATTGGCCTATGCCCGTCATGGTCGGTTGATCGGCGGATGGCCGCATGCGCTCCCACCGTACACTGAGCGGCGCTGGGCGCGCAAGGCGGGTGTTAGTACCAGTACGCTCATTCATTGCCCCAAAGCTAGCTTCTCACCTCTTAATCCTTTATACTCATTCAGTCTGGAGAGGACGCTATGACGCTTCGTTTGGCGCTTTGCATTGTCCTTGTATTTTGTTTCGTGCCGCTTGCCGGCGCCTCGACGATCACAGCTAACCTCGCCGGGTGCGACGGTGGCGGCGGCGGATCTTGCGCGGGCCCTTATACGCTCGGCGGGGACGTGATGACCTTGGCCTTCGACTATTCAATTCCGAATGCGACGGTCAAGAAGATGGTGTCTATCACCGATGTTGTGGCCGGCTTGGGGGTCTGGGACACGGACAACGGCAAAGATCCGTCCTTAAAGAGCTTCAGCATCGAGCTGGTGGTGGGATCGGACGTCTGGACGTTGGGCACCAGCGGGAGCGTCACCCTCGAGGGCTATAAGAATTCCAACCGGGACTTCATCACGGAGACGTTGCTGGACACCGTCAAGCTTGACGAGTTCCTGGTGGCGCTCAAAGGGAGCAAGGGCAAGTTCAGCGTCGAGGTTGTTGCCGATCCAGGCTTCGGCAGCTTCCTGGTCGGCACCCAAGACCGCTTCGCTACGCTCGACTACACCACCCCCGAACCGGCAAGTCTCGGTATGGCCGGCATGGGGCTGATGGCCCTTTGCTGGAGCCTGCGCAGGAAGATCCGAAACCGCGCCTAACCGGGAATTCCCGGAAGAGCCATAATCGAGGCGTGGAGCATGCATCGGACCGCCTCTTCCTCGACTGTTCCGTCCGCCGCTTGAACCAGCTGGCTTCCCGTATCGACGATTGTCTCGGCCGCCTCGACGACTCCCAGGTGTGGTTCCGTGGAAGTGAAAACCAGAACGCCGTCGGCAACCTGGTTTTGCATCTGACGGGGAACGTGCGCCAGTGGATTGTCTCGGGCGTAGGCGGCTCCCCGGACGTGCGTGAACGCGACGCCGAATTCGCCGCGCGCGGCGGGGCCGGAGTGGAAGAACTTCGCGAGCGGCTCGGCTCCACGGTGCGCGAAGCTGCCGCCGCGATTGCGGGCGTCCCGCCGGCGCGTCTGGCGGAGCGCCTCCGCATCCAGGGATACGATGTGACGCTGCTCGAGGCGATCTATCACGTGGTGGAGCACTTCGCGCAGCATACCGGCCAGATCGTGTTCGCCACCAAGGCAGCCACCGGCGAAGACCTCGGCTACTATGCGCATCTGAGTAGGGCGGGGCACGGGCGCGAGACGCCCTAGCGCCGCGGGTGCCACAAGTCGTCCGCTCGCTGGCGCGCGCGGTTCGGTGCTGGTGCCCCACCGGACGGGGCGCGCTACACTTCATTGATATCGGATCACCTATGAAAACCGTCTTGGCGTTCGCTTGCTGTCTGCTGTCGCTGTGCCTTCCCGCGGCGGCCATCGATCTGAGCGGCCTCACTCCGATCGGCCCCGTGTCCGGTTTCACCACGGCGTCCGACGGGATCACGATCGCCAGCCGCGACGGCTCCGAGGTCGCCATCCGCGTACTGGCGCCCGACCTGGTCCGGGTTCGCGCCGCGTTCGGCCACGCGCTTCCCGCGCGCGATCACTCCTGGGCCATCGCGAAGACCGGCTGGAGCGCTTCCAAGTGGAGCGTTAAGGAAGATCCGGACGCACTGTACCTCTTTACCGGCGAGCTCGATGTGGTGGTTCACCGCGACCCGCTTCGGGTGGAGTTCCGCGACGCCGCGACGCACGCTGTTATCAATGCCGACCAGCGGCCGATGATGTTCGATCCCCACTCCGGCGCCGTCGCCGCGGCCAAGAAACTCGGCTTCGACGAACACTTCTATGGGCTGGGAGAGAAGGCGGCCCATCTCGACAAGCGCCGCGGCGTCTTCTCCATGTGGAACATGGACACGCCGGCCTACGTGGAGGGGACCGACCCCATTTACCAGAGCATCCCGTTCTATCTCGGCTGGCAGAATGCCGCCGCCTATGGCATCTTCTTCGATAACAGCTTCCGCACGGAGTTCGACTTCGGACGCTCGTCGCAGGAATTCGCGTCCTTCTCGTCCGAGGGCGGAGAGATGAATTACTACTTCTTCTACGGTCCCTCGATGAAGAAGATTTTGGGCCGCTACGCGGAGCTCACGGGCCACATGCCGATGCCGCCGATGTGGGCGCTCGGCAATCAGCAGTGCCGCTGGGGTTATTATCCGGCCAGCATGGCCGAAGAGGTGGTGCGCCGTTACCGCGCCGACGATTTGCCGCTCGACGTCCTCTATCTCGATATCGACTACATGGACAAATACCGCGTGTTCACCTGGGACCGCGACCGATTCCCCGATCCGAGCGCACTCACCGCCAAGCTGCTACGGCAGGGGGTGAAGCTGGTGACCATCGTCGATCCGGGGGTCAAATACCAGCCCGCGGAATCGTCCACCGAGGTCTCCGGTCCGCCGGAACTCGCCCCGCACGATAAGAATTACTACGTGTTCGACCAGGGGCTGGCGAACAACTATTTCCTGAAACGCAAAGACGGGAGCCTGTTTCATGGCAAAGTGTGGCCGGGCGATTCGGTTTTCGTGGATTACACTCTGCCGGACGCCGCGCGCTGGTGGGGCGACCTGCACCGCGCCTACACCGATCACGGAGTGGCGGGGATCTGGAACGACATGAACGAGCCCTCGGACTTCCTGGACCAGCTCGGCAAAACGCAGACCGACGTGGTCTACTACGACGGCGGGGCCAACACCACGCAGGCGCAGAATCGCAACGTGTTCGCCCTCAACGAGGCGCGCGCGACATACGAGGGGCTCGAGCGGCTGCGGCCCAACCAGCGGCCTTACGTCATCACGCGGGCGGGGTACGCAGGCATCCAACGCTATTCCACCATGTGGACCGGCGACAACACATCGACCTGGGAAGCGCTCGCGCTCAGCATTCCGATGTTCCAGAGCCTGGGTCTTTCGGGCCAGCCTTTTGTGGGCGCGGACGCAGGCGGTTTCATGGGCCGCGCCAACGCTGAGTTGCTGGCACGCTGGTACCAGGTCGCCTTCCTCACGCCCTTCTGCCGCAATCACGCGGACATTGCGGCGTACGATCACGAACCGTGGCGCTTCGGCACTTACTACGAGGGCATCATTCGGAAATACCTCAAGCTCCGCTACAAGCTGATGCCGTTCCTTTACACCGTTCTCGATGAGGCCCACCGAACCGGCATGCCCATCTTCCGTCCCTTGCTGCTCAATTACCAGGACGATCCGAACACGATCAACATCGACGATGAGTTCATGGTGGGCGACGCGTTGCTCGAGGCTCCCATCCTGCGGCCCGGCGAGACGGCGAGACTGGTCTATCTTCCCGCCGGGCACATGGTACGACTACTGGACAGGGCAGCGCTTTGCCGGCGGCACCATGATCCGAGTGGAGGCGCCGCTCGAAAAGGTACCGCTGTTTGTCCGCGGCGGCGTCATCCTGCCCAGCGGTCCGGAGATGAACTACGTCGGCGAACGGCCCGCCGACCCGATGCGTTTCGAGATCTACCCGGATGCGGAGGGGCGCGCCGGCGGCTCGCTCTACGAAGACGACGGCAACACTCTCGCGTATAGGCAGGGCGTGGTGCGGCGCACGCAAGTGGCGTATCGAGAAGGCGCGGTTGAACTAAGCGCGGCGTCCGGGAGCTTCCAGCCGGGTCCTCGGCGCTTGGTGTTTTCGGCCCAGGGGAAGAGCGCGCAGATAGCCGACGACGGCCGCGCTCAGCGGATCGAGCTGAGGTGAGCGGGGCGGTCCCACAGGCGTAGCTTTTGTGGCGCAGGCACTTTTGCCTGCCGCCTCGACACTCGTGTCGAGGCGCTGCGGACTCACGGTGACTCCTCGGCAGCCGTGCCCCACGAGCGCAAGCGTGTGAGAAGATCGATTCACGACTTATGAGACGACGCGATTTCCTTGCTACGGTTCCGGCGCTGGCGGCGATCAAGACGATTCCGGCGGCCTCCGCAGCGCCGCCCTCGCCCGAGCTGAAGGTTTGGAACCGGCAGCCGGCTGCGCGCTGGGCCGATGCGATGCCGCTCGGCAATGGGCGGCTGGGCGCCATGGTTAGCGGCGGCGTCGAGCGCGAGCGCATCTACCTGAACGAAGACACGCTGTGGTCGGGCTACCCCACCGAGCGCGACACGCCGCCCGAGCCGGGGGCGCTCGCCGAGGTACGCCGGCTGATTCTCCAACAGAAGGACTACGTCGCGGGCGATGAGGCGGCCAAGAAGCTCCAAGGCCCGTTCACGGAGAGCTACCAGCCGTTAGGCGAGCTGGGGGTCGAATTCGACGGCCACGCCGGCGCCGCGGACTACCGCCTCGAACTCGATCTCGACTCGGCCATCTGCCGGACCACCTATCGCGTCGGGCCGGCGTCGTTCACGCGCGAGGCGTTCGTCTCGGCGCCGGACCAGGTGTTGGTTATCCGCCTGGAATCGAGTGCGGCGGGCGGGCTGAACTGCACACTGCGTTTCCAGAGCCCGATGCCACTCCACGCGACGGCCGATGGAGCCTGGCTGCGTCTGACCACCAAGGCGCCGGCGCACGCCGAGCCGAGCTACCGCAACGTGCCCAACCCGCTACGCTACGACGATGCCGAGGGCAAGGGCATGCGCGCCGAGGCGCTGCTGCTGGCCATCGCCGCGGGCGGATCGATCACGGCTGCCGGTGACGCCCTGCGCGTCGAGGGCGCCACCACCGTGACGCTGCTGCTGGCCGCCGCGACGGGCTTCCGCGGGTTCGACAAGCTGCCCGATCTGGGCGCGGACCAGATCCACGCGCGCTGCCTAGGGACGATCGAGGCTGCCCGGAAGAAATCCTACGCGGCGCTGCGCGAGGCGCATGTGGCGGAGCACCGCTCGCTGTTCCGGCGCGTCGCGGTCGAACTCCCCGCGAGCGAGGCGTCCGCGCTTCCCACTGCCGAACGGCTGGCGCGGAACAAGGAGCAAGCCGATCCGTCGCTGGCGGCGCTCTACTACCAGTTCGGGCGATACCTGCTCATCGCGAGTTCGCGGCGCGGCTCGCAGCCGGCGAATCTGCAGGGCATCTGGAACGATTCGCAGATGGCGCCGTGGAGCTCGAACTACACCACCAACATCAACGTCCAGATGAACTACTGGCCGGCGGAGGTTTCGAACCTCTCCGATTGCCACGAGCCGCTGTTCGATTTCATCGAGGAACTCAGCCACACCGGCGCGCACACCGCGCGCGTCGCTTACGGGCTGGACGGTTGGGTGACGCATCACAACTCCGACCTCTGGCGCCTCAGCAACGCGGTCGGCATGAAGACCGGCGATCCGCGCTGGGCCAACTGGCCGATGGCGGCGCCCTGGCTCTGCGAGCATCTCTGGGAGCACTACCTTTTCACCGGCGACCGGGAGTTTCTCTCGCGCCGTGCCTGGCCGCTCATGAAGAGCGCCGCGCAATTCCTTCTGGCCTGGCTGGTGGATGGCGGGCATAGGGGGCTCACCACCTGCCCTTCGATCTCACCCGAGAACGGCTTCTACGCGCCGGGCACGGATAAGGTCGCCACCGTCGATGCGGGCTGCACCATGGACCGCGCGCTGATTCGGGAGCTGTTCGGGAATTCGATCGAGGCTACGCGCGTGTTGGATCGCGATCGTGATTTCGCCTCGCACCTCGAAGCGGCACTGAAGCGGCTCGCGCCGTTCCGCAAGGGCAGCCAGGGCCAGCTTCTCGAATGGTCCGAGGAATTCCGCGAGCCGGAGCCGGGCCATCGGCACATGTCGCACCTCTACACGCTCTATCCGTCGCCGCTGTTCACCTGGACTCGGACGCCTGAGTGGATGGAGGCGGCGCGGCGGTCGCTCGATCTGCGGCTGAAGTCCGGGGGAGGGCACACCGGGTGGAGCGCGGCCTGGATCGTGTGCTTCCGCGCGCGGCTGCGCGACGGCATCGAGGCGGGGGAAGCCGTTTCCAGGCTGCTCACGCAAAGCACGAACGTCAACCTGCTCGATATGTACGCGGGCGGACAGCTCTTCCAGATCGACGGCAACTTCGGCGCCACGGCCGGTATCGCCGAAATGCTGCTGCAGAGCCACGACGGCGAGATTTCCCTTCTGCCGGCGCTGCCTCCGGCGTGGAGCACGGGGTCCTATCGTGGGCTGCGGGCGCGCGGCGGGCTCACCGTCGCGGCGGAGTGGAAGCAGGGGCGGGCCGTCTCCGCGCGGCTCGACGCAGGGCCGGGCGGCGAATTCATTCTGCGGCCTCCGGCGGGCCAGGCGATCCGCAAGCTGCGGCAGGGGGAACGAGCGATTGCGTTCGAGAAGCTCTGGGAGGGGCGGGCCCGCGTAAGGCTGGCGGCAGGGTCGTCAACGCTGGTGGGGTTTGGCTAGGGGCGCTCGTGGCGCAGGCACTCTTGCCTGCCGCCTCGACACTCGTGTCGAGGCCGACTCTCGCGTCGAGACGAGTCTCGACGCCGCAGACTAAGAGTCTGCGCCACGGCTCAAGCTTCCCAGCCTTTCGCGACGACGTCGGGAGTCACGGTCGCCTTCCACTCCGCGTCGAAGCGGTCGGCTATGTCGGGCCGGTCCCTGAGAGTTTCTTCCAGGCCTAGGCGGACGTGCGGCGGGGTGAGCTCGTCGTCGCGGCGCAGGTTCTCCGCGATCTCCGGCCACACGTTGGTCAGCCCGCCTGCGTCGAGCAGGACCACGCGATCCTGGGTGACGCCGAAGTTCTTCAGGTGGGGGTCCAGCGAGAACACGCCGCGCTGCCATGCGGCTCGCCGCAGGTGGAGATAGCGCACCAGCCACACCTCGATGTCATCGAAGCGCCGGGCCCGGGCCAGCTCGTTGATGCGTTCGTGGAGAGTCGTCTCGGCGCGCTCCGTCGCCTCCGAGACCATCAGCCATCCGGGCCAGCGGCTCACCTTCACTTCAGTAGGCGGGAACTCGATACGCTCGGGGATCAGTGCGGTGCCGGCCAAGTGCGCGTCGGCCAACGTGCGGCCCCGCTTCTCGTGCCAGCTGTACTGACGCCACATCTGGCGGGCATGCCTGGTGAACCAGACGCCTCTCGGGACCGCCAGCACCAGGGCCCGGAAAATGAAGCCGAGCGCGCGAATCCGCTTTCCCGGCTTGGCCAGCATCCGCCGCCCCATCTCGCCGGCCACCAGGCGGTCCAGCTTGCGCAGAACCTTCCACGTCAGGATCAGACCGATGATTTCGGAGGGATGCCGCTCGCGGCTCACCACCCAATGCTCCGAGGCGTAGGCGACCTTGCCGATTCCTTCTCCCAGGCGGACGAGGCTGCCCCGCGTGAGTTCCTTGGGCGCTTCGCTTAGTACGCGGATGGCATCGGGGCGCCCGCCGTTCTTGGATCGCTGTGCCGTCACGCTCGCCTTGCCACTTCGATTTATACGCGCATTTCGGCGCGTGCGCAATGGCCGCCAGCACCGAACCGCGCGCGTCAGCGAGCGTCCGCTCCCTCACGGTCGCGGTTCGGTGCCGGTGGTGATAGGCGTACGCAATGGCCGCCAGCACCGGCCGCGCGCGTCAGCAAGCGTCCGCTCCCTCACGGTCGCGGTTCGGTGCCGGTGGTGATAGGCGTGCGCAATGGCCGTCAGCACCGAACCGCGCGCGTCAGCAAGCGTCCGCTCCCTCACGGTCGCGGTTCGGTGCCGGTGGTGATAGGCGTACGCAATGGCCGCCACCACCGAACCGCGCGCGTCAGCAAGCGTCCGCTCCCTCACGGTCGCGGTTCGGTGCCAGTGGTGATAGGCGTACGCAATGGCCGCCACCACCGAACCGCGCGCGTCAGCAAGCGTCCGCTCCCTCACGGTCGCGGTTCGGTGCCGGTGGTGATAGGCGTACGCAATGGCCGCCAGCACCGAACCGCGCGCGTCAGGCAAGCGTCCGCTCCCTCACGGTCGCGGTTCGGTGCTGGTGGTGATAGCTTAGAAACCGAGGAGAACCCCGATGACCAGGTTCAGCGCACTATTCCCGATCGGCGTATGCGGCGCCGCGCTTATGCTCGCCCAGGCCCCGCCGAAACAGGCCGCGCCATTGCCGCCTCTGCCCGCGCTTCGAAAGGCGGGCCAGACGGTCCAGATGATCGTCGACGGGAAGCCCTATCTAGTGCTCGCAGGCGAGTTGCACAACTCCAGCGCATCGAGCCCCGCGTACATGCGGCCGATCTGGGAGAAGCTGGCCGGTCTGCATCTCAACACCGTCATCGGCACTGCCTCCTGGGAGTTGGTCGAGCCGGTCGAGGGTAAGTTCGACTTCTCCGCCGTGGACGCTGAGATCGCCGAAGCCCGCAGGCACGGGATGCGCATGGTGCTGATCTGGTTCGGAACCTGGAAGAACGCGAGCTCCAGTTACGTGCCGATCTGGGTGAAACGGGATCCGGGCCGCTTCCCGGTGGCGAGGACGAAGTCCGGCAAACCCGGCTTCATGGGGCTGCCGATCGATGCGCTCAGCCCGCTCGGTGAGAATACCATTGCCGCCGATGCCAAGGCCTTTCGCGCCCTGATGCGCCACATACGAGAGGTGGACCCGCGTCACACCGTCATCATGATGCAGGTGGAAAACGAGACCGGCCTGCTTGGCGACAGCCGTGACCGCTCAGCGCCCGCCGAGGCCGCCTGGTCCAAACCGGTGCCACCGGAATTGATGAGCTACCTGATCGAGCACAAGGCGGCGCTGCTTCCCGAGGTGACGAGAGTGTGGGCCGCGCAGAATTTCAAGACTTCCGGAACGTGGGCCGAGGTGTTCGGCACGGATGCCTTCGCCGACGAGATCTTCATGTCGTGGTTCGTCGGGCGCGCGGTCGGCAAGGTGGCCGAGGCAGGGAAGGCGGAGCTGGCGATTCCGATGTACGCGAACGCCTGGCTGGGTCCGCAACCGAAGCAGGACCTTCCCGGGCAATACCCGAGCGGCGGCCCCGTGACCGGCATGCTCGACATCTGGCGCGCGGCCGCTCCGAAGCTCGACCTGTTCGCGCCCGACATCTACGTCGCCGATTTCCAGGGTGTTTGCGCGGGCTATGTCCGATCCGGTAATCCGCTGTTCATCCCCGAAGCGCGAGCCGACGTGCCCAATTTGTTCTGGGCGGTCGGTCACCACGCGGCCCTGGGCTACTCGCCGTTTGGGATTGAGGACCTGCACGACTTCAAGGCGCTGGGCGCGGCCTACGAAACTCTGGCTGGTCTTGCACCGCTCCTGCTGAAGCATCAGGCCGAGGGCAAGGTGACAGCCGTCATGGAAGGAAACGCGGCATCCGTAACGGCTTTCGAAGAGGCGACCGGACTCGGGGTGCGGTTCGGTGGCCTGCGGGCGCTGTTCGCTCCGCAGAAAGACCTGCCGCCCGCCCCCGTTACGGATGAGGATTTCTCGATCAAGCCGGCGAAGGACACGCGCGGATTCGCCGTGGCGATCGAGACGGCGCCGCATCAGTTCGTAATCGTGGGATCGGGCCTGCTCTTGACCTCAGGGCATGCCCACATAGGCACTATCGACGAGGGGCGCTTCGAAAACGGCAAGTGGCAGGCGGGACGCCGGCTTAACGGCGACGAGAGCATCTCGGGGAACTTCGTCATGCTAGGGACGGAGATCCCCGAAGTCCGCAAAGTCCTGACCTATACCGAACCGTAGCAGCCTACACCGAGCGCCGGTGGGCTCTGCCTCGGGGCGAGAACGAGCGCACGTGCCGCCGCGGCGGGGCCGAAGCGATGTCCTCGAGAGGAACGTCGGGGGAGACTTGCCGCCGCAACAATCGCGTGTCCAGAGTGCGCTCGATGAGCGCAACGTCAGCGCGCTGGGCTCGGGTCGCGAAGGTGGAAGCCGTTCCGCGCGCGCCGGCCCGTCCGGTGCGGCCCACGCGGTGGATGAAGTCGCCTGGCGCCTGCGGAAGATCGTAGTTCACAACGTGCGAAATGCCTTCGACGTGAATGCCGCGGGCAGCGACATCGGTGGCCACCAGGACGCGATAGTAGCCTTCCTGAAAGCCGCGCAACGCCTGGTTGCGCTGGTTCTGGCTGCGGTCGCCATGGATGGCGGCGGACTTCACGCCTTCGCGCGCGAGGATCTTCGACAAACGCTCGGCCCCGTGCTTGGTGCGGGCGAAGACGAGGAAGGAGCCCTCTTCCTGGCCCAACATTCTTTCAAGCAGAGGTAGCTTTCCATCCTGCTCGACTTCGTAGAGGTGCAGCTCGACCTGCTCGATCGGTTTCGTGACGGAACCAACGGCAATGCGCACCGCATCTCGAACGTTCGACTCGATCAGGTATTTGACCGAGCTGTCCAGGGTCGCCGAGAAGCACATCGTCTGGCGATCGGAGGGCATGCCTTCAAGAATCCTGTTGATGGAGGGAAGAAAGCCCATGTCCAGCATCCGGTCGGCCTCATCCAAAACCAGGATGCGAACGCTCGCGAGGTTGACGAGCCTGCGGCCGAGGAAGTCGCACAGCCGGCCTGGCGTCGCGATCAGCACCTGCGCGCCGTTGCGAATGGACTGCAACTGCGGGCGCTCGCTGAGCCCGCCCACTGCGACGGCGGCACGAACGGAGGTGCCCGCCGCCATCAGGGCGAAGGTCTCGGCAATCTGGATGGCGAGCTCACGCGTCGGGCTCAGGATGACGGCGCGAACGCCGGAATTCGATGGCAGCTTCGCGACCAGGTCGATGATGGGCAGGACGAACGCGAGCGTTTTGCCGGTGCCGGTCTGCGCCGTGGCGACCATGTCGCGTCCGGCGAGCGCCGGTTCGATGGCCAGCGCCTGGACGGGCGTCGGTTCGGTGAAGCCATGTCTTTTAAGGTTGCTCTTTAGGGGAGCGGAGATTGACAGTTCAGAGAAACTTTTCATTTAGGTTGTGAGGAGGAGAACCAGCGAGCCGACTACCGATTAGGGGAGAGGGGGTTGCGGATCAACTTCCAGTCGAATCCAGTATAGCGCATTGCGCGGTCCGCTCGCTTACGCTCGCGGTTCGGTGCTGGGGGGCGTGCGACGCGGCGAGGAGTGAGCGATGGGCGGTGCGGATCTCGGTTACAATTCGAGTCTATGCCCCGCGTTCCTGGCTCTCACTTCCTGCGCAATCTGGTGGAGCGGCGCAACCTTCTGTTCCAGCTCGTACGCCGCGACTTCACGCAGCGCTACGTGGGCTCGACGGCCGGTTGGCTGTGGGGAGTCATCCACCCGCTGGTGTTGCTGGTGAGCTGGACGTTCGTGTTCAAATACTGCCTCAAAGTAACGCTCGGCCCCGACGAAATGACGCAAAACTACACCTTGTTCCTGTTCGCGGGCTTTCTTCCCTGGCTGCTGTTCCAGGAAACGGTTCAGCGCTCCGCGACCTCGCTCATCGAACACCAGAATCTGATCACCAAAACGGTTTTTCCCGCCGAGGTGGTGCCGGTCTCGATATTCCTCTCTTCCCTCATGAGCCACTTGATAGCCCTGGGGCTGGCTCTGGCCGCGATTGGCGCCTGGGAACGGCACTTCAGCCCCATGGTGTTCTTTCTGCCGGTGTACATGCTGCTTCTGGGGCTGTTCGTGGTGGGCATGGCGTGGATCGTCTCTAGCCTGAACGTCTACTTGCGAGACACAGCGCAGGTGCTCTCGGTGGTGTTGACGTTCTGGTTCTGGACCACGCCGATCTTCATCGCCGAGAGCCGCTACCCGCACTGGGCGCGCATTCTGCTGCATCTGAACCCGCTGGCCTTGATGGTGCATGCCTACCGCGAGAGGCTGCTGACATCGCGCTGGCCGAACCCGGTCGAGCTGGGCATGCTGGCGGCGTGGAGCATCGCCGTGTTCGTCGCGGGCGGGTTGTTCTTCAGGCATCTCAAGCGCGGGTTTGCCGACGTGCTGTAGGCACGGGTGTCCGCTCCCTGACGGTCGCGGTTCGGCGCTGGCACTGTACACTGAGAAGAGTGTCCGATAAGAAGCTGACGGCGCACGTCAAAGCCGCGGGTTGAGCGTCCAAGCTGAGTCCAAAGGTTTTGGACCAAGTACTGGGCCGCATCCCGCGCGCGCCGAATCAAAACGTGCTGGTTGGGTTTGAAACGTCGGACGACGCCGGCGTTTACAAGCTGACGCCGGAGTGTGCCCTGGTTCAGACGGTGGACTTCTTCACGCCCATCGTCGACGATCCGGCCACCTTCGGTGCCATCGCCGCCGCCAACTCGCTCAGCGACGTCTACGCCATGGGCGGCACGCCTGTTTCGGCGCTCTCGATCGTAGCTTATCCCGCCAAAGGCGACATCGACGACCTGGTCGCGATCCTGACCGGCGGCGCGGAGAAGATGAACGAAGCCGGGTGTGCCGTGATCGGAGGCCACAGCGTGGCCGACGACGAGATGAAGTTCGGCTACGCGGTGACGGGCACGATCGACCCACGGCGCGTGATCCGCAACTCCGGCGCGCTTCCGGGAGACGCGCTGGTGCTGACCAAGCGCATCGGCACGGGAGTCATCGCGACCGCGCTTAAGCGCGGCTTGGCCGAGCAGGGCGACCTGGAGCAGTCCATCGACTCCATGCTCCAACTCAACCGGAAGGCCGCCGAAGCGATGCTCGCCGCCGGGGCGCACGCTTGCACGGACGTGACGGGTTTCGGAGTCATCGGCCACGCGCGGGAGATGGCGCTGGCCAGCGGCGTCACGCTCGAAATCGAATTCAAGCGCGTGGAGTTCCTGCCAGGGGCGATCGAATACGCGCGCCGGGGCGCGGTGCCGGGAGGCCTCAAGAACAACCGCGAGTTCGCCTCCTGCGCCGTAGAGTTCGCGCGCGAGCTGCCACCGGAGGTGCAAAACTGGTCGAGAACCTGCTTTACGATCCGCAGACCTCGGGCGGCCTGCTGATCGCGCTTCCGGAAGCGGGAGCGCGGGCGCTCGAGGCGAGCCTGCACGGAGCCTACATCATCGGCCGCGTCCTCGAACGCGGCGAGAAACCCATTCGCATCCTATGAACCCACTCATCGTCGCACTCGATTTGGATTCTCCCCAGAAGGCCCGCGAGCTAGTTGACCGGCTCGGTAGCGAGGTCGCCTTCTACAAAGTCGGCCTGGAGCTCTACGCCGCGGCCGGCATGGACTTCGTCCGCGAGCTGATCGCCGGAGGCAAGGACGTCTTCCTCGACCTGAAGCTCTACGACATCGGCGAGACCGTGAAGCGGACGGTGGCGCGCATCGCCGCCAGCGGCGTGCGATTCACCACCGTGCACGGCAGCGGAGCCGTGATGCGCGCGGCGGTCGAGGGGCGCGGCTCTTCGAACCTCAAACTGCTGGCCGTGACCGTGCTCACCAGCTTCGATCGGGAGGATCTGGCCGACCTCGGCTATCCCTGCGCTGTTTCCGAACTGGTGGCCCTGCGGGTGCGAAGGCGATGGAAGCGGGGATCGACGGGATCGTCTGCTCGCCGCTCGAAGCCGCTCTGGTCCGCGAGACCGCCGGCCCCGGCGCGATCCTGGTCACGCCCGGGGTGCGCTCGGCCGGGGCGGGGAAGGGCGACCAGAAGCGCGTGGCCACTCCCGCCGAAGCGCTTCGCGATGGCGCCAACTATCTGGTGATCGGCCGGCAGGTGACGCGCGCGCAGGACCCGGCCGCCGAGGTGCGGCGGATTCTCGAAGAGATCGGGGGCAAGTAGGCGCTACCGGTTACGCCGTTTGCGCCAAATCAGAGGCCCCAGGGCGAATGGCGCCAGGCGGGTATTGAGGTCTGCCGCCAATCGGCGGAAACCTACTTCGTCTCTCCCTCATGCCGTACAATCAGCAGCGGCACGTCCAGCTCGTGGCGGACGGCGTTGATGGTCTGGCCGAAGACGATGTCCTGAATACCCCTGTGGCCGTGGGCGCCCATGATGAGAAGATCGGGCTTGAGCCAGCGGGCGAAGCGGATGATCTCCTGCTTGGGGTCGCGGGAGTGGGCCACGGACACATCCACTTCGATCCCCTGCGAGCGGAGCCCGGCGAGAATGTCATCCAGATACTTGGCGCCGACCTCGACTTCCGCGGTGGAGGAAAGCGGTCCGTAGATCTGGCTGGTCACGCCTTCCTCGACGTGCAGCAGGTGCAGCTTCGATCCGTAGGCGCGGGCCATCGCAGCCGCGTGCGCAATCGCGACCCGGTCGCGCTCGGTGTGGTCGAGCGGAACCAGAATCGTCCGGTAGCCGAACGAGCGAACCTCGGCCGCGGCCGGCTCGGGGACGGGAACCGCCGCACGTCCCTTGCGCTGCAGCCACGCGGGCAGCCACGGCTGCAACGTCACCCACGCCAGCAGCACCAAAAGCAGGATGAGCACGGGCTCCACCGTCATCATCACCAGGTCGCGGTACGCGCCGGCGCTCGCGAGCCAGTCGGAAAGGGTGATATAGACCAGCCGTATGTTGAGCCCCAGGATCACCGCCGCCACGACCCACGATAGCGCTTGCAGCCAGCGCCGGTTGGCGAACGCTCCCATGCGCTTCCGGTCGCTGGTGAAGTGGATCAGCGGGATCACGGCGAAGGGAAGCTGCATGCTCAGGATGACCTGGCTCAGAATCAGCAACTTCAGGGTCGACTGCTCGCCCGCGATCCAGATGGTGAGCGCCGCGGGGATGATCGCCAGCGGCGCGAGTCGTCAGGCGGCGCAGCCAGGGGCGCATGCGGATGGTCAGGAATCCTTCCATCACGATCTGGCCGGCCATGGTGCCGGTCATGGTGGAGGACTGGCCGGAGCAGAGCAGGGCAATGGCGAAGACCACGCTCGCCACGCTGGTCCCCAGCAGCGGCGTCAGCAACTGGTAGGCCTGCTGGATCTCGGTCACGACGATGTGCCGCTCGAAGAAGACCGCGCCTGCCACGACCAGGATGGCGATGTTCACCAGCATGGCGCCGTTGAGCGCAACCACCGAGTCGATCAGGTTGAAGCGGCAGGCCGTGCGCTTCTGGGCGTCTCCCGCGCCGATGCGCCGCGTCTGCACCAGCGCCGAGTGCAGATACAGGTTGTGCGGCATCACCGTGGCGCCCAGAATCCCGATCGCGATGTAGAGGTTCTGGTTGCTCAGCGTGCGGGATCAGGCCGCTGGCCATCTGCGAGAAGTCCGGCCTGGCCATCAGAATCTCGATCCCAAAGCACACCGCCATGACGGCGATCAGGCTGAGGACGAAGCCTTCGATCATGCGGATGCCGAAGCGGGAGAGCCACAGCAGCAGCAGGATGTCGAGCGCGGTGAGGAGCACGCCGGCCAGCAGCGGAATGTGGAACAGCAGGTTCAGCCCGATGGCCGCGCCCAGCACTTCGGCCAGGTCGCAGGCCGCGATGGCGATCTCGCACAGCAGCCCACAGCGCCAGGTTCACCGGCCGCGGGTACGATTCGCGGCAGGCCTGCGCCAGGTCGCGCTGGCTGGCGATGCCGAGCCGGGACGCCAGCGTCTGCAGCAGGATCGCCATGAGGTTGGACATGACGAGGACCCACAGCAGTTGGTAGCCGAAGCGCGCGCCGCCTTCAAGGTCGGTGGCCCAGTTGCCCGGGTCCATGTAGCCGACCGAAACCAGGTAGGCTGGTCCGGCGAAGGCGAACATCCGCCGCCAGATGGACGCCTGGCCGGTATCGACGCTGGCGTGTACTTCGGGCAGCGATTGCGAGCGGACATTCGGCATGGTGGCGACTGTTCCGTGGCGCACGCTTTAGCGTGCCGTCCTGGGCTTCAGCCCACGAGCGAGACGGCGAACTGAAGTTCGCCACTGCACGCCGAAGCGTGCGCCACGTCTAAAGCCTGATCTTCGCACAGGGCGGGGGGCGTCAGCGTCCTCCCGCTGCCTTCCTCAGAAACGTTCCACTCTCCAACTCCTCGAACGCCTGCCGCAGTTCCGCCTGGGTGTTCATCACTATCGGGCCGTACCACGCCACGGGCTCCTGGATCGGTTTGCCGGAGACCAGGAGGAAGCGGATGCCGTCTTCGCCCGCGTGCAGAGTCACTTCGTCGCCGCGGTCAAACAGGATCAGCGAGCGGTTTTCCGCCTCGGCCGGAGGAGCGGTGTCCAGCCAGCCGACGGCTTCGGTCGGCACCGCGAGCGGACCCGACGCGTTGCAGAAGTTTCCGCTCCCGGCAAAGACGTAGGCGAAGGCATGGCGCGTGGTCTCGATGGGCAGGGTCTTCCGCTTGCCCTGCGGCACGGAGACGTCGAGGTAAATAGGCTCGGCGGCGACACCATCCACCGGGCCGGTCTTTCCCCAGAAGTTGCCGCAGATGATCCGGACCTCGGTTCCGTCGTCGTCGGTAATGACCGGGATGTCGGGGGCCTTGACCTCCTGGTAGCGGGGCGCCGACATCTTGAGCGACGCGGGGAGGTTGGCCCACAACTGAAAACCATGCATGCGGCCGACCTGGTCGCCCTTCGGCATCTCCTGGTGGATGATTCCGCTGCCGGCCGTCATCCACTGGACGTCGCCGGCGGCAATGGCGCCTTGGTTACCGAGGCTGTCGCCGTGCTCGACGGTTCCAGCCAGGACGTAGGTGACGGTCTCGATTCCGCGGTGGGGGTGCCAGGGGAAGCCGGCTAGGTAGTCTTCCGGAACGTCGTTGCGGAAGTCGTCGAGGAGCAGGAACGGATCGAAGTCGGAAGTATTGCCGAAGCCGAACGCGCGGCGCAAGTGCACCCCGGCGCCTTCGAGAGTCGGCTTGGCTTTGACAACGCGCTTAACCGGTCTGAGTGACATGTTCGCCCTCCAATATCCCGAGTCTACGCCTGTGGCGTGCGGTTTGGGATCTGGTGGGCTTCCAGGCATCGTAATTTACATAATATCCATTATCGGAAGCTAGTAAGAGGCAAACGAGGCGCCATGGTATTCGGCCGCAGCCTCATCCTTGATACCTCCTGCGGCTACAATCGCTTGAACCAAGTATCTGAATGCAGCCCATGAAGTCGCCCCGGCTGGGTCCGGCGCATGCTGGAGCTGCCGATCCGCGGCGGCCAACTGCCGTTCCAGGCCGCTGCTCCGCGCCGGCAACACGGAGGCCGACAACAAGAGTCGCGCTCATCGCATCTGTTACATTATCTGCAGCAGCCTATAGCTATGTAAACCAGTGTGTTGCAAGCTTTAGCATCGGCACCGTATCCCAAGAATTCGATCCTCGACGCCGTCGAACGCAACGGCGTCGTATATAATGAACTCCATGTTAGTTCCCACCGAAAAGATCTGGCACAACGGCCAGTTCATCCTCTGGAATGACGCCCAGATCCACGTTCTGTCGCATGTGGTCAGCTACGGCAGCTCGATTTTTGAAGGCATACGGTGTTACGCCACGCCGTCGGGTCCAGCCATCTTCCGCCTTCGCGACCATGTCCGCCGGATGATCGATTCCTCGAAGATCTACCGGATTGAGGTGCCCTTCACTATCGATCAGCTCTCGGCCGCGTTGGCCGAACTGGTCCGCGTGAACAAGATGAGCGCCTGCTACCTGCGGCCTATCGTCATGCGGGGGTACGGCAACATGGGCGTGTTCGCGGGCGACAACCCGGTGGAGGTCTACCTGGCATGCTGGGAGTGGGGCCGCTACCTGGGCGAGGAGGCGCTGTCGCAGGGCGTGGACGTTTGCGTCTCCAGTTGGAACCGCCTGGCGCCAAATACTCTGCCATCGCTTTCGAAAGCTGGCGCCAACTACATGAATTCACAGCTCATTAAGATGGAGGCCATAGCCGATGGGTATGACGAAGGTGTCGCGCTTGACACGTCTGGCTACGTCAGCGAAGGCTCGGGCGAGAACATCTTCGTGGTGCGGGACGGCAAGATTCTGACGCCGCCCCTGTCGGCGTCGGTGCTGCTGGGGGTGACTCGAGACAGCGTGATCCGTCTGGCCCAGGACCAGGGGATTCCGGTTGTCGAGACGCTGATTCCACGGGAGATGCTTTACATCGCGGACGAGGTCTTCTTCAGCGGGACGGCGGCGGAGATCACCCCCATACGGTCGGTGGACCACATACAGGTCGGCGCAGGCCGACGCGGGCCGGTGACGGAACGGCTGCAGAAGGAGTTCTTCTCGATCATCGACGGCTCGAAGCCGGACCGTTATGGCTGGCTGACGACCGTGAACGCGCCGGTAGAGGCCGGACGGTAGGCCGGCGTCCCGACGAGTCGGGACGCGGCACGCTGAGAGCGTGCGCCACGTAGTCTGTGCGATGGGAACTGGCCAAGCGGGCGGCCTGTGGAGCCTATCGAACCCTGGGAGCTCGGTCCGGACAACCTACCTCCCCCGAGATATTTGCTCCGGACCGGGCTCGCAAGAGGCTCATCCTTTCTACCAGGAATCCCCCGCCCGCGCCAGCCTTCCGGCGCGCATTTCAACAGGTATAACCTGAGCCGTTGCTGCCGGTTAGCCAAGGTTGGCTGTGGATAAATCCTGGATAAAACAGAACGCAGAGGAAATGGTTCGCCCGTCCATACCCCGGTTCGACCGCTCATCACAGTTCCCCGCCCCCGCGCGTGCGCCGGCTGCAGGATGGGAGGCATGAAAACAACTCTGCTGCTGACATTCGCCGTTGCCACGGGGCTAATGGCCCAGGCTCCGTTCCAGGTCAAGGTCACGGGCCATGGCCAACCCATGATCCTGATTCCCGGCCTCTCCTCCTCGGGCGAAGTGTGGGAGACGACGGTCGAACACTACCAGGGCCGTTTCGAGTGCCACGTCCTCACCGTGGCGGGGTTTGCAGGTGTGCCGCGCACGGCGACGCCGATGCTCGACCACGTCCGCGATGGGATTGCCGAGTACATTCGGCAGAAGCATTTGGACCGTCCGGTTATCGTGGGTCACAGTCTGGGCGGCTTTCTGGCGCTGGAGCTGGCCAGCAAGTACCCGGCCCTGGTCGGCAGGCTGGTAATCGTGGACGCGTATCCTTTCCTGCCGGCCGTTATGGACCCTGCGGCGACGCTGGCCAGCGGAAAACAGATGGCGGCGCAGATGCGGAAGCGGATGGACGGCCAGACGCAGGCGGACTACGAACGCTTCGTCAAATCGGGCGTGTCAACGCGCGCGATGGTGGCCAGCGAGGCCGACCATGATCGCATCGTGGCCTGGGGTCTGGCCTCGGATCGCACCGCGGTCGCCGACGCCATGTCCGAAATGTTCGACGTGGACTTGCGCGACGACATCGCCGGCATCAAGTGTCCAACGCTGGTTTTGGGCTCGTGGATCGCCTACAAGCAGTACACCGACCGGGCGCGCACGGAAGCCAACCTGCGCGCGCAGTATGCCAAGCTGGCGGGGGTGCGGATTGAAGTGACGGACACGGCGCGCCATTTCATCATGTGGGATGATCCGAAATGGATGTTCGGGGTGATGGACAAATTCCTAGCGGAACCCGCACCGCCGGCGGCGCGATGACGACTCGGAAAACCTACTGGACTTGCCAGGCGCTGGGCTGGGGCCTCTACTCAACCGTCGGTCTGATGGCCGCCTCCCGGCAAATCGGATGGCGCCCGACGGTGGCCGTTGGCTATCTGCTGTTCGCGCTTTACAGCATCGCGCTCACGGAACTGTTCCGGCGCGAAATCCTGCGGCGCGGCTGGCTGAACGCCAACGCGGGAAGTGTGCTCGGCCGCCTGGCGCTGGGGGCGGTCACGGTAGGCTCCATCCAGGCCTTTCTGGTGATGGCCATAAGCCTGGCTCTGGAGCCAAGCCCGGACACTTTCGTGCGCGACCCGGCCGCGATGCTGGCCCTGTGGCTCGGAGTCGTGGGCGCCACCTCGGTCTGGACCATTCTGTATGTGGCGCTGACGGCGCAGCGGCGGTCGAAGGAAAAGGAGGTCCACCTACAACTCGCCGTGAGCGAGGCGGAACTGCGAGCGCTCGAAGCCCAGATCAATCCGCACTTCCTGTTCAACTGCCTCAATTCCATTCGCGGACTGGTGGTCGAGAACCCGGGGCTGGCCCAGGACATGATCACGCGGTTCGCCAACATTTTGCGCTACAACCTGCATCGCGACATGCGGCACACAGTTCCGCTGGCTTCCGAGGTGGAGGTAGTCCTGGACTACCTGGCCCTGGAGTCGGTGCGCCTCGAAGAGCGGTTGCGGATTAACATGACCATTGAGCCCGCCGCCGCCGAGGTCCCGATTCCGCCCATGCTCCTGCAGAGCCTGGTGGAGAATGCGGTGAAGCACGGCATCGCGCCGCTCGCGGCAGGAGGAGATCTGGTGATTAGCGCACGCCTGGACGGTGACACGCTGCGGCTGGAGGTTGGCAATCCCGGCCGGGTTACCGAGGCCCGTCCCGACGGCGCGGGAGTGGGGCTGGCCAACACTCGCGAACGCCTGCGCATCCTTTACGGAAGCCGGGCCAGTCTTCGGCTGGAGAACCGTGGCGACCGCGTGACTGCCACTGCCTTGGTGCCGAGAACGTCATGACAGCGCTGATTGTGGACGACGAGCGGCTGGCACGGCTCGAGCTGCGGCGCCTGCTGGCGGCGCATCCCGAAGTGGAGGTCGTGGGCGAGGCGCGCAACGCGGAGGAGGCTCTCGAACTGGCGCCCAAACTCGCGCCGGACGTCCTTTTCCTGGACATACAGATGCCCGGGATGAGCGGCTTCGACCTGCTCGAACGCCTGGAGGATGTTCCGCAGGTCATCTTCACCACCGCTTTCGATGCCTACGCGCTCAAGGCCTTCGAGGTGAACGCGCTGGACTACCTGCTGAAGCCCATCGCTCCGGCACGCCTGGCGGCCGCGCTGGCCAAGGTCCGGATAGCGCCGCGGCAGGGCCGCCTCGAGCGGGTCTTCGTGCGGGATGGCGACCGCTGCTGGATCGTGCGCCTGCCGGACATCTTCCTGCTGGAATCGGAGGGCAACTACACCCGCGTGTGGTTCGGAAACGAGCGGCCGCTAATCCGCCGGTCGCTGAACACGCTCGAAGAGCAACTGGATGCCGCGGTGTTCTTCCGCGCCAGCCGCAAGCAGATGATCAATTTGAAGTGGATCGAAAAGGTGGATATCGGTGTCAGCGGCGGGTTGGTGGTGACCCTGCGCGGCGGTCCCACGGTGGAGATGTCGCGCCGCCAGTCGGCGCGGTTGCGCGAGGCCATGAGCCTCTAGTGCCCAGAGCACCGAACCGCGAGCGTGAGCGAGCGGACCGCTCCCTTACGGTCGCGGTTCGGTGCTGAGCGATAAAGACATGCTACTCAGCGTGTCCCTTGCGCAGAAGCTTGGACCAGGCTTCCCTGCCCCGTTCATCGGTCGAGATCAGCAGGAGGTCTCCCGCACGCGGCGATTTCGGGTCGGCCGCATCCTTGGTCTTGGTGACCAGGCGGCACTGATACTTGATGGGAGCGTCCCAGGAGGGGTTCACCAGCACCAGGATTCCGTTGCGGTCGACGCCATAGCGAGTAACTTGGGGCGCCGAGTCGAACAGAGAGAGTTGGCCCTCGGTGAACGGCTTGGCGCTGGTCATGTGCTTCATGCCGCCTTTCTTGTCGAAGGCGAAGATCTGGTAGGCGGCGAACAGGTTGTCCTCGGGATCGACGGGCGCGTTGTGGGTCAGGTCTACCATCATCCAGATGCCCGGCAGATCGGAGCTGCGGGCAGGCCGTGCCTGCGGACCGCCGGCCAGCAGGGTCGCGGCGGCGAGGGCGGTCAGGACTACAAGTCGCATAGGAGGGTCTCCAGGTATTCGGCGCAGCGCGGGTCGCCTTCTCGCGGGGCCCAGGATGCGAACTCCTTGTCGGCAGCCTGCAGGTACGGTCCCGGCTTCACCTCGAAACAGATGGCGTGGTCGGAGAGCGCCACGGCGGTGTGCCAGATGCCGGGCGCGATATCGATGCCGAGGGCGGAGTCTCCCCGGCCGAGGGCGTGGCGATGCTCGATCCGCCCGGTGTCGTCGAAGATCACAACGGCGATGCGGCCCTCCAGCACGACGAACGATTCCGCCTTGGGGGGATCGCTGTGGCGGTGGGGTGCGATGTAGGTCCCGCGCAGGAGGACGTTGAGGAGGCGCGAGGGGTTCTCGTCGAGCGTGGCGTGGAAGTTGAAGTTCATGCGGCGCCGCGGCGACGATCGCGCCTGGCCGAGCACGCGCTCGAACAACTCCCGGGTCATCAGTTGCACGGGGCTGGACATCTCACTGACGATGATACGCGATTGGGGGGACGGAGGCGGAGCGCGCGGAGTGAGAAAATACGGGACGTGCGAATCGAGTACAGGCAAGAGATCCCCGCGGAGGCGGAATACTTCGAGCTGTTCGAATCGACCGGCTGGAACGCCGAATACGGCCTGAGCCCACGGCAGCTCCGCGAGGCGATCAACGGGAGTTGGATGCTGGTTGCGGCCTACGACGGCGGGCGGCTGGTGGGATCCGGGCGGATTGTCTCGGATGGGGTGTTCCATGCGCTGGTGGTGGACGTGATCGTGCTGCCGGAATACCGGGGACAAGGAATCGGGACGGCGATCATGCGGCGGCTGGTGGAATGCGCGAGAGGCAAGCGCATCCGCGACGTGCAGCTTTTCTGCGCCAAGGGAAAAGCGGAGTTCTACGAGAAGCTGGGGTTTCGGCCCAGGCCCGCCGACGCTCCAGGGATGGATTTGCGAGGCTGGAGTCCGCGCGGGTTCGCTCCCTCACGGTCGCGGTTCGGTGCTGAGGGCTGCTATCGCCGCTTGCGGCGGCGCTGAGGGTTGCTATCGCCGCTTGCGGCGGTGCTCGGGCTCGGGTTCGACCAGCGAGAATTGAAGCTTGCGCTCGATGGCCTCGACGCGGTCGAGGCGGACCTGGACTTCGTCGCCGATCGAGAACTCGCGGCGGGTGCGCTGGCCGACGACTTTGCGGGTGTTCTCGTTGTAGGCGTAGCGGTCGCCGGGAAGCGTTTCGAGAGGCACCAAGCCCTCGACAAACAGATCCTCCAGTTCGACGAAGAAGCCGAAGCGCGCGGTGCTGGTGATGAGGGCCTTGAACTCCTCGCCCATGCGGTCCGCCATGAACTGCACCTTCTTCCACTCCACCAGCTCGCGTTCGGCGTCGGCGGCGCGGCGCTCCGATTGCGAGCACTCGTCGGCGATGGCGTGCAGATCGCGCTCCGGTGCGGCCGCGCCCGGCCGCAGGGTTGACGACAGCACGCGGTGCACCATCAGGTCCGGGTAGCGGCGAATGGGCGAGGTGAAGTGCGTGTAGGTGTCGGCAGCCAGGGCGAAGTGGCCCACGTTGCGCTCGCTGTACCGCGCCTGCTTGAGCGAGCGCAACATGAGGTAGTTGAGGATGCGCTCTTCGGGCTTGCCCTCGATGCGGCTCACCAGTTTCTGATAGTGGCGGGGGGAGATGTCGAGCCCCGGGCCGGCTAGCACGATCTCGCGGCGCACCTTGCTGCCGTCGCGGTGGCGGTCCGTCATCGCGAATCGCTTCACCGGGATGGCGCCGACGCCGAGCGAGTGGCCGAAGTGCGCGGCGATCTCCTCGAAATCCATCACGCGGCGCGCGTCGGGCGGCTCGTGTATGCGGTAGATGGACGGAATCTCCGCCTGCTCCAGATGCGCCGCGACGGCCTCGTTGGCCGACAACATGAACTCCTCGATGATGCGATGAGCGATGTTGCGCGGCGCCCGCGTGATGGCCGACATCTGGCCCTGCGGGTCGAACTCGATCAGCGCCTCGGGCAGGTCGAAATCGATGGAGCCGCGGCGAACGCGCTTACGATTGAGGATTAGCGCCAGCTCCTTCATCAGCTCGAAACGGCCCGCCATGTGGCCGTAGCGTTCCTTCAAGCCGGGGTCGCCTTCCAGCAGCAGGTGGACGTTGGTGTACGTCATGCGCTCGACGCTGCGGATGACGCCGCGGACGAATTCCTGTCCCACTACGTCGCCGCGATGGTCTAGCTCGAGCAGCACGGAGAGCGTCAGCCGATCCACGTGCGGGTTGAGCGAGCAGAGGCCGGTCGAGAGCTCGAGCGGCAGCATGGGAATGGCGCGGTCCGGGAAGTAGACGCTGGTTCCGCGCAGCCGCGCCTCGACGTCGATGGGCGTGCCGGTCTTCAGGTAGTGGCTGACGTCGGCGATGTGGACGTGCAGGAGGTAGTTGCCGTTGGCGGATTTGTCGACCCACACGGCGTCGTCGAAATCGCGCGCGGTCTCGCCGTCGATGGTCACCACGTCCATCCCGCGGAAATCGGTGCGGCCGGTGGTCTCGTCGGCGCGGATCGAGGACGGGAGCGTCTGCGCCTGCTCGAGGACTTCGGGCGGAAAACGGTGCGGGAGGTGGTGCTTGCGGATCACGATCTCAACATCGACGCCGAAATCGTCGGGGTATCCCAGAATCTCGATGACGCGGCCGATGGCGTTGCCGCGCTCCTCGGGGAACTCGATCACCTCGACGTTGACGATCATGCCGTCGAGGTCGGCGACCTGAGCGGCGTCGAGGGGCTGCGCGCCCATGCGGTCCGTCGGAGTGGCCTTCGGCGGGCGCTCCATGCCGTCGGGGATGAGAATCCACTGCTGTATGCGCTCGTCGTGCGGCACAACGAAATTGGCTTTGGCCTGCACGCGGAACTCGCCCACCACGGTGGGGTGCGCGCGCCGCAGGATGCGCAGGATCTCGGCTTCGGCGCGGCCGTCGGCGTCGATGCGGGAGAGACGCACCAGGACGCGATCGCCGTGCATGGCCTTGGCGGCGGCCTGGGGCGGGATGAAGACGTCGCCGCGCAGGGTTTCGATAGGGTGGTCGGGAACGACGAAGCCGTAACCGTCGCGGTGCATCTGGAGGCGGCCGGTGGCGAACTCGCGGCTGCGGCTGGTGACCACGTACTGGCCGGCGCCGTATTCGATGAGATCGCCGCTCGCGGCCAGTCGCGCCAGCGTTCGTTCGAGTTCGGTGCGCGCGGCGAAACTGCGGGCGCCGAGTTCGCGGACCAACTGTTTGTAGCCGGCGCGGGCGTGCGGCAGGCGCGCGATGTGGTCGAGAATTTCGGAGTCGCTCAACCCGGTCGCGGCGCTCATGTTCTCACTAGAGCACAGTGAGCGGTGAGCTGGGGAAGTCGGGAGCGATGGTCACTGGAACGTATACTCGACGTCGACCCGGTCGCTGTCGGGGCGCGGCTGTAGACGCAATTGAAGTTTGCGGGCGACGGCGCCGCCGGACATCTCGAAACGGAAGGACCGGACGGCAGAACTCAAGTTCGGTGTACTCCGAGCCGATCGCAAATCGAGCCGATGGTGACGCATTGCGCGGAGAACGCGGCCAGAAATAGCAACCACGCGCGCATTGCGAGAACAGACATCATACGATGGAGGCATGCTCAACTGGGTGGTGGCCGGAATCGGCGACATCGCCACGCGGCGGGTGGTTCCGGCGATTCTGTCCGAGCCGCGCAGCCGGCTTTACGGAGTGGTCACGCGCGACGCCGCGAAGGGGGCCGGCTACGGCGGCAAGGTGTGGACCGATTTCGCCGCCGCTCTTCGAGACGACGCCGTGGACGCGGTCTACATAGCGCTGCCGGTAGCGCTGCACGCGCCGATGACCGTGGCCGCGCTTGGCGCGGGCAAGCACGTCCTGTGCGAAAAGCCGATGGCCCTGGACTACGCCGCCGCGTGCGGGATGGTGAGCGCCGCGAAAGAATCGGCGGGGTTGCTTGGGATCGGCTATTACCGGCGCCTGTATCCGAAGGTGCGGCGAGCCGCGGAGCTGATTGCGGCGGGCGCGATCGGGCGGCCGGTGATGGCGTTCGCGACCACGCACAACTGGTTCAACGCGGAAGACGGCCATCGGGCCTGGCTGCTCGATCGGGCGCTGGCCGGCGGAGGGCCGCTGTACGACACGGCGTGCCACCGCATCGACCTCTTCAATCTGCTGTTCGGCCGGCCGGCGGCGGTCGCAGCACAGCTCTCGAACGTCGTGTTTCAGGGAGAGGTGGAGGACGCGGCGACGGTGCTGGTGGACTACGAAGGCGGCGTTCGCGGAATCGTGGATGCGCGTCGGCACTCGCGGGTGGCGCGCGACGAGTTCCGCGTCATCGGGACGGAGGGCGAGATCGACCTCAGTCCTTTGAACGGCCCGGAACTGATGTATCCGGGAGGCGCGGAGGATCTGCCGGCGCACGAAAATCTGCACTATCCGCTGGTGGAGAATTTTGTGAGCGCGGTGGTGGAGGACGCGCCGCTGGCGTCTTCGGGAGAGACGGCGCTTCCCACGGATTGGGTGATCGGCCAGGCGGCCGCGAGGTCAGCGAGACTTGATTGAGATCTCGGCGAGGATGGGGGCGGGCTGGCCGGGCTGGCCCAAGCGGATCCCGTCCTTCCGCGCGCGGGTGGCCAGGGTCGAAAGCGGGCCGGAGTCTGGCTGGGGCAGAAGGACCGCGTTCAGTACCCCAGGCCGGGTCACGATGAGAACGGGCTGGTTTGCGACGACCGGGCCGGCAAACAGAGCCCGCTTGCCGGCCAGCACGTAGAGATACCCGCTCTGTCCCGCTTCGATGCGCAGCCGCACGGATTCGCTGCGGCCGAAGTCCGTCTCGGGCGGGACTTCGACGTCTTTGTCGCCGTCGCCGCGGCGAAGCAAGGTGTAGCGCAGGCCGAAGGCGCCCTGCTTGCCGACTGCCATGCCCGGCGCCACCTTCATCAGTTCGGCCGCGTCCCGGCCTGCCATGGCCAGGTTGGAGATCTCTTTCGATTCGACGGTGACACTGTCCGTCGAGGCGGGCGCCGCTGGCAACGTCGGATTCGCTTTCGCCGTCTGCGCCGCGCGGGCCACGGAGGCCGCTGGCGCCATGGCGCCTGTGGCGGCCGGTGCCGCAGAATCAAGCTTGCCTCCGAGCCCCATGCCGGCCGGAGGGGATGGCTCGTTCGCTGCTGAGAGTTCCCGGCGCGGTGCGGTCAAGGCCGGCGCCGCAGGAAACTCGGCAGCGCGCTGCTCCGATTCGGCCGCGGCGCGAGGCACACGCCGGGTGATGCGTTCGGCGGCCGGCTGCGGTGCGGTCGCGGACTCGGGAGGCGCGGGCTTGTTCGCCATCGCGATCTGCTGCGGGGCGGACGCCGTGTGCGGCGTTGGCTTGGTGCGAAGCACTGCGACGGTGAGCACGACAGCGGCCGCCGCGGTAGCGGCGGCCAGGCTCCACATCGCAGGCTTGCGCAGCCAGAAGGGGGTGCGCGGCGGTTCGACAAGCGCCGCCTGCACGCGCTGGCGGCAGGCCGGATCGGCCAGCACGTCCCGCAGCGCCTCCTCATCCGCAAGAGCGTCGAACAGCGTCTGATCGCCGAGAGCGGCATCGAAGAGCGCGCGCCGTTCCTCTGGTGTCAGCGTGCCCGCCGCATAGCCGCCGAGGAGCTTTTCAAGGTCGTGGCGTGTCACTTGCGCGCCTCCCAACTGCCGCCCATCAACTCCAGCAGGTGCTTGCGGCAGCGGAAATCCCAGGTGTAGACGGTGTTGATGGAGCGGGCGCCGAGGAGCACCTGGATCTCCGGGAACGTGCGCCCTTCGAGCTTCAGGCGCATCAGCTTCCGGCACTCGACGCCGAGTTTCTTCACGGCCGCCGCCAGCCGCACCGAGATCTCCCGCCGGCGGGCGAAATCCTCCGGGCTCTCGCCCTCAGCCGCGAGCGGGCAGTCCTCCAACGCCACCTCGTCGCCGTGCCTCTCGGATTTGCGGAAGTGCGCCATCATCTTGTACCGCAGGATCTGCATCGAGAGAGGAAGGAGCTCCGCCGGCTCGTGAACTTCCCGGTATTTCTCGTGCAGGACGAGCAGCACCTCCTGCGCGAGATCCTCCGCGGCGTCCCTCGATATACGAGATGCCGCGTAAGCCACGATCCTTTCACGCAAGGCAGCCAGGACGGAGTCGCGCTCCGTCGCCGGCCGCTCGGTGGCAGGATCCATAGGAGGCACCACAATACAGTATCCTAGAAATCCCATGGAACTAAAAGCGATTCGACTCGAGATGCCCCAGGACGGCAACGTGATTGTCGGGCAGACGCACTTCATCAAGACGGTCGAGGACCTGTGCGAGGCCATCGTGAACACGGTGCCGCAGGCCAAGTTCGGGGTGGCGTTCAACGAGGCGTCGGGTGCCTGCCTGACCCGCGTGGACGGCAACGACGTGGAACTGAAAGCGGTGGCGGGGCGGAACGCGGCCGCGATCGGCGCGGGACATATCTTCGTGGTGACGCTGCGGGAGGCCTACCCGATCAACGTGCTCAACCGCATCAAGGACGTCCCCGAGGTGTGCTCGATCTTCTGCGCCACGGCCAACCCCGTGGAGGTCATCGTGGCCGAAACCGAGCAGGGCCGCGGCATACTGGGCGTGGTAGATGGCCTGCCACCGAAGGGCATCGAGCAGGACGCCGACATCGAGTGGCGGCGCCAGTTCCTGCGGAAAATCGGGTACAAGTGGTAGGGAGGCCTCGATGGCAGACAAGAACAAGATAGAGCGGCCGCTGGGATTCAATACACGGGCCCTGCACGCGGGCTACGAGCAGCCCGACGCGGCAACGCGAGCGCGGGCGGTGCCGATTTACCAGACCACCTCGTTCGTGTTCGAGGACACCGAACACGCCGCGGCGCTGTTCGCACTGCAGAAGCCTGGCAACATCTACACGCGCATCATGAACCCGACGACGGCGGTGCTGGAGCAGCGCGTGGCATCGCTTGAGAACGGTGCCGCGGCGCTGGCCACATCCAGCGGACAGGCGGCGCAGTTCCTGGCGCTTTCGAGCCTGCTCGAGGCGGGCGACGAGATGGTGGCGTCCAGCTACGCTCTACGGCGGCACCTACACGCAGTTCGACGTGAGCTTCCGCAAACTCGGGATCGCGGTGAAGTTCGTCGAGCCGGACGACCCGGAGAACTACCGCCGCGCCATCACGCCGAAGACCAGGTGCCTGTACGGGGAGACGATCTCGAATCCGCGCGGCAACGTGCTGGATATCGAGGCGGTGGCGCGGATCGCGCACGAGCACAACCTTCCGCTGGTGATCGATAACACCTTCGCGACTCCCTATCTGTGCCGACCAATCGACTATCGGCGCCGATATCGTGGTGCACTCGCTGACCAAGTTCATGGGCGGGCACGGGACGAGCATTGGTGGGGTGGTGGTGGACGGCGGCCGGTTCCCCTGGGAGAAGGGCGAGTTTCCTCAGCTCACCAAGCCCTCGCCGGCTTATCACGGCATGGTGTATTCCGAGACCTTCGGGAACCTGGCCTACATCGTGAGGGCGCGAGTCGAGGGCCTGCGCGACATGGGGATGTGCCTGAGCCCGTTCAACGCGTTCCTGTTCCTGCAAGGGATCGAGACGCTGAGCCTCCGCATGGACCGGCACGTCGCGAACGCGCTGGCCGCGGCGCGATTCCTGGAAGGGCACCGGCTGGTGAGCTGGGTGAAGTACCCTTCCCTGCCCTCGAGCCCCTATTACGCGCTGGCGACAGAAATATCTGCCTAAAGGCGCGGGGGCGATTTTCTCGTTCGGCATCAAGGGCGGCTACGAGGCCGGGCGGAAGTTCATCGACAGCGTGAAGCTGTTCTCGCACCTGGCGAACGTGGGCGACGCGCGGAGCCTGGTGATCCACCCGGCATCGACGACGCACCAGCAGTTGAAAGCGGCGGAACAGGCGGCCGCGGGGGTGACGCCGGACATGGTGCGTCTGTCGATCGGGCTGGAGGACATCGACGACATTTTGTGGGATCTGGACCAGGCCTTATTGAATTCGGATTAAATTCGGGACAGTATACTCATTCACCGATTTTCAGGCTGAAAGGCTCTGCTGGCGTGGCCTTCCCGCCGACCGGGGCCGCAGCCGGCAGCCTAGCGCGCCTTCTAGATTAACGACGAAGCGGTCGGAGCCAAAAGGGCGGCCCGTTAACGTGGCCTCTTGGAGGCGCTGGTGCCAGGCTTCGTCCTCGACGCTGGTTTCGAGCGCGCGGCGCCAGCGGACGTTGTCGTAGTTGGCGGCGAAGGCGGACATGTCGAGAATGCCCGAGCGGTCGCGTCCCGTCAGGTGGGCCAGAGCGCTCGACCAGGGCCAGGAGTCGGCATGGTCCACCAGGTCCGCGTGGACCGGATTCGTCTCCACGTATTGCGCCACCACCCACACGTGGCCCTCTTCGACCGGGCAGGAATAGAACCGCGCCTGCCACACGTGGCCGCAGCTTCCACGGCGAGCGTTCCAGTAGCGGGCGTATCCGGAGTGCGTGCGTCCCAAGGCGCGGGCCAGGGAGTCTGCGCGCTCGGGGACGGCCAGCAGGTGGATGTGATTGGGCATCAGGCAATAGGCCCATATGGCGAGACCGAACTGGCGCCGGTTCTGGCGCAGCATGTCGAGGTAGACGGTGCGGTCCTGATCGGAGAGAAAGGTGGTCTGCCGGCCATTTCCCCTGGCGGTTATGTGGTGCGGAAGGCCAGGCACGACAACGCGGGCGAGACGGGACATTTACATGGGTAGTGCCGGGGTGGCGCCGCGGCTCTCCGGAAATTGGTGAATGAGTATACTGTCCCGAATTTAATCTGGTCTAGTCCAGGTCGATGTCGCGCTTCGGCGGGGGCTCGTTGGGGTTCTCTTTGGCTTTCTTGAAAAGCTCGTCGAACTTGCGGGCCAGAATCTGGGGCTGGTTGCGCTCGGTCTCGAAGGACCGTTGGAACGCTTCCTCGCGGCGTGCGGCGGCGCCCTTCAGCCGCTCCAGACCCGTCTCGATGTCGGCCAGCTCGCGCGGCTTCTCCGCGGCCTTGAAAGTGATGACCGCGCGCGTGGCGGGGTCCACCTGCAACTCGGCCTTGCAGCATGGGCAGACCACATCCACCAATCCCGTTCCCTTTGTCTTGGCCATACCGGAATCTTAGCGCATCTGGCTAGGCTCCTCCGGCCGCCTCGGCCGCCGGAGCTTCCAGCACCTCACGCATCTTTCTCGCCAGCATCTGCTGCGTGAACGGCTTCTGAAGGAAAGGGATTCCGGTGGTCGAGATGCTGTAGTACTTCAGGAGCGTCTCTTTCATAAACCCGGACATGTAGAGGACCCGCAAGCCGCGCCGCATGCTTTTGAGACGGTCAGCCAAGTCGCGCCCGTTCAGTTGCGGCATCGCGATGTCCGTCAGCAGCAGCTCGATCGCGCCCTCGTGCGTCTTCGCGATTTCGATCGCCTCCTCCGGGTCGGTTACATCAAGGACGGTATAACCCTCCCGGAGCAGCATCTTCTTGACCATCGCGACGACTTGCGGCTCGTCATCCACCAGCAGGACAGTCCCCCGTTGTTGTCGGTCCATGGCGGTGTGACCTCCCTGGTCCCTCTGAGGTTGTCGCTAATATCCCGATTCTAGCACCTACGCGGTGGCGGCTTCCAGGTATTCGCGCCAGCCCGTGAACAGCGGGAAGTAGAGGGCCGCTCGGATGGGGCGCGGGTCCAGCCGGGCGAGGAGCGCGCGATAAACCGCCATCTGGCCGCGGTACTTCTCGCGCTGGGCATCGAGGAAGCCCTCGAGGTCGCCGCCGGCGTGCTCGCTGGTTTTGAAATCGACGATCCAGCGGACGCCATCGGCATCCACAAACGTCCGGTCCGCACGGACGCTCCTGAGGCGGCCGTCAATCACGCCGACCAACGGGTATTCGGAGCGCGCCTCCGCATGGACGTTGTCGAGAATCCAGCGGCCGCGTGCGTCGGCCAGCGTGGCGGTGAGCGCGCGCCGCACCGTGGCCGCGGCACCGGCGATTTCGGGCGGCGGGACGCCAAGCGTGCGCAAGGCCGTTTCGATCGCCGGTCCGTGGGCTTCGATGCGGGCCTGGTCCCAAGCCGCCGGGCCATCGCGGGCGATTTGCGCGAACATCAGGTGCACCACCGTTCCGATGTGGCGCAGCGTGTCGCCGACCCATTCGAAAGTGGGCGACTCTTCGGCGGGCAACTCGGACCCGGCTCCGGCGACCGCGGACGGCGCCGGCGCGGGCAACGACCAGCCCGCCGGCAAGCGCCTCAGCGGCGCGGAAGGGACGCTGGCGGCAGCAGCCGCGCGCTCAGGCGACGCGGGAAGCGCCCGCTCCGCGCGAGCGAAGTCTTCCTGGACCGCCTCCCACAGATGGGCCAGCAACCCGGCGGCCTTCAAGCCTTTCTCCGTGCGGGTCGCAGCGCCGAGCAGATGAAGGCGTTTCGCGGCGCGCGTCGCGGCGACATAGAGCAGCCGCGCCTCTTCGTTTTCGCGCTTCTGCTTCTCGATGCTTTTGACGTAAGCCGAGAGCTGGTCTCCCTTCGCGCCCGCCGCCTTCACGGGCGCCAGCAGCAGATCCCCCGGCCGCTCCAGCCAGGCCAGCAGGCGCGGGTCGTCCGACATCACCTTGCGTCCGAGGCCGGGCACGATGACCACGTCGAACTCCAGCCCCTTGGCCTTGTGAATGGACATCACCTGGAGCGAATCGTCGGCGTCGGGATCGGGGGCGGCAAACAGGCGCCCCACCTCTTGGGCCAGCGTCTCGATGCTGGTATCGCCGCCGTCGTCGAGCGTCTCGAGAAGGTCGAGGAACGCCAGCGCATTCTCGATCTCGCCGGGTTCGGTGGCGCAGGCGGGGCCGCCCAGAGCGTTCCAGCAATCCTCGATCCAGGGACGGAGCCGCGCGCCGCGGCGGACCACCGCATCGTCGAGCG
Source organism: Bryobacterales bacterium (assembly GCA_963763835.1). Lineage (GTDB taxonomy): Bacteria > Acidobacteriota > Terriglobia > Bryobacterales > Bryobacteraceae > DASWZN01. The sequence continues at coordinate 525,591 of CAVXQQ010000022.1, forward strand.
CCGCGCCGACACGTTCGAGCCGCGCCTGGCCGTCGTAGCTCAGCCCCGCGAGCCTCGCCGGATCGTGGAGCAAATCCCAGATGGCGGCGCCCTTGGGAGCATCGGAGGCGAGCGCGTGCAGGTCCGCCAGCGTCAGCCCGCACCACGGCGCGCGCAGGATCGCGAGCCAGGCGACGCGGTCGGCCGGATGCAGCAGGGCGCGGGTCAGAGCCAGCAGGTCCTGCGTGATGGCGACTTCGCCCAGTTCGTCGATCTCTACGGCGCGGTATTTCTCATTGGCGCGGCGCAGCGCGCGCAGAATGGACGTCAGATGCGTTCGAGCGCGGACCAGCACCGCGGTCGTCGCTCCCGTCGCGCGGGCATCGCGGACGATTGCGACCACCCGCTCGGCTTCGGCCTCATCGTCCTTGTCGAAGAACGGGTACACCGAGACCGCGGCTCCCGTCCCCGCGGGCTTCATGGCCGACGATGGCGCAAAGCGCACGGCGCCGGTCGCGATGTCGTCGCCGGCCTCAAGCACGCCGGGGAACACGCTGTTGACCCAATCGACAATTCCCTGCTCCGAGCGGAAATTCATTTCGAGCTGCAGCCGCTCCAGGCGCACCGGACCGATGCCGTCGCGCGCCGCTTGCAGGAACAAGCCCACCTCGGCCTCGCGGAAGCGGAAGATCGACTGCATCGGATCGCCGACCAGAAACAGCGTGCGGCCGTCGCCCGGCTCCCAGCCCGCGACCAGCTTCTCGATCAAATCGAACTGGGTGACGGAGGTGTCCTGGAACTCGTCCACCAGCAGGTGCTGGATGCGATAGTCGAGCGCCAGCGCCAGGTCCGTAGGATCCTCGTCACCGCCCAGAGCGGCGCGGGCGGCGAGCGCAATGCCGGTAAAATCCGCCTGGCCCCTCTCGCGGAAGACCATCTCCAACTGGGCGGCGGCGAGCTGGAGGACGGGGATCAGCGCGGCGAGCACCTCCCACTGGTCTTCGTCGAAAACCGCGGGAGGCAGCGAGCGCAGCGCGGACAGGCGCGCACGGAATTCGTCGTGGGCCTGGAACTCAGCCAACAGTTGCAGGATGCGGTTCTTCTCCGCGCGCGAGGCTGGTGGGAAACCCTGCCGCTTGTTCACCGTCCTGCGCCACTCCCCCTCTTGGGTCAGGAGCAATGCGGCTATTCCGAGCCAGGCGGGTAGGTCCCGCGGAAGCTCGCACAGTCCGGCGCACGCGGCCAGAATCGGATCGTCCGCGTTCTCGGCGGCATGGCGGGCGAGGGAACAAAGCTCGTCGGCCAGGAATTCCGGCGCGGCGTTGCGCACCTCCTCGAGCGCCTCCTCGATAACGCGCCGCATTCCGCGCTCGAGGATGGGACGAGCTGCCGCGGCGTCCGTCACGCCCGCCAGATGACGCAGCCATTGGTCGCGCCGCGCGAGCATCGCGGTCAGAAAGTCCGTCGAGCGCCGCGTAATCGTTGTCGAGGTGCATGAGCACGCGCGCGAGCGCAGGCGCGTGGGCGCCCACTTCGACCTGGTCGATAGTCCGGCGCGCGGCCTCGCGGTAAAGGCCGTCGGCAATCTCAACGATCTCCGGCGGGGCGCCCAGGCGCGACAGCCACGGCATGCGGCGGACCAGCGAGTCGCACAGCGAGTCTATGGTGCGGATGCGCAGCCGGCCGGCGTTCTGGAGCAGGTTCCAGCCGCGCGCGGCATCGCGGTCGCTCACGGCGCGGGCGAGGCGCCAGGTGTGGGCCGCGTGCGGCTGCTCGGGCTCCGGCCCGCCGGCGCCGCGAATGGCCTCCAGGACGCGCCGGCGCATTTCGCCCGCCGCTTTGCGCGTGAAGGTGATGGCGACCACGGATTCCGGGTCGTCGACGCGAGCCAGCAGCACCAGGTAGCGCTGGATCAACAGCTCGGTCTTGCCCGAGCCGGCCGGCGCCTGGACGATGAACGAGCGCGTAGCGTCGAGCGCACGCGCACGTTGGGCGGCGTCGCGGATCTCAGGCATCGCCGTCCTCCGTTTCGAATGCCGCGGTGGGCGCCTCGGATTCGGAGAAGCGGCACAGGGAGAGCAGCGAGCAGTGGCGGCAGGTGGCCGGCTTCTTGGGATCCACGCTAGCGACGCCGGCGCGGAAGTCGGCGCCGAGGCGGTCGAGAACGCGCCGCCACTCGCCGATCTCGGAGCCGAGATCCCGGGCCTTGACGCCTGGAACCAGCCCCTCCGCCGCCGCATAGCCTTTGAAAACGGTCTCGCCGGCGCGGAGCTGGCCGAACACAACCGCGCCCAGCGGGCCCTGGTGGCTCACCGCGTAGAGCGGCAACTGCGGCTCGTCGGGCCGGTCGCCAAACCAGGAATTGGGCGACGGCTGGCCCGATTTGTAGTCGATGATGACGTGCCGGCCGTCTTCCAGACGGTCCACGCGATCGACCCGCACCTCGCAGCGGACTCCGCCCGCCTCCGCTACGCCCTTCTTCTCGGAGGCCAGGACGGTGAAGGGCGCGCGCCGCTTTTCGAGTTCCAGCCAGTCGCCGAGGAGCCGCTCCAGGCGCCGCTGCTCGATGGCCGCGAAGGCCTCTGGGAGCGCTTCAGTGCGCCGCGCTTCGATGGCGGCGAGCGCGTCCCCGACCGCCGCTTCGACCACCCCGCCCAGTTCGGCTTCGGTCGCCGCGCAGAGTTGCGCGTGGCTGCCCAGGCGGTCCCAAACGGTTTCGAGCGCCTTGTGGACCAGCGTGCCGCGTTCCATAGGGCTCAGCCCCGGCGCAGGAGCGTCGAGGGGCACGGCGCCCAGGCGCAACTCGGCGAAGGCGCGAAACGGACACTCGGCCTGATATTTGAAGACGCGGGTCCCGCCGGGCGCGATCTCGTCCTGGCAGGAAGGCGCGGTGCTGTCCTGGATCTTTTCGAGAGTCGCCGCCGAATGGCGCACCTGGCAAGCTGAGGCTTGCTCCGCAGGCAGGAAGGCGATGAGCGGGCTCGGGCCGAGCTCGTAATCCCCCTCGCGGGCGGCGTGGCTCACCATTACGTCGGGCGCGCTCGCCAGCAGGCGGATGGTGATCCGCTTGGCGAAAGCGAGCTCGCGCTCGGGCGAAGCGTGCGGCAGTCCTCGCGCACGCTGGAGCGCCGGCGGCAGGAACGCGGCGGGGTTGGGCGGGCCGGGCCAATGCTCATCGTCGAGGCCGGCGATCCAGAGATGCTCGAAGCGCATTCCGAAGGTGTCGAGCAGCCCCAGGATCTGGATCGGCGCCGGCTCGGTCTCAGGCTGGAAGATTTGCGACGCAGCGATACGTTTCAGGCGGGCGAGCGCGTCACCGTAAGTCATGCGAGGCAGAACCGCGCCCAGCCTGGCGAAATCCGAAAGCAGTTTGCGCCACGCTTCGACGGTCTGATAGTCCGCGCTCGCTAGCGGCGCCTGGCCCGGCCAGCCGAGGCGCGCGAGCAAAGTCGAAAACGCGCGGGCCCACTCGGGCGGGCTCGCCTCCGCGGGCAGCGACTCGCGCTCGCGCCTCCATGCCGCGAGCGATACCGCCAGATCCGGGCACCGATTGCGGGCCGGCCAGCCGCTCGATGCGCGCCACGGAAACGCGATTGGCGCCCCGGCGCAGTGCGGCCTCAAGCGCTGCGCGCTGGCTCCATTCGCTGCGCGCGGCACCGAGGAAAGGCGACCGCAGCAGCCGGCTCACCAGGTCGAAATCGTTCGCAACCGGAGCGAGATCGAGGGCCAGGAGTGCGGCGTGCACCAATGGAAAGGATGCCAGGGCGGGCCCCGATGCAATGTTGAAAAGCGACCGATCGAGAACATCGGCGAAGGTGCGCTCGACGCGGTCGCGCACCTCGTCGAGGTTGCGGATAACCACCGCGATCCCGGTCGCGCCGTCGTCGAGCAGCGCGCGCGCCCAATGCGCCGCGGCCGCAATTTCCTGCTGGCTATCGGGGAAGGAACTGCGCACCGCGGTCTCCGAAGGGCCGGAGTCCTGTCCTGCCTCCACAACGGCGCACCGGCAGGCGGCGAGAAACTCCCGTTGCTGCGGGCTGAACTCGTCGAAGCCGGCAAGGATGATCCGCTCCGGCAGGGGCAGGCTCGCCAGTCGGGCGGCCAGGTAGTCCGTGGCGGCGGCCCGGTCGATCCACCCTTCGCGCGTGCAGGCGGAAGTGTACTCGCGCGCCCAGGTCAGGAACGCCCGCGTGTCGTCAGTCGCGGCAGCTTCGAGGGTCGCCGCGTCGAGCCGCCAGGAGCGCACCAGGTTCCAGCTCTCCGCCGCGGCCTTGGCCGTTGGGGCGAGTTGCAGCAATCCGTCGCCGCCGGGCGAGCCGGCGATGACCCGCTCCCAGACGGCCGCCTCCTGTTGTTCGTCGAGCCTCAGCGGCGCCGGCTGGCCCGAATACACCAGCGCGTTCCACAGCTCGCCCAGCCACGCCGACCAGTGGAGAATCGCCGGCGCCTCCCAGGCATCGAGCCCGGCGGCGCGCTGTTGCGCGTTGGACCGTTCCTGGAGCGTGCGCGCGAGGCGGCGGCTGGCGGTGACTAGCGTCGCGCCCGCGCGCGCCTGTTCGAGAGCATCGTCCAAAGAAATCGTGGACAAGATGGACTATTGTAATGCCAGCTCGTACCCGTGCGCGGCCACCTCGGTCCAGCAGATCTCCGAAGCGTGGCCGTGAAGGGCGAACACCTGGCGCGGAAGGTCGCAGACCTGTTCGCAGCCGCGCTCGTAGAAGACCAGAATCGACGGGCCGGCGCCGCTCAGCACGCAGCCGAGAAGCCCGGGCGCGCGCAGCTTCACGATCTCATCCAGACCGGGCACCAGCGAGCTCCGGTAGGACTGATGAATGCGGTCCTCGAGGGCGGTGGGAAACGCACTGGCGGAACCGGCCGCCATCGCGGCCACCAGCAACGCCGCCCGCTGCACGTTGAAGACCGCGTCAGCGCGCGAGTAGCATTCCGGCAGCACGGAGCGCGCCTTCGTCGTGGGGAGATCGAAATCCGGCACCACGACCGCGACGCCGAAACGGGCCGGCATCTCCAGCCGCACGGCGCGAGCGGACCCGCCGGAATCGATAGCGCTGGCCACGATCGAGCCCAGCACGCAGGCCGCCACGTTGTCCGGGTGGCCCTCGATGCGCGCCGCCTCGTTCAGAATACGCAGTGGCTTCCAGCCGAGATTGAGAAGCTGATCGGCGATGACGACGCCCGCCGTGAGTGCCGCCGCGCTCGATCCCAGCCCCTTGCCAATGGGGATATCGTTGCGGATCTCGAGCTCGACGGGCGGAAGCGCGCTGCCCACGTCTGCGGCGACGGTGCCGGCGGTCTGCCAGATCAGGTTGGTGGAATCGAGCGGAATGCACTCGGCGTCCCGTCCCGAAGCGCGTATGATCAGTTCCGTGCCCGGCCGGAAGCGACACTCGAGATAGATTCCGAGCGCCAGTCCCAGGGCGTCGAAACCCGGACCGAGGTTCGCGCTCGAGGCGGGCACTTTGAGAGTGGTCCAGTTCATTCCTAGAATTCGAAAGTATAGCAGGGCGCAGCCCCCTCCCAGCACCGAACCGCGACCGTAAGGGAGCGGACCTTGCGGTCAGAGCACCAGCCGCCGGCCTCCGCGCGCGGTTCGGTGCTGGCCGCGCCGCCCCGCTGCTGGCCGCGCTGGCCCCCGGTGCTGGCCGCGCCAGCACGCTAATCTTGTAGCTTGCCCGAGAAGAGGAAGGACGAAGCCACGGGCCGCTCCGCGTTCCTGGTGGCGGCTGGGATTCTGCTGAGCCGCATCGTAGGGTTGGTGCGCCTGCGCATCTTCTCGCACTACTTCGGCCTCGAATCGGACGCCGCCGACGCCTTCAACGCCGCCTTCCGCATCCCGAATTTTCTACAGAACCTGTTCGGCGAGGGTGTGCTTTCGGCCTCGTTCATCCCTGTGTATGCCAACCTGCTGGCGCGCAATGACGAGAAGGAATCGGGCCGCGTCGCCGGTGCTGTGTTCGCGATCCTGGCGCTGACCGCGTCCCTGCTGGTGCTGGCCGGGGTCCTCGCCACGCCGTATCTGATCGACGCCATCGCTCCCGGCTTCAGCGGCGCCAAGCGCGAGCTGACCATACGGATCGTGCGCGTCCTGTTCCCCGGCGCGGGCCTGCTGGTGCTTTCCGCGTGGTGCCTGGGAATCCTGAACAGCCACCGCAGGTTTTTCCTCTCCTACACCGCGCCGGTGATCTGGAACGTGGCCATGATCGCGACCCTGGTGGGTTTTGGCGGCCGCATGAGCCTGGACCGGCTGGCGGTCACGCTGGCCTGGGGATCGGTGGCGGGCAGCGCGGCGCAGTTCGCCGTGCAACTGCCCTGGGTGCTCCGGCTGGTGCGAAGCCTGCGGGTCTCGCTCAACGTTGCATCGGCCAACGTCCGCACCGTGATCAAGAATTTCGTTCCGGTGTTCATCAGCCGCGGCGTGGTGCAGATCAGCGCCTACGTGGACGCGCTGCTGGCGAGCCTGCTGCCCACCGGCGCGGTGACCGGCCTCACCAACGCGCAGCTTCTCTATACGCTGCCGGTGAGCCTGTTCGGGATGTCGGTTTCGGCGGCCGAGCTGCCCGCCATGTCGAGCGCGCTGGGCAACGACCAGGAGGTGGCCGAGTACCTTCGCCACCGCCTCAATTCGGGCCTGCGCCAGATCGCGTTCTTCATCGTGCCGACCGTGGTCGGCTTCCTGACGCTGGGCGACGTGATCGCGGCCGCCCTACTCCAGACCGGCCGTTTCACGCACGCCGACTCGCTGTATGTCTGGGGCATCCTGGCGGGCTCGACCGTGGGGCTGCTGGCCACCACGCTGGGCCGGCTCTACTCCTCGACTTACTACGCGCTGCGCGACACGCGGACGCCGCTTCGCTACGCCATCATCCGCGTTGCGCTCACCGCCGCGCTCGGTTACGTCATGGCGAAACCTCTGCCGCCTGCCATCGGTCTCGACCCGCGCTGGGGAGTGGCGGGACTCACGGCTTCGGCCGGCATCGCCGGCTGGGTGGAATTCGCGCTGCTACGGCGGACGCTGAACCGCCGCATCGGGCAGACCGGCCTCGCGCTGGGCTACACGGCGAAGTTGTGGATCGCCGCGATCGCCGCCGGGGCTGTGGGCTGGGGCGTGCGCATCGCCATCGGGCACCGCAACCCGATCCTGGCGGCGGCCCTGATCCTGCCACCTTACGGCGCGGTGTACTTCGGTCTGGCGGCGGCTCTGCGATTGGAAGAAGCGCGGGCGCTGCTGGGGCGGCTGCGGGCAATCACTCAGCGATCTTGAACGGAAGTCCCTGCCGGTTGTCGTCGTTCAGCGCGGCGTTTGGAGAGGAGATTCCCTGGCTCGAAGCGTAGAGGACCATGGGAGCCCATTCGGCACCCGTCTGAACTGTCAGCGCTTTGTAGGATCGTCGCGGCCGTGGCACGCCAGCGCCCGCCTGCCAGATTCGAAACAGACGAAGCAGATGCCGAACGAGAAGCACAATCAGGTCGCCCATCCGATGTCAGCGTATCACCGGCGCTTATCACGTCAGGCGCGCGAAGCGGCGGTTCGACTCCGGAAGGTCCACGCCCATGGCGAACGCCGTCACCAATCCGAAGCACGCAGCAGGAATCAGCAGGCCCCAATAGAATTGCGGCGTGGGCGCAGGCCCCGAAGGCACAGTCGTGATCGCCATTCCAGCCAGCACCGTTGCGATGGCGATCCACTGGTACAGGCGCAGCCTCGCGAGGATCGGCGTCTGCGGCTCGCCGCGATACGCTTCTTCGACGAAGCGACCGAGCCCGCCGAGGATGAGGTAGAGTCCTGCAATCAGGCTCAGCGGAGCGTGAATCGCCCACAACCGAAGCGTCGCCAGCGCCACCACGGCATTCCAGAGAATCGAATAGAGCGGCGTCGGGTGAAGCGGCACGCCTCGCCATTCCGTCAGACGGCAGACGCGCGAGCGGGCATGCGTGTGCCGTATGCCAATCTCCTTCGCCGCCGGCCGGCCGTGGCAGCAGCCCTGCACCAGGCACCGCAGCCTCCCCAGCGACTGCACCCACGGACCCGCCACCGAAAACGCGGCCAGCGGGAGCCACGGGCTCACGGAGAACAGAGGGGCCGCCAGCGAAACGATCACCACGCCGAGAACACCCCCGTAGTAGCCGAAGGGGCGAAGGAGGCGCGAAGAGCCCTCTATGTACTGCGCCCAGAGTCCCGCGAAGAGTAAACCGGAGAACCCGCACAAAAGGATGAGCCCGCCGTTCTCCAGGCCCGCGAACGTTCCCGCAATCGCCAACCCGACGAAGGAGCCCAGGCCCACGTAGAGGCCGTGGTTGATCACGCGGACCGGACCGAAGCGCCACTCCCTCCATGAATTCGCAACCGCTTGCGCCGCGGCGCGCAGCAGCTCCCATACCGCCTCGGCGCGCATGACTAGCGCGGCCACCGCAAAGCCTGCCGCGGCGTCCACAACGGCGTGCATCCCCGTGGTGACGCAACTCGCAGCGACCGCTGCCGCCCACGCCCGCCAAAGAATCTTGAGCCGCGGCGTGCGCGACACGAAGACCTCCGCCGCCAGGACAGACAGGATCACGTGGAATGACGGAAAGGCCTCGGCCGGCGTATCGAGGGTCCGCTCCCATGCCAGCAAGAATCCGAGGGGCCCGTGCGGGGAAAACGGCCGGGGTAGGGCGATCAACGGCAGCGCGAGGTAAATCGGAAAAACCAACGCCATCGCCAGCAGCACGCGCACTGAGAAGCGGCGTAGAACCCGGCTCGTGGGCGCTACGAGCGGCGCGAGCACGGCCAGAGGATAGGCGCTGAGGTAGAACACCTCGGTCCACTCGATTACGGGAAGGCGGTGTTCAAAAGAAAGGAACGCCGAGCGGGCATCCGGCGGCAGGCCGAGAGCGGCAATCGCCTGGTAGAGGGCCAGCCACGGCGCAAGCACCAGAAGGTAGCAGGAGACGCGCTCCCACGCGGAGGGCGCGGTGGCCTCATTCCCTGCGAGCCGCAAGCGCGTTTTTGGCAGCGCATCACCGAATCGCGACCTGAGGTCCTCGCGCTCGTAGCCGAGCACCAGCGCGGTTGCTGCGAGCGCCACCAGCGGCGAAATCAGCCACAGACCGCTCGCCGAGCGCGCCAGGGTGGCCACGCCCGCAACGAGCGCGCAAAAGCCAACGTAGATAGGGTGCGCCAGCCACGCGTAAACGCCACGCGCGACGTATCGGGGCGGCGGGAACGCGTTCATCGGCAGTCCGCCGCCATGGAACCATAGAGCCGCCATGCCCGCCAGCATGAGGAACGCGCCCCCCGCGACCAATGGGAGACCCCAGCCCCAAGGCACCAGCGGCAGCCGCACCACTGCGTGGGTTCCACGCGCCCAGAGCGCCAGCGCCGCCGGCAGCACGATGACAAACAGGGCCCCATACAGTACCTTCTTCAAGGCCATCGCACCACCTCGTGAATCGCCCATCCGCTTACGCCATCGAGCAAGCCGCGGCTGCGCCACTTCGTTTCCCGGACGCGAAGAATGCTTCCAGGAAATAGACGCCCGACTTTGGGAATGATCGACAGCGCGGTCTTGCCCAACGGGCCATCGCGAAGCACCAGGCCGCGGTCCAATTCCAGCCGCTCCACAAGCTCGGGCCCCGCCGCCACGCCGTTCCGAAGAACCAGTTGCTTGGAGTGCGAGCCGCGCCAGTCGATCCACACCACCGAGCCGCCAGCGGTCAGAAGCCTTCCCCAGTGCAACTCATCGATGGGCAGGCGCCACGGCGGCACGGTCATGTCCAGCCGCTCCACATAACCCAGGCCGCGAAGGCGCTCGCTTCCGACGGCTACCTCTGCGCGTCCCCGCGGTTGGAAACATTGCCACTCAACCCTGCCGTCCTCGTCGTAGAGCGTGTCGGATATCGGCCCTTCGAGCGCCAGCCAGGCGCCATCGACGCCTACCTCCGGCGCGCGCCACTCGATGCGATCGCCCAAGCATTCGGGCGCGGGACACGGTTTGAGAGAACTCGCGCCGCCGAGCACGGTGGTGTAATCGAGGGTCAGAGCGCGCCACCGCAGCCTGGCAGAGTAAGCCACGAACACACGGCCGTCCTCGGTAACGCAGTCCAGGTACCACTTGGACAAGTGGAACATCGCGGTGAGGAGCATCATACCGCGAACGGGCTGTATAATTTCCCACCTGGACTATCCGCTCCAGGTCCGCCAGGAATCCGTCTAGAATTGGATTAACCATGCCCTGCTGCGTTCTGGCTCTTCTCACGGTCCTGACTCCCCGGGTAGTGCTGGTGCTGATGTTCCTGTTCAGCAACTATCTCGGGCGCGCCTATCACGGCTTGTTGATCCCGGTGCTCGGGTTCTTCTTCCTGCCGGTCACCACCATCGTCTACGCCTGGCTGGTGAATTCACACCTGGCGATCGAAGGCATCTATCTGGTGGCCCTAGTCGTCGCGGTGGTGATCGACCTCGGTGGCATCGGCGGCGGCCACTACAGCCGGCAACGCCGGGCCTGACGTTCTACCGCTTTTTGAACCAGGCCTTCAGGCGGGCGATGAAGCCGGGACGAGCCGTCGGCTGGGCCGTCGGCAGCGGCACCGCCATCTTCACGGCGCCCACGGCCACCGGCGACGTCTCGATCTTCTCTTTGCCGACCAGGCGCACCAGGTAGATCTGATACGCGTAGGTCTTGCGGTAGCGCACGCCGTCTTCTTCCACGATCAGCGAGAAGCCGGGGTAGGTTGCGGTCTTGTTGGCGGCGGACGCCTGGACCGGATGCACCTGGACCGGGTAGTAGCCTTTGAGGTTGCGCTCGACGTAGGCGGTCTCGTAGCGATGGTGGCGGACGTTCCAGATGAAGTAGCGAAAGCTGTCGAACTCATAGGGAACGCGGCCTTCGCCGATGGTGGTCCAAAGCCAGTTGTGCTTGATCTGGCCGCCGTCGTTGACGTCGGCGGTGGCGAAGTAGGAGGTGATGCGATGGCCTTCGGAGTACTGCGCCACTTCGTCGGGGATGTTCATTCTGAGGCTGCCGGCAAGGACCCATCCGGCGCGGCCGTTCTTGAGTCGGACGAGCGTCCAGTCATCGAGCGGCACGGGTTTGGCGGGCGCGGCCTCCTCGGGCTCCTGCCCCTGTTCGTCGTCGGGAAGCGGCGGCGTCTTCGAAAGCTCCTGCCAGTTCTCGGGAGGCTTGATGGGGGGCGGTGCGGGAGGACGCGGCACGCGCCGCTCGTCTTCCGGCTTAGGTGAGCGTTTTGGACGCGGGGTGGGCGGCGGCAGGAGACTCTTGGGCGCGAACGGCACGCGCGGATCGAGCTCGTGCGCCACCACGTCGACGAGTTCGCCTTCCTTGATTCGGTAGAAGCTGGGCGCCTGGCGATTCGTTTCGGTGTGAACGTTCAGAGCTTCGTAAACGGTGGCGGCGCCTTGCGAAGGCAACTGGCGGGCGGTCTCCGCGAGTTGGTTCAGTTGATCCATCTGGGCGGCGGAGAGCAACTGGCGCATGTCCGTCCAGCCCACGACTCCGCTGGCGGTGCGGACCCGGACGAAGCGCCGGCGGCGGCCGACAATGGCGAGTCGATCGCCGTGCGCCACGGAGACCACCGCGGGAGACCTCAGATCGACTTCGCGGCGGAGCTTGAGGACCGCCGGACCGGCGTAGGCTTCGCCGATCTCCGGCTCGTGCGACGTGCCGGTGGAACATCCGGTCGCGGCGCAGAAGGCCAGGAGCAACAAAGCGGCGAAGGCGGAGAAAAAGCGCTGCACATGCCAGTTTAACAGTGGGGCCGCGCCTACTTCTGCGGGTACCCGATCGACTGAGCCAGCGTGACGCGCTGCTCGGGGCGCAGCTTGAATGCCTTGGCGACGGCCGCGTGGTCCACGCTGGCGCGCACCACTGTGACCAGTCCCTCCGAAGCGCAGAACAGGTACACATTCTCGGCGATGAAGCCGGTGTCGGCGCCGATGACCTCCGTGTTGCCCTTGGTGCGCGTGGTGTCGGCCACGTAGACCAGGTTCACAGCGGCGTCCTTGACGAAGGGCTGCGTGCCGGCGACGGAGCGAAGGTCGCCCGCTACGACCGGCTGCAGCGTGTTGGCCTTGGCGTCGTAGAGGTAGACGCCGTCCGCCGTGACGACGTAAATATCGACTTCCTGCCAGTTCATGGCCGAGGGTGCGGTGCGGTGGCCGTCGGCACGGTTGATGCCGAAACCGGCCCAGAGCAGGTTGGAGAGCGTCTGCGGCGAGAGCGGCTGTGCGCTGAACGCGCGCGTGGAGTGGCGCTGCTTGAGCGCCTGCATGAGCGGCATGCCGCCCTCGGTTTGCGGGGCGGGAAGCGCAATCGGTTTGAGATCCTGCGCCGGGGCGAAGCAGGCCCCGAGCGCGAGCCAGGCGAAAAAGGATAGCGCGGTCTTCATAGGGACAAGTGTAACGGTTCCTCGGAGAGGTCGGGCTCCTTGGGCTTCGCGCCGGTGGATACGCCCAGGCACGAGCCTTGAAGACATCAACCTTCTTGGGGGCGCGGTGGAGCGGTGAGCTTGTCGAGGGACGCGCCCAAGGGGCTTCCGCAACAATATTTGTACTTCATGCCCGAGCCGCAGGGGCAGGGGGCGTTGCGCGGGGCGGACGCTGGGGTTCCAGAGGCCGGCGGCGCGGACGCGGGGACGACAAGTTCGGGCCTAGGCTCCATTACGCGACCGACGGGTAGGGGAACTTGCCAGCCGGGGTCGCGATGGCCGGGGCGTTCGAGAACGGCGAGCGCGGCGTGCAGGCGGAGGGACGGCGGGGTATCGGGGCTGGTGAGCAACTGGCGCAGGGTATCGAGCGCGGCGGTTGACAGTTCATTGAGCTGATCGTTGACGCATTCGAAGAAATGGTCGCGGGCCTGATTGACGGCGTCGCGGAATTCCTTCGAGGTTCGCGCCCAATTATGGATGGTGGTGCGGTGAATTCCGGCAGCGGCGGCGGCGCGGACGACGGAGCGTCCCTCGGCGAGCGCGGCGACGACCTGGACCTGGATGGGCGACAGGTTGCCGACCTCGAAGGGTGGCGAAATAGATGAAATGTGATGAACGGCGGTTGATGACACGCGGTTGGTCCTCCGCTATGAGGGTACGGGGCGGTGTCAAGGGTTTTGGGGGGTTGGATGGCTGGCGGGCTCTTGGGATCACGGAGTTAGGGGTGGTGGGTGGGGTGTGACTGGCGGCGGACGGCGGACAAAAACAATGTGGCCACGGATGAACACGGATAAGAAGCCCAAAGAACGAGTCGCGCTGGCTGGCGTTTGGCCGGTGGCCCGAATCTGTGGCGCCTACCTGGCGGCCATAGGCGGCAGGCCACTGGGGGTTTTATTGCCGAAAGGCTGGGTTAGGCTCCGCCGAGCTTCGTTTGGGATTCGGAATGGCGGGATCGCGCAGGTTTCACCGGCCAGAGAATCCGGACGGCAAAGCTGCCTCAAGATTGATCTGTTCTCCGGTGATGGGGTGGTGGAGTTTCAGAAATTGGGCGTGCAGGAAATATCCTCCATCGCCGGGGAGGCCGGGGAGGTTTTCAAGAGGCTGTCCGGCCAAGCCGTACAGAGGATCGCCAACCAGGGGATGGCCGATGGATGCCAGATGGATCCTGATTTGATGAGGGCGGCCCGAATTCAGGCTTACCTCAAATGTTGTGGTGCTGGTGGTGCGTGAGATCACCTTTGCCAATGACTTTGACGGTTTGCCACTTGGATCGGCGGCCCACACGGAACCGATGAGCGGGTGCGGTACGAGGCCGATGGGTGTGAGGATTTCGTAGGCGTCGTGCTGTGCAGTGTTTTGAGCCAGCGCCCGGTAGATCTTTTGAATTCTGGGTGTGTTCCAGTTTGCGAATAGGTTAGCGGCCGCCTGCGGTGTTTTGGCGAAGAGGACGATGCCGCTGGTACCTCGGCCCAACCGGTGGACGGGGTTTGCGTTGGGGGTTTGCTTTTGCACCAGGCGCAGGAGGGTGTTTTCCATGAAGCCGCCGCCGGGGAGGGTGGGCAGCCCGCTGGGTTTGTTGACGGCCAACAGATGAGGGTCTTCAAACAGGACTTCGAAGTGCTGAGGGGAGTCTGGTTCGATCCAGGGTGGACGGTTCCAGACAAGGGTTTGGCCTAAAGTGACCGATTCGCTTCCGGTGGCGGTGACGCCGTTGAGGGTGACTTCGCCGTTGTTCAGTCTTTGTTGCCAAGCTTGTGCGGTTGAGTGGGGGTAAACGCTTGCCAAGTGGGAGAGCAGGGTTTGTCCATGGTATTTGCCGCCGATGATTGTGGCGTAGGCATAACCCCGGTTGAGCATGTAGTTTGAGTGTAAGCTATGGCATCCGCGGCGGGAGTTGCTAGGGTTCGAGCGACACTGGATTGAGGCAGCAAGAGTTCTAAATGGGTCCAGCGTGGGGAGCCGGATTCGACGCGGATCACTCACCAACCGGAGGTTGGGCAGGGCGGTCAAGTTGACGCGAATCGCCCAGTCCGCCATGTGGTGCGGTGCTCGGAAAGGAAGGGCACGCATGGCGCCTGGCCTGGCGCTGTATCGAGCGTCACCACGGCGAGGTCGGGTTGACGGGCCTCGACGGCGTCGGACCGGTCCGCTGCATCAAGATCCGCTATCCTTGTCATTCATGCGAAAACTACTTCTACTCGGCGCGTTGGCGGGCGCGGTCATGCAGGCCCAGTGGAATCCGCCTTACCCGGTGGTCAGCGTCGAGCAGCAGCGCGACGGGGTCCTGCTCAAAATGCAGTCCGGCGCGATGCGGATCGAAGTTTGCTCCGACTCGATCGTACGGGTCCTGTATTCGCCCACATCCGCGTTTCCGGATCGTCCCGATTATGTCATCACGAAGACAAGCTGGCCGGCCACCGGCTGGAAGATGGAATCGACCGACGCCGAAGTTTCGCTGATCACTGCGCGCTTCAAAGTCACGGTGACACGCAAAGACGGCGTCCTGGCCTACAGCGATCTGAGCGGCAAGAGCCTGGCGCAGGAAGGCCCCCGCACCATGACGCCCGTCAAGGTCAACGGCGAGGACACCTACCGCGCCGAGACCTTCTTCCCCATGTGGGGCTCGACGCAGGCGCTCTACGGACTGGGCCAGCACCAGGCCGGCGTGTGGAACTACCGCGGGGAGTCGGTGGACATCGCGCAGGACAACACCAACATCTCGGTTCCGCTGATGCTATCGACCAACGGATACGGCATCTTCTGGAACAACACCTCGCGCGGCCGCTTCAACAACCGCTTCCAGCACTCGCTCTACGTCAGCTCGGAAGTGGCCGACGTCATCGATTACTACTTCCTCTACGGTCCCGACTTCGACCGCATCGTCGCCGGCTACCGCGAGCTTACCGGCCCCACACCGATGTTCGGCAAGTGGGCCTACGGCTTCTGGCAGTGCAAGAACCGCTACAAGTCGCAGGAGGAGCTGCTGGGCGTGGCGCACAAGTATCGCGAGCTGCACATCCCGGCGGACGACATCGTGCAGGACTGGTTCTGGTGGAACCGCAAAGGCGAGCACGTCTTCAACAAGAACTATCCCGATCCCAAGGGCATGGTGGACGACCTGCACCGCAACAACTTCCACCTGATGATTTCGGTGTGGCCCTTCTTCGAGCCGGGCTCGACCGAGTACGCCGAAATGGACAAGCGCGGCTGGTTCATCGACCGCACCAAGGTGGGCGGTTTCCACGCCAAAGGAATGGCGGTGTATGACGCCTCCAATCCCGAGGCGCGCGCCTACTACTGGGGCCTGATGGACAAAGCGCTTTTCAAGATCGGCGTGGACGCCTGGTGGCTGGACACCACGGAGCCGGAGACGGAAGGCCGCGAGGAGAACATACAGATGGGCCACAAGATCTCGATCGGCAGCGGGGATCGCTACGTCAACCTTTTCCCGCTGATGACTACCCGCGCCGTTTATGAAGGGCAGCGGGCCGCTTCCGACCAGAAGCGCGTGTTCATTCTGAGCCGCTCGATGTTCGCCGGCAACCAGCGCTACTCGGCCTCGGCGTGGTCGGGCGATGTCAATTCCAATTTTCTGAACTACAAGCGCCAGATTCCCGCGGGACTAAATTTCTCGCTCTCCGGAATTCCCTACTGGACCACCGACATCGGCGGCTTCACTTCGGGCGATCCTACCGATCCGGCTTATCGCGAGCTCTTCGTGCGCTGGTTCCAATACGGCGCGTTCTGCCCCATTTTCCGCGTGCATGGAACGCGCAGCAACGATCAGAACGAGCTGTGGTCCTACGGCCCGGAGGCGCAGGCCATCCTGACCAACTTCGACCGGCTGCGCTACGAGCTGCTGCCCTACATCTATTCGCTAGCCTGGAAAGTCACCAGCGACAACTACACCATCATGCGGCCGCTGGTGATGGATTTCGCTTCCGATGCGCGCGTGCCGGATATCGGCGACCAGTTCATGTTTGGCCCGGCGTTCCTGGTGAATCCGGTTACCGAGCCGGGCGTGCCCACCCGCCGGCTGTACCTTCCCAATGCGCGCTGGTACGATTTCTGGACCGGCGCCGCGGTGGATGGCGGCAAGACCGTGGACGCGGCGGCGCCGCTGGAGCGCATTCCGCTTTACGTTCGGGCAGGCTCGATTCTGCCCGTCGGCCCCGATCTGGAGTACGCGGCCGAGAAGCCTGCGGACCCGATCGAGCTGCGCGTCTATCGCGGCGCGGACGGCAGCTTCACGCTCTACGAAGACGAGAACGACAACTACAACTACGAGAAGGGCGCCTACGCCACCATCCCGATGCAGTGGGACGATACGAAGGGGACGCTGACCATCGGCGACCGCCAGGGCAAGTTCCCGGGTATGCTCGAGACGCGCACTTTCAGGGTGGTCTTCGCGGGCGAGAACCACGGAGTTGGCGTCGGCCAGTCGGCTCAGGCGGACAAGGTGGTGAGTTACGAGGGCAAACTGGTTACGGTAAAGCGGTAAGCGACAGTGGGTGGCGCAGCCTCTCAGGCTGCCGTCTCGGCACTCGTGCCGAGACCGAAACCGCGACACCGGCCAAGCGTCGGCTCGATAGCCGACGCGGCAGGCTGAAGCCTGCGCCACGGAAATCTATCCCTGCGCCGCGGCCTCGCCGGTGCGGAAGCTCTTCACGGCCGTGGCTTCGTCCGTGAAGATCTCGAAGACGCTGTACAGCTTGGTGATGTGCATTAGCTCGTAGAGGCGCGGCTGGAGCCCCAGAAGCTTCAGCTTGCCTCCGCGGTTGCTGACCGTCGCGAAAGCGCCCACCAGTTCGCCCAAGCCGGAGCTATCCATGTAGGTCACGCCGGCCAGGTTCAACAGGATCTCTTTGCCGTTGTTGGTTACCAGATCCTTGATAGTGTCGCGCAGGCGTCCCGACGCCTCGCCCAGCGTGATGCGGCCGCTCAAATCGACTACCGCCACATGTTCGATCCGGCGAACTGAGATTTCCAGGCTCATACGGTCGTCCTCCTATTGTCCCCAGCAATGAATCATCCCTAAAATGGCACGCGCCGCGCCCCCTGTCAACCCCGGCCTCCGGGTGTAAAATCGGAGTCTTCTATGGACGCCCTACTGATGCTCGCCGCCGGTATCGCCGCCGGCGCCGGTGCCGCCTGGCTCTATGGGCGCTCCGGCCGCGCGGTGCTGGGAGAGCGTCTCGACGCGCGCGACCGGCAGGTCCAGGAGATGGACGCGCGCCTGAAGGAAGGCCAGAGCCGTATCGAGGGGTTGCAGATTCGGGAAGCCGCTCTGGGCGCGACGCTGGAGCAGGAACGGAAGTCGGCCCAGGAGAAGCTGGCGCTGGTCGAACAGGCGCGGCAGAGGCTGGCCGAGACCTTCCAGGCGCTCTCGGCCGAAGCGCTGAAGAGCAACAACCAAGCCTTCCTGGACCTGGCCACGACGCGCCAACAGGCTATCGAGCAGGTCATCAAGCCCATCGCCGATTCGCTCGACAAGGTGGACCACCAGATTCAGGCCATGGAGCAGAACCGCGCCGTTTTGAGCGACCAGGTGAAGGGCTTGTCGTCGGAGACTGGCAGGCTGGTCACCGCCCTGCGCTCGCCCAAAGCCCGGGGGCGGTGGGGTGAGATCCAGCTGCAGAGAGTGGTGGAGCTGGCCGGGATGATCGAGCGATGCGACTTCGTCCAGCAGGAGTCGGTCGGCACCGAAGACGGCCTGCTGCGGCCGGACATGATCGTGAAACTGCCTGGCGGCAAAAGCATCGTGGTCGATTCCAAGGTCTCTCTTCAGGCGTACCTGGAGGCGTTCGAGACCACCGACGAGGACGTGCGCGCAGCCAAGTTCAAGGAGCACGCGGCGCAGGTTCGCACCCACGTGACGCAGCTCTCGGCCAAGTCATATTGGGAGCAGTTCCGGCCCGCGCCGGAATTCGTAGTCATGTTCCTGCCGGGCGAGCCGTTCTTCGGGGCCGCACTCGAGGCAGACCCGTCGCTGATCGAATACGGCGTCGAGCGGCGGGTGCTGATGGCCACCCCCACCACTCTGATCGCTCTGCTCAAGGCCGTGGCGTATGGCTGGCGGCAGGAAGCGCTGGCCGAGAATGCCCAGAAGATAGCCGATCTCGGCCGCGAGTTGTACGCCCGCCTGTCGACGCTAGGGGGCCATTTCGACGACCTGCGCAGCGCGCTCGACCGCGCTGTGGCCGCCTACAACAGGGCCGTGGGATCGCTCGAAGAGCGAGTCCTGGTGAGCGCGCGCAGATTCCGGGACCTGGAGGCCGCCTCGCCCGAGGGCATGAAGCCGCTCGAACCGGTGGACCGCGCCACGCGCGAATTGCAGGCGCCGGAGGTCGGGGCGGAGACGGCCGAGCGGGGGTGAAGGGGCAGCCTTGCGTGTAATCGGCCGTATACTGGTGTGCAGAAGGAGCCGAAATGGAGCTCAGCGCACGGGAAGAAGATCTCTTGGACGCTTTCCGCCGCCTCCCGCCGGAGGCTGCCACGGAGCTGTCCGCGCTGGCCCAACGGTTGGCTGCTCTCGCTCCTGGCACTCAGATCAATTGGTCCGATTCCTGGTCGGACGCTGACCTGCAGGATTTCACCGCTTCCTCGCTTAGGCGGCTTGAGACCGAAGAGCAGGAAGAGCCTCGTTGAAACCTGGCGACGTTGTGATCGGAATGCTGCGGGGTGCGGCCGAAACCAAGGTTCGTCCCGCGGTGGTGATCGCCAGTGACGCGTACCTTGTCGAGAGACCCGACGTGCTGGTGGGTATCCTGACGACCAAGCTGCCCAGGCCGGCTACCTCAATGGACTACGTTCTTCTGGACTGGAAGTCTGCGGGGCTGCGCGCCGGATCGTGCTTCCGAGCGTTCGTGCTGACGATTCATCGCCAGGATTTGACCGTGATTGGTCGCCTGAGCGAGCGGGACTGGAGCCAGGTCAAGGCATGCGTTCGAACCGCCTTTGCGATGTAAGCCCATTAGCCCGCGCCGCAGCCACGCCAGCTTGCGGCCACACAAGCCTTCTGGCCCAAACGTAGGCCGTAGAGGCCTCTACCCCGCCCTTAAGCCCAGCCCCGGCCCGTCCGGCAGAATCAGCTTGCCGTTTTCGACACGCACGCCGCTGTGGGCGTCGTTCGAGATGAGCAGGTTGCCATCGAGGTCCGCGTAATCCACCAGCGGCGAGAGGTGCGCGGCGGCAGTTACCGAGATCGAGCTCGAGATCATGCAGCCCAGCATCGTTTTCATGCCCAGCGACTTGGCGATCTGGATCATCTTGTACGCCTCCAGAATGCCCCCGCACTTGTCCAGCTTCACGTTGATGCCGTCATAGGCGCCGGCGCATTTCGGCACATCGGCCGGCCGCTCGCAGGCTTCGTCCGCGATGAGCGGCAGGTGGACGCGCTGATGCACCCAGCGCATCTCTTCCAGCATCGCGGCCGGCATCGGCTGCTCGACGAACTCGACGCCCTGCGTCTCGAGCCAGTTGATTTTGCGGACCGCCTCTTCCTTGTTCGTCCAGCCCTCGTTGGCGTCCACGCGCAGCGGCTTCTTGGTGACGCTGCGGACGGCTTCGATGGTCGGCTCGTCGGTCGCCAGGCCGACCTTGACCTTCAGCACCGGGTACGCCTCCGCCTCGCGAACCTTCTGGCGCGTGATCTCGGGCGTGTCGATGCCGATCGAAAACGTGGTCACCGGCGCATCGCGTGGATCGAGGCCGAAGTAGCGGTAGAGCGGGACGCCGAGCTTCTGGCCGACCCAATCCATCAGCGCGATGTCGAGGGCGGCCTTGGCGGCGTACTGGCCCTCGATGCGCCGCGAGACCTCGGCCATCAGCTTGGCGAACTCCCACGAATTCGCGGTCGTCAGATAGTCAAGGATGCCGTTGATAGCCGCCTGTGCGGAGCGCGCGTCCTCCTTGTAGCGCACGATGGGCGCGCCTTCGCCCAGGCCGGTCACGCCGTCGCGCGTGTAATCGAGCTGGATCACGTCGCGGTACTGGCTGGAGGACATGGTGGTGGTCCAGGTGTGTTTCAGCATCAGGCGGGCGACGCGCGTTTCGATTTTCGCCTTCGCGCCGCCGGTGGCCGGAAGCCCCTGCCCCACCGCAGCCGGCAACGCCAACGCGCTCTTCATCCAACTGCGGCGATTCATTTCAGCCTCCGCGCGGCGACGAACAGCTTGTCCCAGAACGGGTCGTCGAGCCGGTCTATACGCACCACCGGATGCTCGTGGACCGTGGCGCTGATGAACTCGCCGCCGCCGAGGTACATCCCGGTGTGCGTGATGTGGCGATCGGAGCTGCCGAAGTAGACCAGGTCGCCCGGCCGCAGATCCTTGCGCTCTACCGGGGCGAACCCTTTGAAAGCCGCCTGCGGCTGCGCGTCGCGCGGAAGCAGCACGCCCAGCCTCCGGTACAGCATCTGGACGAAGCCCGAGCAGTCGTAACCATACGTGGACGTGCCGCCCCACAGGTACGGCAGTCCCAGGAACCGCTTGCTGAAAGCGGGAAGGTCGGCGGGGGTGAGGTGCGGGGGATCGAAAACCACGTCGCCGCGCGCAATCCACGCCAGTTCGCCGTCCACCAGTCCCACGCGAATCCAGCGCGCGCCGTCGTCGGGCGGCTCTGCGGTCACTTCCAGGCGCGTCTCGAAGGGCACGGTGAGCAGTGGCTCGTGGCGAGTCACGTCCGGCTCGCGATACAGGTTCGCGAAAAGACTCTGGACCTCGGCCACGCGCCCGGAGGCAGCGTAGCCCGCTTCGCCATCGCGCAGCCCGCGAACGGCGGCGAGTGGCATCCAGCCCATGTATTCGTCCGGCGTCTCCACCTTGGCCCAGCCCTCCTGGTCCTCGAGGATGCGGACCGGCGTGCCGTAGATCGCCTGCGAGACCACGTCGGCCAGAGCGTCGGGCTTCGAGTACATGTTCGACACCGGGTCCAGGACCACAGCAGGCCGAAGGAGTTGGGTTGAGAGCGCCAAGGCAAGCCACATGCTTTCCCCATTGTGACCCAAGGAGGGCTGGCGGGGGAATGACCGCCAGGTCCGCTCCCTTACGGTCGCGGTTCGGTGCTGGCGCGGGTCCTAGGCGCGCATCAGCACGGCGGCTTCCGCCAGGCCGACCCGGTCCGCTCCCTCGCGTCCGCGCTCCTCGGCTACTATGCCGTCCGAGAACGTGTCCGCCAGCCGCTCCAGAATCCCCCGCTTGCGCGTGAATCGGCGGCGCCGGCTTTGGAGAAACTCGAAGGTGAACGGAGAACGGCGCTCCAATTCCCGTACGTAGGCCGCTGAGTAGCAATGCCGCGCTTCGCCCACCGCGCCCGTGAGGAGCATGAAGAAGCTGGTCCGAATGAGCTCCTTGATGGCCGCGGGTGCGGTCGCGCCGATGCTGTCCAGGCCCGCCAGCACGCGCGCGCCGAAATCGAAGGCCCGGTTGGTGACCGCATCGAGCGGTTCGCGGCCCGCCACCTCGGAGAACACGGTGCGAATGCCGTCCCGCGCGTCGGCGGCGACGTCCTGCAGATCGTCGCCAAGCTGTAGGGCGACTCCCCAGGCGAAAGCGAAGTCCACCTCATCCGGGGCGAGCGCGCCCGCGGCCAGCCAGGCGTCGGCGACCACCGATGCCCCGCCCTTCTCGAAGCCGATCTCGAGGACGTCGCCCGCGCCGTCTCTACGGTGCAGTTGAAGGCTCCGTTCCTGCGCGCGCTGTATGGCCAGCAGGCTATCGTAGACCCCCGGGTACTCGGTTCTGGAATACTGACTCTCGATCAGGCCGACCAGCGCCCAGGCCTGTTCCTCGTGGCGGCCGCCGGGCGCGGGATCGTCGCCCGCCAAACGCGCGCCGAATCGCCGGTTGAAGGCGCGCTTATCGGCTGGCGACACGGCAGGCTCGTCGAGGTAGTTATCGGTGCATGGATACAGCATGCTGTAGCCGAAGATGGCCGGAGTCAATCGCGCCGGGAGGCCCAGCAGGATCTGGAGGCCATTCGCCGTCCACGCGTTGCGGCTGGCCTGGAAGACGTCGGCGGCGCTCATCTGCGGATCGAAGAGGCGGGCGGCGCGGGCCAGTTCCCTGCCCGTTCCCGTGAAACCGCCGGTGAGCAGCAGGTCGAGATGGCGCTCTTCGAAATCGAGCCCCTCACGTGCGAAGACGCGGAAGGCGGCGGTCAGGCGCTCCTCGGCCGCGGCCTGCTCGGGCCTGCTCCTGGGAGTGGCTCGCAATTCGGCTTCGACGGCATCGAGATAGCGGTCCAGGTGCGCTTCGCGGCGCCGTTGGTCGCCGGTGGAATAGGACGGCAGGAAGCCCGGAGGGCCAGGGTCGGCGTCGCGCCACCATTCCAGAAGCCGGGTCATCGTGGCGTGCGGATCGCGTGGCATGGCTCAGATTATGGTACGCGCAATTCCGGCACGATGTTCCAGGCCGCGGGCGTTCGCTATGTTATGGTGGATGATGTCCGCCAGGAAGTTCCTCGTCGGGCCGGTAGCTCAGGTGGTTAGAGCATCTGCCTTTTAAGCAGAGGGTCGCGGGTTCGAGTCCCGCCCGGCTCACCAATTGATTCTAAAAGAGATACTAACAGTAGTGACCACAGCAGAATAGGCGCGGGCGGTACTGCGGGGCATCGTTTCAAGGCAATGGACCGCTCAGCCCGGCAGCTTGACCACTTCGGTATCCGGCTGCCGCTCCGGTTGCCTCGGGACTGGGGTGGGCGTTGGAGTTGGTTTCGGCGCCTCGGCTACTGGAGCAGGCGTCGGAGTAGCGCGAGGCATCGGCATCACGCCCCCGGAACTGATCTTCTCCCCATCGGTCGATTCAGCCCTGACGTGGGCTTGCACTTCTAGGGCGTTCACAGCGGTCCAGGACACGTCTTTCGCCAGCTCGAAAACCGCCGCGCCAGGGGTTCCGTCAGCTTGCTTGAATCCGATGGCAAGATAGTGCTTTTCCTTGTGGCTGAAGCCGACGATGAGGCCCGGCACGATGCCGAACGCGAGGCCCAGCCCAACTCCGGCGCCGGTTCGGTGGCCTATCTTGCTGCCATACTCCAGGGCCGTGATGCTGGCATACGGCAGGCGCCATTCTTGGGCGCCGCCCATGCGAAAGATCATCTCTTTCGGGCCGTCGGCATCTATGCGCCCCTGCGCGCCTTTGGGAATCGTCGTGACGGTTCCGCCCCTGTATTCAGCTTTGTCGCCGCGGACAGCACAGATCCCTGATTGCACAAACACGAGGATGGTTGCGATGGCAGTGAGTCGCTGCGCGAACATTGTTACCTCCCGAGCCGTTGCCGCAGTGATTCTATCAGACTTTCGAGTGGTGAATGCGGAAAAGACGGGGCGCCGGCTCCGACCAGCGCGCCGTGACGTGTGGCCACTCTAACAGTCCCCTGCCGGCCATCGGCTTCGTACTGTTCCAGTCGGTTCGCTGCACATGCCCATTGGATGTAGAATCGATGCGGAGTGCGGACATGGACAAAGATAGCTTTCCGACGGCGCGGAGGGTGGGATGGCTGATCGGCAAAACCCAAGTTGCTGTTGAAGCTGCGCTGGCGTGCCTGGTCTTTGGGACCGTCCTTGTGGTAGGCGGGGCCGTGGCAGTGGTCGCGAACGCAGCAGCAGCCGAACGAGAGGAAGAAGAAGATGAAGATGATCTTTGAGAACTAGACCGCGCCGTGACGTGCGGGCCGCCCGGATGTACCTCCGGTGGCTCCCCTGATGGGTTGTCCCGACGATTGCGGCCGCAGCCGATGAGAGCCGCGGCCAGGATGAGGAGTAACAGTTTGCGCATGGGGCCTCCGCCTATGCCGGCGCGGGCTCGCCTGCCAGATTGTACTACCCGCTTCAGGCGACGGAGCCGCGCTATCAACGGCTCCCGAAGTTGCGAACGGAGACGCGAGGTTCGCAACAAGACTTTACGAGCGTTCGGCCAGCACCACGAACGGCGAAACCTCGGTAACGCCATCGGCGAGCGTCAAAGGCTCGGACCACAACGGCTGCCCGTCAACGCGAGCGATGCAGCGCCATGCGATCTGATCCGAGCTGAAGTACGGCCCGTTGGAGTTCTCGAGCCGGAGGTCGCCGCGGATGCCGACCGCGTACTGGCTGAGATCCACAAGCGCCAGGTCTCCCTTTGCGCCGAGTGCGGGCAGCTTTTCGGTGAAGACCACCGGCCGCGTCAAGATGCTGAAGCTGCCGTTGCTCTCCTTCAAGACCGGGAGAACCGTCCCGCCGGCGCCGCTCACGATGACAAGGCTGAGCAGTTGCGGAATCGTGGAGGGATTCGCCAACCACACCGAGTTTTTGAAGCTCGCCGGCGCGAGCGCCGCGAGCATCTTGGTAAGGTTCGCGTACACGATGCTGGCGCCCGCCTGGGAGTCCTCTGCAGGCACTTCGATGGTGCAGCCGGCATTCAGAATTCCGAGCGGCTTACCGGCTCCGTTGCCGGACAGAAACGCTACGTCCAGGTACCAGCCAATCGCCGAGGAAAAGATAGTACGCAACACCTGGTCCGCGTTGATTCCGTCCTCGCGCCACTCGGTGGTGGACTTGGTGAAGATGGAGAGCTTGCCGGCCTTCAATTCGAGTTCCTTGAATGCCGGCGCCGATTCGCTCAAGGTGCCGCCCTCGCTGCCCCAGTATGCGACCGTGCCGCCGAAAAGATTCGAGGAGTGATCTCCAATCGTGGTAGCCGGGACCTTCAGCTCGCGGCTTTTCATCGGGAAAATGGTGGCCCTGGGCCGAACGATCTCACCCTCCAACGCCAGGTTGAAGAGTTCGCCGGCGTACTCAGCCGGAACCAGGAACCCGCCGTCGGCGCCGACGCCCTCCGACAGGCCGCGGAGTTGCGGGTGCGCGCGTCCGCTGGCCACGGCCTGCACAAATTCCGTGAAGCCACCACGCCAGCCGTCGTTACTGCCGGCGCCGAACATCTGCGCGTAGCCGCGCGGTTCGCCCGGTCGAATGATTCGAGCCTCCGATTGCGCGGAGCCGCCGCGCGGGGTGTCCTCCAGCCCCGGGCATCCGGTCGACTGGCGCCCGTAAGCCTCGCGGGCCTCCAGGCGTTCGATCCGCGTCATGCTCGGGTCGATGCGCGCGCCCCATGTGGAACCGGACGCGTTTGCGATTCTTCCGGCCAATGCATCGACGTCGTTTTCGATCTGCCGGTATTCGGCGAACGCCTGGTCGGTCAAGCGGCCGGCCGGCGCCCCGTTTATCATCCGGCGCATCTGCGCGATTTTCTCGCGGTGCTGGTCAATCAGTTTCTGTTTTTCGTCCATGATGATCTAATCTCCTTCGCGCATGCGCAGCAAGTGAATCAGCTCGCCGTCGAGTGCTCGGGCCCGTTGCAGCTTCGCGCCGTATTCCTGCGGTCTCCGCGCCGTCGCCTATCCGGCCGATTTCCGTGAGTTCGTCGAGTAGGTCTCCCTGGACCGAGCAGATTCGCTCAGGAGTTCGTCGATTTGCGCTACGTGCACGATCTGCTCCTTGTGTTGGTGGGTGATTGCCTTGCAGGTGGGAACGCCCGCCCGCGATGCGGCCGGCTGCCGCAAATCGCGGGGAGCATCGGGCTTCCGCGGGAAATGACCGAAGCGCCGCGACGCCTTGCCGCCCGATTCCTCCGCAGGAGGTCGCGGGCAACTCGGTGCCGTCTCGATTATACCGCCAAAACAGAAGCGGCATGCGATGTTTTATCAGTTCAGGGTCCTATCGGGTGCCGATGCCGGCTGCGGGAACAGCTTCTCATGGTGCGCGCTCAGGATGCCGACGGCGAGGCGCAGCTTCGTCTCCAATTCGAAAATCCGCCGCTCTAGCGTGCCAACTCGCTCCACCACGGGCAAAACCGCCTCCGCCGCTTTGTTTGCCAGATCGCGACCGATCTCGGTTACCAGGTCCGCAAGCAGCGTCCTGGGATCAATTGCTTGTTCGTCCATCGCGTCCCCCTTTTCAAAACTGCGAAAACTTCGCCCACGGGCTGTCCGGTTTGTGCGCCTCTGGCTTCACTCCCATGCGGGCTCGCGCCGCCGGCGTGGCGCCGATCTGGTTTGCCCAAGCAATCGCATCGCGCTCGAATCGCGCAAGAGATTTGAAGTCGCTTTTCTTGAGCGCTTCCGCAGTTGCATCGAGGCAACTGACATAGAGCGCGATCGCCGCGGCGTCGATCTTCTCTAGCGGGACATTCGCCTCTCGTAAATCCGCTACGACGCGCACCCACGTTGCCCGGCTCGTCTCGGGCAGCCAGGCGGGCATCTGGAGACGCGCGCCCTTCTTGGTCGTCGCCGACTTGGGCTGTTGCCGTTCGCGCCTTCGTTCACGTTCGCCACGAATTGACGTCGCCCGCGTCAATGGGCCTCGACTACCCGACATAATTCACCCCCGATTTTGAAAAAGTGTCCTTGTGTGTGAATTCCGCGCGAAACGGTCATCGTAAGTCGTTGCAGCGATTAGGTTTACCCCACGGGGCCTGTCCCTGCCACTTTGCCTTCGTCCTCGCTCGCCTTCCGCCGTGGTCGCGTTCCTTCGCCCGCAGCCAAGCGCCGATGCTGCCGCGCCGTGACATCGGCGCCGTGCGCCCCGTGGCCGCCGCCCGCCGTCCGCCTGCCCCGCCCGGTCCGCCTGCCCGTCCCGTCCGCCTGCCCGGTGGGTGGGGGGAGGGGTGGATTGGGGGATGGGTGGGGTGGGGTGCCGTCTGCATACATGCTCACGTGCTGGCCACCGAAAAAAACGATGGCCCGGGTCGGAAAAACTGACGGTGTGCCCCGTCGAAAAAAGCCGCAGGCCCTCGCGCCGTCATCAGCGCGAACCTCGCAGAGATGCCTCGCGCTGGCGCACAGCGCCCGATGGCGCGGTCAAGGTGAACGGCGCCGCATCGTTCTGCCCTTGCGCCACCGCGCGCGCCCAACGAACCGCTAGCGATTGCTCGCCGCCATGCTTCTCGACATCCGCGAGGATCAGCACGGCCGCCGTCTGGTTGCCGGCTTCGGCTCGCTCCCGTGCCTTGGTGATGTTGGACGTTCGGCGCGGACTACCGTTCACGGTTCGCCTCCGTGATGACTGCGTTGTGTTCCGCGTCCGCCGTCCCGTGTGTCTCTGCCGGCGCCGTCTCTCGCCACTCCCGCAGTTCAGCGCGCCGTTGTTCTACGATTGCCGCCGCTGCCTCATAGCGCCTCAGCACGGCGTCGAATGCCGGCTGGTCAATGAGTCCAGCCCATAGCGCCTCGCGCGCTTCCCGCAACCGATCTTGCGCGAGAGCCAGGTCTTCGAGTGCGGTTTTGAGTTGGATGTCCTGCGGCACCCGCCCGCCGTCTGCGAATACAAGGGGTGCCTCGAAAAACTCAATCACGGCGCCGCTCCCCGTTTTCATCCCAAACTTCGGAGCCGCTTCTGGAAGCCGATTCCTCATGTCGCCGCCTTTTCTCGAGGTAGTCAGGGAGTACCACCTTGAACCATTCCCAACTTCGCGGTCCGTTTTCGGTTCCGCGG
This sequence comes from Bryobacterales bacterium, assembly GCA_963763835.1. GTDB lineage: Bacteria > Acidobacteriota > Terriglobia > Bryobacterales > Bryobacteraceae > DASWZN01. Next base: position 553,477 of record CAVXQQ010000022.1, read on the forward strand.
CGGAGACCGCGCTCGTTGTGCAGATAGATCAGTGCGTCGTAGACGCATCCCTCAGACTCTCCCGCTGCATCCATGATTTCGACTACCTGCCGGTCGGTGGGTTCCTCGCCCATGTACTGGGTAAGCAGTCGCTTCACCGAGGGATATTGTTTCGCTTTTGAAGGCGAAAGAGACACGCTCGGCGAACGGCTGCTTTTGCCGTTCGATGAGCAGTCATGGTCTGAGTCCACCTTCGGAATCGAAGTTGTCTTCTCGGAATCCTTCGGAATATCGGATTTGACCGCAATGGGTTGCGGTTTAGAACGCGAATCTTGCGGTTTAGCGCGCGCCGGTTTGCGGTTTGAAGGCGTTTTCTGAACCGCAATGGGTTGCGGTTTGAAGGTCGGATCAACTCCGGGTAGGAACATCGCATGGAACAGGAACAGCCACGAAACAGCCGCGCGCCCGTGGCGTTCGGATCTTAGGAGACCCACACGCTTAAGCACGCCGAGGTCATGCTCAACCGTGCGCTGAGGCTTGCCGAGTAGTTCGGCCAGTTTGCGCGCCGAGGCGTAGCAGGTTCCCGCGCGGGCCGCGAAGCGATAGATGCGGTCATAGACCCGCTTCTGTCCGTCGTTCAATAGCGAAGTGCGATCCACAAAATCGACACAGTGGAAGCCGCACACAGCGGGCCTCGGGTCGAAGGGTTCGCCGATCACGAGGTTACATGCCATCGGCGCCCCCATGACGGCGTGCTCGCGCCAGGTTGAACAGCGCGCGGTAGGTTTGCTTTGCCGAGTCTGAGAGTCCAGGGCAGCCATCCACGGCCGCGAGCACGCGCTCTGCCTCGGCATCAGTGAGGTCCGCAGGGTCGAAGGCGTCACCAATCCGAAACCTGGGGGTTCTGCCGGCGCCGCGGTGTTGTGGATCGGCCATGCTACGCCGCCGGCCGAAGGTTCGGTTGCTCGTCCGCCGGCAGCCAGTAGCGCACAGCCTTGCCAAACCGTAGGTACCGCGGAAAACCGGGCGCGGCCTCGGTGCGGCCGGCCCTGCGATCCTGAAATCTCCAGTTACTTAGAGTCTGCTCGCTCAAGCTGTGAAGCTCGGCAAACACGTGGGCAGTTACCCACTTACCCCGCGTTTCACATTTCGTTATCGCCGTACTCATGGCTCAACGGTAAATCGGAACAGCGCGGGTTACAAGAGGCGGGCGTGATTTACTGGGGACATTGAGGGGGGCTTACAATGTCCCCACTTCACGGGACAATATGCAGACGTTTGGCGAGCCGCGTGCGTGCCTTCTTTACGGCCTCGCGCGTTACTTTGCGGGTCTTGTACCTCATGGCGATCTTTCCGTCTGACTCGCAGGAGCAGATGGACAGGGCTAGATACTCAAAGGTGAGCAGATTCTCGGGGCGGTACAGAGTGGCGTCGTATTTGCGGAGTTCGTCTTCCTGCTGCTCTTTCATTCGACGTGCGCGTTTGTCCCAATCCTCGAAGGGTTCCCGTTGAGGGTCCCAGGTCCACATCAGACGCTCCGCTACCGTGCGGCGGCTCCGATTGTTCAGGCGTTCCCAGTACCCGCAATCCACATTCAGTTCGTGCGCGCGCTCGGCGTTCCGCGCCCAGTCCCGCAGCACGTCATGAGTCCAGGACTCCACCATCTCGTGCAACTCGTAGTCGCTGAAGTTCAGGTGCCAGCGCGCGAACCATGTGTCCAGGTCCTCAAGTGGTACGTGGTTCCGCGAGAACTCACACCGCGGAAGCAACTGTTCGCGCAACTCCTGGAATGCCGGCGTGACGCGGGCAACGGCTTCGAGAAAGAGAATCACGAGTTCCGGCGATGGAGGGTCCAACGGGCTCCGCGGCGGAATGTACCGTAAGCTCACGCCTCCGCCCCCAACATGCCCCACAGTGCCTCAGCCGCGGCGTTGGCGAGCGGCCGTAGGCTCTCCAATACCAGCGCCGAGGTGATGTACCCACGGCTGACGTCACCGCCCATGGAGTGCCCCATG
>CAVXQQ010000023.1:0-134435 GCA_963763835.1 Bryobacterales bacterium
CGCGGATGGTGCCGCGCAGCATCGGATAGCGGGCTTCCAGCGCATCGAGGACCGAGCGCTGCGTGACCGGCCCCTCGACTTCGAGCTGCACCTCGCCGCTCGACGCGCGCCAGCGTCCGCAGATGGGCCGGCAGCACGACGCGGATCATGGCAGCGTCTGCACCTCGACGGACAGCACGGCCGGCAGGTCGCGGACGATCGGCGTCCAACTGTCGCCGGCATCGGCCGAGGCGTAGACCTGGCCGCCGGTGGTGCCGAAGTAGATGCCGCACTAGTCGAGCGAGTCGACGGCCATGGCGTCGCGCAGCACGTTGACGTAGCAGTCGCGTCTGCGGCAGGCCGTTCGTCGAGCGGCTCCCATTCGTTGCCGCCCGTGCGGCTGCGGTAGACGCGCAGCTTGCCGTCGGGCGGGAAATGCTCCGAGTCGCTCTTGATCGGCACGACGTAGATGGTGTCGGGCTCGTGGGCATGGACGTCGATGACGAAGCCGAAGTCGGTGGGCAGGTTGCCGCTGACCTCGTGCCAGGAGTCGCCGGCGTTGTCGCTGCGCATCACGTCCCAGTGCTTCTGCATGAACAGCACGTCCGGGCGCGAGCGGGTGCATGGCGATGCGGTGCACGCAGTGGCCGACCTCGGCGTTGGGATCGGGGATGTATTGGGACTTCAGGCCGCGGTTGATCGGCCGCCAGGTCTTGCCGCCGTCGTCGGTGCGGAACGCGCCGGCCGCCGAGATGGCGATGAAGATGCGGTTCGGGATCGCTCGGGTCGAGCAGGATGGTGTGCAGGCACATGCCGCCGGCGCCCGGCTGCCAGTGCGGTCCCGAGCCGTGGCTGCGCAAGCCCGGCGAGCTCCTGCCAGGTCTGGCCGCCGTCGGTGGAGCGGAACAGGGCGGCGTCCTCGACGCCGGCGTAGACCGTGTCGGGATCGGTCAGCGAAGGCTCGAGATGCCAGACGCGCTTGAACTCCCAGGGGTGCGGCGTGCCGTCGTACCACTGGTGCGTGCCGGGGACGCCGTCGTAGACGAACTTGTTGCCGACCGGCTCCCAGGTCTTGCCGCCGTCGTTCGAGCGCTGGATCACCTGCCCGAACCAGCCGCTCGTCTGCGAGGCGTAGAGGCGGTTCGGATCGGCGGGCGAGCCCTTGATGTGGTAGATCTCCCAGCCCGCGAAGTGCGGGCCGCTGACGTCCCAGTGCTCGCGCTTGCCGTCGGAGGTCAGGATGAACGCGCCTTTCTTTGTGCCAACCAATACCCGTACGGAGCTCATCCCCAATTCCCTTTCCTGAGTTTGCTGCGTATGACCTTACTATATATTAATGATCGGGCTGGGGGAAGGGGAAAAGGTCACTGAGGTGGAGGGAAAGCGACACGTCGGAGCAGATCCTGAAAGCGCGGATCGGACCGCAAGGGGTCGAGCTGAGGATCTGCCTGGATGCTGGCCAGGGCTGGCGTGTGCCGGCGGTACGCATCTTCGAGCCAGGCGAACGCGGTGTCGCGCTCGCCCAGGCCGGCATAGACGCACGCTAATCCCACGGGCGAAATGTACCGTTTGCGGGCTAGCGCGAGCAGCTTGGCCAGGGCGGCCTGCGCTTCCTCTCGTTTCCAGACGCGGCCCAGGCGTGGGCGATGCCGCGAAGATAGCCAGGATCCTGGTCGTCCTCCGCCTTGCGATAGGCAGCAATCGCCTCGGGCCACTTTGCCTGCTCCTCGTACGCTCCGCCAACGAAATAATAGATGCCCTTGTAGGAAGGATCAGCTCCAGCAGTTTCGCGCTCTGGGCCAGGGCTTTGTCCGGCTGGTGGGTGTCGAGGTAAAGCCAGACCAGGTGGGCGTTAGCGAGCCGATCGAGCGGATCGAGATCGAGGGCGCGCCTGGTCTCCGCGAGGGCCTCATCGAATCGCCTCATAAGCAGCAGGTAATGGGAGTAATTGCGGTGGGCGGTAGAGTCGTTGGGGCTGAGATCGAGCGCGCGGCGATACTCGCGCCCCGCTCCCGCCCAATCCCAGTCGTACCAGAGCTTGATGTTGGCCAGCGTGAGATGCCCGTCGGCCAGGCCGCTATCGATCTGCAGAGCCTTGGCAACAGCCGCCCGCGCGTCCGGCGCGGCGTCGCCGGGAGCGACCACTCCCATGTCCCCGCCGAGCGACATGTAGCAGCCGGCCAGGCCCGCCCATGCTCGGGCATAGTCCGGTTGGAGCTGAATGGCCTGCCGGAAATAGCCGATTGCCTTTCCCACCTCCTCCTTCCGCCTGGTGTTCCACAGGAAGCGGCCGCGCAGGAACGCCTGATAGGCGTCCGGATTCACCGGGCTGCGGCGAGCGAGGCTGGTATGCTCCTGTGGCGTCAGGCTGGCTTTCACCTGCTCGGCAATCGCCTGCGCCACCTGGCTCTGGAGGCCAACCACGTCGGTCAACCGGCGCTCGTAGCTTGCCGCCCACAGGTGGCGGTCCTGGCGCGCGTCGAGGAGTTGAGCGGTCACCCGGACGCTGCCGCCGGACTGGAGCACGGAGCCCTCGATAACGGCATCCACGTTCAGCTCGCGCGCTATATCGGGCAGCGGCCGGCGCACGCCTCGGAAGCGCATCACCGAGGTCCGCGAAATGACCCGCAGGGAGTGGATCTGGGCCAGCATGGTGATCAGCTCGTCGGTCATGCCGTCGGCAAAGTACTGCTGGTTGGGATCGCCGGAAAGATTCTTGAGGGGGAGCACGGCGATGGACCGGATGGCGGGACGGGCGTCGCTTCGGACCCACCAGGCCCAACCTGCCAGAGCGGCAAGCAGAACGGCCGCGGCTGCCACCGGGAGTGCCAGACGGCGCGGCCGGTGCGGGGCGCCCTTTTCGGCGGGCGGGGCTTCGACGGGCGGCGCAGGCGCCGTGGTGGCGCCAATGACTTCGACGGGCGCCAGAAAACGATAGCCCCGGCGGGGCAGGGTCTCGATGAACCGGGGCGAGTCGGCGGAATCGCCCAGCGCCTCCCGGATTTTCCGGACGGCCTTGTTCAGGCCGGTGTCGAAATCGACGAACGTGTCGGCTGGCCAGACCTTGGCGCGCAGATCCTCGCGGGTTACCACTTCGCCGGGGCGATCGAGGAGGGCGAGCAAAGTCCTGAAAGGCTGCTCCTGGATGGCGATCTTGCGCCCGGCCTTTCGCAATTCGCCGGTGCGCGGATCGGCCTCGAACACCCCGAAGCGCAGCAAGCCGGGAGAAACCGGGGAATCTGTCACCGTAACCCTCTGTTGTTTGAATCCATTATCGGGCAAGCGGCTTTCCACGCACAAGGAAGGCGGCGGACCTTGCTCCCCAGGGCAGCCGAAGATAAGGTCGCTCCAGGAGGCAACAAAACACCATGAAAACCACAATGCTCGGCCTGCTATTGGCCGCAACTTCTCTCTGGGCGCAGGATTTCTGCTCGAATGCGACGCTTCGGGGGGATTATGGATTCACAGTCAGCGGGATGAGGCCCAGCGCGCCGGGCGGTCCCGTGGAGACGATCGTCGGGGTGGCGCTTACCAACTTCGACGGGAACGGCAACCTGACGCAGACGGACAATATCCACGGGTCCCTGAGCGGCTTCGCGACCCCCGACCGGGCGGGGACGGGGACGTACACGGTCAACGCCGATTGCACCGGCACCATGACTCTGACCAATGCGGGAGCGCCGCCGCTGATGCTGCGCATCGTGGTGGTCGACAACGGGAACGAAGTGCGGACCGCCGTAGTGTCGCCCCTGGCCGTGATGGTGACCAGCAACGGACGGCGCATGAGGACGGGTTTCCTGTTCGGCCTCAGGCGGAGCGCGGCGGCTGAATAGTCGAGCGCGGCAGCCCGGCCCGACCGCGCGCCGGGCTGCCGCCCCGACCGGGCGTTGGGCTGCCGCCCCGACCGCGCGCCGGGCTGCCGCCCCTTCCTCCTGTGCCTGTGTCATCAATTGGGCGGGCTGGGTGCCCGCCGCGACCAAACTGCACGAATTGCGCGCGCGTGGTGGAATGGTAGCCGGGAGCACCCATGAGGATCGCACTGGCTTTTCTGATTCCCTGCGCGCTTATGGCGCAACGCGAGAGCGGCAGCCCGCTGGACCATCTGCCGGCGGGGACCGAGGTGCTGACGCACTTCGGCGAGCGCGCCGACATCTCGCCCGACAACGCCCGCGTCGCCTTCATGGCCAAGAGCTTCGGCGACGCTTTCGTCATCGACCTCAAGACGCGCGAGATCCGCTGCCTCACCTGCAACGTTCCCGCGGCCGTCTTCCTCCGAGTGATGCACCTGACGACCGGCGACTACATCCTGATCGGTCCCGGCCATTTCGAGGACGTCGGATACGAGCCGGTCGCGGGACAACGAACTGTGGTTCCTTGCGGCGGCGCCGGGCGCGAAGCCGGTTCGGCTGGGCGAGAAGATGAGCGAGGGCGCCGCGATCTCGAAACGCAGCATGCGCATCGCCTATTCACAAACCCGCGCGCAGCATCCCGAGTTTCCCGAGGGCTACTCGCGGCTGCTCACGGCCGAGGTGGATCTCACCGGCGCGCCTCGTCTGGTCAACAAGAAGGTCGTCTATGAGAGCAAGGACAACGGGTGCGTCCTCGAAGCTCAGGACTTCTACGACCACGACCGGCGCATGACCTTCACTTGTTACGAGCCGCACGGGGATGGCCTCGGTCATGGGCATCGATCTTGAGACGGGATCGGTGACGAACTTCTCGAAAGCTCCCGGCACCTACAACGAGCCCGAGGGCATTTTTCCGGATGGCGAGCACACCTGCGTGGAGGCCGACCGCCAGGTTCAACAGCTGGGCGGCAAGGCGGCTCGGGCCAGATCGACATCTGGAAGCTCAAGCTCGACGGCACGGGCAAGGACTTCGTCCGCCTGACGCACTTCAACGACTACGAGGGCTGGAAGGCGTCGAATCCCGTGGTATCCACAGACGGGCGGTTCATGGCATTCCAGGTGGCGCACAGCGCGGACCAGGCCGGCGTAGGGTACGGCATTCTGCTGGAGCGGTTCCGGTAGGCACGGGTGCGCGAGACGAAAGTGATAAATTCGCGGGAATGCGGTCAAATCGAGGGAATCCGAGCGTAGCGGTACGCCCGGCCGAGCCGCGACCGCAAGGGAGCGGTGTTCGAGGTATTTTGTTACGTTCGCCTGCTACGGCGCGCGCCTGCACGGCGACGAATCGGGATCGGTGGATCGGCATCACAATCTGGTGGGTCGACGAAGCGGGCCGGGCAGTGGTACTGGTGGCCATCCAGAGGCATTGCGCGCACCGCGGCTGGAACCTGCTGGCTGCGCACGTCCGGTCCAACCACGTGCACGCCGTTGTGGAAGCCGAGGCTCGACCCGAGAGAATCATGAACGGGTTCAAATCGTACGCCAGCCGCGAGCTTAACCGGTTGGGAAGCGACGGGCCCGGTCGAAAGCGCTGGGCACGGCATGGAAGCACCCGTTGGTTGTGGAAGGATGAGGATGTAAGGCAAGCTCTTCGGTACGTAATCGAGGAGCAGGGCGAGTCCATGGCGCTGTTCGCCGTGGAAGGGCTTTGAGCCGACGCACGGTCCGCTCCCTTGCGGTCGCGGCTCGGCAACGAACGTTCGCCGGTGACCAGCGCTCTATTCGCAGCGCAGCGCGGTCACCGGGTCCACCGACGCCGCGCGTCGCGCCGGGACGTAGCCCGCCAGCGCGGCCGAAGCGACCAGCAGCAGCGTGAAGCCCGCAAACACCGTCCAGTCCAGCGCGACCACTCCCTGGACGGCGCTCGACATCACGCGGGTGAGCAGGATCGCCGCCGGAAGCCCGATGGCGAGCCCGGCCAGCGCCAGCCTGACCGCCTGCCCCACCACCAGCTTCAGCACGTCTTGCGGTGCGGCGCCCATGGCCAGGCGCACGCCCATCTCCTGCGTTCGCCGGGCGGCCGAGTAGGCAATCACGGCGTAGGTCCCAGACAAGGCGAGCACCAGCGCCAGCAGCGCGTAGATGGCCATCGAGGCCGCCGATATGCGCACTCCGGACATCTGGTCGGCCAGGTCCTGCTCCACGCTTTTCACTTCGTAAACCGGCTGGCTGCGGTCGAGCTTGGCGATCTCGGCGCGCGCCGCCGGCACCGCTTTGAGCGGATCGCCGTGGGTGCGTAGCAGGATCTCGGCCGTCCGTGCCGGGTCCTGGCTGAAAGACGTATAAACGCGGGGAATGGGATTCTGTGCGAACCAGTCGTGCACATCGCCCGCCACGCCGACCACGGTCAGCCAGGGCGATTGCGGGCCGTTCAGGCGGATGCGCCTGCCCACCGGATCCTCGCCGCGGGTGGTCCAGTAGCGGCGCGCCACTTCTTCGCTCACCACGGCCACAAGCTGCGCATCGGCCCCGTCCCGGGCCTCGATGGGCCGGCCGCCGTGCACCGGCATTTCCATGGTGCGGAAATAGTCCGCGCCGACAGGCATCACCGAGGGCAGCGACTCCGAACTCTCCGGCGCCGGCCGCCCCTCCACCTGAAACCCGGTCATACCCCGGCCGGCTCCCCGGATCGTCGCCGCACGCACCGCGGGAGCCGTTTCGAGCCGCTCCCGCAGGCTCTCGTAGAACGAACGCTGCTGGCTGGCCTCCGGATACCTCGTCTCCTGGAGCGTTGTGCTCATGGTCAGCAGATTGGCGGGATTGTAGCCGGGATGGGCCGTAGCCATGCGTCCGAAAGTCTTCACCATCAGCCCGGCGCCCACCAGCAGGATCATGGCCATGGCCACTTCGACCACCACCAGCGTATTGCGCAGCTTGTGGCGTTCGGCGCTGGCGGCTGTCCGGCCGCCCTGCTTCAGCGCCTCGTTCACATTGGCCTGGCCCCACGCCTGGAACACCGACCCCAGACCGCAAACTAAGCCGGTGACCACGGAGGCGATCAGCGCGAAGGAGATCACGAGGCCGTCCACCTTAATTTCCCGGAGGCCGGCGACCCATTTGCGTACCTGCGCGGGGATGGTGGCGTTCATCGTGCCCACGTCCCAATACGCCAGGCAGACGGCGAGCACGCCGCCCCCAAGCGCAACCAGGAGCGCTTCGATGAGCAACTGCCGCGAGATCCGCCAGCGGCTCGCGCCCAGCGCCGCGCGCACCGCCAGTTCCTTCGCGCGTGCCGTGCTGCGGGCCAGTTGGATGTTGGCCACGTTGGCGCAGGCCAGCAGCAGCACGAACGTGGAGGAGCACATCAGGATGATCACGAACCGGTCGGTCATTTCGTTCGTGACATCGAGCAGGCGCCAAATCTGCGCGTCCCTGCCGTTGTTGGTCTGCGGATACTGGCGCGCCAGCCGCGTGGCGACCGTACTCAACTCCGCTCGCGCCTCGTTAAGCGAGACGCCGGGTTTGAGCCGCCCCATTACCTGAAGGCTGCGGACGCCGCGCTCCGACCGCTCCTCGGGCGTAAGAGCCAGCGGCGCCCAGACGTCGGTAGCCAGCGGAAAATCGAAGTCTTCCGGCATCACGCCCACCACGGTGAACACCCGGCCGTCGAGCGTGACGGTACGTCCCACCACGCGGCGATCCGAGCCGAAACGGCGTTGCCATAAGCCGTGGCCCAGGACTACGACCTGGTCGTGCCCGGGCTCCGCTTCGGCGCGGGCGAAACCGCGCCCCAGCTCCGGAGCCATCCCCAACAGCGAGAAAAACTCCGGCGAAACGGCGTAGCCCTGCAGGCGCTCGGGATCGTCCACGCCGGTGAGGTTCACGTCCCACCAGCGAAAGGCCGCGACGTGCTGGTATGAGCGTATCTGCTCTTTCCAGTCCAGGAAATTGGCCGCCGACACCGAATCGCGGTCTATGCGGGTGCGGCTTTTCGCGGGGGTCTCCCAAAGCGTGACGATCCGGTTCAGGTCCTTGAACGGCAGCGGGCGCAGCACCATGGCTTTGAGAGATATGAAGGCGGCGGTGTTGACGCCGATGCCGATCCCCAGAGCCAGAACCGCAATCGCCGCAGCGCCGGGGCTCTTCAGCAGCAGCCGGAAACCGTAGCGGATATCGTCGAAGAGGCGAATGTCTTTGAACATGAAGCCTGCCTTCGAGCGATTATGGCATGCGGAATGCCACAGCAGGGCTTGTTCATAATCAGATAGATGCGGGCGTATTAGGGGTGGGCTTTGTCCGATTCTGGGACGCGCCTTCTCGGGAGTGGGACTCAGGAAGCACCGAACCGCGACCGTGAGGGAGCGGACAACGGGCGCGGACCCGTGGTCCGCGCCCGTGTTCCGAACTTAGTTAGTAACCGCGATTTCCGGCCGCGCGCTCGCCGTAATCACGACCTCGCGCGCCGAGTGCATCTGGACTCCGGAAGCGTACCCCGCCCACCGGACGTCAGACAGTGCGTAGCCGGTTCCTGCCGCGCGGAACGCGACGCTGGATTGGTTCGCCGTGGGGCCAAATCCGGTCGAAATGGTAAGGAAGAAAGTCTCCTGCCGGGTGTCGATGTTCCGAAGCGCCAGAAGGCAGCTGCCCTCGGAGGCGCGGGTAAACCGGTAGATACCGGCGGGCATGTCAACGTTGTGGACCGTGAACGCGAACGGGACCGCGACCTGGATCGAGTCTGCAGTCTGGGCGGCGGCCGACATCGCGCCGAGCGTCACGAGAACAATTAGAGAGAATAGCAGTCTGAGTTTCACTTGAGTCTCCTTATGAACTTATGAGTTACCAACTTACAATCCATCAGACGCACGAGCCCCGCGGGGCAGTTACAAAAATCTCGCGCACCGAACCGCGACCGTCAGGGAGCGGACCGCAGTGATCGAAACGCACTACACTAACCACAATGACTCCCGAGGTCTTTGAGTTACCCATTCCGGTCGAACCGGCCGATATCGACGAATTGGGCCACGTCAATAACGTCACCTATGTGCGCTGGGTCCAGGACGCCGCGGTGGCGCATTGGAGAGCCAGGGCGCCCGCCGCCGATCAGGCCAGGCTGTTCTGGGTTGTCCTGCGCCACGAGATCGACTACAAGCAGCCCGCCCGTCTCGGCGACACTCTCATCGCCAGGACCTGGGTCGGCGCCGCTAGCCGGCTCAAGTTCGAACGCCATACCGAGGTGCTCCGCGAGTCCGACGGGCGCCTGCTCGCCAAGGCGCGCACTCTGTGGTGTCCCATCGACGCCGCGACCGGCAAGCCCTCCCCCGTGAGCCCGGAGGTCAGGGCCAGTTTCTCCTCGGACGCCTCGCTAGAATAGCGATCAGGGGGCAGGTCTTCAAATGAACACCCGGCGGATGGAGGAGCTGCGCAAGCGGCGCGCGGCGGCGGAGGCGGGAGGCGGCGAGCAACGCCGCGAGCGGCAACACACCGAAGGCAAGATGTCCGCGCGCGAGCGCATCGATCTGCTCCTCGATCAGGGCACCTTCGAGGAACTCGACAAGCTGGTGCGCCATCGCTGCCGCGATTTCGGCATGGACGAGCAGGTCGTCGATGGCGACGGCTTCGTCACCGGCTGGGGCCTCATCCACGGCCGCCTCACCTACGTCTTCGCGCAGGATTTCACGGTCTTCGGCGGGTCGCTCTCGGAATCGAACGCGCAGAAGATCTGCAAGGTCATGGATCTCGCGCTGAAGAACGGCGCTCCCCTGGTGGGACTCAACGATTCGGGCGGCGCGCGAATCCAGGAAGGCGTGGTATCGCTGGCCGGCTACGCCGACATTTTCCTGCGCAACACGCTGGCGAGCGGCGTGATTCCGCAGATCTCCGCCATCATGGGCCCCTGCGCGGGCGGTGCCGTCTACTCGCCCGCCATCACCGATTTCGTCTTCATGGTGGACCGCACCAGTTACATGTTCGTCACCGGTCCCGACGTCATCCGCACCGTCACCCACGAGGACGTCACTAAGGACAAGCTGGGCGGCGCCGTGACGCACAACACCGTGAGCGGCGTGGGACACTTCATCGCGCCCGACGACGCCGAGTGCCTGCGCATGATCCGCGCGCTGCTCGCTTACCTGCCGCAGAACAACCGCGACGACCCACCGCGCCGCGAGTGCGTGGACCCCATCGATCGGCAGGACGCGCAACTGGACAGCCTCATCCCCGAGGACTCCACGCAGCCTTACGACATCAAGGACGTGATCCTGCGCGTCGTGGACGACGGCGAGTTTTTCGAGGTTCACGAGCACTTCGCGAAGAACCTGGTGGTGGGCCTGGCCCGGCTCGACGGCCGCCCCGTGGGGATCGTGGCCAACCAGCCGGCGCACCTGGCGGGGTGCCTCGACATCGATTCCTCCGTCAAGGGCGCGCGCTTCGTGCGCTTCTGCGACAGCTTCAACATCCCGCTGGTGACCTTCGAGGACGTGCCCGGCTTTCTGCCCGGAACCGGGCAGGAATTCGGCGGCATCATCCGCCACGGCGCCAAGCTGCTCTACGCTTTTGCCGAGGCCACCGTGCCGAAGATCACCGTGATCGCGCGCAAGGCCTACGGCGGCGCCTACTGCGTCATGGGGTCGAAGCACATCCGCACCGACATCAACTTCGCCTACCCCTCGGCCGAGATCGCCGTGATGGGGCCGGAGGGCGCCGTGAACATCGTCTACAAGCGCGAAATCGCGACGGCCGCCGATCCGGAAGCGGTGCGCCGCGAGAAGGTCGCCGAGTTCCGCGACCGCTTCGCCAGTCCCTTCATCGCGGCCGAGCGCGGCTACATCGACGCCGTGATCGAGCCCCGCGAGACCCGCCCCCGCCTCATCCGCGCCCTGCGAATGTTGGAGAACAAAGTGGACACCATGCCGCGCAAGAAGCACGGGAATATCCCGCTGTGAGGGTGGGGCAGGCGGGCCTATGAGGAAGGAACAGATGGTGGACATCCATCTGCCTGTGGAACTGGTCCAGGCTCTGGAGATGATCGAGCGGGTGGAGCAGACGGACCGCTCGACGGCTGTCCGAAAACTGCTCCACAAGGCGGTCACAGACTGGAAGCGAGAACACTTCGCCCGAGAGTATGGCGACGGGCACATGACGCTGGCGCGAGCCGCACGGGACGCGAATATCTCGTTGTGGGAAATGATGGACTACGTGCGGCAACGAAAGATCGCCGTCCAATACGATCTGGACGATCTGCGGAAGGACATGGTGACCGCTGGGCGCGCTTAGTCAGTCGCCGCGCGCCGGGCAAGTTCGACCACTGCCCGATGTTTGCCCCTCGGCAGCCGCAGGACCCACCCGCCGTCCACCTCCCCGATCAGGTCCAGTGTTTCCTCGCGGCCGTCGAGCGTCAGCCGCGCCGGCTTGCGATCTAACGTCGCCAGCGCCCGCGCGCCGCTGCTATAAACCAGTTCGATACCGTCCGGCAGGCTGGCCGCGCTCTCGATGGTCCCAGTGAAATCGAGCACCGACGCAGCCGCCGCGGCGGCCGCCGGCGCAACCGTATGTTCCCCCGGCGGCAGCCACACGCGTTCGCGGTCGCGCACCGGCCACGGCCGCCCATCGACCGCGGCCGGACCTTCCCACCGCACGCCCACGCCGCGCGGCGAAGAGATGACCAGCGTGTCGCCGCGCCGCTCCACGCGGTCCACCACCGCCGCCGCGGCCGGAAGTAGCGGCAAGTCGGCGGCGTCGATCGAGCGCTCGTAGTAGAACATCACGCGGGAAAACGCCACGGCAGCCGTATGGAACAGCTCCAGCGCCTCCGCGCCCACCTGCTTCGAGGTCGGATGAGCCTTGCTGCGATCCACGATGTTGATGTCCACGCCCAGGTTCTCCGGGTGCTTGGTGAGCGGATCGTAACGCCGCGCGATCTCCGCATAGCGCGCCGGGCCGAGGCCCCACAGCGTGGCCGGGTCCTCCACGATGAACGTCGCCCCGTACTGGTCCGTCAGCCGCAGCACGCGCGCGGCATCGGCGCCGATGTTGTCCCGCATGCTGGTGTCGAAGCGGTCGTCTACGTGCGTGACCACCAAGTCCAGGCCGGGCCGCTCCTGGCGGATCTTCGCGAGCTCGTCGAGCCACTCCCGGTGCAGGCGCTCGATCAGGTCCACGCGATAGTCGAGAAACTCGCGCAGGCGCTTCGGATCGCGCGGCCCGCGGAACAGTTCCAGCGGGTCGAAGCCGTGGCTCTCACGGAACTCGCGGCGGACGTCCTGGTTCATGGGCGTGAACTCGGAGACGTTCTTGACGCCTTGAATGCCGTCGAAATATATCTCGGCCAGGTTCACGCCGTCCCAATCGAAACGCAGCATCATGTCGCGGATCGCGGCGGCCACCGCGCGATGGCAATCCGGATTCACCAAGTTCATTAGCAGCCGCCAATCGATGTGTGCGTCCTTCAGGCGCGCGGTTTTCTCCCGCCACTCGGGGTGCTGCTTCCAGAAGGCGTCGCTCACGTGCGGCAACTCAAGCCATGCGTAGACCAGGATTCCGTGGCGATGGCAGGCCGCGATCAGGTTGCGCAAGTAGTCGTCGCTCTCTGGGCTGCTCTCGGTGAAGGCCCAAGCGCCGGCGTGCAGCGCCGAAATGCCCGCCGCGCGCCACTGCCGGGCCATCGCGTCGAAGTCGATATGGAGGCGGTACGCGGAATCGAAGAAGGCCCACAAGCGGCGGGATTCGAAGGGCGGCTTGACCCCCAGATCGACCAGCGCCTGCGGAAGGAAGGGGAACCGCTCATATCCGTCATCGCCCGGCCCGATCGCCACCCACAGCACGGCGCCGCGGCCGCGCGCTAGCGTTGCCACCAGCGGTGCGTCCGATCCGCGCACCCGGCACAACACCTTGGCCGCTTTGGGAACCGTGAAGACGCTTATCCTCACGGCCTTCTCCCACGTGATCCGCAGGTCCGGCTGCCGCACGCTGCTCACCGAGCGCACGCCGACCTTCTTCGCGCCGGGGACGAAGCCCAGGCTCCGCGCGGCTTCGGAATCGCCTTCGAGAATTACGACCGCCCCGCCCTCGGCCCGCTCGATCCAGGCCTCGGCCGCCGTGCCTGCCGGGACGACGATGACGCGCGCTTCCGCCTCCGGCCGCTCGCGCAATCCCAGCGACTGCAATAGCGACGCCCACCCGCCCGCCGCGCCGCCCGCGACGTGGTATCCCGGCACCTCGGGCGCCGCGGCCCACACAGTCGCCGTCGTCAGGATAAAAGCGAGTCGAAGCATGACTCCCCGTTGTAGCACCCCCGCGCCCGGCGCCGCCCGGCGGCCACAACGATCCGCGTGTAAGATATTGCGTGTAATATCATATTGCTGAACATCCAATGCGGCTCGTACTGGATACGGACGTCGTCATAGCCGCTATGCGCAGCGACCGGGGGGCCTCTCGCCAGCTTCTTCTGGCAGCCTTGGACCGGCGGGTGGCGATCCTGGCCTCCGTGCCTCCGATACTCGAGTACGAGGCGGTGTTGACCAGACCGGAGCAGTTGGACGAGATTGGCATCACGGCCGCGGAGATCGGCGAGGTGCTGGACGCCCTCGTTGCCGTAGCCGAACCCGTCGTCCTGCGATTTCTTTGGAGACCGCAACTGAAGGACCCTGGCGACGAGATGGTCCTGGAAACAGCCGTGAACGGCAGGGCCGACCGGATCGCCACGTTCAACGTCAGGCATCTCGCGGAGGCGGCCCGAACATTTGGCATTCGAGCGGAGCGGCCGGGCTTAATCTGGCGAGAGATCGAAGGGAGCAAAACATGAGAAGAAGCAATGTCGCCTTGCGCCTGCAAACCTCCTTGCTCGAAGAAGCGAAGCGCGTCGCGGAGGGCGAAGGCGTGGCGCTGAATCAGCTTATCAACGTCGCGGTGGCGGAGAAGTTGTCCGCATTGCGCACCGAGGACTACTTCCGCGAGCGGTCCGGTCGCGCCAACATCAATCGGGCCAAGCGCATCCTAAAGCGGGCCGGCCGCGGCAAACCCCCAGTCGCCGGTGACGAGTTGTAGAGCAGCCCGCCGCGCCGCTCCCCTCGGCTTGGGCTAAAGTACATTCGGAGAGCCGTACATGGACAACCTTTCGGACAAGAAGGCTGACCTGGCGGGGCCAGGCATCGGCGAGGAGATGTGCGCGCGCAAGAACATCCACGTTCTGGAGTAGCGCTCCCTCCGGATGCAGCCCCAGCACCGAACCGCGCGCGTAAGCAAGCGGACGCAGCGTATCACACGCTCGAAGGGGTCCCCTGCCTCTCAGTTTGGCAGCAAACGGAAGCCCGAGCCCTCTTCGTTCCTGACGGCCTGATAAAAGTCGCACTGCATGCAATTGAACGCCTTCTGGGCGAAGGTGCCTTCGACATGCCCGCTGCATAGGGTTCCCACAATCGCCCAGCAGACCCGGCCTCCGCTCGCGCCGTGATTGGCGCCACCCCCGGTCTTCGCAGCCGGGCAGGCGCCGAACTCCGCAGTCTTCGCTCCGCCAGGCTGGCGCCCACATCTCTTGGCTTCCCAACAGTTCGCATTTGCCATCGCCCACATCTATCGACTGTGGGGACGGCGAGAATTAGCCCTTACTGAAATCGGAATCCGCGCGCCACCACCCACCCCGCCACCGCCGCCGCTGCCGCCAGCGCGCACAGGTGCGGAATCACCGCGGCCGGGGGCGCGCCGAAGTTCACCACCTTGTGCAGCGCGTCCATGGTCAGGCCGGTGGGGAGGAACAGGGCCGCCTTCTGCAACCACACCGGCGTTACCTCGATCGGCCACCAGCATCCGCCCAGCCCCGCCAGCAGGTTGCTCGCGATCACCCCGAGGCCAATCACCTGCGCCTCGGTACGCCCGAAATTCCCGAGTGCCATGCCCAGCGTGGCCGCTAGCGCGCCGTATGCCGCCAGGACCGCCAGCACCGCCGCGACCGCCGCCGGGTTCGGTCCCCAATGGACGTGGAACAGCACGCTGCCCGCGATCATCGCGAACGCGATCTGCACCATCCCCATCGCCCAGCGCGCGCCCCACTTGCCGAGCACCACCGCGCCGCGTGACATCGAGGATGACGCCAAACGCCGCAGAATTCCGTTCCTGCGTTCGATGGTCAGCGAAACGGCGCCGCTGGTGAACATCACCAGCAAAGTGAACATCACCATGGTGCCGGGCACGGACTGGTCGAACCCGATCGGAGGATCGATGCGCTTGCCCGCGGCCTTCACGTCCACCCCCAACGCCCGCGGCAGCCGCGCCAGTTCCGTGAGCCGCTCTGGCGTGACCGCGCCCGCGGCCAGGTCCACCCGCACCGTATTCAGGGTGCGTTGGATCCGGACCCGGTCGTAACCGGCCCCCACATCGTCGCCGACCCGCGTGAGCTGGAGCGTCAGCGGCTTCGCTGCCAGCGCCGATGCCGTGAAGCCTGCCGGAATCTCAAGCCTGCGCGGATAGCCCAGGAACTCAGCCTCCGTCCCGGTGCGCACCACGCTGAAATCGCGCGCGCCCAGCCGGTCGATCAACTGATCCGCCAGAAACCCGGCGTCCGGCGCCACGCTCACTGCGAGCGTGTCCTTCGCGCCGCCGCGGAAATTGCCCGTGATCGCGCCCAGGAAGTAGAAGAAGATCACCGGCATCACGAACGTCCACATCAGGGTCTCTCGGCTGCGGGCCAAGTGCCGCAGGTCCATGCGGGCCAGGAAGAACGCATCGCGCAGCATTTTGGTCTTCATAACGCGAAACTCCGCCGCAGCCGCTTCAGGGTCACCAGGAATGCCAGCGCGCTCGCCGTCGCGAGGCCCGCCAGCGCGGCTGCCAGGCTCGCCGCATGGGCCGAGCCATCCAGAATCGCCGAGAACTGCGTCACCGCCCATCCGGTCGGAGTCCACCGCCCGACCGCGGCCATCCACGCCGGCATCACCTCGAACGGAAAGAAACACCCGCCCACCAGCGCCAGCGGGAACATCACCAGGTTGCCCAGCATGCTGGCGCCGCGCGGAGTCGATGCGGACATCGATACCAGCAGCATCAGCAGATAGAACGCTATGCCCGCCGCCATCAGCCACAAGATCGCGGCCGGCAGGCTGGCCACCGGAACTCCGCCCAGCCATCGCACCGTCACCAGTCCCGTCCCCGCGACGCACGCAAAAACCAGCGCCACGCCCAGAAGTTTGCCTGCCAGAAACCCCGCCATCCGGACCGGCATCACCGCCAGGCGGCGTAGCGCGCCGAGCGCTCGTTCCTTCCATATCTCGGCGGCCAGCGCGTTCGCGATCATCCACACCGACATGCAAAGCATGCTCGGAAAGAACAGCGCCGCGAAGCTCTTCCCCTGCTTCTTCTGCGGGATCACGGTCGTCTTCAGGACGATCGGCGGCCCGCCGCGCCGCGTGCCCAACATGTCCAGCGTGATCGACACGGTGTCTTCGATCACCTTCGGCAGGATGCTCTGGCTGGGATTGGTGAGCAATTGCAGGCGGAACGCTTCGCCGCGATTGACAGCCTGCGCGAATCCCGCCGGAATGACGAGCAGCGCGGAAGCCTCGCCGCGGTCCATCCGCCGGCGTCCTTCCTCTCGCCGCACGCGTTCGAGCGCCAGCATCTTGTCCAGCGGATCGCGGTGGAACACGCCGATCGCCACCTTGCTTGCGAAGGTGTTGTCCTCATCCGCGATCAGCAGCACGCCCTGGGGCGCGGGCTTCCCGCCGCCGAACACCACGTTCAGCAACACTGCCAGCACCAGAGGAATGGCTAGCCACACGGCGAGCGTGAACGGGTCGCGGCGCCAGCGGCGCAGGTCTTTGACCACCGAGATCCAGATGAAGCGCATGGCCTACTCCCTCATCTCTTTGCCGGTGAGCTTGATGAACAGGCTCTCCAGGCTGGGCTGCGTCAGCGTGGTGCCACGCACTTCGCTCCCGGCAGCTTCGAGCGCCGCGAAGATGGCCGGCAACTTCCGCGAGGCTTCGACCAGCGACAGGACCAGCAGGTGTTCCTCCGCCTGCAGCACCTCGATCCGGTCGATGGGCGCGACCGCCGCCCGCGCCACGTCCGGCAGAAACACACCGGAAAGCCGCAGCAGGTCCCGTTGCTCCAGCATCGACCGCAACTCGGCCAGCGTGCCCGCCGCAATCACCTTCCCGCGATCGACGATCGCCAGCCTGTCGCACAGCGTTTCCGCCTCTTCCATGTAATGGGTGGTGTACAGGACGCACGTCCCTGCCTGCGCTTCCGCCCGAACCAGTTCCAGCAGCCGCATGCGGCTCTGCGGGTCCACGCCTACCGTTGGTTCATCGAGCAGCAGAACCCGAGGCTGGTGTACGATGCCGCAGGCGAAGTTGAGCCGCCGCTTCATGCCGCCACTGAAGCGCTTCACCGGCTCGCGGGCGCGGTCGCCCAGGCCGGTCAGCTCCAGCACTTTCTGGATCCGCTCGCCGAGCAGCGGGTTGCGAAGCCCTTGCGCGCCGCCCCAGTATTTGAGGTTCTCGATGGCCGACAATTCCTCGTAGAGCGCGATCTCCTGCGGCACCACGCCCAGCGCCTGCCGCGCCGCCGTGCCCTCGCGGACCACGTCATGGCCCATCACGCGGACACGCCCTGAGGTGGGCTCGAGCAGCCCCGAGATGCAGCCGATGGTGGTGGTCTTGCCGGCGCCGTTCGGCCCCAGCAGTCCGAAGATCTCACCCGGCCGCGCGGTGAACGAAACCCCGTCCACGGCGGTCAGCTCCCCGTACGACTTGCGCAGTTGCTCGACTTCAATCATTTGAGAACAGCGTACGCCCACTCCGGCGGTTTGGCTCACGTCGGAGCGACGAATCGGAGGGATTCCCGACGAACGGTACGGAAGCCGCGATGAGTCGGGGGCTCGCGCCGCGCCGCGCGTCAGCACCGAACCGCGCGCCAGCACCGAACCGCGCGCCAGCACCGAACCGCGCGCCAGCACCGAACCGCGCGCCAGCACCGAACCGCGCGCGTCAGCAAGCGGACCCGTCCCGGCGCCGCTGTGTCCCGGTGCCGCTGTTGACACCCCCCGCGCCGATCTCTACCATTTAGGAACTGGAGACAACATGAGAACGATCTGCCTGATGGCCTTCGCCATTTGTATCGCCGGTGCGCAGCAAGCCCCGCGACCCGCCTACCTGGACCCCACCCTTCCACCCGAGCAGCGTGCGGCCGACCTCGTCCACCGAATGACACTCGAAGAGAAAGCCACGCAGCTTGTGAACCAGGCGCGCGCCATTCCCCGGCTCAACGTGCCGGCCTACGACTGGTGGAGCGAGGCTCTGCACGGCGTGTCCGTGAACGGGACCACCGAGTTTCCGGAGCCGGTCGGCCTGGCCGCCACCTTCGACGCGCCTGCCATCCACCAGATGGCCGTCGTGATCGGAACCGAGGGCCGCATCAAGCACGCGCAGGCCGTCCGCATGGGCCACAGCGACATCTTCGAGGGCCTCGACTTCTGGGCCCCGAACATCAACATCTTCCGCGATCCGCGCTGGGGCCGCGGCCAGGAGACGTACGGAGAGGACCCGTTCCTCACCGCGCGCCTGGGCGTCGCCTACGTGACCGGCATGCAGGGCGACGATCCCCGCTATTACCGGACCATCGCAACCCCCAAGCACTACGCCGTGCACAGCGGGCCGGAGACCACACGCCACTCGGCGGATGTTCCCGCCAGCAAGCACGATGAGCTGGACACCTACCTGCCCGCGTTTCGCGCCACGGTGACCGAGGCCAAAGCGGGGTCCGTCATGTGCGCCTACAACCGCATCAACGGCCAGCCGGCCTGCGCCAACGAGTTCCTGCTCGAGGACCAGTTGCGGGGCAAGTGGGGTTTCCAGGGCTACGTGGTGTCGGATTGCGGCGCGGTCCGCGACATCCACAACGGCCACCGCTACAAGCCCACGCAGCCCGAGGCATCCGCCATCAGCCTGAAACGCGGAATGGACAACGAGTGCATCGACTTCATCGCCAAAGTAAAAGACGATCACGACTACGCACCGTATCTCCAGGCCGTCAAGCAGGGCTTTCTGAAGGAGAGCGATATCGACGTCGCGCTGACGCGCCTGTTCACTGCGCGCATGAAGCTGGGCATGTTCGACCCGCCGGAGATGGTGCCCTACAGCAAGATCGACGAGAAGCTGCTGGACAGCCCGCAACATCGCACTTTGGCGCGCAAACTGGCCAACGAGTCCATGGTGCTGCTGAAGAATGACGGCATCCTGCCGCTGAAGACCTCGGGCCTGAAGATCGCCCTGATCGGCCCCCTGGCCGACCAGACCAAGGTGCTGCTAGGCAACTACAACGGGATTCCAACCCATTCGGTTACCGTGCTCGAAGGCCTGAAGGCGGAGTTCCCCGGCGCGCACATCCGCTTTGAGCCCGGCACCCAGTTCCTGCGCAATGAAGCCAGGCCCGTACCCGACGACCTGCTGAGCACCGGTGGCAAACCGGGCGTCCACGCCAGTTACTCCATACTGGACCTATCGCTCGAGGGTTTGGCGTCGGCGCCAAAGCCGCTCGCCAGCCGCATCGAGCCGGATATCAACCCCTCGACACACCCGTTCCCGCCCGAGGTTGCCGGCAAGAAGCCGCTGCGAGTTATATGGGAAGCGACCCTCACGCCGCCCGAAACCGGCGACTTCAATCTCGGTGTCGAAGGCGCTGGCTTCTTCCGCGTCTCTCTCGACGGCAAGCCAGTCACGCAGGCCTGGCGGACCGATGGCGTCGAGACCAAACTGGGCCGCGTGCACCTCGAGAAAGGCAAGCCCTGTGCGCTGAAGGTCGAGTACGGCCAGGGTCAGAGCGACCATGCGGTGGCCCGCCTGGTGTGGTCCAAAGTGGACCGCCGGCCTACGCCGGAAGCCGTCGCGGCGGCGAAGGACGCGGATGTCGTGGTGGCCGTCGTGGGCATCACCAGCGAACTCGAAGGTGAGGAGATGCAGGTCAATGAGGATGGATTCAAGGGTGGCGACCGCACCAGCCTCGACCTGCCCAAACCGGAGCAGGATCTGCTCGAGGCCGTGGCCGCGACTGGCAAGCCGCTGGTCGTGGTGCTGCTGAATGGCAGCGCCCTCAGCGTGAACTGGGTTAAGGAGCACGCCAACGCAATCCTCGAAGCCTGGTACCCCGGCGAGGAGGGCGGCGCCGCGGTGGCCGAGACCCTCTCCGGCCGCAACAATCCCGCGGGACGTCTGCCGGTGACCTTCTACAAGGGAGTAAGTCAACTGCCGCCGTTCGAGGATTACTCGATGAAGGGCCGCACTTACCGTTACTTCGAGGGCGAGCCGCTTTATCCCTTCGGATACGGATTGAGTTACACTACCTTCAGTTACAACGACCTGAAGGTTCCCGCGGAGCCTGCCGATCCCGCCAAGCCGCTCACGGCCCAAGTTACGGTCGCGAACAGCGGCAAGGTCGCCGGCGACGAAGTGGTTCTTTTGTATCTCAGCTTTCCCAGCGTGCCGGGCGCGCCGCTTAAGGCCTTGCGCGGGTTCCAGCGCATACACCTTGAACCCGGCGCCGAGCAGCAGGTGACATTCGAGCTGAAACCGCGCGACCTGAGCATGGTGACCGACGCCGGCGAAATTGTGGTGCCGGAAGGCGAGTTCAAGCTATCGATCGGAGCCCTCGCGGGTACCTTCCGCGTGAAGAGCAGCCTCGCATTGCCCGAGTAGCCGGCACGGTCTGGCCAGCACCGTCTGGCCAGCACCGTCTGGCCAGCACCGAACCACGACCGTCAGGGAGCGGACCAGCCGCGGTCTGCCATCATGGAAGAGCATGCGGCGAAACTCGCGGACAGTCCGATCCGCTCTCGCACTGCTCTTCTGCCTGCCCTTGGCGGCCGGCCCGCTGTACGACGGCGCAGCCTTCGAGAAGCGCGTAGCCGCGATCGCCGCGGGCGCCGACGGTGCCGCCCGACGTGCCGCCATCGCCGCTCAACTCGACGCCCTGGGCATCCCTTACCGCCTCGAAGAATTCAGCGCATCCGGCCGTAAGGGCGTCAACATCCTCGCCTCGCTCCCCGCACCGCCAGGCGCCGGAAGGGAGATCCTGCTCGGCGCGCACTCAGACCGCGTGGACCTGGGTCAGGGCGCCGTCGATGACGCTTCCGGCGACAGCGCCGTCCTCGGGCTGCTCGCCGCGTTCAAACGCGCGCCACTCAAGGCGTGCCGACTAAGCGCCGCGTTCTTCGACCTGGAGGAGCTCGGCGCCAAGGGTTCCGCGGCCTTCGTCGCGGCGGATCGCCACAGCCTGCCCGCGATCTATCTCAACTTCGACGTCTTCGCTTACGGCGACACTCTGTGGGTCGGTTCCGTCAACGGCCAGTCGCCTTCCGCGCGAGCGATGACAGCGGCAGCCGCCGCGTCCCGGTTCCCGCTCGTCATGGGACCGGATTACCCGCCCGGGGACGACGGCAGCTTCGCGGCCGCGAAAGTGGAGACGCTGGGCATCGCCCTCATCGACGGCCGTGAGATCGAGGGCATCCTGGCGTTCTTCCACGGCCATCCTCCGGATACCCTCCCCCGCTCCGTCACCATCCTGCATTCCCCGAACGATACCCCCGACAAAATCGCGGGATCCGATGCGGCCCGCGCCCTCCCGGTCGTCGAGCGCGCCATCCGCCTGCTGGACGCCGGGCGGTAACGGAAGTTGGTCTGTATATACGACTACGGTATATACTGCCAAGTGTGGCCTCTGATATCGAAGGCTTCGACTGGGACGCCGCCAATGTGGGCCACGTCATGCTCCACTCGGTCACGCCCTTCGAGGTTGAAGATGCGGCGGTCCGCCCGCACCTGACCATCCGCGCGAAGACCGTCGCGGGCGAAGAGCGGTGGAAGTTATTCGGCAGAACGGTATCCGGACGCTACTTGGTAGTGGTGTTCACGATCCGCCGGAAGCTCTTCCGGACCGTGACCGCCTACCAGATGAACGCGACAGAGAGGAGGAACTATGGGCCGCAAATCGATTGAGGAGGCCGACTGGTACGCAACTCCGCAGGGCCGCCGGGAGACGCAGCGCCAGTTCACGCGCGCGCTCAATGCAGGAACGCTCAGCGGTTCCGATGGGCTCAAGATCAAGAAGACCGATCCCAAGACCCTGGAAGAGCTCATGGAGCGGGCCAAGCAGAGCGCGACCCAGGCAATCTCCATTCGCATCCCGGTTGCGGATCTCGAGCGTGCCAAGCGGATCGCGAAAGAGACCGGCGCCGGATATCAGACCGTTCTCAAGAACGCAATCCGCGAGGGCTTGAAGAAAGCGGGGTGATCGGTCCCGCCTCGCCGCTTGCGCACGCCTTTGCCGATGCCTTCAGTCGATGGATCGCTCTCACGGCCAGCGCTGGATCGTGCTCGATGATGCTCAAAAGCGCGGCCGCCGGTCCCGTCGGGCGTCGCCTGTTTTGCTCCCAGTTCCGAAGTGTCTTCACGCTGACGCCGATGAGATGCGCGAACTCCGACTGTGAGAGGCTGGTTCGCTCGCGCATGACCCGGACTCCGGAGGCGCGGATTACGGTCCGCCGCGAAGCCTTCTTCTGGCCGCGGAGAATCGCTCCATCCTCGTGCACGCTGCCCAGCAGTTCCTCGAACATCTGTCTTTTCACTAGCCGAACTCCTCTTTGACGACCCTGGCGAACTGCGAGACCTGTCGAGTCAGATCCGCCGCCGCGCTCTTCCGACACGCGTAGA
This sequence comes from Bryobacterales bacterium, assembly GCA_963763835.1. GTDB lineage: Bacteria > Acidobacteriota > Terriglobia > Bryobacterales > Bryobacteraceae > DASWZN01. Next base: position 22,523 of record CAVXQQ010000023.1, read on the forward strand.
GCAGAAGGATCGCGTCGTTTCGCACCGCCCAATAGTAGATGACGCGGGCAGCGCCGCTCTTCCCTCGCGATCCAACCCCGACGCGAACCTTGCGTATGCGAGCTACCAGGCGAGCGTCGTCAATCGAGGTACTGCCTCGAAATGCGCGTCTCTGGTCACCAACGGGAGATCGAACTGGCGCGCCATTGCGGCGATCCAAATGTCATTGTCCGGGATAGGCCCCCCCATCCCGGCGAGTTCCGCCTTCACTTGCCCGTACCGTTCGCACGTGCTTTGATCCGGCAACAGGAGGATGGCGGTTTGCAGGAACTCGCGGATCAGAGCCAGCTGCGCTTCCCACCGCTGGGCGCGCAGCGCGCCGTAGTGTAGCTCGCCCAGGACCACCCACGGCAGGAAAATAGCCGGGGCGGCGCTCAATCGCGCGGTGAGGTCGGGGTCATTTCGGAAGTGCGCGATGACCACGTTCGTGTCCAGCAGGACACTACCAGCCGTGTTCATCGATCTTCTCGCAGCCTTCTTCGATCACACGTCCCAGCTCGTCAGCTTCTTCCAGTGAGAGCGCTCCGGCCGTGCGCGCGAGAATCGCCCGCCGCTCTTCCTCGCTGATCCGCTTGAGCCGATGAACGAAATCCGCAGCCACTTCCAGGCTGGCCGGCGGAAGCGACTTCAGGTCCTCGACGATGTTATCGAGAGGGCTCACAACTTCAAGGTACACCGGCACGATGGCCCGGGCAAGCGACGGCAGGATCTATGCGCATGGGCGAAAACCCGGATCTGCCGCTATGCGGAGTTGTCAACGCTGACAGATTCGTTCGATAATCGGGGCCGATGGGCCGCTTCGAGACAGGATTCCTATCGGAGTATTCCGACGACGCCATGCTGGAGGAGCTACGTCGGGTGGCCGCTGGCTACAAAGGTGACAATCTCACCCAGCCCGAGTTCCTGAAGCTGTCGGCTAAGGTGTCGCCCCAGACCCTTCAGCGTAGATTCGGGACCTGGGGCAACGCATTGGAAAGGGCGGGGTTGGCCCATCTGTACACAGCGCCGAAAAGGTTTACGGACGAGGAATGTCTCGAGAATCTTGGCAACGTCTGGACTCATCTCGGACGCACGCCGGAGTTCTTGGACATGAAGAACCGGCCATCGGTCATCGGTCCAAAAGCTTACACCCGCCGATGGGGAACGTGGCGGAAGTCCGTACATGCCTTCATAGCGTGGACAAACTCCGAAGGGAAGACTCAGACGGAGCTGGTTTCAACTTTGGTGGCGTCCGAAGTCAGGTCCCTGCCAAGGTTGGCTGAGAACGCCAAGGTGGTCAGGCCGGGTCTGCGGTTCAAGGTCTTCATGCGAGATAGATTCAGGTGCGTTGCGTGTGGTCGCAGCCCCGCCACCCACTTGAACCTGGAACTTCACGCCGATCACATCGTGTCGGCTTACGATGGCGGCAGGACCACCTTCGAGAACTTACAGACTTTGTGCCAAAACTGCAATTTGGGGAAAGGTCGGACCTCCATTCGCTAGAGTGTGGTGGCACAAGCTGCCCAACTACGTCAGCCTTCGCCTACCCCCCAACTTCCGCCGGCCACACCCGCTGCCACTGCTTCCGCTTCTGGTAATTGCGCGCCAGTTCCAGATAGACGCCTAAGTCCCGATCCAGATCGTTCTGCGTCCCGTCAAAATAGAAATTGCGGATCGGAATCCCGCCAAAATCCCGCGAGACCCGCGGGTAAACCGCCTCGCAGACAATGCCGTTCATGCAAGTGAACGGGCTGATATCGATAATCCCGTCCGCGCCCTTCTTAGCCAGGCAAATCGCCTTGCCCACGTTCAGCACCATCTCGCCCATCGCCCCATCCGCCGGCAGATACGGCCGCGCCGCTTCGAGCACTTCTTCGACCGGCGGCTCCTCGTAGCCCACGAAATCGTCCCGGAACGGCTCCAGCAACACGTGCTCGTCGCGTTTCTGCACCCGCTTGCGGATCCACGCCTTGAACGCGTCCAGCGAATATTGCCGCCCCACTAAGTGCAACTTACGGAATTGCTCCGAAATCGTGTACCACACCCACTCGGTGATGTCCGAGATCCAGGCTTCCGCGTCGTATTCCTCCAGCCGTCGCACCAGGTCCTCGTTCGAGAAACAGTGCAGGCGGCAGAAGATCTCGCCCACGATCCCGATCAGCGGCGTCGAGCGGTCGCGCCGCACCGGCAGCGCGCGGAACCGGTCGCGCGAACGCACCATCGCCTCGCGCATGGCCTTCAGTTGCGTCCCTGGCTCGAGCGGCGCCTTCTCGATGGTCTGGCACACGTCCACCAGGCATTCCTCGTAGACGGCCTCCGTGCTCCCCTTCTCCACTTCATGCGGACGGTGCTGCAGCAGCACCTTCTGAAGGATATCGGCGGCGATCAGGGCCCGCCACGCGGTGCGCACGAACTGGCGCGCCAGGTCGCCGAAATCCGCGTAGCCGTCATGGCTCGAGGGCGAAATCACCCTGGTGTGCGGATAACCGTTATCCTCCAGGATGCGCCGCAGATACGGCGCGTACTGGCCGAAGCGGCACGGGCCGTTCGCGGTGGGCATGAACAGCAGCACATTCTCCGGGTCGATGCCGGGCTGCTCCAGCACCTTCATGAAATCGCCCACCGTCACTTTGGCGGGATAGCACTCGTCGCCGGAAGTGTAGCGCGCGCCCAACTCGCGGGTGCGGTTGTCCGAGGGCGGTGTGATGTCGGCTTCGAGACCCAGCGCGTGGAACGCCGCGGCGAAGGTCCGGCCGCTGCCGTAGGCCATCGGTGGGATGAAAACCCGCTTGCCCGCTAGTGGATTACGGCGGCCGCCGGATCCGTTTCCATCCCCGACTTGTAACATCGCAGAATTCCTTTGCTATCGAGATACGCTTCGCAGCGGGTCATGTAACCGGCGTCGTTGCCGTGCCCGTCGAACTGCAACACCAGCAGAGGCGCGCCCGCCGCCTCGCGCGCGAAGTGCTTGATGTAGGAATCGGGCCCGCATTTGAAGTTAGAAATATAGACCACGTGCAGGTTGGGCCTGGTCGAAGCGAGGCGCGCCGCTGACAAAATCTTGCGGCCCGACGCCCAGTACATGTTGGGATGCAGGTCGTCCACCGGTTCGCGCCCCGTCACCACGAAGTCGATGGGAATGACGTTGGCCCCGTACCGGTGCCGCAGCTTGCGCGGGATGTCGCAGTTCACCGCGCGGTCGTAAATGTTGTAGGGCCGGCCCACCAGCAGCAGTCCGGGCTCGCCGGTGTGGTCGAGCACTTCGAGCGCCTTCCGGCCGGCTTCGAGCAGCCGGCTCTGGAACTCCCGCTGCGCCGCATAGGCCGCGTCCGTGGCGCGGTCGCTCGCACGACGGCTCACGCCCAGCCTCCGCATGGCCTCGTACAACCCGCTCTTCACCTGCTCACGGCCCAGTTGGAAGTGCAGCCGCGGGATCAGGAACATGTGCCGGTGCGGTTCCAGTCGCGGCGCCGATGCGAGCACGAACGGCAGCGTCTGGTTCCACGGGCAGAAGTGCGCGCTCCCGGTGCCTTCCGGCCCCATATCGGCATTGAGCAGGTTCGGAACCAGAACGTAGTCGACGCCCATCTCGATCAGCGCCGCCACGTGCCCGTGCGCCACCTGGATCGGGTAGCACGGTTGCGCCAGCGCCATCTCCAAACCCGCCGCCGCTATCTTGGGATCGGTCACCGGCGAAAGCGCCACCTGTATGTCGAGCTCACTGAAGTAGCGGTGCCAGAACGGCAGGTGCTCGAAGGTCGACATCGCCCGCGGCAGCCCCACGCACAGCTTGCCCGGCACGCGCTGGAATTTCGCGCCGGTCGCCGGCTGGCCCGAGAGTCCTTCGAGCAGCCGCTCGCGAAACGAGAACAGGTCTTCGATCACCGGCTTGCGTCCGGTCGTCGATGGCTTGCGGAACTTATCGGAGCACTTGTCGCCCCAATAGCTCTTGTGGCCCTCGATGGTGAATTCTTTGATGTCGCACAGGTTCGTGCAGGCCTTGCACACGAAGTCCCGCGTCGCCATCCGCAGGCTGGAGAGATCGTAGCCTCGGAACCGCGATGTGCCGCGCGTGGCCAGGTGCCACTGCCGCGCGATCAGAGCCATGCCGATGGCGCCCACGACGCCGTTATACGGCGGCACCGTGATCTTCTTTCCCAGCAGGCTGGCGAAAGCGGCGGCCACCGAATCGTTATAAGCCGTGCCGCCCTGGAAGTAAATGACCTTGCCGATCTTGCGTCCCCGCACCACCCGGTTCAGGTAGTTGAGGGCGATCGAATAGGCCAGGCCGGCGACGATGTCCGGCACCTCTTCGCCCTTCAGCATCCACCCCGTCACGTCGCGCTCCATGAATACCGTGCAGCGCTCGCCCAGCCGCGTGGGCCGGGCCGAGGAAAGCGCCAGCTTCGCGAATTCGCCCTTGATGCTGATGCGGAGTTTCTCGGCCTGCTCCTCCAGGAACGACCCGGTGCCCGCCGCGCAAGCCTCGTTCATCGCGAAATCGACCACGATTCCGTTCTCGATGGAGATGAATTTCGAGTCCTGGCCGCCGATTTCGAAAATCGTGTCCACCGGCTCGCCGCCCAGCGTGCTCGAAATGTGCAGCGCGCCGGTCTTGTGGGCCGTGATTTCGTCGTTGACTACGTCGGCGCCCACCAGCTCCGCGATCAGTTCCCGGCCGGAACCCGTCGTGCCGACGCCCTGGATCTGGAGCCGCTCGCCCCACTGCGCCTGTACCTCGCTCAGCCCTTTCTGTACGGCTTCGATCGGGCGCCCCGCCGTTCGCAGGTAAACATCCTGAATCACGGTGCCGTGCTCGTCGGTGGCCACCACGTTGGTCGACACCGAGCCGATATCGATGCCCAGGTAGGCCGCGATCGGAGCGTCTCCCGCGGGTGGAACGTACGCCGGAACGCGGTCGCGCAGCAGTACGACTTTCTCCATCGAGAGCGGGTTGGCGTCCTCCACCCGCTCCTCGCCATCGTGCTGGCTCAGCCGGTGAATCTCGCGCAGCGAGCGCTTCTTCCGCTCCTCGGCCTCGAGGATCGCCGTCCCTACGGCGCCGCACCAGGCGTATAGCTCGGGCACGAAGAGCTGGTCTTCTTTGAGCCCGAACGCCTCCCGTATCGCCGCGGTGACTCCAGCGTTCTGCGAGACCGCGCCGATGAGCGCGACCGGCGGCGTCACCGGACGGCCCTTCGCAATCCCGCTCTTGTAGTTGCGGGCGACGGCATCGCAAAGGCCGCGCAGAATCTCCGACGGAGTATAGCCCTTCTGCTGGGCGTGGATCATGTCGGACTTGGCGAATACCGAGCAGCGGCCCGCGATCCGCGCGGCGCAGTTGGCCTCGCACACCACCGCGCCGATCTCTTCGACCGAGTAGCCCATGCGCGTGGCCTGCTGATCGAGGAACGAGCCCGTCCCCGCCGCGCACTCGCCGCTGCGGTCGTAATCGACGATCGCCGCCTGCCCGCCGCCGGGCGGCTGCTCCAGGCGTATGTACTTCGCGCTCTCCCCGCCCAGTTCGAACACCGTCCGGACTTGCGGATAGAAGGCGCCCACCATCCGCGCGATGGCCTTGAACTCGTTCTCGAAGTAAATCCCCAGAATCTTGGCGATCGTGCGGCTGCCCGAACCCGTGACACGGATCCCTTCGATGCGGGTCTCCGGGATGATCTCGTAGAACTCCTGCAACAGGTCGAAGGTGGATTGGATGGGACTGCCGGTGATCCGCCTGTACTCGGAGAGGACCAGCGGGACGCGCTTGCCGGCCTGCGCGTCCCAGTTCATGAGACGGAACGAGGGCTTGGCGGCACAGAGGGATTCGAGCGCAGTACGGTCCTCTACCCTGCCCAAGGCTGCGAGCTTTAGACTTATGGCGCCGATGTCAATGCCAATATTGATGCCCATGGACAGTCCCCAGCATGCGGTTACCGGCCTTCGAGCGCCTACGGGAGAGCGCCCTGCGGGCCGGGCCGGTGCCGAGACAAACCATCTTACACGGAAAGGCTCGCTACTGAAGGGCTTAAGACCCGAAAGGGCACTTTTGCGCATCCAAACGGGCCATTTTGGGGTCCGAGTGGGGCAGGCGTCCACGCCTGCAGCGGGTCTCCAGAGGGACTTGCAGAAATCGCAGGGCAAGTTGATGCGCCGTGTAGGACATGCTTCAGCTTGTCCCTTCCGCGGCGGTGGTGCGATTTCTGCAAGGCGGTCCGTCCCGCAAACTGGGGACTGTCACCAGTGTTCCAAGGTTCGCTCCCCCCAGTCCGACGGCTATCATGGTCCACAGATGCAACCCGGGAAGCGCTCTCGCGTGTTGGGTTGGTGGTATCTATCTATTGGTGCTGGCTTTGTCCTTCTGGGCATCAACCGTCTGCTGATGCACGACCGCTCCTGGCTGGTCGCGCTCCGCTGGCTGATCGCGGCCGGCTTCTTCCTGCTGGGTAGTGTCGAGCTAACCCGCCCCGGCTCAAGGTCTTAGCGCGAAGAAGAACACCCGGCCGACGGCCATGTCTCCCCGCATCCCCAGATCCCACGCCGGACGCGCCTCGATCCCGGTGAACCCGGCGCTGCCGAGCGCCGCCGTCACTTCCTCGATCCCATAGCAGCGCTCGAAAACCGTGACGTCGGATCGCCCCCAGCTTGCCCCCTCGGCCAGCCGGAATAGCGTCAGGTCCGCCCGGCCGATCTTCGCCTCCGCGTCATAACTGGCGCGCGTGATCCCGGCGGCCGTTTCTTCCACGGTTCCGGAGGAGCCGCACCACAGCGTCTCGAAGGACTCTTCGGTGTTCATGTCGAAGACGAACAGTCCCCCCGGCACGAGCGCGCGCCGGACGCTGCGGAAGGCGTCTTCAAGTTCGTCCGGGTCCAGGATGTGGTTCAGGCTGTCGTACGTGCTCAGGGCGGCGTCGAAGCGCGAGCCGACCGAGAAATCGCGGGCATCCGCCAGGCAAAACTCGGCGCCCGGCGTCTGCTCGCGCGCGAAGCGAAGCATTTCCTCCGAACCGTCAATCCCAGTGACCCGGTAGCCGCGAGCCACCAGAAGTCGGCTCAGGTCGCCCGTGCCGCAACAGACATCGAGCACCCGCGCGCCCGCCGCTAGCCGGGGAAAGACGTGCTCGGCGAGTAGCGGAGCCGCCTCCTGATGGTAGTCGCTTCCCCACCCCTGGTTGTAAAACCACGCGAACGGATCGTAGACTCCATACGGCTCGGCGGGCACGTCTTTAGTCTAGCGAAGGAGGGCGCCGTCGCCCCGGATCTGGCACGCCAAGTGCTCCCATTGGCTCCACTCGGAGTTGTTTGGGGTTGCGGCGTCGCTGGGGGAAGCGGGCGTGGGGAACGCTTGCGGGCGGCGCCGCCCCGGAACTTGCCGAAACGGAAGGACAATGGCCATCGGCGAGGGCCGGGGCCATTAAAAAGCGTTCACTGTAGCCCTGCCTCCCGCTGTAACCAAAAAGGAACTTTTTACCTTCTTCTTGAGGCTTTGTGCGCTTTTTACCGTTCCGCGCGCCGACGCTGCCCGCTAAGTCTCTTGCTTCTGGCTCTTTCCAAATGGCCACCGACGTGCGATCCTTGTCAATCGGGAGGGTAAAACACACATGTTCAATTCACGCACTCTGCTCGGAACCGGGGGTCTACTGCTGCTCGTCGGCCTCGCTACTCCAGGCTGCGCCACCAAGAAGTTCGTTCGCCAGGAGGTCGGCGTAGTCGACAAGCGAGTGAGCGATGTCGACAAGAAACAGTCCGAGGCCATTGCCAACTTGGACAACAAGGAACAGAAGGATGTGTCGCGCGTCGAAGAGCGCGCGATGAGCGCCGAAAGCAAGGCCAACGATGCAGCCAAGGCGGCCCAGACGGCCGACCAGAAGGCGGTCCAGGCCGGCCAGGACGCGCAGGCTGCGAACGGTCTCGCCCAGCAGGCGAACACCAAGGTAGCGGATGTCCAGCATCAGGTTGAGACTATCGACAACTTCAAGGTAGCCACCACCCAAGACGTCCTCTTCGGCTTCAACAAAGCCACGCTGACGGAAGAACAGAAAGCCAAGCTCGACACGGTCGTCCAGGCGGTGCAGGGTATGCCGCGCTTCCAGATCGAGGTGCAGGGCTTCACCGACCACGTCGGTTCTTCGGCCTATAACATCAGCTTGAGCGCCCGCCGCGCCGATGCCGTGGTTCGGTACCTGGTGGACAAGGGCGTCGCACTGCGCCGCGTCCACACCATCGGCCTGGGCGAGACGCCCAAGACGGAGGCCAGGCTGACCAAGAAGGAAATGCGCCACGTGGTGGTGAACCTGCTGGTGCCGGACGCTGCCATGCAAGCCAGCGCCACTCCGGGAGGCCGCTAGCCGGCACCGAGCGCCACTCCGGGAGGCCGCTACCCAGCACCGGGAGGCCGCTACCCAGCACCGGGAGGCTGCTAACCAGCACCGGGAGGCCGCTACCCAGCACCGGGAGGCCGCTAACCAGCACCGAACCGCGACCGTAAGGGAGCGGACGAAAGTAGACCAGGATCGGAAACCGGGGACAGTGCAAACTGCCCCCGGTTTGCTTTTTACTGAACGCTTTTCAGAAGGTCTTCGCCCAGCACCCGGGCGCGTTCGGCGAGGTTTCGGGCGCGGAACAAGTCCGCTTTTCTCGCCTCGTTGGCCTGGTCGATGAAGGCACGGACGCGGGCCAGGTACGTCGTCTGCTCGCGGTCTAGCCGCCGGTTCTCCACCATCGCGACCGATCTCTGCGCGTCGGCGATGTCCCTCTCGATCTCTTCGTTGTAGGCCTTCGTCTGCTCCGGGGTCAGGACCTGTTCGAACTGCGGAAGAGTCACGGCGGGCGGGGGCTCTGGCTCGGGCGCGGGGGACGTCGCGTCGGCGTCCTCGTGGGCGCGCGGCCTGGTGGGGCGGCGATGCGGCGGCGGCGGCAGTGGTTCGGGGGGCAGGGAAGGCCCGGTCTGGCTGACGTCCGGCTCTGTGTTCGCAATCTCCGGGGCAGCGGGCACGTCGATCTCAGCCGGCTTGGGGTACACCACGGGCGCCGTCGCCGCCGGAGCCGGCGGCGCCACGGGAGTGGCCTTCTTCTTATGAAACGGAGAAAGGGCACACGAGGACGTCAAGGCCGTTACCGCCAGCACCGCAACGAACAGGATTCGCGCGCTCCTCATCCCTGCCGGCTTCGCTCAGTCGCCCAGTGCGCCTTCTTCCGCCGTGGACTGCGCTTGGCCAAAGTCCTCCTCATAGATCGCCGGGATGCGCAGGCGAAATGTCGCGCCCCGGCCCGGTTCACTCGTGAAATCGATAGTACCATTGTGCAACTGCACCACGCGGAACGTCACCGCGAGGCCGATTCCGGACCCTTTTCCCTTGGTAGTGAAGTACAAATGGAAGATCTGCTCGCGGATCTCCGGTGGCACGCCCGCGCCCTCGTCGGAAATGCTCACGCAACACTCGTCGCCCTCGCGAGCGAGATGGAGCCGCAGCAGGCCGCCGTTCTTCATGGCCTCCACACCGTTCGCCACCACGTTGAGGATGGCCTGCTGCAAAAGGTCGCGGTCGCCGTGCACGTAGATTTCCGTGGAGTCGGAGTCCACCTCGATGCGTACGTTCTGGCGGCCGGCCGAGGGGCCCACCAGCGCGGCCACGTCCTGAACCAGTGTGACCATCCCGAAGTCGCGCATCTTCAGTTCGACGGGACGCGTGAAATCGAGGAAGGTCTTCACCACCCGGTCCAGGCGCAGGATCTCGCGGGCGATGGTCTCGATCTCTACCCCGACCTCGTCATAGTGGTCTGCCAGCTTCGACTTGAGCACCTCCATGTGAACCGTGATGGCCTGCAGCGGATTCTTGATCTCGTGCGCCACTCCGCCCGTCAGGCGGCTGATGGCGGCCAGGCGCGCCGAAACGTCGAGCTGCGACCGGATCTGGCGCCGCGTCTCGGCGTCGCGCAGCGTGATCAGGGTGCCGATGCGCTGGCGGTCTGGGAACGACTCCAGCACCTCGGCGCTCGCCAGTATGCGCGTGCCCGGCCCGCTCTCGAGCGGCAACGCGACGTCCCGTAGCGGCTGGCGCAGCTCGATCGCGTTGCGCAAGGCGGCGCCCAGCGCCGTCGAGGGCGGAAACAGCTCGGTGAGCGTGCGGCCCATGATCTCCCAGCGGCCGCGGCCCAGTATGGTTTCGGCCGCGCGGCCCGCCATCACCAGGCGGTCGTCGCGGTCGAACAGCAGCACCACCTCTTCCAGCCGCTCGAGAAGCTGCTCGACGTTGCTGCGGAGCTGGATCGCGTCCTGCCGCGCGCCGCGATACTGCTGGCCCAGCAGGTTCAGTTTGGACTGCACGGCGGCGAATTCCTTGGCCGAGCCTTCGGGTATCCAGGGCGGATTGGCAAACTCGCCCCGGCTGATCCGGTCGATGGCCTGGCCGATGTTATCGAGCGGCCGCAGCACCAGGTTCGAAACGACCACCGCCAGGAGTAGCGACAGCAGCAAGGCGCCGAGGAAGATCAGGGCGATGCTTTGTACCTGCGGCAGCACGATCTGGCGCAGCAGGATGGAGGAGAGCACGACGTCGATGGTGAAGACGGGCGTCGTCTTCCCACGTTCGGCGATGGCCGTCGTGACCCGGTAATCCCGGCGCTCGGAGAAGACCTCGGCCAGCTTCTGCCAGGGGCCCTTCTTGGCCCACGCTTCGAAGTCCGGCAGCCGCTCCACCCGCTGGCCGACGCGGAAGGGCAACGAATCGGCCAGGATGCGGCCTGTGGCGTCGGCAACCGAGACTTCCACGATGGCCCTGGAGTTGGATCCGATGTCGCGAAGAAAGGCCGCCAGTTGGTCGTCGTCCCCTAACAGGTCGGCATAGATCGCCTCGGGGCTGCCGGCGCGGCGCTCTGCCGGCAAGTCGTACCACATCTCCTTCAGACGCTGGGTGACGAAACTCTTGACCTCGTTTCCGGTGTTCAGCGCGCGCTGCAAGACGTCCTCGAAGCCAAATTCGCCAAGAGTGTAGAGGTGCAGGAGAGAGAGCGCCGTCACCACGGAGAACATCAGCACCAGGACGAACAGGCGCAGCCGGGTCCGCAGGGACAAATCGCCCACGTGTGGCACGAAGCGGCGCCACAGCGTGGCCGCCGTCTGAAGCACTGCTGTGCGCATGCGAGTCATCGGTCAACCCGGACCAGTGGGGCAGGCTTCAGCCTGGCGCGACCTCGCTCTCGGCCGCTCCATACTCCTTCAGCTTGTTGTGAAGCGTCTTCAGGCTGATCCCGAGAATCTCCGCGGCCCGCGTCTTGTTGTTCCTGGTGTGCTCGAGGGTGTGCTGGATCAACGCCTTCTCCGCTTCGTCGATGGTGGTGCCGACGCGCAGCCGCACGGATGCGGGATCGCCATCGTCGGCGGTTCGGGTAGCCGCTGCCGCCGAGTTGAAGTTCCCCGGCAGATGGACCGAGCCGATGGTTCCCTCGCCGGTGAGGATCACCGCCCGCTCGAGCGTGTTCCTGAGTTCCCGCACGTTGCCCGGCCAGTGATAGCGGCGAAACTCCTCCATCACCTCCGGCGAGACGTCGACGACCTTGGTGCCGTGCTTCCGGTTCATGTCCCCAAGCAGCGCTTCGGTCAGCAGAGGGAGGTCCTCGACCCGCTCGCGGAGCGGCGGAAGGACGATGTGGAAGACGTTGAGCCGGTAATACAGGTCTTCGCGCAGCTCGTTCTTCTTGAGCGCTTCGGAGAGGACCTTGTTGGTGGAGGCGATGACGCGGACGTCCACCAGGATCTCGCTCTTGCCGCCCAGCCGGCGGACGCGCGAATCCTCGAGCACGCGCAGAAGCTTGGCCTGGGTGGCCACCGGCATGTCGCCGATCTCGTCCAGCAGCAGGGTGCCGTTCTGCGCCAGCTCGAAGCAGCCGGCGCGGCGTTCGAGGGCGCCGGTAAAGGCGCCCTTCTCGTGCCCGAACAACTCGCTCTCCATCAGGGTTTCCGGCATGGCGGCGCAGTTGATGGCGACGAACGGGCCGCCCGCGCGCGGGCTCAGGCTGTGGATGGCGCGCGCCACCAGTTCCTTGCCGGTTCCGCTCTCCCCGGTCACCAGCACCGCGGCCTTGCTGGGCGCCACCTGCCGCATCAGGGAGAAGACCTCCTGCATGGGCGCGGCCCGTCCCACCAGTTCCCCCAGCACGCCCTGGTAGCTCAGCTCGCGCTTGAGCCGCTCGGCCTCCAGCACCAGGCGATGCTGCGACGCGGCACGCTCCAGCAGCACGCGCAGCGCGCGCGGTTCGATGGGCTTCTCGAGAAACCAGAAGGCGCCCAGATCGTGCATGGTGGAGATGGCGGTCTCGATGTTGCCGAAGGCCGTGACCACGATGGCCGGCGGGCCCCCACCCTGGGCTGCCAGGCGGCGCAGCAGCTCGAAACCGTCCATGCGCGGCATCATGAGGTCGGTGACCATGACGTGCGCCGGGAAGGTGGCGAGTTTGTCCAGAGCTTCCTGCCCGTCGCCAGCGGTCTCGGCGACAAAACCCCAGGCGGCGACCATGCTCGCCAGCCCTGTCCGCTGGTTCTCCTCGTCATCCACAATCAGCACCCGGGTCGCGTTGCCAGCCATGTCCCTATTTTGCTCTATTCCAGGCTGGGAAGGCCGTGGTCCGCCGAGTCTAGGGCAGTCGTTCGAGGTCGAGGCGGTCCTGCAGTCGGCGTCGAGCGGGTTCGGTTCTGTGGTAGCCTGCGACCGAATATGTCCCACACCGAGTTTGACCTTGTGGCTTGCGCGCGGCAGGAGATGATTTCGGAGGGGTTCGACCCGGATTTCTCGCCGGAAGTCGAGCGACAAGTGGCGGCGCTCGCCGCGCGGGCGGCACCGGCGGTCGATGGCGGCGTGCGCGACCTGCGGCAACTGCCTTGGTCTTCTATCGACAACGACAGCTCTCGCGACCTGGACCAGATCGAGGCGGCCGAGCGCGTGGATGGCGGCATCCGCGTGCTGGTCGGAATCGCCGACGTGAACGCGGATGTGGAGGCGGGGTCGCCTATCGACCGGCACGCGGCCGCGGAGACGACCTCGGTCTACACGGGCATACGAACGTTCCCGATGCTGCCCGAGACGCTCTCGACGGACCTCACCTCGCTCAACGAGAACGCGGACCGGCGGGCGGTAGTGGTGGAGTTCGTGGTGTCTGCGGAGGGCGCGATTTCGGCTCCCGCGATCTACCGCGCGCTGGTGCGCAACCGGGCGCAATTGACCTACAGCGCGGTGGGCCCGTGGCTGGAGGGCACGGCCGCCGCTCCCCAGAAACTCGCCGCCTCCGCCGGCCTCGCGGCACAACTCAAGATGCAGGACGAGGCCGCGCAGGCGCTTCGCGAGCAGCGTCACCGGCTGGGCGCGCTCAACTTCGACCGGCCCGAGACGCAGCCCATCCTGGCCGGCGACAAGGTGACGGGTATCGCCGTCGAGCGGCAGAACCGCGCCGGCGCGTTGATCGAAGACTTCATGATCGGGGCCAATGAGGTGATGGCGCGGACGCTGACGGAGGCGGGCGTGTCTTCGATCCGCCGCGTCGTTAAGTCGCCGGAGCGCTGGCCGCGCATCGTAGAACTGGCGGCGCAACACGGAGGGCGGCTGCCGGCGCAGCCGGACGCGGCGGCGCTCAGCGCGTTTCTGGCCAAGCGGAAGGCCGAGGACCCGGACCACTTTGCCGACGTGTCGCTGACGGTGATCAAGCTCATGGGGCCGGGCGAGTACGTTCTGGCGCGGCCGGGCGAGGATGCGCCGGGACACTTCGCCCTGGCGGCTCACGACTACACGCACTCGACGGCGCCCAACCGCCGCTTCGCCGATCTCGTCACGCAGCGGCTGATCGGGGCGGTCCTGGCCAAGCAGCCGGCGCCGTATTCGGACGATGCGCTGGATGGGATCGCGCGCAACTGCACGCTCAAGGAGGACGCGGCGCGCAAGGTGGAGCGCGTCATGCACAAGCGCATCGCGGCGGTGGCGCTGGCCGGCCGCGTCGGCGAATCGTTCCCGGCGGTGGTGACGGGCGTCACGCCGAAGGGAGTGTTCGTGCGCGTCCTCGATCCCCCGGTCGAAGGGCGGCTGATGCGCGGCGATCAGGGGTTGGACGTGGGCGACCGAATCCGCGTGACGCTGCTGGCCACGGACCCCCAGCGCGGCTTCATCGATTTCGGCAGGTAAGCGATGCGGTGGCTCCTGGCGCTGGTGGCGGCGGCTGCGTGGGGACAGATTGTGGTGCGCCAGGGCAACGCGATCCGGGTCCGCACGGCGAGCGCCGCTGTCGAAGCGCGCATGGATGGCCGGACCGTGCGCCTGTTCGTCCAGCCGGAAGGCGGGCGCCTGGGGCTGATGCCGGTGCCGGCGTTGAAGACACCCGGCAAGTACGCGCTCGATCTGCTGGCGGGCGACGGCAAGATGCTTGAGGGCGAGACGGTGACGGTGCGGGATGCGCACTTCCGCACCCAGAACGTGGCGCTGAAGAAGGCGACGGCGGAACTCACGCCGTCCCCGGGCGAGATGGACACGGTAGACGCCTTCCTAAAGTCCGTCAGCGAAACCAGGCACTGGCAGGAACCGCTCCGCCTGCCGGTTCCTGGATGCATGACGTCGCCCTTCGGCGTGAAGCGGCTTCGGAATGGGAAGCCGACCGGGCAAATCCACGGCGGGATCGATCAGCGGTCGGCGGTGGGGAGGCCGGTGCGCGCGGTGGCGGACGGCGTGGTGCGGCTGGTCAAGGCGTACAACATCCACGGAGGGACGGTGGGCATCGACCACGGGCAGGGGCTGGAGTCGATGTACCTGCACCTGTCGCGGTTCGCGGTGGCGGAGGGGGAGGTGGTCCACAAAGGCGACGTGATCGGGTACTCGGGATCGACGGGCCGCTCGAACGCGCCGCACCTGCACTGGTCGCTGTATGCGAACGGGGTGCCGGTGAATCCGTTGCAGTGGGTGGGGCTGCAGGCTTGTCCGGCGAAGCGCCGATACCATCCGAGGTGCTATCATAGATCTGACCAGACTGGTCAGAATGAGGTTTGCGCGAATGAAGAAGGCAAAGAAGCGGCCGGCGGCCCGGAGGGATTGGCAGCTCCAGGAGGCCAAGGCGCAGTTCAGCGAGCTGTTTCGGCTGGCGCAGGAGCGCGGACCGCAGCGCGTGACGAAGCACGGAAGAACGGCCGTCGTGGTGCTTGCGGCGGCTGAATATGAGCGTCTTTCGAACACCAAGGCGCGAAAAGGAAGCTTGGCCCAGTTCTTCGCGGACTCGCCTTTGGCTGGTTCCGGCATTCAACTCGACCGCGAGCGGGACTACGGCAGAGACGTTGAGCTATGAGCGGCTTTCTGCTCGATACCAACGTCCTCTCCGAACTGGTCAAGCCGAGACCCGATGGCAAGGTTCTGCGATGGATCGAGGAGACCGACGAATCGATCCTGTTTCTGAGCGTGCTTACGCTCGGGGAAATCGGAAACGGCATTGCACGTCTCGGCCGTGGGGCGCGCCGCGGGCGGCTGGAATCGTGGCTGCAAGTGGACCTTCGCGCTCGCTTTCAAGGCCGTATTTTGCCCATCGATGAAGCCATCGCGGACCGATGGGGAGCGATCTCAGCGAGTGCGGCGGCCAAAGGCAAGCCGGTCCCCGTGGTCGACGGCCTCCTAGCCGCGACTGCACTGCACCACAACCTCACGCTCGTCACCAGGAACAGTTCGGATGTGGCTGGAACTGGTGTTTCAACCGTGAACCCGTGGGTGTAGGGCACGCCGTACCTTGGTCCGACTTTCGCGGGCGTGGCGATCCCGCCGCGCTCACGCGCTACTGCGTAGCGGGCACCCACACAAGGTGCTTCTCTCCGCGGATGGCGAAGACCAACTGGGCTCCTTGCGCGCCGAGCAGTATCGCATCCGGCACGTGCACGGCGGTGGGTCTCCATTGCCCCGATCCCCGGTCGAGCGCCAGAATCCCCTTCGCCGTGCTGGCATAGACTGTGCCGTCGGCGGCGATCGCGGACGGATGGGCCTCCATGCGCCAGCGGCCAGCTTCTCCTCCGGACATGTCCGTCTCGACCCATAGGAGGCCACCGCTGCCTGCCAAGCCCACTCCGACGCGTCCGCCGGCGACTCGTAACTCCCAAAGGCCGACGATGACGTGCGAGGGACTGATCCCGCTGCCTGCGGGGAATTCCTCGGCGAACGAAGATCGGGGCAGGTATCGTCCGAGTTCCCGGCCCTCCCGCGAGTAGTGCCGCAAGATCTCGTATTCCGGGAGCTCCCTGTCCGACAACAACTCCGGCTTCGAACCGGTCGTCCAGAGGGAATGATCGGGAGCGAAGGAAAGGCCAGACGGCACATAATCGCCTGTATCGATCCATCGAAACTGGACGCCGTGGCGGTCCACGATCGATATGCCTCCGCGCCCGGGCGGACCCTCGACGGCCAGCGCGGCGACACCGTCCACATCGACCGCGACGTTTACCACGGTCGCGCGCTCGTGGGATGGCGAAAACCGAAATGCCAGAGATCCGTCCGGTGCGTAGACCAGTGCGGCTCCGTCCAGGTCGTAGACGGCCAGGTAGCCATTCTCGAAGGTCGGGGTGATGCTGGCGGGTGTGATGTCGCCGGCGTAGAACACCTCCCGTTTCGGCTGGGAGCCGGCGGCGCCGGGCAGAATCAACGCGCAGCAAAAAAGAATCGGCTTCCACATGACCCGCTCTTCCCAGACCTATACTGGCATAGTCAGGGAGGGAACATGACGGACCTTTCGGTTTCTCGCCGGCTGTTTCTGTCGTCGGCAGCGGCGGCCCCGGCTATGGCGGTTTCGGACCGCGTAGTGGAATTCATCCCGCCGCCCGAACGGGTGCGGATCGTGACGGCGGCAACCTCGTTCGTGGTGCCTCCGCCGCAGTATTCGGCGCAGGAGATCCAGCAGATCGTGTCCCAGGGCAAGAGCGTGCAGATGACGGTGGCGGCCAACGCCGACGAACTCAACCGGCTGCTGCCCGAGGTCGATGTCATCTTCGGCTCGATCAACGCGGAGATGCTGGCCAAGGCGAAGAACCTGCGCTGGCTGCAGGCCACCGAGGCCGGCATGGAGAAGCTGCTGTTTCCGGACCTGGTCAAGAGCGACGTGGTGGTGACGAACATGGCGCGGATGTTCGCTCCGGCGATCTCGGAGACCGCCATCGGGATGCTTCTGAGCCTGACTCGCGGGCTGGCCAAATACTACGTCCCGCAGTTCGAGAAGCGGACCTGGAAGCCAGAGCGCGGGCTGGTAGAGGTCGACGGCATGACCATGGGAATCGCCGGCATGGGTGGCCTCGGATCGTTCACCGCGATGCGCGCCCACTACGGTTTCAATATGCGAATTCTGGGTACCGATCCCAAGCCCATGGTCAAGCCGATCTTCGTGGACACGCTGCGGGAGCCGGGCTGGTTGATGGAAATGGTGCCCCAGGTGGACGTGCTGGTGAGCGCCGCGCCTTCCACCAAAGAGACCCAGGGGATGTTCAACGAGCGTGTGTTCCGGGCGATGAAGAAGACGGCGTACTTCATCAACATCTCGCGGGGCGCGCTGGTGGACGAGCCGGCGCTGGTGCGGGCGCTGAAGGAAGGCTGGATCGCGGGCGCCGGCCTCGATGTCACCCGCCAGGAGCCGCTGCCATCGGACCATCCGTTCTGGGATTGTCCGAACCTGGTCCTGACCTGCCACACCGCGGGCTACTCGCCCGAACGCCGGCTGCGGCTGATGGGACTGCTGGCCGAGAATGTGCGGCGCTATTCGAACGGCCTCGCGCTGCTGAACGTGGTGGACAAGCAGAGAGGATATTAGAGCGGCCAGCTTTCAGCCAGACCATGGGATGAAGCCCACGGTGGCACGCTCTCCAGAAACCCACCCCGTAACCTGATGGTTCTGCGAGCTGTGGGGCAGGCCGTTCGGCCTGCCCAGGCAGGCGAAACCGCCTCCCCCACGGGCTCCGATAGGGCTTCCGACCCTGGTGACGGGCCGCAGCGGCCCGAATACACTCTCCAGAAACCCAGGTCGCCGGAGTATGTTGTTGGGGAGGTCCTCCAGGCGGGTCTGGAGAGGGACTTGCGAAAGTCCGCGACACTGCACCGAACCACGAGCGTGAGCGAGTGGACCCCCTCAAGCAGATGTCAATCGGCGGCCCGTTCCGCTCCCTGACGGTCGCGGTTCGGTGCTACCAGCCGGTCGAGTGACTAATTTCGCAAGTCCCTCTGGAGACCCGCTGCAGGTGTGGACACCTGCCCCACAGGTTTCCGACCCTGGTGACGGGCCGCCGCGGCCCGCATATGCTGAAGCCTGCGCCACAAGAGCAGCGCGTACCGTCCCTACTCGACCGGCTGGGCGGCGGTGGCCAGGACGCGGGCGTGGTCGTCCTTGACTTCGAGCCAGCCGCCCTCGATGCGGAGCGAGCGGTGGTGGCCGCCCGCGGTGTAGCTCAGCACGCCGGAGCCCAACTCGGAGAGCAGTGCCGCGTGGCCGGGCAGAATGCCCACGTAACCGTTAGCGGCCGGAATCTGCGCTTCGCTGACGTTTTCGCGAACCATCAGCCGCTCCGGCGTCGCCACTTCGAGCAGAAACGTATCCGCCATAGAACTATGCCGTCGCCTTGTACTGCTCGGCGCGCTGGAGCACGTCCTCGATCGTCCCCTGCATATAGAATGCCTGCTCCGGGATTTCGTCGTGCTTGCCCTGGACGATTTCCTTGAAGCCGCGGATGGTGTCCTCCAGCTTCACGTACTTGCCCTTCAATCCGGTGAACTGCTCGGCCACGTGGAAGGGCTGGGAGAGATACCTTTGCAGCTTGCGCGCCCGCGCGACGATGACCTTGTCGTCGTCGGAGAGCTCGTCGATGCCGAGGATGGCGATGATGTCCTGAAGGTCCTTGTAGCGCTGCAATACCTGCTTGACCTGCTGCGCCACGTTGTAGTGCTCCTCGCCCACGACGCGCGGATCCAGAATGCGGGAGGTGGAGGCCAGGGGATCCACCGCCGGGTAGATGCCCAACTGGACGATCTCGCGCGAGAGGTTGGTGGTGGCATCCAGATGGGCGAAAGTGGTGGCAGGCGCCGGGTCGGTGTAATCGTCCGCGGGCACGTAGATGGCCTGCACGGACGTGATCGACCCCTTCTTGGTGGAGGTGATGCGCTCCTGCAACTCTCCCATCTCGGTGGCCAGGTTGGGCTGATAGCCGACGGCGGACGGCATGCGGCCGAGCAACGCCGAAACCTCCGAGCCAGCCTGGGTGAAACGGAAGATGTTGTCGATGAAGAGCAGTACGTCCTTGCCCTCCTGATCGCGGAAGTACTCGGCCACGGTCAGCGCCGAGAGACCGACGCGAAGGCGCGCTCCGGGCGGCTCGGTCATCTGGCCGTAGATCAGCGCGCACCGGGACTTGGTGAAATCGTGAATGTCGATCACGCCCGATTCCTGCATATCGAGCCACAGGTCGTTGCCCTCGCGAGTGCGCTCGCCCACGCCGCCGAACACGGAGATGCCGCCGTGCTGGAGGGCGATGTTATTGATCAACTCCATGATGATGACGGTCTTGCCGACGCCCGCGCCGCCGAACAGGCCGATCTTGCCGCCGCGCAGGTAGGGCTCGAGGAGGTCGATGACCTTGATGCCGGTCTCGAAGGCCTGAAGCTCGGTGGACTGGTCCTCGAAGGTCGGCGCCATGCGGTGGATGGGCGAATATATCTTGGCGTTGACGGGGCCCATGTGGTCCACCGGCTCGCCGATGACGTTGATGACGCGGCCCAGCACCTCCGGGCCCACCGGCACTTCCACGGGATGGCCCAGGCTTTCGGCCTTCATGCCACGCACCAGGCCGTCGGTGGGCTGCAGCGCGATGGTGCGCACGCGGCCCTCTCCGATGTGCTGGGCCACCTCGACGATGATGCTGATGGGAGTGGGGCAATCGAACCCCTCGCCGGTGATCCGCACCGCGGTGTTGATGACCGGGATCTCGCCCTCGGCGAACTGGATGTCCACCGCGGGCCCGGCCACTTGAATCACGCGACCGGTGCTCACCCCCGCCGAGCTTTGCGCGCCGTTCTGTGCCATTTGTCGAAAGCCTCCTAAACTGTCCTTGTGGCGCACGCTTCAGCGTGCCGCCGGGGGCTTCAGCCCTCGGTCCGGACGGCGATCTGAAGCTCGCCGCGGCACGCTGAAGCGTGCGCCACTTCCCTATTCCTGCGCCGCGGTGGCGCCGCTGACCACCTCGATCAACTGGTTGGTGATGCTGGACTGGCGCACGCGGTTCATGTGCAGCGTCAGTTTGTCGATCATCTCGCCGGCGTTGGAGGTGGCCGCGTCCATGGCGGTCATGCGCGCCGCCAGTTCCGCCGCCGCGGATTCGAGCATGGCTTGATAGATCGAGATCTCGACGTAGCGCGGCAGGAGCGAACCGAGCAGCTCGGCCGGCGGCTGCTCATAGATATAATAGCCACCCGAGCCCCCGGCCGGCAGCTCCAACGGCAGCAGGCGCGCCAGCGTCAGCTTCTGCGACAGGATGCTCTTGAACTCGTTGCAGAGCAGATAGACCGCGTCGACTTCTTTCCGCTCGAAGGCGCCGCCAATCTCGTGCGCGACGGCGACCGCATCGGCGTACGTGGGCTTCTCCGAGATGCCCGTGCGCTCGGCCAGAACGGTGGCCCCCCGCCTGCGCCAGAAATCGCGGCCCTTGCGGCCCAGCAGGTCCATGTGGATCGCGGCCGGGGCGTGCTCGGCGACGAACTGTTGCGCGGCCTTGTTGAGGTTGGTGTTGAAAGCGCCGGCCAGTCCGCGGTCGGAGGTTACCAGCACCAGCAGGATCAGCTTCTCGGGCCGCCGCGCCAACAGGGGATGCCCTTCCGCCGTCTCGTCGCCCGCCACCGCGCCGGCGAGATCGCCCAGAACCTGGCGGAACATCGCGGCGTAAGGCCGGGCCGCTATCACGCGGTCCTGCGCCCGGCGGAGCTTCGCCGCCGACACCATCTTCATCGCCTTGGTGACCTGCTGCGTGCTCTTGACCGAGCGTATGCGGCGCCGCAGATCGATCAAACTGGGCATCGGGTCAGCTCCGGGCCGGAGCGGCGGCGTTCTGGGACCGCTCGCTCGTGAACCTCTCTTTGAATTCCTTGATGGCCGCCTGCAGATCGGTGCGCAAGGCGTCGTCGAGCTTCTTCTCCTCGCGAATCCGCTGCAACAGGCCGGGGTGGGCGTTCTCGACGAACTTTATCAGCTCGGCTTCGAACTTCCGGCACTCTTCCACCGGCAGGTCATCGAGGAAAGCGTTGGCGCCGGCGAACAGGATGAGGATCTGCTTCTCCACCGGCAGGGGCTGGTATTGGGGCTGCTTCAGGACCTCGGTCAGCCGCCGGCCGCGGGCCAACTGCGCCATGGACACCTTGTCCAGATCGGAGCCGAACTGCGCGAAGGCCGCCAGGCTGCGGTACTGCGCCAGGTCGAGGCGCAACGTCCCCGCCACCTGCCGCATCGCCTTGATCTGCGCGCTGCCGCCCACGCGGCTCACCGAGAGACCGACGTCGATGGCCGGGCGTACGTTGGAGTTGAACAGGTCCGTATCCAGGTAGATCTGGCCGTCGGTGATGGAGATGACATTGGTCGGGATGTAAGCCGAAACGTCGCCGGCCTGGGTTTCGATGATCGGCAGAGCGGTGAGCGAGCCGCCACCCAGCGCACTTCGAGAGCTTCGCCGCGCGTTCCAGCAGGCGGCTGTGCAAGTAGAATACGTCGCCGGGGTACGCCTCGCGGCCGGGCGGGCGGCGTAGCAGCAGCGAGATCTCTCGATACGCGGCGGCGTGCTTGGAAAGGTCGTCGTAGATGCACAGGGCGTGCCGGCCGGAATCGCGGAAGAACTCGCCCATGGCGCAACCGGAGTAAGGCGCGATGTACTGCATCGGCGCCGGGTCGGAGGCCGTGGCGGCCACCACGATGGTGTACTCCATGGCGCCCTGCTCTTCGAGCGTCTTGACCACCTGCGCCACCGTGGAGCGCTTCTGGCCGATGGCGACGTAGATGCAGATGACGTCGCCGCCCTTCTGATTGATGATGGCGTCGAGGCCGATGGCGGTCTTGCCGGTCTGACGGTCGCCGATGATCAGCTCGCGCTGGCCGCGGCCGATGGGGATCATGCTGTCGATGGCCTTCAGGCCGGTCTGGAGCGGCTCTTTGACGGGCTGCCGGTCCACGACGCCGGGCGCGAGGCGCTCGATGGCGCTGAACTTCTCGGTCTGGATGGGCCCCTTGTCGTCGATGGGCTGCCCGAGGGCGTTGACCACGCGGCCGATCAGCGCTTCGCCCACCGGTACGGACATGATGCGGCCGGTGCGCCGCACCTCGTCGCCCTGGCTGATCTCGTTGGCTTCGCCGAGCAGCACGGCGCCCACCTGGTCTTCTTCCAGGTTCAGCGCGATGCCCGCGATGCCGTGCGGGAACTCGATCAGCTCGCCGGCCATGACCTTCTCCAGGCCATAAATGCGCGCGATGCCGTCGCCCACCGAGATCACCGAACCGACCTCGGAGACCTGGACCGCTTTATCGTAATTCTCGATCTCTTCGCGGAGTACCCGCTCGATTTCATCTGCCCGTATTTGAGCCATGGTGAACCTTCTGCGTGTGCGTTAAGGGGCCACACCTGCCAAGCGCTGTTTCAGTCCTTGTAGCTGCCCGCGAATCGAGCCGTCATATACCGTCGAACCGATGCGCGCGACCACTCCGCCGATCAAGTCGCGCTCCACGCGAAACTCCGCGCGGGCCTCGCGGCCGGTCAGCCGCCCCAACGTGGCCAGGATTCGCTCGCGCTCTTCCGGACCGAGCGGCCGCGCCGAGGCGACGGCGGCGCGCACCAACCCCTGGCGCTCGTCGATCACCGCCTGGAAGGCCTCGCGGACATCGCCGAGCAGCGGCACGCGGCGGTGGTCGATCAGGACGAACAGGAAGCGCCGCATCAAACCCGAGAGCGGCAGCGACTCGGCCAGTCGGCCCACGACCGCGCGCTTGCGAGCGGCCGGCACGGTAGGCGATTCGAGAACGAGCTTCAGATCCGGAGAGCCGGCGAGCGTCCGCTGGAACATCTCGATTTCCGCCGTGACGGCTTCGGGATCGGCCGTCGAGCCGGGCTCGAGAACCAGGTCCGCCAGGGCGCGAGCGTAACGGAATGCCAGGGCGCGGGGCATAGTTAGTTTCCTTGTGGCGCACGCTTTAGCGTGCCGCCGCGGGCTTCAGCCTGCGGAACGGCGAACTGAAGTTCGCCGCTGCACGCTGAAGCGTGCGTCCGAGACCAGCCATTTCCCATGCGCATCATTACGAGACCCTCGCTGCCTGGCCGTCGGAGCGCCGATCGAGGTCCTTGAGCATGGCGCCCAGAAGCGCGCTCTCCGAATCCGGGGTCAAGCGCTCGCGGATGCGTCTCTCCGCCAGGCCAACCGCCAGTTCGGCGGCGTAAACCCGAAGCTCCTGCCGGGCGGCCTTCGCGGCGGAGGCGATGTCCTGCTCCAACTGAACGCGGATCTTCCCGAACGCCCGCTCGGATTCCGCACGCATTCGCTCGCCTTCGGCGCCGGACTCCGCCCGGGCTTGCGTTTTCAGGGTCTCGATTTCGACGCCCAGGTTGGCCAAGCGGCGCTCCACCGCGGCGTAACGTTCCTGCGCTTCCCGATTGGCGCGCGCGGCGTCTTCCAGATCGCGCCGGACGGCCTCGGTGCGGGCGGCGAAGAATGGTCCGCCCTTCTTATAGATCACGTACCCCAGGGCCCCGGCCAGCAGGACGAAGTTCGCCACCTTCCAGAGCAGGAGTTTGTCGGATTCACCTTCGGAGCGGTTCGCCTTCTCGGCGGCCGTTAGCGACACGGCGACGAGGAGCGCCGCAAACGTCAGGGTCAGGACGCGTTTCAAACCACTCTCCCGTGCAGGACGGAATCGACAATCCGGTCGGCCAGGGAATCGGTGTGGAGAGCCAGTGACGCCTTGGCGGTGACGAGTTCAGCGGCCAGTTGCTGCCGGGCTTCCTTGGCCGCGGCCTCGGCGCTGCGGCGGGCCTCCGCCACGGCCTGAGCCTGTTCCTGGCGCAGTTTCTGGCGAGCCTCTTCTTCCTCCCGGTAAATCTCGGCGCGCGCGGCGCGTAGCGAGGCCTCGTACTCGGATGCCTTCGCGGCTGCCCTGGCCAGGCTCTCTTCGGCCGCTTTCCGGGCTCCCTCGGTCGCCTGATAACGTTCCTCGATCACGCGTGCCATGGGGCCGGAAAAACACGCGCTTGAGATAGAAATGGAGCGCGATCACCAGGAGGAAGGTGGGGATCGCCTTCAGCGCTAACCCACCAAGAGAGCGAAGCAGTTCGTCCATCGGGTTTCTATCGGGAACGTATACGAAAGACGAGAGATACGCCGAACAATCAAAGCTAGCACACGGTCGGCGTGGTGGTCAACTTCAGGAGGGCGGCCAACGGTGGGCGCTGGCGCGGAGTCCGTGATCCCGAACCGCGCGCGTAAGCGAGCGGACTGGCGCCAACCCGCGGGGGTCCGCTCCCTTACGGTCGCGGTTCGGAAAAGACGCTGCGGCCGGCCAGGGTGGTGCGGAAGGCCCAGGCGGCGAACGCGGCGAGCGCAACCAACACGAACATCGAAACGCTGACGTACCAGGCGGAGAAGTCGAGCGTCAGCGGCAACTGCGCCAGGATGTTGGTGACATATACGGCGACGACATAGGCGACCAGTCCAAAGCGGAACAAAATAAAGACGTCGATCGACAAAGACACCACGCCAAAGGCCAGCTCTACTGGGAGATCGGTGCTGCTGATGAGCCGGGGCGCCATGAGCAATGCGACGAAGACCACGGCGGCCAGCCATTGCTTCCTCAACAGGGCCCGCAATCCGAGCAGCAGGAAGAAGATCAGTAGCGCGACCGCAACCGATACCGCAACCTGGAGCAGCATCTTGCTCCCCAGGTGGCGCAAGCCGAGCAGAACGGTAAGATCGCTTTGCATCGGCAACTCGCCCGCCTTCTCTCTCGCCGCCGCACCGCAGTAAAAGAGAAGCGCCCAGCCAACGCCGATGGCGGAGCCGATCAAGGCGTCGCGGGCGACCAGCGGATCGCGAAGACCACCCGCCAGCAGGCGGCTCCAGGAGACCAGCGTCTGCGGCCAGAGCCGGCGGGCGTGGGGCTCAAGCGCGAGGTAGAGCACCCAAACCAGTGCGGCAAAGAACAGCGCCCAGCTCACCGCCATGATCACCAACACCAGCTCGATGAACGACGGCTTGTGGCTCGCTCCCAGAACCCACGCCGCCAGAATGACGAAGAACGTAAAGGCGGCCAGGCGCGTTGCGCCGCGGCGATCTCCGCGCCCGAGGCGGACGTTGCGGCGCGCCAGCGCGCAACCCCAGGCGACCGCGCCAAGGAACAGCACCAGCAGAATCACCTGGCTGGCGCGGTCCCGGGCATTCAATTGACCCTTGTAAAGCACGGCGGCCTCGGACCAGGGGCCCAGGATGTCGAAGTACACGGGCTTGCCTCGGAACGCCGCGGCTTCGACGCGCAGAACCCCCGGAGATCCGCCGGGCCAGGAGCCCGTCCATGCGGCGCGCGTGTCCCAGGAGCACCGCGGCAGCCACTGCGGCTCCGCCGGCTTGAAACCGGCCGGATCGAGACCTGCCGCGGCGAAGAGCAGCTTCCAGTCGAACGGCTGCGGCTGGCCGGGCGGATCTTCGAACCGCGGCGGCACGGCTCTGAACTCAAGGAGACGGCCCTGCATGTCCAGTCCGACCCTGACCATTCCGGGGAGGTCGACGGGGGGATCGGACTCCGTTACGATGCCCGGCAGAAGCGTGCCTGCGAAGAAGGCAAGCGGCTCGAAGTAGTGGGGACTGGTTCGGTACCAGAAGTATACGGGTGCGGGCCGGCCGGAGGCCAGTGTGCGCGCGAACGACCGGTCGTTTCGCTGCGCCCAGTACAGATACGAAGAGTCGAGATCGCCGCCCTGGGCCGTGTCGAAAGGTTTGCCGGCGTAACCGAGCGACGCCAGAATCTCGTGCGCCTTTCCCGCCAGGGCGCCGACAGGAGTGTCGAATGGCATGCGGGACTGCATCGCGATGTGGCCCGAAAACGCCGCGCACGCGACCAGCCCGACCAGCACTACAGCCAGCAGCCCCGCGGCCAGACGCGGAGCGATCCCCTCGGCGCCTTCTCCCGCGGCGGCCACCATCTCGGGCGAGGGCGTCTCCCCTGCTGCCAGCGCGGCGGCGACCGGATCGCCCCCGGGTAGTCCCGCCGCGACCGCCAGCGCGGACGCCGGCCGGCGCGCCGGATCGGGATCGAGACAGCGCAGAATGACCCGCTCCACGGCGGGGTCCAGGTCCCTGACCACGGTCGTCGGCCCCACCGGCGAGGCGCTCGACTGCATCCGCACCAGTTCGGCCACGCTCCCGGCCTCGAACGGGCGCCGGCCGGTGAACATCTCGTACAGCACCAGTCCCAGGCTGTAGATGTCGCTGCGCGCGGTGACCTCGCGGCTGCCGAGTTGCTCCGGCGCCATGTACGCGGGCGTTCCGCTGCGTATGTCCGCGCCCTGGAACTGGCCGGCCAAACCCGCCAGACCGAAATCGGTGATGAGCACGTGGCCGCGGCCGTCGAGCATGACGTTGGCCGGTTTCAGATCGCGGTGCAGGACGCCCTTCTCGTGCGCCGCGGCCAGGCCCGCGCAAAGACGGCGCGCGATGTCGATGGCTTTGTCGGCGGGCAGGCGGCCGATGCGGCGCAGCAGCGACGCCAGATCCTCGCCATCGACGTATTCCATCGAGATGTAGTGCTGGCCGTCGAACTCGCCGATGTCGTAAACGCGGCACACGTTGGGATGCGAAACCTGGCGCGCGATGCGGACCTCGTTGAGGAACCGGTCGAGCAGGACCCGGTCGGCCGCCAGCGCCGGCGGCAGGAACTTCAGCGCGACCGGCTGGCGTAGCTTGAGATCGGTGGCCCGGTAGACCTCGCCCATGCCGCCCCGGCCGATGAGCGCGACGATGCGGTAGCGGCCGGCAACCAGGGCGCCCGGCAGGAAGCGCTCCTCGTCCGTCGAAGGCGCGGAGCTATCGGGCGGCGGCATCAACTCGGTGGGATTCAGGTTGGCGTCGGCCGCGGAGGGCGCCGGCGTTCCACACTGGCTGCAAAAGCGGATGGACGAGGTCAGCTCCGTGTGGCACACGCGGCAGGTGGGCATCCGAGCGCCAGTGTAACATCTTGGGAGGCTGGCAACACCGGCGCCGAGACGAGTCTCGGCGCGGCAGGCACGAGTGCCTGCGCCACGTCCTGGTGCGGCACTACGCTAACATGATTCCAGCCATGTCTACAGCCATCGACAATCTCGAACCCAAGGCCGTCTGGAAGCACTTTGCAGCCCTGGCGGCGATTCCCCGCGCATCGGAAAAGGAAGCCGCAGCCCGCGATTACGTGCTGGCTGTCGCCGCCCGGCTGGGCCTCTCAGCGACCGAGGACCCGGTCGGCAATACGATCGTTCGCAAGCCCGCGCGCCCGGGGCGCGAAGGCGCTATCCCGGCCGACGATCCAGGGCCACCTGGACATGGTTTGCGAGAAGAACGAAGGCACGGTCCACAACTTCGATACAGACCCCATCCGCCTGGTGGTGGACGGCGATTGGCTCAAAGCGGACGGCACCACCCTCGGCGCCGATAACGGCGTGGGAGTGGCCGCCGCGCTGGCCGTCATGGAGAGCGACAGCGTGGCCCATGGCCCGCTGGAATTTGTGTTCACCATCGACGAAGAGAGCGGTCTCACCGGCGCGTCCAAGTTTCCGGCCGGCGTCCTCAAGTCGAAGTACTTCCTCAATCTCGATAACGAAGAGGAGTACACGCTTTGCATCGGCTGCGCCGGCGGCGTCAACTCGGTGGCCCGGCGCAAGATTGCGCGGCGGGCGGCGCCTTCCGGGGAGGCGTGGCGTATCAAGGTTTCGGGCCTGGCGGGCGGGCACTCGGGGGTCGATATTCATCGCGGCCGGGGGAACGCGCTTCGCGTCCTGGGCGGCGCTCTGCTGGCGGCATCGGGTCGCCTGCCGTTGGCTGTCGCCGAGATCCAGGGAGGCAGCAAGCGCAACGCCATCCCGCGCGAAGCGTTCGCGGTGGTGGTGCTCGATCCCGCCCTTACGGCGGATCTGAAGTCGCTGCTGGCGGCTTACGAAGCGGCGGTGCGGTCCGATCTTGGCTCCTTCGATCCCGGCCTGCGCATCGTGGCCGAGCCCGCGGCGCGTCCGGAGCAAGTCATCGCCGATGCCGACGCGGTTGCGATTGCGGGCATCCTGGCGAGCCAGCATCACGGGGTTCTGGCCATGAGCCCGGATGTTGCGGGCCTGGTGCAGACCTCCACCAACCTGGCCACGGTCGCGACCAGCCGGGATGCGGTCGAGATCGCCACCAGCCAGCGCAGCCCGATCGAGAGCAGCAAACGCGCCGCCGCCCGGATGGTCGCGACGGTGTTTGGTTTCGCGGGTTTTGTGGTGGAGCAATCCGGGGATTATCCGGGCTGGAAGCCGGAACCAGGCAGCGACATTGTGCGCGCGGCGCAGGCCGCCCACCAGGACGTTTTCGGCAAGCAGGCCGAGCTGATCGCCATGCACGCGGGCCTGGAGTGCGGGGTGATCGGCGAGAAGCACCCGGGGATGCAGATGATCTCGTTCGGCCCGCACATCGTGGACGTCCACAGCCCCAGCGAGAAGGTCAAGATCTCGTCGGTGGGGCCGTTCTATAGGTTGCTGACGGGGCTTCTGGAACGGCTGTAGCCCCTCCTACACTTTCGCGGCGAAGCAAACCAGGTGGCCGCCGGGTTCGCGGACTACGATCTCGCGCATTCCGTAGAAGGTCGTTCGCTCCGCGAGCGCGATCTGACAGCCCTCGATCCGCTTGAGGATGTCCGCGAAATCTTCCACCTCCACGAACAGGAAGGAGCCGGTGGCGGGGCCTGCGGGGACCAGGCTGGGCGCGTCTTTCTTCACGCTCTCCCAGGTTTGCAGCATGACTTCGGCGCCGTCCTTCACGAGGATGACGAAGCCGAGGCGGTTACCCTCGGGCACCTCGACGGTTTTGGTGAAGCCGACGCGGTCCACCCAGAAGGGCAGGGATTTCTCTATCTCATCGACAGCCAGAACGGGAGTGAGTTTCATAGGCCGATATTAACCGGTGGAGAGGGGTGGAATCTTGAAAAAAACGGTCATGGCGGGGCAAAAGCAGGCTGGCCACGAATGAACACGAATGGAAAGGAGGTGGGCGAAAGGTAGTCTGAGGGACAATGGTGCCATGGGAGAGCGGGAGTCGATCGAGAAGGGCAGACAGCAGGAGTTCTTCGAAGTGGCCGAACGCCTCCGCGCCGCCTCCGATCCCGAAGAAGTCAGACGGCTGGGCGATCAGATGGGCCGGATGGTCTTCGGCGACTGACGTCCGGGCCGCGCGCCTCCCCACGGGCGAAGCCGGTTGGCGGCGCGCCGGCAAACTCGCGGAAGTCGCGGATCAGGTGGGCTTGGTCGGAGTAGCCGCACTCCGCCGCGACCTCGGCCCAGCCCAGACGGGCCGCCAAC
The DNA here is from genome assembly GCA_963763835.1 of Bryobacterales bacterium. GTDB lineage: Bacteria > Acidobacteriota > Terriglobia > Bryobacterales > Bryobacteraceae > DASWZN01. The sequence continues at coordinate 52,113 of CAVXQQ010000023.1, forward strand.
GCAGTCGCGCGGCGAAAGCGCAGGACGCGGCAGAGGTGCTTGGGCGCCAGGCCGGTCTCTTCGATCGAGCGGCGGCGGAACTGGCGGGGGCTCAGACGGGCCTGGCTCGCCACCCAGTCCAGGTCCACCGCACCGCCCGCGGCCACAATCGCGGATATGGCGCGGCGTACGCTATCGAGGCCGTGCTCGGGCGGCGGCAGGGCGTGCGAGAGCATCAGGAAGCGCGCGGCGGCGGTGGCCGAGTCGCCCAATTCCCGATGCAGGCGCCGGCCGCGAGCGCCCCAGAGATCTTCGAGCGGCGTCCAGCGGTCCACCAACTCCGGGGCCACATCGCCTAGGAAGAAGCCGGCCATGCCGGGACGAAACCGGATACCCACAAGTTGCGCGCCGGGCGGAAGGGCTACCGTCTGCTGCGTGGTCATGGTGCCGACCACGCGCAGGCCGCCTTCCGGCCAGAAGACGATGTCCATGCAGCCATCGGGCAGTATAGGGTTGGAGGGGACCCCGGCTACCGCTTCCCCGCTCCAGAAACACTCGGCGAAAGGCGAGAGAGCGCCCGCGGCAAACTCGCGGTAGTGAAGCCTCTCCATTCCTGCCAACACGATAGCATGGGCGGGCGAGCAGACCGCGCTGATAGCTGACGGCTGACAGCTGAGGGCTGATGGCTGGCCGCCCCGCATGGCAGAATGGTACGGTGACCGGTCATCAGATACGACAGAAATTCCTCGACTTCTTTGCGGAGCGCGGGCATCGCATCGTGCGCAGCTCGTCGCTGGTGCCGGCCAACGATCCGACGCTGCTGTTCACCAACGCCGGGATGAACCAGTTCAAGGACGTCTTCCTGGGCATGGAGAAGCGCGACTACAACCGGGCGACTTCCTCGCAGAAGTGCGTGCGGGCGGGGGGCAAGCACAACGACCTGGAGAACGTCGGCTACACACGCCGCCATCACACGTTCTTCGAGATGCTGGGCAATTTCTCCTTCGGCGACTACTTCAAGAGCGACGCCATCGCTTTCGCCTGGGAGTTGGTGACCAAGGATTACGGCCTGCCCAAGGACCGCCTCTACATCACGGTCTTCCGCGAGGATGACGAGGCCGAGGAGCTGTGGCAGAAGGTCACCGGAGTCTCGAAGGACCGCATCTTCCGGCAGGACGAGAAGGACAACTTCTGGCAGATGGGCGAGACCGGCCCGTGCGGCCCATGCTCGGAGCTGCACTACGACCTGGGTCCGGAGGGCTCGGAGCTGCCCGGCGAAGACGACCATTTCCCGAGCGAATCGGGCCGCTACGTGGAAATCTGGAACCTGGTGTTCATGCAGTACGACCGCGACGCGAGCGGCAAGCTGACTCCGTTGCCGCGGCCGTCGATCGACACCGGCATGGGCCTGGAACGCCTGGCGGCGGTGATGCAGGGCAAGCTTTCGAACTACGACACGGACCTGATCTGCCCCATCATCCACCGCGCGGCCGACCTGTTCCGGCGTGCGATACGGCGAGGACGCGAAGGTGGATACGGCCCTGCGTATCGTGGCCGATCACGCCCGCGCCACCGAGTTCCTGATCCACGATGGCGTGCTGCCGGCCAACGACGGCCGCGGCTACGTCCTGCGCAAAATCATGCGGCGCGGGATGCGGCACGCGCGGCGCATCGGGGTCCAGGAGCCGTTCCTGTACCAGCTCAGCGCCTTCGTGGCGGAGCTGATGAAGCCGGCCTATCCCGAGCTGATGGAGAGCGTGGGGCGTGTCTCGCGCGTGGTTCGTGACGAGGAGCACCGTTACGCCACCACGTTCGAAGTGGCCGAGCGCATCTTCCACGACGAGGCCAAGAGCACGCAGGGAACGCTGGCCGGCAGCGTGGCGTTCAAGCTATACGACACCTACGGGCTGCCGCTCGAGGAGCAGCAGGAGATGGCGCGGGAGTACGGCCTGGCCGTCGATAGCGAAGGCTTCCAGACCGAGATGCAGAAGCAGCGCGAGCGCGCGCGGGCGAGTTGGAAGGGCGCGGAGCGGGCAGCCGTGGCTCCGGTCTACCAGGCGTTGCAGGCGGAGGGGCGCACGAAGTTCCTGGGCTACGAAACGCTGGAGGCCACGGCGCGCGTGCGCGGGATCGTGGTGGGACAGGAGCGGGTGGAGGAGATCGGTCCGGGGGAGAGCGCCGAGATCGTGCTCGACCAGACGCCGTTCTACGCCGAATCGGGCGGGCAGGTGGGCGACAAGGGCGCGCTGTATTCGGCCGCGGGCGAGCGGGTGGCCAGCGTGGACGACACCTACCCGCCGGTGCCCGGACTGAGCGTTCACAAGGTGGTAACGGTGGCCCCGCTGCGGGTGGGCGACGAGGTCCGCGCGCAGGTGGACGTGGGCTCCCGTCGCGCCACCATGCGCAACCACACCGCCACGCACCTGCTGCATGCCGCGCTGCGGACCGTGCTCGGCACGCACGTCAAGCAGGCGGGATCGGTGGTGGATCCGTCGCGCCTGCGCTTCGATTTCACCCACTACGCCGCGCTGGACCGCGGTCGAGATGGCCGAGGTCGAGCGGCTGATGGTGGAGCAGGTGCTGGCCGACCAACCGGTCGCAGACGACGCTCATGGAATTGGACCAGGCGCTCAGCACCGGAGCGATGGCGCTGTTCGGCGAGAAGTACGGAGAGCGCGTACGCGTCGTGCAGGTTCCGGGCTTCAGCAAGGAGCTGTGCGGCGGCACGCACGTCGGGCGGACGGGCGAGATCGGTCTCTGCAAGATCGTTTCCGAGGGCAGCATCTCCTCCGGCGTGCGACGCATCGAAGCCGTGACCGGCGAAGGTGCGCTGGTGCGCTTCGAGGAGACCGCGACTTCCCTCCGCGCGGTGGCGGACTTGATGCACGTCCCCGAAGGCGAACTGGTGGAGCAGGTGGAGAAGTCGCTCGAACAGCGGCGCGCGCTGGAACGGCAGATCGATCAGCTCAAGGCCAAGGTCGCGCAGGCGCAGTTGGGCGGCCTGGAGCAGCAGGCGCGCACGTTGAAGGGCGTGCGGGTGCTGGCCGAGCGGGTGGATGGACTGGACCGTCAGCAGATGCGCGCGCTGGCGGATTCCCTGCGCAACAAGTGGAAGAGCGCCGTGATCGTGCTGGCCTCGGCCGAAGATTCCAGCGTGGCGATCGTCTCGGCGGTGACCAAGGATCTGACGGCGAAAGTCCACGCCGGCAAGCTCGCGGGCGCGGTGGCGCAGGCCGTCGGCGGCAAAGGCGGCGGCCGGCCCGACATGGCCGAAGCAGGCGGCAAGGACGCATCCAAGCTGGGCGCGGCGCTCGAGAGCGTGTACGCGAGCGTGGAAGGAATGCTGTAGCGAGGGCGCTCGGACAGCCAGTCGGTGGTAGGCTGGCCCTTATGCGCCTTTTTGGCCGCAAACTTACGCCCATCCGGGCCTGCGTCCTGACGTATGTCGCCCTGCTGGTTGCGCCTCGCAGCAGTTCTACGTTCTACGACCAGGCTTACGCGCCCCCGCAAACCCCTGAAGAGGCAGCCAAGGAAGGTCCGGGATGACGCAATCCCAGCGGCCGTCACCGCCCAGCGTGTAGGTGTGGGCGATGCGGTAAGACTGCGCGAAGAGCGGCGCGGTGGCCGCCGGCGTCAATGCAAGCGCGATGTTGCGCGTCGGGCTCCTCCAGCCCGGTCAGTAGCGCCAGCTTGTCAGGTCGGCTCCGGGGGGCGCGGTCTTCAGAATGCGGTCCATGATCTGCGGCACGTACATCTGGTTGTAGTGAAGCCGCGAGTACCAGTTCGGCTTGGTTGGATCGCCATTCCAGCAATGCTCCGCGCGCGGGCCGTAGCGGACCTCGCCCTGATAAGCGACGCCGTGTCCGGGAGTGCCCGTCTGGCTCAGGAAGTCTTCCATCAGGTAGACGGCATCGTTCAAGAAATAGGTATCGTCCGACCCGGCGTAGAGGTGGATCTTGCCCTGTAACTTCGGCCCCAGCGTCGCCCAGTCGCGTTGCAGGATGGCGTCCAGGTCGTAGTGCTCGCGCCAGTATTCGGCCGTGCGATGGTCGATCGCGCCGGTGCGCTTGTCGAAGATGGGCTGCGGGATAGCCGTCCTCCGCGGTGGGAGAATAGACCGCCTGCCAGATGTCGAACTGTTCGCCCGAGCGGCCGCGATCGCCCAGCGCGGCCTCGTAGGCGACGTTGTCGCGCATCGAAATCAGCGTGTGGCCCAGGTAGTCGCGCATGGCCGGCTGCTCCACCTGCTTGTTCGCGCCCTGAAGATAGAACGCGTTGTCCTGGTTATACAAATCGACCGTCATGAAAGCGTGGAAGTCCACCGGGTCCGGACAGGCAACAAAAGCGCCGTTGTAGTGCTCGGGATAAAAGATCTGCACGGCGAGCGACTCCCAGCCGCCGGTCGAGCCGCCGTAAACGAATCGCGCCCAGCCCTGGCCAATACCGCGAAAGCGGCTCTCTATCGCCGGGATGAGCTCGGTCTCGATCGCGTCGCCGTATGGCCCCAGGTTCGCCGAGTTCACCGCATAGGAGTCGTCGTAATAGGGATTCGCGTGCTGTAACTTCGCGATCAGCATGCGCGGCGTGCCGGGCGCGATCCACGCCTGATAGTTTTTGTACGCCTCCTCCTGCTGGATCCGGTTGTAACCCGCCAGGTGAAAGCGGTCGGAATAATCGGGCTTCAGATTCGGGTCCGGCGGCGTCTCGCGGAAGTCGGAGAGGTCGCTCACGAAGTGATCGTGGAAAATGACGAGCGGGAATCGCGCCTGGGGATGGGCGTCGAAGCCCTCCGGCACGAGAACGACCGCCGACAGATACATCGGCCGGCCCCAGAACTCGCTCAGCAGCTTCGACTGGATGCGGATGTGGCGAACGTACTTCGTATCCGGCTCGGGCTCAATGGGCGGGATCGCGTCATCGAGCGACAGCGCGATCGGCGGCGCTCCCGGCCCGATGCGAACCAGCCGGGGCTTCGACAGCAGGTTGCCGGGCGCGAGGTTCCAGTGCTGGCCTTCGCCGCGATCGGGCGCCAGCTTCACCGTCTTGCCGTCCGAGCGGTGAAACGTTTCGTAAACGTTGAGCACGGCCTGGATCGTGTACTCCCCCGCCGGCACGTCCTTCAGGCTCGCCCGCGGGTAGCCCTGCGCGTCGTCGCCGATGGCGATGGGCTGGCCGGGCTTCCATCCGTCGACCGTCACCCCGAAAATCATCTGCGACTTCATGGTGTCGTCGATCTGATTGCGCGGCTCGTCGCTCGGGTCGTTCGAGAGCAGAAGCAGCAGGCGGCCGTCGAGGGGCTTTTCGGAGCGGGACGCCGGGAATTGCACCGTGATCGTCTGCGCGGAGGCGGCTACCAGGGAAAGCAGGAAAGCAAGAGCTCGCATACCCGGGAGTATAGCTGGTACGCTGGTTCCCAGAGAGGGGAAAGGGATGGCAACAGTACTCATAACTGGAACCAGCTCCGGAATAGGGCTGGCAACCGCACTGGAACTGGGCAAGGCAGGCCACAAGGTCTACGCAACGATGCGGAATCCCGCGCGCGCTCCGGAGCTAGGCCGGCGGGCGTCCGCGGAAGGATTGCCCATTTCCATTCTCACAATGGATGTCGATTCCGACCGGTCCGTCTCGGATTGCTTCGCATCGGTCTACCGGCAGGAGGGGCACATCGACGCGCTGGTCAACAACGCCGGGGTTGAGCGCCATGGCTCCGTCGAGGAGCTTCCCATGGAAGCCTTCCGGGCCACCATGGAGACGAACTACTTCGGAGCGCTGCGCGCGATTCGCCAGGTGGTGCCGCGCATGCGCGAACGCGGCAGTGGCTGCATCGTCAATGTGTCTTCCGTGGCGGGCAAGATCGCGTCTACGCCGCTGGGCCCCTATTCGGCATCGAAGTTCGCGCTGGAAGCCCTGAGCGAGGCGCTGGCACAGGAGATGAAGCCGTTTGGCGTGCGGGTTGCCATCGTGGAGCCGGGCATTATCGATACGCCGATGGCGCGTGCCCTGGACGACCCGCATCCGTCGCCCTACCATCAGGGGCGGCTCTTGTCCGCGCTGTTCCAGGCGTCGCTCGAGCATGGCACGCCGCCTTCCGTCGTCGCCACGGTGATCAGAGACGTCATCGAAACCGGCACCTGGAAATTGCGGCATCCCGCCGGCCCGGACGCCGCGCCATTTCTGGCTTGGCGAGCGGCGATGACAGACGAAGAGTGGACCGCGTTCAATACGCTCGACGCCGAAGCTTTTCGGGCTCGGGTGAAGAGGGACTTCGGTCTCGATTTGAAGCTCTCCCCCGAAGCGACCCGCGCCGCCGGGTAAGTTTCGGCGCGGTTGCGACTGGTTCGAATCCTGACCGGCGAGCCAATGCCATCCCTCCTTGACCACACGGGCTTAGCCGGGCCCAGGCCGTGAAGTGCTTTGTCTTCAGGTTCGAGTCCTGACGCTGGGCCTGAGCCGATATGGACTCGCGGCGGCGTCCTCAACCAGCGAAGGGATCGACAATGCGTACACCGGCGTTCACGAAATCGGCACGGTTTCGCGTGGCGACCGCAAGACCGTGGACAGCCGCCGTCGCTGCGATCAGGCTATCCTTGATCGGCATGGCTTTCCCGGTGGCGCGAAGGCGCGCTAGCAGTCCCGCCCATTTCAGGCCCGTGTCCCCGTCCCACGGCAGACAGTGGAGTCGTCCGACGCCCGCGTCGAACCAGCGCTCCAGGCCGCTCCGCTTCCTTCCCTTGGGAAGGATGAGAATCGCGAATCGGAGTTCGCCCAGAATGATGGGATCGACGGCGATGTCTCGCTCATGCGCGCGAAGCCACGCCACGACGCGCGGATCGGGCGTTGGTTTGGTCGGCTCGCTCAGAACGTTGGCGTCGACCAGGTACTTCACAGCGCATCCGTCGATTCAGAGTCGATGGGCACGAAGAAGTCCTTCTGTGGACAGGCCAGCAGCCAGTCGATGGCGCCCTCGTTCGGCGGAGCCGCTCGCCGTACGAGGCGATAGTCTCCACGATCGAGGCGCTCGACGTCGAACTCCTGACCCGGTTCGATACGATCCATCCGCCGGAACTCCGCCGGCAGGACGATCTGGCCCTTGGTGGAGACGGTGGTCCTCATACGGGTAAGATATCGTCTTACATGAGGCGGTGTCAAGCACTGCGCCGAGGCAATCCATACGCTCGACGCCGAGGCTTTTCGAGTGCACGTGAAGAAGGACTTCGGTCTCGACCTCAAAATCCCCGGCGAGGCCACCCGCGCAGCCGGCTGAATTGCGGCCCGTCCGCCGTCTGACAGTCGCGGTCGCGGTGCTTTTAAGGCCTGTTTACCCGCACGAGACCGTTGTATACTTGGCGGGGACCAAATGCTTCGCGCCGGGCCATTTGCCTTCTGGCTTGCTGCTTCCTGTCTTTTGGCGAGCAATGCACTGGCTCAGGAAGACAAGCTCGCCCCGCCGGGTGAGCCTGCCACAACCTTCGGGACCACGGTGGTCAACCCGTCAGGTCTGCGTGGCGAGATCTACTACATCGCAGCAGGTAGTTGGAACCTGCCGGACTTCGAGAAGCTCAAGCCCGTCGGCGCCATCTACACCACGTCTCTGAACATTCCGCCCCAGAGCTTCACCAAGGGGTTTCCGGGCGTCACCAAACGCTTTGAGTGGTTTGCCATCGACTACAAAGGCAAGTTCTGGATCGAGGACCCGGGCCGGTACGATTTCGCCCTACGCTCCGACGACGGCTCCCGGCTGTACATAGACGAACGGCTGGTGATCAACAACGACGGCGTCCACGCGCCCTGGACCGAGTATGGAAAGATCGACCTGGCCGGCGGTGTTCACTCGATTCGCGTGTCTTACTTCCAGGGGCCTCGCGAGATGGTCGCGCTGATCCTGGCGGTCGGTCGCGGCAAAGGCCAGTGGCGCGTTTTCGACACAAACAGGTTCAGGCCGCCCGAAAATCCCCGCGACTCGAAGTACGGGCGGGACCTGGACGCCGGGCTCCGCAACGACGACGCGCGACCGGACGCGGTGGCCCTGGCGATCCTGGGCGCCACGCCGCTGCCCCACGATTTCGACTTCCGCCTCTCGGCCGCCCGGTTTCGACAACTGGCCGCCGCGAGCGAGGGTGTCCTGGTGATCGAGGTGCCGGCAAAGGCGCTGGTGGCGACCCCCGACCCGGCGCGCCAGACAAACCGCGTACACCTTTCGTTCCTCGCCCTGGTCAGGGACGAGCGCGGGAACGTGTCGGACCGCTTTAGCCTGGATGCCCCCTACGACATCCCGAACGCGAAACTGCAGGAGGTCCAGGCCAGCCTCATCACCTACACGCACCCGGTGCACCTTCCCACGGGCCGCTACACCGTCGAAGCGGCAATGATCGACCACGAAGGCCGGCAATCGAGTGCGCGGGTGGTTGAGTTTATTAGTCCCGAGCCGCGCACGGGAATCGCGTTGAGCAGCGCAATCCTGGTTCAGCGGGTGGATCCGGCCAGCCCGCCCCAGGAGGCTGCCGACCCGCTGGTCTATCAGGGGAACCGGGTGGTGCCGCTGCTGGCCGAGCGGCTCGGGCCTGGCATGAAGCCCGCCGTCTACTTCGTGGTCTATCCGGACAAGGCCAATGCGGAGAAGCCCCAACTGCAAGTGGAATTCTTGTCGAACGGCCAGCCGATAGCCAGCCAGACGGCCGACCTTCCCTCACCCGATGCCTCGGGCGCCGTTCCAATGATGGTGGGGGCGGCAGTGCTCCCGGGCGATTGCGAACTCCGGCTCACGGCGAAGCAGGGCGCCACCTCCGCAACCGAGAGCGTCCACTATTCGCTGGACCAGCCGCCGCCCGAGATCCGCCGATGACGTGGACGGTTCAGAGCGGAACACCCTCGGCAATTTCTTCGTGCTATGCCCCCTGCGCCGGGTGTCGCGAAAACTTAACTTGCGCGTAATCTTGCACGGGTTATCATAGTTGGTTCTGGGGAGCAAAACGCCGTCCGGTCTGCGGCCAAAATCAACCAATGGAGGCTAGCGAAAATGCGGAGAAGTGTGGTGCGTGAGGTGTGGAGACTCGTAGCGGCAGGCGCTCTGGCCCTGCTGATTGGTTCCGGCGGCGCGGCACTCGCGCAGAGCGCTGGAGCCGGCACAATTACCGGTACGTTGACCGATGTGTCGGGTGCCGTCCTGCCCGAGGCGAGCGTAGTCGTACGCAACCTGGACACGGGCGCCGACCGGACTACGGCGACCAACAACGCGGGCGTTTACATCGCCGCCTTCCTGCAGCCCGGCAACTACCAGATCACCGCCAGCAAGAACGGATTCGCCAACGTGATACGCAAGAACCTCACCCTGCAGGTGGGCCAGACGCTCAGGGTGGACCTCGGCATGCCGCTCCAGTCCGTCGAGCAGGCCGTGACCATCACCAGCGAGGTTCCGTTGCTCGATTTGGAGAAGACGGAATCCTCTCAGGTGGTGCACTGGACCGGCAACTGTCAGCGCGTGATACGGCAACTTGGACCGTAACTCCCCGGTTTCCCGTTGGCGCTATCCGTCCCAATCCACTCTGCAGTGGGCCGGGGGTGATACCATTAATTACCCCACGAAATGAGCCCTCAGTCGTCGATTGCTCATTACCGCATCGGCTCGAAACTCGGCCAGGGCGGCATGGGCGCCGTCTACCGCGCCACCGACACCAAGCTCAATCGCGAAGTCGCCGTGAAGGTCCTGCCGGATATTTTCGCCGCTGATCCCGACCGCTTCGCGCGTTTCACCCGCGAAGCCCAAGTCCTGGCTTCGCTCAACCATCCCAATATCGCGGCGATCTACGGTGTCGAAGAGAGAGCCCTCATCCTCGAACTGGTGGAAGGCCCCACGCTCGCAGAACGCATCGCGCTCGGGCCGATCCCGCTCGATGAAGCGTTGCCAATCGCGCTCCAAATCGCCGAAGCTCTCGAATATGCGCACGAAAAAGGTATCGTCCACCGCGATCTCAAACCCGCCAATGTGAAACTTACTCCCGACGGTCGCGTGAAAGTGCTGGACTTCGGGCTCGCCAAAGCCCTCGCCAGCGACCCGATACCTGGCAATCCGGCGTCCTCCCCCACCCTCACCATGCGTGCGACCATGGCGGGAATCGTGATCGGCACTCCAGCCTACATGTCGCCCGAGCAGGCGAAAGGCAAGCCAGTCGACCGGCGTGCCGACATCTGGGCCTTCGGCATACTCCTGGCCGAGATGCTCACCGGCCGCGGCATGTACGCGGGTGAGACCGTCTCGGAGGTGTTGGCCGCGGTGATCATGAACGTGCCGGAGATCCCGCCGTCAGCCCCACCTCAGGTGCGCGCGCTCCTGCGCCGTTGCCTGGAGAAGGATCCGCAGTTCCGCTTACAGGCCATTGGCGAGGCGCGGATCTCACTTGCGCGGCCGTCCTCCGACGTGCCCGACACTCCCCCTGCCGGGGCCCCCGCCGGCCGCGGCGTGCCGTGGTGGGCGCTGGGCGCGGCAGCCGTGATGATTCTGGTGCTGGCGTTCTTCCTGTGGCGCGTAACGCGCCCGGTGTACCAGCCCATGGAGCGCCTCAGTGTCGATCTCGGGCCGGAGGCCGTGGATGACTATTTCATCACGGCCGCTATTTCTCCTGATGGAACTCGCATCGTCTTTCCGGTTCGAACGGCAGGCAATCTCACCATGCTGGCCACCCGGCTCCTGGACCAGCAGAATCCCGCGATTCTTCCCGGCACGGCGAATGCGGGCCAACCGTTCTTCTCCCCGGACGGCCAATGGATCGGTTTCGCTGCCGACCAGAAGCTGAAGAAGATCTCCGTCAATGGTGGCGCGGCGGTGCCTTTGTGTGATGCGCCGAATATGCGTGGCGCAGCGTGGGACACGGATGGAACTATCTACGCCGCGCTGGATTTAAGAACTTTATCTCGCGTGTCTGCCGCCGGCGGCCCGCCGCAGCCCGTCGCCAGCGTCGGCCAATCGAGCGAGCACGCGCACCACTCGCACCGGTGGCCGCAGATCTTGCCCGGCGGAGGGGCTCTGCTGGTGACGGCCGGTTCGAACGCCACGGCGGGTGGTTGGGACGACGCCAACATCGAAGTGTTTTCGTTCAAAACCGGGCAGTTCAAGATCGTACAGCGCGGGGGATACTTCGGCCGTTATCTGTCCTGCGGACATCTGATCTACGTCCACCAGGAAACTCTGTTTGCGGTGCCCTTCTCCCTCGCGCGACTGGAAACTCAGGGTATGCCAGTGCCGATTTTCGACGACATCGCCGGCGCCAACACCAACGGCGGGGGGCAGTTCGATTTCTCCCGGGCGCCCGCAGGGCACGGCACACTGATTTACCTGAGCGGCAAAAACATCGGGGAAGCGCCGCCCGCCGTCTGGCTGGATGCCGCTGGAGGCAAGAAGCCGCTCTGGGCCACTCCGCCAGGCCCGCTGTTATCGCCGCGTCTTTCGCCGGATGGCGCCAAGCTGGCCGTGTCGCTCAATCGCAATATTTGGGTCTACGATCCGCAACGCAGTTCTACGCTGCGCCTCAGCTTCGGTCCGGCGACCGACGCATATCCGGTTTGGACGCCCGACGGCAAGCACATTGTCTACAACAGCCGCGCTGGCGGCGGCGGCATCTGGTGGGTGCGTTCCGACGGTTCGGACCAGCCGCAATTGCTCTATGAGGCAAAGAATGGAACGGCGATTCCCGGCTCCTTCACTCCGGATGGCCGGCGCCTCGCCTTCCACCAACCCGGAGCCGACACTGGCCGTGATATCTGGACTCTGCCGCTCGACCCGACCGACCCCGATCATCCCAAGTCCGGCAAACCCGAACTGCTCGTGGCCACGCCAGCCGACGACGTCGAGCCGGCGTTTTCACCCGATGGACATTGGCTGGCCTACACCTCCAGCGAGGGGGGAGCCTACCAGGTCTACGTGCGACCCTTTCCGATAACGGCCGGAGCCGGTAAGTGGCAAGTCTCGGCCGGCGGCGGCGGCTTTCCCATTTGGTCGCGCACTTCCAAAGAACTGTTTTACGTCTCGCGCTCCCCCACCCGGATCATGGTGGTTTCCTATGCCGCCGGCGGCACCTTCTCGCCGGATGCCCCACGCCAGTGGTCCGAAACCGCGATTCAGCTCACGGACCACTTTCCACCTCTGGATTTGGCGCCCGACGGCAAGCGCTTCGTCGTTTTCCCAGCGCCTGAGTCCGCCAGCAGCGGATCTGCTAACGTCCACGTGAATTTCCTGCTGAATTTTTTCGACGAACTGAAGCGGAGGGCGCCATGAGCACGCCCCGGCACAGACGGTAATATCGTGTGCGCGGTAGACCCCGCCCATCACGTCGACCAATGACACCTTCGGAATCAAATCCACATGAGCGTATAGCCATGTCGGACTTTGGCGAACGGCGGCGACGAACAGACGCCCCAGCGAGCAGGAGCGGGTGCTCGCGGACCGGCGTCACAAGGCCCTCTACACACTCATGCAGATGAACGGCAGCCGGGGGCTTCCGGAGGACCTGGCGAAGCGCCGGCTGTTCATTGGCGCCCTCCCTGGCATGGGAGAGGAGAACCAGCGGGAGAACGACTGCCTGACCCTCCACGCGGCCGACCTGCTCCCGGTGGAGACTTCCTGGCGCGGCATGCCGCACTCGCCGCTGATCCTGCTGGAGACTCCACAGAGGCAACTCGTTCCCTTTTCGCCCTGGGACGCCTCGCTCGCGGACGCGAACATGCTGATCATGGCGGCGACCGGCGGGGGCAAGACCTTCATGGCGATGCTGTTCCTCCTGATGATGGCGCGGGCGAAGCCGACGATCTCGATCCTGGAGCGCGGCGACTCGTACCGCCCCTTGGTCGAACTGATGGGCGGGCGGTGCATCGACATCGACCTCGAGGGCAGAGTCACGCGAGGCGATCGGCCGCACGTACAAGCGGTGCGCGATCCGGCACTCGAACCCGATCCCGACCTTCAACGACCTGCGGGAGGAGTTGCAGCAGTGGCGGGATGAGGATCGGATGGAGCGAGTCATCGAGGAGGCGAAACTCGCGGCTCTCAAGCTGCGCGAGTGGACCGGCGAGAGGGGCGTCTACTCCAGGCTGTTCGACCAGCACACGACCCTGCGGACCGACGCGGACTGGCTGTTCTTCAACATCGAGAAGCTGAGGGACGACCCGCGGCTGGAAACGGCGATGAGCATGATGATCGCGCACGCGATGCAGGAGCGGGCCTCGGGGAGGAGCGGCCAGCAGAGCATCACGGTCCTTGACGAGTGCTGGTCGCTGCTCGACTCCGATGTGCTGGCGCCCGAGGTGGTCCAACTGTTCCGAACCGCTCGAAAGCGCGGCGGCAGCGTTTGGGGGATCTCGCAGACGCTGGAGGATTTTGTGGGCACCGAGACGCAGCCGCGGCTGCATGGGCCCGGCATCATCAGAAATGTCTCGACGAAGATCATCGGGCGTCAGCCGGGCGACGCCGCGCCTCTGGCGACTCACCTGGCGCTGAACCAGGTGGCGCTGAACGAGATCAAGCGGCTGAGCGCGCCCCGGAAGGGCCGGAGCGCGGACGTGCTGCTGGTGATCGGCGAGAAGGCGGAGACCACGCAGACCATCCGGCTTGTGCCAACGCCGGTCGAGTACTGGGTGTGCACCACGTTTCCGCGCGAGCGCAGCTACAGGACGTACTGCCTGGAGCAGGATCCATCCCGGCCGGCTCTCGAGGTGTACGAAGAGCTTGCGCGCACGTTCCCGAACGGGTTGGCGGAAGTGGCTCCGCTGCCGGAGGAGGTGGCGACGCGTTGACACGGAAAGCGGCTGATCGCACCCATACACAACACGCGCAGCGCACGCGGGTGCGCCAGACCTCGGCCGCCGTCGGCGCGATCAACCTGCTAGGGGAGCGCCACCAGGAGCGAAAGTACTAGTACCATCCGCTATTTGCCCACAAAGATGGCCATTCCGCTGAAGCCTTTTTGACGTAGACTGAAATCTCGTGGTTTCGAACTGACGTTCTGGTGGAGGCGTAATCCCATGAAGACTGAGGCGCGAGTTGTCCGGCAGCTGGCGTTCGGACTCCTAGTGTTCCTGGCAGTGGCTGCTATCCCAGCCAACGCAGGTGTGATTTGGGAAGAAACTACCTCTACTGTCCAGGGCGGCCCCTTTGGTGGCATCTTCCCGCCCCTAGCCTCGTCAGTGACTTTTGGCCTTAGTGTCGGTAGCGGTTGCGCTTTCGGGGTCCCCTGCTACGGCATATTCGACCTTACGCTAACGGCTGCCGACATAGGACACTCCTTCACGGCGAATGCGCTGACCAACCCCGACTTTGCGAACATCGCCGCCACGCTGACGAATGGCATTAACGATCAAGTGGGCGAGTTCCATCATTTCAGCTTCGACAGTACCGGATCGAGTTCAGAACAGAATTACTTCTTCAATGGCACCGGCGGTCCGGACTTCGCGGGGTACAACATTTCCGCGCTTGTCCTGACTATCAACTCGCTGACTATCACCGACGATGGGCCGTGGAACGGAGGGGAGTGGTACTATTCCACCCTCGGTTACACGTTGGACGTTGAGGGCGGAGCACCCACGCCGGAACCGTCCTGCTTCTTTCTGATTGGCGGAGCCCTGGCGGTTCTCGTCACGTTGCGAAGAAGACTGGCCGGATCGAGCCGGTAGGGCGAAGTTCGCTGCGGACAAGCAAAACGACCAAGGGGTCTGAGAGTCCGCTTGCTGTCCTGCAGTCCACTCACCGTCGTCGTTAGTGGCATGCGATTCGGCGATTGTCCGACAACTCCACCGGTATCCGAGTAGACAACTAGGATCATATTGGCTCCGGAACACCAGAACTGATCGCTGCCGGACGTCGCTCCGCCCGTTCAAACGGGGGACTCATCATCTCGGCCGCAGATAGCTCTAACCTATCTTTCGCAGTTCGGGGGTCAGACGTAGGCTAACTCCTTACTTTTCAGCAAAGGCATCGAAAAGGTCTGCCCTACAAACGGAGCCTCTCGGCGGGCTGGCTGGCGGCACGAACCTTGATTCTGGGCGGGGGTTGAGAAGGCAAGTCGAGCTTGAGTGTGTGCAGCAGGATCTGCTGTTCCGGCGTGGGCTGCGTGTAACGCGGCATGATCAACCACCGCCCGTCGGTGGTCGGAAAGCACACGTCCAACATCTGGATCGCGGCCAGCTTTTCCAGCACCGCCTTCGACGTCAGTCCCGGCGCCAGCGCCTGCAATCGCTGCCGCAAAGTCACCGTCAGACAGTACGCCAGAAACGCCACCAGGATGTGCGCCTCCACCCGCTGTTCGACCTGGTGGTAGATCGGACGCAGGCCCAGTTCGCTCTTCATGGTTTTGAACGCGGCCTCCACCTGCGTCAGTTGAACGTAACGGTCCCACAGCACGGCCGGATCCTCGCCCGCCAGATTCGAGCGCAGCAGGTAATGGCCGTCCCGCAGTTCCGCTTTCCGAAGTTTGTCCCGGTCCACGGCGAAGGTGAAGCTCTGGCGCGTGACGGCCTGGCCGTCTTTGGGCAACGAAATCCGCACGAAGCCATACGCTCGGCCGGCCTCTTTCTTGGCCGCGCCGATGCGCAGCAGTAACTGGTCGCGCGCCGGACAACTGCGCCGCATGGCGCGCAGTTTCCGCAACAAGCGCGCCAGCTTGCGCCGCCGGATCGCCCGCTCCTTGGCCTGCCGCCCTTCGCTCTTGGCCAGTACATACAACTCGCCGTCCTCGGCGAACAGCTTCACTTCCACCGAGTCGCGCACCTTCCGCCAGGGCAGGGCCAGCCACTTCTTCTCGTACTGCTGAATCTTGCCCCGCGGCGTCCCCACCAGATAAAACACGTCGCCGGCCGCGCGCATCTCCCCCAGCACTTCTTCGGTCGGAATGCCGCGATCCATCAGCCACACGCGCCGCGCCTTGCCGTGGATCTTCTCGACCTTCTCCAGAAACCCGCGCAGCGTGGTGCGGTCCGACGTGTTGCCGTCCATCACCTCGTAGGCCAGGGGCAGCCCTTCCGGCGTGATCACCAGCGCCAACACCACCTGCACACAATCCGGCCGGTGGTCGCGGCTGTAGCCGCGCTT
Source organism: Bryobacterales bacterium (assembly GCA_963763835.1). GTDB lineage: Bacteria > Acidobacteriota > Terriglobia > Bryobacterales > Bryobacteraceae > DASWZN01. The sequence continues at coordinate 68,164 of CAVXQQ010000023.1, forward strand.
GGCCTTCGGCGTCTCCTCCGCTTCGCCCTCGAAGTAAGTGCTGGTCAGGTCGTAGAGCAGAATGTCGAACTGCGCGCCGAACAGGTCCTGCCAGCGCTGCCGCAGATACGCGAACAACTCCTGCTTGTGCTCGCCAATCCGGTCCAGGCAACGGTACAGCCGGTCCTTTTCCGCGGCCGCAAAATCCACCCCCAGCAACTCCGCCATCCCGCTCTGGTCGAACCACTGCCGATGCAACCGGAACTCGCTCCCGGGATCGATCAGCCGATTCACCACCAGCAACTGCAACACCCGCTCCCACGGCACGCCCTCCCGCTGGGAGGGCAGCCGCGCATTCCAAAACTCGTCCAGCCGCAACTGGCGCCACAACTCGCAGCCCAACCAGCAGTTGCCCCAGGCCCGAGGACGATGCAGCTCCATCTGGTCGAGCTTGATCTGAATGCTGTTGACCGCGTCGCGAGGAATCTCGCGGTCTTCGGGGAACAGGCTCAGCTCGGTGAACCGTTGCTCGCTCTCCACGAAGACTTCCAGCGTCTTGCGCCAGGCCGCCTGCTGCTGGCTGTCATTGATCTCGCCCAGGTAGAGCACGCGGCGCTGAGCCATCTTGCCGGTGCGCAGGCGCCGGTTCTCGACCACGCTGAAATAGCGGTGCTCTTTGCCGTCCTTGTTCCGCCGGTGCGTTTTCAGATGCATCGCTGTGGGCAGAATGACAGAGTTTTCGCCCGTTGAAAAGAGGGTAGGTCTGCCCTACACGCGATGGCGGGAGGCCGTCATTGCAGAGCAAGGAGTTACGAGATAAAAGTGCTCCAAACTCGCTGCACACTGGCGTCAACTGCGAAAGACGGGTTAAGAACGCTTTGCAGGTGACCAGGTTCCCGCAGACGGGGGTAGAACCATCTATCATTCTAGTGGTGTTCATCCACTGGGGTGGGGTTGCTGGGGCTCTCGTGCACGCCGGGACCGTCTCCGGTTCATGGTTCCTCGAGCACCGGCGTAGAGCAGCAGAATGCCGACGTACACGCCCAGGCTGGTTAGCAGCGTGACTCCGAAATCGTAACCAGCCGTCCCAGCCAGCGACCACGAGAAAGCGATCAAACAGCCCAAGAACACGGTCATCAGGATTACCATTCTGGTTGCAGTTGACATCGCGCCAGTCAGGCGACCTTGCAGTTAACCGCCCCTGGAGGACGCATTCCGCCGCAAGAAAGACGTCTCACCCTCTGGCTGCCATGCCTGTTTCCAGGACGAATAGATCCGGGAACATTTTGCTGGTAACAGGGTTGACGCCGAGGAATCGGATCGAGCGATGAATTGGAGAGCTACTGCTCGGTTCCGAGAATAGGCATCTCTGCAGGCTTCCTCATAGAATCAGGCCAGAAGGACGAGGGGCAAGGTGTTCGCGTCGATCGCAAGAAGAGGGATCTGGTTCGCGGGGGTTGTGGCCCTCGCGTCGTTTCTCGTCTCACAGATCCGGATACAGGACCTGGACGAGCTACTGTCGTTGACCCTGAGCCCGGTCGAGAATTGGAAGTGTGGCGGAGGTAGGGGCGTGATCTCCCTTTTCTGGAGCAGTCCGCTGGCCTTCTTGGTTGCAGCCAGGGTACGCCGGGTCGTGGCGCTGGCCCTCGTTATCGTACTCGCGGTCATCGTTGTGGCTCCGCCGGCGAGGGCTCAGATCGGGATTCCGGCAGTTATCGCGGCGGCGACTGCGGTCGTCAGCCTGATCGACAACGACATCGGCGGCCTGCTGCACACGATCCAGGGCACGATCAACTCGATCAACAGCGTTCTGGCGGAGTTCAATTTGTTTTGGTCGGGGGTGGTGTACCCGCCCTCGTCGAGCAACCGGGCGCGCGCGACCGTCAGTTCGATGATTGCCCAGTACCGCGGCCTTCTGACCGCGCTGCTGAGGGTCAATGTGTCGAGCGCCCAACTCGCAAACCCGGCGGCGCTCGAGAGCGCCATCCGCAGCCGCGGGACCGGCGATTTCGCGCAGACGACCAGCGCGTACATCCAGACGTACCGTCCGATTCCACTGCCCACAGACGCCCATCCGATCGAGCGCGACCTGGCCGACATCGATGACGCCATGGCCCTGGCGAACCTCAAAACTCTCAAAGCCTCGGACGCCGTGGTCGACCAGATGATGACCGCGGCCAACGTGATCGAAGACGAGGGAACGCACATGGCGCCGGGTTCGGCGGCGTTCCTCGCTGGGGCCGGCATGATCGCATCCGTGAAGAGCCAGGCCGTGATGCAGCGCATGCTCGCCGCCGCGATTCGCCAGGAGGCGGCGCGCGTGGCCCACGACAACACCGTCCGTAAGCGAAACGCCATGTTCGGCGCGCAGTTCCGGACAGACGTGCAGACGATGTTCAAGAAGTAGGAGGATTCCATGAACTGGTTATGGCAACAGAGGTCTCCGGTCATCGCTCTCCTGTTGGTTGTTGTGCTGCTGGTCCCACAGCCGGCCAAAGGCCAGTTCATCGACTGGGGCGCGGTGGTCGCGGCGATTCAGGCGATCGGGAGCGCCATCAACAAGGTGATCGGCGGCGGCCTGCAGGCGATCAACGGCAACCTTGGGACGACAAACAAGCAGTTGAACACGACGAATAGCTTCTTCAAGAATGAGGTCTATCCGGCACAGGCGATCACCCGTGCCCACGGCGTCGCGGGCACCGTGCAGGCGATCTACAACCTGATCCGTGGTCTCGTGAATCTCAACGTCGCCAGCGCAACCCGGCCGAATCCGCGCCAACTGGAGACCGTCCTTCTCTCGCGGAATCCGGCAAACATCGGTCAAGTCGGGGGCCGGTTCACCACGCTCTATCAGCCAATCCCAACCGCGAAAGACGCTCCGCCTGCCGGAGGACCTGGCGAAACGCCGGCTGGTCATTGGCGCCGTCCCCGGCATGGGAGAGGAGAACCATGCGGCCGACCTGCTCCCGGTGGAGACTTCCTGGCGCGGCATCCCGCACTCGCCGCTGATCCTGCCGCCGCCCCTGGAGCTGCCTCGCGACAAGAAGAGGGGCCTCGCCGTCCCACTCGCGCGACCTTTTTAGGTGACGCCCCTTGCACCTCTCGATTTCCCCGCCATTTCAATCGCTTGCGTCCCCCAGCCTCGCCCCGTCTGCCCGCCCTGCATTATCCTGGTGCCAGTGAAGCTATGGATTGCCGCTCCGATCGTCCAAACGCGTCGCGCCAGACGGCCGACCGCCGCGCCCAAAAAAAAGCGAAAAACGAAAAGTGCATGATGAACCCAGTCCCGAAAATGAACACCTCGCGCCACGTCTTTTCTATGACTTCCGGTCTCCCGGTTCGCGTGCAAATGACCGCCTTTCGTTACCGCGCTAAGCGGGGAAAGCCCGATCGGATCGACGGGCGACGGGCGGCGGGCGCCGCAACAAATCCCGATCGCGAAGCGCTCGAACTCCGCCGGCCGGTCTGTCGGGCGACGGGCGCCTTTGTCTTCGCGCTATTCTGGGATTAAGCGCTGACATGTTATTGGCTGACAATATGCTTCAGATCAAGGCTCCGCCCGCGGACGACCTGAACCCTCAGGAGACCGCGGAGTGGGTGCAGGCGTTCGACCAGATTCTGGACGAGGCGGGGCCCGACCGCGCCTCCTTCCTGTTGAGCCGCCTGGCCGGCCGCGCGCGGGCCGCCGGCGCCGCGCCGCAGTACGCCGTCAACACCCCCTACGTCAACACCATTCCGGTCGAGGAGCAGGTGCCGTTTCCCGGCGACCGCGCCCTGGAGCGCCGGCTCAAGAGCCTGATCCGCTGGAACGCGCTGGCCATGGTGGTGCGCGCCAACAAGTACGACCCGGGCATCGGCGGGCACATCTCGAGCTACGCGTCGCTGGCGACTCTGGTCGAGGTCGGATTCAATCACTTTTTCCGCGGCTCTTACGGCGACCAGCCGGGCGACCTGGTCTATCTGCAAGGCCACTCGGCTCCGGGCTACTACGCGCGCGCCTATCTCGAAGGCCGGCTCAACGACGAGCACCTGCGCAATTTCCGCCACGAGTTGCGGGAGCATCCCGGTCTTTCTTCCTATCCGCACCCCTGGCTCATGCCGGACTTCTGGCAGTTCCCCACGGTTTCGATGGGCCTGGGCCCCATCAACGCCATCTACCAGGCGCGCTTCATGCGCTACCTGGAGAACCGCGGCCTGCTCAAGCCCACGCCGCGCAAAGTCTGGGCCTTCCTCGGCGACGGAGAAACGGACGAGCCGGAATCGACCGGCGCCATCCGCATCGCGGCCAACGAGAAGCTCGACAACCTGATCTTCGTGATCAACTGCAACCTGCAGCGTCTGGATGGACCGGTGCGTGGCAACGGCAAGATAATCCAGGAGCTGGAGGCGATCTTCGCCGGCGCGAAGTGGAACGTCATCAAGGTCATCTGGGGTTCGGACTGGGACGAGCTGCTGGCCCGCGACCAGACCGGCTTGCTCCAAAAGCGCATGAACGAGTGTCTGGATGGCGACTACCAGACCTTCGTCACGCGCGGCGGCGCTTACATCCGCAAGGAGTTTTTCGGCAAGTACCCGGAGCTGCTCGACCTGGTGGCGCACTTTACGGATGACCAGCTTGCCCGGTTGCGCCGGGGTGGTCACGACCCCGAGAAGGTTTACAACGCCTACAAACGCGCGGTGGAATACGAGGGCGGGCCGACAGTCATCCTGGCCAAGACCATCAAAGGTTATGGCCTCGGCGAGGCGGGCGAGGGCCGCAACGTCACGCACCAGCAGAAGAAGCTGAACGAGCAGGAGATGGAGTACTTCTGCAAGCGCTTCGAGATCCCCATCACCCCGGAGAAGATCCACGAGGTCGCCTTCTACCGCCCGCCCGAAGACGCGCCGGAGATGCGCTACATGCACGAGCGGCGCGCGGAGCTGGGGGGATACCTGCCCGAGCGGAAGCCGAAGCGCATCGAGATGGAAGCTCCGCCGCTCGACTACTTCTCCGAGACGCTCACCGGTTCGGCGGGGCGCGAAGTCTCGACCACCATGGCTTTCGTGCGCGCCATGACCCTGCTGCTGCGCCATCCCAAGATCGGCCATTACGTGGTGCCGATCATTCCCGACGAGGCGCGGACCTTCGGCATGGAATCGCTGTTCCGGCAGATCGGCATCTATGCCAGCCAGGGCCAGCTCTACCACCCGGTGGATCAGGAGATGTTCCTCTACTACCGCGAGGTCAAGGACGGGCAGATTCTGGAGGAAGGCATCACCGAAGCCGGAGCGATGGCGTCGTTCACCGCCGCAGGCACCTCGTACGGCAATTTCGGCCTGCCCATGATCCCGCTGTATACCTATTACTCGATGTTCGGGCTGCAGCGCATGGGCGACCTGCTGTGGGCGTTCGGCGATTCCCGCGGCAAAGGATTCATCGTCGGGCGCGACGGCCGGCCGCACCACGCTCAACGGCGAGGGCCTGCAGCACCAGGACGGCCACAGCCACCTGCTGATGAGCGTGCTGCCAACGTGCGTGGCCTACGATCCGGCTTACGCCTACGAGATCGCCGTCATCTTGCAGGACGGCTTGCGGCGCATGTACCAGGAGAACGAAGACATCTTCTACTACATGACCGTCTACAACGAAAACTATGCCCAGCCGCCCATGCCGGAGGGCGCGGCGGAGGGCATCCTCAAGGGGATCTACCGCTTCAAGGCGGCGGAGGGCGGCCCGGCGGCCGTGCAGCTTTTCGGCAGCGGCCCGATGCTGAACGAGGCCGTCAAGGCCCAGCAGATGCTGGCGGAGAAGTACGGAATCGCGGCCGAGGTCTGGAGCGTGACCAGCTACAGCGAGCTGCGGCGCGAGGCGCTGGCGGTGGATCGCTGGAACCGTTTGCATCCGGCGGAGCCGGTACGGCAGCCGTACATCCGGCAGGTGCTCGAGGGCACCCAGGGGCCCATAATCGCCTCGTCGGATTACATGAAGGCGGTTGCCGACCAGATCGCGCCCTGGCTCGACGGCCGGCTGGTGGCGCTGGGAACCGACGGCTTTGGCCGCAGCGAGAATCGCGAGCACCTGCGCGATTTCTTCGAGGTCAGCGCGAAACACATCGTTGCCGCCACGCTTTCGCGCCTGGCCCGCGACGGCAAGTTCGACGCCGCGCGCGCCGCCGTGGCGCTGGGCGAGTTGGGCGTCAACCCGGAGCTCCCGGACCCGGCGAGGCGCTAGCGTAGTGCGTCGTAGATTCCGTCGGGTGTCGGAATGAGTCGCAAACTCGGGACTGGCTCGAATTTCGCCGCGTTTGCGAAATTCGTGCCTGTCCTACCCTTCGCCCTCCGTCAGTTATACTGCTCGGAATTTGCGACGCACTATACTAGCGCGCCGGCGCAGCCGTCAGCGGTGAGCCGATGGATACTGCAAGGTTCAGTGAGTCCGAGGTAGTCAGCGGCAATCGCGGCGATCGGCTGTCAGCGGCAGTCGCGGTGCTGGGTTTTTTGGCTGAGGGCTGAGAGCTGATGGCTGAAAGCTACTTCACCGAATCCGATGTCCGGCGGCTGTTCCCTATGCGGGACGCGGTCGCCCTGATGCGGCGAGTCTTCGAGGACCTGGGAACGGGCAAGGCCCAGAACCTTCCGCGGCGCCGCCTCCGGGTCCCTTCCGGTGCGATGCTACATATGCTGGCGGGCGCGTTCGGCCCCTACTTCGGCACCAAGGTCTACTCCACCCATCCGCGGCATGGGGCGCACTTTCTGGTGGCGTTGTATGCCGCCGAAGACGCGCGGCCGCTGGCCATGTTCGAGGCCAATGCCCTGGGACAGATCCGCACCGGGGCCGCAAGCGGCTTCGCCACCGATCTGCTCGCCAGGCCCGATGCCCGGGACCTGGCGGTCATCGGCGCCGGGTTCCAGGCCCGCAGCCAGGTCGAGGCGATGCTGGTGGTGCGGCCGTTCCGGCGCGTGCGCGTCTGGAGCCGCGATCCCGAGCGCCGCGTCCGCTTCGCCCGCGAGTGTTCGGAAGCGTACGGCGTGGCGGTGGAAGCGGCGGATTCGGCGGAGGCTGCCGTCCGCGGGGCGGACGTAATCGTGACCGCGACTAGGTCAAAGGATCCCGTCCTCGAAGCAGCATGGGTGGCCCCGGGGGCGCACATTAACGCCGTCGGATCGAATGACCCAGCGCGCCGGGAACTGCCATCGGAGCTGGTCCTCGGGGCGGGCCTGATCGCCGTGGATTCAATCGAGCAGGCGCGAATGGAATCCGGCGACCTGGTTCTGGCGCTCGACGAGCAGGGCTGGAGCAGTAAGCGCTTGGTGGAACTCGCCGATCTGGCCGCGGGCAAGCGGACATGGGAGCGCACGGACGCCCCGACCATCTTCAAATCCAACGGCTTGGGGGTGGAGGACGTCGCTGCGGCAGGGTTTGTCTACGAGCGAGCCCTCACTGGGCAAGTTCAGCCACAACCTGGCACATCGCTCCCGTAAGCCGCGCCAGCCGGTCGTAATCCAGCTTGTCGCTACCGATCTACGGCGGGATCCCCTTTGGTGTTCCGGCGGACCGCGCAGTCTTCGCCGACAACGGTTCCGTTCCGGCGGGACTCATTTGACGCCTCGGCACCCGCGTCTGTCAACGAGGACACGGGCAGCTCCGACGGCTGAGGGACGGGGGCCCTACGAGGGTTCTACTCTTGCGCGGGCATCTGCTGCTCGGATTCGTACCAGGCGCTGATCTTCAAGCGGCGGCAGACCCAGCAGAGGTGCTCGGTGGAGGTCGAGGCACATTCGGCGCCGCAGACCACACACTTACCCTTGGGCGGCAGCTTGTCCGGATGCGCCTCGCGCTTCGCTTTGGCGAGGATCTCGCTCGAGATGACTGGCTCGACCGGCAGGATCCGCTTCTTTCGCATTGATCACTCTACTCTACAACCAATACAGCACAACCGGAACACGCCCCGCAATCCCTAAAGAGGATTTCAGGCCGCAGTCTCATATCTTACGACGGATGCCGGCTCCAGGGAAGAGGAACATCGCGGACATTTCTGCCCCGGCTTCGTGGTCAGCCTCTTTCCAGAGATCACGACCTGCGCCTCAACAATGTGGGTACAGATCGGGCAGTACGCCCAGCCCTTCGTCTCCTTGCGGACCGGCGTTGGAATACTTAACACTGTTCTCATCGCCAGACTCCCTTCGCTCATACAGACGAGCAATCGGCGCTCCAGGATGTAACAATTCGTAAAAAAGAGCGCGAAAACTCCGGAGCCCCTCATAGCGCGCGAGTTGCAGTCAATTTGAGGGCGGGGAAGGGCGCGGCGCCCGGGAGGCGCGGCAGTCTGGGAACGCGACAAATCGTAAGAGAGACGCGAAAACTCCGCAGCCCCCTTTTGGCTGGCGAGTTGCACTCAACTCCGCGGCGGGGACAGGGGGCGCCCAGCAAGACCGGGACGTGGCGGCACGGTTTCGCCCTGTGCCGAGCGACGAGCACCCAGACGACTGTCGCGCACCTCCCCGCGCTGCTGTACCCTGCCACTTCGTCCGGGGCCGGCGGGCGCCGCGCTGCTGTACCCCTGCCACTTCGCCCTGGGCCGGCGGGCGCGCGTTGCGACACCAAAGGCCGAGGGCGCCGCGCTGCTGTACCCCTGCCACTTCGCCCTGGGCCGGCGGGCGCGCGTGGCGACACCAAAGGCCGAGGGCGCCGCGCTGCTGTGCCCCCGCCACTTCGCCCTGGGCCGGCGGGCGCGCGTGGCGACACCCGAAGGCCGAGGGCGCCGCGCTGCTGTGCCCCCGCCACTTCGCCCTGGGCCGGCGGGCGCGCGTGGCGACACCAAAGGCCGAGGGCGCCGCGTTGCTGTACCCCTGGCACTGGCAAGCACGCCGGCCGCCGTGCCGCAGGTCCGCGCCACCGGACCCTTGCCACATCGCCCAGGGCGAAGGTAAAGTTGGAGTGCGCGTATCGTGTATGGCGACCGAGAATGTGGGTAGCGAGTTTCGTTCCTGGAGCGTGGAGGGCCACGCCATCGAAATCGAGTATGCCGTTGCTGCGCTCGAAGAGGTTTGCGCTCAGGCCGTAGATGGACTGTTCCGCTTCCGGCATGGCGGAATGGAGGTGGGCGGAGTGCTGTACGGCACCGCCGACGGCGACCGGATTCGAATCCTGTCCTACCGCCCGCTGGAGTGCGACCACGCGTTCGGCCCCCGGTTCGTCCTTTCCGAGCACGACCGCGCTGCGCTGAAAGAGCTGCTATACGCGCCGCGGCGGGAACCCGACCTGCGCGGCCTGGAACCGGTCGGCTGGTACCATTCCCACACCCGCAGCGGCGTGGAGCTCTCTCCCCGCGATCTCGAAATCTACGATTCGTACTTCCCGCAGCGGTGGCAGGTGGCGCTGGTGGTCAGTCCCGACAACTATGGCCCCGCCCGTGCCGGCTTCTTCTTCCGCGAACGGACCGGCACGGTCCATGCGCAGTACAGCTACGAGGAATTCACCAGCCTGGCCCGCCGCCACGGGCTGGTAGCGGAACCGGGTGTCGAACCTCAGGCTCCCGAAGAACCCGCCGCGCCGGCTCCGCCCGAACGGCAGCCACGCAGGACGCCGGCTCCGCCTGCCCCCGTCCCCGTAGCCGCGCCGGCGGTCCCGGAACGGAAAGCGGAGGCGCAGCCCCTGGAGATTCCGAGCTTTGCGCGTGCCCAGCCGTGGCGCGGAAAGAAATGGGTGTGGGCACTGCTCGCCGCCGCACTCGTCTCGGCCGCCGCGTTGGGTGCGGTGCAGTACTACATCCAGTCCGAGCCGCAGCCCTCGCTGGGCTTGTGGGTGGCGGACGTGAGCGGCCAGTTGCTCATCGAGTGGGACCGCGGCGCCCGGCCGATCCGTGAAGCCCCCAGCGCGACGCTGGAAATCCAGGACGGGAATCAACGCGTCATCCGGACGCTCGACAGGGACATGCTCCGCGAGGGCAGCATCGCTTACCAGCGGCTTGCGGACGTCGTGGACGTTCGCCTGCGCATCAAGGCGCGTGGCCGCGAGGTGCGGCAATGGATCCGGTTCATCGGCCAGCCGGTCGACCGGCGGTCCACGGCCGAGGACGCCGCGGCTGCCCGCCATCGGGACGACCTGCAGGCCGAGGTGGAGGCGCTGAAGAAGCAACTGGAGGCCCAAGAGCAGCAGATGCGCCGGCTCCGCCGGCTGGCGGAGGATCGATAGGGATCATGTCCGCTCCCTGACGGTCGCGGTTCAGTGCGGCGCTACAATCAAACTGTCAGATGGTCCGAACCCTGATTGTCTTCCTGCTGGCGGCGGTCGCGGCGCTTGGAGCGGATTTCCGCCTGTACCTGAAAGACGGCAACTACCACCTCGTGCGCGAGTACAAGGTGGAGGGCGACCGCGTGCGCTTTTACAGCGTCGAGCGCAGCGACTGGGAGGAGATCCCGGTCAACCTGGTGGACCTGAAGCGTACCGAGACGGAAAAGCAGGAGCGCCAGGAGACCGTCCGCAAGGAGGCCGCCGAGATCGCGGCGGAGGACAAGTTCGAGCGCGAGCAACGGCAGGAGGTCGAACGCGTCCCGGTCGGAGCCGGAGTCTATTTCCTCGAGGGCAAGCAGGTCAAGACGCTGAAGCAGGCCGAGTCGAAGGCCGTCAGCAAGAAGAGCCGGTCGATCCTCAAGCGCCTGGCCCCGATCCCGGTCGTTTCAGGCAAGACCACGGTCGAGCTGGATGGGGAGCACTCGGCCAACGTCATGACGTCTTCCCGGCCGGAGTTTTACTTCCGCCTCGATCGCGAAGAGAACTTCGGCATCGTGAAGATGATGCCCAAGAAGGGCGTGCGCGTGGTGCAGGAGTGGGACATCCGGCCGGTGACCAACGAGGTCACCGAAAAGGAGCAGGACATCCCGATTTTTCGCAAGCAGGTGGATGACGGTCTCTACCAGATCTGGCCGCAGCAGCCGCTCGAGCCCGGCGAATACGCGGTCATCGAATACACCGCTGGCGAGCGCAACGTCCAGACCTGGGACTTCGCCTGCCAGCCGGCGCCCGCCGCCCCGCATCCGATGTAACCTGGAGGGTATTGTGGGGCGGACCCCTGGTCCGCGCATAGGCGTTAAAATAAGAGGTCGCCGCGAGCTTGAAGCGTGGCGCAGACTCTTAGTCTGCAGCGTCGAGACTCTTCTCGACGCGAAAAACCGGCCTCGACACGAATGTCGAGGCGGCAGGCAGGAGTGCCTGCGCCACGGAAGCTGCCCGCCGGGGCCTTACTTTAACGCCTATGCCCGGTCCGCGCGGGTCGCCCTGGATCCGCTTTCTTGCAGTAGGGGGACAGATGGCCGACTTTGTCGATTATTACGAGCTGATGCAGATCAGTCCGAATGCGGAGCTGGCGACCGTCCAGCGGGTGTACCGGTTGCTGGCCGCGCGCTATCATCCCGACAACCCCGAGACCGGGGACACCGACCAGTTCGTTCAATTGCAGAAAGCCTACCAGGTGCTGTCCGACCCGGAGGCCAGGACGCAGTACGACTCGGCGCTCTCGCAGCAGAGCGGGCAGCCGATGCCGGTTTTCGAAATGAAGGAGTTCGTGGTCGGCATCGACGCGGAGATGAACCGCCGCCTGGGGGTGCTGTGCCTGCTCTACAACCGGCGCAAGTCCAGCCCCGAGAGTCCCGGCCTCTCGATCCTGGATATGGAAGCCAAGATGGCGCTTCCGAGGGAATACCTCGAATTCACCATCTGGTACCTGAAAGAGAAGGAACTGGTGCGGCGCGATGAGAGCACCAGCGAAATCATGATCAGCGCCAAGGGTATCGATTTCGCCGAGCAGAATCTGCCGTCCAGCCGTATCGTCTACAAGCTGTTGAAGCCCGGTAGCAGCGGGGGGGGCGCCATCGAGGAGGAACCGAAAGCTAAGCCGGAGACGGACTCAGACCCGTTCTGAATCTGCCCGCTTGGCCTTGACGGCGCGTGCGCGCTGCTTGAGTATCCACTCCGCCCACTTCCGGACCGTGGCCTGTTTCTGCCGTTTGGTAAGCACCGTCGCCGAATTCTTCATATGTCCGCTCCGAGCACAAAATAAAGACCGTTAGCCAAGATCCTAGTACGAAGAATTGCGGGTGTCAAGATCCTAAATTGGTCACGCCCCCCATAGGTTGGCCGTTCCGACCGGCCTTCCCTGCAGCTTCAGGTAGTAAAAGAGCTGGCCTTTGTGCTGTTTCAGGTGGTCGAGCATCTGCAAAAGGCGGTGTCCCAGCAGCAGCTCGGTCGGATCCCAGGGGGCCGGTGCTTTCTTGTGCGCGAGATCGTCCTCGGTCGAGGCCGCCAGCGCCTGGAGGGCAGCCTGCTTGTCCTCGCTCACGAGCCGCCTGGCTTCGGCGACCGAGCCGACCGCGGGCAGTTTCGAGGCCGGAGGCTGGTCGCCCATCTCGGCGTCCTCGGGCAGTCCCCAATCCCCGCTGACGAAGCCGCGCATCGGTGCGCCGCAGGCCGACCCGAGGTGCATGAGGAGTTGGCCGGTTGTCATCCAGTTGGAGCCGGCGGAGGGTTTCCAGTCTAGATCGCCAGTCCTCCACCAGGGCGAGCAGGCGGTCGGTGATGGCGTAGGTGTTCTCAGTTTCCGCTGAGAGTAGGGCTTTCCAGTTCATGATTCTCCCCTGTCGGGTGGCACGACCCGGGCGTGCACCACACGCCATGGTAGCCCATTGGCAGGTATGCGAAGATCGGTCGAGGCAAGACTATGACGAATCGATCGGCTCTTCTCCTTATAGCGGTGATTGCCGCGGTGCCATGTTACGGTGCGGGGGTGGGGAAGCAAACCATCCTGCTTCACTCCAACTGGGAATTCCGGCAGCGCGGCGGGGACTCCGCCGAATGGCATCCCGCGCAGGTGCCCGGATGCGTACACCTCGATCTGCTGCGGAACAAGCTCATCCCGGACCCCTTCTACCGCGACAACGAAGCCAAGCTGCAATGGATCGAGAACGCCGATTGGGAATACCGCGCCACTTTCCAGGCCGGCGACGAGCTGCTCAAGCGTCGTCATATCGAGCTGGTGTTCGAGGGCCTCGACACTTACTCAGAAGTATCGCTGAACGGCACGCCGGTGCTCACGGCCGACAACATGTTCCGCGAGTGGCGGGTGGACGTGAAGCCGTACCTGAAAGCGGGCGCCAACGAGCTGGCGATCGTCTTCCCGTCGCCGATCAAGGCCGCCGCCAAGGTGGCTGCGACCGATAAGTGGCGCGAGAAGACCCACACCGAGGAGAAGACTTACATACGCAAGGCCGCCTACGAGTTCGGCTGGGACTGGGGACCGCGCTTCGTGACCAGCGGCATCTGGCGCCCCGTGAAACTCGAGGCCTGGGATGACGCCCGCATCTCCGACTTCCACATCCGCCAGCGCGACGTGACGGCCGAGGTGGCGCACCTGGTGGCCGAGGTCGAGGTCACCGCGGCGGGCGACATGGCCGCCGAGGTCACGCTGGAAACCGCTCACGCGGGCAAGAAGACCCAACGCGCGGAGCTGCACGCCGGCGTGAACCATATCGACCTTCCGCTCGAGATCGTGAAGCCGGACCTGTGGTATCCCGCTGGCTACGGCAAGCAGCCGATTTACGAATTCCGCGCCCGCCTCACGGCCGGCGACTCTCAGGATGAAGGCATCGCCCGCACCGGCCTGCGCTCCGTGGTGCTGCGCCGCGACCTCGACAAGTGGGGCCGCTCCTTCGAGTTCGTGATCAACGGCATCCCCGTCTTCGGTAAGGGCGCGGACGTGATCCCGTTCGACAGTTTCCCCACGCGCGTCTACGACCGAGCAGTATCGCCAGGTGCTGCAATCTGCCGTGGACGCCAACATGAATATGATCCGGCACTGGGGCGGCGGCTATTACGAGACCGACGAGTTCTACGATATGTGCGACCGGCTCGGCATCATGATCTGGCAGGATTTCATGTTCGGCAACGACTGGCAGCCGGGCACCTATCCGTTCAAGCAGAGCGTCGCCGCGGAGGCGGAGGACCAGGTGCGGCGCCTGCGCAATCATCCCAGCATCGTCCTCTGGTGCGGCAACAACGAAACCGAGGGCGCCTTCGCCTGGCGCGGTGGCACCAAGCAGCCCGCCGAGGTGAGCCGGCGCATGTGGGAGGACTACCTCACGGTGTTCAGCGGGATACTGCCCCGCGTCGTCGAACGGCTCACGCCCGAGACTCCTTATTGGCCAAGCTCGCCCAGCGCCGACTACGAAGAGGTCTCGGACGCCTACCAGTCCGGCGACATGCACGACTGGAGCGTGTGGCACGGACGCGTGCCGTTCCGCGACTACGAAAAACACAACCCGCGCTTCATGACCGAGTACGGCTTTCAGTCGTTCCCCGAGATGCGCACAGTCGAATCGTTCACCGTTCCCGAGGATCGCACCGGCATCACCACGCCGGTAATGCTGGCGCACCAGAAGAACACCGCGGGCAACGCGATCATCCACCAGTACCTGCTGCGCGACTATCCGGAGCCGCGCGACTTTGCCGCATTCCTGTATGCCAGCCAGGTTCTGCAGGCGGAGGGAATCAAGATCGGCGCCGAGCACCTGCGGCGGAACCGCCCGCGGACGATGGGCTCGCTTTACTGGCAACTGAACGACTGCTGGCCGGTGGCCTCGTGGTCGAGCCTCGATTACTATGGCCGCTGGAAGGCGCTCCAGTATTACGCCCGGCGGTTCTACAACGACCTGCTCGTTTCGCCGCACGAGGAGAACGGCGCGGTGGCGGTGTATGTGGTGTCCGACCGCACCGCCCTGGCCAAGGCCGAGCTTCGCGTCCGCATCATGAGCGTGGACGGCGCGACTCTCAGCGACAAATCGCAGAGCATACAGGTGGCGCCGCTTTCGAGCCAGATTTATCTGCAGTTCCCCTTCCCCAAGGACACCGACCCGAACCGCAGCTTCATCGCGGCCGATTTGATTGTCGGGGGAAAGACGGTGTCGAGCAACGTGCTGTTCGTGGCGCCGACAAAGGACGTGCGGCTGCCACCGGCCGAGATCAAGACGGAGTGGGACGGAACCCGCCTGCGCCTCTCTTCGCCCGTGCTGGCTCGCAGCGTCTACGTCTCCTTCGGCTCGCTCGAAGCGACGCCGTCGGACAACTACTTCGATCTGCTGCCCGGCCAGCCGGTCGAAATCGCCATCAGCGGCGCAGCAAAGGCGAACGAGCTGCGCAAGAACCTCAAAGTGATGTCTCTGGTGGACGCGTTCGGGAAGTAGCATGTGGCCGTGGCGCGGGCTTCAGCCTGTGGACAGCCTCGCGGTTACGCCTGCGCACTAGGGCGAATGGAAATTCGCCGCAGCACGTTCTCCAGAGACTCAGATCGTGGGAGCATGTTGGTGGGGCAGGCTCGGCCCGGGCGGGACGGGCCGCCACGGCCCCCTTATGCCGATGCCGGCGCTACACTCGCGGTATGGGCGGCGATTGGTCGCGGAGGAATCTGCTGCTGGCGGGCGGGGGAGCGCTGGCGGCTCCGGCGGTGCGATGGGAATCGGCGGGCACTCCCAAGATCTGCCTCCCCACCGAGTCTGAAGATGACGAAGCGGCAGCGCGCCGCATCAGGCAGCTCGGCGTGGATCACGTGCTCGGCGGCGGCGGCCGGATTCCGTGGGATGAAGACCGGCTCAAAGAGCGCATGGCCCGGCTTCGCGACCGCGGCCTCACGCTCGGCAATCTCATGATTGGCGGGTTCGCCAACGCCATTTACGCTCGCCCCGGCCGCGACGAGGACACCGACAAGGTGATCCAGTCGATCCGTGCCGCTGGGCGTGCCGGCTTGCCGGTGGTCGAATACAACTGGTACGCGCACCGCGCCATGGAGGGCTACTTCGAGGAGACGGGCCGCGCCGGCGCCGGCTGGACCGGCTTCGATTACGAGCGCATGAAAGGCCTGCCGCCGCTGCCCGAGGAGGGCGCTCATTCGCTCGAAGAGATGTGGGCCAACATCACTTACTTCCTGAAGGCGGTGGTCCCGGTTGCCGGGGAATCCGGCGTCCGGCTGGCGCTGCACCCCAACGATCCTCCGGCGCCGATCAGCCGCGGCTCCGAACAGATTATGGGCACGGTGGAAGGGTGGAAGCGGCTCGTCGATATTGTGGACAGCCCTTCGAACGGCATCACGTTCGATTGCGGCGTCACGCGCGAGATGGGCGGCGATCCGGTCGAGGTTTGCCGCTACTTCGGCGGCCGCGACCGCATCAATCACGTGCACTTCCGCAATGTCCGCGTGCGGAAGCCGTACGAGAGGTATACCGAAGTATTCCTGGACGAAGGCGAGATTAACATGTTCGCCGTCATGAGGGAGCTGGTCAGGCAGAAGTACCCGCGACTGATCTTTCCCGAGCATCCGCGCGGAATCGACTACGACCGCGAGCGCCCGGGTTTTCGCCCGCAGTATCCGGGCGGCGGCGGCTACGCGGCTTACGCCTTCAACGTGGGTTACACGCGGGCCATGCTGCAGGCGGCCCTGGCAAATGAATGACCGCTTGCTCAGGCGCGCGGTTCGGAAGCGTCGTGACCGCGAGGGAGCGGCTGACCGAACCGCGACCGTGAGTGAGCGCAATCGTCGGGATAAACCGGCGTGCAGTCGGGGATGAAAGAGCCCCGCAAGAAAGGAGTAGCGAACCATCTTGACCTCATGTCTTGCGCTGGGTGCCGCGAGGTGCCGGGTGAAGTGTAGACAGAGGCATCGGCGGGCGAGGAATCGAGCTTCGAAAAACGCAATCCGGGCGCTGACCGTGTGCTTACAACGGGAAGGCCACACTGGCGGAAACGGGATCGCGAGTCTCCGTCAGGCCCGGCGTAGTCCAAGAGCCATACGCACGCCGAGAAACTGCACGCGCGAGAACCGAGAGACCTCGCTGGTATCCGGTGGCCTACCCGGCTGCTGGATCGGCCCGGGAAGCCCAAAGCGCAATCCGGGCACGCGCGCCAGCGAGGAGTCGAACACGGGCATATTACCTGCGAAGCCTCCGAACAAGGCCGGTGGAAACGCCGGCGGCGGAGGGGGTGGAGGGAAGGCCCGTGACCAAGGAGAACACCGTGGAATCTAACACTCGACCGACCCAGAGCGGGGAAAGGGTGACCCAGGGATTGCAGGGTGTGCGGGAAAGAGCGCGGAATAACAAGCAGGAGCGGTTCACGGCTCTGCTTCACCATGTGACCCCGGGGCTACTGCGGGACAGCTTTCAGGCCCTGAAGCGGAAAGCCGCACCGGGAGTGGACGGGATGACATGGCAGGAGTATGCCACCGGGCTGGAGGACAGACTCACAGATCTACACAGCCGGGTGCATCGCGGGGCGTACCAGGCGCGGCCCTCCAAGAGACGCTGGATACCGAAAGACAATGGCAAGCAGCGGCCATTGGGGCTGGCGGCGCTGGAGGATAAGATCGTCCAGCAGGCCGTGGCCACGGTCCTCAACGCAATTTACGAAGAGGATTTTCGGGGTTTCTCTTACGGGTTCCGGCCGGGACGCAGCCAGCATATGGCGCTGGACGCGCTGTATGTGGCGATCAAGCGGAAGAGGGTGAGCTGGATTCTCGATCTGGACCTAAAGAGCTTTTTCGATAACCTTTCGCATGAAAAGCTGGTCCAGTTGATGGAGAAACGGATCGCCGATCCGAGGGTCCTGCGCCTGATCCAGAAATGGCTGAAGGCGGGGGTCATGGAGGACGGCGTATGGTCGGAGACAGAAGCAGGGACTCCCCAGGGGGCGGTGATTTCGCCGCTGCTCAGCAACGTGTATCTGCATTACGTCCTCGATCAGTGGACCGACCAGTGGAGGCAAGCGGCGGGAGGCGAGATCACCATCGTGCGTTACGCCGACGATGCCATTCTGGGCTTCGAGCGCCAGGACGAGGCAGAGCGCTACCTGGAGGAACTGAAGGAGCATCTGCGCGAGTATGGGCTGGAGCTGAATGAAGACAAGACCGGCTGATCCGGTTCGGGCGGTTCGCGAGGTTAAACCGGGCCGAGCGTGGAGAGGGGAAACCGGAGGCGTTCACCTTCCTGGGATTCCGGCACGTGTGCGGGGAAAACAGGCTGGGCAGGTTCGAAGTCCGGCGCATTACGGACGGCAAACGAAGGCGGAAGAAGCTGCAAGAACTGAAGCAGGAACTACGCCGGAAGATGCACGCGCCGATTGCAACGGTCGGAGAATGGCTGCGGAGCGTGCTGCGCGGTTACTACCAATACCATGCGGTTCCGGGGAACCTGGCGGTGCTGTCGCGATTCCGGCATCAGGTGGCTCGCCTGTGGTACAGAACTCTGTGCCAGCGCAGTCAGCGGCGGCCCACTTGGACGAAACTGGGGCCGGTCCTCGACCACTGGTTACCCATCCCTCATGTTGTGCATGCGTATCCGGATGCTCGTTTCGACGCCAGGCGCCTTGCGGCGTCACATCCAAGGTAAGAACCGTATGCAGTAGTTTCTGCAAGTACGGGTCTGTGCGGGGGGTGGCCGGCAACGGCCATCCCTACCGCAACGGCTGTTACCGAACCGCGACCGTGAGGGAGCGGTTTCTTAGAGGGAGGTATCGCGATGCAATTTCGTTCCGTCACCGGCGGGCGGCGCTCGTTTCTGAAGGGCGTGGCCGGCGCCATGGGCCTCAGCCTCTGGGCTGACGAAACGCTGGAGGCCCTTCCGCAGAATGTCAACACCAACTCGAAGCCGTCGGAGTTGAGAATCACCGACCTGCGCGTGGCGGTCATCGGACACGCGCCTATGACCTGCCCCATTATCCGCCTCGACACCAACCAGGGCATCTACGGCCTGGGCGAGGTGCGCGACGGCGCCAGCAAGAACTACGCGCTGATGCTCAAGAGCCGCCTCCTGGGCGAGAATCCCTGCAACGTCGATAAGGTCTTCCGCAAGATCAAACAGTTCGGCGGCCACTCGCGGCAGGGCGGCGGGGTCTGCGGAGTCGAGATGGCGCTTTGGGATCTGGCCGGCAAGGCGTACGGCGTGCCGGTCTACCAGATGCTCGGCGGCAAGTTCCGCGACCGCATCCGCGTGCTACGCGGACACCACCGAGTCGCACGATCCGAAGGTTTACGGCCAGCGCCTGAAGGCGCGGCGGGACGAGGGCTTCACGTGGCTCAAGATGGACCTGGGCATCGACCTGATGGCCGATATTCCGGGCGCGATCACCATGCCCGCGGGCACCAGCCTGGCCTACGGCGATCCCGTACAGCACATGTTCACCGCCACCGAGATCACCGAAAAGGGCGCGGCCATGATGGCAGACTACGTCGGCCAGGTGCGCGAGATGGTGGGGATGGATATCCCGCTCTCGGCCGACCACTTCGGCCACATCGGCGTCAATAGCTGCATCCGCCTGGGCAAGGCACTCACGAAGTACAACCTGGCCTGGCTGGAGGACATGATCCCGTGGCAGTACACCGATCTGCTGAAGGAGATCAGCGCCGCCGTGGACATCCCCATCCTCACCGGCGAGGACATTTACCTGAAGGAGCCGTTCATGGAGTTGTGCCGCGCGCACGCGGTGGACATCATCCAGCCGGACCTGGCGACGTCGGGCGGGATTCTGGAGACCAAGAAGATCGGCGACGCGGCCCAGGAACTGGGCGTGCCGATGGCGATGCACTTCGCGGGAACTCCGGTATCGTGCATGGCCAACGTCCATTGCGCCGCCGCGACCGAGAACTTCCTGGTGATGGAAAACCACTCCGTCGACGTCCCGTGGTGGAGCGACCTGGTGGAGGGCGTCGAGAAGCCCGTTATCGACAAAGGGTTCATCACCGTTCCGGACAAGCCCGGACTGGGAGTCACTCTGAACGAAGAGGCGGTCAAGCAGCACTTACTCGAACCGGGTTACTTCGAGCCGACGCCGCAGTGGGACGTCGATCGCACCAACGACCGCTTATGGAGTTGAGTCGCATGCGGACGCTGGAACTGATTCCGCCCTAGCCTTGATCGGCGCGGCCGGCGCATGATCGCCCTGCCGCAGTCCATCAGCTGTTCACGCGGGAGCAAATGCATCGAGTACACCGCGCAGAATCCGTTCGAGCGGTTTCCCGATGGCCGGCCCAAGGTGCCCGACTCGCTGCTCGAGCGCGCCCGCGGCCTCTCGGCCGAAGAGGTCTGGTCCGTCCTGCCGGGCAAGGGCTTTCACAACCAATACGAGGACGGCTTCGAGGTGCTGCACCCCGGAAAGAAGCTGGTGGGCCGGGCGTTCACGGTGCAGTTCATGCCGGCGCGCCCGGATCTCGAAGACGTCCTGAAGGCCAAGGCGGCGGCCACCGGCCTCGGCGCTCTGAACAACCAGACTGCAATCGATATGTTGCAGCCCGGCGACGTTCTGGTGGTGGACCTGTTCGGCAAGGAGGACGGCGGCACCATCGTCGGCGACAATCTCTTCTACTACATCATGAAGACGACCCACGCGGGCGGTTTGGTGGTGGATGGCGCGATCCGCGACCTGGAAGGTATCGCGCAGATGGACATGCCGGCGTATTATCGCCACGCGCACCCCAGCGCTATCTCCGGCGTCGTGCTGACCGGCATCAACGTTCCGATCCGCATCGGCAACGTGACGGTGATGCCGGGCGACCTGGTGGTGGGCGACCGCGAGGGCGTGTACTTCATCCCGCCGCAACTGGCGCAGCAGGATAATGGACAGCGCCGACATCTCCCACATTCACGACGAGTGGACCCGAAAGAAGCTCGACGAGGGCAAGTACAAGTCCAGCGACATTTACTACTCGCCCCAAGATCCGGCGCTCAAGAAGGAGTACGAGGAGTATCTGAAGAAGCGGCTGGAGGAAATTCGGAGTAAGTAGGGACAAGCTGAAGCTTGTCCTACTGGGCCCGCAGTGCGGTGACGGGATCGACGCGGCTGGCGCGCCAGGCGGGCAGGTAGCTTGCCGCGGCGCCCAGCGCGACCAGCAGGCGGCCACCCCGGCGAAGGTCGGCAGCGTCCGTCGTCCCGACTCCGTAGAGGATGCTGGACAGGAACTGTGACAGGCCCGCGGCCAGCAGCAGGCCCGCCGCGACGCCGGCGAGCGCCAGCTGCAGCCCCTGGCCCACGATCAGGGTCAGGACGTCCTTCCTGTCCGCTCCCAGCGCCATCCGGATTCCGATTTCGTGTGCGCGCTGCGGCGACCAGAGTAGGCCATGACGCCATAGATGCCCACGCAGGCCAGAGCCAGAGCCAGCGCCGCGAACAGGCTGAGCAGCAGCATGCGCACGCGCCGCGGCGAGCGCGAAGCCGCGATCACCTGGTCCATGGTGCGGACGCCGTACAGCGGCTCGTCCTGGTCGACCGAGGTGAATGGCGTCCTGGACGGCGGAGGCGGCGGCCGCCGGGTCCGTACGTGTGCGGACCACGAAGGTCATGAACGGCCAGGGGTCCCTGGCATAGGGCACGTACAGCGCCGGGCGAGGCGTTCTGGTCCAGCCTGCGCTGGCGAACGTCCTCGACGACGCCGACCACCTGGCACCACTCGTTCTCCTTGCCGCATCCGTCAACCGTCACGTATTCTCCGAGCGGGCTGCGGCCCGGCCAGAAGTAGCGGGCCATGGACTGGTTGACGATGACGACGGGCGCGGCGCCGGGGCCGTCGCGATCGGTGAAGGCGCGGCCGCTGAGAAGCCGGATGCCCATGCTGCGGAAATAGTCGGGACTGACCACCAGATAGTCGGGCGCGGGATCGTTCGCGGTGGACGTGCGCCCTTTGATATCGACGGACCGCGTGCTGGCGCCGGGATTCAAAGGAAGGCGCGAGACGACGGCGGCCGATTCGACACCGGGAAGAGCGGCAATGCTCTCGAGCGCCCGGGTCGCGAAACGGGCGCGATCGCCGGCGGCGGGGTAGCGCGCCGGCGGGAGCGAGAGCTGGAGGCTGAGGACGCGCTCCGGCCGGAACCCTTCCGCGACCGCGAGCAGGCGGGTGAAGCTGCGGATCAGAAGGCCTGCGCCGACCAGCAGCACCGCCGCCAGCGCGACCTCGGACAGCCACCAGCGACGCTGCGGGTGCGATGCGCCCCGCACGCCGCCCGACGAGCCGCGGCTGCCTTCCTTGAGCATGCCGTCCAGAACGGCGCCGGAGAGATGCAGCGCGGGGAAGAGCCCAAACAGGATCCCGCAGGCGAGCGAGACCAGCGTCGTGAAGACCAGGACGCGCGGGTCCACGCTGAGCGCCGCGTTGGCCAGGATGTCGGCCGGCAGCAGGGCGCGCAGAGCGGGCAAGGCCGCAAAGGCGAGCGCGACGCCCAGCCCGCCGCCGGCCGCCGCGAGCAGAACGCTCTCGGTGAGGAACTGCCGCACCAGGCGGGCCCGCCCCGCGCCGAGCGCCGCGCGCACGGCGATCTCCTTCTGGCGGGCCGCGCCGCGCGCGAGCAGGATGTTCGCGACGTTGGCGCAGGCGATCAGAGAGCAACAGCGCAACCGCGGCCAGCAGGACCAACAGGGCCGGCCGCGTCGCGCCGACCAGGTCGTCATGCAAGGGGACCAGCGCCGCGCTGGAAGCTTCCTCGTCGCTCCGTACTGCCGCTTCAGGCGGCGGGCGATGGTGTTGGCTTCCGCCCGCGCCTGCGCCAGGGAAACGCCGGGCGCGCACCCGCCCGATGGTGTCGAAGTAGTAAGTGTCGCGGACGTTCGACTGGTCGAGAGCGGGCCGCAGAAGATGTTCGGGAACGGCGAAGCGGGCGGCGGTCCACAACTCGGCTTCGGGAGGGTATTGGAAGATACGGCGGCATGACCCCGACGACGGTCCTGGGCTCGCCGTCGAGCAGACGATCTGCCGGCCGAGAACGTCCGGACTTCCTCCGTAGCGGCGCTGCCACAGCCCATAGCTCAGAACCACGGTGCGCGGGGCGCCGGGCTTGTCCGAGGCCGGCCGTGAGGGTGCGGCCCAGTTGCGCCGGAACACCGAGCACGCCGAAGAAATCGGGGGTGACGACGGCGCCCGCGATCCTCTCCGGCCGGTCCTGCCCGGTGACATTGAACGGCGATTGCCGGAAGCGCCGCCAGGTGCTCGAAGCGAGCGGCTCTGACGGCGGAAATCCGAGAAACGTGGCGGGCGAGAGATCGGAGTTCTCCCGGGCTGGGCCGCGCCCGTAGACCATCACGATGCCGGTCCGGCTGAGGATAAGGCAGCGGGCGGCAGCAGCGCCGCATCGATGACGCTGAAGATGGCGGTGTTGGCTCCGATGCCGAGAGCCAGCGTGAGAACCGCCGCGACGGTGAACGCCGGACGAGCGCCGCAGCATCCGCAGGGCGTAGCGCGCGTCCTTGCGACACCTGCGTCCCACCAGAGCCAGCGCCCGCTCTCGTAGAAGCGCTCTTCGGCCGCGGTGGGGTTGCCGAAGGCCCGGCGCGCGGCGGCTTCCGCGTCCGCCTGGCTGAGGCCCTCGCCTCGCAGACGCTCCGCTTCGAGCGCGATGTGGGCCTCGGATCTCGGCGCTGAAAGTCACTTTCGCGCGCGGCGGCGGAACATGCGCTACGATCCTCCTTCCGCGCCCAGGACGCAGCCGATCGCCGCGGCGAGCCGCTGCCACCGGCTGGTTTCGTCGGCCAGGTGGCTGCGCCCGCTCCTGGTCAGCGTGTAGAAGCGCGCCTTGCGGTTGTTCTCGGAGTTGCCCCACGCGGCCCGGATCCAGCCCTTGGCTTCGAGCCGCTGCAGGGCCGGATAGAGCGCTCCGTGTTCCACCAGCAGCTCGTCCTTCGAAGTGAGCTGGATGGAGCGCGCGATCCCCTGCCCGTGCCGCGGTCCGAACACCAGCGTCCGCAGAATCAGGAGGTCGAGGGTGCCCTGCAGGAGGGCCAGTTGCTCTTTCTCGTCTCGGGTAGGCATCTGACCCGAGTATGGATCAACTCGGGTAAGATGTCAACCCGAGGGATTACCGTGAGCACCGAACCGCGACCGTCAGGGAGCGGTCCACTCGCTGACGCTCGCGGTTCGGTGCCCCGGCGCAAGTGTAAAGCTAGTTCGGAGACACAACGCTAGCCGTCAATCTCGTGGATGGCCGCCGGTCGCATTCGGGATCGGCTCTCCAGTACGCTCTGAACGGCGGCGGCGAGCGTTTGGAGAGTGAACGGTTTTTCGATGAACGGCAGGCCGTCCGGAATGGAGCCCAGCCGGCGCGCTTCCTCGCGGTTGTACCCGCTGGTGACCAGAACCGCGGTGCCGGGCCAGCACTTTCGTATTTCGGCCAGCGCTTCGCCGCCGCCTGCCACCGGCATGACAACGTCCAACAGGACCAGGTCGACAGCGGAATTCGTGCGCATAATCTCGATTGCCTGCCGCCCGTTGTCGGCCACCAGCACAGTGTGGCCCAAACGCTCGAGCGCCGCCTGAACGAAGCTGCGGACGTCGAACTCGTCGTCTGCCACCAACACGGTCGCGGCGCGCCCGGTGCCGGCCCCGGCGCGCTTGGGAGACACGCGCGACTTCTTAACCACCAGGCAGGGCAGGTAAACCGTGAATGTGCTTCCCTCGCCCGGCTTGGATTGGACCGCCACGGCTCCCTTGTGGGCTCGCAGAATGCCCTGGACCGCAGCCAGCCCGAGGCCGCGGCCGGTGAACTTCGTGGTGAAAAACGGATCGAAGATTCTGGCCTTCGTCGCCTCATCCATCCCGCTGCCCGTGTCGCGCACCTCCAGCCAGAGATAACGCCCGGGTAAAAGCTCGAAACCCGGTGCCACAGGTGTATCCCCGTCCAACTGCTTCGCGCCGGCGCGAATGGAAACGGTGCCGTTCACCGGGCTCTCGATTGCCTCGGCCGCGTTGATCGCGAGGTTCATGACGACCTGCTGGATCTGCGCCGCGTCGCCCCTGATAAGCGGCAGGCCCCGAGGCACGTCCAGAACCAGCTCGACGTTCCTGGGAATCGAGAGCCGGATGAGGTCGGTCGAGGAGCGGATGACGCCGGACAGGTCGAAATCTTCGATCTCGAATTGTCCCTTGCCGGCATATGCGAGAAGCTGGCGCGTCAGAGCGGCGGCTCTCTCGGTGGCGCGAACGATATCGTCGAGCCGGTCGGCGATCTCCGGCGGCGCGTCGCACTGGGCGAGGCTGGCGTTGCCCATGACGCCGGTCAGGATGTTGTTGAAGTCGTGCGCAATGCCGCCCGCCAGCACGCCGATGCTCTCCAGCTTTTGCGTGTGCTTGAGGCGCTCCTCCGCGCGTCTGTGCTCGGTAAGGTCACGCTTGATGACGACGGCGAGAATCTGTTTTCCCTGGCTGTCGTAAACCGGCTCGCCGCTGAAGCTGAAAATCCACTCCTGGCCGGTCTCCTGTCGCCTGCCCCGAAGCTCCCAGTCCGTGACGGAATCCCCCGCCAACACGCGCGAGAGCGGCCGGTCGGCGAACTCAACCGGCCGTCCATCCAGGTGGAACAGCTCGTAGAGGGAAGCGAAATAGGCGGCGTGCCGCTCTACGGCGTCGGCGCGCTGGAACCCGGCGATCCTGGCCTCGGCCTCGTTCACGAAGACGGCCTGGCCTCGCATGTCGAAGACAACCACGCCGTCCTGCATCCCTTGGAGGACTGCCTCGAACTGTGCGCGGTTCCGGTTAGACTCGGCCATGGAGTCCCGCAGTTGCTCTTCGGCCTGCTTCCGCTCGATGGCGTACCGGATGGCGCGGGCGATCTGCCGGCCGTCGGCTCTCGCCCTTGACCAGGTAGTCCTGGACGCCTTCCTGGACCGCGGCGAAGCCCAGCCTTTCGTCATTGGTGCCGGTCAACACCACGATGGGCAAGCGGGGCGCCGCGTTGTGCGCGCGCCGGAAGGTCTCCGGCCCGGAGCTGTCGGGCAGTGACAGGTCCAGCAGGAGCACGTCGAAGGATTTCCGGCCCAGGCGCGCGAGGGCGTCCTGCAGGCACTCCACCCAGGTGAACTCAAAACGACCCACCGCTGTCTGGTGCAGGGTCTGTTGCAGCAGTTCGGCATCGGACGGGCTGTCTTCGACCAGCAGGATGTCGATGACGGCGGTGTTCATGGGGCGCTATCCCGGCTCACTTTTCCGGTGGCAGCTTGACCACCGTCAACCAGAAATCCTCGATGGCTTTGACGACCTCCAGGAACTGCTGGAAATCCACCGGCTTGGTGATGTAGCAATTGGCGTGGAGGGCATAAGCCTGCAGCACGTCCTTCTCAGCCTGCGAGGTGGTCAGCACCACCACGGGAATGGTCTTGAGGTTCTCGTCCGCCTTGATTTCCGCCAGCACTTCCCGGCCGTCTTTGCGCGGCAGGTTCAGGTCCAGCAGGATCAGTCGGGCCGGGGCGCCTGGGCGTAGTCGCCCTGGCGGCGCAGGAACTCCATCGCCTGCACGCCGTCTTCGACAACGCTGAGGCGATTGCAGATCTTGGCGGCGGCCAGCGCCTCGACGGTCAGGTCGGTGTCGCTGGGGCTGTCTTCCACCAGCAGGATTTCAATCGGCCGGCCCAGATTCGGGTTCATGGTCTTGGGCGTGTTCATAGGGTCTCTCAGTTCAGGGATGGTGAAGTAGAAAGTCGAGCCCTGGTCCGGCTGCGATTCGACCCAGATGGCGCCGCCGTGGCGCTCGACGATCTTCTTGCAGATGGCCAGGCCGATGCCGGTGCCGGGATATTTCCTGCGCGTGTGCAGGCGCTGAAAGATCAGAAAGATGCGCTCGAAGTATTGCGGCTCGATGCCGATGCCGTTGTCGCGCACCGCAAAGACCCACCGGCCCGGCTCTTCGCTGGGCGCCGATGTGGATTTCCGGGGGCTCGCTCGCCGCGGAACTTGAGGGCGTTGCCGATCAGGTTCTGGAAGAGCTGCACCATCTGGCCGGCGTCCACGCGGAGGGTGGGCAGCGGATCGCGCGTGATTCTGGCGCCGGTTTCCTTGATACTGGCGCCCAGGCCATCGAGGGCCTGGTCGAGCACGGTGTCGAGGTCGGCCGGTTCGAAGGCCTGGCCCCGGGTGCCGACGCGCGAGAGAGCCAGCAGATCGGTGATGAGCGTGTGCATGCGGGCGGCGCCCTGAACGGCTCCGGCGAAGTGACTGCCGGCCCTTGTCGTCGAGCTTGTCCCCGAGCAGCTGTTCGATCAGCCCGAGGTAACCCGTCACGGCCCGCAGCGGCTCCTGCGAGGTCGTGGGACGCCACATAGGCGAATTGCTCCAGTTCCTGGTTGGAGCGGACCAGTTCCGCGGTGGTGCGCTGAAGGTGGGCGTTGGCGGCCTCCAGCTCGCCGGTTCGCTGCTTGCACGAGTTCTTCCAGGTGGTCGCGATACCGGGCCAGTTCGGCTTCGGCGCGCTTGCGCTCGGTCACGTCGCGGGCCGCGGCGAAGACGCCCTGCACTTGGCCGGCTTCGTTGCGGTAGACCACGGCGTTGTAGAGCACGTCGGTGGTGTGGCCGTCGGCGTGGCGAATGGTCAGCGGGTAGTCGCGGACCAGACCTTCGGAGAGAACCTTCTGATAGCCTGCTTCGTGCCCGCTCCGGCTCGGTGAAGTAGTCGGAGAAAGTGGTGCCGATCAAGCCGGTCGCGCGGCACGCCGGTGACCAGTTCGGTGGCCTCGTTCACGTCCGTGATCTTGCCCTCGGGGCTGATGGTGACCAGCGGATCGAGGCTGGCTTCGAGCAGGCTGCGCGCGTAAAGCGAAGCGACGCGCAGTTCCTCCTCCAGCCGTTTGCGTTCGGTCACGTCGCGCGCCGCGGCGAAGACGCCCTGCACCTGGCCGGCTTCGTTGCGGTAGACGCACGGCGTTGTAGAGCACGTCGGTAGTGTGGCCGCCGACGTGGCGAATGGTCAGCGGGTAATCGCGGACCAGGCCGTCGGAGAGAACCTTCTGGTAGCCCTCTTCCGCCCGCCGCGGCTCGGTGAAGTAGTCGGAGAAACTGGTGCCGATCAGCCGATCGCGCGCCACCCCGGTGACCAGTTCGGTGGCCTCGTTCACGTCCGTGATCTGGCCCTCGGGGCTGATGGTGACCAGCGGGTCCAGGCTGGCTTCGATGAGGCTGCGGGCGTACAGCCGTTCCTCGGCGCGCTGGCGGTCCAGGGCGTGCCGCTCCTCGCTGGCGCGCAGGTACGCGGAAGCCCGCTTCCGCTCGGCGCTCTCGATCACCTGCCACTGGCCTGCCCTCTTGATTAAAGCGAAGGCGTGATTGGCGACGACGTCCATCACCTCGGCGGCGCCGCACTTGTCCAGGCTATAGGTGCAGATCGCCAGCATCCGATAGCGGCCGATGACGCTGTCCACCGCCGCTTCGTAGGCGGTGAAATCCTTCCAATCGGATTTCTCCAGCCAGAAAGTGTTCCCGCTGAGCCGCAGGCCGTCGAAGCCGCGCCGGAGCGCCGCGTCGAGCTTTCCGACCCAACCCTGAAGAACGCGGTCCGACTGGAATCCGCCGCCGGCGGTATACCACTGGCTGTAGTCCAGGATCTCGATCTGCCCTTTGCAGATGTAGTCCTGGAGGTTTGGGACTTCCGTGGCCAGGGCCTCGTGCGCCGCCTGCGCGCGGAGCGGCTCGGAGGTGATCCACATGCAGAATTCGTTGTGCTCGAGACCGGCCTTGAAATACGGCACCAGGATGTCGGTCAAATCCTGCTGGTCCTGATAGAACTGGCAGAAGTGCGTGCCCCAGGGCACGTCGCCAATCAGGTGGATTCCGGTAGAGCGCCCGTTGAGCACGCCTAAAACCCCTCCCTTGTGGGCGCCGACTGTATCGGCTATGAGAAGATATTCTACTCCATTTGGCCAGTCAGCGACATCCCGTTTCGGGTGTCCAGCACTGAACCGCAACCGTGAGGGAGCGAACTTGTGTGCCGTGACGCGGCTAGGGAGGAATGCGGAAATGCGGCGGGAGAAAGCGCGGGACTGCCCGCCAAGAGCAGTCCCGCCCGATCGGTTGCGTCTCTACAGGCCCTTGGCGGCCAGGAATTTCACCAGGTCGACTACGCGGCAGGAGTAGCCCCACTCGTTGTCGTACCAGGCAACCACTTTGGCCAGATTGCCGCCCATCACCTTCGTCAACCCGGCGTCGACGATCGAGCTGTTGGGGTTCTGCAGCATGTCGGTCGAAACCACCGGGTCTTCCGTATAGGCCAGAATGCCCTTCAGCGGGCCCTCGGCGGCGGCCTTCAGGGCGGCGTTGATCTGCTTCGGCCGTGGCGTCCTTCTCGAGCACCGCCACCAGGTCGACCGCGGAAACGTTGGGCGTCGGAACGCGCATGGAATAGCCGTCCAGCTTGCCCTTGAGCGCCGGCATCACCAGGCCGATGGCCTTGGCGGCTCCGGTGGAGGTCGGGATCATGTTGATGGCGGCGGCACGGGCGCGGCGCAGATCCTTGTGCGGGAAGTCCAGACGTCTCTGGTCGTTGGTGTAGCTGTGGATCGTGGTCATCGACCCCTTCTGGATTCCCCAGTTCTCGTGCAGCACTTTCGCCACCGGCGCCAGGCAGTTGGTGGTGCAGGACGCGTTGGAGATGATGTTGTGCTTGGCCGGATCGTACATGTTGTCGTTGACGCCGAGGACCACCGTCAGGTCTTCGTTCTTCGCGGGAGCGGAGATGATGACCTTCTTCACGGTCCCGCGCAGGTGTTTCGAGGCCTGCGTCGCGTCGGTGAACTTGCCGGTGGATTCGATGACGATCTGGGCGCCGAGCGAGCTCCAGTCGAGCTCCGCCGGGTCCTTGATCGCGAACACCTTCAGCGGCTTGCCGTTGATGAGGATGGAATCTGCCGTAGCCTTGACATCGGCGTCAAGCCGCCCCAGGACGGAGTCGTACTTCAGCAAGTGCGCCAGCGTCTTGGTGTCGGTCAGGTCGTTGCATGCTACGAATTCGATTGCGGGGTCGTTCATTCCGGCCCGGACGACGTTGCGTCCGATGCGGCCGAAACCATTGATTGCTACTTTGACTGCCATTAAGAACTCTCCTGTCGGTTAGGCGTTGTGGAAACCACAGAAACGGCTGAGGACCGTCCTGCAAGGAAATAACCTTAGATGATACCAGACCCGGACACCTAAAATTGTCGGCACCGGCGGCCGCAGCTGTCAGCCCTCAGCCGTCAGCCAACTTGGGGCGGGCCAGGCAGTGGGCTCACCGTCGGGTCCGGTCCTTGAGGTTCGAGGTGCGAATGCTGCATCGACCCGTAGCGCCTCCAGCCGCGCCCGCGCTACCGATGGCAGCCAGCCTCCGGTGTCGACAATCCGCCCATGCCAGCTCCGGAAGGGCAAGGTGGTTCACGCTCAAGCGGCCGACGCCCGCGCACGCCGGACCAGCGTTCTTGCGCAGAACCTCCGGGCCATTCCGGTATTCGCCTCCGGGCGTCGGGTCGAACGTCGGGTCCGAGCAGAGCGATCTTCAGCCGCACCCTAGTCGCCGAACGAGCCGACCTCTTCGCGCTCCTCGGCGGCGGGCTTGGGCGGCGCAACCGGGACCTGAATGCTCACCAGTTCCGGTCCGTCCGGCTCCTTGAGCACGTGCTTGCGGTAGAGCTTGGCCATGCGAGCGTTCTCGTCGCGTTGGCGCGCTCTTTCCTCGCGCGCGTTCTTGGCGATGCCCAGGGCGTCCAGATCGTGCTGCTCCTCGTTGGTCAGCAACTCGTCTTTGAGCACCAGGGAATGATCGACCGTGCCGAACTGAACGCTCTTGCCGCCGGCGAAAATTTCGTGCCGGCCATGCTCTTCGTACCACTTGGTCAGAGTCGCGCTCATGTGGATCTTCTCGACGATCTGGCGCCAGCCGATCCCGGTGTTGTAGGCGCAGAACGAAATCTCCCCTTCCTGCGTCGCGTAGGGGATGATGCACTGCTCGGTGCGCCGGAAATCGTAGTTGTAGAGATCCTGGAACCACATGCCGGCGATGAAAAGCACGTTCCAGCGGTCCTGGCGGCGCCTCTCGATGTCTTCGATGGTGCGGTCGCCTGAGACCTTGCCGTAATCCTTGCCGCTGACGCCGAAGCTCTTGTCGAATTTCTTGTAAAGCGCCCAAAGTGAGAAATGTTTCGGCGCCATGAACGGGTCGTAGTTGCGCGCCAGGGCGAGCGCCATGCCCAGCACTGAAAGAAACTTGCCGCGCGCGGCGTCGTTGACGCTGGCGACGTCCTTCGATAGCTTGTCGGCGTTGACGAATGCGGTGAACGGGACGGCTTCCTTGGTGACCTTGTCAACCATGATAGCCATGCCGACGCCGCAATTCGGATGGCAGCCGCAGCTCAACTGGCCCCACTCGGCTTGCGGCCCGTGGACCAGGTCCGCCCAATCGGCGAAGGTGCTGACGAAGGAGAGCGGGAACCAGTCGCGGGTAGGCTCGCCCAAACCGGTCTGCGCCTTCACGTCGTGCGCCAGGTGCGACAGGGTGTAGCGCTGCGCCTGGCGGCGGTCGTCGGTGATGGCCTCGTCGCGGCCGGTGAAGGAGACGGGCTGGAAGGAGCAGAACGGAATGCGCTTGGGATTGTCGAGCGCGAACTTGATGATGCGCCCCACTTGCTCGTTGTTAATGCCGTTGATGATGGTGGTTACGGGCACGATTTCGACGCCGGCCTTGTGGAGGTTCTCCATGGCCTGCAGCTTCACGTCGAAGAGGTTACCAACTCGGCGGTGCGAGTTGGCGGCGTTCCCGATGCCGTCGAACTGGAGATAGGCGTAGCGCAGTCCGGCCTCGGCGGCCTTCTGGCAAAACTCGAAACTCTTGGCGAACTCGATGCCGTTGGTGGCGGCCTGCACGCTGTTGTAACCGACCTCGCGGGCGTAGCGCACAGCGTCGAGGAAGTAGGGCGAAATCGTCGGCTCGCCGCCGGAGAACTGCACCGACATCTGGCGCTTGGGCTTGATCGAGATGGCGTTGTCGAGCAGTTGCTTGATCTCCTCCCACGTCAGCTCGTGGACGAAGCCCACCTGGTTGGCGTCCATGAAACACGGATCGCACATCATGTTGCAGCGGTTGGTGAGGTCGATGGTCAGCACCGCCCCGCGGCCGTGCGTGATGGTGCTGGTGCCGTGGTTGTGCAGCTTGGCGTCGTTGTGGGCGCGCATGTCACGGCCGGGGAACATGGATTCGATGTGCCTGTAGAAGGCGGAGTCGATGGACATGACGTCCTCGAAGTGGCCGTGAATGGGGCAGTCCTTCACCATCAGGATCTGGCCGTCCCGCTCGACGATCTGGGCCTTGATCTCCCCGACCTTTTCGTGCAGCAGGTCATGGTAGTCCTTCTTGCCGTCCAGTATCTCCTTGCGAGTCGCCGGAACGCACTTAGGACAAAGCGAGTCTGTTTCGCGCGGCCAACCTAGCGGCGGCTTAGCTTTCTCATGGGATTTAAGGAGCGGTTTATCCGCCCACTTAGGCTTGAATGACGGGTTCTGGTGGACCCGGTTGACCCGTTGGAATACCGCCCACGCGGCCTTGGCTACATAGGTAAGGCCCTTCTCGAAATACTTGATAGGCTTGTGCATCCGCTCCTCCAAGAGACTACCTCCAGCGTAACCGCCCCTAAGTCCGGCGGGTAGCCAAAAGTGCCGAAATGCCGGTTTTGTCCGCTAGATGGCGAAGATGTCAATGCAAACGGAGTTACTGGGACGGGCGGAAACGGTCAGCGTGGCGCAATCCCCTAAACCCTTGTTTTTCCCCACTTAGCCTCAAAAATGCTCAACAGGGCGAGTGCCGGGTGAGGAAAAGGGGAAGATGTGGTGAAATCGGGACAGGGATGCGATCGAGGGGCACGGAGTTCCGTAGCGGGGCCAAAGCCGTCTGGCGACGCGCTCGCGAACTGGCTATGATCGCGCGGGGCCTGATCTCGACGGATCATCCGGTTCTGGCACACCTGGTTGTGACTCGCCGCTGTAATCTGGCTTGCGAATACTGCAGCGAGTACGATCATGTGTCGCCGCCTGTACCGCTGGAGGTACTGATCGCGCGAGTCGATCGCCTGGCGGCGCTCGGAACGAGCATCGTCACGATCAGCGGCGGGGAGCCGCTCCTTCAGCCGGCCCTGGACGAGGTCATCCGCCGGATAAGGCGCCGGGGCCTGCTCGCGGGACTGATCACCAACGGGTATCTGCTGACCGCCGCGCGGATCCGCGCGCTCAACGACGCAGGCCTGGATCACCTGCAAATCAGCATCGACAACGTAATTCCCGGGCAGGTCTCGAAGAAGAGCCTGAAGGTGCTGGACCACAAGCTCCGGTTGCTGGCGGAGCACGCCGAGTTTCACGTCAACATCAACACCGTCCTCGGCTCGTCGCTGGGCCGGCCTTCCGATGCGCTGGTAGTGGCGCGGCGGGCCAATGAGTTGGGTTTCACGTCTACGGTGGGGATCCTGCACGACCAGTGGGGCCAGATGAAACCGCTTGACGTTGAGCAGCGCGAGGTGTTCGTTCAAATCAAGGCCCTGGGGAAACGCAGCTACTCGCGATTCAACCGCTTCCAGGACAACATGGTGGCGGGAGTCCAGAACGATTGGCGGTGTCGCGCCGGCGCGCGCTATCTCTATATATGCGAGGACGGCCTGGTGCATTACTGCTCCCAGCAGCGCGGCTACCCGGGTAAGCCGCTGGCCGAATACACTGTCGAGGACGTACGCCGGGAATTCCTCACGGAGAAGCCCTGCACAAGCTCCTGCACGGTATCTTGCGTGCATCAGGTGTCTTATCTTGACTCCTGGCGCGCCCCTCAACGCCGCCCTGCGCCGCTAGTGGCCGCTCCGTCTTTGGTGCAGATCGAATCCGCTCAGGACTAGGTGGAATAGGTGGGGCAGGTGTCCACACCTGGAATCCTGTCCTGCGGGAACAAGTTCTGCCAGACAAGACAGCGGACCGCTCATGCCCACTCCACCAAATCCCCGCAGGACCTGCTTAGCCCAAGAGCGGTACAGGCGGACGCCTAATTTGCTCCGTTCAATGACTTGCTTTTGATTACGCCCGGCAGTCGGCCGCAAACTGCTGGTAGGACAGAGGAGGGGCGTACTTATGGCATTGATTGGTGTCGAAGAACTGGTCCAGCAGCGCGTAGCCGAGGAACGCAAGCGTCTGGAACGGGAAAGCGGCTTGGTGTCGCTCGGAACGAATCATTTCAAGAAGCCCGTCGAGCGGGAGTTCACCAAGGACCAACGGCCGCACACCACACTCCTGTTCGGAGGGCTGACTTGGAAGCACGAACGCCTGATCCAGGGCGCGCTCGAAGGCCTGGGGTACATAGCCGAACCGTTGCCGACGCCTAACGTAGCGGCGTTCCAGACCGGAAAAGAGTTTGGGAATAACGGACAATGTAATCCCACTTACTTCACCGTCGGTAATCTGGTGCAGTTTCTGCAAGGCCTCGAAGAGAAGGGCGTCAGCCGCCAGGACATCCTCGATAAGTATGTCTTCTTCACCGCCGGCGCCTGTGGACCGTGCCGGTTCGGCATGTACGAATCGGAGTACCGGCTGGCGTTGCGTAACTCGGGCTTCGACGGGTTCCGCGTCATGCTGTTCCAGCAGTCGGGAGGCCTGAGCCAGTCCGACGCCGAAGCCGGGCTGGACATGAACCCGGACTTCTTCCTCGGCATTCTCAACGCCATGAACTGCGGCGACGTGCTGAACGAAGTCACCTACGCGATCCGGCCATACGAAGTGACCGCGGGAGAGACAAGCGCAGCGCTGGAAGAAGCGCTGAACCAGTTGCGCGAGTCCTTTCGGACGCGCCAGCCGTGGCGGCTCGACTCCCGCGCCGCGCGGGCTCTGGGCGGTTACGGCGGCACCGCCGAGTATCTCGGAAAGTTCGTCAACCAGCTTCGGAGCGACGAGTACACCGGCGCGCTCGAGCGCGTTCGGAACCGCTACAACGAAATCGAAGTCGACCGGCTCCGCGTGAAGCCGATCGTGAAAATCACAGGCGAATTCTGGGCGCAGACCACGGAAGGCGACGGCAACTTCAACATGTTCCGCTTCCTGGAGCGCGAGGGCGCGCAGGTGCTGGTGGAGCCGGTCGGCACCTGGATTACGTACATGATCCACCAGGTCGTGCAGAAGTACGCCGATACCAAGGGCCTCGATAAGGGCGCGGTCCTGCCTGCGTGGTGGAAGCTGGGGAGCAGGGCGAAGATCGAGCTCGCCTTCCGCTCGAAGCTGGCGAAGCTCAAGCTCGCGGAGAGGATTTTCAAGCGTGAGTATCATCGTCTGGTAGAGGCGCTGGGCGGCTTGGCGCACCACTTAGTGGACCAGTACGAGCTCCAGCGGCTCGGCCATCCGTATTACAACTCGCGCAGCGGAGGCGGCGAGGGTCACCTCGAAGTAGCCAAGAACATTTACTACTCGAACAAGGATCTGTGCCACATGGTGCTGTCGCTCAAGCCGTTCGGCTGCATGCCTTCGACGCAGTCCGATGGCGCGCAGGCGGCGGTGGTGTCGCACTTCCGCGACATGATCTTCCTGCCGGTGGAGACCTCGGGCGAGGGCGAGATCAACGCGCACAGCCGCGTGCAGATGGCGCTCGGCGAGGCCAAGGCCAAGGCCAAGCGCGAGTTCCAGGAAGCGCTGGACAAGGCCGGGCTCACGCTGGCGGAGTGCCGCTCCTATGTGGAAGAGCATCCCGAGTTGAAGCGGCCCATGTACCGCGTGCCCCAGACCAAGGGCGTCATCGGCACCGCGGCCAACTTCGTGCTGCACATCGCCGCCCGCATGAAGACCGAAAGCCGGGCTGTAGCCGCCGCTGCTTGACACGAGGAGCTTTTACAGAATGCTGCCGCGAAACTACATGATTGGGCTCGACGTGGGTTCGACCACGGTCAAGGCCGTCGTTACGGATGTCGTCACCGACAAGATCGTCTGGAGCGACTACCAACGGCACGACACCAAGCAGCCCGAGAAGGTGCTCGAGTTTCTGAAACGATTCGAGGCCGAGATCGACGGCTTCCAGGCCAAGGAGTGCCGCATCTTTGTGACCGGCTCCGGAGGCAACGGCCTGGGCGGATACCTGGGCGCGAAGTTCGTCCAGGAGGTCAACGCGGTCTCGCTCGCGGTGGAGAAGCTCAATCCCGAGTGCGGCTCGGTGATCGAGTTGGGCGGGCAGGACGCCAAGATCATCATCTTCAAGGAAGACCCCGAGACCGGGCGCAAGAAGAAGCTCCCCTCGATGAACGACAAGTGCGCGGGCGGCACCGGCGCGGTGATCGACAAGATCAACGCCAAGCTGCGCATCCCCTCGGATCAACTCTGCAAGATGGGCTACAACGGTATGCGCCTGCATCCGGTGGCAGGCAAGTGCGGCGTGTTCGCGGAGACCGATGTCAATGGGCTGCAGAAGGCCGGCGTCCCGCCCGATGAGCTGATGGCGTCGCTGTTCGAGGCCATCGTGATGCAGAATCTCTCGGTGCTCACGCGCGGCAACACGCTGCGGCCGGTGGTGCTGCTGCTCGGCGGTCCGAACTGCTACATCGTGGGGATGAAGGAGTGCTGGAAGCGCAACATCCCGAAAATCTGGAAGGAGCGCAACTTCCCGCTGCCCGAAGGCGTTCCGCCCGAAGACCTGATCCGCACGCCCGACAACGCGCAGTATTTCGCGGCCATCGGCGCCATCGAATTCGGCAAAAGCGAAGACGATTGCGTCGGTTGTTACAAGGGCTGGGAGCGCCTGGAGTGGTACATCGAGCACGGACGCGGCGAAGAGAAGGCCGCGAAGGGCGCGGGCGGAGGCCTCGCTGCCAGCACCGAAGAGCTGGAGGATTTCCGGACGCGCTACCGCTACCACAAGCACGCGAACGCGCAGTTCGAGCCGGGCCAAGTGGTGGAAGGCTTTATCGGCCTCGACGGCGGCTCCACCTCGACCAAGGCCGTGCTGGTTTCGAAGGACAAGAGCCGCAGCGTCTTGCTGAAGTCTTACGGGCTCTCGAAGGGCAATCCCATAGAGGACACCATCGAGATCCTGAGCAAGCTCGAGAGCCAGGTGGCCGAGCAGGGCGCCACGCTGAAGGTGCTCGGCGTGGGCACCACCGGCTACGCGAAAGACATCCTGAAGGACGTGGTGGGCGCGGACGCGGCGATCGTCGAGACCGTGTCGCACACCGAGGCCGGCCTGCACTTCTACAAAGACGTCGACGTGATCTGCGACGTGGGCGGGCAGGACATCAAGATCATCATCCTCAAGAACGGCCGCGTGAAGGATTTCAAGCTGAACACGCAGTGCTCGGCCGGCAACGGCTACTTCCTGCAATCGACAGCGCAGGGGTTCGGCTATCCGGTGGAGCAGTTCGCCGACGTGGCCTTCGGCGCGCAGAGCTTCCCGTCGTTCGGCTACGGCTGCGCGGTGTTCATGCAGTCGGACATCGTCGATTTCCAGCGCCAGGGCTGGAAGGCCGAAGAGATCATGGCGGGCCTGTGCAACGTGCTGCCGAAGAATATCTGGCTCTACGTTTCGCAGATTCCGAACCTGTCGGCCATCGGGACGCGGTTCCTGCTCCAGGGCGGGACGCAGTACAACCTGGCGGCGGTGAAGACGCAGGTGGATTTCATCGAGTCGCGATTCAAGGGAAAGGACACGCGGCCCGACGTGATCGTCCACAAGTATTGCGGCGAAGCGGGCGCCATCGGCGCGGCTCTCGAAGCGGGCCGGCTCTTCGACCGCGGCCGCGCAGACCAGCTTCATCGGCATGGAAGCCGTGAAGGACATCAGTTACAAGACCACGCGCAGCGAGGAGACGCGCTGCTACTTCTGCAAGAACAATTGTCTGCGCACGTTCATCGACGTGAAGACGCCGAAGCTCACGGCCATACAGCCGGTCAACTCGAAGGTGCCGCTCGAATCGGGCTCGCAGCGGCTGATCATCGCCACCTGCGAGAAGGGCACGGTGGAAGACGTCGATCACATGCGCTCTATCAAGGGCGAGATCGACCGCATCAAAGAGGCCAACCCGAACTTCGCGGAGATCGCCGCGCGCGCCGTTTTCCGCATTCCCAACACGCCGGACGTTTCCGACCCGGCCCCGCGGTTCCTGCTGACACCGGCGCAGAAGAAGCGCGCGGAGCTGGTGAAGAAGCGTGCGAAGATCCGCATCGGCATGCCGCGCGTGCTCAACATGTACTCGTCGGCGCCGCTGTTCACGGGCTATTTCGCCTCGCTCGGCGTACAGCCGCAGAACATGGTGTTCTCGGATTTCACTACCGAGGATCTCTACAAGGAAGGCGCCAAGCGCGGAGCGATCGACCCCTGCTTCCCGTCCAAGCTCGGCATTCCGCACATACACAACCTGCTGATGACGCACCACGCCAAGAAGCCGCTCGACTACATCTTCTTCCCGGTCATCGACGACCTGACCAGCGACCTGAAGTGCGCGGCGTCGCACCGCTCCTGCCCCACCGTGGCCTCGACTCCGGAGGCGGTGAAGGCGGCGTTCACCAAAGAGGGCGACGTTTTCAAGGAGAAGGGCGTCGTCTATCTGGATACGTTCGTGAATCTGGCCAACCCGGCGCTGCTCGAGCGGCAGATGTACGAGGAGTTCAAAGATATTTTCGGCCTTTCGCCCGAGGAGAACGCGCGCGCGGTCGAGCAGGGCTACAAGACGCTGGCCGACTTCAGCCGCAATCTGCGCAAGCAGGCGCGCGAGGTGCTCGATCAACTCGAGCGCGAGGAACGCATCGGCGTCGTGATGCTGGGACGTCCGTATCACAACGACCCGGGCATCAACCACGACATCCTCGAAGAGTTCCAGAAGATCGGCTATCCGGTCTTCACGCAGGACTCGCTGCCCATCGACGACGACATCCTCGAGCGGCTCTTCGGCGAGGAGGTCCGCGCCGGCGACATCCCAGACGCGATGGCGGTCACCGACGTGTGGAAGAATTCCTACAGCGAAAACACGTCGCGCAAAGTGTGGGCGGCCAAGTACGTAGCGCGCCATCCGAACCTGGTCGCGCTCGAACTTTCGAACTTCAAGTGCGGGCACGACGCGCCGATATACACGGTGGTGGAGGAGATCGTCGAACACTCCGGAACGCCCTACTTCTGCTTCAAGGACATCGACGAGAACAAGCCCTCCGGCTCGATCAAAATCCGCGTGGAGACCATCGCCTACTTCCTCAGCCGCTATCGCGAGGACCTGGTCGACGCCAAGCACAAGAAGACCGACATCGAGCGCCAGCTCGCCGAGTTCGAGGCTCGCATCCGCCGCGAGGCCCTGCGCAAGCGGCTGGAGTCGATCAACAGCGACGAGCGGATCGGCCGGGCGTTCGAGGGCGGGCACCTCCCCAAGATCGACGTCGAGCTGGCCACACTGGCCAATAGCCGGCCGGCGGCGTAGCAGGCTTGAGTCAGCCGCCCCCCTGGAGGCCATCTCTGTGGTCGGGCAGCACCGAACCGCGAACGTGAGCGAGCGCAATCGTCGGGATAAACCGGCGTGCAGTCGGGGATGAAAGAGCCCCGCAAGAAAGGAGTAGCGAACCATCTTGACCTCATGTCTTGCGCTGGGTGCCGCGAGGTGCCGGGTGAAGTGTAGACAGAGGCATCGGCGGGCGAGGAATCGAGCTTCGAAAAACGCAATCCGGGCGCTGACCGTGTGCTTACAACGGGAAGGCCACACTGGCGGAAACGGGATCGCGAGTCTCCGTCAGGCCCGGCGTAGTCCAAGAGCCATACGCACGCCGAGAAACTGCACGCGCGAGAACCGAGAGACCTCGCTGGTATCCGGTGGCCTACCCGGCTGCTGGATCGGCCCGGGAAGCCCAAAGCGCAATCCGGGCACGCGCGCCAGCGAGGAGTCGAACACGGGCATATTACCTGCGAAGCCTCCGAACAAGGCCGGTGGAAACGCCGGCGGCGGAGGGGGTGGAGGGAAGGCCCGTGACCAAGGAGAACACCGTGGAATCTAACACTCGACCGACCCAGAGCGGGGAGAGGGTGTCCCAGGGATTGCAGGGTGTGCGGGAAAGAGCGCGGAATAACAAGCAGGAGCGGTTCACGGCTCTGCTTCACCATGTGACCCCGGGGCTACTGCGGGACAGCTTTCAGGCCCTGAAGCGGAAAGCCGCACCGGGAGTGGACGGGATGACATGGCAGGAGTATGCCACCGGGCTGGAGGACAGACTCACAGATCTACACAGCCGGGTGCATCGCGGGGCGTACCAGGCGCGGCCCTCCAAGAGACGCTGGATACCGAAAGACAATGGCAAGCAGCGGCCATTGGGGCTGGCGGCGCTGGAGGATAAGATCGTCCAGCAGGCCGTGGCCACGGTCCTCAACGCAATTTACGAAGAGGATTTTCGGGGTTTCTCTTACGGGTTCCGGCCGGGACGCAGCCAGCATATGGCGCTGGACGCGCTGTATGTGGCGATCAAGCGGAAGAGGGTGAGCTGGATTCTCGATCTGGACCTAAAGAGCTTTTTCGATAACCTTTCGCATGAAAAGCTGGTCCAGTTGATGGAGAAACGGATCGCCGATCCGAGGGTCCTGCGCCTGATCCAGAAATGGCTGAAGGCGGGGGTCATGGAGGACGGCGTATGGTCGGAGACAGAAGCAGGGACTCCCCAGGGGGCGGTGATTTCGCCGCTGCTCAGCAACGTGTATCTGCATTACGTCCTCGATCAGTGGACCGACCAGTGGAGGCAAGCGGCGGGAGGCGAGATCACCATCGTGCG
The DNA here is from genome assembly GCA_963763835.1 of Bryobacterales bacterium. Classification (GTDB taxonomy): domain Bacteria; phylum Acidobacteriota; class Terriglobia; order Bryobacterales; family Bryobacteraceae; genus DASWZN01. Next base: position 108,669 of record CAVXQQ010000023.1, read on the forward strand.
TTACGCCGACGATGCCATTCTGGGCTTCGAGCGCCAGGACGAGGCAGAGCGCTACCTGGAGGAACTGAAGGAGCATCTGCGCGAGTATGGGCTGGAGCTGAATGAAGACAAGACCCGGCTGATCCGGTTCGGGCGGTTCGCGAGGTTAAACCGGGCCGAGCGTGGAGAGGGGAAACCGGAGGCGTTCACCTTCCTGGGATTCCGGCACGTGTGCGGGGAAAACAGGCTGGGCAGGTTCGAAGTCCGGCGCATTACGGACGGCAAACGAAGGCGGAAGAAGCTGCAAGAACTGAAGCAGGAACTACGCCGGAAGATGCACGCGCCGATTGCAACGGTCGGAGAATGGCTGCGGAGCGTGCTGCGCGGTTACTACCAATACCATGCGGTTCCGGGGAACCTGGCGGTGCTGTCGCGATTCCGGCATCAGGTGGCTCGCCTGTGGTACAGAACTCTGTGCCAGCGCAGTCAGCGGCGGCCCACTTGGACGAAACTGGGGCCGGTCCTCGACCACTGGTTACCCATCCCTCATGTTGTGCATGCGTATCCGGATGCTCGTTTCGACGCCAGGCGCCTTGCGGCGTCACATCCAAGGTAAGAACCGTATGCAGTAGTTCCTGCAAGTACGGGTCTGTGCGGGGGGTGGCCGGCAACGGCCATCCCTACCGCAACGGAAATCATGTCCGCTCCCTGGCGGTCGCGGTTCCGTGCTGAGTGCGGCGTGACCCTGGACGTGCGCTCGACCCGTGTCCTCCTCCCCCCCCGCGCACGACAGAACGCGTGTGTGCCAGAATGAGGACCATGGAAACGCGCCGGACAGTTCTGAAGACCCTGGCCGGGACGTTCGGTGTTTCCGCGCTGGCCTTCGGCGAGACCGCAGCGTTAAGGCCCAACATTCTCTGCATCATGGGTGAGGGGCTCCGCTATGATGAGTTCTCGCTGGCGGGAAACAAGATCCTCCAGACTCCCAACATGGATCGCATCGGCAGGGAGGGCTGCGTTTTCCGGAACTCGTTCGCGGTAAACGCGCTCTGCTTGCCCTCGCGCGCCACCGCACTTACCGGCCTTTATTCACACACTACCGGAGCGGTCTCCAACGTTGCGGGAAGTCTCCCGAAGAATGTCGCGCTGCTCTCCGACATGTTGCACGACGCAGGTTATGAAACGGCGTTCCTGGGAAAGTCACACATCCAGGGCGCGCTGATGGACCACTACTGGGATTACTACTTCGGCTTCGTCGGGCAGGCCGATTACTATCACCCGGTCATAACCGAGGGCATTCGCGGTCAATACACTCCCCCGAAAAGATACGACGGCGAGTATGTCGATCATATCCTGACCCGCAAGGCGGTGGAGTGGTTAGGCCAGAAGCGCGACAAACCCTTCTGCCTTTTTCTTTGGTTCTATGCGCCGCACGCGCCCTTTTACCGGCCCAAGGACATGGTGGACAAATTCAACGGGGTGCCGATTCCGGTGCCCTCGACGTTTGACGAAGACCAACGGGACTATCCCGGCAAGCCGCGGGCGGTGGCGCACGCCGACAACCAGATTGGAAGCGCTGAGGTCTTTTCGGACGATCCGCGGTCGCTCGAAGAGCTGGTGAAGAACCACTACGCCGGCGTCGAAGACAACGACCGCAATGTTGGGCTGGTCCTGAAGGAAGTTGAGCGCCAGAATGCGCTGGGACGGACCGCCGTTCTGCTCACCTCCGATCACGGCTTCTTTCTCGGAGAGCACCACTTCTACGACAAGCGCTTGATGTACGAGCCCTCCATTCGCGTACCGTTCATGCTGCGTTACCCCGAGCGGGTCCCTGCGGGAACGACATCCGACCGCATGGTGCTGAATCTCGATCTGGCGCCCACCATGCTCGATCTCGCCGGTATCCCCGTGCCCGCTGTCATGCAGGGGAAGACGGTGATGCCGCTGGCTGGAGGGAAGACCAATATCCCCTGGCGCACGGACTGGCTTTACGAATACTATGAGTACCCGGGCTTCGAGAATGTGCGACCCTGCCGCGGTGTGCGTACCGACCGGTACAAGTTCATACACTTCTTCCTGGAACCCGAAGAGTTCGAATTGTACGACCTGCAGAAGGATCCTGACGAGAGCGACAACCTGTACGGCAAGCCCGGATACGAGGAGTTGACCGCGCGCCTGCGCGCCAGACTTACTGAGCTCCGCAAGGAAACCGGCGACCAGTACGAATACAAGCCCACCGGAATGCGGCTCAGCCCGTGGCTTGAGAAATAGCACGCTCGCCGTTGTATCGCAATGAACACGGAGTATTTCCACATACTCGCCAAACCAATCGGACCGATCTGCAATCTTGACTGCAAGTACTGCTTCTATCTCGAGAAAGAGGTGTTGTACCCTCACACGAGCAAATGGGAGATGGCGGACGATGTCCTCGAAAGTTATATTCGCCAGTACATCGAGGCGCAGCGGTCGGCGGTTGTCCAGTTTGCCTGGCAGGGCGGAGAGCCGACGCTCCTCGGAGTGGATTACTTTCGGAAGGTCGTTACGCTTCAGAACCGCTACGCGAACGGTAAGAGGATCGAGAATGCCTTTCAGACCAATGGCATTTTGCTGAATGACGAGTGGGCGCGCTTTTTCGTCGAGCACGACTTCTTGATCGGCGTTTCGATCGATGGCCCGCGCGAGTTGCACGACGGCTGGCGCGTCGACAAAGGCGGGCAGCCGACCTTCGACCGCGTCCTGCGTGGCATCGAAGTTCTCAAGCGCCACAACGTCGACTTCAACACCCTGACCGCCGTTCACCGCACCAATGCCAGCCATCCACAGGAGGTTTATCAGTTTCTCAAGACTCATGGCAGCGGCCACATCCAGCTCATCCCGATTGTCGAACGCACAGCGTCCCAGACAAGCGGAGACGGGCTGGCGCTGGTCGCACCGGATTTTGCCGGGGCGGCGCATGTCGCGCCCTGGTCCGTCGAGGCCCGCGAGTTCGGCCGGTTTCTCATCGCTGTCTTCGATGAATGGGTCCGCCGGGACGTCGGCGGTATTTTCGTGCAACTGTTCGACGTGAGTCTCGAGATCTGGGCCGGCATGGAGCCGAGCCTGTGTATCTTCCGCAGAACCTGCGGATCCGCGCTGGCAATCGAGCACCGAGGCGACCTCTATTCGTGCGATCACTTCGTTTACCCGAATAACAAGCTCGGTAACATCATGAGCGAACCGTTGGCGTCGCTTGTGCAGTCGCCCGAGCAGCAGCGCTTCGGCGAAGCGAAGGACGCCACCCTGCCGGCTTACTGCCGTTCGTGCGACGTGCGTTTCGCCTGCAACGGCGAGTGCCCCAAGCACCGATTCGCCGTCACGCCCGACGGTGAGGCGGGCCTGAACTATCTATGCGCGGGCTACAAGATGTTCTTCCGCCACATCGATCCCTACATGCAATTCATGGCGGGCGAGTTGGCGAACCAGCGTGCCCCTGCCAATGTCATGGGTTGGATTGCCCGCCAGGAAACCGCGGAGCTGCGCCGCACCATAGGGCGCAACGACCCCTGTTTCTGCGGAAGCGGACGGAAGTTCAAGCACTGTTGCGGACACGGCGCGTGAGCGTTTTGCAGCCTGCGCCACGCGAGGTACGATGGGGACATGCGTGCGTTAGCGGTCCTTCTCATTGGGGTGGGAGTTTGCGCGGCTGCCAATCGTGGCGGATTTCAGCCGCTCGAAAAGTGGAAAGCGGCGGTGCTGGCGGGCGACCAGGCCGCGCTCCGTGCCTTCTACATTACCGGCTCCGGCGCCTTCGCGCAGACCCCCGATGGCAGGAGCGACGATCCGGCAACCGAGGAGTCGGCTTTCTGGTCCGGGCTCAAAGCGCAAGGCCTGATCGCTATCAACCCCAAGGTTCTGGAAGAGCAGGCGACGCCGGACACAATGCGGCTGGTGCTCCGCGTCGAGGCAACATTCCGCCCCGGCAGCGCGGTGGAGAAAGGCCTGGTTTCCGCGCACCTGGTCTGGGTGCTGCGCGGCGGGGAGTGGCGCATCATCGTTACCGGACGCAGCGAATTGCGGCAGCTTCCCAAGATTCAGCTTCCGCAGCCATCAAGGCCCAACACCAGTCTTTATCCCGACCCGAAAGAGGCACCGGCCGAACTGAAAGTCGCGCTGGCGGCCGCGAAGGCGGATCACAAGCGGGTCCTGGTGATTTTCGGCGCCAACTGGTGTTATGACTGTCACGTGCTCGACACGACGCTTCGTTCCCGCGAGGTCGCTCCGCTGGTGGCGGCGAACTACCACGTCCTGCACATCAACATCGGCGAGCAGGACAGCAACGCCGATCTGGCGGAGCGATTCCAGGTGCCGCTCAAAAAGGGGATTCCCGGTCTGGCGGTGCTCGATGGCGACGGCCGCGTAGTCACCAGCCTCAAGAACGGGGAATTCGAGTCCGCCGCAAAGATCGGCATGAGCGATGTGACGGGCTTCCTGGAGCGCTGGAAACCGGCCGCGGCGAAAGCGGCGAACTAGGACGGCGAGACAGAGTGGGCAGGGCTCCACCAGTCCTGCGGCTGGCTTCCAGGCCGGCCTCGCGGCAACTCCTTGAAGTTTCGGAAGCCGGACGTGGACGTCCGGCGCAGCTCTTGAGAGGGACTTGCAGAAATCGCACCACCGCCGCGGGAGGGACAAGCTGAAGCATGTCCTACACGGCGCATCAACGGTTTACGGCCCCACGTGGGGTATGCTTCAGCTTGCCCAGCGATTTCTGCAAGTCCCTCTGGAGAGCCGCCCCACCTGGTCCGTCTCGTGGCTGGGAAAAGTATGGGGCGCGGCCCGCACCTGCTACGTCGTAACGGGTTGTTCCGAGCGCTGCAGGACGATGGAGATGCGAAGGCCGGGCGCGGCGTTGGCGGCGCGGATTTCCCCGTGGTGCAGGCGGATGGCGCGCTGGGCGATCGCGAGACCGAGGCCCATTCCGCCGGTGGATGCGTCGCGGGATTGGTCTACCCGGAAGAAGGGGTTGAAGATCTTCGGCAGCAGATCCTCCGGCACGCCCGGACCGTGGTCGCGCACGGAGAGCACCGTCCGCGCCCCATCCAAGGCGATTCTCGCTTCGACCACCGCATCGGCCGGCGAGTAGCGGATGGCGTTGCGAACGACATTTTCGATGGCGCGCCGCAGAAGTTCGGTGTCGCCCAGCGTCCGGACCTCATCGGGCGCATCCACCTCGATGCGGCAGCCTCGCTCCTCCGCCGCGAACTGACAATCGCGCGCGACCTCGCGGAGAATGTCGCTCAGGCAGATATCCTCGACGGCGAACACCGTGGGATCCCCTTCGGCCCTCGTCATCTGAAGCAGGGAATCGACCAACTCCGCGAGCCGATCGATTTCGCGGGTTAGCCGGCCGGCGGCGGCATCGCGGTCGTCGGTCTTTCGGACCAGATCCGCGGCGATGCTCAGGCGCGCAAGAGGCGATCTCAGCTCGTGAGAGACATCTTGCAGTAGCTGCCGTTCGGCGGTGAGCAGAGTCTGGATGCGGGCGGCCATGTCGTCGAAAGAGCGCCCGAGCTCGCCGATTTCGTCGCCGCGGTGCGATCCCACTCGCACCGTCAGATCGCCGCGTCCGAAACGGTGTACCGCCGCCGCAAGCCGCTGCAGCGGCGAGGCGAAGTGGATGGCCAGGAACCAGAACAGCACGGCGACAACGCCGAAAACGAGAAGGTAATACGGGAGGAACGTGGCAAATGTGTAAGGCGGCTGAAACACAATGACGAAGCGATAACGCCGGTCGTCGGAGGCAACGGTGAAAGCGAGCTTGTTGCCGAGCCTCGTATAGGAACTGTGCACGCGCGAGGAGTCCGCAAGCAAATCCGATCGATTCTGCCCGGTCACGAGATCCCTGCCCGCGGAGTCGGTGAGGTAGAGCCCGGGGCCACGGAAGCGGCGCAGTTCCGCGAGGTAACCCGCCAATTCGCCCGGGCCGCCATGCTCGTATGCCGTGCGGGCTTGATCCAGGTAGAACTCGTCGATGCGCACGAAAACGGGCTCGAGAGCCTGGGCGATGATGGACTGCGAGATCCGTGAGAAGGCGAATAGCGCCAGAACGAGCGTCGACAGCGACCAGACGAGGATTTTGGCGGTGACCGATCGCAGCTTCAATCCGCCTCGCTTGCGAGCAGGTACCCAACGCCGCGCACCGGGCGTATGACAATGCCCGTCCCTTCGAGTTTCTTCCGCAGATGACTCACGTGAACCTCGAGCGACCGCTCGGACGGATTGGACGGCCGCTGGTAGAGCACCGCGCAGATTTCGTCGCGCGATACGGCCCGGCCGGCCGAGCGGATCAGAAGATCGAGGATAGCGAATTCCGTGGCCGTCAAGGCGAGAGGCTCGTCACCGAGCAAGACATTCCCGGTGCCCCGATCGAGCCGGAGGTTCTGGACAACCGTCACCTGCCGCTCGCCGGGGGCGGCGTGGCCCGAGCGGCGCAGCACGGCCCGGATGCGCGCCAGCAGCTCTTCCGTCCCGAACGGCTTGGCCAGATAGTCGTCGGCGCCCGCGTTGAGGCCCAGGACGCGATCATGCTCGGTGTTTCTGGCGGTCAGCATGATCACCGGCACCGAAGAGCGGCGGCGCAATTGTCGTAGCGCCTCGAACCCGTCCAGGACGGGCAACATGACATCCAAAAGGATGAGGTCGAAGCTGCCGTCGAGCGCACGGGCCAGGCCGTGTCCACCGTCGTGGACCGATTCCACCGCGAAGCCGACGCCGGAGAGAACATCGGCGATCAACGCGCAGAAGTTTGCGTCGTCGTCAACCAGTAGAATCGTTCCTAATACAGCCACACTTCCAGCGCCCGTTAACACCGCCTAACATATCTTACCGTGAGATCGGTGACAATCCTGCCGCACCCGAAATTCTTAACCAATCTTGAGGTTCTTCCTCTTCTTCTTTGCGTCTGAAATTCTTAATCAATCTTGAGGTCCGTCCTCCCGTTCCCTTCCGAAACTCTTAACCAATCTTGAGGCACCTTCGGCGCTTTTCCTACGTCTACTAATAATGCCGAATGGCGGGAGTGCGCCCGCAGGGCCATTTCCATTGCACGGCTGAAGTGTGGACGCTCCACACGGACTAAGTGGTTGGTCCGGTCACCGTAAACTGTACAGCTGAACATCTCGTTGGCAGTAACTCTTATGAAATCTCTCGGAATTGAAGTTTGTCTGGTCGGTCTTATCGCTGCTACCTGGGGGGGTGCTCCCACGCCGGTTCGCGCGGCCGAGGCCGCTCCGATCGTCATCGACTTCCCGGAGGAGGGCTCCATCTTCCCGCCGGAAATCACACCGCCGTTGTTCCTCTGGCGAGAGACCAACCCGGCGGCCACCGTATGGCAGATCGAGGTGGTGTTTGGGGAGCGTGCGCCTCGGGTTCATGCGATTTCGCGGGGCGAGAAGCTGCAGGTGGGCGAACTCGATACCACGCTGGTGGGCTACGTGCCGCCCACGCTGACGCCGGAACAAGCGGAACAGCACACCTGGAGGCCCGATCGGGCGGCCTGGGAGACGATTAAGAAACACTCCAGGCGGCAACCAGCGGCCATCGTCATCACGGGCTTTCGAGACGCGGGCATGACCGAACCGGTCTCGAGCGGACGGGTGGACTTCCGGACCTCGATGGATCCGGTGGGAGCGCCCGTTTTCTATCGGGACGTGCCGCTGATTCCGCCTCGCCCCGAAACAGCGGAGCGGGGCGTCATCAAGCCGCTGCCGGATTCGTTGCTGCCCAAGATTCGATGGGAGCTCCGCTATCTGTCCGAGGCGCGCAGCAAGACGATCATGGAGAACCTGCCCACATGCGCCAACTGCCATTCCGTGTCGAGCGACGGCAAGATGCTTGGCATCGACGTCGACGGCCCGCAGAACGACAAGGCGCTATACGCCCTGATCCCGCTCAAGAAGGTGAGCGAGATCAGCGACAAGTACGTGATCCGCTGGAGCGCGTTCACCGAGAAGGGATCGCCCAAACGGTTCGGTTTCATGTCGCAGGTGTCTCCGGACGAAAAGTACGTCGTCACCTCGATCGAGGTGCCCGGTACGCGCGGCCAGCGCGTGGACGACAGGATCTACCAGGGCTTCTATTACAACTACGGGTTTGGCCAGGTCTTTTACCCCACGCGAGGGATTCTGGCCTGGTACAGCAAGGAGACCGGGAAGCTCGAACCGCTGCCCGGCGCCGACGACCCGCAATACGTCCAGGCCTGCGCGTTCTGGAGTCCCGACGGCAAGTTTCTGGTGTTCTCGAGGGCCAGGGCTCGCGACCCGTACTACCCGGGCCAGCAGCGCTCCATGTACGCCAACGACCCGAACGAGACGCAGATTCAGTACGACCTGTACCGCATCCCCTTCAACGACGGCAAAGGAGGCAAGGCGGAGAGAATCGTGGGAGCCTCCGAGAATGGGATGAGCAACGATTTCCCGAAGGTCTCTCCGGATGGCAAGTGGATCGTGTGGGTCCAGAACAAGTCCGGTTTGCTGATGCGGCCGGATAGCAAGCTATACATCGTTCCCGTGACCGGCGGCGTCGCGCGGCCGCTGCGCAGCAATCTCGCGGTGATGAACTCCTGGCACAGCTTCTCGCCGAACGGGCGCTGGCTGGTGTTCTCGTCCAAGACTCCTTCGCTCTACACGAGGCTCTATCTGACGCACATCGACGCCGATGGCAACAGCAGCCCGGCGATCCCCATCGAGGATGCCACGGCCGCCAACCGCGCCGTCAACATTCCCGAGTTCCTGAACATCAAGAAGCACGGCCTGGAGAAGATCGACGCGCCCGCCACGGAGTTCTACCGTCTGTTCAACCTCGCGTCGGACCTGGCGGAGAAGCGCCAGTTCGAGGCGGCGGTTCCGGCCTGGAGAAAGGCGCTCGAACTGAGTCCCGACGATCCCCGGGCGCACAACAATCTTGGAGTGGCGCTGGCCGAGACCGGGAAGCCGGACGAGGCACTGGCGGAGTACCGGAGGTCGTTGAAGCTCAATGACGCGAGCGCTCAGGCGCACAACAACCTCGGGAGCGTGCTGGCGGAGCAGGGCAGCCTGGACGAGGCCCTGGCGCAGTTCCAGAAAGCGGTGGAGCTGAATCCCGACAATGCTCGCGCGCAGATCAATCTGGGTGGCGCCCTCGCGGAGAAAAGCCGTGGCGCGGAGGCTCTGGAGCATCTGCGAAAGGGCGTCGAAATCGAACCTGAGTTTGCCGACGGCCAAAACAACCTGGGCGCAGCGCTGGCTCGGACCGGGGCGTTGGATGAGGCTATCCCTCACCTGGAGAAAGCGGCCGAGCTCCAGCCGCAGTCCGTCGGAGCGCACTACAATCTCGGGCGGGTGCTGGCGGCAAAGAGCAGGTTTGCGGACGCGACGGTGCAATTCGAGCAGGCGGCCGAGCTCTCCCAAATGCGGGAGCCGGTGATCCTCGAGATTCTGGCGGAGATGTATGCCGAAACGGCCCACTATAAGGACGCGGCGGCGGTAGCCCGGCGCGGGATGGAGGTTGCGGTCCAGCTGCGGAATGACAAGCTGGCGGCGTCTCTGAAATCGAATCTGGAACGGTACGAAACCTTGACCCAGGGCGGTGGAGGAGGCGGGCTGGCCAACCGGTGAGGGCGGCCGGGTTCAGCGCACGGATTCGAAGGGGTTCTCGCTCGTTTCCGGCTGATACGGTGTCAGGCGCGGCGGCCAGGCGTCCGGCTCCACGAGCCACGCCGTGCGGTCGGGGTAGTAGCGGATAAGCTTCTCGTTCTCGACGGAGCCCAGGTCGAGCGCCCAGACCACACGCGCGCGGTCGATGTCGGCGGCGTTGTGGATCCAAGTCCGGAACCTGTGCTGCGGCCAGTAGCGGACGAATACCAGTTGCTTCCCGGGAGTCTCGGCCAGCCGCTGGTTGATTTGAATCCGCCCTTGCGGGTCGCCCCAATTGATGTAGTCCCAGGTCTCGTATTGGCCCAGGCCCATCAGGAAGCGCCGGCTCGCCGTGGCGTGAAGCCCGTACCAGATCCCGAAATGAGCGGCGCACAGCAGCAGGATCAGGCCCGCGGCCTGCCGTCCCGCGGGTCTCCACGCGCTCAGCCGTTCCAGACCCTTCACGCTCATCAGGACGCACAGGCACGTGATCGCCGCGACGTAGTGAGGGTGAAAGTAAGGGTCGAAATTGGTTCCGAGAGCGTAACCTAGCAGGCACAGAAGCACCCACAGGAAGCGGTACTGGCGAATGCTCACGAGAAACACCGGCAGCGCCAGGTAGAGCGCGGGAAAGAAAAAGAAGCGGTAGTAACGGACGCTGTTGCCGAGCAACCCCAGATAGCCGTCGAAAGTCAAAGGCTCCGCACCGTGAATGGTGACCTCGGCACGGTAGCTTTGTTCCTGCTCCACGGTCAGCGGCCGGTGCGGGACCGGATTAGGCTGAAACGTAAAGGTCTGCGGGATGCCGTACTGGTAGCGGCTGAGCTGGTAGGGCAGCGTGGTCCAACTGCCGGTGACGGCCTTGTTCTGGAACAGGATCAGCGGGACGACAGGCGATGCCGCCAGCACGGCGACCGCCGCGGTGCGGAGCAGGCGGCGCCACTCGTCCGGTTTGCGCAGCGAGGGTAGAAAGAACAGGACCACGCCCAGAACCAGGAAGATCGATTCAAACGGCCGGGTGATGGCCTGCAGACCGATGCCGGCGCCGAGCAGCGCCGCGTCCCGTGTCCGCCAGCCCGCACGCAGCCGCGGTAGAGCTCCGAACACCAGGCATCCCGAGCAAGCCGCCACCGCACCGCCCCAGTAGCAGTTCATCCACTGGCTCAGGGGGCCGAATTGGAGCACCGCGAGCAGGCCCCCAACAAGCGCCCACAGGGGCGGGACCCACGCCCGCAGCATCCAGTAGCACAGCGCGCACAGGGCCGCGATCGATAGAACCACGCCCGCCCAAGGGAGGCCGAACACCAACTGCCCGAACGCCAGGACGATGCCCTGTCCCAGCGGATACATGGAGCTGTAAGTGGGCTCCTGCAGCGTGAAGACGCCTTCGAAGAACTGGGGCAGCGCGTGCGGCGGATTCGCCAGGCGGAAGTGCGCCAGCGTGTCGCTCAGAAGGATGTAGCTGAAGTCGTCGGCGCCGCTGGGTGTGGGGACCGGATGCAGGGGCAGCAGCGCCATCCGCAGGGCGACGGGCAGAACGGCGAGAACCAGCATCGCCCAAGCCGGCTTCGCCGCCAGCCTACGCAGGAGAGGCTCGATCCAACTCCTGGCCAGCACCAGCGCGACCAGCACCGCTGCCACCGCCAGTTCGACGAAGTCGCTCGCGCCGAAGCCGATGGGATTGTAGAGGGGTAGGAAGGAGCGGAAGAGGTACTCAATCATGATGAGGCGGTGTCACTCGCCAGTATAAGCTCGTTCCCACCCGCCCCTACTCCGGCGGTACCAGGGCCTGGACAACGCCTGCCGCGACCGGGAACTCGCGGGCCTGTGGACGGACGCCGGCCGGCGCAGGTGGGCCTACTGACGCATGGTCCAGCTCGCGCTACCGCAGTGCTTGCATCCCCGGGCCGTAGCGGGCAGCGCCTCGCCGCACCGCAGACAGTACACCGTCGGCCCCTTTGCCGGATTTCTGGCCCGATAGAACCGATAGCCGAAGATCCCCGCCAGGCATACCGCGCCCGAACCGACGCCGGCCGCGAGGCCTACGCTTTCGACCACCACCACGCCCGCCAGCACCGCCGCGACCGCGATCAGCCACAATGGTATTCCGTCCGCTCGTAGACCGCCCATTACGCTCATTATGGGGCACGCGCGAGGACAACCTCAGCGTGCAATCCACCTGCAGAGGGGAGGTTCCAGGCTCGGGCCCAGCCCACCCTCCTGAACTCTGCCTCGGCCGAATTTTCCCGCCGAGAGCTATGAAGGTCCTTCGCAATCGTCCGATATAGCGATTAGCGCCTTCGGTGAGCGGCAGGTCCAGACATGCGCGCTGCCGGCTGCCGGCCTCGGTGGGCGCTCGAGCGGGGAGACAAACATGCGAAAGAAGACTACAGTCGGCGCGAAATTCGCCCTTACCAGCGGCGGTCTCGTTGTAGCAATGGTACTGGTCGGTGTCGTCTCCCTCTACAATCTCGCGGGCCTGAACCGGCTGACGCAGCTGATCATCACCGACCCGATGCCGGGAATGGACACGATGGCCAGGGCGTGGGGTGCAACACTGACGGTCCGGGGCGACCTCTGGCGCCATATTTCCCAGTCGGACGCCGCGATGAAGGCGGAGAGCGAGCGTAATATCGAGGAAAGCAAGGGCAAAGCGGCGCGTGCCTTGCGGGCATACGAGCCAACCATCACCGCCGCGGAAGACCGCGCACTCTACGACAAACTCATGCCCGCCTGGCAACGGTACATGGACGCATTGCCGGGCGTGCTGGCGCTCAGCCGGAACGGCAACAGCGAGCAGGCCCGCGCGAAATACGATGCCGAAGCCCGGCCGGCGTTCGACTCCGTGAGGGATCTGCTTCAGACGGAAATAGATTTCAACCGGACGAACGGAGAAAAGGACGCTGCCGAATCGCAGCGATCCTACATCGGGACGGTCTGGGTTCTCGCGATCACTCTGGCTATCTGTACCTTGGGCGGGGCGGCGTTGGCATCCGCCGTCATTCGAGGCTTGAACCGGACGCTTCGGCGGGCGGTGACGGAACTCGGCCAGGGAGCCGACCAGGTGGCGGATGCGGCGTTGCAGGTCTCTTCGGCAAGCCAGTCGCTGGCGCAGGGGGCTTCCGAGCAAGCTGCGTCGCTCGAAGAGACTTCCGCCTCGAGCGAGGAAATCGGCTCCATGGCGCGCCGGAGCAGCGATAACTCGCGTTTGGCGGCGGACCTGATGGCGCAGTCGCAGCAGAAGTTCGTCCAGACCAACCAGTCGCTGGACCAGTCGGTGGTGGCCATGGGCGAGATCAACACGCAGAGCGACAAGATCGCCAAAATCATCAAGGTCATCGACGAGATCGCCTTCCAGACCAATATCCTGGCGCTGAACGCGGCGGTAGAAGCGGCTCGCGCCGGTGAGGCCGGCATGGGCTTCGCAGTCGTCGCCGATGAGGTGCGTAACCTGGCGCAGCGCTGCGCCCAGGCGGCCAGGGACACCTCTGCGTTGATCGAGGAATCCATTTCCAGGTCCAACGATGGCAAGGTGAAGGTGGACCAGGTGGCCACGGCGATCCGGGCGATCACCGACGAGGCCACCAAGGTGAAGACGCTGGTGGACGAGGTGAACCTGGGTAGCCAGGAACAAGTCCGCGGCATCGAGCAGATCGCTAAAGCCATCGGCCAGATGGAGCAGGTCACGCAGAAAGTGGCCGCCAATGCCGAGGAGAGCGCCTCAGCGGCCGAGGAGCTCAGGGCGCAATCGGAAACCGTGAAGGACATCGCGGGCCGGCTGACGGTCATGGTGGGCGCGGCCTAGGTCCTGGCCTAGCCTAAACTCCGCGGTTGGGGCACAGGTGCGCACCTCCGAGCAGTCGGTGCAGTGACCACCGGCTCCGCTGCTATCGGACCAGCCGGCCCGCCGGGGATGATCGGATCTTGCTCCAGCGGCTCCGCCTGAGGCTGCCCTCGCCTATGCCGCCGCTGGATGCAAGACTCGACCCTCCCAACTGCGGAAGGTGGGGCAGGCTGGCGGGCCTAGCGCCAAGAGCGCCTCAAACGCACGTAAGGGCGTGGCGTGTCTGGGCTGGGTGCGTTTCACTTAGCTAAGCTAGCCCGTCCGCATGGATGCGCCACAGTCTACCAGGTGCGCGCGGACGAACGTCTGGCCCAGGCCATCCTGGTGGTACGGGATCGTACTACCGCGCACTTATGTGATCGGCGCTTTGGGCGTTGATACCCTTGATCATCCGAACAAGGCCATAGGTATCAAGCTTTTTTCCGAGGCGTTAGGCACTGCGGATGACGACTTCTACGCCGGAATTTTAGGCCAACTGGACAAGCTAACTTCGCGAAATGGCCGCCCCAACCTGGCCGATCTCAACTTCATGCTTTCCGTCATCAAAGACATCGAGCCGCGGAATCACCTCAAATCGATGCTCGGCGCCCATATCGCGGTTGTCCATGCCGAGATCATGAGATGTGCATACCGACTCCGAAAGGCCGAGCTTGTCGCGCAATACGACAGCGACGTGGGTGCTTTCAATAAGCTGCTGCGAACCCTGGTAACCCTGATGGAAGCCCTCAGGCGGCACCGGACAGGTGGCGAGCAGAAGGTGACGGTCCAGCACGTGTCGGTGCAAGGGCAGGCGATCGTCGGCAATGTCACGCAATCGCCCCGCGGGCAGCCACAGCAAACCACGGCCGCTCCGTTGGCGCTGCCCGACGCGAAGGCGGTGCCGATGCCAATCGTCAGTGCGCCCGAACAGCGAGCGAGGATCCCCGCTGAGCGCAAGCGCAAGCAATGATGGCCAGACATCGACGCAATACCGGCCCAATGCTGGCGAGCCCGCGTTGCGGCGCCAAGACCCGCTCGGGCAAGCCGTGCCGGTCGCCGACGGTCAGCGGGAAACGGCGGTGTCGCATGCACGGCGGCGCCCCCGGCTCCGGCGCGCCGCGCGGTAACCACAACGCATTCAAACATGGTTTATATACCCGTGAGGCGATCGAGAGTCGTAAGCGCTTGCGCGCGCTGTTCACCCAATCACGCGATCTCATCAAATCGATCGGTTGACTGCTGTCCAGCGGCCGGTGAGTTGCCGATGCATGCTGCCGCGACTGGCTATCCCAGATGGCGGTGCCGCTGACCGCGCCGCCATCGCTCCAAGTTGGACGAGCCACGGTTGGGCGACGGTTGAATTTGCCGGCCAGCTCGCACCCGAAGACCGCCTGACGTTCCGCGTGATGCGGCTCGCACATATCTACCAGGGCGCGTCGTCACGTCCGCCTTTTTTGATGATCGTCGCCGTACGCCACGCCATCTTCTATTCTCGTCGATGAACTCGATCCTGACGCCGGAGGGATGCGGTGCGCTTCCGACGGCTGCCCTCCCCCTTGCCTGCGGTGCGGCCACCATCAATGGCTTCGTTCCGTAAATTGACAGCCGGGGTCTAAAAGATGACCGCTCTCTTTACGTGTGCTCCACGGCATGAGTAGTGTCCCCTTGAGGAGCGTTCAAGAATAGCAGGAATGCCGCATGGCTTACGAGCTTTCGGCATGATCGATGCGGACGACACCGGCTGTGAGAAGGGCGAGATGCCAAGCGAGACCACTTCATCCGAGCGCGATTTGATGGCCGTCAACGGCGGCTCGCCCGTCTTGCGCGAGTTTCCGCGGTCAATGCTCCGGAGTCGCAAAAAAGCGGCCCACATTGGACAAAGACCAATCTGGGCCGCAACCAAGCTTTGAGGTTAGCTCATAGAGCGTAGCGAACGCGCTCACGCCAGTCACGCCCGAATTTAGGGCAGACAGAATCTCGCGTTTTGATTGCGTACGTTGCACATCCAAACGTCGGCTTGCCGTGAACCATTATCGCTTTGGCCGAGCCGCGGGATTTTTCGTTTCATGACAGCGCGATGAAAACGATCTTGTTGCGATAGCGCAACACACGCCAAGCAATGTTGGTCTCGGCAGATCTGTTCTTCTGTTCGTCACATTAACGCAGTCCCCGCCGGAATACCTTCCGCCACATAACAGGCGGGGCAAGTCCACGTGTCTTCACACAACGCGCGCAAGCTTTTGTGCGTCACCGTTTCAATCATCGCACTCACCGTAGCCTCGCCGCAGGTCAGAGGTGAAGAGCTGCGTCCCATAGCGGTTAGAGCGGCCGATCCGGGGCGCTGCGAATGGTGGGGCGAGGGCGGCGTAACGACGACCATTGGCGGCGACGCTCATCTCGGCTCGTTCGGGTTTGACACCGGCAAGTCCAAATGGGGCCCTGAGGTCGCGGCGGGATTCGATTGCCGATTCGCGCTGACGCCTTGGCATGTGAGCGCCCAGGTCCGCTATGGCAGCAACTCGCAACAGTCCGGCGCGTTTAATGGCCGAGGGACGTTCCTCGTCCCAAACGGCTTGGCGACGCCGGGGGCGCCGCTGCCGCCGGTCGCGACCATCGCCAATGGCAACGGCGTTTTCGCTCAGAAGGAAAGCCATGCCTTGGCGGATTTTGCCGTTGGCCGGGACATCGGCCTTGGTCAAACCCAGCTTAAGGTTGGCCTGCGCATCGCCGAGATCGAGGCCAAAAGCTCGGGCAACGGCGTATTCAATGTGCCGCTGTTCGTTCCGATCTCGGCGCCGCTCGTCGCCAACCCCTTCGGGTTTGCGCAAAACAGTCGGTTTGCCGGCGCCGGGCCGAGACTGGGAATCGACGGCTCGATTCCGTTGGGCGGCGGCTGGGCATTCGATTATCTCGGCGGCGTTGCCGCCCTCCTCGGCGCGCGGTCGCTCGATGTCGCGGGCGGCGGCGTTGCGGCCGCTGCAGGCTTTGCCGATTTCGGGTCGTCGGACCTTGCGACCGTGCTCAACCTCGATGCACAGGCCGGCCTGTCTTACTGGCTCTCGAGCAATCTCAAGCTGTCGGCGAGCTACCGGTTTGACGGCTATTGGGGTGCGCTCAAGACGTTCAACGGCAACGGCATAGTCACCAATCAGGACCGGTTCTACACCGGCCCGATGCTGCGGTTGACCGGCGCAACCGATACGCTGTTCGGCTTTGCGCCGCCGCCGCCTCCTCTTTACACGAAAGAGCGAAGACTCTGGCCAAAGAGTGGGCGCCGATCCCGTCCGCTCAGTGGACCGTGTGGGGCGAGGGCCAACTTGCCTCCGTCACCGGCGGCTCGGTCAATGTTGGCGATCCAATCAATGCCGGCAAACCCGGTCACGGCGGCGAATGGGCCGCGGGCTTTGACTATCGCTTCTTTGGCTCGCCTTGGCATGTGAGCGCGGACGTACGCTACGGGTCGGCCAAGAACTCCGGCGCGTTCGGGCGCAACGGCACCATCGTGATCCCGTCGGTCTCGCTGTTCGCGGGCCCGGTCGGCAACTTCAATGCCGCGGTCGCCGCCAACGGGAATTTCGTAGAGCGCGAACAGCACGGCCTTGCGGATTTCGCGGTCGGCCGCGACATCGGCATCGGCCACGCCCAGATCAAAGCGGGTCTGCGCATTGCCGAGATCGATTCGAAAACCAGCGGGTCGGCCAACTTCCTCGCGCCAACCCTCTACTCCGGCGGCTTCTTCGGTGTCGGCCTTCTCGGCGCGCGATCGGGTGCGTTCTCGTTCGAGCAGAAGAGCCGGTTCGTCGGCGGCGGTCCGCGCGCCGGCATCGAAGGCACCATTCCGCTCGGCTACGGCTGGTCGATCGACTATCTCGGCGGCATGGCGGCACTCTACGGCGTGCGATCGCTCGATGTCAGTACCGGCGGCCAAGCGACAAACTTCGCCTTCACCAATTTCGGCGCCTCCGATACTGCCTTTGTCTTCAATCTCGATGCCGAAGCCGGCCTCTCCTACTGGCTCACCACCAATCTCAAATTAACTGCGGCCTACCGGTTCGATGGCTATTGGCATGCGCTCAAGACGTTCGATGGCAATGGCGCCGTCGTCAACGAAGATCGGTTTTATCAAGGTCCGACGCTGCGCCTGACCGGCAAGTTCTGATTCCCGCTGCCGTCGCTGCCGCGTTTCATTCGCTGACCCGGCCTCACCCAGGCGCGCCGACGGATTTGCCGTCTAGTATGCCACGTACGAACAGCCGCTACCCATCGGTCGTGGCGCTGATCAAGGAATTTGAGCAATTCCACTCGATGTCCCCTCCCCCATTGATGGCTTGTTCCGTAAATCGATGGCGGCCTAACTAACGATTTGAGGCTGGGGATGGCGCGACGGCGACTGGCATGGTAGCTGTTGAAAAAACGCAGCATCTGCAGCCGCCTATGACAAACGAACCCGCCAACCATCACACTTGCCCGTTTTGTCGACAGCCGATGGCACTTTTGCGGACTATCAAGAACGCGATCGATGTTGACTTAAGGGCACCTCGAAAAATAGCGACCTCCGCGAATTTGTGCGAGTCTGAGTTTCATCAAGATTCGCGGGTGTGGGGACGATGGGGCAATTTGGATTCTTCGATGCTGACAGGCGGCTTGCGGCGATTTCCGCGAAGGGCGATCCGCTGGAAATGATTGCTGGCGTGGTGCCGTTCGAGAGCTTCCGGGCCGAGATTGAGGCGGCGGTGTTGACGCCGGCGAACGAGAAGAAGAGCACCGCCGGCCGCAAGCCGATCGACGTCATGGTGATGTTTCGGATGCTGGTGCTTCAATCGCTTTACAATCTGTCTGACGAACAGGTCGAGTATCAAGTGCGCGACCGGCTGTCGTTCACGCGGTTTCTGGGGCTCGGCATCGAGGACGGCATTCCGGACGGCACGACGTTGTGGCTGTTCCGAGAGACGCTTGCGAAGGCCGGGTTGATTGAGAAGCTGTTCGAGCGCTTTGGCCAGCATTTGGAGGCGAAGGGCTACATTGCGCGCGGCGGCCAGATGGTTGATGCCACGATCGTGCCGGTTCCCAAGCAGCGCAACAGCCGCGACGAGAATGAGGACGTGAAGGCCGGCAAGACGCCTGAGGCGTGGGAGAAGAACCCGGCGAAAAACCGGCAGAAAGACAAGGATGCGCGCTGGACCAAGAAGCACGGCAAGAGCTTCTACGGCTACAAGAACCACGTGAATGCGGATGCCAAGCACAAGCTGATCCGGCAGTACGACGTGACCGACGCGAGTGTGCATGACAGCCAGAAATTCGATGGGCTTCTGAACCAGGCCAACACGTCTGCGGACGTGTACGCGGACAGCGCGTATCGGTCGGCCGAGACCGAAGCGAAGCTCAGGGCGCGCGGCTTGCGCAGCCGCATTCATCAGCGCGCGAGCCGCAATCATCCGCTATCGCAGGCGCAGGAGAACGCGAACCGCCAGAAGAGCAGAGTTCGGGCCCGCATCGAGCACGTGTTCGGTGCTCAACAGACCTCGCCGGGTGGCCGGATCGTACGGACGATCGGCATCGCGCGGGCGAAAGCCAAAATCGGCCTGCAGAACCTTGCCTACAACATCCGCCGGCTTGTGACGCTGGAGCGGATGGCTGCCGCATAAGGGCGGAGTGCGCCCGGAGCGCCCCGAACGGGCGCCTGGCGCACAAACAGAGCATATCTCCCGACGAATTAAGAGCGAAAATCACGTCGCGCCGCATCGGCGATCGATCCGACGACAAAAACTAGTCATTGTTCGAGGTGCCCTTAAACGTATTCAAGTGCAGTCCGTGCGGTTTCTCAGAATCCGCTCCTGTCGGTCGTGCACGCACCTAATGAAGCAAAAAGCTTTCATATCAGAATAGAAGGTTGAGATGTCAGGTAAGACCACCCCATCAGAGGACGGCTCAATGGTCTTCAATGGCGGCACGCTCGATCCGGTCCTGACGGTTGATTTCGTTCAGGACGTCACCGCCGGAGGGACGGCTGACGTCCTGACAATCGATTTCGTTCAGGACATCACCGCCGGAGAGACGGCTAACATCCTGACGGTCGATTTCGTTGAGGACGTCACCGCCGGAGGGACGGCTAACATCCTGACGGTCGATTTCGTTGAGGACGTCACCGCCGGAGGGACGGCTGACGTTGATGAATCTGGCGGAGGCACTTCTACCAACAAAGTGACCCATCCCCACTTATCCGACAACGTCGTCTAGTTCCGGCGCCGGGTGGTCACCTCAAAGCCGTAATGATCCGCTCAAGTGCATCTTCCCTGGGGACGTGGGAGGGCGCGTAGTTGTCATCAGAGGACGCGACGGCGACGGCCGAAGACTGGGCTTTCACCATTGGGGTAGACCCGGCGGTATTCGAGCCTCTCGCTGAAAACATTCCATCGCTCCAGCCGCTTGTTCCCAAATGCGCCGACGAGGTGGAAGCAGTTCCTGATGAGTCCCTTGGAGGCTCACATGAAGCCGCTCCGCCGTCGAATCCAGAGGTCGGCATAATCGTCGAACCAGACCGCGATGAATTCACTCCCGCCGGCTCACATGACGCCCGGCCAGCAGACCGAACCGTATGCATCAGCCTGAGCACCGTCATCAATCAGGAAACGCGATCTCAAATCGATCGGAGCGCTTAATCCGGTATTAGGGCCTCTCGGGGACAATCTGCGGCCACCCGAGATGGGATCGCATGCCGCAGATTTGGATGACCTACGACGAGATCGGCGCCATGCTGGGGCGTGAGCCCGGGGCCGCGCGCGACCTCGTCATTTCCCTGGGGCTCGATCGGCGAAAGAGCCATGATGGGCACACGCGGGTTAAGCTCAATGCTGCGCTGACTGAGATCTTTTGCGACAAGCTGGTCCAGGCCTGGATCGATCGCGAGCTGCAGGCTTGCGCCGGAGACCTCCGTGCCGTTCGCGAGCGCATGGTGAAACGCGAGGCGAGTTCGGTTCAACGACTTGCCACCGGACGCTGACCCCCGGCGACCGACCGAACTAAAGCGCTTGGCATTCACGACGCGCTGTTCGTCATCGATAGATTTCGCGGCCTCGCCGCAAATTCGGGCATGACCGACGCGCTCGCTTTGGTTAATATGATCGTGTAAAGCTTGCCTCGCAGCGACCCGGATTGACTCCTCAATTGAGTCTCACCAGTCTGGGCCGCTCTTTTTTTCTTCTTACCGATGCTGCAATAGTGCCCCCTGATTGATTGCGCCTGTTCCGGCACTGGGGCTCCTGAGAATCCTTCACGCACCTAAAATGGCCGAGGACACCAATTCACGCCTGCTCGGCGCGCTTTATCGCATTTACGAACGTCGATTGTCGCGGCAGGTGCGGGCGCTGCCGGTTCCGCAGCATGTCGGCGTCATTCTCGACGGCAATCGCCGTCATGCTCTCCGAAATGGACTGGATGACCTTCACGAGATCTATGCGATTGGTGCCGACAAGTTGGACGATATTCTCGCCTGGTGCGTCGACCTCGCGATCCCCGCGGTCTCGCTATGGGTGCTGTCGACCGCCAACCTGGCGCGCAAACCGGATGAGGTGTCCGGCATCTTTGCGGCGATCGAGCGCAAACTATTGGAACTTGCCAAATCCCCGCAAATTCATCGCCAGCGCGTGCGGGTACGTGCGATCGGCCGATTGGAGTTGCTGCCGGCAGCGACGTTGGCAGCGATCCGCACTGCCGAAGCCGCGACCAAGGGCTATGAGGGCTTGCAGCTCACAATCGCGGCGGCCTACGGGGGACATCAGGAAATCACCGACGCGGTTCAGTCTCTGCTGCGCGAACAGCTCAACCAAGGAAAAGCCCTGGCGGAGGTCATCGACCTCGTCACTCCCGAGGCCGTGCAACGTCATATCTACTCGCCCGACCTGCCCGACCCCGACCTCATCATCCGCACCAGCGGCGAGATCAGGCTGTCCGGATTTCTGCTCTGGCAAAGCGCTTCCTCTGAGTTCTATTTTTCCGAAGTGAATTGGCCGGCGTTCCGCAAGATTGATTTTCTGCGCGCGATCCGGTCGTTCCAAGGCCGCAAGCGCCGCTATGGGCTATGAGTGGAGTGGCGCCATCGTGGTACAATGTTCGCTTCGATGATTGGCTCGGTCCTCGGTTTTGGAATCGTCTGCACGCTGCCGAGACGAAGTCCTTTCAGGAACAAGAGCATCTATCAATCGCTCTGACTGATCGATCTTGGACCGCCAAGTCCTCCCATAAAGCGACAACATGCCCAATTACAGATTCAAAGCCCAGGACAGTGACACCGGGTCAGAAAAACTTGGAGCAGCGGTGCTGGCCGATGACGACGAGGCGCTTGCGTTCGCCAAGCGTGTGATTCGAGAACTGATACACCTCGACGCCAAGCTCTTCGCGACGTGGACGATGGAAGTCACCGCAGGCAAGCGCAGCGTCGCAAGCGTCGCATTCGAATCTACGGCTTGAGATCGAGGCTGCCTAAGCGGGCCAGCACACCAAGTGGGCCGCGGGACGTTCAGTTTCGTCCGCGCCCGCTGCAAAAACAAACGCCGGGAAAGACTCCTCGAGGCGCTTCTCGACATACTTCAGCGGGAACTTCGGACAATCACGCGGCAGACGGCTAGCCACGACGATTACCGGAATGACCAGAGCATCGATCAGCCGGGCGCAAATCAATAATGTAGGCATCAAACGTACCGCGACCCCGACGGGATGGTCAGTACAAATTTACATGCGGGTCGGACCGTCCATTTGCGGGACCATATTGCGTGGCTCCGCCTTCTCCCTGTGCCGATAGAGCGCGAACCAAAGCAAGTTACCAAATATCCAAACCGAAATCATCGATACGATAACATAATCGATGCGGTCATAGAGATCATAGGGGGCCTCCATGAGCTTGAATTGCGCTTGCAAGACCAAGATACCGATACGTAGAGCGAAAGCCGCTCCGATCAACAGTAGCGCGATGGCATTCAGGAAAAGCACCCGCAATCTCAACCGCAGAGGAGTCAAAAATATCGTGTCGTGAGGCACTGCCGAGGTTGCCTGCAATTCCAGGCGTAGAATAAATGATTTCTGGCTTGAACCATACCGTAACAGGATGGCCCCAAATGCAAGGGGAGACAATGCGAGGATCGACGCGACGATTATAAATGACGGAAAAGCAATGTAGTCGTCGAACCAGATGTGAGCAAAGAACCAACCAAAAGATTTCATTACACCACCGAAAGCCACCTCGAAAGAAAAAACAAGCGGCGCGACCGCGGTCACAATGCCTAGCCGAAAAATGCGTTGGCGCCAGCGCGAAGCGGCGATGAAGTCGGTCAAGAGCGAATCGAAATTTCCAAACCGGCGCGCATGACCGCCGACCTGCGACAGGATGTCCTTCGGCAGCAAGAGTGACGGCTTTCCGCCGCTGTCCAGCCAGCGGCGACATTGCTGGCGGATTTCGCTGATTACGCGGTAATAATCGGAGTTTGCTGCAACGGCCGCACGCGCCCGGCTCCAAGCCTGCAGGACGCGCTGGTGGGCCAGTCGTACCGCGGGAACGCCGCCCTCTTCGGAGGTCATCAGTAGACGCGCTGCGATCAGAGCATCAACGATCTTGCGGACTTGCGACCCCGCCGGAAACTCGGCTAAAGCGGCCGAACGAACCGCAAGCAGCGTTCGCGCCGTTCCCATCGTGTCGTCGCTGTGAGTGGTGCCGACCAAATGACGGAACAGCTCCGCCAACGCATCAATCCCGGCGACATTGATCGATTTGAGGGCATCCTCGCCGGTGCGTTCGATTGCACCGTCTAGGCCGCCGAGAGCCTCATAAGACGCTATCGTCAAGTGCTGCTTGCCGTCGGCCGCCTGCCGCATATTGAACAATTGCTGCAAAGTAAACTCGATAAGCGGTAGTACATCGCCACTACCGGCATCCTCCAACAGCATCTCATCGAGTGTCTCGCCGGTACGGGGCGACCGCTCGTATATGAGCCCCGCCACCTCGGCCGGCCTGCGGACTATTTCCGCAAGCTCGGCGGGACCGAGAGGCGCGAGATCGTAGCTCGCGCCATCGCGTTTCAGTGCGAGCAGATCGGGATCGGCGACGTACTGCTCGTACAGGTCGGCTCGCAACGTGCCGACAATCCAGACACGATGCGTTTCCAGAAGGCTTGCCAGCAGCTTCGCCAAAGCGGTCCGATCGGTTTCCATTCCGGCGGCAAACAGATCGTCGAATTGGTCGATGACCAGCAGCAGATGGCAGTTGACATCGTGGTCATGACCGTGCCGTTGGCGTTCCTGCTCACCGATGCGGCGCAGCGCGTTAAGAATGGGGTCGAGAGCCGCCGGCGTGCCGGTCCGCAACAGGTCAGCCAGTTTCTGCCACGTGCTGCAATCGCCTCGCGCGATTTCGGGCAACCCAAAGGTGCCGGACTCAGCCGGCACAGCCGCATTGCCGAATATCGCATGGGCGACGGACTCGATTGGCTTTGCACCGGGGCGTATGATTGCGACACGCCAAAGGTCGACGCCAGCGACGACCCCCGGACCGGTCAGGCGAGGGACAATTCCGGCGCGGACGAAGGACGACTTGCCGACGCCGCTTGCGCCGACGATCAGCAAGAACGGCACTCCAACCGAGGCCGCCCGTTCGATTCGCTCGATAGCCCGTGCGACATCTCGGCTGCGGCCAAAGAAAACCGGCGCGTGGGTCGCCTCGAATGGCGCGAGCCCGCAGAACGGCGAACCCTTTAGTTCGATCGGCCAGGCGAGAACGCGATGCTCGCCAAAAACGTTTTCGTCAATCCAGCTACGCAGCAACCGCTCGAAATGCCGTTCGAATTCATCCGTGGTGTCGAAGGTCTGGAAGGCGGCGCGGAATTCTCCGGTTGGAGTAACGAACCAAGTTTGAAAGAACGCAGCCAGTCGACCCCATTGGTCGCGTGCAACCTCAAGCTTTTTGCCGTCGCTGAGCGAAATCATCGGTTCCGCCGTCTTCTTGAACACGTAGACGTCGGGGGTCTCTTGCGTTGCACGAGCTTGAATCGCACTGAGCACTTCGTATGCGGTGCCGCTGGGATATGGCTCTCCGTCCGGCATCGTGGCAAATCCCGAAGGCAGTTCCGTCCCGAGGCGCGACCAGAATATCGCGACGACAATATCGCACTGCGAGGCTTCTGGAATTTGCGATTGAAACGTCGTATGGGCTTTATAGTAGGTCGTTTCCCATCTGATTGTTTCGAACCGAACCGTAGCGCCATATTCGGCGTTCAGCCGTTGCGCCAGCAGGTCAACGCGCCGCCGTTCCGGGTCGACATCGTCCGGCGAAGACACGAAGAGGCGAACCGTCTGAACATCAGTCATTCAGGCGGCCTGTTGCATTCGAAATCGACCGTAGCAAAGCGCATTCGAGGCCATTGACGCCAAATCACCTGTACGAATGTGCGGCTGGATATTGGGCGTCCGGATCTACCTACCTCACGCTCTGACGGCGGTCAAAGTCAAGACAACGTCATAGTCTCAGAGCCTGTAGCTGAATTCGGCTTCTGGCCCGTCGGGCGTTCTCCACAGATACGAAGCGGCGCTATGGCGGCAGACCATGCGAACACGGTCACTGCCGTGATGGCGCCACATGGATAGAAGCTGAATATCTCGGAAGACGTTGAGCGATTTTTCCGCGTGCAACAAGTCTGTAGCGAATAGCGACTCGGGACATGCAGAGACATTCGCGGCTCATGCAGACCGTGAATGCTTAATCAAATTATGCGACGTAGCGTGAATGAAGCGCGATGAAGCGATTAGCCGACTGAAGCAACATGAGGCTGACTTGAAACAACTCGGTGTCGAACGTCTTTACATGTTCGGCTCAACCGCGCGTGACGAGTCAGATGAAGAAGCCGACGTTGACCTTTTTTTCGATTTCGAAAGGGGAAAGCTCGGCCTCTTTGAATGTGATGGATGTGAAAGAGCACGCCGCTAGCATCCTCGGCCGAAAGGCCGGCATCATGACGCGTGACAGCCTGCACAAGACCCTAAGGCGGCAAAATTGAAGAAGCCGTGCGCGTGTTCTAGTGGCTGCGTTCCCCGCCTGACGGATGTTATCGAAGCCATCGGACGCATTCGGATCGTCCTAGGGTACATATCGCTCGACGTTTTTTTGAGACCGAGTGACAGCACAGTGGCTTGTCGAGCGCGGCGTCGAAATTATTTCCGAAGCAAGTCAGCACCCCCCGGACGGCCTGAAATCTCGTCATCCAGAAATCCCTTGGCAGAAGGTGGCGGCGATTGGCGACGTGCTGCGTCACGACTACGAAAGCATCGCTGCACCCA
>CAVXQQ010000024.1:0-54101 GCA_963763835.1 Bryobacterales bacterium
CAGTCGAAAACCTACTCCGCCCGCAACGCAATCATGGGGTCTACTTTGGTGGCGCGGCGCGCGGGAATGTAGCTGGCCAGGAGCGCGACCAGCAACAGGCATAATGCCGCCGCCGCGAAGACCGCCGGCTCACCGATGCTGACCGGCGAATCGAGCACGCCGGAAATGACGCGGGCGGTCGCGACCGTGGCCGCAATGCCAGCCGCCAAGCCGGTTAGAGTCATGACCAGCCCCTGGCGCAGCACCATGGCGAGCACACCGCCCCGGCCCGCGCCGAGCGCCATACGGATCCCGATCTCGTGGCTGCGTTCGCTGACCGCGTAAGCCATGACGCTGTAGAGCCCGGCCGCCGCCAGTGCCAGCGCCAGCAGGGCGAGCGCGGAAAGCAGGCCCGCCGCGATCCGCTCGCCGAACAGGCCGGCCTGGGTGTAGTCGTCGAGCGTTGCCAGATCGTAGAGCCCCTTGTCCGGGTTGAGCGCCGCCACCTCGCGCCGGAACGTGGCGCGCGCCGCGTCCAGGTCCCTCGCGCGGACGTAGAACAGGTCGTTGTGGCCCGACCAGAACATCTGCCCGAAAGCCCCGTAAAAATAGGCCGTCGGACCCTCGGCGGGACTGCTGTACTTGCTGTCCCTGGCGACACCGACCACCCTGGCCCATCTGCCCGAAACGCGCACCTTCCGGCCGATGGGATCTCTCCCGTCAAAGTACTTTTCGGCGAAGGTCCGGTTTACGACGATCACCGGTTCGGTGTTGAGCGCATCCTGCTCCGTGAAATCGCGGCCCTGGAGCAGCGGAATCCGCATCAGGCCGAAATAGCCGGGGGCCACGATGGAGCGGTGCACGGCAATGACCCCGCGCTGGTCCGCCTCGGAGCCGAAGTCCTGGACCCGTTCCGTTCCTCCCGCGAAGATCGAGAGCGGTACGGAATCGCCGTAGGTCGCCTGCTCGATCCCCGGGGCCGCTTCCAGGCGCAGCCGCAGCGTGCGGCAGAACTGCTTCTCCTGATCCAGCGAATACCCGTTGGTCGAGAGATGAAAATGCGCCACCAGAACGCCGCGCGGCTCGAAGCCGGGATTGAGCTGGGCGAACTTCTGAAACGATCGCACCGCCAGTCCGGCTCCGATCAAGGCCATCGCCGCCAGGGCCACCTCGACAACCACGAGCGCTCCCCGCGCCCGGTGCGAGCGCATGCCGGAACTCCCGCCGCGCGTGCTTTCCTTCAGGGTCTCGTTCACGTTCACGCGGCCTGCGTACAGCGCGGGCAGGATGGTGGCGAGCAACGCCCCCGCGGTCGCGATGAGCACCGCAAACAGCAGCGCCCTACCGTTGGCCCGGGGATGCAGAAGCGGGTCGATGGCCGCGCGGACCGGGGAGTCAAGGGACGGGAACACGTAGACCAGCGACTCTCCCATCCACTGCGCCATCAGCACGCCGGCGAGCGCGCCACCGGCCGCCAGCGCCAGTCCCTCGGCGAGCAGTTGCCGCACCAGGCGCCCGCGGCCCGCCCCCAGCGCGATGCGGATTCCGAACTCGCGTTGCCGGCTCACCGACCGCGCCATGAGCAGGTTGGCCACGTTGGCGCACGCAATCAACAGCACCAGAACGCACACCCCCGCCAGAATGCGCAGCGGATTGCGCAGTGTGTTCTGCAGGCCGTTCATCGCCTGCCACATGGGGAAAACGTTGGCTCCGATGCCCCGGTGCGTATCCGGGTACGCCGCGGCAATCCGGGCGGCCACGGCTTGCGCTTCCTCGCGCGCCTGCGCCACGGTGACGCCGGGCTTGAGGCGCAGCAGCACGTCGAGGAACCTGGCGTTGCGGTCGGAGGCGGCCCAGGTGTTCAGCGTCCCGGTTTCGACGGCCATGCTCAGCGGGACCCAGACGTCGAACGCCACCCCGCCGAACGTCCCGGCGAAATCCGGAGGCGCGACGCCGACTAGCGTGTACTGGTGCCCGTTGATGCGCACGGGGCGCCCCACGGCGGCGGCATTCCCCCGAAAATACGTCCGCCAGAAGCGGTGGCTGACCACGGCGTAGGGATAGGCGCCCCGGGTATCGCGATCTTCCTGCGGAAGCAGCATCCGCCCCAGGAAGGGCTTCACGCCCAGGACGGAAAAGAAGTTGGCGGACACCACCTGGCCCATCACGCGCTGCGGATGGTCCGGCGGCCCGATGGTGAAGAAACCCATGTGCGAGGCAATCACGCCCGAGGCCAGCGTCATCTGCCGCTCGAAGTCGCGGAAATCGGGATGCGGCATCGTGCCCAGCCTGGCGCCGTCCGGCGCTACGCCTTCGAGCGCCGCCAGTTGCTGAGCGTCGCGCACGCCCGGAATCGGCCGCAGAAGGACCGCGTCGATCCAGCCGAAGACCGTGGTGTTAGCCGCGATCCCGAGCCCCAGCGTGACAATCGCGACCGCCGCGAAAGCCGGGTTGTTCCGAAGAACTCGAAGGCCGAGCCACAGGTTTTTCCACATATCGCACCATGGGATCTGCAACTCGTGGGCCAAAAGCAAATGGCTGATTCAGACCATAGTTGAGTGGTCCGGTGTCCGATTATGGGACCACGCTGTGCGGATTTGTGGCGCAGGCACTCCTGCCTGCCGCCTCGACACTCGTGTCGAGGCGCTCTCTTTGCGTCGAGAGGAGTCTCGACGCTGCAGACTAAGAGTCTGCGCCACGATGCTTTTACCCCTGGTAGCGCTTGAAGATCAGGCAACCGTTGGTGCCGCCGAACCCGAAGGAGTTCGAAAGCGCGTAGTCGATCTTCAGCGGCCGGGCGTGGTTGGGGACGTAGTCCAGATCGCACTCGGCGCCGGGGGCCTCGTGGTTGATGGTGGGCGGGGCGAGTTGGTCGCGGATGGCGAGCACCGTGAGGCCGGCTTCCAGGCCGCCGGCGCCGCCGAGCAGGTGCCCGGTCATGGACTTGGTCGAGCTCACCGCCAGCTTGTAGGCATGCTCGCCGAAGCAGCGCTTGATGGCCACGGTCTCGACGCGGTCGCCGACTTCGGTCGAGGTGCCGTGGGCATTGATGTAGTCGATCTGCTCCGGCGCGATCCCGGCGTCCTTGATCCCCAGGCGCATGACGCGGAAGGCGCCGTCGCCGTCCTCGGGAGGAGCGGTGATGTGGTAAGCGTCGCCGCTCATGCCGTATCCCACCACTTCGGCCAGGATCGGGGCGCCGCGCCCCTTGGCTTGATCCAACTCTTCGAGAATGACGATGCCGGAGCCTTCCCCGACCACAAAGCCGTCCCGGTCTTTGTCCCACGGCCGGCTGGCGCGCTCGGGCTCGTCGTTGCGCGTGGAAAGCGCGCGCATGGCGGCGAATCCGCCGATCCCCAGGCGTGTGATGGTAGCCTCGGCGCCACCGCAGATCATGGCGTCCGCGTCGCCGCGCTGGATCATCCGGAAGGAATCGCCGATGGCGTGCGCGCTGGTGGTACACGCGGTGGCCGTCGCCGAGTTGGGCCCTTTCGCCCCCGCGCGGATGGACACATAGCCGGAAGCCAGGTTCACGATCGTGGCCGGAATGAAGAACGGAGAAATGCGTTTGGGCCCGCCGCGCAGCAGGTTCTCGAACTCACGCTCGATCACCTCGAACCCGCCGATCCCGCTTCCGATGTAGACGCCGACGCGTTCCGCGTTGTCCGGGCCAATCCTCAGGCCGGAAGCGGAGAGGGCGAAATCGGCCGCCGCGACGGCGAAATGCATGAACCGCCCCATCTTCTTGATGTCTTTGCGGTCGATGTATTTCTCGGGATCGAAGCCCTTCACCTCGCCCGCGATGCGCGTGCTGAAGGCGGTGGCGTCGAAAGATGTGATGGGGCCGATGCCGCAACGCGCACAGCGGACACCTTCCCAGGTCTCCTCCGTGCCGACGCCCAGAGGAGACACGAGTCCGATACCGGTGACAACGACCCTACGTGACAATGCTCCGCTCCATGTTGTGGGAAAGAAAAACGAGGCCAGTCGCTACTTTTTAGCCAGCTTCCCCTCGATGTAGTCGATGGCTGCCTTCACCGTGGCGATCTTCTCGGCCTCTTCGTCCGGGATGTCCAGATCGAAGGCCTCTTCGAACGCCATGATCAGCTCGACCAGGTCGAGGGAGTCGGCGCCCAGGTCGTCGACGAAGGACGCGGTATTGTCCACCTGCGCCTCGTCCACTCCCAGTTGCTCGACGATGATCTGCTTCACCTTCTGCTCAACCGACATGAATCCTCCAGAGACTCCGTGAATTGAATGATTCTAGCGACGATTGCGGCCCGCCGCAACTGCCGTTCCGGCGCCAGGCTACAATCGGGCTGATGCCCGCCGGCCCCGTGCTCCTGTTTACCCTGCCGGTCCAGTCCTCCAACAAGTCTCGCAACCTGCTGGCGCGGCCGTCCAGCGCGATTCCAGCCCCACCTCGACATCGCCACACTGGAACCGCCCAAACCACAATACCGCACTCGGGAGCTTATTTCCGAATACGGTTCGCCCGCCACTGCGAAGGGCTGGGGCCGGCGATTTCCAGACCGGCGCCGCCGCCGATCCTGGCCGATTGGGCTCGCGCGGCAGGAGGAAGCGTGAAGCGAACTTGTCTTCTGGTTCTCGTGGCCGCCGCGACGGCCGTCAGCGGCGCTGCAAGCAGTGGCCTGCCCGGAGAGCATCAGGGTGACGGAAAGCGCCGAGGCGACGGGCGGATGGCACTCCGCGGGCGCCAAAGCGGAGCATCGATTCGAGCGAGTTTCCGTGTTCAACGGCAAGCAGGGCGGCGAGGAATACAACCTCGCTCCCGATTACGAGAAGACCAGCGGGCGAGCCACCGTCCAGACGTGGGTTCTGAAGAATTACCGGAGCATGAACCTGTTCCTCCGCTGCCGCTACCACGACACGGCCGTTACGCTGGACAAGGATCTGCCCGCGCCACTCGGAACCTGCACGTTCACGTTCGAGATCCGAAAGGACGGCACGATTACCGGCAAATCGGCGGCGGTCTGCCGCTGAGCGGATCTGCCGCGCGTTCTAGCGGGAGATCGCGTCGAAGGCCAACACCAGCGGCCTGGCCGTCCAGAAGTTCTGCTTCACGCAATCGCAGCCCTGCACCGTGTAGCGAGGTTCTATCGATCGGACCAGCGACGGGATGGCGGTAGCATCGTCGGCAAGATGTTCCGAAGAGATCGACATCCGAGGCAGGAATCGTCTTATGGTGGCGCTGGCGCCCCGAAGGGCCGGCTTCTCCGCGCCCTCGATGTCCATCTTGATGAAATCGACGCGCGGCAGCCCGAGCTCAGCCACCAGCTTGTCGATCGTGGTGAGAGGAACGCGAACCGTTGCCGCGGACGCTCCTCCCATCACCAGGCTGTCGTTGCCTTCGTTCGCCCGATCCAGCTTGAGGTCCAGGGTGCCGTCGTGGTCCCAGACGCCTTTCGGATATACGATCACCCGTTTGGCCTGGATTTCGCTCGCGAAGTTGCGGCGGAGAGCCTCCAGCGTTTTCGGCGACGGCTCGATGGCCACCACCAGGTCGGCTCCACGTGACAGCGCTTTCGTGACAAAGACGCCGATGTTGGCGCCGCAGTCCAGCACGACGTCGCCGGGGCGAACCTCGTGCCCCGCGGGCTCATACATGTCGCGTTCCTGCTCCCAAATCAGGAATGAAAGTACCTTGTCTCCGTGAACGGTCCAGATGCTCTCCTGCGGAGTGTTCCACAGGTCCAGCCCCGCCTCGGTCCTCTGAAACGCGATCGTTCTTGCGATTTCCGCCGCGCTTCGACCCGAGGATTTGCTCTCCTCCACAACGCATTTGTTCCGCTGCACAAACCACGCCCAACCGATCGCGGTCGCCGCCGCGAAGACGATGAAGGCGGCGGTCAGGGCCAGCATCACTCTCTTGATTGCTCGATGATCGTCCCTGCTGCCGATTGCCATGTAACTCGAACTTCCTTTCCTTCGCGGTTGGATCAGTATATCACTGCACCGATCAAAGACCGGTAGCCTGAAGGGATATGACCTCGCGCATCATCTACCTGCACGGATTCGCGTCCGGGCCCGGCTCGAAGAAAGCGCAGCTTTTTCGCCGCCGGTTTGGCGAGCGCGGTATCTTATTGGAGGTTCCGGACCTGGCCGCAGGCGACTTCGAGCACCTGACCGTATCGGGCCAACTCGCGGTGATCGAAAACGTTGTGCGGGGCGAAGCCGTGTCCCTCATGGGATCGAGCCTGGGCGGATACCTGGCGGCGCTCTACGCGACGCGGCATCCCGAAGTCGCACGCCTGGTGCTGATGGCGCCGGCGTTCGGCTTCGGACGCCGGTTTCTCGACGCGATCGGACAGGCCGAGGCGGAGCGTTGGCGCGGGACCGGCTGGAGGACCGTCTTCAACTACGCCCGGAGCCGCGAGGAGCGTCTCTGGTGGAGGCTGATCGAGGACGCGCTGCAATTCGAGGAATTCCCGCCGGTGTCACAGCCCACGCTCATCTTCCACGGCCTGCGCGACACCCAGGTGCCCTGCGAGCTGTCGCGGGAGTTCGCGCGCCGCCATCCCAACGCGCGCCTGGAGTTGTTCGACGACGGCCACGAGCTTCTCGACAGCGTAGACCGCATCTGGGACGAGGCCGCGGCGTTCCTGCTAGCCGACAGCTGAGGGCTTCAGCCCCTACCCTTCGTCG
Organism: Bryobacterales bacterium; assembly: GCA_963763835.1. Lineage (GTDB taxonomy): Bacteria > Acidobacteriota > Terriglobia > Bryobacterales > Bryobacteraceae > DASWZN01. The sequence continues at coordinate 6,646 of CAVXQQ010000024.1, forward strand.
TCTTCTTTCTTCGAGGCCAGCCGCGAGAGCACCGTCAGGTCCTCGAGCGTCGTCACGTCGCCCGTCACGGCATGTGTGGTCACGATCTCGCGCAGGAGGCGGCGCATGATCTTGCCGCTACGCGTCTTCGGCAGGGCGTCGGTGAACTTGATCTCGGCGGGCCTGGCGAACGCTCCGATCTCGTGGGCCACCCAGGTGCGCAGCTCCTCGACCAGCTTGTGCCGGTCCCACGTGCCCTGCTTGAGGGTGACGAAGGCGCACGGCGCCTGGCCGGTCACTTCGTCCGGGCGCCCCACCACCGCGGCCTCGGCCACCGCCGGATGATGCACCAGCGCGGATTCGATCTCCATGGTGCTCAGCCGGTGCCCGCTGACGTTCATCACGTCATCGACGCGTCCCAGGATGGTGAAGTAGCCGTCCCCGTCCCGCCGTGCCGCGTCGCCGGTGAAGTAGGTGCCCGGCATACGGCTCCAATACTGGCTGGCGTAGCGCTGCGGGTCGCGCCAGATGGTGCGCAGCATCGACGGCCATGGCCGCTTGATTACCAGGAAGCCCTCGTCGCCGTCCTCGACCGGGTGGCCGTCCAGGTCCACCACCTCGGGCAACACTCCGGGCAGGGGGAAGGACGCGGAACCCGGCTTGAGCGGTGTCGCGCCCGGCATCGGCGCGATCATGATGGCGCCGGTCTCGGTCTGCCACCACGTGTCCACGATGGGACAGCGCCCTTTGCCGATCACGCGGTGATACCACTCCCAGGCGGCCGGGTTGATCGGTTCGCCCACCGAACCCAACAGGCGCAGGCTTGAAAGGTCGTGTTTCTCGGGCCACTGGTTGCCCTGGCGGATCAGCGCGCGGATAGCGGTGGGAGAGGTGTAGAAGATGCTCACGCCGTACTTCTCGACGATGCGCCACCAGCGGTCGAACTGGGGAAAATCCGGCGCGCCCTCGTACATCACGCTGGTCGCCCCCGCGGCCAGCGGCCCGTAGACGATGTAGCTATGGCCGGTGACCCAGCCGATGTCGGCCGTACACCAGTAGGTGTCCTCCTCGCGCAGGTCGAAGACCCACTTCATGGTCATGACGCATTGCAGAAGGTAGCCGGCCGTCGAGTGCAAAATGCCCTTAGGCTTGCCGGTGGTGCCCGAGGTGTAGAGCACGTAGAGCGGGTGCTCGGCGTCGAGCTCGGCGGCCGGGCAGTTCTCGTCAACTCCGGCATCGAGCTCGTGCCACCACGAATCGCGGCCGGGCTGCATGGCGATTTCCGAGCCCGTGCGCCGGTAAACGATCACGTCGCGGACGGTAGGGCAGTCCGCCAGCGCCTCGTCCACCGCGGGCTTCAGCTTGATCTCGCGCCCTCGCCGCCAGCCGCCGTCGGCGGTGATGACCGCAGCCGCTTCCAGGTCCTGGATGCGCGTTTTCAGCGCCTCGGCCGAGAAGCCGCCGAATACGGCGCTGTGAATCACCCCCAGCCGCGCGCAGGCCAGCATGGCCACCGGCAGCTCGGGGATCATGGGCATGTAGATGATGACCCGGTCGCCCGCTTTGAGCCCGCGGCTCTTGAGCACGTTGGCGAACCGGCACACCAGCCGGTGCAGCTCGCGGTAGGAGATCATGCGCTGATCGCCCGGCTCCCCTTCCCAGAGGATGGCCACTTTGTTGGCGCGCGGCGTCGCCAGGTGGCGGTCCAGGCAATTGTAGGCGGCGTTGGTCTTGCCGCCGGCGAACCACTTGACGAACGGAGGGGCCCATTCGAAGGTGTTCGTCCACTTCTCGAACCAGAACAGCTCTTTCTCAGCCAGATCGCCCCAAAACTCCTCGGGCTTGCCCTTCGCGCGCTCGTACAGGTCCCGGTAAGCATCCATTCCTGAGACGTGGGCGCGGCGGACGAACTCCGGCCCGGGTTCGTAGACTGTTCCCTCCATGACGCTCCTCTGGATGTGAAGTGGGACTACTTTCTCCACAATAGCTCAGGGCGGGCCGCTACGCTGGTGACACGCAAGCGAACAAAAAAATCGCTTATCGTTCAATGAGATGCGATTGTCTGGCCGGGGGGCTGAGCGTTTCGGGCCCGCACAGTGTTGGTGGGTGAGTGGTGGGGGATATGATTGAATGTGATGGCGTTTGGCCGGCCAATAGTCGCGATTCGGGTGATCCTGGTGGTGGCTGCGCTGTTGCTCACCTTTGGGGGACGGCTGCGCATAGGCTGGCTCCCCGGGGACTTCGTCATCCGAGGACGGCACTTCGTCTTTTACTTCCCGCTGGCGACCTGCATAGTACTAAGTCTAGTACTTTCGATACTGCTGTGGGCGCTCGGCCGCAGGTAGGGGCAAGTGGGTACCATGACGCCTAGTCTGTTCCCCGCGCTCGATCTTTTTGAAAAATAAAGCTTGCAGGCCCCGAAACTCCCGAGTTAGACTGTTACTGAACTTTGGTCATCCCCCGGAAAGAGGGTATTACCCCCTGCGGAGGGGTGGAGTACCGCGAATGAAACGCGGGCATTCTGGACGCCGTACAACCAAGTGAGGCGCGTGTGAGTCTGTTGCTTCTGGACAAAGCGGTCGGCACGACACCGAGGCTGGTGCGCGGAGAAGTCACCGAGGCATCGCTTCAATCGTATCTGGATCTGGCGGAGGCCGTCTATCAGCTCGGAAACGTGGACCGCGCTGGAGAGATGCTGGAGCGGGCGGCCGAGGTCGCACACGAACTCCCGGAGGACGATCCCCGGCTGGCGCAGACACTCAACAAGCTGGGTGTCGTTCGCGGACGGCAGGGGCGGTACGCGGAAGCCGAGCGCCTCTTGAAGCGCGCGGTCGGCATTGCCGAGCGCAGTGCCAAGCTCTCGTGCCCCGAACTCCCCACCTACCTGTACAATCTCGCCGCGGTCTACCGTCTCAGCGGAAGGAGGGCGCAAGCCCGCGCCCTGTTGGAGCACGCGCTCAAGGCGGCCGAGGACGCGCACGGGCCGGAGTCGTTGCAGGTGGCCTGGGTGCTGGACCAGATTGGGGACGCGGGCATGGCCGAGAGCGACATGTCCACCGCCTTTTTCGCGCTTCGGCGCGCCCTGGCGATCAAAGAGGAAACGCTGGGCGCCGATCACTGGGACGTCGCCGTGACTCTCGGCAAGCTGGCGGACGTTTACTTCAAGCAGGCCCGCTACAACGATGCGGAGCCGTACCTGGTCCGCGTGATCACGGTTCGGGAGCGGGTGCTGGGCTGGGGCGATCCGGCCATGGCGAAGCCGCTGGTGCGGTTGGCCCACCTGTACGCGCGGCAGCGGAAGCACGCCCGGGCCGAGCAGATCGTACGTTACGCCCTGACGCTCTTCTCGCGCGTGCTGCCGGTCGACCATCCCGACGTGATCGGCTGCCTCAATCTGCTGGCGGAGATCTGCCGCGGCCTGGGCCGTTACGGAGAAGCCGACGCGGTCTGGCAGTTGGCGCAAGGCCTGGTCGAGGGCTCCGAGGACCGCCAGAAGGTGGGGCGCCTCGCCAATCCGCGCCCGCCGCGCATTTCCGCTCCCGAACCGCAGGTCTCCGAGACGTAGTCTCTCGAAACATGCCGCCTTTGTGGCGCACGCTTCAGCATATGCGGGCCCCTGCGGCCCGTCACCAGAGCCGGAAACCTGTGGGGCAGGTGTCCACACCTGCAGCGGGTCTCCAGAGGGACTTGCGAAATTAGTCACTCGACCGGCTGGTAGCACCGAACCGCGACCGTCAGGGAGCGGAACGGGCCGCCGATCGACATCTGCTTGAGGGGGTCCACTCGCTCACGCTACTGGTTCGGTGCAGTGTCGCGGACTTTCGCAAGTCCCTCTCCAGACCCGCCTGGAGGACCTCCCCACCAACATACTCCGGCGACCTGGGTTTCTGGAGAGCGTGCCGCCGTGGGCTTCAGCCCAAGGTGGGGCGGAGCGCGCTAAAGCACGCTCCGGCACGCTAAAGCGTGCGCCACGTGTGGGACCGCGGCTCGCCCCTGTCCGGATCGCTAAACTGGATGAGAGAGGCGCCCAGTGGAACGATACGATGCGGTTGTGGTGGGGGCGGGGCCGACGGGACTGGCCTGCGCGATCGAGCTGAAGCGGCGCGGCCTTGACGCCGCGATCTTCGACAAGGGCTGCCTGCTGAACTCGATCTACCACTACCCTACCCACATGACGTTCTTCACGACGCCGGAGCTGCTCGAGATCGGCGGCATTCCGATGACGTCGCTGGGCGAAAAGCCGACCCGGACCGAGGCGCTGAAATACTACCGCCGCGTGGCCGAACACTTCGAGCTGGATATCCACCAGTACGAGCGGGTGGAGCGTATCGAGGGCGAAGACGGAGCCTTCGTTGTCCGCACGACGGACCGGCTGGGCTGCCCGCGCGAGTACGGCGCGAGGAAGGCGATCCTGGCCAGCGGCTACTACGATCTGCCGAATCGCCTCGACGTGCCGGGGGACGCGCTGCCGAAAGTCATCTACTACTACCAGGAGGCGCACCCGTATTACAACATGGACGTGGCGGTGATCGGCGCCAAGAACTCGGCCGCCATCGCGGCCCTGGAACTGCACTGGACCGGGGCGCGGGTCACGTTGATCCACCGGGGCTCGGGCATTTCGGACCACGTGAAGTACTGGATCAAGCCGAACATCGAGAACCGGATCAAGAGCGGCGAGATCAAGTCGTACTTTCGTTCGCGGCTGTGCGAGATCGGGCCGGATTCCATCACCGTCGAGACGCCCGAAGGCGAGGTGCGGCTCAAGAACGATTTCGTCTTCGCGATGATCGGCTACCATCCCGATACGGATTTTCTGGCGGCGCACGGCATCGTGTTCGATCCGGAAACGCGGCGGCCCTATACGGATCCGGAGACGCTGGAGAGCCACCGCAAAGGGATCTACCTGGCGGGCGTGGTCGTGGCCGGCATGCACACCAACGAGATCTTCATCGAGAACGGCCGCTTCCACGGCCAGAAGATCGCCGAAGCAATTGAGAGAAGCGTCTCGCGGTAGTCCGCTCCCTGACGGTCGCGGTTCGGTGCTGGCGGTAGCATCCCGCGTGAGCACGGAACCGCGAGCGTGAGCGAGCGGACCCCCTCTAAAATCCCAGGCGCTGTTTGAGCGCGCGCACGCGGTCGCGCGCCACCGGCAGCTCGGTGTGCTTCTCGTCCTTCAACCGCAGCAGGACGCCTCCGGCGAACCAGGAGTTCACTTCGAGGACCCAGTCCAGGTTCACCAGCGTCGAGCGGTGGATGCGCAGGAAATTCCGCCGCGCCAGTTTCTGCTCGAGCTGGGCGATGGTGAAATCGACGCAGTAGTTCTTGGGGCCGCAGGCGGCGAAGGTCAGCTTGTCCTGCGCGAAGAAGTGCGTGATGCGCGCCAGATCGATGAACTGCACGCGCTCGCCCACGCGCGAAGCGATGCGGTCCATGGGCGGCTCGGCGGGCTTGAGCGTGGAGGCGATCTGGTCCAGCACGGCGCGGAAATCGGGCTGGCGCATCCACTCGGGCAACGCGCCCCCGAGCCGCTCCAGCTTGCGGATGGCGCGATCGAGCTGCTCCGGCTCGATGGGCTTGAGCAGGTAGTCGATGGCGTTGACCTCGAACGCCCGCAGCGCATACTGGTCGAAGGCCGTGGTGAAGATGACGGCGGGCTGGTGGGCCAGGCGCGCCAGCAGTTCGAAGCCGTTCATGCCCGGCATCTCGATATCGAGGAACAGGACGTCCACGCGCTCTCGCGAAAGGAATTCGACCGCGGTCTCGGGGTCGGTGGCGCTTCCGGCGATCTCAAAACGGCCGGTCTCGAGCAGGAGCCGCGTCAGGCGTTTCAGTGCCAGCGATTCGTCGTCGGCGAGATAGGCGCGCAGCTTCATACTCGCCCCGGCAGGATCAGGCGGACCGACGCCCGGCCATTCTCCGTCCCCACATCGAGCCTGGCCTGGCCGTTGTAGAGCACTTCCAGGCGGGCCAGAAGATTGTCGATCCCGTGCCCGCGCGGGATTGCTTCGAGGGAAAATCCGGGGCCGCTATCGGCCACTTCGATCTCGATTCCGCCGTTTACGGCGCGCGCGCTCACACGAACTTCACCGCCCTCCCGGCGCGGCGCGATCGCGTGCTTCACGCTGTTCTCCACTAGCGACTCCACCGCCAGCGGCGGCAGACTCGACTGCCGCGCCTCCGGGGCCACGTCGATCGAGTAGCGGAGGCGGTCGCCGAAGCGCGCTTTTTCGATTTCCAGGTAGTCGCGCACGATCTTGAATTCCTGCTCGAGCGGAACCAGGCTGCATTGGTTGGCATCGAGCGAGAACCGCAGCAGCGCCGCCAGCCGGCCCACGATCTGCTCCGCCCGCTGCGGCTCGTCGTGGATCAGGGCCGAGATGGAGTTCAGCGTGTTGAACAGGAAATGCGGGTGAATGCGCGACTCGAGCGACGACAGCCGCGCCTCGGTGGCCAGCTTTTGGGCGCGCTCCTGACCGAGTTGCCGCGTGCGCAGCTCGAGCGAGGCTTCGGCCAGCCGGTAGCGCATGGATTCGAAGAAGTATACGCCCAGGCCCACCAGCAGCGAGATGACGATGCAGAAGCGGACGATTCCCCAGAAGTTCGACCAGGCGTCGGCGGCGGGCCGCAGTCCCACCTGAACCAGAATCACCGTGGCCAGCGCGCAGCCTGCCACCGTGAGGACGATGATACTGACAACGACGACCGCGATCTTCTTGCCCGAGCCGCAAAGGTGCGCCTTCTCGGCGATGAGTGGCAGCAGCAGGCCCGCCATGCCGCCGATCGTGAAGGAGTAGACCAGCGAGACAAGAAAGGTGTTGACGACAAACCCGACACTGACCGGGTACTCGACCCCCACCAGCGCCAGCGTCGCGATGACGGCGGCGCCGAGATTGATGAACGGGAGGCGCAGCAGGTGCCGGCGGTAAGTCCCGGGCTTGCGGCTGACGTTCATATCTGGTACCGGAACCCGATCGAGACCAGGGCGGAGTACGGGATCATACCATACTCGGAACGCCACCTCTTTCCGCCCGGAGCCTGGGTGCGCGCGATGAGCGAGAAGTGGTCCGCCACGCGGCGTGTGACATCGAGAATCAGGATGCGGCTGCGATCGGTGGTGTTGGCGACCAGGGCCAGCGAGACATCCCATTGCTTCCAGCCCGGCAGCTCGCGCAGGCGGGACTTGCCCACGCTGAGAAACACGTAGCGGCCCGAGCCGTGGAGCGGGCGGCGAGTACCACTCGAAGATCGTGTTGACGCCCGAGCGCAGCATGTACTTGCCGCCCAGCAGCACGGCATTCGAGTCGCGGCGGGCGAATTCGCCGTGAACCTCCAGCGCCTCGCCCACCACGCGGGTGAAGTTGGCGCCGTAGAAATCGGGCCGGCCGGAATCGTGGGCGAAGATGAGCGCCGAATCGAATCCCGCGATCAGCGTGTTGTAGCGCAGGGCGGTGGTATCGGTTATGCCGGCGCGAGGGGTGCCAAAGACGCCGGCGCTGGCCCACACGGCGGTCAGCGCGTGACGGCCGCTGACCCAGTCGACGGCCACCATTTCGCGGCCTTCGTTCAGACTGAGGCGATCGGTCGGGTCGATGGGGTTGCGCGGCGGATCGAGCACGCCGGTGGGGGTGAAGGCGTAGCCGGTGCCCCAGCGCAGAATCTTCTTCCCCAGGCTGAAATCGAAATCGCCGGCGGTGAGACCGCCCCAGGCTTCACGGACCCGCAACTGGCCGTGCGTGTCGCCGGTCGTGCTCCCGATGGCGGCCAGGCTCGCCGACAGGCGCCAGCGCTGGGCGTGGCGCCACGAAAACGAAGGCTGCGCCAGCAGGAGATTGGCCGCCCAGGGGCCTGGAGTCAGGAGCCCGCCGGCGAAGGAGCCCTCCTCGTAGAGCGACACGGCCAGCCGCGTCTGGTCGGCCGACAGCCCGGCGGGCGCGGCGTCGACGGGCGCTGCGTCCTGGGCCAGTGCGGGCGCGGCCAGCAGGAGGGCCAGGCTGGCCCATCGTGGCGCACGCTTCAGCGCGCCGCTGCCGGCTTCAGCCGGCGGACCTTCCGAACCGCGACCGTGAGGGAGCGGACCCATCTCAGAACCTCTCCGAACGCCCTTGATGGAACATGCGATCCGGAAGGCTGCGCTGCGTGAACTGCAGGTACTCCATTACCGAGTGCGAGCCTTTGCGGACATGGTCGTAAATCGTCATCCGGCGCAGCATGAGCTGGCCGTTGACTTCCTGGTAGCGGTCATAGGTGGCCGACTTGAGCTGTTTGCCCGATACGGCGAAGAAGTCGGCCTTCACCGGCCGCCCGTCCGAGGCGCGCAGCCAGAGCAGGATGCGGCGATAGGTGGACCCCTTGCGCCGGGCCGTCAATTCCAGCAGGTGGCAATTGACGCCGTTCACCATCTCGGTGCGCAAAAACACCGCCGTGTAATCCGTGGCGTAGTGCGTGCGGGCCACGTCTCCGTTCGAGGCGTTGCCGGTCAGCCGCTCGAGCGGCGTGATGCGAATCGGCCGGCTGGTGTCGGGCAGGTAGATCCACATGTCGTCGCCCAGCATGAGCAGGTGCTGTCCCTTCTCCCGCGGGCTGAGGAACTCGACATAGCTCTTCTCTGTGCCCTTCTGGTAGACCTCGAAGAGGTGCTCCTCGTCCTGCTTGCCCTCCTCGTAGTTGCGGATGCTGACGCGGACCACATAGGAGTTCCAGCCGTTCCGCAGCGAGTCGAACTGCTTGAGTAGCGCGTCGGGATCGGGCGCCGCGGCGAACGCGGCCGCCGCTATCAGCATGATCGGGAATGTTGTGCGTAACATGTTTTTCTCCTTATGCACCGAACCACGAGCGTGAGCGAGTGGACCGCTCCCTTACGGTCGCGGTTCGGTGCTACCGGCCACCCTAAACGTGCGACAGCGCCTCGACCACTTTGAGCCGCGATGCGCGCCAGGCCGGCGGAATCGACGCGGCCGCCAGGGTCAGCACCACCAGGACAGTGGCCAGGACCATGTATTCCGGAACGTGGAAGATGCGCAGCGGAAAGCCCGTGCTGTTGCCCGGCGGCGGGGGCAGTTGGATATGCGAGTGGTTCAGGATCGCGGCGATCCCATTGCCCGCCAGCAGGCCGGCCGCGGCTCCCAGAACTCCGGTCAGGGCTCCTTCGAGCACGAACAGCGTAACCACCCAGGCGCGCGGCGTGCCCATCGCGAGCATGGTGCCCACTTCGCGCGTGCGCTCGAACATCGCCATCATCATCGTGTTCGAGCTGGACATCACCACCATGAAGAAGATGATCACGCCCATGAAGGCCAGAATCCCGCCGAACATCAGAACGATCTGCTTATACATGGGCGAGAGCTCCTGCCAGTCCCTGAGAATCACTTTGGGCTGGGAGCCCGCCAGGCGCGCAGTAAGCACGGCGCGCACCGCCTTGGTGTTGTCGGTCTTGTCGAGGCCCACGACCAGCTTGGTGACGCGGTCGGTCTGAAGCAGGCGCTGGGCTGCGGGCAAAGTCATCTGCAGCAACCGGTCGTCGAGCTCTTTGAAGTGCGTGGTGATGACTCCCACCACGTCCACGTCGATTCCGTTGAGCGCGCCGTCGGCGGTGACGGCCAGCAGGGTCAGCCCATCGCCGGGCTTGACGTTCATGGACCGCGCCAGGCCGGCGCCGATGATCACGTCGCTCTCGCCGCCCTCCAGGTTGAACCAGCGGCCCTTGACGACGTCGGGAACGAAGTGCATCTTACGTTCCGCGGCCGGCAGAACCGCCGTCCCCATGTAGGTGCCGGATTTCTGCCCGTTCGAGACCATGCCGTAGAACTCGATGCGCGGCGCGACGCCGGTGACGTGTGGCGTGGTCTGCGCGATCTTGCGGACGCTCTCGAAGCCGACCAGCCCGTTTTCGAGCACGCGTGTCTCGTCGTGGTCGAAATAGCGGGCGTTGAAAATCTGCAGGTGGCCCACGCCGTTGCGGATGGTGGTCTCGCGGAAGCCCCAGAAGATGTACGAGAAGTAGCCGCCGGCGAGCAGCAGCGCCGAGACGCCGCCGGCCACCACCAGCAGCATCATCAGCGTACGGCGCCGGCTGCGGAAGATGTTCCTAAAGGCGAGCGAAAGAAAGGTTTTCATTGCCGGTCTCCTTAGTGCTGTCGGTGACGATGCGGCCATCGCAGAGGCGTATGACGCGGTCCGCGTGATCCAGAAGCCGCTGGTCGTGAGTGGCGAATAGAAAGGTGACGCCCAACTGGCGGTTGAGCGCGCGCATCAGGTCGATCAATTGCGTGGCGTTGGCGGTGTCGAGATTGGCGGTGGGCTCGTCGGCGAGCACCAGCGCGGGGCGGTGGACGATGGCGCGGGCCACGGCCACCCGTTGCCGTTCGCCGCCGGAGAGCAGATCGGGACGGTGGCCGGCGCGAGGGCCCAGGCCGACGCTTTCGAGGGCCTCCCGTGTGCGCGCACGCCGCTCCGGCGCCGCCACGCGCTGAAGCAGCAGCGGGTACTCCACGTTCTCGAACGCCGTGAAGACCGGGATGAGGTTGAAGGTCTGGAACACGAAGCCGATCTTGCGGCGCCGCAATTCGGAAAGCTGGGCGGGGCTGAGCCGGCGGGTTTCGACCTCGTCGATGCGGATGGAACCGCTGGTAGGCTGGTCGATGCAACCGATCAGGTTGAGCAGCGTCGATTTGCCGCTGCCGCTGGGTCCGGCGGCGGCCACGAATTCGCCGGCATCCAGGCTGAGCGAGATGTTGTCGAGCGCGCTGACGAACTGGTGGTCCATCGGAAACCGCCGGCTCACATTCTCAAGTGCAACCATCTGAGACTCCCTTCAATGCGAGAGTAAGGCAGGCGGGGCGGGGAGGCGGGCGGAATCCGACGAAGGGCAGAATTCCCGGACCGGGGGCGCTAAGACGCGGACCACGAGAATGGCCGCGGCCCTCGCAGCGTCACTCAGTTATCTGGACAATGAGACAAACCGAGCGGACAGGGTACTGAAAGAGTCCAGGAAGACAATGTGGGCCGCCGATGAACGCCGAGTGCGCCGATAAATCATTTCTTTCCCATCTGTGTCGATCCGTGTTCATCCGTGGCCATCAATGCTCGGCCATGTTTCAGCGCTCCGGCGAACCGTGGGCTGAAGCCCTCGGTTGCACGCTGAAGCGCGCGCCACAAGCGAATCAGCGGCTTGGCGTTGACAGAGGGGCTACCCGGCGTCCTTGACGATAAAGATGATGTCGGCGATGGCGTCCCACGGAATGCAGTGGGTGTAGTCGGTCATGCCGAGGCTCTTGTGGAGCAGAAGGAAGTCGGGGTCGGAGGCGTCAAGATCCAGTTCGTGTCCGCCACGGGTGGCCACGTCCTGGCGGTCCATGGTGGGAGGCGGCGTCGGCGCGTCGCCGTTCCCGAGCACGACCCAGACGTAGCCGCCGCGCTTGGGCTTGTATATTGGGGTCGCCCTACCTGGAACCTCGAGGGCTTCCATGTTGGCGGAGATCATTTTTTCCCACGTGCTTCGCATCAGCAGTCGACCTCCCGATTCTGGGCCTGTGGATCCGCAGCACTCATTATCCACGAAAACCGCAGGGCAGGAGCGCGAAAGAGAACGTTGGTGTGGTGATGGCCCGGTCGGAGCCGGCACAGAAACGCGCGCACGCAAACGGGGCAGGCGGTTGAGGCCTAGAAGAGGGGCCGGCCGGTCTGCCACGCCAGAAACGTAAAGGTGAGCGCGAGAACGGCGAGGACCGCAGCCACCACGCGATTGTCCAGGCGATAGAGGCGGCTGGAGTTAGGGGCGTCTGCCGGCCTCTTGGCGCGTAGAACCACGAAGGCCAGAACCAGGCAACCCAGGGACAAGACAGCCATCGGGACTCCCCGCCCCGTCAGCCCGCTACGGGCACGGAGCAAGGATATTCTAGCGCATTCTCGACGATTCGCTGCACCAGATGAGGCTCGAAGGGCGCGGCGCAATAATCGCACGCCCCGGCATCCATCGCATCGAGCCAATCGCCGGTTTCGGGCAGGCGGCTCACCACCACGACCGGGACGGTGTGCCCTTGGTGGCGCAGGTCTTGAAGGATGGTTTGGTACTGCTGCCGGTCGGTTCCGCAGAAGACCAGGTCCGCCCCGGCACGTCCGATGGTTGCCAGACAGTCGGCCGCGCAGGTAAACGCTTCCGACAGAACGCTATGCCGCAGGTCCCTGAGAGACCGGCCGAGCTCGCTAGCCAGGGGCTCGTCGAGACCGACTATCAGAATGTTAGCTCGCAAATGACCTCCCATATTCTTCTCGGTTCCGCGGTGCATCTCCAGCCTATGCGGCTAGTATTGCCCTGAGATTACGTATCGGCTAAGAGACGGTTTTCCTTTAGCGGTTTTTGCCCCCTTGCAGGTTTCAACGGCCTCTTAATCCTGCTGTAACGCTACTGCAACAGACCTCGGATAACCTTGGGTTGAATCAGACCGATCCGAGAGGCGTTGCTATGAAGAAAGTAGCGGTGATTGAGGATGACACCGACCTCCTCACGCTGCTGAAATACAACCTGGAACGGGAGCCCTTCCGCGTGGTTACGGCCAGCAAGGGCGACGGCGCCGTGGAATGGTGCCTGCGCGAACGGCCCGACCTCATCCTGCTCGACATCATGCTGCCCGACTGCGACGGGCTTCAGATCTGCAAGCTCCTCCGGCAGCACCGGCTACTGGCTGCCACGCCGATCGTCTTCCTCACCGCCAAGGCATCGGAAGCCGACCGGGTCGTGGGCCTCGAGGTGGGCGCGAACGACTACATCGTGAAGCCCTTCTTCATGGGCGAGGTGCTGGCGCGCATCCGGGTTCAGCTGAGGCCGCGTAACGAACTGCCGGTGGCTCTCAAGGCGGGTGGGATCGAACTCGATCCGGTGGCCTGCAAGGCGCGGCGGAACGGCGGCGATCTCGACCTGACGGCCACGGAGTTCAGGCTGCTCGAGGTCCTCATGGCCCGCCCCGGCGTCGTTTTCGCGCGCGGCCAACTGCTGGACGCGGTGTGGGGCTACGACCGCGCCGTCAACGAGCGCGCGGTGGACGTCTACATTCTGCGCCTGCGCCAGAAGATCGAGGACGATCCCGCCGAGCCGCGCCTCATCCGTTCCGTGCGCGGGTTCGGATACAGCTTCCAGGCCGAGGCCGCGGTCGGCGTTTAGGCTCCCCACCAGCACCGAACCACGAGCGTGAGCGAGTGGACCGCTCCCTGACGGTCGCGGTTCGGAGACGCCGCTGAGCTGTCAGCCCGAGCGCCGGGACAGCACCGGACCGCGAGCGTGAGCGAGCGGGCATGTCCAACGCGCTAAAATCCTGGGTATGAAGGCCGCTCCGTTTCTGCTCCTGTTTTGCACGGCGTCCGCATGGGCGCAGCCGTCGCGCGCCGCCGACGATTTTGAGACCTCCGCCGGCGTCGTCAAGATCACCCCCATACACCATGCCAGCCTGATGATTCAAGCCGGCGGCACGGTCATTCACGTGGACCCTTTCCATGAGGGCGACTATACGGGTCTGCCCATGGCCGACCTGGTGCTCATCACGCACGATCACTTCGATCACATGGACGCGAAGGCGCTAGCCTCGGTGCGCAACTCGAAGACGGTGGTGATGGCGCCGGCCGCCGTGGCCGCCTCCATCGCCGGCGTCACCGTGCTCGCTAACGGCGACTCGCGCGATTTCGGCGCCTGGAAGATCGAGGCCGTGCCCGCCTACAACCTGGTGCGGGGTCCGGCGGCCGGCCAGTTGTTCCATCCCAAGGGCCGCGGCAACGGCTACGTGCTCACCTACGGGGGCAAGCGCTTCTACTTTTCGGGCGACACCGAGGGTGTTCCCGAGATGCGGGCGCTGAAGAACATCGACGTAGCCTTCGTGTGCATGAACTTGCCCTACACGATGCCTCCGGAGGAAGCAGCCGCCGCAGTTCGGGCATTCAAGCCGCGGGTGGCGATTCCCTATCATTACCGCGGCTCGGATCCCGCCGTGTTCGAAAGAGCGCTGGCCGGATCGGGGGTCGACGTCCGCATCCGGGACTTCTACCGCTGAAGCCGAAGCCGGATCGTTCCGCTGAAGCCCTTGTCGAAAGGCCCCAGATCGACGATGCCGCTCCGGTCGCTGCGCTGCTCTCCTATGCCCGCGCCCATGTTGTAACGGGATTGCGGCTTCAGACCAACCAGAAAGACGCGGCGCACCGGCTCCTGGATTGAGACTGACGCCGCGCTCCCGGCGACCGCAACCACCGCCTGATCGAAGTCGAGCAGCTTGGCGGATGCGAGATCGATCGCCTGCGGCCGGCCGTTCGCGAACAACTGGAACTTGCCGCCGATGAAGCCGGCCCAACGCGCGTCATCGTCCCAACTCGAGCGGATGAGAAGCTGCCCGAGAACGCTGTCGTGAACCGCTAGCGGGGCGTGGTAGTAGCTCAGGCCCGGCTGGTAGGGATTCGCCCACAGGAACTCGTAGGGAGCTCCGAAGGGGCCGTGCATCGTGAAGAGGTCGTGCAGCAGCCAGCCCTGCAAATACTGGTAGCCGATGGAGGTGGTGTCATACGCGGTCATGGCGAAATCCGCCGCGCGCGCACACTCGGCTGCGTGCAGATCGAACTCGCCGCTGGCGCTGGCGGGGACGCGGTACTGGTTCTCCGGCGCCCGGTACGGAGCGGGATAGTAGCTCAGCAGCTCCACCGCGGGCATCTCGCTGAAGTACTGGCGCGCGGACTCGCGAAGATCGACGCCCAGGTTGTCGCGGACGGCGTGCAGCAGCTCGAACAGCGCGTAGCGGCCGGTTCGCGGCAAAAAGTCGTTCCCGGCGGCGAGCGAGGGTACTACTCTCCCCTGCCACCAGATTTCGACGATCCTGCGCATCTCGCGCTCCGAGACCTCGGGCGCGGTGCCCGCCAGCGCAATGGCCGCGAACGCGCGGGAGCGCGCCTCCTCGACCCCGTCGGCGGCGGGGCGCGCGAGGGCCTGTTCGAGCTTGGCCGCGAGCGCGGCGGATTGCTGTTCGGTGAGAACGCTCTGGCACCAGTCGAATACTAACGAGAGCTGGCGCAGGTCGGCTCCCTGGCCGACCGCCCAGGCGATAGCTCGCCGCGCCGCCTCTTGGTCTCCAGATACCTGAAAATAAAGTGCATCCGCGAAGGCCCGCTCAGGCATCGCCGCCTTGCCCGCGATCAGCGATGCAAACTGTTGCCAGCGCGGTGACTGGCGCTCGCGCTCGCGTTTGAGCAGCCGCAAACGGGCCGGCGCAAGCAACAGAGAGGGATGCTGGCCGGGCGCCAGGAAGTCGGGAGACTGCGCGTCCGCTGCGGTGCAGGCGCCGATCACTGCCAGACACAGGCTCAAGGTTTTGCTTCGCATTCCGTTTGGCCCGGGCCCGGCGTGCCGCAGTATCGCCGGCGACGAGGTTATGGTACTCCGGGACCTGCAAATCATTTTCACACGCCGAACCCATTCCCGTAGCGCCCACTCTTATGCTATAAATGATGACGAATTGGTGGTAGCTGCTCTTTGAAACCTGCCCTCTGCTGCAACAGGCAAGAAGCTGTGAGCGGGCGTTGGAGTTGAGACAACGTGCTTGCGGGAGCCGGTGTTCATAATGACTAGCCCCTCTCCTTCCGACTGCAGGTTGCAACAGAGGGTCTTTTTAGCAGGGCGGGCCTAATACTTAGTGGGTTCGTTTATCGCCTGAGGCGATGCGTTCGGGCCAGTTCCAGACGGTCCGGCGTCGCGGCCCAGCCAAAATGGAAGGCGAACCGCATCGGGATCTCCGATGCGGTTTTTTCTTTCTACCAGGACAGAGTTCCGGTGCGCGGTTCCTCGTCCGCAGCAGGCAGGTAGAGAGTCTTGCAGCGCTCACAGCGGTAGATCTCGGCATCGGCGCCCAACTGCTTCCCGACCTCCTCGCCGAAGAAGTACCAACGCTTGAGGTGGCCGGCGCAGAGCTTGCCCTTCTCGTCTTTCTCGTTGCAGGCGCGCATCCGGGCGAAGCGGCGCTTCACTTTGATGCCATCGCCGAGGGTCGCGACGAGTTCGGCGACAGGCGCTGGTTTGTCCGAGGCGGCGTACTTGGGATTGGCCATGGCGAGCTGCGAACACAAGTATATCAATACGCTCGTCGCCCGTCGCTTGTCGCCCGTCGCAACGACGAGGGCTCCGTGTGCTTCGCCGCCAAGGGTCGGCACGGTGCCGTCGCACGTTGCTCGTCGCAACGACGAGGACTCCGCGTGCTTCGCCGCCAAGGGTCGGCACGGTGCGAAGCAGGAAGAGCCGAAGCGCACGTTGCTCGTCGCAACGACGAGGGCTCCGTGTGCTTCGCCGCCAAGGGTCGGCACGGTGCGAGCGGGTAGCCGAAGCGCACGTTGCTCGTCGCAACGACGAGGACTCCGCGTGCTTCGCCGCCAGGGGTCGCACGGTGCGAAGCAGGAAGAGCCGAAGCGCACGTTGCTCGTCGCAACGACGAGGGCTCCGTGTGCTTCGCCGCCAGGAGTCGTCACGGTGCGAAGCCCACGCATGCCGCAGCGGATCGACGAGCGACGGGCGACGAGCGACGAGCGTTTTCTCTACACTGAAATCTGCGGGGCCCCGTTGATCGATCTGCACACGCACACCGACGAGTCCGACGGAACCGCGTCCCCGGCCCAACTCGTCGGCGCCGCGGTGGCGCTGGGTCTCGAGGCGCTGGGCATCACCGACCACGACACCTTCGCCGGCTACGACGCGGCGGTTCCGCTGGCGCGCGAGGCGGGCCTCGACCTGGTGTGCGGCATCGAGCTGAGCACCAAGCGTCACCGCGCGACCGGCGCGCGCGGCCGTTCCATCCACCTGCTGGGCTACTTCCTCGACGGACCGCCCCCCGCGGAGTTCCGCGACTGGCTGGAGAGGATCCGCCTGGCGCGGCGCGACCGCAACCGGCGTTTGGCGGGTCGCCTGCAATCCCTAGGCGTCGACGTCACCATCGAGGAAGTGGAACGCCTGGGGCGCTCCCAGGCCGGACGGCCGCACTTCGCGCGAATAATGGTCGACAAGGGCTACGTCTCAAGCATCCAGGAAGCGTTCGACCTGTACCTGGACGAATCGGCGAAAGGGTACGTCGAGCGCGACGAGCCCGAGCTGGCAGAGGGGATCCGCAAGCTCCGCGAAGCCGGAGCTCTGGCGTCGCTCGCGCACCCCATCCGGCTGAGCCGCCGCAATCCCGCAGCTTTCGAAAAGGATCTCGCCGAGATGTGCGCCATGGGATTGGGCGGCATCGAGGCTTACCACAGCGACCACCTGCAGACGGACACCGCGTTCTTCCTCTCGCTGGCGCGCCGCTTCCGCCTGGCCGTGACCGGCGGCACCGACTTTCACGGCGACAACAAGCCGGGCCTGGCCCTCGGCACGGGCTACGGCAACGTTGCGGTGCCGCGCCAGGTGCTCGAGGCGCTGCGCAACGGCTGACGCGCGCAGCACCGAACCGCGACCGTCAGGGAGCGGACAGCGAGCCCCGCAGCGCTCCGGCGCGTGGCATGCTGGACTGGTGAAACGAATCGTGTCCCTGATCCTGACGACCGTGGCGAGCCTCGCCGCACAGCAATACACGCGAGGCGTGGGAGTGTATCCGGGGAATCCGAAGGACTACTTCGGGCCCGCCATGCGAGTCGATGCCGCGACCTATCGCAACCTGGCGCTGCACCGGCCGGCGTACCACTCCAGCAGCTACGACTACAATCTGACGGCCCAGTTGGTCACCGACGGCATCAAGGACACGCGCATGCCGCGCTGGGTGGCCACGGCGACCAGCCAGCAGGGCGTGCTCGACAAGAAGGAGCGCGAGCGTCCGCTGGACCGCAATCCGCTGACCGTGGTGGAACTGAAGGGCGCGGGAGGTTGGGTCCAGATTCAGTTGGGTGGCGGAGACGGCGCGCCCGAAGTGGATCGCGTGGATGTGCAGGCCTTCGTGCAGGCGGGCTCCGCTCAGCCGGGCTGGAAATGCGTGGTCTCGGGTTCGGACGATGGCGTAGCGTGGAAGGAGTTGGGCCGCGTGACGGGAACGGACCGGCCGTCGAGACCGTTCAAAACCTCCATCGCACTCACCGCGCCGTCGCACAGCCGTTTCTACCGCGTCGCGGTCGAGGCGCCGGGCGCGCTGATGTGGCGCGTGGGCGAGGTGGCGCTGTTCGACAAGAACCGGCAGCTCGAAATCGGCGGTCCCTACGACTTCACCAGCGCGTGGATGAGCGAGGGCTCGGGCGAAGAGTGGGTCTACGTCGACCTGGGGGCGCGCTGCGAGTTTGACCGCGTGGCACTCTACTGGATCCGGCGCGCGGCCGAGGGCGCGATCGAAGTATCGGACGATGCCGCGACGTGGCGCGCGATTCAGACGCTGCCGGCCACGACAGAACTGGTCGACGATCTGAAGCTGGCCGAGCCGGCCAAGGCGCGGTACGTGCGCGTCCGGATGACCCGGCCCGCTTCGCCCGACGGTTACATCCTGAGCGAGATGGAGGTGTGGGGGCGCGGCGGCCCGGCAGCCGAGCCGGCCGCGGCCGCGGCAACGACAGCCGACGGACGCCTGGATCTGGCCGGCGGCGCGTGGCGGCTCCAGCGCGATTCGCTGGTAGCGGCGGGCGGCGAGGCGCTCTCGCGGCCGGGCTTCGACGACCGCGACTGGATGGTGGCCACCGTCCCGGGCACCGAGCTGGTGAGTTACCTCAACGCCGGGGCGATCCCCGATCCGAACTACGGCGACAACCAGAACATGGTTTCCGACTCGTTCTTCTACGCCGATTTCTGGTATCGCGACGAGTTCGTCGCGCCTGCCGCCAAAGCGGGCAGCCGTGCGTGGCTGAACTTCGACGGCATCAACTGGAAGGCCGACGTCTACCTCAACGGCGAGAAGATCGGGCGGATCGAGGGCGCGTTCATGCGCGGACGTTTCGACGTCACCGGCATCCTGAAGCCCGGCGAGCGGAACGCGCTGGCCGTGCGCGTCGTGAAAAACGCGACGCCGGGAAGCGTCAGAGAGAAAACCTGGGAGAGTCCCGACAAGAATGGCGGCGCGCTGGGAGCGGACAACCCCACCTATCACGCTACCGTGGGCTGGGACTGGATCCCCGTCATACGCGGGCGCGACGACGGCATCTGGAAGAACGTGTACCTGACCGCCAGCGGCCCCGTGACCATCGACAATCCGTTCGTCTCCACCACGCTGGCGCTGCCGGCGGCCGACGTCAAGGTGGAAGCGACGCTGAGCAACCACGAGGCGAAGCCGGTCGCCGGCGTCCTGCGAGGGCGTTTCGGCGACACGGCTTTCGAGGTGCAGGTGGCGCTCGGACCGTCTGAGGCGAAGACCGTGAAGACGATACTCCACCTGGCGAACCCGAAGCTCTGGTGGCCGGCCGGCTACGGCGAGCCCAACCTCTACAAGGTCGATCTGAAGTTCGAGACCGCGGACAAACAGGTGTCGGACGCGAAGCGGTTCGAGGCCGGCGTGCGCCAGTTCACGTACAGCGAGGAAGGCGGCGCGCTGCGGATCTGGATCAACGGACGCCGGTTCATCGCGCGCGGCGGCAATTGGGGCTTCCCGGAGTCGATGCTGCTCTACCGCGGGCGCGAGTACGACGTGGCGGTGGGCTACCACGCCGACATGCATTTCACCATGATCCGCAATTGGGTCGGGCAGACCGGCGACGACGAATTCTACGAAGCCTGCGACCGCCACGGCATCGTGGTGTGGCAGGATTTCTGGCTGGCGAATCCGGCCGACGGCCCGGACCCCGACGACAACGACCTGTTCCTGCGGAACGTCCGGGACTACGTGCTGCGCGTGCGCAACCACGCTTCGATGGGCCTGTACTGCGGGCGCAACGAAGGCTATCCGCCCAAACCGATCGACGAAGGAATCCGCAAGACGCTGGCGGAGCTGCACCCGGACCTGCACTACATCCCCAGCTCGGCCGACGACACCGTGCAGGGGCACGGGCCCTACGGCGTGATGCCCACGCGGTTCTACTTCGAGAAGCGGGCCACCCCGAAGCTGCACAGCGAGCTGGGCATGCCGAACATTATGTCGCTCGATAGCGTGCGCGCAGACCATGCCGGAAGCGGCCATGTGGCCGCAGGGGCGCATGTGGGGCCTGCACGATTTCTGCCTGGGCGGTGCGCAGCGCGCGCGCCGCGTTCCGCGACATGATCGACAACGGCTACGGCGGCGCGGCGAATGCGGAGGAGTGGCTGACGCTGGCCCAGTTCGTGAATTACGAGGGCCATCGCGCCATGTTCGAGGCGCAGAGCCGCAACCGCATGGGCCTGCTCATCTGGATGAGCCATCCCGCCTGGCCGACGTTCGTGTGGCAGACCTACGACTATTTCTTCGAGCCCACGGCGGCGTACTTCGGCGCCAAGAAGGCGTCCGAGCCGCTGCACATCCAGTGGAACATCGCGACCGACAGCGTCGAGGTGGTGAATTACAGCGGCGGGAATGCGAAGGGGCTGACCGCGCGGGCCGAGATCCGGAACATGGACGGCGCGCTCAAGTGGGAGAAGGAAGTGGCGGTCGATAGCGCCGAGGACAGCGACGTATCGTGTATCAAGATGGAGTACCCCGAGGGCCTGACTCCGGTGCATTTCATCCGCCTGAAGCTCACGCGCGGCGGCCAGACCGTGTCGGAGAACTTCTACTGGCGCGGCCTGAAGGAAGGCGACTACCGCGCCATCCGCCAGCTTCCCAAAGTGAAGATCGAAGCCGCGACGCGCGTCGAGCGCCAGGGCAGCCGCTGGCGACTGACCACCGATCTCGACAACGTCTCGGCGCAGCCGGCGCTGATGGTGAAGCTGAAGGTGGTGCGCGCCAAGAGCGGCGACCGCATCCTGCCCGCGCTTTACTCGGACAACTACGTCAGCCTGATGCCGGGCGAGCGTCGCAGCATCGGGATCGAGGTGGAAGACGCCGACACCCGGGGCGAGACTCCGCGAGTGTCGGTGGACGGCTTCAACGTCGGCGAGGTGGCCGAGAAGTGAGTCTTCGTGGCGCAGGCACTCCTGCCCGCCGCCTCGACACTCGTGCCGAGGCCCGCTGGTCTTGATTTTACGTCCCGGCGGTAGTGTAATAGGCGGCTGGAGGTTTTTCGAGCCATGCGCGCCTTCGTCCTCTGTGCAGTGGTTTTGGCTGGAATTCTGGCGATGTCTCTGCCGGGCCAGCAGCAGCTCGACAACCAGGCGATCGTCAAGTTGCACGTTGCCGGGCTGAGCGACGACACGATCCTCCACCTCATTAATACGGAGCCTGGAAAATACTCTACGGGCGTGAACGAAGTTATCGCGCTGAAGCAGGCAGGCATTTCCGAGAAAATCATCAAGGCCCTGGCGAGCAAAGCGAACCCGGCGCCGACGCCGCCGCCAAAGCCAGCGATCGGGCCCGCGTCAATTCCCGCGGGACCCGCCGGGCCTGCGGGGCCAACGACTCCTGCGACCGCTCCGCAGCCCGCGCCGTCCACCCTGACGGCTCCGCAGCCCGCGCCGTCCACCCTGACGGCTCCGCAGGTCGCGGCGCCCACCGTGGCGGCTCCGCAGGTCGCCAGTCCTGCCGCTACCCCGCCGCCCGTGCAAAGCATCGTCTATTACGCAAAAGATCACCAGTGGGTGCTGTTGCCGACCGAAACCGTGAACTGGAAGGTCGGCGCCGGGAAGCTCAGGGCGATCGCTTCCGCCGGAATGGTCAAGCGCGACGTAAACGGCGTCCTCGGTGGAGCGACCAGCATGACGACCCTAAAGTCGCCGCCGCATTTTCTGCTGTACGCTACGCAGAACGTAGCCGTCACGCAATACTATTTCGTTCACCTGAAGCCGCGCCCCGACACGCGGGATTTCTTGGCCCCCAGGCAGGAGGATTTCGAGTTCAAAGCCACGCGCGACACGGTGCCCTTCGAAAGCAAAGAGGTGGAAAGCCACTGGTATCTGATCACCCTGCCTGCCATGGAGCCCGGCGAATATGGGATCGTTCCGCCGGAAGTTGCCGCCGCCAACCACACCGCGGAGGAACCCGCCAAGATGTACACGTTCCGGTTGATCCCGTAGCCCATGCGACCGACCAGAGGGTTCGCCGGGGTCTTCTTCATCCTCCTGCTCGCGCCGGCTTGTGCTTCCGCCGGAGAAGGTCTGGAACTCTACCAGGCACTGCGGTCTTTCCAGTTGGCCGGCGGCTCCGCCGTGGTCCAGAACCTGGTGCTGAAGCGCGACCGCGCGGAGATGACGTTCGACGGCACTTTCTACTTCGCCGCGCCGGTGGCCGGCAAGGTGCGTGGCGCGGTGTTCCTGGGACGCGGCTCGTTCCGTGCCGATCCGCCTCCGGTCGAATTCGAGCGCGCGAACCTGCGGCGGCTGCTCGATGCGGACCGCGTGGAGTCGGACTTCAAGACCGCGGTGCTGCGATTCACCGACGACACCTTCGAGGAAGTGGGCCGCCTCGAGAAGACGGGCCCGGTGCCGCCGGAGGCGCAGAAGCTGGCCGGCGAACTCGATGACCTGCTGCTCAGGCAAACCGGTGCGAACCTCTCGGCGCGGGTGGCGACTTCGATCCTGAACGGTGAGCGGCCCGGCCTGTTCGCGGCGCGCTTCGACAAGGGCAGCCGGGCGCCGTTCACGCTTCTGCTCGATCCGCAGGGCCGCATCCCGAGCGATGCGTTCGGTTTGAACGCCGGCGAAAAGCTGCTGGTGTTCCAGCACGAAAGCGGAGTCGGCCGCAACGACGTCTGGCTGGCGGCCCGCAGCGTCGCGGAGTACGCGGGCGGTCCGATGGAGGATGGCCGGGACCTGGTGGCCGTCCGGCAATATACGATGGGCATCGACCTGAAGCGACCTAAGAAACACCTCGGAGTGGAGGCGCGTCTCGATTGCGATGTGCTGGCGGCGGGGATTCGCGCGGCGCCTTTCGTCCTCAACGAGACGCTTGAGGAGTTCGACTCCGAGCGGCTGAAAAAGGCGATGCGGATGAACTCCGTCCGGCTGGCCGACGGCACCGCCCTGGAAGCGGTGCAGGAGGATTGGGAGTCGGGCATTACCGTCTTTCTGCCGGCCACGGTTGACGTGGGCGCGAAGCTCTCGTTGGTCTTCGACCTGGAAGGCGACTTCATGGAAGAGCCGGAGGCCCCGTCTCGCCGGGTCGGGCTGGAAAGCAACCTGTCTTTTCAGAACTCGGAGATCTCCTACCCCCGTTCGTCGTTCAGTTGGTATCCGCGGCACGGATACATGAGCCGATCGCGCTTTCAAATGACTTTCCGGTACCCGAAGGGATTCAGCGTGGTGGCCACAGGCACGCGCGTGCGCGAAGAAGGCGAGACCACGGAATGGAGGATCGACGTGCCCGTGACTGCGGCCACCTTCGGCATCGGCCGGTTCGCCCGGCACAGCGGACGGGCGGAGCGGGCCGGCGTGCCGATCGAGCTCTATTCGCCACAGAGCGTGGGGGACAAGCAGGGCTTCATGCTGACCGAGCTCTCCAACTGCATCCAGTTCTTCAGTACCCTTTTCGGGAAGTACCCGTATCCCAGCCTGCAGGTGATGCAGCACACGCGGGGTTACGGCCAGGGACTTCCTACGATGCTGCTGCTCCCGCCCCAGAGCGGCGGGATTTCCATCGTTCTCAACGTTCCCTTCATTGCGCACGAAATGTCCCACCAGTGGTGGGGCGATCTGGTGACCTGGCGAACGTACCGCGATCAGTGGCTGAGCGAAGGCTTTGCCGACTACTCGGGTATCCTCTATCTGGGCATGCGAATGAATGCCGACGCGGAACAGGACCGGCTGCGCAGGTTCCGCCGCGATCTCCGTTCCCCGCCGTGGACCGAGCAAGGCCCGGGCAGCGGCCGTCTCGTGGACATAGGCCCGCTGATCCTGGGTCTCCGCTTGAACACGCGGAAGACGCTGGGGGCCTACAACGAGCTGATCTACGAAAAGGGCGCGCTCGTTCTGCGGATGCTGCACTACCTGATGAGCGATCCCTCGACCGGCGACGACAAGCCCTTCTACGCCATGATGGCGGACTTCGTGCGCCGGCACGAAAACGGCGCGGCGACCACGGAAAGCTTCGCCGCTGTTGCCAGCGAGCACTTCGCGCGCTCGCCCTTGGCACGGCAATTCGGCCTGCGCGACCTGGACTGGTTCTTCCGCCAGTGGGTGTATGGCACGGCGCTGCCGTCCTACCGGCTGGAATACGCGCTCCAAGGGCAGCCCGACGGCACGACGCTGCTCCAGGGAACTCTGTACCAGGACGGCGCGCCCGCGGATTGGTTCATGCCGGTGCCGGCGGCCATCCGATTCGCCAAGGGCAAATGGGCGCTGGCGTCATTCGGCGCGCGCGGGCCGCAATCGCCGGTGCGGCTGAAGCTGCCGATGCGGCCCGAGGCGGTCGAACTGGACCCGCACCAGTGGGTTTTGTCGGAGTCCACGACCGCACGCCCGCAGTCAAAGTGAATCGGGCCTTGATTTCTTGTTCGCCCCGTAGTCTAATAGGCCCCTGGAGGCGTTCATGCGCATGCTCATTTTCCGTGCGGCGGTCCTGGTTGCGGTTCTGGCCGCGGCCTTGCTGGCACAGCAGCAGCTCAACAACGAAGCGATCATCAAGCTGCATACAGCCGGGCTCGGCGACGACATGATCGTCAACATGGTGAACACGCAACCAGGGCAGTACACGGTCGGCGTCGATGACGTCGTCGCTCTGAAGGGGGCCGGGATTTCCGAGAAGGTCATCGCCGCGATGATGAACAAGGGCAACGCGGCCGCTGGTGCGACTCCGGCCATGGCGCCCCCGGCTGCCGCATATCCGAACGAAATCGGTGTGTACTACAAGAAGGGAGAGAAGTGGGAGGAGGTCCTGCCGGAAGTGGTCAACTGGAAGACCGGCGGAGTTCTCAAGAGCATTGCTACGGTCGGGGTGGTCAAAGGGGACGTCAACGGCCGGCTCAACGGTCCCAGCAGCAGGAACACCGTTCGGACTCCGATGGAGTTCCTGATCTACGCGCCCGAAGGCGTGTCCATCACCGAGTACCAGTTGCTGCGCTTGCGGCTCCATGGCGACGGCCGCGAGTTCCGCACCGTGACCGGAGGTGTTCTGCACGTCTCCGGCGGCGCGACGCGCGACCTGGTGCCGTTCGAGGGCAAGAAGGCCGCTAGCCGCACGTTCCTGATCACGCTGCCGAACCTCGGCGCCGGCGAGTACGGGTTCCTGTCGCCTGGAGCCGCCATGAGCAGCAGCGCCTCGGCACAGCTCGGCAAGATGTATACCTTCCACCTGCTCGAGTAGGCCGTGTAGGGCGGACACCCTGGTCCGCGCATAGGCGCTAACCTATCTTTCGCAGTTCGGGGGTCAGGCGTAGGCTAACTCCTGATGTTTCAGCGGGGGCATCGAAAAGGTCTGCCCTACAAACGTAACTTTTGGGCGGGCTGGCTCGCGGTGAGGACTTTGATTCTGGGCGGGGGTTGGGCAGGCAAATCGAGCTTCAGCGTGTGCAGCAGGATCTGCTGTTCCGGCGTGGGCTGCGTGTAACGCGGCATGATCAACCACCGCCCGTCGGTGGTCGGGAAGCACACGTCCAACATCTGAATCGCAGCCAGCTTTTCCAGCACTGCCTTCGACGTCAGTCCGGGCGCCAGCGCCTGCAATCGCTGGCGCAAAGTCACCGTCAGACAGTACGCCAGAAACGCCACCAGGATGTGTGCCTCCACCCGCTGTTCGACCTGGTGATAGATCGGACGCAGGCCCAACTCGCTCTTCATTGTTTTGAAGGCGGCCTCCACCTGCGTCAGTTGAACGTAACGATCCCACAGCACGGCCGGATCCTCGCCCGCCAGATTCGAGCGCAGTAAGTAGTGTCCGTCCCGCAGTTCCGCTTTCCGAAGCTTGTCCCGTTCTACGGCGAAAGTGAAACTCCCGCGCGTAACAGCCTCGCCCTCTTTGGGCAACGAAATCCGCACGAAGCCATACGCCCGGCCGGCTTCTTTCTTGGCCGCTCCGATGCGCAGCAGTAACTGGTCGCGCGCCGGACAACTGCGCCGCATGGCGCGCAGCTTCCATAACAAGCGCGCCAGCTTGCGCCTCCGGATCGCCCGCTCCTTGGCCTGGCGCCCTTCGCTTTTGGCCAGTACGTACAACTCGCCATCCTCGGCGAACAGTTTCACTTCCACCGAGTCGCGCACCTTCCGCCAGGGCAGCGCCAGCCACTTCTTCTCGTACTGCTGAATCTTGCCCCGCGGCGTCCCCACCAGGTAGAACACGTCGCCGGCCGCGCGCATCTCCCCCAGCACTTCCTCGGTCGGAATGCCGCGATCCATCAGCCACACCCGCCGCGCCTTGCCGTGGATCTTCTCCACCTTCTCCAGAAACCCGCGCAGCGTGGTGCGGTCCGAGGTGTTGCCGTCCATCACCTCGTAGGCCAGGGGAAGCCCTTCCGGCGTGATCACCAGAGCCAAGACCACCTGCGCACAATCCGGCCGGTGATCGCGGCTGTATCCCCGCTTGGCCTTCGGCGTCTCCTCGGCCTCGCCCTCGAAGTAAGTGCTGGTCAGATCGTAGAGCAGAATGTCGAACTGCGCGCCGAACAGGTCCTGCCAGCGCTGCCGCAGGTACCAGAACAACTCCTGCTTGTAATCGCCAATACCGGTCCAGGCAACGGTACAGCCGGTCCTTTTCCGCGACCGCAAAATCCACCCCCAACAACTCCGCCATCGCGCTCTGATCGAACCACTGCCGATGCAACCGGAACTCGCTCCCAGGATCGATCAGCCGATTCACCACCAGCAACTGTAACACCCGCTCCCACGGCACGGCCTCCCGCTGGCAGGGCAGCCGCGCATTCCAAAACTCGTCCAGCCGCAACTGGCGCCACAGTTCGCAGCCCAACCAGCAGTTGCCCCAGGCCCGGGGACGATGCAGCTCCATCTGGTCGAGCTTGATCTGAATGCTGTTGACGGCGTCGCGAGGAATCTCGCGGTCTTCGGGAAACAGGCTCAATTCGGCGAACCGCTGCTCGCTCTCGACGAAGACTTCCAGCGTTTTGCGCCAGGCCGCCTGCTGGCTGTCATTGATCTCCCCCAGGTAGAGCACGCGGCGCTGGGCTATCTTGCCGGTGCGTAGGCGCCGGTTCTCGACCACGCTGAAATAGCGGTGCTCCTTGCCGTCCTTGTTCCGCCGGTGCGTTTTCAGATG
This sequence comes from Bryobacterales bacterium, assembly GCA_963763835.1. Classification (GTDB taxonomy): domain Bacteria; phylum Acidobacteriota; class Terriglobia; order Bryobacterales; family Bryobacteraceae; genus DASWZN01. Next base: position 33,795 of record CAVXQQ010000024.1, read on the forward strand.
CATGGCTGTGGGCAGAATGACAGAGTTTTCGCCCGTTGAAAAGAGGGTAGGTCTGCCCTACACGCGATGGCGAGATGCCGCCATTGCAGGGCAAGGAGTTGCGGGATGAAAGGGCCCTAAATTGGCTGAAAACCGGCGTCAACTGCGAAAGACAGGCTAAAGTAAGAGGTCGCCGCGAGCTTGGACCGTGGCGCAGACTCTTAGTCTGCAGCGTCGAGACTCGTCTCGACGTGAAAAACCGGCCTCGACACGAATGTCGAGGTGGCAGGCAAGAGTGCCAGGCAGGAGTGCCCGCGCCACGGACACTGCCCGCCGGGGCCTTACTTTAACGCCTATGCTGGTCCGCGCGAGTCCCCCTGGACCCGCCGTCGTTCACAGAATCAAGCTCGCCGGTGCTACGACCAGGCCGACAAGGGTGTCGGCCGCGGACCAGGGGGTCCGCCCTACATCCTACTTGGCCGGCTTTGCCGCTCCCGCGGCCGGCTGGGAGCCGAATTCCACCTGGAGCTGGTTGACCACCTGCTTCACGCCCTGGACCTTGCGCGTGATGCGCTCGGCCTTCACCTTCTGGGCTTCCTCCCGCACCTTGCCCTTCAGGGTGACGACCCCGTTCTGCACGTCCACGTCAAGGCCGCCGCCCTTCACGTCGCGGTCCGCGGCCAACCGCGCGATCACTTTGTCGTGAATCTCATCGTCGGTCAACGGCTTTTGGACGGACGCCGCGGCCGCGACGGCCAGCAGGAACCCCACCACGGTGACCAAAGAGAGTAGGCGCATAAATTACTTCCATTCTAGTCGTTTTTGCCCGCCATGGAATGCCAGTCGAGCTGCTCGAGAAACGCGGGGTCCTCCCGCCACCGAGGCTGCACTTTCACAAACAGCTCCAGGAAGATCTTGCGGCCGAACATGACTTCCATCTCCTGGCGCGCCTGCGTGCCGATCCTTTTCAACGCCGACCCCTTCGCTCCGATGATGATGCCCTTCTGGCCCTCCCGCTCCACGTAGATCGTGGCGGAGATTCGCGTCAGGCGCTCGGTTTCGTCCCACGAATCCACCAGCACCGCCACCGAGTGCGGCACCTCCTCGCTGGTGTGGGACAGGATCTTCTCGCGAACCAGTTCCGCCGCCAGAAACCGCTCGGGCTGGTCGGTGAGGTAGTCCTCGGGAAAGTACGCGGGTCCCTCGGGAAGGCGCGCCAGAATGGCCGCGCGCAGTTCGTCCAGGCCGGTCCGCCTCAGCGCGGAGATGGGGAAGTAGTCGGCGAAATCGTGGGCCGCCTTGTAGCGCTCGATGAGCGGCAGCAGTTGCGCCTTGTCCTTGAACCGGTCGACCTTGTTCAGTACCAGGAACACCGGCGCCCTGGTCTTCGCAATCAGCCGCACGGCGTCCTGGTCGGCCTCGCCGAAAGGCCGCGCGGCGTCGGCCAGGAACAGCAGCAGGTCGCGCTCGTCGAGCGCTGAGCGGATGCTGTCCATCATGCGGCGATTCAGCAGCGTGTCGGGCGCGTGGATGCCGGGCGTATCGAGGAACACCACCTGGGCGTTCGGCGAGCGTGAGCACGCCCTGCACCAGCGCGCGCGTGGTCTGCGGCTTGGCGGTCACGATGGCGAGCTTGCTCCCCACCAGCGCATTCAGCAGGGTGGATTTTCCCGAGTTCGGCCGCCCCAGGATGGAAACGAATCCCGAGACGTGCCCCGGCGCCGTGTCAGGCATGGTTGGTCTGCTCCTCCAGTTTCGAAACGCGGACCTGCTCGACGCGAAGGTCGTTGCTCTTGAGCACCTCGATCCGGATGCCCTCGCGCTCGATGGACTCGCCGGGCCGCGGCACGTGCCCCAGCCACTCGCTGACCAGACCGCCGGCCGTGGTCGATTCCAACTCCTCGGCCGGACGGAACTCGAGCAGTTCCTGGAGCCGGTCCAGGCTGAAGTTGCCCGAGACGACGTAGCGGCCGAGCCCGTCCTTGACGACATCCTCCACCGGTTCGTGTTCGTCCTGGATCTCGCCGAAGACCTCCTCGACCAGGTCTTCGAGCGTCACCAGGCCGGCGGTGTTGCCGTACTCGTCCACTACGATCGCCATGTGCGCCCGGTCCTGCTGCATTTCCTTGAGGAGGTCGTTCACCGGCTTGGTCTCCGGCACGAAGCGTATGGGACGCAGCAACTCGCGCACGGTGCGCCCCTGGCGCTCGTCTTCGTCGAGCTCGAACATGTCGCGAACATGGACGAAACCGATGATGTGGTCGATGCCGTCCTCGTATACCGGGATGCGCGAGTACTGCTCGGTGATGACAAGCTGGCGCAGGTTCTCCAGGGACTGGTCGGCCGCGACGGCTACGATGTTCGGCCGGGGCGTCATCACCTCGCGCACCGTCTTGTCGCCGAACTCGACCACCGATTGGATCAGCTCCCGGTCGCTCTCTTCGATCAGGCCCTCTTCGGTTCCCGCCGTGATCAGAGCTTCGATGTTTTCGGCCGGGGTGGCCGCTTCCTTTTCCTCCGGCTCGCCGTTGGCGAGTTCGGTGAGCGATTGGAAGAAGGCCGAGACCGCCACCAGCGGGCGCATCAGGAAGGCCACTGCGCGCAGCAGGGGGGCGAACGCTCCCAGCCACCGTCCACTGCTCCGCCGGTACAGCACGTGCGGGACGATGTAGGTGGCCCCCAGCATGGTGACCCACGCCAGCAGGCACGATTCGACCACGCTCCGCAGCGAGCCCGGAGCGCGATGCAGCAGCAGGATTACCACGCCCAACAGCACCAGCAAGGTGTGTTTCACCAGCGAGAAGGTGAGAACGCCATGGTCGGTATCGACGCCGATGCGCGGCTGGAGTTTCTCCTTGAAGTACTCCAGGGCCGGCCGCTCGTGAGGCCGCAGGCGCAAGCGACTCCTGGTAAAGCTGCTGGACCAGCGTCACAGCGGCCAGCACCACGCCCAACAGGGCGGCGACGGCGATGAGGATTGCGCTCACGGCCGTACCCGTTCGATGAGTCCCGCGGGCAGGCCCAGTTCCTGGCGATGCTGCCGCTCTGCGCGCGCCATGCGCCCCCGGTCCTTCTCGTGATCCATGCCCAGCAGGTGAAGCACGCCGTGCAGCAGCAGGATCTCGACTTCGGTCTCGATGCTGTGGCCGAGTTCGCGCGCCTGCTCGGCGGCCCGCTCCAGCGAGATTGCGATCTCTCCCAGAGGCTCGTCGCCCGTCGCTCGTCGCCCGTCGATCCCATCGGGCCGATCGAGGCGCCGCCGCCTGTCTGACGGCTGACGGCTGACGGCTGATGGCTGATGCCGCCTGGCTGACGGCTGACGGCTGACGGCTGAAAGCTGCTTGGCTGCTGGGAACGAAAGCACGTCGGTCGGGTAGTCGTGCCTGAGAAACTGGCGGTTGAGGCGCCGGAGTTCGGCGTCGTCCGCCAGCAGGCAGGTGAAGCTTCGCCCGGCGGTGACCTCGCGTTCCAGACGGGCAGCGAAGGCCTTCAGGTTGCGGCGTGCCAGCCCGCCGGCAAGCGGCCACAGACGAATGTACTATGCGGTTCGGGCATCGAGTGCGCGTCAGGCGGTGGGGGCGAGCGAACTCTCCGACTCGGGTTCGCGCTGGCGCTCAGCACCGCTCGGCTCCCCAAGCTTCAGGGTGAGCTGGCGGCTGGCCCCGATGACCTCCTGCCACCGTTCGTACGCTTTGACGATCTTCTGCACCAGGGAGTGGCGCACCACGTCCCGCTCATCGAAGGCCACGAAGCTGATGCCGTCGGTGCCGCGCAGGACCTCCTCGGCGTTGAGCAGGCCGCTGCGTTTGCCGAGCGGCAGGTCGATCTGGGTGACGTCGCCGTTCACCACCATCTTGGAGTTGAAGCCCTGGCGCGTCAGCACCATCTTCATCTGTTCCGAGGTGCTGTTCTGGGCTTCGTCCACGATCACGAAGCTGTCGTTCAGGGTGCGGCCGCGCATGAACGCGATGGGGGCGATCTCGATCACGCCGCGCTCGAGCAGCTTCTCCACCTTGTCCATCTCGAGCATGTCGTAAAGCGCGTCGTAGAGCGGGCGCAGATAGGGGTCCACCTTCTCCTGCAGGGTGCCGGGCAGAAAGCCGAGCCGTTCGCCCGCCTCCACGGCCGGCCGCGTCAGGATGATGCGGGCCACACGTTTGCTGAGCAGCGCGGAAATGCCCATGGCCACCGCCAGGTAGGTCTTTCCGGTGCCCGCCGGGCCGATGCCGAATACCAGGTCGTTGCGTTCGATGGCCTCGAGATACCGCCGCTGGTTGATGGTCTTGGGAACGACGATCTTCTTTCCGAAGTTCCGCTGCCGGCCGCTCAGCACCAGGCTGCGCAGGCTGACCTCGGGGTCCGCCGTCACCACGCGCAGGTAGCTGTTGAGGTCTCCGTTGGAGAACGTCTGCCCCTCTTTCACCAGTGCGACGTATTCCTCGAGGATACTGCCGGCGCGGGCGACGTCCGCCTCGGTTCCTTCGATCTCGAGGCAGTCGTCGAGCAGGGAAGTGCTGACGCTGAGGCCATTTTCGAGGACCCGGATGTTCTCGTCGTTGGTGCCAAACAGGGATTCAATACCGCGGCTGATCTGGACAGAGACTTTCATTCGTTAGGAAGTTACTTACCTCCGTGACATTGGGGCTGGGCCGAGGAAAAGGTCCGCTTTTGCCGATGGTCCCGCGATCGCGGACGCGGAGCTAACATCTCTTTTGATTATACTACGGCCGTCGCTGGCGCGAGCTGAACGCTTCCGCGGCGGGTTTTACGCCTGAGCAATGCGGCGGAAGCAGGCAACACCCAGCAGGCCAAGGCCGACCAGGACCACCGTAGCGGGCTCGGGCGTCTGGCTTCCGTCGAGCAGCCGGAAGCTCTGGTTGATGTGGGAACCCTCCATCCACTCGAACGAATCGCCCTCGAGATGCGCCGTCTGGCCATCGCCGGGGATCGAGACCGAGATCGCGCCGACCTCTTCGGAATCTCCTGACATCCCGATCCAATACTTCACTCCCGGCAACAGGGTGAGTTCCGGGAAGCTGAAACTGGCGCGGTAAATGGCTCTGCCGCTGAAAGTCCCAACGAGATCGAAGCTGTCCGCCTGCAGGAGAGTCCGCCCCACTATCAGAGATCCCGGCTGCCCGCCGTTGTCTGCGAACAATTTCAAAAAATACTCGGCCTGGCCGGCGTGGTCGTAGTCGAAGGTCGTGTACAGATCGTAGCCCGAAACCTTCGCTCCCGCCTGAAACCAGACGCTTGCAGCAAAGTTCTGGCCGGTCGAGATGTTCGACCAATCGAACCCGTCATAGTTCGAGTCGGTCGGAGAGTAGTCCCAGATGACCCCTGCCTGTGCCGCGGCGGCCGCTACTATGACCAGCATCGCCAACCTGCGCATTGTTCTCATAAGAGACCTTTCACTCCTTCACGGTTCTCGGGGAGGACCCACCCTACAGAAGTAAGCGAGATTTGTAGAAATTCTGGTCCACGACGCCGAATAGGCGGTCAACTCCGCGACGGTCCGCCGGCGGTCGCGCCTGAGCGGCAGCGGGCGGTTCATCGCTTCCGCGGTTTGAATTTCAGCGCCATGGCGGATGCCAGGAGCAGCGCGGCGGTGGACGGTTCCGGAACTCCGACGGGGTCGGCTGCGCCCGTGACGGTCAGCGTGTCGACATAGTTGCTCCACAAGCTGCTGTAGGTGCCATTGGTTCCGAAGGCGCCTGGCGCGAAGTAGAAAGCCACTCCGTTGCCGCTTGGGAACGTGTAACCCACTGCAACACTGGGTTCCCCGCTCCATCCAGCGGCGAAGGCGTCAGGCATGAAGAAGATGCTCCCACAGGCGTCGCAGGTGAGATCGGAGCCCGGCCAGAAAGTCGTTTGGGCGGTCACGGGAGCCGGAGTGGTCAGACTGAAGGTAAACGGCCCCACGGTCTGGCCCGTGTCGGGGTTGTCCCAGGTGCCGGAAAATGTGTAGACCGTGGCCCCCTGGGCCGCGGCCGCCATAACCAGGCCAACGAGCAGTACGATTGCCGGATTCTTCATTGCGCCATTTCTCCCTATCGGGGTACACCGACCCCTGGAAGGAATAGCGAGATTCGCGAGGATTTCGGTCCAGCAGGGGGAGCTACGGGCTCCGCCGGCGGCACATAGCCAGGCCGCGTTGAGCCCTCTCCACGACCTGACCCTTCTCCAGGTTTAGATACTCGGGACCTTTTGACTTCATGCGCGCCAGCGCGGTCAGCGACCTGCGGTAGCACCGGGCGGCTGCGGCCCACGCCGAACTGGCGCCCGTGGCGGCCGTGCGCCCGTAAACGTCTCCGAGGTTGCACCACACCCATCCCACGTGCAAGCGGGTGTCCTCGTTTTCCGGCTCCTCGGTGAGGAGCGTTTCGAGCCTCGTCCCCGCGGTTCTCAAAACTTCGATCGCCTTGCCGCGGCGGCCGGCGGCTTCATAGGCGGGCGCGGCCGTGTTCATGAGTTTGGCGGCTTCGAGCCTCATGAGGACGTCGCCGGAGTCGGCAGCCGCGAGCCGCTCCTGAATTGCCAGCGCTTCCTCGTAATCGGCAATGGCCTGCTTCTCTCTGCTCAGCCGGTGCAACATCCATCCCGCTTCCACCAGGTCGAAAGACAGGTCGATTTGCGGTCTCGGGGCGCCTGGCGAGGCCGCTACACGGGCCCGATCCAACCGTTCCGCCTCGCGGTAGCAGGCAACGCCTCCTCCTGTTTGTGCAGCGCTTTCCAGCAGCGTGCAAGGCCGTGGTACGCGCTGGAGAGGCGAGCCTTCAGGTCGCGATTCCCAGGCTCTTTCGCAACCGCCTCCCGGTAACCGTTCACCGCCTGGCGGTCCGCCTCCAGGGCTTCGCTCCATTTCTTCCGGGTCATCAGATACGAGCCTTCCATCTCGCGGGCTCTGGCCGCGATTCCGGGGCGCTCCGGATGCCCGGCCGCTTGCTTTCGCAGGAGGCCGATGGCCTCCAGCCGCAATGGAAGCGCCTGGTCCGGCTAGATATTCCAATCCAAGAATGATCCTGAAAGTGAGAAGTTGTTTCCAGTAGACATGATCCTGAAGCCATCCTGCTGAAGGAGCCTCCTTCCGGGTCTCTTGCCGCCTGACTTGGTCGTGCTCCGCTGGCGGCGCGAGGGCGCCAGCTCGACGCCGCGGCGTTTTGCTTTTCGCGTGTCCACAAACAAACCGTCGTCGGAGCTGTGGGAATGTGGGAATCTCGCCGCCGTTGGCGGGATTTCCAAGGGGCGGTGGGAACTGTGGGAAGCCTGCTTTTGGCTTTCCACAGTTTCCACGGCTCCGTCATTTCCACAGCTTTTCGTCCGCCGTGCATCCTTCACTCCCGTGGCGCGGTCGGCGATTCGACCTTCACCTGGCGCAGCAGCTCGGCTTTCTCCTGCCGCATCTTGCGCGCCGATTCGGTGTCGCTCATCCGCTTGGCCAGCTGCTCTAGACTCTCGATGCTGATCCCCGGCTTGAGAAACTTCTCCGCCTCGGGCACTCGCTTCAGCTTCTCGAAGGGTGTGTCGTAATCCTTGAGCCGGTACACCTTCTGCCGTTTGCCTCGCTTCCCTTCCACCACCGTGGCGAAGCCGCATGGCCGGTGATAGTTCAGATGCGGGTTGAAGTGCGCGGTGTAGAACTTCTGAACCCGCTCGGCATGCTTTCCGGGAATGTGCCCGTAGCCAATGTGCTTGCGGATCACGGCTCCGTTCTTGCCTTCCACCAGCGCGTTGTCCTGGCTGCGGTTCGGTCGCGAGCGGGTGAATTCCACCAACAGTTTGTTCAGCAGCTGGGCCACGGTGTGGTTGACGAACTCCGAACCGTTGTCGGAATGGAAGCCCAGAATGCGGAACGGAAACTGGTGCAGCATGGCTTCCAGCACCGGGATCAGGAAGCGCTCGCTGATCCCTCGGCGCACCCCACCACCTGCCACTGGGTCACCGCGTCTACCGCGTTGATGTGGTAGACGCCCTTGGCCCCTTCCCAGTCGCCCTGGTGTACGGTGTCCACCCGCAGGTATCCGGGGCGGCCTTGCGGGTCCGGTTTGCGCCGCTCGCCAATCGCGATGGTGGTGGGCCGGGTTGGCTCGAACACCGCGGCCCGCTTGCGATACGCTGCGGTGCGCCGCAGATTGTAGAGGTGCGCCACCGAGATCTCCGCCAAGCGCGCAAACTCCTTCTTGCCATACTTGCCGTACTCGCGCTCCATGATCCGCCGCGTCGCCGGCCCGCTCAGCCGCTCGTGCGCCCGGTCCACTTCGGCCAGCAGCGCTATGTCGGCCGCGGTGTACTTTTTGGGGAAGCGATGCCTCTGGTAGGCTATTGATTTGAACGCGCCGGTCTGCAGATAGGCCCGGATCAAGCGCGTGATCTGGGGCAGACTCAATCCGGTCACCTTGCGCAGGTAGGCCCGAATCACGCCCCGCTGCTTCTTGCTCTGTCGAAAGTACTCCTGCTGGAGCAAGGTCGCTTTCACCAAGCGTAGATTTCCTCCCGGTTCTGGCCAGCGAACTCGATTGCTTGGCTGGCCTCCAAAAACGCGCCGATCACTTCCGGCCTCAAAGATTCCGCATTCCGCATCCGAATTCGCATCCTCCGCAGCATGCCGCAACCGGGGTCCCCCGGGTACGTTTTCAGGATCACCTTGTATTGGAAACCGGCTCAGTTTCAGGATCATCTTGAGCTGACCCTGCCAATCCGCGAGGCCGTACAGTTGTTCGTCGGCGTCGGCCAGGATGGCTTCGGCCTGGCTGTCGTTGGGGTTCGTGCGAAGCACGGCCAGCGCCAGGAGGCGCGCTCGCGTGCCGCTCTCTATCGCCCCCCTGGTGTTACCCAGGTGCGCTCCGCTGGTGCTCCATTGCACGCTGCCGATTCGCGCGTAGGCGGCCGCCAGTTCCAGACGCAGTTCCCGGCTGGCCGGTCCGCTGGCCTCCAGATCTCTCAGATACTGCAAGGCGCGCTCGACCAGTAGCTGCCGCGTTCGCGTGCTCCCCGGCAAATCCTGAATCGCATCGTGCAGTTCAAATACCACCGAATGCGCGAGGCGGCGCACTTGATTGAAGCGGGTTTCCGCGAGCCGTCTCTCGCTTTCCGCGTCGCGCGCATAGCGCAGAGCGAGGCCGGAGCCGCCCAGGATCGATATGACCACCGCGGCGACCGCGACGGTCCCCAGTTTGTGGCGGCGGATGTGCCTCAGCCACCGGCGCCACCAGGGCGGGTTGTGCGCCGTGACCGGCCGGCGCTCCAGCCACGCCGTCAGATCGTCCGCCAACAACCGCACCGACGCGTATCTCTCTTCCGAGTTCTTGCGGAGCGCCTTGAGGATGACGGCGTCCAGCTCTCCCCTCAATTCGCGGGCGTTCCGCACCGCTACCGCGCTCGGCGGCGGCGGTTCCTGCTCACAGATAGCGCGCATCATTTCCAGGGGATCCTCCCGGCCGGCGCCGTAGGGCGATCGCCCGCTCAGCAGCCGATACAGCAGGACCCCCAGGGAGTAGATATCGCTTCCGATGCCTGCCGCCTCTCCCCGGATCTGCTCGGGACTGGCGCACTCCGGCGTCAGCAGACGCGCCGTCGCCGCGGCCCCGCTGGAACCCTGCGCGTCGAGGAGCTTGGCGATCCCGAAATCGAGCAGTTTAGCCCGGCCCTCGGGCGTGACCAGTATGTTGGCCGGCTTCAAATCCCGGTGGATCACCAGGTGCCGGTGCGCGCAGTCGACCGCGGCGCACACGTACAGGAAAAGGCCGATCCGTTCTCGCAGAGACGGAGCCGTCCGCGCCGCCCACTCCTCCAGCCCCTCGCCTTCGACGTACTCCATCACCAGGTAGGGCGAGCCGTCCGGGGCCGTTCCCCCGTCGAGGAGCCGCGCAATTCCCGGATGATTCAGCCGCGCCAGGATCTGCCGTTCTTCCCGAAATCTGGCGATGCCGGAATCCGCCAGCAGTCCGGCGGGAAGCAGCTTGATGGCGGCCCGCTGCTGGTATTCCCGGTCGGCGCGTTCCGCCTCCCAGACTACGCCCATGCCCCCGCGCCCGATCTCTCTGGTGAGCCGCCACGCGCCAAGCCGCAGGCCGGCGAGCGGCTGGTTTCCCGCGCTTTCCATCTCCGGCGCCGCCCCCTCCAGGAAATCCGGAGATTCCTCGTACACCGCAAGCAGCGATCGGGTTTCCGCCAGGATGACGCTGTCCTCCGTGTGCGAGCGGAGGAACGAATCCCGCTCGGCGGGAGGTACCCGGAGCGCCTGGTCGAACAGGTCCTTCACCTGGTTCCAGCCGGCCGGCTTCATCCGTCCAGCTCCCGCCCAAGCATCCGGCGGCGGAGCCAGGTTTTGGCCAGTATCCATTCGCGCTTGACGGTGCTCCCAGAAACGCTCATGATTTCCGCGGTCTCTTCGATCGAGAACCCGCCGAAGTAGCGCAGCTCAACCACCCGGCCCTGTACCGGGTCGAGCGTGTCCAACGCCTCCAGTGCCTCGTGGAGATCGAGTACATCCACTGCCGTGGCCTCGGCCACCGCGTGAGCCTCCGAGAGGGTCACTGAAACGCCGTCTCCGCCGCGCTTGTAGGTGCGCCGCGCACGCGCGTAGTCCACCAGGATCGCGCGCATGACATGGGCCGCCGTCCCGAAGAAGTGCGCACGATCCTTCCAGTCTCTTCCGGGACCTCGCGCCATCCGCAGGTAGGCCTCGTTGATGAGCGCGGTGCACTGGAGCGTGTGATCCGGCCGTTCGCGCCTGAAACAGCGGAGCGCGATGGCACGCAACTCGGGATATACCGCGTCAACCAGGCGCCCCAGCGCGGCGGCATCTCCGCCGCCCGATGCTTTGATTAACGCCGTGATATCCACGCGTCCGTGTGCCATATCGCCGCCGGTGCGCCTCGCGGGACAGCCATTATCTCACTGTTCAGGCGAGCCGGCTTCGGCCGTCACACCGCTCGCGGGCGATCCAAACCCACCCCGGGGCGCTCTGCACAGGCCAGTGGCCAGCCGGCTTCGGCCGTCGTGCCGCCTGCGGGCGATCCAAACCGACCCCGGGGCGCGCTGCATAGGCCGGTGGCGAGCCGGCTTCGGCCGTCATACCGCCTGCGGGCGACGGGAGCTTCGCATGCCACAATGAAGGGTATGCGATTGAAAGCGGTGCTCCTGCTGCTCGGAGCGTCTTTGTGGTTGTCCGCCGCGACGAAGCTGACCGTCGAGCAGTTGGCCGGCTTCGTACGTTCCTCAATTCAGCAGAAACAGCCCGACAAAGCGGTCGCCGACTACCTGGCCACGGTTGCCCTCTCCGAGCGGCTCGATGAACGCACCATCGATGACCTGCGTGCGGAAGGCGCCGGGCCCAAGACCGTGGAAGCGCTGAAGGCCCTGGGCGCGGCCTCCCGGACTCTCCTCGCTCCACCACAGCCTACGCCCACGCCGCCGCCTCCCGCGCCACTCGATCCGCCGAGCGCGGAGGAGCAGGGAAAAGTGATCGAGCAGGCGCGCGACTATGCCATGAACTACACCAAGTCGCTGCCCGACTTCCTGTGCACCCAGGTGACGCGGCGGTACGTCGATCCGCACGGCACCCAGTTCTGGGGCCTCGAGGACACACTCACCGCCCACGTGAGCTACGTGGACCACAAGGAAGACTACAAGCTCATGACGAGGAACGGCCAGATGGCCAAGAGTTCGTCCATCTGGTCGGTCGGAGGCGCCAACTCGGCGGGCGAGTTTGGCAGCATGATGGCGGGGATTTTCGATCCCAAGACGGAGGCATCCTTCCACTGGGAGCGGTGGGCGACGCTGCGCGGCCGCCGCGCGTACGTCTATTCGTATCAGGTCGCCCAGGAGCGCTCGCACTGGCGCGTCGCCTCGGGCCACGACGTCGCCGGCGGCGCGACCGCCGAGACCGTGCCCGGTTACCACGGGCTGGTTTATGTGGACCGCGACCTGCAGGCGGTGGTGCGGATTACGCTGATGGCCGAACTGCCGTCCGACTTCCCGATCCAGCAGGTGGAAGATACCCTGGACTACGATCTCGCCGCGATCAGCGGCCACCAGTACCTCCTGCCGCTCCGCGCCGTCGTGCAGATGCGCGAGGGCAGCCACCACTCGAAGAACGAAGTCGAGTTCCGCCTGTATCGCAAATTCACCTCGGAGGCCACGATCACCTTCGATTCTTCGGACGCGCCGCCCGACGACAAGACCAAGAAGTAGCCGCCAGCACCGAACCGCGACCGTGAGGGAGCGGACCGCAGCCTTGTCAGCACCGAACCGCGACCGTGAGGGAGCGGACCTTTCGCGCAGTTGCGCCCGGTCCGCTTGCTGACGCGCGCGGTTCGGTGCTGGCCTCCGGCGAGCGGCGTGCTGGCTGCATGCGACAATGAAGTCGTATGCGATTGAGAGTGGCGCTCCTGCTGCTCGGAGCGTCTCTGTGCTGGTCCGCGACGACGAAGCTGACGGTCGAGCAGTTGGTCAGTTTCATCCGTTCCGCGATTCAACTGAAGCAGCAGGACCGGCAGGTGGCGTCCTATCTCGGCACGGTCACTCTGACGCAGCGGCTCGATGACGTCACCATCGAGACCTTGCAGGGAGAAGGCGCCGGCCCCAGAACCGTGGAGGCGCTGAAGGCCCTCCGGGAGGCCTCGCAGACCCTCTCCGCGCCGCCCCGACCCACGCCCACACCGCCTCCTCCGCCGCCCATCCCGCCGCCCAGTCAGGAAGAGCGGAACAAGGTCATCGAGCAGGCCCGCGAGTATGCGATGAACTACACCAAGTCGCTGCCCGACTTCCTGTGCACCCAGGTCACCCGCCGCTACGTCGACCCGCACGGCATGGAATTCTGGGCGCTGACCGACACCTTGACCTCCCGCGTGAGCTACGTCAACCACAAAGAGGACTACAAGCTGGTGATGGTGAACAACCATTCGGTTACCAACGCGTCCTTTGAATCGGTGGGCGGCGCGACCTCGGCCGGTGAGTTCGGCAGCATGATGAAAGAGATCTTCGATCGCGAGACGGAAGCCACATTCCGCTGGGAGCGCTGGGCGACGCTGCGCGGCCGCCGCGCGCACGTCTATTCCTACCAGGTCGAGCAGCCCCGGTCGAAGTGGAGCGTGGGCTATAAGGGCGAGCACGGGAGCGAAGAAACCGTGCCCGGTTACCACGGCCTGATTTTCGTGGACCGCGATCTGCTGGCGGTGGTACGCATCACGCTGGTGGCGGAGCTTCCTCCCACCTTCCCCATCCAACAGGCTAAGGACACGCTGGACTACGATCTGACTTCGATCAGCGGCCGCGAGTATCTCCTCCCCCTGAGGGCCGTGGTGCAGTTGCGCGAAGGGCGCTACCTCTCCAAGAACGAGGTCGAGTTCCGGCTCTACCGCAAGTTCGGCGCCGAAGCCACCATCACCTTCGACACGCCGGACGCCTTGCCCGACGACAAGACCAAGGAACAGCCTGCGAAGTAGGACAAGCTTCAGCTTGTCCCGGCCGGGTTCGAGGCGCCCTGCGAAGTAGGACAAGCTTCAGCTTGTCCCGGCGCGTTACGATAGGACTCTATGCCTCCACCGAAGAAGCCCGGGCCGATGATGGCAAAGCGGTATGTGGTCCAGGGCCGGGTGCAGGGCGTAGGCTTCCGGTACTTTGCCGAGGGCGTGGCGGAAGAAGTGGGCGTCACCGGCTACGCGCGCAATCTCGACGACGGGAGCGTGGAGGTGTACGCCGTGGGCACCTCCGATCAACTCTCCGCGCTGGCAGGCTATCTGTGGAGAGGCCCGCGGGGGGCCGACGTGCGCGGCGTCCAGGAGATGGAAGCGCCGGTCCAGGATTTGAGCGGATTCCGAATCGAGTACTTTTCATGAGTGAAATTCTGACTGTTCCCGATCTAAAGAAACTGATTCGCGAGGTGCCGGACTTCCCCAAGCCGGGCATCCTCTTTTACGACATCACGACGCTGCTCAAGGACAAGGATGGCTTCCGGGCCGTGATCGACGGCCTCAAGGAGCACTACGAGCGCGTACCGATCGACGTGGTCCTGGGCATCGAGGCGCGGGGCTTCATCTTCGGCCCGGCCCTGGCCTACGCTCTCGGAACCGGTTTCATCCCGGTCCGCAAGCCCAAGAAGCTGCCGGCCGCCACAGCCAGCGTCCGCTACGATCTCGAATACGGTACCGACAGCCTGGAGATCCACCGCGACGCCATCCACGCGGGCCAGACCGTGCTGATCGTGGACGACCTGCTGGCCACCGGCGGGACCGCGCGCGCCACTACCCAGTTGGTCGAGAGCCTGGGCGGACGCGTGGCCGGCGTGGCTTTCGTGATCGAGTTGCTGTTCCTCAGCGGCCGCGCGAAGCTCGAGGGCTACGACGTGTTCTCGCTGCTGGCCTACGAGAAGTGAACATGACGGCGCGAAGCGCGCGCGTCGAAGCCCTGGCCAAGGTGAACCTCGAACTGCGCGTGCTCGGCCGGCGGAGCGACGGCTACCACGAGCTGCGCACGGTTTTCCAGACCGTCTCCCTCGCCGACACCATCGACATCGCGTTCACACCCGCTCGGCGGACCGCCATCTCCGTAACCTCAGACGTCGAGATCCCCGGCGGCAACATCATGGAGCGGGCGGCGGCGCTGGCGCTCGAAGCGATGCGGACGGCGGGCCGGGTCGAGATGCGCCTGACAAAACGGATCCCCATGGGAGCCGGCCTCGGCGGCGGATCGAGCGACGCCGCGGCGGTGCTGCTGGCGCTGCCGGTGCTGGCGGGAAAGGCACTGGCTCCGGCGAAGCGGATGGAACTGGCGGCGATACTCGGCAGCGACGTGCCGTTCTTCCTGCTGGGCGGGACCGCGGTGGGCCTGGGGCGCGGCACGGAACTCTACCCGCTGCCCGACCGGCCGGCTGTTTCGGACTGCTGGTCACGCCGGGAATCCACGTCTCGACCGCGGAGGCCTATCGGGACCTGGCCCTGCCCGAGTTGACTTCGGAGGCCGCGCAAAGTATCATAAGTGTTTTCCAGTCTTGCGTTTGGGACCAAGGGCGGTCTTCCTCTGAAAGCCTGGGGTGCAATGACTTCGAGGCCGTTGTTTTCAAGAGGTATCCTCGTCTGAAGGCTCTCAAACGGCACCTGGAGAGGCTCGGTGCGACCCCTGCTATGCTCAGTGGGAGTGGTTCTGCGCTGTTCGGCGTCTTTCGCGACCGCGGGCAGGCCCGCCGCGCACGTGAACTTTTGGGAAAGGAGCAAGCGTTTCCGATCCGGTTCGTAACCCGAGCCGCCTATCGCGCCCGCTGGTGGCGCGAGCTGGGAGCGCATCTCACGGATAAAGTATGGCCGCCGCAAAGCCGGTACGCATGATGGATCCGAGCGAATCAAGATTTTCACGGGCAACGCCAACCCTCCGTTGGCGCGCGAGATTTGCGAGTTCCTGGCGCTGCCGCTCAGCGCCGCCTCGGTGAAGAAGTTCGCCGACGGCGAGATCTACCTGCAGATCCAGGAGAACGTTCGCGGCGCCGACGTGTTCGTGGTCCAGCCCACCTGCAAGCCGGTGGACCGCAACCTGATGGAACTGCTGCTGATGATCGACGCGCTCAGGCGCGCGTCGGCGGACCGCATCACGGCGGTGCTACCCTATTATGGGTACGCCCGGCAGGATCGCAAAGACAAGCCGCGGGTTCCCATTTCGGCCAAGCTGGTGGCCAAGCTACTGGAGCGCGCCGGCGCGGACCGGATTCTGGCGCTGGACCTGCACGCGGCGCAGATTCAGGGATTCTTCGACATTCCGGTGGACCACCTGTTCGCCACGCCGGTGATGATCGAGTATTTGCGCGCGCGCCAGACCTCGAACACCATCGTCGTGTCGCCGGATGCGGGCGGCGTGGAACGGGCGCGCGCGTTCGCCAAGCGCATGAACGTGCCGCTGGCGATCATCGACAAACGCCGCGACGACGTGAACGTGGCCGAAGTGATGCACATCATCGGCGACGTCGAGGGCTGCGAGTGCATGATCGTGGACGATCTGATCGACACGGCGGGCACGCTGGTCAACGGCGCGGCGGCGCTGCTGAAGGCGGGCGCGAAAAGCGTCACCGCCTGCGCGACGCACGCGGTGCTGTCGCCGCCCGGCCGTCGAGCGAATCGCGAGTTCGAGTATTCAAGGAAGTAGTGCTGACCAACTCGATTCCGCTGTCGGAGGAAGCGCGCCAGTGCGCGAAGATCCGGACGCTGTCGGTGGCTCCGCTGCTGGCGAGGGCCATCCAGTCGATTCACGAAGAGACGAGCGTCAGCAGGTTGTTTGTGTAAAAACTTTGGGCCACGGATGAACACGGATGAACACGGATAAGAAAAGAGTCGGATTTTGGTTTTTGTCTTATCCGTGTTCATCCGTGTTCATCCGTGGCTCAACTGTTTTGTTTTTGCCCGGCCAACGCAACCCACGTCCTCATGGCGGACTTGCGAGCCGGATTGAAAGGGAGTTAGGAAATGGCAAGAGAGAAATCGATCGTTGCGGAACCGCGCGGCTTGCGAGGCAAGAACGAATCGCGCCGGCTGCGCATGCGCGGCCTGATCCCCGCGATTGTCTACGGCGCCTTCCAGGAGCCGGTTGCGGTGGCCGTCAGTCCGAAGGAAGTCGAGCGGATCCTGCACAGCAAGACCGGCCACAACACCATCTTCGATGTGAACTTTCGGACCGGCGACAGCACGCCCGCGATGGTCGTCGACTGGCAGTACGATCCGGTGAAGGACACCCTGCTGCACGTGGATCTGAAGCGCATCGACCTGACCAAGCGCCTGCAGGCCTCGGTGCCCGTGCTGACGCAGGGCGAGGCGAAGGGCGTGAAGCAGCAGGACGGCTTGCTCGAGCTGGTCACGCGCGAAATCGAGATCGAGTGTCTTCCGGACGACATCCCCGAGCACTTCACGGTGGATGTGACCGAGCTGATGATGGGCCAGAGCATCCGCGCGGGCGACATCGCCCTGCCGGCCACGGTGAAGCTGGTGAGCGCGCCCGAGAACGTGATCGCGCACGTCGTGGCGATGCGTATCGTCGAGGAAGAGAAGCCGGCCGAGGCCGCCCGGAAGCGGCTGCTACACCCGAGGCTGGAGCCACGGCTGCCGAGCCCGAAGTCATCAAGAAGGGCAAGAAGGAAGAGGAAGGCGCGGCGCCCGATGCCAAGGGCGGCAAGAAGGAGCCCGAGGCCAAGGGGAAGAAGAAGTAGCCCCCTCGGGACAGGCGGCGAGCCCGTCCCACTGACGAAGAATGGTATCGTGGCTGGTGGCCGGCTTGGGCAATCCGGATCCGGAGTACGCGCTTTCGCCTCACAACCTCGGCTTCATGGTCGTCGACCTTGTGGCCGAGCAGTGCAAGGTGAAGGTGAAACGGAAGGATTCCGGGGCGCTGGTCGGCCAGGCGTTGTTGGAAGGCCAGGCGGTCCTGCTGGCGAAGCCTCAGACGTACATGAATCTGAGCGGCCACGCCGTGGCGCCGCTGCTCCAGAAGAACGAATTGGGGCCGGGCAAGCTGATCGTGGTCTACGACGATCACAATCTGCCGTGGGGGTCGTTACGCATACGGCTCGCGGGGTCGGCGGGCGGCCATCACGGCATGGAGTCGGTGATCGCCGCGATTGGGACGGACGAGTTTATCCGGGTGCGGCTGGGGATCAACCCCGGCGCGGCCCGGGCCGAAGTAGAGTATCTGCTCAAGCCACTGCGGCGAGGGCAACTAAAGGAATTGGAGGACTTCCTGGACTTCGCGGCCCAGGCGGTTGTTTCCATAGTCTCCGAAGGCGCCGAAAAGGCCATGACGAGATTCAATCGTCGCGCCCAAGGTGAAAAAGAGGAAGAATGAGGATCTACGAAGAGCTGTTTATCGTGAGACCGGACGTCACCGACGAAGAGATCGACCCGTTCATCGAGCAGATGAAGGCGATCGTCACGTCGGCCGGCGGAACCATCGACAAGACCGAAAAGTGGGGCATCCGCAAGCTCGCCTACAGCGTCGCCAAGCGCGACGAAGGCTACTATGTGCTGTTGCAGGTGACCTCCGACCCCGACGCCGTTAAAGAAATGGAACGGCGTATGCGCGTGAGCGATCTGGTGATGAAGTCCATCACGGTTCGCATCGACGAGCGGTTGAAGAAGATCGAGAAGCGCAGGAAGGAACGCGAGAAGAGGGCCAAGCGGCGGCCGGCGCCGATGGCGGCCAGTCCCGCCCGTCCTGCCGCGGCTCCTGCGCCGGCAGCCCCGGCAGCGCCCGCGGCGCCCGGAGAACCGGTTGCGGCAGAGCCGACGACGACGGAGAAGGAGGGATAAGCCATGGCTGAAGGAAGAGGCGAAAGAGGCGAAGGACGCGGAAGGCCGGTTCCCGGCTCGCAGCAGCCCACCGGGGGCGACAAGGCCAATGCCACCAGGAAGCAGTATTTCCGGCGCAAGAAGGTGTGCCGGTTCTGCGTCGAGAAGGTGGACGACATCAACTACAAAGACGTTCGCATGCTCAACGCATTCATCACGGAGCGCGGCAAAATCATCCCACGCCGGCTCTCGGGCGTTTGCACGCCGCACCAGAAGCGGCTGGCCGAAGCGATCAAGCAGGCGCGCAGCATCGCGCTGGTGCCCTACAGCCCGAAGTAGGCCGGGGACGCCAAGGAGGAGCGACATGGAAGTCATTCTCAGAGAAGATGTAGATAAGCTCGGCACGCGCGGCCAGGTCGTCAAAGTCGCCGACGGCTACGCCCGCAATTTCCTGCTGCCCAAGCTGGCGGTGGCGGCGACCGAGTCCAACAAGAAGATCGTGGAGCAGGAGCGCCAGGGGCACCTGCGGCGCGAGGCGAAGGAGAAGGCCGAGGCCCAGGACCTGGCCAACCTGATGACCGGCGTGTCCGTCACCATCGCGCAGAAGGCCGGCGACCAGGAGCAGTTGTTCGGCTCGGTCACCGCCAAGGACATCGCCGAAGCGCTGGAACAGCAGGACTACCGCATCGACCGCCGCAAGATCCAACTGGACGAGCCGATCCGGCAACTGGGCCAGTACCAGGTCCCCGTCCGCCTCCATCGCGAGGTGACGATGGAAGTTACGGTGCAGGTGATTCGGGAAGAAGAGTAACGGCGCAGTGATACTGAGTCCCGAGAGGTATGCGGACGCCTCCGTCCATGAGCTGCTGGTGGAGGCGGAGCGGGGCTACGTTCCCCTCGACCAGCGGTTAGTGCGGACGCTGGTCGAGCGCGGCGACGCGATCTTCCCGGAATTCGTCCGTCTTCTGAAAGAACCCCACGAGGACCCGCGCGTAGACGTCGACGATTACACGCTCGACGTCGCGCGCCAGATGCGCACGCCCGCGGCGCTGCCCTTTCTGGCGGAGTCGGCGCGCGTATACGAGTTCGAGTTCCCTGACGGGCTGACCGAGGCGTTCGTGGAGTTGGGCGAGGCTTCGGTCGAGACGCTGCTCGCGCTGTACGACGAAAGCGGCGGCGCTCCCGACATCGTGTTTACCGCCGCCGGGCTGGGCGTGCGGCACCCGCGCATTCTGGAGACGCTGCTCAAACTGATGGAGACCGATCCGGCGGAGGGCTCGTTGGCGCTGGGCCTGTACGGCGATCCGGCGGCCAAGCCCGCGCTCGAAAAAGCGATGGCAGCGGGCTCGGAGATGAACGGCTGCGGCAGGAGATCGAGCGAGCGCTTCGGGAAATCGACAACCTGGATACCACCCATCCGGAGCCGTTCGACATCTGGCCCAACTATCTCGAGGAAGATACGCCCTTCTTCGCGGCCTTCGAGACGCCCGAACTGCTCGAGTTCCTGGCCAGCCCCGTTCCCGAGTACCGTCTGCGCTCAATCAAGATGCTGACCTTCGAGGAACCGCCGCCGGACATCGCGCGCCGCGTTCTCGAAGCGGCCGGAACCGATCCGGACGGAGGCGTGCGCGCGACGGCGTGGGAGTGTCTGGAAGGTATTCACGAGCCGGAGGAGATCGAAACCGCCGTGCGCGCCCGCTGGCGGACACCACGGCGCCCATCGAGGAGCGCGCCGGCGCCATGGTCGCCCTCGCCCAGGAAGCGCGCGACGACGAAGCGCTGCACCATCTGATCCTGGATTTCTACCAGCGGCCCGAAGCGCGCGAGCGGGCCGTGAAAGCCATGTGGCACTCCGGAGACCGGCGGTTCGAGACTCGGATTCCGCAGGCGCTGAGCGATCCCGATCTCGGTGTGCGGCGGCAGGCGGTCACCGCCGCCGGCATGTTCGGCATGGTGGGACTGCTCGGCCGCCTCGAGGGCTCTTTTCGACGACCAGGATCTGCGCGACGCCGCGCTTTATTCGTATGCCCTGGCAGCGCCCATCGACGTCACTCCGGCGCGGATG
>CAVXQQ010000025.1:0-170005 GCA_963763835.1 Bryobacterales bacterium
GTGCCGTGGGCCAGCGTGGCTTCCACCCGGTCGATGGTGCCCTCGTCGTTGAGCGTGACCACGGCCTCGCCCGCTTCCACCACGGTCGAGCCCCGCGTGAGGCGCGACCAGGGGCCGAGCAGGACGTAGGCGTCTTTCTCCAGATAGGTCGCCTGCCCGGTTTCGATCTTCATGGGCTCGCTCTTCGGATCCTTGCCGCGCCAGTGCAGTTCCACCTGGCTGTTCATCTCCAGCTTGCCGAGAGCGGGGTCGTAGGACGCGCCCACCGACTTGCCGTCGCCTTCGTCGAACTCGAAGTTCGCGGCCTGGGCCGTGTTCGCTTTGCCGGTCTTCGCCTCGTAGGTCACTCCGGAGCTGTGGATCTTGAGCTGGTGGCCGTGCTGCGGGCCTTCGACCGACAGGCCCAGCTCGATATCCACGGGGGCGTCGGAGTAGAGCGTACCCTTGTCGTCGTCGAACTGTGCTTTGGAGGTGCGGATGCGGTCCAGGTCCTTGCCGTCGTTTTTATATACCAGGACCTCCACGTCTTCGATTTCCACCAGCGAAGGCGCCTTCAATTGACTGAAGCGTTTGGCGCGGACTTCGACCATCCCGTGCGTGGCTTCGTCCTTCCGCCATACCCAGGTGTTGGCCTCGAGCTCCTTGTTGAAGGGAAGGCTCGCCGGGGGGCGCGGCTCGTGCTTGGCCTGCCGGCGCTTCTGGCGAAAATAGGTGGCGCCGACCGCCCCCAGCATCAACACCAGTGCCAGCAACAGCAATCCGCGGGTGCTCCGCAATGTAAACTCCAGCTCTTAAGGATAGCAGTCGTGAGCCCTCAGCCTCGGCGCGCGAGAGCGCTCCGCTCCCTCACGGTCGCGGTTCGGTGCTCGGGCACGGCGATGGCGCCCACCACCAGCAGCGGCTTGGGCGCCGGTGCTCCGGCAGGGCCCTAGCGTGCCGTCTCCGAAATGCCTTTACCGCTGAGCACCGAACCGCGACCGTGAGGGAGCGGTCCGCTCGCTGACGCTCACGGTTCGGTGCCCCAACGCGATTGTAATGCAACTTCGGAAACAGGGTCTAGCCGCCGGCGATGGCGCCTACAACCAGCAGGGGCTCGGCGCCGGTCGCGACCGGCTCGGGCAGCGGAGCGTCCGGCGATTCGTGGGAGAGGTCCTGCTCGCAGGCGAAGAAGCGGACGAAGGGGCGGCGCTTCTGGGTAACGTGGTCGCGGATGGTGCCGCACAGCATCGGATAGCGGGCTTCCAGGGCGTCGAGGACGGAGCGTTGCGTGACGTGCCCCTCGACGGCGAGTTGCACTTCCCCGCTGACTTTCGCCAAGGTCCGCAGGTGGGCCGGAAGCACGACCCGGATCATTGCAGCGTCTGGACCTCCACCGAAAGCACGGCCGGAAGATCGCGCACGATGGGGGCCCAGTTGTCCCCGGCATCGGCGGATGCGTACACCTGCCCGCCCGTAGTGCCGAAATAGACGCCGCAGGAGTCGAGCGAGTCTACCGCCATGGCGTCGCGCAGCACGTTGACGTAGCAATCGCTCTGCGGCAGGCCCTTCGTCAGCGCCTCCCACTCGTTGCCGCCGGTGCGGCTGCGGTACACACGCAGCTTGCCCTCCAACGGAAAATGCTCCGAATCGCTCTTGATGGGGACGACGTAGACGGTGTCGGGCTCGTGCGCGTGGACGTCGATGACGAAGCCGAAATCGGTGGGCAGGTTGCCGCTGACCTCGGTCCAGGAGTCGCCGGCATCGTCGGTGCGCATGACGTCCCAGTGCTTCTGCATGAACAGCACATTCGGCCGCGAGCGGTGCTGGGCGATGCGATGCACGCAGTGCCCGACCTCGGCGTTGGGGTCGGGGATGTATTGGGACTTCAGGCCACGGTTGATGGGGCGCCAGGTCTCGCCGCAATCGTCGGTGCGGAAGGCGCCGGCGGCCGAGATGGCGATGAAGATGCGCCGCGGATCGGCGGGATCGAGAAGGATGGTGTGCAGGCACATGCCGCCCGCGCCCGGCTGCCAGTGGGGTCCCGTCCCATGGTTGCGAAGTCCGGCGAGTTCCTTCCAGGTCTGGGCACCGTCGGTGGAGCGGAACAGGGCGGCGTCTTCGACTCCGGCGTAGACCGTATCGGGATCGGTGAGCGAAGGCTCGAGGTGCCAGACGCGCTTGAATTCCCAGGGGTGCGCGGTGCCGTCGTACCACTGGTGCGTGCCGGGAGTGCCTTCGTAGACGAACTTGTTGCCAACGGGCTCCCAGGTCTTGCCGCCGTCGCTCGAGCGCTGCAGCATCTGGCCGAACCAGCCGCTGGTCTGGGAGGCGTAGAGGCGGTTGGGATCCGCCGGCGATCCTTTGACGTGGTAGATTTCCCAGCCCGCGAAGTGAGGGCCGCTAACGTCCCACTGCTGGCGCTTTCCGTCGGACGACAGGACGAAGGCGCCTTTCTTTGTGCCAACCAAGACCCGTACGGAACTCATCCCCAGATCCCCTTTCCTGAGTTTGCTGCGTATGCCCTTACTATATATTAATGATCGGGCTGAGGGAAGGGAAAAGGTCACTGAGGTGGCGGGAAAGCGACACGTCGGAGCAGATCCTGAAAGCGCGGATCGGACCGCAAGGGGTCGAGCTGAGGATCTGCCTGGATGCTGGCCAGGGCTGGCGTGTGCCGGCGGTACGCATCTTCGAGCCAGGCGAACGCGGTGTCGCGCTCGCCCAGGCCGGCATAGACGCACGCTAATCCCACGGGCGAAATGTACCGTTTGCGGGCTAGCGCGAGCAGCTTGGCCAGGGCGGCCTGCGCTTCCTCTCTGTTTCCAGACGCGGCCCAGGCGTGGGCGATGCCGCGAAGATAGCCAGGATCCTGGGGGTCCTCCGCCTTGCGATAGGCAGCAATCGCCTCGGGCCACCTTGCCTGCTCCTCGTACGCTCCGCCAACGAAATAATAGATGCCCTTGTAGGAAGGATCGAGCTCCAGCAGTTTCGCGCTCTGGGCCAGGGCTTTGTCCGGCTGGTGGGTGTCGAGGTAAACCCAGACCAGGTGGGCGTTAGCGAGCCGATCGAGCGGATCGAGATCGAGGGCGCGCCTGGTCTCCGCGAGGGCCTCATCGAATCGCCTCATAAGCAGCAGGTAATGGGAGTAATTGCGGTGGGCGGCGGAGTCGTTGGGGCTGAGATCGAGCGCGCGGCGATACTCGCGCCCCGCTCCCTCCCAATCCCAGTCGTACCAGAGCTTGATGTTGGCCAGCGTGAGATGCCCGTCGGCCAGGCCGCTATCGATCTGCAGAGCCTTGGCAACAGCCGCCCGCGCGTCCGGCGCGGCGTCGCCGGGAGCGACCACTCCCATGTCCCCGCCGAGCGACATGTAGCAGCCGGCCAGGCCCGCCCATGCTCGGGCATAGTCCGGTTGGAGCTGAATGGCCTGCCGGAAATAGCCGATTGCCTTTCCCACCTCCTCCTTCCGCCTGGTGTTCCACAGGAAGCGGCCGCGCAGGAACGCCTGATAGGCGTCCGGATTCACCGGGCTGCGCCGAGCGAGGCTGGTATGTTCCTGTGGCGTCAGGCTGGCTTTCACCTGCTCGGCAATCGCCTGCGCCACCTGGCTCTGGAGGCCAACCACGTCGGTCAACCGGCGCTCGTAGCTTGCCGCCCACAGGTGGCGGTCCTGGCGCGCGTCGAGGAGTTGAGCGGTCACCCGGACGCTGCCGCCGGACTGGAGCACGGAGCCCTCGATAACGGCATCCACGTTCAGCTCGCGCGCTATATCGGGCAGCGGCCGGCGCACGCCTCGGAAGCGCATCACCGAGGTTCGCGAAATGACCCGCAGGGAGTGGATCTGGGCCAGCATGGTGATCAGCTCGTCGGTCATGCCGTCGGCGAAGTACTGCTGGTTGGGATCGCCGGAAAGATTCTCGAGGGGGAGCACGGCGATGGACCGGATGGCGGGACGGGCGTCGCTTCGGACCCACCAGGCCCAACCTGCCAGAGCGGCAAGCAGAACGGCCGCGGCTGCCACCGGGAGTGCCAGACGGCGCGGCCGGTGCGGGGCGCCCTTTTCGGCTGGCGGGGCTTCGACGGGCGGCGCAGGCGCCGTGGTGGCGCCAATGACTTCGACGGGCGCCAGAAAGCGATAGCCCCGGCGGGGCAGGGTCTCGATGAACCGGGGCGAGTCGGCGGAATCGCCCAGCGCCTCCCGGATTTTCCGAACGGCCTTGTTCAGGCCGGTGTCGAAATCGACGAACGTGTCGGCTGGCCAGACCTTGGCGCGCAGATCCTCGCGGGTTACCACTTCGCCGGGGCGATCGAGGAGGGCGAGCAAAGTCCTGAAAGGCTGCTCCTGGATGGCGATCTTGCGCCCGGCCTTCCGCAATTCGCCGGTGCGCGGATCGGCCTCGAACACCCCGAAGCGCAGCAAGCCGGGAGAAACCGGGGAATCTGTCACCGTAACCCTCTGTTGTTTGAATCCATTATCGGGCAAGCGGCTTTCCACGCACAAGGAAGGCGGCGGACCTTGCTCCCCAGGGCAGGCGAAGATAAGGTCGCTCCAGGAGGCAACAAAACACCATGAAAACCACAATGCTCGGCCTGCTATTGGCCGCAACTTCTCTCTGGGCGCAGGATTTCTGCTCGAATGCGACGCTTCGGGGGGATTATGGATTCACAGTCAGCGGGATGAGGCCCAGCGCGCCGGGCGGTCCCGTGGAGACGATCGTCGGGGTGGCGCTTACCAACTTCGACGGGAACGGCAACCTGACGCAGACGGACAATATCCACGGGTCCCTGAGCGGCTTCGCGACCCCCGACCGGGCGGGGACGGGGACGTACACGGTCAACGCCGATTGCACCGGCACCATGACTCTGACCAATGCGGGAGCGCCGCCGCTGATGCTGCGCATCGTGGTGGTCGACAACGGGAACGAAGTGCGGACCGCCGTAGTGTCGCCCCTGGCCGTGATGGTGACCAGCAACGGACGGCGCATGAGGACGGGTTTCCTGTTCGGCCTCAGGCGGAGCGCGGCGGCTGAATAGTCGAGCGCGGCAGCCCGGCCCGACCGAGCGCCGGGCTGCCGCCCCGACCGGGCGCTCGGCTTCCGGCCCTTCCTCCTGTGGCTGTGTCATCAATTGGGCGGGCCGGGTGCCCGCCGCACCAAACTGCACGAATTGCGCGCGCGTGGTGGAATGGTAGCCGGGAGCACCCATGAGGATCGCACTGGCTTTTCTGATTCCCTGCGCGCTTATGGCGCAACGCGAGAGCGGCAGCCCGCTGGACCATCTGCCGGCGGGGACCGAGGTGCTGACGCACTTCGGCGAGCGCGCCGACATCTCGCCCGACAACGCCCGCGTCGCCTTCATGGCCAAGAGCTTCGGCGACGCTTTCGTCATCGACCTCAAGACGCGCGAGATCCGCTGCCTCACCTGCAACGTTCCCGCGGCCGTCTTCCTCCGGGTGATGCACCTGACGACCGGCGACTACATCCTGATCGGTCCCGGCCATTTCGAGGACGTGGATACGAGCCGGTCGCGGGACAACGAGCTGTGGTTCCTTGCGGCGGCGCCGGGCGCGAAGCCGGTTCGGCTGGGCGAGAAGATGAGCGAGGGCGCCGCGATCTCGAAACGCAGCATGCGCATCGCCTATTCACAAACCCGCGCGCAGCATCCCGAGTTTCCCGAGGGCTACTCGCGGCTGCTCACGGCCGAGGTGGATCTCACCGGCGCGCCTCGTCTGGTCAACAAGAAGGTCGTCTATGAGAGCAAGGACAACGGGTGCGTCCTCGAAGCTCAGGACTTCTACGACCACGACCGGCGCATGACCTTCACTTGCTACGAGCCGCACGGGATGGCTTCGGTCATGGGCATCGATCTCGAGACGGGATCGGTGACGAACTTCTCGAAAGCTCCCGGCACCTACAACGAGCCCGAGGGCATTTTTCCGGATGGCGAGCACACCTGCGTGGAGGCCGACCGCCAGGTTCAACAGCTGGGCGGCAAGGGCGGCTCGGGCCAGATCGACATCTGGAAGCTCAAGCTCGACGGCACGGGCAAGGACTTCGTCCGCCTGACGCACTTCAACGACTACGAGGGCTGGAAGGCGTCGAATCCCGTGGTATCCACCGACGGGCGGTTCATGGCATTCCAGGTGGCGCACAGCGCGGACCAGGCCGGCGTCGGGTACGGCATTCTGCTGAAGCGGTTCCGGTAGGCACACTGCGCTGGCGCGGTGCGGGTCGCCTATTTTATACTCGAAGCAGAGCGGTGGAGTTCGCTTAACGCCGTCCAACCGGCCAATGACTCCTGCACATGATGCTGCGGGAGTTCGGCCATCCACTCCCAAAAGCTACAAGGAAGTTATGGAGACTGTCGATAGGACTGCCGGTCTGCCGGGCCCGATCTCTGCAGCGGCCGGCGCACGCGGCATCGACTTCGCGATCGGGCTTGCCGAGGACGTCGCGGGCAGATACGG
This sequence comes from Bryobacterales bacterium, assembly GCA_963763835.1. GTDB lineage: Bacteria > Acidobacteriota > Terriglobia > Bryobacterales > Bryobacteraceae > DASWZN01. Next base: position 6,446 of record CAVXQQ010000025.1, read on the forward strand.
CATCTCGGCCTTGAAGCCGTTGATCTCCAGTTGCCGCGCCTTCGCGAGCGATCGAACGCTGAATGTCGCGGTTCTCGGGCGCTTCAAAGCCGGCAAGAGCAGCTTTCTGAACCGTCTGCTGGGGCGCGACCTTCTGCCGGTGGGAGTGGTCCCGGTGACTTCGGTGGTTAGCGAAATCCGCTACGGCCCGAAGGAACGCGCGGAAGTCCGGTATCTGGACGGTCACACCGAAGAGGCGCAGGTCGAGGACATTGGCGCCTACGTTGACGAAACGCGGAACCCGGAGAACCGCAAACGGGTGGCGCTCGTGAGCGTGGAACTGCCCACGCTCGACCGCTTTCGCGGCGTCCGATTTGTGGATACGCCGGGCCTCGAGAGCGTTCTCGCTCACAACACGGACGCCTCGCTCGGATGGCTTCCCAACGCCGGCCTGGCAATCGTGGCCGTCGGCGTCGATCCGCCGCTTTCGCAAAGAGACATCGAGCTGATCCGGCAACTGAGCCGGTACACGCCGAACATTTCCCTGCTGCTCACGAAGGTGGACCTTCTCGAAGAGAACGAATGGCGGCAGGTGGAGGAATTCGTTCGCAAGCAGTTGGCGCGGCACTGGGGCGGCTCGGTTCCGATCTATCCGTACTCGATCCGTCCCGGCTACGAGGCGCTTCAGAAGCGTTTTGAGGAGGCGCTCGTTTCCAGAGCGGTCGAACATTCGGACGAACAGCGCCGGGCGATCCTGGCCCGCAAGGTGGAGACGCTGCTGCGGGAATGCGAGGAGTATTTGACCGTAGCCCTGAAGTCCGCCGAGGCGGTCGACTCCGAGCGCGAGGCCCTGAGGCGCAAGGTTCTCGGCGAAAGGAAATCGCTCGACGACTCAAAGTTGTCTCTGCATCTCATCGTCCGGCACGCGGCGTCGAACGCCAGAGAGCAGTTCGCGCGCACGCTCGAGATGCACGAGCGGGAGATCGACGCGCGGCTGGTGAACGATTTCGAGCAGAAGTATCCGGCCTGGACGAGATCGCTCGCCGTGGCGGCCCGCGAGTTTGGAGCCTGGCTGGAACCGGCGATCACCGCAGAGATGGCCCGCCTGTCCGCCAGCCACCGGAAAGACTTTCTCGGGCCTCTGCACCGGGTCGGCCGGCAGCTCTCGCAGGGCCTGCAGGATTTTCGAAACCGCGTTTCCGAACAAACCATGGAGGCGCTGGGCGTGCCGTTGCGCACGACAGAGGTAGAGATCGAAGCCAGGGAGCCGCGCAGTCCGGACATACGGATCGGCAGGCTCTTCGATCGCGAGTGGGAGCTGATCTCGTTCCTGATACCCATGTCGCTGGCCGAGGGCATCGTGCGGCGGCACTTCCGGAAGACGATCGCGGAGGTGGTGTTCAAAAACCTCTCGCGCCTGGCGTCGCAGTGGGAGACGAGCGTCACTACGGCGCTCGACGCCATGGACCAAGAGGCGGCAGGCCGCTTGAAAGATCTGATCGAAACCATCGAGTGTTTGATTGCGGGCGCGGGCGAGAAGGCGCCTCGGATCCGCGACGATTTGAGCCGGCTCAACTCGTCGCGCCAGACGCTAGGAGCATCGGTGTAGTACGTTGGGAATGCCCGAGGCCCGATCGCATCGCACAGTCAGGAGGGCTGTTCCAGTTGGGGAAATACATCATGGTTGTGCTGGGTGGAGGCCTGGGTTCCCTGGCGCGCTACATCCTTGGAACGGCGATCATGAGCCGCTTCGGCGGGAAGTTTCCGCTCGGCACGCTCGTCATCAACGTCACCGGATCGTTCGCTATCGGCGTGCTGATGACGCTTTTTACAGAGCGGTTCCAGCCGCACGCGTACTGGCGGCTGGTCCTGGTGATCGGGTTTCTGGGCGGGTACACGACGTTTTCCAGTTTCGAGTACGAGAGCCTGCGGGCGGTTCGCGAGGGCGGATCGACGCTCGCGCTTCTGAATATGGTGGGGAGTGTCGCACTCGGTTTTGCGGCGGTATGGGCCGGCGCGATTCTGGCCGCCCGGCGCTAAGACGGTGAGGAGGGCCCTATGCTCAAGAAGGGGCCGGCGAAAAAAGTAACCATCTACGTCAACGAAGACACGCAGTATCACCTGGAGTCGCTCTACGAGGCGATTCTCCAGTTCTTAATGCACAAGGGCGTGGCCGGCGCGACCGCTTCGCGCGCCATGGCCGGCTTCGGCGCGCACCATGTCCTGCACACCCCGAAGATCGAGGTCCTGGCCGAGCACCTGCCCATCCGCGTCGAGTTCGTCGAGACGGCCGACAAGGTGGACGAGTTGCTGCCCACGCTCTACGACATGGTGACCGACGGTCTCATCGAGGTCCAGGACACCACCGTCTTCAAGATAGCGACCAAGGAGAAACGGCCGGAACCCAAGCATCCGCACGAGGAGCAGCGCGCCCAGGCGAAGCTGATGCGCATCTACCTGGGTGAGGCGGACCGCTGGAACGGCGAGCCGCTCCACGACGCCATCGTCAAGCGGCTGCGCATGTTGGAAATCGCGGGTGCGACCGTCTACCGCGGGATCCTGGGCTACGGCGCCAAGGGGCACACCCACAAAGAGCGCTTTCTGCATCGCTCGAAAGATTGTCCGATCGTGATCGCGGTCGTGGATTCACCCGAGAAAATCCTGGCCGCCCGCGATGCCGTAACCGAGATGATCGAGGACGGGCTGGTGGTGACCTCCGATGTGGACATCATCCGGCTGATCCACTCCCATCCGCTGACGGAGGCAGGCGATGCCAGCACCCACCCCAGCTAAGATCCTGCGGCTGCACTTTTCGGAGCACGACCGCTACCAGGGAAAGTCGCTCTACGAAGCCGTGATCGAAAAATGCCGCGAGCTGCATATCGCGGGCGCCACGGTGTACCGGGCGCTGGAGGGCTATGGCGAGACCGCGGAAGTACACCGGTCCCACATGCTGACGCACGACTTGCCGATTGTCGTGAGCATCGTGGACCTGGCCGAGAACATCGCCCGGCTGCTGCCGGCGGTGGAAGAAATGATGGACAAGGGCCTGATCGCGATCAGCGACGTCGAGATGATTCGCCTCGAACGGTCGAAGCCGTGACGCGGCGCACAGCACCGAACCGCGCGCGTCAGCAAGCGGACAGGCGCAGTTCCGCCAAAGTCCGCTCCCTCACGGTCGCGGTTCGGTGCTGAGTTGCGGTACGCCCTTGCAAAGTCCGCTCCCTCACGGTCGCGGTTCGGTGCTGCGTAGCGGTACCGCCCTTGCGGTCTGGCGGGCACCCGAATGACAATTGAAGGGACCCATGCGACCTGAGCAGTGGCGGGAATTCAAGCGAGCGGCCAAGCGCGAGCCGGGTGCGGGCGTGCCGCTGGCGTTGATCGTGGACAGTCCCTGGATTCCCGGCTATCTCGGGATCGGCCATTTCGACTACTACTTCGACGCCCAAGCGTGGTTCGAGGCCAACCTCCGCGTGGAGCGCGAGTTTCCGGAGATCATCCTGCTGCCCTCCTGGTGGGTGGAACTCGGAATGGCGATCGAGCCCTCGGCCTTCGGAAACCGGATTCACTTCCACCCCGACCGCACACCCGACCAGTGCGCCTCGCTGGTGCGCCTGGAGGATGTGGACTGCCTGGCCCCCATCAATCCGCTCACGGATGGGTTGATGCCGCTCGCGCTTCACCGCTACCGCGGCTTCAAATCGCGGATCCACGACGCCGGCTCCATGATTCCGATGGTGGCGGCGCGGGGCCCTCTGTGCCTGGCGGCTTTTCTGCGCGGCGTCACGAACCTGATGACCGACATGGTGGATCAGCCCGATGTGGTGAAGCGCCTGCTGGCCCTGACGACGCGAGCCTCCATCGACTGGCTGACGGCCCAGGCGGAGGCGGTCGGCGACGACTTCGAGGGCATCCTCGTCCTGGACGACATCGTGGGCTTCCTGTCTCCCCGCGCCTATCGGGAGTTCGCCCATCCTTATCTCAAGCAGATCGCGGACGCGTTTCCGCCGGAGTGCGTGAAGGTCTACCACAACGACGCGAATGTGCGGCCGTTCCTTGCCGATCTCCCCGATACCGGTTTCGACGTGCTGAACTGGAGCCACCAGATCGGCGTCCGGGAAGCCCAGGAGAAGACGGGCGGACGGATGTGCCTGATGGGCAATGTGCCGCCGCTCGAGACCGCGGTCCGCGGCACGCCGGAGATGGTCCGCCAGTCGGCCCGCGAGGTAATGGCGGCGAGCGCCGGCTCTCCGCTGATCCTTTCGGTGGGCGGCGGCGTCAGCCCGGGAACGCCGCGCGAAAATCTGCGCGCGCTGATCGAGGCCGCCGCGCGGCCGTAGCGTCCTACTGCGATCCCGCGAGGTCTATGATGGGTTTCCCGGCCGCGCCAATTCGCTCCGCGGCGCGCGCATCCGGCTTCTGCGTGACCACCACGCACTCGCACCAGCCCAGCACCTCGTCCAGTTCGGAAACCAGTAGCTTCCCGATATGCGGCAAAGCTTTCAGGACGAAACTGCGGTTGCTGCCGTAGATCGCGTCCAGCCGTATGTGGGGATCGTAAATCCGGACTTCTTTTCCTTTGCCGATCCATTGTTCGATCGCGGCCACGGCCGGGCTCTCGCGAAGGTCGTCGGTTTCTTCCTTGAAGGCCAAGCCAAAAATGCCAATCCGGTTACCGGGAAAGTCGAGAACGCGCGCCACGGCCCTTTCGAGGTGGCGATGATTGCTCGGCAGTACGGATTCGAGCAGCGGAAGGGAGAGGTCCATGCGCATGGCCCGATAGGTCAGCGCCCTGAGGTCCTTGGGCAGGCACGAACCGCCGAAGGCAAAACCGGGCCGCAGATAGGCCGCCGAGACGTTCAGGCGGGTGTCGCGGCAGAGAGTTTCCATGACCTCGTAAGGGGACACGTCCAGGCGCGTGGCCAGCGCACCGACCTCATTGGCGAAACCGATTTTGAGCGCGTGGAAGGCGTTGCAGCAGTACTTGATCATCTCCGCTGTGCGCAGCGAAACCAGACACGGCTCCACGCCGAGGCTCGCGTAGAGGCCCGCTACCATCCGGACCGCTTCGAGATCGGTGCCACCCACGACTACCAGCGACGGCTCCATGAAGTCGCGAACGGCCACGCCTTCACGCAGAAACTCGGGGTTCGATACGACGGAGAGCAGCGGACTGGCGGCCAGCAGTTCGCCTGTCAACTCCTCGGTGGTTCCCGGAAACACCGTGCTGCGAATCGCCAGGATCAGGGGAGACGTCCGTTCCCTCAAGTGCTCGCGGATCTGGCCCAGCACCCGCTCCAATTGTTCGAGCGAGAGGCTGCCGTTGCGGGCCGAAGGCGTACCGACGCAAACCAGTGCGATATCCGCGCCAGCTAAACCGGGTCCCAAATCCGCGCCGGCGGTCAGACGTCCGGCAGCAACCGTTTCCCGGATCGTCTCCTCCAGGCCCGGCTCGTAAAACGGCGCGCGGCTGGCGAGGATGCTGTCGATCTTGGTCCGGTCACTGTCGATTCCATGCACACGATGACCCAACTTCGCGAGGCAGGCGGCCGTCACCGAGCCGACGTATCCGAGGCCGATCACGGCGATATTTTGAGGCTCTCCGGCAGTTGACACGGGACCCAGTATCCCATGTTTCAAAGCGTGCCAGCACCGAACCGCGCGCGTCAGCAAGCGGAGCACCGAACCGCGCGCGTCAGCAAGCGGACAGGCTCAGTCCCGCGGGGGGTCCGCTCCCTTACGGTCGCGGTTCGGTGCTCCCCGCCAGGTGCCCTCAAATCCATCCCCGGAGGGCGTAGTAGACGATCTTGGCGGTCTCGGCCGCTTCCTCCACAAAAGCCGGCCAGAGGCGCAGCCAGGTGCCCGTGCGCTTCAGAGCGTCGGGTATGGGACGCGGCGCGACCTTCAGGCCGGCCTTGCGAAATGCGCGCACGGCGCGAAACATGTGATAGTCGCTCGTCATGAGCACCTTGGACCCGGAGTCGTTCGCGAGCAGCCGCGCGACATACAGCGCGTTTTCGCGCGTAGACTTCGCGGCCTCCTCGGTGATGATGACCTCCGGCGGCACGCCCTCGGCGATCAGATAGCTTCGCATGTGGGTGCTGGTCCGGTATCCCGAGATCACGATCTTCCGGAAGCCGCCTTGGCGATAGGCTCGGACCGCGTAGATGCAGCGCAGCACCGTGTTCTCGTCCGGGAAGCCCCCGAGACTGGCGCCCGAGATCACGATCAGGGTGTCTCCCTTCGGGTCGTTCCAGGGTCCCGCGAGCGTCCTCGCATACCAGGCGACGAACGGCGAGAACGTAGCCAGGAGAACGGTCAGCCCCAGGGCTGCGCAGACGAAGACAGCGGCCCGGCGGAGTCTGGTCCACAGGTTCTTCACGGCAGCGCATCCGGGTTCAGCATGATTCCGGCCGGGCCGGCGATCCGCCAGGCGCCCGTGCCCGCGGCGCGGCACTCCACCTTGGGCTGTGGCTCGCGAGCGTCAATGGCTCTCTTGCCGGCGTATTCGAGGTAGCTCCCTCCCACGAGAATCAGTTCCCGTACACCCGGGCTAGTGCGGAGGCACAGCGCGGCGGCGTCGCTGGCCCACCCTGCCAGACTCCACGCTCGCGCTCCGCCTGCGAAATAGAACTGGCGGCGCTCTTCACCGGTGGCGTATTCGTAGCCCACGGCCTCGCCCGAGGCGCCGTCAAGGCGAGTCAGTCTCGCTTCGGCCATCTCCGCCCCGAAGCCGATGGCCGTGACGAACTCGGCCGGGCACGCTCCGCTGGAGCTCCAGCGGGCAACGGGCGCGGGAACCCGGACGCCGTAGACCGGCGAGTAGTCGTCCTCTTCAACTGTGAGGCACCAGGATTCGTCGCCCAGGCCCACCAGTGTGAGCAGGTCGCCACCGACCGCCAGGTCCGCTCCCTCACGGTCGCGGTTCGGTGCCAGCACGGAACCGCACGCGTCAGCAAGCGGACTGCTCGGTGCCTGCACGGAACCGCGCGCGTCAGCAAGCGGACTGCTCGGTGCCAGCACGGAACCGCGCGCGTCAGCAAGCGGACAGGCCACCACCGCAGGCCCCCGCCGTGTCAGTTTCACTTCGGGTGGGAAATGCCAGTAGATATCGAACCGATGCGTTCCGCGCCCCTCGACCACGTCGCGCACCAGCCACAATCCCGCTCCCAACCTAAGCACCCAGCGCCGATGAACGACCGGATCGGGCAGGCGCTCATATCCGCGGTGTAGGCCCTGAAACAAATCGAACGTCTCGCCGGTCACCCACCTGGTTACTTCCACCCGCGGCAGAGGCCCCCAGCGAAACGGCCCGGCGGGATCGGCCTGATGGAGGCCGTCGATGGCCAGCGTGTTGTGCGCCGGCGTGCCGCGGAACCTCTCCCTCGACGAGTCGCCGCCCGCGTAGCCGCACGTTCCCGGATCGGTCAGCCAGAGGAGCCCGCCCGCCGCCAGTTGAACGCTCAGCGCATCGGCGTGGCCGTGGCCCGCTCCGCCGCGACCCTGCTCTCCGCCGTCGACGAACAACTGCGCCACTGGAGGGCCGGGAGACAACATGGCGTAGATTCCGCATTCCGGCAGCGCCACGGAGCCTGACGCGGGCGCGACGGCCGGGACGGCATCGTAGGCGGCGGCGCCATCAGAACCCAGCAGCCATACGGTTTCCTGGCACAGTCCCGGAGCCGCGGCCTTGACGGCGGCGTCCTGATACAGGGCGGCGCCGGTCGAAAGCGGGTCCCGCATATGCTCCGGGCGGTTGCGCGATCCATCGAACACCCGTCCCCCGTCGTCGTCGCCGTAGCGCGGCGGGGCGCCGGTCTGCGAGAGTTGAGCCAGCGCCGTGAGCATCCCGCGGATCGTCCCGTCCAACTCTTTCGGAATCCCGATTCCGTTGCACGCCGCCAGAATCCGGGCGTGCAGGAAGAAATCCAGCGCGTAGACGTGATAGTAAGTGGACTGCTCGAAATACGCGCCGTCCGGCCGCACCTGTTTTCTCGCCGCCTCAAGAATCACCTTCCAGCCGGTCTCTTTCCAGGCCGCCGCCCGCCGCAGCCCGGGATACCGCACGCCGATCAGGAACAGCGCAACGCCCTCGCCCAGCAGGTGCGTGTTGGGAGAAAAGTAGGTGGACAGGAAGCGATGGATGTACCAGCCGGCCCGGTCCAACGCGCGCGCCAGGTCGCGCTGGAAATCGGCGGAGTCGGCCGCGCTTCCCTCCAGCAGGAACCCGGTCCAGATCCACGAAATCGCTCGGAACGCCACCTCCAGCGTGCTGGCCCAGTTGATTCCCACCGGGTACGGATTCTTGCGGCTCCAGTCGTACCACAACTCCTTCAGGGCCGCGGCAAACCGTTCGTCTCCGGTGAGCCGGTATGCTCTGGCCAGCGTGACGAGAAACTGGTGGCGGTTCAGCTCCCAGACGATTTTGTGATCGCCCACCGTGGCGAAGTCGAGGTATGGGATGGCCGGCCACGCAATTGCCGGAGCCCGCCGGCCGTGAACCGGGTCGAGGCTCCAGTCGATGTCGCTCCCGAAATCCAGGCCCTGGTATCCCAGAAGGTCGAACCGCCGCGCCGCGTTCCGCCGCGCTCTCTCGACCGTCTCTTCCACTGCCTCCGGCATGCGGCGGTAGAGCAGCTCGGCGATGCGCGGCGTGTCTTGCGGATCGCAGTAGAACCGGCCGCGCGCGTCGAGACCGGAACCCGATCCGCGAAACGGATCGACCCCCAGCCTGTGCAGGAGAACGTCGGACCGTTTGCAGGCTTCCTGGCGCGCGCGGGTATAGATCTCGTGCGGGCCCATGCGCGCAAGCCGGCGAATGCCGCTCACGAAACGCTCGCGCCCGCGGCCGATTCCCGCACGGCCGGTTGGGGAGCGGCCTCGAGCACGCGCTCGAAGCACTCGACCACGCGCTCCCATGAGAAGTTGGCGGCCACCATGTCCCGCGCCGCCGCGGCCTGGCGCCGCCGGAGCGAGACGTCGGAGAGCAGCTCCAGGCAGGCGGCCGCGAAATCCGCCGGCGAATCGGCAATCCGGATGTCCTCAGGAGGGTGGACCTCGAGACCTTCCGCCCCCACCGAGGTCGAAACCACCGCCACGCCGCCGGCCATCGATTCGTAGATCTTCAGCCGCGTTCCCCCGCCGATTCGCAGCGGCACGATCGAAACCGCCGCTCTCCACAAGTGCGGCCGTATGTCCGGCACGGTGCCGGTGACCCGGATGCGTGCGTCTTCCCGCGCCAGGGCGGTGATGGAGGGGTCGGGCGTTCGCCCCACAATGGTCAGCGAGCACTCCGGGCGCACCCGGCGGATCAGGGGCAGCGCCTCGCGGACGAACCAGCGCACGCCGTCGACATTGGGCCGCCAGTCCATCGCTCCCACAAAAGCCAGGTCCGCGTCGATGGCTGGCGGCGGGTCCGGGGGCGCGAAAATCTCGATATCCACGCCCGTGGGAATGGCGGTCACGCGCTCCGCGCCGAACAGTTCCCGCATGGTCGCCGCGTCCTGCCCGGAGACGGCGGCGATGTGGCCGGCCCGGCGGCAGACGTCGCGTTCGAAGCGGAACATGCGCTCGGCCTGCTGCCGCATGTACCATCGCGTGGCCGGGTTGCCCGCGTGCTCCGCGTGCCGCCGCCAGATCATGGTCTCCACGTTGTGCTGGAATAGCACCGCGCGCTCGATCGCCGGGAAATAGGCGGCCGGGGTCAGGAAGTCGCACACAGCGCGGTCGAACCGTTCCTTCTCCATCAACTGCGCCAGGAACGCGCCCATCGCGGGCGGATGGAAGCGCCGGATACTCAACGGTTCCGAGTCGAAGAGGCCGCGGACCAGTTCCAACACGAACCCCGGCGACCGCTTGTCCCTTACCGTGTGCCGGAACGGATACGTCCGAGTCGAGTATTCCGGCGCGCGGGCCAGCCCTTCCGGATTTGCCGGATCGTCTATGGCCACGTAATGGATCTCGTGCCGCAGGTGGAGGCGGCGCAGCATCTCCAGCGTGCGGATCTGCCCGCCTCTGGTGGTCGGGTGCAGGAAATTCGAACTGACCCAGAGGATCTTCATGCCGTCGCCGCCGCGCCCGCCAGGCCCTCCCACCGCGCCTCGCCCTTCCCGGTCAGGAAAACGTCTCCCCAGATCTGCAGGTTCAGAAGCCGCCAGATGCGGTCCGTGGCGTCGTAGCGGCCGGATCTCTGCCGCTCGACGAGGTCTTCGATGCGCGCGCGGTCGCAATAGCTCGCGAGCAGGCCGTCGCGCGCCGTGAGGGCCCCGTAGATCCCCGCAGCGCGCGGGTCGCGCAGCCACTGACGCAAGGGCGTCGGGAATCCCATCTTCGGGCGGTAAACGATCTCGTGGGGCAGCAGGTCTTCCACCGCTTTCTTGACGATGTACTTGCCCTCCTTGCCGCGCAGTTTGAGCCGATCCGGAACCCGCCGCGAAAACTCCACGAATTCGTGGTCGAGGAAGGGCACGCGGCTTTCGATCGAGGTGGCCATGCTCATCTGGTCCTGCTTCATCAGCAGCTCCACCAGGTAGGTCTTCTGGTCGGCGAACAGCATTCGCGCGAGCGGCGCCTCGCTTCCCCGCTCGTTCCAATAGCGCAGGAATCCCGCATACGGGCTGGTTGGCGCGGCGGACCGCAGCATCGCGTCCACCTCGCCGCCGGGAAACGCGCAGTAGAAATTGTCCAGGTACAGCGACTCCAGCCCGCCGTCCAGGCCGATGAAGGTGTGCTGGAGCTTGCGGCGCAGGTCCGCCGCGAGCAGGCCCGATCCGGCGATCGCGCTTCGGATCGCGCTCCGCAGCGGCGCTGGGACGATTCCGTAGCGCCTCTGCCACCGCTGGTTCCAAAGATAGTGGCGGTAGCGGGCGTAGCCGCCGAACATCTCGTCGCTGCCCTCCCCGGTCAACACCACCTTCACTTCCTGCGCAGCCAGCCGCGACACGAAGTAGAGCGAAACGCTCGAGGGCCACACGATGGGCTCGTCTTCGTGCCACACCAGGCGGGGCAGGGCATTGAAGAAGTCCTCCATCGGGACGACGACTTCGCGGTGCTCGGTGCCGATGCTCTGCGCCACCCGGCGGGCGTGCTCCAGTTCGCTGTAGGGCGCCTCGCTGTATCCCACCGAGAACGTTTTGACCGGTCCGGCCGCCTGCCGCTTCACCAGCGCCGCGATGGCGCTCGAATCGAGCCCCCCGCTCAGAAAGATCCCCAGCGGAACGTCGCTCATCAGGCGCATGCGCACGGTTTCTTCGAGGCGCTCGCGGCACTCGCGAATCCAGGATTCGTCGGTGCGATCTTCCTCCGCCCCCGCCGCAGGAATGTCCCAATACTGCCGGATGGTCAGCTTCGGCTCTTCTCCGGCGTCGAGCGTCAGCACGTGCCCGGGCATGAGCTTCCGTATGCCCGAGAACATGGTCCGCTCGTCGCTGATATAGCCGAAGGTCAGGTATTCCGGCAGCGTGCTTTCGTCGAGCGCCGCGCCGATCTCGGGATGCGCCAGCAGCGCCTTGATTTCCGACGCGAAGGCGAACAGACGCCCGTCGAAGTAGTAGTAGAACGGCTTTTTCCCCAGGCGGTCGCGCGCGCAGAACAGCCGCCGCGCTTGGGCGTCCCAGAGGGCGAACGAGAACATGCCCCGGAACCGCTCCACGCACGCCGGCCCGTACTCCTCGTAGGCATGCAGAATGGTTTCGGTATCGCAGCGGGTCTTGTACGCGATGCCCGGCCCGCTCCAGTGCCGGACGCAGGTCCGCATGGTTGAAGATCTCGCCGTTGTAAACGATCTGCAGCCGGCCGTTTTCGTTGGTCATCGGCTGCTGGCCGGTGGCGAGGTCGATGATGCTCAGCCGCCGGTGGCCCAGCGACGCGTGGGCGTCCTGGTAGTAGCCGCACTCGTCCGGCCCGCGGTGGCGGATCGTGTCCGTCATCCGCTCGAGCGCCGCCCGATCCGGCGCGGCCGGCCGCACGGTTACGTATCCCGCAATTCCGCACATGTTCTCGCGCGCCCTCGCTTACGCCACGCCGTACAGAATCTTATGCATCAGCCAATGGCGCTCCAGGGCTTCTCGCTCCGGGGATTCGAGCGTCACCGGACCGCGCTTCTCCTGAATGTAATCCAGGAGCGTCGTGACCGGGACGAACCAGCCTTCGCGGCCGGCCAGCCTCTCCATCAGCTCCCGAAAGCGCGGAAGCAAGCGGCCGTCCTGGTGGAATCCGCGGCCGAAATGGGTGTACATGATGCAGGCGCCGCCTTCCGCCTCGAGCCGCTCCTGGTTCGCCTCCGTCAGCATTTCGACGAACGCCTTCCCGACGGCGCCTTCGGTGGATGCGAACCAGTTGTTGACGAACGGCCGCGCGGGATCGTAGTAGGGCATGTAGGGACAGGCTTTGAGCGTGTTGATCTCCGCGAAAGCGAACTGGCGGACGTAGCGGACCTTCTCCCGGCACAGGTCGCCCCAGAACAGCGGGTCGCCCGGCACGTGGCCGCGAAACCGGTTGTGGTTCCGGAAGCCCGTCAACAGGTTGTACAGCACGCGGTTCACTCCCGAAAGACGCGCGTCGCCGAAGTAGATGTCCTCGTCGCAGTAGTAGTGGCTCGACATGGCCGCGGGGTAGTGTCCGAAGTACGCTGCGAAGGCCTCCAGCGCGCGGGCCGTATCCTCGCGCGGCGAGGTGTGGGAAGTGGCCATGTGATAGCCGATTTCAAAGCCTTCCCGCTGAAGTTGCTGCGCCCAGGCGCGGTATTCGGGATCGTCGCACGTGGATCCGTGATCGGAAGGCTCCCGCGTGGGAGCGATCGGCCAGACCGACTTGGTGGTTCGGAACCCCAGGTCGCGCAGCAAAGAGTACGCTTCGCGCCCCGCCGACAGGGTCTGCGAATCGGTGTCGTCGAAGACCGTGAACGCGAACTTTTTGCCGTCCGGCCATTCAATTCCGGCCGCGTCTGCAGGTGACCCCGTCCGTGACACCCTCCAAATTAACATGATTCCCGGCGAGAGCCGCCGCCTCAGCACGCTACCTCGCAGCACCGAACCGCGACCATCAGGGAGCGGACATGCCCCGGACGACGGGTCCGCTCACTCGCGTTCGCGGTTCGGTGCTGCCTTGTCGTGCGCTGCCACGGTTGCGCCCGCCGCATGCGCACTGCGATAGAATCGCCTTTTGGCTTCGATTGAAAAGGAAGTGCTCTTGAGCAAGTCCCCATCTGCCCGGTCGCCCTGGAAGAGCGTCCTGGTTGCTCCTCTGGCGGCGCCCGGCATCTCCGGAATGCTGGCCGGTTTGACGGAAACGGCGGCGTCGATTTTCATGCTCCACCGCTTCTCCGTGCCGGAGCTTTCCATTGCTGGACACTCTCCCGAAAAGGTAGGCGCCATTCTGGCCGCGCTGCAGAAAGCGGCGCTTCAACCCGATTTCCCTTCACGAGCTGTTTCGCAAACTGAGAGACGGCGAACCATTGCAGCGGGCCGTCGCGTTTACCATCGACGACGGCTACTTCGAACATGCCAGCGTCGGCGCTCCGGTCTTCCTCAAGTACGATTGTCCGGTTACGCTCTTCATCGTCAGCGGCTTTATGGACGGCAAGACCTGGCTGTGGTGGGACCAGTTCAACTACGTCTTCGCTCAAACCCGCCGGACGGAATTGACTGCGCGCCTGGCCGGCCGCGAGATTCGCTACACGCTGGATTCTCCGGAAGCGCGCCGCCGAAACGGCATTCACCTGGGCCTTCTCTGTCAGGACTCTTCCCAGGCCGACCGCCTGGACTGCATGGCCGACCTGCTCCGCGAGGCCGATGTGGAGCTGCCCGCGGTTCCTCCCCCGGAATGCGCTCCCCTCACCTGGGACGATGCGCGCCGTCTGGAGAAGCAGGGGGTCGCGTTCGGCCCGCACACGGTCACGCATCCGGTCCTGTCCAGCACCGGCCCCGAGGAATCCGCGTCGGAAATCGCCGAGTCGTGGGCGCGGCTCCGCGCCGAGCTCGAGCGCCCCGTGCCCGTCTTCTCTTATCCGCACGGACGCCGGCGAGACTACGGGCAGCGCGAGATGGCACAGGTCGCGCGGCTCGGGCTCCTGGGCGGCGTCAGCGGGCATTTCGACGACTTTCGCCCTGAGAGGTATCGGGAGCCGCCGAATATCTGCCGCGTGCCCCGTTTCGGTTTTCAGGACGACCTGTGCTCCGTCCTGCAGTGCGTCTCGGGGTTGGAGTCGCTGAAGGCCAAGCTGCGCGGCTATCGCGCGTAGAGGCGGATCAGGCGTTTTCGCTTTCGCCGGTATCGGTCTGGGGCCCGCCGCGCGCCGCGCGCAGCCGCCCCAGCAGGCGCTGCCTCGCCTCCACCAGCGCCTTTGCGGCGTTGCGCAGCCTCCCCAACGTTTTGTACTTGGATTTGGAGAGCCAGGGCGTGGCCACCGGGGTAGGCCCGTACTTCTCTTTGTAGGTCCCGCCGCCGCCCCAGTCGAAAAGCTCGATCCCGCGCGCCTTCCAGTACCGCATCGCATACCAGTGCAGCGCCTCGTTGGGACGCAGGATTTGCATCGAGCGGTAACTCGCGTTGCCCCAGAAGAGCGCGATTTTGTTGAAGCCCGGATAGATTCCGGTCCCCATGCAGCGCCCCTCCGGGTCGAGCGCGCGAATCAGCAGCAGCCGGCCCGTCGGTGCCAGGTGCCGGACGAGCGCCCTTACCCGCTCCACGCCGTAGGTGGGAATGAGCTTCTGTTTCCGGAATACGTCCTGGAGCTGGTCGTAATACTCTTCCGCAAAGGCCGGGTCCCGCGTCTCCTCGATCGTGACGCCGCTCTTTTCGGCTTTTCGGATGCAGCGCCGGCAAGCGCTGTTCATCAGCCGGAAGATCCGCTCCTCCGATTGCCGTAGATCGGTCGCGTAGGATTCCAGAAACCCGATTTCGAACCCCAGGGTCTTTCCATCCTCTACCGACAGGCCGCGATCGGAAATCTCCATGTGCAGACAGCGCAGTCGGTCGAACGCCAGGCGCTCGATGGCCGCCAGGGCCTCGCGCCGCGAAGCGCCTTCCCGGAGGTTGAACCCGACGTAGGGGGTCGTCCATCCCGGGAAGGAGCCTCCCAGAATGCGAACCCCGAAGCGCTGAAAGGTCAGCCCCGCGAAATAGCCGGCCACGTCGCCGCCGTCGCGCAATTCGACGATCACCGGCCGGGCGGCCTGCGTCTCCGCAAGAAACTCCAGCCACTCGCGCGTCTGGAACACCGTGCGGTCTTCGAACTCGTCCAGAGCGCTCCAGGGAACATTCGCCGGGTCGAGTATCGTGGCCTTCAATATTCGGTGCCTGCCTTCAGCGGTTGCGGGTCCGCCGTCTTCATCCCATGCAAGATCGCCGCCATGAAAAGGATGAAGATCAGCGCCTGCACCTCGAAGAGCGGATCGATTCGCCTGGGATACAACCACGTGACCGGGACCAGCGCGATGGCGAACGCCAACGGCCAGCGCGGGCCGCAACCGGTCAGGCTACTCAGGCGCTCCAGGCCATTCAGGCCCATGATCAGCACGGCCGGAAAGCAGAAGACCAGGGGCCGCTCGTAGCTGCCCGAAAACAGGAGCATCGCCACGTACACCAAAGCGACGAACGGGGCCCAGCGCAACGCCGGCTCCCGGTTTTTGCGAATCGCGAAGAAAGGAAGCAGCACCACCACGCCGAACGTGTTCACCGTCAGCGCCCGAAGCTGCCACCCGGAGAACTCCTTGATCTTGTAGCGAACCACCTCTCGCGCCGATTGCCAATAACCATAGCCCAAGTGGCCGTAGTAAGCGCTGGCCACGTTGTGCGGCAGCGTGCTGGTATAGGCCGGATCGAAACCCCGCTCCGGAATCAGCGCGCGCATGCCGAGGAACACCGCCAGCGCCGGCAGTCCAAACAGAATTCCACGCCGGAGTTGCTTCCAGTCGAGTAGGCGTTCGGCGGTGAGCAGGTAATACAGTGGAGCGGCCAGGATCATGACCTCTTTAGAAAGACAGCCGATCGCCAGCACGAGAGCCGCCCAAACCGGACGCTTGCCGAGGATGAGGAAGATGGTTGTCACCAGAAACAGGTGGGTAAGCGGATCCGCCAGCCAGACCATGTTTAGCGGCCCTTTGGTGGCTTGCGTCAGGCCCCAATAAAGGAACATCCCGGTAAGCGCGGCGATCTGAGAGAAACCCGCCGCCTTTAGCATGAAGTAGACCATCACGGCTGTCAGCAGGATCTGGATCAGCATCACCACCATGAAGTTGGTGTCCACATCAAAGGGCAGCAGGCTGGCCAAAAGCGGATTCAGGAGACGCCAGCAAAATGGCGCGATATGAAAGTCCAGAGGATTGTGCTGCGCCATGTAGATGTACTTATGATGGTCATACGGTTGCCGGAATATGTCGTCCATCCGCCCGATGCGATAGGTGCGAAGAAACAGCATCCCCAACATGGCGACGCACATGGAGACGATCGCCAGCAGTTCGCGCCATCCCGCACCTAACGGTGCGGGAGTAACCGCCGGCGATTTCGATGGTGTGACTGGCATACTTAAATCTGGAACGACCCTCTGGCGGGCGGTCTCGGCGTGAGCCGCGGCGGCGTCTCCGGCCGCGCTCTGAACCGCCAGAGAATACGGTAACACGATCCCATCCTTGGGGTCTACCGAGTTCGGGAGCGAATCGATCTGTCGATCGGGACCGCTCCCCCAGCACCGAACCGCGCGTAAGCAAGCGGTCTCAAGGGCGCGTCCGCTCCCTGACGGTCGCGGTTCGGTGCTGGGGTGCCGCATACTTCGCGGATCGCCGCGCGGCTCATTGCGCGGCCAAACGCCGGAGGACATCGGTGCTATATTGAGGAGACTTTCTCGGAATATGTCTTCCTCCGCGGCATCGGCTCCGGACCAGGCGAAGGGTCCCGGCCCCCGTCTTCTGGCTCGGTTTCCCGCCCTCCTCTACGGCGTGTTACTGATGGGTGCGGGAGTGGGCGCCTATCTGTTGGGAGTCAGCGGCCGCTTGCTGTCCCTCCTTTTCGATCCGCATGGCCAGTTGCTTGGCCTGTGGCAGGGCGTGGTCTGGTACGCCGGCATTCCCGTGGCCGGGGGGCTGATTCTGATCCTGTTCGAGTTCGCCGTGCTGCTGCCCGGCAAACGCAGGCTGGGGGCCGTAGCGTGGGACCCGCCCGCCAATCCCGATGTGACCGTGGTCCTCACGGCCTACAACGACGAACCGAGCATCGGGCCGGCGGTGGAGGACTTCCGCGCCCACCCGCGCGTCCGGCGCGTGATCGTCGTCGATAACAACAGTACGGACCGCACCGCGGAGATGGCCGCGGCGGCCGGCGCCGAGGTGGTGCACGAATCCCGGCAGGGATATGGCCGCTGCGTCTGGCGGGCGCTGACGGAAGGCGTGCGCAGCGGCGATACGGAACTTACTCTGCTGTGCGAAGGCGACATGACGTTTCGCGCCTACGACATCGATAAGTTCGTGGCCTATATTCCCCACGCCGAGATTGTAAACGGCACCCGCATCGTGGAGCAGCTTCGCGCGCCCCGCACTCAGTTGACCACGTTCATGTACTATGGCAATTTCTTCGTGGGCAAGTTACTCGAGTTCAAGCACGTTGGCCGCGGCACCTTCACCGATGTGGGAACCACTTACAAATTGTGCCGCAATTCCGCGCTCGAGCGTCTGCTGCCGCTGCTCAACCCCGCCGTCAATCTTGAGTTCAACGCCCACTTCCTCGATACGGCCCTCGGAAACGGTTTCGAGATGGTCGAATGCCCGGTGACCTTTCACGCAAGATTGGGCGTGAGCAAGGGCGGGAACACCAATAACCTCCGCGCGCTCAAGGTAGGCATGGCGATGATGCTCGGTATCGTCGTGGGATGGAGAGGACGGACTTGCCAGGATTAAACGGATACCACGAGACGCGCCTGGCCTACGACCCCCGGCGCGATGTGCTGTGGAAGACGCTCTGTTCCGCGTTCTTTCAGCGGCTGGTTCCAGCCGATGGCTGCGTGCTGGAATTGGGGGCCGGCTACGGCAATTTCATCAACCACATCCGTTGCGCGCGGCGCATCGCGCTCGACCGCTGGGACGGCATGCTGCAGTACCTGGAGCCCGGCGTGGAGGGTCTCCTCGGCGAGGTGACCGATCTGGAGGCCATCGCTCCCCGCTCCGTGGACTTCGTCTTCGCCAGCAACCTGTTCGAGCACCTCGCGCAAGCCGATTTCGCGACCGTCCTCGACCAGGTGCGCGACAAGCTCAAGCCCGGCGGCACGCTGAATATCCTGCAGCCTAACTATCGTTTCGCCTACCGGGAATACTTCGACGATTACACCCACGTGGCCGTGTACTCGGACCGCAGCCTGGCGGATCTCCTGGCGGCGCGAGGGTATCGCGTGATCGATTGCCGCCCGCGGTTTCTTCCCCTCACCGTGAAGTCCGGCCTGCCGGTTTCACCCTTGCTGATCCGGCTCTACCTGGCTCTTCCCTTCAAGCCACTGGGCAAGCAGATGCTGATTCGGGCGGTGGCGGAATAACCCGGTTCGCCGTTCAGGCCGGCCCGGCTTCGGCGACTTCCGCGATCTTCCGTTCCGCGTCGTACCTTATAAGTACCCAACGGCGCTTGCGAAGAATCCCCGCCCACTTAGCGCGCTCACCCGGCCCCGGGTCCACGGCGTAGAAAACCCGGGCGGACGGCCAGCCGGGGGTGTTCGGGTTGAGGTGCATGGCATAGAAATCGGGCAGAGTGTCCGCCATGAAGACCACGCAGTCGCAGTTGCGGTAGCTCTCGGCGACGCGTTTCACCGTCCGTCGTGGCAGGCTCATCTCATCCAGCTTAGTGACCGCCGCCGCCATTAAGACCAATTGCGTCACCGCGAGGCCGATGGCCACGGGAATCACGGTGCGGCGGCCAGAGCGCCATCGAGCAAGCAGGCGCGTGAGTCCCGCCGCCGCCAGAACCACAATCGCGAAGTAGCCCTCAAACCAATACCGCTGCCCGACGATTGAGCCCGAGTACTCGGCTTCCACCAAATAGGCGAGCACCAGTGCGCACGGCAGTGCCAGCAGAATCCACGGTGCCAGTGATTTTGGCCGCGATTTCCAAAGCTCGTAAAGAACCAGCAAGCCCAGGAACGGAAAGGCGTACAGAACCGTGTTTATCGACGCCCAGCGCCACATCGCTAGGGTCCTGTCGACCAAGACCGGGGCGGCCACGGACCCCTCTGTGAAGAAACCGACTCTCCCCGCCAAGGTGTACGGAACCAGCAGCGGGTTCCCGGTAAATCGCCAGTCGTACAGCAAGAAGGATGACACCGCGAGAATGGCCGCCACACCTCCGAGCGCAGCCACACGGATACAAAGCGCCCACCGCGCGCGCGTGCCAATCAAAGCGCCAAGTCCCAAGACTACGGAAGTGGCAAATGCCGTTAATGGCCGCACGTGGAAGGTTGCCACCACCAAGACAAACATCCATGCGAATCGCGACAACTTACCGGTCTTGAGTCCTTGGATACAAAGGATCGCGGCCGAGGCGACCAGCACGGCCGCCAGCGCATGAGACATTCGTCCGACGGAGTTTTCGAGGAAGTAAGGTGAGAGCGCCGCCATCGTTACCGCGGGAAGAACCGTGGCAGGGCCGAACACCTCGCGCGCCGTCAAGCCAGTTACCAGGAGTAAGAGCGCTCCCAGCAAGGGGCTGGCAAGCCATCCCACGTTCATTCTTTCCGGAATTGCGAGTACCGCCGGCCATCCAATCGGATACTTCGAATACCAACCTCCTCGCGAGAGGATTTGTTGCTCAAAATACAGCGCTCGCGGAGTCCCGCTCCTGCCGTTCGGACGCTCGGGCGCGCCTGG
Organism: Bryobacterales bacterium; assembly: GCA_963763835.1. Taxonomy (GTDB): domain Bacteria; phylum Acidobacteriota; class Terriglobia; order Bryobacterales; family Bryobacteraceae; genus DASWZN01. The sequence continues at coordinate 26,263 of CAVXQQ010000025.1, forward strand.
CGGGGAGGGAGCCTTCAATTCGCCCGACGCAAGGGTGAGCGCCTGAAAGCGGTACGATTCCTCGTCCGCAAGCATCGCTCCTTCACTTACACGCCAGCTCACGGCCGCGGCTATCACCAGAAACACACAGGCCAGCCACTTCGCCAACCGGGGCGGCATGGCCACCGCCGGCCCGGCATCCGCATTGCGGAGACCGTAGACCACAGCGGGCAGAAGGACCGCATACTGGAGAACGACGCCGATCGCATCAGAGCGCCGCCAGTGCCGGGTGATGGCGACTCCCGTAACCGCAACGTAGACGGCCATGCCGAGCAGGGCAATCGCGACTCTCCGGTTCGAGTGCCGGTCCGGCCCGCCTGCTGTAACTTTGCGGCGTTCAGGTTCCGTCTGCATCGAGCCGATTATATCAGCCTGAATTCGGTTGATCGAGGCTTGCTTGTCGCGGCTCTTGTGGCCGGCGGCGGCGTATGGGTTTCGAACCGCCTCGTCGTGCGGCGCCGCAAGGGGTGCGGTGGGATCGGCGCTCAGTCGCCTCACCGCCGACGGCTAGGAGTATGCGCGAGCCGCACCCGCCGGCCCGGGCAACTTGCCTGCAGCGGAGCTTCGACATAGAGTGAGAAGATGCATTCCGGCGTCATACGCTACGCGTCCGGGCCGCTCCGCGGCTGGAAGGAACGGCAGGCTTGAATATACTCGTGACCGGGGGGGCGGGCTACATCGGCAGCCACACCGCCAAGGTGCTGGCCCGGGCCGGAGCGAACCCCATCGTCCTGGACAATCTGAGCCGTGGCCACCGCTGGGCCGTGCAATGGGGCACCTTCCTCCACGGAGACCTCGGCGCCCCCGCCTTTCTCCGCGAAGTGTTTGCGCACTACTCCATCGACGCCGTGGTCCATCTCGCCGCCCTCGCCTATGTCGGCGAGTCGATGGAACACCCCGGAATGTATTTCCGGAATAACACCAGCGGCGCCCTGAATCTGCTGGAGGCCATGCGCGACGCGAATGTCCGGCGGATCGTTTTCTCCTCCACCTGCGCCACCTACGGCCACGTCTCCACGGTTCCCATCGCCGAAGAAACGCCGCAGCGTCCGGTGAATCCCTACGGCGAATCGAAGTTGATGGCGGAACGGATGCTGCACTGGTTTGAAACCGCACATGGACTGCAGTGGGTGGCGCTCCGCTATTTCAACGCGGCAGGGGCCGATCCGGAAGGCGAGATCGGCGAATCCCATTCTCCGGAAACCCACCTCATTCCTCTCGCCATTGCCGCCTCAGCAGGTGAAATTCCGTCGATCGAGGTATTCGGAACCGACTATCCCACCCCCGACGGCACCTGTTTGCGAGACTACATCCACGTGATGGACCTGGCGGAGGCCCACCGCCTGGCTCTGGAGTACCTGGCGGCGGGCGGCGCGAGCACCGCGTTCAACCTGGGCACCGGCCGGCCGGTATCCGTGCGCGAAGTTCTCGAAGCCGTCCAACAGGTATCCGGTAAGATCGTACCGGCGCGTTACGGCCCGCGCCGCGCCGGCGACCCTCCGGAACTGGTGGCCGACTCCGCCAAGGCCAGGCGGTTGCTCGGCTGGCAGCCCCGATATGACGATATTACGGCGCTCGTCTCCACGGCCTGGGACTGGTACAACGGCGGTCTCCGGCGCGTCTCCGCGAGCGAGGAACGTCAACCCGCATGAAGCTCCTGATCGCCATACCCGCGCTCAATGAAGAGGAGAGCATCGCCAGCATCATCGAGCGCTCGCTCGCGGCGCGCGATCACATCGTCGCGAACTCGCCTGTGGACGAAGTCGAGATCACGGTCGTCAGCGACGGTTCCACCGACCGCACGGTCGAGCTCGCGGGACGCTACACGGATCGTATCCGCCTCATCGTGTTCGAGCGCAACCGCGGTTACGGCGCCGCGATCAAGGAGGCGTGGAGCCGCTCCGATGCCGATGTGCTCGGATTCCTGGATGCCGACGGCACTTGCGATCCGAAGTTCTTCGCGCCCCTGTGTGCGACGCTGGAGGAGGATCGCGCCGACGTTGCTATAGGCTGCCGTCTTAACAAGGGCAGCCGCATGCCGCTCCTGCGGCGTATCGGGAACACGCTGTTCGCGACGCTGCTGACCATCGTGTCTTCGTCCCGCGTGCGCGACACCGCCAGCGGAATGCGCGTGATTCGGAAATCGTCTCTCGGCCATCTGCTCCCCTTGCCGAACGGCCTCAGCTTCACCCCCGCCATGAGCGCCCGCGCGATGCTCAGCGACGCTCTCCACATCGTCGAAATCGACATGCCTTACGACGAGCGCGCCGGCGAATCCAAGCTCCACGTGGTCAAGGACGGTCTCCGTTTCCTGCGCGTCATTCTGGAAACGGCCTTCCTCTACCGGCCCGCCCGCCTGCTGGGTCTGGCCGCGCTGGCTCTGTTTCTGGGCGCCGCGGGGCTCATGCTGAAACCCACGCTCTACTATCTGGCGCACCACTCCGTGCAGGAGTGGATGATTTACCGCTTCCTGGTGGGCCAGTTACTCGGGCTGGCAGCCTGCCTGTGCTTCTCCGCCGCGTGCCTGACCGATCACATCGTGTCCATGGCGCTCTCCTCCGAGATCCCGTCACGCCGGGGCAGCTGGCCTCTGCGGACTCTGCACAGCCGCTGGTTCTGGGCGGTGGTGGCGCTGCTGGTGTTGGCGGGCGGAGGCCTGGTCCTCGCAAGTTTCCTGCAACTGCTGAGCACCGGGCACACCTACGAGCATTGGTCGCGCTACGTGGCCATGACGTTCTTTCTGTCCACGGCGCTGATTCTGGTGATCACGCGAGGCGTGGATTTCATTATCGATCTGGTTGCCGACAGGCTCACGTACCTGCAGGCGCGAGAAGAGAGAGCCGCAGGTGAGTGAATGCCTGTTCGATCGAAGCGCCGAGTACGAGGAGATGCTGAACCGGGGCATCGGGCTCTCTGGGGAAGACCTCCACTACTTCGCGGCCGGGCGGATCGGCGATCTTCAGAAGCAGCTCGGCCAACTGCCGGTGCGTCGGATTCTGGATTTCGGTTGTGGAGTCGGCCACGGATCGGCGCATCTGGCGGAAGCGTTTCCGAACGCCGAGGTGACCGGCGTTGACGCGGCTGAGGAGGCGCTCGAACGTGCGCAAGAGCAATACGGCGGGCCGAGGATCCGTTTCGTGAGGTTTCCGGAATTCGCCGCGCCCGGTTCCTTCGATCTCTGCTACGTCAACGGCGTTTTCCACCATATCGAGCCTCCCAAACGTCCGGAAGCGCTGCGGTTCATCCGCGATGCGCTACGGCCGGGCGGCCACCTTGCGTTGTTCGAGAACAACCCGTGGAACCCGGGGACGCGCCTGGTCATGAGCAGGATCCCGTTCGACCGGCACGCCATCACCCTCTCCCCTCCGGAAGCCCGGCGCCTGACCCGCGAGGCGGGCTTTCGGCCGGCCGGCCCGGTGCGTTCCCTGTTCTACTTTCCCAGGGCGCTGCACTGGTTGCGGTTCCTCGAAACGGCCCTGGCCCCCCTGCCCCTGGGCGCCCAATACTACGTGCTCTGCCAGAAGGTCTGAGCTGCCGCGCCCCGCCCGCCATCAACTACGAGGCTCCCCGGCTCCGACTGCGACCTGGGCTACGTCCCCAACCACGCCCGGCCGCCAAGGATCGACTACCCGCTTTCGAACTCCTTCGGCTTCGGCGGCACCAACGGGCGCCTGATTGATCAACCAGGCGAAGCATCGGCGCTCAATGGCGTCCTGCGGGCGCGCGGCAGGCCGCCAGCCCGCCAGCCCGTCGTCCCGAAGCTTGACAGCTGAATTATACCTGGGTAAAATTGTTTTACCCGGATGAAATACAAAAAGCCCACAGTGGCTGGCCCCCCGCAGCCCCCGGCCGGTCAAAGACCCTGCACAGCGTTCGCGGGTGCCCGGTGCATAGCGTCCGGCGACCTCAAGGACGTCGCGCTGAAGGCCAAACGGGCCGTCGATCGCGGCGGCGCGGCCCCAGTGCTCATCTTCGACGATGTCTCGGGCGAGGTCATCGAGGTCGACTTACGCGGGACTCCCGCCGACGTTCTGAAGACGCTCTCGGAGCCGCCGCCGCGCCGTCCCGGGAGGCCGAAGCTGGGCGTCGTCGCCCGCGAGGTTACGCTGCTGCCGAGACACTGGGACTGGCTGGGCAGCCAGCCGGGAGGCGCCTCGGTAGCGCTCCGGAAACTGGTGGAGGAGGCGAGGCGCGCGCATGCCGGCAAGGACCGCGTGCGGCAGGCGCAAAACGCCGCGTACCGCTTCATGACCACCATGGCGGGAGATGCGCCGGGCTTCGAGGAAGCGCTGCGGGCCTTGTTCGCGGGAAGGTCCGACGATTTCGCAAAGCAGACAGCGGCCTGGCCGGCGGGCATCCGCGAGCACGCGGCGAAATTGGCGGCCGGCGCGTTCCGGCGGGAGGCCGGGGACATATGATGGACCCAATCGCCCGAAAAGAGATCAGCCGGAAATTCAAGGAGCGGAAGCCTCCCTGCGGTGTCTTCGCGGTGCGGTGCACAACGACGGGCCAGGTGTGGGTCGGCTCGTTCCCGAATCTCGAATCGATGCGGAACCGCCTGTGGTTCTCGCTGGGGCTCGGAACTCACCGCGACCCGGCGCTCCAGGCCGAGTGGAACGCTCACGGCGAGCGGACATTTCAGTACGAGATTCTCGAAAAGTTCGACGACGATTTGTGCGCCATCGAGGTGAACGACCGCCTGAAAGACAGGAAGCGCCACTGGGCCGATCGCTTGGGCGCGCGGACGCTGTAGCACGCTCGACGGGTGCCGCGGGCTTGGTCTATACTCATGGCGAAGACTCTCGTAAGGCCACATTCATGTCTAAACGGAAGAAGCTCCTTTCCATCCTGGCGGGCTCCGCATTGGTGCTGCCGCTGGTCAGTTGTGGCGGGTCCGCCCACGACTCGACCGAAATCTACTACCTCGTCGCCGCGAACACGAAGATCCCGTATTGGCAGGCTGCCGCGGCTGGCCTCGGCCAGGCGGCGACCGATCTGAAGGTGAGGTCCGACATGGCGGGTCCCGACACCCACGATCCCCAAGCCGAACTCCAGCAGTTTATGAAAGTGGTGCGGGAGAAGAAACCCACCGGCATTCTGGTGTCGGCGGCCGACTCCACTTTGCTGAAGCCGGAGATCGACAAGGCTATCGCTCAGGGCATTCCGGTGATCACGGTGGATTCCGACTCGCCCACCAGCAAACGCGTGATGTTCATTGGCACCGACAACTATGCGGCCGGGCAGCGGGGGGGCGCCCTATTGGCGCGGCACCTCCAGGGCAAGGGCAATGTGGTGGTCTTCACCATTCCCGAGCAGTCCAACCTGCAGGAGCGGTGGCACGGTTACGAAGACGCGCTCAAGACCAGCCCCGGCATCAAGGTGGTCGATACGGTGGACATCAAGGGCGATCCCCGGGTTGCGTTCGACCGGACCATGGATATCATCGAGAAGAACCGGCCCGTGGACGCGTTCGTGTGCCTGGAGGCGCTGGCCTGCCCGGAGGTGGCGGACGTGCTCGACCGCAAGCAGACCAAGGGCAAGGTCGTCATCGCCATGGATACCGATCCGCGGACGCTGGAGTGGATACAGAAGGGTATGATCGCCGCCACGCTGGCGCAGCGGCCCTACACGATGGCGTACTTCGGGCTCAAAGTGCTGGACATGATTTACCACCAGAAACCTCCCTCGCTACAAGTGAACTGGGCCGAGGACACGCGCTCGCCGTTCCCGAATTTTGTGGACACCGGGGCGACGCTCGTGGATAAGGGCAACGTGGACGCGTTTGTGAAGGCCAATGGCGCTCCGGCCGCCGGCAACTAGCGCCCTGCTTCCGAACCGCGACCGTGAGGGAGCGGACATCGCCAGTGTCCGCGGGCCCGGTGGTGGCGCACGCCTAGCGTGCAGCCGCGCGGCTTCAGCCCGCGGAACAGCGACCTGAAGGTCGCCGTTCCACGCTCTCCGGAAACCCACCCCGTAACCTGATGATTCTGCGAGCGGCGTGGGGCAGGCCGTTCGGCCTGCCCAGGCAGGCGAAACCGCCTGCCCCACGGGCTCCGATAGGGTTTCCGACCCTGGTGGCGGGCGGTCGCGGCCCTCTAGCCTATCTTTCGCAGTTCGGGGGTCAGACGTAGGCTAACTCCTTACTTTTCAGCAAAGGCATCGAAAAGGTCTGCCCTACAAACGGAGCCTCTCGGCGGGCTGGCTGGCGGCACGAACCTTGATTCTGGGCGGGGGTTGAGAAGGCAAGTCGAGCTTGAGTGTGTGCAGCAGGATCTGCTGTTCCGGCGTGGGCTGCGTGTAACGCGGCATGATCAACCACCGCCCGTCGGTGGTCGGAAAGCACACGTCCAACATCTGGATCGCGGCCAGCTTTTCCAGCACCGCCTTCGACGTCAGTCCCGGCGCCAGCGCCTGCAATCGCTGCCGCAAAGTCACCGTCAGACAGTACGCCAGAAACGCCACCAGGATGTGCGCCTCACCCGCTGTTCGACCTGGTGGTAGATCGGACGCAGGCCCAGTTCGCTCTTCATGGTTTTGAACGCGGCCTCCACCTGCGTCAGTTGAACGTAACGGTCCCACAGCACGGCCGGATCCTCGCCGCCAGATTCGAGCGCAGCAGGTAATGGCCGTCCCGCAGTTCCGCTTTCCGAAGTTTGTCCCGGTCCACGGCGAAGGTGAAGCTCTGGCGCGTGACGGCCTGGCCGTCTTTGGGCAACGAAATCCGCACGAAGCCATACGCTCGGCCGGCCTCTTTCTTGGCCGCGCCGATGCGCAGCAGTAACTGGTCGCGCGCCGGACAACTGCGCCGCATGGCGCGCAGTTTCCGCAACAAGCGCGCCAGCTTGCGCCGCCGGATCGCCCGCTCCTTGGCCTGCCGCCCTTCGCTCTTGGCCAGTACATACAACTCGCCGTCCTCGGCGAACAGCTTCACTTCCACCGAGTCGCGCACCTTCCGCCAGGGCAGGGCCAGCCACTTCTTCTCGTACTGCTGAATCTTGCCCGCGGCGTCCCCACCAGATAAAACACGTCGCCGGCCGCGCGCATCTCCCCCAGCACTTCTTCGGTCGGAATGCCGCGATCCATCAGCCACACGCGCCGCGCCTTGCCGTGGATCTTCTCGACCTTCTCCAGAAACCCGCGCAGCGTGGTGCGGTCCGACGTGTTGCCGTCCATCACCTCGTAGGCCAGGGGCAGCCCTTCCGGCGTGATCACCAGCGCAACACCACCTGCACACAATCCGGCCGGTGGTCGCGGCTGTAGCCGCGCTTGGCCTTCGGCGTCTCCTCCGCTTCGCCTCGAAGTAAGTGCTGGTCAGGTCGTAGAGCAGAATGTCGAACTGCGCGCCGAACAGGTCCTGCCAGCGCTGCCGCAGATACGCGAACAACTCCTGCTTGTGCTCGCCAATCCGGTCCAGGCAACGGTACAGCCGGTCCTTTTCCGCGGCCGCAAAATCCACCCCCAGCAACTCCGCCATCCGCTCTGGTAGAACCACTGCCGATGCAACCGGAACTCGCTCCCGGGATCGATCAGCCGATTCACCACCAGCAACTGCAACACCCGCTCCCACGGCACGCCCTCCCGCTGGGAGGGCAGCCGCGCATTCCAAAACTCGTCCAGCCGCAACTGGCGCCACAACTCGCAGCCCAACCAGCAGTTGCCCAGGCCCGAGGACGATGCAGCTCCATCTGGTCGAGCTTGATCTGAATGCTGTTGACCGCGTCGCGAGGAATCTCGCGGTCTTCGGGGAACAGGCTCAGCTCGGTGAACCGTTGCTCGCTCTCCACGAAGACTTCCAGCGTCTTGCGCCAGGCCGCCTGCTGGCTGTCATTGATCTCGCCCAGGTAGAGCACGCGGCGCTGAGCCATCTTGCCGGTGCGCAGGCGCCGTTCTCGACCACGCTGAAATAGCGGTGCTCTTTGCCGTCCTGTCCGCCGGTGCGCAGCATCGCGTGGAAAACAAGTCGCGTGAAAGAGGTAGGTTCTGCGATGGGAGTATGCAGAGCAGGAGTAGAGATAAAAGTGTCAAGGCAGGGGGGCTAGCTGCCGGTCGCGCTCCCGGATTCGTGTTGCCACTGACGCCAGGCCAGGCTAACGACACGGATCACTTCGGGCGGCTCGAACGGCATGCCCAGTACGTCGTAGCCGCCGTGGTCGAGCACCTCGGCCCATAAACGGTCGTCGGCCAGGCGTGAGGCAACGATCAGGCGAGGCGGGACCGGTTGGCCCGCGAGCCTGGCCAGCAGGTCTTTCCAGGTTCCGTCAGGCAGTTCCGCCGCGCAGATGACCACCGCAACCCCCGACTGCCGCAGGGCCTCAACCGCCTCGGCGCACGTTCGGGCCGCGCCGCATTTCCAGTTGGAGTGGCTGAACACATGCGACAGCAGCAGGTGATCTTCTTCGGCGGGACTGACGGCCAGGATCGTAACGGGCCCCATCCGCGCACCTCTACTGCGAACGGCGCATTTTCCACCACCACTATGGCACAACTGCCAGCCGGTGAGCGCCGATTTTTGGACGCCGGCCGCCAAAGTTCGCCCCGGCCGGGCAACGGCGACCTCGGACCCGCTTCCCGGCCCAGGAGATTGGTTCGGCATCGGCCTGCCGGCGGCGCCCCATCCGCGGGCGGGGCATCCCGGCGGCTCTACTGGCCTTCCGGCTCGGTGAAGAAGGAGCCCATGGCGCGAAACTTGGCGTAGCGCTGCTCGATGAGTTCGGTTGCCGAGAGACCGGACAATTCCGCCAGCGCTCGGCGGAGGGCGTCGCGGACGAACCCGGCGGCCTGGTCCGGGTCGGCCTGGGCGCCTTCCGGCGGCTCAGGGACGATTTCGTCAACCAGTCCGAAGCCCAGCAGGTCTTGAGCCGTCAGCCGCAAGGCCTGGGCAGCCAGGGCCGCTCTGGAGGAATCCCGCCAGATGATGGCCGCGCAGCTTTCGGGCGAGATCACGCTGTAGACCGCGTTTTCGAGCATCAGGATGCGGTTGCCCACCCCCAGCGCCAGCGCGCCGCCGCTGCCGCCCTCGCCGATGCAGATGACGATGACCGGCACGCCCAGCCGCGACATTTCCCGTAGATTGTGGGCGATGGCCTCGGCCTGCCCGCGCTCCTCGGCGTCGATGCCCGGATAGGCGCCCGGGGTGTCGAGCAAGGTGAGAATGGGGCGGCGGAACTTGGCCGCGAGCTGCATCACGCGCAGCGCCTTGCGGTAGCCTTCCGGCTTGGGCATTCCGAAATTGCGGTACAGCTTCTGCTTGGTGTCGCGGCCCTTCTGCTGCGCCGCCACCATGACGGGCTGGCCCTCGAAGATGCCCATGCCGCACACGATGGCGGGATCGTCGCCGAAACGGCGGTCGCCGTGAATCTCCTGGAAGTCGGTAAAAAGACGCTGGATGTAGTCCAGGGAGTGAGGGCGTTTGGCGTGGCGGGCGAGTTGCACGCGCTGCCAGGCTTGGTTGGTTTCTCCCCCGCCCTGCGTCCTGCCCTCGGCAGGCGCTGCAGACTGGGACTCCGCTTGTTCGGCCATGCGTCCCTACAATTATGCACCAGAGCGGCGGTTAGCGCGCGTTCTCTCCTGCTGGAGGGTGGACTTCCTTCGCGAGCGAACAGATGGCCGCCCCACCTTTGGGGGTGCGCTAAGGTTTGGCCCTGACTTGGTTAACTATAGTTATTGCGTGCAATGGCTCCAGTACCGCCCGGTCTAACGCTGGTTCACCCCGTTCCATCTAAGAACATTCATCTAGGAACATTAAGCCGTTGTACAATGGGGGCCGGATCTCCCAAATATTGGATCGGTTCTTCCAAATCAGAGAGACGCGTCAAAGTTGGATCGATTCTGGACCGGGATGGCTAATGTTATCAGCAGCTCAGGGATAGGCCTGAGTTTGGCGAGTTGTGTGCATGGGGAGGCTCATCCAGCCGGAGACGATATCCCGGTGGTTGCACGCGCCCCAGGCGTCGAGGGTGTGGCAGGGGATGCGCATCGGGCTAAGTTGCCTCGACATGCAGCAAGATTTCGTTGGGTACGACCGACCAGGCTCGTTCCGTGACGTGCTCATGTGGCGCGCTGGGTTTTTTGGTAGCCGGACAAGGACATCGACAACAAGGAGAGATGTATGACTTTTGACAGCAAGGGGCTGGCGATCATGATCGCGATCGCCGCCCTGTTGAGTACCGCGGTTTTCGCGCAGTCAACCAGCGGCGAGCTGGTCGGTACGGTATACGACCCGACCGGCGCCATCGTTCCGAATGCCACCGTGACCGCAACCAACGCCGGCACCGGTGTGCAGACTACCATGACAACCACAACCTCAGGCCAGTTCCGCTTGAGCAACCTGCTGGTGGGAACCTACAACCTGAGTGCGAAAGCTCCGGGATTCACCGAGTTGGTGATGAAGGGCATTGCCGTGGTCCTGAACAAGACGTCCACGGTGAACGTCACCCTCCAGGTCGGACAGACTTCGACGATGGTGGAGGTCAGTTCTACCGCGGTGACCATCGACACCACCACGGCGGAAATCCAGTCCTCGTTTGACTCGAAGGAGATGATGGACCTTCCCACCGCCAGCACCGGCTCCGGCGTGGTCAACCTTTCCCTGCTGAGCGCGGGTGTCGGATCGAGCGGAGCGGTTGGCGCGGGCAGCGGCCCTTCGGTTGGCGGCCAGAGGCCCCGCAACAACAACTTCACGGTCGAGGGAATCGACAACAACAGCCGCAGCGTCACTGGCCCCCTGGTGCAGGTTCCGAACGACGCCGTTGCCGAATTCTCGTCCCTGCAGAACCAGTTCTCGCCGGACTTCGGGCACTCCTCCGGCGGCCAGTTCAACGAGGTGGTGAAGAGCGGCACCAACGAGTTTCACGGGTCCCTGTACGAATACCTGGACAACAGGAACCTGGACGCGGGAGACAACTTAAACGCAGTGGAAGGCAATCCTCTGCACCCCCGCTATGACAATAACCGCTTCGGGGGCACGATCGGCGGCCCCATCGTGAAGAACAAGCTTTTCTTCTTCTTCAACTACGAGTACAACCCGATCGGCCAGAGTAACGGCACCTACTACGACACGCCTACCGCGGCCGGTTATGCCACCCTGGCTACGATACCCGGCATCAACCAGACCAACCTGAGCGAGTTCAAGAAGTACTTCGGGACCGCTCCGAGCGCCACGGCCGGGGGCTCCTTGCCATTTGGCGCGCCCGTGCAGGTGGGTCCCGACAGCCAGGCTTACTTCGGCCCGAACGGCCCGCAGGTCGAAGTGGGGCAGATTTCCACCTCGTTGCCGAACTACTCGAACACTTCGAGCTATGTCACGTCTATCGACTACGACATGTCGGACAAAGATCGGGTCCGTGGCCGTTTCATCGTGACCCGGTCGGGTTTTATCGATACCACCGGGTATCCGTCCATGTTTTGGGGGGTCATCCCGACCAACAACTATCTGTCGACGTTCTCCGAGTACCACAATTTCTCGCCCACCCTCACCAACGAATTCCGGTTCGGGTACAACCGGAACTCCCAGACCTATCCGGTGTTCGGGAATCAGCAGTATCCCGGCCTGGACCAGTTCCCTACGATATATATCTATGAGCTGAACCTCGGCTGGGGGCCCGATCCGAACGCGCCACAGTACGGCTATCAGAACACCTACCAGCTAACCGACAACGTGAGCTGGGTTCACGGAAACCACACCGTCAAGTTCGGCTTCGACGGGACCAAGTGGATCGACCCGCAGGGCTTCACGCAGCGCGCGCGCGGCGACTACGAGTATGCCTACCTGTCCGACTTCCTGTTCGATTACAACCCCGACCAGATCGCCCAGCGGTCCCTAGGCTCCGTCACTTACTGGGGCAATAACACCCTCGCCGGTCTCTATGTCAACGACAGTTGGAAGGTGAGGCCCAATCTGACCGTGAATCTCGGCCTGCGCTATGAATACCAGACCGTTCCGGCCACCGAGCGCCTGCAAACGCTGAACAGCGTGTCGAACGTACCGGGAGTGATTCAGTTCGGCGAGCCGCAGCCCCAGAAAAAGAACTTCATGCCCCGTATCGGCCTGGCTTACTCGCCGGGCACCAGCGGCCACACTTCGATCCGGGCCGGCTTCGGCCTGAACTACGACCAGTTGTTCGACAACCTCGGCCTGCTGAGCCTGCCCCCGCAGATGACCACCACCGTAGACGCGACCGCGGCCACGGATGCCGCCGGCAATCCACTGAGTGGCTTCTTGGCAGCCGGTGGCATCACCCAGCCCTCCGGTGCACCCACTCTGGCCGAACTGAAGGCGGGTACGGGTGGCTACATCCCGAATCAGAGGCGGCCGGAATCCATCCAGTGGAATTTCGGGATCCAGCACGTCTTTAAAGAGGACTACACGGTGGAGGCGCGCTATACCGGCACGCGGGGCATCTATCTGCCGGTGCAAACCCAGCTCAACCGCCAACCGGTAGTGAACGCTCAGACCGCCCTCCCGGTCTACTTCACCGCGCCCAGCCAGGCGACGCTGGATGGCCTGACCAACACGCTGGCCGGATTGAATGCCGCCTATGGGGCGGGTGGCTACCTCCTCCCCAGTTTCTTGAACGCAGGGTTCACGGGGATCATCACCTCCTACGAGCCGACGGGCACTTCGACCTACCATAGCCTGGCCACCCAAATGACCCGGCGCTTCTCGAACGGACTGCAGTTCACTGGAAGCTACACCTGGAGCCACAACATCGACAACTCGACCGCGGAAGTGTTCAGCACGGTCACCACGCCGCGCCGCCCGCAAGACTCGCAGAATCCGAATGCGGATCGCTCCAGTTCCGCTCTCGACCATCGCCAGAGGCTCACCTTCCTGGCCCTATACGACCTGCCGTTTCTCAAGAGCTCCAACTGGTTCATGAAGAACGTGGTTGGCAATTGGGAATTCGCTCCGATCTACACCTACCAGACCGGGACTCTCTTCACGATTCAGAGCGCGGCCGATTCGAATATGAATGGTGACAGTTGGCCGGACCGGGCCATCGTCAACATGGCCGGCACTCCCGGCGTCGGCAGCGGCACCACCGCCCTGACCAACAGCGCAGGGCAAACCGTGGCCTATCTGGCCAAGAACCCCAATGCGCAGTACGTTGCGGCCCCCAGAGGAACGATGTCCAACGCCGGGCGCAACACGGCCCACTTCAATCCGATCAACAACGTGGACTTCTCGATTCTCAAGCGCTTCAGTATCACCGAGCGCTATAAGGTGGAGTTCGCGGGCCGCTTCTCGAACCTGTTCAACCACCCGCAGTATACCGGCGGGTATCTCAATGACGTGGCTCCGATCGGATTCACGGGCGCCCTGGAGCGGAACTTCCTGACCCCAAACAGTTCGATCTTCGACCAGGCGTCGCAAGCATTTTCCAGCAACCCGCGGTCGATCCAGGTGTCGGCGAAGTTCATCTTCTAGCACCGGTTGCTTCATAGCCGGTAGCAGTTTGCGGGGAGCCCCAGCGGGCTCCCCGCTTTTGTTATGTACGGGGCTTTTTCGACAGCTCGGGGGTCTGAAGGAAGCGTGCGTGGAGCGAGGAGAGCGGATTGCGCTACGTACTCTGCCTGCCGCCTCGACATTCGTGTCGAGGCCGGTTTTCGCCTCGAGAGAGTCTCGACGCTCCAGACTAAGAGTCTGCGCCACGGTCCAAGCTCGCGGCGACCTCTTGAGGCGATGGGATGGGTGGGACTCACCGGTTGCGGGGTGCGGGGCGCGGCTCGTATGATTGAATATGATTGCTGACAGTATCCAAGAAGGGCTGACCTTCGACGATGTCCTCCTCTTACCGGCACGCAGCGGCGTGCTCCCCGCCCAGGCAGATACGCGTACGTGCCTGAGCCGTACCATCGGGCTACACATTCCCATCGTCAGCGCCGCCATGGACACGGTGACGGAATCGCACCTGGCCATTGCACTGGCGCGCGAAGGGGGTATCGGAATCGTTCACCGGAACATGTCCATCGAGCGGCAGGCCGAGGAAGTGGACCGGGTGAAACGGAGTGAGAGCGGGATGATCGTGGACCCGGTCACCATGGCTCCCGAACAGAGAATCCACGAGGCGCTGGAGGTGATGCGGCGCTTCCGCATCTCGGGCGTTCCCGTGACGCGGAACGGCAAACTGGTGGGCATCCTGACCAACCGCGATTTGCGGTTCGAGACCAATCTCGACCAGCCGATCGCGAACGTCATGACCAAGGACAACCTGATCACGGTTCCGGTGGGCACCACGCTCGAAGAGGCGGAGCAGATCCTGCACCAGCACCGGGTGGAGAAGTTGCTGGTGGTCGATAAGGACTACGTGCTGAAGGGCCTGATCACGGTCAAGGACATACAGAAGAAGCTGAAGTACCCCAACGCCGCGAAGGATTCCCAGGGGCGGCTGCGGGTAGGCGCGGCCATCGGGGCGGGCGCGGATTTCCTGGAGCGTGCGCAGGAATTGGTTCGGCGCAAGTGCGACGTGCTGGCCGTGGACACGGCGCACGGGCACAGCGAGCGCGTGCTCGAAGTGGTGAAGGCGGTGAAGAGCAAGCTGCCCGATATCCAGTTGCTGGCGGGCAATGTGGCCACCTACGAGGGCGCGCGGGACCTCATCGCGCTGGGCGCGGACGGAATCAAAGTCGGCATGGGGCCAGGGTCGATCTGCACGACGCGCGTGGTCTCGGGCGCGGGCGTTCCGCAGATCACGGCCATCGCGGAGTGCTCGCGCGCAACGCGGGAGGGCGGCGTTCCGCTGATCGCGGACGGCGGCATCAAGTACTCCGGCGACGTCACGAAGGCCATCGCGGCCGGGGCGGACTGCGTCATGATCGGCAGCCTGTTCGCCGGCACGGACGAGAGCCCGGGCGAGACCATCCTGTATCAAGGCCGCACGTTCAAGAGCTATCGCGGCATGGGATCTACGAGCGCGATGGCGGTGGCGAGCGCCGACCGGTACGGGCAGGAGGTGAACTCCAAGCTGGTCCCGGAGGGCATCGAGGGGCGCGTGCCTTACAAAGGGCTGCTCTCGGAGATGGTGTACCAGTTGGTGGGCGGTCTCAAGGCCGGCATGGGCTACTGCGGCGCGTCCACGATTCGCGAACTGCAGGAACGGTCGCGGTTCCTGCGCGTGAGCCCGGCGGGGTTGCGCGAGAGCCACGTCCACGACGTCATCATCACCAAAGAAGCGCCGAATTACCGCGTCGAATAGGGGGCCGCTCGCCTATGAACTGTCCCGGTTGCGGGGCCGCGATGCGGTTCGACGAGGTCAAGGGCTGCCTGGAGTGCGACTTTTGCGGCGCGGTGCGAGTGCTCGAGCCGGATGCCGACGGGGTTGCGCTGCTGGGCACGGCGTCGGCGATCAAGTGCCCGGAGTGCAAGGCTCCGCTTGAAGAAGCCGCGGTCCACGGCCGTCGGCTGTTGTGCTGCCCACGCTGCCGCGGGCTGTTGGTGGGGATGGACGCCTTCGTCGGGCTGGTCTTGATGCTGCGAGCGGAGCGGACACAGCCGCCGGAGTCTCCGCACCGTTTCGATCCGAAGGAGTTGGACCGGCATCTGGAGTGCCCGCAGTGCGGGGCGCGCATGGATACGCACGCTTATGCGGGGCCGGGCAACGTAGCCATCACGACCTGCGAGTTCTGCAAGCTCGACTGGCTGGGCCACGGCGCGCTGCGGCACGTGGTGGCGGCGCCCGATGGCGGGACCTGGGTGGAGTAGCGGGGGCAGCAACTTCCGCATAAGCCGGCTTCACATCCGTTGGCGCCGGCTTGAACTCATCGAGCCAGGTCGGCATCGTTCAGTCCGGTTCGCCGCGTCAGAACATAGATCGCAACCATGCCAGCCCCGCTGCCGCCAGCCGGACAGCCGAAGAGGGCAGAGGCATACCGCATGACCGTCGCAGCCAGCCTATCTATGCGGAAACAAAACCTTGTGGTTTGCAGTGGCACAGCAAGTTGCGGATGAGTTGTTTCCGTCGCTATTAGTCAGAACCGGACACTCATGTTGCCTTCCCCGGGAACGCCTGCGCAATCTCCGCAATCTTTTTAGCGATATCCACAAGTGAAAGAACAAAGTCTATATGCCCGGTGTTAATAGCGCTCTGAGGCATATCTGACCACTCGGCCGTGTCGGGCGTCTGGGCGATCGTAATGCCACCGACCTCCTTGACGCTGCCCAGTGCTTCTGCCCCATCCGCATCCAGGCCGGAGACGATAACAGCGACTAACTTTCCGTCCCAGCTCTGCGCCAGAGAACGCAGGAAACGCGTAATCACGTCGGGCCATCCGTTGGGTTTCGACAGCGGCTTCAGGCGGAACTCTCCATCAAGAACGAACAAGTCTTGATTTGGCGGGATGATGAAAACATGGTTAGGCTGAATGGGTAACCTTTCCGTGATCAGCTCAACCCGCATTGTTGTGTGGCTGGGAAGAACGTTCTGGAGCGTGGCGGAGGTTCTTCTTATGTGATTCACGATGACGATAGCAACACCCATCTCGGGCGGCAGATGTTTTAGGAGCTGGACATAGGCGCGCGATGCACCGGCAGAGCCGCCCACGCAAACGATAGGAAAGTCTTTTGCGAAAGGATTCATTTGCTCGCTCCCACCCCTTTTGCGATTTGCCCGTTCAACCTATAACTTACGGTTCTTGCGGGGAAGATGCACCGTAAAGGCTGTTCCTTCCTCTTCACTCGATGTCACGGCGATCTTACCGCCGTGGGCGGTCACGAGGCCTTTGGTAATCAAAAGCCCGAGGTCGAGCCTGGCCTTCTCGCTTTGGATTTGATCCTCATCCTCCCCCCGTGGCAGCGGGTCAAAAACAGTGGCGACAGCATCGGGGGGAATGGCGCCTTCATTATGAACGGACAGGATTACTTCCTGACCCGCGCCTTTCGCCGCAACGGCAATAGCGGAGGTCTTCAATCCGTGCAGGACGGCGTTGCCGATCAGGTTTGACAGGACGTGCCCGACCCGGGCGCGGTCCCATTCCCCTTCAAGGTTGCCGGACGTTTCGATCAGAATTGTGCAGCCGGGGTGCGCAGCCTGGACTTCCCTTACGGCCTCCTGGACCGCGGTTCCTATATCCATCGGAGCGGGCGCAATCGGCATGCCCTGGTCGAGACGGATGCGGACGGCATCAATCAGGTTGGAAACGAGCCGGCTGATGCGGGAAGCGCCGGTTTCGATCTGGGACACCAGTTTGACCTGCTCGTCGTCAAGCGTGCCTCTCATTAACAGCGCCTGGGTAGAGTCGTGTACTGCCACGAGTGGATCGCGGAAATCGTGAACAAGAGTCCCAATGAACAGGCTTCCGGAATGACTAACTTTGTCGGTAAAGCGGGAGAGCGATTCAGCCATGACTTGGTCGATGGCTTCGTTAAACCTCAGCAGGTCCGGAAGAATGTCCCCGGTTTCGGTATCAGCCCAGTCAGCTCTCCACAATTTGATGACACTTGCACGCAGGGCGCGAAATTCGGCCATCATCTGGACCGTATCAAAGCCTCCCGTAAACCGAAGGTTGGCATGGGTTTCGGCAGCACTGTCATGCACTCCTCCCTCTTTCGGTCCCTGTCCCTTGGCTTTCTCGCTCCGCTCCCGTTCGGTTTCGGAGGTCTCAAGATCGTCTGCAATGAACCGAAGCAGGCCGATAATGTGATCGCGCAGCCAGGACCGGTCCATATGCGCGGCAGAGGGCAAATAGGTTTGTGCGAATGTTTCCCATTCCGCGACGATGGCTTCCTCTCGTGCCCGAATGAATGCCGCTAACCCCATGATGAAACTCTCCTGAAGGTAGATACCACCTACCAGAGGACTTTGTCCGCTGTAGGCGTGCTCTTCGAGTATGGACCAACGGGCAGGCTTACGGGAGAGGCCAGACAGTTCGCGTTGGATCGGCTCGGTTGGCCGGGCATTCGGAGACTGGCCCAAACGGCGATGTGGGAAGCATGAGGTGCCCTCTGGGCGTATTTCGGGAAACCGGAAGTAGTCCCCTTCACCCGCTGCGCGGACTGCTCTGAGATTGGGCCTCTTGGCTCTGCTCCTCCCTGACCCCCTTGTCAAGTTACCGATGCACCCGGCCGTATAGTCGTCGCGCTGAATGGCGAGTCCGGCCGAAGGAGCCGGCCTCCTATACTGATAGGAGCAGGATCGATGAGCGACGGCCGCGAGGAGCGCGACGAACTCGAGAAGCGCCGCGAGCAGGAAAAGAGA
The DNA here is from genome assembly GCA_963763835.1 of Bryobacterales bacterium. Lineage (GTDB taxonomy): Bacteria > Acidobacteriota > Terriglobia > Bryobacterales > Bryobacteraceae > DASWZN01. The sequence continues at coordinate 44,493 of CAVXQQ010000025.1, forward strand.
GAGGACCGCGAGGACCGGATCGACCACGGCGATGTCGACGAGTGGGGGCCGGAGCGAGTCGACTCCTAATGTGCCGCTGAGGCTTCCCCCACCGGCCAACACCACCCAGCGCGACTCGTTCTTTGGGCTTCTTATCCGTGTTTCGTGTTCATCCGTGTTCATCCGTGGCCATATTGTTTTTTGTGGGCCCCAAACGCCAGTCACAACCATTTGCCGCCCTTAAGTCGTTCACCCCGTAGGCCCGCCAGCCGCCCAACCCCCCAAAACCCTTGACACCGCCCCATATCCTCATAGCGGAGAAAACCGCGTGTCATCGACCGCCGTTCATCACATTTCATCTACTTCGCCACCCTTCGAGGTCGGCAACCTGTCGCCCATCCAGGTCCAGGTCGTCGCCGCGCTGGCCGAGGGACGCTCCGTCGTCCGCGCCGCCGCCGCTGCCGGAATTCACCGCACCACCATCCATAATTGGGTGCGAACCTCGAAGGAATTCCGCGACGCCGTCAATCAGGCTCGCGACCATTTCTTCGAATGCGTCAACGATCAGCTCAATGAACTGTCGGCCGTCGCGCTCGATACCCTGCGCCAGTTGCTCACCAGCCCCGATACCCCGCCGTCTCTCCGCCTGCACGCCGCGCTCGCCGTTCTCGAACGCCCCGGCCATCGCGATCCCGGCTGGCAAGTTCCCCTACCCGTCGGTCGCGTAATGGAGCCTAGGCCCGAACTGGTCGTCCCCGCGTCCGCGCCGTCGGCCTCTGAAGCCGCAGCGTCCGCCCCCCGCAACGCCCCCTGCCCCTGCGGCTCCGGCATAAAGTACAAATATTGTTGCGGAAGCCCCTTGGGCGCGTCCCTCGACAAGCTCACCGCTCCACCGCGCCCGCACGGCTGATGGCGAGGGAACGTCTACACCCAGCAGATTGGCGGACTCCGGTTCCCGTGAAAGGGCGTGAAGAGCCTGTCACACGAGCGCGACGTCGCCGTCGCCGTTTGATCGGGACTTTAAGGCTTGTTACTATCGTCCCAGCGGGGGAGGAGCCGTGAGCACTCGCATAGAAGCGGACTCGCTGGGCGAGGTTGAAATCCCGGGCGACAAGCTCTGGGGAGCGCAGACGCAGCGCGCGATCGAGCACTTCAGCATCGGGGCCGACCTGATGCCGCGCGAGATGATACCGGCGTACGCGATGGTGAAGAAAGCCGCCGCGACTGCCAACCATGCCGGCGGGCGGCTCGACCAGGAGCGGCACACGCTGATCGTTCAAGTCAGCGACGAAATCCTGGCGGGCCGGCATCTCGACATGTTTCCCCTGCATGTATGGATGTCGGGCAGCGGCACGCAGTTCAACATGAACGTGAACGAGGTCATCTCCAACCGGTGCTGCCAACTCGCGGGGACGCCGCTGGGGAGCAAGACGCCGGTTCACCCCAACGATCATGTGAACATGTCGCAGTCGTCCAACGACACCTTTCCCTCGGCGATGAACATTGCGGCGGCGGTCCAGGTGAAGCGGCGGCTGATGCCGGCGGTCGAGGCGCTGCGGGATGCTATTGCCTCGAAGGCCGCGGAATGGAGCGGCATCGTTAAAACTGGCCGGACGCACATGCAGGACGCTCTGCCGCTCACGCTGGGGCAGGAATGGTCGGGCTATGCGGGAATGCTGGCGGACGATCTGGAGCGGATGGAGGACGCACTGCGAGGTGTGTACCTTCTGCCGATCGGCGGCACCGCGGTGGGCACAGGCATCCACGCAGCGCCCGGGTTCGCCGAAGCCGCGGCCGCCGGAATCGCCGGGCTTACGGGCCTGCCGTTCGCGACCGCTCCGAACAAGTTCACGGTGCAAGGCGCCCACGATGCGCTGGTGCAGCTCTCGGGAACGTTGCGCACGCTGGCGGTTTCGCTCTACAAGATCGCCAACGACATACGGCTGATGTCCTGTGGCCCGCGAGCGGGCTTCGCGGAGCTGGCGATTCCGGAGAACGAGCCGGGCTCTTCCATGATGCCGGGCAAGGTGAATCCGACCCAGGCCGAGGCGCTCACCATGGTCGCCGTGCAGGCGATGGCGAACGACGTTGCGGTGGGCTTCGGCGGGGCCGGCGGCTACCTGGAGATGAACGTCTACAAGCCTCTGATGATTTTTAACGTCATGCACTCCATCACGATTCTGAGCGACGGGTGCACGAATTTCCGCGGGTTTCTGATTGAGGGGACCAAGGCGAATTTGGGAAAGATCCAGGAGTATGTGGAGCGCTCTCTGATGCTGGTGACGGCGCTGGCGCCGGTGATTGGGTACGACAAAGCGTCACAGATCGCCCACTATGCGAAGGACAACGACCTCACGCTGAAAGCGGCCGCGCTGAAGCTGGGCTTCGTGACGGAGGAGGAATTCGACCGCGTGGTGGATCCGGCGAAGATGGTTACGCGCCCCGTGCGCTGAAGCCTCGTGGCGCAGGCACTCCTGCCTGCCGCCTCGACACTCGTGTCGAGGCCAGTTTTCGAGTCCAAGGCCGCGGCGGGGCGGGCGTGGACGCCAGCCCCACAAGCTCATGCTGAAGCGTGCGCTACAACGTGCTGTGCTACGATCAACTCGCGATGCTGACCGATAGGCGGAATTTCCTGAGAGGGTTGGTTGCCGGCGGAATGGCGGCGGCTGGACTGCGCGCGCAGACCGCGGACGCGCACATCGAGATCCTGCCGGAGGAGCCGATCGCGACGATCGCGCCGGAAATCTACGGACATTTCATCGAGCACCTGGGCGGCGTGATCTATGACGGGGTGTGGGTGGGGCCGGACTCGAAGATTCCCAACCAAGGGGGAATCCGGACAGCCGTCATCGACGCCCTGAAAGCGATCCACGCGCCGGTGGTGCGGTGGCCGGGCGGCTGCTTCGCGGACAGCTACGACTGGCGCGACGGCGTCGGGCCGGAGGGCGCTCGGAAGGCCCGCACCAACTTCTGGGGCGGTACGGAGTCGAACGCCTTCGGCACGCAGGAATTCCTCCGCTTCTGCGACTTGGCTGGGGCGAAACCGTACCTGGCCGCGAACGTGAGAAGCCTTCCGGCGCGGGATTTCTACCGCTGGATCGAGTACTGCAATTCACCGGCGGGCAGCACGGAAGCGGCGAAGGAGCGGGCTGCTCAGGGGCATCCGCAGCCGTACGATGTGCGGTATTGGGGCGTAGGAAACGAGTCCTGGGGCTGCGGCGGGAACTTCAGCCCGGAGGAGTACGCCACGGAGTTCCGGCGCTTCACGGCGTGGGTTCCCGAGTACGGGCAGAAGCTGGACCTGGTGGCATCCGGGCCCAGCGACGACAACGTGGATTGGACGCGTAGGCTTCTGCGGTCGCTGGCGGACCGGGGCCGGATCGGATCGGTGTACGGACTCTCCGCGCATTACTACACCTGGAATCTCAGCGGGGGCGCGACCACCGACTGGGATCGCGGCAAACGGGACGCGCTCAAGTTCAACGAGATGGAATGGTACGAACTGCTGGCGCAGGGCGACGCGATGGACCGCATCATCCGCGATCATTGGGCGGTGATGGCGGAGTCGGACCCGGCGCATCACATCAAGCTGGTGGTGGACGAATGGGGAGCGTGGTACGCTCCGGGGTCCGAACTGGGCAAAAAATACCAGTTGTCCCAGATGCTGACGTTGCGGGACGCGCTGCTTTCCGGGCTGACGCTGGACACCTTCCAACGGCACGCGGACAAGGTGGCCATGGCCAACGCGGCGCAACTAATCAACTGCCTGCACTCGCTGATGCTGGCGAGCGGAGACAAGTTCGCGCTGACGCCGGTGTACCACGTGTTCAAGATGTACATGGGGCACATGGGGGCGCAAGGCGATTCGGACCGAGTTCGCGGCGCCGCCGGCGAGCTACGACCGGCTGGGGAAGACGGCCACGTTGTGGGGGCTGAACGGGTCGGCGTCGGTCTCCGGTAAGAAGGTCACGCTGACGGTGGTGAACCCGCACGCCAGCCGCGCGGTCGAGACGGAGATCGTGGTGCGAGGGGCAACGGTTGCAAGCGGAGCCGGGCAGGTGCTGACCAGCGGCGATCTGCACGCGCACAACGATTTCGAGCGGCCCGACGCGGTGCATCCCGAGGCGGCCACGGTCACGGTGAGCGGGGGACGCGCGGTGCATCGGTTTCCGGCGGCCTCGGTGACGGCGCTGGAACTCACGCTGGGTTGACAATGTGGGGCGGACCCCCCGGTCCGCGCGGGTCCCCCTGGACCCGCCTTCTCGCTGACGAATACGACCAGGCCGACGGGGGCGTCGGCCGCGGACCAGGGGGTCCGCCCCACGGGTGGGCGCAGTACACTAGAGCACATGTCGAAACTTCGAGTGGCCGTGGTGGGCGCGGGGCAGTTCGGGCTGAACCACATGCGGGTGGTGAGCCAGTCGGAACGGGCCGAACTGGTGGGGGTGTGCGATCTCGATCCGGAGCGCGCGGGGGCGGCCGCCGCAAGGTTCTCGTGCCCGGCGCTCGATGTCGCCCAGCTTCCGGGCCGGGCGGACGCTGCCATCGTCGCGGTTCCTACCATCGCTCACGCCGCGGTCGGCTGCCAATTGCTGGAAGCAGGCCTGGACGTGCTGGTCGAGAAGCCGATTGCGTCTGACATGGCCGGGGCCAAGCGGTTGGTTGAGACGGCACGCGCACGCGGGCGCATCCTGCAGGTGGGGCATCTGGAGCGGTTCAACCCGGCGGTGGCTGCGCTCAGGAAGGCGGCCACGCTGCCGCTGTTCTTCGAAGTCCATCGCATGAGCGTGTTCACGCCGCGGAGCCTGGATGTGGACGTGGTGCTGGACCTGATGATTCACGATCTCGACATCGTGCTCGACCTGGCGGGCGAGGCGCCGGAAGAGATCCGCGCGGCGGGGATCTCGGTGCTTTCCAAGAAGGTGGATATCGCCAACGTGCGGCTGGCTTTTCCGGGAGGCTGCGTAGCGAATTTGACCGCCAGCCGGGTCTCGACCGAGCGGGTGAGGAAACTACGGCTGTTCCAGCCGCGTCAATACATTTCGCTGGATTATGCGCGGCAGGAGGGGGCGATTTTCGAGGTCGGCGGGCCGGGCGGTATCGGCTTCCGGCTGCTCGAAGTCGCAAAAGGCGAGCCGCTGGCGCTGGAGCTGGAGCACTTCTTCGAGTGCTCGGAGCTGCGCATGCGGCCGCTGGTGGCGGGTGAGGACGGAATCCGCGCCCTCGAAGCCGCGCTGGCCGTACTTGGTAAAATTGAAGAGCATTCCCGCCGGGTCGAGCAAACGTTGGCGGCCTGGAAGCGCTGACGGGCGGCCATCCGCGCGCCGGCCGAAGAGTGGTGAATGGCAGCTCTGACGCGCCCCCCGGACAATCGGACTCCTCCCGAACTGGTTCTGGAATGGCCCAGCCTCAAACGGCCGGCCGTTCGTGGCCCGGCGTTCGCGATCTCGGTGCTGCTGCACGCCGCGGCGGTGGTGGTCCTGGCACTGACGGGCGCCGGCTCGGTTCCGGTGGAGAGTCCGGGGAACGGGTTCCGCTCGTCCACGGTTCTGGTGGCGCCACCAATGGACTTCACGCAGACGGCGCCGAATCGGGCCAAGATCGGCAAGGAATTCAGTCTGGACAACCTGGCCCCGCGCCCGGCGCTGCGAGCGCCGCCGACGATTCCGCCTTTGGCGCGCAAGATGGCGTCGCTTCCGGAGGCGCCCAAGCTAGCGCCCCCGGCGGGGCTGAACCCGCAGTCGCCGCCGGCTCCGCAACTGGGCTCGAGCCAGATGCCCGGCCCACCGCCACAACTCCAGACGGAAGAGAGGCCTCAACTCCCGTTTCAGACACCGGGAGTGCCGTCAGGCGCCGTGCAGGCAAGCAGGCAGGAACTGGGGCGGCTGAAGCCTCCCGGCGAGGTGATCACCGAAGCGACCCGGGCCTCGCCCCATCCCTCCGCGGGCGGCATGCAGGTGAGCGACGAAGATCTGGTGCCGAGCCTGGGCAGCGGACTCCAGCAGGCGCCCGCTCCCGGCCGGCGGGCCACCGCGCTAGAACTGCTGAGCGACCCGGCGGGGGTGGATTTCAAGCCCTACCTGATCCGCATTCTGGCGACGGTGAAGCGGAACTGGCAGGCGGTAATCCCGGAGACGGCGCGGCTGGGGCGGCAGGGCCGGGTGCAGATCCAGTTTGCGATCGACCGGCAGGGTTCGGTGCCCAAACTGGTGATCGCGGTGCCATCGGGGACCGATTCGCTGGATCGGGCCGCGGTGGCCGGCATCAGCGCGTCGGCGCCTTTTCCGCCGCTGCCGCCGGAATTCCAGGGAAGCCAGGTGCGGCTGCAGTTCACGTTCACCTACAACATGCGGTAGGGGGGCGGCGGAACGGAGCGCGCCGCTTGCTAACGCGCGCGGTTCGGTGCTGTCCGCGGTTCGGTGCTGTCCGTGGTTCGGTGCTGTCCCCGGTTGGCCTGGGATAAAGGGCTGTGTTACGCTCGGAGAGGACCGGCCGCGCTATTTTCCGGCACTTCCAGCCGCATTAAGGAGTTCAACAACTACGGCAATGAATGTTCGTTCCCTATTCAGTCTGTTCTCATCCGATTTGGCCATCGACCTGGGCACGGCCAACACCCTGGTCTACGCCAAAGGGAAAGGGATCGTGGTGAACGAGCCCTCGATCGTCGCGATCAACAAGAACACCGGCGAAGTCGAGGCAGTGGGCAAAGAGGCGAAGGAGATGCTCGGCCGGACGCCGGGCAACATCGTCGCCATCCGGCCTATGAAGGACGGCGTGATCGCCGACTTCAAAGTGACCGAGCAGATGCTGAATTATTTCATTCAGAAAGCGCACGGCCGCAAGATGCTGGTGCACCCGCGCATCGTGATCGGGGTGCCCTGCGAGATCACGCAAGTGGAAAAGCGGGCGGTGGTGGATTCGGCTTATCGCGCCAAGGCCAGCGAAGTGCACCTGGTGGAGCAGGCCATGGTGGCGGCGATCGGCGCGGGACTGCCGATTACCGAGCCGTGCGGCAACATGATCGTCGATATCGGCGGCGGCACCACCGACGTGGCGGTCATTTCGCTTTCGGGCATCGTCTATTCGCGCTCGGTGCGGGTGGCGGGCAACGAGATGGACGACGCCATCATGCAGTACCTGAAGCGCAAGTACAACCTGCTGATCGGCGAGCGCACGGGGGAGCAGATCAAGATTCAGATCGGGTCGGCGTATCCGCTGGACAAGCCGCTGACGATGGAGATCAAGGGGCGCAACCTGATCGAAGGCGTGCCGAAGACCATCACCATCGACGACAGCGAGATTCGCGAGGCGCTTTCGGAGTGCGTCGCGACGATCATGAATGCCATCCGCGTCGCGCTCGAGCGCACGCCGCCCGAGTTGAGCGCCGACATCAGCGACCGCGGCATCGTGCTGACCGGCGGCGGCGCGCTGCTGAAGAACCTGGACCGGCGCATCCGCGAGGAGACGGGCCTTCCGGTCTCGATCGCCGAAGACCCGCTGGCGAGCGTGGTGCTGGGGACGGGCAAGATGCTGACCGACTTCAAGCTGCTGCGCAAGATCTCCCTGGAGTAGGCGGGAGTAAGCTGGATACTGATGGACCTCCTGAGCCGGTACCGCAACGTCACCGTGCTTGCTGTTGGTGATCTTCGCGCAGCTCATCCTGCTGGGCTACCAGGTGAAGAGCAACCAGGACATCCGCCTGATCCGCGTGTGGGCGGTGACGGCGGTCACGCCGATCGCCAAGGTGATCGACACGGTTCGGGGCGGCACGGTGGATTCGGTGGGCAGGTACGTCAACCTGCACAATCTGGCGGACGAGAACAAGCAGCTCGGCAAGGATCTGGGCAGGCTGAAGCTCGAGAACCAGTATCTGAAATCCGAATTGCGGAGCGCTGACCGGGCGGTGGCGCTGGGCGCGTTCCAGGCCAGGAACCCGTCGAAGACCTTGCCGGCGCGGGTGATCGGGCTGAGCACTTCCGCGAGTTCGCGGGTGGTGTTCATCGATCGCGGGTCGATGGGCGGCGTGATGCGGGGGATGGCGGTGATCACGCCGGACGGGATCGTGGGCAAGGTCATCGCGGCCTACCCAACGGCGTCGCAGGTTCTGCTGTTGACCGACCCGACATTCGCGGCCGGGGTGATCTCGCAGAAGCACCGCGTGCGCGGTACGCTGGTGGGGCTCGGCCAGACGTCGAAGTGCATGGTGGACTACATCCAGAACGAGGAGAAGGTGGAGACCGGCGAGTGGTTTTACACCACGGGCGACGACGGGGTGTTCCCGAAGGGCCTTCCGGTGGGCACGGTGGCCAGCGCGCAACCGGGCCAGCAGGACCAACTGGTGTACGTGGCGCCGAGCGGGCTGCAAGGGGGCCTGGAGGAAGTTCTGGTGATCCTCGAAGGCGTACACCAGCCCATTCCGGAGGGTCCGCCTCCTGCCTCCGCGGTGCATCTGCAGGCGCCGCCGCCGCCGGATGAGAGCGCGTCGCCGCAGCCGGGGACGCCAGCGCTGAGCACCGACGCGGACCGAATGCGCGAGCGCTATCAGAGAATCGGCGAGGCGGAGGGGCACACCTTCGGCCAGGGCCTGCCGGGTTCGAAGCCGCCGGATTTCAATCTGGACCCGGATGCGGCGGCAGCGCGGGCCAGGGCGGCGGCCACGGCGAGTCCGACGCCGGGAACGGCGGCCAAACCGGCCGGTACGTCCCCTGCGGCGACCGCCAGCCCCACGCCAGTTCCGGTGCGCCCCGGTGTGGGCGCGCGGCCTCCGGTTGGGACGACGCCTGCGGCGCGGCCCTCGGCGGCGCCTGCGGTGCGGCCTCCGGTTGGGACGACGCCTGCGGCGCGGCCCTCGAGCCGCGCCGGGAGAGCAAGCCGGCTCCGGCAGGAGTTCCCGCGCGATGAGCCGCGACCGCGACCTGAGCGACCAGATACTTATCGGCAGCGCGCGCGAGCGGGGCGTGGCGCGGTTCCGGCGCTGGGGGCTGATCGCGGTGCCGCTGCTGGCGATCCTTTTCCAGGTGTACGTTCCGAGGTATTACGAGTCGCTGCGATATCTGGAGCTGCCGCTGCTGGTGACGGTGTACTTCGCGCTGATGCGGCGGAGCCAGATCGCGGGGATCTTCATCGGCGCGGGGATCGGGCTGGTGCAGGATTCGTTGTCGCCGCAACCGATCGGGGTGTTCGGGCTCGACAAGACGCTGGTGGGCTACTTCGCGGCCTCGGTGGGCATGCGGATCGACGTGGAGCACGTGCTGATCCGGTTCGTGCTGGCGTTCACGCTTTTCATCTTCCACCAGTCGTTCTACTGGGCGCTGGCGCGGGCGTTTCTGGGGCAGCGGGTGCTATTCGACCTGCAGCACACGGCGATCCTGGGGCTGCTGAATGCTGCGGTGGGGATTTCGCTGTACCACTTTCTGGACAAGTTGAAGGAGTAGGGAGGCGCCAGATCTGCGGCCCGCTCTTCGAATGGCCCTGCCTCAGCCCCGGCTCAGGATGCGGTGGACGATCTCGGCGTCGATGTGGACCTCGTCCCGGAATCTCGGAAACATGCCCACGTAGACGCCATCGTACGGCTTGATGCTCTCGAAGGCGGTGCGGAAGGCCTGTTCGATTCCCTCCGGTGCGATGCGCCCGGCGGCGAGAATCTTGAAGGCGAAGCAGGGCTTCTTGGTCTGCGCGCAGGACGCGGTACATGCGCGCGGGATCGCTCGGCCATGTAGATGTCGTGCGGCATCTCCATCATCTCCCCGCCCAGCGCCTTCTTCCACTCGCCGGGCGTGCGGCGGCGGTTGTAGACGCAACCGGCGTAGAAATCGACGTCCCAGTTCTCTTCCTCGATTTTGGCGATGACTTCGGGGATGTGCGTGCCGACGCCCACGAGCACGCCCAGGTCGCGCACCTTCTTGCACCACTCCTTGACGGTGTCCATGCGCCCGGCCTGCCAGGCGTCGTCAACCACCTCTCCCTGCCGCTGGAGCGCGAGCGGGTGCAGGGTCTTCACCAGCGCGGCGGCATCCGTCCCGCCTCCCACCTGCGGAATCAGGTGCATCTTGCCGCCTTCGGCGACGAACCGCGACCAGTCCGCGAGCGAGCGCTCCGAGTGGTAGTAGTTGTAGGCGTTGATGCCGTAGGTGGCCGCCCGGTGCAGCACCTCGCACACGCGCTCCTGGGTGTACGGAGAGTACGTGGACGAGGGATGGAGCGGAGCGAAGGCGAGCCGACCGGAGCTCGATCGCCTGATGCGGGATGCGAGTCAGCACAAGTTCGCCTGCGTTCTAGTCTGGAAGCTGGACCGCTTCGGCCGCAGCGTATCGAACCTGGTGCAGGGGCTTAACGATCTCGCGTCCTACGGTGTCCGCTTCGTAGCCACCAGCCAAGCCATCGACACGGACCAGGCGAACCCTACGAGCAAGCTGATCCTCTGGATCCTCGCGGCCGTCGCGGTGTTCGAACGCGAAATGATTCGCGAACGAGTGAAAGCTGGCATGAAAGCTGCCATGCACCGCGGCGTCCGCTGCGGCCGACCGAAGATGAAGATCGATCGTGCTCGGGCGCTCAGGCTGCGGAAGGCCGGCGCCTCCTTTCGCGCGATCGCCAAACAGCTCGAGATCAGTGTCGGGTCAGTTCACGCCCTGCTGTGCCCACAGAGCCCAAACAGCGTTCAAAAAGGGTAGTTGGGCGACGTCCGATCGAGGACGATAAGCTACTGAGTCCACGCAGGCGCTCAGAGTCGCTTTTTGCGTTCAACAACCTGAACCTTTCTGAACGGCGAGGCTCTGGAACTTACTGAAAACACGTCCTTGTCCCATTCACGTCGTGTCGCGGGGGCCTATGGCCGGCGGACGCCTGCCACTTAGAGCTTCAAAGAGAAAGGCCACTACCCACGCCACGTCCTGCTCAGTTCGGCACCGTGACAAGTCCAGGCCGGCCTTCCTCAGCCCCGCCAGAACGCCCCGCAGCAGCTCGCTGCGGCTCAAGGCGACCCCGCTGGTGCGGCGGACCTCCAGGGCCTGTCCATCCAACCAGGTAGTGCACTCGCGGTCCAGGATTACGTTCAGTCGCACGTGCCCGGCCTCCAGCCGGTCGATAGGGAATCGCCACCAGGGAGCGAGGTACACACTTACACCCTTTCAGCGGCAGGCTTGAAGCCTCCGGGGCTTTCGGCGGTTCGCCTTCCGGCGCACTCCTGCGCGAGTCCGCGGCCGGCTGCGACCGACACTACCCGTCGGCGCGGGGCGAACATGATCGCCGTCCCCCGGGCGGCCGGCTCTTCCCACGCCCGCTGGAAGACTGTTCCTGAAGGAAGGTCCGATTGAGAATCAAGTCGCCACCGCGGGCCCCTTATCGATTACCATGGGCTCCGAAATGGACCCTCTTCTCTACGCCAGCGTGGTCCCGACTCTGTTTCGCTTGATTCCTGAGGCCAAGTCCGCTTACGAGGCTTGCGACGTACCTGGTGCCGCCCTGCCATACGTAGTCTTCGGTTTCCTCGACTGCTCATTCCTGAGGCCAGCCATCGACTCCGGGGAGGATACCGAGTTGCTGATGCGTATCTTCGGCTTCCTCGAACAAATGGCTTGTAGCCCCGACCCAGAGGTCGTCAACCTGCTCTGGGTAGAACTATTCGAAACGTGGGTGGCGGACCCAACGACATTGAGTGCCGCGTTCAAGCACATGGGGCCGGCAACCAAGGCACTCGCGACGGAAGCCGCGCACCGGAGGAAGTGTGGGCACAATCTGCCGCCGTAGCTGGCTCGTCGGGGGGAGTGGAGGCCGTCGATGGAAGTGGACGGCCGCTGTCCCGTTTTGGCGGCGCACCCTTGGGCGAGACACGGCCTGGGCGGAGGCTGGGCGAAAGTCGAGGGCCATCTCGATTCCGAGAGTGGACAGGCGAACGTCGCCAAAAGTGAGTTCCTAGCCAACATGAGCCACGAGATCCGCACGCCTTTGGGGGGCGTGATCGGGATGGTCGAGCTGGCGCTCGAATCCTCGTCCGCCGCCACCGTCGCGACTACCTGGAAACCGCCTATTCCTCGGCCAAGGCGCTACTGTCGATCCTCAACGACATCCTCGCGCAAGTTCGGCGGGACCGGCCTGGGACTGGCGATTTCCAAACACCTCGTTGAGATGCTGGGCGGACGCATCTGGGTCGACAGCGTCCCCGGCCAGGGCAGCACCTTCTCGTTCACCATGCGCTTCCAGAACGCGGTGAATCCGGCGCCAGTTCTGGCGGTGCCCGCCCCAGACAGCCTGCGCCCCGCCTCTGCCCTGCACATCCTGGTGGCTGAAGACAATCGGGTGAACCGGAAACTGATCGCGGCCCTGCTGGCCAGAGACGGGCACGAGGTCACACTAGTGAACTCCGGGCTGGCTGCCGTCAACGCCGTCGGGGGCGGCCGGCGATTCGACCTCATCCTCATGGATGTTCAGATGCCCGAGATGGACGGCTTTCAGGCAACGGCTGCCATTCGGGCTCTGGGCGCTCCTTGCCGAAACATACCGATAGTAGCGCTCACGGCGCATGCCCAGACCGATTACGACAAGGTTTGCGCCGCAGCCGGCATGGACTACTACCTCAGCAAGCCAATCGATTCCGCCAAACTGCGCGCTCTTCTCGCCCAGATCTCCGTCGCTGCGCCTCACCAGCCGTGCTCCAGCCGGGCGAACTGAAGCCGGATCTCCATAGCGACCTTCTCCTCTGCGCTGTAGTGCTTTCGTGGTTTCTTCACGCGTTCTCTCCGTTACCCGCGCGCCGACCGCGTGAGACTCGCATCGAGGGCAGCCAGTTGGCCGATCAGAACCTCTTCGCGCTCCGAGCTCCACGCATCGCGAACAATGACCGTCTTCGCTTCGCCGGCGCGGTTTAGAAACCCGGAGCGTGGACCCGCCCGCAACCTCAGCGTGTCGCGAGCAGCGGCGCCCTCGGCTGCCCGCGCCCGCGCGGACCGCTGCGCGAAACTGCGGCCGCGAGCGGCGGTCAATAGCTATGTGGTTGATCGCCCGCTCGCTCGCGAGAGGACTTGGCGGAAAATGTGCATGACAATGGAAGGGCGCGCCACCCTCGTGTTTTCATTCGCGTGGAGGTTGGCGCGGTGGAAGTAGCGCGCCCTCGATCAAGCCGAGCGACTATTTTAGGCAAACCGGGCCTCCTGATCGGGTGGCCGGGTGTTAGAATTCTCTTCTATCAGCTCGCCTTAATCACGATATGGGCATCCGAATGCTGGTTTCAAGAATGTTTGTCGCAATGGTGGCGGCTTTAGCCACCGTTGTGGCCGCGCCGTCGGCGCTCGGGCAGACTCGTCAGGCCGGAAGCGCCGTTGTCAGCGCGAAAATTCACCCACGCGTTCTGGAGCGGGCCCGGTCGGAATCGTCAGTTCCGGTCTTCATCGTTCTGGAGCACCAGCCACAGCGGGAGATTCTCCAGCGGGCCGACGGTGACAGCGCGTTGTACCGGCAGGTGGCGGAGTCGCGCTACCGCCAGGCGGTCGGCGCCGAGGAGTTGCGGCAGGCCAGGGATGCCACGGAGGCCGTGCTCCTGCGCACACGCCAGCAGGCGTTTCAAGCCATCGAGCAAGCGGTGGGGCCCGAGCAGGATGCCCTGGAAAGCAGGCTACGCGGACTCGGAGCGACGCGCATCGTTCGGTACCGGGGAATCAACATGCTGGCGGCCGAGATTCCGGGGTCGGCGATCGCGGCGCTGGAGGCTGACCCGGAGATCGCGCGGGTGTTTGCAGTCGAGAAGCAGTATGCGCAACTGGCGAACAGCGTTCCGGCTCTGGGTGCGCCGGCATTCTGGAATGCAGGGTACACGGGCCAGGGGGAGTCGGTGGGGATCCTGGACAGCGGAGTCAAAGCCAACCATCCGGCGTTTGCCGGCGTCTCGATCATCAGCCAGATATTTCTGACCAACGGCAGCACGGATTCGTGTTTTGCGGACAATGCCGCCTCGGCCGAAGACCAGCAAGGACACGGAACGCACGTGGCCGGGATTGTCGCGAGCCAGGGTTCAGCGGGCTGGGCGAACTACCAGGGGGTGGCAAAGGGAATCGGCGCGCTGTACAACCTGAAGATCGGCTATAAGCTGCGTGTGTCGCCCGATTGCGATCCCGTGGGAGCGGAATCGGACCCACGTGACGTGGTCGCGGCACTCGACTGGGCGGTCGCGAACACCTCGCTGAAGATCTTCAACTACAGCTATGGAAGCCCGCCCACCGAGGATGACGACGGCTTCACGCAGGCGGTTGACCAGTACATCGACATTTACGGGCTGACGGTCACGATCGCTGCTGGAAACGGCGGTCCGAGCAACTACGGTGTGAGCAGCCCCGGGATTGCGTACAACGGGATCACGGTGGCCAACTGGCTTTCCCGCGGCGTGATCGCGAGCAGCAGCAGCCGCGGCCCGACTCCGCTCGGCAGAAACAAACCGGACCTGGCGGCGCCCGGCACGAACATCCTTTCCGCGGCGTATAACTGGGACGCACATTCGGGGACTGCCGATGACTTCGTGAGCGAGACCGGCACCAGCATGGCGGCGCCCCACATCGCCGGGTCCGCGGCACTGCTCGAGAGCGCGGGCGTCACCAGTCCTTTGGCGGTCAAGGCGCTCCTCATCAACAGCGCCGACAGTGCAGGTTCGTGGGCCGCCGACGCGGGTTGGGGCTACGCCAATCTCAACACAGCTCACAGTCAGTTGAACTACGCCTCGGGAAGTCTCTCCGCCGGCGAGATGCAACTCTACCGGTTGTCGCTGTCGGGAGCCTTCCGAGCCACCGCTACGTGGAACCGCCACATCGACGGAAACTATCCCTCGTTCCGGGCGGTGGACTTCAACGATGTCAACCTGTACCTCTGCAGCCTGGATACGGCTGCTCTGGTCGCCTCCTCGACCGCGACGTTTCAGAACGTCGAGCAGGTGTCTGGAACCTACACGGGCAGTGCTGTGGTGGCGGTGGCGATGGCCAGCTCGTCCCTGTCGGGCGTAAGCTCCGAGCCCTACGCGGTGGCCTTCAGCAGCCCCGCCCAGCCTCAGGGCCGGCCGGCGCTCAGCCCTGCGTGCAGCCTGCCCACCTCCGTGGCATCCGGCTCGCAGTTCTCTTTTCCGTGCACCGTGACCAACAGCGGCGATGGAGCTGCGTACGCCGTGGCGGGACGGGTTACGCTCCCCGCCGGCTTCTCCGGCGACACCCAGGTGTCCTTCGGCGACATACCGGCTGGAGGCGTCTCGTCCCGAACGATTGCGCTGACCGCTCCCATCGTGAGCGGAGCCTATTCGATCCGCCTTGACGTCAGCACCCTGTGCGGCCTCTTCGCGGCCACCACCACACCGACCGCGACGGTGGTTCCCGCCGTGGCGGCACCGGTGCTGATTTCTCCACAGAACGGCGCGAACGGGGTTTCGCGAACGCCCGGGCTGTCCTGGAGCGCGTCGGCCGGAGCGGCCTCGTACAACGTGTATTTTGGAACCTCGGCACCGCCGCCTCTGGTGAGCAGCACCCCTGCAACCAGCTACAGCCCCAGCGCCCTGAACGCGGGCGCTTCGTACTACTGGCAGGTTGTGGCGATCGGCAGCAGCGGCGCCAGCGCATCGGCCACCTGGGCGTTCACGACGCAGGGGCCCAATGCCGGTCCGCAGAATTGGGTCGTGGCAACGGTCGCCGGTGGGGCCGACATACGGTCCCCAGGGGGCGACGGCGATCCCGCCACCAGCGTGCCGTTGTCTCAACCGTTCGGCATGGCGGTGGACCAGGCTGGGAGCTTCTACTTTGCGGACCAATCGAACAGGCTGATCCGCAAGGTGACGCCGGATGGCATCATGCACACAGTGGCGGGAGGCGGCAGCGCCTACAATCTGGGCGATGGCGGACCGGCTGTCGACGCATGGTTCCTCCAGCCGCTGGGCGTCGCGGTCGATGGCGCCAACAACCTCTACATTGGAGACTGCTGGGCCCAGCGGATCCGGAAGGTGACGCCGGATGGCATCATCCACACGGTGGCGGGCAACGGAACGCAGGGCTATTCAGGCGATGGGGGCCCGGCCACCAGCGCCCAGATCGACGGCTCATGCGAGATGTTCCCTGACGCCGCCGGTGACCTTTTCATACCAGACAGCCTCTACTCGCTGGTTCGAAAGGTGGGGTTGGACGGCATCATCAACACCATCGCCGGTAACACCAGCCACGGCTATCATGGCGGCTTCTCCGGCGATGGAGGCCCGGCCACGAGCGCCTGGCTCAACGGGCCCGCCGGCGTGGCCATTGACGCCGCGGGAAATGTCTATATCGCGGACTCCGGCAACCAGAGGATCCGCAGGGTGGCGCCCAATGGCACCATCACGACGGTAGTGGGCAACGGGACCAAAGGCTTTTCGGGCGACGGGGGCCCGGCCACAAACGCACAGCTCAACAATCCCGAGGGCCTGGCGTTCGACACCTCAGGCAATCTGTACATCGCCGACGCCAACAACTACCGAATCCGCATGGTCACTCCCGGTGGCACGATCGCCACCGTGGCGGGCAACGGCATCCAGGGCTACTCCGGCGACGGAGGCCCGGCCACCAGCGCCGAGTTTGCGGGCGTGGTCAGCATGGCCCTGAGCAGCTCCGGCAACCTCTATTTCACCGACACCTACAACAATGTCATCCGCGCTCTTGTGCTCCCGGATTCCGGCTGCCAGAACCACCTGGATCAGACCTCGATCGCCGTCTCCGCGGCGGGTGGCACCGTGCCCGTTTCCGTCAGCACCGCATCGTCCTGTCTGTGGACGGTGTCGGGTTCGCCCTCGTGGATTACCAGCAGCGCCGCCGGCAAGGGCTCGGCGATCGTCAACCTGGTTGTGGCGCCGAACCCCGGGCCATTGCGCGTCGCAACGATTTCCGTGGCGGGCTACGCGGTCTCGGTCACGCAGGCCGACTCCTTCTGCGCCTACACGCTGAGCCCCGCGCCCGGCCCGTTCATTCCAGCCGGCGGCACCGCTAGCGTCAACATCACCACCGGGGGAGGCTGCCCCTGGTCCGCTACCAGTTCTCAGACCTGGGTGACGTTTAAGGGGGCGACAACCGGAGCCGGAAACGGAGCGGTCAGCTATTCGGTCGCGCCCAACAGCGGCGCCGGCAGGTCGGCGACCCTCAGTATTGCGGGGATGCCGTTCAACATCTCGCAGCTTGGCGTGCCCGCAAGCGGTCTCCGTTTCCTGCCCGTCACTCCCTGCCGGGTGGCCGACACGCGCTTCGGTTCCGCGCCCTTCGGCGGCCCCAGCATGGCCGGCGGAGAGGCACGCTCCTTCCCCATCCATCAGAGCACCTGCGGCATCCCGGCCTCGGCTCAGGCCTATTCCTTGAGCGTGACGGCGGTGCCCAAGGGACGCCTGGGTTACCTGAGCCTGTTTCCCTCGGGCCAGGCCCAGCCCTTGGTCTCGACTCTCAACTCCTGGGACGGAGAGGTGGTGGCCAATGCCGCGATTGTGCCGGCGGGTTTCGACGGAGCGATCAGCGTGTACGTCAACGATCCCGCCGACGTGATCCTGGATATCAACGGCTACTTCCTCGATGACTCCGGAGGGAGCACCAACTCGTTCTACAGCGCCACACCGTGCCGGGTCGCCGACACGCGCGGCCCGGATGGCTACCTTGGCGGACCTGCCCTGGCGGGCGGGGAAACACGAAACTACGCGATGTGGCAGAGTTCCTGCCATCTCCCTTACGGACCGGCCTACGCCTTGAACGTGACCGTGGTGCCTAAGGGCTATCTGGGCTTCCTGACTCTCTGGCCCATGGGAGATCCGCAGCCCAGCACTTCGACGCTGAATTCCTGGACCGGCAAGGTGGTGGCCAATGCCGCCATCGCCCCCGTGGCGCTGAACGGGTCGGTGTCGGTTTACGCCAGCAACCCGACCGACCTGATCCTGGACGCCAGCGGGTGGTTTGGTCCGCCCTGGGGCCAGGGCGCGCTGAACTTCCATCCCGTGACGCCGTGCCGGGTCGCGGACACCCGCAATGCCGACGGTACCTTTGGCGGCCCGAAGATGGCGGCCGCCACGATTCGGTCGTTACCTATTCCATCGAGCGCTTGCGGGATTCCCGCGACGGCGGCGGCGTACTCGCTGAACGTGACGGTGGTGCCGGACGGGATCCTCAGTTACCTCACGACTTGGCCGACGGGGTCGCCACAGCCGCTGGTCTCCACCTTGAACTCCTTCGACGGCACCGTAGTGGCGAACGCGGCGATTGTGCCGGCAGGGACGGATGGAGCCATCAGCGTGTACGTCACGCATCCGACGCATGTGATTCTCGACATCAACGGCTACTTCGCGCCGTAGGGCTACAGCGGAGTCTCGTGCCTCCCGGGTCGGCCACCCGCTGGCAACAGGCACACCCCGATCTTCGGCCGGCGGCGGACAGTGGTCACGATAGCCGCCAAAGTGGTTGACAGAAGTTGACGCTTATCGTGGCTTTCGAAAGCGCACCTCACCGCACGCTCGTATCGAGCGGCGGGCGCTCGGAACCGCGCGCGCCGGGGCTCTTTCGCGGTCGTGCCGGCGGGCGGGCGGCAGGCGGGGGAGCTCGCGTGCCCAACGTCCGAGTGGCGCGTAGTACGCTCGAAAAAGGAGTTCCGTTCCCGGACGCTGAACGAGACAATCGACCGCTTTGCTCCTATAGTGGACTATGAGGTCGAGCAACCGAGACCAGGGCGATCTCGTCACACGACGGCTCTGGCCGCGAAATCATCTAGGAGGCGCAATGCGACTGGTGACGATTGTGGCGCTGGTGGCGACACCTTTCTGCCTGGCTCAGGAGCCGGGCGATTTCAAGCCCGCAACGTCCAATGTTCTGGACGCGCAATACCCGCGGGTGGACAGCAAGTCGCGCGTCGAGATCCGCTTCAAGGCGCCGGATGCCGGTAAGGTCCGGGTCAATTTCTGGAGCGGTCCGAAGGCGGACATGGACAAACAGGCGGACGGCTTCTGGACATTTACGACGCCGCCGATGGCGCCAGGGCTTCACTATTACACAGTGATCGTGGACGGGGCGGAAGTCAGCGATCCGGGCAGCACCGCGTACTTCGGGGGAAGCAAATGGGCCAGCGCGGTTGAGGTACCGGAGGCGGGCGCGACGTATTATCTGCCGCAGGATGTCCCGCACGGGCAGGTTCGCGAGGTTTGGTACCACTCGAAGGTCACCGGCACCTGGCGACACGCGTTGGTATACACGCCGCCCGCCTACGACACGCAGCTGAAACAGCGCTATCCCGTGCTTTACCTCCAGCACGGCGGGGGCGAGGATGAATCCGGCTGGACGCGTCAGGGCAACGCAAATTTCATTCTCGATAACCTGATAGCCGGCGCGAAAGCGAAGCCGATGATTGTCGTGATGGCGAATGGCTATGCGCGGCGCGCGGGGCAGCCGGTCCCCGATCTCCGTGGAAAGCCGTTTGGCTCTCCCGAAATGCGGAAAGCAATGCAGGACATGATGACCGCATTCGACGAGGACATCACTCAGGCGCTGATTCCCTTCATCGACTCGACATTTCGCACGATACCCGATCGCGAACATCGCGCGATGGCGGGCCTCTCAATGGGGGGCATGCAGACGTTCCAAGTGACGTTCAATCATCTCGACCTGTTCTCGTACATCGGCGGATTCAGCGGAGCGGCCAATGTGTTTGCGACAGGAAACGACAAGCTGGACACCAAGACAGCATTCAACGGCGCAATGTCCGACCCGACGGCGTTTTCCAAACGGGTGCATCTGCTGTGGATCGGCGTGGGAACGAACGAGCCTGAGCGCATGAAGCAGGGCATCGAGAAATTACACGGCTCGCTCACGGACGCGAAGATCCAGCACGTGTTTTACGAGTCCCCCGGCACGGATCACGAGTGGCAGACGTGGCGCCGCGACTTGCAGGACTTTGCAGCGCGGCTGTTCCAGCCGGCGGTTCAAAGGCCGGAGGCCGCGCGGCCGAAATAGGGCGCGCGGGGGTTGGCGGCGGACTTCGCCAATATCGTTGTTGAAGTACTCTCCACCGTCCGTGTGGCCGGCAACCCGGAAAACGGACCTGCCCGCCTCGGCGCGCTGCGAGCAGCGGCGGCCCTCGGCGGTCTGCGCCCGCGCCCAACGCTGCGCGAGACTGAGACCGCGATCCGCGGTCAACAACTGCGAGCATCGATGCCCCAAAGTGGTTGACAAAAGTTGACGCTTTTCGTGGCCTCGAAGCGCGCCTCGCCGTGCGCTCATATCGAGCGGCACGCGCTCGGGCCGCACGCGCCGGGACTCTTTCGCGGTCGCGCCGGCGGGCGGGGCGGCGCGCGAGGGACCGGGCGCAAGCTGGCGCGTGGCCCAACTTCTGGTTTGCGCGTGACACGCTCCGAACCGCAGGCCGGCCGACCAGATGTACGACACGGCGACTACACCGGCCGCGTGAAAGTGATCACGTGTGGGAAGGGCGGGTCTGGAGTGCCGGATGGGCCTCTCGCTGGTGAACTTAAAGCTAATCCACGCCTAGGGCATCACATGGATAATCAGCTACTTATACCTTTTTCGTTTAGATGCAACCGGGGATCGTGCAGGTGCGTCGGTCAACCGAGGTTCTCCGGTGATACTCCTGGCAATTGCCCTCTCGATGGCCTCTCTTTCCCCAGCAGCCAAAACGAGTACGGAATACGATCTGAAGCAGTTGCGGGCCAGTCTCGCTCCTCGCACGATTGGAGTACTGCAGGAATGCGGGATGACGTTCGCGGAGGCCTCCCACGTAGAGATTCCGTTTGTCCTCGTCGAAGGCGGCGAGGCGCAGATAGACTGGGATTATGCTGAAGCCCAGAAGTTCCTTGCCTCTCTCCGGCCCGATATCCGCAGCAGGTTTCTGTCACTGACCTATCAATGGGTTGGGCCCTCGGTTCTTTGGCTGCCAGAAGTGGCACAGCAGGTGGGACTGAGCGAAAAGCAGAAGAAGCAGATTCAAGCCGTCTATTTGGGCTATTTAAAGAAATACAGGCCTTGGCCGGCCATTCCACCGACTGGGATGATCGACAGGCAGAAGCCACAATACGACGGGCGCTCGCAACTTCCCGACATCAAGAGAGATGACAGCCTGCTCAGAATCCTCACTAAGGACCAGCTAAGGCGCTGGCGAGAATTGAGCGGGGCGCCGTCTGAGGCGCTGGCCGATTTCAGAAGGTACTGTCGCGAGGCCGCCCCGTAGCAGTGAAATGCGTGCTCAGCCTGAAGCGCTGACGGCAAATGGGCCAGCGGCGGGTCGGCGATTATACGGCCACACGGATGACTCGCTGTGGCCGGCCAGGACCTGCCACCTCGGATCGTTTGGTCAGGAGGCAGGACAGGAGGCAGGGTGGTTCAAACTGCTGCCCCTCGAACGGAGGCGGCAAGGTGCCTGCCCGCGGCCAGATGAAGGTGGTCACCTTGACGATTAACGCGCAACTGCCCAGGCGCCGCCGCCAATCGTGCGCGGACGGTCGGCAACCCGGAAAAATGGACTTGCCCGCCTCGGCACGTTGCGATCAGCGGCGCCCTCGGCAGCCCGCGCCCGTGCGGACCGCTGCGCGAAACTGCGGCCGCGAGCGGCCGTCAACAGCTGTGAGCGTCGATACCCCAAACGTGGTTGACAGAAGTTGACGCTTTTCGCGGCCCTCGAAGCGCGCCTCGCCGTGCGCTCACATCAAGCGGCACGCGCTCGGACTGCGCGCGCCGGACAGAGGTTTCTTTGCGGACTGCATCGGGTGCCACACACCTGTTGCGCACTACCGGATGCGTCTGACGACCGCACTGCGGGGGCAGCAGTGAGGGCACGGAATTGACCGAAATCGGGGTGGGAGGGGGCGGGATGAGCGCGAACTCGCCGACTCTGCGTTTCCTGGTCCGCCGCAGACCCGCCAGGTGGTGCCTGGCGCGACGCCCGGGGCATCACCAATAACTGAGGGAAAGCCGCGATTCCGCCGATAAGAATCGAGGAGTGTGGCTTGCCCTGGGTCCGCCTCGTTGGTGACCGGGCTGGTGGATTCAACGGCGCCAAGGAAAGAGAATGAGAAAGACCTGCTTCGGCGTGCTCGGCGCCGCCCTGTTCGCCGGAGTGACAGCTTCGGCCCTCGACCCAGGCAGGGACATCAACCAGTACGGCCACGATGTCTGGTCCGCGCAAAACGGCCTGCCAGGGGAAGCCGTTTACCAGATCCTCCAGACTCGCGATGGCTATCTCTGGCTGCGTACATCGGCTGGTCTGGTCCGGTTTGACGGGGTCCGTTTCGTGTTGACCGAACCGGCCGTCGGCGGCCGTCCGTTGCGCGAACCCATCAAAGCGATCTGCCGGGACGCGGACGGCGGTCTGCTGGTCCGCAGCACCTCGCGCACTCTGCGGTACATCGGAGGGACGTTCTCCGACCACCGCCGGCCCGGCGAACTACCCGGCGGGGACATCCGCGTTCTGTTCGAGACCAGCGACCGGCGGGTACTGCTCGGATCGGACAATTTCGTCTACGAAATCACGAAAGACGGCCCCGTGCAACTGCTTGATGGAACCAGCTGGATCTCCGGATTCCTGGAAGAGCGGCCCGGGAAAGTCCGGATCTCCGGCCTGACCGGGCTGTACCTATACGAGCACGGAAGGGTCACGCACCTGTCCATCCCCGGCGAGCGACTGCAGGCGATGGTGCTGGCGGGTGAAGCTCCGAACCGGACCTGGGTAGGCACCATCAGCGGACTGCGATTACTCGAAGACGGCCGGGTCGTCGAGACTCCGGTGACCCGCCGGATCTCGAGCGGCGTTTCGTCAATGGTCAAGGACCGCGATGGCAACCTATGGGTGGGCACCATGGGCGGGTTGTACCGGGTCAGGGGAACCGAGGTCTCGAAGTTCAGCGCGCTCACCGGACTCGCCGACAACCGCGTCCTGTCGTTGCTTCAAGATCGCGAGGGGAGCATCTGGGTGGGCACAGCCAGCGGTCTGGAGAGGTTCCGGGACACGCGTCTGCTCACGCTGACCTACCGGGAAGGGTTGCCGGCAGACTCGGCGGACAACGTGATGGTGGCGCGCGACGGAAGCGTCTATGCATTCTGCAGCGGCGGCGGGTTGGCGCGGATTCGCGGTGAGCGGGTGCAGGCCTTCACCACCAAAAGCGGGCTTCCCAGCGTATACAGCGACGGCCTGTTCGAAGACCGGGACGGGACCGTTTGGCTCGGCACGAATGTAGGCCTCGCGCGCTTCGACAAGGGCCGCTTCCAGCTCTTCACGGGCCAGGGGCGCATGTCCCGCTACTACATTTCCGCCGTGAGCGAAGACAGCGAGGGCCTGATCGTTGCCACTTCCGAGGAGTTGATCCTGCGCTTCAAGGACGGCAAGGTGTCTCCCTGGACGTTCCACGGTAAAAACACCCCGCTCTCGGTGCGCGGTATCTACACCTTCACCATCTACCGGAGCCCCGACGGAACGTTGTGGTTTGGTACGGTTCGGGGCCTTTTCCGGTTTCGGGACGGCGAACCGCCGGAACGCGCCCTGCAAAAGCAGGTGACCTTCCCGGTGACCACCATTCTTGACGATGGACGTGGAAGCCTCTGGTTAGGGGGGAGAATTCCCGGGCTCACGCGCTTCCGTATACGTGACGGCCGGGTAACCCGCTATACGAGCAAGGACGGGCTGTTCGATGTCTATCCGTCCGGGATTCTCAGCGACGACGAGGGCAACCTGTGGATCAGCACCTCGAATGGACTGTGGGTCGCCGGAAGGAAGGACCTGGACGATTTCGCCGAGGGGCGCGCCGACACCGTGCGGGCGACGGCCTACAACACTCTCGACGGCATGAAGACCGCCGAGGCGTCTCAGCCGCTGGCACAGCCGGCGGCGTGCCGCACTCGCGACGGCCGGCTTTGGTTCACCACCCAGAAGGGTCTCGTCATCGTCGATCCCCGCCACCGGCAGACCAACGGCATCATTCCTCCGGTGCTGGTCGAGGAAGTGGTCGTGGACGGCAATCCCAAGTCGCCTCGGCCAAGCCTCGAGATCGCCGCGGGTGCCGACCGTCTGGAGTTCCACTACACCAGCCTGAGCTTGATTGTGCCCGGTCGCGTGCGGTTCCGCTACAAGCTCGAAGGTTACGATCAAGACTGGGTGGAAGCGGGCACCAGGCGCGTCGCCTACTATACGAAGTTGCCGCCGGGGCACTACCGGTTTCAGGTCCTGGGTTCGAACGACGACGGCCTCTGGAACCCGGTTGCCGCCACTCTGGCATTCCATCTTCAGCCGCGCTTCTACCAGACCGGCTGGTTCTTCAGCATCTCGGCCGGAGTTCTGCTCGTGTTCTTCGTGACGGGCCAGAAACTGTACACGCGCGGGCTCCGAAACCGCGCCGAACGCCTGGCCCACCTTGTAGACGAGCGCACCGAGGAGTTGCTCGATGCCAAGGAAGCCGCGGAGGGGGCGAACAGGACAAAAAGCGAGTTTCTGGCTAACATGAGCCATGAGATCCGAACTCCAATGGCTGGAGTCCTCGGCATGGCCGAACTGCTGCTCGCGAGCGAGGTCTCCGCCGAGCAGCGTTCGGATCTCAACGCCCTGCGCTCATCCGCCGATTCGCTGCTCACTGTCATCAACGACATTCTCGACTTCTCCAAGATCGAAGCGGGGCGGCTTGATCTGGAGAGCAGGGAGTTCAATCTGCGGGATCGAATCGAAGAAGCGGTGCAGAGCCTTTCCCTGAAGGCGTACGAGAAACAACTGGAGCTGCTGTGCGCCATCGCGGAGGACGTTCCGGAAGACGTGGTGGGGGACTGGGTCCGGCTGCGCCAGGTGGTGCTGAACCTCGCGGCGAACGCGATTAAGTTCACGGCGAAGGGAGAAGTGGTGCTGGAGACGCGGGTCGACGCGCTTGACGGTGACAGCGCCATGGTGCATTTCATTGTCAGCGATACCGGCATCGGTATTCCGCGCGACAAGCAGGAATCCATTTTCGGGGCGTTCACACAAGCCGATGCGTCTACCACGCGGATGTTCGGCGGCACGGGCCTGGGCCTGACGATCTCAGCCCGTCTGGTGACCATGATGGGCGGCCGGATCTGGGTCGAAAGCGAACCGGGCCGCGGCAGCAGATTCCATTTCACGGTCCGGTTCGGTAGAACATCCGAGCAGCGCGGCACGCTGTCCGGGAAATCCAACCCGGCGCTGGTCGGCTGCTCGGTCCTGATTGTCGACAATCACGCGCCAACGTTCCGGGCCCTGGCGGAAACCGTGGCGCGCTGGGGCCTCCGGCCGGAAACGGCCGGCACCACGGGCGAGGCGCTCGAAAAGCTGGCCCATGCCGCGGAAGCCGGAGAACCCTTCGGCGTAGTGCTGTGGGACCTGGACGTTCCCGAATTGGACGGCGTCGACGTCGTCCGCCTGCTCCGGCAGGGGGCGCTGAAGGTCGTGGTGATGCGCGCCGGCGCTCAGCCCGGCGACACCGTCCGGTGCCGGGAACTGGATGCCGCCGCCGTCGTGAAGAAGCCGGTGCGTGGGTCCGAGCTGCGGATGGCGATCGCGGCCGCCCTATCGCGCGAGGTCCCGGGCGAAACGCCGCCTCCCACGGTTGTTGCTGCAACGCCCGCGAGCCGTCGCCTGCGGGTCCTTTTGGCGGAGGACAATCCGGTCAACCAGCAGGTTGGCCGGCGGATGATCGAGAAGTTCGGTCATTCCGTGGTTGTCGTCGGCGACGGACGCCAGGCAGTCAGGGCGATCAAAGAGCAGGAGTTCGACCTAGTCCTGATGGATGTCCAGATGCCCGAACTGGACGGCATGGAGGCGACCGCGGCAGTCCGACACGACGAGGTGACAACCGGCAAACACCAGATCATCTTCGCCCTGACGGCGCACGCAGTTAAAGGAGATGCCGAACGGTGCATCGCTGCCGGTATGGATGGGTACTTGTCGAAGCCGATCAAAGCTCAAGAACTGTCGGCGGTCTTGGCGGAGATCGAGGCACGCATCCTCGCAGTCCAGGAGGCGGACCGGGCCGTCCCGCTGCGCGTCTGACCGCCCCCTGTCAGGCGCCAGTGCGCAGAAGTTAACGCTTTGTGCCGACCACGGACCGGGCCGAGCGGCCGCCGAGAGAGTCGCTCAGCCTCTCTTTTCGCCGGCCGCCGGCGACGCCGAGGCGGGTTTGCTGCTCTGGTACAGCTCCAGAAAATCCGACCACGTCGGTTTCCGCTGCTCGGCGGTATCGGGCGCCTTGGGCACAGGTCGCCCTGCAATCGGGCTTGGCATCGGCGCTGGGCGTTTGCGGATGCGTTCGTTTGACGGCTGTGACGCCCGCGGGCGCGAGCGGCCAGACCCGCATCGACACGCTCGTGAAGACCACGACGCCGCGGCTCATCCAAACGAAGCACACGGTGACCGCGGCCGGCGTCCGCTTGGTGCGAACGCTCTATCCGCTGGCGCAGGAGGGGATGCGAAGCGGGTTGTACTACCCCAACCGCGGCTCGATCTTCTGCTCGCGCGATGCGGGGACGCGATGGCGGGAGACCGGCTTCGTGTTTACGTCACAGATCGGAACCCCATTTGAGCCGCGCCGGGTAAACAAGGAGTTCACTCGGCTGTGCAAACGCGCAGGTCTACCTCAAATACGTGTTCACGATCTGAGACACACGTGCGCGTCGCTGCTGCTCGCCCAAGGAGTTTCGTTCAAGGTGATCCAGGAGATTCTCGGGCACTCCGACATCCGGGTAACGATGAACCTCTACGCCCACCTCTACCCGGAAGCCCGGCGCGATGCGGCCGACAAGATGGATGCGGTTTTGAGCCCAGTGGCTCAGTTGAGGAGCCGCCGCCAAGCCGAGCTGACACGTCAAGTCCCTGTGGATGTTGGAGCTGGCGGAGGGAGTTGAACCCACGACCCTCTGATTACAAATCGTCAACTGACGTAGACTCAACAAGTTACACAGGGCATACCCACCCGTCACCACCGAATATTATCAACAGCTTGTCCGGTGGCCGTAGCCGGTGGTGACGTGCTGGAAGTGCAGGGGGTGGTCATACTATTGGGCACCCGTCAAGTCATTTAACAAAGTAACCGAAACGGGTCTCGTTGGGTCACGTAAGAAAGTAACCGAACGCGCGGGGCTTTTCCTCCTTGTCGTAGTCTGAAACCGATCCGCGAGGGGTCGCGCCCCAAGCGGGGACATCCAGGATCGCGGCGGCGGGGTTCGCTCCGCGGCAGCGGTCAGCAAGCCGCCGAGGGATACCAAGTTCCTCCTTGGGGAGGCTCCTCGTGGGCGGGCTTGGTGGAGGCCGAGGTCTTCTGCGTCCGGAGCGGAGACCTCGGCTGCATTTCTGGTCGGAGCACGGCTCGGCCGTGCTCAGCGTCTGTCCGCTGTGGGGTCGCGCCCGCGGCGGATGCCCAAGGCCGATGCGACGGAGCTGGCTCCGAAGAAATCGGCTCGTAACCCTCCGGCCGCCTGCTGGGGCCGGAGGGCTTTCTCGCCTCTGCGGATCGCGGCTTCAAAGTCTTGCCCCATTTCTTTGGTGAAGCTTCGGAGCGGAGGCCTTGGGCATAGGAAGCGCGAAGCCGGCCGGGCCGCTGTTGCCCGGCCTTCCGAATCGGTCTTTGGTTCACTTGGCAGCCTGTCCCTTTCGTTCCCCTCGAATGTGAATGCTGGGACCATGCCGCCGATGTTTCGGAACGGCCGGCTCGCCCTCGCGCTCCAGCAGATCAAACAGTTCCGTTCGCAACTGTTCGATCCGGCGGCGCAGCTCCACCGGGTTCAGCCGCCGGTAGCGTTCCTCCAACGCCCGGCGCTGTTTCGGCTTGAGCTTCCCCAACTCCAGCACGCGCTGATACGGCGTGCGCGGCGCTTCGTACACCCGGTGCACTTTGCCGCCCTCCCGCACTTTCTCCTTCAGCTTCATCGCCGGTTGAAAGAAGTTCCGGAAGTCCGCCGCCGCTTCGTACAGCTCCCGCAACACTGCGCACTGCGCCGCGCTCGCCATCCGGCGGTAGCCCACCAGCTTGCGCACATGCGTCCAGTTCTTCTGTTCCACCCAGGCGTTGTCGTTCTTCTGATACGGCCGCGACCGGCTCATCGCGATCCGGCGCCGTCGGCAGTACTTCCACAGCAGGTCATTGAGAATCCCCGAGTCGTTGTCCGGATGCACCTCCCGCACCCGGAACGGCAACCGCTTGCGGATCTGTTCCAGGCTCTCCTGCGTGGCCTTCTGCGACCGCCCCAACTGGGGTCGCCCTTCCCACCAGCCCGTGGCGATGTCGGTGGCCGAAAACGTCAGCAGGTATTCGCCCGCCGTGGAGCGCCCGCAATGCAGTACGTAATCCAACTGCAAGTTGCCGACTTCCTGGCGGTCCCACTCGGCCGCCGTCTTCACCGGCACCCGCTGATACAGTAGTGGGTGCACCGGCGGTCGGCGATGCTGCTTCAAGCACCGCACCGATCGCTCGCGCGCCAACAGCCGGTCGATCGTCTTGGGCGAAATCTCCGCCAGCAAGTCGGCCACCTTCTGACTGCACTTCAGCCCGCCGTTGGCCCGCAACCTTTCCACCTGCTCCCGCAGGATGGGCGCCAGCCGCTGGCCGCAGGGAAAGTCAAACAGCTCCCAAACTTTCACCAGCGGCGCTTTCAGCTCCACCCCGTAGCGCGTTGCCCGGCGTCGCCGCCCGGGCTGGGCGGCCGCCGCCGGAACATGGGTCAGTTTCCGGATCAGCACCTTCCGGTTCAGCCGGGTGCGCTTCCGGGCCTCGTTCAGCAACCGTGTCTTCTGTCTCTTGTTGCCGCGCAGGTACTCCTCTCGCAGCGCGGCCAGGTACTGCTCGCGTGAGTGCATGTCCACCCTGCCGGCGCCTTGAACCGCCTCCGTTCAGGGCCTGGCTGCCTCACGCCTTCGGTTACTTTCTTATGTGACCCAACAAGGGGCCTTACGGTGACATTTTAGACGACCCAATTCGGGGCATACTCTTCATTCGGAGTTTAGGATATAATGACTCCCGCCATGTCAGAGCCAGCCGCTAAGGGGAAATCAAAAGAAGAACTGTTGCGCGAAGAGGTTCGCTTCTATATGGACCTTGTGCAAAAAATGATGCAGTGGGGCATCACGCTGATGGTTAGCCTTCAGACTGCCCTTTTCTTTCTGCGACGCGAACTGGTGGACAGAATGGTCACCTCGGGCGAGTTGCAGAAAGGAGAGCAACTGCCGTACTGGAGATACCTAGCGGGGACCGCATTTCTCCTGCTTGCAGCGCTCATCGTGTCGGCCATCAATAAGCGGACTGTAGAGCAGTACCGGAACTACAAGAGCCAACTGCTAATGTGCAGTGAATCAGGAATTACAGACCTTCCCCTAGCTGGGGTGGGGAGCCGGTTGAAGTACCTGTTCTTCGCGTTTCCAGTCTTCGACCTTCTGATACGGCTGTATTTCACGGTTCAGATCCACTTCAAGTAAGCCCGCACAGCGTCACGGGCGGTCCTGTGCTGCGGGCTGCGCTGGCTTGTCTGCTGCGCGGGCGCGGTCCATTGCGGCGCGCACGTCCGCATCGTTTAGGTGTACGTAGCGGGCCGTGGTTGCCAGGGAAGTATGCCCGGCCAGCTTCTTGAGCATCAGGGAGTCCATGCCCTTGGCCCAACGAGTCAAGCAGGTGTGCCTCAGATCGTACAGCACGAACGGAGTCACGCCGCTTAGCGTCAGCGCGCGTGTGTGCAGCTTCTTCAGAGAGCTTGTTTCGATATGGCCGCTCTTCGTTGGCGCGGCAAATATCCAGCCGTCCTGCTGGCCGGTGCCCTTGCGCATTTCCAGGAACGCCAGCGCGCGTGCGGACGCGGGCACCCTGCGCCTTGACCCCTTGCCCTTGCCGGTGTGAATCACGATAGCGCCGTCACGAAGGTTGTCCCACCTCAGCCGGTAGCACTCTTCAGGGCGCAGGCCGCAGTCAATCAGCACCGTGATAGCATCCCGCAGCAGGTACGCGTCCGGGGCCTGGGGTTGCAGGCCGCGCTTCACAGCACGAATGCCGGTGAGTGCGCGCTGGTAGTCCTGTTCAGCTTCAATGCCTATCGCGGTGGCGCGCGCCCAGGTACGTCACTTCTTCTTCGGGCGTAAGCACGCGTTCGCGCTGCCGTTCACCAGGGAGTAGCTTCACGCGTGGCAGGACCTTTCCACGCGGCCCCACTCTTGCGAAAGATGGAACATCCTGCGCAGCGTGGCAAGCTCACGGTTCACTGTGGACACTTCCGCGCCAGTGGCCTTGCGCTTTGCCACGTATGCCGCAATGGTTTCGGACGTGATGGCATCCATGCGCAGCGCTGAGAGCTTTGCATCGGCCTTCAGGTTGGCACACGTCTAGTAAAAGCGACGGTCTGGGGCTTGGCCGCCAGCGTGGTGCGGACGTAGGGCAGGAAAGCATTCTCCGCGAAGTCTGCCACCGTGGGTACGGGCTTGCGTTCCTTGATGCCCACTTCGCCCTTAGCCGAAATCTGGGTGCGGCGCGCGGATTCCATCTGCCGCGCTACTTTCTGATTGGCCTGCTTTGTGGACTCGCGGATAACTTCACCGTTCCACGAAAACTTGAACCACCAGAACTTCGACGTTTTTTGCTTGTAAACCATGGCTACGATCCTCTCTTCTGCTCATCGGCCCTGCGCGCTCGAGGCGCAGGTTGGCGCTTTCGCTGGCCTTGCTTCTGCGCCACAGGCTCCATGGCCGCAATGCCCTTGTGCGTGAAGTAGGCCAGCCAGCGTTCATAGTCCGGGTGATTTGGCCCCACGCGCGGCGCTGCGGCCTTGCGACTGTCCAGGAAGTCCATAAGGTCAGCTTCCGCAATGCGCCAGCCTGTCACCGGCCCGCTTCCCTCGTAGCACGCCACTCACCAGCCATCGGTAGACAGTGCGGCGCGTGGCCTTCAGCTTTTCGGCAACTTCTTCTGGGGTGTACAAGACTGGGAAGTGTCATGCGGCCACCATGTACAGCTTGTTCGTTACGATGCGGCGCACGGTGGACGCGTACCACGCTGCACCACCATTCTTGGTGGCCACACCTAGTCGGTTCAGTTCACCAGCAATCTTGCGCAAGGTCCACCCGGCAGGTGCCACGCCGAATCTGTTGGACAGTACCCTGTTCGTCATCAGTAGCAGCCAGCTTGTCCCCATTGCGCTGGAAACCGTAGGGCGTGGGGCTGTACGCTTGCCGCGTGGCCTTCATGTGGGCCATGCGTCCCGCGTTCGTTCTCCGATGGCTTCGCGCTCCCACTGGCTGACGCTCACCATGATGTTCAGCACCAGACGGCCCGCAGCCGTGTTGGTGTCCAGCGATTCCGCAACGCTGACCAGCGCCACACCACGGCGCGTGAAGCGTTCCAGCAGCAGCGCAAGGTCTTTCACGCTGCGTGTAAGCCTGTCGAGTTTGGCAATGATGACGGTGTCCACCTTGCGCGCGTCAACCAGCGCCAGCAGCCGTTCCATACCTGGCCTGTCCAGCGTCTTGGCAGACTCGCCAGCGTCCACGATCACATCAAGCAGAGTGGCACCTTGCACAACGGCCATGGCTCGTGACTTTTCCTGCTGCGCTTCCAGCGACACCCCGCTGTCAGCTTGCTTGTCTGTCGAAACTCTTGCGTATCCGATTGCTCTTCATATGACACCGTAATGCCTATTGTGTCATATGTATGTCATATGACTGTCACTGGATTGTACACGTGGGGATCCCTTGTGTACAGCTACGCAGCTTTCGCAACGGCGCGCGCGGCCTGGCAACTGGTGGCCGCAGAGTATCCGGGCGTGGCTCAGGAATGCACGGCGCAACCCGCGCCCCTGGCACGTGGGCTGCAAAGTACTCGCGGATTGGCCACACCGAATACGGCTTCAACTGTAGGAAGGTCCGGCCCAGTGCTTTCGACACTTCGCCTGCGCGATAGAAAAACATGCGCTTGGATAGCCCGCCCAGCTTGCGCGCAACGTACTGCCACGGCAGGCCATCCAGGTGGTACGTCTTGAACAGGAAGAAGTCCCGAGTGGGACAGGCTACGCTTCGCAATCAGGTATACGTCCGCCATAAACTCTTCCCGTTGGTACTGGCGTGATTCTCCGCTTCCGCGCGAACCATGGGCGTCAGACAGGTGTGCCAGGTGCGTAGACTTGGGGAAGCCAGAGCTTTCCTTGCAGTAGGCGTGATGTGCAACTACCTGGGCACAGATAGCAGCGTCCACGCACGAACACACGCTGCCATCTTCCAGCGCGCCCGAAGACGCGCACAGGGGACAGCGTGGCTTGGCGATAATGGTCATGAACTCGCTTTGCATGGTGTCCTCTGGCCTACCGCGTGTGGTCTTCCGGTACGATTCGTGCTGGCACTGTCGCGGGGTCATCGTTCGCGCCCCCGTATTCGAGCGCAGCTTCCTGTAACGCACGCGCCAGAGAGCCGTCCCCGGCCTGGATAATAGCCATGACGTCAATGGGCGCGGAGTCATCGTTCGGCGTGCTGATCTGAGTAGCTTGGGCTGACAGCTTTGGATAACAATATGCACAGACCGTCTTAGCGGCGTCCATCCGAACGTCCAAGGGGACGGCCACTTCCACGCGGGTCTTCTTGCCCGTGACCGGATCAATCACGGTTTGCTTGTACGTATCCGAGCGCAAGAGATTTGCAAGCCACTCCAATGGATCGAGGTTCATGTCCGCGAGAAGCTGGCGCGCTTGCCGGGCCGTGGCTTTGTGTCTGCCATTCCAGCGCGGGTGGCCTACGGGAAATCGGTGCCCCTTCGCCACCGGAGTAGCGGATTCGATTTGCTGATTGTCACTCATGGTTCTGATCCTCATTGCCTGGTGCGTCTGACGCGCTACGGCGCTGCTGCGTGGCCGGGTGGACTCGCAAGCCCACCCGGCTTGTGATGGCCCTCCAGGGGCCGCTATTCGTGTTATGCTCTACCATCCTGGCCGGTGCTGTATGCCCGCCGTACTGGGGCTGCGCTGGTGCGTATCCACGTCTTGTCAGGAAGTGCTACGGGCTGCGCTGTGGCGCTACCAGGAATGCGCGCCATGCGCTGCGGCCTTGCGTTCGGGGCGAAGGGCACGAGTTTTTAGTACGCCCTGCGCAGGCGAGCGGCAGCCGCATAATCCCGGTTGATGGGGATAGGCTTCCGCATAAATTACACGATCGCTTATGTTTGCGCTACCATTAACGCCCGTTCATCGTCAGTCCGTGGCCACCAGGCCGCTTTCCTGACAGGAACACTGACAGAAGACCGACAGAACACCAACGCCACTGCTGTCAGTCCGCAAGTTACTCAGTCGCAGGTTGTTGGACAGCCCCGCCAGCCGTCCTGACGGCACTGACAGCAAAATTCCAAACCCCCCGGTGCTGCGCTGCCTGTCCCTCTGCCGCTCCGCTACAGACACCTTTTACTCTTTTTCAGTAAAAAGAAGAAAAGTGCTGTCAGGTGCTGTCAGGACATTTCTCATTACTGCGTAACACAGAGAGACATCGGCACTTACTCACTGACAGCAAAACTGACAGCAAGATTTCTTCTGTCAGTCTGTCAGTCCCCTCCTGTCAGTCGTCTATGCGGCTTCCTGGTCCGGCCAGGTGAAGCAACCTCGGCTGAACCGGGTTGTATTCGATACGCAGCATCCGGGTCCCCCCGTCACCCTTGCGGCTCTTCGTCTGCGTCACTCCCACGATGGCCTAGCAGGGAGGGTTCCGCGCGGCGCAGCCACCGGCCCAGGGACGCGGGGCTGCTAGGCCAGGTCTTCATGGCGTCCCGCCTGTCGAACAATACCCGCTTGTTCAACTCAGCAAGTAACTCTTCGGCCCGGCCTTCCCAGATGCTGGGGCGCAGGGCCTGCATCATGCGCAACAGAGCCTGTGCCACGGGGTCATTCTCGACTGACAACTCTGCGGCCTCTTGCCGGTTGCCCAGGTATTCCCGCAGGAAGGCTCCCGGCTGCCCACGGTAGCGCGGGCTCACACGCTGCGATCCACTTAGCAAAGTCAGCCATGCGCGGCAAGCTGGACAGCTTGGTGCTGGGCAAGGCGCGCAGACCCTGCGACACCGCATCCAGCAGCGCGCCGAGCGCAGCCCCATGTACGGCATCGAAGCCGGTTCCAATTTCGTCCACCGTCTTCCGCTGGCTATCTGGAATCTGGTTGAGGGTGACACCAATCCGCAGCGGTCCAACAGGTCCGCGCGGGTTGCGATATCGTCAATGCCGTTCAGCAGCAGCGGGCTGCGCGTCTCGAATAGCTGTTCATCCGCGTCCGTGTGCAGGGTCCGCGTCCTGAACCCCGCGCCCGTGGCAATCCTGCATAGCGCATCGCTCAGCCACTGATGGACCCCGGGAAAGGTTGTCCAGTGACACAATGCCACTGTTGGTGGCTGTGATGGCCAGTTCACGTTCACTGCTGGGAGGCGCGCTGAGGGGCACGGTGGCCGGGTCACAAGGTTCCGCAGAACTGTTGCGGTGCCCGACTTAGCACACCCATGAGTGCCATGCAGCAGCAGAATCGGAAACGCGCCTCTCGGCAAAGAACACGCCCACCAGCCAGGCTGCCATCAAGAACTCAGTGAGCGTCTGTCTGGGCGTTCAGCAGCGGGCGCAGCGCAGTAAGTTACCCGCCGCGCTCAGGAGTGGGCAACGGCTTCATACCGGCTACACGCCTGAAGCAGACCGGGGGATTCCTGCAACACTCGCCAGCCTTCCGCGTCGATTTGGACAACCTGCCAAGTATCGTTGGCTAAATCTCGAATAGGCGCTGTGCTCAACGTGTGCGAACCGCAGGTAGGTTTCGCGTTCCGGCCCATCGTACTTCGCGCGCGCACACAACAGGTCAACATAGCTTTGCAGCACGTCTCTGCCTGGCGTAGCGTTCTTGGCCCGGAAATATCGGCTGGTCAAGATGCCTTTCAGCGCCTTCGATTCGACTGCGCAGCATTCCGTATGGTCCTTCACAGGCACGCGGGCGAACGCCTCACCCTTGGGCGAGTGGAACAAGTCAATATCGCTGGACAACTCTTCAAGGGTCTTGATCTGAGTGGGCCGTTTCCCGCCTTCCGGGTCCTCCCACGGGTCACGCGGGTCACGCTTGTATGCGCTGGACAAGCTGGCCTCAGCTTCGTGCATCGTGTAACGGTGCTCGCCCGGCTGGGCCTCGTTCGCACGGCTCACCCACTCCCGCACAAGCTGGACAGCCTCAGCGCGCGCATATCCTGCGTCCCGCACCTGGCAGAAGAGCCACAAGCCAGCATCGTTGCGCCCGGCTCCGGCCCGCAGTCTATCCAGAGCGCCGCGCAAGATGTCCGCAAGGGGTGTGCGCTCAGCAGGTGGGCGAGTGGCACGGGTCGCGAGTTTCGGCTTCCGGTCCGCAGCCGCTTCCAGCAGCCAGCCGGGGGGAACGGTAAGCGATATCTCATCCCGGTGCATGGACAGCGGACTACTTTGTCCGTCCCACTTGTAGCGGTAACCGGAGGCGTGCAATGAGGGTTCCACAACGATCAACGAACCGCTGCCAGTCAGCAGGTCAAGGCCTGGCTGGAACTTGACGCGCTTTTCGATGCCCGGCACGGCCTCAAACAGAAAGTGCAGCCCCTCGCCAGAGCCGGTATGTTGGTAGGCACGCCGATCAAGCTGCCCGTGCTCCTGTTCCAGCGCATCCAAAGAGGCCATGCCTTCAGGTCCATCCACGTCGAGCACGATCAGATTGTCCAAACGGAGTCCCAGGTTAGCCGTAGGCCACTGCGCCCACCACTGCTCAACCGTCCCTAAATCACATGCTGTTTTCTGCCATTCCGGGATACGTGGATGCTTGCCAACCTTGCACCCCTCGTGTCCGCAAGTGCAGCCCGAACCCTGCGGCTCATGCAACGGCAGCACCGGCCAGCCATTCCGCGCATAGGTGGCTGCAACGTCTTTACTGAGCATCAGACACCCCGCGCGCCAATCGTTCCCGGCCACTGCCGTAATACATCGACGGATACGGCGCGTCGGGATACTGGTCGTACATCGCCGAGTCCATCAAACACCGCGTTTGGTCTACTGATCGCTGAAGCCTCCAGACACTTTCCGATGCGCGGCTGCGCTTTGGTAGCCTCGGGTGGGTGATGCGCATGATGCTGCTAATACGGTCACGGATCTCATGCAGGTACAGCGCGAGTTCTTTGTGTTCATCCAGCGTCAACATAGGTATGTCCTGTTGTTCTCCGGCTTGCGCCGGGTATGTTAGTTCTGCCGCAAGTCCAGTCACCTTGCTGTAACTGCGTGACTGTGTGGCACTAAGGCCAGCCTTACTAAGTGACTTGCTAGGTGGTGTGGTATTCTTGGGGTGCTTCAATCCATGGTGTGTTCGTGGGGCACGCGCTGACTCACTGCGGCGTGCCCCGCTCTTTTCCGTTACGCTTTCAACCCCCACAATACCAGCCGGTGTCAGCATTCCTGATGCCACAGCCACCTTTAAGCCCGCCGTCTTAGTGACTTACTCGACAGTCACCGAACCGCGCGGCCAGGTCCTCTTTTCATGAGCAGGAAGGATCGCAGGGGCTGAGGCTGTTCAAGCGCGCCTTGCCCACTTCGCAGCAGAGCGAGTGGTCCAGGGTCAAGATCCCTCGAAGGCAGACCGGGCAGCTCCGCAGGTGTGGTGAACCGTCTCCCCGGCGAATCACTTCCCGCATGTGCAGGGCGTGCTTCCGATCTTCTGATAGTTTCCTCTGCCTGTCAGCCTCTTTGCGCTCGGCAAACGACCGCAGTAGCTGTAGAATTTCCTCGTCTACATCTGGTCTATCGTAGTCCGGCTTCATATTCCCCTTCGCGGTCAACTTGGCACGTGAAATCAAAAGTGCTGTTTGGATAGCTCGTGAATCAGGCCCACGCCATCGAAGTGAGCGCACTGCGGCTTCCGACCCTCGAAAGTGTTGGCCAGAAACTCATCGCACGTGCAGGGGGACAAGAACGGCCTTTCGGATTGCAGAAGCGCTGCGCGCAGCCGTCTCCACAAGTCGCGCTCGTCCGCTTCCTGTTGCTCACGCGCGCGCTGCTTCTCATCGTCCCAGCGCTTGCGAAGTGCTGCGATTTGATTTCGTGTTGCTTCAGTCATTGATAACTTGCCTCACAGTTCTGGCGTGGTTAGTTTGGGTCCGTCTGTCTGCGCCGCACGCCCCCAAGCCCCGCGCGGGAACTGGGAAAAGCCGCACGGGGGCAGGGCGCGCAAGCTGCGTCGGGTCGCCCGCGATGCGCAGCAAGATTGGTCCCGCGCCCACCCAACCGCCCGGCACACGGGATGGTGTGCAGTTCGTCGGGGCGGTGGGTGTTTGGCGCGGGTAACTTAGTCCAGTTCGCGCGTGATGATTTCGAGCACGCGGTCTGCGGACTGATTGACAGGTTCGTCCAGTGTCCCGGAGCGAACTTTAACATAGCGAACGCTCAGGAAGTCCACAGGACTGATGGCAAGCTGCTCGTCTGGCGCGAAATAGCCGACCACCCAACCGTTGATGTCACATAGCTCGCGGAAAGTAAGGCCATCCTCGGACGCCTGGAATGTGAGGACAACACCGTCCCAGGCGCTGGACATGTTGATGCCCACCAGGGAAGTGAAGCGCAAGTCCGCAGCGTCTGAGAGCGACGTGCCCGCTGCGATGGTTACCTGAATCTTGCTGACGGCGCGCATGGGTTAGCGCCCGTAGTCAGCCAACACGCCGGTCACCTGGCTTTTGACCAAGGCTATGTCTTCCTTCGTCCAAAGTTGCACGGGCACCGAAAGTAGCTCCCCGGCATAGGCCGCGATTGCCGCTGCTCTTTTCTCCGCAGGGAGGTTCGGATTGTCCGCGTCCTTCGGCCATTCAGGGTGGGCCTTCCCTCGTGCTTGGCTTCCGAGTGCCTGCAAAATCTCGTCTCTGATGCTCATAAGAAGAATTCCTTGGTACTGCGTGTTGTGATGCGCGCGGCCTGTGCCCCGCGCGAACGGGTGTCCTAGATACTGGCCTTCACGCGCGCCTGGTCAAGGCTGGAAAGCTGTTGCACGGCCTTGTCCGCTGCCATGCGCGCTTCGCGCTCTTCTCGCCAGCAAGCGAAAAGCCGCGTCATGCGCTCTTCGATCAGCGGGGGCGTTTCGATGGTGCTGGGTCCCAACGCCCTGGCCAAAGGCCCGCCGAAGTGAACGAAGTCGGCAAAACCCTCCACTGCCTCCCACGCAGCGATTTGGGTGTTAGTCTCACACTGGGCAGCATGTGCATCCAGCGCGCGCGCGTTCAGCAGGGGAACCCATCGGAGTGTGAAGTCATCCACCAAGCCGCCAAGGAAGCGCGGCTCCTCCAGCGCGCTGGCTTCCAGGCGCGCCAGTTCCGCGATGCTTGCGGCGGGGTTGTCAATTGCTTCTCGGCGCAACTCCGAAATCTTGTTACTCGCCCGCTTGGACGACTCGGCAAGCTGGGTATTAAATCGTGTGCGATCAACCTGTCCCTGAGCAAGCGCTGCATAGGCGCGGGCTGATGCTTCCGTGCGGACGCGGACCACGTCCTGTGCAGCAGCCTTGTTCCGCGCGAGTCCTTCGCGGTCGTTCTCGGCGTCCCCACCGACGCGCAACATGTCTGGATCGGTGAAGCTTGTGATTTGCTGAGGGAGGCTCATACTCGCTCTCCCTGCCTGCGCGGGGCCATGAACAGGAATGGCTTTGTATCCCGCCGACGCTCCACGCTTAGGTTGTACTTCCGGTTGTTGTCTTGAAGGGTCTCATAGTCGGCCACTTCGCCTGCACTGGCAATTCGGTGCGTGCCTTCCGTCAGGCACTTGGCTGCAACGTCCAAAGACGCTGCGCAGACGCTTCCGCCCGCCGCTCCGCTTGTGGCGTTCGCAATGCTCGCCAGGAAACAAACGCCGTCCGGGTACTGCTCCGCCAGCGTAGTGCGTTGCAGCTTGATTTTCTGGTAGTGGGTTGTCGTGTCCATTGTTTTGCCTTGAGTGTTTAAACGCCCTTGTTACGCGGCCACCGAGCGCGCGGGTTCAGTCCTGGATTGCATCCACTCGGCAAGTGCGCGGCGCGATATCACCGGGCTTTTGCCCAAGCGGATGACCGCTGGCCCTTTGCCTTCGCGGATGACCTTGCGCACAAATGCTGCGCTCATGCCTATCACCGTGGCAACCTGCGGGACGCGGAGGAATTCCTGTTCCGGTGCTACTGTAGTTAGTGCCATATCGAGTTACCTCTCTTGAAGATGTTACGGGCACGAAGCCCTCGGTTGTCTACAGTATCTTACGGCCCGGCCTCGTACTCCACTTAATGTACTGTTGTATCCGCACGTTGGCGCGGCGGATGTCCTGTGACTAGACCGCAGCGTTTAGCGCGGATGGGGCAGGCTGCTGCACAAAGGGACCGGCAAAGATACGCAGACGTTGCGCCTCAGAATCAGAAACGCGTGTGACTCTTCCTGTGCTTTCATGTTACACCATGGAGTCGCGTATAAGAAAAGCGTTCCGGTGAACTTACTGAATGTTCGGGAGTTACCGCTTGTGACAGCGGAAACCGGCTCACAGAGCAACTGACTCTTCAGCCGGGTGCCGTCATCCACAAAGTACTGACTGCCTTGCGCGTTAAGACAGCGGGTGGGCGTTGGTGGGACGTTTTGTGACGAGCAGGGAGCGGCCAGCGCAACAGCGCCCACAAGCTGTGGCCGGGGCGCTTTCCCACTCGGCGAGGGAAAGAGCGGCCAGTCCCGTGGACGAGACGCTACGGCCCTGAAGGGCTATGGCTGCGCCTTTGGCGGGTCTGCGATAAACTCTCGCTCAAATAGGGTTGCAATCAGCCACACAGCTACGGAAGGAAGGACCCATGCGAGGAGTACCAGAATCAGCGCGGGCATGGGCTGGCCTGCCCAGTTTTGGCTTACCCACAAGAGAGCCACGCCCAACAGGATTTCAAGGAAGAGAATGAAGACGGAGTTGCCGTGTTCCCGTAAGTGCCGGTAGGACTCGACAAGTTCTCCTGAATCCGACGACGCCCGAGCTTTGCTCAGTTTTTCGTAGAAGGCGTACAGGTCTTTGCTCTGCCAAATCGTCCGCGCGGCCACCCAGAACTGAAAAAGTGCTACGCCAGCGAACGCCAGCAATGCGGAGGGAACCCGCACGCTCTCAACGAATAGAGCGGCCACAAGTGCGAACATGCAAGCCACGAAGACAAACAGGATTAGCCTGCCAGACTTCAGCGCGAACCGTCCGGCATGAAAGACAAGAATCGGGGTGCTTGCTATGTAGCAGTACACCAGCCCATATGCGGCAAGCAGCGGAATTCGGTCCACCGGGAGCGCTGATAGAATCCCCTTCGTAGAGACACCGGCCTGAAGCAAGTCCAGCCCCAGCAGTATTGGTGTCAAGGCTGGTATTCGGACGCAGAGCATTAGAACAATGAGTCCGCCCGCGATAGTGCCCATCGCGTAGCGAACAAAGTAGAATTCCCACCAGCGAATCAGCCCTTGGGTGGTCTTGGTCCCTTCAGCCACGCGCGCCTCCAGTGCCCAACAAACATATCACAGGTGCTGGGCGGGGGTACAGAGGCAAGGGCGCGGAACACCGCGCAGAATGCCGCGCTCAAACCTGCTCACGCTCAGACTGCACAAGCTCAGGGAAGAGCACGGGCCGCAAGATGAGCCTGGACAGCGAGGGGAGATCAGCCGTCGCCATCAGCGATCCGTCTTGCAGGGTGACCTTTACCTCGCTGCCTGGTGCGAGGTACTCCTGTTCGCCGCTATACTGCCAGGACAGTCTTCCCCGGATGAAGTCCAGCCTCACGCGGACGCTTAAGCTCTCTTTCTCTCCAAGACGACGCCAGATCGAACGCGGCTGGTCATTGATTTTGAGCGCGTCTT
The DNA here is from genome assembly GCA_963763835.1 of Bryobacterales bacterium. Taxonomy (GTDB): domain Bacteria; phylum Acidobacteriota; class Terriglobia; order Bryobacterales; family Bryobacteraceae; genus DASWZN01. The sequence continues at coordinate 85,285 of CAVXQQ010000025.1, forward strand.
TGTACTCCGGGAATTCTGCAACGAACAAGTTGAGATCCTTCGTGATCTGCTCAAAGAGCGCGTCCAGAAACGGATTGGTAGCCTTCCGCATTGCAGACACTCTGTTCCTTCGCGCGCGTTCGTTCTCTGAATCCTGCTTTAGCCAATTGTCACTGGTGTGCATGCCCGCCCCCGCACTCGGCTCCGTGAATGTGGACTGCGCCACCATCGTATCACCCTCGTGTCTGGCGGGAAGCCGGGGTGGGCGGCGCGCACACACAACGGGCATACTTGGAGGTTTGGGGTGGTCATACTATAGGCATACACGCCAATCGGCCATTCGGACCGCTTGCATCCGTAATTTTAAATGTCTTGTTTTGTTGATGTTCTGGAGCTGGCGGAGGGAATTGAACCCACGACCCTCTGATTACAAATCAGATGCTCTACCAACTGAGCTACGCCAGCCCGAATTGCGTGCGCGGGAGGTTCGGGATTGGAATGGAGCGGGAGACGGGAATCGAACCCGCAACCAACAGCTTGGAGGGCTGTGACTCTACCATTGAGTTACTCCCGCCCGGGAGCCGAACCACAGGGCCACACTTCCGCCCCACACCATTCTAAGGGGAAAAGCGCGGCGAGGGCAAGATTGGACGCCTGGGCGGCTGCGGGGCGTGGACGTCCCGCGCTGAGCGGGTCTGGAGACCCGCTGCAGGACTGGAGTCCTGCCCCACCAGCAGGTTAGCGGCCGACAGGCTAGGCCATCACGTTTAGCAGTTGCTTGCTCATTTCGCTGGCAACGCCCACCAGGCGGGTGCTGGCCTCGAAGCCGGTGCGGGCCTGGATGAGGTTGACCATCTCGGCGCTGAGATCCACCGTATCTTCGGACGGGGCTTGCGAAGAGGCGATGCGGGCGGCGGCGCGGTCGAGGCGGGCCTCGGCCTGGTTCATTCCCTGCAGCGCGGCGGGCAGAATGTTCATAAAGTCCCTGCCTTGGTGGTCTTATCGGCAGGATCGGCCCGAATTCCAAAACAATATTGTGCGTAATTGTTCTGACAACCAAAGAAGCCGCCGCGCGCAATGGTTGACAACCGCAGGTGGCTCGGATAAGATTTCTAAAGTACTGATCTATCAACGATTTGTCGGTTAAGGGTCACGGGAGAAGAGGTACCAACGGATTCCATTGTCGGGTCCGCGCCGTCGAGGCGTGCGGTTGGACCAAGCCGCGGTCCCGTTCGGTGTGTGCTCCCTCGCCCGCGCACTCGACCGGCAGGTCGAACCTGGAGACTTGGCTATGGGCAGCAGGCCAGATGACCCTCTCGTGAGACCGGTGCCTTCCCTTCCCGAAGACCCGCGGGTGCGACCGCAGCCTTCCCTCCCCGAGGAAGACTACGAACACCTCATGGAGGACTACAGTCATTTTGCGCCGCCCTCGGAGGGAGAGGTTCTCGAAGGCCGGGTACTCAAGGTCACCGATAAAGAAGTAATCGTCGATTTCGGCTACAAGTCGGAAGGCCTGGTGCCCATCGAACAGTTCGCCGCGCCCGACGGGCACGTCGCGGTTCAGCCCGGCGACAACATCGACGTGATGATCGACCGGCATGGCCCGGAAGTCGAGGGCTACATTCTCCTCTCGCATGACAAGGCCAGCCGGCTGCGGGCCTGGGAGAACCTGGAGAAGGCTTATCGCGAGGGACTGCTGGTATCGGGCCGCGTTCTGGGGCGGGTGAAGGGCGGGCTCTCGGTGGACGTGGGGGTCAAGGCGTTCATGCCCAGCTCGCAGGTCGATGTGCGGCCCATACACAACCTCGATGCCTACATGGACCAGGACATCGCGGTGAAGCTGGTGAAGATGAACCGGCGGCGCGGCAACGTAGTGGTGTCGCGGAAGCTGGCCATCGAAGAGGAGCACAACGCGCGCAAGCGGTCCACGCTCGAAGGGCTCGAAGAAGGCACCGTGGTCACGGGGGTGGTGAAGAACCTGACCGACTACGGCGCGTTCATCGATTTGGGCGGAATCGACGGGTTGCTGCACGTGAGCGACATGTCGTACGGGCGGGTGAATCATCCGGCCGAGATCCTCAACGTGGGCGATGAGATCACGGTCAAGGTCCTGAAGTTCGACCGGGAGAAGGAACGCGTCTCGCTGGGATTGAAAGAGCTGCTGCCGGATCCCTGGGAGACGGTGGCCGAGCGCTTCCCGCCGAACTCGAAGGTGGTGGGCCGCGTGGTGAGCGTGACGGACTACGGCGCTTTCGTGGAACTGGAGCCGGGAGTCGAAGCGCTGATCCACATCTCCGAGATGACGTGGTCGCGGCGCATGAAGCATCCCTCGAAGGTAGTCAAGCCGGGCGACCAGGTGGAAGCGGTGGTGCTGGCGGTGCAGCCGAAGGACCGCCGCATTTCGCTGGGGATCAAGCAGCTCGAGCCGGATCCGTGGACCACGGTGGAGCAGCGCTACAGCGTGGGCTCGGTGGTGGAAGGGCGGGTGCGCAAGCTCACCGACTTCGGCGCATTCATCGAAGTGGAGGAAGGCATCGACGGGCTGGTGCACGTCTCCGACGTTTCCTGGACCAAGCGCATCAAGCATCCCTCCGAGGTGCTGAAGAAGGGGCAGCTCGTGCAGGCGGTGGTGCTGCACATCAACGCGTCGCAGCGCCGCATGTCGCTGGGCATCAAGCAGCTCCAGCCGGACGCCTGGGAAGTGTTCCTGCGCGCGCACCAGGTGGGCGACGTGGTGAAGGGCAAAGCGTGCCGCGCGGCGAATTTCGGAGTCTTTATCGAGCTGGCGGAGGGCGTGGAAGGGCTGTGCCACAACTCGGAGATTCCGGGGGCGCAGGAGCACAAGAAAGAAGAGCCCCCGCTCGAGATGGGACGCGAGTACGATTTCAAGATCATCAAGATGAGCGAGGCGGAGAAGAAGATCGGCCTCAGCATCCGAGCGCTGGGCGAGGACGAGGAGCGCACGCGCCTGGAGGAGTACCAGCGCCGCGCCACCGCCGCAACGCTTACCATTGAAGAAGTCATGAACCTGAAGGGACAGGGAGAGGCCCGCTAAGACAGCGCAGGTCCCCCGGCGGCTTGTCCGGTGGCCGTACTTCAAGGCACAAGGAGAACGAGTTCTATGACGAAAGCCGAGTTGATCGACGAAGTAGCCCGAGTGGTGGAGATGAGCCGCAAGGACTCGGAGGTCATCGTCGAGTCGATATTCGACAGCATCGTGCGCGCCCTGCGCACCGGCGAGAAGATCGAGATCCGAGGCTTCGGCAGCTTCCGCACGCGGCAGCGCCAGCCGCGCATCGGGCGCAACCCGAAGACCGGAACGCGGGTCGAGGTGCCGGCCAAGCGCATCCCGTTCTTCAAGCCGAGCAAGGAACTGAAGGATCTGGTGAACGGAGCGGCGGCCGCGGCGGCCGGCGAAGCGCCTCCGGCAGCCCCTTCAAGCGAGCCTTCGCCGGCCATGTAGCCGGCATTCCCGATGGATATTCTTTGGAGTCCCTGGCGCTACCAATACGTCAGTACGGCCGGGCCCACGGATGAGTGCATTTTCTGCAAAAAGGCCCGCGAGCGGAATGACGAGGAGAACTTCGTCGTTCACCGCGGGCGGCTGAATTTCGTCATCCTCAACCTGTATCCTTACACCACGGGCCATCTCATGGTTGCGCCGTATGCGCACGTGGCGACGCTCGATGCGGCGGGCGGGGAGACGCTGGCGGAGACGATGGAGTTGACCGCAGCAGGCCGAGCGGCACCTGCAGGCGGTGTATCGGCCGAGGGGGCTGAACGTCGGGCATGAACATCGGCGAGTGCGCGGGGGCGGGGATCGCGGGGCACATCCACATGCACGTTCTGCCGCGCTGGCCGGCGGATGCGAACTTCATGACGACGATCGGCGAGACGCGGGTGTTGCCGGAGGACCTGCGGACCACTTGGGAGAAGTTGACGCGGGCCTGGCGCGGTTGAGAAACGGCACCGCTCAAAATGCCGATGCGGGCTGCGTCAGCCATTCAAGCGGCGGTCGAGGCGGCTGTGGCCGTGTGCGCCGAGCCGACCGTCGCCGTGTAGGCCCAGCCGAGCGCGGCCATCAGCCCGCGGCGCGAACCGGTCCAGAGCAAGATCGCCGGAGCGGAAGCCAGCAGGAACAGCGCGCTGCGCACGATCTGGACCCGCAACATCACGCTGAAACCAGGGATTACTAGTACCGCGACTGTGTGATCTGTTTCATCCGCTTGCTTACGCGCGCGGTTCCGTAACAGCACCGAACCGCGACCGTCAGGGAGCGGACCTCGCGGTCACAACCCTAGACCGGCGATGCCGGCGCGGGCGCGAACGGGATCGCATCAAACGTATGGATTGGGCCGTGCCGTGGTACGCGAAGATGTATAAGTAAACCTGGATGTGGCGCACGTGCTGCTGCACGGCACGAAGGCGATGCTGGCGATGCCCGGACGCACCTACGACTTACTCGGTCCTGGCTGGCAGCAGGAATACTGGCGGATGGGCCCGGGGGCCAGAGGCATTGGAGCGCACCGTACCTGGCTGCGCAACTGTACCGGCAACTGGCCAAGGGCAATTTAGCGCTCCGATCCGACTGATCGGAAGCCAGATCAGAGGCAAATAGGATAAACATGAAAACGAGAATCAATCTTGCACTAATGCTCGCACTGGCGCTCACGCTGATTGGCGCCACGTTGACGATGGCCGCAACAGGCCGGGGCGGGACCCAATGTTCCTCCGCCCAGGCCGAAAGGCCCATGTGACATCTACGCCGCCGCCGGCGACCCCTGCGTGGCCGCCCACAGCACCACGCGCGCGCTGTACGCCTCCTACAACGGCCCGCTCTACCAGGTCCTGCGCCAGTCGGACGGCAAGACCCTGGACATCGGCGTCGTCCAGCCCGTCGCGTCGCCGGTCCCGGATGCGGGCGGATACGCCGACGCGGCCGCGCAGGACGCGTTCTGCGCCAACACGTACTGCTGGATCACCACCATCTACGACCAATCCCCCAAGCACAACGACCTCATCCAGGCGCCCCGCGGCGGATTCAGCGGCCCGGCCATGGGCGGGTTTAACAACCTCCCGGTCGCCGACATGGCGCCGATTACGATCATGGGCCACAAGGCCTACGGCGTCTTCATCGCGCCGGGCATGGGCCTCCGCCAGAACGACGCGAAGGGCACCGCGGTCGACGACCAGGCGGAGGGGCAGTACTGGGTCATCAACGGCCACCACTACAACTCCGGCTGCTGCTTCGACTACGGCAACGCCGAGATCGACAGCCGCGACGACGACAACGGCACCATGGAAACCACCTACTACGGCAACGCCACCGCCTGGTATCACGGGAACCCGCCCGGCCCGTGGATCATGACCGACCAGGAGAACAACCTGGTCGGTTGCGTCAACCCGGATGGATCCAAAGCTCTGCACAGAACCTGCCGAACATCACCTGGCGATTCGTGACCGCGATGGCCAAGGGCGAACCGCACCACTGGACCTCCATGGGCGGCGACGCGCAGAAGGGCGCCCTGTCGGTCATGTTCGACGGACCGCGCGTCGACTCCACCTATGACCCGATGCGCAAGCAGGGGGCCATCCTCCTGGGCAACGGCGGCGACAACAGCAACGGCTCGCAGGGCACCTTCTATGAAGGCGCGATGACGGCCGCGGGCACCTTCCCGACGGACGCCACCGACCAGCTGGTGCAGGCCAACGTCGTGGCTGCCAGGTACGACGTGCCGCGGCTGAGCCTGGCGCCGGCGTCGGCAACTGCCACTCCGCCGGGACTCCAGACGTTCTCGCCGGGGTCCTCGCAGGACACCACCGTGACGTTCACGAATACCACGGGCGCGCCCGCGACGGGCGTCAAGTTGAGCATTTCCGTGCCCGAAGCAGTGGACCTCCGTCGTTCCGGGCACCACCGAGACGTCGGAGACGATCGCTGACCCGGTCGCGCCGGGCGCGAGCGTGAGCGCGACCTTCAAGGTCACCTCGGGGCCGGCGGCCTTCAACGGCGACCTGGTCGGCAACGCCTCGTGGACGAACCCGGCGAACGGCAAGACGCAATCCGAGACAACGGCCGAGAAGGTGCGGAACGTCAGCCCGATCAAGATCAACGAATTCCGCATCAGCGCCGGTTCTCCACCAACTCGACGGACTCGTTCATCGAGCTCTACAACGCCGGCGCCAGCGCCGTCGACATCTCCAACTGGACCCTGACCGAGCACCCGACCCAGCAGGCCATCTTCTCGGCGGTGAAGATTCCGGCCGGGACGAAGCTCGCGGCTCAGCGGCTTCTACCTGCTCGGCCTCTCCAACTCCGGGCTGGCGGTCCCCGCGCGCGCGGGCGATACCACCATCCACGTCAGGAGCACGACCGGCATGTCGGTCGGCGATACGATCGACATCGACACCGGCTCCAGCGTGGAGACCCGCAAGATCGCAAGCATCGGGACGGCGGCCGGCAACAGTACGACGCTGTGGCAACCCCTCCCCGACGGTCCGGTGATCACGATCCCCGCCGGCTCGACCAACGTGCCTGTCACGAGCGTGGCCGGCTTCGTGGTCGGCGAGAAGATCGCCATCGGCTACGGCGCCACCTACCCCGCCGTCGCAAAAGCCATGGAGAAGTACGAGGTGGCCACGGTCACCGCGGTCGGCAAGCCGGGCACGCAGGCCTACCTGGCGGCGGACGCGCCCGCCGGCGCGACCAACATCAAGGTGACGTCCGTCGCCAACATCTCGGCCGGTGACAAGATCAGGCTGGACATCGACAGCGTCGGCCATGGGATCGAGACCGTCACGGTCACGCGCGTCGGCACGCAGGCGAGCCGCACGGCGCTCTCGGCGGATGCGAGCGCCGGCGCGACCAATATCAAAGTCCGCAACGTGAACGGTTTCGCTGTGGGCGACAAGATGACCATTGGCACGCCCGCGAACCAGGAAACGGTTACCATCACCGCCGTCGGCGCCGCGGGTCCGACCGGCGCCGGCGTCGACTTTACGCCGGCCCTCGCCAAGGCGCATATCAACCGCGAGGGTGTGGTAGCTCCGGGAACGGGCCTCGACCTGGCCGCCCCGCTGAAGTTCAACCATGCGGCCAACCTCCCCTTCAGCGCTCGGGGAACGGGGATCAGCTTCCAGCCGGCGACGGCCTTTGCCCACTCGAGCAACGAGCCCGTCCAGCCGCTCGGCACCGGCATCACGCTCGACAGCCCCTGGCCAAGGACCACGCGATCGACGCGGTTGTGCGTGACGCCGCGGTCACGACCGCGGGCTACCAGGGGACTCCGGCGCCCAACCAGTGGTTCGGCGGCCCCGCCCTCACACCAACGTCCCTTCTTCGACCGCACCATCGCCTCAGGGCAGCATGGTGCTGCGTGACGCCGCCGGCCTGGTCGTCGACAGCCTCAACTACGGCGGCCTCGTCGACCCATGGGCCGCCGAGGGTTACCAAGGCACCTCCGGAGCAGGGCAGAGCGGCTGCCGCGTGCCTGCGCCCGGCCCGGCCAGTGGCTTCGGGCCGGCCGCTATCGCCGCCGAGCGCGACCAATAGGAGCGCGGGCCGCTTCCCGGACGGCGCTCGACACCGACAGCAACTGCACCGATTTCCTGGTGCAGCCCGCCACCACCCTGTCGGCCGCTTCGGCCGCCGGCGCGACCAATATCAAAGTCGCCAGCGTGGCGGACTTTGACGCCGGCCAGACGATTATGATCGATACGGGCGCGAACCTCGAGACCGCCGTCATCGCGACGGTTGGCACGGCAGGCGCCACCACGGTGGGCGCCGCCACCGACGTGGGCGCGACCGTTATCCCTGTCGCCAGCGCGATAGGCTTCAGCGCCGGCCAGACCATCACCATTGACAGTGGCGCGAACCAGGAGACGGCGGTTGTCGCCTCCATCACCTTCGGCGGCAGAGGCGGCGCCACAATCACCGTCGCCGCGCCGCTCACTCTTGCGCACGCGGCCGGTGCACAGGTCTCCGGCACCGGCATCACCCTCACCGCTGCATTGACCCGGGCGCATGCCAGCGGGGCGCAGGTCGCCAGCAGCGTTCCCACGCCCGGTGCGCCCAACCAGTATTACAGGGGGCGTAATTAAGGGCGCCTCTGAAGCTGAATTGAACAAGCCGTCGCTCGGACCGTCACACAGCGATGTCAGGGCAAAACAGCCACGGATCTTGAATGGGGCGGAATAAGGCGCCTGGTCGCCCTATTCCGCCTCATTGTCCCGGATGAGCCGACCAGAAACCAGATGGCGCCTCTGCCGTTGCGCCTGCGATGGAACACAAACTCGCTACAGCGGTAGGTGGACGATTGCCATTTTCAGCAAGCTGACAGTGGCGGAGGAAGAGGGATTCGCTCGACCGCAAGCCACGGAAAACACGCAAGTTGTTGATTTTACGATTTGCACAATTTGCAGAAAACACAATCGAGGGGCGACTTTGGTGGCTTTGACACGCAAACTCGCTACAGCAAGACCGCCAAGTCGCGCGTCAGTCCAAGGCCACTGGCAGAAGGAGTCGGGATGCAGTGAGAGTCCGTGCTCCGCGCCAACGCACATCGTGCCCCGGATCTTGAATGGGGCGGAATGAGGCGGTCGGCCGTCCAACTCCGCCTCATTCCAGATGGCGCCTCTACCTTTGCCCCGCAGTCCGATCAGGCCCAGTCTCTTTAGGTGCGGAAGATCGTCCCTGAACGTGCGGACCGCTACCGTTGGCCTAGATCCTCGAGCGCCGCGGAAATCGCCGCAGCCTTTCTCTTTGCCGTCGCACGCGCATGATCGTGCCATTGGAGCGCGTCCCAGATCTCTAGAATGTCGCCAAAGCCGAAGACCACAACCGGGTCACCGGACTCAGGCAGCTGCTTCGCGCGCCGCGGCGGTTCGGGCAATGTAATGCTAATTCGGCTTGCCTCGACGTGGATAGGGATATGCCAAGCCGTCGCCAGAAGGCGTGCCACGTCCACCCACTTCTGGTTTGACTCGGATGCGCTCGGCGGCGCGCCCGCGATTGCCTCTGCGAGACGTTGCACGTCATCTTGGTGGTCTGTGAGAGGCGCGAGTTGGACGCCGCCCCACGGCCCGGGAGTCCCGATGCATTCGAGCTTTTCGCTCCTTACATCGAGCCAGCGAACGATGTCAGCGACGTCGCGAGGAAGGCGAATGCGATTGTACGGGTCGACCGTGACAACCCAAGCGCGGAACGGATCATTATCGAGTTGACGGTCACGTCGCGGCACTTGGTATAATTCTCCCAGATCCCGCATTGCCGAGGCGCGGTCCATCGGCAACCTAGCCGGAAGCCTCGAGTCCCAAGTGAGCCGCCAATGGAGCTGCCTCGCGTTCGAGAACGCGCAAAACGGCGTGTGAATACGGTGCAAATCCCGTGTTTCTACAGGGCTGCGCCAGGCTGAACCTTCGCCGCAAACGTAGGCGATCTCAAGAAGGTGTGGAAGACATCAAAACAATTTGCCTTCTGAGTGTTTTTGGTATAATTAACCCATGGCTGAGGCGCTGCCCCGAGTCGCGTGGATTGCGAAACTCGAGACGGGAGTCCGCCGCTATCTCGACGGCGAGTCCTCCGGACACGATCCTTGGCATGCCTTTCGCGTCCGCGACTTGTCAATTCGCATCGCGCAGGCGATTGGAGCGGATACCGAAGTCGTGCAAGCCGCCGCGCTGCTACACGACATCGGCCACCTATCCGGCCGCGCGGAGCACGCGCAGCGGGGAGCGAGTTTCGCCGCCGATCTTCTGAGGAGTTGCGGCTTCCCATCGGATAAAGTTCGCTCCGTGACTTCGTGCATCGAGCAACACGATTGGCTCCCCGGCCGGGCAGGAGATCCGCGATGTCCTACGTTGGAATATCAGGCCTTCGCTGATGCAGACCGCTTAGATGCGCTAGGCGCCATCGGCGCCGCTCGCACATTCGCTTTTGGCGGTGCGCACGGCCGCCCGATCTGGGATCCAGAGCCGAACGCGGGGGCAAGTGGTGACTACGGCCTCTCTTCGATTCACCACTTCTACGACAAGCTTCTCCGGCTACCTGGCGATATGTACACCGAACCGGGCCGGCGCTTAGCCACTCGACGGGTTGCAGTCTTGGAGGAGTTCCTTCAAGCGTTCTTCCTTCAGTGGGACGGCAAAGACGTCGAGCTCACCGCACTCGCCGCGAAGCCTCGTTCATCATTGGGCTCCTTCCCGAAGGGATCGGTAAAGGTCCGCGATCGCATCCGTCGGATCTTCACCGCGATCCTTCAACCGGATCCAATCAACTAGGTTTTCGTCGTTCACAACTAGGACGTATTTTTCGTCGTTGTTGACGAACCAGTTCAGCATCTCCAAAACATCGTCGCCGCTGTTCCTTCGACATGCCAAGACCGCTAGCCTTCCCATACGGCTTCCGAGGTACGAGGCCGTTTGACGAAGGTCACCGTAAGACAGCGAGTTCTTGTTCTTACACTCGACAAGCAGCGAGTCGATCTTGTGTTGCGTTTTCCAGTCATACCAAGGACCTTTTTCGGCCGCGTTCCTGAAGGTGACATCACGGCGGAGCGTGCCGAACAAAGTCCTTGATTCGAGCTTCGGTTCCTTGAGGGCTTCGCCGAAGAGAAAGGTGAAGGTGTCACGCACCCAGTGTTGGTATCTCGACGAGTCCGTTTGTCCAGCGCGCAACTGTCCTAGCCGACGCAGCAATGAGCGGGCCATCCGGGACATCTTTGGAGCTGCTTGGTTCCCGCCCTGCAATCTGGCGAGTAGCTCTGCCCGAGTTGGCAGCCTTCTGAGGGTCGCGCCGGCACGTGCAAGATCATAGGCCCACCGGTGTAGAGTGAGCACTCCGAGTGCAGTCGCCCATGTCTTCGGTCGCTCTTCGTGCCTGTCGTTCCAACCGTTTTCAATCCGCTCATCTGCAAAGTATCGGATGTGCAAGAGGGCTAGTGGATCGTCCGGCCGAATAATGCGCCGAAGGTGCAGGTAATTCGAACCGGACATCATCGCTAGGCTGAAACGGTCAGGCAGCCAGTCCTCGTCAACGTGCCTCGTCGGCCAGTCTTCTTCGAAGAGTTCCCAATACGTGGTGAACGACGATTGCCTTACCAGACGCCGATCTGCCGCCGAAGTTGCGACGACACGCTGCAGGTGCTTCCGAAGTGGCGACCACCATGCGATGTCGCGTTCCTCGCACGAGTCCAGGTACCCCCACAGGCGAGCAAGCGCCTTCGCACCGCGATCACCCAGGCGCCGACGGAACCGCGCCAGGACGAGTGTTGGGTAGAGCGCGTAGATCAGCCGCTGATTACCCGCATCGGTGCCAAGGAAATTCCAGCCGCCATCTGCCGCCTGAGTTCGGATTAGCCATTCGACTGAGGGTTGGATAGTCCGCCACGGTGCGCCGAGACTGGCGAGCGCGAGCGCCGCCTGACCGGTCGTCCACGCGCTGGGCGTTTTTCCCGTCGTTCTTGGAAAGGCACCGGCTTGGTCGGCGCCATCCAGCCGAAACGCTAGGAGGACGCGCTGGAAGCCGTCCATCTCTTGCTGTGTCAGCGGGCCCGTTTCTGACAACGCGTACACGCAGATCGCGGTCGTCGTGCAACTGATCGTCTCCTGGCCTGCGTACTGCGACGAGAAGCCCTTCCCCGGTACGAAGCATTGACTGCGAAGGAACGCTCTCGTGGCGTCAATATCCGCGCCCGTTAAGCGCTTGACGACCCGCGCAGTCTTCGACATCGTTTGGGGGCTCATGCGGACCTCTCGCGATGCAGTATAGCGCAGGAGCGGCAGGTCCCAACGCTTCACGGCAGCGTCGGACGTCTGGTCTACGGCGGCTTCGTGCGCGCCTGGGCTACCCCTCGCTATCGCGACTCTTCATCATTTCACAGTCAAAACCTAGCTTGGTTGTCGAACCGAACGTTCCGGCGGCCCGAGGTCAGCGCAAAGGCTGACTTAGAGGACGACCACCCGAGGAGGGACAGCGAAGATCGCCCGGACAGATGGCATCGAGGTCGCGGACGTCTTCGATGGGACGCAAACTCGCTACAGCGGCGGAGGAACTATGTTTATTCCCAACAAGTTACAACCTCGGAGGAAGGGGGATTCGAACCCCCGAGGGCCTTCCGACCCTAACGGTTTTCAAGACCGCCGCCTTCGACCGCTCGGCCATTCCTCCAGTCCCAAGCTAGCCTGTTTTGCGGTGCGCCGCAATTCCTATTGACGGATGGCGAAGAAAAGACGAAACTGGAGGCATGGAGCTGGTCGGCATCGCCAAACTCGCCGCTTCGGGCGAACTTCTCGCCGCCAAGCGCGCCGTCGAGTACTTCGAGCTTCCCACCCGCCGCCTCCTGAACCGTACCTCGGAGCGCATGCCGTTCCAGTGGACCATCAACCCCTACCGCGGGTGCGAATTCGGCTGCGTCTATTGCTACGCCCGCTACACTCACGAGTTCATGGAGCTCGATGCCGTCGAGGGCTTCGAGCGGAAGATCTTCGCCAAGCAGTTCGTCGCCGCCTCGCTTGGCGCCGAGCTGCGGAAAATCTCTCGCCAGGATTGGATCGCCATCGGGACCGCCACCGATCCCTATCAGCCGGCCGAGCGGCGCTTCGAGGTGACGCGGGAAATCCTGAAGGTCTTCGCGGCGGGACGCGGGCGGAGGCTCAGCGTAACCACCAAGTCGGACCTGGTGCTGCGCGATCTGGAACTTTTCCGGGAGATTGCCCGCGCGAACATCTTCCACGTGAACTTCACCCTGACCACGATGGACGAGAAGCTGGCGCGGCTGCTCGAACCGCGCGCCCCGCGCCCCGAGTTGCGGCTCGCCTCCGCGCGCCGTCTGGCCGAAGCCGGCATCCAGGTGGGCGTCTTCCCGAACCCGATCATGCCGATGCTCACCGATGGCGAGGACAGTCTGGACTCCGTGGCGGGGGCGGCGGCAGAGGCGGGGGCCACGTTTCTAGGCGGCGGGCCGCTGTTCCTGAAGCCGTGCGCGAAGCAGGTTTTTATGCCATTCATCGAGCGCCACTTTCCTGGCCTCGCGCCCGAGTACGAAAGGCTCTACCGGACCAGTGCGTTTCTGCGCGGCGAGTACGCGGAACGCATGCGCGAGCGGCTGAAGCGCGTCCGCGCCCGCCACGGGCTCCGCGATGCGCCCATCGAATACACTCCGGAGCTGTGGGAGCCGGAGCCGCAGCAGGGCAGCCTGTTCGAGCTGTTCGAGCCCGCCCGCGACGTGCGATCATCTTAGCGTGCCGGAACTTCCCGAGGTCGAAACCGTGGTGCGAACGGTCGCGCCGCGTCTGGTCGGCCGGCAGATTCGCGAGGCGCGTTTCTATTCCCGGCTGGTGCTGCGCGGCGACGCGGCCAGAACCGCGGCCCGGCTGCGAGGCAGGCGCATCGAAGCCGTCCGCCGCCACGGGAAGTTCATTCTGGTGGAGCTCGGCGGCGGGCTGACGCTGGCCATACACCTGGGGATGACGGGCGGGCTGCTGTGGAACGCCGAGCCGGGACCGCACGCGCGCGCCGTTTTCGAACTGGACGGCGGGCGCCTGGTGTACGACGATCCACGCCAGTTCGGCCGGATCGAACTGTGCAGATCGCTGCCGGAACGCGCGGCGCGGCTCGGACCGGACGCGCTCGAGGCCGGCGCGGAGGAGTTCGCCGCGCGTCTGGCGGCGCGGCGCGGGCGCATCAAGCCGCTCCTGTTGAACCAGGCTGTTCTGCGCGGCCTGGGTAATATCTACGTGGACGAATCGCTGTTCCGCGCGCGCATCCATCCGCTGGCGTTGGTGGCGCGGCTCTCGCCCCTCCGGGTCCGGCGGCTTCACGCCGCGATTCAGGAAGTGCTGCGCGCGGCGGTCGAGGCGGGCGGCTCGTCGATATCCGATTACGTCGATGCGGACGGACGAGCGGGGAGCTTCCAGGTGCAGCACCAGGTCTACGGCAGAGAGGGCGTGCCCTGCCCGCGCTGCGGCACGCCGATCCGGCGCATCGTGGTGGGCCAGCGCGGCACGCACTACTGCCCGGGGTGCCAGCGCGCGTGAGCAGCCGTCACCGCGGGGCGGACCTCAGGGTCTGATGATGCCCCGCCTTGCGGGTCTGGAGAGGGACTTGCGAAATTAGTCACTCGACCGGCTGGTAGCACCGAACCGCGACCGTCAGGGAGCGGAACGGGCCGCCGATTGACATCTGCTTGAGGGGGTCCACTCGCTCACGCTCGTGGTTCGGTGCAGTGTCGCGGACTTTCGCAAGTCCCTCTGGAGACCCGCCGCAGGCGTGGACGCCTGCCCCACTGGCTCACGCGTTTGTTCCGGTGTCATTTGTAGATTCCGCGTGTCCTCCGTGACACGAGTCGTGTGTGCAAACATACACGGCCGCGGACGCGACCTCAGCGGAAGGGCCGATTGGCGGGGCTTCGGACGCTGGCAGCCGGAGTGCCGTCATCCGGGTTGATGTCAACGCCAAGCTCGTCGGGCACATTCTTCCGGCAGTTGGAATATATTTGTACGAGCATGGCTGGCCCGCCGGGTTTTCTGAGGACGCGCAGGTTCCGGCTCATAGCCGCAGGCATCGCATCCCTTGCAGCATTGACTATTGGAGTTGCACTGTTTCGCGCGGCGCGCGGACTCCAGAAGGCGGAGAACGCAACCGCGGGCAGCGACATCCCCTTTCACGCGCTGCAAGTCAGTCGCCACGCCACGCCCTTCGAGCCAATCTCCGCTCCCGCCGTGTTCCGAGACGCCGCGCTCTACGACGGCAACCTCTATTTGTGCGGCCCGGCCGGCCTGACGGAATACGACGCCGCGGGAACGGTGCGCGCGCGTTACAGCGCCGGAGCCGATCTGCCGGCGGCTCCCGTGGCCGTCGCGACCGGGATTGCGGCCGATGCCGGCGAGCCGGAACTTTTCATCGCCACGGCAGGCGAGGGTCTGGTGGCGTTCAACGGCCGCGGGTTTCGCCAGGTCCGTCCGGATGCCGCCGCTTACCGCGACCTCACCGCGGTGCTCCCGCTCTCGACCGGCCGCATCCTTTTAGGAACGGCCAAGAACGGCGTGGTGGCGTATGACGGCAAACAAATCGCGCCGTTCCACGCGGAGCTTGCGGGCCTTCAGGTCAGCGCGCTGGCGGGCGGCGAGGCCAGCGTCTGGGCCGGCACCGTCAACGACGGCCTGGTGCATTGGCACGCGGGCCAGGTGGATAGGTTCGGCGAGGCAGAGGGACTGCCGGATGCCCGGGTGCTCGCCATCGCGCTGGCGGGCGACGCGGTCTACGCGGGGACACCGCTCGGCGTCGCCGAGTTCGTGAGCGGCCGGTTCTCTCGCGTCCTCGCTCAGGGAGTTTTCGCGCAATCGCTGCTGGTGCGCGGCGACACGCTGGTGATCGGAACGCTCGAAGAGGGCGTCATCGAGGTCCCGCTCGCTCCCGGCCGGCCGCGCCCCGCACGGCACGCGGGCGAGCCGCTGGCGGGGGCGGTGGAACGGCTGCTGGTAATGGACGATGCGCTTTACGCCCTGGCTTCGGACGGGCTGTATCGCGCCTCCAGCCGCGGCGGCGGCTTCGAACGCGTGCTCGACCGTGGCGCCGCCGTGCTGGCGGACCGCAACGTCTCCGCGCTGTCGTTCGACGCGGCGGGCCGGTTGTGGGTCGGCTACTTCGACCGCGGCCTGGACATTCTCGAGCCCGGCCTCGACCGCGCCTCGCATCGCGAGGACGAGCACGTCTTCTGCATCAACCGAATCGTCCACGACCCGGCGCGCGGCATCACCGCCGCCGCGACCGCCAACGGCCTGGTGCTGTTCGACGCCGCCGGCCGCGAGCGCCAGGTGCTGGGCCGCGGCGAGGGACTGATCGCCAACCAGGTCACCGACATCCTGGTGCGTCCGGGCGGAATGATTGTCGCGACGCCGGCCGGAATTACGTTTCTCGACGGCGGAGGCGCGCGCAGCCTGTATGCCTTTCACGGCCTGGTGAACAACCACGCTTACGCGCTCGCGGCGGCGGGAGACCGGCTGCTGGTAGGCACGCTGGGCGGTCTATCGATGCTCGAAGGCGATGCGGTGCGCGCCAACTACACCACCGCTAACTCGGGCCTCAGGCACAACTGGATCACGGCCATCGCGCCCGCGGGGGATGAGTGGTTCGTAGGGACTTACGGAGCGGGCGTGCTGCGCTTCGACTCTTCCGGCCGTTGGCACGGCTTCGCCGATCTGGACGCGCATTTCGAGGTGAACCCGAACGCGATGCTGGCCACGGATCGCGCCGTGTACGCCGGTTCGCTCGACGGCGGCCTCTACATCTTCGACCGCGCACGCGGGCGCTGGCGCGACGTGAGGGACGGGCTGCCCTCGCTCAACGTCACCGCCCTGGCGGCGCACGACGGCTATATCTATGCGGGCACCGACAACGGGCTGGTCCGCTTCCGGGAAGACATGCGATGAGACGGTTCCTGCTCCTGCTTCTTCCGGCGCTGCTGTGGGGCGACGCCGGCATCATCATCCCCTCGAACCGGCAGCAGCCGGACGCGACCGTACTCTCGCTCGAGGAGATGTGGATCGTGGTGCGCATCGACGACGGCGACGCGCGGGTGGCGATCCGCCAGATCTTCGCCAGCCATCACGACCGGGTGCTCGAAGGCAACTACCTGTTCGCCCTTCCGGTGCGCGCATCGGTCTCCGACTTTGCGGTGTGGGACGACGTGACGCGCATCCCGGGCGTGATCCTCGAACGCCGCCGCGCGGAGGAGATCTACGAGCAGGCGCGCGCCCAGGCCATCGATCCCGGCCTGCTCCAGCAAGGCGAGCGCGGCTCGGACGAGGCAACGCGCTCGGCCGTCTTCAGCGCGCGCATCGTGCCCATCCCGGCATACGGGGCCAAGCGCGTCGAGATGGAATATCACGAGCGCATTCCGGTGGAGGACCTGCACTCGATGTTCGCGATACCACTGCGGCCGGACGCTTACCAGGCGCAGCAGGCGGGGCTGATCCACATCGATTTCGAGCTGCGCTCCTCACACGCGATTTCGGGCTTCGAGAGCGTGGGCAAAACGTTCCCGTTGCGTATCGAGCGGCAGACGGCGAACTTCGTTAGAGCCTCGTTCGAGGGGCGGAAGGTGGCGTTCACGGAGGATTTCGCCGTGCGGTACGGCATCGACGCGGCCCGCGCCGAGAAACTGGAAGTGATCGCGCATCGGGACGCCGGCGAACCCGGGTTCTTCGAAGCCTCGGCGCTCCTGGCGCAAGGCGCGGGCGCAACGGCCCAAGGCGCCCCGCGCAGCATCGTGATCCTGTTCGACAACTCGCTCTCCATGCAATGGGAGAAGCTGGAGCGCAGCTTTCAGGCGCTGGAGACGCTGCTGCGCGCGCTACGGCCGCAGGACCGGTTCAACCTGATCCTGTTCAATACCGAGGTGCAGACGCTTTCTCCCGCGCCGGTCGGCGCCGACACCGCAGCCGTCGAGAAGGCCCTGGCATTCGTGAAGGCGAGCCGCCTGCGCGGCGGCACGGACCTGGAGCGGGCCCTCGACGCCGCGCTGGCGCAGCCGGTGGCGGCGGGTTTCGAGCCCTACCTGGTTCTGCTCTCGGATGGAGACGCTACGCGCGGGCGGATCGCGAATAACAAACTGGCCGAGGCCTACGCGGCCCGGTGGAAGGCTACGGCGCGGCGGCCGCGGACGTTCCTGTTCGCGGTGGGCGACGATGCCAACATGCCGCTATTCAAAATGCTGGCGCAGCGGGAAGGCGTTCTCGAGTGGGTGCGCTCCACCGAGCCGGTCGAATTCAAACTGGGCGCGTGGGTAGCGAAGTTCGGCCGCAAGCCGGTAGAGGGCCTCGCGCTGGCCGCCGAGCCCGCAGCCAACTTCGACATGGTCTACCCGCTGGAGAGCACCGTATTCACAGGGTCCATAGAGCGCTGGGTCGGCCAGTACGCAAAGCCGGGCCCAGCGGCGTTCACGGCGCGCGGCAGCCGCGACGGGAAGGCTTTCGAGATGCGGACCAAGGTTTCGCTGCCCGCCGAGAGCGCCGACCATCCGCAGCTTCCGCGCACCTGGGCCCGCGCCCGCGTGGACGCGCTGCTCGACAAGATCGCGCGCGAAGGCGAGGACCGCGCCACCATCGACGAAATCATCCGCCTGGCGCGCAAGTACAAATTCGTGACGCCGTACACGTCGTTTCTGGCGGCGCCCCGCGCGTTATTGCGGCCGCGGCTGATCCGGCCCGGCGACCCGGTGCTGCGTGTGAAGACCGATCCCTCGATCGCATCCATCGTGGCGCTGTTCCCGTTCGGCCTGGTCAAGCCGCTGCGCTACCTGCCCGAGGAGGACACGTGGCAGACGCGGTTTCTGGCGCCGGTGGATATGAACGACGGCACCTACTCCGTGCGGCTGATCCTGCGGGACCGCGCCGGGCACGTCTACCGCGAATCGAAGACCTTCGTGATCGCGAGCAAGCCGCCGCTGGTGCGGGTACACCTGGACAAGCGCCGCTTCGGCCGCGGCGAAATGGTGCGGCTGAAGGTGGGCGCCTCGAATACGACGCGGACCGTGGTGGCGCGCATGTTCGGCGTCGGCCCGGTCAGCCTTCGCTGGAGTCCCGAGCAGCAGGCCAACGTCGGCGAGTTCGCCGTGCCCGCGCAACTTGCTCCGGGGCGCTACGTGCTCACGGTGACGGCCGAAGATTTCGCACACAACATCGGAAGCCAGGAGGTGCCGCTTGAAATCCTCCCGTAAGTCCCTGGGTAACCTGTGGCGTACGCTTCAGCGTGCCGCCGGGGGCTTCAGCCCACGGCCAGGTCTGGCGCTTGTCCTCGCTGCCCTAGCCTTCGCGGGCCTCGTGGCGCGCGCGGACCTGCCCCGCTGGTTCCAAAACATTCGGGCGGTGAAACGCTTCGAGGGCGTTTTCACCACCACGGTGGCCATGCCCGGCGGCACGGTGACGGTGCGGCGCGATCCCGCGCAGACGCGTGCGTCTCTCACGCAACTGATCGCGGCGGCCCGAACGACGCCGAACTCTACGCGCTCCGCGCGCGCGCCGCCGAGGAACAACTCGACGCGGCTGCCGCGGAGGCCGATTGGATCGAGCAGGCGAAGCTGGCGGCCGATCCCGGCGCGGGCCAACTGGCGCTAGCCGATTTCTATCATCGCCGGCTGCGCCCGGCCGACGAAGTCCACGCCCTCGAGGCGGCGGCCGAAAGCGCCCAACCCGCCCGCGGAGAAATTCCTGCCGGTGGCCGATCAGCGCGCCTGGCGCACACTCCAGCGGCTAATCGCGCTGGTGGATGCGCAGGCCCTTCCGGTCGAAACGGGAGAGGAAGTCTACCGGCTGTGGATCGAGCGTTACGCCCGGAGGCGCGCGGTGTACCGTCAGTTCTTCGGCTACCTTCTCGACAAGAAGCGGACTGCGGCAGCCGACGCGCTGGTGGGCGAATACGCCAAAGCGTTTCCATCCGATACTGTTTTTCCGACCAGTGCCCGGGCCGCGCTGGCGGAGAGCCGCGGAACTCCGGAGCAGGCCCTCGCGATTTACGACCGGGCGTTCCGGCCTCTGTGGCCGCCGGAACTGGTGAAGGATTACTTCGAGCTCCTGGCGAAGACGCACAGCCTGCGAACTTTCCTCGGCAAGGCCCGCACCGCGGTGAGTGCGAATCCCATCGACCTCGGCGCCGCCGCGCGCATCTTCTATTACTACCAGCAGCAGGGGAATTTGCCCGAGGCCAAGCGCGCGCTGGTCGAATTCCGCCAGAGGAAGGACGCGCGGCAATCGGGCTGGAGCGCAGCGGAACTGTGGACGCTGGGCCGCCTGATGGAGGAGGTCCACGATTATGACGAGGCCGCGCGCGACTACCACGCCGTATACGCGCTGGCCGGCGCGACGCCCGCCGATCGGGAGCGCTCGCTGGCGGCACTGGCGCAGCTTCTGTTCACGGCGCCGGAACAGCCCATTCGTTTTGGCGCGGGCGACCTGTCGTTCTACAAAGACATCGCCACCATGGACCCGCATCCGGGTTTCTTGAACGGGATTTTGTCGCTGCTGCTCAACTCGACGTCGCCGGAATACAAGTACAGCGACGAAGAGCAGAAGGCGGTCGCGTACTTCCACCGGTCGCGGGCGGCGGAACTGGTGGCGCTCTTCGATTCCAAATTCCCCAAGTCGCCGCGGCGGCCGGCGCTGGCGGCCAAGCTCGTCGAAACCTACGCCACGTATGGCGCGAGCGACGGAGTGATTCGCGCAGGCAAGCAGTTCCTGGCCGCGTTTCCGAAGACGCCTTTGCGGACCGAGGTGGCGCTACGCATGGCCGACGCCTACGCGCGCACAGGGGACGAGCGCGGCGAGTTCGCCACTTACGACATGCTGCTCAAGGAGCTGGCGGAGCGCTCAGGCGGCGTCCCGTTGGGTGCGAAAGCGGCGGGCACCGCGGTCCAGGCGCCGGCGGAGGAAGGCGAGGCCACGGAGATCGTGGCGGCGGACGAAGAGGCTCCGGCCCCAACCGGTACGGCGCGCGGCAGGGCGACAGGCGCGGAGACGTCTCGATCCAGCCCGGCGCGCTCTCCGGACTATGCCCGCGTGCTCGACCGCTACGTTTCACGGCTGGTCTCGCTGCATCGTCCGCTCGACGCTCTGGCTCTGCTACGGCGCGAGCTGGACCGCAATCCTGACGACCCCGGGCTCTACGCGAGCCTGGCCGCGTTCATCGATCAGAACAGGCTCGACGCCGGAATCGACCAGGTGTACCGCCGCGCGATCCAGCAGTTCTCGAGCCTTTCCTGGTACGACAAACTGGCGCGCTGGTATTTGCGCAAGCGCCAGGCAGCCGAACTCGAGCAGCTTACCAAACAGGTGGTGGACGTCTTCTCGGGCAACGAGCTCGAGCGATACTTCCGCGAAGTTCTGGGGCAGAACGCCGTCACGCCGGCGCTCTACCTGCGCGTGAATCTGTACGCGCACGAGCGGTTTCCTTACGACCTGGATTTCGTTCGCAACCTGCTCGCGGCCTACGCGCGGCGCGCGACAGCCAACCCGGCGGAACGCGAGCGGTTGCTCAGGAACTACTGGTTCTATGCGGACGATCTGAAGCGGCAGCTCTTCCAGGGCCTTTCTACCACGGGCCGCCTCTACCCCGAAGTCGAATCGCTTCGTGTCGTGGATCCCGGCGCAATGGCGGCCGCGAACCCCGCTGCAGTCCAGTTCGCCGGCGAGGCGGAGGCGTGGTGGGCGCACTATGAAGTGGCCGCGCCGGCGCTCGAAGCCGTCGCCACGCGATTCCCGGGCGACGCCGCGCTGGTGCACCGGGCCGCGGAGCTCGACCGCTCGCTCGGCCGTACGCAACGGGCCGTCGCGTTCTCCGAGAAGCTCTACCAGTTCGACCAGCGCGATCGCAAGGCGCTGACCGAGAGCGGAGAGATTTACGCCGACCGCGAGCTATACGCCAAAGCCCGTCCTTATTGGGACCGCATCGCGCGCATCGAGCCCGGCAGGAAGGATGGCTACCTCGAAGCGGCCACCATCTTCTGGGACTATTACCAGTTCGACGATGCGCTGCGTCTGATCGAGCAGGCCCGCCGGCAGGCGGCCAACCCGGCGCTCTACGCCTACGAGGCCGGCGCCATTTATGAGAGCAAGCGCGACGGGAATCGCGCCATCGCGGAGTACTTGAAGGGCGACGCCGCGGCCGCTTCGGCCCGTACCCGTTTGCTCACGCTCGCCAACCGTCCCGCCTACAGATCGCTCATCGACCGGCTCACCGCCGAGCGCGTCGCGGGCGCGAATCCGGTCGCGGAGGCCGTTTCCCTGCGCATCGCCGTACTCGAAGCGCAGAACCGGACGGGTGAAGTCGGGACGTTTCTGGGCGAGCTTGCGTCGCGCACCACATCGCTCGACCTGCTCGTCTCCGTTCGTGGCGATGCCGCCTCGCGCGGCTTCGAAGCCGTCGTTCAGAAAGTTCAGGAACGCGAGGTGGAGGTCACTACCGATCCCGTGGAACGTATGCGGGCGCGGCTGGACCTGATGCAGCTCTACGAGAGCAAAACCGACCTTGCGGCAGCCCAACGTGTGGTGGAGGAGCTGTATCGCGAGAATCCAAACATCCTCGGCGTGGTGAGGGCGACGGTCGATTTCTACTGGCGCAACCAGATGCCCGCCCAGGCGGTCGATACGCTGGTACGCGCCGCGAGTGCCGCGAACGCTCCGCTGCGCCGGAGTTTCACGTTGGAGGCGGCGAACAAGGCCGCGGAATCGGGAGACTTCGCGCGCGCCCGCGACTTCGCCACCACGCTGCTCAAACAGGAGCCGCTCAACGCCGAGACGATTGCCGCCATGGCCAACATTTACGCACGCCAGGGAGACGATCGCGGCCTGCGTGCATTCTACGAAGAGAAGATCCAGGCTCTGCGCGGCGCTCCCTCGCGCATTGCCGAGCTGCGGCGCAGCCTGATCCCCGTCCTGACGCGGCAGAAGGATTACGCGTCGGCCATGGATCAGTACATCGAGGTCCTCAAGCGCTATCCGGAGGACGACGAACTGGTGCGGGAGGCAGCCCTCTATGCCGCGGCGCACGACGGACGCGAGCGGCTTGCGCGGCTACTTCGTGAAAGCCTCGGCGGATTCGCCGCGCGATTTCCGCTGGCCGATGGTGCTGGCGCGGATCGAGACATTTTTCGAGGACCTGCCCGCCGCCATCGGCGCCTACTCGCGCGCCATCGCCATCCGGCCCGATCGCACCGACCTGCGCATCGCCCGGGCGTCGCTCGAGGAGCGCCTGATGCGCTTCGACGACGCGCTGGCGAGTTACACCAAGCTGTACGACCTCACCTATCACGATCCGCACTGGATGGAGAAGGCGGCCGAGGTGCACGCCCGCCTCGGCCGGCGCGCCGAAGCCGTCGCCGCGCTCCGCAAGGGATTCATCGAGGGCCGGCCCGAGCGCGCGCAGCAGTTTTTCGAAGTCGCGCGCATCCTGGACGGCTGGAACCTGGACGCGGAGGCGAGGCCGTTCGCCGAGCGCGGCGTAGCGCTCTCCGGTAAGTACCTCTTCAGCGAACAAGCGGACGGCGCGGCCATCTACGCCCGCGTGATGACGCGCCTGCGCGCTTGCGAGACGGCACTGGAAACGTTGCGCGCGGCCGGCGGGCTCGACAATTACGGGGTCGATCAGGCTTTCAACTCAATGGGCGAAACCGCCGCGCGTTACTTCACGCCCGAGGAGAAGACTGCGCTCGAAGCAACTCTCGAAAAGGAGAAGCCTGCGTTTCCGCCAGGCAAGCTGCTGTCCGTCGTCGTGAGCGCCGGCCTGACGCGTCTCGACGCGCGGTGGCGCTTCGAGATGATGATGGCCAATCCCGGCGACTCGAGCGTGGGGGTACACGAGACGCGATTAATCGATCTGCAGCGCCAGCGCATGCAGTACGACGAGCTGGGCGTACAGCTCGAAGCCTTCTGGCAGGTGAGGCCGAATTCGAGCGAGCGCGACAATCTGCTCGACCAGGCGGCCGAAGCCTACCGCGCGGGCGGCAACGTGGCAGCGGAGCTCAAGGTTCTGGCGCTGCGTCACGAGCGGGCGGGCTTGAGCGGCGATTTACTCCAGCGCTATCTCGATCTGCTCGCGGCTCACATGCCCGATCGGCTGGTGGCCGAAGCCAGCGGCGGCAAAGAGGAATACGCCGCTCTCAACACCGCGGCCGCGAGCGGCAACGCGAAGCTGGCGCTCGATGCCATCCGCGCGCACGGCGGTTCGATGCCGCATGTCTGGACGCGGGCCTATACCGGCCTCGCCGGCGTCTACTATGCCGACACTTCGCCCGAAGTGGGCACCGCGTTTGCCGAAGCCATCGGCGACGCGCCCATCGGAGCGCGGCTGGGCCGGCGCGTGGACCGCAACGAGCAACTGGCGGGCGGCGACTGGTTCTACTACGGCACGGTCTACGGCGAATACACGGCGCTGGCGAAAAGCGGCGATCCCGAGGATTTTCTGCCCGGCCTGGTCGAGGGCACTCCCGCCCGCGCGGATGCCTACGCCACGCTGGCCGATCTGTACAGTCACAACCACGACACCGCCCGCGCGCTTGCCGATTACGGCCACGTCCTCGAGCTCACCGCCAAGCGCGGCGACGTCTACGACAAAATGGCCCTGATTCACTGGGACGCGCGCCAGCGCGACGAGGCTATCGCCGATTGGAGAAACGCGTTCGCCGCGTTCCGCAAGATGGAGGATGATCGCCTTCCCGAGAGCTTCTGGACCGACTTGCCGGGGGCTCTCAGACACATCGGCAGCCGCAAACTCCTGGGCGAAGTTCGCACCCAGGCCGATAGCGCGCTGCGGCTCTACATCCGCCGCAATGGCTATTACCGGCTCACGCCGTTGATGGAAGGCGCGCTGGCCGCCACGGCGGGAACCGCCGAAGGAGTGGCCTGGATCGTCGATCTCAGCCGCGCCGCGCCCGACCCTTTGGGCGTGCTGCGCACGGCACTCGATTCGAAACTATTCGACACCACGCAGCAGGAGGTCCTCTATAAACGGATTCTCGACGACGCCTCGGCCCGCGCTCCCAACCCGGTCCCGAGCACGAATACGCGGAGCAGACTCTGCGCGAGTGGCAACTCCGCTGGATCGGATTCCTGCTCGACACGAAACAGACCGCGCGAGCCCAGGCGGCGCTTGACGCGTGGCAAGGAGAGCGGACCGCCCTCACCGCGCTCGAAATACGCGCCGCATCGCAGGCGGGACGGCTCGACGCGCTGATCGAGCGATACCGCCGCACGCCGGAGGACGCGCCCCATCTCGATATGCTGAGCCAGAGCGCCGCAGCGCTGAAGACCGAAGGCGACGCGGCCGGCGCGCGCAAACTGCTCGAGTTCGGTTACACCCGCGAACTCGACGCGCACAACTTCACCGCGGCGAATTTCCTGGGGCTGGCCGAAGTCCGCATCGAGCAGGGCGATATGGCCGGCGCGATCGCGCTGCTGCGCCGGATGACGCTAGTCGCGGACGAGCCGTTCCAGGATCTGCCAGCCGCGGCGGAACTCCTCATCAAGACCGGCCACAAGGCGGAAGCGCGCGAGTTCCTCGCAGCGCGGGCGAAGGCAGTGCCGTGGGACCTGGAGAGCCGCGTCAGGCATGGCGACGCGGCTCCGGGCCGGTCTCCGGACGCGGCGTACGAAGTGCGCCTGAAAGCGGCCGAACTGGCGCCGGGCTCCGGTTTCGGCAGCGGCGAGTTGGACCTTCTGGCCGGCGGTGCGACGCCCTCGCCGGCCGCGGCCGAAAAGCCGTACTTCTATTTCGCGCGGCTCAAGGCGGCGGAGGCTGCAAAGCCGCGGGATCGCGTCGCGCTGCTCATGGGAGCCATCGCGATCGATCCCAAGCCGCTGGCGCCACGGCTGCGCCTGGTGCGCGCGGCGCTCGAGAGCGCCAATCCCCAACTCGCGCTCTCCGCGCTCGAGACCGAGGTCCAACAGCTCCGGTACTACCTGACCAACGGAGAGTCCGACGCCGACCTGGGCTGGATGGTGACGGGGTTTCTGAGCGAAGCTTCCGATGCCGCAGAGCGCGGCGCGGTGACACGCGCGCTCGGAAAAGCATCCGCGGATCTCGGTGCGTGGAAGCAGGCTGTGCTTCTCTACAGACTCTCGCTGGCGATCGATCCCTCGGCCGAGACGCGCGCCGCGCTCGAACAGGCGAAAGCGCGGCAGGAACGGCTAGCCGAGAATACGCGCCGGCGTCCCGCGATCGGGAAGGAACTCGGGCAAGCGCAGCTAGTGGAGCCGCGCCTGGCCGAAGGAGGTTCATCCAAATGAAGAAGCGAATCCTCCTCTCGTCAGCCGTGTTGGCCCTGGCGCTGTGGGCGTTTGTGGAGTCGCCCACGCCGGGGCCCGGCCTGGCCGCCTACATGCCCAGCGGTCCGCTGCTGGTGCTCGAAGCCCGCGACTTCGGCGCGCTGCTCAAGGATTGGAACGCTTCGAAGGAAAAGCCGGCCTGGCTGGCAAGCGGCAACTACGCGGTTTTCTCGCGCTCGCGTCTCTTCAGCCGGCTCGGGGACGCGCAGACGGAGTTCGCCGCCGCGG
The DNA here is from genome assembly GCA_963763835.1 of Bryobacterales bacterium. Classification (GTDB taxonomy): domain Bacteria; phylum Acidobacteriota; class Terriglobia; order Bryobacterales; family Bryobacteraceae; genus DASWZN01. The sequence continues at coordinate 111,304 of CAVXQQ010000025.1, forward strand.
CCGGCCTGCCGCCGGATATGGACCTGCTCGCTTCAGTCGCAGGCACGGAATCGGCCGTCGCGCTCTACGACATCGGCAGCCTGCAATTCCTGTACATCACGAAGCTGCCCTCGGCGCGCGCGATCGAGACGGCCCTGTGGCGCACGCGCTCTTCCTACGAGACGCGCAACGCCGCGGGCCTCGACTATTTCATCAAGACCGATCCGGCGTCCCACCGCGTGGCGGCATTCGCGGCGGCGAAGGACTACCTGCTTCTGGCGACTCGCGAAGACCTGATGGCGGGCGCGCTCACGCTGCTCGCGGAGAAGCCGGTGGAGACGGTCGGCGAGCGAGCGCTGGTACGCGGAAGCGGTGAAGCGCGCCGGCGCGCCGGGCGATCTGCGGCTGGTGATGAACTTGCCCGCGCTGGCCCAGAGCCCGCACTTCCGCTCGTATTGGATCCAGCGCAACGTTTCCGCTCTGCGGCAGTTCGACGCCGGCATCGCCGATCTGCACCGCAGCGAGAGCCAGGTCCGCGAAGACCGCGCTTTCGTCCGCTTCGACACGCCCGCCGCCGGGCCGCCGGACGCCGCTGCCTGCGCGGGTGCGCTCCGTCTGGTCCCGGAAGACGCGGGCTTCTCGCAGGTTTGGATGAAACCCGCTCCCGAGGCCGCGCTGGGGCTTCTGTATAAAAAGATTCTCGCGCCGGGTCCGCAAGCGGCTCCGCCTTCGCTCACCGCGCCGCCGGCGGTTTTGAGCGGCCAGGCCGGCAGCGAATCCGACCTTGAAACCCGCATCGACCAGCCTCCGCTCGACGAGTCTACGGGCGACGTGGTGCCGCCGGCGCTTCGCTCCATGATGGGAGCGCCGCTCGAGGCCATGCTGGAGATCGCTTCGAGCCGCGAGGCGCCGGGCGGCGTGCTGGTGGGAATCGATACGGCGGTGGTGCTGGTCGGGTCTTCGAACTGGGACGCGGCCGCGGTGCGCAAGGCGCTGGCGTCGGTGCCGGAGTTCGGGGCGCTGGGCCGCATCGCGGTTGAGGCGCGCGCTCGCGTGCTGATCGTGGCGAACTCGGCCGCGCTGGCAAAGAAGATCGCGGCGCGCCTCGATGCGCCGGCAACCGGCCAGCCGTTTACATACGCCGCCACCTTCCACCACGCGGCCGAACGCGGCCGGTTCCTCGCGATGACGCGCCTCATCGACTACTCCGATGCGCAGGCCGACGAACGCGAGCCGAGGTTCTTCTCGGAGAATATCGCCAGCCTGAGCGGCGTGCTCGGCGGGATCGAGTCGTCGTCCATGACCGCGCTCGATCTTGGCTCGACGGTCTCCGAGACCGTGACCTACAGGCTCGCAAAATGATTCGTCGGGCGGGGCTCGCAATTTGCGCCCTGTGGTCGGGCACCGTCCTCGCGGCCTCGCTCTACGATCAGGCCGTGGTCACGCTGCTCCACGAGCGCTTCAGCCGCGCGGACCTCTCGTACATCCTCATCGAAACGAGCAGCGGCCGGATCGTGGACGCGCAGTGGCCGGACGCGAGTCGCGCCGTGTCGATGGGGTCGCTGGTCAAGCCGTTCACCACGCTCGCCTACGGAAAGTCGCATGGATTCCGCTATCCGGAATTCGTCTGCCGTGGGACCGAATCCGGCTGCTGGCTTCCCGCCGGGCACGGCAAGGTGGGGATCGTCGAGGCGATCGCGCACTCCTGCAACGCCTTCTTCGACGCGCTCGCGGCACAGGTGCGCTTCGACGATGTCGCGGGCGAGGCGCGCCGATTTTCGATCGCGCCGCCGCCCGAGGACGCTCCGCCGGCTGCCTACGTGGGCCGCCAGGGCCTTTGGGAGCTGCGGCCGGAAGACATGCTGCGCGCCTTCGTGGCGTTGCTCGCCGATCCGCGTGCGGACGTGGTGCGAAGCGGCATGGCCGAGTGCGCGCGCCATGGCACCGGCCGCGCGCTCGGCGAGGGACTGGCGAAGACCGGCACCGCGCCCTGCTCACACCAGCCGAAGGCGCCCGGCGACGGCTTCGTGATCGCTTTCGACCGCGCCGCCGCGCCGCGCTACGGCCTGCTGGTCCGCGTCCACGGCGTCCCCGGTGCCGAAGCCGCGGAGGTCGCCGCCGAGATGATGCGCGTGCTTCGCGAGGGAAGATGAGGCGCGTCGTTCTGTGCTTCGCGCTGGCTGTGGCCGCGTGCCGTGCGCAGACCGTTCGGATCGGCGTCTTCGGCCTGTTCCACCCGGTCCAGTTGAGGCTGGCGGCCGTCAGAGGCGGCGCGCTCGAGGTGCGTGCGGGCGAGGCGAGCTTCGTGCTTCGAGACGCGGAGGCGGCGACGGTCGCGCTCCGCGACGGCGAGATCGAGTGCCGCTGGCGCGGCGGCACAGTAAGGAGCCGCAAGATCGCCGCATCGCCGCGCGACGCCAGTCTCGTCCTGGGCATCCCGGGCAAGATCCAACGGCAGTTCAGGGGCCGCCTCGAAATCGGCGTGTCCAAAAAGCGCGCTGCGGCCGGTGATGCTAATGGATCTCGAGGTCGCCGTCGCTTCGGTGGTCGCGGCCGAGAGCCAGCCTGGAACCCGGATCGAGGCGCTCAAGGCCCAGGCCATCGTGGCGCGCTCCTTCTACGCCGCCGCGCACGGCCGCCATGCGGCTTTCGATTTCTGCGATACGACGCATTGCCAGTTCCTCCGCGCTCCGCCGAGGGCGTCGCAAGCGGCGGCCCGCGCCGCGCAAGCAACCCGCGGCCTGATCCTCGCCTGGCACGGAGCCCCGGTGGCCGCGCTCTACTCGGCGCGTTGTGGAGGCCGGACCCGCATCCCGAATCGGGCCGAGCCCGGGGATTATCCCTTCTTCGCGGTGCCGTGTGCCTGCAGCGCCCGCGGTCCGCGCCGCAAAGCCATCGCCGGCCACGGAATCGGATTGTGCCAGACCGGATCTGCCGCCATGGCCGCCGCCGGCGCCGATTTCCGCGCCATCCTCGAGCACTACTACCCCAATACCCTCCTGGCTCCCCTCCCCCTTCCGCGCTAGAGTCGGGCCTGATGTGTCCACCCGCAGCGGGAGCAGAAGAGCCAGATATCGTCCGGTGTTTCGTTGCTCCGAACGGGAGTAGAGTGAGCTTAAGAAGGACGACAGGGGGGATAGAAAACGCGGAGTTGTTGCGATCGCGCCGGCGCGTGGGGCCGCTGACGTATCCACAACGCAAGAATTCAAAGGAGGGCGTGATGTCAGCTGCAAGAGTCGGGATAGCGCCGATGAAGGGGGCGCAGATTCCCAAGGCCGGAGGAGATTTCCAGATTGTCGAACGCGAGATTCCTACGCCGGGTGCCCGCCAGGTGCGCGTCAAGGTGCAGGCCTGCGGCGTTTGCCACAGCGATGCGCTCACAAAAGACGGCTTGTGGCCCGGCATTCAATACCCCCGCATTCCGGGACACGAAGTCGCGGGCATCATCGATGAACTGGGTGCGGGCGTTTCCGAGTGGAAGAAGGGACAGCGCGTTGGCGTGGGATGGCACGGCGGTCAGGACGGCACGTGTCCCTCCTGCCGGCGCGGAGATTTTCGCAATTGCCGGAACCTGAAAATTCCGGGCATCAGCTATGATGGCGGCTACCAGGAATACATGCTGGCTCCGGTCGAGGCGCTGGCGGCGATACCGGAGAGTCTGAATTCGGCCGAAGCAGCACCGCTGCTGTGCGCCGGAATTACCACCTTTAATGCCCTGCGGCACAGTGGTGCGTCCCCCGGCGATCTGGTTGCGGTGCAGGGTATCGGCGGTCTGGGTCACCTCGGAATTCAATTTGCGAACAAGTTCGGTTACAAGGTCGTGGCTATCGGACGCGGGTCGGAAAATGCGCCTCTCGCAAAGAAACTCGGAGCCAGCCTGTACATCGACAGCAAAGCGACGAACGCAGCGGAGGAGTTGCAGAAACTGGGCGGCGCGCAGGTAATCCTGGGGACAGCCCCGAGTTCCAAATCGATGTCGGAGATCATCGACGGTCTGGGGCCGAACGGCAAGCTCATCGTAATCGGCGCGACATTTGAGCCCATTGAGGTCGCACCCGTACAGCTCATTTCTGGAAGTCGAAGCATTCAAGGCTGGGCCGCCGGAACCGCCGCCGATTCCGAGGACACGCTGCGCTTCGCCGAATTGAGCGGCGTGCGTCCGATGATCGAAACATATCCACTCGAAAGAGCGGGCGAGGCCTACGCGCGCATGATGAGTGGCGACGCAAAGTTCCGCGTCGTTCTGACGATGTGACGTAGGCGGTAGGCGGTAATTCCTACCGCCGGCCGGTCAAAACTACCGCTCCTGAGCCGGTCTTCCGGCGCAAGTCTCTGGGTTTGTGCTTTGGCCCCCGTCGTGCCACAAGGTGCGGGAATGGTGGCCACAGTCCGCCTGACCCGGGACATCATCGCGGGCCACGGTTGCCGCAAGACCGAGTACCGGTGCGGCGACCTGGTGCTCACCGGCCTGGCCCATGCGACGGAGTTGTGCCTGCGCGGATGGGCCGAGCCCGCCGACTCTCCCAACTCCGCCGCATCACCTGCTGCCCCAGCGCTGGTAGAATGCTTCCCATGCGAAGCATTGGCCGCCTCTTCCTGACTGCCCTCGCCCTGGCGCTCGCCGGATGCGGCGGTTCGAAGCCGCCCGCCCCGCTGGCGCCCGTTCCCGATTCCTACCGCGTGAAGTTCGAAACCACCCGCGGCTCGTTCGTGGTCGAGGTGACCAAGGCCTGGGCGCCCGAAGGCGCGGAGCGATTTTACCGGCTGGTCGGACAGAAGTTCTACGACGACCAGCGGTTCTTCCGCGTGCTGCGCGATTTCGTGGCGCAGTTCGGCATCAACGGCGATCCGGCGGTGGAGGCGCGCTGGCGCGGCATGACCATGCGCGACGACCCGGTGAAACAGAGCAACAAGCGCGGCACCATCTCGTTCGCCAAGGCCGGTCCGAACACGCGCACCACCCAGGTCTTCATCAACCTTCAGGACAACACGCGCCTCGACGAAGCCGGCTTCGCCCCCTTCGGCCAGGTGGTGGAGGGCATGGAGCTGGCGGTGGACCACCTGTGGGACTCTTACGGCGACGGGCCGCCGCGCGGTTCGGGTCCCGATCAGAACCTGGTCGAGACCATGGGCAATCTGTACCTCGACACTAAGTTCCCCCACCTCGACACCATCCGCCGCGCGCGCATCGTCACGCCTGGCCGGTAAGCCTGGCGCAGGCACTCCTGCCTGCCGCCTCGACACTCGTGTCGAGGAAGTCCGTGCCACCCTCTGGCCTTGCGCGTCTAGAATAAGACCATGTTCGCGCGCCTTGCCTCCGCTTTCGTCATCCTCCTCGCCGCAGCCTCCGCCTCGGCCGGTTCTCCCGAGACTCACGCTCGCGTGCGCGCGCTGATCCACCGGTACCTGCCGCTTTACGAAGGGCGCATCGTGCTCCAGGACATTCCGGCATCGGAGGGCGGCCAGGACGTCTTCGAGCTCGAAAGCCGCAACGGCAAGCTGGTGCTCGGCGGCAATTCCGGCGTCGCCATGGCGGCGGGCTTCAACTGGTATTTGAAGTATTACGCCCTGATGCAGGTTACGTGTTGCGGCAGCCAGCTCGAGCAGCCCGCCCGGTTCCCCAACGTGCCGTCGAAGGTTCGCCAGACCTCCTGGGCCCGCCATCGCTACTATCTCAACTACTGCACGCACAGCTACACCGCGGCCTTCTGGGATTGGGACCGCTGGGCGCAAGAGATCGACTGGATGGCGCTCAACGGCATCACCATGCCTCTCGCGGTGACCGGCCAGGAGGCCGTCTGGCAGCGCACGCTGCGCCGCTTCGGTTTCTCGGACGCCGAGATCGCCGACTTCATCCCCGGCCCCGCCTTCACGGCCTGGTGGCTCATGGGAAATCTCGAAGGTTGGGGCGGGCCGGTCTCCCAGCGCTGGATCGACGACCGCGCGGATCTCGAACGCAAGATTCTCGCGCGCATGCGGGAATACGGCATGACGCCCGCGCTGGCGGCGTTCTACGGCATGGTGCCAGCGAAGCTGCGCGAGAAGCAACCGCAGGCGCGCATCTTCGATAGCGGCCTGTGGTGCGGCTTCCGCCGTCCCGCCGTGCTCGATCCCACCGATCCGCTGTTCGAGCGGATGGCGGCGGTGTTCTACCAGGAGCAGAAGTCGTTGTACGGCGACGCCGTCTACTACGCCGGCGATCCTTTCCACGAAGGCGCCGTGGTCAACCAGATCGACGTCACCAAAGGCGCCGCCGCGATTCGCGATGCCATGCGGCGCCACGAGCCCAAAGCGGTGTGGGTGCTCCAGGGCTGGCAGGAGAATCCGGTGGATGCGCTCCTCAAAGCTCTGGCGCCCGGCGACGCGCTCATTCTAGATCTCTACGCCGATGCCCGTCCGCAATGGAGCCAGCGGCCCGAGGGCTTTCGCGGCCAGGAATGGCTGTGGTGTATCCTGCCGAACTTCGGCGGCCGCAGCGGCGTCTTCGGGCGCCTCGACCGCATGGGGCCGGATCTTCAGAAGGCTCGCAGCCACCCGATGGGCACACTGCTCCGCGGCGTGGGCGCGCTCATGGAGGGCAGCGACAGCAATCCCGTCACCTACGATCTGCTCTACGAATTGCCCTGGCGCGATTCGCCGCCGGACCTCGCCGAATGGATCCGGCGCTTCGCCGACCGCCGCTACGGCGCCGCGATCCCCGAAGCGGAACAGGCATGGGCGCTGCTGGCGGCCTCGGTGTACGCATGTCCCAAGGCCGAGGACGGCGCGCCCGAGCCCGTCTTCTGCGCCCGGCCGTCTACCAAGGTCGAGCACGCGTCGACCTGGGGCACCACGGCGCTCTACTATCAGCCCGCCGACCTCGAAAAGGCGGTGCGGCTTCTGCTGAGCTGCTCCCCGCGCCTGCGAACGGCGGACGCGTATCAATACGACATAGTCGATCTCACCAGCCAGGTTCTCAGCAACCGAGGCCTGGCTCTCTACCGCCAGATGATGGCCGAGGACCCGCAAGCGCCCCGCTTCGCACAGGACGCGCAGCGCTTTCTCCAATTGATGCGGGACCAGGACCGCCTGCTCGCAACGCGCAAGGAGTTCCTGCTGGGCACCTGGCTCGCGCGTGCGCGGGCCCGCGCCGGCAACGACGAAGCCGAGCGCCGGCTGTTCCTGAGGAACGCCCGCGTCCAGATCACCACCTGGGGCCCCCGAGCGACGGCCGACACGCTGCACGACTACGCGAACAAAAACTGGTCCGGCCTGGTGCGCGATTTCTACCTGCCCCGCTGGAGCGCCTTCTTCGAAGCCCTCTTGAAGGGCAAGCCTGCCGCGCTCGACTACTACCCCATGGAAGAGGCTTGGGTCAACGGCCAGCAGACCTATTCCGCCGAGCCCGTGGGCGACCCGGTGAAGGTAGCCGTGGGGCAGGACTCCAGTCCTGCAGCGGGTCTCCAGAGGGACTTGCAGAAATCGCACCACCGCCGCGGAAGGGACAAGCTGAAGCATGTCCTACACGGCGCGATTTCTGCAAGTCCCTCTCCAGGCCCGCCCTCAGAACGCGAATGACGATGTGACATACAGCGACCTGCCCGGCTCGGGAACTTTGACTCCCGTCCGGAACGGGTCGCGCTGATACGAGAAGGCTTCGTAGTAGAAGCGGTTGGAGAGATTGTCGGCTCCCGCGGCCACGTTCAGCTTGTTGGTGTGGATGCCGAATTTGACATTCATCAGCATGTATCCGGGCGTTGGCAGTTCCCGCAGGTCCGTATCGACCCTGCGCTGCGCCCACGCGGCCAACGACTCGACCTCCACGAAGAAGTGGCGAGTCCCGTAGCGCAGGCCTGCGCGGGACTTCATCGGCGGCATCTCCGCCAGATTCGTGTCGAAGATTCGAAATTGGGGCTTCGCGTCCTTTGTCCCGCGAGAGTACGACAACCCACCCGAGAGCAACAACGCTTGCGTGATCCCGACGCTGTAACCGAGTTCGCCGCCGTACATTCTGGCCGAGACGTTCTCATAGGAGCGGGCCATCGTATTTGTAATGCCTGGCACCGTGTTCACGAGTGCCTGGTTCTGCACCGTGATGAAATTAGCAAGCTTGCTGTAGTAGAGCGTCGGCTTCAGGCTGAAGCGGCGATTGCGGTAGCTCAGGCCGATGTCCGCCTCGGTATTCTGCGTCGGCTCCAGGTTGGGGTTGCCGACCCAGTCCGAACCGGATCGCCTCAGCATGAAGAAGCGCTCGCGCGGGTCCGGCAGCCGGACCGTGTGGCCTATGCCCGAGAACAGTTCCAGTCCCGCGGGAAGGGAGTACATCAGCCAGACCTTGCCGGAAGGATTGGTGTCGGTCGCCGAGCTGGTCCGGGTGTTTTTGTAAGCCCAGAAGAGGTCGGTGTTGAGAGTAGAGCTCAGGGCCGCGGTCTTTGCCGTGTCGAGCCGCGCGCCCGCGCTCACCAGGAGCCTGCGGAAGAACGTCCGGCGATAGTCCGCGTAAGCTCCGCCTACCGTGAGAGCCACGTCGGGTATGGCCGACTGGTCCTTGTACACCCCCATCATGCGCATGGTGTTCACGGCGGTCCAGCCGCGGCGGTAGACCTCGTATCCCGCGACGAAATCCGTAAGCTCCGCCTCAACGCGGCCGCCCAGCGACCTTGTGCCGGCGAACGTCGCCATGCTGTAAGGGCGCGCCAGGCCGGCCGAGGTGAGCCGCTGCTCATCCGTCATCCAGTGCCGCACCTTCGAGAAGTAACTCTCAACGCGGATTTGCCGGATGGCGTTCGACACGTTGCTCCAGACATACTTCGCGTTGGCGCGGTCGGCGTTGTCGTACCCTGCGTCCATCTGCAGGTACGGATACAGCGTCTTTCCGCTGTTCTGGCGCGTGTAGCCGGCTTCGACCCTCTGGCCTTCTGTAAGCGTGTAGCCGAACCTTCCCCACGCCGTGTCGACGTCAAATGCCCTGCTGTTCTGAGCGCCCGGCCGGTAGTTCGCGTACGAGGTGAAGCTCTTGCCCGAGCCGTCCTTGTAAGGATCGGACCGGCGGTACGAGTTGCCGCCCAGCAGATAGAACCGCCCCCTCTTGATCGAGCCGACGATCGACGGATTGATGTAGCCGAACGAGCCCGCCGAGAAGCTCGGCGTGATGTGCAGCCCCGGTGCGGGCGCCTTGTTCACAATGCTGACCACCCCGCCCAGCGCGCCCTGGTTTCGCATGTCGAACGCGCCCTTCACCACCTGCACTTCCTGTACTTCGGCGAAATCGACATGGAACGCCGCCGGGTCCATGTTGTTCGGGCATGCGCCGTGGATGCGAGCTCCGTCGATCAGGACGTCCAGGTTGCCCTGCTGGAAACCGCGCAGCACCACGTCGTTCGCGACGCCGCCTTTGCGCACTTTCCAGAAACCGTCGATCCGGGATAGCGCTTCGCCCACGTCCTTCGATGAGCTCTCCCTCACCTCGCGAATCTCGAGTTTCTCCTCGAAGTTTCTGGTGCGGGTTTCGAGCGCCGATTCCATCGGTGGCGCTTTGGCCGTGATGGTGGTCTGCACGGAAAGCGATTCGAGCTCCAACCCGATGTCGATTTCCACGGGCGCACCCTGCGACAACACGACCCCCTCTCGCCGGAACGGACGAAATCCGATAGCCTCCGCTTCGACTGAATAGGTCCCGGCCGGTAGCGTCATCCTAAAGGCGCCTTCGTGATCGGAAGCGGCCTCCGCGATCCTCTGGCCGTTCGACATGGCGCGAACCACGGCCTCCGGAATCAGAGCTCCTGAAGGATCGAGCACCCGTCCGGATAGCGTGGCGCGAGGCGTCTCGCCGGCCTGTACGCACGCCACGAGCAGAAATAGTGCAAGTGCAGCTCTCATTTGTAGTTCCTCCCCTTCTGCCGATTTGCGGATGCGCTCGCGCACGTGCGGGCGCTATGGTTGCGCGAATCGGAGAACGGGAGGGGGGCGCTGGTAAAGGACCGGCAGGCTGCCAGGGCTCTGCGGATTGAGCGAGCCTCGGGACTCCGGTAGACGGCTGCCGGTGACATCAATCGCCTGCCCTGCGCGTACCGAGGCAGGCGGCGAGTATAGCGGAACCACGCGCGTGGTCCGCACGCGGCAGCAGTGCCGGTACGGGCAGGATGCGGCCGCGGCCCACTGCGGGCCGTCCGTCGCCGGGTGACTCTTCGTCCGTCGGCAGCAACACGGGCCCGATCCCCCGCGGCAACAACAGGCGCTCTTCTGCGGGACCAAGGCCAGCGCGAGCGGAGCCGCGTAGGTCCAGAGAAATGTGGCCAGGACGGCCCAGCAGACGAGCGTGCGCGGACGTAGGCCGTGTAGCACCCACGAGACGACGCGAAGGCTGGAGCCGGCGGTCATGTTCAAAGCCGTCGCATAGGATTAAAGCATATTAATTGGTGGATTGCAAGATGTTAATGCATGGCTCCCGGGCACGGCGCATGCCGCAACCTCGCGGCGCGCCGTTTCCACGCAAGCAGTTCACGCCCGGACGCGCACGGCGTGGCGCGAAGCCTGTCTATTTCGAGCCCCGTGACAAGAGCCGCCCGCCCGCTACCCTCGTCCTGTTGAGGTGCCGCGCAAGCCATCCTCTTGTCCCACCGCACACGCGCGAAAACCCAAAAACGAACAGCCCTGCTTCGTCACTTTTCGTCGTTTTCTACACGCTCCGCGGCCGCTTCGCCCCGGCCCCTACTCCCCCACCCGCGCCAGCATCCGCCCTACGCCCTCGCAAAAGACATCCGGCGGCGTCAGGAGGCTCACCACCAGGAACGCCTCGGTTTCGAAATCGAAGAAGAAGCCCGGCTGCACCAGCACCCCGTCCCGCTCCAGAAGTTCCAGCGTCCATTCCTCTTCGCTGCGTGTCCGCGGTACTTCGAGCGTGGCGTACCAGCCGCCCTCGACCGCGAGCACGCTCAGCGCGGACCCCGCCACCGCGCCGCGCAACCAGTCCAGGTTCCGCAGCGTGCGGACCGCGATCTGCTCACGCACCTTGGCCCCCGCTTCCATCAACCGCGTTGCCCCATATTGCGCCGGCGCCGCGGCCGAAAGGTAGGTGTCGGCGATCAGTTCCAGCCGCGCCAACGCGGCCGCGCGCAGTTCTTCGGGTCCGGCCGTCACGATCCAGCCCAGCTTCATCTGCGGCAGCCCGGCGATTTTCGAGAGTCCGCTGAGCGAAAACGCAAGCGCTCCGTCGACGCCCGCCAGCGTGCTGACGCGCTTCGGATCTGGCGCGAAGGCATAGTCCGAGAAGACCTCGTCCGAGACGATCGCGAAGCCGCGCGCGGCGGCCAGCGTGACCAGGCGGTCAAGCTCGCCGGTCTTCAGAAACGATCCGGTGGGATTATTCGGATTCACCACCACGATGGCGCGCGTGCGTGGCGTCAGCGCGGCTTCCAGCGCCGCGAAATCGATGCGCCAGCTTCCGTCATACACCAGCGGGTAATCGACGGCGCGCACCGACTCCAGCCGCGCCAGAAACTCGAACAGCGGGTAGGAGGGCCGCGGCACCAGCACCTCATCGCCCGGGTCCGCCAGCAGCTTGAACACGTAGCCGTAGGCCTCGCTGGTGCTGGCCGTCAGCACGATGCGATCCGCCGCGACGCTCACGCCGCGCGAGGCGTAGTAGGCGGCCACCGCGCCACGCGCCTCCGCAACCCCCGTCGGCGAGGGCTCGTAACGGAGCGACCGTGCATCGCCCAGCGCCGCCAGGATTTCTGTCGAGGGATACGAAAGCGCGGCGTGCGTGGGGTTCGATTCCGTGAGGTCGAGAATCCGTGCGCCGGCGCGCCGCCTGGCATCGAGCGACGCCGATATGCGGTTCGGCCGCAGGTCCCAATTCAGGCGCGAGGAGAACATTCCAGGCCGGAGTATAGCATCGGGGCGCCACGGCCGCGCGGAGCTTCGGCCCCGCCGTTATGCCTACAATGGCTCTAGAACCACACCATGCACACCACGCGAAACAGGGCTGTTTTGTTCCTGTGTATGTCCTTCCTCCTCCTGGGCGGCCTCCGCGCCCAGAACCTGGCGGAATTCGAGAAGCGCGTCACCGAGTTTACCCTCCCCAACGGTCTCGATTTCATTCTGCTCGAGCGCCACGAGGCCCCCGTCGTTTCGTTTCACACATACGTGAACGCGGGCTCGGTTGACGACCCCTGCGACAGGACCGGCTTGGCGCACATGTTCGAGCACATGGCGTTCAAGGGGACCGAAACCATCGGGTCGAAGAACTACCCCGACGAGAAGAAGGCGCTCGATGCCGTCGAGCTCGCCTACGACCAGCTTGACGCCGAGCGCGACAAGGGCGCCGGAGCCGATGCCCAACGTCTGCGAACACTGGAGCAGCAACTACAGGCCGCCGTGGAGAAAGCCGCCGGTTACGTCGATGTGAACGCCTATCCGCGCACCATCGAGGAGAACGGCGGCACCGGTCTCAACGCCGAGACCAGCGAGGATGCGACCAGCTTCTTCTACAGCCTGCCCTCGAACCGCATCGAGCTATGGTTCCTGCTGGAATCGCAACGTTTCCTCAACCCCGTGTTCCGCGAATTCTACAAAGAGCGCGACGTGATCCGCGAGGAGCGCCGCATGCGGGTCGAATCGAACCCCGAAGGGAAGCTCTCCGAGATGCTGCTCGCCACGGCGTTCGCGGCCCATCCCTATCGCCAGCCCACCGCCGGCTGGGCCAGCGACATCGAGCACCTTCGCGTGGCCGATGCGCGCGCCTTCTTCGAGAAATATTACGCCCCGGCCAACATCGTCATCGCCATCGCCGGCGATGTGGATCCGGCCGAGGCCCGGCGTCTGGCCGAAAAGTACTTCGGGCGGCTTCCATCCCGGCCGCTGCCCGCTCCGCTCCCCACGGTCGAGCCGAAGCAGGAGGGCGAGAAGCGCGTCGCGGTCGTGACGCCCAGCCAGCCCTTCCTCGCGATCGCCTGGAAGCGCCCGGACCAGCACGATAAGGACGACCCCGTCTTCGACGTCATCGGCGAGATCCTCTCCGGCGGACGCACCGGCTTGCTCTACGAACAACTGGTACGCGACCGCAACATCGCGCTCTCCGCCACCGCTATTGCGACCTTCCCCGGTGGCAAGTATCCCAATCTGTTTCTGGTCTGGGTGGCCCCATCCTCCGGCCACACGAACGCGGAGAACGAGAAGGCGGTATACGGCATCCTCGACGGCCTCAAGGAGAAGGAGGTGGACGCCCAGACGCTGAAGCGCGTCAAGACCAAGCTGCGCGCCTCGCTCCTGCGGCAGCTCGACAACAACACCGGCATGGCGGAGCAGCTGACTTACTATCGCGTGAACTACGGCGACTGGAGAAAGATGTTTACGGGTCTCGACGACATCGACAAGGTCACCGCCGCGGACGTCGAGCGGGTGGCGCGTGAGTACTTCGTGGAGAGCGGGCGCACGGTGGCCTTCACCGTGGCGCCGAAGGGAGGCGCGCGATGAGACGGCGGATCGCTCTGGCATTCCTGTTTGCCGCGTCGCTCCTGGCGCAGGCGCCGGCGGACCTCAAGTATCCGCCTCTCGCGCCGGTGCGCCTGCCGCACGTTGAGACCTACACGCTGGCCAGTGGCATGCGGGTCTACCTGCTCGAGAACCACGAGCTGCCGCTGGTGAACGGCTTGGCCCTGGTGCGCACGGGAAACCTGTTCGATCCTCCCGATAAGGTCGGATTGGCCACCTTGACCGGTATGGTCATGCGCACCGGCGGCACCACGGCCCGTTCCGGCGATCAGCTCGATGAGGACCTGGAGAACATCGCGGCCTCGGTCGAGAGTTCCATCGAGGAGACTTCCGGCGAGGTGAGCTTCTCCGCCCTCAGCGAGAACGCCGATAAGGTTCTGTCCGTGTTCCATGACGTGCTCGTCGAGCCGGCCTTCCGCCAGGAGAGATTCGACCTCGCCAAGTCGCAACTCCGCGATGAGATCGCCCGCCGCAACGACGATCCGGAGGCCGTCGCCGGCCGCGAGTTCAACAATATCGTATACGGCAAGGACACGCCCTACGGCTGCCAGATCGAATACGCCACGCTGGCCCGTATCCAACGGGAAGATCTGGTCGCGTTCCACCGTCGCTACTTTTTCCCGGCCAATATCCTGCTGGCGGTCTACGGCGACTTCTCGACGCCGGCCATGAAGCGGAAACTCGAAGAGCTGTTCGGCGGCTGGAGCGATCGGCAGGAGCCGGTTCCGCCCTTTCCGGCGGTGCGGGACGTGGCTCAACCGGGCGTCTTTCTGGCGGTGAAAGAGGACGTGAACCAGACGGTCTTCTCGCTGGGACAGCTCGGCGGCATCCTGCGGGACAAGAACGACCCCGCGCTCGAGATCATGGCCGATATCCTGGGTGGCGGTTTTTCGAGCCGCTTGTTCAAGCGCGTCCGCACCCAGCTCGGTTACGCCTACGGCATCGGCGCGGAATGGGCCGCCGCATACGACCATCCCGGCCTGTTCGAGATCGGCGGTAGCACGAAGTCCCCGACCACAGCGGAAACCATCGAGGTGGTGCGCCAGGAGGTTGACCGGATTCGCGCCTCCGAGGTCGCCGACCAGGAGCTGGAGACGGCGAAAGAGACCAGCCTGAACGGCTTCGTGTTCCACTTCGATACGCCGGGGAAGACGCTGTCGCGCGTTTTGCGGTACCGATACTACGGCTATCCGGACGACTTCATTTTCGGGTACCAGAAGGCGCTGGGTGCGGTGACCAAGGCGGACGTTCTGCGGGTTGCCAGGCAATACCTGCACCCTGAGTCGTTTACGGTGGTGGCGGTCGGCAACCCGAAGGACTTTGGCAAACCATTGAGCACATTAGGCTTGCCGGTCCACCCCCTGGATTTGACGATTCCGCCTCCACCCGCGGCGCGCTGAGAGTCTTCGCGCGACGAGCGCCGCCGCGGGCGGCTGCCCGTTTCCCTGAGACAAACGCCGCCCCGAACGCACCCATCTACGTGCAGCGAAGTTGCAGCCAGCGCACGCGGGCCTATTTCGTGACACTTCGAACCTGGCGCCGCGGCTCCCTGTTTGGGAGCATTAGAAACGGAAAGATGCGGAGGAACCCGGTCGGCCGCGAGGTTGCGGCCTTGTGGAACAGCATCCCCACACGCTTCTCCAACGTCATGCTGGACGCGTTCGTGGTCATGCCCGACCACCTGCACGGCATCGTGCTGGTGGACGATCCGGCGCCCCTGCCCTCGATCCTGGACTCTTTCCAGGCGGACTCCGCCAGCGTGGTCGATTGCGGTATCTGGAAAGGGACCGGCCGTAGGCATTTCATCCGCGATTCGGACGAGTTGGACCGCATCCGCCACTACATCCGGGACAACCCATCGCGCTGGCCGCAGGACCTGCGCGACTTGCCGCCCTTCAGCCGAAGCTGACGGCCGCCGTCGCGCCCGCCCGCCCAGCCCCGAACCGCGACCGTTAGGGAGCGGACCCCGCCCGTCAACCTACCGAGCCGCGACCGCCAGGGAGCGGACCCGCCCGTCAAGCTACCGAACCGCGACCGTTAGGGAGCGGACCCCGCCCACAGAGATAGGCGTCAAATTAAGAGATAGCCAAGAGTCTGGATCGTGGCGCGGACTCTTAGTCTGCAGCCTCGAGACTATTCTCGACACGAAAACCGGCCTCGACACGAATGTCGAGGCGGCAGGCAAGAGTGCCTGCGCCACGAGATCGGTGGGTCCAACGCCTAGGCCGCCCGCGCAGGCGTCCTCCGCCGCAATCTGCGATAAAGGAAGCATGAAGTCCGTACTCGTACTCCTCCTTCTGGCGGTGGCTGCCCGCGGCGAGACCGCGCAGGACCGCGGCAAGCGAATGCTCGGGGAGACGGTTGAAGCGCTAGGCGGGTCGAAGTTCCTGGAGATGGACAATGTGGTCGCGTCCGGCCGCGCCTACTCCTTCTATCACGAAGAGCTCTCCGGCCTGAGCGTTGCGACGGTCTACACCCGCTACCTGCGGCCTTCCGTGCCGCCGGTCCCGAACGAGATCCTGGTCGACGAACGCGACTCGTTCGGCGAAAAGGAGCAGAGCGGCGCGAGCCTGTTCATTGGAGGCAAGGGCTATGAGGTCACGTATCGCGGAGCTCGCCCGGCGCCGGAAGAGACCAACACGCGGTACAAGGACACCGTGACGCACAACCTCTTCTACATCCTGCGCGAGCGGCTGAACGAGCCGGGGATGATTTTCGAGGACCGCGGTTCGGACATCGTCGACAACGTGCCGGTGAAGATCGTGGACATCACGGATCCCGACAACCGCACCGTGACGGTCTACCTCCATCACCTGACCCATTTGCCGATGCGGCAGGTCTATTACCGGCGCGACCCGAAGACCAATGAGCGCAACGAAGAGATAACGATCTGGGGAAAGTACCGGGACGTCGGCGGAGGCGTGATGTGGCCCTACGACATCCAGCGGCTGCGCAACGGCGACCGCATTTTCCAGATGTATTCCGACTCGGTGGAGGTCAACAAGGCCCTGCCCGGCAGCCTGTTTGCGCTCCCGCCCGGAGTGAAGATCTTGAAGACGCTGTGACGGGGGCGGCTGCCGTTAGTAAGATGGTGGGTCCGCGGTTGGTGACGCAGCGGGTCTGCCGTTCATAAGGGCTGGGGTGGGCTGCCCTTAGCCGGCCGCGAAACGCAGGTACTTGCATGGGCACATTCGCATCCGACATCCGGTACGCGGTCCGCTCCATGCGCCGCAATCCGGGGTTCACCGCGGTTGCCGTGGCCGCGCTGGCGCTGGGGATAGGAGCCAACACCGCGATCTTCTCCGTGGTCAACGGGGTGATACTGCGGCCGCTCCCGTTTCGTGACCCCGACCGCCTGGTGCGCTTGTGCGAATCCTATCCGGACGGCAGCCACAACACCTCGGTCTCGATTCCCAAGTACATGGCGTGGAGCCACAACGGGGTGTTCGCGGAGACGACCCTGTACGACGAAATGGGGCTCAGCCAGACTCTTGGAACCGGGGATCCGCCGATTCAGCTCAAGACCCTGCATGTTTCTCGGGAGTTTTTCAGCGTGTTTGGCGCAGGGCCGGCGCTGGGCCGGATTTTCGACCGCGTCGAAGACCTGCCCAACGGGCCCGGCACCGCGATTCTCGCCTACCGCATCTGGCAAAGACGTTTCGCCGGCGACGCTCGGATTCTGGGACAAACCATCCTGCTCAACAAGCGGCCCTTCACGGTGGTTGGCGTGATGCCGAAGGACTTCGAATCCGATCCGCAAGCCGATGCGTGGCTGCCATTGCAGGCCGATCCCGCGAGCGTCAACTACGGCAACTACCTTTTCGCGGCCGCCCGCCTCAAGCCGGGCGTGGATCTCAGCCGGGCGAGCGCGGAGATGAGGGTGATCGCCGAACGGTTCCGCGCAGTCAACCCCAAGTGGATGAACGATAACGAAAGCGTGGCGGTCATCCCGATGCGCGACCTGGCGGTCGAAAACGTCCGTCCGGCGCTGCTGATCCTGCTGGGCGCGGTCGGCCTGGTGCTTCTGATCGCCTGCGCCAATGTGGCCAATCTGTTACTGGCGCGAGCGGCCACCCGGCAGAAGGAGATGGCCGTGCGCGCCGCCCTAGGCGCCGGCCGGTGGCACGTGGTGAAGCTGCTGTTGACGGAAAGCGCCGTTCTCGCCACAGCCGGCACCGCGCTCGGTTTCGCGCTGGGCGCCTGGGGAGTGCGGCTTCTGTTGCTGGTGGCGCCGGGCAAGATTCCGCGGCTGACCGACGCCAACAGCCTGCACGCCTCCGTTTCAGTGCTCGACTTCCGGGTGGCTGCCTTCACTATGGCGATGGCGGTTCTCACCGTGGTTCTGTTCGGGCTCTTTCCCGCTCTGGGCGCTTCGAACCCCGATCTGGCGGCTGCACTCAAGGAGGCAGGCGGGAGGTCGGGGAGGGGACGTGCCCACCACCGCGCGCGTTCGCTGCTGGTGATCGCCGAGACGGCGCTGGCGCTGGTGCTTCTCACAGGCGCGGCGCTGCTGCTTCGCAGCTTCGCCGGACTGCGTTCGGTCGATCCAGGCTTCAACACCCACCAACTGCTGGCTTTTGAAACCTCGCTCTCCGGCGGCGACTATTCCAAGTCGGCGCAAGTGGCGGACCTCGTCCGGCGCGCAACCGGGCGCCTGGAGGCCGTGCCCGGCGTGAGGTCCGCGGGTTCCGCGTTCATCCTTCCCATGAGCGGGATGAATACGGACCTCACCTTCAAGATCGAAGGCCGTCCCCGCGGCAACAGGGACTACGACGGAGACGAGCAGTGGCGCTCGGTCTCGCCCCACTATTTCCATACGCTGGAGGTGCCCCTGCTGCGGGGCCGGCTCATTACGGAGCGCGACACGGCCAGCTCGGCGCTGGTGGTGGTGATCAACGAGGCCATGGCGAAGAAGTACTGGCCGAAAGAGGACGCCCTGGGCAAGATCATAGCGATCGGCAAGGGTCTCGGTCCGCAGTTCGAGGAAGGGCCGCGGGAGATCGTCGGCATCATAGGCAACGTGTCCGAGACCGGGCTTGCCCACCACGGCGAGGGCGTTATGTACGTGCCGGAAGCCCAGGTTACCGATGGCATCACGGAACTGACCAACGGCTTGATTCCGTTGGCGTGGGTGGTCCGCACAGCGGGCGATCCACTCGCATTCCGCAGGGCGGTGGAGCGCGAGATGCGCGCCGTGGACGCCACGATCCCGGTGGGACACCTGCGCACCATGGACCAGATCGTCTCGGAATCGCTGGCGCGGCAGAACTTCAACACGCTGCTGCTGACGCTGTTCGCCGCGATCGCGATGTTGCTGGCGGCCATAGGCATTTACGGGCTGATCTCCTACGCGGTGGAGCAACGCACGCAGGAGATCGGCATCCGGGTGGCGCTCGGAGCCGCGCGCGGCCAGGTGCTGCGAATGATCGTGATGGAGGGCGCGAAGCTGGCGGCCATAGGGGTGGCCGCGGGGCTGGCGATCGCCTTCGGAGTTACGCGACTCCTGGCGAGCCTCCTCTATGGTGTCAAAGCGGCCGATCCGCTAACGTTTGCCGCTGCGGGCGTGGCGATCGGCGTGGTGGCATTGGCGGCGAGTTATATCCCCGCGCTGCGCGCCGCGGCGGTGGACCCCAACCAGGCCCTGCGGCACGAGTAGGGGGGCGAACTGCGCCGGATTTCCAGGTCACGCCAAGCGGGTCTGGAGACCCGCTCCATTCGTGGAAGCCTGCCCCACTACGGGCGGACCTTCGTCGACCGGGGCTTGGATTCGCCGCGCAGCCAGACGTACAGGGTGGCGTGGGAATCCGGGGGAAGCGGCAGGCGGATTTCGAGCTTCTGCTGCCCTTCCACGGCCACCGGCAGCGGCAGCGTGGCAACCGGCTCTCCGCTGTCAGGGGTCCAGCCCGCCCTCTCGATCGTCTCGAGATTGCGGCCCAGCAGAGTGGCCTGGAACTGCCCGTCGCCGGCGTCTTCGCCGATCGCGAATTGCGCCACCTTCGGCACGCGGACAATCCGGCCCATCGCGTATGGCTCGGACTCGCCCTCGTTTCCATTGGCGACGGTGGCGTTGAGCAGGCAGCCGTTGAGCCAGAGGCTGGTGTCGAAGGAGAGGAAGAGCTGATCGGGCGCCAGTTGCTGCAGACTCAACGGCCCGGAACGCTCACCCAGGCGCAGGGTCAGGCTTTGGCCTCCGGGCTGTTCGCAGCCCAGCTTCACGATGCTGTTCGATTGCAGGTGCGCGACGCGCAGCATGGCGCTCAGATACATGCCCCCCGGCAGCTCGCCGCTTTCGAGCTGCACGTCCTGATCCGCGGGTTGCGACACCACCACCTCCGTGATCCGCGGCCGCGGTCCCACGATGCGCACGGCGTCGGAGAAGGTGAGCGGTTCGTTGCGATCTTTGATGTAAGCCCGCAGGGCCAGGCTGGTGCCGGCATCGATGTCGGACGCCATTTGAAGCGTCAGGACGCGCTCGGTCTGGTCGGGATATGCGGGGCCCAACTCGGCCTTTCCCTTCGCCACCTCGATCCCTTTCAGCAGATCCAGGCGCTGGCCCTTCAGGAGGAACTTCACTGAGGAGACGCCCTGGTTGAGCACCACCGGGAAATCGTCCACGCGCGAAGGCGCAGGCAGGATCTTCAGGGGCACGGGGTGCGGCTTCCCTTCCACCTGCGAGATGAGCAGCCGGTAACGGCCGGGGTCGAGATCGATGGTATTCACCTGGATGTCCATGCGCTCCTGCGGCCCCGAGCGCAGGCCCTGCGGAAGAACGAATGGAACCGGGGCCGGCGTGGCGAACTTGTCATCCAGCTTCTCGATTTCCACCTTGGTGACAAACTCGAAGTCGGCTCCCTCGATCGTGACCGGCACCTTGCCTGTCTTCGACACCAACAGGTCCTGGGACGCGGCCGTAAGTCGCGCCGACGCGAAATCGCTGGTCGGTCTCAACTCGATCCGGCCCTTCACCTGAAAGCGGTCCCAATCCCAATTCGCCGCAAGGGTGTATTCGCCGGTCTTGGCCTGATCCGGGTCCAGTTCCAGAATCCTGAGGTCGCCGAGCTTCGCGACCTTGATGGGCACCGGCTTACCGCTCGCCGGCAACAGAGTCCAGTTGCGCGCGCGGTCCACGATCTTCCAATCCGATTCGGTGGACGCCACCGGCAGCGGCGACTTGGTGCCCACAGGCAGGGAGTTGCCCTTTTCGATCATGAGTTGCGGCGGCCCGGCGTTGGGTACGCGCGAAGCCCACAGGTAGGCCACCTTGGTATGGGGCGGCACCGGATCGCGGCGCCCGCACAGCCCCAGCCCTTCGTTCGGCAAGGACTGAGAAAAGGACGACCGGAACTCCGAGCGCGGGAACGCCACGGCGCGCATTTCCAGGAGCATGGCCGTGCCGCCCGCGGCCAGGCCCACCGGGCTCCCGAAGAACATCACGGCCACCGAAGTGGCGAGGCCGGCCGTCTGTCCCAATTGCGGGCCGCCTTGCGGGGAGATCGGGTCGTAGCTCGCGATGGCCGGATTCAGCGTGCGCATCATGAGCAGCGCCTGCTGGTTCGGCGGGGCGTTCCGGTCGATTTGGACGTTGAGCCCGTATTGCGCCGAAAAGCCCTGCAGGGCCGCCTGGACGTTGGCGGCCGAGCTCGAGGGAGACGAGAGCGCCGCGATCAAAGCCTCGGTCTGAGCGGTCTTTTCGGCATAGTCGGCCAACTGCGCCACCAGGCCGTCATCCCTGGAAAGGAAGGTCTGAACCTTTCTCGCGTTCAGGCCGGAGGGGCCGTAGACGAAGGCCACCACGGAGACGCGCCAGGGCACGGTCCACTGCTGCGGCTTGGCGGCGAGCTTGGGTGCCAGGATGAGCAGCTTCTCTCCCGTGGCGATCCTATCGGCCGGGACCAGCACAATAGCCACTTCACCCTTGCGCTGTTCGCCGGGACGGAGGATCGGACGGTAGAGCAGCGTGTCTCCCTCCTCCAGGCGGTTGATGGTTCTGAGCGGAAGAGGCTCGCCCAGGCCGCGCGGAGAGCTGACCCGGAGGTCAACGCTTCCGATGGGACCGCCGGCGGGACAGACCAGCGGGGGCAGGGAAGCCGCCTGCGCTGTCGTAAACAGGATCAGGATGGCGACGGGCGAACACATCGCCCGCCAGAGACTCGTTGTGAGCACCACTACTTACATATTGTATTTGGTCCCGCGGAACCGGCGGGATCAGCGGTACCGCGCCGTGGTGGCTGCGGCGATGCTCGCCATCAGAGCGGCCCGCGTGGCCGATGGGGCCCGCGAGTCGCGGATGAAGACCACCACCAACACCGATCCGCCATCCGGCGCCTTGAGCACCCCGACGTCGTTCGTCGCCGCCGTCACACCTTGCCATGAGCCGCTGGTGCCGGTCTTATGCCCGAGCTCCCAGCCCGCCGGCACGCCCGCCTTGAGCCGATCCGGGAAGGTCACGGTCCCGGCCATCACGTCCAATACAAACCGGGTCGAGTCCGGGGAAAGGAGACCACCCGTCGCGAGCCTTTGGAGCAAGCCGGCCATTCCACGCGGCGTTGCCGTGTCGCGTGGGTCAGCCTGGTAACGATGGTAGGCCGCGGTGCGCTCACCCGCGGGCGCGGCCGCGATCGCTTTGTCGAGCACCGCCGCATCAATGTATTCGGGTCGCCAGGTGAGCCCCAGGATCTCGGTCTGCAGATGGCGCTCGTCGCGGTCGATGCGCACGCCGCTGGCGCCGCTGCGTTTGAGGAACGCCTGAACTTGCCGCGGGCCTCCAAGCCGGTCAATCAGAATGTCGGTCGCAGCGCTGTCACTATCGACGATGGCGCGGCGCACCAGGTCGCCCACCGTCGTCTCATAGCCTTGCTTTGAGACGAGAGCGGCCAAAGGCTGAACGAAGAGGCTGAGGTCTTGCCGCCGTACCAATACCTTGTCGTCGAGCCGCCACCCGCGGTGATCGACGCGGTCCATCACGGCCAAGGCGACGGGCAGCTTCATCACGCTCTGCAGGGGAAAGCGCCGGTCAGCGTTGATGCAAGCGGCTCCCGACGAATCGACCGCGCAGGCGCCCACAACGCCATCGAAACCCGCGCTGAGGCGCTCGAGGTCCCGCTGCAACTCCCGGCAGCGCAGTGAGCCGGCCCAGGCGGCCCCGGCAGTGAACGCAATCGTAAGGCAGAGGGTGGCGAACCGAAGATCCACAGCCGCTCAGTCTAGCAGGCGCCGGTGTGGCTCTTGGCCGCGCCGGCCTTAGCTCGCCACCCTGAGGGATCTCGCACTTACTGCCCTTTTTCGTGCTTCATCACCGCGATGTAGCCCATGTTGCGGTAGAGTTGGCGGTAATCCAGGCCGCAGCCGACCACGAACCGGTCGGGGATTTCGAAGCAGCGAAACGAGACCGGAATCTGGACGATCCGCCGCGAGGTGCGGTCGAGCAGGGTGCAGACGGAAAGCGAATTCGGCCCGCGCGCGGCCAGGCTTTGGAGCAGGTAGCGCGCAGTGAAGCCCGTATCGACGATGTCCTCGACCAGCAGCACGTCTTCGCCCTCGATGCTCTCGTCCAGGTCCTTGGCGATGCGGACCAGGCCGGGAGCCCCGGTTTTGCTGGAGAAGCTCGAGATCGACAGGAAGTCGATCTTCACCGGGACGTCGATGCTCTTGGCCAGGGCGGTCAGGAAAAACACCGAGCCTTTGAGAACGCCGATCAGCTTCAACTCGCCGCCGCGGTACTTGTTCGAGATCTCGGCGCCGACTTCGGCGATGCGCTGCTCCACCTGCTCCTCGGTAAACAGAACGCGCTCGATCTCGGGGGGGACGGGTCTCATTTGGAGATCGTTTCGGGTTGAGGCGCCGGGCCGCGCTCCGCCAGGCCGTACTTGAAGATGAGATTCTCGAAATCCTTCTGATAGAAGACCTGGATGTTCACGTTGGGATAAATGGCGCGCAACAACTTCACCTTGTGATTCTTCTTGGTGACCAGCGACTGCTTCATCGTGGTCAGCTCGACGTAGAGATCGAATTCGGGCAGGTAGAAATCGGGCGTGAAGGCCTCGAGCACACGGCCGTCCTTGTCCCACTGGATGGGGAAGCTGCGCGGCTCGTAGTCCCAGGCGACGCGGTAGAAATCGAGCAGGTTGGCGAAGACCTCCTCGCTGGGGTGGACGAAGGGCTTACTCTTGAGGCTGACACGGCCCGGCGGCTGGATGCCGTACTTGGCCAGCTTGAGCCGCACCTGGAACTGGAGATGCGCCTCGGCGGCGGGCGACAGGAGCCCAATCTCGGCCAGCCCGCGCTGGCCGGCCGCGATTCGAATCAGCTCCGCGACGCCCTCCGGCTCGAGCAACTCGGTGTTCAGCACCATGTCGAACAATTGCGGGGGAGCCGACGCACGGCCGAACCTCCTCATGCGTCCATCCTTGCGCTCGGTTTCGAGCCGGCGCAGCAGGGCCCGCGCGGCCTTGCGGTCGAGGCGATGGTCGAGCATGAGGGTGCCGAGGCGGCGCGACTCGGGCGCCACTACGTACACTCGCAGGAGCCCTGGGAAATCGCGAAAGAGAAGCTCGGCGCCTTCCGCCGCCAGCACCAGGTGGTGCTGAGTGGCCAGGCGCGCCACCACGGAAATCGTGGCGGGGGCGAAGGCCTTGTCGGGGACAGCGACCTCGCTGCCGAATTCCTGGGCGAAAATAGCGCCCAGGCGCGACTCGGTCACCAGCTCGAATTGAAGGAGTTGGGCCGCCGAGCGCGCCACTTCTTCCTGGCGGCTGGCAGGCTGCCCGGATATGGTGATCAGCGCCATTAGACGCCCCGCCGGCGCGCGTGCTCCGAAAGCATTTCCTCCGACATGATAACGCACGCGCCGGGCGAGGTTGTAACGCGCGCTCCGCGGATCGAGCGCGGAGGTCGCTAGCCGAGCACGCGGGCCCAGCGCGCCAAGGGCCCGGAGGACCCCTTTGACGCAGGCGGCGCAGGCTCCCGTGAAGGCTCCGTACCCGTCACCCGGTAGTAGTAACGGACCAATTCGTCTTCATCGTAATCGATGGCCCGAGCGTACTGCCGGATGTAGCTGACCGTGTAAATACCACCCGGGAGCTTGTCGAAAACGCCCGCTTCGATGGCACGGAGGTAGGAGGCCGCGATCTTCGTTGCTGCGGCGATCTCCTCAAGAGATACGCCGCTCTTCTGCCGGGCGATTACCAGGTCCGGCAGCATACTCTTTTGAACATCCATCTGCCAAATTGTAGTAGCATTTCTGGGGCCAATGCGACTAAAAAAACGTTCATGAGGTAAAATGTATGGAGGTATGGGCCCGGGGCAGACCGTCTACGACTTCAGCGCCGTCCGGAGCGATGGGCGGCAACAGGCCCTGGCGGACTACCGCGGCAAGGTCCTTCTGATCGTCAACACCGCCAGCAAGTGCGGGTTCACTCCACAGTACCAGGGGCTCCAGGAGCTATACACCAAGCTCGGCGAGAGCGGCCTCGAAATCCTGGCTTTCCCGTGCGACCAGTTCGCGCACCAGGAGCCTGGCTCGGATTTGGAGATTCAGACCTTTTGCCAGACCAAATTCGGGGTAACGTTCCCGGTGTTCCGGAAGATCGAAGTCAACGGCCAGAAGGCCGATCCGCTGTTCCAGTACCTCAAAGATCGAGCGCCCGGCTGGCTCGGCGGGTCCATCAAGTGGAACTTCACCAAGTTTCTGGTGGACCGGGAGGGAGGCGTCGTGAAGCGCTTCGCGCCCCGCACCGCGCCCGCCAGGATCGAGCCTTGGGTGCGGAAGCTGCTATGACGCCGACGGGGAGGCCGGGATAGCCTGGGCCTTGCGAACCCGTATGTAGAGGACGCGGAGCAGGGCGAGCACCGGCACGGAGAGGAACATGCCAGGGATTCCGGCCAACTCCTCGCCCGCCAGCGCTCCAAAGATCACCAGCAGCGGATGCAGCTCGATTCCCGACGACATCAGGTGGGGGCTCAGGATGTAGTCCTGGAAGAGCCGGTAGGCGATCAGGAACACCAGGATCACCAGGATGTGGCCGGCGCCGGAGAAAGCCGCGGCCAACAGAATGATCGCCGCGGCCGACAGAGGTCCAACCAGCGGAATGAACTCCAGCAACGCCGCGAAGGTGGCGAGCAGGACTGCGTAGGGCAGACCCGCGATCGAGAAGAAGGTGCTGTAGAAGGTGAACGTAGCCAATGACAGGATCACCAGGGCGCGCATGAACTGCCCCAGTAGGACATTGAGGTCGGATAGAATGTCTTCCCACATGGTGCGGCGTTTCCCGCTGGTGATCGCGAGGGCCTGGTCCGTGAGCTTCCGCCCATCTTTGAGGAAGAAGAAGCTGAGGATGGGAATCAGCACCAGAAAGACGGCGTTGCTCAGCACGGCCACCGCCCGCCATCCGAGGCTTTGGATGAGAGACAGGACGTCGGATCCGAAACTCGGCGCGTGCTGGTCGATCTGCGCCAGCGCGTAGTGCTTCACGGGCTGGAGCCAGACCGGGTCGGGAGATGCGAGCTTTTGTTTCAGCGCACCCACGATGTTGGGGAAGCCCGCGGCCAGGTTGGCAGCCTCCTCGGCCACCTTGTTCCCGATGAAAACGACGCCCACCACCAGCAAGGCCACCAGCAGCACGTAGACCGCGGCGAGCGAGTAAGTGCGCGACCGGCCCCGGGCGACGAAGCGGTCCACCAGGTTCACCAGAGGCGATATCAGGTAGGCGAACAGGATGGCCAGGACGAACACCAGCAGGACCCGGCGGGTGCAATAGAGC
The DNA here is from genome assembly GCA_963763835.1 of Bryobacterales bacterium. Taxonomy (GTDB): domain Bacteria; phylum Acidobacteriota; class Terriglobia; order Bryobacterales; family Bryobacteraceae; genus DASWZN01. The sequence continues at coordinate 137,514 of CAVXQQ010000025.1, forward strand.
ACGGCCAGCAAGAGGGCGACCAGGAACACCGACCAGGCGGCGCGGGCGGCGCGGCTGTCGAATCCGAGCATGTCTGTAATAGTATAGCGGTCAGCCGTCAACTTTCAGCCCTCAGCTAAGGACGGCCGCCGAGGTCGGTGGTGGAATAGCTGGTTCGCCGAAAGCCGATCGCCGATAGCCGCGCAGCCAAGCTAGCTATAATCAAAGGGTCTTCGATGGATCTCTGTGGACACTGAGCCTGAAAGTCCGTTCGAGAATATCGAGAGCGCCCTGCAGTTCGTCGAGCTTCTTTGCGACGCTATCGAGGAGACCCGGCGAGAGATTGAGCAGGCCAGCGCCGAGCAGCAGTCGGAGCGGCGACAGCAGGCTCTGCAACTGGTTTCCTACAACTTGGCCAAGCTGGCGCTGCATATGGGCACCAGCCGGCGTATCTTGAACGATCTCAGAACCTTGCGGCGGCTCTTCTTGCAGGAGCGGGGCCTGAAGGAAGAAGACGAGGAGCAAGGCGAGGCGGTCGAGGAGATGGGCCAGTCCGGCGAGGTGGCTGACTCGGCCGAGGGTGGTGGCTTCACCGATTAGCGTGTCCTAACAACTTTCTTTGGGTGTCCGCGTTACCTGCCCCAGACGAACTTCGCCTTACGTTTTGATGAAGGAAGCGTCCACGAAGCGTTATTTGTATCTGTTTGTCCTGGGGCTGACCTCAGTGGGTTCTTTCGCCCAGACTACGCCTCCGGCGGGGGAAATCACCCGGGCGAGCGGCGAGGTGACCGCCGTGAATACCACCACCCGCGAGATCGCGCTCAAGCCGGACTCGGGTAGCGCGGTCATGCTGAAACTGACGGACAAGACGGTCTACCTGCGTGTTCCGCTGGGCGAGAAGGACCTGAAGAACGCCGCCCCGATTCGTCTGGAAGACGTCGTGGTCGGAGATCGCGTCCTGGCCCGTGGCCGGATGTCGGAAGACCGCGGCTCGCTTGATGCGGCCAGGGTCCTGGTGATGACGCGCGCGGACGTGGCGCGCAAGCACGCCGCGGACAGCGAGGAGTGGCAAAAGCGAGGCACGGCCGGCGCCGTGACGGCCACCAATCCGGCCAGCCGCGAAATCACGATTTCGGTCGGGACCCGGGAGGCGGAGCATGTGGTCACGGTGGAGGCGCCCGCGGGTGTCACCTTCCGCCGCTACGCGCCGGACTCGGTACGGTTCTCCGACGCGCAACCCAGTTCCTTCGAGTCCCTCGGCGTTGGCGATCACCTGCGGGTTCTGGGCGACCGTAGCGCCGACGGGAGCCGCATCAAGGCGGAAGAGGTGGTGTTCGGGGCGTTCCGCAATATCGCCGGGCTGGTCAAGGCCGTGGACGCGGCCGCGGGCGAGATTCGCGTCACCGACCTCGAGACCAAGAAGCCCGTGCTAATCCGGGTCAAAGCGGATTCGCTGCTGCGCCGGATGCCCGAAAGCGTGGCGACGATGATTGCGCGCAGGCGGCAGGCGGCGGCGAACGGCGGCGAAGCGCCCTCGGGGCAAGGACAGCCGGGACCGGGCGGACCGGGTGGCGCCGGACCCCGCGGCCCACGCGGCGGGATGGACTTCCAGCAGGCGCTCGAGAAAATGCCTGCGCTGACGCTCGCCGAACTGAAGCCGGGCGACGCCCTCATTATTTCGAGCACCAGAGGCGCGGAACCGTCCGAGGCGACGGCGATCGTGGTGGTGGCAGGCGTGGAGCCGTTGCTGACCACCGCGTCGGGCGGCCCCGCTATGGGCGGCATGGGCAACGCACTGAACTTCGAGATTGGCCCGCAGTAGCGATGGTAAGGCGAGGAACTGGATTGAACATGCAAAAGGCTCGTTGGACACTGCTTCTGGCTGTGCTGGCCGTGGCCGCGCAGGCGCAAGAGAACGCTGGAACGCTCAAGGGGAGAGTGACCGATAGCAGCGGGGCGATCGTCCCAGGCGCCCAGGTCGCGGTGACCGCCAGAGGCGTCGAGCGCACCGCGGCGACGGACCAGACCGGGTCCTACACGGTGACCGGCCTCGCTCCGGCGACGTACGCGGTGCGGATCACGGCGGCTGGTTTCGGGGTGTTTCGCGGCAAGGTGGATGTCGCCGGCGGGCGCGCCGCGACGCTCGATGCGAGCCTCGAAGTCGCGCTCGAGAAGCAGGAGGTCACGGTCGAGGCCGAAGGCGCGCCGGCCGTGAGTACCGAGGCATCGAACAACGCGGGCGCGCTGGTTCTCCGCGGAAACGACCTGGACGCGCTGGCGGACGATCCCGACGACATGGAGGCGGACCTGCAGGCCCTGGCGGGACCCTCCGCCGGCCCGAGCGGCGGCGAGATCTACGTGGACGGCTTCACCAACGCGCGGCTGCCTCCGAAGGCGTCGATTCGCGAGATCCGGATCAACCAGAACCCGTTCTCCTCGGAATTCGACCGGCTGGGGTACGGCCGCATCGAGATCCTCACCAAGCCCGGCACGGACAAGTTCCACGGCCAGGCCATGTTCAGCGACAGCGATGGGGTGTTCAACTCGCGCAACCCCTACGCCGACAACAAGCCCGATTTTTTTGCCCGCCGGTACGATGGCAACCTCACCGGGCCTATCAACAAACGCGCATCCTTCTTCATGGACTTCGAGCGGCGGGACATCGCCGACAACGCGTTGATCAACGCGGTCAATCCAGATCCGGCCCTAGTCATTACGCAGCAGGATTGGGCGCAGAACGCCCCGAGGATCCAAGACGCGGTAGTAACGCCGATGGTGCGGACCACGCTGAGCCCGCGGCTGGACTACCAGTTGACCCAGAACCAGACGCTAGTGGCGCGATACAGCTACGAGCGAACCAGCCGGACCAATGCCGGGCTCACGGGCGGGTTCTCCCTGGTCGATCAGGCTTACGATTCGCTGGACACGGAACACGATGCCTCGATCACGGACACGATGGTGTTGAACCCACGCACGATCAACGAGACGCGCTTCCACTTCGAGCGGGAGCTGACGGATTTGAACGGGCTCGACAACACGCCGACCATAAGGGCGCCCGAGTTCGTCACCGGAGGGGTCGCTGCGGGGCTCTCCCGGCAGACCGACAGGCAGTACGAGCTACAGAATTTTACGACCATCGCGAAGGGGGCGCACGGCCTGAAGTTCGGAATGAGGCTGCGCGCGCTGACGCTGGACGATATTTCCCCGAACAATTTCAAGGGGACGTTCTACTTCGACTCGCTGTACCAGTACCAGCAGGTTGTCCTGGGCACAACACCGGGCATTTATCCCGCGCAGTTCACCATCTCATCCGGGACGGCGCAATCCAGCCTCTCGCGCATCGACGTGGCCCCGTTTTTCCAGGACGACTGGCGCATGCGCCCGAACCTGACCCTCAGCCTGGGGATCCGGTACGAGACCCAGACCAATATCCACGACTGGCACGACATCGCGCCGCGGCTCGGTTTCGCATGGTCGCCCGATGGCAGCTCGAAGGGCAACGGAAAAATGGTGGTTCGCGGCGGATTCGGGATGTTCTACGACCGCTTCAGCGAGAACTTGACGCTGCAGGCCGACCGTTTCAACGGGGCCACGCAGCAGCAGTTCATCGTCGCAAACCCGAGCGTTCTATCTCTCCAACATTCCGCCGATCGCGACCCTGGCGGCGTCCCAGCGGCAGACGATCTACCAGGTCCAGCCGGGCCTGCGCGCGCCGCGCACGATGCAGTCGGCGCTCGGACTAGAGCGCCAGTTGCCGTGGAACACGACGGTGGCCAGCACGTTCATGTACGCGAAGGGCGAACACCTGCTGCGCTCCGTCGCGCTGCCCCAGACCAACGAAATGATCTACCAGTATCAAGCCAACGGGGCCTACCAGCAGAAGCAGTGGATGACGAACGTCACCAGCCGGATCAACAAGAGCATTTCGTTCTTCGCGTTCTACGTGCTGAGCAAAGCCATGAGCGACACGGACGGCGCCGGGACGTTCCCGGTGTACACCGGCAACTTGTCCCAGGAATGGGGGCGCTCGTCGCTGGACGTCCGGCACCGTTTCATGCTGGCCGGATCGATCATGACGCGCTGGGGCGTGCGGCTGAGCCCGTTCATCACGGCGCGCTCGGGCGCTCCGTTCAACATCACCACGGGTGTGGACAATAACGGCGACACGGAGTTTACCGACCGGCCGTCCAAGGCCACTGCCGGCGAGGCCGGGGCGATCCACACGCAGTGGGGCTGGCTCAATCCGAATCCCAATGCGGGCCCGCTCGTCCCGCGGAACGATGGGCAGAGCCCGGGCTACTTTGCCGTCAATCTGCGCATGAGCAAGGTGTTCGGCTTCGGCGAGTCGCGCTCCGCCCTCATGCCTGGGTCCGGCGGGGGCGGTCACGGTCACGGCGGGGGTGGCCCTGGCGGTGGCGCTCACGCTGGAATGCACGCCATCTTTTCGGACCCGATGACGGACCGTCGCTTCAACCTGACCCTCAGCGTGTCGGCCCGCAATCTGCTGAACAGTACCAACCCAGGGCCGGTCCAGGGCAATCTGAGTTCGGAGTTCTTCGGGCAATCGCTGAGCCTGGCGAACGCGTTCGGTCCGGTGAGCGGGGCGGGGAACCGGCGCATGGAGATGGGCCTGCGGCTTAGTTTTTAGGAGCGGAGCACCGAACCGCGCGCGTCAGCAAGCGGACACTTACCTTCTGGATCAGGTCCGCTCCCTGACGGTCGCGGTTCGGTGCCGAGGGCATTAGACTGGTAGCACATGCCTGGAACGCTGTACCTGGTGGCCACGCCGATCGGGAACCTGGAAGACATCACGCTGCGCGCGCTACGTGTGCTGCGCGAAGCCGACCTGGTGGCCTGCGAGGACACGCGGCAGACGCGCAAGCTGCTCGATCACTACGGCATTCAAAAGCTCACCGTGAGTTATCACGAGCACAACGAGACGGTGCGCGCGCCGGAACTGATCGAGAAACTGGAGGCGGGCGCGAGCGTGGCGCTGGTGTCGGACGCGGGCACTCCGCTGGTCTCCGATCCAGGCTACCGGCTGGTGACGCAGGCGGTTGCCAAAGGGATTCGGGTCGAGCCCCTGCCCGGCCCGTCGGCGGCCCTCGCAGCGCTGGCCGCCTCCGGGCTGCCCACCGACGAGTTCCACTTCGGCGGCTTCCTGCCTCCGCGCTCCGCGCAGCGGCGCAAGACTCTTCAGCGGCTCAAAGACGAACCGGCGACGCTGGTGTTCTACGAAGCTCCGCACCGGCTGCTCGAAACGCTGGCCGATATCGAAGAAGTGCTGGGGCCGCGGGCGGTGGTAGTGGCGCGCGAGATCACGAAACTCCACGAGGAATTCCTGCGCGGCACGGCGGCGGAGTTGCGGCACGCGCACATCACGCTCAAAGGGGAATGCACCCTGCTGGTGGCCAAGGCGGACCGCCAGGAGGGGCACGACGAAACGCCGGTTCCCGAGGCCGTGGAGGCGTACGTGCGCGGCGGCATGAGCCGCATGGACGCTATGAAAGCAGTGGCCCGCGAGCGCGGTCTGTCGAAGCGCGACGTGTATCGCGAAGTGGAACAAGCGGCCTATACGAACCCTATTAATGGAAACGCATTATAGGTGCTTTGTAATAGAGCACGTTATAATCTTTCGGAGTGGTTAGTCTCAAGGTCCGCTTCTTAGTTACTGGTCTCTTTCTGCTGTCCGCGTGTGCGATGGTGGGCGCCGGTTCGGCATATCTGTACACCGAGGCGGCACGTTACAATCCGCAAGGCGGCGAGCGGTTCCCTTCGGGCGCCCGTCTCATGCTCGTTCAAGGCGGCTCGGCGCACGAGTTTGTCCCGGCGTTCGCGGCCTCGGCGGATGCAGCGGTGTCCTTCGACGGCGAACGGGTGCTGTTCGCTGGTAAAGAGAAACCGGGGGAGCCGTGGCAGATTTGGGAGACCGCCGTCGCGGGCGGCGCGCCGCGGCGCGTAACTTCGGGCAAGGACGATTGCATCCGCCCGTTCTACATGCCTGGCGACAGCTTGGTCTACGCGCGGCACACGCCGGCCGGCTATGAGATCGAGTTGGCGCCGCTGGCCGGCGGCACGCCGCTGCGCCTGACTTACGGTTACGGAGACCACATTCCGTCCGACGTTCTGCTCGACGGGCGGGTGCTGTTCGACGCGCCTCATCTGGCGGGCATGCGCGAGGTCTACACCGTCTATGCGGACGGCAGCGGCGTCGAGACCGTGCGCTGCGATCACGGGCACGACCGGTACTCCGGCCGGCAGATCCCTTCCGGCGACATCGTGTTCGTCGCCGGTGGGCGGCTGGCGCGGTTCACTTCGGCGCGCGCGGTGGAGCTTCCGCTGGCGCTTCCGAAAGGCGAATACGCGGGAGCGGTCGCGGAGCCCGAGCCGGGCGAATTGCTGGTTTCCCGGCGTGCGGCGGCGGGGTCGCCGTTTACGCTTCACCGCGTGAAGATCGGCGAAACGCAGTTCGCGCCCCAGCACGGAGATAAGCACAACGCAGTTGACCCGGTGATGGTGCGCGCTCACACGGTCCCCAAGCGTCACCCCTCCAGTCTTGGCGACCGCGACGGCGCCAACATTCTGTGCCTGAACGCCTACACGTCGCGCGAGGGCGGGATTCCGGAAGGCATGGTTAAGGCGGTCCGCGTCTGGGGTCAGAACGACGCGGGCGCGACCATCCTGCTGGGCCAAACGGCGGTGGAACAGGACGGCTCCTTCTACGTGCAGGTGCCGAGCGAGCGGCCGGTGCGCTTCGAACTGCTCGACGGCAGCTCGAAAACCGTTCGTGACATGCAGGGCTGGTTTTGGGCGCGGCGCGGCGAACAACGCGTTTGCGTGGGCTGCCATGCCGGGCCCGAGCGCGCGCCCGACAACGTCGCACCCGCCGTGCTGCTGCGCACCACCGATCCGGTCAAGATGTGCGGCAACTGCCACGCCGGCAAGTCCGGTTCGCCAAGCGCGGCCAAAGCGAGTCTGCCCGTTCATTGAGGTGGCCCATGAAGTACTGGAAACTGCTTTTGCCGATTCCGTTCCTGGCGCTGCTGGTTGCCCAGCAGGCGCAGCCTCCCATACGGTTCGAGGACGTGACCGAAAAGGCGGGCGTCCAGTTCACGCATAGCTTCGGCGCCGAGAAACTGGGGTCGCTGCTCGAGAGCACGGGCGGCGGCGCGGTGTGGTTCGACTATAACAACGACGGCCTCCTGGACCTATACGTAGTGAGCGGCACTCCGCTCGGAAAGGGGATGCATCCCTATCCCCTGCGCAAGCCGCCCGCCACGCCGCCGCACAACCACCTGTTCCGCAACGACGGCAACGGCCACTTCACCGACGTAACCGAGCAGGCCGGGGTGGCAGCGAACGTCTTCAGCATGGGCGCCATCGCCGCCGACTACGACAACGACGGCTGGCAGGACCTTTTCGTCAGCGCTTACGGCCGCGTGATTCTCTATCGCAACAACCACAACGGCACGTTCACGGACGTCACCGAGAAGGCCGGGCTCAAGGTTCCGGGCTGGTCCATCGGCTCGGTGTTTCTGGATTACGACCGCGACGGGTGCCTGGACCTGTTTGTCGGCCGCTATGTCAAGTTCGATCCCACTTACCGCGCTTACTACGCGGCGGATAACTACCCGGGGCCTCTGGACTACGAGCCCGAGTCGAACATGCTGTTCCACAATAACTGCAACGGCACGTTCACCGACGTCAGCGAGAAATCCGGCATCGCGGAACTCAAGAGCCGCGCCATGGGCGTGACCGCGGGCGACTTCGATCGGGACGGCTGGCCCGATATCTACGTCGCCAACGACAAGACCGAGAACTTCCTGTTCCACAACCAGAAGAACGGGACGTTCAAGGAGATCGCGGTCTCCGCCGGGGTGGCATACGGGCAGAGCGGCGAGAACACCTCGGCAATGGGCCCGATCTTCCTCGATTTCGATCACGACGGCAAGACCGACCTCTGGGTCTCCGACTCGAAGTACAACCGCATGATGAAGAACGTCGGGGATCTCAAGTTTCAGGACGTCACCGAGAAGTGCGGTATCTCGCAGGCGGCGGCGCAGTACACGAGTTGGGGCACCGGCGCGTACGATTTCGACAACGACGGCTGGGAGGACCTGTTCATCGCCCACGGCGGGCTGATTCACATGATCCCGATGGAGCACAGCGTTTTCCGGAATCTGGGCGGCTTGAAGTTCGACGACGTTTCCCCGACCGCTGGCGATTACGTCGCGAAGACCAAGACGGTGGCGCGCGGGGCGGCCTTCGGCGATTTCGAGAACAACGGAAAGGTCGGGGTCTACATCGTGAACCTGGGCGCCCCGGCCGTTCTGCTCCGTAATGTGACCGCGAACGCGAATCATTGGATCGCATTCAAGCTGGTGGGCGCGGGACGCGGGAAGACCAATCGCGACGGCATCGGCGCGCAGATCGAGATCGTCGCCGGCGCGGTGCACCAGCAGCGCGAGCGCGTCGGCTCGTCGGGCTATCTTTCGGGCGACGATCCGCGCGTCCATTTCGGCCTGGGCGCGGCCACGAAGGTGGACAAGGTGGTGGTGACGTGGCTCGGCGGGGCGAAGCAGGTGCTCGAGAACGTCGCCGCCGATCGCATCGTGACTATCGAGGAGAAGTAGCCATGCGAAGGATCCTGCTCGCCGCGACGCTGGCCGTCGCCACTTGCGGGGCCCAGCCAGAGCCGCGCTACCCGAAGCCGATCGAGATGGCGATGTCCGCCGACGGCGGCACTCTCTACGTGGTGTGCGAAGGCACGGACGAGCTGGCCGTGGTCGACGCGCGCTCCGGCAGCGTGTCGCGGCGGATTGCGGTGGGCCGGGTGCCGAAAGGGATCGCGCTCTCGCCGGACGGGCGGCGCGCTTACGTGGTGAACTCCTGGAGCGACGACGTCTCCGAGATCGACCTGGCGTCCTTCAGGGTGGTGCGCACGTTGCGCGCGGGCTTCGAGCCTACGTCGGCGATCACGGATCGCCCAGGTGCGTTTCTCTATACGGCGAACCGCATCAGCAACGACGTTTCGGTGATCGACCTGAAGAGCGGCGTCGAGATCAAGCGGCTGCTGGCGGGCCGCGGAGCGAGTTACCTGGCGCTCTCGCCCGACGGCGCGCGTATTTACTCCACGCATATTTACCCGAACATGGGTAAGTTCCGGACGCCGTCACAATCTGAGATCACGGTTGTCGACACGGCGCGGCAGATGGTGGTGGACCGCTACGGTCTATACAACGCCGCGGGCATTTTTCACGCGGCGATGTCGCGGGACGGCAGGCTCGGCGTCGTGGCCGAGTTACGGCCGAAGAACCTGGTGCCGCTGGCGCACGTCGAGCACGGCTGGGTGATGGGCAACGCGATCTCGGTGTTCGGTGCGGACGCCGGCGAGCTGGTGCAGCTTCCGATCGACGAACTGGAGCGCTACTATACTCCGCCTTTCGGCGTGGTCATCGCGCCAGACAAGAGCGTGGTCTACATCTCGACGACCGGTTCGGACAGCGTGACCGTCATCGATGTCGCACGGATGCTGAAGTTCGTCCGCTCGCTCACGCCGGCCCAGCGGAAGACGGTGGCGAACGACCTCTCGGCGTCCGCCAACTATGTGGCGGCCCGCATTCCCGTGGGCGTGGCGCCGAAGGGACTGGCGCTGTCGCCCGATGGCAGCCGGTTGTATGTGGCCAACCGCAACGACGACACGATTTCCGTCGTGGACACGGCCGCGCGAAAAGTGGTGCGGACCATCGCGCTCGGCGCGCCCGCGCAGCTTTCCGCGGAGCGACGCGGCGAACGTCTGTTCTTCAGCGCGCGGTTCGGCTTCCAGGGTCATTTTGGCTGCGCGAACTGCCACCTGGAAGCGACTTTCGACGGCGCTCAATGGGATCTCGAGCCGGACGGCTTCGGCAAAGACATCGTGGACAACCGGCTGCTCGAGGACGTCAAGGACACCGCGCCGTTCAAGTGGAATGGCGGCAATCCCGATCTAGAGACCGAGTGTGGACCGCGCACCGAGAAGTTCTTCTTCCGTTCGCAGAGTTACTCGCGCGACGAACTGGAGGACCTGGTGGCGTTCATCAAGGCGCTGCCGCTGCGGCCGAACCGCTATCGCCTGCCGAACGGCGACCTGACGCCGTCGCAGGAGCGCGGCAAAGCGATTTTCGAGCGCACGCGCGGCAAGAACGGCCAGCCGATTCCCGAGAACAACCAGTGCCCCGTGTGCCACTCCGGCGCGCACTACACCAACCAGCAGCTTGCCGACGTCGGCAGCGGCAAGTGGACCGACCGTTCGCCTCTGTTCGACGTTCCGCAGTTGAATAACATCGCCCTCACGGCGCCGTATCTACACGACGGCTCGGCCCGTTCGCTCGAAGAGATCTGGACCGTCTTCAACCCCAAAGATACGCACGGGCTGACGAACGACCTGCAGAAGGACGAGTTGAACGACCTCATCGAGTATCTGAAGACGCTGTAGATCTATCCCCGTGGTCGCTTGCTACGCGGCGGTTCGTGCTCCGCTTGCTTACCGCACGCGCGGTTCGGTGCTGGGCATCCGCTTGCTTACCTCACGCGCACGGTTCGGTGCTGGGTTTCCGCTTGCTTACGCGCACGGTTCGGTGCTGGGCACGCCACGCTAGTTGAAAGCACGTAACATCTTTTCCTTATTGACCGGACGCCCTCCCGGATGATATTCGGTATGTACAGTTAACGCTTCGCAGGGGGGCTGTCTCGGCTATGAAACTGAGTCTACTCGGCTTGCTGGTGGTGTGCCTGAGCGCACGGGCGCAGGATCCAACCGGGACTCTGGAGGGGCAAGTCGTCGATCCATCGGAAGCGGCCGTGACGCGGGCGCTGATCGCCGCGCGAAACACGCAGACGGGCTTCTCCGCAACGCAGCATTCCGCGATGAATGGCTCTTTTCACTTCTCCTCGCTACCCGTGGGCGAGTACGAGCTCCGTGTCTCGGCACGGGGCTTTGCCGCGTTCAGCGCGTCGCCGATCCGGATCGACATCAATCGCACGGTGCGCGTCCCAGTCAAGCTGGTAGTGGAGGGCGGCCGGAGCGAAGTGACGGTGACGGCCGGCGCCGCCAGCGTTGATGTGAGCTCGACCCTCGGCAACGTCGTGTCAGAGCGGGAGGCGACGGACCTGCCGCTGAACGGCCGCGACTTGACGCAACTCGGGCTGCTGCAGCCAGGTGTGGCGCCCATGACGGCCGGGCTTGCCGAGGCCGGCGGCATCGCGCGCAGCGGCCAGGCCTACGCGGTGAACGGGCAGCGGCCGGAATCGAACAACTACCTGCTCGATGGCGCCTCAAACGTGGACAGCGTGAATGGCGGATACGCTCTGCGCACGCCGGTAGATGCCGTTACCGAGTTCCGCATTCTCACGCTGAACGCGCCCGCCGAATACGGCGAGACCAGTGGCGCGACAACGTCGATGGTCACGAAGTCGGGCAGCAACGGCCTTCATGGCGACGTCTACGAGTTTCTTCGGAACAATGCCATGGACGCGCGCAACTTCTTCGCGGCGGAGACAGAACCTCTGCATCGCAATCAGTACGGGGCCACACTGGGCGGGCCGATCCGCAAGGACAAGGACTTCTTCTTCGTCTACTACGAGGGACAGCGCGACCGTGCGGGCAAGACTCAAGCGGCTATCGTGCCCACCGCGGCGGAGCGGAGCGGCGATTTCTCCGGACTAACCGATTCCACTACGGGACAGCCGGCTCCCCTCATCAACTACTTCACCGGCCAACCGTTCCCGGGAAACCAGATCGCACCGTACATGCAGAGCTCGATCGCTCTGGCAGCGACGAAACTGTATCCGCTGCCCAATATCGGTACCAACGTGTTTGAGTCAACCCAGATCGGATCGACGAACTACGACCAGGGCGGTTTCCGCCTGGACCACTACTTTCGCGACAGCGACCAGCTGTTTGCGCGGTACTCCACCTCGTCTCTTCACCAGTTCGACCCGCTGCCCATCGCCGGAGCGGGGGTGCCCGGCTTCCCGGTTACCGACGACATAGTCACCAACTCGGCCACCGCCTCCTGGGTCCACCTGATTTCGCCGCGCACCGTGCAGACCGCCCGCGTGGCTTTCCTCCGCAATGTGTTCCTGGCTGGACAGGCGACCAATCACGCCGCGGGGAGCGGACTGGGGTTCGAGTACCAACCCACGCTGGGATTGAACCGGGGCGTCCCCTATCTCATCGTGAGCGGCTATGCATCGCTGGGCAACCCGATTACCGGTCCGCAGAACACTTATCAGGACGACTTTCAGGGATCTTACTCGCTGTCCACGACGCGCGGCCGGCACAACCTCAAGTTCGGGGCCGATGTTACTCGCGAGCGGATCAATGTACTGTTCGGAATCGCCACCAACGGCTTTTTCGTGTTCGCGCCGTTTCCCGCCAGCGATTCCTACGCCAGTTTTCTGCTGGGGCAATCGGTACAGTTCTTCCAGGGCGGCGGCCAGTTCGACCGGGGCCTTCGTAAGTGGGTCGCGGCGGGCTACGCACAGGATGCTTATCGGATCGACTCGCACCTGACTCTCAACGTCGGTCTGCGGTATGAGGTGAACACGCCTTACGTCGATATCCGGAATCGCATGAACGCGTGGGCGCCGGGACGGCAATCGACGGTCTATCCGAACGCGCCGGCGGGGCTGCTGTTTCCGGGCGACCCTGGCGTGCCGGCGGGCATCGCGCCCGTCGACTATCGCGAGTTCATGCCGCGTGTGGGCTTTGCCTGGGATCCATTCGGCGGTAACAAGACCATTGTGCGGGCCGGCTACGGCATCTTCTACGACGGCTTCACCAATGGCACGGGAGGCCCTCTGCAGGCCGCCGTCAGCGCACTGCCGTGGACCGAGGCGTACCAGTTGCCCGGCCCGGGCTTCAACCTGGCCAATCCCTATGGCAACGCCGGGCCGCCGTTCAGCACGCAGAATTTCGTTGCGCCGGCGACCGTGCTGACGGTGCAATCGGGAATGCGGCCGCCGTATTCGCAGAACTGGAACTTTTCCATCGAGCGGACGCTGGCACAGGACTATCTGCTCGACGTTCGCTATGTAGGAAACAAGGGCACGCATCTGCCGCGCTTTATCGAAGCCAACCCCACCATCTACGGGCCGGGTGTCAATCCGAACAACAATAACCAGATGCGGCAGTACACGACGTGCGACGCGCAGGGTATCTGCAATTACGGATCGGTAGGATTGCTGGCGGACAACTCCAGCTCCACTTACCACGCGTTGGAGGTGGCTTTCTCGCGGCAGTACTCGCACGGCCTGAGCTTCCTGGCATCTTACTGGTACTCGAAGAGCCTGGACTATATCTCGACCTTGAACGTGGCGGGTTCGGCTCCCACGCTCGTAGCCGGCGAAAACGATTTGGCGCAGAACCCGTTCAACCTGGCGGCTGAGCACGGCCCGTCGCTGTTCGATGCAACGCACCGCTTCGTGTTCAGCGGTAGCTGGGCGCTGCCGAAGTGGCGGGACGCTCCACGGGCCGCGGGCTTCGCGATCAACGGGTGGCAACTCAACACCATCGCCAGCCTTTCCACCGGCACGCCGTTCACCGTGTACGACAGCGCCAACGTTTCGCTGCAGGGCAGCGCGCCCGAAATCACCGGCTTCTACTCCAGCCGGCCCGACCTGATTTCCGATCCCAATGCGGGGCAGCCGCACACGCCGAACCAGTGGGTGAGCCGCGCTCCGTTCGCGCAACTGAATCCGCAGACGCAGGCGGGCCAGTTCGGCAACGAGGGCCGCAACGTGGTGCGGGGTCCGGGGATCGAAGACGTCGATCTGTCGTTGTTCAAGTTCTTCGCCGTCGGCGAGACCCGGCGCGTGCAGTTTCGGGCGGAGTGCTTCAACCTGCTCAACCATCCGAATTTCGGCCTGCCCGAGAACGACCTGGAGTCTCCGGCCTTCGGCCAAATCCTGCAGGCGGGGCCGCCGCGGCTGCTGCAACTTGCGGTGAAGTTCGTCTTCTAGATAAAATTCGGGACAGTATACTCATTCACCAATTTCCGGCGGGCTCGCGAGCGGTGGGTATGTTGAGTGGGGAGGCTCACTGGGTGGACGTCCGCGGCGTCGTTCCGATCGAGCAGCTAAAAGGCGACTCTGAGTCCGAGACTCCGCTGCTGCGGGAAATGGAGGAGGAGACGCGGCCTTTTCTGTCGCAGTTTCAGGGGTGCGAAGAGGTTGCGGAGCTTCAGCTCGGCGCCGCCATCAGCGCTGTGCCTGGGTGACCGGGAACCGACGACAGTCCCTCCCCGGCAGCAGCGTTGCGGGCATACGTGCAGGAGATGGAAAAGTTGGTCTCCGCCGTCCGACATGATGAACCTGTCGATGGCCTGATTCAGTGAATGCGCAGTGTGCGCAAGCGGCCGCGACTGCCGCGGAGAGCCGGCTGAACTTCCTGAAAACAAGCGTGATAGCACTGTTTGAGACCACCGGGCTCGCCGATCCGGAAATCGGTGAATGAGTATACTGTCCCGAATTTAATCTAGAAGCGGCCCGTGTCCCGCACGCCCTTGCCTTCGATGCACTCCCACAGCCGGCCGGCCGCCAGGTTCTTGAATTCTTCGACCCGGCTGCTGGGCCAGGCGATCACCACTCGATCCACCCTGTCGCGCTTCGCCAGGCCGAAGGTCAGCGCCAGCTCGGATTGCGAAAGATAGCTCGACCCGCTCTTGACCACGCGCGAGCTCATCTCGCCGCCGTAATAGATGCGCACCATCGCCCCGATCGCGTCGCGGTTCGATTTCGTGCCAATCAGGCGGAAGCGGATCGAACGGTTCCCGGAAAACTGGTCGTTGCGGTAGAGATAGGCCGGGCCGTGATTGGTGGTGATCAGAACGTCCACGTCGCCGTCGCGATCGAAGTCGGCGAAGGCGGCGCCGCGGCTGACCTTCGGCTGGGCGAAAGCCGCTCCCGCCCGGCGGGCCACGTCCTCGAATCCTTTCGGACCGCGGTTGAGAAACAGGTGCGGCGCCATGGCGTACTGCACGCCGGGCTGCACCATGCTGAAGTCGTCGATGTGGCCGTTCACCACCAGCAGGTCGAGCCGTCCGTCCAGGTCCACGTCGAAGAAGAAAGTCCCGAAGCCCAGGCTGCGCCGCGAGCGCCTGCCCAACTCGGAGCCGGGCGCCTTGTCCTCGAACAGCCCGCGCTTGTTGGGCGTATAGAGCCCCAGCATCTCGTTGTCGAAGTTGGTGACCACCAACCCGGTAATGCCCGAGTTGTCGTAATCCGCCGCGTCCACGCCCATCCCGCCGCGCGCTTTGCCGTCTTCGCTGAAAGCCACGCCGGCGTGCACCGCCGCGTCTTCGAACCTGCCGTCGCGCAGGTTGTGATACAGCTTGTTGGGCTCGGTGTCGTTGGCCACGAACAGGTCCGGCCAGCCGTCGTTGTCGTAGTCGAACATGGCCACGCCCAGCGATTTCGAGCTGCCGTCGAAGATGCCGGACTGCGCCGTCACGTCCTCGAAGGTGCCGTTGCCGCGATTGTGGAACAGCCAGCAGGTCTCGCCGCGATACGCTTCCGGAGTGCAGTATTGCTTCACCTTGCCGTCCACGGAACAAAAGACGTCCAACTGCGGCGACCACTTCACGTAATTGCAGACGAACAGATCGAGCAGGCCGTCGCGGTCGTAGTCGAACCATAGCGCGGAGCTGCTGAAGGCCAGCCGCCCGCCCAAGCCGGCCTTGTCCGTCACGTCCACGAAAGTGCCCTTGCCCGTGTTGTGGAACAAGCGGCCCTGGCCCACCGCGCTGACGTAGAGGTCCGGAAAGCCGTCGTTATCGTAGTCGCCCACGGCGACGCCCATCCCGTACATCTCGATGTCGAGCCCCGCCTGCCGCGTCACGTCCGTAAACGTGCCGTTGCGGTTGTTGCGGTAGAGCTTCATCGCGGTGCGTTGTTTGCGATGCCCGGGCCAATCCATGCTCTGGACCAACAGGATGTCCTGCCAGCCATCGCCGTCGTAGTCGAAAAACGCGCACCCGGAGCCCATGCACTCGGGCAGGAACTTGGCGCCGTAGGCTCCGCTGTTGTGGACAAAGCGGACTCCCGCCTGCGAAGTTACGTCTTCGAAGCGAAAGCCCAGATCGTTCTTGCTGTCGGCCAAGGCGCCCGCGGCCAGCAACGCCGGAAGGCCTGACAGGAACTGCCTGCGGTTCACGGCAGTGACCAGCCCCTTCCGGATGGCGTACACCACCAGCTCGGCCGTGCGGTGCACGCCCAGCGCGTCCATCAGGTTGGCCCGGTGTACCGCCACCGTGTTGACGCTGAGGCTGAGGATGCCCGCGATCTCCTTGTTCGAGTTCCCCTCCGCGATAAGCTGCAGGATCTGCTTCTCGCGCGGCGTGAGCTTGTCGAACATGTCGTCGGGCGCGCGCTCGGCCGAAAGCAGACCCGGATCGAGCACGCGCTTGCCCGCCGCGGCGTCCTTGATGGCCGCGGGCAGGTCGATGTCCATGGCGTTTTTCAGGATGTAGCCCAGCGCGCCGGCGTCGAACGCATTGTGTACGTAGTTCTCCTGCGAATACATGCTCAGGATGAGGATGGCGGTTTTGGGTAGGTGGCGCAGAATCTCGCGCGTTGCCTGGACGCCATCCATCTCCGGCATGGCCATGTCCATGACGATCACCTGCGGCTTGAGCTGCTGCGCGAGCTGGACTCCCTGCTTGCCGTCGCTGGCCTCGCCCACGATGGAAATCTCCGGATCGTCCTCGATCATGCGCCGGAATCCTTTGCGCACCAGCGCGTGGTCGTCCACCAGCAGAACCGTGATCTTGGCGCTCATACCGCGGTATCCTCCCCAAGCGGAATCTCCAGACGGACCAGCGTTCCCTTGTCGCCCGGCCGCACGAACTCAATTCTCCCATGCAGCAGCTCGGCACGCTCCCGCATCGCCACCAATCCCGTACCCTGCCCGGGCGTCGCGCCGTTCCGCTCGTCGATGCCGGCGCCGTGGTCTTCCACCTCCAGCTCCAGCCGGTCGGGCGCATAGCGCACGCGCACCCAGGCGGTCTGGACTCCGGAGTGCTTGGCCATGTTGTTCAGCGCCTCTTGAAGCACGCGGTAGACGTTGATGGCCACGCGGTCGGAGACGGCGGGACTGGTCCCGGTCTTCTCGTATCGCACCGCGATGCCGGTCTGCTTCTGGAATGTCGGCAGGTACCAGTCGATGGTCTTCTCGAGGCCTCCATCGTCGAGCACGGTCGGGTGCAGCACCTGGGAGAGGCTGCGGATCTTGTCGATGGTGGCTTGCGCAATCTCGCGGACCTCCGCCACCTCCGTCCGGAAGGGCGAATCCGGCGGCAGGCCGCCCTTCTTCTCCGCCCGGCTGAGCATGGCGCCGATGGCGGTGAGAATCTGGCCGAACTCGTCGTGCAGCTCGCGGGACAGCGAGTGGAAGACCTCCTCCTGCACGGTGATCAGCTTGCGCGCCAGCTCGCTGCGGTGGCCGGAAAGGACGGCCAGGCGGTCGAACAGCATCCGGTTCGAGCGTATGGTATACAGGCTGGTCAGCGAGATGGCCACCAGGACCGCGGCCAGGAACAAGTAGATCTGCCGCTCCACGCGCTCGTAGATGGCCTGGACCAGCGCCGCGGCCTGCTGTTCCATCTCGTTGTTTTCAACCAGCGCGCGAGCGACGGCGTTGGTCAGCGCCGCTTGCTGGGCTTCGAGCGAGGTGCGGATGAACATGCGCGCCTGCGCTGTGTCGCCGCCGGCGGCCATGGCGAAGAGCTGCTCGACCGAGGTCCAGAACTGGGCCAGCGCGTTCGAAATGTAGTGCCGGCGCGGGCCCCTGGTGTCCGGGGCCAGCTCCGATTCGATGCGTAGCGCGTCGTCCAGGTCGACGCGGGTGCGGCGGAACTGGCCGCGCCAGGCCTCCATGGGATACCGCTCGTTGTCGTCCACCATGTCCCGCATGGCCAGGCCCAGCGACTGCAGGTCGTTCTGGATGCGCAGGAGTTGGAGGGAATCCTTGCGGTTGCGCTCCACCGTGCGGGCCTGTAAGTCCTTCAGCATCCCGATCTGCCGCAGGGCGTACAGCGAGAAGACCGCCACCGCGGCCAGCGTGATCGCGAGGCCGATCAACAGCCGGCTGGTCGGCGACGACAGGGTCCTGGCGCTCATTCGTCTTTACCCCTGAGCACCGAACCGCGACCGTCAGGGAGCGGTCCGCTCGGTGCCGGACTAGCTCAAACAGGATAGCGCACTCTTCATTCTCCCGGGCGTGTAACAGCTTCCTACTAGTATCTTCCGATTATTTATAGATTTAGGAGGCGAATGTTATAATCCGTCGGTAAGGGTTAGTCTCGGATCGGCCACCTCAGTTCTCCCGGCGCGATCCACGGTCGGCAGGAGGAATCGAGCGATGAGGATTATCGTGGCAGCTCTGTTTGCGGTGTCGATCGCCGCCGCGGCTCCGCCCGACATGCCTCGCTTCCGTTGGGAGAACTTCACCACCTCCAACAGCCCCCTGCCCAACGACCACGTCTTCAACGTGTGCGTGGACGGCAACCGCGTCTGGGCGGGCACCGAGGGCGGCCTGGCGCTCTACCAAGACGGCAAGTGGAAGGTCTACAAGCCCGAAGACGGTTTGGCTCATCGCGCGGTGCTCTTTGTCGCCGTGGACAAGCGTACCGGAGATGTCTGGGCCGCCACCATGTCTGGTTTAAGCCGCTTTTCGGCTGGCCGCTTCGACAACTTCACCCAACTGAACAGCGGGCTGCCCAACGACGTGGTTTACGGGGTCACGGTCCAGGGCGATTGGGTGTGGGTCGCGACGGCAGCCGGCGGCGCACGCTACAACACCAAGACCAACTTGTGGGAGCACTTCAACGAGCGCAACACCCCGATGTACGAAATCTGGACCTACGCGGTGACCGCGGCGGAGGACAAAGTCTATTACGCGGTGTGGGGAGGCGGCGTCCTCGAGTACGACGTCAAGACCGCGCGTTGGAAGGATTATAACGATCCCGACGGCGAAACCGAGATGGTGGTTTTGAAGGACCAGGGCCTGATCCACGAGATCACAACCTCGGTGAGTTACCCGGGGAAGGGCGTGTTCTGGGCCGCGACTTACTTCGGCGCCAGCCGCTACGACGGCCGCAACTGGAAGGGTTTTCTGGACAAGGACAGCGGCCTGCCGAGTAACTTCCTGAACCAGGTGAAGGCCGTCGACAACGATCGCGCCTGGTTTTCGACCGACAAAGGCCTGGCCTATTACGACGGCGTGAATTGGGCCGTTTACCGCCCGGCGCTCGATACGCATAAGCCCGAGATGACGGTGCGCGACGCCGCGGGGACCGTCACTCAGGTGGCGGTGGATTCCGCGCCGTCGCACAGCTACATTCTGGGAATGGATTTTCAGGGTGACGATGTCTGGGTGGCCACGGCTCACGGCTTGAGCCACGGGATCCGAATCAAGACGCCGGGGCAGCACTTAGCGGCGCAACGTAATTAAAGGTCCTTTTGTTGAGGAGGCACTTATCTATGACGCTCAATGAGATGCTGGAAGAAGCCACCATGGCTCAACACATCGAGAAGAAAGCAATCACTAACTACGAATGCCTCAATGAGGCGTATGCCTATGCCAAGCCGAGCTCCTTTTCGCGCGGCCTGCGGCTCGAGTTCGGCAACATCTGCGTGTTGCTGATCTCCGGAACGGCGAGCATCGACGAGAACGGCGTCACCGTGCACGTCGGCGATTTCCGCGCCCAGTGCCGGCGCACCTACTTCAACATCACCAAACTGCTGGAGAGCGAAGGCGCCACCTGGAAGGACATCGTGCGCACCACCTGCTACCTGCGCGACATCGACCGCGACTACGACGCCTTCAACGAAGAGCGCACCGCGTTCTACGCGGAGCAGGGACTCGACCCCCTTCCGGCCTCCACGGGCATTCAGGCGCACTTGTGCCGGCCTGAGCTGCTGGTGGAAATCGAAGCGATCGCGATTTTCCGAAGGGAGTAAGCGCATGAAGCCAGCCGGGTGGTTGTTGGCCCTGGCGCCTGCGGCGCTCATGTGGGCGCAGGGGCTTGCCGGCCCATGCTCATGCGGCGCGCACCCGCCGGGTCCGCCTAAGAACCGCGAACTGAGGCCCTACGCCGATACGCCGGCGGACATGGAGCCGTACGCTAAGTTCGGCGACAAGGCCGGCGAGCCATACTACGAGTTCTACACCAACCTGATCCAGTACAACGGCGCGGCGCGCGACGTTCCCACGCTTAAGCCTTCCGACGTCGACGAGGTCCGCATCGGCTTTCTGGGTCCCGTCGAAAACCATCCCGAAGAGCCGCTGGGCAGGATGATGCTGGCCGGCGCGCAGCTTGCCATCGAGGAAGCCAACGCCTCCGGCGGCTACGGCGGCAAGCCCTTCAAGCTGATGATCCACAACGACCAGGCGGTGTGGGGCGCGTCGTCGAACGAAATCGTCAAGATGGCGTACGACGAGAAGGTGTGGGCCATGCTCGGCTCCGTGGGCGCCGATTCCACCCACATCGCGCTGCGCGTGACGCTGAAGGCCGAGGTGCCGATCGTCAACAGCGCCTCCACCGACCCCACCATTCCCGAGACCATCATCCCCTGGTACCTGACCACGATTCAGGACGACCGCGTTCAAGGCTACACGCTGGCGCGCCGCATCTACACGGATCTGGGCCTGCAGCGCATCGCCCTTCTGCGCGTCAATTCCCGCTACGGCCGCTTCGGTGTCCTGAAGTTCAAGGATGTCTCGCGGCGGCTGGGCCACCCGGTTGTGATCGAGCAGAAGTGGATGCCGGGCGACATGGACTTCAAACGCCAGTTGCGCATCATCAACGAGTCGCGCGTGGACGGCATCGTGATCTGGGGCGACGCCCAGGAAGCCGGCACCGCGCTCAAACAGATGCGCGAGATGGGGATGAAACAGCCGGCCTTCGGCAGCTTCCGCACCATCGAGCCGGGCCTCGTCGAAACCGCCGGCGGCGCCGCGGAAGGGTTCGAAGCCGTCTACCCGTACGACCCGGCCAGGGACGATCCGGCCTGGGTCGCGTTCAAACAGCGCTTCGAAAAGAAGTTCGGCAAGGAGCCGGAAGCCTTCGCTTCGCTCGGCTATGACACGATGACCATTTTGCTTCAGGCCATCTGCAAGGGCGGGCTGAACCGCGGCCAGATCCGCGACGCTCTCACCGGGCTCGATCATTTCAAGGGCGTCACCGGCGACATGGTTTTCGATCCCAACTGCAAGAACATCGTGCCGATGTATCTGGCCACCGTGAAGCGGGGGAAGCTCGAGTATCGCCGCTATCCCATGAAGAAGGAGTACGCGCGCGTGGGCGAGGGCGGCGTCGAATACAATGGCCCGGCGCTCGAGGACGCGCCCTCCGGTCCTTTGCGCATCGCCCTGTTCGGGCCCGGTGCGGACAAAGCGGCCCTGCAACTGGCGAGCCTGCTCGAAGCAGTACAAGGGCCGTTACGAGGTTGTGCCCATCGCCGCCAACACGCCGTGGGGACAGGGCTCCACCGAACTGGTGAAGCTGATTTACGAGCCCAGCACGATCGGCATGATCTCGACAGACCGCAATACGAGCCACCTGGCCGAGCAGCTTGCCATCAAGAGCTTCGTGCCGCTGATTGCGATCTCTGGCGACAAAACGCTGACCGCGGTGAACATTCCGTGGATCTTCCGGCTGCCCGTGGATGCATCGCTCCCGGACGCGCTGCGCTCGATGCTCGACGCGGCGGACAAGGCGGGCCCCAATCGCGGCCGTCTGCGCGCGGCTCTCGCCGCGAGCGCTCGTTTCGACGCGAAGGGCGACCCGCGGTAGAAGCGTGGCGCAGCCTCTCAGGCTGCCGCGTCGGCACTCGTGCCGAGGCCCGCCAGGCGTCGGCTGGAGAGCCGACGCGGCAGGCTGAAGCCTGCGCCACGAAGCGACACCACGTAGCGACAGGGGGAGGCGGATTCTCCCGACTTGGGGTACTATAGTCCTCTCAACCTATGCAGACGCTCGCAGGCGCCGAGGAGGCTCTCTATCAGCACTGGAAAGTCTCCGGCAAGCCCATGACGGTTTATCTCTCCCGCGCCGCTTCGGGAGCGATACTACTCGAAGGAAGACGAGGACTGATGCCCCGACGCCGGCCGGAGGTGGGCGGCATACTCCTCGGCAGGGTCACGGTAGAGGAAACGATCACCATCCGGATCGAAGCTTGCCTTCAGATCGCCTGCGAACACTTGTTCGGCCCGTCGTACGCGCTGTCGGACGGCGAGAAGCAGGTGCTGAGCCGTGCTGTCGCCCGATACGGCGCGGGCGCTGAGCAGGAAATCCGCGTGGTCGGATTCTATCGCACCCACACCCGCCGGGGCCTGAGCTTGGATAGCGACGACCTGCAGCTCGCCGATCTGTTTCCCGAAGGCGCGGACCTGGCGTTGCTCATCAAGCCGCGCCTCCTGCGGCGCAGCAAGGCGGCGTTCTTCTTCTGGGACGACGCGCGGACCGAGCCCCAGTCGGCCGCCATTCAGTTCACAATCTCCAGGCACGGCACCCAGGACTTCGCCGCCGCGCGGGAGGTCGTCGCGCTGGCGGAACCGGCGGTCGAGACGGCGGACGCCACGGCCGCGCCCCCCGCGGCTTCCCGGAGGCCGCTGTGGGCGTCGTGGTGGGTGCAGGCGCCGCTGGCGGCCTTTCTGCTGGTGGCCTGGTACCTGGCCGGGTTCGCAGCCGGGCGGCAAATCGACAAAGTGCTTCCGCGAGCCGCACCGCCGCCCCGCGATCCCTATGCGATCTCGCTGCTGGTCTTGCAGTACGGAGACAACATTCGCCTCACTTGGGACCGCCAGGCGAAGCCAATCGTCCTGGCCCAGCGCGGAAGCCTGACCATCTCGGATGCGGGCCAAAGCCGCACGCTCGATCTCACACGCGAGCAACTGCGGAATGGAGCCGTGGCCTATCACCGGATCGGCGATCGCGTCCAATTCCGGCTGGAGGTTTTTCTCCCCAATCACCGCAGCGTCAGCGAGACCTGGGAAGCCTCGGCCACGGGGCAGTGAACCCTACACCGAAGCTGCCGAGGACCGGAACAGCCGCGCCCGGATCAGGTTCAGCACGTCGTTCGCCAGGAAGGGCTTCCGTAGGATCGGGAAGTCGTATTCCTGGCAGATCGCTTCCTCTTCCGGCGTGAGCTGCGCTCCGGTCATCATGATCACCTGGACGCCGGGCAGTTTCCTTTGCAGCAGGACGCCGAGTTCGACGCCGTTGCCGTCCGGCAGGAGGTAATCCAGCAGGGCGGCATTGGGAGTCTGCCGCGCGAGAACCTCGTGCGCCTCCTGCGCGGATTCCGCCGTGAGCAGGCGCCAGCCGGCCTGCGCCATGAGGCGTTCGAGGAACCGCAGCAGGTCGCGGTTGTCGTCCACCAGCAGCACGGTCGGGTGCTGCGGCGCGCGCACCGCGCCCTGGTCCAGCGTGCGTATGTTCAGGCTCTCCTTGTCCTCGGCCAGCTCGACGCGAACCCGCGCGCCGGGCTCGATCTGCCCCGAAGCCACCTTGGTCGCCAGCGGCTGGGTCAGATGCCGGTGTATGGTGCGTTTCAGCTCGCGCGCGCCGTACTCGGGGCTGGTCCCCATGCGCAGCAGGAACTGGCGGCTCTCGAACGGCACCTCGATGTTGAAGTAGCGGTCGCCCAGGCGCGTGTTGACGTGCCGCTGCAGTTCCGCGATCTGCTGGTCGAGGATGGCCGCCAGCGACTCGTGGTCGAGCGGCTGGTAGGTGATCACGGCGTCGATGCGGTTGACGAATTCCGGCGAGAACTTCTTGCGTACGGAGCCCAGCGCGATGCTCTCGAGCTTGCTGAACATATCCGCCCGATCGGTGCGCGCCACGCCCGCCTGGAAGCCGAACTCGGGGTGCAGTTCCTTCATCATCTCCCGCGCACCCAGATTGCTGGTCAGGAAGATGAGGCTGTTCTCGAAGTTGACCGAGGTGTTGTCGCCCAGCCGCAGGTTGGCGCGGTCCAGGATGCCCAGCAGCAGGCGCACCATGGAAGGCGCGGCCTTCTCGATCTCGTCGAACAGAATGATGGCTAGCGTGCACTTGTCGCTGGTGACCGCGTTCAGCTTCTGCTGCGTCAGCATGGGCTGCGTCTCGCGGTGGCCCAGGTAGCCCGGGGGTGCGCCGATGAGCTTGGCGACCTCGTGCTCCATCTGGTACTCGCCGCAGTCGATCTTGAGGACGTTCTTCTCGCTTCCGTGCAGCACGTCGGCCAGCGCTTCCACGGTCTTGGTCTTGCCGGTGCCGGTTGGCCCCAGCAGCAGGAACACGCCCGCTGGCCTGCCCTCGGGCGAGAGTCCCGCCTGGTACATCTCGACGTAGGGCACTATGTACTTCATCGCCGCAGGCTGTCCTATGACTTTCTGCGAGAGCAAGGTCACCAGGTCATTCGGCGACTCGACGGCAGGTTTCTTGGCCTTCCCAGCACTCCCCGGAGTTTTCATCTCGGCAGCTTCCCCTTCTGGCCCCATTATATCCGCAGCCATGCAACCACCGGCCCCTTCCAGAGGCGAAAGTCCGGGCCATCCCAGCCCGAAACTACCCAGAATATTCCGTTAAGAATGAGAGGATTAGGTCGCCAATTCGAGAGCTTGCACGCCCATCTCCATAAGGGTTGTGAACGCGTGCCATGCGCTCGTATTCTTCCCCATCCTCAAGCAAGCGGCCCGCCTCGGCGAGAATGCAGCGCTCGTCGGTGCCGACCAGCTTCACCGTTCCCGCTTCAACTGCTTCAGGCCGCTCGGTTTTCTCGCGCAAGACCAGGATCGGTTTGCCCAGTGAGGGTCCTTCTTCCTGAACCCCTCCCGAATCCGTGATCAGCAAGTATGCGCGCCGCATGAGATCGACAAAGGGCACGTATTCCAGCGGTTCCACCAGGACGATGTTCTTACGGCCGGACAGGTATTTCTCCACCGGCTCCCGAACGTTGGGGTTCGGGTGCACCGGATACACGATCTGGACATCCGGCCGCTCCGCCAGGCGCGCCAGTGCCGAACAGATCCGCACAAAACCCTCTCCGAAACTCTCCCGGCGGTGCGCGGTGACGACGATTAATTTCTTCGAAGGATCCAGTTGCGGCCACTCGGGCCCGTGCAGCGACCCGTCTATCAGCTTATCCCTAACGTACAGGACCGCGTCGATCCCGGTGTTGCCCGTCACCGCCACGCGCTCGCGCGGCACACCCTCGGCATATAGATTCGACGCCGCCCAATCGGTCGCAGCGAAGTGCAGCGACGTAACTCGCGTCGCCAGCACCCGGTTCATTTCCTCGGGAAACGGCTGCGACAGGTCCCAGGTCCGCAGCCCGGCCTCGACGTGGCCAACCGGAACGCGGTGATAGAAGCCGGCCAGTGCACCGCACAGCGTCGTGGTCGTATCCCCCTGAACCAGAACAATATTAGGACGCGCGGACTCGAAGACCGGTTCCAGAGCGGCCAGGATCCGCGAGGTGGATTGCGAGAGCGTCTGGTTCGGCTGCATGATGTCGAGATCGTAATCCGGCACGACCTCGAAGGCCGCCAGCACCTGGTCGAGCAGCGCGCGGTGCTGGGCCGAGACGCACACCTTCACCGAGTACTCGGGACGGCTGCGAAGATGGCGGACCACAGGACACAGCTTAATTGCTTCCGGCCGGGTACCGAAGACGAACAGGACAACGCGGGCGCTCTGAGGGGGCAATCTATCTGTTGTAGCACGCCCCGACTCCGGCCGCACGCGGTGCTCAGCACCGAACCGCGACCGTCAGGGAGCGGACCCCGCCGTCAACCTACCGAACCGCGACCGCCAGGGAGCGGACCTTTCGCGCAGTTGCGCCCGGTCCGCTTGCTGACGCGCGCGGTTTGGTGCCGGCCTCCGGCGAGCGGGGCGCACCCCTCATGCGACAATGAAGTCGTATGCGATTGAGAGTGGCGCTCCTGCTGCTCGGAGCGTCTCTGTGCTGGTCCGCGACGACGAAGCTGACGGTCGAGCAGTTGGTCAGTTTCATCCGTTCCGCGATTCAACTGAAGCAGCAGGACCGGCAGGTGGCGTCCTATCTCGGCACGGTCACTCTGACGCAGCGGCTCGATGACGTCACCATCGAAACCTTGCAGGGAGAAGGTGCCGGCCCCAGAACCGTGGAGGCGCTGAAGGCCCTCCGGGAGGCCTCGCAGACCCTCTCCGCGCCGCCCCGACCCACGCCCACGCCGCCTCCTCCGCCGCCCATCCCGCCGCCCAGTCAGGAAGAGCGGAACAAGGTCATCGAGCAGGCCCGCGAGTATGCGATGAACTACACCAAGTCGCTGCCGGATTTCCTGTGCACCCAGGTCACCCGCCGCTACGTCGACCCGCACGGCATGGAATTCGGCGCCGACCGACACCTTGACCTCCCGCGTGAGCTACGTCAACCACAAAGAGGACTACAAGCTGGTGATGGTGAACAACCATTCGGTTACCAACGCGTCCTTTGAATCGGTGGGCGGCGCGACCTCGGCCGGTGAGTTCGGCAGCATGATGAAAGAGATCTTCGATCGCGAGACCGAGGCCACATTCCGCTGGGAGCGCTGGGCGACGCTGCGCGGCCGCCGCGCGCACGTCTATTCCTACCAGGTCGAGCAGCCCCGGTCGAAGTGGAGCGTGGGCTATAAGGGCGAGCACGGGAGCGAAGAAACCGTGCCCGGTTACCACGGCCTGATTTTCGTGGACCGCGATCTGCTGGCGGTGGTACGCATCACGCTGGTGGCGGAGCTTCCTCCCACCTTCCCCATCCAACAGGCTAAGGACACGCTGGACTACGATCTGACCTCCATCAGCGGCCGTGAGTATCTCCTTCCGCTCCGGGCAGTGGTGCAGTTGCGCGAAGGGCGCTACCTCTCCAAGAACGAGGTCGAGTTCCGGCTCTACCGCAAGTTCGGCGCCGAAGCCACCATCACCTTCGACACGCCGGACGCCTTGCCCGACGACAAGACCAAGGAACAGCCTGCGAAGTAGGACAAGCTTCAGCTTGTCCCGGCCGGGTTCGAGGCGCCCTGAGAAGTAGGACAAGCTTCAGCTTGTCCCGGCGCGTTACGATAGGACTCTATGCCTCCACCGAAGAAGCCCGGGCCCATGATGGCAAAGCGGTATGTGGTCCAGGGCCGGGTGCAGGGCGTGGGCTTCCGGTACTTTGCCGAGGGCGTGGCGGAAGAAGTGGGCGTCGCCGGCTACGCGCGCAATCTCGACGACGGGAGCGTGGAGGTGTACGCCGTGGGCACCTCCGATCAACTCTCCGCGCTGGCCGGCTATCTGTGGAGAGGCCCGCGGGGGGCCGACGTGCGCGGCGTCCAGGAGATGGAAGCGCCGGTCCAGGATTTGAGCGGATTCCGAATCGAGTACTTTTCATGAGTGAAATTCTGACTGTTCCCGATCTAAAGAAACTGATTCGCGAGGTGCCGGACTTCCCCAAGCCGGGTATCCTCTTTTACGACATCACGACGCTGCTCAAGGACAAGGATGGCTTCCGGGCCGTGATCGACGGCCTCAAGGAGCACTACGAGCGCGTACCGATCGACGTGGTCCTGGGCATCGAGGCGCGGGGCTTCATCTTCGGCCCGGCCCTGGCCTACGCTCTCGGAACCGGTTTCATCCCGGTCCGCAAGCCCAAAAAGCTGCCGGCCGCCACAGCCAGCGTCCGCTACGATCTCGAGTACGGTACCGACAGCCTGGAGATCCACCGCGACGCCGTCCACGCGGGCCAGACCGTGCTGATCGTGGACGACCTGCTGGCCACCGGGGGGACCGCGCGCGCCACTACCCAGTTGGTCGAGAGCCTGGGCGGACGCGTGGCCGGCGTGGCTTTCGTGATCGAGTTGCTGTTCCTCAGCGGCCGCGCGAAGCTCGAGGGCTACGACGTGTTCTCGCTGCTGGCCTACGAGAAGTGAACATGACGGCGCGAAGCGCGCGCGTCGAAGCCCTGGCCAAGGTGAACCTCGAACTGCGCGTGCTCGGCCGGCGGAGCGACGGCTTCCACGAGCTGCGCACGGTTTTCCAGACCGTCTCCCTCGCCGACACCATCGACATCGCGTTCACACCCGCTCGGCGGACCGCCATCTCCGTAACCTCAGACGTCGAGATCCCCGGCGGCAACATCATGGAGCGGGCGGCGGCGCTGGCGCTCGAGGCGATGCGGACGGCGGGCCGGGTGGAGTTGCGCCTCACAAAACGGATTCCCATGGGAGCCGGCCTCGGCGGTGGATCGAGCGACGCCGCGGCGGTGCTGCTGGCGCTGCCGGTGCTGGCGGGAAAGGCACTGGCTCCGGCGAAGCGGATGGAACTGGCGGCGGCACTCGGCAGCGACGTGCCGTTCTTCCTGCTGGGCGGGACCGCGGTGGGCCTGGGACGCGGCACGGAACTTTACCCGCTGCCCGACCGGCCGGCTGTTTTCGGACTGCTGGTCACGCCGGGAATCCACGTCTCGACCGCGGAGGCATATCGGGACCTGGCCCTGCCCGAGTTGACTTCGGAGGCCGCGCAAAGTATCATAAGTGTTTTCCAGTCTTGCGTTTGGGACCAAGGGCGGTCTTCCTCTGAAAGCCTGGGGTGCAATGACTTCGAGGCCGTGGTTTTCAAGAGGTATCCTCGTCTGAAGGCTCTCAAACGGCACCTGGAGAGGCTCGGTGCGACCCCTGCTATGCTCAGTGGGAGTGGTTCTGCGCTGTTCGGCGTCTTTCGCGACCGCGGGCAGGCCCGCCGCGCGCGTGAACTTTTGGGAAAGGAGCAAGCGCTTCCGATCCGGTTCGTAACCCGAGCCGCCTATCGCGCCCGCTGGTGGCGCGAACTGGGAGCGCATCTCGCGGATAAAGTATGGCCGCCGCAAAGCCGGTACGCATGATGGATCCTGAGCGAGTGAAGATTTTCACGGGCAACGCCAACGCTCCGTTGGCGCGCGAGATTTGCGAGTTTCTGGCGCTGCCGCTCAGCGCCGCCTCGGTGAAGAATTTCGCCGATGGCGAGATCTACCTGCAGATCCAGGAGAACGTTCGCGGCGCCGACGTGTTTGTGGTCCAGCCCACCTGCAAGGAGGTGGACCGCAACCTGATGGAGCTGCTCCTGATGATGGACGCGCTCCGGCGCGCGTCGGCCGACCGCATCACGGCGGTGCTGCCCTACTACGGCTACGCCCGTCAGGATCGCAAGGACAAGCCGCGCGTGCCGATTTCGGCCAAGCTGGTGGCTAAGCTGCTGGAGCGGGCCGGCGCGGACCGAATCCTGGCGTTGGACCTGCACGCGGCCCAGATTCAGGGCTTCTTCGACGTTCCGGTGGACCACCTGTTCGCGATGCCGGTGATGATCGAGCACATGCGCGCGCGCCAGACCTCGAACACCATCGTCGTCTCGCCGGATGCGGGCGGCGTGGAACGCGCGCGAGCCTTCGCCAAGCGCATGAACGTGCCCCTGGCCATCCTCGACAAACGCCGCGACGACGTGAACGTGGCCGAAGTGGTGCACATCATCGGCGACGTCGAGGGCTGCGAGTGCATGATCGTCGACGATCTGATCGACACGGCGGGCACGCTGATCAACGGCGCCGCGGCGCTGTTGAAGGCGGGCGCGAAAAGCGTCACCGCCTGCGCGACTCACGCTGTGCTTGTCGCCCCCGGCCGTAGAGCGAATCACGAGTTCGAGTATTCAAGAAGTAGTGCTGACCAACTCGATCCCCCTGTCGGAGGAAGCCCGCCAGTGCCCGAAGATCCGGACACTGTCGGTGGCCTCGCTGCTGGCGAGGGCCATTCAGTCGATTCACGAGGAGACGAGCGTCAGCAGGCTGTTTGTGTAAAAACTATTGGGCCACGGATGAACACGGATGAACACGGATAAGACAGGAGTCGGATTTTGGTTTTTGTCTTATTCGTGTTCATACGTGTTCATCCGTGGCTAAACTTTTTTGTTTTTTTTGCCCGGCCGACGCAACCCACGTCCTCATGGCGGACTTGCGAACCGGGAGAAAGGGAGTAAGGAATGGCAAGAGAGAAATCGATCGCTGCGGAACCGCGCAGCTTGCGCGGCAAGAACGAATCGCGCCGGCTGCGTATGCGCGGCCTGATCCCCGCGATTGTCTATGGCGCCTTCAAAGAGCCGATTGCCGTGGCCGTCAGTCCCAAGGAAGTCGAGCGGATCATGCACAGCAAGACCGGCCACAACACCATCTTCGATGTGAACTTTCAGGGCGGCGACACCACGCCCGCGATGGTCGTGGACTGGCAGTACGATCCGGTCAAAGACACCCTGCTGCACGTGGATCTGAAGCGCATCGACCTGACCAAGCGCCTCCGGGCCTCGGTGCCCGTGCTGACGCAGGGCGAAGCCAAGGGCGTGAAACAGCAGGACGGCCTGCTCGAACTGGTCACGCGCGAAATCGAGATCGAGTGCTTGCCGGACGACATCCCCGGGCACTTCACGGTGGACGTGACCGAATTGATGATGGGCCAGAGCATCCGCGCGGGCGATATCGCCATGCCCCCCACGGTGAAGCTGGTGAGCGCGCCCGAGAACGTGATCGCGCACGTCGTGGCGATGCGCATCGTCGAGGAAGAGAAGCCGGCCGAGGCCGCTCCGGAAGCGGCGGCAACACCGAGGCTGGCGCCACTGCTGCCGAGCCCGAAGTCATCAAGAAGGGCAAGAAGGAAGAGGAAGGCGCGGCGCCCGATGCCAAGGGCGGCAAGAAGGAGCCCGAGGCCAAGGGGAAGAAGAAGTAGATCCCTCGGCGACAGTGCTGGCGAGTCCGTCCCTCTGACGAAGAATGGTATCGTGGCTGATAGCCGGCCTGGGCAATCCGGATCCGGAGTACGCGCTTTCGCCTCACAACCTCGGCTTCATGGCCATCGACCTTGTGGCCGGCAGTACAGGGTGAAGGTGAAACGGAAGGATTCCGGGGCGCTGGTCGGCCAGGCGTTGTTGGAAGGCCAGGCGGTCCTGCTCGCGAAGCCGCAGACGTACATGAATCTGAGCGGCCACGTCGGTGGCGCCGCTGCTCGAGAAGAACGAATTGGGGCCGGGCAACCTGATTGTGGTCTACGACGATCACAATCTGCCCTGGGGGTCGTTACGCATACGGCAGCGGGCTCGGCGGGCGGCCATCACGGCATGGAGTCGGTGATCGCCGCGATCGGGACGGACGAATTTATCCGGGTACGGCTGGGCATCAACCCCGGCGGGCCCGGGCCGAAGCCGAGTATCTGCTCAAGCCACTGCGGCGAGGGCAAGTAAAGGAATTGGACGACTTTCTGGGCTTCGCGGCCCAGGCGGTCGTCTCCATAGTCTCCGAAGGCGCCGAAAAGGCCATGACGAGATTCAATCGTCGCGCCCAAGGTGAAAACGAGGAAGAATGAGAATCTACGAAGAGCTGTTTATCGTGAGGCCGGACGCCACCGACGAAGAGATCGACCCGTTCATCGAGCAGATGAAGCAATCGTCACGTCGGCCGGCGGAGCCATCGACAAGACCGAAAAGTGGGGCGTCCGCAAGCTCGCCTACCGCGTCGCCAAGCGCGACGAAGGCTATTACGTGCTGCTGCAGGTGACCTCCGACCCCGACGCCGTTAAGGAAATGGAGCGGCGCTATGCGCGTGAGCGACCTGGTGCTGAAGTCCATCACCGTGCGGATCGACGAGCGGTTGAAGAAGATCGAGAAGCGCAAGAAGAACGCGAGAAGCGGGCCGGCGGCGGCCGGCGCCGGTGGCGGCCAGTCCCGCCCGTCCTGCCGCGGCCCGGCCCCGGCCGCCCCGCTGCCCCGCCCCGCCCGGAGAACCGGCTGCGGCGGAACCCAGAAGAGGAGGCATAAGCCATGGCCGAAAACGAGGCGGAAGAGGCCGATGTCCGGTTCCGGTCGCAGCGGCCCACCGGAGGCGATAAGGCCGTGCCCCAGGAAGCAGTATTTCCGGCGCAAGAAGGTGTGCCGGTTCTGCGTCGAGAAGGTCGACGACATCAACTACAAGGACGTGCGCATGCTGGCTCATTCCTTACCGAGCGCGGCAAGATATCCCGCGCCGGCATCTCCGGCGTATGCGCGCCGCACCAGAAGCGGCTGGCCGAAGCCATCAAGCAGGCGCGCAACATCGCGCTGTTGCCGTTCAGCCCGAAGTAGGCCGGGGACGCGAAGGAGGAGCGAGATGGAAGTCATTCTCAGGGAAGATATCGAGAAGTTGGGCGCCCGCGGCCAGGTGGTGAAGGTCGCCGGCGGCTACGCGCGCAATTTTCTGCTGCCGCAGAAAGCTGGCCGTGGCGGCCACCGCCGCCAACAAGAAGATCGTCGAGCAGGAGCGCCAGGCGCACTTGCGCCGCGAGGCCAAGGAAAAGGCCGACGCGCAGGATCTGGCCAACATGATGGCCGGCGTATCCGTGACCATCGCCCAGAAGGCCGGCGAGCAGGAGCAGTTGTTCGGCTCCGTCACCTCCAAGGACATCGCCGAAGCGCTGGAACAGCAGGACTACCACATCGAACGCCGCAAGA
>CAVXQQ010000026.1:0-486595 GCA_963763835.1 Bryobacterales bacterium
CGTCGGATCGAACTCATAGCTGTTTTCGTGAAGCCTCCGGGCGCGGACACGATCGCCACCAGTGAGTGTCTTCACCAGGCCCTCGGAGAGCCGCGCCCCGGCGCTTGATTCTTCGGCGCGGATCATACGCCTGCCGCGCATGTTGGCGACGTCATCGCGCGGGCCGTCATTGTTGCGCCGCACAAGGAACGCGCTGAAATCAGCTGTGCCCGCGTAGTCGCCCAAGGCGGCGCTGGTGGTCTTCAAAAAGGTTCCTTTGCCATTACGTCCCTTGTCTCCCCACAGCAGGAAGAAGCATTCCTCGCGGGTATCGGCCGTCAGTGAATACCCCACTGCCCGCTGAAGGAATCCAGGGATATCGGGATGTGGTTCGAACACCTCGCTAAGGAATTTGAGCCACCGGGGACACTTCGCCGCCGCGTCATAATCCACGGGGGCAATCTTCGTCAGCAGGTCGCGCTGACGATGCGGACGTAGCTCGCCACTGCGGAGGTCGAGTGTGCCGTTGTGCACGTTGAGCAGGAACGCCCCATGGTCGAGCTCGCCGGGAAGAATTGCGACTCCAGGTATCGAGGCCGCCTCTCTCAGCATGTTGGTGATCGCCTTCGAATCCTCCGACTTCCGGGCGTGTTTAATGGCGGCGTCTTTCAGCTTTGCCTCTACGTCCCAGCCCTGGATATAGAAGGCCCTGGCTGTCTCTCGCCCAAGATGGCGCATCACGCCGCGGCCGTCCTCAGCCCATCGAGTTCCATCCCAGACAAAGAACGTTCTTTGGGGATGTGAGTAGCGGAAGAGTGTTCCGTAGGTCGCATAGAGCCGCTCCGCATTCCCGGCGTCCGTGTATGGGTAGTGAGTGAGGTCGGGCGCTTCGGCGCGGGCCGCATCCGGCCGCGAGACGCCGTTCGAATTTGGCGTGGCCGCTGGCGCCTCCGCGGGTCGCTCCGGTCCGATGCCGAGCCACTTCACCGCACATTTCGCCACCACCTCGCCCACCGCCTGCGCCAGCGTGGTGAAGCCGGTTATCTCGTCCTTTTGCCCGTGCTTGTCGAAGCTGTCCTGTACGGCTGTACGTACCCGCCCGAGCGCACTCCGGTCATGGTCCGGTACCGCCCGATACGTGGTCAGGACGAAACGGCTCGGCATCCTCGCGCGGCCACCCTGCGCGCGCCAGACATCCCGCGAGCGCGAACTCGCAGTCGTGGCGCCCGTGGCCCGCCTTCGGCCAATGCCGCGCCAAGAGTGCGGCAGCCGCGATCCGCGCCACTGCCAGCGGAGCACGTCGGCATCAACGTTGGCCGGCTCGCGGTCGAAGCCGGGCTCGAAGCGGATGGCCTCGCCCGTCTCCTTGTGCGTGGAGGGCGGTACGACGGTTTGCAAGCCGGGCTCGCCCTCTTTCGTGAGGCAGCGCAGCTCGACTAGGCATTCCTTGTCGGTTGGGTCGGTGAATTTCCGCGACCTTATCGGCGGGTCGCATCGGTAAAAACGATGGCTGCCAGGCCGGGACTTGCGCCCGAATATCAGACCCGTCTCGGGCGCCAGGATCGCCGCCGCAGTGATCGCTTCCGGGCAGTCGAGATCGAGGTCGGACGCGCCGAAAGGCTCGCCTAGCAAGACACCAATGTTCTGCGGCGCCCCGTTGAAGTACCGCGGCACATAGGGCTCGGTGATGCGCAACTTCTGCCAGGCGTCGAGTCCGGACCCTTTTGGCGGAACGGTACAGAATCGGAAAGAAACCCCGGCTGATCCAATCGCAGGCCGCGTCTGCCGGTGTGGTGCTGGTCATCTGGCGCGCTCCCGAAAGGAATCGCTTCAGCGCGGACAACGGTACACGAATCGGGCAGTGCTGCCGCTTCCCGTCTCGCGCTTCCGCCCGCCCGAGCTTGATGGTGCCTGGATAGTCCAGAAAGATCCTCCGTGCGGTGCTGGTGTCGATGTGCAGGTACTCGCCCACCTGTTGCGCGGTATACACAGGCTCCAACTCACCCAGACCCGCGCCAGCCGGTCCAGGCACACCGCTCCTGCTGGCTCCATTTGGGGCCGCAGGCGCGCGCTTCATGCTGATGGGGTTATGTCGCCGGCGATTTCGACCGAACTGAAGGCTAGCTGTCCCACCCATGCGCCCGCCGTGCGCCTGGTCGGGCCGCGGTGCCCAGGTGAGGCCATCGTTGCCAACGGTGGTGATCACGTGCGCCAGCATCGGATCGGGCCGCAGTAGGCGGTGGTCGCGGTGCAACTGGAGGTAACGGAGCAGGCCGGCCGGGCTCCGAACTTCATTCACCACACCAGCCGCGCGAAGCTCGCGGTGCTGTTCAGCTGTGGCGTAATAAGCACGGTCACCGTTCGGGTAGCGGACGCAGACGCGATACGGTTCTCCCGCGTCCGTCTGGGTCCCGACTTCGCTCGGGAGACGTGTCAAAGACTGCCGTGCACCGTTCATGCCGTGCGGGCCGTGTTAGTCTCGATCCAGCGCAGAAACTCCGCTCGCGGAACCCGGGCAGACCGCGCCCCTACGCGAACGACGGGTAGGACGTTACGCGCGATCAAGCGGCTGGCCGCCGCTGGTGAAATTCCGAGCACCTCGGAAATCTCCGATCTGCCCAGGAAAAGTGGAAGCTCGTCAATACTCACGGGTGATCTGTTTCGCATGGCTATCAATCTCCGACGATCCTAAACGCGGCCAACAGTTCGTTTATACGCCTTGTGAGCCGTAGCGGGAAGAGATACAATATGGTTTCATTATGGAAACCGCGGGATGGCAACTTGCAGGCTTTACGGATCTCGCCGGTCAACTCGGTTTCGACGTCCGCGCGAATGCGTTAGTCGTCCCGGGGCGCATTGAACTCGCACCAGATCGAGAATCGCTACTGTGGGGGGCTGATCGAAAGGGTCGGCACGTGACTCCGACCCGTGGCCTCCTTGGTGAGTTCGTGCGGCTTGGGACCAGCCCCCGAAACAGATATTGAAGTTCGCAAAGAGATGGGGCGTTCTGGGCCTCGACGAGCGCGGCTGGCCGTCACGGAGATTAACTTGCGTAATGGGCTCTTTGAACTCCGAACCCATCGAGCGCTGGCGACATTTCTCCCGAAGGGCACTCGCGGTGCTCAACATCGCCGGCAGACTTGCAAAAGGTAACCCCGGCGACGATGAGGACTGGAATGCTCTGTCACCTGTCGATATACGGGGTCTTCAAGAGCACCTGGAACAATGGGGCTTCTCGGTTGCCTACTACTTCACCCAGCAGGGCGGCCCGGGACACATCAAGGCTTGTTCCGAACGCCGTCTGAACCGCATGCGGACGGAGCGGTCGTTCTTGTGGGCTGAAATGATCTTTTGGCTGAAAGTAACGGACGTAGGCTTCGCGCTCATGCCCGAAACAACCGGCAAATGGCAACTCTCAGTTGATTACAAGCGGTGCGTGCTCGGCGCCGTTGCGATGCAGTTGGCTCTCACCCTTGCTGGTGGCGAGAGGCTTCATACCTGCTCTGGCTGCGGAAGCGTATACGCGCGCACCAAGCGGCCGCCCCGGCCTGGACAGGCCAACTACTGCGATGAGTGCGACAAAGACAAGATTGCTCGACAAAGAGCCGAACGGCGCCGCTGCGACAAGCGGGCTGCGTTCCTCCGAATGCATTCCGAAGGCATCCCGAAACGCGAAATTAGCGAACGACTCCACACGAAGCTAAAAACCATCGATAGCTGGATCGCAAAACTGAAATGAGAACCGTTCCCGGTCTGTACATTTTCTGTACGCGCGGCTGAATTCACTGCAAGCGATTGAATTTAAAGGATATTTTTGGCGGAAGCTAGTGGGGGTCGAACCCACCTGCGACGCGGTGAAGCGCCGCACGCCGGATTTGAAGTCCGGGCCCGGCACCGGCCAAGACTAGCTTCCACAGAGATTGTAGCAGCCGCTATCATGGTGGATCGCACCGATGCCTGCCGCCGATTCCCGTTATCGTCGCCTGCTCGAACAGGCTCCGCTGATTTTCGCCGGGGGCTCGACCATCGCAGTGCTGATCGGCATCGCACCCTCGCAGATCCTTCTGGGCGCGGCGATCGCGGCCCTGCTCGCCACGCGCACGCGATGGCGGCTGCCGCCGGTCTGGGTGCCTCTGGCACTGTTCCTGGCGGGGACCCTGATCTCGCTCGCATTTTCGGGCGATCCCGCGGCGGGCTTGCCGCAGGTCAAGAAGATCTACGTCTACCTGATGCTGGCGGTTGTGTACAGCGCGATCCGGAAAGTAAGTCAGGCGCGTGTTCTGGTACTGGCGTGGGCGGCCGTGGCGTCGGCGGGTGCGGTGCTGGGGCTGATCCAGTTTCTGCGCAAGGTGCAGGAGGCCCACGCCGCGGGCCAGACGCTCTACGAGTATTACGTGGGCGAGCGCATCACTGGATTCATGAGCCACTGGCAGACCTTCGGGGGCGAGCAGATGATTGCGCTCGTGATGCTGGGCGCGTTTTTGATGTTCTCGCCGCGAGCGCGCCGCTGGACGCTGTGGCTCGGCCTCGCCGCGGCCGCCTTACTGGTGGCGGCGATCCTGCTCGACTACACGCGCGGCATCTGGCTGGCCACGGGCTGCGCCTGTCTCTACCTGATCTGGTTCTGGAAACGCCGGTTGCTAGCCGCGGTGCCGGTGGTGGTCCTGCTGGTGCTGTGGATCAATCCCGGCTCGGTGCGGGCCCGCTTCGAATCCGCTTTCGAGCCCCATGGGCAGATGGACTCGAACGAGTTCCGCGTCATCGTCTGGCGCACCGGATTGCGGATGATCGAGGCGCACCCGCTGCTGGGCCTCGGTCCCGAACTGGTCCACAAGCACTTCATGGAGTGGCTGCCCGCGGACGTGCCGCAGCCGCTGCCTTCGGGCTGGTACGGGCACCTGCACAGCATCTACCTGCACTACGCCGCCGAGCGGGGCATTCCGACCGCGCTGGCGCTGGTTGCGGCGTTGCTCATGATGCTGAGGGATTACGGGCGCGCGCTGCGGCGGCTCGGTCCGGGCCGCGACGATCGGCGCTTTCTGCTGCACGGCGCGATCGCTACCGTCATCGCCATTATGATTTCGGGTTTCTTCGAGCTGAACCTGGGGGATAGCGAGGTGCTCACCATGTTCCTAGCGGTGGCGGCGCTGGGGTACCTGGCGGCCGAGGAACCCGCGCGTGTCTGAGCCGCTCGGCGGGAAGCAGATCGTGCTGGCGGGCGGGTCCGGCGGTCTGGGCGCCGCCAGCGCGGAACTGCTGGCCGCCGAGGGAGCGGAGCTGATCGTGAGCTACCGCGCCAACGCCGCACGGGCCGCGAAGCTGGCCGGCATCGCGAGGGTGGTGCAGGCGGATCTCGGCCGGGTAGAGGACCGCGCGCGGCTGCTCGATGCGGCGCCGGAGCTCTACGGCCTGGTGGTATTCAGCGGAGACCCGGCGCGTGTCACCGTTCCCGAGCAGCTCGAAGAGCAGATGCGGCGCTCTTACGAGGTGAATTACGCGGGGCCGGTCCTGCTGGCGCGGGAGGCCGCGGCCCGCATGCAGGCGCGAGGGACGGCGGGCGCCAGTCGTCCTGTTGGGGACCATGCAGGCCTCGGCCGTGTTTCCGGGCTCGACCGCCTATGCCGGCGGGAAGGCCGCGCTGGTGGCCGCGGCGCGCGTTCTGGCCAAGGAATGCCGTGGCGCGAACATCCGTGTCAATGTGGTTTCTCCGGGAGTCACGGCTGCCGGAATGGCCGAGGCGAGCATCGCGGCCGGCAAGTACGAGCGGTACCTGCGGGAAGGTTTCGCGACGCGTTATGGGGCCGCGGGCGATGTCGCACGCGCGGTGCGCTTCTTCCTCGAACCGGACAACTACATCACCGGCCAAGCGCTGACGGTGGATGGGGGATTGACGCTGTGAGCGGCGGGGGAAGCGCTCTGCCGCAGGGTCAACGTGCGCTGGTCCCGCTCGTGGATGGCATCGAATACCTGTTTGAGCGGCAGGTATGAAGCTACCGGAAAAACCAGACGGCCACCGCGGCCGAACACCAGCCTGCGGTGATAGACCAGCCGCCCCGCTCCGGCCCCGGCTGTGACCTCGTACTCCCCGGCCTCGCCCAGATTGAGCGGGCTTGGCGCCTCCGAATTCTCCAGATCGTAGCCCGCGGGAACCTTCACCGTGATCTGATCCTCTTCGGTCCAGGCATAGTCGAAGACCACGGGGTACCTGCGCCCGGCGGCCGGGAATCTCGCCGGCTGGTCGCGCTCGAAATAGCCGAGCTGGAGGGAAATGCGCTTTCCGGTCGTCTGTGCGTACGCCGGGACCTTCACCCGGTAGGAGCAAGTCAGCGGCTGTTCCGCATCCTCGATGTTATCGACTTTCACGCTGGACACCTCGGCGCCCTCGAACTGCTTCCGCACGCTGTCCCGAAGGCCTTCCTCTCGCTGAGCGGGCGATTCGGTCTTCAGCGCTGTGCGCCTCTCTGCCGCGGAGTGCCCGGTGTAGGCCAGGCGCACCTCGCCTTCGAGCGTGCCGTCCTCTTTCAGCTCGAACGTTCCGTTCCGAGATGTGACCGACTTCTCGGGCCCCGAAAGCTGCGTCTTCGCAAACACCGCCTGTTTGGGATCGGAGACCAGCGCCGGGACGCCTTCCTCCTGCCACGGCAACATACCTGGCGGTAAACCCCGAGCGCCGACGTCGTAGAATCGCCATTGCTCACCCAGTTTCACGGCGATTGCCTCGCGAGGAAGCAGATCGACATCCACCAGCGCTGGGCTGAAGGGAATGTCGCCGCGATCGGCCACCATCGCCACCCGCGTCTCGAAGCCCGCGGCCTGTGCCATCCCCGCGAACAAAACGTTGACATTGGACGGCGTGCCGAGCCCGCGCTTCAGGATCTCCGCCGGAGACGAATTCTGTCGCGCTCGTGTTCTGTGCGGCCCGATGGCGTCGTCATCGGCCTCGTCTTTGATTTTGGCCCTGCAGTAACGCGCCAGACGGGCCAGCGTGTCTTCGGGGTCCTTCGCGCCCGCAGCGGCTTCTGCTTCCGCCCTCCGGACCTGGCCGTCCACCACAACGACGCGTTTGACGTAGCCAAATATCTCTCTGCCCTTGTCCCGCCAGTACTCCTCGGGCGTCTTCTTGGCCTCAATGTAGTGGAGCAACATCCACGGCTTGGCCTGCGCCTCCGGCGGCATGGTTGGCTCCTCGACATAGGACGGTACATTGTCCATGGACGTGGTGTAAAAGCCGCCCTTGGCTTTGACCAACGGTGGGAGCTTCGCCTGAAACACCGCCGTGCTCAGCACCGGCGGCTCGTATCTGATCTCGTCCGGCACGGTGGCCCGTATGAAGTACCGGACTTGTTGCACGGGAATGTCGCGTTGAAAGTCCAGGCGTACATGAGGGAGAAAACTGTAGCCTGTCTCACTCCAGGGGGTTCGCGAGAAGCTGAAGCGCGACTCACTCCAGCGGTACTCGACGATGTCACCCGGCTCCACCGCCGGCAATACGAAAACCACCATCCGGCGCCCGGCGCCCGGCACGACGACGGCGTCACGAACCGAGACCGCATCCTTGCTCAGTTCCAGAATCCTGCCGTCGCGCTTGATGGTGCGCCCGCTGACCGTCCCGGCCGCGCTTTCCGGCAGGCTCACCGTCCCCTGGGTTTCACAACCACGCTGAGTGAAAACCTTGATGCGGATGTAGTGTTCGAGCGTCGTCAACGGAAAGAGAATGTGCTGCGCCTGAACGACGTGGACATCCCAGAACAACACCTCCGCCGCCGCGTCCTTCTCAACGCGCGGCGCACCGAGTCTCCGCTCGGCATCTGTTACCGGCAGCCAATCGGCCGCGACCGCGCCGACGCACAGCAGCCCGGCCATCGCCACCGCGCGGAGGATGCGCGGGCACCGTACCCAAGCCATCTGTCAGAGTATAGTCCTTTTGGCCTGGGGCCGAGCTCAGTGGCTCAGTCGCCGCCGGCCGGCGCGGGCTGGACCGTCCGGACCAGAGGCGCCTTCCGCCGGTTGACCACGCGCCAGACCAGCAGCATGGCTACCATCGAGGCGTAGAAGAACGGCAGGCGGATGTCGGATTTCACGAGCCAGTAGTAGTGCACCGCGGCGGCGACCCCGCTGATGTAGATCAGACGGTGCAGCGCCTGCCACCTGCGCCCGCCCAGGCGCCTGATCCAACCTGCGGTCGATGTCAGAGCCAGCGGAATCAGCAGCACGAAGGCGGTGAAACCGGCGGTGATGAACGGCCGCTTGGCCACGTCCTTGAGCATCGCGGAGACGTCGAAGAACTTGTCCAGCCAGACGTAGGTCAGAAAGTGCAGGCAGCCGTAGAAGAACGCAAACAGGCCCAGCATGCGCCGGAAGCGAACCAGTTGCGGCCAACCGAGCACTTTCCGCACCGGCGTAACCGCGAGCGTGATGACCAGAAAGCGCAGCGTCCAATCGCCGGTGGCGTGCGTGATGAACTCGATGGGATTGGCGCCGAGCCCGTCGTGGGTGCCCCGCCACAGCAACAGCCCGAACGGCACCAGGCACATGAGGAAGAGCGCGACTTTTGTGATTCGCATGTGGTCAGTAGAACTTCCTCAGGTCCATGCCGGCGTAGAGCTGCGCGACGTCGTTTCCGTAGCCGTTGAACATGAGCGTTTTTCGCTTGAAGAATTCTCCCAGCCGGCGCTCGGTGGCCTGGCTCCAACGCGGGTGGTCAACCTCGGGGTTCACGTTCGAATAGAACCCGTATTCGTGGGCGTTCGCGATGTTCCAAGTGGTTGGCGGCTGTTTTTCGACCAGGCGAATCTTCACGATCGATTTGATGCTCTTGAAGCCGTACTTCCAGGGGACAACGAGGCGGATCGGCGCGCCGTCCTGGTTGGGCAGCGTCTCGCCGTACATGCCTACGGCCAGGATCGCGAGCGGATGCAGGGCTTCGTCGATTCGCAAACCCTCGACGTATGGAAGCTGGATGCCGGCGTACTTCCCCTGCGGCATCTGGCGCGGATCGTAGTAGCTCTGGAAGGCCACGAAATGCGCCTTGGACGTTGGCTCGGCCCGGCGGATGACGGCGTTCAACGGGAACCCGATCCAGGGCACCACGATCGACCATCCTTCCACGCAGCGATGGCGGTAGATGCGCTCCTCCAGGGAGGCGAGCTTGAGGATATCGTCCAGGCTGTAGACTTGCTTCTTGCCTACCTCACCTTCGACGGATACGGTCCAGGGCACGGTTTTGAAGTTCTTCGCGAGGTTGGCTGGCTGCGTCTTCTCGGTGCCAAACTCGTAAAAATTGTTGTAGTGCGTGACGTCGTCGATGGGCGTCTGCTTCTCGGTGGTGCTGTACGGGCTCTTGGCGCCCGTCAGCTTGGCCGCGAACGCGGCGCGGGCGGCCGCGAATCCCGTAAGGGTGCCGAGAAATCGCCGGCGGTTCAGGTAGACGGACTTGGGCGTAATTTCGCTCGCAGGAATCCCAGAGGACCACATATATATCTCTAGGATGCACCCGGAGGGCACCGGGATGCACCTGGCCTACGGCTTGGCAAACATGTCGTGTAACGTGGAAGTAGCTATGGGAAAGCACTCCGTTCTTGCCGTATTCGCGCATCCGGACGATGAAACCAGCGCCGGGCCGCTGCTGGCGCGGTCGGCGGCCGAGGGGCACGACGTCTACCTGGTCAGCATCACATCGGGGCAGAAGGGGTTTCGCCCGCACTTCAACATACCGGCCGGAGACCGGCTGGGCGCCGTGCGCGAAGATGAACTGCGGTGCGCGGCGCGGGCGCTGGGGATCCACGAGCCCTACCTGCTCGGCTTTGAGGACCAGGGCATCTCGACCCACGCGGCGGCCGAGGACGTGGCTGAGCGGCTGCGTGGAATCATCGAGGAAACCAAGGCGGACGTCCTGCTGACCTGGGGCCCGGACGGCATCACGGGGCACCCGGACCATCGCATGGCGTCGAATATCGCATCGGTGGTGTTCGGGCAGCAGTCGCGTCTGAGGCACAAGCCGCGCAAGCTGTACTTCGTGGTCTTTCCGGAGTCACGGTTCGCGGCCGATGCGGACCCGCTGAAGAGAGGGCGGCTGTTTCTGACGGTCAGCGACGAGTTCGTCACCACGGAAATCGATTGCCGCGAGTACCTCGCGCCCGCGCTGGCCGCGATCCAATGTCATAAATCGCAATGGCGGGCGGAGCGGATGGCGGAAGTTCACGGGATGTACGAACGGGTGTTCGGGGGGCACGCGTACCTGCGCCTGGCGATGTCGCGGGTGGCGGCGCGGCGCGAGGGTCGCGAAACCTCGATTTTCGAAGGCCTGGAATGATCGAATCGGACGTGCTAGGATGAAGTCTGCCGACACGAAGCGGGGACGTAGTTCAGTTTGGTTAGAACGCCGGCCTGTCACGTCGGAGGTCGCGGGTTCGAACCCCGTCGTCCCCGCCAATCCTTTCAGTAACTTCCGAGCTTTCCTTCTTGCCCCCAGAATCCGGTGTGTCAGTAGCTGTGTCAC
This sequence comes from Bryobacterales bacterium, assembly GCA_963763835.1. Taxonomy (GTDB): domain Bacteria; phylum Acidobacteriota; class Terriglobia; order Bryobacterales; family Bryobacteraceae; genus DASWZN01. The sequence goes on from CAVXQQ010000026.1 coordinate 10,478, forward strand.
TGAGCTTTTTGGCGATGAGTTCGACCGTCTGCTGTTTGAGAAGCGGTGACAGGTGCTGATAGCGTTCCAGTTCCCGGCTGCGATGGCCAGTGAGCTTGCGGATGATCGCATCGGGGATCCCGTGCAGGAACAGAATGCTGGTCGCCATGTGACGCAGGTCGTGGATGCGCAGGCTCTTGATGACGGCGCGGTCGCAAGCGGCCTGGAATGGTTTGACGGTCAGCCAGGCGCTCTGGAAGCGCAAGCCCGTGATCGGCGGCGCGGTGGGGGGCATTAAGCTTCAGATCATAAACGGGGTGACTGGCTTCCCTGTACACTCGCCGGAAGGCGCCGTCAGGCGCTTATCGCAACTCATGGCCGACCCCCAGCTCTGCGCCCATCTGGGAGAGAGCGGTTATCGCCACGTGCAGCAGAACTTCCTGCTCACGCGCCACGTGAAGGACTACATGCTGGTCATGCTGACGTTGGACCACCCGGACGAAGACGCTGAGAACTCGAACCTGGGAGCGGGACGCCTCGAGCTCGGCCGACGTCTTCTCGTGGGCTGCCTTGGCGGTCTGTTGCTGGATGCGGGCATAGCCCAGAGCCCAGATCGCAGCGACACCGAGGACCCGGTTCGCCAGGGCGATCCACAGCGGGAGGATGTTCCCCGATGAGAGCCACAGCCCGGGCAGCACAACGCCACGACCGCGATCTCCCGGCAGGGAACCGTTGTGACCACCCGTCAAGCCAGGCTCGGGGAGAAGGGCAAGGTGATGACAACCATCCTGACGGTGAAGGACAAGAGCAGCGAGAAGAAGGGCTACAGCTTCTACGTCTATGGGCTGGACCCGAACGTCGACTACAAACTGAAAGCCACATACAAGGGTGCGAGCAGTTCCGAGAAGACGGTGAGCAAGTTCGATTCCCACTCGGCCGTGAGAGTTGACCTCCACATCGATTGGAACAAGCAGATTGCCGATGGGTCTGGTTCCTGACTTGGCGCCAGCTTCCGGACTATCCTGGGTGTTGAATCGGGACAGCAGGGAACTGCGCAGGCAGGAAGACCGTCTTATGGACGCGCTAACGCCTTCGATACGGCCGCGAATCGAGCATCTGCTGGGCGTCGACCGGCAATCCAAGCCGGCGGTTTATCTCGGCATGTTCGACGCTTCGGAAGTCATGAGCCTGAGGTACGGGGTGGAGCTGGCGCTCTCGGCCGGCATCGCGACCCTGGGGCTGGTGTTGGACAGCCCGGCCGTGGTGATCGGCGCGATGCTGATTTCGCCACTCATGGGGCCAATCCTGGCCGCTGGCCTAGCACTGGCCGCCGCGGACCTGTATCTCGGAATCAAGTCGATGTTGAGCATCGTGTGTGGCGTCTTACTCTCGGTCCTGTTCGCGGCCGCGCTGGTGTGGATCCTGCCATTTCAGTCGCCAACCGGCGAGATCCTGGCTCGCATCCATCCCAACCTGCTGGATCTGGGGGTGGCGCTGTTGTCCGGCTTGGCCGGCGCCATTGTGGTGTGCCGGGGCGGACACGGAGCCGGAGTCACGGCCCTCCCTGGTGTCGCCATCGCCGTTGCCTTGATGCCGCCGCTGTGTACCGTCGGTTTCGGTATCGGCAGCGGATTCTCGCGGCCGATCATTTACGGCGCGGGCCTGCTCTTCCTGACGAACCTGGCGGCAATCGTGGCCAGCGCATTCCTGGTGTTCTATCTGGTTCGTATGGACGCGCCGGAGGTGCGTTCGGAGATCGACGAGGCGATTCTGGAACGCGCCCCTGGCGACCTGCTGTTTAAACTGCTGCAGAAGGTCGGCGTTTCCGGCGCGTTCGGAGATATCGGAAAGCTGCGCTGGCGGGTCCTCATGCTGGTCGTGGTGCTGACCCTGTTGTTCGTGCCCCTGAGGCAGTCCCTCATGCAGGTGCGCGACGAGACCGTCGCGCGCGCGGCGGTCGGGGAGGCCCTGCGGGTGCTCGCTCCCCCGGGGATCATCGTGGCGCAACAAGTGGAGCCGACCTCCGACCCGATCCTGATTAGTCTGGTGGTCACGGCCACGATTCCCGCACCGAGGATCGCGGAGGCTGAGAAGATCCTCTTGCGGCGAACCGGGCGCGACGCCAGAATCGCGGTCCGAAAAGTGGCGAGCGAAGAGGAGTTGGCCCTTCTGCGCGAACGATTCAAGCAAGCCCCGCCGCTCCCTACGGTCGAAGATCTGAACAGCATGCGGGCGGATGTCATAGGGCGCCTCGAGGGTCCGCTCAAGGAGGTCTGGCCGGCCGACGCTGCCCCGCTGCTGTCTTACGAGCTGGGATTCACGCCGGAAGACTCGCTGGTTCGCATCCGCTACCAGGCCGCCAAGCCCCTGGACCCAGCCGCCGAAGAGGTCCTGTTGAACGTGCTGAAATCGCGGCTGCATATCGCGAACCTCCGCCTGGTACTGGAGCACCAACTGCCACCCCGTCCTCCGAGAAGAACCTCGAGGCGCAAGTAGGACTCCATCGCCACGCTGCCAAATGCAGCGGCGTGCCGGTAGCAAATGCAGCAACGGCACATCGTTGACGGGTTGGACCATTTGCGGCCAATACTCACTAGCGATGACTGGGCATTTGCCCAGTTCAGAATACTGTCTGTAAGGGATTTCATTCCCCCCCGATCAACGGTTGAATTGTAGTGGGGAGGTTTCCGCCATGAACCATTCGCGCGTCCTCCGGGAGAATCAGTGAGCCACCGATCAGAGGAGACTATCCCATCGCCGGAGGGCGCGGTAGCGGTCCTTGCCGTCAGCCCTGTGCCCGCGGAGGATGCGAACCAGGCAGTTGTGGTCGCCGGAACATGCTGTCACGCCGCCCAGTCGGGACTTTAGCCCTAACTGTAGAATCGGCATCCGCGGATCGAGGCTCGGCAGATTTCGCATCTCAAGTGCAGCCTTTGCATCCCGGCTTATGGTGGATCTGGGTCATGCCCGCAGGCTCAGCAGCCTGCAACCGCCAAATCGCGGGGGCTCCGCTTTGGACAGCCCCGTGCAAAGGGGCGAAAAGGATGGCTATGAAGACAGCACACACCGAGAGGGGCGGGTTCCAAAAGATCCTCGAACGAAAAAGGGCCGAACTGGTTCGGGTGTTGCGAGAGCGAGACGGCATCGCCATCGAGAAGAGCGCGGATCAAATGGATGAGATTCAGGATGCATCGGAACGAGATTTGGAGATTCGAAACGTGGACCGCGAGTCCACGCTGCTCGGTGACGTGAAAGCCGCGCTGCTACGAATTCGCGACGGCAGCTTTGGGACCTGCACTGAGTGCGACTGGGCGATCAGCCCCAAACGCCTGGCGGCCGTGCCGTGGGCGTCACGCTGCATCGAGTGCCAGGAGGCTGCCGATTCGGGCCGGCAAAGGAGAACGGAATCCGTCCGCGAGGCTTTCGTCCATGCCGCGTGAAGGAGCCGTTCTTCGCCAACCCGCCGTCGCGAAGGCAAACAAGAAGAACGTGGGGCCATCGTGAGAACAGGCTCCGACACTCGAACGATCGCGTTTCTCGGCAACTACCCGCCGCGCAAATGCGGCATTGCCACGTTCACATCCGGCCTGCTCAGCGCCGTGGCCGCGCGGCATCCTCAAAACCGGTGCTTCGCATGCCGGTCAATGACGGTGCCCTGGAGGGTCGTGACAAGGGCGCGGACCGCAGCCCGGGAGGCAGAACCATGAACGGCAACTCTTTAAGACAGTTGGGAACGCTGGGTCAATCTATCTGGCTGGACTACATCCGGCGCGACCTGATCGCCTGCGGCGGACTGCAACTTTTGATCGCGGAGGATGGTCTGCGGGGGATGACCTCGAATCCATCCATCTTCGAGAAAGCGATTGCGGAAAGCAATGAGTACGACGAGGACATTCAGTCCATGGCGCTCGAGGGCAAGAGCGCTGAGGCGATCTACCAAAGCCTCAGCCAGGGCGACGTCAAGGGCGCCGCCGACGAGTTCCGCCCTCTCTACGACAGCACTGACGGCAAAGACGGATATGTCAGCCTGGAGGTCAATCCCCATCTGGCGCACGACACCGACGGGACGACGGCGGAAGCCCGCCGGCTGTGGGCGGCGCTGGACCGGCCCAATGTGTTGATCAAGGTCCCGGGAACGGCGGATGGGTTGCCGGCCATCCAGCAACTGATCGGCGAAGGAATCAGCGTCAACGTGACGCTGCTGTTTGGATTGCCTCGTTATCGGCAGGTGGCGGAAGCTTACATCGCCGGGATCGAAGCGCGAGTGGCCCAAGGGAAGCCCGTGAAGCATGTGGCCTCGGTGGCCAGTTTCTTTGTGAGCCGCATCGATGTGCTGGTGGATTCGCTGCTGGAGAAACTCATCGCAGGGGGCGGCAAGAAGGCCGACCTCGCGAAAGAGGCGCGCGGGCAAGTTGCCATCTCCAGCGCGAAGATGGCCTACCAAATCTACAAAGAGATCTTCGGCGGAGAGCGGTTTAAGAAGCTGGCCGCTCAGGGCGCTCGTACTCAACGGCTGCTCTGGGCCAGCACCGGCACCAAGAACCCGGACTACAGCGACGTGAAATACGTCGAGGCCCTGATCGGACCGGACACGGTCAACACGGTACCGATGGAAACCCTGGATGCCTACCGCTTCCATGGAGAGCCGAAGGCCCGGCTCGAAGAAGATGTGCAGGAAGCCCGCCTGGTGTTGGAGCGACTGCCGGAACTGGGCATCGGTATCGACAATGTGACGCGGCAACTCGAGGACGAAGGAGTCGAGAAATTCAACAAGCCGTTCGACAAGCTGATGGAGACGTTGGCGCAGAGGTCACCACAGTCGTCCGGATTGCGGAATGACTAACCCACGCATCCTGACGATCAATGGCGGTTCGTCGAGCATCAAGTTCGCGGTGTTCGAGGCCGGCGATTCGCTCCAACGGATTCTGGAAGGTGGGATTGAGCGGATTGGACTGCCGGAGACCGCCTTGAGGGTGAAAGGCTTGGACCAGGCGGACAACTTTTCGCGATCGGTGACGGCGCCCGATCACACGGTTGCGGTGGGCGCTCTGATGGATTGGATCGAGGAACGTGTCGGGCGTGACGGATTGACCGCGGTCGGGCATCGTGTGGTGCATGGTGGGCCGAAGTACAGCAAGCCGCAGCGAATCACCGCGCAGATGGTTGAGGAGCTGGAGCGACTGACTCCATTCGATCCAGAGCATTTGCCGGAGGAGATTCTGTTGACCGGGGCGTTCCATCGCCGATTTCCCGATTTGCCGCAAGTGGCGTGCTTCGACACGGCTTTTCACCACGACCTGCCGCGCGTGGCCCGGTTGTTGCCGATCCCGCGCCGCTACGAAGCGCAGGGGGTGCGGCGGTACGGGTTCCACGGGTTGTCGTATGAGTTTCTAATGGGAGAACTGGCCCGCCTCGCCGGAGCGGAAGCGGCAGAAGGCCGGGTCGTCCTGGCGCACCTCGGAAGTGGCGCCAGCCTGGCGGCGGTGCGTTGCGGCAAGTCCGTGGACACAAGCATGAGCCTCACTCCGGCTGCCGGCGTGCCGATGAGCACCCGTTCGGGCGATCTCGATCCGGGACTGGTTTGGTATCTCGCGCGCACCGACAAGATGAGCGCGAAGCAATTCAACGAGATGGTCAATTTCCAGTCCGGGCTGCTCGGCGTGTCGGAGATCAGTTCCGACATGCATGACCTGCTCGACCGTGAAGCGCAGGACGTGCGGGCGGCTGAAGCGGTCGCGCTATTTTGCTACCAGGTCAAGAAATGGATCGGCGCATTCGCGGCCGCGCTGGGCGGACTGGACACGCTGGTGTTCGCTGGTGGCATCGGCGAGAATGCGCCCACGGTTCGCGCCCGGATTTGCGACGGGCTGGGATTTCTTGGAATCGAACTCGTAGAAAAGCGAAACGCGGCGAATGAGGGCGTGATTTCCGCACCGGCCGGCCGGGTTGCGGTTCGCGTCATTCATACGGACGAAGAACTGATGATCGCGCGCTCCGTGCGCCGCGCACTCGGACTTGGCGCGGCCAGTGACAAAGATAAGTCGAATAATGCGAAAGGTGCTTCATGATGCACAATTCAGGCGGATGGATGAATGGATGGATGGGGGGAGGGACGTGGCTATGGCCGGTGATCGGCGTCCTGGTGGTGGTCCTGCTGGTCGTCTTGATTATGAAGGTGTCCAAGAAATAGTCGTGCGTTCACGACCTGTGGAGCGTACTGCTCACTCCCGCCCTAGGCGCTGTGCTGACGTCCGCGAGCACGGTGATTGTGACCATTAACGCGCGACTGCTGAGATTGGACAGCGACAGCAACAACTACGAAAGGACAATGCCCATGAAAGACTCGAAAGCCGTAACCATAGACCCCATCTGTGGAATGACCGTGGATGAAGCAACCGCACTCCACGCCGAGCGCGATGGAAAGACCTTTTACTTCTGCTGCGACAACTGCCGGCAGAAGTTTCTGTCCACGCCCGCCGGCGCCAAACCCGGGGGTAAGCCGGGAGGCTGCTGCTGTGGATAACACGCGCGCGTTGTAGGCCAGGCAAACCGCGGCGGCCAGGTGGGCGGAGGCCGGCGCCAGCGCTACGGGCCAAGAACGCATGATCGCCGAGGCGGTTGCCGCTTTCTCGGCCTGGCCTGAAAGAAGCGAGAACGGAACCATGCAGACAAGCACTCTTTCGCCGGAGCTACTCCACAAGATCGACGCCTACTGGCGCGCGGCCAACTATCTGTCGGTCGGCCAGATCTACCTTTACGACAACCCGCTGCTAAAGGAGCCGCTGAAGCTGTCGCACGTGAAACCCTTGGTGGTCGGGCATTGGGGCACGACGCCGGGCCAGAACTTCATCTACGTGCATCTGAACCGCGTAATCAAGAAGTATGACCTGGATATGTTCTACATCGCCGGTCCCGGGCACGGCGGCCCGGCGATTGTGGGCAACGTTTACCTCGAAGGAACCTGGAGCGAGATTTATCCGAACGTCAGCCAGGACGAGGCCGGGCTTAAGAAGCTGTTCAAGCAGTTCTCCTTCCCCGGCGGGATTTCCAGCCATGTTGCACCGACGACGCCGGGATCGATTCACGAAGGCGGTGAATTGGGTTACTCGCTCAGCCATGCCTTCGGGGCCGCGTTCGACAATCCCGGTCTGATCGTCGCCTGCGTCGTCGGAGACGGCGAAGCGGAAACGGGGCCTTTGGCGACCGCATGGCAGTCTAACAAACTTCTCAACCCAATTACCGACGGAGCTGTGCTGCCGATCCTGCACCTCAATGGCTACAAGATCAGCAACCCGACCGTGCTGGCGCGGATCGAGCATGAGGAGTTGGAGCAGTTTCTGCGAGGCTGCGGCTGGACGCCCTACTTTGTGGAAGGCGACGAACCGAAGAAGATGCACGAACTCATGGCCACCGTCTTGGACAAGGCCATCGAGGACATCCGGCAAATCCAGAGTAATGCACGGAACAAGAAGGACACCGCTCGGGCGCGCTGGCCGATGATCGTCCTCAAGTCGCCCAAGGGCTGGACGGGGCCGAAAGTTGTCGATGGCCTGCAAGTGGAGGGCACCTTCCGGGCGCACCAGGTGCCGCTCCTGGTGGATGCCGGGCATCCCGACCATGTCAAGCAGCTCGAAAGCTGGATGAAGAGCTACAAGGCCGAGGAGCTGTTCGATGAGAAGGGCCGGCTCATGCCGGAATTGGCCGAACTGGCGCCGAAAGGCGACCGGCGGATGGGCGCCAATCCCCATGCCAACGGCGGCGTTCTATTGCGGGACCTGCGAATGCCGGACTTCCACGTCCACGCGGTGAACGTGCCTTCGCCCGGCGCCGTTGACGGCCAGGATACCCTCGTGCTGGGTAAGTTCCTGCGTGACGTGGCCAAGCTGAATCAGGATCAGCGCAATTTCCGTGTCTTCGGTCCCGATGAGACGCTCTCGAATCTTCTGGGCGCGGTTTTTGAAGTCACCAACCGTCAGTGGGACGCCCGGGAAGTAAAGAATGATGAATTCCTCGCGCCCGCCGGCCGCGTGCTGGACTCCATGCTCAGCGAGCACCAGTGCGAGGGTTGGTTGGAAGGGTATCTGCTGACCGGGCGACACGGGCTGTTCAATAGCTATGAGGCCTTCATTCGAATTGTCGATTCGATGTTCAGCCAGCACGCCAAGTGGCTGAAGGTGACGCTGGAGCTGCCCTGGCGCCGGAAGATCGCTTCACTGAACTATCTGCTCGCCTCCCACGTCTGGCAGCAGGATCATAACGGTTTCACGCACCAGGATCCCGGCTTCCTCGACCACGTGATCAACAAGAAGGCCGATATCGTGCGCGTTTACCTGCCGCCCGACGCCAACTGCCTGCTGTCGGTCTTCGATCACTGCCTGCGCAGCCGGCACTATGTCAACGTGGTGGTTGCGGGCAAGCACGCCCTCCCGCAATGGCTGACCATGGACGCCGCGGTGGTGCATTGCACGGAAGGAATTGGCATCTGGCAATGGGCCAGCAACGACCAGGATGCCGCCGAGCCGGACGTGGTAATGGCCTGCTGCGGAGACACACCCACGCTGGAGATTCTGGCCGCCGTTTCCATCCTTCGCGAACATCTGCCAGATCTGAAGATCCGGGTGATCAATGTTGTCGATCTGATGAAGTTGCAGTCCAGTAGCGAGCACCCGCACGGGCTGAGCGAGACGGATTACGATTCGCTATTCACCAAAGACAAGCACATCATCTTTGGCTTCCATGGATACCCATGGCTGGTCCACCGGCTGACCTATCGCCGGACCAACCGCAACCTCCACGTCCGGGGCTACAAAGAAGAGGGCACGATCACAACCGCCTTCGACATGCGGGTGCAGAATGACCTCGACCGGTTCCACCTGGTACAGGACGTGATTGATCGGCTACCGCATCTAGGCTCCAAGGGGGCGTACCTGAAGCAGATGATGCAGGACAAACTGATCGAGCACAAGCATTACATCGACGAACACGGCGAAGACTTGCCGGAGATTCGGAACTGGAAGTGGAGTCACAGTCACACCAACGGTTGATAACCGAGAGAGAAACCCACAATGCCCATTCAACTCAATGAAGAGAACGGTGGGAAGGTTCTTATCGTTCACGTCAGCGGGAAGGTGGTAAAAGCAGATTACGAGCACTTCGTGCCCGGGTTCGAGCGACTCGTCCGGCAGCACGGAAGACTGCGCGTGCTGTTCGACATGACCGGCTTCCACGGCTGGGACGCAGGCGCGCTGTGGGAGGACATCAAGTTCGACATGAGTCACTTCTCCGATATCGAACGGCTCGCGATGGTCGGGGAAAAGAAGTGGCAGCAGGGCATGGCAACGTTTTGCAAGCCGTTCACGACGGCGACGATCCGATACTTCGATCATGCCGACGCCGCTGAGGCGCGGAAGTGGTTGGATGAATCGTAGCCCGAGGCCGATAGCGGGCGCGCCAGCCGGGAGCACGGAACTGGAAAGGGAGCAACACCAATGAACACGCAACAGCTTATAGACACCGCGGCCATGATGGTCGCCGGCGACAAGGGCCTGCTGGCGATGGATGAAAGTACTCCCACCTGCAACAAGCGATTTGCGAAGTTAGGCATTCCCCAAACCGAAGAGACCCGGCGCACGTATCGGGAGTTGATTGTGACCACGCCCGGTCTCGCAGAGAGCATTAGTGGCGCGATCCTCTGCGACGAGACAATCCGCCAGCGGAAGAGAGATGGCACTCCCTTTGCCAAGGCCCTCGCCGCTGCGGGAATCATTCCCGGCATCAAAGTGGACGCCGGGGCAAAGGACATGGCGCTTCATCCCGGAGAGAAGGTGACCGAAGGTCTCGACGGATTGCGCGACCGCCTGGCTGAATACTCCAAGATGGGCGCCCGATTTGCCAAGTGGCGCGCGGTGATCGCCGTGAACGCTGTCATCCCCAGCCGCGCTTGCATCGAGGCCAACGCGCACGCGCTGGCTCGCTATGCCGCGTTGTGCCAGGAAGCGGGGCTGGTCCCCGTCGTCGAGCCGGAAGTGCTCATGGACGGCGACCATACTCTGGAGCGGTGCCGCCAGGTAACGGAGGAAGTCCTGCGAACGGTTTTCAACCAGCTTTACACGCAGCGGGTGACGCTGGAGGGTATGATCCTAAAGCCCAACATGGTGCTGCCGGGATTGACTTGCCCCAAGCAGGAGGCGGTGGACGAGGTGGCCGACGCCACGGTGCGGTGTCTCTTGCGAGCCGTACCCGCTGCCGTTCCCGGGATTGCATTCTTGTCGGGCGGCCAATCCGCTGAACTGGCCTCGGCCCGTCTGAATGCCATGAATGCCCGATCCAAGTCCCGAGTGCCTTGGGCCTTGGCGTTTTCGTTTGCACGCGCAATCCAGCAGCCGGCCTTGGAGATTTGGCGAGGCGAAGAGGCCCACGTGGCGACGGCGCAGCAAGCTCTCTATCATCGAGCCACGTGCAACCGGGCTGCGCGCCGCGGCGAATACGGTGCCGCAATGGAACCTGCGACACAGAAGGCATGAAACCAATGAACGAGCGGAAGCGCAGTTCTCACCAGCACGGAGGGCCAGTTCGCGACAGTATTCATCATGACCAACTCCCTTACTGGAAACGAGCCCATCATGATTGGCGTTTCTGGGTCGGTCTGGTGTTTATGCTAGCGGCCATCACTATCTATGTCATGAGTGATGACCTAGCATTGCTGCCTCGCGGCCAGCCGCAACAGCCGCGGTCAGGCGCCGTCGGAAATTAGCGGAGCCCCATGGCTATGAGCCCAAGCGTTCTGTATCCTCTGCGATTCGAACCCATCTATCAGTACCGGCTATGGGGCGGCCGGCGACTGGCCGACCTGCTCACCGCACCGCTACCGGCCGACGGTCCTATCGGCGAAGCGTGGCTCCTCAGTGACCGCGATGACCATCCGAGCCGCGTTGCCGATGGACCCCTGAAAGGGCGGACCATCGCCCAAGTGCTGGAGCAGTTCCCACGAACAGGCGATGGGAAAGCTGGCCGGCCGCTTCCGCCGATTCCCACTGCTGCTGAAGTTCCTCGACGCACGTGAATTGCTCTCGGTGCAAGTTCATCCCACGGATAAGCACACGGAGCTGCTGCCACCGGGCGAGACGGGAAAGACCGAAGCATGGGTCGTGCTGGAGGCGGGGCCAAAGAGCCGCATCTATGCGGGCCTGAAGCCAGGCACCACGGAAGCCGATCTGCGGCATGCGCTCGCGAACGGAGCGGTGGCCGATCGCCTCGCGTACTTCACTCCGAAGCCCTGCGACGCGGTCTTTCTGCCGGCTGGGACCGTTCACTCTCTGGGCGGCGACCTCGTGGTGTTCGAGGTTCAGCAGAACAGCGACGTGACGTTTCGCCTGTACGACTGGAACCACGTCGACGCCAAAACAGGCAAGCCACGCGCGCTCCAGGTCAACCGGGCGCTTGCTTGCATTGACTTTGGGGAGCGTGCGGGCGGCCTGGTGGCGCCCGTAGTTGAGGCGACGGGGCCTGTGGAGCGCGAGCGGCTGTTTCGCTGTGAGCACTTCTGGCTGTCGCGCCTGCATGGCGCCGCGCCGTTTGCCGTTGGCGCGCCGGGTGTGCCGACGGTGCTGGTGTGCATCGAGGGAACAGGCCAGATCAACCACGGCGGCGCGACTTGTGCCGTCGGGAAAGGCGACGTTTTTCTGTTGCCTGCGGTCCTCGGAGAGTGCATGTTTCAGCCACGAGGCGCCGTGAAGGTGCTGGAAATCGGGATACCGGAATGAAGAAACTGATTGTGTTCGATCTGGACGGCACCCTTGCCGAAAGCAAAGCGTCTCTTGACGCCGACATGTCGCGCCTGCTGCATGACCTTCTTGGCATTGTCAAGGTAGCCGTGATCTCGGGCGGCGATTGGCCGCAGTTTGAAAAACAGGTGCTCACCCATCTTCCGCACGACGACAGCCTGGCGAACCTTTCGATTCTTCCCACATGCGGAACGAAGTTCTTCCGCTACGCAGGGGACTGGAAGAAGCTCTACTCGGAAGATCTCACGCCGGACGAGAAGGCGAAGATCGTCGCCGCGCTGACGAAGGCGGTTGCAGAAGCTGGCTTCAAGGCCGAAAAGGTCTGGGGCGAGGTGATTGAGGACCGTGGAAGCCAGATCACCTTCTCTGCATTAGGCCAGCAGGCGCCTCTGGAAGAGAAGAAGAAGTGGGATCCCACGTTTGCCAAGCGGAAGAAGATCAAAGCGATTCTCGATCCTTTGATTCCGGGGTTTGCCGTGCGACTGGGCGGCGCCACATCCATTGATGTCACCAAGCCAGGCATAGACAAAGCCTACGGAGTCAGAAAACTAAGAGACGTTCTTGGCATTTCGCTGAAAGAGATGATCTTTATAGGCGATGCCCTGTTTGCGGGAGGCAACGACTATCCGGCCGAGCAGGCGGGCGTTGTTTCTATTCCGGTTCAGGGTCCCAACGAGACTAAGCGGGTCGTCGAAGCGATCATCGCTTGTTTGTCGGATCGGGGCCAGGAAGCCTTATGAGTGGATTCAAGCTGCGGCGCCTGGGGCTCATGATGGAGCCGGAACCGGGCAATCCCCAGGAGGTCGAAGGCGTGCTGAATCCGGCTGCCGCGCGTGGCCCCGATGGTAAGCTCTACCTTTTCCCACGGTTGGTGGCCAAGGGGAACTACTCGCGCATTGGCATCGCACGAGTGCACTTCAACGAAGGCGGCGATCCGGCAGGCGTCGAGCGGCTCGGCATCGCGCTGGAGCCGGAAGCCGACTACGAGCGGCGGCCCGGCGGCGGCGGTGGCTGCGAAGATCCTCGAATCACCTTCGTGGAGCCGCTCCAGCGTTACGTGATGACTTACACGGCATTTTCGGTCCAAGGCCCACGGATCGCCCTAGCCATATCGGAAGACCTCTTCCACTGGAAGCGCCTGGGCCTGGCGACCTTTGGCCGGTACAGCGGCGTCGACATCGGCGACGTGGACGACAAAGATGCCAGCCTCTTCCCCGTCGCCATACCGAATCCGTTCGGGAAACCGGAACTGGCCATGCTCCACCGGCCGCTTTTTCCCGGCACTCGTCCGGAGGAAACCGCCTGCCACCCCACGACCCGTGAGGTGGACCTGGATCGTGAAAGCATCTGGATTTCCTATTGCTCAATGGTTTTGCAGGGCGGTGAGCCATCTCGCTTCGGTGCGTTTGCCTCCCATCACCGGCTGGCGACTCCGGTGTCACCATGGGAGCGCCTCAAAATCGGTGGCGGCACCCCGCCCATCCTCAGCCGGCAGGGCTGGCTGATCGTTTACCACGGCGTGAGTGAAGCAGCGGAGGCGGGCAACGTTGGACACGAACTGTGTTACTCGGCCGGGCTGATGGTGCTCTCGAAGGAGCATCCACGCATGATCCGCTATCGTTCGCCGGAGCCTGTGTTGACGCCGGTGCTGCCGCAAGAACGGCGCGGGACCGTCGCTAACGTCGTTTTCCCCACTGGCATCGACCGCCGCGACGATCTTGGCTTGCCGGAGCGCTTCGACATCTACTACGGGATGGCCGACGACCGGATTGGCGTGGCACGCCTTGACATGCCCGAACTCGTGCCGCCGGTAGGAGGTGCCGACGCGCCGGCAGCAAAAGTCTAAAGCGTCCATCCCGGCGTGACCCGGAAGTGGCAAGAACGGAGATAGTCATCGTGAAGCCGAACGTGGATAGGCCCGAGTCCAAGGACGATCTGAAATCCCTCCCCATGCCGGAGCTGGAGGCCAAGTTGGGGTCGTCGCCGGACGGCCTCACTCAGGCCGAGGCCGAGAAACGGCTGACCCAATATGGGCCGAACGAGATTGAAGAAAAGAAAACCAATCCGTTCCTGAAGTTCCTCACCTACTTTTGGGGCCCCATCCCGTGGATGATCGAAGTGGCTGTGATTCTGTCGGGCGTGGTCCGCCACTGGCCGGATTTTTTCATCATCCTCGTCTTGCTGGTTTCAAACGCCGTGGTCGGGTTCTGGGAAGAACGTCAGGCCGGCAACGCCATCGCGGCTCTGAAAGCCAAGCTGGCGATCAAAGCCAAGGTGAAACGCGATGGCAAGTGGACCGACCCGGCGGCGCGCGATGTGGTGCCGGGAGACGTCATCCGCCTGCGCCTGGGCGATATCGTTCCTGCCGATGCGCGCCTGCTGACGGGCGATTCGGTGGAGGTGGATCAGTCCGCGCTGACAGGCGAGTCTTTGCCCGCCGAGCGCAAACCGGGCGAGGCCGTGTTTTCGGGGTCAATCATCCGCCGTGGCGAAATCGAAGCGATGGTGTACGCCACCGGTGCGAAGACCTACTTCGGCAAGACCGCGCAACTGGTGCAGGAGGCGAACACAGTCAGCCATTTCCAGCGTGCCGTGCTGAAGATTGGCGATTACCTCATCATCCTCGCGGTGGCTCTGGTGGCGATAATCATCACCGTCGCTCTGTTCCGCGGCGACCCGATCCTGGCCACGTTGCAGTTCGCTTTAGTGCTGACCGTGGCAGCGATCCCCGTGGCCATGCCCACGGTACTGTCCGTGACCATGGCGGTCGGCGCGCGTCTCTTGGCGAAAAAGGAAGCGATTGTGACGCGGTTGGCGGCTATCGAGGAACTAGCTGGCGTGGATGTGCTGTGCTCGGACAAGACCGGCACGCTGACCCAGAACAAGCTGACTCTGGGCGATCCGTTCAGCGTCAACGGTATCCCTGCCGACCAGGTCATCCAATGCGCCGCACTGGCTTCTCGTGCAGAAGATAAGGACACCATCGACCTGGCCGTGATCGGCGGCCTCAAGAACGATCAGGCATTGAAGAGCTGTTCGGTGGTCCATTTCCAGCCCTTCGACCCCGTGCATAAGCGCACCGAAGCCACCGTTAAAGCCGCGGATGGAAAACAGTTCCATGTGGCCAAGGGCGCGCCGCAGGTGATTCTGGCGATGTCGACCAACGCCGGTGAGGTGAAGTCCGCGGTCGAGGCAGCCATCAATGGATTTGCGGCCCGCGGCTTCCGTTCCTTGGGCGTGGCTCGGGCAGACCAGGAAGGCCAATGGCAGTTTCTTGGCGTGTTACCCCTGTTCGATCCGCCGCGCGAGCAGGCCAGAGCAACGATCGCGAGCGCCCGGCAGATGGGCGTGAACGTCAAGATGGTTACGGGCGATCAAGTGGCTATCGCGCGAGAAACCGCCCGGCAATTGGGGATGGGCACAAACATCCTGGATGCCAGCGGATTGGGCGACACGAAGCATCACGAGACGGCGCAGTCGGCGGAGGCCATCGAGAAAGCGGACGGTTTCGCCCAGGTATTCCCCGAACATAAGTTCCACATTGTGGATGTTCTGCAGCAACGCGGCCACATCGTCGGCATGACCGGCGACGGAGTGAACGATGCCCCCGCACTGAAGAAGGCCGACTGCGGCATCGCTGTTTCGGGCGCGACGGACGCGGCGCGTGCGGCGGCATCCATCGTGTTGCTGACGTCCGGCCTGTCGGTGATCATCGACGCGATCAAGGAGAGCCGCCGCATCTTCCAGCGGATGAACAGCTACGCGATCTACCGCATCGCCGAGACTCTGCGCGTGCTGTTCTTCATGACGCTCGCCATCCTGGCGTTCAACTTCTATCCACTGACGGCGGTGATGATCGTGATGCTGGCGCTGCTCAACGACGGCGCCATTCTGTCCATCGCCTATGACAACGTTCATTACAAGGACAAGCCCGAGGCCTGGAACATGCGTCTGGTGCTGGGGATTTCCACGGTGCTTGGCGTCATCGGGGTGGTCTCCGCTTTCGGCCTGTTCTATCTTGGCGAGCGCGTATTTCACCTCGACCGTGCGCACATCCAGACTCTGATGTACCTGAAGCTGTCCGTGGCAGGACATCTGACGATCTTCCTGACGCGCACGCGCGGCCCGTTCTGGTCCATACGCCCTGCGCGGACCCTATGGGTCGCGGTGCTCGGCACACAGGCGGTGGCGACTGTGATTGCAGTTTATGGGCTGTTTATGACACCCCTCGGCTGGGGCTGGGCAGGTTTCGTTTGGGGCTATGCAGTAGCTTGGGCCCTCGTGAACGACCGCGTGAAGCTGCTCGCCTATCGGGTTTTTGATCCGACCAAAGCCCCCTTGTTGGCCAAGAAGTCGCTCGATCTTAGACCGCGGATCGCCTCCCGGGCCTATGAACTCTACGAGCGAGGAGGCCGCCGTGAAGGCCACGCGAGTCAGGACTGGCTTGAGGCGGAGCGCGAGATTCGAAAAGGGGAGGCGGGAAGCGGTGAGAACTAACTAAGAACCAAGAGAGGATCGCTGCTCACCCGCTCGACACTCACGTCGTGTGCTCCTGCGACCACCGGGAAGAACACCGTGAAGGTGCTCCCCACACCCTTGGCTGACTGCACCGAAACGCCACCGTGATGGCAGCGCGCGATACCTGTCACGTCGGAGGTCGCGGGTTCGAACCCCGTCGTCCCCGCCAATTCTTCTTGCACCGCGACCCCGAGATTCACGATACTGAAGGCGCGTGACACTTGGTGCTCCGTCCGCGGCAACACCTTTCCTCCGCCCGTGCCGAATGCGGAGGAATTGCCGCGGACCAAGAGGCTGGCGAGGAGGCGCGCATCGTGAACCCCACACTGAATAGACGTACGCTGCTGAAGGCCGGGCTGGCGGGGTTGCCGCTGGTATCGGGCGCAACGCCGCCGGAGGCGCCGGAGGTTCCCTGGCAGCGGAGAATCCGGCGGATCGGCCAGTTGAACATGACGGAGCACGATCCGGTCGTGTTGAACGTCGAAGAATGGGCGGACTACTGGGCCGGCTTGAAAGTGGATGCCGTGCTGGTGAGCGTCACCGGGATCCTGGCTTTCTATCAGACCAAGGTGCCATTCCACCGCAAGGGCAAATTCCTGGGAGACCGCGATCTGTTCGGCGAGTGCTGCGCCGCGGCCAAGAAACGCGGACTACGCGTGATCGCGCGAACCAGTCCGGACCTCAACTGGGAGGACGCGGTCCAGGCGCATCCGGAATGGTTCCAGCGCGACGAGAAGGGCGACGCGCTACGGCACGGCGAGGACCCGCGGCTGTTCCGCACGTGCATGTTCTCGACCTATATGACCGACTACATGCCGGCGATCATCCGGGAGGTCAACTCGCTCTACGATGTCGATGGCGTGTATACGAATGGCTGGCCGCCGTTCGGCATCCTGCCGGTGTGCTTTTGCGACCAGTGCCGCCGCCTGCCGCGCTCCGGCACGCCGGACTACTGGGATAAGTTCAACCAGCGCACGATCTACTTGTGGAAGCTCTACGATTCCATCGCGAAGGAGAAGCGGCCGTCGAACTTCTATTTCGCGAATCTGGGCGGCCAGGTTCATTGTTCAACGAACCTGAAACAGGTCGGCGAGGTCGCGGAGTGGTTTCAGGCCGACAACCAGGGCCGCGGCGGAGAGGACGCGCCGATCTGGGGATGCGCGCTGCAGGGCCGCGTCTGCCGCGCCGTTCAGAACGGCAAGATGGCGACGAACGTAACCGGGGCGTGGTCTACGGGCCGCATCCGCTGGCGCAACGTCTATAAGTCGGAGCGCGAACAGCGGATGTGGTTTAACGAGACGCTGGCCAGCGGCATGGTGCCGTATCACCATATCATCGGCGGCGAGAAGGGGATGGGCGAGGATCGCCGGGCGCTCGCGCCCGCGCGCAAGTACTTCAACTGGATGGCGAAGCACGATCGCCACTTCGTCAACAAGCGGTCGATCGCGAGCGTGGGCGTGGTGATGGGCCAGCGCACGCAACTGTTCTACACGCCTCCGCGCGGGGTTGTGACGCAGGAGTACATGGAGGGCCTGTATTACGCGCTGCTCGAGGGGCGGTTCCTCTTCGACTTCGTCCACGAGGACAAGCTCGGTCTGGATGAGCTGAAGAAATACTCCGCCGTGCTGCTGCCGAACACGGCCCTGCTCAGCGACGAGCAGTGCCGCCAGTTGGGCCAGTACGTAAACGCAGGCGGATCGCTGCTGGCCACCTTCGAGACCAGCATGTACAACGACCGCAACGAGCGGCGTGCGGATTTCGGCCTCGCCGATGTGTTCGGGATCCACCGGGCGGGCGAGGTGATCGGTACAAACGGGAATGCGTTTTATGCCCGCATCGAGCGGCCGCACGAAATACTGAACGGCTTCACGGACACGAACTTGCTGCCGGGCGCGGAGTACCGCCTGCCCGTCGCGCCCGTGGCAGATGCGGTCCTGACCGTGGTGCCCGGTTACGTGGCCTACCCACCCGAGCTGTCCTATCCGACGCAGCCGCGGACGGACGAGCCGGCCGTCATCCTGCGAGAGAAGGGCCGGAGCCGCCTGGCCTGGTTTCCCGGCGATATCGAGCGCACCATGTGGCGTAGCGGCCATACCGATCTGAGCCGGCTGCTGCAGAACACGATCCGCTGGGTGTCGCGCGGCGAATCGCCCGTGACGGTGGAGGGCGAGGGCGTCATCGAGACATTCGCCTGGGAGACCGAGGCCGGCTTCGCGGTCCACATTCTGAACTACACCAATCCCAATCTGCACCGCGGGTGGGTGCGGAACTTCTATCCCATCCCGGCCCAGCGGGTGAGGATGAAGCTGCCGGCCGGCAGGCGCGTTACACGGGTTGAGCTGCTGCGAGCGGAAACGGACGTGCCATTCCAGGTCGCGGACGGCACGATCGAGTTCACGGTGCCGAGGGTCGTGGATTACGAAGTGGCGGCGATGTACTCGGCGTGAGCCGCTCGAAAAACAAGATGTACTGATAGGGCAGGAAGTCGAGCCGCTTGACGAGGCCAAAGCCCGCATCGTGAAACTCGGCGATGACCGCTTCGTCCGACAGCTTCATGGACGGCGGCGGCCCGACGGGCAGCGGCTTCTTGTAGAAATCGACCACTACGATGCGACCGCCCGGCTTGAGCGCCCAAGCCAGCTTGGGGTAGTACGCGGCTCGGTTCTCGATGTGGTGCAGCACGTCGCAGAAGAAGATGGTGTCGATGGAGCCCTCCGGCAGGCGCGGGTCATCGGGAGCGGCCAGAACGGTGGTCAGGTTCGCCGGGGCGTCCTTACTGGCGATGGCGAGCAGTTTCTCGTCGATATCGACGGCGTAGACCTTCCCGGCGTGATGGGCGAAGCGGCGCGCGAAGTAGCCGGTCCCAGCTCCGATATCGGCAATGACCTCCGCAGGCTTGAGGCCGAGCGCCATCACCACTTCGTGCGGCTTCTGCCACTCGTCGCGGGAAGGGTCTTCAAGCACGCGCGCGTACTCACCGGAGGACGGCGGATGGTGCTGATGGGGCACCTGGCCCCACGCGGCCGCGGCGAGGATCACATGACAAAAGCCGAGATGGCGGCGCCAACGAGCACGACCCATAACATATCGATCTTACAACGGAGCGCCACGAATGCCGCAACCGCCAGGAGGATGGACACGCCGGTCCACGACGCCGCGCTCGCGAACTGGGCGGTCACAGCCACCAGCAGCCCGACGAACGACGCCAGGACGCCGCGCACCGAGCCCCTGAAGATCGACGAGTGCTGAAGGCGGTCAAAGTACGGAACCGTGATCAGCACCATAAGGAAGGATGGCGAGAGCACCGCCGCCGTTCCGACAATGGCGCCCAGCGGTCCGGCGATGCGGTAGGCCACGAAGGTGGCGGTGATGATAATGGGACCGGGCGTGACCTGGCCCAGGGCAATGCCGTCCATGAATGTCCGGCTGTCCATCCACTTGTGAACCTCGACTACCTGGTGCAGCATTACCGGCAGCGAGGCGAAGCCGCCTCCGAAGGCGAACAGGTCCACCTTGACCATGACCGCGGCCAGGTCGAACAGCAGCCGATTCACAACGAAGAGAGCCGCCAGCGCCGCACAGCCGGCAAAAGCCGCGGTCAAAGCCACGCGCATGGTCCGCCGCCCGCCCGGCTGGCCGGCGCCACTCGAGCGAACGGGCAGGTCTGCGCCGCGATAGAGAAGCGCACCGGCCGCCGCGGACCCGACGATGGCCAGAATCGGACTGCCTCGAAATAACAGGAACGCGGCCGCGCCGCAGGCCAGCAAGGCATCGCGCCAGTTCCGGATCGAGCTGCGGCCGAAATTCAGGGCGGCGTTCGCTACCAGCGCCACTACGATTACGTGCAGGCCGCGGAAAGCCGATGCCACGGCGTGGAGGTCGCGGCTGGCCCCGTAGACAGCGGCCAGGACCATCATCAGCAGGAATGCGGGCAGGCCGAATCCCACGAACGTCGCCAGCGCCCCCATGGGCCCCCGGGCGCGCAGGCCGACATAGGCGGCCATCTGCAAGGCCGTCGCGCCCGGGATCGACTGGCACAGCGCGGCGCCATCCGCGAACGCTTCCTCGGACAGCCACTTCTTCCGGGCGACGGCCAGATCGCGGATGTAGGCCACCATGGCCGGCCCTCCGAAGGCCGTCAGGCCGAGGCGCAGAAACGCCAGGAAAAGCGCCGCTAGCGGAATCACGTAGAGAACATAGCAGGCTCGGGGAGCGGCGTGCTTGGGCTGGTCGGCGGCTCCATACCCGCTTGGCGGTGCGGTCTGCCCCACGACAGGCAGGCATGGGGGACACGCATCTGTGGAATACTGGAACACACGATTATGACCATCCGAACGGTTCTGTTTAGCGCGTCTCTCGCCTTCATGACAGGCGGCATCTGCGTTGCGCAGCAGCCCTGCGAGAGCCTGACTGCACTCAAGCTCGACCATGCGACCGTAACATCGGCCGCGATGGTGGATGCCGCGCCGCTGAAGCCGCCGTCGAACGCCTACTTCAAACTGCCGCAGGTCACGGTCGCGCGGCACTGCGAGGTGAAGGGCGTGGCGCGGCCCACCTCCGACTCCGAGATCAACTTCGAGCTGTGGTTGCCCCCGGCGGGGACCTGGAACGGAAAGTACATCCAGCGAGGAAACGGCGGCTGGGCCGGCACCATCCCGGCGTACGATCTGGTCACTCCGCTGGCCCGAGGCTATGCCGCTTCCGCCACCGACGACGGCCACACCAGCCGCTCGCCCGTTCCCGACGCGAGTTGGGCGATCGGCCATCCCGAGAAGCTGATCGACTTCGGCTACCGCGCGCTGCACCAGACGGCCCTGCAGTCCAAAGCCATCCTGCGCGCCTTCTACGGCCAGGAGTTGAACCGGGCTTACTTCGTGGGCTGCTCGGACGGCGGCCGCGAAGCATTGATGGAAGCGGAACGGTTTCCGGAGGATTTCGACGGCGTCGTGGCCGGCGCTCCGGCCAACAACTGGACCCGCCACTTCACCGGCTTCGTGTGGAACGAAAAGGCGCTGAAGAGCGACCCCGCCGGCGACATACCCGCCTCCAAGCTGCCGGCCATTCAGAAGGCCGCGCTCGCGGCCTGCGACGAGTTGGATGGAGTGAAGGACGGCCTGATCGAAGATCCGCGACAGTGCCGTTTCGATCCCGCTGTGCTGAAGTGCGCCGGGCCGGACGGACCGGAGTGCCTCACGCAGCCGCAAATCGAGACCTTGAGGAAAATCTACGGCGGCCCGCGAAGCCCGCGCACGGGGGAACAGATCTATCCCGGCTACGAGCCGGGGACGGAAGCGGATCCGGTGGGGTGGGCGGTGTGGATCGTGGGCCCGGTCCACGCGATGTTCGGGAACTCCTTTTACTCCGGGGCCGTTTTCGAAGATCCGAAATGGGACTGGCGGACCATCGACTTCGATCGCGACCTGAAGCTGGCCCAGGAAAAGGCCGGGCCCATCCTGGACGCCTATAACCCCGATTTGAGGACCTTCCGGGCCCACGGCGGCAAGCTGATTCAGTACCACGGCTGGGGTGACGCCGCCATCGCGCCGCGCGACTCAATCGCCTTCTACGAAAAGGTTGAAGCCTTCTTGAAACAATACCCGGACCCGCGCAGCGACGCTTCCAAGCCAGTTCAGGATTTCTATCGACTGTTCATGGTCCCGGGAATGGGGCATTGCGCAACCGGCTCCGGGCCGAACAACTTCGGCAACGCCGACATCGCCGATCCGACCGTGTCGCCGCAGGATGCCGGTCACGATGTCGTGCTCGCGCTGGACCGGTGGGTTACCCAGGGGGTTGCGCCGGAGACCATCGTCGGAACCGGGAAGATTGGTGGCGTCACTATGACCCGCCCTCTGTGCCCTTACCCGAAGGTGGCTCACTACAAGGGGAGTGGCGACTCCAACGACGCTGCCAGCTTCGAGTGCGCCGAAGAGAAGGCCGGCAGGTAGCGCACGGCAAGATCTGCACGTCGAAAATACCTCCTACCGGGGGCGCGCCTGCTAACCCGAAGATACTACAGGACTACAGAGGTGGCAGCCGGCTTGCAGCAAAAAATCTCGTCGTGGCAACCACCCAAGCTTTTCGCGCTCCAACCGCGTGGACCAAGGACGCTCTGGTCGATTTGATCAGGGCCAAGATGCAGGATTACCGCTTCATCGTTGTGTCCAACCGCGAACCCTACGTCCACCAGTATTCCGGTGACGAAATCGAGTGCGTAAAGCCCGCCAGCGGCCTGACGACGGCGCTCGAGCCGATCATGCGGGCCTGCGGCGGCACCTGGATCGCGCACGGCAGCGGCGATGCCGACCATAGTGTCGTCGACGCCAAGGACCACGTGATGCTGCCTCCTGCCGAGCCCAGCTTCACCCTGCGGCGCGTGTGGCTCACCAAGGAGCAGGAGACCCGCTATTACTACGGCTTGTCCAACCAGGGCCTGTGGCCGCTGTGCCACGTCGTATACACGCGACCCGCGTTCCCTCCGGAAGACTGGCAGAGCTACCGCGAGGTCAACGAGCTGTTTGCGCGCACGGTCCTCCAAGAGGCCGGCGATGCACCGACCTTCGTGTTCATACAGGACTACCATTTCGCCCTGCTGCCGCGCCTGCTCAAGGAAAGCAACCCCAAGCTGATCGTGGCCCAGTTCTGGCACATTCCCTGGCCGAACGCCGAGATCTTCCGCGATTTTCCATGGGGGGCGGAACTGCTCGACGGCCTGCTGGGCAACGACCTGCTCGGATTCCACCTGCGCCTGCACTGCCTGAACTTCCTGGACACGGTGGACCGGACGGTCGAGGCCATGGCCGACCGCGAGCGTTTCGAGGTCACGCGGGGCGGCCGCACGACTTCGGTCCGGCCGTTTCCGATCAGCATCGACTTCGAAGACCAGAACGCCGCGGCGGCCGCGCCAGAGACCGATCAGGAGATGAAGCGGTGGCGGCGCCAACTCGGCCTTCGCCAGGAGCTCATCGGCATCGGCATCGACCGGCTGGATTACACCAAGGGCATCCTGGAGCGTCTCCGCGCGGTCGACCGCTTCCTTACCAAGTACCCGGATTACCGCTCGCGCGTGGTGTTCATCCAAGTGGGCGTTCCCAGCCGGATGCGCATCCGCCAGTACAAGCTGCTCGAAGAAGAGGTCGCCGACCTGGTGGAGGAGATCAACTGGAAGTGGGGCGTTGGTTCCTGGCGCCCGGTCATCTTCATTGGACGCAACGTCGGCCGGTTCGGGATGGCGGCGCTGCACCGGCTAGCCAACTTCTGCATGGTGAGCGCGCTGCACGATGGCATGAACCTGGTGGCCAAGGAGTTCGTGGGCAGCCGTTTCGACGAAGACGGCGTCCTGATCCTGAGCAGCTTCGCGGGCGCCTCGCGGGAGCTGACCGACGCGATCCTGGTGAACCCGTTCGATGAAGAAGGAATGGCGGAGTCGATCCGGCAAGCCCTCGAGATGCCGGAGGAGGCCCGTAAGAAGCGGATGCAGAAGATGCGGGCGGCGGTGGCGGAGAATAACATCTACCGCTGGGCCGGGAAGATCCTCTCCTCGTTGCTGAAGTTCGAGTTCGCGACCAATGGCCACGCCGATGCAGCAGCCTGAGGTCGAGGAGCGGATCCGGGTGGCCCGCCGTGTCGCGCTTTTTCTCGATTTCGACGGAACGCTGGCGCCCCTGGTGCCGGAGCCGGCGGGGGCGCGCATGAATGAAGCGGTGCGGCAGGCGCTGGCGGCCATCTCGCGCCAGGACCGGGCGGTGGTCGCCATCATCAGCGGGCGCTCGCTCGATCACTTGCGCGAACGCGTCGGCCTGCCGAACCTCATTTACGCCGGCAACCATGGTCTGGAGATCGAGGGCCGCGGCCTGAGCTTCGTCGAACCGATCGCAGCGGCCGCGCGGGACGAACTCCGCGCCGTCACCGAGCGGCTGGAGTCGGCATTGCGGACCGTCCCGGGCGCCTTCGTCGAGTACAAGGTGCTGACCACCAGCGCGCACTATCGCAATGTGGCCGTGGAGGATGTGGGGCGCGTCGAGCAGGCGGTTCACGAGGCAATCGCGCCGGCGGCCGGCCTGTTCCGCCTCGGGTCGGGCAAGATGTTGTGGGAAATCCTGCCGAGGACGGAGTGGGACAAGGGCGCGGCGGTACGTTGGATTCTGGACCGCCTCGGCGGCGAGGACATCCTGAGCATTTACTTTGGCGACGACCTGACCGATGAAGACGCCTTTCGCGCGCTGCCGGACGGGCTGACGTTCAAAGTAGGCTGCACAGGGGCTACGGATGCGAGATACCGCGTGAGCAGTCCCGCGGCAGTGGAGGAATTTCTCGAGTGGCTGGCATGTCAGTGAATCCCGGCGAGCCCTTCGCCTTTCAAACCGAGCGGCACCTGGTGGTGCTCACCGGCCGCAAGGCCAAAACCCTGGCCGAGTTGCTGGACCACCTGCACAAGGTCTCGGGCTCGTCGATCTTCTATCACACCCACTACCTGTTCCTGACGCACAACTTCGGGAAGCCGCGGTTTCACAACGAGTTCGCCAATTGGGCTTCGCAGGCGCTGCAGGAAGAAGGGCTGGCGGAGAGGCTGACCGCGATCGACCTGCTGGCGATGACCTCGATTCACGACCTCCGCACAGCCATCATCACGGCCGTCGAGAAGTACCAGGACAGCGGCAGGCGGTTGCGCGAGTGCCCGCCCGGCAACGAGTTCCATTTCTGCGAGGCCAAAAGCTTCGTGTCGCACACCGGCCTGGTGGCGCGCGATGCCCGGGAGCTTTTCGAGATGGTGGGACACGCTACGGATGCCAGCCTGTACTTCCACTTCTTTCAGGCGCGCCTGCGTCTGGAGCGGCCTACCAACGACTTCTCGGCGTGGCTCCAGAACCACGGCGAGCCCAGGCTGGCCCAGTCGATCGACCGGCTGAATCCATACGACGTAACACTCGCTGAGCTCCGGGAACAGATCGTCAGGATCGGGAGGAGGCTGCGCGCGTGAGATGGCGGTAACGATCCAGGACTACGAGGAGGCCGCCGGGCCGGCGGTCATCGAAGAACTGCGGGCGCTGGCCGGCCTGGTGCGCGGCCGCCGGATGCGCCACGTCAACTCCACCTCGGTTGGCGGCGGTGTGGCGGAGATCCTGACACGCATGATTCCCCTGTTGCGGGACCTGGGCATCGACGCGCGCTGGGACGTGATCAAGGGCGACCAGGCCTTTTACAACGTCACCAAGGCTTTTCACAACGCGCTGCACGGCAAGACCGAGGAGATCACGGAGGGGATGTTCGAGATCTTCCGGGCGACCACGGAGATGAATCTGCGCGAGGTCGATCTGGACAGCGACGTCATCGTCATTCACGACCCCCAGCCGGCCGGCCTGGTGGAGCGCAAGAAGGAGATGGGCCGGCGGTGGATATGGCGCTGCCACATCGACGTGTCCTCGCCGCAGCCCGACGTCTGGAACTTCCTGCGGCCGTGGGTGGAGCAGTATGACGCGGCCGTGTTCTCCATGCCGGACTTCGCCCAGCAGTTGCCGATCCCGCAGTTTCGCGTCGCACCCTCCATCGATCCGCTGGCCGACAAGAACAAGCCGCTCGACAAGGCGTATATCCTCCAGGTATTGGAAAAGTATGGCATCGACCCGGGCAAGCCGATTCTGGTGCAGATCTCGCGCTTCGACCGGCTGAAGGATCCGCTGGGCGTGATCGCGGCGTACAAGCTGGTGAGGAAGCGGCACCGGTGCCAACTGGTGCTGGCGGGTGGGGGCGCCACCGACGATCCCGAGGGCGAGAAAGTGCTCAGCGAAGTGCGCGAGGCCGCCGCGGACGATCCCGACATTCACGTGTTGCTGCTGCCGCCGTTCAGCGACCTGGAAATCAATGCGCTGGTGCGCGCCTCGACCGTGGCAATCCAGAAGTCGATCCGCGAGGGATTCGGCCTCACCGTGAGCGAGGCGATGTGGAAGCGGAAACCGGTGATCGGAGGCGCGGTAGGCGGGATCAAGCTCCAGGTCATCGACGGCGTCACCGGCTACCTGGTGCATTCGCCGGAGGGTTGCGCCAACCGCATCGCGCAGTTGCTGCGGGACGGCAAGCTGCGCGAGCGCCTGGGCGACAACGGCCGCGAGCACGTCCGCCAAAACTTCCTGGTGACGCGCCAGGTGAAGGACTCCATCCTCGCCATGCTGGCCCTCGACCACCCGGGCGAGAGCGTGGTGAGCCTGGGGTAAGGGCGGGCGGAATTGGCGGACCGGCGGGGCTCCGACCGGCGGCCTGCGGTTTGACGGCCCGTGTGGACGCGGCCGGCGGGCAGCCGGCACATTGCCCGGATGCCGCGAGGCGATACACGCCGCCGCCGCAGCCGAGCAGCACGGCGGCGGGCAGCTGATACATTGCCCCGGATGCCGCGAGCCCGCAGATCGGCGCGATGTCAAGCGACAACGCTACACCGCGCAGCCGGGTGCGCGACGTCTGCTCCGCTCCATCGCCAGCCGACACGAGGGCCTCCTATCGACCCGCCCAACAGAATTGCGCCTCGTTTGCACTTCTGTGTCGCGCGCCCCGCGGGGATTCGGCGGCCGACGAGCGAGCGGCCGCTTGCGGTAGAGTAGTGTTATGCAGAATGAGGTGCCCGCCGCTTCCCGGCCCGGGCTGTTCGGCTCCGACTGATTCCTCCCGCGCTACCCGACTGTTTTCTTATCTCAAAACAATTTGAAAGGTAGGAGGGTTCCATGCAGGCCAAAGGTGAATCCGTCCGCCCGGATCTTCCCGATGTGCGCACTGCCCTGCCCGGCCCGCGCGCACGTGCCGTGATCGAGCGGGACCACGCGGTCCTCTCGCCATCGTACACGCGCAGCTATCCGCTGGTCGCGAGCACGGCCGAAGGCGCCATCGTCGAAGACGTGGACGGCAATCGTTTCCTGGATTTCAGTGCCGGGATCGCAGTGGTCTCTACGGGGCACTGCCACCCGCGCGTAGTCGCGGCCATTCAGAAGCAGGCCACCCGGCTGGTGCACATGTCGGGCACCGACTTCTACTACGAGAACATGGTGGCGCTGGCCGAACGGCTGGCCGCTACGCTGCCCGGCCCGCGGAAGGTCTACTTCGGCAATTCAGGAGCCGAGGCGGTCGAATCGGCCATGAAGCTGGCGCGCTATGCGACGCAGCGCTCGAAGTTCATCGCGTTTCTGGGCGCCTTCCACGGGCGCACGCTGGGTGCGCTGTCCCTGACCGCGAGCAAGGCCGTGCAGCGGCGGGGCTTCGGACCGCTGATTCCGGGCGTCCATCACGTGCCCTATCCCGACACCTACCGCCAGGGCGATGCGGCGGCCCGTATGTCGCTCGATGCCCTCGACCGGCTGTTCAGCACCGTCGTTCCGCCGGAGGAAGTGGCGGCCATCGTGGTCGAACCGGTGCAGGGCGAGGGCGGCTACCTGGTGCCGCCGAAGGGCTTTCTCGAAGACCTGGCGCGGGTCGCGAAGGCGCACGGAATGCTGCTGGTGTTCGACGAGGTGCAGTGCGGCATGGGCCGGACCGGCAAGCTGTGGGCCTGGCAGCATTCCGGAGTCGCGCCCGACATTCTCACCACCGCCAAGGGGATCGCCAGCGGCCTGCCTCTGAGCGCCATGATCGCGCGCGCGGACCTGATGCAGTGGAAGCCCGGCGCCCAGGCTTCGACTTTCGGCGGGAATCCGGTCGCCGTAGCGGCCGCGCTCGAGACTCTGGACCTGCTGGAGGATAGCCTCATCGACAACGCGGCCCGCGTGGGCGCCCACATGATGGAGCGCCTGGCGGCGTGGCCAGGGCGAATCCCCAGCGTGGGCGACGTCCGCGGCGTGGGCCTGATGATCGCCATCGAAATGGTGCGCGACCGCCAGACCCGGGAGCGGGCGCCGGATCTGCGCGACGCCGTCGTCGAGCGGGCCTTCGAGCGCGGTCTGCTGGTTCTGGGCGCGGGCGAGAACGCCATCCGCCTCTGCCCGCCGCTGATCATCACCCGCGAGCAGGCGGATTTCGCGCTGGATGTGCTCGAGGAGGCCTGCGCCGAAGTGCTGGCGTGAGGTTTAGCACTCCGTCACCGTCGCGGCCGCGCGCTTTCGAGATCGAAGAAATCGAAGTCCGTGTGGCCGCTGGCGGCCGAGTCGTCCGCGGTTCCGAGCAGCAGGCACTGAGCTTTGTTGTCGAGCAAGTGCGCCGACGATGCCTCAGCCAGCCGCCGCCCGCTCCGGTCGGCGCCGCGGCGCTCCCGAGGGCTCTCTTGTCAACGGGCGGTGGGCGCGAGGTGCCTGGCGACAGGCGACGGATGTGAGGCGCTCCGCCGGGCGAACGGCGACGAGCGGTGGGCACGAGGTGCTTTGCGACGAGCGAACGGCGACGAGCGGTGGGCACGCGGTGCTTTGGCGACGAGCGGTGGGCACGAGGTGCTTTGCGACGAGCGAACGGCGACGAGCGGTGGGCACGCGGTGCTTTGGCGACGAGCGACGAGCGACGGGCGGTGGGGCGCGAGGCGCTTTGCGACGAGCGACAAGCGACGAGCACCGGGCGCGAGGTGCTTTGGCGACGAGCGACGAGCGACGGGCGACGAGCGTTTTGTGTACCATAGCTCCGTGAGAGTCCTAGACGTCGGCTGCGGCGTCCGCAAGGCGCCGGGGGCGATCGGGATCGACCGCAACCCGGCCAGCGCC
The DNA here is from genome assembly GCA_963763835.1 of Bryobacterales bacterium. Lineage (GTDB taxonomy): Bacteria > Acidobacteriota > Terriglobia > Bryobacterales > Bryobacteraceae > DASWZN01. Next base: position 39,423 of record CAVXQQ010000026.1, read on the forward strand.
GCCGACGTCCTCTGCGATCTCGACCGTCTTCCCTACCCTTTCGCGGACGGCTCGTTCGAGCGCCTCGAAGCCACTCACGTGATCGAGCACGTGGCGGACGTCATTCGCACCATGGAGGAGTTTCACCGCCTGGTACGGCCCGGCGGCCGCGTGCGTGTCATCACGCCGCATTACACCGACTTCAGCTCGTTCTGCGATCCTACCCACCGCTGGCATCTCAACAGCTTCTCGTTCCGTACCTTCGGCGAGGATCACGGAGGCTTCGGCTACTACTCCGCCGTGAAGTACCGCGAGATTTCGGTCCACGTGCGGCTACTGGCTTTGTGGCGGGCGCTGGGCTTCGAGTTTCTGGTGAACCGCTCCCGCCGCTTCCGGCGGTTTTGGGAATACTACCTCTGTTACGTGGTGCGCGGGAAAGTCATGGAGTTCGAGTTCGAGGTCCTGAAGTGATCGCCTGGCTGTTGCGGTTTTCCGACACCGTTCGCGACCGCGGCCACAGGCGTTTCTGGCCTCCCGACCAGGCCACGGGACGGCGCGGCGAGGACCTGGCGCATCGCTATCTGGAGCGCCGAGGAATGACCGTGGTGGCGCGCAACTGGCAGCCTTCCGTGGGCCAGGGTGAGATCGACCTGGTGGCATGGGAAGGCGAACGGCTGGTCTTCGTCGAAGTGAAGGCCCGCGGCAACGACGACTTCAGCGCTCCCGAGCGCAACGTGGACGAACGGAAACGCGATGCCGTGACCCGGGCCGCCCGCAACTACGCCCGCCGCGCCGGTGTGGACTGGGAGCGGGTTCGGTTCGACCTGGTCAGCGTGGTCTTCAGCGATCCGCCCGCGATTTCGCATCGCAAGGATGCCTTTCGCCCGAACCGGACGCTATAATTGGGGATTCTCTTTCCCGGCCCCTAGGGGGTAGTGGAGGACCGCCGATTGCCAGAGTTCCGTCGAGACCCGGTCACCGGCCGGTGGGTCATCATTGCCACCGACCGCGCCCATAGACCCCAGGACTTCTCTCGAGAGCAGGTCGTGATCAAGGGTGGCCGTTTCTGCCCGTTTTGCCCCACCAGCGAAACCAAGACTCCGCCCGAGGTGCTCGCCTACCGGCAGAGCGGCGGCACCAACGAGCCGGGCTGGACGCTGCGCGTGGTGCCCAACAAGTTCCCGGCCCTCCGCGTCGAAGGCGATTTCGACCGCCAGGGCGAAGGCCTCTATGACCGCATGAACGGCATCGGGGCGCACGAGGTCGTCATCGAGACGCCGGAACACCAGTTGACCATGGCCAGGATGACCGACCGGGCGGTCGAGGACGTCTTCTGGGCCTTCCGCGACCGTTTCCTGGATCTGAAGAAGGACCGCCGCATGCGGTTCGTCCTGGCCTTCAAGAACCACGGGGAGGGGGCCGGCGCCTCGCTCGAGCATTCGCACTCGCAGTTGATCGCACTGCCGGTGGTGCCGCGAACCGTGGCGGAGGAGCTGGAGGGCTCGAAGAAGTACTTCGAGCTGCGCGACCGCTGCATCTTCTGCGACATGATCCGGCAGGAGGTCTCGACCGGCAGCCGCGTGGTGGTCGAAACCGAGCAGTTTGTGGCCATCTGTCCTTACGCCTCGCGCTTCCCGTTCGAGATCTGGGTGCTGCCGCGGCGCCACTTTTCGCATTTCGAGGACACGGATGCGGCTGCGTTCCACAATCTGGGGTGGGTGATGCCGGCGGTATTACGCGAGATCGACAAGGTTCTGGAACACCCGGCGTACAACTTCATGATCCACACCGCGCCGTTACAGGAGCCGGAGCTGGCGTACTACCACTGGCACATCGAGCTGATACCGAAGCTGACCAAGGTAGCGGGGTTCGAGTGGGGAACGGGCTTTTACATCAATCCGACGCCGCCTGAAGAAGCGGCAAGGTTTCTACGCGAGGCGGGGCTGGGCTGAAGCCGAAGCCACTGAAGCCGAGGAGTTCGCGCGCGATGTGCGCGGGGGATTCCGATTCCAGGCGGCAGGTGCGTGAGCCCGCCCGGGCTTCCAGACGCACCCTCCCACCGGCCTCTCCGACGCGATAGGCTCTCTCGGCGCCGCGCTCCGCCGCCAGCCGGTCTAGTGGCCAGTCCGATCCGGCCAGCATCTCGATTGCGCCATCAGGCCCGATGAGCACGATTATATCCGAGAGGCACTGGCCGGACCGGTACGCGGATTCCGCGGCTTCGAAGATCCCTTTGGCGTCATCGAAGAACCGGCTCACAATGTACTCATCGGACCAACTCGTCCGTTTTTGAGGTGGGGCGAGCTTAGGCCGTGGCGCAGATTCTTAGTCTGCAGCGTCGAGACTCTTCTCGACGCGAAAACCGGCCTCGACACGAATGTCGAGGCGGCAGGCAGGAGTGCCTGCGCCACGAAGACCGCGGGTCCCCCTGGACCCGCTCGGCCGACGGGGGTTCGCCCCACCGGCAGCCTTGCGTTACCCTGTAACCAGAGGGGGGCGCCCGATGCCATCTTCCGCTTTGCATTCCGGCCGGGCCGAAATGTGGCCGGCCTTGCCGCTGGCCGAATGGAGCGATACCTGCGACACGCTCCACATGTGGACTCAGATCGTCGGGAAGGTCCGGCTCGAGCTCAGCCCGTTCGAGAACCACTGGTGGCACTCGACGCTTTTCGTGAGCTCCCGCGGGCTCACCACCACGGCCATCCCATACGGATCGGGCGTCTTTGAAATCCGCTTCGATTTCCTCGATCACGTTCTCGTCATCGAGACCAGCGGCGGGACATCGAAGACCGTCCGGCTCTACGCCCGGCCGGTGGCGGACTTTTACCGCGAGGTCATGGCCACCCTCGCCGCGCTGGGCATCGACGTGAAGATCTACCACTTGCCGGTCGAGGTGCCAAACCCCATCCCCTTCGATCAGGACACCACCCACGCTTCCTACGATCCGGAATACGCCCGGCGCTTCTGGCGCATCCTGATGTCGGCCACCACGGTGCTGCGACGGTTCCGGAGCGGCTTCATCGGCAAGGCCAGCCCGGTGCAGTTCTTCTGGGGCAGCTTCGACCTGGCCGCGACCCGGTTCTCCGGCCGGCGCGCGCCCGAGCGCCCGGGTGCGGACGCGGTCACCCGCGAGGCCTACTCCCACGAGGTGATCAGCGCGGGCTGGTGGCCGGGCGGGGGCGGCGTACCGGAAGCGGCGTTTTACGCCTATGCCGCGCCTATGCCGCCCGGGCTGAACAAGGCGCGGATCCTCCCGGAGGGGGCGTTCTACAGTACCGGCCTCTCCGAGTTTCTGCTGATGTACGACCATGTGCGCGCGGCCGAGTCGCCCGACGCCGAACTCCTCTCGTTCCTCCAGAGCACTTACGAAACGGCCGCCGAGCTGGCGCACTGGGACCGCGAATCTCTCGAAAGGAGCCACGGACACGATGACGCAATGCACGCATCTTGACGGGATCCGGGTTACCGAACCCGCCACCCATGTCTGCGAGGAGTGCGTGAAGATGGGCGACCGCTGGGTCCACCTGCGGCTGTGTCTTTCCTGCGGCCACGTGGGTTGCTGCGACTCGTCGAAGAACAAGCACGCGACCAAGCATTTCCACACGACCGCCCATCCGCTGATACGTTCCATAGAGCCCGGCGAGCGCTGGGTATGGTGCTACGCGGACGAAGTGGAGGCCGGCGAATTGGAGAGTGGCGCGGGCGCGTGATGGTGTGGCGCACGCTTTAGCGTGCCGCGGCGAACTTCAGCTCGCCGTTCCGTGGGCTGAAGCCCCCGGCCGCATGCTGAAGCGCGCGCCACGGGCCTACAGCCGGCCGCGAAGCGCGCCCCTGAGTTGCGCCTCGTATTGCAGCGCGATCCGCGGCAATACCAGCAGGAGCGGCAGCGCGAACACGATGCGGCGCTCCTTGAGCGCCAGCAGGCCGAGCAGAATCAGCAGGGGGGACATGGTGCGGCCGGTGGCATAAGCCGCATTCCAGATGTCCAGTCCTAGCATCGAGGCAAATGCTGCGAACACGATGACCGACACCTCGACCAGTCCCCAGCGGCGCCTCCAGACCATGTAGAAGAGGAGCAGCAACGCCAGCCAGATGCCCGCCAGCGCTACCACTTCCAGGGCGGCGGCGGCGCGGAGCCAGAGGGTTGCGGCCGGGGCCTGGGCACTCGCGAGCGTCTCGAAGGTCTGGTGGACGATGCCGCCGAAAGGTATCGGAGAGATCCAAGGCAGGTGGTCTGCCGTCGTCTCGAAGCGGACGTAGGTCCACCAGGCGATGGCGGGAAGCGCGCAGGCGGCGGCCAGCCCGACCGCGCGCCAGTCCCGCCGCAGGGCGCAATACATACACCAGCCCAGCAGCAGGACCATGCCGGTCTCGCGGAAAAGCGGCGCCGCGCACAGAAGGACGTAAAAGAGCCGCCGCGGGCGCACGCCCGTTTCGCCGTAGAGAATCAGGCCGATCGTAAGCGCCGCCAGCGGAAGATCGACCGTCATCCGGTCGAGCGACACCGCTACCGCCGGGATCACCAGAAAAGCCAGCCCCCAGAGTCCGCTTGCGCCGTGACTCTCGGCGTACCGGCACAGCCAGAAGGCGCCCAGGAAGACGAAGGCGACCTGGATGAGGACATAGGTGAAGTCCACGTAGCGGTCGCTTCCGGCGGCGAGCAGCGCCGCCAGCGCCGGCAGGCCGATACGACGCCAGCGCAGGCTGGGGTTGTCGAGATAGGGCAGGAAACCGCGGCGCATCAGCGGATCGTGCGCCATCAGATGGTAGTACTGGCCGTCGAATCCCACCCGATCGGCCACCCGTTCGGTGTGGCCGGACAGGGCGTCGGGAAGTGGAACCTGCGCCCCGGTCCAGAACAGGCCGCTGATGTGGCCGCCGTAGTTGAAAGCGACGTTGATGCCGAGCCATGCTACGGCGCACAGCGTGGCGGCACAGGCCACGCTAATGGCACGCGATGCAGAGGTTCCCATGCGGGTTCAGTATACCTTCCGCCCGCCCACGCAGGCCAACACGATCAGCCCCGCCAGCGAGCACAGGCTGACGAGCCCGCCAATCCAAATCGAGTCGGGCGAGTACTCAAAGGCGACCACGTGCTCGCCCGCGGGCACCGGCACGGATTGAAACGCCTTCTGCCAGAGTTCAATCGGCGTCCGCCGTCCGTCCACCGTCGCATGCCAGCCGGGGAAGAGCTCCTCTACCAGCTCCAGGCGGCCCGCGGAGGCGGCCCACACCCGGAAGCGGCGTATCTCGGGGGCCCAGCGGAGAATCTGCACCTGGGCGGCGCCGTCCGAATCCCAGCGGTAAGCGGGCTTCGCGTTCAGGTACTCGTACACGGAGAAGAAAGCGTCGGCAGAGCCTACCCGGCGGAACAGCGGGCTGGAAGCGAGTTCCCGGCGGCGGGGATCGCCCTCGAAGGAGACCACGTACCGCACCGCCAGCAGGTCCATCAGCCGCGCGCTGAACGGGTTGACGGTGAACAGGCGATCGGTCTCAAAGGGCGTGTCCTCTTCGATTAGCGCCTTGTACCGGGTGGTCAGGTAGGGATCGAAGCCCTGCGGAGTCACCAAATCCCAGTGGCGAAACTTGGTGACGTGAGGGGCTCCATTCACCTCGACCGTCAGACGGTATGCCGGATCGGCGTGCAGCGCGGCGCACGCTTCCTCCGAGACGCCTGCAAAACACTTGCCCCCGTAGTCCTCGCCTACGCTGCCCTCGCTGGAGTTGAATCCCCGGCCGGTTCCGTAAACCCGATAATCGTTCCAGACCAGGAACAACAGGGCGACGGCGAGCCAGACGCGGCTCCTGCCGCTGGCGGCCCTCCAGGCAAGGAGCAGGAAAGCGAACAGCGCCAAGGTGATGGCGGCTTCGATCGCACCCTGCCAGTGCGAAGCAAAATCCGGCCCCCCGGGCAGCCCCACATAGATCTGCCGCGCCAGCCACGCCAGCAGCAGGGCCAACCCGGCGGCCAGAGCGCGGCGCGAGACCTTGGTGGGCGGAGCTTTCAGAAAGCCCTCGATCCCGATGGCTGCGAGGATGGAGGCCATCAGCGGGATCTGCTCCTGGAAGTTGACCGAGCGGACCACCTGGTACGCCAGTGCGCTCTTGCGCAGCAAGGCATCGGTGAGGCCGAAAGGGTCCACCAGGAAGATCACGGACGTGACGCCGATCGCCAGTACCGGCAGGTAGGGGCGCAGGCGCCTGGCGCGGACCAGGCAACAGAGGCCGAACAGCGCGGGCGCCCCGATGTAGAGGTACGTGCCCGCCGGCGTGCCCCAGCCGTGATGGCGCGCCCCCAGGTCGAAGTAGTTGGGAATGAAGAGCGCCGCGTAATACTCCAGACTTCGGATGCCGCCGCCGTACTTCGGATCGAACACCTTCAGCGGGTTGGCCTCGGCCGTGGGAAGCACCTGCGCCGCCGCCAGCAGCAGGGAGGCGGCCAGCGCGCCCACCGCTCCCAGGAACACGCGCAATCGAAGCGAGCCTGCCGCGTACGCGGCTACCGAGCAGCCGAGCACCACCCAGGTGGATGGATACCCGGCCAGCAGGCACAACGCCGAGGCGGCCGCGACCTTCCACATGGGCCGCCAGCTTCCGGTCTCGGTAGCCTCGTCGACGCCGAGCAAAGCGAGGGGCACCCAGGCGTAGCCCATGATCTCACCAGCGTGCTGCATCTGATACAGGGTGTTTCCGCTGAAGGCGTACACGGCCGCGCCCAGGAGGCTTGCCAGGGGTGAGAAGCGCCGCCGCAGCCACAGCCAGGCCAGAAAGAATGCCAGCCAGAGGTGTGCGGCGACCATCGCCTCCACCCACCCGTACGCCACCAGGGGGCGGCCCGCGTTGACCGCGAACAGCAGCCAGGTGGCGGGGTAGAACAGGGCTGCCTGGATGTTGGCCGCAAAGGGGATTCCGCAGTACATCGAGGGGTCCCAAAGCGGGAACCGTCCCGACTGGAGGGAGCGGAAGGCGTAATCCCAAAGCGGGTAGTGAAAGCTCTCGATGTCGTACGGGAAATGTATCCGCCGGAAGGGCGGAAAGTAGTCCAGAAAGAATGCCCAGGTGCAGACCAGCGACACAACGGCAACCGAGAGGCGCTCGCGCCTCGACGTGGACGGCATGAGTTTAACTGTAACGCATGCCGATTAATGGGGCGGCCCAGCACCGAGCCGCGACCGTCAGGGAGCGGACCCGACCTTATCGGCCCACGGCCCGGCCGCTCCGTTCCCGCCCGGCCCGGCCCTGTAGCTCGGCCCGGGTGGCTCGGCGGAGCCGGACGGCCGTCTTCTCGCCGTCCGCCGACTCGATCTCCAGCTCGAGTTGCCCCTCGTCCTCGCTCTGGCGGAACGTCACCCGCTCAGCCTCGTCTACGATGTGCGTCAGGCGATCCGACGGATCTCTGCCCACCTCGATCTCGATCGCATTGGGCTCGCTGCCCTTGCTATCCGCGCTTACGCTTACCAGCGGCAGCTCGCGCGCCTCCACCCTGTCGCCGATTTCGATGGTGGCGACCCAGTCTTTGTGCTGCGTGCTGAAGGTATCGAAAAAGTCCCGCCAACGGTTTGGGGGGATCTCACGTTCTTGCATAGGAAGCCCTCCTGTCCCCGGATGTCTGTTGAGGGAGATGAGCCGCAAGCGTTCACGGTTACCGCTTTAATACACTGGCTCCAACCCCCAAAACTTCGGGGCACCTCGCGGAGGCGCAGCGCGACGCGGCGGTAGGATCGAGGAGGCCAGCGTGTCGCGCACGTCGTCGAGCTTCTGGACGAGGCTCGTGGGGAAGGTGTAGGATGAGCCAATCATGAGGGAGATCCTTGGAGTGAGAGACGTCTATCCCGCCGTTGACGAAGTAATAGCCGCGCTCAACTCGGCAGGTAGCTCCGAACTCGCCACGTTCACCATCGGATGTATTTAGTCGCGTGGACAACCGGTTCCGAACTTCACGAGGAGCTCAGACTCGTTCTCAGTGGAGCCTTGGAGTCTCATGGTGCTGAATTGCCCGACGCTATCACCGAGCAGATGCGGCGGCTCATCGAGGTGATAGACGCCGGCATAAGTGAGCGCGCTGCGCGAAGGCGACCGGGCTTCGGTCAACGCCGATCGCCTAAAATGGAGACGTGAGGATTCTTCTCAGGCTGCTCTCGCTGCTGACCCGACGCATGCGCGTGCGAGCTCAGCCGCGGTTCCCGCATTTCGATGTGCCGCCGGACGCCCCTATCATTCTCGCCGAGCGCGTTCAGAACATCATTGACGAGCAGGGCATCTGCTGACTAGCGACTACGCCTGCTCGCAGAGGTCGATATCCAGCCGCGCCGGAGACGCGCGAGATGGTCTCCACCAGCCGGTCTACGTGGGCGTCGGTATGCGCCGCGGTGCAGGAGATGCGCAGCAGATTCTCGGTCGCCGCGGGGCGCAGCACGGGGTTGACGTAGATTCCCTCTTCGAGCAGGCCCTTGCACAAGCGGCAAAGATCCAGCTCGTTCGGAACCACCACCGGCACGATCGGCGTCTCGCCGTCGAGAACCGACCAGTTGCGCTCGCGCAGCGCTTCCCGAAGCCGGCGGGCGACGGCAATCAGCCTCTGCCGGCGCTCCGGTTCCTTGTGCATGACGTCGAGCGCGGCGTTGACGGCGCCCACCGAAGCCGGCGCCAGCGCGGCCGAGAAGACGTACGGCCGGGCGTTGTGCTTCAGATACTCGATGACCGGCTTGGCGGACGCCACGAAGCCCCCCACCGAAGCCAGCGACTTGGAGAAGGTGCCCATCACGATATCGACGTCGTCCAGCACGCCGAAGTGCTCCGCCGCGCCGGCGCCCGTCGCACCCAGCACGCCTATGCCGTGCGCTTCGTCGATGTAGATGCGCGCGTCGTACTTCTTGGCCAGGCTCACCAGACCGGGCAGGTCCGCCAGGTCGCCTTCCATGCTGAAGACGCCTTCGGAAACGATCAGCACTTTCTCTTCGGGCGAGCAACTCTCCAGGCAGTGCTCGAGATGGCCCATGTCGTTATGGCGGAAACGCACGGTGCGGGCCGGGGAGCGCAGCGCGCCCTCCAGCAGGCTGGCGTGCATGGTGTGATCGCACAGCAGAACGTCGCCGCGGTCGGTGATGGCCGATAGCGCGGCATAGTTGCCCTGAAAGCCGGTGCCGTAAATCATCGCCGATTCTTTGTGAACCAGCGCGGCCAGCTTCTCCTCGACCTGCACGTGAATGTCGAGAGTCCCGTTCAGCAGCCGCGAGCCACTGCAGCCGCTCCCGTAGCGCCGCACGGCTTCCTGCGCCGCCGCCTTCACCTTGGGATGGTTGGTCAGTCCCAGGTAGTCGTTCGAACCGAACATCAGGACTTTGCGGCCCCGCAGGCGGATCTCGCCCGGCCCGCAGCCTTCGTGCCCTTCAAAGACCTCGAACCAGATGTACAGCCCGGCGTCCTGCAGATCCTTTGGACGCGTGAAGTTACGGCACTTCTCGAACAGGTCGCCGCTGGCCATTGAGCCATTCCGGCCACGCGCGACCGAAGTTGAGGGGGATGAGCTCCGCATGTTCAGTTCCATTCGTAAATACGATAGGTTTTGTACCGCTTGCCACCGAGCGCCTCAGCCGAACGATTCATGAGCGTGTTGTCCTCCAGTATCCACGACGCCTCGCAGTCGCGGTAGCCCAGCCGCACTGCCTGCCGGAACAATTCCGCGTAGAATCCCGCGGCCACACCTGCCGTCCGGTACTCCTCCACCACGCCCAGCACAAGAACACGCAAACTACGTATAGAGCGTTTATGATACAAGATTTTCAGCAGTCCCAGCGGCAACAATCTTCCGTTGGCGTGCTTCAGCGCCTGGTTGATGTCCGGCAGCCCCAGCGCGAAACCTACCACCTCGCCCCGGACTTCACCCACCAACACAAACCCAGGCTCCAGTATAGCTTTCATGTCGTGAGCCATGAAAATGAATTCATCTCGAGAGACCGGGACGAACCCCCAATTCCGGCTCCAGGCAGAGTTGTAGACGTTCCAGACCTTCTCCACGTCTTCCGCAAACTCCTTCATGCGGATAGGACGGATCCGGATGCCATTTGCTTTGGATGAGCGGTCGGCCACGCGCAGGAAGCGCTCCATCGGGGCGCTTTCCGTAAGGGTCCAGTATGCGTACAGATCCTTGGCCTTGCGGAGCCCCGCGCTTTGGATCAGGGCGTCGTAGTAGGGCGGGTTGTACGGCATCATGACCATGGGCGAGGAATCGAAGCCCTCTACCAGCACCCCGCACTCGTAGTTCGTGGAGGGGTTCACCGGCCCGCGCATGAACCTGCGCGCCGCGCTCCACCAGCCACGTGCGGGCGGCTCCGAGAAGGCCCGCGGCCACGGCCTGTTCGCTCGACGCAGTCGAAGAACCCGAAGAACCCCGCCTGCTCCCCGTGGAACTCGATGTGGTTGCGATCCCGAATCGCCGCCACGCGCCCGATCGGTACGGCCATCGCGGAGCGCCAGGAAACACTGCATCTCCGCGTGCGCGTAAAACGGGTGCTTGCGCTGGTCGAACAACTCTTTTTGTGCGATGCGCAGTTGCGGGACCCAGTAGGGGTCGCCACGGTATAAAGAGTACGGGAACTCGATGAACTGGTGCAAACCGCGCTTGTCTCGAACCGGAACGATCTCGAATCCGCTCAATTGCGCACTTCCACCTAGGGTTTTGAGGCTGAACGCGACCGAACCGGGACGCCTGCGCACAACATCGGCGACACCGTCAGTACCGCCACAGCCAGCACGACGCCTGCAAACACATCAACCGTGTAATGATAGCGCAGGTAGACCGTCGCCGTGACAATCAATATCGTGTACAGCGAAAATGCGGCGAACAAAGCCTTCGAAACGAAGCGGCTGCCCCACCAGGCGACCATCGTCATCTCGGTGTGTCCGCTGGGGAAACAATCGAAGCGGGCCGACTCCAGCCGGTTTAGCGCGTGCTGCATGGATTCAAACAGCCACAGGCCCTGAAGATCCGCGTGCTGCAGATGGGCCAGGAAGAACCTGGGACCGCGCACCGGGACCAGGAAGTAGCCTACGTAGGAAGCCAGAAAGCCCAGCGCCACAAGGAAACCGTAGTAGCGGAACTCCGGGTACAGCTTCTTCGACCAGAGGACGACAGCCACCAGAACTACCGACGGAATAAACAGCGTGTAGGCGATCTGCAGGAACTCGGTGAGCGCGGGATTCTGCAGGCGCTCGAGCCACACGGTGGGGTGCGCTCCCCAGATCCGGTAGTCGAGCGATGCCATCTGAGCGTCGTAGTCGACAGTCCGGATTGCCGGGACCAGGATTCCCATCTCCCAGTAGAAGACCGGGATATACGCGATGGGATACCAGTGGTGAAAGACATTCACCGGTTGGGACCGGAAGCCGGCCCGGGCCGCTACCGCGATCAGGGCGATTCCAACGGCATGGGCGGCCAGGAGCGGACCCGCGTCGGGCACCTTGCCGTAGTCGATCGCAATGAGCACCGCCACGCCGGCCAGGTAGCCGATGAACAGGCGGTCGACGGGCCAGAAACCGGCGAGCCGGGCCGGCGCATGCGAAGCGCTCACCACTTCAGCCATTTTGAATCTTTATACCACGCCAGCGTCTCTTCGAGGCCCTCTCGCAGGCCGCGCGCCGGTTGGAAGCCCAACTCCCGGAGGGCTCGCGTGGGATCGCAGGTCCAGTACCGGCAGCGCGCCTCGATGACTTTCTGCCGCGAAACGATCTCCGGCTTGCCGCGCAGGCGCGAGACGCCCTCCGCGCACCAGCCGGCCAGATACGCGAGTGGGGCCGGCACTCCAACCGTGCGGACCCGCCGTCCCATGATGCCGGCCGCGGTTTGGGCAAACGCAGTCCACGAGACCGGCTCGGGGTTCGCCACGAAGTAGGTCCGTCCGGCGGCCGCCTCGCTCGATACCGCCAGCCAGATGGCTTCGGCCAGGTCCTTCACGTGGATATAGCTGAAGTAGGATTCGTCCCGGCCGATGCGCACCATCACGCCCTTGGCCAGGCCCCGGAGCACCTCGAACACGTCCGTGTCCCGCTGTCCGTAAACCACCGGCGGCCGCAGAATGACCGCGCGCCGGTCCAGCGTGGATGCCCGCACAGCACCTTCCGCAGCCAGTTTGGAGCGGCCGTACCAGGTGAGGGGGTGGGGTGCGGCGTCCTCGTCCAGCGCTGCCAGCGAGGGACTCGGCCCGACGGCGGTCAGGCTGCTCACGTAAATGAACCGGCGCAGGGAATCGCCCCGCCGCTCGCAGGCGCCGAGCAGGTTCTCGGTGGCGCGCAGGTTGCCCTGCTGGAACGCAGCCTCCGAGAGCGCCTTGGTGACGCCTGCCACGTGCGCCACCACCTCCACGCCTTCCACCGCTTCATCGAGGCCCGTTCCCGCCGCCAGGTCCCCTTGCACGACCTCAACGCCCTCGCGCGGAAGGTACCGTAACGAGCTGGACGCCCGCACCAGGCAGCGCACGCGCGCGCCGGCCGCCACCAGCCGCTCCACCACGTGGCTTCCGACAAAGCCCGTGCCTCCGGTGACCAGGATGAGCGAGTTCATACGTGGCGCAGCCTCTCAGGCTGCCGTCTCGGCACTCCTGCCGGGACAGACCGCACTAACGCATCATACTGCGAAATCCACCCCTCTCCAGCCCTCGGTTATACTCGTCCTTAGCAGGAACTTCTCAGGAGGGGTTATCGCGATGTACCACATTGGATTCTCGGCAGTTTTTGCGTTGCTGGCGCTACCCGTGGCGGCCTCAGCCCTTTTCGCAGCCGGCGCCGTCCCATCGGCGGGCCAGCCGGCGCCCGGCTTCACCCTGCCGTCCCAGGACGGGAGCAAGATCGCTCTGAGCGATCTGAAGGGCAAGTGGGTGGTCTTGTACTTCTATCCCAAGGACAATACGCCCGGCTGCACCATCGAGGCTCACAACTTTCAGCGCGATCTCGCCAAATATGAGCGGCTCAACGCCATGATCGTCGGCGTCAGCGTGGATTCCCCGGGCAGCCACCAGGATTTCTGCGCCAAGCAGGGGCTGACCTTCAAGCTGCTGGCGGATACCGAAAAGAAGGTTTCGGACCAGTACGGCTCGCTCCGCCCCAACGGAATGGCGGCTCGCAACACCTTCCTGATCGATCCCGATGGCAAGCTGGTCAGGGTCTGGACCGCGGTCAACCCGACCGGCCACAGCGAAGAGGTTCTGGCGGCGCTAGGCACCGCGACCGGCAAGTAGCGTGGCCCACGCCTCACACGCTCCTGAGAAAGTCCAGAAACACAATCGGAGACGCCGATGAACGCCGATAACTCATTCGTCTCCCATCTGCGTTTATCCGCGGCCAGTAATATTTTGGCCGTTCGCGGGCCTATTTCAACACCCTCTTCGGCATTGCACCACGAACCTCAGTTTGCCGCCAGCTTCTTCATCAGCCAGGCCATGTTGCGGCCGAGGGTATGCATGGTCTCGATCCCCTCCGCGTCGTTTTCGACCTCGCCGATTTCGCGGCCGATCGCGATGTTCCAGTAGGAAGAGCCGGGCACGATCATCTCGCCGATCAGGAAGAAGTGGTTCAGCGCGTCGAATGCGTGGATGGCCCCCGCCCTGCGCACCGCCACCACCGCCGCGCCCGCCTTGCGCCGGAACATTCCCCCGTTGGCCCGCGCCACCAGGCAGGCGCGGTCGATAAGCCCTTTGATTTCCGGGGAAATGTCGGCTACATAAGTCGGAGATCCAAGGATAATTCCGTCAGCCGCGTCCATTTTAGCGATGCATTCGTTGCCGAAATCGTCTTTTTGCGCGCAGCGGCGGTCTTTCTTCTTCGAGCACTCGCGGCAGGCCAAACAGCCATGAATCTTCTTCCCGCTGAGCTGGACCAGTTCGGTCTCGATCCCCTCTTTCTCCAGTTCCCCGAGCACGTGGCGTAGGAGGATGGCGGTGTTTCCGTCTTTGCGAGCGCTTCCACTGATGGCGACGACTTTCATAACCTGCTGTTGTACCGCACATCGAGAGGCCCGCGCCACCCGGGCCCACCAGGCCCCACCACCGCGCCCCCACTCACTTCTTCGTGGGCGGCTGATACGTCCCTGGCACCGCGCGGAAGGGGATGGCCAAACGGTTCCAGGCGTTGATCTCGATGACGGCCATCGTGAGGTCGACCAGTTCCTTCTCGGTGAATTGCTGGCACGCGGCTTGATAGGCGTCCTCCGGAACGCGATTCGAAGCGATGCCGGTGATGGTTTCGGTCCAGGCCAGCGCAGCGCGTTCGCGGTCGGTGTAGAACGGCGTTTCCTCCCAGGCATTGAGCTCGTAGAGCCGCTGCTCGGTCTCGCCCGCCGCCCGTGCGTCCTTGGTATGCATATCGATGCAGTAAGCACAGCCGTTGATCTGCGACGCACGCAGCCTCACCAACTCCAGCATCCGCGGCTCGAGGCCAGTGTGATGGCGGACATAGGCCCCCAGGCTCCCCAGAGCCTTGACGGCATCGGGCGCAATCTTCGGAAAATCGATTCTGGGCCTTAATTCCGGTTTTGCCGGTGACATAAAGCATCCCTCCTCTGCTTCAATCATAGGCTAGAGCAGAGACTCCGTCGCGCGCACACAAAAAAAGCGCCGGACGTTCCCGCCCGGCGCTTTCTCAAAGCTGATGGCTGACAGCCGATAGCTGACAGCTGACGCTGAATAGCCTTCGGCTATTCAGCGTCGAAAGGTTCCAGCTCCACTCCCGGCTCGGTCTCCGAGAGGCCGCCCGCGTAATGCAGCCGGGTCTCGTCGGCGTAGCCTTCCAGGCCCTCGGGAACGGGCGGTTCGGCCTCCGCCAGCGCCTCTTCCTCGATCTCCTCGCCGGCGATCTTCACCCGGCGGTAGTACTCCATGCCGGTTCCGGCGGGAATGAGGCGGCCCATGATGACGTTCTCCTTCAGGCCGCGCAGGTAGTCCACCTTGCCGCAGATGGCGGCTTCGGTGAGCACGCGCGTCGTCTCCTGGAAGGAGGCGGCGGAGATGAACGAATCGGTCGAAAGCGACGCCTTCGTGATGCCCAGCAGCAGCGCTTTGCCCTGCGCCGGCCGCCCGTCCGCGAGGATCACCTTCTCGTTCTCTTCCCGGAACTTGAACTTGTCGACCACTTCCTCCGGCAGAAACTCCGTGTCGCCGATGTCCTCGATCTTCACCCACCGCATCATCTGCCGAACGATGGTCTCCAGGTGCTTGTCGTTGATGTTGACGCCCTGCAGACGGTAGACTTCCTGGACTTCGTTCACCAGGTACTTCTGCAGTTCGGTCTCGCCCAGCACGTCCAGGATGTCGTGCGGGTTGCGCGGGCCGTCCATGAGAGGATCGCCGGCCTTCACGCGGTCGCCCTCCTGCACGTTGATGTGGATACCGCGAGGAATCAGGTACTCCCGCTCCTGCCCGTCGTCGCCGCGGATGATCACCTTGCGCTGGGCCTTCACCACCTCGCCGAACTTCACCGTGCCGTTGATCTCGGCGATGATGGCGGTCTCGCGCGGCTTGCGCGCTTCGAACAGTTCCACCACGCGCGGCAGACCGCCCGTGATGTCCTTGGTCTTGGTGGTGGCGCGCGGAATCTTCGCCAGTACGTCGCCGGCGTGGACTTCCTCGCCTTCCTTCACCGTCAGATGGGCGTGGGTCGGCATGAGGTAGCGCTTTTCTTCGCCGCGGCCGCCGCCGGCCGGACGCACCACCAGGGTCGGCATGCGCTTCTCATCCGGGGAATCCATCACCACCCAGTGAGACATGCCGGTGATCTCGTCCATCTGCTCCTGGAGCGAGATGCCTTCGATCAGGTCCTTGAAGTGAACCATGCCGCTGACTTCGGTCAGAATCGAGAAGGTGTAGGGATCCCACTCCACCAGGATCTCGTTGGCCTTCACCTTGGCGCCGTTTTCGACGCGCAGCTTGGCGCCGTAAACCACCTGGTAGCGTTCCTTCTCGCGGCCCTTCTCGTCCACCACCGCCAGGATGCCGTTGCGGTTCATCACCACCAGTTCGCCGCTCTTGTTGCGAACCGTTGTGACGGCGATGTACTTGGCGTAGCCGTCCGACTTGGTGTCCTGCGTCGATTGTTCGCTGACCCTGGTCGCCGCGCCGCCGATATGGAACGTACGCATGGTGAGCTGGGTGCCCGGCTCGCCGATCGATTGCGCCGCGATCACGCCCACCGCCTCGCCGCGCTCCACCAGCCGGCCCGTAGCCAGATTGCGCCCGTAGCAGAGCTGGCAAACACCGCGCTTCGATTCGCAGGTCAGCACCGAGCGGATCTTCACGCGCTCGATACCGGCCGTCTGGATGGCCGCCGCCAGTTCCTCGGTGATTTCCGAGTTGACGCCGACGATCAGGTTGCCTTCGTAGTCGATCTGGTCCTCGAGCGCCACGCGGCCCACGATGCGGTCGCGCAAGGCCTCGATGATTTCGCCCGATTCCACGATCGGCTCGACGTAGATTCCCTTGGTGGTTCCGCAGTCGTCCTCGGTGACGATCACGTCCTGCGCCACGTCCACCAGGCGGCGCGTCAGGTAGCCCGAATCCGCCGTCTTCAAAGCGGTATCGGCCAGTCCCTTGCGGGCGCCGTGCGTCGAAATGAAGTACTGCAGCACGTTGAGGCCTTCGCGGAAGTTGGCCGTGATGGGGGTCTCGATGATGTCGCCGGAAGGCTTGGCCATCAGTCCGCGCATGCCGGAGAGCTGGCGGATCTGTTGCTTCGATCCGCGGGCGCCGGAGTCCGCCATGATGTAAATCGGGTTGAGGTAGCGGCCCGTCCGGTCGTCCTCTTCCATCACCTTGAACATCTCTTCCGAAACGCGCTCGGTAACGCGCGACCAGATCTCGATGATCTTGTTCAGGCGCTCGCCGTTGGTGATGGCGCCCTCGATGTATTGGTTCTGGACCGCGATGACGTCGCGCTCGGCGTCCTTGACCAGCGCCGGCTTGGATTGCGGCACCACCATGTCGTCGATGCCGATCGAAATGCCCGCCCGCGTGGCGTACGTAAAGCCCAGGTCCTTGACCCGGTCGAGCATCGCCACCGTGGTCTGCAGGCCGAACCGCAGGTAGGAATACTGCACCATCTGCGCCAGGCCCTTCTTCTTCAGCAGGCCGTTGATGAAGGGCATGTCCTCGGGCATGGCGTCGTTGAAAATGACGCGTCCCACCGTGGTGGCCATCTCGACCTTCTCATAGACGGCCGGCTCGGTGTGCAGGATGTTCTGGTTGTCGAAAGCCTTGGTCAGGTCGATGACACGGCCCGAGTAGCGCAGCGTGATGGGAGTCAGCGTCTCCACTTCGCCCATCTCGAGCGCGATCAGCACGTCTTCCTTGGACGCGAACTTCTTGCCCTCGCCCTTGGTCCTGGGCCGCGATTTGGTGAGGTAGTAAAGCCCCAGCACCATGTCCTGCGTGGGGACGGCGATGGGCGTCCCGTGCGCCGGCGAAAGGATGTTGTTCGAGGCCAGCATCAGCGTCGACGCCTCGATCTGGGCCTCCGGCGACAGCGGAATGTGTACCGCCATCTGGTCGCCGTCGAAATCGGCGTTGAACGCGGTGCAGACCAGCGGGTGAATCTTGATGGCCTTGCCCTCGACCAGCACCGGCTCGAAGGCCTGTATGCCCAGCCTGTGCAGCGTGGGTGCGCGATTCAGCATGATGGGGTGGTCGCGGATGACTTCTTCCAGGATGTCCCACACCACCGGGTCCTGCTGCTCCACCAGTTCCTTGGCTTGCTTGATGGTGGTGCAGTGCCCGCGCTGCTCCAGGCGGTGGTAGATGAACGGCTTGAACAGCTCGAGCGCCATCTTCTTCGGCAGGCCGCACTGGTTGAGCCGAAGGTCGGGGCCCACCACGATCACCGAGCGCCCCGAGTAATCCACGCGCTTGCCGAGCAGGTTCTGCCGGAAGCGGCCCTGCTTGCCCTTCAGGTTGTCGGAGAGCGATTTCAGCGGGCGGTTGTTGGCGCCGCGCAGCACGCGGCCGCGGCGGCCGTTGTCGAACAGCGCGTCCACCGCTTCCTGCAGCATGCGCTTCTCGTTGCGCACGATCACGTCCGGCGCGTGCAGCTCGATGAGCTTCTTCAGCCGGTTATTGCGGTTGATCACGCGGCGGTACAGGTCGTTGAGGTCGGAGGTCGCGAAGCGGCCGCCATCGAGCGGCACCAGCGGCCTCAGCTCCGGCGGGATCACCGGAATCACGTCCAGGATCATCCATTCCGGCTTGTTGCCCGACTTGCGGAACGACTCGGCCACCCTCAGCCGCTTGGCGTATTTCAGCTTCTTCTGCTGCGAGAGCTCGGTCTTCATCCGCTCGCGGATTTCCAGGCTCAGGCCTTCGATATCGATCTGCTTCAGCAGTTCCTTGATGCCTTCGGCGCCCATCATGGCGACGAATTTGCCCGCGTATTCCTGGTCCAGCGCGCGCTTGCGCTCGTCGCTGATCACCTCGGCCTTGCCGAGGTTCGGAACTTCGCCGGGATCGACCACCACGTAAGCTTCGAAATACAGAACCCGCTCGAGCTCGCGCAGCGTGATGTCCAGCAGGTAGCCGATGCGGCTCGGGCAGGCCCTTGAAGAACCATACGTGCGAGCAGGGGCTGGCCAGCTCGATGTGCCCCAACCGCTCGCGCCGGACGCGCGAGAGCGTCACCTCGACGCCGCACTTGTCGCAGATGACGCCGCGGTGCTTCATGCGCTTGTACTTGCCGCACACGCATTCCCAATCCGCGATGGGACCGAAGATTCGCGCGCAGAACAGGCCGTCGCGCTCCGGCTTGAAGGTGCGGTAGTTAATCGTCTCCGGCTTTGTGACTTCCCCGTGGGACCAGGACCGGATCTTTTCCGGCGAAGCGAGACTGATTCGAATCGAATCGAAGTCCGCGATCAAATTAGCTCTGTCGTACGGAGAGGATCGATACAAGGCTTTGTCTCCTTAATAAAACCGTGAGTAGCTACGTGGCTCCCTACGAGCCACCAGCCACAAGCTTCCCTAATCCGCCGCGAGCGCCGTGTCCAGCAGCTCCGCGGCTTCTTCATCAGCTCCACGTCCAGGCACAGCGACTGGAGCTCACGGATCAAAACGTTGAAGGATTCGGGCACGCCCGGCTCGGCGGCCGCCTCCCCCTTCACAATGGCTTCGTAAATCTTGGCGCGTCCGTACACGTCGTCGGACTTGGCGGTGAGCAGCTCCTGCAGAATGTAGGCCGCGCCGTAAGCCTCGAGCGCCCAGACTTCCATTTCGCCGAAGCGCTGGCCGCCGAACTGGGCTTTGCCGCCCAGCGGCTGCTGGGTAATCAGCGAGTACGGCCCGATCGAGCGCGCGTGAATCTTGTCGTCCACCAGGTGCGAGAGCTTGAGCATGTAAATGTAGCCCACCGTCACCGGCTGCTCGAACGGCAGTCCGCTCAACCCGTCGCAGAGCTTCACCTTGCCCGATTGCGGCAGCTCGGCTTCCTCGAGCGCTTTCTTGATGTCCCGCTCGGTGGCGCCGTCGAAAACCGGCGTCGAGAAGAAGCGGCCCAGCTTGTTCGCCGCCCACCCCAGGTGCGTTTCGAGAATCTGTCCCACGTTCATGCGGGAAGGAACGCCCAGGGGATTCAGCACGATCTCTACCGGCGTGCCGTCCGGAAGGTAAGGCATGTCTTCTTCCGGAACGATCCGCGCGATCACGCCCTTGTTGCCGTGCCGGCCGGCCATCTTATCGCCCACCGAAAGCTTGCGCTTCATGGCGATGTAGCACTTGACCAGCTTGATCACGCCCGGAGGCAGTTCGTCGCCCTTCTTCAGCTTGGCGATCTTCTCCTCGGTGATCTTTTCGAGCACCGCGATCTGCCGCGAGGTCATCTCTTCGATCTCGTCGATCTGCTCGTTGAGCCGCGGATCCTTGTCCTTCAGCTTCATGCGCTTCAGGTCGCGGGCGCGCATCTTTTCGATGGTGTCGCGCGTCAGGTCCGCACCCTTGGCCAGCAGGCGCTTGTTGGTCTTCTCGTCGTGCAGATCGGCTTGCAGTTGCTTGCCATCGAGCAGAACGGCCAGCCGCTTGGAGCGCTCGTCGTTGAGAATTCGCTTCTCGTCTTCGAGGTTGCGGCGCAGCTTCTCTTCCTGCTCCAGCATGATCATCTTGGACCGCTCGTCCAGCTCCGCGCCCTTGCGCGAGAAGACCTTGCAGTCCACGATGGTGCCCTCGATGCCGGGCGGGCAGTAGAGCGATGCGTCCTTGACGTCTCCGGCCTTCTCGCCGAAGATGGCGCGCAGCAGCTTCTCTTCGGGAGTGAGCTGCGTCTCGCCCTTGGGCGTCACCTTGCCCACCAGGATGTCGCCGGGCTTCACGGTGGCGCCGATGCGGATGATGCCGCTCTCGTCCAGGTTGCGCAGGAACCCCTCGGCGATGTTCGGAATGTCCCGCGTGATCTCTTCCGGACCGAGCTTGGTGTCGCGCGCCTCGATTTCGAACTCTTCGATGTGGATCGAGGTGTAGTAGTCTTCCTTGACCAGCTTCTCGCTCACCACCACGGCGTCTTCGAAGTTGTACCCGCGCCACGGCATGAACGCCACCAGGACGTTGCGGCCCAGCGCCAGCTCGCCCGAGTCGGTGCAGGGGCCGTCGGCCAGCACGTCGCCCTTCCTCACCCTCAGCCCCTTCTTCACGATGGGCTTCTGGCTGATGCAGGTGTTCTGGTTCGAGCGCTTGAACTTGGTCAGCGTGTAAATGTCGGCGCCCACCTCGCGCGAGAGCTGCCCCTCGTGGACGTTGCCTTCGACGCGCACGATGATGCGCTCGGAGTCCACCGAATCCACCACGCCGGTGCGCTTGCAGATCACCACCGCGCCCGAATCGCGCGCCGTCACCCGCTCCATGCCGGTGCCGACGAAAGGCGCTTCCGCCCTGCAGCAGCGGTACCGCCTGGCGCTGCATGTTCGATCCCATCAGCGCGCGGTTCGCGTCGTCGTTCTCGAGGAACGGAATCAGGCTCGCGGCCACCGAGACGAGCTGCTTGGGACTGACGTCCATGTACTCGATCTCTTCGCGGCGCTTGAGCACGAAATTGCCCGCCTGGCGCGCGTTCACCAGGTCGCCGACGATGCGGTGGTTCTCGTCCAGCTCGACGTTGGCCTGCGCCACCGTGTACTTGTCCTCTTCCCACGCCGAGAGGTACTCGCAGTGGGCTTCGGATTCGACCGGCTGCTTCTTCTTCGCCAGCATGTCGTTGCTGGACTTCTCCACGTCCGCCCGCCGGTGGACGTCGCCCACCTTGAGGTTGGTGTCGCCGGGGTTGAGGATCTTGACCTCTTCGACGACGAAGCCGTCGACAACCTTGCGATACGGGCTCTCGATGAAGCCGTACTCGTTGATGCGCGCGAAGCAGGAGAGCGACGAGATCAACCCGATGTTCGGTCCTTCCGGCGTCTCGATCGGGCAGATGCGGCCGTAGTGCGTCGGATGCACGTCGCGGACTTCGAATCCCGCGCGTTCGCGCGAGAGGCCGCCCGGTCCCAGGGCCGAAAGACGCCGCTTGTGCGTGATCTCCGACAGCGGGTTGGTCTGGTCCATGAACTGCGAGAGCTGGCTCGATCCGAAGAACTCGCGGATGGCGGCCATGACCGGCTTGGCGTTCACCAGGTCGTGCGGCATGGCCGTCGACATCTCCTGGTACACCGACATCTTTTCCTTGATGGCGCGCTCCATGCGCACCAGGCCGATGCGGAACTGGTTCTCGAGCAGCTCGCCCACCGCGCGCACGCGGCGGTTGCCCAGGTGGTCGATATCGTCCACCGAAAGGCTGCTGACGCGCCGCAGCTTGAGCAGGTAGCGGATCACGTCGTAGAAATCCTCGGCGTCCAGGATCTTGCGGTCCAGCGGATGCCGGTCCTTGTTCTCCGGGTTCGATCGCCAGGCCGGCGGCGCGTATTCGGCGTCGTCGTGGATCTTGATGTTGAACTTCATGCGGCCCACGCGCGAGAAATCGTATTTGCGCGGGTCGAAGAACATGCCCTGGAACAACTGCGTGGCCGTGTCCAGCGTGGGCGGGTCGCCCGGACGCAGCTTGCGGTAGATCTCCAGCAGCGCGTCGTTCTGCGACTTCACCGGGTCCTTCTTGAGCGTCGCCGAGATCACGGTTCCCGCGTCGTCCCGCTCCGGGAAGAACAGCTCGAAGCTTTCGATCTCGCTCTCCAGCAGCTTGCCGATGCCCGTGGTGGTCAGCTCCTGGTTGGATTCGAGCAGCACCTCGCCGGTGCTCATGTCCACGACGTCGGCCGCTATGTAGGCCCCTTCCAGATCGTTGGCCGCGACCTCGACCTGCTCGATCTTGGCCTTCTGAATTTCCTTGAGCAGGCTGGAGGTGATCTTGCGCCCCGCCGGGACCACCGTCTCGCCCGACCGGTTGAGGACGGCGTGCGAGAGCTTCATGCCCTGCAGGCCCGGGGCCACGTTCCAGTACAGCTTCTTGTTCTTGATGGTGAGCTTGTCGATGCGGTAGAAGGTGCGCAGAATCTGCTCGTCGGTCTTCAGGCCGAGCGCGCGCAGGAATACCGTGCCGTAGAACTTGCGCTTGCGGTCGATGCGGACATAGAGCAGGTTCTTGTTGTCGTACTCGAATTCCACCCAGCTTCCCCGGTAGGGGATGATCTTGCCCAGGTAGTAGCCCTGCGCCGCGACCTTCTCGAAGAAGACGCCCGGCGACCGGTGCAACTGCGAAACGATCACGCGCTCGGTCCCGTTGATGATGAACGTCCCATTCTCGGTCATCAGCGGCACTTCACCGAAGAAGACTTCCTGTTCCTTGATGTCGCGCACGGTCCGCACGCCGGTTTCGGGGTCCTTGTCGAACACCGTCAGCCGGATGGTGACCTTGAGCGGAGCGGCGTAGGTCATGCCGCGTTCCTCGCACTCCGGCACGTCGTACTTGAGCTGCAGGCCCACCGGGTCGCCGCAGCGGTTGCAGAAGGTGACGATGTTCTTGTTGAAGGTGCCGCACTTCGGGCACAGCACGTCGCCGGCGTGGAACGGGTCGGTCTGGATGGTGGCGCCGCAGCTTGGATTGCGGCAGGTAGAACGCAGGTGGTGCAGCCCTTTCAGGTTGCCGCACTTGCATTCCCAGTTGCCGATGGCGTAATCGACGAACTCGAGCTGGCTCAGCCCGCGGAAATCCGAGATCGGAAATACGCTGTCGAAGACGCTCTCGAGGCCCACGTCCTCCCGCTCGCTGGGGAGCAGGTCCATCTGCAGGAAGCGCTCGTAGGAATTCTTCTGTACTTCGATGAGATTCGGGATCGGAATCGACGTTTTGATCCGGGAGAAGTCGACCCGCTCCCTGACGCCGTTTGCCGCAGTCTGCATTGTTAACTCCTGAAAGCCGATAAGGCTACAGAACGAGACTATGAAACAGTCAAGCACGGGCGCGGGCCCAAAGGATCGCCGCAGCTCCGCCATTGCCAATAAGCGCGCGACAGCGTGCCGGAGCCGTGCGCGTGAGCGGCCGGTCTGGCCGGCCCGTGCCAGGACCTCATGAGTGGTGCTTTGTCCAGGAATTCTTGAACGGGGTAAGGCGGAAATCCAATCGCAGCAACGGCATTCAGCGGCTCGGCGGGAGATAGATCAAGCAGGTACACTCTCTGCCTTGCTTCAAGCGGACTGAAGACACAAATTTCGGCTGCGAGGTTCACGAACACTCGATGTGGAATAGGCCCAGGAACGAGTCTATCAGACTCGCCCCAGCGGCGTCAAATGCCCCAGCCGAACCGCCCCCATGCCTCGGGAACGGTCCGGGCAGGGCGAGGTTTGCCTCGCCCTGTCATAAAGATAGCAGGTTACTTTACTTCCACGGTCGCGCCGGCGTCGGTGAACTTCTTGCGAATCGCTTCCGCTTCGTCCTTGTTCACGCCTTCCTTGATCGGCTTGGGCGCGCCATCCACCAGATCCTTGGCTTCCTTCAGCCCCAGGCTGGTGACCTCGCGGACGGCCTTGATCACGTTGATCTTGTTGGCGCCCACCACGGAGAGAATCACGGAGAACTCGGTCTTCTCTTCCGCTGCCGGAGCCGCCGCCGCCGCGCCTGCCGCCGGAGCCGCCGCTACCGCCGCCGCAGCCGCCGACACGCCGAACGCCTCTTCAATACCCTTGACGAGCTGCGCCGCCTCAAGCAGCGTCAGACCCTTTATCTGTTCCAGAATCGCGTTTACGTCCGCCATTTTCTTCGAACTCCTTAGCTCGTTGCTTCTAGTCTGTGGCTAGCGGCCCGCGGCTGGCGAAACTCAACCAGAGTCCGCCGGCCACAAGCCACAGGCCGTTATTCCGTGAACTTGTTCTCTTTGATCGCCTGATCGAGAACCACCGCCAGATTCCTGGCCACGCCATTCAGGCTGACTGCCAGCCGTTGCGACGCCGAGTTGATCAGCCACATCACCTTGCCGATCAATTGCTCCTTGGACGGCATGTTGGCCAGTTCGGCGATCGATCGCACCTCGATCACCCGGCCTTCCACCATGCCTGCCTTGAACGTGAATGCCGGATTCGCCTTGGCATACGCCGTCAGCGACTTGGCCAGCGCCACCGGGTCGGTCGTCGTGTACGCCAGCGAGGTCATGCCCCTGAGACCGCCCAGCAGGCTCTCGGCCGGCGTCCCCTCGGAGGCCTTCGCCGCCAGGTTGTTCTTGATCACCCGGTACCGGCCACCGGCCGCGCGGACGGCCTTCCGGAGCTCGAAATCCTGCGCCACCGTGAGCTTCTCGAAGCTCGTCACGAACAGGTGGGAGGCCCGCTCCAGCTCTCTCCGCAGCACCTCGGCTTCTTTCTTCTTGTCCGCTCTCTTTTTCACGATGCTTCCCTCCGCCTGCTTACACGGCCTTGGCGTTGTACGGCGTCACATCCAGCTTTACGCCCGGCCCCATGCTCGAGCAGATGGTGACGCTTTTGACGTACTTGCCCTTGGCCGCCGCCGGCTTGGCCTTCACCACCGCCTGGATCAGCGTGAGCGCGTTCTCGTGCAGCTTATCGGTGGCGAAGCCCGTCTTGCCGACCGGAGCGTGGATAATGCCGGTCTTGTCCACGCGGAACTCGACCTTGCCGGCCTTGGTTTCCTTCACCGCTTTGGACACGTCCATGGTCACCGTGCCGGTCTTCGGGTTGGGCATCAGCCCGCGCGGACCGAGCACCTTGCCCAGGCGTCCCACCGAGCGCATCATATCTGGAGTGGCGATCACGGCGTCGAAGTCGACCCAGCCGCCCTGGATCTTCGCCACCATGTCTTCGCCCCCGACCAGATCCGCGCCGGCTTCTTCCGCCTCGCGCTGCTTATCGCCCGAAGCGATCACCAGGACTTTCTTGGACTTGCCGAGCCCGTTCGGCAGCACCACCGTGCCGCGAACCATCTGATCGGCGTGCTTGGGATCGACGCCCAGCCGCATGTGCAGCTCGACCGTCTCATTAAACTTAGCGAATTTGACTTTTTGAACCAGCGGCACAGCCTCTTCCAGGGGGTAAGGCTGCGGCTTCACTTGTTGGGCGGCAGAAAGGTACTTTTTTCCTTGTTTTCGAGCCATATTTCCTCATTGGTCCAAGCGGCAGGAACGATGTCCCTGCCTCCCATTGAGACGCGTTGGAATTCTCAATCTACCACATGCTAAGGCGGTTTGTCACATCGGGGCGCCAGCGGTCAGCCGGTTGGCCCCCCGGCGGGCGACGGTCGAATTCGTCCTTGGCCGCCGGCCCGGAACGGCTCCGCCAGCGCGCGAGCCACCCGGAACCCGGTGGCTGCGCCGGCCGCTTCAATCCGTCGCCCCACCGCCAGATGGGCGAGCGGGCCGCAGCAGCCTCCCCTACACCCGGTCCAGCTCCAGGAACTCCCGAATGTGCGGGTGCTCCGACTTCTCCAAGTCCGCCACCGGGCCGAAGTAGATGACATGGCCTTCGTCCAGCACCACCACGCGGTCGGCCACCTTGCGCATCAGGTCCAGGTCGTGCGTCACCACGATGGAAGTCAGTTTGAGCTGCTGCTTCAGCCGCCGCATGAGGTTCGCCATGTGGTCCGACATGATCGGGTCCACCATGGTCGTCGGCTCATCGTACAGAACGCACTCCGGCTGCGCCGCTAGCGCCCGGGCGATGGCCACCGCCCGCTTGTACCCGGTCGAGATGTCGTTGGGATAGGCATTGGCGTATTCGGCCAGGTCCACCATCTTCAGCAGGCCGTCAACCACCTGGTCCTTGTTCTCCGCGCTGTAATCCTGCCGCAACTCCAGGGAGAACAGGATGTTCTCGGCGATGGTGAGCGAGTCGAACAGGGCGCCGGACTGGAAGACCATGGTCACCTTCCGGCGGATGCGGCGCAGTTCGGACTCCGGGAAATCCGTAATGTCCTCGTGCGCCACGATCACCCGCCCGCTGTCCGGCTTGAGGAAACCCATGATGTGGCCCAGCGTCACCGACTTGCCCACGCCGCTGCGGCCGATGATGGCCACCGTCTCCCCCGCATTTACGTGGAAGTTCACATCGACTAAAACGGGGTGATCGAACGTCTTATCGACGTGGCGGAACTCGATGTAGTGGGGATAGCTGTCGGTCACTGCCTGTCAAACGCTCCAGGAAAATGATAGCATTGATGAAAACGCGCGCTCGCCGCTGGCTTCGGGCTCCCGACAGGAGGGGCGGCGCTCACCCGCTGCGGTCCGCGTCAAACCCCCTAGGCAGAACGGCGGCTTTCGGCGTAGAATGGTTTAAAACAAAGACATGCGTTTTTGTTTGATCGCCGGTTGCTGGTTGCTGCCCGCCCTGGCGGCGGAAAGTGGCGCGCCCGCGCTGGCTCCCGCCCCCCAGCTAGCCTCCGTCGTCAAGGTGGATACGCACAGCGGCAGGCTGGTCCGTACCGCGGCGATGGCCTCCGCCTCCGGGCGCGTGGTCGCCGGAACGCACGCCTGGGCGGATCTGGCCACGGCCCTCGACGACTACGTCCGCCAGACCGCCGAGCGCTACCAGGTGGACCCGTTGCTGGTGCGCTCCGTCATCCAGGCCGAGAGTAATTTCAACCCGGCGGCCGTGTCCCCCAAGGGCGCCCAGGGATTGATGCAACTGATGCCCCAGACGGCGCGCCGCTTCGCGGTGAAGAACGCGTTCAGCCCGTGGGAGAACATCGACGGCGGCGTGCGCTACCTCAAGTACCTGCTCGAGTTGTACGGCAAGCGGGAGTCGCCCGAGACGCTGGCGCTGGCAGCCTACAACGCCGGGGAAGGCGCGGTGCTGAAGCACGGCGGCGTGCCGCCCTACCAGGAAACCACCGACTACGTAAGGAAAGTGGCGAAGAGTTGGAAGGACGCGCGGGCCGAGGCCGATCGTCTGGCCGTGCCGCCCCCGGCGCCCGAGGCCGCAGCCTACCGGCCCGTCGAGCACTATACGGACGCGCGGGGCGTCCTGCACATCAGCACCCGGCCAACCCCATGAACTCCATCCGCCTGACAGTCGGCGCCTGCTTGCGGTCGGCACGGCTGCCGGCGCTGAAGGCGCTGGCCCTGGTGGGGGCTCTGGCGGCTTGTTCCCTGGCCGCCGATCCGCAAATCACCGCGGTCCGCTTCTGGTCCCTCGGGGAAGTGACCCGCATCGCGATTCAGACCGATTCCGAGGCGCAGTACCACGCCGAGCGGATTGACAGCCCCGACCGGATCTTCCTGGACCTGGCCGGTGTCCGCCGGCAACCCGGCACACGCGGCCTGCAAGTGATTCCGGTCAACGACAAGCTGGTGAAGCAGATCCGGATCGCGCTGGCGCAACCCGGTGTGATCCGCGTGGTGCTCGATCTGACGCTGCGGGCGGACTACTCGATTTCGCAGCTCACCGAGCCCGACCGCATCATGATCGAGCTGCGAATGCCGGGCCGGGGTCCGGCGATGCCCCCGGACCGCAGCGTCACCGGCAGCCACATTCTCACGGAGCCGACGCCCGGTCCACCGATAAAGGTCTCGCCGCCCTCGGCGCTCGGGAGCCCGGCCCCCAGGCGAGTCGAGCCGGCGAGGACCGTGGTGGCCGGCAGCACCGAACCGCGCACGTCAGCAAGCGGAGGCGCCGCCGCCGGCCCCAGCACCGAACCGCGCGCGTCAGCAAGCGGAGGCTCCACCGCCGGCCGCAGCACCAACCCCAGCACCGAACCGCGCGCGTCAGCAAGCGGAGGCTCCGCCACCGGCCGCAGCACCGACCCCAGCACCGAACCGCGCGCGTCAGCAAGCGGAGGCTCCACCGCCGGCCGCAGCACCAACCCCAGCACCGAACCGCCCGCGTCAGCAAGCGGAGGCGCCGCCGCCGGCCGCAGCACCAACCCCAGCACCGAACCGCGCGCGTCAGCAAGCGGAGGCACCGCCACCGGCCGCAGCGTCAGACGGGACGACGCCTTACCCGTCGCGAAGGCCGAACCGGAGGTTCTTGCGTCCATCGCCAGGCCCCAGCCGGCCTCTGCCGCGGGGCCCGAGGAGACCGCGCTCGCGGCCAAGCGCGACAGCCACGGCGATCGGTCCCTGATCCGTGCTCTGGGCTTGAAGCTCGATCGCGTGGTGATCGATCCTGGGCACGGCGGTCACGACACCGGCACCATCGGTCCGAGCGGCCTGATGGAGAAGGAACTGGTGCTCGACGTGGCCCGGCGCCTGGGCGCGCTCATCGCTCAGCGGCTTGGCAGCGAGGTGGTCTACACCCGCTCGGACGACACCTTCATCCCGCTCGAGGAGCGCACCCGCATCGCGAACGACAAGAAGGCCGACCTGTTCCTCTCCATTCATGCCAACTCGTCGCAGCTTCCGCGCATCGCCGGTTCCGAGACGTTCTATTTGAACTTCACGACGTCCGCGGACGCACTGGAAGTCGCGGCGCGCGAGAATGCGACCTCGCAGACCTCGATTCACGACTTGCAGACGCTGGTCCAGCGGATCGCGCTCAACGAGAAAGTGCAGGAGTCCCGTGAGCTGGCGTCCATCCTCCAGACGGGCGATGTACGCCAACCTGCCGCGGAACCGCTCGTTCAAGAACCGCGGCATCAAAAAGGCGCCGTTTGTCGTGCTGATCGGGGCCCAGATGCCCTCGGTGCTGGCCGAGATTGCGTTCCTGAGCAATCCCAAAGACGAGAGCCTGCTGAAGAAGCCGGAATACCGGCAGAAGGTGGCGGAAGCGCTGTTCCGCGGGGTTTCACAATATGCCGACGCGCTCAGCCACCTCCAGGTCGCCCGGCAAAGGCTGCGAGCTTCCCAAGCGCAGTAGCCTGTTCCACCGTATCGTCCTTCCACTCGACGCGATTCCGGCCCTTCTCCTTGGCTCGATAGAGCGCCTCGTCGGCCAGCCGGATGAGCGTCTGGGGATCGCCGCTCGGTTCCGGCCCGCTCGCCCCGACGCCGAAACTGGCCGTGACGGGGATGCGCAGAAGATCGTGGTCCACCGGGTCGTAAGCCACGGCGGCGCGCAGGCGCTCGGCCAGTTGCGCGGCATTTACGCCCGAGGTGCCCGGCAGGACGATGAGAAACTCCTCTCCGCCATAGCGCCCCACCAGGTCGTAGGCGCGCACCACAGCCTGCATCCGCCCTGCCGTCTCGCGCAGTACCGCATCGCCCGCCTGGTGGCCGTAGGTGTCGTTCACGCGCTTGAAGTGATCGAGATCGAGCATGATGACCGCCAGCGGCGTCCCCTCGCGCGCGGCGCGGCTGTGCTCGCGATCGAGAGCCTCGAGCAGGGCATAGCGGTTCCAGAGGCCGGTAAGAGGGTCGTGGGTGGCCTGCTCCCGCAACGCCTCGCGCGCTTTGACCAGGTCGGCCTGGAGGTCCAGAATTCGCCGCCCCGCTCGCAACCTCACCTGCAGTTCCCTCGCCTCGAACGGCTTGGTGACGTAGTCGTCTGCGCCCGCGTCCATCCCCTCCACCACATCCTGCTTATCCGTGCGCGCCGTCAGCAGCAGCACGTAGGTGTACGGCTCGCGCTTCCGCTCTCGCAGCCTGCGGCACAGATCCGGTCCCGTCATCCCCGGCATCATCCAATCCAGAATGGCCAGCCGCGGCGCGTCGTCGCGCTCGAGAATTCGCCAGGCCTCGTCCCCGTCGCGCGCGGCCACCACCTCGTAGCCGCTCGTCGTAAGCATCCGGGCCAGCATACGGCGCGACACCGTCTCATCGTCTGCGATCAGTACAAGCATGCTCTGATTCGCTTATCGTCCGATTCGCCGGCGGTTTTGAGTTTCGTTAATCTGAGAGGATGCACGTGCTGGCCTTCCGTCATGTCCCGTTCGAGGATGTCGGCCTCATCGCTCCGGCGCTCGCCGCCCGCGGCATCGAACTGGTCTACGCCGACGCCTTCCGCCCGACCGAAGCGCAGCCCGACTGGCACTCCGCCGCCGGCCTTCTCCTCATGGGCGGGCCCATGTCGGCCAACGACGACCTGCCGTTCATTCGGCGGGAGATCGGCATCATCGAGGCCGCGCTGGCTGCGGGACGGCCCGTTCTGGGCGTCTGCCTCGGGGCGCAGCTCCTGGCGCGCGCTCTGGGTGCCCGCGTCTACCGCAATCCCGTCAAAGAGATCGGCTGGGCGCCCGTCTACTGGACCGAAGCGGCCCGCCAGGACCGGCTGTTCGGCGGCCTGCCGTCTCCGGAGACCGTATTTCACTGGCATGGCGAGACGTTCGATCTTCCCGAAGGCGCCGAGTGGCTGGCCTGGTCGGACGCCTGCCGCAACCAGGCTTTCCGCGCCGGCTCCAATGCCTACGGGCTTCAGTTCCATCTGGAGGTCACGCCGGAGATGATCTCGGCCTGGTGCCGCGAGGACGCCAACTCGGGCGACCTCCGCGAGCTTGGGACGCCGATCGACCCGGACGCTCACGCCGCCGGAGTCGCCCGCCTGGCCGCCACCGTGTTCGACCGCTGGGCCAGCCTGATCCGCGGCTGAGCCGCGGCCGCGGAGGCGGTCATAAGGGCAGGCAGAACGACCTATGATTTTCGGGAGCGGGCACTCGCTCCGTGCCGATGTGATACACTTTAGACGAGAAAGACTCCGCCAGTTGCTTTCCAAAAGCTGCAACGTCAGGCGGTGTCGAGGCGTCTATTCAGGCGAGACTGGAAGCGCGGGAGCGCTGAAGGAGCGCCGGTTAAGTGACGACGAAGATGGAAGGTCAAACGTCTAAGCCCCCCGACTCGGCGGTCAACGCCGTTGCCACCCAACCAGCCCAGCCCGCCGGCGATCACCTCGACAGGCTCTGGTTATCCGAAGTTGAAGAGCCTTGGTACCAATCCTTCGTCCGGAACGTCAAGGAAGCGATCCGGCCCCCTAAGCTTCCACCCCTTGAGGTCACCTCCAAGCCGATTCCCGTCAAGGACATCTGGGGCGAGTACCGCTACGGGAGGCAGTCAGCTCTCTACTCGACCGGCATCCATATAGCGGTAGTGGTGCTCCTGTTCACGGTGGGTGCCAGCAAGCCCGTCCGCACCGCCATGCAGAGGGGCGTCGTACTGATCGATCCCAATCTCGCGCCTTACATGCCCGACCTGAAGCCGAAGGACAAACCGGCCCAGGGCGGCGGCGGTGGTGGCGACAAGTCGCCTTTGCCCGCCAGCAAGGGAAAGGCTCCGCGGTTCGCGGCGAGGCAGTTCGTTCCCCCCGCGGCCGTGGTCAACAACCAGAACCCGAAGCTGCTCATGGAGCCGACGCTGATCGGTCAGGCCGATATGAAGCTGCCCAACGTGGACATGAATGCGTGGGGCGATCCGCTGGGTAAGGTCGGGCCCCCTTCGAACGGCACCGGTTCGGGCGGCGGTATCGGGAGTGGATCGGGCGGCGGCATCGGACCCGGCAGAGGCCCCGGATACGGTCCTGGCGAAGGCGGCGGCGCTGGCGGCGGCGTTTTCCGGATCGGCGGCGGCGTTTCCGCTCCGGTCGCGATCTACAAGGTCGAGCCGGAATACTCCGAAGAGGCACGCAAGGCCAAGTTCCAGGGCACCGTGGTGCTTTCCATCGTCATCGACGAGAAGGGCCTGCCGACGAACTTCAAGGTCGTCCGCCCCCTCGGCCTGGGCCTGGACGAGAAGGCCATCGAGGCCGTCCAGAAGTGGCGCTTCCTGCCTGGCAAGAAGGATGGCCACGCAGTGGCGGTCCTGGCCACCGTGGAAGTGAACTTCCGGCTCCTGTAAGAGCGGCCGCACTCCGCGTATGCCACCCTCGCAGACTGCCCGCCACTGCTGCACCGAACCGCGACCGTCAGGGAGCGGAAGCCTTCTTTTTCCTGCAACCATTCGCCCCGCCCGCCGTCTGTGAATCGGGGAGAGCGGAGGCGCCTCGAATCGAGGAGCCTCCATGGACCAGACACCCCGAGCCTTCTTTCTTGCCGTCACCGAAGTTCCCGGCGGCGGATACCGGCGCGGCACGCAAGCGGGCGCCGCTTCCGTGCTCATCCACGCCGGCGTGATTGCCCTTCTGTTCGCACTGGCGGGCGGAGGCCCGCCGACGTCCCTCGTCAGGCAACGTCCCTGGCGGCTCACCCGCCTGGTGGCGCCGTATCTGCCACTGAAACCGAGCGAGGGCGGAGGAGGTGGCGGCGGCCGGTCGCCTCTGCCCGCGGACCTCGGCCGCGCGCCGCGGTTCGACCACCATCAGTTCGTTCCGCCCAGCTCCCCTGACCGCGACAGAGCACAAGTTCCTGATGGAGCCGACGCTGGTGGGCCCGCCCGACGTGCGCCTGCCCCAGGTGGATGCGTCAATCTGGGGCGATCCGACGGCCTTGCCCGGGCCGCCATCCCCTGGTCCCGGCTGTTGTGGAGGCATAGGCACGGGGGGGCGCGGCGGAATCGGTCCCGACGACGGTCCGGGCTTCGGCCCCGGCGGCAGAAGTGGCTACACCAACGTCTTTGTGCCCGGCGGTGGAGTCTCGGCTCCGATCCCGCTGTACAAGGTCGAGCCCGAATACTCCGAAGAGGCGCGCAAGGCCAAGTTCCAGGGCACCGTGGTGCTCGAAATCGTCATCGACGAGCGCGGCTACCCGACCAACTTCAAGATCCTGAATCCGCTCGGACTCGGGCTGGACGAGAAGGCCGTCGAGGCGGTCCGGCAATGGCGTTTCCGCCCCGGCATGAAGAACGGCAAACCCGTAGCGGTCGTCGCCAGGATCGATGTCACCTTCCGGCTGCTGTAGCGCCCGCCTGTGCCCCGAACCGCGCGCATGAGCATGCGGCCCGCTCCCTCACGGTCGCGGTTCGGTGCTCAGTGGTGCGCCTCGATAGCCTTGCACTCCGCGCAGGGGCAGATGCGCCGGAAGTGCTCGTAGGAGTAAATGCCGCTGCGGTGGCCGTCGCTCCAGTTGAGCCGGATGGCGTAGTTGCCCACCGGCTCCACTTCGTCGATCTTCAGCGCCGCCTGGTACATCTGGAACGGGTTTGCGGCGCGGCGGCGGTCCGTGCGTGCCCGCGCACGTCGCGCACGGGCAGTGGTCGCGCAGGTACCGCAGCGTGTATTCGCTGCAGGTGCCCGTCCTTCCACTCGATCCGGATGCCCTTCGACTTGGAAATGGCGATGCGCTCCGCCTGAAGCTCACATGCGTTCGACATCGATGATCCCCGAGAGGCGGCGCATGGCCGCGACGATGCGCTCGAGTTGCTTCTTGTCGCGCACGTCCACCGTCATGTCCACCACCGCGCCCTCCTTTTCGTTCTGCTTCGCCTCCAGGCTGCGAATGTTGCTGTTCTCGTGGAAGAGCACCGAGGTGAGCTCGCTGAGCATGCCGGGCCGGTCGTTGGTGTAGACCACGATCTTCACCGGGAAGGACTCGGAGGTGGCGCGCGTCCACTCCACGTCGATGCGGCGCTCGGCCTCGTACATGAGGTTGGTGACGTTGGAGCAGTTGGTGGAGTGGACGGCCACGCCCTTGCCCCGCGTCACGTAGCCGACGATCGCCTCGCCGCGGATCGGGTTGCAGCACTTGGCGCGATAGACGAGCAGGTCGTCCATGCCCTTGACCTTGATGACCAGGTCGCCCGTGTCGGGCATCCCGCCCGGAACGCCCGGAAGCGCGGTCTGCGGCGGAGCCTTCTTCTCCTCTTCCTCCTCCAGGCCCACCGTGTCGGGCGCGAGTTTCTGGAGGATCTTCCGGGGCGAGAACTTCCCGTAGCCCAGCGCGGCGTACAGGTCGTCCATCTTCGCGAAACCGTACTCGGAGGCGACGCGCTCGACATCCGCCTTCGCGATCCGGTTCAGTTGCACACCCACGCGGCGCGCTTCCTTCTCCAGATACTTCTGGCCGATCTCGATGGACTTGGCCCGCTCGGTGGCGTTGATGACGGTGCGGATTTTGTTGCGCGCTCGCGGGGTCCGCACCAGCGCCAGCCAGTCCTTGCTCGGCATGTGGCCCGGCTGGGTGAGGATCTCGATCACGTCGCCGTTGCGCAGCGCGTATTTCAGCGGGACGATGCGGCCGTTCACCTTGGCGCCCACGCAGGTGTGGCCGACCGCGGTGTGGATGGCGTAGGCGAAATCCACCGGCGTCGAATCGCGCGGCAGCACGATCACCTTGCCGCGCGGGGTGAAGGTGTAGACCTCCTCGCGGTACAGGTCCACTTTCAGCGTGGACATGAACTCGTTGGAGTCCCGCATCTCCTGGATCCACTCCAGAAGGTGGCGGAGCCAGGCGATGCGCTGGTCCTCCTCGCCCGCCGGCGTCCTTGCGGCCTTCTTTGTACTTCCAGTGGGCGGCGATGCCCTGCTCCGCCACGCGGTGCATCTCCTCGGTGCGGATCTGCACTTCGAAAGTCTGCCCGTTGGGGCCCATGACCGAGGTGTGGAGGGACTGATACAGGTTGGGGCGCGGAATGGCGATGAAGTCCTTGATGCGCCCGGGAATGGGCCGCCACTCGTTGTGGATGACGCCCAGAGCGGCGTAGCAGTTCTTGACGCAGTCGGTGACGATGCGCACGGCCAGCACGTCGTAGACCTGCTCGATGGTGATCTTCTGCCGCTTGAGTTTCGTGTGAATCGAGTAGGCGCGCTTGATGCGGCCCTCGATGCGCGCGGGAATTCCCTCGCGGCGCAGGACCACATCCACGTGATCCTTGATCTGCTTCAGGAAATCCTCGTTGGCCTGGCGGCGCGATTCGATGGCGGTAACGATCTCTTCGTAGGCGGCGGGTTCGAGGTGCTTGAACGCCAGGTCTTCGAGCTCGCCGCGGATCTTGCCCATGCCGAGACGGTGGGCGATGGGCGCGTAGATTTCGAGGGTCTCCTGCGAGATGCGCTGCTGGCGGTCGGGCGAGAGCGCCCCCAGGGTGCGCATGTTGTGCAGGCGGTCGGCCAGCTTGACGATCACCACGCGTACGTCGTCCACCATGGCCAGCAGCATCTTGCGGACGCTCTCGGCCTGGCGCTCTTCGCGCGAGTAGAACTTGAGCTTGCTCAGCTTGGTGACGCCATCGACGCAATGCGCCACCTCGTCGCCGAACTGCTTGCGGATTTCTTCGGCCAGCCACGCCGGAGTCTTCGACGACATCGTGCAACAGACCGGTCTGGACGCAGACCAGGTCCATGTTCATGTCCGCCAGGATGAAGGCTACGGTCAGGGGATGGACGACGTAGGGCTCGCCGGAGGCGCGCACCTGCCCTTTGTGGCACTCGACGGCGAAGCGGTAGGCCTTTTCGACCTGCGCGAGGTCCTCGCGCGGGCGCAGGACCTGGAGCCGGGCCTCGATCTCGCGGTAAGAGCGCTCCACCAGGGCGGCGCTGCCGGCAACGTCTTCCGGCGCTTGAACTGCCTGGATTGGCTCGGAGGACATAAAAAAACAGGCGGCGCTCGAACGCCGCCTGTCTTAAGTATACCAGTGGCCCGTAAACTACGACTGCGCAGCTTGCGGCACGTGGCTCGTGGCCTCGCGATCCGCGGGCCCGGCGGATCTACAGGCCACCGGCCGAGAACGCTACTGCGATCCCGCCGAGGCGGGCGTGACGTCGGCCGTCATGCCGGCCTTCTGCTTGCGAATATCGAGCGTCTTCTGCATCCACAGATCGGCCTGGCCGATATCGCCCTTGTACTCCTCGGGCGTTGCCGCCAGGTCGGCCCGTTCGCGGTAGAGCAGGTTGAGGTAAGCCATCGCGTCGTCATACTTGGGATCGATCTCGAGGGCATGGTTGAGATTGCCGATGCCGGCGTTGATCATTTCCCAATACTTGGCGCGCAGCTCTTCGCGGGCCTTCTTGTCCTTCAGCGGACCGGGGTCCTCGGGCTTCATGCCGGCCTTGGCGCGCGCGACGCTGAGGGTGGGATACCACTTCGCCCAGGCAATGACGCCGAGGCTGTAGAGAGCGGTCTTGTTCTTGGGCTCGACGTCGGACAGCCGCTGGTACCAGGTCTGGGCCTCGTCCAGCTTGGCGATCTTCTGGTCGAGGTCCTTGATGCCCTGGGTCTCGCTGTAGTTCAACTGGGCCAGATACTCGATGGCGACGCCGTTCTTCGGGTCGTCCTGCAGCACCTTATTGAACTGATCCTTGGCCGCCTGGAGCATCTTGTCGTTGTCCGGCTCGTCCGAGCCCGGGATCCACTGCTGGAAATAGGCGATCGCCAGGTACAGCCGGGCGGTCGGGAACGTCGGATCCAGCTCGATGGCTTCCTTGAATTTGTCCACTGCGTCGGAATACCGCGCGTTGCGGAAGGCTTGCACGCCCTTGTTAAGATCGTCGCGCGCTCTCAGTTTCTTGCACCCGGTGCCGGAAACAAGCGCCAATACGATGGCAAGCGCAGGTACCAAATAAGTCCATTTGCGGTTCATGCTAGCTCCTCCAGGCTTCACTGCCCGGCTTCGACCTTCTGGGTCATCAGGCCGACCTTGTCGATCCCGGCGGCGTGCGCGACGTCGATGACGTTCGCTACCGACCGGTATTCGAGATCCGGATCCCCCTTGACGAAGACGACGCGCTCGGCGCGGCTCTTGAAGATGTCTTCCAGCCGCGTCTGAAGGTCGGCTTCCGTGACCGGATCCTGATTGATCATCAGCGACTTGTCCTTAGCGACCGAAATGACCACGGTGCGGAGGTCGGACTGGCTCGGCTGCTCGTTCGGTTTGGCGGGCTGCGGAACCAGCGCACTGAGTCCCTTAGGCGTCACCGGGGCGATGACCATGAAGATAATCAACAGCACCAGCAGCACGTCGATGAATGGCGTGACGTTCATGTCGCATTTCAAACTACCGGTGCCACCAACTGCCATTGACATAAGACTATCCTCCTTGAAGCACCCAGCCCATCAGAGCTAGCGCTTCTTCTCCTCGACTTGATCCGTCATCAGCCCGAGTTGATCGACCCCGGCTGCGCGCAGATTGTCCACCACTTCGACCACCTTGGAATACTTGGCCCGCGAATCGGACTTCACATAGCAGGTCTTGTCCTGGCGGCTTGAGATCAGGTCTTTGACCTTGGGCGGAAGATCCTCGGGCTTGGTGACGTCCTTGCCGAGGAAGGTCTTGCCGTCGCGCGTGATCGCGACCACGACGGCGTCTTCCTTCTCCGCGTTGGCCATGGCGATCGGGTTCTTCGCCTTGTAGAGGTCCACGCTGACGCCCTTGGACAGCATGGGGGTGATGACCATGAAGATGATCAGCATCACGAGCATCACGTCCACCATGGGCGTGACATTGATGTCCGCGACGGGCGGCGGCGCCGTGAATTTTTTCATTTTTCCGTTCCCTCCCGACTCAGCCCAGCCCGCGCTTGTGGGGAGCCCGTCACCGGGCTCCCCAGGCGCAAGATTCAACTCGCTGGGTCAAATCCGTAACGTTACTTCGCCACCTGCTGCTGCGACCGCTTCAGGAAGTAGTCGATCAACTCCGAGCTGGAATTGCCCATCTCGACGTCGAACGCCTCGATCTTGCTGGTGAAGAAGTTGAACATCCACACTGCCGGGATGGCCACGAACAGGCCCACCGCGGTGGTCACCAGTGCTTCGGAAATACCGCCTGCCACGGCGCCGATACCGGTCGACTTCTCGGCCGCCATGCTCTTGAACGCGTTGATGATGCCGGCGACGGTGCCGAACAGTCCGACGAACGGAGCGGTGGAGCCGATGGTTGCCAGGTTGCCGACGCCGCGCTTCAGTTCGGCGTGGACGATGGCTTCGGCGCGCTCGAGGGCCCGCTTGGAGGCCTCGATCTCTTCGCCCGAGATCTCGGAGCTGAGCTGGTGCGCACGGAACTCCTGCAGACCGGCTACGACGACCTTGGCCAGATGGCTCTTCTTGTAACGGTCCGCGATCTTGATGGCCTCATCCAGCTTGCCGTCGCGCAGGGCGCCGGCAACCGCCGGAGCGAACTGCCGCGACTGCTTGCGGGCCGCGCTGTAGGCGATCAGGCGGTCGATCATCACACCGATCGACCACGCGGACATCAGGAACAGGATAATGACGACCGCCTTCGCCAAGCCGCCCATCTGGCGCCAAAGCGCGACGACGTCCCAACCTACCGCCGCCTGACCTTCCTGGAGCAGCAGTAACGCCCAAACTTGAGATGTTAGAAACATTGTTCTTTTTCTCCTGCGAGTTGAATTTGGCTGGGAAGGACCTAGGTCCGTCCCATGCCGTCTTGTTAATCTTACTGGCTCAACGTGAAAGTTCACGTCGATCTGGGTAATGACCTCGACCGGCTCTC
This sequence comes from Bryobacterales bacterium, assembly GCA_963763835.1. Classification (GTDB taxonomy): domain Bacteria; phylum Acidobacteriota; class Terriglobia; order Bryobacterales; family Bryobacteraceae; genus DASWZN01. The sequence goes on from CAVXQQ010000026.1 coordinate 78,025, forward strand.
CGTTGAGGAGGGTCGGGCGATATACCCACTGCGACACGGCAGACTGCGCCGCCGGCACCAGCAGCGGGTGACCGCTGACAAGCTGCAGATTCTGGATCGTCCCGTCACGGCCGATGATGGCCGTGAAGACCACATGGCCCTGAATGCGCGCCTGCTTGGCGAGCGGCGGATAAGACGGGATTGTTCCCTCGGACCTTCGCCGCGGCTTGCACGTTTCCGCCCACCCGGACGCGCGTGACCTTGGGTGCCGCCGGCGGAGGAGGTGGAGGCGGGGGAGGAGCCGCGGAGGCGGCGGAACTGATGATGCCGCCGAGAACGCCGCCGGCCGCTCCGCCGGGAACGCCGCCATACACGCCGCCGACTACGCCCGCCGAAGGTGGCGGCAACTCGTCTTCCTTGATCATCGCAATCTGTTTCGGGATGACCTTGGGCGCCATCAGTTTGCCGGCGTCAAACTGGCGGGGAATTATTCTGACCACTTTCGGGGGCGCCATAGCGGGAGGCGGAGGTGGAGGAGGAGGCGGCGGGGGCGCCGTCAGGAAGCTCGTCAACTGCCCCTTTGGAAGCTGATCGAAGTAGATCAGCGGGATGAGCACCGCTATGCCGATCAGCGAGCACTGGATCAGGAATGAAACCACGATCGTCCAGGGCTTGTTCGTCTTTCCCTTGGTGTCGAGGAGGCTTTGTTCAAACATATCGATAACCCTTTCGAATCTTTCCACTACCGGCTCGTGCCGGGTCCTGCACAACCTCTACCCTGCCGCCCTCACCGGCCCCGCCGCGCGGCTACTGCCGGGGGCGATGGGGGCGCGGAGGACGGTTTCTTCCGCTTCTCCACGAAATCCTGCCAGAAAACCAGAATCGGGCTGGCGATGAAGATCGAGGAGTACGTCCCAATGATGATCCCAATCACCAGCGCCAGCGAAAACCCATGCAACACCTCGCCCCCGAACAGGAACAGCGCCAGAACGGTAAGGAAGGTGAGACCCGACGTCAGGATGGTCCGGCTCAGGGTCTGATTGATACTGCGGTTGATCAGTACGTCGAGCTTCTCGCGGCGCATGATCTTCAAGTTCTCCCGGATGCGGTCGAACACGACGATGGTGTCGTTCATCGAATAGCCGACCAGGGTCAGCAGCGCCGCAATGACCGTCAGCGAGATCTCCTTGTTGAGGAGCGAAAACAAGCCGATGGTGATGAGCGTGTCGTGGAAGACCGCGATTACGGCCGCAGCGCCGTAAATCCACTCAAACCGGAAGGCGATGTAGACCAGCATCCCGGCCAGTGCGTACAGGGTCGCCTTGACCGCCTGCCAGCGCAACTCGCCGCCGACCTTGGGGCCGACGATCTCGACCCGCTTCACCGTGAAGGGCGCTAGCGTACACTCCTGCTTCAGCGTGTTGATTACCTGCGGGGTGACGCCCGGAACGCCGGAAAGCTGCTCGAAAACTGGTCAGGAGGCCGGATTGCTCGCGGTCGCGATAAGCGACCACGCGGCCGACCAGGTCCTGAAGCTGCTGGTCCGAAAGCGACACGCCGTTACGCACCAGCGGGTCCTGCAACCGGCTGACCAGCGCCGCGGCGCCCGCGTTGTTGAACTCGAGCAGACCCTTGGCCTGTTGCGGGATAAAGGTCGCTTCGAGGGTCTGCGTCATCGCGGCGCGGGCCGCGGCCAGTTCCTGGTCGCTCTTCAATTCGGTGCCGATCAGGACCTCGTTGGAGGAGCCGCCCACGTTCTGTACGGTGATGTCGCCCTTGATGTTCTTTTCGAGGGCGGAGCGGATCTTGCCGTCCGGCGGGGGGCCCGAGAATTTCACGTCCATCAGGGCGCCGCCACGGAAGTCGATCCCGTAGCGCGGGCCGCCTTTGATTCCGAGGCTCGCGAAGCCAGCCACCGTCAGTACCAGGGAGGCGATGATGAAGGGCCACTTCTTGCCCAGAAAGTCGAAGTTCGTCTGTCCGAAGATTTCCATGCAGTACGCCTGCCGGTACCCAAAGAGTTGGACACCGGTTCAGATTCCTAAGTTCCCGGGCTGGACCGAAAAAAACGGCCTGCAGCCCTAAATGCTCAAACTCGCCACTTCCCGGTGGCGGCCGAGCGTCCAATCGAACATTGTCCGGGACACGAAAACCGCCGTGAAGACGTTGGCAATCAAGCCAATGACCAGAGTCACGGCGAATCCCTTCACCGGTCCGCTACCGAACATGAACAGGAAAGCGCAGGAGACGACGGTCGTCACGTGGGTGTCGATGATGGTCAGAAAGGCCTTGTTGAAGCCCGTATCCACCGCGGCGATGACACCCTTGCCCGCCCGCAACTCCTCGCGAATGCGTTCAAAAATCAGTACGTTCGAATCGACCGCCATGCCGATGGTCAGGATGAAACCGGCGATGCCGGGCAACGTCAGAACGGCGTCGAAGTAGCTCAATGCGGCCAGGAGGATAACGGCGTTCAGCAGCAGCGCCAGCACGGCGTTGATCCCGGCCTTCTTGTAGTAGACCAGCATCGCGATGATGACGGCGGCCAACCCCACGGCACCGGCGGTCAGACCCTCGCGGATGGAATCCGCTCCCAGCGACGGACCTACGGTCCGCTCCTCTTCGTACTGAATCCCGGCCGGCAGCGACCCGGTGTTCAGGGTGAGCGCCAAGTCGGAGGCATCCTGCTGGCTGCCCATGCCCTCGATCACCCCCGAATCTTCGATGCGGCCTTTGATGACCGGCGCGCTGACGACGCGGTTGTCGAGGACGATGGCCAGCCGGTTCCCGATGTTGGCCTCGGTGAAGCGGGCGAACCGCTTTGCCCCGTCGTTATTCAGCGTGAAGGCGGTTTCCCAGCGGTTCATCGAGTCCCGTTCCGGCTTGGCGTTGCGCAGGTCGCGGCCGGTAATGACCGGCGTGCGGCTCAGCAGGTACCAGGCTTCGCCCTGCTCGCCGGCACGGGCTTTCTCCTGGACCAGCTTGGTATTGAGCGGGAGCACGCCGCCGTGTTTGCCGAGCGCCTCTTCCTGGCTGCGGAACGGACCGTCTTTGACCTCGCTGAGCTCGAGCAGAGCGGCGGCCTGCATGATCTGCTTCACGCGCGCCGGATCGTCCACGCCCGGCAACTGCACCAGGATCTCGTAATCGGCTTCCGCGCGGCCGCGCTGCTGGATGGTGGGCTCGGTGAGTCCAAGACCGTTGATGCGGTTCTCGATGGTCTGCATCGTCCGCGTCACGGTCTCCTTCTTCATGGCGATCAGCTCGCTCGGCTTGAGGTTCATCTTATAGTCGGTCGAGCTGACGGGGCCGAGCATCCAGTTGGGGAACTCGGAGGTCACCACGTCCCTGAAGTCGCCGGTCTTCCCGGACGGCACGCCGTGGATGTTGATCTGGATGGAATCGGCCTGGTCGACGCTTTGAGGGTCGTTGCGGTCGATACTCGTGTAGTCGATACTGCGCTTGTGCAGGCTCGTCCTTGAGGGTCTCGATGGCGCGATCGGCTTCGGCCTTGAGCGCGTCCTGCACCTGAACCTGCAACACCAGATGGCTTCCGCCCTTCAGGTCCAGCCCAAGGTGGATGTTGCTCTGGAGGTTGGCTTCGAGCTCGGCCTTGTTCCTCGGTAACCCGATGATGCCGTAAACAACCAGCAGAAGCACGCCCAGGATAATGATTGCGCGAGTCCTAACGCCTTTGGTCATCTCACCTTCCCACTTAAATCTACTTCTTGATTTCGCCCGCTCCGGAGAGCACGCTCGTCACGGCGCTCCGGGCGATCTGCAACTTGACGCCGTCCGGTTTCACCCGCAGAACCAGGGTTTCGTCCTCTTTGATCTCGGTGATGGAGCCGATGACGCCGCCGCTGGTCAGGACGAGACTACCATTCTGCAACTCCCGAAGCATCTTCTGCTGCGCCTTCTTCTGGCGCTGCATCGGGAGGAAGAGCAAAACATAAAAGATACCGAAGATCAGGAGAATCGGCAAGAAGCCCACTAGCGGATTGCCGGCCTGGGGAGTCGGAGCAAGGTTCGCAAGGAGAAACAGATCGAAGAGCACGCGTTATCCTCCCATCGCCATCGTTCGGCGCTGTACCACTGCAGAATTCTCAACTCTAAAGGAAGAGACGCCGAGGACTGCCGGGAACCTATTCCTGTTGAAGCGGCGCAGAGCGGACGGACTCCAACCACTCCGAATACGTTCCTATCATAATACAGTGCCTGATCTGTCGCATCCTGTCAAGGTAATGCTTGAGGTTGTGAATGGTCCCCAGAGTGGAGAATAGCATCTCGCCGGCCTGGAAGAGATGGCGAAGATAGGCGCGCGAGAAGGTCCGGCAGGTGTAGCAGCCGCAGGCCGGGTCCAGGGGACCGCCATCGTCCTTGTACCGCGCCTGCTTGATGACCACGCGGCCCTGAGAGGTGAACAGGCAGCCGTTGCGGGCGTTGCGCGAGGGCAGCACGCAATCCATCATGTCCACGCCGCGCGCCACGTACTCGGGCAATTCCTCGGGCAGACCGACTCCCATGACGTAGCGGGGCCGGTCGCGGGGCAGAAGCGGCACCGCGGCCTCGACCATTTCCAGGCTCAGCCGGCGCGGCTCGCCGACCGACAGGCCTCCGATGGCGTAGCCGTCCGCGTCGAGCGCGGCCAACTCCGAGGCGCAGCCGGCGCGCAGGCCGGCGTACATTCCCCCTTGCACGATGGGAAAGAGCGCCCCGGGCGGCTGCTCGACGCGCCGGTAATGCTCGAAGGCGGCGCGTGCCCAGCGGATGGTGCGGTCCATGGCCTGACGCGCAGCTTCCTCGGTGGCCGGGTAGCCGATGCACTCGTCGAGCGTCATCATGACGTCGCTTCCGAGGGCGAGTTGGATGTCGACCGTAGATTCCGGCGTGAACAGGTGCGCATCGCCATCCAGGTGCGAGTGGAACAGGACGCCCTGGTCGGTCACCTTGCGCAGGCCGCTGAGGCTGAAAACCTGGAAGCCGCCCGAATCGGTCAGGATGGCGCGCGGCCACGACATGAAGCGGTGCAGGCCGCCCAACTGGCGGATCGTCTCCTGGCCCGGGCGGAGGAACAGGTGATAGGTGTTGGCCAGGATGATTCCGGCGTCGAGCTCCTGGATGAGATCGCGCTGGGTGACGCCCTTGACCGTGGCCTGCGTGCCCACGGGCATGAAGACCGGCGTCTCGACGTCGCCGTGGGGCGTATGAAGCACTCCGGCGCGCGCCCCGGTCTTGGGGCACTCCGCGACGATTTCGAACGAGACGACGCGCAAGAGACTATTCTAGCCGGGTGGCTTTCGAGACTGTGACTGGGCCTGCAGGCCCGGACAGGCGGCTGGATGTATAGTGAAACACGACTCGGGAGTCCAAAATGGAAACTCCGGCCAACAGGCTGTCAGGTTCGCCCAGACCGTGCGAGCGGCCTGACGACAGCTCGGCGGTTCTGGAGAGGGACTTGCGAAATTAGTCACTCGACCGGCTGGTAGCACCGAACCGCGACCGTCAGGGAGCGGAACGGGCCGCCGATTGACATCTGCTTGAGGGGGTCCACTCGCTCACGCTCGTGGTTCGGTGCAGTGTCGCGGACTTTCGCAAGTCCCTCTGGAGACCCGCCGCAGGACTGGAGAGGGACTTGCAGAAATCGCACCACCGCCGCGGAAGGGACAAGCTGAAGCATGTCCTACACGGTGCATCAACGGTTTACGGCCCCACGTGGGGTATGCTTCAGCTTGCCCAGCGATTTCTGCTAGTCCCTCTGGAGACCCGCCCCACGTGGCTTAGCGGCCGGTTTCTATCGATTGGGATTGTTCCGGGGGGGGCGCGGGCCCGATCTCGTCGACTTCGACCGGCGGCGGCGTATAGAAGAGGATGCGGCCGCAGGTTTCGCAGTACATCACCTGGTCCAGGCGGCGGAGTTCCTGATAGAACTGCAGCCTCAAGCCCATGTTGCACAGCGAGCACCGGCCTTCGATCGCCTCGGCCACCGCGATGCCCTTGCGGGTCTTCCGCAGACGCTCGTACTCGCGGTAGACGGGCGCGGTCATGCCCGCGACCAGCTCGGCGCGTTGCTTCAGCAGTTCGTCGAGCTGGCGCTTATCTTCGGCGGTGCGCTCGCGGGCGACTTTCTTCTCGCCCTCCACCTGCTGTTTCTCCTGGTCGAGCGCCGATTGGGCCGTCTTGAGACTCTGGTCCAACGGTTCGGACTCGGCCATGCGCTCGAGGATCGCATCCTCGCATTTCCGGATCTCGGCCTCGCCGTAATCGATCTCGTGCTTAAAGGCGAGATACTGCTCGTTCGTTTTCGCCTGGAGCATCTGATCCTTGAGCTTGGAGATTTTTTGCTCCTGGGTGTGTATGTCCGCGTCGAGTTGTTTGCGCTCGCGCTGATTGGCGGCCAACGCCGCCTTATCCGCCTCGACTCTCCGGATGTGGGAGTCCAGCGTCTTTTCTATGACGGCAATGTGCTTAGGAAGGGAAGCGACTTCGCCCTGCAAGTTTCGAATGCGGCTATCCAGATCTTGCAGCAGGATAGCCACTCTCAGGTCTGGGACCATTATTGTTCGATTTTACCACGCTGGCGGCGCCGGCCTTCAACGAGAGGCGCGATGAGCGCGCGGCCGGCGGATTCGAGCTCGGGCACTCTCACCACCCGGCACACGGCCCAGAACACGGCCGTGCCTACCGGAATCGAGACCGCCAGGTCCGCCAGACGGCCCAACCGCGAGATGCCCAGCCAGTCGGCGAAGCCGATGTTCGACGCTTTGATGGCAACTCCCATGATGAGCGAGGCCAGCCCGATCTTCAGCGTACTCTTCAGAAGCTTGCGGCCGTGAATGCCTCCCAGGCGGCTGCGCATGACTCCGAACAGAACGACCGCGCCAAACAGAGCGACACCCGACGTCGCCAGAGCCAGGCCGGCGTGGCCGAGAGTCGTCCAGCGCGTCAGCGAGTACGCGGCCAGGTAGTTGATCAGGATGGAGGCCATACTCACCAGCATGGGCATGCGCGCGCTGCCCAGGGCGTAGAATGCGGGCGCCAGAACCTTGATGGCCGCGTAGCCGGTCAGGCCGATGGCATAGCAGGAGAGGGCCAGCGCGGTCTGGTGGGTATCGTAGGGATCGAACATGCGGCCCTGGTAGATGGCGGCGATCATCGAATCTCCCAGTACCACCAGGCCGATCGACGACGGCACGGTGAGCAGAAAAACCATCCCCAACGAATCCGAAAGCGTCTTGCGGAACTGGTCGATGTCGCCGGCGACCGCGCTACGCGAAATGGAAGGCAGAGTGGCCGACGCGATCGCGACGCCGAACAATCCCAGCGGAAGCTGCATGAAGCGGAAAGCGTACTGGAGCCAGCCCACGGGCCCATTCACACCGCGCACGGGATCGACGATGGTGGTGGCGAAATTGGTGTTGACCAGCACGTTCACCTGCACGGCCGCGGTGCCGATGATGGCCGGTCCCATCAGCCGGATGATGCGCCGCAGTCCGGGGTGCGACCAATCGATGGCCGGCCGGAAGCGGAAACCGATGCGGCCCAGGGCGGGCAACTGCCAGAGAAGCTGAACCAGGCCGCCCAGCACCACGCCGTAAGCCATGCCCTCGATGGGCGCGATGTGGAGGCTCGGCCCGAGCCAGAAACCCAGGAGGACGCCGAAGACTACCGATCCGATGTTGAAAACCGTGGATGCCAGGGCGGGGACGCCGTAGCGGTCGCAGGCGTTCAGAATTCCCATCGCCTGCGCCGCCAGGGCCACCAGCAGCAGGAACGGGAACATGATCTGGGTAAGATGGATGGCCAGCTCGAACTTGCCGGGATCGGCGGTGGCCCAGGCGCTGGCCAACAACCTCACCAGCAGCGGCGCGCCGACGACGCCGAGTACGCACACGATCCCGACGAACAGGATGACCGCGGTTCCGACCAGGTTCGCCAGACGCGCGGCATCCTTCTTGTCCTTGGTCGACAGGTACTCGGAGAAGACGGGGATGAAGGCAGAGGAAAGGGCTCCTTCGGCGAACAGGTCGCGCGTGAGGTTGGGAATGCGGAAGCCCAGCGAGAAGGCGTCGAAGACGCGGCCGGCGCCGAACAGATGGGCCATGACGGTCTCGCGCACCAATCCGCTGACCCGGCTGACCAGCACCGCGCCCGACACCAGGCTGGCCGAGCGGAGTATCTGCTCTTGACCGGCGTGTTCGCTCATCGGTTGGGTTTCAGGCATGCGCGGTTGGCACAGCGCTCGCGACTCTCTCCCGTATTCTTCCATGAACCGCGCGCCGGTTGAGACCGCCGGTCGGATGGACGCCGCCGCCCGGGATCGAGGACATGGGCAACCCCGGGGGGACAGACCATTATAGGGTGATCCAGCGGCTGGAGCGCATTTCAAGACTCCGAGAATGCAAAACGCAGCCAATTTCGGCTAGGAGGTCAGTCTGGCCCACTGCGGTCCGGTGATGGGTGTAGCGGGCTGAGACGCGCCGGCGCCGTGTCGCGCGCCCGTAGCGCAGGCCATCGGCGAATCGGCGTGGCAAGGCATGCTAACATATGGGTTCGGCCAGTCTTGTTGGGAGGTCGTCTAACGGTAAGACGGCAGCCTCTGGAGCTGCTTATCGGGGTTCGAATCCCTGCCTCCCAGCCACAAACCAGAGAGCCCGGCTCTACGCAAAAACGGGGGCATCCTGGAATGAGCTACGTCCCCGCCTGGTCTCGGACCTCGGGCGGAAGGCGCTTCACCACCTCGGCCAGGATCATATGGGCCAAAGCACCTGCCTCGTCCACTTCGGGTGCCGGGGGTTCCGCGAGACTCGTCGGATATCGGTAGGCCCAGGCATATTGGCTCAAGTCGTCCAAGCGGTCGATCAATAAATCCAGCGAGTTGTCGATCCCCTTGCACTGGCTTCCCAGGGCGGCGAGATCGTGTGTCTTTTTGAACGGCTGATCGTGCCAGGTAAGAAATGCCTTCAATGCTTTCTCGGCGGCCTGCTGGCAGTGAAAGAGCGCGTCCTCGACGTCCGCAGGTTCATCCGCAAGACACCGTTCAACCCGGCGGAGATCCTGCCCTGCCTTCTGCAGCCAAGCCGCGGTGTTCTCAACCAGCACGGGATCATGCGCCATAGAGGACTACGCCCTCGCGAACCACCGTGGAGGGAAAAGACGCTTTGAGGTGGAGTTGTCGCCGGAAGTTGGTGGCCGTGGACACAAAAATGTCCCGCGCGGCGCCGAGATGTCGAACAGCGCGGTATCCGGGCCTGCTCCTCTGCCGCTCCGGCGGCGTATCGTCTGGCACCACAACCATGAGATCGTAGTCGCTGTCGGGCCCCGCTTCACCTCGCGCGACTGAACCGAACAGCAAGATGCGCTCCGGACGATACACCTCCACCAACCGGCGAACCATCTCGGCGAGCACCGGATCGTGAGCCGTCGGCGCCTTGATCGAGTCTTCTTGCCGCGTAGCCATGACGAGACACACTCAGTTTGCCACAACGACATTCTCCCCGCCCACTCTGTCCCGTTGCCCTCAACGACCCGGCCACGGCGCGGTTGACTTGCCGCGAGAAAAGTACGAAACGCGTCCCAGGTGTCCAGGCAGTTCCAGGTTGTCAACCCAACGAGTGAGCCCCCGTTTGCCCCTCCTCCCGATAGGCTTCCAGCCAGGCATTCAACCGCGCGATCCATTTCGTCGACTTGCTTGCGCGCGGTTCCGTTCCGCCTCCGAACCGCGACTGCCAGGGAGCGGATCTGGTCCGGCATCGCCCGCCCCGCCGTCTGCTCGTTGCGGCCCGGCGACTATTGGGGGACAATCGAAGTAAGCAGCCAGGCTGGCGCCATGGCGGATGAGACAGAGTTATGAGTCTTCTGGGTCATAACCCCTCCCGGGCAACTGGCGGTTGTTCAAGCCAATGCCGACATTTTCGCGCATCCGAATACAACTGAGTCTTGCGGGGCCGCTCCGCTCGGTTCCACGGCCGTGGCTCGCGGCGGGATGCCTCGATGCTTGCGCAACTCCGAAGCGGGGATGCCGACGTGGCTGGGCTCGGAAGAGCGCCTCGTCGTTGAGAAAGAGTCCGCACGATGATCACACGCAGGTTTCTGCTCGCTCTATTGACTGAGGGAGGCCGGCGGCTATTTGCCGCCGCTACGAACGCGCCTCCCCAGCCCAGCTCCCGCACCTACCGGGTCGATGCCACCATCCTCCTCTTCTCCATCTCCATCTTCACGCGCGCAGGCGTCGGAAAGGGGCACGCGCGGCATGTGGTCGACCACTCGCCGGATCGTTCCACTCATCGGCTCGAGTTCGGCGCCGGATCGCTCCCCGATCGGGCACACGGCCTGAACCGGCTGGGCATGATTCGCGAAACGGTGGCGGAAGCCGAAACCGGGATCCTCGAAGCGAACTACTTCGGATTCATGACCGCCTCCAAGGAGGAGAGCCTGGGAGAAGCCAAGAAGGCGCTGAACGACCGGGCGGCGCAGAGTACCTTCGTCGCTATCGAGGGGCAGTCCCGGCCCGGCGAGGCGCACAGCCGGCGCGCGCGATTCTCTTCCGATGTCCGAACCGGCTGGAGTGAATTGGAGCGCGAGGCGGAAGCCGCCGTCCGCGATCCAGCTCAGACCTCCGGCGAGAGCCGCTTCCAATCCGGAGGCTCCGGAGCCGCGGCCCCCACCTTTTTATTCGCACTCTGGGGCGCCATGTCGTCCGGCCAGGCGCGGCTAAAGCAGATCTACGTCTACTCGGGAGATCGGTACGAGCTGACGACGTCGCGCAAGCCCGACCCGAAAACGGGCCGGCGCTTCGCGGATAAGCGCCTGGTATCGCGACCCGAATCCGTGATCGCTTTGACCGGCACGATCCACAACCTGCGCACGGGCAACAAGACGCCCTTCCGGCTGTGGACCGAGGAGGCGAGCCGATCGGTTCCGCTGCGGATCGAGTATCAGCCGCGGGGCTTTCTCCAGCTGGCGCTGGAAGCGGAGGGATAAGCGGGTGTCGGCACGGCAGGCCCTCCAGAAACCCAGGCGGTCGTAGCAGGTTGGTGGGGCAGTCCTCCACGACTGCGCCTCGCCTCCAGGTCCGAACGTGGACGTCCCGCGGAGGCGTGGACGCCTGCCCCACAAGTTTCCGACCCTGGTGTGACGGGCCGCAGCGGCCCGCTCATGCTGAAGCCCGCGCCACGGAAGCGTCAGGTACAGCGCCCGGAGCTACAATGGCGCAATGCCATTCTCGATGAGGCGCCCCGCCGCTTGTGCCGTCGCCTGGCTGGCGCTGTCTCGCCGGTCTGCAGGTGCGCGGGCTGGATATCGAATGGGATCGCAACCTGCCCGATTACTTCTCGAACGCGCTTTCTTGCGAGGACTTCGAGGGACTCGATCTCGAGGACTTCTCCGCGCGCCAGGCCGCGTCCGTGTCGCCCCAGGCGGTGATCTCGCTGCGGAACGGCGCAGGCGTCTCCATCCGCAGCAGCGTTGCGCGCACGGGCACCGCGACGTTTCTTTCGCTGTCGGGGGTCTCGGGATTGGGCCTGTTCGTGAACAATGACGTGGCGGCGGCCCAGCGAGTGTTCGACCCAAGCCCGTCCGGTTTCGCGCTGTTCGGCAATCGTCTGCCGCTCGAGGCGACACCTGGCAGATAATAGTTGCGTGCGGGAGTTTGAACTTGATATCTGAGCGTCAAACCGTTAGTATGAGCCTTGAACAAAATGGCCGGTATTGACGTGAAGCGCCCTCAGGCCGCCTCGAGCGAGGTGGTTCGGGACATCAACCGGCGCATCGTCCTGAACCTCATCCGGACACGCCAGCCCATTTCGCGCGCCGACTTAGCCCGCGTTTCGGGTCTGCAGCGGAGCACCATCTCGCTGATTGTCGAGGAGCTCATCGAGGAGAACTGGGTTTTGGAAGGCCCCACCGGACGGCTGCCTCGAGGCCGCCGTCCCACCTTCCTGCGCCTGAATGAGGAGCGCGTCATCATCGGGGTCGATCTACGGCCGATTCAAACCACGGTGGCGGTGGCGGATGTGAACGGCCGCTTCAGTTTTCAGGAAGCGATGCTGACACCTCCGGACCCGGAGCGCGCGATGGAAGAGCTGGTCCAGCGCATCCAGCACGTGGTCCGGCTCTGCCAGGGGAAGAAAATCGAAGGAATCGGAATCAGTCTGCCCGGCCGTTACGACCGTGCCCTGGACCGCCTGCTGTTCGCTCCCAACCTCAAGTGGCGGGACGTCGATATCCGCAATCCCATCGTCGACGCCACGGGACTGGAAGTCGAGCTCGAGAACGCCGCCAATGCGTGCGTGCTGGCGGCGGTCTGGTTCGACCGCATGGAATCCTGCCGCAACCTGGCCGCCGTTACCGTGTCGGAAGGAATCGGCACCGGGCTGCTCATCAACGGCCAGCTCGCCCGAGGCCTGAGCAGCATGGCGGGAGAATTCGGACACGTGGCACTCGACCCCGACGGCCCGCTGTGCGGCTGCGGCAGCCGCGGCTGCTGGGAGGTCTTCGCCTCCACCCGCGCCGCGTTGCGCTACTACCTCGAGTCCAGCGCGGAGCCCGAAGGTCTCGGCTTCCTCGATCTGCTCCGGCTCGCCGATCAGGGCGATGCCCGCGCCGCCCGGGCCCTGGAGACCATGGCGCACTATCTCGGCCGCGGGATGCGGATGATCGTCGCGGGTCTCGCGCCCGAGCGCATCGTAGTGGTCGGCGATCTGACCCGCTCCTGGCACCGCTTCGGCCCGGTGATCGAAGCCGAAGTCCGGGCGCAGGTGCTCCCGGGCGGCTGCCCGCCGCTGGTGGTGCCGGCCCACGAGGACGGCATGGCCCGCCTGCGCGGCACCATCGCCCTGGTGCTCTGGAACGACTTTTCTCCGGCTCGCGAGACTCCGGCCTAGCCCCGGCCAAGCACCCCACCGCCACCGTCGGGAAGCGGTCTGCCCGCTCACGCGCCTCCGAAAAAGGGCTTGACACTCTCTTGGCTTCAGTATATAGTTCGAAGTTACAACAAATACTAGGCTAGTGGGGATCGCTAGTTCAGTCCATGTTGCTACGGGCAGAGACCTCTGTTCACGACCGTGAAGGGCGTGTCTCCAGACCTCGGTCCCGGCCAGGGTGACCCTCTAAGAAGTTGGACCTCCCACAGTGCAGTATTTGGGTGGAGTGGGAATTCGAGACCCGCTCCACCCGACTTTTACCCATCCTGCTTTCGTGGTACCAAGGGGAAGAGACATGAAGATCCGTGATATCCGCGCCACCACCGTCACCGTGCCCCTGGAAGCCCCGCTACGCCATGCCAACGGGTGCCACTGGGGACGCTTCGTGCGCACCATCGTCGAGGTGGAGACCGACAACGGCCTGGTCGGCCTCGGCGAGATGGGCGGGGGCGGCGAATCCGCCGAAGTCGGTTTTCCGGTCCCTGAAGGGCACGCTCGCCGGCCACGACCCCGCGCGCATCGAGGAGATGCGCTTCCGCATCGCCAATCCCACGGCATCGCTCTACAACAACCGGACGCAGGTCCTGGCCGCGCTCGAGTTCGCCTGCCTCGACATCCTGGGCCAAGCCTGGGGCGTGCCGGTCCACGCCATCCTGGGCGGGAAACTCCGCGACCGCGTGCCCTTCGCTTCCTACTGTTTCTTCCGCTACGCCAACCCCGATACGGGCGCGGGCGAAGTTCGCACCATCGACCAGGTGGTGGAGACAGCGCGCGCGATCAAGGCCCGCTGCGGTTTCACCACGCACAAGATGAAAGGCGGCGTCTTCCCGCCCGACTACGAACTGGAAGCCTACCGCGCGCTGGCCGCGGCGTTCCCCGAAGACCGCGTGCGCTTCGACCCCAACGGAGTCTGGTCCACCGAACAGGCCATCCGCTTCGGACAGGCTATCGACGGCCTTCGTAACGATTACCTGGAGGATCCCGTCTACGGCCTGAACGGAATGCGGCGCACACGACAGATGGTCCGCGTGCCGCTCGCCACCAACACCGTCGTGGTCAACTTCGAGCAACTCGCCGCCAATGCGCTGGACACCGCGGTGGACGTGATCCTGCTCGACACAACTTTCTGGGGCGGCATTCGCGCCTGCGTGAAAGCGGCCGGCGTGTGCGAGACCTTCCAGCTTGGCGTGGCGGTGCACTCCTCCGGCGAATTGGGCATCCAGTTGGCCACCATGCTGCATCTGGGCGCGGTTCTGCCCAACCTGTCCTTCGCCGCCGACGCTCACTACCATCACCTCGCCGACGACGTGATCGAAGGAGGGCTGATAGCTTATCAGGGCGGCTCCATCGCCGTTCCCGACGCTCCCGGCCTGGGCGTGCGCCTGAACCGCGACAAGCTCCGCCAGTATAATGAGCTATACAAAGAGCTGGGAAACTACCCGTACGATCAGGACCCGTTGCGTCCCGGCTGGGCGCCGCTGGTTCCCAACGACCGCTGGGCCGATCCGCGCGATGGCCGGACGCCTGCGCTGGGCTGAATATGACCGCCCCACAACAGTCGAAGCACCGGCCTCGACATGAGTGTCGAGGCGGCAGGCAGGAGTGCCTGCGCCACGCCGATTGGAAAACGCAATGAAGAACTGTTGTTTTGACCTCGACGGGCGCGTCGCCGTCGTCATCGGCGGAACCTCGGGACTTGGAAAGGCGATCGCGCTGGGCCTCGCCTCGCACGGCGCCCACGTGGCCGCCAGCGCCCGCACCGAGCAGGCGGTGGAGGAGACCGGCTGCGAGATCGAGGCGCTTGGCCGCCGGACCATTCGCCAGGTTGTGGACGTCGAGTCGCGGGAATCGATCGACAGCTTGCGCGACGCCGTTGTCCAGGCTTTCGCCGGCGTGGACATTCTGGTCAACGCGGCCGGGTACACCTTCCGCAAGCCGACGGCGGAGATCAGCGAACCGGAATGGGATTCCCTCACCGACACGAACCTGCACGGAGTATTGCGGGCGTGCCAGTCGTTCTACCCGCTCTTGAAAGCGAGCGGGCGCGGCCGCGTGATCAACCTCGCCTCGCTCGGTTCCTTCCTCGCGTTTCATGAGGTCGCCGCGTACTGCGCCGCCAAAGCCGGCGTTCTGTCGCTGACGCGCAGTCTGGCCTGCGAGTGGGCTGGCGACGGCATCAGCGTCAATGCCATCGCTCCGGGCGTGTTTCCGACGGAGTTGAACGTGGCGCTGCTGGAGGGTACGGAGCGGGGACGGGAGATTCTGACGCGCACGCCGATGCGCCGCTTCGGCCAGCCCGAGGAACTGGTGGGCACGGCGGTCCTGCTGGCTTCCGATGCCGCCAGCTTTCTGACCGGCCAGTGCATCGCGGTGGACGGCGGCTACCTGGCTTCGGGAGTGAACTCGTAATGGGCCGAAAGTCGCTGGTGTTGGTGGGACGGACCCCCTGGTCCGCAAGCCGACCCCCCGGTCGGCTTCCAAAGCGGCCGCGGAAGAAGGCCGGCCAGGAGGCCGGCCGCGGACCAGGGGGTCCGCCCCACAAGTTGCTCATGGTGTTCTTCGCGCTGGCCGCGCTCGCGCCGCTTCACGCCGAGACCGGCTATGACGCCTGGCTGCGCTATGCGCCGCTCGACTCGTCCACGAAAGCGCTTTATGCGCGCCTGCCGGCGGCGGTGTTCGCCACCTCCGCGTCGCCGGTCATGGATACAGCCCGGCAGGAGCTCGTGCGCGGAGTGCGCGGCATGCTCGGCCGGACGCTGCGCGTCGATTTGCGACTGCCCGCTGAGAACGCGGTCGTGCTGGCGACCTTCGATTCCCTGCCCCACATCGCACCCCACATCGCGGTGCCGCCCGAACGCGTCGCAGGCAGCTATCTCCTCAAGGCCACCCAGATCGACGGCCATGACGTCCTCGTGATCGCGGGGGAAGGCGATCGCGGCGTGCTCTACGGCGTCTTCGCGCTACTCCGCCGCATGGCCCTGCACGGCGAGATTGAGAACCTGGACGAATACAGCGCCCCCCACGCTGCCGTGCGCTGGACCAACGAGTGGGACAACCTCGACGGCAGCATCGAGCGCGGCTACGCCGGCCGTTCCATCTTCTTCGAGAACGGCCACGTCGTGGCGGACCTCGGGCGTGCGGGCGATTACGCGCGCCTGCTCGCTTCCGTCGGCATCAATGGCTGCACGGTCAACAACGTCAACTCCGACCTGCGCACGCTGGCGAGCGACTTCATCCCCGAGCTGGCGCGTCTGGCCGCGGCGTTCCGGCCATGGGGTGTGCGGATGTCGATCTCCGTCGATTTCAGCAGCCCGAAAGCCGTGGGCGGTCTCGCCACCTTCGATCCGCTCGATCCGCGGGTGGCCGCCTGGTGGAAGACCAAGGTCGACGAGGTCTATCGCGCCATCCCGGACCTGGGCGGCTTTGTCCTGAAGGCCGACTCAGAGGGCCGTCTCGGTCCTTCCGCCTACCACCGCACGCACGCCGACGCGGCCAACGTAATCGCGCGCGCCCTCAAGCCGCACGGCGGCCTGCTGTTCTACCGCGGCTTCGTCTACGACCACCACATGGACTGGCGCAATCTCAAGAACGATCGCGCCCGCGCGGCTTGGGACAACTTCCACTCGCTCGACGGCGCCTTCGACGACAACGTGTTCGTCCAGATCAAATACGGGCCGATCGACTTTCAAGTGCGCGAGCCGGTCTCGCCGGTCGTTCGCGGCACTCACGCACACGCACCAGGCCATCGAGCTACAGGTCACCCAGGAGTACACGGGCCAGCAGCGGCACCTCTGCTACCTCGCGCCCATGTGGAAAGAGATACTGGATTTCGATTTGCACGCCACGGACAGTCCGACGCCGGTCAAGAAGCTGGTGTCGGCCTTCGTCGCGGTGACCAACGTCGGGCGCGACGACAACTGGCTGGGCCACGACCTCGCGATGGCCAACCTCTACAGCTTCGGGAGGCTGGCCTGGAACCCGGACCTCGGCGCGGCCGGGATCGCCGCCGAGTGGACCCGCCTCACGTTCGGGCACGATGCGCGGGTGGTCGATACAGTGCGCAGCCTGCTGATGGAATCCTGGCCGGCGTATGAGGATTACACCGGCCCGCTGGGCGCCGGCGGGCTCACCGACATTATCGGCGTTCACTACGGGCCGGGCATCGAATCGTCGGAGCGGAACGGTTGGGGGCAATGGCACCGGGCCGACGAGCACGGCATCGGCATGGACCGCACCGTGGCCACGGGAACGGGCTTCATCGGGCAGTACCCACCCGCCGTCGCGCGGATGTACGAATCGGTGGACAACTGCCCCGACGCGCTGCTGCTCTTCATGCACCACGTGCCGTACACTTACGTGCTGCACTCGGGCAAGACGGTCATCCAGCACATCTACGATTCGCATTACGAGGGCGCCGCCCAGGCCGCCACCTTCGCCGAACGCTGGAAGCGGCTTCGCGGGCGCATCGACGACCAGCGCTTCGAGGCCGTGCTGGCGCGGCTGGAGTATCAGGCCGGACACGCCATCGTCTGGCGCGACGCAGTCTGCAATTGGTTCGCGCGCACCTCGGGCATCCCGGACGCACGCGGCCGCGTGGGGAATCATCCCGGCCGCATCGAGGCGGAATCGATGACGCTGGATGGATTCGCCGTCGAGCCCGTGACGCCCTGGGAGACCGCCTCGGGCGGCAAGGCGATCGAATGCCCGCGACCCGCCTGCGCCGCCGGCTTCCGCTTCGACGGCCAGCCGGGAACGTACCGCCTCGCCGTCCAGTACTTCGACTTGAGCGGCGGCGCCGCGGCCTACACGCTGCTGGTTGCCGGCCAGGTGGTGGACCGCTGGCGCGCCGAGGGCGCCCTGCCATCCGACAAACCCAACGGCCACACCAGCACGCGGCGCACGGTTTCCGGCATCGCGCTACGCCCGGGAGACGAGATCCGCATCGAGACCACGGCGGGCGCCCACATCGACTACGTAGAGATTCTGTGACGTAGCGCGCGCTTCAGCATAAGCGGGTGGGGCAGGCGTCCACGCCCTGCAGCGGGTCTCCAGAGGGACTTGCAGAAATCGCACCACCGCCGCGGAAGGGACAAGCTGAAGCATGTCCTACACGGCGCATCAACGGTTTACGGCCCCACGTGGGTTATGCTTCAGCTTGCCCAGCGATTTCTGCAAGTCCCTCTCCAGACCCGCCGAATCCGGTCCTGGAGGCGAGGCGCTGTCCTGGAGGACTGCCCCACCCAACATGCTCCCATCTGGCGGAATCGACCACTTACGACATGGGTTTCTGGAGAGCGTGCGGTGGCGAACTTCAGTTCGCCGGCCCGGCTGCCACGGCCACCGGCTCCGGCTCGGGGACCGGCTGCGGGCGAACGGGCGCCGGTTGGCGCTTGCTGGTGGCGTACGGCTTCTCGAAGTAGCGGTAGAACAGATAGGCGAGCGGCAGCGTTCCCGCGATGCACAACAGGCTGGCGAACGTGCCCCGGGGCAGGTAGGCTCTGACGGTCGCCGCTACCAGCGACACCAGGGGGACGTGGATCAGGTAGACCGAATACGACATCTTGCCCAGGCCGGTCATCGCGCGAGTGCCCAGCCGGTCCTTTCGCACAAGAGGCTCCACTCCGCTGGCCGCCCAGAGAATCACCCCGCAGCAGAAGGCGAACAGCGTCTGCCTTTCCAGCGTCTCGCTCGGGTAGGCGATGGTGAATGCCAGCGTACCGGCGATCAGGGCAGCCATAAGCGCGATGCTGGCCGGCCCGGTCCAGCGCCCGAAGAGGCGCGAAGGGCGGAAGCCCTTGTCGAGGACGGTGAAGAGCAGCAGACCGAATGCGAACATGGCCCAGTACTGCATGAACAGCCCGGAGAGGAATGGCCCACGCCGCCACCACCAGACGCCGAAAACGGTGGCCACCGCTAACACGGGCATAAAGCGGCGCCGCCACAGCAGGGCCACTGCCATCACCAGATAGAACTGCACCTCGATCGCCAGACTCCAGTAGACCGAGTTCACCGGAGCCCAGGGTTTGTGCGTGGCTCCGGTGGTGGCCAGTCCCTTGGTGAGCGTGAAGAGGCCGAGCCAGTCCGGAACAGAAAGGCTGTACCAGGGTTGGCTGGGAAGGTGCACCGAGCCGGCACGATACCAGTAAACCGCCGCGCCGATAAACGGCGCCGCCAGGCACACCGCAATCGACGCCCAGAAAGGTGGAAAGATGCGCCGCAGCCTGCGCTTCAGGAACGAGCCCGCCGTCTGTCCCTTAGCCATGGTGCTGCGGCTCGAGGCCATCATGCAGTAGCCGGAGATAACGAAGAAAGCGGGCACTCCGAGCATGCCGCAATCCGCAAACCGCCGGAACAGGCCCGGATCGAGGTTGAGCCGCACGTGGTACAGAAAGACCCACAGGGCGGCGAGCCCCCTAGCGATCTCCAGGCTTTTGCTCAGCATCGCAGACGCTCGAACGGAGAAAATCAGTTCATTGTAGTACGCGGGGCGGCCTGCGGCTAGCCCACGCGCGCGATGGCATCGATCTCGATGCGCGCCTCGCGTGGCAGCCGCGCCACCTCGACGGTCGAGCGCGCGGGAGGCGCGGCCGGAAAATAGCGCGCGTAGACGTCGTTCATGCGCGCGAACTCGCCCAGGTCCTTGAGGTACACCGTGGTCTTGAGCACCTGGTCGAGCGAGGAACCGCAGGCCACGAGCACGGCCTTCATGTTCTCGAGCACCCGCGCCGTCTGTGCCGAGATGTCGCCTTCGACGATCTGCCCGGTGGCCGGGTCGAGTGGAATCTGGCCGCTCAGATAAGCGAGCCCGTTCGACACCACTGCTTGTGAATACGGCCCGATGGCTTGCGGGGCGTCCGCGGTGACGATGGTGTGTTTCATGACGGTATGCCTTCCCGGATAAGCTCCCAGGCTCGTTCAACGTCCTCCCGGCCCGTGCCCAGGTTCCCGATCGCCAGGCGGATGGTGAATTGCCCGTTCAGCACGGTATGCGAGAGGAACACCTTGCCGGAGGCGTTCACGGAATCGAGGATGGCCTTGTTCTGCTCGTCGCTGCCTTTGTAACGGAAGCAGACCACTGAGAGAGGGGCGGGCGCCATGCGTTCGAAGCGCGGATCGGCGGCCACCCAGCCGGCGAACTTCCTGGCCATGGCCACCTGCGAGCGAATGGCCGTGCAGATGCCTTCGCGCCCGAAGTAGCGCATGACGAACCACAGCTTCAATGCGCGGAAGCGGCGGCCCAGCGGGATGGCGTAGTCCATCAGGTTGATGGCGCGCGGGTCCTCCTCCGTCTTCAGGTATTCCGGAACCAGCGAGAAGGCGCGGCGCAGGATGTCCGGACGACGCGTGTAGAAGACGCTCAGGTCCATCGGCGTGAACAGCCATTTGTGCGCGTTCATCACCACCGAGTGGGCGCGGTCCACTCCCGCGAACAGGTGGCGGAACTCGGGCACAATGGCCGCGCCGCCGGCATAGGCCGCGTCCACGTGCAGCCACAGGCCGTGCTTCTCGGCGAGGTCCGCGATGGCGGGCACCGGATCGACGCTGGTAGTGGAGGTGGTGCCCACGGTCGCTACGACGCAGAAGGGGCGCTTCCCGGCCGCCAGGTCGCGCTGGATAGCCTCCTCGAGCGCATCCACCCGCATCCTGAAGTGCGCGTCCACCGGAATCTTGCGGACGTTGCGGCGTCCGATGCCGAGAGCGATGGCGTCCTTCTCGATCGAGGAGTGCGCCTGCTCGGAAGTGTACAGGGTCAGGTACGGCCGGCCGCCGTTCTCGCGCGCGTCCGGGTCCGCCAGCTCGCGCGCGGCGGCGATGGCATGCAGGCTGCTCACCGAGGCCGTGTCGTAGATCATGCCGAAGAACTCGTCGGGCAGCCCCAGCCATTGCCGCAGCCAGCCGAGCGTCACCTGCTCCAGTTCGGTCAGCGCGGGCGAGGTCGCCCAGTGTATCCCGTTGGTGTTCAGCGTGGCGATCAGCATCTCCGCGATGATGGCCGGCGTCGAGCCGGTGCAGGCGAAGTAAGCCATGAAGCCGGGGTGGTTCCAGTGCGTCACAGCCGGGATGATCAGCTTGTTGAAGTCCTTGAGAATAACGTCGAAGGGCTCGCCCGTCGCGGGCGCGGAGGGCGGCAGGGAATCCGTAAGATCGCCCGGTTTCACGCGCGGAAAAACGGGGTACCGCCGGGGGTCCTCCAGGTAGTCCGAAACCCAGTCCACCGCTTCGTGCGCGGCGCTTCGAAAGTCCTCAACGTATTTGCTCATTAGATAGGCCGAATTACTAGAGTACAGCTATCGGGGAGGTGCGTGCCTTGAGTCTTCTGGGCTCGTGCAGGCAGCACCGAACCGCGACCGTAAGGGAGCGGACTTTCGCGGAACCCGCTTGCTTACGCGCGCGGTTCCGTGCAGTCAGTACCGGCACTCCTGGAGCATCTCCGGCAGCCAGGATTTGAACCAGTCGCCGAATTCGGCCAGCTTCTGCCTGGCTTCCGGTCCCGGCGGCGCGGCAGGCGGGCCGGGACGCATTCCGCGCATCGCGGCAGCCTCCCGTATGGCGACCGGCGGGGGAAACTCCCCGATCCAGGCGACGAATTCCTGCAAGCGGCGGTCCAGCGCTTCGGCGCGCTCCTTTTGCCCGCTAAGAAGAGCGCGGTCGAGCGCCACGTGCAGCTCGGGAATGGCTGAAGCGATTCCGGAGATGACTCCATCGGCCCCCGCCAGCCGCGCCCGGGCGTACAGGACGTCCTGGCCGGCCATCAGGGTGAAGGGGAATTGCTCGCGCGCGGCGCGGAGAGCTTCGAAGTGCTCCCAACTGGCTGTCGAATCCTTGATGCCCTCGAACAGTCCGGTAGAAAGCAGCTCGATGGCAAGCGGAGCCGAGATGGCGGTGGTAAAGGCAGGGATGTTGTAAAGGAAGATGGGCACCGCACCCTTCAGCGCTTCGGCAAAGTGCAGATAGAAATGGCGGACGTCGTCCTGGCTGTAGCTGAAGAAGTAGGGCGGCATGAGGAGCACGCCGGCGGCGCCCGCGCCAGCGGCCTCGCGCGCTAGCGACAGCGCGCCCTCCAGGGTCGAGTGGCTCACCCCGGCCAGGATCGGCACGCGGCTGCGCCGGACGGCCAGCGAGATCAATCGGCAGCGCTCGATGACCGGGAAGTGGAGGAATTCGCCGGTCGATCCCATCAGCGCAATGCCATCCACCCCGCCTCGGCCGAGGAAATCCAACAGATCGAACACGCCGGCCAGATCGATCCCCGGACCCTCGCGCCGGGGCGTGATCGCTGCGGCATACACACCCGAAACGGCACCCATCAGACCCTTTAAGGATACGACAGCGGAACAGGTGCCAAGCCGTCGCGGCTTTGCCCCCGTGATCGGACGATCTACCCGCGGCCGCGATGGACCGGCCACACCTCCGCTGAATGACAACGACAGACTACCGGACCCAGTGGGCTCGTGTTCCCTCCGGGTTGATCACCAACCGCGGTTCAAATAACAGCAGATCGAACGGGTCCAACGACCCGAACGCCTTTTCGGAGAGCTCCGCATCGGAAACAGGGACGTACATGCTCAAGATCTTCTCGTCATCGGTAAACGTTCCAACTTCGAGGTGCTCATCAACGAGCAGTTGTCCGCATTCCTTGCAGCGGACAACCCCTCGCCAATGGTCGGAGGCGTCAAAGAACATGCTGACGCGTTCGATAGGGCAGGAGTCGTCGAACGACCACTCGAATTCTTGCCTGGCCCACAGCTTGCACGCAGCAGGTATCATTTTCGTGCCTTCCTCACAGTGGGGGCGACTCCAACAGCCGATTCGCCCTGGCGACGGGAGCGCTCCCATAGATCTTCCCATCCTTCGCGCCTCGCAGGCGGAGCAATTAGGAACCCTACGAACCCTCGGCGCATACATTTCTACAATTTATGCCAAACTAATCTTCCATAAATTTCACTTGCATCTACTCCCGAAACAGGTATACTCAGGCTTTAGGGCTCGACATGGGCTGGACGCATGAGGCGTGCCTGCCCGGAATACATCCCCGGAGAGCGTCATGGCTGCCACTGAACTTCTGGCACTACCCGGGGCCAGCCGGCTGTTGGAGGAAGTGCCGGACCCCAACGCTGAGCTGGCCCAAAGGTTTCACACCTACATGTTCCTCATGCGGGAAGTCGAGGAACGGATCGAAAAGAAGCTCTACCGGCAGGGCAAGATCGCTGGTGGCGTCTACGTAGGCCGCGGCCAGGAGGCAATCTCCACAGGCGCGGCGCTGGCTGCCGATCCCGAGGACATCCTGTTCCCCTGCCACCGCGACATGGCGGCCTATTTCATCCGCGGCGTCCATCCCCGGCAGATTTTCGCTCAGTACATGGGACGTGTCGGCGGGCTCACGCAGGGCCGCGACGGCAACATGCACATGGGCGACCTGCGACTGAAGATCGTGGCCATCATCAGCGCCATCGGCGCAGCGATCCCGGTGGCCGCGGGCGCGGCGTTCGCCCAGAAGTACAAGGGCGACTCCGGCGTCACGCTCTGCTTCTTCGGCGACGGCGCCACCAGCCGCGGCGATTGGCACGAAGGCGTCAACTTCGCCGCCGTCCTGAAGCTGCCGCTGGTCCTGATCTGCAACAACAATCAGTACGCCTACTCGACCCCGCTCGACAAGCAGATGGTCTGCGCCAATGTGGCCGACCGCGGTCCGGCCTACGGCATTCCGGCCGAAATCGTGGACGGCAACGACGCGTTCGCGGTCTACGAGGCGACGCACCGCGCCGCCCAGCACGCCCGCGCCGGCCTGGGTCCGTATCTGCTGGAATGCAAGACCTTCCGCATGACCGGCCATGCCGCGCACGACTCCGCGTCACTACGTACCGCCGGAGCTGTTCGCCGAGTGGGCGGCCAAGGATCCCATACTGCGCGTCGAGCGGCTGATGATCGAAAAGGGCTGGAAGACCCGCCCGGAGATCGACGCCGCCTGCGCCCGCATCCGCCAGGAAGTGGACGAGGCCATCGCAGTGGGCCGAGCAGAGCCCCTACCCGGATCCGGCCACCCTTCTGGACAACGTCTACGAGTAGGCCATGCCAACCACCTATCTGGAAGCCATACGCCAGGGCATCTGGGAAGAGATGGAGCGGGACCCGAACGTTTTCCTGCTCGGCGAGGACATCGGCGCCTACGGCGGCGCGTTCAAGATCACGGCGGGCATGCTGGAGCAGTTCGGCGAACGGCGCGTGGTCGATACTCCGCTGGCTGAAGCGGCCATCGCGGGCGCCGCCATCGGGGCGAGCATGTTCGGCCTGCGCCCGGTGGCCGAGATGCAGTTCTCCGACTTCATCACCTGCGCCTTCGACCAGATCGTCAATTTCGCCGCCAAGTGCCGCTACCGCTGGAACGCCGGCGTGCCGATGGTGATTCGCGCGCCCTCCGGCGGCGGCAACCGCGGCGGCCCGTTCCATTCGCAGAACCCGGAAGCGTGGTTCACGCACGTGCCGGGACTCAAGGTCATCGCTCCAGCCACCGCCTACGACGCCAAGGGGCTGATCAAATCCGCCATCCGGGACAACGACCCGGTGCTCTATTTCGAGCACAAGGGGCTCTACCGGAGGATCAAGGAAGATCTGCCGGAAGAGCGAATACACCGTACCTATCGGCAAAGCCCGCGTCTTCCGTGAGGGCACGGACGTGTCGATCATCACCTACGGCGCCATGGTTTACGCGGCCCAGGAGGCAGCCGAGACGTTGGCCGCCGAAGGCATCTCGGTCGAGATCGTCGATCTGAGAACGCTGGTGCCTCTCGACGAGGAGACGATCCTGGCCAGCGTGCGCAAGACCTCGCGTGCCATCGTCCTGCACGAAGATACGCTCACGGGCGGATTCGGGGGCGAGATCGCCGCGCGCATCACCGAGCGCGCCTTCGACTGCCTGGACGCCCCGGTGGTTCGCATCGCCGCGCCGGACACGCCGATTCCTTACAGCCCGCCGCTCGAGGACGCCTTCCTGCCCAACGCGGCCAAGGTGGTCGAGAAGGTTCGCTGGCTCTGCGCCTACTAGGCCTTCGACCGTGTGATCCGGTTCGTCCGCTTGCTCACGCGCGCGGTTCCGTGCAGAGATGGGCCGGGGGAGCCGCCGTAGCACCGAACCGCGACCGTCAGGGAGCGGACCTGATGGTTAGAGCCCTAGTCCGCTCCCTGACGGTCGCGGTTCGTAGCCTACGGCGGGCTCGGCGAGACAGGCTTCACCTTGCTCGGCCGCCGAAGCAGGGTGCGCGGGTCGAAGAGGTGCTTGGGACGAAAACGCCGGCGGTCCCACCGGAACCCCGCTTCGAAGCGGACCCCGATGAAGTAACCGGTTTCGCGGTAGACGCAGTAGCGCACCCGCCCTTCAAATGTGGCTTTCGGGTGCTCGATGTGCAGGAGAGTCTCCGAGGGCACGGGCGCGTCCACCTGCAGGCACGCCCCGGAATTGGAGATGTCCTCCAGATTGGCCAGGCCCTTGTGCGTTCGACCGGACTGATCGACCCACCACACGTCGATCAGGTCGGCACACAGTAAGCGGGGTTCGAATCGCCTGTCCTCCATACTAAACCCATCGGTCCGCCCCGGCCATGTGTTTACCGGAAACGGCAGTAGGCCGCTCTACGGATGTCCCCGTCCCGCGGCCCGGAAATCACCCAGCCGCTATCTCCCTGCCAGCGCCGGGACTCCTCAGTCCAGTGTACTGCCGGGCCGCCGCGCCTGCGCTGAAGCCTGCCCTGGCGGCCGTAAGGACTCGGCGCTGCGAACCAGGGGCGCCGCCGTGCTCGAATTCGCCACCGCCTACCTGGACGGGATGGAGGCAGGCTGGACTCAAAGCCTGGAGAAACTGGCCGCGGAACTGGCGACGCCCTCCGCCTGAGCACCGCTCACGAATCGATCGCCTTGTTCGCCGCGATCGCAGCCAGTCCGGCCCGGTGGTCGCCAGCCGCGAACCGCCGTCGGGCGCCAGTGCCGCCGCGCGCGGCGATTGGTTCCAACGGGAGGTCGTCTTTACCGTTTCATCGGTGCAGGCCGGAGCCTACGAACTCATTATAAGATGGGAACTTGACCAACAAGCTCGTTCTTGAGAATCTACGCTTCCGCCCGGTCCGCACGATCCTGAGCGTCCTGGCCATCGGCATTGAAGTCGTCATGATCCTGACCATCGTCGGGATCAGCCGCGGCATGATCGTCGATTCGCAACGGCGCATGCGCGGTGTCGGCGCCGACGTCCTGGTGCGGCCGCCCGGCAGTTCCCCCATCAGCCTCAGCTCCGCGCCCATACCGGAGAAGATGGTCCAGTTCATCGAGCGCCAGCCGCACGTGGCCATGGCCGTGGGCGCCATCAACTATCCGGTGGGCGGATTGACTGTGATCACCGGCGTCGACGTGGCCCGCTTCACCCAACTGAGCGGGGGCTTCCATTACATCAAGGGCGGACCTCCGCGGCAGGCGAACGATCTGCTGATCGACCGCTACTACGCCCAGCAGAACAAGTTCAAGGTCGGCTCCGAGGTCGAGCTGATGAATCGCCGCTGGCGCGTGTGCGGGATCTTCGAAGAGGGCAAGCTGGCGCGCCTGGTGATCCCCATCGGGATTCTCCAGGACCTCACCAGCAACGCAGGCAAGCTCAGCCAGATCTTCGTCAAAGTGGACAACCCGCCCGACGTCGGCGCCGTCGTCGCCCAGTTGAAGTCCAAGCTCACGGGCTATCAGATCTACTCCCTGGAGGAGTTTATTTCGCTCACCTCGATGGACCACATCCCCGGCTTGGCCGAGTTCATCGGCGTGGTCATCGGCCTGTCGATCGTCGTCGGTTTCCTGGTCGTGTTCCTCTCCATGTACACGGCCGTGCTCGAGCGCACGCGTGAAATCGGAATCCTGAAAGCCCTGGGCGCCTCCCCGTCCTTCGTTTTGGGCATTCTGATGCGCGAGACTTTGATTCTGGCGATCGGCGGGTCTCTGGTGGGCATCGCATTTTCCTTCGTGACGCGCTGGCTGATCATGACCCTGGTCCCAGGCTCGCTTTCCCAGTACATCGTTCCCGAGTGGTGGCCCATCGCCGGCGCCATCGCACTGGCGGGCGCTTTGCTCGGTTCGGCCTATCCGGGTTGGCGCGCGGCGCGCCAGGACCCCATCGAGGCGCTGGCGTATGAGTGATCCCATCATCCAGGTTCGCGGCCTGCGCAAGGTCTACCACGTCGGTGACGTGGACGTCGAGGCGTTGCGAGGCGTGGACCTGACGGTCGAGCGCGGCGAGTTGCTATGCGTGGTCGGCCCTTCGGGCTCGGGCAAATCGACGCTCTTCCACATTCTCGGCGGGCTGACCGGCGCGACCTCGGGCGAAGTCATCGTCGACGGACGCGACCTGTCGAAGATCTCGGACGCCGAACGCACCGAGATGCGCAAGCGCATGGTCGGCTTCGTCTTTCAGAAATACAACCTGCTACCCACTCTCAGCGCCGCCGACAACATCGCCATCGCGCGCTACATCGGCGGCCGGAGCCTGACCGAGGACCCGAAGTTCCGCGAGGTTCTCCAGTTGCTCGGCATCGGCCACCGCCTCGGCCACAAGCCGCGAGCGCTTTCGGGCGGAGAGCAGCAGCGCGTCGCTATCGCGCGGGCCATCGTGAACGATCCCGCCATCCTGCTGGCCGACGAGCCCACCGGCAACCTGGATTCGAAAAACTCGGAAGCGGTGCTGGGCGTCCTGCGCGATCTCAACGAGCGCCTGGGCCAGACCATCCTCATGATCACGCACGACGCGCACGTGGCCACGTACGGCCATCGCGTGGTCCACATGCTGGACGGCCAGATCGTCGAGGCATAGGGCGCGCTTCAGCGGACCCCCTGGTCCGCGGCCGACGCCCCCATCGGCCGGCTCGTCGTACGGGATTACGCTTCCGCGTGCCGCCGTGGGCCTCAGCCTGCGGAGGGACTTGCAGAAATCGCCGGGCAAGCTGAAGCATACCCCACGTAGGGCCGTAAACCGTTGATGCGCCGTGTAGGACATGCTTCAGCTTGTCCCTTCCGCGGCGGTGGTGCGATTTCTGCAAGTCCCTCTACGGTGTGGGCGGAAGCGCGCCGCAGCACGCTCTCCAGAAACCAGGCGGCCGAAGGAGGTTGGTGGGGCAGTCCTCCAGAACCGCGCCTCGCCTCCAGGTCCGGCTGGGACGGGACGTGGACGTCCCGCGCAGGCGTGGACACCTGCCCCACAAGTTTCCGGCCCTGGTGACGGGCCGCCTCGGCTTGCTTATGCTAAAGCGTGCGCCTCGGCAGTCCTACTTCTTCTTGGCCAGCTCGCGGAGATACCCTACCACGGACTGAATCTGCTCGTGGCTGAGCCTCTTCCCGTAGGCCGGCATTTTGCCCTTGCCGTTGGCGACGAGTTCGGCGAGTTGCGCGTCGGTCATCTTCTGCGTCTCGGCCGAGCGCAGGTCCTTGATCTTGAAGGTCCGCCCCATGGCCGTCTGGCCGGCACCGTCCGCGCCGTGGCAGCCGGCGCAATTCCGCTTGTAGAGAGCCTCTCCAGTTTCCCCCTGCCCAAACAGCGCCGGGCTCAACACCAACGCCATGGATGCCACCGCGGGTAGCACGAGCTTCTTCGAAAGTCCAGTGGAAAAGATCATTGTGGTCACATCCCCTTTCGGTATCAGTATACCGATACGGAGACCGCGCGCGGCCGTGGTACCGTGAGACAGATTGACCCGCAGAGAACGCATGCTTCGCACGCTGAGGCGCCAGCCGGTTGACCGGCTCCCTACGCAATCCAACTACACGCGCGCCATGGGACGGCTGCTGGCCGCGCATTTCGGGATCGCCGAGTCGGAGCTTCCCGAACGCCTGGGCAATCACCTGCTGCGCGTGGACATCGACTACCCCCGCCCCACCAATGCGGACGGCTCGATCGAGTTCGACTGGTGGGGAGCCGGATGGGACACACGCACCGAGGGCTACTGGCACGCGTTCTCGCCCCTCAAGGAGTCGCTGGACCTGGATCGGTATCCCTGGCCCGATCCCGCCGGCGCGGCGATTCTGGCCACCGCCGAACAGACGATTCTTCGCCACGGCGGGGACGAATTCTTCGCGCCCAACCTCGGAATGTGTCTCTTCGAGCGCGCCTGGTCGCTGCGTGGATTCGACACGCTGCTGATGGACATGGTGGAGCGCACCGGGTGGGTCGAGGATCTTCTGGACCGCATCACGGAGATTCAGGCGGCGCTAGCCCGGCGGTTCGTCGCGGCCGGCGTCGCCGGCGGATACTTCGGAGACGACTACGGCGCACAGCGCGCCATGCTGTTCTCGCCACGGCTGTGGCGAAGGCTCATCAAGTCGCGCCTGGCGAGGCTGTTCGCGGTCTTCCTGGACGCGGGACTGCCCGTGATTCTCCATTCCGACGGCGATATCCGGGCGATTCTGCCGGACCTGGTCGAGATGGGACTGACGACGCTCAATCCGGTGCAGCCGGAGGTGCTGGATCACGCCTGGCTCCAGAGAGAGTATGGAGCGAAACTGAGTTTCTACGGCGGGGTCTCGACGCAGGGAGTGCTGCCGGGCGGTACGGTGGAAGAAGTGCGCGCCGCGAGCCTGGCCTCGCGTGCGCGCGCTGGCGCCGGAGGGAACGGGCCTCGTGGCCGGGGCTTCGCACCGTATGCAGTCCGACATTCCGGCCCGGAACGTGGAGGCGATGCTGGATGCTTTCAATCGATAAGACTCGCATGGCGAGCGTAGCGGCGCGGTTCCGCGAGAAGTTCGCGAGCGAGCCCGAACTGTGGGCCCGCGCGCCGGGACGCGTGGACCTGATGGGCAGCCACACGGACTACAACCTGGGCTTCGTCCTGACGTTGCCGATCAGCCGGGACACCTGGATCGCCGCGCGGCGCAGGGACGACGGCATCGTGCGCATCCACTCGATGAACCTGGACGCGGAGGACGAGTTCCGGCTCGACCGGATCGCTTCGGTGGCCGATTCCAGGTGGTGCAACTACGTGCGGGGCGTCGCTGCAATCCTCCAGAACGAGGGCTTCTCGCTCGCCGGCTGCGACGCGGTCATCCAGAGCACGGTGCCGCTCGAAAGCGGGCTGAGCTCGTCGGCGGCGCTCGAGTGCGCGCTGGCCACGGCGTTCGAAGCCTTGGGCGGCTGGACCGTGACGCCGCAGCGGAAGGCGCTGCTCTGCCAGAAGGCCGAAAACGAGTTCGTGGGTATGAAGTGCGGAATTCTGGACCAGTATTCGTCGTGCCTGGGGCGTGAGGGCTGCGCGCTGCTGCTCGACTGCCGCGACCTTTCGACGCGCGCGGTTGAGGTCGCCGGCGGGATTCGAGTAGTCATCTGCAATACCATGAGCCAGCGCAGGCTGACAGGCGGCGAATACCTTCAGCGCCGGTCCGAGTGCGAGCAGGGCGCGGCCTTGTTGGGCGTGACGGCTCTGCGGGAACTGACACCGGATTCGTTGGCGGCGCGGCGGCACGAGCTTCCAGAGCAGGTGGCGAAGCGATGCGAGTTCATCGTCGCCGAGAGCAAGCGCGCCGAGGCGCTGGCCGTCGCACTGCAGGCGGGCGACCGGGCCGCAGTGGCGCGACTCTGCGCGGAGTCGTTTGCTGGCGCGAGGGACCTCTACGAGATCTGCGCGCCGGCCATGTCCGCCATGATGGATGCGATGCTCGCCGCACCGGGCGCGATCGGCGCGCGGCAGGCGGGAGCGGGATTCGGAGGGTGCATGGTGGCCCTGGTGGATGCCGCCAGTACGGACGCCTTCCGCGCCGCCGTTCTGGACGCTTATCGCGGCGCGACCGGGGTCGAGGCCGAAGTCTACACGGTTGAAGCCGCGCAGGGAGCCGAAGTATTCTCATGAGCCTGCCGGATCTTGCCGCCGCCTACGAAGTCTCGGCGGAGCAGGCCGCCGCATTCAGGTGCAACGGCCATATCCTGCTTGAGGGCGTGTCCTCCGCGGAAGAAGTGGCTGCCTACCGCAGCGTCATTCTTGCGGCGCGGGAGAGGTTCGGCGCGGAACGAACGCCGCTCGAGAGCCGCGACACCTACGGCAAGGCATTCCTGAAGGGCATGAATCTGTGGCCCAAGGACGAGGGAGTGCGGCGCTTCGTCCTGGCGCGCCGATTTGGCAGGATCGCGGCGGATCTGTTGGGCGTCGAGGGCGTCCGCGTCTATCACGACCAGGCTCTCCTCAAGGAGCCGGGCGGTGGAATCACCCCCTGGCATCAGGACCAGCACTACTGGCCGCTGGACACGGACAACACGATCACCATGTGGATGCCGCTCGTGGATGCAACGCCCGAAATGGGCACCATGCGGTTTGCCTCGGGATCGCACCACGACGGGTACCTCGGCGACGTGCCGATCGGCGACGACTCGGAGCGTAAGTTCGAGGAGTACATCCGAAGCCGCGGCTACCGCATAACGCCCGGGGCCTCGATGAAGGCCGGCGATGCCACGTTTCACTACGGCTGGACTTTGCATGGCGCACCTGCCAACGCAACGGATCGCATCCGCGAAGTGATGACGGTGATCTGGTACGCCGACGGGGCACGGGTAATCCAGCCCGATAACGCCAGCCGCGAGCGCGATCTCGAGCGATGGCTACCGGGGCTCAGGCCGGGAGATGTCGCGGCAACGGAACTCAATCCATTGGTGTTCCCGCGGAGGTCGTAATCGTGCCGAATCTGGATCGACGGGGGACGGCAAGTCCGCGTCAACAGAGCCGTGGGCCGCGCGCTGGATTTGGGCCGCTCGCGCGACCCGGATACCACGGCCGGGCCGGAGCCACGCGCATCTCCGTACCGATGCGCAGCACGCCAGGTCCGCGCATCCTGTAGCCCGGTTATCGCTTGTGCGGATGGCGGCCGAACTGGAAGTATCGACGAACAAGCCGACGGCCGGCACCCACAAGCTGTAGGGCGTCGCATCCGGGGGCCCGCGCATGGTAGACTCCGACGCATGGGGACCGTCCGTCAACGTATAGGGATCTTGACCGTGGTGCTGTCGTGTGCGCTCGCGGGACCGTCGGCTGGGCAGCTGGAAAGGACTCCGCCGCCGGATAAGGTGCCCGAGGACTTTCCGAAGGACTGCCCCATCATTCCCAAGGCGGTAATCCGGGACTACCTGCCCGCGGTGAAGAACCGGGTCAAGATTGGAAACATACTGGTACTCGAGACTCCCTTGACGCAAGACGCCATCATCGCGTTCTACAAAAAGGAATTGCCGGCCAGCGGCTGGACCGTTCTCAAGCACCCCAAGAACGAAACCGACCTGCTGGAGGCGGTCAAGGGCAAGGAGCACATCCTGCTGGGCGTCGTGGCGGCCCATCAGGGCGCGAACCCCAGCACCACTTTCCGCCTGGCCGCTGTGGGCAAGAAGTATTAGCCGCGTCCATGATAGATGTCGTGCAGCCGGAGCAGCCCCAGGCATCGCCGCGTCGCCAGTTCCACCACCGGTAGAACGTAAATCTGCGACGGCCTGTCCTCCATGAGACGCAGCGCTTCATGCAGGCGCGCGTCGGGACCGATCAAAGTCGGTGTCGGAGTCATGATCTGGGCCGCGCACAACGGCCGGATGTCGTCGTACTTCTCCAGGGCGCGCCGGAGGTCGCCATCGGTGATCAGGCCGGCCAGGCGCCCCTCCTCGTCGATCACGCAGGCCGCGCCCAGCGGATGCTCGGTCATGGCGATGACCACCGAACGCAGCGCGTCGCCTGGCTTGGCTAACGCCGTGTCGGCGATGCCGTGCATCACTTCGCCCACCGCCAGTTCGAGATTGCGGCCCAACTGGCCGGCGGGGTGATAGACCGCGAAGTCCTCGGGGGTGAAACGGCGGGCCTGCATGACGGCCACGGCCAGCGCGTCTCCGATGGCGAGCGCCACGGCGGAGCTCGAGGTCGGCGCCAGGTTGTGAAGGTCGGCCTCGGCACGCACGGAGGCGTCGAGCACGATATCGACGGCCGAGGCGAGGGGCGAGGCGGCGTTCCCCAGGATTCCGATGAGTGGCGAGCGAAAGTCGCGCAGAACGCCCACCAGGCGCAGGAGCTCGGCCGTCGCTCCGCTTTTCGAAATCATGATGGTCGGGTCCTCGGGCGCGTAGACGCCCAGGTCGCCGTGAACGGCCTCGGCCGGATGCAGGAAGACCGCCGGCGTCCCGGTGCTCGAGAGCGTCGCGACCAGCTTCTGCGCCACGCGGCCGGACTTCCCGATGCCGGTGACGACAACCTTGCCCCCATGACGGAGGATCAGCTCGACGGCACGCGAGAACTGCGCGTCGAGCCGGCGGGCGGCGATGGCGATCGCTTCCGCCTCGGCCTCCATCGCCGCGCGGCCGCAGGCCACAAAGTCGGGATCGGGCGAAGGCATCTCCTTAATCTAGCGAAAAGCGGGGAAAGCCGCGACAGTGTGCTCTCCGCAGCACCGAACCGCGACCGTGAGGGAGCGGACAGGCCGGGTCCTGCGGGGTCCGCTCCCTCACGGTCGCGGTTCGGTGCTGCGTGCCGGAGCAGGCGGATTGCGGATCCACAGGAAAGCGGCGCACGCCAGGGCCGCCATCGCAGCGCCATACAGGAAAGGGGCGGCGGGGCTCACCCTCTGCCACAGCAGGCCGGCGATCACGCTGGCGGGGAGCGCGGCCAGACCGGTCGCCATGGCGTAGACGCCCAGGGCCGTGCCCCGAAGTTCCGGCGAGACCAGGTCCACCACCAGCGCGCGCGAAGTGCCGTCCGTCAGGCCCTGGTACAGCCCGTAGACCGCGAACAGCGCCCACAGCCAGCCCGGCCCCCGCACCAGGCCAAAGCCGGCGTAGACCAGCGCGAACACCGCGAGGCCGGCCATCATGACGCGCCTGCGCCCGATGCGATCCGAGAGCGCGCCGGCAGGATACGACGCGGCCGCGTAGACCGCGTTGTAGACGGCGAACAGCAGCACCACCCCGCCCGTGCCGATCCCGAGTTGCTGCGCGCGGAGAATCAGGAACATGTCCGAGGAATTGCCCAGCGTGAAGAGCAGCATGACGGCGAGAAGGCGGCGGAAGGCCGGCGGGGTCCCGCGCAGGCGAAGGCCCGGCAGCGCGGCGCGAGGCGACGGACCGCGGCCCGTCTCGCGCACCGCGGTCAGAATCGCCACGCCCACCGCGGCCGGGACGAACGCGGCCACGAACAGCGCCCGCAGGTTCTGATGGAAGAGCGGCAGAAGCGCCAGAGCGAGCAGCGGGCCGATGACCGCGCCCGTCTGGTCCGTGGCGCGGTGGAATCCGAAGGCGCGCCCGCGCAGGGCCTCGGGGCTCGAATCGGCGATCAGGGCGTCGCGCGGCGATGCCCGGACACCTTTTCCGAAGCGGTCGAGCACGCGGGCCGCGAGCACCAGCGGCCATCCCGCGGCCAGCGCCAGGAGCGGCTTGGCAATCGCGGCCAGACCGTATCCGGCCAGAACCAGCGGACGCCGCCGGCCGATCCGGTCCGAGAGCCATCCCGAGACGCCTTTGAGCGCGCTCGCGGTCGCCTCCGCCAAGCCCTCGATGATGCCTATGACCGCCACCGGCGCGCCCAGCACGCGCGTGAGAAAGAGAGGGATGAGCGGGTAGATCATCTCGCTCGAAGCATCCGTGGCCAAGCTGACCAGACCGAGGATGAAGACGTTCCGCGAGACGCCGGGAACGGGCGAGGGCTCAGTGGCGGGATCGGGAGGCACTAAATGCAATGCTACCCCGACGCGCTCCTGGAGCGGGGGTTTTCAAACCAGCTCAATCCGAAGTTCACGCCCCACGGCGAAAGCCGCTTTGCGCAGCGTGCTCAAGGTGACGGCATCGTACTCGGGATCGAGCAGACGGTCAAGAGCGGCACGACTCGTGCGCATCCTCCGCGCCATCTCCGCCTTGGAAACCTGCTTCTCCTTCATGGCGGCTTCGACCTGCCGGGCGAGGACGCGCTTGATGGCCGTCGCAGCGACTTCCTCATAGATGCCCTCCTTGCGGAGCCAGCTATCGAAGGACGACCCGACGTTCTTCTTTGTCACGTTTCCCCGCCTGTCTTGCGCTTGAGCGCGAGGTCTATGTCATGTTGCGGCGTTTTCCGGCTCTTCTTGACAAAGCCGTGAAGCAGGACCATGCGCGGTCCCTCTAAACAGAAGATGACCCGAGCAATTCGGCCCTGCAGCAGACTGCTACGGACTTCCCACAGCCCGCGCCCGAGCGAGCGAACCAATGGCATACCAATCGGCCATGAGAACTCTACGTCCTTGATGTCCGCTCCGATCACCTTCCGGTCCTCGGGCTCAAGACCCTTCAGCCAGTCGCGCACGGGTTCGCATCCACTCTCGGACCGGTAGAAGTGCGCCGGTAGGCGCTTAAGTCCGCTGTCCTTGGGGTATAGTACCATTTTTGGTACTGATTGTCGACGCCCGGCTCACACCGCCGCGGCGGCCGGTTCGGCGCCACGCCGCCGCGAGGTGCTTGCCGCTGCGGGCGGTTTGCGGGCCGGTCGCTCAGCCGCCAGCACTGGGACAAAGCGCGTCACTCGTTCTCCGCAGGGGCAGGCGCAGCGGTCAATCGCTCCCACCCATCCGGTCCGCAGCCGGACGATCGGGTAGCGAATGGCCACCAGCGAAGTGACCACCAACTCGCCGTACCATGCCTCAAAGATCGCCGACTCGGTCGCCAGGTGCAATCCCGAATGAGCTTCGCACTCGGCCGCGAGCATCTCGCCCTCCGAGCCGGTCAGTTCTTCAAAAACAGGAAGTTCGAAGGCACGCCAGAGGGAATCGCGGGCGGACTCGGAGGCCAGGCGCTCGCCGAGCGGCGTGCGAATGACGAGACGGCGGGCGGTTATGGGCGGCGCGGCTGCCCTCGCCTCGACTCGCGCCGCCAGGCGCAGCAGTTCCTCAAGAGAACCGCAAATGGCCTCGGGCGCTCCGCTTTCAGTCCGCGCCCTGGCCGCGGCCGCGTTGGGGTTGCGGAAGTGCTCCCTGTTTTCGAGATACGCATGAACGCCGGTGGGTGATAGTTGGGCGAAGGATCCCGCCCGCGCGATGGCAGGCCCATAGGCGGACGTGCACCGTGCCGCGCCCATGACGGCGGCGAGCTTGGACTCGAGCGAGCTACCGGCGTCCGGTGCCTC
This sequence comes from Bryobacterales bacterium, assembly GCA_963763835.1. Taxonomy (GTDB): domain Bacteria; phylum Acidobacteriota; class Terriglobia; order Bryobacterales; family Bryobacteraceae; genus DASWZN01. The sequence continues at coordinate 114,041 of CAVXQQ010000026.1, forward strand.
GCCGGGCCCGAATCCGAACGAGAGCTGCATGGTTTGTCAGAGACTGAGTGGGCGGTCAGGGGCGGTTGTCTCAGGCAAACGAAGTCCGCTCCCTCACGGCCTCGGTTGGGAGGCGGGAGGCCGGTCGGCGCCGGGGGGCGGGTCGCCGGCGGGGGGCCGGTCGGCGTCGGGGGGAGGGTCGCCAGCGGGGAGCGGGTTGTCGTCGGGACGTCGGTCGCCGGCCGGTTGCGGGTCGGCGTCGGGCGGCGGGTCGCCGGCGGGGGGCGGCGCACCGACGGCGAGGGGCGGGGCGGTGCCGGGTGACGGATCGCGGGCCGGTTGCGGATCGGCGTCGGGGTGAGCGTCGCCAGCGGGGAGCGGGTTGGTGGTGGGACGTGGGTCGGCCGGTTGCGGATCGGCGGCGGGCGGCGCAACGGCACCGAGGGGCCGGTTGGCGTCGGGTCTCGGCCCGGCCTCGGCTGCGGGTTGCGGCTCGACGGCGGGGACCTCGGGCGGCCGGTACTCGATGACCGCCAGCGTCACGTCGTCCGCGGCGGCTCCGCCGTCGGTGAACTCGTGCAACGCCGCCAGGATGGCCGCCAGCAACTGCTGGCTGGTCGCGGCGGCGTTGGCGGCTACGGTGGCGCGGAGGCGCTTGAGCCCGAACGTGGCGCGCTCGCCGTTTTCCGAATCGAGGACGCCGTCCGTGTAGAGAACCAGCTTATCGCCGGGCGCCAGGCGCGACTCCATCAGCGTGTACACCGCTTCCGGGAACATGCCCAGCGGCGTGCCGTTGGCGGAGAGGTGCTGCAAACGGCCGCCCGCACCGACTACCAGGACGGGCGGGTGGCCGGCGTTGATCCAGCGCAGCGCGCCGTCCACATCCAGCGTGCAGTAGAACGCCGTGGCGTACTGCTCGCCGCCGGTCCGCTCGAGGAGATACCGATTCACGCGCGTCACCATGTCCTCGATGGTCAGGCAGCTGTACGGCGAAGTCACGAACATCCCCTGAAGCAGGGAGGCCAACAGCGCGGCGCCCACGCCCTTCCCCGAAACGTCGGCCATCATGGCCGCCCACGTGGTCTCGTTCACGGGCCGGATATCGACGTAATCGCCGCCCACCTGCAACGAGGGAATGCTGGTGGCGGCGGCCCGGAACCAGCCCTCGGACGGCAGCGCGCGCGGCAGCAGGCTTTGCTGGATCTGGCGGGCGATGCGAAGCTCTTCCTCCATCCGCTTACATGCCCATTGCTCTTCGAGCAGGCGCGCGTTTTCGAGCACGGTGGAGGCCTCGAGCGCCAGCGTGGTGAGCAACTCGCGGCCACCCGAGGAGAGGTCCGCATGGCGCACGCGCGAATCCATGTAGAGCAGGCCCGCCGTGTCTTCGGGGTTCGAGGTGGACACCGTCTCGCCGGCCGTCCCGGTCCGCATCCGCACCAGCGGCACGCACACCACGCTGCGCAGTTCCAGGGCGTAGATGGTGAGCTCGGCGCTTTCGTCCGCCCCGGCGGAGGGATCGAAGTTCATCGAAAGGAAGTCTTTGCGCTGGTCGAGCGCCCGCAGAAGCAGGCGCGTGGGGACGCGCAAGTCGGCGGGAGCCAGCGGCCCGCCCTTCGAGCGCCCCACGCGGACCTCGAGATCGCCGCCTTTGCGCAGCAGCAGGAACCCGCGCTCGCAAGCGGTGATAGCCAGCGCCGCCTCTATAACGGCCGCCAGAACTTCATCGGTCGAGAGCGACGATTCCAGGGCGCGGGCGGCCTCCAGGGTCGCGCGCAGCTTGGATAGGCCCGGCGACACGGAGGGCTTCTCGGTCTCCACGACGGCGTCGGCCACGGCCTTCTCGACGCCGAAGGTAAGCAGGTAGGAATCGGGGAACCCGAACTCGATGCGGTCGCCGCTGCGCAGTTTCGAGCGGGTCACCCGCGAGCCGTTGACGAACACTCCGTAGGTGCTGGCCAGGTCCTCGACCACATAGGCGCCGCCATCGGAGACGATCTGGGCGTGCTGGCGCGAGGCGCGGCTGTCGCGCAGAACCAGCTCGTTGTCGCCATGCCGGCCGATGCGGAAGGGCAGGTGGCCGATCGGCACACGCTCCTTGCCTCCGGACGGATTCTTCACCGTCAGCGCCGCCGGGGCCAGGCCGTCGTGGCGTGGCTCGCTCATGTGGGCCCCTGACGGGGACCGTGGCGCGGACTCTCAGTCTGCCGCGTCGAGACTCGTCTCGACGCGAAAACCGGCCTCGACAAGAGTGTCGAGGCGGCAGGCAGGAGTGCCTGCGCCACATCGAGAGTCGGCAGCACTAGCGGCCTTTCTTAACAGCCGGGCCCGGAACCGGGACCGGCGCGGCGGCGGCCCGCTCCATTTCCTGCGCGCGCAGCCGCTGGCAGGTGGCACAGTAGCCGCCCACTTCGGTGCGGGCTACCAGAATCTGAAACCCCAGGTGCGTTTCGATCTGCTTTCGGAGCCGGCGCAGAGGCTCCCCGTAAAACTCCTCGATCTTTCCGCAGCCCAGGCAGACGATGTGCGCGTGCTCTTGCTTGGACCGCGTTTCGTAATAGTGCTGGTCGCCCTCGACGTGCATCAGGTCCAGCTCGTCCACGAGTTGGCCCTGCTTGAGCATTTTGAGCGTGCGGTACACCGTCACGCGGTTGAGCTTGGGGTCCTGCTGCTTGGCGAGCTCGTAGAGCTGGTCGGCGTCCAGGTGGCGGCCCGACCGGTCGATCAGATCGAGCAGGATGCGGCGCTGCCGAGTCACTCGGATGCCGCGCGTCTTCAGCGAACCTTGAATGCCTTCCGCGGGCATAATCCAGTTGAATCGCTCCCTCACGGCCGCGGATCGTCCGCAACCGCTGTTGCCACGATAACATGGGACCGGACGGGTATGTTCCACAAAGTTCTGGTAGCCAACCGAGGCGAGATCGCGGTGCGCGTGATCCGCGCCCTGCGCGAGCTGGGAATACCGAGCGTGGCCGTATTCTCGGACGCCGACCGCGAGGCGCTCCATGTTCGTATGGCCGACGAGGCCGCGCATATCGGCCCGCCGCCCTCTTCCGAAAGCTATCTCCGCATCGACCGCATCCTGGAGGCGGCCCGCGCCCACGGCGCCGAGGCCATCCACCCGGGCTATGGCTTTCTGAGCGAAAATGCCGACTTCGCCGCCGCCTGCGAGCAGGCTGGTATCGCCTTCGTGGGTCCTTCGGCGGCCGCCATCCGCGCGTTGGGATCGAAGACGACCGCGCGCCGGGTGGCGCTCTCGGCCGGCGTGGAGGTTGTGCCCGGCACCGAGCGGCCGCTCACAGGCGTCGAAGAAGCGCGCGAGGTGGCGGCCGGATTCGGCTACCCGGTGTTCCTGAAAGCGGCCGAGGGCGGGGGTGGCAAGGGCCTGCGGCGAGTGGATAGCGAAGGCGGGATGGTGGCGGCCTGGCGCGACGCGGTGAGCGAGTCCGAGCGCTCCTTCCGCAGCGCCGAAGTCTACATCGAGAAGCTCATCGCCAGGCCGCGGCACATCGAGATACAGGTCTTCGCCGATACCCACGGCAACGCGGTGCACCTGGGCGAGCGCGAGTGCTCCATACAGCGTCGCCACCAGAAGGTCATCGAAGAGTGCCCTTCCCCGCTGGTGGCAATCCGTCCCGGAATGCGCGAGGCGATGGGCGAGGCGGCGCTCAAAGTCGTGCGCGCGGCGGGCTACACCAACGCCGGCACGGTCGAGTTCCTGGTGGATCGCGAGGGCCGCTTCTACTTCCTCGAGATGAATACGCGACTGCAGGTGGAGCATCCCATCACGGAACTGGTCACCGGCCTCGACCTGGTCCATTTGCAGCTTCGCGTAGCGGCGGGCGAGCCTCTCGGTATACGCCAACAGGACGTCCGCTGGAGGGGCCACGCCATCGAGTGCCGCGTCTACGCGGAGGATCCCTACAACCGCTTCTATCCCTCGCCGGGACGGATCACCCAGTTGAACCGGCCCGCGGGCCCCGGCGTCCGCATCGACTCGGGCGCGTACCTGGGCTGGACCGTGCCTCTCGAGTACGACCCGCTGGTCGCCAAGCTGGCGGTGTGGGCCGGCAGCCGCGCCGAGGCGATCCGGCGCATGCTGCGCGCACTCGACGAATACACGCTGGACGGCATCAAGACCACGCTCGGATTCTACCGCCAGGTCTTCGCCAGCGAGGCCTACCGGAACGCCGAACTGCACACGGGATTCATCGAAGAGTTCTTCGAGCGCAATGGCGCGCCGCACGCCGCCGCCGATCCGGATGCCGAGTTCGCCGCGGCGCTGGTGGCGGCCGTACACTCGCTGACCCACGCCGGCGCCGCATCCGCGCCTTCGACGGCGCCGAATCGCTGGCGGACCGCGGGCCGAGAGGAGTCTCTGCGATGACCCTGACCGTGATGGTGGATGGCCGCGCGGTTCCGGTCGACCTCGAACGGCGTGGCGACCGCTGGACGGCCGCCGGCCGCGAGTCGTCGATTCTCGAGGCTGAGCCCGGGGTCTATTCGGTGCTCCTCGACGGCCGCAGCTTCGAGGCGCGCATCGAGCGCACCGAGGACGCCTGGGCGGTCACCATCGGCGGCCGGCGCTTCGAGATCGATGTCGTGGACCCGCGCCGGCCGAGCCGCAGGGGCCGCGGCCCGGGCCAGGAAGGACGGCAGCGCGTCATTGCGCCCATGCCCGGCCGGGTCGTGCGCGTGCTGGTCGCCGTAGGCGATGCGGTCGAAGCCGGCCAGGGTCTCGCGGTGATCGAAGCCATGAAGATGCAGAACGAGATCAAAGCGCCGAAGTCCGGCCGCGTGGCCGCGCTATCGATGCGCGAAGGCGCGACGGTGGCCGCGGGGGAGGTGCTTGCGGAAGTGGAATAAGGCGCTCGTCGCTCGTCGCCCGTCGCCCGTCGTAACGATCCCTTGGGGGCTTTCCCCGCTTCGCACCGCAGGGAATCCCGCCAGCGAAGTAGACGTAGCCCCGGGCGGATCGACGGGCAACGGGCGCTCCGCAACGCGAGGGATCCTGGGTGCGAAGCCCACGCAGCCCGCAAAGGATCGACGGGCGACGGACGCTCGAAGCCCAGTCATCCCCCCGACGGGCGACGGGCGACGGGCGCTTTCGTAGATAATGATTCCTATGGCTTGCGAGAAGTGCGGCGGCACGGGCTGGCGGGTCATCGAGCGCGACGGGATCTCGGCCGCCGAGGCGTGCGATTGCGCCACGGCCGAAACGCCGCGCGATCTGGAAGGCGGCGCGCGCATCCCGCCGTTGTACCGCAACGCCTCGCTGGAGAGCTTCGCCCTTCCTTCCGAGCCGGGGCCCTCGCGAGCGCTCGAGGCGGTGATGCTGAAGGTCTCCGCTTACGCCCGGGAGTTCCCCTTCGCGCCCAAGCCCGGCCTGCTGTTCATCGGCCCCACCGGCACCGGCAAAACGCACCTGGCCATCGCGGTGCTGCGCAGGCTGATGGCGCGCGGCTTCGAGGGCGCCTATTACGACTACATCAACCTGCTCGAGCGTGTCCGCTCAGGGTACGATTCCGACGCCGCACCAGAGGACCGCGAAGCCTACCAGACCTGCCTGGATGTCCCCGTGCTTCTGCTCGACGACCTGGGCTCGCACCGCGTGATGGGTTGGATCGAGGACACCGTGACCGCCATCGTAACGCACCGCTGCAATAACCAGAAGGCGCTCATCGCGACCACCAACCTGGTGGACCCGGACGCCGGCGACGACGTGGTGCGGCGTGTCCCCGGGATGCCGCATCCCGAATATCGCACCACGCTCGCGGAGCGCATCGGCGAGCGAGCGCGGTCTCGCCTCTTCGAGATGTGCGAAGTGGTGCGCATGCCTTCGGTGGGCGACTACCGCCTCAAGCGAAAGTAGCCCCGCGCGGGGGCAGTCACGTGCATCGGCGGCGGGCCACGCGCTGGCGAGGCGGCTCGGGTGCGTGCGGCGCGACGCGATCACGCGCATCGGCGGCCAGCCACCCAGCGTTACTCTGACCCGGCATGGCAGCCCGGCGTGCCGGCGAGGTTCCGGCGTGACATCGCGTGGCGGCTTGCGGGCGCTTGCTCAAACAGGCTACGATAAGGCTTACCCCCCGGAGTATTCAGCCGTAGTGAAACTTTTGCAGTAACTGGGTGCGAGGAGCACGTCTGGCGATTCCGTATGCAGAAACAGCCTAAGAAAATCCTGGCCGCGGTAGAAGACCTGTTCTTCACGGTGAAACTCGCCGACGCCGCCAAGCGCGCCGGCCTCCTGGTGGAATTCATCAAGAATGACAAGGAGCTTCTCGAAAAAGCGCGTGCGGAAAAACCCTCGTTGATCATCTTCGACCTCAATTTCAGCGCCATGCAGCCCCTGAAGGTCATCTCCAAGATGAAGGCCAACGCGGAGCTCAAGTCGATCAGCCTGATCGGCTACCTGTCGCACGTGCAGGGGGAATTGAAGATGAAAGCGCACGAGACCGGCTGCGATATGGTGCTGGCCCGCTCGGCGCTGTCTCAGAACCTGCCCCTCATCCTGAAGCGCCACGCCGGGACGCCGTAACCCGCAGCCGTCCGCTCGCTCACGCTCGCGGTTCGGTGCTCGGGGTTAGCGCGGCCAACTGCTCCAGTTTGCGGCGGGCCGCGCCGCTGTCGATCGATTCGGCCGCAACCGTCATCCCGTCGGCGAAACTCGCCGCCCGCCCGGCTACCACCAGGGCCGCCGCCGCGTTCACCAGCACCACGTCCCGTTTGGGACCGCGCGCGCCGGCCAGGATGGCCCGCGCGATCTCGCAGTTCTCGTCCGGATCTCCGCCTTGCAACTGCTCGAGCGGCGCCGGAGCGACGCCGAAATCCTCCGGCGTGAACGTGCGGCGGGTCACCTGCCCTTTCGCGATTTCGAAGGCCAGGGTCGGCCCGGTGATCGTGATTTCGTCCAGGCCGTCCGAGCCGTGGACCACGAATCCGCGCTCCAGTCCGAGCGCCGCCAGTGCCTCCGCAATGAGACCCGCCGCCTGCTCCGAAGGCGCGCCCGCCAGTTGCGCCGTCGCGCCCGCCGGGTTGGTCAGGGGGCCCAGCAGGTTGAAAATCGTGCGCATCTTCAATTCGAGGCGCGCCGCGTGCGCGTGCCGGGTGGCGGGGTGAAACGCCGGCGCGAAGAGGAATCCGATGCCGACCTCGCGGATGGCGCGCGCCGCCTGTTCCGCCTCCACCGCGACGCGGACGCCCAGCCGCTCGAGCACATCGGCGCTGCCGCAGCGGCTCGAAATGGAGCGGTTTCCGTGCTTGGCCACGCGCACCCCCGCGCCGGCCACCACAAACGCCGCGATGGTCGAAATGTTGAACGTCCCGCGCGCGTCGCCACCGGTGCCGCAGGTATCGAGCAGCGGCCCGCCGGCCAGATCCGCCGGCACCTGGCTGGCCCGCGCGCGCATGGCCCGGGCAAACCCGATCAGCTCGCCGGCCGTCTCGCCCTTCATGCGCAGCGCGACCAGAAAGGCCGCGATCTGCGCCGTGGAAGCGTGCCCGCTCAGAATGACCTCCATGGCTTCCTCGGCGGCCGCCGCGTCCAGATCCTCGCGCCCGACTGCGCGATGCAGGTATGGGATAAGTGACATGTTATATTCGGGAATGGCTGGCGGCCGGCGGCTAGCACGGCTGTCGGCTGATCGCCCATCCTAACATAAGCGCCATGAAAATCCACGAATACCAGGCCAAGGCCATTCTCGCGCAGTACGGCGTGCCGGTGCCGCGCGGCGAGGTCGCCCGCACGCCGGACGAGGCCGAGGCGGCGGCCAAGAAGGTCGGAGGAACGGCCGTCGTCAAAGCGCAGATTCACGCCGGCGGACGCGGGAAGGGCGGCGGCGTGAAGATCGCCAAGGACAACACCGAGGCCGCCGAAATCGCCCGCAAGATGCTGGGCATGCGCCTGGTGACCCATCAGACCGGGCCCGAGGGCCGCATCGGTCCACCGCGTCCTCATCGAGGAGACGCTGCCCATCGAGCGCGAACTTTATCTCGGCATCGTGCTCGACCGCGCGGCGGGCAAGCCGGTGTTCATGGCCTCGGCCGCGGGCGGCGTCGAGATCGAGGAGGTCGCGGCCCAGCATCCCGAGGCGATTCTCAAGGAGCCGCTCGAGCCCGGGTTCGGCCTGGCGCCGTTCCAGGCGCGCAAGCTGGCCTTCGGCATCGGAATTCCGGCGGCCAGCGCCGGCGCCGCCGCGGCGGCCATGATGGCGCTGGCCCGCGCCTGCGAGGCCATCGACGCCTCTCTCGCCGAGATCAATCCGTTCATCCTCACGCGCCAGGGGCAAGGTCTACGCGCTCGACGCCAAGATCAACCTCGACGACAACGCGCTCTACCGCCACAAGGACCTGCTCGAGCTGCGCGACCTCAACGAGGAGGACCCGCTCGAAGTGGACGCCTCGCGCTTCGGCCTGAACTACATCAAGCTCGATGGCACGGTCGGCTGCATGGTGAACGGCGCCGGACTCGCCATGGCCACCATGGACATCATCAAGTACGCCGGCGGCAGTCCCGCGAATTTCCTCGACGTCGGGCGGCGGCGCCAGCGCGGATCAGATCAAGAACGCCTTCCGCATCCTGCTCTCGGACCACAGCGTGCGCGCCGTGCTCATCAACATCTTCGGCGGCATCCTGCGCTGCGACACGCTGGCCACCGGCGTGGTGGCCGCCGCGCGCGAATTGAAGATTCGCGTTCCGGTGGTGGTTCGCATGGAGGGCACCAACGTGGAGGCGGGCCGCAAGATTCTGACGGATTCCGGGCTCGATTTCACGGTGGCCCAGGGCATGAAGGATGCCGCGGAGAAAGTGGTGAGGCTGGCCCAATGAGCATTCTCGTAGATCGCAACACACGCCTGATCTTCCAGGGATTCACCGGCCGGGAGGCGACTTTCCACGCCCAGCAGTGCATCGCTTACGGAACCAACGTCGTCGGCGGCGTGGTGCCGGGCAAGGGCGGCACAGACGCATCTGGATCGACCGGTCTTCGACACGGTGCGCGACGCCGTAGCCTCGACCGGCGCCAACGCCTCGGTGATCTTCGTGCCGCCGGCCTTCGCCGTCCGACACCATCATGGAAGCCGCCGACGCGGGGCTCGCGCTGGTGGTGTGCATCACCGAAGGCATTCCCACTCTCGACATGGTGCGCGTGTGGGAGTACCTCAAAGGCCGCGCGACCCGCCTCATCGGCCCCAACTGCCCCGGCATCATCTCGCCCGGCAAGTGCAAAATCGGCATCATGCCGGGCCACATCCACAAGGAAGGGCACGTGGGCGTGGTGTCGCGCTCCGGCACCTTGACCTACGAGGCCGTGGATCAGCTCACGCGCCGCGGCATCGGCCAATCGACCTGCATCGGGATCGGCGGCGATCCGATCATCGGCACCAATTTCGTAGACGCCATCCGCCTGTTCAACGAGGACGCGGACACGCACGCCATCGTCATGATCGGCGAAATCGGCGGCAACGCGGAGGAGACCGCCGCGGCCTACATCCGCGAGCACGTGAAGAAGCCGGTGGTCGGTTTCATCGCCGGACAGACGGCGCCGCCCGGCCGCCGCATGGGCCACGCGGGCGCGATCATCTCGGGCGGATCGGGCAAGGCCTCGGACAAGATCAAGGCTCTCGAAGCCGCCGGCGTCCGCGTCTGCGCCTCGCCCGCCGACATCGGCGAAAAGGTCGAATCCCTCTTATGAGCCAACTCGAACGCACGCTCGCCATCATCAAGCCGGACGCCGTCGCGCGGCAGCATCGCCGGCGAGATTCTCTCGCTCATCGAGCGGAATGGTTTCACCGTCCGCGGCATGAAGATGCTGCGCCTCAGCCGCGCGGCGGCCGAAGGATTCTACGCCGTACACCGCGGCAAGCCGTTTTTCGCGGGCCTGGTCGAGTTTATGACCGAGGGACCGGTGATCGTGATGGCGCTCGAGCGCGAAGACGCCATCGCCAAGTGGCGCGAGGTGATGGGCGCAACCAACCCTGCCAACGCCGCCGAAGGCACCATCCGCCGCCGCTTCGGAACCGCCGTCGACCGCAACTGCACTCACGGGTCGGATGCGCCCGAGACCGCGCGGGCGGAGATTGGGTGGTTCTTCGCGGAGACGGAATTACTGTAGTCCGCTTGCTTACGCGCGCGGTTCGGTGCTGGTTACGCGTATCGCACCAGGCGCACTCCTTCGTTCTCGAACTCGCACTCGAATTTGAGGCCGAGCTTCTCCATGATCCGTATAGAAGCGGCGTTCGCGGGCATCGCGATCGAGACGATGCGGTCCAACCGCACTCGGTCGAAGGCGTCCCGGAGGGCGACGCGCGCGGCTTCGGTGGCCAGGCCGCGGCCCCAGCAGCGGCGCGCGAGCCACCACCCGATTTCCGGGTCCAGGCCGTCGCGCCACTGGCCAACGCCGCAGAAGCCGATCATCTCCAGGGCCGGCTTCTCGAGGAGCTTCCAACGGCAGTATCCACGCTCGGCGTACAGCTTCACCTGCCGCTCGACGAACGCGCGGATCTGCTCGTCGTTCCACGGCACCCCGCCGGTGATATAGCGCATCACCTCGACGTCGGTCGCGATGGGGCGGAGAGCTGTCCAGTCGGCGCTCTGCCAGGTGTCGAGGACGAGGCGCTCGGTTTCGAGAATCATGCGCCAACGACCGTGGCGCGCGCTTTAGCGTGCCGCCGTGGGCTTCAGCCCACTGAACGGCGAACTGAAGTTCGCCGCGGCACGCTGAAGCGCGCGCCACAGAATTTTAGTATTCCACGCTCACCAAAAACAACCCCCGCGCCGGAGCCGTGGGGCCGGCCTTTACCGTTACTCCGGGCGCTAGCAGCGCGCAGACGCCCTGGGCGTCCAGGTTGCCTTTGCCCACCTCCAGCAGCGTGCCCACGATGTTGCGGACCATGTGTTTCAGAAAACCGCTGCCGCGCACGCGGTAGACCAGCCGCTCACCCGCCAGTTCCAGGCGCGAAGAAAAGATCGTGCGCACTTTGGATGCGCCTTCCTCGTCGCGGTCGTCCGCTGCGGCGAAGGCCGAAAAATCGTGCTCGCCCTCGAGCGCTCGCGCCGCTTCGATCATCCGGTCCAGGTGCAGCGGGTAAGGATGGTGCAGAACGTAGAGGCGCTCGAAAGGCGCGCAGATCTCGCCGCGCCAGATGCGGTACTCGTAAGTCTTCGCGCGGGCCTGGAACCTGGGGTGGAACTCCGCCGCGGCTTCCTCGACGCTGAGGACGCGGACGGACCGGGGCAGCAGGCGGTTCATGGCCCGCTTCAGGTTCTCGGCCGGGATCGGATTCGCGATCGAGAACGCCGCCACCTGGGCCAGCGCGTGGACGCCGGCGTCCGTTCGCCCCGAGCCCTCCACCCGTACGAACGCGCCTTCGATTTCGGAGACCACCGCCTCCAGCGTTCCTTGGACCGTGGGCAGATCTGACTGCACCTGCCAGCCGTGGAAATCCGTGCCGTCGTAGGCCAGCGCGATCCGGATCCGGCGCATTTACGAGGTGGTGGGGCGGGAGCCCGGCTTGGTCAGGGGGATTCCCTCCTGGCACAGCGGGCAGTTATCCGGCGGGTAGGTCACCACGTTCAGGATGGCCAGCGAAACGCGCGGGACGCCCACATCGGCCCCGCCGCCGCTGCGGTCGATGATGGACCCTGCCGCCACCACGTTGGCGCCCGCCTCGCGCAGCACCTGGACCACGTCGCGCGTGCTGCCGCCCGTAGTCACCACGTCCTCCACCACCACGGCGGTCTCCCCCGGATCGACTTTGAAACCGCGCCGCAGGATCATCTTCCCGGTGGCCGGATCGCGTTCCGTGAAGATGTGCCTCACGCCCAACGCCCGCGCCACCTCGTGGCCGATAATGACGCCGCCGAGAGCCGGCGAAACCACAACATGGACGCCAGGGATGCCCAACCCGCGTAGCGCGGCGGCCAGCCCGGCGCCCAACTCCTGAGCATGGTCGGGATGCTGCAGCACGATGGCGCATTGCAGGTACTCATGACTGTGCAGCCCGCTGGTGAGCCGGAAGTGCCCGCGCAGGTACGCGCCCGTCTCCTGAAAGAGATTGAACACCGGTTCGGATTTCAAGTTCACATGGCTACTATACGCGAGGCGGGCCAGGGAAAGCCACTGCGAACGGCCGTCGCCCGTCGCTCGTCGCCCGTCGCCCGTCGATCCCTTGTGGGATTCGTGCCGCTTCGCGGTTGACGGGTTGTCACGGGGCGAAGCCTCGGGCGCTCCCACCGGACCCTTGTTGCCGACGGGCGACGAGCGGCGCGCGGCCAGCGCGCGCTAACATTGGAGATTCCGGGAACACGCCGGGGTCAGGCCCCGTATTCATACGCTTGAGGGCCTCGAGAAAGGCCGATCACCAGGAGTCTATCGACGATGGGACGCTTAAAATCCGCAGTTGCCGTTCTTTGCGCTTTCCTGATGCTGGTGCCGATGGCGGAAGCCCAGCAGATTCAGTATGTTAAGAACCCGGGGGACGGGTTCCTTTCGAGTCTCACCAGGCCTTATGAGCCCAAGGACGTTCTGCCGGTAGATGTGTCCAACTCCAGCCGGCTCGAGTCCCTCCTGCGTGCAGGCAACATCTATCTCTCGCTCCAGGACGCTATCGCTCTGGCCCTCGAGAATAATCTGGACATCCATATTCAGCGCTACGGCAGGTCCGAGGCCGAGGCCAACCTGCTGCGCGCCAAAGCCGGCGGTTTGCTGCGCGGCCTGCCGAACCAGGTTCAGACTGCCACCACGGCCGCTCTGTCTCAGATCACCGGCGGCGGCGCCTTCGGCACGGCGGGAAACAGCGGCGGCACGGGGAGCACCAATGCGGGCGGAACCATCATCACCGCTACCGGAACTACCATCCCTAACCTCGATCCCTCGGCCTACATGGTGGGATACTGGGCACACAGTTCTAACCCCCAGACCAACGCCTTCACCACCGGCACCACGAACCTGATTCTCCGCAACGACGTGTACGCCACCGGATACCAGCAGGGCTTCCTGACGGGCACGAACGTGAACGTCAACTGGCAGCAGAGCACCACCAACGCCAACGCCAGCACGATCGACTTCAACCCTTCCACCACCGGGAGTCTCAACCTGCAGGTGACGCAGCACCTGTTGCAGGGATTCGGCCTGGCGGTCAATAACCGGAACATACGGATCGCCAGAAACAACATACGCGTGAACGACCTGCTCTTCCGGCAGCAGGTGATGACGACGGTCTCGCAGATTGTCGCGGCCTACTGGGACCTGGTGAGCTTCAACGAAAACGTCAAGGTGAAGCAGCAGGCCCTGGACCTCTCCCAGCGGCTGTACTCGGACAACAAGAAGCAGGTCGAGATCGGCACCCTGGCGCCCATCGAGATCGTGCGGGCCCAGGCTGAGGTGGCCTCGCGCCAGCAGGATCTGGTCAACGCCGAGACCCAGGTGCTGCAGCAGGAGACGGCGCTGAAGAACGCTCTCAGCAGAAACGGCCTGATGAGCCCCACGGTGGCTGAGGCTCACATAATCCCCACCGACGTCATCTCGGTACCGGAAACCGAGCCGGTCATCCCGGTGCAGGACCTGATCGCCAAGGCTCTCGCCAATCGCCCCGAGGTGCCGCAGTCGAAGCTCAACATCGACAGCACGCGGATCGGGCTGAAGGGCGACCGCAGCCAGATGTTGCCAGCCTTCGACCTCATTGCCAATTTGACCAACAACGGCCTGGCCGGTCAGGTCAACCCCCTCAATCCCTCTTTCGGACCCAATTGCCAGACTTCCCCGTTTGGCTGTTCCACCCCGATTCAGTACTATGTCGGTGGGGCCGGCAGCGTGCTGAAGCAGGAATTCGCGCGCAATTTCCCCAGCTACTCTCTGCAGGCGCAGCTCAGCATCCCGATCCGCAACCGCGCCGCCCAGGCCGACTACATCCTGGACGCTCTCACGCTGCGGACGCAGGAACTCCAACATCAGCGCCTGATCAACAGCATCGGCGTGGACGTGCGCAACGCGCTGATCGCGGTGCAGCAGGCCGGCGCCTCATACCACGCCGCCGTCCAGGCCCGCATTCTTCAGGAACAGACGCTGGACGCGGAGAAGAAGAAGTACACGCTGGGCGCCTCGACTATCTTCCTGGTCATCCAGTCCCAGCGCGACCTGGCGCAGGCGCGGTCCAACGAAGTTACGGCAATCAGCGCCTATGCCAAGGCCAAGGTGCAGCTCGATAACGCGCTCGGAACCGTGTTCAACACCTATAACATCTCCATCGACGAGGCCGTGAACGGCCGGGTGGCCCGCGCGCCGAGCCCATTGCCGCCGGTGAAGTAGAGGCAAATGAGATTTTACATATGGACGGTCGCCTGCGCGGCGCTCGTCCCGTGTCTGCTTGTCGCCCAGGATTCGGCGAAGTTTCGGGCGTGCAACGCGAAGGCGGTGGCACAGAACGAGTTGAACGCATGCGCTTCCGAGGAGTCCTACAGAGTCGACGCCGAACTGAACCGCGTCTTTCGCGAGCTGCTGTCGAAGAACAGCGACGACCCGGCCGCGGTCGAGAAAATCAAGAAAGCGCAGAGGGCCTGGGTGGCCTTTCGCGACGCGTACATCGAGGCGATGTTCCCGGCCGAGGATAAGCTGGCCGGGTACGGGTCCATGTACCCGATGGAAAGGGACCAGATTCTCGCCACGCTGACGCGCCGGCAGGTTGAAGCGCTGCAGGACCTGATCCGCGGCCGATGAATCCGCCATGAGCGTCGCGCCCCTCGTGCCCGCCGAATCCCGCCTCGAGATCGGCTTGCTGCTCTATCCCAAGGTGACCCAGCTTGACCTTACCGGACGAATCTTCGCGGAATCGCGGAGGCGCAGCGAATCCAGCTCGAGATCGAGTACAACCCTCAGCCTCCGCTCCACACGGGCTCGCCCGAGTCAGCCGGTCCGGACCTGGTGGCCACGGTCCGGCAGCGCTACGGGCCGTTCCTCGAGGCGCGGCACGAAGCCACGCTGCGCGCCCAGGCCAGACTCGCGGGACTGCCTCCGCGCTGACTCTCGGCCTCCTTTTTTGCACGGCAACAGAGTCGAAAGTGCAATTCTGTCGGCACCGTCTGTCGCGCCTTCTGCGGTTTTTCCTTCAAAATGTGCGATTTGCTGCTTTGGACTGAAGATTGCACTCCCTTCACGCGTGATGTCACCGAAGCAAAGGCTCAGGGAACCGTGGTTTGGACCTCGGTTATCCCACCAAGACGCATCAACATCACGGAATAGTCAGAGCAGAGTCCCGCCTGGCAACCCCGCACCCACGTCTCTGGGCCTTTAGCCTTTTGAGGAGAGCCACGCGCCCCGCAACCGCGCCAGGCGCGTGTCTCCCCGAGAGGTTACCGCAATCGGCTGAGTTCCCACCTCTCCAGAAACCCAGGCAGTCGTAGCAGGTTGGTGGTGCGGTCCTCCAGGACTGCGCCGGAGCTCCAGGTCCGGTCCAGGCGGGACGTGGACGTCCCGCCCGGGCGTGGACGCTGCCTCACAAGTTCCCGGAAACCCAGGCAGTCGTAGCAGGTTGGTGGGGCAGTCCTCCATGTTGCGCCGGACCTCCAGGTCCGGCCCAGGCGGGATGCGGACGTTCCGCCCGGGCATGAACGCCTGGCATGAACGCCTGCCCCACAGCGGCCCGCTCATGCTGACGCCTGGCTCAAGCCCGCCTTTGCGTCTCACTTCCACGCCGCTCCACCGTCGCGGGGTCAGCGCCGGGACGGCCCCCGCTTTGCTATATTCAGAAGCAACTGGCACGCGGGGCGGCGCATTCGCCGCCGGGCTCTTAATCACAACAACAGCACTACGGCAAGGAGGGACTACGTGAGTTCAACCAAGCAACCTGGTTTCTCGCGGCGCGGATTCATGCGTGGAGTCGGGTTAGGCGGCGGCGCCCTGGGAACGGGCCTGCTGGAAGGCACAGCCGAAGCCCAGCGGACCGCGACCAAGCTGGCCGGGCCCGGACCCGTCCCCATCACGCTTCAGATCAACGGAAAGCCGCACCAGCTCACGGTGGAGCCGCGGGTCACGCTTCTCGACGTTTTGCGCGACCGCCTGGACCTGACCGGCGCGAAGAGAGTCTGCGACCGCGGCGCCTGCGGCGCCTGCACCGTGCTGGTCGGAGGCAAGGCGATGTACAGTTGCAGCCTGCTCGCCATCGAGGCCCAGGGCAAGGATATCCAGACCATCGAGAGCCTCACCGCCGAAGGCAAGCGCGACCCGATCGTCGCGGCCTTCGTCGATCACGACGCCTCGCAGTGCGGCTTTTGCACTCCCGGCTTCGTGATGGCGACCAAGGCCTTCCTGGCCGAGCACCCACACCCCACCGAGGAGCAGGTCAAGGAGGGCCTGGGCGGCAACATCTGCCGCTGCGGCACCTACATGGGCATGCGCAAAGCCGTGCTCCAGGCTGCCCGGCAAGGAGGTCCCCATGCCTGACACACCGGATTACAGTTGGCCCGCTCCCGAGAAGCGGCGCGTCATCGGAAAGCGGCAGAGCCGCCTGGATGGCGCGGCGAAAGCCTCCGGCCACGCGAAGTATTCCCACGATCTGCAGCGGCCCGGAATGCTGTACGGAGTCATTCTCACCTGCCCCCACGCCCACGCGCGGCTTACCTCGCTCGATACCAGCGCCGCCGAGAAGTCCAAGGGCGTCGCCGCCGTCGAACCGATGGCAAAGCCGGGCGAGGAGATTCAATACGCCGGCTACGAGGTGGTCGCGGTCGCCGCCGAGACCGAGGACCAGGCTCGCGACGCCATCCGCAAGATCAAGGTGGAATACGAGGTGCTCCCCCACTTCGTCAACGAGGCCGACCTGAAGAGCGCCGGCACCAACGCCAAGCCCTCCGGCGAACAGACCGCCGGCGATCCCGACCAGGCATTCAAGGACGCCGACGTGGTCTCCGAGGGCACCTACGGTCTCCCCATCCTCAACCACTCCTGCCTGGAAGCTCACGGCCAGGTCATCGAGTGGAAAGGTGACAGCCCTACATTACTGGCCTTCCACACAGGGCGTCTCCGTGGTGGGCGGCGACCTCGCCAAGATGCTTTCCATCCCCGCCACCAGCGTCCACACCCACATGGACTATATCGGAGGCGGCTTCGGCAGCAAGTTCTCGCCCGATCGCTGGGGGCCCGCCTGCGCTCAACTCTCGAAGAAGGCCGGCGGCCGTCCCGTAAAGCTGTTCCTGGACCGCGCCACGGAGCTGATCATTGCCGGCAACCGCCCCTCCTACTACGCCAAGATCAAGCTCGGCGCCAAGAAGGACGGAACCCTGACCGTCTGGCAGTCCGAGTCCTGGGGCACCGGAGGGTTCGGCGGCGTCACCATGCCGCCTCTCCCCTACGTCTACCGGACAGTCCCCAACCGGCGTTTGACTCACACCTCCGTCTCGACTAACAGCGCTCAGCAGAAGGCCTGGCGCGCGCCTAACAATCCGCAGGCTTCCTACCTCACCTGCTGTGCAATGGAGGACCTGGCCGCCAAGCTGAACATGGACCCGGTTGAGTTCTTCACCAAGAACGCCAACTACACCAACACGCCGGAAGTTTACAGCGGCCAGTTGGCCAAGGCGGCCGAGATGGCCGAGTGGAAGAAGAACTGGCATCCGCGCGGGCAATCCGGGAGCGGCACGGTGAAGCGCGGAATGGGCCTGGGAGTCTGCACCTGGTTCGGTCTCGGCCATGCCAGCAACTGCCGCACCACCATTCATCCCGATGGCTCGGTGGCGGTGGAAATCGGCAGCCAGGACCTGGGAACCGGCACGCGCACCGTGATCGCGATGGTAGCCGCCGAAACGCTCGGTCTTCCGGTCCGAGCCGTCACGGTCAACATCGGCGACAACAAGTATCCGGTGTCCGGCCCGTCCGGCGGCTCGACCACCGTGGGCGGCGTCTCCGCGTCCACCCGCAAATCCACCATGAATGCGCTGGTGAAGCTCTACGACGTGGTCGCGCCCGCTCTGGGAACGACGCCCGATCGGCTCGAAGTCGTGGACGGCAAGATTCAGGTCAAGGGCACGCCATCGAAGAGCCTGACCTGGGCCGCCGCCTGCCGCAAACTCGGAACGAACACCATCACCGAGATGGGCGTCAATAACCAGCGCGGCCCCGGCGGCCTGATCAGCGGCGGCGTCGGCGGCGTCCAGATCGCCGACGTCTCGGTCGATACCGAAACCGGCGTCGTCCGCATGAACCGCATGGTTGCGGTGCAGGACTGCGGCATGGTCATCAACCCCAAGACCGCCGAAAGCCAGGTTTTCGGCGCCTGCATCATGAGCATCTGCGGCGCGCTCATGGAAGAGAAGATCTTCGACTCCCAGACCGGCCGCGTGCTCAACCCCGACATGGATTTCTATAAGCTGGCCGGAATCGGCGACGTCGGGGACATCGTGGTCTACCTCAACGTGGAGCCCGAGTATGACAAGCGCGGCGTCATCGGCCTGGGCGAACCGCCGACGGTCGGCGGCCTGGCGGCCATCGGGAACGCGGTGGCGAACGCCATCGGAGTCCGGGTTCCGATGTTGCCGATGACGTCCAACCGGGTGCTGGCGGCACTGGAAGGGAGGAACGCCTGATGCAAGCCTTCGAATACGCAAGCCCTGAAACGGTTCGGGAGGTTGTCGGCCTGCTAGGCAAGAGCTGGGCAGACGCGGCCGTCCTGGCGGGCGGCACCGACCTTCTTGGGCTCATGAAAGACGACATCGAGACGCCGCGGCGGGTGGTGAGTCTCAAGGGCGTCAAGGAAATGAACGGCATCGCGAAGACCGCCGCGGGCCTGCGCATCGGCGCGCTGGTCACGCTCGACGAGCTGTCGAAATCCCCGGCCGTCCGAGCCGGGTATCCGTCGCTCGCAACCGCCGCTCTCGGCGTCTCGAGCCCGCAGGTTCGCAACATGGGCACGCTGGGCGGGGACCTCTGCCAGCGTCCCCGCTGCTGGTACTTCCGCCTGGGATACGGCCTGCTCGCCAAAGACGGCAAGGGGCAGAGCCTGGTCCCCAACGGCGACAACCGCTACCACGCGATTTTCGGCAACGCGGGCCCGGCCTACTTCGTCAGCGCGTCCAGCTTCGGCCCCCCGCTGGTGGCGCTCGGAGCCAAGGTCAAGCTGGTTTCTCCCAAAGGCAGCCGCGAGCTTCCGGTGGAGAAATTCTTCGTCACTCCGAACGGCGATGACATGCGGGAGACGGCGCTCGGTCCGAACGAGGTGCTGACCGAGATCCTGGTGCCGGCGGCCGGCCACAACGCAACCTACGAAATACGGCAGAAGACCGCGCTCGATTGGCCGCTGGCTACGGCATCGGTGGCGCTGCGGATGAAAGGCAGCACGGTGGCTTCCGCCAGCATCGTGCTGGGACACGTGGCTCCGACGCCGTGGCGCGCCGCGGCGGCAGAGAAGGCGATAGTGGGCCAACCGCTCACGCCCGAAGTCGCCGAGGCTGCCGGAAAAGCCGCCCGCGACGGCGCGAGCCCGCTCAGCGGCAACGCCTACAAGGTCCAACTGGTGCGCATCGCGGTAAAGCGCGCGCTTCTCGAAGCCGCGCGCGGGAGGGCGTAGCCGATGGAACCGACACCCGATCTCAGCGCCTCCGCCGGCGGCTCGCGCTGCGAGAACCTCCGCTGGAAAGGCGTCTTCCTGGGCGATGAATCGCCGCAGGCGGATTCCATCTGCTGGTGCCTGACCACCCAGATCGGTATCGGTCCGGACGGAAAGCTCGTGGACCGCTACGAGTGCAATCCCGCCCGGCCGTGCTACCGGGGCTTGTAGCCGAGAGCCGCCGCGGATGAAGTCGTCCGGGCGCCGGCTCTCGGCGGCCGGCCTCAGCTTCTCCAACGGGCCTGCGCGGGCCACTACGATCGCAAGCGATATCGACGGCGCCCGCCGAGCGCCCCAAGGCGCCCAGTTCGGGGCCTCGACGCCGGACTGCTTGGCGGGTGCCGAAGCTCTTCCCCGCTAACCGGCCCGCTTGCTGCTCGCTCGCGGCTTGGGCTTGCTCTTGGCCTCGAAATTGAGCGCCACTGCAGCGCGGATGAGGTCCTTCAAGGCCGCCTCATCGATCTTGCTCGCCTTCGTGGATGTCGATGGCGCGCCTGACATTCCCGTCGAGGCTGGAATTGAATAGACCTGCAGGGTCCTTCAACGCAGCGCCCTTGGCAAATGTCATCTTGACGACGCTCTTGTACGTTTCTCCCGTGCAGACGATGCCGCCGTGAGACCAGACGGGGGTCCCCATCCACTTCCACTCTTCGACGATCTCGGGGTCTGCTTCGTGAATGATCTCGCGCACTTTCGCGAGCGTCTTCCCGCGCCAGTCGCCAAGTTCTTTGATCTTCTGGTCGATTAATGCAGCGGCAGATTCCACCGGGACGGGCTTTTTCATGTACGCTCCAACTCCCGCACTTATTTTAGCTGCGCTCAGCGCGCCCTGCACCCTCAAATCCGCCTCACCGGCAACGCGCTGGCGGGCAACGCCTACACCGTCGCGGCCTGGTTCTTCCTCCCTTCAACGCTTCGGGGCGTTGGGCGGCCAACCGGGGTTCTCCACGCCGAACTGCTTTGCGTACTCGGCGTTCAATCGCTGCCAGCCGCTGAACTTCATCGCCTCGGCGCCGACGATGCGTCCGATCGGCTCACCCGCGAGGAGCCGCTCAAGGACGTCGAAGCAAATGTGCCAGCCCGCGGCGCCCCACGAGATGAAGCGGCGATCGATGTCGTGCCAGAGCGTGAGCCGCGTGCCGCTGCCAATGGCTTCGAGTTCCCACCGGAGGTCGCCGTACTCAAGCACCTTGGCAGCGTGGGCTCGCGTCACCCTCGTTTCTGAAACCCGCTGAGTTCCCACCCAGGTGAGATTCACGGTTCCAACCGTACCCAGGTTCCCATCGGCCACAAAGGGAGCCCACTCGCGCAGATGCGCCGGGTCGGTAAGCGCCTGCCAGACTTTTTCCGGCGAGTGGCGCAGCTCTCTGACGAGAATGAGCGTCCACTTCTCTCCGTCCTTTCGTATCCGCGCCCCGCTGGCGGGACCTGGCGTGTACTGCTCGTGATCGGTCATCTTGTCCTTGTCTTCCTCGACCAGTGAATCCCGGGATGGCCCAGCGACGGCTGCGTACACCAGGGTTCAGGCCGCGGCCGTCGGCGCCCACCGGGCTACCATCCTGCCGAACGCCCACCCTCAATAGCGTTTCAGTTGGGTGAGCTGAATGAGGTTGCCGCAGGTGTCCTTCAGCATCGCAATGGTCGAGGCGGTCACGTCGGTGGGCGGCATTGTGAACTCCGCGCCGCGAGCTTTGATCCGCTCGTAGTCGCCCTTGACGTCGTCGGTGAAAAACATGGCCGCGGGCTGGCCCTGTTGAAGGATCGCCTGCTGATACGCCTTGGCCGCGGGGTTGCCGTTCAGCGCCAACTGCAGCTCAGTGCCGTCCGGCTCCTCGGGCGAGGCCACGGTCAGCCAACGAAACGGGCCCTGACTGAAATCGGCCTTCTTGGCAAAGCCCAGCACCTCCGTGTAGAAGCGCAGGGCCTTGTCCTGATCGTCCACGTATACGCTCGTCACTTTGATTTTCATTTCGCTTCTCCTTTGTCACGTTCGCGGTTTGGGTGGCTTGAAAACCGCCTCCCCTAGCTCCATCTGAGTTGCGGGCGGGACCCAGTGCGTACCGCCCATGATCGGTCACCTTCTTCTTGTCTTCCTTTTCGTTGGCGTCGATTGATCCATGCGGTCGAGATGGCGTTCGAGAGCATCCACGTGAGCGGACCAGAAGCGGCGGAACGGAGCCAGCCAGGCATCCAGCTCCTGAAGCGGTTCGGGTTTCAGGCGGTAGAGACGGCGCTGTGCGTCCACCGTGGATTCCACGAAACCGGCCTCGCGCAGCACTCGCAGGTGCTTCGACACGGTCGGCTGCGGCATACCAAGCCAACGCTCGATCTCTCCAACCGACTGCCGTGACGAGACCAGGAGGCTCAATATCGCCCGGCGGTTCGGCTCCGCAACGATTTCGAAGACAGATTCCACTCTCTTAATATACCCCACAGAGCATATACTTGTCAAGGCATATAACGGCACCGCTAAGCACCGAACCGCGACCGTCAGGGAGCGGTCCGCTCGCTGACGCTCGCGGTTCGGTGCCCTGCCAGCCATGTTATCCGGCCGTTTGCCAAAAAACCCTGACGGTTGCGGCCCGGAGCCCCGCGCGGAAGTGACTGCTCTAGCCCAGCGGCGCTATATTAGTAAGTAGAACAAGTCGTACTCAGAGGAGGTAACTGGATGCGAATTACCGTATATCCGTTTCTGTGCGCCTTACTCGCCGTCCCTCTCTTATCCGGCGCGGGACTCACTAAGTCAAGCCTGCGTGGCCGGTATATCGAGGCGCGCAATGCGGACGTTTACACCGGACCGTGCTTCGCCAACGGCGAGGCGGGGCAGGTGGGCGATCTCGCGGTGCTGGGCTGGAGCGTCGACCAGGGGAGCTGGGAGGGCGTGCCTCTGGACGGCCTTTCGGTCGTGGGCATCGTCCGCGCAGGCAACACGCTGGGCGCCGGCATCGACGTCGATCCGGTCCGCGCCGTCCTCATCATCGACCAGCGCGCCGACCTGCTGCAGCGCGCGGCGCTGCGCGACCTCGCTCAGCACATGAGCGGCACGTTACTCGACGACGTAGTCCGCGTCGAGTATGCGCCGATCACGCTCAGCGTCAAGGACAATAGCGTTCACACCGCCACCGCAACGCTCGAGGCAGGCAGCCTGGCCCGGATCGAGACGCGCGCGCTGCTCTCCTCCGACGACATCTGCCACAACGAGGAAACCTTCTATCCTCCGCTCACGCACGTGGATCACGCCATGCCCGCGTACACCGTGGCCGACAGCTTCTATGGCCAGGGCCTGGGAGAAACCTGGAGCGCTCCGGGCAAACGCAGCGCGTTCGTCGGCAGCTTCCACTACGCGGACTGAGCCAGGGTCCGCTCCCTGACGGTCGCGGTTCGGTGGTCGCGCCGCGCTACGTCTTGCGCGCCGGCGCAGGCGGGGCGACGTACTTGGCCGTGAGAATCTGCTTGCAGAACGCGAAACAGCGATCCACTACGGCGACCGGGTCTTTCCCCTGGGAATCGTAATCGATCACCGCCGGGAAGGTCGCCCGCCTGCCTTGCATCTGCCTCAGTACCGAGGCGGCCAGCGCGTTGCTCTGCCCGAACGCCACACTTTCGCCGTGGTCCCGGAGGCACACCGCGAAGGTCCGGTCCAGGTGGCTGAGCAGAAACCTCACCACATCGTTGCCCGCCGCCGCGAAGGCAACCGCGTCCAGACAGCACCCGATATTAGCGTTGCCCCTGATGGCCGCGGCCAGCTCGACGGGATTCGACAGGTCGCCAGGCTGCTTCCCGTCGCCGTTACGCAGTCCGACGAATATCCCGGCCTTGACCGCGGCGGCACTCAATGCCTTAATCATGGACGGTGGCGGGGAAGCCACGATGAGATCGGCTCCCAGCGCCTTGGCCATCTCGAACCCACGCTGGGTCTCCAGGGTGCTGAAGTCTTCGGCGAACTCGTAGTCGTAGGCGTGGATCTTCACACCCGCCTTGCTAGCGGTGTCGGCCACCAATTGAAACTGCTCGATGGCGATGTTTTCCCGCCAGTCGCGCAGCCCCTTGCGGCTCAACCTGGGCGGCGCTACGTGGCCTTCCCACAGATCACAAGTGCCAATGCCCACTTTAACCATCGCAGCCAGGGCTTCGTCCAGCGTGCTGTCGCGAAAGCTGCGGCTCTCGACGCCAATGGTCACGCCGCGAATCGTGGAATTCGGCTTACCCAGCAGCCGCCCCGCCGAGAACGCCCCAAGAGCGATCTTCGCCAGATCACGTCTCGAATACATGCGGTCCTCCACAAGCCGGGCCCTCCGACCCGGCCGGAGGGCACACTACCACCGTGGAAGATCATAGCATCGAGTCCGGCATCTTGCCACGAAAATCTTTGGGGGCGGAGGCGCCGGCCGGGCGGTTCCCCTCAGAATTGTTTCGACCAGGCGTCGAGGGCTTGCGTCAAACCGTCGCGAACGTTCAGAAACTGCGTGCTGGCATACTGATTGACCTTCTCGCCGCCGTCGTGAAGCACGTCGTACAGCTCGTTCGGCCCACCCGCGCGAAGTACCAGTTTGTAGGTACGGTCGCGTACCATACGTACCGTACCGAATTCGCCGAAGGCCAGGCCTGTCCAGGGACGCTTCTTCGGGAACGGCTCGTTGACGATGGCGGGAACGTAGCTCCGGCCGGGCAGGTTCGCAGCGGGAGCCGCCTGGCCGGTCATCTCGCAGATGGTGGGAACGAGGTCGAACGAGCGCACCAGTTCGGGCCGCACCGACTCGGGCGGGACGCGGCGTCCCCACTGCCAGATCGCCGGGACGTGCACCACCTCTTCGAACATGTTGGGCGGATCGGAGGCGCGCCCGTCGCCCCACAGGCCGTGCCGGCCCAGCATCGAACCGCACGTGGCGGTGAAAACTATCAGGGTGTCGTCGCGCAGACCGCGCTCATCCAGCTTCTTGACCAGGCGCCAGATCTCGTCGTCCAGGGCGGTGACCGAAGCCGCCGCGCCGCGAATGGCTCCTACCATGTCCTTGAGAATGGCCTTGCTCGCAGTGGCGTTGGAAGCCGCGGGCTCCCAGCCGATGGAGTCGAAGCTGACGGCGCGGTACATGTCGGTGTACTTCTGCGCGACCGTGGCCGGAAGCTGGTAGCTCGCCGTCAGGAAGAACGGCTCCGCGGGCTTCCGGGCGCCCAGGAACTCGAGCGCTTTGGCACTGACGGCGGCCGCCTCCGGGGATTTCTCCCAGAACTTGATTCCGTGCCGGGCGCTGTCCTCGGACTCCCACATTCCGCAGTAGCCGCACTCATATCCCCCGGCAGCCAGCGTGTCGGAAAGCAGCGCGTGGCTCCCAAACGCGATGGGGCCAGCCCCGTGGATTCCGAGCTGGTGCGGCGTCCGTCCGGAGAGCACGGTCGCGCGGCTGGGCGCGGCCACGGGACTCGCGACAAAAGCGCGCACGAACCGGGCTCCGCTGCGGCACAGGACGTCGATGTTGGGGGTTTTGATCTCGCGGTTGCCGTAGCAACCGAGCATGTGGGCGCCCAGGCCGTCCACCAGAATCAGCAGGACGCTCGGACGCCGCGGGGCCTTTTCGGCTCCAAGAAGAGGGAGAGCGGCGGTGCTCAGGAGTAGTTCGCGACGGGTTAGACGCACGGTTACCATCCTACAACGGCGGGCGGGTCTGGAGACCCGCTGCAGGCGTGGGCGCCTGCCCCACGACTATGGGGCGGGCGGTGGTATGGCAGTCGGGGAGGGGCGTGACGGAGTAATAATTCAGACCGTAGCGTGACGCGCGGTCAACTTCTGCGACGCAGACCTGGTTGCGGCGGGCTTCGACCTGGCGCCAGACGGCGCGGGGCGAGACGGTTCGATCCAAAACCGGAAACGTGAGCCTCTCGATCCAGACCACCCCCAGAATCGTGGCGGCGACAAGCGCACCGATGGCCAGCTTGCTCCGCCCGGCACGCGCCATCAGCCAGACACCGGCGGCCAGCACGATTGCGGCAGCGGCGCCCCAGCCTACGATTCCGGTCCAGGCGTGCGTGGCGCCTCTCTCGAGCGCATCGGGCAAGCCCGCGGCGATGGTCGGCACCAGGCCCAGCAGGAGCGCGCAGCCGGCCAGCAACTGGGGAAGCCACGGCGACTCGGACAGGGCCAACCCGGCCAGCGCCGCCGCCGCCGGAACCAGCGGCAACAGGTATCCCGGAAGCTTGTTGGCGGAGGCAGCGAGGAACACCATCCCGAAGACCAGCCACAGGAGTAGGAGCACGCGCCGCCGGTCTTTGTAGAGGCTCTTTCGAAACAGCAGCGCCAGCAGCGGAGACCAGGGGAATAGCGCCGCTACCAGGATGGGTCCGTAGAACCAGAACGGCTGCGGGTGCGAAACAGCGCCGCCGGTAAAGCGTCCCAGGTGCTGCTTCCAGAAGAACTCATCGACGAAGCGGCTGCCGAAGCGCGCGGTGATCAGGGCATACCAGGGCACGGTTACAAGCAGAAACACCGCGATCGGCGCGGGCCGCAGCAGGTCGCGCAGCCGCGAGCGGCCCATCCACAGCACAGGCAGCGCCAGCGCCAGCGGCAGAAGGCCCTTGGCCAGCACGGCTGCGCCTAGCAGGGCGGCCGCGGGAACCAGACCGCGCCTCTCTCCGCGCTCCACCCAGCCGAGCGAGAGCAGCATCGCGGCGGAGAACGCCGCGGTGACGGGCAGGTCCGTCGCGCCGACGTGACTGTATCCGAGCCAGGCGGCGCTGGTAGCCAGGATGGCGGTGGAGTAGAGCGCCGCCGTTTCGCCAAACTCGCGGCGCAGCGTGCGCCAGTAGAAAAAGAGAAAGCCCACCGCGAGCAGAGCTACGCCGAGGCGGGGGGCCAGGTCCTCGCTCACTCCCGCGCGGAAGGCGGCGGCGGTCATCCAGTAGAGCAGCGGCGGCTTCTCGAACCAGGGCTGGCCCCAGAGGCGGGGCGTGATCCAATCGCCCGAGCGCGCCATTTCGCGGCCGATAGCGGCATAGCGCGGCTCGTCCGGGCCGAGCATTCCGACGCCGGTGAGGTTGGCGAAGAACAGAAGGTAGCAGGCGACGGCGAGAGCGGCTGCGGCCGCTATCCGTCGCGGGGCGATCGGCACTCAACAAGTATAGCGGCGGCGAACTATACTGGTGAGCCGTGGACGCGAACGCGATGCAACGGGACGTGCGCGTGCGCTTGTGGCTATCCCTCGCCATGGGGATCGTGCTGGCGTTGAATCTGGCTCTCTGGGGACTCGCCCCCGTGGGCAGGATCTTTGTCGCGGCTGCGGGTCTCCTATGGCTGCCGGCGCTCTGGACCGCGCCCCGGCCGCTCAGTCCTAAGAGACTTAGTGCCCTACTCATCTTTTTGGCTCTCGGCGGCATAGTGTGCCTCCTGGCCACGGCATGGGGGCCGGCGATCTTCGCCCTCTTGGTCGTGATTGTCGCGATTCGAAGCTGGTGGCGCGGCAGGCCCGCAATAGTCGAGGCCTCAAGCCTGACTGGCACAATCGAGTACGGCTCCACCAACGTCTCCGCGACTCTCGTACAGGAGTTCACGGCCGGCTGGAAGTCCGAACTTTCCAGGGTGATGACCGACCGCACCGGACGCTTCGAGTTGCCGCCGCTTTCGCAGGGGCCGTTCCACCGGCTGATGTTCTCTCGCCCGGGAACAGAAACGCTGCGCCTCGTGGTGACGATCGCGCCGGAGGCTCCGCCACTCTCGGTGCGCCTGCACCCGCTACAATGAACCCAGAATGCGGAGATGGATCGCACTGCTGGTGCTCGCCGCCGCGGTCGCGCTGGGCGCGGAGATGGATCGTTGCGCGTGCGACGTCTCGCGCGCCGAGGCGATGGCCGCGCGCGACTGCTCGCTGTGCCGCGAGGCCGAGAAGCAGCCGGCCGGCGAAGCCTACTTCTTCCTGAAAGACAATAGCCCGTTCAAGCCGAACCAGTGGCTGATCCTGCCCCGCGCGCACGCCTCCGATGGACGCCTGCCGCTTTCGAAGCTCACCGCGGCGGAGCGCACCGCGTTCTGGACGGCCGCTGTCGCGCGGGCGCGGACGATGTTCGGCGAACGCTGGGGGCTGGCTCTGAACGGCGACGAAGCGCGCTCGCAGTGCCACACGCACGTTCACATCGCGAGGCTGCGCGAGGGCGTCGAGAGCGGGCGGCCGCTGGTGGTCGCGGGACCGGCCGACATCCCCGTGCCCGCCGACGGCAGTGGCATGTGGATCCACGCGGCCGGCGGCAAACTCCATGTCCACCTGGGCGAGCAAGGAACCGAAGGAGTATTGGAACGATGAGTCTCGTCGACATCACGAAAGCGGCCAGCGCGGAGAACGCGGCCATCCTGCTGCACGCGGACGACAACGTCGCCATCGCGCGCGTGCCCCTCTCCCCCGGCCAGCGGCTGGAACTTGCGGGGCGCGAGGTCACGGTCACCGAGCCGATTCCGCCGGGACACAAGGTGGCGCTGGCCGCCGTTCCCGCGGGCGAGAACGTGCTGCGCTACGGCCAGCGGATCGGGCGCGCCCGCGTGCCCATCGAAGCCGGACGGCACGTGCACATGCACAACCTGGCCTACGAGGAGCTCGCTTTCGATTACGAATTCCCCTCGGGCGAGATCGAGTTCCCCGCCCCGCCCGCCGCCGTTCCCCGTTTCCTCGGCTATGCGCGCGAAGACGGCCGCGCCGGAACGCGCAACTACATCGCGGTCGGCGCGGCCAGCAACTGCGCGGCACACACCGCCGAGCTGATCGCGCGCAGCTACGAGAACGAGCGCCTGCCGCCCAACGTGGATGGAGTTGTCGCCTTCCCGCATGGCGAAGGCTGCGCGCACTCCATCGGGCCGGATACCAGGCAGCTGCAGCGGACCATCGCCGGCGTGCTCGATCATCCCAACGTCGCCTCGGCGCTGATTCTGGGCCTGGGCTGCGAGGTCAACCAGATTTCGCACTACCTGGGCGGGCCGCGCTTGAAGGGGCTGACCCTGCAGGAGAGCGGCGGAACGCGCGCGACGGTGGATGCGGCGCGGCGCGAAATCTCGCGCTTCATCGAGCAGGCGGCAGCTTGTGAGCGCACCGAGATTCCGGCGTCGAAGATCGTGCTCGGGCTGAACTGCGGTGGCTCGGATTCCTTCTCGGGCATCACGGCGAATCCCGCGCTGGGCGTGGCGTCGGACATACTAGCGGGCTACGGCGGCTCGGCCGTGCTGGCGGAAACAACCGAGATCTTCGGCGCGGAGCACCTGCTGGTGCGGCGCGCGCGCAACCGGCAGGTGGCCGAGCGGCTGCTGGCGCGCATCGCCGACTACCGCACCTACCTCAACCGATTCGGCGGCTCATTCGACGACAATCCCGCGCCTGGCAACAAAGAGGGCGGGCTCAGCAACATCCTCGAAAAATCTCTGGGCGCGGTGGCCAAGGGCGGCACCTCTCCGTTGATGGAGGTGGTGGATTACGCCGAGCGCGTGAGCACGCCCGGCCTGGTGTTCATGAACACCCCGGGCTACGATCCGGTGTCGCTCGCCGGACTGGCCGCGGGCGGCGCGAACCTGATCGCGTTCACCACCGGCCGCGGCAGCGCCATCGGCTTCGCGACGATCCCGGTCATCAAGATCGCCACCAACTCCGCCACCTATCGCCGCATGCGGGACAACATGGAGGTCAACGCGGGCGCCATCGTGGACGGGGAGAAATCCGTCGCCGAGGTGGGCCGGGAGATCTTCGAGCTGGTGCTGCGGGTGGCCTCCGGCGAGCGGACCGCCTCCGAGCGGCTGGGCCACCGCGAGTTCGTGCCTTGGCGCATCGGGCCGGTGCTTTGATAGCTGTCAGCGGTCAGCTCTCAGCTGTCAGCTCAAAACTGCCGGGCTCGGCCAACGGGGCCCCCTACGCCTTAGCTGATGGCTGACCGCTATCTGCCAAGGCGGATCCCGCCAAGGGCGGACCATGCGATCGTGGAGATGACGGCGCCGCCCCGCCAGGTTATGAACTCGCCCTTGGCGCCTGAGCGGAAAG
Organism: Bryobacterales bacterium; assembly: GCA_963763835.1. Classification (GTDB taxonomy): domain Bacteria; phylum Acidobacteriota; class Terriglobia; order Bryobacterales; family Bryobacteraceae; genus DASWZN01. Next base: position 143,611 of record CAVXQQ010000026.1, read on the forward strand.
CTGATAGCTGATGGCTGACAGCTATTTGCTTTCGGCACCCGATCCGGTGTAGGCTCGTCAGGTCGGCATGAAGCGCACAGTTGTCGTTATCAGCAAGGATCCGAAGGTTCACTCCGCGTTGAAGACGTTGCGGAGCCCGAGCCTGCGCCTGATCGAGGCCCCCACCGGCCTGGGGGCCCTGTTTCTGTGCGCCTCCCAGCCGGTCGATTCCCTGGTCATCGACCTGGACACGCCCGGTATGGACTGGCCGCGCCTGACGGAGAAGCTCGCGCAGACAATCCCCGCACTGCCCGTGGTCACGTTGGCGGCCGGGCAGGACGAGGGCGGACTGGCCCAAAGGCTCCAGCAGGCCCTGGAATCCTCCGCAACGCGCAAGCAGCCGGCTTCGGCGCATGCCGCACTTCCGATGGTCCGGGCACAGCGGGCGTAAGGGCCCCTCAGTCCCCCTTCGGATAACAGCCCAGCACTCGCAGAAAGTCCGCCAGTTCCTCCAGATGGCCCAGCGCCTTCTGCACCCGAACTTCATCCGTACGGCCCAGCAGGTCCAGGTAGAACATGTACTCCCAGGGCCGGCCGCGCAGCGGGCGCGACTCGATCTTGGCGAGGTTGATGTCTCGCAGGGCAAGGGCGCTTAGGGCCCGGAACAGCGACCCTGGAATGTTGCGCGTGGAGAAGACCAGCGTGGTCTTCCACTCCCGATTGCGGGTGGCCGGCGGCAAGCGCCGCCGGGCGTCCTCGGGCCGGCGGAGCAGAAAGAACCGGGTGAAGTTGCGGCGGTCGTCCTCGAGCGCGCGGCGGAGAACCGTCCCACCGTAGATTTCAGCCGCAACCGCCGAGCCGATCGCGGCTGCGTCGGTCAGTTTCTCCTCTACGACCATCTTCACGCTTCCCGCGGTGTCGTAGAACGGTTCTTTTTTAATCTTAGGGTTGTGCGCAAAAAACTTGAGGCATTGGTTAAGGGCCACCGGATGGGAGAAAACGCGGCGAAGATCCCGAAATCGCACGCCGGGAGGGACGATCAGGTTATGGTTGATGCGCACGTTGGTCTCGCCGCAGATCTGGAAGTTGAAGCGGACCAGGTGGTCGTAGTTCTCGTGGACCGAGCCCGCCAGCGTGTTCTCGATGGGAATGACGGCGGCGGCCACCTGGCGGTCGCGAAGCCGGACAAACACGTCTTCAAAGGTCTGACAGGGAACGACTTCAGTGCGGTCTCCCAGGAGCTGGCGGATGGCTTGCTGGCTGAATGCGCCTTTCTCGCCCTGGAAGACTACGCGCGGTTTCGAAACGCTCATGAGGCCTCCGGCGGCCAGCGCCGGGCATCGCCTGGCGGGAGGCCGAGAAGATCGAGCACCCGGTCGATACTGTGATCGACCAGGTCCTCTACGGTTTGGGGCTTGAAATAGAACGCCGGGATGGGCGGGGCTACAATAGCGCCCATTTCGGTGAGAGCGACCATTGTCCGTAAGTGGCCGAGATGAAAGGGGGTTTCCCGCACCATCAGCACCAGGCGGCGGCGCTCCTTGAGGGTGACGTCGGCGGCGCGCAGCAGCAGGTTCGAGCTGATGCCGGCGGCTATGGAGGACATGGTGCGGATGGAACAGGGAGCCACCACCATGCCGTGGGTCACAAAGGAACCGCTGGCCAGCGCGGCGCCGATGTCGTCGATGGGGTACCAGCGATGGGCCAGCGATCTCAAGTCGGCGGGCTTCTTGCCTGTCTCCAGGTGTAAAGTCCGCTCGGCCGAGCGGGTGATGACCAGGTGCGATTCGACTTCCGGCTGGAGGCGCAGCCTCTCCAGGAGGCGCCAGCCGTAAATCGCCCCGCTTGCTCCGCTAATGCCTACAATTACGCGCAAAACTTGACCTCCCTCCGGAATCTGTTCCGTTTTCGGAACAAAACCGTCCTACGGCGCTTGCCCCCATCGAAGAGCGCCGTTATAATTCACAGCGGAGCCCTTGAACGGCGGAACGGCTCGGAATCGCCGGCCGGATACTCTCCGTCCCGGGCACCACTTTCGCGGGGGTCCCGGTTTCGTGCGGCGCCTCCAGACTCGCTGCACCCTTCGGCCAGCGGTTGACGCCGAGACAGGATCATAGCATGGAGGACATCGGACAGAAACTCAAACTCGCCCGGGAGCGCTTGAACCTCCGTTATCGCGAGGTTGAGGAGGCGAGCCTCCGCATTGCCGAAAAGCACCACAACGACGAGTTTGCCATTGCGCTGAGCCGTTTGGCGGACATCGAGAACAAGGGCACGGTCCCCAGTCCTTACCGCCTGTACTCGCTGTGTGCCATCTACCGGCTGGATTACAACGAGGTGCTGGAGTGGTACGGAATCGACATCTCGATCCTGCCCGCCGATTCCGTGACCGCGGCGGCGATCGAGAGAACGCATCCCATCGGGTTCCGGCCGGACATGCGCGGCGAGGTGTTGTTGCCGCTGGCCCTCGATCCGGGCATCGATATGCGCAAGACGACCTACCTGAGCCGCATGATCCAGCGCTGGGGCAGGTTGCCGCTGATCCTGCTCAATGGCCTGGATCTGAAGAACCACCGCTACGGGTTCGTGGGCACCGAGGACTGGAGGATGTACCCGCTGCTCCAGCCGGGAGCCCTGGTGATCATCGACGAGTCGCAGCGAAAGATCGGGGACGCCGGCTGGCGGAACGAGTTCGAGCGGCCTATCTACTTCTTCGAGTACCGGAACGGGTACGCCTGCTCCTGGTGCGACTTGGCGGAGAATCGCCTGGTCCTGCAGCCGCACCCGGCCTCGCAGTGCAACCCGGAGATCTTCAGTTATCCCGACGAGATCGAGGTGCTGGGGCAAGTGACCGGCGTGGCTATGCGTCTGGATCTGGCGAAGCGACGCCGTACTCGTTCTTGAGAAGATCGAGAATCGTTTCCAGATCCGACATATACAGCTCGCGCTCCACCTGGCGTGCGGCCGCCGGAATCAGAGCCCGGTAGGGCTGCAGGCGGATCCAGGTGTCGAGAATCGCCCGGCGGCTGCCCGGCAAGCCGGAAAGGTACAGATCCAGGTCCGCCTTCTGCTGCTCCAGCGTGAGGCACAGCCACTGCGAAAAGCCGTTGAGGTGGCTTTCGCCCAGGACCCGGCCGGCCTCTCCCTCCCCGAATGAGTGAGCCAGCCCAAAGTGCTCGTAGGCGCCGGTGTTGTTGTCCCGCAGCGAGCTGAGATAGACCAGGCGCCCAAACAGGCTCGGAATCTGCGAGAGCGTGTGCCGCCACAGGTCGGGCGCGGCTCCGCGCTCCAGCCCACCCTTCGGTTCGATCTGCCCCATGTGCCCTGCCGGTAAATATTCTGGCACGAATGCCTGCCGACCACAACTTTACCCCAATCCGGAACAAGATCTCGCGGCTGTTCTGATTTCGGAAAATGTTCCGCGACTCCCCCCTTTTCCAGGCAGGCGCGGCTAATCTGTTTTCGCAGGCGAATTTAGGGTTTTCCCCAGGAGAGAATTAGATGACACTCGTTAAGGCTATCTTTGCTTTGATACTTGCGCTCGGCGCCTTCACCAGCACGGTGAACACGTTCAGCGGGCAGTTGGATGTTACTCCGAAGTGCATGCCCTGCGGCAACTAGCGGTTCTCGTTCGAGCGTTACCCGATTGACTGGCGGTGGGGGCCGGCGTGCCAGTGGGCGCGTCGCATGGCCCCCGGGCGCCCTGAGGCCGGCGCTGGTCGAAACACCCGCTCTGTAGCTTCCGAGTCCGATGTCCGATGATACAATTGAGACTCGGAACCGCGGACATGCCGGCCGTCAACGCCATCCTGGAGTACCTTTCCTGGCTGGAGATCGCGGCGTACGTAGTGTTGTACGTGCGTCTGCGGCGCCAGGGGCTGCAGCGCGTCTACCGCGTCTTTGCTTTCTACCTTCTGTTCCGGGCAGCGCGGTCTGTCGCACTGGCGGTACTGCCGTGGGCCTGCTACGGGCTGTGGGGCCGTCCCTACGGGCAGTTCGAAAACAACGTATACGCTTACCTGTGGACGCTAACCGAGCCGCTGGTGTGGGTCTTACAGGTTCTCGTGGTTTTGGAGCTATACTCCCTCGTGCTCCAGAACTTCAAGGGAATTGCGAGCGTGGGACGCTGGGTCTTGCTCACCGGTCTCACCGTCGCGATCGTGTTGTCGTCCGTCACGCTCCCTAGCGAGTTGAGCCACTCGGCTCAGCACTACACGATCCTGCGCGGCTACTTTGTCGTGAGCCGCGCTCTCGACGCGAGCCTCGTCATTTTCCTGCTTTTCATCACCGCGTTTCTGGCTTGGTTCCCGGTCCCCCTGCACCGCAACGTGGTGCTCTACTCGATGGTTTACGCGCTGTATTTCATAACCGACACGCTCGCGAAACTGGCCAGCAATCTCCTCGGCGCCAGCGCGTGGAGCACGGTAAACATAGCGGGTAACTGCGTGGATCTCCTGTGCCTGGGTGTGTGGATCGCGTTCCTGAACCGCACGGGTGAGGCGCAGAAAGTCGTGGTCGGCCACGCCTGGACCGAGCGGCACGAAGAGCAACTGATCGGGCAACTGGCCGCCATCAATAGCAGTCTCACGCGGTCGGCGCGCAGGTAAGACACCCGGGATTAGCCCGCGCATCGACCCCAGTACTTTTTGGCCAGGACCCTACACGGTTATCCGGCCCAGGTCCTGATGATATGATTTAGTGTTCGCACTCAGCCCACATGCCGTCTGCCGCCGCCATCGTGGAATGTTTGTCCTGCCTGACGATAGCAGGATACGTGGTGTTGTATTTGCGCCTCCGGCGCCAGAAGTTGCACCGCGTGTACCGTGTCTTTGCGGCCTACGTGCTGTTCCGGGCGGCGCGCTCGGTGGCGCTGGCGACGCTGCCGCGCGCCTGGTACGCCCTGCTTCACCGGCCGTACTTCCCGTTCGCAAACAACGTATACGGCTGGCTCTGGACCCTGACCGAGCCGCTGGTGTGGGCTCTGCGGGTTCTCGTGGTTTTGGAGCTGTACTCCCTGGTGCTCAAGAACCACAAGGGAATCGCGAGCTTCGGCCGCTGGACGGTGCTCGCAGGTCTCACCATCGCAATCCTGTTGTCTTCCCTAACCCTGCCCGCCGAGGCGAGTCACTCGGCCGAGAAATATACCGTCCTGCGCTGCTACTCTCTGATAAATCGCGGCCTGGACGCCAGCTTGGTCATCTTCCTGCTTATTATTACCGCGTTTCTGGCGTGGTTCCCCATCCCCCTGAACCGCAACGTAGTGCTCTACTCTATGGTTTACGCGCTCTATTTCATCGTCGGCACGCTGGTGGAAGTGGCCAACAACCTGGGCGGCCTCGCTGCCTGGAACGCGGTGAATCTGGCGGCCAACAGCTTGGATCTGGTGTGCCTGACGGTCTGGATCGTGTTCCTGAACGCCGCGGGGGAGGCGACGACGGTCGTCGTCCGCCACACCTGGACCGAGCAGCACGAAGAGCTGCTGGTCCGGCAACTGGCGGCCATCAACGCCAGCCTCATGCGGTCGGCCCCCGAGTAATGGACCCATGCGGTCCGACGCCCGGACGTAGCCCCTCTCACGCGGTGACGCCCGTGCTCGCTGGTCCGGCAACTGGCGGCCATCAGCGCCAGCCTCATGCGGCCGGGCCCCCGAGTAATGGACCCATGCGGTCCGACTCCCGGACGCAGCCCCTCTCACGCGGTGACGCCCGTGCTCTCTGGTCCGGCAACTGGCCGCCATCAACGCCGGCCTCATGCGGCCGGCCCCCGGGTAATGGACCCGATGCGGTCCGACTCCCGGACGTAGCCCCTCTCACGCGGTGACGCCCGTGCTCGCTGGTCCGGCAACTGGCCGCCATCAACGCCGGCCTCATGCGGCCGGCCCCCGGGTAATGGACCCGATGCGGTCCGACTCCCGGACGTAGCCCCTCTCACGCGGTGACGCCCGTGCTCCTGAGCGGGTAATTGGCAATGATCGACAACCGCCTCATGCGGTCGAACCTAGGTAATAGGACTTGGATTACGAAGGAATCGACCTTATTTTTTGAAATCTGTTGATTTCTACACGGGCGTGGTTTATCCTGTATTGGGCATCCTGACGTGAGGAGACATTCATGAACTTTGCCTTGACCGTCGGAGCGGCACTGGCTGTACTGGCCGCCGTCGCTTTCCTGCTTCTCTTTCGGAGTGTGCATTCGCGGGCAGAATCGGCGCAGACCGACCTGGGGTGGTCGAGCGAGTTTTCGATCGCCAAGTACCGGCCGATGGAGCGCCTGTTTCTGGAAGAGGATTACGATTTCCTGGCTGCGCAGCCAGGCTTCCATCCGAAGATCTACGGCAAACTGCAGGCCGAGCGCCGGCGCGTTTTTCGGCACTACCTACGTTGCCTTCGCAAGGACTTCAACCGTCTCTCGACGGCCGCCAAGACGCTGGTGCTGATGGCGCCCCAGGACCGCCCGGATCTGGCCCGGAACATCCTGAAGCAGCGCTTGATGTTCAGTTGGGCGCTGTGCGGAGTCGAGGTCCGGCTGGCGCTGCAAACGGTCGGCCTGGGGACGGTGGACGTGCGTGGGCTGGTTGGCGCCATGGAGTCCATGCGGGAACAGCTCCGGTACCTGTCCCAGAACGTTCAGGCCCAAGGCTCATCCGTCTAGCTCTAGCGGTTCGCTGGACGGCGCACCGTCGCACGATCTATCTCCCGCTTGGGGTGATCCCGGTTCGCCCCTATCCCTAACCCGGTTCGCCCCGATCCCTAACCCGGTTCGCCCCTATCCCTAACCCGGCTCGCCCCTATCCCGGCCCGTCCCGATCTCGGCCCGTCCCGATCCCGGCCCGCCCCGATCTCGGCCCGTCCCGATCCCGGCCCGCTTGTATCCCTCAGTCAACTAAACCCTTTCGCACGGCAAAGCGCACCAGTTCGCCTACGCTGTGAAGGTTCAGCTTCTCCATGATGCGGCCCCGGTGCGCGTCCACGGTGTAGACGCTGAGGTCCAGGGTGGTGGCAATGTCCTTGTTGGTCTTTCCCTCGGCGATCATCTGGAGCACCTCGCGCTCGCGGCTGCTCAACAGGTCGAGCGGGTCGGTCACATGGCGGCGATAGTCGCTCAACACGGCTTCGGAGACCGCGGGGCTGAGGTAGCCTTCGCCCGCGGCGACCGAGCGGACCGCGGCCAGCAGGTCCCGGTCGATCGCGTCCTTGAGCAGGAAGCCCCGGGCGCCCGCGCGCAGGATTTCGCGCACGTAGACCGAGTCCTTGTACATGCTCAGCGCCAGCACCCGGGTCCTCGGCGACGCCGTGGTGATGCGCCGAGTGGCCTCGATGCCGTTCAGTTCGGGCATCGCCACGTCCATCACCACGACGTCGGGCTGGAGTTCGCCCGCCAGCGCCACCGCTTCGCGGCCATTGCCTGCCTCGCCCACGATCTCCATGTCCGGCTGGGCCGCCAGAATCATGCGGAAGCCCTGCCGTACCATGGCATGGTCATCCGCCAACAGGATGCGGATTTTCTTCGGCATCTTTCGCTCCGCGCACCACCACCACCTCGATGGTCAGGCCCTTGCCCTCCGTGGAATGGAAGGTTGTCTCGCCACCGGCGCTACGGGCCCGGGCCCGCATGCCGATCAGTCCCATGCCACGATCTTCCGCCGGGCCCGGCGGCAGACCCTTCCCGTTGTCCGCGATCGTCAGCGCCACCCTGTCGCCGCGCTCGCCCAGCCGGATGCGCACCGATGAGGCCCCCGAATGCCGGGCGACGTTGGTAAGCGCTTCCTGGCAGATGCGGAACAGATGCGTCTCGGTCTCCTCCCCCAGCCGTTCGCGGAATGCGCTCTGGTAGTCGACCTCGACGCCGGTGCGCTCGGTGAAGTGCTCGGCCAGCCACCGGATTGCGGCGTCCAGGCCGAAATCGTCCAGGATGGTGGGATGCAGGAGCTGTGACAATTCCCGCACGTTGCCGATAGCCTGGTCCACCAGGCCGAGACAATCGGTCATCCGCCGCGGATCGGCGCCGCCCGCGATTTCCAGGGCGTGCAGGGTGGCTTTGAGTGCGGTCAACGACTGGCCCAGCTCATCGTGCAGTTCGTGCGAGAAGCGCCGGGCGGTGGTCTCCTGGGTCTCGAGCAGGTGCCAGGAGACGCGGCTCAGTTCGCTGGTCTGCCACTCCATTTTGCGGAACAGCTCGAGCACCATCCGCACGGTGAGCGCTGCGCAGGCAAGCGCCAGCAGAACGCAGGCCCCTAGGAGAATGAAGGTACGCTGCATTAGCCCCGCCGAGCGGCCATCGATCTGGCGGCGCGCCGCGGCGGCGTTGCGGTCGATCTGCGCGGCCAGAGTGGCGACCAGCGCGAGGGACTCCTGGTGGCGCCGGAACAAGTCGCGCGACAGCAGGGTGGCAGGGTGCTCGACCGAGAGCAGGCGGCGAGCTTCGTCCGAGAAGGCCGATGACGCTTCCTGGAGATCGTTCCACAGCGGCTCCTCGGGCGTTCCCGAGACGGTCTGATCGATCTGATCCATGCGTTGATCGGCTTCGTCGAGGTCGGACAGCACCTTCTGCCGGTCCACCGCCTCGGGGGCGCGGGAGAGCTTGATGAACACGGCACTCAGCGCGGCTTGCTCGTGCGCGATGTCGTCGAGAACGCGGGTCGCGACCAGTTCCTCGCTCACCAGTCCAGCCACGCTGGTGCGGATGGATCCGATCGCCTGCACGCTGATAAGCGCCGCGGCGACGAGCAGCAGAATCACCAGCATGAACCCGGCGATCAACACCCGGAAGATGGTAGCGTGCGTGATCTCGCGCCGGGCCATAGCTTGTCAACTACAGTCTAACCGCTGAGGGACGATATCGAGCCGATATCCCCCGATTTAGGCCGGCCGGTTAGCCTTCTGCGTCTATCGTGCTTTTCGGGGGCAAACCGCATGATGGAGGTGTAACGGGTATAACAAAGGCCCGAAGGAGGATCCAATGAAAAAGTTGAGTATCGGATTGCTGGCGGCTGCTCTGAGCCTGCCGTTCGCGTTTGCTGCGACGCAGGCCCCGGCGACCACGCAGACGGCACCGTCCAAGACGAACAAGAAGCAAACCAAGACCAAGAAGGCGCATCACAAGAAAGCCAGCAAGACCACCAAGACGCCGCCCAGCAAGTAGCCCCGGCCCACACAGTTTCGCTGCCCGCCCGCGACCTTTAATCGAGCACGGGCGTGGGCGGGCAGTCAACCACATCTCGGTCGTTCTCGCTTCGCCGCAGCCACAACCGCTCGCCCGGCCGACCTCTTTTCGCCGCCCGCCCGCGCAGCCACAACCCCTCGCTCGACCGGCCTTTTTCGCCGCCCGCCCGCGCAGCCACAACCCCTCGCTCGGTCGGCCCTTTTTCGCCGCCCGCCCGCACCGGCCACAACCCCTCGCCCGGCCGGCCCGTTTTCGCCGCCCGCCCGCGCAGCCACAACCCCTCGCCCGGCCGGCCTCTTTTCGCCGCCCGCCCGCGCAGCCACAACCCCTCGCTCGGCCGGCCTTTTTCGCCGCCCGCCCGCACCGGCCACGGCCCCTCGCCCGGCCGGCCCCTTTTCGCCCGCCCGCGCAGCCGCAACCCCTCGCTCGGCCGGCCCCTTTTCGCCGCCCGCCCGCACCGGCCGCGACGGGCAGTCACCACTCCCAGCATTTTTCTCAAAACTGGAACAAGCCGCGTCTTTTCTGCGACCTAGGGAAACGCCGCGCGGGCGTCCCCCGCCCTTCAACAAACATGGCCCTGCTACCATGAGGGCGCGATGGACAAAGACGACCTGGCGAGCAGATTGGCCCGGCGAACAGGAAGCTCGAAAGCCGCCGCAGCCGACGAAGTGGACCGAATCGTGCATCAGATCCTCGCCAAGCTTCGGCGGGGAGAGCGGGCGCCCCTGCCCGGACTCGGGACGTTTCTCCCCGGGCTCAATCCCGGGTTCGAGTTCGAGGCGAAGAAGGACCCCAGCGAGCACGAGCGATGAGCGTGGCCGAGCGGACTTCGAGCGACGAGATTGCGCGCATCGTCCTGAAGTGCCTGGAGAAAGGCGGCGAGGTCGAAATCGACGGCTTGGGCCTGTTCCGTCCCGACGAGCACGGCAGCGTCGTCTTCGTGCCGCAGGTGCGGCCCAAGGTCTTTCTGGCGTATGCGGTGGAAGACCGTAGCGCGGCCGAACGTCTCTTCGACGGCCTGCTCGCAAACGGCTTCGATCCTTGGATGGACAGCCGGAAACTGCTGCCCGGGCAGAACTGGCCGCGCGCCATCGAACAGGCGATCTCGGTCTCGGACTTCTTCATTGCGTGTTTCTCCAGCCACTCGATTCCCAAGCGCGGTCACTTTCAGTCCGAGCTAAGGTATGCTCTCGATTGCGCGAGCCGCCTGCCCCTGGACGAGGTCTATCTGATTCCCGTGCGGACGGAAGAGTGCTCTGTGCCTGGCCGCGTGCAGAGGGAATTCCAGTACGTAGACCTGTTCCCGGACTGGGAGAGGGGATTCCACAGCATTCTGACCGTGATCCGGCAGCAGTTGCGGGCTCGCAGCCGCCGCAGCCGCTAGGGTGTGGCGCACGCCTTCACCGTGTCGGAACGGACTTCATTTCGACGTTGCGCGGGCTGAAGCCCGAGCGGCGCACCGAACCGGCCCCACCGCGCCCAAAAGTGCCTTTTTCCTCAATGGATTTCTGGTAAAATAGAGAGTTGGTTTCAGGCCCCCAAGTAGGGCGAATAACAGGCGAAGGAGTCGTGTTTGGCTGACGCAGATTCTCCCGATACCCCGCAGACCCCTCCCCCTCCCCCCGTGCCGCCTGCCGGCGGTGGCGGTGGCGGAGCGCAGATGCCGCTCGGCGGCCCCCCCGGAGGCGGCAAAAACACGAGCCCGGTCAACATCGAAGACGAGATGCGCCGGTCGTATCTCGATTACGCCATGAGCGTGATCATCGGCCGCGCGCTGCCGGACGTTCGCGACGGCCTGAAGCCGGTGCATCGCCGCATCCTGTACGGCATGCACGAGATGGGCCTGACCTTCAACCGGCCCACCCGGAAGTGCGCCAAGATCGTCGGCGAAGTGCTGGGCAAGTTCCATCCGCACGGCGACGCGGCGGTCTACGACGCGTTGGTGCGCATGGCGCAGGATTTCTCGCTGCGCTACCCGCTCATCGACGGCCAGGGCAACTTCGGCTCGGTCGACGGCGATCCGCCGGCGGCCATAGCGGTACACCGAAGCGCGCCTGTCGCGCATCGCCTCCACTCTGCTGGCGGACATCGACAAGGAGACCGTCGATTTCAGGCCGAACTTCGACGGCGAGCGAGCAGGAGCCCGAAGTCCTGCCGACGCGCATTCCGAACCTGCTGGTGAACGGCTCGTCGGGAATCGCGGTGGGCATGGCGACCAACATCCCGCCGCACAACCTCACCGAGATCGTCAACGCCACCATCGCGCTGGTCCAGAACCCGCAGACGCCGCTCGAGAAGATTCTGGAGATGGTGCCGGGGCCGGATTTCCCGACCGGCGGCTACATCATGGGCCGCCAGGGCATCATCGAGGCCTACACGCGCGGCCGCGGTCAGTTGAAGGTGCGCGCCAAGGCCGCCATCGAACACGTCGGCAAGGACCGCGAGCACATCATCGTCACCGAGATTCCCTACCAGGTGAACAAGTCGCGGCTGATCGAGCAGGCCGCCGCGCTGGTCAACGAGAAGAAGATCGAAGGCATCTCCGAAATCCGCGACGAGAGCGACCGCGACGGCATGCGCATCGTTTTCGAGCTGAAGCGCGGCGAGCAGGCCGAGGTGGTGCTCAACAACCTGTACAAGCACACCCAGATGCAGACCGGCTTCGGCATCATCATGCTGTCGATCGTCAACGGCCAGCCGCGCGAACTGGGCCTGATCGATTGCATCAAGCGCTTCATCGACCACCGCGTGGACGTGGTGCGGCGGCGCACGGAATTCGAGCTGCGCAAGGCCGCGACCGCGAGCACATCCTGCTCGGTTTCCAGAAGGCGCTCGACCAGCTGGACCTGGTGATCGAGACTGATCCGCGGATCGGCCAATCCCAAGGAAGCGCGCGACCGCCTGATGGGCCTGCTGCCCCTGCCGCAGCGCGCCATCGAAGAAGTGGTGGTCGACGCGGCGTATCGCTTCGACTTCAGCGAGAAGCAGGCGCAGGCCATCATCGAGCTGCAACTCCAGCGCCTGACCGGCATGGAGCGGCAGAAGATCATCGACGAGCTGGCCGAGATCCAGCGGCGGATCGCCGAGTACCTGGAAATCCTGGGCTCGGAGAAGGTGCTGCGCGGCGCTCATCGTCAAGGAGCTGAAGGAAGTCCAGAAGGACTACGGCGACGAGCGGCGGACCGAGATCATCGAGGACACCGGCGAGATCCTGCTCGAAGACCTGGTGGCGGTGGAGGACGTGGCGGTGACCGTCACGCACGGCGGCTATCTGAAGCGCACGGCGGTGGACACCTACCGCCGCCAGTCGCGCGGCGGCAAGGGCCGCATCGGCATGGGCACGCGCACCGAGGACTTCGTCGAGCACCTCATCATCGCCTCCACGCACACCTACCTGCTGATCTTCACCAACAAGGGCCGCGTCTACTGGCTGAAGATCTACGAGATTCCGGACGCCGGCACCGCGGGCAAGGGCAAGCACATCTCGAACCTGATCAACCTGCAGCCGGACGAGGAGGTCAAGGCGTTCCTGCCGGTGCAGGAATTCGTGGCCGAGCAAGCTACATCGTGATGGTGACGCGCGACGGCGTGATCAAGAAGTGCGAGCTGACGCGAGTTCGACAACCCGATGTCGCGCGGCATCATCGCCATCGATCTCGACGAGAGCGACGAGCTGATCGCGCGCCGGCGTCAGCAACGGCCAGAACTACATCTTCCTGGCCTCGCACGAGGGCAAGGCGATCCGCTTCCCGGAGACAGGAAGTGCGGCCATGGGCCGCGCAGGCGCGCGGCGTGCGCGCCATGGACCTCGCCGAGGGCGACTACCTGGTCGGCATGGAGATGGTGGAGGAGGAGGGCCTGATCCTCTCGATCTCCGAGAACGGGTTCGGCAAGCGCACGCCGCTCAAGCGACTACCGGCTGACGGCTCGCGGCGGCAAGGGCGTCATCAACATGAAGATGACGCCGCGCATCGGCAAGGTGGTGGCGTGATGGCGGTCAAGGAAGACTCCGACCTCATGATCATCACCCAGGACGGCAAGATCATCCGCCTCGAGTCGAGCGAGATCCGGCAGGCCGGGCGCTCCACGCAGGGCGTGCGGCTGGTGCGCATGGAGGAGGGCGACCGCGTGGCGGCGGCTTCGGTGATCTCCGAAGAGAACGGCAACGGGAACGGATCCAACGGGCAGGAAGAGCTGCCGCTACAATAGGGCCTGACCGGCACGACGGTGCGATGAGCGGGAAGCTCCGACTGCGACTCATAGCACGGTACTGCGGATAGCTCGTCGCGACGCTGAGCGGACTTACGGAGCAGTATGGCTGGGCTGGTCTCACTTGGGAATCGTTGGACGCGGCTTGCTGCCCGAGAAGAGGAGCGGCTGTTCGCGCGTCTTCGCGAGCTGGGGCGGGTGATCGTCGCCTACTCGGGCGGCACCGACTCGGCCTATCTGGCGTGGGCCGCCAACCGCGTGCTCGGAGCGAGAACGCCCTGATCGTCACGGCCGATTCGGCCTCCATCCCCGAATCGCACAAGCGCGACGCCGAGGAGTTTGCGCGCCGGTTCGGGTTCCGGCACGAGTACATCGAGACCCGCGAGTTCGAGAACCCGGACTACGTCGCGCAACGGACCCGACCGCTGCTTCCACTGCAAGGACGAGCTGTTCGAGCGCCTGGAGGAGGTCGGCCGCGAGCGCGGCGATCGAGCACATCGTCTACGGCGTGAACGTGGACGACCTGGGCGATTACCGCCCGGGGCAGAATGCGGCGACCGAGCACGAGGTGAAGGCGCCGCTGGTGGACGCCGGGCTGCGCAAGGCCGAGATCCGCGAACTGTCGCGCCTGGCGGGCCTGCCGACCTGGGACCGCCCCGCTTCCGCCTGCCTCAGCTCGCGCATTCCTTACGGCACGCCGGTGACCGATGGAGACCGTCAAGACCGTCGAGAGTGGCGAAGAGGCGCTCAGGGCGCTCGGCTTCCGCCAGTTCCGCGTGCGGTTCCACGGCGAACTGGTGCGGATCGAGATCGCGCCGCGACGAGATGGCGCGCGCGCTCACCTCGAGATGGCGCGCCGAGTTCGTGGCGATCTTCAAGCCGCTCGGCTTCCACTACGTCACGCTCGACCTCGAAGGCTACCGCCAGGGCTCGCTGAACGAGGGGCTGGGGCTGAGGTCCACCGGCGTCGCCACTCCTGGCGAGGCATAACCGCGGACCGACGACGGGGGGCGCCAAAGCGCGGACACGCCACGTTGGGAAGGTGCGCCGCGCCGGTGGCTCAGCCACCATCGCGTGGAAGAGGTCGCGAGTTTACGGGCGAGCATGGAGATAGGGATAACTGGGGCATGAGGTTCATTCCGTCCCTTGGCCAGCGGAAGTCCCTCGCGGATCGCTAGTTCCAGGTAGGCGGCGTCGTACGCGCTCAGCTTGCACATCCGCGCCAGGGGAGAATCTGTTGAGCGAGCCAGGTGGCGGGACGGTGTTCGATGGCGATTGGTAGCAGCCGCAGCCGCTCCAGGAATGCGGCCTGCGCCGCCGGGTCCATTCGACCGCGGCGTTCGGCCGTACGCAAAGCACTGGCGACCTCAAACGGCCACAGCGCCGGCACGACGGCATGGACCGTTTCCAAGGACTTGAGAACCGAGACGGTGAACGGTGTGGACTCGCCTTCAAAGGCCCAACTCAGGGTCATTGAAGCGTCGAGGACGAACGGCCCGGTCAATACTTGTGGTCCTCATGGATGAGGTCCTGGATGCGCTCGCCGGGACCGAGGGTGAGATGGTACTCTTCTCGAAAAGCGAGCATGCCCGCGACGGCCTGGCGCCGCCGCTGCCGCTCTTCATCGGTAAGGGCGGTTGCTGGGCCGGTAGCCACTTCCAGAGCGCGTTCGATGACTTCTTCGGGCGAACGGCCCACACCGCGGTCGAGCGCAGTTTGGAGCAGCTCTTGCCCGTGAGGTGTGAGGTTGACCGTCATCGCTACAAGTATACGCTGGGACCGTCTACGTCACGCTCGACCTCGAAGGCTACCGGCAAGGCGCCTTGAAGGAGGGGCTAGGGATCGAGCGGGGCGGAGGGCGGAGCGCCGGCTGTGCTCGTTGTCAAGGCCGCACGGACGTCCTGCCCCGGATCGATACGAAACCTCGCTGGAGGGCCAATCACTCCGTTGGCTGAAAGAGAGCAGCTGCGGCGCCGGACGACGGTAGGCACGTATGCGACCTCTTCGAAAGTTGCCGCTGCGTCGGCAAAGCAGGCCGCTTCATGGGGAGACCGCAGCGTCGTAAGCAGTTGACCAAAGAGAACGATCTTCTGATCGTTGCGCGAGAGCTGAAATCCGGCGGCATGGAGACGACCGATCTTTGCGTTCGCAGCCTGCACCGCGTCATCGCGAGAAGGAGCGAGTACCTGGACCGCGGTCGCCTTTCGACACACGACGATGATGTCGAGTTGGATCGGCTCCTTCGCCTGTGCCTTTGGCGTCGCCACCGACATCTCCGACCTTACGGTTGAGAGTTCAGGACGACGAAGCCGGCATCCAGCACCGCTTCGGCGAGCGCTTTCCAACCTTCGTCGCGTGAGTGATGGTACGTGAACACGAGCAAACCGTCATCATTCAGGACCCGCCGGCATTCCTCGAACACACGCTTTAGCTTGGAAGCGAAGCTGGTAGCATCGGCATCCTGCACCTCTCCGCTGTTGCGGGTAGTTTGGGCCGCCCCGTTCCTCCCGGTGCGAGCTGCTGCCACGCATAGAAGAAGTCGGCCAGCTCCGAATAGTGGACGTTGTCGAAAAATGGAGGATCGGTGACGATGAGGTCGATGCTAGCGTCCTCTAATCCCGTTTGCCGCCTGAATCCCCACAGAGACGAGGTAGATCGCCCGGTCGCGGTAGACGCCATCCAAGGGCCAGCGGTCTTCGACTTTCCCCGTGAAGGGAAGCGCGCACATCTGTCCATCCGCCGCCCCGGCTTTGATCTCAGTGGGGGCACTCCGGTAATCGAGTGCGCGCAGGAGGCGGCTTCGGAAAAGGGTTGAGAAGGACCCGGAGCTCTTGTGAGTGCCCCAGACATTCGCTTCGATGGGTGTCCGCTCGGGCTTCAGGATGTGGTGCGAAAACATGTGCCGCACCGCGCCCGTCCCCTCTCCCTTGTAGGATGCGAAGAGGTTATTGAACTCCAGGACGCCGGAGAACAGGGTCAGGAGCGCTGCGCGCGCGGATCCGTCCTTGATCTTGAGAATCGCCTGGCGCAGTTGGGCGAGCGCGTAGAGTTGCCGGTCATTAAAGAAGCTCCGCCACGTGGTGAAATTGTAGCCCATCGCTTGCCGCGTGTTGTAGCCGTCCCCAAGCGCCAATTCCGGAAGAACAAGGTTACCGTTTTCGCTCTCACGCTGAAGCGATTCACTGCACCGCTGATACGCCTGGTGATCCTCCCGATCCGCTGGAAGGTACTCCTTCTCTCCATCGACCGTCAGAACGAGCTTCCCGTACAGCCGAAATACCGGTCTCGCCCCGGTGCGCGCGATTGCATCGAGGATCGTGAACGTTTCGTTGCACTGCGAGCACGTGGCCCTCGCGCCCTGCGCCGTCGCGCGGTGCGGATTGAATCTCGAAGCGCAATGCCGACCCGTCGCTCTGTCGTGGCCGTTTGTGCCTGGAAAAATTTCGCCACACCGAGGGCAGAGCACCTGGATTTCGGGCCTTCGGTCTGGATAGGCGTTTCTTGCAACGACCCACGATGGAAAAAGATCGACCTGCGCTCCGCAGGCGGTGCACGGGGCCTGCATGACCCAAAAGAAGTACAGAACATCGCACGGCCGCCCTTTACGATCCTTTGATCGGTAAAGCGCTTTGAGATTCTGCCCGATGCCGCCGGCGAGCTCCTCAAAAGCGTTGACCACAGCATCGCGGTCCATGGGGCCGAGAGCCGTCTGCACCGACTGAACGGCTACGGGGTTGATGTCCCGCCCCAACGTCGTGCATCCCAGT
Organism: Bryobacterales bacterium; assembly: GCA_963763835.1. Lineage (GTDB taxonomy): Bacteria > Acidobacteriota > Terriglobia > Bryobacterales > Bryobacteraceae > DASWZN01. Next base: position 160,727 of record CAVXQQ010000026.1, read on the forward strand.
TTGTGGGCTTCGCCGACGGTTGTTCCGGAACCCATAAAGGGATCGAACACCTTGAGGCCGGCCATTCGGTGTAGCCTGTAGAACTCCGCCCTGAGATCGCACTCCTCGGGAAGCGTTGCGCCGAGGAGAATGCCGCGAAACACGGAGCCGAGCCGATTGGCCCACCATTTGTGGACGTGGTATATAGGGCGGTGGATTTCCTTGCGCCAACTTTCGCGTTCGGCGAGCCGCGACAGGAACTCGAATGGAAATGTGTCCGTCTCGATCAGGCGCATGCTATTCGGTCACGGGCTCTTCGGGCACGTCAGACATGATCGCCTCCGACCCGAGGGGCCGCATGGATACTCTCTCACCCGGCCGTCCATCGAGGCGCCATGCCCGAAAGCGATGCTCGCGCCCGGCGCCCGGATTCGGTACTTTCTCCGGAAGGATCTCATTGGTCTTGAGGTCAAAGGAGTAGCCGACGATCAGTTCATCGGCTTCGCGCCGTACGAGCCCTCCCACTTCAACGAGTCGTTCTCCAGGTTTTGCCTCGCTCGGCAGAATGAGTGTCTGCTGGTGGGCGACGCCCTCCACAAGATGGAACGGCGTCGGCACAACATACATCTTGCGGTCACGGATAAGAATGTCTCCGTAGCTGCCGAAACCCAGAATGCTCTTGTTCTTATGAACGTATTCGTGGCCTGCGTTCAGGAAGTCGCCGTGGCAGAGCACGAAATCGAGCACAGGGTAGCGGTTGCCGTCCGGTTCCTTAGGATAACGCCCGAAGACATAAAAGATCGTCCGCCCGTTGTGGAAGCCAGTCGGCACCTGGCTGTTGCTGTCGAAGGTCGCATCCCGGCCGGGATAGGCGAGACCTTTGAGTTCGTAGCCTTCCGTCATTTCCACCAAGCGGAAGTCCGGATAGGAATTCCTGGGGCCGATCTCATAGTGAAGGTGGAGTTCCCCGAGTCTGGCCTCAAACCAGTTCTGAAAGGGAAACTCCTTGTCGGTGGCGCTGACGCGCTCAATTAGCGATCCATTCTTGATCGCCTGGACGCAATGCTTGAAGATGCTGGGTGCAGTCATTGGTCGTGTCTCTGGCATTGGGCGTGTTGCGTCTACATCCATCCTACGCCCTCACACAAGTTGCGCTAAGAGTCTGAAAGCGGCCTCCGCCATCGCCTAGCCCGGTCACTGCCCCGCCTGCGGCGGGAGCGATTCTGCTTCGCACTCGGGTCTCTCATCGTAGCAGCGGTCGCTCCAGTTTGCAGCTCAGTCAGCCGTGCCGAGCTCTCCGCAACTGCGAGCCCGGCACGTCACAATATAAGAGCCTTCCTACATTTCCGAAAGCGCGGCCATGAGCGCGCCTTTGGCGGTGGCAGTCAGCGGATCGGCGGCCAGGCGAACTTCCGAGATCGCGATCGGGAAATGCGATTCCTTCAGGATCTGCTCGAAGCGCTCGCGGAAGCCTTTCGGTGCAGCCGTCCCGCCGCTCAGCACCAGGGGAATGGCGCGCGGAAGCTGAGGCAGGTTCTTGGCGTTCTGGAAGCCCTCGTTCAGCGATGCGACCAGCGTCCGGATCATGTCGTCGTAGTAGACATCGATCACTTGCAGGAGCTGGCTCGGCTGCCGGCCGTTGATGCGGAAAGCCTGCTCCTTGAGGATGCGGATGCGGTTGGCCCGCTCGCCGGACATGGCGGCGGCGCTGGCATCGATGAAGTCGCCCGCTTTGGGAACCGAAAAGCTCAGCATCGGAACCGAGAGGTAGGCGAAACAGACGTTGCACAGCCCTCCGCCGCAACTGATGCCGATACCGGTGAAGTTGCAGTCCATCAGTTCGCTGTAGACCACGGCCAGTCCCTCGTTGATGGCGCGCGACTGGAATCCCAGGTCGGCCAGCACCTGCTTCATAGTGGCTTCGTGCCAGGTCAGGCTCGGCTCGGCGCCCAACGGCGGCGCCGCCACCGTGAAACACACGTTCTCGCCCGCCTGACCTCCGCCGCCGGTCGCCAGCTTGATGATCTCGGAGATCACCTTGATACTGTCCGGCTCGCCCGAGTTCAGGAAACCGCCCCGCATGGGCCGGCGGACCTCCGAGTTCAGCAAGTCGGCGAAGCGCTGCGACTCGGTCCCGTGAATCCAGATCGCGGAATCCTCGACCGTGTGGGGAACCCCTTCTTTTTTGAGCGCGTTCTCGGTGACTCTCGAAGACGGAACGGTGAGAAACGCGTTGAGCTGGGTGCCGTATTGGAAGCCCTGCTCGGTCTTCTTTGCCGCGACGATGCGGCTTGTCCCTACATCCAGCCCGATGGCCAGGTTGCCCTTGTTAGTGTCAGTCATCATCCATCTCCTTGGGGCGTCTCTTTCTTGAGCGCCCGGATATTCTTGCGGTACTCCTGCTGCAAGTACTCGCGGTAACTGGCGGCCTGGGTGCGCCGCCGCGCCGCCGCCTGCTCCAATCTCTCCTCCGATAGCTCGATCGCCGCCAGGATGCGCCGGCCTGTCGAGGCCACGTAGCTCCTGTCGTAGACAAACCCGCAGAGGTAGAGACCCGCCAGAGGGCGGGCGTAGTTGTCGGGCAGGCCGACCTCCGAAAACGGAAAGTTGGCCGCCCAGTCCGTGTGATACCCGATCTGCATGTTGCCCGGATTCACCGAAACCTGTGCGTGCGTCACGCAATTGTGCGCCGGCAGCCGGTAGCGCGCGCGCAGCATCTCCACCAGCAGCGTTCCGGATCGCGCCTGAGCCGGGGTGATCGACGTGCTGCCTTCTCCGTGATGCGTCTGCGCCTCGAAGGACACGCCGAAGAAGCTGTCGTTAAGGTCGAGATACAGCCACTTGTCGTCCGCCCAGACGGAATGGCCGGCGTGGTTGGCCGCGTCGCCCTCCCTCACGATGCTGTGAACCCGGCCGAAACGGTCAACCAGAAAGTGGTACGCGCGTTTGTCCCGGACGTATTCGATGAGCCCGCCGGTGATGTGCCGCAGGGCCCGGTTCTGTAGCGGCTCGAACGGGACTTGCATGCTCTCGGTGGTGTGGAACACGATGCCCACCGGATCCTTGCGCCATTCGACCGGGCCGCGCTCGGGTCGTGTGGCGTCGAAGACCGCGTAGCTTCTCGGCCGGTTGGAGACCGCCAGGCGGCAGTCGATCTGGAGGCCGTTGCTGTACTCCTCGCGTTCCGCGTTCTGCTCCACCAGCCACACATCGGGAAATCGTTCGGCGGAGGCCACACCCGCCGCCGCCCGTTCGACCGGCGACGGCCGCCTGACCGCCACCCTTGCGGCGCCGCGCGGCGCCATGGCGTGGGACACGGCAAAAGCCACCGCCGCGAACAACAGCGCCGCAAGGGCCGCGTACTGCCACCGCCCGCGACGGAGTGCGACGGAGCTTTCCAGGCCGACGGTGGCCACCCGAAGGTAGCGCAAGCGGTTGAGCGGATCGTCAATCCGTTTAGCGCGCCAGTCGACCACTGTCGCTGCCAGCAGTCCAGCTTTCCTAGCGGAGCTCATTCGCCTTCCCGCATAAGAGATCGGCGGGTAAGTCCAAAACCTTAGGGCGGTGGGCGCCACTCACCTACAAACCGCCCGGGTTTGGCAAGGCGGGGACGGATTTTCTTACCGCCGCCCGGTGCGTCTAGGGCCTCGGTCGCGGTAGGTGACTCCGCCTGATCGGCGGTGCCCGCCGCACCCGCCGGCTCGCCGCCCCGCCCCCGCCGCACCCGGAGCGGGTTCTGGGCCCAAGCCCGCCCCGCGAGGCTTCCGCTATAATGCCTTCCAAATGCCATCCGGCGCGCGGTGGGACGAGGTCGCTGCCAGAGTCGTGGATCGGGTCGGCCACACCGCCGACCGGATGGGCGGCTTTTGGACCCGCGTCACGGAGGGTTTAGCTGTCGAGGATCTGTGGGCCCAGTTCACCAGTGGGGCCCGCGCCAGCTACGAGTTATACGCCGCGGAACTGGACTGGTCCAGGTTCGAGGGCCACCACGGCGCGAAGCGGTCCCTGGCCATCGGGCGAGCCCTGTTCTGGGCCATGCTGATGAAGCTCTCGCCGCCGCGGCGCCTGTTCTTGCTGATCGTTCTGGTGCTGCCCGTGGTAGCGGCCGCGGCCAGCCAGACGAATGCCCCGCTGCTGCTGCTCCCGGTGGGGTTGCTGATACTGCTGGCCCTGGAGCTGGCCGACCGCGTCACCATGAAGCGCGACCTCGAAATCGCCCGTGACATACAGCGCTGGCTGGTGCCCTCCACCCCACCCAGCCTCCCGGGGATCGACATCGCCTTCGCGACGCGGCCCGCGAACACCGTCTCTGGCGATTACTACGATGCCTTCCAGCGGCCCGGCCAGCGCCTCATGCTGGCCGTCGCGGACGTGGCCGGCAAGAGCGTTCCGGCCGCCCTGCTGATGGCCACCATCCAGGCCAGCCTGCGCACCCTGGCGGCGGAGCGGGCCACCTTGCTGGAACTGGTAGCGGGATTGAACCGCTACGCCTCCGCCCACAGCCTGGCCGGAGCGCGGTTCACCACCGCTTTTCTGGCGGAGCTGGATCTGGCCACGCTGGAGCTCGCCTACGTCAACGCCGGCCACGTCCCTCCCGTGCTCCTGAGGGCCTCCGGCCAGCTCGAGCGTCTGGAGGAGGGCGGCCTGCCGCTCGGAATCCGGGCGGAGGCTTCGTACGACTCCGGGCGGGTCAAGCTGGACCGCGGCGACTTGCTGGCCATCCTCACCGATGGCGTGACCGAAGCCGAGAACGAGCGCGGCGAGGAATACGGCGAGGAGCGCCTGCTGGAGCTGTTCCGGAGGCCGGCGCAGGCCAGCGCAGCCGCCGAGTTGAAGGAGATCATGTCCGCGGTGGACGCGTTCGTCGGCGCCGCCCGCCAGCACGACGACATCACCGCCTTGGTTCTTCTGCTGCCTGTGTAGCTCTCAGCCTCAGCTATCGGCTGTCAGCCGAAAACCGAGGATTGTGCATGGGAGTGTGGGGCGGACCCCCTGGTCCGCTCGGGTCCCCCTGGACCCGCCTTCTCGCCGATGAATCAGGCTGATCGGTACGACGATCAGGCCGACGGGGGCGTCGGCCGCAGACCTGGGGTCTGCCCCACCTACCGCGCGAAGCTGACCCGGAAGCCGGTGGTGAGCAGAAGATCGTTCTTCTTCCGGCCCGGGACCGGGTCGCTCAGGAAGCGGTCGCTGGCCGTCACCTGCCAGGAAAGCCACTTCTTGATCCTGGTCGCCGCGCCCAGGTCGAAGTTCATCCGATACTCGCCGCCGGAAGTGAAATTCGGAAAGATCCGGAAGGACTGCTGGAGCGAGCTGACCTTCGAGAGCTTGTAGCTCCAGTCGTCGCCGAAATATCCCTCGGCCGAGTTCCGCGTGAGGGGCGTGCTGAATTGCGCGCGGTCGTAGTCCAACCCGCCCACCAGGTCCAGTTGGGAACGGTCGCCTTTGACGGCGTTGAACCCGAAGCCGCCGCCCAACACGACGCGCAGATCCAGGTCCTGGAACTTGTCGTATTCGTACTGGTTGAAGAGGTCGAGAAACAGGCGCGATCCGAAGTTCCGGTTGTAGTCCAGACCTCCGCGCACGGCCTGCGCCGTGGCGGCCGACTTGCCGGAAATCAGCGCGGTGGCGTAGATCTCGTTGAATTGCAGGGTGACCTTGTCGGTCCGCGTGGCGCGTACGGCGTTGAATGTGGTGGTGAACGTAGAAGTCTCGGCGTTCCCTCGAGTCAGCGAAAGTCCGAGGTCCACGTAGCCGACCCAGAGATCGAGCAGACCGGGGTGCTGCAACCGCTCCCACTGCTTCTGCTCGTCCGCATTTCGGACGGCGGAAACCTCCGCCAGAGGCGCCGTTTCGGTCCCGGACGGGGTGGCCACCTGGAGCGCGCCGCCGCTGGTGCTCAGCGCGCCGCTCACCGACTTACCTCCCGGCAGGACCACCACCAACGGCCCGCTCGAGGCAATGGACGTGACGGCTGCCCAAGGGATCGTGACCTCCCCCATGAGCTCGCTCTTTACGGTGAGCTTGTCGCCGTCCTTTTTCACAATCTGACCTGTAATCCGGTCGCCATTCTTCAGCGTCACCTGGTCTGCCAACAGCCCCAGGGACGACAGGAATGACAGCAGTAGCACACGGATACACATCCGGTTGGGCATTGCGACACCTCTGAAGGCTTGCCTCAGCTCAGGACTTCACCTTGATGATCGCGACCTTGTCCGCCTCGATCTTGATCTTCTCTTCGTGCTCAGGACCGCTGGGCGGGACGACCTTGACCGTGTAATCGCCTGGGTTTAGCAGCAGGCCCTGCATGGGATTGTTGAACTCTCCGGAGTGCCCCATAAACTTGCCATCCACAAACACGGCGGCGTACTTGTCCGAGGTCTCGACCCGCAGCCGGCCGAACGGGGGCTTAGCCAACGGAAGGGCCTTCAGGGTTTCTTTGATGACCGTGGTCTTACCTGCGACGATCTGCACCTTGGTGGTGGCTTCCTCGTAACGGGGATCGGCCAGTTTGACTTCGTGCTCGCCGGCCGGAACCGCGTACTTGCGAGCCATCCGGAAATTGGCTGCCGGGCCCATGTACTTGCCGTCGATGAACACGCCTGCGCGGCCGGTATTCACCTTGGCCTTGAGGTAGCCATCACCTTGTTGCGCCGTCACTGGCAGTGCGACGCAGAACAGAAGGGCGGAATTCAAAAACGCCTGAAACAGAAGTCTCTTGTGCATCTGATATGCTCCCCCTTTCCAGCGCGCTCAGTCGCCAGGCGTCGCCACCCCGGAAATGAAGGAGGGCGAAGACAGCCCGGAGAAAGCACCCTAGATGTCTAGATTGTAACCTAAGGGGGCGCGTCTGCCAAGGAAAACTGGCTGGACTTTAGGCCTGACGCGCGCGCCGGGGGGGCTCACGAAAACGACTGGGTGGCTCAGGCCTTTGAGTGGGAGTCCGCAGTGCTCGAAGGCTTCGATTCCGCCGGCTTCGGGGCTGCGGTCTCCGACGGCTTGGCAGGGGATTCACTCTTGGAGCCACGGCCGTTACCCGCTTTGCGGTCATGGCCCTTGGCGTAGTCGGTGATGTAAAAGCCGGTACCCTTGAACTGGAAGGCTGACGGCGAAATGAGCCGGTCCACTACGCCACCACAAACCTTGTGCTCCTTGAGGGGTTGATCGGAAAACCTCTGCAGAACCTCGAAGGTCTCGCCGCATTGACGGCACTTGTATTCGTAAAGAGGCATGACTTCTTTGGACCCTCGCCGCTTAAAGTATAGCACACGAGCGGATGAGCGGAGTCCACTCAGATGTCTTGAGCGCCTGGCCACCGCCCTTCGGCGGCAAACCGGCTGGCGCTGCTGACCGCCATAAACTTACGATGTGCTCCAGGGCTATGCCTCCGCCCCGTGACGGCAAACCGGCTAGCGCTGCGGCGCCGGTACGTGATTGGGCGTGTTCGGCTGGACCGCACTCTGCGGCACCTGGCCTGCTGGAGCCCCCGACTGTTGCCCCGCATCCGCCGGCGCGCCCTTGACCGCGACCTCGAGCGCCTTCTTCAGAATCGGGTCGTCACCGGGCTTCGCGGCCGGCGCATCCGGCGCAGCGTCCTCGTCCTCATCGGCGGTGGCGTCGGCAGCGGCGGGCTCGGCTTCCACCACCGCCACCGTCGGAGTCACCCCCGCGTCCTGAATGGCCTTGCCGCTAGGAGAATAATACTTGGCGACCGAGAGAATGATCGCACCCCCATCGTCCATGGCGATGGCCTGCCGCACCGAGGCGTCTCCGTAGGTTCGCTCGCCAACCACCTGCTCGGCGCGCTTGGAATCGAGCAGCGCGGCGGCCGCAACCTCGGCTCCCGCCGCCGTACCGCGATTGGTAAGCACCACCAGGGGCAACGCGGTAATGGCCTTGGAAGGATCGGCCTCAAAGTCCTTGCGAGGGTAGTGCTGGCCCTCGGCGTAGGTCATCAGCCCCTTCTGCTGGAACAGGTTCGCGGCCGCGATCCCCTGTTCCGGTGTGCCCGTGCCGCAGTAACGCAGATCCAGAATCAGCTTCACCGCGCCTTGCTTCTGGAGGTCCTTTACAGCGTCGGCGATTTGAGCCGTGGTCCCGGGCACCATGGCCTGTACCTGCATGTACCCGACCCGGTCCGGCATCATCTTCGCGGTCACCCGGGGATAATCGATGGCGGCGCGCGTCAGCGTGAGCTTTCTCGGCTCGGGATGCCGGACGGCCATCACCGAAAGCTCCACCGTGGTCCCGGGCTTGCCCTGGAGCAGCATGTTGGCGTAAGCCAGCGGCATATCGCGCGTGGCGATGCCGTGGATGCTTTCGATCATGTCGCCGGTGGTGAGCGCGGCCTTGGCGGCGGGCGAACCGGGGATCGAATCCACCACTCCCACGTACCCGAAGCGCTTGGAGAGTATCAGTCCGACGCTGCCCTTGTAGGCGTCCTTGTTCTTCAGATACTCCTTGTACTGGTCCGCGTTCAGGTAGCTGGCGAATGGGTCGATGGATTCCAGCAGCCCGTTGATGGCGCCCAGAGTCACGCTCTTCAGGTCGGGCTCCTCGACATAGTCGCTCTTGATCCGCTGTAGGACGTCAGAATAGACGCCCAGTTGGTGGTACGCGCCCTGGTCGGACGTGCTTCTGGCCAGCACCGCGCCCATCAGCAGAAGGGCGACCAGCAGTGTGGACAATGCGACTATGGTGGTTCTGACACGGGTACTCATAGGAGTGAACGCTCTAATGTCATTGTAGCCCAGTTTCCGCGTTACTTCTTCTGCCACTGCCGGATCACGCGCTCGACATAGGCCATGGTCTCCGGATAGGGCGGAACGCCGTTATACCGGTCGACGGCCGCAGGCCCGGCATTGTACGCAGCCACCGCTTTGCGCACCTGGTACGGATCTTTGAAGTACTTCCGCAGCAGCTCGGTCAGGTAGCGCGCGCCGGCCTCGACGTTCTGCCGCGGGTCGGTCGGATCGGCGCCCAGCAGGTGGGCCGTCCCGGGCATCAACTGCATCAGTCCGATGGCGCCCTTGGGCGAAACCGCATCCGCCCGGTAGCCGGACTCCGCCTTCACTACCGCGTGCAGAAAGGCGGGCGGCAGGTGCCACCGCTCAGCCGCCTGGTTCACCAGTTCCTGGGGAGGAACGGGAAGGGTGGGCGCTGCCTGCGGCTTCGGCTCGGGAGGCGCGACATACTCGGGCTCGAAGCGCACGACGTCGGCGGCCGGGAATTCGACGGTGCCTTGGTTGATGTAGACGCGCACCTGTTGCCCGTTCTGCTCGTGCCGGTCGACGCGCATCGAGGAACCGTTAGCCAGAATCGCGTACTCGCCGGCGAAGGCGTTTGCGGCCACGAGTAGCGCGACGCCGATTCTCGAGATCATCGACACAATTCTCCCACGGAAGGTTCGACGAACGGAAGGCGGGAAGTGTGCAGAAGGATGCTCGTCGCCCGTCGCTCGTCGCCCGTCGCATCCTTTGCGGGATGGGTGCGCTTCGCGATCGGCAGTCGTCACGGTGCGAAGCGGGGAAGAGCCGCCCAGGATCGACGAGCGACGGGCGACGGGCAAGTGCGATGATAGATCCGTTCATGACCACGCTTACCCATCTGGAATGCAGCCGGTGCGGGACGAAGTACGATCCGGCCATGGCGCGCAACCTGTGCGACTGCGGCGGACCGCTCCTGGCGCGGTACGACCTCGAAATGGCACGCACGGGCTGGAGCCGGGATTGGGTCAAGAACGCGCCCGCCACCATGTGGCGCTATGCGCCCGTGCTGCCGGTGCGCAAGCCGCCCTCCATCGTGTCGCTGGGTGAGGGCATGACGCCCCTCATTCACGCGCGCCGGCTGGGGGAGCGCCTCGGCGCAGGCAACATCTGGATCAAAGACGAGGGCTTGAATCCGACCGCTACCTTCAAAGCCCGCGGCATTTCGTGCGCCGTCTCGATGGCGGTCGAGCTCGGGATTCACGGAGTGGCTGTGCGCTCGGAGGGCAATGCCGCCAGCGCGCTCGCCGCTTACGCCGCCGCGGCGGGCATGGAGGCGCAGGTGGCGATGCCGGCCGATGCGCCCCGTGCGAACTACGTCGAGTGCCTCGCCCACGGCGCGCGCGTCGTCACCACTCTCCCCGACGGTCTGTTCGACCTCACCGCGCTCCAGGAGCCTTACCGCATCGAAGGCAGCAAGACCATCGGCTACGAGATCGCCGAGCAGATGTCGTGGACACTGCCCGATGCGATCGTCTATCCGGTGGGAGCTGGCGTGGGCCTGATCGGCGCGTGGAAGGCTTTCGAGGAATTGGAGCAGCTCGCCTGGACCGCCGGGGCGCGCCCGCGGATGATCGCGGTGCGAGCCGAAAACCCGCGCACGGTCGCCGCCGGCCTGCGCGTGAGGGAGTCCCTGGGCGATCCGCTGGTTCCAGAGGATCCTGCGCGAGAGTGACGGCACGGCCATTGCGCTGAGCGACCGCGAGATCGTCGCCGCGGCGTTGGAGTTGGCGGCGGTCGAGGGCATCCTCGCCGCACCCGAAGGCGCCGCCGCCGTCGCCGCGTTACCCAGACTCCTGGCGGACGGCCTGCTCAAGCCGGACGAACGAATCGTGATCGTAAACACCGGCTCAGGTCTGAAGTACCTGGAGATGTATGCGACGCGGTTCCCGCGCGCGGCCTCCGGCGAGCAGGACAAACTGGGCGGTCTGATCACGCCACGATGAGCGTAGCGCACGCTTTAGCGTGCAGCCGTGGGCTTCAGCCCACGGTCCGGACGGCGAGCTGAAGCTCGCCGCGGCACGCTAAAGCGTGCGCCACAAGCGGTCAGAGCAACTGGCCCACTGCTTCGCTCACCCGCGCCAGCACATCTTCGCCCACCGCCCGCACCACCTCCACCGGGCCCGCGCCGAATGGCCGCCAGCGCTGCTCGAAACGCGGGCAGGGCGCGCCCTCAAAGACCGTCACCAGCGGAACGCCGCAGGCGGCGGCGACGTGCTGGCCCGCGGAATCGTATCCCACGTAAAGCCGGCTGCGCGCGATGATCGACGCGAAGCCCGCGAATGATCCGGGCCAGACCGCAACGCGCGCGCCGCTGGCCTTGATCGCCCGCTCCACGCGCGCGGCTTCCTCGCCGCCGGCCCCCGCGTCCACGATGAGCGGCAGTCCCCGCTCCGCAAGCGCCGCGAGCAACTGCGCCTCGAACGGGTCCGCGACTCGCTTGGCGGCGTTTCCGCCGACGCCGAAGCTCACGGCGATGCCGCCAACGGGGAGATCTGGCGTCTCCGCCGGCGCGATGTACGAACGGGCGTCCGCGATCCCGAACGTCTCGGCAACCCACCGCCGCACCAGCGCTCCCAACGATTCGGAGCCATCGCCGCCGTAGGTGCGGCTCTCAAACAGGTAGTAGTTCTCTTCGGGACACGACCGGCAGCAGCCCCAGTTGCGTGATCCGCGAATCGGGATCGACCACGATGCTCCCCGGCTCCGCCAGCGGCGGCGACAGCGCCGAGGCGGTCGCGCAGCCCGCCGTCGTAGCGCACCGGCAGATGCTCGACGCGGGGATCGGCGGCGAACAGCTCCCAGCACTTCCGCGGACCCACCAGCACGATGCGCGCCGCCGGCAAGCGGCGCTTCACCGCGTCCAGAATCACGCTGGTGATGGCCACCTCCGCGCCCAGCGTCACCCGCGAGAGAACGAACACGGTGCGCGGTTCGCCCTCCAAGCGACGAGGACGGCGTACGCGCCGGTATCGTTCCAGGAGTTCGGCAGGCTGGTGCTCGGGCCGAACCGCCGCGACCGCTTCGGCGAAGATCCGAGTGTAGGCCTCCACCAGCCGCGGCTCGAAGCGGTCCGAAAGGCCCTCGGCAACCACGGAGAACAGGGCCGGGCTATCCTGGTCGATCAATTCAGCGAGCCAGGCGTGCGGCCACGTCTCGCCGCGCAGCACGCAGTCGAGCAGGCGCCCGGCGGTCTCAGAGGTATTTCCCAACCAGCAGCTCCAGCTTCTTGCGCGTCTCGACGGGAACGGCACTTGCGGTCGGTGATGATGGCGTGCGCCAGCGCGCTGCCGCACTTGCACGCGCGCCCGGCCGGCATGGTCTCGACCGCCCGCGTCACCACCTGCGCCGCGTTCTCGGCGTTCTTCACCAGGTTGGCGATGATCTGGTTGACGGTCACCGCGTCGTGCTCCGGGTGCCAGCAATCGTAGTCGGTCACCATGGCCACGGTGGCGTAGCAGATCTCGGCCTCGCGCGCGAGCTTGGCCTCCTGCAGGTTGGTCATCCCGATAACGTCCATCCCCCAGCTCCGGTAGACGTTCGATTCGGCCTTGGTCGAAAACTGCGGGCCTTCCATGCACAGGTACGTCCCGCCCAGCGTGACCTTCACGCCCTCGGCCTGGCAGGCTGCGTAGACCAGCTCGGCAAGCTGCGGGCAGACCGGATCGGAGAAGCCGATGTGCACCGCCAGCCCCTCGCCGAAGAACGTGGAGGCGCGGGCCTTGCGTGCGGTCGAAGAACTGGTCCGGGATCACGAAATCGAGCGGCCGGTGCTCTTCCTTCAGCGAGCCGACCGCGCTCAGCGAAATGATGCGCTCGACGCCCAGCGATTTGAGTCCGTAGATGTTGGCGCGGAAATTCAGCTCCGAGGGCGAAATGCGGTGGCCGCGCCCGTGCCGCGCCAGAAAGACCACTTCTTTCCCCGCCAGCTTGCCGATCATGTAAGCGTCCGAGGGCCAGCCCCACGGCGTTTCGATACGCTCCTCCCGATCCAATTCGAATCCGGGCATGGAATACAGCCCGCTGCCTCCGATGATTCCGATTTGCGTCATTCTTGTATCAGCTCCAATAGGACTCCGCCGGTCGAGGCGGGATGAATGAAAACGTAGAGATGGCCGCCGGCGCCCCTGCGCGGCTCGTTCAACAGGCGCGCGCCCGCGGCGTTGAGCCGCTCGACCGCCGCCGCGAGGTCGTCCACCAGCAGGGCCACGTGATGCAGACCCTCGCCGCGCTTCTCGAGAAATCTGCCGATGGGGGAATCGGCGCCGGCCGGCTCCAGCAATTCAAGGCTGGGCCCGCCGCAGCGGAGCATGGCCACGTTCACCTTTTCCCCCGCCACGGACTCGCGCGGTGCGGCCTGCATTCCGAGCACGCCGGTGTAGAACTGCAGCGCCGCGTCAAGGGACTTCACCGCGATGCCGAGATGGTCGATTTTATACTCGCTCATTTCCTGATCCGCTCCCTCACGGTCGCGGCTCGGTGCTACCGATGCGCGTCTTTAACCGAACCGCGACGCGTAAGGGCAAGCGCTCGAGCCACTCCTTCACGATCGAATACGGATCCCGCCGCCGCGCCGCCACTTCCCGCGCCGCCGCCTCGATCTCCGCCGCCGGCAGCCGATCCATCAGGCGCTCGCGCAGCATCTCGCGCAGGCGGCCGGCCCACAACTCCACGCGCCGGTTCTGCCTGGCGCCGGACTCCTGAAACTTCCGGATCGCCGCCAGGACCTCGCCGATTCCCTTCCCTTCGGTCGCCACCGTGCGCACGATCGCGGGTTCCCACCCGTCGCGGGCGGCGCTCAACGAGAGCAGACCGCGCAAATCGCGTTCGAGCGCGTTCGCGCCCGGACGGTCCGACTTGTTGATCGCGAAGACGTCGGCGATCTCCATGATACCCGCTTTCATCGATTGCACATCGTCGCCCATGCCCGGCACCAGCACCACTACGGTGACGTCCGCCAGGCGTGCTACCTCGACCTCGTCCTGCCCCACGCCGACCGTCTCTATCAGGACCACATCCCGGCCCGCGGCGTCGAGCAGCAGCGCGATGTCGGTGGTCGCAGCGGCCAGACCCCCGAGCGAGCCGCGCGTGGCCATCGAACGAATGAACACGCCCGGGTCCGCCGAGTGCGCTTGCATGCGTATGCGGTCGCCCAGAATCGCGCCGCCCGAAAACGGGCTGGTGGGATCGACGGCCACGATGCCCACCGTGCGGCCCTCGGCGCGCAAGGCCCGCGCCAGATAGTCGACCAGCGTGCTCTTCCCCGCCCCCGGCGCGCCCGTGATGCCGATCAGCGTGGCGCGCCCCGTGCGCGGGAACAGCTCCTCGAGCAGGGCCAGCGCCTCCGGCCGCCGGTCTTCGATCGCGGTGGCGGCGCGGGCCAGCGCCCGCACGTCGCCTTCGAGAATGCGTTCGGCGAGGGGTTCCATCAGCTCTTCAGCAACTGCCGCGCGATGACCAGGCGCTGGATTTCGGAGGTGCCTTCGCCGATGGTGCACAACTTCACGTCGCGGTAAAACTTCTCGACGCGATACTCCTTGATGAACCCGTAGCCGCCCAGGATCTGCACCGCCTGGTCGCAGACCCGCACGGCCGCCTCGGAGGCGTACAGCTTGGCGATCGCGGACTCCTTGGTAACGCGCCGGCCCTGGTCCTTCATCCAGGCGGCGCGCAGTGTCAGCAGCCGCGCGGCGTCGATCTCCGCCGCCATGTCCGCCAATTTGAACTGGATCGCCTGGAACTCGGAAATCGGCTTTCCGAACTGCCTGCGCTGCTGCGAATAGCGAAGCGCGATTTCGTACGCGCCCTGCGCCGTCCCCACCGAAAGCGCCGCAATCGAGATCCTTCCGCCGTCCAGAACCTTGAGGCTGTCGACGAAGCCCTCGCCCGCGCGGCCGAGCAGTTGCGAATCCGGCAGACGGCAGTTCTCGAAGATCACCTCGCCGGTGGGGCTGGCGCGCATGCCGAGCTTGTTTTCCTTGCGCCCCAGGCGAAACCCCGGCGTGCCTTTGTCGATGATGAACGCGGAAATGCCGTGCTGCGAAGCGGCCCGGTCCGTCACCGCCATGGCCACGCAAACAGTCGGCCTCGTGCGCATTGGTGGTGAACGTCTTCGAGCCGTTCAGCACCCAGCATTCGCCGTCGCGGACCGCCTGCGTGCGCGTGCCCGCGGCGTCAGAACCGGCCTCGGACTCCGTGAGCGACCAGCTCCCCAGCCACTCGCCGCTCGCCAGACGCGGAATGTATCTGCGCCGCTGCTCCTCGCTGCCGGCGGAGTAGATGTGGTTGGTGCAAAGCGACGTGTGCGCCGCCACGATCAGCGCCACCGCGGGGTCGATGCGCGCCAGTTCCTCGACGATGATCTCGTACTCGATGTAGCCGAGCCCCGCGCCACCCAGATCCTCCGGGAAGATGGAGCCCAGGTAGCCCAGCGCGGCGATTTTGCCGATGGCCTCGCGCGGGAAGATCTGCCCCTCATCCCATTCGAGAGCGTGCGGCGCCAGTTCGGCCTCGGCGAATTCCCGCACCGTCTTGCGAAGTTGAACCTGTTCGGAAGTCTGTTCGAAGTCCATGGGTGCGCCAGCCTTACCCTATTTCTTCCTTCCCCTTGTCCCAGTGTACGGTTCGCCGGAGGCGATAACTCTCCACCGCCATCCGGCACGCGATCGAAACGCGGAAGCCCAGCTCGAACGGGCAGTTCGGCTCGCCGCTCCCGCGGATCGCATCCAGAAAATTCTGCATATGCGCCCGCGGTTCGGTGCGGGTCTGGCCCATCGTCTCCGTCGCGTCCGGCCGGTTCACCTTCTGCGGCAGATAGCGGATCTGCTGCGTCCGCTCGATGGTTCCGTGCGTCCCGAGCGCGCTCTCGCCGGCGCCCGGCCGGTCGTTCCCGAAGCCCGAATCCCACGAAAACAGGATCTCCTCCGGCTGTTCCAGGGATACGCTCATCGTATCGGGCACTTCGCGGCCGTCTTTCCACAGGTAGACCCCGCCCGCGGCGGTCGCCGAGCGCGGAATCCCCAGCCCCAGCACCTTGTACCAGAACGCGACCTGCTGGGACATGCTCTCGTAAAAATTGCCGCCCGAGGTATCCCAGAACAGGCGCCAGTCGAGATAGCGCCGCGCGTCGAAGGGAATCCGCGGGGCCTCGCCCAGGAACGCGTCCCAGGCGATGTTGTCAGGCGTCATGTCGGGATAGAGCGGCCGCGTCCCGTGCGGTTTGGCGAGCGGCGCGTTGCGGAACATGTGCGCCCGTATGGCGGTGATCTTGCCCACCCGTCCCTCGCTCAGGAAGGCGAGCGCGTCGGCGACGTGCCCGCTCGAGCAGGCCTGGTGGCCGATCTGCACAACGCAGCGAGGGGCGTTTTCGCGGGCCGCGCGCATGCGGCGGGCGTGCTCCACTGTGAACGCCAGCGTCTTTTCCTGGTAGACGTGCCGGCCCGCATCGAGCGATGCGATGAAGTGTTCGGCGTGCAGGTGCGGCGGCGTGGCGATGACGATGGCATCGATCGACCGGTCTTCGAGCAGCCGGCGATAGTCGCGGAACGTCGCGGCGGCCGGCGCCAGCCCCCTGGCTTCTTCCAGACGCCGCTGGTAGACGTCGGCGAAGCCGGCAATCTCCGTGTTCGGGCACCCCAGCGCCTCGCGCGCAAGCTGCATGCCACGATCGCCCGCCCCGACGATGCCGAGCCGTATGCGGTCGTTGGCCCCCAGCACGCTCGCGGGCGCCAGCGTGCCAGCCAGTCCAGTAGCCATCTTGCCGATGAACTTCCGCCGCGAATCCATGGGAGCCAATCCAATTCTATCAGCGGACCCGGTTGGGGGCCGCGTCTGGTGGAGGGCAAGCACCGAACCGCGCGCGTTAGCAAGCGGACGGGTGTCCACTCCTTCATGGTCGCGGTTCGGCTGAGGGCCCCACGCAGCGGCGCTAATGACATCGCCCGCGATATGGTATCGTAGGTGATGTGAGGCTCGTGCTGGACACGGATGCGGTAGTCGCCGCGATGCGGAGTCCGGCGGGAGCGTCGGCAGCCATCCTTCGGGCGGTGCGAAGGGAGCAGGCTACGTTGCTGCTGAGTGTGCCTCTCGCCATGGAGTACGAGGCCGTCTGCCGAAGGTCCGAACACCGGCTCGAGGCGGGGCTTTCGGATCGGCAGGTGGAGATATTCCTGGATGCGATCGTCGCCATGGCAGAGCCCGTGCCGACGCATTTTCTGTGGCGGCCCCAGTTGCGCGATCCGAACGATGAGATGGTTTTGGAGGCAGCGGTCAACGGCAGGGCCGATGCCCTGGTGACATTCAACGTGCGGGACTATGGAACCGCCGCGTCTCAATTCGGCGTGGAGGTTTTGCTCCCGCGAGAGGCGATAGCGAGGATGAAACGATGAAGGACGCTCAAACATATCCCCTCCGCCTGCCCCGCTCGCTCAAAGAGGCGGTTGAGCGCTTGAGCCGCGAGGACCGGACCAGTATCAATCAGTTCGTGGCTACGGCGGTGGCCGAGAAGGTTTCGGCACTTCAGACGGCGAAGTATTTCGCGGATCGGCAAGCGCGGGCGGATTTCAAGGCTTTCGACAGGATCATGCGGCGGAAGGGCGGAAAGGCGCCCCGAAAGGGCGATGAGATGCCGGCATAGCCCCAAGCTACCCAGAGCGCGACACATCGTCCGCGAGCGACGCGCGCCCGGCGACGGGCTACAATAGAGGTTCCACGAGATGTCGTCACCCGCGGCCGAGCAGAATTCCCGCATCGCTTCCGCAATCTCGCGCGAGCGCGACGCCGCCCGGCAGCAGTTGTCGGCGGCCTGGCAGCTACAGGTCTTCCGCGTCGAAGAGGCGCTGGCCACGGGCTGGCAGGAGCACATCGCTCGCGTCTTCGAAGAGCACTTCGCCGAATTGTCCGCGCGCATCGAGCGGGAGTTCGCCGACACGGTGCGCCGGAGCGCCGAGGAGATTAACCGGGCGGTCCGGCGCTTCGCCGCTTGGGAGAACCGGGAGCAGTGGGCTGCCGCGCTCCTCGATTCGGTTGGCGGTTTTTGCTCCCGCACGGCGCTGTTTCTAGTGGGTCCGCATTCGCTCCACGGACAGCGCGCACTCGCGGGCCTCGACGTCCCGCTGGAGGATGCCCCGGCCGTGGCGGCAGCGATCGCGTCCCGGGATACGCTCGTGACCCTGGCCACCGCGGGCGAGCTTTCGAGCGAAATCGCGGGCCTGTTCGAAGCGGGCCGCTGCGCGATCCTGCCGGTAGTCGCGCGCGAGCGCGTTGCCGCGGTCCTGCTGGCGGCGGGCGAACCCATCGAGACCGATGGCCTGGAGGCGATGACGGCGCTGGCGGGCGCGGCGCTCGAACGCCGCGGGCGCACGGACCCCCTGCCCGAAACCGTCCAATCCCCGGCCGAAGAAGCGCTCTTCTTGCGCGCCCAACGCTTCGCGCGCGTCCGCGCCGCCGAAATCCGCCTCACGAAGTCGCGGGAGGTCGTCGAAGGCCGCGCGGCCAGGCGCCTCTACGCGCTATTCAAGGAAGAAATCGATACCGCGCGCCTCGATTATGCGCGCGAGTTTCTGCAGGCATCGCCGTCTATGCCTGACTATTTGCACGCGGAGTTGATCCGAACACTGGCCAATGAAGACACTGCTGCTTTGGGCGAAGAGTATCCGGGGCCCCTGGCCTAGCGCCGCCGCACGGGCGGCCTCCGCGTTGTTGCTCACCACCACCCTTTTCGGCGCTGCGCCGCCGGCCGCCGATCTCGCGCTGTTGAAGTCGGGAATCGACGAGCAAGGCCGCAAACAGCCGGCGGCGGCGGTTCGCGATCTGATGGCCGTCCGCGAGCGCCTGCCCCTGCTTGCCGACTACGTCGCCTACTCGCTCGCCGCGGCGAAGTTCGACCTGGGGGATTTCGACGCGGCAGTCCGCGAGTTGGAGCCGGTGTGGAATACGGTTCCGCCGTCCCCACTCGCCGGGCAGGCCGCCCTGGTGGCCGCGCGCGCCTACAAGCAGGCCGCAAAGCCCGCCCAGGGCATCGACGTTCTGCGCGAATACTACGCGCGGCTCCCTCAGCCCGCCGGCGACAAGCTGCTGGCGGAGTGCTACCGCGCTTCGGCCGATCTGGCCTCCGCCGCGGTGTTTTATCAGCAGGTCTACTATCGGTACCCGCTGAGCCTGGAAGCGGCCGAAGTTGCGCCCGCGCTTTCCGAGTTGAAGTCCACGCTCGGCGACCTCTATCCGCCGCCCACCACCCAGGCCATGTTCGAGCGCGCGGGGAAACTGGCGCGCGGCGGCGACATCCGGCAGGCCCGCGTGGAATACCGGGGCATGCTGCCGGCCGTCGCGGGCGTGGACCGCGAACTGGTGCGCGTGCGCCTCGGCGAGCTCGACTTCTACTCCACCGAGACCACGTCGGCCTACAGCTACCTCCGCGCGCTCGAACTCGCTTCGCCCGAGGCCGACGCCGAGCGCCTCTACTTTCTGGCCGAGTGCGCGCGCCGGCTGAACCAGGACGACCGGCTGAAGGACGCCCTCCAACGCCTGGAGCGCTATTCCGATTCTCCCTGGCGGCTGAAGGCGCTGGTCGCCGCCGGGAATCGCTACCTGGTGGAGAATCGCACCGCCGATTACCTGCCCATCTATCGAGCGTGCTACGAATCGTTCACCGGCCAGCAGGCGGACTACTGCCACTGGAAGGTCACCTGGTCTTCATACATACATCGCCAGCCGGAGGCCGAGGGTCTGCTGCGCGAGCACCTGCTGAAGTACCCGGGATCGGACCGCGACCCAGCGGCGCTCTATTTTCTGGGCCGGCTGGCCGAGGCCGACGATCCGGCGGCCGCCAAGGCGTACTACGCCGAGATCGGCGCGCGCTACCCAAACGCCTATTACACCGACCTCGCGGATCGGCGGTTGACGCAGCCGCCGGTGTTCGGAGCGGTGGCATCGGCCGGCGTAGGCCAGTTCCTGAACGGCGTGGTGTGGCCCGTCTGGCACTTTGAGAAGAAGTTCGATCCGACGCTGGCAACCCAGGCGCGCCTGGACCGCGCCCGGCTGCTGGCGGCCGCGGGACTCGAAGACCAGGCCGAAGACGAGCTGCGCTACGGCGCGCGGACGGAGGACCAGCCGCACGTGCTGGCGGTCCGGCTCGCAGCGGGCTCCGGTAAGTACAGCCAGCCGTATCGCGCGCTCCAACTCGTCAAGAGCCTGGTGCCGGGCTATCTCGCGATTCCGGTGGAAGACGCCCCGGCGAGCTTCTGGCGCCTGCTCTATCCGATGCCCTGGAGAAGCGAGCTCGAGCGCAACGCCAGGCTCCACGATCTCGACCCCTATATCGTGGCGGGCCTGGTCCGCCAGGAGTCCGAGTTCAACCCGCAGGCCCTGTCTCCGGCCCAGGCCTACGGCCTCACGCAGATTCTGCCCTCCACGGGCCGCCAGCTCCTGAAAACGCCGCGCAGGCGCTTTCGCGCAGCCGTCCTGTTCAACCCGGAGGTGAACCTGCGCCTCGGCACCACCTACCTGCGGTTCATGTACGACGCCAACATGGGGCACTGGGAGAGAACGCTGGCCGCCTACAACGCCGGGGCGTCGCGCGTCGAGAACTGGCTGGGCTGGGGCGAGTATCGAGAGCCGGCGGAGTTCATCGAATCGATCCCCTTCAGCGAGACGCGAAACTATGTGCTGGCGGTGCTGCGCAATGCGGCGATGTACCGCAAGCTCTACGGCGAGGACGGGGCTCTGCTCGCGGCCGACCATTTCCCGCCGCCGGCGATCAAGCCAACGGCTTCGGTCACCGCGAAGAAGGCGCCCTTCAAACGCAACCCGGTGGTGGCCAAGAAGCATCGCCCGGTGCCGCATCGGAGGACGCCGCATCGGAAGAAGAAGCGGAGGGTCGCGAAGTGAATCTCACGCTGTCGCTACTCAAAGGCCGGTTTGCCGTTTGCCGCCTTGCGCCCGGCGACGAGGTCCCCGCCTGGGCCAACGGCGGTGGGTTTACCTCGGTCACACGGGCCCGGGATGAGCTCTCGGTAGTGTGCGCGGAGGGCGCCGTGCCGGACGGAACCAGGTGCGAGCGCGGCTGGCGCGCGTTCCAGGTCGAGGGCCCTCTGGATTTCGGCCTGACCGGCGTCCTGGCTTCGGTGTTGGTTCCGCTCGCGGAGGCGGAGGTGAGCATCTTCGCGGTGTCCACGTTCGACACCGACTACGTCATGGTCAGAGCGGAGTGCGTGGAGCGGGCCATGACGGCGCTGGCGGCGGCCGGGCACCGCGTGTCTACGTAATGCCGGCTGCTGTGAGATGGGGGCCGTACTTCTTGTCCACGTTGCAGATGTGGTCGACCAGCCAGCGCTGCAAGAACGCCGCCACCTCCAGAGTGAGCGCAGTATTCGCGGCCCGAGTTTTCTCTTTCAGGACCTTCACTTGCTCCACCAGCTTGGTGTGTTCGGCCTTATGCTGCTCGTATCCGGGGTAGCCCACCCGACTCATCAGCGCTTCTTCAGCAGCGAAGTGCGACAGGGTGTACTCCACCAGGCCGTCGAGAATCTTCCCCACCGCCGAGCGCCCGCCCCCAGCCAGCATCGCCGCGTGGAGTTCGTTGATAAGCTCGACTAGCCGTTGATGTTGAGCGTCGATCCGGACGATTCCGACGCTGTAGCGGTCACTCCAGGTAATGAGTTGGGCCATTGTTGCATGCTCCAGGCTCCTTCATCGGCCGATCGCCGCTCCCGCATTAGGGTGCGACGACAGCAGGCCCACCTCACGCCCGCCGCGTTGAGGTGCGCCGAGTATTTCTTATCCACGTTGACAATGTGGCCGACCAGCCAGCGCTGCAGAAACGCCATCACCTCCACGGTGAGCGCAGCCGGATCGCCCAGTCCCTTCTGGAGCAGGAGCTTTACTTGCGCGGTCAGCCTGTCGTGTTCGGCCTTGTGCTGCTCGTAGCCGGGATAGCCGAACTTCTTCATGAGCGTTTCTTCGGTGGCGAAGTGCGAGACTGCGTAGCCCGCCAGACCATCCAGGACCTTCGGCAGGGCGGAACGCCCGTCGTCGGCCAGCATAGCCGCGTGCAGGTCGTTGATAAGCTCCACCAGCCGCTGGTGCTGCTCGTCGATGCGGGAGATGCCGACGCTATAGCGGTCGCTCCAGGTAATCAGCTTGGGCGGGGCTGGAGCACTCATATGTCTCTGATCGGCCGCAACGCCGCTGGCATTAAGCGAACCTGTCGAAGCGCGCCAGAAGATAGCCGGAATATTCGGACCGCCTCAACACGACCCTCGGAATATGCATCGGATATGTGAGAATTGGCGTTGATGCGGCGATTGGACCGAATCACGTGGAATCCCGTTCAGATCAACGGGCAGCCGTGCATCCGCGGGATGCGGTTGACCGTGCGCAGAGTCGTCGAGGCCGTCGCCCTGTATCCGAATCGGGATGACCTGTTTCGAAACTATCCCGAGCTGGAGCCGGACGATGTGCGGCAGGCTCTCGCATTCGCGGCCGCCAACCTGGAAGACAGCGCGGCGGAGACTGACGTTGGCTGACTTGAGGGCAGGCGGAACCGCCTGCCCCACCTTCCGAATTACCCGCGCACCAGCCGGTCAACCACCTTGCCTTCAAGTGACCGCAGCTCGATCTCCATCTGCATCTGGCCCACCGCATGCGTCGAGCAGCTCAGGCAGGGGTCGAACGCCCGGATCACCGCCTCGACGCGGTTCAGCATCCCCTCCTGCAGGTTGTTCCCGTCCACGAATCGCTTGGCCACCTGCAACACGCCGCGATTCATCGCCAGGTTGTTGTGGCCCGTCGCGATGATCAGGTTGGCCCATGTGACCAGGCCCTCGTCATCCACCTTGTAGTGGTGGATGAGAGTGCCGCGCGGCGCCTCGGCCGCCCCGATGCCCTCTCGGTTGTTCGGTCCCGCGAAGGCGCGCACGTGCTTGCTGAGGATCTCGGGATCGTTCAGCAGCCGCTCGATGCGCTCGATCCCGTGCACGATCTCGATCAGCCGCGCGTAGTGGTAATAGAAAGAGCTGAGAATCGCGCCGCGCTCCAGGTCGCGAAACTCGGCCTGCTCCTGGTCCGCGATCGGCGTGCCGCAGCGGTCCGCCAGGTTCAGCCGCGCCAGCGGGCCCACACGGTAGATACCGTCCGGGTATCCCATCGGCTTGTAGTAGGGCGACTTCAGGTACGAGAACGGCTCCACCGCCTCGCCGATGAAGTCGGCGTAGTTGGCCGGGCTCAGATGGTCCGCGACGATGTGTCCGGAGGCATCCAGCATGCGCAACGTGCCGTCGTAGTGCTCCAACCCGCCGTCCTTGTCCACCATCCCCATAAACAGCGTGGGGAAATTGCCGAAGCTGCGGATCTCTTCGCGGAAGCCGTCCATCGACGCCTTGAACCAGTCGAGCGTCCGCCGGGCAATGACCATGGCCTCGGGAATCCCGGCCAGAATCTGGTCGCGGTGCTCGACCGTGAGCGGATCGTTCACTCCGCCGGGCACCACCCAGGCCGGATGAATCCGCTTGCCCGCCATCCACTCGATGATCTGCTGGCCGAACTTGCGCAGCATGATGCCGTCGCGCGCCAGCGTGGGATGCGCCGCCGCCAGGCCGAAGATGTTGCGCGTGGCCGGGTCCGCGTCCATGCCCAGCAGCAGGTCGGGAGAGGATAGATGGAAGAAGCTCAGCGCGTGCGACTGGATGAGCTGCGCCAGGTTCAAAACGCGCCGCAGGTTGGCCGCCGCGGGCGGAATGCGCGTCGCCAGGATGCCGTCGCAGGCCTTCGCCGACGCGATCAGGTGGCTCACCGGGCAGATCCCGCAGATGCGCGCCATGAGCGACGGCATCTCCGAGAAAGGCCGGCCTTCGCACAGCTTTTCGAAGCCGCGGAACTGCGTGACGTGGAACTGAGCGTCTTCGACGCGGCCGTTCTCGCCGAGGAACAGCGTGATCTTGGCGTGGCCCTCGATCCGGCTGACGTTTTCGATTCTGATAGTCTGTTGCGCCATGGCTACGCTCCGAACCTCGTGACCGCGCTCATCTCGGGCTTGCGCCCGGCGAGCAGTTCGGTCAGCACGAAAAAGATGGCGTCCGCCGAGGGCGGGCAGCCTTGCACAAAAACGTCCACATCGACGACTTCATGCACCGGCCGCACCTTCGCCAGCAGCTTGGGAATCACCTCGGCCGGTATCTGCTGGTTGATGGTGGCGTTCTCCCGGTAGGCGCGGCCGTAGACCGCATCCAGCCGGAACGCGTTGCGCATGGAGGGGACGTTGGCCGTCACGGCGCAATCGCCGAGCGAGACCAGCGTCTTGCTGTGCGCCCGGATCTTCTTGATCTTCTCGCGGTCCTCCGCGCTCGCCACCGCGCCTTCGACCAGCGTGATATCCACCTCGTCGGGGAAGTCCTTGGCGTCCACCAGCGGGCTGTATACCAGGTCCACCTTGTCCGCCAGTTCGAGGATGCGTTCGTCGATGTCGAGGAACGACATGTGGCAGCCCGAGCAGCCGTCGAGCCAGACCGTCGCCAGAGTCAGTTTCTTACTCATCGTTCGCGCCCCCCAAGTGCTGTGGCGCAGGCACTCCTGCCTGCCGCCTCGACACTCGTGTCGAGGCCACCCGTCGCGTCAAGACGAGTCTCGACGCCGCGGACTAAGAGTCCGCACCACGGCGTTACGCTGTTTCTCGTCCTCATCGTTCGCGCCCCCTGTTTCGTGCTTTGTGGGGCAGGCGTCCACGCCTGCGGCGGGTCTCTAGACCCGCCTCGTGTTTCTCTGTCATCGTTCGCGCCCCCGCATCATGGTCAGGTACGGCAGGAACTGCCGCCGTTTCGACATCTCCGCCACCGACTTTCCTTTCTCCGACAGCGCCCCGGTGGGGCACACGTGGACGCACTTCCCGCACGAGGTACAAGTGTCCGACTTCCCCCAGGGCTCGTTCAGATCCGTAATCACGCGGCAGTCGATGCCGCGGCCCATCATGTCCCAGGTGTGCGCGCCCTCGATCTCGTCGCACACGCGCACGCAGCGGCTGCACAGGATGCAGCGGTTGTGATCGATCACGAACCGCTCGTGCGAGGCGTCGACAGCCAGCTTGGGATAGAGGTAGGGGAAGTGAATGTGCGTCATGTCGAGCTTCTGCGCCAGGCTTTGCAGCTCGCAGTTGCCGTTGCTCACGCACACCGAGCAGATGTGGTTGCGCTCGCTGAACAGCAGCTCCAGGATGGTGCGCCGGTATTTCTGGAGGCGCTCGGAATCGGTGGTCACCTCCATGCCCTCGTCGATTACCGTGGTGCAGGCCGGGAACAGCTTCTTGGCTCCCTTCACCTCCACCACGCACAGCCGGCAGGCGCCCACCGCGTGCAGTCCCTGCAGGTGGCACAGCGAGGGGATGAAAACCCCGTGCTCGCGCGCCACTTCGAGAATGGTCTGGTCCGCCGTGGCGCTCACGTCGCGGCCGTCGATGACGAATGTCTTGATTGCCGTGCTCATGCCTTCACCTCACCGTCCGTCATGTGGCAGACCCCGGCCGGACACCGCTTCTCGATCACGTGGGCCTGGTACTCATCCCGGAAGTAATGCAGCGTGCTCATGATCGGGTTGGGCGCCGATTGGCCCAGTCCGCACAGGCTGGTGTTGCGCACCACATCGCACAGCTCCTCGAGCGTGGCCAGGTCGCGCTCTTCCGAATCGCCCGCGCAGATCCGCTCCAGCAGGTGGTACAGGTGCGTGGTGCCTACCCGGCACGGCACGCACTTCCCGCACGACTCCGACTTGCAGAATTCGATGAAGAACTTCGCCACGTCCACCATGCACGAGCCTTCATCGGTCACGATCATGCCGCCCGAACCCATGATGGAGCCCACCTTGGCCAGCGATTCGTAATCGACCGGCAGGTCCAGGTGGCCGGCCGGAATGCAGCCGCCCGAAGGCCCGCCCGTCTGGACCGCTTTGAATCCCCGGCCGCCGGGGATGCCGCCGCCGATCTCGAAAATGATCTCGCGTAGCGGGATGCCCATGGGCACCTCGATCAGCCCGGTGTTGTTGATGCGCCCGGCTAGCGCGAACACCTTGGTCCCCTTGCTCTTGGCCGTCCCGATCTTGGCGAACCACTCGCCCCCATTGCGCAGGATGGGCGCGATGTTGGCGAAGGTCTCGACGTTGTTGATTAGCGTGGGATGGCCCCACAGCCCTTCCTGAGCCGGATACGGCGGCCGAGGCCGCGGCGTGCCGCGCTTGCCTTCGACCGAATTGATCAGCGCCGTCTCCTCGCCGCACACGAACGCCCCGGCGCCCAGGCGCACCTCCACCTTGAACGTGAAATGCGTCCCGGCCACGTCGTTGCCCAGCAGTTCCAGCCGCTCGGCCTGGCGGATCGCCGTGCGCAGATGCTTGACCGCTAGCGGATACTCGGCCCGCACGTAGATGTAGCCGCGGTTGGCGCCCACCGCGTAGGCCGCGATGGCCATGCCTTCGAGCACCCGGTGCGGATCGCTTTCGAGCACCGCGCGGTCCATGAACGCGCCCGGATCGCCTTCGTCCGCGTTGCAGATGACGTACTTCTGCCCGGTGCCCTGGGCCTTGGCCACCGTGCTCCACTTCAGGCCGGTTGGGTAGCCCGCGCCGCCGCGGCCGCGCAAGCCGCTCTTGATCACCTGCTCGAGCACCTCTCCGGGCCGCTTTTCGGTAACCACCGAGAGCAGCGCCGAGTAACCGCCCGCGGCGATGTAATCCTCGATGCGCTCGGGATCGATGACGCCCGAATTCTCGAGCACCACCTTGGTCTGGCGCGTGAAGAACGGCGCGCTGGTGTCGCACTGCAGCCGCTTGACCGGCTTGCCGTCTTCGAGGCTGCGAACGATATCGGTGGAGTCGTCGGGCTTGACGTCCCGGTACATCGTGTTATCCACCGTGATCAGCGGTCCCGCCGAGCACAGGCCCATGCAGCCCACGCCCTTCACGTGGCACTCGTCCTTCATGCCCGATTCGAGCACTTCCTTCTCGAGCGCCTTCTTCACCTCGCCGCTACCGGCCGACAAGCAGCCCGCCGCCGTGCACACGCAGATGTGGTGCGGGTGCTGCGCCTGCTTCTCTTTCTCCGTAGTTGCGATTTCCTGGAGTTCTTCGGAGGTCATTGGCCCACCCACTTTCCGACTCTCGCCACCATCTCGGCCGCGGTCAGCTTCCCGACCACGTCCTTCTCAAGCACCGCCACCGGCGCGATGCTGCAGGAGCCTACGCAGCGCGCCGTCAGCAGCGAGAGCTCGCCGTCCGGCGTCGTTTCGCCCGGCTTGATGCCGTATTTCGCTTCCATGCCCGCCAGCAACGCCGGCGCGCCGTTGATGTAACACGCCGTCCCGGTGCACACCACGCAGGTATGCCGCCCCGGCGGCTTCATCGTAAAGAAGTGGTAGAACGTAGCCGCGCCATAGACCTGGCTGAGCGGCACGCGCAGGGACTGCGCCACGAAGCGCAAACCCTCGGGCTCGAGAAACCCGAATGCTTCCTGCACGCTGTGCAGGGCCTCGATCAGCGCATGGCCCTGGTAGCCGTTGCGCCGCATGGTTGCCTCCACGATCTTCCATCTTTTGTCGGGAGAGGGAGGCCGCGGGTTAGTGGTAAACATAAGAGCGGTGGATTACCTTTCTGTCAACAAGAAAACAAGATCATTAGCCACGGATGAACGCGGATGAACACGGATAAGAATCTTGTTTCCGATCTGTGTTCATCCGCGTTCATCCGTGGCTCGAATTCTTTCATCTGCACCGAACCGCGCGCGTGAGCGAGCGGACCGCTTCCTGACGGTATCAAAAGTCATTCGGAATGGACTTTAACTGCTTCATCGTAAATACGGGGCCGTCCTTGCAGACGTAGACCGGGCCGGAATTGCAGCGGCCGCACTTGCCCACGCCGCACTTCATGCGGTTCTCCAGGCTGGTGTAGATGTCCTCTTCCGTAAGTCCCATGCTGGTCGAGCACCGGCAGCGTGTACTTGATCATGATCGGCGGCCCGATCACCAGGGCGACCGCGTTTTCCGCCGGAATCTGCGCGCGTTCGAGAACGGTCGGGACGAAGCCGATCTCGCCCTTCCAGTCGGGCGTCTCTCCGCCCGGATCGACGCAGCGGATCACGCGCACGCCCTCGCACTCGGCCCACTCGTCCAACTCGTCGGCAAACATCAGGTCGCGCGACGGTGCGGGCGCCGTAGACGATCGTGATGTCGCCGTACTTCTCGCGGTTCTCCAGCGCATACCAGATCGCGCAGCGGATGGGCGGCATGGCGATTCCGCCGCCGATGAAGATCAGGTTCGCCCTTCCCACGCCTCCATCGGATAGCCGTTGCCGTAAGGTCCGCGGAACCCGATGGTGTCGCCTTCTTCGATCTTCCACAGGGCCTCGGTCACCCGGCCCGTGCGGCGGAAGCAGAACTCGATGAAGTCCTTCCAGTTCGAGCTGGAGCAGATGTTGAACGTCGACTCGCCCGAGCCGAAGACCGAGAAGATGCCGAACTGGCCCACGCGGAACGAGAAGTCGCGGGCCCGCTCGCCGTCGCGGAAGCGCATGCGCACCGACTTCACGTCCGGCGTCTGCTGCCGGACCTCGACGACTTCCATCAGGTCAGGCTGGTAGATGTTCTTTTTCATCTAGTCGTCTCTGCTCGCCGTCGATCGCTTCGAGCACCTTCAGCACGCCCAGGCCGACCGGGCAGTTTCGTGCGCAGTTGCCGCAGCCGGTGCAGAGCACGTCGCCGAACTTCTCGCGGATAGATCTGGAACTTGTGAAAGATCCGCTGCCGCTGCCGCTGCGGCTGCGCGGAACGCGGATTGTGCCCGGAGGCGTGCAGCGTGAACAACGGGAACTGGCAGGCGTCCCAGTTCTTGCACGCGCGCGCCGCCCGCCGCATTGCCTTCGTCGACGATGTCGAAGCAGTGGCAGGTGGGGCACGTGTACGCGCACGCGCCGCAGCCCAGGCAGGTGAGCGTCAGCTCTTTCCACAGCGGGCTTTCGAAGTTGGCCGTCGAGGTAACGCGCCACGCGCGGCGAGATCGAATTTCTGCGGCGGCACGCTTCAGCGTGCCGCCGTCGGCTTCAGCCGACGGTCCGTGGCGTCCCGCCAAACAGCGCCGCCCCTTCTCCGTCATGGCCCGCACTTCGAACTGCCCGTCGCCCATGTCGACGAGCATCGCGTCGGAGCCCGCGTTCGTCCGCCGGGCCCGAGCCCGACCGACGTGCAGAAGCAAGCCTCGTCGTGCGCCGCGCAGGCCAGCGTGACGACCGTGGTCCGCTCCCGGCGCGCCGTGTAGAAGTCGTCCTCGGAATCCCAGTTGAACACGTGGTCCAGGATCGGCAGCGCGGCCGCGTCGCACGGCCTGGCGCCGATCACGATCTGCTCGCGCTCCTCCGGCGACCACCTCGTCGAGCTCGATTTCCTTGCCCTCGAGACGATAGCCGAAGATCGGCTCGTGGCGCGGGAAGACGAATTCCTTGATCGAGTTGGCGGGCCGCCGTCGGCGTCGAAGACCGCCTGCCCGGCTGTCGCCAGCGCCTGGTACATCAGCCGGTCGCCCACCTGGACGGGTGCGGCGACAATCTTCCCCTGGCCGATCCAGCCCGCGACCAGCTCGCCCAATCCCGCAACCGAGAGGACCGTGCTCATCGGATGAAGTCCTCCTTATCGGCCGGCGACCAAGCGCCGATGACCGGCTCGGCCTGCGGGTCCATGCCGGGGCGAAAGCCGAAGTGGTCTTCGGCCGCCTTGGCCAGCGACAGGTTCAGCAGCCGCAGGTCGATGCCCGCCGGGCAGGCGCGCGTGCATTCTCGCAGCCCACGCAGCGGCCCGCCAGATGAAACGCGCGGGTGATGTGCCAGGCGAAATTTCCCTTCAGCGTGGCCGAGGTGTCGATCACCACCGGCCGATTCTTGTCGACGATGCAGCGCTCGCAGTAGCACATCGGGCAGACCTGCCGGCAGGCGTAGCACTTCACGCAGCGCGCGAACTCGGCCTTCCAGAAAGCCCACCGCTCGGCGGGCGATTTCGCCATCAGGCGGTCCAGGCCGTTCGGCCCCGCGGCGTGGCGCAGGCGGTTCTGCCTGCGTTCCAATCACCTCGTCCGCGAAACGCGGCGTGTGTACCTCGCAGCGTGCGCACTTCGGCAGCGCCCACGCCGTCGCAGGCCAGGCCGATCACGTCGAGTGCGGCGCGGTCGATCTGCGATTCCTTCTCCAGCACCACCAGCGCCCGCTCGTCGCAGCCTTTCACCACGATCGCCGCCTTGCCCAGCGCCTTCACTTCCTTGCGCGTGAGATAGACGGTCAGGTTGGCGAGGCAGCGGTCGTTCCACACGAGTTGATCGACGTCTTCCGGCCGCGTGATGAGCACCGGACGGCCGGCTGCCCCGTAGCCGATCACGACCTGCACCGTACCCTCGGCGAGCAGGCGGCGGGCGGTTTCACGCAAGCGCTCCGTCATCTCGCGGCCTCCGTGTGGCGCAGCCTCTCAGGCTGGATGACGATCTCCGCCGGCGTCGAGTCATCGCGCGCCTCCGCCCAGGCGCCGAGACGAGTCTCGCGCGGCAGGCACGATGCCTGCGCCACGAGGTCCTGATACGCCGCGTACGGACCCAGTGCGCGGGCTTTCTCCGTGATCTCGCCGATCACCTGCTGCCACTTCTTTCCTTCGGCGGCGGAGATCCAGGTGAAGTGGATGCGCTCGGTGTCGATGCCCAGCGTTTCGAGCAGGCTGCGGAACAGCATCCAGCGCCGCCGGGCGTGGTAGTTGCCCGCCGTGTAGTGGCAGTCGCCCGGATGGCAGCCGGAGACCAGCACCGCGTCGGCCCCGATCTCGAATGCCTTGACGATCAGGTTGAAGTCGATGCGCCCGGTGCAAGGCAGGCGGATGATGCGCACGTTGGCCGGATACTCCAGGCGGTTGGTGCCGGCCAGGTCCGCGCCCAGGTACGTACACCAGTTGCACACGTAGGCGATGATCTTCGGTTCGAAACCGTTCGGTTCGCTCATACCAGGCTCTCCACCATCGCGTAGATCTGCTGCTCGGTGAAGCCTTCGAGGTCGGCGCTCTTCGAGGGGCAGACGGCCACGCAGGTGCCGCAGCCCATGCACAGCCCCGGATTGACCCGGGCGGTGCGCTTGACGAGATTGCCCTGTGCGGTCGCGGATTTCGGCCTGCTCGATCGCGTGATACGGGCAGGTGCGCACGCAGGCGAAGCAGGCCGCGCAGTTCTGTCTCGTTGATGCGCGCGATTTCCGGCTCGCGCGTGAGCTGCTCGTGGCTGAACATGATCAGCACCTTGCCGGCCGCCGCCGAGGCCTGGGCCACCGACTCGGGAATGTCCTTCGGGCCCTGGCACGCGCCGCAGACGAACACGCCGGCCGCGTTGGTCTCGACCGGCCGCAGCTTGGGATGCGATTCGGAGAAGGAAGCCGTACTCGTCGTAGCCGACGTTGAGCTTCTGGGCCAGTTCCTCGACGCCGTCGGCCGGCCGCATGGCCGCGGCCAGCACGACCAGGTCGGCCTCGATCGTCAGCGGCTCGCCGGCCAGCGTATCGACGCCGCGCACGATCAGCTTGCCGTTTTCCTCGGTGATTTTCGACACGCGGCCGCGGTGGTACTGCGCCCCGTCCTGCTCGATGGCCCGGCGGACGAACTCGTCGTAGTTCTTGCCGCCCGCGCGGATGTCCATGTAGAAGACGTGGGCCTGCCCGTCGTGCACCTTGTGCTTGTAGAGCATCGTGTGCTTGGCGGTGTACATGCAGCAGATCTTCGAGCAGTAGGAGATGCCCTTGGCGTTGTCGCGCGAGCCGACGCAACTGATGAACACGACCGTCTTCGGCATCTGTGCCGTCGGACGGCCGCCGAATCTCGCCGCCGGTCGGCCCGGAGGCCGAAACCAGCCGCTCGAACTGCAGCGAGTCGATCACGTCGGTGTACTTGCCGTAGCCGTATTCGCCGTAGCCGGTGAGTCTGCGCCGTCGTCCTGCTCCTTGCCGATGCTGTAGAGCTTGAAGCCGGTGGCCACGACGACCGCGCCGACCTCTTCGGTGACCAACTCGGTCCTCGTCGTCGAAGCGGATCGGCTGCCGGCCTGGCACTTCTTCGCGCACAGGCCGCACTTGCCCTTGCGTGAATTGCAGGCAGGCGTTCGCGGTCGATCACCGGCCGGGCGGGCACGGCCTGCGGGAACGGCACGTAGATCGCCGTGCGGTTGCCCATGCCGTAGTCGAACTCGCTCGGGTTCTTCTTCGAGGGGCACGACGTTCCAGCACTGCGCCGCAGCCGGTGCATTTCGCCATGTCGACGTAGCGGGCCTTCTTGCGGATCGTGACCTTGAAGTTGCCGACGTAGCCCTCGACCGCTTCGACCTCGCGAGTAGGTGTGGAGCTTGATGTTGCGGATGCTGCCCGACGTCGACCATGCGCGGCGTGAGGATGCACTGCGAGCAATCGAGCGTGGGAAAGGTCTCGGAGAGGCCGGCCATCTTGCCGCCGATCGAAGGCTCGCGCTCGACCAGCACGACTTGGTAGCCGGCGTCGGCGATGTCGAGCGCCGCCTGGATGCCGGCCACGCCGCCGCCGATCGACCAGCGCCCGCCGCGTGACCGGGATCGCGATCGGCTGCGAGGGCGTGGTCGTAGCGCACCTTGGCCACCGACATGCGGATCAGCTCGATGGCCTTCGCCGTGGCCTGCGCGCGGTCGTGATGCACCCAGGAGCAATGCTCGCGGATGTTGGCCATTTCGACGCAGGTAGGGATTCAGCCCCGCCGCGGCGGCCGCCTTGCGGAAGGTCCGCAGGTGCATGTGCGGCGAGCAGGAGGCCACGACCACGCCGTCGAGCCGCTCGCTCGGCGATCTTCTCGCGGATCAGCGACTGGCCCGGATCGGAGCACATGTATTTGTAGTGCGAGCGAGCAGCGCACGCCGGGCAGCTCGGCGACCGGCCGCGGCGACTTGCTCCACGTCGACGGTGCGGGCGATGTTCTCGCCGCACCAGCAGATAAAGACGCCGATTCGTGCCATTGCGTCAGCCTACCGTTTCATCACAAAATGCCGGTCGATGCCCAGCGTCGTGTTCGTCCAGTCCCAAGGCCAGCCCGACCAGGTCGGAAAGGTAATACACCGGCAGGTCGTGGC
Organism: Bryobacterales bacterium; assembly: GCA_963763835.1. Lineage (GTDB taxonomy): Bacteria > Acidobacteriota > Terriglobia > Bryobacterales > Bryobacteraceae > DASWZN01. Next base: position 193,600 of record CAVXQQ010000026.1, read on the forward strand.
GGCAGCCGTAGCGGCGTTCGATGTCGGCCTGCTTCATGTCGAGATTCACGTGGCACATGGGCAGGCGACCACGAGGCAGTTGGCCCCGTGCGCGGCGGCGTTGCCGAGAATCTTGTGCGAAAGCTCCAGCACCGTGTCTTCGTCGGCCATGGTCATGCCGGCGCCGCAGCACTCGGTCTTGTAGTTCCACTCGACCGGCTCGCGCGCCCAGCGCCGCGAGGACGGCTTCCATCGAGACTGGGCTGCTCGCAATCGTCGAAGCGCAGCGTCTCCGGCGGCCGGGTCAGCAGGCAGCCGTAGTAGCAGGCCGGCTTGAAATCCGTCGAGCGGCCGACTTCACTGCTGCCTTGATCTGCTCCAGGCCGACCTTCTGGAAGACCTGAATCAGGTTCAGCACCTGCGTGTCGGCCGTCGAACGTCGAGTTCGACGATCTCGGACATCTCGCTGGCGCAGCGTCGGCGTCGGCGCGCCATGGCGCCGCGCGGCCTTCATCAGTTCCATCGAGCACATCGGGCAGGGGGCCAGCAGCTCGGCGAACCCGTCGCGCTCGGCGATGGCCAGGTTGCGGGCCGGCAGGGCCACCGCCAGCTTGTGATTGAGCGAATGGGCGGCCGTCGCGCCGCAGCAGATCCAGTCGTCCAGTTCGCGGAGCTCGACGCCCAGCGCGGCCAGGCAGGCCCGCACCGAATCGCTCGTAGTCGTTCGACGAGCCGTGCAACGCACAGCCGGGATAGTAGCCGAGTTCCATTACGCGGCCCCCCGTCCGGCCGAATCCACCGAACCACGACCGTCAGGGAGTGGCCTGCCGGGCGCGCGCGGTTCGGTGGGCTCGGCGGCCGTCCCTCGCAGGCAGCGGTCAAATATGCGCCCCACCAGCTCGCGGTCCTGCACGCTGCCTCCGGCCAGCTTGAGTTTGCCGCGCTGGAGCATGCGCGGGGCGAGCAGGGCGTCCTTGAACAAAAACGGAACCGCGAGATCCTTGGCGAACACCGCCGCTTTGAACGTGCCCACGAGTTCTAGTTCGTTCAAACGCCCGTGGCGGCGAATGTTCTTGAGGAACGCGTGCTGGAACAGGATGGTGTGGTGCCGCGCCTGCTCCGGCGACGGCCGCTCGGCCGAACGGGCACGCAGCATGTCCATCACTCCGGCGCAATCCACCGACTTCGGGCAGCGCGTGGTGCAGGTCTGGCAGGACACGCATTCCCACATGGCGGCCGAAGCGAGCGCGCCTTCCATGTCGCCCATCTGGACCATCCGCACGATCTGGTTCGGCATGCGGTCCATGCGCGAGGCCACCGGGCAGCCGGCGGTGCACTTTCCGCACTGGTAGCAATCGGCGACGCGCATGGGATCGGCCGCGGCAACCGTCATTGTGCTCCCGCCTCCTGCCGCTCCAAACGGCACGAAAGCGCCGCCAGCGGAAAGTAGAAGTCCCGGTTTTCGACGAACACTCCCTCGGGGACGCGCACCGGGATCGGAGCCAGATTCCAGATGGCCCCCACTCCCGCGCTTACCATGAGATCGGCCGCGCCTTGCGCCAGAGGAGCCGGCAGGGTGATTATGCCCACACGAGCGTTGGCCGCGCGGGCGATGCCGGGCAGGAAGCCCAGCGGCCGCACCTCAAAACCGTGCAAATCGGCGCCAATGAGCCGTTCATCGGCGTCAAAAACGCCCACAATGCGCAGCCCGTAGCGGTTGAACTCCTTGAGGCCCAACAGCGCCGGCCCCAGCCCTTCCGCGCCCGCCAGCACGGCGTTCTTCACCTTGTCCCATCCCAGAAAATGTTCAATCGCGCCGATCAGCGCCGGAACCGGGAAGCCGACCTTGGGCTTGCCGACGATGCCGGTCACTTCGAGGTCTTTCCTGATTTGGGAGGAATCGAGGCCCAGGTCGCCGCTCAGCGTGCTGCAGGAAACCACCACGATCCCGCGCAGGCTCAGGCTCTTAAGATGCTGCAAATAGACGGGTAGCCGGTGCAGCGTCGGCTCGGGGAGCGCTTTACCGGCCACAGCGAAGCCTCCGCCCAGCGGATTCGGCAATCAAGAAAGAATTCCGTATAGCTCGGTGAGGTCGGGTCTGCCTGGGGTGCGTACCGGTCAAATCTGAGTATATCAGATGTTGGGACCTTGTTAACCCTCAAATCAGGGGTTCCCGGCACCTTATTTAGGGGGTGAGGCGCCCTAAACAGGAAATTTTTCTCGATTTGCAGAACGCTTACGCCGCGTCACGGACCTCGACCCGCAGCTGCTTGCCTAGCGCGGCGAACGCAGATTCAATCTGATCCAAACGAGAGCGATGCCGCAGAGAGAACAGGCGTTCAATGTGGGTCTTGGGTATCCCGATGCGGCGCGCGAACTCCGCCTTCGTCAGGCCCGACTTCAGAAACCCGTTGTAGAGATCGACCTTCGCGGACTGCAGAGCTGAGAGTGAAACGGGACGGAACTTCGCCCCACGGTGCCGTTTCGGCGCGGGCAGCGGCCGGGATTCCCGGATAAAGTCGCCGATCGTCAGCATCAGCAGATCTCGGGCCATCGTCATGGCTTCGCCGCCGGTTTCACCCTGCGTGGCTCCGTAGCCGAAATCCGGGAAAGTCACGACATAGCCCCCGGCCTGAGTGTCGGGTTCAAACAGTGCCAGATAGTGCTCCATCTCGATCCTCACATCTCCAACTGGAGATCTTTCAGAATGCTCTGCAGCGTCCCGCTCTTGATTTCCTTCGCCGGATGAGGTCTGCGTCACTGGCATTTCTGCGCCATGCCGCCGTGCGTGACGGTCCAGCAGCCGGCGCTGTCCGCGCTCCCGGCCTCGAGTCCATTCCAGTTGATCGTGCAGGGCGTCCAGTAGGACGGCAGATCGAGGCGTACCGCGGCCACTCCGCGCGTGATCAGCAGCATCTGATGGCCCTCCATCAGAAACTCCCCCCGCACCCGCGCCGTGACGTTCTCCTCGCGCTTCGCCAGCGCGATGCGGCTCTCCATGCGCAGCCGCTCCTTGCCGCGCAACACGACCACGCCCAGGGCCCGCTCCTGGGTTTGCCCGTCCATGAAGTCCACGAAGCCGCGCGCGTCTTTGATCTGGGTTCCGCCTATCGAAACGATCCGGTCGTTGAGCTTCAGCGGACCAGGATAGTTCGGCGTCAGCCAGTTCAGCAGAATCCCGGGACCGGGATCGTCCAGGCTGTATGCGAAACCGCCCAGGGCCAGGTACGCACCAAGGCCTGGAGCCACGCGAGACAAAGGCAGGACGTCGTTACGCGCGGACGGGTCGAACCTGGCGATCTGCAGCCAGTAGCAGCGCGCGAATGCCGGCGCGCCGGTCTCGCAATCGACCTTCGCCGGATAGGGATCGCTCTTGTGCGCCGCCAGCCAGTCGAGCGCTTCCGGAATATTCATCTGCTTGGCGGTGATCTCGATGTTGAAGCCCTTGGCGGCCAATTTGGCGCGGCTGGGCTCCGCCTTCGGCTGGTCTCCGGCTTGGATAGCCCAGAGGATCGGCACCATCTCGGCGTTGGCGCCGAACAGCCGATTGGTCTCGATGGCGAGGGTCGGGTTCCCTCCCGCGGCGAGAGCGGCGGCCCACAAGTCCGGCCTGCGCGAGACGGCGTAGAAGACGGTCGCTCCTTCCGTGCCGCGCCCGACGAGGTAGGTGCGCGTGGTGTCGATGGGGCGCCGTTTCGCCGCTTGCTCCACCGCGGCCTCGATCTGCCGCACCGCCGCATCGCCGGGCAGCGCTTCCGGAATCGCCGCGAATTCCCATCCTCGGGCCGCGGCCGCGTGGCCGAACGCCTCCTGTCCCGAACCGAGAAACACGACCAGTGGGACCGGTTCGGCCGCAACAGCCGTTGCCGCCAATGCGATCAACGCCGCCAGCAGCGCGAGGCGCGCTGGGGGTCCGGCATTTGTGGCGCAGGCACTCTTGCCTGCCGCCTCGACAATCGTGTCGAGGCGCTTTTCTGGCGTCGAGAAGAGTCTCGACGCGGCAGACTGGGAGTCTGCGCCACGGTCTGGCCCCTCGGCAGCCATTGGGTTAGCGCTCGGCCGAATCACGGAGTTCACAGTCCCATGTTAGATTAATGTCCATATGGCCATCGTCGCCGTCGCGGGGCGAAAGGGCGGGATTGGCAAGTCCACCATTGTCGGGAATCTGGCGGCTGAGTTTGCGGCCATGGGCCAGACAGTGGCGGTGCTCGACGCCGATCCCCAACACAGCCTGGTCGCGTGGGCCCAGCAGGGCGACGGAATGCTGGCGCGCTCGGTCCAGAAGGTCTCGGCAAGGCGACGCACTGCGGGCGCGGGCGCGCAACGCCGAAAAGGACGCCGACATCGTCCTGATCGACACACCGCCCGGCACGCCCGAAACGGCCTACCAGGCGGCGCTGGCGGCCGATCTCATGCTGCTGCCGTGCGGCCCGTCGCCGCTCGATCTGTTCGCGCTCAAGGAGACGCTCACGCTATCCCTGAAGGCGCGCGCGGAACGGCGCTCCAAGAAGCCGCGCATCCGCTTCGTCCCTTCGAAGGTGCTGGCCACCACCAACCTCGGGCGAGGGCTGGCGTCTTCGCTCAAGAACATGGGGAAGAAAGTGCTGCCCGCCATCGGTCAAAGGGTGGTGGTGGCCGAGGCGGTGGCGACCGGCCTGACCGTGGCCGAGTACGCGCCCAATTCCCCCGCCCACGAAGAGTTCCGCGAACTCGCTAAAGCGGTACAGAAGGTCTTGAAGAAGTGAGACACACCATTCTGCTCGCGCTGTTTTGCCTGGCCGGATTCGCTCAGGCGCCGGACTTCCTCATCGTCGACACGCACGACGACACCACGCAGAACCTGCTCTCCGGCCACTTCGATCTCGCCGCGCGCCACGCCGCCGGCTCGATCGACATCCCCGGATGCGCGAAGGCGGCCTGGGCGCGATCTTTTTCTCCATCTGGATGCCGGGCACCGTCACCGGCCCGCGCGCCGTGAATGACGCGCTGGTTCAGATCGACGCGGTGCGCGAGCAGGTCCGCCTCCACCCGCGCGATCTCACCCTCGCCACTACGGCGGAAGAAGTCCGCCAGGCGCACGCCGCCGGGAAGATCGCCGTGCTGATGGGCGTCGAGGGCGGCCACATGATCGCCAGCGACCTCGCCGTCCTGCGCAGCTTCTACGCTCTGGGCGTGCGCTACATGACGCTCACCCACAGCGTCAACGACGAGTGGGCCGATTCTTCCACCGACAAGCCCGCCCACAACGGCCTCACCGACTTCGGCAAGCAGGTGGTCCGCGAGATGAACCGCCTGGGAATGATGGTCGATATCTCGCACGTCTCCGACAAGACCTTCTACGACGTGCTGGCCATCGCGACGGCGCCGCCGATCGCCTCGCATTCCTCCTGCCGCGCCCTGTGCGACTCGCCGCGCAATATGACCGACGACATGATTCGCGCCCTGGCGGCCAAAGGCGGCGTCATTCAGATCAACTTCAACACGGGATTCCTGAGCCAGGAATATCGCGATGCCGAGAAGGCCAGCCCGGGCCTCGAGAAGGGCATCGAAGCCGAGAGCGAGAAGCGCTGCGGGCACGACGAAGGCTGCCAGTTGGTCGAGATGGAGAAGCTCACCCGCGCGCTGGTAGCGGAGGGCAAACTCCCGCGCGTCGAGTGGACGCGCATCATCGACCACATCGACCATGCGGTCAAGCTGGTGGGCGCCGGCCACGTCGGCCTGGGCTCCGATTTCGACGGCGCCAACATGCCCTACGGCATGGAGGACGCCTCGCACCTCCCGCAAATCGCGAAGGCCCTGCGCGAGCGGGGTTACGCCGAAGCCGACATCCGCAAGATCCTGGGCGGCAACACGCTGCGGCTCATGGAGCAGGTGCAGGCGGCTGCTAGCGGCGCCGAGCCGGTTCGCTGAGCCTCCCAGGTATTCGTAGGTGTAGCGCCGCAGATGCGAACCGGTTCGCGTTCGCCGCTAAGGGACGGGAATCCGGTAGATGTTGCGATGCGTCGTCACCTCCAGGTATGCGTAGACTCCCGGATTCCCGCTCATGAAGGCCCCCTCGCGAGGGATGGTTCGGACCCCGGCGATGGCCGGAGCGGCGTTGCTCCACCGAAGTCCCGAGGCAGGAATGGCGGGCAGCGGCCGGCCCGGCGGGAGCGGCACGACGAAGGTCCGGTGGAGGTTTTCCGAGTAGAGGTACAACTCTTTGCCGTCGCGCGACCAGCCCGGCATCGAAGGCGTCAGCCCGCGGTTCTCGGCCCCCGCCGAGCCGCAACCCGTGCAGACCGGCATGGGAACGCCACCCCCGGAAGGATAAACCCGGATGTCCGCACCGACCCAGGCTGACAGCCATTTCCCATCCGGCGAAATATCGTAGAGGAAGATCGCCGGTTCGGAAACGATCCTTTGAAGGCCGCTGCCGTCCGCCCGGATCTTCTGAAGATACATGGCCTCCGGCTCTCCGCCAACAAAGTAGATTTGGCCGTCCGGTGCGAACAGGGCGCGCGTGCAGAACTGATTCACCAGGCGCCGTGGCGGCGAGCTCGAATCGAGCGGCGCGATCCATAACGCCGCTTCGCTCTTCTTCTCCGCCGCGATGAAGATCACCTGCTTTCCGTCCGGCGAGACGTTGTAGTCTTCGATCGGCAATCCGGCCAGCAGGCGCTCAGTCTTCCCGGTGGTCGGATCGGCCGTCCACAGCTCCCCACTCACGAAGCGGCCGGCCGGGTTGGAGCGCTGCAAATAATACAGGCGATCGCCGGCGGCGGAAAACGATGGCAGATAGGCGTAGCCCTCGAACGTAATCTGGTGTTCGCCCGCCGCGTTGTGGACCCACAAGGTGCTCTGGCTTTCGCCCACCGAGGTGACGAACGACTTTCCGTCCGGAGCGAACGAGATGCCCTGCTCCTCGGTCGCGCCCCAGGTGACTTGCTCCGGCGCGCCGTCCGGATAGCGCTGGCGCCAGGTGTGAAATCCGGTTCCGGTGTTGGCCGAGAAATACATGAACTTGCCGTCGGGCGACCAGGCCGCGTCGGTGCACTGCGCCGGCTGCGGGCCGACGCGCTTTCCCTGCGAACTGCCGTCGAACGGAACCAGCCGGCAGGGCAGCCAGCCGGCCGTGCCCATTTCCACCACGATCACGGAGCCGCCCTGGGGCGACAGGAACGACCGGTGCGCCATCCCGTTCACGTCGCTGGGCATATAAACGACGCGCTGGCCGGAGCGGTTCTCGCTTGCGGCGAAGACTCCCATGTGGATGCCTCCGCCCGTCAAGGCCGAGTACATGACTTGAGGCGGGTGCGCGCCGGTCCAGCTCAGACCCTCGGCGTCCGCCAGCATGCGCGCCGGCTCCCCGCCCAGCACCGGAACCGACCACATCTCCCATACGCCGCTGGTGTAGGCGATGCGGGAACCGCCGGGAGAAAAGCTCAGCGGGCCCATTTTGACAGCGCCGTCGTGCGTCAGTTCGACCGGCTCACCGTCGGGAAGGAGTCTGACGTAGACGTCGCCGCGGCCCAAGAACGTGTCGGCCCCGCGAATGAAGGCGAGCATGCGGCCATCCGGGGACAGGGCTGGGGCCACCGCGGAATCGGCGAAGCTGGTCAGCGGGACGTAATCCAAGCGCGGATTGGGCGAGTCCCGCTTCGGCCACAGCAGGAACGCCGCCGCGCCGCCTGCAACGGCCAGGGCCGCCACGCCAGCCGTCGCGCGCCAGCTTCGGCGCCGCCCGGAAGGGGCCGCATCCTGTCCGCTGGTCCGCTGCGCGCTGCGCAACGCGGCCAGGAACTCCCGCATCGACGGGAACCGGTCCGCCGGTTTCTTTTCGAGCGCCCGCATTACCAGCGCCCGCAACGGCTCCGGGATGCCGTCGCTCAGCGGAGCCGGCTTGGCGTGAATCACCTGCTGGAGCAGTTCAAGATTGTTGGACGCCTCAAAAGGACGCCGCCCGGCCAGCGCCTCGTACAAAACTACGGCGAAGGAGAACATATCGCTGCGCCCATCGAGCGGTAAGCCGGAGGCCTGTTCGGGCGACATGTAAGCGATGGTCCCAACGATCATTCCAAGCCGCGTCTGAACTTCGGTCGTGGCGCCCGCGGCCCCGGCCGTCTCGGTCTGTTCGAGCTTGGCCAATCCGAAATCGGCCAGCTTGGCGTAGCCGTGCGAGGTGACCAGGATATTGTCGGGCTTAATGTCGCGGTGCAGAATGCCCGCATCGTGCGCGGCCGCCAGGCCGTCGGCCACTCCGGTCAGCATCCCGGCAATTTCATCCGGGTTCCTGGGCTGGCGTTGCAGCCAGTTCTTCAGCGTTCCGCCGTCGATGAACTCCGTGACCAGGTATTGCCGGCCCTCGAAGTCGCCGGCGTCGTATACCGTGACGATGTGGGGATGATTGAGCGAGGACGCCATCTGCGCCTCGCGCTGAAAACGGCGGCGCGCCGTGGCGTCGGCGATGTCTTCGGACAGAAACTTGATGGCGACCGGCCGCTGCAGCTTGGTATCGAGAGCGCGGAAAACCACGCCCATCCCGCCGGCTCCGATCTCGGCCTCGATCCGATACTGGCCTACCTGCACGCCAGGGCCGGGAGCCCTTGAGCCATCCGGTTCCGCCCATGCCGGATGGTCCAGGAGGCTCGATCCATCGGCCTGCGCCAGCATGGCTTCCACCTCGGCGCGCAGGTCCGGCGGCGCGCCAGCCAGCAGTTCGGCGCGCTCCTCCAAGCCCAGATCGACCGCGGAGGCATACAACTCCTCAATTCTCCTCCACCGCTCCGGGGTCATTTACCTGTATTATCGCGCGCCCACTCGCCGCGCCGCGATTCCGGGCGGCGTCCGAGCGCGAAACAGAAGTGCAGAGCGGCGCAGTGACACGCCATTGAAGGAGGCCTGTGTTCCACCCCCTCGGAGACGCGGTTCGATGGCAGGGTCGACGAGGTCGCTTCCCTGTGGCGATTGCAGCCGCCGGCCGAAGCAACCTTTTTCAGTGACCTAACTTCCCCAACTGAATCTCCCTGTTTTTCAACCTCGTAACAGAGCCAGCCCCCCGCCACCCGCCCTAACCCGCGCTACTCTCGCCTCAGGCACGCCGCAAATCCCGGTGCCGCAAGATCTATTCCCAGAAGCCCCCATGTCTTCCCAAGAACGCATCGATTCCTCCCGCGCCAACGGCGCCAGGTCCAGCGGACCCACTACCCCCGAGGGTCGCGCCCGCTCCCGCATCGCACGACTCACCCACGGTCTCACCTCCGGCCTGGTCGTCCTCGCCAGCGAATCGATGGCTCATGGAGCAGGCGCAGGCGGCGGCCAGCCGTCCTGAGCCGATTCGCTGAGACGCCGCTGCGTGGCAGCCTTCTCGAACCCGCTCAGCGCCACAGCGTCGGCGCGCTCACTCTGGCCGCCATCGCACTGCGGCGCGAGGGGACGACGACGTTCTCCGTCGGCGGGGGCGGCTTCTCAAAGTGGATGTTCTGGGCGATCGTGATGATCACGCTGCCGCAGGTCTTCGGGTGGTTCGCGTTCTGGGGCGTCGGGTCCCCGCTCCCGGGCGGCGGTATCGGGAATGGCTGGATGGCGGCGTTCGCGAACGACGCCGTCATCTTCGTCAACACGTTCGTGATCGGGCGCCTGGTGCCGGTGCTCGCCGCGTGGCTGGTTCTGCGGTCGGTCATCGACTTCAGCGAAGGCTACACGCCGCTGGCCTCCATCCTGGGCGCGATGTTCCTCCTGGCAATCCCGGCCACGGCGGCGCTCCTTAAGGGCTGGAACGACGGGACGCGCTTCGGAACGGCGTCGGTGATCGAGGGGGCGTGGACGTACACGGCAAGCCGGATCATGCCGATCGCGGCGGGGCTTGCGGTCATCGGCGCCATCATCAACTTCGCGTTTGGACGGCCGGCGATCCGGCTGATCGGCTGTGCCGGCGCGTTCCTGACCGTTTCCGCGCTTTGGCGGCTGGTGGTCTCGATGATGTGACGGGCGAGGGTCCATGAGCTTCCTTACTGGCATTACGAACCTGACGAACTGGATGGGCAACGTCATCATGCCGACCCTCGCTGCCCTGTTCTTCGCGCTCGGCGTCCTGCGCTTTGCGCACGGCCAGGCCCACACCTACACGCCGTGGGCGGGCTTTCTGTGCCTCATGGTTTCCGGGATCTTGCGGGGGATCGAAACGTTCGCGACACAGGCGGCATGGAACGACCCGGATCTGGTCTGGATCACCTTGCGCGGACTGATCAACTGGACCTGCAACGTCATGCTGCCGGTGTACGCGGTGCTGCAACTGCTCCAGGGCCTGATGCAGTACGCGGGGATTGGTCACCGGGTCTATGCCGGCGGCGCTTGGATGCGGCACTTCGCGGCGGCCGCTTTCTGCCTGGGGCTGTCGGGGTTGCTGCGCCTGGCCGAATGGTTCATAGCGCACGGGCTCGGCGGGATCGCTTGAGGAGCAACGCATCACCCCCCGGGACGATGGCGTTGCAGTAAGCCCTTGTGCTCCTCTACGAGGACCTGGAGGGTACCTAATGCTGTTAGGTCTAGGACCGGCCCGGCAGCTGGTGTGCTGATCCGTGACGTCCTGATTCGGCAGGTGACAAGCCGTATCGCGAGCAGATAGAATCGACTGTCATGCCCGGGGCCCACATTGTCGGCTGCGACAGGCTTCGACTCGTACCGCTGCTTGCCGCCGTTTTCCTGTCCGTTGGCTGTGGCAAAGGCCCCAGGCATCTTTCGGAAGCGGACTTCAACGCAGGGAGGGCCGCGCTGGATGCTATCGACCACGAGGCTGCTGCTGTGGATTCGCGGGAACGACACGAGTGGCAGGAGGCTGCGATGTCACAATTCCCCGAGCACAATCTGCCGCTCCTCGACGCACTGGCTGACTATGATCGAGCGGTCATGAGACTTGAACTCACACGCCTCAATCAGCGGGGAGCCGAGCTAAGGTACGGGGCGGCCAAGTCAGACGATGCAGCGGCTACTGCCATTAGAAGCCTCTATCAGGCAAGAGAGGAAGAGTCCCGCATGAGAGTGTTGGTCAAAATCTGCCGGGATGACGCGGCTCAATGGTTCTCCTCTGAGGCACCCGCAACGAACACATGCCATGGGAAGCTCGCGGGCAGTCGAAGCCGCAGCAAGGCCTGCCGCATCTTCTAGCCCAAGGTAGGGCGCACGCGACCCTGCGCTTTCGCACGGCCATCCTTCCCGAGGGGCTGGGAGATCGTCAACCTTGTCGCGGCGACCGGCGTCTGTTTTTCGCACCGTTTTTCGCACCGCTGCGCGCCGGTGCTTGGCAATGGCCGTGCACAGCTGTGATAGACTCGCATGCCAGCCATGAACTTCACGCCCTCGCAGGTGACGAACCTGATGCGAACCGGTTTGCGTCTTCTCTTCGACCCGGACCCGTCGGATGAAGAAAAGGCCCTTGCCCTTCAGCATTTCAATCGTCGCTGTGCGTACTGCGGCGAACCCAGCCCCAAGCTGCATCTTGACCACGTCATTGCCTCATCCGAGCGATACGGGCACAACCACATATCGAACCGCATACCTGCGTGCGCGCATTGCAACGCCAATGAGAAGCGAGATATCCCGTGGCGGAACTTCATTGCCTGGAAGTGGAAGGACGATCCTGCGAAACGTCAGGTGCTGACTCAACAGCTTGAGATCTGGCTACGTGCGTGGGAGACGACACCCAAACCTGCGGAGTTCATGTTGGATCTCCTGGAGGTTGAGTCCGCACGCGTCAAGGCGGAATATGGCCGGTCCGTTGCGCGGATCAGGAAGGCGAAGATGGAAGCGAATCGAACGTCCGCTTAAGGCGCGCTCGCCGATCCAGAGATCGTGCGCAGTTCTCGTCACCTATGTTCCTGCGCGGCGGACACTCACGTAGACGAGATCTCATCGCGACTGAGTCCGCAACAGCCCCAAGCCGCGTTCTCACCGATGTTCCAGGCGCCGTTTCGGGACTTTTGAAATCGAGAGCCAGCCTGCCCTATTCTGTTGCTACGCCCCGGCAGTCGCGCTGAAATGCCGAGACTCCGGGCGGGGGACCCGCTCCGGCGCGTCGCATGCCACTGAACATCAGCCCCGTTCATCGGAACCTACACACCCGGGTGAGTTGGTTCTACCTGGAGTTCGAAGACTGGTTTGTCGTCATCGGGCTGGCGGCCGTAACGAACGTCTTCGGCCGCTGGATAGACCGCAACATCTTCGGCATCCCGATGAACGTGTTTCTGCAGTACATCGTGCCGGTGCTAAGCGTGCCGTTTCTGATGCTCTTCAAGTACGGGAAGCCGCGCGGATACCTGAAGGACCTGCTGGCCTGGCACGCCAAGCCGCGGATCTACTGCGGCATGGAGCCGGATTCCCAAGTCAACCTCGACTATCTGACGGAAGAGGAGCTCAATGCCCAGGACTGTCGAACAGCATGAGCGATCCTTGGATCCGCCGGCCTTATGCGAGCGAAGTTGGGTCGATTAGGCTCGTTGACCCCAAACTTCTTGTTTGCCGACAGGCTGGCCTTTGGCCCAGGTATACGCAACGGCGTCAGGGAGGATCTAGCCCGCTGTGTGCCCAGCCACTGTCAGCAACAGGTGTTTCGCAGCCAACTGGTAGCCTGGGCGGCAGGACTAAACGCCTGATCCCAGCGTGTTATAACTTGCAGGTATGTCTACACCCTTACCCCGATTGCAACCCGCCAGCCAAGAACTGCTAAACCACATCACCCTTGCGCGACGACTACATGACGCGGAAGAGGTTTTGTACGAGGACTGGCAACGATTCGTGCGGGGCTTGGAGTCAGAGCTGCGAAGGTTATCCCCAGCGCTTAAGAACTGGGCTAGACCGTGGGTCGATATTGATGCGGACGGGACTTCTGCTTCTGTGAATATCGAATCCAACGCAACCTGGAGGTTCTCTGGCCAGTCCGGAGTCTGTCTCTATTTTTCCATTTTTCGTGAGAGCGTTTTGGGCGACGATAGTTACGCCCCGAACGTCGGTTCTGCATTGACAGAGCTTGGGAGCACCACGACGCGCTCTGTGCCGTTCTCGAGACGCACCGTCCGCCAGGGTTCACCAGCACCTATGAGGATGGGACGACAGACCCGGAATTCCCTTTTGGAAGCCATTGCCGCTCGAAGATTTTCAAAACGAGGGTACGTTCGACAGGGAGCGGTTCGTGAAGGAAATTGTGGCAGCTTTTGAAGCCCTTTCTGCGGTCCGCGCGGAAGTCGACGGCTATCTAGCGGAACATCTGCCGCCGCGGCTGCTCGTGCCCCGACTTAAGAGAGCCCTCATATTGGACCTGGAGACATGGCAAGGAAAGCCCGATGAAATCGTGGAGGTCGGGCTCATTCTGACGGCCTACGACCCTAGCTCAGGTGAACTTCTTGGGGAAATTGACCGATATGGGGGACTGCGTGACCCTGGTCCGCGGGCCACAGCCAAGCCGTCTGGCCGCATCACGGCCAAGATGGTCAAAGGTAAAGAGCTACACACCGGGCAAATCGAGGCACTGATAGGCCAGTCGGATGTCATCATCTCGCACAACGCATTCGGCTTCGATAAGCCTCGATTCGAGCGGCTGTTTCCATCCAGCAAATCGCGACTCTGGCTTTGCTCATACCAGGGTTTGGGATGGTCAAGCAGTGGATCGAAGCCGGCTAAGTTGTCGGACCTGTGCGAACGTCACGGCGTGACGAATCGTGACGCGCATCGGGCGATGCCAGACGCTGAAGCACTCCTGCAACTCTTGGCTCAGAAAAACGGCGCAGTCTCATACTTTGCGCAATTGGTTGGTATCCCCCGTCGGAGGATAAGGACGGGGCACAGGCCACCTCGCGAGGTCGGTCTGTGGTGAGCCACTTGGACGGATAAGACACCGACTCGGGCGTTGGCCCGGCGGGTGGTTCCGGATCCGGCGTTCTGAGCAATAGATCCTCCCTAGTCGCCCAGCGTGTGCCGATTCCGGTTGATAACATCCCTTCTGGTCACCGATGGGGCTCTGCGCCCCGAGCGGTCTTGCGGATCGACAGCTCCTGCCTCGCCACGAAGGGCTTACGTTTTCAGGCTCGCCACTGATTGCTACGGCCGGGTCACGCGCCGTCCGAAGGCGATCTCCGCGCCCATACCGAAGCTCATTGTCGCCGGGCCGCAGACTTTTGAAATCCCGCCCCAACCTGCCCTATTCTGCTGCCACGCCCCGGTAGCCGCGCCGAGAGCGGGCTTCCAGGGCCGGACGACCTCGACTACCTGACGGAGGGGGACTTCAATGCCCAGGACTGTCGAACAGCATGAGCGATCCTTGCATCAGCCGGCCTTCTGCGAGCTGCTGCCCGTGCGTGACATCATGCACGACGTCATCATTCGAACGACCGGCGCCTTCGTGGCCGGGTACGAGCTCAGCGGGATCAACTCGTACTACCACAGCGACGAGGGGCGAAACGGCACGAAGATGGCGCTCGAGGCGCTGATCCGGTCGCTGCCGGAGCGCTCGATGCGCATGCAGGTGCGTTTCGAGATCACGGAGGGGTTGGGCGATCTCCTGGAGGACTATCAGCGCCAACTGCGGAATCAGAACCCGACGCTGTTGGCGCTGGACCGGACCAGGCTGGAACGCTGGAGACGCGAGGAGCGGGCCGGGTTCTACCTGCGTCCACTCCTTCACGCCTACTTCCACTGGAACCCCGTGGTCCATCAGGAACGGGCAGGCAACGGCCTGGCCGGGGCCGCCCAGCGGTTCAGCATCTCAGCGAACAAGTGCATCCAGCGGACCCGGCGCGAGCACGAGGACCTTCTGTCGGAATTCGCCTCGATTCTCGCCGGCGTGGAGCAGACCCTGAGAGCCACGGGGATGGTGGTGCGGCGGTTGAGCGATGGGGAGATCTTCCTGGAGCTGAAGAGAGCGCTCAATCCCTTGCTCCGCGATCCGATTCCGCTCCGGCGTCCGGAGTCGTCGCTGCGGTACCGGAGCGCGCGGGAGCAAGTCGTCAACACGAACATCGAGCACGAGGAGGAGACCTACATTCGAGTCGGCGGACTCCTCTACTCGTTCATCACGCTGAAGGACCTTCCCGACGCCACGTTCCCGGGCATGCTTCGGGACCTGGTGGGGCTCGACTTCCCCATCTCCGTGAACGCCGAGGTGATGATCCCCGATCAGCCGGCGATGATCAAGCACTACAAGAGCCGCCTGAGGAAGATGCAGGCCGCACAGCGCGACTTGAACGGCGGCGTCCGCATCGACGTGGACGCGCAGGTGGCGCAAAGGCAACTTCTGGAGACGCTGGAGCAGTTGATCTCCACCTCCCTGAAGACCTGCCGCACAAGCCTGGTCATCGGCGTTCGCACGTCCCTGCCGGTCCTGAGCCACCGCGATCTTGTGGAGCAGGAGCGGGTGCTCGCGGACCGGCGTCACAAGGCCCTCTACACGCTCATGCAGATGAACGGCAGCCGGGGGCTTCCGGAGGACCTGGCGAAGCGCCGGCTGTTCATTGGCGCCCTCCCTGGCATGGGAGAGGAGAACCGGCGCGAGAACGACTGCGCATAGAACGTGCAGCGGTGGTCCGGCGCGCGCGATTCCAGCCGCCGGCCGATGCAACCTTTTTCATTCGCCCCACTTCCCCAACTAAATCTCCCGCCCCCTCAATAACTTCCAAAAAATGCCCCCCCGCCCCCAGCCCCACTCCGCGTTACCCTTCCCTCGGGCACCCCCGAATCCCGGTGCCCGTCAGGAGCCCCCCATGTCCACCCAAAAACGCATAGATTCCTCCCGCGCCAACGGCGCCCAGTCCCACGGCCCCGTCACCCCCGAGGGACGCGCCCGCTCCCGCTTCGCCCGCCTCACCCACGGACTTACCTCCGACGATCTCCTCATCGGCGACGAATCGCAGAAAGAGTTCAACGCCTTTCGCGAAGAATACCTCGCCGATTACCAGCCCCAAACCCGCCCCCAGTTCGACCTCGTCGATCAATTGGTCGCCGCCCGCTGGCGCCTTAACCGCGTCATCGCCCTCCAGGGCGCCCTCATGGATATCCAGATCTTGCGCCAGCAACCCGAAATCGACCGGGAGTTCCAAGGCTGCGGCGGAGACATCCGCGCCGCCATCGCCTATCAGCATCTCTGCGACGACTCCCACGGCCTCGAAAGCCTCCACCGCCACGAGGCCCGCCTCAGCGCCGAGCACCACCGCACCCGGAAGCTCCTCGCCGCCGAGCTCAAAAATCAAAAATTTCACCATGAACCCAGCGACGCAAAAGCCAAGCACTCTGATGAGGATAAGGGCGTCGCCGAAGCCCCACCATCAACCATCGACCCGCTCGGAGCCGCAGGCGACGGGCGACCCGCAGCGCGGCTCTCCTGTCTCCCGTCTCCTGACTCCTGTCTCCACCAATTTCACCATGAACCCAGCGACGCAGAAACCCAGCGCGCTGATGAGGATAAGGGTGTCGCCGAAGCCTCACCATCGACCATCGACCCGCTCGGAGCCGCAGGCGACGGGCGACCCACGGCGCAGCTCTCCTGCCTCCCGTCTCCTGACTCCTGTCTCCACCAATTTCACCATGAACCCAGCGACGCAGAAACCCAGCGCGCTGATGAGGATAGGGGCGCCGCCGAAGCCTCACCATCGACCATCCCCCAGCGCGGACCAACCGGCGACGGGCGACCCGCAGCGCAGCTCTCCTGCCTCCCGTCTCCTGGCTCCTCAAATTTCACCATGAACCCAGCGCCACCATCGACCAACTCGGAACATCAACCAGCTCCCACCACCGGCCGTCCACCGTCGTCCGTAGCTGACAGCTGAGAGCTGAAAGCTGAAAGCTGCCAATGGCCACAGGCCATCGGCGGAGCGATAATAGCCGTTGGCCCTAAACCCATGAACACCACACGAACCCTATTCACCACCGCCGCACTGGCCCTGACGCTCGCTGCGGCGCCTCCACCACAAAAGCCCACCGGCCCCTGGATGGACAAAACTCTGTCCCCCGATCAACGCGCCGACCTGTTAATCAAGGCGCTGACGCTCGACGAAAAGATCTCGCTGCTCCACGGAAACGGTTGGGGCGAGATACTCGCCGATCCCGACAAGCTGCCGGCCAGGTCGCTGGGCGGCGCCGGATTCATTCCCGGCATTCCCCGCCTGGGGATTCCCGATCAACAGATGGCGGACGCCGCGGTCGGCGTGACCCGCTCGTCGAGGTTCGGCCGCTATTCCACGCCGCTGCCGTCGGGCATCGCGGAAGCTTCGAGCTGGGATGTCGATCTGGCACGTGGCTATGGCGCGCTGATCGGCCGCGAGTTGCGCGACCAGGGCTACACCATGTCGCTCGGCGGCGGCCTTGACCTCACCCGCGAGGCGCGCAATGGCCGAAATTTCGAATACCGCGGCGAGGATCCGATTCTCGCAGGCACGCTGGTGGGCGCGGAAATGAAGGCGCTCCAGGAGCAAGGCATCGTCGGCGACCTCAAGCACTACGCCATGAACGATCAGGAGAGCGGCCGCTCGTTCGTCAACGTGAAGGTTGGCAAGCGCGCCATGCGCGAGAGCGATCTGCTGGCCTTCGAGATCGCGCTCAAGGGCTCCGATGCGGGCGCGGTGATGTGCTCCTACAACCTGGTCAACGGCGACTACGCGTGCGAGAACGACTATCTCCTGAACCAGGTTCTGAAGAAGGACTTCGGATTTCAGGGCTTCGTCGTCTCCGACTGGAGCGCCACGCACAGCACCGCCAAGGCCGCCAACGCCGGGCTTGACGTCGAGATGCCCGGACCCGACTACTTCGGCGGCGGGGCTCTCAAGAAGGCGGTGGAGAAGGGCGAGGTTTCAAAGGCTCGCCTGGACAACATGGTGCACCGGCTCCTGCGCAGCCAGTTTGCCGTCGGGCTGTTCGACAACCCTCCGGATCGCCGCGTGCCGGACGTGTTTCACGGCCTCGAAGTGGCCGAGCGCGTCGCCGAGCAGACCATCGTGCTGCTGAAGAACGCGAACGCCCAGTTGCCGCTGGCGGCTTCGAGCATTCATTCGATCGCGGTGATCGGATCGCATGCCGACGCGGGCGTGCTCTCGGGCGGAGGTTCCGCACAGGTCGATCCCATCGGCGGCAATGCGGTCCCGCAGTCGGGCGAAGTCGTTTGGCACCGCTCCTCTCCGCTGAAAGCGATCCGCGCGAAGGCGCCGGGCGCCAAGGTGGAATACGATCCGGGTACGGACGCGAACGCGCGCCGCTGCGCTGGCGAAGGCGTCGGATGTAGCGATCGTGTTTGTCAATCAGCCTACCAGCGAAGGCGGCGACGTGCCGAGCCTCTCGCTTCCTGGCCAGCAGGACGCCCTGGTCGCCGCGGTGGCCGCGGCCAATCCGCACACTATCGTGGTGATCGAATCCGGCGGGCCGGTCAGCATGCCGTGGATCGACCAGGTGAGCGCGATTCTCGAAGCCTGGTATCCCGGCACGCGCGGCGGCGAGGCCATCGCGAGCATTCTATTCGGCGACGTGAACCCGTCGGCCAAGCTGCCCGTCACCTTCGCGAAAACGGAAGCGGACCTCCCGCATCCGACGGCCACGGCGCAGCCCGCGCCGCGCCCGGGCGACGAGGTCGAGGCGTTCCCAGGCGCCCCCTGGAAGGTGAACAAGAGGCTGTTCGACATCGAATACGACGAAGGATTGCTGGTGGGATACAAGTGGTTCGACGCCGAAAGACAAACAGCCGCTGTTTCCGTTCGGCTTCGGGCTGTCCTATACCACTTACGGCTACGCGGACCTGAAGGTGTCGCCCTCGCAGGTGACCTTCGAAGTCAAGAATACCGGCGCAAGGGCCGGAGCCGAGATCGCCCAGGTGTACGCCACGCTTCCGCAAGCCGCGGGCGAGCCGTTCAAGCGCCTGGTGGCGTTCAAGAAGATCCCGCTGGCGCCTGGCGAATCGAAGACCGTGTCGCTCGAACTGAACCCGCACTATCTGTCCATCTTCAATGAAGCGAAGGATGGGTGGGAGTTGGTCGCGGGCGAGTACACGGTGCAGGTGGGCGGCTCCTCGCGCGACCTGCCGCTTCGCGGCACGTTCCGCATCGACTAATAAGTGGTCCGCTTGCTGACGCGCGCGGTTCGGTGGTGCGGGCGGTGGCGCGAGCACCGAACCGCGACCGTGAGGGAGCGGACGCGCTACTCCGTCACCTCATAGCTGACATACGCGAAGCGGCGGCTGTCCGGCGCCCAGGAGTGAACGTTCAGAGTGCCCTGCCCGCCGAACAGCCGAACCACTTCGCGCGTCTCCGGCTTCGCCAGCGTGTCGCCCGGCGCCGGCATGATTCGCAGAACCACGTTCTGGTTGGGCGGGTGCCCTTTCGTCCCCTTGGGGAACGACAGGAACACGATCCACTTGCCGTCGGGCGAGATGTGCGGGAACCAGTCTTCCATTTCGTCGCTCGTCACGCGCTCGGCGGCCCGGTCGTTCGGCCCCGCGCCCGAGACCGGCATGCGCCAGATGTCCCACGAGCCGGAACGATCCGAGTTCCAGTAGATCCACTTGCCGTCGGGTGAGTATTCGGGACCGTCGTCGTATGCGGGATCGACGGTCAGCCGCTCCTCGGCGCCGCCCGCAATCGGGATGCGGTAGATGTCGAAGTTCCCGTCGCGCTCCGCGCAGTAAACTACGGCCTTGCCGTCCGGCGCCCAGCCGTGAAAGTAGCTCGGCGCCTTCTCGGTGATCTGCTTCGGCTCGCCGCCCGCCGCCGGCAGCACGTACATCTGGCCGGCGGAAACAGCAATCCGCGAGCCATCGAACGAGATGCCGTGGTCGTTGTTGATGCCCTTCACACCGCCGAGATCGACCGCTCCGGCTCTCCGCCCGCCACCGCGATCTTCCACAGCTTGCCCTCGGAATTCAAGAGCAGGTAGGTGCCGTCGGGCGACCAGTTCGGCGCCTCGAACAGGCGATCCGCCGTGAAGACGACGCGCTTGTTCGTGCCATCGCGATCGATGACGGTGACCACGCTCCGCACTTTCGGTTTCGGCTGGGCGCCCAGCAGCGTGGCCAGGATAAACGGAGCAAAAACGAAGAGAGCGGCGACGAGGAATCTCATACGCCCGAGTGTAGCGCGCGGGGCGCGCCGCCCGGCGCACTCTACCGCGTGCGTCACCAGGAAGGTTTGTTAGACTCACGACAGTGGGCCCGGCAGAGAGGCGATGGCCGGTCCTGAACCAGAGGAGCTTTCCCATGTACGACATGAAGAACCTTGCCAAACTCAAGACCATCGAGGCCAATGCACCGGATGCCATGAAGGCGTTCTGGGCGTTCGACAAGGCCGCCATGGCCGCCGGGGCGATTCCCGTCAAATACAAGGAGCTGATGGCGCTGGCCGTCGCGCTCACCACGCAGTGCCCATATTGCCTCGAGATCCACAGCAACAAGGCCCGCGAGGCGGGCGCCTCCGAGCAGGAGATGGCCGAGGTCGTTGCGGTCGCGGCGGCGCTGCGGGCCGGAGCCGCGATCACCCACGGCACCCACACCGTCAAGTAGCGGCTACGCCACGCCGTACCGCTTGAACCACTCCAGCATCTTCTTCCAGCCGTCTTCGGCGGGACCCTTGCGATAGCTGGGCCGGTAGTCGGCGTTGAAGCCGTGCGGCGCGTCCGGATAGACGATCAGCTCCGACGGGTTTCCCGCGGCCTTGAGCGCGGCACGCATCTGCTCGATCGAGGCAGGCGTGATGCCTTGGTCCTGCCCGCCATACAGGCCCAGCACCGGCGTCTTGAGCGACGGTGCGATGTCAATAGGGTTGCGCGGATGCAGCTCGTCGGTTGGCCCCACCAGCCGGCCGTACCACGCCGCGCCGGCCTTCAGATCGGGATTGTGCGCGGCATACAACCACACGATCCGGCCTCCCCAGCAGAAGCCCGTGATGCCCAGCTTCGCGGCGTTCCCGTTCTGGGAGGATGTGGCCCAGTGCGCCGTGTCGTCCAGGTCCGCCAGAACCTGCGCGTCGGGCACTTTCGAGACCACGTTCTTGATGATCTCCTGGATGTCGGTCATGGCGGCGACGTTGCCTTGCCGCGCGTACAGCTCCGGCGCCACCGCCAGGTAGCCGCGCTTGGCGAGCCGCCGGCACAGGTCGCGTATGTGCTCGTGCACGCCGAAGATTTCTTGAATCACCAGCACGACAGCGAGTCCCTTGCCTCCGGTGGGTCTGGCCCGGTAGCCCGGGATCTCTCCATCGCGAACCGGGATCTTCACCTCGGCCGCGTCCAGGCCCTCGGTATCCGTGGTTATTGTCCCGGCCGCGATCGGCTGGACCGCCGCTGCAAAGCCGGCCGCGAGTTCGGTAACTAGAAACTGCCTGCGATTGACGTCCACGTGGTTCAACACCTTACCCCTCTTTCTTGCGCCCATTGTAGCGCCGCGCCGTAAAGATTTGTAAGCGCCGAACCCAAATGGCGGGCCAGTGCGTACTTATTGACAGAGGAGGGGAACGGAGATGAAACCACGAAAGAACGGGATCCGCTGGGGGCTGGCGGTCCTGTTGCTCGCAGCTCCGGCGCTTGTTGAGGCTTCCACTCCGAGCAACCCGCCGACCCTGGACAAGCGGGTGCACCACGAGTTGATGATGCTCCCGTACTACAACGTCTTCGACAACCTGGAGTTCACGGTTTCCGGCGACAACGTAACCCTGTCCGGACAGGTGACCGACCCCGTCTTGAAATCGGATGCGGGCAACGCCGTGAAGCGTATTGCCGGTGTGAAGACGGTGACCAACGAGATTGAAGTCCTTCCGGTTTCGCCGCTGGACTGGCAAATCCGGCGGGCGGAAGTACGAGCGATTTACCGGTACGCAGATCTGGGACGGTATGCCATGGGGGCGGTCCCCTCGATTCACATCATCGTCAAGAACGGGCACGTGACCCTGGACGGTGTGGTGGATAACAAGATGGACTGGGAAATGGCTGGAATCCGTGCCAATGGCGTGCCCAATGTTTTCTCGGTGACCAACCACCTCGTGGTCGGCAAGTCTTAACGAAGCGACTGGGGCGTAGCCGTTCCGGGACCCCTTTCGGCGCTGCCACGGCCCCTTTTCGTGCCGACCCGAGCACCGAGCTGATCAAGGCCGCCTGCCCCTAGGAGTGGGGTGGGCGGCCAGTTTTTTGAAGAGTCCGCTCCCTCACGGTCGCGGTTCGGTGCTGATTCGTGGCCGGTGCCGGGCGCTCAACGGTGGGCGGCCAGCTTCTTCTTCACCTCTCCGGCGCGCTTGTCCTCGGGCGCAAGCTCCAGAAACTTCGACCAGGCTTCGTGAGCCGCCTTGGTGTCCTTCAGCTTGTCTGCCGCCTCGCCCCGCCAGAAGTAGGCCTCGGCGAAGCCGGGGTTCCACTTCGTGGCCTCGAGGAAGCGGTTGGCCGCGGCCAGGTAGCTCCCTTTCTTGAAGTAGAACTCGCCTATCTTGACTTCCTTCTCGGCCTGCAGCGGGTTGAAGGCGTACTCCTGCTTGGTCTGGAGCGTCTCGTCCTCTTCAGGCGGAGCCTGCTCCTTCGCCGGAGCCTGCTCCTTGGGCGCCTTCTGCCCGGCTCCCAGGACCCCGCAGAACAGCGCCAAAACCGCGATCCATGCTCGGTTCCGTGGCACAATTCAAGTATAAGCCGCGCGTTCGGTGGCGCGCGCTTCCGCACATGGACCTGCGAGAAACAGCCAGCCAGTTGCCCTTGCTGCCCGGCGTCTACCTCTACCGCGACGAGGCGGGCACGGTGCTCTACGTCGGCAAGGCGAAGAACCTGCGCGCCCGCGTGCGCAGCTATTTCTCCGACGAGCGGCTGGCCGACTCCAAGACCGACACGCTGATCGCGCACGCGCACGACATCGAATACATCCTGGTGGATAACGAGAAGGAAGCGCTGGCGCTCGAGAACAATCTCATCAAGCAGTGGCAGCCGCGCTACAACGTCCTGCTGCGCGACGACAAGACTTATCCCTACGTCAAGCTCACCAACGAGAGATACCCGCGCGTCTACGTCACGCGCCGGATTCTGAAAGACGGCGCCACCTATTACGGCCCCTACTTCCCGGCCAACCTGGCTTACCGGCTGGTCCACTTCATCCACCGCTTCTTCGGCGTGCCCTCGTGCCGAATCGATTTGACGCGGCGCCATCCCCAGCCCTGCCTGCAATACCACATACACCGCTGCAAGGGCCCGTGCGTTGAGGGCCTGGTTGCCGACGAGGCCTACGCGCTGGCGGTGAAAGAAGTCCGCCTGTTTCTCGAAGGCCGCCACCGCGACCTGATCGCGGAACTGCGCGGGCACATGCAGCAGGCCTCCGAAGAAATGCACTTCGAGCAGGCGGCCGTGCTGCGCGACGTGATCACAACGGTCGAGGAGATGGAGCAGCGCCAGGTGATGGCCGCCGCCGCGGGCGACGACATCGACATCTTCGGATGGTACGCCGAGCCGCCGCTGGTGGCCGCCAACGTGTTCCACCTGCGCAATGGGCGCATCGTGGACCGCCGCGAGTTCTTCTGGGAGGACCGCGCCGAGTTCGACCCGCCCGAGTTCGCCTCGCAACTCCTCAAGCAGTTCTATCTCGACCAGCAGTACGTTCCCGGCCTGATCCACGTGCCCGCCGAGTTCGAGGACCGCGAGGTGATCGAGGAGGTGCTCTCGGAGAAGCGCGGCCACAAGGTGGAGATCCACACGCCGCAGCGGGGCCCGAAGCGGGCCATGCTGGCGCTGGCCGACACCAACGCGAAGCACCTGTTCGACCAGCGATTCCGCGTGCTGAAGCCGTCTTCGAAGGCGATTAAGGAAGCGGTGGAGAACCTGCTGGGCCTGCCCAAGGCGCCCGATCGCATCGAGTGCTTCGACATCTCCCACATACAAGGGACCGACAAGGTGGCCAGCATGGTGGTGTGGGAAAACGGCCGCATGAAGAAGGCGGACTACCGCAAGTTCATCATCCGCGAGGTGGAGGGCAACGACGATTTCGCGTCCATGCGCGAGGTGATCCGGCGCCGCTACGGGCGGCTGCTGGAGGAGAAGAAGCCCATGCCCGACCTGGTGCTGGTGGATGGCGGGCTGGGGCAACTGCACGCGGCCGCCGAGTCGCTGCACGCGCTGGGCATCGTGGACCTGCCGCTGGCGTCGATCGCCAAGCGCGAGGAGTGGATCTACGTTTTGGGTCAGGAGGACGAGCCGGTCATTCTCGACCGCTTCTCGCCGGTGCTGCATCTGATCCAAAGCGTGCGCGACGAGGCGCATCGCTTCGCGGTGACGTTCCACCGTTCCCGCCGCGACTCGCAAAGGCTGACTTCAGAACTGGAGCAGATCCCCGGCATCGGTCCGCAAGACCGTGCGCAAGCTCCTACAGCGTTTCGGCAGCCTGGAGAGCGTACGGAACGCGCCGATCGAGGAGCTATCGGCCGCACTCGGCCCCGCGGCGGCGCGACGGGTCTCGGAGCACTACCACGCGGGCGTGGAGTGAACGCTTTTGTGGCACGGGCACTCTTGCCCAGCCGGAGTGGGACTCCGCAGAGCCGCGCCGGAGGTCCAGGTCCGGCTTCATTCGCCGGCGTGGACGGCGGCCGCAGGACTGGTGGAGGGACTTGCAGAAATCGCACCACCGCCGCGGAAGGGACAAGCTGAAGCATGTCCTACACGGCGCATCAACCGTTTACGGCCCCACGTGGGGTATGCTTCAGCTTGCCCGTTGGCCCTACTTCTTGGTGAAGGGGCCGCAGGCAGCGCCGAGCCAGCGGCCGGTAAAAGTGACCTTGGCGTCCACCGAGTGGACTCCGTCCTCTGAGCGATATTGCGAGTTTCCCTTGATGCTCTCCGGGCTGACGGCCTCGACTTGAATGTCCCCGTTGCTTCTCACCGGGCCCTTGGTGCAGGCGAAGTGAACCGACTCGTTCGTGGCCGATGAGGTGAACACGGTGCGCGTGCACACGGCGTGGGCGTCGTCGTTGAGCGCGAATGGCTTCTTCAGGTCGTTGGCGGTGACGCAGGACTTGGTGACCCTGATCTGTTGGCCAACGCCTCCCCTGGCCTTCGTAGCCGCCTCCGTCTGGGCGCGCTGTTGAGGCGTGAGCCTCGCCATAACCGCCGCCGGTGCCGGCGGGATGCCCTTGGCTTGGGTTGTGATGGTGGTCTCCCAAAGACCCGGCTTTACGTCAAGTGGCTTGAAATCGTCGGCGGCGAGGCAGGCGAGCGGCAGCAGCAGAGCTATGGCGAGCGTGAATTTGTTTTTCATGAACATCCCCCGTCGAGCCCAGTCCCAGGGCTCCTACTTCGAGGATGCCACGGCAACCGGGAACGCTGCAAGAAGATGGCCTTTGTTGCGAAATATTTCCGTTTTGTGCTCCCCTGGAGCTATGGCGAACGGCAAGGTGGCCTTGCGTCTAAGGGGCTTGCGCAAGGCTTACGGCGACGTGGTGGCGGTGGATGGCGTCGATCTGGACGCCGGCGCGGGCGAATGCTTCGCGCTGCTCGGGCCGAACGGCGCCGGCAAGACCACCACCATCGAGATCTGCGAGGGGTTGCTCGCGCCGGACGCCGGAACGGTCGAGCTTCTGGGTTTCACGTGGGAGACGGACGCGCGGCGTTTGCGGCAGCGTTTGGGGGTCCAGCTTCAGGAGACCCAGCTCGCCGACAAGCTCACGGTGGACGAGACCCTGCGTTTGTTCCGCAGCTTTTACGAGCGCGGGCCGGCCGTGGCGGACGTGGTGGCGATGGTGCAGCTCGAGGAGAAGACGGGCGCACAGGTGCGCCAGCTTTCCGGCGGCCAGAAGCAGCGCCTCGCGATCGCCTGCGCGCTGGTGGGCGACCCGGACCTGCTGTTCCTCGACGAGCCCACTACTGGCCTCGATCCGCAGGCGCGGCGCCAGATGTGGCAGCTCATCGAGCAGTTCAAGAGGGACGGCCGCACCATCATCCTCACCACGCACTATATGGACGAGGCCGAGCGCCTTTCCGACCACGTCGCCATCATGGATCACGGAAAGGTCATTTCGCTCGGGACGCCGCGCGAGCTGATCGCTTCGATCGGGGCCGATCACGTGGTGGAGTTCGCCACCGGCGGCGCCGCGCTCGACCCGACGGTCTTCGAAGCGCTGAAAGGCGTGAGCCGGGCGCGGGCCGACAACGGCGGCTTTCAACTGCAGGTGACCGAGCTGCACCTGGCGGTGCCGGCGCTGCTGGACGAGTTGGATGGCCGCGGCATCGAGCTGACCGAGCTGCGCACGCACTCCGCGACGCTCGAGGACGTGTTTGTCACTCTCACCGGGAGGCACCTCCGTGAAGATTGAGACCGGACGGCGGGCGTTCGCAGATCACCCTTTGGTGCAGCTCACGCTGGTGCGGTTCCGCGAGTTCCGGCGCGAGCCGGAGGCGGTGTTCTGGGTGTTCATATTCCCGATCCTGCTGGCGGCCGGGCTCGGCATCGCGTTCCGGAACCGGCCGGCGGAGGTGGTGAAGGTGGGCGCGGAGAACGCGCAACTGGCGAGCGCGCTGCGAATGGAAAAGACGCTGGCGCCCGAAGTGATGAGTCGCGCGGCGGGGGAGCGCGAACTCCGCAACGGCCGCATTGTGCTGCTGGCGCTCACGGGTCCACGGGGCGGCGTGGTGTACCGCTACGACGACACCAATCCGGACGGCCGGACGGCGCGGCTGCTCGCCGAGCGCGCGATTCTGCGGGCCGCGGGCGTGCACGATCCGGCGCCGGAATCCGACAGCCTTGTGCGCGAACCGGGCTCCCGATACATCGACTTCCTGATCCCCGGCCTGGTGGGCATGAACCTGATGGGCAGCGGGATGTGGGGGATGGGCTTCACGATCGTGGACGCGCGCCGGAGGAACCTGCTGAAGCGGCTGGTGGCGACGCCCATGTCGCGGGCCCAGTACCTGCTCTCGTTCCTGCTCTCGCGGCTGTCGCTGTTGTTCGTGGAAGTGGCGTTTCTGGTGGGCTTCGGCGTGGCGGTGTTCGGCACTCCGCTGCGCGGCTCGCTGTGGCAACTGGCGGCGCTGTGCGTTCTCTCGGCGTTCTGCTTCAGCGCGCTGGGCCTGCTGACGGCGTCGCGCGTGCGAACCATCGAGGCGGCCTCGGGCCTCATGAACGCAGTCATGCTTCCGATGTGGATTGCCTCGGGCGTATTCTTCTCGGCGGAGCGGTTCCCGGCCGTGGTGCAGCCCTTCGTCCAGGCGCTTCCGCTGACGGCGGTGGCGAACGTGCTGCGGGCGAACATGATCGAGGGCGCGAGTCTGGTGCAGGTGCGCGGCGAGGTGGCGATCATCGCGAGCTGGCTGGTGGTGTGCTTCTTCGTGGCGCTGCGGCTGTTCCGGTGGCGATAGGACAGCCCTCAGCTTTCAGCTGTCAGCTGTCAGCCAGAGCGGATCAGCGGTTGCGGTGAGAAGCCCCAGCACCATCAGATCTTCTTGCGTAATTCGCGGAACGTACGATAGCGCTGCAGCGCCGCAGGATCGTTTGCCTCTTTCATCGCCGCCACCGTCTCCGTATTGGGAATCGCGATGGGAAACGGCACTCCCTTGTGCAATACGACTTGCTTCAAGAAGAGCCGGATCGCTTCCGTCGTCGAGATGCCGATCTTGGAGAAGACGCGCGCGGCCGACTTCTGCAGCTGGGGATCGATGCGGGCGTGAATCATCCGGGTTTTCACGGCTTGCCTTGGCATACTACGCTCCCTATTCGGTGTATCTCAATTGAGACCCGCCTTCAGCACCGACCCGCGACCGTCAGGGAGCGGACGCGGTGCGGATGGAGGCGTCCGCTCGCTCACGCTCGCGGTTCGGTGCCCACACCTCAGTTCAGGGTGGCGTCGCTGAAGCCGTTGAAGAAGCGGTAGGCGCCGTCGGTTTTGAGATCGGGATCGCCGGCGAGTTCCTTCTGGTGAACCTTCATGGCCGCGTCGAAGGCCTGGCGCACTGAGGTCTGGTGGTCGTGCTGGAACGCATTCCAAAACGCTTCGGCGAAGTAGCGGCAGTAGGTCTCGTGCTTGCTGTCGACATCCGAGATCACGATGGCCTTGCTGCGGGTGCCCTCGAAGGCGTCTACGAAACCGCCCGAGAAACACTGGTCCATGACGATGATCACGTTGGCCGGCAGGCGTTCCACCTCGGCGCGCAGATCTTCCGGCGAGAGCTCTCCGTGGCGCAGCACGAGAAACACACCGTCATCGTCGTAGTCGCCGTGACCGGTGCCGTAGATCACTACCGTGTCGCCGGTGTGCGTGATGGCGGCCAGCTTGTCCATCACCTGAGTGAAATGCTCGGGGACGGGGCTGCAGACCGGGGTGCGCTTGGCGGTCGGATTGCGGCGGTCCTTGGGAGAGACGACGAAGATGTTGCCTTCCTCGAAGCCAAGCGCGCGCAGCGTGCGGTAGGCGTGGGCGACGTTGCCTTTGTGGTCGCGGGCGTTATCGGCGTTGGCCAGAACGGCGTATCTTTGCGGATGCGGAGTGGGGGCTGGGTGGGCCTGCTGGGTCTGGGAGTGGCCGGAGCCGCAGCCGGCCAGGAGCAGCGCCAGCGTCATGCATGCCGCAACCCTCATCGATACCAATGTAGCAGTCGTGGGGCCGCGAACAACCAAAACATTACTGGCCGCCGATGAACGCCGATAAACGCCGATGGGAAACAAATGAGTTATGGGCGTTTATCGGCGGCTGGCAATCATCTGGAGGTTCGCGGTGCCGTATTTCTCCCGCCGACGCATGTCTCGGCACGAGTGCCGAGACGGCAGCCTGAGAGGCTGCGCCACGAAAGCTAGTGGCCAACGATCGCGTCCGCCGCCTGCTTGCCCATGCGGACGCAGTCGGGAATGCCGATGCCGTGGTAGGCGTTGCCGGCCAGGTGCAGCCCCGGGAGTTGCTTGAGGCGGCTCTCGATGCGCGCGATCCGCTCGGCGTGCCCCACCGTGTACTGCGCCATCGAACGCGGCCAGCGGGCGACGTGCGTGAAGACGGGGGTCGCCGAAACGCCCATGACGGTCAGCACCTCGGCTCGCACGTGAGTCACCAGCTCTTCATCGGAGAGCGCCAGCACGCTGGGGTCCTCGCCACCGACGAAGCAGCGAAGAACCGCTTTGTCCGCCGGCACGCGGTGCGAGAACTTGGTGCCGACCCAGGTGCAGGCCACCAGCAACTGGCGCTCGCTCTTGGGCACCAGAAAGCCGAAGCCGTTGAGCGGGTGCGGGAAGCCGGCCTTGTCGTATCCCAGCGAGATGGTGATGGAATTCGAATACGGGATGGAGTCGAGCAGCGCCGCCAGGTCGCCATCCGCGGAGGCGAGCAGCGCGCCGGCCTGGTAGGCCTGGCAGGCGAGAATCACGTGATCGGCCGGCAGCCATTGGCCGCCCATGCGAACGCGCCACGGCGCGCCTTCGGTAGAGCGCTCAACAGCATCGGCGGGGGCGTGCAGCACTTCCGGCGCGGGCCGCGTCTGGGCGACTAGCGCGTCGATGAGCTGGCCGAGGCCCCCCTTCAAAGTCTGGAACAGCGGCTGGCCCTGGGCGTGTTTCGCGGCCTTGCGGCGCTCGTGCAGGACCCCCTTGGTGAGGCTGCCGTACTTGCGCTCGAGTTCGACGAACCGCGGCAGCACGCTGGCCACGCTGAGGTTCTGCGGATCGCCACCGTAGACGCCCGCCAGCAGCGGCTCGGCCAGGTAATCCACCGCTTCCCAGCCATAGTGCGCGGCGACGAACTCGGCCACGGAGCGGTCGGGCTGCCAGCCGTTGCGCGGACGCCGGAACCACTCGAGGCCCATGCGGACCTTGGTCTCGAAGCCCAGCAGGCGGGTGCGGACCAGCGGGAGAATCCGGGTGGGGATCATCAGCATCAGGCCATCCGGCAGCGGCACCAGGCGCCCGCGCTTCAGGACGTAGGTGACGCGCAGGTGGTCGTTCGAGCCGATGACGTCGTCGCCCAGGCCCAGTTCGCGGATCAGGTGCAAGGCCCAGGGCTTCTGCGCCAGGTAGCTGTCGGGCCCGGCTTCAAGCACGCAGCCTTCGAGGCGCTCGGTGGAGATCACGCCGCCGAGGCGCCCTTCCCGTTCGATCAGAGTCGAGGCGACGCCGTGCTTTGCCAGGTAGTAGGCCGCCGAAAGACCCGAGATCCCGCCGCCGACGACGACTACATTCATAACCTGTCCCGCACGACGGCAGCGAGGGCGCGCGCGAAAGTTGGAGAATCGTTCAGCGACTCGGGGCGGCGCAGCGCGATGCCGCGCTCGCAGGCGTAGTTCTTGAAGGCGACGTCCACGTCGTAGAGGATCTCGACGTGGTCGCAGACGAAGCCGATAGGCGCCAGCACCATCTGGCGGACGCCCGCCGCGGCGTACTCGTCGATGCGAGACTCGACCGTTGGTCCGAGCCATTTGTCCTCGGTGAAGCCCTGGCTCTGGAACGCGAAATCCGAGTTCGCGAGCCCCGCGCGAAGGGCCACGGCGGCGGCGGTGGCCTGAGCTTCCACCGCGTAGGGATCGCCGCGCTCGAGGGCGCGCTCGGGCAAGCTGTGCGCGGTGAAGAGCACGCGCTCGGAGGGCAGCACGGGCGCGAGGCGCTCCGCGAATGCCTCGATCAGCAGGGGGTGATCGTGAAACGTCTTGGTCCAGACGATCTCGGCCGCCAGGCCCGCTTCGGTCTTGGCCTCCTGCACGCGGCGGAAGTAGAAACCCACGCTGGCCTTTGAATACTGCGGCGCCAGACACAGCGCGACGATGCGCTCGACGCCGTCCGCCGCCATCTGCCGCACCGTGTCCTTGATGAAGGGCCGCCAGTTGCGCATCCCGAAATAGACCGGAATCCCCAGCTCGCGTTCGAGGGCCGCGGCCTGTTCCCGGGTGCGCGCCAGCAACGGCGAGCCGCCGCCGATCTGGCGGTAGCGATCGGACACCTCCTCGACCAGGGCCGGCGGCGTGGGGCGGCCGGAGCGCACGTAGTAGAGGTACTCCGCGATGTCCTCGACGCGTTCGGGAGCGCCGTGGGCCAGCAGCAGGACGGCCTGCTTCATGGACGGCCTCCGGGCCCCATGACCGCTTGCTGACGCGCGCGGTTCAGTGCTCGTAGCACCGAACCGCGACCGTTAGGGAGCGGACGTGCGCCACAACACAGTGGCCTTCCGCCCATTACGGTTTGAACTCGCGGACGAACTGCACCGCGGCTCGAACGTGTTCGACGGGCGTCTCGGGCAGGATGCCGTGGCCCAGGTTGAAAATGTGGCCGGGGCGCGTGCCGGTGCGCTTGAGCAGCTCGTGGATGCGCGTCTTCAGTTCCGGCAGAGGCGCAAAGAGCGCGGCCGGGTCGAGATTGCCCTGAATCGCCGAGCGGTAGCTGATATCGATCCATGCCTGATCGATATTGATGCGCCAATCGACTCCCAGGACGTCGCCACCCGCGGCGTGCAATTCACGGAAGAACCCGCCGGCGCCGGTGCCGAAGTGGATCACGGGCACTCCGGTCGAGCGGATGCGCTCGATCAGGGCGCGGGAGTAGGGGGCCACGAAGCGGACGTAATCGTCGGGGCCGAGCGCGCCGACCCAGCTATCGAAGACCTGTATGGCGCGGGCGCCGGCGGCCACCTGCAGAATCGCGAACGGCCCCAGAACGTCGACCAGCT
Organism: Bryobacterales bacterium; assembly: GCA_963763835.1. GTDB lineage: Bacteria > Acidobacteriota > Terriglobia > Bryobacterales > Bryobacteraceae > DASWZN01. Next base: position 225,162 of record CAVXQQ010000026.1, read on the forward strand.
TGCCCATCAGCCGGCGCCACAGGGTTTCGTTCGAGTACATCATCTGCTTGGTCTTCATGAACGTGCGGGAGGCCCCGCCTTCGATCATGTAGCTGGCGATGGTGAATGGCGCGCCCACGAAGCCCAGCACCGGCACCTTGCCGGCCAGCGCCTTCACCACCTGGACGATGGCTTCTCCAACGTAGCCGAGGTCGTCGGTGTTGGAGATGGAGAGCGCGTCGATGTCCTCCGAAGTCCGCACCGGGTTGTCGATGACGGGGCCTTCGCCCGCGGCGAAGCGGAGCTTAAGCCCCATGGGCTCGACCGGCAGCAGCAGGTCGGCGAAGATGATCGCCGCATCCACGTCCAGAATTTCGACGGGCTGCAGCGTAACGGCGGCCGCCAGGTCCGGGCGCCGGCAGATCTCGAGGATGCCGTGCTTGGACCGTATGTCGCGGTAGGGTTTGAGGTACCGGCCCGCTTGCCGCATGAACCACACGGGGCGAACGTCGGTAGGCCTGCGTCGGCAGGCATCTAGAAATCTGCTGTTCATTGGAGCCACACGCATGGCTGTTCCGCTTTGCCCTCGCATATGAGAACGTCAGTCCGGAGGCCGTATGGGGACAGCCGCCGGTCTGCGATGTACATGAATCCAAAGCGGCGCGGGGCCGCTTACCCCACCCGATCGGGGGCAACATCCACAAAAGTAGCACGAAGCGGGGCCGTTTACGGCTCGTTTCCCGCTTTTTTTTCGGTTTTTTCGCGGTTCTTGCGGATCCGGTCGAGCAATTCGCCGATGCGGTCACCGGCCGGGTCCGCCGCCTGGAAGTGGATCTCCGGGGCCTTGAACAGCCGCAAGCGGATCGCCACCACCCGGCGGAGGTAGCTGGCGGCGTGCGTCAGGGCCTCGACGGCGAGCTGGCGCTCGGCGGCATTGCCTTTGATGGCCACCGTGACCAGCAGGTGGCGGCCGTCGGGCACCAGGCGGGCCTCGGTGACGGAGATCCCGGCCAGGCGGGGGTCCTGGAGCTCGTACTCGATCAGCTCAGCCAGTTCCTCGCGCAACGCTTCGGAAAGCCGCTCGGCACGTCGCGTGTCCATCCGTTACTCCCGATACCGCACGGTCGGTCCGCTCCCTGACGGTCGCGGTTCGGTGCTGACCGTCACTCTACCCACTCCACGGTGGCGCTGACCAGTTGCGAGCCGAGCAGGGCGGCGGCTTCGTTTTCCACGGATTGGAGGAGCCCGGCCGCGTAGCCGTGGTCGGCCGAAACCGTCACCGCGGCCACCACGCCCCGCTGCCACAGGTCCTGGCAGTCGATTTCGGCCACGGCCACGTTGAACTTATGGCGCAGGCGCTCCTTGAGGCCCTGGATCACGTGACGTTTGTCCTTGAGCGAGTGCGAGGCCTCGATCCGCATCTCGAGGGTCAGTACACCGATAGACGGCATGTCCGAATCAGGCAAACACCTCGGGCGCAATGCGCTCGCTGGCGAACGCTTCGACAATGTCGCCCGGCTTGAGGTCGTTGAAGTTTTCGATCGCCAACCCGCATTCCAGGCCGGAGCGAACCTCGCTGGCGTCGTCCTTGAAACGCTTGAGGGAGGCCAGCTTGCCCGTGAGCACCACCACGTTGTCGCGGAGCAGGCGGATGTTGGCGTCGCGGGGAACCGTTCCATCCACCACCAGGCAACCCGCCACCGTGCCGATCTTGCTGATGCGGAAGATCTCGCGCACCTCGGCGCGCCCCTTGTAGACCTCTTTGTACACCGGATCGAGCATGCCGCTCATGGCGCGCTTGATCTCGTCGGTGAGGTCGTAGATGATCGTGTGCAGGCGGATATCGACCTTCTCCTGCTCCGCCAGCGACACGGCGTTGCGATCCGGGCGGACGTTGAAGCCGATGACGACGGCGTTCGAGGCCGAGGCGAGAAGAACGTCGGTTTCCGTGATGGCGCCGACGCCGCTGCTGATGACCTGAATCTTGACCTTGTCGGTAGAGAGCTTCTGAAGGGCCTCGGCGATCACCTCGGCGCTGCCGCCGACGTCCGCCTTGAGGATCACCGGCAGCTCCTTGACCTCGCCCTCCTTGAGCTGGCGGTGCAACTGGTCGAGCGTGATCCGGGTGTTCTTCGCCATGGCCTGCTCGCGCGCCTTGGACTCGCGGTAGACCACGATCTGCTTGGCCTTGGCGGTATCGGTGACCACCTGCAGGCTGTCGCCTACATCGGGCAGCGAGTCGAGGCCGATAACCTCGGCGGGGCGCGATGGTTCGGCGTCCTTGAGAGCTTCGCCGCGGTCGTCGAACATGGCACGAACCTTGCCGAAGACCGAGCCGCAGACGAAGTAGTCGCCGGCGTGCAGCGTGCCGTTGCGTACCAGCACGGTGGCCACCGGGCCGCGTCCGCGGTCGAGCTTGGCTTCGAGCACGCTGGCCACGGCCGGGCGCCCGGGATTGGCTTTGAGGTCCTGCATGTCGGACACCAGCAGGATCATTTCGAGCAGCAGATCCAGGTTCTGCTTGGTGCGCGCGGAAACCGGCACCATGACGGTATCGCCGCCCCACTTGTCGGGCACCAGGCCGCGGTCGGAGAGCTGCTGCATGACGCGCTCCGGCTGGGCGTCGGGCTTGTCGATCTTGTTGATGGCGACGATGATGGGGACTTCCGCCGCGCGAGCGTGATCGATGGCCTCGATGGTCTGCGGCATGACGCCGTCTTCGGCCGCCACCACCAGGACCACCACGTCGGTGACCTTGGCGCCGCGAGCGCGCATACGGGTGAACGCCTCGTGGCCGGGCGTATCGATGAAGGTGATCTTGCGGCCGCCGGTCTCGATCTGGTACGCGCCGATGTGCTGGGTGATGCCGCCGGCTTCGCTCTCGGCTACCTTGCTGAGCCGGATGGCGTCGAGCAGCGAGGTCTTGCCGTGATCGACGTGACCCATGATGGTGACCACGGGCGGCCGCTTGACGGGCCCGGAGTCCTCGTCACTGGTAGTGCTGGCAAGCATTTCCTGCTGCTGGGTGGCTTCTTCCTCGAAGCTGACGGTGGAGACGATGGCGCCGAAATCGCGCGCCAGGTTCTCGGCCATTTTCACGTCCAGCGCCTGGTTGATGGTGGCGAAGACCTTGCGATCGACCAGCTTTTTGATGACCAGGTTGGCCTTGAGGCCGAGTTTCTCCGAAAGCTCCTTGACGGTGATGCCTTCGGCGACGGTGATCTGCTTTCCTTCGGCGAGATGGCTGATGTCCTCGCCCCGGCGGACCGGGACGCGCAGCAGCTTGCCTTCGCGATCGCGCTCGCGATCGATTACCGGACGCGCGCCGAACTGGCGGCGGCGCTGCTGCTCGGTGGCCGGTACGGTAGCCGCCTCGGGACGCAGCGGGGTGGTGGGGTGCAGTCCGCGTCCCCTGGCCATGGGACCGCCTGGGGCGCCGGGACGCGGGCGCATCAGGGGTTGGCCGGGACGAATGGGCCCCTTGTAGATCGGCTGGCCGGGAATGGGCACGCTGGCCGGGCGAAGCGGCGCGCCGGGGCGCGGCTGCGGCTGGCCGGGCATGGTGCGGGCCTGCGAGAGCCGGGCCACCAGGTCCGGGCGTGGCGGAACCACGGGCCGGGCAGCGGGCTGGCCTGCCAGACTCGCCCCGCGCGGCGAGATGACCGCGACGGGCGGATTGCCGCTTCCCTGAGCGGACGGCTGCTGCGGGTGCGACGGCAGCGAGGGCCTTTGCGAAGGACGCGGCATCGGCCGCTGGGGCGCTTCGGCCTGTCCGCCGCCGGGGAACGGCTGGCGCGGCCCGGAAATGATCTGGCCGGGACGGGGAGCGGAGGGCAGCGGTCGCGCGGGGACCGGTTGGCGAATGGGGGTGCCGGGCTGCGGCGCCGCAACGGGTGCGGCGGGCGGCGCGGGCGCAGGAGGCGCAACGGGAGCCGGCATCGGCATCGGCCGCGGGCCTCGTCCCAGGAGCGGCGGGCGCACCGGGTGCGCCGCCGGGCGGGCGGCCATCTTCTCTTCCGTGGTCAGCCCGGGCGGGAACGCGGGGGTGACGGGCGGGGCTGCCTGCGCAGGCCCTGCCACGGGGGCTTCCGCCTCCGCCACCTCTACCGGCGCTTCTGCCGGAGCCTCGGGTTCCTCGGCGGCTTCCTCCACCGCTTCGGTGGCCTGGCGTCCGACAAAGACGCCGAAATGCCGCCGTATCTTGTCCGCGACGTCGTCCTCGATCGAGCTGGAGTGCGTCTTCTTGTCGTTTACGCCAAACTGCGGCAGAACTGCGATGATCGCGCTGTTTGGCTGCTCGCACTCTCTCGCCAGCTCGTTAATCCGAATTTTCCGCATAACAACGTTATTCAGTTGGACCGCCTACCCCGGGAGACAAAGTCCTCCCTGTTGCGAACTGCAAGACACACTCCCCGAGATGGCGCCGTCTGTACTCTAACCCCCGAGGCACGCAAACCGAGTACTTTATGGTAGCAGAGTTCCGTCATTCGGGCTCCGTTCCGCCCGGGGGCGCGGCCTTGGGCGCGCCATCGACCGTCGCCTCGAGCGTTTCTTCGACCGGCTCCGCGGCGCCCGCTTCCGGCTTCCGCCTCGTCGCCGGGCTGCAATTCGTCCACGGCACCGGCCTCGGCCGCCTCGTCGCCAGCGGCGGGTCCAGGGGGACCCGCGCGGACCAGGGGGTCCGCCCCACCTTCGACCGCTTCTTCGCTGGGCTCCGCCTCCCCTGCCCCGTCGACCGCCGCGTCAGCCTCGCCGGCCGCGCCGGACTGGTCCTCGTACTGCGCGTAGTAGCCGTTCACCGCGAGCTGGATGGTCTCGACGGTCTTCGGCCCGATTCCCGGTATCTCTTCGAGCTGTTCGGGGGTCATGGAGCCGAGTTGCTCGACGGTGGCGATGCCGGCCTCGACCAGCTTCTCGAGAATATGGTCCGTGAGTCCGCTGTCGATGAGCACGGAGACAGGAGCGCCCGAGACCACCAGCGCCTCCATTTGAGACTCCACTTCCTGGCGCTTCTCCTCTTCGCTCTTGATGTCGACCTTCCAGCCCAGCAGCTTGGCGGCCAAGCGCACGTTCTGTCCCTTCTTGCCGATGGCCAGCGAGAGCTGCGTGTCGTCGACGATGACCTCCATGTGCTTCTGCTCGGCGTCCAGGATGCTCACGCGGCTGATCTTGGCCGGGCTCAGGGCGTGGGTGGCGAAGGAAATCGAATCTTCCGAGTACTCGATGATGTCGATCTTTTCGCCGCGCAACTCGCGGATGATCGACTGGACGCGCATGCCCTTCATGCCCACGCAGGCGCCCACGCTGTCCACGTCGCGATCGCGGCTCTGCACGGCGATCTTGGTGCGCTCTCCGGCTTCGCGCGCGCAGGCCTTGATGGTGACCGTGCTGTCGTAGATCTCCGGGACTTCCTGCTCGAACAGGCGCACCACCAGTTCGGGAACCGCCCGGGAGACGATCACGCCCGGGTTCTTGCCGGTCTTCTCGACGCTCTTGATGACGCAGCGGACGCGGTCGCCGACGCTGAAGCTCTCCAGGCGCGATTGCTCCTTTTTCGGCAGACGGGCCTCGGTCTTGCCGATATCCACCACCAGGTCGGGACCCTCGACCCGCTTCACGGAGCAGTTGACCAGCTCTCCCACGCGGCCGGAGAACTCCTGGTACACCGTTTCGCGCTCGGCCTCCCTGACTTTCTGCAGGATCACCTGTTTGGCGGTCTGCGCGGAAACCCTGCCCAGAAGGTCGGTGGCTTTCGGAATCCTGATTTCCGAGCCGATTTCGGCAGCGGGATCGATGGCCCGGGCCTGCTCGAGCGTGAGCTGGTTGAGAGGAACGTCCACGGTCTCAACCACCTTTTTGACGATGAAGATCTGGATGGCGCCGGTCTTCTGATCGAACTCCGCCACGAGATCCTCTTCGGTGTGAAAGTGCTTTCGCGCGGCGACCAGCATGGCGTCCTTGACGGCGTCCACGATGATCTGCGGGTCGATGCCCTTTTCCTTGCTTAGAATCTCGATGGATTGATAGATCGTGCCCAAGATACTTTCCTCGTTGACTGTTCGGGATTACCAGTCGAATTTCAGGTTCGCCTTCTCGACCTGGCCGACGGTGAACTGGACCGTCTTTCCGGGCGAGGGCTCCAAGGTTACGACATCCCCGGCGAAACCGGCCAGAATGCCTTCCCAGTAACGCCGGTCTTCGACCGGTTCGCGCAGTACCACTTTGGCCTTGCGGCCGAGAAAGCGCTCGAAATCCGCCGGCCCGCGCAGCTTGCGCTCCACGCCCGGAGAGCTTACCTCCAGGGTGTAGCTGCCGCCCGGCATAATATCTTCGACATCCAGAATGGTGCCCACCTGCTGGGAGATCAGCTCGCAGTCGGCATGGGAGACACCGGCCGGCTTGTCGATGGTGATTCGCAGCATCCGCTTCTTGCCCCCGCCAAGCAGTTGAACCTCAATGATTTCCAGACCTTCAGATTCGGCCACACGCCGGGCGACGTGGGTCACCTTGGCGGCGATGTCTTCGTTCATTGTGCCTGTTTATCACTGGGCCAACAAAAAAGTGGGCTTTCGCCCACTCCCGCGGCTCGTCGTCTGACTTGATTATAGCGCAGTCGGCGCGAGAAGCTCACATCACTGGGTTCCAGGCAGCGATTCCGCAACCAAGGTGCCAGCGTGGTTGAAAGAGGTGCAGGAGCAGGGCGTTGCTGAGTTTGGGAGGGCGGAGCAGATTCGCAGGCGGGTCGGCGAGCCTGGAAACAGGCTGGGCGTGGTGGTGCAGAGACACTCCGAGTTTGGAAACCCGGAGGTTTCCGGCAGGTTCGACGGACGAGGCAGCCGCGGCACAGCTCAGCGAACGTTGCGGGCCAGTCTACGGAGATAGGCTGTTGGCAAGTACCTCCCGATAGATTTCCGCGGCCATCAGGCTGGCCCAGAAGGCCTGGCTCCTGCGGCGACGGATTTGTGGCTTCAGATTCCGATTGATGAAGGCATGGAAGATGTTGAAGGCCAGGAAGGCGACCAACAGGAAACACTCCATGGCATTGGGTTCGTGTTTGAAAACATGATCGGCATGCCAGCCGTTCACCAGTTGGTTGAAGCCATGATTCTCGATGTCCCAGCGCTGGTGGCCCAGGGCCACGACTCGAGCGGTGGAAACCTGAGGCGAGGGCAAGGTGGTGACCCAGACCCAGTCGCTGGTTTCCGACGTGGGCTGACCGTCGAGTTGCCGTCGCACGGAGTACGTCTCCAGGGAACGCACGACGCGTACGGGGGCGTCCACCTGAGGCCAGGAAGTGCGATCCGGGAAATCCCACCAGGAGCACTGGCGGCGACCACGCGAACCCGGCTGTGGGGGCAGGTGAAGGAACAAGCCGGCCACATCCTGAAAGAGGTTGCGGCGCTCGTCCTTGAGAACGGACAGAACGTGTTTGCGGCGGGCCAGCAGAAAGTTGAAGAACGGCGCGGTGGCATAGAGGCCATCGGCTAGGACCAGGTCGAAGGCGCGCGGGTAAGCGGGGATCACCCGTTCCAACAAGCGTAGGGCCGTAGCGACCTCATCCTCGCCCGGGCGTTGGGGCTCGTGGTCAAGCAGCAGGCGGAGCGGTTTCTGGCCTGCAGGAGCGCCGGGAACCAACAGCAAAGTAACTTGCCGGTGGTAATACTGAGTGCGCTCGCCCTGGTCGGTTTTGACCGTCCGCTCAAGGCATCCCGGGCAGTGGCGGCGGTAGCTGGCGTGGCTTTCGTGGCCGTCCAAGACGGCTACTCCGAGTCCCTGGCTATCGGGCAGCGCCTTGTTTCGCTTCAGACATTCGTAGACCTGGTGAATGCCTTCCCGCAGTTGATCGGCATCGAGAAGGGAGTGGACCCGTCCGATGGTGTCGGCGCTGGAGAGCGACTGTCCCAGACAGCTCTTCCAGAAGCGGGCGGGAGCGGCCATTTCCAGGGCGTTGAGGCTGCCCAGCCGAGTCCAGAACAAGACCAGAGCGGCGTGGAGGACGCAGGCCGTGGGGATGCGGGGTTCCTGCCTGCGGTCAGAGATGGCGGCCAGGATCTCGGAGGAGAGGCAGAAGACCTTTTCGGAATAGGCGATCAGGCGGCGAAGAACGGTTCAGGACTTCCTTTCCTGGAGCCGTTTCCACTCCAGTTCGGAAACTTCTTCGATCATCTGCTGCATGAGGCGATAGTCGTTCACGGCTTGACGGACGCGTTGCTGCCAGGCCTGGGGGACGCAGATCTGGCGCAACTTGCCGGCGTGGCTCTGAACCAGGTACAGGGACTGGTGCAATTCGCCTTTGGCGCAATGGCAATTGGGTTTGCCGCACTTGCCGGCGCGTTCTGACAAGGTGCCGCGAAGGAACCACTGGCCGGAGGCGAGCTGTGCGACACGGGAGCGGAAGCTGCGCTCGGCGGCGGAGAGTTTGGCGCGGTTGACGGGGTCGGCCATAACCTTATATCATTATTGTATACAAGACCAGAAGAGAAATCAAGGGGAAACTCGCAATGCGAATTTGCCGAGCGCTGGCGGCCCGCTCAAAACAGGAGTCGATTCAGATGTTTGGGATGTCCAGAAAAGTTGGTTACGGAATCACTGGGTTCCAGGGGTTCCAGGGTTCCAGGATGAGCGAGCGAGTAAAGGTGGTCCCCGGCAGCTGGATGCGGCACTCTTCAGAGGGACTTGCAGAAATCGCACCACCGCCGCGGAAGGGACAAGCTGAAGCATGTCCTACACGGCGCATCAACGGTTTACGGCCCCACGTGGGGTATGCTTCAGCTTGCCCAGCGATTTCTGCAAGTCCCTCGTTAGTCTTCTTGTTCTCGGGAGCCGCCTGGCGGGCGGCGAAGGACAGCAGCAGGAGCGACAGCGTGAAGGGCTGCTTCGAAGCCAGGCTCGGCCCGTCCGGACTCCAACCGTGAGGGTGACAAAACCGAGGCAGGAGGTGAGGCGCGACTTCGCGGGGTGCAGCTCCTAAGATGAGGAATCACCAGGACTCGACGGCCAAAAGCTGAGGTTGCCCCTGATTGCCTCTCACAACAGAAGAGCCCAACACCGCTTCGAAGTTCCTTTTCCCGGACGGCAGAGCGCGTATCAGTGTCCGCAGTTGTTCGTTGTGCGTGAGGTATTCGACAGCGGCGGCCGTGCCGGCTCCACCGAGCCCGGCGGCGATGATGGTGGGCTGTCCAGTTTCCTGATCCGTGAACCGGGCAATCAATGCGTAATCTTGCGCCTGCTGAGCGCTGTTTTGGCGCGAGGATATCTTCCAAACGCGCCCTTCAGGGTTCTGCCGATCGAAGATGCGAAACTCTCCAGCCGATTCACTCCGCCTGTATTCCATCTGGAGCCGTAATCTACTCAATTCCCGGAGTGTCCATTGGTTGTTCAGTCCTCCGACCAGCACCACCGGAGCAGCGCGAAGATCGGCCAGTGTCGTATTCGGGCTCATCTTCAGGTTGAACTTATGTCCCTTGGGTTGGAGAAACGAAACCAGGTCGATCAGTGCGACAACATCTTCCCGGGTCAGAACATCGCCGCGGGCTAGTGAGTCTGCCAAGCTCAGATTCTGCGCGTTTTGCGGCTGCCCGACGCAGATCGTTACGCCCTGCCCCGGCTCAAAGAGCGGAGCCCAGATTTCGTCGAGCGGCTGCTTGGGACGGAGGAAGAACCATCCGGCTGCGAGACCCAACGCAAGCACGACAAAGATGGCCGGTCCGTAAAACAGTCTCTTCGGGTGGCGAGGGGCTGCAGGAGCTTCAGCAAAGCCTGAGATGTGTTCAACAGGGCTGGCTCCGGCCTGGTTCCCGCTGACATCGAGTGGCTTCGAAAGGCCTTCCTCAATCTCCTGAGGTTTGGGCCGGCCTGGAAAGATGAAGATCGGCACGTAGCTTCCGGCTCGAACCTCAATCTGCGTCGGATCGTCGCGGCCCGGCTCGCGATAGTACTGCGCAATCCTTTTTCGGACCTCCGCCGCCGTCATACGAACGATCGGGTCGGCGTTCGTATCGTAGGTCGCCTCTCTCCCGAAGACTTCGGTACCGATTACTCTCTCGCGCAGGAGGTCCGTCTCCCCTCGGAGCGCGGCCTCGACAATGAACCGCAGGAATACCGGATACCGCCGGCTCTGGCTGAAGTGGCGACTTGAGACAATCTGTTCGAGCTCTGCCAGGACGGCCTGCTTTTGCCAGGCTTCGAGAGCTTCGGTTCCGGGAATCATGCTGCTTGAAAAATACCACAAACCGGTGTGGACGGACCACAGACGGCGGCTGGGCCTCCTTGTTACCTGCTACGCAAGGAGCTTTATTTCTCAAGCGCTTACGGCTTGTTACGTGGGTATCTGACCCGAATCATCCTTATCAGGCCCGGCCGGACACGATACTCTAGGCTCGCCTTCTCGTGTGTGTATCCGAATCGCACCCATGAGGTAGTCTCTGGCACGGAGGAAAGATCGATGTCGTTTCGCCGCTGGCTTTTGGCCTGTTTCGTTCTTCTGCTCGCATCGTCTTCGGGGCGCGCGCAAGAACCCGCTTACCTGAACCCGAGCCTCTCGCCGCAGGAACGCGCGCACGATCTAGTGAGCCGCATGACGCTGGACGAGAAAGCCGCCCAGCTCGAAGACTACGCCACCGCGATCCCGCGGCTGGGAGTTCCCGACTACCAGACCTGGAACGAGGCCCTGCACGGCGTGGCACGCGCCGGCTACGTCACCGTATTCCCGCAGGCCATCGGCATGGCCGCCACCTGGAACCCGGCGACGATCTACACGATGGGCGACGTCATCAGCCAGGAAGCGCGCGCCAACTACAACCAGGCACAGCGCGAAGGCAACCACCGCATCTTCTTCGGGCTGACCTTCTGGTCGCCGAACATCAACATCTTCCGCGACCCGCGCTGGGGCCGGGGCCAGGAAACCTACGGCGAGGATCCGTTCCTGACCGGCCGCATGGGCATCGCCTTCATAGACGGCGTGCAGGGTCCCGACCTGAATCACCTCCGCGCCGTGGCTACCAGCAAGCATTTCGCGGTACACTCCGGCCCCGAGTCGCTGCGCCACTCCTTCAACACCGATCCCGCCCCGCGCGACCTCGAAGAGACCTACCTGCCCGCCTTTCGCGCCACCGTTACGGAGGGCAAGGTGCAGTCCGTGATGTGCGCCTACAACTCCGTCGATGAGTTCCCCGCCTGCGCCAGCAAGATGCTCCTAGAGGACCACCTGCGCCGGGCCTGGGGCTTCAAGGGCTTCGTGGTCTCCGATTGCGGCGCCATCGTCGACGTTTTCAACGGGCATAAGAAGGCCGCCGACATCGAGCACGCCTCGGCCATGTCGCTCCAGGCCGGCACCGACCTCTCCTGCAGCATCTGGTCGGGCGGGTTCAACACGCTGGCCGGCGCGGTGCGCCACGGCCTGGTGACCGAAGCCGAGGTGACCGCCGCCGCCGAGCGGCTCTACACGGCGCGCTTCCAGCTAGGACTGTTCGACCCGCAGGGCTCGAATCCGCTGGACAAGATTCCGTATGCGGATGTGGCTTCGGATGCGAATCGCGCCAAGGCCCTCAAGGCCGCCGAGGAGAGCATCGTGCTGCTCAAGAACGACGGCACGCTGCCGCTGAAGCGGTCGGCGAAACGCATCGCGGTGGTCGGCCCTACCGCCGATCTGCTGGCCTCCATCCTGGGCAACTACGTGGGCACGCCCGTCAAGCCGGTCACACCGCTCGACGGCATGCTGGCCGACAAAAGCCGCGAGGTCCTGTACGCACAGGGCTCCAGTCTGGCCGCGGGCTTCGCCGTCCCGGTGCCGCGCACGGCCTTCGACATCAAGAAGGGCCTGAAAACCGAGTTTTTCGCGACGCCCGACTGGACCGGCCGCCCCGTGGCCGTGACCACGGAACCCGCCGTTCAATCCGACTGGGAGAACGCCAGGCCCGCGCCGGAGGTCGAAAGCATGAACTACTCGGTCCGCTGGTCTGGCACCATCGCCGCACCCGCCGCCGGCCACTACGTCTTCTCGCTCGAGACCGGAGACTGCTTTCCGTACTCGCCCAAGGAGTCCTACCGGCTGATTGTCGATGGCAAGGTCCTGGGCGAGGGTTCGCTGCACCAGCGCCTCGACATCCCGGCAATGGGCTTCTTCACGGACATGGCGGGAGCCTCGCCCACAGCGCCGCCGCTGATGGAGTTCCCAAACCCGCCGTCGATCCCATATGACTTTGCCGACGCCGGACCGCACACCTTCGTGCTCGAATACTCGCACTCCGGCGACCGTGCCGGCGGCGGGGTAGCGCTGACGTGGGTGGCGCCGGCGCAGGCCCAGCTCGACGAGGCGGTCGCTCAGGCGAAGCAGGCTGATGTGGTCGTCGCTTTCGTCGGCCTCTCGCCCCATCTGGAGGGTGAGGAGATGCGCATCAAGCTTGACGGCTTCAGCGGCGGCGACCGCAGCAGCATCGACCTGCCCGCGCCACAACAGAAGTTGTTGGAAGCGATCGCGGCCACCGGCAAGCCGCTCGTCGTCGTGCTCCAGAGCGGCAGCGCCGTGGCGCTCAACTGGGCCAAGGATCGCGCCAACGCTGTCCTCGCGGCCTGGTATCCCGGTGTCGAGGGCGGCACCGCCATACGCCGCACGCTCGACGGAATGACGAACCCCGCCGGCCGGTTGCCCGTGACCTTCTATGCAGGCATCGGCGACCTGCCGCCCTTCACCGACTATTCGATGAAGAACCGCACGTATCGCTACTACACGGGCAAGGCGCTGTGGGGCTTCGGCTACGGACTGAGTTACACGAAGTTCAGGTACGGACCGGTGAAGCTATCGGCTGAATCGTTGAAAGCCGGCGATCGGATCACGGCAACCGTCAGTGTAACCAACGCGGGCACTGTGGCCGGCGATGAGGTGGTCGAGGCATATTTGAAGACGCCGCAAGCCGATGGACCGCGCCACTCCCTGGTCGCGTTTGAACGCGTGAAGCTGGCGCCGGGCAAGAGCAAGCAGGTGACGCTCAAGATCGATCCGCGGTCGTTGTCCAGCGTCGACGGCCAGGGCAACCGATCGATTCTCGCAGGCAAATACGCATTGGCCGTGGGTGGCGCACAGCCGGAAGAGACCCAGGCAAAGTCGGAGGCGGTCTTCACGGTGAATGGGACCGCGGCGCTGCCGAAGTAAGCCAACCGTCGCCGCGCGATGGTCCGCCGAAGGACGTCGCCGGCGCCATCCCTGTCTGACGCGGCCGGGCCGGGCATGGCCGCCGCGACCGCGGTCGTCTGAGCCCCCCGAGGAATTTCCGGACCCTTCGGCGGTCCGCTTTCCCTAAGAAACATCCCTCAAAAACCCGATATGTCCAGAGACAGCAGCCGTTCCGGGTGCCTGTAACCGAAGGCTTCGGCAGGCGGCTCGTCGGGACTACGGACTTGAGTACGCGATCAGCCACGGTGCGGCAGGGAGACCCGGGTACCGGGAGACGGCGCGGTTTTGTCTGGCGCCTGGCCCTGCTCGCGCGGCCCAGACGTCAGGACCTTCGGGAGCGGTTCGCCGCGCTGACCGCATCCGCCACCGCCATCCGGCAGCGGACGGAGCCCGACTTCCTGCAGTTGGCGCGCGACCTGCGCAGGTTGCACGAGGGGGCGGCGGAACTGAGCCGGACGACGCGGGAGCATGTCGGTTCGGTGCGCGACGTTTTCGAACAGAACCGGCTCATCGGCGGCGGGGGCCTGGCCGAGCGTGCGCTGGCGGACCTGCAGTCCGGACTGGGGGAAGCCGAAGAGCGGCTGCGGATGTTAGGCCGTACCTGTGGCGCGATGCGCCGGCTGCACGGCCAGGGGGAGCAGATGCAGCGCGTGGCCAGCCTGCTGGAGGTCTCCGGTTACGGCTTCGCGGTGGAGAGCGCCCGCAGCACCGCCCGCCAGCTTGCCTTCAGCGCCTTTGTGACCGAGCTGCGGAGGCTGGCCGCGAAAGTCGGGGCTTTGGGAGAGGCGATCGCCGACCAGGCCAAGGCCGCGGAAGAAGAATCGGAGCGGCTCAGCCGCACCATGACGGCGAACCTGGCGGAGCTTAGCAAGCTCACCGAACGCGCCGACCGGACCGTGCGCCAGACCGCGTTACGCGTCGAAAGCGTCCTCAGTGCATCCTGGACCGCGCTACAAGAAGCGGAACGCGACACCGCCCGCATCGCCGCCCATGCCAGCGACGCGGTCTACCATCTGCAATTCGGAGACATCGTGCGGCAGAAGCTGGAGCACGTCGCCGACGCGTTCCGGGAGGCGGGCCCCGAACACGCCGATCATGTGCTTTCGGTGCAGGCGGGACAACTGGAACTGGTGGGCGAGGAGATCGCCTCCGCCCGGCAGCAACTGGACCGCGCCTTCGCGGGGTTGGCGGAAGAGACGCGCCGGCTGGCTGGAACGATCGGGCGCTTTGGCGGCGAGGGCGGGAAAGGCGAGGCGGGAGAGGATCCGCTGGCGGAACTCCGCGCGGCCCTGGCCGGTATCGAGGAGCTCGAACGGCGGGGAGGCGAACTGAGCGCCGGCGCCCGCGCGACCTTCGACCGGGCCATGGAGACGGCGGGCCATCTGGCCCGCTACCTGGACGAGGTGGAGGAAATCAACCGGCAGATGCACCGCCAGGCGCTCAACGCCATTGTCAAAACCGCCCTGCTGGGCGAGGAGGGCCGCACGCTCGAGATCCTGTCGATGCATATACAGCGGGTGTTCGGAGAATCGAACGACCTCGTGGCGGAGACGGTAGGGGTGATCGAGAGTCTGGCCGCGTGCGCGCAGTCGGGCAACGCCGCCGGCGGCTTCGAGGAGGATACGGCGGCCGTCCCGCGGCACGTTCTCGACCAGCTGGCCGGCGTGCAGGAACGGTTTCGCCGCACCATGCGCGCGACCGCGGCCGAGAGCGACCGCCAGAGCTCCGCCCTCGGCCAGGCGCGGGTCAGCCTGGGCTTTCTCCTCCAACTCGAACAGGAGGTCGGGGCTTTGCGGCGCGAGGTAGCCGCCGTTGCTCCGGGCGCCCCCCCTGCGGAGGCGCGAATCCAGCCCCACGTTTTGACCGGCCGGTACACGATCGCCAGCGAGCGCGAGGTGGACCGCCGCGTGAGGCAGGGCGCGGAGGGGCCGCATCTCGAAGCGGACATTCCGGCCGCCGCGGCCCCGGAAGACGCCAACGTGGATTTGTTTTGCGACCCGCCGTCCGGAACGCCGGCCCCGGAAAGCGCCAACGTGGACTTGTTTTGCGACCCGCCGCCGACGGGGACGCCGGCGCCCGAAGACCTGGGGGAAAACGTTGAACTCTTCTGAACGCACCATCGAGATCCCGAAGGACGGGCCGCTGCGCGCGGCCGGAACGCTGGACACGTATGCCGCGGCCGAACTGCGCGACGCGCTGGCCCAGGCGCTGGGGGAGCGGGCCGAACTGGCGGTGGATCTAGCCGCCGTCGAGAGCTGCGACTTCACCACCATCCAGTTACTTTGTTCGGCCCGCCGCAGCGCCGCGGAGCTGGGTAAGCCCTTCTCGGTGACGGCGTTTTCCGAGGCGGTCGCCGGAGCCTGCGCGGCGCTCGGCTTATCGCCGCAGGTATTTTCGGCCGCCCGGGAGGAATGAGCCATGCCAGCAACCATTCTGACCGCCGACGACTCTCCCAGCATGCGCCAGATGATCGCCTTCACCCTGGAGAACGCGGGGTACCAGGTCATCGAAGCGGTGGACGGGATGGACGCGCTCGAACGGTTGTCCAAGGCGGCGGTTCAGATGCTGGTCACCGACCTGAACATGCCGAACCTGGACGGCATCGAGCTGATCCGCCGGGTGCGGACCCTGCCGCAATACAAGTACATCCCCATCATCATGGTCACCACCGAATCGGAAGACAGCCGCAAGCAGCAGGGCAAGGCGGCCGGAGCGACGGGCTGGATCGTGAAACCGTTCCGCGCGGAACAGTTGGTCGCGGTGGCGAAGAGGTTCCTGAAGTGAGCCGGGGGGCCAGATGCGGCAAGTCAATCCCGTAAACACGTTTCTGCAAGAGGCCGAAGACCTGCTGGAGCAGATCGAAGAGATCGCGCTCGGTCTGGAGGAGCGCCCGGACGACGCGGAAGCGGTCAACCGGCTGTTCCGCGCGTTTCACACCATCAAAGGCTCGGGCGCGATGTTCGGATTCGACGCGGTGGCGGGCTTCACGCATCATCTGGAGACGCTGCTCGATCGGGTGCGCGACGGCCGCCTGGGGTGGGGGCGCGAGCTGACGGAGCTGACGCTGGCGGCCCGCGACCACATTAAAGCCCTGCTGGCGACCCCGCAGAGCGGCATCGCGGAGTCGGAGGTCGGCCGCAATATCGTGGCCGCCACCCAGGCGCTGCTGGAGGTCGTGCCGGAGGCCGCCGCCGGGCCCAAAGCCGGGCCGGAAAGCGCCAGCCAGGAACCCGTTGCTTCGCGGCCGCACTGCAACTGGCGGATTCGTTTCCATCCCAATCCCAGCCTGATGGTGAACGGCACCAACCCGGCCTGGCTTCTGGACGAACTCCGCGCGCTGGGCACCTGCACCGTGACCGGACACACCGACCTGGTTCCGGTGCTCGACGGGATCCAGCCGGACCGCTGCTACCTGTGGTGGGACATCGCGCTCGGCACCGACGCGGGCCGCGACGCCATTCGGGACGTCTTCATCTTCGTCGAGGAGGGGAGCGAGATCGAGATCGAGGTCGAGACCGGGGAGGCGCCCGCCGCTCCAGAGCCCGGCGGCGCTCCGCAGCCCGCCCTCGCCCCGCAGAGGAACGCGGCGCGCGGCGCCGAGAGCGCCGCCGAAACCCAGCACAAGGCGCAAGCCGCGGATTCCACCGTCCGCGTGCCCTCGGAGAAACTCGACCGGCTGGTGAACCTGGTGGGCGAGCTGGTCATGAACCAGTCGCGGCTGACCCAGGCGGCGGCGCGCGCGGGAGCGCCGGAGCTGGCCTCGCCGGTCGAAGAGATCGAGCGGCTGGTGGCGGAACTGCGCGACAACGTGCTCGGCATCCGCATGATGCCGATCGGGCGGACCTTCAACCGATTCAAGCGCCTGGTGCACGATCTCGCGACCGAGCTGAGCAAGGAGATCGACCTGGTCACCGAGGGCGCCGAGACCGAGCTGGACAAGACCGTGCTCGACCAGCTGGGCGACCCGCTGGTGCACCTGATCCGCAACAGCATCGATCACGGCATCGAGCCGCCCGAGGAGCGCGAGCGGAACGGGAAGCCCCGCCGGGGCACCATCCGTCTCAGCGCGCTGCACACCGGATCGAACGTGGTGGTCAGCATCGTCGACGACGGCCGGGGGATGGACGCGGCGGCCATCCGCGCGCACGCCATCGAGAAACAACTCATCGCGCCCGACGCCACGCTTTCGAACCGGGAGATTTTCAACCTGATTTTTCTGCCCGGCTTTTCGACTGCGCGGCAGGTGACCGCCGTCTCCGGGCGCGGGGTGGGGATGGACGTGGTCCGGCGGCAGGTGGACGCCCTGCGCGGGTCGGTCGCGGTGGCGAGCGAGCCGGGCCGCGGCGCGACCATCTCGCTGACGCTGCCGCTCACGCTGGCCATCATCGACGGCCTGCTGGTGGAGGTGGAACGGGACCAGTTCATTCTCCCCATGTCGTCGGTAACCGAGAACGTCGAGCTCCACGCCGCCGAGCGCCTGAGGAAGAACGGGCGCAACGTCATCGCCGTGCGCGGCGAGCTGGTTCCGTACATCGATCTGCGGGAGGTGTTCGCCATGAGCGGCCGGGCGCCCGAGATCGAGAGGATCGTGATCGTCCAGTACGAGGACACGCGGGTGGGCATGGTGGTCGACCACGTGGTGGGGACCCATCAGACGGTCATCCAATCGCTAGGCAGGTTCTATAGCCAGATCGAGGTCGTTTCGGGCGCCACCATCATGGGCGATGGCCGCGTGGCGCTGATTCTCGATCCGGCCCGCCTGGTTCATTTTGCGGACGGGCGCTGCCACCGGCAATCGGTTTTGCCGGCACCGCGCTCCGAGGCTCTGTGCGCGTAGGGAGAACTCAAGAGGAAGCATGAAGAACTGGAAAATTGGAACGCGAATCGGCGCCGGCGTGGCCGCGGTGATCGCCATTGCGATGGCTGAGCGTTCCGCCGGTGCGCATATCGACTTGAGCGCCGGCGGCCGGCGATCGCGATTTTGTGGGCTATCGGGAGCCGCGATGAAAGGGGCCCTGAAGCGAGGCTACGGGAACGCATAGGAGACATCATGAAGAACTGGAAGATCGGACAACGCATCGCCGCCGGCTTTGCCGCGGTAATTCTCATCGCTGTCACGCTCGGGTTGTTTGCGTACAGCCGGCTCAGCGCCATCAATCGCGACGCGGACGAGATCACGGTGAAGGCCATGCCGTCGGTCTACGCGATCGGGCAGATCGTGACCAATGTGACCACGGAATACAACCTCGTCTTCCAGCACGTGCTGACGAGCGAGAGGGCGGAAAAAGAGCGTCTCGCCGCGGAGATCCTGGACATCCGGTCCCAGAACGCGAAACAGCGCGCCAATTACGAGAAGCTGATCGACTCCGAAAAAGGGAAGGAGCTGTTCGCTACTACCGGCGCGGCCCGCACCGCCTTTGCGGCGCTGATGGACCAAGCGCTGAAGGAGAGCACCGCGATGCGGAAAGACGAGGCTCTGTCGGTGGTCGAGCGGGACATGAAGCCGGCCTACCGGAAATACGCCGAGGCGGCCGCGGCCATGGTTGCGTTTAACAAGGCCGGGGCCGACGACTCGGGGCAACAGGTTCAGACCAGCGTTTCGGCCGCCAAGACGGGCGTACTGGCCGGGCTCTTGGCCGCGCTGATAGCGGCGGTGTCGATATCCCTCTTCGTGGCGCGCAGCATCACGCGTCCGCTCGGCATGGCCGTCGATCTGGTCGGCAAGGTGGCCACGGGCGACCTCACGCACAAGGGGGAAGTGCACTCACGCGACGAGTTGGGGGCGATGATCGGGGCGATCAACGGCATGGTGGACAACCTGCAGAAGAGCTCCGCGGTCGCCCTCGCCATCGCGGAAGGCAACTTGACGGTGGAGGCGACCGTGCTCGGGGAGAAGGACGCGCTGGGACACGCCCTGAAGCAGATGCTGGAGAATCTGCAGAACACGGTTACGGAGGTCTCGGCCGCGGCCGACAACGTGGCCACCGGCAGCCAGGAGATGAGCGCCACCTCCCAGCAGCTTTCCCAGGGCGCCTCCGAGCAGTCCGCGGCGGCCGAGGAGAGCACGTCGGCGATGGAGGAGATGGCCGCCAGCATCCAGCAGAACGCCGACAACGCCCGCCAGACCGACAAGATCGCCTCGCAGGCCGCCGAAGACACTCGTGCCGGCGGGGAGGCGGTCACCAATACCGTGGAAGCGATGAAGCAGATCGCGCAGAAGATCGGCATCATCGAAGAGATCGCGCGCAAGACGGACTTGCTGGCGTTGAACGCCGCGGTCGAAGCCGCGCGCGCCGGCGAGCACGGCAAAGGCTTCGCGGTGGTGGCCTCGGAGGTGCGCAAGCTGGCCGAGCGCAGCCAGACCGCGGCCGCCGAGATCAGCAAGCTGACCGGCGACGGCGTGGCGCTGGCCGAAAACGCCGGGCAGTTGCTGACCCGCCTGGTGCCGGACATCCGCAAGACGGCGGAACTGGTGCGGGAGATCGCGGCCGCCAGCGGCGAGCAGAGCACCGGAGCGGCGCAGATCAACAAAGCCATCCAGCAGCTCGACCAGGTGATCCAGCAGAACGCCGCGGCGTCGGAAGAGATGGCGTCCACTTCCGAAGAACTCTCCAGCCAGGCCGAGCAACTGCAAGCCAGCATCGGCTTCTTCCGCGTGGACGACGGCGGGCGCAGGCGCAGCCCGCAGGCAAAGCCGGCGGCACCGGCAAAGCGGGCCGCCAAGCCGGCCGGCAAACCATCGGCCGGTTCGGTCACTACCTCGGTGGCGCACCTGGACCGCGCCGTCAGATCCGCCGGTCCGCACATCGATCTGGCCGCGGCCTCCGCGCGGGCGGCCGACGACCGCGATTTTGTGGGCTACCAGGAGGAGCGATGACTACCGCCATCACCGAAGCCGCCCAATACATCACCTTCCGGCTGGGCGACGAGCTGTTCGCCATCGGCGTAAGCCAGGTCCGGGAGGTCCTGGAAATTGCCCGCATCACCCGCGTGCCGACCGCTCCCGACTACATGCGGGGCGTGGTGAACGTGCGCGGCAAAGCCATCCCGGTGGTGGACCTGCGCCGCCGCTTCGGATTGCCCCCGGCCCCCGACACGCTCAGTACCCGCATCGTCGTCATGGAGCTGGAGCTGGACGGCGAGACGACCATCCTGGGCGGGGTGGCCGACAGCGTACACGAGGTGATCGAGCTGGAGCCGGGCGAGATCGATCCGCCGCCGCGGATCGCCATGCGCTGGCGGACGGAGTTCATCCTGGGCATGGGCCGGCGGGGAGAGGATTTCATCATCGTCCTCGACATCGACGCGGTGTTCTCGTCGGAGGAACTGGCGGTGGCGGAAGCGGTAGCCCAGGGGGCGGCCGCGGGCGCGCCCAACATCGCAAATACGGTTGGCCCGAACCGATAAGGGGAGGGAGAGGCCGCCGACGGCGCCCGAGGGAATCGACGCGGTCGCGAGTGGGCAACCCAAGGAGAAAACAGTGAAGAATTGGAAGATCGGAACACGGATTAGCGCGGGTTTTGGCGCCGTCATCGCCATTGCGGTAACGCTCGGCATCTTCGCCTATACACGCGTCGGCGTCATCGACGCCCATTCCACCAACATCACCGCGCGCCGGCTGCCTACGGTCTATCTGGCCGGCGAAATCCAGAACCGCGCCCAAGCCAACGTGGGTCTGGTGCTGCGGCACATCGGGGCCAAGGACGCCCCGGAGATGGCGGCCATCGAAGCCCAGCTCGGCGACATGATGGCGCGGAATTCCAACGACCTCTCGCAATACGAAAAGCTGATTGCGACCGACAAGGGCCGCGCTCTCCACGAGGATATAAAGAACGCTCGCGGAGCGGTCGGCACCGTCCGCCAGGAGGCGCTGGCGCTCAGCCGGTCCTCGAAGAAAGCCGAAGCGGCCGCGCTGGTGAAGGAGCGGCTGCTCCCGGCAAACACGAAATACATGGAAGCGGTAGGGAACGCCGTCAGCTACAACAAGGCCGCCGCCGATGAGGACTCGCACAACATCGAGGCGGCGGTGGCGAGCAGCCGGACCGGAGTCCTGCTGGGCCTGGTGGTGGCAATCGTGGTGGCGATGGGTATCAGCCTGTTCGTGGTCCGGAGCATTTCCCGGCCGCTGGCGACCGCCGTCGGTCTGGTCGGCGAGGTCGCGCAGGGGGATCTCACGCACACCGTGGAGGCGGCATCCACGGACGAGCTCGGCCGGATGCTCACGGCCATGAACGGCATGGTGGGCAACTTGAAGAACGCCGCCGATGTGGCCGTCGCGGTCTCCCAGGGCGACCTGACCGTCGAGGCCAGGGCGCTGTCGGACAAGGACGCTCTGGGCCTGGCTCTGATCGCGATGGTGAACAACCTGAAGAAGAGCGCCGCGGTCGCGCTAGCCATCGCGGAAGGCAACTTGACGGTGGAAGCGACCGTGCTCGGAGAGAAGGACGCGCTGGGACACGCCCTGAAGCAGATGCTGGAGAATCTGCAACACACGGTGCGGGAAGTTTCCGCCGCGGCCGACAACGTGGCCTCCGGCAGCCAGGAATTGAGCGCCACGGCACAGCAGCTCTCCCAGGGCGCTTCCGAGCAGTCGGCGGCGGCCGAGGAGAGCACGTCGTCGATGGAGGAAATGGCCTCCAGCATCCAGCAGAACGCCGACAACGCCCGCCAGACCGACAAGATCGCCTCCCAGGCCGCGGAAGACACCCGCGCCGGCGGGGAAGCGGTGACCAAGACCGTGGACGCGATGAAAGACATCCGGCAACGGATCACCATCATCGAAGAGATCGCCCGCAAGACCGACCTGCTGGCGCTGAACGCCGCGGTCGAAGCCGCGCGCGCCGGCGAGCAGGGCAAAGGCTTCGCGGTAGTGGCCTCGGAGGTGCGCAAGCTGGCCGAACGCAGCCAGACCGCGGCCGCCGAGATCGGCAAGCTGACCGGCGAAGGCGTGGCGCTGGCCGAGAACGCCGGGCAGTTGTTGGTGCGGCTGGTGCCGGATATCCGCAAGACGGCGGAGTTGGTGCGGGAGATCGCCGCCGCGAGCGGCGAGCAGAGCACCGGAGCGGGGCAGGTCAACAAGGCCATCCAGCAGCTCGACCAGGTGATCCAGCAGAACGCGTCGGCTTCGGAAGAGATGGCATCGACCTCCGAGGAGCTCTCCAGCCAGGCCGAGCAACTGCAGGCCAGCATCGGGTTCTTCCGCGTGGACGACGGCGGGCGCAAGCGCAGTTCGCAAGCCACAAAGGCGGCGGCGCACGCCAAGCCGGCCGGCAAACCATCGGCCGGTTCGGTGACCACATCGGTGGCGCACCTGGAGCGCGCCGTGCGGTCGGCCGGCCCGCGCATCGATCTCACTGCCGGCGCCGCGCGGGCGGCCGACGACCGCGATTTTGTGGGCTACCAGGAGGAGCGATGACTACCGCCATCACCGAAGCCGCCCAATACATCACCTTCCGGCTGGGCGACGAGCTGTTCGCCATCGGCGTAAGCCAGGTCCGGGAGGTCCTGGAGATTGCCCGCATCACCCGCGTGCCGACCGCTCCCGACTACATGCGGGGCGTGGTGAACGTGCGCGGCAAAGCCATCCCGGTGGTGGACCTGCGCCGCCGCTTCGGATTGCCCCCGGCTCCCGACACGCTCAGTACCCGCATCGTCGTCATGGAGCTGGAGCTGGACGGCGAGACGACCATCCTGGGCGGGGTGGCCGACAGCGTACACGAGGTGATCGAGCTGGAGCCGGGGCAGATCGATCCGCCGCCGCGCATCGCCATGCGCTGGCGGACGGAGTTCATCCTGGGCATGGGCCGGCGGGGGGAGGATTTCATCATCGTCCTCGACATCGACGCGGTGTTCTCGTCGGAGGAACTGGCGGTGGCGGAGGAGACGGCCCGGGGAGCCGGAGGGGAAACGGCCGCGGCCTGACGCCGGGGCGCGGCTCCTGGGACGCGGAGGTGCGTATGGCACGAATCCTGGTCATCGACGATTCGGCCTCGGTGTTGGAACTGGCCGGCCAGATCCTTCGTCAGGCGGGGCATGAGGTGGTTACGGCGGAATCCGGCAAGCGGGGCGAGTCGATTCTCGCCTCCCAGCCGCTCGACCTGGTGATCACCGACATCTACATGCCGGAAGAAGACGGCCTGGAGGTGATCCGCAAGGCCCGCCGCACCTGCCCGGGTCTGCGCGTGCTGGCCATGAGCGTGGTGACGGGCAAGCACGGAATGCTGCACGTCGCCCGGGCCCTGGGCGCCGCCGGGACGCTTCTGAAACCGTTCGCGGCCGGGGATTTGCTGGATGCCGTCGCGAGCTGCCTCGAAGGGTCCACAGGGCCGGGAGGAAAGCGGACGCATGTCTGAACCGTTCGCAAGCGGGGAAAGAGAGGCGAGGTCCGGCGAACCGGCGGTCTTTGCGGACGACCTGTCCCGGGAGGACTTCGAGCAGTTCGCTCATCTGATCACCCAGCGGCTGGGTATCCGGATGGCGGAAGCCAAGCGGACCATGCTGCAGGGCCGGCTTTCCCGCCGGATCCGCCAGCTCCGGCTCTCCAGCTTCGAGGAATACCGCCGCTACCTTTTTCACTCGCCGGAGGGGGAAGAGGAGTTCGTCCACTTCATCGACGCGGTCACCACCAACAAGACGGACTTCTTCCGGGAGCCTCAGCATTTCGACTACCTGGTGAACGAAGCCTTGCCGGCGCTGGACGGCTCTCCTCAATCGCGCTTGTGGGTGGCCAAGCTGTGGTGCGCGGGATGCTCGTCGGGGGAAGAAGCGTGGACGCTGGCGATCGTGCTGAGCGAGTACGCCAAGCGGCGGCCCGGCTTCGAGTTCTCGGTTCTGGCCACCGATATCTCCACCCGGGTACTGGCCCGCGCGCGCGAGGCCACCTACGCGCAGGAGCTGCTGGAGACGGTGCCGGTGGCGCTGCGCAAGCGCTATTTCCTGAGTAGCCGCGACGCGTCGCTGAAGCTGGTCCGGCTGATCCCGGAGCTGCGGCGGAAGGTGGCCTTCGAGCGTCTGAACTTCATGGATCGGACCTATGGCGTGAGAACGAGTTTCGAGGCGATCTTCTTCCGGAATGTCATGATCTACTTCGACAAGCCGACGCAGGAGGCGGTGGTGAACAGGCTGTGCCGGCATCTGCAGCCCGGCGGTTACCTCTTCGTCGGCCATTCGGAATCGCTGGCCGGACTGTCCGTCCCGTTGCGGCAAACGGCGGTTGCGGTCTATCGCAAGCTGGACTGCGACAGAGGAGAGCGATGACACGCGGCACCAAGATTCGCGTTCTGATCGTAGACGACTCGGCCTCCGTCCGCCAGAGCCTGAAAGAGGTGCTGGAGAGCGATCCCGAGATCGAGGTGAGCGGCACGGCCTCGGATCCCTTCGTGGCGGCGGCCCGCATCGAGCAGCAGGAGCCCGACGTCATCACCCTGGACATAGAAATGCCCCGCATGGACGGGCTGACTTTTCTCGAGAAGCTGATGGCGCAGCATCCGATTCCGGTGGTGATCTGCTCGAGCCTCACCGAGAACGGCTCGGACACGGCGCTGGTGGCGCTGGAAAGGGGCGCGGTCGAGATCGTCACCAAGCCCAAGCTGGGCACCCGCGAGTTCCTGCAGGAATCGTGCATACGCATCTGCGATACGGTAAAGTCGGCCGCCCGCGCCGGGACCAAGAGACGCCACCCGATGCCGGAGCGGAAGATCGCGCCCAAGCTCACGGCCGACGCGGTTCTGGCCAAGCCTTCCTCCCAGGCCATGATCCGGACCACGGAAAAGGTGGTGGTGGTGGGCGCTTCGACGGGCGGTACCGAGGCGCTGCGCGAGTTCCTCGAAGCGCTGCCGTCCGACGCTCCCGGCATCGTCATCGTGCAGCACATGCCGGAGAAGTTTACCGCCAGCTTCGCCGCCCGTCTCGACCAGCTCTGCCGGATCAACGTCAAGGAAGCGGAGCACAACGATTCCGTCATCCGCGGCCAGGCCCTGATCGCGCCGGGAAACCGGCACATGCTGCTCAAGCGCAGCGGCGCGCGCTACTTCGCGGAAATCCGGGACGGCCCGCTGGTGAGCCGGCATCGCCCCTCGGTCGACGTCCTGTTTCGCTCCGCGGCGCGGTATGCCGGCCGGAACGCGGTGGGCGTGATCATGACCGGAATGGGAGACGACGGCGCCCACGGCATGTTGGAGATGAAGAAGGCGGGCGCCATCAACCTGGCGCAGGACGAAGCGACTTGCGTGGTCTTTGGAATGCCCGCCGAAGCGATCCGCCTGGGCGGCGTCGAGCGGACGCTGCCGCTTGGCCTTCTGGCGGACGAAGTGGTCCGCCTGTGCCGCTGACCGGCTTACCATAGAGCGGCCGGCACTCCGAACCCGCGCCACCTTCCTCGGCGACCCGCGCGCGGCCCCCCCGCGGACTGTTCCTCCGTGGCGCGTCGCGGAAGCTCGGCGCGGCGTGCGGCCGGTCGCTGCCACCCCCACGGCGCGTCAGCCGCCGCAGCGATCTTCCGCGAGACTGACCCAATCCTGTGGGTATGACCGACCCCATTGTGGGTAATGGAATCGCCGCATGATTACCTAATTTTAATACCTTCAGTTCGCATTCTTTGCGAGAATTTCGGATTTTAACCGCCAGAAGCCTTGAACAGCGTCCCCATTCCGGTGTATACGTCTTAATGTTGGATTCCGGCAACGGATAACTCACTGAGGAGAATTGCATGCCGCGCACGCTGGTGGTTCCGGGAGTCAGTGTGGAAACGCGCTTCGATGTTCCGCCGCCGCTACCCGCCCGTTCGGGCATTCTGGGCGCGGTCGGCGTGGTCGACCGGATTCCGGCCGATGGAATCGCATCCGTCACAAGCACTCAGGAATTGTTCGACGTTTTTGGCCCAGCCACCCGATTCAGCTTCCCCGAGGCCGTTTCGGCCCTGGTTAACGGCGTTTCGGAGGTGGTCGTTTCACCGGTCCCGCCAGGAACGGGACAGGCGGCGCAGATCGTCTTGAAAGACGACGAGGACGACGATGTCGCTCTGCTCCGTGCCCGCGCCGTCGGGCCGTGGGGCAACGACCTGTCGGTCCGCGTCACCCGGAACCTCGCGCCGGACCGCCGGACGGTACGGCGGGTATCGCTCGAAGTGCTCTACAAGGGCGGACTGGTGGATCGCTTCGATAACCTGCTATTCCGGCCCGGCGATGCCAACGATTTCTTTATGGCGATCAATCGCGACAGCACCGTTATCGTGGCATTAGATCCGGTATTTAGGACCGACTTACCCGCGCTCGACAGCGGACTGGCGTCCCTGGCCGAGAATGAGGCCGCGGCCGCGTCGGGCACCCTGACCGCCGGCGGAGCGGCACTGGTGAAAGTGAAGGTGCGGAAGACGGGCTCCGGCGGCAACTCCATCAGCGTCGCGGCGCGCTCCGGCCACGCGACGGTGGTGCTGAAGGACTCGGCGGACCAGCCTGCCTTGCGGGTTCGCGCGCTGGACGAGGGGCCGGCGGGCACGAGCATTCGCGTCTCGATCGCCGACGACGGCTCGGGTGGCGTGAACGCTACCGTCGAGACGTCCGGCGGGACCCGCAGCTATTTGAACAAGACCTCGATTGCCGCACTGGTCGCCGCGCTGAACGGCGATCCCGCTATCGGGGCCGACCGCGTGGGCAACCTGCTCCCCGCACCCACCGCCGCGCCAGTATCCCTGGCCGCGACGGTTACGGTGACCATCTGCGAGGAGGGCGTGCGGACGGACGATTACGCGGACCTGGCCGATGCGACGGCGATTGCGGCCGCGCTCCAGGCCGATCCCGCGATCCAGGCGGAAGTGACGGGCACGGCCACCCTTCTGCCGGACCCCACCAAGGCGAACGCATTCTACCTGAGCGGCGGAATGGACGCTGGCCGGAGCAGGCGCTACGCCGGGCAGAACAACCCCGCCGCGGAGCTGCTCGAACTGCGGCCCGTCGAGGGTGTGGCGGCGGACTCGCTGCGCGTGTGCTTCCTGGCGGGCAGCGCGGTCAACACGGTGCGCCTGACCGTGGGCCAGCAATTCACCACCGGCTACCAGCAGCAGGAATCGATGGACGACCTGTCCATGGATCCGGACGACCCCCGCTATCTGCCGGCCACGGTCGAAAAGGAGAGCGCTTTTCTCCGCGTGGTCGATTTCTACCAGCGCGCCCATGCGACCAACTGGCCGGTGGGGACGCCTTCGCCCCGACCGCTTGACAGCGGCGCAGCTCCGGCCGCGGCGGCGTGGCAGACCGCCATCGACGCGCTGGCGGCCGAGGAAGACGTCGATCTCGTGCTGGCCGGCCTCCAGGAATGGAAGGACGCGAACCTGGACGGCGTTCAGGTGCAGCAGAGCCTGGTGGCGCATGCGCGGGCGCAGGGCGACGCGGCCCGGCCGCGGATCGCGCTTAGTTCCGTCAAGCCGGCGGAAAACCCGAACGTGTCCGGCATCACCGGCCATGCCGGTCTCATCTCCGACCGCCGCTCGGTGCTGGTGGCTCCGGCGGGCGCCGAAGGCGCGCTGGCCGGCCTGCTGGGACACCTGGAATACTTCCAGTCGCCCACCTTCAAGACGATCGCCATGCCGGGCGTGCCCTTGCAGGCGTATTCGGACGCGGAGCTGACCAAGCTGGTCGGGTCCGAGGGCAATGTCTGCGTCATCGCGCAGCGCCGCGGCCGCGGGTCGGTGTGCGTGAAGGGCATCTGCACCGACGGGTTCCAGATCTCGGTTGTGCGGGTCGCCGACCGATGCATTCGCGAGGTGAAAAAGATCTCGGACCGCTTCATCGGCGAAC
Source organism: Bryobacterales bacterium (assembly GCA_963763835.1). Taxonomy (GTDB): domain Bacteria; phylum Acidobacteriota; class Terriglobia; order Bryobacterales; family Bryobacteraceae; genus DASWZN01. The sequence goes on from CAVXQQ010000026.1 coordinate 253,104, forward strand.
TGAACAACTCCGATTCGAGAATCGCGCTGCGGGAAATGATCGTCGCGGTATTCGGCCAGATGGAGCGCGACGGGGCGCTGGTACCTTCGGTGGATGGATCGAGTCCCGCGTTCCAGGTGGAGGTCTACGCCTCCCAAAACGATGTGGCGGCGGGGAACGCCCGCGTCGATATCGCCGTTCGGCCGGTGAGGGCGATCGACTACATCTACGCCACGATCCGGGTCAAGAACTGACTGCTCAAGCACGCGGATTCAGGAGGAATTTATGGCGGCAACGATCTTCTCCGCAAACAGCTCGAAGATACAGGTGGACGGCAACGCCGTGGACGGCGTCCAGGCGCTCGATTATCGCGTGTTGAGACAGCAGGGCGAGGTTTTCGCGCTGGGTTCGAGCGCGCGCATGACGTCGTACTACGGGGCGACGCGGGTGGAGGGGCGCATGACGGTGGCATCCGCCAGCGCCGCGCTCGATGCGCTCGTCGAGTCCGGAGCCGCGTTTCAGGTGGTGGCGACGCTGGCTCACGAAACCACCAATCGCACCGTCTCCTTCGACGACTGCCGTATGACGAAAAAGGAATTCGCGCTGCCTTCGGGCGGACACGGCGAGACGGTCTACCAGTTCACGGCCACGGTGATCCGCCAGAAAGACGAGTAAGGTGACACGGCGGCCGTTCCGGGCACGGGTGTTCGGCGCGGCCGTGTGCCGCCCTCGCGAACATGATCAGGATTCCACTGCCGGTAGATGGCATTGCGGTCGAGCGCGATCTGCGTAACGATGCATGGCGCCTGTCGCTGGACGGGGCCGCTTTCACCCTACGGCCATGGTCGTGGGGCGAGCGGCGGCGCATTGTTCAGGCCGCGAGCATGGCGGGCGCGCTGGACCGGGAACTCCTGGTGGACGGCGTGTTCGACCTGCTGGTGGAGCCCGGGCCGGGCGAAACGCGGCCCGCTCCGCTGGTGGTGGCTTGCCTGCTCCTGCTGGGGGTGCCTGAGAGCGGCCACGCGGTTCCGTTGGGACGCGCGGAATTCCTGGTGATCCAGGCTTTCGGCTGGCGCCCGCGCGAGCTCGATGCGGAGCCGGCGGCGGCGATCGACGCGCTGGTCTCGCAACTGGCGCCGGGCGGCACGGATTTACCGTCGCTCGAAGAGGGCTGGACGCGCGTGGTGTTTGCCGGCGAGCCGGGCGCCCGGCAGCAGCCGGAAGCGGCGCCCGCCGAAGAGCAGCTCGAGAAAATCATGGCGGCGGTGGAGCAGTGGGCCGGCGTCCGGCCCCGGCTCGAAACGGCGCGGACGACGGGCGCCCCGCCGGCGGCGCCCGAGACGCTCCCCGACGCCGCCAGCGCACCTTCCGATTCGGCAGCGCCGGCCGACAACGCGCCGCCGCAGGCCGAGGCCTCTTCCGGCCGAGACGAGCGGCCCGGCGAGCCGGGCGCCACAACCATTCGCGGCACGGCGCGGTTGCGTCGGGCGCCTGGGCGCGCACCCACGCCCGCTCCGCCTGCGGTGCGAACGACGGCGCCACGGCCTGTGGAGCCGCGTCCCGCTCCACCACCGGTGCGAGCGACAGCGACGGCGCCATGGCCGGTGGAGCCGCGCCTGGCTCCGCCTGCCCTGGTTCCGGGCGCTCACGAAGCGCCCCGTGCGGCCATGCCCGCGCTTGCCGGCACGGATCCGCCGCCGGCATCGAAGCGGGAGCCGAACTTCCCCCAGGAGCGCCAACCGCTGCGGCCCGTGCCCGCCGCCGCTCCTTTAGAGCCGCGTCCCGTCAGAACCGGCGATTGGCTGGTTGAGCCCCGGCGGCAGGAAGCGCCGGTCTCGCTGCCGGAAAGGCCGCACGAGGCCGCGCCGCTCCTTCCGTGGCCCTCCGCGGATGCGCCCGGTGCCGCCGCCGAGCGCACCACCGCACAGCCGGAGATCGAAATGCCGCCGAATCCCTTCCGCGCCGGGCAACTCGAAGAAGAGATGGCCGACGTGCTCGACCGGGCGGCGCGCGAAGCGGGAGTCGATCTGCCATGAGCGACCGGCCGGTTCCCATGATCGACGACCTGGCGCTGGACTACGTCACCTGGGTCCGCCAGCAGACGGTTCAGCGGTCATTGTCGCTGGCCCTGCCGGGCCTGGACGGCGACGTTCAGCAGGTCACCGGCCGTGCCTCCTACGAGATTGAGATTCGGGGCGCGATCGTGGGCGACGATGCCGCCGACAAACTCAGCTCGCTTCAGAAAAAGATCGCCGATGGCGCGGAGGTCACCTTCACGGCCGACATTGCGACCGCGCTCGAGCTCGACAAGGTCATCGTGGTGGCGGCCGACTTCACCGAGCATGGCGGCCGGCCGGGTTACTTCGATTACCGGCTGCGGATTCGCGAGTCTCCGCCGCTGCCGCCTCCCGCCGAGCTGTCGCCATTCGGAGGACTGCCCGGGATGGACCTGGGCGGCTTCGACCTGGGCTTCGACCTGGGCTCGCTGGGCGACGTCGTCGGAGACATAGCGAGCGTGGCGGGCGACATTCAGAACGCCGTCGAGCAGGTGGCCGGCGCGATCGACACCTTGCAGTCCCTGGCCGGACTGGCGGATCTCGGGTTGGACAATCCGCTCGCCCCGATGCTGGCTCAGGCCGACAAACTCGGCGGCGTTGCCGGGGGCGCGGACATCGGCAAGAAGCTCTCGGACCTGATCGGCGGACACTGATGCTGAAGCCCTCCATCGCGCTGACGATCGGCAGCAAGCTGTACAACCAGCACACGCTCGCGTTCAGCCTGCGCCGGACGCAGTTGCCGGCTCTCGACCGGCTGGAGATCGCCCTGCCGGCGGCGGCGCAGTTCGATGCGGCGGTGGACGACGATTGCAGCCTGGAGATCGATGGCGGCGATGGCCCTGCGACCGTCTTTACCGGCAAGCTCACGGGGATTCGGAAAACGATTCGCGGCCTGTGCCTGACCGCTCACAACGGCGGGCTGGCGCTGGCGCGCTACCGGCCTGCCGCGAGTTTCGAGCAGATGAGCGCCGGCGAGATCATCGACAGCCTGTGCGGCGACGTCTCGGTACCGGTGGCGACGCGGGTGGATGGCCCCCTGCTGGCGCTGTATGCGGCCGACGGACGCTCGACCGCCGCCGAAGAGGTGGCGCGGCTGGCGCTCGAAGCCGGTGCGCTCGGCGCTTTCGATGGAGATGGAAACCTGCACGTCACCGAGGACGGCGGTCCGGGAGGGGAGCTGGCATTGCTCTATGGCCGCGAGTTGCTGGACGCCGAAATGGGGGACGTCCTGGACCCGCGGATCGCGTTCACCGCGATCGGGGAGGGAGGCGGAGATCCCGGCTCGCCCCAGGGCAGATGGGTAGTGGCGGAGTTCTCGCCTGGAGCGCCGGCCCCCGGCGTGTCGGACCGCATTGCGGCGCTGCCGGAGATCCGCACGGCGGACGATGCCAAGACCGCCTCGGCCGCGCTGGCCCAGCGAACGGCGGTCGCGCTGGCGCCGGTACAACTGCGGTTGTGGCTCAACCCGAACATCGAACCGGGCATGCGGCTGCAGCTCACCGACATGCCGGACGCGGTGCCGATCGCCGAGTGCCGGGTGTCCCAACTCGTTTCCGAATACGTGCCGGGCGGGCCGATGATCACCCGAATCTGGGCCTCGGGACAGACCGCGGGCGCGACGGACCTGCTGGGCTCGCTGATGGGAGCAATCGGGGGGCTGCTGTGAGCCGGCTGATCGAGATTCTCAAGGCCATCGCGCGGCACGAGGTCAACCGCCGGCCCTGGTGCGAGCTGGCGGTGGTGACTTCGAACTTCGACGACGCCGACGGCGCGGACAGCCATACCGTGAGCGTGAAGCTGAAGGACAGCGGCCTGGCGCTGCCGCGCGTTCCGATGGCCAGCTTCGCCACCGGCGCCGCGGCCCTTCCCCGGCAGGGCGACGTCGTCGTTCTGGCGCTGCCGCGCGGCGATCTGGCTTCGGCGGTGGTGGTGGGGCAGGTGTACTCCGATCAGCGGCGCCCGCCCAAGTTCTCGCGCGACGAGGTGGCCATCGTCTGGCCCGGCGATGCCAGCGACCCCGACAACGACGCGGTGGATTTCAGGATTACGGCGAATGGATCGACGCGCAGCCTCACCATCAAGATCGGCGGGGCTAAGGACGCGGCGATTGAAGTGACCGAGGGCTCTATCGATCTGGCCGCCGGAGGCGTGGACGTGAAGCTCGAGCACTCGTCGGGTTCCGACGGGAAGGTGACCATCACGGGCGGCGGCAGCAAAATCACGCTGGCGCAGGATGGGGACGTGTCGCTCGAAACCAGCGGCACGCTGAAGCTGAAGGCAGCCTCGGTGAAGATCGAGGCCGATGCCTCGGTCACGATCAACGGGCAGACGGTGGGGATCAACTGATGGGAAAACCGGTAGCGCGGCAAGGGGACCAGGTGATGGCCACGGACACGCACATCGTGATGGTACCGACGCCGGGCGGGCCGGTTCCAACGCCGCTGCCGCACGTGTTCGCGGGCCAGTTGACGAGCGGCCTCTCGTCTTCGGTACAGGCCAACGGAAAGGCAGTGGCCACGGTAGATAGCGTGGCACAGAACCAGCCGCCACACATCCCCATGCCCCCCGGCACGGCGTTTCAGAAGCCTCCGTCGAACCAGGGGACGGTGATGCTGGGCAGCGCCACGGTGAAGATCGGCGGCAAGATGGCGGCCCGCGCCGGAGACACGGTCAAGACCTGTAACGATCCGGCGGACGCGCCCGTGGGCCAGATTGTCGCCGCGGGCACCGTGATGATCGGAGGATGACATGCCATCTCTCGCGCAGATGGGCAAAGACCTGCTGCTGACGCCTCTGTTCGAGGCGGACGAGTGGGAGACCCTCGACCTGGTTTTGAATCCGCCGGCGCCCATGTACCTTGACGAACGGGTGGACCTGGCCCGAACCGACGGCGCGCGGAACCTGCAGCAGGCCCTCATCCTGCGCCTGCTCACGCCCGTGGGCAGCTTGAGCGGCCTGGGGCACGCGGAATACGGCAGCCGGCTTTCCGAGCTTATCGGCGGGGAGGACAGCAAAGCCCTGCGGCAGCGGGCGCGGGTGTACGTTCTTCAGGCCATCGCCCAGGAGCGGCGGGTCGGCAAGGTCCTGGCACTCGATATCGCCCCGGCCACCGCCGATGCGCGCGATCGCCTTCGGATCGGCGTGTCGGTAGAGCCGGTAGCGGGCGGCGACCCGATCCATCTCGGCCTGGAGGTGGGACTATGAACTTCGGCGACCGCCAATATCCCGCTATCGTTCGCGATCTGCTCACCGTGTTGACCGGCGGAACCGCGGCGGAGCCGCACGCCATCGGCGCCCAACCGCCGGACGTCGTTTCGCTCGACAATCCGCCCGTACGGCGCATCAGCTACCTGGCCGGGAAAATCCTGGTGAAGGGCGAGCTGGCCGATTACCGCTTCACGGAGCGCGATTTCGAACTGGTGGCGATGGACCAGAATCCGAATCAGTACTCCGGCCTTCGCTTCCGGCCCAAAGCGCCGCGGCCCGCGCCGAACAGCATCCTGACCGTGAATTACTATCCCGAGCGGTTGCGGCCGACGCCGCTCACCGATATCAACGTCGGCAGCGTGGTGCGCACGCTGCTGGAGACCGTATCGCGGGAACTGGCCACGCAGTACCAGCAATTGCAGATGGTGTACGAGTCGGCGTTCGTCGAGACCGCCAAGGGCGATTCGCTGGACAAGGTGGTCGCGCTGGTGGACACGGCCCGCCTGAAGCAGGGGCAGGCGGTGGGCAAGGTGCGGTTCTCGCGGCGCTCGGGTTCCGCCGGCGAGGTGAACATCCCGATATCGACGGCCGTGAGCGACGGATCGGGCAATCGCTATCTTGCGAGCGCCGCGGCGACGCTGCTCGCCAACCAGGCGAGCGTCGAGGTGTGGGTCCACGGCGAGACGGCGCTGACCAAGCCGGTGGATGCGGCCAAGCTGACCGTGCTCGACCGCGCCATCGCCGGCGTGGACCGCGTGACCAACGACGAGCCGACCTACCGCGCTACCGAAGATGAAACCGACGCGCAGCTTTCCGAGCGCGCCCGCCGCGCCATTCATGCCACCGGGAAAGGCACACGCGACGCCTTGCGATACGGCCTCGAAGCGCTCGAATGCGTTTCCGGCGCGACGCTGACCGAGTACCCGGATCCCGCCGTGCTCGCTCCGGGCATCCTGCGGGCCGATATCGCGCTTTCGGTGGACAACCAACTGAACCGGCGGATGGTAGACCTGCGGATCGAAGAACTGCGGCCGGCCGGGATCTACGTGGACCGGAACTGGGCGGGAAGGGTGACGCTGGCTTTTGCGGTCGACCTGGTGCTGGCGGGCTCGCCGCTGCCGACTTCCTCGGTCGCCGACGTCGAGGATGGCGTCGCCCTGCGGCTCACCGGCTATGCCCAGGGCCTGGGTCCGGCGGCCATCCTGAGGCGCGCTCAACTGGTTTCGCTGGCGATGCAGGACGCGCGGGTGGTGGACGCGAAGATCGCGGTCACCTCCGACGGCGCGCCGGTTTCGGGCGACACCTACACGCTGCCAACCGGGAAGACGGCCACACTCGACAGCTCCGCCCCGGTGACATTCGGCACCGTGACCTTCGAACAGGCGGGGCCTGCGCAGCCCCCCGTAATCCAGGTGGACGCGGACCTGGCGGTGGCGAGCATGGCCGTTACCCAGCCAGCCCTCGAAGCCTCCAGGAAGGCAGCGCTCGGGGCGTTTCTGGCTGGGCTCGCGGCCAACGCGGCCATCACCTTCGACCAGATCGCGACCGCGCTTCGCGACGACACCGACTACGCGCTGGTGCGGAGCCAGAGCGTGATCGCCTTCGACCAGGAGGGGGGCGGCTTTACCGAACTGCGCGATAACGATCCGGCCTACATCGTTCCGGCGGGCAGCACGTTCAAAGTGCGCAATGTGCGCATCACGCAGGTGAACGCATGAACCGCCACGACGCGATGCTCGACCGGCTGCCGCCGATCTACACCATCCAGGCGGGAACCGTGCTCGAACGGCTGATCGCCCTGCTCGCCAATCAGCAGGAGGTTTATGACGAGGACATGCAGCGCGTCCAACGGTCTCACTGGATCGATACGGCGTTCGACCGCGAGGATCTCTCGAAGCTCGGCGCGCTGTTCGAGGTGCCGGCTATGCCGTGGGAGCCCGACTACCTCTACCGGACCCGTTTGAGGGCCACCGTAGCGGCGCGGTTGCGCGGCGCGGTCACGCGCGATGTGCTCGAATTCGTGGTCCGGCAGATCCTCGACGGAGTGCTCGAATCCCTCGGCGCAAACTACATGGGGGCTTCGACAGGACCGTTTCACAGCGGGCCGGGGGCGGACTGGCGCAAGCCCGCGTTCGTGGAGTTTCCGCCGGTAACCAGGCGCGCGGGCGCATTGGTGCAGGCGCGCGGCCTGCTTCGGGCGCTGGACAAAGTCACGCTCCGAAACCTGGGATTGAAACCGGTGCCGCTTCAAGGCTCCATTCGGGGCCTGGCGGGCGGAACGTGCATGGTGCCGGTGCTGGTGAACCTGACCACGCAGATGGTGATGGCCTATATAGGCGACATTCCCTGCGGCCAGGAACTCAGGTTCGGCGCCGATGACGACGGCAAGCTGGTGGCGCGGTTGAACGGGCAGGACGTCCGCGACCGCATCTACACGGCCACCGGATTCGTTGCCGGAGCGGAGTTCTCCCCCTGGTGCCGGATGCGGCCGTGCAACCGCTGGTGCTGGCCGGGGGCGACAACACAATCTGGTTCTTCCCGCTTGCGCTGTTTGGCCAGCGGTCCCTGGGCGGCGCGGTTCTGGGCATGCCGGACCAGGACCTCGAGCACGGGCAGTTCGGCGGCCAGCCGGCTCCGGCGGGCAGCCGGTGGGACCATTCGCTGTTCGAACAGGGCCCGGCGGTGTCGCTCGACCTGTGGTGGGTGGAAGCGCGGCCGGCCAGTTTTCGAATGGAGATTCCCTGCGGCGCGGTTCTGCGGACGCCGCAGAACGCGGACGCTGCCGAACAGCAGCGGGCGCGGTTGTTCGAGCTGCTCTCCCGGACCGTCGAGCTGATGCGGGCGGCTGGGGTGGATGGCAAGGTGGAGGCGCGGCCGCTCCGCGAACGGCAGGCCGCGAGCGACCGGGCGCGGGTGCAGCGGCCGGTAACGGGTCACGACGAAGTGCGGGTGGAAGAACGGCTCGCCGCTCTTTCAGCGCTGTTCGATCTGAGTGCCAGGGAGGGTTCGCGGTTCGCCTGACGACGGACCGAGCGAGCGAAACGATATGCCAAGACGGAACAGAATTGAAGGCCGGCTGCGGCTGGTGGTGCGCGAGCCGGGCGGGCGGACGATCGCCGTGCGGACCGCGGTCAACACGGTAATGCGCTCGGGAGCCGAACTGTTAGCCGCGCTGGTGAGCGGAACGCTCACCACGCCCATAAACGGAATGGCGGTCGGGATCGACCCGACGCCGCCCTGCCCGCCTTACGAGGCCGCGGCGCTCGTTGCGACGGCCCCCGACGGCACGGCTGTTCTGCAGCTCGCCGCCTGCGCCATCGATCCATCGGCAATTCAGACCGCCGTGCTGGCCGATGAACTCAAAGTCCGGGTCTCGCTGCGCAGCGCGATCGGACCCAACCGCGCGGTCAGCCCGGATGACAAAGTGGCGGCGGTGGAAATCGGTGAGGCGGCACTCGGCGTGCTCGCTTCGGACGGAAACAGTTTGGTGAAGATCTACAACCGCGTGGTGTTCGAGCCGGTGCCGAAGACCCGCGACCAGGAACTGGCGCTGTATTGGGAAATCGACTTTCCTTACGGGGTGTAGGGAAGGCAGGAGGTTCTTGTGGACAGGTCCAAAACGACGCTCAAGATGCAGCTCAATACGCCGACGAGCTACACGCGCGACATGACGGTCGAGTTGACCAACCAGGTGACGGGCGAGAAACGCACGGCGAGGCCGTACCTGGACGGCTCGATTTCGGTGTCCAACATCGATCCCGGGCAGTGGCGCGTGCAGGTAACGCATCCGAACATGGTATTCCCCGTCTACGACCGTCCGATCCGGGTGCTCCCGGACCGGCCGACGTTCGCCCCCATCACGGTTCCGTCCAACATCTTCGAGAACGTGCCGATTGTCGACGTCCCCGACGCCGATCTGGGGCCTTCGCAGCAGCAGCTCGACGACGCGGGCGGCAAAGCGGGGCAGCAGGCCAACAAGCAGGCCGGGCAGCCCATCTATGCGGGCGATTGGAACGAGCTGGCCACCGCCACGGCGGACATCTCCAAGGCCACGCGCCAGCTTACCGATCTGGTCTCGCCGCGCGGCCACGACCATCCGGAGATCGCCGCGAAATTCGACGAGGTGCAGCGTAACCTCCAGAAAATCGTCGATGTGTTTGGAGCCTCGCTAGCGCAGATGCAGCGGCAGATCCAGCAACTGGCCCTGCAGCGCAAGGTGGACGCCGCGCTCGATCAGACCAGCACCGCGACGGACGACACGCGCAAGACGATCGCAGACGCGGTAGGGGAACTGCAGGGGGCATGGTCCGATTCTCCCGGCGTGTACGGCGCGATCAAACGCCGCGCCGCGCAGAAGGTGCAGGACGAAGTCGCCAAGGTGCTCGCTAACGAGACCCCGGCGGTGCGCGACAGCCCCTACGTGAAGGACCTTCAGGACTTCGCGATGGCGATGGCGACCGAGCAGGTGGTCACCAATTATCAGGATGAGGTGCAGCAGCAGCAGCGCACCGCCGGAAAGTCCAACACCGGCATCGTGTACGACGCGCTGCAGGTCAAATCCAGGGGACGGTGATGGTATGCCACGAGCCGAGAGTCTGGACCTTCTGAATTCGCTGGTCGAAAAACTCGGGCCGATCGGCCAGGTGTCCGCGGGCGCGCCGTTGAAATCCGCCGATTGGAACGCGCTGGTCGACGCGGTGCGCTCGCTCGGGCGCCTGGTGGCGTCGCGCGAGAGTACGACGGACGAGTTCCTGGACGAGCGCTATGCTACGCGCACCCACGAGCACCCCAACCAGGTCGCGCTTTCGTGGCTGGATCCGCCCACCGGCGCTCTCATCGAGCGAAGCATCGACGGCGCCGTGGAGCAGCAGGCGGCGCTGAAGAGCGCCCGGGACGAAATCGCGCGGCTGCGGGCCGGCCTCGATGCGCTCGGGAAGCAGTTCGACGATCTGCGCGCGAAGTTCGACGGTTTGACGGACAGCGACTCGGCGCGCGGGCGCGAGGTCACTCGCGTCGCCATGCGGGTGGAGTCGCTGCGCGATGTGGAAGGCCGCGTGTCCACGCTCGGCGACCGGATCGGCACCATCTCCGACGGCGTGAAGGCCGCCCTCGAGTTCCGAAAAGAGCTGGTGGACGCAAACGGGAGGCCGATCGACGTGAAGTCCTTCGCGCAGAGGATCGCGGACCTGGAAGGCATGCGCGACAATCTGAAAACCGCTAGCGGCGATATCGTACACATCCGCGAGATCGAGAGCGCCCTGGCCCGGCTCGAAGAGAACTCCGTCGATCGCGGTGCGGTGGACGAGGTGGTCATCGGCCGCCTCAGCGACCCGAACGTCCTGCGCCAATCCGGGATGGCGGAAGCCGCGGGCAAGTACGCAGCCGACAGTCTCGGGCCCAGGTTCGACGCGGTGGATCGGAACGCGTCGAAGCTGGAGGGGGATATCGGGTCCGTGCGGGAGGCGGTGGCCGCGCACGATGGCCGCATTGCGGGTCAGGACAGGCGGCTGATCACGGCCGAGTCCCAGCTCGGCACCCTGTCCGCGCTTCCCGCGAGGGTGGACGAGCACCAGTCGCGAATCAACGATATGGACTCGCGGGTGCAAGCCAACCAGGCTGTGCTCGCCGAAGTGCCGCTGCTGCGCAGCGATCTGGACGCGGTGCGCAAGCTGACCGATGACATCGCCCCGGCCAGGGAGAGCGTGAGCAAGCTGACAGACCGCGTCAAAAGCGTGGAAGACGAGGCAAGCTCGGTGCCCGGCCTGGTCGCCGGTATGGCGGACGCCACCAGGCGCGTGGGCCTGGTGGAGAACGAACTGCCCGCGCTGCGCCTGGGCTCGAGCCTGGCTTCAGCCCACGACCAGCGCATCGGGCAGATCGACTTGCGCGTGTCGGCCAACGAGTCGGAACTGGACAATCTGTCCTCCCTGCGCACCGACGTGAGCGGGATTGCGGCCTGGCAGACGAAAACCTCGCCGCAAATCGACGACCTGGTGGGAAGGACGTCCGTCCTCGATGGCTACGGCTCGCGGATCGCGGCGGTCGAGCAACTGTCGGCCTCGAACCGCCAATCCCTCGGCGATCTGCGCACCTGGCAGACGTCGGCGTCGACGTCCCTTGGAACGCTCGAGCGGGCCGGCACAGCCACCACCACCCGGCTAAACGAAATCGCAGCCGGCGTCGAGCGTGTTACTCAAACGGCCGGACAGCTACGAACAGCCCTGGACGGTGTAACCACCCGCCTCGCGGTCGTGGAACGCCGTAAGTGAGGTTATGCTCGATTCCTTCGAAACGCGCCTGACCGGGATCGTCGCCGAGTTGCTCGCGGGCGGCGGCGTGCAGGCGGTCACACGCCCGCGCGGCGACGATGCTGCCGTCGCAGGCGAATCGGGCAAGGTTGTGGTGGTGGTTCGCATCCTGACCGTGGAGCCGGACCGGCAATGGGGCGACGACAGCCGCGAGAAACTGGGCCTCAAGGGGCAGTACAGGACGCGAACCTCGCTCTCCCTGCATGGCCAGGTGGCGATCGATCTGACCATCGACCCCTCTTCCGGCGCCGGTCTGGGGGCGCGCAGACAGACTCTTCTGGCCGCGGTCGACCGTCTGCTGGTCGCGCTTCAGACCGAGCGTATCCGCAATGGCCGCCAGTTTCTCGCCGACACGGACCTCGGTTTCGAGTTGGATGGATTCCGCTTCAACCGGGTGGGACCGCCCGAGGAAGCTCCGGCCAGCTTCTCAACGCTACGTGTCTATTGCACCTACTCCGGCCGCTTCTGGCCCGTCGAGCCGGCCGCCGAGGGCGACCTGATCTCCACTCTGCCTGCGCGTTTGCTGGTGCTGCCGGTCGAGATGCCGGAGCGCGTTCGGGCCAAGGCGGGCGGCCCGGACGTGGGCATCCCGTTGCGGATGGACCTGCGCAGCTTGAACGGGGCGACGGCCACCGTCATCGCTCGCCTCCAGGGCACTTCGCCGCCCGGCTCGCTGGTTGGCGATGCCGCGGGCGTGCCCGCCGGCTGGACCGGATTCACGCCGGACGCCCAGGGCGTCGTCCGGATCGTCTACCATCCTCCGGCGACCGTCGCGGGGACGGTCCAGGTCCGGGTGACGGTCGCGCTCAGCCAGGCGGACCGCGCCTCCGTGCCTTTGCCCGACCTGCTGATCGAGGTCCAGTGATGTCTCTCTATACCGCCGACACCGCCTACATCGCCCACACCGCCGACACCCCCGACACCATGGTGCGCAGCGCGGAGAAGCTTCCGCTCTACGAAGCGGCAATGTGGGCTGTCGAAACGCCGGGCACTCTCCTGAAAATCGCGGCGCCGGGCGACATCCAGGAGCTGCCGGTGCCCATCCCACGGCTCGCCGGCCTCGACGAGATCGAAATCGAACGCGTCGGATTCGACCTCTCGACCGCGGAACAGGAAGAGGAGTTTTCGGTGGCCGGCAAGCCTGCCAACGGGGCCGTGACGCTTTCCTTCCAGGGGGCCGCTGGGGGTGCCGGGGTCGCCGGCGCCGCTCGCCTGAAGCGCATCGACATCGAGGACCTGTCGATCGTGTCTACGGCGACAGACAGCTTCTATGTCGCGGGCGGGGGAGGCAATCTGGCGCGCGTGGTCTACGGCTGGGATGCCGGCAAGTCCGCGGCCGTGACGGTTCCCGACGGCGACCCGGGCGAGGCGAATGCAATTCACGTGCTGCTGCGGCCCTCTTCCGGAAGCGGCTTCGGGCCTCCATCGCACGCCGCGCCGGCCTTCGCGCTGCAGGGCGCGGGCGCCGGCATGTACGGACCGGCCCTGGGAGGCGCCTCACTCACGCTGGTCAAACGCGATTCGGGCCAGGTGGACGCGACCCTCACCCTCAGCCAGCCGCTCGGTGCCACCCGCGTGCAGATGCTGCTCGGCCACGCCGGCCAGAAATCGGCCGATGCCGGACTGCCGACCGACGTGGTCCCCGTTACGTGGTCGGCCGCGAACGTCAAGGCCACTTTTGACGCGCGCCCATCGGCGATCGAAGTGAGAGGCGCGGTGGGCACGGGGGGCGAGACGCCGCTGGTGGCGCAGTTCCCGGGCGATCCCGGCGGCTCGCCGGTGGCGGTGGATTTCGCGCCCGTCGCGCGTAGTCTGCTGAAGAAGGCCTATCCCACGAGCCAGGGTACGGACCTCGGGCTCAAACTCCTGTTCACCGCGGCGGCGCCGGGAACGCTGCGCGTGAATCTCGGCACCGCAAAGGCGCGGTACCTGAGCCGTCCGCTTGCGCACGGGCCGGCGGAAGTCGCGCTGCGCGGAGCGCCGGAGACGGTGGGCCTGCTCATCACGCCGGGATTGAAACCCGCGGCCGTGAGTCTCACCATCGACGGGACGTTCGGCCCGGGACGGCTCACTCTCGACAGCGACACCGAGGTTCCGGATGCGCGGCACGGGTTGCGCGTTGCCGGGCCGGTGCGCGTAGCGCGCCAGTTGGCGCTGACCGCCGCCGAGGCCGGCATGCCCCTGCTGCGCCTCGGATTGTGGGGCCGGGCCAGCGAGAAGACCGAGGCGCTGCTCACGCTGCACAAGGGAGACCGGATTCGAATTGGAGCCGCGGTGGCTCCGCCGGTGTCGCTCGAAATTCTGCCCGCCGACCGGGCCGGGTGGCACCGCGTCGAGTTCGCGGCTCCGGGATTGCTGCCGCCCCATCCACAGGCGCTCTGGCTGATAGTCCGGACCACCCACGGCGCTTTCTGGTGGCACGGTGCGCCGGAGCCCACCGGGTTCACCCAACGGTCTCCGGACGACGGCGCGACGTTTTCGAGCGTTCCCGGCCGGCCGATCGTGCACGTCTCGGTGAAGGAGATCGACACGCCTGGCGGCACTCCCTGGCCGCTTTCTCCCGTTGCGCTCGGGTGGCGCGACGGAGGGTTAAACGCGGACCTGGCCGAAATCGCGAACCGGCCGGTCGCATCCGGAGCGCAGTTCCGCCGGTTCTGGATTGCCCAGCGCGGCCCGGCGGCGTTTCTGGACAGTATCGCGGGGCTCGGCGGCGTGTTCGAGCTTACGTTCGGCTGCCGGCGCGACCTGGACCTGTCCGTGTCCGATGCAGTGCTGACCTACGATCCGTGGAACGCATAGAGGCGAGGAGCCATGGCGGGATTGCTGGACCAACTCGAATCGCTGCTCGGCAGCTCCGGGCTGAACGCGAAGATCTCGGTGCAGGTGGACGGCCTGAACGGCGTCACCGGCGCCGTCCAGAAGCTGATTGCCGGGCCGCAATCGTTTGCGAACCTGAAGACCGCGATCGGCAATGCGCCCGTTCCGCCGGGACTCGATGGCCTTGCGTCGATGGGTCAGCGGTTGGGATCGTTAAGCGTTCCCACCGATCTCAGCGGCCCGATCGCGCCGCTGCTTACCCCGCTCGCCGGGCTGGTTGCGGAGGTAGCCGGAGGAGGAGCGGCGCAGGCCATGGCCGCGTTCGATCTCGTCCGCGAGACGATTCACGCCGCTACGGGCCAGGATCTCGGAGGGCCCTCGGGCATGCCCGACGAGGGCGGCTTCCGGATGCCGGATATGCCGGCCATCGACCAGTTCCGCGGCCACCTGGCCTCCGCCAGCCACGCTCTCGACCTGGTCGGGCCCAAAGTTGACGCGGCCGCGCTCCTGGAACTGCTCAAGGCCGCCTCCTCCGGGTTCCGCAAAGCGGAACTGATGCTGCCGCACATCCCGGTGATCGACGACATCATGGAGCCGCTCGGAACCGTCGCCGCGTGGCAGACCATGAGCGGCCAGGAGATCGGCGCCAACTTCGCACGGACCCTGGAGCGGACCGCGGAGCTGATCGCGGCGCCGCGCCGGGACGTTGCCGCGCCGGTCATCGATGCGGCCGCCTCGATCGCCGCAGGGAAGAACGATCTGGCCGCGCTACTCGTGGATCTCACGCCGGTGTGCGCCTCCGTGCGGGACAAAATTCTCACCGGACGCGGCCAGGCCACCACGCTTGAAGTGCTGGCCATCGAGCGCGCGGCCGATCTCGCCGGGCGCCTGGCCCAGGCGACGCACCCCGCCACGTCGCCGCTCATCGACTGCGATCTGGTGGACGAGCGGATCACGCGCTCGCTCCTGGCCGTCATTCGCGCCCTCGAGCCGGCCTACACACTGTCGTCCATCGCGCTATCCCTGCGCGCGAAAATCGCCGGCATCGCGCCTCCCCCGGAAGGCGCCCTTGACACGATCGTCAAGGCGATTACGGATTTCGACATCTCCGTGCTTACCGATCCGCTGAAGACCGTCACCGGCAAGGTGCGCCAGGCGGTCGATGAAGTGAACGCCGCCAAGGAGAGCGTGCGCAAGGCGCTCGAGGACGCGCTCTCTCCGGTGGAGAAGGCTCTGGACGACGCCCTCCAGGCCGCGGGCTTCGACCAGATCCGCGAGGCGCTCGAAAGCCTGCCAGCCCAGGTGCAGAAATTCGTCGACGACGAGATCAAGCCTAACCTCGAACCCATACAGGCCGACGTGAGCAACGCGGTGGACACCGTCACCGCCGCGGCCGCGAAGTTCAAGCCGGCGGATTTGCTCGCACCCATTCAGAGTGCCGTCAACGACGCCGCCGCGCTGCTCAACAACGATACGGTGCGCGGCACGTTCGCGGAACTGCAGCAGACGCTCGATGCGGCCATCGCGGCCATCTCCCAGATCGACCTCGGCGGCGCCGGCGACGAGAGCGTCAAATTGATCGGCGGTATCGAGGTAAAGGTGTCGGCCATCGATCCGTCCATGATCCCGGACGCGGCCAAGCCGGCGCTGAAGCAGGCGGTCAAGGCGGTCACCGACATCGATTTCACCGGCGAGGTGGGCAAGCCGGTGCTCACCAAGCTCGAAGGCGCCATCGAGCAGGGTCCGGTGGCCCTGTTGGGCGCCATCGAGGAGAGCATGGACGCCCTGCGGTCGCGCCTGGATGCGTTCCGGCCATCGCAGGTGGTCGGCGTGGCGCTCGACAAACCGTTCCAGGACCTCACCGACGCGCTGGACAAGTTCAAGCCCTCCGATCTGCTGGCGGAGCTCCAAAAGAGCCTCGATGAGCTGGCCGGCAAGTTGAAGGTGCTCGATGTGGGCGCGGTTGTGGATCCGCTAGTCGAGCTGCACACCAGCATCAAGGCGAAGGTGGATGCGCTCAAACCGTCGAAGCTGCTCGAGCCCGTGGACCAGGCTATCCAGTCGGCGATCGAGAAAGTGTACGAGGCCAGCGGGGTCGATACGGTTTTCAAGGGCATCCACGACGTGCTCAACCTGGTGCAATCGTGGACCGGCTTGCTGGCGGATGCCCGCGACCTGCTGAACCGTGCCGGGGCCATGCTGGAGCAGCCGGGGGACGCGTCGGCGAGCGTCGCGCAGATGGTGGATGGAGCCGTGGCCAAACTCGACGCCGTCGACATCGGCCGGCTCCAGGCGGGATTTGCCGCGGCGGCGGCGGCGGTGCGCTCTATCGACCGGGATACGGTGGCGCGCGACCTCGCGCTGGCCTTTCAGAACGCCGGCCAGAGCGGCCCCGCCCTGCTTGCATCCGCCGAGATCGAATCTCTGAAGCGGCTTGCCCGCGCCTTTCCGCTCGCGGAAATGTGCGCCCAGAGGGAAACGCCGTCGCGCGAACGCCTCGAGGCCGCGGTCCGGAAATGGCAGAGCGGCGCCGACGCGCTCGATGCCTCGCGCCAGCCCTGGTCGCAGGTTGCGCCCCGGCTCAACGAAGCGGCCGGCGCAATTCAGGAGCGGCTCCTCGATTACTATCGCGTCAGCCAACTGGAGGCCGCTACGGTTTTCGCGGACTTCCTCAACCCGCCCCAGACTGCGGCGGCGCTGAAAGAATGCGTGCGGGCCGAGCTCTCGAGCGCGCTCACGGACCCGCTCACCACCGTCATGCTCGGCCTCCAGGCCCTGGCCCCCTATGTCCGATTCATGGCCCAGGGCATTGCCAGCGTGCTGGGCGCGTTTCACGACAAGATCGATGCGCTGACCGGCAGCGATGGAATCGGCGGAACCGTTAACGCCATCGAAGACGCCGTGAATCTGCTCAAGGGGATCGACCTCAAGCCCCTGACCGGCCCGCTCGACGAGATCTATGGCCGGATCGGAACGGTCTTGGACAGCCTCGATCCGACGCCGCTTCGGACCACGCTCGAGGCCGCGCGCGATGCGGTGGCGAACCTGCTCAGCATCGCCACGCTCATCAAGCAGGGAGACATCGACAAGCTGAACCAGGCGTACACCGACGCCGTGGGCGGGATCGGCGCGCTCGCGCCCAGCGCCATCATCAGCCAGACTCTCGATCCCGTTTACGAGCGGATTCTCGCCGACTTCCTCCCCGTGCTCGATCTGCCCAAGCAACTCCGGGAGAAGGTGGATGCAGCCGGAAAATCGCTGCGCGACGAAGCCGTCGTCGAGTTGGCGCGCGTCGAAGAGGCGTTCGATCACATGCTCAAGTCGATTCCGCTCGACGGCGGAGGCGGCGGCGTGGGCGTGTCGGTGACCGCGTCGGCCAGTATCGGTTAGGAGCACTGCCATGGCACTCGCATACGCGCTGCTGCACCCTGACAAGATCGAGCTGGCGCTGCAAAAGGGCCGCTCCTCGTACGACGAACCTCTCGACATGATCTTGGGCGCGCTGGGCGTCGCGAGCGATCTCGGCGCGCCGGCCGGGCAATTTCTCGAGTCGCGCCTGAAGCCGTTCGAAGGCGTTCTCGACAAATTCAAGGGCTGGATCGAGCCCTCCGGCCCGCTCGGGTTCCTGGGTGGACTTTTCGAGGGCCGCGTCGGGGTGCAGGATCTGCCGGGCCTGATCGACGGCTTCATCCAGGCCCTCGGCAACGGGCCGTCGTTCAAAGAGGCCTTGCGCTCGCGCCTGCACGCGGTCATCGACGCCCTGCCCGACGCCGACAGCGTGCATCTGGCGGCGTACCTCAGAGAGCAGTTCAACGACGCCACCGGAATCCTCGAAGGCCCGCTCAAGGGCGGGCGGCAGGATGCCCAGGCGCACCGGGGCTTCCGCTCGGCGGTCACCATGCGGCAGGTGTTCGGCCCGGAATTGGAGAAGGTGGTTTCGGGCGCCGCCTCGTTCGATATCAAGGCCTACCTTCGCCAGTTTCTCGACGACCTGCTCAACCGGATCGATATGCCGGCCCTCGAAAACTTCTCGGCGTCGCTCAAGGGCGTCTACGGGCGGTTCGGCGGCCTGCTCCACGCTTCGGTCGGCCTCACCGCGAGCTTCTCGGTGTCGGCTTCCGCCGGCGGGCCGCAAGGGATGGCGGATAAGGCGCCGACCCTGGACGACGAGGCCAAGCCGACGCCGCACCCCATCGGCAGCGCGCTCTGGTGGATCGACATGATCACCGGGATCTTCACCTGGTTCTTCATGCTGTGGGAGATCGTCCGTACCGGCGTCGATCGGGCCGGCCTCGCCGCGGCCCAGATCATCATGCTGATCTGGCAAACGGCCCTGGTCATCGTGCGCGCGGCGGCGTGGAAAGAGCTCAATACGCTCCCCGAGGGCGTGAGCTGGCTGTTTACCGACCGCGGCATGCTCGCGATCAACCTGTTTTTCCGGACGCTCGGCTCTCTCTACGATGCGGGTGACAAGAAGAACTGGGCCCTCGCCTGGGCGCAGTCCATGCTGAAGTTCTGCAGCAACATTGTCAACCTGCGCGTCATTTACTGGTACGTCCGCTCGTGGCTTTACTTCGATCTCTGGAAGAGCGACGGCAAGACGAAGGAGGTTTCGCTGACGCGGTTCTTCTGGGCGATTCTCGGCCCCATGTGGGTACTGTCGAGCTTGTTCGGCGCGCTCGTCCCGGCCTGGGAGGATTTCAACCTTCAGGACGGCATCAAGCAGCCTCGCGCCATGGCCACTCTGATCGTCGTGCTAGTGGTCGGGCTCTTTGTTTCCTACCTGTTGTTCCGGGTGATGTCGGGCGTCATTTTCGATGTCAAGGTGGCCTGGGACACGATCAATTTTTGCATCCTGGCTCCGGCCTTCGTGCTCACGCTGGTGGCTGGAATCATTGTGCTCACGAGCCTGCGGGCGGGCGATACGACCATGGCCCAGGCGCTCTTTATCGTCCTCATGTCGCTGGTCGGCCTGTTCGGCGTCATCGGCCTGTGGGTGATCGCCCTGGCCCAGGTCGGATGGATGAATTCCTTCGCCCTGCACAGCCTGACCATCTCTGCCGCCCTTTTCCTCGGAGGCGTGCTCCCGTACATTCTCTGGTGGTATTACTGCGACGACGGGCGCGACAAGCACAAGTATTTCGGCCGGCTCGATGCCGCCACCAACTGCCCGTACTTTCTGCCCTTCCCGAAAGACGACAGTTGGTTCTGCGGCCAGGGCATGCACGGCATGTTCAGCCACATCTACCTGGCGTTCCCGCCAACAAAGTCAGACAACCACTACGGCTACGACTTCAACACGGCTCAGGGAGACCACGCGCTGGCGGCGCGGCCGGGCGTGGTGGTCAATTTCAACAACCAGGTGCCCGATAACGAAAACCCCTCGGCACTGCATTCGTCCACCTGGTGGAACGAGGCGGCGAATCACGTCGACGTGCAGCACCTTAGCTGGGTCAAGGGGCACGATCCGGGCACTGACCTCGAACGCGTGCTCACCAGGGCGAACTATCTGCACTTCATGCACGAGCGCGTCTGGGTGGACGTCGGGTTCCGCCTCGAACAGGGACAGCATCTGGCGGACGTCGACTGTACCGGCGTCAGCGCCCTCAATCATCTGCACTTCCACGTAAGGGAGGCTCAAACCGGCTACGAACTCACTCTGCCGGTGGTTTTCGCCGACCAGTCTCTGGGTCGCCCCCGCGACTTCCCGTTCCTGATTCCCCTGCGTTACGCGTTCGGCGATTCCAACTACGTTGCGGGCAAGCCCCTGTCCATGGCCTATTACGCTTCCGACAACCCGCCCCCTTCGCTCATTCCGAACCGCGTGCGGCTGCTGCTCACGGACGCAGGGACGCCCGCTCACCACCACTTCGTGGACCTCGACTGGCGCGTGCTGGGGAAGACCGCGCCGGCGCTGCCGCCCGGGTTGGTGACCACCGAGCCCGAGCCTGCCATCGCCGGCACCAGCGTTCGCAACCACGTCCATACCGTCACGCTCAGCGACCTCGGCCAGGTCCTCTATCTGCAAACCGACAACCTGACCGTCGTCGTCTCGAACGCCGATGGCCACACTCATGGCTTTTCGAGATACGACCGTCGCACGACGTACGGGACGTCCCCCGCCTACTCCGCTCCTACTTGGGGCGTTCAGATCGTGAACCCTCCCGCCGGTCAGCTCATGGCGACCAAGCCGGGACCCTATCGTATGTTGGGAGACCAACTGGTGGTGCGAGTCAACGGGCTCGCCACCGAGTACTGGCTCTACGGCGCGCAGCGGGCCGTGGTCCCCGCCAGCATCGCGCTGGACCGCGGTTTGCCTGCGCAGGCCTCGTTCAACGCGGCGGGGACAGTGCCCACCAGCCTCCCGCGGACGGTGCTCGACAGTGTCGCGGGGCTCAACCGGTCACTCCGTGCGTCCGGCGCGCCGTTCGCGCTGCGCGCGCTCCCGACGATCGTCATTGAAACACGGCAGCGCGGCAGGAAGCGCCTCGCTCCAGGTCACGTACGGCGGGCAGACGCGTTCGGGGAAAGGTTCGGGCGCCTTTGACGATCTCGCCAGCGTGTCCCCGGCTCAACTGGTCGCCCAGATCAATGCGGTCATCCAGGGCTGGCCGGCCCCGCCGTCCACCAGTCTCGCCACCATCGGCACTGACGGCAAACTCAAGCTCGCGGTCGGCAGCTCCGCGGCGGACCTGTCGGGAACCGAGGGCCGCCTCGGCGATGTGCTGAAGAAACTCTACGACCCCGCCACCGGCACCGTCGCGACCCAGGGTACAATGCCCCTGGCCGGCGGCCGCCTGCGGTTCGCTGGAACGCCCCCCTACGAAGTGCCGCTCCTGGGCACGCCTGCGTGGGCTCGCATCGATACCACCGCCGCTCCATTCGCGGCGGCCAACCTGTCGAAGCCTCTCGCGATCACGGTTCTCGGAAAGAAGTACACCCTGACGCTGAGTAGCGGCGAGGGCACGCCGGAAGCGCTTGCCGGCAGGATCGCCGCGTCCATCGAAGGCGTGCGCGCGTGGAGCGATGGAACCGGCGGCGTTATCGTCGAGACCGTCGCCGCTGGCGACCAGGCCAGCCTCAAGATCGAGAAGGACCCCGGCGGCGTGCTGTTCGACGTAGCCGGCCAAAGCGCCGTCCTGCCCGGAGCGACCGCCCAGCTCTCGGACACCACCGCGATCTCTCCCTCCACCCTCAAGGCCGTGATCGACGACGCAAGCAGCCGCGCCGCGCTGGCCGGTATCGTCGCCGCGAATCCCCAGGCGGCCCTCTCAGGCAAGGCACTGGTGATCACGGTTGCCGCGGGCCACGAAATTTCTCCCGGTCCCAGCGGCTTCACCGGGACGGCACCGTTCACGCTGAAGCAGGTCAAGTCGAATAAGGCCAAGGTCTCATCCGGCAACCTGCCCGACCCCATGGTCTTCGCGGGGCCCGCCTGGCTCGACCTGGTCATCGACACACAGCCCGTCCGTATCCCGCTCGATGGGGAACCGGCGCGCGTGGAACTGGGCATCCTCGATCATGTTCCGGCTTCGCCAGACACACTCGATCTCACCGTGGGCGGCGCCGCCTCGCCCACCACCGTTGCCTTCGCCAAGGATCCCAAGGCCGGCATGGCCGATGCGGCGGCCGCGATTGCCGCTGCCTCGAAGGACGTGACGGTGCGGCTCGCCTACCAGTTGTCGGCGGAACACACTCTCTACTGCGCCGGCACCGACTTGACGCTGACCTATGCCGCGTCTTCGCTCTGCGCGCTCGCGCAGGCCGGCTTCGTCGATCCCGCCGGGCTCACCGCCCACGCGGTTGGATTCGGTTCCGACGCCCTCAGCGTCCCGGCGGCCCTGGATGGTCCGGACGCGGCCAAACACCGCGACGGCGTTGCCGTAAACGGATTCTCGATTGCCGGCACCGGCAGCGGCGGCAGCCAGCCGCCCTGGTCTCTCACCGCCGTTCCAGACCATACGATTCAAGTGACCACGGCGGCGGCCTCGACGGCGGGTGCCGATCCGCTGGGCTTTCCCACCACTCCCTGGGCCGCGTTCACTCTACCCGGCGGCGTCGTGGATCTGAAGGCGCAATGCCGTCAATACACCTTCGACCTCAAGGACGCCAGTGGCAACACAGCAGCGCAGGGCGTCATGCAGATCACCGCCACTCCCGCCATCCTGCGCGGCGTCCGAACCGCGATGTGGCCCTTGCCTTCCTCCACGCTTGGGGTGGCTATAAAAAAGGGCGAGGCGGAACAGATCTTCACCATCGACCTCAGCGCTGCCACTGGCCTGGACGACGTAGCCCAACAGTTGAACGCGGCCACTCCGGCGCTCGCCGCCTGGGTGCTGCGCCCCTCCGGCGGAATCGACGTGCTGCACGTTGAAACCGTCGAGTGCGGCACCGCCTGCACGCTGACCCTGACCGGCGCTGCCACTCTCCGCGCCATGGGCTTCTCCGTCCCGGCTGGCGACGCGCTGACCGCTAACGGCGGCGGCACCGTGGCCGACTGGCGCGCCGTCACGCAGGCCGAAATCAAGGACGCGCTGCAGCGAGCCTGCGATTGCATGACCGGCGCGGAGAGCCCGCAGTTCGCTGTCGCGCTGGCGTCCAGTCAACTACGGCTCACCTCACCGCTGGGCAAGCTTACCATCGTGACCGATCCCGACACGCTCAAGGGCTCGCTCGTGGTGAGCGAAACCGCCGCGGTCACCACGCTCTCGCCGCCCGATCCCGCTTCGCTCGAAAACGGAACCATCGTCGTCAAAGCGGGCGAAAAGACGCTCGGCGCCGCCCAGGTATGGGGTCAGCCTGCCCGGCTCTCCGCCGCCCATCGCCTCGACAGCCTGGACCCCGTGCAGCAGATCGCGTGGTTGGGGCAGCCCATCGCGATTACCGTGGGCAGCCAGGTCCATGGGAGCCTTCAAATTCCGGCCGCCATCCTCACCAGCACGGCGGCGACTACTCTTGAGGACGCCGTGGAATGGCTTCAGGCCCAGGTGCCCGAAGCGTGGATCGGCCTCGTCGATGGCGTCGTCGTCATCGAAAGCCGGCAAGCGGGCAAAACCGCGTACGTCAAGTTCGACTCCACGAGCGCGGGCGCTCCAGTCCTCGGGTTCGGCTCGATCTCGGTGGAAGCCAAAGGCCGCGGCACGGTAGACGACATCAGCCAGGTGCCCCTCGCCGCTCTAGAGGGCCTGCTTGTCTCGGCCGCCGCCGGAGCCGCTGTGCCACAGTCCTTTTACAGCGCGGCGGCCGACACCAGCGTCACTCCCAATACGCTCAACCTGACGCCGAACAGCCCCGCCTGGACCCTCACGCCGACGCTGGACCCAGCCGACCCCGGCCCGGCCTCTCTCGCCTTTGCGGGCTCCGGCGTCCTCGCGGCGCCGCTGCATCCCCACCGGATTCTGCCCGGCGTCTTCAGCTTGGACGCCGATGTGGATCACGGAACCTGGTCCGTCACCGCGTTGCTGCACACCGTGCCCGCACGGCTGCCCGACCTGATTCTGCCCACCCAACTCTCGCCTCTGGCCGGCGCGGGATTCGACCTGACCGTCGGCAACTCGACCACCTACCCCGTCGTGTTTAAGGCTTCCGCTACCCTGTCGCCCGCCGAGATCGCGGCCCAGATCGAACACCAGTGCCAATGGACGGTTCGCGCAACCGCGAACGCCTCCACGCTGCGGATCGAGACCGTTGACGGCGGCTCCAAGACTTGCCTGACCCTGGCCGACCCTGCCAACACGGCGACGAAGACCGCAATCACCAACGACCCGAACGGGATCGCCACAGCGGCGCTGAAGGTTCAGCACTGGGGCTCGGGCGGGGTCCCCGACACCGGCGTCGTGAGCGCCTCCGATCTGGCCCCCGTCCTTCTCAACGGGTATGCCGGAGCGCCGGAGAGCACAACGGCCCCCAACCAGGCTGCCGTGACGCTCGATCCGGCGGCCTACCTGGCCGAACCGGCACGGGACTATTTCAGGTTGAGCGACGCGGTTCGCGACGGCTGCATATCCGCCGTTATCCCCATCGTGAACCTGTCGGCCGCGCTGGCTCTGGATCGCTCGCTCGAACGCTCGCCGGCGATTCACGCTTGCGTCTGCCTGCTGCCCATTACGGCCCCCGTCGACCTCCAGGGCACGCTGAACATCCAGCTCAACGAGAACCCCGGCGCCAAAGGGCTGCCCTCCGCGTCCGTGGTGCCGGTGGTTTTTGCGGGCGGCCACAAATATTCGGCCGAAGATGTCGCGCGGCAAATCCACGCCGAGCTGTTCCACCGCGGGCTGGGCCATGCCGCGGCCTTCCCGGACGGGACCGTGGTGGTTGAAACCAGCATGCCCGGCCTGGCGGGCACAGTGCGCATCCCGGCGCAAAACACCGCCACCGCCGGTCCCGATCAAAACGTGGCCAAGACCCTGGTGGGCTCCGAGAAATTCGCTCGCGGCTGGCCCGGAACAGGCATGAACACGCCGGGCGGCGCTCTCATCCCGGGTTTTCGCAGCGACCTGCTGCCCGCCGCGGCCGGCAAGCACGATTGGAAGTTCACCGTCGCGCCGAAGAACGTGTCGGCCGCCGTCACCATCGCCAACGGCACCGCCATCGCCGATATCGCCAGCCAGTTGGATAACGCGCTAGCCAACGCCAGCGGAGGAAGGATCGGCCTTTGCGCCGTCGGTCCGGACAAGCGGCTGTACATCGAGGCCATGGCCCCCAACACCACGCTGACCCTGGAGGTGGACGGCGCGCCCCTGCCGGTGGATGGACCAAGTGCGCCCGGCGATACGCCCGAACGCCGCGCGGAACCGGCTCTCGGGCTGCGCCGCACGGACGAAACCCGCACCTTCCGTTTTGCTCGCGAGCGGTTCGGCAACCCGGATCCTACCGAGCTTGACGACGTCGGCTGGGTCCGCATCCCGGCGGATGTGAAGACGGGAGCCCCGGGGAAGCTTGTTTTTCCGTTCGGCTTCTACTGGCTCTCGGTGCGAGCCGATGGCGCGCGGTCGAACAACTACGACGGCAGCGGAGACATGATCGTCAGCGGCGCCGTCGATCCCAAGGATCCCCATCGCACGTTTGTTCAAGCCGCCCGCTACTGGTGCCAACTCGGCAGTAGCGTCAATTGGCTGCAAGTGGTGAAAACCGGCGACGACTTCCTGGTTCGCGTGTTGCTGGGAGGTTGATGCCGAGGCTTCAACGCCTGGTCGTGGTCCGGCTCGCGCGTGCCGAAGGCTTGTGCGCGTTTGCGGTGGAGTGGTACGCGCGCGTCAGTCTCGGCCGCTTCCGGCTCTCGTTCGAATTCGTCGACGGCGTCGCGACGCCGCGGCCCGTCGAATCCTACCGCTCGGCGGGCGGGAAGGGCCGCTGGCCGAACAACACCCAGGGACTGGCGGCCGATGTGATCGAGGCGCTCCGGCCGGAGGATCGCGACTCGCCTGCGCCAGGCGGACGCCCGCATGCTCCTGCTAACGCCCACCGGTTTTCTTCCCCACTGCTGGCACATACCCAATGGCGGCGTGCCGCTCGGCGCCGGCGTATGGGCGCGCCGCTACGGTGTGGTGCCCGCCGATGCCACTCCAGGCGCCGTCGTCCATGAGTTAGGCCATCTGCTCTTTGACTGGCCGGACCTCACCTGGGACTTTCAGTTCGAGCAGGAATGCCTGATGGCGCGCGGCGCATTCGCCCGCCACGGACTCGATCCGGCCCCGCCGTGCGCGCCCTTACTGGTCGATGCCGGCTGGCGCGACACCGTTCCCCTGGGAGCCGGCCTCACCGCCGGCGGACTCGGTCCGGAACAGGTCGCCGCGGTCGAATGGCTGGGCCGCCCATGCCTGGTCGAGCGTCGCGAATGCGCTCTGCTGGTCTATGAAACGGGTTCGGGCGCCGCGCCGCGCATCCTCGGCCGCGTCGCGCTCGCCGCGGGCGATCTAGCGCGCTCGGTGCTCGGTCTGGTTGCCCCGTTGCTTCGTCGGGAGCGCCCGCCGAGCCGCCCCTAACGGCACACGAAGTTCCGCGCGTCGTCGATGCTGCCGCTGCCCTTGTAGTGCGCCACCGACGGATACGCGCACAACGGCCGTGTGCGCAGCACTTCGCTCCTGGAATCGAGATCGCTCTTGCGCTTCGCCGCGACGATCCGCTCCGGCGCGATTCCCTGCTCCACCCAGCGCTCGACGGCCGCGCCGACGTCGTGGTCCGCGTCCCCCGCCGCCCCGCCGAACTGGCCAAAGCTGTTCGGCCCCGAGCCTCCGAAGCAGTGCTGCATCCCGGGAACCATGAACAGCCGCACGAAACCACGCGCGTCGCTCGCTCCCGCTTTCGACACCACGCTCCGGTAATAGTCGATCGTGTTCCGCGGAGCGATGGCCGCGTCGCTCCAGCCGTGATACAGGATCAGCTTGCCGCCGCGCGCCCGGAAGCGGCTCAGGTCAGGATCGGTGGCGTTCAAAATGCCCGCCAGCTTCGCGTCCGTGGCTTTGGTGTCGCGACTGGCGTCGAAGCTGCGATAGTCCCACGCCGCGTCGCCGAACATCATGTTCTTGTAGAACTGCGTCCCGAAAGCGTACATCAGGCTCTTCCCCGGAGCCGTGCCCGTGATCCAGGTGACCCAGCCGCCGGGCTCGGCCTCGCCGCCGGGCGCATAGCCGGGGAATACGCGGCCCGCGTACAGCTTCTTCAGCGCGGCCACTTGCGGCGCGGTGAGACAAGCGTCCGTCTCGGCGCCCTGGCACTGAAGTACGGCGGGGGCGAAGTGGCAGCGGGACGGGTCCTCGATGAGCCCGTCCTTCAAACCGTCGAGAGCGTCGCACGCCGCCAGCGCGGCCGCCTGGATCGCCGGCAGCTTCTTCGCGGGGATGTAACTGTTGCCCTCCAGCGCCTGCAGATCCCAGATGGAATTCGCGAGCAGGTGCGTCCAGTAGTTGGCCGGCGCGCCCGCGACGATGCCGTCGTAGTCTTCGGGGAAGCGCTGCGCCTCCATCAGCGCCTGCCGCCCGCCGTTCGAGCACGAGTTGAAGTAAGAGCGTCGCGGGCCCTGGCCGTAGAAGGCGTGGATGATGGCCTTCGCATCCACCGTCATGAGGTGAACGGCCCGGTATCCGAAGTCGACGATCTTTTCCGGGTGCCCCAGCGCCCAGGGCGCATCGGTGGTGCCTCCCTGGTGGCCGGTGTCCGTGGAAGCCGTGGCGAATCCGGCCGCTAGCGCCGCCCGCATCTCACGATAGTTGATCGAGCCGGCAAACCCGCCGTTGCCCGCCCCTTGAAACCGCCCGTTCCATCCCGAGCTCGGCATCCAGACCTCGAACCGGATCTCCGAATCGCTCGATGGCTTGATGACACCGGCCACCTGGCAGGACGCAGGCAGATTCTGGCCGGCAGGCACCGGCTCCGCGCGCGTGATAGTCGTCGCCTGGAGCGTCAGCTTCGCCAGGCTCTCGCACTCCTGCGCTCCAAACGCCGCGCCCAGAAACATCAGAAAGACCAGCCCACGTGCGGCCATGCTCTATCCCTTGGCCTTTCGAATTTCCTCCACCAGCGCCGGCACCACTTCGAACAAATCGCCCACGATCCCGTAATCGGCCACTTCGAAAATGGGCGCGTTCTCGTCCTTGTTGATGGCCACGATGGTCTTGGAGCCCTTCATGCCGACCAGGTGCTGGATGGCGCCCGAGATGCCCACCGCGACGTACAGCTTGGGCGCCACGGTCTGTCCCGAGCTGCCCACCTGGCGCTCCATCGGCAGCCAACCGTTGTCGCAGATCGGCCGCGAGGCCGCCAGTTCGCCGCCCAATGCCTGCGCCAGTCGCTCCACCACCGCGATGTTGTCCTTCTCCTTGATCCCGCGGCCCACCGAGACGATGATGCCCGCCGCCGTCAAATCCACGCCGCGCTGCGATTCGCGAAATGGCTCGCCCGGTTGGGTCCGGATTGCGCTGGCGTCCAGTTCGGGCACGAAGGATTCCACCGCGCCCCGGCCCGGCTCGAGCGAATCCGCGCGATAAGCCCCGGCCTGAATCGAGGCGAAGTTGGGCGCCGCGGAAGTGAAGCGCAGGTCGGCGTTCAGCTTGCCCTGAAAAAGCTGGCGCACCAGAACCGGCAGGCCGTCCTCGACCCGGTGGCCGACGGCGTCGCTCACCAGCACGCGGCCGAATCGCGTGGCGAGCTTGGGAGCGAAGTCGCGCACCCGGTAGGTGTGCGGCAGCAGCACCAGCTCGGGACTTACGCTGCGGATCAACTGCTCGAAGGCCGCGGTATACGCGTCCGCGGTGTAGCGGGCCAGCAGCGCATGCTCGACGGCGTAGACCTTCTCGACCCGGTAGGCCGCGGCCTCGGCCGCCAGCGCGGCAACCCGATCGCCAGCCACGGCTGCCGAGACCGGCTGTCCCAGCTCGCGGCCCATTTGCGCCGCCGCGGCCAGGGTCTCGAAGGACATGCGACTCCACGCGCCACCGCGTTGTTCGAGGATAACCAGGATGCTCATAGGACGCGCGCTCCGAATTTCAGCCGCTCGACCAGCGCGGCCGCGGCTTGCTGGGCGTTGCCCGTCAGTATCTCCGTCTGCTTCGTTTTGTGCGGAACGTAGACGCTCGAGATCTCGACGGCCGGCGCCGCGGCTTCGATTCCAGCGGCAGGCACGTGCCGGATTTCTTTCGTCTTGGCCTTCTTGATGCCCATCAGCGTGGCGTAGCGCAGCTTGGCGATGCCGGATTGTATGGTCAGCAGCGCGGGCAGCGGAATCTCGACGTTCTCGAACCAGCCCTCTTCGAGCTCGCGCTTCACGCGGATCGATCCGTCAACCTTCTCGACCTGCATGATGATGGTGGCGTGC
This sequence comes from Bryobacterales bacterium, assembly GCA_963763835.1. GTDB lineage: Bacteria > Acidobacteriota > Terriglobia > Bryobacterales > Bryobacteraceae > DASWZN01. Next base: position 282,284 of record CAVXQQ010000026.1, read on the forward strand.
GGCAGGCCCAGCAGTTCGGCCAGCACCACACCGGTCTGCCCGTAGCCCAGATCGTCGGATTGCAGCCCGGTCAGGATCAGGTCGGGCTTCTCGGATTCGAGGGCGCGCGCCATCAGGCCCGCGATGCCCAGCGTATCCCAGCGCCCCAGGTTCTCTTCTTCGACGTGTATGGCGCGGTCGGCGCCCTTGGCCAGCGCTTCGCGAATGGATTGCGCCGCGCGCGGCGGGCCCACCGTCAGCACCACTACTTCTCCGCCGTGCTTCTCTTTGAGTTGCAGCCCCGCTTCCAGTGCGTAGGCGTCCGGCTCGTTGATCTCGAAAGCCAGGTCCCTCTCGTCGATCCACCGTCCGGAGGCGTCGGTACGCAGCAGGGAATCGCGGGCCGGCACCTGCTTCAATCCGACAATGATTTTCATGGGATTTCGCTTTCAGTGTACGCCGAAATTGGTGGGGCGGACCCCCTGGTCCGCGAGCGACCCCCCGGTCGCCCATCCCGCGCTCGACCAACGATAGTCACTGGCTTCAGTAACCAACCCCGCCCGCACAGGGTTCATCTCAATGTACTTCCTGATCTTCTCGAACTCCGCCTCATGCCTCACCAAGTGGTCATAACTCTCTGCCTGCCAGAACGGCCGTCCCGTCAGGAGTAGCATCTCGTTGGCGCGCTTCGCAGTGATGCTCTTTAGCGACTTAGCCAGCTTGGGCAATGCCACCGCCGGCGTAACCAGGAGGTGAACGTGGTTAGGCATGACCACAAAGGCGTGCAGTACATACTGTCCAAGCCTGTTTGCATCGAAGTGAATAGCATCGATAACCATATCGGCAACGGCCGGTTGACGAAGGTAGAATGCACCGCTGCGTACTTCGTCCAGGAACTTGTCCATGGCGTCGAACGCTTCGCCGGAAGTGAGCGCGGTCGCGGGAAACGGGAGGTGAGGCGGCAGACTATCGAAGAGACGCCAGGTGAGGAAAACTGGCTGTCCGATTTCGTACAGGAACGCGACACCTGGGTAGTCCGCCGGCTCGCGCGGAATTCTCGGCAAAGAGCTTGGCCGACCGGGGGGTCGGCCGCGGACCTGGGGGTCCGCCCCACGTCAGGAACTTCCCGCGCCCCGGCCTCGTAATCCCCTGCATGAGTTCCCTGCTTCAGGACGCGCGCTTCGCCCTCCGCACATTTGCGAAGACTCCCGGCTTCACCGCCGCCATCGTCGTCTCGGTCGCCTTGGGCATCGCGGCGAATGCCACCGTATTCAGCGTCGCGAACGGTCTGCTGTGGGGCGTTTTGCCGGTGAAAGACCCCGGACGGCTGGTGGTCTTTTCCGAAGGCCGGTCCTTCTCCCATCCCGACTACCTGGACTACCGCGACCAGACCTCGCAGGTCTTCGAGGGCGTCGCCGCCCACTTCCCGTTCATCCCCGCCAGCATCGGCGGAACCGGGCAGCCCGAGCGCGTCTGGGGCCAGGTGGTCAGCGGCAATTACTTCCACCTCGTGGGCGTGAATCCGGCCATCGGCCGCGCCATCCTCCCTGAAGACGACAGCACCCTGGGCAGCGGCACGGTGGTGGTGCTCAGCCACGCTCTCTGGCAGCGCCGCTTCGGTTCGGACGCGAACGTCCTGGGACGCACGGTGGCGCTGAACGGACGCCGCTTCACCGTCGTCGGCGTCGCTCCCGCCGGCTTCTCCGGCACCGATCACGGCATTTCCTCCGAGTTCTGGGCGCCGCTGTCGATGGCCGAGCAGTTGATGCCCGACCTCAACCGCGACAACGCACGCACCAAGCGGAATATGCACTGGGTGTTGCTGAACGCGCGCCTCAAGCCCGGAGTCAGCCGCGCCCAAGCCGTGGCCGTGGTCAACGTCATCAAGAAGCGGCTGGACGACACCTGGCACAAGGACGAGAAGTATCACCCTCCCGCCGTAACCCTCGATCCGGCCGGCGCTCTGATCGGAGGCGCCGGAACGCAGGCGTTCGGGCTGATGGCGGTCCTCATGGTGCTGGTGGGCCTGGTCCTGCTGGTGGCCTGCGCCAACGTGGCCAACCTGCTGCTGGCCCGCGCCACGGGACGCCAGCGCGAGATCGCCATACGCCTGGCCATCGGCGCCACCCGCCGCCAGGTGATTCGACAACTGCTGGTGGAGAGCGTTCTGCTGTCCCTGGCCGGCGCCGCGGCCGGCTTCCTTCTGGCTGCCCTCGCCGCCGCCGCCATCTCCCGCTTCCGCCTGCCGCTGCCCTTCCCCGTCGCGTTCGATTTCAACGTGGACATGCGTGTCCTCCTCTTCACGGCCGGCCTGTCCATCCTGACCGGCATCCTGTTTGGACTCGCGCCTGCATTGCGCTCCACCCGTCCCGACCTGGTCGAAGCGCTCAAGAGCGACGCGCTGGTCTTCGGCCGCCTGCGCCGCTTCAGCCTGCGCAACGCGCTGGTGGTGGTTCAGGTGGCGCTGTCGCTGGTGCTGCTGGTGGGCGCGGGACTGTTTCTCCGCAGCCTGGGGAACGCTTCCTCGATCGACATCGGCATGAAGCCCGACAATGTCCTGCTCATGGCAGTCGACCCGAAACTGCACCAGTATTCGCGCGAAAAAACGCAGCAGTTCCTCCAGCAGCTTCGCGAGCGCGTAACGGCTCTGCCGGGAGTCCGGTCGGTGAGTTTTGTCGACAGCCTGCCGCTGAGCATCGGAGGCATTGATTACGACTTCAAGGTTCAGGGCGCCAAAGGCCGCCCGGAACAGACCCTCGGCGCGGATGTGTACACCGTGAGTACCGGCTATTGGGAAACCATGGGCATCCCGCTGCTGCGCGGCCGCGACTTCAGCCGTCAGGCCGGCGACGACGGTGCCGCGATCATCAACGAGACGCTAGCCCGCCGCGCCTTCCCAAATCAGGACCCCCTGGGACGCCAGATCATGAGCGACGAGCCTGGCAAGAAGAAGCTCTACACCATCGTCGGCGTGGCGCGGAACTCGAAATCCCGCACCCTCGGCGAGGAGCCGCCCAATTGCGCCTATCTGTTCATGGAGCCGCACCCGGAGAATGTGTTCTCCTTCTTCGGTATCTCCATCGCCGTGAAGACCGCGTCGAACCCGGCGGGACTCGCGCGGCCGGTGCGCGATCAAATTGCCTCCCTCGACCCCGACATGGCCATCCTCAGCACCGAAACCATGCGGGAGCACGTGGACAAATCGTTTCTGATTCCCAAGATCTCGGCGACGCTGCTCGGAACGTTCGGCGCCGTCGGCCTGACGCTGGCGGCGATCGGCCTCTATGGCGTGATGGCCTTCTCCGTGCGCCGCCGCACGCGCGAAATCGGCATTCGGATGGCGCTGGGCGCCAAGCCCGCAGGCGTGTTGTCGATGGTGGTGCGCCAGGGTCTCGCGCTCACGGCTGTGGGACTGGCCATTGGTCTCGCCATAGCCCTCGCCGTCGGCCGCCTGGCCGCCAGTCTCCTCTATGGCATCAGCGGGACGGACTTGGTGACGTTCCTCGCGGTGCCCGCCGTTCTCGTGGCGGCTGCACTGGTGGCAATCGTGATCCCGGCCCGCCGCGCGGCGCGCATCGGCCCCATGACCGCCCTCCGAACGGAGTAGGCTGGCTTTTTGTGGCGCAGGCACTCCTGCCTGCCGCCTCGACACTCGTGTCGAGGCGCTCTATTTGCGTCGAGAAGAGTCTCGACGCTGCAGACTGGGAGTCTGCGCCACAATCACCTCTCCGCGATCCCGAATAGCGGGCAGTATTTCTCGGGCAGCCGCGCCGGGCGCAGGTCCGGGCCGCAGAAAATGTGCGTGCTCTCGCCGCGCGCCACGACGCGCCCGTCCTCCGCGCGCCGCATCTCGTAACCGAACGCCACCAGCCGCCGGCTGGCCCGCTCCACCCAGGTCTTCACCACCACCTCGTCGTCATAGCGCGCCGGGAACAGGTAGCGGCACCGCGCCTCAGCCACGGCCAGCAGGATGCCGTCCCCCCGCTCCATGTCGCGGTAGTTGAAGCCCACCGCCTTGCAGTACTCGACCCTGCCCACCTCCATCCAGACCAGGTAGTTGGCGTAGTACACCACGCCCATCTGATCGGTCTCTGCGTATCGCACGCGCAGGCGGGCTTCGTGACAAATGGAGTCCATGAAGAGAGAATTATAGCGCCCGCCGGTCTCCTGCCTCCTGCCCCCTGCAACCCTTTCGCCGCCGAAACCGTCTGTTACGCTGTAAGGTTCCCGTGCACATAAGAGTCCTGTTCTTCGGCGTTTTGAAGGACGTCACCGGATGCGCCGCCGGCCAGATCGAGGTCCCCCCCAGCGCCACCGCCGGGACCGTATTCGAGCACTACGCCGCCCGGTTCGCCAAGCTGCGCGCCATGGAGCGCAGCATCCTGCTGGCGCGCAACCAGGAGTTTGTCCGCGCGTCGGAACCCGTGGCCGATGGCGACGAGATCGCCTTCCTGCCGCCGGTCAGCGGCGGGACGGCCGGCCAAGGCGACAACTACTTCGCCCTGACTCGCGAGCCGATCGACACGCGCGCGCTGGCGGCTCGCCTGCTGCGCGGCGAAGATGGCGCGGTAGTAGCCTTCGAAGGCGTCGTAAGGAACAACAGCCGCGGCCGGCGCACCCTCTGGCTCGATTACGAGTGCTACGAGCCCATGGCCCTCAAGCTGATCGCCGCCCTCGGCTCGGAAATCGCCCGCACGCGCGAGATCGGCCGCATCGCGATCGTCCACCGGCTCGGCCGTCTCGAGATCGGCGAGACCAGCGTAGCCATAGTCGTCACGGCGCCTCACCGCCGGCCCGCGTTCGAGGCCGCGCTCGAAGGCATCGACCGGCTCAAGCGGACGGTCCCGATCTGGAAGAAGGAACACTTCGAAGATGGTGAGGTCTGGGTGGAGGGCGAATGGGACGAGTCCCTGCGCAACCCCTGAGGCGGATGGCGCTGGCAGCCGCCCTACTCGTGGCCGCGTTGCCGGCCGCGCGCTCCGAGGACCAGCAGCCCAGGTTCACGGTCGATGTACACCTGGTGCGCGTGCTTGCCACCGTCAAAGACGCCAGCGGCCAGCTCATCGGCAGCCTTTCCAAAGAGGACTTCCAGATCCTGGATAACGGGGTGCCGCAGCATCTGGCGGTCTTCGAACACCACACCGAGCAGCCCCTCTCCATCACCGTGATGATCGATACCAGCGCCTCCACCGGCATCGATCTCAAGTACGAGGTCGATTCGGTCAACCGCTTTTTCTTCGCCCTGTTCCGCGAGGGCAACCCCGCCGACGCTGCGTCGCTGCTCGCTTTCAACTGGGAGACCATCCAGTTGGCGGACTTCACGCACAACCTGGCCCGCCTGGATAGCGCCCTCCGCGGCATCCGCTCCGATGGCGGCACGAGCCTGTACGACTCCATTTACCTGGCCGCCGACGGCCTCGATGGACGGGAGGGACGACACGTCATCATCGTGGTCACCGACGGCGGCGATACCACCAGCTACAAGACCTTCCACGACGCGCTGCGTGCCGCGCAGATGACCGACACGGTGCTGTATCCCGTCCTGGTGGTCCCTATCACCAACGACGCCGGCCGCAACACCGGCGGGGAGAACGCGCTCACCACGCTGGCCCAGAACACCGGCGGACGCGTCTTCGCTCCAACCCTGGGTGCCGAGCTCGACGCAGCCTTCCTCGAAATCATCCGCGACCTTCGCACGCAATACCTGCTGGCCTATTATCCGAAGGACGTGCCCCCCACCAAGGATCCGTTCCACCGCATCGAAATCAAGCTGAAACGTCCCGATTTGCGGGTTTCGGCCCGGAGCGGCTATTATGGGGAAACTGAACCGCCAAAGGGCGCCAAAGGTGCCAAAGGGTGGCGCCCGACAAAATGAACGGTCCAAGAAACAACGACAACAGACAGCGGCCCGCTGGTGGAGCGGGGGAGCGTTCCCGCCCGCCCGAGCAGACCCATGAAGAGGTGCGCTACCTCAAGCACCTCATCGACAACCACGTTCCCGTGCGTGTGCGGCTGCTCGATAACGAGGAGTTCACCGGGACGATTGAGTATTACGACATCTCATTCATCCGCCTCACCCGCGAGCCCGAGCCGAACCTGTTCATCTTCAAGCACGAGATCAAGTACATCGCCGAGATCGAGTAGCCGGCCTATGTTCGCCACGAGCTTGGATTTGTGGCGCGGGCTCTTAGTCTGCAGCGTCGAGACTCTTCTCGACGCGAAAACTGGCCTCGACACGAATGTCGAGGCGGCAGGCAGGAGTGCCCGCGCCACGAGAGCTGCCCGCCGGGTTTTACCTTGACGCCTATGTGGGGTCCGCCCTACACCCTGCTACAGTGGTTTTTCATGCCCTCATTCCTCGAAACCAGCATGGAGATCGCGCGCGAAGCCGGCGCCATCCTGTCCCAGTACTTCGATCGGAAAGTAACTTACCAACTCAAAGGCGAGTTCGATTTGGTTACCGAGGCCGACCGCGCCTCCGAGCAACTCGTCGTCGAGCGCCTGCGGTCCCACTTCCCCACCCACTCCATCGTGGCCGAGGAGGGCGGTGGCCGCGACGCCGGCTCAGAGTACCGCTGGTACGTCGATCCCCTCGACGGCACCACCAACTTCTTCCACGGCTTCCCCATGTTCAACGTCACCCTGGCTCTGGAACGGGCGGGCGAGATGATCGCCGGCTGCATCTACGATCCGCTGCGCGACGAGATGTTCGCCGCCGAGCGCGGCGCCGGCGCCTGGCTGAACGGCAAACCCATCCGGGTCTCGAAGCTCCCACGCCTGGAGGAGGCCCTGGTGGCCACCGGCTTCCCCAGCCGCAAACGGCACCAGAACGTGAACATCCACTTCTTCTACCAGATGTCGATGTTATCCCAAGGTGCCCGGCGCGCCGGCTCGGCCGCGCTCGACCTGGCCTACGTGGCTTGCGGCCGTCTTGACGCTTACTGGGAATTCGGTCTTAAACCCTGGGATATGGCGGCGGGAGTCCTGCTGGTCGCCGAGGCCGGCGGAACCGTCTCGGACATGCGCGGAGGGCCTTTGGCGCTCGGCGGACCGCACCTGCTCGCCGACAACACGCTAGTGCACGCCGAGGTTCTGGAGCTGTTCGGAGAGGTTTTCTCCTGTCGCTACCGCACCCCTCTGCCCCGCCCCGACGCGGTGGCCTGATCCCCTTAAGCAGTTATAAAACCTTTACTTTTACCCACATAAGATGGTAGCCTAAGTGTTCTCGAATGCGAACCGCAGACTTGATTCATCGAAAACGAGACGCCGAAGAACTGAGTCCCGAAGAAATCGCCTCGCTCGTTGAAGGCTATACGAGCGGAGATGTTCCGGACTACCAGATGTCGGCGTTCCTCATGGCGACTTACTTCGCCGGAATGACCGACCACGAGGTGGGCGCGCTGGCGGATTGTCTGGTGCGCTCGGGCACACGCTAGACTTGTCTGCGATCCCAGGGCCCAAGGTGGACAAACACTCCACCGGCGGCGTCGGCGACAAGACCAGTCTGATCGCGGCGCCTCTGGCCGCGGCGGCCGGCGTCATCGTGCCCATGATCTCCACCCGCCCCACGGGCCACGCCGGCGTCACCCTCGACAAGCTCGAGGCAATCCCCGGTTTCCGCACCGATCTCTCGGTCGACGATTTCAAGGCGCAACTGGCGAAGACCGGGCTGGCCTTCACCTCGCAGGCCGGAGAGCTTTCGCCCGCCGACACCCGCCTCTACGCGCTGCGGGAATCCACGGCCACCATCGAGTCGATTCCGCTCCTGGCCGCCTCGATCATGGCGCAGAAACTCGCCGCCGGGCTGGACGCCGTGGTGCTCGACGTCAAGGTCGGTTCCGGCGCCGTCACCAAACGGCAGGTTGACGCCCGCCGCCTGGCCCAGTTGATGGTCGGCGTCGGCCGCCGCGCGGACAAGCGCGTGCAGGCCCTCATCACCGATATGGGCCAGCCGCTCGGCTACGCCATCGGCAACGCGCTCGAGATCATGGAGGTGTCGCAGACCCTTCAGAGCGCCGGTCCCAACGACCTCACCCGGCTTTCGCTCGAACTCGCCGCCCGCATGATTTACCTCGGCAAGATCACCGAGACGCTCGAGGAAGCGCGCGAGATGGCCCAGCGCAAACTGCTCGACGGCTCGGGCTACAACAAGCTCAAGGAAACCATCGCGGCCCAGGGCGGCAACCCGCAACGTGCTCGACCGCTTCGACATGCTGCCCAACGCCAGCGGCGTTCGCGAGATCGCCTCTCCGCGCTCGGGTTTCGTCAGCGCCATCGCCTCCGAGGACATCGGCCTGGCCTCCAACATGATCGGAGCCGGCCGCGACAAGCAGGACGACGTCATCGATCCGGCCGTGGGCGTGATTCTGGAAGTCAAGGTGGGCGAGAAGGTCGAAGCCGGCGCCGTGCTCTGCCGCCTCTACTACACCAAGGAGGAGCGCCTCGAAGAGGCCGCGCAACTCGTCGAGGACGCGTTCCGCATTTCCACGCACCCCCCCGAGGAGCGCGAGTTGATTCTGGAAACCGTAGGGTAAGCTTCAGCTTGCCCGCTTGCCAATGTCTCGCTTCACCGGCATCCTCGGGCTGCTCGCGATCTTGGCCGTCTGCTTCGCGTTCTCCCGAAAGCGCCGCGCCATCCAGCCGCGCGTCCTGCTCTGGGGCCTGGGACTCCAGTTCTCCTTCGCCTTCCTGATTCTCAAAACCCCCTTCGGCCGGTGTTTGAAGCCGCCAGCGGCGCGGTCAACGCCATGCTCGACTACGCCGAGGCCGGCAGCAACTTCGTCTTCGGCCCGCTCGGCATCAAGAGCGGTCCCTTCGGCGTGGTCTTCGCTTTCCAGGTTCTGCCCATCATCATTTTCATCGCGTCGTTCTTCTCGATCCTGTATTACCTCGGCGTCATGCAACTGGTCATACGCGGCATGGCGATCGTGATGCAGAAGGTCATGGGCGCGAGCGGCGCCGAATCCACCGACGTCGCCGCCAGCATCTTCATGGGCCAGACCGAGGCGCCACTCACCATCCGCCCGTTCCTCGACCGCCTGACCGAGTCCGAGCTGTTCACCGTCATGGTCGCCGGCATGGCCCACATCTCGGGCGCGGTGATGGCCGCCTACGTCAAAATCGCCGGCGTGGATATCAAGCACCTGCTTACCGCCGTGATCATGACCGCCCCGGCCACCATCATGCTGGCCAAGATGCTCAATCCCGAAACCGGCGAGCCGGAAACCGCCGGCCGCGTGGACATCAAGATCGAAAAGCCGGGCGTCAACATCATCGACGCAGCCGCACGCGGCGCGGGCGACGGCCTCCATCTGGCGTTGAACGTCGGCGCCATGCTGATCGCATTTCTGGCGCTGATCGCAATGCTGAACGGCATCCTCGGCTGGCTGCACACGGTGCCCCACCTGGCTTGGCTGCCGCCCTCGATGGAGAAGATTTTTGCCGTCGTGTTCGCCCCGGTGGCTTGGCTGCTGGGCGTGAGCTGGAAGGACTCGACCGCCATCGGCAACCTGCTCGGCACGCGGCTGGTGTTGAACGAATTCGTGGCGTTCCTGCAACTCGGGCCGATGAAGGCCTCTCTCGACCCACGCTCGTTCACCATCGCCACCTACGCCCTGTGCGGCTTCGCAAACTTCAGTTCCATTGCCATCCAGGTGGGCGGCATTGGCGCGCTGGCGCCGAGCCGCAAATCCGACCTCGCGCGCCTCGGACTGCGCGCCGTCGCCGCCGGGACCATGGCCAACTTCATGTCCGCCTGCATCGCGGGAATGCTGCTATGACAGCCGTGGCGCACGCTTTAGCGTGCCGCCGTGGGCTTCAGCCCACGGTGCCCGCAGGAGCCCTATGTCCCTGACTGAAGCCGTCGAATTCCTCCGCGCGCGATTACCCGTCGCGCCCGAAATCGCAGTCGTCCTAGGCAGCGGCCTCGGCGCTTTCGCCGAAGAGTTGACCGGCCGCCTCGAAATCCCCTACTCCGAAATTCCCGGCTGGCCGCAAGCGACCGCGATCGGCCACGCGGGCAAGCTGGTGGCCGGCCTCTCGGACTCGACGCCGGTGGCCGTGATGGCCGGCCGCGCCCACCTGTACGAAGGCTACACGCCCGAGCAGGTGACCTACGGCGTGCGCGTGCTGGGCCGCCTCGGCGTGAAGACGGTGGTCTTTACCAATGCCGCGGGCGGCATCAACCCCAGCTACTCGCGCGGAGGCCTGGTCCTCATCGCGGACCATATCAACCTGCAAGGCTCGAACCCGCTCACCGGCCCCAACGACGATGCGCTCGGCCCGCGCTTCCCCGACATGTCCGAAGCTTACCCCGCCGCGCTTCGCCAGACCGCCCGCGATGTGGCGGCCGACCTCTGCATCGCGCTCGACGAAGGCATCTACGCCGGCATGCTAGGACCGAGCTACGAGACCCCCGCCGAGATCCGCTACCTCCGCACCATAGGCGCCGACCTGGTCGGCATGTCCACCGTGCCCGAAGTGATCGCGGCGAATCACATGGGCCTGCGCGTCGTCGCCATTTCCTGCGTCACCAACATGGCCGCCGGCCTCACGGGCCAGAAACTCACGCACGCCGAGGTGCTAGAAACCGGCGAAATGGTGCGCGAGACGCTGGTTCGGTTTCTGAAGGCGCTGCTGCCGCGGATTGCGGAGTAAAGGAGTCTGAGTTCGCCTTCGGAAGTAACATCAGGCCAACGGACTTGGCGTGATTCGAGAACCCGAACTTCGTTTCCCTCCGGGAAGGTCGTCTCGAAGTTGGGAGTGTTTCCTCCGGGCGTTGTCTCCCAAGCGGCGGACCCCGCCTTCGTTCTCATCCGAAGGTCCGCAGCGAGCGCGGTCCTGTACAGCACTGGACAGGCGATCGCCACTGGCACGCCCGCGCTCGACGTGCTTGGAAACCTCTACGTGGAGCGACTCGGCGACGGCAGCGTGGGCCTGTTCGACAGGACGAAAGGCCCCCAGGCCCCCGTCGGCCGCTGACTCCGAGATCCGATCAGGCCCGAACAAGCGAAGGCGTGCCGCACCTATGACAGAGCCAGGAATGCCTTCTGCTCATCCGCCAGAAAGAGGACAACGCTTTCGAAGCGCCGCCGCATGAGGGCCTCGATCGTCTTGGTCGAGCAGTTCCCCAACCGAAGCCAAATGACTTTGGGCGGGTGGCCAAAGAGAAAGCTCCGCTGCCGGAAGTCCCCATCCTTGGTCACAACGGCCAAGGCATTCGCAGAAGCGTAAGCCCATACTTCGGCGTCGCTGACCGCTTCGAGTCCGACGTGTCTGACGTGCAGGGATTCTGGATACAGATCCCGCAGGGCCTCGCAAAGACGAGGAGACACGTTCTCGTCGAAGAGCAACCTCACGCCGGTATGCTCGTCAAACGGCGCTCACGATCGGCAGCGAAGGCGAGACAAGCGCGAAGATCTTCCTGCGTCAGATCCGGAAAGTCCCCAAGTATTTCCTCTTCGCTCATGCCCGAGGCGAGGTAGTCGAGAACATCGTAGACACTGATACGAAGCCCGCGGACGCAAGGCTTGCCGCCCAACTTCCCAGGCTCAATCGTGATGATGTTGCTGTAATCCACCTTTGACCGTTACCTCCGCGGTCAAACACCAAGATACCAACTCCCCATGCCACCTGCCCTCACCCCTGCTACCCTCGTTCTTGATGCCCCGTCTTCTCCTCGCCCTCCTGCTAGTAACCGCCGCCGCGCGCGCCGAGCCCGCCGACTGGATCTGGACCGCGCGCTTCGTCGTCACCATGGACCCCGCCCGCCGCGTCATCGAGAACGGCGCCGTGGCCATTCGCGCGGATCGCATCCTCGCCGTCGGCACGCGCGTCGAAATCGACCGCCGCTACCAGGCCGCCCAGCGCCTCGACCGGCCCGACGCCCTCATCGCTCCCGGCCTCATCAATACCCACACCCACGTCCCCATGTCCCTGCTGCGCGGCATCGCCAACGACGTCCGCCTCCAGGACTGGCTCACCAAATTCATCTTCCCCGCCGAGGCCAAGAACGTCACCGTCGATTTCGTCCGCTGGGGCACGCGTCTAGCCTGCCTCGAAATGCTGCTCTCCGGCACCACCACTTACACCGACATGTATTACTTCGAGGACGCCATCGCCGAAGCCGACCGCGAAGCTGGCCTCCGCGCCGTCCTGGGCGAAACCGTCATCGGCTTCCCGAGTCCCGACGCCCCCACGCCCGAGGACACCCTGCGCTTCACCGAGCGCTACATTCAGCGCTTCCGCAACGACCCGCTCGTCGTTCCCACCGTCGCGCCCCACGCGCTGTACACGAATTCCGCAGCCACCTTGCATGCCTCGCGCGCGCTCGCCGACCGCTATGGCGTGCCGCTCGTGATCCACATCGCCGAAACGCGCCGCGAACTCGACGACGCGCTGGCGAAGTGGGGCAAGACTCCCGTGGCGGAGCTCGACAGCCTGGGCGTGCTGACTGGACGCACGATAGCCGCCCACTGCGTCTGGGTGGATGACGCCGACCTGCGGATCTTCAAGGCGCGCGGCACCGGCGTCGCTCATTGCCCCTCCAGCAACATGATGCTCGCCAGCGGCGTCGCGCCGGTCCCCAAGATGCTCGCCGCGGGCCTGAACGTCGGCCTCGGCACCGACGGCCCCGCCGGCAGCAACAACGATTTCGACCTCATGGAAGAGATGGACCTCGCCGCCAAGCTCCAGAAGGTGACCACCGGCGACCCGCAGGCGCTCACGGCCGCCCAGGCGCTCGAAATGGCCACCATCGGCGGCGCCCGCGCGCTGGGCCTCGAAAAGGAAATCGGGTCCCTCGAACCCGGCAAGCGAGCCGACTTGATCACGATGCGGCTCGACGTGCCCAACGCCGTGCCGCTCTACGATGTGGTCTCCGAGATCGTCTATGCGCTCAAGGGCGCAGGCGTGCGCGACTCCATGGTCAACGGCCGCCTGCTCCTGCGGGACCGCCGTCCGCTTACGCTCGACGAAGACGTCATCCTCGCCAAAGCCGCCGAATACGGCGTCAAAATCAGCGCGTCGCTCAAGAAGTGAACCCGCGCGGGTAGGGCGGGCGGGCAGTTTCCGTGGCGCAGGCACTCCTGCCTGCCGCCTCGACACTCGTGTCGAGGCCGGTTTTTCGCGTCGAGAGAGTCTCGACGCTGCAGGCTAAGAGTCTGCGCCACGGTCCAAGCTCGCGGCGGCCTCTTACTTTAACGCCTATGCCTGGTCCGCGCGGGTCCCCCTGGACCCGCCTTCTCGCCGATGAATCGAGCTGTGCCGGTATGACGGCCATGCCGACGGGGCGTCGGCCGCGGACCAGGGGTCCGCCCCACGGCTGCCGGCCCCGCTCTTCGGGACTCCCTCGCCACTCGGTCGTGCGCGCCGGCGTGCTCCCGGCGCGCCTCCGGGCCCGCGTCGACGCGGGCTTGCGCCTGGCCTTACACCTGTAGCCCACATCGCCGCGGCGGTTGCGCTACAACATAGGGCATGAAGGCTGCACGGATCCACCAGCACGGCGGGCCCGAGGTGCTGGTCTACGAGGACGCTCCAGACCCCCAGATTCGCGCCGACCAGGTCCTGGTCCGCGTGCGTGCCTGCGCGCTGAATCATCTCGACCTCTGGCTGCGGCAAGGCATCCCCGGCGTCAAGCTCCCCCTGCCCCACATCCTGGGCAGCGACATCGCCGGTGAAGTGCTCGAAAGGGGCGAGCTGTGCTGGCGCGTGAAACCCGGGCAGCGCGTACTGCTCGCCCCCGGCCTGAGCTGCCGCCAGTGCCCGAAGTGCCTGCAGGGCTCGGACAACCTCTGCCCGCGCTATGCGGTGTTCGGCAACGGCGTCCCGGGCGGCAATGCCGAACTGATCGCGGCGCCGGAGTACGCGGTGATCCCCATCCCGGACGAGCTGAAGTTCGAAGAGGCTGCCGCGGTGCCGCTGGTGTTCCTTACGGCCTGGCACATGCTGTTCGGGCGCGCCCGGCTCCAGGCCGGCGAGGACGTGCTGGTGCTGGCCGCATCGAGCGGCGTCGGATCGGCCGCCATTCAACTGGCCAAGCTGTTCCACTGCCACGTCATCGCCACGGCCGGCAGCGAGCACAAGCTGGAAGCCGCGCGCCGCCTGGGCGCCGACCACGTTATCGACCATTACCGCCAGGACATCGCGGCCGAGGTCAGGCGGATCACGGGCGGCCGCGGCGTGGACGTAGTCTTCGAGCACGTCGGCGCGGCCACCTGGCCCAAGAGCGTGCAGACGCTCGCGCCGGGCGGCCGCGTGGTCACCTGCGGCGCCACCACCGGCGGCGACGTCAAGCTCGACCTCCGCTTCCTGTTCTTCCGCCAGCAGTCCGCGCTAGGCTCCTTTATGGGAACTCTCGGCGAGCTCCATCAGGTGCTCCCCTTCGTCTTCCGCGGCCTGTTGAAACCCGTCATCGACCGGCTCTATCCGCTGGCCGACATCCGCGCGGCGCACGAGCGCCTGGAACATAAGGAACAGTTCGGCAAAGTCGTGGTAATTCCTTAGCCCCGGCCGCATTCCGGTCCCGACCGAGGCGATTGGGCGCCGCTCGCCCGCCGTCGCCGCGACCCCCGCCGTGACTCTCGCAGTCTGTCTGAAGTTCCTCCCCCGGTCCGCCGATAGAGCGAACGGCGATGGATTACTACGAAGAGCTCGGCGTGCGCCGCGTGGCCGAGGTGGAAGAGATCCGCCGGGCCTGGCGCAATCTGGCGCGCCTGCTCCATCCCGATCAGCAGCAGGATGAGGGTCTGCGCCTGCTCGCGGAAAAGCAGATGACGCGGCTGAACGAGATCTGCGCGGTGCTCACCGACCCGGTCGCGCGCCTGCGCTACGATCGGTCTCTTTCCGGCGCTCCGCCGCCGCCCCGCACGCGGGTCGCACGGCGCCCAAATTGGATGCTGGCGGCCGCGCTGGCCGTTATTGCCGTCGCAGGCGCCGTGCTTTACCCTCGTCGCGCGGCTACAGGCGTGTCGTCGCGCGAACCCTCAGCCGCCGCCGTTACAGCCCCGCTCTCCACCCCCAAGCCGGCCCGGCGCCACAGCGCGCCTCGCGGCGATGCTCCGGCACCCTTGCGGCGCAAGCAGAAGCCTGCCCCCGCCGAGACCCTGGCGATCGCGGTTGAGCCGCCACCCGAGATCCCGGCCACCAGCCCCGATTCACCGCCTCCCCCGGATCTCCCGTCTGCCACCCTGGCCCAAGCCGCGGAGGAACCGGCCGCGAGCATGGCTGGAGCCTGGTTCTACGCTTCGGTGAAGACCTCTCCAGGAACCGTGCTACTGTATCCTCCGGAGTTCATCGAAGTGTTTATCACCGAATCGGCGGGAGCCATTCACGGACGGTACCGCGCACGCTATAAAGTCGGGGACCGGCCTATCTCCGGGGACGTTCGGTTCTCCTTCGAGGGCCGCTGCCAGGATGGTCCCACCGTCCTGGCATGGACCGGCTCGGAGGGCGCGTCCGGCGAGATTCGACTCAGACTGCTCGGCGACGACTCTCTGCAGGTGGATTGGCACGCCACGGAGTTCGGCAGTACTATGGGCCTGGCCTCCGGCGCCGCCATCCTCACCCGCCGCCGCGGCATGTAGGCGGAGAAGGGGGACGTGCCCCTCAGGCTGTTGCCCGCGTCGGACCCGGATGGGATCGAAGTCCCAACCTGGCGACGTGCGGCTTTTGTGGCGCAGGCACTCTTGCCTGCCGCCTCGACACTCGTGTCGAGGCGCTCTTTTTGCGTCGAGAAGAGTCTCGACGCTGCAAACTGGGAGGTCACGACGCGAAGAGGCTGCACTCGAGGGCGTTGATCTTTCCGGCCACGGCCAGCAATAATTCGCGGTCGGACTTGAGGCGATCCCAGCCGCACTGAGGAAACTCGCGCCGCAAATCGTCCTGACTGTCCAGGCGTGCCGGACCGGCGGCCTGGAAGCCCAGCATGTCCGCAAGCCGGCACGAGACATAGATGATCGTGCCCTGGTCGAGGCGGCCCTGTTCCGGGGGCTCGTGGTGGTGGCCGATGGTCTCCCTGAGGTCGGCGGGAAGACCCCAGTCCTCTGCCAGCCAGCGGCCGATCTGACAGTGATCGGCATCGAACATCTCGCGCTCGTATTCCATCAGGTTCGCGGCATCCCCCTGGTCCTCGTCGATCGTCTCGAGCAGCCCCGCGTACTCGCCCGGATAGGTCTCCAGCAACGAGAGCCGGCCCAGGTCGTGCAGCAGGCCCGCCGTGTAACAGGGATCCTTGTCCAGCCAGCACGCCTCCGCCAGTAGTTCCGAGAGCAGGGCGCAGGCCAGCGAGTGGCGCCAGCAACGCAGCAGGACCGGGACGTCCAACCTGGTGGACAGAAAGTTCCGCAACGCCACCGTCATTACCAGACCCTTCAGGCGGTCCAGCCCGAGAATGGCCAGCGCGTTGAGTATCCCACGCACCTCCTGCCGGCATCCCAGCAGAGGCGAATTGGCCACCCTGAGCACTTCCGCCGAGAAGGCCGAATCCACCCGGATCAGCTCGGACACGCGGCGGAACACCACGTCGTCCGTCGAGACCATCCGCATCAGACGCACGGCAACGACGGGCAGAGGATGCAGGTTCCTGAGAACCCACGGCCTCTGCGCACCTGCCGCCGGTGCCAGCGATGTGCTCACAGATGCTATATCGGCAGACGGATGCGTTGTCTGGAGTGAAAGCGGCTGAATTCGACCGCTATTTGGCCGCCCGCTCCAAACGGTCCAGGATGGCAGCCCACTCGGGCCCCTCCGGCGGCCGCTCGACGGCGATCCAATCCAGCCCCTCGCGGTCCAGCCGGTGCAGCGTTTCATACAACACCGCGGCGTACCTCGCCGGGTCCGTTGGCATCCGCACCAGCCGCGCGACCGGCCCCGCCGGTTCCGCGTACAGCCAGGCGTAGGCCCCCCCGCCCCGGTCCGGCACAGCCCCCCCTCGAACCAGGAGCAGCCGCGTCCTGGGACTGTAGTGCTTCCGATGCATCCCCGGCGAGGCATGCGGGCCGTCCCCCGCCGCCGCCGCGACCTCGATCGGGCCGACAAGCTCCTCGATCTCCCGCCGGGAAACCATGCCCGGCCGCAGCAACACGGGCCGCGGCCCGGCCAGCGACAGCACCGTCGACTCAATCCCTACATCGGTCGCGCCGCCGTCCAGGATGAGGTCCACGGCCCCGCCCAGGCTGTCCCGCACGTGTTCGGCGGTGGTCGGTGACAGGCCGCTGAACCGGTTGGCGCTGGGCGCCGCGATCGGAACGCCCGCGAGGCGGATCAGCGCCAGGGCCACCGGGTGGGCCGGAACGCGAATGCCCACGGTCTGCAGGCCCGCGGTGACGATATCGGGCACCGAAGGCCGCTTCGGCAGCACCAGCGTCAGCGGACCCGGCCAGAAGCGGCGAGCCAGCGTCCCGGCCGCCTCCGGCCACTCCGCCGCCACCTCGCGCGCCATTTCCGCCGAATCCACGTGGACGATCAGCGGGCTGGTCGCCGGCCTGCCTTTCGCCTCGTAGATCCGCGCCACCGCCGCCGCGTCGAGCGCGTTCGCGCCCAGGCCGTAAACCGTCTCGGTGGGAAAGGCCACCAGCCGTCCCTGGCGGATCAGCTCCGCGGCCGCCTGGATCTGCTCTGGCGCGATCACGATTCGGGCAAGTCTTCCTTGCCGTCCGCCCCGGCGATTCTTCCGGTGCGCTTCCACACCAGCCAGGCATGCATGAATGGCTCCATGTCGCCGTCGAGGATGCGGTCCACGTCGCCGACTCCCAGCTTGGTGCGGTGGTCCTTGATCAGCCGGTACGGCGCCAGCACGTAGCTGCGGATCTGGCTGCCGAAGTTGATATCGGCCTTGTTGTCCTCGATCTTCTTTTCCGCCGCGTTCCGCTTCGCCAGCTCGTGCTCGTACAACCGCGCCCGGAGCTGCTTCATCGCCATGTCGCGGTTCTTATGCTGCGAGCGCTCGTTCTGGCACTGCACCACGATGTTGGTGGGCAGGTGCACCATCCGCACCGCCGAGTCCGTGCGGTTAACGTGCTGCCCGCCTTTGCCGCCCGCGCGGAACGTGTCCACGCGCAGGTCCTCGGGCTTGATGTCGATTTTGATCTCGTCGTCCACCTGCGGGTAGACGAAAACCGACGCGAAGGAGGTGTGGCGCCGCGCGTTGGCGTCGTAGGGCGAAATCCTCACCAGCCGGTGCACGCCCACTTCGGATTGCAGCAGCCCGTAAGCGTTGTCGCCGTTGACCTCGAAGGTGACGGACTTGATGCCGGCGGCCTCGCCCTCCTGCCGGTCCGTGACCACCGTCGAGAAGCCCATGCGCTCGGCCCAGCGCAGGTACAGGCGCAGCAGCATCTCCGCCCAGTCCTGGCTTTCCGTGCCGCCCGCGCCGGGATGGATTTCGACGATGGCGCTGCGGAAATCGTTCTCGCCCGCCAGCAGCAGTTGCGTCTCCAGCTTCTCCAGGCGCTCGGAGAACTTTTGCAGCTCCTTGCGAATCTCGCCGCCGACGTCCTCGCCTTCGCGCTGCAGCTCGAACAGCGTTTCGACGTCGGACATCGTGAGCGCAAGCTGCGCGTCGTCGGCCAGCGTCTCTTCCAGGCGCTTGCGCTCGCGCAACAGGTGCTGGTCCGGCTGGCTCCAGAATTCGGGCGCGGAAACGCGCTCTTCAATTTTGGCTAGCTGAGATTTTCGTTTGGGGGCGTCAAAGATAGCTCCGCACAGCCTCGGCTTGCTGGCGGAGCGTTGAGTATTCGCGGTCGAGTTCCTCGTTCATTACTTACTCAGTGTATCAGAATCGAGCAGATATCCCCGTTTGCCGGCGTTGACGCAAAGCGTGTCGCCGAGCCGCAGCCGCACGCCTTCGGCCTCGTGTATGTGGCCGCAGAAAAACGCCACCGGCCGCTGCGTTCTCGATGAACTCGCGCACCGCGCTGCTGCCCGCGTGCATGCCCTTGTGTACGCGGTCGAGGTCGGTCCCCAGCGGCGGGCAATGGCAGATCAGGATGAGCGGCTTCAATCCCGCGAAAGGCGTCAGGCGCCGCGCCATTTCCTCTTCGCTGTACTCGCCCGGCGTATTGAACGGAGTGGGCGTCGAGCAGCCCAACCCCGCAATGTGGTATCCGCCGGCCTCGAAGCTCTGGCCGTGAAAGTCGATAAGCCCATGACGGGCGGCCAGGTCCGCGTTTTGCCGCTCCGATTCGTGGTTGCCCGGCAGCACGTAAACGCGGCCGGCGCGCCGCGCGAGAATCTCGCCGCAGCGGTCCAGGCCCCGGCCCCAACTGCTCAGGTCGCCCGCCGAAAAGTAGTAATCGGCCTCGGCGGCCATCTGCCGCTCGAGCGCCTGGGTGTCGCCGTGAATGTCGGAGAAGACCAGCAGCTTCACGATCCTGACATTGTGGCACAGCCCACGCTACCTCAGCACGGAACCGCGACCGTGAGGGAGCGGACCCTACGGCGCGAAATACCCGTCAATATCCAGAATCACCTGCGTCCGGTCGGTCACGTAAATGCTCACCGCCCCGTTCGCCCCCGCCGGAACAATCGCCGCGTTCGCCACCACACTCCCGTCAAACGAGTTCAGCGTCGAAACGAACGGCTGCCCCGCCCCCGCCGGCCACGCCGTCAGGAACGACAACAGCCCGTCCGGCACCACCGTCACATTCAGCGAGTACGCCTTCGCCGTCGAGGGTACATTGCAGCCTCCCGCCGGCAGCACGAACGAGCGCACCGACTGCGCCTCCATCTCCGGGCCCCCGAACGGCCCCGCCGTCCCCCGCGTGTCCACCACCCGGCACGGCGCTAGCGGGTAGAACGTCAGTTCCCCCGCGCCCCCCGGCTGGCCGAAGTAGCCGTTGAGGTCCAGAACCACGTCCGCCGGATCGGTCACAAATACCGAAACCGATCCGTTGCTGCCCGCCGGAACCAGGGCCGCATTGGCCACCACTTTCCCGGTCCAGGAGTTCAGCGTCGAGACCCCCGTTTGCGCCGCTCCCGTCGGCCAGGTGCTCAAATAGCCCAGATACTTCGTCCCCGGAATCGCCGTCACATTCAGCGAGTACGCCTTCGCGGTGGACGGAATCCCGCAGCCGCCCGACGGAATCGGAAAGTCCCGGGTCTGGTCCATCCCCATCGAGGGCCCGCCGAACTGGCCCGCCGTGCCCCGCGTGTCGGCCACACGGCAGGGCGTAGCGGGATAGAAGGAATACGACGCCACTGTGCCGGTCGCATCGAAATAGCCATCGATATCCAGGATCACGTCGCTCTGGTCGCTGACGTATGCGCTCACCGCCCCGCTGGTCCCCGCCGGAACGATGGCCGCGTTGGCCACCACGATTCCGGCGAACGAATTCAGGGTGGAGACCAAAGGCTGCGGCTGCCCGGTAGGCCACAGCGTCAGGAAGCTGAGCGGGCCCGCCGGCACCACCGTTACGTTGAGCGAATAGGCCTGGGCGGTGGCCGGGATGCCGCATCCGCTGGAGGGAATGGGGAAGGAGCGGCTGGAGCCCCCGGTCAGCGTGGGACCGCCGAAGGGGCCGTCAGGATAGCGCGTGTCCGCCACGCGGCAGGGGGTGACGGGGACGAAGCGCAACGGAGCTACCACGGTGCCGGTGCTGAAGGACCAGATCGCGGAACTGGCCGAACCGGAGCCGTTTTGGGCCACGATCTGCCAGTAATAGGTGGTATTCGCGGTCAGCGCCGCGGCGGTGTAACTGGTGCCGGTAGTGGAGGTCACCAGCGGTGGCGTGGAGAGGGTTCCGAAGTAGACCTGGTAGGATGTGGCGCCGCTCGCCGCGCTCCAGGTCAAGATGGACGTCAGCGGAGCGGCCGTGCCTCCGTTGGCCGGGGAGATCAGGACCGGGGCGGCGGGCGCAACACCGAGAACCGTGGTCACGCCGGTGATGCTGGCCGCCGTCGAACTGCCGCCCGACACGGTCACCTGATTGGTCACCTGCGAGGACGCAGTCGTGGAGACGTTTACGGCGACTGCGATCGCGGGATAGCTGGAACCGGCGCTCAGGGCGTCGCTGCGCGTGCAGGTGCTTCCGGAACAGCTCCAGCCCGTGCCTGACATGGAAGCCACAGTCGAGCCGGCGGAAACGGTTCCGGTCACCGTCACCGTACCGCTGGTTGACCCGGCGCCCGCGGCATTGCTTACCACCACCGAGTAGGATGCTCCGTTCTGTCCTTGCGTAACACTGGCTGGCCCACTCTCGGCCACGCTCAGCAGCGCCCGGGTTCCCGCCTGCGGCACCAGCATCCGGACCACGCTCACGTCGGTGATATAGACCTGGCCGGCGCTGTCCACCACCACGTCGTACGGAGAGTTGAGTTGGGCGCTCAGGGCCGCTCCGCCGTCGCCCCCATAGCCATACGTCCGGTTGCCGGCCACGGTGCTGATGTTGCCGCCGGATACCTCGCGAACCACGATGTTCCCGGTGTCTGCGATGAAGAGGTTGCCCGCGGCGTCTACCGCCACGCCCTGGGGGTTCTGAAGCGTGGCGCTGGTGGCCGCTCCGCCGTCTCCCGAATACCCGGCAGAGGTAGTGCCCGCCACCGTCGTGATGTTCAGGGTGGCCACCCTCCGGATGACGCTGTTTCCGGTGTCCGCGATGAAGAGGGTACCGGAAGAATCCACCGCCACGCCGTAGGGATAGTTCAGCGAGGCCAGGGTGGCCGTGCTGCCGTCGCCCGTGTAGCCGGGAACGTGACTGCCGGCCACCGTCGTGATGGTGCCATTGGTCGCCACCTTTCGGATCACGACGTTAAAGGTGTCCGCGATGAATAGGTTGCCGGAGCCGTCCACCGCCACTCCGTAGGGGTACGCAAGTTCGGCGCTGGTAGCCGCTCCTCCGTCGCCGGTGTAGCCGTTGGTGCCGTTGCCGGCCACGGTGGTGATGATGCCCGTGCCCGCCGCCACTTTGCGAATCACATTGTTGTTGGTATCCGCGATGTAGACGTTGCCGGCGCTGTCCACCGCCACGCCGCTGGGCGCGTTGAGCTCGGCGGCGGTGGCCAGCCCCCCATCGCCCGAATAGCCCGGGGTTCCGTTGCCGGCCACGGTCGTGATCGTGCCGTCCGTGGCCACCTTGCGGACCCGGTGGTTGCCGCTGTCCGCCAGGTACAGGTTGCCGGCGGCATCGAGCGCGGCGTCATCGATGTAACCGAGCAATGCGCCGGTGGCGGGCCCACCGTCGCCCGAACTGCCATTGCCGTTGCCCGCCACGGTGGCGATGGTGCCGGCCGGCGACACCTTGCGGATCACATAGGAGCTCGTGTCGGCGATGTATACGTTACCGCCGGCATCCAGAGCCACGCCGCTCGGCGAACGGAGTTGGGCACCGGTAGCCGCTCCGCCGTCGCCCGAATAGCCATAGGTGCCGTCGCCCGCCATGGTAACGATGATGCCGCTGGCCGCAACCACTTCGCGGATCCGGTTGTTGTCGGTGTCCGCAATGTAGAGGTTCCCGGCGGCGTCCACCGCCACGCTGTAAGGAGTATCGAGCTGCGCGGCCGTGGCCGCGCCGCCGTCGCCCGTAAAGCCAGCGGTGCCGTTGCCGGCGACGGTCGTGATGATGCCGGTCGCCACCGTCACCTTGCGGATCGCGTGGTCTTGGGTGTCCGCGATGTAGATGTTGCCGGCGGCATCCACCGCTACGCCGGAGGGACGGTTCAGCGAAGCATTGATCGCCGCGCCTCCGTCGCCATAATCGCCAACGAAGGCGGAGCCGGCCACGGTCGTGATGATGCCCGTGGCCACCGTCACCTTGCGAACCCGGTTGTTACTGGTGTCCGCGATGTAGAGGTTGCCGGCGGCGTCCACCGCCACGCCGCGAGGATTCCTGAGCTGGGCGCTGGTGGCCGGTGCCGGGTTACCCGAGTAGCCCGGAACTCCGGTACCCGCCACGGTCGTGATGGTGCCATCGGCCGCTACCTTCCGGATGCGGCTGTTGCCACTGTCCGCGATGTAGAGGTTGCCGGCGCCATCCACCGCGACGCCCTGAGCGACGTCGAGCTGGGCGCTCGTGGCCGGACCTCGGTCGCCCGAGTAGCTCGCCCCCACCGCACCCGCCACGCGCGTGAGAACGCCCGCCGCATCGACCTTGAACACGCTGTTGGCCGCGGAGAAGTACACATTGCCGTGTCCGTCCGCCGTGACCGCCGACGGTTTAGGAAGCGGCGCGCTCACGGCCGTGGAAGCCGTAGGCGGCAGCCCGCCCCCCGCCACGGTGGTGATCAGATACTGCGCCCAGACCGCCCCGCCGGTCACCAGAAGTCCTAAGCCGGCCCCCACGCTCTTCCTCATCGCTTGCCCTCTCCCCATGAACGGATATCGGATATTATTCGCCTTACATTCGCTGGCGTTCCCCAGTACGGTTTAGCAGTGACGCGGCAAACTGGAATTGCGTTACGCCCACCTGGCCTCACAGCCCGAAATGCACGCCGATGTCCAGGATAACGTGGCCGAGGGTGCCCCTGGCGGCCCGCGGCTTCCGGGTGTTCGTTACCGAGCCGCGACCGCAAGGGAGCGGACGGTCAGCGCGCTCAAGTCCCGCGCGAAGATCCGCTCGATGGTATTCGTTACCGAGCCGCGACCGCAAGGGAGCGGACTGCGCCTCGGACTGCGCCTACTGCCCGTAGGCCGACAGCTCCGCGCAACTCGAAAACGAACGGGCCGGCTTGCCCACCAGGCGTATGGCCACCGCCCGGACCGGCTGTTTGAGCCGCAGCGTGAACGGCTCGCCGTCGCGGATGGCGGGCACCTGTGCGGAAGTGAAGTCCGGGTAACTGTCGAGCGTGCCCGCGCTCTCCCAGGGGCCGTTCTTGGTCTTCTTGATCTGGATTCTGGGTTTGCCGGCCGAGGTGTCGAACCAGCCGCCGTTCTCGAACGTCTTCCCGTGGCGGTACACGATGCGGGCGATGTCGCCTGGGCGGTCCATCTCCACGGCGTACCAGTCTTCTTTGGCGGCCTTGCCCTCGAAGCTGGTGCGGTAGGTGTCGGGCCGCTCGTCGCTGATGGAGCCGGCCGAGCTGCCGGTCCGCGACCACGACTCCGTTCCAAAGGCGGTCAGCGCCACCTGCCCGATCGGCACCCGCCCCGGCTTCAGCAGCCACACCCGGTAGTTCAACGCGTCGGCGAACGGCACCAGCAGCAGCGGCTCCGGCTTGCCCGCGAAGGCCCCGTCAACCGAGTACGCCTGGCTTCCCGCCCAGGTCTTGGGAAGGCTGGCCGCGGCGTCTCGAAGCTCGATCCGGGAGGCATCCACCTCCTTGAGCGAAGCCCGGTGAATGTAAGGAACCTGCGGGTTCACGGCGGACTCCAGCGCCAGGATCTGCGGCCCGCGCGCCAGCGCTACGTGATCCGGATAGCTGCCGCCCCCAGGGATTGCGCGGACCGGGAGGTCCATCTGGATCTGGATCGCGTCGCCGGTGTGCCACATGCGGTCGAGCTTGAGAAGGCTTCCGGGCTGGCCCGGAGTCCCGGCGTCCTTCACCGTGGCCGAGAAATGCGTCGCCCATTCCGGCACGCGCAGAAAAACCGGGAAGCGCGCCGGCCGCGGCAGGCGCAAGGTGATGGCGACCTTGCCGTCGTGCGGAAAGCGGGTGGCCGAGACCAGCGTGATCTCAAAGTCCGGCCGCAGGGGGATGGTGGCTTCTCCCGGCGCATAGAGCAGCACCGCCACGCCGCCCTCATACTCGCCCCAGGCCATCTCGGGAATCATGGCGATGGCGCGCGGCTCGCTCGATACGGCGCAGTTGAGGTTCGCGCCCGGCCGCTTGCGCCCCACCAGCGGAGTGAAGCGCGAGATGCTGCCGTTGCGAGGATCCTGGGAGCCTAGAAGCTGGTTATACGTGGTGCGCTCCATCTCGCCGGCGTAGCGGGCTTCGCCGGTCAGCAGCAGAAGCTGCCGGTTGAGATCGAGCCAGGCCACGGTCGCGCAGCTCTCTCCCACGCTCGCCGCTTCCTCGCCGGGCAGGTCCAGGTCGTCCCGGAAATACTCGCCCGAGCTGACGGCGCCGGTGATGTACAGGCGTTTGGAGACGATGTCCTTCCAGGCGGTCGTCGCGGCCTTCAGGTACGGCTCGTCGCCCGTGAGCCGGTAGAGCTCGAGCAAGCCGGAAAGATTGGCCAGAATCTCATCCGCCCGGGCGTCGGCGACACGGTAGACGCTGCCGGTCGCCTCGAGAGACTGAATGAGCCTGGGGCCCCGCGGCTGGTCGTAGGCGCGGACGATATAACGGGCGAAGTCCAGATATTGCTGGCCGCCAGTGTAGCGGTAGAGAATGCACATCGGTTCGAGCACGCTGGTGGCGGAGAGGCCCATGTGCGCACCCGCCGCGACGATATCCTGCTTCCCGGGGCCGTCGCCGAAAGTGCTGGCCAGCATGTCGCCGATCCGGCGCGCGGCTTCCACGGCCTTGGCGTCGGCGGTGACCCGGTAGTAGCTGAGCAGGCCGGCCAGCGTCCAGCGGAGATCCCCGATACGCCAGCCTGCCTGGATCTCGGAGGCCGCCAGCGCGGCCGCGACGCGGTCCATCTTTCCCTTCAGGCGCGGGTCGCCCGTGTAGGCCCAGGTTCGGGAGGCGGCGTCCAGAAACTTGCCGGCGTTCTCGCCGCCGGCGCCTTGCGTGCCGGGCTTGGTGGGATAGGCGGCCAGCAGAACGGTCTCGCTCACGTGGAGCAGCCGGCCCTCCAGGTTCACGCGCATTCGTTGCCCCAGCAGGCCCTCGATCTTCTGCCGGTCCAAGGGCGCGGGCAGAAACCGGTCTTTGATTTTGTCGGGAACGGCGGGCTTGGGAGCGTCGGCCAGACGGGACCCGGGCGCAGCCAGGGCTGCTGCAGCGAGCAGGCACCCCAGCGAGAACACTCTTCGCATCAGGAACAAGCTTACCCCAGGTGGAGGGCTGGCAACGCGGGGAAGATGCGGATCATAGGGGCGATCCGGAGCGGGGGGCGCGGCGCATTTGAAGGTGGCCGTCCGGCCGGTGTATAGTCGCAGGGATGATCTTCGTCTTGAAGTGCGGGCTGGCTCTGGCGTTATGGTTCAGCGGGACTGCGATCCCTCCCTTCGCCGCGCTTTCCGCGAACTACCCCAACGGCTCCGATGAGCGAATCAGGCAACAGATTGGCAGGCGCGTCAACGCGGCCTGGATCGATCACACCTGCGCCGTCCGTCTCAGCCGGGCTTTGAACTACTCCGGGATCGCGGTGCCTGCCGGCTTCGCCAGGATGAAGGTGGTCCGGGGCGGAGACGGGAAGTATTACGCGTACCAGGTTCGCGGCATGCGGCCCTGGCTGGAAGCGGCCTTCGGGCGGCCTCAGATCCGCGCGGTGCGCCCGGTGGACCGCCGCCGGTTTCTGGGAAAGAAGGGAGTGATCGCCTTCGTCATTCCGTTTTCGGACGCCAGCGGCCACGTCGATCTGTGGGACGGCTCGAAGTACACCTATGAGCAGGGCGGCCAGCGCGACCCCCGGGATTACTTCACGACGGCCACCGAAGTAGTTCTCTGGGTGAGCCCACCAGCACCGAACCGCGACCGTGAGAGAGCGGAGGGGGCGGGCCGCGGAGTTCCGCACGCGCGCGGTTCGGTGCTGGTGGCCTATTCGTATCGCAAGGCCACCACCGGCGCGACCCGGGTGGCGCGGCGGGCCGGGACCAGGGTGGCGGCGAACGCCACGGCGGCGAGCGCCACCGCCACGCCGATGAGCGTGACCGGATCGCCGGCGTTGACGCCGTAAAGCATGCCGGCCATCAGGCGGGTCAGCCCGAACGAGGCGGCGAGGCCGATGCCAAGGCCAGCCAAAACGGGAAGCATGCCCTGGGATACCACCACCTTCAGCACATCCGCCTGCCGGGCCCCCAGCACCATGCGGATGCCAATCTCGCGGGTGCGCTGCGCCACCGTGTAGGAGATCACTCCGTAGATGCCGACCGCGGCCAGCAACAGCGCCAGGCCCGCGAAGACGCTCAGCAGCAGCATCGAGAAGCGCCGGTCCGCGATGGACTCCGAGACGATCTGATCCATGGTCCGCACGCCGTAAACCGGCTGGTCGTTGCCGGCCTCGAGGACCGCGCCGCGCACCGCCGGGAGCATGGCGAACGGATCGGCTCCGGTCCGCACCACGAAGGAACTGGACGCGGCCATGCCCTTCATGAACTGGTCCGGGACCTGGGACAGCGGCAGGTAAAGCTCGCTGCGGACGCGGGCGGTCGCGTCGCTGTCCAGGCCCCAATGGCTGACGTGTCCCACGATGCCCACGATCTCCATCGGCGTCGAAGCCTCCGGGCCGAGAGCGCCGCTCAAGTCGGCAACCACGATGCTCTTGGTCAGCGGATCTTCGTTCGGGAATAGCGTGCGTGCCATGACCTCGTCGATGACTACCACGTGGGAGCCGCGGTGCATGTCCTGGGGCTCGATGTAGCGGCCGCGCAGGAGCGGAATATCCATGGCCTTGAGATAGCCGGGGCCGGTCGCGTACAACAGCGCCCACTGCATGTCGCCCTGCGAGGTGGGGCGGGGCCGTCCCTTCACGTAGAACGGGATTTCGCTGTCGCTGCCGCCTAGCGGCATGAGCGAGGTCACCCCGGCGCTCTTCACGCCGGGCACGTTTTGGATGCGATCCACGGTCTGATCGAGGGTCTGCAGGATGCGATCGCTGCTGCTGACGTTGGCCGGGGAGAGGCCCACCGAAAAGGTCAGGGCGTGGCCGGGATTGAACCCGGGATTGACGCCGCCCAGGCTCCAGATGGTGCGCAGCATCAGGCCGGCTCCCGCCAGCAGCACCAGCGCGGCGGCCACTTCGGAGACCACCAGCACGTTGCGCAACCGCCGGTGCCCGGCCGAGGAGCCGCGGCTGCCTTCTTTCAGCGTCTCGTGCAGATCGGTGACGGAGACTTGCAGGGCCGGAGCCAGACCGAAGACGATGCCGGTAAGAAGCGAGATGCCCAGGGTGAAGGCGAGCACCCAGCCATCCACTCCGATGTTCTCCATGCGGGGCAGGCCGCCCGGCACGGCCGCCAGTACTGCCTGCGTGCCCCATCGGGCGATGGCTAGGCCTGCGACGCCTCCCGCGAGCGCCAGCACCACGCTTTCGGTCAGCAGTTGGCGGACCACGCGGGCGCGTCCGGCGCCGATGGCGGAGCGGATGGCAATCTCCTTCTGGCGCCCGGCGGAGCGGGCCAGCAGCAGGTTCGCCACGTTGGCGCAGGCGATCAGGAGCACGAATCCTACCGCGCCCAGCAGCACCATCAGCGTGGGACGGACGTTTCCGACGATGGCGCCCGCGAGCGGCGCGACGTTGACGCCGTGCTTGGAGTTCGATTTCGGATAGGCGTCGGCCAGGCGGGCTCCGATGGCGGTCATTTCCAGTTGCGCCTGGGCCTGGGTCACGCCGGGCTTGAGCCGCCCGATTACGAACATGCCGGGATGCATCTCGCGCGAGCGGGCCAGTATGTCGTCCCACTGGTCCAGGAGCGTGTAGACGTCGGCTTTGCCTTCGAGCTGAAAACCGGCGGGGACCACGCCCGCGACGGTGTAGCTGCGGCCGTTGAGCATGAGCTGGCTGCCGACGACGGCGGGGTTGGAGGCGAAGCGCCGGCTCCACAGGCCGCCGCCGATGATGACAACGGGCGCGGCGCCCAGCCGGTCTGTCCGCGGGTCGAAGTTGCGGCCCGCCACGGGGCTGATTCCGAGGACGCGGAAGAAATCGGCCGAAACCATCTTGCCGCTCAGGTGTTCGGGCTGGCCGCCTCCGGTGAGGTCGGCGTCTTCCCAGCGGTACGCGGCCAGGCCGGCGAAGGTGCGGCCCTGGTCCTTCCAATCCAGGAAATTCGGATAGGCGACGGACATGGTCGGGAACTCGGGGGATTTCTCGCTGAGCCGCATCAGGCGGTCGGGATCGCCGTAGGGCAGCGGCCGCAGAAGCACTCCGTTGACGACGCTGAAGATGGCGGTGTTGGCGCCGATGCCGAGGGCGAGGGCGACCACGGCCACCGCCGAGAAGCCCGGATTCTTGGCCAGCAGCCGCAAGCCGTAACGAAGATCCTGAAGGAGAGCTGACACGGTCGTTCCTCCCGACGCTCGAACTTGGCGGCGTTCATGCCGCCGTACTTCTTAGTACGGGCGGCGCGGGGGCGATGTTCCGGGCTGTCGGCGACGCCGGCTACCACACCCTCGGAACCAGGCGCCAGCGCACCCGCTGCGCGTACTCCGCGTAACCCTCCAGTTCGTGCTGCAGCGTGCGATCTTCCAGCGCCGTGCGCAGCACCACCAGCGCGGCGCAGAGGACTGCCGGTATCATCGCGTACCGGCTGCCCAGAGCCAGCGGAGTCCCCAGCATGTACACGATCAACCCCACATAGCCGGGATGTCGCACCGTGGCATACGGGCCGTCCGAGACGACGCTGTGCTCCCTTTCCTTCTGGATGCGCACCGTCGCCGCGAAAAAGCGATTCGCCGCCATCGCCCGGATCATCGCCAGTATCCCCAGCGCCACCGCCACGAAACCGGCCGCTTGGTACAGCCATGCGATCTCCGACCAGGCAAAACGGGCGTCCAGTGCCGCCACAACCCACGTGGCCAGCGGAAGCAGCCCAGCGATGAGCGGAGCGATCACTTTGTCCCATGCCTTGGTTCCGCTTTGAAGCTTCGACCGTTCCACCAGCAGACCGGGGGACTTCTTCGACAGCACCAGGTACGTCCCGATCGGACCGGTCGTCGCCACCAGGAAGTAGGCCCAGCCCGCAACCCACCCGGCCCGGCCCGATCCGCCGATGAGAACAGCCGCCAGCACAACCAGAAAGGCTGCGTTCTTGATCCGCCACGTCCTTCTGGCCCGCGCCAAACCTGCGTCCGTGATCGTTTCGAGAGGCATATGTCCGAAATTATACAACGACGCCTCTCTCTCTCCGCCACTGCTAGCCTGATAAGCACGATGCGCGCGATCCTCCTGCTGGCCCTCTCCTCCCTCCTCCCCGCCCAGACGCCGCCGCCGCGCTCCTCCGAATACGACGCCCCGCAGCATCGCCTCGCCCGCGGCTGGAACACCTGGGACGTTCACAGCGTCGCGGCCCAGGTCCTGCTTCCCGACGGGGGAGCCCTGCTCGGCTTGATCGACTATCTCGAGCGCGCGGGCCAGTGACACCTCGGGCGACGATTTTTTTTCAACCGCCTCAATCCCTTCCCGACTTCGACCCCGCTCAGCGCCGAATCCGCCCTGCATCCTTGCCCTGGAGGAGTTTTCGTGCCCACCAACCAGCCGAGCGCCCGCCTGAGCGAAGGCCTGCGTCGCGAGGAGGACCCCGCCCACTTCCGCGACATCCTGGCCACCCTCGAGGCCGAGTTCCAGCCGTCCGGCCCCCTCGAGCAGTTCCTGGTCCGCGAGATGGCATGCGCCCACTGGCGCCGCCGCCGCGCCTACTATACGACCCTCCAAACGTTGGAGAAATCGCGCGCCACCTCCTGACGCCTGACTCTCTCCCCGAAATTCCTGCATCCCCGACCCACTTGCCAGCATCTGAAGAATCTTACATACTTCAATCGGGGGGTTTTGGGTCATGGACTCCGTTTTGGCGCTGCATCGATTCCACTTCGCCTTCACCATCACATTCCACTATCTGTTCGCGCAGCTCACCATGGGCCTCGCCCTGCTGATCTTCGTGCTGAAGTCAATCGCTCTGAAAACCGAGGACGACCGCTATGACCACGCCGCCCGCTTCTGGATAAAGATCTTCGCCATCACCTTCGCCGTGGGGGTGGTTACCGGCGTTCCCATGGAATTCCAGTTCGGCACCAACTGGTCGCGGTTCTCCCGGTACGCCGGCGGCGTCATCGGCCAGACCCTGGCCATGGAAGGCGTCTTCGCCTTCTTTCTCGAGTCCAGCTTCCTGGGGCTGCTGATCTATGGCGAGAACCGCCTGGGCCGCAAACTGCACTGGCTCACCTCGCTGATCCTGTTCGTGGGCACCTGGCTCTCCGGCTTCTTTATCGTCGCCACCGACGCCTGGATGCAGCACCCCGTCGCCTATGCGCCCGGCCGCGACGGAGTCGTCCTCAGCAGCTTCTGGGGCCTGATCCTCAACCCCTGGACGTTCTGGATGTACATCCACAACATGCTCGGCACCGTGGTCACGGCGTCTTTCGTCATGGCTTCGGCCGGCGCCTTCTACCTGCTCTCCCAGAAGCAGCGCGAATACGGCCGCATTTTCGTGCGCACAGGCGTCATCGCCGCCGCCATCGCCTCGGTCCTCATGCTGTTCCCCACCGGCGACCGCCAGGGCGCCATGATCGCCCGCCACCAGCCCATCACGCTAGCCGCCATGGAGGGCCTGTTCGAGAGCACCGCGGGCGCCCCCATCGCCATCCTCGGCCAGCCGGATATGGAAAAGCACAAGCTCGACAACCCGCTCCTGGTCCCGCGCGCATTGAGCTTCCTCACTTACCAACAGTGGGCCGCGGAGGTCAAGGGCCTCAACGCTTTCCCCCCGGAGGACCACCCCGACAACATCCCCCTGCTGTATTACAGCTATCACATCATGGTCGGTCTGGGGACCCTCTTCATCGCCGTCATGCTGGTCTCGCTCTGGCTGCTCCGCCGAGGCGGGATCTATGAAAACCGCCCCTGGCTGTGGGTCCTGATGCTCTCGCTTCCGTTCCCCTTCATCGCCAACACCGCCGGGTGGATGACCGCCGAGCTGGGCCGCCAGCCGTGGCTGGTCTACGGACTCATGCGCACCGCGGCCGGCCCGTCGATGCAGGTTTCGAGCGGCAACACCCTGTTCACCCTGATCGGCTTCATGGGTATGTACACGCTTCTGGCGATGTTGTTCCTTTTCCTCGTCCGCCGTGAGTTCGAGCATGGCCCCGAGCCCGTGCTCGATAGCCCGGAGCGAAGGCCCTCCCGGAGCGCCAATGCCGCCCTGTAATGGCATTCCACTCACCCTGGTGGGGCAGGCGTCCACGCCTGCAGCGGGTCTCCAGACCCGCCTTGGCCGCCACTAAGGAGCCCCTATGGCAACCGTCTGGTATTGCCTCGTCGCACTGATGATCGCCGGTTATGTCATCCTCGATGGCTTCGACCTCGGGGCCGGCATCCTACACTTCTCCGTCGGCCGCACCGAGTCGCAGCGCCGCCGCGTCATCCGCTCCATCGGTCCGGTCTGGGATGGCAATGAGGTCTGGCTGCTCGCCGGCGGCGGTACGCTGTACTTCGCCTTCCCCGGCCTCTATGCCTCCAGCTTCTCGGGCTTCTACCTGCCCCTCATGATGGTTCTCTGGCTGCTCATCACGCGCGGCATCGCCGTCGAGTTTCGCAACCATCTCGAGGACAACCTGTGGCGTCCTTTCTTCGACGCCCTGTTTATGCTGGCCAGCGCCTTGCTCGCTATCTTCTACGGCGCCGCGCTGGGCAACGTCGTCCGCGGAGTGCCCCTCGACGCCGGCGGCAGCTTCTTCCTGCCGCTCTGGACGGACTTCCAGACCGGCAAGGACGTCGGCATCCTCGACTGGTACACCATCCTGGTCGGGCTGCTGGCCTTCGTCACGCTGGCCGTCCACGGCGCCCTGTGGATCGCGCTCAAGACCGAGGATCTCCTACAGCACCGCGCCCGTATCATCGCCCGGTGGGCCTGGGGCGCCGTCGCGCTCCTCACGGCCGTCGTCACCCTGGCCACCTTCCGCGTCCAGCCGCTGGTCCTCCACAACCTGACCACTTACGTCTGGGGCTGGGTCTTTCCCGACCTGGCTCTCGCCGGCCTCATCGCCATGCTGGTCTTCATCCTGCGCGGGGACGACCTGAAGGCCTTCCTCTCTTCCTGCGCCTTCATCGCCGGCATGTTGACCAGCGCCGTCTTCGGCATCTACCCTTACGTGCTGCCGTCGAACACCGACCCCCGCCTGGGCCTCACCATCGCCAACACCCAGACCGCTCCCTACGGTCTCTCCGTGGCCCTGGCCTGGTTCATCCCCGGCATGCTCCTGGTCCTGGCCTACTCGGTTTTCGTCTACCGCCACTTCGCCGGCAAAGTGCGGTTGGAGGAGGACGGGTATTAGCGCCACGTGAGCGAGTGGACCACCGGCTTCGTGGCACACGCTCTCAGCGTGCCGCGTCCCGACTCATCGGGACGCTTAGTGTCGCGGCGAAGGCGAACTTAGAGGGCCGGCTCACAACGCCGAATGCGAGACGACCGTCAATCCCGGAACTCCCAGGTAGTCGTTCCGGTTGTGGGTGATCAACGGCGCGCCGCAAAACAGCGCGGTCGCCGCGATCCAAGCGCCGGCGCAGTCAATGCGTCTTCCGCCCGCACGCGCCGCGACCGTGACCGCTGCCCACGTTGCACACAGGTTGCGGTCGTAAGGCACCACGACGAAGGGCTCCAGGTATTCGCTCAGTCTCTGCCGACGTCCCTCGCCCCAGTGAGCTTCGAGAACCCACCGGTCCAGCTCAGCGACCGTCATAAAGGAGATCACCGAGGTTTGGCCCGCGAGATCCGGAAGGTATTGAAAAGCGACGGGGTGACTTTTGAACAGGTAGGAGACGACGTCGGTATCGACGACGACGATGCTCATGCGGCGCGGTCGGACCTGTCATGCCCACGCCACTCGCGTAGCGCCGCCAGAAACGCCTCGATGGGTTCGTCCTCCGGCCAGAAATCTCCCAGCAGGATCTTGGGATCGCGGATGGGGCCCTTGCCTTGTTGCGCAATCAACTCATCGACCGTCGGGTTGGCGTAAAAGTTGTATCGGGGATCGCGATCCTTGTCCATCCGGCGCCTCCGAGTTATGAGTATACCAACCCTGGGCGCGTCCGCATTACCGCCATGGAGGAGGACGAGGAGGGCGCCGCCGCTCCGCGGCGTTCCTAGACTAGCGGGTCAGTCGCTCAGGGCGAAGTTAACATTTTTTTATAAAACTTGCCCCCTTGTGCTATAATCGGGGCGCGTTGCTTCAGGTCTTTGCTTTGGATAGAGTTTGGCATTTGCCGCTGTGGGAGTCCTCGCTAGCCGTTGTACTTCACGGGTCCGTGTCCAAGCCTGTTCGGGGTCGAGCGCTTGGAGTCTTCTAACGCGAACAAAAGGGGAAAGTTTAAGGAAGCTCAAGTAACATGAAGGAAAAAGGAACTGTGAAGTGGTTTAACGCCGCCAAGGGTTTTGGTTTCATCCAACGCGAGAGCGGCGAGGATGTTTTCGTCCATTTCAGCGCCATCAGCATGCCAGGGTACCGGTCGCTGGACGAAGGCGCTCAGGTTGAGTTCTCTGTCAAGCGAGGTCCGAAGGGGCTCCAGGCAGAAGACGTCACGCTCGCGAACTAGGGTTCTCCCTCGGTTCTGAATTGCCGCCGCGCTCCGGGCAGTTGCTCTGTCTGGAGCGCGCGCGTCGTATTGCGCCGACCGGCGATTTCGGCTACTGTACGTACAACATGCCCCATTTCTTCTATCCGGTGCTGGACGCCGCCAGCGACGGCCGGGTCATCCGGAAGCTGGTGGCGGTGGCACTGAAGGTTCTGGGCGTCGTCTTCGCTTTGGGCGGCCTGGTCCTGGCGATCGAAATCCTGAAGTACAGCTTCCGGCCCGACACCACCACCGAGGCTACGCTGGGTGGGTTGCTGTTCTCCCTCATTCTGCTGGCGGCCTTCGCGTGCGTGGTTGAAATCCACTTCTACCATGCGCGCAGCGTCGGTCAACTGGGCGAAACAACCTTTGCCGCGATTCCGGTGGTGTCGATTCTGTGCCGGCTGGCGGGCGAAGTGTACGCTACGCTGCTGGTGGCTGTGGGCATCGGAGGTTGCGCTTTCCTGTGGCTGGCGAAGGTCAGCCCGCTGGCGTTTATGGGAGCCTTGGGAGGGCTGCTGCCGGCTTCGAACCTGGAAGCCAGTTTCCTGGGTGGTGCGCTGCTGCTGTTCGAGATGTGCCTGCTGGCACTGGCCGCGCTGGCGGGCTTCTACGCGGCGGCGGAAGGATTGCTGCTTCTGGTGGATCTGGCGGGCGATGTCCGCCGGCTGACCGGGCAGGCAATTCCGGCCCCGGCGGTCGCGCCCCTGGCGGCGGCGGTGGGTTCCGCGCCGCGCGACTTCTGCAAGGTTTGCGGTGCGGCCTGGGTGCCGGGCAATTCGTTCTGCGGCAACTGCGGCACGCGAATGTAGCCGCTTGCCGTCAAGCTGGCCCCGCCGGCAGCCGATAGAAGCGGTGAGGAGGTGGTGCCGTGCGAAAGATGCTTTGGGCCGCGGTCGTCGCCGTCTCTCTGAGCGGCATCCCGGCTCCGCTTGCGGCCACTTCGCCATCCCCTGTCGCCTGCAAGCGCGTGAAGAAGGCGAAGCTCGTCAAGCCGGCCAAATACAAGGTTGGCAAGTACAAGGTAAAGAAGGCCGGCAAGCGCCACAAGTACGGGGTCAAGCCGTCGTCTGCCGCTTCGCCAAAGCCGATTTTACGGCCCGCGCCAGATCCTGCGCCAGGTAAGGCTTCTGAATAAAGCCGGATATCCGGGCGCCCCCGAAGGGACGGAGCGCTTCTTCCTCGGAGTAGCCGCTGGAGATCAGAACGTCCAGCCCGGGCGCTAACTCGCGGAGGTGTACCAGCGTCTCCGCGCCGCTCATTCCGGGGAGGCCCGAATCCAGAATGACCAGTTGGATCTGGCTTCCCTCCGACCGAACGGATTCGATAGCCGCCGGGCCGTCCGCCACCGCCAGCACCTGGTGACCCTGGCGCTCGAGCGAACGCTTGCCCAGGTCGCGAACCACCTCCTCGTCGTCAACCAGCAGGATGGCGCCTTGCCCGGCCAGATCCTCCTTCCACTTCGGGTGATGGGGGACTTTGGCGGACGGCGTCCCCGAGGCTGGGAACAGTACGCGAAACGAGCTGCCGCCGCCGGCCGACGTCACCAGCCGGATCGCGCCCTTGTGGCTGCGCACGATGCCGGCGACGGCCGCCAGTCCTAGACCTCGCCCCTGGAACTTGGTAGTGAAGAACGGATCGTAAATGCGGCTAACCGCTTCGGCGCTCATTCCGCAGCCGGTGTCGCGCACCTCCAGGAACACGTGACGGCCGGGCTCGACGGGCCAGCCATGCAGTTCGTCCTTGACCTCGCCGGCGGTCACCTCCTGCTCGCCCGTCTCCACCGACACCACGCCGGGCTCGTCGCCGATGGCCTCGGCCGCGTTCAGGGCCAGGTTCATGAACACCTGCTGCATCTGGCTGGGATCGGCTTCGACCGCCGGAATCGCGGAGGCGAGATCGAAGCGCCAGGCGATCTTCTTCGAGATCGAGCCCTGAATCAGAACGGTGGTCTCCCGCACCATCGCCGTCAGGTCCACTTCTTCCAGGACGAACTGGCCCTTGCCGGCATAGGCCAGCATCTGGCGCGTGAGATGCGCCGCCTGCTCGCCCGAACGGACGATGCCCCTCAGGATGCCAGTCAGCGGGCTCCCGGGCGGAAGCATGTCTTCGGCCAGGCTGGCGTTCCCGATGACTCCCACCAGCAGATTGTTGAAGTCGTGCGCGATCCCTCCGGCCAGCAAACCGATGCTCTCGAGCTTTTGGGATTGGAGAAGGTTTTCCTCGGCCCGCTTCCGCTCGGTGATGTCCAGGTTGACGCCGACGAAGCGCACCGCCTTGCGGTTTTCTCCCTGGCCATCGAAGTACGCGCGCCCGTGCGACGACACCCAGTGCAGCGACGCATCCGGCCAGACCACGCGGAATTCCACGTGGTAGGCGCCACCATCGACGCCGGCGATGGCACGCTCCACTGCCTGGTTGGTAGCGGCGCGGTCGTCGGGGTGAATGCAATTTATGGCGGAGTCGTATTCGATCCGTGCGCCCGCGGGGATGCCGAACAGATTCCGGCAGCGCTCGTCCCACAGGACCTCTCCCGTTTCGAAACGGTAGTCCCAGGCTCCCAACTCCGAGGCTTCGAGCGCCAGGCGGCGCTGTTCCGAGGCCTGGCGCAAAGCCTCTTCGGCGCGCTTGCGGTCGGTGATATCCACCACGATGCCGGTGAAGCGAACCGCGCGCCCGGCCGCATCGCG
Source organism: Bryobacterales bacterium (assembly GCA_963763835.1). Classification (GTDB taxonomy): domain Bacteria; phylum Acidobacteriota; class Terriglobia; order Bryobacterales; family Bryobacteraceae; genus DASWZN01. Next base: position 319,259 of record CAVXQQ010000026.1, read on the forward strand.
CAAAGGCCGGCCGCGGGCCAGCAGGCAGCGTTCCGACCCGTCCCGATCCCGCACCCGGAACTCGACCTCCAGATCGGTCCCGCCGCGCGCTGCTTCCTGCACCGCCCCTTCGGCTCGTTGCAGGTCGTCGGGATGGATCAGTTGCCGCCAGGCCTCGTAGGAAGGCTTCACGCTGTGCGGCTCCAGGCCATAGACCTTCCAGAGTTCTTCCGACCACACGTTCTCGTTGGTCAGCAGGTCCCATTCCCACGCGCCGGCATGGGCGCCCTCGTAGGCCAGGCGCAGGCGCTCCTCGCTCTCGCGCAGGAACTGTTCCGCCTGCGCGTGCGCAGCCCGCAACCGCAGCACGGTGATGCCGTAGGCAAGGTCGCCCGCCAGCTCGGCCAGCAGCTTGATCTCGTCGTCCGGAAACCCGTCGGGTTCGCGGGAGTAGATGGTCAGCGCACCGAAGGCCTGTCCTCCGGAAAGCAGGGGCAGGGCGGCCGAAGAGGCGTACCCACGGCGGGTGGTCTCCGAGCGCCAGGGCACGAACAGGGGATCGGTGAGCATGTTGCGGCAGAGACGCACCTGGCCGGTGCGGATCGCGGTGCCGGTGGGACCGCGGCCGCGCTCGGTGTCGGCCCAGGTGACGTTCATACCGGCGAGATAACCCTCGTCCAAGCCGAAGAAAGCCGCGGGGCGAACGGTCCGGGCCTCATCTTCCTGGCGGAAGCCGACCCACACCATGGCGTACCCGCACTCGTCGACGACGATCCTGCAAGTCTCTTCGAGCAGCGCCGCCTCGTCCTTGGCCAGTAGGAGGGCCTGGTTGCTCCGTCCGATCGCCCTCAGCGCGCGGTTGAGCCTGCGCAGCTTTTCGGCTTCCTGTGCGCGGCCTTCCTCCGCCCGCTTGCGCGCGGTGGCGTTCAAGGTGACGCCGGCGTAGCGAACCGCGCGGCCGTTCGCGTCATAGGAGGCGCGCCCGCGATCCGCCAGCCACCGCACCGTCCCATCCGGCGAGACCACGCGGTATTCGGTATTGAAATCGCCGTGCTGCTCGAGGGCGGCGTTCCACTCCTCAACCACGCGCTCGCGGTCGTCGGGTTGCAGTGCGGCCTGCCAGTCCTCAAGGGTGACGCGGGCTTCCGGAGGCCGGCCGAGCAGGCGCTTCCAGCTCAGATCCACGACCAGATCGGGAGTCCCCGGCGTCCAGGACCAGATGCCTATCTCCGCCGCTTCGGCGGCCAGTTGCAGACGCTCCGTCATACGACGGATTTCCTCGACCGCTTGTTCGTGTTCGGCGGCCAGCCTTGCCTCCGCTTCCGCTGCGCCAACCCGCGCCTGGGCGCGATGCATCCTTTCGGAGATCCAGGAAACGGTGACGGCGCTGGCGGCAAAGAAGGCGAGCCCCCACGCGTCGGCGGGTTTGTGAACGGTGAACTGGCCGACCGGCTCGATCCAGAAAAAGCCCACCGCCAGCGCGGAAAGCAGCGTCGCCGCCAGCCCCGCCGGAAAGCCTCCGTAAAGGGCAGCCAGGATCACGGCCGGGTAGAACGTCACGTAGGGCAGGTCCGTTCCGAAGGCCCCGAAGGGCCACACCCGAATGCCCGCCGCCACGGCGACGGCGAGAACCGCGACCGTATATCCCAGCCACGCCCGGCGATGTGCTCGTTGGAAAACCATTCTCGGCGGCCGCGCCAGGCGCAGCCGGGTGGACTGGCGCGACGGTGACGTTAGCCAGCCTCTCAATTGTACTTGAAGGTCGGAACATAGCGGTATGAATAGCAGGTGTTCTGTGCCTCTGGCCGGGTCTCCGGCGGCGGCATGCGCGGGGCGCGCAACCGCCTGGCGCACCCGGCGGTTCGCCCCCGATTGCGGCGGCATCGACGGGGCGTGCAACCGCCTGGCGGGGCCGGCGGCTCGCCCCCGATTGCGGCGGCATGCATGGGGCGTGCAGCCGCCTGGCGGGGCCGGCGGTTCTGCCCCGATGGACAGAAGGCGAGCGGCGCGCGATTATAGAGTGTTATCCAGATACAGGATTCGCAGGTCTGAAGCAAAAGGAGGGCCCATGACAATCGGGCGTAAGTTTTGGGGGGGAATCGTAGCGGCCAGTTGCACTCTGGCGTTGCAGGCGCCGGTGGCGGGCGCCGCGGACAATCCGCCTGCGCAGACGAGGTTGGTGCGCCTGAACGTGGTGGCGACCGACGGCACCGGCAAGCAGGTCGGCGACCTGACGGCCGACGACTTCAAAGTGAAGGACCAGAATAAGGACCGGCGCATCGCGCTGTTCCACGCCAACACGGTGCCATCGCTCGCGCCGGGCGAGATCTCGAACCGGGTCGCTCCCGGCGTGCGGCCCACCACCATCATTCTCATCGACCTGCTGAACCCGGAGCGACTGGCGCAACTCGAAGCGCTCAAGGACCTGCGCAAGACCCTGGACCAGCTCAAGTCGGGAGAATCCCTGTTTCTCTACAGGCTGGACGTGGACGGGACCGTCGAGCCGCTACATCCCGTGGAAGACTGGGCCAAGACGGATTGGCTCAAGGACGTTGGGAGCCAGCTTGACAAGGCCGGCAAGGAAGCCGGGCTGCCGAAGCCCGCGGGCCAGACGGTGGAGGGCACTGCCAAAGAGACCTATGTCGCGTTGGAGACGCTGAGCGCGAAGTTGGCCGCGTTTCCCGGGCCGAGACAGATCGTCTGGTTGAGCTACAGCATACCCAACGTACTGCCATCGCAGGCCGCGGGAGACACGGACAGGGCCACGACGGACTACCAGGCGCCGGTAGGCGGGATCGGTGCGAAGTCGGGTCTGCATGAGGACGCCGCTGGGGTCCCATGGGCGCCGGGATCGGGCGACACCACGTGCAAGACCGGCATCTGGGTCGATTGCGCGCTTTACGTCCCCCACTTGACTACCACGCTCGATCGGAATAACACCAGTGTCTACAACATCAACTACGAGGGCGCCCTGGCTCCGGACTGGGTGCGAGGCAACGAGCAGTTTGCGGCGGCTGTCGCAGGGCGGTGGTTCCAGAAGGACAACCTTGCGACCGCGCTGGCCCAAGCGGCTGCCGACGCGCAGGGCGGCTACACCCTCGCGATTGAACCGCCGAAGGAAGCCTGGGACAACAAATATCACGCGCTGAAGCTGGTCTGCTCACGCAAGGGCATCAACCTCGTAACGAGGGACCACTACTACGCGCCCAAGGACACCAGAACCGCCGCCGCCAGGGAGCAAGCCGCTCTGGCCACCGCGTTTAACACTCCCGGGAACGTCTCCGATATCGGCCTGCGCGTCTCGCTGGCTCCTGGCGCCAATGCGAACTCACTGCGCCTCAAAATCATGGTTGACCCGGAGGACCTGCTGCTCGCCCGCAAAGGCGACACTTACGAAGGGGAGCTGACCGTGTCCTGGCTGAATTACGGGGCCGCGGGGCCGGTGGGCTCGCCCGGCATGTCGCATCCGGCTGTTAAGCTCGCGGCGGCGGACATGAGGGCGGCGATGAAAGATGGGATTCCCATCGTCCAGGAAGTTCCGATCGACGGCGCTGTCAAGGCGATCCGGTTGTTCGTGGTCGATCGCACCACCTGCATTACAGGGTCGCTGCTCATCCCCCTCGGCCGCTGACCGCTATGCGACAGGACCCGCCGCGTCAGGCAAAGTGACGCGGCGGGCCGCACTCACTCCGAGCGCGGACGGTTCTTGGCCTGCTCCATGGCGATCTGGTTGATGTGGGACAGGGTCCGGGCACCCGAAGCGCCCTCGATCGCCTTCACCGCGATGTCCTGAACCTGTTGCTTGGCCTCGGCGAGTTGCTTCTCCAGCGCATCGAGCTGCGCCGACTGGCGCGCGGCCAGTTCCTCCAGGGTCTTGATGCGCAGTTCGGCCACGCGCTGTTCGGTCTCGGAGTCCTTCTTGAGGAGCACGACCTCCTGCTGGTTCCTGGCCTGCGCCGTGCGGACGGCATCGGAGACGGCGCGGTCCACCTCGGCCTTCAGCCGGTCGGGGAATTGCACCACCTGCTGCCGGAGGCTTTCCACCTCCTGTTCCGTCTGACGGAGAGCGGCTTCGCGCTGCTGCCAGCTCTTCTCGAGCTGCTCCTGTTTCTCGGCATTCTTGCGCTCGAGGACGCGCTGTTCTTCGTCGTACTTGTCCTGGGCCTTCTTGCGCTCGATGGCTTTCTTGTACTCGTAGTCCTCGATCTCGCGCTGGCGTTGTTTCTTCAGGGCCTCTTCCTGCTCGCGGCGCTCGCGTTCGGCGATGCGGGCCTCTTCTTCCCAGGCGGCGCGCTGGGCCGTGATTTCGGCGGCCAGCCGCTCGCGCTCCAGGGCGTAGTCATGCACCATCTGATCGAGCGCGGTGGCGGCCACGTCGATCTTGTGTAGGCGCTCCATCTCGCGCCTCTCTCCGGCGATCGCTTCGCGCACCGTGGCGAGGCGATCGACCTCCTCGACCAGTTTCGCGGAAATACCGGCCAGGGACCTGGACACTTCCAGGCCCAGGGCGCTGATGTGCTCCACCACTCCCTCGACGGAAACCCCATCGACGGCCTGGCGCACCTCGGCTTCGTGAACCGCGGCGGCTTGAGCGGTCTTAGCGTCCGCGGACTGATGCGACGCCTCGACCTCGGACTGAATACCCTCGAACTCCTGGAATACTTCGGCCTTCGGCTTGCGCTGCCGCGCGACCGGTTTGGTGGGTTTGGCTGGCATCTGGGTCTCCTCTCCGAATCCGGTAGCTTAGCAAGGTTGCGCGGCCAACGGAAGCGCCCGCCAGCGCGAGCCAGCCGCGCGAGCCAACGGAAGCGCCCGCCAGCGCGGTCAGCGGAAGCGCCCGCCAGCCCCTTTCCGCCCCGCCAGCGCGCACTTGTTATATTTGAGGGGGCGCATGAATCTGCCGAACCTGCTGACGCTACTTCGGATCTTCTTCGTGCCGCTGCTGGTGGCGGCGCTGGTGCAAGATCGGATGTACTTCTCCGTCGGCGCGGCGCACATCAGCCACGATCTTGTGGCGCTGGGGATCTTCCTGGTCGCTTCGGCGACGGACCTGCTCGACGGCTACCTGGCGCGGCGCTGGAAGCAGGTGACCACGGTTGGCACGCTGCTCGACCCGATCGCGGACAAGCTGCTCATCTCGGCGGCTCTCATTGCGCTGGTGCAGGTGCATGTGGTGGCCGCCTGGATCGTGATCCTGATCGTAGGCCGCGAGTTCGCGGTGAGCGGACTGAGAAGCATCGCCGCATCGGCGGGCTACACCATCCGCGCCAGCGAGCTGGGCAAGACCAAGATGGTTTCGCAGGTGGTCGCCGTTTCGCTGTTCCTGCTGGGCATGCACTGGAAGGTGCTGGCGCCGTGGGCGATGGCGTGGATGTGGCTGGTGGTCGCGTTCGCCATGATCTCGGCGGCCGACTACTTCCTCAAGTTCTGGCGCAAGGTGAGCGACGAGATCAAGCTGCGCGGCCGGCGCGAGCTGCTGCTGCTCGAGCGCGAGCGGACGCGCGCGGCGAGGCTCGAAGCGCGGCGGGCGCGAGCGAGAGCCCCGGTGTCGCCGGCCCACAAGGGGCTGTAGGCCGGGCTACGCCACCTCAACGAACTTCGCGGCCGGGGTCCCGCAGATGGGGCACTTCTCGGGCGGAACTCCGAACTCGATGTTTCCGCAGACGGGGCAGAGGTAGAAGCGCGCTTCGGCCAGGTCGCCGCCCTGCGCGGCGGCTTCGAGCGCCTTCTTGTAGAGCTCGGCGTGGACCGCTTCGGCTTTCAGAGCGAAACCGAACATCACCCGGGCGCGATGGCCTTCGGCCTCGGCCTGCTGGAGCATGGGCGGGTACATCGACGTGTACTCGTAGGTCTCGCCTTCAATGGCGCCCCTCAGGTTGTCGGCGGTGGAACCGATCCCCGCGAGGCTTTTCAGATGGCCCTCGGCGTGGATACGCTCCGCTTCGGCGGCGGTGCGGAACAGGCGCGCGATGTGGGGAAGACCGTCCTGCTCCGCCCTCTTGGCGAAGGCGCGGTATTTCTGGTTCGCCTGGCTCTCTCCGGCGAACGCCTCTTTTAGGTTATCCGTTGTGTTCATCGAATTCACGCTCCGAATCTCTGGAGGAACGAGGATAACACGAAGAAGCCGGCTCGCGGCTGTGCGCGCGCTCCGGGACGACGGGCGACGGCGGAGGAGTCAGGAGAGGGACTTGCAGAAATCGCTGGGCAAGCTGAAGCATACCCCACGTGGGGCCGTAAACCGTTGATGCGCCGTGTAGGACATGCTTCAGCTTGTCCCTTCCGCGGCGGTGGTGCGATTTCTGCAAGTCCCTCAGGAGACAGGAGGCGCAGACAGCTCAGGGCTGGGCGGCCGGCGGAGTGGGCGCCGCGGGGGCGACGACCTGGTATCCCGACGAGGTGAACTGGACGGTGCGGACCTCTCCTTCCGGCCCGAGTTCACCTAGCGGCTTCCCGTTGTAGGTCGCCGCCAGCGCAGCGGCGTTGCCGGTGCGGAGCGTCATCGATTTCGTGCCTTCGAAAACCCGTGCTTCGTTGGGCTGCAGCACGCCGGTGTATAGGGTCTTGCCATCGCTGACAACCCGTACCCAGGCTTCCGAGGTGGCCCGGAGCTCGAGGTGGATGCTTGGAGCTTCGGCAACGGGAGCCGAGGCCACGGGTTCCGGCGGCGGGGGCTGGGTGGGTTCCGGCGACGGCGTGGCGGCCGGCTCGGCGGCGGGCGTCTCAACCAGCGGAGTCGCGGTGGGGGAGGCGGCTTCCGGAAAAGGCGCCGGCGTTTCCGCGGGTGGCGGCGTCGGCGATGGCGTCTGGACCGTAGAAACCTGCTGCGATTTGGCCGCCGTCGCCCGCGTTTTCTGCCAGAGGGTATAGATCGCCGAGCAGGCCGCCAGGATCACCAGAAACGCGACCAGCGAGCCGAGCGGCTGCCTGCTCGGGCTGTTGCGGGTGGGGGGAACAGGCTCCGGCCGCGCGACCACTTCCGGCATCGGCGCCTGCTGGGGCTCGTCCGCGGCCGGGTGACCGAAACCCGCCACGCGCCTCAGTTCCGACTCGAAGTCCTCTTCGTCAAGCCCCAAAGCCCGAGCGTACTGGCGTACGAAACTGCGGGCGAAAAAGCTGCCAGGCAGCCTCTCGAAGTCATCCGCCTCGATTGCCTCCAGCATCAGGGGGCTGATTTTGGTCAATTCCCCGATCTGATCCAGATCCAGCCCCTGCCTGAGGCGTTCCTGCCGGAGTCTCTCGCCGATGGAGTTCATTAGAGAGGCCGAAACCTCCGTGTTCATGTTACCAAAGGGACGTGGAAGAAGCTGTCAGCGATTAGCCTTCAGCCATCAGTTCTGGCTTGCCGAGGCTATGCCAGGTGGAACCGCCTGCCCCACCGGAGGGCGCGGAGGTGGTTCACGGCGTTACACTTTTCTCAGAGTGGCGTCCAAACAGCAGGTGGCGGTCCTTACGTGAACTCGGAAGCCGCGCCGGCGATGAACCGGCCTTCGCCCATCGACGCGGATGAGGCGGCGCTGATCCGGGCAGCTCAGAAAGGCGACTCTGCGGCCTTCGAGCGGCTCGTTCACGCCTATGACCGCGGTGTGCTTCAGATCGCCATGAACCTGCTACGGTCGCCCGACGACGCTCACGACGTTTACCAGGAGGCGTTCCTGCGGGTGTTCAAAAACCTCCACCTGTTCCGGCTGGACTCGAGTTTCAGCACCTGGCTGTACCGGATCGTGACCAACCTGTGCCTGGACCAGATGCGGAAGCGGAAGACGCGGCGCGAGGAATCCTCGGTGGTGGAGACGGAAGACGGGCCGCGGGACCGGCTGGATTCGGTGCCGGAGGGCAGGGAACTGGGCGATCCGCAGCGCTCGCTGATGAGCCGGCAGTTGAGATCCCGCATCGACCGGGTGCTGGGCGAGCTCACGGACAAGGAGCGGCTGGTTTTCGAGTTGCGGCATTACCAAGGCATGCGGCTGAGGGCCATCGGCGAGTCTCTCGGCACCAGCGAAGAGGCCGCCAAGATGTGTCTGTTTCGCGCTACGCAGAAGATGCGCGTGGCGTTGGGAGATTTTGTATGAATTGCGAATCGGTGAAGAAGAACGCGGCGCTGTTTCTCTACGGCGAACTGACGATCGAAGAGGAGCAGGCCTTCCAGGACCACATCGAAACCTGCGCGGATTGCGGCCGGGAATTCGAGACGGAGAAGCGGGTGCAGGCGGCGCTCAGCCGGAACGAGGTGGCCGTCGATCCCGCTCTGCTCGCGCGCTCGCGGCGCGACCTGGCGCTGCGCCTGGAGAACGCCAGGACGCGGCGGGCGGGACTCGGCGAGTGGCTGCGGCGCCTGTCCGACCTGCGGATTGCGGCGCTGGCGAAGCCGGCCGCAGCCCTGGCGCTGGTGGCGTTGGGATTCTTCGGGGCCCGTTTCACCGAGTCGAAACCGGCGCAGCCGCAACTAGTTTCTTCGGCGGCCGAGCCGGGGGTCTTGCGCGTGAGGTATCTGGAGCCTCGGCCGTCCGGACAAGTGCAGTTGGTGGTGGACGAGACGCGGCAGCGAACGATTTCGGGCAGCGTGAACGACGACCAGATCCGAAGGCTGCTGATGGCGGCCGCGCGCGAATCCTCCGATGCCGGTCTGCGCGCCGAGTCGATGGACGTTCTGAAGGCCCAGCGCACCGCCGGGGAGTTGCGGCCGGTGCTGCTCTATGCTTTGCAGCACGACGCCAATCCCGGTGTCCGGCTGAAGGCTTTGGATGCATTGAAACCGTACGGTGGCGAGGCCGACGTGCGCGCGGTGCTGACGCAGGTCCTTCTGACGGACGACAATCCGGGCGTGCGCGCGCAGGCCATCGACCTCCTGGTGGAGCACAAAGGCAGGATGACCGCCGGGGTGTTGCAGGAAGTGGTGCAGAAGGAGAACAACAGCTACGTGCGCCTGCGTTGCCAGCGGGCTCTCGAGGACATGAACGCATCGGTGGGGACTTTCTGATGATTCGTAGCGTATGGCTGGCGCAGGCCTTCGCACTGGCGGCGCTGGCACAAACGAGTTCGGGGCCGGTACGCGAAGGCGGCTATTGGGTCGACACCGTCGCCGGTTCGGTGGCCGCCGGTGAGACCATGCGAGTGGTCACGGCGGGCGCGGTGCACATCCAGGGCGAGCAGCGCGCTGACATCGCTTACTCGCTCAAGCGGCGTGTGCGCGCGCGGGACGCGGCCTCGGCGCGGGCGCGGCTGGATGCCATTGTGGTGAGAGCGGTGCGCGAGGGCGCCCGGACGGTCTTGCAGGTTACCGGTCCCGATCCGCGGGCGGCGGCGGATCTTCGTATACGCGTTCCGCGGAAGCTCCGCGAGGCCGCCGTGGAATCGAGCGGCGGCGCGATCGAGATCGCCGATCTGGATGGCGCGGCGCGCGTGGCCACGGCCGCTGGCGCCGTGGACGTCAATCGGGTGGGCGGCGGCGTCGCGGTGCGGACCGGCGGCGGAGCGGTGCATCTCGACAAGATCGGCGGCGGCGTCGAGTGCTTCACGGGTGGCGGCTCGATTACGGCCGGACTGCTGGGCGGCGACGCCACGCTGGCGACCGGCGGCGGCGAGATCATGGTGCGCGAGGCGCGAGGACTGGTGAAAGCCCGCACGCTGGGTGGCAATATCCGCATCGAGCGCGCGAATCGCGGCGTTCAGGCCGCGGCGATCCGGGGGCTGGTGGACGTGATGCAGTCCGGCGGGCCGGTGAGAATCGAGACCGGGACAGGATCGATCCGGGTGCGCACGTCCACCGACGTTCACTGCGAATCCGAGACGGGAACGATTCAGCTTCAGGCGACGTCGGGCGGCTTGCGGGCCGTCACGCGAACGGGCAGCATTCTGGCCGATCTATCGGGAGTGCGGATGCTCGAAAATTCCACGCTCGCGACCAGCGCCGGTGACATTACCGTACTGATTCCGTCTAACCTGCGGGTGACGGTGGAAGCCGTCAATTCAACTTCCGCGGGCCAACGGATCGTCTCCGACTTCGGAGGAATTCATCCGCGGGCCGGCACCGGATCGGTCGCGGAGGTGGCGCTCAACGGGGGCGGACCCCGGTTGCGGCTCACCACCGCGGGCGGGACGATCTACCTCCGCCGCCCGAAATAGAAAACGGAGCTCAATACGATGAAAAGGTTCTTTGTTCCAGTTCTGCTGGCCGTCGCCCTATCGGGGATGGCCGCCGCTCAAGATGCCGCGCCCCCGGCGCCTCGCGCGTCCGGGAGCCCGAATGCCGTTCGGATGGCGCCGCCGCCGCCGGCCGTCCCGGCGCACGCCGCGCTTCCGTCCCTGCCCGCGCCTCCCGCGATGGAGAGTGCTGAGGTTGGGGCGATGCCTGCTCTGCCGGCCGCGCCTCCCGCGATGGCTGGCCTGGACGAGCCCGCGCTGGCCGAACTGCCCGAGCCACCCGACATGGACGGCCCGGAAGAGCCCGCGCTGGCCGAAGTGCCTGAGCCACCCAACATGGACGGCCTGGAAGAGACCGCGCTGGCCGGACTGCCTGAGCTTCCCGACATGGACGGCCTGGACGAGCCCGCGCTGGCCGAACTGCCCGAGCTTCCCGACATGGACGCCCTGGACGAGCCCGCGCTGGCCGAGCCCGCGCTGGCCGAGCTACCCGAGCTTCCCGAGATGGCCGAGCTACCCGAACTTCCCGAGATGGACGGCCTGGACGAGGCGCCGGAGCCGCCCGAGCCTCCGGCGATGGACTGCCGGGAAGAGCCGCCCGTGGCGCCCGAGCCTCCGGCCATGTTCGCTCAGGCCACGCCACCTACTCCGCCCACTCCTCCCAGGGCGCCGACACCGCCCACGCCGCCCACTCCTCCGACACCGCCCACGCCGCCGATGAATTGGTATGCAGCGGGCAAGGGCAGCTATCTGGGCATCGGCGTCCAGGAACTCGATCCGGAGCACGCCAGGAAACTGAAGATTCCGGAGCCGCACGGCGTCGAGGTGACGCACGTGGGTGACGACAGTCCGGCGGCCAAGGCAGGCATCAGGGAAGGCGATGTCGTACTCGAGTTCAACGGGCAGCGGGTGGAGGGCGTCGAGCAGTTTGTCCGCCTGGTGCGGGAGACGCCGCCGGGCCGCGCGGTGAAGCTGCTTATCGACCGGGATGGGAAAGCCCAAACCCTCGCTGCGACGGTCGGCGACCGAAAGTCGTTTATGCCCCACATGGACCCCAAGTTCGCCGAGGACATGCAGAGGCTGGGCGAAGAGATGAAGCGGCAGTTCGGAGACGGCTCGAAGTTCCAGCACGACATGCAGAAGGAGTTTGGGCCGGATTCCAAGTTCCGGCAGGACATGGAGCATCAGTTCGGACCGGATTCGCAGTTCCAGCGCGACATGCAGAAGCTCAAGGACGACATGCAGAAGATGCACTGGGACTTCGATATGCACGGCCCGGACATGGCCGAGGGGCCAGGACGGGGCCTGAGGCTCGGCATCGAAAGCGAGCCGATGGGGTCGCAACTGGCGGAGTTCTTCGGCGTGAAGCAGGGGGTGCTGGTGCGTGCGGTAGTGGACGGATCGGCCGCGGCTAAGGCCGGCATCAAGGCCGGGGACGTGATCGTCAAAGTGGGCGGCGGCGAGGTCGGCAGCCCCCCACAGATCACCAAGGCGTTGCGCGGGGCCGAGGCTGGTAAGCCGGTGCCCGTCACGGTGGTCCGGAACAAGCAGGAGATCACGATGAATGTGACCCTGCGCGGGAAATAGCTGTCAGATATCGGCCATCAGCCATCCGGGCGAACCCCGGCGGCTGATGGCTTTGGCTGGTTTCCGCCGTGTCCGCTTCCGCACAGGCCACTTCCCAAAACCGGACACCAAAGCCTGCAGGAGCATCCCTTTTCTCTGTAACCCCTTGATTCCTCGAATTTGGGTCCCGGCCAAGAAAGTGCGTTATAAAAGCGCACGTGGAGCGTTTAACAGAATAGGAGGTTGCGATGACAAAGCTTCTTGCAGCTTTGCGGCGGAACCCGGATGTGATCGCGCTGGCGGTACTCTGCGTCGTCCTCGGCGCAGGCAGACAGGTGGTCGCGGCCCGGCCGGCGTCCCTACTCTCCAACGCCACGCTCGGGCTGCACTGGGTTTGTGTCAAACCGGCAACCGAGGCTCTCGACGACCTCCGCGCCAGGGTCCGGCACCTGGGTTGTGGCGCGCTTGAGTCTCTCCACCTTCCCGACCTTCACCGCTAGGCTAACCTTACTTCCTGCCGAGCACCTTGGCGGCGACCACGCCCCCCAGCAGCGAGAAGAGCGTCATCATGATGAAGAGCATGACCAGCGAGGAGAGGATCTGCGAGACGATCCCTAACGGCGTTTGCATGAAGGCGATCATCTGATTCTGGAGGGCCGTGGGGACCTCCCAGGAACTCAATTGCTGGCGCATGCGGCCGGCGTAGTCCGGGCCGGTGATCTCCGCGACGCAGGCCCACGCCACCGGCAGGCTCGATACAAAGAAGGTCAACAGGCCGGTGAGCCAGCCCATTCGGGCGCCGCTACGCGTCGAGACGGACTCGCCGCTGCGGCCACGATACAGGTACACTCCCAGGAAGCCGGCCGCGGTCAGCCACACCGGAAATCCGGGGGCGAGCAGGAACGTCAGCAGCAGCGCCATCAACGCCGACAGAAACCCGACCCGAAACGCCAGCGGATTGCGGAACCCTATGGGAAGGGGCGCCGCGACCGGAGGCGGCAGCGGTGGCGCGACGGGCGGCTCCTCGACCACTACCAGTTCTTCGCGCTGCGGCTTGCCGCATTTGTGGCAGAACCGCGCATCGGGTGGAAGCTCGGCCCCGCAGGTGCAGAAATCGGACACGTTAGTTTTAGTGTGGCGCAATGCGTTCGCGGGAGGCAAGCGGAAGGCGGGCCGCTCGCTGACGCGCGCGGTTCGGTGCTGACGCGCGAAACACCGGCCGGGTTGCTGACGCGCGCGGTTCGGTGCCGACGCGCGAAACACCGGCCGGGTTGCTGACGCGCGCGGTTCGGTGCCGACGCGCGATGCACCGGCCGGGTTGCTGACGCGCGCGGTTCGGTGCCGACGCGCGATGCACCGGCCGGGTTGCTGACGCGCGCGGTTCGGTGCTGACGCGCGAAACACCGGCCGGGTTGCTGACGCGCGAGGCACCGGCCGCTCGCTGACGCGCGCGGCTCGGTGCTGCTGGCGATTGGCCCAAGGGGTAGCATGGAGGAATGTCTCGCCACGTTGCGTTTTTGATCCTTCTTGCGTCTTCGGTTTCGCTGGCCGAAACGAACTATCTTCTCCAGGAGCCCGCGCTCAGCTCCACCCAGATCGTCTTCTCTTACGCGGGCGACTTGTGGAGCGTTCCGCGGGCGGGCGGAGAGGCGAAGCGCCTTACCACCTCTCCGGGCGACGAGAGAAGTCCCCACTTCTCGCCCGACGGCGCGACCATCGCCTTCACCGGAGAATACGACGGCAGCGTGGACGTGTTCACGATGCCCGCGTCGGGCGGCACGCCGAAGCGCCTGACCTGGCATCCCGGACAGGACGTTGCCGCGGGCTGGACGCCGGACGGTAAGCGGGTGCTGTTCGTATCGGACCGCGCGGTGGCCGCCGACGGCGCCAACTTCTTCACGGTGCCGGTCGAGGGCGGATTCCCGGAGGAACTGCCGCTGCCGATCGCCGTGGAAGGGTCTTACTCGCCCGACGGCAGCCACATCGCGTACGTACCGTTGTTCCAGTGGCAGCAGGCCTGGAAGCGGTATCGAGGCGGGCAGACCAGGAAGATCTGGATCGCCGACCTGGCCGATTCGAGCGTCATCGAGATCCCGCGTGACAATTCGAACGACTTCAATCCGATGTGGGTGGGAGACAAGATCTACTTTCTCTCCGACCGCGGCGGGCCGGTCACGCTCTTCTGTTACGACACGCGCACGCGCGCGGTAAAGCAGGTGGTCGAGAACCACGGCCTGGATTTCAAATCCGCGTCGGCCGGGCCGGGGGCGATCGTCTACGAGCAATTCGGATCGCTGAACCTGTACGACCTGAAGTCGGGCAAGACGAAGCAGGTCGAGGTGCGGCTGGCAGGCGACCTGCCTGAGGTCCGACCGCATTTCGTAAACGTCGGGAAGCGGCTGCACCACGCCGATATTTCGCCGAGCGGCGTGCGGGCGGTCTTCGAAGCGCGGGGCGAGATCGTCACCGTGCCGGCGGAAAAGGGCGATCCCAGGAACCTGACCAACACCCCCGGAGTGAGCGAGCGCAACCCGGTCTGGTCGCCGGACGGCAAGACTATCGCCTACTTTTCGGATGAAGCCGGCGAATACGCGCTCCACCTGAGGGACCAGAGCGGGATGGGCGAGGTGAGGAAGTTGAGTCTGGGCGACAAGCCGAATTTCTACTACGCTCCACGGTGGTCGCCGGACAGCAAGAAGATCGCGTACCTCGACTGCCATGCTCACGTCTGGTACCTCGACCTGGAACAGAAGAAGCCAATACTGGTGGACACGGATACCTACGAGTCGCATGGGGAGCTGGTGGCGGCGTGGTCACCGGACAGTAAGTGGCTGGCCTACCGGAAACAACTGCCGAGTCATATGAGCGCGATCTATATTTACTCGATCGCGGACGCGAAGAGTATACAGGTTACCGATGGGATGAGCGAGGCGAAGGATCCGGTCTTCGACAAGGACGGCAAGTATCTGTACTTCGACGCCAGCACCGATTCGGGCGCCTCCATGCAACCGGACATCGAAGGGTTCAGCCGTCCGGTCAACAGGAGTATCTACCTTATCGTGCTGGCGAAGGATGTGGCCTCGCCGCTGGCGCCCGAAAGCGACGACGAGAAGCCCGCGGCGGATAAGAAGAAAGACGAGGACAAGAAGGACGACAAAGACAAAGACAAAGACAAAGATAAAGACAAGCCGAAGATACCCGATGTGAAGATCGACTTCGATAACATCGGCCAGCGGATTATGGCGCTGCCGATGCCTCCGCGGCGGTACGAGGAGTTACAGGTAGGGAAAGCGGGCGTGCTTTACGCGGTGGAAGCTCCGCCGCCGGCTCCGGGCGGCGAACCTACGCTCACGGTACATCGTTTCGACCTCGGCAAGCGGAAGTCGGACGTGGCAATCGGCGGCGTGCGGGCGTTCCAGATCTCCTTCAGCGGGGCAAAGATGCTGTACCGGCAGGGTGACAAGTGGGTGATCGCAGCGCCGCCGCCAATGCCGGAAGGGGCGGGCGCTCCGCCTCCGCCGCCTCCGGATGCTTCGAAGGGGACGCTGAAGACGGACGACATCGAAGTGCGTGTGGACCCGCGCGCCGAGTGGCGGCAGATGTACCACGAGGTATGGCGGATCGAGCGCGATTTCTTCTACGATCCCGGCTATCACGGCCTGGACCTGGCGGCTACCGAGAAGAAGTACGAGCCATATCTCGAGAACATCGCGTCCCGGCGGGACCTGAATTACCTGTTCGAGGAGATGCTGGGCCAGATGACGGTGGGGCACATGTTCATTCGCGGCGGCGATTCTCCGGAAGTGAAGCACGTTCCCACCGGCCTGCTGGGCGCCGACTACAAGATCGAAAACGGCCGCTACCGGTTCGCCCGGGTGTTCGATGGCGAGAACTGGAACCCCGATCTGAAGGCTCCGCTTACGCAGCCGGGCGTGAACGTCGTGGCGGGAGAGTATCTGCTGGCGGTGAACGGCCGCGACTTGCGGGGGGCGGACGATATCTACAGCTTCTTCGAGGGCACGGCGGGCAAGTCGGTGGTCTTGAAAGTCGGGCCCGACCCTTCGGGGGCGAAGGCGCGCGATGTGACCGTGGTGCCCGTTCCGAACGAACACCGTCTTCGACATCTGGCGTGGATCGAAGGCAACCGCCGCAAGGTGGACCGGATGACCAACGGCCGCGTCGCCTACGTCCACATGCCCGATACCGCGTTCGGCGGGTTCACCAGCTTCAACCGCTACTTCTTCGCGCAGGTGGGGAAAGAGGCGGTCATCATCGACGAGCGCTTCAACCACGGCGGCGCGCTGGCGACGGACGTCATCGAGTACCTCAAGCGGCCGCTGATGAGCATGGCGATGTTTCGCGACGGCGCCGATGCCGCACAGCCGCAGGGCGCGATCTTCGGGCCGAAGGTGATGATCACCAATGAATTCGCGGGCTCCGGCGGCGATGCGATGCCGTGGTACTTCCACCGTTTCGGAGTGGGCAAACTGATCGGCACGCGCACCTGGGGCGGGCTGGTCGGCATCTTCGACGTCCCCGAACTCCTGGACGGCGGCCGCGTGACGGCGCCGAATGCCGCGATTTACAATCCCGACGGGCAGTTCGACGTCGAGAACCACGGCATTGCGCCGGACATCGTGGTGGAGCAGGACCCCAAACTGGTGCGCGAAGGCCACGACCCGCAACTGGAGAAGGCGGTGGCGGTGGTGATGGAGGAGTTGGAGAAGAACCCGCCGGCGAAGGTGAAGCGGCCCGTGTATCCGAACTATCACCAGAATTAGGGGGCGGCTATAACACGAACGGCACCACGCGCCGCGTGCGGCGGGCGTAGTCCGCGTACTCCGGATACTTGCCGACGATGAGGGTTTCTTCCGCCAGCATTCGAACCGCCAGCCCGGCCGTGGCGACCAGCGCGATGACAGCGTTCGGCACCGACGGGTGCGCGGCGATGCCGGCCCACACGAAGTACAGCGCCGCCGCGTAAATGGGGTGGCGGAGGTAGCGGTATGGACCGTTCGTGACCAGCCCGCCTTTTGTGGGGTTCGCGGTGGCGTGAAAGCTGCGCCCTCCGAATGTCACGCGCGCCCACAGCATCAGGGCCACTGCCGCTACCTGGATGCCGATGGTGAGTGGCTCGGTGCCCAGGATGGCCTTTCTATAGAACAGCCAGACCAAGCACAGCACGGCCACGATAAAGCCGGCGAGGGATACCCGCTTCCAGGTCATTTTCTTCATTAGCGCACAGTCCGCTCCCTGATGGTTGCGGTTCGGTGCCGAAGCGCTCGCGCGCCCGCTGGCCCGCGGTGGCCCCGGCGGACAGTTTCCGTGGCGCAGGCACTCCTGCCTGCCGCCTCGACATTCGTGTCGAGGCCGGTTTTTCGCGTCGAGAAGAGTCTCGACGCTGCAGGCTAAGAGTCTGCGCCACGGCTCAAGCTCGCGGCGACCTCCGCTTTAACGCCTATGGCTGGCCTCGGGTGACCCCCCGGCGGGCCCCGGCGGCCCCCTCCCGCTGGCCTCGGGTGACCCCCCCGCTGGCCTCGGTGGCACCCCCGCTGACCCCCCTCGCTTGCCGATAGCCGCAATAAACGATAGGATGATCCCTTATACTTTTTTGCCCTGGGGGCCGGCCACGGCCGGCGACGCCTCGGCAGGAGACCCATGATCGCAGCCGCTGAAAGAGTCACCGGAGGAAGGAAACGTGAAAGTCCAACAGTTGTCCTTGTTCCTTGAGAACCAGCCGGGACAGATCGTGAAGCCGTGCCGGCTGTTGGCCTCTGAGGGTATCAACCTCCGCACGCTTTCGGTTACGGACACCAAGCAGTTCGGCATCCTCCGCATGATCGTGTCCGACTGGGAGCGGGCCGCTCACCTTTTGAAAGAGGCCGGGTACGTGGTCAACGTCACCGAGGTGGTGGGCATCGAAGTGCCCGACCGGCCGGGCGGGCTTTCGAGCCTTCTGCAGGTGCTCGAGAAAAGCCCCGTCAATGTCGAGTACATGTACTCGTTCGCGTCCGGACTCCACGGGACGGCGGTGATGATCTTCCGCTTCGACCAGCCCGACGCGGCCATCACGCTCCTCCAGACCGCCGGAATCAGCGTGGTCAGCAGCGTGGAGATCTACAACCCCGCCGAGAAAGTCTAGCGCAGTGTGGCGCAGGCACTCGTGCCCAACGCCACTTAGTTATCGTGCTCGATTGCTAACCTGTTTTGTGGCGCACGCTTCAGCGTGCCGCCGTGGGCTTTAGCCCATGGAGGGACTTGCAGAAATCGCACTACCGCCGCGGAAGGGACAAGCTGAAGCATGTCCTACACGGCGCATCAACGGCTTACGGCCCCACGTGGGGTATGCTTCAGCTTGCCCTGCGATTTCTGCAAGTCCCTCCATGGTCTGGCGGAGCGAGTTGAAACTCGCTCCAGCACGCTAAAGCGTGCGCCACGTCCGAGTCCGTTCCCGCCCTCATAAAACGTACTCTGTGTACTGCCGCGCCGGAGACTCGTCTCGACGTTTCGGTGGCGCCGAACCGCGACCGCCGGGGGAGCGGCCCGCTTATCCCCGCGCCGCCGGTCACTCCTCAACCACAGAAATCTAGAAAGCGCGTATCCCCCGGCAATGCATGCTCTTACGGTCACTTGCGGCCCGTAGAGCAGCGGCCTCGGGGTTCGATTTCCGGCCGCGCGATTGTACAATCTGTTGCCACCATGTCCCCAATCGAGATCGCAAGCCCGGCCGACATAGGCCCCGACCGCACCCTCCTGTTTTGGCTGGACAGCAGCCTGATGTTTCGAGGCTGGCCGCATCTGCACATCGCCCTGCACTGGCTCCGCGAGACCGCTCACAGCCAGTTCGGCCCCGATCTCTGCCGGCGCTTCCAACTGGACGGCAGCGCCTGCGTCGAGGCCACGCTCTCGGCGACGTTCCTCGCCGCCGTGGCGCTGGACGAGGAAGGGCGTCTGCGGCTGCGCATATCGAAGTGGCGCGCGGAAAGCCTCGAGGTCGAAGCCCGGCCAGCCTGGGATGCGAACTCCGATGTCCTGCTCCGCTCTCTTTTCGCCTTCGATAACGAGGCGCCCGCTAGAGCGCCCACGCGGCTGGCGGAGGCGATTTATGAACAGGTGTTCCGGGCCCTGGAGAATCGGTGTGCAGCCGAGTTGAGCCGGCTCACGGCTCGCGGCGCCGCGCTAGTCGACCGCTCCTTCGACTTCACGCCGGAGGGTCTGGCCGCCTTCCGGTCCGCCCTCGAAGGGCAGGCGGTTCGCGAGAGCCTGGCGCGATTTCTGGAAACCGGCCGTACCATCGAGGTGCATCTCCCCAGCCTCGGCCGGGCCGAGTGGCCGGACCGCTGGAGCGCTCTCGCTCACGCCGAAGCGGTGGCGGAAACGGACGGCCGGGTCTTCGTTTACGCCAAGCCCGGTCAGGCGGCTGCCAAGAACGCCTGCCAGGCCGCGCTGGCGCTGGCGGCGCCGTTGCTCTACCCCCAATCGGCCGGGTTCCAGATCGGCTTCACGGACAGCCGTGTGTCTACGGCCGCCCGGTTGGCGCATTCGCTTCCCGCCGTGCTGCGTCCCTACGATTTCGGTCCCGAGCCCTGGGAATGGCTTGCCGCGGCCCCGGCCGGCGAAGTCGTGGCGTCCGTCTCGCTAAGCGTTCCGGGCAGCCTGGCCGGCGCATGGCTGCGCGCGCCGGGCGAAAGAGACTCGCTGTTTTTCGAGGTCTACTCGAAGGTGTCCGTGGCCGCACAACTGGCGCTGCGGCGCTGGCTGCCGTACGTCTACTTCAGCGACCTCAGCCGCTTCGAGGACCTGGCGCGGGCGTATCCATTGCTCTTCTACCGGAGCACTTACCCGTGTTCCGGCCAACCCCGCAGCGATTTCGCCTACGACCTGGTAGCCCCGGACAGCCCCGGCGTCGCGCGCCCCTGGGCGGCGCGGATTATGGCGACAGCCCTGGCACGCGCCGAGCGGTCGCTCATCGCGGGCGGCCGCCGGGAACTGGCGCGCCGCTACCGTCCCTGGCGGGCACGCGACGTGCTCGACGGCATCCTGCTCCGTCCGCGGTTCATCAATGAGCTGCTGGCCAACGACGCGTTCTTCATCGACCGCCTGGTGGGCCTCGGTCTGGCGGGCCGGGAACTGGCCGCGCAGTCCGGCGTCACCGCACGGAGAACGGCCAGGGACCTGGCCATCGTGGTCGACGGCTTCAACGCCGCGGTCAACCGCAAGCTCAAGCGGGTGTATGGCGCCCATCAGGCCGTGTCGCTGGGCTCGCTGCTCATGGTGGAGGCCACCCGCGCTCTGGCCGTCGCCCTCGGCGGCGAAGCCGCCATCTCGGCCACCCTCCGCCTGGAGGCCCAGGACCGCGAGCAGACCTTTACGGGCCGGCGTGGCGCAGGCGGTTCCACCCGCGCCGGTCGGACGATCTGATGCCCGCCCCTGGTTCATCCGATCTATTCTCCGATGAAGCTCGCACTCTCCCTGGCGTTAGCGGCTGCCGCCGCGACCGCCCAGACTCCCGACGCCATCGCGCGCCAGCGCGCCTCCATCGAGCGGCAACGGGCCGCCGTGAGGCAGCAGGTTCGGGCAAACTCGCCGCCGGCCGCGGCGTTCTTCACGGTTCCCTGGGATGAACCGCTGTCGCCACCGGTCAGGGCTCCCGCAATCGCGGCCGACACCGATTGCGATCCCGTGCCCGAGGACCAGATCGCATCCATGGTGCAGGAGATCGCCCAGCGCGAGGGCCTCACGCCGGAGTTGCTGCGCGCCGTGATCGAGAAGGAGTCCTCGTATCTGCCCTGCGCCGTTTCATCCGCCGGCGCCCAGGGTCTGATGCAGCTGATGCCGGATACCGCCGCCGGCCTTGGCGTCGAGGACGCGTTCGACCCGCGCCAGAACGTGGATGGCGGCGCGAAATACCTCAAACAGATGTTGGACCGCTATGGAGGCAACCTGCTGCTCGGGCTCGCCGCCTATAATGCCGGCCCGGGCCGCGCCGACAACGCCGGAGCCTTTCCGCTCCCGTCGGAGACGGCCAACTACGTGTCGGACATTCTGCGGAAGCTGGGCCAGCCCACGATTCCGAAATGACCGTGGGGCGGGCGTCCACCCCTGCGCGGGACGTCCAGGTCCCGCTCCGGCGCCTGGTTACTCGTAGCGCAGCGCTTCGGCCGGCGCGATGCGCGATGCGTTGCGGGCCGGGTAAATGGTCGCCAGGAAACTGATGGCGATCGCCATGGCCGCGATCCATACGCTATCGATCCAGCGCGGTGCGAAAGGCACGAAGCTCAACGCGTAGACCTCTTCGTCCAGACGCACCCAGTGGTACGTATTGGCCAGGTAGGAGAGCAGGTGGCCGGCCAGCAGTGCCGATGGCGGTGCCCACCACGCCGATCAGCACGCCCTGAAACATGAAGATGCGCCGGATCTGCGCCTGCTTCGCGCCCATCGAAACCAGAATCGCGATGTCGCGGTACTTCTCCATCACCATCATGATCAGCGTGATGAGAATATTGAGCGCCGCCACCAGCACGATCAGTCCGATGGTGACGAAGGTCACCGCGCGCTCCATGTTGAGCGCGTTCAGGATGTGCCGGTTCATGCTCCATCCAGGTGGAAGCCTTCAGCTTCGGGCCGACGACTCCGTCCACCCGGCTGGCCACTTCCGGCGCCTTGTAGATGTCGTCGAGCTTCAGCTCGATGCTGTTGACTACGTCCTCCAGGCCCAGCAGGCGCTGCGCGGCCGTGAGGGAGCTGTAGGCCCAGGTGGAATCGATCTCGAAGAAGCCCGACTCGAACAGGCCCACCACGCGAAAACGCTGCGAAGTCGGCCGCGGCCCGAAGGGCGTCAGCTCGCCCTGCGGGCTCATGGCGGTGACGGTGCCACCGAGGCGCGCGCCCAGCGTCTGCGCCAGGCTGCTCCCCAGCAGGATGCCCGGCAGCGCGTCGGGGTTCGGCCTGAGTCCGGCCAGCGACCCGGCCTTCAAGTGACGCAGCATGTCGCTGGTCTCCAGTTCCGCCCCGGTCTGGATGCCCTTCAGCGTGGCCCCAGCGCCGCTTGGGCTGCCATCGCCGTAGAGATACACCTGCCCGTAGAGCGCCGGAGACGCCGCCAGCACATGCGGCAGCTTCACCAGCTTCGCTTCCTGTCCCCGCCAGTCCGAGATGCCGTAGCCCGGCTCCTTCTCGAGCACGATGATGTGCGCGTAGGCCCCCAGCAGGCTGGTTTCGAGCGTTTTGCGAAAGCCGTTGTTGATCGCGAGCGCCACCACCAGCGCCATCACGCCCGCCGCCACGCCCACCACCGAGATCACGGAGATGACCGAGATGACGGCCTGCTTGCGCTTGGCCTTGAGATATCGGCGCGCGATGAAGAACTCGAAACGCCCAGTCACTTGACTCCCGCTCCCGCGTCGCCATCATCGGCGGTGCGCAGCGCGTCCGCCAGCCCGATCGAAGTCTCCGGCCGCAACAGCGGGAACAGAATCACGTCGCGGATGGACTTCGAATTGGTCAGCAGCATCACCAGGCGGTCGATGCCGACGCCTTCGCCGCCGGTGGGCGGCATGCCGTACGCCAGCGCACGCAGGAAGTCCTCGTCCATCTGCTGGGCTTCCTCGTCGCCGCGCTCCCGCATCTCCATCTGCCGGTCGAAGCGGCGGCGCTGTTCAATGCGGATCGTTCAGCTCGGTGTAGGCGTTGGCGATCTCCATGCCGCCGGCGTAGATCTCGAAGCGCTCGACGAACTCCGGCTCGTCCGGCTTGTTCTTCGAGAGCGGCGAGATCTCGACCGGGATAGTCGTAGACCAGCGTCGGCTGTATGAGCTGCTCCTCGACCACGCGCTCGAAGATATCGACGAGCTGCTCGCCGCGGGACGGCTTGGTGGAGTGACGGTTCAGCCACTCGGGATCGGCGAGATCGGCCGGCGCGGGCTTCCCTTCGCCCTTCCAGAATTCGACGATCGCCTCGCGCATCGAGATCCGGCGCAGGTTGCCGAAGTCGAGCTTCGAGCCCTGGTATTCGACCTCGGCCGAGCCGGTCGCATCGATGGCCGCCTGTTTCAGCAGGTCGGCCGAGAGGTCCATCATGCCCCGGTAATCGGTGTAGGCCTGGTAGAACTCGAGCATGGTGAACTCGGGGTTGTGGTGCGTCGAGATGCCTTCGTTGCGGAAGTTGCGATTGATCTCGTACACACGATCGAGGCCGCCCACGATCAGCCGCTTCAAATACAGCTCGGGCGCGATGCGCAGGTAGAGGTCCAGGTCCAGCGTGTTGTGGTGGGTCAGGAACGGTCGCGCCGTGGCGCCGCCGTAGATGGTCTGCATCATCGGCGTTTCCACCTCGACGAAGTCGCGCGCTTCGAGCTGGCGCCGCAGCGAAGCGATGATCCGGGCGCGCGTCAGGAACACCTTGCGCACTTCCGGGTTCGAGATCAGATCGAGGTAGCGCTGGCGGTAGCGGATCTCGACGTCTTCCAGGCCGTGCCACTTCTCCGGCATCGAGAGCAGCGTCTTCGAGAGGAATTCGAGCCGCTCGGCGTGCACCGACAGCTCGCCCGTCCGGGTGCGGAACAGGTAGCCCTCGACGCCGACGATGTCGCCGATGTCGAGCAGTTGGTAGAGCTGGAAGTCGGCGTCCGGAACGGCGCCCTTCTTCACGTAGACCTGCAGCCGCTCGCCGCCTCCCAGCAGGTGCGCGAAGCCGGCCTTTCCCATGCGCCGGACGGTCTGCGAGGCGGCCGCAGATGCGCACCTGGACGCGCGGCTCCAGTTCCTCGGCGCTCTTCGGCTCGTACTCCGCGCGGATCTGGGGAATGGTGTGCGTGAAGTCGAAGCGCCGGCCGTAGGGCCGGTGTCCCAGGGCGCCGATCTCGCGGATGCGCTCCAGGCGCTGTCGCAGCAGGTCTTGTTCCAAGCGGGGCTCCTTCCGATCCGAAGCTCCAATTATAATGGAGCGGTTGCCCTCAATCTCCATAGTAGTTCCTGCCTACAACGAAGAGCGGCGCCTGCCGGCGACGCTGGACTCCGTTCTCGGCTATCTCGGCGCGCGTGACTGGCCTTGGGAAATCGTGATCGTGAACGACGGCTCGAAGGACGGCACCGCGGCCGTCGCGGCGAAGTATGCGGCCAGGCACGCATCGATACGCGTCCTCGAGAACCCTGGCAATCGCGGCAAAGGCTACTCGGTCCGCCACGGCATGCTGGAGGCGACAGGCGATTGGATCCTGTTCACCGACTCCGATCTCTCGGCGCCCATCGAAGAGCTGGACAAACTGATGGCCGCGGCGCGCGACCAGGGCGCGCTAGTCGCCATCGGATCGCGCGCCCTCGACCGCGCCCTGATCGAAGTCCACCAGTCGGCGTTCCGCGAGATGGCGGGCCGCATCTTCAACCTGCTGATGCGCGTCGCCACCGGCCTGCCGTTCGCCGACACACAGTGCGGCTTCAAGCTGTTCGAGCGCGTCGCGGCCGGGGAGATCTTCCGCCGCCAGCGGATCGAGCGCTGGGGCTTCGACGCCGAGGTGCTGTTCATCGCGCGCCGGCTGGGCTACAAGACCATCGAGGTTCCGGTGCGCTGGAGCCACTCGGAAGGCACCAAGGTCAGCATGTTCGGCGACAGCCTGAACATGTTCCTGGACCTCCTGCGCATCCGCAGGAACCAGTTGCGCGGGCGGTACCGGTGAAATAGCTGTCAGCTACACCCCACGCACTCGTGGCGCGTGGCTGGGCCCGTGGTGGCGCACGCTTGAGCGTGCCGCCGCGCGGCTTCAGCCCGCGGAACGGCGACCTGAAGGTCGCCGCTGCACGCTGAAGCGTGCGCCACGGTTGCTCGGCGGCCTCCCGCTGAACTCGCTGATAGCTGACAGCTACTTCACCGCTTCACGATGACTTCGCGCAGGTGGTCGCGGGTCAGGAAGAACTTCACGGTTTCGAATTCCTTGAAGAGGTTCTCTACGGCGCGGTTGTTGAAGAACTGCGCGGCGGGGCGCGTTCCGCGGGGAGAGATCAGCAGCGTCTTGGCGTCGCCGATGCGGTAGGAACAGGTGGAGACCGTGCTGGCGCGATCTTCGGCGTGGAAGATGGCCAGCAGATAGGAGCCGGGCTTCAGGATGCGTTGCAGACGCTCCACCACGACCTTGAGCAGGGGCGGCGCCAGGAATTCGAGCACGTCCCAGACCAGCGCGCCGTCGAAGTGTTGGTCCGGAAAGGCCAGGGTCTGCGCCAGAAACGCCTCGGCGTGTTCGGCCGAAGACTGGTTCTCGTAAAAGTCGCCGCCGCCGAAGGCCGCGTCGAGGCTCTGCATGAGGTCCTCGGAGTACAGGCGGTAGCCCTGGTTGGTGATAAAGCCGATATTGGCCTGCGAAGCGCCGGATAGATCGAGCAGGCGCAATCCGGTTTCGCCGTCGATGTGGTTGAAGAACTGTTCGAGGCCGCTGCTGTGGCGCGAATACACGTTGGCGCCGCCGTCTCGAGAGCGGCCCGCGGCCTGGACGACCGGCTGTGGAGACGAGGATGGAAAGCTGCGCGGACTCGCCGGGTCAGCGCGAGAAGGTTTCCACCGGTCGTTGAACAAAAGCTCCTCGAACCTCAGCGCTTGTCGCCGGCCGCGGCGGGCGCGGCTGCCGCGGGCACCGCCTGGGCCTGCGGCTGTTGCTGCTGTCTCGGCTGTTTGGCCGGCTCGGGCCGGACGATGTCGATGCTGCCCTTGAAGAACGCACCGTCCTCGATCACGATGCCGCCGGTCTTGATGTCGCCGATGAGGCGAGCGTCCTTGCGAATGTCCATCTTCTCGATCGCCTCGACGTTTCCGTTCACGCTACCGAGAACGACGACTTCGCGCGCGCGAATACTGGCCTGCAGCTTGGCGTGCGGTCCGATGGTCAACCGATGCTCCGGGACCTCAACGGTTCCTTCCATCTCGCCATCGAGATACAGGTCTTCACGGGCCAGGATCTGACCCTTGATGATTACGGACTTTCCGATAGCCGCCACGCCGCGGACCGCCTCCGTGGCGGCCGGCGGCTTGGCCGGGGAGGCTGCGACCGGGGCGGGCTCTCTGGTGATATCCGCGGGGAGCGGAGCGGGCGCTGCAGGCTGCCGTACGTCTTCATCCTTGCGCTTATTCCACATTCTGGTTGTCTCCGTCTTCTTGTCCTGAACCTATGAGGACACTATAAGTAGAGTGACCCGAACCCTCGACGGGTCTCTCTATACTATATGCCAGCCAGCGCTCCGGCGGGCCGACCCCGGCATGAGGCCGGACTGGCCGCCGGGCGTCCCGCGGGCAGGGGGCATGGGCGTCAAAGCACGAGGTCTCCGCGAGCTTTTACCGTGGCGCAGACTCTTAGTCTGCAGCGTCGAGACTCTTCTCGACGGGAAAGCCGGCCTCGACACGAATGTCGAGGCGGCAGGCAGGAGTGCCTGCGCCACGAGAACTGCCCGCAGGCGGGCAGGCTGTCCCGTTTCCGGACACCCCAGGGCAGGGCTGCGCCGCGCCATCCTCCTGTTTCCAGGGAAGTTGGGGCTTTGGCAGCCTTATTGCAAGACCCGTATATCTGAAAACCATGGCCAACTACCTGTCCGATCTTCGCTACGCCTTCCGTTCTTTGAGGAAGGCGCCGGGCTTCACGGCGATAGCCGTTCTGACGCTGGCACTCGGCGTGGGCGCCAACACGGCGGTTTTCAGCCTGATCAACGCGGTCCTTCTGCGGCCGCTGCCCTATCCCCAGCCCGAGAGTCTGGTCCTGGTGTGGGAGAGTGCGCCCTTTTTCGGCATTCAGGACAGCCCCGTGGCGCCGGCAAACTACGTGGACTGGAGAGCCCGCAGCCGCTCGTTCGAGGAGATGGGCACGCTCGAAGAGCGCTCCTACCGGCTGATCGGAGAGGGGACGCCGGAGGTGCTGGATGGCAGCCTGGCCACCGCCAGCCTGTTCCGGGCTTTGCGCGTCCGCCCGATGCTGGGCCGGATCTTTCGGGATGACGAGGACCGCCCCGGAGCGCCCAAAGTCGCGATCGTCAGCGAGAACTGCTGGCGCCACCGCTTCGGCGGCGATCCGAACATCGTAGGCAGAATCGTCAGCCTGGGAGAGGAAAAGCACACCATCATCGGGGTGCTGGCGGCTCACACCGAACCGCCCACCGAATACAGCGGCAAACCAGGCGAAGTCTGGACGCCGTTCGGCAGCGCGTACACGCCGCGCGAATGGGCGGACCGTGGACGCCACAATCTGATGGTCATCGCGCGCCTGCGCCCCGGCGTTTCGAGGGCACGGGCGAACGCGGAGATGGACGCGATCGGAAAGAGCCTGGCCCGCGAGTATCCCGATACGAACGAAAAAGTAGGCGCCTTTGTCGCGCCGCTGCGCGACCATTTCGTGAGCCCCAGCCGGCCGGTGCTGACGATCCTGCTGGGCACGGTGGCCTTCGTCCTGCTGATCGCCTGCTCGAACCTGGCCAACCTGCTGCTGTCGCGGGCCGCGGCGCGGAGCAAAGAGGTGGCCGTCCGCGCGGCGCTGGGCGCGGGAGCGTGGCCCCTGATCCGGCAGTTCCTGTCGGAGAGCCTGTTGCTCGCGGCCGCCGGGAGCGCGGCGGGGCTACTGCTGGCCAGCACGACGTTCGAGTTTCTGGCGCACGTGGCGCCGGGCGATATGTCGGGGTTCAAGGAGCTGGCGGTGGATTGGCGCGTGCTTGCATTCACGCTCGCGATCGCTCTGGCAACCACGGTGGTCTTCGGCCTCATCCCTCTGGTGCAGGTGCGGCGCCTGGACCTGAGCCACTCGCTCAAGCAGAGCGCGCGGACTTTGGCGGCGTCCTCGGGATCGCGGCGCGTGCGGGCGTGGCTGATCTCGTCCGAGGTGGCGCTGGCATTCGTCCTGCTGATCGGCGCCGGACTCTTGATCCAGACTCTGGCGCGCGTGCGCGGCGTCGATATGGGCTGCCGGACCAAAAACGTCCTTACGCTGCGCATGCCGCCTTCGGAAGCTCGCCGGGCGTTCGCGCAGGTGGTGGCCTACCAGAACGAGGTGCTGCGGCGGGTCAGCGCGGTTCCCGGGGTGGTCTCGGCGGGTTTCACCAACCACATACCGCTTATGGTGAAGGGCGATATCAGCGGCGTCGGCGCGGAGGGACGCGATCCGAAGGAACGGTTCCAGTGCAGAGCCCGCGTGGCGGGTCCGGGATACCTGCGCACGATGGGCATTCCGGTGCGCCGCGGGCGCGATATCGACGAGCGCGACGCCGAGGGCGCGCCGCTGGTGGTGCTGATCAACGAGTCGCTGGCGCAAATGATGTGGCCGAACCGGGATCCGATCGGCCGCAAGGTTATATTCGCAACCGAGTTCCAGGTTCCGGTGGTGGGCGTGGTGGGCGACATCCACCAAGCCGGGCTGGATGTTCCGCCCGCGCCGGAGTTCTACATCTCCGCGTTGCAGGCGCAGTTTCCGTCGAGCTCGCTGGCCATCCACACGCAGGGCGAGCCCGGCAGCCTGGCGCCGGCGGTGCGGCAGGCCATCTGGTCTGTCGATCCGAACCAGCCCATTACGGACATGGCCAGCATGGAGGAGATCCTGGACCAGGAGGTGTTCCAGCGGCGCGTTCAGACCACGCTGCTGACGGTTTTCGCCGGCCTGGCGCTGCTGCTGGCGGCGATCGGGCTGTACGGCGTGCTGGCGCACCAGGTAGGCCAGCAGATCCCCGAGATCGGATTGCGCATGGCGGTGGGCGCGGCGCCCGCGGACATTCTGCGCCGGCTGATTGGGCACGGCCTGCGGCTGACGGCGATCGGCCTGGTGGTGGGCGCGGCGGGAGCGGTGGCGGCATCGAGCCTGCTGGTGAGCGTGGTGTTCGGCGTGAAGCCGACGGACCCGGCCACATACGCCGTAGCGGCGCTGGTGCTGCTGGCGACCGCGGGAGCGGCGAGTTACCTGCCCGCGCGCCGGGCTATGCGGGTGGACCCGATGGTGGCGCTGCGGGAGGAGTAGGCCGGGAGCGCGTGGGATGCGGCGGGGGTGCGGCAGGTGGTCCCAGCGGGTGTCCGTTTGTGGGACTGGGTTCTTCGTCACTTTTTTGTTTTTCTTGCTGTCCGCCGTGCCGGCCGCGCAATTCGATGACGAAAACGATGAAATGTGATGAACGCGGCCGCCTGGTTTTCGTGAGTACGGGAGCATGATGTCACCGGCACGAGAGTAACTCGGGGCGGATCGTTGTCAAGGCGTCGGAATTCGCAAGCGTTTGAAACGCGGGCAAATCCAGTAATACAATCGAGGTGAATGAAAAAGGTTGCTTCGGGCGGGCGGCGGGGGCAGCGGGGATTGACGCTGATCGAGCTGATTGTGGCGTTCACGATCCTGATGCTGCTGACGACCATGGCGGTTCCGCTGGCGCGCTTCAAGGTGAGGCGGGAGCGGGAGAAGGAGCTGCGCTGGGCGCTGGCCGACATCCGCAAGGCCATCGATAAGTACAAAGACGCCACCAGCGCCAACCTGCTTCCGGCGGGGAAGATTGACAGCGACGGGTATCCGGAGAGCCTGCGGCAACTGGTGGAGGGGGTGCGGCCGAACGGCAGCCCGGACAAGAAGCTGCGGTTCCTGCGGCGCATTCCGAAAGACCCGATGACGAACTCGTTCGAGTGGGGGCTGCGGAGCACGCGCGACGATCCGGACTCGACGGGCTGGGGCGGGCAGAACGTGTTCGACGTGTACACCAAGAGCATGGACAAGGCGCCGGACGGGACGGCTTACGCGGAGTGGTAGGTGAGGGCCATGGACCTCGGCTGTGTTTTCTGCACACCGGTAAACCTCGGACCTCGCGAGTCGATGCCAGTCGGCGAGGCCTTCAGAGCAGCCTGATAAGGTGGGCTACGATGCCCCACAAAACGAACGCCGCCCGGGCGCTTGCGATGCCCTGGGGTCTCTTTCGGATCAGGACCCTCGGCAGGCCAGTCGAGCCGTGGGGCCAATATTAGTTCGCGGCGGCGTGATACCAGCAGTTCGAAGTGGTACTCTTCGACCAAGCGCTCAGTCACGATCACTGGCGCTACGTTGTCGAGCCGCCGGCCGACCGCTAGAACCGCCAGCCCCTATTGAGCGCAGAGCCCGCACGAGCCAAACAAGCAGCAGTGCGGTTAAGGCGACCATCCAGCAAGTCGCCTGGATGAACGGCGAACGCTGAGAGAACACGGCGGTCGAACTGATGAGCGGGAAGAGAACAAAGGCGACCTTCTCCTGACGGTTCGGCGGCGATGACCTGCAACCTGGTTCAAATCAGGAGTTCCATGCCAGGACCGGAAACGGTCTTTAGGGAATCCCGGTTACATAGACCATAATGTACGTACCGTCCCCCAGTTGAGCAACAGCAGCATCTTTCACGAACTCTTTCTCAAACGCTCGCGATTCATCCAGAACCAGCCGGCTCCCGGGTTCCGGTTCGAACGTCGCGCCGTCTCGGGTCACGAAGGATCGAATACCTCCAGGAGCGCCGTTCGGAGAACCATAGAAGCGCGTGCGGCCATCGGGAAGTCGAACAGCGCTGGTCGGATGGCACGGATCAGGTCCACCATCAAACTCCACTCGCGACCTCGATGTGAAGGCAAAGTGGCTGGCATCCCCCGAGAGGCTATGGAGGACAGTTCCAAAACAGTCGTAGTTTCCCTCTCGGACGAAGATGTGCCACGCCTCACCTATCGTGGTCAAAAGTACGCCCGTGATCGGAGATCCGTGGCGGGTCGAATCGATGCCATCTGCGTCTCCCCGCGAGAAGTGAACCCCGTCGGTACCGTCCGCATAGAATATACGGCGTTGTTCTCCAACGCAGAAATACAGTCGGAACCCACCGTCCCTGAGCGCAAGAGCGTACAGCGTCGTCGGGCGGAGCACTCCTCCGTCCTCGCTGATCGTGACGTGCCTAAAGATCCAGGTTGCTCCGCGATCCCGAGAAATCGCGACGGCCGGTCTACCGGTGGACCCGCGCATAGCGCCGAGGTAGTACAGATACAATGCATCGGCTCTCACGACCACGCTTGGCGACTTGGCGCGATCCGAGACTACGTTACCAGTTCTCACAAACGCTATGCCGTCAGTAGAAGTGGCGATCGCCAACTGTTCCCTCCAGTCCATCTGGCCGCGGTCGCCAAGACGCAATGCACCGTGAGGCGGTACACCATCGCTCTTGAGAGGCGCCTGGGCCGTCAGCTCGCAGACCGCGGCGCAAAGGCCGACGGTGACAATAAATACAGTGCCCCGATTCATGTGGCAATAACCGCGCCTCCTCTCTTCCACAAGTATAGGTCCACTCCACTCTCTTCGTAGCCGCGGGGATTATCGGTAGGCCTTTCCGTTTGGCAGGCGACCGAAAACGATTAGTACCGCAGCACGGTCAGCGGGACACAGTCCATGGATTTCGCACGGCAACTCTATTTGCCGTCAGATCAATGAGGTAGGGGGAGATTCGCAAACAGGGAGATTCGGATTTGTTTCAGAGGCTTGATTTTGGCGTATACTTGCACTCAGATGAAGGCAAGTAGGGATCTAGGCAGACTCTCCGCGCTCGCCTTGCAGCGGCGGCGCCAGGGGTTGGTGAAACTGCTGCCCCCGGTCGGAGAAACCCTGCGTGGATCGCTGGTCGAGCGCTATGTGACCTGTGGAAACCCCGCCTGCAAGTGCGCTCGCGGAGAGAGGCATGGTCCGATGTGGTACCTGACCGTCACGCTGGGGCCGGGGCGGACCAAAGGCGGGCTGGTCCCCGCCGAGCAACTGGATCAGGTTCGGCTCTGGATCGAGAACTACCACCGGGTGCGGGAGCATCTAGAAGGCATCTCGGAGATCAACCGCGAGCTGCTGAGCCGGGCGCGGAAACACAAGCCAGCCCAGAAGAGGTAACAGCGGGAGAGAAACGGGAGCGTTGAGGTGGCTCATGCAGCTTGCAGTTATAGAGATGCAAGATATCCCGGCCACGATCTCCCCTCCTTCACCCGCTATTTAAATAAGGTCTTCCAGTTTCGCGACCAGGCCCAGCAGCTGCGCGACGCCCGCCAGGACCCGGAGATCTCGCCCCAGTCGGTCTTCCTGTCCGTGTTCCATTCCTTCGTCTTTCGCTTGCCCAGCTTCCTGCAACTGGAGGCGGATCTGGCCCAGCCCGCCTTCCAGCGCTGGATCGAAGCCCCGCGCGGGTTTGGCGACGATGTGCTGCGCTACAGCCTGTGCGGCTTCGACCTCGATTCCCTCCAGCAGATGCTGGTCCAGGTCAACCGCCAACTGAAGCGCAACAAAGCGTTCGATGAGGGCCGGGTGCAGGGCCGCATCGTGGCCGCGCTGGATGGCATCGAGGTGCTCTCCAGTTACAGCCGCTGCTGCGACTCCTGCCTCCAGCGCCGCGTCTCCGCCCTGGACGAGTGCGGCCAGCCTGTGGAGCGGATTCAGTATTACCATCGCGCCGTGGGCTGCCAGATTGTCAGCAGTGCGGTCAAGCCGCTGCTGGCCATCGAGTGGCTGCAGCCCGGAGAAGGCGAGGACACCGCCGCCCTGCGTCTGCTCAGCCGGCTGCCGGAACTCTACGGCAGCCCCTTCTTCGACATTCTCCTGCTGGACTCCCTCTACGCCCAGGCGCCCGTTCTGCGGCTGGCCGCGCGGTTCGGCTGGGACCTGGTGATCACGCTCAAACAAGAGGCGCGGGATTTGTACCAGAGCGCGACGCGTCTGTTTCAGGCCCGTCCGCCCGATGTGCAGTTCACCGAGCCGCGCGGCACGGGCACACTGGAAACCCAGATCTGGGACACCGACGGTCTTCCCTTCAGCCAGGACTACCGCCAGCCCGTGCGCGTCCTCCAGTCCCAGGAACAGTTGACTCAGTTCCACTACCGCAAAGGCCAGCGCGCCGCGGAGACCACTACCCACCATTGGATCTGGATCACCACTCTGGACACTCGCACTTTCCCCGCCCAATAGGTCTGGCGTTGCGGGCACATGCGTTGGAAGAACGAGAACAACGGCTGGAACGACCTGACTCAAAACTGGGCCTTCAAGCATGGCTTCCTGCACGCCTGCCGGCATCGCCCCAAACGACCTGCGGAAGAAGGGCCGCTCCAGCCGGTACCCAATCGAGGCTTGGCCGCGGTCACCTTGATCCTGTGCCTGGCCTTCGCTCTGAGCTCGGCCTTCGCTCTGCTGCATTCGAAGATCTTCCGGCTCTACCACCCCACGCTTCGGGAGATCGGCCGGCAACTGTATCGTTCTTTGTGGCAGCTTCAGCCGCCGGCTCGCGCGCCGGCCGCCGGCGGCTCCTGAATAGACTGTTCTCCTCCAGGCTGCGGTCACCGGCTCCGCTCCGATGGCCCACCTATGCCTGCTGACGTCGGCTGGCACTGCATTGGCTCTCAACCCTGCCGATCTCCGCCCTGTTCGGCCTCCAAACGCCTCTGCGAATCTGCCCAGCCCCCGTCCGGCCGCTCCAGCGCCCTCCCCGTCGCTACGCCGGGACCCGCGCTCCCCAGGTGTGCGAAGTTCTTGGGACACAGTCCAGTCGGCTAGTTCCCTCGAACCGGATACGCTAAGATTACGGCGCCGTCCTCGTCGCGAAGGCTGTAACCCGAGGGTATGACAAACAAGCCTGGGGCTGGTTCAACTCGGGTCAGGTTCTCAAGCCTCTTGGTCGTCTCGTTTGTAGGAGTGGTCAGCTTTGTTATCACCGCAAGTCTCAGGGTCGGGTCGGTCCAGATCTCTGTAGTCATGAACGCTTCTCCCCCGTTGCCGTCACCCGCCACACGGGTCGTCCACCTGACGCCCTCGACCAAAACGCCGCCGACCTCCTGGCGACCGAGCGCTTCAAAAGCTGCCTTTTCCCTGGGAAGAGGATGCCGAGGCGTGTTCAGATCAACGGATGCCGTGCCAGGTCCAATTGGGACGAGAGCGTCGTGTTCCGCCAGCGGAACACGAAGGAAACCCGGCGGATCGCTGCGTGGCACGGCCGGTGGACTTTCCCGCACGTCGACCTTCCAACGATGAGCCACGCCGCTCACCGTATCGAGCGCATATTCATAGCCTGCCACAGGATCAGTGATCTGAATTAGCACGGGAGGATGCGCGTCAGGTTGCGCCAGGCGCGCCGCTGGAATCGGTACCGGGGTTTCGATTCGTACGCGCCCAGACGAATCTCGGCATATCTTCCGCACTGAGATGGGCTCATCCTTTCGGACGCCACTCGGGCTGATCCACACCCTGTTGGCGACTTCATCCGCGCAGTAGGAATTGTTCTGTGCGCGCTTTACGGCGAACTGGGGCCTGCTGATTGTGACGGTTCCATCCCCTGCGAATTGAGTTTGCTGCTGCGCAATGCCGTCTAGTGTGACTCCAACGAGCAGGATGGCAAGCCGTGCGATGGAGACTTTCATATTGACTCCTTTCAGTTCGAGTGGCGCAGGACCTACGCCGGCGCCGAGTCTCTCATGAGATACCTCGGAACCGGCGAGCCTCTGCGCCGGTCTGATCACAGAAACCCTTAGAACACATATCCACCGGAGCGGCGCACTTTCGGAGCTGATCATGTGCGGCAAGCCGCATCGATGGGCAAACCACAACCCAGAATTCGACCTCAGCCTCGTGCTGTGATCTAAGTGACCCAACCCAGACACCCATCCCCCTACCAGCGGCGCTGTATGCCACGAACGTTGGCGGCGCCCGCAGATCTAGCAGCGCGAGCGTCCTCTCGCTGATGGCGACAGCCCCTGCCGGTTGCGTCTCCCTCACACGCGCCGCGCCTCCAGATGTGTCACTGTCGCGAACCGCGACAAGGAGCGATCTATCAGCCGCCGTCACACGTGTGGCCGACGCCTGATAGAACCCGACGCTCTTCTTGCAGAACGCGCATACTAGCGATAGAAAGGCGACCGGCCCACAATGGTCGACTAATGGTCTGGCCTGAGCTATTAAGGCGGAGCATCGGTCCACGCGTCGCGCCTGCCCACCATGCTCCCCGTGATCACTACCGGACTGCTTCGAAGTGAGTATTGGGCTTAACACCATCGAACACGCGAGGATGCTCACGTTTGCAGCTCGCTCAAGCCACTTGTCGCCCGTCATGAGTTTGCCCGCGCCGTCGCCGAAGCCGGGGACCAGAATGTCCAGGGCAAGACCTCGGCCAGTTCGCTGTCCCGATGTGCTTTTACGGCCTCGCCTAAGGAGCTTGGTAACATAATTGGTATCCGCTGTCGCTATCGTAGTTGTTCAGACACACATTTTCGCAACCTTGCCTCGTGTACTGCGCTGCTTCGACCCTAGCATTGTAAGTTTCAGGACAGGTTCCAAATTCGTTCGGATTCCATTTCATTGTGTTGGCCTTGGCATCACAGAAGCTTTGGGCTCTACCGTAACACGCCTGCCGTTGTGTCGGATCCTGTATTTGCTCGCATGTCTGACCGTTCTCCTTGTAATCGTCAAAATAGCAAGCCCGCCACTCTGAGCCAATCCCCGACTCCCACGTCGCCCTGCAGGCCTGCAGTTCGGTATTCAGCTGGCTCACTTTGGTCTCGTATCCCTGCTGACAGGCATTAACACAGTCGTAGTAGACTTGACTTGCGCACGCCAGACAGCCCGCAATGTCAATACTGCATCTCTTGATGTACTGTGTTTTGCAGTCGGTGTATGAGCCTCCAAAACCCACGGAAAGCATCACGGTGACAGCGAGGACAGCCACTATCAGGGACCGGCCAACTGGCCGAGCCCAACGGCTTCTGCTCATTTCATTGAAAGCACTGATAGCGTTCATGAATGACTCTCCTGTTATGCTCGGACGCGTGGCACCCGCGGCTACTCGCAGCTTCTCATTTCGACGTGCGACTCTTTGTGGTGGGCCCTGTTTCGGATTTGGTCCACCTCGATCCACTGGTGTCTATTTGGAAGAGGACCTCGCAGCACTCCCAGGTGAGCGACTGGCCTCCATTTGCAGAACGACGTCGTAGCACATCTCGTGTCGACGCTCATCTGTATCCCAGATCGGTGCCCGATAAGCAAAACGGTTGCCGTAGACATCCACCCGTCGTGATTCCCTGTAGTCTAGGCCAATCCGCACGATTCCCAACTCTCGCAGCGAGTGTAGCTCCCTCGGTTCGCTGACACCGTTCTGGTTGCTGTCGATCCAAACTGTCAAGCGATCGTACACGGAATCACCCCGGTCGATAAAGCCATTTCCATTGCCCCCGTTCTCCGGACGGTCAAAGAGGCGGAGCGCCAAGTAGCCATTGGGATTGGGGCCGGGCGGTTGGGGTGTCATACTCCCGAACAGCTCCGTCAGATTATCGATAGCGCCATCGCCATCGCGGTCTAGTGCGAGCCAGCCATTGCCCCAGCGTGGATCTGTCCAGCTCATCTGTCGCAGTGGTCCACTGGGTGAGGTCCTGAACTTAACGCCGTTGGCAAGGCTTGTTAGGTGAAAGCCCCGGTCGGACACGTCCAGTACGATCGGGGTGCCGTCGCACGTCAGCCAGTAAGTGCCGAACTCGTAATGGCAGGTCGGGACGTAGCCGATGTCGCACCAGTTGTCTGGGCAGAAGTTACCGCAACAGTTGTCACAGCACGTTTCCCAACTGCACTGCTGGGCATGCATCGCGACCGTCGTCGCGATGACAAGGCTGATTATCGGGAGGACCTGTTTGCTTTTCATGGGAGGACGCACTTTCTCGGCGAAAGCCGCACAGCCAAGCAATAGCCGAGTCATTTTGCCGGCCGTCGTCGGTGACATGTCAGCTATGCAAAGCGTAACGCGCCTGAACCCACCTGTCAAGAGAAAATGACAGTAATACCTCAAAATATGTTCTACTACGGCCTAAAGAATGTAATAGAGGTGAAATGAGGTCAGCATCCGTCCAATATAGATCCGATGTCGCGCGAAGAAGCGACGGAAAACGCTCTCCCCCTCCTCTGGTGCCTCGCAGTTGAACAGTGATGTGATCGCGGTCGAGTTTCGATTGGCTGAGCGCGGATGGGGTTTCTGTCTGAGCTAGAGCGGCTGCCCAGGTTGTTCATATCAGACACAGCGGCAAGGAGTGAATGGAGCGATCAGAACCGGGACCTGTTCTTCGTAATCAGCGGGTCGCCGGTTCAATCCCGGCGGGTGGCTCGAGAACCGCGAACCAAGCTGCAGCGGCCCTGGCATCATGCAAGGCGACGGGGTGGTTCTGCGCTTCCACAGCGGTCCAGACACCTGCGGTACCGTTGCGGATTTCGGCACACGGGCCCAACATGAGCCCAAGGATCCATCTTGCTCCGTCGTAAGCCGCAGGCTCGAAAGTCGCCGCACCGGTGCCGGTCTCGGGGCCTGCGGTGCGGGTGACCTGAGCTTGTAACTTGACGTCCGAGTTGGGCCAGCCTTTGCCCGCTGGGCGGCACTGAGAAATCACGGGCGGGCCCGCCCCACCCGTCAAGCGTTGTATGATTGCCAAGGCATGCCAACGTCGCAGGGGCCGATGGCCGAGGGTGCGGAGCGTTTCCGCGAGGTGTTCGCGCGGGCGGGGTACGACGAGGCGGGACTGGTGGAGACGCTCGGCCCGGTTCAGCTTCCCGGGCGCCTGGGACGCGACCGCGCCTACTTCCGGCACCGGACGCGCCGCGGCCGCCCGCTCGACGCTCTCATGCGGCTGTTCCTTCTGGGCCTGCCCGAGGATCTCGAGGCTGCGAGACGAGCGCTGGCCCCCATCCCGGCCGAGGAATGGGCGAGCGCGGGACTGATCGCGATCGAAGGGAACCAAGTCCGCGGCCTGGTACGCATGATGGCGTTCCGCAAGCTGTTGCTGGCCTCGGATCACCTGGAAACGCCGGAGGCGCAGGCGCGACTGGATCAGGTGATGGGCATGACCGCCAGCACCGTGGCGCTGGCCGATTTCACGGTGCGGCGCGCGGTGCGTTCAGCGCTCGACCTGGGCACCGGGAGCGGGGTGCAGGCATTCCTGGCGGCGGGGCACAGCGACCGCGTGTGGGCCACGGATTCGAGCGCCCGCGCCATCGGCTTCGCCCGATTCAACGCCGCCTTCAACGGATGCGGGGAGAAGGTCGAGTTCCTGGAAGGGGACACCTTCGAACCGGTCGGCGGACGCACCTTCGACCTTGTCGTCTCGAACCCGCCGTTTGCCCTGACCCCCTCGCGCCGGTTCGCCTATCGCGACAGCGGCGTGCCCCTGGACGGCTTCGCGCGCGGCCTGATCCGGAATGGCGCAGCCTGCCTGAACGAGGGCGGATTCTGCCAGATCGTCTGCGACTGGGCGCACATCGCGGGCCAGGACTGGAAGGAGCGCCTGGCGGAGTGGTTCGAAGGCACCGGCTGCGACGCCTGGGTGATGCGCACCGATACTCACGATGCGGCCAACTACGCGCAGGTTTGGATCCGCGATACCGAGGAAGCCGGCGAGGAGGAATCCGCGCGGATTTACGACGAATGGCTCGCCTATTACGCGGGCCTGGGACTCGAGGCGGTCAGCACGGGACTGATCGCGATCCGGAAAGCCGGCGGCCGCCGGAACTGGCTGCGGATCGAGGACGGGCCCACCAACAGGTCCGGAGCGTTCGGTGAGTTTGTTCTGCGCGGGTTTGCCCTTCGCGATTTTCTGGAGGCGGCGCCGGACGATGCGGCACTGCTCGGGGCGAAGTTGCGCGTGGCCCAGAGCGTGCGGCTCGACTACGTCTCCGAGTGGGACGATGCCGCGTGGCGGATCGGTTCGGCCAAGATCCGCCTGGCGCAGGGGCTGCGGTACGAATCGGGGATCGATTTGCGCCTGGCGGGCATGGTGGCGCTGTGCGACGGCCGGCGCACGCTCGGCGAAGTTCTGGAGAAGACCGCACAGGCGCTGGGAGAGGACGTGCGGCGTATCACGCCCAACTGCCTGGCCCTGATGCGCGAGTTGATCGAGCGCGGATTCCTGCTGCCGGTGGAGTGAATAGGAGAGAGAGATGAGACGAAGCCTTCGAACGGGTCCGCTTGCTTACGCGCGCGGTTCGGTGCCGAGGCCTGGTGCCGTGCTGGGGCCGCTAGCACCGAACCGCGACCGTAAGGGAGCGGGCCTGGCCAGAGCGCTGGCGAAGTACTTGACCGTGGCTGCAGTGGCCGTCGCGGGTCTTGGCGCACAGAGCCAATACCCGTTTCAGGATCCCAAGCTCGCGATCGAGCAGCGCGTCGACAACATCCTGTCGCTGATGACGCTGGATGAGAAACTCGCCTGCCTCGAAACGAACTCGGGCGTGCCGCGGCTCGGCATTCCCAGCGCCGGGTTCTCGGAAGGGCTGCACGGCTTGGTTCGCAAAGGCACTTTCGGCCAGAAGAAGATCCCCACGACCAGTTTCGCCGAGGTCATCGGCATGGCGGAAACCTGGGATCCCGAGCTGATCCGCCGCGCCGGCGCGGTGCAGGGCTACGAAGCCCGCTACATCACCCAGAGCGATAAGTACAAAGAGCGGACGCTGGTGGTTTGGGGGCCGAACGCGGACCTGGCCCGCGACCCGCGCTGGGGGAGGGACAACGAGAGCTACGGCGAGGATCCGTTCTTCACGGGGACGATGTCGGTGGCCTTCATCAAAGGCATGCAGGGCGACGACCCGAAATACTACCAGGCCGCTTCCCTGCTCAAGCACTTCCTCGCCAACAGCAACGAGACGACGCGCGGGGGATCGTCGTCCGACTTCGATGAACGGCTGTTGCGCGAATACTACTCGGTGCCGTTCCGCATGGGATTCGTGGAGGGCGGCGCGAAATCGTTCATGGCCTCTTACAACGCGTGGAACCACGTGCCGATGACGGTGAATCCGATCTTGAAGAGCCTGGCGATGAAGGAATGGGGCGCCGACGGCATCATTTCTTCCGATGCCCTGGCGGTGCAGTTGATGGTCACGCAGCACAAGTACTTCAAGACCCAGGTCGAGGCGACGGTGGCGGCCATCAAGGACGGCGGCATCAACCAGATCCTCGCGTTCCTGGTCAGCGTTCCGAAGCAGGTGAAGCAGGCGATCGCGGACAAGCTGATCGCGGAAGCGGACCTGGACGCGGTGCTGCGCGGCAAGTTCCGGATCGTCATCCGCCTGGGCTTGCTGGACCCGCCCTCGATGGTCCCCTATGCCGCCATCGGGCGCGCCGGGGAGGCGGAGCCGTGGACCACCGAGAAGCACAAGACGGTGGCCCGGGAGATCGCGCGCGAATCGGTCGTGCTGCTGAAGAACGCGAACGGATTCCTGCCGCTCGATAAGGGCGGCATCAAATCGATGGCCGTGATCGGCCCGCACGCGGACGAGGTGCTGATCGATTTGTATGGAGGCCAGTATCCCTACGCCGTGACGCCGCTCCAGGGCATCAAGGCCAAGGTGGGCTCCGCGGTGGCGGTGAACTACGCCGCCAGCAACGACGACGGCGCGGCGGTGAAGGCGGCGAAGGCATCCGACGTGGCGGTGGTGGTGGTGGGCAACCATCCCACCTGCGGGGACACCGACCTGGCGAAGATGTTCAACGGGGACGTGTCGAGCAAGCCCTGCAAGGACCTCGGCGAGGGCCGGGAGGGGCGCGACCGGGAGTCCCTGAGCCTGTCCCAGGAGGAACTGGTCAAGCAGGTGTACGCGGCCAATCCGAAGACCGTGGTGGTGCTGATTTCGAGCTTCCCCTATGCCATCGACTGGAGCGAGCAAAACGTGCCGGCCATTCTCCACATGACGCACGCGGCCCAGGAACAGGGGACCGCGCTGGCCGATGTTCTGTTTGGCGACTACAATCCGGGCGGCCGCCTCAACCAGACCTGGCCGAAGTCGCTCGAACAGTTGCCGCCGATGATGGACTACGACATCCGGCACGGCCACACGTATATGTACTTCAAGGGCGAGCCGCTGTATCCGTTCGGCTACGGGCTGAGCTATACGACGTTCGGGTATACGAACCTGCGGCTGAGTTCCCTGGCGCTGCCGATGCATGGCAGCGTCATGGTGAGCGCGGAGGTGAGGAACACCGGGACGCGGACGGGGGATGAGGTGGTTCAGCTCTACGTGCAGTACCCGCGGTCGAAGGTGGAGCGGCCCCTCAAGGAACTGCGGGGATTCCGGCGCATCACCCTGAAACCCGGCGAGACACAAACTGTGCGAATCCCCTTGAAGGCCGACTCGCTGGGCTGGTGGAACGAAAAAGCGGGCCGTTACGAGGTGGAGCCGGGGCGGGTCCGCGTCATGTTGGGTGGTTCCTCGGCCGATGCGCGGCTGCAGATGACCATGTTCGTCAGATAGTGGGGTGGCTCTGCAGAGCCGCGCCCGGAGGCCCACGTCCGGCTGCCCAGCGGCCGGCGTGGACGCCGGCCGCTGGACTGGAGTCCCAGAAGCGCTAACCTAGCGGGTCCTGGTCACGATTCAACGCCCATAGCTTCAAAGACTCCCGCAAGGTTTAGTTCAATCGGTTCTTAGCTCACCGTTGCGGCACCGACGAGTCTCTGCTGAACCCGGCCTCGCGCGGCCGCAACGCCGAGCTAAAAACCCTCTGCAGTGGGCACGAGTGCCTGCCGCCTCGAGACTCATCTCGACGCCCCGGTGCCGGCACGAGTGCCGACACGGCAGGCTAAAGCCCGCGCCACGGTGCTAGATACCGGACGCCGCAAGGGCCTCCCAGGCCCGGGGCCAAGTGAATTCACGGTCCAGAAGGCTCCGCCCGGCGGCGCCCAGACGCAGCCGTTCCTCGGGTGCCGCCAGCAGGCTGGAAACGGCCGAGGCGAACGATTCCGGCGTGTCACCGAGCAGCAGGTGCTCACCGTCCCTCGCCCCCAGCCCTTCGGCGCCGAGCGTGGTGGACACCACGGCGCGGCCGGATGCCCAAGCCTCCAGGATCTTGATGCGCGTTCCGCTACCCGCCAGCAGCGGCACCACCACCACGCGCGCCTTCGCCAGTTCGGGCACCGCCTCGGCGATCGGCCCGGTGATCTCGATCCGCTCGTCGCCGCGGACGTACTTCGCCACGGCGTGCGGATTCCGGCCCACCAGCCGCCAGCGTAGCTCAGGCCACTGTTCCCTCAGGAGCGGCCACACCTTGGAGCGGAAAAAGCGCACCGCCGAAACGTTCGGCTCGTACTCGAGATTGCCCGAGAAAACGATCGCGTTCTCCTCGGCAACGCGGGGCTGCTCAACTGCCGGGATCGCGTTCGGAAAAACGTGGATCGTGGTTTGGGGCGCGAGCTGCCGCACACGGCCGGCATCCGCGTTGGAAGCCACCAGAACAGAGGAGAAGCGAGGGATCCAACGGACCTCCAACCGGCTCGCCGCTTGCGCGAAGCGGCCGAACGCCGCCGATTTCGGCCACGGCTCGGAATCCGCCAGGCTCCTGTAAAGCGCGGACTCCACGTCGTACAGATCCAGGATCACGCGGGCAGCGCGCGGTGCGATCTGTTCGACATAGGGCGCGCACCAGAAGTGCTCGATGAAGGCGACATCGTACTTCTCGCGGCCGAGACAGCGCGAAAGCTCGGCGCCGAATCCCTGGAACCTGTCGTTGAGCGGAGGGCGCCCGAGGATCAGGCGGCGCAGGTTGCGGGCCGCTCGCGCCGCGGTGGTCTTGGAGTGGGTTGGCAAGTCGATGACGTGAGCCGCGCGCGGGTCGGGAGCGCCCGGCTCGCGGAACACGACCACGTCGAGCGCATAACGCGGCCCGAGATACTCCAGGATCGAGGCCAGGCGCATGGCGCCTCCCCCGGCCACCGGATAGGGTGCCTCGGGGCTCAGGACGAGGGCGGAACGATCAGGCGGCAAAGCGGCGCCTCGCTTCTTCGTAGACTTCCCGGGTGCGGCGAGCCGTGGCCCGCCAGGAGAAGTCCCGCGCCCGGACGACCGAGCGCGCGCGCAGTTCCTGGATCCATTCCGGACGCTCGCAGGCCGCCTTCAGAGCTTCGGCCCAGGCCGCGGCGTCGCGCGCCTCGATCCGCAAGGCGGCTTCGCCGCACACCTCAGCGATGGCCGGATCCCGCGAGGTGAAGACGGCCGCGCCGCACTGCATCGCCTCAAGCACCGGCAGGCCGAAACCCTCATACAGCGACGGGTACAGGAGCGCGAGCGCGCCCGAATACAGCTCAGCGAGGCGCGCATCGTTCACGCCA
The DNA here is from genome assembly GCA_963763835.1 of Bryobacterales bacterium. Classification (GTDB taxonomy): domain Bacteria; phylum Acidobacteriota; class Terriglobia; order Bryobacterales; family Bryobacteraceae; genus DASWZN01. Next base: position 362,016 of record CAVXQQ010000026.1, read on the forward strand.
GCCAGCACCCGCGCACCCAAGGCCGCGGGAAAGTCGCCCACCAGCACGAGGTCCACGGCGTGGTGCTTCCGCACCTCGCGCCAGGCGCCAATGATCGCTTCGACGTTTTTCCGCGGCCCGTCCGCTCCCACGTACAGGAAATAGGGCGAGGCGGAGCGTGTCTCCACACGCTGGATGGCGGGCGAGGCGGCCTCGGGAACGGCTGCGATCCGCTCGGGCGGAAGCCCGAAGCGCGCGATGGCCTCGCGCCGCACCGCCTCGGTCGGTGTGATCACCATGCTGGCGATCCCGAGTCGCAGCAGCAGCGGCGTCCGGAAACGCACGCGCCGCGACGACGGGTATCCCTTCCACGGCGAGAGGTCGTGCAGCGTCAGCACGCTCGGCAGCAAGCGCCGGTAGGGAACCTCGAAATTGGTGCCGTGGTAGACGCCGACGCGCTCCCGCCCGAGCATGCGGTTGAGTCCCCAGCTCCACCATCTCCGCTCGAGTACGTTCGACGGCCCCGGCGCCGCGGTCAGGTTGGGGAACGCGCACGGCGGCATGGGAAATGCGCGATCCGAGGCCAGCAGGAATTCGTCCTCGGGGAACTCCGCGGCCAGGGCCATGCTCAATTCGGAGGTGTAGCGGCAGAGGCCGCCGCGCGCGAGCGTGAGCGGCATGGCATCGAGCGCCACCCTCATGGTCTGGTGTCCTGCATTGGCATGGGTAGCGGCGCACGCTTCAGCCTGCGGTTTCGGGCTTCAGCCCTGAAGTTCGCCGCAGCACGCTAAAGCGCGCGCCACAGGAAGCTAGCTCTTGCCGAGCCGGTTCAGCTCCAACTCCCGGTCGCGATAGTTGCGGTCGTAATAGCTCTGGTACTCGCCCGACCGGACGCGCTCGACCCAGCCCGTCTGGTCGCGATACCAGGCGATGGTGTAGCTCAATCCCTCTTCGAAGCCTACCTGCGGCTGCCATCCCGTCTCCCGCAGAATCTTTTCGCTGGAAAGGGCATAGCGGCGATCGTGCCCCGGCCGGTCGCGGACGGAATCGATCAGGCTCTCGTCTTTCCCGGCGGCGCGCAGGATCTTCCTCACCACCTCGAGATTGGGCAGCGAGCGGTTGCCGCCGATGTTGTAGATCTCTCCCTCGCGCCCGTGCTCGAGCAGCGCGGCCAGCGCACGGCAATGATCCTCGACGAACAGCCAGTCGCGAATCTGCATGCCATCGCCGTAGACTGGCAGCCGGCGGCCGTCCAGCGCGTTCAGAACCATGAGCGGGATGAGCTTCTCGGGGAACTGATAAGGCCCGTAGTTGTTGGACGCGCGGCTCACCAGCACCGGCAGCTTATACGTGGTGAAGTAGGAAAGCGCGAGCAGATCGGAGCCGGCCTTCGATGCCGAGTACGGGCTGCTGGGCTGCAGGGGAAAGCCCTCGTCCGCCACCAGCGGCTCGGCCAGGCTGCCGTAGACTTCGTCGGTCGAGACGTGCAGAAAGCGTGCGAGGTTGTGGGCGCGGGCGGCTTCGAGCAGCGTGAAAGTTCCCCGCAAGTTGGTCTCGAAGACCGGCTGCGGCGCGAGAATGCTGCGGTCCACGTGCGACTCGGCGGCAAAGTGGACGATGGCGTCGGGGGCAAACTCGTCGAGCAGCGAGTTCACCAGCGCGGAGTCGCAGATATCGCCCCGCACGAAGCGGTACCTCGGGTCGGCGGCGACCGGTTCCAGGTTCTCCAGGTTCCCGGCATAGCTGAGCTTGTCGAGGTTGACCAGAGAAATCGAGCGGTCCCCCGAGAGCATCAGGCGGACGAACGCGGAGCCGATAAATCCCGCGCCGCCGGTTACGAGCAGCCTCATCGCGCCCCCCCAAACATTAAATCGGGGACAGTATACTCATTCACCGATTTTGAAGCTGATTGGGTGGTAGCGCCCAAAACCGAGCCGAGAAATCCGGCCCCGACGGTCACTGGCAGCTTCATGGCTTCTCCGTAAAGCCGAAGGGAGAACGCTCAGTCCCCAGTTTCCCGGTCAAGTGGGTGGCAACACCCAAATTGGTGAATGAGTATACTGTCCCGAATTTAATGTTCACTTGTGCTGGGTCTCCCAGTCGTAGTTGATCGACGGATGATCGAACGCCAGGCGGCCTTCATCGGCCGGATCGTAGAAACGGTTGGTCGCGTAAACCAGCATGGCCGGCGTCAGCCCGATAATCTTGTACCCGTGAGCCACACCCGGTGGGATCAGGATCTGCCAGGGCCTCAAAGCGCCCACATACAGCGTGTTCCGCGTGCCGAAAGTGGACGAGCCAAGCCGCAGATCCACCAGCGCTACCTGGAACATCCCCTGCGCCGGACTCCACACGTCCGTCTGCCGCAGATGATAGTGAAATGCTTTGATCGCTCCGGGATAGCCGAGAGCCGCCGAGACCTGCGTTTCGGCCGGAGAAAACTCCGCCACCAGTCCCTGGCCGATGCGCAGGATTTCCAGGAAGTAGCCGCGATCGTCCGGCCACAACTGATGCGCCACGATGCGCACCCCCGCAATCAGGCGCGGCGAGTCCGGCGCCTGAATCAGGGCCCCGATTCCCTTTTCACACCCGGGAAGAACCAGCTCTATCCCACCCGCCGCGGCGATGGCTCCGGTCATCGCTGGGGAACCTCGGCGGCCAGGGCGGGAGACTCCGCCTGTCGCCGCATCTGCGCCACCAGGTTGCCGGCCCGCAACAGCGAGTCGAACGTACCGGCGTCCGTCCACCAGCCTTCCAGAAACGAAAATTCCAGCGATTCTTCCCGAATATATGCGTTATTGACGTCGGTGATTTCGAGCTCCCCGCGGTCGGAAGGGACCAGCACCCGAACCTTGCTGAACACCGACTGGTCGTACAGATAAATGCCGGTAACGGCGTAGTCCGATTTCGGCTGTTTGGGCTTTTCTTCGATCCCCACCACGCGGTTGTCGTGGAGTTCCGCCACGCCGAAGCGTCCCGCGTCGGGCACCTGTTTTAGCAGGATGCGCGCACCCGCCGCCTGCCTCTCGAACGCCTGCACCGCCTCCCGGATCGAGCCCTCGATGATGTTGTCGCCCAGGATCACGCAGATCCGGTCGCCGTCGGCGAAGTGCTCGGCCAATGCCAGCGCCTCGGCAATGCCGCCTTCGCCCTCCTGATAGGCGTAATTCAGATACGCCAGCCCGAATTGCTTGCCGTTGCCGAGCAGGCGGAGAAAGTCGCCGGCGTTTCTCCCCCCGGTGACAATCATGATGTCGCGGATACCTGCATTCACAAGCGCCTGGATCGGGTAATACACCATCGGCCGATCGTAAATCGGCAGCAGATGCTTGTTCGTGATCTTTGTGAGCGGAAGCAGACGAGTGCCCGTTCCGCCAGCCAGCACAACACCCTTCATTGTCACCTCCGGCGCAATAACACTCAATGATACATCGTTTGCTGGAGGGGGATGGATGCGATGGCCCTAGTGCAGCATCCGCCGCTGCCGCAGGTACGCCGGCTTGTCCAGATCGTCCAGTTCTTCGACCGGCGGCAACGCCGGCGTGCCGTTCGGTGGCTTGGTCTCGACCGCGACCGGCTCCGCAACGGGAACCGGCGCCGCGGCCTCCGGCTGGACCTCCGAAAGCCAGGCCGACTGGGCCTCCGTCTGCTCCTCCACCGCCTCGAGTTGCTGACCGCGCCCCGGGAAACCGGTGGCAATCAAGGTCACCTTCACGCTATCCGCCATGGCCTCGTTGAAGGCCAGGCCGAAGTTGACCTGCACGTCGGCGCGCCCGGCCGCCTGCCGGATCATCTGGCACGCGTCGTTCACCTCGTGCAGCCCCAGGCGCGTCGAACCGGTGACGTTCAACAGCACGTTGCGCGCGCCCCGGATCCCGGCCTGGTCGATCAGCGGGCACGTAATGGCCTGCCGCGCGGCCTCGATCACGGCGTTGTCTCCTCGCGCGGTCGCCGTGCCGAGGACGGCGTAACCCATCCCCACCAGCGTCGAGCGCACGTCCGAGAAATCGCGATTGATGAAGCCCGGCGTGGTGACGATCTCCACCAGGTCCTGAACCGTCCGGCGGAGGAAATCGTGCCCCATCCGGAAGGCCTCGAGAATGCTCGTGCCGCGCGGCGCCAGCGTCAGCAGCCGCTCGTTCGGGATGGTGATGACCGTATCCACATTCCCGGCCAGCTCCGCCAGTCCTGCCTCGGCTTGCCGTATGCGCCGCTCTCCCTCGAAAGCGAACGGCATGGTGACGATGGCCACCGTCAGCGCGTTCATCTCCTTGGCGAACCCCGAGACTACCGGCGCCGCGCCCGTGCCCGTGCCGCTGCCCAGGCCCGCGGTGACGAACACCAAATCCGCGCCCTGCAGGATCTCCGACGATGCGTTCGGTATCTTCGAGCGCGGCCTGCTTGCCGATCTCCGGATCCGCCCCCGCGCCGCGCCCCTGCGTGATCTTGCAGCCGATGGCCAGCTTGTTCGGCACCGGCGAAGCGCGCAACGCCTGGATGTCGGTGTTCATGACATGGAACTCGACGCCTTCCAGTCCGCTCGCCATCATGTGCGCCACGGCGTTCGACCCGCCGCCGCCCACGCCGATCACCTTGATCCGCGCCGCCGCCGTGGTGCCTTCGTCTTCCATCTCGAATTTCAGGTTCATAGAATCCTCGCCGGCAATCCGCTACCGGAAAATGCTTCCAAAAATGCCGGTTTTACGCCGGTCCAGCTCGGCCCGCAGCTTGAGCCGCGCCGAGTACATCGCCAGTCCGGCCACCGTGTTCCAGACCGGCGTTTCGATCTCCTTGGGCCAATCCAGGATGCCGACCGGAAGCCCGATACGCGCCTGGCAGCTCAGCACCGTGTCCGCGATGTCGCACATGCCGCTCAGCCGGGCGCCGCCGCCGGTGAGCACGGCGCCCACCAGGACCTCCTCCATCCCGATCCGTTCGAGCTCCTTCTGGACGTAACTCGAACAGCTCGAGCGCCCGCGCTTCCAGAATCATGTTCAGGTCGCGGCGCCGGGTCTCCCGCGGGGCCCGGCCGCTGGCCGACGGCACTTCGATCAGACTGTTGTCGCCGGTCAGGCTCAGCATGGCGCAACCCTGCTGTTCCTTGATCCACTCGGCGTCCTCGGTAGTGACCAGCAGGCCGTGCGCCACGTCGGAGGTGAAATGGCCGCCGCACACCGGCAGGCTGCAGCAATAGATGAGCACCTCGCCGAAATAGACCGCCAGGTCGGTCGAATGCGCTCCGATGTCGATCAGCGCGATTCCTTCCTCGCGGCCGTCCGGCATGATGGCCGCATAGGCGCCGGCCACCGGCTCGAAGACCGTCTCTTCCACCAGCAGGTGCGCCTGGTTGGCGGCGCCCACCAGGCTGCGGTGCTCGTGCGCGGAAGAGGTGACCAGGTGGACGAACACTTCTAGGCGCGAGCCGATCATGCCCCGAGGGTTGCGATAGCCGGGCCGCCCGTCCACGGCGAAATCCCGCGGGAACAGGTGCAGCAGCATCTCGTCTTCCTGAAGCTGCACCCGCGAAGCGCGATCCACCACCCGGTTGATGTCGTTCTGGTCGATCTGGCGCGCAAAGCCGATCTCGTAGCCGCCGCGCGCGTTCGAGCTGGCGATTCCCGCGCCGCCCAACCCGAACACCGCCGAGCCGATCGGAACCTGCGCCTCGGACTCCGCCTGCGTCAGCGCCGCGCGGATCGACTCCGCCACCTCGTTCTGGTCCGTGATGCGGCTTTTCTTCCAGCCCTGCGAGGGGGCTTCGCCGTGCCCGATCAGCCGGACACTGGCGTTCTCGAGCAGCAGGATGGCGCAGCGCGTACGAGGCGCTACCGGCGTCCATTCCGGCCGCAAGGACGTGCTTACCGGACATCGGCGCCTCCGTTCTGGGCCGTGATGCGGTCGTCCAGGCGCAGGTCGAAGACGCGCGCGCTGGGCAGCCGCCGGTTAATGTCGGAGTAGCGGTCCATGAAATTGTTCATGCGCTGAAGGTAGTTTCGATTGCCGAGCAGCAGCCGCACGGCGCGTCCCTGCACGAGCTCGACGACCACCAGGTTGTCCGGATCGCTCACATCGACCTCCGAGATCTGGCCGGCGTAGCCCGGCACCTGCCGCATCAGGCTCACCGCCTGGCCCGCGCGCGCCCGCCGGACATCGCGCGACTGTTGGCGCGTGATGCCTGCCAGCACCGGAAGACTGAATCGGGCCCGCTCCGGCGCCCGCAGGATGACGCCGTCGGCGTCGACCAGCGCGGTCTCTTGCCCCAGCACCACGAACGCCACCGGCCGGCGTTCGACGATGGTGACCGCCAGGCGGTTCGGCCACAGCCGCGACACCGTTGCGTCCCGGACCCAGTCGATCGCCATCAGGCCGCGCCGCCGTTCGGCCAGCGGCGCCAGGTACACGCTGCGGCCGAAATCGCGCGCGAACACGCGCGCTACTTCCTCGCGCGGCGCGTATTCGAGTCCGGTCACGCGAAAATTCGGGTCCCTCAGAATGAAACGCGGATCGCTGGCCAGAAACTGGTCGATCTGATACACGCCGGCAATGGCGGCCAGCGCGCCCGCGCCCACCCCGGTCCAAATAAGGATGCGGCGGAACCGGGCCCGCCAGCCGGGCCGTCCTTCCGCTTTGGCGCGCACGCGCCGCGGCGCCGGGGCCGGCGGCTGCGAAGCCATCGACGGCTCCTCCGGCATTTCGAGCTCGAGCTGCGCTGCGTTTCTCTGCGCCATCTCAACACCCCGCCTGCAAGCGCTCCAGAATGCGCTCGCCCGCCTGCCAGACGTTCCCTGCGCCCTGCGTAACGATCAGGTCGCCTGGGCCGGCCACCGCCAGCGCCGCCTCCACCGCCCGGTCGATGGTTCCCACATACTCCACCGAGCGGTGGCCGTACGCGCGGATGCGGTCGGCCAAAACCTCGGCGCTGACGCCCTCGATGGGCTTCTCGGAAGCGGCGTAAATATCCAACAGAAAGACCGCATCGGCCTGGTAGAAGCAGCGCGCGAAGTCGTCCATCAGAAACGCCGTGCGCGTGTAGCGGTGCGGCTGGAAGATGACCAGGATCTTGCGGTAGTCGCACTGCCGCGCCGCCATCAACGTCGACCGGATCTCGGTGGGATGGTGGCCGTAGTCGTCCACCACCGTGATGCCGCGCGCCTGGCCCTTGATCTGGAAGCGCCGGTCGGGACCGGCAAAACCCGCCAGCGCCTCGCGCACCTTATCGGCCGGGATCTCCAGTTCGCGCGCCATGGCCGCCGCGGCGGTCGCGTTGAGCACGTTGTGCGCGCCCGGCACGTGGAGCCGGAACTCGCCCAGGTCCTCGCCGGGCGCCCGCAACCGGAACGTGCTCGCCAAATGTCCCGCCACACACTCCGTGATCTGGAAATCCGCCTGCGCCCGCGTGCCGTAGGTGATGGTGCGCCGATTCACATCGGGCAAAATGCGCTGCACGTTCTCATCGTCCAGGCACAGCACCGCCGCGCCGTAGAACGGCACCTTGTTGACGAATTCCGTGAACGCCGCGCGGATCTCTTCGACCGAAGCGTAATGGTCCAGGTGCTCGCGGTCAATGTTGGTGACGATGGCGTAAATGGGCGAAAGCTTCAGGAACGAGCCGTCGCTCTCGTCCGATTCCACCACCAGGAATTCGCTCTGGCCGAGCCGGGCGTTGGTTCCGCCGAAAGCCTTGAGCTTGCCGCCTACCACCACCGTCGGGTCCTGCCCGGCGTGGTGCATGATGGTGGCCAGCATGGAGGTAGTGGTGGTCTTGCCGTGGCTCCCCGCCACCGCGATGCCGAACTTCAGCCGCATCAGCTCGGCCAGCATCTCGCCGCGAGGAATCACCGGGATCTGGAGCCGCCGGGCTTCCAGTACCTCGGGGTTGTCCTCCCGCACCGCCGAGCTGATCACCACCGCCCGCGCCAGGCCGATGTTCGAGGCCGCGTGCCCTTCGTAGATCCTGGCGCCAAGGCTGGCCAGGTGATCGGTGGTGGCGGTGAGCTTGACGTCCGAACCGCTGATGGTGAAGCCGAGTTCGAGCAGAACTTCGGCGATGCCGCTCATGCCGATGCCCCCGACGCCCACAAAGTGCAGGTGTTGGGGCTTAAGAAACATCTTCGTCAAAGCTTCACCCTGTCTCGCCGAAGCCGCCGCAACACGGCGCGCGGAGGGCGCAAAATCCACCCGCTCCGTCGCCGCCTCCACCGCCTTCTCGACCCGCGGCAGAAAAACATTTCCTTATGTTATTGTTTCGGCTTCCGGCTCTCCTGTCAACCAAAATCGTCGAACCACTCCTCGTTTCCGAACCGCGCGCGTGAGCGAGCGGTCCCACGCACCCCGGGATGACCGCTCCCTGACGGTCGCGGTTCGGGACCGAATCCCCGGGTCAATTCTGCCCTCCCAATTCCTCCAGAATGTCCGCCGCGCGCGCGGCCGCTCCCGGCCGGGCGAACTGCCGCGCCGCCTCGCCTGTCCTTTCGATCGCGCCGGCCTCGCCGGCCAGCGCACCGACCTCGTCGAACAACCTCTGTCCCGCAAACTCCCGGTCCGCCACCATGCGGGCCGCACCCTCGCGGGCCAGCGCCTGGGCGTTACGCGTCTGGTGGTCGTCCGCCGCGAAGGGAAACGGCACCAGGATCGCCGCCTTGCCCGCCGCCGCGATTTCGGCCACCGCGCCGGCGCCCGACCGCGATACCACCAGGTCCGCCTCCGCGAACGCCGCCGGCATGTCCTCGATGAACGGCGCCACCTGGCCCTCCATCCCGCTCGCCGCAAAATCGCGCGCGATCTCCGCGTAGGCCTCGCGACCGGTCTGGTGTACCAGCCGCACACGGAATCCCGCGTTCCGGAACAGCGGCCAACTCTCGCGCGCGGCGTTGTTCAAGGTGCGCGATCCGCGGCTCCCGCCCGTGATGAGCACCGCCAGCGGCTCCCCGCGCAGCTTCGGCCGGATCGCGAAGAACTCGGGACGCACCGGAATGCCCGTCAACTCGGCCTTCCCCCGCGGAAAGTAGCGGACAGTCTCCTCGAAGTTGACCAGCGCGCGCCGGGCCATCCGCCCGATCCACCGGTTGGTCATCCCCGGCACCGCATTTGGCTCCATCAGCACCATCGGAATCCGCCGCACCACCGCCGCCAGCACCACCGGGCCGGCCGCGTACCCTCCCATGCTGAAGATCGCCGCCGGCTTCGATCGGCCCAACCTCGCCACCATCCCCGCCGTCGCCAGCGGCAACTGCACCAGCGTTCGCAATGTCCGCGCCAGGCCGACCCGCTTCAACCCGCCGATCTCGACGAACTCGATCGCAAAGCCGGCCTCCGGCACCAGCTTCGCCTCCAGGCCCGCCGCCGTCCCCACGAAGAACGGCTCGTGCCCTCGCGCCTTCAACTCCCGGGCCACCGCCAGCGCCGGAATCACGTGGCCCCCGGTGCCGCCCCCCGCCATCAGAAAGCGCATAGCGCCCCGTGTGGCGCGGGCTTCAGCCTGCCGCGTCGAGACTCGTCTCGACGCAAGTGCCGGCCTCGACACGAGCGTCGAGGCGGCAGGCAAGAGTGCCTGCGCCACGTCTTCATCCTGCCTGCTCGCTCACGCTCAACAGCAACCCCATCGACGCCATGGTGCTCAGCAGCGAGCTGCCTCCGTAGCTGATCATCGGCAGGGGAATTCCCTTGGTCGGCGCCAGGCCCAATACCACGCTCATGTTCATCAGCGCCTGCACCACCACCATGGAGGTGACGCCCAGCGCGAGGTACCGCCCGAAATCGTCCGGCGCCGCCGCGCACCAGTTGCAGCCCGCGCCACAGGATCACCATGAACAGCACCACCAGGCCGGCGCAGCCCACCAGGCCCAGCTCCTCCCCCACTACCGCGTAGATGAAATCCGTGTGCGCCTCGGGCAGGTACAGCAACTTCTGTCTGCCCTGCATGAGCCCGAGCCCGGTCAGGCCGCCGCTTCCCACCGCGATCTTCGATTGCCTCACGTGATAGCCCGGATCGCGGTTGTAAGAGGACTGCTGCATGTACGCCTTGACCTTGGCGCCCCAGGCGAAGCGGTCCAGCGTCGTGTAGTCGGGGTCGAAGAAACCGAAGATGCGTACCAGCCGGTACGGTTTCACCGCCACTGCACCCACCACGCCCAGCGCTCCCACCAGGATCGCCATCCGGATATACTTCTTATCCAGTCCCGCGACGTAGAACGCGATCGCCGCGCTCGCCACCAGCACCGCCGCGGTTCCCAGGTCCGCCGCCACCACGGTGATGGCGAGCAGGCCGACCGTGATCATGCCGCCCGCCAGCGTCCGCGGGTTGTTGATCTTCTTCGCGCGCTCGGTCACGAAGTAGGCCAGGAACAGGATCAGCGCCGGCTTCGCGAACTCGGACGGCTGTATCCCCACCGGCCCCAGGCGCAGCCAGCGGTGCGCGTGCCCATCGACGAAGTAGACCAGCACCAGCAGCGGCAGAACCAGCATGATCCCGGCGAACGCGCAGGCCTGGTTGTTGAGCTTGCGGTAATCGATGCGCTTGAGCAGCACCATCGCCACGAAGCCGGCCGCCGCCCACGCCACCTGGCGGTAGATGTAGTAAAAGCCCGACCCGTACTTCTGCTGCGCCACCACCGACGACGCGCTGTAGACCATCACCAGCCCGAAGCACACCAGGACGATGACCACCCAGAACAGCACCCAATCGGTCCGCACGCGCTGTGCCATATCAGCCTCTCGTCTCCAGTGCGCGCACCAGTTCCTTGAAAACCCGGCCGCGCTGCTCATACCCGGTGAACTGGTCGAAGCTCGCGCAGGCCGGCGCCAGCAGGATGGTGTCGCCCGCGGCGGCTTCGCGCCAGGCGGAGCGGATGGCCTCGGCGATGGTGCCCGCCTCGATCAGCCGCACGGCGTCGCCCAGGTGGGACTTGATCTTCGGCGCCGCGGCTCCCACCAGCAGCACGGCTTTCGCCTTCTGGCGCAGCGGCTCGCGCAGCACGGTGTAGTCGCTGCCCTTGTCCTTGCCGCCGAGAATAATCCACAGCCCGCCCGGAAATGCGTCGATGGCCTTCTGCGTCGCATCCACATTGGTGGCCTTCGAGTCGTTGTAGAAATCGACGCCGTCCAGCTTGCGGACGAACTCGATGCGGTGCTCGACGCCGGGAAAGCTCTTCACCGCCGCCGCGATCGCCTCGAGCGATACCCCCGCCAGGTGGGCCGCGGCCGCCGCCGCCATCACGTTCTCCACGTTGTGCCGCCCGCGCAGCGGAATCTCGGCCACCGCCAGGAACGGCTGGCCATCGTAGAAAACCTGCCGCTCGTCCGCGTAGATGCCCGGCTCGCCCGCGCGCGTGAAGCTGAACCACACCGGCGTGGCGCGCGTATGCGAGGCGTAACCGGTGCAGGTCCGGTCGTCGGCGTTGAGAACGGCGAAATCGCCCGGCTGCTGCGTCTCGAAGAGGCGGCCCTTGGCGGCGGCGTAATTCTCGAAGGTGTGGTGGCGGTCGAGATGGTCCGGCGTCACGTTTATGCAGACCCCGATGTGCGCCCGGAAACGCTCGATGGTTTCGAGCTGGAAGCTGGAGAGCTCGAGGACATTCCACTGATCGGGCCGCGAACTGGCGACCATGGCCGTCACCGGCTTTCCAATGTTGCCGCCCACCTGCACGGGCACGCCGGCCTGCTCGAGGATGTGGCCGGCCAGCGCGGTGGTGGTCGTTTTTCCGTTGGCCCCGGTGATGCCGATGGTGTTCCCCTCGAGGAACCAGCCCGCCAGTTCCACTTCGCCCAGCACCGGGATGCCGCGCCGCCGCGCCTGCTGGAGTTCGTCGATATCGGCCGGCACGCCCGGCGAGATCACGATGGCGTCCGCGCCGTCGAGTGCCTCCGCGGATTGCGGCGCGAACGGCACGCCCAGGCGCTCCAGCGCCTCCGCGACGCCCTTCAGTTCCGCCAGCGGCTTGAGATCCACCGCCACGACGCGCGCTCCCCGCGCGGTCAGGAACTCGGCCACCGCCAGTCCCGAAGCGGCCAGCCCCGCCACTACGATCTTCTTTCCTCGAAGTTCCAACCTTCAACCTCTTTGCGTGGCGCGGACTCTCAGTCTGCCGCGTCGAGACTCGTCTCGACGCAAAGAGAGCTCCTCGACACGAATGTCGAGGCGGCAGGCAAGAGTGCCTGCGCCACGCCAGCCTACGTTAACGCTCATCCGGGTCCGCCCTACCTCAACTTCAAAGTCGTCAGCGCGAACAGCGCCATCACCAGACCTGCAATCCAGAACCGCACGATGATCTTCGATTCCGCCCAGCCCAGCGCCTCGAAATGATGATGCAGCGGCGCCATCTTGAAGATCCGCTTGCCGCCGCGCAGCTTGTAGCTGCCCACCTGGAGGATCACCGACAGCGTCTCGATCACGAAGACTCCGCCGATGCATACCAGCAGGATCTCCTGCTTAATAAGGATGGCGACCACGCCCATGCTGCCACCCAGCGCCAGCGAGCCCACGTCGCCCATGAAGATCTCGGCGGGGTGCGCGTTGTACCAGAGAAAGCCCAGCGAGGCGCCGGTCATGGCGCCGCAGAACACCGTCAGCTCGCCCGCTCCCGGCAGGCGCACCAGGTCGAGGTACTTCGCGAACTCGGCATGGCCGCTGGTGTACGTCAGCACCGTCATCGCCCCGGAGGCCACGATCATCAGCCCGATCGCCAATCCGTCCAGGCCGTCAGTCAGGTTCACCGCGTTCGTGCTGCCCACCAGAATGAAGGCGATGAACAGGAAGAAGAAGACGAACGCGAGCGGGTAGGTGAATGGGTTGCCCAGCAAGGCGTCGATAACCAGACTGGGCTTGAAGCTCTTGAAGAACGGCACGTTCATCGACGTCGAGTAGCCGCCGTGCGCGCGCAAGACCAGCAGAAACACGCCTACCGCCAGCGCCACCACGCACTGCGCCGCGAACTTGCGCCGTCCCGTGATGCCGAGATTATGGTGCTTGCGGATCTTGGCGTAGTCGTCCCAAAAGCCGATCGCGCCGAAGGCGACGATGCTGAACAGCGCGATCCAGACATAGGCGTTGGTGAGGTTCGCCCACAACAGCGTGGGCAGCACGATCGAGATCACGATCAGCACGCCGCCCATGGTGGGCGTGCCGGCCTTCTTCTGGTGCGACTGCGGGCCTTCCTCGCGGATGACCTGCCCTATCTGGAACTGGCGCAGCTTCGCAATCAGCCACGGCCCCAGAACCAGGCACAGGAACAGCGAGGTGATGCTGGCGAACGCCGTCCGAAACGTAATGAACCGGAATACGCGGAGAGGGCTGAAGTAGTGATAGAGCTGTTCGTATAAGAGCCAGTAAAGCATTAGGATTTCACCGCCCCGGACCCGGTCAGTTTCTCGAGCGCCTTTTCCACGTGCGTGCCGCGCGAGCCTTTGAACAACACCGCGTCTCCCGGCTCGACCAGGCCGCGCAGAAACTCACCCGCGGAATCCGGATCGTCGAAAAAAACCGCGGCGCTGGCCGGCAGGCCTGACCGGACAGCTTCATCGATCATCTGCCGGGCCGCGCCGCGAATTCCGACGAGCACTTCAATCCCGCACCGGGCTGCGTAAGAGCCTACGCCCCGGTGCGAAGTCTCGGACCAATCGCCGAGTTCGAGCATCTCGCCCAGCACGGCGATGCGCCGCCGCGCCGGTATGGCCCGGAGCACGTCCAGCATCGCGCGCGCTGCTTCCGGGTTCGAGTTGTAGCAATCGTTGAGAAGGGTCGCGCCGCCGTAGAGGAGGCGCTCGCCGCGCATTCGCACGGGTTCCAGGGCGCGCACGGCATCCACCAGGCGCGCCGGCGCAATCGAGAAAACGCGCGCTACCGCCAGGCCGGCCAGGATGTTCATCACACCGTGCCGCCCCACGAAGGAGCTCTCGAAATCCGTCCCATCCACGCGGAACCGCACGGCATCCGGGCCGCACTCGACGGCCTCCGCGCGCACGTCCGCGCCTTCCGCGAAACCGAAGGTGACCACACGGCCGGGAAAACCCTCTCCGAAACGCGCCACCCTCGGATCGTCGGCGTTCAATACCGCGGCGCCGCCGGCCGGCAGCGACTCGATCAGCTCGCGCTTGGCCAGCGCCACTTCATCGGCGGACCGGAAGAACTCCGCGTGCGCGAAACCCACGTTGGTGACCACGCCCACCGTCGGCCGCGCGATCGCGGCCAGGCGCCGTATCTCGCCCGCGTGGTTCATGCCGATCTCGATCACCGCCACCTGCGCGGCATCCGGCAGCCGCAGGACCGAAAGCGGCACGCCGATATGGTTGTTCAGGTTGCCCTCGGTCTTCCCGACCGCCAGTTCAACCGCCAGCAACCGCGCGACGACTTCCTTGGTGGTGGTCTTCCCCGCGCTGCCGGTGATCCCGACCACCGGTCGAGCCCACCGCTCCCGCGCCCACGCGGCCAGGTCTTCCAGAGCGCGCTGCACGTCTGGGACAACCAACTGTGCTGCTGTTGTGGCGCAGGCACTCTTGCCTGCCGCCTCGACATTCGTGTCGAGGCGCTGGTCTTGCGTCGAGACGAGTCTCGACGCGGCAGACTGGGAGTCTGCGCCACGGTCTGCCGTGAGCAGCCTCTCCACGACCGCCGCCTCCGTGCCCGCCTGCACCGAACCGCGACCGTCAGGGAGCGGACCCCCCACCAGCCGTTCCACCACCGCGGCCGCGGCGCCCTGTTCGAAAGCCGCCGCGACGAACGTGTGGCCGTCGCTATTGGCCCCGCGCAGCGCGAAGAACAGGCTGCCCGGTCCGGCGGCGCGCGAATCGATGGCGTAATCCGAGACCACCGCGTTGACCGCCGGCGGCGCGGCCCCGATGGCGCGGGCGATGTCCTGAAGCTCCAGGTTCATTCCTTCACCGCCCCGTAGCCAAAGCCGCGCAGCACCCGGCGCGCCACTTCCCGGTCGTCCAGATGGATGGTCCGGTCCTTCAGAATCTGATATGTCTCGTGCCCCTTGCCCGCCAGGATCACGATATCGCCCGGCTCCGCCTTCGCGAGCGCTGTACGGATGGCCTTCTCGCGGTCCGGCTCCTCGACGTGTGGAGTATCGTGCCGCCACAGACCCTTCAGCGCGTCGTTGATGATCGCCAGCGGATCCTCGGAGCGCGGGTTGTCCGAGGTCAGCACGACGAAGTCGCTAAGCTCCGCCGCCGCTTCGCCCATCATCGGCCGCTTGGCGCGGTCGCGGTCGCCGCCGCAGCCGAAAAGAGTAATGACGTGCTTCGGCTCCAGTCCGCGCGCCACCGCAATCACGTTGCGCAGCGCGTCGTCGGTGTGCGCGTAGTCCACCACCACCAGGAAGGGCTGGCCCTCATCGACGCGCTCGAAGCGTCCCGGCACCGCCCGGCAGCAGGCGATGCCGCTCGCAAGCTGCTCGGGCGGAATTCCCAGCGTGTGGCCCGCGCACCACGCGGCCAGGATGTTATAGACGTTCATACGCCCGGGAAGCGGTGACACCATGGGGAACCGCTCCTTCTCCAGCGCGATCTCGAAGTGCAGGCCGTCGAAACCGGAGTGTATGTCCATGGCCCGCGCGTCGGCGCCCTCGCCAATTCCGTAGCTCAGCCGCGTAGTGCCCGGAGCGGCCTCGATCCGGCGCCCGAATGCGTCGTCGTGATTGATCACGGCGAAGGGGGGCGGCGGCGCGCCGGCGCCCTCGAACAGCAGCCGCTTGGCGGCGAAGTACTCATCCATCGTCCGGTGGAAGTCCAGATGATCGCGGGTCAGGTTGGTGAATACCGCGGTGTGAAACCGGATCCCGTAGACGCGCCCCAGCGCCAGCGCGTGGGAAGAGACCTCCATGGTGGCGTGGCTGCCGCCTGCGGCGATGAGCTCGGAGAAAATCCGGAAGAGTTCCAGCGATTCCGGCGTAGTGTTCACCGCCGTGGTGACCTTCCCCGCCAGGCGATACTCAATGGTGCCCGCCAGCGCCGTGGTATGGCCGGCCCCGCGCAGGATCGAATCCAGCAAATACGCGGTGGTGGTTTTGCCGTTGGTGCCGGTGATGCCGGTGATGGCGATCCGCTCGTCGGGCTTCTGGAAGAAGTTGCGCGCCGCGACGGCCAGCGCGTGGCGGCCGTGCTCCACCTGTATCCACTGGCCCGCGGCCTCCGCCGGCCGGGGCGATTCGCTCACCACCGCCAGCGCCCCGCGCTCGAACGCCTGGGCCGCAAACGCGCCGCCGTCCACGTGCTTCCCCGGAAACGCGAAGAACAGGAAGCCCGGCGCCACTTTCCGCGAGTCGTAGGCCACGCCGCTCACCTGGGCCGCGGCGGCGTCAGGCGGAAGCGCCTGCGCCACGGGTACGCCGGAGAGGATTTCGCCGAGTGTCATCGGAACAGTACCCTCACCTTTTCGCCGGGATTCAGCGGGCTGCCAGGCGGCGGAGCCTGCTGGCGCGCGACACCGCTTCCCACCACCTCCACCTGCACGCCCATGGCCATCGACTGCTCGATCACCGCGCGCACCGTCTTACCTTCGAAGCTCGGGGCGGCCGGGCCGGCAACGGCCACGGAGGATGCACCGGCCACGGTCACCACGGAGGGCAAAACCGTCTGCGCCGGGGCCGGCGCCGCTGCGGGCGCGACGGCAGGTGGCGCCGGCAGTTGCTCCAGATCGTCCGGCGGCGCGCTCATGTCGGCTATCGACAGGTCGTCGGCTTCCTCGGGATCGGCCAGCGGCGGCGGCTCGACCTCGGGGATGTCCTTAGGCACCGCCAGCAGCCGCAGCGTCTCCGTCGCCACGGTCTTGAAGACGGGAGCGGCCACCACGCCGCCGAACATCTTCACTCCGTTGAGCGTCACCGCAATCACCACCGCCGGGTTGGTCACCGGCGCGAAGCCCACGAACGAGCCGTTATACACGTGGGTGTAATGCTTGGTCTGCAGATCGAAGATTTGCGCCGAACCGGTCTTGCCGCCAGAGGTGTAGCCCGCCAGGCGCGCCGCTCTGCCGGTGCCGCGCAACACCACGCCCTCCATCATCTGCCGCATGGCGATGGCGGTCTCGGGTTTCAAAACCCGCTGCGGAGCGGGCGCCGGTTCGTTCTCCACCTTGCCGCCCGGACGCTGGCGCTTCAGGATCAGGCGCGGCCTCACCAGCACACCGCCGTTGGCGATCACCGAGCACGCCTGCGCCAGTTGCAGGGCCGTGGTGCTCACTTCGTGTCCCATGGAGACCGAACCGATGGAAGTCTTGCCCCAGTGCTTCAAATCCCTAACCATCCCAGACGATTCGGCCGGCAGCGGGATCCCAGTAATTTTGCCGAATCCGAATTTGTGGACGTAATCGAGGAGATTCTTTTCCCCGACCTTTAATCCTATCTGGATTGCACCGATATTGCTCGAATGCGCCAGCACATCCGCCATCGGGATGGTTCCCCAGCCGTGGTGCGACTCGTGGATCACCCGCCCGAACAGCTTAATGGTGCCGTTCCCGCAGTTGATGAGCGTCTCCGGCCTGAGGTTGGTGGTCTCGAGCGCCGCCGAAAGCGTGACGATCTTGAAAACCGAGCCCGGCTCGAAAGCCACCGAAACGGGATGGTCGAATCGCGCCGAAGGCGGCTCGCCGGGTGCAGGCGGCTGGTTGGGGTCGAAGACCGGGTAGCTGGCCATGGCCAGGATTTCGCCCGTGTGCGGGTCCATCACCACGGTGCTTCCGCTCGCCGCGTGGTAGAACTCGCAGGCGGCGCGCAGCTCGCGCTCGGCCACGAACTGTATGCTCTCGTCGATGGCCAGCGTGATGCTCTCGCCCGCCTCGGCCTGCGGTGGCGACCGTGGACTCGATGGGCCGCTGCAGCACGTCGGTCAACATGGTGACCTTGCCGGGACGCCCGTTCAGATCCCGGTCCAGGCGCTGCTCCAGCCCCAGGTTGCCCCGCTCCTGGAAATCCACCGTGCCGACCACGTGACTGGCCAGCGGCCCGTCGGGATAGTAGCGGTGCGGCTCCTTGCGGAACTCCACCCAGCCCAATTTCAGGCTGCGGAGCGCCTCGGCTTCGGCCGGAGCGATCTTCCGTTTCACCCACAGAAATCCGGTGCCTCTGGGCTTGCGCTTCTGCTCCAGCGCGCGCCGGTGTTCCTCCACCGCGGCATCCATCCGCGCCAACAAGTCCTCGCGATCCACTCCCAGCACCCGTGCCAGAATGGAGGCCGCCAGCGGCCGGTCGGGCACCAGCAGCGGATCGATCGCCACGCTGTCGGCGGGGACGCTCATGGCCAGAACGTGGCCCTCGCGGTCGTAGACGGAGCCCCGCGGCGCTGCCACGCGCAGAGTGCGGTTCTGCTGGTGATCGGCGAGATCCTTGTAGGTCTTATGAGAGACGACCTGGAGCTGAACCAGGCGGCAGAGCACCACGATCGCCCACAGAAGAGCCGCCGCGGCAAGAAAGAGCAGCCGGGTGGCGGGGTGCGCCCTTTCGCGAACCCGTTCGTCCTCGGCTCGACGGCCCCACGCCCGCACGGTATCCTCGGCGCGCCCGAAATTCCGGAAGAGCTGAATGCGCCGACCCCCTACCTGCCGACATTCATCATCGCCAGCGCGCTGTCCGTCTTGGCGCTGTTCAGCATGACCACGTGCTTGGGATCGGGATTGACCAGGCGCAACTGCCCGGCAAGCTGCTCGAGGCGCTGCGGGCTTTCGAGCTGCGCTTCCTCGAGCAAGAGGGTCGCCTTCTGGTTGACCAGCCTGTCGCGATCGGCGGCCAGCGCGTGGATCCGGTAGCCGGCCACCATCTCGAGCGCCCTGGGCATCAGGAGCAGGATCAGCACCACCACCACCGCGATGCCTTTCAGCCCCGCCTGCACCGCACGCCGGTGCGCGGCCGGGTCGGACTCTCGCACCACGCGGCTGTTGTCGATCTTCTTGGTGAAGAAGTAGACGTCTTCGGACGGCAGAGGCCGCAACTTGAATGAGTCCGGCCCGCTGGTCCAGGTTTCGCCGCCAACCGCGACCGGCTGGTCTGCCCTTTTGAAGAATATTGCACGAGTCGCCATCAGAGTCTCTCCCTTACCCCATCTCCACCGCCCGCAACTTCGCGCTGCGCGAAGGCGGGTTCGAACCGATCTCTTCCCTGCCCGGCGTGACCACGTGCTTGGTCAGCAGCCGCACGCGACCTTGCCGGGCCAGGTTGCGAAAGGCTTCCTTGACCTGCCGGTCTTCGAGCGACATGAACGTGATCGCCACCATCCGCCCGCCGCTGGCCATCAGCTCGGGCGCCGTTTCTAAAAGCGCATCCAATTCTTCCGTCTCGCGATTCACGGCGCGCCGCAGCGCCATGAACGTTTTGGTCGCGGGATGCAGCCGGCCCGTTCGGGGCGAGGCCCCTTCGATGACGCGCGCTAAGTGCAGCGTGTCGTCTGGAAGGCGCCTCGCTCGAACGATTGCTCTGGCTATCTGACGCGACCTCCCTTCCTCGCCGAGCCGATAGATCAGATCGGCGAGATCTGTTTCGTTCAACGTGTTGACTAGTTCGGCCGCCGTCAACGCCTGGCTCCTGTCCATGCGCATATCGAGCGGGCCGCTCGAGGCCAGCGAAAAACCGCGTTCCGGTTCGGTCAACTGGTAACGGCTGACCCCCAAATCGGCTAGCAGGCCGTCGATCTTTCCAATTCCCAACGCATCGAGCGCCTGCCGTATTCCCGAGAACTGCGCCTGCCGGTAGCGGATTCGTTCCGCCCATCCGGCCGTGTTCTCGCGCGCCTTCTCCAGCGACTCGGCGTCCCGGTCCAGTGCGATCACCGTGCCCGTCGTAAGCCGCGCCGCGATCGCCGCCGTGTGCCCGCCCAGACCCGCCGTCGCGTCGACGTAGGTCCCCTCCGGGCGCACCGCCAGATACTCCAGCGATTCGGCGAGCATGACTGGCACGTGCATACACGGCTATATCAGCCCCTGCTTCTCGAGCACGTCGAGATTCGCCGCCAGCGCTTCCATCGCAGCTCGCCTCGCGCCGCTCGGACTCGGCCTCGCTGTAAACTTCCACCGCGCCTTTGTAGAACCGAAGGTTCACCTTCTGATCCTCGATCTGGAGCTTGCGCCGCAACTCCTGCGGCACAAGGACCCGGCCCTGGGCGTCGATCATCGAAACCCCGCCCCATTTGTGCGCCAGAAACGCGATGTCCCGGCCGGCCTTCGGGTTATCCTTGAACCCTGCTAGGAATTTTTCGTTCTCCATCCACGTCCGGATGGGGTATATTCGAGCTATGCAGCCATCCAGGCTGGTGATGAAGTACTCCGGCTCGGGATACGTCCGCAGGAACCCTTCCAGCTCCTTCGGCAGGCGCAGGCGTCCCTTATCGTCTACGCGGCGTGTACACGCCGAGGGGATGTCGGCCCGAATTGAGTCCGTCTGGAGACGTCTCCACTTTCTTCCTCTAACTACCAGTAATTACCACCAGCCCGATTGTAAGTCGCACTAGGTAGCTTTTTCAATACGTTCTGAGACGATCCCAAAATAAACTTGCGAACAAAAGGCGAAGTGCGCGTGGAGCAGGCGTCCACGCCTGCGCGGGACGTCCACGTCCCGCCCGAGGCGCGCAACGGCCCCCGACCGCGTCCCCGGCGCGCCCAACGCCCTCACCACGCCGCTGGCGCGCGCCCAACTTTCGTCTTGCCCACGGCGTCCCGATCGCGCAGCGCCTCCGTCCCTGTCCCCAGCGCGCGCCCTCCCCGGCGCGCCCAACTTTCGCCACGCCCCCGGCGCGCCCAACTTTCGCCACGCCCCCTGCGCGCCCAACTTTCGCCACGTCCCCGGCGCGCCCAACCTTCGCCACGTCCCCGGCGCGCGACGGCCCAACCGCGTCCCCGGCGCGCCCAACCTTCGCCACGTCTCCGGCGCGCGACGGCGCCCCACATCCCCATCGCGCCCAACGCTGCCCACATCCCCGGCGTCAACACCCCGCCCCTTCGTCCCCGGCGCGCGACGGCTCACCGACAATCCCCTCTGCTATCGTGAGGGTGGATGGAACAGCCGCCCGAACGGAAGCAGGACACCAGCTTCATCCCCGGTTCCATCGCCACCATCCGTCTGTCCGGCGTAGCGGTCCGCCTCCACTTCACCTTCGTTCTGCTCTTCGTCTTCCTGGTTGTGGCGGGAATCGGAGAGGGCCAGTCCGCGCTGGCGAACGCAGTCTATATTGCCGCTCTATTCGGTTCGGTGGTGCTGCACGAGTTGGGCCACGCGCTGGTGGGGAGGCGCTACGGCGTGCGCACGCTGGAGATCGTCATGTTCCCCATTGGGGGCGTGACACGGCTCGAACAGACTCCCAAACCGCGCGAAGAGTTTTGGATCGCGGCGGCCGGTCCTCTAGTGAACGTAGCCATCGCCGCCGCGCTCTTTGGAGTTCTTCTCTGGCGCGGCGGCCTGGTGCCGCTCCAGGGTCTTCTCAGGCCGACCGACGCGAACCTGCTCGAGCGGATCGCGGGCGGCAACCTGGTGCTGGCGGCCTTCAATCTGCTCCCGGCATTTCCCATGGACGGCGGGCGGATTCTGCGTTCGGCGCTGGCGTTGCGGCGCCCGCCGGAGCAGGCCACTCGACTCGCGGCCCGCGCGGGCCAGTTCCTGGCCATCGGCCTGGGGCTCTACGGATTGCTCGCCGCCAACTATCTGCTGGTGTTCATCGCCTTCTTCGTCTACCTGGGCGCCGCCCAGGAGAGTGCCGCGGCCGTCGGCCAGATCCTGACGAAAGGCACGCCGGTGCGCGCCGCCATGGTCACCGATTTCCGGACGCTCTCGCACGCCGATACCGTCCGCGACGCCGCCAACCTGCTGCTCGCCACCAGCCAGCAGGATTTTCCCGTCATGCATGCCGACCAGGCGATCGGGCTTCTGGGACGCGCCGCCCTGTTGCGCGCCATGGCCGCCACCGGCCCCGAATCCTACATCGCCGGCGCCATGAACCGCGACTTCGTGCGCGTCTCTCCGGACCAGGACCTGGCCGGAACCATTCCCCTTCTCTCCCAAGCCGGCTCCTGCGTGCTGGTGATGGAAGGCGAACGCCTGGTGGGCCTGCTGACCTCGGAAAACCTCTCCGAGTTCCTGCTGCTGCGCCGCTTCGGAATGCCGCCGGAGACAGACGGCAGAGGAGCCGGCGGGGGTTAACCACATCGGACGGGCAACGAGCGACGAGAGGTCTTACCCAACCGCCGTTTCGGATGGGAACAGCTCGAGCTGATTCTCGTCCATCCACGACGTTTCCTCGGCCGCCTCCGGAAGGCAGCCGTCCAGCAGCGCGCAGGCGTCCTGGAGCGAGCCGCCGGCGACCGTCGTCTCTTCCTCGCCCGGCACCAACAGCAGCAGTCCCCCGGCTTCGATCTCCGCGTCCTCGAGCAGGTCCTTCGAATGGGTGGTCACAAAGACTTGCCGCTGGGTCCGCCCGATGCCGCGCACCATGGGCAGGATCCGGCGGATCACTTCGGGATGGAGCGATTGCTCGGGCTCTTCGGCCAGCAGCGGCCCGGCCCCATCGAGCACGCTCCACAGAAGCGCCAGCAGCCGGAGCGTGCCGTCGGAGAACTGGTCCTCCGTCTGCCACGCACCCTGCGGCCGCCAGTGGCTGTAGCGCGCGCGCAGGTGCGGCAGGCCGCGCGCATCGCGCCTCAGCTCGAGCCCCAGAAGCTGCGGCACCGCCGTCTGCAGCGCTTGAAGGATGCGCCGCAGCCTCGCGGTCTGCACTTTCTCCGGAGTTCCGGCGATCCGCTCCAGCAGGTCGCCGCAGAAAGGATCGTCGCGCCTCCCGGCCGAGCGCTCCGGCTCCCGCACCAGTTGCGGAACCGCGTTCACATACCGCACCGAGTCGAAGAACTCCGCCAGCTCCCGGAACTGCCGGTTGGAGTGGACCTGTTCGAGCGCCGTTTGCGAGAGGCGTTCCGGGTCGTCGAGATCCTGCTCGTCCGGGCGCACGAGAATGTCCTCGCCGCCTCGCGCCACGCGCTCGTGCAGGACGGCGGGCGGACGCTGGTCCTCCTGGCCGAATTGCAGCCCGTATTCCCACTCCGGCCCATCGCCATCCGAGCCGATACGCACCGAGATCACGACGTTCGAATGCTGCCGCGCCGCCAGACACCGCAGCCGGGAGACTCCGCCCCGCCGCCGCACCGCGCGCTGGAACCCGCCGCCCTCGGCGGCAATCTCGTGCAGGAACCGCAGCGCGTCGAGGAGATTCGATTTGCCCGATGCGTTCGGACCGGCCACCACCACGCGCCGCGCCAGGTCCGTCTCCACACGCGTGAAGTTCTTCCAGCTCTCCAGGTACAGGTGCGTGAAACGTAGCGGGTTCGAAAGTCTGCTCATAGGGCGTCAGGCATCCGCGTGGTGCCGGAAGAACCGGTCTAGTCCCGCTTTGTAGCCGGCCGAGAGGTGGTCGGAGAAGTCCTCCATCTCGGTGGCGGAGAGCGGCTTGAAGCTCCGCGCAATTTCCACGTTCGCTTCGATCAGCTCGGTTTTCGGCATGCCCGCGACGGCCGTCGCCACCGGCAGCGACAGCGAATACCGCAGAAGCATCTCCGGAGCCGCCGCGCCCCACCAGTTGCCCCTGCCCGAAAACTTTCATCGCGATCACGCCGATCGCCTTGCGCCGCGCCACCGGCAGCACCAGCGATTGGAAACTCATCTCGCCCTGAGCCCTCGGCCCGCCGCTCGCCATGCCGGCCAGCGCACCGTTCAGCGCCATCTGCGCGCAGTCGAAGTCGTGGCGCTCCAGGGCCCTCGCCAGCACCGCGGGATCGGAGTGCGAGGTGATGCCGATGGCGCGCGCCACCTTGTCGTCGCGCAGCTTGTAGAGCAGCCTCAGGACGCCTTGCGGAGACTCGACCGCCGCCAGGTCGTTTGCGTCCCCGAGTCCGTGGACGTGCAGCAGATCGACGTGATCGGTCTGGAGCCGTTCGAGGCTCCCTTCGATGGTGCGCATGGCCTTGTCGGCGTCGCGATCGGCCACCTTGGTGGCCAGGAAGACTTCCTGCCGGCGGGTCTTCATGACCCTGCCGACCCGTCGCTCGCTGGCGCCATTGCCGTATGCGTATGCGGTGTCGACGTAGTTGATCCCCAGGTCCATCGCGTGGTTCAGAGCCGCGATGCCCTGCTCTTCGTCGTACTCGAGGAAGCGGCTGCCCGCGCCGAATGCGAGGATGCTCACCCGCGCGCCGGTGCGTCCCAGAAGCCGTTTGGGAAGGCCGTCCGCCGCCAGGCCGGAGGAAGCCGCAACGCTCCCCAGGGCCGCCGCCCCGATGAAGTTCCGTCTGGAAATCCGCGCCACCCGCCAAACATATCACAGGCCGGATGTAGCCGGAGGGCGGGCTTCAGCCCGCGCGGGGCTTGAGCCCCGCCCCGGCACGTATCGATGATGCGCTACACTGTAGTGCATGAAGACCGAAGTGTATAGCTGGCGCGTCTCCACGGAGCTCAAGACCGGGCTCGAGCGGGCGGCCCGCCGCCGCAAGACGTCGCTCTCGACCGTTCTGGACCTAGCCGCACAGGAGTGGCTGAGCAAGACCGGCGCCGCAAACGAGGACGGAGCCGAACAGCGACGGCTTCAAAAGGCTGCTTTGCCGTGCCTTGGAGTCTTCGCCAGCGGCGACGCGCGACGCTCGGAAAATGCACGTCAGGTCGTGCGCCAGCGCCTACGGCGGCGTTATGGGCGTTGACAGCCTGATCGACACGGGCGCCATTCTGGCCCTGCTGGATAGAACGGATCGGTGGCACGCCGTCTGCGTGGAGACCTTTCAGCAGCTCCGGCTGCCCCTGCTGACATCCGAGGCCGTGCTGACCGAACTGTTTCACCTGGTCGGCGACAATCGCAAAGAGATGGAGAGCTCCTGGAAGTTCGTTCGCTCGGGCGCTTTGCTCCTGGCGACGATCGAAGACTCGGAACTTCCCGAAATCCATGCCCTGATGTCGCGCTATTGGGACCGGCCCATGGATTTCGCCGACGCTACTCTCGTCTATCTCGCCAGGAGGGAAGGGCTGTTAACCGTTTTCACGGTTGACCACGCGGATTTCGAGACATATCGAATCGACGGCCGCCGCAAGTTTCGTGTACTGCCCCGCCGCCGGCCGGTGTGAAAGCGTGAAACCGGCGAGCGCGGTTAAACTAAGCCGGCGTGAAGCCGGGACTGCAGGAACCGGTCCCTGTCCCCTCTCGCAAGAGGAGAATAGCCACTATGGCCGCCTTGCGAACGTTGCACCACGTTGACCCGACTTTAAGCCCTCGGCCGATTTGAGGCGCCGGACGTGGCCCCGGAACGAGTTGCTAACTCGGCGAGCGAGCAACCTTTTTTCAGTTTCAAAGTAGCACGCGTTCGTGCGGGCGCGGACGGGCGACGGCGGCAAACGGCTGAAAAGGTGGGGAAGATCGCGGGCCGATTGTTGTGATTGTTCCGCGCTCTCGCCCGCTACTCCACCGTCACGCTCTTGGCCAGATTGCGCGGCTGGTCCACGTATGGCCGACAGTACCTTGACGGGCCACTCAGAACTATAGGACCGAAAAGCAACAATCCACTTCATATCCGCCTCCCGGAGCTCCGGGCCGGAATGAATGCGTCTGGCGCTTTTTCAGAAGGCTCACTTCACTGTGGATCAGCTCGACTTTCCTTCCAGAAAAGCAGCTATTGGCAGTCAGCCCCGAAGCCACCCGCTCGGGAGTGAGCTTCTTGCCGCCCATGCGAATAACAACGTGGGATCGACCAGAGAGGACTTGGCCGAGTACCCGCCAGAGATCACCGATCAGACGCCAATATGCATCCGGGTTATCGTGCCGGTCGTCGGTCGAAATCTTTCGGTATGTTGGCTTCGGCACGCCTCCCAGGAACCACAGACGCAGCCATTGGTCCTCCTCAAAGTTGGTCGTATCGAGGTATGGAGGGGACGTCACGACGAGCTTTGGCGCTTCTTGGCCCCGCATGCATCTCGGGAGTTCGCGAAAGTCCGACTCGAACGTCACTCCTTGAAGTTGCGGAGGATCGGATTCGTATCGAAATGCCAGTTGCTTGCGGACCAACTCGAAGACGTTCCGTTTTGGCGGTTCAAACCCTCTCTCGATCCAGAATCGAACGGAATACTCCGGTTTGGTGCTGATGGTGCGGGGCATCTGATTGCTGAGATAAGACGGCGATTTATTGCTTTCGCCGTGAAGGCTGCCAAGAACCAGGCCAGCAAGCATGCAATCAACTCTCGAACTGCGCCACGCTAGTTCCTTCCGCAGATAGAGGAGCTGTCGCAGTGTTCTGGGAGCATACGCGTAGGCAAAGAACCGCGGTAGGGAAGCAGCTTCGACATCCCACTGCCGATCAAGGAAGCGGTTCTCAAGGGAAGTAATGCGTTGTTTGACGGCCCTCTGAGTCGGGGCGCCTGTCTTGGCGCGGGTCAGACAAAATGCTACGGGGTTGATATCATTGCCGATGGCCTTCCGGCCACTCAGAAGTGCCTGAAATGGCGTCGTCCCTCGTCCTGAGAATGGATCAAGGACGACATCACCTGGTTTGGAGAGCCTCTCGATCCACTGTTCTGCGAAGCTTTCAGGAAACATCGCAAAGTAAGGACAAAGAGAATGAAAGCGGTGTCTCATTGGGCCCTCGACCGCTTTTCCACGTGCTGGACCCAATCCCGAATAGCCGCGGCGAGGTCACCTTCGGGATTCGGAATGAGCCACGCAATCCGACACCGATCGAACAACACCCCGGCATAGTGCGCCGCCGTGAGCCATCTCTCTTCGCTTGGCCGATGGGGAATGAAGAGGGACGAAAAGGGGTCCATGCAAGCCGGATCCCTCATCCAGAGCTGACACCATTTCTTGGGTTGGAGCTCGAAGACCTTTTCTGTCCAGTCATCCCCGGTTGCGCACTGGCCGAAACCGATCAACTTGCCCATGCGGCCATCTGGGAAGGAACGCCACGCAACCAAATCGAGCTTGGCATCCTTCTGGTCGTCTTCAGGCTCACGGCCCGATGACCCAATTCCCTGGCCGAGCTTGGCGCAGAGCGCGTTGAGGGCATTGGGGAAGTGTTTCGGAAGGACGCGGCGGGGAAAACCGAACACCAAGCGGTCGAGGCCAGGCGAGGTCGCCCCTCCAAGATACTCATGGAAAGCGATTGCGCACAGTTCTTCGAAAAGGCGTTCCGGGTGGGAACTGTTCGGCCCGGCGTCTTTTCCAAACAAGGACAGCGACAACAGGAAACGATACGTTAGGTCCTTGCCGTTGCTACTGTAGGCTATGCCTTGATGCGTTGTCTCATAGGGATAAAACCCGCTGTTACCTCCGCAGGCAGCTCTTCGTAAAACGAACTTCGGATGCGACCTCGTTGACAACGTCCTCGAGGATGTCGTCTTGCTCCTGCTCCAACGGTGTTTCAAGCGCATCATCAGAGCCGGCCTTGACCAAATCACCCTGATAGCTTGCCCAAGACACAAAGGATTGCGATCCCGTTAACGCCGACCATTCGAGCCAGTCGGCTTGGACCTCCCGTGGATCGCCTATATTGGGAAGAACGACGGCCTTCATTCGGAGTCCGTTATCGACTGCCTCATCGTACTGGCAAGGGTCTTTGCCAGCTTCTCAATATTCAGGGCCGTTGCTAGCAGTTCACGTTCGCCAGAATATCCCGTCGCTACGAATCTAGAAGCATTACGCAGTTCGCTTTCAGCCTTGCTCATGGCATCCTGGAATAGCCGAGCGTCTCCTCTGGCAGCTTCAAGAGCTACAGCAAGTGGCTGCCCGGAGCGAAGAAACTGCAAGCCGCGCGGGCTCTCCAAAACCTCGGCCATCTCTCGCAAGTGCGGATTCTGGCTTCGGACTCTTGGTTCAACGGCTTCCTCCTTGTTTCCATAGAGCCACAGCATCAGCTCACCTAACTTCTGCTTGTTCTTCTTGGGAACTGGCTGGCTATTCGCGAGTTGCTCCTGGGTGATGCCTAGGAAGTCCTGAACGCTCTTATAGGTGAGGGCCGTCCATAGGTGCGAGAATGGAAACTTAGGCTTGGTCCGATTCTCGGGATCGAACACGCCCTCATCCATGGCCTGCTTAAGAATGAAGTAGCCCCGATACATCCGGACAACCGTATCGTTACGGTCCCCCAGAGTGGACGCGATCTCCTCTAGTGGAACGCCAAAGCTGGAATGAACCCGATGTATGTACTGAGCCTTCGCGATAGAATCCCAGGGCTGCGCTCCGTTAAGATGCTTGAACCCGATGTAATCCCAGATATCCTTGCGTGGCCGGACAATGACAGGCAGCTCTTTCAGACTGTCCAGCACCTTCTGCGAAGGGTGCCAGTCTGCCTTGATGTTGAGCCGGACCCGTGTTTCCGGCTCCATCAGAAGCTTCACTGCGGCAAGCCTTCGGTTGCCCTCAATGACGACCAGCCTGCCGGCCTCTTTGCTGACGAAGAGTTCCTCATGAGGCCAGTAGCCCCCAGCAAGCATCGAGTCGACCAGTTCGGATACCTCGTTTGTTCTTCCAGAGCCACAGCAAAATCCGGTCCTGCTCCTAGATCGTGAGCTTCAGCTCGGTAAAGCCGAGGATTGTCAGGATCGAGAAACAGGTTGCCATGAGGTTCCAAGTGAACTTCAGGCAGATGCGCTTCGAAAGTTTTCTTTGCCATCTTCACTCAGTGACAGCTGAAGATGATTTTCGGGCGGCCTGCCACCAGCAGACACTGCTCGATAGCCGCGCGTTGTATGATGCTCGCCGTCTATCATCGCATTACACCACACTGGCGATGCTGTCAGGCGGCTACTAAAGCCGCCTGTCACCGGCCGGCACCGGGAGTGCCCGGTCTGGCCGCTCTCGGAACCTCACGCAAGGAGAGCCGAAAGCCCAGGACGCTCATCAAGGGGCTGTCCCTTGATTCGGGACCAGATGAGATAGCTGCTTTTGTTGTTCAAGCAGTTTCCGCACGGTGTTCCCTCCTACTCCACCGTCACGCTCTTGGCCAGGTTGCGCGGCTGGTCCACATCGCAGCCGCGCCGCACCGCAATGTGGTACGCCAGCAGTTGCAGCGGGACGATCTCCAGAATCGGCAGCAGCAGCTCGTTCGAGGGCGGAATCTCGATGACGTGGTCGGCCGAGCGGCGCGCCTCCTTGTCGCCCTCGTTCACCACCGCGATCACGATACCCTGCCGCGCCTTCACTTCCTGGATGTTCGAGAGCGTCTTCTCGTACAGGATCTGGCTCGACTCCGACGCCGGGTCGCGCCCCGCGATCACCACCACCGGCAGCCGCTCGTCGATCAGCGCGTTCGGTCCGTGCTTCATTTCGCCCGCCGGGTAGCCCTCGGCGTGGATGTAGGAGATCTCCTTCAGCTTGAGCGCGCCTTCCAGAGCGATGGGGAAGTGGATGCCGCGGCCCAGGAACAGGAAATCCGTGGTGTGCGAAGAGCGGCCGCGCCAGCTCTTCGAGAACCGCGTCGCGCGAGAGCACCGTTTCGAGCTTGCCCGGCACCAGCAGCAGTTCCTGCATGAGGCATTTGGACTGCTCGTCCGCCCAGCGTGCCGCGCACCTGGCCCAGGTACATGCCCAGGATGAACAGCGCCGTCAACTGCCCGGTGAACGCTTTGGTCGAGGCCACCCCGATCTCCGGCCCTGCGTGGGTCAGCAGCGTGCCCGCCGCCTCCCGCGTGACCATCGAGCCGATGACGTTGCAGATGGCGATGGTCTTCGAGCCCTTCTGCTTGGCCTCGCGCTGCGCCGCCAGCGTGTCGGCGGTCTCGCCCGATTGGGAAATCACCACCGTGAGCGTCTTGTTCGAGACGATGGGGTCGCGGTACCGGAACTCGCTGCCGTAATCGACCTCCACCGGGATCCGCGCCATCTTCTCGATCATGAACTTGCCGGCCAGCGCGGCGTGCCAGCTTGTGCCGCAGGCGATGATCTTCACCGATTCGAACTCGCGAAACTCCTTCGGCTGGATGTCCATTTCGTCCAGGAAGATGCGCCCGGATTCCTGCCCCACCCGGCCCAGTACGGTATCGCGCACGCTCCGCGGCTGCTCGTAAATCTCCTTGAGCATGAAGTGCTTGTACCCGCCCTTTTCCGCCATGATGGGGTCCCACAGGATGCGCGAGACCTGCCGCTTGATGGGCCGCCCTTCAAAGTCGCTCAACTGCACGCCTTCGCGCGTCAGCACCGCGATGTCGCCATCGGCCAGGAAGAACACGTCGCGGGTGTGATTGAGAATGGCGGGCACATCGGAGGCGACGAAGTATTCGCCGTCCCCCAGTCCGACAACCACCGGCGGGCCGGAACGCGCGGCCACGATCTTGTAGGGATCGGTGCTCGCGATCACCGCCAGCGCGAAGACCCCCTTGATTTCGTGTACCGTGTCGCGCACGGCCGCTTCCAGGTTCCCCTCGAAGTGCTTCTCGACCAGGTGGGCAATGACTTCGGTATCGGTCTCGGTGCGGAACACATGGCCTTCCGCCTGGAGTTGGTGCTTGAGCGAAACATAGTTCTCGACGATGCCGTTGTGCACCACCACGATCTCGCTTTTGCAGTCGCGATGCGGGTGGGCGTTCTCCTCGGTCGGCCGGCCGTGCGTCGCCCAGCGGGTGTGGCCCACGCCATAGGAGCCGTCCACCGGGCTCAGCAGGACGGCCTCCTCGAGGTTCCGCAGCTTCCCGGACGCGCGCCGGATCTCCAGCTTTCCTTCGGAGTAGACCGCCAGGCCCGCCGAGTCGTATCCCCGGTATTCGAGCCGCCGCAGACCGTCCAAAATGATCGGGACGGCCTTCCTCTCTCCGATATATCCTACGATTCCGCACATATCCTCATTGTATAGGCGGGGGTTGCGTGGCGCACGCCTTCAGCGGAGCCGCGCCAGCATCCCGGACGTGCCGGCGGTGCGAAGGCAAGCGTGCAAATGACCTACATGCGGGCATAGCCCCCAACCTCATGCGGGGCGTGTACCCGTGTGAGTACCAGGCAATCGTGAGCTAGACGGCTGGTACGAACTAGGGCGGAACAGCTTACTCTTTAGGGAGTTACGGAGCCGAAGCTGTGCTAGATTATATCCAAGCTATAACACATAGCATCCCGGCGACGGGGCCCAGCCCGTCGCCAGCCCCTCTGAGTGAAGCCCCGGGTGCCCAGCCCGGGGCTTCTTTATTTGTGGAGCCCCGCCTATTTCACCGGCATCCGCAGGATTGTTCTGAGTTTCTCGGGCGCTACCCGCCGCGGGTCCGAAAGATAGATCTCGTGGTGCGGTCCGCCGAACGAGAGCCCATTGCTTTCGGCCGACGCCTTCATGCGCGCGATGGTGGCCCCTTCGTTCGCGTACGGGCCGGTATGGAGCGCCTGCACGCACCGGCCCTCCTTAAGCGTCTCCAGCCGAACCTCGACCGGTGAATCGCCCTTGCCCTTCGCTTTCAGACTGGCTGCAGTCTCCTTCAGATCGCGGGCCGTGATGAAATCCGGCACGCGCATCAGAAGCTTCCAGCGCCACGTATCCTGCGCCTCCATCCGCTCGAAGCCCCACCACAGCCCTTCCAGATGGCACACCTTGTAGTCCTGGCCAGCGAACTTCCTGGTCATCTTCATGGTGTAGGCCGCCCGCCAGAGCGCCCCGATCGCTTCCTGGAACTTCTCGCCGCCCGGCGCGCCCACGCCGTCCACCGTCAGGTACTTCGCCCTGCCGACATCGATCAGCACAGGCTCCGTCGGCGTAACGTACTCGGACTTGTGCAGCTTGTATAGATCGACCTTCTCCGCAACCGCGGTCCCAGGCATATCCGGCTCCTTTCAATCCACTAGCGGAATGTATATCTCGGTTACCAATTCGTCCGGCGGCGTGTCGTGGGGCATATTGCGATAGATTTCGAATGCCGGAGAGCTGCGCGCCTCGCGGCCGCTGGCCGGCAGCCACTCGCCGCACAAGCGGGCGTAAGTATCGCCCAGCAGCATGTAGGGGCCCCTGTGTACGGCGACGGCGTACTCCGCGGCCGGCAGTTCCTCGATCCCCGCCTCGCCCGCCGGTCTGACGCGGTCGTTGACCACGATGGCCGCGTCGTATCGCAGGCGCTCGGGTGGCGTAATCTCCGGATCGTCGTGCACCACCCCCAGCAGTTCGGCCGCCGGACCGAGCAGTCCGTTGCGGCCGGCCCAGGAATACATCTTCTGCCAGGCCTTTCCTACCTCGCCGTAGGGCCCCACGTGGCGGAAGAACGCCAGGCGCGTCAGCCCGAACCGCTCCGTGCGCACCGCCAGCGGCTCGCGGCGTTCCGGCGACGCCTCGGCCCGGGCCAGAACCTCGCGGCGGTTTTCTCGAAAGCCGGACGGCGCGTCCCCGAACATCGCGCGGAACGCCCGAGTGAAGGACTCGTGAGTCTGGTAGCCGGCATCGAACGCAATGTCGGTGATCGGATCGGCGCTGTCCTTGAGCCGTCCGGCCGCGCGCTCCAACCGCAACCGCCTCACGTGCTCCTTGACGGACTCGCCCACCATACCCCGAAAGATACGGTGGAAATGGTAAGGCGAGAACGCCGCCACGCCGGCCAGTTCGTCGAGCGGAAGCGGCTCTTCGAGGCGTTGCTGGATGTGCACCAGCACCCGGTTGATGCGTTCCTGGTACGATTCGCCGGTGTCCATCCTCATCCTTTAGAAATTGTATGCGGGTGCCGGCGGCGGCGCTTGACATTTCTTGCGCTTTGTCGTGGCGCGCCGCGGCGGCCCGTCGTGGGGCAGGCGTCCGGGACGTCCACGTCCCGCCCGGGCCGGACCCGGAGGTCCAGCGCGGGCGCTTCTTGACCGTCTGCCGGCCGGCGGTGAACCGGCGCGAACCCAGAGAATCGAAGGTCCCGCATTTGCCCCCGCCTCGCAACGACGCCGGCGCGCCGCGCCAGCTCAGGCATGCCCTGCGTGGCGGCACGCTCCGCCGGGTATTCTGTAAGGAGATGCGCGCCGCGGTTCTGGTGATCGTTTTCGCCTGCCTTTCCTGGACTCAGGAATCGGGGCCCGAGGCGCTATTTCGTGACGCGGCGGCGGCGCAGAAGCGAGGCGACGATGCGCTCGCCGTACGCAAGTACCAGGAGTTGGTCAAGCTCCGGCCGGACATGCTCGCGGTGCGAGCCAACCTCGGCGCCGCGCTGGCTCACCTGGGGCGTTTCGACGAGGCCATCGCGCAATACCGGGCCGCGCTGGCTCTGGCCCCGGGCCACCCGGGCCTGCGGCTGAACCTGGCGCTCGCCTATTACAAGAAAGCCGACCTTCCGCATGCCACCGCCGAGTTCCGCTCCCTGCACGACGGCGATCCGGGCAATTTCCAGGTGGGCGTGCTGCTGGGCGCCTGCCTGGAGCGCCAGGGCCAGCCCGCCGAAGCGATCGCCGTTCTGGCGCCCCTTGAGGCGGCTCACGCCGCGGATCTCGACCTGGCCTGGTCCCTGGGATCCGCGCTGATCCGCACGGGCCGTCTCCGGGAGGGCCTGAGTCGAGTTCAGCGCGTCGCCGAGCGCGGCAACAGTGCGGAGGCCTGGCTGCTGGCGGGCGACACCTCGCTACGCCTCAACTTCTTCGAGCAGGCGCGGCGTGACGTCGATGCCGCCATACGTCTGAACCCCCGGCTGCCCGGTGCCTACACGTTGCGTGGACGGGTGCTGCAGTATCTGGGCGACGACGAAGGCGCCGCCGCCGCGCTGCGCAAGGCCCTCGAAGCCAACGCCAACGACTTCGAGGCGCAGTTGAACCTGGGCGCCGTGCTGACCTCGGCAAGGGATCTGGAGGGCGCGCGCCAGCACCTCGACGCCGCGATCCGCCTGCGGCCCGACTCCCCGCTGGTCCGCTTCGAGATGGCGCGCCTGGAGCGCGCCGAGGGGAAGCTAGAAGCCGCGGTGCAGGACATGGAGGCGGTGGTGCGCGCGGACCCGAACTGGCTCCAGCCGCACATCGAGCTGGCGGCCCTGTATTACCGCGTGAAGCGGCCGGAAGACGGCGCCCGGGAGCGGGCGCTAGTCGAGCGCCTCACCGAGGAGCAGCGGCAGCGCGAACTGCCGGGGGTTACTCCGCCGCCTCCTTCACCTTAACGACACGGTCGCCGGCCACGTTCCGCAGCGTCTGAACGATGCCGGATGGCCAGTGGATCTCGATCGAATCCGCTTGCCGGTCGGCGCCTAAGCCGAAGTGCACCGGCCCGTAGCTGGAGGAGGCGAACCCGACGCAGGTGGTCATGTGGTTGTATTGCGTTCCGCTCTTGGCAACCAGCTTTATGCGCGCGCCGATGCCGTCGCGGTTGCTCTTGGTCCCCTCGAGTGCGACATCCAGCCAGTGCGCGCCGGCCGGGCTGCGGTTCATCCAGATCTCCGCGGAGGCGCCGAGCGCCGTGGTTACCACGTCGACGCGGCCGTCGCCGTCGAGGTCGCCGAACGCGCAGCCGCGGTGACGCCCCTCGGGACCCGCCGCCAGCCCCGCCTCTGCGGTCAGGGCCTGCCATTTTCCGCTCGGCCCGAGGTTCCGAAAGACGCTGCTGTGCTGATCGACGACGGTATTGGGCGAGGGCCGCGAGAGCACGTCGCCGCGGGTCACGAACAGGTCCTTCCATCCGTCGTTGTCGAGATCGTAGAGACCCACGCTGAAGCCCGACATAGACCAGCTCAGCGTCCGCATGCCGGTCGCGGCCGTGACTTCCCGGAACCCGTGCCCGGCCAGGTTCTTGAAGAGGGGGAAAGTCTGCCTGCTCAGGGCCACGAACGCCAGGTCCGGATAGCCGTCGTTGTCGAAATCGCGAAAATCAAGACCCATTCCAGAAATAAAATTGCCGTCCTCCGCCAGGGCTACGCCGGTATCGAAGGCGATCTCTTCAAATTTACCGCCCAGGTTATGGAAAAAGAAGTTATATTCCGCGTCGTTGGTGACGAACAGGTCGGGGCGGCCGTCCAGGTCGTAGTCCGCCATGCCCGCGCCCATGCCCTTGCCGATGTGTGCCCGAATGCCCCATTCCTTCGAAACGTCGCGGAAGGTCCCGTCTCCGTTGTTCAGGAACAACTGGTTGGGCAGCCCCTTATAGAACCTCGGGCTGCAATAATCGGGCGCGCCTTTGTACTCGCATAGCGGCTCGGTGGCGTAGTCCCACTTCAGGTAGTTCACGACGAATAGATCGAGCAAACCGTCGTTATTGACGTCCACCCAGACCGCGCCAATGGCCCACAAGGGGCCGAATTCCGGGTCCGGCCGGCCGATCCCCGCCCTCTCGGTGACGTCTATAAAGGTCCCGTCGCGGTTGTTGTGGTAGAGCGTGACGCGATGGGGGCCGCCCACGAAGAGGTCGGGGTAGCCGTCGTTGTCGTAGTCGCCTACCGCCACGCTGCCGTCGTAGCCGATCCCCTTCAGGCCAGCCGCCCCGGTCACGTCCGTGAAGCGCCCGCCGCCGTCGTTGCGGAACAGCCGGTCCGAATACTTCGGCCGAATCCTTTTTGAGCGTGGCGAGGTTGGCCCCATTGGTGAAGAAGATGTCGGGACGGCCATCCCGGTTGTAGTCGAAGACCGCCACGCCGCCCGCCATGGTGGCTGGAACGTGCCGCGCCGCGATCTCGCCGTGCTCCAGGCGGAAAGGAATGGCCTGGAGCAAGAACCGGATCGGCGCAGCCGGAACCTCGGTGCGGCTGAAGACGGCGGACGCGCCGAAGAGCGCGAGGACGGCTCCGGCCGCCCACGGCGCCCTCCGGCCGGCAGTGAACAAAGGGTGGCCCAGCAAGAATGCCTCCGGACAAAAAAATCGGGGGCGGCTTTCACCGCCCCCCATATTGTACTGCTCGGTCGTTACGGACCGTTCTAGAAGATGTACTTCAGGCTGAACATCACCACGCGGCGTCCGCCGGTGTTCAACGCGTTGCCAGTGACCAGCTGGTTCTGGTTGGTCTGGGTGATCGCGTTGTTCTTGTTGAAGCTCAGGGAGATGTCCGAGTTGTTGAGGCTCAGATCAGCGTTGGGGTGGTTCAGGAAGTTGTAAGTCTGCATCCTGAACTGGATCTGCTGATGCTCCTTGAAGTTGAAGTTCTTGTAGAGAGACAGGTCGCTATTCACGTAGCCCGGTCCCTTGATGTACGGCCAGATCACGGTGCCATTCTGACCGAGAGTGCTCGGAGGAGCGAAGCAGGCGGGGTTGAAGTACTTGCCGCCGCCCTTACGCGGATCGCAAATGATCTGCGGAACGACGCCAGCGTTCGGCATCATGTTGGTGCCGAGCCACTGCTGCTGCGAATAGGTGCCGGGCCAGTTCACGTTCATGGTGCCGCCAGTGTTGGGCTGAATCGGAGCGCCACTCTGGAACTGGGTGATACCGGAGAGTTCCCATCCGTTCACGATTCCGCCGGCGAGCCTGTTGCCGTGGATCGGGCTCGGAAGGTTGATCACGTACGCAGCGTTGAAAATGTGCGTGTGGTCGAATCCGAGAACGCCGTAGTTGTTGGCCAGGTTGTAGCCGTCAATCGCGGCGCCTTGGCCTACCCCGTTGTCGGTCTCGCCGTCACGGATGCCCAGCACCTTGCTGAAGGTGTAGTTCGCCGTGAAGGTCATCCGGCCAGTCTGCTTCTGCCACGTCGTGATGAACGCGTTGTAGTTCGAATAGCTGCCGTGGGTGACGAGGTTCATGTTGGATGCGCCGGAGGTAACATACGCCCACAGAGGATAGTAGTCCTGCGTGGTGATGCCCTGCGGATAGCTAGAGCTGGCGCTCGCTGCGCACGTATTCGACATCAGCGACCCTGCGCAGGGGTTGTTACCCGTCAACGGATCCGGCTTGAAGTACGCACCGAACGGGGTGCGGTTGAAGTTGTTGACGTTCAAGTTGCCGGACAGCAGCATGTCCCTGGAGCGGTTGCCCGAATACTGGAATTCCGCAACGGAATTCCAAGGCACACGCTGGGAAATGGTGAAGTTGTAGGTGTAGGTGTAAGGCGTCCTGCTGTCGCCTTCCTGGAGCAGGTTGCCGATGAAGCCGCCCAAACCCGTCGTTTTCCCCACGTCGGTGGATTGCGCGTTGAAGGAGTTGCTGCCGGGGTTCCATTGGTTGTAGCCAGGCTGGGTGAGCCAGGTATACGACGAAAGGTAACCGAGCGGGTCGGTGTACATGCCGCCGGAGACGCTGTTGAAGGCAAGCTGGTAACGGTACTGGCCGAAACCGCCGCGAAGGACCGTCTTGCCGTTGCCGAACAGGTCATAAGCCACGCCGATGCGGGGCTCGGGGAAGAAGGACTTCGAGGGGAACCCGGACTTCGGGATCTTGCTGTCGATGCCATTGTACAACAGGCCGGTCCAGGGCACGGTGTTGGGAGTGCAACCGTTCTGGTTGTTAACCTGTTGGACGATGCTGCAAGTGGCGGTGGCCGTCGGCTGCTTGTAGGTGGCCCAATCCCAAACCGCGAGGCCGGGACCGGTAGCCGGGAACCAATTACCCATGTGGTCCATACGGAGGCCGTAGGTGATGGTCAACCTGCGGTTGGCCTTCCAGGCATCCTGGACGTAGAACGAGTATTGGTAGTACTTGAAGTCGGAGGTCGGGGCTCCGTTGAGCTGTCCGAAATTCACGCGGCCGGTAACGAAGTCGGCCAGCGCGTTGCCGCTGCTGTTGCCCTGCCAGTTGAAGACACGGATGCTGCCCTGCGCAGCGGGATCCATGCCGCCACCGGTCTGCCAGTTGCGGTTATAGTCCCAGTAGAAGCCGGCCTTCAGGGTGTGGGTGCCCCAAACTTTACTGATGTTGTCGCTGATGTTCGGCGCCTGAGAGGTCTTGCCGAAGTCGGCGATGTAGCCCTTGATGCCCATGGTGTAAACGCTGTATCCGGGAACGCCGGAAGAGCTGTTGCCACCGTCCCAGCCGGAGACCAAGTCAAAAATCTGCGGCTTGTAGGGGTAGGAGCCCGCATACAAATTGTTGAGTGTCAGCCCGGTCTTGCTGGGATCCACGGCGTCGCCGTTGGTCAGGTTGATCGGGTTGACGAACTCGGAGTACGCGAACACGAACTCGTTGGTGAGGGTGGGCGAGAAGACGTGCGTCAGGTTCGCGCTGTACACCTGCGAAACCTGGTTAGCCGGCAAGCCACCCGGATACGGCAACGCAGCGGCCGTATGCCACCAGATGTTGATGGGGTTCTGATCGGCTTCGTCCTGGCGGTTCCAGGAGAAGAACAACTTGGTGTTGTCGCTGATGTTGTAATCGCCGCGCAGACGGAGTTCCCACCGGTTCTGAGGCGGATTGAGGAGCGTCTGGTAGTCGGACCCGAGGCTGTTCGAGGTCGCGGGGACCAGGCTGCCGATCGGCATCGTCTTCCAATAGTTGATCGAAATCGGTTGGATCAGATTGGCCGGGATCATGCCACCGGGATAGAGGGACGGGCTGCAATTGCCGGTGTTGCCGCAGGGCAGGACGTTCATCTGGCTTTCGCCATTCCCGTAGTGGTTCCACCAATTCATACCCAGCGTTCCGGGAGTGACCGTGGTGACGTTAGTTATCGGATCTGTAGTCGAATAGCCCAGGTAAGCCGGCGAGAAGTTGCCGGCCGTAGTGGCCGCACTACCGACAGGATTGCCCATCATCTCCGGGGTGGGGATGAAGTAGCTGGCGAGAGCGCCCGCCTGTTGCTGCCGCATGTCTTCAAAAGCGGCGTAGAAGAACAGCTTGTCGCGGTTCTTGTTGAAATTGGTGCCCGGGATGAGAACCGGTCCGCCGATGTCGCCGCCGGGATAGTAGTAGTGATCGTCCGGCTTCTTAACTCCCTGGCTGTTGAAGAAGGAATCGGTGGAGTTGAAGACACCGTTGCGGGCGTAGAAGTAGCCCGATCCATGGAACTGGGCTCCGCCGCTCTTGCCGATGGCCTGGAAGGTAACCGGGCCCTTCGCGAATTCGGCGCCGTACGCAGAGGTCAACAGCGTAACTTCAGCCGTCTGGTCCGCGTTGATGTTGGCGACCTGCGTCCCCTGGTTGCCGGGATCGAGCAGGTTGGCACCGTCCGACGTCATGGTCATGGCGCCGTAGGGCTGAGTGCCGTTGGCGCTGTACTGACCGATCGGGCCGGTGTTGTTCGCCGTGCCGTTCGTCGCATCGAAGGGAGCCCTGGTCGAAAGACCGTTGGTGGCGCCCATGCCCGGCATGATCTTAATCAGCTCGGCAGCGTCGCGGCCGGCGATCGAGATCTGGCTGATCATCTGGCTGTTCAGCGTGGTGCTGGCCTGGCCGGTGTCGACGGGCACGATCATCTCGGAGGCCGAGACCACCGTGACTTCCTGCTTCGCACCGCGGACGTTCAGCGTAATGTTCGGCAGGGTCGCATTGGCGCCCTGTGTGATCGCAATGCCTTTTCCTTCCCAGGAAGTGAACCCGGGCGCCGTAACCGTGACGGTATAGGTGCCGGGCTGAACCGCCTGGAAGTCGAAAACGCCGCTGTTGTTCGTGACGGTCTCACGGTTGGTGTTGGTCAGATCGCTCTTCAACACGACTTTGGCGTTGGGAATTACAGCGCCTGACGCGTCGTAGACCGACGAGCTCAACCTACCGGTACCGACCTGGCCAAAAGCGGGTAGTTGAGAGAAAATCAGGACTGCAATCAGCAGCCCTGCAAAGACTGTCGCATGTTTCATTATTTGGGACCCCTTTTCAAACACTGATGTGAATAACCCGGCGCGGGACGAGGCCGGCGCACCGGCTCCCTGGTTACCGCTCCAGAGGACCGGATGCCCCGGATGAAGAGACAAGGGTGCGCCTCGATACCAAGTTGTTTGGGAATTGAATACGCTGCTTCGATCAGAATCGCCGTGGCACATCGATCCGTGCCATCCGTGACGGGAGCGGCCGCGCCGGCTGGACCCGCTGGAGTGAACCTGGGCGTCCATTGCCCGCCCAGGACCAGTCACGGTAGGACTGCCTGCCGTGGAGACGGAAATAGAGCTCTGCTTACCCGCTACATAGCAGGCGCTACAGCTTGACTCTGCCTTCCCCATAACGAAGCAAGACCCTTTTGCGAGACTCGGCAAGAACCGGAGCGCAGGCCGCCCACTATCGATTCTTGTCTTAGTAGAGGTTAGTGCGAATGTACTAGAGAGTCAAGGAAAATCTTGCACCAAAAACCATACGTTAAAACACATTAGGAATATGAAAAGCCATAGTCGCAACTAACTGAAACTAAAGGCAATCGTGACGTTATGCACACCCCGGTTTCAGAAGCCATTCCGCGCTATCCTGGGTCCCGTGGAGTCCTTCCGGTTTGCATGCGTTCCGGGTTGTATCGAGTGCTGCCGCCAGCGAGGATTTGTCTACCTGACCGAGGAGAACTTGAGGCGCGCCGCCGCCTTCCTGCGGCTCAGCGTAGCGGCGTTCGAGCGGAAGTACGTTTACCGGACCAGGCACCTGCTGAGGCTCCGCAAGCCTCGCGGCTCCCAGTGCCACTTCCTGCGGGAACGGGGCTGCGCGATCCATCCCGTGAAGCCCACCCAATGCGCCGCCTTCCCGTTCTGGCCCGAGCTGGTCGCCAACCGGGCCGCCTGGAAGCAGGCTGCGGCGTATTGCCCGGGCATCGGTAGCGGGCCGCCCTTGCCCGCCGGGACTCCTCAGCGCACAGCCGCGCAGATGCGAGGCAGTTACCCCGGGATGTATCGGGCTCCTGACTCCGACGGCTGACCGCTGGCTCCTGTCTGGCTTCGAGTTTCTTGTCTCGTGTCACTTTTTTGCCGCGATTCAAGGCGGTAACTGTATGTGCCATATGGCTTCTACTCTGGCCAGACGCTTGCGGAGGAGGTTGCGATGCTCGATCCGGTGGCCGGAAGCCTCGAACGTTACATGGATCTGCTCGCGACCCGGCAGAAGCTGGTCGCCTCGAACATCGCCAACGCCGAGACGCCCGGCTACAAGGCCGTGGATATCGACTTCGAGCGCGAGTTCCGCAGCCTGGTCGCGGGCGCGCAGCCCCGGGCGGTCGAGGTGCCCGGCCTCCAGGTAAACCACGACGGCAACAATGTGAGCATAGATCGCGAGGCGCGGATGCTGGCCGAGAACGGCCTGCGGTTCCAGGTAGCGGAGGCGCTGCTGAAGAGCAAGCTGCAGGAGATGCGCCAGGCGATTACGGGAGGAGGTAGCGGATGAGCCTGTTTTCCTCGCTGTCGGTAAGCTCGTCGGGCATGGCGGCCGAGCGCGCCCGGGCCTCGCTGCTGGTCGAGAATCTGGCCAACGCGGAGACAACCAGGACGCCCGAGGGCGGACCTTATCGGCGCAAGGACGCGGTCTTTGCCTCCGAGCCGGTCGCCTCGCCCTTTGGCAGCGCGTTTGCCAACGCCATCGGGGCCGAGGGCACCGGGGTGCGCGTGGCCGAGGTCCTCGAGGATTCGAGCGCGCCCGAAAAGCGCTACCTGCCGGGGCATCCCGATGCCGGCGCCGACGGCTACGTCGCCTTCCCGCACATCAATCCGGCCGAGGACATGGTGGACCTGATGGCGGCCTCGCGGAATTACGGGGCCAACGTAGCGGCCATCGCCGCCGTCAAGGACATGATTTCGCGTTCGATCGATCTGCTGCGGTAAGGAGACGGGCATGGTTTCTCCGGTGGGTCCGATCGCGCCAGTCACGGGGGCCATTGCCGCGCCCGCCACGGCGGCGTCCAGTTCCGGCGCCGGATTCCAGAAGGTGTTCGAAAAGGCGATTGCCGGCGTGCAGGATCTACGGCAAACTGCCGATCAGGGAATCGAGCGCTTTCTGGCCGGTGAAGGAGAGGAACTGCACACGGTAGTCATGGCCACGCAGAAGGCGGAAATGGCCTTTGAGCTGTTTCTTCAGGTCAGGAACAAAGTGGTGTCCGCATACCAGGAAATCATGCGGATGCAGATTTAGGACGTCGCCGGGAACGAATGAGCCAGATCACAGCTCTCATCGCGAATCTGAGCCTGCGGCAGCGCATACTGATCGTAGCCGTGGCGGTGCTGGTGGCCGGCGGTCTGGTCGCTTTCACGCGCTGGCGGCGCGAACAGGATTTCCGCCCGCTGTTCACCAACATGGCGGCCGAAGACGCGGGCGCGGTGGTTCAGAAGCTTCGCGAGAGCGGAACCGAGTTCCGCCTCTCGGAGAACGGCAGCACGGTGCTGGCGCCTTCGGAACGCGTGGCGGAGTTGCGGCTTCAGATGGCTTCCGCGGGCCTGCCGAAGAGCGGCCGCGCCGGGTTCGAACTGTTCGACAAGACCAACTTCGGCGTCACCGACTTCGCGGAGCACATCAACTTCCGCCGCGCCCTGGAAGGGGAGCTGGAGCGCTCGGTGATGGCGCTGGCCGAGGTCGAGACCGCCCGGGTCCACCTGACCTTCCCCAAAGACTCGGTGTTCCTGGAGTCCCAGCAGCCGGCCAAGGCCAGCGTCCTGGTGCGGTTGAAGCCGGGAGCGCGCCTCGCTCCCGCCAACGTGCTGGCGGTCTGCCACCTGCTGGCGAGCGCGGTCGAAGGCCTGGCGCCGGAGGCGGTGTCGGTCCTCGACATGAACGGCAACCTGCTCAACCGGCCCCGCGCCGCGGCTCCCGACGGGGAGCAGCCATCCGAGGCGGCGCTGGACTACAAGCAGCACGTCGAAAAGGACTTGCTGGCCAAGATCCACACCACGCTCGAAGCCGTGACGGGGCCTGAGAAGTACCGCGCCGGGGTCTCGGTGGATTGCGACTTCAGCGGCGGCGACCAGACCGAGGAGGCGTTCGACCCGGCGCGTTCGGTCATGACCACCTCGCAGAAGACCGAGGATATCAGCGGGACCAACGGCGCTTCCGGGGTGCCGGGAACCGCGTCGGCGCTGCCGCGCCCCTCATCGCGGCCGGGTTCGAGCGGTTTGGGAATGACCCGCCGCACCGAAAGCATCGCTTACCAGACCAGCCGCACGGTAAGGCACCTGCGGCTCCCGCAGGGCACGGTGAAGCGGATCTCCGCGTCGGTACTTCTCGACTACGCGCTGAGATGGGAGGGCAGCGGACAGAAGGCAAAGCGTATCCTCGACCCGCCTCCGCCGGAGCGGCTCAAAGCGGTCCGGGATCTGGTGGCCGGGGCCATCGGCCTTGACGCCACGCGCGGCGACCAGTTGATCCTGGAGGCCATTCCGTTCGAGCAGACACTGGCCATCGAACCGCCGCCGGCGCCCACGGCGCAGCCTCGCGCACCGGCGCCCGGGACGCTGGCCTTGCCTCCCTGGCTGGAGCGCATTCTCTCGCAGAAGGTGTACGCGGCCGCGGTCGCCGGCGCCGTGCTGCTGCTAGTGGCGGTTGGGTTCTTCCTGGGGCGGAGGCGCCGACGGAGGCGCGTCGCCATGCTGGCCGAACTGGGCGGCCATGCCCCGGGAGAGATCGCGAGCCCGGCCGACGCGGCGCAGAAAGAACTCGAAGCGCGCCTGGCCGAACAGCAGAACGCCAAAAATCGCCTGGAGGCCGAGGCCCTGAGCGCGCTGCGGCTCCCGCCGGTCGCGACCAAGAAATCCGAGGTGCTCACCAAGCATATCGCCGAAAACGTGAAGAAGGATCCGGTCGGAGCCGCTCAGATTCTGCGGACCTGGCTCAACGATATGGAGGTCTGAGCGAATGGTCCTCAACACTCAGTACTCCGACGAACGGGTACCCGGCATCCAGAAAGCGGCGATTCTGCTGGTGATCCTGGGCGATCAGGCCAGCGCGGA
Organism: Bryobacterales bacterium; assembly: GCA_963763835.1. GTDB lineage: Bacteria > Acidobacteriota > Terriglobia > Bryobacterales > Bryobacteraceae > DASWZN01. The sequence continues at coordinate 405,606 of CAVXQQ010000026.1, forward strand.
GATTCTCAAACAGCTCGACGAGGAAGAGATTCAAGAGGTCAGCCGCGAGATCGCGCGCATCACCTCGATCAGCAACGAGCAATCCGAATCCGTGCTCGAAGAGTTTCACCAGATGACCGTGGCGCACGACTACGTGCTCAAGGGCGGCCTGGACTATGCACGCAAAATCCTGATCAGCGCCTTCGGCCCGGATTCGGCGCGGCGGCTGCTGGACCGCCTGGTGAAGACCCTGGGCGCCGAGATCACCACCTTCGACGCGCTGCAGAAGGCCGATCCGCAGCAGCTCGCCAAGTTCATCCACAGCGAACACCCGCAGATGGTGGCGCTGATCCTGTCGCACCTGAGCGCTTCGCAGGCGGCCGCGCTGCTGATCTCGCTGCCCTCCGAGTTGCGCGCCGACGTGGCGCTGCGCATGGCCAGTCTGGATCAGATTTCGCCCGAGATCATCTCCAAGGTGGCCTCCATCATCGGGCAGAAGCTGAAGGCGCTAGGCGAATTCAGCCGCGAAACCGTGGGTGGCGTACGCGCCGTCTCGGAGATGTTCAACCGCCTGGATTCGTCCACCAGCAAGGAAATCCTGGAGAAGATCGACCTGCAGAACGGGAGCCTGGCCGAGACCATCCGCCACCTGATGTTCGTCTTCGAGGACCTGCTGCTCATCGACCCGGGCGGGGTCAAGGAGATCCTCTCGCGGGTGGACCGCAAGCTGCTCACCATGGCCCTGAAGGGAACCAGCGACGAACTGAAGAAGCATTTCCTGGACTGCATGTCGCAACGCGGCGCGGAGATGATGCGCGAGGACATGGACGCCCTCGGGCCGGTCAAGATCAAGGAGGTCGAGGCGGCGCAGCAGCAGATCATCGCCATCGTGCGGCAACTGGAATCGGAGGGAGTGATCAGCTTGAAGGGAGCCGTCGGCGAGCAGTATGTCGTTTAGGAGAGAACCCACGCAGGCGATGCACTCCAAGATCCTCCGTGGCGAGGCGGCGCTGGGCGCCGAGCCGGTGGCCTGGAAGCGGATCGGCCCAGGAGCCGTCTCCGGGGCGGCGCCGGGCCACGCCGCGGACCCACGCGAATCGGCCGCCCTCCAGGCGCGCATCGCCGAACTCGAGCGCGATGCCGAGCGGAGGGAGCAGGCTGCGTTCCGCAAGGGCCTCGATCAAGGCCGCGCCGCGGCCGGGCAGGAGGCGGCGGCCCAACTGAAACCGGTCCTGGAGCGCTTCGCTCTGACCATCAACGAACTGGCCGCCCACCGGCGCCAACTGCGCCGCGAGGCGGAAACCGATTTGGTCAAGCTGGCCATCGCAATCGCCCGCCGCGTGCTCCGGCGCGAGATGAGCACCGATCCCGACGCCATGCTGGGCCTGGTGAAGGCCGCGCTCGAGAGACTCGAAGGCCGGGAGATCGAGCGCGTGCGCGTGCATCCCGCCGATGCCGCGGCCGTGAAGCAGCACCTGGAGCAGGCCCGCACCGCCGGCCGCTTCGAGGTGGTCCCGGAACCGCGCCTGGAACGCGGCGCCGCCATTTTTGAGACCTCCCGCGGGAGCCTGGACGCCTCGGTCGAGACCCAGCTCGATGAAATCCAGCGCGGGCTGGTCGATCGCATAAGGGCTTGACATGGAACGTCTGGACCTGGCATCTCACATCGCCTTCCTCGAACGCGCCGAGCCGTTCCGCTGGGCCGGCAAGGTGACGGACGTGGTGGGCCTGCTGATCGAATCGGCGGGTCCGGCGGTGGCGCTGGGGGATTTCTGCGAGATCCAGTCCGCCGGCGGCCAGCGCTTGCGCACCCAGGTGGTCGGCTTTCGGGACGGTCGCGTGCTTTCGATGCCGCTCGACGAAACCGGCGGCCTGCAACTGGGCGACCGCATCGTGGCGCGCCGTGAGGCGTCCCGCGTCGAGGTGGGCCCGGCCCTGGTGGGACGCGTGCTTGACGGCTTCGGCAAGCCGATAGACTCCGGCCCGCCCATCGAAGCGCGCGACTCCTACGACCTGTTTCGGCCGCCCCCGGGGCCGCTCGAGCGCGAGCACATCACCGAGCCCCTGGTGACGGGCATCCGCGCCATCGACAGCCTGCTGCCCTGCGGCAAAGGCCAGCGCATCGGCATCTTCGGAGGCAGCGGCGTGGGCAAGAGCACCCTGCTCGGCTCCATGTCGCGCAACAACTTCGCCGACATCACGGTGATCGGACTGGTGGGCGAGCGCAACCGCGAGGTGCGGGCGTTCATAGACCACGACCTGGGTCCGGAAGGCATGAAGCGAGCGGTGGTGATCGCGGCGACCTCGGACCGCCCCGCGCCGCTGCGCGTGCGCGCCTGCTTTGTGGCGCTGACCGTGGCCGAATACTTCCGGGACCAGGGCGCCAACGTCCTGCTGGTGATGGACTCGGTCACGCGGCTGGCCATGGCGCAGAGGGAAATCGGCCTGGCGGCCGGCGAGCCGCCCAGCCAGAAGGGCTACACGCCTTCGGTCTTCAGCCTGATGCCGCGGGTGTTCGAGCGCGCGGGCAAGTTCCGCAAGGGTTCGATCACCGGCTTCTTCACCGTCCTGGTGGAGGGCGACGACATGAACGATCCCATTGCCGACGCGGTTCGGGCCACGCTCGACGGCCACATCGTTCTCTCCCGGCAGCTCGCCTCCATGGGGCACTACCCGGCCATCGACATTCTGAGCTCGGTGAGCCGGCTCAGTTCGGCCATTGCGACCCGCGACGAGCAGCAGGCGGCCCGGCGGCTGCGCGAGGCGCTGGCCTCCTACCACCAATCCGAGGACCTGATCCAACTCGGAGCCTACGTATCGGGCTCCAACCCCCGGCTCGACGCCGCCATTCAGGCGCGTCCCCTGCTGCTCGATTTCCTCAAGCAGGACGCCGGCGCCAAGTCGCCCCTGCAGGAGACCGCGACGCGCATGCGGGATCTGGCCGCCAAGCTGGGCTAGCCGAAAAATCAAATGCTGTGGCCAAGAATGGACACGAATAAACACGAATTAAAGATAAATGTCTTATTCGTGTGCATTCGTGTGCATTCGTGGCCGAGGTTGTTTTAGCCCATGCGCCGCTTCCAGTTCAGGCTCGATAGCGTGCTGAGCTGGAGGACAGTCGAGCTCGAACTCGAAAAAAGCCGCCTGGAGCGGCTCTTCGCCGAACGCCGGCGCTGGGATGCGGAGACGATGGCGCTCGAAGTCCGCGGCCGCGAGTCCGCGCGACTGATAGCAGCCAAGACCCTCGACGGCCAGCAACTGGCCGCACTGTCCAACCACCGCCACTACCTGGAGCGGGAAGCGGCGCGCATGGGCGCCCAGCGTGCGGACTGCGAGAAACGGATCGCCGCCCAGCAACAGCTGGTCGTCAAAGCCGAGCGCGCGGTGCGCCTGCTGGAGCGTCTCAAAGAGCGCCGCCTGGCCGAATGGAACTTCGATTTCAACCGCGAGATGGAAGCGCTGGCCTCCGAGACCTTCCTCTCGAAGTGGGCCAGGGAGAAGGGCCGGTCGTAGGTCCATTTCGCTCGTCGCCCGTCGCCCGTCGCCTGTCGATCGAATCGGGTTCTCTCGGCTTCGCGCCGCGACGGCTCCCGGAAGCGAAGCCCACGAACGTTGCGGGCTCCGGAGCGACGAGCGACGGGCGACGAGCGACGGGCGACGGGCGGAGCGCCTCAGCGCGCTGCCACAAACTTCGCCAGCCGCTGCCGGAGCGACTGCGGCGCCTCGGCCTCCAGAATGCACAGCCGCCCTTCGTAGCGCTGCCCGAGCACGCGCCCCAGTTGGTGGATCAGATGGATGGTAGCGCCGTCGCCGGCCGGCACGCGAAAGGTGGTCGTGGCGAGGGGATCGAACGGCAACATCTCGTCGATTACCTCGAGCAGGCGATCGGTCCCCTGCCCGGTCCGCGCGGAAACCGCCACCGCCCGCGTCTCGATCTTCGACTCCACGCCGGCCAGGATGCGTCGCCGCACCGCCTCCGGCTGCGCCTCGCCCCCCGGCGCCAGATCGATCTTGTTCAGCACCAGCAGTTGCGCCGTCGAGCCGGCTCCGATCTCCGCCAGCACCCGCAGCACCTGCTGGATCTGGTGCTCGGCGTGCGGCGAAGAGACGTCCACGACGTGCAGCACCAGCGCCGCTTCGGTCACCTCCTCGAGGGTGGCACGGAAAGCCTTCACCAGATCGACCGGCAGGTTGCGAATGAAGCCCACCGTGTCGCTGAGAAGAAGACGGCGCCGCGACGGCAGCACCAGCGCGCGCACCGTGGGATCGAGCGTGGCGAACATGCGCGCATCGGCCAGCACCGCGGCGCCAGTCAGCCGGTTGAACAACGAGGACTTTCCGGCGTTGGTGTAGCCCGCCAGCGCCGCCGTGGCCAGAGGCACCGCCTGGCGCTGGCGCCTTTGCACGGCGCGGCTCGAGCGCACGCTTTCGAGGTCCTTCCCGATTTTCCGAATGCGCGCGGAGATGAGCCGCCGGTCGGTCTCGAGCTGGGTCTCGCCCGGTCCGCGGGTGCCGATGCCGCCGCCCAGCCGCGACATCTCGACGCCCCGTCCGGTGAGCCGCGGCAGGAGGTAGTTCAATTGCGCCAGCTCCACCTGAAGCTGGCCCTCCCGTGTGCGCGCGCGCCGGGCGAAGATGTCGAGGATGACCTGGGTGCGGTCGACGACACGGCAATCGAAAGCCTTTTCGAGGTTGCGCTGCTGGGTGGGTGTCAGGTCGTGGTCGAAGACCGCCAGGTCGGCGCCGGCCGCGCGGGCTTGCCCGGCGGCCTCCTCGACTTTGCCCGATCCTATGAGCGTGGCGCCTTCGATGCGCTCGCGCGCTTGCAGGATGGTGCCTGCGATTTCCGCGCCGGCGCCGCGAACCAGGGTTGCCAGCTCTTCGAGCGACTCCTCGGAGGAGTAGTCCGCGCCGCTGGACGCGCCTCCGCGCTTCCCGGCCCGGCCCTTGATTTCAAGACCGATCAGCAGGGCGCGTTCCGGAGCCGGCCGCGCGCGTAGCGTCAGCCCTCCGCCGTTTCCATGCCCGCGCCGCCGCCCGGCGAGCTCGAGGACGGGCCCGACGACTGGCCAACCGCGGAGAAACTGTGCGCCGTCTTGGCCACCACCACGGTCGAGATCGCGTGCTTGAAGATGAGCTGCTCCTGGCTGTTGGATTCCAGGATCAGCGAATACTTGTCGAAGCTCTTGATGCGCCCCGATAGCTTTACACCGCTCATCAGGTAAATGGTGAGAAAGGTCTTGTCCTTTCGCGCGTTGTTCAAAAAGGCTTCCTGGATGTTCTGCGCCGGCTTTTCCATGTTATTTCCTTTGGCCCGGGAGGGTTCGTAGTCGAATCGACTTGTGGCCCAGCGCCGAATGCGATTTTACACCAAAAGCGGGGCCTCGCGCCCGGCTTCGGGCGGGCTTCGGGCGGACCGGCGCGGGCTTCGGGCGGACCGGCGCGGGCTTCGGGCGGACCGGCGCGGGCTTCGGGCGGACCGGCGCGGGCTTCGGGCGGACCGGCGCGGGCGGACCCCCTGGTCCGCGGCCGACGCTCCCGTCGGCCTGGTCGTGGCACCGGCGAGCTCGATCCATCGGCGAGAAAGCGGGGCCAGGGGATCTGCGCGGACGAGGCACAGGCGTTAAAGAAAGACCCCGGCGGGCAGTTTCCGTGGCGCAGGCACTCCTGCCTGCCGCCTCGACATTCGTGTCGAGGCCGGTTTTTCGCGTCGAGAAGAGTCTCGACGCTGCAGACTAAGAGTCCGCGCCACGGCTCAAGCTCGCGGCGACCTCCTGGATCGCGCCCGCTGCCTGCCCGATGAATGCTTCTTCACAGACGATGTACCATTGTATGTAGAGGCGGCCCAACGAGCAGGAATGGAAGCGGTGCGATTCGAGTCGGTTCCTCAACTCGAGCGGGACTTGGCGGCACGGGGGATCGAGTGGCGTTGAGCCGCACATGAAGTGGGTATTAAGGCCCTTTACGCGGACCTGCGGACGGGCTTATAATACGACCGGCTGTTGATGTTTTGCCGTAGCGAAACGCAACAGATAAGGAGCGGGCATGCCCGACGATAGCCTCACCATCACCGACAACAGGACTTCTCGGTCCTACACCCTTCCCATCAAGCACGGCACCATCCGTGCCACCGATCTGCGTCAGATCAAGACCGGGCCGGACGACTTCGGGTTGATGCCCTACGACCCCGCGTTCATGAACACGGCGTCCTGCGAAAGCACGATCACGTTCATTGACGGCGACAAAGGCATACTCCGCTATCGAGGCTATCCCATCGAGCAGTTGGCGGAGCACTGCACCTACCTGGAGGTGGCGTACCTGCTCATCCACGGCGAGCTTCCGGACCGGCAGCAGTTGGCCGACTGGGAAGGCGGCGTCAAGCGCCACGCCAGCATCCGCGAAAACATCAAGAAGTTCATGGAGGGCTTCCGCTATGACGCGCATCCCATGGGGATGCTGGTGAGCTCCATCGCGGCCATGTCCACCATCTATCCGGAGTCGCGCCACATCCACGACCCGGAGATTCGCGCCCGCCAGATCCGCCGGCTCTTCGCCAAGGTGCCCATCATCGCCGCGTACATCTACCGGCTGTACCAGGGCTACGCGTTCGTGCCGCCGGATCCCGACCTCAGCTACACCGAGAATTTCATGAACATGCTGTGGCGGAAATCCGAAGGCCGGTTCCGCCCCAACCCGGTGCTGGCGAAGGCCCTCGACGTCCTCTACATCCTGCATGCCGACCACGAGCAGAACTGCTCCACCAGCACGATGCGCGTGGTGGGCAGCTCGCACGCCGACCCGTATGTGACGGCGGCGGCCGCGGCCGCGGCGCTCTCCGGTCCGCTCCACGGCGGCGCCAACGAGGAAGTGCTCCACATGCTGGACGAGATCGGATCGAAGGACCATATCCCCGCTTACATCCAGCGCGTGAAGAACGGCGAGTGCAAGCTGATGGGCTTCGGCCACCGCGTCTACAAGAACTACGATCCGCGCGCCCGCATCTGCCAGCGGATCGCCAACGAGGTCTTCGAGGTCACCGGGCGCAACCCCAAGATCGATATCGCCATCGAGCTGGAGCACATCGCTCTCGACGACGATTACTTCGTCAAGCGCAAGCTGTATCCCAACGTGGACTTCTACTCCGGGATCATTTACCAGGCCATGGGCTTCCGGCCGGAGATGTTCACGGTGCTGTTCGGCATCGCGCGCACCGCGGGCTGGCTGGCGCAGTGGGAAGAGCTGCTGGCCGACAAGGAGCAGAAGATCGCGCGCCCGCGCCAGGTTTACCTGGGGCACGAGTGCCGCGATTTCGTGCCCATGGAGCAGCGCGAGCCCGTCGCCGCCATGACGCGGTAGGTTCAGTCCTGCAGCACCGAACCGCGCGCGTCAGCAAGCGGAGTCCGCTCCCTGACGGTCGCGGTTCGGTGCTGGGGTGCTCTACTTGGTGGGCTTCTGCTCGGGCAGGATGATCGAGGTTTCGCCTTCGCGCTGGTAGCGCAGTTGCCGCCGGATCTCGAGTTCCTGTTCGGTACGGCTGTCGCGCAGTTTGCGCACGCGATTCTGCTTCTCCTGGAGTTCCTTCTCGAGGTCGGCGTTCTCTTTCTGGAGACGGCGAATGGTCTCGTGCTTGGTCTTCAGGTTCCCGATGGCCTGCGGGACGCGCAGCCCGAAGAACACGAACGCCACGATCGCCAGAAGCGCGCAGGCGCGGCCGATGCGAAGTACCACTGATTTCATCTCTACATTGTTTATAATCCTCTTTGACCGTGCGCGCCAGTAGAATCTCGCGACGGCCCTCGATTTCCCGCGCCAGGAGGCGGCATGACAGACAAGATCGTGGTTCTCGTCACGTGCGGCTCGCCGGAAGAAGGGCGCAAGATCGCGCGGGCCCTGGTTGAGCGCCGCCTGGCGGCCTGCGTGAACATGGTCCCCGGCATCGAGAGTGTCTACCGCTGGAAGGGCGCCGTGGAAGAGGCCTCGGAGTGCCTGCTGCTGGCTAAGACCACGCGCGGCCAGTTTGGGCCGCTAGAGTCCGCCGTCCGCGAGCTACACTCCTACGAGCTGCCGGAGATCGTCGCGTTGCCGCTCATCGACGGCCTGGATTCGTATCTGAACTGGATCGCGTCTTCGGTAGAAAGCGTCGAATAGGCACATGCAGTCCAAGCCCACGCACGCGCGGCACTTCGTCGTTCTGTTCGCCATCACCCTGGCGATCATCACCTACATCGATCGCTTCTGCATGGGGCAGGCCGCACCCAACATCCAGGCCGAGCTGCACTTCTCCAAGGTTCAGATGAGCTACGTTTTCGCCGCCTTCGCCTGGGCCTACGCGCTGTTCGAAATTCCCGGCGGATGGATGGGAGACTGGCTCGGTCCGCGGCGCGTTCTGCTGCGCATCGTGAGCTGGTGGAGCGTGATGACGGCGGCCATGGGCTCGATGTGGAGCCTGCCCTCGATGACCATCGCCAACTTTCTTTTCGGAGCGGGCGAGGCGGGCTGCTTCCCCAACCTCACCAAGGTCTTCACTACCTGGCTGCCGCAGCACGAGCGCGTGCGCGCCCAAGGCATCCTGTGGATGTTCGCCCGCTGGGGAGGCGCGTTCACGCCCATGTTGGTGGCTTGGATGCTGCACTGGGTCACGTGGCGCCAGGCGTTCCGGATGTTCGGGCTGCTGGGTATCGTCTGGGCGGTGGTGTTCTACCGTTGGTTTCGCGACGATCCGCGCCGGCACCCGTCCGTGAACGCCGCCGAGTTGGCGCTGCTCGAGGGCACGGTGAAGCACGACCCGGGCCACCGGCACGTGCCCTGGCGCAAGATGCTCACGCGGCCCTCGGTCTGGATGCTCTGGATCCAGTATTTCTGCCTGTCGTACACGTTCTGGTTTTACGTGTTCTGGCTGCCGACCTACCTGCGCGAATCCCGCCATCTCAGCGGCGCCTATGCCGCGCGGCTGGCCAGCTTCCCGCTGCTGTTCGGCGGCGTCGGCTGCCTGGTGGGCGGGTTCATCGCAGCGCGCGTGGCCCGGTGGATGGGCAGCGTCAAGACCGCACGGCGCGCTACTGCCTCGGTCGGCTGCCTGGGCGCGGCGGTGCTGCTCTACGTTCACACGGGCATCCAGGATCCGTTCTGGGCGATGGTGGCGATGGGGCTCGCGAGTTTCGGGAATGACCTGGTGATGCCCAGCGCCTGGGGCGCGTGCATGGACATCGGCGGCAAGTATGCGGGCACGCTCTCCGGATCGATGAACATGATGGGCAACCTGGCGGGCGGCGTCGCGCCGGTGGTGGCGGCCTATCTCTTGAAGGCCACCAACAACAACTGGGTGGTGCCGATCCACGTGATGGCGGCCATCTACCTGGTCGGCGTGGTGTGCTGGCTGCTGCTCGACCCGGTTACGCCGCTCGAGCCCGTCACGGATTCTGCCAGCTCCTGAGCCAGGCGGGAACGCGCGACTGCATCGCGGCCACCGACCGCTCCAGCTCGGCCCGCTCCTCGGGATCGAACGCGCGCGGCTCCCGGACCGCCGCCACGGCGTTGGTAACCTGCTGCACGCTGGCGCAGCCGGGGAGTGTGGCGGCCAGGGGATTCCCGAGGATGCCGCGGATCGCCAGGCGCGCGCGCCAGCCGTCGCACCCGTCTCCGCGGAACAGCGCGCCTCCGCCAAAAGGCTTGATGCCCAGCACGCCGGTGTCGTGCGCCAGGGCGGTGTCGATCGTGGCGCAGGCTTCAGCCTGCCGCGCCGGCTCTCGAGCCGACGCTTGGGTCTCGGCAGGAGTGCCGAGACGGCAGCCTGAGAGGCTGCGCCACTTCGCACCGCAGGGCACCGGGAACAGGACCACCTCGATTTGTTCCGGGTACCGCGCCATCATCATGCGCAGCCAGCCGGCGTCGTGGCTCGATACGCCGGTGAAACGCGCCTTGCCCTGCCGCTTGGCCAGCGCCAGCGCCTCGGCGGTGGCTTCCTCGATCCGCCGCCGCTCGCCCGCTTCCTCGATGCCATCGACCGGAAGCGAGATGCGCCACAGATCCACGGCGTCGAGCTTCGCCTCCGTCAGGCTTGCTTCCAGACCCTCGAGCAGGCGGCCCGCCGCGCGCCATTCCGGGAACCGCGGCTCGCGCGTGTGCCACGAGTATCCCAGATACATCGCCTCGCGCCGGCCTTCGAGCGCCCGGCTGTAGGCCAGGACCTCCTGCGGAGAGCAGGCGTCCACGTAATTCACGCCCAGTTCGATGGCGCGGCTCACAACCTCATGCCGGTTGGCGATGAAATCGGGCGCGTGGATGTTGTCGAAATCGGCGTCGTCATAGCCCGAGCCCTGAAACGGCCGCCGGAGCACCGCTTCGAGTCCCTTCCAGTGCCCGCCCAGCCCCACCGCCGAAATCGTTAGCCCGGTCTTGCCGAGCCGCCGGTATTCCATGGTCGAATGCCAGTCTATCGCACGCGGGACGGCGCTACGATCGGAGAGGATGAAGACCAATGCCGCACGCCAGCTCGATCAACTGGGAATCCGCTATGAGCTGCGCGAGTACGAGGTTGAAGCCGAGCACCTGGATGCAGAAACCGTGGCCGCCAAGGTCGGCCTCCCGCCCGAGCAGGTCTTCAAGACGCTGGTCGCGCGCGGCGACCGGACCGGCGTGATGATGGCCGTGATCCCGGCGAACGCGGAACTCGACCCCAAGGCCCTGGCGCGCCTCTCGGGCGACCGCCGCGTCGAACTGGTTCCGCTCAAAGAAGTACAGCCGCTCACCGGGTACGTTCGCGGCGGCGTGACAGCGCTCGGCCTGAAACGCCCCTTGCCGGTCTGGGCCGAGGAAACCATCGAACTCTTCGATGTGGTTTCGGTGTCGGCCGGAGTCCGCGGAACCCAGATCCTGCTCGCTCCGGCCGATTACCTGCGCGCGGTGGAGGCCACGGTGGGCCCGATCGCGCGGGAAGCCCACTAACGCAAGTGCAATCCCGGCAACGCTGGGGCGCCTTCCTTCTGAACGCCGTCGGGCTTGCGGGGGCCAAGTCCGAGCGCAGGCAGGATGGTGGACCCGGATCTCGCGCCCGGCACGGTCACGAGCTTTGTCGTGACTACCCAGATCGGGGAGTCCGATGAAACAGGCCGAGCACGGCGGCCTCGCGAACGACGATACTAACGCGATCCTGCTGGCGGCAGACCGGGCGCGTTGAACACCGTTTCGAGCGACTGGCCGCAAAAGATCTGCCCGATCCCGGCCGTGGCGGCATTCGCCTCCAGTATCCTCCGATGCAGGATATGCACCGCCGCCGTCCACAGGACGGCATCCGCTGCACGCGTTGGCTCGTTCTCGGCTGGCAAAGAACGCCGAGTGGGCAGCGCTCGCCTTTGTATTCTATTCGCTACGCTCCCCGCGGTCGCCGGACGACGCGTGGCGCGACAAGTGCTCTATCACAAGTGAACAGAGGAGAGTGACATGACACGTTTCTGGAATACGGCCCTGCTGAGCGCCGCCCTTACGGTGCCCATAGCAATGGCGCCGACAGTTTTGCGAGCCGACGACCACAAGGTCGAGCGCACGTACCACGACAGACGACACAACGACGATCATCAATGGAACAATCATGAGGATCGGGCGTATCGCGTGTGGGAAAAAGAGCACCATCGCAGATACAGGGACTTTTCCAGGCTCAGGGAAAGCGACCGGCAGAATTACTGGGCCTGGCGCCACGAGCACTCGGACGCCCTGCTCAAGTTCGATATCCACTAGCCTCGATCGCCTCCCTCCCGGAAAGCAGCGACTCTCCGCTCAACCTATAAGAGCAAGAGGCTGGAGAGTCGCTGTTAGTAAGTCAAAGCAAATGGCAACTTTAAAAGGAGAACTAAAATGCTCGGCTTAGGATTACTTGGAACCGTTATTGTGATCGTGTTCGTAGTTTGGCTCGTTCGCAGCCTGTGAACGCGCCCTACACCTTGAGGAACCACTTCCGCCGGTACATGCCGTAGGCCACCGCGTAGAGCAGCAGGACGCAGCACACGGCCCAGAGCAGCGACGCGTTGAGCGGGCTCGCGAGCGGTGCGAACAGGTGGTTGTACAGGAATCCGTGGAGCGATAGGGGCGGGGTGCCGCCGACGTGAATCACGTCCAGCATGGTTTCGAGCGCCCCCGCCAGCACATACACCGCGATCGCGTTCATCCCGTAAATCGCAAACGGCCTGCACCACCCGCGGTGCCCCTTCACGTCCACCAGCCAGTAACAGCACGCGAAGACGATCGACGCCAGGCCTGCCATGAAGACCACGTAGGAACTCGTCCAGAGGTTCTTGTTGATGGGGAACCAGACGTTCATAACCAGTCCGGCGAACACCAGCAGGTTGCCTCCGAAGAACATCCAGGCGGTCTTCTCGGCGGCCGTGAGGGCGGAACGCAGCAGGCCGCCGGTAAGGGCGCCGAGCAGAACCGTGGCGACGGCTGGCAGGGTGCTGAGCAGCCCTTCAGGATCCCAGACACGCGTCTGGCCCCACATGTGGTTGCCCAGCACGAGGCCGTCGACGTATTTCGCCAGGTTCGCATCCTTCTCGATCCAGCCCACACCCGCACCGGGCACCGGCACCAGGGTCATCAGCATCCAGTAGCCGGCCAGCAGGCTGACGGTCCAGATCGCCTGGCCGCGCCACCTGGTGCGCAGGAAGATGGCCGAGCCAATCAGGTAGCACACGGCAATCCGCTGCAGCACGCCGGGGATGCGCCACGTCGCTAGGTGAAAGTAAGGGAACCCGTTCAGCAGCAGGCCCAGGCCGAAGATGATGGCGGCGCGCCGGGCCGTGTGCAGGAACAAGTGCATGCGATCGTCGCCCCGCTCGACGCGCTTGGCGAACGAGAGCGTCATGGCCACGCCGACAATCCACAGGAAGAAGGGGAAAACCATGTCGGTGAAGGTCCAGCCGTGCCATGCGGAGTGGCGCAGCGGAGGATAGACCGCGGCCCAGTTGCCGGGATTGTTCACCAGGATCATCGAAGCGATGGTGGCGCCACGGAAAACGTCGAGCGATACCAGGCGGCCTCCGGTCCCGATGGGATTGGCGGTCGCGCTACGAACGGTTTCCGGACTCGATGAGGACATACTTGGGACCCGCGCCACAGGATAGCAGATGGGGGCGGCGCTCGTCGCGCGTCGCTCGTCGCTCGTCGCCTCGTCGCCCGTCGTCGCTCGTCGCCTGTCGAAAGAGGATGTCGCCGACTTGACGCCGGGTCGGGGCCGTTAGCTGATAGCTGATGGCTGGCGGCTGGCCGCCAGTGGATAATGTAGAGAATGTCCTCCGCCACCACAGCGCTCACGAAGTACGAAGCGGTCATTGGTCTCGAAGTCCACGTCCAGCTGGCGACGCGGTCGAAAATTTTCTGCCGCTGTCCGGCCGGCTTCGGCGCGGCGCCGAACACCAACGTCTGCCCGGTGTGCCTGGGACTTCCCGGCGCGCTGCCGGTGCCGAACCGCGCCGTGATCGAAATGGCGATGAAGGCCGCCTTCGCGCTGAATTGCGAGGTGCGGCCGTTCTCGCGCTTCGCGCGCAAAAACTACTTCTATCCCGACTTGCCCAAAGGCTTCCAGATCAGCCAGTACGATCAGCCGCTGGCCGAGCACGGCTTCCTCGATATTCTCGTGGACGGGTCCGCCAGGCGCATCGGCATCACGCGCGTTCACCTCGAGGACGACGCCGGCAAGAGCTTGCACGACGGCTTTCCCGATTCCGCCCGCTACACCTACGTGGATTTGAACCGCAGCGGCACGCCCCTCATCGAGATCGTCTCCGATCCCGACATGCGCAGCTCGGACGAGGCCTACGCCTTCCTGACCGAGTTGAAGCAGCGCCTGCAATATATCGAGGTCTCGACCTGCGACATGGAGAAGGGCCACCTGCGCTGCGACGCCAACGTCTCCGTGCGCCCGCGCGGCCAGGAGAAACTCGGCACCAAGGCCGAGGTAAAGAACCTGAACTCGTTCCGGTTCCTGAAAATGGCGCTCGATTACGAGATCGCGAGGCAGGTGGCGCTGGTCGAGAGCGGCGGCCGGGTGGAGCAGGAAACGCGTCTCTACAACCCCGATGCGAACGAGACCGTGGGCATGCGCTCGAAGGAGCACGCGCACGATTACCGCTACTTCCCCGAACCGGACCTGGTGCCCCTGCGGATCGGCGAGGCATGGCGCGAGCGGGTGCGTAGCGAGATGCCCGAACTCCCCGCCTCCCGGCGCGCGCGCTTCGTCGCTGCCTACGGCCTCGGCGAGTACGCCGCCGAGGTGCTCACGGCGACCCGCGAAAACAGCGACTACTTCGAAAAGGCGGCCGCTGCGGCGGGCGACCCGCGGGCGGCGTCCAATTGGGTCATGGGCGACCTGGCCGCGGCGCTGAAGGAGGCCGGCAAATCGATCGCCGAATCGCCGGTTTCGGCCGAGCACCTCGGAGAGCTGATCGCGCGCATCGCGAAGGGTGAGATTTCGGGCAAGATGGCCAAGGAGGTTTTCGCCGGGATGTTCGCCAGCGGAGAGCCCGCGGCGGCCGTCATCGAGCGCTCCGGGATGAAGCAGATCAGCGACACCGGCGCGCTGGCCAAGATCGTCGACGAGGTGCTGGCCGCCAATCCCAAACAGGTGGAGCAGTATAAAGGCGGCAAGACCAGCGTCCTCGCCTTCTTCGTCGGCCAGGTCATGAAGGCCAGCCGCGGCCAGGCGAATCCGGCGGCGGTGAACCAACTCCTCAAAGAGAGGTTAGGCTAACCACCTCCTTGCGGGTTATCCAAAGTGGACTGGCAAGGCCGGGGCATCTGGCGCATACTCGGGCACACTCTGCCCCCGGATATCACTTACTCGTTTAGTTGGACAATCGGTCAGCCCGCTCCGTCGGTGGTCTTCCAGAACCTCATCTTCCTTCAGTAAGAGTACACTCCAAGCGCGGGCCGGCTTCTGGACCGGCCCGCGCAGACGGTCGTCCCCCGCCCCGCCCCCTTACGCTACGCTGGAAGAAAATGCCCCGCGCAGGCTCGGAATGGTGCTTCCTGGCGCTGGCCGCGATGGCTTGGGGGCAGGTGCGGCCCTCGGCGCCCCGCTACTATGCCTCTGTCGTGGGCGTGGTTCTCGACAGCGTAACGGGAGCGCCGGTTCCGCGCGCGGTGGTGAAACTCCAAACCAAGACCGCCGATCCCTCCGACGCCGTGGCCTGGACCGACGACCGGGGCGGGTTCTTGTTCTCCCGCGTTCCCCCGGGCCAGTACTCCCTCTCCGCGCACCGCGACGGCTACGAGACGACGCAGTTCGGCGCGGTGAGCCGCGATGAGCCGCCCGAAGCGCTCTCGCTCGCCCCCTCCCAGGACCGGAGCGTCACGATCCGCATGCGGCCCGTGGGATCCATCTCCGGAACCGTGACCGACCCGGGCGGAGACCCTTTGGCCGGAGTGAACATGAGCCTGCTCGTCGCCGGATACCATCGCCGCCAGCCGCGGTATTCGCGGTTGTATGGGGTGCAGACCGACGGACGGGGCCGTTACCGCATCGGCGGCGTTCCGGCGGGCAAGTATGTTCTGATGGCGAATGCTCAGTGGCAGCAGCCGACGCCGATGCCGGAGGTCGTGCGCGGCCTGGCGCCGGAGGAGTCGAGGTATGCGCCGCAGTTCTATCCCAACGCCGATCGCATCGCCGCCGCGACGCCCATCGTGCTGGCTCCCGGCAAAGATCTCGAAGCCTTCGACTTTCGATTGTCGTCACAACCCGTCGGCAGGCTTTCGGGGAAGGTCGTCCTGCCAGCCGACGCCGCGCCGGGCGCTCAGGTAACGGTGCAGGTTCGCGAGGAGGACCAGGCGGTCTCTGGCAGCACTTCCATGGGCGTAGGCGTCAATTCGGCCGATGGCGCCTTCGAGTTGGGCGGCATCCTTCCCGGCAGGTATCTCGTGACCGCGGTTGTCAACGTGCAGGGCCGCCAGTACCGCGGTGTGGAGCGTGTCGAAGTGGGGCACGGCCCCGCGCAGGTGACGATCCAAGTGGAGCCGGGCGTGGATCTGGCCGGCTCGGTCCGTCTGGAAGGAAACTCTGTCGGCGACGCGCCGCATTTCCAGGTCTCCCTCGTTCCCGGTGACGGCCTTCCGAACTACGCCCCTCTGCCGGAAGCGGAGGTCAAGCCCGACGGCAGCTTCCGCATCCCGAGCGTGCTCCCGGGCGTGTGGGACATCGACGTCGAGCCGGTCCCCAAGGGCGGCTACATCAAGTCGATGCGCCTGGGCAACCGCGACGTGCTCACGGAAGACATGCCGATCGAATCCACGACCAGCGCGCCGCTGAACATCGTCCTCAGCACGCGCGGCGCGGCGATCGACGGCGCGGTGACGGACGCGGGCGGAGAGCGCGCCAAGAGGGCATTCGTGGTTCTGGCGCCGTCGGGCGCTCGGGAAAGAGTCTGGAGCTTCTATCGCGTCACACCCGCCGACGAGAACGGCCACTTCGAGTTCAAGGGGATCGCGCCGGGCGCATACACTCTCTACGCGCTGGCGCGGATGGACGGCGACCCTGGCCAGGATCCCGACTTCCTGAAACCCATGGCCGGGCGCGGAGAGCCGGTCGAGGTGGCGGAGGGCGGCCACGTGACACGTGACGTGCGACTGATCCCCGAGGCGCCCCCGGCGGCGGAGGTGAAATGACCGCCAGGTGGCCTCTCTGGTACATGGCGATCCTGCTGGCGGCGCCGGCGCTGGCGCAACAACCACCCACCACCGGGGACGCAACCGGCTCCATCGAAGGCACGGTGGTCGATGCGGTAACGGGCGAGCCGGTCAGGAAGGCCGAGGTCAACTTGAACGGCGCTCCCGGGCCAGGCGGGCACGCAAACGGACCTGCGAGCGGGAACCGATGCCAGCGGACGTTTCGCGTTTCGCGCCCTTCCGGCAGGCGCCTACTGGCTGCACGCGCAGCGCGCCGGCTACGGCTATGGGACACCTTCGGGGCAGCTCGGCCGGATGGCGCTGCAGCCCGGAGAACAGAAGAGTGGAATCGAGATCCGGCTCTCGCCGCAGGGGGCGATCAGCGGCAAGGTGGTTGACGAATCCGGCGCTCCGGTGGCGAACTGTTTCGTGCGCACGCTGCTGCCACAGTCCCAGGGCGGCCGGCGCAGCCTGGTAACCCGGAGTGGCGTAGCGACCAACGATCGCGGCGAATATTGGATCCAGGGACTCGAGAAGGGTCGTTATTATGTGGCCGCGCGATGCAGCGGGGAGTTAGAGGCGCCGCACCCGCTGATGCAGGCCCGCGACCCGCGCAGACCCACCCTGGTTTACGCGCAGCAGTTCTACCCGGGCGTGCCGGACACAAACGGGGCCACCCGCCTCAGCGTCACGCCGGGAACCGAGACTCAGGGCGTCGACTTCCAGGTACACCGCGTTTCCGGGGTAACGCTGCGGGTCCGCGTCGATGCGGCGGATCCGGCGGTACTGCAGAGCGGCAACGTTCAGGTCATGCTGCTGCCGCCCAGCCTCGATCCCTTCGGCGCACCCATGCTCGGCGCCGGCCTGGACCGGCGCACCGGTGAGTTTCGGATTCGCTCGGTCGTACCCGGGTCGTATGTGATGATCGCGAGCACGATGGGCAACGGTCCCCTGTACCAGGCCCGGCTGCCGCTCGAAATCGGCGCCACACCACCGGACCCGATCCACATCACGCTTGCGCGCGCTTCGGAGATGAGCGGAACGCTGGAGGTGGAGGGCGACAACCCGCCCGCTCTCGAGGGCCTCTCCGTCTCAGTTACGCGGCTCGACAACCTTCCCTTCCCACGGCCGCCACAAGCGCGCGTCAGCAAAGACGGCACCTTCACCCTGACGGGGTTGACCGCCGGACGATGGCGTCTCACGGTGGTGGGAACCCAGTACCTCAAGTCGCTCACCATGGGAGGCAGAGAAGTATCGCCGTACGGATTCGACCTGGCGCCCGGAACGGCCGGCCCGATCCGCATTCTTGCCAGCACCAGGACCGGCCAGGTACACGCGACCGTGTCCACCGCGTCCGGGGGGCAGGCAATCAGCTTCCTGCTGGTACCGGCCGATCCTGAGCGTCTCGAAAGCGGCGTTGTGCGGGCCGGTTCGGCAAGCGGCGGGCAGACGACGATGTACGGCGTCGTGCCGGGCCGCTACCGTCTGTTCGCTTTCGCCGCGGCGCCCAGGTGGGATCTGCAGCAACTGACGGAGGTCCTCGGAGCGCTGGCGAGCCGCGGGCAACTTGTGGAGGTGGGCGAAGGCCAGACGGTCGAGGCGACGGCGGAACCGATCGAGGCCGGCCAGCTCAAAGAGGCTCTCGAGGAAGCGCAGTAAGGGCGCGCGCCGCCGCCGGTCCCCCTATTCGTACCTCAGCGCCTCCACCGGATCCAACCGCGCCGCCTTGGCCGCCGGCCAGATCCCGAAGAAGAGGCCCACCCCCACCGAAACCGACACGCCCATCCCTACGGCCCAGAGCGGAATCATGGTGGGCAGGTCGGGAAAGACCAGCTTGGCAACCAGCGAGAGGATCCAGCCGAGTAGGATGCCCAGCAACCCGCCCACGCCGGTCAGCACCACGGCCTCGGTAAGGAATTGCGCCACCACGTCGCTGCGGCGCGCGCCCACGGCTTTCCGTATGCCGATCTCCTTGGTGCGCTCGGTCACCGAAACCAGCATGATGTTCATCACGCCGACGCCGCCCACCAGCAGTCCGATGGAGCTCAGGATCACCATCACCAGGGCCGTGACCGCCATCATGTTCCGGAACTCCTCGATCATCTGCTCGCCGGTGGTGATGTCGAAATTGTCCGGATCCTTCTGCTTGAGGCGGCGCTCCTGGCGCAGAATGCCGTGTACCTCGTCCATGGCCTCGGCGACCTGGCCGTCCTCGGCGATCACGATCAGCATGTTCTCCCGGGCGCTGGGATACATCTTCTTCATCGTGAAGTAGGGCAGCAGGACTCGCAGGTCCTCCTGGCCCGGAAAATTCGCGGCCGGCCGATCCATGGTGCCGATGATCTCCAGCTCGTGCCCGTCCACCTCGATGCGTTTGCCCACCGGGTCGGTGGCAGGGAACCAGGCCTTCTGAATGTCCTCGCCGACGACGCACACGGGCAGGTGGTGGCGATTGTCGGTGTCGCTCAGGAAGCGGCCGTACTTCATGGTGGTTCCGCCGCCGGCATACGCCTCTTCGGTGCCGCCCATATCGACGTTGTAGATCTCGTTGCCCTTGTACTTGGCCAGATGGATAGCCCGGAAATCCGGGAACAGGTAGGGACTGACGCCTTTGCAGGCAGCGCAGCGCTCGGCAATCGCGCGCCCGTTCTCGACCGTGAGCGGCTTGCGCATGGCCTCCTCGCGGCTGATGTTGAAGCGGAAGCCGATCTTGAACTTGAACACGATCAGGGTGGTAGGACCGAAGCTGCGGAAGATGTTCGAAATGGAAGCGTCCATCCCGGTGATGATGGAGCCCACACCGATCACCGTGCCGGTCCCGATGATCACGCCCAGGACGGTCAGGAAGCTCCGCATCTTGTGCTCGCGGATGGTGGCCAGCGCCATGCTCGCCGCCGAGAGAATTTCGGACCCGCTCATTTCTCCACCCTCAATGCCTCGATCGGATCCATCTGCGCCGCGCGCCGCGCCGGGTAGATGCCGAAGAACAGCCCTACCGAGCCGGAGAGCAGCACCGCGATCACCACCGACGAGAGCGGCACCGCCATGGGGACCGGCGTCGCGGTGCGGACGATAGCGGCCAGTCCCCAGGCCGTCGCCACACCGATCAAGCCGCCGCTGGCCGCCAGCATCGAGGACTCCACCAGGAACTGGCTGAGAATGTCCCGTTTGCGCGCGCCCACCGACTTCCGGATTCCGATCTCGTGCGTGCGCTCGCTCACCACCGCCAGCATGATGTTCATGATGACCACGCCGCCCACCACCATAAACACGGAAACGATGGCCACCGCGGTGGCCGCGATCGCGCCGGTCAGCCGGTCCCAGGCCGCGGTGAGCGATTCCGAGCCGACGATGGCGAAGTTGTCTTCGTCCCTCGGCTTCAGGTGACGGAAGCTGCGCAGCAGCACGCGGACCTCGTCCTGGGCCCGCTCGATGTGGTCGCGGTCGAGCGCCGCGGCGAAGAAATTGACGTCCGACTGGGTGCCGAACATCTTGTAGTAGGTCCCGATCGGCACCATCACGAAGTTGTCCCGGCTCTGGCCGAAGACGCTGCCTTGCGCCTTGGCGACCCCGATCACCTCAAAGGGCCGGCCCTGGAGATCGATCATCTTGCCCACCGGATTCGCGTTCGGGAAAAACTTCTCGCTCACCTCGTTGCCGAGGAAGGTCACGGCCTGCCGCCTCTGGTCGTCCGACTCGGAGAAGAACCGTCCCGCGATCACCTGTATGTTGGCGATGGCCGACATGTTGCTGGTGACCCCGCGCAGCACGATGCCATCCACGTTCTCCTTCTGGTAATGCACCGGCACGCCGCGGTAGCCCTCCATCCCCATGTCGCGGCACATGGTGACGTGGCTTTTGAGGAAGTCGAACTCCTCCTTGCGAAGCTTCGGGTTGCGCCGCTGCAACTCCAGGTACTTCTTGGGATTGTGCTCTCCGATCATGGCCAGCCGCACTACCCGGAAGCCGTCGCCTCCCATGTCGGAAACCTGTTGTCCGATATAGAGATCCATGCCGTGGATGACCGCCATGACCGCGATCAGGGTGGTGGTGGCGAGGATGATCCCCAGAAGCGTGAGGAAGCTGCGCAACTTGCTCCCGCGGAGCGATCCCGCGGCCACCGACACAGCTTCGGCAATGGAGGCGTTGGACTTCATCGAAAGGAAGACGAACAGGGAGGGGGAAATGTTCCAAGGGCGCCCGTCGCACGTCGCTCGTCGCCCGTCGATCCAGTCGGGCTTTCGGGGGCTCCGCACCGTAATTCGTCCCCGGCGCGAAGCACCACAACTCAAAGGCGCCCGTCGCCCGTCGCTCGTCGCCCGTCGATCCAGTCGGGCTTTCGGGGGCTCCGCACCGTAATTCGTCCCCGGCGCGAAGCACCACAACTCAAAGGCGCCCGTCGCCCGTCGCTCGTCGCCCGTCGATCCAGTCGGGCTTTCGGGGGCTCCGCACCGTAATTCGTCCCCGGCGCGAAGCACCACAACTCAAAGGCGCCCGTCGCCCGTCGCTCGTCGCCCGTCGATCCAGTCGGGCTTTCGGGGGCTCCGCACCGTAATTCGCCCCCGGCGCGAAGCACCACAACTCGCGCTGAATCAACATGCGACGGGCGACGGGCGACGGGCGACGGGCGACGAGCGGCGGGCAGCCAGCGACGGGCGGCCGCCGCAGCGGCCCGGGAACTTTTTCGGACTCGCGGGTGTCTATACAATTGCAGGTAGCCAGGTTTCCTGGTACGTTGAAGGTGAACTGCCGTCGAGGCTTAGCCGTGGCGGATGCAACCCTTCATCTCGGCACCGCGGTCGAAGTCGGACCGATGGAGGTCCTTCGGGACCGCCGGGATACCGCTGACGATGCCTGGCTCATCGAAGGGCTCCGACAAGGGACGGAGGCGGCTTACGAGGCGCTGATCGCCGAATATCAGCAGCCGGTCTATAACTTAGCCGTGCGGCTGCTAAGCGATTCGTCCGATGCGTCCGATGTAGTACAGGAAGTCTTTCTGAAGATCTTCCGGAAGATTGGCGCCTTCCGAGGCGACAGCAGCCTGAAGACCTGGATCTACCGGATCGCGGTGAACGAGGCCTACAACTACCAGCGGTGGTTTGGGCGCCATCGGAAGCAGGAAGTCGGCCTGGAGGAAGAGGAGGAGGGGAGCCTGAACTATTCGCAGGTGCTGTCCGACCCTGCGCGCTCTCCCTTCGACTGCGCTGCCGACAGTGAACAGCACAAGCTGGTGGAGGCCGCGCTAGCTCGCCTGAACCCGAGCTATCGGATGGCGGTGGTGCTGCGGGATATAGAGGAATTGAGGTACGAGGAGATCGCCGAGATCCTCCAGGTAGCTCTCGGGACCGTGAAGTCCCGAATATTGCGTGGACGTGAAGCTTTGCGAAAAGAACTGGCGGGACGGTTGGAGCCGGAACAGGTCCTGCACTTGACGCCACAACCGGCTGAGTGAAGCTATGAACTGCGCTACTGTCCAGAATTCACTCTCCGCACACCTCGATGGCTGTCTGCCCAAAGAGGAACGGGAAAGGGTTGCGTTGCATGTGGCCCGATGTGGCGGATGCCAGTCGCGCCTGGAGGAACTGGCGCGGGTGCGTGCCGCCGTTCGGTCGTTGCCTGCCCAAGCCGTTCCGGCGAGGGTGACCACGGCGCTGCGAGTGATCGCATCCAAGGAACGTGCGCGGGTGGCGGCGCGGCGGGGACGGTTCGACCTGCTGCCCGGCCGGCTGCGCCTCTGGGCGGACAACCTGATGCGCCCGCTGGCGCTGCCCTTTGCGGGCGGCTTCGTTTCGGCCGTAGTCCTTTTCGCCATGCTCATTCCGAGCTTCGCTTTCCACCCCATCACGGGGCACGACGTGCCGTTCGGGCTCTCGACCGAGCCCACGTTCAAAGACCAGGTGTCGTTCGGCTTCGACAGCGATACCGCCGATTTCGTGGTCGAGGTGGTAGTGGACGGCGAGGGCCGCATGGCGGACTTCGCGGTGGTCCAGGGGCCGTCGCTGGCGCACAATCCCGGGCTCAAGCGCCTGATCGAGCGCAAGTTGCTGTTTACGCAGTTCACGCCCGCCACCCTGTTCGGCCGGCCGACCTCCGGCAAGATGTACATCTCGTTCCAGCGGCAACAGGTCAACGTTAAGAGCTAACGCCGGCTACGTGGCTCGCCCTAAACTCGGACAACACTTTCTGAATGCTCGCGGCATTCTTGCGCGCCTGGCCGACGCCGCCTGCCCCGCGCGTGAACCCCTGGCGATCGAGATCGGGCCGGGGCGCGGCTCGCTCACCGAATTTCTGCTGGAGCGCGCGGACCGTGTGGTGGCGATCGAGCTGGACCCCGTGCTCGCGGCCGGATTGCGGCAGCGATTCCCGCAGGTCGAGGTGGTGGAAGCGGACGTTCTCGAGACGGACCTGAGCCAGTGGGGGCCGGCGGCGCTGGCGGGCAATCTGCCCTACTACATCACCTCGCCGATCCTGGAGCGCATCTTCAGCATGGGCGCGGCGCTGCGGCGCGCGGTGGTGCTGGTGCAGCTCGAAGTGGCCCAGCGGCTGGTGGCCAAACCGGGCACGCGCGACTACGGGTTTTTGACGGTGCAGACGCAGTGTTTCACGGCGCCGGAGCTCCTGTTCCGCGTGCCGGCCGCGGCCTTTTCCCCGCCCCCGAAGGTGGAATCGGCGGCGGTGCGCCTGGAGCCGCGCTCACCGATCGAAGATGTGGCCGGCTTCCTGGAATTCGCGGGCCGCGCGTTCCGCCACAAGCGCAAGACGCTACGCAACAACCTGCTGCCGTTCTACGGAAGGCAGGCGGAGGCGTGGCCCGAAGCGCGGCTGCGGGCGGAGCAGGTGCCGCTGGAAGAGTTCGTCGCGCTCTACCGGCGGGCGCGGCGGGGAAGTTGAATCGCAGCGACGCAGGAACTCACGAGTCCTCCGCAAGAACTTGCAGAGCAATCGCCTTGGCCTTTCGTACCGCCTCGTCCGGGGTGGCACCATAAGCCATCACACCCGGCAGCGCGGGGACCGCTGCGAGCCAGCGCCCGTCCTCTTCCCTTTCGGTCTCGACCTCCAACCGCCGGATCTTATCCATTCGAGCGATTCCTATTGTAGCGGCGACGCCTGGCAGCCGCGCTCGTACATTTGAACGTGACCCTCGGGTCTTCGGCCACCGTGTTGATTTCCCATACGTTTACGTGTACAGTACCACGTAGATGAACGAAGTCGAGCTGAGGGCGAGGATTGCGCAGTGGGAGGATCTGCACACGGAGTTCAAGCTCGAGGTCATCAATGCAAATGACTTGGCGGCTACCATAGTGGCTCTTGCGAATGCCGAAGGCGGCGAGCTGATCGTGGGAGTGTCGAAGGAGCGGCGACTGGTCGGCGTGGGGGATCCGGACAAGTTCACTCAGTATGTGGACAACATCTGTGTGAACAACTGCGTTCCACCGATCACGACAAATGCACAAGCGATGCCCGTTGCTGGTCGCGTCGTCGTTGTGATTCGCGTACCGAAGGGTGAGCAGCGGCCGTATAGAACGAATCAGGGCCTCTACTACATCCGGACCAGTTCCGGTCGCCGACAGGCTACACGAGAGGAACTGCTCAGGCTTTTCCGGGCAAGCGAGAGCATGTTCTATGACGAAACGCCTCTCGTCCGATTGAGCCTAGACGACATCGACATGGATTCGTTGAGGGACTTCCTAGGCAGAACGGCACAGACGAACACCGCCTTGGAGGTCGATCCGGTCCGCCTTCTCCGCAGTTGGCGTCTAGCGGCCGGAGACCATCCGACGATTGCAGGGATCGTCCTCTTCGGTCGAGAGCCCCAGCGCCACCTGCCGTTTGCCCAGGTCAATGCGGCGAGGATCCCAGGGACCGTCGTGTCGGTTGATCCATCTGACCGGAAAGACCTCTCGGGTCGACTCCTGGACGTGATTGACCAAACGATGCGCTTCGTTCGCCTCCACCTTCTTGTCCCCCACAAGATACGCGGACTCGACCCGGAACAACACCCCGAGTTGCCGGAGGAGGCGTTGCGCGAAGCAATCGTCAACTGCGTCGCGCATCGAGACTACACCGTCCAAGGACCGGTGAGGATTTTCGTCTTTGACGACCGCGTGGAGTTTCACACGCCCGGGCGCGTGCCAAACACGATCGACGAAGATGCGATGCGCGCGGGTGCGCACGTGGTTCGAAACCCGCACATCTACGCCCGGCTTTCGGACGCTGGGTTAGTGACCCGGGCGGGAACCGGAGTGCCCAGGATCGTGCGGCTTGTCAGGGAGGCGACGGGGCAAGACGTGACCATACGAACGCCGGAATACGAGGTCTTTCTTTCAATTCCCCGAAAGCGCAGCTCTACCGATAGAGATCCCGACAATGGCCAAGAGAACAGAGACAGCTAGAAAGCGCAGCGAGACTGCAGAACAGAAGCGGCGCCTACGTGAAGCCAGGCTCAGATGCCCCAGCGGACGCTGAGGGAAGCCCTTGCCGTGGCTCGCGCCCTCAAGGATAACTATGGAGGACAGCCGACGCCGCCACAGCAGGTTGCGATGGCGCTGAGTATCGCTCCGACCTCGTCCAATTGGAGAGTCCTGTCCGGCGCGGCGGTTGCGTATGGACTCACAGAAGGAGGCTTCGGGGCCGACAAGATTGCGCTGACCCCGCTCGGACGCAGGGCAACCGCGCCGACCGAAGAGGGAGACGATGTCAAGGCTTTGGCTGAGGCGGCGCTGAGGCCCACGGTGTGCAAGGCTTTTTTTGAAAAGTACAACAAGAACAAGTTTCCTCCGGACCACATTGCCAAGAACGTCCTGCAGGAGAACTTTCGTGTCCCACAAGAGCTGGCGGCCGCAGCGCTCGAGATACTGAAGGACAACGGAACCTTCGTCGGCTTCATTCACAACACCAGGACTGGGCCCTTCGTTGCCCTCGACGACCTGCAACCGGCGCCTGTCGCAATTCCTTCCGAAGCCGAACCGGACCTTGATTCCAACACCGAGCCTCAGCAAGATCTCGATGAGAGCATGGTGCCTGTCGGACTTGCCCGCCGGCCTGCTTCAAAGGACTTCAAAGTATTCATCTCGCACAGCAAGAACCTCGCGGTCGTAGACCAGGTTAAGGACGTACTCGCCCTCTATGATATCGACTACGAGGTGGCAGTCGAGGAAGAGACAACGGCCATTCCGGTTCCGCAGAAGATCCTGGCTTCCATGCGGCGTTGCCAAGCCGCTGTGATGGTGGTTACCGCAGATGAGCAGAACAAGACCGATACAGGCTTTGCGATTAACACCAATGTGTTGATAGCGATCGGGGCCGCCTTTGTGCTCTATGACCAGAAGGTCGTTTTGTTGTGGGACAAACGGCTGAAGGTGCCCTCCAACGTCCAGGGCCTTTACCGGTGCGAGTTCGAGGGCAGCGAGCTGTCATTCGCGGTTGGCACGAAGCTGGCGAAAGCCCTGAAGAGCTTCCGCCAGCCCGTCAACTGAAGTAGCTTCGCCTAGCTGCAGCCGCTGGTCCCGCCGCAATTCCCGCACTTGTAGCAGCTGCCGTTGCGGGTCATGATGGAGCCGCATTCCGAGCACAGCGGCGCGTCGTCGGCTACCGGGGCGAAGGGCAAACTCTGCTGCGGGTCGGGCTCCGTGGGACGCAGCTTGGGCGTCTCGCCCGCTTCCGTCACCGCGTATTCCGGGCCCAGGAAGCGCGCGCCCAGCCAGCGGAAAATGTAATCCAGAATCGACTTGGCGTAAGGAACGTGTGGATTGCCCGTCCACCCGCCCGGCTCGAAACGCACGTGGCTGAACTTGTCCACCAGGAATTTCAGCGGCACGCCGTATTGCAGCGCGAAGCTGATCGCCGTCGCGAAGCCATCCACCAGCCCCGAGATCGTCGAGCCTTCCTTGGCCATGGTGATGAACAGCTCGCCCGGCGTGCCGTCATCGTACAGGCCGACCGTGATGTAGCCCTCGTGCCCGCCGATCGAAAACTTGTGCGTGACCGAGGCGCGCTCGTCCGGCAGCTTGCGCCGCACCGGGCGGTAGACGATCTTCTCCTGCGCCGCCGCCGCGGCCGCCACCACCGCCGCCTGCTTGCTGCCGCCGCCGGAGCTCAGCGGCTGCACGCGCTTCGAGCCGTCGCGGTAAATCGCCACCGCTTTCAGGCCCAGCCGCCAGCTCTCGATGTAGGCGTCCATGATGTCCTGCGCCGTCGATTCCTCGGGCATGTTGATGGTCTTCGAAATGGCGCCCGAGATGAACGGCTGCACCGCCGCCATCATGCGCACGTGGCCCATGTGCTGGATGAAGCGGCTGCCGTTCTGCGGCCGGAAGCTGCAATCGAACACCGGCAGGTGCTCGTCCTTGAGGAACGGCGCGCCTTCGATGGTCGCGGTGGAATCGATGTGGCTCACGATCTGCTCCACCTGCTCCGGCGCGTAGCCCAGGCGGATGAGCGCCTGCGGCACCGTGTTGTTGACGATCTTGATGACGCCGCCGCCCACCAGTTTCTTGTGCTTCACCAGGGCCAGATCGGGCTCGATGCCGGTGGTGTCGCAGTCCATCATGAAGCCGATCGTGCCGGTGGGCGCGATCACGGTGACCTGCGCGTTGCGGTAGCCGTTCCGCTTCCCGGCTTCGTAAGCCTCGTCCCACACCTTCTGCGCCACATCCTTGAGGTCCGCGGCGCTGCGGTTGCCGATGCGGCTCACCGAACCGCGGTGCATGCGGATCACTTCGAGGAACGGCTCCTCGTTCTTGGGATATATGGCGAAGGTGCCCACGGCGCCGGCGATGCGCGCGCTGGTCAGGTAGGCCTGGCCGCACATGATGGCCGTCACCGCCGCGGCGTAGTCGCGCCCGGCGTCCCCGTCGTAAGGCAGGCCGAGCGACATCAGCAGCGCGCCCAGGTTCGCGAAGCCCAGCCCCAGCGGCCGGTAGTTGTGCGAGTTCTCGGCGATCTTCTGGGTCGGGTAGCTGGCGGCATCCACGAAGATCTCCTGCGCCAGGATGACCGTGTCCACCGCGTGACGGAACGCCTCGGCGTCGAAGTGGCCGTCCGGTCCCAGGAACTTCAGCAGGTTCAGCGAGGCCAGGTTGCAGGCCGAATCGTCCAGGAACATGTATTCCGAGCAGGGGTTCGAGGCGTTGATGCGGCCCGAAACCTTGCACGGGTTCCAGCGGTTGACCGTGGTATCGAACTGCATGCCCGGGTCGCCGCACTGGTGCGTGGCCTCTGCGATCTCCTTCAGCAGGTCCCGCGCCTGGAAGCGCTGCTTGGGCTGGCCGGTCACCACCGACTTGGTCCACCACTCGCGGTTCTCGAGCGCCGCGTGCATGAACTCATCCGAAGCGCGCACGGAGTTGTTGGCGTTCTGGAAGAAGACCGAGCCGTAGGCCTCGCCGTCGATCGAGTTGTCGTAGCCCGCGTCCACCAGCGTGTGGGCCTTCTTCTCTTCTTTGGCTTTGCACCACACGAAGTGCTGGATGTCGGGGTGGTCCGTGTTGAGGATCACCATCTTGGCGGCGCGGCGCGTCTTGCCGCCGGACTTGATCACCCCGGCGAAGGCGTCGAAGCCCTTCATGAAGCTCAGTGGGCCGGAAGCGCGGCCGCCGCCCGAGAGCCCCGCCTCCTCCTCGCGCAGGGGAGACAGGTTGGTGCCCGTCCCCGAGCCCCACTTGAACAGCATGCCCTCGGTCTTGGCCAGGTCGAGGATGGATTCGAGCGAATCGCGGACCGAGTTGATGAAGCAGGCCGAGCATTGCGGCCGCGACTCGCCGGCCATCAGCTTGCGGATCGAGTCGTTCGTCTCTTCGTAGCACCAGCCGTAGCCGCGCGCCTCGCTGACGCCCACGTTGAACCACACCGGCGAGTTGAAACTGGCCTTCTGGGTGAGCACCAGGTGGGCCAGTTCCTGGCGGAAGTTCTCCGCATCGGCGTCGGTCTTGAAGTAGGTGCCCTCCCGGCCCCACTTGACGGTGGTATCGACCACGCGATGGACCAGTTGCGCCACGCTGGTTTCCCGCTCGTCCGAGCCCAGCCGCCCGTGGAAGTACTTGCTGGCGACGATGTTGGTGGCGGTCTGCGACCAGTCGGCCGGCACCTCGACGTCGCGCTGCTCGAACATCACCACGCCCTTATCGTTGGCGATGCTGGCGGTGCGTATCTCCCAGCGGCACTCGTCGTAGGGGGTGCGTCCCGGCGGCAGCTTGGCGGTGAAATAGCGCGGAAAGGAGACGCCCTCCCGTTTCGGCTTCTCGCTCCGCTCGGATTCCGGCAGCTTGATGCTCAGATCGACTCCCAACTGTCCCATTTTGCTCAGCCTCCTCTAGGTCTATTGTCTCAGTCCCACGGGGGTAAAGGGCTCATAGCAGGCCCACGGTCTGTAATGTTGCCCCAATATATAGTGTCTCGTCAAGGAAAATATCTATTGGTAGTGCTTCTAGTTACAGTGTAGCCCCAAGCGTCATTTCGGAGGATGGAGGGGCGAAGCTCGGTTTTTGGGTGGCCAGTTGCCGTCGCCCGCCGGGTCCGGCACGCGGAGACAGGGGGGCAACTTCACCCCAACCCGCTCGCCTCCAGCGCCGCCAGCGCGCGCCGGCAGACCTCGGCGTGGCGGGCGCGCTTGTCGCGGCGGAGCCTTTTGTGCGTCTCTTCGTCGAGCGGCGGCAGCAGGTCGAAGGTGATGTTGGCGGGCTGATAGCCGCGCGCGTCGGCGCCCGATACGTAGCGGCAGAGAGAGCCGAGCGCGGTCTCGAAGGGGAACGGCCGCCGATCGCCGCCGCGCGCCAGGGCGGCCGCGTGACGGCCCGCCACGAGGCCGGTGGCGATCGATTCGACGTAGCCCTCGACGCCCGAGATCTGGCCGGCGAACAGAATCCGCGGATCGCGCTTCAATTGCAAGGTGTCCGTGAGCAGCGCGGGAGCGTTGATGTACGTGTTGCGGTGTACCTGGCCGAAGCGCAGGAATTCGGCGGCCGCCAGCCCCGGAATCATCCGCATCACGCGCGCCTGGTCCCCGTACCGCATGTGGTTCTGGAATCCCACCAGGTTGTAGCTGGCCGCGCGCAGGTCCTCCTGGCGCAACTGCACCACCGCGTAAGGACGCCGGCCGGTGCGCGGATCCGTCAGCCCCATCGGCTTCATGGGCCCGAATCGTAGCGTTTCCCGACCGCGCCGCGCCAGTTCCTCGACCGGCAGGCAGGATTCGAAATACGGCACGTCGTCCGGAACGTGGCCCTCGAACGTGTCGGCGGCCACCAGCGCGTCGACGAACCGCTCGTACTCCTCGCGGTCGAAGGGGCAATTCAGATAGTCGTCGCTGCCGTCGAGCGATTTGCCGTAACGCGAGGCGCGAAAGGCGACCGAAAGGTCCACGGAGTCGGCCTCCACGATCGGGCTGATGGCGTCGTAGAAGTAGAGCCGCTCGGAGCCGGTGAGCCGGGCGATCTCGGCGGCTAGCGCATCGCTGGTGAGCGGCCCGCTGGCGATGACGACGGTCCCCTCGGGGATGGCGGTCACTTCCTCGCGGCGCAACTCGATCGCCGGCTCGGCCGCGATCGCCGCGGTGACGGCGCCGGCGAAACGGTCGCGATCCACCGTCAGCGCGTGGCCACCGGGGACGCGCGCCTCGCCCGCCAGCCTCAGCAGGAGCGATCCCGTGCGGCGCAATTCCTCTTTGAGCAGCCAGGGAGCCGAGCCTTCCTGCTCGGTCTTGAGGGAATTGCTGCACACCAACTCGGCCAGCCGCTCGGTCTTGTGCGCGGGCGTCGGGCGGGCCGGCCGCATCTCGTAAAGCACGGTGCGGCAACCTGCCCGCGCCGCCTGCCAGGCGGCTTCCGATCCCGCGAGGCCTCCGCCGATGATGTGAACGGTCTCAGTCAAGGTCTACTGAGACATTGTAGCGGCACGTGACGCACGCTACACAACGTCCAAAACATTTTGGGCCGCCGATGAACGCCGATGGGAAACAAATGAGTTATCGGCGTTTATCGGCGTTCGTCGGCGGCTCATTGTCTTCTTGGACTTCTTCAGCAACGTGTAAAGCGTGCAGCGGCGAACTTCAGTTCGCCGTTCCGTGGGCTGAAGCCCGCGGCGGCACGCTAAAAGCGTGGGCCACGGTCAACGGCCGTCTACGCGCCCTTGGCCTGCTGAGTCATCTTGGCCATCTCGATCGCGCCGCGCCGCTGCATCTCTTCGGGGCTCACGTCCTCCTTGTGCATCGCCAGAGCCCAACTGTGCCCGAACGGATCGGCGAGGTGCCCGGTGCGGTCGCCCCAGAATTGGTCTTTGAGCGGGAACTTGACGGTGGCGCCGGCCTGGACTGCCTGATTGAACAGCGAGTCGACGTCCTCGGTGTAGATGTAGAAGGTCGTCGTCGTGCCCCCGACCGATTGCGGCGAGCGGGCGGGGCCGAACGCAAAGTCGTCCGACAGCATGAGCTTGGAATCGCCGAACTTCAGCTCCGCGTGCGCGACCTTGCCGTCCGGAGTGGGAAACCGCCCCATCTCGACGGCGCCGAATGCGCGCTTGTAGAAATCGATCGCTCGGGCGGCGTCGTTCACCACGATGGACGCCGTGAGCGTGTGGTAGCCTTCGGGAATTGCTTTACCCTTTTGAGCCATAGTTGCCCTCCTGAGTGGAATCCTCTTCCCCCGGTATAGCACAGGCAACCAAGCCCGGTGTAGTTCGGCACGCAGCACGGAACCGCGACCGTCAGGGAGCGGACGCCTACTCCCGCGGCGTGAACTTGAAGCCCGACAGCCGTACCTCGTCCTTGCCCTCGACCAGGATCCCGAACCGGGTCTGCGCGAAGTTGATCTCGGGCGCGGACCAGGAATCGAGGACGATCCACTTGTTGTTCTGGAGGAGCCGGGTGACTACCAGGCCGGGCCCCACGTCCACGCGGAGGGTGGCCACCAGATCTTTGGATTCAAGGAAGCGGTTGACCTTGAAAAGCTCGTTCCGTTTCCCGTTCACCACCTGGATGCGGTGAAACGAGTCTTTGTCCATCCGGAACAGCACGTAGTTCTTCGGATCGGAGTAGCCGGCGAGCCATTGCAGGGTCTTGCCCCGGATCAGCCCGCCCGACGCCGCCAGCAGCGTGAATTCGTAAGTTCCCGGCTTGCCGATGGCACGGCAGAGGACCGGGCCGCCGCCCTGGCGGACCCACCAGCCCTCCTCCTGCCGCCAGCCCTCCGGGTGCTCCCAGGCGTCCATGCCCAGAGCCACGGCCTTGCGCTGTTCCCGTGGAAGCGTCAAGGTGACCGTGGCAAGCTGCCCGCCCGTCACCTGCACCTGCTGGGTGCGATCCAGGTAGCCCGCCGCCTGCGCCGTCACCGTGTAAGAGCCTTCTTCGAGCTCGATGGTGCCGTTTGTCAGCGCTTGGGGCGCATGCCCGTTCGATGCCACCGTGACGGAGGCCAGGGACGGCGTCACTACTACCTTCAGCGTGCCGGTGCCCCCGAGAAGCGTCAACTCGTTGTCGGCGACGCTCACGGTCTGCCCCGCCGTGAACGCCCGCCGGATGGACCGCGACGACTGCCTGCCCTTGCGCAACTCGATCGAGTGCTCGCCGGGGCTGAGGTTGGACACCGTGAACGTGCCGTCGGCCAGGACCGTGCCCACCGCCTGACGATCGACCAGGACCTCCGCGCCGGGCGTTCCCTGCAGGGTCAGGTGCGCCGTGGTCGGCAGGGGGACCAGGTTGAACACCACCTTCTTCTCGTCGCCCTTGGCGATCTGAACGGTCTGCTCGGGAGTATCCTGGAACCCCGGCTTCGCCACCCGGATATGGTACTCCCTCGGTGTGCGTTGCAGGCGCAACTGGCCCCCGCGCGAAGTCTGGTTGCGAACCTTCTTCCCGTCCACGAAGACATCCACTCCGTCCTCGCCCGCCAGCACCACGATGGTCCCGATGTTCTGGTCGGACTGGAAGAACGCCGACAGTTCCGGCGCCGCGCCCATCTGGATCACTCGCTTGACTTGCGTCTGCCCGCTGACGACCGCGATCTCGTGCGTGCCCGGAGCCAGGTTCGTAAGCTGCAGGCCGCCCGGCGCCGCGTCACCGGCGGGCGCGCCGTCCACAAGGACTTTGGCCGACGGAAGCGTCGTGTATACCCGCGCCTGTCCGTTGAACGCGCTGACCACCAGCGCGCTGGTGCTGTTCACCGTGGGAGGCGCGCTGAGCTGCGGCACCGCTCCAGAGACCAGGTCGAAATCCACCTGGGCCTGCCCCAGACGGCTGAGAAGCTTCAGGGTGTGTTTGCCCGGGGTGACGGCATCGAAGGTCACGAGGCCGTCCTGGGCCGCGCGCGGGTCCTGGGTGTCCAACGCAGCCTTGGCGTCGCCGAAGTCGGTGACCAGCCGCACGGTCTGCGGCAGCGGCTGCAGCGTCAGCTCGATCGGAGCGGCTCGCCCCATCTTCAATTGCACGGCGGCCGAGGCCGGCTGATAGCCGTCCAGCAACGCATCGATCTGGTAGGAGCCCGGCTTGTCTTCCAGCTCGAAATTCGACGTGCCGCGGATCCTGCCGTTCACGCGAATCGTCGCTCCGGACGGAACGGTGCGCACCTGGAGCCGCGCCATCGTTACCGGAGGCGCCGCCTTCTTGAAGAGCTTGGGAACGAGCACCGCCAAGCCCGCCAGCACCAGGAGTACGGCCAGCGCCCCGGCACCCGCCAGGATCGCATTGCGGCTCAGCGGGGGCTTCGGAGGAGGCGGAACCGGAGGCACGCCACCTTTCGGAACGCCCGGCGCCTTGGCCGTCACGGCAGGCGGCGGAGGCGGTGGCGGTGGCAGGTTGGGAATCGCAAACACGGCGCTGGCCGGTGGCGGTGGACCCTCCATCGGCGGCGCCGTAGCCACAGTCGGTATGTTCGCGCCTGGGACGGGCGGAGGCGCCGGAGGCACCGGCGTTGGCATCTCTTCGAACTGCCGCGGAGTGGACGGCACCAGGCTGGTCGCCGTCGCCTCCAGCGCGGCGGCTTTCAATCCCGCCAGCTTCTGCTCCAGCCCACGCACGATCTGCTCGAACTCCACGTCGTTGGGGTGACTGGCGCCCACCGCGCGCACTCTTTCGAGCGCCGCGCTAACCTCGGCCGCCTCGGTCGCTCCGGCCGTGTCCTGCTCGATCTGGTGCAATGCCTCCAGGTCCGCTGGCCGCGCCTTGGCCCGCTGCGCATCGGCCAGTTCCTTCGACAGGATGTCGCGCAACTGCGACAGGCGCGGGTCCAGCGGATACGCCGCCAGGCACTTCTCGGCCTCGGCCAGCGCGCTCTCCAGATCGCCCGAGGCCCGGAACTGCCGCGCCTGCGTGAAGCAGTTGTTCACCGCCTCGTCGCGCTTGCGGTCCTGGGCGATGATGCGCAGGTTCTTGGCCAGCAGGTGCGACGGGTCGATCGCCAGCGCCTGCTGGATCAGAGGCTCGGCCTCGCGCCAGTCGGCATCCACCACCGCCTTCGCGCGCTCCACCAGCGCCTCGACGATGGCGGTCTTGATGTTCTGGCTGCGCGGGTTGAGCTCGAGCGCCCGGCGCATGGTCCCGATCCCTTCATCGAACGATTTGTCCTGGCTGAGAGCCTGTCCCTCCGAAAGCAGTTTGGCCGCTTCCTCGGCGCGCGCCGCCGAATCGGTGGCCAGTTGCTTCATCTGGGCCAGTTCGGGATCGTTGGGGAACTCGGCCTCCGCGGCCGACACCAGCTCCAGCGCGCGCCCATAGTCGCCCGCGGCCATCGCGGCGTCGATCTGGCTGGTCCACCGGCTCTTGGCTTCCGTGAGCGCCTGCTGTTCCTTCTTCTTCGTGACCCGCTCGACCTCGAACGCCAGGCCCGGATACTGGCTGTAGATGGTGTTCAGAATCTCCCACTGCGCCAGCGATTCGGCGAGTTGGCCGCGCTCTTCGTGGTACCGCGCCTTGGCCGCGATCGAGTTCACCAGGTCGCGCTTCTCGCGCATGGGACGGATCTGCCGCTCGAAGTGCGGCTCTCCCGGGTACTCGGCCACCGCCTGTTCCAGAATGCTCAAGCGCCGGTCCAGATCGGGCTCGGCCTCCACCTGCCGGTCGATTTCGGCGATCCGCGCCGAGAGTTCCTGCCGCTGCTGCTCCCCGATGTCGAACCTCAGCGCGTGGAACAGCGCGTGCCCGGGATACTTCGCCAGCCACTCGTCCGCGATTGCCATCGCCTGAACGAAATTCCGCCCCTCCAGCAGCTTCTTGGCTTCGTCGTAGGAATTTTTGAGGGACTCGTGCTCGCTGCGGACCTTGTTGTAGAACGTCTGATAGGAGGCCGCCCGGTCCGGCGCCGCGGTTTCCGGCGCTTTGTTGTCGAGCTCGACCACCTTCTGCATCTTGCTCAGTGCGGTGGTGACTTCGCCCACGTTCCAGGCCTCGAGCGCCGAGTGATACAACTCCTCTTTCTCTTTGCGTACGCGCAGAAACTCCTGCTCGCGGCGGTCCACTTCCGCCATCAACTGGAGCGCCCGCGGCTCCTTCGGGTTGAGCTGGAGCAGGTTGTGCAGCGCCTCGCGCGCATGGCTCCAGGCCTGATTGTCCAGGTGCTGCTGGGCCAGGCGGTACCACTCCTCGATCTTCCGCGCCGTGGTCTTGTTCTCGATGCTGGCCTTGAGCCCCAGCGCCGGCGCGTTGCCCGGGTCCAGGTCCAGGATTTCCTGCACCTTCTGGAGAGACAGCGGGTATTCGTCGTTATCGAACCGCGTCTTGGCGCTTTGCAGAAGCTGCGCGATGGTCTTTTGCTTGCCCGAGCTCTCGATCTGGCGCTTGAGCGGCACGATGGCCGGATCGATATGCCCCTCCGCCTCGAGCTCGTTCAGGATTTCGGTAGCGAACTGCAGGTCGCCTTGTTCGAACGCCGCGGTCGCCCGCGCGATGCGCGGCCGCAGCAGCTCCGGATTGAAGAACTCGATTTTCTCGTTGCGCAGGCCTTTTTGCAGCGTTTCGGCGAACTCGCGCGCGCTCGCGTAGCGGTTCCACGGCTGCTTGGCCAGCGCCTTGTGGATCACGCGGCTGAGCGTCTGGCTCGCCGCCGGGTTCAGGTCGCACACCGGCGGAGGCACCACCCGCAGGATGGCGTTGGCGATCGCCGCTTCCCCGCCCCCTTCAAACGGCCGGCGCCGGGTGAGCGTCTCGTAGCACACCACCCCCAGCGAGTAGACGTCCGAGGCCGGCGTGGCCGGCTTCATCTGGAGCTGTTCCGGCGCCATGTAAAGCAGCGTTCCCTTGATGCCCACCGAGAGGCCGGTCTCGGCCATGTGCGCAACGCCGAAATCGATGACCTTCACCGAGTCGTCGTCCATCACGAAAATGTTGCTGGGCTTGATGTCGCGGTGGATCAGCCCGCGCTCGTGCGCCGCCTGCAATCCGCGGCAGGCCTGGCACATCATGTCCACCACGCGCTCCACCGTCAGCCGGTGACTGGCCACCTTGATCAGCTTGTCCAGGGTCGAGCCCGGCAGCAGGGGCATGACGAAGTACGGCTTGCTGGTGCCGTCGTCCTCGAACTCCCCCACGTCGAAAATTTCGACGATGTTGGGGTGGCTCATGGCCGCCAGAACGCCGCATTCCTTCTGAAACATTTGCAGCGCCGCGCGTGTCGGCGCGTCGCGCAAGGTCTTCACCGCGACGTCGCGCTTGACCGTTGCGTCCCAGGCGCGAAACACCAAGCCCATTCCGCCCTGGCCAAGGACTTCCTTGATCTCGTAACGACCATTCAGCTTGTCGGGAACCGCCATGAAATGCCGTCCTCCCTCGCACGGCCAGCCCCACCTGGCTAACGGCCCGCCCCGACTGCCCGGAGCCTGCCCGCGCTTGTTCCACCCGAGAATAACACGGAAGGAGCCTGTTTTTGCAGTCTCTTACCGTCCGCCAAGGCTCTTCGGCGTCACCCCGGCGACTCCTACGATTCGAGAAAGCGCTCGGCTTCCAGGGCGGCCATGCAGCCGGCGGCGGAGGCCGTGATGGCCTGGCGGTAATGGCGGTCCTGAACGTCGCCGGCGTGGAATACACCCGGGAGGTTCGTGCGCGCGCCGCCGTGGGAGACGATGTAGCCTTCGGGGTCGAGCTCGACCTGGCCGCGGAACGGCGCCGTGTTGGGGTCGTGGCCAATAGCGACGAAAAAGCCGTCGACTTCCTGGCGCCACTGCCGTCCGGTCTTCACGTCGCGCATGAGGGCGCCGGTGACCTTGCCCGCGTGTACGTCCTCGATCTGATCGACCACGGTGCGCGGCTGCCACTTGATCTTGGGGTTGGCGCGGGCGCGGTCGAGCATGATTTTGGAGGCGCGGAACTGGTCGCGCCGGTGGACTAGAGTGACTTCCGATCCGAAGCGCGTGAGGAAGTTCGCCTCCTCCATAGCCGAATCGCCGCCGCCGACCACCATGATCTTCTTCCCTCGGAAAAAGAAGCCGTCGCAGGTGGCGCAGGTGCTGACGCCATGGCCCACCAGTTCCTTTTCTCCTTCGACGCCGAGCCAGCGGGCCGAGGCGCCGGAGGCAATGATCACGGTGCTGGTTTCGACCCACTCCCCGTCGATGTTGACGCGGAGGGGGCTCTGGGACAGGCTGGCTTCGACCACCGTGCCGTTCACGTACTCGGCGCCGAAGTGCTCCGCCTGTTTCCGTATGTTATCGACCAGAACCGGGCCGTCGATGCCCTCGGGGAAGCCGGGGAAGTTCTCGACCAGCGTGGTGAGCGAGAGCTGTCCGCCCGGATGGTGGCCGGTGACGACCAGCGGTTTCAGGTTCGCGCGCGCCGCATAGACGGCCGCGGTATTTCCGGCGCAGCCCGCGCCAATGATGACGACGTTTCGCATAAGGGTCTGGGGGATACGCTATTAGTGTAACGAAGCCCAGCACCGAACCGCGACCGTCAGGGAGCGGACCTCCGCGGAGTCACACCGGTCCGCTTGCTTACGCGCGCGGTTCGGTGCTGAGACTACATCAACGCCGAGACGATGCGGTTAGCCAGAAACGCGCCGCCATACGCCAGGACGGTCATGTAGGTGAATTGAATGGCCGGCCATTTCCAGCCACCGGTTTCGCGGCGCACCACGGCAATCGTAGACATGCACTGCATGGCGAAGGCGAAGAACACCAGCAGCGCGACCGCGCCCGCGGGGTTGAGATCGTGCCGCAGGGCCTTCTGCAAGCCCTGAGACCTGGCGTCCGGCTCCATGCCGTAGAGCGTGCCCAGCGTACCTACGATCACCTCGCGCGCCGCCAGCGACGTAAGCAGGCCGACGCCGATTCTCCAGTTGAACCCCAGCGGCCGGATCACCGGCTCGATCGCATGGCCCACATCGCCGGCAATGCTGTGCTCCACCGCGGGAAGCTTGCCGTGCACCAGCGGCAGGTGCGCGAAGATCCAGAGCACGATGGCGACCGCCAGAATCACCGTGCCCGCGCGGCGCAGGAAGATCTTGGAACGGTCCAGCAGCCGCAGGCCGAGAGAGCGCAACGTGGGCCGGCGGTAGGGTGGCATTTCGAGCACGAAGGCCGCCCGCTCGCTCTTGAGGATGGACGATTTGAGCACGCGT
Organism: Bryobacterales bacterium; assembly: GCA_963763835.1. Lineage (GTDB taxonomy): Bacteria > Acidobacteriota > Terriglobia > Bryobacterales > Bryobacteraceae > DASWZN01. Next base: position 443,765 of record CAVXQQ010000026.1, read on the forward strand.
GCGGTGCCGAAGGCCGCCACGAACCCGAGCACGTACAGACCGAGCATCGCGGTGGCGCGGGTGCCGAGCAGCGGTCCGAGCACCGGCCGCTCCGGCAGAAACGCGGCGATGATGAGCGCGTAAACCGGCAGGCGGGCCGAACACGTCATCAGCGGTGCGATCAGGATGGTGGCGATGCGGTCGCGCTTGTTCTCGATGGTGCGCGTGGCCAGGATCGCCGGCACGGCGCAGGCGTAAGCCGAGAGCAGCGGGATGAACGATTTCCCCTGCAATCCGACCCGCGCCATGGTGCGGTCGGCGATCAGCGCGGCGCGCGCCAGGTAGCCCGAATCCTCGAGGATCCCGATGAACAGGAACAGCACCAGGATCTGGGGCAGGAAGACCAGCACCGAACCCACGCCGCTCCAGACGCCCTCGATCAGCAGCGAGCGTAGGGGCGAAGCCGGCAGCGCCGCGCCCACCAGGTTGCCGGTCCAGGTGATGAAGGTCTGCACGCCATCCATGAGCGGACGCGCCCAGGAGAAGATGGCTTGAAAGACGGTGACCACCACCGCAACGAAAATCAGCGGGCCCCACACCGGGTGCAGAAAGACGGCGTCGAGGCGGCGCGTCCAGAGAGGCGGCGCTGGCGCCTGGTAAGCCGCGTGCTTGCCCAGGCGGGCGGCCCAGGCGCGGCATTTCGGAATGGTCTCGAGAGCCGAGGCATCGACCGGCGCCGGCGGCGCGCAGCGTTCCGCCAGAAAGGCCCACACTCCCTCGATGCCTTCGCCTCGCGCGGCGCTGGCCAGTACCACCGGTGCGCCGAGCTGGTGCGAGAGCGCCTGAACGTCGATCTCGCCGCCGCGGGCCTTCAGATCGTCGGCCATGTTCAGGATGACGATGGTGGGCAGTCCCAGCGCGAGCACCGGCGCGGCGAGCATGAGATGGCGGCCCAGGTTGGTGGAATCGAGAATCAGCAGCACCGCGTCGGGCCGCGGGAAGTCGGGCATGGTGCCGGTGAGGATGTCGTGGGCGACCTGCTCGTCCTCCGACCGCGGCGAAAGGCTGTAAACGCCGGGCAGATCGACCAGCGTGATCTCGCGGCCGCTGGCCAGCGTGGCGCTTCCCACCCGCTGCTCCACGGTCACGCCGGGGTAGTTGGCGACCTTCTGGCGCAGGCCGGTGAGCCGGTTGAACAGGGTGGACTTGCCGGAGTTGGGAGGACCGATGATGGCGACTACGCCAGCGCCGCCGCTGGTTTCAATGGGATGTAACGCGGCCAGTGCGCAATCGTCGCAACCGCTCATGGTTCGGGGTTGTGGGCGCGCAGGATCAGGCGCGCGGCAGTCTCGCGGCGCAAGGCAATTTCGGCGCCATCCACGCGAAACACGCGCGGGTCGCCTCCCGGAGCGCTGCCCGCCGCGACAACCGGGCTGCCGGGGAGGAATCCGAGTTCCATCAGCCGCTGCGAAATATCCGCGGGCAGGTCGATGCGGTCGAGCACGCCCTGTTCGCCGCGGCGAAGCTCCATCAGACTCGGACGGCCGTTGCCACTCAGTTGCATCAGCAGCCAGTATGACCTGCCGGAGTCCCGTATGTCAAGCAGATCGAAAACTCCGAGGGTACTAGGGGATGACACCGAGTTGCAGGTAAGGGTTGGACAGCTGTCAGCTCCGGACGGGCGGAGCCCGCGCCCGTGTTTGTCGGCGGCGCAATGATCTTCCGCGACGAACTCCCGCTACCGAAACCACAATGGCCGCCGATGGTTCCGAGGCTGACACTGACAGCTGACAGCTGATAGCTGATAGCTGACAGCTAATTTCTGCTAGAATTCCTGCGATGCTTGCGGGAAGCCCACAGCAGTCGTATTCGCGCGAGGAGGCCCGCCGGGTTCTGGGAATCTCGGAGCGGCAGTTGCGCGGGTGGGAGCGCCAGGAACTGGTGCCGCACCTCGAGCAGTTCGCCTTCGCCGACCTCATCGCCCTCCGCTCCTTGCAGAAATTGCGCGCGGACCGCGTGGCCCCCGCGAAGATCCGCAGTGCCGTGCGCGCGTTGCGCAAGCAAATGCACGGCGTCGAGAATCCGCTCAAGGAAGTCAAGGTCTTCTGCGAGGGCCGCAAGATCGCCGTGATCCTCGATGGCCAGAAGGTGGAAGCGGTGTCGGGGCAGCTCCTGCTGGATTTCGACCGGAAGGAGCTCAAGACCCTGCTCTCGTTCCCGCCGGAGGGAGGCGGGCGCGCTGTCGTTTCCGACGCGAAGACGCGGGAAGCGGAAGCGTGGTTCGAGAAGGGGCTCGATCTGGAGCAGACCGGCGCGCCGCCGGAAGAGATCATCGCGGCCTACCAGCGGGCCCTCGAAATCGACCCGACGTCGGCGGGCGCGGCCGTAAACCTGGGGACGGTCTACTTTCACCTGCGGCGGTGGGAGGAGGCCGAGCGAGTGTACCTGCAGGCGCTCGAAATCGACGCCACCTATGCGCTGGCTCACTTCGACCTGGGAAACCTGTTCGACGAACGCGGTAACCCGGAGCGCGCCGAGCATCACTACCAGGCCGCGCTCAAAATCAATCCCAACTACGCCGACGCGCACTACAACCTGGCGCTGCTGGCGCAAAACCGCGGCGACGTCATGAAGGCCGTGCGGCATTGGAAGGAGTACCTGAAGCTCGATGCCGCCAGCTCGTGGGCCGCGATCGCCAAGCGCGAGCTGGAAAAACTGCGCCGCGCGGCGGTGGTCCCCGGGGCTGCCGGCGACGGACCGTCCGTCGTCCGCCGCTTGTCGCCCATCGACGGGTAGGTTGGCGTCCGGTCACGCCCTGACCGAAACCTCTTTCTCCCCGTTCTCAACCACTTGCGCTCCCCCGGCTGCCTCCCCGCCGGCGCGCCTATGCTACGTTCGCCTCGGCGCTGCACTTATACGCTGCCTGCGGCCCGGTCCGGAGGTGGATAGAGCGTGCGTAAGAAATAGTAAATTGCACGATGAACCCAGTCCCATAAACGGACAGTTCGCCTCAATGGACAGAAGCGCTTGCGGAGGAGGTCCCGGCCAGCAACCTGCCAGGCCGTAACACGAGGAGGCGCCACAGAGTGCCGGAAAACCGGATGCTCGACATGTGCCCGTCCGGCTTGATGTGGGGAACGGCACGCCCGGCTCGATGCCTGAGCTGACAGTTGATAGCTGACCGCTGACAGCTTACGCAGTATCCTGGTGAGGTACGACAAAAGGGGGTACTCGTTGGGCCGCATCCTGCTTGCGTTCCGCAGCTTTTTCGGCATTCTGTTCCAGGGCGCGCTTCCGGGCGAGGTCGCCAAGGCGCTCGGATTGACCAAGGCCGCCGCAGCGCCGAAGCCCGTCGAGCCGCCGCCCGACCATATCGATGGCGCCGTCGGGCTCCTGGGAATCCTCCAGCGCGACGCTCGGCTGGTGGACTTTCTGATGGAGGACATTTCGGCCTACGACGACGAGCAGGTGGGCGCGGCGGTGCGTAGCGTGCACGATCAATGCCGCGATTCGCTACTGCGCTACGTCAGCCTGACTCCGGTGATCGACGCGGTGGAGGGCGCTTACACCAGCGTCGCAGCGCTGCCCGCCGGCGAGCGCTCGTGGCTGGTGAAGTTCATCGGCAACGTCCCGGCGCAACCGCCCGATGGCGGTACGCTGCGGCACAAGGGCTGGCGCGTGGAGAAGGCCGGGCTTCCGGCGCCGCGCCGCGGCGCGCGAGTGATTTCGCCCGCCGAAATCGAGGTCGAATAGAGGCACAGTGGCCAAGCCAACCAAAGCGCAGTTCGTCATCGGCATCGACCTGGGGACCACCAACTCGGCGCTGGCGTACGTGCCGCTGGCCGAGGGCGCCGATCCCTTCGCGGTAACGCCCGCCAGCCTGTTCGGCATCGCGCAGGTGGTGAATCCGGGCGAGGTGCGCGAGGAAGCGCTGCTGCCGTCGTTCCTGTTCCTGCCCGGCGCGGCCGATTTTCCCGCGGGCTCGCTCGCGCTGCCGTGGAAGGCGGACCAGGACTTCGTGGTCGGCGAGCTGGCGCAGAAGCGCGGGGTCGAGAATCCGGGACGGCTGGTGTCTTCGGCGAAATCGTGGCTCTGCCACTCGGGCGTGGACCGCACGGCCGCGATTCTTCCGGCCAACGCTCCCGAGGGCGTGAAGAAAGTCTCGCCGGTCGAGGCTTCGCTGCGCTACCTGGACCACATGCGGAACGCGTGGAACCACGCGCATCCGGACGCGCCGTTCGAGAAGCAGCAGGTACTGGTCACCGTTCCGGCTTCCTTCGACGCGGTGGCGCGCGAGCTGACCGAGCAGGCGGCCCACGGCGCGGGCATCAAGGAAGCGAGCCTGCTCGAAGAGCCGCAGGCAGCGTTCTACGCCTGGATCGAGCGGCATCCGGACTGGCGCGAGCGCGTGAAGGTGGGCGACCTCATCCTGGTGATCGATATCGGCGGCGGCACCACCGACTTCACGCTCATCGCGGTGACGGAGCGCGAGGGCGAGCTGGAGCTCGAGCGGGTGGCGATCGGCGAGCACATCCTGCTGGGCGGCGATAACATCGACCTGGCGCTGGCGCGCGCGATCGAGCAGCAACTCGCGGCGAAGAACGTGCGGCTCGACATGCTGCAGCTTCACGCGCTGTGGCAGAACTGCCGCATCGGTAAAGAGAAGCTGCTCGAAGAAGGCAACGACGCCGCCGATTACCCGGTGACAGTGCTGGGCAAGGGAACGGGCGTGGTGGGCGGGACCATCAAGGCCAAGCTGCAACGCGCGGACCTGGAGCGCATCCTGCGAGACGGATTCTTTCCCGTGGTTTCGAGCCAGGAGATGCCGCAGGGAGCACGGCGCGCCGGGCTGCAGGAGTTGGGACTGCCGTACGCAGCCGATGCGGCGGTGACGCGGCACATGGCGCGGTTCCTGCGGCAGCACGCGTCGGCGGCGCAGCACAGCGCGGTGCGGCGCGGTCCGAGCGGCCTCGCGTGCCCGACGCACGTCCTGTTCAACGGCGGCGTGCTGCGGGCGCAGTTGATTCGCGAGCGCCTGGTTTCGACGCTCAACGCGTGGCTCAAGGAAGAAGGTATGCCCGCGGTCGAGCCGCTCACAGGCGAGGACCTGATGCACGCGGTGGCGCGCGGCGCGGCGACCTACGGCCTCGCGCGGCAGGGGCGCGGCGTGCGCATACGCGGCGGCGTGGCCAGGACTTACTACGTCGGGATCGAGAGCGCCATGCCCGCGGTACCGGGCATTCCCGCTCCGGTCAAGGCGCTCACCGTGGTCCCCTTCGGCATGGAGGAGGGCACGGGCGCGCGCATCCCAGACCGCGAATTCGGCCTCGTGATCGGCCAGCCCGCCGAGTTCCGCTTCTTCTCCTCCACGGCTCGCAAGGACGACGCAGTGGGCGCCATGATCGAGGACCTGCGCGAAGAGCTCGAGGAACTCGCTCCGATGCAGGTGACGCTTCCGGCCGAGGACGCGAACGCGGGCGCGGTGGTGCCGGTGTCGCTCGAGACCGAGGTCACTGGAACCGGGCTGCTGCAACTGTGGTGCGTGGCGCGCGACGGCCGCCGCTGGAAACTCGAATTCAACGTGAGGGAGCGCGTCTCGGCGGCATGAAAATAGGCATTGACCTGGGGACCACTAACTCGGCGGTGGCCTATATCGACCCGCGCGAAGCCGAGGACACCGCATTTCCGCCTATCCACATCCTCCCCATCCCGCAGTACGTCGCTCCGGAGACGGTCGAGGAGCGGCGAACATTTCCGTCGTTCCTGTTTTTGGGCGACCGCGAGTATGTGGGGGTCTACGCGCGCGATCAGGGCGCGCTGGTGCCCACGCGGCTGGTGCACTCGGTGAAGTCGTGGCTCTCGAACCCGGACGTGGACCGCACGGCGAAGATCCTGCCGTGGGATTCGCAGGAGACCGGGCGCGTGCTCTCCCCGGTGGAGGTTTCGGCGAAGTTCCTGGCGCACATGCGCGAGGCGTGGGAAAAGCGCATGGGTACGCCGTTCGCCGAGCAGGACGTGGTCCTCACCGTGCCCGCCTCGTTCGACGAAGAGGCGCGCGAGCTGACGGTGGAGGCGGCCACCGAGGCCGGCCTGCCTCGGCTCACGTTGCTCGAGGAGCCCGCCGCGGCGTTCTACTCCTGGATCGCGAACCACCTGGCGCAATCGCGGCAGACCCTGTTCGACGGCCAGGTGGTGCTGGTGGTGGACGTCGGCGGCGGCACCTCGGACTTCACCCTGATCCGCGTGTCGCGCCAGGAGGACCGCGTCGAGTTCACGCGCACCGCCGTGGGGCGCCACCTGCTGCTGGGCGGCGACAACCTCGACCTGACGCTGGCGTGGCTGGTAGAGAGCAAGATCGGCGCGTCGCTTTCGATCCGGCAGCGCAACGCGGTGCGGCGGCAATGCACGGCGGCCAAGGAGCGGCTGCTTTCGGACGCGAACCTGCCGTCGGTCGAGGTGACGGTAGTCGGCGCGGGCACGTCGCTTGTCGGCGGCGTGAAGCGGACCGAGATCCTGCGCGAGGAAGCGCTGGAGCTGGCGCTCGACGGATTCCTGCCGTTTTGCGATCTCACCGACAGACCCCAGGAGGAGAAGCGCAGCCTCTTTCGCGAGCTGGGGCTGCCCTACGTTTCCGACCCGGCCGTGACACGGCACCTGGCGGCGTTTCTGAGCAGCGCGGCCGAGTACGCGCCCAACGGCGTCGACGCGATCCTGTTCAACGGCGGGTTCTTCATTCCGGATGTCTGCCGCGAGCGCGTGGCCGAGGTCGTCGAGCAATGGTACGGGCGGCGGCCGGTGGTTTTCGAGAACCGCGATCTGGACCTGGCGGTGGCGGTGGGCGCGGCGTATCACTCCTTCGCGCGAAGCGGCGGAGCGGGCGTGCTGGTGCGCGGCGGGCTGCCGCGCGCTTACTACATCGGGATCGCCTCCGAGGCGGGCGCGGGGGCGCGCGCGGTGTGCCTGGTGCCACGCGGCACGGAAGAGGGCGCCGCGCTCGAGCTCGATCTCGAGAACCTGCAACTGGTGGCCAACCGCCCCGTCGAGTTTCGACTCTATAGCTCGCTCACGCGCACGGACGATGTTCTCGGCCAGGTGGTCGAGTTCGGTCCCGTCGAGATTGAGGGCCAGGAAGTGCACACGCACGCGCCGCTCTACGCCGTGATCCGCTTCGGAAAGCGCACCGGTGAGAAGCTGATTCCGGTGAAGCTGGGCGCGCGGCTCACCGAGATCGGCACGCTGGAGATCTGGGCCGAATCGAAAATCAGCGAGCATCGCTGGCGGCTGCAATTCGAGCTGCGGAAGAAGGCCGCGGAGGCCGACGTCGCGCGCCGTCCGGCAGCGGTGATCAGCGAGGAAGCGGTGGAGAGCGCGAAGCGGCTGGTCCGCGCGGTGTTCGCGCCCGAGGGCGAAGCGCCCGCGCCACCCGAGGAACTGCCCGCGAAGCTCGAACAGGCGCTCGGGCTGGGCAAGAATTCCTGGCCGTTGGGGACGGTGCGGCAACTTGCGGACGTGCTGCTCGAAGCCGCGGAGGGCCGCAGGCTCTCGGCATCCTACGAGCTGCGCTGGCTCAATCTGACGGGCTTCTGTTTGCGGCCGGGGTTCGGTTATCCAGGAGACGAGTGGCGCATCGAGCAGGCGCGCCGCGTCTACGCCGCCGGACTCGCGTTCGCGAACCGCATGGAGAACGAGGTTCAGTGGTGGGTCTTCTGGGGGCGCGTGGCCGGCGGCCTGAACCGCAACCAGCAGGTCGACGTTTTTCAGCGCCTGGCGGCCACGCTGCTGCCGCGCGGCGGCAAGCGGCAGAGGGTGAACAGCAGCCTGCTGCGCGAGATGTGGCGCGCTGCGGCGAGCCTGGAACTGCTGCCCATGCAAACCAAAACCGAGTTGGGCGACGCTCTGGCCGGGCGCGCGAAGACCGGAGAGATCGGCGACAGCGATTTCTGGTGCCTGACGCGGTTGGGTGCGCGCGAGCTGTTCTACGGCCCCGCGAACCAGGCGGTCCCCGCGACCGCGGCGGCGCGCTGGGTGCAGGCCCTGCTGCCGCTCGAGCGGGCGGCGGAGGCCGTGGTCACCATCGCGCGGCGCACCGGCGATCCCGTGCGCGACCTTTCGCCCGCCGTGATCGAGCAGGTGCGGCAGAGCGTCTCGAAGAGACCGGACGCCGAGCGGCTGGCGGCCATCCTCGAAGGCGAGGAGGCGCTCGATTCAGGCACGCTCGACCGCATGTTCGGCGAAGAGCTGCCCTCCGGCCTGGTGTTCGCCAATGAACGAGCTGGAACTGATTAAGCGCATCGCGGCGCGCGCGCCGGGGCGCGGACTGGCGCTGGGCATCGGCGACGATTGCGCCGTCTACCGGCCGCGCGCGGGCGAAGACCTGCTCTTCACCACCGACATGATGATCGAGGACGTCCACTTCCGTGGGGCAGGCGGTTCCGCCTGCCCTGGGCAGGCCAAACGGCCTGCCCCACCAGAGGCGGTGGGCTGGAAGACGCTTGCGCGCGGCCTTAGCGACATCGCGGCCATGGGCGGCACGCCGCGCTTTTGCCTGCTCTCGCTGGCCGTCGCCCCGTGGGTGGACCAGCGGTGGATCGACCGGTTCTACACCGGATTTCTGCGTCTGGCGCTGAAGCACGGCGTGGCCCTCGCGGGCGGCGACCTGGCGCATGCGGAGCGCGTGGCGTGCGACATCGTGGTGTGCGGCAGCGTGGCGCGCGGCAAAGCGCTGCGGCGCGATGGCGCCCGAACGGGCGACCACATCTACGTTTCGGGACGGCTGGGCGGGTCGGCGCTGGGCCTCGCAACCGGCGCGGGCGCCGCGTGGAAGAAGCACCTCAAACCTGAGCCGCGGATCGCGCTGGGCCGGTTCGTGCGCGAGAAACTGCGCGCGACGGCGTGCATGGACCTGAGCGACGGCCTCTCGCTCGACCTGTACCGGCTGTGCCTGGCGTCGGGCGTCGCGGCGGAGATCGAAGGTCCGATCCCGACCTTTCGCGGCGCCACGCTCGAGCAGGCTCTCGATGGCGGCGAGGACTACGAGCTGCTGTTCACCGTGCGCCCGCGCATCGAGGTGCCGCGGTCGTTCGAGGGTTTGCCGCTGGCGCGCATCGGCACCATCCGCAAAGGCCGGCCCGGCCTCGTGGAGTTCGAAGGCTGCCCGCTCCCGCCGCGCGGCTACGACCACTTCCGGCGCGGGTGAGTTCACGGCGTGCCGGTTAGAAGGCGGACCGCTGCCGGCGCCCACTTCGCAAGGCGGTTTAGCAGCTCCTCAATCCGGACTCCTCGGGCCACAGCCTGGGCGGCGATCTTCTCGCGTATCAGTTGCTCGTTCAACCGGAGCTGTTGCATGAGAAACTCGTCCGGAGTCAGCACATCGAGGTTGTACGGCTTCACCGATCGAGGTGGGAAGTGCCTCACGTTAGCCGTGACGATGGCATGTGCGGCGCAGCGAACCGCGGCGGCCAGGACGTGCCGGTCCTTGGGGTCGTTCGTCATCGAGGCGACCATGCGCTCGTACCCGGTGGGATCCGGCGGTTGGCCTGTGCCGCCGAGTAGCCCATTCGCACGAGGGTCGAGCGCAGTTCTCTGAGGATGTCGTCGCTCCAGCGAGGGATGTAGAGGGCTGGCTCCTCGGCTAGCCGCAGCAGTGTGTCGCAGAGCGGCATGGGCGCCAGCACGCAGGTATCGAGAACAACGATGTGCTGATTACCGTCTACGATCATCCGGCGGTTCCAGGTCGTAGAGGCCGTCCTCGGCTTCCGCGTGCGTCAGGTCATCCAGTATCCTATGACGTTTCGCATCCCGCCTTGCCTTGTACGTCAGGATGTCCCTGACATAAACACGCCGGTGAGTCCCAACCATGTGGTGCGGGATTTCGTTGCGCTCCAGAACCTTGATCAGGAATTGACGCGAAACGCCCAGCATCCGCGCGGCCTCGACCGTGGTCGACTGCGAATCGTTCTGCACGATGGCGACGGATTGTCCCCGGTGGAGGTCCGCGACCAGGTGCGCCAGGAAATCGTACAGCGAGCCGGGCAGGCTTTGGGCTTTGCCGTCACGACCTACCAGCCGGGCACGGCTGCGCTGGATCTTCCGATACAGCTCCAGCACCTGCTTTCGATCGGCTTTGGCAAGGGCGGTTGGCATCGAAAACCTCCGACGATCGGTATACGCTATATCTGACTTAAGTGCTATATCTGACGCGAGCGCCGGGCTCTGCCGACACCCACCACGCTATAATGCTGCAAAGCCGAATGGGTACACCCACCACCACCTCGCCGAACGACGCAGCCGTGCTGCGCGTGCTCAAGGTCGCGGTGTGGTGCGGCCTGACGACGTTCTTCCTGGCTTCGGTCGCCTCGCCGCCGGTGGACCTCGACGTGTGGCACGAGATGGCGCTCATCCGCGAGAGCCTCGCGGCGGGCCACTTGCTGGTGCAGGACCGGTTCGCCTACACGCCCACGGTCAGCCCGATGGTCGATCACGAGTGGGGCGCGGGCGCCATTCTATACGCGCTCGCGTCGGTCGGCGGCAGTTGGCCGATCGTGGCGCTGAAGTACCTGCTGGCGCTGGCGACGGCGGGCCTGGCGCTGAAGTGCGCGCGCATGCGGGGCGCGTCCTTCGAGACCCTGAGCCTTCTCGCGCCGCTCGCGATACCGCTGTTCGGCCTCGGTTGCAGCACTCTGCGGGCGCACGCCTACTCGTTCCTTTTCCTGGCGCTCCTGCTCTACTTTCTGGAGCTCGACGCGGGCGGGAACAGGCGTTGGATACCGGCCTGGGTGCTGCTATTCGTGGTCTGGGTGAACGTCCACGGCGGCTGCATCATGGGGATCGCGGTGCTGGCGCTCTACTGGGCGGAGCAGGTGGCGCGGCGGCGTCCACACCTGCACCTTCTGGGTGCGACCGCGCTGTGCTGCGCAGCGATGGCAGTGAATCCCTTCGGCCTGGCGTACTACCGGCACATGTGGGAGACACTTCGGATGCCCCGGCCCGCGATCGACGAATGGTGGCCGGTGTGGACCGGCCGGCCGGGCTATGTGGCGCTGTTTTGGATCACGCTGGCGATCGCCGCATACGCGGTCGTGAAGCTCGGCCCGCGGAGGTCGCGCGGCGCTCTGATTGTGGCCGCGCTGGCGGCCGGCACGATCCTACACATCCGCGTGGTGCCGCTATACGCCGTCGCTTGGGCCGCCTACGTTCCGGCCTGGATCGGCGCGACACCCGCGGGCGAGTGGATCGCGCGCCTGTTTCGAAAACGCGAGGCAGTCAGTGTCGCGTACGTGATCGCGACCATGTTCTTTGGGGTGATGCTGGCCGTGGCCGGTGCCTGGCAGCTCACGGTTCCGGGCGATTTTTTCCCTGTTGGCGCCGTGCGGTATCTCCAGGCGCAACGGTTCCACGGAAACGTCATGACGCCCTTCGAGCAGGGGGCGTACGTAAGCTGGCGCCTGTTCCCGGCGGTGAAGGTGTCCGTCGACAGCCGCTACGACATTGCATTTCCACCGGCGCTGGTGGATGAGAGTTTTCGATTCTACAAGGCCGAGCCGGGCTGGCAAGAGACCCTCACGAAGTACCCCACCGACCTGGTGCTGACGCTTCGCAAAGCGGCCGTCGCAGAGCGCATGCCGGCGGCGGGATGGAAGCGCGTGTACGCCGACCGGTGGTTCGAGATATATGCCCGTCCGGGCCTCGACCTGCCGTTCCGGGACGGCGACGACGACGGCCGCTGGGGCACCTTTCCGTAGCGCTAGACTGGGATCAGCAGAGGAGATTTCCAATGAAAAGGTTGCTCTTCACGCTTTGCCTGACCTCCGTGTGCGCTTTTCCGCAGTACAAGCTCGAATCCGCGGGCGCGCCTCCATCCGAAGTGGCCCCCGCCATCCGCGACGCGCTTCAGAAGGACGGCGCGAAGATCACCGGCCCCGACGGCGCGGTGTGTGAAGTGTGGTTCCGGACGAAGGTGCCGACCACGGCGAACTCTGAGCAGAACGTGTCTTTCACAGACATCGCGCAAGGAACGCTGCTGGGCGTCGTCCGCTTCCCCATCAAGGGAACGGACCGGCGCGGCCAGGCGATCCAGCCCGGCGTCTACACGCTGCGCCTGAGCTTCTATCCGGCCGACGGCGCGCACCAGGGAGTCGCGCAGACGCGCGATTTTCTGCTGCTGTCGCCCGCGGCGAGCGACACCGATCCGAACGCGACTCCCGGGTTCGATCAACTGGTGGCCATGAGCAAGAAGGCGTCCGGCGTGCCGCACCCGGCGGTGTTGAACTGCTGGAAGCCCGACTCGCCCGGTCCCGCCGCCTTGAAACAGGAAGGCGCGGACTGGACGCTCTACAGCTCGATCGGCGACCGGCCCATCGCGCTGATCGTGGTGGGGACGTACCAGAGCTAGCTTGACTACCCAGCGTGACCCGTGGTGGCGCACGCTTCAGCATATGCGGGCCGCTGCGGCTTCGGTCCGCGGAACGGCGACCTGAAGGTCGCCGCTGCACGCTCTCCAGAAACCCAGGTCGCCGGAGTATGTTGGTGGGGAGGTCCTCCAGGCGGGTCTGGAGACCCGCTGCAGGTGTGGACACCTGCCCCACAGGTTTCCGGCTCTGGTGACGGGCCGCCGCGGCCCGCATATGCTGAAGCGTGCGCCACGGTTGCTCGGGAACGTGCAAGGAACTTCGGCGACAGGAGTGTAACGACAGCACGCTAGAAGGCTGCGGCCCGCCTGCGCTATCCTGGACATTACCCCAGGGCGTCATGCGTCAACTCAGGTATTCCACACACGGCGGGATCGTTGTCACGCGGACCTTCACGAAGGCCCCGTACAAGAAGGGCCTGAAGCACCTGCTGCGCGAACTCGACAGCCAGCGCGGCTTCTACCTCTCTTCCGGATACGAGTATCCAGGCCGGTACTCGCGCTGGGATATCGCCTCGGTGCGGCCGCTGCTGGAGATCGTCGCCTGCGGGCGCGAGATGGAATTCCGTCCTCTGAACCAGCGCGGCGAAATCCTCAACCGGATGCTTTTCGATCTGCTGCGGCCGCACCCGCATTGGGAATCGCTGGCGCTCGAAGAGGGCGCGTTACGCGGCCGGCTGCGTCCTCTGCCGCCGCTGTTTCCGGAAGAGGAGCGCAGCAAGCAGCCGTCGGCCTTTTCGATTCTGCGCGCGCTGATCGAAGAATTCCGCAACGAGAAGGACAGCCGCCTGGCGCTGGTGGGCGCCTTCGGTTTCGATCTGCTGTTCCAGTTCGATCCGATCAAGTTGAAGCTGCCCCGCGCCGGAGTCAAGGACCTGCACCTGCTTCTTTGCGACGACATCTACTACATGGACCGCAAGAAGGAGCAGATCGAGCGGTACGAGTACGATTTCGAGTACAAGGACCTCACCACGGCCGGCGTCGAGCGCACCGGCGTGCCGGTCGCTCCGCCAGTCAACCACGGCGAGACGGGCGAACCCGCATCGGACCACACGGCCGAGGAGTATGCGGCCAAGGTGGAGATTCTGCGCGAGGGCATGCGCCGCGGCGACTACTACGAAGTGGTTTTGCGCCGCACTTTCTACACGCCGTACTCCGACCCGCCCTCGGAGCTGTTTCGCCGCATGCAGCTACACAGCCCCAGCCCGTACGAATTCCTGCTGCAATTCGGCGATGAGCAACTGGTAGGCGCGTCGATCGAGATGTTCGTCCGGGTGGAAGGCGACCGTGTCGAGACCTGCCCCATTTCGGGCACCGCGCGGCGCACCGGCGATCCGATTCACGACGCCGAGAGCATCCGCGAGCTGCTCAACTCGACCAAGGACGAATCCGAGCTGACCATGTGTACGGACGTGGACCGCAACGACAAGTCGCGCGTGTCGGTGCCGGGCACGGTGACGGTGCTGGGGCGGCGGCTGATCGAAGCCTACGCGGGCCTGTTCCACACGGTGGATCACGTGGAAGGGCAGGCTCAAGCCGGGCTTCGATTCGCTCGATGCGTTCCTCAGCCACATGTGGGCGGTCACCGTGATCGGCGCGCCGAAGAAGGCGGCGGCGCAGGCTCTCGAGAACCTGGAGAAGGATGCGCGTGGCTGGTACGGCGGCGCGGTCGGCATGCTGTCGCTCAACGGCGACATCAACACCGGCATCACCATCCGCACCGCTCACCTGCGCGACGGCATCGCCCACTATCCGGTGGGCGCGACGATTCTCTACGACTCGGTTCCCGAGCTCGAAGAGCAGGAGACGCGGATCAAGGCGACCGGTTTCTTCCGCGCCTTGCAGGGCCGGCCGAAGGCGAAGGCGGCGCAGGCGGAAGCGGGGTCGCGGGTGGGCGAGGGCGTGCGCCTGCTGCTGGTGGACAACGACGACTGCTTCATCCACACGCTCGCCAACTACGCGCGGCAGACCGGCGCCGAGGTAGTCACCTACCGCGCGGGCTTCCCGCTCGAGCTGATCGAGCGGATCGCGCCGTCCATCATTCTGGTTTCGCCCGGTCCGGGCCGGCCGGAGGAATTCGGCGTGCCGGACCTGGTGCGTTACGCGGCGCGTAACGGTATCCCGGTGTTCGGCGTGTGCCTGGGCTTGCAGGGGATGGTGGAGGCTTTCGGCGGCACGCTGGGCGTGCTCGACTACCCGATGCACGGCAAGCCATCGCTGGTGATGCACCACGGGCGTGGGCGTGTTCGAGGGCCTGCCGCAGCCGTTCATGGTGGGCCGCTACCACTCGCTGTTCGCGCAGAAGGCGACGTTCCCGGCGTGTCTCGAGGTGACGGCGGAGACCGAAGACGGCGTGATCATGGGCGTGCGGCACCGCGAGCTGCCGATGGAGGCGGTGCAGTTCCATCCCGAGTCCATGCTGACGCTGGCGGACGATTGCGGCCTGCGGCTGATGGAAAACGTGGTCCGCCTGTATGGGCGCGTGCGGCCATGCCCCGCGTCCTGATCGCCGGAGGGGGACTGGCGGGGCTCGCCGCGGCGGCCGCGCTCGGCGGTGCCGGATTCGAAGTGGACCTGTTCGAAGCGCGCGCCTTTCTCGGCGGCCGCGCGACATCCTATACGCTCCCTTCGGCGGAAGGCTCGGAGGTCATCGACAACTGCCAGCACGTGCTGCTGGCGTGCTTCACGAACCTGCTGAACCTTTACGAGCGGCTGGGCGTCCGCGACCGCATACGGTTCTTCCGCGAGTTCCGCTTCGTCGAGCCTGGGGGGCGCGTGTCGCTGCTGCGTTCGGGCTCGCTGCCCGCTCCGCTGCACTTCCTGGGTTCGTTTGCGGGGCTCCATTTCCTGGGCGCGCTGGACAAAATGGCGGTGGCGCGAGGGCTGCGGGCGATCGAGCGCGAGCACGGCCGGCGCGAGGATCTCGACCGCATCACCATGCTCGACTGGCTGCGCGAGAAACGGCAGACGCCGCGCGCGATCGGCCGATTCTGGCAGCAGGTTCTGGTGAGCGCGATCAACGAGGACCTGGACCGCATGGCGGCCGCGCACGGGCTTCAGGTGTTCTGGCAGGGCTTCCTGGCGCGTCCGGACGCGTACCACATGGGCCTGGCGGCGGTGCCGCTCGGCGAGTTGTACGCGGCGCGCGGGCTAGCCAGCACCTCGCTTCACATGAAGACGCCGATCGAGTGCTTTGCGGTCGAAGACGGGCGCGTTGCGGGAGCGATGGCGGACGGGGAGCGGCACGCCGCCGACTACTACGTCTGCGCGCTGCCGTTCGAACGCGTGGCGGCGGTCGCGCCCGCGCTGGGCCTGGACCTGAGCGCGTTCGAGCACTCGCCCATCACCGGAATCCACCTCTGGTTCGACCGGCCGGTGATGGAGTTGCCGCACGCCACGTTGCTCGACCGGACCATGCAGTGGGCGTTCAACAAGAGCGAAGGCCGCTACATCCAGCTCGTGGTGAGCGCGTCGCGAAGCCTGGTCGCGATGGGCCGCGAGGAGATTATCGAGCTGGCGCTGGGCGAGTTGCGCGAGTTCTTCCCGGCAGCGCGCGAGGCCCGCCTGGTGAAGGCGCACGTGGTGAAAGAGGTCCGGGCGACGTTTTCGGCGCGGCCCGGATTGGAGGCCTTGCGCCCGGCCGCACGGACCGCGATTCCGAATCTGTTTCTGGCGGGCGACTGGACCCGAACCGGCTGGCCGGCCACCATGGAGGGCGCGGTGCGGAGCGGTTACCTGGCGGCGGAGGCGGTGGCGGAGGCCGCGGGCCGTCCCGAGCGGTTTCTCCTCTGCGATAATTGAGGCGTTATGCGCATCTTCACTCTGCTCGCCATTCTGATCTGCCTGGTGGCAACCGTTCTTTCGGCCGATCCGCCGATGACTCAAATTGCGCGTCGAAGTCAAGAACCTTTCCGGCAAGCCGCTGGAGCGCGCCGCCGTCGTGGTTCGCTTCGCCGGTTCGCGCTCGGTCGCGAAGCTGGGGAAGAAGGTCATCACGAGCTGGGAGGTCCGCACCAATCAGGAAGGCGTCGCGAAGATTCCCGAGCTTCCCCAGGGCAACATCCGGATCCAGGTGATCGCGAAAGGCTATCAGACCTTCGGCAAGACCTTCGAGGTGACCGAAGCCGAGAAGACCATCGAGATCAAGCTGAACCCGCCCCAGGCCCAGTACTCGTCGCAGGAGTAGGACGGCGAGTAACTCGAGACAAGCGGCCCCCATGGGGCGGTGTTATACTTCTGTGAGACTTGCCTGACTTAAGGGGCGCCTTCGCGGATAGTCTCGCGACGGCACCGAAAGAGAGGTGGCTGGGAATGTCACTTGCAAGGCGATCTCTGGCCGAGTTACTCGGCACGTTCTGGTTGGTGTTTGGAGGCTGCGGCGCGGCCGTGCTGTCCGCCGCTTTCCCCAACCTTGGCATTGGATTTGTGGGCGTGGCGCTGGCTTTCGGCTTGACGGTCCTGACGATGGCTTTCGCCATCGGGCACATTTCCGGCTGCCACCTGAATCCCGCGGTATCCGTGGGACTGGCGGCGGGCCGGCGCTTCCCTGTTTCCGAGTTACCAGCCTATATCGTGGCGCAGGTGGTGGGAGGCATGGCGGGGGCAGGTGTGCTCTATGTTATCGCGAGCGGCAAGGCCGGCTTCCTACTCTCCGCGGGGCTGGCCTCCAACGGTTACGCCGACCACTCACCGGGCGGCTACTCGCTGCTCGCCTGCCTGGTCGCCGAAGTCGTACTGACCTTCATGTTCCTGATGATCATTCTGGGCGCCACCGACCGCCGTGCCCCCAGCGGTTTCGCGCCGATCGCCATCGGACTCGGTCTGACGTTGATCCATCTCATCGGAATTCCGGTGACCAACTTATCGGTCAACCCCGCTCGCAGCACCGGCCCGGCGGTGTTTGTGGGAGGATGGGCGCTCCAGCAACTGTGGCTGTTCTGGGTTGCGCCTCCCCTCGGCGCTCTGATCGCCGGTCTGGTGTACCCGGCTCTGTTCGAGCCAAAGACCGATTGAACTTCGGCCGAGACGACGCGCCCGCTTGCTGACGCGCGCGGTTCGGTGCTGACGGCGCTAACGTAGAGGGTGGTATGCGAACCAGCCTTAGCAGACGCAACTGCCTGAAACTGCCGCTGGCTGCCGTGGCTTCACGGCTGGCCGCAGAATCCACGGACACACACGGCTTCAAACTCGGCATCATCACCGACGAGCTGACGGGGCAGTTGAAAGAAGCGCTCGACTTCATCTCCAGCTACCACCTGCGGTGGTGCGAGCTGCGAGAGATGTGGGGCAAGAACATCATGAACAGCTCCCGGGACGAGTTGAATCGCGCGCGCGATCTGATCGACGGCCACGGCGTCCGCGTGAGCGAGATCGGGTCGCCGTTGTTCAAGTGGAATTGTCCGCGGATGCCCGCCAAGGCCGGCGAGAAGCGGGATACCTTCGCCGCCAGCTTCACCGAGCAAGACGCCGACAAGCTGCTCGCCCGGTCTTTCGAACTGGCCCGCTTCTTCGGCACGCGGATGGTGCGCATCTTCACGTACTGGCGGGTGGACGATCCCACGAAGGCCTACCCGTACGTACGCGACCGCATGGCCAAGGCGGCCGAGGTGGCGGCCCGGAGTAACATCGTTCTCAACATCGAGAACGAGCATGAGTGCAATGTCGGCACGGGCAAAGAGCTGGGCCGGCTGCTGCGGGAGGTGAATTCGCCGAGCCTCCGAGGGGTGTGGGATCCAGGCAATGCCACCATGCTCGGCGAGGTTCCTTATCCCGACGGCTACGACGCCGTGAAGGGCCTGTTCCCGCACATGCACGTCAAGGATTCCCGCAAGAACGCAACCACCGGGAAGCTTGAATGGGCCCCGATTGGCGGCGGCATCATCGACTTCAAGGGCCAGTTTCAGGCGCTGCTGCGCGACCGGTATGAGGGAACGATCTCGCTCGAAACGCACTACCGGCGGCCGGACGGCAACAAGGTCGAGAGCACGCGCGAGTCGCTAGAGGGTTTGTTCAAGGTTCTTAAAGAGGTGTGACATGTCATCAGCTTTCAGCCGCCGCGATGTGTTGAAGGCCGCCGCCGGCGCGGCACTGCTCGTGCCCCAACGGGTGCTGGGCGCGAACGATCGGGTGCGCGTCGCCGTGGTCGGATTGCGCGGCCGCGGTCTCGATCACATCAAGAAGGTCAAGCAGACTCCCGGCGTCGAGCTCGCCGCGGTCGTAGAGGTTGACGAGAACGTCCTCGCGGCCCGTCTGGGGGACATCGAGAAGTTGGGGCTGGCCAAGCCCGCGACCTTCGTCGATATTCGCAAGATGCTCGAAGACCGCTCGATCGACGCGATCACCGTCGCCACTCCCAATCACTGGCACTCGCTGATGGGCATCTGGGCCTGCCAGGCCGGCAAGGACGCCTACGTGGAGAAGCCGCTCTCCCACAGTTGGTGGGAAGGGAAGCAACTGGTGGCCGCGGCGAACAAGTACAACCGCATCGTGCAGCACGGCACGCAGAGCCGGTCGAGCATCGGCGCGAAGGAAGCGATCCAGAAGCTGCGGGGCGGACTGGTGGGCGATGTCTACCTGTCGCGCGGGCTGTGCTACAAGTGGCGCGACACGATCGGCCGCAAGCCGCGCGAGGCGGTTCCGGCGGGCTTCGACTACGATCTGTGGCTGGGGCCGGCGCCCGATCGCGGCTTCACGCGCAACCGCTACCACTACAACTGGCACTGGTTCTGGGATACCGGCAACGGCGATCTGGGCAACCAGGGCATTCACGAAATCGACACGGCGCGATGGGGCCTGGGCGTCACATTCCCGAACAAGGTTTCGGCAATAGGCGGACACGTGATGTTCGACGATGACCAGGAAACGCCCAACGTCCTCAACTGCTCCTTCCAGTTCGACATGCCGGACGGCAAGCGCCGCCTGATGGAGTTCGAAGTGCGGCACTGGATGACCAACCACGAAGCGGAAATCGGCGTCTTCGGCGGCGGCAGCGTGTTGCCTCCCGCCGGATTGAGCACCCCATCCGCGGCCAAGGCGCCGGCGGCGTTGGGCCCGGCCAGCGGCAAGCCCGGCACGATCGGCAACATCTTCTACGGTCCCGGCGGATACCTGGCTATCCAGGAATACGAAAGTTACAAATACTGGCTGGGGGAACAACAGGAGCCGAGTCCGGTGAGCCGCGGGAAGGAGAACCACTTCGCCAACTTCATCGACTGCGTCCGGAGCCGCAGGAAGGAAGACCTCACCGCGCCGGCCGACGAGGGGCACATCTCATGCACCCTTGTACACCTGGCCAACGTTTCTTATCGCCTCGGCCGCACCTTGAACTTCGACCCGGCGACCGAGCAGGTAATCGGCGACGACGAGGCCAACCGCATGCTCCGCGACGGCGACAGGGGCTATCGGACGGGGTTCACGATTCCGGACAACCTCTAAAGACAAAACTGGCCACGAATGAACACGAATGGACACGAATAAGAAAGGCCAAGAATTGGTTTTGTTTTATTCGTGTCCATTCGTGTTGATTCGTGCGAAGATTGTGTTTGCGGTTCTACCCCGCTAACCCCGCCAGCACGCCCTTCATGTAGCCGAAGGAATGCAGCATCCCCGGCAGCGGGTTGTCGGCGTTGATCTCGTACTCCAGGTTTACCGAGGCGGTGTAACCGATCTTCCGCAACTGCTTGAAGATCGCCACCACCGGCATGACGCCGTCGCCCACGTCGCACTGGCTTTCTTTGACCTTGCCGTCTTTCAGGTCCTTGATGTGCATGTCGAGCAAGCGCGGTCCGGCGTTCACGATTTCCCGAACCACGTCCGCGCCCGTGCGCATGGAATGCCCCACGTCCATGCACAGGCCCATGCGCGGATCCATGCCCTGCACGGCATCGAGGACCACCTTCGGACTGGGGAAATTCTTGTCCTCAGGACCGTGGGTGTGGATCGCAATCCGGATGTCGAACTCTTTCGCGAGTTTCTCGATCGCGCCCAGGTTCTCGTGCAGCGGCGCCGCGACCAGCATTGGCATGCCGCAGGCCTTGGCGTACTCGAAGTACTTCCTCAGGTCCGCCGGGTCGCTCGATTTCAAGTCGGTGTTGCCGCCGCTGACGATGGCGAGGCCGGCCTTCTTGAAGTCGCCCACCGCGCGGGCGATTTCCGCCGGTGTCGAGGTGTAGGGCAGGTGGAAATCCTTGACGCTGACTTGCGTGATCCCCAGTTGGCGGATCATGCGGATCGCGAGGCCTCGCTGGAACTCGCGCAGGGAGTAGGTTGCGATTCCGATCTGGAAGCCGCCCGGCTGGGCGTGGCTCGCTGCCGGTCTTGCGGCCGTTGCCGCCAGCACCCCGGCGCTGGAAATCATTTGTCGGCGTGTCATAGGTGACATGGTACTCCCGTCAGAGCGGGCGCAGGCCCTCCCAGCGCGGGCTCCAGCCCTTTTTTGGAAATCCGTTCGGCGAGCAAGCCATCATAGCGGCGGCCGTGAGCAGCCCGCCGTTGCCCGGCAGATAGACCGGAAGGCCGGCCCGCTGCCAGTTGTGGCCGTTCGGCAGCCAAGTGTTTTTGGGCGAGTCGAGGAACAGGCAATCGAGGGCGGTCTCCGGCTCGCCGAGGCGGACCGCGGTCATCGCAGCCATGGGAAAATCCCAGCCCCAGGTGTCGGCCCATCGCCATTCGCGCAGGACCTTGTGCAGTGTGCGGCGCATAGTTCCGGAGTCAACGCCGTCACCTTCGAGCATGCCGTATGCGGCCAGCATCGAGGGATGATCGAAGTTCCGCGCGGTGTAGGTTTGGGGACAGTTCTCGTGCGCCAGGTACACGCCGTCCTTTACCGGTAAGGCGGAAAGCTTCGTGCGCACCTGTTCCCATTTCCGGTCAGGCGCGAGTCCCAGGCGCCGCCTCCATTCCTGCGCGGTGCCGAGCGCCTGGCGCCAGTAGGCCAGCTCGAATGTCGGATTCCAGGTTTCGCGCGCGGGATGGTTCTCTTGCGCCGGGATCAGCGGCGGGCCGAGCACGAAGCGGCCGTCGCGCAACACGGCGTAGTCGGCCATGAACTCGGCCGATTGCATCACGACATCGCTGTAGCGCTCGAGCGTGGCGCGGGCCGGCCTGGCGCGATAGCACAGTTCCGCCATGACGATGGGATGGGGCTGCTGCCAGATCAGCAGCTCGCCGACGTTCGATGGACTGCTCCGGCCGTCGGGCGAAGTCATCTTGGGCCAGCGCACGCCGCGGTATCCCTGTATTCGGGCCTTCTCGCGGGCCATCGGGAGAATGGAGGCATACCAGCCCAGGCTGCGCTCCAGCAGAGGCGTGCGGTCCCAGAGAGCGAAGTGGGCCGCGTGCCACCAGTGCATTTCCAGGTGGAACTTGCCGTACCAACTGTTGCAGGTCAGCCCGGTTTCCTGGGGAGGCGTCGAGCCGGCGCATTGGATGGCGGTCAGATACTGCGACAGAACGATCCGGCGCTCGAGTTCCTGGGCCCGCGGGTCGGCGCTCCCGGCGAGGTCGATGGCGCCGCCGTCCGACCAGAAGTCTCGCCAGTGCGCCAGACTGGCCTGCCGCGCCGTCGCCGGGAGGATCGGGTCCGCGACGGTGGGACGCGGTGAGAACTCGCAGGTGAACTCCAGGCGTTTCCCGGAAAGCACGATTCGATGCTCGCCGCGCGCCTCCGCCTGCGCATCGCCGGTCCAGTGCAGGCGCGACCCAGTAGCTGTCGGCATCGAGTTGCCGATGGATTATTGCCGTGTTCCGGCCTTGGAGTTCGGCGGTGGTCTGGTGCTTTGCGGGGGCTGTCCAGTCCGACGCATTCATCGCCGGGGAGCCGTAAGGGAACGTCCATTCAACGCTCAGTCGTCCCGAGTTCGTGAGCGGCGAATCGATGGAGACCGCGAGCGCGTCCCGAGTGGGATGGCAACACGTCACGACCTCTACCGGCTGACCCTGGAGATGGAATCGGCTCACCAGGGACCCGCTCGAGAGCGCCAGCCGCTGGTCGATGTTGGTGACGTCGGCCAGCGCCAACGGGACGCCATCGAGTAGCAGCGCGATGCGTCCCAGGTTGAGGCGGTGCGGGTTTTCCCGCAGCCAGTCGAACAGCTTCTCCTGTCCCCGGCGGGACGTCGCATAGCCGACGGGCCGGCCGTAGGTGTCGAAAATCTCCAGGCGCAAATCGGACGCGCCGAGGCCAGGGATGGCTGGAAAACTGTGCCATCCCCACTGCGATTCGGTGCACAGCGGAAGCGTGTTTTCGTAAAGCTCCGCGAACGATTGCAGCCCGGTTATGTCCGCCGTGAACGCGAACTCCCCGTTTCCGACCGACAGCGGGGAGCTAGGGTCCAGATGATGCACTACGGGATCGTGGCGGGAGACGATTGCCAGGCGGTCGAGGCGGCCGCTCGCGGCTCCCGGCAAGCCCGCGGCAAGAGGCGCCAGAGAGAGCAGTAACCGACGCCGGCTGCACGAGGCAAAACCATCAGCCAGCTTCATGGTGCGGATGAGAGGACTTGAACCTCCACCCCCTTGCGAGGACTAGAACCTGAATCTAGCGCGTCTGCCAATTCCGCCACATCCGCACGATTTGGACGGGTACCATATCATTGTCGGCGAGCCGGCGCGGACTGTCAAATCGGAACCGAAACCGCGCGCCAGGAGGTCCGCTCCCTGACGGTCGCGGTTCGGTGCTCAGCGCCATTCAGCGCGCCATGCCGACCATGCCGGCGCGGTACAGGCGGTCGTCGACGCGGTTAAGGTGGTGCCGGACCGCGGAGGAAAGAAGCGGGCGGTGAGGGATGGCGAAGAGGTAGTCGGAAATGGCCCACAGATCGTCTTCGGCGGTCATCCAGTCGATCGGGTCGAAGCGGCGGAGGTTCACGGGACGGGAGTAGGCGCGCAGGGTCTTCTCGGCGTCGAGGTTGTAGTAGTGCTCGAAGTAGGACATGGCCAGCTCGCGCAGGGTGCGGTAGACGGGTTCGCGGAAGCGCAACCCGGCGTAATTCGATTTAGCGATGGCGCCCCAGTAGCCGCGCTGGCGGAAGATGGCGAGCACGTGGTCGTCGTCGCGCACAGCTTCGAGGTCGAGCAGCAGTGGCGGAAATCCGTTGACCCGGAGAGCGGCGGCGCCGAATAGCGCGCCTTCGAGACAGTGAGCGGTGCGGTCGCCCAGGACGCGGCGGGGCGAGCGGATGGTGTCGCCGTCCCGCTCTTTGTTATAGGCGACGTCGCAATCGAGGAAGCGCTGGATCTTCTCGGGGGTGCTGAGGCGGCGCAGGGCCTTCCATTCGGACGCGGAGAATCCATACGTGTCGGCCATTGAATGGTTCAGGGTAGCAGGTCACTTGAGGCTGATGCTGATGCCCTGGCCGCTGTAGCGCACTTCTCTCGCCGCAGCGCCGGGCTTCGCCCCATCCACCACAACCACTCGGAAGGCTCGCTCTTCCGGCATGCCCGGGTATGCGCCCTGCCGCGCGGCGATCGTCAACGTGGCAGACCTGTCGTCCCAGCGAATGGGGATCACGGCGTGTGCGCCCTTCTCGTAAGCGTAAGTGTCGCCCTGATCCTCGTATAGAGTGAAGCTCCCATCGGAGCCGCGGTAGATGCGCAGCTCTATCGGCGCGTTCGTTTGCTGGTCCGCGTATTCCACCTCCGGGCCCAGCGGCAGGATGGAACCGGCGCGCACATAGAGCGGAATCCGATCGAGCGGCGCCTGCGCCTCCACGCGCCGGCCTCCGTTAAGCTTGTCTCCGGTCCAGAAATCGTACCAGGCGTTCGCGGGCGGCAGGTATAGCCAGCGGCTGGTGGCGCCTTCCTCGGTCACGGGATTCACCAGGATCGCCGGACCGAACATGAACTGATCGCCTATGGCGGCCACTTTCGGATCGTCGCGCCAGTCCATGATGAGCGGCCTCTGAATGGTGTAGTCCTCGCTGGTGACGCGCCACGCCAGCGAGTAGATGTAGGGCAGCAGCCGATAGCGCAGCTTGTCGTATTGAATGAGGATAGGCGTCACCGGTCCGTACGAGAAAACCTCGTTGGTGTTGTTGGCGCGATGGCCGTGCGTACGGAAGATGGGACAGAAGACGCCGTACTCGTACCAGCGCGCGTACAGCTCCTGGTAGGACGGATCGCGCGTGTCGCGTTCCCATGGATAGCCGTAGCCGCCAATATCGGTGGTCCAGTAGGGAATGCCCGAGAGAGCGAAATTGAGTCCGGCGGGAATCTGACGGGCGAAAACCATAAACGTGCCGTAGATATCGCCGGACCACACGACGGTGGCGTTCCGCTGCTGGCCGAGGAAGGCCGAGCGCGTCAGGATGAAAACGCGCTTTTCGTTCGCGCTCTTGCGCCAGTGATCGTAAACCCCGCCGGTGTGCAGAAGCGGAAACACGTTGGTGTAGCGCGCGCCGTTGCCGATCGAGAGTTGCTTGTCGAACAGCACGGCGTCGCCGCGGCCGTTGAGGATTTCGGGCTCCGAACTGTCCAGCCAGAAGCCGTCCCAGCCTTGCGCGAGGATCGGCGAGATCAGCAGGTTCCAGTAGGCGTCGCGGGCGGCCGGATTGGTCGCGTCGTAATCGAACGTGCCGGGGATGATGAAGTTTCTGCGCGCAAGTTCCTGCTCATTGGCGGACTTCGGGCTCATCATCGCCCAGACCGAAATGATGGCGTGGACGCTCTCGTCGTGAAGCGTCCGCAGCGCGCCGGGGACGTCGGGGTGCGGCGCGAGGTACTCGTCGGTGTAGGCGGTATCGCCCTGATACTTCCACCAGAACCAGTCCTGCACTATGACGTCGAGCGGCACGTGCTCGGCGCGATACTTGGCGGCGACATCGAGCAACTCCTGCGCGGATTTGTAGCGGTCCTTGGATTGGATGAACCCGTAGGCCCACTTGCCGAACAGCGGTGCGTGGCCGGTGAGTTCGCGGTATTGATGGATCACCGAGTCGATTTCCGGGCCGTACAGGAAGTAGTAGTCGATGGCATCGGCAGCGTCGGCGGTGAGTTTGAGCTCGGTGGCGAAGCGGTTGTCGAACCAGGAGCGCGACGCCGTATTCCAAAGGATGGCGGATCCGTTCGAAGAGATCAGCAACGGCACCGCGACGTCCGTGTTGGCCTGGGCCAGTTCCACCACGTTTCCGCGATAGTTGAACACGCCGTTCTGGTGCTGGCCGAGCCCGTACAACCCCTGGTGAGCGTCAACGAAGAACCGCTCGCTCACACGGTAGAGATTTTCGCCGTTCGCCTGAGTGGGTTCGTAGCGGCGAGGTTCACGGTCCGATTCCGTCTGCAGCGTGTTGCCGGCGGCGTCCTGAAAAGTGAGCCGGCCGTCTTCAAGGCTTAGCCGAACGCGCAGCGCGGCGGTCGCAACCGTAGCCTGCTTCGCGTCGCGGGTGAAGTCAAAGTGAGCGGGCCTGCATGGCTCGACGAACCACGGTTCGGCGGGCGACGAGGCACGTGCGTCGACGGGGCTCGCGACGATGTGAATCAGGGTCGGGCCGCAAACCGAGAGACGTAGCGCTTCGCCGCCATTGTGCATGACGACGCCGGCAGAGTCCGGCTCCACGGTAATGGAAGGCGCCGCGCCCATCGCCAGCGCACTTGCGAGCAAGAGGCAGAGCTTGGTCATAGAGCGAATTCATCTTAGCTCAGGCGGGCGATTGGGGGCCAGCACCGAGATGGTATGAGAAGGCCGGTTCCTCCGGCGGGATGCGTTAAGCTCCCGTTAGGCGCACTCGATAAGGTGCAAAGGAAGGAACCGGTATGAAAAAGAATATCACGGGTAAGGGAATGGCGAAGAGGAAGCAGCAGGCGCGCAAGCAGCAGCGCGAGGATCTGACGATCGGTATCGACGTGGGCGATCGCAGCAGCTCCTACTGCATCCTGGACGAAACCGGCGAGGTACTGGTGGCAGGAGCCTGAAGACACGCGAGCAAGTCTGCGGGAGTGCTTCGGGAAGCTGCAGAGGAGCCGGGTGGCGATCGAGGCCGGGACCACTCGGCGTGGGTGGAGCGGGTGCTGGGGGAGTGCGGGCACGAAGTGATCGTGGCCAATGCACGAGCCATCCCGCTGCTGACGGCCACAGCGGAAAAAGGGACCCGATCGATGCGGAGATGCTGGCGCGGATGGCGCGCGTGGATCCCAAGTTACTGAGTCCGATCCGGCATCGCAGCGAAGAGGCGCACGGACACCTGCTGGCGATCCGGGGGCGCCGCATATTGGTGGAGGCGCGCACAAGCTGATGAACGCCGCGCGCGGGCTGGTGAAGCCGCTCGGAGAGCGGCTGCCGGATGTTCGCTGGCCGCGGCCAGTGTGCGCCTGGCGGAGGAACTGGCGCCCGCCGTGCGAGCGGCGATCGAGCCGTTGTTAGAGGCGGTGGAAGCCCTGAACCTGAAGATCCAGGAAGCGGACAAACGGATCGAGGCGATCGCACGGGAGCACTACGCGGAAGAAGTACGACGTCTGACGCAAGTGAAGGGAGTGGGGACACTGGTGGCGCTGACGTTCGTGCTGACGCTGGAAGATCCGGCGCGCTTCCGCAAGAGCCGGGAAGTGGGCTGTTACATTGGAGCGCGGCCCCGGCGAGACCAATCGGGAGAAAGCAATCCGCAACTAGGGATCACAAAGAGGGAGATCAGTACCTGCGCACGCTGCTGGTCAACAGTGCGCAGTACATTCTGGGACGGTTTGGCCGGATACGGATGTGCGGCGCTGGGGGCTGAAGCTGTGCGCGCGGGGCGGGGGCAACGCCAGGAAGCGGGCGGTGGTGGCGGTGGCGCGAAAGCTGAGTGTGCTGTTGCACCGGTTGTGGGTCAGCGGCGAGGCGTACGAGCCGCTAAGGAACTCGAGGACCGCGGCTCCAGCGGCGGCGGCCTGAGGACAGCCTGAGGACAGGATGGGTTTGGGAAGTCGTAGCCAGAGACCGAACGGGGGTGACTGCGAGGTCGCGGTAGAGCCGGCATTCCGGGAAGACCGGGAGGCCGAGCTCGACAGCGAGATGGCAGCCCCCCACCTTCGGAAGAACCCCAACGAGCACCCGGCCGGGGAACCGGCCGATCCGAGTGCGGATGGAAGCCGGGTCGAAGGAAAGCGGCTACGAAGGCGGGAGAGCGAGCGCCTCCCGTTGGTCGGCGCAGGACAGCGGACGGAGGCGGAGGTGTTCCTGGATGCCGCGCAAAAGGCGCGCGGTAAGGTGTCCGGGGCGCTGCCCCGGAACCCCGCCAGGGGGACACCCCCGGAACCCCCGGCCTCCTTTCCCTCCGGCCCAGATTCCGGAACGGCCTCGCCGTCAAGGGTTCGCTGCGCCGCGCAAAACCGGCGCGCCCTTGACCGCTCCGGGCCGTTCCGAAGAGTTTCCTTAGATGAGGGAAAGGAGGCCCATGCAAAGGCCAAAACAAAAACACCCGTCGATCAACATTTTCCTTGACTGAGGGGCCGTCTCATGGAAACCGCGACCGTGAGGGAGCGGACTCCCGCCAAGCCGCGCGTCCGTTTGCTGACGCGCGCGTGTGGGCCCGCCGAGAGAAGATGAAATTGGTGAATGAGTATACTGTCCCGAATTTAATGTTCAGTTCAGGAAGAACGTGCGGTACAGCGTGTCGCGCTGGCTTGGGGACGAAGCCCGGCGTCGCGGATGATGCGGCGGAGCTCTTCTTCCGACGCGCGGTGGTGGGCGCCGGCGGAGGAGACTACGTTTTCCTCGATCATGATGCTGCCCACGTCGTTGCCTCCGAAGCGCAGGCCCACCTGGCAGGTTTTGAGACCCTGAGTCACCCAGGACGATTGCACGTTGTCGATGTTGTCCAGATAGAGGCGCGAAATCGCCAGCGTTTTCAGGTACTCGACCGCGGTCGCCTCTTCCTTCACCGTGCGGCCTAGCGAAGTATTCTCGCGCTGGAAGGTCCAGGGGATGAAGGCCGTGAAGCCGCCGGTTTCCTCCTGAATCTGCCGCACCAGTTGCAGATGGTTGACTCGCTGCTCGATCGTCTCGCCGCAGCCGAACATCATGGTGGCCGTGGTGCGCATGCCCAGCCGGTGCGCCTCCAGGTGCACGTCAACCCATTCCTGGGTGGAGCACTTGAGGCGGCTGATGCGGTGGCGCACCTCGTCATCCAGGATCTCGGCGCCGCCTCCGGGGATGGAATCGAGGCCCGCGTCGCGCAGCCGGGCGATGGTGTCGCGCAGAGAGAGCCCGCTCACCTCGGCGATATTCACGATCTCGGGCGAGGAAAAACAGTGCAGGTGGATGCGGAAGCGCTGCTTGATGGAGCGCATCAGATCCTCGTACCAGTCGATCTTGAGGTCGGGGTGCAGGCCGCCCTGCATGAGGACGCCGGTGCCGCCCAGGTCCAGGGTCTCCTGAATCTTCTGGAAAATAACTTCTTTCGGCAGGATGTAGCCTTCGGCATGGCCGAGCGGGCGGTAGAAGGCGCAGAAGGTGCAGTACTCGGTGCAGAAGTTGGTGTAGTTGATGTTGCGGTCGATGATGTAAGTGACGACGCCCTCGGGATGCAGCTTGCGGCGCACGGCGTCGGCAGCCATGCCGATGCCGATGAGGTCGGGACTGCGAAACAGATCGCAAGCTTCCTCGCGAGTCATCATGCGGTGACGCCCCCCGTTGACACCACCGTATCAAACTCCTGGGCGTACTGCACGAAGAGTCGCATACCTTCGTACTCGCGCTCGCCTAACTCCAGGACGATGTGCCGCGCGAAATAGTCGCGGGCGAGGTCCTCGGTGAGATGCCGGGGCGCGGCTTCGAGGCGCACGATGTCCTCGATATGCTCGCGGCCGAAGCGGCAGGAGCCGAGGAAAGCATCGGCGAGGCCGGCGGTCAGCGCCTGCGGGCGCGCGGCCCAGACGGCGAAGACCATGGGGAGGCCGGTCATCTCGCACCATTCGCCGCCCAGGTCGAGGGTGGTGAGGCCCAGGCGCTCGGGTTCAAGGCGCAGAGCGGGGTCGCCGATGACCAGGGCCGCATCTGCGGCTTCGAGCATGGCCGGGAGATCGGGCGGCATCGACACGGCGCGGGGCTCGGCGCCATAGCGCCGCGAGAGGACGATGCGGGCCAGCATGGCGGAGGAGCGCGAGCTCGCGTCCAGGGCCAGGGTGCGGATGCGGGCGGGCGGAACTTTGGTCACCAGCAGGATGCTGCGCACCGGGCCGTGGCAGGCGATTCCCGCGCCGGGGATGATGGCCAGGCGCTGCCGGGCGGCCTCGATGGAAGGTACGATGCCGATGTCGGCCAGACCCGATTCGAGGCGCGCGGCGCATTCCGAGGGCAGGCAGAAACTCAGATCGAACAGCTCGCGTTGGGGACCGTGGAGCATGCCCCAGACCAGCGGGACGGTGTTGAGATAGCTGACGGCGCAGACGCGGGGCTGGGAGCTCAAACGACGATTCTAGCATCGCGGGTCCAGGGGACCCACGCGGACCCGGGAGTCCGCCCCACGCAAAAAAGTACTTTACATTACAAAGCTGATGAAGCACAATGGGTCCCGGAGGCGAGACTCATGTTCAAGCGCATCGTAGCGATCGGGTTCATCCTGGTGTGCACCGCCATTGCCTGGGCCATCCTGGGCACGACCATCTTCGCCCGCACGGAGAACCGGACCGGCGGCCTCGCCAGCCGGGTGGAGTCCACCTGGGGCGCGCCGCAGCAGCAATTACCGCCGTCGGCCTATTACACGGAACCCGCGGCGGACAAGACTTCGAAGCCGTGCTCGCGGGCGGTGCCGCTCGAGAGCAGCCGGGTGCGGGTGGGCTTCGATCTGGATCATCGGCAGAAGGGCCTGTTGTGGTATGCGACCTACAAAGTCGCCTTCGCGGGGGACTACGTGTTCCGCAACGTCAGCGCCAGTGAACAGGCGGTCTGGTTCCACTTGGAGTTTCCGGCGGCGCAGGCGGTCTACGACGACCTGGAGTTTGCGATCGACGGCAAACCCGCCGAGGTCACGACCACGGATGTCTCCGCAATGGCGACGGCGAAGATCGGGGCCGGGCGGTCCGCGACCCTGCATGTGGGTTACCGCTCGCAAGGGCTGGACTCGTGGCGGTACCGCTTTGCCTCGGGAGTGGGCCAGGTCAAGGACTTCGTCCTGACGATGGACACCAACTTCCGCGACATCGACTTCCCGGATAGCGCTCTATCGCCGACCTCGAAGCGGGAGACTGGCCGGGGCTGGGAGCTGACCTGGGCGTACAAGAGCCTCGTATCCGGGTTCCAGATCGGGATGACAATGCCGCAGAAGCTGCAACCGGGGCCGCTGGCCGCGCAAATCAGCTTTTTCGCGCCGGTGTCGCTTCTGTTCTTCTTCTTCCTGATGTTCATCATCACGACCATGCGGCGGATCGAGCTGCACCCGATGAACTACTTCTTTCTGGCTTGCGCGTTCTTCGCCTTTCACTTGCTGTTTGCGTACCTGGTGGACCGCATTTCGATCCACGCCGCGTTCTTCCTTTGTTCGGCGGTGTCGGTCTTTTTGGTGGTGAGCTACCTGCGGCTGGTGGTGGGGATCCGGTTCGCGGCAGTGGAGGCGGGCATGGCGCAGCTCATCTACCTGGTGCTGTTCTCCTACGCCTTCTTCCTGAAGGGGTTCACCGGGCTGGCGGTCACCATCGGCTCCATTCTGACGCTGTTCGTGGTGATGCAACTGACGGGACGGGTGAGGTGGGCCGAGCGTTTCGCCGCGCAACCGCCGCAACTGCCGCTCACTGGCCTGACGGGGCTAGGCGAGTGCATAAAGCCCCCCGGGGAATGAGATTTAACGGTGTTTTAATAGAATTCAGACCCTGAAAATCGGCGCGCGGTGGTACGATATTCTGCGATGGGCTCGAACGGACAGAAGAAGACGGTGCTGGTGGTGGACGACGAAGCGGACGTCCGCACCTTTGTCCGCACCGTCCTTGTGCGCCACGGCTATGAGGTTTTGGAGGCCGAAGACGGCCTTGCGGCATACGAGCTCGTAGAGCGGCTGTCGGGCAGAATCGAATTGCTGGTGACGGACGTCAAGATGCCCCGAATGGACGGCATTACGCTAGGCGAGAAGGTCAGTACCGGTTATCCGGGCATCGGGGTGCTGTATATTTCAGCCTACATTTCGGATTCCCCGACGCGTGGCGCGGGCCGCCGTTTCCTCCCCAAGCCCTTTCGTCCCGACGCTCTGGTGGAGTGTGTCCGAAGCTTGTCCTCCTGAACTGCGGGGACGCGTGGGGAACTTGGCGGGCAATCGGCCGGAACGATAGGGGGCCAGGCGGGAGTACTGCCAGACCGGTGTAAGATACATAGATCGGAGACTCCGGAGTATGCCCTTCTGCACCAATTGCGGTACGCGCCTCGAGGTTGAGTCCAGTTTCTGCGTGGGCTGCGGCAGATCCCTCGGCAGCACAACCAGGAAGATGGCCGCCGCGGCAGCGCCGGCAGCCGCGCCCGAGCCGCTCGATTACACGATTCAGGGCGAGAACCTGCAAGTAGTTCGCATCCGCCTGAAGCCCGGCCAGGAGGTGGTCGCCGAGGCCGGGAAGATGGTCTACAAGTTCCCGGAAGTACAGTGGGAAAGCCAGGCAAGTGGCAGTGAACTGGCGCGATTTTACGCCACCGCTCCCTCGGAAGTCGGCTTTGCCGGGGCCTGTCCCGGGCGCATTCAGGCCTTCAACCTCAACGAAGGGCAGAGCATGCTGGTGGAGCGGGAAGGGTTCCTGTGCGCCCAGAGCACGACGCGGCTGGATGTCGCGCCGATCTCGAAACCTGGCGCGGAAGGATTGATCCTGGCGCGGCTGACCGGTCCGGGGACGATATTTATTCACGGCGGCGGCGACTTCATCGACTTCGTCCTCAATCCCGGGCAGGCGATGCAGGTGGAACCGTCGGCCATCGTGGCCTTTGACGAATCGGTCGGCTACGGGATCGAGACGGCGGGGCCCGGGGCCGAGGGTACGTCCCTGGCGACCATGACCGGGCCGGGACGAGTGGTCATTCAAAGTATGACGCTCGGGAAGCTGCGGCGCGGCAGCTTGCGCCCCGACGCGGTTCGGGCGATGTGCGCCTAGGCGGTCCGCTCCCTGACGGTCGCGGTTCGGTGCTGGTGCACGGAACCGCGCGCGTGAGCAAGCGGACAAACTAACCCGAATTCACAGACAATTCGCCGATTCATGTGGACGCCCGCGTGCTCAAGCTTCCGAATCGCGCCCCATATTGTCGGCCAGGACGATGGCCTGAGCCAGTTCGGCCATCGGTTTGCGCAGGCGGCGGCTCTCGTTACGGAGCCGTAGATAAGCCTGCGCCTCGCTGAGCTTGTATTTGTATTGCAGGATCCCCTTGGCCCGCTCGACCAGCTTGCGGAGCTCGAGCTGGCGCTTCATTTCGAGCGTCTCTTCCTGCAGGCGAACATTCTCGTCGGACAGGTGGGTCTTGGCGATGGCGCCGCCCAGTTGCTCGCCGATGAAGGTCACCACCGCGATCTCCTCCGGCTGGTGCGCGTGGGGCGCCTTGTGGTGGACGTTGATGACGCCGATGACCTCGCCGCCGCTCACCAGGGGTGCCGAGAGCATGGCGTCGTAGGTATCCTCGACCAGTGAGGGGAAGCGCTTGAAGCGGGGATCGTCGAACGCCCCGCGCGAAAGCACTACCGGCGCACGGTGCTCGGCGACCCAGCCCGCCACGCCCTCGCCCATCCTCAGGCGGAGAGTGCCGATCTCGGAGCTGTGCGGAAGCTGCGAGGCGCGCAGAACCACGTCGCCCGTCCCCGGCTCCGCCAGATACACCAGACAGGCGTCGCAGCGGGTCACCTCGGAAACCAGACCGATGAGCTCGCGCAGGATATCGTCGAGCGCCGGGCTGGAACTCACGGTCTTGCTGATCCGGTGCAGCAGTTCGAGATGACGCAAATCCCCACCGTTAGGATGACCTTCGTCCATATCCCAGCGTACTCAGAAAGGCCCTGCGCGGTCCAATCGAAACTTTCTATGGGGGCGAAAACCGGGGCTCAGGCGAGCGAGGCGTCCAGCCGGTCTGCCAGCTCCAACAGCTTCCTTACCGTGTTCCAGTTCCGGCTCGTGCCCGGCGTCTTGAGCGTACGCTCCACCAGGGCCATAGACAGTTTGGGGCGGGCCATGCCGTTCGGAAAATAGAGGTAGAGCTCGCGGCCACTGATCCGTAATTCCTCGGGTTCGGCCTTGATCGCCAGCACTTTCTCGACCGCCTCACGGCTCGGCTCGCCGGCCAGAAAGCTGACCGCCATCCTGCTGGGCTCCAGGTCCGGCCGCGAAGCGAAAGGATTCCTGGCGATTACCTCCCGCATCTCGGCCGGCGTACGCAGAATGACGTCCGACCGAAATCCGAAGCGGCTCTCGATGGCGTCCTCGATCTTCTTGCCGAGGCGCGTCAGGTCGCGGCCCGAGGTCTTGAAAATCACGTTGCCGGAGTTAATGTACGTCTGAACATTCCCCAGCCCAAGAGACTCATACAGAGCCTTCAACTCACTCATCTGGACCTTGCGGTGCCCTGCCAGGTTGACGCCACGCAACATCGAGATGACCACGCTCATACAAGTCAGAATAGCGTGGCGCACGCTTTAGCGTGCCGGAGCGTGCTTTAGCGCGCTCTGCCCGGCCGCCGAAGCCCGGCTCAGGCGTGCGCCTGCCGCTGCTTCTTGTAAGCCTCGCGCACCTCGCGGATCTGGCGCGCGTGGGACTCGGCATGCGCCGCCATGGTTTCCAGGTGCCGCTGGAGCGTCATGGGACCGCGTTCGTTATGGATCCCGGTGCGCTCGAAAACCGGGGCCGGCAAGTCCTTGATCAGCTCGTAGTTCTCCGCGCGCAGGCGGCGGAAAGTCTCGATGGATTCGGAAGTCTTGCGGCGCGCGTAGTCCAGATTCTTGGCCCAGGCGGCCTGATCGAAGCCGATCAGCGTAGGGTTGTCCTCCGCGATGATGCGGCGGAAACGGTCGGCCGCGACGATTTCCGAATCGGCGATGTGCGCCACGATCTGCCGCAGGCTCCACTTTTCCGGAGCAGGCGCGAAATCCAGTTCGGGGCCGGCGGCCCCGGTCATGGCGGTGGCGATCAACTCCGCCCCGCGGCGGAATCGCTCCAGCAGATCTTTGAGTTCGCTCATGGGTGTCCCCCTCCCTTAAATGCCAGCGTAGCGCAATGGCGGGCGTGGGGCATGGCATGATGGAGGCGGGAATCATGTCCTCCGCGCCCTTGTTCGATGAACGCCCGCCGTTCGAACGCGAGCGGCTGGCAGCGAAGCTCGGCACGCTCGCCGCGCAAGGGATTCTCATCGGCACCAGTTCCTGGAAGTACCCGGGATGGCTGGGACAGATCTACACGCGCGAGCGATACCTGACGCGCGGCGGCTTTTCGACGCGCCGGTTCGAGGCCGAGTGCCTGGCCGAGTATGCGCGGACCTTCCCGATCGTGTGCGGGGACTTTTCCTTCTACCAGTTCCCTTCGGAGCAGTTTTGGCGGAAGCTGTTCGGCTCGGCGCCGCCCAGCCTGCAATTCGTCCTGAAAGTTCCGGAGGAGATCACGGCGAAGGTGTTCCCCGCCCATGCGCGGTACGGGCCGCGAGCGGGCCTCCCGAATCCGTCGTTTCTGGACGCGGCATTGTTCGAACAAGGGTTTCTCAAACCGCTTTCCGCCTGGCGCGGGCAGATTGCCGCGGTGATCTTCGAGTTCGGTGCGTTCTCGCAGAAGTCCTACGCATTTGTGGAAGATCTGGACCGCTTCCTGGCGGCGCTGCCGGAAGGGCCCCGCTACTCGGTCGAAGTCCGCAACCCGGAGTTACTCGGCCCGGCGTACTTCCAGTGCCTGAAGAGCCATGGAGTGGCGCACGTCTTCAACGCCTGGGCGCGCATGCCGGAACTGGCCCGTCAGATCCAGATGCCTGACGCCTTCACAACGGATTTCACGGTCTGCCGCGCTCTTCTGCGCCACGGGCGGCCGTATGCGGAAGCGGTCGAGCTTTTCTCCCCCTACGAGCAGATCAAGGACCCGAACCCGGAGGGCCGCCAGGCGATCCGCGACCTGATGGCCTGGGCGCAGGACAAAAAGCGCGCCGCCTTCATTTTCGTGAACAACCGCTTCGAAGGGAACGCCCCCGGCACCATCGAGGCGTTGGTGGATTGAAGAGCCTTGCCGCGCCAGCAGGCTGAAAGCTGCGCCAGCAGGCTGAAAGCCGACAGCTGCGCCAGCATGCTATCATTAAGCTTCCAACCCCCCGGAGACGGACTCAGAGGATCTGGTGAAGAAGCTTTGGCAATTCAAACACTTGCAGTCAATGTCGCCGCCCGCCTGATCACCCGAACGGCCCTCGGGAGGGCCGCCGCTCGCTGATGCCCGCCGACACCTCCGCCGTCCGCTTCCGCCAGCGCGCCGAACTGCTGGACTTCCTTCTGGAAGTGTCGGCCGCCACCTCGGAAACGCTCACCGATCTGGACGGGCTGCTGGCCAACGTGGCCGACATCATCCGCAAGGTGGTGCCCTACGAACTCTTCGCGCTGCAACTCTACAACGAGAAACAGAAGACGCTGCGCATACGCTACGCCATCGGCCACCGCGACGAGGTAGTCAAAAATCTGGTCGTGAACCTCGGAGAGGGGCTCACGGGAACCGCCGCGCAAACGCGCCTGCCGGTGCTGGCGGCCGACGTGCGCCGGGACCCGCGCTACCTGAACGCCCTGGACGCCGTGCGCGCCGAGCTGGCCGTGCCGATGCTGGCGCGAGGCAAGGTGGTGGGCGTCATCGACGTACAATCGACCCGCGTGGGCGCCTACACCGAGTACGACCGGTCGCTGCTGCGCGTTATCGCCGCGCGCGTCGCGGTTACCATCGACAACGCGCGCCTGTTCCGCCGCGTGGACCGGCAGAACCGGACGCTCAAGCTGCTGTCGCAGATCTCGCAGGAGTTCTCATCCATATTGGATCTGAACGAGCTGCTGGCGCGGATCGCGGCTTCGGTAAAGACGCTGATCAACTACGACGCCTTCAGCGTCCTGCTGCTGGACGAGAAGGCCAACCTGCTGCGGCACCGTTTCAGCGTGCGGCACGACCAGCGGGTTCGCATCGACAACGTGCCGCTCTCGAAGGGCATCACCGGCCTGGCAGCCTCGTCGCGCAAGGCGGTGCGCTCGCACAATACGCTGCAGGACCCGCACTACATCCCCACCCATCCGGACGTGCGCTCGGAAGTGGCGGTGCCGCTGCTCTCCCAGGACCGCGTGGTGGGCGTGATGGATATCGAGAGCGATCAGTACGCCTATTTCACGGACGACACCGTGCGGATGTTGACGCTGCTGGCGCCGCAAATCGCCAGCTCTGTTGAGAACGCGCGCCTGTACGGAGAGGTGGCCGAGCGGGAGCGGAAAATCGAGCAGGACCTGGTGTCCGCGCGCGAGTTGCAGGCGGCGCTGCTACCCTCGGAAGCTCCGGAGCTGCGGGGCCTGGAAGTCGCCATCGGGTACCGGCCGGCGCGCATCATCGGCGGCGACCTGTACCACTTCTTCGAATACATCGACGACGCGGCGCTGATTACCATGGGCGACGTGAGCGGCAAAGGCGTGGCCGCGGCGCTCTACGGCGCGCTGGCGAGCGGCCTGCTGCGCACCATGGTTCCGTCGCGGCGCGATCCCGCGCTGCTGCTGCGGCTGCTCAACCAGGCGCTGATGCAGCGCAAGGTGGAGGCGCGGTTCGTGGCGCTGCTCGTAATGCTGTGGCACGCGGGCACGCGGCGGCTTACCATGGCCAACTCGGGCGCCATGCCGCCGGTGATCTGCCGCGGCTCGGAGATCATCAAGCCGCAGGTGGAGGGCGTGCCGCTGGGTTTGCTGCCCGACCGGGAATACGACAACCTCGTCTTCCAGGCGCAGCCCGGGCGACCTGATCGTCGTCTTTTCGGACGGAATTACCGACCAGCTCAATCCGGCGGGCGCCGATTACGGGCGAAGGCGGCTGCTGGAGCTGTTGAAGAAGGTCTGCGCCGGATCGCCGCAGGCGGTGATCGACGCGTTGTTCGCGGACCTGGACCGGTTCGCGGAATCGAGCCCCGCGTTCGACGATCAGACCCTGCTGGTGTTGCGGGTGAAGTGAAAGAGGCGCTCGTCGCTGGTCGCCCGTCGCTCGTCGAGACGTTTCTACCGAACCGCGACCGTGAGGGAGCGGACCCCGTCTATGATGGTTTAGAACATGGCTTGCTCCTGTCACTACGATCGGAACGATCTCTATTGCGAAGGCGTCTCGCTGGCCGACATTGCGGCGCGGGCGGGGACGCCGTGCTACGTCTATTCGAGCCGCGCGATTGTCGAGAACTACCGCGCCTATGACGAAGCGCTGGCGGGCATCCCGCACCGCATCTGCTATTCCACCAAAGCCAACTCCAGCCTGGGCGTGGTGCACCTGCTGGCCCAGGCCGGCTCGGGCTTCGACATCGTCTCGGGCGGCGAGCTGTATCGGGTGCTGAAGGCCGGCGGCAAGGCGTCGGACGTGGTGTTCTCGGGAGTGGGCAAGACGGCCGACGAGGTTGAATACGCGCTCGCGGAGGGCATCCACAGCTTCAACTGCGAGTCGGAAGCGGAACTGGCGCTGATCGACGCGCTGGCGGCGAGGCGGGGAGTGCGGGCCCGCGCGGCTGTGCGGGTGAATCCCGACGTGAGCCCCGAGACGCATCCCTACATCGTCACCGGCTTGCGGGAAAACAAATTCGGCATCGCGATCGCGGAAGTGGAAGAGGTTTACGAGCGCGCCCGCGGGTTGCGCAACGTTGCGCTCGAAGGCGTGAGCTGCCACATCGGGTCGCAGATCCTGGACGCCGATTCGATCCTCGAAGCCGTGGACAAGCTGCTCGCGTTGGTGGAGCGCCTGCGGGCGCGCGGCATTCCGATCCGCTCGCTGGATTTGGGCGGCGGCCTCGGCATCGCGTACCGCCCCGGAGAGCGGACGCCGGAAATCGGGGCGTTCGCGGAGGCGATCCGGGCGAAGATCGAGGGCAAAGACCTGTTTCTGGTGCTCGAGCCGGGCCGCTCCATCGTGGGCGAAGCGGGCGTGCTGCTGACGCGGGTGCTCTACCGGAAGTGCAGCCCGGCGAAGGAATTCATCGTGGTGGATGCGGCCATGAACGATCTGATCCGGCCGTCGCTCTACCAGTCGCACCACGAGATCGCGCCGGTGCGCAAGGCGGCGCGCGGGAAGATCCTGGCCGACGTGGTGGGGCCGATCTGCGAGAGCGGCGACTTTCTGGCGCGCGACCGCGAGATCGGGGACGTGCTGCCGGGCGACCTGCTGGCCGTGGCCACGGTGGGCGCTTACGGTTTCGTGGCCGCTTCGAACTACAATGCGCGAGTCAGGCCGCCCGAGGTTCTGGTCGAAGGCAGCCAGTGGCGCACGATTCGTGAACGAGAGACCTACGACGACCTGGTCCGCGGCGAGCGGATCTAGCGCCCTTCCGTGGCGCAGGCAGTCTTGCCTGCCGCGTCGAGACTCCTCTCGACGCCAACCTGCCGGCAAGAGCGCCGTCACGGCAGGCTGAAGCCCGCGCCACGCGGTTGTCCCAACCTAGACATGAGCAACGCTTCAATAAGGACGCCCA
Organism: Bryobacterales bacterium; assembly: GCA_963763835.1. Taxonomy (GTDB): domain Bacteria; phylum Acidobacteriota; class Terriglobia; order Bryobacterales; family Bryobacteraceae; genus DASWZN01. Next base: position 482,719 of record CAVXQQ010000026.1, read on the forward strand.
AATCGCGCCAGCAAGCCCGCGAAAATGCGTCATCTTAGCATTTGAGAGCTCGCCTTTCCCGATCGGTCCCAGCAATAATCGGTACTATTAGCTCGTTGTCGCCCGCCCCACAGTATTCTGCGCTGACATTTTTATTTCCAGGTTTCACAGGGACTTGCACAGGGGGGGGGCTTGAAATATGGAATTAAGAGAATTAAACTCCTCAAACAAGAAAGCCCAATAGTCCCGGAGAACCAATCGGGGCGATCGCAGAGGAGGAACCTACATGACGGCAAGACCCTGTTACCTGCTCACGTACTGCCTGGCAACCGCGTTCACGATTAGCGCGCTCGCCCAGCCCACCACCACCGCTCCGCAGCCAGTCGCGCAACGGGATCCGCAGGCGCTATCCCTGCTCAGCCAGTCCTTGGCCGCCATGACCAAAGGCCGGCCCATCACGGACGTCAAGCTGCAAGCCCAGGTCACGCGCACCGCGGGCTCCGAGACCGATACCGGCTCGGCGACCCTCGAAGCCGCCGCTTACGACAAGAGCAATACCAACCTCGCCCTGACCTCGGGTCCGCGCGCCGAGATCCGCAACGGCAGCGATGGCGTCTGGAGTGGCGTGGATGCCAAGCGCCACCCCGTCCCCATGCACAACACCTGGACCGCGGCGGCCTGGTTCGCGCCCGCCTTGGTGATTCAATCATGGGTTCAAGATCCATCCTTCTGCCTTGCCTACGCCGGACAGGAGGACCGTGAGGGCGCCCAGGCCCATCACCTCCGCGCCTGGCGAACCGTGAAGACGGACCCGCGGATCGCGTCCCTGAGCGCAATGGACCTGTACCTCGATCCGCAAACCCTGCTGCCGGTGGCCGTGGCGTTCAACACGCACCCGGATGACGATCTCGGAGTCGATCTTCCTGTCCAGGTCACTTATGCCGGTTATCAGACTTTCAGCGGCCTCGTAGCGCCCTCGCACATTCAGCAATTCCTCCAGGGCTCGCTGCTCCTGGATCTTTCCGTAACCGTAACCGGCGCCAACAGCGGACTCGGCGCCGGCGATTTCCAGTTGCCCTGATCCGAAGGAGGAACCTCATGTTGACGCGAACATTCCTATTCATTGCGGCCGTAACCATCACGATTCCCAGCGCACCAGCACAGCCGACCATCGGGCTACCGCCCTTCGGCAGCTTCAGTGGCGGCCCGTTCGACGTGGTCAATAACGCCAATCTCAACGTCCATTTTGGGATTCCGATTATTAGCAAAGCCGGGCGCGGCATTGCGTTCGACTATACGGTGACCTATGACAGTTCGGTATGGTCCAATAAGTCGAGCAGTGGTGCAAGCGCGTGGACACCGGTCACGAGCACGAACACGAACTGGGGCTGGGGCAACCTTACGCAAGCCTCACAGAATCTGATTGGCTACGTGACCTACAGGACTACTTCGCCACCATGCGGCCCAAATCCGAGCTACTGGATGTACCAGTACGACAACTTCGTTTACCATGACCCTTCGGGCGCGTCCCATCCTCTGCCGCCTACCATGATTTACTACGTCGTCAACTGCTACCAGCCGATGAACGTTCCGACTTCGGCAACGGTGAGCTTGAATGACGGCTCGGGTTACACCACGACAGTGCAGTCGTACTACAACGGCGCCTACCTCTCCAAGGCGGTCACCCGCGACGGAACCGCGGTGAGTCTTCCTGCGGGCCTTTCGGGGCCGACGGTGAAGACGGACCGGAACGGCAACAAAATCACCGGAACTTACAGCAACGGCTTGACCACATTCACCGACACGCTGAACACAACCGCTCTCACCGCATCGGGTTCGGCCACGCCGACCAGCCCCATCAGCCTCGCCTACACGAATCCGCAGAACACCGCGTCGGCCTATACGGTAAAATACACCGCCAACACCGTTCAGACGGCCTTCGGATGCGCCGGAATCTCGGAGTATGGTCCGACTCTGGTGAACCTGGTGAGCGAGATCGATTTGCCGGACCAGGTCCAGAACCCCTCCGACAAGTACACGATCACTTATGAGACGACGCCAGGAGACGTCCACAATCCACATTACGTCACCGGCCGCATCGCCTCGATCACTCTGCCCACTGGCGGGACGATCAACTACTCCTACTCAGGCGGGAGCCACGGCATCACTTGCTCGGACGGCAGCACGGCCACGCTCACCCGGCAGACGCCCGACGGGACCTGGACTTATGCACACACCATTCCGGCCTATCCGAACCCCTGGGAGACCACGATCACCGATCCGCAGAGCAACGTGGCATCGCTGAAGTTCCAAGGAGGCTGGAACGGGACTGCCGTAACGAATGCAATGTATGAGGTACAGCGCACGGTGAACATGGGTTCGAGCGGAACCCTAACCGTCTATACCTGCTACAACTACGCGCCTCTGCCATGCACAGCCTCGGTCGTCACGGTGCCGTTCAGCCAGGCAGCCATTACCCGAAAGCTGCCGTCCACGACCTCCAGCACCGTGGAATCGCAGACCGTGAGTCTCTACAACAGCGCCGGCGTGCCCACGGAAGTCGACGAGTACAACTACGGGACCTCCTCGACGAGCCCCCAGCCCGGCGGGCTGGTGCGAAAGACGGCTATTTCGTATGCGAGCCTGGGAAATGGGATTGCGGACATGCCTTCCTCGGTGACGGTCTACGATTCGGACGGAACCACCATCAAAGCGCAAACGACCTACATGTATGATGAGGGTACCCCGACGGTTACATCGGCTCCGCAGCACGTTGCGGTCACCGGCTCGCGTGGGAATGCCACCACTGTGAAACGGTGGCTCAACACGTCAACATATCTGTCGCAAACCTTCACCTACTTTGACACGGGCGATGCGCAGACCGCGACCGACGTCACCGGAGCCGTCACGACATACACCTATGGAGCCTGCGGCTCCTCGTTACTCACCGCCACGAGCGTGACCGGGAGCGGTCTGGCGAACCCGCTCACGACCTCCGCCACCTGGGACACCTACTGCTACGGCGGCGTGCCGCGAACGGCCACCGATCCCAACAGCCAAACCACAACCACCTACTACACGGACGCCACTTTCTGGCGCCCGACGTCGGTTGTCGATCCGACAGGCGCCACCACCAACTTCACGTACACGCCCTATTCCGGATCGACTCCGGCCTCCGTCGAGAACGCCCTCAATTTCGCCACGAGCTCTACCGTCGACAACTTCACCTCCCTGGACCTTCTTGGCCGTGCCCACATCAGCCAGCGAAAGCAGAGCCAGAGCGCGACGACGTACGATTCGGTCCAAACCGACTATGATTCCGTCGGACGCGTCTCGCGGGTGACCGTCCCCTACTCCGCCGGGAAGAACGGGACCCAGCCGGGCGGCAACGCCACCACGACCATTTATGACGCGCTCGGCCGGCCGACGCAGATTACTGACGGCGGCGGCGGCTGGACGAAATACACGTACAACCAGAACGACGTCCTGATCGAGGTCGGCCCGCAGGTGACTTCGCCGCTACCCGAGAACACTAAGCGGCGGCAACTCGAGTACGATGCGCTAGGCCGTCTGACCTCGGTTTGCGAACTCACCACAGTCTCGGGATCGGGTTATGGCACATGCAGCCAGAACGTCTCTCAATCCGGGTACTGGACGACGTACACATACAACGTGCTCGACAGACTCACCGGGGTGATTCAGAACGCGCAGGTAGCAAGCCCTCGCCAGACCCGCACTTACGTCTATAATGATTGGCTCGGCCGGATGACCGCGGAGACCAACCCCGAAAGCGGCACCGTCAGCTACAGCTACGACAGCGACGCCGAGTGCGCCGGCACCTACAACGGCGACATGGTCAAGCGGACCGACGCCCGCAACAACAAGACTTGCTACCAAT
>CAVXQQ010000027.1:0-68982 GCA_963763835.1 Bryobacterales bacterium
GCGGTTCGGTGCTTCGCACCACCTAGAACTTCTTAAGCTCGGCCACCAGCGCCGCAAGCCCCCGCTTGCGGTAGAGGTCGGCCAGGCGCTGCTCTTCGGGCGAGGGCGCCAGGACGGCGCGGAAGCGCGGGGCGTCGAGGGCGGCGCGGCTGGGAATCCAGAGCGTGCCGTCGGCAAACTCGACCTGGGTGACGAAGGCGGTCATGCTCTCGATATCCACCGGCTGGCCGGCGGCGCGAGAGAATCGCAGGGCGGCGCCTTCGGCCACCTCGTTCGTGGCGCCGGGCGCGAGCCGCAAACCGGAATCCGCGGCGGGCACCGAGCCGGCCAGAAACTCGTGCCCCTGGCGATCCTTGATGATCCATCCGATCTCGAAGTAGCGAACCGGCCGGGTGGAGCGGTTCACCACGTCGATGCGCGGCGCTCGCGCCTCTCCTCCCACCACTCGGGCCAGGCCGCGCACCGGCTCGACCGGCGCATCGGGAAGGTGCAGGCAAACGAACTCGATGGGCCGTTCCTGAGCGCTCGCTAGCGTGGTGGTGCGCCCGCGCGGGATCACCTGGACGTCGAGCTGCGGCCGGTCCGCCAGCCGCGCCAGTGTGGCCAGCGCCTCCTGCCGCAATCCATCCGGCCCGCGCGATTCGAGAACGGACTTGAAATATCGCCGGTCGCGCCGCGCCTCCATCTCCCAGACGGTCATCGCGCGCCGCGAGTTCAAACGGTTGGGACCGTAAAACGAAAGATCGTCGAACAGCACTCCGTCGAGCGTGATTTCGGCCAGCGGGCCGCCGCTGAACATGGGACGCAGCAGCCGCAGATCGATGCGAATGGGGAAGGTGTCGCCCGGGCCGATGTCCACGCTGGGCACCGTCACCGAGGCCTTGCCGCCGGGCGTAACTTCCTGCGCCTGAACCAGCAGCGTGACGCCGCGGATGCGCGCCTGCCCGGTGTTGCGCAGCGAGAGCGAAGTATGCAGATCGAGCAGCAGTGCGCCGCCGCGCGCTTCGGTCCTCGATTCCCCCCAATCGGCGGAGACAAGCGCCACCGGCGAGTCGTTCGGGAAGTTGACCTTCACGGAACTGGCCGGCCGCGGCGCCTGGCCCCAGGCCGCCGCAATGGCCAGCAACGCCAATAGCGAACTATTCCGCGTACACATGACTGATGGTTACCTGCCCCGTCGCGTCGTCAACATACCGGGAGCGGACGGAATCGCCCCGCACCGAAACCTCTACGCTTTCGGCCGCCGCCGGACGCAGAAGCTGGAAGCCGCGGCCATTCCGTTCCACGCCGATTCCCGCCGGTCCCGCGTCGAGCACGACGCCTAGCGCCTCCGGCGCCGACGCGCGATGAACCGGTTGCGGAAGGCTTTCGAGAATCACGCCGGCCACCACCACCAGCAGAACCGGGAGCGCCAGCGCGGGGCGCCACGGACTCCGCCTCGGCTCGGGCGCCTCGGCCACGCACTCGCCCGCGGCCAGGCCCAGCCGGATGTTGGCGCGCATAGCGGCGGCTGCCTCGCTCCAATCGAGACCCGGCGGCATTTCCTCGCGCTCCTCTAGCAGCGCCTCGCACACGCCGCGGAACGCCTCCACCTGGCTGCGGCAGGACCCGCATTGCTGCACGTGGCGCGCGATTCCCCACCGCGTCCACCAGCCCAGGTCTCCGCCGGCATAAAGCGCGAGCGCCGTTTCCGCCGGATGTGTCACGCTTTCCTCCTGCTCAGGTAGCGGCGGAACTTCACCCGCGCATTGGCGATGTGCGACCGCACCGTCGCCTTCGAACACGAAAGGTGGCGGGCCACCTCTTCCGCCGAAAGGCCCTCCACATCCCGCAGCAGCAACGCGGCACGCTCCCGTGCGGTGAGGGTTTCAAGGCCGCCTTCGAGGATCGCCTGGCGTTCGGCGCGCAACAACCGCGCCTCCGGGCTCTCCAGGGGCGAACTGCCAGCCCGCTCCGGCATATCGTCCAACTCGCAGAAGGCGATGCGGCCATGGCGCCGCAGGAAGTCGATGGCCGTGTTGGTGGCGATTCGCGACAGCCAGTGCGCGGCTTTTTCCTCGTCCTTGAGCTGGTCGCGCCGCTGGAGGGCCTTTACGAAGACCTCCTGGGTCAAGTCCTGCGCGTCGGCGACGTTACCGACCATGCGGTAGACCAGCAGGAAGATGCGGCGCAAGTTCTCGGAAATGAAGCGGTTCTGGCGCTCCAGCGAGTCCTCGAGTACGGGCTCGACGGCTTCGTTCATGATTGGCCACACCAAACTGGACATGCGCCTACAACCTTATGACGCACAAGGAGGCTGGAGCGTGGAGTGCCCCGCATCGCTCGATCCGCGGGTCCGGCGGTACCCCGGCGGAGAGGTCGCCACGAGCTTGGATAGCGGCGCAGACTCCTGGTCTGCAGCGTCGAGGCGGCAGGCAAAAGCGCCTGCGCCACAAGCAGGGTAGGTAGTTGGCAGATTTGGGGGCCCGTTCCACCACCGAGACGTGGTGATACGGTAGAACAAACCTGTGCTATCAGCTTCCCCGGCATTATGGCGCGCTATCCTGATTGTAGTATGAGACCAGTCGCTGTCATCGGTCTCGGCAAGACCCCTTTCGGCGCGTTCCCCGATCGCGACCTCCGCTCGCTGGCCGTCGAGGCCGGGAGCAAGTGCCTCGAAAACGGGCAGGTGCGGGCGTCGCAAGTGGAGGCGTTCTACCTGGGCAACTTCGCCGGACCCGCTTTTGTCGGCCAGAACCACCTGGCGCCATTCATCGGACAGGGCCTGGGATTCGATGGAGTCCCGGCCACGCGTTTCGAGGCCGCCTGCGCCTCGGGCGGATCCGCGTTCTTCCACGCCTGGGCGGCGGTGGCGGCGGGCATCTACGACCTGGTGCTGGTGGTGGGCGTCGAGAAGATGACTTCGCAGACCACCCCGCGGGTGGCGGAGATCCTGGCCTCGGCCGGCGACGTCGCGGGCGAGATGAAGGCCGGTGCGACCTTCCCCTCCCTGTTCGCCATGATCGCCCGCCGCCACATGCACGATTTCGGCACGCGGCGCGAAGACCTGGCGGCGGTGGCGGTGAAGAACCACGCCAACGGCGCGCTTAACCCGGACGCGCACATGCGCAAGGTGATCACGATCGAGCAGGCGCTGGCCGGCAAGCCGGTGGCCGATCCGCTGACCCTCTACGATTGCTCGCTGATCAGCGACGGCGCCGCGGCCGTGCTGCTGGCTCCGCTCGAGCGCGCGGCGGAGTTCACCGACAAGCCGGTGCGCATCGCCGCGGTGGCGCAGGCCTCCGACCGCTTCGCGCTGGATCAGAAGGAGGACATCACCACCTTCCCCGCGGTGCGGCGCGCGGCCGAGAAGGCGTACAAGATGGCGGGCGTGGGCCCGCGCGAGATCGAGTTCGCCGAGTTGCACGACTGCTTCACCATCGCCGAGATCGTGGCGCTGGAGGACCTGGGCTTCGCGCCGCGCGGCCAGGGCGGCCGCTACACTTCGGAGGGATGCACGCTGCCCTCCGGCGCGCTGCCCGTGAACGCCAGCGGCGGGCTGAAAGCCAAGGGGCATCCGGTGGGCGCGACGGGCGTGGCGCAGATCTGCGACCTGGTCCTGCAGATTCGCGGCGAGGCCGGCGAGATGCAGCTCCCGCGGCACGAACTGGGCCTGGCGGAGAACCTGGGCGGCTCCGGCGCCAGCGCCGTGGTGACCATACTGAGGGCGGCATGAAAGTCTACACCGAAACGGTGGTCCACTCGGCGCCCGAGGCCTACGTGAACGAGGCGCCTTACCAGATCGCCATCGTGGTTCGCGACGACGGCTCGCGCGTCACGGGGCGCATCCTGGGCGACCGCGTCGCGATCGACGACCAGGTCGAACTGGCGGAGACGCGCGGCGGCGTGCCGTATTTCAGGAAGAGCGACAAATGAAACTAGCGGAACGGATGAGCCGCCTCGGGGGCGAGACGGCCTTCGAGGTGCTGGTGCAGGCGCGCAAGCTCGAAGCGGAGGGGCGGAACATCATTCACCTGGAGATCGGCGAGCCCGATTTCCCCACGCCGCATCACATCGTCGAGGCGGCGCAGAAGGCGCTCGACGACGGCTGGACGCACTACGGCCCACCCCAGGGTTACCCCGACCTGCGCGAGGCCATCGCGGCCTACGTCTCGCGCACGCGCGGCATTTCCGCCGGTCCCGAGAACGTGTGCATAGTCCCGGGCGGCAAGCCGATCATCTTCTTCTCCATGCTGGCGCTGGTGGATCACGGCGACGAGGTGATTTATCCCAACCCCGGCTTCCCCATTTACGAATCGATGATTCGTTTCGCGGGCGGCGTGCCGGTGCCCATCCCGCTCATCGAAAAGCGCGGCTTCTCGTTCGATCTGGACCTGCTGCGGTCGAAGATCAACGAACGCACGCGGCTGCTGATTCTCAATTCGCCGCAGAATCCGACCGGCGGCGTGATCCCGGCCGAGGACATGCGGGCGATTGCGAACCTGGTGCGCGGCCGCGACCTGATGGTGCTGTCGGACGAGATCTACTCGCGCATCTGGTACGACGCGGAGCCGGTTTCGATCGCCAGTTTCCCCGAGATGCAGGAGAAGACCATCATTCTGGACGGCTTCTCGAAGACTTACGCGATGACCGGCTGGCGCATGGGCTACGGCGTGATGCCGGAGTGGCTGGCGGAAGCGGTCAACAAGCTGATGGTGAACTCGAACTCGTGCACCGCGAGCTTCACGCAGCGCGCGGCCATCGCGGCGCTCAACGGACCGCAGGACGACGTGGAGCGCATGGTCGCGGAATTCCGCCGCCGCCGCGACGCCTTCTGCGCGGGCCTCAACGCGATTCCCGGTATTCCGCTGCGCCCTGCCCGGCGGCGCGTTCTATGCATTCCCGAACATCGCCGGCACCGGCCTCGGCTCACGCGAGATGGCACACTGCCTCTTACACGAGGCGGGCGTGGCGTGCCTCAGCGGCGCGGCTTTCGGCGAATACGGCGACGGCTACGTGCGCTTCAGCTACGCGTCGTCGTACGAGAACCTGATGGAGGCCGTGCGGCGGATCGCCGAGTTTGTCGGCGAGCTGCCGAAGCGGGCCGCGCGACAGGAACTGCCGGTCGGGTAGGAGGCGTCCCTCGGGACTAAGGAGCATTTCGTGAGCACATTGACGGACAAGCAGGCATATGCTGCGATGTTCTATTTTCTCGATAGACTGTACACGCAAACGAAATCCGATGAACTGGGTGGACTCCTCGGAAGCATGTCGTTGTTGCCAAACGGCTCTCCCGCCGACCCCGGCGTAACACAGGACTGGCAGGAGGCCGTGGAATATGCGTTGAAAGGAGGGGCTGCGGGCGACTTAGACCTACCTCCGCGTCGCCACTTGCCCTGAGACGGCTATTGTCTCGCTCGGCATTCGCTTCGGCGGGTGACACCAACCTTCACCCTCAGGCCAACCGGTCAGGACGTCCCGATGGCTTCAATGTCTGAATCCCGCATGCCATCAATCCGTGCCAAGTGGTGTTTGGTGGGTTTCCTGCCCACCACGTCGTTCAGCTCGCTTTTCGATTCAACGTCCGGTTCACATGATCGGGATCGCGGGCAATCAACGTCAGATAGGCACACGTGGGCTGGTCCGGTTCCGCGCGACCCTGCTCCCAATCCCGCAGCGTGCCAAGGGGAATGCGATAGCGGGCGGCAAATTCCTCTTGAGTCAAATTCAAGGCGCGACGGATGATCTTCGCCTGGGGCGTTCGCCGCATCCGGCTGAGGTCGGTTTCGGAAAGCGGCTGCGCGTCGCGATCCGCGCGCGCCGCTCGCTCGGTGGCCTCTGAGGTCATCGGCCGGGGCGAACTAGCTGTTCTGCCGGAAGTAGTCGTCTTGCTCACTTTGCGTTGCACGCGACCCTCTCGCTCGCTGAAGGCTACAAACATCACCACGCCGCCCGCAGCCATGCCGACGATGACAAAGCGCTCCTCGCCATAGTCTTCCCGAGTCGAGTCGCTCAATGGCAAAGGGGTCCTTGAGGACCGTCTTCGCCAATTCGAAGCTCACCTCGTGAGCCCTCAGGTTGGCCTCGGCCTTAGCGTCGTCCCAGTCAAATTCCAACTTCACCATACTACGGGATATCAGTGCTCCCGTCGAGCCAATGTAGTGGCCTTCGCCCGCGAAGGACGCTACGTTTCACCGAGAGGTTGACGCCGAGGAGTTCGGTGGGGTAGGGTGAGGGCGTAGCTATAAAGCACCAGTCTGGAGAGGGGGCGCCCATGACCATACAGATCACAAGGCCCGAAGTCGAGGCGCTGATCAATCAGCGTCTCCAGAGCGGCGCGTTCAGAAACGCCGAAGACGTGATCCTTCAGGCGCTCCAGTCTAGTCCGCCAACGACACCTTCTGACGCACCGCCCGCGAAGGACATCGTTGAACTCTTTGCACCGTTGCGGGGCCTCAATCTGGATTTCGGCCGCAACCCGTCTACAGGACGACCAGTTGACCTGTGAACGGCTATCTGCTCGACACCAATGTCCCGTCGGAATTCAGCCGGGATCGTCCGGAGCCTCGTGTCCTGCAGTGGCTCAGAACGCAGCCAGCCGCGACGCTCTTCCTCAGCGCCGTCACGATCGGTGAAATCCGCAAGGGTCTCGTCGTGCTTCCCCAAGGCCGTCGCCGCGCCGAGTTGGAGACATGGTTTCATACCGACCTGTTGATTTGGTTTCGCAACCGCATCCTGCCGGTCACACACTCCATCGCCGATCGCTGGGGCATGTTGGACGGTCAATGCCAGTTGAAAGGAACGCCTCTTAACACGGCGGACGGCATGATTGCCGCAACGGCCCTGGAGCACGATCTCACCATCGTGACACGGAACGTGAAGGATTTCGCCGCTCTTGACGTCACGATCTTTAACCCATGGGACGCAATATGAGCATTGGCACAGGCACTCGCGCCGAACCTACTTCGCCGGACTCACCTTGTACAGCCCCGACCCGTGCGGCTCGACCCGGAACGTGTAGCCGCCCTGGATGGCGCCCATGTCGGTGTGCTACCCAGGGGCAGAGCGAGTATGGATCGGCGACTTCGCCCGCGCACACCTTGCTATCGAATACCGGCAGGTTCGCCTTCACCGCGTGTCGCGGCGCGGCGCGGCTTTCGGCGAATACGCCGATGGCTACGTGCCCTTCCGCTACGCGGCGTCCCACGAGAACCCGATGGAGGCGGTGCGCCGCATCGCAGAGTTCGCCGGCCGCCTGCCGAAGCCCGCCGCCGTAAGTGTCCAAGCTACGGAACGATGATGTTCTTGCGAACCGCATAGAGGACGATTTCGGCCGTGTTGTGGAGGTTCAGCTTCTGCATCAGGTTGGTCCGGTGCGATTCGACGGTGTAGGGACTTAGGTTCAGAATCGCCGCCACTTCCTTGTTGGATCTCCCCTCCGCCAGGAGCTGGAGCACTTGCCGCTCGCGATCCGTCAGGAGGTCGTAGGAGTCCTCGAGTTTGTGCTTCTTCATTGTCTGCAGGTACTCGTCCAGCAGCATCGCGGCAATCGCGGGACTGAAATAGGGGCGGCCCGCGGCCACGGCCCGCACCGCCGGGAAGATGTCTTCTTCCGCCGAATCCTTAAGCAGGTAGCCCTTTACGCCGGCCGACAGTGCCCGCAGAATGTAGCTCTCGTCGGAGTGCATGCTGAGAATGATGATCCTGATATCGGGGTCCCGGCCTATCATGAGCGACGCCGCATCGATTCCGTTCAACAGCGGCATGACGATATCCATCACTACGATCTGCGGCCGCAGTTCGGCCGCGAGCCGCACTGCTTCGCGGCCGTCGGCGGCCTCGCCGACCACGGAGACCTCGCCCGACTTCTCGAGCAAGTCGCGCAAGCCTCGGCGCACGACCCCGTGATCATCCGCGATCAGCACTCGAAAGCTCACTCCGCTTCTCCTCGACGGGCAACCGTATCGAAATGCTCGTTCCGTGGGCGGGCTGCGACCGGATGCTCAGCGTTCCTTTGAGCTCACGGACACGCTCTTCCATGCCCAGAAGCCCCAGGCCGCGCTTGCGGCCCTGCGCGCGGTCGAAGCCCACGCCGTTATCCTCGATGAGTGCCGTGACACTCCCTGCGTCTCTCCGGATCGCGATCCGGATATTGGTGGCGCGCGCGTGACGGCCGGCGTTGGTGAGCGCCTCCTGCATAACGCGGTATATGCAGGTGCGCAAGTCGTCGGAGACGTCGTCGACCTCGCCGCCGATCGTTACGTCGACCGGCACGTCCGTCCGCCGCGTAAACTCCTTGGCCTGCCATTGCACCGCGGGCGCAAGGCCCAGGTCATCGAGCATGGAAGGCCGCAGCACCATCGCCAGGTTCCTCACGGCGCCCAGAATGCGCTCTGCCAGACGCTTGATCTCGAGGAGCCGCTGGTGGAATGCGGGGTCTTCACGCCCGTCGGGCGTGCCCAGGCTCCCGAGTTCCATACGCAGACCCGTCAGCATCTGCCCGACTTCGTCGTGGAGCTCGCGAGACAGTGTTTTCCGCTCCTGCTCCTGGACCCGTACCAGTTGGTGCGTCAGGTGACGGAGCTCCAATTTCGCCCGCTCGGATTCATTCTCCAGCCGCCTCATGTGCCATACGGTCAGTCCCGCTATGAGTACGCCCAGAAGAATGGAACTGACGGCGATCAGCGAGAGGAACCTGCGGAACTGTTCCTCGGAAATCCGGAGCCTTTCTCGCTGGACGGACAAGTCCCTGCCGTTGAGCTTCTCCAAATCCGCGGCCATCTGCAGCGCCGATCCGCGCTGCCGCAACTGCAGCCGCAGCAGTTGCCACTGAATCGTGCCCGAGTGGATCGGCTCCCAATCGAGCGCCTGATCGAGCGGGCGCATGTAGGCTTGCACCTCGGTCCGCAAACGGTTCAATGACGCAGCCTCACCCGGCGTCAGCAGGTTCCGCAGCGTGTTCAGATGTTCGTCGGTCGCGGCCTTGAGCCCGGCGAACTGCTCACCATACTGCGGCCCATGGAAGGGGGACGGATCGAGCAGGAAGTCGCGCTTCAGGATTCCCGCCAGGTACAGGTCCGAGCGTATTCGCGTCAGCGCGTCGGCGGTCCTGTAATGCCGCTCATAGGCATCCGAGAGTTGCTGGCGATTTCGGATGGTCTCCCTGAATGTGCCGACGGTGGATATGACGATCAGCGCCAGCAGAAGTCCAAAGCCGACGCTCAACCCCACCCAGATGCGGCTCCAGATCACCCTGCCATGCCTCCATCCGACAGCATAACCGCCAGAGGAGCGCTCCGGGTAGGGCGCGGGATGCGTTGGTGCCTTTTTGGTAAGGGCCTGGTGCTTTCAGGGGATGGGTCTGGCGGCGCCGGCCGGTTAGCCTTGAATAGGGGGGCGCCGGAAGGATCGATGGACTCCAAATCGCAGTTGCGGGCGCTAGCGGCACGGATCGTTGGGAGCGGACCCTTCATCGTGGTGTCGAACCGCGAACCGTTCGTCGAGGAGCGTCAAGGCGAACGGGTGATCCCGGAGCGCCCGGCCGGGGGTCTGACCGCGGCCCTGCATCCGGTTTTGAACGCCTTGGACAAAGCGGTCTGGGTGGCCCAGCGTAGCGGCACAGCCTGCGGTCAAGCGATGGCGGAAAGTATCGGCCTCCGCACCGCCGCGGGCCGGCCGGCCTACCGGCTGCGGCGGCTCTCGATTCCGGAGAAGCTCGCTAAGGAGTACTACTGCGGCTTGGCGAACCAGGGCCTATGGCCGCTATGTCACAACGTCTTCCAGCGGCCCAGGTTTCTCGCCGCGGAGTGGGAGAGCTACCGTAAAGTCAACGAGATCTTCGCCGCGGCCGTGCTCGAGGAGGCGGCGGGTCAACCCGCCGTGGTCTTCATCCAGGACTACCATTTTGCGCTGCTTCCGCGCCTCCTGAAGAAGCGGAATCCGGCGCTCACGGTAGCCCACTTCTGGCACATCCCGTGGCCAGGCGCGGAGGTCTTCGCGGCCTTCCCCTGGAAAGAGGAACTGCTCGAAGGCATGCTCGGCAGCGACCTGTTGGGTTTCCACCTGAACCAGTACTGCGCGAATTTTCTCGACAGCGTGGCCCTCTCGACGGATGCTCTTGTCGATCGCCAACACGGACGCGCGATCGGCGGCCGCCACGTGACGGCCGTACGGGATTTCCCGATTGGAATCGATTTCGAGGGCCATTGCGAACTCGCCGAGAGCGAGCAAACGCGGCAGGCGATGGAAGAGTGGAGACACCGGCTCCCGCCCGGCGTTCGGATCGGCATCGGAATCGACCGGATCGACTACACGAAAGGGATTCCAGAGCGCATCCGGGCGGTCGGCCTGTTTCTGGACCGGCACCCTGAATGGCGAGGGAAGCTGGTCTTCGTGCAGGTCGGCGTGCCGAGCCGCGGCGACATCGCCCAATACCGGCAACTGAGGGACGAGATCGAGCAGGAGGTCGCGGCGGTGAACCGGAAGTGGCGTACGCCCACCTGGAACCCCGTCTACCTCGTCGAGCGAAATCTGCCGCCGGAGGAGATGATAGCCCTCCACCGGCTGGCGAGCTTCTGCCTGGTCACATCGTTGCACGATGGGATGAACCTGGTGGCTAAGGAATTCGTGGCGAGCCGCCCGGACCTCGACGCCGCGCTGGTGCTCAGCCGCTTTGCAGGCGCCTCTCGCGAACTGAGTTCGGCAGTGCTCGTAAACCCATTCTGCGAGGACCAGATCACCCAGGCAATCCTGGTCGCGCTCAACCTTTCTCCCGCCGAGAGGATGAGGCGGATGTCCCTGATGCGCTCGGCCGTCAGGGCCAACAACGTCTACCAGTGGGCGGCGAACATCCTATCGACCCTGGCCGATTTGGGCGTGGGCAAAACGGGCGAGAGCGTCGCCGCGCCACGGCAGTCCGCCGCACAGTACGCCCGGGCGTCGCTGGCGTATTGACCGCCCCCTACTTCGCCGGACTCACCGCAGTGATAGATCTTCCTGGCTCTTGCCTGGCCGCGCGTCAGAAGATGCGGGTGGGGTAAGCGAGACCCGCGCGGCGCTCCGGCGCGTTGCCGGTCTAGCGACGGGCGCGCCGGGGTGGCTGACTCTCCATAACAACGCGGAGGATGCGATTGATGCGCGTCTGGTATCCTCTGCCGTGCCCCTTGAGCCAATCGAGCACGTCCGCATCGAGCCGGATGGTCAACTGCTTCTTGACAGGCGGCCAGGCGACCGTCGCTTTCGTAAGAAACGTCTTATCGAGCGGCGGGATGTCCGAGTAGTCAATATCAGCATCCCGCATGCGGTCAATGCGTGCCAAGTCGCTCTTGATAGATCTTTTGTTCACGGCGGTTGGCCCTCCTCATCGAGATAATGCGCGTTACTTCATCGCGCGGCGTGTGGGCTATCACTACCAGCCGTTGGGCGAGCAAGCCCAGAGTGATGAGCCGTTCCTCTCCATAGTCGAAGCGGTCATCCTGAAATGTGACGCAAGGCCCGGAAAGCACCCTTTCAGCATCCTCGAAACTCAAGCCATGCTTGGTGAAGTTCGCGCTGAGCCTTCGCTTCGTCCCATTCGTACTTCATTTCTGAATGTAACTCCTTTTGTAGTTACATGCAAACTCCCCCTACTTCGACGGACTCACCTTGTACAGCCCCGACCCGTGCGGCTCGACCCGAAACGTGTAGCCGCCCCGGATAGTGCCCACGTCCTTGCGCTCCCAGAGATCCCGCAGCACGCAACGCTCGGGGAGCTTGAGGGCGCGCCAATCGACGCGAATATCGATCGCCCCGCCGTCGCCCCAGTTGAACACCGCTACGTACTTCGCGTCCGAATCCACCGCGTCCGCGGTCCAGACCACGCTCGGCGCCGCCCTCGGCAAACGCGCGGCCGTGCGCGCCCCGCTGATCGACAGCCAGAACCTCGTCGTTGCTGATGAGCGAGAGCGTGAAGTCGTCGTTGCTCGGCAGGTCGCCGCCGAACATCAGGGGCGATTGCGCGATCGACCACAGGCTCATCAGCGTGCGCTGTTCCACGCGCGTGAAGCGGGTCATGCGGTCCTCGCCGCGCTCCGCGCTGATGCCGATGCGGCCCAGCGGCAGCATGTCGGCATCGGGCCACGCGCCGGGCCGTCCCATGCCGCTCCAGATCGACATCAGGATGAAGTTCAGGCGCAGCAGCTTCCAGTCGTCCCAGAAATCGTCGGAGATGCGCCACATGTTGGCGTTCTCGCTGCAGAAACGCCGCGTCCTTCACCATGGCCGGCCCGGGCGAGAGGCTCAGCACGATGGGCCGCCCCGTCTTGAGGATGGCGCGATGCAGCGCGGCGATCTCCTCGCGGTGCGCGGGGCGCGCGATGTCGTCGGCCTTGATGTAGTCGACGCCCCAGCCGGCATACATCTTCAGGATCGAATCGTAGTAGTCCTGGGCGCCGGCGCGGCTCATATCGACCCCGTACATATCGCTGTTCCAGGGGCAGAGCGAGTACGGATCCGCGATCGCTCCCGCGCGCACCTTGCTGCCGAAAACCGGCAGGTTAGCCTTCGCCGCGCGCCGGGGAATGCCTCGCATGATGTGGATGCCGAAGCGCAGGCCCAGCGAGTGGACGTAGTCCGCCAGCGGCTTGAAGCCCTGGCCGCCGGCCGACGACGGAAAGCGGTTCACAGCCGGGATCAGCCGGCCGTACTCGTCCATCGCCAGCGCGGCGTCCGGCCGGTAGCCGTGCGCCTGCGCGTGCGGCTCGGACCACTGTATATCGACCACGACGTACTGCCAGCCGTGCTGCTTCAGGTGCTTCGCCATGTAGTCGGCGTTGGCCTTGACCTGCGCCTCCGTGA
The DNA here is from genome assembly GCA_963763835.1 of Bryobacterales bacterium. Taxonomy (GTDB): domain Bacteria; phylum Acidobacteriota; class Terriglobia; order Bryobacterales; family Bryobacteraceae; genus DASWZN01. The sequence continues at coordinate 12,814 of CAVXQQ010000027.1, forward strand.
CGGCGGTGCCGTAGCAGTCCCAACTGTTCCAGCCCATGGGCGGTGTCGCGGCCACGGTAGCAGGCCCGGCGGCCCAGGCGGACGCGGCAAGGAGCAGCACGAGTGCGGCAATGGAGAGTCTCATGGCGGTTATTCTCGCATGTAGGGCGGCCCCCTAAAAGCCTTTGTGGCGCAGGCACTCTTGCCTGCCGCCTCGACACTCGTGTCGAGGCCGGTTTTCGCGTCGAGAAGAGTCTCGACGCTGTCAGACTAAGAGTCTGCGCCACGATCTACTCCCTCAGCGCTTGGCCCTTCGGCCTTTCAGATCTCATTTGCATGACCAAGTCAGCCCCAATTGGTGATAAAATTCCCTTCACTATTCACAGTCGATTCGTTAAGCACGCCAAGGAGGCGGATGCGCTCTCGCAGATCCAGAGCTCCGCAGTCTGACAAAGGTCCGGCCGGCCTTCCGAAATGTCCCACCGGCATCCACGGACTCGATGAAATCACCATGGGCGGTCTGCCTCGTGGCCGGCCCACACTGGTCTGCGGTGGCGCAGGCTGCGGCAAGACCCTGCTCGGCATGGAATTCCTGGTCCGTGGAGCAACGGAGTTCGACGAGCCCGGCGTCTGCCTCTCCTTTGAAGAAACCGCCGAAGAGCTCACCACCAATGTGGCTTCGCTCGGCTTCGACGTTGCCGGCCTGGTGAAGCACAAGAAACTGGTGATCGACCACGTATACATCGAACGTAGCCTGATCGAGGAGGCCGGCGAGTACGACCTCGAAGCCCTCTTCCTACGCCTCGGGCATGGCCGTGGATTCGATCGGAGCCAAGCGGGTGCTCCTCGACAGCATCGAGGCCCTCTTCGCCGGACTCGAAAACGAAGCGGTTCTGCGTTCCGAGCTGCGCCGGTTGTTCCGCTGGCTCAAGGAAAAAGGGCTCACCGCCATCGTCACCGGCGAACGCGGGCAGAACACCCTGACCCGCCACGGCCTGGAAGAGTACATTTCCGACTGCGTCATCCTCCTCGACCACCACATCACCGAAACGGTGCTGACGCGGCGCCTGCGAGTGGTCAAGTACCGCGGCTCCACGCACGGCACGAACGAATATCCCTTCCTGATCGAGAGCGACGGCATTTCGGTGCTGCCCGTCACCTCCATCGATCTGAAGCACACGGCGTCCCGCGAGCGGGTCTCCACCGGCGTTCCCGCGCTGGACGCCATGTTCGGCGGCAAAGGCTACTTTCGCGCCAGCAGCATTCTGGTGTCCGGAACGGCCGGCACGGGGAAGACCAGCCTGACCGCTCATTTCGTGAACGCCGCCTGCGCTCGCGGAGAGCAATGCGTGTTCTTCTCTTTCGAGGAGTCCCCGAACCAGATCGTCCGCAACATGCGGTCCATCGGAATCGATCTGGCGCAGTGGGTGGACAAAGGGCTGCTGCACTTTTATGCCGCTCGCCCCACGACGTTCGGCCTGGAAATGCATCTTGTCAAAATCCACAGGATCATCAAGGACATCAACCCCAGTATCGTGGTCGTGGATCCGGTCACCGCATTGCTTCACTCCGGCAGCGCCTCGGAAGCCAAGAGCATGCTGCTGCGCCTGATCGACTACCTGAAGGAGAAACAAGTCACGGCGCTGCTGACCACCCTGACCAGCGGCTCGGACGCCCAGGAGCAGACCGAAGTCAACATCTCCTCCCTGGTGGACACCTGGCTGCTGCTACGCGATATCGAGAGCGGCGGCGAGCGGAACCGGGGGCTCTACATCCTCAAGGCGCGCGGCATCGCGCATTCCAACCAGATTCGCGAATTCCTGTTGACCAATCACGGGGCGCAGCTACGCGACGTCTACCTGGGCGACGCGGGTCTGCTCACCGGCTCGGCCCGGGTGACACAAGAAGCGAAGGACGCCTCCGCTGCGCTCACCGCCCGGCAGGAAATCGAACGAAGACAGCTCCTGCTCGAGCGCAAGCGCAAGGCGCTCGACGCGCAGATCGCCGCCCTCCAACTCGAGACCGTAACCGAGGAGCAGGAATCCATGCAGCTCATTGCGCAGGAGCAACGCAAACTGAGTAAATGGGAGCAGGACCGCGGTGCGATGGCAAGGAGCCGCTCCGGAAACGCAAGCGGCGGCAAGAACGGCCAGGCGCGCGGAGGCCGAAAATGAGCAAACTACCCAGACCCAAATGGGAGTTGAAACTCTACGTCGCGGGGCAAACCTCAAAGTCTCTGCTGGCATTCGCCAACCTGAAGCGGATCTGCGAGGAACACCTCGCCGGCGAATATCACATTGAAGTGGTCGATCTGATCAAGAATCCCCAACTTGCCGCCGGGGACCAGATCCTGGCGCTCCCGACCCTGGTTCGAAAGCTCCCCGAGCCGGTCAGGAAGATCATCGGCGACCTGTCGAACACCGAGCGCGTCCTGGTCGGGCTCGACCTGCGGCCGACGGACCGCAAAGGCGGGCTCATGAAGCGATCAAAGGCGCACGACGACACCAAGGCCTTCGAGGCGGCCCTGGCCGCCGCAGCCGGATGCCGGCGCACTACCGCCTGCGGCTCTTCGTGAGCGGCACTACCCCGCGGTCCGCTCGCGCCATCCAGAACATCCGGGCGCTCTGCGAAGAGAAGCTGCACGGCCGCTACGACCTCGAGGTGATCGACATCTATCAGCACCCCGAGCAAATCAAGCCCGAACAGATCGTCGTTACCCCGACCCTGGTCAAGAAACTGCCGCTCCCGTTCCGCAAGATCATCGGAGACCTGTCCGACAAAGAACGGGTACTGGTCGGGCTGGACATTATCCCGCGCGAAGACCATGCCGCCTGAATCCAGGAAAGACCTACTGGAGCGCATCCGCGATCTTCAGCAACGCCTCGAGGAAGCCGAAGAGACGCTGCGCGCGCTCAGGGGCGGCGAGGTGGATGCCGTCGTGGCGTCCGGTCCCGGCGGGGACCGCGTCTACACGCTCAAGGGCGCGGACGAAGCTTATCGGGTGATGGTCGAAAACATGGCCGAGGGCGCCCTCACTCTCATGCCCGACGGTTTGATACTTTTCTCCAACGAGCAGTTCGCTTCCATGCTCGAGGCTCCGCTGGAGCACGTGATCGGTTCGTCGATCCACTACTTCGTCGCGCCGGAAGATCGGCCCGCGCTTTCCGCGGTGCTCGCGGGGTCGTTCGGAGGTAAGGTTGAGGTCCGGCTGAAGAAGGGGGCCGCGACGCTTCCGGCGCAGGTATCCGCGAACGCGCTGTCGTTCGACGGAACCGAGTGCGTGTGCCTCATCGTCACGGATCTGACCGAGCAGAAGCGGATCCAGGAAATAGTCGCCGCCGAAGGCGCGCTCCGCGAGAGCGAGGCTCGATTGCGAGCCCTGGGCGACAACCTGCCCGAAGGCGCCATCTACAGGTACTGCCAGGATGCCGGCGGCGGACGGCACTTCGAGTTCGCCAGCGCCGGCCTGGAGCGGCTCACGGGCGTGCCCCTGGCCGAGATCCTCCGCGATGCCGGCGCAGTGTACCGAACCATCGTGCCGCAGGACTTCGAGAGGCTCCAGGCGGCGGCAGCGCTCTCTGCCACCCGCTTGACGCGGTTCGAAATGGAAGTGCGCCACACACACCGGACCAGCGGCGAACTGCGTTGGTCCCTGTTGCGGTCGATGCCCTCGCGCCGTCCGGACGGCTCGATTGTCTGGGACGGCATTCAAATCGACATCACCGAGCGCAGGGCGGCCGAAAACGAACTCCGCCTCCGCGAGGACGAATTCCGGCAGGCGCAGAAGATGGAGAGCATCGGGGTTCTGGCGGGCGGCATCGCGCACGATTTCAACAATCTGCTCACGGGAGTCATCGGCAACGCCAGCCTCGCGCTCGACTCCATGAGCGCTCACGATGAAAACCGCCCCCTGATCGAGGCGGCCATGAGGTCCGCCAGCCGGGCAGCCGATCTGACCCGGCAAATGCTCGCCTATGCCGGCAAGGGACGTTTCCTCGTTGGTCCCGTGAGCCTCTCGGAAGCCGTGCGCGAGATGGCAGACCTGCTGCGAAGCTCCGTTCCGGCCACCATCGGCATCGAGCTCGACCTCGATGGAGAGGTACCTCCGGTCGAAGCAGACGCGGGCCAGGTTCAGCAGATCGTCATGAACCTGATCTTGAACGCTTCTGAGGCTATTGGGAACGAGACCGGCCGGATCACGGTTCAAACGCGGACACGGGAGGTGGATGCGGCCATGATCGAGCAGTTCCGGCAGGACCTTCCCGCCGGCAACTATGTCTGTCTTGAAGTCGAGGATACTGGCTCGGGGATGGACGAGGCGACCAAAGCGAGAATTTTCGAACCGTTCTTCACCACGAAATTTGCCGGACGAGGGCTTGGTTTGGCGGCGGTGCATGGTATTGTCCGCGCCCACCACGGCGCCGTGCTTGTCTACAGTCACCTTGGAAAAGGCACGCACTTCACGGTGCTGCTGCCGGTGGCCGGTTCCTCCGCCTTCGAGAAGGCGGAAGTCGTTTCCAGTGCCCGCGTTCTTGACGTACCAGGCACCGCCCTGGTGGTGGACGACGAAGAAACCGTCCGTCTGGTCGCGAAGACGACCTTGGAGCGGGCCGGCTACCGCGTCTTGCTGGCCACGAATGGCATCGAGGCGGTCGAGATGCTACAAGGGGCAGCCGGTGAAATCGCCTTCGTGTTGCTCGACTTGACCATGCCGCTGATGAGCGGCGAGGAGACACTCGAGCGGCTGCGGGCGATACGGGCGGACGTGCCGGTCCTGCTCTCGAGCGGCTACAACCAGGTCGAGATCATCAAGCGGTTCGCCGGGCGGGGCCTGGCGGGGTTCATCGGCAAACCCTATTCGTCCGCCACCCTGTTGGAGAAGATCAAATCCCTCAGAGTCCGCCCGGCATCCGGGTAGTGCGGTCTCGCAGCACCACGGCCCGCGGGGTTCGGTGAGGTAGCACCGCGAACGTGAGTGAGCGGACATCCGTCGTGACGGGGTGCAAACTGGTAGGGAATGGCTGAAGCCCACCAACTCCGCCCGCTCGTAGCGGTCGTCGGCCCCACCGGGTCCGGCAAGAGCGCGCTCGCGTTGCGCCTGGCCCAGACCTTCCACGGTGAAATCGTAAATTGCGATTCGCTACAGCTTTACCGCTATCTCGATATCGGGACGGCCAAGCCTCTGCCCGGCGAGAGGGGCGGCGTCCCTCACCATCTGTTCGATCTGCTGGATCCGGACCAGGTGTTCACGGCGGGCGAATACGAGCGCGCCGCGCGGCCGGTGCTTGGCCAGATCGCCGCGCGCGGCAACCTGCCGATCGTCGCTGGCGGCACCGGTTTCTACCTGCGCGCCCTGCTCGAAGGGCTGTGCCCCGGCCCGCCGCGGAGCGACCACCTGCGAGCGCGGCTGGCGCGCCGCGAATCCCTGCATCCCGGCTGGCTGCACGCGACGCTGGCGCGTTTCGACCGGGCCTCGGCAGCCAGAATCCATCCCGCGGACGTGCAGAAGCTCATCCGCGCGGTGGAAGTGCTGCTCGCCACCCGGGAGCCCCTCTCGGCGTGGTTCGAGCGGGGGCGCGATCCGATCGTGGGCTTCCGGGCGCTTAAGCTGGGCCTCGACCCCCCGCGCGACGCCCTCTACGAAAGGCTCGACGCGCGGCTCGACGGGATGTTCGCCGGCGGCCTCCTCGACGAGGTCCGTAACGTGCTCTCGCTCGGCTTTCCCGGCACGAGCAAGGCTTTCGAAGCCCACGGTTATAAGCAGGCCATTCAGGTATTGAGAGTGGAACTTGGATTGCGGGATGCGCTGATCCTGGCCAAACGGAACACGCGGCGCTATGCCAAGCGCCAGTGGACCTGGTTCCGGCGCGACCCGGACGTGCAGTGGATTCAAGGGTTTGGGGACGGACTCGCGGCACAGGAGGCGGCCCTGGCCGCGACCGCAGGCTTCCTCGCCCGCGACATTTGACCTGCCACATTAAATTGGTGCTTCCGCGGAACAATTCCTTGCGGTCGTCGTCTGTACCTAAGACACGCAGCAAAACAACCAAGGAGCGAAACATGACCAAGATGTTACTGACTTCGTTTCTTTTGGCGGCACTCGGCATCGCCAGCGCCAAAACCTACAACGTCAGCTTCGACCATGCGGTGACCGTCGCGGGCACCGAGTTGAAAGCAGGCGGCTACCGGCTGGATCTGGATGGCGACAAAGTCGTCATCACCAACGGCAAGCAGTCCGTACAGAGCCCCGTGAAAGTGGAGCAGGGCGACAAGAAGTTCGGTGTGACGTCGGTCCAGTTCTCGAACACGGAGAATGGCAAGATGCTGGTGCAGGAGATCAATCTCGGGGGCACCAAGACCAAGCTGATCTTCACCGACTGAAAATGCGCCACTAGCGTCCGGCTATAAGTCCCACAGAGTCAACTGGTTAGAAATTGGCGATGATTTTTGTTGGGACTCGAGGTCACGGAGAGCCTGCAAAACGGGCACTTGCTCGAACAGCGTGACGCTGAGCACCTGTAGGATTTCGTGAAGGCTGGCCTCCAGCCCCAGCCGCTTGCGGACGATAGCCACCAGCACGTAGACCGACACCGCAATCCAGATTTGAGTTTTGACCGCGTTCTCGCTATATCCGTAAAACGCCTTGATTCGCAAGTGCTGCTTGATCCATTTGAAGAACAGCTCTACCTGCCAGCGCGACTTGTAGAGTTGGCAGATGGTCAGGGCGGGCAGGTCGAAGTTATTGGTGAGAAACCGCAGGCTGCGATCCTGCTCCGCGTCATAGTAATGGATGCGCCGCAGCGGGTCGGGGTAATGCTTACGGGAGGCGGTCGAAGCCAGCACGACGGTGTGATCGGAACGCACGCCGGTGCTGGCGTCCACCGGCTGCGAGTAGCGGCGGCGCAACCGGACTCCCCGCTTGGTGCGCGTGACGAAGAAGGCGCCGCCACGGTGGAAGAGGTAGAGACGCTGGAAGTCGACGTAACCGCGATCCATCACGTAGAAGGAAGCGGGCTCCGGGACGAGCAAGTCGAGGACGTTGACGTCGTGCAGTTTTCCGTCGGAAACCTCAATAAACGTGGGGATGGGGCCGCGGAGGTCCAGCAGGGTGTGCATCTTGATGGCGGCCTTGCGGGCGCGGAAGCGGGCCCAGGGGAACACGGACAGGCAGAGATCGATGGTGGTGGAATCCAGGGCGTACACGGTGTGGTCCAGATCGAACCCGAGAGACTCGTGGGCATACAACGGACGCGCGATGGCGATGAGCAACTGGGCGAAGTCGGCATAGATGCGCCAGTCGGCGCTTCGTTGGCATCGGCCAGCGTGGAGCGTGAGATCTTGCCGCGAAAGCCGAGGTGATAGACTTTGCTTTCGACGGCTCGCAAGCAGGCCTCGATGTCGCGCAGGCTCTCGCGAAAAGTAAGTTGAGCGAAAGCGAGGCAGAGGAACTGGTCCAAACAAGAAAAGCCGCGGAATTTGGAATTGCCCCGGTAGCGGGCAACGCACTTGTTGAACTCGTAGGGCGGGAGGTGGTCCATCAACTGGGCGAAGACGAAGCGGCCGACATGCATGTCTCATTGTCGGGAGCGCTCGGCAAGCTGCTGGAGGGGGTTCAAAACCGGAGTTGCATGTTCAAATCGAAAAGAGTGCCGAGGGCATCTACCTCTATCACAACATTGGAGTTGTCCACGAGTCCTGAGGCGATAGCCGGACAGTAGTGAAAAATGCGCGCTCCCGGGCGGCCGTGTTCGACCACGGCCGCCCGCACTTTTAGGCGCCCGCCGCTCCTTGCCGCCGGGGATTCGGCGGCCGGCGAGCGACGGGCGCCCCCGGCTCATCGATACCTGGCGAGATTCGCCGGCGGGGATTGGGTTCACGCAGCCTGGCGCGACTCCCAACAGCGCGAGAATCGCGGTTGCCCCGCGCGCCGATGACTCCCGGTCCGACGAACAGGCCGGCAAGGCTTCGGTGACGGCCTTGCTCGTGCGGTCGAGCGCAACGGCAGTTCGGCTTCCCAAAGCGCCACACGGCGCCGAGATCGGACGCATCCGTCCGGCGTGAGTGGCGCACCCCGCAAGCGGCGCGAGCTGGCGCAAGCGGCGCGTAAAAAGGCCGGAGGAGGCCGTGTGATATACTGGCGTGACATCGTGCCCCCCGGGGAGTCCCGTTCGGACAAACCGGCACGTTTCATGCTATGTGGTCCGGACACTACGGGTTCTTAATTCGCCAGTTAATCCTGAAGGATTTCAAAGTCCGCTACCGGAATATGTCCCTGGGAGCGTTCTGGTCCCTTCTGAATCCGATCGTGATGATGTCGGTCATGACGTTCGTTTTCACGAGGGTCTACGAGTCCCCCATCCCCCATTTTCCGGTGTTCCTGTTGTGCGGCCTGGTGCCTTACAACTTCTTCGTGCTGGCATGGTCCACGGGAACGGGGTCGATCGTCGAAAACGCGGCGCTCATCAAGCGCGTGCCGGTGCCGCGGTGGGTGGTTCCGATCGCGACGGTGCTTTCCAACTGCCTGCACTTGGGGATTCAATTCGCTCTCCTGCTGAGCCTGGTGCTGGCGGCGGGCGTGGGCGTCAACATACAGTGGATGTGGCTTCCGGTGCTGTGGTTCCTGGAGATTCTGTTCGTCTGCGGGCTGACGATGATGTCGTCCGCGCTGAACGTCTACATTCGGGATACGCGGTACGTGGTTGAGTCGGTCAATGTGGTTTTGTTCTGGCTGGTTCCGATTTTTTACTCCTTCGCATCGATCCCGAAGGCCTACGCTGAACTCTACCAGCTCAACCCGATCGCGGCGCTGGTGCTGGCTCTTCGCAACGTCCTGCTGGAGGCGCAGGCTCCGCCCCAGACGCTCCTCATCAAGCTTGTCGGGGTGTCGGCGGCCGTGTTCGTCGCCGGCTGGATCGGCTTCCGGCGCCTGAAGCCGGGCTTCTACGATTACTTATAGCCCCTTATGCCTGTGATTGACGTGAATGGCGTGTCCAAGGTTTTCCGGCGGCATCGCGGACGCCAATTGCTCAGACAGAGGATATCCGGCCTGTTTCAGGCAAAAAAGGACACGGATTACTTTCACGCGCTGAGGGACGTGACCTTCTCGGTGGAACAGGGCGAGTCGGTGGCGCTGATCGGGGGCAACGGCGCCGGCAAGAGCACCATGCTGAGCCTGGTGACGGGGTTGACCGAGCCGACTCAGGGAACAGTGAAAGTGAATGGCCGGCTGGCGGCCTTGCTCGACTTGGGCTCCGGCTTTCATCCGGACCTGACGGGCGCCGAGAACGTGTACGTGAACGCGGCGCTGCTGGGCATGTCGAAGAAGGAGGCCAAGGATCGCTTTGCCCAGATCATCGAGTTCTCCGGAATCGAAGATTTCGTCGATGAGCCGCTCAGAACCTATTCGAGCGGCATGCAAGTGCGGCTGGCGTTCTCGATCGCCGTTCACGTAGAGCCGACGATTCTGGTGGTGGACGAAGTCCTGTCGGTGGGCGACTCCGAGTTTCAGGAGAAGTGCCTGAAGAAGGTGATGGAATTGCGCGCGCGGCGGACGACGATGCTGTGCGTGTCGCACAGCCCCGACATGGTGAACGGCTTCTGCGACCGGGCCATCTGGCTGCATCACGGCGAGGTGGTGCGGGACGGGGCGGCCGGGACGGTGATGCAGGCCTACCTTCAGTACGCGAGCGATCCGGGGGCGGGACTGCCCGACAGGGTCCGCGCGACGGTGCCGGTCAACCCTTGAACATATTGCGCATCAGGAACAGCAGGTTCGCGGGCCGCTCCGCCAGGCGCCGCATGAAGTACGGGTACCAGGCCTCGCCAAACGGCACGTAGAGGCGGATGCGGTAGCCTCCCGCCACGAAGCGCCGGGCCAGGTCGCGGCGGATCCCGTACAGCATCTGGAATTCGTAGCGGTCCGGCGGGATGCCGCGCTGGCGCGTGAAACGGTGCGCCTCCTCGATGATGCGCTGGTCGTGCGTGGCCAAGCCGGGATACGCGCCCCGGTCGAGCAGAACCTGCATGAGACGGACGTAGCTCTCATCCACCTCGCGCTTGGTCGCGAAGGCCACCGTGGCCGGCTCCTTGTACGCTCCCTTGCACAGACGCACCGGCACGCGCAGCTCGCACATGCGTTCGATGTCCTTGGCGCTCCGGCGCAGGTAGGCCTGCACCACGGACCGCACATTGCCGTGCGCCCGGTGCATGGCGCAGGCGATGTCGAGTGTGCGGTCGGTATACTCGCTCGACTCCATGTCGATTTCGACGGTCTTGCCGAGCCGTGCCGCTTCGCCGACCAACCGCTCGACGTTGGCGCGGCAGGCGGTCTCATCGAGGTCCAGGCCGAATTGCGTGAGCTTGATCGAAATGGAGGCGTCGAAGCCGCTGGCGGCGATGCGATGCAGGATCTCGAGGTAGCCGTCGCACGACGCCTCGGCCTCCGCCCGCGAGGTGACGCTCTCACCCAGCCGGTCCATGCTGACCAGGATTCGCTCGCGCTCCAGGCGCTCGCAGACCGCCAGGCCGTCGTCCAACGTCAGGCCCGCGATGAAGCGCTCGGTGAGGCGCTCGGCGATGGGCGAGGTCTCCATCCAGCGGCGCAGTCTTTTCCGGCGGGATAGGTACAGCAGCAAGCTGCGTAGGGCCATGACGACTCCAGCATACCTTCTTAATCGGCCGGACTAAGCACCCCCGTTAGGTGGTGCCCACCAATCCAAAACTCGCAAGGCCCGCAAAGTGTTCCAACGGCTGGGCAGGCCGGCCTTTTCCAGCTCGAAGAAGACGCGGCCCGCATAGCCTCTTGGGAGGGCCCACCAGCCGTCCTTCCGCTGTCTGGTCCGGACGATGGCGATGGATTCTGCAAGACGCGGGTCGCGCTCGGCGCCCGCATCGCGGAAGTGGTCGAGCGCGCGGAGAATGTCGTAGTGCCAGCGCGGAGGGAAGGCGAATCGGGTCATGGCCGGATCGACCACGGCGCCGGTGCGGTGGGAGCGGAAGAGCCTGTGCTGCGGGAGAAACTCGCGTCCCCGGCTTTGGGCCGCGCACAGCTCGGAGCGGCAGGACGGATCGAGCACCTTCCAGCCGGTGGGCACCGGCATGTTCACCTCAGCAACAGAACACCCACGCCGATGGTCGCCAGCGTGAGCGGAGCGCAGATTGGCCGGCATCGGAGATTCGCGCAAGTCTCTGTCGAACCCACTTTGGGATTATCCCATAAGGGGTTCTATACTCGTTCCCAACGGACAACATCCTGTGGGAAACGAAGCCGATAGGCGATTTCGCGAACTCCTCGTCGACGCCCGTCAAAGAGCGGGTCTGACACAGGCGGAGCTGATCGTCCCGGCTCAAACGCCCCCAATCGTTCGTCTCGAAGTACGAGCGCGGGGAGCGGCGACTCGATGTCGTCGAGTTCGGCGACGTAGCCCGCGCAATCGGCGTCGACCCCGCTCGATTCCTCGCCAAGTTCTACCGGGAAATCGCATGAAGATTGTGCACATCGAGACGGTGCTTAGCTGCGGCCCATATGCCGAGTCCGCGCACTGGGCTCGGACAAGGAGATCGATCCATAGGGCGGTGCGGCGCTGCGCGTGGCCGCCAGGGAGCGGCAGGTTCACCATTTATCCCCAGAGCGGCAAAAAGCGAGGGGAGGGCAACGGTGTCGTGCCGATTAAGAACGAGTTCATTACGGAGCTCCGGAGGCTCAAATGGACGATCGAGGGCCGCGCTAAGAATCGGATCGGGCAGGATCTGGGCGCCTTCGATGCCCTACTCCCCGGCCCGGACGGGCCGATCGTCGTAGAGTGGGAAACCGGCAACATCTCATCGAGCCACCGCTCGATGAACAAGCTCACGATGCTCGTGTCGGATAGGATCGTTGCCGCTGGAACGCTGGTAGTGCCGTCACGCCGCCTCTATGCATATCTTACCGACCGTATCGGCAACTACCAGGAGCTTGAACCGTATCTGAAGCTCTGGAAATGTGTGCCGTGCAAGAGCGGCGTCCTTGAGGTCGTTGTCATCGAGCAGGACGCTGAAAGTCGCGACGTGCCCAAGATCCCCAAGGGCAGCGCAGGCCGAGCGAAGGGCTAGCCCTCAACGTAATCCACGTTCTTGTGCGAGCGGATCTCGCCGCTCTCGAGCCGGTCGATGATCTCCTCGGCGAAGTCGATCTCGCTGCCAATCCACGTCCGCCCCTTCTTCTCGCAGACGCAGAACGTCGTCCCGCTACCACCGAACGGGTCGAGGACCAGGTCACCGGCAAGTGTCGACATCTCTACCACTCGGTCGAGGATCTTCGTTGATAGCGCGTTCGCCCGGCGCTCCTTGGACTTGAACTTCCAATGGCGCACGGGCGGGATGTCGGTCCATACGTCCTTGAGAGTCACGCCATTCGGGTTCATTGCCCCACGGTGGCCACCATAGTCCTTTACTTCGCCGCCGCAATGGCGGCAAATCTGGATGGGCGTCCGGATTCGTCGGAAAGTCTTCGGCTTCCCCTTCGTGTAGTAGAGCAGGCTGTAGTGGCTCGGATGGAGTCTTCCCGGAATCGGGAGGCACGCAGAGATCTCAATCGCGATCCAGTGGCGGAAATCCATACCAAGTTCCGTGAGATAGGCCCCGAGGAGGATGTTCCACTTTGGCAGGTTGTATAGGAAGATCGCACCACCAGGCTTGATGGTGCGAACACACTCTGCCACCCATCCTTTGCACCATTTCAGGTATTCGTCGTCAGGCCTCAGGTCGTGACAGTTGTCGCCGTACTCCTTCCCAAGGTTGAAGGGGGGATCCGCAAAGACGGTGTCCACCACCGCGTCCTTGATATGCGGCAAAACGGCCATGCAGTCTGCTGAGAACAGCGCACCGAGCGCCGACGTGAAGTCGGGCTGAAGCACCGACCCGTCCCTCAGGAAAGATCGAACGTCAAACGTCCGGTCCTCCCATCTAAGTGTTGCCTGTCGTGCCAATTCTCATCGCCTCCAAACAACTATAATAACCCAAAATGGGTTTTTGTGCAATCGCGTCACATTGCGGCCCGCCATCTCCGCCCGCCGGCCAAGGTATTCACCTCGGGTCGATTCACCTCCAGTCATCCGTCTAGCTGCGCGACGAGAGTCCCAAACGGAGGTTCTCGTCCATCAATCGGTCGAGCCACGCGTACCCAATATACCCCTACTGCAAGACGAGTCCGTGCCTGAGTCGACGCAGGCCAGCTTGAGCCGAGACATTTACGGTTCACCTCAGCCACAGGACACCCACGACGATGGTCGCCAGCGTGAGCGGAGCGCCGACCTTGAAGTATTCCCAGAAGCCGATCTGCACCTGGTGGCGCGCACGCTCGACGACGATCAGGTTGGCCACCGAGCCGAGCAGCGTCAGGTTTCCCGCCAGGGTCGAGGACATCGCCAGCGCCAGCCAGGCTTGCCGCGGGTTGGCCAGGTGCGGGATCAGGGGCTTGAAGATCAGCACCGCGGGCACGTTGCTCACGATGTTCGAAAGCACGGCCGAAGCGGCGCTCAGCACGCCCACGCGTCCCAGGCCGAATCGCGCGCGCGAACTGGAAAAAGCCGGTCGCCAGCGTGGTTTTCTCGACCCCGGCGATCACGATGAACAGGCCGATGAACATCACCAGCAACTGCCAGTCGATCTCGTGGTAGACCTTCTGCGGCTTCACCCGCCGCGTGAGAAGGAGCAGCGCGCCCGCGACCAGCGCCACCTCCGACACGGGCCACCCGGCGACGAAAAAGCCCAGCATGGACGCGGCCACCGCCAGCGACTTCCACATCAGCAGGCGATCGATCCGGACTCTCGGCTTTTCGATTTCGACGCGCTCCTCCACGCGAAATTCCTTCCAGTACGCCGCCACGATCACCGCCACCGTCAACACCAGCCCGATCGCGGCGACCGGCGCCAGGGCCGCGACGAACGCGCCGTAGCCGATCCGCGAGAAGCTGCCGATCATCATGTTCTGCGGGTTGCCGGTGATGGTGGCCACGCTGCCCACGTTGGCGCCCATGGCGACGGCGAGCAGGAATGGCACGGGGTTGCGCCGCAGGGCGACGGTCGCCTCGAGCACCAGAGGCGTCAGCACCAGGCACATGGTGTCGTTGACGAACACGGCCGAGAAGACGCCAGAAACCGCGACGATCGCGGCCAGCATCAGGATCGGCCGGTGCGCCCGCTCGACGGCCCAGGCCGCCACGGCGCGGAAGAAACCGGAGAGGCGCAGGTTGGCGACCACGATCATCATTCCGAACAGCAGGATGATGGTGTCGTAGTCGATGGCCGCGTAGGCCTCCTTGAAGGTCAGCACGTTGAAGGCGATCATCAGCGCCGCGCCGATGATGGCGGCCCCGGTGCGATCCACGCGAAAGCCCGGCAGGCGGCCGATCGCGAGCACCAGGTAGGTACCGAGGAAGATCAGGAAGGCGGTGAGCACTCAGTGAGAATTATAGCGGCAGGCGGGAGAGGGGGCCCGAAGTCCGCTTGCTGACGCGCGCGGTTCGGTGCTCCTGCGCGAACGCCAGCACCGAACCGCGCGCGTGAGCGAGCGGACACCAACGCCTCACTGAACCGCAGCAGCCGGCGGCTGCGCACGCCAGATTGCGGGACAGGCACGATTTCGCAAGGGCGGCGAAATTCGAGCCAGTCCCGGGTTTGCGGCTCCTCAGTGAATCGCGGCGGCGGCGGCGTAGCCCAGCAGGCTGCCGATCATGGCGCCGGCGGTCACGTCGCTCAGGAAGTGCATGCCGAGCAGGACTCGCGAGACGGCCACGCTCAGGGCGCAAAACAGCAAGCCCGCCAGCAGGACGGGATAGAACGAGCCGATCGCGACGGCGACCGCGAAGGCCGTGATGGAATGCCCGGAAGGAAACGAAAACTGGTCCGGAGGCAGCAGCGTCGCCCAGCAGTGCGGTTCGATGGCGCAGGGGCGTTTGCGTCCGGTCCAGTGCTTCAACTTGAGGAACGTCAGGATGCCGGCGCCCACGGCGAGCGCACCCGCGCCCACCGCCTCCAGGCGAAGCGGTCCGCCGAAGGCGAGCAGCAGCGCGGCCAGCAAGTACCACAGCCACCCGTCACCGCCGCGCGTCGCGCAGATCATCCACAGCCGTATCCAGCGCGGCGCGCGCCAGCGGTTGACGCGGCGCATCAGCCCGTAGTCGCCCGCCACGATCAGGTCGAAGAGCGGTCTTGCGGTTGTCATTCCGCCACCGCCGGAGAAGCGCCCGGCTCGCCTTCGAAGGTGCGCGGCCGGGTCCATCCGAGCCGTCGCGTCCAATGCCACAGGAATGCGGCTTCGAGTGTGTAGTTCACCGCGATTGCGGCCGGCACCAGAGCCGCCAGAGGCGACAGCAGCAGCGTTGCCGGATTCTCCCGGGCCATCGACGCGCAGATGCGGAAAACGTCGCTCGTCAGTTTCCAGAACGTTCCCGAGGCTCCGGCCGCCCGCGCGCGGCCTCGCCGCACTCCTTCGAGAAACTCGGCCTTGGTTCGCGCGCCGGGAACCGAGGTCCAGGCCAGTCCCGCGGAGGAGAGCGTGTGCGCGTCGCTGCCCGCCACCGGCGCCTTCGCCCACAGTTCCGCCAGTTCCGCCGAGCGGCGGTTCATGCTGCGCAGCATGTGCCCGTTCAGGGTTTCAAAACCCGGAAAGAGCGCCTCGAACCGGTCGAAATCGGAGGCGTGCCGGCGTCCCGTCAGGCAGGAGAACAAGTGGTTGATGGTGAAGAACAGGCCCTGCTCGTCGAGATAGGCCGCCAGGGATTCGATGTCCGTGCGCCGCCGCTGGATCTCGACATGATGCCGGTCGGCGATGTCGTATACGCCCAGATGGATCTCGGTGCCGCTTGGCATGCGGCAGGTGACCTCTTCGCTGAGGAAGAAGTCGCCGTGCCCACGCAGAGCTTCCGCGGCATCGATGGAGTCGTGGTCGGTCACCGTAACCAGGTCCATGCCAGCGCGCTTGAGGTGCGCGTAGAGGGCATCCGGCTGGGTGTAACTCTCCCGACACACTCGGTTCAACACTGGCAGCGTGCACATCCCGGAATGGATCGTATGCACGTGCATATCGCAGCGCATGATCCATTTGTACCCGCCGCACATTACACGCCCGTGAATACCACAAAAAACAATGGTTAAGAAGGATGTTCTTTTGATCCTCGGGCCCGCAAGTGTGGAAGAATCGTTACCAGCACCATGAAGCGACTGGACTTCCTGTATTTCGACGCCGGCGGCGGCCATCGCAGCGCCGCCAATGCCCTGAGCCTGGCCATCGAGCGCAGCGGGCGGCCCTGGGAGATCCGGCTGATCAACCTGCAGGAGGTGATGGACCCGCTCGACATTTTTCGAAAGTACTTCGGCCTGCGCCTGCAGGACGTCTATAATCTGCTCCTGAAGAAAGGCTGGACGCTCGGCTCGGCGCGAATTGCTGGCGGTGATGCACCAACTGATTCGTCTCTATCACCCCAAACAGGTGCGCTTCCTCGAGCAGTTCTGGCGCGGCCGGGACACGGACCTGGTGGTCTCGCTGGTGCCGAACTTCGACCGCGCCCTGGTCGAAAGCCTCCGCAAGGCCCTTCCCGGCGTGCCGTTCGTGACCATCCTCACCGACCTGGCGGACTTCCCGCCGCACTTCTGGATCGAGCGCGAATCCGACTACGTGATCTGCGGGTCGGCCAAGGCGGTCGAACAGGCGCGCGCGCTGGGCCGTCCCGAGGACCACATCTTTCGCGCTTCGGGCATGATCCTGCACCCGCGCTTTTACGAACCGGTCGAAGCCGGTCGCGAAGCGGAGCGCACGAGGCTGGGCCTTGACCCCGCGCTTCCCACCGGCCTGGTGCTCTTCGGCGGCGAGGGCAATTCGGTGATGGTCGAGATCGCCGAGCGGCTCGACCGGTGCGGCCTGGCGCTGCAACTCATTCTGATCTGCGGCCACAACCGCAAGCTCTACGAGAAATTGCGCGCCCGCAAGTTCCGCATGCCGTGTTTCGTCGAGGGCTTCACCACCGAGGTGCGCACCTACATGCACCTGAGCGACTTTTTCATCGGCAAGCCCGGCCCGGGCTCGATCAGCGAGGCGCTGGCCATGAACCTGCCGGTGATCGTCGAGCGCAACGCCTACACTTTGCCGCAGGAGCGCTACAACGCCGAGTGGGTGGTGGAGCAGGGCGTAGGGCTGGTGCTGCCCAATTTCCGCGGCATCGCGAAGGCCGTCGGCGAACTTCTCGAACCTGCCGCTTTCGCCAGCTACCGCGCCCGCGCCACGGCCATCCAGAACCGCGCGGTCTTCGAAATCCCGGAGTTTCTGGAACGGATCATGGGGTAAAATGTCAATCGGGATGCGTACCCTGGTGGCGGCTTTCGTTTTTGCGCTGGCGGCACTCCCGGTCTACGCGCAGACGGCCGTTTTGCGGGCGGGTGCGGGTCCTCCGGAAGATCCCCAATTGCGTGCCGAAGCGGTGCGGTTGGTCGAGCGGGCCAACCACTTGAGCTCGCCGGCCGTCTGGCCGCCCAACGTGCTGACGTTGCGCTTCCACGTGCCCAACCCGGCGCCGGGCGATCCATACGACGGCGAGTACGTCAGCAGCGTAGGCGGATACAAGCTGCGCCGCCAGGAATGGCGCTACGGCGCGTATCAAACGACCCAGATTCGCAACGGCGACCGCTTCAACGGCAACCACTCCAAGGTGCCGATGCCGGGGATACTGCAAGTACTGAACCAGCTTGCGCCCATTTACCTGGTGCACTTCGACGGGCAGGACATCGTTCGCTCCATCACCGAGCCTGTCGAAGGGACGCGCTGCATCCAATTCGATACCGTGACCGGCGATCACGAGCAGGCCAACGAGATTTGCGTGGACAGCCCGCACGGCTGGCTGCTTTCGATACGCACGGGAGACACGACCACCAAGGACTCGAACTACTTTCCGTTCCAGGGCGCGTTTCTGCCGGGACATATTGAACGCTGGGTGGGCGGGGTGGAGGTCATGGCGGTCGACCAGACGGACGTGCTGAAAGACGACTATCCGCCGGACTTCTTTACCCTGCCCGAAAACGCCAACGGCGGCTCCTGTCCGGACCTTCGCGCGCCGTATCCGGTCAACACTCCGCAGCCGCCGCAGCAGTCTTCTTCCATCGCGGTCGTGGACATCCACTTACAGGGGTACGTCACCGATGCCGGACGCGTCTTCGGATTGGCGGCCGTCGACCAGCTCCATCCGGAACTGAACGAGGAAGCCATCAAACTGGTTTCGACCTGGACCTACCTTCCGTCCACCTGCGCCGGCAAGGTGGGCTGGTACTTCACGACGTTCACGGTACACTTCAAGGGCCGGTGATCGGGTTGGACGGCGCCGCGTAGAATTCGTCCTCGCCGATCGCAGGGCGGCCGACGGTCTGGCCGGCGGCGCGAGCGCGCGTCCGCGCCGAGAACATCGAGCCTCGGGCCGGCTTGACCGGCGCGAAACGGGCGAACCCCATCGGCGTGGACATATCGATATAGACCGCCTCCATGCCGCCCCGCCGCAGGTAGGTCTCGTGCCAGAATCCGGTTCCACCGCTGTCCTGCAGGAAGTCCCGCCACCATGTCTTGTGCGGGGGCGAGCGGGTCCAGGCCTCGAGCGAGTCGAAATCCCGCCAGTACTGGCGCATTCCGACGTGGCGCAGCGAGTACATCATGGCTTCGTGAAGCAGCAGGCCGTCGGGCTTCGCCGCGACCGCGTCCGAGATCCACCCATTGATCCCCAACGCGGTCTTGATTCCGGTCAGGGTGTTCACGCGCATCCCCAGGTAGACCACCACGATATCGGGATACTGCGAAAGGTCCACAGTTTCACGCTTGGGCCGTTCAGGCATCGCCGCCCCTCCTGGGTTCCATTTTGAACGCGTCGAGGGCCGTGTGTAAAGCTACGATAGAGAATGCCTGCTCCTCCGCCTCACTATCTCCTTGTATGGGGTGTGAGCTCGCATTGATGGCGGAAGCCGTGCCGGCGCCCGAAACATTACCGCTCTATTGCGATGTCAGCCTGCCCGTCCCCCTGGAGCGGGCGTTCACCTATGCGCTGCCCGAGACTCTGCGGCATCGCGTGAAGCCGGGCTGCCGCCTGCTGGTGCCCTTCGGGACGCGCAAGATGACCGGCTTCGTGGTGCGCGTGCACGCAGAACCGCCCGAGAACGGCACGCGCGACGCGCTGCGGCTTCTGGACGCCGAACCCGCCCTCACGGCCGACATGCTGGCGCTGGGGCGGTGGATCGCGGACTATTACTGCGCCCCGCTGGGCGAGGTGTTGCGCGCCATGGCACCGGTGGGCGGCGAGATCCGGCACGGCAAGGTCTACACGCTGACCGATGCCGGCCGCGACGCCCTGCGCCAGCTTTCGCTCACCGACTCGGCCCAGGATCCGGCGGTACAGCTCATGCGCGCGCTGGAGTTCCGTTCCATATCCATCGCGCAGTTGGCCCGCAAGCTGCCCGATGCGGCCCGCCTGCTGCGCGGCCTGGAAAAGCGCGCCTTCGTGCAGATCGAGGACGTCGAGGCGCAGCGCGATCCGTTCCGCTCGCCCTCCGCCCGGCTGCGCGTCGAGGCGGCGGCTCCGGCGCCCGAGGGCAAGTACAAGAAGGCCGAGCGCGAGCTGATGGCGTATCTGGACCTGCACCCCGGCTCGCACAACCTGAAAGACGTCGAGGCGGCGGTGAAGAACGCGGGCGAGGCGGCGCGCGCCCTGGGACGGCGCGGCATCCTGACCCTGCGTCCGGAGCTTTCGCCCATCTCGAGCGCCTACAACCGCGCCCCCCACCTGCTCAATGCGCACCAGCAGGCCGCCTTCGACCACATCCGGGCGGCCATCGAGGCGAAACAATTCCGCACCTTCCTGTTGCAGGGCGTCACGGGCTCGGGAAAGACCGAGGTCTACCTGAACGCCATCGACGCTACGCTCGCGACGGGCCGCGGGGCGCTGCTGCTGGTTCCGGAGATCGCGCTCACACCCGCGATGGCGGGCCAGTTCTTCCACCGTTTCGGCGACCGCGTAGCCATCCTGCATTCGGCCTTCGGCGACGCCGAGCGCGGCGAGCAGTGGCGCCGCATACGCTCCGGCGCCGCGGGCGTGGTGGTAGGGACGCGCTCGGGCGTCTTCGCGCCGGTGCAGAACCTGGGCCTGGTGGTGGTGGACGAGGAGCACGATTCCAGCTACAAGCAGGAGGAAACGCCGCGCTACAACGGCCGCGACGTCGCTATCGTGCGCGCGCGAGCGGCCGGCGCCTGCGTGGTGCTCGGGCTCCGCCACGCCCAGCCTCGAAAGCCGCTACAACGCCGAACGCGGCAAGTACACGCTGCTGCTGCTGCCCGAGCGCATCGAACAGCGCCCGCTGCCGCTGGTGGAACTGATCGACATGCGGGTCGAGTTCCTGGCCACGCGCAAGCAGAGCACGTTTTCGCGGCGGCTGATCGAAGAGATCCGCGCTGCGCCTGGCTGCGGGCGAGCAGACCATGCTGCTGCTCAACCGCCGCGGCTTTTCGAGCTTCGTCGCCTGCCGTTCCTGCGGCGAGCGCATACAGTGCGTCAACTGTTCGGTCACGCTCACTTACCACCGCCGCGACCAGCGCCTGCTGTGCCATTACTGCAACTACGCCGAGCGCGTGCCCAGCCACTGCCCTAAGTGCCACAGCGAGCACATCTACTTCCTCGGCATCGGTAGCGAGCGCGTCGAGGAGGAGCTGCACCGCATTCTGCCCGAGGCGCGCGTGGCGCGCATGGACCGCGACACCGTAACCGGCAAGCGCCAGTACGAAACCATCTCTGGACGGCTTCCGCGAGGGCGCCTACGACATTCTGGTGGGCACCCAGATGATCGCCAAGGGGCACGACATCCCCAACGTCACGCTGGTGGGGGTGATCTCCGCCGACGTCGGCCTGGGCATGCCGGATTTCCGCGCCGCCGAGCGTACCTTCCAGTTACTGACTCAGGTGGCGGGCCGCGCCGGCCGCGGCGACATCCAGGGCGAGGTGCTGGTGCAGACCATCAATCCCGACCACTACGCCGTGCGCTTCGCCGCCGCGCAGAACTACGACGGCTTCTACGAAAAGGAGCTGCAATTCCGCCGGCTGATGCGCTACCCGCCGTTCAGCGCGCTGGCCAACCTGCTGGTCCGCAGCGAGAGCAAAGAGGACGCGCTGCGCATGAGCGGCGAGCTAGGCGTGCTGCTCACGCCGCCGCCCGACCACATCAAGATGCTGGGTCCGGCCGAAGCGCCGGTGCCGCGGCTCAAGAGCGAGTACCGCTACCAGTTACTCATCAAAGCCGCCAGCCGCACGGCGCTGAAGGAGACGCTGGAGACTGTGCGCCGCTATGCCGAGAGCCGCCGCTGGCCCGCCACCGCGGTAGTAATCGACGTGGACCCGCTGAGTTTGCTGTAGGAGCATGGTAAGCTGGTAGCACCTAAAAAGGTGCTCCAGTATGCGAACGCCCATGCTTGATATCGCGAAGGATATTCAGTCGTTGACAACCTTCCGCCGCCGGTCCGGGGACTTCATGAAGCAACTCAAGAAGAGCCAGCGCCCCGTGGTGCTCACTGTGAAGGGAAAGGCAGCGGCCGTCGTGCAGGACGCCCAAGCCTATCAGCGCCTGCTCGACATCGCCGCTCGCTCCGACGCCGAGGAAGGGATTCGTCAGGGTCTGGAAGACGCGAAAAAGGGAAGGGTCAGGCCGGCAAGGGAGTTTTTCGACGACTTCGAAGCCGCGCATGGCATACCTCGTTAACCTCACCGCCCGCGCCGAGCGCGACCTTGCCCACCTGTACGCCGAGATTAGCGCACAGCGTTCCGACGTCGCCCTAAGGTGGTACCTGGGGCTCACGGATGCCATTCTCAGCCTTGAGAAACGGCCAAACCGTTGCCCGGTGACGCCCGAGAAGGTCCAGCTGAGGCATCTGCTGTATGGCCACAGGCATCACGTGTACCGCGTGATATTCCGGGTGGTGGAGCGAGAGAGGAATGTCGTGGTGCTCCACGTCCGGCACGGCGCCAGGCGCGGGCTGAGGGCTTCCACGCGGCGCCGTCAATAGGAAGTTTTTTCCGGCCCATTCGCTCTTTGAGGGCTCTGGCTGCGCCTGCCGGCGAGTTTTCTATAGCTTGCGCTTTGGCCGGGCGATTGCTTTTCCCACCGAGGAGGTTCCTATTTATGAACTGGGATCAATTCGCAGGACAGTGGAAACAATACACTGGCAAAGTAAAGGAGCGATGGGGCAAGCTGACGGACAGCGACCTCACCCAAATCCAGGGGAAGCGCGATCAGCTCGTCGGCAAGATCCAGGAGCGCTACGGGATCAGCAAGGAAGAAGCGCACCGGCAACTGGAGGAATTCCTCAGCATGCAGCAGGAATCGAGCGAACACAGAACCCGCACCTCGGGGGTGTAGGTCGACTGGACCACGAGGGCGCCGGGGTTCAGCCTGGCGCCCTGCCCCCAGCGCCGGACCCTAGGTCCGCTTTTACCGAAATGATGGCGATCGCGACAAACGTGCTGGGAATCGTGGATGCGAACTACCTGACGCTGGCGTCGACCTCCAGCCCACCTTGACCATCGAGTAGCACTGCTCTTGTGGCGCACGCTAGAGCGGTAGGGCGGACCCCTGGTCCGCTCGGAACCCCCTGGACCAGCTTTCTCGCTGCTGAATCGGGCTGAACGCTACGACGACAAGGCCGACGAGGGCGTCGGCCGCGGACCAGGGGGTCCGCCCCACTCGAAGCGTGCGCCACTCCACCCGACGATAATGAAGAGCGGTGCTGGACCTCTTCCTCTGCCACTCCCAAGCCGACCGCGACGTGGCCACCGACGT
This sequence comes from Bryobacterales bacterium, assembly GCA_963763835.1. GTDB lineage: Bacteria > Acidobacteriota > Terriglobia > Bryobacterales > Bryobacteraceae > DASWZN01. The sequence continues at coordinate 35,623 of CAVXQQ010000027.1, forward strand.
TGCCGGATACCTTGAGCGCGCGGCGGAGGCACGGGTGTGGCGCAAGGAGTGTGACGCGGCCGGCGGCGAGACCGTCGCCGACAAGTGGGACGCGGGAGTCTCTTCGGCGGCCATCCTTCTGCTGCTTTCGCCGGAAGCCGTTCCGCGGGAGCGCACGCGCGCGGCGTGGCAGTCCCTCCTGGAGCATCTGGAGGGCGGCGCTTCCCCGCCCCTGAGTTCGGTTCTTCTAAGGAACTGCGATTACGCCCGGCTTCTGGAGCGGCGGCGCTTTTTCCGCTGGAGCGACGGCCGGACGGCTGTGCTGCGCTCCCTGGCGAGTTGGCTGCTGACGCTACACCGCCCAAACGAGACGAGGTTGCTCGAACCCGCACGGCTGCCCTGGTTTCAGGGCCGCGCCGCGGAGCTCGAGCTGCTGTGGGACCGGCTCGTGGATGCCTCGGGAACGGTCGTCCTGGCCGGCGAACCGGGGAGCGGGAAGACCAGCCTGGCGCTGGAGTTCGCGCGCACCGCGGCCGGACATTTCCGGGATATTCTGTGGGTCGATTGCGGAGGCCGGTCGTCCGCGTTTGTGGCCGGCGATCTCGGAATCGCAGCTCGGCGTCCGTCCGCCGACGCGCTGGCGGATGCTCTCCGGCACAGGGTGCTTCTGGTGCTCGACGACGTCGCGGACGAGCCGCCCGTGGCGCTCCCAGCGGAGGGCTTGGCTTCGATTGTGATCACGACGCGCCAACCACGGCCCGGCAGTGTCGCCGTTCAGCCTGTCACGAGGGCATTCCGAGCCGACCCGCCCGCCGATTGCGAGTGCGAGCGGCTGTGGAGAGCGATGGCCGTCTGCCGGCGGAACGGGTTCCCGCTGGAACTGGCCACTGCGGTCGCCGGGCTCGCTGCAGATGTGGGGCGGCGCGCCTGCGAGCGGCTGGTGGCGGAGGGCTTGGTGGACCCCCTGGACCTCGCGGGCGAGTGGTTCCGCCTGAGCGCCCGCTCGCAGCAGGCGGCCCTCCTCGCAGCGGACGCAAACGCCCTGCGCCGCGCGCACGCCGCCGCCCTGCCGGCCGGACCCGCGTTCATAGCCGAGATCGAGAACGCGCTCGAATGGGCGATTCTCAACGACTGGGACCTGGCCAGGGGGCTCGCCATTCGCTCCTTCGGTTTCCTCAAGAAGGCGGGGCGTCTACGAGAGGCCGCTCGCGTCTACGAACTGCTCCGCGACCAGGCGCGCGACCGCCGAGACCTCGATCTGGCGCGCGAATGTTCCTGGGAGCTGTCCTGGATCCGGGACGAGCCGGGCGAGATCAGGCGCAGCGCGACCGACGGCCAGCAACTGGCGCTCGATTTCAACTGAGCCCGCCCTTGCGACAATGGGATCAGCCCCATGCCCTTGCGCGATTTCGACCCTCTCGTGCGGGAGTGGTTCGTAACGCGGTTCGGCCGCGCCACCGAGCCCCAGGCGCTCGGCTGGCCTGAGATCCGCGCGGGCCGCGACGTGCTCATCTCCGCGCCCACCGGGTCCGGCAAGACGCTGGCCGCGTTTCTGATCTGCCTGGACGGACTGGTGCGCGCCGCGCGCAACGGCCCGCTCGCGGACGAGGTTGAAGTAGTCTACGTCTCGCCGCTCAAGGCGCTGAGCAACGACGTCCGCAAGAACCTCGAAATTCCGCTGGCCGAAATCGCAGCTCTGGCGGCAGAGCGCGGCATCGCGCTGGCGCCCATTCGCACCGCCCTGCGCACCGGGGACACCACCGCCTGGGAGCGCCGCCAGATGCTGGAGCGGCCGCCGCACATTCTGGTCACCACGCCCGAGTCGCTCTACATCCTGCTGACGGCCGAGAAGAGCCGCCAGGCGTTGCGCACGACGCGAACCCTGATCGTGGACGAAATTCACGCCGTGGTCGACGACAAGCGCGGCTCGCACCTGGCGCTCACTCTGGCCCGCTTCGACGCGCTGGTCGAAGCCGGCGGGCGCGCGCGGCCCCAGCGCATCGGCCTTTCGGCGACGGTGAGGCCGGTCGAGGAGGTGGCGCAATTCCTCAGCCCGGCGGCCGTGATCGTCGACATCGGCCATCGCCGTGAAATGGACTTGGCCATCGAGGTGCCCCGCGACGAGCTCGGCCCGGTCGCCAGCAACGAGATGTGGGAGGAGATCTACGACCGCCTGGCCGACCTGATCCGCGAGCACCGCACCACGCTCGTCTTCGTCAATACGCGGCGCCTGGCCGAGCGCGTCTCCCACCATCTGGGCCAGCGCTTGGGACCGGACGCCGTGCTGCCGCACCACGGCAGCCTGGCCCGCCGCCTGCGGCTCAACGCCGAGGAGCGGCTCAAGAAGGGCGAGCTGAAAGCGGTGGTGGCGACGGCCTCGCTCGAGCTGGGCATCGACATCGGCTCGGTCGATCTGGTCTGCCAGATCGGATCGCCGCGCTCGATCGCGGTCGGGCTCCAGCGCATCGGCCGGTCGGGACATTGGATGGGCGCGACGCCCAAAGGCCGCATCTTCGCCACCACGCGCGACGAACTGCTCGAGTGCGCCGCGCTGGTGCGGGCTATACGGTCGGGCGAGCTCGACCGGCTGGCCATCCCCGAAGCGCCACTCGACATCCTGGCGCAGCAGATCGTGGCCGCGGCGGCGACGGACGACTGGGGAGACGACGACCTCTTCGCCCTGGTGAGGCGAGCATATCCCTATCGCCGCCTCGAACGGGCCGCGTTCGACAGAGTGGTTGAAATCCTCTCCGACGGCATCGCGACATCGCGCGGCCGTGCCGGCGCGCTGCTGCACCACGACGCGATCAACGGCCGGCTGCGCGGACGCCGCGGCGCGCGCCTGGCGGCCATCACGTCCGGCGGCGCTATCCCGGACAACGCCAACTACCAGGTGATTTTGGAGCCCGAGGGCACGGTGGTGGGCACGGTGGACGAGGATTTCGCCGTCGAAAGCATGGCCGGCGACATTTTCCTGCTGGGCACCAGCTCGTGGCGCATCCGCCGCATCGAGCCGGGAAGGCTGCGTGTAGAGGACGCCCAGGGTGCGCCGCCCAACTTCCCTTTCTGGCGTGGGGAGGCGCCCGGCCGCACCGCCGAGCTCTCACGCGAGTTCTCGCGCCTGCGCGAGGAGATTGCCAGCCGCGCGCCGCAGGATGCCGAAGCCTACCTCACAGCGGAGTGCGGCCTCGACCGTGCGGGCGCCAGCCAGGCCGTCCTTTATATACGCGCCGGGAAGGCCGCGCTAGCCGCGCTTCCATCGGCGGGCCGCGTGGTCGCCGAGCGATTCTTCGACGAGGCCGGCGGCATGCAGCTCGTTCTCCACGCCCCCTTCGGCGCCCGCATCAACCGCGCCTGGGGACTGGCGCTGCGCAAGCGCTTCTGCCGCACCTTCAATTTCGAATTGCAGGCCGCGGCCACCGACAACGGCATCGTCATTTCTCTCGCCGAGCAGCATTCGTTCCCGCTCGAGGTCGTCTTCGAGTTCCTGCGGCCGGAGACGGTGGAGCATCTGCTCACGCAGGCCCTGCTCGCTTCCCCCATGTTCACCGCTCGCTGGCGTTGGAACGTTTCCCGCGCGCTCGCCATTCTGCGCTTCTCCGGCGGGCGCAAGGTGCCCCCGCCCATACAGCGCATGCGATCGGACGACCTGCTGGCGTCCGTGTTTCCGGACCAGGCGGCCTGCGCCGAGAACCTGGTGGGCGAGATTCGAATCCCCGACCATCCGTTCGTCGAAGAGACCATCGGCAATTGCCTGCACGAGGCCATGGACCTGGACGGCCTGCACTCCGTGCTGGAGGGAATTCAGGCGGGCGCCATCGAGACCGTGGCCATCGACACCGCCGAGCCCTCGCCGTTCTCGCACGAGATCCTGAACGCAAACCCGTACGCCTTCCTCGACGATGCGCCGCTCGAAGAGCGCCGCGCCCGCGCCGTGCAGTTGCGCCGCACGCTCACGCCCGATCTTGCCGCCGGCGCCGGAGCGCTCGATCCCCAAGCCATCGCGCAGGTGGCCGCCGAGGCCTGGCCGCTGGTGCGCGACGCCGACGAGCTGCACGACGCCCTGCTGACGCTGGTGGTGCTCGCGCCGGTCGCCGAGTGGACCGCGTTGTTCGAGGAACTGGCGTGCACGCGGCGCGCCGGCATCCTACCCGTGGACGGCCGCGCGTTCTGGGTGGCCGCCGAGCGGCTCGATCTGGCGCGCCGGGCTTACGAGGTGTCCGAAGAAAGCGCCGCGGCGGAGATTCTGCGCGGCTGGCTCGAATCCACTGGACCGGTCGAAAGCCTCCGCTCTCGCCGCGCGGCTGGCGCTGCCGGACTGGCTGGTGGAGAGCGGCCTGGCGCGACTGGAGGCCGAAGGGCAGATTCTGCGCGGCCAGTTCACGGCGGAACGGACAGGCGAGCCGGAATGGGCGAACCGGCGCCTGCTGGCGCGCATCCATCGCCTCACGCTGGGCCGGCTGCGCGGCGAGATCGAGCCCGCGACCACGGCCGATTTCGTGCGCTTCCTGGCGCGCTGGCAACACCTGCCGCGCGGCTCCCAGATGCATGGCGTCGATGGCACGCTGGCCGTCATCCGCCAGTTGCAGGGATACGAGGTCCCGGCGGGAGCCTGGGAATCCACGGTGCTGCCGCGCCGCATCGCCCGCTACGACCCGGAGTTTCTGGACCGCCTGTGCCTGGCCGGCGAGGTGATGTGGGGACGCCTCTCCTCGCATCCCGCCTTCGAGGAGCCGGGCGGCGGGCATCGCGTCCGGCCCACCCGTGCCGCGCCGCTCAGCCTCTTCCTGCGCGAGGACGTGGAGACGCTGGTGGCATTCCGGCCGCCGCCCGACGCCGCCCAAAAAGAGGCCAGCCTCTCGCCCGCGGCTCGCGAGGTGATGGAGCAGCTCGAGCGGCGCGGAGCGTCGTTCTTCACCGACCTGCAACGCGCCACCGGACGCCTGGCGAGCGAGGCGGAAGACGCGCTGTGGGAACTGGTGGCGGCGGGACTGGTGACCGCGGACGGTTTCGAGAACCTGCGTTCCCTGGTCGATCCGAAGCGGCGCCGCGGGCAGGGGCGAGGACGAAAGGCGCGGCCGCGGCACGCCGCCGGACGCTGGGCTCTGCTGCGGCCGCCGGTGCCCGGTCCAGGTCCCGCTTCCGAGGCGGCAGCCGAAGCGTTCGCCCGCCAGTTGCTGCGCCGCTGGGGCGTCTTGCTGCGGGAACTGGTGGCGCGGGAGACGCTGGCGCCGCCGTGGCGCGAACTGCTGGCGGCGCTGCGCCGTATGGAGGCGCGCGGGGAGATCCGCGGGGGCCGCTTCGCCGGCGCCTTCGTGGGGGAGCAGTTCGCGCTACCCGAGGCGCTCGATCTGCTGCGGGCGTTGAGGCGCCAGGGCGGTCCCGCCGACGGGCTGGAGGTTTCGGCCGCCGACCCGCTCAACCTGGCCGGGATCCTGCTACCCGGTCCGAGGCTCAGCTCGACCAGCGGGGAGACGGTGCGCCTGGAAGCCGCTGGGGCAGACCCCCTGGCCAGCGCGGGTCCCCCTGTAGCAGCCCATTCCCAGCCGCGATAGGCCGGCGAGGGGTTGAACGCGGCCTGGGGGCTCGCCACGGCGACGTGAAGGATCTTTCAGTGGCCAGTGCGCGGCATCGTGCTAGCATGACGGTTTTCGTCGGCATAAGCCCGACCGGAGTGTCCTCATGTGGTATCCGAGCAAACTGCAGTGGTTCGTCATCTGGGCGGCCACTCTTCTGTGCGTTATCTGCTGGCTCTTCACCGACCCTTCCCCCGAGTCGTTCGTCATGCCTGGCCTGCTGGTGGCCGCACTGTTTGTCTGGCACGTTTCCGCGGACTTCAGAGCGACCAAAGACTGAAGCTCTTCTAAGGATTCAGCGGCCGGGCGGCGTGCGGCGCACTGCACCCTGACGCGGACGTCCCCGGCTCGAAGACCGTCTGGCTTCGCCGGAGGCGGCTCCCGATGCCGTCTGAGGGCGCCCGGAGGTGCCCTCGACGCGACCCGGCCGGGGTGTGGCTTCGACGTTTTCTGGATGACGCCGACGGATTAAGAATCGAACCCACAACGGTTTCCGGGGAGCGCAGGCGTCTTTCTCCGGGAGCAACCCTAAAGATCTAGAAGCTGGCGACGATTTACTGGCTGTACGCTGGCTGTAGTACAACGCCAACAGCAACCGGCGCCAGTAGGAGGCCGGGAAGGTTCACAGGAACCGCAAGCGGATGGCGTGTTGCCAGCGGCGCGTTTTTCCAAAGGACTTCGGGACTGAAGGAGCGTGAGCTATGCCCGGCGGCGGTGCCGCCAACGCGCGGCTCCGCTCCGCCCCAGACTGCCGATATGCCCGGGCTGAAGCCTCGCAATCGATTGGTGAATTTCCGGCTCACGGAAGATGAGTATGGCCGGTTGGCTGCAGTTTGCGAGCGCAAGGGCTCTCCCAGCATCTCGGACTTCGCGCGGGTTGCCATCCTGCGAAATATCGAGGCCGAGACCGGCCGCGAAGGAACACTCGACGCTCTGTTGGCGGGGCTCGGAGAGCGGCTGGGCGACCTCGAGCGGAGCTTTCGCAGCCTGGCCGAACCATCCCGAAATGACGCTCGACGGAATCCAGACGGGTAAGGAACCCAACCTATGATTCGCTTCTTCTTGCTCCTGTTCGCATGCGGAGTCGCGGCCGCCCAGACGCACGGAACCGTGAACGACCTTTCGGCCCCCAACCTGCCGGCCCAGAGAATCGGCCCGGACGACCTGCTCGCGGTCAGCGTCTACGACGCTCCGGAGTTCACGCGCACCGTGCGCGTGGGGGCCGACGGGATGCTGCGGTTGCCCATGACCGACCGCCGCATCAAGGTGCAGGGCCTGCTGCCGGGCGAGGTGGAAACGGCGATCGCCGAGGCGTTGCGCTCGGGCGGCCTGGTCGTGGACCCCCTGGTCACAGTCACGGTGGTCGAGTATCACAGCCGCCCCATCAGTGTGGCCGGCGCCGTCAAAAGCCCGGTGACCTTCCAGGCCGTGGGAGTGGTGACTCTGCTCGACGCCCTGACCCGCGCGGGCGGCCTCAGCCCCGATGCCGGACCCGAAATCCTGGTCAGCTGCCCGCAGCCGGATGCGGCCGGCTCCCCGACCACCCTGGTGCAGCGGATCCCGGTCAAGGGACTCATCGATGCAGCCGATCCCGAACTGAACCTCCGTCTGACCGGCGGTGAAGAGATCCGCGTTCCGGAGGCGGGCAAGGTGTTCGTGGTGGGCAACGTGAAGAAGCCGGGCGCCTATGCGCTTCAGGACGGGGCGGAAACAAGCGTACTCAAGATCCTGGCGATGGCCGAAGGCTTGACTCCCTTTTCCACGAGCACCGCCTACATCTACCGCCGGGACGCCGATTCGGTTTCGAAACACGAGATCCCGATCGCGCTGCGCAAGATCATGGAGCGCAAGTCGCCGGACGTTCCGCTGCTCGCCAACGATGTCTTCTACATTCCCGACAACTCAGGGCGTCGAGCCGGCATAACTGCCCTCGACCGAATTCTTGGCTTCGGTTCCGCCACCGCTTCCGGCGTTCTCGTCTGGCGGCACTAACGGCGGCCGGCCGGTACGCCCCAGTCATTCAAATCGCGTTCGCACTCGAGGAAAAGGAAAATGCTTGAACCACTCGTCGTACGGCAATTGCCGGCTCCGGCTTCCTGGCCGGGCCAGTCCGCGGTGGAAACCTGGCGCATCTCCAGCCCTCCACCGGAGCCGGCGGCTGCGGCCTCCATCTCGTTGTCTGAGTACCTCTGGATCATCAAGCGGCATCGCTGGAAGATTCTGGCCTTCGTGATTGCCTGCGTAGCGGGCACTTTGGTTGTCTCCTCGCGCATTACCCCGGTGTATGAATCGACGGCTACGATCGACATCGATCGGCGCATGCCCACCGGCGTGCTGGGAGAGGAGGCGATGCAGGGCGGCACCAATGACGCCGACCAGTTTCTGGCCACCCAGGTGAAGCTGATCCAGTCCGACTCGGTGCTGCGCCCGGTGGCCGACCGTTTCAAGCTGCTTGAGAACGGCGATGCCAGCATGCCGGACGACGTGAAGCCGGCCGACGCGGCGGAAGCGCCCGTCCGCCTCAGGAAGTTGAAGGTCACGCGCCCCCCGAACACCTACCTCCTGCTCATCAGCTACCGCTCCACCGATCCGCACCTGGCGGCGGACGTCTCCAACGCCATCGCGCAATCCTACATCGACCACACCTACAGCATCCGCTACCGCTCCTCGGCCAGCCTCTCGGCCTTCATGGAGAAGCAACTCGAGGAGCTGAAGGCCAAGATGGAGCAGTCCAGCGCGGCGCTGGCCCAGTTCGAACGCGAGCTGAACGTCATCAATCCCGAGGAGAAGACCAGCATCCTCTCGGCCCGCCTGCTGCAGCTCAACACCGAGTACACCAGCGCGCAGGCCGACCGCGTCCGCAAGGAGGCCGCGGAGAATTCGGTGCGCGGCGGCAGCCTCGAGGCGGCCCAGGTTTCCGCCCAGGGCGAAGCACTGAAGAGGATGACGGAGCGCGTGGACGAGGCGCAAGTCCGTTTCGCCGACGTGGGCGAACACTACGGGCCCAACCACCCCGAGTACCGCAAGGCCGCGGCTCAACTGGCCGAAGCGCGCCGCTTGCTCGACAGCGCGCGCCAGAACATCATGCGCGCGAGTCGAGGTGGAATACAGGCAGGCCGTCGCCCGGGAACGAATGCTCGAAAACGCGGTGGCCGAGACCAAGGCCGAATTCGACCGCCTCAACGCCCGTTCCTTCGAGTACCAGTCTCTCAAGCGCGAGGCCGAAGCCGACAAGAAGCTCTACGAGGAGCTGGTCCGGAAGATCAAGGAAGCCGGCATCAACGCCGGCTTTCAGAACAGCGCCATCCGCATCGCGGACCCGGCCCGGGCCGTCCGTCAAGCCGGTCTCGCCGATCATCCCGCTGAACGTCGCTCTGGCCTTCGTCTTTTCGAGCCTGCTCGCGATCGGCGTGGCGGTTCTCACCGATGTGCTGGACACCACCATCCGCGATCCCGAGCAGGTGGCGCGCACATTGAAAGCCGAGGTCATCGGCAATTTGCCCACTGTGAAGTCCTGGCGCGGGCGTCTGGCCCTGATTGCCGGGGGCGAGGGCGGGAACGGGCATCAGGAGCTGGTGCTGGCCTCGCAGTCCGCCAGCGAGCACACCCGTCACGGTTACGAAGATGCCATCCGCAGCCTGCGCAATTCGATCCTGCTGGCCGATTTCGAGCGCAACCTGCACTCGCTGCTTGTCACCAGTGCCTCTCCGGCCGAAGGAAAGTCGACGGTGGCGGCCAACCTGGCGCTGGCCCACGCCCGCCAGGGGCGCAAGACACTGCTGATCGACGCCGATCTCCGCCGCCCCTCGCTGCATAAGCGATTCCAGATTCCGAACTCCGGCGGCCTGGCGAGCGTATTGCTGGAGGATGCGGACTGGCGCACCGCGATAACCACCGCGGAGGGCATTCCCGAGCTTTCCATCCTGCCGGCCGGCGCGCCCTCCCGCCGCGCCACCGATCTGATCGGCAAGGGGCTGGTGCACCTACTCGACGAGGCGGTTCAATCCTACGACCTGGTGATCGTAGACGCGCCGCCCACGCTGGGCTTCGCCGAGCCGCTCGAGATCGCCACCATCGTCGACGGCGTCATCGTGGTCGCGCGCGCCGGCGAAACCGAGCGCAAAGCGGTCAGCTCCGTTCTGGCATCGCTCCAGCGCCTGCGCGCCAACATCGTCGGCGTAGTGCTCAACCAGATCCAGAAAAACATGGCCGACACCTACCACTACTACGGCTACTACGGAAAGTATTATCACGATCACGATTCCGAGTCGAAGGGCTAGCATGGGGGCCGCCATGACGGAAGTCGGGGGCCGGATCCGGCCCGCCACCGCTAGGTTGGATGGAAATACCCGGTCGTTGCCGGCGAACTTGGCGCACGAGTCCCGGTCCACGCGCCTGAAAAACCGTCGGCCCACCCAAATGGTTTTGACGCCGGCGATCTCCACCCCGATCCGCTTCCTGCTCTGCCGGCGGTTCGGCCCCGCGGGGAAGGCGGAGGCATGAGCCATCCACCGACACGCGGTCCGGCGGTTTCGGCACTGATCGACAACTTCAACTATGGGCGCTATCTCGGCGCGGCCATCGAGAGCGCCCTTGCGCAGTCCTACCCGGTCCACGAAGTCGTGGTCTGCGACGATGGCTCGACCGACGATTCCTGCCGGGTGGCGGAGCGGTACGCGGCCCGGGACAGCCGGGTCAGGCTGCTGCAACAACCAAACCAGGGACCAGGGGCGGCGTTCAATACGGCCTTTGCGGCCAGCACGGGAGAGATCGTCTGCCTGCTCGATTCCGACGACGTGTGGGGGCCGCGCAAGGTTGCCCGCGTGGTGGAACTCTTTTCCTCGCTACCGGAGGCCGGCTGGGTGCGGCACAGGATGCGCTGTACCGACCAGGCGCTGCGGCCACTCCCGATGAGCGTTCCGGCGTTCCGCGGCTCGCGCTGGCTGGAAGGTGACCGGTACGCCCACCTGGAGAAGACTCTGACCTTTACGACCTCGGCGGTGTCCCTGCGGCGCGATCTTGCGGAACGCGTGTTCCCGATTCCCCAAGCGCTGTTCCGGCTGGGTCCGGACCTCTATCTCGACTACATGTGCGGAGTATTGGGGGCGGCAGGTTACTCTCTGGATCGCGAACTGGGGCTTTACCGGCGCCACCCGGCGCAGCTCTCCGCCTGCGGCGGCGCCTATCGGGCGATCATCGAGACCGAGATCGCCATGACCCGCAAGTTCCTGGCTTTCGAGCCCTGCCAGGGCTATGTCCCCACCCACGTGTACAAGCACGAGATGATCGCGGCCTATATGCGCTCGGGCCGCATTCTCGACCGAGGGCGGCTGCGACTTTGCGCAGCGGGACTGGAGAGCGTGGGCCGGCTGGCCCGGCAAGGCCGGACGCGCATGGCCCTCCTCCAGTTGGCGAAACTGGCGTACGGGTTCCTGCTGCCGGACTCCTGGATCCAGCGGCAACTGAAACTGAACGGCTGGAGCGCGTCGTAGCGCGCCTCCGGCTCGAGGCTATATGGCACGACGATTCGTCGCAGTGGCTCTACTCATGCTGGGGTCGGTTGACCTGCTCGGCCGCCTCAGCCTGACCGCGCGTCTTTCCGGCCAGGGCTTGCTCACCATTTTTTACGCCATCGCTTCACTGGGGTTGGCGCTCGGTTCCGGCCGAGTCTCCAGAACCGGCCTCCAGGTGAGTTGGCCGTTCATCGCGGTGGCGATCTGGGCCTCGACCAGTATGCTCTGGTACGCACCCACCGTCAGCGGCGCCCAGAACGTTCTGTGCCTGGTCGGCTTCATCGGTCTGATCCTCCTCACCAGCGGCCTGGCCGAGGTGTCGAGGCTCCAGGACACCATCGAGTCTTTCTTCCCCTACGGGATCTGGATCGCCGCCGCCGCCTACGCCTGGTGTTTGTGGACCGACGGTTTTGGGTCGGCAGAGACGATCGGCCCCCGCAGTTTCGGGATTGCGGCCCTGTTCGGGGTCGCCTGGTACGCGTCGAAGTGGCGCTTCGGAAAGCGCTGGGCGTTTGTGATGACCGCGGCGCTGGTGGTGGAGATTGGCGCGAGTCTGTCGCGATCGGCCCTGGTGGCGGGCCTGGTGATTCTGACGCTGGCGCGCATGTCGGCAACCGTCAGGGGCTGGCTGTGGGGTTTGCTCTCGCTGGGTCTTGCCCTGGCCAGCTTCTGGTGGATGTTCAACAACATCGATCCGCTGCGTGAGCACTTCCTTTCGGGTGACGTCAAGTTGCACATGGGTGGCACCGGGATCAACGTTTCGGGACGGGCCAGTCTCTGGCGAGTCACGTACGACTCTTTCCTCGACTCGCCCTGGGTCGGCCAAGGCGCGGGTTCAGCGCAACATCTGGTAGAGAGCCGCTTTCGCAGTATCGGCCATCCCCACAACGACTACCTGCGCGTGCTGCACGACTACGGGGTCGCCGGGCTCAGCCTTTGGCTTCTCGCCTGGTTCAGGCTCTTGCGGCATCTCTGGGCGCAGGCCAGGCTCAGCGAGAGGGCGAGCCGGGCGGACGCCCCGCTTCAGTTTGCGGCCTTCCTGGCCGCGGTCGGGATGTGCCTCATGATGATCACCGACAACCCTATGGCATACATCTTCGCCATGGCACCGCTGGGGGTACTGGTCGGAGCCGCAACCGGCTCCGCCGTCGCCATCCAACGCGCCCGCACATGGGATTGCCAGAGACCGATGTCGGCCGCCTCTGCCGTCCCGGCCGGCATGAAAGCGATGGAAGCGGTTGAACCATGACCACCGGCTCGAGCGGGACCGTCTCCGGCCCTGCACCGTCTCGAAGCGGCCTCGAGATGGTGGCTGCGATTGCGGGCGTGACCCGCCTTCGCCGGGCCGCCCGGTTCGCGCTCTGGCGGGGGCCGATGCCTCCCGATCCGGTGCTGGGGGCGCTCGGCCGATTCGGCGCCTCGCACTTCCAGGAAGCTCCTCAACCCATCGCGTTTACACCGGGTGTTGGTTGCGCCGCTCCCGGACAGATCCGGGCGAAATCGCGCTCTAGACAGGCCGTCTGAACACCGGAACTCCGGCAACGCAGGGGCGTTTGGCAACATGCGGATACTGACCGCTCACAACTACTATCTCGAACCCGGCGGAGAGGACCAGGTATTTCGCTCTGAGGCGCACCTGCTCGAAGACCGGGGCCACGCCGTGCTTCGGTATTCGGTCGACAACCGCCGCGCCCTCAAGATGAGCCGCCTCCGAATTGCCGCCAGGGCGGTATGGAACCGGGCTTCCGGCCGCCGGCTCCGGTCGCTCGTAGCCGCGCATCGGCCCGAGGTGGTCCACTTCCACAACACCTTTCCGCTGCTCTCGCCGGCCTGCTACGAGGCCGCCAGGGAGGAAGGCGCTGCCGTAATCCAGACCCTTCACAACTACCGTCTTCTATGCCCCGGTGCGCTGCTCGAGCGCGGCAGCGGTCCGTGCGAATCCTGCGTCGGCCGCAGGGTGGCCTGGCCCGGAATCCTGCACGGATGTTACCGAGCGAGCCGTGCCGCGACGGCTGCCGTGGCCGGGATGACCGCCGTCCACCGGGCGGCCGGTACGTGGAACCGCGCCGTGGACGTCTACGTAGCGCTGACCCGGTTCGCGCGGACCCGTTTCGTCGAAGGAGGCTTGCCCCCCGACAAGATCGTGGTCAAGCCCAACTTTGTCTGGCCGGACCCGGGCCCGGGAGCCGGAAGCGGCGGATACGCTCTGTTCGCCGGCCGCATGTCGGAGGAGAAAGGCCTGGAAACCCTAGCCGCGGCCTGGAGGCTCCTCGACGGCGCCCTGCCCCTCAAGGCCGCGGGCGACGGGCCGCTGGTCGGGACCCTCACCGGCGTTCCCGGTATCGAGTTGCTGGGCCGGCGCACCCGGGAGGATGTCCTCGGGCTCATGCGGGAGGCGTCCTTCCTGGTTTTCCCGTCGCTTTGGTACGAGGGACTGCCCATGGCCATTCTGGAAGCCTTTGCCTGCGGGTTGCCGGTGATCGCCTCGCGCCTGGGGGCGATGGCGGAGGTGATCGAGGACGGCCGCACGGGATTGCTCTTCCGCCCAGGAGACGCGGGCGATCTGGCGGCCACGATCGCGTGGGCCGCCACGCACCCGGCCGAACTGGGCCGCATGCGGCGCGAGGCGCGCGCCGAATTCGAAGGCCGCTACACGGCCGCGTTAAACTACCAGGCCCTGATCGAAATCTACGAGCGGGCCCGGTCCACCCGGAGCTGAAACCATGAATCCATCCTGCGCTGTCGAGTCCCGATCCATTCTGGGAATGCGCGCCGACGCCACTTCGTATCCGGCCGCGTCGTCGCAGGTGCTGGCCTGGGCGCGCGCGGGCGAATCGCGGTACGTAGCCGTCGCCACCGTGAACAACGTAATGGAGGCCTACGATTCGCCCGCCTTTCGCGCCATCATGAACGCCGCCGACCTGGTCACGCCCGACGGGATGCCGCTGGTGTGGGGCCTGCGTCTGCTGGGCATACGGACCGCCGCGCGGGTATACGGGCCGGACTTGACTCCGCACCTGCTCGAGGCGGCCGCGCGTGAGGGGATTCCGGTCGGCTTCTACGGCGCGACGGATGCAATCCTCGAGAAGCTCCTCGGCGCCGTCCGGAGCCGCTACCCCAGCCTCCGGGTCGCCTACGCGTGGGCTCCTCCGTTCCGCGCGCTGAGCCCCGAAGAGGACCTTGCCGCAACTACGCTCATCAACGATTCCGGCGCCCGCATCCTGTTCGTCGGGCTGAGCACTCCCAAGCAGGAACGCTGGATGGCGGCGCACCGGGGGCGGGTGGAAGCCGTGATGCTCGGCGTCGGCGCGGCCTTCGACTTTCTGGCGGGCACCAAGCGCCAGGCGCCGCGCTGGATGATGCGTGCAGGTCTGGAATGGCTGTTCCGGCTCGCGAGCGAGCCGCGGCGCCTGGCACGCCGGTATCTGAAACACAATCCCCGCTTCCTGGTCCTGTTCCTCACACAACTGTGCGGCTGGCGGAAATTCCGATGAATCCAACACTCGATCTGTGTGGTACGCGAATTCGCGGGCAGGCTCGTGTCGAGACCCGCGCCCATCCGATTGCGACCGGCCTCGTGGTGGCTGGCGCGGACGCGGCCGGCCTGTTGGCGGCGGCCGCTCTCGCCACCACGCTCTGGCGGCTGGCTAACCCGGCAGCGGGCGCCTTCTACGGGATGTGGTCCACGGCGCCTCTGTTCCTCATCACATACGCCGTCCTGGGCTTGTACCCGGGCGTGGGGCTCAGCCCAGTCGAGGAGTTGAGGCGTCTGACCGCTGCCAACGCCATCGTTTTCCTGGCGCTGGCGGGCACCATATTCCTCCACAAAGACGTGGGCGCGTTCTCGCGCGGCATTTTTGTGGCGAAGTGGTTGCTTTCGACGGCGCTGGTCCCGCTGGCCCGGGCCGCGGCGCGCAGCCTGTTCGCCCGGCGGCCTTGGTGGGGTGTGCCGATCCTGATTTTCGGCGCGGGACGGGCCGCTCAACTGGTCATCGGGACCCTCAAAAACCAGCCCGGCCTGGGCCTGAAACCCGTCGCCTGCCTGGACGACGGGGAGCACCGCCAGCGCGCCGATTGCGCCGGCGTCGAGATCGCCGGGGGCCTGTCCGATGCGCCCGCGATCGGGCGCGCCTACGGGATACGGCATGCGCTAGTCGCCATGCCGTCGCTTTCGGCCAAGCAGTTGATCGAGGTCCTGGAGCGGCGGGCGGCCGCGTTCCCCCACGTCATCATCGTTCCCGACCTGCTGGGGATGGCCAGCCTGTGGGTGACGGCGCGCGACCTGGGTGGCGTGCTGGGCCTGGAGCTGCGCCAGAACCTGCTGGTGCCGCTCAACCGGCGGCTCAAACGCGGGCTCGATCTGGCGCTGTGCGCGCTGTTCGGCCTGGTGGCGGCCCCTCTGGTGGCGCTGGCGGCGCTCCTGATCAAGCGCGTCAATCCGGGACCCGCGTTCTACGCGCAGGAGCGGGAAGGCGAGGGCGGATCGACGATCCGCGTTCACAAGCTCCGCACCATGTACCTCGATGCGGACGCCCTGCTCCGAGAACACCTGGACCGCAACCCGGCAGCGCGTGAAGAGTGGCGCCGGCATTTCAAGCTGAAGAACGATCCTCGCGTGCTCCCGGTGGTGGGCCGTCTGCTGCGCCGCACCAGCCTGGATGAGCTGCCGCAGTTGTGGAACGTTCTGCGGGGCGAGATGAGCCTGGTCGGCCCGCGGCCCTTCCCCTTCTACCACCTCGACCAGTTCGGCGCCGACTTCCGCCGCCTGCGCGGGCAGGCCCCGCCCGGACTCACCGGCCTGTGGCAGGTGGAGGCGCGCAGCGACGGAGACCTGGCCGTGCAGGAGAAGCTCGACACCTACTACATCCGTAACTGGTCGCTATGGCTGGATGCATACATCCTGGCGCGCACTGTCAAAGCGGTGCTGGCACGCAGCGGAGCCTACTAGATCCGGCCCAACCGCGCCTGGCTCGTTTCTCGACGGCGGCCCTGGCCGCGCTGCTGGCGCTCGGGATCCTGACGATCTCCGCCCCGCCCCGCTGGCCGGTCGCCATCTTCGACGCCGGC
The DNA here is from genome assembly GCA_963763835.1 of Bryobacterales bacterium. Taxonomy (GTDB): domain Bacteria; phylum Acidobacteriota; class Terriglobia; order Bryobacterales; family Bryobacteraceae; genus DASWZN01. Next base: position 51,758 of record CAVXQQ010000027.1, read on the forward strand.
CTGTTCGCGCTGGGAGCGGTGTGGGCTGCGAGCCTGGTCGCGCGGCCGTGCGCTCTCCGCTTGAGTCCGCTTGCGGCGGCACTGTTGGCGATGGCCGCCTGGCCGCTGGTCCAGCTGGCTGCCGGCACCAGCGTCTACCGCTTCGAAACCTGGAGTGCCGCGCTGGTGTGGGCGGCGCATCTCACCGTCTTCGTGCTCGCCCTCCAGCTTTTCGGCGACCCGGTCCGGCTCGGCCGCTTCCTCGATGCCCTGCTGTGGTTCGGCACCGCGATCGCTGCGCTGTCCCTGGTCCAACTGTTCACTTCGGGCGGCCGCATCTTCTGGCTCTTTCCGACCTCCTACAAAGACCTGGTCCTGGGGCCGTTCGTCTATCGCAACAACTACGCCGCATTCATGGAGCTGGTGGTCCCGCTGGCACTGCTGAAAGCCCTGGCGCGTCCCCGCAAGGCTCTGGCCTGGTCGGCCGCAGCGGGGCTGATGGCTGCCTCGGTAGTGGCCAGCGGATCGAGAGCGGGCACGGTTCTGATTTGTATCGAGACGCTGGCAATACTGGCTCTCGACGCCCGCGGCCGTGCTCTCGGCGCGGTGTGGAAACTGGGCGCGGCGACAGCGATCCTGGTAGCCATCGCCGGCCCGGGCTTTCTTTGGTCCCGATTTCAAACCGACCCGCTGGCGATGCGCCGCGAGCTGGTCGCATCCTCCCTCGCCATGTTCCGCGAGCGGCCCTGGATGGGGTTCGGCCTGGGCACCTGGCCCACCGCCTATCCCGCCTACGCCACGTTCGATCTGGGCCTCTTCGCCAATCACGCCCACTGCGACTGGGCGGAGTGGGCGGCCGAAGGAGGCCTGCCGTTTCTGGCTGCGGCAGCCGCGCTCGCCTCGGCCGCGGTCCTGTGGTCCGCACGCCGCCGCTGGGGCATCGGCGTGGCCGCGGTCTTCGCGCACGCACTGGTGGATTATCCGCTGCAGAAGCCGGCGCTGGCGGCCCTCACCTTCACTCTCCTGGGAGCGCTGGCGGCGGATGCCCGCAGGCGGGTCAAACCTCCGCCGAAAGGACCGGCCAGGTCGTCCTCCTGATCTCGTGGTGTACGGCTCGGGGCATGCGCGCGAACGCGCTGGAACTGGCCTTGGGGCGCAGCGGGCGCTCGGCGATCCTGGACCGCACAGCGATTGCGGCGTGGCTGGGCCCGGGACCGACGCGGCGCTCTCGCTAGCGGCCTCCCCCCTCCGCGCCGGTCACGCCGTGGACCGTTCGGGCCCCGCGCTGGCCTCGGCCGCGGGATACGCCCGGCGGCGCCAGGTTGCCGTCCCCTTCCGGCTGTCTCCGCTGCAGGCGGTCTGCTGCGCTGTCACGGCCCCCCACCATCAGCAGGCCGTGAGAATGTCAAACACGACCGTCGGGATCCACCAGCAGCCAGGCCGCCGACCCGGCCGCCGCCAGCGCCGCCGCTACCAGGAACGACGCACTCCAGCCGTAGTGCTCGGCAATCCACGGCGTCAGCGAGGCGGTTACCGTCCCGCCGATCTGTCCCCCCATGTTCATGAGGCCCGAGGTGAACCCCGCCCAGGGACCGGCGATGTCCGCCGTGACCGCCCAGTACGCGCTCTGCGAGAGATATAGCGCGCCTGCGCCGCCCGCCAGCGCCACGCTGGCCAGTTGCGCGCTCTTCACCTGGGTCGCCAGCGCCAGGAAGACCGCGGCCAGCGCCATCCCGAACACGGCCACTCCACAGCGTCCCACGCGCCTCCCGTAGCGCTTGACCAGGACGTCGGCCACCCATCCGCCCAGCGGCGAGCAGACCGCCATGGCCAGGAACGGGATGGTCGAGTAAATCGCGCTGGCCTTGAGATCCAACCCACGGACTTTGTTCAGGTAAGTAAAGAACCACGTAAAGAAGATGTAAGAGGCATAGCCGAACGTGAAATAGGCCAGGGTGACAACCCGCACGTTCCTGTTGGAGACAATACGCCTCCAGGGCGGGGCCGAGCGTCCGCTCGCCGGCCCGACGGCCGCGGGGAGTCCGTCCTCGATATGCGCCAGTTCGCGCTTTCCGATCCAGGGGTGCTCCCGCGGGGAGTCGCGCGCAATGAGATACCAGATCGCCCCTGCCGCGAGGCCGATGATCGCGCTGGCATAGAACGACCAACGCCAGCCCCAGTGCACCAGGATGTAGGTGATGAGCGGAGGAGTGATGCCGGCGCCGGCTCCCACGCCCGCGAAGATCAGTCCATTGGCGACACCCCTCTCCGCCGTAGGAATCCAACCGGCCACCAACCGGTTCGATGCCGGATACACCACCGCCTCGCCGTTGCCGAGCACGAATCGCACCGCCATTAGCAGTGGCAGGGCCAGCGCCAACCCGGCCGGGACCAGCGCGGTCAGCGTGGTAAACAGGCCCCACCACACCACGCCCAGCGCAATGACCCGCCGTGGTCCGAAGCGGTCGGCCAATCGCCCGCCGGGAGCCTGAAACAGCGCGTAGCCCAGAACGAACGAGCTGAACACCCAGCCCAGTTGCACGTTCGAGAGCTTGTACTCCCGCGCCAGCGCCTGACCGGCAATCGAGATATTGACGCGATCCAGAAACGCGATTGCGCTCATCACGAACATCCACAGGATGAGCGCCCACCGCAGCCGGCCTTCCACGAGTCTCCGCACCACGACTCGCATTATTTCACAGCGCGGCGCTCGCGGGAGTAAGGCGAGGCGGTTCCGCCCGGCGGCTGGCATCGGACGGCAGAGTCGTGGTTCCGCCCGGCGGCTCGCAGCAGGCGGCAGAGTCGTGGCTCCGGCTCGCGGCCCGCAGCAGGCGACAGAGTCGTGGTTCCGCCCGGCGGCTCGCAGCGGGTGGCGGTGAGACGGAGATTCGCGTAGTGGGCGTCGCCATTTCAGCGCGCGCCGCGAGCCCTTCTGTATACTGGGAGCAGACCCGTATTCAAGCCGGTGAGGTGCGAGAGTGGTTGAATCGGGCGGTCTCGAAAACCGTTGAGGGGGTGACTCCTCCGTGGGTTCGAATCCCACCCTCACCGCCATGCTTTTCTCATTGAGAATCAATCACTTGACTTTCCACTACATCTTCAGTTGTCATTGAGTCGTGGTTCGATTGTGGATGTAGGACTCGGGAAAGCTCATGCTAACCATCTTTCGCTTGCACGAAAAGCAGTGCGTTGAGGACCGTGACGGGACGTTTCCGCGCGACCGATCCGACCGAGCGTACCGCCGCTGCAAGTGCCCCATCCACGTCGAGGGCATGTGCGGCGGGCAGTATCTTCGCAAGGCGGTCAAGACCCGCGATTGGAACGAGGCACAGCGCCGGGTGACGGAGGCTGAGGCGCGGGAGTCCTGGGACGCCCCCGTAGAGTCTCAAGCCGTCACCACACCGGAACCCATGACCATCGGCGAGGCCAGCGCGAAGTTTCTCCAGGATGCCGAGCGCGGACGCCGCATTGCGGACTGCACACTTCGAAAGTATAAGCTCCTACTCCGCGACCTGGAAGAGTTCACGGCCCGCAAGGGCTTTCGCTACCTCAAGGAGCTTGACCTTGAAGCGCTCCGCGAGTTCCGCGAGACTTGGTTTACAGGCTCCGAGGCTGACCCGGAACGCAAGCGCATTGCCCGCAAGCCTCTCGGGCCGCGCACAGCGATGAAGAAGCTCGAACGGCTGCGGGCGTTCTGCCGATTCTGCGTAGAGGGGCATTGGATGGCAGACAATCCCGCGAAACTCGTTCGTGCCCCAACCAAGATCAAGGAAGTTCCGAAGGAACCCTTCAGCGAAGATCAAATGCAGCGCATCCTTGCCGCAGCCGAACAGGTCGATTTGGAGATTGGCCACACGGACGAGTTGCACGCGACCAACGATGAGTTGATTACGTTCATTCTGTTGCTTCGTCACTCTGGCCTCCGAATTGGAGATGCCTCCCTTCTGACGGCAGATCGAATCGAGAATTCCCGACTGTTCCTCTATACCCAGAAGACCGGCACCCACGTCTACATCCCGCTCCCACCCCACCTAGTCGAGCGCTTGAGCCGGGTTCGCCTGAAGCACGGCAAGTATCTGTTCGTTGGACCCACGTCGATTCGCCTGGAGACGGTAGCGGACCTCTGGCGAAGGAAGCTCAATCGCGTGTTCCGCGCCGCTCAGATCAGCAAGGCGCACCCGCATCGCTTCCGCCACACGTTCGCAGTGGAGTTACTCAAGAAGGGCGTACCGCTCGAAAACGTCGCGGTGCTCCTGGGACACTCCAGCGTGAAAATCACGGAGCGCCACTACGCGGCGTGGGTGCAGGCTCGACAGGACATCCTAGAGGCACAGGTTGCCCAGACCTGGAGCGGCCTCCAGATCGTAGCGGGCGGGAAGAAGAAGATCGGCTAGACTCGCGGCCTGCCGACTCTGACCCTCCGTTGTGCGAGTCAACTTAGTAGGTTCGCGATCCCCCAGGAACCTCCAGCCTTCACCCCAGTTACTCGCTATCACGTCCGCCCAAGCGTTTTTTCGTTTTATCTCAACCCATTGAGCCATATATGGTTCCAGACAAAGTGGTAGCACTTTAGCGCGTAAAGAAAACCGAAAACGCGAAATCTCTCACCTTGAGGCCAGAAGATGGGACCAGGCGCAAGGAGATCCGATGGAAACTGCAACAACCGACAAGGCCCTCTTGACTGAGCGCGAAGCCGCTAGATTCTTGGCGTGCAGCCGCGCCCTTCTTCGGAAGCTGCGGGGGCAGCCGAGCTTGCCGCAGCCTCCGTATGTGAGGCTGTCCCGCGCGGCGATCAGGTATCCCCAGGCGGGCCTTGAATCATTTTTGGCCGAGAGGATGCAGCCACGGAAGGCTGCCTAACCAAAGGAGAACAGAAAGAGATGAATTTGTTTTACACCAAAGATGGCCGAGTCGTTTCTAACGGGATCGAGGTCTCAAACTTCGTTCTGAGGGAATTGTCGAAAACGTACACCCGCGACGGCTGGCGGCATTCGATGGAAGCTCGATTGAGCAACGGAGCCACCCTGCTGTTTGATTTGAGCAGCGAGGACCGAAACAACCCAGAGGCGTGGCGCAAAGAGTTGGGGCCGGATGCCCGATTCGACGCCCGCAGAGATGGCCATCTGCTTTTGGATGCGGCGGAGAAGGCATCAGAGGCGGGTTGGGACTGGGCTGCGGAAGCGAAACCCGACGTGTGGTGTGAGGAGGACGGCACCTACCAGCGCGGTCTCAGGTTGGCCGACTTCGAGGTCTTGGGCGTCAAGAAGCGAACCATCAAAGTCCAACGAGGCTTCTTTCCAGGCGATCCTACGGCCGCTCCGAGCACGGAGACGGCGTTTGAGCTGACCACGCGAAGGGCTGGAAAGACTCGGAGTGTTCTGCTGACTCCCGAAATCCTTACCAGCCCGTACCAGATCGCCTCTGCGATTGGCGACGGCGCGACGGTCTGTGAACCTGGGAGGCTCGCCTGCTACTTGGGCGGGCTGATGCAAGCGGCGGAATAGCGAAATCGACCGTGGACGCTGACATACGGGACGGGTCTTCCGTCCCGTTCTTTTTTGGAGAGTGACATGAAGAGACCGACACAGACAATCGAAAACCTGAAGCAAATCTGGAGGGCCTTTGACAAGCTTTTCAGGCACCTGGGGACGGCTCCCCAGCCGTTCATCGCGTGGGCGCAAGATCGGAGCGGCTTCTACGGCTACGAGCATACGTTCCGCACAACCTGCAACACCGATCCGCCTCCATCTCATGAGGGACTGATCGCATTTGACGTTTGGGTTGGCGAGACCCAACCACGATTGGAGCGCCGTTTCTGGACCGAGTCGCCAGCGGGTGATGCTCGATGTGAGCACATCCTTCTCGACGACATTGAGGCCGGGGGAATCCCGATCTACATTCAGGAAGCACAGGGCGAAGTCCAACGCAAACGGAGGGCAGCGTGAGCGGCGACAACGAACGAGGGAAAGGCTCAAGCCCTGGTGATACCCGCGTGGCTCGCCTCGTGGCGATGCTGGAGAGCCTAGAGACGTTCGTTGCTAAGGACGGGACGGCGTTCGCCACCTGCGATGGCGTGGCGGTGCCTCTGAATTCGTCGGCGTTCAAGAGCCGACTCGTCTATTCTTACTTCCAGCGCTACGGCGGCTCGCCCGGCAGAGCCTCCGATGAGGTCATAGAGGTGCTTTGCGCCCGCGCCTCGGCTGAAGGGAAGATCCGCGACGTGTTCATCCGCGTTGGAGAGGGGGACGACGGAACGCTCTACCTGGATCTGATGGAAGGGCGGGTTGCTCGCGTCACTGACGGCGGATGGGACGTGATCGACGGGATTGAGCGGCCTCCCGTTTGTTTCACCCGCAGCGCGGGAATGCTTCCGATCCCCACGCCTCAGCGGACGACGACGCCGTTGCCGGAGTTGCTCGCTCCGTTTCTCAGTTCCGTGAGAAGCCCGGACGACGCGGTTCTCCTAGTGGGTTTCCTGCTTGCGGCGCTACGTGCGAGGGGACCCTACCCCGTTGGGGTGCTGTCTGGGCCGCAGGGCAGCGCGAAGAGTTCAGTTGCATGGGCACTCAAAATGCTGATCGACCCTTCGGCGACTCCGTTAGTCGGTTTGCCTGGAGACGAATTGAGCCTCCTGTGCATCGCCAAACATTCGCACTGTCATATGTTTGATAACGTCTCGCATCTCTCCGAGGCCCTCAGCGACGCCCTTTGCAGACTTTCCTCAACAGGCGGAGGCGGATCGCGCAGAAAACTGTTCTCGGACGCGGATCTCTCGACAATCGGAGTCTGCAAACCCGTCCTTCTGAATGGCATCGAGGACTTCTGTGTGAGAGGTGACCTTCTCTCCCGTAGTCTAAACTTTGAGCTTGCGCCCATTTCGAGTGCGGACAGACTGACCGACGCCGCTTTTAAGGCCCGCTTCCGCGAACAACTGCCCTACCTCACTGCGGCGATGCTCACCGCCCTGTCCATGGCCCTGCGCAACTACGACGCCAACGCCTCGATAGAGCACGTTGACGGATGCCGCAATGCAGACCTGCTGCTTTTCGTCACGGCGGCAGAACCCGCGCTGGGCTGGGAGCCTGGAACGTTCACGCGGGCCTACAAGCACAATCTCAGTCGCGGCAACGACCTCGCCCTGGAAGCATGTGTGTGGCTGCCAAGCTTGCTCAACGCACTGCGGACGGGCGGGATCGCTGGCACGGCCTCGCAGCTTTTGGAAAAGCTCAGGGCCGATGGGGACTGGGAAGCGCAGAGAACACCCGCGTGGCCGAAGACGCCACGCCAAATGTCGAACGCCCTGAAACGCCTGCAACCCAACCTAGCAAGCCTCGGTGTCCAGGTGGCACGGGAACGGGGATCAGATCACGACCACAGCCGCATCCTGCGTATCTGGCGCGAGGGTAGCTCTCAGCAACCCCAGCCGGGAGCGAAGGACGTGCTGCCGTTCTAGACGCTACGAGGAGGGCTTGAGGCTGATGGCCAAACCGTCGTTCATGCCGCCACGCCGCTCGCTTTCAAAATGCGCTGAACGGTCATTGCGGACACGGAGGTTTCTTCAGCGATCTCGCGTATGCTCATACCGCGACCCCGGAGCGCCACCACACGTTCAGCGCGAACCGCCGCTTTGGGACGCCCTAGTTTCTTGCCCTCCGCCTTCGCGCGGCTCAAGCCCGCTTGTACCCGTTCTGAAATACGGACACGTTCCTGCTTCGCAATTGCGGCTAGGATGGCGAGCACGGCTTCCTTGAACACGCCAACCGAGCGCAAGTACTCCTCTCGGTAGCTGTACCACTCGACACCGTTGGACGTGAGCTTCTGAAGGTGCTGAAGCGTCTCTAGGACGCCTTCGCGGGAGAACCGATCCAAGCTCCAAAACAGAACCATGTCGAACTGCTTCCGTGAGGCATCCTCAAAGAGTTTGCGGAACGCAGGGCGTTCCGGCGTCTTGCCGCTCGCCTTATCGACGTACTCATGTCCCAGTGTCCATCCTTCGGGGGCCTTGCGCTGAACGAAGGCGCGAAGTTCCCGTAGCTGATTCTCGTAGTCTTGACCCTTGTCTTTGGTGCTCACTCGGGCGTAGAGGGCGATTTTCATGGCACCTTCATCGTAACACAATCATCTGTTTTTGGTACAAGAAAAGCGTGCCTGAATCTCCTTTCTTTTCAGGGTACGCTTGGTGCGCCCCGTGACGGGGTTTTTGATACGACCCGGAAAGGCGCGTTCCGCCACTCGCGTCAGCCCTGCCAGTGTGACGGTCGGGTGTGTCGCCTCGCTTCCTGTCCGCGTCTACTTTCAGACCTGATCTTCCCTGTTTTGCTTGGGGCCTTGCCAGAGTCCAGCCTGAGTCAGCGGACGCCTTGTTGGGCCTCGGATCGCTGGGAAACGGGAATCCTTGGGGTCCTGAGCGGGGGGCGGCGTTTCAGCCTGCCGAGCCGTTTGACAGTTGTCCTACGAACGTATTACTTCGCTGTGTCCTCAGCGGTCGCGCGCACGGCGCGTTGTTGAAGCGAACGAGCTACTGGCATGGCTCCGCGACCTGTAGTACACATTATGGGCATTATGTGAAGACCCCCTCTCCCCCCTTGGAAAGCGTGGGAGTTGGCCTCGACAGTCGCCGCAGAAGCCATTTTTCAAACCCTTTGACAGCTAGTCTCTAAAGCTGCTAAAAGCCCCAGAACTATCGCCCGCTTAGTCCGTTGCGTCCTATGGTCCGAACAGTCCAGGCCGTTTGACAGTTCCATTTGACAGCGCGGGCTAAGTGGGCGATGCCAGTTTCACTTAGTCCGCAAGGTTCTCTTTCTATTATAAGTCACTTACAGCGTTCGGACCATTCGGACGATACTTCTTTCTTCTAGAAAAAAGAAAGAGAAGAGGGGTAGGGGGAGTGTATAGAAGAGGAAAGTCATCGCCCCTTAGCCCGATGGTCCGAACGACACACTCAGGCAGGCTTGAGACTGTTCCGTCCGAATCAGCCTCAAGCCCTCCGCGTGAGTCTAGGACCGGGCCTAGTTGAGATCCGCGTTCATTCTGTCCACAAGTTGATTGAGGCCCGCCAATGTGGAGGCGAACCTCTGACCCATCTCCCCGTTCTCCAACTCGTCCTTCTTGGCTAGGTAAAGATCGGCGAAGCTCTCATCCTGCAACGCGAGGGTCTCTGTGGCTGCGAAGCTCATGAGGGTGACCTCGTTGAGACGTTCCTGCAAGTCCCTAACGAGTCCAACCAATGCGGCGAGAAGTTCGCGGTTGGCGCGGTCAGCGGAGTTTGGCATGGGGCAATTGTACATCGTTGAGACAGGCAGGGTGTGGCTGCGGGAAGGTTCCTCGCGCCACATCGCCGAACCGAACACTCGCAAGTTCCAGTTGTCACAGAGTTGTCATAGCCTGGGAGCTTTGAGAGCTTTGCGAGAAGTGCGAGAACTCGAAACCAGTAAGTTACGTAGAATCAGTGCCTTCGGAGGGTTCGAATCCCACCCTCACCGCCATTTAGAATCAATTAGTTACGGATTGTCTTGGGCAATAGCAGTCAGAGTTTTGACCTGTATTCGCCTTCTTGCACACGTGCTTTCAGCCGGTTAGGCCGCCGTGGGTGGCAAGAGAACCCTCACCGCCAGAATTGCCCAAGGAACCCACTGAGCTTTGTTCAGCGCAGGGCGGTCGAGTTGTCCTCGCCCCTCTTCGTCTCTCTCCCACCCAGCAACACGAGCAGCCCCTGGCGCACCTTGCCGGAGAACCACGTTATCGAGGCCCAGCTCATCCTTTTCGGCAACGGCCTTCCTGACCACACACTTACAGGATCTGTCAGGCATTCCTAAGGCGTGATTCGGCTCCGCATACCTCATTATTGGAATGTCCCGCGGTGAGTCCCGTCGCCACCGAGCCAGACCTGCGGGTCGACAACGTATTCGGGAGAGAGTCCAATGGAGTCACGTAAATCGAGAATCGCCCTTCTCATGTTGTTTCCGTGCTGCCTCTCATCTGCCCATATCCTGTGGGCCCAGGCTGACGGCTCTTCTATCACCTGCGGGAACTACCGCACGGTCCATTCAGACGTGCTGGGTGAGGACCGGACGCTGCTGATCCGTCTCCCCGAGGACTACGGAAAGTCGGACAAGAAATATCCCGTGCTCTACAAATTGGACGGGGAGCTAGGCAACTTCCTGCACGCCCTCTCGGCCGCCAACTACCTGGTCGACTGGAAGGGCGCTCCCGATCCGATCATCGTCGGAATCGCGAACACCGACCGAGGTCGCGACATGGCGCCGGCTCGAGCGGGCCGACAACTTCATTCGGTTCCTAAAAGACGAGTTGATTCCATTCATCGACAAGAGCTACCGAACCAACGGATTCCGGATTGTGTGCGGCCAGTCGTTCAGCTCCATGTTCGCGGCGTATTCGTTTTTGAAGCAGCCCACTCTGTTCGACGCCTATGTCTTGAGCAGCTTCGGATTGTACAACGAGAGTCTCGGAGCGCGATTTGAGATGGAACTCAAGAAGCAGGATTTGGCGAAAGCCGGGAAGAAGTATCTATTCGTGGCCAATGGGAAGCGTGACACAAACGATCCCGACGGCACGATAACGGCCAGAGGAGCGCGGTTCCTGGAGTTACTCAGGAAGGCTGCCCCGGCTGCTGTGTTGATCCAGACCAAAGACTACGACGACGAAGGGCACGTGCCCTTTCCTTCGATCTATGACGCGCTCAGATGGATCTACTCCGGTGAAAAGGTGGCGGCCACGACCGCTCCATCTTCCCAGACGCTACGGCTGGAATGGACGCATTTCGTCGGCGGCAGCGGCAGAGAGAACCTGGGGTGGCTGCGCTCGCCCGTTCTCGATCGCGACGGTATGCTCTACTTCACGGGCACCACGCTGTCGTCCGACTTCCCGGCCAACGCGGATGCCGTCTCTCCCACCTACAAAGGCGGCAGCCAGAAATGGGGGCTGGAAGACGTTTTCCTGGTGAAGTTCAATACGCGCCAACCGGGGATTGCGTATTCCAGCTTCCTTGGCGGAGCAAAGGGGCCCGAGCACGCCGCCGACCTCTTCGTCGACGGACCCGGCAACGTCTACATCGCAGGCAACACCGGCTCATCCGACTTCCCCATCACGGACGACGCACTCACGAGGCAGTTCCAGGGCCCCGATTTTCGGCATGCCGACGGATTCCTCACCGTCCTCGGCGACGACGGACGTAAGCTGAAATACTCCACGTTCATCGGCGGGTCGAAGAACGATGTAGGGTCGCAGGTGTTCGTCGAGCCATCCGGAGAGATCACGCTGTTCGGCATCACCGAGTCGCCCGGATTCCCCTCGGCCGATGCGGCACGGCCCAAAGGGCTCAAAGAGGGGCCGGCGCTGTTCGTCATGCGCCTGGATGCGAAGGGGCAACGAATCCTGTATTCGCGCCTGCTGGCGAATGCCTGGGGGACGGATATCCAGCGGTTTGACTCCGGCGACTTCCTGATTGCGGGCACGACGGCGAATCCGGAGCTTCCCGCCACCGATGGCGGCGTCGGCAACTCTTACCACTGGGGCGGAGATATCTTCATCCTGCGGCTGTCGGCAGATTTGAAGAGGGTCTCATTTGCCACCTTTTTTGGTGGAAGCGGAGAGGAATCCTGGCCGAAGCTGCCGAAGGTCGCCACCGTCGCTGGCGGAGACTTCTTTGTTTTCGGTAAGACGACATCGAAGGACCTGCCTGTGACCACGAACGCTCTGGAGAAAACGATGCAGGACAAGGAGGCTCTGTTCCTGGCCCGCTTCAGTGGCGATGGCCGGCAGGTGAAGTACTGCACCTACCTGGGGGGCAAGGGAACTGGTGCAGCTTCCTCTGCGAGGCATCTGGTCTACGATGGCCGCTCGAGGATCTACATCGCGGGCGATACCACTTCGGCCGGTTTCCCGGTTACGCCGGATGCGGTACAGGCGAAGAATCGCGGTGGACGAGACGTATTCCTCCTGGCGTTCAACATGGCCGACGACTCGCTCGCCTACGGTTCCTATCTGGGCGGCTCGAAGGACGACGCGGACCCTCGCCTGGCGTTCGATCAACAAGGTTCGTTGTATGTCATCGGGAGCACCGACTCGGATGACTTTCCGAGTCACGAAGGAAGCCGATCTGCGAGAAAAGGCGCCGACATGTTCGTCTCCAAATTCACGACCGCAGGGAGCGAGGGCAAATGAGGGCCATCTGCGTGTACGGCGGAATCGTGACAGCATTGCTCACTGCCACGAGCGCCCTGGCGAACGACTATGTGGGCCAGGCGCCTCCGGGACAAATCCCCGTTGTGTTCGCGCAAGGTACTGTCTCCTCCGACGATCTGGAACACAGCGCACCGGCGTTTTCGCCGGACGGCAACGAAGTGTTCTGGTGTGTGGCGCCTGGCGCCAAGGGGTCCCGGAAGGTGATCAAGACGATGCGGCGCGAAGGCAGCGCGTGGTCGGCACCGGCCGTGGCGCCGTTCTCGGGCGAGTTCAGCGATTGCGGACCGGCTTTCTCCGCCGACGGCCGCAGGATCTACTTCGATTCGCAAGACCCACGCCCAGCGCGATCAAAAACGACGGCCCCTGGTTTGTCGAGAAACAAGAGAACATCCCGGCGCTACCTCCGATAAAATAAGCGAGCGAGATCACGCTCAGGATCAGGAGGACGATTGCGGCGTAGAAGTGAAACGCCCGCATCCACGCCATCACATAAGCGCCGTGGAGGCCGAAGAACGGATCCGCGATGAACGTCCCCGTCAACGATGTGCGACGACGATCGACAACACGTCAGCCAGTCGAAACCCGCCACATCACGGTGCGCCTGAACACCCGTTCGACCTGCACGAGCTGGTCAGCCATTCGCGATCCTCCTCACCCCGGGTAAACGCCCCCCGACGGGACGACCTCGTAGGAACCGATCTCCCGCCCCCGAGCGTCCACCACGTGTACGGCACACGCCAGGCAGGGATCGAAGCTGTGGATCGTGCGCAGGATCTCGAGCGGCTGATCCGGCTTGGCGAGCTTCACCCCGACCAGCGCCGCCTCGTAGGCGCCGGGCCTGCCCTTGCCGTCACGCGGGGAGGCGTTCCAGGTCGTCGGGACACCACCTGGTAGTTGTCGATCCTGCCGTCCTTGATCCGCACCCAGTGAGCGAGCGAGCCGCGCGGGGCCTCCGAGAGGCCGTAGCCCTCGGCGTCCTTGGAGACCGTGTCGAAGTCGAAGCTGGTCCAGGTGTCCAGATCGCCTGCGGCAGTGTTGCGCTGCAGCTCTTCCAGCCAGCCCACCATCGCCTCGGCGATGATCAGCGTTTCGACGCAGCGCGCGGCGGTCCGCCCGATCGTGGAGAACAGCACCGACGCAGGGAAGCCGCCCGCTTTCAGCAGCGCGTCGACGTGCTGGCGGATCGTCGCGTTACCGGAGGCGTAGCCGACGATCAACCTCGCCAGCGGGCCCATCTCGATCCGATGGTCGTCGTAGGTGGGCGATTTCAGCCAGCTGTACTTCTCGCCGGTCTTTAGGAAGGCGATCCAGTTGCGGCGGTCGAGTCCCGTGTAGTCAGGTACGGTCTCACCCTGATACGGGTGCAGCGCGGCGTTGCCCTGATACCAGGAGTGGGTCACGTCCTCGCGGACCTTGGCCTGGTCGAACGGATAGACCTTTGAGAGGTCGCCATTCAGAACCATGCCGCCGGGGAACAGCGTCGCACCACCCGGCGTGTCGTTCTCCGGGAAGTCTCCGTAACACAGATATGAGCGCAGGCCGGCGCCGATGCCCGCCAGCCCCTCCTTCGCGTACGCCGTGCCGGCCATCAGCAAATCGGGCAGGTACGCGCCGTGCACGAACTGCGTCACGTCCCGTAGGTACTGAGCGAACTGGGCGAGGCGGGCCAGATCCTGGATGTCCTCGACACACGTTACGCCACCAACCACGATCGACTGGGGATGCGGGTTCTTGCCGCCGAGGACGGCCATCATCTTCGCGGCGGTGCGCTGGATCGCGAGCGTGTCGAGGTAGTGCGAGACCACTACGAGGTTCTCCTCAGGCGAGAGCAGGTAGTAGGGTTACCCCAGTAGCCGTTGCCGAAGATGCCGAGGCTCCCGCCTTGACGAAGTTCTCAAGCTTCTGCTGCACCGCCAGGTAAGTCCCCTGGCTGGCGTTGTACGGCTGGTTGGTGTAACGGTAGGCCACGTCCACCGCCTTCTTCGGGTTCGCCTTCAGCGCCGAGACGATGTCGACGAAGTCCAGCGCATGCAGCTGGTAGAAGTGGACCGGGTGGTCGTGCATGAACAATGAGGCCTGGATCAGGTTGCGCACCAAGCACGCGGTCTTGGACAGCGTGACGCCGAACGCGTTCTCGACCGCCCGGATGCTGGTCCAGTAGTGAACGCCGGTGCAGACGCCGCAGATCCGCATCGCCAGCAGCCCGGCGTCCCGCGGATCGCGGCCTCGCAGGATCAGCTCGATCCCCCTGAACATGGTCCCGGCCGAGTAGGCCGTGGTGATCACGTTGTTGTGATCGAGGGCCGCCTCAACACCGGCTTGACCCTTCGATCCGGCTGATCGGATCGACCACGATGTGCCTGCTCATGACTTCTCTCTCCGTCCTCAGGCGTGGGCTCCGCCGGCGGGGGCTGCGCCCGCGCCGCCTCGGCCGACGCTGACTGCGCAGGCGGTGTCTCGCCTGGCGATGGCTCCGCCGGGACGACCGGCGGGTGCGCCGTGCGGGTGCCGTGATGCGCCACCCCCGACGCGACCGCGTGGGCAGCGATCCCCGCACCGGCCAGCGTGAGCAGCCCGAGGCCGAACTTGTCGACGCTGTTCTCCACGCCCCAACCGAACAGACCCGGAGCATTGACATTGGCCTCCGCCAAGGGACGCTCGTAGGCGTACCGGTCCCAGAAGTCCGGCTCGGAGCAGCCGATGCAACCGTGACCGGCCCCGACCGGCCAACTGGTCCCCTCGTTGTACTTGACGGTCGGGCAGTTGTTGGACGTCATCGGTCCCTTGCAGCCCATCTTGTACAGGCAGAAGTTGTTCTTGGCGCCCGCATCGCCCCACTCCTGCACGTACTCGCCAGCGTCGAAGTGCGCACGCCGCTCACAGTTGTCGTGGACGAGGGCGCCGAACGCCCACGTGGGGCGCAACTGCGAGTCCAGCGCCGGGATCTGGCCGGTGAGCGTGAAGTGAAGCAGCGTGCCGACGAAATTGATCGGGTTCATCGGGCAGGCCGGGATGTTGACGATCGGCTTGTCCGTGACCACCTCCTGCGTGCTCAGCGCCCCGGTCGGGTTGGGATCGGCCGCGGGCAGCGCGGCCGAGGTAGCACACGCACCCACCGCGATCACCACCGCTGCCCCCCGGGAGAGCTGCCTGACCTCGTCGATGAACGGCGTCCCCGGCTGCCCCTGTGGTGGAGAACCCCCCACCGTAACCCGTCGGAATCGATCCCTCGACGATCAGAATGTACTTGCCGTAGTTGGCCTTCACCGCCTCGGCCTTGCGCTGGTCGGCTCAACCCGCCGCGGCCATGATCAGCTGGTGATACTCGAGCGAGATCGTCTCGAATAGCAGCTCATCGACGGTCGGAGCGTCGGCACGCAGGAACGCCTCCGAGTTCCCACGGCAGCTCTGACCCTCGATCCAGATGACCGGGACGCGGTTCGTCACGTCCGCCGCCCGCCCGACCATCGGCTCGAACAGCGGTGGCGGCGTCGAGCATCGCGGTCGTGGCGGAGACCCACTGCAGGAACGCGCGGCGGCCGATCCCATGCGCGGCCAACAGACCGCGGAGATCAAGGCCGCTCGGCGGGACCTAGCCTCCAACTCGCGGAGCCGCTCGCGAGCCTGACGTCGCAAGACCCGGTCGGCATCCGTCATCGTCAGCACCGGACGAGGACCCATCGTGCTGGCGAACAGAGCGCGTCTGTCAATGCTCATGACTGAGATTCCTCATCCCTCGCGTCGAGGTGGCGGCGCCGCCGAAGCGCGGGGCGGTGCTGAGTTGCGTGACCGGCACGTGCGGGTGGGCCTCGGTGTCGAGGCTCCGCTGGACGTCGTCCTCCAGCAACCCCTGTCGTCAGCCCATCGAGCGGCAGGACGGGCTCCAGCAGGCTCGTCTCGCCCACGCGTGTGCTCGTCACCATGACCACCTTCACACCGGCGTGTTCGCAGTCCGCGCGTTGACGGCCGCGAGCGTCGCGTTCGCGTCCAGTGCATCGGCAACGAGGTTCACCTTCACCCTGCGCATGCCGCTTCCTCGTCGACCTCGATCGACTCCATCTGAACTTCATTCCCACTCAGCACCACCGCCGGCCACCCACACGTGCGGCAGCGAAAGCTCGGGTCGACGGCGGTCCACTCCACCGCACACGACGGGCACCGCAGCCGGCACGCGACCAGCTCCTGCTCGAGCCGCGCGTCCTCGCACAAGGTTCCGCGCGCGGTCAACTCGAACGCGAACGCAAGCGCGTCCGGGACCACTTGGCGCAGCGCGCCCACACGCCGGTTGACAGCCGTCACCCGACGGCCGCCCGGGCGTATCGGATCGCCGTCCGCACCAGCCCCGTCGCTATCGAGTACTCGTGCACGGAAGCTCTACGCAATGGTGGGTCCAGGCTGCACGGATCGCGGTCTGGGTGCCTTCGAGCTAATGACGGGCAACCCGACCTCCGTCTTAACGCGCTTGTGCGAACTGCTCAGCATTCCTCCAACTCCCCCCGTGGCGCTCGACGACGCCCGAGATCACAGGCCGCTATCGAGGCACTCGCGGCCAGCCCAAGAATGGATGTCGATCTGTGTCGAGCCCGCCTCTTTGAGGGCCTCCTCCAACCTCCAACCCGACGGCGGCTAGTGGGCGTTCAATCCGATGGATGGAAACGGGCCTGGCTCATGCTCGAGGGAGGGTCCCGTTTGGGCGGAAGCCAATCCGTCGGCGAGGTCACACGTCGGCTTAATTGGCGGGCTGGTTCGGCAACCGTCCGCACCAAAGGCTACTCCGGGGGTTAGACCAGCACAACCTCGCGCGCGTTCGTACCACGGATTGCTCGGGCGGCGGGAGCAAAGGCGCACCGAGCGTGGATGGGGATGGTCGAGCATGACCGGGAGGGGCGTTCCTGGGCAGCGTGAGCGTGCTCGCCCGATGACGCGCGGCCCGGATCTGCGCTCGGACGTCAGCTCTGCGAGCGGCCGATCAGCGATGGGGCCGGTCCTACGTCGTTCACCTGGACGCGGGCGCCGGTCACGAGGACGCCGTCGGCTGTAAC
>CAVXQQ010000028.1:0-287000 GCA_963763835.1 Bryobacterales bacterium
TAACCAACCCTCCACAGGAGAACCCGAAATGAAGAACTGCGCGTCACGACATACGTCTTCATCGCCCCAATGCTGATCGCAGTCAGTCTGCGGGCGGGAGAGATACATACGGCGGCGGCGGTCGGCGATTTGAACAAAGTGCGGGCGCTCATTGAAGCTGACCCAGCGTTATTGGAGTCGAAAGACAGCGATGGCAACACACCGCTCATCGCAGCATGCAAAACCCTACAGGTGGCGGTCGCGAATTTCCTCATCGACAAGGGCGCCAACGTAAACGCAAAAGGGATGTTGGGCGGGACACCCTTGTTGTGGATGAGAAAAGATAGCGACAAGTCTTTCGATCTCGTTCAACGCCTCATCGCCAAGGGGGCTGATGTCAACGCCGCGAACGAATACAAGTGGACGGTGTTGTGCAGTGTCGCTTTCTCGGGCAACACCAGAGTAGCCAGGCTCCTGATTGATCATGGAGCCGACCTTAACTACCGTTGGACCGCAGGCAGTCTCCTACAGATGGCCATCAATTTGGACTCAAACGAAGCAATGGCCAAGTTGCTGCTCGAAAACGGCGCGAAGCTCCAGGGGTTCAGCTTCGGCAACACCGAACTCCATTTGGCGGCCATGAAGGGCCTGGCGGAGCTGGTACCGCTCCTTGTCAAGCACGGCGCCGACGTCAACGCCGTGAACGAATACAGCCATACAGCGCTCTACTATGCCGCCAAACATGGCCATCGCAAAGCGGCCGATGCATTGATTGCCGAGGGAGCAAACAAAAGCGCCATCGTCGAAACCAACTACGGCAAAGCCCCGCAACTCACAGCAACGCTCAAGGAAGGCGAAGCGTACCTCTGGTACCTGGGCAGTTGCGCCCCTTGCGACGGTTATGCCGTGAAGACGAAGAACCACTTGCTTATCTTCAATCCGTCAAAGATCGACCAATCACCCGAGGCAGGCCTGGCCAACGGACGCCTCAACCCGAACGAACTGGCAGGTCAGAAAGTCATCGTGCTGACCACTCACCGGCCTGGCCCGTATGATCCGAGTGTCTCCGAGCTCGCAAGAGCGTTGCCGGGCGCCCAGTTCGTGTTCAACTACAAACCGGCTGAAGGTATCCCGCTCTATCCGGCATGCGACTCCCAACGAGAGCTTTTCCATGGGTGGGATTCGGGTGCATACGATCCCGGCGATGCTTCAAGTTTTTTTTGAAAGCGAAGGCTTGGGCTATCTCGTCGAGGCCGATGGAGTGAAGATCTTCCACCCAGGACTCCACGTATCCGGCAACGAAGATTCACAGATGGCGAAATATCGCAAAGAGATCGACTTCCTGAAGCCCTTCGGGCCTATCGACTTTGCGATCCTGCCCATCAAAGGTCGTCACATCAGCCCTGCCTATGAGCCCTACCTCTACCTGCTCGACCAGTTCTCGCCTAAGGCCGTCTATTTGACTGGCGACGACCTCGTGACGGACGAACACCGTAAGTGCGTCAAAGTCCTAAGTGCGCGCGACATCCCGGTGGCGTATCCGGAGGGAGGGGTAGCGATGGGCGAGCGGTTTCATTACCTCCGAAGTCCAGCGCAGAAGCAGATCGCCCACCCGGGCAAGGGCGACCCGAAATGACCGGAACCCAGATCAAGAGGAGGAATTAGAAATGGAAAGAGGGATCAGACGGCTCGTCCGCGCCTGTGCCTCGGTCGTCGCCGCATGTGTCAGCGTCACGGCTCCTACCCTGTGCTTCGGACAAGCTGCCCGGGAGTCCTGGCAGCCACCGGAGAAGATCATGGATGCCATTGGGGTGAGGCCGGGAATGAGGGTTGGCGAGGCCGGCGCGGGGCGAGGCTACTTCACGTTTCCCCTCGCCAGGCGAGTCGGTCCCGAGGGAGTTGTCTTTGCAAACGACATTTCGAAATCCAGCCTCGACGCGCTCCGGGAGCGCGCCGTCAGCGAAGGCCTGGGGAACATCAAGATCGTCGTTGGCGAGATCGAGAATCCGCAATTCCCCGAGAGGAACCTCGACATGATCGTCATGGTGTATGTGCTGCACCATCTCGAACGGCCGATACCGTTTGTCAAGAATCTCCACTCGTACCTGAGGCCGGGAGGTTCGCTCGTGATCATCGAGGGGAACAATCCGACCGAGAGGGGGCACTTCCCTCCGTTCATGACGAGTCGCCAGGTTTCCGAGACGATGAGCGAAACAGGCTACGAACTGGACAGAACCGAGACCTTCCTTCAGCGAGATACAATCTACATCTACAAGGAGAAGCGGGCGGGAGAGATTCACGCAGCCGTTCGGGCCGGCGATTTGAATAGGTCGATCGCCCCGATCATCGTTCGCGCCAGCGTGGGCGGGAACACGAATCCCTCGGGTCAGCAGGAGGCCTTCCGCGCCGCGCTGGACGCGCGTTAGGTGTATTATTGGACGCTCGTGCGAATCCTACTCGTGGAAGACGAAGTGAAGGTCGCCGCGGCCCTCAAAAAGGGCCTGGAGGCGGAGCAGCACAGCGTGGCCTTGGCCCACACCGGAGAGGAAGCGTTCTTCCTGGCCACCACCCAACCCTTCGACCTCCTGCTGTTGGACCTGATGCTCCCTGGCCGCAGCGGACTTGAAATTCTGGCTGCCGCGCGGCAGCAGGGATTTGGGGCTCCGGTGCTGATCCTCACGGCTAAGGACTCCATCCAAGACCGCGTGACCGGGCTCGACAGCGGAGCGGACGACTACCTGGTCAAGCCGTTCGCGTTTCCCGAACTTCTGGCTCGCATCCGCGCGCTCACCCGGCGCGGAAGGGCCGAGCAGAGCGTCCGCAGAAAGCTCGGCGACCTGGAACTCGATGGCGGCATCCGGAGAGTGGCGCGGCATGGTCAGGAGATCGAACTTACTCCGAAGGAGTTCGACTTGCTCGAGTATTTGATGCGTCACCAGGGCCAGACGGTCTCACGCGAGATGCTGGCGCGGGATGTCTGGCAGGTGATCGCCAGAGCGACCCCCCTGGACAACGTCATCGACGTCCAGATCGCCCGCCTGCGCAGAAAGCTGGATGACCCATTCGAGCGGAAACTGCTCCACACCATCCGGGGCGTCGGCTTTCTGCTCGCCGAGGAGGCGCCATGAAATTCAAGCCCCCAAGCATCCGCGCACGCCTCACGGCCTGGTACGCGGCGGTCCTGCTGTTCATCTTGGCGTGCCTGTCGGCAGGGGTGTATTTCTTCGTGGACGCCAGCCTGGAGCGCACGATTCGGACCCAATTGGATCGCGACATCGATACCGTAGCTACGGTAGTGGCTTCTTCGCCTCACGGCAAGGGGCCGAATGGGCATCTGCCGGGCGACATCCTGTTCGCGGTGCGGGAGAACGAACGAGTGGTGTATCACTCCGACGCGTGGTGCCGGACAAAGTGCCTGCATGGCGCGGAGATCGAACCGGTAGACAGTGTCGGAGTGTGGCGATCGCCGGAGGGCACCGACTACAGAATCAGGGCGGCCTCCCTGTGGATCAACGGGCGGGACCTCAAGGTCACGGCAGCCGAAGACACCGCATTCCTCAAGGGCACGATGCGCTCCCTGCTGGCCGTCCTGCTGCTGAGCTTCCCGTGCGCGGCTTTGCTCTCGGTCGCGGGCGGCGTTTTCCTGGCGGGCCGCGCCCTGTCGCCCATCAGCGCAATGGCGTCGAAAGCGCGCGAGATCACCGCTGAGTCGCTCTCCCAGCGGCTGCCGGTGGGCAATCCCGACGATGAACTGGGCCGCATGGCGACCGTCTTCAACGACACGCTGGCGCGGCTGGAGGGTTCCTTCGAGCGATTGCGGGCCTTCGTGGCGAACACCTCGCACGAACTGCGAACCCCGCTGACGGCTATCCGGAGCGTGGGCGAGGTCGCACTCGGACGCCCCCTGGATGCCGAGTCGGCGCGGGACGTGATTGGGAGCATGTTGGAAGAGGTGGGGCGGCTGACGCGGATGGTGGAGTGTTTACTCGATCTGGCGCGCGCGGAGCCGGGCGGGATGACGCCGCGCGAAGACGTGGACCTGGCGGCCATGGCCGCGTCGGTAGTTGACTTGGTTCGCGTTCTGGCTGAAGAGAAGGGCCAGGAGATTTCGCTGGACGTGCGCGCACCGGCGACGGTCCGCGGAGATCTTGCGACGCTCCGACAGGCGCTCACGAACCTGCTCGACAACGCGATCCGCTACACTCCGGAGCAAGGCCACATTCGGTTGAGCGTCGGGCGCGGGCCCGGTGGGGTACCTGTGGTGGAGGTCGAGGATAACGGCCCAGGCATCGCTGCGGAAGACCGGGAACGTATCTTCGATCGTTTCTACCGCGCCAAGAACGGCCTCGACACGAAAACGAAAGGAACGGGGCTGGGACTGGCGATCGCGCGCAACGCGGTGGAGGCCAACGGCGGCCGCCTGGAATACGCGACGGCGGGCGGAGGCGGCAGCAGGTTCCGCATGACCTTCTCGCCATGCAGCGAGAAACGTCGCCTAGCCGACGGCGCTGCGGTGTAAGCAGGGCCTTCGACTGTGTGGCTCAATGGGCGGCCAGGCTCTGCCCGGCATGCACCCGAGCTATCAGCCTGCAAGGCGGGGCGAGATTGCCGCCGGCACCCGGCATTTGGGCAATTTTGGGCAATGCGCGACGGCATCTGCGGCAGTCATGGCACTCCCGGCAACGAACGGTCTGCAAGTTACAGGGCGTCAGAAGGGCTGACGGCTCCGAATCCCACCCTCACCGCCAAGTTGTTCAAAAATAAACAAGATACTATGAGTTTCTGCTTGTGGCTTGCGTTCGCTTTACTACCGAACGCTGGAACGTCATGCGAGGAAGGCTCGGAGTTGGCCGGAGTGGCGCAACCGTGCGCTGGCTGAGATTCGCCGGTGCATCGCAGAGGCCAGGAAGGAATCACGCGGGCAGAGGCGGAGCCGCTGGACGCAGCCCAGTAAGGATCACTCACAATTGGTGGAGATCTTCCTCTACGAGCGAGATCCCGAAGCGGCATGGTGCGAGGCGCAGCAAGGAGGATGTTCACGGGGTCTGTGGCTTCAACTTGCCGACGCGCGCGCACAGGACTGCCCCGCTGACGCGGCACCGATCTACCTCAGACAGGCGGAGGCGCATGTCGCAAGTAGAAGCAATGGGTACTACGAAGATGCCGTCGACCTGCTGGTAAAGGCCGCGGCCGCGATGAAGCGAATGAATCGCAGCGAGGAGTTCGTGGGCAACCTGGAAGCCCTGCGCGTGAAGTACAAGATCAAGCGTAACTTCATCAAGCTGCTAGTCCAGAGGGAGAAGTCTCTTTATCTCTCCTGAAGTCCTTCAGCTCACTGGCTAGAACCGGCGGGTGCAAGGTCGCGGGGATGGACTACAGAAATGCCGGGGTATCTCGCGAAATCCCGGTCGTTGAGCGTGAGCAGCCGGGAGACTCCGTGTGCCAGCATCGTGGCGACGAGGCGGGCATCGTGCACCTGGACGCCCGCCACGGAATGGGCGACCACCAGGCGATGCCACTCCCGATGAACCCGCTCGTTGTCCGGCAGCAGACGAAATCGGGCTTCAATCAGCGTGGCGCGCGCGTGGGTTTCGGCCGGCGTCAGCCCGAACCCGTTCGTCACTTGCGGGCGAGTGCACACATTCCAGAACTCGACCAGATTCTGCGGGGCGTAACACAGGGTCTCGCCCTTCTCCGCGAGCGCCCTGACGGCCTTTCGAACCCAGCCGTATTCAGGGTCGTTCGGTTCCACGAAGCGCAGCAAGATGTTTGTGTCGATCAGGGTCGTCAACCCAGCCTCAGTCGTGATCCCTGTAGATGCTCTCGCGGCTGAACGCGGACGACGGCAGGTGAGGAAGACCTCTGCCCATCTCAGCCAGAGCGTCGAGTGCGGCCTCGATTTCCTGGAGCTTGGCCGGATGCGCGACCTCGGTTCCGGCGAGGTCCTCTATCACCCTCTGGAGATACGCGTCGAGCGCCACGCCTCTCGCGCGCGCCTGGGCAGCCAGATTCGCCTCGACATCGGGTTTGAGTTCAAGCCTTACGGTCATGCCCACTTTCATTATCTCATCGATTGGATGCGGCGATCTCTGGGGGATGGCGTGGCCCGCAGCAGCCGCCGGCACCCGGCATTTGGGCAATTTTGGGCAATGCGCGACGGCAGCGGCGGCAGTCATGGCACTCCCGGCAACGAACGGTCTGCAAGTTGCAGAGCGCCCGAGGGGCTGACGGCTCCGAATCCCACCCTCACCGCCACCGTACCGATACAAATATACTTAGTTGACAGCGTCGGGCAGTTCCGCGTCCGCTCGTAATCGATCTTGGCGATGTCACCGTGGTGCGCGAGGGCGACGATTACTATCTCTTCGCGACAGGCGGCGGCGCACGGGTCCGAAACGCTGTGGGACCGAGATCTGGAGAAGGTTCGTCATTACTATGTTCACTCGATTGATGTTCATTCGACCGCAGACCGCCCTCTTGGCTGTGCTGGTTTCCAGTCTGCCCGCGCTCAGCGCGGATTTCGCGATGCAGGTAACCGACAACGGCTACCTGAATACGCAGGGCTTCAGCGTGATTCTCTACGAGAGCACTTTCCACCCTGTCTTCGTCGACGAGAAGAACACCGCCATGGAGATGATTCTCCATGGAGAGCGCATCGCCACCAACGGCGACGTGCGCCTGATGCCCACTCCGGAGCAGTGGGATCTGGTCGCGCAGCTCAAGGGCCGTCAGGCCGACAAGGAACACAACCGTCTCACCGCGCAGCTGTCGTTTCCCAGCTACCAGATGGACTATCGCCTGGAAGTCGCCGCCGAACCTGGCGGCGTGCGGGTGAGCGTGAACCTCGACAAGCCGCTGCCGGAGAAACTGGCCGGCCGCGCGGGCTTCAATCTGGAGTTTCTGCCGTCCGTCTACGTCGGCAAGAGCTATGCGGTGGACGGCAACGCGTTCGGCGTCATTCCGCGCAGCCCTCAGGACCCGATGCAAAAGGTGCTGCCGTCGGCCGACGACCCGAAGAAACTGCCGTACCAGGAGGAATGGGACGAAGAGAAGGGCTACACGCAGCCGCTTCCGCTGTCACCGGAAACAGCATCACACTCGCGGCGGAAGATCCGCTGCACCGCATCAGCGTCACTTCCGAAACCGGCCCGCTGTCTCTCTATGACGGACGCAACCGCGCCCAGAACGGCTGGTTCGTGCTCCGCACTCTGATTCCTTCGGGCAAGACCGAGGGCGCGGTGGTCTGGCACATCCGCCCGAACGTGATCCCGAATTGGACGCGGCCGCCCATGGTGGCGCACAGCCAGGTCGGCTATCCTCCGGACTTCCCGAAGGTCGCCGTCATCGAACTGGATCCGAAATTCGACGCGCCCAAGACGGCGAAGGTGCTCCGCCTCGCGGAAGACGGCTCCTACAAGCAGGTCTTCGAAGGGCCCGGTCTCCGCCCCCACGCCGTGGCTGCGCTACACCTATGCGAAGTTCGATTTCTCCTCCGTCAAGGATCCCGGCCTGTACGTGATCGAGTACGCGGGCCAGCGGACCGAGCTGTTCCCCATCGCCAAGGACGTCTACAGCCGGACCTGGCAATCCAGCCTGGACGGCTACCTCGCCGTCGAGATGGACCACGTCTCGGTGCGCGAAGGCTACCGGCTGTGGCACGGCGTTTCGCATCTCGACGACGCGCGCCAGGCGCCGCCGAACACACGGCATTTCGACGGGTACCGGATGGGCCCGAACACCGATTCGCCTTTCCAGCCCGGCCAGCACATCCCCGGATTGAACGTGGGCGGCTGGTATGACGCGGGCGATTACGATATCCGCGCCGACAGCCAGTACGCGGTCATTCAGGACCTGGCCCTGGCATACAAAGAGTTCGACCTGAAGTGGGACGAACTCACGGTGGACGAGACCGCCCGCACGGTCGAGATGCATCGGCCGGACGGAATCCCGGA
This sequence comes from Bryobacterales bacterium, assembly GCA_963763835.1. Taxonomy (GTDB): domain Bacteria; phylum Acidobacteriota; class Terriglobia; order Bryobacterales; family Bryobacteraceae; genus DASWZN01. Next base: position 7,932 of record CAVXQQ010000028.1, read on the forward strand.
CGCCGTCGAGCAGGTCAAGCACGGAGTCCTGCAGGTGCTCGCACAGGTCAAGTCCATCGGCCACCCGATTCCCGGCATCATCGAGCCCAATCTGCGCCAGTACACGCACCTGGGCGATGCCGCATCGAAGACCGATGGACGGATCTATTCGGAGAAACTCGGCCGCAACGAGGTGGACGGCAACTTCTCCGGCAATCCGGACGACCGCTGGGCCTTCACCACCAAGATGCCGGGCCTGCAATACGGCGCTGCGGCATCGCTGGCCGCCGCGTCGCAGGTGCTCAAAGGCTGGGACGATGCTCTCGCCAAGGAGTGCCTGGATACCGCCGTCAAGCTGTGGGAGGAGGAACATGCCCATCCCACCGCCAACCAGGGCCAGTCGGATTCGGACCCCACAGGCGGGCATGGGCGCGCCACGAGGAGTGGAAAGCCGCCCTGGAGCTGCTGATCGCCACCAATGGCGGCGAGGCATACAAGAAGCGCCTTCTGGAGATGTTTCCCTCGGTTCAGACAGCGGCTTCGGCTTCGGCGGCTGGATGGCGGTGCGCGCTCTGCCTTACATGGACGCGGAGTTCAAGAAGCAGCTCGAAGAGGCGGTCAAATCCTACGTGGCTCGAACTGGATGCCGAACTGGCGAAGACTCCGTTCGGCGTGCCGCCCAGCCTGCGCACCTGGGGCGGCTCGGTCGCCGTGGCCGATCTCGGCGTGCGGATGTACTTCCTGCACAAAGCATTCCCGGAGATCGTCGGCACGGACTACACGCTCCGCGCCGCCAACTACCTGCTGGGCACGCATCCGGTATCGAGCACCTCGTACGTGTCCTCGGTCGGGACGGTTTCGAAGCTGAAGGCCTACGGAAACAACCGTGCCGACAACACCTTCATTCCCGGCGGCGTGATTCCGGGCTACATCGTCATCAAGCCGGATTTCCCGGAGTGCATCGACGACTTCGGCTTCCTCTGGTTCGAGGACGAATACGTCATCGACGTCGCCAGCAAGTGGATTCTGGCGGCCAACGCGGCCGATGCGCTGGTCAAGTAACCGGGCAACGGATCGCGGAAGAGGACCTTTGGCACGAAGAACCGCGGGGCTTGCACGGCCCGAGGCGCCGGGCAACCGCGAGATTCCCGCGGCGTCCGGCCGCACTCGCCAAGGGCTCGTGTCAGAGGATGCGCACCGGCGCGAAGCTCGAGGCGAGAATTCGGAAGTAGGGAGACGACGTGAGATCCCTCGTACTGGGGCAGCGCCCTCTTTCTCGACGGTGCGAGGAACGCCAGTTTAGTCCGGCCTCCGCCGTAGTCCAACACCCGTATGTGTCTCGCTCCTAGACCTAGAAGAAGTCCCCACCTCGCCCTGGGGAGCGATTCTTCAGGCGACGACAACCAGCCTTCGCCTTGGCTGCCCGGGCCCTCAACCTCCCGGCTGGCCACCACGGCGGCCCGATCTCGAGGACGGGCGCTTCCTGGCCGGTGGCGATGGCCCGCGGCAGGCTCGCCGGCGTCGTCCCCAATCAGCAAGCGGGCGCGTCGCGGAAAGGCCCAAATAGCTCGGTCGTGAAGTAGCGCTCCATACGGTCCGGGAAAACGGTCACCACTTTCGCCAGCGAGCAACTCTCCGCCGCCAGCATCGCCGCCCGGTAGTTTAGTCCGGAGCTGGAGCCGACCGGGAAGCCCATCCGGATCAACTCGCGTGTCGTGTCAATTGCCGCCTGGTCGCTTACTTCAATCGTGGTCAGGCCCGGAATGTCCGACTCGTGGAACAGCGACGACACGCAATCGAGCAGCCCGGGAATCCGGCAGCTGAAGCCGCAACATTCCGCCTCGGGGTTTGGCCCCGGATTGACCGGGCGCGCCAGGAAGGCGCGGGGCGAACGGCCTCCGCCGCTCAATCCTCTCAGCAGGCCCACCAGCGTCCCACCGGTTCCCACGCCGCTCACCACCGCATCGACCAAACCTCCAGGGATTTGCTCCGCTATCTCGCGAGCCGTACCGAACTGGTGGGCCTCCACATTCTCCGGGTTGGCGAACTGCCGCGGCAGAAACGCTCCGGTCTGGGCGGCCAGCTTCTCCGACTCGGCGATGGATCCGCGGATGCCGCCCTCTCGCGGCGTCAGGTGGATACTTCCTCCGTAGGCGCGGATCATCAGCACGCGTTCGTTACTTACACCTTCCGGCAGGACGGCGATGAAGCGGAGGCCGAGTTGTGCGCAGGTCAGCGCCATAGCAATGCTCGTGGACCCGCTCGATGCCTCGATGACGGTGTCGCCGGGCTTCACTCGCCCGGCTGCGACCGCCCTTTCGAGGATGTACCGGGCGATCCGGTCCTTGGTCGATCCGCTGGGATTGAGGAATTCCAGCTTCGACCAGATCACCGGCGCACGCGGTGACAACTGGACCGGCACCAGCGGGGTAACCGCCAGCTTGTCGGGGTATCGATTCCGGGCGCACCCGCCGTCGTTCATGGCAACCTCCGCCGCTCAACTTTCGTGGAGATGACAGGATAGCACGCGACCTCGAAGCGGCCTCGCCGGGCAGCGGCTTCGCTGGCGTCTTCAGGCCGGCTTCCCCGGCCCCCTGGGAGACAAGGCGTCAGCGCTCCGCCCTGGCCACCACCGCCTCCGGAATGGCCAGCCCCACCGCGCGCGCGGCTTCGGGGTTCACCAGCAGGCGGGTACGCCGGATTCCCTGGTAGGGGAATCGTGCCGGGCTCTCCCCGCGCATCACGCGCGCTGCGATGAGCGCCGATTCGCGGCCGCCGTCGAAATGGTCGTTCGCCAGCACCAGGACCGCGCCCCTTTTGATCTGCCCGGAACTGAAGCCGAACAGCGGCAACCGCGCGCGCTCGGCCGCTTTGGCGATGCTCGGAAACGCGGCATCGTGCAGGTTGTCGTTGATCTGGCAGATCGCGTCGATCCCGCGTCCGGTCAGGGCGAGCGCGCTGTCGTTCACCTCGGAAGGGCTGCTCGATGGCACCGCGACCAGTTCGAGGCCCGCCGCGCGCGCAGCCTTCTCCATCTCGTCGCGGAAGTTCACCGAATTGGACTCGGCCGGCGCAAACAGCGTCCCAATCCGCCGCGCCCGCGGGAGGCACTCGCGGACCAGCTTCATCATGCCCTCGAACGGGCTGCGGTCGTAAACGCCGGCAACGTCGGGCCGGTGCTTCTCGTGCGTGCCCCGGTCGCCCACCAGCAGCGGATCGAGCGCGAGCGTGAACAATATCGGCCGGTCGTGGACTTTGTTCATGGCGGTCTGGAGCGCCGGCGTCGTGATGGTATAGATCATGTCGGCCTGCGATGTCACCGCCGCATCGATCATGCTGTTGAGCGTGGGCATGTCGCCCTGGGCGTTGTGCACGCGCAGCTCGTAGTCGCGCCCTTCGACCATCCCGGCCTCGCGCAAGCCCGCCAGCACGCCGTTGCGCGAATCGTCGATCGCCGGCGCCTCCACCAGCTCGATCAGATCGATCTTCCACTTCTTCACCGCCGCCGCGGCTTGCGGCTCTTCGGTCAATGCGGTGGCCCTGGGCGTCGATCAGGAAATCGGCCGAGTCGAGCACGTCCTGCGGAAACCGCCAGTTCCCCCGCAGCCTCGCCAGCGTGGCCAGGTTCAACGCCAGCGTCTTGGGCAGAACGTTCTCGATCCGTACCGTGCGCGGGTCGCGGCCGTTCAGGATGTCACCGGCCAGTTCCCCTGTAATCCGGCCAACCTCCAGGATAGTTGGCGCCGAGTCCGGCCAGCGCACCCGAGTTCACGCAGGCGGGTTCGTAGCCGAACACCGGAATGCCGGCGTGCATCCCTTCTTTGATCACCGCGTCCTTGGCCAGTTCCACGGTGTTGTCGCCGCCCATGAGCAGCGCTTCGGCGCCTCGCGCGATGACCGAGGCCGCGGCTTCCGAGACCCCGGCCGCGTTTTCGACGTTGGCCTCCACCAGTTCAATGCCCAGCTTGCGCGCGACCTCGCGGCCCAGCCGCACGCACGCCTCCGAGCAGGCCTCGCCGGGATTCCACACCACGCCCGCCACCTTCAGCCCCGGGTTGAGCCGCTTGGCAAGCTCGATCGCCTCTCTCACCGGCTCGAAGGTGCCGATCCCCACCAGGTGCGCGCGGGTGGCCCAGCGGATCGGTGCGGCTGATACCGACGCCGGCGCCGGCCGGGTCGGTCACCGCTCCGAACACGTGCAGGATCTTGCCTTGCCGGTTCGCCCCCGCCATGGCCTGCAAACACGGCGTCGTGAAGGTCACCACCATGTCGAAGCGGGCGTCCAGAATCGCCTTGGCGATGTTGTTCGCGGTCGCGAAGTCGCCCTCCGCGTTGAACCGCTGCAAGCGGACGGTCTTCCCGTCCACGAAGCCCTTGCGCTCCAGGCCGTCGATGGCGCCCCGGACCGTTTGATCGAGCAGCACCTGGCTGGAGATCTGGAACAGAGCGACACGGGGCACCTTCGAGCCGGCGGCGCTGCGGCTCCTCCAGTCCGAAATGAGCAGGATGGCCGCGACCAGCGCGATGAGCCCGACACCGAGAGAGAGCCGCTTCAGTGTATTCGCCATGCGGACGCAGGTCCCACGATATACCATATCGGCCCGCGCGGGCCGGCGTGGCGCACGCTTTAGCGTGCCGTCGCGGGCTTCAGCCCGCGGATAGCCCCCGGCAAGCTGAAGCTTGCCGCAGCACGCTGAAGCGTGCGCCACAACCAGCCCCCCGTTTCCCTCCAAAACCTGTCACAAAATGACGGTTTTCTCTGTTCGGGGCCCAAGAATCATGCTAAGCTTGAGAAAACCTGTCGTCAAGAGACGGTTTTGGCTGCTCTGGAGGCATGGTCCATGCGTGAGTCGCCCGGAATCATCGTTTCAGCCCCGGCCCCCATCGCCGTCGAGCGCGCCGCGATCCGCGTCCCAGCCGGGGAGGCTCGTGCCGCCGCGGTGCTAGCCGAGCAGGCTTTGGCATCCCGCCAGCACCCGGACGGCTACTGGTGCGGCGACCTGGTCGGTGACTCGACCCTGCAGTCCGACTACATCCTTCTCCAGATGTGGCTCTACCCTCCCGCCCCGGATGGAAGCTGGAATCCGCCGACCATGCCGAAGGTTCGCAAAGCCGTGCGCGCCATTCTGGACGCCCAGAGGGATGACGGCGGCTGGAACACCTACGAGCCCGGGCAGTCGGAAATCAACGCCACGGTTCGCGCCTACACCATGCTCAAGATGACCGGCATGGACCTGGACGATCCGCGCATGACGAAGGCCCGCGCGCTGATCCTGAAACTCGGCGGCATCCAGTCCTGCAACAGCTACACCAAGATCAACCTCAGCCTTTTCGATTTGTTCCCGCGTAAGTACTGCCCCACCATCCCGCCTGAAATCGTGATGATTCCGGGAAACTTCCTGTACGAGATGTCGTCCTGGACCCGCAGCATCATCGTCCCCCTCTCGCTCGTGCAGGCGCTCGGAGCCAGCAAACCCACCCCCGGCGGTCTTCGAATCGAGGAGTTGGTGCACCCCCACCGCAAGTTCGCCCTGCGGCGCAAGGACCGGATTGCCAACCTTTTCGTGGCCGCCGACAAGCTCTTCAAGCGCTGGGAGCGCCAAAGCGTCAAGAAGATCCGCGGGCGCGCCGTTCGCGAGGCCGAGCACTGGATGCTCGACCGTCTGCAGCACACCGAAGGGCTCGGCGCCATCTACCCGGCCATGATGTACGCCATCATGGCGATGGACGCGCTTGGCTACGAGCGCGATCACCCCGACCTCCAACTCGCCATGAAACAGTTTGACGACCTGATGCTCGAAGGCGAGGAAAGCCTGGTCCTGCAACCCGCCAAGTCCCCCGTCTGGGACACGGCGATCGCGGCGTTCGCCCTCGGCGAGCTGGGCCAGACCGAGCCCGCCCGCCTCACAGCGGCCGCCGACTGGCTGCTCAGCAAAGAAATCCGCCGCAAGGGCGACTGGGCCGCGAAGCGTCCCGATCTCCATCCCTCCGGCTGGGCCTTCGAGTTCGCCAACGAATTCTATCCCGATATCGACGACACGGCCATGGTCCTGCTCGCCCTGCTGCACGCTAAGGCCAGCGATCCCGAAAGGCAGGCTCGCGTGGAACGCCGCGCCATCGAGTGGCTATTGGGTATGCAGAGTTCCGACGGCGGGTGGGCCGCCTTCGACGTGGACAACAACTGGGCCATCCTCAACAAGGTGCCTTTTGCCGACCACAACGCCATGCTCGACCCCACCTGTCCGGACATCACCGGACGGTGCCTGGAGTCGCTGTGCCGCCGCGGCTTCGACCGCTCCCACGCCGCCATCGCGGCCGGCGTGAGGTACCTGCTGGCCGAGCAGGAGGATAACGGAAGCTGGTACGGCCGCTGGGGTGTGAACTACATCTACGGCACCTTTCTCGCCATTCGCGGCCTGCGGGCCACGGGCGCCCCGGAGGCTGCCGCTGCGATCTCGCGCGCCGCCGCCTGGCTCCGCAAGGTACAGAATCCCGACGGAGGGTGGGGCGAGAGCTGCTACGGCTACGAAACGCACCGGTTTGAACCGGCCGCGAGTTCCCCTTCGCAAACCGCGTGGGCCATCCTGGGCCTGATCGCCGCCGGAGACGTCCACAGCCATGCGGCCGGCGAGGGCATCCGCTGGCTCCGCGAACGGCAGCGCGCCGACGGCACATGGGACGAATCCATCACCACCGGCACCGGCTTCCCCCAGGTCTTCTACATCAGCTACAAACTCTATCGGGACTACTTCCCGCTGCTCGCCTTGGCGACCTGCGCCCGGTCCAACTGACCGAGCGACAGCCATCCAATTTGCCCGCGTGGCGCACGCTTCAGCGTGCCGCGGCGAACTTCAGTTCGCCGGTTCCGCGGCTGCACGCTGAAGCGTGCGCCACGCGGGATCTCTTCTTGACATGAAAGGCATGGAACACGGAATGGAGGCCAGCTACGTCCGGCTGGAGGGAATGACCTGGCCCCCAGCACCGAACCGCGAGCGTGAGCGAGCGGACCCACCGGCCGCGATCAGCGCGCAGAGCAGCACGAACCAGTCGCCGTAGCGGCCGTAGAAGGTCGTCGAAGAGATCCACGAGTAACCCGTGCGAACCGCGCCTTGCACGTAAGGTGGAAGGTCGCGGGAGAGCCGGCCGGCCGGGTCGATGGTGGCGGTGATTCCGTCGTTGGTGGCGCGCAGGATCCAGCGGCGGTTCTCCGCCGCGCGCATGCGCACGATCTCGAGATGCTGCTCGCGGGCCGCCGAGTGGCCGTACCAGCCGTCGTTCGAGATGTTCACCAGCAGATCCGCGCCGTCGCGCCCGAAGCGGCGCACGAAATCGGGGAAGACGGATTCGTAGCAGATGAAAGCCCCGATGCGGTGCGGGCCGGCGGCGAGAGTCACCTGCCGCGAGCCGGCCGCGAAATCGCCGCTCTCGGTCGAGACCTTCGCCACCAGCGCGTGGAACGGCCAGGGTACGTATTCGCCGAACGGCACCAGGTTCATCTTGTCGTAGCGGCCCAAGGCCACGCCCTGGGGCGATACCAGCAGCGCCGAATTGAGCGGCGCCCCCTGGGCGTCGTGCGGGGCGGCGTTGACGATGAGGTAGGCGCCGCCGCGGCGCGCCGCGTCACTCACCCAGGCGGCGGTTTCCGGGTCCTCGTAGTAGTAGATCGGCATGGGCGCTTCGGGCCACACGATCAGGCTGGGGCGTGGCGCCGCGTAGGCCGCGCCGTAAGTGAGCGCGTCCAGGCGGACCTGCATGGCGCGCACCCACGGCAACGTCCAGTGCGGCCGTCTCGGAGATGTTGGGCTGAACGAGCACGGCCTCTTCCGTTCCCGGCCGCGGAGCCGGCAGCGCGGGCAGCAGCGCGACCGCGAGCAGCGCCACCAGCGGCGCCAGTTCGATGCGCGGACGCCGGAGCGCCGCCAGCGCCAACGCCGTCGCCGCCAGCGCGAAGGCGAACGAGAGGCCGTAGACCCCGGTCCACGGCGCCAGGCGTGCCAGGACCGACATGCCGATGCCCGCGTTGCCCAGATCGAGCCAGGCGAAGCCCAGGTGCGTGTGGCTCCACTCGATGGCCACCCACAGCGCGGGCACCGTCAGCGCGGCCCCGCGGCGGGCGATCAGAAATCCGGCCGCGAGAGCGAAGACGCCCAGGTGCAGCCCTTTGATCAGGCAGAAAAGGGTGAAGCCCAGCCACGCGGCCCACTCCGCCATGTCCCCGTGAACGGCCAGGACGAAATGTATCCAGTAGCATGCGCCCGCCCAATAGAGGACGCCCGCCACCCAGCCGAGCAGGAAGTGCCGTGGCGCACGCGAAGGCCCCCGCCCCACCGCCACCAGCAGCGGCGCCAGCGCGAACGGCGCCAGAAAAGCGAAGTCGAACTTCGGAAAAGTCAGGATCAGCAGTAGCGCCGTGGAGGCGGCCAGCAGCAGGTTCAGGAGCACCGCGCTTGCTCGCTCACCGCGTCCGCCATGTACGAACTGCGCACCAGCGGGCCGCTGAAAACCGCCTTGAATCCGATCCCCATTCCGTAGGCGCGCCAGGCCTCGAACTGCTCCGGCGTCACATATTCGGCCACGGGCAGGTTGCGCCGCGACGGCTGCAAATACTGGCCTATGGTCGCCACATCGACGCCCGCGCCGCGCAGGTCGCCCAGAAGCTGCTCGACTTCCTCGGGCCGCTCCCCGAGTCCTGCCATCAGCCCCGACTTCGTCAGCGCCTCGGGCCGATACGTTCGCGCGAACTCCAGCACACGCAGCGACTGGCGGTAGTCCGCCTGCGGCCGCACCCGGCGGTAGAGGCGCGCGACGGTTTCCATGTTGTGGTTGAAGACATCGGGACCCGCGTCCAGCACGCGCGCCACCGCGTCCAGATCGCCGCAAAAGTCCGGCGTCAGGACTTCGATGCGGGCGGCGGGAAGCTCGCGCCGCAGCTCGCGAACCGTGGCCGCGAAATGCGTGGAGCCGCCATCCGGCAGATCGTCGCGATTCACGCTGGTGACGACGACGTAGCGTAGACCCATGCCAGCGGCCATGCGGGCCACGTTCGCGGGCTCGGCCGCGTCGAGCGCGAACACCTGTTTCGCGGGCGAGCCCTTAGGAACCGAGCAGAACCCGCAGCCGCGGGTGCAGAGGTTTCCCAGGATCATGAACGTCGCCGTGCCGCGGTGGAAGCACTCGTGCAGATTCGGGCAGCGAGCCGATTCGCACACCGTGTGCAGATCGAGCGCGCGGAATTCCCTCTTCAGGTCGTGGACGGAAACGAAGTGCGTCTGCGGCTTCCTCAGCCACTCGGGCAGCCGCTTTGGAGAGCCGGCGGCAGGCACGTTTCAGAATCTCTTTATGATGGGCCTGAAGCCCGCGTTTTCGAGGTCGGCCTTGGTCCGCGCCACCTCGGCCGCGTCCCGGAGCGGGCCCACCAGCGCGCGGTACAACTCGGCGCCGGGCGCGGTCTGCGACGACATCGCGCGGAACCCTTTCTCCTTGAGCACCTCGACCAGCATTTCCGCCTGCGGCTTTTTCACGGCCGCCACTTGCAGGTAGGTCTGTCCGGCCTGCACCGCGGTGACCGGCGTCCTGGGCGCGGGAGTCGGAGTGGCCACCGGTTTCGGGGTTGCGGCCGGAGTATGGGCGGCCGCCGGAGTGGCCGAAGCGACCGGCGTGGTGCTCGAAGCCGCGTCGGGCGTCGTCACCTTGGCATCGCCGGCCGGGAGCGAGTCGTCCGGAGTCGCTTCGGGAGTGGGCGTCGCCGCACCTTCGGCGCCGACCGCCTGGGGGCGACCCGGTGGCTGGTTGGCCGCCTGCTGCCCGGCCGCCGGGGTATCGCTTCCGGAGTTGGCCCGGCCCACGAAATACCCCATCGAGAAAACTACCCCGAACACCACCATCAGGATAAAGACGATGCTGAGCAACTGCTTGTTGCCCACCACCAACTCGAATTCGCCGTCCTCATTCCTCGGCATAATATGACCGCTTTACTCTCCTTCGAGAACCAGATCGTGGCGCAGACTCCCAGTCTGCAGCGTCGAGACTCTTCTCGACGCAAAAGCGCTCCCCGACACGAGTGTCGAGGCGGCAGGCAAGGGTGCCTGCTCCACAAAGACCTCAGCCGTTCCCATACCTGTCCAGCGCCTTCCCCAATGACGTGATTATATCGAGCGGCAGCGGGAACACGATAGTCGTGTTCTTCTCCGTCCCGATCTCGACCAGCGTCTGCAGGTAGCGCAACTGGATGGCCGCCGGCTGTTTCTGGATCACTTCCGCCGCCATGGCCAGCTTCTCGGCGGCCGTGTACTCGCCCTCGGCGTGGATGATTTTGGCGCGCCGTTCGCGCTCCGCCTCGGCCTGCCGCGCGATCGCGCGGATCATCTGACTCGGCCAGATCCACCTGCTTGACCTCGACCATGCTCACCTTCACGCCCCAGGGCCCGGTATGCTCGTCGAGCACCGATTGCAGCCTCACATTGAGCTTCTCGCGCTGGCTCAGCAACTCGTCCAGCTCCACTTCGCCCAGCACGCTGCGCAGCGTGGTCTGCGCCAGTTGCGAGGTGGCGTAGAGGTAGTTGGTGACGTCGATCACGGCCTTGTTGGGATCGATCGACCCGGAAGTAGATCACGGCGTTCACCTTCACCGTGACGTTGTCGCGCGTGACCACGTCCTGCGACGGCACCTCGAGGGTTTCGGTCCGCAGCGAGATCCGCACCATGCGGTCGAGGGGCCGGAACACCAGGAAAATGCCGGGGCCCTTCGGTTCGGGCTGCAGGCGGCCCAGACGGAAGATCACGCCCGCTCGTACTCGGCCAGGATGCGGATCCAGGAGAGCGCGAACAGAACGAGGATGCCGACGATAACCCACCAGTAGCTGCTATCCATGTTGGTCTCCGGAGTCGGAAGAAACTGGTTCCACCTTCAAGGCGAGCCGCTCGACGCTCTTCACCTTGACCCGCGCGCCGGCCTCGACCGGTGCGCTTGATACGGCACTCCAATATTCGCCGTGAATGAAAACCTTCCCCGCGGGCGCGAGCGCGGTATACGCGACGCCGATCTCGTCCACCATCCCCGCCGCTCCGGTCTGCACCTTGGCGCGGCGCGCCCGAACGGCCAGGGTCAGAAGGAAACTGGTCACCAGGGCAAACGGGAGGACGACCGCCAGCGCCGTCGCGAGGTGTATGCGCAGCTCGGGCGCCGGGCTCTGAACCAGCATCAGCGCGCCCAGCACCATGGCCAGCGCGCCAGCCGCGGTCAGCACGCCATGCGTGGCGAACTTCGCCTCCAGCACGAACAGCACCATCGCGAGCACCATGCAGCGCGGCCCCGCCCCAATTGATCGGAAGCACCGAAAGCGCCGAGAGGCCGACCACCAGCAGAATCGCTCCGAACACGCCAGGCGCGATCATTCCCGGGTGCGTGAATTCCACATAGATGCCCAGCGCGCCGAGAATCAGCAGAATGAAGGCCAGGTTCGGATCGGCAATGGCCTCGATGAACCGCTCGCGCAATGTGGGGCTGTACTCCACCACCTGCGGCGCCCCCAGGTGCAGCGTCTGCTTCCGCCCGTCGAAGCGCGCGATCTCCCGGCCGTCGAGTTGGTGGAAGAGGTCCGCCTCGCTGGGCGCGACAATCTCGATCAAGTGGCTATCGAGCGCCTCTTTGTCGGTGAACGATTTCGCGTCGTAAACGGTCTTCTCCGCCAGCTCGGCGTTGCGGCCACGCTTGGTAGCGATGCTGCGGATCAGCGCCGCGGCGTCGTTCTGCACCTTGCGCGCCATGGTGGCGTCCATCTGCCCGCCGAACATGGAAACCGGGGTGGATGCGCCGGTGTTGGTGGCGGGAGCCATGGCCGCCACGTCGGCCGCTTCCAGAATGAAGAAGCCGGCCGAGGCCGCGCGCCCGCCGCTGGGAGTCACATAGGTGACCACGGGGACGGGCGATGCGACGATCTCCTGGATGATCTGACGCATCGCATCCATCAGGCCGCCCGGCGTGTCGATGCGGACCAACACGATGGCGGCGTTCTCTTGCTTGGCTTGCTCGATGGCCCGGCCAACGATCTCGACGGTGATGGGGTGGACGATAGCGTCTATGTCGACCGCGACCACTTTTTGGCCGCTCGCCGCGCCGGCCCCGGCAAGCAGGGCAAAAGCCGCCGTAAGAGCCCGAAGTCTCAAAGCAGAATTACTATACCACTTACGCAACACAGAACCGCGACCGTGAGGGAGCGGAGCCGCCGGCCGCGGCTCCCAGGACGCAGAGTTCCGAGCCGCGGCCGTCAGCGAGCGGCGTGTGCGGGCAGGCGGGATTTGGATCAGCGGGCAGCGATGACGATTACTTCAGGCGGGTGTTGGCTGGCCGTCATGGCAGGTTCGTGCGCCGCCAGCTTGACTCCGGACGTGTAACCGGCAAACCAGATGCCGGCGAGCACGCAGTTGTTGTCGCTATGGTTGAACACCAGGCTGGATTGCTGTGCCGGGCTGCCCAGCGCGGCCGCGTTGCCGGCAAACAGAACCGTGTGCCGGTTGTCGCTGCTCCGTAGCGCGAGAAGCCGGCCTTCGCCCACGCCGGCGCGGCTGATCGAGTATTCCCCGGCCGGCATGACCGTGTTGTTGATGCTGAACTGGAACGGAACAGAAACCCGCAGCGCCGTTGGCGACTGCGCGTAAGCTGACAGGGCCGCCACCGCTAGAAGCATGATGGGAGCAACGGACAATCGGAAACTCATTCGAACCCCTCCTTGTTGAATTGCCTTACATGGGGTGATACGCGCGCTTCGGCGGTCCGGCTGCAGGCGGAACGATATGGGAACAGACCTTTTACAACGGGGTTTCGGGTCCCTTATGGAACGAAGGGCTGCGGCGGCGCGTATACTCAGAAAGTCGAAGTGCGATTGGAGGAACCTTGGTCGAAAAATCGGAAGGACGCAGCCGCTGGTTGGTGGCGGCCGGAGTGGCGTGTCTGATAGCGGTCTTTATTCTTCAGCTCTGGTTGTCGGTACGGCGGACTTCGCAGACCTGGGACGAGGGCGATCACATCTTCGCCGGGTACATGTCGTGGACCACCGGCGATTTCGGGCTCAACCCGGAGCATCCGCCCCTGGTCAAACTGGTGGCGACCGCTCCGTTGTTGCCCTTGAAGCTGACCGTCCCGAAAGTGGGCCACCGCTACTTCAAGCAGGAGGCGTTCGAGGGCGGCCGGGAATTCGTGTTCGGCAACGACCCGGACCAGATCCTGGCGCGAACCCGCACCGCGGCGTCCATCTTCGTGGTGGCGCTGCTCGTGGTTGTGTTCCTCGCAGCCAGGGAGATGTTCGGAACAGGCGCGGGTTTCCTGGCTCTCACGCTGCTGGTGTTCGAACCGAACCTGCTGGCTCATGCGGCCTACGTGACCACCGATACCGCGCTCTCCTTCGGCATGTTTGCTACGGTCTACGCGTTCTATCGATATGTGAAAGCCCCGTCAATCTGGCGTTTGGCGCTGATCGGCCTGGCGGCGGGAGTCGCCCTCGGAGCGAAACACACGGGCATCCTGGTATTCCCCATCCTGACGCTGCTCCTGATCTGCGAAGCGCTGGTGAGCCGGGGAGAAGGTAAGATCGGCGCTCAAGCGGCGCAGGCCGGCAAGCGAGCGCTCAAACTGGTGTTGCCTCTGGTGGCGGCGGGCCTCATCGCCGTGGTGGTGTTGTGGGCCTGCTATGGGTTCCGCTACCAGGCTCGGCCAACCGGACTGGGACTCGTCCCACCCCTGGCCGGGTACGTCCAACAGTTGAAGCCGGCCGAGGCCCAGGGCATCAACCTGCTGGCCAGGTGGCACGTGCTCCCGGAGTCCTATCTCTACGGCTTGACCGACGTGCGAGGCCTCGCGTCATGGTTCCCGAGTTACATCTTCGGAAAGGTCTACTCGAACGGCCTTTGGTATTACTTCCCGGTGGCTTTCGCGATAAAGACCACGCTGGCGCTGTTCGGGTTTCTGCTGCTCGCCATAGCGGCCATCGCCACGGGAAGGCTCAAACACGGGCGCGAGATTCTGTTCCTGACCGTTCCCCCGCTATTCCACCTGGCAGTAGCGATGAGTTCGGGGCTGAACATCGGCGTGCGGCATATCCTGCCGCTGTACGTGTTCTTCTCGGTGCTGGTGGCGGGCGCGGCCTGGGCCTTCATCCGCGAAAACCGGCGCTGGGCCTACGTGGTCGGCGGACTGCTCGCGGCCCACGTGATTTCGTCGGCGGCGTGCTTCCCCAACTACATGGCCTACGCGAACGAGCTGTGGGGCGGGCCGTCGAACACCTACAAGTATCTGAGCGATTCGAACACCGACTGGGCGCAGCAGCTCAAGAGCATGAAGAAATACGTGGACGCCCACGGCGTGAAGGACTGCTGGTTCGCCTACTTCGCATCGGGCGTGGTCCCGCCGGCCGCTTATGGGATTCCCTGCAAGACCCTTCCCACCATCGATGGCTCGTGGATGGGCGTGCAGACCGACGTGCCGCCGGTGATCGATGGACCGGTCTTTATCAGCCTGGGCACGCTCTCGGGAGGCGAGGGCTGGGCGGGCGCGCTGAACCCATACCAGTCGTTTCAGAACCTGCACCCGTCCGCCGTAATCGACCATGGCATCTTCGTCTTTGACGGAAGATTCCCGGTAGCGCGGGCCTCGGCGCTAAGCCACGCCGAACAGGCCTGGCAGTTCCTGCGCCAAAGGCAAGTGGAGCCGGCGCTCGGAGCGGCGCAAGAAGCCGTGGCTGCCGATCCGAACCTGGTCCAGGCGCAGGCCGCGCTAGGCGATGTCCTGTCGGTGCTGAAGCGAACGGACGAAGCCCGCGCGGCGTACCAGAAAGCGCTCGTCGCAGCGCAGACAATCGAGCCGGCCTTCCAGCATGACTGGATCGAGCGGATGCAGCGCCACCTCGCCGCCAAGTAGTGGGGCAGGTGTCCACACCTGCAGCGGGTCTCCAGAGGGACTTGCGAAATTAGTCACTCGACCGGCTGGTAACACCGAACCGCGACCGTCAGGGAGCGGAACGGGCCGCCGATTGACATCTGCTTGAGGGGGTCCACTCGCTCACGCTCGTGGTTCGGTGCAGTGTCGCGGACTTTCGCAAGTCCCTCTCCAGGCCCGCCCAGCCGGACCTGGAGGTCCGGCGCAGCTCTGGAGAGGGACTTGCAGAAATCGCTGGGCAAGCTGAAGCATACCCCACGTGGGGCCGTAAACCGTTGATGCGCCGTGTAGGACATGCTTCAGCTTGTCCCTTCCGCGGCGGTGGTGCGATTTCTGCAAGTCCCTCTCCAGACCCGCCCCAGCCGGCGCCGAACGAGTGCGCCCCCGGCAACTCTGCCCGTGCGAACATCAAGTAAGGTGAACCCAGGGGCACATCTCTCGATGAATCACGGACACCGCGGCCGAAGCGCATCCCCCGCGGGATCGCCCGAGACGCCCTCGGTCCGCCTGAAAACGCTCTGGCCCGATATCTGGGAGCTCGTCCGCCCCCGGCGCTGGCAGCTCGCCCTGGGCCTGGTCCTGATCGGAATCAACCGCGCCGCCGGCCTCGTGCTGCCGGCCTCCACCAAGTACCTCATCGACGACGTGATGTTGAAGCGTCACGTTGCCGTGCTCGTCCCGCTGGTGCTCGCGGTGCTGGCGGCCACGGCCCTTCAAGGCGCGACGTCGTTCACGCTGACGCAGTTACTCTCGCGGTCCGCGCAACGCCTCATCGCCGAGCTTCGCCGAAAAGTACAAGCGCACGTGGGCCGCCTGCCCATCGCCTATTACGACGCCAATAAGACCGGCGCCCTAGTCTCGCGCATCATGACCGACGTGGAGGGCGTGCGCAACCTGGTGGGCACGGGCCTCATCGAGTTCATCGGCGGCATCGTCACCGCGGTCTTCGCGCTGGTGGTCCTGCTTCGCATCAGCCCGGTCCTCACGCTCATGGCGATCGCGATTCTGGGCGGATTCATGCTGTTCCTGCGGCGCGCCTTCCGCACCATCCGCCCCATCTTCCGCGCGCGCGGCAAGATCAACGCCGAGGTCACCGGACGGCTCACCGAATCGCTCGGCGGCGTGCGTGTCATCAAGGGCTACCACGCCGAGGAGCGCGAAGCCGCGGTCTTCACCACCGGCGTTCAGCGCCTGCTCGACAACGTCATGAAGGCCCTCACCGCCACTTCGCTGATGGGCCTCTCGGCCACCGTGCTGCTCGGCGTGGTGGGCGCGCTGGTCATGTACGTGGGCGCGCGCCAGGTTTTGGCAGGTACTCTCACACCGGGCAGCTTCGTCACATTCACCGCGTTCATGGCCTTCCTGGTAGCGCCGGCTTTTCAGGTGGTGGGCATCGGCACGCAGCTTACCGAGGCCCTGGCCGGCCTGGACCGCACGCGGGAAGTGCTGCACGAGCGTCCCGAGGACGAAGATCCGGCGCGCACCGCGGCCCCCGAGGAAATCCTCGGCCATGTGGTCTTCGACGACGTGTCGTTCGCCTACGACCCCGGCAAGTCCGTCCTGAAAGGCATCTCGTTCGACGCGCAGCCCGGCACGGTGACGGCCCTGGTGGGATCGTCGGGCTCCGGCAAATCCACCATCATCGGTCTCGTCGCGGCGTTCTACAAGCCGGAATCGGGCGCGATAAGGATCGACGATATGGACCTCGCCACCGTGCGTCTCGATTCCTATCGCACGCGGCTGGGCGTGGTTCTCCAGGACACCTTTCTGTTCGACGGCACCATCCGCGAGAACGTGGCCTTCGCCCGCCCCGACGCTACCGAGGAGGAAATCCTGGATGCCTGCCGCATCGCTCGCGTGGACGAGTTCGCCGAGGGATTCGACAAGAAGTACGACACCATCGTGGGCGAACGTGGAGTCAAGCTGTCGGGCGGCCAACGCCAGCGCGTCTCGATCGCCCGCGCCATCCTGGCCGCGCCGCGTATCCTGATTCTGGACGAAGCGACTTCGAGCCTCGATTCGGAATCCGAAGCCGCCATCCAGCGCGGCCTGGCCTACTTGATGCAGGGGCGCACGACTTTCGTCATCGCGCACCGGCTATCGACCATCCGTCGCGCGGACCAGATCCTGGTGGTCGAGGCCGGGCGCCTCGTCGAGCGCGGCAAACACGAGGATCTGCTCGCGCTCCACGGCCGCTATTGGGACCTGTACACGCGCCAGCATGACCTGGAGTCGAACCTCTTCCTGGCTCCCGGCGAGGGTGACAAGGTGCCCGAGGACGAGACCGCCGCACCGCCCGCGGCCAACGGAGCCGGCGTCGAGCCCCTGCCCCGCCTCCTGCGCGAAGGGTAGAGTCCGCCGTGGCGCAGGCTTCAGCCTGCCGCGTCGGCTCTCGAGCCGACGCCCGGCCTTCACGCTCACGACAGCCGGTGAATCACCTCACGACCCGCAGTCGCTCGCCGCCGTATCGTCCGACCCGTTCGACCGCGCGTTGATCGCGCAGGCGATCGCCGAAGGCCTCAGGTTCGTCACGACGGATGCGGCGATCAGCGGGCCTGGCAGTCAGAGCGCTAAACCGCCCAAGCCATCGCGCCCAACAGCCCACTATCGGTCGCAATCGCATCACTCGGCTCCAAACGCAAACTCGCCCCACACCCTGCGAATGGTTACCTGAATCGCTATGATGGGTTACCGAGGAGACCAGAATGCCCGAACCGATCTACTTGATTGCCAATGGGGACCTGCGCCTTTCGGCCAACCAGAATTGCTGGCCGGCCCAGGCGAAGGTGGAGGAAGCGGTCATGGCGGCCGTCCGCCGCGAGGGCCGCGAAATCAAGCGCGGCCATGCCTACGACCCGGCGCTGAAGCACGGCTTCATCGGCAGCCAGAAGCAGGGGATCGAGGTCTTCCGCAACCTTCCTCCCGAGGCGCCCCTCATCGTGTGCGAAGCGGTGTGGGAGTACAGCCACCAGGTCCTCACCGGCCTGGTCACGCACAAAGGGCCTATCCTCACCGTCGCCAACTGGAGCGGCGAATGGCCCGGCCTGGTAGGCATGCTGAATCTCAACGCCTGCATGACCAAGGCCGGCGCCCCCTTCAGTTCCCTCTGGAGCCTGGATTTCACCGACGAGTTCTTCCTCGGCGGCCTGCGCAAGTGGCTGCGCGGAGAGAAGGTGGTGCACGATCTCAGCCACGTTCGCCCGCTCGCGAGCTTCCATCTCCCCGCCGAACCGGAGAAGATCGGCAGCGCCCTGGCGGCCGAACTGAAGCGCAACAAGGCCATCCTCGGCGTCTTCGATGAAGGCTGCATGGGGATGTACAACGGCATCATCGAGGATTCCTACCTGATGCCGCTGGGCGTGGGCAAGGAACGCCTCAGCCAGTCCGCGCTCTACGCCGAAATGCTGGCCACTCCGGATGCCGAGGCCAAGGCCGTGCGCGCGTGGCTGGACGGAAAGGGCATGCGCTTCCTCACCGGCCCGAACCCGGAAACCGACCTCACCGACGGCCAGATTCTCGAGCAGTGCAAGATGTACATCGCCGCCCTGCGCATCGCCGACGACTTCGGTTGCGACGTCATCGGCATCCAGTATCAGCAGGGGCTGAAGGATCTCGCTCCGGCGTCGGACCTCGCCGAAGGCCTGCTGAACAACGCTGACCGGCCACCGGTGCAGGCGCGTGGAAACGGCCGCGTCCTCTACGCCGGCAAGCCCCTGCCGCACTTCAACGAGGTGGATGAGTGCGCCGGCCTGGACGCGCTGGTCACCAACCGCGTCTGGTCGCGCCTGGGCTTCGCTCCCGAGACCACGCTGCACGACGTCCGCTATGGCGAGCGGTACAAAGACGAATTCGTGTGGGTCTTC
Source organism: Bryobacterales bacterium (assembly GCA_963763835.1). Classification (GTDB taxonomy): domain Bacteria; phylum Acidobacteriota; class Terriglobia; order Bryobacterales; family Bryobacteraceae; genus DASWZN01. Next base: position 26,703 of record CAVXQQ010000028.1, read on the forward strand.
GAGATCTCCGGCGCGGTCCCGCCGGCGCACCTGATCGGCGGCTATGCCGGCACGGTCAGCGAGCGCCAGCCCCCCATGTACTTCCGTCTGGGCGGCGGCACCGTCAAGGGCGTGAGCAGGCCGGGCGAGATCGTCTGGAGCCGCGTCTACGTCGAGCCCGGCGCGCTCAAGGTGGATATCGGGCGCGGCAAGGTGGTCGAACTCCCCCGGGAGGAGACCGAGCGCCGCTGGAACATCACCACGCCGCAGTGGCCCGTGATGCACGCCGTCACCTACGGCATCGGCCGCGACCAGTTCATGGCGCAGCACAAGTCCAACCACATTCAGGTGGTCTACGCGCCCGACGCCGAATCGGCCAACCGCGCGCTGGCAGCCAAGGCCGCCATGTTCCGCGACATGGGCCTCGCCGTCAACATCTGCGGGACCGGACACGGGTTGGGGGAGTAGGCCCGTGGCGCACGCTTCAGCGTGCCGCCGACGGCTTCAGCCGGCGGACGGCGAACTGAAGTCCGCCGCGCCACGCCGAAGCGTGCCCCACTCCACTCGCGAAAGGGAATTGTCATTTCATGACCACCGACGATAAGCTCGTTCCGCGGCAGCACCTGATTCCGTTCCTGCTGGTGACCGCGCTGTTCTTCCTGTGGGCCATCCCTCACAACCTGAACGACGTGCTGATCCGGCAGTTCATGAAGTCGTTCGAGATCACCCGTCTCAAGGCCGGCCTGATTCAGTCGGCGTTCTACATGGGATACTTCGCCCTGTCCATGCCGGCCGCGATGATCATGCGCCGCAAAGGCTACAAGTTCGGACTCGTGGTCGGGTTGTTCCTCTACGTCATCGGGACTCTGCTGTTCTTTCCGGCCGCAATGGCGGGCCAGTACGGCTTCTTCCTGCTGGCCCTGTTCGTGATTGCCGCCGGCCTGGGCTTCCTCGAAACCGGCGCGAACCCGTTCATCGCGCAACTGGGCGACTCGGCCACTTCGGAACGCCGTCTCAACTTCGCGCAAGCGTTCAATCCCCTGGGCGCAATCAGCGGCGCGCTGATCGGAACCGTGTTCATCTTCTCCGGCGTCGAGCTCGACACCCAGCAGGTCGGCGCCATGAAGGCCGCCGGAACCTACCAGGCCTACCTGCACCACGAGACGCTGCGTGTGATCCGTCCCTACATGGTGCTGGCCTGCGTGGTCTTCGTCCTGGCGTTGCTCATCATCCGGACCAAGTTCCCGCAAGTCGCCGGCGAGGGCGCCGCCGAAACCGCCCCGGGGCGCGGCCTCCGCGAGCTCTTCCGGTTTCCCCACTACGTGACGGCGGTGATCGCCCAGTTCTTCTACGTGGGCGCGCAGGTGGGCACCTGGAGCTATTTCATCCAGTACATCCAGTCGTACACGCACCAGCCCGAAAAGGTCGCCGGGTATTTCCTGAGCGGCACCCTGGTGGCCTTCTGCGCCGGCCGCTTCTCGTCAACCTATGCGATGAAATTCGTGCGCCCCAGCCTGCTCATGGGCATCTTCGCCGCGATCAACGTGGGCCTGGTGGCGATCGCCGTCGTGTGGCCCGGCTGGATCGGCCTATGGGCCATCTTCGTGACCAGCTTCTTCATGTCCCTGATGTTCCCCACCATCTTCGCGCTGGGAATCAAGGGGCTGGGGCCGGACACCAAGATCGGCGGCTCGCTGCTGATCATGGCCATCGTGGGCGGAGCGGCGTTCACCCCGATCATGGGACTGATCTCGGACCGGACGGGCAGCATGGCCATGGCGATGCTCGTGCCCCTGTGCTGCTATGTGTTCATCGCCTGGTACAGCTTCGTGGGATCGCGTATGAGAAGTGCGGCGCTCATGGCCGCTCACCTGGAAGACTAAGTGGGGCGCGTGCCTTTGTGGCGCACGCTTCAGCGTGCCGCGTCGGCACTCGTGCCGACGCCTGGCATTGCTTATCCGGCCGCAGCCCGAAGCCTCGGCTGCTCGGCCACCGGGAATCCGCCCATCGCCTCTCTCAGTTCCCTGACCCTGCGTTCCAGCCGGAGCCGCTCGTTGAGGTTATAGACCTTCGGCAGCAGCTTGCGCGCCTCGGCGCTCGCCTTTTCGGCGCCCGCCCAGTGCCGGTCCGCGCAGCGCGCAAACTCCAGGCCGCGGTCCAGCTCGCGGTCGATGAGTGCAACCAGTTCCCTGTCCGTCCTTGCACGGAGTTGTTCGAGTTCAGAAATAGCGCCCATATGAGTTCACCCAATTGAAACAATTCACCCAGCATCCGGGGGTGCGACTGCTTTCTCCTAGTTAGACGATCCGGCAGCCGAAATCGTTCGCAAAATCTGCGCCGCTTAATGATGGCCCACGGGGTGCAACGGGCTGCGCTATGCTCTGGTCATGGTCTCCCGACTGGCTGTGCTCCTCCTGTTTCTGTCGATGGTAGTGACGGCCCAGACGCCGTCCGCGGCCCCTGTGCTCAAGATCCCGCCCGCCGCTCAGGCCGGCCCCGGATTCGATCCCGAAACCGCCACCAGGGCCTATCTGGCCATGCAGACCCCCGCCCAGAAGGCCCGCTCCGACGCGTATTTCGAGGGCGGCTACTGGCTCATGCTCTGGGACTTCCTCTACGGCGCCGCCATCTCGATTCTGCTGCTGGTCACCGGCCTCTCGCGCGCGCATGCGCGAAATCGCCGAGCGCTCGGTGCGGCGCAAGCCGCTTGCTGACCTGGCTCTACTGGGCCCAATTTGCGTCGCGCTGTTCGTGCTCGGATTCCCGCTGGCGGTCTACGAAGGGTTTTTCCGCGAGCGCCAGTACGGCGCTGATGAACCAGACATTCGCCGCCTGGTTCGTGGATCAGTCGAAGGGCCTCGCGCTCAACATCGTTCTGGGCGGCCTGATGGTGATGGCGCTCTTCGGCGTCGTCCGCCGCCTGCCCCGAACCTGGCACATCTGGGGCGCCGTGGTGACGGTCGTGTTCGTCGATGCTCTCCGCCCTCATCTTCCCGGTGTTCGTCGCGCCCCATGTTCAACAAGTACACGCTGCTCACCGACGCCCGCATTCGTGACCCCATCCTGCGCCTGGCGCGCCAGAACGGGATCGCCGCCAACGCCGTCTACCAGGTGGACGCCTCGCGGCAGAGCAATCGCGTGAGCGCCAACGTCAGCGGCCTCTTCGGCACCGAGCGCATCACGCTCAACGACAACCTGCTGAACCGCTGCTCGCCCGCAGGCCATCCTGTCGGTGATGGGTCACGAGATGGGCCACTACGTCCTCCACCACGTCTACAAGTTCCTGGCCTTCATGATCATCATCGCGGTGGCGTTTTTCGCGTTGCTGCGCTGGGCGCCTCGACTGGTCGCTGGGCGCTGGGGCGCACGCTGGGGCATTCGCGACGTCGGCGATCCCGCCGTGCTGCCGCTGGCCATGCTGATCCTGTCGATCCTGCTCTTCTTCGTGCTCACCCCGATCATCAACACACCTGATCGCGCATGGACGAGTACGAGGCCGACATCTTCGGACTCAACACCGCCCGCCAGCCCGACGGCGAGGCCGAGGCGGACGCTGCTGCTGGGCGAATACCGCAAGCTCGATCCCACGCCCCTCGAGGAGTTTCTTTTCTACGATCACCCCAGCGGCCGCACGCGCATCTACGCGGCCATGCGCTGGAAGGCCGAGAACCAGTGCCTCGGCACCGCCGTCAACCCTTGCCCCCGGTGACCTGGCGATGACGATTCTGCTCGTCCTCAACGACCATCCGTATGAGTCCGAGCGCACCTACAACGCCTTGCGCCTCGCGACCGCGCTGGCGGCGGGCGAGGACAACACGGTCAACGTGTTCCTCATCGGCGACGCGGTTCATTCTGCCGTGAGCGGCGTTCCGGTGCCCGAAGGCCGGGACGATATCCCCTGGATGCTGGCGCGTTTCTCGGCCGGGCACCGGAAAGTCGCGGTCTGCCGCACCTGCCTGGATCGCCGCGGCATCCCCGAGGACGCGCTCATCGAGTGTGCTTACCGAGGCTCGCTCGACGAGTTAGCGCGCTGGACGGGGGAGGCGGATAAGGTGCTGGTATTCTGAGGTCATGCCGCGCCAGAACTACTCGACCAACAGCCCCTGGGAGCCGGTCGTGGGCTATTCTCGCGCCGTGCGCGTAGGCAACCAGGTCTTCATTACAGGCACCACGGCCATCGGTCCCGACGGCAAGCTGGTCGGCGCCGGCGACGCCTACGCCCAGACCGCCCAGATCCTCCGCAACATCGAAGCCGTGCTCGCCCGCGCCGGCGCCGCGATGCGCGACGTCGTGCGCACGCGCATCTTCGTCACCGACATCGGCCGCTGGCAGGAGATCGGCCGCGCCCATCGCGAATTCTTCGGCGATATCCGCCCCTGCGCCACCATGGTCGAAGTCCGCCGCCTGATCGATCCCGCGATGCTGGTCGAGATCGAGGTGGATGCAGTGGTCGAGTAGCGCACGCTTCAGCGTGCCGCCGTGGGCTTCAGCCTGCGGTCCATTGCGCTAGAATCGGCCCATGCGCATTCGCTCCTTCTTCCTCTCGTTCGCGATCTGTCTCGGCGCCTGGGCGCAGACCTACCAGGTAAAAATCGAGAACAACGTCCCCGCCAGGATGCGCGATGGCGTAGTGTTGATGGCCGACGTCTACCGGCCGCTGGCGGACGGCAAGTTCCCGGTGATCCTCCAACGCACCCCCTACAACCGCACCAACGGTTCGGGCGACAACGTGGCCACCGCCTCGCACGGCTACGTAGTGATCGTTCAGGACACCCGCGGGCGCTACCAGTCCCAGGGCACCTTCTACCCCTTCCGCTACGAGAGCCAGGACGGCTACGACACGGTGGAATGGGCCGCCGCTCTGCCGTATTCGAACGGCCAGGTCGGGATGTTCGGCGGCTCCTACGTCGGCGCCACGCAGATGCTCGCGTCCATCGCCAAGCCGCCGCACCTGGTCTCGATCTTCCCCTACGTCACCGCGTCGGAATACTACGAGGGCTGGACCTACCAGAGCGGCGCGCTGATGCAGTGGTTCGCCTCCTCCTGGGCCACCGGCCTGGCCCAGGACACCGTCGCGCGGCAAGTGGGCGAGATCGGCGATCCGAAAAGCTGGGTGACGCAGCTTCCCGTGGACGCCTATCGCCTGATCGCGCTGCCCGGCGCGGGCGTTGCGCCGTACTTCCGCGATTGGGTCGCGCACGAGCGCGATGACGACTACTGGAAGCCCTGGAAGATCTCCGACCATTACGCCGAAATGACCGTGAAGGCGCTCCACTCCGGCGGCTGGCACGACCTCTTCTTGAAGGGGACCATCCAGAACTACATGGGCATGCGCCGCTCCTCGCCCGCCGCGGCCGGCCAGCGCCTGCTCCTAGGTCCCTGGGGCCACACCAGCACTTCGCCGGAAGGCAAAATCGGCGACTGGACCTTCGGCAAGCAGGCCGTGCTCGACTTCAACCAGATCCTGTTGAACTGGGCCGACTACTCGCTCAAGGGCGTTCAGAACGAGTACGCCACCGGCGCGCCCGTCCGCATTTTCATCATGGGCGAGAACGTGTGGCGCGACGAGCAGGACTTCCCCCTCGCGCGCGCCCAGAATACGAATTACTACCTGCACCAGGACGCGCTGACCACCGCGACGCCTGCCGCGGACGAGGCCCCGCAGGCCTACGAGTACAACCCCGCCAACCCCGTGCCCACCATTGGCGGCCGGCTCTGCTGCGGCAACAACCAGCTTCCGCCCGGCCCGGCCGATCAGCACCCCAACGAGGGCCGCCCGGACGTGCTGGTGTTCTCGACGCCGCCGCTCGAGAAGGACATCGAGGTGACCGGCTTCATCCACGCCAAGATTTACGCGGAGAGCTCCGCGGTAGACACCGACTTCACCGCTATGCTCACCGACGTGGAGCCATCCGGATATTCGCGGCTCCTCACCGACGGCATCGTCCGCGCCCGCTACCGCAACTCGACCACCAAGGCCGAACCGATCGAGCCCGGCAAGATCTACGAATACGACATCGACCTGTGGGCCACCAGCAACCTGTTCAAGGCCGGCCACCGCATCCGCCTGGCGATCTCGAGCAGCAACTTCCCGCGCTTCGACCGCAACCTGAACACCGGCGAGCCTGCCCTGGGCGCCACGCCGCATGCTCAAGGCGCAGCAGAAGCTCTACCACGACGCCGCGCACCCGTCCGCCCTGGTGCTGCCGGTGATTCCGCGGTAGGACGGCGCATGCTGCCGCCGAAGCCATGTCTTCGCGAGATCTCGCTGCTGCTGGCAATCCCGAGGTAGGACGCGGCCTATACTGAAGGAGTTGGTGGCAGCCATGCGCTTCAACAGCATCGGCAAGGACTACAAACCGAAGTTCACGGTCTGGCGGAAGACGACGGTCCGCGCGATGGTGATGCTCCATAAGCGCAGGGTCCGCCACGCCGCGAAGCAATACCTCAAGACCGGCCATCTTCGCGATTTCAACCGCATGGTCCGGAAGCTCACCAACTGGGATTTCGACTAGTATGGCCTGCTGATTCCGAGCCAGGCGACTTGCCCGCCCGAATCGACGGCGGATGATGGAATGCCGAGAGTGTTCTTCGATTGCAAGAAAGAACTGAAGATAAAGCGTTTCGTGGGCTAGCCATGCGGACTCACAGGGCGAGAACCGAGGGATTCGCGGTATGCCTGCGGAATCGCGGCTACACCGCATCTCTCGAGGTCCGAAAGTTGTATCCGGTAGTGCACGACCCCGAGGCAGCGACGAACGATCTTATTCGTGTGATCGACGAATCGGGTGAAGACTATCTCTACCCGGCGCGCCTCTTCCAGAAGGTGACGCTGCCAATCGAGCTCCGGCGCGCCCTGCGCGTGGCTTCCTGACCAGGGTCTGCGAAGAGCCCACCGGACCCAAAGCACCGAACCGCGACCGTCAGGGAGCGGACTCTTATACCTCCACTCCGCCCGGAGCCGTGAACGTCTCGTCCGCGACGTTCCCCGTGTTCACCACGCCCGCCGGCTCGAAGCAGATCACCTGCGCTTCCTCGTCCGCCGCGGTGCGGTGCTCAACGCCGCGCGGCACCACGATGCACTCGCCCGCTTCCAGTTCGACCACCCGGTCCCGGAACTCGACGCGGAATCGGCCCCGCCACACCAGGAAGAACTCGTCCTCGCTCTCGTGGAAATGCCAGGGGAACTCGCCCTGCACCTTGACGATCTTGACTTCCTGCCCGTTCAATCTCGCGATCACCTTCGGTCTCCAGCGCTCGCTGAACAGGCCGAACTTCTCGTCCAAACAAATCTTGTCCGTCATGCGGGGCTCCAGAACGGCTCGGGCGCGGCGATGAACTCGACCGGCACCTCCGTGACGAACGACCGCAGCCACTCGGCGCAGTACTTCATCCCCGCCTGTTCCGACACTACGTGGCCCAGAAGGATGAGAGCCTTCTTCTTCCCCGTCGCGATGACGTCCTGCGCGTACTCCACCACCTCCCACTCGCGCGTCTCGCCCCCGATCAGGACATCCACATCGGGCCGCGCGAGCGCCTGAATCCCCCGTTCCTGACTCACGTAGCCCCAGCTCGCCATGGCCCGCCGCACCGTCAGATCGGGATCGCCCACCACGCGCATGCTGCGAATCTTCAGCCGCGCCGCGATCTCCTTCGCGAAGCGCCCCAACGGGACGCCTGAGAACGTGAACAGCCGCAGATCTCCGGGATCGGCATTCGCCTCCCATCCCAATTCCCGTGCCATCCCCAACGCGATGCCGTCGGGCCGATGCGCGTGCCAATGATCGTGCAAGCGGAACACGACCATACCGTGCTTGCGGATGAAATCGGCCTTGAACCGATACGTCGCATCCCCAGCCAGCGGCTCGGTCTTGTCCTGGTGCAGGTAGAACGTGGGCTCGTGTGTGATCACCATGTTCTTCCCCGCGGCGGCTGCCCGCTCGATCACGTCGAGCGTCGCCATCATGGTGGTCGCGATCCCCGTGACCGGCGTGTCCGGATTGCCGGCGACGACGTTATCGACGGTCTCGGCGCGCCACGGCACCCCGACGTTCTTCTTGATGCGCTCGATCACCTGCGCCGCCGTGATCGGCCCGCCTGTGCCGGCCGCCGCCAGGCTCGCCCCGCTCAACACGAAGGCGCGGCGTGAAGGTTGTTTTGTGTCCATGCGGACTCAGTTTCGCATGTCGAGCACGACCCGCGTCGGTATCGCCTCTCCCCGAAACATCCCCGCCTTAATCATCGGGTCGCCGTTGAGGATCGCCGTGGCCGCCTCCGCATCCGCGGCATTCACGATGACCACGCCCCAAAACCCCTTGGGGTCGAAGACCTGCGCCGCGAGCGCAAGCTTCCCCTCGGCGTGCAGGCTCTTGAGGTACAGGAAGTGGTCCATCGCGATCTTTCGCTCGTCGACGGTCATGCCCTGTAGGGTGAAATCCTTCCGCACCGGCTCGATCCTCAGCAGGAACTGCTTAGGGAGCGGCGCCTGCGCCAGCGCGCCGGCAGCAAATCAGAAGTGCAAGTACGATTTTTCTCAGCATCACTGAGAAGACGAAGTGCGCGCGGGTTTTGTGCCGTAGCTGACAGCTGATAGCTGAAAGCTGACGGCTGCGAGCGAGCCAGCGAGCCGGCTACATCTCCCGCCGGTTCTCGAACGACTTAGTCAGCGTGACCTCGTCGGCGAACTCCAGGTCGCTGCCCACCGGCACGCCCATCGCGATCCGCGTCACCTTCACGCCCAGCGGCTTCAGCAGCTTCGATAGATAGGCCGCCGTGGCTTCGCCTTCCACGGTCGGGTTGGTCGCCAGGATGATCTCCTGCGCTTGCCCCGCCTCGAGGCGCCGCAGCAGGCCGTGAATCTTCAACTGCTCCGGGCCGATGCCGCGCAGCGGCGAAATCGAGCCGTGCAGCACGTGATAGAGCCCCGAGTACTGGCGCGTGGTCTCGATCGGCAGGATGTCGAACGGCTCGCTCACCACGCAGATCGTCGCCGGGTCGCGCCCCGCGTCGCGGCAGAACGGGCACAGCTCGGTGTCGCTGATGTTGTTGCAGACCTCGCACAGCCCCAGCTTGTCCTTGACGTCCAGGACCGCCTCGCGCCAGGCGTGCGGCGTCCTCCCGCGGCGTCCGCAACACGTGAAAGGCGAGGCGCTGCGCGGATTTCTGCCCGATGCCCGGCAGGCGTTTGAACTCCTGGATCAGGCGGGCGAGCGGTTCGGCGTAGTCGGGCATGTCGGAGCCGTTAGAACAGACCGGGCGGCAGACCCAACCCGCCCAGCATTCCGCTCATCTTTTGCCGAGCTTCCTCGTCCACCTTCTTGGCGGCTTCGTTGAACGCGGCCATCATCATGTCCTGAAGCATCTCGACGTCGCCCGCGACTTCGGGGTCGATCTTCACGCCCAGCACGTTCTTCTGGCCGTCCATCTTGACCGTGACCATTCCGCCGCCGGATGTCGCCTCGACGCGGATCAGCGCGATCTCCTGCTGCATCTTCTCCTGCATCTGCTGGGCCTGTTTCATCATGGCCTGCATGTTTCCACCGCCGGGCATTTTCATGATGTCGCTCCTGACTCCTATGTATACCGCATCGCCCTACCGCTCCCTGGCGGTCGCGGCTCAGCAGCCGCCTTCGTTTCCGAGCCGCGACCGCCAGCGAGCGGTAGCAAGAACCTTCGTTTCCGAGCCGCGACCGCCAGGGAGCGGTAGCAAGAACTCGCCAGTGGCCTATTCTTTCAGATTCCGCGCCACGCGCACCTCGGCGTCCGGGAACGCCTCGCGGAAACGCTGCACCTCGGGATGCGCCAGCGCCCGCTGCATGGTCTCGTCCCCGCTCGCCCGCGGAGCCTCCGGTTGCGCCGTCGCCGGAGCCGCGGCCTCGCCCTTGCTGACCTTGATCCGCCGCTTCCCCGCCCCGATATGATCGAGCGCCTTCTGCACGTCGGCCGGGCGCATCGCCATCTCGAACTCCGAGGGCGTCGTGAATTGCAGTAGCCCCGCCGATTCCGCGAGCGTGGAGTGCTCCACCGCATCCGCCGTAAACGCCATGCCCAGCTCGCGCAACGCCGCAGCCAGCCGTTCTTTCAGCCCGCCCACCACAGGCGGAGCCGCGGAGGGAGCTGCGACCGGAGCCGAGCGTGGTGCCGGACTCGCCTTCACCGGCGCGGGCGCGGGTGGAGCGCTTACGCCTCCCGAGCCGGCGCTGGCCAGCGCTTCCTCGATCGAAATCAGCCTCCCCGCCTCCACCAGCCGGATCAGCCCCAGCTCGAAGTGCAGCCGAGGCTGAAGCGAGAACTGCATGTCCTTGAACAGGTCGAGAGTGAGTTGCAGGTATCGCGTCAGGTCCTGCTCGGAAAACGCGGCCGCGATCTCGGCCAGCCGCGCGCGCTCCTCCCGCGACGCGGGCACCAGCCGCGGATTGCCGCCGGCGATCTTGGTGACCAGCAGATTCCTGAAGTACCGCGCCAGTTCGCGCACGAAGTGCTGCAGGTGATGCCCGTTGCGCACCAGCGTGTCGGTGATCTCGATCATGCGCGCCGAGCTGGAATCGCGCAGCGCCTGCGTCACCTGGTCCAGCGTATCGAGCGAGAACGCGCCCAGCAGCGCACGGATCTCCGCCGCCTTCAGCTTGTTGCCGCAGCAGGCGATGGCCTGGTCGAGCGCCGAAAGCGAATCGCGCACGCTGCCCTCGCCCGCCTGCGCCAGCACCGCCAGTAGCCTCGGCATCGGCCTCGATGCCTTCCTGCTTGCAGATCCACTCCATGCGCGCGATGATCTCGTCGAAATCCACCGAGCGGAAACTGAAGTGCTGGCAGCGCGACGCGATGGTGGCCGGTATCTTGTGCGCCTCGGTGGTGCATAGCACGAAGACCACCCACTCGGGAGGCTCCTCCAGCGTCTTCAGCAGCGCGTTGAAAGCCTCGCTGGTGATCTGGTGCGCTTCATCGACGATAAAGACCTTGTACCGGTCGCGGGCGGGACGGTAGCGCACATTCTCCCGCAGCTCGCGCATTTCGTTGATGCCGCGGTTCGACGCCGCGTCGATCTCGATCACGTCCACGGCGTTGCCGGCGGCGATCTCCGTGCAGCTCGCGCAGACCCCGCAGGGCGTGTTGGTCGGGCCTTGAATGCAGTTCAGACAGCGCGCCAGAATGCGGGCCACGGTGGTCTTGCCGGTGCCCCGCTGGCCGGAAAAGATGTAGCCGTGCGCGATGCGGTTCTGTTCGATCGCGTGCGCCAGCGTGGTCTTGACGTGTTCCTGGTTGACCAGCTCGGAGAAGTTCTGTGGACGGTATTTCCTGGCAATGACCTGGTACATGTGACGGGTGTCAACGACGGGCGATCTATCCAGGCCCCAGGTGATCCGCGGCACACGAGCCGCACCGCTACCGTTGCTTCCTTCCGGACCTGGCGGGGTTTGCAGCCGCCCATTGCACGGAGCCCGGAGCCTGGAATCATTATCGTAGCATGGTGTAGGAGGCAGCCCATGTTCACCACCATCGACGATTTCCTCAAGAGCTGGAAGTACGAATCCGAAGCGACTCTCAAGCTGTTCCGCAACCTCACCGACGCCTCGCTCGCCCAGCGCGTGACGCCCGATGGCCGCACCCTCGGCTTCATTGCCTGGCACATCACGGCGTCCATGCCCGAGATGTTCGGCAGCGCCCGCGTTCCGTTCCCGGTGACGGTAGACAAGACCGCGCCATCGAGCGTGGCAGCCATCGCCGAAGCCTACGAGAAGTGCGCCCGCGCCGTCGCCGAAGCCGTACCGGCCGCCTGGACCGATGCACAGCTCCGCGACGAGATCCCCATGTATGGCATGAGTTGGGCCAAGGGCGCCGTGCTGGTCTCGCTCATCGTGCACCAGGCGCATCACCGCGGCCAAATGACGGTTCTGATGCGCCAGGCCGGCCTGAAAGTGCCCGGCGTCTACGGTCCCGCCCGCGAGGAATGGGCCGCCTGGGGGATGCCCGCCGAGCCGTAGCCACCGCTGGCACCCCACTCTCGCCCGGCACCGAACCACCAGCGCAAGCGAGTGGACCGGGTCTCAGGCGAAGAACCGCGCATCGTACCGGAAGGGCTCGGCCGAGTGCGCGCGAATTCGCGGGAACTCCGGGTGCAGTTCGATTCCGACGGGACCAGTGCCCGCCTTCCCGGTCTCGACGGCGCGTCCCCACAGCGGCAGCAGCATCGTCTTCTGGACACTTCCCAATTCGAGCGCCGTCATTCGCAGTACACCTTGACCTTGGTCTGGCCGCGGCTCTCGTCCACGTCGATGGTGAGGTCGTTGAGCTGGTCGATCAGCTCTTCCAGGTTCTCGGGCTTGATCTGGCTCAGATCGAACGGCACGCCGCGCTCGCGCATGGCGTCGTTGACCTGCTCGCGCGCCTGCACCGGAATCAGGCTCGCCAGCTTCACCCCCGCGCGCAGCAACTGCATCGGCACGCGGATGTTGACCAAGGTCGGCCCGTGGTATCCGTGGCCGTTCTGGGAGTCCACCACCACGCGCAGGTACTTGGGCTTCGCTTTGACGCCCGCCTCGGAGCTCCCACTCGCGGACGCGGGCTGCTCTTTCTCGAGCGCCGCGATCAATCGCTCGGCTTCGTCGGCCGTGATCTTGCCCTCCGATAGCATCTGTAGAATGTCCCGGCGGTGTTCACTCATGGTTTCCTCCTCAGAATACGTGGATCAAAACGGACGAGCGTTCGTCAACGAACTCGATGTTGCTACCCTTCAGCGCGCTCAGAATCTGCCACAAGACCGGCAATGCCTGAAAGGGATCGATCCGGCCCACCCAGCAGGCCACAAACACTACCGGCAGCAACAGCAAAGCGACCGGCAGCAGCAGCAGCCATACCAGGGCCAGCGGAATCCAGAGCCGGAAGCCCCGGCTCTGTTTGTTGCGTATGCTCACTGAGGCAACCAGGGGGATCATTTCAATGCCTCCAACTCCCGAATGGCGTCTTGCGGCTGGATTTCTCCCCGCTTGAGCCGGTCCAGAACTTCGCTTCTTGAAGGGGTCGGGTTGGTCTCGACGAACTCCAGAGCGTTCGCCAGCCGCGTGAGACGCGCCTTGATGGTCGGGTAGCTGACGCCGAAAACCTGCTCCATCTCCTTGATCGACCCGTGACTGCGCACAAAAGCCGTGATGAAGACCTGGTCTTGCAGGCTGAGCCTGGCCAGTTGAGGCAGCTCGAACGACCCCTCGATGACGATGTCCTTCCCGGCCAGCCGGACGCGCTCGACGACGATCGGCTGGCCCTGTGTCAATTGCGTCAGCTCCTGCCAATCCGTCATTGTCCGCTCTCCAAATAATTCATTTAATCAATGTATAACTCAAGTTTCTGAAGATTGCAATAGGCAAATCTAAATTTTGTTGATCCTGCTAGCCCTACCGGCGCCCGCGTCGGGCCAGCGGAAGTTGTTACGGCCGGCTTCGCTCCGGATGCGCACTCCTGCGAGCAGCGCCGGCGCCCATGCCGGCACGCTCTACCGCACCGAGCGTGGGCGGGTTATAGGAGTTCAGGTGGACGGACGATATGGATCACAGGAACCTTTGTGCGCAGATCACCACGGCGTTGGCGGTGGGCTTTGGGAGCGGTCGTGGCCCTGTTCGGGGCGGGGTGCGCCAGCCACGGACCTGCCGGGCCGCTCCTCCGTATCGAACAGATCGCCAGTCTGCCGGTCAATGCCTACGAGCGGCGGTTACCCGTCCACATCACCGGCTGGGCCACCGTCCCGCAAGTCACCCTCAACGTCCTGTTCATCGAGGATGGGACCGGCTCCGCGCGCGTCGATCTGCCCTTCTCACAGCTCGACATTGCACCCGGAGACCGTGTCGAAGTCACCGGCGTCGCCGGCGCGGGCGGCTCCGCGCCCACCATCGTCGCGGCCCACGTTCAACTGCTGGCCGGCAAGCACGCACTCCGGCCACAGCCGATCACGATCGCCGGCCTGCTCGGGAGCCGCACCACTTTCCAGTACGTCGAACTGACGGGCGTGCTTCGCTGCCGGTATTACGACCGGGCGGGCCGCGCCGCCGTACGGATCGGCTCGAGCGGGGGTACGGTCGACACCCATATCGGCGGGATTGCCGCACTGGATGCCCGGCTGGCTCCCGGGGATCGGGTCCGTCTGCGCGGCGTTGCCACCGCCAGCCGCGATGTGTATGGAAACGCCGGCCGCGTTCAACTGTGGGCCGCCAGTGCGAGCGACGTGGTCGGCGTCCAGGCCGTCCCTGGGGAGATCGGCCTCGAAACAGTTCGCGGTGTTATATCGTTCAACGGCTCCGCGTTGCCGGAGCAAATGCTGCACCTGCATGGAACCGTGCGCCCGGACCGCCTTAGTGAGGGCCTGGTGCTGACCGACCAGACCGGTTCCATCCGGCTGAAGCGCAGGCCGGCGGCGGTCCTCGAAGCCGGGGACGATATCGACGTCTTCGGGTTTGCCGATGCGAGCGGAGGCGCCATCGAGCTCGCGGATGCGGTGCTCAGCCCCGCGCGCCTGCCCCAACGCCCTGCCGCGAACGAGGCCCGCGTCCTCACCTCGGTCGCGCGGATTCATGACCTCAGCGCCGAGGAGGCCGCGCACGCCCTACCGGTGCGGGTCCGCGCCACGGTGACTTATATCAACCCGGCTTCGCACGTCTTCTTCGTGCAGGATGAGACGGGGCCCACCTTTATCAGCAGTCCTCGTATCCGGGAATTGGGCGTGGCTGCCGGAGATCTGGTAGAAGTCAGGGGAGTCACCGGCCCCGGCAACTTCGCTCCGATCGTGACGAACGCCTGGGCCACGCGAGTCTCCGAGGGCTCACTGCCCCCCCCGGCGCTCGCCTCCTTTGACGAGCTATTCTCCGGCAAACAGGACAGCGCCTGGGTCAGAACCGAAGGGGTGGTACAGAATATCGAAACCGGAAACGCCGAAGATCACCTGTGGCTGCAGTGGGGACAACACCGCTATCTGGCGCTGATCTCGAACCCCCGCCACGAGCCGCTACCGCCTCCCGACTCGCGCGTGGAGGTCAGGGGCGTTTGCGGCACCCTCTTCAACCCCAAAAGGCAGATCCTGGGAATCCAGATCTACGTCCCGGGGCCCGGCTTCCTCCGCGTGCTCGCGCCAGCCCAGGATACGGCCCGGTTGCCGGCACGGCCGATCAACGACCTGCTCCGCTTCTCGATTCAAGATTCGCCCGACCAGCGCGTGCGCGTCCGCGGGGTTGTCACTCTGGCCAACCCCCGCGGCCCCACCTATGTCCGGGACGCCGAGAGCGGCCTGAAGGTCCGCGACCACGCACCCGCGGATATTGGGCCTGGCGATATTGTGGATGTGGTCGGATTCGCACACGCCGGCGACTTCAGCGCGGAGCTGTGGGATGCCGGAATCAAGCGCATCCAGGAAGGACGCCCGCCAAAACCCGCGCCCGTCACCGTCGATCAGGTCCTCGAAGGCACGCACGATGCGGAGTTGGTGCAGATAGACGCGTTCCTGGTGGATGAACTGGGAGGCGCGGATCAGAACTCGCTGGTCCTCCAGGCGGGAGGCAAACTCTTCCGCGCAACGTTGGATCGCGGGCAGATTCCACATCTGGAGCGCGGCAGCATCGTTCGGCTGACCGGCGTGTGCTCGGTCGAAGCCAGCAACAACCTGGCCTACCTGGTCCCCAGATCCTTCACCATCGTCCTGCGGAGTGCGTCCGATGTCGCGGTCGTCAAAAGCGCGCCGTGGTGGACCGCCGCCCACCTGCTTGCGGTCGTCGGTTCCATGGTGGCATTCCTTCTTGCCGTTCTCATCTGGGTTGTCGTCCTCCGGCGCCGGGTGGATCAGCAGACCGCCCTCATCCGGGACAAACTGGACCAGGAAGCGTCGCTCAAGGAAGCCGCTCAGCAGGCCAGCCGGGTCAAGAGCGAGTTCCTGGCCAACATGAGCCACGAGATCCGGACTCCGCTGAACGGCATTCTGGGATTCACCGGCTTGATGGGCACCAGCCAGTTGACCGACGCCCAGCGCGAGTACAACGAAGCCGTTCGGTGCTCCGCCGAGTCGCTCCTGGTGGTGATCAACGACATCCTCGATTTCTCGCGCATCGAGGCCGGCAGGCTGAATCTGGAATCCACCGATTTCTCCATTCGCCAATGCGTCGAGGGCGCGGTCCGGTCGATTGAGCCCCTGGCCGCCGGCAAGGGCCTCGAAGTGCTCACGGACGTCGCCGACGAAGTTCCGGATTGGGTGCGCGGCGACCCGCACCGGCTGCGCCAGATTCTACTGAACCTCACCGGCAATGCGGTCAAGTTCACCGAAGCGGGCCGGATTTCGGTCCGCGTCTCTCTGGAGACGGACCTTGGCCCGGCCAACCTTGGCCCGGACAACCTTCGCCCGGACAACCTCGGCCCGGACAAAGGCGCATCCCGGACCGCGATTCGGTTCGCCGTGTCCGACACCGGTATCGGCATCCCCAAAGCCCAGCAGCCGCTGATCTTCCAGCCGTTCCAACAGGCCGATGGCTCGATCACCCGCCGCTTCGGAGGCAGCGGCCTGGGCCTGAGCATCAGCAGCCGTCTGGTCGAGTTGATGGATGGCGCCCTGTGGCTGGAGAGCCGCGAGGGCGCCGGCAGCACTTTCTTCTTCAACATCTCCGTGCCCTGTGGCAATGCCCCGCGGCCCTCCAGCGCGGCGGTTGCGCCGGCGGGACGGCCTCCGCAGGGGGCGCTCTCCGTCTTGGTCGCCGAGGACAACGCCGTCAACCGGCGCCTCATCCGCCATCTTCTCGAAGCGCGCGGCCACCGGACCACGGTCGCAGCCGACGGCGTGGCAGCGCTCGACCAGTGGCGCGCACGCCCCTACGACCTGGTCCTGATGGATGTGCAGATGCCGCAAATGGACGGGATCGAGGCCACTCGCCAGATCCGCGCCGAGGAGCGGGCCCAAGGCTCCCACGTCCGGATCGTCGCTCTCACCGCTCACGCCATGAAGGGGGATAGCGACAAGTGCCTTGAAGCCGGAATGGACGATTACATCTCCAAGCCGATCCGCGTCGAAGATCTGGACCGCGTCCTGCGCGATGTAGGACAAGCTTCAGCTTGTCCCGGCGAACCTCAGTTCGCCGTCCCGCGGGCCCCCTCCGCTTCCACCCTGACCGTCGCCGAGCGCGCCTCTGTGCCCCCCGGCCCCGAACATGTCAACACGTAGCCATAGGAGCCGGCGGCGGGCGGCATAAGCGTTTCGGCTCCGCTCGCGGGCCGCGCCCCTGCCCAGTCTCCGGACGCTGAGCAGAAAGCGGCGCCCCCGGCCGACCACTCCAACCTGATCGCGCGACCGAGGGCCACGACCTCGGGCTTCGCCGAGAGCGTCACGGCTGGAACTCCCACGGGTCCGGCCACCACGCGAGCGGCAACCGCCGGCCGCGTAAACTGCAGCAGCCATGTATAGAGGTTCTGGTCGAAGAGATCGTACTGCGGCTCGCCCTGGCCGAGCGTCGTCAGTTCGAGCGTCGGTATGTCGATCAGGTGCCCGCCCGACGGGTAGATCGTGAGCCGGTGGGGCACGCTGGGTTCGCAGGAGTCGATCGCCCGCACCGTGTTGATCGAGTCCCAAACGGAAACGGTTGCGTCGTCCGCCGCATGGAACGACCAGGTCGGAGTATCTTTCATCACGCAGCCGGCCGTGTACGTCTGGTTGCCGCCTCCCGAGATGGTCACCGCGGCCGCAAGCTGGCTCGGATTGAGCCGCACGTGCTCCCAGGTGAGATATGCGCCGGCGCTGAAGCCCGTCATGTAGATCCGCGTAGGATCGACGTTGTAGGTGTTGACGGCATACTGGACGAAGCTCTCTATGTGCGCGTCGAGGAAGGCAACGCAGCGCTGCGGCGAGAGCACGATGAAAGGCCGCGTGTCGTCCCACATTCCCTGGTCGATGATCCCCGAGAGCCCGCGCCGCAGCAGGAGGTCGAGCTTGTCCGGCAGGACGGCGTACCGATCCAGCGGGGACTGTTCGATGTCGGCGTTCTCGCCGGCGCCGTGGTTATGCACGATCAGCGGGAAGGTCTGCGCGGGATCGTCGCTGTAGTGGGCCGGCAGGTGCTCGTAGTAGCCCATCACGGCGCTTGTCGTGCCGAAATCGCGCCCGGTCTGTTCAACGAATCGGCCGCTGTTCACGCGAACTACGCGCACCGCCTCGGTGGCAGCCGACCCCCGGCTGTCGGACACGTTGTAGCGCACCAGGTAGTCGCCCGCGGCGCCCCCGGCGATGGCGTCGAGTCCCGTCACCACGATGCGGCTGGTGATGTCGCCGTCGCCGGCATCGGTAGCCGTGGCCCCCGCATCGGCATAGGGAACGCCGGCCGGTTGGCTGACCACGCGCGGTCCCTTCAGCGTAATCGCGGGCCGGTTGGGATCCGTATTCGGCGGCTGGACAACGGCCAGGCACGCGGCAGGAACGGGCACGGGCGTGGGAGTGGGAGTCGGCGCCGATACGTTGTCCACGGGAGCGTCGTTGCAGCCGACAATGGCGAACCACAGCGTTAGCGCGAAAAAGTAGGCGAACAAGCGTGGCATCGCATTCATGACTCCGGTTCAGAATACAATATCCGCGCGCGACTCGCCGCCCCGGATCCAAGGTGCACCGCGCCCGACGCCGCCGAGGCGCCGTACCTCGCCCAGACCCCGACCAGCGGCGCGCCGGCGGACGCCGGCCACACGCGCCTGACCCTCGAGCCCGGCGTGAAGCCGTGCAGGCTCGACCGATCGAGCCGCCGACGTCGGCCCCGCGGCACACCGCGGTCACGCACGACGCACCACGCGAACCCTCGGCTCCACCGTCGACGGCCGGGCTCTCCCTTCGCTCCGGGGGGTGGACCCGGGTCTGGGGCCCGGCCGCGCCGGTTTCGCTCCTTCGACGAGCCCGTCACCACGGCGGGTATGGCCGGAAACGGGCCGTTGGGAGCGGCGGGCCGCGGCCGCGGAGTCTCAGCCCCTTCCACTGGCCCCGGGACGGCAGGGCAGGCGGCTCCGGGCAATCCCGCAGGTGCGGCTCCTCCAAATCGGTGATAGGATAGGTTTTCGACAAAGGAAGGAGTACCACGTTGCCTGGGAAGGATAACGTTCAGATTGCACCCGCGGAAGGGAAGTTGGGGGTGCTGATTCCCGGAATAGGGGCCGTGACCACGACCCTCATCGCGGGGGTCGAGGCCGTCCGGCGCGGCCTCGGTAAGCCTATTGGTTCTCTCACCCAGATGGCGACCATCCGTCTGGGAAAGCGCACCGACTGCCGGACGCCCAAGATCAGCGACTTTGTTCCGTTGGCGGGCCTGGACGACATCGTCTTCGGCGGTTGGGACATCTTTGAGGACAACGGGTACGAGTCGGCTGTCAACGCCGGCGTTCTCGATCGGCCGCTGCTCGACCAGCTCAAGGAACCGCTCTCGGCCATCAAGCCCATGAAGGCCGTCTTTTTCCCCGAGTTCGTCAAGCGCCTGCAAGGCCCCAACGTCAAGCAGGGCGGCACGAAGATGGACAAGGCGCAGGCGGTCATCGAGGACATCGCGCAATTCCGCAAATCCAGCGGCGCCTCGCGGCTGGTCATGCTCTGGTGCGGCTCGACCGAAGTGTTCCACCGGCCGGCTGCCGTCCACGAGTCGCTGAAGACGTTCGAGTGTGGCCTGATGAAGGACGATCCGGAGATCTCGGCCAGCCAGATCTACGCCTACGCCGCGCTGAAGTCGGGGATCCCGCACGCTAACGGCGCGCCGCACCTGACCACGGACTGCCCTGCCCTGCAGGAGCTGGCACGCGACATGCGCGTGCCGGTCGCCGGCAAGGATTTCAAGACCGGCCAGACCTTCATGAAGACCTTGCTCGCGCCCGGGTTCAAGGCGCGCATGCTGGGCGTGGCCGGTTGGTTCTCCACCAACATCCTGGGCAACCGCGACGGCGAGGTGCTGGAAGATCCGGGCTCCTTCAAGTCCAAGGAAGAAACCAAGCTCTCGGTGCTCCAGCAGATCCTCCAGCCGGAGCTTTACCCCACGCTTTACAAGGACCTCTACCACGCGGTGCGGATCAACTACTATCCGCCGCGCGGAGACGCCAAAGAAGGCTGGGACAACATCGACATCTTCGGGTGGCTCAACTACCCGATGCAGATCAAGGTCAACTTTCTGTGCCGCGATTCCATCCTGGCGGCCCCGGTGGCGCTCGACATCGTGCTGTTCCTCGACCTGGCGCAGCGCGCGGGCATGAAGGGCATCCAGGAGTGGCTTTCGTTCTACTTCAAAGGGCCGATGACCGCGCCCGGACTCTATCCCGAACACGACATTTTCATCCAACTCATGAAGCTCAAGAATACGCTTCGCTGGATGCGGGGCGAGGACCTGATCACCCATCTCGGCTTGGAGTATTACGACTAGCGGCTAAGACATGAACAACGGATCGCACGGGGACACCGCCCCCCGCAAAGTACTTGTAATCGGCGGCACGCTGTTCATCGGGCGCGCGTTGGTGGCCGAACTGCTCAAGGCCGGCCACGAGGTCTGGGTATTGCACCGCAAGCCGGCGCACGACCTGGGCAAGCGGGTCGGGAGCCTGGTGGCCGACCGCAACGACGCCGATCAGATGCGGCGCGTTCTGGCGGGCACGCGCTTCGACGTCGTCTTCGACAACGTCTACGACTGGGAGCGCGGCACCACGGCCGCCCAGGTCGAGGCCACCGCGCGAGCGTGCTCCGGCTCGCTGCACCGCTACATTTTCATGTCCAGCGTGGCGGCGTACGGAGACGGCCTGAACCACCATGAAGGCGACGCCCTGGCCCCGGACGACCATCCCGACGCCTACGTTCGCAACAAGGCCATGAGCGAGCGGGCCCTGTTCCGCCTTCACCAGCGCATGGGCCTGCCGATCGTGACCATCCGGCCGCCGTTCATCTACGGCCCGGGCAATCCCTTCTACCGCGAAGCGTTTTTCTGGGACCGGATGCGGGACAATCGCCCCGTGGTTCTCCCTGGCGATGGACGCCGCCTGATGCAGTTCATCTACATCAAGGACCTGGTAGCCTCCTGCATGGCCGTGATGGAGGAGCCGAACGCGGTCGGCCACGCGTTCAATATCGCCAACCCGCGGGCCATCACGCAGGCCGAGGCGGTGCAGGCCCTCGCCGACGCCGCCGGCAAGAAGCCCGCGGTGGTGCGCGTTCCGCGCGAGCGCGTGTATCACCTGGGCGGCCATCCCATGGGCCCGCGGCTCTACTTCGGGTTCTACTTCGACGTGCCGCCGATCACCCTGATCGTGACCAAGGCGCAGCGGGTAATCGCCTTCAAGCCGACCGATCTGCTGTCCGGGCTGAAGGAGACCTACCGCTGGTATCTCCGCCATCACGAACGCAAGGAGATCGACTATGCGTTCGAGGACCGGCTCATGACCCCGCCCGCGCAGCCCGCCCTGCACGCGGGAGCCGGCGCCGCGACGCATTAATCGGCTTTGCCGGCCCTGCACGCGGGAGCAAGCGCGTCGGCGCACCACTGCATGCGGGCGCAGGCGCCGCGGCGCATTTAATCGACTTGCCGGCCTCCACGCTGGCGCGGGCGTGGCGGCGCATTAATCGACATTGCCGGCCCTGCACGCGAGCGCGGGCGCGTCGGCGCACCACTGCATGCGGGAGCCGGTGCGTCGGCGCACCACTGCATGCGGGCGCAGGCGCCGCGGCGCATTTAATCGACTTGCCGGCCTCCACGCTGGCGCGGGCGTGGCGACGCATTAATCGGCTTTGCCGGCCCTGCACGCGAGCGCGGGCGCGTCGGCGCACCACTGCATGCGGGCGCAGGCGCAGCGGGCGCATTAATCGGGGTTTTGGTACTGCACTTGCTCCTCGTATCGTGCTGGAATGCGACCGCGCCCAATTAGCGCGGCATACGAAAGATTCGGAGGGGTATCCATGAGACAAATCTACAGACTGGCAGTGTGTTTGGGCGCAGGGCTGGTCGCCGCCACGACCCTGGCAGCGGATCAGCAAGAGAATATCGACCGGCTCAACACGTCGGCCGAAGTGTTTCGACAAATCATGGCGACGCCCGATAGAGGCATCCCGCAGGACTTGCTCGAGAAGGCACAGTGCGTCGTGATCGTGCCCGGTGTAAAGAAGGGCGCGTTCATTGTCGGCGCAGAGTACGGTAAGGGCTACTTCGCGTGCCGCGAACACGGCCGGCGCGGTTGGACGGCCCCCGGAGCGGTCGTCGTCGAGGGAGGCAGTTTCGGCTTTCAGATCGGCGGCGAGGAGACCGACGTGGTGATGCTGGTGATGAACGAGGACGGGGAACGGCGGTTGCTGTCGAGCCAGTTCAAGCTGGGCGCGGACGCATCGGTGGCGGCGGGGCCCGTCGGCCGCACCACCCAGGCCGGCACGGACCTGTACATGACCGCGGAGATTCTTTCGTGGTCGCGCAGCCGGGGCGTCTTTGCAGGCGTTTCTCTGGCCGGGGCCACCGTGCGACAGGACCTCAAAGACAACCAGGCGCTTTATGGCCGCAAGCTCTCGAACAAGGACGTCATCGAGGGCAACACCCCCGTTCCATCCGCGGCGCAGCAACTCGTGCGCACTCTCGACCGCTATTCGCCGCGCAAGAACGGGTAAGGGGGACCGTGGGCTGAAGCCCACGGCGGCACGCTGAAGCGTGCGCCACAAGACCTAGATTGGCCAGTCGGTTGGCTCGGCGGTGGAGATTTCGAGCCAGCCTTCGGGGGGCGCTGCGTCCACGGGCAGGCCGTCCTTCCATAGCGAGATTTGCAGTTGAAGGGACTGGCCGCGGGGGACCGCCAGCGCCCGCAGGGAGAGGCGGATCTCAAGCACCTCACGGAAGGCGGCCTCGATCGCCGCCGCTCCACAATCCGCCTCCGCCCAGCGGACCTCACGGGCTTCGACAGCCGTGTCGCCGAGACCTAAGGCGAGGTAGCTTTCGCGGGAAGGCTCGCTCGTAGGCCGGATCGTCAGATGCGCGTCCAGGTTGCGCAGCGACTCCGTGGCCACACCATCGAAATCCACGCGCGCATACAGGTTCTGGCCGTCGCTTCCGTAGGAGAGTTCCTGGATGAGGAACCGCTTGCCGTGCATCGCGCCGGAACGCCGGTCCACGCGATAGACGCCGGCGCCGAGCCACTCGAAGTAGGAGGTGACCTCGCCGTCGATGACCGGCCGGATGGGAGCGGCGGGCGGCGTGTGAAGCGCCTTCACGGCCTGCTTGAGAATGGGGCGGGAAAGCTCTTCGGGCGGCGCGAGGCCGAGCGCGCGGTACACGTTGGCGAGGTGGAGACGGTACAACTCGTCGAACTCGGCGCGGAATGCGGAGTGGTGCTCGGGCCCATACCACCAGCACCAGTCGCTTCCCTCGGCGATGATGAGCTCCTCGAACGCCAGTTGGCGGGCCTCATCGGAAACGCCGGGGCCGGCGATGGCGCGATCGTAGGTCTGACGGGCCCGCGCCAGGTACTCCCAGGCGCGGTTGTCTTCCTCGGCTCCGATCCAGACGTCGAAGTTCGCGCCAATCCAGGAGCCTGGAAAGATGTGGTCGAGCGGCTGCGCTTCGACCTTGGCCAGCCCCTCGCTCATGGTGAGCGCCTCGATCTGCGGGTCGGCGGCGATCCGGGCGTAGAGCTCGCGGAGAAAAGGACGCCCATTCGAGTCGTAGGATTCCCAGGCGTTCTCGCCATCCAGAATGATGGGCACGAACGCATCGCGGCCATCGTTGAGAATGGCCCGGCAGTTTTCGCGGATGCGGTCCAGGAAGTCGCGCGCCGCCTCGGCCGCGCCCACGCGCTGGTAGACGAACCCGATCAGGTCGCTCAGGTAGTGATCGCGAAACACGAGCGTGATTTCGCGGCCGTCGCGGCGCCACCGATAGGGCCGGTAGGTGTCCTCGACGCCGGCCGTTCGCTGGAGCGTGCGGCTAAGGACGCCGTTATCGGTACCGGCCCAGGTGAAGCCCGCATCGGCGGCGATGGCCAGCGCCTCGTCGGACACCGAACCCTCCGACGGCCACAGTCCCACGGGCGTCGCACCGAAACGCGCCGCGCAAAACTCCCGCGCCCGGTCGAGCTGCGTGCGGGCGTCCTGCGGGTACCGGAACCGCACCGGCAGCGGCACGTAGGGATGAGAAACGGCGGCAACGTTCGAGTCGCACAGCAGCGGCAAAATGGGATGGTAGAACGGGGTGGTCGAGATTTCGATCTGGCCGCTGGCAGCGAACTTCTGGTAGGCCGGAATGACGCGCCCCAAAGACTCCGCCTGCTTGCGCGCGAGCAACGCCTGGTCGTCGGCCGTGTAATCCCGGCCCCGCCGCACCAGGTCGCGGACATCGGGGTCCTCCGACAGAAGGTCCTCGTCAAACCAGGCCAGTTGGGAAAGCACCTGCAGGTCCCGCAGGGCGGCGGTGGGGAACAGGCGCAGCGCGCGTTGCGGGTTCGAGCCAGCGGCCGCCCAGGCCTGGCAGAATTCGGCATAGCGAGGAAAGCGGGCGATGGTTGGCGGCGGATTCGCCATCAGGAAGTTCCGCAACATGAACTCCGTCTCGGCCGGCTCCAGCGACTCGGCGGGCTTCATCGCCACGCGCAGAAACGGATCCACCGCCTTGCCGGTGGCGTATTCCTCCACCTGGAGCATCATCGACGGAACCAGGTTGAAGGTCTGGTGCACGGTGGGGAACTGCTCGAGCGCCTGCACCATGCCGTAGTAGTCCTTGAGCGCGTGCAGCCGCGTCCAGGGCATGCGGTACTCGCCCGACATCAGGTCCTTGTAGAAGGGCTGATGCATGTGCCAGAGGAAGCACAGGTGGATTCTAGGCATTGGCCGCTCCCTGGGGGTCCGCTCCCTGGCGGTCGCGGCTCGGTGCTAGTCGGCGGTCCGCTCCCTGGCGGTCGCGGTTCGGTACGGGTGGTTGGCGGTCCGCTCCCTGACGGTCGCGGTTCGGTACGGGGGGTTGGCGGTCCGCTCCCTGACGGTCGCGGTTCGGTGCTACCTGGCGGTCGCGGCTCGGTACGGGGGCTCCTGGGGCCGCCTGGTAGGGGCGCGGGTCGGGCGCGGTCTGGAAAATGGGCGCGAGCGTCGGCGCGCCCGCGTCGAAAGTGGTGATCGGCCGCAGGCCCAGGATCAGCTCGATGGTCCGCAGGACGGAGAGCGTGTTGCACGCGCCAGGGCCGGCAGCGCCGCGCTTGACGTAGGGCGAGACGACCAGCGCGGGCACGCGATTCTTCCCGCCGGCATCCACCACGAAAACGGCGGTGGCGGGCCAGAAGCTGCTGTGCGTGATGCCCTCGACGATCTTTCCCAGGGCGGCGTCGTTATCGGCCACGCCCGCGGCGTCGCGGTCGTTGGCCAGACGGAGGATCATGAGCTGCGGCATCCGGCCGGCCTTCTCGAAGTTCGCCAGGTCGGCGAGAAAGGCGCGCGCACGGTCCGTGTCCAGGTAGGCGGGATCGACGCCGCGGTAGTGCCGGTCGGTTCCCTGGTTCAGCACAGGATCGCGAACGGCCTGAATCTGGATGCCGCCGGCAACCTCCTTCGCCGGGCGGTTCGAGACGAAGTAGCCGTAATTGCGCAGGGTCAGGCCCGCCATGCCCGCGTTGGTCCAGAGATAACCCGACGGCGGAACGGCAGCCGGCTCCGCGCCTTCGAATTCACCGTCGTCCATATGCAGCCGGGAGCGGTTCGGCGCCAGCTTCTGAACGAAGTCGGAAACGATGGCGGCGGTGGACCAGCTCTGGCCCGCGGCAACGCCGTCGCCAAGCGCGTGGAAGTTGTCGAGCCCGGCAAACTCGTGGGCCAGCTTCTGCCGGTTGGGCGCGGCTTGCTCGTCGCGGTCCGCGCCGCCTTCCGTAACGATGTAGACCACGTGGGCGATGGGCGTCGGATCGCCCGGACGCGCAGGGACCGGACTGCCGGGTCCGGTGCCCGCGTCCTCGAGCAGCGTGTCGCGGTAGGGCGAGTTCTCGAGCACGGTTTCGGAATAGCCGGCGAGTTGCTCCTCATCCGGCGCGGCGAGGAAGGAAGCCGAGTTGCCCAGGCCGTTCAGCACCACCAGCCGGTTTCCGGCGAGGACGCGGACCGCCGTCGGATACCGGCCGGTGGGAATGAACCCCATCGGCATCGAGAACGCCTGGGAGACGTCGGCCACCGCGATCGCGTTGGCGTCCGAGCAAACGATGTAGAGGCGCTTGCCATCCGGCGTAAGCGCCAGCGCGCTGGGTGTCATGCCGGCCGGCTGCCAGGCCGTCATCGATACGTTGACGGTCTCGATGACCGCAAGGTCCTGCGCCTCGGTAACGCCCACGACATACACGTTGTTGGTGTTCGCGGCGGCGACGAAAAGGCGCGCTATCCAGGCCGGCTTGTCCGGCGAATCCTCGGAGCCCGGCTGGCCGGCGAGCCACACCATGTCGGTGGGATGCGCCCCCAGGCGGACCTTGTCGATGAGAGCGCCGTTGGTAGTTGCGTGGTGATAGACCGCTCCATCCGCCCAACTGGTGACAAACAGCGACTTGCCGTCGGGATGAAACAGGATTCTGTACGGCCGCCTTCCGGTGGCAAAGCGCTCGATGACCACGCCCGATTGCGGGTTGATGACGACGATGGAATCGCGGAACAGGTCGGCGGCATAGAGCAGGTGGCCCGCCGGATCGAAGGTCACGTCGCCGATGAAGTCGCGCGCGGTGCGCTTGTCCTTCGGCACCACGGGAAACGTGCGGGCGGGCGCCAGCGCGCCTGCGGAGAAGGTGAACTCGAAGACCGCGGATTCCGAGCCTCCGCCCACGTAGACGCGATCCCCCTGGGGCGAAAACGTGAGGCCCAGCCAGGCGTCGGCAACCGGCGTGCGCCCGAGCTCGCGGCCCGTGGCGGCGTCGAGCACGCTGACCGACGGAGGCTCGAACCCGCCGTTGAGAACCAGCACGTACTTGCCGTCGGGGGAGACGGCGGCCGACATCGGCAGGGTCGAGAGCGGCGTCTGGGTGCCGGCGGGCCGCAACCGCCAGCCGGTGTTCAGCAGAGTGCCGCCGTCCTGCGCGAAGAGCGGAACCGACGCCAGGAGAATGGTGAGAAGACGACCGGAATTCATTCCGAGAACCTTTGAGCGATGGGGAAGCGGCGGCCGATGCCGAAGGCCTTGGTGGTGACCTTCAGGCCGGGCGCCGCCTGCTGGCGCTTGTACTCATTGCGATCCACGGTATTCACGATCCCCTTGACGAAATCGAGCGCAAGGCCCAGCCGGGCGGCAATCTGCCCAGGCGTCTCGTCCTCCTCGACGTAGCATCGCAGAACTTCGTCGAGCGTTTCGTAGGGCGGTAGCGAGTCGGTATCCTTCTGGCCGGGCCGCAGCTCGGCTGAGGGAGGCTTCTCGAAAACGCTCTCCGGGATGGCGCCGGGATGGCGCTGGTTAGCGACGCGCGAGAGTTGGTAGACCAGCGTTTTGGGAACATCGCTGATGACCGCCAGGCCGCCGCACATATCGCCGTAGAGGGTGCAGTAGCCGACCGCCAGCTCGCTCTTGTTGCCCGTGGTCAGCACCAGGCAGCCGTATTTGTTCGACAGCGCCATCAGCAGCGCGCCGCGGATTCGCGCTTGCAGGTTCTCTTCGGCCACGCCCGGGTTCGTGCCGGCGAATAGCGGGGCGAGCGTGTCGAGGTACTTGTCGTAGACCCCGGTAATGTTGGCCACTTCGAAACGGATGCCGAAGTTGCGGGCCAGGGCGCAGGCGTCGGTGATGCTGCCCTCGGAGGAGTAGGGCCCGGGCATCCCGACGCCGATGACGTTCTCGGCTCCCACGGCGTCCACGGCAATCGCGGCGGTGATGGAGGAATCGATGCCGCCGGAGAGGCCGATCAGGGCCTGGCGGAAACCGCATTTGTGGAGGTAGTCGCGGGTGCCCAGGACGAGGGCTTCGTAGACGGCGGCGGGCTCGTCGCGTTCGTCGGGCGCCAGGTCGCGGTTCGGTGCTGGGGGTCCGCTCCCTCACGGTCGCGGTTCGGTGCGGAGATGTCGACAACCACCAGGTCTTCCCGGAAGGAGGCGCAGGACGCGATGACGCGGGCCTGGGCGTCCAGGGCGAAACTGGAGCCGTCGAACACGAGCGAGTCGTTGCCACCCACTTGGTTCACATACACCAGCGGCAGTCCGAAGCGGCGCGCGGTGTTGGCGAAGATTTCGCGGCGCTGGGCGCGCTTGTGGATGTGATAGGGCGAGGCGTTGATGCTGATGAGGACCTCGGCACCGGCGCGCGCCATATCCTCGACCGGGTCCTGGCGATAGAGGCGGCGCTCCCAGAACTGCTTGTCGTTCCAGGCGTCCTCGCAGATGGTTAGGGCCACCTGGCGGCCTCGAAACGTGAACAGGGACTCGCGCTCGCCGGGGACGAAATAGCGCGCCTCGTCGAAGACGTCGTAGGTGGGCAGCAGCATTTTCGTCTGGCGGAAGACGATTTCGCCGTGCTCGATGACGGCCGCGCAGTTGGCCGCGCGCTTGCCGGTGGGGGAGTGCGAGCGGCCGGCGTATCCGCAGACGATGGCGAGGTCAAGGCTGGCGGTTTCCTTGGCGAGCCGGTTCAACTGCTCCTCGGTGCGGTCGAGGAAGCTCTCCTTTTCGACCAGGTCGCGGGGCGGGTAGCCGCAGATGGCGAGCTCCGGGAAGACGGCGAACTCGGCGCCGCGCTCGGCTGCCTCGCGCGCGGTGCGGAGGATGAGGGCGGTGTTGCCTTCGAGGTCGCCAACGGTCGTATTGATCTGGGCTAGGGCGATCCGCATCTGAACTTTTATTGTAACGAGCGGCTGGTGGGGAGGCTCGGCGAGTGCGAAAATGACCAAACGAAGCCAACAAGTTTATTGCTTTCAACAAAGCGGTGGGTTCGTTTGGCGCAATTTGAGCGGCGGTGGCGCCTCGCCTTCAAGCTGGACCGTGAGGAGCGCATGAGTTCGGCCTCCAGGCGGAGGATAATGCAGCAGCGGCGCCGCGCAAGGGGGTGGCGGGGCGCAAGTGCATGAGAGGCCGGGGAAAAAAGCCTTCTGGGGCCGTGTGATTCGCTAAACGGCGACGGTGGGTGTCGCCGATTGAGTCGTCGGGCCTCTCAGCCCGGGCCTACGCCGCGTACCTGAGAATCTCCACCTCGGCGCCGCTGTTGACGGCTGCTTCGGCCCGTTCCAGAAGTTGGCTGGCCACCTCATCGGAGAGGTAGTATTCGCCGCAGTTCGCGCACACGTCGGCGGGAACGCCCTTCAAGATCACGGTGGTGGCGCCACGCTGGAGCGTCACGGTCACCTCACCGGGACGGGTCTCTCCATGTTTGCAGAGGACGCACGTCATTTTTCCCTCCTGGTCCGGAAATCAGGCTGCCACTGATCGAGTTCTGGAATGTATACCGTCACTACGACGCATGTTGCGCCATTTTCGTCTAAGGCCGCGAGCACATGTATCGGCCGGTCTTCCACAAATCGAAACATCAGGTGGCTCGGGTAGGGCGAGTCGTCGGGATACTCGGCTATGGCCTCTCCCTCCGCGATGACCGACTTCACCTCGTCCGTGCCGATGCCGCGTTCAAACATGCGCCGCACGGCATGAGCGCTGAAGACCAGACGATCATAGTCCAAAGCTCAGCCCTCGCTGCCTTGCCCGCTCCCCTTCGGCTTGATGGTGCTGTCTTCTCCGAACTGACAGGAAGCAGAACCGTAGGATAGCAACGAATCGCGGCGTTCGCACCGCGTTTCACTGACACGCGTTTCACCGATGGCCTCACCCTACAATTCGTCCGCCAACTCGAGGCAGTGGTGGCGTGCGAAGTTGCAGGCCCCTTTCTTCATGAGGCGGTAGTTGAAATGCCGAATCGCGGTCTGCACAGAACGACGGGCCATCATGGCATCGAGCAACCCGCTCGGGGCGACGAGATTTACTTGGTCGTGACCGCCGGGCACATACCGGTGATCCTGAATCTCAAGCCCCGGCAACGCATCGAGGAGTTTGGCGTCCCGCTCTATCGGTTCCTTTGCGACGTGGAATGAGAAGAAATCCGATCCGCTTTGCTTCTCCCGGAAGACCGTCATCACTTCTTGCCAATGGACGTTCAAGCGCATGAACACGGTGATTTCTGGATTGGTGTATGAGGGCAGGCAAGAAAGGGCCCAGAAGGAGACCTCACCCCTCCTGATTGCAGGTATTCCTCGCCGGACGTAAGAGCGAACCTTGTCGATGATTTCCTCGATACCACTGTTCGCTCGAAGACGGCGATACTTGGCAGCGTGCTTGCGTCGCAACTCGTCGTTGGCGAACCGCGTCCCCTTAATGTCGATGCTGTCGGGATCGGACAGCCAATCCTCCTGCTCCTCAGGAGACATTACCAAGTCAAAATCGGACTCTACTGGCGGCAGCGCGGAAAAGACGATGTTACGGAGCCGATGCCCCGAGCGCTCTGTCAGCGCGATCAACTCCTGCTCCGTCGCATCGAGCTCGGCGGGAGGCACCTCTTTGAAGCTAATCGCTTCGATGTCGTGGTGCACACGGAGATGTTGGGCGTATCGTCGGACAACATCGACGCTTTGGCCAACGTACGCGTCGCCATCGGCAAACAAGAGCACATAGATACCGCACCGCCGTCCTGGCTTGTAGAGGTCCGCCACTGAGCCCCTTCCCTTCGCGCCTTCCGGCTGAGGGAGGCCACGCTCAACGAGCAACTGCTCGATCAGATGCACCCTTGACAGATTAGCATCGCCGATCCTCGTGCACTCAACACGTACGTAGGAACTCGCCTACCCGCCGATTGAATACATCGGCCGGGGCGGGGCGACGAAGCGGGCGGAGTTGATCTCGTGGCCTTCCCACTTCGCTTGGACGGTGGCGCGGATCGCCTGCTCGATTTCGTCGTCGGCGGCGCCGCCGCGGAGGAGAGCCCGCACGTCAGTCTCCTCGATCGCGAAGAGGCAGTAGCGCAGGTGGCCGTCGGCGGTCAGGCGGATGCGATTGCAGTTGAGACAGAATGGCCGGCTGACCGAGGCGATGAAACCCACGCGGCCGCATCCGTCGGCGTAGCGGTATTCGGTGGCGGGGGCGCGCGGGTCGGCGTCCGGGATCTCGATGAGCGGGGCGATCTCGCGGGCGAGCGTTTCGACGATCTCGCCGGCGGTCAGCACGCTCGCGCGGTCCCAGATGCCCTGGGCGTCGAGCGGCATGAACTCGATGAAGCGCACCTCCATCCCGTTCTCTCGTCCGAAGCGGGCGAGCGGAACGATGTCGGGCTCGACCAGTCCCTTAACCGCCACGGCGTTGATCTTGATGGGGCCGAAGCCGAGACGGCGGCAGGCGGCGATGCCGGCCAGGACGCGGTCGAGCTCGTCGCGGCGCGTGATGCGGATGAAGCGCTCGCGGTCGAGCGTGTCCAGGTGAATGTTGATGCGCCGCAGGCCGGCCGCGTAGAGGGCCGGCGCCTGCTCGGCGAGCAAGCACGCCGTTGGTGGTGAGCGCCAGGTCCTCGATCCCGGGAATGGCGGCCAGGCGGCGCACCAGGTCCGGCAGGTCACGCCGCACCAGCGGCTCGCCACCGGTGAGGCGCAGCTTGGTGACGCCCAGATCCGACGGCGACTGTTGACGAAGCGCTCGATCTCCTCGTAACTCAGGATCTCGGCGCGCGCGACGTAGGCGGGGTCGCGCTCGGGCATGCAGTAGAAGCAGCGGATGTTGCAGCGGTCGGTGACGCTGACGCGCAGGCTGTTGTGCGAGCGGCCGAAGGTGTCGCGCAGCACCGTCGTCATCGGGTTCTCAGCCCAGGGCCAGCATCCTCTCGAGCGGAACCAGCGCCCGGGCGGCGATGTCAGCGGAAACCTCGACGCGCGGCGAGAGCGTGCGCAGGCAGTCGCGCAGCTTCTCGAGCGTGTTGAGCTTCATGTAGTGGCACTCGCTGCAATTGCAGTTGTCGTTGGGCACGAAGTAGAAGCGCTTGTGCGGGGCGAGCTTCTCGAGCGAGTGCGCCACGCCGCTCTCGGTCATGACGATGAACTCGTCGGCCGGAGCGTCGACGCAGTAACGAATGATGGCGGTGGTGGACCCGATGAAATCGGCCTGCTCGAGCACCTCGGGCGGGCACTCGGGATGGGCCGCGATCAGCGCATCGGGGTGCGCGGCGCGCGCCTCGGCCACGCGGCGGGCGCTGAAAGTGGCATGGACGATGCAGGTGCCCTGCCAGATCTTCATATTCGCGCGGCCGGTTTGCTTCTGGACGTAGCTGCCCAGGTTGCGGTCCGGGAGGAACAGCACCGTCTTCTCGGGCGGGATGGAATTCACCACCTGGACGGCGTTACGCGAGGTGCAGAGGATGTCGCTCTCGGCCTTCACTTCGATCGAGGTATTGATGTAGCTAACGATGGCGTGATCGGGATGCTGGCGGCGGTAGGCGCGCACCGGCTCGACGGCACAGCTTTCGACCAGGCTGCAGGTAGCCTCGCGATCTGGGACTACGACGACACGGTTCGGATTCAGGACCTTGGCGGTCTCGGCCATGAACCACACGCCGCAGAAGGCGATCACGTCGCCCTCGAACTCCAGGGCCTTGCGGGCCAGCTCGAGGCTGTCGCCGACGCAATCGGCCAGATCCTGGATCTCGGGCTCCTGGTAGTGGTGCGCCAGCAGGATCGCGCGGCGCGCGCGCTTCAGGTCGTGGATCTCTTCGGCTAGTGTTGCGGTTGCCAGCATGGAGGAACTAACTCCATTGTAACAGCGGGTCCGGTCCGGAACGTTGGGGCAGGACTCGAAGACACACTCGGGCCGCCGATGAACGCCGATAAACGCAGATCGAAAACAATAGTCCTATCGGCGTTTATCTGCGTTTATCGGCGGCCAGTGATGTTTTGAGCGTTCGCGGCCTTATTTCCGCACCTTCTGAAGTGCCCCAGTGGAAGAGCTTCAGCTTGTTCGCTTGGCAGGGGCCGCAGGAGCCTGTGCCACCGGATGAGTCTTCGTGGCCGCAGGAGCCTGTGCGACCGGATGAGTCTGCACGGACGGTGGAGGCTTCGCACCGGGAGCCGTCGCGCCCGGAGGAGCCTTCGCGGGAGACGGCTTGCCTGGCGGCGGCTCGGCCTGGGTTCCGGCCCGGCTGAGGATGACAACGTCTACGCGGCGGTTGTGCACGCGGTGCTCTTCGGTGTCGTTGTCTTCGATGGGATGGGTGTCGGCGTAGCCCACAACGGCCAACTGGTACTCGGATACGGCGAAGCGCGAGGTCAGAAGCTCGAGCATCGCGATGGCGCGGGCGGAAGAGAGTTCCCAGTTGTTCCGGAAGCGCGAATTATGGATGGGGATGGAGTCCGTGTTTCCCTCCAGGCGCACCGAGTTGGGTAGCCGCTTGATGGCCTCCGCGATCTTGCCGATGCTGGAGTAAGCGCCGGGGTTGACGGCATCGTCTCCGGTGGCGAAGAAAGCGGCCTCGGTCAGGCTCACGATGAGGCCGCGCGCCTCCAGCCGGATCTGCAGCTTTCCGGAGGCGATCTCCTGCTTGAGCTGCTGGTCCAGGTACTGCATGGAGGGCAGCAGGTCCACCACCATGAGGTCGTCTTTCGAGACCTTCGGAAGTTCCGTTTTGGCGCCTCCCGGGCCCTTCTTCATCGCATTGCCGACTCCCTTGTCGTCCACCGTGCCTCCCAGGACCGCAGCGACTACTGCGCTGACGCGGCCCTCGGTGAGCGCCTTGGTCACGCTTTCGGAGACCTGCTTGGCGCGGGACTTATCGGACTGGGAGGAGGCGAACATCACCACGAAGAACGCGAACATCAAGGTGATGAAGTCGGAATAGGAGACCAGCCACCGCTCGTGGTTCGCGTGCTCTTCGTGTTTGGCCTTGCGGCTCATTGCGATCCTGCCGGAGCGGCGCCCGGGGCGGCAGGCGCGCCCGCCGGTGGCGCGCCCGCGGCGGCGCCCGCTTTCTGCTTGCCGGCCTTCGCTTTCTTGGGCTGAGTGGGCTCCATGTAGGCTTCGAGCTTGGTGCGGATCAGCTTGGGGTTGAGTCCCTCGACAATGCCGGCCACCCCCTCCAGCATCAGTTCTTTGATCTCGATGGCCGCCTGGGTGCGGGCCTTGATCTTGGTGCCGACGGGCAGAAACACGATGTTGGCCGAGGCCACGCCGTAAATGGTGGCCACGAAAGCCACCGCGATGCCGCGCCCGACTTCGTCGATGTTGGCCAAATTCTTCATGACCTGGATCAGCCCCAGGACCGCACCGATGATGCCGATGGTCGGCGAGTAGCCCCCGGCCGCTTCGAAAACCTTAGCCTCCATGTCGGCGCGGCGCTCCTCGACGCTCATCTCGAGCTCCATCATCTTGTGGATCTCCTGAAGATCGGTCCCGTCGACGGCCAGGTTGAGCGCTTTGCGCAAGAACTTGTCCGGTGCCTTCTCGGCGTCCTGCTCGAGCGAGACGATACCGTTCTTGCGGGCCTTGGTGGCATAGCCGATGATCTCCTCGATCACCGCGTCGGGCGCCTGCTGCTTCTCGAAGAACACCGACATCACGGACCGCATGGCGCGCAGCAGCACGCCCAGCGGCGTAGTGATCATTACGGCCCCAAGGGTGCCGCCGAAGACGATCAGGGCGGCGGTGGGCTGAAGAATCTCGCGGATGCTCCCGCCCTCGAGGGTCATCCCGGTCATGATGCCGCCGATGGACAACACCAGGCCGCCCACGGTGGCCAAATCGAGCTTGGTCCCGCCCTTCTTGGGCTCGGCCGGCTTGCCTTTCGGCGCTTTATCCGTCTTTTTCGGTTTCTCGGCTGGCTCCGCCATGCTTAGCTCCGCGGATCGGCGCTCCCGGCCGGAAGGTCGTCTTCCGGCGCCGGCATCCATTCGTCGGGCTGCGAGATCGCGCGCCGGAACTCCAGGACGCGGCTAGCGACTTGCTCTGCGGATTCACGAACCATGAACTGGTGCCCTGTGGTCAAGTTGATTACCGTATCGGGAGTCACTTCCACGTGCTCGATGAGGTCCGGATTCAACAAGAACGGATCCCCGTTGAGCCGGGTTAGCCGGATCATGGCCACGGACCTCCCTGATGCGGCATATCGGCGGTGGGGGGGAAGGCTTGAGCGCTTCTGCGATCCGTCCGTAAATGCGTCGCCGACGGGCAATTCCGGCTGGAACCGCGAAGACGCGCCGATAAGCCTCATTGAGGACGCAAGATCATGCCGGCTTGGCTCGGAGACGGAACCGCCGCGGCAGCGGCCAGAATCCTGGGGGCGCTCAGGACCGGTGAGACCCGGAGGCTCGCCTCCGAGTTGGATCGGGCGGCGGAGACCTGCCGGACGCCGTTCCGCGATCCCTGCGCCGCCGAGCGCCGCGAGGTGCTGGACGCGGTAGTGCGGGAGCTGCGCCAGAAGGTAGACTACCCGCATAGCACGCACGCCGGTCTGGAGGCGCACACCCACCTGCTGACCCACCTGGCCGGGCTGTGAGGTCCCCGGGACGCTACTTCAGGAGATCGAGGATAGCGGCCAGCTCGTCGCGGACCGACCGCCAGTCGGCTGTCGGCTCGAACAGTTCCGGTTGCGCGGCGACTGCGGCGTGCGAGCGGGTTTCGGCAGCCAGCGCTCGATCGCGACGGCCGGTTTTGGCCGCCGTTTCCAGATGGCGCCGGGCTCCCTCGATCGTAAACCGCTTCTCGTAGAGCAGTTGTTTGATCTGAAGCAGCAGTTCGACGTCCTTGCGCCGGTAGAAGCGGTGGCCGGACCCTGACTTGTTGGGGGCCAGACCCGGAAACGCCGTTTCCCAATAGCGCAGAACGTAGGGCTTGACCCCCACCAGACGGCTGACCTCCCCGATGCGGAAGTACAGCTTCTGCGGGATCGCGGCCTCGAGCTCGGTGCTGATTTCAGGCTGGTTCATCGCCGCCCAAACAGGGACCTAGGCCATCCTATGGTCAAACGGTGTCCGGCGTCAACCCGACCGGGGCATCCCGAAGATCGCGCTAGCTGGAATCGGGCCACGGGATCTGCTTGCCCGGGAGGCCCGCGGCCCCGCAGTCACTCACGGTGCGCTGCTGCCTTTTGCGGCCGGGGCTCAGGCGAATGCCCGATGGGGGCCGGCGGCAAGAACGCCGTTCTGTGTGGACAGGGGTCTCAATGCTGAGAGCAATCCTTATCTCGCCGGACCGCGGCCTGGCGGAACAACTGGGCGCGGCCGTCGCTCAGAACGGCCAGGTGGCCATCGTTCGCGCCTTCGACCGCTATCCAGCGGATCACGAGCTCCCGCGCATCATCCGGGCTCACGCGCCGCAGATCCTCTTCGTCGACGTGGGCAGCCTCGCGGACGCGCTACGCCTGGCCGCCGCCATCGGCGAGGCGGCCCCCGGGACACAGGTCGTGGCCTTCGATGGCGCCTGCGCCCCGAACACGCTTCTCGACCTCATGCGGGCCGGCATCCGCGAGTTTGTGGCGGTGCCGGATTCGCTGAGCGAACTGGGGGCCTCTCTGGGACGCGTGGCGGCGGCGCTCGAGCGGACGCCGGCGCAGATCCCGGTTACCGAGGAGGTAATCGCGTTCCTCCCCGCCAAGCCCGGCGTGGGATGCTCGACGGTGGCGCTCAACACCAGCGTCGCCCTCGCCGCGCAGCCGGGGACCCGCGTGCTGCTGGCGGATTTCGACCTGAACTGCGGCATCATCGCTTTCCTGCTGCACCTGGATTTCGACCGCTCGCTGGTGGACGCGGCCGAGCACGCTCCTCAGTTGGACGAAGATCTGTGGCCCAAACTGGTCGCAAAAGCGCACGGCCTCGACGTGCTGCCGGCCGGACCGATCCGGCCCGGATTCCGCATCGAGTTGCCCGCCCTTCGTTACCTGCTGGAGTTCGCGCGCCGCAACTACGACGTGGTCTGCGCGGACCTCTCGGGCCTCATGGAGCGCTATTCGGTGGAACTGATGCAGGAGGCCAAGCGCATCTACCTGGTTTGCACGCCGGAGCTTCCCTCCTTGCACCTGGCGCGCCAGAAGCTGGATTACCTGCGCAGCCTGGACCTGGAGTCGCGGGTGTCCCTGTTGCTCAACCGCTCGCAGAAGCGGGCGCTGGTAACGAGCGGAGATATCGAGAAGCTGATCGGCCTCCCGGTGGCGATCGAGATTCCGAACGACTATCGCGGCGTGCACAAGGCGCTGCAGGAGGCCCGGCCGGTGGATCCCGGCTCCGAAATAGGGAAGCGGTTCACCGAGCTAGCTCGCCGCATCCTGGCGAAAGAGCCGGGCGCGAAGCCCTCGCGCCGCTTCGTCGAGTACTTCTCGCTGAGTCCCGCGCGGTACTCGTTTGGGACTACGAAGA
This sequence comes from Bryobacterales bacterium, assembly GCA_963763835.1. Classification (GTDB taxonomy): domain Bacteria; phylum Acidobacteriota; class Terriglobia; order Bryobacterales; family Bryobacteraceae; genus DASWZN01. The sequence goes on from CAVXQQ010000028.1 coordinate 63,975, forward strand.
ACGGGTAGGCGGCGGGCTTGTTCACTGGCATTCGGCGCGCTCCGACCGTGAGGCTGAAGCCCCTGGGCGGCACGCTCTCCAGAAACCCAGGTCGCCGGATTATGTTGGTGAAGAGGTCCTCCAGGCGGGTCTGGAGAGGAACTGGCAGAAATCGCTGGGCAAGCTGAAGCATACCCCACGTGGGGCCGTAAACCGTTGATGCGACCGTGTAGGACATGCTTCAGCTTGTCCGTGCGCGGCGGTGGCGATTTTCGCAAGTCCCTCTGGGGACCCGCTGCAGGTGTGGACACCAGCCCCACAGGTTCCGACCCTGGTGACGGGCCGCAGCGGCCCGCATACTGAAGCGTGCGCCACAATCGCCCGGCCGCAACGGCACGACCTGGCAGTTCCCACGACCAGGCCCGCCGCGTCGTCTTCGCCCGTCACGCCCCGCCACCGACCGGTGCGACTTTGTCGGTGACACGGACCGCAGAGTTTTTTTCGGCTTGCTTTTAGCGATTTGCGCGCGCGCTCCCCACCGCATTGTCTATCGGCCGGTTTATCGTGGAGGCAATCCCGGCCTGGGCACGCCGGGGAGCCGAGGCTGCGGGCCTGTCTGTGGAGGACATCCCCCGCAGCCCCGGCGCTACAATGAAGTCTTCCATCGCCCGTGTCCATCCGAATCGGCGTCCATCCCGTGCTCGAAGCGTTGCGCGCGCGGCATCCCATGAATCGCGTCCTGGTGGCCAAGGGCGCTTCGGGGCCCCGTGTGCAGGAGATCGTCGAGCTATGCCGCGAGCTGGCGGTCCCGGTGCGTTTTGAGCCGCGGGACATGCTCGACCGGTTGGCGGGCTCGAGCGCGCACCAGGGCGTGGTGGCGCTGGGCGCGGCCGGTCCGCACGCCGAGCTCGAGGATCTGCTCCCGGCCGCGAAGCTTCTGGTGGTACTGGACGGCATCGAGGACCCGCACAACCTCGGCGCCATCGTCCGCACGGCCCACGCCGCGGGAGCGGCCGCGGTGGTGATCCCGGAGCGCCGCGCCGCCGGTCTCACGGAGACGGTGGCCAAGGCGGCCGCAGGGGCGCTTGAACACCTGCCGGTAGCGCGCGTGACTAACATCAGCCGCACGCTCGAGATGCTCAAGGCCCGCGGCTTCTGGATCTACGGCCTGGACGAGCGGGGCGGCCAGGACTACGACCGCGTCGAGTACGCCCAGCCCACCGCGTTGGTCCTGGGAGGCGAGGGCAAGGGCCTGCACGAGCTGGTCAAGAAGCACTGCGACCTTCTGGTGCGGATTCCGCTGGCGGGAAAGATCTCGTCGCTGAACGTTTCGGTGGCGGCCGGCATCGTGCTCTTCGAATGGAAGCGGCGCCGCTGACCGCCTGCCTCAGTCGATCGGATAGGGGCCCGGCTCCTCGACTTTTACCGCCCGCTCGTCGTGTGCGATGGCGCGGACACGGACTTCGACGGCATCCGCATGGTCTCTCATCTGCCAGTGGAACTCGGACTCCCGGCCGGGAGCGAGAGGGTCTTCCTCGACCTTGCCGCGCTGGCTGCTGACGACCTGGCCGTCCACACCCGTCACTTCGAAGATCAGCACCAGCTCGCGTATGGCCTGCGGCCCTGAGTTCACGATGCGGCCATCGATCAGGAGCAGCCGATCGGAGCCGTCGGATCGGTGGGCCGCAAGCTCGACGACCTTGATGGTGCCGCCTTCGAAATCGCGGTCCTTCTTCCGCTTTCCGGCGGCGAAGACCGACAGGGGGGCTAAGAGCAGGACGAGACGGCGGGTGATTACCATGCGATTCCATTAGTGTAACCGACCGGCTCGATTATCGGCGAGAATCGGATCATGATCAGCAGGCGGGAGTGGATGGCCGCCGCGGCGCTGCTGCCGGCGGCGCGGACGGGGATGGCGGCGGGCGGGGCCAGGAACATTGTCGTATCGAGCGCGAACGGACTGCGCGCCGTCAACCGGGCTAGCGAGACGCTGCGGGCGGGCGGCGACACGCTCGATGCCGTGGTCTCCGGGGTCAACATCGTCGAGGAGGATCCCGAGGACAACAGCGTCGGGTACGGGGGCCTGCCGAACGAGGACGGCGTGGTGGAACTGGACGCCTGCGTGATGCACGGGCCCACTCGCCGCTGCGGGTCGGTGGCGGCGCTGAGCGGCATCAAGACACCATCGAAGATTGCGCGGCTCGTGATGGAGCGGAGCGACCACATCATGATGGTGGGCGCGGGTGCGCTGCGATTCGCCAAAGCGCATGGCTTTGCGGAAGAGGATCTGCTGACCGAAAAATCGCGCCTGGCGTGGCTGGTGTGGAAGGAATCGCTGCGCGATGCCGCCGGCCACAATAACTGGGGCCCGGGGTTGGACGCGCCGCCCGCCAAGCCCGGTGCGCGGTTGAGACAGCTCTACCCGGACGTCGATGAGCGGACTCTGGAGTGGGCCTGGAGCGTCGCGGTCGCGCCTCCGACGGGAACCATCAACTGCCTGGCCCTGAAGGGAAGCGGCGAGATGTCGGGAGTCACCACGACCAGCGGCCTGGCGTGGAAGATCGCCGGGCGCGTGGGGGATTCGCCGATTCTGGGCGCGGGGCTGTGGGTGGACCAGGACGTGGGCGCGGCCGGCTCGACGGGACGCGGAGAGGAGAATATCCGCGTGGCCGGCGGGCACACCATCGTCGAGAACATGCGGCACGGCATGACGGCGCGCGAGGCGTGTCTCGACGCTCTGCGCCGGGTAGCTCGCAATTTCGACGGCGATCGCGGCCGCCTGGCGCAATTCGACCTGAGCTTCTATGCACTGCGAAAGGACGGCGATTACGCGGGCGCCTCATTGTGGAACACGGTGGAGCAGCACGGCGCCCTGGTCAGACGAAAATTCGCGGTGAACGACGGGGCGGGCGGCAGGCTCGAGGACTGCGCCTACCTGTTCGAGCGCAAGATGTCCTGAAGCGCCGGACCCAATTCGGGATGGCGAAACTCGAAGCCGGCATCGAGAGCGGCGCGCGGGATCACCCTCTGGCTGTCGAGCAGCACGCACGCCATCTCTCCGAACATCGCTTTGAGCGCGAAGACGGGCGCGGGAAGGAAGGCCGGCCTGTGCAGAGCGCGGGCGAGGGTGGCGGTGAAGTCGCGGTTCGTGACCGGATTCGGGGCTACGGCGTTAAGCGGCCCGGAGACGCTCGCCTGGGCCAAGGCGAACTCGACCAGGGCCAGATGATCGTCGAGGTGTATCCAGGGCATCCACTGGCGGCCCGAGCCGAGCCTGCCGCCGGCGCCCATGCGGAAGGCGGGCAGCATGCGATCGAGCGCGCCGCCGCCGCGGCCCAGCACCATGCCAGTGCGAAGCTTGACCACGCGCATCCCGCGCGCGCGGGCGTCGTCCGCCGCGCCTTCCCACGCCGTGCAGACGCCGGCCAAAAAGCCCGTGCCCGGCGGCGATGCCTCGGTGAGAACCTCGTCGCCTCGCGATCCGTAGAAACCGACTGCGGAGGAGCAGATGAAGACACGGGGCGGCGCGGGGAGCGCGGCGATGAGCCGCCGGGTGCCTTCGACGCGGCTCTCGAGAATACGCCGCTTGGCTTCCGGCGTCCAGCGTTGGGCGATGGGCTCTCCGGCCAGGTGAATTACCGCGTCGGAGACCTCCAGCGGCTGAGGCGAGCGCAGGCTGAAGGGCCGCACCTTGTGGCCGGCAGCGCCGAGGCGCGAGGCGAGCGCCCGTCCGATGAATCCGGTCGCGCCGGTGAGGGTGATGATCACAAAGCCTATACGCGGAGTTCGTAGCCCTGTTCGCGCATGCCTTCGATGATGCGCGAGCGGATGGCGCCGGCCTCCTCGAGCGACAAGGTGTGATCCGGTGCTGCCACCGTCAGGCGGAAGGAGACGCTCTGCATGCCTTCCGGAATGGGCGGGCCGGAGTAGCGGCGCAAAAACTCAATCGCATCGAGCGGCTCGCCGGCCAGCGACGCGATGCGCTTTTGAAGGTCCCCCACCAGCTCGCGCACTCCGGCAACCACCGAAAGGTCGAACGCGCTGGACGGATAGCGGCGTATGGGGCGGTACCGTTTCTCGCGAGGCTGAAGCTCCAGCATCAGCTCGAGGTCGATGTCCAGGATGGCCGCTCGCCCATCGAGCAGCGACGGGTGCATTTCGAGCAGGCGGCCCACCGTGCGGTCTTGCCACACGACCTCGGCGCTACGCGCGGGATGTTCGAAGGGCCGCGCCTGGGCGGGACGCAACTGGGCGCCCGGCATCAGGCACTCCGCCACGCGCTTCAACTCGAACAGATTCGTTTCGCCGGCCTCGCGCGTATACATGGCCGCGGCGAGATGCGGAATCTCCTTGGGCAACCCGTCGGCACTTCGCGTCTCAGGGTGGACTTCGCGGCCGATTTCGAACAGGCGGAACGAATCCAGGTGGCGGCTGTTCTCGCGCAGGTTTTTGAATATGCCTGGGACGAGGCTGCGCCGCATCAGGCTCTGGTCGGCCGCGATAGGATTCTTCACGGCCAGGTGGTCCGCAGCATCGAAGCCCAGCTCGCGCACCTGCTCCTCGCTGAGGAACGAGTAATTGTAGACTTCGGTGAAACCCTGCGCCGCGACCATCGCTCGCACGCCGCGCTCGAACAGGCGCTCCGGGTCGGAGGGCGGCACGGTGACCGGCAGCAGCGGCGGGCACGGCGTGATCGAGTCGTAGCCGATCATGCGGCCCACTTCCTCGACCAGGTCGTCCTTGATCGAAACGTCCTTGGTAGCGCGCCAACTCGGCACGGTGACCGAGAATACCTGCGGCTCGGGCTCGGAGACTCCGAACGAAAGGCGCTCAAGAATGTCGCGCACCTCTTCCGGCTCGATGGCGCGGCCGAGCTTGCGCGTGAGCCAGTCCATCGGCAGGCGGATGGGAGGGGGCGGCGCGGCCTTCTTCCACAGGTCGGCGAGGCCGCCCACCAGCCGTATTCCGGGCGAGACTTCGCGGAACAACTGGACGATGCGCGCCAGGGCCCGCACGGTGTTCTCGGGGTCCTGCGCCTTCTCGAAACGCATCGAGGCGTCGGTGCGCAGCTTCAGCTTGGCCGAGGTTTTGCGAATGCTCGATGCCTGGAAGCAGGCGCTTTCGAGGACGATGCGGCGGGTGCGCTCGTTGATGGCGCTGTCGAGACCGCCCATGACGCCGGCGAGCGCGATCGGCCCCTTGGCGTCCGCGATCACCAGGTTGGTCGTCGTCGAGCGCGTACGATTCCTCGTTGAGCGCCACCACTTTCTCGCCGGCGCGCGCGGGGCGGATGAAGATGGTGTCGCCGTGGAGCAGGTCCCGATCGAAGGCGTGCAGGGGCTGCGCCAGCTCGCTCATGATGAAGTTCGTCACGTCGACGATGTTGTTTATCGGGTTGAGGCCGATCGCCTCCATCCGGCACTGTAGCCAGAGCGGCGACGGGCCCACCACGACGTTGTCGAACACCAGCGCGCTGTATCGGGGACAGAGCGCGAAGTCCTCGATCGCGATTTTGACCTCGGCGTCGCCGGAAGGAACCAGATCGGGATGCACCGGGTCTCGCAGCGGCTTGCGCAGGATGGCGGCAACTTCGCGGGCCAAGCCGAAGTGGCCCCACAGATCGGGCCGGTGCGTGATCGACTTGTTATCGATCTCGATGATGGCGTCGGGCTTGCAGCCGGGGATGGGCGCGCCGGGCTCGGCGTCGATTTCGAGAATGCCGGCAGCGTCGCGGTTTACGCCCAGTTCGGCGCCGCTGGCGAGCATGCCATCGCTTTCGACGCCTTCGATGACGGCCTTCTCGATGACGCGGCCGTTGAGGTCGGTGCCGGCGGGAACGTAGGCGGTGGTGAGGCCGGCGCGGCAGTTGGGGGCGCCGCAGACCACGGTCTTGGCGCCATAGCGGCCGGTTTCGACTACGGCGGTCACGTTGTGCGAGCTGCCGGGGATGGGAGTGACGATGAAGATGCGCGCCGCGCACACGCGGTCGAGATACGGCGCGTGCGCGTGGACGGCCTCGCACTCGGCGGTCTTCATGGTGATGAGTTGACCGAGCTTCGCGGGGGCGGCATCGATGCCGTCAACCAGTTCGGCCAGCCAGTTGTAGGAAAAGAGCATTCTCGGCGCCTCAGAATTGTCGCAAGAACCGCAGATCGCCGCCGTTCAGGTGGCGGATGTCGTCGATGGCGTAGCGCATCATGGCCAGGCGGGTCAGGCCCAGGCCGAAGGCGAAGCCGTTCCACTGCTCCGGGTCGATGCCGCTCATGCGCAGCACGTTGGGATTGACCAACCCGCAGGGCAGCAACTCTACCCAGCCGCCCTGCTTGCACACCGGGCAGCCGGTGCCGCCGCAGATCAGGCAGAGGATATCGAGCTCGAAGCCGGGTTCGACGAAGGGAAAGTAGCCGGGGCGCAGCCGCACCGTCACGTCGCGGTGGAAGATCTGGCTGAGCAGCGTCTTCATGAAGTAGATCAGGTGCGCGACGGAGACCTCGCGGTCGATCATCATGCCTTCGAGCTGGTAGAAGGTGTGCTCGTGCGAGGCGTCCACTTCTTCGTTTCGGAAGACGCGGCCGGGCGCGATCATGCGCAGCGGCGGGCCGAGGCGCTCCATGCCGCGCACCTGCACCGGCGAGGTGTGCGTGCGCAGCAGGTTGCCATCCTGGAGCCAGAAGGTATCCTGCATGTCGCGCGCGGGATGGTCGCCGGGGATGTTCAGCGCGTCGAAGTTGCGGAACTCGGTTTCGACCTCGGGCCCGCCGAGGACGGCGAAACCCATCGAGGTAAAGAGGTCCTCGATTTCCATCTGGACTTGCGTGACCGGGTGCAGGCTGCCGGGGCGCGGGCCGGGCGCGGGCAGCGTCAGATCGATCCACTCGGCGTCGAGACGGGCTTCGAGGGCGCGCCGCTCGAACTCGGCGTTGCGGGCGTCCCGCGCGCCTTCGATCGACTCCTTCACGGAGTTCAGCAGCTTGCCGACGCGCGCGCGCTCTTCGGGCGCGAGCTTGCCAAACTGTTTCGAGATCTGCGCTAGCGCGCCCTTGCGGCCGAGCACTTCGACGCGCACTTCCTCCAAGGCTTCGGTGGTGGCGGCGGCGGCGACGCGCTCCCGCGCGCGGGCCTCCAATTCGGTCAGCACGGATTCGAGCGGCACGTTAGGTTCCGGCATGGTGGCTGGGAACTTTTTAGTCTAGCGCACCGCTCCCTCGCGGTCGCGGCTCGGTTACGGCTCGGTCGCGGCTCGGTTATGGCTCGGTGCTGGGCTGGGTCCGCTCGCTGACAGCGTCCGCTCCCTTACGGTCGCGGTTCGGTGCTGGGGGGTGGGGGGCTACTTCCCCAAGTGGGCGTATGCGACGGCGTAGTTCAGCACCAGCGACGGGAAGATTCCCAGGACCAGCGTGAACGCGGCCGAGATCCACAGCGCGGCCCGCGTGCCGGCGGCGAGCGGCGGCAGGTCCTTCATGTCGTCGCCGGGCTCCTTCATGTACATCACCACCAGCAGGCGGAGGTAGTAGTAGGCCGCCACCGCGGTCGTGAGCAAGCCGATGACCGTGAGCCAGACCAGGTTCGCATCGAGCGCCGCCTTGAAGATGAAAAACTTCCCGAAGAAGCCGCCCGTCAACGGCACGCCGATCAGCGAGAGCAGGAAGATCGAAAACAGTGCCGCCGTGCCCGGCTGGCGCCACCCGAGCCCCGCAAAATCGTCGATCTCGACGAACCGCTCGCCGGCGCGCGAGAAGTGGGCTACCACAGCGAACGCTCCGGCGTTCATGAAAACGTAGGCGGCCAGGTAGAACATCGCGGCCGCCGTGCCGGTCACGGAGTGCGCGGCGACGGCCACCATGACGTAGCCGGCGTGGGCGATCGAGCTGTAGCCGAGCATGCGCTTGACATTGTTTTGCACCAGCGCGGCGAAGTTCCCGACCACCATGGTCAGCAGCGCGGAGGCCGCCACGATCACCGTCCACCGTTCGCCTGCCGTGCTGAAGGCGGTCATGTACACGCGGATGAGCACCGCGAAGGCGGCCGCTTTGGGCCCGGCGGCCAGGAACGCGGAGACCGGCGCAGGGGCGCCCTGATAGACATCCGGTGCCCAGACCTGGAACGGCGCGGCGGAGACTTTGAAGGCGAGGCCGACGAACATTAGCGCCGCCGCGGCCCCGACCAACATGCCGCTCGACCCGCCGTGCGGATGGGAGAGCACGTTGCGGATTCCCTGCAGGCTGGTGGTCCCTGTAGCGCCGTAGATAAGCGCGATGCCGTACAACAAAAACGCGGTCGCGAAGCTGCCAAGCAGGAAATACTTGGCCGCGGCTTCGTTGCCCAGCTTGGCGCGCCGCAGGTAGCCCGCGAGCACGTAGCTGGCGATGGAAGAGATCTCCAGACCGATGAACACCACGATCAGCTCGCCCGCGGCCGCCATGATGCACTGCCCGGCTACCGAGTACAGCAGCAGGGCGTAGTATTCGCCGGACTCGGCTTCCTCGCGACGCAGGTAGCTGCCCGACATCAACACGACGACGATGGCTGCCGCGATGACCAGCACTCGGAAGAACACCGCGAAGCCGTCGATGACCACCATCCCGCTGAAGGCCGTTCCGGGCGCCAGTTCGCCTAGCGCCGCCGGGATGAGCGCCGCGACGAGGCCGGCCAGCGCCGCCCAGCCCAGCGCGCGCTTGGAGGGCTTCGAGGTCAACGGCTCGAGCACCATGATCAGCGTGGCCACCACCACCAGCAGGATCTCGGGCAGCACTCGGAAATACTCGGGCGCGGTGGGGATGAAGTTAGTGGGCACGCGCCACCTCCTGGGTGCCGGCCAGACCGCTCCCTGACGGTCGCGGTTCGGTGCTCCGCACCTCGAAGTTGACGCCGACCTTGGTGGTGTCCAGAATCGCGGCCGAACTCTTCGTGATCGGCGGCAGGAAGGACTGGGTCAGCGTGCCCATCCAGACCATGAGCACGACCAGCGGCAGGATCGCGGCCCACTCGCGCCGGCCCAGGTCGTGCATGTGCGCGGCCACGTTCCGGACGCGTGTCGCCGAAGAACACGCGCTGGTAGAGCCACAGCATGTAGCAGGCCGCGAAGATCACGCCGATGGCCGCGCACACGGCCCAGCGGAAGCTCGCTTGCGCCGCGCCCTGAAGCACCAGGTACTCGCCTACGAAGTTGTTCAGCAGGGGCAGGCCCATACTGGCGAGCGCGGTGATGAGGAATATGGCCGAGAGATTCGGCGCGACGGTCGCCACGCCGCCGTAGTCGGAGATTTCGAGCGAGTGGCGGCGCTCGTAGAGGTAGCCCACCAGCACGAAGAGTGCGCCGGTCGAAACGCCGTGGTTCAGCATCTGGTAGACGGCGCCGTTCATTCCCAGCTCGGTGAAGGTGAAGATCCCCAGGACGACGAAGCCGAGATGGCTCACCGAGGTGTAGGCCACCAGCTTCTTCATATTGGGCTGCACCAGCGCCACCAGCGCGCCGTAAAGAATGCCGATGATGGCGAGGATGGCGATCGACGGCGCCAGTTCGCGCGACGCCGCAGGGAACAGCGGCAGGCAGAACCGCACCAGGCCGTAGCAGCCCATCTTCAGCATCACGGAGGCCAGCATCACCGAGCCCGCCGTGGGCGCTTCGACGTGTGCGTCCGGCAGCCAGGTGTGCAGCGGAAACAGCGGCACCTTGATGGCGAATGCGATGAAGAAGCCGAGGAACAGCACAACTTCCTCGACGCGGTCGAAGGCCAGGCGGCCGCTCGCGCGCATCTGCAGCAGGGTGCCGTAATCGAGAGTGCCGGTGCGGTTGTAGAGATAGATCAGCGCCGCCAGCATCAGCACCGAGCCGGCCATGGTGTAGAGGAAAAACTTCACCGCCGCATAGATGCGCCGCTCGTGTCCCCAGACGCCGATCAGGAAGTACATCGGAACCAGCGAGACCTCCCAGAACACGTAGAACAGGAACAGGTCGAGCGAGACGAACACGCCCAGCAACCCAAACTCCATCAGCAGGAACAGGGCGAAGAATTCCTTGATGCGCCGGTCGATGGAGCGCCACGAGATCAGCACGCAGATGGGCGTCAGCAACGTAGTCAGCAGCACCAGCCACAGGCTCACGCCGTCGATTCCGGTGTGAAAGCGGATCGCGGGCTGGGAGATCCAGGGCAGGTTCGCGACGAACTGGAAGCCTGCGTCCGCGCGGTTGAATCCCGCCAGGAGCGCGAGCGAGGCGACGAAGGCGACCAGGGACACCGCCAGGGCCGTCCGGCGGATGGCCTCCTCGCGCTCGCGCGGGACGAACAGGAGGAGGAAGAAGCCGGCCAGCGGGATGAAGAGCACGGCGTCGAGGAGGTTCATCGCAGACCTCCCATCACGCCAAGCGCGATCAGGAGCGAGACCGCGCCCAGGAGCACCCAGGCGGCGTAACTTCGTATGTAGCCCGATTGCGCCAGGCGCAGCAGACTGCCGATTCCCATCGCGCGGCGGCCAACTCCGTTCACCAGCGCCGTCGATGACTTCGACGTCAATGCCGCGCCAAAGCACCTCGCGCGACGTGCCCACCAGGGGGCGGACCACGGTCGCGCTGTAGATTTCGTCGACCCAGTATTTCCTGAAGGCAGCCTGGTAGAGCCACTTCAGGCGACCGGCAATCACGTCAGGGAGCGCGGGCCGCCACCAGTAGAGCGCCCACGCCAGGAGCACGCCGCCAGAGGCCGCGCCGATCGAGGCCGCGAGCAGCAGAGGATTCTCCGGCGCAGCGCGTTCCGGGAACATCGGCGCCAGCCACTTCGATACCTGGAACGCACCGCCCGCGAGCGACAGCACGGCCAGGACGACGAGCGGCAGAGTCATGACCGGGGGCGATTCGTGCGCGTGCGCCTCGCCGCGGTAGGTTCCAAAGAACACCAGGAAGATGGCGCGGAAGACGTAGAACGAGGTCATCGCCGCGGTCAGGACTCCGATCCAGAACAGCACCGGCGAGCGCTGCCAGGCGCTCATCAGAATCTCATCCTTGCTATAGAAACCCGAGGTGAACGGCAGGGCGGAGATGGCCGCCGCGGCCGCGAGCATGGTCCAGAAAGTCACCGGCGCCTTGGTGCGCAGCCCGCCCATCCGCCGCATGTCCTGCTCGCCCGCAAGCGCGTGGATCACGCTGCCCGCGCCCAGGAACAGCAGCGCTTTGAAGAACGCGTGCGTCACCAGGTGGAAAATGCCGGCGCCGAAGCGCCCAGTGCCGACGCCGAGGAACATGTAGCCCAACTGCGAGACGGTCGAATAGGCGAAGACGCGCTTGATGTCGGTCTGCACCATGCCGATGGTGGCGGCGAAGAATGCCGTGGCCAGGCCGATGCCGGCGACCCAATCCATGGCGATCGGCGCTTTCAGATACAGCGGCGCCGAGCGCGCGATCATGTAGACGCCCGCGGTCACCATGGTGGCGGCGTGGATCAGGGCGGAGACGGGAGTGGGGCCCTCCATCGCGTCCGGCAGCCAGACGTAGAGCGGCAACTGCGCCGATTTGCCCGTCGCGCCGACCAGCAGCAGCAGGCCGATGATGGTCAGCGTCCCCATGCCGGTGTCCGTCTGCCAGCCCGCCAGGCCGCTGAACACGGTTGCCGAAGTCGAGCGACTTGAAGTTCAGGTAGAGCAGGAAGATGGCCAGCGTGAAGCCGAAATCGCCGATGCGGTTTACGATGAAAGCCTTGTTGGCCGCGTTGGTGGCGCTCTTCTTCAGGAACCAGAACCCGATCAGCAGGTAGCTGCACAGGCCCACGCCTTCCCATCCCACGAACATCAGCAGGAAGTTCGCCGCCAGCACCAGCGTCAGCATGAAAAACATGAACAGGTTGAGGTAGGCGAAGAAGCGGTAGTAGCCGCCCTCGTGCGCCATGTAGCCGATCGAATAGATGTGGATGAGCAGGCCGACGCCGGTCACCACCAGCAGCATCACCGCCGTCAGACGGTCCGCGGCCAGGTCGAAGCCGATGCGGAGATCGCCGACGCGGATCCAGTCGAAGTAGCGCTCGACGTGCGGCGCCGCGAGCGGTTGAAGCGCGATCACGGTCTTCAGCACCCAGACGAAGGCCAGCGCAACCGTGCCCACGGCGACGGTGTGGATGACGGCTTTGGGCAGGCGCCGCCCGGCGAGCCCGTTGATCAGGAACCCGAGAAGCGGCAGGGCGGGAATGAGCCAGAGGTGCTGCATCTCAGTCCTTCATGGTCCGCAAGTCGTCCACCTGCAAGGTCGCGCGGTTCTTGAAGACGATCAGGATGATGGCCAGGCCCACGGCCGCCTCCGCCGCCGCCACCACCATCACGAAGAAGGTGAACACCTGGCCGTCAATCTGTCTCAGGCGATAGGAGAAGGCGACGAAGCTGAGGTTGACCGCATTGAGCATCAGCTCGATCGACATGAACATGGTGATGATGTTCCGGCGGAACAGGAACCCGGCCACGCCGAGGGTGAACAGCACCGCGCTCAGCGCCAGGTACCAGGAAAGCGGCACGGCATTCGGCATCAGTCAAGCTCCTTGTAGGCCAGCGCGACCGCGCCGACGATGGCGATCAGCACCAGGATGGACGTGATTTCGAACGGCCAGAGGTAGGTGGTGAAGATGGCGCGGCCGAGGTTCTCGACCGTCCCGCCGGTGTAGGTTCCGAACCTCACCACGGCGTCGCGCGGCACCACCGCGAGGATCACGAAGGTGACCACGCCGAGCAGCAGGACCAGCAGGGGCGGGCCGATGAGGCGGGCCAGGAACGAGCCGCGCGTCTTCCGCTCGCGGCCTGCGTTGAGCAGCATGATGACGAAGATGAACAGCACCATGATGGCGCCGGCGTAGACGATCACCTGCGCGGCGGCGATGAACTGCGCTCCCAGAAGCAGGTAGAGCACGGCCAGCGATCCCATGACGCCGATGAGGGCGAGCGCGCTGGTGATGGGATGCGACTGCACCACGACGGTGATGCCGCAGACCACCGCGATCGCCGCGAAGATGAGGAAGAGGATCGGGTCCATGGGTTAGTCCGCCTCAAAGAAGGCCAAGACATTATTGGCCGCCGATGAACGCCGATAAACGCCGATGGGAAATGATCCATAGGTCAGCCCACCAGGGCTACCAGCAGCCCGGTAATCAGCAGGTTTGCCACCGCGACCGGAAACATGAAGCTCCAGCCGAAGCGCATCAACTGGTCGTAGCGGAAGCGCGGCATGGTGCCCCGCACCCAAATGAAGAGGAGCAGCAGCAGACCGGTCTTCGCCAGAAACCAGAACAGCGGAGCCAGCAGCGCTGCACCACGGGAATCAGGAACAGCGCCGCGGCCAACAGGAACAGCGCTCCGAAGCACCGAGACTGAGACGGTCGCGCTTTCGCGCCTGCAGGCCGCTGTAGATACAGACGACGGCCGCCAAGGCGAACACGGCCGCGGGCGCGTAGTTCGAGCCCATCGACACGGGCCAGAGCGGCAGCCAGCCGCCCAGATAGAGCGCCGTCGCCATGCACGTCACCGTGATCATGTTGGCGTATTCCGCCATGAAGAATCCGGCGAACTTCATGCGAGCTGTATTCGGTGTGGAACCCGGCCACCAGCTCGCTTTCCGCCTCGGGCAGATCGAACGGGACGCGGTTGGTTTCCGCGAACACCGCGATCAGAAAGATGAGAAAGCCGAAGATCTGCGGGAACGGCATGCGGAACAGGTTCCAGGCCGGGAAGAAGCCGCCGTACCAGGCGCTCTGGGTCTCGACGATCTTGCGCAGGCTGAGAGAATTCGACAGCAGCAGCGCCGCGGCCACCGCCATCCCCAGCGGCAACTCGTAGCTGATCATCTGCGCCGAGCTGCGCAGCGCGCCGAGCAGCGGGTATTTGCTGTTCGACGACCAGCCCGCGAGCACGATCCCGTAGACCGTGAGCGACGAGATGGCCAGCACGAAGATGACGCCGATGTTCAGGTCGGTGAGCTGAAGCCACGTGTTCACGGGGCCCACGTGGATTTGGGGGCCGAAGGGAATCACGGCGATCGAGAGCAGCGAGAGCGTGATGGCCAGAAACGGGGCCAGGATGAAATAGAAGCGGTTGACGCCGGGAGGGAGCAGGTCCTCCTTGGTCATCAGCTTCATGGTGTCGGCGATGGGTTGCAGCAGGCCGTGCGGGCCCACGTTATACGGGCCCAGGCGGACTTGGATGTGGGCGATCACTTTGCGCTCGACCCACTGCAGGTAGAGCAGCGTGATCATCAGCACGCCCACCACCACCGCCGCTTTGACCACCGCCAGAAGGTAGAAGTTCATGGTGCTAGAGTGGCGCACGTTGAAGCCGGCGCCGCACGAAGAAGCGCCGAGACGAGTCTCGGCGCGGCAGGCTGAGAGCCTGCGCCACGGCGGGAGTTCGAACGGTGTTGTCATCCTCGGTATAGCTCCCCCGGTCCTTCCTTCACCGCGTTCAGCATTTTCGAATAGCGGCCTAGCGTTCCGGACGTGTAGAGCGTGTCGCCGGCCGAATGGACTCCAGCCGGATGCGGCGTCAGCCACGGCCGGCGGCTCGGCCTCGGGCAGTTCCAGGCTCATCGCGCGCGCCACCAGTTGGAAAATCTCCAGGTCCGCTTTGGCGCCCCTCTTCTCGATCCCCTTCTTCAGCCGCTGCACCTCGCCGCACACGTTCGTCACCGTGCCCGACTTCTCGTACTGCGAAGCCGCAGGCAGGATCACGTCGGCGCGGCGGGCCGTCTCGGTGAGGAACATTTCGTTCACCACCACGAAGGCGCTCGCGGCTGCCAGCGTCCGCCCGTTCTTGAGCGGGTTCGCGCCCACGATCCACAACGCGTCCAGGTCTTCGGCCGCGAGCATCTGGTCCAGGTTCAGGCCGTCGGGGCCCGGCAGCGAGGCCCCAATCCTGCGCGCCGCGGGAATTCGAGTAGTCCACCAGGCAGACGTACTTTACCGGGATGCCGAGCGAATCGCCGAAAGCCACCAGATCGCGCACCGCGGGGCCTTTCACCGCGTCGCCAAACAGGATGACCAGTTCCGGCTCGGCCGCAAGTTCTGCGCGAAGCTGCTCCAGGGCACCCAACTCGTCGCCCGCGGCGGTCGAGACCACCCGCTTCGCGTTGGCGTCTTCGCGCGTCGGCCCGCGCTCGATCACGTAGACCGCGGCGCGGTGGTGCCGCCAGTTCGCGCGCACCTGGAAGGCCAGGAACGGGTGCTGCTGCGAGAGGTCCGCACCCACGATCAGGACGGCCTTGCCGGTGTAGAGGTCGGCGGTCGTGGCGAGCGCGTTGGGCCGCCCGGCCAGCGCGGCTGTGAGCGAAGCCACGTCGCCGGTGCGATGGTGGTCGATGTTGTTCGTCCCCAGGCCCGCGCGCGCGAGCCGCTGCAGGTACTCGTTCTCTTCGTTGGTGGTGTGGTTCGAGCCGATGATGCCGAACTTGCCGCCGCGCGCCTTGATCTCGCCGAACCGCTGCGCGACGGTCTCGATCGCGCGGGCCCAGGAAACCGGCTCGAACTCGCCCGCGGCATTCTTCACCAGCGGCGAAAGCAGCCGTTCCGGATGATCGGTGAAATCTCCGGCGTAGCGGCCCTTCAGGCACAGGAACTCGCCGTTGATTCCCGAGCGGTCGCGGTTGTTGGCCCGCTCGATGACGTTGTTCCGCACGCCGAGAGTGGTCTTGCAGCCGTTGGAGCAATGCGCGCAGATGGTGCCCACGTGCTCCATCTCCCAGGGCCGCGTCTTGTAGCGGTAGGTGCCGCTGGTGAGCGCGCCCACCGGGCAGATGTCGATGCACATGCCGCACTCGTCGCACTCCAGGTGGTCGCCGTGGTTGGGCGCGATCTCGCAAGCGGCGCCGCGGTTGACGATGCCGAGCGCGCTCACGCCCATCCCCTCGCTGCAAATCCGGACGCAGCGGAAGCAGAGGATGCAGCGGGGCTTGTCGTAGAACACCACCGGCGACCACTGCTGCTCGTCGACGTGCTGCTTGCGCTCGAGGAACCGGCTCTCGCCCGCGCCGTAGCGGAACACCATGTCCTGCAACTCGCACTCGCCGCCCTTGTCGCACACCGGGCAATCGAGCGGGTGATTGGTCAGCAGGAACTCGAGCATGGACTTGCGGGCTTCGGCCACCTTGGGCGTGTCGGTGCGCACCACCATGCCCTCGGCCACCGGCAGCGTGCAGGCGGTCATGAGCTTCGGCGCCTTCTCCACTTCGACCAGGCACATGCGGCAGGCGGCCTGGAGCGCGAGCCCCTCGTAGTAGCAGAAAGCCGGGATCTCGATGCCGTTGTGGCGCGCCGCCTCGATCACCAGCGTCCCCGCCGGCGGCCTCGATGGCCTTGCCGTCGATCGTCAATTTGACCGTGTTGGCCATTACGCCGTCACCAGCCGGCTGACATGCTCGAACGGGCAGGGCCGCCCGTCGAGATGCGCCTCGAACTCTTCGCGAAACTTTTCGACGAAGGCGATGCGTGGGCATGGCCGCGGCGTCGCCCAGCGGGCAGAAGGTGCGGCCGAGCATGTTGCGCGGCCAGTTCGCCGATCAGCTCGATGTCGCTCGCGACTCCGCCGCCCGTCGTGGAACCGCGCCAGGATCTTCCTCAGCCACAGCGTGCCCTCGCGGCACGGGATGCACCAGCCGCAACTTTCGTGGGCGTAGAAGCGCATGATGCGCAGGGCGGCCTTCACCATGCACGTGTCCTCGTCCATCACCACCACGCCGCCCGAGCCCAGCATGCTTTTGGCCTTGGCGAGCGAATCGAAATCCATCGCGATGTCGCACTCGTCGGCCTTGAGCACCGGGCAGGACGAGCCGCCGGGAATCACCGCCTTCAGCTTCTTTCCGCCCGCGCATGCCGCCGCCGACCTCGTCGATCATGCGCAGCAGGTTGAATCCCATCGGCAGTTCGTAGACGCCGGGCCGGTTCACGTGGCCGGAGAGGCAGAACAGCCGCGTGCCGCCGTTCTTGGGCGTCCCCAGCGCGGCGAACGCCGCGCCGCCGTCGCGAAGGATGGCGGGGCACGGCGCAATAGCTCTCCACGTTGTTCAGCACGGTGGGCGACTGATACAGGCCCGCCACGGCCGGGAACGGCGGGCGAATGCGCGGGATGCCGCGCTTGCCTTCGAGCGATTCGAGCAGCGCCGATTCCTCGCCGCACTCGTAGGCGCCCGCGCCCGTGTGCGTGAGGCATCGAAGTTGAACCCGCTGCCCAGGATGTTCGTGCCCGAGGTAGCCCTGCGCGTAGGCCTCCGCCGATGGCGCGGTCCATGATGTCGATCAGGTAGCGGTACTCGCCGCGGATGTAGATGTAGCCGCGCGCGGCGCCCACCACGCGCGCCGCGATCAGCATGCCCTCGATCAACTGGTGCGGATCGTACTCGATCAGCAGCCGGTCCTTGCAGGTGCCCGGCTCGCTCTCGTCGGCGTTCACCACGATGTATTTCGGCTTGGCGGAATCGCGCGGCACGAAGCTCCACTTCATCCCGGTGGGGAAGCCCGCGCCGCCGCGCCCGCGCAGGTTCGACGACCTTCATCTCGTCGAGGATCTGCGTCCGGCGTCATCTCGAGCGCCTTGCGCAGCGCCGTGTAGCCGTCGGTGGCGAGGTAGGTGTCGATCGAGGCCGAATTCGCGCAGGCCGAAGCGCCTGCGTCAGCACCTTGACTTCGAGCGGGCTCGGTTCGTTATAGGGCATCGTTTACTGAAGTTTCCGCAGGCTCTCGATCAACTGGTCGAGCTTCTCCGGCGTCATCTGGTGATGAAACTCGTAATTGACCTGAATCGCCGGCGCCCAAGAGCAGGCGCCGATGCACTCGACCTCTTCGAGCGAGAACTGGCCGTCCGCGGTTACCTCCTTGTGTCCGATGCCCGAGCTTCTTGCAGGCGTGCTCCCACAATTCCGTCGCCGCCCGCGAGCATGCAGCTTATGTTGGTGCAGACCTGGATGTGGTGCTTGCCGAGCGGCTTGCTGGTGCAGCATGGAGTAATAGGTGACGACTTCGTCCACCTGCAGCGGCGTGATCCCGGTCCGCCGAGCGACCTCTTCGACCAGTTCGGGGGTGACCGAGCCGATCTCATCCTGCGCGTACAGCAGCATGGGAACCACTGCCGAGCGCTGGCGGCCGGGCGGATAGCTTTTCAGCAGCTTCGTCGAACCGCGCTTCCAGTTCGGGCGAAAAAGTCATAAATCATCAGCGCAGATGAACGCCGATAAGCCAGATAAGAATGTTCAGGTCTATCGGCGTTCATCGGCATCATCGGCGGTCTTTCATTCTCACTTCCTTAGGCGTGTTCGTCTGATGCTTATCGATCACATCTCGGTCTGATCTCATCTGTCCACGTCTCCCAACACGAAGTCCGTCGCTGCCCAGTGCCGCGATCGCGTCGGCCACCAGGCGGCCCTCGACCATTTTCGGCAAGGCCTTGCAGGTTCCCGAAGCTGGGGCCGTGAATGAACACGCGGTAGGGCTGCGCGGTTCCGTCGCTGACCACGTAGTAGCCCAGTCTCGCCGCGCGGGCGATTCCACCACCTGGTAAACCTCGCCCGCGGGCACGCGGAAGCCCTCGGTCACGATCTTGAAGTGATAGATGAGGGCTTCCATCTGCGTCTTCATCTTCTCGCGGTCCGGCAGCACGACGTGGGGCGCGTCGGCCTCCCACGGTCCGGCCGGCATGCCTTCGAGCGCCTGTTTCACGATGCGCGCGCTCTGGCGCAGTTCCTCCACCCGCACCTGGTAACGCGCGTAGACGTCGCTCTCGGTCCGGGTGGGAATCTCGAAATCGAACTTCTCGTAACTCGAATACGGCTCGCTCTTGCGGATGTCCCAGGCCAGGCCGGCCGCGCGCAGCATCGGCCCGGTCACGCCGTGCGCGATCAGGTCTTCGAGCGATGCGCGGCCCACGCCCTGGGTACGGCGCATCCAGATCGGGTTCTTGGTCAGCAGCTCTTCGTACTCGTCCACGCGGCTGGGGAAGGCGTCGATGAACTTCCCGACCGCCTGCTGCCATCCGCGCGGGGGCTCGAGCGCCAGGCCGCCGATGCGGAAGTAGCTGGTCATCATGCGCTGGCCCGAGAACATCTCGAATATCCGCAGGATCTCTTCGCGCTCGCGGAAGCAGTACAGGAAAACGATCATGGCGCCCAGGTCCATCGCGTGGGTGCCCAGCCACACCAGGTGGCTGTTGATGCGCGTCAGTTCGCCGAGCATCACGCGCATCCACTGCGCCTGGGGCGGTATCTCCAGATCCGAGCAGTTTCTCCACCGCCAGGCAGTAGCAGAGATTGTTGATGAGCGGGCAGAGATAGTCGATGCGGTCGGTGAGCGTCACGCCCTGCTGGTAGAGCTTGGCCTCGAACTCCTTCTCGATGCCGGTGTGCAGGTAGCCGACGTCGCAGCCGGCCTTGGTGATGGTCTCGCCATCGAGTTCCAGCATCATGCGCAGCACGCCGTGCGTGGAGGGGTGCTGCGGGCCCATGTTGAGGGTCATCCGCCGCGGGGCGCTGTCGGCGGGCGTCTCGGCGATGTTGGTATCGGGCTCGCTCATTCCTGTGTGTAGTCGTACTTCAGGCCGGTCACCGGGTAGTCCTTGCGCAGCGGATGGCCTTCCCAGTCCTCGGGCATCATGATCCGCCGCAGGTCGGGATGATTCCGAAAAACGACGCCGAACAGGTCGAACACCTCGCGCTCATACCAGTTCGCTCCGGGCCACACGCCGGTCACCGAGTCGATTTCGGCGCGATCGGACGGCAGGCGGCACTTCAAACGCAGCCGCTGGTTGCGTTCGATGGAATGCAGAAGGTAGACGACCTCAAAGCGCGGCTCGGTGGGGTACCAATCCACCGCGGTGACGCCGCTGAGCCGGTTGAACTGCTGCTGGTCGCGGAGGAACAGGCAGACCTCGACGATCCGGACCGGCGCGATTTCGAGGCTCTCCTGGCCGCGGTGGACGTTCGAGCCAAGCACCGTCCCGGGGATTGCCGCTGCCACGGCGCTCTCGCTCATGGCCGCTCCTCCGGGTTCTCCTGGACCGACCAGGCTAGCGCACCCTTCTTCCAGATGTAGAAGAAGCCCGACAGGATCAGGGCGACGAACACCAGCATCTCCACAAAGGCGAACATGCGCAGTTCGCGGAAGATCACCGCCCAGGGATAGAGGAACACGGTCTCGATGTCGAACAGGATAAAAACCATCGCGACCAGGTAGAACTTCACGCTGAAGCGCCCGCGCACCGAGCCCACGGCGGTGATTCCGCACTCGTAGGGCATGTCTTTGACCCGGCTGCGGACGCGGCGTCCGAGGATGGCGGACGTGACGAGCATCCCGCCGGCGATCGCCATGGCGATGGCGACCTGCAGCAGGATAGGAAAATACACCTCAGCGTACGAGCCCGGTGAACCTGGCATCAGCCTTCAAGCCCTCCCAACGGCCCCGGCGGCGCCTGCGAACCTGACCGAGACGCCGCGAAATCCCCTACCTCAACTCTTCACGGTTCAAATTTGACTATAGTGATCTCCGAAACTAGGTGTCAAATCCGTAATCTGGCGCGGACCCAGTGGGCGGCGGACGCGGAGGGGGGGCCAAACTCCCGGAGCGCCTCGACACGAGTGTCGAGACGGCAGGCAGGAGTGCCTGCGCCACAACGAACTGTAGCGAATCTTTACAGCCGAGCCTTGTGGGTGCTCCCTGACGGTCGCGGGCGGAGCCAGGCATCGAGGGACTACCCCCGTCGGAGCCACACAGAATCTCAAAAAAAACACTTGGACTCCACCGCGCGGCGAAGTACAATCCAATAGCGAGCTTTTTCTGGTATCGTTTAAACGGAAGCCCCAGGCCATGTTCAAAACAAGAAAGGTACGTCCTGCTCCGGTCCCTCCCGCTGAAGCCTATTCTTCCCTCGATGTCGCCAAGGTGGCGAACGTCAGCCTCCGCCAACTGCAGTGGTGGGACGAACGGCACGTCGTCTCGCCCGAGCACGCCGGGCACAAGCGGGTCTACTCCTCCGAGCAGGTTCTCGAGATCACGGTGATTGCGGAGCTGAGACGCAAGGGGTTCTCGCTCCAGAAGATCCGCCGCGTTTTGCGGTACCTGCAGCGCGAGATGGGCCGGCGCCTGAGCGACGTCCTCACCAACGAGTCGCAACTGCACCTGCTCACCGACGGCAAGACGATCTACCTGGAAGACCGGCAGGAGCGCATCATCGACGTGCTGAAGAACGCCAAGCAGCCCATGTTCCTGGTTTGCGTCAGCGACCAGGTTCGCCGGCTGCAGGCTGCGCCCAAGAAACCCGTCCGGGCGGAGTCGGCCGCGCCGTTGCGCAGAGTCCGCGCGGTGTAGGGGCAAGCCGCAGATCCCCCGCACAGAACCGCGACCGTGAGGGAGCGGACTTGGGGGGAACGTCGTTGGTCCGCTCGCTGACGCTCGCGGTTCGGTGCTGATGCGGCGTCCCAAGCTGCTATACTGGAGCCAGATTCGCCTCTGGAGATTCAATGGCACATCGCCGTTCCTTACTTGTCCTTCCTGTCATCATCGTAGGTTGCTCGGTTCTGGGCGGGATTTACGGCTCGGGTCTGACCAGCGCTGCGGCGGCATCGTCCGAAGACGACACCCGCGCCGCGGTGGACTCCTTCACCAAGATCTACGCCCTGGTGGAGCATAACAACGCGGATGCCCTGGATCCCGAAAAAGCCATCTACAAGGGCGCCATCCCGGGCATGCTCCGCACGCTCGACCCGCACTCCAACTTCTTCGACCCGCGCGACTTCCAACTGCTGAAAGAAGACCAGTCGGGACACTACTACGGCGTAGGCATGCAGATCGGTCCCAGCCGCCTCGGGAACGGCAAGACCATCGTGATCGCTCCCTTCCCCGGCTCACCGGCCTACAAAGCCGGCATCCGCCCCGGCGACACCATCCTGACGGTCGATGAGCAGCCGACCGACAAGCTGACGCTGACCGAGATCGCCGACAAGCTCAAGGGGCCTCGCGGCACCCGCGTTAAAATCACCATGGCGCGGGAGGGCAGCGACACTCCGCTGGTCTTCAACCTCATCCGCGACGAGATCCCGCGGAAGACGGTGCAGGACGCCTTCTGGGTCAAGCCCGGCATCGCCATCCTGGAGGTCGATTCGTTCAACGAGAACACCAGCCACGAGGTGGAAGAGACGCTGCGGCACCTGGGCGAGGGCAACATCAAGGGCCTGATCCTGGACCTGCGCAACAATCCCGGCGGACTGCTGAACGAAGGCGTGGCCGTGGCGGGCCGCTTCCTGCAGAAGGGACAGCTCATCGTTTCGCACCGCGGCCGTGTCTCGGCGGAAAAGCCGTACGTCGCCAGGACCGGCAACGGCGGGCACGATTACCCCATCGTCGTGCTGGTGAATCACTACTCCGCCTCGGCGGCGGAGATCGTCGCGGGCGCGCTCCAGGACCACGACCGCGCCTGGATTCTCGGAGACAACACCTTCGGCAAGGGCTTGGTGCAGACGGTCTATCCGCTCTCGGAGAACACCGGCCTGGCGCTCACCACGGCTCGCTATTACACTCCCAGCGGGCGGCTGATCCAGCGCGACTACTCGAACATCTCGTTCTACGACTATTACTTCCGCAAGGACACCGACACCAAGAACCCGCTGGACGCGAAATCGACGGACAGCGGCCGCACGGTCTACGGCGGAGACGGCATCACTCCCGACGAGAAGTTCGAGGAACCGAAACTGGATCCCTTCCAGGTGCTGCTGGCGCGGCGCAAGTACGCATTCTTCAACTTCGCCTCGCATTACCTTGGCACCCACACGGCCCCGCTGCCCAAGGGATGGCAGCCGGACCTGGAGATCGTCGAAGCGTTCCACACCTACCTGCTGAGCCAGAAGGTGGAGTTCACGGAAGCGGATTTCACCTCGCACATGGACTGGATCAAGCAGGAAATCAAGCGCGAGATCTACCAGAGCGCCTTCGGCCTGGAGGACGCCAGGCGGCTGGCCGTAGAGACCGATCCCGAGGTCGCCAAGGCGGTCGACGCCATGCCCAAGGCCAGCGCGTTACTCGAAAAGGCGAAGCGCGTCATCGCCGAGCGGGTTTCGAGGCAATAGCCTTCAGCGGCCTTCGGCGGCCTTCGGCAGCTATCAGCTGTCAGCTTTCAGCCATCAGCTTCCAGCCATCAGCCAAAGGCTGGACGTCGTCGTACTCGATGCAGTCGGCTGGTACGGTAGAATAGCCGTAATCAGCCGATGGCTGTTCCCCCATGAGCGAGTACGCACCCGAGCCTCAAATCATCGTTCTAGACGCGGGCGGGCAGTATTGTCATCTGATCGCGCGAAAGGTCCGTGAACTGGGCGTTTATGCCGAGGTCCGGCCGAGCGACACGCCGGCCGCGGAACTGGCACCACGTAGGGGCGTCATCATCTCTGGCGGCCCCATGAGCGTTTACGCCGAGGGCAGCCCCACGGTGGACCCGGCCCTGTTCGAGGCCGGAGTGCCGGTGCTCGGCATCTGTTACGGCCTGCAACTGATGGCCTACCTGCTGGGCGGGCGCGTACAGCGCGGCGAGAAAGGCGAGTACGGCCTGGCGTTCTTCGACCTGGCAAAGACGGCGCCCCTGTTCGACGGCCTGCCGCTGCACGGACGCGAGCAAATCTGGATGAGCCACCGGGATACGGCGCTGGCCGCTCCGCCCGGCTTCGAAGTTCTGGGTTCGACCGAGACCTGTGCCATCGCCGCCATGGCCGACACCGCGCCGCCGGCTCTACAGCGTCCAGTTCCACCCCGAGGTGGCGCACACCTGCCGCGGCCGCGAGATCCTCGAGAACTTCGTCTTCGGCATCTGCGGCTCCGAGCGCGACTGGAACCCGAAGCACCGCATCCCGCTGGTGATCGGGCGCATTCACGAGGTGGTTGGCGACCGCAACGTATTCTTCTTCGTTTCGGGCGGCGTGGATTCCTCGGTGGCCTTCACGCTGTGCCTGCGAGCGCTGGGGCCCGAGCGGGTGCGCGGCCGGTACGTAGACACCGGGCTGATGCGCGAAGGGGAGACCGAGTTCGTCCGCGACACCTTCGACCGGCTCGCGCCCGGCGCCGTCGGGATCGAATCGGCCGAGGCGCAGTTTTTGGGAGCGCTCGACGGCGTTCGGGAGCCGGAGCAGAAGCGCAGCATCATCGGAGAGGAATTCGTTCGCGTTCAGGAGCGGATCATCGAGGGCGGCCATCTGGCCGAAGGCGATTGGATCCTGGGCCAGGGCACCATCTACCCGGACACCATCGAATCCGGCGGCACCAAGAACGCGGCGCTCATCAAGACGCATCACAACCGCGTCGAAGGAGTGCAGAGGCTGATCGAGGCGGGCCGCATCGTCGAGCCGCTCAGCTCGTTCTATAAGGATGAGGTGCGCGAGATCGGAGAGGAGCTCGGCCTGCCCGCGGAGCTGCTCAACCGTCACCCTTTTCCCGGTCCCGGCCTGGCGATCCGCTGCCTGTGTGCGGAAGCGGATGAGCCGGTGCGCCGCGCCGAAGAGGGCTGGCTGTTGCCGGTGCACTCGGTAGGCGTCCAGGGGGATGAGCGCAGCTACCGGCCGGTGCTGGCGCTAGCGGAGGCGCCGCCGCCCGACGGCAGCCTGCACGACCGGGCCACGGAGCTCATCAACCGGATAGCGGGCATCAACCGCGTGGTGGGGCTGGTGGAGAGCCGTGCCCCTCTCGATTCCCTGCGTGTGTGGGCCAGCACCCTGACGGCGGAACGCCTGGAGCGCCTGCGCCGCGCCGACGCCATCGTCCGCCGGCTCTCGCACGATTCCGGATTCGACCGTACGGTGTGGCAGTTCCCGGTGATTCTGATCCCGCTCGGCACCGCCGCGCGGCCTGATTCGGTGGCGCTGCGCCCGGTGGACTCGGTGGACGGGATGACGGCGCGCTCGGTACCCATGGAAGCCGGCCTGCAGGCCGCGATGGCGCGGGCTTTGCTGGACATCGACGGCGTCTGCGGGGTGTTCTACGATCTCACGCACAAGCCTCCCGGCACCATCGAGTGGGAATAGGGGCAAGGCCCGGCGTCCGCGCTCAATGCCGGTGGGGCGGGCCCACTGGTCCGCCCACAGGCGTTAAAGTAAGGCCCCGGCGGACAGTTTCCGTGGCGCAGGCACTCCTGCCTGCCGCCTCGACATTCGTGTCGAGGCCGGTTTTTCGCGTCGAGAAGAGTCTCGACGCTGCAGACTAAGAGTCTGCGCCACGGCTCAAACTCGCGGCGACCTCCTGTGAATCGAGTTCATCGGTGCGACGGCTCGGGCGACGGAGCCGTCGGCCGCAGACCAGCGGGTCCGCACCACTACGCGGCAGACGGGGTCAACTTTTCTCTCCTTTCCGCCGATGGATGAGGCATGGGCGGGCTTGTCCCTGACTACGTATTGATGGCGATGCCGTTCGTGGTGGCGGCGGGGGCCGCCCTGCTCACCGCCATCCTCATGCACGCCCGCACGGAAGCGGCGCTAGCCTGCCAACGCGCGGCGCTGGCCGAAGTGCGCGCGCTGCTGTCGACTCAGCATCGGGCCATGGAGGAACGCGTCCGGGCATCCGAGGAAGAGGCGCGGCGCAGGGCGCTCAACGAGTTCCTGGCGGACGTGCGCGTGGACGAGCGGCGGTTCCTGATCGAGAGCCGCGGCACGATGCTGCTTCAGGAGCGCGTCTCGTTCCGCAATATTCCGCTGACGCCGTGGGTGGATCGGGAGTTGCCGGTCATGAAGCCGCTGGCCATCCCGCCGCCCGAGGTGGCCGCCGAGCCGGTGCGCGCCGAACTCTCCCGCCCGGCTTCGTCCCATCGCGGCTTGCTCCGCTGACTGGACGCCCCGCTACCGGTCGCCCGCCCCATAAGCGCTAACTGGCCTGACGGCTGCCGAGGAGCCAGCGCCTCGACACGAGAGTAGAGGCGGCAGGCAAGAGTGCCCGATGCCACTTAGTTATCGTGCTCTATTGCTAACCTGTCGATTTTATTGCGGCGCACGCTTCAGCATATGCGGGCCGCGGCGGCCCGTCACCAGGGTCGGAAACCCGATCGGAGCCCGTGGGACAGACGGTTTCGCCTGCCTGGGCAGGCCGAACGGCCTGCCCCACGCCGCTCGCAGAAGCATCAGGTTACGGGGTGGGTTTCTGGAGAGCGTGCCGCCGTGGGCTTCAGCCCATGGTCCGGCAGAGCGAGTTGAAACTCGCTCCGAGCACGCTAAAGCGTGCGCCACGTCCGAGTCCGTTCCCGCCCTCATAAAACGTACTCTGTGCGTTTTGTTTTACTTACAGAAAGCTAAGTGGCATTGGGCAAGAGTGCCTGCGCCGCGCAAACGGCCCACCGCCAGCGCAAGCCGGCGCTTGTTATAGACGGCCCCGCTACTTCCCCGTCATCAACATCCGTGCCGCGATGACGATCAGGAACCCCGCATAGACCCTGCGAATCACGTTGGGCGGCAGGCCGATCATGATGCGTGCCCCGAAATATGCGCCCACAAACAGGCCCAACGCGATCAGGGCGGCATAGCGGATGTGGATGTATCCCTTGGTGTAATACTCGGCCGCACCCAGCAGGCCAACCGGCGGGATCAAGGCCGCCAGGCTGGTCGCGATCGCTTCCAGTTCGGTCATCTTGAGTACGAACAGCAGCGCGGGCACGATGATGAGGCCGCCCCCGATGCCGAACATGCCGGCGAACACCCCCGCCACAAGACCGATTGCCAATAGCGCCAGATAGGTCATTTGATGCCGAGTCTACCAAACGGTCAGGCAGGAGGGTGGTCCGCTTTCCGGAGCCAGAGATAGCAGGTATTGCCGATCTGCCCCGCCCGGGGGGTACGCATCAGGAAGCGATCCAGATAGCGGAACGGCGCCAGCAGCCATCCCAGCAGGAAATGAACCGCGACACGCCAGGCGCGCCAGGGTAGCCACATCTTGAAATACTCGAGCGTGAAGAGGATCAGCGTGCCCGTGGGCCCGGTTCTCCAGCCCTCTTCCACCACCTCGAGGCTGCCGGCCATGAGCTTGAGTCCGTCCAGGGTAAAGCGGCGGAAGTCCTCCGGATACGCGTGGAAGGGATGGCAGAACGGCGTAACGATGTGCGCGTACCCGCCGGGCGCGAGCACGCGCTCGATTTCGCGCATCACCTGCTCGGGCCAGCGCGCATGCTCGAGCACAGCGTCGCACTCGACTCGCGCGAACAAGTCCGGCGGAAACGGAAGGTGCTCGGCGTTGGCCGCCACCGTCACCCCGGGCGCCACGAACAGGTCGAGATTCACGTATCCGTCCGGCAGGCGGCCGGCGCCGCCGATGTAGAGATTCCATCGGCCGAGCGGATAGTCGGTGCGTTCCCGCGGATTGTGAAGAAACGGCTGCGGAGGCTGGACCATTCGCCAGAGACGGTAGCGCCAGTCCTGCGAGGTGCGTTGATCGTAGAGTTGCCGGATCCTGCCGTGCATCTAGCCCTGGGGCATGCTAAAGCATGCGCTACTCCGCGTGCTCCATGAGGCGCTTGAGCACCATCTGTGCGGCCTTCTGCCCGGCGCTTTTCTTGGAGTCGCCCTCTGCCTGGCTGGCGAGGTCGCCGCCGATGGCGACCTCGACGGTGAATCTGCGCGCGTGCGGCGGTCCCTGTTCCTGAACGACCGTGTAGCGGGGCGACGGCAGATTGAGGGAACGCGCGACCTCCTGGAGGGCGCCCTTGAAATTGGTGAAAGACGCCTCGTTGTTCTCCTCGAGTTCCTGCGCGGCGCCCAGAATGTATCCCACCACGAACAGCCGCGCCTCCGCGATTCCGGCATCCAGATAGATGGCCGCAATCAGCGCCTCGACGGCGTCCGCCAGCAGGCCCTTCTTCACCCGGCCGCCGCTCAACTCCTCGCCGCGGCCCAGCAGCAGATACTCGCCCAGCCCGATCTTCTGGGCCACTTCGTGCAAGTGCGAGGCACTCACCAGGTAGTTCTTGAGGATCGAGAGCCGGCCCTCGCGGTAGGCCGGATAGCGGCACACGAGCGATTCGCTGACCAGAAATCCCAGGATCGAGTCGCCCAGAAACTCGAGCTGTTCGTTGTCCTGGAACGGGGGCTGGCTCCTCTCGTAGGCATGAGAGGTATGGGTAAGCGCGCGGACGAGGAGATCGCGGTTACAGAATACGTGACCGATCGCGGCCTCGAGCGCCTCCAGATCCGCACGCATGGGTTCGATACCGGATCAGGGCTTTGCAGCTGCCGGAGCGCTGCTCTTCGACTTCAACTTGAGAGCGTTGGCCTTTTCGGCTTCCGCGGCGCGTTTGACCATGGGATGCAGATTGGGGGTCGCCAGCGCCTTGTCGCAGGCCGCCACCGCCTCGTCATACTTCCCGGCCTTGTCATAGGCGTTGGCCAGACGCACCTCGTAGGAGGGCTCGGCGTCCTTGGTCGCCTCAATGGCGAGCTTGAACTGCGCGATCGCCTTCTGGTAGTCCTTGCGCACCATCTGGTCAAGGCCGAGCGCCGCGTAGGCCTCGCCGTTCAGGTCGGCCTTGGCCGCCTCCCATTGCGCGTCGGGGAGGCTGGGGTTGGGCTTCGCCAGCGTCTTCAGGGTGTCGAGAGCGGCGTTGGCGTACTTCTCGACCTTCGCCAGTTTCTCCTCGCGGTCCAGGTCGAATTCGCCAATCCTGGTGCCGATGGCCTGGGCCAGGAGGAGCTGCACCTCTACCCTAGTGGCGTCGTCGGGGTTGGATTCGAGCGCCTGCTCGCCGGCAACGACCAGGTGGTCGTAATCGCCCTTCTGATGGTAGCTTTGGGCCTCCCCAAGATAAGCCAGCCCCTTGAAGTCCGAGTCGGGGAACTTCACGACGAAGTCCTCCGCGGCGGCTATCTGCGCGTCCGGCGAAGCAGCCTGAATCACTGCGTTGAGGGCCTGCGCCTCCGCCTGCGATTTCGGCGCCCGAGCTTTCGGCGCCTGCGGTTGGGCAATCGCGCCGCCGGCCAACACCAACGCCAGGGCGCCCATTATCATTCCGTTTCTCATCGATGACTCCTTTTCCTCTCCACTTTTGCCGCGCTGCTACTGATGGCGCCCGGAGGCCTTCTCAATTCCCTCCCGCGCAGCCTGTCGCGCCTTATCGGACGCGCCTTCGACGGCCAGCGCGGCCTGAAACCGCTGGATCGCCCGCTGGGACTCCCCGGCGGCGATCGCCAGCCGCCCCAGGTACACGTCTGCCCACGCCTTCACCAGCGGGTCGGGTTCGGATTCGAGCGTCTTTCCAAACAGCGTCTCCGCCGCGTCGGGATCGTTCTGGCGCAGCGCGACGCGCGCCAGTCCATAGTAGGCCTTGGCGTGCAGCTTCTTGTCCTCGGTCCCGCTCAGGACCCGGAGGTAGCCGGCTTTGGCGTTGACCAGATCGGGTGGCTCGGCGAAGTACAGACGCTCGGCGTCTTCGAGCACCTTCTGGGGCCCCACGGGCTCAACCGGATGCTCCGCCAGCCTGATCTTCGGCGCGGGCCGCTCGGTGGCGAATTCGATTTTGTCCAAGCGTTGCTCTTCCCGCTTCAGGTCGATCGCCGCCACCAGGCTGGGGAAGAAAAAGCGCAACGACTGCTCCTGCTTCTCGTACAGGGCCAGCGCGTCCGCCCACGCCGGCGTCATGACGAAACCCTGGCGCAGCGCCTGGTCGACCAGTCCCTGACGGGCGGAGGATGGAGCCAGGCGCGCCTCCACGGCCTTGATGAGGCACTCATTGGCCAGTCTCGGGAAGTCGTTCTTGTAGTAGTCCTCGAGAAAGGGCGCATTCTGCGCGTAGTCGACCAGCCCCCGCTTCTTCTCGAGCTCCGCGGCGTATCTCACCGGCAGGGGGTCGAGCATGAAGTGCAGGTAGGCGTGGCGAACGCTCTCGGTCTGCAAGTCGGGAGAAGGCGTCAGCAGGACGAAATAGTCGTTGCGGAAGCTGTGCGCCTGGACCTGGTTGGGCGCGGCGAGCAGTTCCACGTAAATCTGGAAGCGCGCGCCGAGTTGCTCGCTGTTCGAAGTTCGCAGATAGGCGTTCACCCGGGTCAGGGCCTCGGTGACTGGCCGGTGATAGCGCGCAATCGCCTCGTCAATCGCGGGCTGCGACTGGCGCCACGCCTCGGCGATGTCCGCTTCCTGGTAGAACCTGGACAGCAGCCCCTGGAGGCCGTCGAGCGACTGCACGTCCGGGGCCAAGTCCTGTTGGCGATATCGCCAGCGAAACTCCGGGGGTTCCTCGACCGACAACGCGAAAGAAACGTACTGGCTCAACTCCGCCACCGGATCGGTCTGACGGTGATCCAGATAGAAGCGCCGCAACTCGGCCAGGCTGGCCGGAGCCTTGGCGGCAACCCAGCGCCGCACCGCCGCACGGAGCGGCGAGTTGGAAGGGGAATCGAGATCGGCGTCGTAGCCCACGGCGTTGATCGCCGCCATCACGGTGAACAGAGCCTGACTGGCGTCGAGCTGCGCCAGCCCGGCGGGCTTTGCGGGCTTCGACTGAGGCGCCTGCCCGCGGGCGACGCCGCAGAGGCTGCAGATTGTCAGGATGAGAAGTGCGAAAAAGCAGCGAATCAAAAGCGCCCGCCTTGAGCCAACCTGGGCCGCGAACCCGTCACCAATGGGCTTTCGGACCGCGGCTGCCCGCTCGCGCAGGCCCGCAGCCCGGTATCACCATGTATCAGTGTAGCCCAAAGCCCGTACACGAAAACAGCCGGCCGTTTCTGATATTCTGACGGGTGACGGGGCCGCACCTTCAATGCAATACACCAGGTACAGAACCAGAACCTTCTACTCCGACTACTTCCCTCCCGGCGTGAAGTGGCTGCTAATCGCCAATTGCGCGGTCTTCGTCCTTCAGCAACTCGTCTCGGGGCTGTTCACCGACTGGTTTGGACTGGTTCCCGGTCTGATCCGGTACCGCGGATTCTTCTGGCAGTTGTTCACCTACATGTTCCTGCACGGGGGCATCTGGCACCTGGTCATCAACATGCTGATGCTGTGGATGTTCGGCGCGGACCTGGAGCGTGACTGGGGCACCCGGCGGTTCCTGAGATACTACTTCGTCTGTGGCGTGGGCGCGGGCCTTTGCGCCCTCACGGCGGCGCTGGCCGTGGCCTCCGGGCCGGACGATCCGATGCTGGGGCTCCCTACGATCGGAGCCTCCGGAGCGATTTTCGGACTGCTGCTGGCCTTCGGGGTGGTATACGCCGACCGCATCATCCTGATGATGCTGCTGTTCCCCATGAAGGCCAAGTATGCGGTCATGATCTTCGGGGTGATCGAGTTCTACTACGTGTGGCAGCCGTCGCGCGGAGTGAGCAACGTGGCGCACCTGGGCGGCATGCTGTTCGGCTACCTGTTCCTGAAAGTCCGCTTCAAATCGGCCGACCCGATCGCCTTCGCCCGAAACCGCTGGCGAACCTGGCGCATGGAACGGGCGCGGCGAAGGTTCCAGGTGTATCTGCGCAAGCGCGGCCCGGGCGGAGACCGCTGGGTGAACTGAGAGCCGGAAGCCAAGGCATGCCTCGACACGAATGTCGAGGCGGCATTGGGCAAGAGTGCCCGCGCCACGGCGGCTGGTAACGCCGAGGGGCTCCGGCGCGTCAGAGTTGGTGGTGAGGCATACGTATTTTGCTATAGTCGGGGCGTGGGGTGTCCGATGAGAATCTCCAGGAGTATCGTCATTCCGCTGGCAGTGTGTCTGGCCGCCGGTTGCGCGACCCTGGCCGGCCAGGATCAGGGACCTCAGAAGGAAGGCAGCGAGACCGTCGCCCGGCCTCGCAACAGCACCACGTCGACGCCGGCCGAGGGCCCCAAGATTCCTTCGAAGTTCGATAAGAAGGACGTCTCTCCGACCGGCACGCCGAGTTTCAAGAGCAACGTCACCGCCGTCACGGTTGACGTCGCGGTGCTCGACAACAAGGGCCGGTTCATTCCTAACATCCCCCGTGGCAACTTCCGCATCCTCGAAGACGGTGTGCCGCAGCAGGTCACCAACTTCAGCATGGGCGAGGCACCGATGACGGTGGCCATGGTGGTGGAGTTCAGCAACCGCTGGCAGTCGTACTGGACCCAGACCTGGTACGACACGCTTCAGGCTTCCTATGGTTTTCTGCAGTCGCTCAAGCCGGAGGACTACGTAGCCATCATTTCCTACGACATGCGGTCGGAGATCCTGTGCGATTTCACCCAGGATCGGCGCGAGGCCATGGAGGCCATGCGCCGCCTCCAGATCCCGGCTTTCTCGGAAGCGAATCTTTACGACGCGCTGGCGGACACGGCCCAGCGAATGAGTTCCATCGAGGGCCGCAAGGCCATCGTCACGATCACCTCCGGCATAGACACCTTTAGCAAGCTGACCCTCGACAAGACCCGCAAGATCCTTCAGAACGCCGGAGTTCCGATTTACGCCCTTGGCATTGGGCAGGCTATCCGCATCTATATGGAGAACTACGTCGGGCCGATCACGCAGATGGACTGGCTGCAGGCCGATAACACGCTGAACACCTTCGCGCGGGAGACCGGCGGGCAGGCATTTCTTCCGCGCTTCGAAGGCGAGTTCCCGGGCATCTTCCGCGCCATCGCGCAGGCCATGCGGAACC
This sequence comes from Bryobacterales bacterium, assembly GCA_963763835.1. Classification (GTDB taxonomy): domain Bacteria; phylum Acidobacteriota; class Terriglobia; order Bryobacterales; family Bryobacteraceae; genus DASWZN01. Next base: position 96,502 of record CAVXQQ010000028.1, read on the forward strand.
AGTACAGCCTGGCCTACAATCCTTCCAACCAGGCGCGCGACGGCAGTTTCCGCAAGCTCAAGGTGGAATTGGTCAATCCCGCCAACGGGGAACCGCTGAAGATCACCGAGAACAACAAGCCAATCAAGTACACCATCATCGCCAAGAGCGGCTACACCGCTGCGCGCGAGGTGGAATAGCGCATCGCCCGAAAAAGTCAAGGCGCTGATCTCGCATTCTTTCAGATCGTTACAAATCCGTTGACAGGACCATTTCAGCTCTGGTAACTTCGCCTAGTCTCCTCTATGAAAGGCACCTCTGTTGAGATCGCTCCGGCCGCACGCATCCTGCTCGTTGACGACAACAGGCTGGGGCTGATCGCCCGCAAGGCTGTCCTCGAGGATGCGGGCCACCGCATCACCACCGCGCTCGAAGGACAGGAGGCTTTCGAACACTTCGCGCGCGAGGAGTTCCAACTGGTCATCACCGACTACAAGATGCCGCGGATGAACGGCCTGGAACTGATCCGGCGGATCCGCGAGCGCTGCGAGACCGTGCCCATCATTCTGATTTCGGGTTACGCCGAGGCTCTGGGGATGACCGAGGAGAACACGGGCGCCGACGTGGTGATCGCCAAGAGCGCCACGGAGGTTCCGCAGCTTCTGCGGTCCGTCAGCCGCCTACTGCGGCGCGGCACTCCGAAGAAGCCGGCGCGCTCGCACCGGCCGCCAGCGCATGCGCCTAAGGCCAAAGGACAGGGGGGCTAGCGCAGCCGTCAGCTATCAGCGGTCAGCTTTCAGCTACGGTCCGCTCCCTGACGGTCGCTGTTCGGTGCCCGGTACACGTATAGTAGAGAGTTGAATCTGCCCGCGAGAATACTGATCCCGTTGCTGCTAGCCGCCGTGGTTTGTCCGGCCGCGAGCCGCCCTTCCCGCAAGCGTCCAGCACCGCCCGGAGAGACCCGGAGCCGCGTCGTGAAGAGTTGGATGCGCTCCATGACGCTTCACCAGAAGGCCGCGCAGTTGGTCATGGTCCCCTTCTTCGGCGACGCGCCGAATCCCCGCACGGAGGAATACCAGAAGTATCTCCGCGCCGTGCGGAACCTGCGCGTCGGCGGGCTGGTGCTGGTCAATCGGGTGCAGGACGGCCGCGTGCGCTCCGCCGAGCCGTACGCGATGGCGGCGTTTCTCAATCGCATGCAGAAGGCCTCCAAGGTACCGCTGCTGGTCGCCGGAGACTTCGAGCGCGGAGATTCCATGCGCCTGGAATCGAAAACGCTGTTCCCTCATGCCATGGCGTTCGCCGCGACGCGCGATCCCAGCCTGAGCCGCTTTGAAGGCGAGGTCACCGCCCGGCAGGCCATCGCCCTGGGGGTGCCCTGGATTTTGGCGCCGGTCGCGGACGTCAACAGCAACCCGGACAACCCCATCATCAACATTCGCTCGTATGGAGAAGACCCCGACGAGGTGGCCGCCCAAGTCCGGGCGTTCATCGAGGGCGCGCACTCGGTGGGACCGGTCCTGGTAACCGCGAAGCACTTCCCCGGCCATGGGGACGCTTCCGTGGACACGCACATGGCGCTGGCCGTGATCGGCGCGGACCGGGCGCGCCTGGAGAAGATCGACTTGCTGCCCTTCCGCGCCGCGATCGCCGACGGAGTGGACGCCGTGATGACCGCCCACATCGTCGTGCCGGCGCTGGACCCGTCCGGCACCCCCGCTACGCTCTCGGCTCCCATTCTGACCAACCTGCTCCGAAAGGAAATGGAATTCCACGGGATCGTCGCCAGCGACGCCCTCGACATGGGCGGCATCACGCAGCACTGGACCGCGGCACAGGCCGCCGTGAAGGCGATCGAGGCCGGCGCCGATGTGTTGCTGATGCCGGCCAACCCCGAAGAGGCGGTCACAGCCATAGCGAACGCTGTACGCCGGGGCGCGATCACCCGCCAGCGTCTCGAAGAGAGTGTCGCCAGAGTGCTGGCCGCGAAGGCCCGCCTGGGGTTAAACCGCCGCCGGCTGGTGAACCTGGACACGATGATGGACGATCTCGACACGCCGGAAGACGTCGAGCGGGTCCAGCAGATCGCCGATCGCGCCGTCACGCTGGTGCGAAACGAGGGCGGCCTGGTCCCGCTCAATCCCGCCTCCTCCGTTTCCTTCCTGGTGCTGACGGAGAGCCGCGGCTCGCAGCAGGGCCGGGTGCTGGCCGCCGAGGTTCGCAAGCGGATTCCGAACGCATCCATCACGGTGCTCGATCCGACGGCCGGCGAGGCCGATCTGGAGCAGGCCGCAAGCGCCCAGACTTCGGCGGTGACCGTGGTGGCCGCGTTCGTTTCCGTCGCCGCCTATCGTGGCAGCGTGGCGCTGGCGGGCGGATATCCCGCACTCATGAACCGCATTCTCGGAAACGGCAAGCCGATGATTCTGGTGGCGCTCGGCAGTCCCTACCTGCTGCGAAGCTTTCCCACCGTCGGCGCGTACCTGACCACCTATAGCACCGTGACACCATCGGAGACCGCCGCGGTGAAGGCGCTCTTCGGCGAGATCGGCGATCCAGGGCCGGCTGCCGGTGACCATCCCGGGCCTGGCGAAGTACGGCGACGGGATTCAGTTGGCGGCGCGCCCGGTGGCAAGCCCGGCCGCCACTCCAAGCCCCGCCAGTCCCGCCAAACAGTAGCTATCATCGAGTGCAGAGGGACACATGCTCGAAATCACCTGGCTTGGACACGGCACGTTTCAATTCCGCCTCGAATCGGGCGAGGTACTGGTGATGGACCCCTGGCTTGACGGCAATCCCGCTTATCCCAAGGGACACACTTTCGACCGCGTGGACGCGATCCTGATCTCGCACGGCCATTTCGACCACATCCACGACGCCGTTCCGCTGGCGAAGAAGTTCTCCCCGCAAGTTGTGGCGATCTACGAGACCTGCGAGTGGCTGACGTCGAAAGGCGTCGAGAACACGACGGCGATGAACAAGGGCGGCTCGCAGCAGGCCGGACCGGTGAAGGTGACCATGACGCACGCGGTCCACAGTTGCGGGATCAAGGAGGACGACGGCAGCATCGTCTACGGCGGCGAGGCCTGCGGCTACGTGCTGCGCCTCGCGGACGGCCGCACTCTGTACTTCGCCGGGGACACGAACGTGTTCTCGGACATGGCGCTGATCGAACAGCTCTATCACCCCGAGTTGGCGTTTCTGCCTATCGGCGATTTGTTCACCATGAGCCCGAAAGAGGCGGCACTGGCGTGTTCGCTGCTTCAGCCGAAGAAGGTCATCCCGATGCACTTCGGCACCTTCCCCGCCCTGACCGGCCGGCCCGAGGAGTTGGCCGAGCTGGCCAAGCCGACGGGCGTCGAGATCTGGCCGCTGGAGCCGGGGAAGACGGTGAAGTGGTGAGGCCGGCGTCCGCTCCCTCACGGTCGCGGTTCGGTGCTGGGGAGCGCCTCAGTACTTCGCCTCGACCTCTCCGATCTGGCTGGCGGCATCGGCCAGCGAGGGCGCGGTGCGCTGGGCCGCCTCCTGCGCGTCCACCACCGCGATGGTGGCGATGTTCACCACGTCCTCCACGTCGGAACCGCGCTGCAGGACGTGCACCGGCTTCGAGGTGCCCGTCAGGATCGGGCCGATGACCTGCGCTCCGCCCATCCGGGCCAGCAGCTTGTAGGCGATGTTCCCGGCCTCCAGGTTGGGGAAGATCAGCACGTTGGCGCCGCCCTTGAGCGTGCTGAACGGATAGGTCTCATCCATGATGGAAGGCGTCACCGCGGTGTCGGCTTGCATCTCGCCATCGACCATAAGTAACGGCTCGCGCATCCTCACGATCTCGACCGCGCGCCGCACCTTCTCGGCCAGCGGATGCCGCGTGCTGCCGAAATTGGAGAACGACAGCATGGCCACGCGCGGCCAGACGTTGAAGCGGCGCGCCATCTCGGCGGCGGAGATCGCGATCTCGGCCAGGTCCTCGGAGCTGGGCTCGATATTGACCGTGCAATCCGCCAGGAAGTAGATGTCGCCCTTATCCGTGATCAGCATGTACACGCCCGAGACCTTGTGCAGGCCCTCGCGCACCGAGATCACGTGCAAGGCGGGCCGGATCATGTCGGGGTAGTGCTGGGTGAGGCCGCCCACCAGAGCGTCGGCATCGCCGGTGTGCACCATCATGGCCGCGAAGATGTTGCGGTTGTCCATCCATTCCCGCGCCTCGTGTTGCGTGATTCCCTTGCGCTGGCGCAGGAGATAGAGCTCCTTCTCATAGCGTTCGCGGTCGGGCGATTTGTCGGGATCGACGATGGTGGCACCTTCCAGGTGCACGTGGCAATCCTCGATCTGGGAGCAGATCACCTGCTCACGGCCGAGCAGGATGGGATGCGCGATCTTCTCCTCGATCAGAACCTGGCAGGCCCGCAGGATCTTAGTCTCCTCTCCTTCGGGGAAGACCACGCGCATCGGCTTGCGCTGCGCCTTGTGGATCATCACGCGCATGATCTCGCGAGCTTTGCCGAGGCGCCGCTCCAGCTCTTCCTTGTACTGCTCGATGTCGACCGTCACCTGCGCCACACCGGTCTCCATCGCCGCGCGCGCCACAGCGGCGGCCTCCCAAATCAGCACGCGGGGATCGAAGGGCTTGGGGATGATGTACTCGCGCCCGAACTCGATCCGGTCGATTCCGTAGGCCGCGCGCACCGAATCCGGCACGTCTTCCTTGGCGAGGGCGGCCAGCGCGTGGGTCGCGGCCAGTTTCATCTCGTCGTTGATCGCCGTGGCTCGCACATCGAGCGCGCCGCGGAAGATGAAGGGGAATCCGAGGACGTTGTTCACCTGGTTGGGTAGGTCCGACCGGCCGGTGCACATGATGACGTCCGGCCTGGCCGCCACGGCGACATCGTAAGGAATCTCCGGGTCGGGATTCGCCAGCGCGAACACGATGGGATTCGGAGCCATGCCCATCAGCATCTCCGGCCCCACGCAGTTCCCGCAGGAGAGGCCCACAAAGACGTCGGCGCCCTGAAGCGCCTCGGTCAGCGTTCGCAGCTCGGTCGCGCGCGCGAAGCGGGCCTTGTACTTGTTCATGCCGTCGGTGCGCCCTTCGAAAACGACGCCCTTGCTGTCGCACATGGTGACGTTCTCGCGCTTGAGCCCCAGCCGGATATAGTGCTCGGCGCAGGAAATCGCGCTCGCCCCGGCCCCGCTGAATACCAGCTTGACCTGGCCGATAGGCTTGCCCACCACGTCGAGCGCGTTGATGAGCGCCGCGCCGGAGATGATGGCGGTCCCATGCTGGTCGTCATGGAAAACCGGGATCTTCATCGTGCGCTTCAGCTCCTCTTCGACCTCGAAGCACTCGGGCGCCTTGATGTCTTCGAGATTGATTCCCCCGAAGGTGGGCTCGAGCAACTGGCAGGCGCGGATCACTTCCTTGGGATCTTCGCTCGCCAGCTCGATGTCGAACACGTCGATATCGGCGAAGCGCTTGAACAGCACCGCCTTGCCTTCCATGACCGGCTTGCCGGCCAGCGGGCCGATGTTGCCCAGGCCCAGGACCGCGGTGCCGTTCGATACGACGGCTACCAGGTTGCCCTTGGCGGTGTACTTGTAGGCCAGGCTGGGATCGCGCTCGATCTCCTTGCAGGGGACGGCGACCCCTGGTGTGTACGCCAGGCTGAGGTCCCGCTGCGTCCGGCAAGGCTTGGTAGGCGTGACGGACAGTTTGCCGGCGGGAGGCCTGGAATGGTATTCCAGTGCGTCTTGCTTCCTAGTGCTCATGAGAAGATTTTCCTTCCTCAAACAGAGTACTACCAATCAGCTGTCAGCCAGCAGCTAGCACACTGATGAGCACCGAACCCGCGGCCGGCGAGCGAGGGGCGGCAGGCGTCGAGCGGGGCGGCGGCGAGCGCGGCCGGCGGCGCCGAAGGAGCGCTCCGCTCGCTGACGCGCGCGGTTCGGTGCTCAAGCGTGAGAGCGCTAGCTACGCAGCCTGCGTCCGGTCGTCCAGGACCTCGCGGATCTTGCGCGCCAGAACCTCGGGCGTGAACGGCTTTTGCAGGAAGCTCGCTCCCGCCGCCAGTACGCCGCGGTCGATCACCACGTGGTCCGTGTAGCCGGACAGGTAGAGCACTTTGATCCCGGGACGGCTCGTCGCCAGCGCATCCGCGACGTCCCGGCCGCTCATTTCGGGCAGGACAACGTCGGTGAGCAGGAGATCGATCCGGCTCTCGTGGCCGGCTTCCAGCTCAAGCGCCTGGCGGCCGGATCCGGCCTCGAGCACAATGTAACCGTATTGTTCGAGGATGCCCCGCACCAGCTTGCGCACGCCCGGCTCGTCCTCGACCAGAAGCACTGTTTCATCGCCGAAAACACCCTGAGGCGCGGTATCCTCAGCAACGCCGGCAGCCGAGCCGGCCGCAACCTGGGGCAGGTAGATCTTGAAGGTCGTCCCTTTCTCCGGCTCGCTGTAGACCCAGATGTCGCCGCCGTGTTGCTTGACGATGCCGTAGACGATCGAAAGCCCCAGGCCGGTGCCCTTGCCGCGTTCCTTGGTGGTAAAAAAGGGCTCGAAGATATGCGACTTGGTCTCGGGGTCCATTCCGGTTCCGGTGTCGCTCACCGCCAGCATGACGTAGTTCCCGGGACCCACCCCGGAGTGGGTGCGGGAGTAGTTCTCATCCAGAACGACGTTGGCGGTTTCGACCGTGAGCGTCCCTCCCCCGGGCATGGCGTCGCGGGCGTTCACGACCAGGTTCATCAGCACCTGTTCGATCTGGCCCACGTCGGCGCGCACCAGACCCACCTCGGGGCGGACGACGACCTGCAGGTCTATCTGTTCCCCGATCACGCGCCCGAGCATGCGCTCCATGTCGCGCACCAGCGCGTTGATCTCAAGCGCCGTCGGCTGGATGATCTGGTGGCGGCTGAAGGTGAGCAACTGGTTGGCCAGCGCGGCGGCGCGCGAGGCGGCTTTGAGCACCTCCTCGGCCGCCTCGCGCAGGTCCGGATCGTTCTGGACGCTATCGAGAATCATGTGGCCGTAACCGGAGACCACGGTGATCACGTTGTTGAAGTCGTGCGCGACGCCGCCGGCCAGCCGCCCGATCGCCTCCATCTTGAGGGAATGAGTGAGCTGCTGCTCCAGGCGCATCTGATCCGTGATGTCGGCGACGATGGCGATCTTTCCGCGAATCTCGCCCGACCTGCCAAACAGGGGCGCCGTCCAGAGCCGGATGTCGGCGAGCGTTCCATCCTTCCGCCGGCGGCGGGTGGTGTAGCCGGTCAGCACCTCCCCGCGGGCCGTGCGCGCCAGGAGGGTCTGAAACTCCTGGGACTCCGCATCCGGAACCGTGGGGAGCGGCTTGCCCAGCACCTCCTCCTCGCGCCAACCGAAAAGCTGCTCGGCCGCCCGGCTCCAGGCCTGGACATTTCCCTGGAGGTCGAGCCGGATGATCGCCAGCGGGCTAGCGTCGATGACGGCCTCGAGGCGGCGGTTCAGGTCGGCGAGTTCCTGCTCGGCGCGGTTCCGCTCGGCCACTTCCGCCTCCAACGCGCGGTTGGCGACGGCGAGCTCCGAGGTGCGCTCTTCGACGCGTGCCTCCATTTCCTCGCCCGAGCGGCGCAGGTCCGCCTCACGTCTGGCCAGGAGCGACGCGGCCTCGCTTAGAGACTGCTCCAGACGCCCGATCTCGTCGTTTCCGGAACGCATGGCCGCGATCGGCAGGCCCTCCGCCAAGCGGTGCGAGTTTACTTCCAGAACCTCGATGCGCCGGGCTACGGCCGATGTGAACAGCAGCATGGCCAGCACCCCGCAGAGCGGGGCAAGCAGGACCCCCGCCACGATCACGGCGTAAGCGTTGGCTTGAGTAGATCTGGCCGTCGCTCGCCGTGCCGCCAACAGGTCATCCTCTTGCTTCATCGTGTCGTTGAGGATCTGCCGCACCGCCGCCAGCGTCTTCGCGCTCTCCGCGAGAGCCGGGCTCGCGCTGGCCGCCGGCACGCCTCCGCTCAGCGGGTGCAGGCTCCCCAGTTGTTCGGTGACCAGGCTCCGGATTTGCCGCACGCGAGCCAGTTGCTGCGGGTTGTCTCCGACCATGGCTTCCAGCCGGTTCAGAACGGCGGGGAGGGTCTGCTGAGCCTGCTGGTAAGGCGCTAGCCAGGCGGAGTCATGCGTCAGCCGATATCCCAACGCTCCGGTCTGCGCTTCTTCGACGCGCGTGTGGACGAGCTGGATCTCGCTCCGAACCTCCTGGGTGTGCCTCACCCAGTTCTCGGCAGACTGGTTGTCCCGCTGGACCAGGTAAAAGGCGATGGCTACAACCAGAAGCCACGCCAAAGGCAGCGCGACTACCGCAAGTCCCTTGGCATAGAGCGGGAGGTTGCGGAGTCTCCAGGCCGCGCGTCTTGGCGCACCGAAAAGCATGTCCAGTTCTTTGGTCCCAGCACAGGGCGAGCGCCCCCAGATGCTTCTTTCATTTTGCGCCAGGACGCTGCCTTCGGGCAAATCGTGGGGAGGGGGCGCTCGTGGCGCACGCAGAAGCGCCGCGACTGCGGGCGGTCGAAGTGGGGCGGCTCGCCAGAGCTGCGCCGGACGTCCACGTCCGGCCTCCTGCGTTTGAGTTAGTTACACGAAGGCCGGCGTGGACGCCGGCCGCAGGACTGGAGAGGGACTTGCGAAATCAGTCACTCGACCGGCTGGTAGCACCGAACCGCGACCGTCAGGGAGCGGAACGGGCCGCCGATCGACATCTGCTTGAGGGGGTCCACTCGCTCACGCTCGTGGTTCGGTGCAGTGTCGCGGACTTCCGCAAGTCCCTCTGGAGCCCTGCCCCACGGTCGGCAGAACCGGGGCTACTCCGGCCGGTCGAGCGACTCGCGCACTTTGCGGGCCAGCGAGCGGGGCGTGAAGGGCTTCTGCAGGAACTCTTTGTCGATCGAGGTGACGCCGTGGCTGACCACGATGTTGTCGGTGTAGCCGGACATATAGAGCACCTTGATTTCGGGCCGGATCTCGGCGACGCGCTCGGCCAGTTCCCGGCCGCTCATCACCGGCATGACGACGTCGGTCAACAGCAGGTCGATGGGCTCCGGATGCTCGCGGCAGATCCGCAGGGCGTCGTTGACGTCCAGGGCCTCGAGGACCTGGTAGCCGTGCTGGCGCAGCACGTCGCGCGCCAGCGCCCGCACTCCCGGCTCGTCCTCGGCCAGCAGGAGCGTCTCCTCGCCGCGCTCGACCGGAAAGGGCTCGGCCGCTCGCGCGGGCAGCGGTTCGTCCTCCGCCACTCGCGGCAGATAGATCTTGAACGTCGTTCCCTTGCCGAGTTCGGAATAGACCCAGATCTCGCCTGCACTCTGTTTGACGATGCCGTAGACGGTGGAGAGACCCAGGCCGGTGCCCTTGCCGCGTTCCTTGGTGGTGAAGAAGGGCTCGAAGAGGCGGCTGCGGACCTCGGGCGGAATGCCTTTGCCGGTGTCGCTGACGGCCAGCATCACGTACTGGCCCTCCTTGACTCCGATGTGGCCGCGGCCGTACGCCGCGTCGAGCTCGACATTGGCGGTCTCGATGGTCAGCCTGCCGCCCTCGGGCATGGCGTCGCGGGCGTTGATCGCCAGATTCATGACCACCTGCTCGACCTGCGCCGCATCCACCCGCACCCGAGCCAATGCCGCCCCTGCCACCGTGACCAGTTCCACGTCTTCGCCGATAATCCGGCGCAGCATCCGCTCGAGCTTGGCGACGACGCTGTTCAGGTCGAGGGACTCCCGGCTCACCACGTGGCGCCGGCTGAAGATCAGCAACTGACTGGTCAGTATCGTGGCGTGGTCGGCCGCCTTGAGAATCTCCTGCATTTCCTCGCTCATCAGCGGATCGTCCCCGACCTTCTCCGCGACCATCTCGCCATACCCGGTAATCACGGTGAGGATATTGTTGAAATCGTGCGCGATGCCGCCCGCCAGGCGCCCCACCGCCTCCATTTTCTGCGCTTGCCGGAACTGTTCCTCGAGCTGTTTGCTTTGGGTGACGTCGGCATAGATGCCCATCACGCCGCTGAGTTCACCGGCCGGATCGCGCAGCGGCGCGGTCCACAGGGTCACCTCGATCGGCGAGCCGTCCTTCCGCAAGCGGCGCTTGTCGACACCCAGGAGCGGCTCGCCATTGCGGATCTGGTCGAGGAACGCGGTGCGCTCGGCCTCCGGCACGACCGGCATCACCTGGTTTAGCGCCTCGACCGCGCTCCAGCCGAACATTCGCTCGGCGGCGGGGTTCCAGGCCACTACCCTGCCGTCCAGATCCAGGGTCACGATGGCCAGGGGGGAGGTCTCGATGACGGCTTGCAGCTTGACGTTGGTGTCCCTGAGAGCCGCTTCGGCCGCTTTGCGGTTGGTGATGTCGTGCAGGATGCCGGTGAACATGCGGCGGCCGGGCAGCAGCATCTCGCTCACCGCCAACTCGACGGGGAAGGTCGTGCCGTCCTTGCGGATCGCCAGGGACTCCCGGCCGATCCCGATGACTTTCTTCCTGCCGCCTTCGAGATAGGCCCGGATGTAGGAATCATGCCGCTCGCTGTCGGGCTGCGCCATCAGGATACCGAGGTTCTGTCCGATGACTTGTTCGGCGGTGTAGCCGAACATCCTCTCCGCCGCGGGGTTGAAGGATTGGATGGTGCCTCTCTCGTCGGTGGTAACGATTCCGTCCACGGCGCTGTAGACCACGCTACGGGTCAGCGCCTCGCTGGCTCGCAACGCCTCTTCGGCTCGCCGGCGGGCGGTCACGTCGCGGCCGATCGCGACCAGCCGGCCGTCGCGAAGCGCGCGCACGCCGATTTCCGCGGTGATCGTTTCTCCCTCGGGGCTCCGGAAGCGGCGTTCGTAGACCGCCGTTTCTCCCCTCCCGAGCACCCGCTCCAGCTTTGCGGGACCGGGCGCAAGATCTTCCAGAGCCAGAAGGTCCTTCAGATTCATGCGTAGCAGTTCCAGGCGCGAATAGCCGAACACCTCGGTGGCCCGGCCGTTGACTTCGACGATCTTCAAGGCGGGAGAGGCGATGGCGATGGCGTCCGAGGCGTCCTCGAAGATCAGCCGGTACGCTTCCTCGGTCCGGCGCCAGTAGCCGACCGCGGTGGTGAGCCGGTAGACGACGGCGAACAGCACCAGCATGGCGATCGAGTAAATCACCAATCGCGCTGGAAATGGAACCCCGGCCATCAGGGAGTGGGCGGTCACCGTGATGGCCAGGACTACCACCACGACGACGAGCACCCCCGCGCTTGAAAGACTAGACTTCATGCCAGCCCTGAGTTCCTCGTTATCATACCAACTTCTCCCGGTTCCCGAGCACGGCCGGGCAGTGTGCCGGGGTGTGGTGTCGCGCGATCCGCCTCTCTGCCCGCTTGTCTCGCGCCGGGCACACCGGGCCGTGTGCCGGGGTGTGGTGTCGCACGATCCGCCTCTCTGCCCGCTTGCCTCGCGCCGGGCACACCGGGCCGTGTGCCGGGGTGTGGTGTCGCACGATCCGCCTCTCTGCCCGCTTGCCTCACACCGGGCCGTGTGCCGGGGTGTGGTGTCGTAGCAAGGCGAGGCCCTGGTGGAAGCGCGCGACCGCGATGCCGGATCGACCGCTCCTGCGCGCCGCCGAGGCAGGAGTGGCTGGCGCCCCGCCAACACTCGGGCCCGGCAAGATATAATTTGTTTAGTGACGGCTGAGGAAACCCGAGGGGTATGGCAGAGGGTCACGGTTCCGCGGCGAGAAAGCGCCTGACGACCGAGAGTGTCGAGGAGCCGTTTCGCCCGCTCGCCGATATCATTCCGCAACTGGTCTGGACCGCGTTACCGGACGGCTCCGTGGACTACTGTAACCGGCGTTGGCTGGAGTACACGGGCCTCACCGCGGACCGGGCCCAGGGGTGGGGTTGGACGGACGCCGTTCACCCCGATGACCTTATCCCTCTCACAGCTTTCTGGAGGCGCGTTCTGGCGGGGGCGGCACCCGCCGAAACCGAGGCCCGGCTGAAAGGCGCCGATGGCAGCTTCCGCTGGTTCCTGGTTCGCGTGGCACCCTTCGCCGATGACGAGGGCCGCATCGTGAAATGGTGCGGAACGAACACGGACATCGACTCCTGGAAGCGCGCGGAGCAGGGGCTGCGGAGGAGCGCGGCGGACGAACGGCGACAACGCGACCGGCTCCTCGACATCGTCAGCGCGGTCCCGGGCGTCGTGTGGGAAGCTTCCCTGAATCCCGGCACGGGGTTCCCGAACGTCGACTACGTGAGTCCGAACGTCGCGGGACTACTGGGGTATACAGCCGCGGAGCTGCTGTCGTCGCCGGATTTCTGGCCGCGCGTCGTTCACGAGCAGGATCGCGAGCGGACGGTGCGGCGGCTGGTGGAGATCCTGACCACCGGCATCGGCGGAACGATCGAGGTGCGTTCGATCGCCAAGGATGGCCGGGTGGTCTGGCTGGAGTCGCAGATCGCGGCGGTCAGCGGCGGTTCGGGCGGTCCTACACGGGTGTGCGGCGTCACTACGGACGTCTCCGCCCGCAAGCGAAGCGACGAGTTGCGGCAAGGAGAGCACCGCGTTCTGGAAATGATCGCGTCGGGCACGACGCTTCGGGAGGTGCTGGCGACGCTCGCGCAGGTCGTCGAGGCCCAATGCGAAGGGATGTTGTGCTCCATTCTGCTGCTCGACAAGGATGGAGAGCACCTCAAGCACGGGGCCGCCCCGAGTCTCCCCGACTTCTACAACGCGGCCATCGATGGTGCGGAGATCGGGCCCCGCGCGGGCTCGTGCGGCACCGCCGCGTACAGACGCGAGCCCGTCATCGTGACCGACATTCTCTCGGACCCGCTGTGGGAGGACTATCGGGAAGTGGCCAGCCGGGCCGGACTGCGCGCGTGCTGGTCGACTCCCATCCTTACGTCTTCGGGAAGAGTGCTGGGGACCTTTGCCATGTATTACCGCGAGGTGCGAAGCCCCGGCCCGCTCGAGAAGCAACTGATCGAGGTGGCGACGCGCATCGCCGGCATCGGAATCGAGCGGTGCCACGCCCAAGGCGAACTGCGCCGTAGCGAGGCCTACCTGGCGGAAGGACAGCGTCTGACCCATACGGGCAGTTTTGCGTGGAATGTGGCGACGCAAGAGAACGCCTACTGGTCGGCGGAGCATTTCCGGATTTTCGGCCTGGACCCGGAAAAGGACTTGTCGAACTTTGCCGCGGCGGTCGAGCGGATTCACCCCGAGGACCGGGCCCGGTTCGCGAAGGCGCTGGCAGACGCCGTCCGCGAGAAGTCGGATTTCGAGGTCGATTGGCGGATCGCTCTGGCCGACGGGACCGCCAAACACCTGCACAGCGTGGGCCATCCCGTGGTGAGCGCATCGGGCGAGGTATTGGAGTTAGTGGGCACGTGCATGGACGTGACGGAGCAGTGCCAGGCCCGCGCCGCGCTCGAGCAGGCTCTTGAAGAGATCCAGGCGCTGCGTGACCAGCTCTATCGCGAGAACCTGGCCCTGCGGGATGAAGTCGATCGCGCCTCGATGTTCGAGGAAATCGTCGGCTCCTCGGCGGCCTTGCAGGCGGTGCTTTCCCGCGTGGCCAAAGTCGCGCCGACCGATTCCACGGTGCTGATCACAGGAGAGACCGGCACCGGCAAGGAACTCATCGCGCGCGCGATCCACAAGCGGTCGCAACGGTCGGGCCGCGCGTTCGTCAGCGTAAACTGCGCCGCGTTGCCGCCGTCGCTGGTCCTCTCGGAGCTGTTCGGGCACGAGAAGGGCGCCTTCACGGGCGCCACGCAGCGCCGCCTGGGCCGCTTTGAGCTGGCCGACGGGGGGACGATCTTCCTGGATGAAGTCGGCGAGTTGCCGCCCGACACGCAGGTGGCCCTCCTCCGGGTTCTGCAGGAGCGGCAGATCGAGCGGTTGGGAGGGACGCGGCCCGTTCCCGTGGACGTCCGCGTCATCGCGGCCACCAATCGGGACCTCGAAGCCGCCGCGGACGCCGGAACTTTCCGGATCGATCTTTTCTATCGGCTCAACGTATTCCCGATCGAGGTGCCTCCGCTTCGCGAGCGCCGGGAAGACATTCTGATGCTGCTCGAGTATTTCGTCGGACGCTATGCGCGGCGGGCCGGGAAGAACATCGGACGAGTCGACAAGAGGACGTTCGATCTGCTGCAATCCTACGACTGGCCCGGCAACATCCGGGAATTGCAGAACGTCGTTGAGAGGTCCGTGATCTTGTGCCCGGACGAAGTCTTCTCCGTGGATGAAGCCTGGCTCCCCAAGGCAGCGCGCGAGGCGCATCGCTCCGCCGGAGGACCGGTTCGCCTGAACGAGAAGCTGTCGAATTCCGAGAAGGAGATCGTCGAGGCCGCCCTGGCGGAGAGCGGCGGCCGTGTCGCCGGGCCGTCTGGGGCCGCCACCAGGCTGGGGATCCCTCCCTCGACCCTCGAATCGAAGATCAAAGCGCTGGGGATTCGTAAGGGGCAGTACCGGCGGTCCTAGGTCCGCTCCCTGGCGGTCGCGCTTGCCGGAACCGCGCGCGGCAGCAAGTGGACGGTCGCGGCCGGCAGCGCAGAGCGGAACCGCGCGCGTCAGCAAGCGGACGAAATCAGAGTCAGGGGGGCTCGCCGAGATCGCAGGAACTCGCGAACTCGCGAACGGTGGCGAGCGGCGAGATCACCCATCCCCCTTTTGCTGAAGAACTTCAGAATGGCGCGCGGCGTGCTTCGCAGGATAGGCGGAGCCATGGATTTCAAGATCCAGCGATTGGAAAACGGGGACGACTCGGTGGTCTTCTCCGTAAGCGGCCGAATCCAGGCGGAGCACGCGGCAACCCTCAGGGAGCTGCTCGAGCGGGAAGGCGGCCGAACGGCCCTCGATCTCCGGGAGGTGGTGCTGGTCGACCGCGATGCGGTGCGGTTTCTTGCGCACTGCCAGACGGCTGGAATCGAGCTGCGGAACTGTCCGGCCTATGTACGCGAATGGGTCCGCCGCGAGGCGGCGTGCAGGCACACGCGTAAGGCGGGGGACGGCAGTGGCGGATGATCGAGCGTCGGCTCGATAGCCGACGCGGCAGGCTCTCCAGAAACCCAGGTCGTAGGTGGTTGATTCCGCCAGATGGTGGGGCAGTACCTCCAGGTACGGCTTCGGCGGGTCTGGAGACCCGCTGCAGGCGTGGACGCCTGCCCCACAAGTTCACAGCTTGGGCAGATTCCCGACGCTCCATCCTCCGCCCAGAGCCTTCACCAGGAGAACGCTCGAGTCCATGCGGCGGCGTAGAATGTCCACGTCGTTGCGCTCATTGCTGAGAGCGATGGTCTGGGCCGTGATGACCTGAAGATAGGTGTCGGCACCGCCCGTGTAGCGCGTAGTGGTAAGTTCGAGCGCGTCTTCGGCGGCCGCGACCGCGCTTCTTTGCTGCGCCGCTTCCTGTTCGAGAATCCGCAGCGCGGCCAGGTTGTCCTCCACTTGCTGGAACGCCGCCAGGACGGTCTGGCGATAGTCGGCGACGGCCGCGTCATAGCCGGCTAGCGCCGCATCCGACGTGGCGCGCCGCCTGCCGGCGTCGAACAATGTCTCGGACATAATGGGCCCCACCGCCCACAGACGGCTCGGCCATGTCAGCCAATTCGTAATAGACGACGCTTCGAACCCGGCCGTCGCGCCCAACGCCACGGTGGGGAAATAGGCGGCTCGTGCGATGCCGATCTGCTCGTTCGCCTCCGCCATCCGGCGCTCCGCCGCAGCGATGTCGGGCCGCCTTTCGAGAAGCTCGGAGGGAAGGCCCGTGGAGATAGCGGGCGCGGGTAGGTTCAGGGGAGCCGGAGCCAGGCTGAAGACGGCCGGGGGCTTCCCCACCAGAATCGCGATGGCGTGTTCGTACTGCGCGCGCTGGACGCCGGTGTCCGTATCGGCCACCCGGGTCGTATCGAGCTGGGCCTGGGCTTGCGCGACGTCCAGCCTCGGCGCGGCGCCGCCCTCAAACCGGTTCGTGGTGAGCCGCAGTGCGTCCGTATACGCTTTCACCGTGTCGTCAAGCAGCCGCTTCTGCGCGTCCGCGGCGCGCAATTCGAGATAGTCGAAGGCGAGCTCGGCGTGCAGGGAGAGGCTGACGGTCTCGCGATCGGCGGCCGTGGCTTGCGCCTCTTCGCGCGCCGCGGTCACCGTACGGCGGATGCGGCCCCACAAGTCCAACTCATAGGAGAGGTCGAATGGCAGCACAAAGTCGCCCGAGTATCCTGGCGCGGTCAGAAAGAACGGCCGGTGGCTCGAGTCGCGCACGGAGCTGATGCTGGGGCCGGCCGAGATGGTCGGGAATTCCGAAGCGCGGTTGAAACGGATTAGCGCACGGGCTTCCCGGAACCGGGCCTCGGCGGCCTTCAGGTCCTGATTGGCGATGGCGATCTCTTCTTCCAGGGCATTGAGCTGGGGATCGCCGAAGATCTCCCACCAGGCGCCGCGAAGGGCCTGGTCGCCAGGCTGCGCGGTCTTCCAGCCCTGGCCCTCTTTGAAGATCGGGGGAACGGGAGCCGGAGGCTTGGTGTAGTTGGGCCCGACCATGCAGCCGGCGAGCATGATCGACAGCGCCAGGACCAGTGCTCCGCCGGCCAGGTCCGCTCCCTTACGGTCGCGGTTCGGTGCAGGCACGGAGCCGCACGCTCCCTTACGGTCGCGGTTCGGTGAAGTCATGGTTTTACCCGCACCGGCGTGCCGCTAATCAGCGAGTCCGCCGGGTTCAAAACCACGGTCTCGGATTGTCCCAGTCCCGAGACAACTTCGATGCTGCTGCCGAAGTCGCGGCCGATGGTGATCGGCACGAGTTGGGCCACTCCATTGCGAACCACCGCCACTCGAAGGCCTTCGGACCGGAACAGAAGCGTGTTGGAGGGAATCGTGACGGAGCGAATCACCTTCGGCAGTTTCAGATGCACCGAGACGTAGGCGCCGGGCAGCAGCCGCCCTGAGGGGTTGGCCACGTCGACTTCGATCAGCAGCGTCCGCGACGCAGGATCGATCGAATTTGCGTTGCGCACCAGCGTGCCCGTGAATCGTTCGCCGGGGTATTCGTCGAGCGTGAGCGAGGCCGTGGCACCCGGCTGCGCGGCGCGGGAGTAGACCTCCGGAACCGCGACGTACACGCGCAGCGTGTGGATGGCGGCGAGGTGAAACAGCTCCCGGCTTTGCGGCGCCGCCCCCGCGTCGATGAGGTCGCCGATGTCGGTGCTGCGGGCGGTGATGACACCGTCGAAAGGCGCGAACACCTTCTCGAAGGACTGCAGGTCCTCCAGGCGGCGGACGTTGGCGCCGCTGGAATCGACGGCCGCTTTTTTAGCGTGCAGGTCGCTGACCGCCTGGTCGGTTTCCTGCTTGGAGACCGAACCGGACTTCAGCAGGAACTGCCAACGGTCCGCCGTCGTCTGCGCCAGGTCAAGATTCGCCTGCGCCGTCGCCAGGTCGGCGCGGGACTGCCGGAGTTGCTGGTCGATTTCGGGGGTGTCGATCTCCGCCAGCAGGTCGCCCTGCTTGACGCGCGCGCCGATATCCACGTACCAGCGCTTCAGGTAGCCGTTGGTTCGGGCGTAGATGGGCGTATCCGTGAACGCCTGCGTGTTCCCAGGCAGAACCACCTCTTGGGTGGGAGCCGCAGCCTGCGGATGGACGACATCCACGGCCGGAATCGCCTGTTGATCCGTGATCCGCTGCAAGGTCGTTTCGGCCGCCGCGCGACTCCGAATGCCGGAGTAGATCTCAAACGCCAGCGCCAGCACGGCGGCGCTCACCAAAACCGTCGTACGGACGCGCGAGTGGCTTCGACCGGCCCGCGACGGCGATTCGGTAGCCCGTTGGGGTTCAGTCATCATAGTGGTGCCTCGCCTTCCGGTTCGGGCGGACGCGGCGCGCGATGAAGAAGCGCAAAGACCGCGGGAACGAACAGCAGCGTCGCGACCGTTGCGCACAGCAGGCCACCGATGACCGCCCGGCCGAGCGGTGCATTTTCCTCGCCGCCGTCGCCGAGGCCGAGCGCCATGGGGACCATGCCGATGATCATCGCCAGCGCCGTCATCAGCACGGGCCGGAAGCGCGTGAAACCGGATTCGACCGCCGCCAGCACGGGGTCGCCATGGTGCTCGAGGCGCTCCTTGGCGAACGAGATCACCAGTATGCTGTTGGCCGTCGCGACGCCCATGCACATGATGGATCCGGTCAAGGCTGGAACGCTCAGCGTGGTGTGAGTGAGGAAGAGAAAGAGGACGATACCGGCCAGAGCGGCGGGCAACGCCGTGATGATGATGAACGGCTCGAGCCACGACTGAAAGTTCACGACGATCAGGAGATACACCAGCACGATCGAAAACGCGAGGCCGGCCAGCAGGCCGAGATACGACGCCTGCATGGTTTCGAGCTGCCCGCGCATCCGGAAGAAGCTACCGCGCGGAAGCAGGTGCCGGTCCGCGCTCACGATTCGCGACACGTCGCGGCCGACGCCACCGAGATCGCGGCCCTGGACCGCACCGTAGATATCCAACACGCGGCGAATGTTGTAGTGCGACACGGCCTGCATCTCGGTGGAGCGGGTGAAGGAAGCCACGTCGGCGAGGATCTCGGGACGAATCTGGCCCGGGCCGCTGATGGGGATGTTCTGGAGATCGGCCAGCGACTGAACCCGGTACTGGGGCGTCTGCGTCACGAGGCCGTAGTTAACCCCGTTTTCACGGTTCAGGAAGAAGGTCGGAGACGTCTGGAAGCTGCCGCTCAGGGAAACCAGCAGCCCGGTGGCGATGTCGCGCTGAGAAAAGCCGCCCTGCGCGGCCTTGGTGCGATCGACCGTAATGTGATACTTCGGGTAGTCGAAATCCTGCTGGACGCGCAGGTCCGTCAGCCCGGGCACGTGGCGAAGCTGCGCCAGAACCTGGTCCACCACCTTCCGGTTATCGGCAAGGTCCGCGCCCTCGATCTGAATGTCGATGGGCGCCGGAAGACCGAAGTTCAGAATCTGAGTGATCATGTCCGGGGGCAGGAAGTAGAAAGACGTTCCCGGGAACTGCCCGGGCAGGCTCGCCCGCAGCGCGGAAATGTACTCCGCGGTGGGCCGATGCTTCTCGGTGAGCGAGACCAGAATGTCCGCGTCGGAAGTCCCGACAAAGCCCGACGCGCTGTGGAGGTAGTTGATGCTGCTGTACGGGAGGCCGATATTGTCGAGGATGTTGTCTATCTCGCGGGCAGGAACCTCACGGCGCACGGCTCCTTCCACCAGGTCGCAGAGGCGAGCGGTCTCTTCGATGCGCGTGCCGGTCTTGGCGCGCATATGCAGCAGGAACTGGCCGTTGTCCGTCGAGGGGAAGAAGTCCTGGCCGAGCCACGGCACCAGCAACGCCGCCGAAGCACAGGTCGCCAGAAACAGCGGGATGAAGACGTATTGCCGGCGGACCAGCGCTTCCAGCACGCTGCGATAGCCCGCCCGGAGGCGTTCGAACGAAGCCTCAAAGCCGCGCTGGAACCGGACCAGCGGATTCCGCGAGCGGCTCTCGGCGCCGCCCGGCGGCTTCAACAAGTACAGTGCCAGCGTGGGGACCAGCGTCCTCGATAGAAGATAGGAAGCGACCATCGCGAAGACTACCGCTTCGGCCAGGGGCACAAACAAATACCGCGGCACTCCCCCCAGAAAGAACATGGGCAGGAACACGATGCAGATGCAGAGCGTGGATACCAGGGCCGGGACCGCGATTTGTGAAGCGCCGTCGAGGATGGCCTGCCGGGTCGGTTTGCCTTCATCCAGATTCCGATTCGTGTTCTCGATTTCGACGGTGGCGTCGTCCACCAGAATGCCTACGGCCAGCGCCAGTCCTCCCAGGGTCATGATGTTGATGGTCTGACCAAGGGCGCTCAGGACGATGATGGATGTGAGGATGGAAAGCGGGATCGAGATGGCGATGATCAGCGTGCTGCGCCAGCTTCCCAGGAACAGCAGAACCATGGTCCCGGTGAGGCAGGCGGCGATGACGGCTTCGCGGATGACTCCGCTGATGGCGCCGCGCACGAAAATCGACTGGTCGGCGAGCGGCTGGATCTTCAGTTGCGGAGGCAGGGTCGTCTCAATGTGGGGCAGCGCGCTCTTGATTCCCTGGACCACGTCGAGCGTCGAGGCGCTGCCATTCTTCAGGATGGTGACTAGCACGCCGCGGCGGCCGTCCTGGCGCACGATGTTGGTTTGCGGGGAGAATCCGTCCCGAACGTGGGCGACGTCGCGAATGTAGACAGTGGAGTTGCCGACCACCTTTATCGGCAGGTCGTTGAGCCTCTCCATCTGCCTGGGACTGGCGTTCAGGTCCACGTCGTATTCGAATTGGTCCATCTTGACTGTTCCCGATGGCAGCACCAGGTTCTGGAGAGACAAGGTGTTCACCACGTCCGTAGCCGACAGTCCCTTCGATTGCAGCAGCCTTGAGTCGAGATCGACCATGATCTGCCGCTGCTTGCCGCCATAAGGATACGGAACGGAGGCGCCGGGGACGGTGACCAATTGCGTTCTGAGAAAGTTCAGGCCGATATCGTTGAGGTTCTGCTCGGCGAGCCCGGAAAGCGCCAATTGCAGAATCGGGACCGAGGAGGCGCTGAAACTGAATATCAGCGGCGGCTGCGTGCCTTGCGGAAGTTGCCGCAGAATGGTCTGCGAGACTGCCGTCACCTGCGCAATCGACGCATCCAGGCTCGCGTTCGGCTGCAGGTAGACCTTGACGAACGCCTGGCCGTTCAGCGTTATCGATTCGATGTGCTGGATGTTGTCCACCAGCGTGGTAAGGACGCGCTCGAAGACGGTCGTGATGCGCCCTTCCATTTCTTCCGGGTTGAGCCCGGTGTACTGCCAGGCGATAGCGATGACGGGGATGTCGATACTTGGGAAAATGTCCTTGGGCGTGCGGCCGATCACAACCGGCGCCAGGATCACGATCAGTAGCGCCACGACGATGAAGGTATAAGGGCGATTGAGAGCGACTCGGACAATCCACATAGCGTCCAGCCTCGGTTGCCAACGTGAATGCAAATGGCGGGCCAAACGGCGATCCTATTGAACGCGTGGGCTGCGGCGCCCGGCGTCGCGACCCGGCTTCGCGGAATCGCGAGATCTCAGGACGGGGGAGGTCGGAAACGCACGGCCAGGGCTCCGTGGCGCAGGCTCTCAGCCTGCAGCGTCAAGACTCGTCTCGACGCAAAAGCCGGCCTCGACACGAATGTCGAGGCGGTAGGCACGAGTGCCTGCGCCACAGACTCAGGCCACCAGGGCTGTCTTAGGGGTTGGCCCGCAAGGTGCACGGGGGTCCGTGAGGAGAAGCGAAGATGACGTTACGAACGCTTGGACAGAGTGACTTGAGAATCACGCCGATTGGGATTGGAGCGTGGGCGATCGGCGGCGGAAACTGGGAATTCGGCTGGGGTACGCAGGACGACCAGGAGTCGATTGCCGCCATCCGCGCCGGCCTGGAGCGCGGCATGAACTGGATCGACACCGCAGCCGCCTACGGGCTGGGCCACTCGGAGACGGTGGTCGGCAATGCGATCCAGGGTCTTCACCCGCGGCCCTACGTCTTCACCAAGTGCAGCCTGGTGTGGGACCAATCCGGGACGATCACGCACAACCTGCAATGCGCCTCCATCCGGCGCGAAGCGGAAGCCAGCCTGAAGCGGCTGGGAGTCGATAGCGTCGATCTGTACCAGATCCATTGGCCGGCTTGGAAGGGCGGCCCGGAGAGCGCGTCGCCCGGATCGATCGAAGAGGCCGTCGGCGAGCTGGCGAAACTCAGGAACGAAGGGAAGATCCGTCACATCGGCGTCTCGAACTTCGATGCGCAACAGATGCGGCGCGCGCTGCGGGTGGCTCCCGTCGTTTCGCTGCAGCCGCCGTATTCTCTTCTGTCGAGAGCGGTGGAGTCCTCGATCCTTCCCTTCACCCTGGAGAACCGGATCGGGGTCATCGTTTACTCCCCCATGGCCTCGGGACTCCTCAGTGGCGCGATGACGCGGGAACGGATCGCGGCGTTTCCGGAGGATGACTGGCGCAAGCGGAGCGCAAACTTCCAGGAGCCGCTGCTCTCCCGCAACTTGAGGCTGGTCGAAACGCTACGTGCCGTGGGCGAGCGCCACCATGCGACGCCGGGCGAGGTGGCCATCGCGTGGACCCTGCGGAATCCGGCCGTGACCGGCGCGATCGTCGGCATCCGCAGCGCCAATCAGGCGATGGGCGTTGCCGGCGCCGCCGAGATCCAACTCAGTGCGGAGGACGTGGCTGAGGTCGAGCGAGGACTTGCGATAACGGCGGCCTGAGCCTGTTGAGCACGTCTCGAATGCGGAGAGCTGAAGTGGGGCGGCTCTCCAGAGCTGCGCCGGACCTCCAGGTCCGGCTTCGGCGGGTCTGGAGAGGGACTTGCAGAAATCGCACCACCGCCGCGGAAGGGACAAGCTGAAGCATGTCCTGCACGGCGCATCAAAGGTCTACGGCCCCACGCGGGGTATGCTTCAGCTTGCCCAGCGATTTCTGCAAGTCCCTCTGGAGACCCGCTGCAGGCGTGGACGGCTGCCCCACAAGTTGCGGCCCGCGCTACTCGAGGAGGACGACCACGTGTCCTTTCTTGTGGCCAGCCTCCGCATACCGGTGAGCTTCGGCGATTTCGCCCAGTGAGTAGCGTCTGTCGATCACGGTTCTTAGCTCTCCGGCCTCGATGAGACGTTTGAGAAAAGCGAGATCGTCCGCGCTGGCGCGCGCTACCCCGCCAATGACCTTCGCGGCGCCGGTGACGGAGATCCACATTCCGCGAAGCATCGCTCCGAGAATCGACAACAGTCCTCCCGAAGCCCCGACCCGAAGATAGAAGCCGCCGCGCTTGAGGGATCTCAGGGTGCGCGAGAAACCGCTCTTGCCGACTGTGTCGCAGACGACGTCGTAGACGCGGCCGGCTTTTGAGAAATCCTCCCGGGTGTAATCGACCACCTCGTCGGCTCCGAGAGACTTCACCAGTTCCAGATTGGCGGTGCTCGATACCCCGGTGACGTGGGCCCCGAAATGCTTCGCTAGTTGGACCGCGAAAACGCCGACACTCCCGGACGCTCCGTAGATGAGCACTTTATGTCTCGGCTGTATCTTCGCCTGCTTCAGGAAGTGCAGCGCTGAGATCCCGCCGAACAAAACCGCCGCGGCTTCTTCCAGCGTCATGTTGACCGGCTTCATGGCCAACAGGCCATCCTCGGGCACGCACACGTACTCGGCGTGCGCTCCGAACTTGAACCCGGTCGAACCGAATACCTCATCGCCCACGCGGAACCGGGTCACGGATTTGCCCACAGACTCGACGGTTCCGGAGAACTCCATCCCGAGTATCCGGGTCTTTGGCCGCCAAAGGCCGCTCATGATCCTCACCAGGAACGGCTTGGCTCTCCTCAGCCTCCAGTCCGCAGCGGCCACCGTGGTGGCATGGATGCGAACCAGGACCTCATTGTCCCTGGGGGAAGGCTTTTCGACCTCCTCTACTTGAACGACTTCCGGAGGTCCGTATCGGCGATAAACGGCGGCTTTCATCGTTCACTCCTCGCGCAGTAGCCTCACGGGATCTATCGACAGCGCGCGTTGCGCTGGAATCCACGTAGCCAGCAGCCCCACGGAAAACATAGCCAGAACGACGCCGGCCAGCACCAACGGATCGCGGGGAGTTGCCTGATACACGATGGCGGCCAGCACCTGGCTCGCCAGCATTCCCAGGATCAATCCCGCGGCCGAACCGAAGGCGAGCAGCTTGAACGCCCGTCCCAGCGCGGCCTGCAACACCTCCCGGCGCTGCGCGCCCAGGGCGAGTCGAATTCCCAATTCCTTCAGCCGCCTGCTGACCGAGTACGCAGCCATCCCAAAGATCCCCGTGATAGACAGCATCGCGCCCATCATGCCGAGCACACCCAGGGAGACCGTGGCCACGCGCGAGGGAAACAGAACCACGTCCAGCATGCTGTTCCAGGTCCTGGTGCTAAGCGGCAACGCAGCATCCAGCCCGCGGAGCCTGCTCCTTATGGCTGCAGCGAGCTCCTGCGAATCGCGGTGCGAGCGCACCGCCAGGTAGGCCTGACTCGATGGCGCCCGCATAAACGGAAAGAACATCGCCGGCTGTCGATCTTCGGTCACGCTCAGATACTTCCCGTCTTCGACAACACCTACTACTTGTACGCGCGTTCCATCCTGCATCCTGTAATATCTGCCCACTGCGTCGGGCACGGAACCCAGGAGCCTGCCTGCAAACGCCCGGTTCACCACCGCGACCGGCGGCGCGTGTTGGTCGTCGTGCCATGTGAAATCCCGTCCCGCCAACAAGCTTGTGCCGGCTGCGCCGAAGTATCCGGGCGATACGTCGTACCGGTAGGGCATGGCGGCGACGTTCGACTTACTCAGATCCCTGGTTTCATCCTTGAAGACATTCGCCCTGCTGCCCGCGCCATAGACTAACGGAGGATAGTTACTAACCAATCCCGCGCGCTCGACGCCCGGGAGTGTTTCCAGAGCATCGATCATGCGCTTTTGCATTTCAGGCACTCTGTCGCCGCTATAACCGGCCATCGCCAGGTTCACACTGACCAGCATCGTGTTCCGTTCAAAACCGAAGTTGCCGTATAACGAGCGCACCAGGCCACGGATGGCGACCATGGAAGACGTGACGAGAACGGCACAGATGGCGATCTGAACGACAAGAAGCGCGTCGCGGGCCGTCACGCGCCGCCCGGATCGGCCGCTGGGGCCCGCTTTCACGATCTGGTATGGATCGGTCCTGAGGACCTGGCGTACCGGAACGATCCCGAAGAGGAATCCGCTTACCAGCGCCAGAGCCAGAGCGACCATGTAGACTGTCGCGTCCGGAGTCACCGGCAAATGGACGGGAGTCCCGGGGAAGGGGTTCCACGCGCTCAGCCATCGCAACAGCGCGACACTGCCCAGAAGCCCCACGGCGCCCCCGGCGAGCGAAATGACCACGGCTTCGGTCAATAGCTGCCGCAGGATCCGGTTGCGGCTCGAACCCAGCGCGAGCCGCAGCGCAACTTCGCGGGAACGGTCGGCAGCGTGAGCGGCAAACAGGCTGCCCAGGTTGGCACATGCGGCCAGCAGGATCAAGCCGGCGAGCAGCATCAATCCCGCGACGAATGCACGCACCGGACGGCCAAAAGAAGTAAGTCCGGTAGGTGACAGCGAAGAGCGTTTGTGAACAAACTCTTTGGGATAGGCCTTTCCGAGATACTCGCCCACAGCGTTCACATCGGCGATCGCCTGAGCGGGAGTAACCCCCGGCTTGAGATGGCCGAACGCCTCAAAGATGCCATTGTTACTGGCGCGCGCCTCCAAAGACTCCGCATCCAACCGGTTGACGATCGGCATAAAGAAGTCGGGATGGACAAACAACAAAGTTCCGTGGAACCCCGGCGGCGCTACACCGATGATGGTAAAAGGATGCCTATTCACCCGCACGACGCGGCCGACCACGCCTCGATCAGCGCGAAAACGGCCGTGCCAACAGCCGTAAGCGAGCACGAGGTACGGCGCGCTGTTGGGACCGCGCTCATCCTGGCTGTGGTAGAAATGGCCAAGATACGGCTGAACCCTCAGCACGTCGAAGTAATTCCCGGTGGTTGCAAAGGCCGTAGCCGGAGACGGATCGTTGCCCTTGTCCAGCCCTACAAAGGCGAAACTCCAGGCTGCCAGACCATCGAAGCTCCGGTTGCGATCCCGTAGATCGCGATAGTTGGAATACGACTGCCACCCGGAGCCGTCCCCGTACTCGGTTCCGTACAGGCTTTCGGCTTGCGGCACATTCAGCGGGCGAAGGATCAGCCCGTTCAACACCCCAAAAACCACGGCGTTGGCGCCAATTGCCAATGCCAGCGTCAGAACGGCGACAACCGTGAAGCCGGGAGACTTGCGCAGAACGCGAACGCTGAAGCGCACGTCCTTTATCAGATTTTCGATAAGATCGCCGCCGAGCGCTTCGTAGCATTCCTCCCGGAACCGCTGGTGGCCGCCGAACTCGATGCGCGCGCGCCGTTCCGCCTCGGCCCGACCGAGGCCGGAACGTTGCAGATCGTCGGCGCGGTGCTGGATGTGTGAGCGTAGCTCCTCCTCCATGTCATCGTCGAGCTGAGGCCGACGAAAGAACCTGGAGGCAAGCGTCCGAAAGTAGGCCAGGAACCTCATATCTCCTCCGGCTCGGCGGCGAGGGCGGAAGCAATGGCTTCGGCAAGGCGGTTCCACCCAGCGGCCTCCTCTCGCAGGCGTTTGCGCCCCAAGGCAGTCAGCTCGTAGAACTTGGCGCGCCGGTTATTATCCGATGTGCCCCAGTCTGCTTTCAGCAGGCCCTGACGCACCAGACGGAACAGTGCGGGATAGAGCGCTCCCTGCTCGATGAGCAGCGCCTGCTCGGAGATCTGCCCGATGCGCAGGAGAACCCCGTAGCCGTGGAGAGGACCGAGAGAGACCGCCTTCAGAATCAGAAGGTCGAGAGTTCCTGGAAGAAGCTGTGCATGGCCTGGCATCTACACTCCTAAACCAATTAGGAGTATAGTCCGGCTTTCCTAAGCTGTCAAGGAGAGAAACACGCCGAGCTCACGCGGCTCGGTTCGGCCGGATGGGGGCGCGGGCAGGGGCTTGTCGGGGCGCGGACAGGGCCTCGCGTGTCCGCTATCACGGCAGAGAGCGATAGCCCACGCCGTGCACGATGAGGGTGGGGGCGAGGACGAGCCCTTCGGTGCCCGCTATCACGGCAGGAAGCGATAGCCCACGCCGTGCACGGTGAGGATGTGGCGCGGGACTTCGGGATCCGCCTCCAGTTTCTGGCGAAGCTTCAGAACGTGGGCATCGACGGTCCTGGTATTGGACATGCAGCTATACCCCCACACCGAGTTGAGGATCGAGTCGCGGGTGAGAGCGCGGTCGGGATGATGCAGGAAGAAGGTTAGCAGGTTGTACTCGGCGGGCGTGAGCTTGATTTCCTCGCTCCCTCGCGAGACAACGCGCCGCTCCAGGTCGATCTCGATATCGCCGAAGTGCATCACCTTACGCGTCTCGGAGGAGGAACGGCGCAAGACGGCACGGATGCGGGCCGTGAGCTCGCGGGTGCGGAAGGGCTTCACCACGTAGTCGTCGGCTCCGATTTCGAGCAACAGCACTTTATCGATCTCGTCGCCGATGGCGCTCAAGACGATAATCGGTATGGCCACCTCGGCTCCACGCAGTTGTTTGCAGATCTCGACTCCGGTCATCCCCGGCAAACGGAGATCGACCAGGATCAGATCGGGCCTGAGCAGCAGCGCCTGCTCGAGCCCGCCCCGGCCTTCGGCGGCCTGCACGGTGCGGTAGCCCTCTCTTTCGAGCACCAGGGAGACGGTGTCGCGCAAGCTATCGTCGTCGTCGATGATGAGAATGGTCTGCACTTTGGGAGCACTTCCGGGGACCGCCTGGGAAGCGCCTGGGCCTGAACCTGGGCGGCCGGGGTCCGCGGAACGGCCGGCCGGGCCTGCTGAGACTACCTGTGCTGAGAGCATGGTAATTCCAGGCTAAAGCGCGACGCGGCGGAAGTTGTTGTCCAGCCGTTAATTTCCTGTAAATCAGGAGGCCTCAGTTGTGAAAGGGGCGCCAGTGGGGCTGATAAGTGATCTGAAGGGATGCCGCGACGTCACGCCGCCGGCCTCCCAGCACGGGGATGAAGTAGCGCTCGTATTGGGTCGAGAGGTCGAGGCTCCAAACGGGACCTAGCTGGATGGAGCCGCGGAGGAAAGCGTCGTCCTGGGTCCCGCCGCCGGGGAGAAAAGCGGGCGCCGATGCGGTTCTGGCGATAGCCGAAGTCCCAACGGGAGCGCGCGGTGCGCCACCAGGAACTCTGGATCAGAAGGCCACGGCCGTCGCGACCCACCCAGCTACCCAGCAGGTTGCCCTGGTTCGTGTTGGCATCGCGGTACACGTTGTTCCAATAGAGGAAAAACCCGCCCTGATCCGTCAACAGGCGGGTCGAAGGCGACTCGACGCGCAGATCCCAATGCGGCAGTCCGGGAAGGCGCGCCACGTAGATGCCAGGGGCCCAGGCGGAGCGCCGCGGGCCGGAGAGCGGGGTTGGCTCGTCATCCGCATAAGCGTCGCTATAGAGCGTGACACGGTTCGCGATACCGGGCAGGCGCCAGCGGACGTCGAATCCGCTCTTGCGGTCGCCGGGATCGACGGCGTTGCCGAACGTGGCGCCGTTCGCAAACAAATTGCGGATGACGGACGCCGTTGTGAAGGCGTGCTGTCCCGCGCCGTCGAAGAGCGACCAGCGCGTGAAACCCAGCTCGAGATTGCTGGTGGGGTTCCAGGTGAGCTTCTGCCCATTCAGCAGAGGGCGCGGCGGGGACTGGTGACCGGAGAGCTCGCCTCCGATGAAATCGGCGCGGAAGGCGCCAAGGTGACGAAGCGGGCCGGGCAGGAAGACGGGCGAGGCGCTGGTGAAGCGGAACGAGTAGAACGGTGCGGCATCGGTGCTGAAGGAGAAGGGGCCGGCCTCGCCGGGTCCCCACCACAGATCCTGCTTGCCGATCGTCAGCGCCCAGCCTCCGAGTTGTATGCCGCCGTACATTTCGAGCGGCTCGAAGCGATTCACGGCGGTCGCGGAGCCGGGGAGAACCGGCTCCAGTTGGTGAACGGTGGAGCTGGAGCGCTGCAGCAGGGCTGGAAAAGGGCGGCGAATGTTGGAACTCGCTCCGGGTGTAAAAGGAGACCCGGCCGTAGACAGCCTCGGCGGTGAAGCCGGCGTCCACGTTGGCGCCTTCTGAAAGCGGGCGGCCGTAATCGTTGATGACGGTCTGGCCGAAGTTGTAGCCGTCGAGGAGGGGCTTGCCGGCTATGGAGAGGTAGCGGCCGTAGAGGGAACTCAACTCGAGGTAGGCGGTGGAGCCGTTGTCGCGGTCGAATTCCACGCGAAGGGCGGAGATAAGGCGGGCGGCTTCCTCCGAGCGGCGGTGCTGGACGATTTCGATCTCCATGGCCTCGCCCAGTTGGCGGGCGCATTCCGCGCGGGTCCAGGGGCGGAGGCCGCTGGCTTGATCGTGGATGTAGCCCAGAGCCGCCAGTCGGACCAGGGCCGGATAGATCCAGCTATCGATGGGAACGAAAACGGGGCCCCGCGGGCTCTTCGGCCGCTCGCGCTCCGGCGTGAAAAACGACGGGGGCGCGGCGGATGAGAGATCGGTGGATGAAGGTACTGCGCGAGGGCGGGCCGGCGCCGGTTCGGGCGCGACCGCATACCACTCTGTGTGCCGCCGTTCAAAGACCTGGCGGCCGATTAGCCAGCCGAGCACGCCACCCACCAGAACGTCGGACGGGAAGTGCTTCTCTGCCGTGATGCGGGGAACGCTGGCGGCCGCGGCCAACGAGTAGACGGTCAACTGCGTGAGCCAGCCCGGATAGCGGTGGGCGATGGCCGATGCGATGCTCCAACTGACCATGGCGTGGCCGGAGGGAAACGAACCATTGGACCAGGAGGACTGGAAGAAGCGGCCGGAGGAGCCATCAACCGTGGGCCGATCCCGGCGAAACGTGAGTTTCAGGGCTTCGGTCGCTATGACGCTGTCAGCGGCGGTTTCCAGGGAGAGTAGGGCGCCCTCCTCGAGGCGGGGCTGATAGTGCAAACGGCTGAACCCGAACATCGCGGCGGGAAGCGCGGCCAGCGTGGCCAGGCCGATGTTCGACACCGACCCGCTCCACCGTGCCGCGGCGGGTGTCGAGTGGATGTGGGCGTGGAAGTTGTGGCTGTCGGTAGCGATGAGAGCGCCGGTCAAAACACCGAGTGGAACCAGCCAGGCCAGGTCGCGCTTCGGAGCGCGGAAAGGGCTGCTGAATAGCAGCGACTGGTCCGATAGAACTCGCCGGGGAATGCCATGCCAGGATAGTTCGGAGGGAGGCGGCGTCTCCCCAGGCGCTGCCCCCTCCTGGGCTGGGCAGGACCCTGCCGCAACCCAAATCAGCGCTCCGGCAGCCAGCGAGCGGCGGTAAAACGGCACGGCTCACTCCTGTTTGCCGGGCAGCGAAAACAGATAGGAGATCAGCAGATCCCTATCGTGGTCCGAGAACGAAAAGGCAGGCATAACAGTCCCGGGGGTTTGCGATTTGGGGTCGCGTAGGTGCTGCGCCACCCAATTCCGGCTGTGCCGCGCGGCGATTCCGTTCAAAGGTGGCCCGACGGCGCCACCCGCGCCGTTCACTTTGTGGCAGGCATCGCAGCCGCTCGAGACGAAGATGCCGGCGGCCGCCAGCGGATCCGGCGGAGCCTGCGAAAAGGCGTCCGCGTTGTCCGGGGTCAACGTCAGCAGGAAGGCGGTTAGGGCGCGCAGTTGCACCTCGTTCAGGTCGATGCGCGGCATGCGGCTGTCCGGGTTGAGGCCGGCCGGATTCTTGAGATGTGCGATCATCCGGTCGCTGGATTTGAGAGTGCCGAGTTCCGCCAGATTGGGGCCCGGCTTGGGTTCGCCATCCAGGAGGTTGTGGCAGGTGGAGCAGCGCGCCTGGCGGAAGTAGGAGGCTCCGGCGAGCTCCTCAGGGGCGAGGTGCAGCCATCGAGTGGAGGCCAGCGCCGGCGTGCTCGCCTCGGCCTTGGGAGTAGCGACGACGGCCGCGGCGGTGAGCGAAGCCCAGCCAATCAGCGCCACCACGACAATGGCCATGGCCGCCGTTCGCTGCTGGACGCGCCGCGCACTGGAGCGATCGAGAAAGGGCACCGCGAAAAGGAGGGCCACCGCGAGGGTCGGCAGCAACACACTGCCGATCGGCTCGGCGGCGCCCTGGAAGAACTTCAGGCTCTGGAAGAGAAACAGGAAATACCAGTCGGGGCGGGGAGTGTAGGTGCTGTCGGTCGGGTCGGCCATGCGATCGAGCGGCACCTGAAACACGGCCGCCAATGTGAACAGGATCGCGAAAGCGGCGAAAACGGCCGCGGTGTCCTTGAGGGCCTGGCTGGGGTAGAAGGGTCGCCTCGCGCCCGCGTCCGATGGGTTCGCGGCGACGCCATGGCGCCGGACCAGGAAGACGTGGACGCCGATCAAGCCGAAAGCCAGCGCGGGCAACAGGAGCGTGTGCGCGGCGTAGAAGCGCGCGAAGGTCACGGCGCCCACGCCGTTCTCCGCGCCCATCAAACGCTGCACGTAACGGCCCAACAGCGGCGCCTGGCCGGCGATCTGCGTGCTCACCACCGTACCCCAGTAGGCCCGGTTGTCCCACGGCAACAGGTAACCGGTCAGGCCGAAGGCAAGCGTGATCAGCAGCAGCAGCACGCCCACGATCCAGGTTGTCTCCCGCGGGCGCTTGTAAGCGCCATACAGGAATACCTGCGCCATGTGGACCGCAACGACGATCACGATCATGCTGGCGCCCCAGTGGTGAAGTCCACGAATCATCGGGCCGCCGGCGACGTTGCGCTGAATATAGCTCAGGCTGGTATAGGCCTCTCCCGCGGTTGGCGCAAAGTTCAGCGCGAGCAGAAAGCCGGTGAGAGCCTGCGTAACGAACAGGAAGAGCAGCACGCTGCCGAAGACCTGCGGCCAGCCGCTGGAGGCCGGTATCTCCTCGGACAAGAACGCGTGCAGCGCCGAAGGGAGCCCGGTGCGCTCGTCGAGCCACCGGACCAGGCCCGAGTTCATGAGCGGGCCGCCTCTGGCGTCTTCGGCGGCTTCAGCCAAACCCTGGCACCCTCAACCCGGACTTCATAGCGATCCAGCGGCCGCGGGGCTGGCCCGCTAAGCACCTGCCCGGTGATGGCAAAATGCGATGCGTGGCACGGGCATATGAACTCGTGTTTGGCTGCCGCCCATCGATAGGCGCAACCCAAGTGCGTACAGCGGGGCGAGAACGCCGTGATGTCGCCGGCTGGAATCCTTGACCACCCAGGCGCCGACCCTCTCCGTCACCACTTTCCATCCGTCGGTTCGCCGGTGGATCAGCGCAAGTTCCGTGGGGCTCTCGGGCTCAATGTCCGCCAAATCCCCCGCATCGATCCACTCCGTCGTGGCGGACCCCTCGGGCGCGCGCAGGAGATAGCGGAAGGCCGGTAAGCCGAGGCCGGCCGCGATCAGGGAAGCGAATCCCGAAATGGCGCTCAGGACGAACCCACGGCGATTCACGAAAGCGCGACTCCGGGGCGATTGATTTCGCATGACACTTGCAGCGTAACAGCGGCTAACATCTTCGGTCGCAAAGGATTTGTCAGGATTCTGTAAAACGCCGGAAGAGGTGACGCGGAGCGGGCCGGGCCGGCGTGCGCGCGATGCACACCAAGGCGATGATAGGCGCGTTTCCATGCGGTAAAAGAAGTGTAAAAAGCGGGCTTACTTACTGGATAAGTGCGGTGTCTTGGACTAACATCGGGATCGAGAGGGGAGTCGTGCCGCACTCACGAACGATGATGTTCGCTCTTTTGGCCGCTTCCGCGGCTGGCTGGGCCAGCCAGGCGGGCAACGGGTTTGTCGGCAGCGAGGCATGTAAGACCTGCCACGCGGACATCTGGTTTACCTTCTACAAGAACCCGCATTTCAGGAGCATCGCGTCGGGCAAGGCGAAGCCCGAGGACACGGGCTGCGAAAGCTGCCACGGGCCGGCCAAAGCGCACGTGGAGGCGCACGGCGGCAAAACCACGATCGTAGCGTTCTCGACGCTCCGGCCCGCCGCGGTCCTGGATGCCTGCCTGCGCTGCCACGGCGCGACGATCTCCCGCGCGAACATTCGGCGCTCGCCCCACACGAACAACGACGTGGCGTGCAACGGCTGCCACTCCATCCACAAAGCGCGGACTCCCAAGTTTCTGCTGGCGCGCACCGAGAGCGAACTCTGCTACGGGTGCCATGCCAACGTCCGGGCCGAGTTCTCGATGCCCTTCAAGCATCGCGTCAACGAAGGATTCATGACGTGCACCGATTGTCACAACCCGCACGGGGCGTTCCCGCCCACCTGGCGCATGGCGGAACGTCCGCGCATGGTGGAAACCGCTCTGGCGAACGAAGAACCATGTCTGAGGTGCCACTCCGACAAGCGCGGCCCGTTCGTCTACGAGCACCCGCCGGTGCGCGTGGAAGGCTGCGAAATCTGCCACTCTCCGCATGGCTCGACGAACTCGCGCCTGCTGCGCCGGCCGGTGGTCTTCACCATGTGTCTGGAGTGCCATAACGGCGCCCCACCGTTCGGCTTGCACGGGACAGGCGATCCGATGCCGTCCCGGACCCACAACATGACCGATCCTCGCTTTCAGAACTGCACTAACTGCCACGTTCGCATACACGGTTCGAATAGCGACTCTCTTTTCCTGCGATGAGAGAACAACGACGACTCGTCTGCGCGGTGGTCTTTCTACTTTCCGGCGTGCTCCTCCGGGCGCAGCAGGTGGTGGCGCCGACTCCGGACGCCGTGGGTTCTCCGCGCGGGTCCACGTGGGACGACTACAATATCGTCAATTCTGTCGAGACCGGCTACCGCTTCGAGAGCGTGACGGGGAACCAGGACGAGTATCGCAGCTCGGTGAACTTCGGAGACGGCATACGCCTGTTGGGAGGTTCCCTGTCCTTGAATTCCAAGGACGGCCACGGGACCCTGTTCGACCAAGCGGTACTGAGCGTTCGCGGGCTGGGGAACGATCCGTACCAATCGGCGACGTTCCGCATCGAGAAGAACCGCTGGTATCAATACGACTTGCTATGGCGCCAGAACGACTACTTCAATCCTGGCCTGGTGACGGACGGAGCGAGCGGCGGCCACCTGCTCGACACCACTTACGGTTCACAGGATCACGACCTGACGCTGCTGCCGGGATCGCGCGTGCAGTTCTTTCTGGGCTATTCGCACGATAGTCAATCCGGCGCCGGCATCTCGACCATCCCAGCCTTCGATGCCACGTCGAGCTTTCCGGTATTTGCGAACGTGCGGCGGACGCGCAACGAATACCGGGTGGGGAACCAGGTGCGCCTTCACGGCTTTACCCTCAACTGGACGCACGGCTGGGAGGACTTCAAGGACGACACGGGCACTCAACTCAACGGTTCCGTGCCTGCGATTCCTGCGACGGGTGCCGGCCTTGCCTCGTTTCTCGGTACTCAGCCAAACCACGGCACCAGTCCCTACTGGCGCGTGGGCCTGCTCTATGACCGTCACTACTTCAACATCAACGGGCGCTTCACTTACACCGCGGGCCAGCGCGCTTACTTACAGGACGAGAGCACGTTCGGGCTGGACCGCGTGGGCGCGGCCGCAAACCGGCAGGTGGCGTCTTTCGGCAGCGCTCAACGCCCGGTGGGGACCGGCAATCTTACGGTGACGGTGCTTCCGTCCGACAACCTGACCATCGTGAACGAGACGTCTACGTACAACGTGAGGACCGAGGGCAACAGCGCCTATGCTCAAATAGACGACGCCACCCAGACGGCAGCTTTCACCTTCTTCGAGTACCTGGGGATATTCACGGTGTCGAACCAGACCGAGGCCGACTACCGCCCTAAGCGATGGTTGGGCTTCTTTGGAGGCTACGACTACTCTCAGAGGCGCATCCGCTCCGTGCAGCAACTGCTTTCGCCGGGCCCGGCGCCGACCGTCTACGACCAGACAAACCGGCTGAATGCCGGGCGGTTCGGGGTGCGCCTGAACGCACTCACGGCGCTCACGATCACGGCAGAGGGGGAGATCGGACGCAACAGCCTCCCCTTTGCCCCCAAAAGCGACGGTAACTACCACGCCCTCACGGCCCGAATTCGGTATAAGTTGCGAAAGCTCGATCTTAGCGCGTGGTCGCACGCGGACTATAATGTCAACGCGGTCTCGCTCACCGCGTACAGCTCTCACGCTCGCACCTATGCCGCCTCTGCGTCGTGGACCCCTGTGTCATGGATGGGGCTGGATGCCAGTTACTCTAAGTTACACCTGGATACCTTAGGCGGTCTCGCGTACTTTGCGGGTCCGGTATCCGTTCTAGGGGAGCACTCCTATTATGTGAGCAACATCCACTCCGCGAATTTGGGAGTTCGATTCGAGGTGAGGAAGCTGGCAAGTCTCTATGTCGGGTACAGCATTGTGCAGGATACGGGGGACGGCCGCGCCGACCCTATCGGCAGCGGTGTTGCTTCGAGCCTTCCGGCTTTCCAGGCCGCGCAGACATTCCCCATGAGATTTCAATCTCCGATCGCCCGCCTGTCCTTCCGTCTGGCCGAGAAGGTCCGGTTCAACGTCGGCTACCAGTATTACGGCTATCGCGAAGACTTTTTCGCGGCGCAGGGATACCGCGCCAACACGGGGTATACGAGCCTGTTATGGTCTTTCTGAGGCCTCCAGCAGGACCTCGAGGATGCGTGCGGCGACCTGGTCCCAGGAGAAGCAGCGGGCGCGTTCGAGCCCGGCGGCGCTCATGCGCGCGCGCAGATCGGAATCGTCGAGAGCGCTGGCCATCGTTCGTGCCATGTCGCCAGGGTCGAGCGGATCGAAAAGGAGGCCGGCGCCTCCGGTCGTCTCGGCAAGTGCAGGGGTCCGAGAGACGACAACGGGGGTTCCGCACGCCATGGCTTCCAGGGCGGGAAGGCCGAAGCCTTCCACAAGGCTGGGCAGAACCAGAAGCGATGCGCCGCGGTACATTGCGGCCAATTCTTCGTCGCCGGCGATTTCGCGCCCGGGCGTTCCCACCAGCACCAGTTTCACATCCGGACGCGCGAGGGCGCGGAAAGCCTGAAACAGGCGAGAGAGGTTTTTGTGAGGCCGGGAATTGCCGACATACAAGATGTAGGGGAAGCCAGGCTGGTAGCGCGGGCCGTCCGGCTGGAAGGGGTGGCCGACCCCGTTGCCCACGTTCACGACGCGCTCGCCGGGAAGCCCGGACCAGGCCAGGATGCGGGAGCGTGAGTAGTTCGAGACGGTCAGCACCCGAAATGCCCGCCCGCAAGCGGGCTTGACGATAGTTCGATAGTAGAGGCGTTTGGCCGGTGTCGAGACCTCGGGGCTCTCGATGTGAATCAGGTCGTGAATGGTGAACACAAACCGAGCGGGGCACAGCAGCGGCGGATTGAATCCCGGGGAGAACATGACAGCGGGCCGCTGCGTCATTACCTGGAAGGCGAGCCACAGCGGGTCGGTCAGCGAAAGGGGGCGCGGCCCGCTCTCGATCCGCTCTTGGACGGGCAGACGCCGCAGCACCTCGTGGGCAAAGCGCCCGATTCCGTGGTGCCCCGTCCAGCGCGCGTCAGCCAATAGTCTCATGATGGCCCAATGAAAATCGCGATCGTCTCGTCCCTATTTCCACCCTATGCGATTGGCGGCGCCGAATACCTGGCCGCTCAACTGGCCGGCGCGCTCGACCGGTTGGGACACCAGGTGGACGTCATCTCGACTTGCGGTCGCTCGCAACTCGGCGGCCAGCCCTACCGGGCCGAAATCCGCGACGGCATCCGGGTGTGGCGAGTGGCGCCCCGGAACGTGTACTGGAGCTACGACAAGCAGCGCGATCGGCCGGGCCGCCTGGCGCGCACCTGCTGGCACGCCGTGGACATGTGGAATCCGTCGATCTTTCTGCCGCTGCGCAAGGTGCTCGACCAGATCCGGCCGGACGTGATCAACACCCACACCATCGACGGATTCTCTCCGGCCGTGTGGCAAGTGGCCCACAGTTACACGCCGGCGATCGCTCACACGCTGCACGACTACCACTTGATTTGCCCGCGCGCCATCATGCGGCACCGCGACGGAACCATGTGCGAGAACCTGTGCGGCTTTTGCCGGGTGTACGCGGGCTACCACCGCCGCTTCCAGAGACATGTTCGGATGCTCATCGCGCCCTCGGTGGCGACCGCGGAACTGCATCGCCAGGCCGGCTGGACGGACCCGCGAATTGAGATTATCCGCAACGGAGTCGATGTCGAGCCGGTGCCTCATCGCGAGGCGGCGGCATCGGATCCCCTGCGCGTGCTGTTCCTCTCGCGGCTCGAGCGCGAAAAGGGCTGCGAGACGCTGCTGGCTTCGATTGCCGCGCTGGCCGGATCGAGCGAGATCGAGTTTCACGTGGCTGGGAGCGGGACGCTCGAGAGGCGATTCCTGGAGCTGGCCGCGTGGGCGCCCAACGTGGCCTGGCACGGGTTCGTCAGCGGCCGGCGCAAGGATGAGTTGTTCTCGCGGTCCGACGTGTTCCTGCAACTCTCCGAGTGCCGCGAGAACGCGCCGCTGAGTCTTATCGAGGCGAAGGCGCATGGGCTGTACCTCGTCGGCACCGCGGTGGGCGGTGTTCCGGAGCTGATTGAGAATTCCGATGCCGGGCAACTGATCCCCCCTGGTGACCGGCCGAAACTGCTGGCGTCGCTCGAAACGCTGTGCCGTTCGCGAGCGGAGATTCGCAGCGGCCGGGCGGGAAGAGCGCAGCGTTGCGCCGGGTACGGCACCGGGCAGATGGCCGCGGCTTATGCAGAGGCGTTCCGTTCATTAAGCGCCCCCATCACGAACGCGGCCACCAGCCACGGATAGAAGAAGTTCAGATTCACCCCCAGGAGAAACGCGAGGGGTTGAAAGCTCGCCGCCGCTGCGATCACGGTGGGCTGCGCGGCCTTGCGGGAGAGAACCAGCGGCCGCAGGAGCAAAGCCAGCAGGAAAATGGTCAGAGGAATCCCGAACTCCGCGGCAGACCCTGCCAGACCCATTCCCGGCAAGTCCCATTCACTGACGGGCGGCAATCCTTGAAGATACTCTGGATCGTTTCGCATGAGGGAGTAGTTACCGACTCCGATGCCCAGAACCGGGTGCTCGACGATCATCCGGGGAACGATCACGGACGCCGCTATGCGGCCCATGATGAGGCTCGGATCGTCGGGACGGTAAGCCATTGCCTCCTCCAGATTCAGGTAAGCATAGAAGTAGCCGAAAACCTTTCCGCCGAACAGAGCCACCGCTGCGGTGAACACCAGCGCGCAGATGCTTGCTAGTGCGATCCTCTGGAGCCGGCTGCCGGAGAACAGCACGCCAACGCCGCCGAGTCCCAGGGCGACGAGCAGGCCCGCCTTCGACTGGCTCAAGACGAGCGCGGTCGCGAGGACTGCCAGCATCACCCAGCGCAGCGCGGGGTACACCGGCCGGAAAATGCGCGTGCGAAGCAGCAGCACAACGGCCACCCCGACTAGAAAGATGCCGTAGGGGCCGCCCTCGTTGAAAAAGCCGCGAACCCGCTGCTCCGGCCCGTATACGGCGAAGGTTTGGATGCCGGCGGTCTTGGCGAGAGCCCAGGCCGCGATCGAGAGGCACGCGCTCAGCGTTCCGGCCCAGACGTAGGTGTCGAGGGCGAGGCGCAACAGTGCCGGCCGCAGACGGAATGTCCGCGCGGCGCGGAGCATGAAGTAAGCCACCAGGAACAGCTCGAAGATCCGCGAGAACGAGATCCAGAGTGGCTGTTTCAGAGCGGAGACGCCGGGAGGTGTGTAGAAGGGCAGGCGAAGGGACGCGAGCGCCAGCGCGGCGCACAGGCACAGCGCCGCGAGGTATCGCCCGCCGAACTCCCGCCACACGCCGGAGACCGGGACCTTCAATCCCCGCAGGACGAATGTCGGTACGGCCATCGCGAGGCAGGTCGCTTGCAGGATTTCGAGCACCTGTACGTCGCCGATCTTGGCGGCCGGAGCGGCGCTCAACAGAACCATCGCAAGGAGCCAGACCGCCGGCATCGTCAACTCCTAACCGCGTGCCGCGCCGACCAGGCCAGGGCCGAGACGAGCAGGACCGCGCCGGTCACGTTGGCCACGGCTGCCCCCAGCGCACCGTGGCCCCCGGAAAGCCAGGCCGTGAGCGCGACGTTGACGAGCGCGCAAACGAAAACGGAGCGGCTCACCAGCGAATCCAGACCGAGTACGAGCAGCGTCTGAATGCCGATCAGGTTGACGAGGGCAAGCAGGAAGGGCAGCGGCGACAGGCAGCGGAGCACCGCGACGGAGCGCAGAAAGCCGCGGCCCCACAGAGCGAGGCCCACCGGACCGGCCAGTGCGAACGCTGCCAGCGAGACAGCCAGCGCCAGCAGGCCGATCCAGAGGTAGCTGCGGCGCATCAGTTGGTGGGTCAGCGGTTGCGAACGCGTTTTGAGGCTGTTCAGGTGCGGGTACAACGCCTGGGTAATCGGATTGAGGAGAGAACTCAGCGCGCGGATCGCTTTGTCGGCGGCGCTGTAGTAACCCACCTCGGCTGGGCCGGCAACCAGCCCCAGAACCGTGATGGTGGCGGTTGCATTGAACACCAGAGCGGAGTTGGCGATAAAGGCGCTCCAGCCTTCGCGGAGCACCCCTGCGATCTCGGCGAGGCGTGGGCGGTAGAATCCATGCCCCAGGTTCCTCCACAGCACCGGCGCAACCAGGATTCCAGCCAGTACCGGAACGGCGCCCTGAATGGCTGCCGCCCGCACGTAGTGCTGCGGATGGCGGACCAGAAGGAAGAGCGCGGGGACGGTCAGGAGTCGAGCGGACGCGTGAGCCGCCGTGATGTATTTCATCTGCTCGATCCCCTGGAAGAACCACACCGGGAAGGCCGCAGTGCCGATCACGGTCAGGAAGGCCGCCGCGTACAACGCAGCGCTCGCGCGAAGCGGAGTCGTCAGAACCAGAACGCCAAGCACCAGGGCGCAAGCGATCGCGAGAGCCAGCCGCGCGAACGCCGTCCGCCAGAAGACTCGCACCAGGGCCTGGGAATCGTGGCGATCGACCGCCACGGCCCTGGTGCCGCTGAGTAGCGAGCCGTAATCGGTCAGCAGGTCGGCGTAGGTTACACCGGCCTGGGCAAACGCGAGCACGCCGTAATTCGCGGGGCCGAGCACACGCACCAGGTAGGGCACCGTAGCCAGCGGCACAGCGTAGTTCATGACCTGCAGGATGGACAGCGCCGCCACGTTCGAGCGCAGTCGCGCCGGGCGGATGGGGTGCTCGGCGACAGCACTCATCGCGCCGGCCTCATGCGCGCCTGGTAGTCCCGGAACAAAACGAACAAGCTGGCGGCGACGAACGCAAGTAGTCCGCCCAAAAAGACGATCAGCGTCCGCGGCGGCCAGCTCTTGCGGTCCGGCACCACCGCGCTGTCGACCACCTGGAGCAGCGGCGCTTCTTTGGCCTCATCGATGCGGGCGGCCTCATACTGCTTCGCCAGCAATTCGAAGAGGGTCTCGTGATATCTGAAGTCCCGCGCCTTGCGAAGATAATCCAGGCCGGTCTCCGGAATCTTGCGCGCGGGAACGACCAGCGCGTCGCCGCTGCCCGCTTCGAGCTTCTGCAACTGCTGGTGCAGGCCGGCGAGCGTGGTCTCCTGAACCTGTAGCTGGGGATTATCCGCGGTCGCGTACATGCGCATCTCCTGCAACTGGACCTCGCGCGCCGCAATCTCCGCGCGCAAAGAGGCGATGGAGCGCATCAGCGCTTCCGACTGGCCGGATGGAAACACCAGACCGCTCGCCTGCTGCATGTTCTTCATGGCGATCTCGGCGTCGGCCAGCGCGCTCTTCTCCTCCGCCAACTGTTGCTCGAAGAAAAGCCGGCGCTGCGAGGCGGAGGTCAGCGCAAGGCGAGAGTTCCGGTTGTGGAGCTCGTCCACGTA
Organism: Bryobacterales bacterium; assembly: GCA_963763835.1. Lineage (GTDB taxonomy): Bacteria > Acidobacteriota > Terriglobia > Bryobacterales > Bryobacteraceae > DASWZN01. The sequence continues at coordinate 137,081 of CAVXQQ010000028.1, forward strand.
GGCGTTGGCGATCTGAGCGGCGCGCGTGCGGTCACGGTCCTCTACGCGGATCCTGATGAGCATGTCTTTGCCGGTCTCGATAGTGGAATGGCGTTCCAGGGCCTTGCGCGTGGCGATCTGGCTGTTCGATCCGTAGACCTGCTGGAGCTGGAACCGGGCGATGAGCGCGTCGGCGATGGTGCGGCTCTTCAGAATGCCGATGTACAGCTCCATCGGGTTCCTGAGGAGCCCGCCCGCAAGGCCCGAGCCGAGCCCGCTCAAACCGGCCAGTCCCGCCGGCGATCCCATCATCAGAAGCTGGGAGGACTGCTCGGGCTGAGGCGGCAGGATCACGGCCTCCGCGGTATAGCTGGGCGGGATTAGGAATGCGACCGCGGCGGAAAGAAGCATCGCCGAGAGAGTGGCGGCCGCAATCAGGCCCTTGCGGCGGCCGAGCACGGCGCCGATGTCCAGCAGTGAGACTTCAGCAGGCGCGGGAGTTGGCGGCACGGTGGCCGGGCGGGTCTCGATGCCCGCCGCGGGCGTGGATGCCTGCCCCACGCCGACGCCGTTTGAGCCTTGGGATTCCATTTCGCCTACTTCAACAGGTTGATCGCGGCCGCACCCAAACCGAACTGAGCGAACACCTGCGACCAATCCTTGAGTTCCTTGAGGAACGTGGTCTTGTTGATCTGCTCCGGAACTACGATGGTGTCGCCGGGATTCAGGCGCAAGCCTTCGAAGCTCTGCGCCAGCGGACCGTTCCACCAGGACTTGCTGACCACCGACCCGTCCGCACGAATGAGAAAGGCGTGGCGCGCATCGCCGGTGCGGGTGGCGCCGCCCGACTCGCGCAAGTAGTCGCCGAGCCGCTTGTCCGGCTGGTACAGGAAAGACGAGCCGTTGTATACGCTGCCCACTACGTTCACGAACGAGGGCCGGCTGGGGACGATGAACACGTCGCCGTCCTCCAGGGCAAGATCGGGCAGCGCGTCGGAGCCCGGCGCCCGCGGGTCGAGATCGAGGACGATTCGTCCGGTGGCGCGCACCTCGCGCAGCTTCTGGACCAGTTCGCGCTGTTCGGTGATCTGGCTCGCCGCCGCCGCGGCTTCTTCCGGCGAGATCACCGAGCCTCGCAGATTCGCCGCCGAGGAAGCCACTTCCCGCTCGAACGAGTTGGCGAAGTCGTCCAGCCGTTGCTGCTGCTCCTCGCGGCTCGATTCGCGGAGAAACTCGGAGCCGAACAGGTAGGCCTGGGGCGTGAGCCCTCCCGCGCGCGCGACGAGTTGTCGCAGGTTTTCGCCGGATTCGACGCTATAGACGCCCGGCGACGCGAATTCGCCCTCCAGCCGGACATACCGCGTCTGCAAGCTCTGCGGCACGCGAACGTCGGCCGTGGAGAAGATGGTGACGACGTCGCCCGGCTGAAGCGGCAGGTTCTCGGATTCTTCGCCTTCGAGCACCGCCTTGCCGAGCCGAAACGGAATCAGGCTGGTGCGGAGATCCTTTGGATCGCGGCGCTCGATCACCGCGTAGCTCCAGTTCACCTCAAGCGGATTCCGCTCCACGCGGTTCTTGGCTCCGGCGCTCGCCACGCTGGTCGCGCCGATCGAGCCCGAGTTGGCTGGCCTTGGGCCGGGCCCCCGTCGCGGAGAGACTGCCGGGCCGCAATCCCGGAGCGGGGACGTCGAACAAAGCCCCGGGCTGGCCGCGGCCTGTGCCATCCATGGCGGCGAGGCCGTCGGCGGAGGCCAGCAGGACGTTCTCCTCGGGTTGCTGCGCGGGCGGCACAAGCCGGTTGCGAGTGCGCCAGTAATCGCGCGTCAGAAGGGCCTGCCGGTCGGGGATCAGGTCCCGGATTCTCATGCCCGAGTGCCAGGGCATGCGGATCGGGTCGGCCACATTGCCGCGCAGCGTCACGGCGTTCTCGAAGCGGGGAACGATGGCCAGAACCGAGATCACGTCGCCGTTCCGCAGAGGGGCCGTGGAGTCGAGCGGCACCTGCAGCACCCGGCGCGAGGAATCCTCTATGCGCTCGATGGTGGCTTCGCGCCGCGCCGCGACCGGGGTCAATCCGCCTGCCAGATCGAGCGCGTGGGCCAGCGTGCTGCCGGGTTTCAGCTCGTAGATGGCGGGCGTGTTCACGCTGCCGGTCACCGCTACCTGCGGGCCCACCGGTGGAATGTAGATGACGTCGCCCGCGAGCAGGTGCAGGTCCTTGGACTTGTCGCCGGCGAGGAGCAGATCGTATAGGTCGAAGTCCGCTACCACCTTGTCGAGACGCGTGAGGCGGATGCTGCGCATGGAACCGCGGGAATCGGGACCGCCCGAAGCGAACACGGCGTTCACCAGGGTGCTCAAGGCGCTGACCGTGTATGCGCCGGGCCGCCGCGCGTGGCCCACTACCAGGACCTGAATCGAGCGCAACTGCCCCATGTTCACGCTCAGATCGAAGTTGCGAAACACGCGGCCGATGGCGGTCTTCAGGTAGTCGTGCAACTGGCCGAACCTGAGGCCCGCGACGTTCAGTGCGCCGACCTGCGGAACGTAAATGTCGCCCGAGCGGTCCACCACCGGTGACACGCTCAGGTCGATCTGGCCCCAGGCGCGGATGGTCAACTGGTCGCCCGGGCCGAGCGCGTAATCGGGAGTCACGGGCACGCGGTCGGCCGGAGCGAAAGTGGTGGGAACGTCCTGAAACAGGCTCTGCCCGAAGATCGGAAGCACGAGCCCGGTGGACTGCTCGACGAACTTCTGAAACTCGCTCGGCTCCTCGGGAGGGAGCACCGGGCGCGGAGCAGGTTGATCGGCCGGCCGGCGGCGGCGGTCCTGCATTTCCGGCTGCGCAAGCGCGGGACTCTGGTCGCGAATAACCGGGATGCGCGGGAGAGACACGTCCCTGCCCCCGCTCTGGCTGAGAGCGCGCGAAGCGGCTTCGCAGCGCGGGTCGGCGATGTTCTCGGGCGCGGTGCAATCGGGGATGGTTTGCGATTGCTGGCCGTGCGCGGCCGTGGCCGCCAGCAGGCTTGCCAGGCAGAGCCGCATCGCGATACCGTTCGCTGGCAGACGCATCGTCACCCTCCAAGTCCGATCTCCGCGCGAGGAACAAGGAAGGGCTGACCGGCATCGAGCCCCAGAACATTCCCCATGCGGCGCTGGAACTGCGACTCGGAAAAGCGCGCCGCCCAGGCCTGCAGGGCGAGTCTGCGAACCGAACATTCGGTTTGTTCGAAGGCGTGCACTGCCCGCCCGAGAGGGCCCTCCCCCGGTTCCGGATAGAGCACTCCGGCCGCCGGATCCGGCGGAACCGCCTCCAGAACGCCACCGCGCCCAAGAGCAATCACGGCCTTGCCGCTGGCCATCGCCTCCACGGCGACCATCCCGAAATCCTCCTCGCCCGGCATCACCAGGGCGCGGCAGCGCGAGTAGAGATCGCGCAATTGGCCCGCTCCCACCCGGCCGCAGAATTCCACGTTCGGTTTGGCCAGGCGCTTGAGGCGCCGGTATTCCGGCCCCAGCCCCACGATCTTCAGCCGCCTGCCCGTGCGCGAGAACGATCGCACGGCGTCCGCCACTCGCTTGTAGGCGACTAACTCGGACACCAGCAGGTAGTAGTCGTCCGGCGCCCGCCACGAGAACGTCTCGACCGGGACCGGAGGGTGAACCACCTGCGCCGGCCGGCGGTAGGCGCGCCAGATTCGCCGCTGCACGTTGGGGCTGTTGGCGACGAATTCGTCGACCCGCGCCGCGGTGGCCTGATCCCAGACGCGGAGAGGCGGCGCGAACGCCCCTATGACGACTTTCTTCCAAAACGAGGGAGTCCAGTCGTGCAGATAGGCGGGATAGAGATCCCACAGGTACCGCATCGGCGAGTGGCAGTAACATATGTGCCGCGCATGCGAGCCCGACCAGGACGCCCTTGGCGGGCCCGGACTCGCTGCTGATCACCAGGTCGTATCCCCGCAGGTCCAGGGATTCGAGGGCGAAGGGAGCCAGCGGCAGAAGGCTGCGGTACCAGCGTCGAAGCGGGTTGAGAAACGAGGTGGTTACGGATCGCGACCGGATCAAAGGCGAGACCGCGCCCGGATCGTAGAACAGCGTGAACAGATCCGCCTCCGGCAGCAGGCGGCACAACGCCTCGACTACGCGTTCGCCGCCGCGCATGTTCAGCAGCCAGTAATGTACGATCGCCGCGCGCATGAGCTAAGTGGGCCCCTCTGCCCCAGTCAATCGCCAGTGTACAGCCGCCCGGCTCGAATGTAACCGCATGTGACTGCAAAATCACAGAATCTTTACAAGCCCGGCGGGCTTGGGGAGTCTTTACCAGTTCTTTACACGCTCTCGATTACTGCGCTCATGCGCTCCGTATATTCTCGATTCGTGACGACTGCTTCCGAGTCCGGCTCGCACGTCTCATCCGCGTGCGACCCATTGCTTGTGTCCATGCATGTAGACCACTCCGGGGAGTTCTACCCCCACGGCTTTCCAGCCGTGGTCCGGTCGAACTCCCCTCTTGTTATCTCGGCTGCGCACGAAAGCTGGGGCGGTTGGACCAAGCGATTCGACGAGAATGCCGTCGAGGTCCGCTGCATGGTGGCGGAAAGCGCGGCGACGGAGTGCGCGCCGCCGCCCGTGTTCCGCGCACAGGGCCATCTGCTTACCGCCATCGCCGACCGCGAGAACTACTTCTGCGGCGACCTCCAGCGCGGATTCGGCTTTGCGTGGATAACCCAGGCGACGGCGGCGAACACGCCCCTACCTGCGATACAACGTCCTCGAGGCGCTCACCAGCACCCTCCTGGAGACCCTGTATCTGGCATCGGTACATGCCGCTTGCCTGGTGCTGGACGGACATGGAGTGCTGCTCGCCGGAGACTCGGGAGCGGGTAAGTCATCGCTCGCATACGCCTGCGCGCGCCGGGGCTGGACTTACTGCTCGGATGACGCAAGCTCACTATTGCGGCAAGGACACGGGCGCACGGTGATCGGGAGGCCGGACGTTTTTCGATTTCGCTCGACGGCCGGCGAGCTGTTTCCCGAGTTTCGGGGAATGAAGGACAGCCGGCGTGCCAATGGCAAGCCGACGATTGAGGTCAAAACGTCGTCGCTTCCTACGATCCGCACAACGGCGGAAGCGAGTATCGACTATGTCGTTTTTCTGGACCGTGCCGGCGACGGAAACGTCCGACTGCATCGGGTTCCGGAATCGGAAGCGGTGTCCCGGCTCTACTTCTGCCCGTGGCCCGCGGAACTGCCCTGCACGCAGGAGCAGCGGGCAGCCGTGGAGCGCCTGGCAGGCGCGCCGGCGTATGAGCTTCACTATCGCGACCTGGATGGCGCGATAGATCGTCTGGAACAACTCGTTCGGGGAGGACTGCAATGAAGCCAGTGCTGCACCATGCGTTACTCGTGGGTGCGCTTTGCGTTTCGATCGCCTTCGGGCAGGTAGCTTCAGGGTCGCTCGCGGGGCAGGTGAAGGACGAATCTGGAGCTGCGTTGGCGGCCGCCCGAGTGGTGGCGCGGCAGGAAACCACCGGCTTCACGCGGAGTGCCGTATCTGACCCATCGGGCGTCTATCGCATCGAGCAGATGGCGCCCGGGACTTACTCGATCGAAGTTCACCACGACGGCTTTCGAACCGCGGTAGCCTCGCACGTAACCATCGAGGTCCAGCAGCAGGCCACGCTCGACTTCAGCCTTAAGGTCGGCGGCGCGCACGATGCGGTGGAGGTCAGCGCCAGGGTGTCGCCGCTTCAGACGCAGGACAGCGCGGTCGGCTACCGCATCGATTCGGACACGCTGACGCAACTGCCGCTGGAAGAACGCAACGTGATTTCGCTGGTGACGCTGGGCCCCGGCGCGATTCCGCGGCAACTGGGCGGCTTCACGCACGATGAGGACAACGACCAGCAGCAAGGCACGCGCGGCTCGGTGGCGCTCAATCCGCCCATCAATGGGGCGCGGCCCTCCATGAACTCCTTTCTGCTGGATGGCGCCTACGATACGGATCGGAATGCCTTCGCCATCGTGGTAACTCCGCCCATGGAATCCGTCCAGGAGTTCCGCATCCAGTCTTCGATGGCGCCCGCGCCATTCGCGCAGTCGGGCGGCGGCGTCATGGACGTCATCACCAAGTCCGGCGGGCGGGAGTTCCACGGCAACGCATTCGAGTACTTCCGCAATGAATTCACGGACGCTCGGAGTTACTTCGAGGATCCGACCCTGGCCCGGCCTCCGTTCCGGAGAAACCAGTACGGCGGCTCGCTGGGCGGCCGGCTTCCGGTGCGCTCCACGTTCTTCTTCGTAACATACGAGGGGCTGCGGAGTAAGTCGGCGACGCCGTCGCTACAACTGGTCCCGGGAGCGGCGATGCGCGGAGGAGACTTCTCCCAGGGGAACCTCATCTACGATCCGCTCAGCGCATCCACGGCGGCGGCCAGGTCTCCTTTTCCCGGCAACATCATCCCGGCGGACCGGATCGACCCCATCGCCAAGGCCTACCTGACGCTCTACGAGCCGCTGCCCAACCGGCCCAACAACCCGTCGAGCAACTACCTCGACTCCTCTCCCAGCAGCAGCAACCACGATGAGGTCTCCGCCCGGATCGATCACCAGTTCACCAACGCCGGCCTGCTCTTCGGCCGGTACACGATCAACGAAGAGACCGGAGGAATCGGCGGGAACTTTCCCTTGCGGCCGACTTCCGAGCAGCTTCGCGCCCAGCAGGCCGTGTTGGGGCACACCATCGGCGGAGCCTCCTGGAGCAACGAACTGCGGGCGTCGTTCACGCGCCTGCGGCTCTTCGACGTTCCGATCAACGCGGGGAACATAAACGTCGCCGCGCAACTGGGCATCTCGAATCCGCCCACCGATCCGGCCTCCTTCGGCCTGCCGTACTTCTTTCTGACGGACTTCTCGACGGTGACCGACGACCCAACGCTGCCGCAGATGCAGCGCGACAACACCTGGGACCTCTCGGACACCGTGTCCCTGGTGCGGGGGCGCCACACATACAGGTTCGGAGTCGATTGGATCCATTTCCAGATGAATTATCGCCAGAGTAACAGTGTGCGCGGCCAGTACAGTTACACCGGCGGCTTTACGGGCAATGGGGATACAACCAATACCGGCGACGCGCTGGCGGATTTCCTGCTGGGTTTCCCCGTGCAAAGCCAGCGCACCGTGGGCAACTCGCAGGCGTACCTGAGAGAGAACAGCGCTTCTGGATTTGCGGAAGAGGACTGGCAGGCCGCCAAGGACCTGACCGTGACACTGGGCGTGCGGTATGAGTACACGTCGCCGTTCACCGAAGCGAACGGCAACCTCTACAACCTGGACTATTCGAACCTGCCGCAGCCGCCGACGCTGGTGAACGCGAGCAGCGCCTACGACCCGAACCTGCACGACTTCGCGCCGCGCGTGGGCCTGGCCTGGCGCTTGCCCGGCGCGCTCTCCTCTCACGGCGACACGGTATTTCGGGCGGGATACGGGATCTACTACAGCCCCGAGATTGCGGTGGAGAGCTACGACCTTGCGCTGAACCGGCTGACTAATCAGATGAACGAGACCGACGGCAAACGGGCTGCCGATCCTGACCACGCAGAATGGCTTCCCGACTACTGCGAGCACCGGCTTCCCCAGTTACTTCGGACTCGACCGCCACCTGCCGACGCCGTACGTGCAGCAATGGAACGGCGGCTTCCAGCGCGAGTTGCCGGGCGCGGTCGTCTTCGAGGCGTCCTATATCGGAAGCAAAGGGACGCACCTGGGGAGGTTCCGGCGCTTCAACACCGCGCTGCACACGGAGACCGGCCAGAATCTGGACCCGCGTCCGGGCGACCTGCAATCGCTGCGGACGTTCCCCACCCTGGGCCCGATCATCCAGCGGGAACACATCGCCAATTCCTCGTACAATTCGCTACAGCTCAAGGCCGAGAAGCGTTTCGCGAAGTCGCTCAGCTTTCTGGGCAGCTTCGTGTGGTCGAAGTCGATCGACGATGCGGACAACGTGGTGCCGAGCCTGTTTGCCAGCGCGGGCGCGCAGGACGAACGCAATCTGCGCCTGGAGCGAGGGCTCTCCTTCTTCAACGTGGGCCGGAGGGTCAGCGCCGACTTCGTGTACCGGCTGCCGAGTCCAAGTGGGCGGACGCTTCGGCTGGTCGCGGGCGGCTGGGAGTTGAGCGGGCTGATCACGATTCAGGACGGTACGCCGCTCGATGCGCTCTACAGCGTGCTGGACATCGCGAACGCCGGCACGTTTAGCCGGCCCAACATCGTTCCGGGCCAGAGCATCAGTCTGCCGGCGAGCCAGCGCACCCCGGACCACTGGTTCAACACCGCGGCCTTCAGCCAGCCCGCGCCGTACACGTTCGGCAATGCCGGCCGCGACATCATCCCGGGCCCGGGTAACGAAGTGATCGACCTCGCCTTGCACAAACGCTTCGCTCTCACCGAGCGCGTGGGGCTGGAGTTTCGGACCGAGGGATTCAACGTCTTCAACCATCCGAATTTCGGCATCCCGGATCCCTACCCGGACAACGGGCCTTTCTTCGGAAAGATTCTCACGACCGGCCAGCCCAGGCGGCTGCAGTTCGCGGCGCGGCTGGAGTTCTAGGATGCGCAGGCGAACCTGTGGCGCACGCTTCAGCGTGCAGCCGCGCGGCTTCAGCCCGCGGAACAGCGACTTTCGGCGAGAACGATGTGGGGCGGACCTCCAGGTCTGCGCGGGTCCTCCAGGGCCCGCCGGCGCGCTGCACCAGAAGCCGAAGTGGACGTCGCCCGCGGGACTGGAGAGGGACTTGCAGAAATCGCACCACCGCCGCGGAAGGAACAAGCTGAAGCATGTCCTACACGGCGCATCGACGGTTTACGGCCCCACGTGGGGTATGCTTCAGCTTGCCCAGCGATTTCTGCAAGTCCCTCTGGCGTCCTGCCCCACAGAGGCGCATTGATGGCACTCCCGGTTACGAGAACCGCCGGCGGGCCGGTGGAGTTCCGTACTGACTTGAGCAGCGGCCGGATTCCGGAGCACGCGCTTGCGGTGATTGAGGCGCTGCGGTTTGACGGCGACAGCAGCCGGCTGGCGGCGCTGGACGAGGCCGGCCACCGAAAGGTGCTCGAGTTTTGCGACCGGGCGCAACTCACGCTGCTGCTGAATAGCCTGTGCCGGGACGCGCTGCCGGGCTGGGTGCAGGGGCGGATAGACCGCAATCTGGCCGACTACTCGCAGCGATTCGAACGGCTCAAGCGATCGCTTTTCGAGATCGCGGACCTTCTCGAGGAGCGCGGCATTGAGTTCGTCCTTGTGAAAGGGCTGGCGCATTCGCCCGACTTCACCCCCGATGCCCTGCTGCGCGCGCAGGGCGACATCGATCTCTGGACCAAGCCGCATGAAGCGGCCGCGGCCGCCGCGGCTCTGGGCGAGATCGGCTATGTTCCCGTATGCGAGTCTGAGGGCCGCCACCTCGCGCCCATGTCGCGCGAGACGCAGTGGGAATGGCGCGGAGACTTCTTTGCGCCGGACCTGCCCATCTCCGTCGATGTCCACTATGAGCTGTGGGACGAACGGGCCGAGCACATTCCCGCGCCGGACGAATCGGATTTCTGGGAACGGCGGATCACGGCCCGGATGGATGGGCATCCGATCCAGGTGCTCTCTCCGCCCGATGCGCTGGCCTTCGCCGCGCTCCACCTGCTGATGCACCTGCTGCACGGGGACCTGCGCATGCAGCGGGCATGGGAGATCGCGCGCTTCCTGAACGCGCACACGGGCGACGACTCTTTCTGGTCGAAATGGCGCCAGTGCCATTCCGATTCCCTGCGGCGGCTCGAAGCCATCGTCTTTCGACTGGTCGCCGGCTGGTTCGGCGCGGCCCTATCCGCGACGGCGGAGGCGGAGATCGAGGCGCTGCCCGAAGATGTGCAGCTCTGGATTGAACGATACGGGCTGTCGCCAGTAGAGGCGCTGTTCCATCCAAACAAGGACGAGATCTGGCTGCATGTCTCGCTCGCACAGGGGCTCCGCGACAAGTGCTCGATATTCCTGCGCCGCGTTCTGCCGCTACGGGTGCCGGCGCTGGCAGCGAAGCAGGCACCGACGGCGTCGCAACTGAAACTCAACCTGCTGTATTCCGGACGCCGCGCGCTTCACCACGCTCGTACCCTGGCGCCGGCGCTGGCGGGCGCGGCCAGGTGGCAGTGGGCGCGAACACGCATCGGCGGCGTCTTTCTCAAGTACCAGATCGCCGCCGCGCTCTTCTGCATCGGCGTAGTCATCTTCCTGCTGCTCTACAACCTGTACCTGTTGGGACTTGGGTTTCACGAGGACGTGCTGGGGCGTATCGCCAGCGCCATGAGCGTAGGCACGCTGAGCGGAGCGCTGCCGGCGGCTTGGATCGCGCGGCGCTTCGGGTTGCGGAACATGATGCTGATGGCGATTCTTGGAGGCGCGGCGGCGGCCTGCCTGAGGGTGCTGGCGGTGACGGAGCCCTGGCTGTTGGCGACAGCCTTTCTGAACGGACTGTGCCTTTCGCTGTGGGCCGTCTCCTATCAGCCCGCGATCGCCGGGGCGACCGACGAGCGTAACCGCCATTTCGCGTTCAGCCTGGCCAGTGTTATCGGCATGCTGGAATGCGTCGTGGGAGGACTGCTGGGCGGCTGGCTGCCGGGGCTGCTCAGCCGCTTTTCCCATTCGCTGACCGCGGTGGGCGCCGAGCGAGTGGCGCTGCTGGTGGCTTCGGGAATTATCTCCCTGGCTGCGGTTCCGACGGCGCGGCTGCGATTTGCGCCCTTGCCGAAAGAGGAATCGAAAACCTACCCGCGCGGCCGGTTCATCCTCGTGTTCCTGTTTTGCCTGTGTTGGTGGAGCGCGGCGGTGACCGGGTTCCATCCGTTCTTCAATGCATTCTTCGCGCAAAGGATGCGCATGCAGGTGGCCCGCATCGGCCTGGTGTACTCGGGCGCCCAGTTCGTGCAGGCCATGGTGGTAATGGCGGCGCCGCTGGTCCTGAGGCGCCTGGGCCAAGTGAGAGGCACCGCGTGGATGCAGTTCGGCGCCGCGTGCGCGCTGGCGGCGCTGGCCTTCAGTCCGAACGGCGGGATGGCCGCCATTTCGTACGCGGGCTTTTTGTCGCTGCAGTATATGTGCGACCCCGGCCTCTTCAGCATGTTGATGGAGCGGGTCCGGCCAGGCGAGCGCAGCGGTGCGTCAGCCCTATACTTCCTGGTGACCTCTCTGATGGGAAGCCTTTCGGCGCTGGCGGCGGGCAGCACGATCGCGCGTTTCGGTTACCCCTCGGTCCTCATCACGTCCGCCGCGCTGGCGACCGTGGCGGCGGTGCTGTTCCGGACCCTCATGCCTAAGAAGGATTCCTCGATGGCATCAATCACCTCGTGCTGATACCGCTCGAGCGTGTAGCGCTCGCTCCACCGAGCCCGCGCACGGCTCGTGACTGCCTTCACCGCTCGCGAGTCCATCAGCAGGACGGATCGGATTCGCGCCGCCAGCGCCGCGGCGGAAGGCGCTGCCGCGAGGAACCCAGTCTCGCCGTCCTGCACCAGCTCCGGGATCCCGCCGGAAGGGAAAGCCACCACGGGAATGCCGGCCGCGAACGCTTCGAGGATGACGCGCGGAGTAGAGTCGCTATCGGAGGAAGGCACCACCAGCAGATCCAGTTTCGAGAACGCGGCGCCGACGTCGTCCTGCCATCCGAGGAACTTGACCGGCAGTCCGCGGCTGGCGGCTTTCACGTCTTCGAGGTACCGAGGGCCCGAGAACAGGGGCGCGCCGACTACGGAAAAGCGGAGCCCTGGAAACTCCGCCGCCAGAGTGCGGGCCGCCGCGACGAACTCCAGTTGGCCTTTCTCCGGCTCGACTCTCCCGATGGCGCCGATGTTCCAGAACTCGGGAGCGCGCCGCCGGCGGCTCAGCCAGGCGGGCTCCGAAACGCCGTTGTAGAGGATGCGCCACCGGCCCTCGGAGACATACGGCAGCAACGGTGCCGCGGCGAACCGGCAACAGGCAATCAGGCTCGCTCGCGACCGTCGCAGCGCCTCGCCCGCCAGGCGCACCGCCGCCGGCTGCACCAACCGGTGGTGCGAGTGAAACACCAGCGGTATGGAACGGGCCAGCGCAGCGAGCGCCGCCGCCGGAAGCAGCCGCGGTCCGTTCACGTATAGCATTCCGATCCGATGCCTCGCCGTCAGATCCAGAATCTGGCGCAGCATGGGCAGGCTCTCGCGGCCGTAACGGAGGAAATCGGCCAGCCCCTTTCTGGCCGGCGTGTACTCGCCGCAACTGACAGAGTCTACCGGGAACCCGCCCGCGCGTAGTCTTTCGGCGTAAGTGCCGTCGCCGGGCAGGGCCACCCGAGCTTCCCACCCGCGCCCGCGGATGGCGGGTAGTAGTTCCAGGAGGCTGCGCTGCCCTCCTCCCATGGTCCTGAACTGATCCAGGAACAGGATGTTCACCAGGCGTCCTTTCCCGTGAGGACTCTGGGAACGGTGGCGAGCAGGATGGCCATGTACAGCCGGATGGACGTCTTGCGAACCAGGAACAGATCGAGCCTCCGGCGCCTGCGGTGGGTCAAAGAACTTCGCCCTCGGACCTGCCACAACCCGGTCAGACCGGGCCTGACCACCAGCACCTTGCCTGCATCGGGGCCGTAGTGCTCCGAGAGTTCGTCGGCGGTCATCGGTCGCGGCCCGACCAGCGACATCCTGCCCTCGGCCACGTGCCAAAGTTGCGGCAGCTCGTCTATGGAAAACTTGCGGCAGATCGCGGCGAAGCGGCTCGTGATCCGCGGGTCGCTGGGATTCTTGAGTTCCGGCACCGGCTCCGGTTTCAGGCGCTCGACAAGAGCCCCGATCCGCCGGCTTCGCGGCGCGGGGCTGGACCACATACTCCGAAACTTGAGCACCCAGATCGCGGCGCCGCCCTGGCCGACTCGGGCGTGGGCCACCAGCGGCGGGCGCCCCGACAGGAGCCAGATGACGATCCCGACCGCTGCCAGCACGGGCAGAAGCAGGACCAGCAACGCCGCCGCCGCAAGCCTTTCCCAGATGCCGATGGCGACCCATGCCGGCGAGAGCGCCCGCGCACCCAGCTCGACCCCAGGCAGCGTCTCCGGAAACGTGAGCGCCTGAGTTCCAGAGTCCGGTTCGAAATAGCGCAAGCGCAGCCCCTCCTGAAACCAGACTAGGACCTCAGCTTGCGCACACTGGTTGCGCGGCTGTAAAACTCCTGTAAATGTGGGGCCCAACGTACTGGCCGGCCAACTTGGCCAGCCCGCCGCAGCCGGTTTCAGCCGTGAGCCGAGCGCCTGACCGTCATCACGCGCGCTGAAAGGCCGTTCCTATCTGAGGACCGTCCATGCCATGCCGTCTGGCCCCCGACCGGTTGACAGCCGCCCTGCGGGAGTGAGCGTCTTGAGATCGACCACCGCCACGTTGTTATCGCGGCTGACTGCGACATAAGCACGCGAGCCGTCGGGCGTGATCAAGATTCCAGCCGCGCCGTGTCCGAGGTTGATTCGTTTCACCTCCGTCCGGGCCGCCGCATCGAGGATCAACAGGTCTCCCGTGCCGAGGTCCGAAATCAGGACCAGCCTGCCATCCGGCGTGAACTTCAGACGGTTCGCGAACTTCATCCCCAGCTCGAGCGTCCTGACGACCTTCTTTCCGGCGATGTCGATGATCGACACCGAGCCGTCATGAGAATTCGCCGCCCACAGCTCTCGGCCATCGGGCGAGACGTCGAAGCCCTCCGGCCCTTTGCCAACCGCGACCTCAACCTCGGTCCATCCGGACACATCGCCCTTCGGGTCGCGCTCCAGGATGCCGATCGTGTCCGAATTGACATTTGAGGTGAAAATGCGGCTGAGGTCCTTCGCCACCACCAGCATATGGGTGCGATTCTGGCCGATCCCGAGGACCCAATCGACCTTGCCGCCGGATGGGTCATAGCGTCCAATCGCCTTGCTTCCTTCGGCCGTGAAATAGACCTTGCCACCCACGAACTCGAGGCCGTGCGGAGCGGTCAGCGCGCCAAGGTCAACCGCCGGCAGCGCTTTCCGCCCGGCCAGATCGACCACGGACAGAGTGCGCCTCGGAGTACCGAAAGCGCCGTAATTGGAGATATAGGCGAACTTGCCATCGTCCGACGCGACGACCTCGTGCGGGTCGTCTCCTGCGTCGACACGTCCGAGGATTTTGAGGGTGCCGGGATCGACGATCGCCAGCCTCCGGTCGTCCTTCTCGAGCAGCAGGAGGGCGGGCGACTCCGCTTCCAGGATCGCCGTCATTGCGCAAAGCAGCAATAGCAGGGTTGAGGTTTTAGCTGACATTTGGGTCCTTAGCGTTGCTTTGGCCGGAAGAAGGCGTCATCAGTGCTTCCGGCGTCTCCATAGACAAGTAATCTCACACATTCAGGACACCGCGAAAATCTCACGCGAAAATCTCGCGGTTGACAAGGCATCCTTCCAGGGACTATGCTTTAAATTCGCTTACTTCATCGATAACTATGCCATCCCATCGTAGCTCTCCAGACGAGCGAGGTCTCGCCGCCGGCGACCTGATCGTTATCGCAGGCGCCGGAGGTTTCATTGGCGGCTCCCTGGCCCGGTATTTCCACGGCCTGGGCTACACGCGGATCCGGGCGATTGACCGCAAGCCGCTCCCCGAATGGTACCAGCGTGTCCCGGGAGTGGAATGCCTCTCGATGGACCTCAGCGAGAAGCAGAATGCCATTCGGGCGGTCGAGGGGGCGGTCGAGGTTTACAACCTGGCCGCTGACATGGGCGGAATGGGCTTCATCGAGCGCTTCCGCGTCGAATGCCTGCGGAGCGTTCTGATCAACACCCATCTGATCGACGCAGCCTGGCGCGCCGGCGCGCGGCGATATTTCTTTTCCTCGTCCGCGTGTGCCTACAACACCGATCTGCAGAAGGATCCCAAAGTGCGGGCGCTGAAGGAGTCTGACGCCTATCCCGCCATGGCCGAGCGCGGCTACGGCTGGGAAAAGTTGCTCTCTGAGATGTTCTGCCAGGAGTATTGGGCCGAGCGCGGCCTTGAGACCCACATCGCGCGGTTCCACAACATCTACGGTCCGAACGGCACCTGGTTCGGCGGCCGCGAGAAGGCCCCCGCCGCCATCTGCCGTAAGACGATCGAGGCGATCGACTCCGGCCGCCATCGCATAGACATCTGGGGCGACGGCACCCAGACGCGGAGCTTCTGTTACATCGCCGACTGCGTCGAGGGCATCGACCGCATCACGCACTCGCAAGAGTTGATCGCCACCCCGATCAACCTCGGCTCGAGCGAACTCATTTCCATCGACGACCTGGTCGGCATGGTAGAAGATATCGCCGGCGTCCGGCTGGAGCGCACCTACGATCCGGGAGCGCCCCGGGGCGTGGCTGGACGCAACAGTGACAACACGATGATCCGCCGGATACTGGATTGGGAGCCGCAGACTCCTCTGCGTACGGGCATGGAAAAGACGTACGCTTGGATTGCCGAGCAATTCGCGGATCGCAAAGCCGGCAAGCGAGTGGTTACGGACTAGGACACACCCATGCGGCTCTCATCTGCGTCTGCCGTCACCGTCCCGGCTTCCGGCATCGAGGCCGTGATCGGGAGAATCCCGCACCGCCTCGCGCTGGCCGGCGGCTGGATCGACCAGCCGTTCGTGTCGATCCACAATCCATCGCCGCCAGGTTCGATGGTCGTGGTGGGCCTCGAGCCTGACTGTTGGTTCATGGAACGCGCTGGCATGGCCAGCGGGACTCGCCGGGTGGCGCTTGAACTGTGGGACCGTGTGCTTCCGAAGCGGCCTCCTGAAGAGTTGGTCCGCGAGCTCTATAGGGCGGAGAATGACGGCAATCCCGAACCCTCGGGATCGCAGGACATGATTGGCCTCGTCTACCCGGGCGTCAGCCGGCTCGATTATGACGCGCGGCACGAGGGCGGGTTCTTTCCGGCTCACATCGAGTCCTGTTGCGACCCGGTCGTTGCGGCCTGGATGGAGCGGGTGCTTCAGCTGCTGCCGGTGAATCAGCGTCCCCCGGGCTACAATCCGCTCCGCGCCAGGAATCTGGACCCGGACTGGATCCTGCGCCTGGGCGAGAGCGGGAAGAGCTGCTACGACGCCATCCTGCGCCGCGACCTCGCAGCTCTCGGCGCATCCATGAACGCCTGCATGGAGTGCTGGGAAGCGATTCTCCCGCACACCGTGCGGCACCCCACCATTTCGATCGATCTCAAAGCCCTACTCACCAACTTTCAGGCCCGCTATCCCGGCGCGATGTACTCGGGCTGCGGGGGCGGATACCTGATCGTGGCTGCGGAGGAGGACGTGCCGGGCGCGTTCCGCGTGCATGTCAGAGCCCGATAAGGCAGGAGCCCACCATGCTCAAGACCGGTATTCTCAACCCCGCCATCAACTCGCTGCTCAGCCGCGTCCGGCACACCAACACGCTGGTGATTGCGGACCGCGGCTTCCCATTCTGGCCGCGGATCGAGACCGTGGACATCTCCCTGATCGACGACATTCCTCGGGTGCTCGACGTACTGGCGGCCATCCGCGCCAACTTCGTACTGGGAAACGCTTTCATGGCCGAGGAATTCCGGGCGCAGAATGACGCGCAGACCCGCGAGCGCTTCGAACGGGCCCTGGCCGGCATCCCGGTGGCTTATGAGCCCCACATCGAGTTCAAGAAGAGACTCCCCAACGCAATCGGCCTGATTCGGACCGGCGACACCATCCAGTATGCGAACATGATCCTCGAGTCGGCCTAGAGGCGGATGAGCGCTCCTCCTGTTGCCTGGGACTACCTGGTTCTGACGGCCTCGAACGCCCTGCAAGCCGGGGCGTACGAGTTCCAGCTGAATCTGCGCCGGCAATACGGGCTGTTGCCGCGGGTGCGGGAAGCTCTTGTGGTCGCCGATCTTGAAGACCGGCGCATTGGCAGCGGAGGCAGCACCCTCCTGTGTCTGCTGCGGATCCTCGAGCGCGAGCGCCTTCGCCATGGAAGGCGGGACAGCATCGCGGCGATCTTGCGGCAGCTTCGCATCCTGATCGTGCACGCGGGCGGCGATTCCCGCCGCTTGCCCGCCTACGGCCCGTGCGGCAAGATCTTTGTTCCTCTCCCGGCCGCCATGTCCGAATCGCCGCTTCCGGTGGCCTTGTTCGACCGGCTGGTGCCGGACTTCCTGGCCCTTCCTCCCGGCGTCTCGGGCCGAGGGCAGGTAGTGGTGGCGGCCGGCGACGCCCTGGTCCTCTTTGACGCCGCGCACGTCAGCTTCTCCCAAACCGGGCTCACCGCTCTGGGCTGCTACGCGAAGCCGGAAGAGGCCAGCCGGCACGGAGTGTTTTCGAGCGGCGAGAACGGCGTGGTGTCGGTCTATCTGCAAAAGCCTTCCATTGCGGAACAGCGGGAGAAGGGTGCGATCGGTGCAGCGGGCCTGGCCGCGCTCGATGTCGGGGTCATGAGCCTGGACGCCGAGGCCGCGGAGTCCCTCCTCGACGCTTTTGGAGTTGCGGAAACGCCCGCGGCTCTGCTGTCCCGCAAGATCGATCTCTACCGCGAGATCTGTTGCGCCATGGGAACCGCGGCGTCTCTGGAGCACTATCTAAGTAGCGTGCGGGCGAGCGGCTCCACCTGGACCGAGGAGGAACTGGCCCGCGTCTACCCAATCCTGAATCGGATTCCGCTCCATGTCCAAGTCGTGCCGTCCTGCCGGTTCCTACACTTCGGATCGACGCGCCAGTTGATCGAGAGCGGGCAGGCGCTGGCAGGAGACGGGGCGGCAAGTGTTCTGTCAGTGAACAACTGCGTCGCCCCTGCGGCCCGCATAGACGCTCGCGACGCGTGGGTCGAAGGCTGCCGTATCTCGGCAGATCTGCAATTGGCCGGGCAGAACGTCCTGGTGGGCGTGGATGTGGACACGCCCCTGTCGCTGCCGCTCGGCGCTTGCCTGGAGGTGCTCCGCGGCCGCAGCCGCGGCGGAGCGGACGTCTGGTTCGTACGCTGCTATGGCATCGCCGACACTTTCAAGCACGATTCCCGCTTCTGCGGGCGGCCGATGGCGGATTGGATCGAGGCTGTCGGGATGGCGGACGACGACGTATGGCCGGACGCGCACGATGGTGCCGAGCATAGCCTCTGGACCGCCCGTGTCTTCCCGGCCGAAACGTCTGCCGGCAACTACCGCCGCTGGCTGTGGATGTACACACCGGAAGTGGCCACCGCGCAGGAGATTCAGGCGTTCCGCGGAACCGACCGGTACAGTGCCGAGGAGATCGCATTTCTGGCCGATCAAGCGGCGTTCCATTCCCGCCGGCTTGAGATCTGGGAGACTGTGTAATCACTCATCCTGGCGGGCGGCACAGCACGTGAACCGAAGGACGTTTCATCGCACCGTCATCGGCGCCGCCGTGGAGCGTTCTGGGAACCGGCGCCAACTGCACTTGGGAACAGAAGGGCAACAACCTCATCATCGATATCGCGAACCTTCTACCGAGTCCCTGTGCCTTGGGCGTCAGGCTCACGCCCGCGCCGCAACCCGCCGGCTGAAGATCGGCGCGCGATCCGGAACACCCAAGCGTATTCGCCCGTCTTCCGGGCGGGGAGTTCGATCTCTAACCCGCCGGCGCCGCGCGTCCACTTCACCGCGGCGTCCCAGCCCACCGGCTGAACGCTGACTTTAACCATTTAGACCGGTTGTGCCTGCTCAAGTCTGCTGCCCGGGGCCGCCGTTGCCAGCGGGCTGTCGCTCTCCTGGATCGTCCTGCGCCGATCAGGTCACGATTCGGGATGCCCACGCGCGTTCGCCTGGTACCGGTCGATGGCTGGCATCCGCGTCGGGTCGCACGGGTACATGGTCCGGTCCTTCTGGTTCGGAACGCCCGCTCAGGCAGCGGTCGAGAAGGTTGTCGTGAATCGTTCGCGAAGGCCGCGCACTGGCGTCTCGCCCGGCGGAACCGTCGGGCAGCGTCTCCGCACAAGCGCGGGGTCCGTTCCTGCCGTATTATCGGTTTTGAGCCGTAGTTCCGCATCGGGTGTATTCGACTTGCGTCCAAGGGCAACGGCTAGAGGAGACACATGGCTGTAACGATGAAGGACATTGCCCGTGAACTGGGCGTTTCGGTGGTCACGGTCTCCAAGGTGCTGCGTGGGCACAGCGACATCGGTGACGAGACCAGGCAGCGCGTGCTCAGGCGGGTCAAGGAACTCAACTACCAGCCCAATCCCGCGGCGCGCGCCCTAGTCACCGGCAGGACGTACACGGCGGGCCTGATCGTGCCCGATCTGGTGCATCCTTTCTTTGCCGAGGTAGCCACGGGGCTGGCCAACACGCTCCGCCACAGGAGCTACAGCCTTCTGATTTCGTCCTCTCAAGAAGATCCTGAACTCGAGCGTCAAGAGATAAGAAGGCTCTTGGGTTGCCGGCTCGACGCGCTTGTAATTGCGTCGACGCAGTGGACGGTGGAATCTCTTCGTCGCATCGAGGAACAGAGGGTGCCGTACATCCTGATCGACCGGGCCTTTGTCGGCGTCCCGGCGAATTTCGTCGGCGTTGACGACGTCAAAGTTGGCCGCATGGCGACCCAGCACCTGGCCGAGGTCGGCTGCGAGAGGATCGCCCACATACGGGGCCCGGCAACCAGCACTGCCATTGGCCGGCTCGAAGGCTACAACCAGGTTCTTTCGAAACACGGTATGATTCCGCTCCAGGGCTATGTCGTCACCGGGCGCTCCGCCGACGCGGATAGCTGGAGCAGTGGCCACGAGGCAATGAAGACGCTCCTCGCGCTCAATTCGCCACCCGACGGCGTCTTCTGCTACAACGATCCCATTGCCATAGGGGCGATCGACGCAATCATCGAGGCCGGGCTGCGCGTTCCGCAAGACATTGCCGTGATTGGATGCGGCAACCTTCATTTCGACAAGTCTCTGCGGGTGCCTCTTTCGAGCATCGATCAACAGAGCGGGGCCATCGGGGAACGAGCCGGGAAGTTGCTCCTGTCGATACTTGGAGCCAAGACACCTCCCCAACCTAGGAGCATCATCCTGGAGCCGTGTCTGGTTACCCGAGAATCCACGCACCGGCCCCCCCGCGGATAAGTCTATCGGTCCGCCGCCGGTCCCCAGTCAAAACGAACGCCATCCCTGCCATCAGGTCGTGGCCCCGGGCTGCCGGTCAAAAGCCGGGCCAAGCCATGTGCTAACCTGCACCCTATGACCTCCCGCCGGAACTTTCTAGCCTCGGTTCCAGTAACCGCTTCAGTCATCGCTTTTCAGCCCCAGGCCGGCGCCGCGTCCGGTTTCTCCCCTCAGCTCCAGCCGCTTCCGATCGGACAGGTGAAACTCCTGCCCGGTGCCTTTCAGGACCGCGCCAGGCTGAATCGAGACTACGTCGCTAGCCTCAAGGACGAAAACCTGCTTCAGAACTTCTACCTCGAAGCGGGTCTCTGGAATCCGATTCTGCGCATGACCGGGAAGACCGCTCGAGAGCGCGGCGAGGACATCCACTGGGGTTGGGAGTCGCCCACCTGCGAGTTGCGAGGGCACTTTCTCGGCCACTGGCTTTCGGCGGCTGCCTACATCTCAGCATCCAACCCGGACGCGGAAATCGGCGGCAAGCTCGCGCGCATCGTCTCCGAGCTCGCCCGAGTTCAGAAGGAGAATGGCGGCCGTTGGGCGGCATCCGTTCCAGAGAAGTACCTCTATTGGGTGGCGCGGAAGAAACCGGTCTGGGCCCCCCACTACACCATCCACAAGACCTTCATGGGTCTGGTGGACGCCTCGAAGGTTGCGGGAAACAAACAGGCCCTGGCGGTCGCGGAGAGTTTCGCGCTTTGGTTCCACGAGTGGAGCGGGCAGTTCTCCCGGGAGCAGTTCAACGACATCCTCGATGTCGAGACCGGCGGAATGCTCGAGGTGTGGGCCGATCTGTACGGCGCCACCGGCAAGAGCCTATACCGCGAGCTGATGGACCGCTACTACCGGCCGCGGTTGTTCGATCGTCTGCTCGAAGGCAAAGATGCGCTCACCAACAAGCACGCCAACACAACCATCCCGGAAGCGCAGGGAATGGCGCGGGCGTATGAGGTGACCGGCGAATCCAAGTGGCGCGACGCGGCGCTGGCCTACTGGAAATGCGCGGTGACCACGCGGGGCGCTTACGCCACGGGCGGCCAGACCAGCGGCGAGATCTGGACTCCGCCCGGAAAGCTCTCGGCCCGCCTGGGAGACAAGAACCAGGAACATTGCGTGGTGTACAACATGATCCGGTTGGCGGACTATCTCTTCCGCTGGACCGGAGATGCACAGTACGCCGACTACATCGAGCGCAACCTGCACAACGGAATCCTGGCCCAACAGCACCCGCAAACCGGAATGGTCACGTACTTTCTGCCTCTCGCCGCCGGATCGAAAAAGACCTGGGGCACGCCCACGGACGACTTCTGGTGCTGCCACGGTTCGCTGGTGCAGGCTCACAGCCGTCACGATCGTTACATCTACTACGCCAATGACGGCGACATCCTGATCGCCCAGTACATTCCTTCCGAAGCCGCCTGGTCTTGCCACGGGACGCCGGTTCGCATCTCCCAGACCATGCTCCGGGAGGCGGACGATCATCGAGTCGACCTTGAGCGCGATCCTGACAACCGTCCGGACCACTGGGCCATCGAGATCCGTGTTGATGCCGACCAACCTGCCGAGTTCTCGCTCCGGCTTCGGGTTCCAACTTGGCTTCGTTCCCGCGCCGCCGTGCGCGTCAACCAGCAGGAGCAGGATACGGAAGCTTCCTCTTCGGGCTTCCTTTCCCTGAAGCGCGTCTGGCACCACGATCAACTCCGGGTCGTTTTCCCGAAGGGCCTCTCCGCCAGTCCGCTGCCCGACCGCCCCGATACAATGGCATTCCTCGACGGACCCGTGGTTCTGGCCGCGCTCACCAACGGCGAGGTGACTTTGACCGGAGACTCCGGGCAGCCGTCAACCCTCCTGGTTCCCGACAATGAGCGCGAGTGGGCGAGCTGGTTGGGCGGATACCGCACCGTGAATCAGAACCCCAATCTTCGGTTCGTGCCGCTGAATAGCATCACGGATCAGGCCTACACAGTCTATTGCCAGGTCCGCCGGACATAGGTCAATATGCAGACGCATCGTTTTGTCCTCAGTCTTGCCGTTGCCGCGCTCGGTGCTTCGATTACGGCAGCGGCGCCTCCCACCGTGGAGAAACAGGCGCACGGTACACTGGTGCGCTTCGATACCGGCGTGCTGCGGCTCGAGGTCCGGTCCGACCGGGTTGTGCGCGTCACCTACGCTCCCGGCGCGGAACTTCCTTCCATCCGCAGTCTGAGCGTGGTCTCCGCTCCAGGCGCGGTGCCCTTCCAGATCGAGGAGACGCCCACCACCATCCGGCTTTCAACGGCCGCGCTACGGGCCAGCATCGACAAGCGCACGGGCCTGGTTTCCTTCGCCGATCTCGGCGGCAACGCGATCGTGGAAGAAACGGGCACCCGCGAATCCACGGTCGGCAACAGCTTCGCCCTGCAGCCGGGCGAGCAGATCTACGGCCTGGGCCAGCACCAGGACGGGCACATGAGCTATCGCGGGACCTCGGTCCACTTGCAGCAGAAGAACATGGAAATTGGCATCCCGATGCTGGTTTCCAGCCGGGGTTACGGCCTGCTGTGGGACAATCCGGCGATCACGGATGTCGAGGTCGGCGTCAAAGGCAAGGAAGGCGTGCTGCGCTGGATCTCCGAGACCGGCAAAGCTATCGATTACTACTTCCTCTACGGCCCCAAAGCGGACGATGTGATCGCCGCCTACCGCCAGCTCACCGGCCCGGCGCCGCTGATGGCCAAGTGGGTCTGGGGCTTCTGGCAATGCAAAGAACGTTACTCGACCCAGGCCGAAATGCTCGGAATCGTCTCGCGATATCGCGAGAGTCACATGCCCCTCGATGGGATCGTGCAGGATTGGCAGTACTGGAAGCCCGGCGGCTGGGGTTCGCACGAATTCGATCCCGAGCGCTATCCGGATCCGAGAGGGATGGTCGACTCAATCCACAAAATGAACGCGCACATCCTGATCTCAGTGTGGGCGCGCTTCGATCTCGGTACGGCCAACAGGAAGGAACTGGAGGCCGCCGGCGCGCTCTACCCGCCCGTGGTTCCGAATGTCTATCCGAAGGGGGAGGGCAAGTGGTACGACGCTTTCAACGCCGAGGGTCGCCGCATCTACTGGAGGCAGATCCAGGAGCGCCTCGGCACCTTGGGGATGGACGGTTGGTGGCTCGACGCAACCGAGCCGGAGATCGGCGGGCACTGGGGCGAGTATCGCTCGCTTCCAACCGCCGAGGGCCCCGGCGCAACGGTGTTCAACGCGTTCCCGCTGATGACCACCACCGGGATCTACCAGGGCCAGCGCGCCCAGACGGACAGGAAGCGAGTCATCATCCTTACCCGCTCCGCCTACGCCGGACAGCAGCGCAATGCGGCCATCTCATGGTCTGGCGACATCAAGGGCACCTGGGACGTGTTCCGCAAGCAGATTCCCGCGGGCCTCAACTTCTCCTTGAGCGGCATCCCGTACTGGAACACCGATATCGGCGGCTTCTTCGGCGGGGATCCGAAGGACCCGAAATATCGGGAACTGTTCGTCCGCTGGTTCCAGTTCGGCGCGTTCACGCCCATGTTCCGGGTCCACGGCACCGGCGCGGGCAAGGAGTTCTGGCAATTCGACGAGCCCACCCAGAAGACCCTGGAGACGTTCGAACGGCTGCGCTACCGGCTGCTGCCTTACATCTACTCGGTCTCCTGGCAGGTGACCCACAACGGCGGTTCGATGCTGCGCCCGCTGGTGATGGACTTCGCAAGCGATCGCGACGCACTCACCATCGCCGACCAGTATCTGTTCGGCCCGGCCGTGATGGTCAGTCCGGTGACCCAGCCCGAAGCCACGTCCCGTAGCGTGTATCTGCCGGGTAAAGCAGCCTGGTATGACTTCTGGACCGGCAAGCGCGAAACGGCAGGCCGCCGCATCGATGCTCCCGCGCCAATCGGAATCATGCCGCTCTACGTGCCCGCAGGCGCAATCCTTCCGCTCGGGCCGGCCGTGGAGTTCGTGGATCAGAAACCGGCGGATCCGCTAGAAGTGCGCGTTTATCCCGGCGCCAACGGCTCGTTCGTCCTGTACGAGGACGCCGGCGATTCTTACGACTATGAGCGCGGCGTCCACACGACTATCCCCTTCCACTGGAACGACGCTTCGAAAACGCTCACGATCGGGAAGCGCGCCGGCGCCTATGAAGGCATGCTAAAGAATCGTACCTTCCGGATCGTGCTCGTTGAAGAGCGGCACGGCGGCGGAGTCGACGAGTCTCCAGAGGCCCGCGTGGCGGCATACTCGGGAGAAGAAGTGCGCGTGAGGTTTACGCGGCCGTAAACTCCAGACGCGTCACGGAAGCCGGAGCAAACGCGTAGACCAGTTGCGTCCCGGTGCCGGTCGCGGGGGCCGTGGAAGGCTCGACGGCTTTCGTGCCCTCAAAGGTATTGTGACCCCGGATGTCGGCGGACTTAAGTACCGTCGCTCACTTCAACTGCGTTCTGATCGGCGTCATAGCAGCCCAAGTTGAGTGGGTTCTTGCTGCCGGTACCGCCGAATGCGATAGGTTCGGCCACTTCGGGAGAGGGATTCTGCGCCAAGCCGAAGTCCTTATAAGCGAGACCTCTTGTTAATGGCATGCTCTCCTTTCGTATCCGTTCAACCAACAGCGGGAAAGAAGAGCCCGCCCGCTTACGCGGGCGGGCGAGCCCTCAGGGTAGGGTGAAGCGAAGCTGCAAAATCACGTTGTGCGTCCGACACGCCGGTTCGCCTGCACGCCGTTGTAGTGGCCGCCACTCCTTTCGGCCACCGCAGGTACTTGGCTCCGTCGGCCTCCACAAATCCCCTGGCGCGCGGATTGGGGCCGTTACCGCGCGCCAGGGATAGCTCCTGACCTCTGTGGGACTAGGTCAGAACATAAACTTCGCCGCGACCTGGATCGTACGAGGATCGTAGGTGTTAGTCAGCATGCCGAAGTTGCTGCTGCCAAACGTCGTATTCAGATTGTTGAACTGGGTGTGGTTGAAGGTGTTGAAGCTCTCACCCCGGAGTTCGAACCGGGCACTCTCCCCGAATTGGAATGATTTGAACAGCGACATGTTCCAGTTGTTGCGTCCCGGGGTCACCACGGCGTCCTTAGACGCGTTGCCCCACTGCAGCGGTCCCGGTGCCGCGAACGACGAGGTGCTGAACCACTGGTTTCGAGTTCCCGGATAACTGACCGACGAGACCAGGTTCGCCCGGTTAGCGGTGCCGCCGCCTAGCCCGAGGTTGTCGGAGCCCGAGCCCACGGACTGCGGCGTTCCGGACTCGAACAGCGCTATGCCGGACAGTGTCCATCCGCCCAGCATCGTCTTGGTAACCCGGCTGGCCGAGTTCCTGAAGAACGGGAAGTCGTACACAAAGCTGAAGACCGCGATCTGACGGCGGTCGAACCCGGCCGAACCATAGTCGAATTTGGAATTGAGAGGATTGGAGAGGTTGGTGAAGAGCTCGCCATCCAGAAGATCGAAGGCGTGCGACCAGGTGTAGGAACCGCTGAAGGTCAGGTTCTTCCACGCGGTGGCCCGCAGGCTGACCTGCAGCGAATTGTAGTTGGAGTTTGCGCCGAAGCCCATCAGGGCAATGCCTGACCATCCCTGATAAGGCCGGTCCAGGTTGGCATTGTAGCCCGCCCCGCTATATCCGCAGTTGGCGCCGCAAATGGCCATGCGGTTCGGATCGCTCTCCGAAACATTGTTGACCTGGAATCCTTCCGACTGGTGATAATTCTCGTTACCCACGTAAGACACGCCCAGAACGGTGTTCTCGCGCAACTGCTGCTGGATTCCGAAGCTGTACTGAACCGAGGTGGGTATATGGTAGCCCGGCGCCAGGCCCGTGAATCCGGCGGGAAAGACCGGCGAAGACGATGAGAGTCCGCTGGTCGCGCTCGTCGCGGGATTGGAGAAGTAGACGTTGTTCGTACTGGCCTGGAAGGAGAACGGCGGGTTCGGGCCCATGGTGTACTCTTCGTTTCCTCCGAGGCGTTCGTAGGACATCCCGAACCCACCTCGCACGACGGTCCTCCCGCGTCCGGTCACATCGTAGGCAAACCCGATGCGCGGGGCGAAAGTGGCCCACTGGTTCGGAACCAGACCCTTCGGAATTCCGTTCCGTCCAGCCAGGCCTATTCCATTCATGTAGAACGGGACGGTCGACAGAGGAATGTCGGAAACCGTGGTGAATCCCGGACCACTCGAGTTCAGGGCTCCGCTGGGCAGGAATTGCGCCGCTTGCGAGGAGTTGTAGAGGCTGGGATAGAAATTCGACAACCGCCCTCCAACGTCGTAGGCGTGCGGAAGGCCTTCCCAACGGATGCCCAGGTTGAGCGTCAGCCGTTTGGTGGCGTGCCAGTCGTCCAGGGCGTACACCGAATACGTGTCGTTGGCGATGTGTACGAAATCCTGCACATACAGTTCACTGTACGACTGCGCGTAGCCGAGCAGGAAATCAGCGAAGGAGTTGCCGGTGAACGATCCGTCGAAGGTATAGTTTCCTTGGGTCTGCCCGAAGATCTGCTGGTTCTTATGGGTGTGCATCCAAGCCGCGCCGAACTTCAGGTTGTGCGCTCCGTGGGTCCAGGAGAGATCGTCTTTCGCCTGGTAGCTGCGCCACGTGTTCGACCAGGGCCAGGATCCCAAATCGTAATTGGCATTGTAGGGGTTCTTGATATTAATGGTCGGGATCCTCTTCAGGGTATTGCCGGTGGACAACTGCTGCACATTGTATCCGGAAGGTTCTTGCCAGGTACCGTTGAGGCCCACGGCGATGTTGTTGCCGTTGAAATTGAACGCCGCCTCATTCAGCAGGGTCGGGCTGATTGTGGCGGTGGCGTGTACGACGCCGGCCCAGGAGGGGACGATCATCGACGATCCTACCGTGGGATACGTGCCGCCGCTCCACAGCGGAGTGGCTTGTGTCTGATTGCCCGAATCGTAGATCAGGGAGCCCATCAGGGACAGTTTGCTGGTGACCTCCTGGTCGACCCGGAAGAGTTCCTCGCGGTACATCGTGCCGTTCGGCGCCGATGCGAGAAAATTGCCACCGGCGTTGGCCGCAGGGAAGGCCCCAGCCTGCAACAGCAGCGACACGTTGGGGTCGATCAGGCCGGCCGGAATCTTGTTGTTGGTGAACGCTTGGCCGGGGCTGAGCCCGTACTGAGCGAACTTCGCGATTGCATTCGGATCCGTGGTCTGCGGTACATGGATCGACGTGGAGCCGAAGTCCCCGGTCCGCACCGCATCGGAAACCGCGGCCGCGTTGATCACGCTTCCCTGGGCCAGCCTGCGCCACTCCATGTTATAGAAGAAGAAGGTCTTCTTGCGGGTGAGCGGAACCGGCCCGCCCAGGTTGAACCCGAACATGTTGTAGTTGAGTTTCGCTCTTGGATGGCCGGCCGCGTTGTTAAAGAAGTTGTTCGCATCGAGCGCCGTGTTGCGCAGGTACTCCCAGGCGCCGCCGTGGTACTGTTGCGTTCCGCTCTTGAGAGACATGGTAATCATGCCGCCGGATGACTGACCCAGGTCGGCTGAGTAGTTGCTGGTGATCACCTTGAATTCCTGGAGCGCATCCTGGGACGGGGAAACGATCAGAATGCCGCCGCCGCCACGGTCGTAGGCTTCTCCGCCATCGATGATCCAGTTGTTATGATCCTGTCGCTGGCCGTTGAAGTATACGCTCCGGTTCTGATTCTGAGCCATCGGGGAGTCAAAATCCGGGATGGAGGCTGAGGCGCCAGGCACCAACGTCGTAAGCTGGATGACGTTGCGCCCGTTTGTGGCGAGCTCCGAAACCTGGGTATCGGTAACGGTCTGGCTGACTTCGTTCGTATCCGCCTGGACCTGAACGGCGTTTGCTTCGACCGTGATGCTCTCCGATATGTTGCCGACCTGGAGCGGCACATCCACCCGGACGGTGGCATCCACATTCAGCGTGATGCCGGTCTGCTCGTACGCTTTGAAGCCCGGCGCCTCCGCCCGGACCTTGTAGTGTCCGATGGGCAGTCCGGGGGCGGAGTAGCTGCCGGTGTTGTTGGTTGTGGTCGAACGGATGAATCCGGTCTCCACGCTAGTGACCGTAATCTTGGCGCTTGGGACTGCGGCGCCCGTCTGATCGCTTACTGTTCCTACGATGCTGGCGGTTTCCTGGCCATACGCTGCGACGCTCAGCAGAGCGAGGCCGAGCATTAGCAACAAGGGTATTCGCAGCCTGTGATACGTGCGTGTGCTGAAAAGCACTCCTGGCATTTCTCCCTCCTCAATCCTTGCCGTAAGATGCGACGCAGGGACAACCGCACGAACGCCTGGCGGCCGCACAGTGCGGACGAGCGTTTAAGGCAGCCTTCACGACCTCGGACTACACTCTTCGAGCGACACTGGAAGCTGCTCGCGCTCGTATGACCCCGAATCAGGAGGATTTAACCACTTCTTACTAGGCGTGTTAAGGGGTGTTACGAGTGAATGCCACCGTGCCTTAACGGCGAAACTTAGACGAAGCACCGTGCCGCCAGAGCTCGTCCTTGGGGATTGCCGCGGCGGTGCTGTCATATCCGGCTCTGGAGCCGTTGAGGGTGGGGTGTGGGTAGACACGAGGGGCGGCCAGCCGGCTTCTCGTAACCGCTTACGCTCGCGGGGCTTGCTCTACTTCCCTTCGTCGATGACTTCTACGCCCCTGACCTCGGCATAATTCACTCTCGGCGAGAAAGACAGCAGCAGCTTGCCCTGGCCATTTGGACGAAGGCCATGGAACGCGTGGACCACGGGGCGAAATCCTCCCGGAGCCGCCTGGGAGATATCGAAATCGCTCAGCAGAGCCACGCCGTTGCAGGCTACATCGAAGACCCTGCAGCCCGGCCCGGCACAGAGTCCGGCCATCGCATTGAGGGGGCTGTAGAACGTCTCCGCGAAGTGGAGCTTGACCGTGTAGCTGCCCGGCGCAACGGGAATAGCATAGCTGAAATTGCCGTACCGCTCGCTGGTGTAAAGCTCGGGAACCTTCGGCCCCGTTTTGGGATTGGCGTACAGCGCCGTGCGCCCATTGACGAAGTAGTTGTCCCCGCCCCACTCTGTACCATCTTCGTCTACGAAGCCGTTCTTGTGAGCCGACAGCCGGATGGGCTTCAATTTCCCGGGAACTCCTGGAGTCAGCTCGAACGCGCTCACGAACGGGCGGTCGGGACCTGGGAGAAACTCCAGGTGCACGAAGCCGTCGTCAGCCGGGGTGATGTCCTTGAAAACCCGAACGTCGACCGGAGCCGCACCGGCGTCGCCGATCGGGTCGAAGCCTGACAGCAGAGGGCGCCCGTTTGAGACGACCCCGAAGCGACGGGTGTTCTGAGCGTCCTCCTGGAGTTCCACGTCGGCACCCCGAAGGGGATCGGCGAAGTAGAGCCTCAGTTCGTATACGCCCGGCTTCATGGGGATGTGGTACCTGAACTCACGCTGCGATAGCGGTGCCCCGTATTCCGTGGCAGCCGATTCCCGGATGGTCCTGAACAAGCCCGGAAGAGCCACGGGGGGAAACAACTCCCGCGGTCCTGGTCTCGAAACGCCTCCCTCGTAGTAGCTGTCGGACTCCCATCGGCGCCCCCAAATGTCCGTAAACGGGGCGCCCATGTTCCCGGCCGCGATCCGGACTTCGGCAACGGGCGAGGCCGCAACCGCGTCGCCACGAGCCGGTTGCAGCGCGTCGGGCGCGGGTCGGCCGGAAACAGCGCTCGCGGGAGAAGACCACATCTTGGACCCGAAGAGCAGGCCCGCAACCCAGACCAGCGCGATGCCCGACACCACAACCAGGGCGCCAATCAATACGAGGCGCCGGCGTGGGCCGTTTTGACCCCCCATATTGACGGGAGCGGCCAAGACGATGGGCGGCATCGCCGACTGCGCCAGGCGGTTCTCGAAAACCGGCAGATACCGTCCTTTCGGGATCGTGATGACGACCGCCTCGTCCTTGCCCTCGTTGGCGAAATGGTGTTCCAGCTTCAGCCGGAGCAGCCGGGCCTGCGAGCGGACAATATTGTCCTCATTGGGGTTATAGCCCGGCGGCCGATCGTATACGTGAATCCCGATCTGCTGTTCCGTCGCCGCTTCAGGCCGGTTGTCGAGGGCGCACTGGCACGCGTGGAGTAAGAAAGCTCGAAGCCGCGGCGACTTTTCAAAGGTGCTGCTGGAGGCCACGCGACGCACCAGTTCCTCTCGCTGCCCTGGAGCCTCGCCAGGACCTTCCTGGGATCGCGGTACCGGCACATCGGCTAAGCCCATCGGGGGGTCAAACTCCGTTTGTAACCGTTTCAGTTAACGTTTAAGATAACATATCACACGTTGCCGATCCTGAAAAGGGGGGTGGTTGGGTTCCTTGCAGACGGAGCGCTATCTCAACTGCAACCGTGGTATACACCGTGTACCCACCTGCCTGCACGGCTGCCCTGCCCGATGTGCGCGCTTCAGGGGAGCGTCAGCCAACGCTGTCGCTCGTATCTGCATCCTACTGGCACTTTCCGTCGCGACTATCTGCCGATCGTGGACAGGGACCCGGCGAAGCCGAACGATGCCTGTCCCGCATGTGGACTTCGCCGTGACGCAGGCCCGGGAACTGGGCCTCGTAGGCATGCCGCCCACTTGGGCGCGCCACGGCTCGCCGGCGACTCTTGCCAGGGCCCGGGTACCGCAATCCGGGCCGCGCCACCGCTCACATGCAACCCTTGCCAGAGCACAGATTCTTGCTGAAGAAGGGCAAGACATGGTTCTGGAAGCGGTCGGCGACCGCGCTGGTGTGTGTGCCCGGATAGATCTCGAAGGTGTTGGCGATCCCGTAAGCGTCGAGAACTTCGTGCAGCTTGCCCGCGCCGGTCCGTAATCCGTCCTGGTCGCCCACATCGATGGCAATCGCCCTATACTGCCGCAAGTTGCCGATGTACTGGTCGACGAAGGCCAATGGAGCGTTCGCCGCCCACTTCGCGACCACCTCCGGGTCTGCCACGCCGTTCTTTGTCGGCAGATCGAGAAAGAGCGGCGGGTTCTTCGGATCGGGTGACCACGCGGCGGCCGACGCAAGCTGGGCGCGGAGGCCCCAAGGCAGGCTGGCCGAATCCGCGGGCGTCTTCACTGCCTGCAGGGCTTTTTCAGCGGCTGGATCGGCGGGCCTGGCTCCCATGGGCGCCAGACAGCACGGGCTCATGATGTACAGGCTGCCGAAGACATCCGAATGCTTCATTCCGATACGGCTGGCGCCATAGCCGCCCATCGAGTGGCCGACCAGTCCCCGGCTCGTCCGCCTGGCAATGGTGCGGTAGTGAGCGTCTATGTAGCCGACCAGGTCGTGCGCGATGAACTGCTCGAAGTCGCCTGTGGTCGCCGAACTGGAATACATCGATCCGTTGTGCACCGTCTTCGAGTCGGGCAGCACCACGATCATGTCCTGGGCTCCCTGAGCGAAGGCGCCCTCGATGGTCTGCGGGACATGGATTTCCTTCGACCACTGCTCGGCGCCTATCGAATATCCGTGCAGGGCATAGACCACCGGGTAACCGCCGGCTCTTCTCCGTGGCATAACCGGGCGGCAGGAAGACGATGACGTCGCGGTCCACGGCATCGCCTTCCAGGTTGCCTTCCAGAGCAGTGCCGTGAACCTTGATGCGCTCCACCGTTACCGGCTTGGCGCCCGGCACGACAGGAGGCACCTCGGTCTGCACTTGTGCCACCAGCCCCGGCCCCAAAACGGCGGCCATCACCAGAGTCAAAACATGAGACGATTCTGCAATTGTCATTTGGCTCCTCTACTGCAGCGCGTAGGAGTAAATACCGATGCTGAAGGGCGGAACATCCATCGCATCCGGCAGGGCTCCGAGTGCCTGCTCCTCCACTTCGACTCCCGGCTTCTGTCCGACCGTGATCGTGGCGTCAACACTCTTCGGCGCCATCCGCCAGAGATGTCCCTGGCTGGCCGGCTTGACGCCGTTGATCGAAAGTTTCAAATGCTGCTCGGAATCCGAAGGATTCAGTACCGCGAGCGTGAGCGTCTTGCGGTCGCCGCTCAGCGCGGCGCTCACATCCATAGGAAACGTGTCGCTGCCCGGATTGACGGCTGGCTGATCGCCACCGGCGGGATATAGCGGCTTCGGTTGCGGCGAATCTCCCGATACCTCCACGGGCAGGGTGCCGAAGTGGTCGCGATACATCTTGAACATGAGACCAGTCGGGTTCAAAACGGCGCCGGTTCGGTCTTCGCTGATCATCGCCGTTGCGAACGTGAAAGCGCCCAGTTGGTACAGATCCGAGTGCCGGAACATCTCGTGGAATGCCCAGGCGTAGGCCGGAACCACCTTGTAGGAGTTCGGGGGTGCGCCCATATAGGCCCATTCGTCCAGACTGATCGGCACCGGCTTTGCTCTTAGCCCGGGGATGCGCTTCAGGTACTCCTGGTAGTGCTCGTATTTCACGCGTACTTGAGTGGCGGGGGCGCGCTCCCACTCAACCAGCGGCTGCGGCCCGGTCGGGACCTTCTCCCCGGTCTTGAGGTCCAGGCGCTGGTTGCCGGACGAGTAGAAGTGCTCGCTGAGCATATCGATGTTGTCCAGGCAGTGGGCCAGCATGTGGCCGCTCCAATCAGCCACGGAGAGATAGTCCGGCACGATCTGGCCGTTGATGCGCTTGGCCTGCTTGGAGCCCGCCATGGCGTCCGGCATGGCTCCGCCGGCAATCAGCTTGATCGTCGGATCGACCTTGAGCATGGCCTTGGCGAACAGGTCGTGTTTCAGCTCAAACTGCTCGACGGAAGTGTGGCCCAGTTGCCAGTCGCCCCAGGGTTCGTTGCCCACGCCCCAAAGCTTGACGTTGTACGGCTGCGGATGACCGTTGGCCGCGCGCCAGCGGCCCATCGGCGTCGTCTCCGCGCCATTGACGTACTCCACCAGTTGCGCCGCCGAGAAAGCGTCGCCGAAGCCGGCGTTGACCGTGATGTAGGCGTCCACATCCAATAACCGGCACAGCGTCATGAACTCGTCCGTGCCTACGTCGTTCGGCTGCACGGCGTGCCACACGGGATCCATGATCGGCGGGCGCTTGTCGATATCGCCCACCGCGTTGCGCCACTCGTGCCCCGAGACGAAGTTCCCGCCGGGCCAGCGGTAAACGCCCGAACGCAGCTGCTTCAGCGCCGCGATCACCTCCGCGCGGAAGCCCTCCACGTTGTCGGCCGGCATCAGCGAGACGGCTCCAATGTGGAGCGCGCTCGGGCCAGTCGCCACAATCTCGAGCCGCGCATCGTCCGTGTCGGCCTGTGCCTGGAAACGAAGCGGAAACTTCTGGTAGTCGGGTGCGACGTTGTCGATGACGACGGCCTGCCGGTCGCCGTCCGCCTTACCCCACACCAGATTCACTTTTACCGTCGTTCCAGCGGTACCCGCCAGAACCACGCGGCCCGTGTACGCTTTCCCCTTGCGCACCGCCAAACCGGCCTGTAGGATTCCGCGCGCTTCCGTCCCGCTGAGCGCGATCCGCGGCGAGTGATCGCCGCTGTAAGCTCGGCTGGCATCCATCGTAACGAACTCGTCGGCGCCGACCGGCGTCCAGCGGCGCGGCGGGTTGCGCCTCATCCAAGCCGGACCCGCCGGCGCGGCGGGCGCCTGCGAGGAGATCGGATAGTAGAACTTCCGGTCGTCCAACATCTCAGCCCAAATGCCGTTGTTGACGATCCCCCCGATGTGCTCCAGAAACTGCCCGTACAGGTACGGCGAGATCGGGGCGCTGGTCTTCGACGCATCGATCGTCGCATTGACCTGTCGGGTCTGAGCGAACGAGAAGGAGGAAAGAAGAAGGAGCGCCAGCAGCGGTGCCGGCGTCCCGGAGAGGGACTTCCTGGCTTTCGAATGCACGGTACGATGCCTCCAAACTGTGAACCTGGGCACGACGCCCGCAAACGCGACAGAAACGGCACTGCGCCCGCTCGGGACCCGGATCTCCTGTCATGCCCATCCGATGAGAGTCCACTATACAGAGCGGCGCTCTAGGGCACAAGCCAAACAAGTCGCACGATTCCAATCGGGTCCATCGATGTTTAACCCCACCCGCCTGCGATGCAAGTTCACATCACTTCCACACCGCGATTCACGCCCAGAAGGTCCGCGAGGGCGTTCAACTCGCGGTTGCTGGAGCTCGAGTCCTTGCATACGACGCTGAGTCGAACTTCTCTGGTCTGGCCCACCATCATGCGCAGAGGCAGTAACTCTCCGTCCTCCAAACAGGGCTGAATGCGATACCTCGGCAGCCACCCAAAACAGAGCCCGCTGCGAACCGCGTCGATTGCGGCCTCGATCGTGCTGACCGCAAGAAAGCGTTGAGCGGGATTGCGAGGCTGGCGTTTGGTCGCGCCTACGGTGCCTCCCTCGATGATTACCAGCATGTACTGCATCAGGTCGATTGCTGCCACCTTCTTCCTGAGCGCGTGTAGCGGGTGGTCGTGCCGAGCGACTGCAAGCATGCCGATCTCCAGGATTGGCTTGACGAACAACTCGCGCGACATCAAGCCTGTCACGCAGAGCTGCGTATTGTGGGCGGAGAACTCGGAATCCGCGGACAGGAAGGTGCATTGACGAAGTTTCTGCCGGACATGGGGGAACTGCCGGGCGAATTCCGCGAGAGCGGCAAACAGCCGGTGGTTGGGAAAGATGCTGTCCACCGACAATCGGACCTCCGACTCGCCACCCGAAGCAAGTGAACGTGCTCGCTGCTCCAACTGGTGAAAGCCGGCCAGGTGGGGCTCAGCGTCCGCGAGCAGAACACGCCCGACCTCGGTCAGGTGCGCTTTCCTGCCTCTGAGCTCAAATAGTTTGACCCCGAGTCGCTGCTGCAGCCGGGCGACCGCGTAGCTGATGGTGGATTGAGAGCGGGCCAGTTGTTCCGCCGCGGGCGCAAAGCCACCCAGCTGTACCACGGCATGCAAGATCTCCCATTCGTCGAGGGTGGTGTCCATGACACGATAATACATCGAAAAAATCGATTTCTTCCCACCAAAGCCATCATCGTCTCTTCGATATTCTCCAAGAGTCGTGATCTCCTTGTGGGTTAGTACTTCGGGGCCTCCGCGGCTTTCCAGAACACGGCGAACTCCAGGTGACTATGCACGCGCTTGCAGAAATCACAGCAGCGAGTCTTCGAGGGACTTGCAGAAATCGCACCACCGCCGCGGAAGGGACAAGCTGAAGCATGTCCTACACGGCGCATCAACGGTTTGCGGCCCCACGTGGGGTATGCTTCAGCTTGCCCAGCGATTTCTTCAAGTCCCTCTATCGTGACGCGGCGTTCGAGTCAAACTGGAGACGGCCTAAAAGTGGCGCTGAAGCGCCGGTTCGGGTGGTAGACGATCTGGTACTCTAAGAGCTTCCTGAGCCCATGAAAGCGCTCACAGGTAACTGCATCCTTATGCCGCCAGTGCAGCAGCCGTGTGGAACGGATACGAGGTTCCCCTGCATCCAGGCGCCGCCCGTTATTACAGGGAGAAAGGCTACATGAAGTAGCCGCTGTCCGGGTTGTCTGAAAAGGAGGCTATGCCAAATGCGTGCACTTCTCGTCTGTTCCGTTCTTATTGCTGCTGCTCCGGCGGTTCCCGCCGTGGCAGCGGAGAAGGTTCAATTATCGGTTGATGTCTCAAAACCCGGGGCGAAGATCGACCGCAATATCTTCGGCCAGTTCGCCGAGCATCTCGGCCACGGCATTTATGAGGGTGTGTGGGTCGGTCCGGAGTCCACAATCCCGAATACGCGCGGCATCCGCAACGACGTGGTTGCCGCGCTTCGAGCGCTCAAGGTACCGAACGTCCGCTGGCCTGGCGGATGCTTTGCGGACAATTACCACTGGCGCAACGGCATCGGGCCCGCCGGCAAGCGTGCCGCAAGGCTCAATCCCGACTGGGGCGGCGTGATCGAGCCGAACACCTTCGGGACGCACGAATTCATGGATTTCGTCACCCAGATCGGCAGCGAGGCATACCTCTCCGTCAATGTCGGGTCCGGCACTCCCAAGGAGGCGGCGGACTGGCTGGAATACTTGACCGCCGCGCAGCCCACCGCCTTGGCCAAGGAGCGCGCCGCAAACGGCCATCCCGGTCCGTATAAGGTCGCCTATCTGGGCATCGGCAACGAAAGCTGGGCCTGCGGCGGGAACATGACCGCCGATTACTATCTGAGCCAGCTCAAGATCTACAGCCGCTTCGTCAGGAACTACACTCCGGCCCAGGAAGGCCAGCAGCAGATGCTCAAGATCGCAGTCGGCCCGGGCGACGCCAATACCGACTGGACCGAGACCATCATGAAGGCGTATCGGAATCGCGAGTGGAGCTGGGATATCAACGGCCTTTCGATGCACTCCTACACGGTAGTGAAGTGGCCGCCATCCTATGCGTCGGTGGGGTTCGGTACAGCCGAGTACAGCCGCATCCTCAAATCCACGCTGGAGATGGAAGACCTGGTGACGAAGCAGTCGGCGGTCATGGACAAGTATGACCCGGAGAAGAAAGTCGCGCTGGTGGTTGATGAATGGGGCGCGTGGTACGCGCCATTGCCCGGCTCGAACCCTGGTTTCCTCGTCCAGCAGAACAGCATGCGGGATGCCATTCTCGCCTCGCTGAACCTGAACATCTTCGCCCGCCATGCCGGCCGCGTACGCATGGCCAACATCGCTCAGATGGTGAACGTGCTGCAGGCCATGATCGTCACGGACAAGGAGAAGATGGTTCTCACCCCGACCTACCACGTCTTCAAAATGTACGTACCGTTCCAGGATGCGACTTTTGTGCCCGTCACTTTCGACGCGGGCACGTATACGAACGGCAACATCAGCTTGCCGCGTCTGGACGCGATCGCCGCGAAGGATGCGTCCGGCAAGCTGTGGCTGGCGATCACGAACGTCGATCCGGAAGAGCCTGCCGGGATAGAGGCGGATCTGGCCGGCATCGACATCAAATCGGCGGCGGGAGAGACGTTGACGGCGCCCAAGGTCGACAGCGTCAACAGTCTCGCGGCGCCCAACACCGTCGTGCCGAAATCCGCTTCCGTGAAGGTTCAAGGCAGCAAGCTGTTGTTGACTGTCGAGCCGAAGTCGGTGACTGTCGTCTCGCTCCAGCAATAGATCGAGGTCGATCGACGGGCAGACCGAGCCACGGCCGGCGAAAGCAGATCCTTCGCCGGAGCGCCGGTTCCGGCCCGAGACGCTCAGCACCGCGGCTTTGGGCACCATATACGGGCTCGCGGTCGAGGGCCTCTTCGAACCCGAACACTTCACGCGGGAGGAACTCCGGGCCTCCTCCTCAGCGCCATGGGCCTGTTCCACCCGGTGAAACCGGAATCGAGCCAGCGACGGCAGCAGGAGGCCGAACACGCGATCTTCCCGTGGGCGCTCTGGAGATCCTTGGGCTCCTCAGTTCTTGCGACGCTTGAGGATCTCCTCCACCTGCTCTCTCGGCACCGGCAACCTGTCAATGTGCTCCCGCAGCCAGCCGGTAAAATCCGCCTCGATGGGCGCGGACCAAGTGGTATCGATCTGGCCCGCCGTGTATTTGCCCTCGCGCAGGCGCTGATGGCCGAACAGGTCGCGGAGGTGGGTGATCTCCGAATACTGCACCACCTGTTCGGCCAGTTGCGGAGGTATGAAGATCACGCCGCCGTCGCGGCCCAGCACCACGTCGCCGGGCATCACCGTGGCCTTGCCGATTCGAATCGGGATGTTGATGCCGATCATGGTGGAATTCAGCCGCGGGCCGAGGTTGCTGAAGTGGTGCGAGGGATCGTAAGAACGGACGAAGGACGTGAAATCCTCCAGTTCCTTCAGGCCGTCGATGTCGCGAACAGCACCGTTGTAAACGATTCCATTGTGCGTTTTGGCGTAAATTGCGTTGCCCACGTTGTCGCCAATCGAGGGTCCGTCCTGTTTCAGGCCGAAGTGGTCGCACACATAGACATCGGCGGGCTGTAGCATATCGACGGGCCA
Organism: Bryobacterales bacterium; assembly: GCA_963763835.1. Taxonomy (GTDB): domain Bacteria; phylum Acidobacteriota; class Terriglobia; order Bryobacterales; family Bryobacteraceae; genus DASWZN01. The sequence continues at coordinate 175,203 of CAVXQQ010000028.1, forward strand.
GGCGTTCTGCCCTCCGATGCGTCCGTCCTTCTTCCCTTGCTCCTCGATGACCTTGTGGATGTCCGGCCGGCCGGGCAGCCACTGCGCCGTGAGAGCGCGGCCCACCAGCACCTTCTCCGGATGTATGCAATACCAGCCGTCCTCGTACTGGTGATTGAATCCGGCGGCCCGCAGTTCGGCCCACGCCTCCTCGAGCGTCACCGATTTCATGCGCTGCAGGATGCCGTCCGGGACCTTCGGACGTCCGTCCGCGAAACGCTCGCCTTTCCAGTCGGGTGTGTACTGAATCAGCAGCTCGGGCGTCAGGATTCCGGGCTGCGCAAACGCCGAAGCCGCGCACAGCGTCGCAATGCAGAAACCCGCTAGTCGCATGGTCATCCCCTCCTCATAGGTTCGAACCAGGGCGTACCCGGCACCTGCGCCTTGCGCGCCACGTCTTCATTCATCTCGACGCCGATACCGGGCCGCTCCGGCAGAGCGATGAAGCCCTTCTCAATGATCTCGCCTTCCTTCACCCAGTTGCGCCACAGGTCGAGCGAATCGATCCAGTGCCATTCCTGCACCAGGAAATTCGGGATGGCGGCGCACACCTGCGCAGTGGCCATCATGCCAATGGGCGAGGTGACCCCGTGCGGCGCTACGGGCACGTAATACGTGTGCGCCATGTCGGCGATCTTGCGCGCTTCGAGCAGGCCGCCACATTTCTGGAAATCGGGCTCGATGACATCGACGGCGCGCTTCTCCAGGAGCTCGCGGAAGCCCCAGCGCAGGTAGACGTTCTCGCCGCAGGCGATCGGCGTGGAGGTGGAGGCACGCACGTCGCGCATGGCGTCGATGTTCTCCGCCGGAACCGGTTCCTCGAGCCACATCAACTTGAAGGGTTCCATCTCCTTGGCGACCCGCTTCCCCGTGCCCGCGTCGTAACGCGCGTGCATGTCCACGGCAAGGTCGAAATCCTTGGGATACAGTTCCCTGGTGAACGCCACCTTCCCGATCATGTGATCGATCTCACCGTTCGAGGCCGTCCAGTTGACGCGGTCAAACCGCGCGGGGTCCTGTGCATCGTCGATGTCGATCTTGGCGGCCGTGAAGCCCATGTCCTGGATCTGGCGTATGCGCGCCTTGGAGCCCTCGTCGCCGGGAATCATCTCGCGCGCGCCTGAGTCGCAGTAGACGCGCACGCGATCGCGAACCCTTCCGCCTAGCAACTGGTACACCGGCAGGCCGAGCGCTTTTCCCGCGATGTCCCAAAGTGCGATTTCGACGCCCGACAGCGCCGTCACATACTGGCCCGCCTGCGCGCCCGCGAAGACGCCCGCCGTGCGGATGCGTTCGAACGCGGCCTCGATGTTGAGCGGGTCCTGGCCGATGAGGAAGCGCGAGAAGGATCGAATCAGCGGCACGTTGCCGGCCGAGGCGTCGGTGGTTTCGCCCTGCCCGACGACGCCCTGATCCGTATACACCCGAACGTGCACCTGGTAGCCGTGCACGCGCACTTCGGCCGTGCGGATTTCCGTGATCTTCAGCTTGGGCCGGCTGTAGGGAGCGCCGGCGGCCTCCACCGCGGCGGAAAGGGATGGCAGTCCCGCCATGCCCGCAATCGACAGCAGCCCGCTCTTAAAGAAGGTCCTGCGATTCGCTTGTAGCATCGGCTCCTCCTGGCTGTGTGAGTGTACCTGGGCGCGCCTGGCATCATGCGCTGAACCACGTGCTCCCCGGCCGCACCATCGTTTTAAGCGCCTCGTCGTTTATGGTGAGGCCGATTCCCGGACGCTCCGGCACCGTGATATACCCTTTCTGAATGATGTCGCCCTCCTGGACGTACTGCTTCCAATGCGCGGTGCGCTCGGCCGGATGGCCCCAGTGCCATTCCTGAACCAGGAAGTTCGGCACCGTCGCCATGGCGTGGCACGCGGCCATCGTTCCTATGGGCGACGCCTGGCAGTGCGGCGCAATGGGGACATAGTAGGTGTGAGCCAGGTCCGCGATCTTTTTCGACTCCGCCAGGCCGCCGCATTTGTGCACGTCGGGCATGATGATGTCCACCGCCTGTTTCTCGAGGAGTTCCCGGAAGCCCCACCGCAGGTAAAGGTTCTCGCCGCAGCAAATGGGCGTGTGAGTTGACTGGCGCACGTCGCGCATCGCATCGATGTTCCCGGCAGGCACCGGCTCTTCGAGCCAGACCAGCTTGAACGGCTCGACCTCCCGGGCGAAGCGCTTGGCCGTCGGGAGGTCATAGCGGCCGTGCATATCCGCGGCCAGCTCGACCCCCTTGGGCAGCGACTCCCGCATGAACGCGACCCGGTCGATCATGTGATCGATCTCGGCATTGTTGGCGGTCCAGTTCACTCGATCGAACCGTGACGGGTCGCGCGCGTCGTCCACGTCGATCTTGGCCATGGTCCATCCGTTGTCGGCGATCTGCGCGATGAACGTCTTGGCCTGCGGATCGTCGCGCCTGTCGGTGCCGGAGTCGATGTAAACGCGGATACGGTCTCGCATCTTGCCGCCCAGGAGTTGGTATATGGGCAGGCCGAGTGCTTTACCGGCCAGGTCCCAGAGCGCGATTTCCACGGCGGTGAGCGCTGCGACGAACTGCCCGGCCTGGGCGCCGGCGAAGACGCCGCCCGTTCGGATGCGCTCCCATATGGCTTCCACATTCAAGGGATCCTGGTTGAGGAGGAAGAAACGGAATCCCGCAACGATGGGTCCCGCGCCGCCGATCGCGTCCACCCCTTCTCCATCGCCCGTCAGACCCTGGTCGGTGTAGATGCGCACGTGGAAACCCCGAACATACGCCGACTTCACGTCGGTGATCTTCAGTTTCGGCCGCCGGTAGGGCGAGGCAGTCTCCTGCACCGCCGCGGACAGCCGGGTCAACCCAAACACGCCGCCCAGGGCCGCACCTCTCAGGAATGATCTTCGGCTGTTCGGACTCATTTGGCTCCTCATGCGAATCATCCCATGCCCCAACGGCAAGTGGCGCCGCCCCCCCGTCAGCGAGTGTCACGCCATGCGGTCCGGCTCGCGCCGGATCTCCGAGCAGCAATAGGAAACCCAAGTCGCACCGCTGGCCCCACCCCCATCACCCGTCAGTAGTCGCCTGGTACCGATTACGGGCGGGTTACGCGTGGCTTTACTTGCGCGGAGGCGTCTCAAATACCCAGTAGACGGTATTCCTCCTGTGACCCCAACCGTGCATACTGAGGAGCCCATGAAAAACACTCCTAGAACCATTTTGACTTCGCCGTAGTGTTTGAGTGCCTGATGATGCAAAGAACAGCGATTCTCCAAGAAGAATTCGAGATCCTTCAACAGTTTGACACCTGCACCCTTTCGAATGCGATCGAGGTCCTGAACATTCGCCTCCGCAATGAAGGCTTTGTAACCGGCACGGCAGTCTGCAGATTCCCCAGGCTGCCTCCGGTCCTGGGTTACGCTGTCACCGGCAAGATGAAGGCATCGATGACTCCGGTAACCGGGCGAAGCTGCGGCGAAAACATGGACTGGTGGCGGTATTTGGCCAGCACGCCGGCGCCCCGAATTGTGGTGATACAGGATGCCGATCACGCACCCGGTCTGGGAGCGCTGTTTGGGGAGGTGCACGCGAGAATCAGCCGCGCCCTCGGCTGTGTGGCCTATGTCACGAATGGAGCGGTTCGGGACCTGCCGGCCATCGAGAAGCTGGACTTCCAGTTGTTTTCCGGAAGCGTCGCCGTCTCCCATGCCTATGCTCACGTGGTGGACTTTGGGAAGCCCGTCGAAATCGGGAGGCTGCGGATCTCCGGTGGGGACCTGCTGCACGGCGACCTGCACGGAATTCACTCGATTCCAGCAGGCTATGGCGGCGAACTCATTGGGATCGCACACGGCCTGATTGACAGAGAACGGGAACTGTTCCGGTTGTGCGAGGCGAGGGGTTTTTCAGTGGACAAACTGGCTTCGGCGTTGGAAGAAACCGCGGGGGCGCTGGCATGCCGCTGAGGCGCGACGGTTCCTACAGCACAAGGAAATCAATGTTGACCATACCGATCCAGAGGACCGCCGTTCCGTTTATAGCGCTCATCGTGGTCTCCGGAGTGTTGTTCACGGGGTGCTCGAGTAGTGAGGTCCATGCCAGCACGGGAGACGCATACGAGTTGCCTACCGTTGCGGCGGCCGACGTCGTAACGGCCAACCTGTCACACGATCTCGTGTTGACGGCTGAGTTTAGGCCGTTCCAGGAAGTCGAAGTGATGGCCAAGGTCTCCGGTTACGTCAAGCAAATCAACGTCGATGTCGGCGATCGCGTGACGCAGGACCAGGTGCTCGCAATCCTCGAGATCCCGGAGATGGCCGACGATCTCGCACGCGTCAACGCAGCGGTCGAGCGCAGCCGGGCGGAAGTGGCCCACGCCAATGATGAGATCCAGCGCGCGGAAGCCGCTCACGATCTTGCGCATCTCTCCTTCGAACGGCTGGGTGCGGTCTCACAGAGAAAGCCGGGGCTGGTGGCCCAGCAGGACGTCGATGACGCTCGAGGCAAGGACCTGGTGGCCGAAGCACGGGTTTCCGCGGCGAAATCGGCGCTTGCCGTGGCGAAAGACCAGGTGCAGGTCAATCAGGCCGAGGCGGAGAAGGTTCATACCCTGATGGTTTATACGAGAGTCGTGGCGCCGTTCGCCGGCGTCGTCACCAGGAGATACGCCGACAACGGCGCGATGATTCAGGCGGGAACGGCCTCTCAAACGCAGGCCATGCCTCTTGTACGAGTTTCGGAAAACAGCCGGCTCCGGCTGATTCTGCCCGTTCCCGAGTCCGCCGTCCCCACAGTGCACATCGGGCAGCAGGTGGAAGTCCGGGTTCCCAGCTTGCACCGCAGTTTCCCGGGGCGCGTTGCGCGCTTTACGGATACGCTGTCGCTGGCGACGCGAACCATGGATACGGAAGTGGACGTCCCAAACCCCACGCTGGTGCTCATTGCGGGGATGTACGCAGAGGTGAACCTCACGCTGGACCGCCGGGATGCCGTCCTCGTGATACCGCTCACGGCGGTCGATCGCGACGGCGATGGCCGCGGCCGTGTGATGTTGATCGGGGCGGACAATCGCATCGAGTCCCGGAGAGTCACGCTGGGCCTCGAGACCGCCCGGAACGTGGAGGTCCGTTCCGGTCTGAGCGAAGCCGACAGAGTCGTTCTGAGCGGCCGCTCCGGGCTGCAACCGGGCCAAGTCGTTCGCCCAAAACTCACGGGCATGGCTGCGTCCGCGCAGTAAGTTCCACGGATTCTCTTTCCTGAACCGTGACCGGATCGACGACTGGTCGATCGCCTGTGAAGTGAGGGGCCTTAGCGATGCCGAAGTTTGCGATCCAGAATTCCTATTTCATCCTGGCCGTCTGCCTGCTGGTTGCCGTCATCGGTGTAACTGCTCTCACCCGAATGCCGGTCGATATGTTCCCGGCCATGAATATCCCGGTGGTTGTGGTGGCGACGTTCTATAACGGAATGGCGCCCGAGCAGATCGAAGCCGATATCACCAGCAGGTTCGAGCGTTTCTTTACGCTGGGCAGCGGCATCGAGCATATCGAATCGCGATCTCTGCCCGGTGTGAGCGTCATCAAGGTCTACTTTCAGCCGGGCACCAATTCCGATTCCGCCGTCACCACCATCTCGAACCTGGCCATGGCGCAGCTTCGCAGGCTCCCCCCGGGCACCCTGCCGCCAGTCGTACTGAAATTCGATGCCTCCAGTCTTCCGGTCTGCCTGGTGACCCTCAAAGGCGAAGGATTGGATGAGACGAAACTGCGGGACATCGCGCAGTTTTCGGTTCGAAACCAACTCGCCCGCGTCGCGGGCGCTTCGGTGCCTGTGCCGTTCGGCGGCTCCTACCGCCAGATCATGGTTTATGTCGATCCGTTCAAGCTGGAGGCATATCAGCTCAGCGCCATGGACATCGTCAGGAAGGTGAACAACGCGAACCTGATCCTGCCGGGAGGAGACGTCCAGATCGGCGATCTCGACTATAACGTTTTCACAAACAGTCAACTGGACCGACTCTCCGAAATCAACCGGATGCCTGTCAAGGTGGAGAAACAGGCTCTCGTGCGCGTCTCGGACATCGGAGTCGCCAAGGACGCACAACAGATCCAGACGAACGTGGTACGCATCGACGGCCAGCGGTCGGTGTATCTGCCGGTGATGAAACAAGGGGGTGACACGAACACCATCGCCGTTGTAAACGGAGTCAAACGGGAAGTTGCCAAATTGTTGAACGTTCCCAAGCAACTGGTGAGCCACGTCGTATTCGATCAATCGGAATTTGTGAAGCAGGCGATCGAGACTCTGTTGCACGAAGGCGGACTCGGCCTGCTGCTCACTTCCGTTTTGATCCTCGTATTTCTCGGCAGCATGCGCGCGACTGTGGCTGTTCTGTTCTCGATTCCTTTGTCCGCGCTGGCGGCATTCGTCGCGCTGTACTTCGTGGGAGGCTCCATCAATACGATGGTGCTGGGCGGTCTCGCCCTGGCGTTTTCGCGCCTGATCGACAACTCGGTGGTGGTGCTGGAAAACATCCATCGTCATCTGGAAATGGGCGAAACGCCTGGAGTCGCAGCCGAGAAGGGCGGCCACGAGGTGTCGCTGCCTGTGCTCTCCGCCACGCTGACCACGGCGATCGTATTCTTTCCGGTCACCTTCCTTTACGGAGTGAGTAAATTCCTTTTCTCGGCGCTGGCTGCGGCGGTCGTGCTGGCTCTCTTCGCCTCCTACTTTGTTGCCCTCACGGTTGTGCCGCTCTTCTGTGCCCTGTTTCTCAAAGCCCGGGATCGGCAGGCTCCCGGTGAGGGCGACGAAAGCGTCAATTCAGCGGCGCCGCCCGAGGTTCCCGGACCGGGGCAGCGCTTCAGCCTGTGGTTCGATCGCCAGTTCGAACGTCTGTTGCGGGCGTATGACCGCTTGGTTGGGATGGCGCTTCGCAGGCCGGTCGTGGCACTTGTTGGCCTTCGCGGTTTTCTTCGCGGCCGTGCTTCCGCTGTATCCCCACCTCGGTGTGTCGTTCTTCCCGCGGACCGATGCGGGCCAGTTCGTGATCCTCGTGAAAGCGCAGAGCGGCACTCGGATCGCAGTCACAGAGCAACTCGTCGCCCAACTGGAAACGCAAGATCAGAGCGGTGATCGGAGCCGACTTGGACATGCTGGTCTCGAATATAGGGACCGTCCCCGGCTTCTCGTCGATCTACACGAGCAATTCCGCAATGCACACCGCATTCGTGCAGGTGAACCTCAAGCAGAAGCATCGGGTCAGTACCTACGAGTACATGGCTCGCCTGAAGCCGTTGGTTCAGCGGGAACTGCCCCAGATCTCCGTGTTCTTCCAGCCGGGCGGTATGGTGGACGCGGTGCTGAACCTGGGGTTGCCGGCCCCCATCGATGTCCAGGTCTCCGGCTTCGATCTGAAGCAGACGTTCGATTCGGCAACACGCCTTGCACTGCGGCTCCGGGCGGTCCCAGGAGTCGCGGACGTATATGTTCCGCAAGACATCGATTACCCCGCATTGCGCATTAACATCGATCGTGCCCGCGCGATCGAACTCGGTCTGGACCAGAAGGAGGTGGTTCAGAACGTCATTACCGCTCTCAACAGCAACCAGATGATCGCACCGAGCTACTGGATCGATCCCAAAAACGGCAACGATTACATGCTGACCGTTCAATACGCGGAGAACCAGGTGAAAACCGTGGAGGATCTGAAGGCGCTTCCTCTGCGCGGCGAGGCCAACACGCTACCTTCTCGCCTCGACGCAATCGCATCCGTCGACCAGTTAGTTGCGCCGACGGAGGTGGATCACTATCAGCTGGCGCGTGTGATCGACGTGTATGTTCGGCCGGAGGGCGAGGACCTGGGAAGGATCGCCGATGCTGTCAGCGACATCGCCGGAAAGCTCAAGCTGCCGGCCAATACCGAGGTTGACATCCGGGGCATGGTTCAGAATATGCGCACGTCCTTCCATAGCTTCGCGCTGGGACTCATCCTGGCGCTGGCTCTTCTGTACCTGGTTCTGATCGCGCAGTTCCGGTCCTTTGTGGATCCCCTGATTATTCTGCTGGCAGTGCCGCCAGGCATCGCGGGCGTCATTTTGACCCTTCTGTCTACGGGAACGACCATCAACATCATGTCGTTGATGGGGATCATCATGCTGGCCGGGATCGCGGTGTCCAACAGCATCCTGATGGTGGAGTTCGCCCGGCACCTCCGGTCGGAGGGAGGACTGGACGTCAAAACCGCGATCGCAACCTCCTGCCGGGTCCGCTTAAGGCCTGTGCTCATGACCTCGCTTGCGACCATCATCGGCCTGTTTCCGATGGCCCTCAAAATGGGAACCGGAAGCGAAGCCTACGCGCCACTGGCGCGCACCATCATCGGCGGCCTCAGCTTGTCGGTGGTCCTGACCGTCGTACTGGTGCCGGCTGCCTACTACCTGGTGCACCGGTCGGAAGACACCGCTTAGGATCCCGGCACAGTCCCCACGCGGAGTCTTAGAGAGGTAAGGTCAGGGCCGTCCGGCGCCCCAATCGAGGCTCTGCGAGGGGCAGAAAAACCGATCGCCACGGTCGGTCTCTAGCCCCGACACACCCTCACTCCTGGCGCCATATCGAGCCTCTCCAGGACTGCTCCAGTCCTAACGGGACTACTACCGCGAGCGGCGTCAGAGGCGGAACTGACCCACCGGTAAGCGGTTCGCTGCGCCGCGGCGCCCTCTTGCGTAAAGCGGCGGAGAGAGCCGGATTCGAACCCTCGATGGCCCTCTGGAATCCGGAAGTTGCAGATCCCTCGTTGCCAGGATTGCCGCTTGCCTCGATCACGGCCGCTCATGCCGCGGGTGCGGTGCACGATCGGCACTCGATCAGTAAGTTTTGCTCTCCGGGCTGCTCCTTTGCTTCCCGTAACGCGCGTGCCCGTCAACCAGGCGAGCCGCGGAGCTTTGGCACTCGGATTGCTACGCACTAGACAAGCACATGCGCCGGGGGGGCATACTTGCATTCGTTGTGACGTTCTGGCTCGTCCTCCCAAGCACCGGCGCCGCCGATGGGCCGGCCGCTAGAGAGTTTGAAGGCCACCCCATTTCCGCGATTCGGTTCGACCCGCCAGACCAGCCCCTCACCGCCGATGAACTGGCCCGCCGGATGCCGCTCAAGACCGGCGCACCGTTTCACGCGTCAGACCTTCGCGACGCCATCAGGCAGCTCTATGCAACCGGCGCATACACCGACGTATGGGCCGAAGGGCAACCCTCCGGCAATGGCTTGGCCGTGGTCTTTCATACCACGGAACGTTGGTTTGTGGGCCGCGTGGAAGCCGACCAGCACGTCCGGCAGCCGCCGACTCCCGCACAGCTGGTGAGTTCGAGCCAACTCGACCTCGGCCAGCCGCTGCTTGGCGGCGACCTTGACGCGGCCCTCGCCCGCATCGCTCACACGCTCCAAGCCAACGGCTATCACGAAGCCAAGGTCCAACCTCAGATCGCCAAGGACGAGGCGCACCAGCAGACCAACATTCGTTTTCAGATCCAGGCCGGACCGCGCGCCAAGCTGAGCGAACCGGTGATCACTGGCAATCCGGAGCTCACCCCCGAGCAGGTACTGAAGGCCACCAAATGGCACCGAATCTGGCCGTTCGGCTGGAACCAGGCTACGCGCTCCAATATCCAGAGCGGGATGCGGAGGCTGCGCAAGAAATACCAGCGGGAAAAGCGGCTCATGGCCTCCGTTCAGGTTCGGGGAACCACCTACGACCCGAATACCAGGCGCGCGACTCCGAAGCTCCACATCGAAGGCGGTCCCAAGGTCGACATCACAGTCACCGGCGCGAAGGTTTCTGGCGGCAAGCTGAGAGAGTATGTGCCGACTTATGACGAAATGAAAATTGACCCCGACCTTCTCACCCAGGGCGCCAAAAACCTGCGCAGTCACTTCCAGACGCAAGGTTACTTCGAAGCACAGGTGAATTACCGCGTCGAGCAAGCCGGCCAGTCCAGCCAGCGGGTGATTTACACGGTCGACCTTGGCGCCCGGCGCAAGCTGTCGAATGTGCGCGTGGAAGGAAACCACTACTTCCCGGTGGACCGCATCACCGAGCGCATGCTGGTGCAGCCGTCGGGTCTGATCGCCCTGCGGCACGGCCGCTACAGCCGGGACGCGGCGGCGCACGACGAGAGCGCCGTCAAGCAGCTTTACCAGGCCAACGGGTTCCGGGATGTGCGCGTGCGCATTGAAACCGTCGACTCCCGGGGCAAGCCGGACCAGGTGACGGCGCTGGTCAGAATCGACGAAGGTCCGCAGTACCTGGTCGCGGGCTTGACCGTAAACGGCGTCCATGAGCTCGACTGGAACCAGATCCGGCTCCGCCTGTCCACACTGGAAGGCGAGCCGTTCAGCGACTCCAGCGTGGCAATCGACCGCGGCTTCATCCTCAACACTTACAACTCGCGGGGTTTCAGCGGCGCCACCGTCAGTTACTCCACGAGTCCCGGCCCCCGCGCCCACACTCTGCAAGTCACTTATAACATCTATGAAGGGCCCCGGCAGTTCGTCCGCGACGTGCTCATCGCCGGAAACCATGCCACCAGCCCGCGGCTCTACGAGCGTGGGGTCGAGATCCACAAGGGCGACCCCTTATCGTTGCCGGCGATGAATAGTACCCTCGAGAATCTGGACAACCTCGGCGTCTTCGATCGCGTCGACATGGCGGTTCAGGACCAGGATGGCGACACGCGGGACAAGTATGTGATTTACGAACTGCTGGAGGGCCACCGCTACCGTCTGGCCGGCGGCCTGGGCGCCGAAGTGGCCCGCGTGGGCTCGGCCTCTAGCTCGAATTACCTCAACCCGGCCGGCGCCACCGGATTCGTTCCGCGCGCGAACCTCGACGTCACTCGCGAGAACATGTTTGGCCTTGGCCAGGCCCTGAATTTCAAGGGCCGCCTTTCGACAATCGACCAGCTCGCTGCGATCAATTACTACATTCCGCGCTACCGCGGCATCGACGGCCGCAACATCAGCTTCACCACCCTGTATGAGGATTCCAAGAACGTAAATACGTTTGCCTATAAGCGGCTCGAGGCGTCGGCCCAGCTGTCGCAGAAACTCTCCCGGGCGAGCACGGTTCTCTACCGGCTTAGCTTTCACCGCAGCGCAATCGACCAATCGACCCTCAAGATCGAGCCTTTGCTGGTGCCGCTATACGCTCAGCCGGACCGCGTCGGACAGATCTCGCTAACTTATATCTTCGACCGCCGCGATGACCCTACGGACGCCCACCATGGCATCTACTCCACCGTGGATGCGAGCCTGGCGGAGAAGTGGTTCGCTTCGTCGGTCAACTTCGGCAAGTTCCTTGGCACCAATGCCATCTACCGCCCCATCGGGCGCAAGCTGACCTTTGCTCAACGCGTGGAATTCGGCTGGATCGCCCCCTTCAGCCTGGCCGCCGGCCAGACCTCGGCGACCACCGTTCCCCTGCCGGAGCGATTCTTCGGAGGCGGCACTGTTTCGATGCGGGGCCTCCCCAATAACCAGGCCGGGCCGCGCGACTTACTAACCGGCTTCCCGCTGGGCGGCAACGCACTGCTATTCAGTAACACCGAGCTGCGTTTTCCGCTGCTCGGCCCCAACATCGGCGGCGTTTTGTTTTGGGACGCCGGCAACGTCTATTCCACCCTGGGCAACATCTCTTTCCGGTTCCATCAACACAACCGCCAGGATTTCGACTATATGGTGCACGCGGTCGGATTTGGCATCCGATACCGGACCCCCCTGGGCCCGATCCGGGTCGATCTGGCCTACAGCATCAATCCACCGAGGTTCGTCGGCCTGAACGGCACACCTCAGCAAGTGCTGTTGGGAACCGCGCCCGCGGTGCCCCAGAGCGTCAGCCACTTCCAGTTCTTCTTCTCGATAGGGCAGGCATTCTGATGAGAGCTGCACTATTCCTGTGTCTTGCAGCATTGGCCCCGGCCGCGAACGCCGCCCTGCTCGACCGCATCGCCGTAACGGTTGATAACGACGTCATTACCGAAACCGAGGTCTACGAGGAGATCCGCGTAATCGCCCTCCAAAACGGCAACGAGCCCGACTTCAGCCCCGCCGCGCGGCGCGTTGCCGCCGACCGCCTGGTGGACCAGGACCTGATTCGCAAGGAAATGCGCCTTGTGAACTACCCGCAACCCTCGCCGGCGGACGTACAAAAGATGGTCGATCAGCTCCGAAAGCAGCGCTTTCATGCCGACGATCGGGCCTACCGTCAAGCGTTGGACCATTATGGTCTCACCGACGGCGAGCTGCGGGCCCACCTCGCCTGGCAGTTGATGACCCTGCGCTTCGCTGACCTTCGCTTTGAAGTGGGAACGGGCGCCAAGGCGCAGGACGGAATGGATCGGGATCTCGAGGCCTGGCTCAAGTCGAGCCGGACTCAATCCCGCATCCAGTTCCACGAAGAGGCATTCCAATGAGGCGGCGGGTGCGAATCGCGCTGATCGTTCTGGCCGCAGCGGCCGGCCTCTTGATTCTGGCCGTGGTGGGGATCCTGATCGCGGTTCAAAGCCCGGCGGTCCAACGCTACGCCGCTTCAAAAATCGCCGCCATGGTCGAAGAATCGACCGGCGCGAAGGCCAGTATGGGCCACCTGTCGCTCTCTTTGTTTCCGCTCGCCGTAGAAGCCGACGACATCGTCATACGCGGCACCGAAGCCGCCAGCGAGCCGCCGCTGCTCCGTGCACGTCGCCTGAAAGTTGCGCTCAACCTGCATGCCATTCTTCAGCACCAGGCCGGCATCGATTCGCTCGAAGTCGACCAGCCGCAAGCCTACGTACGTTTCGCGCCTGACGGCACGAGCAACCTCCCGCATCCGAAGACGCCCCAGCCCTTCAGCAACAAGAACCCGCTCCAGACCGTTGTCGACCTCGCCATTCGCCACGTCGCCCTGAATGACGGCCTGCTCCAGTTCGCCGATCGAAAAACGCCCTTCAACCTCCGTGGCGAGAACCTGCACGCAATGCTCGTCTACCATAGCGCCAGCCCCAGCTACACGGGATCGATCTCGCTTAACCCCGTGTACCTGCGGAGCGCGAACGGATCCGATTTCCCGGTGAAAGTGGATGTCCCGTTCGAAATTACCGCCGGTCGCATTACCGTCGACAGCGCCACCTTCGACGCGCGCGCTTCGAGCCTTCGTCTCCGCGCAACGGCGGACGACTTGAACTCGCCCCGCCTCACCGCAAACCTCGAAGGCCGGGTCAAACTGGCGGAGCTGGCGCATGCCTTCGACCCGTCCCTTGAGCCTCAGGTGCGAGGCGTCCCTCCGATCGGAGTCCAGCTCAGCGTGGGGATCGACGGCAACCGCGCCGAAGTCACCGAGTTCCGCGTGGACTACGGCTCATCGCTCGTGAAGGCGTCGGGCGTCCTCAACGACCTCAAAAACGTGAACGGCGCGTTCCGTTTGGACGGCAGCCTCGCCCTGGCCGAGCTCGGGCGCGTGCTGAAACTCTCCGCGAAGCCGCAAGGCACGGTCCTCGTGGGCGGCGACGTCAGGTTCGCCGGCCTCGGCAACTACACGGCCCAGGGCCGCATCGACGGCCACCAGTTGGCGTTTTCAGCCGGCCGCACGCGAATCGCGGGGGCCGAGCTCGCCTCCACCATCGACGCCGACCCTCGCGCAGTACACATCAAGAACCTGCGTCTGGCGGCCCTCTCCGGCACGCTCACCGGCAGCGGCGAATTCGATCGCGCCCGGAAAGCGTACCGTCTCGACGCCGACCTCCACGGCTTCGACCTCCGCCAGTTGGCCCAGACCTACGCCTCGCCGAAGTTCGTCTGGGATGGCATACTTTCCGGCCCCTTCCACGCGCAGGGAAGCCTCGGCGCGGACCCGGAGCGCCGCCTCGTCGCCACGACGCGCCTGACCATCGCGCCCGGCCGCCGCGGCGTTCCCCTGAGCGGCCTCATCGACGCCCGCTATGACGGTCCGGCCAATGCCATCAACCTCGGCGATTCCTATCTGTCGCTGCCGTCGACGCGCCTGAGCTTCTCCGGCGCTATCAACCGCCAGCTCAGCATCCAGTTCGCCTCGCGCAACCTGGACGACTTGCTGCCGGCGCTCGCCATGGCTTCCCAGGATCTACCGCAATCGATGCCCATCCGCCTGGTAAACGGCACGGCGGCATTTACGGGGGTCGTCACGGGAACAATTGGCGATCCTCACATCGACGGCCACGCCGCGCTTACGAACTTCGTCGTCCAGCACCACAAGCTCGACCGATTCGCGGCCGACGTGGACGCGGCCAAGAACGCCGCCGGCGTAACCAACCTCTCGATCCGCGCCGGACAGATCGAGCTCACCGCCAGCGGCAGCCTCGGATTGCATAACTGGAAGCCGGCCGACGCCGATCCGATCGCGGCCAACGCTTCGATCCGCAGCGCCGACGTGCGCCCGGTGCTGGCTCTTGCGGGCCGGCCGGAGGAGCCCCTCACGGGCGCCCTGAGCGTCGACGTGCAGGCCACCGGCACCTTCGCCGATCCTCACGCTCGCGTCCAACTCGCTCTTAGTGGCGGCCAGTTCAAGAACGAGCCCTACCAGCGGCTGCAAGCTGTCCTCACTTACTCCGCAAACCGCATCGACCTCAATTCGGCGCAGGCCGTCCTCGCCGCCGGCCAGGTCGATGCCAGCGGCACCTTCGAACACTCGCCGAAGGACTTCAGGACCGGCCATGTCCAGTTCCATCTCGCGAGTTCCCCCATCGTCATCGAGAAACTCAAGATCGTCCGCCAGCGCCAGCCCGACGTCAGCGGCACGGTCGAATTCGGCGCCGACGGCGCAGCGTTGCTCCAATCCGTTCCCGGTCAGCCATCCCTGGTGCCCCAGAGCATCGACGGGCGGCTCAGCGCGCACGCAACTACATCGGACCGGAGACCGCTGGCGGACGTGCAGGCCACCGCCACCATGCGCGGCCGGCAGGTCGTCTTCGACCTTGATTCCAAAGTGGCCGATTCGACGATTCGAGGCAGCGGCACGCTGGACACCGCCGGCGGCTATCCCCTGGATGCCAGACTGACTTTCACGCCCGTGAAGTTCGGCGCCGTCGAGCGGTTGCTGGCCAAGCCCGGAACAACGTCAACGGAATCGATCGACGGCTCGGTCGAAGGCAACCTGACCGTCTCCGGCCCGCTCATGACACCGGAGAACCTGAAAGGCGCGCTGACTCTGACGAAGCTCGAAGTGACCGCCCCCATTACGGCACCCGGCCCCCAGCAGACGATCGTGATCCGAAACGCCGCGCCCATCGTCATCAACGTCGATCGCCGCACCGTCGTCGTCCAGAACGCTCGCTTCAACGGGCCATCCACCTATCTCAACCTCAGCGGCAAGGTGGACCTCGCCACCATGCAGACCGACGCGCACGCCGACGGCGACATCGGGCTTCAACTCATCCAGACACTCGATCCCGACGTTTTCGCCGGAGGCGATATCCGTCTCAACGCGGCCGTCAAGGGTCCGCTTTCGCGACCGCGCATCGATGGCCGCCTCGATGTCCGCAACGTTTCGATCAATCGGACCGGCGTGAACAACGGTCTGGCCAATGTGAATGGAGAGATCGTCTTCAACGGCACGCAGGCCGAAATCCGCAAGCTAACCGGCCAAAGCGGCGGAGGCGATATCGTGCTGGGCGGCGTGGTGCGCTACGAGGGCCCAGCGCTGGATTTCCGTCTCAACGGCACGGTCCACCATGTGCGGCTGCGACCCTCGAACGCGCTCAGCGCCCAGATCAACGCCAAGCTCAATCTGGCCGGGACCACCGATCATAGCCTCGTCTCCGGAAATGTGACCATCCTCGACGTCGCCATGCTCTCCCACAGCGACATCGGCTCGATGCTCACCGAAACGGCGACGCCGCCCAGTACGCCGTCGGCTCAAACCGGCCTTCTGGCGAACATGCGTTTCGACGTTCGCATCGACACCGCGCCCGGCTTCCAGCTCGAAAGCGAACTTTCGCAGGACCTCCAGGCCGAGGCGCACCTGCGCCTGCGCGGCGGCCCAAGCCGGCCCGCCATGCTCGGCCGCGTCACGGCCGACGGAGGCACTCTGGTCTTCTTCGGCACGAAGTACACGGTCACCGAAGGTGTGATAAAGTTCCAGAACCCTACGGGCATCGACCCCGTGGTCGACCTGGGCCTCGAAACCAAGGCCAACGGCATCACCGTGGATCTGGCCGTAAAGGGTCCCGTGGACCATCTGAAACTGACCTACACCTCCGATCCGCCCATGCAATTCTCCGACATGGTGTCGCTGCTGGCCACCGGCAAGGTGTCCTCCACAACCGATCCGGTTCTTGCGGCCCAGCAGTCTCCGGCGCCGCAACAGAGCTTCGCGCAGACCGGCGCCTCAGCCATTTTGAACCAGTCTGTGGCCGCTCCAGTCTCCGGTCAGCTCCAACGCCTCTTCGGTGTGACCTCTCTCAAGATCGATCCGCAAATCATTGGCCCGGAGAGCATTCCGCAGGCGCAAATGGCGCTCGAGCAGCAAATCACCAAGGACCTCTCTTTCACTTACATTCAGGACCTCACGTCCTCGAACCCTCAAGTGATTCGCATCGAATGGGCCATGACTCCCGTCTGGTCCGCCATCGCCACCCGCGAGCCCGACGGAGAATTCGGCGTCGATCTCTACTATAAGTGGCGGTTCCACTGATTCTCTTTCGGAAGATTCAGTCAACACAGGAATGGTGTTGGACGCCCGGGAGTTCTTACCCGCCTGCGCATCTGGGTGTGATCCGTTCCGGCGAAAATGCGGTTCAGCACAGGACGGCCGTCCTTCGCGGGCTGCGGGCTCTTGCTCTTATTGCTGTTCAGCAACACAACAGCCGCGACGGCGCCACCCGCCGCGACGGCCACGCCGGCGACTATGGCGGTAGTGTGGCTGGACTTCGCGACCGCTGCCGGGACTGGGGCGCGCGTCGGAATCTCCGCTCCGACTCCCTGCGCGGCGGCCACGCAACCGCCCAGGCCGATCTCCTCGAGCGCGCTGACCCGCACGACTTGCGACGCGCCTTCCGCAGGCTGGCCCGAGGCATCGACGGTGCCTTGAATCTCGACACGATTGCCGAGTTGCGCCGTCAACTGCGTCGCATCTCCGTTCAACTCCACCACGACGTTGGCGGTCTGGTCGACGAGAATGAACCGGCCGGCTTTGCGCAGCAGGCAACCGGACATCCGGGCGGCGTTCTCGGGCTGCGCCTGTGGGTCGAAACGCAAGGAGCCTGCTCGAGGCAGGTTCTTTCGCTCTCGCGTCGGCTTGGGCGGTTCGCCTGGCGATTCGTCCCCTGCGCCTCGAGCGCAGCCCGGTCCTCTTTGCGCTGGCCGCCCCGGTGCTCTGGGGCATCGTGCAGCTCTCGATGGGCTGGCGCATCTACCCGCGCGAGACCTGCAATGCGCTGCTGATGTGGACCACAAACCTGGCGGTCTTCGCCGTTGCTCGGCAGGTCTTTCCCGACGCAAAGCTCCGGGCCCGGTTTCTGGGCGCGACTCTGCTGTTCGGCTTCGCCCTGCCGACGCCTGTGGCCCGGCCGCAAGAAAGCGCGAGGTTCGGAAGCCATGCAGGTGAAGCCGGGCGCTCCGCTGTAGCCCGGGGCTCAGGAGTCGATCAGCCACAAGGGATGGCCGCGGAGCCTTCGCGGGTCTCCAGGCCGTGTCCAGCCTCTTGCCTTGCCGTACATTTGTACGTACAATGAGACGTGGCGTTCGAGTGGGATCCGGGCAAGGCAAAGACTAACTTCCGCAACCACGGCGTGAGGTTTGAGGAGGCCGCGCCCGTCTTCGACGACCCCTATGCGATCAGCATCGCCGACCATGAGGCGGACCCCTCGGAAGAACGGTTCGTCGGCATCGGTATGGGCGCGTTGGGACGCGTCCTGGTTGTCGTCTACACGTACCGCGGCGACAACTTCCGTATCATCTCGGCCAGACTCGCCGCCGCGCACGAACGCGCCGAATACGTGGCAGGACTACCATGAAAGACTCCTACGATTTCAGCAAAGGCAAGCGGGGACGGATCACCAAACCGGAGCCCGAACCAGCCGGCAAGGTCAAGATCACGATCCGGCTCGACGCCGACATCGTCGATCACTTCATGGCCAGGGCCGACGAGTCCGGTGGCGCGGTTGGTTACCAGACTCTCATCAACGAGGCCCTGCGCCGATCACTGGAAGCTCCAGCGCTCGAGGCCATGGTTCGGCGCGCGATTCGCGAGGAGTTGAAAGGAAAGCCCGACGCAGCATGATCTGCTCGGTGCCGTGGGTCGATCGAAGACAGCCGTGCGCGTCAGGCGCGAGGCATGTCAATGCGAAGCGAGCGCCAGCAGTCGTCAGTCGAACGGTGATTGGAAGCCCATGCGACGCTGCTGGTGCGCCCGCAATGCTTGTCGCGGGAGTAGTTCAGCCCCTTGAGTCGGAACCTGAATGTTGCGGTCGAGCACGCTCACGGTGCACCTCTGGTTCAGTTGGACTGTGCTTTGGGCAAAAGCCAGGAAGGGGAGAACCAGGGTGAGAACCGCCTGCCGCCCGAACGAACGCCCGGCGCTGAATGCTGTGAGCATCGGACAGACCGCCTTGTCAGAACCGTAAGGTGATCGCACTCGAATTCCCTAGAGGTCGGGACGCTTTGCCAGTTCTCCGAACTTCACCACGCGGATGATGCCGCGCCCGGATATCTTGTCCCGTTCAGGGTCACGCACGACGGCCGTAACGGTTTCGATCACCGCAAATCCACCCGGCTGCGCCGCTAAGTAGCTGTTGACGTCGAGCGCCTGCAGGAGATTCGGGACGTTCGGCGCCGGCAGATCCTTCGTTTGTTGCACCTGTCCGTCTCGTGTTAGCCACAGCAGCTTCAGCGCGTGAAATCCATCGGGTCGCGCAATCAAGAGTTCGCCGTCGTTCCTCCCCAGCCATGGAACCGGAGTGTAGGGAATAATGCGCGGCACATTCACGCTTCCAGTTAGGGACAGCGAGGCATCGAGTCGTCGAACCCGAAGGATCGGGGCCTTGTTCGAGGGATCCAGAGAGCTATATGCCACTATGTATGCGCCGCGCCCGTCAGAAGCAATTCTGGCCTCCAGACCAGCAGGGTCAGGAAAGACGACTTTCGCTCGGACCTCACCGCCCGGTGCAAGCTTGCTTACCGATAGCCTGACCTCTTTGCCATCGGCCGAGAGGGACTCGCCCACTGCCAGCAACTCACCCATGCCGAACCCGACGGCGTCCGTCAGCACAGTCAGATCCCGATCACGCACGGTGTACTCCGACTGGCCCTCGCCGTCCCGCTGCATCGCTGAGCACGAAGCCCTGGGTGTCCAAACGCCCGACTGCCGTCAGCAGACCGTCGGGAGCCACGAGAAGCCTTGTTAAATATAGGTTTCGGTCGCCTTTGTCGAGCGTCTTTCGGACCAGCGCTTCGCCGGACTGACCGACAAGGATCAGAGTCAATCGGCCGCCGGCGCTCCTGCCCAGAAGTGCCAGCGCGCCGTCGCTCTCTGCCGCAATCCCGAAGACCTCCGAGATCTTATCACGCGGTCTATCCCGCTGAGTCAGGTTCGCCACCGGAACCTCGAGAACGCGTTTCGAATCGGGATTCAGTCGCCATAGCTCTTTCTCTTCTGGACCCACGTTCTTGCCGTCGGGCCCTGTTGATTGAGTGGACACGAGCAGCCACATGGACCCGTCCGCGGCGGCAGCGACGGACTCGCACCGAAGCGAAGCGGTGGCTTTGCGGTACTCCAGTTGTGAGATGACTTCGGGCCCCGCGCCGATCAAGCGCCATGGGGCTAGACAGAGGATGCCGACCAAAAGGCCCCAATGCATCATGGTTAACATACTTACTCCAGCCCGGCCAAGACTCGCTTGCGGCATTTGTAGTAGTCGAGCTGTCTCTGCTCCCATACCTTTAACCCAACCTCCTCCAGCCGCGTCTCACAGCGTTCCATGATACTGCATCATACATTCCGGCCAGAGACTGCAGCTTGAGGGGGGAACCAGGGAGAGGGTCGCGTTTGATCTCTCTCCAGCCCGAAAAAGGGTGGCGCTTCCTGCCGATAACTTGTGTATTATCAATAAGATGGCGGAGAGAGAGGGATTCGAACCCTCGATAGAGTTACCCCTATACACGCTTTCCAAGCGTGCGCCTTCAACCACTCGGCCATCTCTCCGACGGGACCCGGTGAGTCGCTACCTCACAAATGTAGCACGCCGCAGCGCCGCCACGACGCCCTCACACCAGATCGAACTTCTCCTGCTGCAGCAGCGCGTCGCTGTGGATGATCACCGGACGGCCCAGGATCTCCTCCAGTTCCTCCAGATACGTGTTGCTGCTCGACTTCAGAACCTTGGCCACCTCCGGATGCACCCGCAGCGTGCAGTCCCCGCCCTCCACCGCCTTGGCGATCTTCTGCGCCTCCTGCAGGATCTCCGCAATGATCGTGTCCACGCTCTTTACGTAGCCCGCCCCGTCGCAGTACGGGCACGGCGAGCACAGCGTTCTCTCCAGGCTTTGCTTGACCCGCTTCCGGGTGATCGCCACCAGGCCAAAATCGTTGAACTGGAGAATCTTGTTCGGCGCCCGGTCCGACCGCATCGCCTCTTCGAGCGCCTGCATCACCTTCTGGCGGTTCTTGCGCTCGTCCATGTCGATGAAGTCCACCACGATGATGCCGCCCAGGTCGCGCAGCCGGATCTGCCGCACGATCTCCTTCACCGCTTCCGTGTTGGTCTTGACGATGGTGTCCTCCAGGCGGTTCGACTTGCCCACGAACTTGCCGGTATTGACGTCCACCGCCACCAGCGCCTCGGTCTGGTTGATGACGATGTAGCCGCCCGACTTCAGCCACACCTTCGGCCGTAGCGCCTTCTCCAACTCCGCCGAGACGTTGAACGCGTCGAAGATCGGCGTGTCGCGCGTATACATCTTCACGCGGCTCACCAGGCCCGGCTGGAATCGCTCCACGAACCGCAGCACGCTCTCGTAGACTTCCTCGTTGTCCGTCCAGATGGTCTTGAAGGTGTCCGTCATCTGGTCGCGCAGGATGCGGTGGACCAGGTCCAGATCGTGGTGGATCAGCGCGGGCGCCCGCCGCGCCTCCGCCTTCTGCCGTATGTCGAGCCACAGGTTGAACAGGAAGCGCATGTCGGCGGCGATCTCGTCCTCCGGCTTGCCCTCGCCCGCCGTGCGCACGATGAAACCGCCCGACATTCCAGCGCGGTGCGTCTGCAGAATCCGCCGCAGCCGCATACGCTCATCATCCGAGGCGATCTTTCGCGAAACGCCCATGTGATCTACCGTCGGCATGTAGACCACGTAGCGGCCGGGCAGCGCGATGTGCGATGTGATGCGCGCGCCCTTCTGTCCCAGCGGCTCCTTCGCGATCTGGACCAGAATCTCCTGGCCCTCGCGGAGCAGTTCCGTAATGGAGGGCTGCGGCGGCTTGTCGGCTCGCGCCGCGGTGCGGCCGTTCGTCTTCGGCGCGGAGACCTCTTCCACTGGCGGCACCGGCACCGGCGCGGCCGGCCCTTCGACCGGCGCCTCGGGGCCGCCGGAATTCCGCATCTTGCGCCGCATCCGGCGCGAGACCCGGTGCATGTAGCGATAGCCCTGCTCGCGCAGCGTCGCCGTCAGGCTCACCGGGGTGCGGGCCGGCTCGGCGCCCTCTCCCTCCGGCACGGGCTCCTCTTCCTCACCCGCCTCGGCCGGCTCCTCCGCAACCGCGGCCCCTTCCCCCTCGAATTGATCGGGGATCACGCCCTCGGGCAGCTCGGTCACCTGTTCCGGCATAGCCTCGACGCCGGACTCCGCGGCCGCTGGTCGGATCGCTTCGACGGCAGACTCGCGCCCGGTCGCCTCCGCTTCGATCCCTTCGGCGGACTCCGCTTCGGCGGGCTCGGGTCGGATCGCTTCGACGGCGGACTCGCGCCCGGTCGCCTCCGGTTCGATCTCTTCGGCGGACTCCGCTTCGGCGGGCTCTGGTCGGATCGGCACGACGGCGGGCTCGCGTTCCGCGGCCGCTGGTCGGATCGCTTCGACGGCAGACTCGCGCCCGGTCGCCTCCGCTTCGATCCCTTCGGCGGACTCCGCTTCGGCGGGCTCGGGTCGGATCGCTTCGACGGCGGACTCGCGCCCGGTCGCCTCCGGTTCGATCCCTTCGGCGGGCTCGCGTTCCGCCGCCGCCGATCGGTTCGCTTCGACGGCAGACTCGCGCCCGACCGCCTCCGGCGCCTCTTCCGGCGCTTCTGGCTCGGCGGCGAGCGCCGGTCCGGGAGCCTGGACTTCTTCCGCGGCTTCACCGTCCTCGTCCCCGCTCGCCCGGGAGTACTTGGCAAGCGATTCGCCAGGGAGGACGGAAAACTCGGACGCCGGCATCGAAGCGGATTCGGATACCGGCTCCGCCACGACGGCAACCGGCGCCTCGACGGCCACCTGCGGCTGCTCCTCGCGGAAGCTCGCGTACTTGGAGTCGGGGAAGCCGCGCCCTCGCGCGCGGCGGCGCCGCGACCTGCGGCCACGCCGGTCGCGGTCCGCGTCCTCGGATCGCTCGGGGGCTGCCACGGGCCTATCGGACGGTTGCGGAGGAGGCGGTGGTTCGACCGCTACAGGTTCCACGGGCCTGGGCTCCGGCGCGCGCTCCACAACCCGCTCGGGAACCCGCTCCACAACCCGCTCCGCGGGGCGGTCGCCTTTGAGCGCCTTGTCCTCGGCCGCGCCCGCGATCTTGTCGTACTCCTCGTTGTCTTCGAAGAAGTCGGACACGTAAAGGAAAGCGTCGCGCTCCAGGCCGATATCGACGAACGCCGATTGCATGCCCGGCAGCACGCGCGTGACGCGCCCCTTGTGGATGCTGCCTGCCAGAGAGTATTCGTTGGCGCGCTGGAAGACCACCTCCACCAACTGGTCGTCTTCGAGAATGGCCACTTTGGTTTCGTGGCGGTTGGAAGCGATGACTAGCTCTTTCCCCATGGGGTCTCTCCGCTCTCTCCGCGGCGAGCGTAGTCCTCTCGGGAAACTGAGGCTAGGACTGGGTCGGGGCCCCCGCGGGCCTCGAGCCCGCCCCAAGGGCAAATATCTCGTTTCGCCCGGCGGATGGAGCCAAAGGCTCTGACATCCGCGCCGGACCAAAGTCGCCCGCTGGGCCGGGAACCATGCCACGCGGCCCGCGCGGACTCCTCTGAAATCTTATCGAACCGAACCCTTCGCCAACCTCGATCTCTTTGCCGGACTACGACCGGCCGCTAATTCGCCCGCGGAAGGCCGAAACGCACTGCCGCCTCGCCATACGGGCCTTAGCACTCCGTGCAGCCGCTGACCTGGGGAGCGGCCGCTCAACTCACAAACCGCTGTAGCCTGACGCTATTCACCAGGCCCAGCATCAAGAAAAACGACAGGACGTTCGAGCCGCCGTAACTCATCAACGGCAAAGGAATACCGGTCACCGGCATCCGGCCCGCCACCATCCCGATGTTCACCAGAACGTGAAACAGCAATAGCGCGCACACGCCCATGCAGATGTACATGCCCGCTCGATCGGGAGACATTTGCGCGTTCTGGACAATCTGCATCAGCAGAACGAAATACAAGCCGAGCATCACCACGACACCGACAAATCCGTGCTCCTCGGCGAACGACGAAAAAATGAAATCCGTGTGCGGAACCGGCAGGAACCGATACTTCGTCTGGGTGCCACGGGTGACTCCCCTGCCCCACATTCCTCCGGCGCCCACTGCAATCTTGGATTGAATCACCTGGTAGCCGGACCCGCGCGGATCGCGGCCGGGATCCAGAAACGTCACCAGGCGGGCCTTCTGGTAGTCCTTCAGGACGAAGCGCCAGCCGGCCGGCAGCACCAGCGTCAGCATCACGGCGATCGTCACCAGATACTGCCAGCGCAAACCCGCCAGAAAGACGCCGATCGCCAGGATGGGAATGTAACACAACGCTGTGCCCAAATCCGGCTGCTTCACTACCAGCAGCATCGGCACCAACACTAACCCGCCCAGTTTCAGCAGGTCACGGCCCTCCACCCGATCGCTCTTCAGCTCCGTCAGGTAGCGGGCTACCAGCAATATTATCACCGTTTTGACGAATTCCGATATCTGCAGGTGGAATCCACCCAGGGAGATCCAACGCCGCGAGCCAAACGCCTGCCGGCCGATCAGGAGAACCAGCACCAGGCCGGCCAACGACAGGCCGTAGAACACGAACGCCCGGCTCAGCAGGGTGTGGTAATCGACTCTGGCCATTATCCACATGACCACCACGCCGGCCCCCACCCACAGAGTCTGCTTCCACCAGGCGTCGCTCCACACCGTCTCGTGGGCCGCGCTGTAGATCTGCAGAATGCCCATCCCGCAGATCACCAGCGTGATGATCAGCAGCGGCCAGTCGAGATCGCGGATGGAACGGTATCGGGCCATGTCTACTGTTCAGTCCTTACTTGACTTGTGGCGCAGGCTCTCAGCCTGCCGTCTCGGCACTCGTGCCGAGACACGCCATGCGTCGGCTTGAGAGCCGACGCGGCAGGCTGAAGCCCGCGCCACAAGGTTCGCCTCATTCCTGTTGCTCCGGGGCTTCGGGCTTTTCTTCTTCCTGCGGATCCGGCATCGTCGGAACCATGGGCGGCATAGCCTTGTTAATGCCCGCCACGGCCTGGGCCTTCGCCTCGCGGGCCTTCTTGTCGAAGTAAGCCTTGAGGACGTCCCGGGCGACCGGCGCGGCCAGCATGCCATGCTCGCCGCCCTCCCACAGCACCGCGATCGCGATCTCGGGCGCCTCGCACGGCGCGAACGCCACGAACCAGGCGTTGTCCTTGAGCTTGTGCCCGGCCTTCACGGCTTCATTCGAGAGCCGCTGGGCGGAACCGGTCTTGCCGCACACGCTCACGCCGGGCAACCGCGCCCGTCCGCCGGTGCCTCCGCCTTCGTTCACCACACCCCACATTCCGTAAATGACCTTCTGCGCGTTCGCCGCCTCGATCTTCCCGATCCGGTGTTCCGGCTGCTCCGTCTTCACCAGGTGCGGCTCGTACCACACCCCGCCCATGGCCAGGCCGCCGATCGCCGACGCCAGCTGCAGCGGCGTCACCGTCAGCGCGCCTTGTCCGATAGAGACCGAGATGGTCTCGCCAGCGTACCACTTCTGGCGGAACAGCCTCATCTTCCATGCCGTCGAAGGCACCACGCCCGTGGCCTCATTGGGAAGGTCGATCCCGGTCTTGTGCCCGAACCCGGCCATTTCCGCGTACTCGGCGATGTTGTCGATCCCCAGGCGGTTCCCCACGTTATAGAAGAACACGTCGCAGGAATGGACGATACCCTTGTGCAGCTCCACCGTGCCGTGCCCCTGCTTCACCCAACACTTGAAGTAGCGCCCGTAAAAGCTAGCGCCGCCAGAACAATGGACCTTGAAATCGTCGGTGATCACGCCCTTCTCGAGGCCCGCCAGCGCCATGATCGGCTTGAAGGTCGAACCGGGCGCGAACTGCGCCTGGATGGCGCGGTCCAGCATCGGATTGTCCGGGTTGTTGGCGATCTCTTTCCAGTCTTCCGAGCGGATGCGCCCCGCGAACTTGTTGGGATCGTAGGTCGGGTTACTGACCATGGCCAGCACTTCGCCATTGCGCGGGTCGAGCGCCACCACGGCGCCGTTCTTCCCCTGCATCGCCAGCTCGGCCACCACCTGCAGATCCAGATCCAGGGTCAGTTGGAGGCTCTTGCCCGGCACCGCATCCTTAATCGACGCTACTTCGTGCTCATTGCCGCGGTTGTCCACCACCACCTGCCGCTGGCCGTCCTTGCCCATCAGGGTGTCGTTGTACTCGCGCTCGATGCCCGCCTTCCCAACCACATCCCCTTGGTCGTACTTTATGAACTCGGGCGAATCGAGCTCCGCCTCGCTGACTTCGCCCACGTAGCCGATCACGTGCGCCGCCAGGCCCTCTTGCGGATACAGGCGCCGCTGCGTCCGCAGTACCTCCATCTCGGGGAAGGTCTCCGGGTCCCGGTGGGCGGTCACGAACGCCAGTTCACCCGGCGTCAGCTCGTCCTTGATGATGATCGGTTCATACCGCGGCCGCGACCGAAAGCGCTGCAGCCTGGCCACCAGCCGCTGGTAATCGATTCCCAAGCCCGTCGCGATCGGCTGTATGTGCTCGAACTTCAGGCTGTCCCTGGATAGGATCAGCCCGTAAGAGGAGTGGTTGTCGACGATCACCCGCCCGTCCCGGTCGAGGATCTTGCCCCGTGGCGCGGGAATGGGCAGCGACTTGATCATGTTGCGCTCGGCGGCCTCGTAGTAGACCTCCGGGTTGCGCACCTGCAGGTCCCAGAAACCGGCGATCAGAAACACAAAGATGGCGATCGAGAGGTACTGATAGAACGCGATCTTCGCCGTGGCGAACTTGGTGTCGTCCCGCAACGGCGGCTTGGAAGGCAGGCGCGATTCGTGGCTTTCGGGGTCGATAACGCTCACTGGAGGACGGTTGGGGAAGTCCCTCACTCCAGTTTACCTCTGCGGGGCGCACCCAGGGCTGCGCCGCTCGTCGCTGGTTGCCCGTCGCCCGTCGATTCGGTGGGGGATTCGTGGGGCTTCGCCCGCCGGAACGTCCGAGCTGGTCGAGGGTGGCCGCGGGCTTCGGGGTCGGGCCTATCCTGATCATATCGCGGGGGTTTTTCGTCGCTGGGTTCATGGTGAAATTTTTGATTTTTGAGCGGGGCGTCGAGGAGTCTCAGGGTGCGGCGGAGCTCGGCACTGAGGCGGGTCTCGTAGCGGTTGAAGCTTTCGAGGGCGCTGCCTTCCTCTATCAGGTGCTGATAGGCGATGGCGGCGCGGGTCTCTCCGTCGCAGACGTCGTACTCTTTGCGGATCTCGGGTTCCTGGCTAGCTATCTGGCGATCCATGAGGGCGGTCCGGAGCGCCAGGACGCGGTTGAGGCGCCAGCGAGTGGCGACCAGTTGATCGACGAGGTCGAACCGGGAGCGGGTTTGGGGCTGGTACTCGGCCCTGTATTCTTCGCGCAGGGCGTTGAACTCCTTCTCGGATTCGCCTTCGCGGAGGAACTGCTCGGAGGCGAGGCCGTGGGTGAGGCCGGCGGCGCGGGAGCGGGCGCGTCCCTCGGGGGTGACAGGTCCGCGGGACTTGGCGCCGTTGGCGCGCGAGGAATCGATGCCTTGTTGGGAAGACATGGGGCTCCTGGGAGCACCGGGAATGCGGGCGCCTGAGGCGAGGGTAGCGCGGGTTTGGGCGCGGGACGTGGGCTCACTTTTGGGAAGTCAATGAGGGGGCTGGAGATTCAGTTGGGGAATGCGCGGCACTGGTCCGGGTGTGCCAGAGCGACGGGGGCGGCCGGTTTTTCGGGCGCTGTTCGGGACGATCTCCTGGGTCGCCGGAGGTCATGGCCACGATGGATTGGTGGCTGCAAGGGCGGTACTGATCTCTGGAGAAACGGCTGACGATGCCCGATGGGCCAGAGGCCTCGAACTGGACGATCAGCGAATGAACTCGATCTGACTGATGTTGGCTGAGAGAATCGGCTCGAACTCGTGCCGGTCGGCAGTTACCAAGCGGGCTCCAAGGCGGCGCGCCAATGCTAACGCACCGCAGTCCGCCAGAGAAACCCTGCGATGCACAGCTTTGAGGCCCCCGACGTCCCTCCAGAATTCCGAATCCATGTCGGTTCGATCCTCGATTCCCAAGCCAAGCAGATCCGCGATCGCCGCCTCGGCCGCATCCTGATTTGAGGCCCTGAAAAAGTCGTAATAGACTTCGCACAGGTTCAAAGCATGCGCGTAAGATTTCTCGGGAGCTGACAGGACATTTTCGACCACGTCGGCACCAGGTTCGTCGCGAAGGAATGCGATCAGAGCAGACGCATCGATCACCATGCTCACTAGTGCTCCAGTCGCAGCTCGTCTGCCTTACGAGCGATGAATTCCTCGCTACTCGTCGGAACAAATCTGTACTTTCCCCGAACTCGCCCAGGGGCTCTGTGCGGATGGGCTAAGAAAGCAGGTCGTGGGCCGGTTGCCGTTGCCCGAAGCAGCAAGCGGCGGACACCCGCCACCATCTCTCTTGCTTCATCCACAGTCACCATTCGCTCATGAGAATGAACGGCCACGTTGCGCAGCTGTGACCACTTCTCGATTTGCTGCAATTCGTCTGGGTCTGTTCGATGTCCTTGCCCTGCAACGAGGGATTCAAGCGCGACGCCGGCGACGACGATAGCAGCCGCCGGCATCTGGAGTGAGAGAAGGGTTTCCGCTTCTTCCAGAACGCGCAAGTGGATGTGCCTGTTAGCGAGTTGAATCGCAGCCGTCAGGTGCTCAGACACGTCTTGCGGCAGAAGCGGTGCGGCCATACGAATTCCTCACCAATAGTATGGCTTATTCAGGGCTGACCCGGTTGCCGTGCAGATCGTGACGTGTTGACACAAGGGCGTTTGAATGAAGCCGCTGGCGCGGCGGACGCTACGCGTGGTAAATGTGGCGGCAGCCATCGTCGGCAGCAGAGTCAGCTGTTGCGTTCTTGGCGACTTGGCGACTTGGCGAGAAACTGAAGAAAGCCGCCATGACCGAGAACGCGATCGCGAAGGAGATTGTGGACGCCGCCTTCCGCATCCACACCACGCTGGGGCCGGGTCTGCTCGAATCCGTTTATGAAGCCGTCCTGGCGTATGAACTAGGGCGTCGAGGTCTTCGCACTGTACGCCAGCAGGCGATACCGGTTGTCTATGAGAGTGTCCGCATCGACGCCGGGTTCCGGGCGGACCTGATTGTCGAGGACAAGGTGATCGTGGAAGTGAAGTCGGTAGAAGTTCTCGCCCCGGTTCACAAGAAGCAGCTTCTGACGTATCTTCGACTGGCTGACAAGCGTCTGGGCTTGCTCATCAACTTCCAGGTGGCGCTCATCAAGGACGGCATCACGCGCATTGTCAACGGGCTCGAAGACGATTCTCACGCCAAGCCGCCAAGTCGCCAAGACGGATAGGGCAGCGGCAATCGGCTGAGCGGTATTGTGTGGGTCACAAGGAGGTCCCTGTGACCCAACTTCGCCAGATCACCAGCACTGGGTCCGCCCGCGTTGCCCTTTCTTCTTGCCAGTGAAGGTACCCGCGCCCGCCGCAAACGCCAGCGGCCTTCGTTCAAACGCCCCAATCGAAAGTGCCCCGGCCCGACCAGGACGGCACGCCCGCACTCCACAACGCCGGGGCACCTCCGATTGGGTCATAGCGTTTGTCAGGGAATTATCATGGTCATACAGGCTGAATGATCATCCAGATGGAGGACTATGTGGCAAACACACAGACGCTCATAGCCGAGGTCTACTCTGCTTTCAACCAACGGAACATCGATGGTGCGTTGGCGCTGATGAGCGAGAGCGTCAGCTGGCCCAAGGCATCGGAAGGCGGGCGTGTAGTCGGCAAAGAAGAGATTCGTGCCTACTGGAGCCGCCAGTGGAAAGAGTTCGATCCTCATGTCGAACCGATTGAGGTGATCGACCGCGGAGCGGGCAAGATCGATGTCCGAGTCCGTCAGCTCGTGAAGAGCCTTGGTGGCGATGTGCTTTCAGACAGCGAGGTCTGGCATGCTTATGCCATCGGAGACGGTCTAATCGAACGGATGGACCTCGGAGGAAGCGGGGCAGACTCCGAACAGAGCCCGTCCTCAGCGTTCTCCCATCGCTAGGCGTAGGTGGGATAGCCGGTCTGAGTGGCAAAGACGCATTGCGGCAAACGGGCGGCCCGCTGACGAAAGGCGAGCGTGCGTGGGACGACGCGGTTCTCTCTGCCCACCCTCCGGCGAGAGGTTCAAAGAAGGGAAAGGCGGCGCGAACGGCATTCCTCGCGTGATCGCGATCTTCCTGCTCGCCATACCAAAGACCATGCCACGCCAACCGCCCCTGTTCAACGCGTCCTCCGCTGAGGACGCAGGAAGCGAGGCGTAGACCCAGGTGTAATATTCGGGCCTGATTTCCGTCTTCCTGTAAGAACGGAGCCGGACTGTGATCCGAGGAACTGGAGGCCGCGATGCGATTCGCGCCCGGAACTCGGGCGGGTTCCATTCGGGAGTCAGGTCATGAACCGGAAACTGCGCTCATTCTTGTTGTGGATCGGTGTGCCCCTTTGCATAGCCCTTGCGGTCACCAGCCTCTCGGCCTTTTGGCCAGGCATTTACTGGCGGGAGAAACCCGCGTCCGTGCTGGGTGCCGTGGTGAGCGACGTCCTCGACCTGGGCCTGATTCTGCCGACGCTCGTGGTCACCACGGTGCTCGCCAGGCGGGGGTCTCTTTCCGCGCTGCTGGTCTGGGCCGGCACGCTGGGGTATCTTTGCTACAATTTCCCGATCTATTTGTTTGAGGTTCACTTCAACGCGATGTTCCCCGCCTACTGTGCCGTGATGGGCCTCAGCTTCTACGGCCTGATGGGTGTGCGGGAATTCCTGGTGCCGGGCGAGGTCGCGAAGACCTACGGTCCGGGCGCGCCGCGCAGATCGATTGCGGCAGCCTTCATTCTGCTGGCTCTACTGGCCGCGGCGCATGAGTTGAAGGAAATCGTGCTGGCGATCCGTTCCGGTCAAGTCCCGGCCGGTGCCGCCGCGGCGGGACAGCTTACCGACCCGATTCACGTCCTGGATCTTTGTTTTCTCCTGCCCGCGCTGGTGATTGCCGCGGTCCTGCTGCTGCGGCGGAAACACATGGGCTTCACGCTTGCGCCGGTCCTCATTGTTGTGGTGATTCTGATCAGTATCGAGGTGATCGCAATGATCGTGGTCCCCGTCGCAAAGGGTTTCGCAAGCGACCTTACCCCGGCACTCTCCTTTGCGGTGCCCGGGACCCTCTTCGCGGTGCTGCTGGGCTGGTACTTGTACCCGAAGCGTAAGGGTGCGGAGCAGGCCGGAATGCCCTCCTAAGCAGGAGCACATCGCCCCAGTTCAGGCACTACGCGACCCCCTGGTCCGCGCGGTCCCGCTGGACCCGCATTCTCGCTGGCGAAGGCCAGGCCGACCGGGGGCGTCGGCCGCAGACCAGGGGGTCCGCCCCACCCCCAGCCGCCAGCAGCCTGCGCCAGCTTGCCGCTCGCGTTGCGCGTCGGCTGCGGACCAGGGGGTCCGCCCCCCCCTTGACACGTATATTGAGATCCGCAACAGTGTAATTCAGCGCACGGTGGGCGTTATCACCCATCTCCCGATGCGATTTCGCCCAGAGCGGCGGCACTAGATCTGAAGAAGATGCGGGTCGCCGAACAGGGGAGTCCGCGCCAATCGCTGGGTGCGGACGAGGCGCCGGTTTGGCCCGAAGCCTGCTAGAAGAGAGCGGGTTTCTTTGTTTGAGGAGAGTTGAACTTATGCGTTTCGCAGGGGTATCTCGCCCGTTTCGCATGGCGATCCGGGTGGCGTTAGCGCTCACCGTAGTGGTGGGCTCGGCGCTGCTGTTCAGCAGCTCGGATTTTCCCGTCTATACCGCCGGGTTGAAGGCGCACTACGCCTCCGCCTCGGTCATCAACTTCGTTCGCCCCGGTCTGGTGCTCAAGATCGAAGCGGCGAACATAGCCAATGACGGCACCATCACCGTCAAGTTCAAGCTGACCGATCCCATGACGCTGCCGCTCGATATCAACGGCATTACGACTCCGGGCGCGATTTCGACCCGGTTTGTGATCGGTTCGATTCCGGCGGGCCAGACGCAGTACGTCTCGTACATCTCGAGAGTCGTTACGGGAACCAACGGCGTGAAGGCCACCCAGGCGACGTCCGATTCGGGCGGAACCTACCAGCAGGTGGCCGACGGAGAGTATATCTACACCTTCGGGTACAAGATTCCGATGCCGCAGAGCGCGAGCCGCCCGATCCTCGGCCGCAGCTTGCGCATGCCGCTCGCGAGTGCGCCAGGTTCCGGGAGCGCCATTCTTGCCCGGAGCCGGGGCCTGGCCGGCATGGCGGTCGAGGCGGATCCCGCGCCTCAGGCCAACGCTGTCGTGGCACCGGCGGTCCAGTCCGAGGCCGCCTCGGCCGCGGCCGGATCGTTCAACGCGCACACCACCCACACCATCGGCATGTGGGCCGCCCGCGATCTGAGCGAGTTCAACCTGACCTCGATCATCGACCAGACCTCGGACGTTTTCAGTTGGGTCCCCGACGGCAGCGCCGTCACGGTCACGCGCGACGTGATCCGCGACCAGACCTGCGCCAAGTGCCACGATCCGCTTTCGGCGCACGACGAGCGCAAAGGGATCGCGCTGTGCATCATCTGCCACAATCCGCAGACCAGCGACCCCAACACCGGCAACACCCTCGATATGAAGGTGTTCATCCACAAGCTCCACATGGGCTCCCAGTTGCCGAGCGTGGTAGCCGGCACCCCGTATCAGATCGTCGGATACCGGAACGCGGTTTCGGACTTCTCTACGGTCGTCTTCCCCGCCGATCCCCGGCGATGCACGTTCTGCCATGAGCAGAACACCGGGGCGGCTCAGGCGACAGCCTACCTGAATCCCAGCCGGGCGGCCTGCGGTTCCTGCCACGACAACGTGAACTTCGTGACCGGTGAGAACCACGTCAACCTTCCTGAGATCGACGACACCCAGTGCGCCGGTTGCCACATTCCCCAGGGCGAACTGGAGTTCGACGCGTCGATCGCGGGCGCACACACGGTCCCGGAGTTCTCGACTACGCTGAACGGCTTCGTGTTCAACATTGTGAGCGTCACCAACAATGCCGCGGGCCAGAAACCGACCGTCACGTTCACGGTCAGGGACAACAAGGGCAACGGCGTCGCCATCGCCAAAGCCTCCGTTTCGCTGGTTATGGCGGGCCCCACCACGGACTATCCCAGCTATGTGTCGGAACGCGTGATTACGGCCCCCGGCACCGCCGATGGCACCTACACCTGGAACATGGCGAACGCGATCCCGGCTACCGCAACGGGAACCTTCTCGATCGGCATCGAGGGATACCAGAGCGTCACGCTTTTGCCGGGAACCGTGCTGGCACAGACGATCCGCGAAGCCGGCGTCAACAAGGTCGTCAACTTCTCGGTTGACGGCTCGCCGGTCCAGCCGCGCCGGAAGGTGGTAGACATCGCCAAGTGCGACAGTTGCCACTCCTTCCTCAGCGTGCACGGTGGCAATCGCAACCAGATCGAGCAGTGCGTTCTGTGCCACAACCCCAACACGACCGACTCGGGCAGCCGTCCGGCCAACCTGGCGCCGGCCCAGACGATCAACTTCGCTTACATGATCCACCGCATCCATACGGGCGACCAGAGTACGGCGGAGTACACCATCTACGGCCACGGCGGCTCGCTCAACAATTTCGCCGACGTCCGCTTCCCGGGCGACCGGAGGAACTGCTCTGAGTGCCACGTCAACGGCTCGGAGCAGCTCCCGCTGAGCCCGGGGCACCTCAACATCTCGGATCCGCGCGGCCTGCTGAATCCCATGGGACCGGCCACCGGTGCCTGCACGGCCTGCCACACCGACGTCGATGCGGCGTCCCACGCGCTTTCGAACACCACCACTCAGCTCGGCGAGGCCTGTGCCGTCTGCCACGGCAGCGACGCCGACTTCTCCGTATCGCAGATACACGCGCGCTAAGACGTGACCACGCCAGGGCGTGCGATGAGAAAAGGGGGCGGCTGGGCCGCCCCCTTTCTGCTTCTGGCGCGTGTTTCGGGTAACATAAAGACTGTGTTAACTCAGGGGCGGAACCTCATTCTCACGGCTGCGACCGCCGTTGCTCTGACCGCGTCGCTCGCCTCAGCCCAGGACAAGCCGGCTGGCTACGTGGGCTCGGATACCTGTCAAACCTGCCACGACGACCTCTCCACAGCGTTCGAGCGGAATCCCCACCACCTCGTCGAGATCCAGAATTCGCGGGGTTGGAAAGGCATGGCCTGCGAATCGTGCCATGGACCGGGCGCGAAACATGCGGAGACCACCTCCGCCGACGACATCCTCAACCCCGCCAGGCTGGCGGCCGTCCGGACCGACCAGATCTGCCTGAAGTGCCACCTGAACCAGCCCACCCACGTGGGCCGCATCCAGGGCAGCCACATGAAGAACCAGGTGTCCTGCACCGCCTGCCACGCGGTCCACAAAGGCGCGCAAGCCCTCAAGCCGACCCAGGCGTCGCTCATCAACCAGAAATGCGCCAGTTGCCACAAGTCGGTGTGGGCGAAGTTCCAGAAGCCCTACAAGCACCGGCTGCCGGAAGGCGCCATGTCGTGCGTGGACTGCCACAACCCGCACGGCAGTATCCTGCCCTTCCAGATCCGGACCGTCGCGGCGGACGAGCCGTCGTGTTTCCGCTGCCACAGCGACAAGCGCGGGCCGTTCGTCTTCGAGCACCCGCCCATGAAGACCGATGGATGCGGCGCCTGCCATGAGCCTCACGGTTCGGCCAACCCGCGCATGCTGATACGGCACGAGGTGCGCCTCGTGTGCCTGGAATGCCACGCTAACATCGGCGTGCAGACGACCATCGGCGGGGTGCCTCCGGCGTTCCACGATCTGCGTTCGGCACGCTTCCAGAACTGCAACGTGTGCCACACCAAGATCCACGGATCGTACGTGGACGCCGCCCTGGAGCGATAGTCATGAGAAACGTGCTGCTTCTCGCCTTCGCGCTACCGCTCATGGCCCAGGAGCCGGCCCCGACTCCTACGCCGACGCCCGCTCCGGCCGCCGCACCCACGCCGGCGCCCGAGGCCAATCAGCAGGCGGCTCCGGCCGCCGCGCCCACTCCGGCCCCCGAGGCCGCACCGCCACCCGCGGCGCCCGGCTCCAACTGGCTCACCGGAACGCTCGACGCCGGGTATCGCTTCACCACCGGCGTAGCCGGCGACTTCAACACCTATCGCAGCGTGGTGAACCTGGGCCGCGGGCCGAAGCTGTTCGGAGCCAACTTCACCATCCAGCCGGCGAAGAACAAGTGGGTGGACCGGATCGACGTCTCGGCCAACTCCTGGGGCGGCGACCCGTACAACACGGCGCGCGTCGACGCACGCAAGGAGGGCCTGTACGAGTTCACCTTCGATTACCGGAACATCGCGTACTTCAACTTCCTGCCGTCGTTTGCCAACCCCGGAACCGTCAACAATGCCCTGCCCTTCCTCGACCAGTACGGCTTCGACATCACGCGGCGAACCAGCGACTTCCGCCTGGACCTGTTTCCCGGCCACCACATCGTCCCCTACGTGGCTTTCAGCCGCAACGGCGGGCGCGGCGGCGGGACCATCAACTACGTCCTCCAGTCGGACGAATACACGGTGCCGACCAACTACAGCGACTACACCGACGAATACCGCGCCGGAGTGCGGTTCGAGTACAACCACTGGCACCTGACGCTCGAGCAGGGCGGGTACACATCCCAGAACAACCAGTCGCTCCACAGCGCCGGCGCGAGCGATGGGAACGTGCTGACGCCGATTCTGGGCCAGCAGTTGTTCCTCACCTCCGGCGCCGAATTCTACGGGGTGCGCGGCGACGGGCTCTTCAGCCGGGCTCTGTTCACCGCCAACCCGGTTTCCTGGGCGGATATCTCGGCGCAGTTCCTCTTCAGCCAGCCGCACATGACCGCCAATTTCGGGCAGTCCAACGTAGGCAACTTCATCGACCTCGCGATTCCGTCGTTCTTCGGCTCGGAGTCGAGCGTGATCGACGCGCTCGCCAAGCAGCCGCATCCGGCGGGCAGCGCGAGCATCGAGCTGAAGCCGTTCGGCGGCCGGCTGCGGATTCTGGAATCGTGGATGACGGACCAGTTGCACAACGCCGGCACCGCGCTGCTGACCGATCAGCTGCTCCTCACCAAGCAGGGCGCCACGGGAGGCACCCCACTCACCCTCACCGCCCTGGATATGGAGCGGTTCGTGGCCACCTACAACCAGCAGGAAACCGACCTGCTGTTCGACATCACGCCCATGGTGACGCTGCGCGGCGGTTACCGCTACGTTTGGGGAGACGCATTAGCGCCCGCTTCGATCACGGTCCAGGGCTCGACCGGCGCCACCACCGAGAACGGCAAGCTGCGCCGCAGCGTGGGGATCGGAGGGCTGAGCTTCCGGTCGAAGGCGAAGTTCCGAGGGACGGTCGATTTCGAGGCCTCCCCGGGAGACCGCAGCTACTTCCGCACCAGCCTCAATGACTACCAGCGGGCCACGGATGATGGGCCGCTACACACCCGTGGCCGGCCTCGAGTTCACGGCGCGTTTCACCGTACTGAACAACACCAACCCGGACCCGGCCATAAATTACAGCCTGCTCGCGCGCGACAACACGCTGGCCGTCTCCT
This sequence comes from Bryobacterales bacterium, assembly GCA_963763835.1. Taxonomy (GTDB): domain Bacteria; phylum Acidobacteriota; class Terriglobia; order Bryobacterales; family Bryobacteraceae; genus DASWZN01. Next base: position 211,545 of record CAVXQQ010000028.1, read on the forward strand.
GGAGCCCCGAGAAGTGGAAGGGCTTCGCGCTGAACGGGGACTACACGCGCAGCACCATACACTCCAACATCTCGTATCTGGTGCCGAACACCTTCACGGGGGCGATCTCGGACTACCGCGAGAACGCGCACACAGCCACCCTCGTGGCGGACCTGCCGTCACCGCACTGGACGTTCGCTCCCAAGATATCCTTCGGCGGCTCGCTGTTTCAATCCGCGGGGAGCCGGCCGGCGCGCTACTACCAGCCGCTGGCGCGGGTGGCCTTTCCGCTCGGCGAGCACCTGCAGTTCTACAGCGAGTGGCGCTGGTACTCGCTGGCCCAGCCGTTCTACCTATACGAGGGGTTCCGGACACACCAGTTCGTGACGGCGATTCGCTGGACCATGTAGAGCGAGCCACCAAAACATTACTGGCTACGGATAAGAAGCAAATGAGTCATCCGTGTTTCTGCAGCGTTCGCAAGAGCCTGTAGAAAAAGCCAGGTTGCCGAAATCGGCCGCGAACGTCCAAAGCATTACTGGCCACGGATAAACACGGATGAACGCAGATAAGAAGCAAATGGGTTATCCGTGTTCATCCGTGTTTATCCGTGGCCATGATTGTGTTCCGTTCGGCTGGTCCCGAAGAACCGCTAAAGATCTCCCGCACCGGGCCGATTCGAAATACAGGGGCCAGCCGGGCTCCGAAACCGAATGGCCTGCAAACTGCCTCCTTTGATCCTGCACCCGTTTGCGGACGCGAACGGGCCGGGCAAGCTAGTGGATGCGTCCCGCGCGAGCCTCATGATTCATGGCTTGCTGCCGGCCGACGCCGATTCGCCCAACCGTCTCGAAGAGCGCCTGCTGGTGGGGCGCTACTGCGAGATCACCATGCTGTTCTACCTGGGCAAAGACCTGCTGCGCTGGGTGATGCAGTGCATGGATTTCGCCGAGCGCAACGAGGAACTGCAACAGACCGGCGTCAGGCCGGAGAGCTTCGTCGTGCTGCTGATCGAGGACACCCCTCCGGAGGTTCGCGAGAAGCTGCGGGTGTGGGGCGTTCACGAATACAACTCGATCTTCGCCCGCGCGCTAGGCCTGCACGCGATCTTCGAATCGCTCCCCTTGCGCGATGCCCTGGCGCCCGATTTCATGCGTCACTACCATCACTTCGCCGACGGCCTGTTTGCCTGCCGCCAGCAACTGTTCCGCTTCCCGCGCATCCCCGTGGAGAGTTTCGACTTCCAGCTCTACGCATCGGGCGAGTATGCCCGCATGCTGGAGCAGGAGTGGGGCACCGCCTAGCCCCCCAGCACCGAACCGCGCGCGTCAGCAAGCGGACGCCCGCCTTCACACTTTGAACTGAATCCCGCCTGGTGCGGCAGGACTCCAGTCCTGCTGCGGGTCTCCAGACCCGCCTTCACACTTTGAACTCGATCCCCTGCGCCAGCGGCAGCTCCCCGGACCAGTTGATGGTAACGGTCTGCCGCCGCATGTACGCCTTCCATGAGTCGCTGCCGGCCTCGCGCCCGCCCCCTGTTTCCTTCTCCCCGCCGAACGCGCCCGCCGATCTCCGCGCCGCTGGTGCCGATGTTGATGTTGGCGATCCCGCAGTCGCTGCCCCGCGCGCTCAGGAAGGTCTCGGCCGAGATCAAGCTGGTGGTGAACATGGCCGAGGAGAGCCCCTGCGGCACGTCGTTGTGCCAGGCCAGCGCCTCCTCGATGACATCGAATTCCACCAGGTAGAGCACCGGCGCGAACAGCTCGTCCTTCAACGCCGGCAGATCCGGCCGCGCCCGCACGATCGCGGGCTCGACGTAGCATCCGCCAGCGAGATCGAGCCGACGGCCGCCGCACAGCACCTCGCCTCCCAGCTGCCGGATCCGATCGAGGCCTTCCATCATGTCGGCCACCGCGGACTGGCTGACGAGCGGCCCCATCACCGTGCTTGGGTCGAGCGGGTTGCCGATGCGGATCTGCCGCCACGCCGCCACCAGCGACTCCGTCATGCGCTTCGCGATGCCGCGCTGCAGGAACAGGCGGCGGATGGTGGTGCAGCGCTGGCCGGCCGTCCCCACGGCCCCGAACAGGACGGCGCGAAGGGCCAGGTCCAGATTGGCGTCGTCCATGACGATCACGCCGTTGTTGCCGCCGAGCTCGAGGATGCTGCGGGCAACCCGGCGCGCGACTTTCTCCGCCACGCGGTAGCCCATCTGGCAGGAGCCGGTGGCGCTGATGAGCGGCAGCCGCCGGTCGTCGAGCATCGTTTCGCCCACCACCGAGCCGCGCCCGATCACCAGGCTGAAGACTCCGCTCCAGCCGTGGCGCGCCATGACGCGGTCGCAGATCTTCTGAACGGCGATGGCCGTGAGCGGCGTCTCCGAAGATGGCTTCCAGAGGACGCAGTCGCCGCACACGGCCGCGATCAGCGCGTTCCACGACCACACCGCCACCGGGAAATTGAACGCCGAGATGACTCCGGCCACGCCCAGCGGGTGCCACTGTTCGTACATCCGGTGCGCGGGCCGCTCGCTGTGCATCGTGAGGCCGTAGAGCTGGCGCGAGAGGCCGGCCGCGAAGCCCGCGATATCGATCATCTCCTGCACCTCGCCCTTGCCTTCCGCGAGGATCTTGCCCATCTCCAGGCTGACCAGCGTGCCGAGGTCGTCCTTGTGGCGCCGCAGCTCGTCGCCGATCTCGCGCACGATCTCGCCGCGCTCGAGGCGCCGGGCACAGCCGCCACTTGAGGAAGGCCTCGCTGGCGTGGCGCATGACCTGTTCGTAGTCGTCCGCGCCCGCCATGCGGACCCTGGCGATCGGCGCGCCATCGCCCGGGCTGATCGAAACCAGTTCCCCGCCCGAAGGCTTCTCGATCCACTCCCCCCAGCCCGCGCCGGAGTTGATCTCCTCGATTCCCAGCCGCTCGAGCACCTCACGAACGCCAGTCGCCGCTTCAGATTGCATGGTCGCCTCCCAGCACGCCTCTATTGTAGGCGGGATACAGGGGGGGCCGGTCGAGTCAGACTCGATGGATCTGTTACGCTCGTTTCGAGATGCAACTGCCGGGTGGCGAACAAGCGATCGTGGACATCGTCAAACTGCACGACTATTGCTTGAACCCGTTGCACCCGCGTGGGAGGCATAAGGCTCGCGTCTTCGTGGCGGCCCTCGGACTGACGAGAACGGACACGGCTCTCCTGCGCGAGGAGCTGCTCCGTGCGGCCCGCGAAGCGGACGCGGCCAGGGGTGAGGTGGACGAATACGGCGAGCGATACACCGTCGATTTCAGTCTTGCGAGGGACGAGCGCCGGGCGGTGATCCGGAGCACCTGGATCGTTCGTCGAGGCGAACGGTTTCCACGGCTGACGAGTTGTTATGTATTATTGAGTCGAGGCGCGTAAATGGCCCAGATTGATCTACTGTCGGTGGTCGCCCTTGTCGAGGATATGCCCGAGAAAGGGCTCGTTCGAGGACAGGTCGGCACGGTAGTGGAGAACCTGGCGCCTGAAGTGTACGAAGTCGAGTTCGTCGATGACTCGGGCCAGACCTATGCGGCGCTCGCACTACGCGCCAACCAGTTGATGCGCCTGCATCACGAACCGAGCCACCTGGCCGCTTGAGCTGTCTCATCGCTGCGGTGCACCATTTCGGTGCTCACAGCAGCCACTCGGGATAGCCGCCCCAGCGGTCGATCGCGTACCGTGGCCCGATGAGGAAATGCCCGCTGATCGAATCCGGGACGGCGAGAAAGAGCGCGAAGGCGATCAGCGCGTGCGCGATCCCCAGAACGTAGAGGCTGCGGTAGCGCTGGTAAACGCGCACTGAAAGGTAGCCGCCCGCAAAGGTCACAGCCATCAGAAACCAGTTCGGAAGGTGGGCCAACGAGAACAGCGTCGCCGCCCCAAGAGGAACCAGGCGGCTCCGCGGGCTGCCCGCGAATTCGGCGAGCCGGTTGGCCAGGAACGCATTCAACAGATACTGCTGGAACACGCCCCAGACTACGTAGGCGGCGAAGCCCAAGGCGATCTCGCCGAGCGTCATCGCCCGGACAGTGCCGGCCAGTGAGCCGGCCGCGAGAAACAGACAGACGCCGGTGGCGACCCCGGGCAGCAACGGAAGCGCGGCGCGGAAATCCTTCCGGCCGAACCCCAGACGGCGGATGCTCTCACGGCGCGCCGCGTGCGTAGCGACGGTGAAGACGGGAACCAGGGCCGCTAGCCCGGGGTGAAAGAGCTGCAGCTTCCAGATGAACAGCATGACGAACGCGAAGACGCCGAGCGCCTCGGCCAGCGGCTCCAGCTTCTTCATGCGTCACCCAAAGAAGACATGCCGCGTGCAGTTGACGAGCGCGTGCAGGCCGGCCGACGACCAGATGCTGGAGGACTTCCAGAACACCCCGCCGAAGACGAAGCCCGCGATGGTGGCCAGAATCATGTAGCGCCAGTTGGGCAGCGGACCCGGCGGGTTGTCCAGGTGCGAAGCGCCGAAAATCAGCGCCGCCAGGGCGAGCGTGCGGACCGTGAATCCGAAACGCTGCATCAGCCAGTTCTGGATCAGCGCGCGGAACAGCAGTTCCTCCGGGAGGGCGACGCCGAGCGCGGTCTTGAGCCACAACCACCCGAAGGCCCCGGGATGGAAGCGCCCGAAACCCAGGAACGGGCCCATGAAGCCGAGCCACTGTCCGAGCGCGGCGAGAACCGGCGTCACAGCCGCGAAACCGATGGCCGGGTAAAGCAGGTCGGTCCATTTCCGCGGCAGGTTGTATTTCATGCCGGGGAGATTGCGGAAGAGCAGGAACAGGACCAGCGCCAGCGTGATGGCCGTGCCGCGCGCCGCTATGTCGGCCAGCCCCCACGCGGCGCGGGGGATCGACTGCCGGCCGGCGGCGAATTCGATGGGCAGCCAGAGCGCCAGGATGGCCGCGAAGTCGAGCCAGGGCTTGCGGGCGTGAGCCAGCACCGTGGGGAGGAACGCGTAGGCCGCCACCAGCACCACGAACGCCGTGCTCCATCCGCCGCTCACCGCGAGCGCGCAAGCGAACAGGGCGCTGAGTGCGGACGGCACGGCGAAGACCGCCGCGGGACGCCTGACGAAGAATGCCCGCGGCGCGCTCTGCAGCGCGGGCGAAAACAGAGACAGAACGGCCACCAGGAAGAGCGCGATCAAAAAGCTGTGCATCCGGCCCTGCTGATATCATCGGGGTTGCGCGCGGCGCGACGCAAGGAGAGGGGAAACCGAGAATGCCATCCGAGCCGATTCGGGTCCTTGTCACGGGCGGGACGTTCGACAAGGAGTACAACGAGCTGACCGGGCAACTGTTCTTTCAGGACACGCACGTGCCCGAAATGCTGCGCCTGGGACGGTGCCTGCTCGAGACCGAGGTGCGCATGCTGATGATGATCGACAGCCTGCACATGACCGAGGACGACCGGCGGGCCATCGCGGCCCAATGCCGCAGCGCCGGCGAAACCCGCATCGTCATCACACACGGCACCGACACGATCGTCGAGACCGCCGCGCACCTGGGCCGCGAGATCCAGGACAAAACCATCGTGCTCACCGGGGCGATGGTGCCCTACAAGTTCGGAAGCTCGGATGGGATGTTCAACCTGGGCAGCGCGCTGGCTTTCGTCCAGACGCTGCCCCACGGCGTCTACATTGCGATGAACGGCCGCTGGTTCGCCTGGGACCGCGTCCGCAAGAACCGGGAAAAGGGGATTTTCGAGGCGTTGTGAGCGGCACCTTTTGACACTCCAAAGGAGCGCACGGGCAATGGCGATCCTGAGCCGGCTGGACGGTCTTCGGCGCAATCTGTTCGCGCGGCGGCGCCTCGAGCGCGACCTCGACGACAAGCTGCGCGCTTACGTGTGATCGACTGGCCGCAGAGAAGCGCGCCGCCGGCATGAGTGCGCAGGAAGCGTTGCGGGCGGCGCGCATCGAACTGGGCGGGCTGGAGCAGGTCAAGGAAGAGGTCCGGCACACCAGGGCCGGCCGGCTGCTTAAGCCTTCAGATTCGCGGCCGCGAAGTCCCAGTTCGCCAGCTTCCAGAAGGCTTCGACGTACTTGGGCCGCGCGTTGCGGTAGTCGATGTAGTAGGCGTGCTCCCAGACGTCGCAGGTCAGCAGCGGCTTGTCCTGCGGTGGTCAGCGGCGTCGCGGCGTTGCTGGTCGCGCGCAGTTCGAGAGTCCCGTCCGGCGTCTGAACCAGCCAGGCCCAGCCGGAGCCGAACAGGCCGACGGCGGTATCGGTGAACTGCTTCTGGAACTGCTCGAAGGAGCCGAAATCCTGCTCGATAGCTTTGAGCAGCGCGCCGGCCGGTTTGCCCGCCGGCGTTCGGCGCGAGGCAGTTCCAATAGAAGGTGTGGTTCCAGACCTGGGCGGCGTTGTTGAAGATCTTGCCGTCGGAGGAGCGCACGATCTCCTCGAGCGGCAGGTTCTCGTACTTGGTGCCGGGAATGAGCTGGTTCAGGTTGTTCACGTAGGCCTGATGGTGCTTGCCGTAGTGGTATTCGAGCGTCTCGGCCGAGATGTGCGGGCGCAGCGCGTCCTTGGCGAATGGGAGTGCAGGAAGTTGGATCATAGCGATTTCCCCTATTAAGCGTTCTTAACCCTCAACTCAGAATAGCGCAAATAGAGGGAGGAAGGCGGTGCAGGATACGGTTAGGCAGGCTCGAACAGGACCGGTCGAACGCGCCCGTGCAAACGCTCGATCTCGGCAGCATTATGCCGGAGGAGAGCGTGTCCCCAGGTCGTGCAGGTCCCTTGGCGGCAATCCCTTGCTATCGCAGTACCAATGGCCTCCAGGGAGCAGCGATAGTCCGCCTTGAGGACTTCCGGTTCGGAGAGAACACCGAGAACAAAGACCCTGTCGGTCAAATCTGCGGGGATACTGGCTTTCGCTCTCTCGAGCCGGCCTACGTCGCCGTCGAAATCGATCAACAGAATCATGGACCGCTGCGGAAGCCCGCTCATGTCTCTGACGTGGTCAGAATTGAAGCACTCGAGTACTTTAGTCCAGCCACCGACCTCGGGGAGAACTTGGATCTGCCGCGGGGCCCCCAACTCAAGGTGAAAGCCATTGGCTAACTGGCTGTTAGCACGATCCTCGGGCAGTACCAGCACGTGCGGCCGATGCCTGTTTACACTCATGGCTCAAACGTCGCCGCGAACCAGCGCGCTGACGAGGTCTCCTTGAACCTGCATTTCGGCGAGGGGGCGAACGATCGTGGGTTCAAGATGGCTCCTCCGGAGTAGAACGAGAGTGTTCTCATCGGCAAAACGGCGAATGGCCTCGGGGTTATGCGAGGTCATGATGAACTGACCGCCGGATTGGAATGCGTTGCGAAGAGCCATGACAAAGTGCCCCACCTCGGACAAAGCAAGATGGGCATCGGGTTCGTCCCAAAAGCACAACAAAGGACCATAGGCGTCGTTTGCGGCAAGAACAACGGCGCATAACATAAAGCACTTCTCGCCGTCGGACAAATCCGCAAAAGGGATTCCTACGGTTCCCTGGTCGGCGGAGAAATAGACGACAAGACTTCGAGAGTCAGCGCCAACCACTGGATTCTTGATGTCGCTGAGGTCGGGCATCACCTGCTTCAGGTACCTGTCAATCTTGGTGTACGCAGCCGGCGCGTGAGCCAGGACCCCTGAGAACCACGCGCCGAAGTCGATGACCTCAGCAATCGGTTGCAGAGTCTCTTCTTTGGACGCTCCGCTAATCAGGCTAGGTATCGGTCGCAGAACGAGCATGCGGGCGAGCCACTGCCGGAAAAGGAATAAAGGCCCTTCCGCCGACTCCTGAACTATGGGCAGTGCCACCAAGTGCCAGTCGATAGTGAACACCGCTTCCTTGTCCTGACTCGTTCGCGCGAGATGGACTTGCGCCACTTCTCGGGTATAGACGGATCTACCGTCAACGACGAGCTTCTCTTCGAGGACGCGGAGTTCCTTGAACGAAGGGGGCAGCTCGAACGCCAAAGCGTACTCGTACCTCTTGCTCCCCAACTCCACCTCTATCTCGAACCGCATTGGCACGTCTGTGCGCCCGCCGGTAAAGTCTTTCGGCTTCACCAGCGCGCCTACCCGATTCGTGCCTCGCGCGATTTTCTGCAGGATCTCCAGCGCGGAGGTGACGGTTGTCTTTCCTGAACCGTTGTTTCCGATTAGCAGCGTGGAGGGCTGGCCCGAGACTGGTAAGTGGAAGTTCTCGAGGCAACGGAAGTTGTGGACGTAAAAGCGATGGATCACAAAGGAATGATACCGCGCCTCGGCAAACGAAGCGGCAAGATTCGAACGAGTCCGCCCCTACCCGACTTCAAGCACCACCCACCCCGGCAGCGCCGCGGGCTGGTTCTGCAGGAACACGATCCGCCGCGTCTTCGGGAACGGCATCCCCGATTCCACCGCGCGCGCGTAGAGCGGGATCTGCCTGAGCACGTCTTTGTAGGCCGCGTCGCCGGTTTCGAGCCAGCCCGTCTTGCCCAGCAATCCGCCGCCCCACCCAAGCGAGAGCACGCAGCCGTTGCCCGTCTCGCGCATGTGGGCCAGCCACTGTTCGAGAACATCCAACGTGTGCTGAAGGGCGGACATGCCGGTCCACACGGCGTACTGCTTCTGGATCGCCAGCAGCCGCTCGGCGTAATCGTTGGCGGCGGCGAACAGGCGGGCGCCGTTCACCGGCTCGCGCCAGCGCAACATGCGCGCAATCTCGGGCTGCGCCAGGAACGCGTTCTCGCGCCACAGGCCCTCGATGATCGTTCCCGGCTCCACCATCTCGGCGAAAATCGGCGTGCTCAGTTCGGGCTTCACGCCCGGGACCGTCCCCCGCGGAGCCTGTTTCCAACCCAGCTCGTATTGGTCCGCGCCCTTCTTCACCAGTGTCGAAACGCGCAGCATATAGAGCTTCAACGCGGACACCGGGAAGGTGTCGGAATCGGAAATGGAGACCGCCCGCATGAAGTTCGAGCCGCCCGAGCCCAGCGCCTGTTCCTCGGCATCCTCGCCGGGATGGCGCGCCGACCGGTCGCCCAACAGTTCTTCGAGGGCCGGCGCCGCCGCACTGTGCCAGCGCGAAAACAGCATGCCGGTGCGAAGCGCGCCCTTCAGCGCACTGCCGGGCAGGTACGGGCCCGCCGGGCCGGAAAAGAACGTCGGGATGTGCAGCGTCTCGCCGCTCGACCGCTCCCAGTAAGCGGCGGCCGAGGAGTGCTCGAACGGAATCCGCCGGTCGGCGAAGTTCTGCGCGAACCCGCCCCACGACGCGAAATCCAGTTTATCGGCGCGCTTGAGTTGCTGCAGGTAGCCCTCCAGGCGCGGGCCCTTGGAGAGCAGGCGGAAAATGCGCCGCTGGTCGAGGACGTTGACGTGGTCCTTCCAGACCATGTAGTCGATGGGCGAGAGCTTGCGGCCGTCGCCGACCAGCAGGGGCGTCAGGCAGGTCAGCCGGTACTTCATCGGTCACCTCGGACGGGGATGGCCACGGCCAGCGCGAAGCCGCAGCGGAAGACCGGGTGCGGGAAGCCGTCGGGCGCGACGTCGGGAGCGGCGCCGCGGGGCGCAGCCGCCGCCAGAAGAACGCTTCCCTCCTCCACCATGCGCGCGATCTTCTTGGTCTCGCCGGCGCGAACGGGGCTGTCGATACGGCCTCCGCGCTCGGCCAGTGTGTAGGAACCGCGCTGCCAGTCGACCGAGTCGTCCTGGGCGGGGCTGAACATCGAGAGCAGCCAGTAGCCGGTTTCGGTGCGCTTCGGCGCGGGCACGGAGACGGGTCTGGCCGCGGGCGCAATCTTGGGCGCAGCCGGAGGTGTTTCGGGAACGGCCGGTAGCGCTTCGGGGGCTGGCTCCGGCGCGGATTCGACGACCGGCTCGGGCGCGGCCGGCTCTGCTTCGGCGGAGGACGCTGGCGCAGCCTGCTCCGTCTGGGCGCTCGGCTCGGACGCGGTCGCCTCGGCGTCGGCGGCAGGTTCTGGCCCGGCGGGTTCGGCCTCCACCGTCGGGGCCGGCTCAGCCTCCGCGCCTGGCTCTGGCCCGGCGGGCTCAGCCTCCGCGCGGCTCCGGCTCGCCGGATCGGCTGCGGGTTCGGCTCGGACGCGGCGGGCTCGGCCTCGACGGCCGCGGGCGGTTCGGGCTCGGGCGTCCGCTCGCTCACGCTCGCGGTTCGGTGCTCGGACTCCTTGTACTCGCGAAGCAGCTCGAGCGCGGTCGGCATGTGCACCGCGGCCCGCACCGGCGGAGCCGGCGGCAGCGGCGCGCGCAGCGGCTCGGGCACGATCAAATCCGGCATCGAGCCCGCCACAAACTCGGGCTGCTCGGAACGGCCCCAGCCCAGCGAGCGTTCGCCGCCGAAACCCGTATCGGCCAGCACGCGAAACGCGGCTTGAGCCGGCTCGGACCACCGCGCCTCGGCATCCTCATCCGCGAAACTCACCACGCCCCACAGCCCGGCGCCGGGGGCAAACTCCAGGCAGGCGGTCCGGTGGATCTCGACCGCGGCTCCGCTCACCCGGTCCACCGCCGCGTGCGAACGCAGCGCCACCCGGAACGGACCGGAGCGCTCGCCGGGCTCGGACGGCAGCAGGCAACCCGAGTCGCCATCCAGGAACCAGCGATTGTCGTGCAGCGCCTTTTCCGCCACCAAATCGCGCACCAGCGAGAGCGGCACGAAGCGCGCGTTGCGCCACCGAACCTTGGGCGAGGGAGGCGGCGGCCACAAACTGCGCGGCGGCGGCACGAACTGTATATCGTCCAGAAACGGGAACAGGGAGCTCAGACGGACCGCCGGTTCGCCGGCAGCGTCAGCGGTCGCCGCCAGCCATTCCTCCAGGCGCCCCAGACGCAGCATCGCCTGCGACACCGCGGAGAACAGGGCGTCGCTGTGAAAGATCCGGTCCACGCGATCGCGCGCGCCCGAATCTACGCCGATGCGCCACGGTCCGGAGGGGCGCAAGCGAACCACAAACGCTGGATTCATCGTTTACTCGGAGAGCCTGCCGGCCATGCCGTCGGCAGCGGTCAGACGCTGCAACGCAGCCAGGTCGGCGCCGGCGATCAGCTCCGTCTCTTCCGCTCCGGCGGAGTAGAAGCCGCGGCTACGCCAGATGAGCTTCAAATTGGCCAGGCGGACGCGCCCGCTGCCGCGCGAGCCTCCCCCGCCCAGCGCGTCGTCTTCGAGCAGGCGCAGCGCTTCCACCAGCTTCGCCGGCCAGCGCCTTGTCCTCCTCGCAGAGCACGTCGAGCACCAGCCGCACCTTGAAGCGCGCGCCCGCCGGAACGCGTTCGAGCGTGCGCGGATTGGCCTGCGAGGTGATGCGGTCGATGGCATTCTCGCTCTTGACTTCGGTCAGCTCGTCGTCGAGGTTCTCGCGCATCTGCGGCGTGATGCTGTCGGGATCGAGCGGCGCGTCGTAAACCGTGAGCCGCGCCGGCGTGGCCGTGGAACTCTCCAGCGTCTCGCCGCCGAACGCGCTCCATGCGGCCCGGGTTGCGGCCGAACAGCAGGCAGATCTCGTCGTCGGGCCGGTCGCTCTGGTGGATGCGAACTTCCTGGCCCTTGCGCTTGCGACAGGTACACCAGCTCGGCCGGAACCGCCAGCGCCGCGAGGACTGCTCGAGCAGCGAGCGCAGCTTGCCGCGCAGCGAGCTGCCCGGCACGTACGGCCGGCCGAACGCGTCTTTGACCACCGGGATTATCGGCGCCGCCGATTTCCAGCGAGCCTTTGCCGGCGCCGATGTGCAGGCCGGTCTCGCAATGCAGGTCGCCTTCCAGAATCAGTTTTCCGATCAGCTTCAATTCGGTATCCGCAGTGTGCGCGCTCATGCTTCCTCGCTATTCGTTGTAGGCGACGATGGCCTCGAAAAGGTCCCGGAACCGCTCGTATCCGCGCTGGTCGTTCTTGCGCGTGACCTGGAGCAGCAGCTTCTCGAGCGTGTCCAGGCTGCGCAGCGAGTGGCGGGCGATGGTGTACGCCAGGCGCGCGCGCAGCATGACGAACTGCTGCTGGCGCTCGTTTTCCGGAGCGCGGCAGGCGCGGCGCACGGCATTGTACAGGCGCCGCAACTGGCTCTTGGTGCCGGAATCCATGTCGCGCATGCGGCTCACCACGCCGTGCGCCTGGTTGTCCAGGTACAGGCTGATCGCTGATGAGTTTGTCGATATCGATCTCCGGCGGGCCTTCGAAACGGCCGCGGTCGCGGTCGCCGCCACGGTCGCCCCGGCGGTCATCGCCGCGGCCTCCCTCTCGGGGACCTCCCGAGCGGGACCTCCCTCACGGGGACCGCCTTCGCGCGGCGGCCGGCCTTCGCGCGGCGGCCGGCTTTCGGGTTTCTTCGGTTCTTGCTGTACGTCAGCCATACGTTAGACCTCGGTCGATAATCTTGCCCATTCGAGCGCCACCAGCCCGGCTGGCCGCAGCTTCACCTGCGCCGCGCCTCTGCCCATCATCTCATTGGCGAGGTGGGCCCGGAGTTTCTGCAATTCCCGGTCCTTGGCCCCGGCCACCACGCGGTTGAGCCGCCGCTGGAAACGCCACGGCCGGTCGAACCGCTGCTCGGCGCCGTGCGACCACGTCTGGCCGCCCTTGTGATAGAACGACGTCAGCTCGCTCAAGAACTGGCTCGACGATCCCAACTCCGGCACCATGCGCGCCAGCGTGTCCTTCAGATCGGCGGCGTCCGCCAGGTGGCGCCACTCCAGCACGCGGCCCATGATCGAAATGCAGTCCTTGTCGATGTCCTTGGCCTGCTCCAGACGCGCGCCGGCCAGCTCCGCGATCCAGGCCAGCGAAGAACGCCGCGGCTCGGGCGCCAGCGCCAGCGCGGCCGACATGGTCTTGCCCTCGGGCCCGGGGAAATCCTTCAGGTTCTCCTCGGTGAAGCGGTGGAACAGCCGCTGCATCTCGCGCGCCAGCGGGATCAGCGCGTCCCAGGAGCCGTAGACGGCGAAATCGTCGCCGCCCGAGTACAGCACCGTGACCTTCCGCCAGAACTCCGGCTGCGAGCACAGCACTTCCAGCTCGCCGGCGAAGAACTGCTTGTACATCACGGAGAGCCGCACGTGCTCCTCGATGGTCTGCGCGCGGCGCAGCCGTATGCGGAAGCTATCCACGTCGCCGCGCAGGACGCCCCAGGTGCGGCGGCCTTCGGAGCGTGAAGCCAGGGTGGGCAGGGTGGCGGGCCGGCGGCCATCCTCGCTCGGAGCGGCGTGGCGCGCCAGCGGGATCTCCTCGATGCCGCGGTTGGGCGCCAGTCCCCAGGTGTGCTTTCCCGTGCCCAGCACGATGCCCGCGGGAGCCTCCGGATTCCAGCCGATGGTCTGGGCCTGCCACAGGTTCTCGGCCAGGCCCAGGAAGTAATCGTCGCTGGCGGGAGGCGGCGCCGTCTCGAAGGGGACGAAGGCGTCCGGCCCCAGGTCGGGCCGTGTGCCTAGGCTGCGCTGCAGGGCCTCGACCAGGCGCTTGCGGACAATGCTCCAATCGCCCAGGTTCTCGGTGGCGGCCGCAAACCAGCCGGACGCGCCCGCCCGACATCTGTTCCATTTCGCGGCTCGCCGCTACGAAAAACGCCTCGGCCGCGGGCTTGGCCTCTTCCGGAAGCACCAGCAGGAACTGGCCTCCTCCGCTCGAACCCAGCAGCACCCGTGCCAGGCCGAGTTCTTCGAGCAGCGCGCGCGGCAGGATTTCGCTAAGCAGGGTCACCCAATGCGAGCGGCCGGCGAGCAGGTTGGCATCGCTCGAGGCGCCAGGTGCGGCCGAAAACAGGAATTCTTCTATACCCAACAGCTTGCCGTACAGAAGAACTTGGACAGACATAGAGCGCGGGACCCCTTGAAACCGGTTAGTCTAGCACATGGCGGAGTCGGAAGTGGCGCAGGCACTCGTGCCTGCCGCGCCGAGACTCGTCTCGGCGCCCGTACCCAGCCAACCGCCCTCATTCGTAGTGCAGAGCTTCGATCGGGTCCAGGCGCGCGGCCTTGATGGCGGGAATAATCCCGGCGATCAGCCCCACGGCGAACAGGACCCCAATCGACACCAGCATGGCCGAAGTCGAAATCGCCAGCTCTACGTTCCCCTTGTCCGGCAGGTCCTTGTCCAGCGCGCCAAACAACGGCATCTGCCCGACGGCGTAAGTGGCCCCGGCGCCCACGGCGATCCCCAACACCCCGCCCGCCACCATTATGAAGAGCGCTTCGCACAGGAACTGTTTGAGGATAAAGGACCGTGCACCACCCAGCGCCTTCAGCACCCCGATCTCGCGGGTGCGCTCCAGCACCGTGGTCAGCATGATGTTCGCCAGACCTACGCCGCCGATGCTGAGCGTCAGCGTCCCCACAAACGCCAGCAGCACGCGGATGGCGATCGACATCCCGTCGACAATGCTCTGAAACTGGCTGAACGCCAGGATAAAGATCGCCTTCTCGTCTCCCGGCGAGAAGCGGTGATTGCCGGCCAGCACCGAGCGCACGTTCCTAATCGCCTGGGCGCGCGCCAGACCGCTGGTGGGGGTCCAGACGATGAAGGTCGGGTGGCGCAGATCCTGGTACAGCGATGCGGTCTCGTAGGGGATGAAGATGCACAGATTGTCCGGCGTGTTGTAGTTGGCGAACTGCATCTTGGTGTCGAGGACGCCCACCACCGTGAAGCGCTGCCCCAGGATCGTGATGTCCTCCCCCACCGGCGGAATCCCGCTGAACAACTGCTTCGCCACCAGCGCCCCCAGAACGGCCACCCGGTTGCGTTGCAGGTAGTCGTCGTGATTCAGCCACCGGCCCACCCCCATATTCATGTTGCGGATGAGCTGGTACTCCGGACGGACCGCCCGCACCGTGTAGTCCTTCTGGCGCGTGCCTCGCACCACAGTCGCCCCGTACCGCAACAACTCCGGCGAGAGCGCGCGCACCGTCGGCACGGCTCCACGGATGGCCTCGACGTCATCGAGATCGAGCTGGATCTTGCGTCCCGATCGCAGCCCGCCCGCCTGAAGACTGGTCTGGCCTTCCGCCATGATGATGAGGTCCTGCCCCACGGCGTGGAAGCTGGATTCGAGGACTTTGTCGAAGCCGTGGCCATACGACATCAGGATCACGAAGGACGCCACGCCCCAGGCCAGGCTGAACACCGTGACCAGCGTCCTGCGGCGATAGAACCGAAGCGAAGCGATGGATTCGGCCAGCACGATGCGCCAGATCACAAGGTCACCTCTCCTCGCGCAGAGCTTCCACCGGCGTCATGTTGGCGGCCCGCCAGGCCGGCGGCATCGCCGATGCGATCGCCACCGTCCCCAGCGCGGCCAGGGCGATAAAGGCTTCTTTCAAGCTGATGGGCAGCCCGGCGAACATTTCCGGAAGCGGCAGCGCGTTGACCACGCTCGACAGGGCCACGGTGGCGGCCATCCCCAAAGCGCCGCTCAGAACGGCCAGCAGCGCGCCTTCGAGAAAGAACTCGAGCAGAATCCTGCGCCGCGTCGCGCCCAGGGCCTTCCTCAGCCCGATCTCGGCGGTGCGCTCCGCCACCGAGCTCATCATCGTATTCATGACGCCCACCCCGCCCAGCGTCAGCGTGATGAGCGAGATCACGGCCAGAAAAATCTCCGTGGCGTTGAATGCCTTGTCGAAAAGTT
This sequence comes from Bryobacterales bacterium, assembly GCA_963763835.1. Taxonomy (GTDB): domain Bacteria; phylum Acidobacteriota; class Terriglobia; order Bryobacterales; family Bryobacteraceae; genus DASWZN01. Next base: position 227,141 of record CAVXQQ010000028.1, read on the forward strand.
CCGCCGATTCGAGCGTGTCCCACATGGGAACCGCGGCCTCATCCAGCGGATCGAACTCGTGCAGGCGGGCCAGCGTGCCGCGCACCTGCTGCTGGGCGGCCTTCCACTGCGGGATCGAGACGGGCCGGTAGATCAGCGTGTCCAGCCTCCCCTCCCGCCACCAGGGGACGGTGGGCGGGCAATCGCGCAGCAAGCTGGTCTGCGGGATCAGGACTTTGTCGTTGTCCCAGCCGTCGTAAGAGCTGTTCTGATTCTTCTCGCTGAGCAGCCCCACCACCTGGTACGGATAGCCTTTGATCAGCAGCCGCCGTCCCAGCACGTCCGGCCGTTCCTCGAACAACTGCTTCTTGACCGAACTGCCGATCACGGCGACGCGGCGGCCCTCGTGAACGTCCGCCGGGTCGATCGGCCGGCCCTTGGCGACCGGGAAGGTGCGGAGTTGCAGGTACTCCGCCGTGACGCCCAGCGTCAAGAAGCGGCCGGAGTTGAATTCGCTCGATACGAAGCCCTCGCGCTTCACTTCGCCCGCCGCCACCTGAACCAGCGGGCACTGCTCGCGGATGACCTCGACATCGTGCTGATAGAGCCCGATCCACCGTCCGGCCCGCTGCCCGCCCGCCTGCCGCTCGGTCCGCCCGCCCCACACCATGACGATGGCGTCGCCCAGTTGGCTCATGTTCCTGCGCTGGCCCATGCGGAACCCGTCGCAGAGCGCGCTCATCAGCACCAGCGAGGCGATCCCCCAGGCGATCCCGAACATGGTCAAAAAGCTGCGCAGCTTATGCCGCCAGACGTTGGCCGCGGTCTGCCGAAGAAGGGTCGCACTGGTGCCGAAGACGCTCATGGCCGCACTAGGCAGTACGAGGGCGCGCCTATATAGGGAAACTGAAATCCTCCATTGCCTGCTCTCTCGTCTCCCAGTTCACCTCGGCGGGCGATCTCATATACGATCCGTTTGCCGGCTCAGGAACAGTGGCACTCGAGGCGTGGGCGGCCGGCCGCAACGTCATCGCAAACGACCTCAGCCCATACGCCGCGTTGCTCACGCGCGCGAAACTCTACCCCTATCGCTCTTTGCAGGAGGCCGCGAAGGACATCGCCAGGCTCGCAAACGAAGCCGGGTCGCGACTCCCAGAAGTGGATCTCAGAAGCGTCCCTTCATGGGTGCGGGCATTCTTTCATCGCGAGACCCTGCGGGAAACCCTCGCCTGGACACATGTCCTGAGACGGCGCCGGCGGTGGTTCCTCTTGGCGTCGCTCCTTGGCATCTTGCACCACCAGCGGCCAGGGTTCCTGTCCTTTCCGAGCAGCCACACGGTTCCATATCTCCGCGCGAAGGCATTTCCACGCGCAGAGTTTCCCGATCTATATGAATACCGGCCGCTGCGCGAGCGGCTGGACGCCAAGGTAAGACGTGCCTTCAGTCGCGTCCCGGATTTGGACTTTGGGCTGGACCGGTACTGCTTTTCGAAATCGGCGCATCTCCTCACGCCGAAAGCGAAGGTGGACGCCATCGTGACGAGCCCGCCTTACATGCGGCAACTCGACTATGCCCGGGACAACCGCTTGCGACTCTGGTTTCTAGGCGTAGACGATCACCGCTCGCTCGACAGGAAGATTTCCCCGCGCGAAGATGCTTTCCTAAGGCTGATGCGTCTCTGTTTCACCCGGTGGAAGACGATTCTCAAGCCGGACAAGTACTGCATCCTGGTGATCGGCAATGCCAGCAGGGATGCGGACGAAGCCAATCTTCCAGAGGTAGTCTCGCGGATCGCGACCGACGACGTCGGCGGCTATGTGCACGTCCACGATCACACCGAGGCGATTCCCAATGAACGTCGCGTTCGTCGCGGACTCACGGGAAGCACGTCGGAAACCGTCGTCATACTCCGCAACAGTGCCGAGTGCGCCAAGTCAACCGCCTAGCGGCGAGGAATCGGGAGAACAAATGCAGCAAGCCTTTCATACAAGGAACTACAGCATCCGCGACTTTGAGGAATGGGACCAGCGCGGCGAACTCGTTCTGCAGCCCAAATTCCAGCGGCGAGACGTATGGAGTGACAAGGCGCGCTCCTATTTGATCGACACAATCATCCGAGGCAAGCCAATTCCCAAGGTGTACATGCGTCAGGACATCAATCCTGAAACGCGCCGGGTCCGTCGCGAGATTGTTGACGGTCAACAGCGCATCCGCACGGTCCTGACATTTATCAAGGATGCCTTCAAAATCAGCAAGTCCCACCACCCAGATTTCGGTGGCAAGACATACACCCAACTCGACACCGGCACGCGCCGAGATATTCTGAAATATGAGTTTGTCGTGGATCTCCTCGAGGACATGCCGACAACGAGGTTTACGATCTCTTCGCGCGCATCGGGCGCGTGGGTTCCGGCGAACCTTTTTCGGAGAAACGCGTCAGGATATATTGGGAGCGGGCAACCGAGGGCCTGCCGATGCAGGATCGCCTGGATTCCTGGAAAGAGATCGCTGCCTACCTGAAGCGCGGCGCGCGAACCGTGCAGCGCTGGGAGCGCGAGGAAGGCCTGCCCGTCCATCGCCTGCAACACGACAAGCTCGGTTCGGTATACGCTTTCCAGTCCGAGCTCGACCGCTGGTGGTCCGCACGGGAGCCGGAACTCGCCGAGCCCCCTCAGAGCCAGTCCCGGCCAGGGCCGGCCGTTGCCGTGCTCCCCTTCGCCGACATGAGCCGGGACAAGGACCAGGCCTATTTCTGCGAGGGCGTCGCGGAGGAGATCATCAACTCGCTGAGCCGGATCGACGGCCTGCGCGTGTCGTCCCGAACGTCATCCTTCCGGTTCCCCGCGCCCGGGGCGGACAGCCGCGAAATCGGCCGGAAATTGCGCGTTGGCTCTTTGCTCGAAGGCAGCGTCCGAAAATCGGGGGACCGGCTGCGTATCACTGTCCAGCTTACCGAGGCCGAGAACGCGTATCAGCTTTGGGCCGCGCGGTACGACGGCGACATTCAAGACATCTTCGCTATCCAGGATGAAATCGCCCAGTCCGTAGTGCGGGCGCTTGAGGTGCGGCTCACCGGCAACCGGGAGGCCGCTCTCCGCAAGCCCTCCACCACGAACGTCAGCGCGTTCGATTCGTATCTGCGAGGCCGCTCCTACTACTACCAGTACAGTCCTCGCGGTGTCGAGTTCGCCCTCCAGATGTTTATCCGCGCCATCGAGTTGGACCCCGACTACGCCCAAGCTTATGCCGGGCTGGCGGACTGCTGGTCCTACGTCTATCTGTACTCGGACCACAGCGAGACGGTGCGGGAGCAGGCAAACTGGGCCAGTCTCAAGGCGGTCGAAATGGATCCGGTTTCCGCGGCGGCCCAGGCGTCCCGCGGCCTTTCCCTCTCGCTTCACGGCCGGGACAAGGAAGCCGAGGACGCCTTCGAACGCGCCGAACAACTCGACCCCGGTCTCTTCGAGGCGTACTACTTTCACGCCCGCCATGCGTTCACGCGCGGCCAGTCCGAGGCTGCCGCGCGCCTGTACGAGCAGGCCATGCGGGTGCGCCCGGAAGATTTCCAGTCGCCGTTGCTGGTCGCGCAGATCTATGACGACCTCGGGAGGACGGCGGACGCCACGGCGGCCCGCAAGCGGGGAGTCGAAATCGCCGAACGCCGCCGGGAGACGAACCCCGACGACGCGCGGGCCCTCTACATGGCGGCGAACGGCCTGGTGGCGCTCGGAGAACGCGACAGGGGTCGCCGATTGGCCGAAAGCGCGCTCGCCATTCAGCCCGACGACCCCATGCTCCTTTACAACGTAGGCTGCATCTTCTCTATGCTCGGCCTGATCGATCAGGCGCTGGACTGTCTCGAAAAGGCCGCCGCCACCGGCCTGACTCAGAAAGCCTGGTACGAGCACGACAACAACCTCGACGCGGCGCGGGACCATCCACGCTTCCGCCGTCTGCTCCAGTCGCTGTAGCCGCCGGCCCGATTCGGCCACCCGCCGGCGCGCCTACTCTATGAGGCTCACCTCGACCTCGGCAGAGCCGCCACTCGTTTGCGCCAACTCCGTTTCGCTCTTGGACGGCGCCAACCCGAGGCCGGCCTTAGCCTCGGGTACTCCCACCGCCCGCAGCACGTGTGTCGATCCGTACCGCTCGAACCGCAGGAAACCCCTCTTCATCGGGTGCCGGCCATTGCGCGGAACGAAGGTCCCATTGAGGGCCACGCGGTGCGCAGTCGTGCTGTCCAGCGCCCGCAGGTCGACGTACCGGAAGTCCGAGTTCACACCGACCCAATATTCGCCAGCGGGGTTCATCCGATCCCCGGCGAGGAAAGCGAACGGAATGTTCGCGCGCATCAGTGTGTGGGACGGCGTCGCCGCCGAGAGGACGACGCAGCCGGCCACAAGGAGAAAAGCCGCTTTGGCTATTACGTTTTTCATGGTCTGAATCCTTTCTGGGCGCTTCCGCCACTACCTATGAAACGTCGTTTCCAGGGGATTGTCAGACGCAAAGGGACGCCGCCCGAGGCGATGGCGCGGTTTGGCGACGAATGGCGCAGGATGGGAGTGCGCCCGGGTCGACAGAAGACAACCGGCTGCTCAGCGGGGTCATGCCAGTTAAGCCGCTTAGCGTTCCTGCGTCGCGATGCGCAGGTCGTAATCGGAATGCTGCACCTCCGGCTCCGCCGCCGGATCGTGGGGCGTCTTCACCCGCAGCTTGACCAGCCGTTCCGGGCCCTCGATCGCCCACGTTGCCGGTCCGCCCGCCCCACACCATGACGATGGCGTCGCCCAACTGACTCCGGCGGTTCTGCGAGTGCCCGGCCGTTGACCCGCACGCCCAGACGCAGGCGCGCCGGGGCGGGGTATACTGCGGATGGAAGGCAGCCCATCAATGGAGAACCTTGCAGAAGTGATCCGCTCATTGACGCCAGCGGAGCAGGAGACCGTCCGACTGTTTGTGGAGTTCCTCAAGCGACGGGACTCGGCTCCGTCATCTCCATTTCTCGCGGCGGTTGACGAATTCGTTGACCAGCACCCTGAGCTACTCCGCCGCCTGGCCCAGTGACCTCCTACCCGACTGTTGAGGAAGTGATCGCCGTCCACGCCCGGCTGATCGCCCGCTTTGGAGGATCACTCGGCATCCGCGATCACGGCGCCCTGGACTCCGCTGTCGCAAGACCGCAGAGCGGCTAGTATGCCGGACATCGTACAGGACGCGATGAGGAAATGGAAAGCCTCAGAGCGATCGTCGAGGAGGCCCCAGCCGATAGCCGTTACCCTCAGGGATGCCGCTGTCACGGTAAACTGCGACGGCTGGGTTTGCCGACCACGAACGGATGGTTCATGTGACATCGGCTTTCCGAGAGCGCAGCCGCTTCACTGCATGATGAGACATGGCTGCGCCAGCATGCTGACCCTCCTCACAGCCCGTAGCGCCCCGCCTCGATCGCCCGCGCCGCCACCTGCCGGCCGACGGCCACCGTGTCCGCGGGCTCGCACTTCGCCAAGCGCCGCAGGATCGCCATCTGCGTCCGTAGCATGTCGCCTTCGGCCGCGGCGCGGATCACCTTGCGCGCCGACGCCTCGATGGTCGAGAAGGCCTTCACCGCGTAGTATTGCGTCAGCGCGACAGCCTGCTTCGCCCCCGCCGCTTTCGCCGCCAGCAGCTTCTCCGCGCGCAGCACGGCGGACTCGAGCGCGTAGATCTCCATGATGCAATCGGCCAGCGCGCCCACCACTTCCTGCTGGTCCGCCAGCGCCAGCATGTACCTCTGCGAGGCCGCGCCCGCCGCGAACAGCGCCAGCTTCTTTCCGTTCGCCAGCATCTTTCGCTCGGCCGCCAGCGGCCCGTCTCCGCCTTCGTCCGCCACCGGGCCCGCCATCACTTCATCCATCAGCCGCTTGATCGCCCCCAGCAGTGGCAGCTCGCCCGCCATAGCCCGCTTCATCAGCCGCCCGGTGATGATCAGGCGGTTGATCTCGTTGGTGCCCTCGAAAATTCGGTTGATGCGCGAATCGCGGTAGGCCCGCTCGGCCGGGTATTCCTCCACATAGCCGTAGCCGGCATAAATCTGCACGACGTGGTCCACCACCATATCGAGCATCTCCGACGCCCACACTTTCAGGATCGAGCACTCGACGGCGTACTCCTCGATGCGCTTCTGAATCTCGCGCGATCCCTCGACGCCCGCCAGCGCCGCGTCGATCATCCCGCAGGTGCGGTAGACCATGGACTCGCCCGCATAGATTCCGGCCGCGCACTCGGCCAGCTTCTCCTGGATCAGGCCGAACTCCGCGATGGCTTTGCCGAAAGCCTTTCGGTCTTTGGCGTACTGTATGGCGCTCTCGAGCGAGTTGCGTGCCCCGCCGACGCACGCCGCCCCCAGCTTGAACCGGCCGATATTCAGGATGTTGAACGCGATGTGCTGGCCCTTGCCGGCCTCGCCGAGCAGGTTCTCGACCGGCACTCTGCAATCACTCAGAATCAGCGGGCAGGTGGACGACCCGCGAATGCCGAGCTTGTGCTCCTCGGCGCCGACGCTCAACCCGGGCGTGCCCCGCTCCACCAGGAACGCGGAAAACTTTTCGCCATCGATCTTGCAGAAGACGGTGAACAGGTCGGCGAAGCCGCTGTTGGTGATCCACATCTTCTCGCCGTTGAGCACGTAGTGGCGGCCGTCTTCCGACAGCACGGCGCGCGTGCGGCAATTCAAAGCGTCCGAGCCGGAGGACGATTCCGAAAGCGCATACGCCGCGATCCACTCGCCGGTAGCGAGCTTGGGCAGGTACTTGCTCTTCTGCGCCTCCGTGCCGTACCACACGATGGGCAGCGTGCCGATGCCCGTGTGCGCCGCGAACGCCACCGCGAAGCTCGCGAGGCGGCTCATCGACTCGGTGACCAGAGCCGAGGTCACCTTGTCCATCTCGAGCCCGCCGTAGGCCTCCGGAACGTCCACCGCCATCAGTCCGAGCTCGCCCGCGCGGCGTAGCAGGCCGAGCGTCACCTCGAAGTTCTTCGCCTCGATCTCGGCGGCCGCCGGCACCACCTCGTTCAGCGTGAACTCCGCCGCGGTCTTGGCGATCTGCCTATGCTCGTCGGAGAAGTCCTCCGGCGTGAACACGTCTTGCGGCCTAAGTTCCTCGACGAGGAAGCCGCCGCCCTTCGGTCTGGATACCGTCTGATTAACCGTCGCCATGCTGCCTCTCCTTCCGTGGCGCACGCTTCAGCGTGCTGCCGTGGGCTTCAGCCCACGGTGCCGTTCTAGTTCAGACTCTCGAAGATCCCGGCGGCGCCCATGCCGCCGCCCACACACATGGTCACCAGTCCATACCTCGCCTGGCGACGCCGCAACTCCTCCAGCAAGGTCGCGGTCAGCTTCGCGCCCGTGCAGCCCAGCGGGTGACCCAGCGCGATCGCGCCCCCGTTCACGTTGACCTTCTCCATGTCCAGACCGAGGCACTTGATGACCGCCAGCGCCTGCGCCGCGAATGCCTCGTTCAACTCGATCAGGTCGATCTGGTCGAGCGCGAGCCCGGCGAGTTTCAGGGCTTTCGGAATCGCGTACACCGGCCCCACGCCCATCTCCTCCGGCAGGCACCCCACATACGCATACGAGACGAAGCGCGCGAGCGGTATAATTCCCAGGGCCCGGGCGCGCTCGTCCGACATGACGACCGCCGCGGCGGCGCCGTCCGAGGTCTGCGACGAGTTGCCTGCCGTCACCTGCCCGCGCGCGTGAAACGCCGGTTTGAGCTTGGCCAATGCCTCCGCCGACGTATCGGCGCGAGGGCCCTCGTCCACCTTGAATTCGATTTCCGTCGTCTGGCGCGGCTCCGTGAACCGGACGGAGACCGGCACGATCTCCTGCGTGAACCTGCCGGCCGCCTGCGCCGCCAGCGCCTTCTGATGACTGGCCAACGCGAATTGATCGGCCTCCTCGCGCGCGATGCCGTAGTGGCGAGCCACGCGCTCGGCCGTCAACCCCATCGAGAGGTACGACTCGGGGTAGTTCTCCTCGAGCCACGGGTTGATCGAGATCTTGTGGCCGCCCATGGGGATCATCGACATCGATTCGGCGCCGCCCGCGACGATCACCTCGGCGCCTCCACCGCGTATGCGCTCCGCCGCCAGCGCGATCGATTGCAGCCCCGAGGCGCAGTAGCGATTGACGGTCATGGCGGCGGCCTCGATCGGCACGCCCGCACGCAGCGACGCCACGCGCGCCACGTTCATGCCCTGCTCCGCCTCCGGCATGGCGCAGCCGATGATGACGTCCTCGACCTCCTTCCGGTCGAGATGGGGAACGCGATCGAGCGCGCCCTGTATGGCCGCCGCGCACAAATCGTCCGGCCGCGTCGCGCGTAGCGTCCCCTTCGGCGCCTTGCCCACTGCGGTCCGCACCGCACTAACGATCACTGCGTCTCTCATGTCCGATGCCTCCTTCCGTGTGCCTCGTGGCGCAGGCTCTTAGCCTGCCGCGTCGAGACTCGTCTCGACGCAAGACCGGGCCTCGACACGAGTCTCGAGGCGGCAGGCAAGAGTGCCTGCGCCACATCAGTTCCTCAGCGGCTTGCCCGTCTTCAGCGTGAACGCAATCCGCTCCTGCGTCTTCTTCTCCCCCGCCAGCGACAGGAACGCCTCTCGCTCCAGGTTGAGCAGGTACTGCTCGCTGACCGGAGTGCCCGGCGTCACCTTGCCGCCGCACAAAACGTGCGCCACCTTGTTGGCCACTTTCACATCGTGGTCGCTGATGTATTCCCCCTCGCGCATCATCCGCACGCCCAGCTTGAACGTGGCCAGTACGCTCTCCCCCGGCGCGGGAATGTCCTCGCGCGGCGCCGGCGGCGCGTAGCCGGCACTCGCCATGCCCAGCGCCAGCTCCTTCGCGTCGTTGAGCAGCCGCTCGCGGTTCATCGTGATGCGGTCGCCATCCGAGAGGTAGCCGAGCCGGCGCGCCTCCACGGCCGAGGTCGAAGCCTTGGCCATCGCGATGTTCTCGAAAGTGCGCCGCAGAGCGTCCGGCGCCGCGCCGAGAGCCCGCAGGGTCATCTCCTTGCAGCCGCCCCCGGCGGGCAGCAGCCCCACGCCCGCCTCCACCAGTCCCAGGTACAACTCGGCGTGCGCCTGCCGCCGCGCCGCGTGAATCGCAATCTCGGCTCCTCCGCCCAGACACAGGCTGAAGGGCGCGGCAACCACGGGCCGCGGGCAGAACTTGATGGCCGCCGTCATGCGCTGGAACGCGCGCACCGCCAGATCGAGCTCGTCCCACTCGCCCTCCTGCGCGGCCAGCAGAAACTGCATCAGATTGGCGCCCACCGAGAAGTTGTCCCCATCGTTCGCGATCACGAAGGCCGCGAAGTTCCGCACCGCGTCGCCATCCGCGCGCAACGTCTCGGTCACCAGGCGCACGATGTCCTCCCCGATCGCGTTCTTCTTCGAGTGCAGTTCGAGACACGCCACGCCATCGCCCAGATCGACCAGCGACGCGCCCGCGTTCCCGCGCACCACGCCGTTCGACGCGCGGAAGTTCGCCACGCGCGCCACGCCCTCCGCCACCGGAATCTCGCGCCACGCGCCCGTCACGGGATCGAAGCACTCCCGCCCATTCTCGCGATACCACGCCTCACCGCCCGCTTCGAGCAGCCGCGCCACCACCGGACTCGCAGCCGGCATGCGCCCGACCGTCTGCCGCACGCCCGCCGCGTCCCACAGCTCGAACGGCCCCATCTCCCAATTGAACCCCGCCCGCATGGCGCGATCGATGCTCGATACGTTGTCGGCGATCTCCGGCAGCCGGTCCGCCGAGTAGTTCCAGAGCGCCTCCAGCAGACGCCAGTGGAAGCGCGCGCCCTTGTCTTTCCGAACGTCGCCCTGAAGCAGCAGCCGGATCCGCTCCGCCAGCCGCTCCGCGTTCTTCGCCATTTCGAGCGCCGGCAGATGGGGCTTCGACGCGGGCCGGTATTCGAGCGTCTTCCAATCGAGCGCGAAGCGGGCGTCCCCCTCCTTGCGGTAAAACCCTTGCCTGGTCTTATCGCCCAGCCAGCGCCGCTCGAGCATGGTCTGGATGAAGGGCGGCATCGCCAACTGCCGCTCGGGAAAGTTCGACGCGACGTGCGCCATCACGTCCAACCCCACCAGGTCGGCCAGGCGGAACGTTCCCGTGCGCGGCCAGCCGATCGCCGTCCCGGTCAGCGCGTCCACTTCCTCGATGCTCAGGTCTTCTTCCTGCATCAGCCGGACCGATTCGAGCATCGTGAACAGGCCGATGCGATTGGCGATGAAATTCGGAGTGTCGCGCGCGAACACCACTTCCTTGCCCAATCGCAGATCGGTGAACGCGGAAACGGCTTCGACGGCCGTCGGGTCCGTCTCCGGCGTAGCGATGATTTCGACCAGCCGCATGTAGCGCGGCGGATTGAAAAAGTGCGTGCCGAAGAAGCGCCGCCGAATCTCGGGCGGCATCCCTGCGGCGATGGACGCGATCGGCAGGCCGCTGGTGTTGGTCGTCAGAATGGCGTCCGGCTTCAGGTGCGGGATGACTTTCTCGAACAGCGCCTGCTTGATGGCGAGGTTCTCGGTCACCGCTTCGATCACCCAGTCGCAATCGGCCACCAGCGCCATATCGTCCTGGAAATTGCCGGGCACGATCCGCCCGGCCAGCGAGGGATCGAACAGCGCCGCGGGCTTCGACTTCCTCAGCGCCTCGATGGCCTGCGCCGCAATCGGCGCTGCCGCCGGGATGTCCAGCAACACCACCGGCAGCCCCGCGTTGACCAGATGCGCGGCGATCCGCGACCCCATGGTGCCGGCTCCCAGCACCGCCGCCTTCTGAATGAGGGCCGAGGGCTTCTGCCCGTGGCCGCTCTCGCGGCCGGGCTCCGAAACTGCGTGCGCGATCATGCTCTTTGCCTTTCCCGCGCCAGTCCCTGCGTCAGGGTGCGCGCAAACTGAGTTGCAATCTCTTCCGGAGATAGCGGGCCGCCGGGCTCGTACCACATGCAGATCCAGTTCAGCGCCCCGGCGATCGAGAACGCGGCGAGTTTGGGATCGCACGGAACGATCGAACCATCGTCGATGCCTTCCTGGACGAACGAGCGCAGCCGGCGATCGATCTGCCTCTTGCGGGCCCGGATCTCGGCGCGGGCATCGCCCGACAAATCGCCTTCATCCAGCCGCATCACGCAGCGCCCGAAGTTCATCGTCATGACGTTCGCGTAAGAAGAGATGAACGCGGCGACCTTTTCGATTCCGGTCCCGCAGTGGGCCGCAATCTGGTCGAGGGTCTCCGCGATCATCGCCCCGCCCAACCGGTAGCACTCCACCAGGATCTGTTCCTTGCTGCGGAAGTAGTGGTAGATCGCCGGCTTGGTGATGCTCAGCCGCTCGGCCACGTCGTTCAGCGAGGTGCGCCCGTAGCTCTTCTCGAGGAACAGTTGCGCGGCAGTCGTAAGGATGGCCTCACGCTTCAGCACCGGATCGCGACTGCGGCGCGAAAAGACCGTTCTCGGCATACCCAGGACCGTCCCCAGTCGACAGACTTCCTAACGCCGTCCCCAGGTGACAGACCGTCACCACTTGACGGATTTCCTAACGCCGTCACCAGTTGACAGACTTCCTAACGCCGTCCCCGTCACCAGTTGACAGATTTCCTAACTATTGTTAATCTTACCCACGGGTAAGGAAAACCGCAAGCGGCCAGTTTGAGGGGGGCGCGGCATGAACCAAGAACTTCCGCTCGACCAGTTCTATCGCTGGGAGCGTGAACGGGCCGGGCGCACCTTCCTGACCCAACCCTTCGACCGCGGCAGGTTGCGCGAGTGGACCTGGGCGCAGGCGGCCTACGAAGTACGCCGCGTCGCCGGCTACCTGAAGGCGCAGGGCTGGGAGCCCGGGTCGCGCGTGGCGATCCTGTCGCGAAACTGCGCCTGGTGGATGATGGCCGACCTGGCCATCTGGATGGCGGGCCACGTGACCGTTCCGGTCTACCCTTCCCTGCGCGCGCAGACGATCCGGCAGATCCTGGAGCACAGCGGCGCGAAGCTCTGCTTCGTGGGCGCGACGGACGAGCCGGAAGCCGCGATTGCCGGGATGCCGCCCGGCGTGCCTGCGATCCGCTTCGCAACGGACTGGGACGCGCTGGTCGCCGGGAACGCGCCTATCGAGGGCAACCCTACGCGAGCCGGCGACGAGCTCGCGACCATCTTCTACACCTCCGGCACCACCGGCGCGCCCAAGGGCGTGATGCACCGGTTTTCGGCCTTCACTTTCTGCGCCAACACCCTGGCCGAGAGGCTCTCGCTTGCGGGCGAGGAGCGCATCCTCTCCTATCTCCCGCTGGCGCACATCCTGGAGCGGACGGGCGAGGCGGTGCCAGCGGTGCTGGGCGGGTGGCACGTATTCTTCACCGAGGGCCCCGAGACATTCATCGCCGACTTGCAGCGCGCCCGGCCGACGTTGTTCCTCTCCGTGCCGCGGCTGCTGTTGAAGTTCCAGCAGGGCGTGTTCGAGAAGATACCCAGGCGCACGCTGGACCGGCTGCTCCGCATTCCGCTCGTCGGGCGCATCGTCGGGAGGAAGGTCCTCCGCGGACTCGGGCTCGATGGGACGCACTACGCCGCTTGCGGCTCGGCGCCGCTGTCGCTCGACGTCCTGACCTGGTACCGCAAGCTGGGGCTGAACCTGATCGAAGGCTACGGACTGACCGAGGCTTTGATCACGCACCTGACCAAGCCGGGCAAGGTGCGCCTGGGCACGGTCGGCAGCGCGCTCGCGGGCGTCGAAGACAGGCGCGCGGAAAACGGCGAGCTGCAGATCAAGAGCCCGATGAACATGATGGGCTACTACAAGGACCCGCGCGGCACCGAGGACGCATTCACCGCGGACGGGTTCCTGCGCACCGGCGACCTGGTCGAGATCGAAGCGGACGGAGTGGTTCGAATCGTCGGCCGCATCAAAGAGCAATTCAAAACCAGCAAAGGCAAGTACGTCGCGCCGGCCCCGATCGAGATGAAGCTGGCGGCGCATCCAGACGTCGAATCCTGCTGCCTGATGGGCTCGGGTATGGCGAGCCCCTTCGCCGTCGTGGTGCTGTCGGCGGAGGCGCGCGAGCGACCGCGGCCGGCTGTAGCAGAGGCGCTGGCGCAACTTCTGGATTCGGTGAACGCACAGCTCGACCACCACGAGCGCCTCGCGTTCATCGTGGTTGCCGAGGAGCCCTGGACCATCGGCAACGGCCTGCTGACACCAACTCTCAAGCTCAAGCGAGGCTCCCTCGAGCAACGCTATTTGGCGCGCGTCGAGGCCTGGAAGAGGGACGGCCAGCGAGTGCTGTGGGAAGCCGAGCAGCTGGCCCAGCCGGGTTTCGGCAACTGAATTGCTCTTGCTTCAGGTGGGGGGCAAAGCTATGCGGAACCTAAGAGAAACTCTTCGCGCAGCAATGGTGGTCTTGTCGCTGGCGACGCCGGTAATGTTTACAGGGTGCGGGGGGGGTGTGGGCGTGGGCGTGGGCTACCGCGTCCGAGACCCCTACTATGGCGACTACCACTACTGGGACAACGGTGAGAGGGGTTATTACGGCCAGTGGGCCATCGAAACCCACCACGACCCGCACCGCGATTACCGCAGGCTCAATCGCCACGATCAGAGGGAGTACTGGGAATGGCGTCACCATCACGAAGACAGGCACTGATCGTCGCGCTGGCGGCCGCCCTTGCACTGGGCGGCTGCTCGCGCGAAGACACTCGCAAGAACGAACGGGACTTGGGGAAGGCGGCCTACAAAGCGAAGCAGGAATCCGAGAGGGCGGCTGCACGGGCGGCGCGCGAGTTGCACCAGGCGGGCCGGGAGGCGCGCCAGGGCTATAACGACGCCAAGCGTGAGGATCGGAAGAAGGACCGCCCTGCGCGCTAGCCGGGTGTGGCGCACGCTTCAGCGTGCAGCCGCGCGGCTTCAGCCCGCGGAACGGCGACCGAAAGGTCGCCGCGGCGCGCTGTCCAGAAACCCACGTGGTACGCGATTGGGACGTCCCGCGCAGGCGTGGACGCCCGCCCCACGAGCGCCGAAGCTTGCGCCACCACGCTAGCGTTGCGCGAGCACGGCCTTCTCGTACTGGCGGATCTGGTCGAACCAGGCCATGCCCGTGGGCACGCCCTTCCGCGCGCAGTAGGCGTCCCAAACGGCCGCCCACGGCAGCGTCTTCAGCTCTTCCAGCAGGGCCAGGCGCTTGGTGTAGTCCATGTCGAGCTCGGCCTTCTTCAACTCGCCGGTCGGCTCGAGCAGCGCGATCAGCAGGGCCTTGAGCATGTTGCGCGTGCCGATCACCCACGCCGCGACGCGGTTGATGCTGGCGTCGAAGAAGTCGAGCCCGATGTGTATCCGGTCGGTCTTGCCGCTGCGGATCACTTCCTTCGCGATAGCCTCGAGCTCGTTGTCGAGGATCACGACGTGATCGCTATCCCAACGAACCGGACGGCTGACGTGCAATAAGAGCCCAGGGCAAAACAGGAGCACCGACGAGATCTTCTCGGAGATCGTCTCGGTGGGATGGAAGTGGCCTGCGTCCAGGCACAGCAGGGTCTGGCGCGACACCGCGTATCCGAGATAGAATTCGTGCGAGCCGACGGTGTAGCTTTCGACGCCCAGGCCGAAGAGCTTCGATTCGACGGCGTCGAGATGTATGGCCGGGTCGATGCGCTCGGCGAAGATGCGGTCCAGCGATTGCGCCATGCGCTCGCGGGGGGCGGTTCGATCGACCGGCGTATCTTTGTAGCCGTCGGGCATCCAGAAGTTGGTGACGGTCGCGGTGCCGAGCTGCCGGCCCATCTCCGCGCCGATTTTGCGGCAGCGAATGCCGTGCTCGATCCAGAAATCGCGGATGGCTTTGTCGGGGCTGGCGAGCGTGAATCCGTCGGCGGCCTTGGGGTGCGAGAAGTAGGTCGGGTTGAAGTCCATGCCCAGGTGGTTGGCCTTGGCCCAGTCGATCCAGCTCTGGAAATGCGCGGGCTCGATCTGGTCGCGGTCGACGAACTTGCCGCCGTGATCGAGGTAGCAGGCGTGCAGGTTGAGGCGATGGTGGCCGGGGATGACGCTGAGCGCTTTCTCGATATCGCCGCGCAGTTCGGCGATGGTGCGCGCCTTGCCCGGGTAGTTGCCGGTGGCCTGTATGCCGCCGCCGGAGAGCTCCGCGCCTGCGGTCTCGAATCCGCCTACGTCGTCGCCCTGCCAGCAGTGCATGGAGACGGGAATTCCTTCGAGCCGCCGCATGGCGGCCTCGGTGTCCACGCCGATGGCGGCGTATTGCTGTTGGGCGAGCCGATATGCCGAGTCGATATTGTTGTCCGTCATGGGTACCTTTCTACGCTTTGCGACACCAGGCGTCGAGACGAGTCTCGACGCGGCAGGCACGAGTGCCTGCGCCACGAAACGCCAACTATGCTAACAGCACCTGCACGGCGCTGGCCTCCATCATTTCCCTGTAGCGCGGCTCGAGCGCCGCGTCCGATACGACGACATCCGCCATGTCCAGCGGCGCCAGCGGGATCATTGCGGCGCGGCCGAACTTGGAGTGGTCGGTCACGACGATCACCTTGCGCGATACTTCGATCATCCTGCGCTCGGGGCCAACAACCAGCGTGTTGTTGTTGCTGAAGCCCGCCTCGCTCACGCCGCCGATGCCCATGATGAGGACGTCCGCGCTGACTGCGCCGAGCATCTGCTCGCACAGCGGGCCCACCATCACGCGGAGCCGCGGATACAGGTACCCGCCGGTCAGCGTCACCTCGATCTGGCGCGCATCGGCCAGGATGTCGGCGATGGGCAGCGAGTTGGTCATCACGTGCAGCGACCGGTTGGAGAGCTCGCGGGCCACCAGGGCCACGGTCGATCCACCGTCGAGCAGGACGGTCTGGCCGTCCTCGACCAGGCCCGCGGCGAGGGCCGCGATGCGTTGCTTCTCGTCGCCCATACGCGAGCTCTGCCAGGCGAAATCCAGAAGGTGGCTGGCCGAAGCCTGCGCGGCCATCGCGCCGCCGTAGACGCGCTTGAGCACGCCCTCGGCTTCGAGCGATGCCAGATCGCGGCGGACGCTCGATTCCGACGCTTCCAGCTCGTGCGTGAGCGTTTCCAGATCGACGAACTCCTGCGACTCGATCATCTGCCGGATGCGGAGTTGTCGAATGGCCGCGTTCATTTTCGTTGACCCAGCGCCGCCATGACCGCGTCGGTGACGCCTTTGACGATCGCCTCTATGTCTTCGCTGGTGGCCGTTCCGTTGAGGGCCGCGCAGGAGCTGGGCGCCATCGCGATCGCGCCGGGCATGTCCGGCATGTCGCAGAGCTGGCACTCCTTCATGTCGTGGCGGGCGTCGGGCAGCCCGAGGCGCTTCTTCAGATCGAGCAGGGCGGAGGCCTTCTCGGGCGGGATGTAGGAAATGGGCGCGCCCAACTGCGTGGCCAGCATCAGCGTCCAGCAGTAGGTGTCCAGCACTTCCGCGTACCATTCGGCGTGGGTCACGGTGTCCGCCCAACAGATGATACCGTGGTTGGCCAGCAGGACGGTGTTGTGCTTCTTGACGAAGGGCAGAACGGTCTCGGCGAATTTCTGCGTGCCCGGTGTTTCGTACGGCGCCAGCGCCACCTGGCCGATGAAGACTTCGCATTCGGGAATCACGCAGGTGGGCGGGACGCGGTCCGTGATGGCGTAGGCGGTGGCGTGCGGAGGATGGCAATGCACGGCCGCCTTCGCTTCGGGCACCGCCTTGTAGATTTCGAGGTGCAACAGGATCTCGCTGGTGCGCGCCTTCGGGCCGAGCAACTGGTTGCCGTTCATGTCGACCAGGCAGAGGTCCTCGGGGCGCAGGTCGGCCTTGCTGATCAGGGTCGGCGTGCAGATGACGGCGTCCGGCCCGAGGCGATAGGAAATGTTGCCGCCGTTGCCGTCCACGTACATACGCTGCCAGAGCTTGCGGCCCACGTTGACGATTTCGGCCTTGATGGCTTCGGCCTCGGGGGAGTGGAAGAGGCGTTCGAGGTCGGAGGAGGTGACGGGGGTCGGGGTGGGATGAACTGTGGCGGGCTTTTCGGATTTGCGCAGCGTCAAGCCGCTGCGCTGGATGAAGTCGCGCGCCGAGGGTGTCAGGATGCCGCGGCTGCACACCAGGACTTCCGTCGCGCCTTGTTTGGCGGCCGTTTCGACGTCGCGCAGCGCGACCACCTGTCGTCCGGTCAAATCGATGCTCTTCATTTCCTGTCCTCGGGGTGGAAGTCCACGGACTCCACGATGACCGCGCAGCAGGCGTCCACGGCCGCATGGCCCGGCCACCACGGATTCGCCGCCTCGCGGCCCTCGACGAACGCGACCATCTGGCCTTCGGCCGCGCCCAACGGATCTGCCGCCACCAGGGGCGTGCCTCCGCCGAGCCCGTTCGCGGCCGCCAGATTCGCGGCGGTCACTGGCTCGACGATCACCAGGCGCATTCCGCGAAACGGGTCTGAGGTGACGTTCAACACCACGCGTCCGCGCACCATTCCCAGCCTCATTGCGCGCTCCCTTGCGGCTGATGGACGGCGTCGACGATGGCCGCGACGGTGAGCCGCGCGGGGGTTGTGTTTCCGAGCTTGCGGCGGGCGACATCGCCATCGGTCGAGACCACGACGGTCGCGCCGCGCGCGGCGCCCATCCAGTCGAGGATCACGAGCGGCTCGCCGGTCGCGGAGCCGTCCGCGTCCAGGCGTTGGCCGATGAGGAAGCGGCAGCCCTGCAGGGTCTCGTGCTTGGCCGTGCCCACCAGCGATCCGTCGATGCGTGCCAGAAACATATTTGTTAGTCCGCTTGCTTACGCGCGCGGTTCGGTGCTAGGGCGGCGCTACGCGCGCGGTTCGGTGCTGAGGCGGCGTTACGCGCGCGGTTCGGTGCTGGGGCGGCGTTACGCGCGCGGTTCGGTGCTGGGGCGGCGCCGTCGATGCTCACGCGCGCGGTCGGTGCTGGGGCGGCGCCGTCGATGCCTGCCGGCGATCCGCAGCCCGCTTGCTTACGCGCGCGGTTCGGTGCTGGGGCGGCGCTAAACAATGCGCAGCCCTCCTCCGATTACGATCTGCCGTTCCCGCGTGAAGGTCAGCGGGGTGGTGATGCCTTCGCCGGTCGGCGTGGCGATGCTGAAACTGAGATAGCCCGGGCCGCCCAGACCTAGCGCCGCGCCGCAGGGCGCGTTCTGCACGAACAGCGTCGTGTTCATGGTGCGCGCCATCTTGGTCACGTTGTCGATGTTGCGCGAGTGGATGATGGCGGTGTGGCGGTAGCCGTGCTCGGCCTGAAGCGCCGCCGCGATGGCCGCGTCCACATCGGGTACCCGCACGACCGGGAGGAAGGGCATCATCTGCTCTTCCTGGACGAAGGCGTGGTCGGCCTTGGTCTCGCCGAACAGGAGCGGGGTGGCGTCGGGGACCCGGACGCCGGCCGCGGCCGCCAGAACCGAGACGTCTTTGCCGACCAGTTCCTTCTTCAGGTGCGCGCGGCCGCAGCCGACGCCGTCGCCCTCGAAACGGAACGCAGCGGCGGTGAGTCGCTCGATTGCGGCGGCGTCGAGTTCGAATGCTCCGGCGCGGCGCATGGCCGCCATGAAGGCGTCGGCCACCTTCGCCACGACGAAGACTTCCTTCTCGCCGATGCAGAGCAGGTTGTTGTCGAAGGCCGCGCCTTCGATGGTGAATTTGGCGGCGTTGTCGAGGTCGGCCGTTTCATCCACCACAACCGGCGGATTGCCGGGCCCGGCCGCGATCACGCGCTTGCCGGATTTCGCTGCCGCCTTCACCACTGCCGGCCCGCCGGTGACGCAGAGCAGGTTCACTCCGGGGTGGTGGAAGATTTCTTCCGCGGACCGTATGCTCGGCTGCCGCACCGTGGTGATGACGTTCGCGATGCCCACTTCGCTTCTTGATCTCGCGGTTGAAGACCTGCAGGGCGTAGGCCGCCACTCTCGCGCCGGCGGGATGCGGGCTGAAGACCGCGGTGTTGCCGCCGGCCAGAACGTTGATGGCGTTGCTGGCCATGGTGGGCGCTGAATGCGTGGCCGGCAGCACCATGCCGATGACGCCGCAGGGCGCGTGCTCGATGACGCACAGGCCGGAGGCATCGCTGCGGGCGTCGCTTTGCATCGCCTCGACGCCCAGGACGTACTTCACGGCTTTGAGCTTCTCGATTTTGTGATCGAGGCGGCCCAGGCCGGTTTCGTCCAGTTCCATGCGCGCCAGTTGATGGGACCGCTGGTCGCAGATGCGGCGGATGATGGCGATCATGCGGCCGCGGTCTTCGAGGCTCATGGCGGCCACACGCTTCTGCGCGTCGGAGGCTGCGTGCGACGGCTTCGTCGACGGTTTCGAAGACGCCATCGCCGGTCGAGATGCGCGGCGGAGCCGCGGCCGGCTGGGGAGCGGGCGGAGCGGAGTCCGGGGCCGCCTGGGGGACCACGCGCAGCCGCTCGATGACTGCTTTGGCGATATCGGCGATCACCTCTTCCCGGTTGAGCATTACGGCTTCTCCAGCGCGGCGCCGTCCACCTCGACCGAGTCGACGATGCCGACGATGACCGCGTCGACGGGCGCGTCCTTCGTAGTGGGCGTCAGACGCGCCGAACTGCCCTGCGTGAACAGCACGCATTCGCCGAGGCCCGCGCCCACGCTGTCCACCGCCACCACCGAACTGCCCGAGGGCGCCAGCTTGCCCTCACTGTTGACGTGGGGCTGGACGAGCAGAAGCTTCATCCCTTGAAACTTCGGGTCCTTCTGCGTGGCGACAACGTTGCCGATCACTTTTGCCAGGAACATGGCGTTGCCCTGGCCTATTTCGGCAGCACCGTCTCAAGGCTGTCGTGCGGACGCGGGATGATGTGGACGCTCATCACTTCGCCCACCTGGCGCGCCGCCGCCGCTCCGGCATCGACGGCCGCCCGCACGGCGCCGACGTCGCCGGTGACGAAGACGGTGGCCAGTCCGCTGCCGACCTTTCTCCAGCCCGCGTATTGCACCGGGGCCGCTTTCAGCATGGCGTCCGTGGCTTGCACCAACGCCACCAGGCCCTTGGTTTCGATCATTCCGATTGCTGCGTTCGCTGCGTTCGCCATGATTTTCTCCTACTTCTTCAACATCGCCTCGATGAGGCCTTCGTGCGGGCGCGCGATGACGTGCGACGACACCAGCTCGCCCACCGCCTTGGCCGCCGCCGCTCCGGCATCGACCGCCGCGCGCACGCTGCCGACATCGCCCTGCACGACGGCGGTGACGTAGCCCGCCGCCGATCTGGATGGTTTGCACCAGCTCGACGCTGGCCGCTTTGCACATGGCGTCGCTGGCCTCGACCAGGCCCACCAGGCCCTTGGTTTCGATCAGTCCGATGGCTTTATTCATGGCGTTATTCCTTCTTCTTCGCGGGCTGCTGGCACGAAGGACGGCAGCTCGTCGTGCGGCCGCGCGATCACCTGCACGCTGTTCACCTTCGCCTACCTGGGCGGCGGCAGCGGCGCCGACGTCGGTGGCCGCTTTCACGGCGGCCACGTCGCCCTACGACGAACGCGGTGACCAGACCCGCAGCCCACGGTCTCCCAGCCCGCGAAAGTGACATCCGCCGCTTTCAACATGGCGTCGGCCGCTTCGAACAGGGCCACGAGGCCTGTTGTTTCGATCATTCCCAGCGCTTGTTTCATGGTTTCCTTTCTCCTACCTTGTCAGTTCGATTTCTTTGGCCAGATGCAGACCGCAGGCGTTGGCCTCGTCCGTATCCATGTGTACGTTCAACTTGCGAACGCTCGTCGATGCGGACGTGGACGCGATTGAACGTAAGCCCGGCGTCGCCTCCGATGCGTAGTTTCATGAGGTCGCCCTGCTTGACGCCGAAGTGCGCGGCCTCGTTGGGATTCATGTGGACGTGGATGGCCGCGCGGATCACGCCCTCCTTCAGCTCGACCACGCCGTGCGGCCCCATGATGTAGGCGCCGGGCGTGCCTGCGATGTCGCCGGAAAGCCGTATCGGGATGTCGAGGCCCAGGCTGATGGCGTCGGTGAAGGCCAGCTCGACCTGGGATCGGCTGCGCAGGGGTCCGAGGATGCGCAGGTTCGAAATCAGGCGGCTGCGCGGGCCGACGAGCGTCACGGTTTCTTTCGCGGCGAAGTTGCCTTCCTGGAAGAGCGGGCGATCGACCGTCAGTTCGTAGCCGGGGCCGAACAACGCTTCGAGGTCCTCGCGGCTGAGGTGCATGTGGCGCGCCGAGGCGTGGACCGTCAGTGTGGGGGCGACCTTGGTGTTGGTGCGGGCGAAGTACTCGAGCGTGATCTGGCGGACTAGCGTTTCGACTTCGGAGCGTTGCGGGCACGGCGCTCATGATTCGACCAGTTCCGCGGTGGCGCGGGCCACGATGCGTTCTTCATCAGCGGGGATGACCAGGACGGTGGTTCGGGCGGTGTCGGTTGAGATCTTGCCTTCGCCGCGGAGCGGCCTGGTTGCGATGCTGGTCCAGTTCGATGCCGAACTCGGCGAGGTCCCGCGCAGACGGCTTGTCGAATGGCGGCGCTGTTTTCTCCGATGCCGCCGGAGAAGGTCAGGACGTCGACGCCGCCCAGTTCCACCAGGAAGGCGCCGAGGTAGTGGCGGACGGATCGTACGAAGACGTCGATCGCAAGCTGCGCGCGGCGGTCGCCTGCGGCTGCGGCCGATCGCGAGGTCGCGGACGTCGCCGCTCGATCCGCTGATGCCGGCCAGTCCCGAATCGTTGGCGAGAATGCGCGCCATTTCGTCCACGCCGAGTTCGAGGCGCTTCATGACGTACAGAACAGCGAAGGCGTCGATGTCGCCGGTGCGGTTGTTCTGAGGCAGTCCCGATTGGGGGGACATGCCGAAGCTGGTATCGACCGCGATGCCGCCGCGAATGGCCGCGAGGCTGGAGCTTCCGCCGAGATGGCAGGAAATGTGGCGCAGGCCGGGGCGGTTCAGGAGCTCGCGGACGCGCTCGCTGGCGGCGCGGTGGCTGGCTCCGTGGAAGCCGTAGCGGCGGACGCCCAACTCGTCGCGCCAACGCAGAGGGACGGCGTAGGTGGTGGCGGCCTCGTCCATGGAGTCGAAGAAGGCGGTCTCGAAGAGCACCACGAGCGGCAGGTTGGGGAGGGCTTTGCGGAACGCGCGGATGGCGGCGATGTACGGCGGGTTGTGGGCGGGGGCGTGGAAGGAGAACTCTTCCATGGCCTTGAGCACGCAGTCATCGACCAGGTGCGCGCCGCTGAGGGGGCCGGCGTGAACGGCTTTGAAGCCGACTGCGCCCAGGGTGGACGGGTCGCCGATTTCGGCCAGGCAGCGGTGGATGGCGGAGTCGTAGTCGGGGCAGGGGCTGCCGGGCTGGCCGATTCGCTCGACGCGGCCCTGGGCGATGGGCTGTTCGGCGGGCATGTCGAGGAGGCGGTACTTGAAGGAGGTGCTGCCGATGTTGGCGACGAGGAGCTTCATGGCCTGACGGATAATGACAGTTTACTTTCTAAGTCGGTCAAAGTCAATCACAAATGCGGTGCCGGACGGCTGGTGCCGTGCTGCGGCTCAGCCGAACAGCTCGCTGTGTGAGCCAAGCCGCGCCAGACGCAGGGTGTGTCGGGGTCTGGCTTGCATTGGCATTCGCGGTAGCCGGCCCAATCGCCGCTCAACGCGTGGTCACGGTTCTTCTCCGGCAGGGCGCGATCGGACAGCAGCAGGACGACTGCGGTTGACACGAGAGAGTCCACATCCTTGCCGTGGCGCTGCGTCGCCTTCGCACGCTTGTAGTCGCGCTTGAACGCCGACGAGCGTTCAATCGTCCGCATTCAAGTCCGCCAGGAGGGCTTTGGCGCTGGCGAAACGCTTGCCCTTCCCCGCTTCAAGCTCGGCGATGGCCTTGCGGGTTGTGGCGTTTGGCGCCTTGACGTCGAAGGGCAGGCGACGCTCATCCACGATACGCAGCATCAGGAGGCGGATGGCATCGGAGATGGAGAGTCCCATTGCTTCCAGCGTGTCGGCAGCGCGTTCCTTGGTGGCGCTGTCGATGCGAGCGCGAACGTAAGTGTCGGCGGTACGCATGGCAGTCCTCATTGTAGTCACGTTGGGACTACATCGCAAGCGGTGGCACCTCCTTCGTCCTCCTTCGCGGAAGAATGACCAAACGAACCCATAAGCCTTGTATTTTCAACAAAAGTCTAAAAAACGAACCCACCATTTGTCGAAGTCGAGGCCCGAGGCAGGTGTGCCTCGTCCAGGACCGATTGTCACCGGGGCGGATGCGGCCTGGGGGACTGGGATTCTGGAAGCGCTGGAGGGGTTGGAGATAGAGTTCGGAGTGTGGCGTGATCAGGCGGGGCGGGTCAGCTCAGCATAGGCTACCGAGGCGGTTCGGACCACTTCGTCGCGGAAATGGCGGCTGAGATCCATGGGGGTGCGGAGGTCGACTTTGCGGCCGCCGAGCAGACAGCTCAACTCCTCCGCCATGTCGCCGAGGCGGAAGAATCCCACGCGCTCTCCTGGGCGGAACTCTACCAGGACGTCGATGTCGCTCGCGTCCGAGAACCGGTTTGTGAGGACGGAACCGAAGAACGCGAGCTTGCGGACGCCGTTGCGGCGGCAGAAATCGGCGATGTCGGCCTGCGGGATATCGATCTGCGTCAGCGCCATGACTCTTCAATTATGGCTCAGCGCGGTTCTTCAGAGGGCAAACCTTGAGGGAGGCACCAATTTCGCAAGGGCGGCGAAATTGGGTCCAGTCCCCGGTTTGCGGATCAGATCCAGTCGCGGAAGAGCTCTTTCGAGGGGGCGGGGATGGTTCCGCTGGCGACCAGCATGCCCTCGGCGGCGGCGAGTTTGCGGCCGGCTTCGACCGCGGCTTCGACGCTCGAGACGTCTCCGGTCATCACCACGAAGCCTTTGCCGCCTAGCGCCATGGCCAGGTGGATGCGGAGCAGGGTCACGTTGGCGGTCTTCACGGCGGTGTCCGCCACTTCGATGATGCTCGCGGCGGAAAAAGTCTCGATGATGCCGAGGGCTTGGATCTCGGACGGTGCGATATCGACGGCGTTGGCGATGGCTGGGAAGACGGCCGGGTGGAGCTGCGAGATAGCGCGCTTTTCGATCAGGGCTCCGGGGGCGAGGCGGGCTCCGGCGTCGACGGCGGCCAGCGTCGAGGCGACGTCGCCGGCCACCGCGATCAGGTATTTGCCGGAGCAGATGGAGCGGGCCAGCAGCACTTCGACCGGGGCCGCTTTCAGCATGGCGTCGAGGGCGACGTGGCCGATGGCGACGCTGGTGAGCTCGAGGAGTCCGATGGAATTCAGGTCAGGCATGAGATTCGATCACCACCGATCCGTTGACGCTGGTCACGACGCCGTCGATGCTGGCGTGGATGCGCGCTCCCAGGGTTCCTTCGGCGGGCGCGGCCAGCACGTCTCCGAGCTGCACGCGCTCTCCTTCGCGCACCACCGCGACCGCGGCGACGCCGGCGTGCTGGCGCAAGGGCAGGGTCACGCGCTGAGGCGGCGGCAGGCGGTCCTCGAGCGGGCCGGTGTTCTGAAATTCGGTCAGGCCGAGCCGGCTCATGAGGCGCCTTATTGGCACGCGGCGCGAGTCGGCCAGCGGGTGCGGCTGGACGTCCTCCGGCTGGCCTAGGAAGACGAGCCCCTTCTCGCGGGCTACGGGCTTCGCCTGCACGCAGACGTTCTTGGGATCGAGATCCTCCGGGCAGGCGAACAGGGTACACAGGTTGCATTCGCAGCAGTAGAGGGTGCCGGCGATCATGCGGTCCTTGGGGCCGGTGAAGCCGAGGGACTGCATGGCGCGATGCGGCTCGATGGGATGGCCGAGCAGGTAGCGCGGGCAGAATTCGGTACAGAAGCGGCACTGGTCGCAGGCCGACCTTCCGATTCTTTCGATGTGCTCCCACTTGCCCTTGTGGCGCGCCAGGAGCGGGTGAGTGGACGGGAGGACGACCAGACCGCCGGTGGTTTTGGTGACGGGATCGGCGAGGCTCGGGGCGGGCTTGGCCATCATCACGCCGCCTACGAGCACGCCGAAATCGGCCACGGCCGGGCCGCCCGCGGCGGCGATCAGTTCGGAGAAAGCCGTGCCCACGGGGACCCGCAGCGTCACGGGCTTGCGGACCGCGCCGGCCACGGTCAGGTACTTGTGCGTCACGGGGAGATCGAGTCCGATGTTGACCAGGGTCTCGACGTTCAGGACCACGGCTCCGGCGTCGCGCGGGAGTCCGCCGGGCGGGATCACGCGGCCGGTGACGTCGTGGACCAGGATGAACTCGTCGCCGGCGGGGTAGGTGTCGGTGAGCGGGAAGACGCGCACGCCGGGGCCCGCCTGCGCGGCCAGGGCCTTAAGAATGTCGGCGTACTTCTCCTTGACGGCGACCACGCCTTCGGAGGCTGCGGTTCGTTCCATGGCTACGGACAGACCGCGGAGCATGGCGGCGGCCTGGTGGTGCATGAGCTCCTTGTCCTTGTGCAGGAGAGGCTCGCACTCGGCTCCGTTCACGATGACTAGCGGGACTTGGGTGCGGAGTTTGACCGAGGTAGGGAAGCCGGCGCCACCGGCTCCGACGATACCGAGTTCTTCGATCCGGTCGGTCATTTGACGGACTCTGACAGAGAGTATACTGGAAGCTGTCAGAAAACGTCAATATCAATCAGGAGAAGGGTGTCGGCATGAGTGCCGACACGGCACGCTGAAGCGTGCGCCACGGAGGACGGCCACATGACTGGCGCGGGAATCACGGTTTGTCTGCTGACCTTGGGGATGGCATCGGGGGCCGAGTTTCGGGTGAACGACTATGGCGCTCGAGGCGATGGCAAGACCGTCGATACGGCGGCGATCCAGAAGGCCATCGACGCGGCGGGGAAGGCGCGCGGCACCATCGTGTTCGCGCCCGGGACCTACTTGAGCGGGTCGCTGTTTTTGAAATCGGGAACGCATCTGCGCGTGGACAAAGGCGTCGAAATCCGGGGAGTGCAGGAGCAAGCCGCTTACCCGGTCCAGCCGACGCGCGTGGCCGGGATCGAGATGAACTGGCCGGCGGCCCTCATCAACGTCTACGAGCAGTCGGACGTGAAGATTTCGGGCGGCGGGGTCATCGACGGCGATGGAAAGATGTGGTGGGACGCCTACTGGAAGCTGCGCGCGGAGTATGAGCCTAAGGGTCTGCGGTGGGCCTCGGACTACGATTGCCAGCGGCCCAGACTCATACAGATCTTCAAGGCGGCGAACGTCGAGATCCAGGGGCTGACGCTGAAGCGGTCGGGGTTTTGGACGGTACACATCTGCTATTCGACCAAGGTGACGGTGGACGGGCTCACGATTCGGAACAACATCGGAGGCGTGGGGCCGAGCACGGACGGGGTGGACGTGGACTCCTCGTCGGAGGTGCTGGTGGAGAATTGCGACATCGAGAACAACGACGACGCCATCGTTCTGAAATCCGGACGGGACGCCGACGGCCTGCGCGTGAACCGGCCGACGGAGAACGTCGTCATACGTGACATCACGGTGCGCAAGGGCACCGCCGGGATCACGTTCGGCAGCGAGACTTCGGGCGGGATCCGGCATATCGAGGCGTATCGAATTCATGCGCTGCCCGGGGTGACGTACGGGATCTTTTTCAAGTCGTCGCGCATGCGGGGCGGGACCCTGGAAGATATTTCGCTCCACGACATCGATGCGGCGGGCGTGCAGGCGGCCTTTCGGGTCACATTCAACTGGTATCCGAATTACAGCTACGCCAAGATACCGGCGGGGATGACCAATGTGCCGGACTACTGGCGGGTGCTCGCGGAGCCGGTGCCGCCGGAGAAAGGGATCCCGCACCTGCGGAATGTGCGGGTCTCGAACTTCAACGTGACGTCGGCGAAGGAGGCGTTTTCGGTGGCGGCGTATCCGCAAGCGCCTTTGCTGGACGTCACGTTCAAGGACGTCGATATACGGGCGCAGAAGGCCGGCACGATCGAGGATGCCGAGAACTGGAAGTTCGTCAACACGCGCATACAGGCAGCCGATGGAAGCCATGTGACGCTGAAGGATTCGCGCGGGGTCACGGGATTGGCGGTGGAGTGAGGGGCAGACCCACAGGCCCCGCCGGCGGGTCTGGAGAGGGACTGAAGATGAGGACCTATCCGATTGCCCTGCTTCTGGCGTGCGCCGCCGGCGCGCAGACGCCCGCGGTCAGGTTCCGGTTCGACTTGAGTTCCGGCAAGGTGGGGCGCTACGACGAGAAGCTCGGATACGGTTTTGAAGAGCGCTCGGGCGATGCGGGCCCTCTTTACTTCTCGGTTCGAGTGCCGGAAGAGGGCAACTACCGGGTCACGGTCACGCTCGGCGATGCGCAGGCGCCGTCGGTCACCACCGTTAAGGCCGAACTGCGGCGGCTGATGCTCGAAAGAGTCGAGACGCGGCCGGGTGAGTTCGAAACGCGCACCTTCATCGTGAACGTGCGCACTCCGCGGATACCGAACGGCGACGCCGTGATTTTGAAGGACCGGGAGCGGAACTTCGAGACCTGGGCGTGGGACGACAAGCTCACGCTGGAATTCGTAGGCGCGCGGGCGGCCGTACGCACGGTCGAGATCGAGAAGGCGGATGCGGTCCCTACCATCTACATCGCGGGCGACTCGACTTCGACCGATCAGCCGCGGGAACCATTCAACAGTTGGGGCCAGATGCTGACGCTGTTTTTCAAACCGGAGATCGCGATCGCGAATCATGGGGAGTCGGGGGAGTCGCTCCACGGCTTTATCGTGGAAAATCGGCTGGCCAAGCTGATGAGCGCGATCCGGCCCGGCGACTACCTGCTGGTGCAGATGGGGCACAACGATCAGAAGGAGAAGGGCGCGGGCGTGGGGGCGTTCACCACTTATAAGACGCGCCTCGCATGGTTTGTCGCGCTAGCGCGCGCGCACGGGGCGACGCCCATTCTGGTGACGCCCGTCAACCGGCTGACTTTCGGGGCGGACGGCACGATCGGGGACAGCCTGGGCGACTATGCGGCGGCGGTGAGGCAGGTGGCGCATGAACAGAGCGTGGCGCTCATCGATCTGAATGCGATGAGCAAGATTCTGTACGAGGCGCTGGGGCCGGAGAATGCGCACCTGGCATTTCGCGGGGAAGGACGCAACGCACCATTCCGATTACGGGAGCTACGAGCTGGCCAAGTGTGTTGTGGAGGCGATTCGGCGGGAACGGCTGCCGCTGACTCGGTATCTCGTCGATATGGCTGCGTTCGACGCGGCGCGGCCGGATGCGGTGGCGGAGTTTGATGTGCCGGGGGAACCGGACCGGTCCGCTCCCTGACGGTCGCGGTTCGGTGCTGGGGTGTTAGTGAGCGGCCAGGTAGTTGCCGTAGCCCACGATCATGGTGGAAGCGACCAGGATCGCGAGGCTGACGCCCAGCAGAGTCCGCGTGCGGCGGCTGGTGCCGCGCCATTCGTGCAGGCCGATGCCCCACAGGCTGCTGAAGATGATGATGGAGGCCATCTGGAGCGTCCAGCTCGAAAACTTGTACGAACCCATCTGGGCCTCTCCCATGGTGTAGAAGAAGAACTGCATGTACCAGGCGGTACCGGCCAGCGCGCAGAAGAGATAGTTGCGGAGCAGGGGCGCGCCCTCCGCGGCGACATACTCGCGGCCGGTGCGGTTCTTGATGTTGAGCGCGACGCACCACAGGAAATTCGTAGTGAAACCGCCCCACAGGATGACCACCAGCTTCGGCAGCCCTTGCCATAAAGCCGGCGTGCCGTGCGCGATTGCAAGTTTGGTGATGGGATCTCCGGCATCGAGGCCGAAAGAGAAACAGGCGCTCATCACACCGGAGAAGATGGCCACCAACAGGCCCTTCTTGAAGTTGAATTCCTTGATCGATTCCTTCTTCTGCTCCGCGGACAGTTCACTTTCTTTGGACATGCCAGCGATCCCGGCGAAGGTGATGCCCACGAGGCAGACTCCAATTCCCAACAGGATCACCTGGCCGGATTCGGTGCCCAGCACCTTGCTGGCGAACTCGCCCTTGAAGGCCGGCGGAATCAGGGTTCCGAAGGCGGCGCAGAGGCCCATCACGACCGCCATGCCGAGCGACATGCCGAGATAGCGCATCGTCAGCCCGAAAGTGAGGCCGCCGAATCCCCATAGCACGCCGAAGAAGTAGACCCAGAAGAGCGTGTTCCCCGGGGTTTCGCGCACCGAGGCGACGAGGCCGTGGGAGAGCAGGGCCGCGAAAAACAGCGGGGCGACGATCCAACTGAACATCCCGCCGGCCAGCCAGTAGGTTTCCCACGACCACTGTTTCACCTTGCGGTAGGGGACATAGAAGCTCCCGGCCGCCAGACCTCCCAGCCAATGAAAAACTACGCCGAGCGCAGGATTCGGATTCATGACGATGGTTCCCTTTTATCGCAGCAACGCCGTGGCGGTCCACAGAATGGGGGCCTGGCCGTGCAGGTCGCCGGTATTGCGCGGGCGGTCCAGATAATACTGGAGGTCGTTCTTCTTGTTGGTGCCGGCGCAGACGTTGGTCACGTCGCCATCGGCGTTGATGTACTTCACCAGCCCGAGCCAGCCTTTGCGGGCCGCGGGGGCGTAGGTCTTCTTGTCGAGCCAGCCTTCCTTGACTCCGGTGACCATGGCGAAGGTGAACATGCCCGTCGATGAGGTCTCGGGCCAGGATTCGGAATGGTCGATGAGCTGGCGCCACGTGCCGTCCTCTCCCTGGAAGCGCAGGAGCGACTGCATCATGGTGCGGTAGGCGGCGAGGATGCGGGCGCGCCGCGGATGATTCCGCGGGAGGGAGCGGAGGACTTCCGTCATGCCCGCAGCGACCCAGCCGTTGCCGCGGCCCCAGAAAAACGGCACGTCGGGAGCGTGGAAGAACAGGCCGTTGGGCTGCTGGAGCTTGTCGAGGTAAGCGACCATCTCGAGCGCCGCCCGGTCGATATACTTGGCGTCGCCCGTGGCACGGTAGGCCTGGACCTGCACAGCGGAGATCATATACATGTCGTCGATCCAGAAGCGCGTTTCGCCGGTGAGCCCTTCGGGCGTGGGCTTCTCCCACTGGCGGTCGGCAAACTGGAGTCCGAGATCGAGGTACTTGCGCTCCTTGGTCTCGATGTAGATTTCGAGTGGAACCGTTCCGAACACGGAGAAGTCGACGTGCCGCTCGGTGGGGACCAGCGCGGACTCGGCCGGCGTCATCAGGGGTTCGAAACGCTTCAGGAGGCGCGCGGTGAGATCGCGGTCGCCGGTGACATGGGCCAAGGTCAGCGCGCCGTACCAGGTGCAGACTTCGGGATAGACGATGGTTTTGAAGCGCAGGTGGGCGCTGGGCACAAAGCGCTCGGCAACGCGCTTGCCGATTTCCGCCGGACTAGCGCCGGCGGGCCAGTGGGTGAATTGCTTCGGCGAAGCGGCCAGCAAGACCGCGGGGAGGGCGAGAGCAAGCAGCGACAATTTGGTCTTCATGGTTTTAGCTCGAGGAACCGGGCGTAGGTGCGCTCCCAGGCGGCGGCGTCCGGCCGGGGTTCGAATCGCACGGGCGAGAATGAGCTGCGCACGACCTGGCGTATCTCAGCGAGGTTGGCGAGCTCGCCCGCGCCCATGGCCTGCACCAGGATGTTGCCGGCCGCGGTGGCTTCGCCGGGACCGGCCACGACGGGGCGCCCGGTGCAATCCGCGGCGAATTGGTTGAGCACAGCGTTGCGGGAACCGCCGCCCACGATGTGGATCGTCGCGATGGTTTGGGCCGTGAGCTTTTCGAGGCTCTCCAACACCTGCCGGTATCGCAGGGCCAGGCTCTCCAGGATCACGCGGGCATATTCGGCACGAGTCTGAGGCGGCTGCTGGCCCGAGCGGCGGCAGAAGTCGGCGATCTGTCGCGGCATCTCGCCGGGATTGCCGAAAGCGTCGGGATGGATGATGGCGGCGAAGGGACGCGCCTCGGCCGCCATAGCCGTCAGTTGATCGTAGGAATACTCGGCGCCTTCGAGGGCCCAGGCGCGGCGGCATTCCTGCAACAGCCACAGCCCGGCGATGTTCTTGAGCAAGCGAATCGTGCCGCCGACGCCGACTTCGTTGGTGCAGCCCAGCGCCAGGCACTCGTCGTTGACGGCGGGGTGGTCGAGCTCGACGCCCATCAACGACCAGGTGCCGGAGCTGATGTAGCACCATCCTCCGTCTTCGCCGGCCGGAACCGCGGCTACGGCGGAGGCGGTATCATGGCCGGCCGTAGCGTACACCGGCGCGTGAGGGGCGTCGACCATGCGGCCGAGCAGCGTGCCGGGAGCTACCGTGGGGCACAGCAGGCGGCACGGCAGGTCCAGACGCTGGAGTAACTCGGTGGCCCAGCTCATGGTGCGGGGGTCGAAGAACTGCGTGGTGCTGGCGATGGTCATTTCGGACCGCGCCACACCGGTCAGCCAGTAATTGAACAGGTCCGGCGTGTTGAGCAGCCGGCTCGCGGCGGAGAGCGCAGGGGAAGCGGCCAGCTTCATGGCGTACAGCTGGAACAGCGTGTTGAAATGCATGAACTGGAGGCCGGTGTGCGCGAAGACTTCCGCGCGCGGGACTCGCTCGAAGAGCTTTTCCATCACGCCGTGAGTGCGCGCGTCGCGGTAGTGGCGAGGGCTGTCGATGAGGAGGCCGTCGGCGCCCAGCAGAGCGAAATCCACGCCCCAGGTGTCCACGCCGATTCCGTCCAGTTGGAGTTTGCGCTCCGCGGCGATCGAGATGCCGTGTTGGATCTCGTGCCAGAGCCGCAGCGTGTCCCAATACAGCGCGTCGTGAATCTGGACGGGCGTGTTGGGGAAGCGGTGCAACTCTTCCAGATCGAGCTTTCCGCCGGCCAGGCGGCCAAGCATGGCGCGGCCGCTCTCCGCGCCAAGATCGAAAGCCAGGTAGTTACTCATGCGTGTCACCTCCAAGGAGGTTGCGCGCGGTTGGCGGGCGTCAGGCGGACCAGTGTCAATCCAGTGTAGTGCGGCGTGCGCGAGGTCCGCTCCCTTACATTACGCACGCGGTTCCGTGCCGGCGTGCGCGAGGTCCGCTCCCTTACGGTCGCGGTTCGGTGCGGGCGGGCGCGAGGTCCGCTCCCTTACGGTCGCGGTTCTGTGCCGGCGGGCGCGAGGTCCGCTCCCTTACGGTCGCGGTTCGGTGCGGGCGCCGCCCTAGTCCAGGTGGAAGACCTCTTCGAGACGGATGAAGCTCTCATCCGGACGGCGGCCTTCGAGCGCGACGAAGAAGGACTTCATCTCTTCCTGCCAGCGGGCGTTGATGTCGCGGCCGGCCATCCCATCCTGGGCTTTGCGGTAATCGGGAGTCTCCAGATAGCCGACCAGCAGGCCGTCGTCGCGAAGAAACAGCGAGTAATTGCCCCAGCCGGTCTCGCGCAGGGCTTGTAACATCTCGGGCCAGACCTCACGGTGCCGGCGCTTGTACTCGTCCAGCCGTGCGGGATCGACTCTGGCGAGGAAGCAGACTCTCTCCATAAACCCTCCTTTGTGAAAAGCAGGGGCGCCCTTGCGGGCGCCCCTCTCGAAAGTACGCGTCGTCTTGGTGCGACGTTGCTAGAAGAGGAACCGCAGACTCAACTGCAGACGGCGCGGATATCCGGCCTGGTTCGAAGACGAGATCTGGCCGAAGGTTTTGGACGTGGGATTCAGATCCGGAGCGGCGAAATTGGGGTGGTTAAAGGCGTTGAGCGCCTCGGCCCGGAACTGAATGTCCTTTCCTTCGCGGATGCGGGTGTTCTTGATGGCCGCCAGATCGACGTTGTTTCCGTTGCGGCCGCGGATCTGCGAGAAGCGCAGCGGCCAGGTGCGAAGCTCGGTCGAGGTGAACTGCTTCGCGGAGGCGGTCTCGAAGTTGGCGGTGTTGATCCAGTGGTCCACCGTGCGATCGCCGGCGGGCAGGATGATGTCCTGCGGGTTCCCGTACTGGAGACAGCAGATGGTGCCGCTGGGATTGGCCCAGGCCAGGGGGAAGCCGACCTGGTAGCCGAAAATCCCCGAAAGCTGCCAGCCGCCCAGGATTCGCGAGGCGATCGGGTTGTTTCCGTTCAGCAGCGGTTTGTGCGGCCCGAACGGCAGTTCGAACACGCCGCTGATGGAAATCCGGTGCGGCACGTCCTGGTCGGAAATCACCCGGAGCGGGTAGAGATCCGACGGGTTCAGTAACTCATCCGCCTGCATGAACTTCGAATAGGTGTAGTTACCGGTTAAAGAGAAGCCCTTAGCGAATCGCTTCTCCACCGACACGGTCAGGGAGTGGTACCAGGAGTAACCTTGGTTTCTGGAAGTGTTCACATTTCCGAACTCGGGGTAGGGCGCCAGCAAGCTGGACTTCGCGATGGTGGTGCCGGTGAAAATGCTTTGCGTGTTGCCCGGAACCAGGTTGTAGAACGGGTTCGTAACCTTGGTAGTAAGGTTGCTGTCGCACTTGGTGTCGCGGATGGGGGCCGTGCACAGGTACTGACGGGGCAGCGAGTTGGTGTTGATGACGTTGGGATTGCCGGTGGGATTGAGCTCGATGTGGATGGTCTTGTTACCGGTGTAGTTGGCCTCCACCACGATGCCGCCCCTAAAGGCGTGCTGCACGCCGAGTTCCCAACGCATCACGCGCGGCGCCAGAGGATTCTGGTTGAAGTAAGTGATGGCCTGTCCCAGGAAGGTCTGATATCCAGCGGCCGATCCGACCGGTTCGGTAATGCCATTGGGGAACGGGTTGGAGAGGGTGCCGACGAAGTGGATATTGTCGATGGTGGGCACCACGTTGGTGTTCTGGCTCCAGCCGCTCTGGACAACGTCGCTGCGGCGCTCGCCCAGGAAGCCATAGAACATGCCGAAGCCGCCGCGCACCACGGTGTTGTTGTTGGCCTCATAGGCAAAGCCGAAGCGCGGCATCCACTGAGTTTTCGGGGTGTTGTAGAGACCGGAGGGGTTGCCGCCCACGCCGGCGAAGGTGAGCCCGCCTAGAGCCTGCAGGGTCGCCAGTTCCGGAACCTTGGACGCGGTCTTGGAAGCGAAGGTGGCCGCCGCTGCCGCGGAGATGGGCTGCACGTAAGTGGGATCGAAGCCCAGAACGCTCTTGTTGTAGCGCTCGTGGAGCGGTTGTTCGAACTCGTAGCGCATCCCGATATTGATGGTCAGCCGGGGCAGGATCTTCCAATCGTCCTGCACGAAGAAGCCCCAGGAGTTGGATTGTTCGGCGTAATCCGCCGAGCGCGCCACGTTGCTGGCCGAGGTGGGAATGCCCAGCAGCAGGGCGGCGACCGACTGAGGCGGAGTCCCCGTCGAGGTGTCCAACTGCTTGGTGTAAGTGGAGTCGAAATTGAATGTACCGGTCTGCTGGAAACCGAAGAACTTATCATTCTCCTGGTAGGCGCGGAATTCCATACCCGAGCGGATGGAATGCTTGCCCATCGCTTTGGTGATATTGCTGTTGAAGGTGTGGTTCATCACCGGCCGGTCCTCGCCCGCCGCCGAGGCGGTGGGGATGAAGCCGCTCATGTTGAACTGCGGGAAGGCGCCGACGCTTTTCGGGATCGCGCTGGCATACGACTGTGGGAAGCCCAGCGAGGTGAGATCGAATCCCACCGCGTCCAGATTCTGGTTCTGCATGCGGATGAACCGGTTGTAACTGTAACGGACGTTCAGGACCGTGGTGGGCGAGAGCGTATAGACGTCGTCGAAAACGGCGGCTTTGGAGGCGAACTGGAAGAACACGCCGGTGGCGAGATTGTTGAAGTAGTTATTGTAGGTGCTATCCCGGCGATAGACGCTGGCCCGCACGAAGATGCGCTGCTTGTCGCTGATGGAGTGATCCACGCGCCAGGTATGGTTGTAATACTTGGCTCTCTCGGTGATGCTGGAGTCGACCATGTTCTGGGTGCCATCCGCCTTTCCGGCGCTGAGAGGCGTGGGGAAGTAGCTCAGGGCCTTGACCCCGACCGCGTTCCACTGGGATTGAGGGATTTTGTTCCCCGGGAAGGGATCCTCCTGGTAGTGACCGCCGGCGATGGCGCGGCGCGTGCTCGGGTCGTAGATCTGATAGCTGGCTCCCAGCGGCAGGAAGGCCGAAAAATCGCCGTTCTTCTCGGCGGTGGTGGGAACCGAGTTGGTGGCGTCGTCGTGACGCGGACGGGCGTCGTGGATGCCCTCGTAGCCCCACTCGAAGAAAGTCCGGTTCTTGCCGTTGTAGACCTTGGGGATCCAGACCGGGCCGCCGATCGCGCCGCCCCAGCGGTCGAACGAGAACTGCGGGCGCACGGAGTTGCCCTTCTTGTTGTTGAAGAAATCGTTGGCCCAGAAATCGGTCCGCTGGAACGAGTAGCCGGCGGCTCCGTGGAAGGCATTGGTGCCCGACTTGATACTGATGTTAGTAACACCGCCCTGGGTCTGGCCGAATTGGGCGTCGAAGGTGGCGGTCTGCACCTTGAATTCCTGCACGACGTCGGTCGGTGGAACGTAGGATGCAATCACCTGGTTGCCGTTGGCGGTGGCGGTGGTGGGCGCGCCATCGATGGTGACGTCGCTCAGATTGCCGCGCGAGCCGGCCATGGCGAAACCGACAATGTGGGTGGGCTCGAAGGGCCGGTCCAGGCGCGCGTCTCCGGTAAAGGCGACGCCCGCGGCGGTTCCGATCAGCAGGAAGGGGTTGCCGTAGGCGATGGGCATATCCGACACGCGCTTGGAGTCCACGATGGTGCCGGTGGAAGCCGACTCGGTGTTGAGGAGCGGCGTTTCCGCGGTGACCGTCACGGACTGGCCGGAGGAACCGATGGGCAGTTCGATGTTCACATCCAGACGGTCCGCGACGCGGACCTGGATGCCGCCCCGGAGGACCTTCTTGAAGCCCTGGGCCGAGGCCTCCACCTGGTAGGGCCCGGGAAGCAGGAAGGTGGCCTGGTAAAAGCCGTCCTGGTTGGTGGTGAGATTAGTTGTGGTTCCCATGGCGGTGTTGGTCACCACCACGATGGCGCCAGGAATCACGGCGCCGGATGGATCGGCGATGGTTCCGGTGATGGTGCCACGGGCCTCCTGCGACCAAGCCAGGGTGCTCAGGAGACACGGAATTGCGATCAGCGAGACGAGTCGAATTGACTTTGACTTATGCATAGTTACTCCCATTTGTCTTCCATGTGATGTGCTGCCACCGTCTCTGCACCAGACCCCCCGATGCGGATCGCGGCGGTTTCGCAGCACGGACCGGGTCCGGCACCGCGGTAACCGCGGCGCGGCGAGCCAGACGCGGTAACTCGATGCCCAGGGTTGGAGAGAGCGGATCGAGCGTGGTCCGGTTGTGCTCTACGCTCATGGCGTGCTCTCTCCCTTTACACTCGCGCCAGCGCTCCGAACCGCGAGCGTGAGCGGGCGGGCCGCTCCCTGACGGTCGCGGTTCGGTGCGGGAGACGCGGCAACAGAGCGAATCCCGATTCCCGCCGCCTTCACGACGATGCGAACCGGCCCCAGCAGGCCGGACGGCAACGGCTGGAGGTTGCCTGTGTCCTGCGGCTCAAACCGCCTGCCGTATTTGCGAACCAGCGCACTGTAATCCGGAGGCGGGCTCCCCGCCATCTCATTGATCGCGAGGTTGGCGACGACGACCTCAAGGGCGTTGTCGCCCGGACGCAGAAAGCGGGTGACTTCGACGCGGTAAGGCGGGCGCCAGACCGAACCGGCGCGCTGGCCGTTCACATACACGACCGCGGCCTCGCGGACCGGAGACTCCAGCCAGGCCCGCGTCCCGGCATGTTGCCGGGGGGTTTCGGCGACGGGAGTGCCCTCGCCGAAGTCGAGATAGACGCCGATGCCGGGCCGCAAAAGATCGGGGCCCACCGGCACGGTCTTCCGGTATGTGGCGAGTCCGGAATAGAACCGGGTCCCGGGATCGTCAGTCCAGGAGCGTAGTTTCGGAAACTCCACCGGCTGCGCTTTGCCGAAGCTGACCTTCCAGCCAGTGCTGAGATCGAGCGGGCCGGAGAGGTTCGAAGGAGCTGGCGCCGCGGGCTGGCGCGTCGGCGGGTTTTTCGAGAAGACCAGGATTCGAGATTCGTAGGGCTCCAGATCGAGTGCGACGGCGCTGGCGCCATCCGCCCCAACCTGAAACGGGGCGGCCGCGGTGGTGCCGGCGAAAGCGTCCCACCACTCCGGCTTAAGACCCCGCACACGAAAAGTCGCCAGCGTGTGCACGGCGGTGTTCCCCGTGTTGGCCAAAAAATAGATCTCGGCAGAGCCGGTGGTGCGGTGGACGAAGCCGATTTCAGGGGCCGGGGGCGAGAGCGCGACGTCCGCACTCCTGCCCTTGAGGAGCGACGCCGCCAGTCCGGCCGCCCCGTCCTCCAGCAGGAGCCCACGGGGCGCGGAGCCCTCGAACAACCCCTGCTCCTTAAACCCGGCAGGCAGCGATGGGGCGCGTCCGGTGGCAATCAGGCTGCCTCCGGCGCGAACGAACGCCTCCAGCGCCTGGTAGCTCTTGAGCGGCACGCGCTCGACATTGGGCAGCACGACCACGGCGAAGCGGTTTCCGCCGATGTCGAGTGCGCCGCCGGCGCTTGCTCGGGAATCCTGGAGGACCCTGTCATCCACGAAATCGAAGTTGAGTCCGGCGCCGAGGATCTGGGGAATCGCACCCGTGCGGTCGATCATCTGCTGCAAGGTGTCGCTGAGGGCGACGTGGCCGGCCGAGAAGGAGGCGCGCGCATCGCTCGAGGGCAGATACAGCGCCACATCGTTGACCTGCCGTCCCTGGCGCAGCAGATAGCTCACGCGCTGAAGATAGCCGGTAAGCTCCGGCATGACGAACCACCACGGGTTGTGCTGGTTCAGCGCCCCGGCGGCGTAGAATCGCCAGCCGGGTTCCCCGGCGCTCTGGGGCGAATACGGCCATCCGTGTCCTACGATCTGATTCACCCCTTGCAGGAACATCTGGTCGGCTTCGGCCTTCATGTCCAGGGGAGTGGCGCGGAAGGCCGGCGAGTGCAGCCAGGTCCAGGTCTCCGCGGATACCACGGGGCGTCCGAACAGGTGCGCGGCCGAGGTGGCCCAGCGGGTAGCTGTGAAGCGATTCCAAAATGAGCCTTCGCCCTCGGGCAGGTCCACCAGCCGGTTACTGGACAGCGCAACGGGCGGGGTGCCGTAGACCTGGGCGCGGAGCCGGGTGCCGTGCCGGGACGCCCACTGGTTGAGCGGGGCAAGAAAGCGCTCTTCGGACAGTTCGGTCAGCGTCAGGCCCCAGTCGTTGCGAACGGCCCCGGTGTTGGGTCCGATGTCTCCAATCAGGGCAGGCAGATATGGCTTGAGGTCGTAGCCGCGGCGCTTCTGAAACTCGGCCAGGAGGTCGACTGTCCAGTCCGAGCCGTAGACTTCGAGGCTGTCGCAGAAAACCGCGTAGGGTGGGTTGGCGCCGAAGGCCTTGATCAGCGGCTCGCCAACGGCGTCAAGGTAGGGCTCGAGGGCGCGATCGTAGTGATCGAGCACATAGCCCTCGGCGCCGACGGCAGCCCTCTTGACCATCATGCCGGTTCGGCTGGCGAAGAAGAACAACGCCACCTGGGGCTGGGACGAGACTTCCATGACCATGGGGGGGTTGGCCGCCAAGCGGATCTCCCGAATGTTGCCGGGCGTGAAGGGCCCACGGTCGGTTTTGGCCAGGAACGCGGCGATCAACTCCTCGCCCTGCTTCCCAGGCGGGGCAGCCGCGCGCCCACCCGGGGGGACGGGAACGCGCTCGCAGCGCAGCCGGCCCGCAGCCAGCGCGATCGGGATCTCGGGGCCGCCGTAGGGCCAGCCGCTGCCCAGGGTCAGGTCGGCTCGAAGGCCTAGCTGGTGTGCTTTGGCTGAGGTGAAGTGCAGTGCATCCAGGAATTCCGGCGACAGGAAAGGCAGGTTGCGGATGCCCCGATCGGGGTCGTCCAATTCGAGCGGGTATACGGGCTGGATCTCGAAGCCGCCGATGCCGGCGTCCTTCATCGAGCGCATCTCGCGCTCGAGCTCGGGTTTGGTGACGGCCGGACCGAACCACCACCAGCGCATCATGATTCGCGAGTCGTCGGGAGGGGTCAGGAATTGCCGTTTGAGGGAGTCGATCTTGGCGCGCTCCGGCGGCACGCTGAAGGCCGTGAAAGAAGCGGCGATCAGTGCCAACCAACCTGCTCTGACTGCGGTCATGCGAACTCCCGTCGAGCCGTTGCCGAGAACCGGCCCGAGACGAACCTCATCAGCGGAGAAGGATGGGCCAAACGGCGCGGACCCTCAAGGGGCGGCAGTTGAAATATTCCTAAAAAAGATCTAAGATCAGCGTGGCCTCTTGAAAACACGCAGGATCTTCAGATTCGGCCCTTTCCGTCTCGACGCCACCGCGAAGGTGCTGCTGAGGGACGATCAGCCCGTTCGATTGGCCCGGAAGTCGGTCGAGACCCTGTTGGCGCTCCTGGAAAACTCCGGGCAGGTGGTTACAAAAGAGGATCTGATGGCAGCGGTCTGGCCGGACCGCATCGTTGACGAGGCGAACCTCGCACAGAACATCGCCGTCATCCGAAAGGCGGTGGCGGCAGAGCACGGACAGCCCGGTCACATCGAGACGTTTGCTGGAAGGGGTTACCGCGTTCTGGGGCCCATTACGGTCTCGGAAGAGGCTGGCGAGGTTGCGCGGGGGCCGTCGGTCGAAGTGGAGGAGCCGCCGGCTCCGGCACGGCGCCCGATTTTCGTTCTCGGTGTGCTGGCCGGCGTGGTTTTGGTAGTCGCGGCGGGCGTTCTCCTGCTGGTGCGCCAGGGCGCCCGGAGGTCTCCCGCGGAGTTGCACCGCATTCCGGTCACCCGTCTGGCCGGCAGGGAATTTCAGCCCGCCGTCACAGCGGATGGCTCCAAGGTCGCATTCGTCTGGGAACCGGAGGGCGCCTCGACGGCCGGAATCTGGGTCCAGGCTGCCGGCGAGAACACTCCGCGGCGTATCAGCGGCGAGGACGCGGTTCACAGCAGCCCCGCATGGTCCCCTGACGGCCGCCGCCTGGCGTACCTCCGCTTCAAGGGATCGGAGGGCGCGATCGTGGTGGCGTCCCTGGAGCCGATCGAGGAGCGGGTGGTGGCGGGGGTCTTCCCCGGGCGATACGGGTTATTGAACCGGCATCTGGACTGGTCTCCGGACGGCCGGCGGCTGGTCATCGACGACGCCGAGGCGGCGCACAAGCCTTTCGACATCTTCCTGGTCTCGCTGGATACGGGACAAAGGACGAGGCTGACGAGTCCTCCCGACAACATCATCGGAGACGTCGACCCGCGTTTTTCCCCGAACGGGAAAACCATTTCCTTTATTCGCGCGTTCCACCGCGCCTTTCAGGAGCTGTGTGCGGTTCCGACCGCCGGCGGCAAGACGGTTCAACTCACCTCCGACGGAAAGCAGATCAGCGGCCAGGACTGGATGCCCGACGGCGGATCCCTGGTGCTCGGCTCGGACCGGGGCGGCGAATTCCGGCTGTGGAAACTCGAATACCCTGACGGCCGCACGCGGCGCCTGGAGCCGACCGCGATCTACGGCGATTTTACGTTGCAGATCTCACTCGCGCGCAACGCTCCGGTCCTGGTTTATTCCACGCTCGAGCAGAACCTGAGCATCTGGCGCCTGGACCTGCAAGCCAAGGCCGCGGCGGGCCGCTGGACCCAGATCATCGCCTCCTCCGGTCAGGACGCATCGCCGCAATACTCGC
The DNA here is from genome assembly GCA_963763835.1 of Bryobacterales bacterium. Lineage (GTDB taxonomy): Bacteria > Acidobacteriota > Terriglobia > Bryobacterales > Bryobacteraceae > DASWZN01. The sequence goes on from CAVXQQ010000028.1 coordinate 267,850, forward strand.
CCCGGGGCGACAAGATCAGCTTCCGGTCCGACCGGTCGGGCCAGGAGCAGTTGTGGGTTTGCGACAGCGACGGAGGCAACCCGATGCAGGTGACGCACGGGAGTCTGCGTCCCTCGGTGGCGCGGTGGGCGCCCGACGGGCGGGGCGTGGTGTTCAATAACGCGGGCACCCGCGAGATCTTCGTGGCGCGGCTCGGGGCCGATGGCACGTGGGACGTCCGGCCCAGCGGCGCCAAGGGCGTACACCCGGTGTACTCTCCCGACGGACGGTGGATTTACGCCGGCACCGACGACGCGATCGTGCGGATACCGGCCGAGGGCGGTCCCGCGTCGACGGTGACGAAGATCGGCGGCATCTCGCTGGGCATCTCGGCCGACGGGAAGCGGATCTACTTCGTCCGGGAGCCGTCCGGAACGGATTTGTGGCGCGTGGAGACCGCCACGGGACACGCCGAGAAGGTTCTGGGGGGGCTGGTGCCCTTCTGCTCGAGCTGCTGGGCGCTGGCGGCGGACGGGGTGTACTACCTGAGCCCTAAGGAAGGATCGCTCGACAAGCAGGCGCTCTACTATCACGACTTCGCCGGCGGCGCCGACAAGGATTTGGCGGATTATCCCGAAGCCCTCTCTCCGATCGGCAGCGGGCCGTTTTCGCTCTCGCCGGACGGGCGGTACCTTCTGTGCGTGCGCGTACACCCATCGAACGCCGACGTTTTCCGGGTGGAGCCGTTCCGGTAGCGGTCCGCTCGCTGACGCTCGCGGTTCGGTGCTGGGGGGGCCGGCGTGGACGCCGGCCGCAGGACTGGAGTCCCAGCGACGCGTCAGACCGTGGCGCAGACTCCCACGCTGCAGCGTCGAGACTCTTCTCGACGCGAAAAGAGCGCCTCGACACGAGTGTCGAGGCGGCAGGCAGGAGTGCCTGCGCCACAAAGGCTGGAGTCCGGCCTTACCGCCTAGCGCTTCTGAATCTCGATCTGGACGGGGGCCCGGAGCCGCGCGGCCTCGTCGGCGAGGTAGCGGTCCCAGTCTTCGACCGTGCCGAAATCGCGGCCCAGGGTCCAGGCGAATCCGGCGTAGGAAACGCAGGCCGCGCCGGGAGCGATCTTGGCGAGCACCAGGTAGTTGTGGTCGTCTTCCGCGGTATCCGTTAAAGAAGCCGGATCGAGCAGGACCGCCTGGCCCAATTCGCCGCCCTCGTGGACGGGCTCCCAGGTGCGCATGATGCCGCGCTCGCGGTCGACCTTCATCCGCGTGGTTTTGAGCTTGCGGATGCCCACGGCATGCAGAAGGCCGGCGGCATCACCGTCGATGGTGTAGCGGCTCTCGAAACGATCCAGGTTGTGGCCGGCGTCGAGCGAAATGCGCTTCTTCTCGGAAACGCGGGCGCCGCCGGCGGTCCAGGTTTCGTAGGTCAGTTCGAACAGCAGCCGGATCGGTCCCACCGCGAAGACGCGCGAGTCGCGGAAATTGGCCGAGGGATAGAGCTTGCCACCGATCCAGATTCCGGTGCCGCCGCAACCTCGGGTATTGCCGGCGGCATAGAAGTCCGCGCCTTCGCCGTGGTCCCGGTGATAGTCGTCCATCATGTACCAATCGTTGACGACGAGTTTGCGCACGCGCTTGGACCAGACGTCCACCGCGCTGCTGATGAGAGGCTCCCGCGGCCAGGTTTCCAGCTCCTTGCCGTACATGCGGTGCGCGATGCGGTCGTTCTCCCAGGCGAAATCGTCGCGGCGCTCGCGCACGAAGCGGCCGTAGGTTTTGTAGTCCTCGACCCTGGCGATCTGCCTGTCACCGGCGGTGAGCAGGAAGGCGCGGGTCTGGCGGGGCGCGAAGTCGGCCTGGAACAGGAACTGCTCGAAGACTCCGTCGTCGTTGGTGTCGACGGCCTGCACCAGCAGGTCCGTGGCGGAGCCCTGGGCGCGCACGTGGATCTTGCGGACGTCATCCACCGCCAGCAGGGCGCGCAGCGCGGCGGCATCGAGGACGATGGTTTCGTTGGGCCGCGCCAAGTCGATCGGATTGCGGACGGTGACGGCGGCGCCCGGTGCGGCGGCGAGGGCCGAGGCCAAAGCGGGAAGGATGGCAAAGAGGCGGATACGCATTTGGGACCGATTATACATCGCGGGGGCGCGTCGACAGGGCTGAAGTTGCTGGCTGACCTGCGAGAATCCCGCTTCGGCCGCATCGCTCGATCCCCACCCGAAAGCGGCCCGCCAGGCGCTGAAGGTGCCGGCGGACTTCGTGATACATTCGTTATGGCAGTGCGTGAAACGGGCCCTTAGCTCAGCGGTTAGAGCAGCGGACTCATAATCCAGTTTCGGGAAATTCGCAGAGACCGCAGGAACCGTAAGCTCCCGCATTACGGCGGTTTGCCCGATTCACCTGTTTCCCGCGGTTGCTGGAAATGTCCCAGGATGGTTACAAAAACGGTGACAGCGCCAAGGCATAGTGACAGGTCTTCGCGCCCCTCAGTCACTGACAATCAATCCCTGACAGTCTGATCCCCATCGCTTCCCTTTCGGCATATGCTCAGATCCCGCCGTTGAGGACAATGCGCCGCCCTGACTTCCGCTTCCGAGCGAGCCGGAGCATCAGCCTTTACTATCCCAGCCGAATGAGTGCGAAAACGAGTTGGTTCGAGCCGAAGTGTTGAGCAGTTGTGCGAGATATCAACTTCGGAAGGCCTTCGTGGAAGAGGCTCCGGACGTTGCAGAGGCTTCTCGGAGGCTGCAATTGAAGCCGACCCTGACGGGTGCTGGCCACTACTCATGGGCTGAAATCCAGTATGGAGACAGAGTCCTCGGCGCTTACCGCGGCGCAGCAGCCGTTCTGTTTGGACGATTCTCGTTGCAATGCTTCATAGGGTCTGATAACGTGGTCCGCTGGACCGAACGGTGGACTATAACCTGAAGCGAGTTCCATACCGCCTGGACGTCCCGCAAGCACACGCAAGGTTTTTCAGATTCGAGGGTGTGATCCCCTCGTGAGGGAACCCGCCTGAAGGCCATCGGAACATGTCGCCAGTGAGACCAGAGCCGTTACGAGCAGGAACCATCGTCCCGAGCTTTCGGGGCATGCTGCTTGAGCGGTTCCTCGTCATGATCGAAGGCATTGACGACCTCTCGAGTGGCCGCCAACGCGAAGCCGTGCAGCGAGAGCTCGAATGGAGTTCTGAACGGCCCGGCGACACTCTGGACCAGATGCGCTACCGAGCGACGCTCATGGTATTGCGCGACCTGCTTGGTCAGGGGTGGCAGACCCAATACAGGCAGAGAAGCATCTTCCTCGCTCGTCCGGATTACAGCGAAGGCGGCGCTGCTCAACTCGACCCAGCGATTGTGAAGGCTCAAATCCGTGAGGCGATGCAGGAGGAGCGGTTGGCGAAATTGTGCGCACCCGCGGCTCAGCGGTTTATCAAGGATCTCGAACGGGAGACGCCGAAACGCAAGAGTGTTCAATCGCTAATCGCAGACGGGCGTGCACTCTCGGAGAAAATCAACAACCTACCTCATCCAGCCGTTCTCGCGGATCTTCGGAATGCGGTGTCGCCATACCTGCAACTGATCAGGGGTGAACAGCGCGACGAGTTCACTGGCCTGCGGTTGATCGACGTATGGCGGTACTTCCGGTATCTCTGGACGATTCCTTATCTGGCAACACCAGGACGAAACCTCTTTTACCTCGTCCGCGATGCCGCTCAGCCGTACCACCCCGTCATTGGGATCGCGGCTCTTGGTAATAGCATTGTTCAACTCGGGGAGCGCGACAAGCAAATCGGGTGGAGCGTCGACGGAGTGGTCATGCGGCTTCAGCGGCGTGCCCGGAGAATACGTCAAACATCCGCGCATGGTGTCGTTTCGGAACTACTGGAATACCTCGAGACGGAGGAGGAATACTCTCGGCGCCGCGAGCGGGACGCCCAATCGATCGCGGAGTGCCTGCTCAGATCCATTGGACACGAGTTGTCGACCGTATCGCTTCGGAAGCTAGCCAAAACCAGGGAACTCGAAAACCCTACGCCCGAACTTGTCCGTCATCTCCTGACGATTGCTGCGGCCTCGGAGCATGAACGCCGTAATTCCTTACGCGCATCGGAGGCGTCTGGGCACGGTCTAAAGCGCACGGAGGCGGACCAAGCGTGGCAGAGAGATTCAGAGCACCCTCTCTACCGGCGTAAGCGCGCCCAAGCTCTCGCTGACCTTCTTTTCGCGCGAATGGAATTAGACAAGGAACAACTTGCCAAGGAACCAGTGTCGGCACTCGAACGCCTCACGCGAACTGTTGTCGGGCGGAAGGCGCTTCGAATTGCCCTTCACGCCAACAAGAAGACCAAGATCGGGTCTAGCATGATGGACTTGATTGTCTGCGGAGCCATTCCGCCATACAACGAACTCCTGGGAGGCAAACTGGTCGCGATGTTAATGGCGAGTCCCCAAGTCGTGCGCGACTACGGCGAGCGGTACGGGAATCAGCCGAGCGAGATAACGTCTAGGCTGGCCGGTAGGCGGATCGTTCGACCAGCTGACTTGGTTTTTATCGGGACAACCAGCCTATATCACGTCGGCAGCAGCCAATACGAGCGCATCAAGATTCCCACGCCGAGCGGCGACTCTCTGGCATATCGCCGGCTCGGCCACACCGAGGGATACGGCTCGACCCTCTTGTCGGGCGAAACCACAGCGGTACTTCGTACACTCGTCGTTCGCTCGGAAGGGATGCGTCGAGTCAACAATGTGTTCGGTGAAGGGGTAAGCCCTCGGTTGCGGCAGGTCCGTGATGGATTGGGCGTCATCGGCGTTCCTCAGGACATCGTCTTGAAGCACAGTTGTCCGCGCATCATTTATGGCGTGACGCTCGCGCGCAATGCCTTCGAATACCTGCGTGGTGAAGCGAACGAGCCTCATTTCTGCTTTGACCTGGCCAAAACGTTGGAAGGGACCATCGGCATAGCGGACTATTGGCTGACGAGGTGGTTCGAGCCGAGGGTGCGGCGACCAGAAACACTGGCGAAAGTGGCGCAGTTCTCAAAGGCGGACATTCTGCTGACGCGGGAGTCTTGCCGCGAGGGCCTTGGGGTGGTACAGACGCATAACGTAAGCGGGAGACTGCATAGTGTCAGTGAGCATTGATTTTCTGTCCGGCCTCTACAATCGCCACAGCTGCTATGCTGACCGGCTCACACCAGATCAGTTGACGGCGATTCACGTGCCAACGCCCGTCGAGACCGCGCTCCAGAAGTGGATCAAAGCAAGGAAAGACGTGGTTCTCACAGGCAATCCGGGCGACGGCAAAACCTTCTTGTTGCGCCGCCTCGAAAGCGAGGTCCGGGCAGTCAAGGGCGATCAGATTCTCGACGCCACTGCGGAGAAAGACTACACCACTGTCGTCACGCGCTGGCGGAGAGCCCGAAAGGCTGGGCTCCCCTTTTTCCTGGCCATCAACCATGGTCCCCTGAACCGTCTGCTGCAACTCCATGCGGCGAACGAGCCCATCTTGGGGGAGGTAACCCGGCAGTTGAACGGCGTAGTCTACTATGGCAACAACTCGCCAAAAGCTCCAAAGGATATCATTGTCCTCGACCTGAACCTTCGATCTGTGCTCTCGCGCGGAACGATCGAAGCTGCGCTCGACAACCTCCTGCGGGACCAATACTACCAAGGGTGTTCGTACTTCATGGACGAAACGACTTGCGGTTCGCGCAATCGACAAGCCTTACTGAATCCTCAGGTTCGCGAGCGATTGGTGCGGCTTTTGTCGGCAGCCGGCTACACTACTCGACACATCAGCATGCGTGACCTTCAAGGGTTCCTGTCCTACCTGGTCTTCGGCGGAGTGTCCTGCAGCGAACTCTCGAAACAAGAGCGAGAGGGCTTCGAGTTTCGCTATTACAATCTTTGCTTCTCGGGTGATGGAGAACTCTTCAAGGCCATCAACGAGTTGTTCGACCCAGTGCGAACGACGATACCAGAAATCGATGAACACTTGTGGGAGAACACGGGCGTTTTCGACGGCTGGGTGTTCGCACGACCTCCCCTGACGCCAGACCACTACGAGGACGCCTGGGAACAGTTTCGGGCCATAAAGCGACAGTACTATTTCGAGCATCGGGATGGCGGCAGCCTACTCGAGCGCTCTTTTGAGGATGATCGTGTCTTCCAGGAACTGGTCTCGTCCAAGGGCGACACGAATCAAAAGTATCTTGCGATGGTTCTGGAGGCCATCAACCGGTTCTACTGCCAGGCACTGCCGGACGAGCAGGAATACCTGCGTTTGTGGGGCTCGCAAGTGTATGATACCCACACGCCGCCCGTGCTGGTGTCCTGCTACCGCGTTGAGAAACAGAAGTTCTCCCTCGACACACCGCAGTTGGCTCCATGGCTTCGGGATGCGATCGACTTCAAGCCTGGCCATCTGATGCTCAGGTACGCTTCAGCGGCCGGCGAAACGAGTCTCAGGATCGACCGCGGCTTGTGGAAGGCGCTTATGCTGGCTCGACGTGGCATCCCGATGGGGCTAAGATCCCCACACTACTCTCAACTGCTACAGTCGTTCATGACCCGGTTGCATCGGTACGAAGCCGCGCCGGTGGAGGTTCAGAACGTTGTCGTATTTAATTCCGTGCGGGATCGTGTGCATGAGATCGCCGTCGACCGCACAAAGGGTAGGTACATCGCAAGGTGAACCTGAAAGACGCGTTTGACGCAATCAGCACACAAGAGTGCCTCGGATATTCGCCCGTATCGAGCAGCACCAAGCCTGCGCACATCGCGAACGGCTGGTTTCGCCGGCTAATCGGCAAGGCATACGACCCCGTTCTCCTGAACAACACGATCATTCACTGGGTCCGTTCGAAAGAAGAAAACCCGAGCGAGGCGCTCCTCCAGAACAACGCCGATGTGTTTGCACCGTGAGCTTTCGGCAAGCCTGCGTAGGTGTGCCGCCTGAGCTATTCCTGGCTGGAATAGGCCGGAATGCGGCACCCAGAGGAGCGACCGATCCGGAGGCGGCGCGGGCGGCGCGCCTCAGAGGCAGTAGCCTTGCGCGACCCAGTAGTGCCAGTCGCCGATCGCTTCGGCGGTTGACTCGTCCGGATCGATGGCGGCCAGTTGCGACAGAGGCACGGCTAGGTTCCGGCCCTGCCGGCGGATCAGCACCAGCATGTCGTGTTCGCAGGAGTCCTCAGGCGCCATGCGCACGACCTCGACCACTTCTTCCTTACGGAGTGGCGAGACGACCTTGGCAGCGATGCACCGCGCTCGGAGAGGGAATCGGATTCTGTCTTCCAGATAGTAGTACCAACCCGTCGCCTGCTCTTCCGGGCCGGCGTCCACGATGGCTTCGTTGTGGATTCGGTCTTCCCGAATGGGATCTCGTTTGGGTTTCGCCATGGAGGCTATTGCCCGAGCAGTTGACGCACCGCGGAGAACCGGAGCAGTTCTTCCGCGCCCATCACCGGATTCCCCGGCGACGGCTCGTCCTCGGCGGCGTCCGGTCCGTTCACATCCAGTTCCGGCTCCAGCGGTGCGAGGTACTTGGTTTGCTCCAGGTGATCGAGATACTCACGGATCTCCTCAGCCGTAAACAGCCGCCGGATCTCCGCCACGAATGCCGGCTGCTCGGCGGCAAACTCGGGACGCTGCTCCGACACCTGTACGAAGTGGAACAGCTTCTCGCCGATCAGGTAGTCCAGGGCGTTCTGCAGTCCGAAGCGTTCACGGATGCCTTCCGTGGCCTCGCACTGATCGATCCAGATTTTGTGGAATTGAATGGATGAGCCGCTCACGGTCGTCACTCCTTCCCTGTAAGAATACGACGCACCGAGGTGCGCCCGATCTGCAATCGGCGGGCGATTGCGGCCTTGCTGACGCCGTCCCGGAACAGCCGCCGAACCTCGCCAGCGTGCGCCACCGCCGTGGCCGGGCGGCCCAGGCGCTTGCCGTTGCGCCGCGCGTGGGCCAGCCCCGCACGCACCCGCTCCCGCAGGATCTCGCGCTCGAACTCCGCGAAAACGGCCAACAAGCCGGCCATCGCTCGACCGGCCGGCGTGGTCAGATCCAGCGCCTCGGTCAGCGAAACAAAACCCACCCCGAGGTGCTCCAGTTCCTGCAAGGTCGCCAGCAGGTCCGTCACCGACCGACCCCAGCGATCCAGCCGCCACACCAGCACCACGTCGATCTGGCGGCGGCGCGCCGCCTCGACGATCCTCTCGCGGAGTTCCCGCGCCGAGGCGCCGGAGCCGATCTCCCGGACCTGTAGAGCGACGGCCCAGCCCCGCCGGGCGGCATACTCCCGCAACGCGCGCATCTGTAACGGAATGGTCTGCTGGTCGTTGGTGGACACGCGGGCATAGAGGCCGGCGCGAAACATTTTCGGCGCCTTCCGTGCCTGGCCAAAAACCCTACGCGAGTTCGCGTTCTCAGATGCCCGTTTTCCGGCCATTTCAGGATGTCCGGTCCGCCTGGCCGAAGACGATCCTTTCCGGCCATGCAGCGGATTCATCCATCCTACCCGGAATCCATCTGCGCCAGCGCCTGGCGGTAGTTCCAGGGCATCCACTCCGCCGGGTCCCGTTTCACTTCTCCGGCGTGCCGCTGCAGCTCGGTGAGGTAGTCGAAGGCGTTGACCCCGTTCAGCTCGCAGGTGTGAATCAGGCTCATGAACAGGTCGCCCATTCCGGCCCCGTTCCGGGTCTTGTAGAACAGCGAGTTCTTGCGATGCAGGATGGCCTTCTTCAGCGCCCGTTCGACGAGGTTATTATCCAGCGGGACCCCGGCCTGGCGCAGGAACAGCGTCAGTTTCTCCCAGTGCTTGAGCAGGTACGAGATCGCCTGGCCCAGGCCGGAATTCGGCTCCACCTTCCGTTCCGCGAACTGGGCTTCGAGCCAGGCGTGCAGCTTCTCCATCGCCGGCCCGCTGTGCTGCTGGTGAAAGCGGAGACGCTCCTCCGGCGACAGGCCCTGTTCCCGCGCCGCCGCATCGTAGCCGTAAACCTCGCCCAACGTCTCCAGCACGAACCGGCACTCGACGGGGAAACTCGGCGTCACCTTCACGAAGTGCCGCCGGCCATGCGCGTTGCAGTTCGCCAGCACGGTCGGGGCGCCCTCTGGGCCCGGTTCGGAAGGCTTGGGCACGTTCCGCGACAGGGCATCGCACATCTGAATCGGGGGCGGCAGCTCGCTAGCCCGCTCGCCCAGCACGTCGGCCAGGTTCTCGCCAGCGTGTTTGGCGCCGGTGAAGAACAGCGCGATACGGCGCTGCTGGACGATCCACACGAGCCCGCTCGTGAACACGCCGGTCCGCTCCGGCGAAACGTCGCCCCGGTCCAGCGACAGCACGCGCATGGACGTATCGTCGTTGTGCACCAGCTCCCCTTGCGCCGCCTGGCGCACCAGTTCGTCGAAGGCGGGTTGGAGCAAGACCGCCGTTTCCGCCACGATCTCGCACTGCGTGGCCACCGGCAGCGGGATGCCCAGGCTCGCCTCCAGGCCCGCCAGGCGGTTCCAGGGGAACCCATTGCCGTAGCGGAACAGCGCGATCATGCTGGCCGCCGTCTCGTCGTACTTCTTCTCGCCCACCCCTTCTGGCGCCGCCGCCGTGAACACCTCGCCGCACAGGTTGCAGCGCAGCTTCTCGAGTTCGTAAACGGTGGCCGCGAGCGGCGCTTGCCCGTGGATACGCACCAACACGCCGGGATCGCGCTGCGGATAGACCTTGCCGCCGCAGCCGTCCGGACACGCATCGCCGCCCTTTAACAATGCGTGCGGCACGGGGACCTTGCGCGCTCCGCTATAGGCGGCCGCGCCGTTGCGCCCGTGCCCCGGCACCACGGTCTTCGAAACATGCTCGGGCTTCTTCTCGCCCGCGTCGATGCCGGCCTGTTCGAGCACCTTGGCGGTCTTTTCGGTGGTGGCCGGGCACAGCAGCTCGCGCAACGCCGCCAGACTGGTTTCCTGCTTGCCCAGTAACTCGGTCACGTACGCCAGCGTGCGGATCGCAGCTCTCAGCTTTTCGTATCCCTCTTCCCCGAGCGGCTCCCGCCGGGCCTGGTCCAATAAGGTTTCCAGTTCCTCGGTGGAGACGTCGAGCCGTTCCATGGACCTCTACCCCTGCTGTAGCAACTCGCGGAACCGCCGCGTCAGCGGCAGCCCGAGCACTTCCTTGATCGACCGGTTCGGACGTCCGGTCTGATCGTCTTTGCCGCGTCCCGTGGTGCGCCCCAGCAGCGCCCAGTTCGCCGCCCGGTAACAGGTGCCGCGAAACCGCTCCGGGTCCACGAAGGTTTCCAGGAAGTAGATGGGATGCCCGTAAAGGGCTTCCCAATCCTCGGACAGCCGCCGGGCGATGCGGCCTAGGATGTGCGAAGCCAGGTGCGGCACCTGGACCCAGGGCAGAATCAGAAAGCGCGTGTTGTAGGCCAGGAAGCGAATGTTGCGACGCCGCGCTTCGCCGCTCCAGCCGATGAAACGATCCCGGCTGCCCAGATGCCGCGGCGCCGAACTCCACGCCAAAGCGGCGATGGGGCGGCCTTGCGCCCACACCAGATACTTCAGGTGCTCGCCCACCGGCTGCTCGTAGCCCAGGTAATGGTGAGATTCCATCAGGCTGTTGAACAGCGGCTCCTCGGCCGTACGCCGCGCCGGCTGAAACTCGATGGGCTGAAGCTGGCTCAACGGGCCTTGGATCGGCGCGCTGTCGATCAACACCGCCGCCGGCCTGGTCCGCCGCGCCAGCGGGTTGGGCGGGGTGTAGCGCACCGGCGGTAACTGGATCGCCCCAGCCCGGTCAAGCATCAACAGCAAACCGCGACAGACCATGTCGCGCGGCGCGCCGTTGGCCTGCTGCCAGTGCCAGGCCTCGCACAGTATCTGAGACAACTCGCGCCGGCTGGCGCGCGGATGTTCCGCGATCAGGCGCTGGATGAAAGCGACATCTTCGGAGCCGATCTCCCGGCCTCGGTAGCGCCACCCCTCGGACATGCCCTAGTGTGACAGAGCCGAAAATGGAACGCAAGGGGTTTGTTATGTTTTTTTCAAGCGCTCAGCGGCCGCCACACAGGCGCGGCCTCCGCGTCGGGGTTGCCGGCGGCCAACAGTAACTGCGCCTGGTGCGCCCGCAACGTCCGCGCTCCTTCCTGGCCCGTCGGCCACCAGCGAAAACGGCCTTTCGAGAGGCGTTTCGTAGCGATCCAAAATCCCTGGCCGTCGTACGTGAGTAACTTGATGGCCGTTCCGCGGCGCGTACGGAAGATAAAGATGCAGCCGGAAAACGGATCGGCATCCAGCTTCTCGCGGCACAACTGCGCCAGGGCGTCGATCCCCTTGCGTCCGTCCACGGCCTCGATCGCCACCAGGATGCGAAACTGCGGCGCGAGCTGAATCAAGCCGCCAAGCCCCACAGGGCCCGGCTCAGCTCGGCGAGTTCCGCCGCCGTCGCCCCTTTCGAGTGGATGCGCAGCTTGCCGTGGCGCCCTTCCAGTTCGATGGTGTACTCGTGGGAGCCGTCCGCGGCGGACGCCACCAGTTCTACAAAGGCCGGCGGGGCGGCCTTGCGGGGACGCGATCCCGCGGCGGCCATCCGCTGTTTCAGCTTGCCACCATCCAGGTGCAGTGCGGCCGCCGCCCGGTTGACGCCCTCTCGGCGGGCCACCTCGACGGCCGCCGACCATAGCTCGTCCGGGATGCGGGCCTTCCCCTGCCGGGTCTGCCTCCACTGCTCGAACCGGGAGTGCACTTCACTGACATCGGGAATGCCGGAGTCTTTCGTGCGGGTCATTGCCACTCCTTGCCGCCTCATCGAGCGGCGACAGAATGACCCTAACATCTATGCCCGGCAGGTTTCATGCAGGCTTGCCGAAAGCTCACAGAACAACGCCGATGTGTTTGCACCTTTCTTGCCGCTAAACAAACGCCAGCAGTTTGTAGATTTTCGCGCCGACCTTCGGGCGCTACTTAGCCCATACGGCAGTGCTGCGAATCGCGGCAACAACTGGTCGTCCTACAACATCACGCACCGGGAGCACCTCACAAGGGATCGCTCCGACAACTCGGTTGGAGCATTTCTCTACCATCTCCTGACGACAGATTGTGGGGCCGGTGCCTCGCCGGTTGGAGAACTCATAAACCGTATTCTGAGCGACCCCTCTGACGAGCTATCAACGGTCACTCTGCCCTTGACCAGACAAGCCAGCGAAAGTGTCGTCAACGTGCCTTCCTATCCTGCCCCGAACGTTTTCCGCCGTACGAAGGGCGGCTTTACCTCTCCTGTCCTACGGCAAATCCGTCGGGGGTTTGATCAACTGAGCGTGTACGAATCAAACGGCGGCGGCGGCCTCGAGGCACTCCGCCGCGCCGTTGCGTTCGGAGTCCTCGCCGTCCTGCTGCATATGGTGAACAGGGCAAGGGAACTAAGAAGAGAAAGGGGATTGACGCCGATACTCCTGTATTTCCAGGGACGCCGACGCAACACGGTCTACTACGCAAGCCATCAGACCTACACGATGTGCCGGCAGGCGATCGAGTTCATGTATATCGAGAAGTTCCGTGAGCGAATCGTTGACCGAATCGGCGAGCACGCTACTTCGAAGCAGTGCCAGAAGTTCGTGAAGGAACTGGAATTCAGTCGGCCTTCAGAGGCACCCAACAAGCGGGATGAGATACTGCAACCTGTTCTCTGCATATTCGAATACGCAAGAGCCAGTAGATGCAATGGCGTCCGCTGTCAAGGATGTCACGTTCAGGATGATGAGCGGCGATCCAACCGATTTCTTTCGTGGCATGGGCGTACGCGTCGGATTTCTACGGCCGACCGGCGGCACGCGAAAGTATTTCACTTTGGACGGCGTCCTCCTCGAGGCGGTCTTGGCCTCGATTGTCTTTGGTGAGGCGATGCCGTACCGAGACTTTCTGAATGTGTTGTACGAGCGGTACGGCTTTCTGACGGGGGGGCGCCCGGAGGATGCCGATGTGCTCCTCCAAGGTGGAATAGACCAAGTCACGGTAGAGGACCTCAGAGAGAACTCAATGTCGTTGCGTCAACAACTGGTCGCGATGGGGTGGGCTCGCGCATATGCCGACGGTGTTATGTTCGTCCAACTGCCAAATGGAGGGCAAGCATGACACCCGCCGACGTGCTCGGTGAAACTGCTGGCGCCGTCACCGTTGGTCTCATGGCCCAAGGTGAGACGGGTATCCGCCTGCAGGAGATAACACCATTCAGCTACGAACCCTTTCTTGCGGCCGTCGCACAGAGTGCGTTCACTCCAAGAGTAATCCTCGCGGGCATCAAGGCATCCGAAACACGGCGTTTAGCGAAGCACACCGGCATCGTTTCCGGGCAGCTCACCGGAGACTTGGATGTTGGAACCACGTGGCGAAATGACGTGAAGATCAACGACCCAATCGTTCTTGTCGCGTTCGCGGAAGAAGAGAAACTGGGTCGTTCCATCGGTTCACGCCAGTTCGAGATCAGGACCTCTACACGGATCTCTGCTCCAGAGCTCAGGCGGAGTTGAGCCCGAATCAAGTTCTGAGCGAGTGGTGGAAAGTGCTCAACCGCAAAGACATCATGCGACAGGTCTCGGTGAGGCGTCTCGCGGAGTACGTCCTCTACTTGCGGCAGAACAACACGAGGTTGCCTGAGGCTGCCCGGGAGGGGTTGTACATCCTGGGTATGTTGCCATCTCGCACGTTCTTCGACCACATCTCGGCTGGGCAACTCCAGAAGAAGTTCCATAACAATCGTGCGCTGCTAGCGCGTATCGAAACGCTCTCGAATAGTGACAGGTCTCGCTTAAGCCGGTCATTGGCATCTCTCGCCGGAGCGGACCGAGAGAAGCATCAGGCAACCATCGGTAGGGTGCTTCGCTATAACGCCTCTGGAAGCGACGCGGACCGGAAGGAACTGTGGGCCGAAGACGTCCTGCGGATGCTGGAAGCGAATCGCTCATCCAGCAAGAAGTCTAAATCCAAAACGACAACGACAGAACGCGCTGTGACCGACGCAATCCTCGCGGATGACGATCAGGAGATTGTCCGTCTAGGCGAACGGCTGCGAGAAGAACTCGCAAAACCTCACGACGACGACAAAACTGTCAAGTTGACCATCGATCTTCTGAACAGCGACGCTCAGGCCGTTGTGACAGTGTCAATCCCGCTTTTGGGTTTGCTCCAGAGGGCCATAACCTCGGACTACCTCGGTGGCGTGTTTAGTTCCACTTCCATTGATTCTCTCGATCAGATGCTGGACGAGTTGGACCGCGCTGACTTTCAGCCGTTCCCAGTCAAAGGCGAGAAGACGGCTGACAGCCGAATACGGGCAGTCGTGGAGGCCGGGTACATCGAAAGCGATCTCCTGACCACGTGGCAGCAATTCATCGAGCATCGCGGAACCCTGTCGAACGATATTCCTGCCATCTCGGTCTCACCCCTTCTTGCACTTGTATCGGACCCCGCTCTTCTCTCGTCCGCGCGGGAATACCTTGATGCATATGAACATTTGCTGGCCATAGTGAAGGATCGCTACGAGGTGCTTTCGCAGAGGTCGCCCAAAGGCGTCAGAACGCTCGGAGCGCAGATCCTGACGATGGATGTAATCCTCCTCCAAACACGATCCGGCTTAAAAGCAGTCCTTTCTCCGCTGCATCCCATGCATCTTTGGAAGTTCGTAAAGCTCGCGGAGGAGATCCAGCGGGACAAGGCGACACTAAACGATAGCTACAAGGAAGTGCTTTCCGAGCGCGCCGAACACCTCCCGCACTTCCTTACCGCCGTTTTCGTGCCGGAAGGCCTAATAAGCGAGCACCCCCTGGTGTTGCCAGAGAGTGGACACCTCCAGACGCTACCTATCTATCAGCAGGATGACCTGCACTTCTCGGGTCCGGACGGACAAGATCGCGTCGTTAGGATTCTCGAGAAGTTCCTTGTCTTATATCGCCATGCGAAGGCGCGGCTGAAGATCTCGCTCATAGATCCCCCGGATGCCTCAAGCCTGCTCGAGCAGATCGCCGCAAAGGTTGTCAGTCGGGATCTCGACGTGGAGAGCCTGCATATTTCGGTTTATCGGACATTGGAGCGACCGCTTGTGCTTGCTGGCAACGACCAGCAATTGGAGGCGATCGCAGACGTCTTCTCGGATGACGGCGACCGTGCCTTCATTCTGGAGGTTCATCCGGAACGGACAACGTATGGCGACATCATCGCGACTCTGGCGGACAACCCAGTGCACGTGCTCGTTGTTTTCGACCCGTCTACTGCTCAAGTGGGGCAGTTTCTGTCGAGCGCGCGCGGGTTGGTTCATCCGCTGGTTCTACCAAAGGAATTCCGTTACGACGCGATGGAGGATGAGTTGTTCATCACGCCCGCGGCCACAGGTGGTATGTTCGATCTCTATCAGAGCCTACAGAGTCGCCTTAATAATTCGCTGACCGGGTCGCACTTCGGCATCAGTTCCTTATTGGGCGGCCAGTTTCCCGGCACTTCCGAGATTCTGAAGCGATGCACCTGGCTCGTGCTTGTGGACCGGTTGCTTGATGCGCACCCGTTGAAGGGTGGCCACATGATCTCGTACGAACAAGGCGCTCGCAGGGATCTCGTTGTGCTGACGGAAAGCCTGACGAAATTTGAACGAGAGTTCGACTACCAACTGCGACAATCGAATTTCGACCCATCTCCTGAGGCTGTTCGGGAACTGATCGAATCGAGCAGCGAATTAATTGGGGAGGGTTTGCTCGGCCTTATTCGTTCGACTGAGAGGGATCAGGATGTACTTTGATCAAAGAAGGACGATTGGAGCTCTAGGCACTTTGATCGCGGCGAAGTGGTACAGGAGCCGGAATCCTCAACATTTGCTGATCAGCCTCGATACTGGTGATGCTCGCCGATGGATGGACTTTGAGGAAGACGGCAAACGTGCAGACATGCTGGGGCTGACGATCATCGACGGCAAGCCCACGATCGACATACTTGGATTAAGGCCGGCGAGGATGCATCCGCTGTGTACACGCTGGAAGTGGACGGCTCGATCTCAGGGAAACCGGTTGGCCAGTTACGGAACACGTACCGCTCTATTGCCGCTATCTTCGGGTTGAACGACCTCAGAGACCACATCCTGACGCCGCCGCGCCGCGAGATTCTTCGCAATCACTTCTATCGGCAAGGGTTCTCCGGACCGCGCAAGCCCGCCGAAAAGCAGGCCTGGGGTGATTACCTCAATGGCATGTTCAATGGTGAACTCGTGCCCCAGATTCGGATGAACCTCATTGTCGTCAACTTCGGCATCAACGAGGAACCCGTCGACGCCACCTTCCCGGTCGATGGGACGCAGATCAGGGTAGTTCACCTGAACGAGAGTGCGGTGAACATCCAACTCGGCAGCGAGCCGGCGCCTATAGCGGCGACGCGGAACGCCCCAGAACCGAGAGAAGGGAACTCAAGAGACTACGCATGGCGCCGCGCCAACCGCTGGGACGAAGGCGAAGCCGCCTTGACTCCGCGTCGCCCGGAGTTGGCCGAGGTCATCCGCCTGACGTGTGGACGGCTCAAAGCGGCATGTGAAGATTATCAGATTCGCGTGACGGAGATCGATCCGGAGACCGTGGAGATCGGACCATCGGTGCTTCGTTATAAGATTCAACTTGCCGCCGGTGAACAGGGCGAAAAACTACGGCGCCAGGCCGAGAATATCGCACGGCAGTTGGAAGCCCAGTCCATACCGGTAGTCGATAGGCTGCCCGGCACCAACTATATGTACCTCGATCTGGCGCGGCCGGACCGCCAAGATGTGCTCCTGGACGATCTGCTGTTCGAGTACTCCCTTCAGAGCATCAACGAACTCCCCTTGCATGTAGGGGTAAGTCCGGCTGGCCGAGCATTCAGGTTGGACTTGGGCGATGATCGCGCACCCCACGTTCTCGTCGCCGGGGGCACAGGATCGGGCAAAACCATTTTCCTATACAGTGTCGTTCTGAGCCTTACGGCGGCGCATTCGGAGCGGACTCTCGAGTTGGTGATCATTGACCCCAAGCAAACCGATTTTGCAAAATTCGGAAACATGCCCCACTTGCGAAATCACACCGTCGTGACGGATGCCTCAGAGGGAGTCCAGCTACTCCGTTCCATTGCCGAGAAGGACATGTCGGAGCGCTCGCGCCAGCTTCAGAATGCGCGTCATCGCGATATCAAGGCATACAACCTAGCGAACCCAAACGAGCCCATTCGACCTCTGGTCGTCGTGATCGATGAATACGCCGACCTGGTTGCCGTCTTGCCGAAGAAGGAACGAGAGCAGTTTGACCTCGTAATAAGCCGTCTTGCCGCGCGAGGACGAAACGTGGGGATTCACCTCGTGATCGCTACGCAGCGGCCGACGGCGGACGTAATCACCGGTAACATTAAAGCCAACATGCCCTGCCGAATCTCGTTAAGTCTTCCGTCCGGGCGTGATTCTCAAGTCATCTTGGACGAACCGGGTGCCGAACGGCTTCTACACAAAGGTGACATGTTGTTGATGTTCGAAGGGCAGTTGACGCGTTTGCAGGGGTATTTCACCGACCCCGACAGGCTCGATGACCTCTTGGCGAGGATTGCGGAACGGCGGGCTCATAGGCGTTGAGCACAGCTTCGTGCTATCGGCGGTAAGTGTTTGAGACGACATGGTGGACCCGGTGAAAGTTGACCTCACGACTCTTCCACGCCATGAACCAGAGTCCGGGTTAGGTTCTGCTGGGCGTCCTCTCCTGGCGGAGTGGCGCGAACTCGTACATTCTCTGCATGATGGTCAGCTTCAGGACCGCCTCGGCGACGGAGAGGGACACAACTCGAATGGGCTGGCCCTTGCTGAGGCCACACCTTGCGTCCCTTTGTGAACCATGTGCCTAATATCGCCTTCAAAAGCTACTTCAGCCGACGCACCTGATCACGCTGAGCCGCCGGCTCACTCGCGGCTTCACGTTTTTCGATCTTGTACTGCTCAGCTGCCCGCCGATGCGCCTCCGCCACCTCGTTCCTCAGTTTGGCGGGCTGGATCACCTCCACATGATGCCCGTGGCGGAGGATGTCCATCATGATTTCCTGTGAATGACTGTACGGCACCTCCAGTTGAACACCGCCATCGGGCAAGGGTGTCAGCCTCTGCTTCGGATGCCATTCCTCTTCTGAGACCCAGCGTGTGGCGTCTGGGTCGAAGCGCAAAACGGCAATCGAGCGAGCCGGCCCTTGGAAGATACCGTATCCCTCAGCTTCTGCGGATGCAGGGTCGACCTCTGTTGCAGGTTCATCGAGCACCTTCGCTTGTCGAATCGCATCCACGGCGAAGCGCCGCGTTCTTCCTTTTCATGGCACCACGCGTCGACATACCAGTTGCTCCGATAGAAAATGACGCGCTGCGGTGAAATGGTCCGCTCGTTCTCACTCGCCCGGCCTACGTGTAGTACCGGATCCAGAGCCGTTTTCGGCCCAGGAGAGCTTCGCAGACGAGCTGAAAGTGCTCCGGGTCCACCGGTCGCAGTGGAGTGCCTACGATCCGGACCCGCTGAAGAAGTAGCTGTATCCCGGCAGGGGCCTCGACCAACGATCTGAGCTTCGATTCGAATGGCTTCAACTGGTCGCGCAGAAAACCCGGCTGGAGTTGCTCCAGAATCGCATGCATGAGCAGGAGTGCGTGGATCTCCGCCGGTTTGAACCACAGCCCGGGCAGATCGAAGTCCGGGGGATCGTATCGGTATCCGTTAGCTTCCCGATCCCAGACAATCGGGGCGTGCAACTGGTCGCGCATCAGATCGAGATCTCGTTTCAGCGAGGCTTCTGAGACCTGCAGCGTGTCAAGAAGTTCGTGCTTGCTGGGCGGGCGTTTGCGCCTCAGAAGGCGATTGATGTCGAAGATTCTGACAAACTGACTCATTGGCTATACCGCAGTCGCACGGGCCCGTGTGGCGACGATTTCCTCAAGGTCGAGGAACTGTGCATCGTCGAGCGCCCGGTACCGCTCGGGATGACACCGTCAGAACGATGATCTGCAATTTGTCGGCTGCCTCTTCGAGCACACCGAGGGTGCGCATCGAGGCGCCCGGTATCCGTCGCCAGTCAGCACGTCGTCGAGGACCACCGTTTGACGTTCATCGCGCGCCAACAGATCGGCTAGCGCGAGCCGCGTGGCCAG
>CAVXQQ010000029.1:0-687975 GCA_963763835.1 Bryobacterales bacterium
TATTACGGCTGCCCGATACCAGCGCATACGGTCCGCCGTCCACGAACGCGCCCGTGACCAGAGAGCCTGGCAGTTGGAGGTACGTGCCGGGATTGCCGGTTCCGTTCGAATAGCCGACGGCGGCGGATGCGGCAATCCAGGTTACGTCCCACTGGATATCCCGGTAGTTGAACTCGATGTCGAAATTCCCCGCGCCCGTGTCCGAGCGGTCGATCAGGATCAATTGGAACGTGTTGAGCGCGTCCGTTTGGGCCCAGAAATAGCCGACATTGAAGTAGTCGACACCAAAAGCCGGCCGGCCGCCCACCGCGTCGTTGCCGAACGTCACCAGGCCCGAACCGATGCCGGTCGTATCAACGTCGTCGAAGAACGCAGCGATGATCTGGCGGTAGGTGCTATTCAGCCCATAGGCAATATACTCCATCTGCGGATAGTCGAGGGTCACGTTGCCGTTGTTGTTGACGTACAGCGTATTGTGGATCTGACCGAAGAAGTTGACCGTGAAGCCGATCGCCTGCTCGGGGGACGAGCCATCGTCGTTGGCCGGCAGCGTGTAGGTCGTGAAGCCCGGAAGGTTCCGTATGGGCGAAGAGCTCGCGGCCCCCTGCTCGATGGCTTCGACACGGGGTGTCTTAATCACGGGGATAATGCCGCCGGGCCCTTTTTGTGCCGACGCCAGAGAGCTGAGGAAAAGTAGTGTGAAGACTGCGCCTGACCGTGTGAGCATGCTTTTTCTCCAAGAGAACGCGAATTTGCACCGGCAGATTACGCAACTAGTCTACTCCCGAGCACTCGCATATAGAGTTCTTTTTGTCAGCTAGTATCCCCGAACAGCCCCGAACAGTACTGGTACTGCACTGGTATTCGCACGAAATGACCGCGCCATGCCGCAAACCAAGTTTCTTTCAAAGGCGTACGACCCGGGCAGTGCCCAAGCCACACCCAAGCTTCATGGCGCCGTTGCAGTTACTATCTGCACGGGTGTCCGTGCGGCTATTACGGCGACACCACGCGCGAGTGCCGCTCGACGCCGGCCATCATCCAGCGCTACCTGGGCAAGATCTCGGGCCGCTGCTCGACCGCATCGACCTGCACATCGAGGTGCCCGCGGTGCCGTACAAAGAAATGCGCACGGACGCCCAGGGAGCCACCTCGGACCAGATGCGGGAGCGGATCGAGCGGGCGCGCACGGTGCAGCAGGCGCGCGGCCACGTCAATTCGGAGCTTCCGCCGCGGCTGCTGCGCAAACTGTGCAAGTTGGACGACGCGGGCGAGCGCACGCTCGAGTTGGCGATGCGCAAGATGGGGCTTTCGGCGCGGGCCCACGACCGCATTCTGAAAGTCGCCCGCACCATCGCCGACCTCGACGCGTCGGAGTCCGTGTCGGCCAAGCACCTGGCCGAGGCAGTGCAGTACCGCAGCCTGGACCGCAGTTACTGGAGTTGAACCCTCACGTGAACGTCGATCGCAGCAGAGCACCGGTCTGGCGCGGGCTTGGGTTGTCCGCTGAGCTTGATTCCATTTCCTGTTTGTCTCAGTCTCTTGGAGACACGGGTGCGAATTCAAAATAAGGCCACGGTTGATGTTTCGGTTGTGTGGCCCGCGGGTCGATGGCGCGCTTGGGCCATCCGGACAAAGTCTCCGAGAGAGCAATCGAACGTGGCGCTGTCCGTGCTGCAGCCGGGAACGAATACCGGGACCGCGGCCGGCGGCGCGGTTATGGTCAGGTGGGTCCGATTGCGAAGCTGGTCCATCGTCTGCGTGACATAAGATGTCCGGACCAGGTACCGCCCGGTTTCGAACGACTGGCGGAGTTCGAACATCAGTATGCCGCCTAGTGCGGGCACATCCGGCTGGTAGCCCGGCACCAGCCAGTCGAGATCGAACAGCGCCGCCAATCCGGCGATGTTGGTATTGGATCCAATCACGACCACCACTCTGCTGGACGGCTTTCCGAGCGCGCCTGCCACTGGATGTTCGTAGGCTGCCTGCATCATCGTGCGCACGATGTGGGAAGCCATATTGGAGCTCTGCACAGCCGCCAGGTAAGGGGTGCGGTACTCCAGGTCGATCACCTTGTCGTATAGCCGGAAGATCTGGCCGATGCTGGCCGCGTCCAGTTGGCCCCAACCCACCTCGCTCGACGGCAACCCGTCCACGTATTCCATCAGGAACGGGTCGATCGCATAGGCCGTCGCGGCCAGTCCTCCGAGATTCACAGGCAACGTGGAATTCCCGGCCGCGGCGGTGATGGGAATCGCCGTGACGTCCATCTTGGTTGGAGGGGCCGGGGGCGCGGGATTCTCACCCACCGGATACCCGAACAGGACCGCCCTGGCGAGGGCGAACTCGGAGGCATACGCCGTGGCCAGCGCCTGGGGATTGCCGCCCAGGCGTCCGTTCACGGCCGCTACCGCCATAGTCTCATCCAGTTTTGCGACGCCCGCCGCCACCGGATTGAAGAGCGGGTCCAGGGCCGCCGGGGTGTAAGAATCGACGTTCACCTTGGCCGTCGGCAGCAGACCGGCCGCAAAAGCCTGTGCGGTTCCGACGATCAGCGGAGTTCCCATGGCCCGGAAGTACACGTGGGCGGCATCGGTCGAGACCCGGCCGGAAAGCAGCCCCTCCTGGATGAGCCATTCGCGGTAGTAGCTCCCTAGCAAGGTTTCGTTCGCGGCGCCGTTGTTGGTCAGGATGGAAGGCTGGTTGTCGGTCGAGGGCCCCCCAGGCACGTCCGGAAATACGGGGTACTTCTGCGCCGAGAAGTCATTGAGGGAGCTGTTCGGCAGATTCGGCGTCCGGACACCGTGGCGGCCGAACAGGATCACCTGCACCAGTACCGTATTGTCCGCGGCCTGCGCCGCCAGGAAACAGCCGCCCACGAGGGCAGCAGTCAGAACCCGGGAAAAGAGATGTCGTTGTGTCATTCGTTTCACCATCCCAAGGAAGCCGCGCTCCAAGTCTCCGGCTTCAGCTCAGTGCCGTCAGCGGATTCCCGCGGTGAGGATGCCGCCTACCCTCTGCTTATCGGCACTCTCTGATGATGCGGTCGAAGTTTCTCGGTCCTGCGTCGCCGCTGACGGTCACGGACGTCGTTCCAGGGCGAGCGAATAGGGAGGCGATCCGCATGACTTTCCGGACCTTCTGAAATGCCGTCGGGGCAGGTGCCTGCGGTGCCGTACAAAGAGATGCGGGCGGACGCGCAGGGGGCGATGTCGGACCAGATGCGGGAAAGGATCGAGCGGGCCCACACAGTGCAGCACGCGCGCGGCCACGTCAACTCCGACTTCCGCCGCGGAGGCTCCGTACTCTGTGCAAGCTGGACGACGCGGGCGGGCGCACGCTCGAGCTGGCCATGCGCAAGATGGGCCTCTCGGCCCGCGCCCACGACCGCATTCTGAAAGTGGCGCGCACCGTCGCGGACCTCGATGGGTCGGAATCCGTGTCCGCCAAGCACCTGGCCGAGGCCGTGCAGTAACGCAACTGCTGGAGCTAGGGTACGCCTCCCAACAGGGTCTGCCTCGGCCACCGCCCGCCGAGGAGTATACTGGCAGCCACGCCCAAAGTGGATTGCCGACTCCAGGAACGATCGCGGCAAGCTCGGTACTTCTACCCCGCCTTCGCCTCCGCCAGAAGCACGCCTGGCGCGCCGGATGCAACTTGCGCGGAACTGTGCGCATTCCGCTATAGAATGGTTCCGGCTCCGAAACTATCGGTTAAGGTGGTGTGTGCTCATGGCCGATTCATTCGAGGAACTTCTTTCCCTTGGCGACCCACGGGACGCGGCGCTCCTCCTGGATGGGCAGGGCCGGATCCTCGCCGCGAACGACGCGGCCCGACAGCTCTACGATCTCGGCCAGGAGGCGGTTGCCGGGCGCGCCCTGAACGAGGTCTTCGCGGTGGAGGCGGCCCTGCCCCTGGGAGAGATTTTGCGCCAAGCCGCGGCTAATGGCTCGTGGCGGGGCGAGGCGGTCCACATCGCCGGAAACCGCCGGCTGACGGTGGAGTGGTCGATGCGGAGCTGTGGCGACGGGCGGTCTTTGTCGGTCTCGCGCGATATTACCGCGCGCAAAGAGGCCGAGGCGGCCCTGCGCGACTCCGAAAGCCAGTACCGCCGGCTGGTGGAGTTGTCGCCCGACCTGGTGCTGCTCTGCAATGCGGATGGCGAGATCCTGTATGTCAACTTCGCGGGGCTGGAGTTGCTGGGCTTCGACGAGCCCGCGCAACTGCTAGGCAGGCGGCTGGAGGAGTTCGCTCACGCGGACTCCAAGGCCGACATCGGCGCGCGCCTTCGCACCCTGGTTGACGAGGGCCGCGATGTTCCCTTCGTCGAAGAGCGGTTTGTCCGCGCGGATGGCAAGGCCATCACCGTGGAGATGATGGGTTACATCTTCCCCCACCGTGGCACGTTCGTAGCGCACCTGGTGGCGCGCGACGTCACCGGACGGAAGGAGGCCGAAGCCGCCGCACGGCGCGCTAAGCGCAAGTTGGCGCTGGCCGCCCTGGTCACCGGGCTGGTCATCGTCTCCGCGGGGAGCTTTCAGGTTTACCGATACACGGAATCGGTGGGATTCTGCGGCACGCGTTGCCACTCGGTAATGGCGCCCGAACTCGCGCTGCACCAGCGTTCTCCGCACGCGCACGTGTCCTGCTCGCAGTGCCACATCGGGGAGGGCGCCGATTGGTACGTGAAAGCCAAGTTCTCGGGTCTTTACCAGGTCTACGCCGTGATGGCCGGGACCTTCCCCAAGCCGATTCCGGCGCCAATCGTCAACCTGCGGCCGGCTTCGGAAACCTGCGAGCATTGCCACTCGTCGCAGGTGTTCCACGGCAACCGCGCCCGCGTGTTCCGGCGGGTGCCCGACGACGGCAACGCGGAGGATCCCGAGGTGACCGCGGTGATGCTGCGGGTGGGGGGCTATCAGGCGGAGACGGGCCGCTATAGCGGCATCCACTGGCATGCCAGCCCGAACGAGAAAGTGGAATACCGGGCGGCGGACAACCGGCGCTTAGCGATTCGCGACCTGCGGGTCACACGCGCGGACGGGAGCGTCACCACCTACCTGGCGAAGGGTGCGCCGCCCGCGCCGGCCGGCGCACCCTGGCGGCAAATGGACTGCTCGGACTGCCACAACCGCACACCGCACAAGTATCAGACCGCCGAAGAAACCGTGGACAACCTGATCCTCGACGGGCGGCTGCGTTCGCGGCTTCCGGGCCTGAAGAAGGTCGCGCTGACGGCGCTCGAGGCGAGATACAGCAGCCGGGAGGCGGCGCGGGACGGCATTCATGCCAGCCTGGCGTCGTTTTACCGGGGTGCCGGAGGCGAGCCGGCCCGCGTGGCCCGGATTCTTTATGACGAGGCCTATGCGCCCAACGTCTACCCCCAACTTCGGATCGAGTGGAATACGTATCCGGATCATATCGGCCACCGCGACGGACTCGGCTGCTTCCGCTGTCACGACGGAGAGCATGCGACGGCCCAGGGCAAGACTCTCGAGCAGGATTGCGACATGTGCCACTCCGTTCTGGTGTCCGGCAGCCGGCAATCGAAAATCGCCCCGGAGTTGCGGGCCCTCCTTTTTTGCCAGTGATGCCGGTTGGACCGCGCGGCTACGCCGGAATACGATGCGATGCGCGGCCCTCCAGATTCATGCCGCCGTCGCAGTTGTATACTACGGCGACACCGCGCGCGAGTGCCGCTCGACGCCGTCCATCATCCAGCGGGCACGTCGAGGTGCCCGCGGTGCCGTACAAAGAAATGCGCGCCGATGCGCGGGGCGCGACCTCGGACCGGATGCGGGAGCGGATCGAGCGGGCGCGCACGGTGCAGCACGCGCGCAGCCACGTCAACTCCGAGCTGCCGCCGCGCCTGCTCCGCAAGCTGTGCCGCCTGGATGACGCCGGCGAGCGCACCCTCAAGCTCGCCATGCTGCAAGATGGGCCTCTCACGGCCGCATTCCGAAAGTGGTGCGCACCATCGCGGACCCGGACGCATCGGAGTCGGTGTCGGCCAAGCACCTGGCCGAGGCAGTACGGTATCGAAGCCTGGACCGCAGTTACTGGAGCTGAGGTCTCCCCTACGGCGCGAAGTACCCGTTGATGTCCACGATCACCTGCGTCGGGTTCGCCACGAAGATGCTTATCAGCACCGTCCGTTCCCGCCGGTACGATGGTCGCGTTGGCCACCACCGTGCCATCCCACGAATTGAGCGTCGAGACGTTCGGCCGCGCCGACCCCGTGGGCCACACCGTCAGGTACCCCAGGTAACCCTGCGGCACCACCGTCACGTTCAGCGAGTACGCCGCCGCCGTCGAGGGAATATTGCAGCCGCTGGCAGGAATCGCGAACGAGCGCGTCTCCCCGGCCCCCAGAATCGGCCCCCCGAACGGGCCCGCTGGCGCGCGTGT
This sequence comes from Bryobacterales bacterium, assembly GCA_963763835.1. Classification (GTDB taxonomy): domain Bacteria; phylum Acidobacteriota; class Terriglobia; order Bryobacterales; family Bryobacteraceae; genus DASWZN01. The sequence goes on from CAVXQQ010000029.1 coordinate 6,412, forward strand.
CCGCCACACGGCACGGCGCCACCGGGTAGAACGACAGCGCTCCCGCGCTCCCCGGCTGTCCGAAATACCCGTTGATATCCATGATCACGTTGGTCGCATTGCTCGACGTACACCGAGATCGATGCGTTGGTCCCCGCCGGCACCAGCGCCGCGTTCGCCACCACCTTCCCGGTCCAGGAATTCAGCGTCGAGGCATTCGGCCGCGGCTCACCGGTCGGCCAGGTAGTCAGATAGCCCAGATAGCCGGACGGAACCACCGTGAAGTTCAGCGAGTAGCCGCGCGCCGTCGCCGGTATCGCGCAATTGGCTAGCGGAATCGGAAAGTCCCGCGCCTGCGAACTGTCCATCGACGGCCCGCCGAACTGGCCCGTGTGCCCAGCGCGTGTCGGCCACGCGGCAGGGCGTGGCAGGATAGAACGCGAACGAATTCGCCCCGCTGGAGGTGTCGAAGTAGCCGTTGACGTCGAGGATGACATCGGTGGCATTCGAAACGTAGACGCTCACCGCCCCGTCGGCGCCCGCCGGCACGATGGCCGCGTTGGCCACCACCGTGCCCTGCCAGGAATTCAGCGTGGAGGCGTTGGGCCGAGCCTGGCCGGTGGGCCAGGCGGTCAGATAGCCGAGATATCCGGCTGGCACGGCGGTAACGTTGAGCGAATAGGCCTGGGCCGTGGAGGGAATGCCGCAGCCACTCTGCGGAATCGCGAAATCCCGCGCGGTGCCGCCGGCGAGGATCGATGTGTAGCGGGTATCGGCGAGGCGGCAGGGGGCGACGGGGACGAAGCGGAGGCCGAAGCCCCAAAGGCCGGCCTGTTGAAGGGTGACCGTCTGGCCGATGACGTTCAGCGTTGCGGAACGCGGGTCGCCGTTGTTCCTGGCGGCGGTGTAGTCGATCGTGCCGGTGCCGGCGCCGAATGTCTGTCCAGAGAAAGCCACCCAGCCGGCTGAACTGGAAACGGACCAGGGACAGTTGGGATTTGTCGTGACGGTGAGCGATCCTGCGCCGCCGCTTGCGGGAATCGCCGCGCCAGTATCAAGAGCGTAGGAGCACGATGCCGGCGCCTGCGTGACGGTCACGGGGATGCCCGCGACCGCAATCGTCATGCTGCGCGCGGGGCCGTCGTTGGCATACACGGACAGGTTGGCAACGCCAGGTCCCTTGCCCGCTGAAGAGCTGGAGAACCACCCCGTCCCATCGACCGACCAGAAGCAGCTTGCTCCGGTTTGGACCGGGATCAAGAGCGTCGAGTTCGTGGCCGGGACCGCGACGGTGGTCCGGTCCAGGCTGTAGCGGCAGGAGGGATCGGCGGGCACGATAGCGCGGACGCGACCCCAGCCGCCGGAAATGTAAAATATTCCGGCCTTGTCGATGGCGATAGGACCGGCGGCCACCCCCGCGGCCAAGGGAGGGCCACCGTCACCGGATTCGTTCCACTGGCCGTTGCCAGCGAACGGCGTACTGCTTCCGTCGGGAGAAATCTTCTGGACTCGACCTGGTCCGAGGCGTAGAGGTTGTCGGCCGCATCCACCGCCAGGCCCAAGCTCCCGGCGCGAGCAAAGGTATTGATGATCCCGTCGGGAGTCACTTTTCGGATTCGACCGGAGGTCTGCTCAAAGAGGTAGAGGGCGCCGGTGGAATCCACGGCCAGCGCCGTCGGTCCGTTGATCTCGGCGCTGGTGGCCAGTCCTCCATCGCCCCATCCAACGTGCCCGTTGTCCTGTTTGCCGTCGCCCGCGACCGTGGTGATGATTCCGTGGGCGCCACCTTGCGGATCACCCAGTTATAGTAATCCGAAATGTAGAGGTTGCCGGCCTGATCCAGAGCCAGGCCGGTGATCTCCGAGAAGGTGGCGCTCGTGGCTGGGCCGCCATCGCCGGTATAGCCCCAGTCTCCGCTGCCCGCCGCCGTGGTCACGGTTCCGTCCGGCGCAATCTTGTAGACCCTGCTCGTCCCGCTGACAAATACATTCCCTGCGGCATCGGCGACCAGGCATTGCTTGTACCAATCGCCGATGGTCGCGATGGTGCGGATGATGCCGTCGGCGGCGGAAACCTTGCTGACTACACCGCCGGATTGCGCGATGTAGAGATTCCTGGCTGCATCGACGCCGATTCCCAAGGGATTGTAAAGCGGGGAGGACGTGGCCGGGACGCCGCTGATCGAATCGCTTAGAGTTCCATTCCCGGCTGCCGTGACGATGATGAGGCCGGTCTGGCCCTCTGGCCCGGTGGTGGTGAACGACCAGACCGCCGAGGCGCTCGCGCCCACGGTGTTCCTGGCCACGACCTGCCAGAAGTAGCGGATGTTCGCGAAGAGCGCGGCGGGAACGTAGCTGGTATCGGCTGTTGTGGCCACGAGCGGCAGCGGCCAGGTGGTCCCCAAGTAGATATCGAAGGCGGCCGCCGATGGGGGAGCGGTCCAGGTGAGGGTGGGCGTCTGGGGGACCCCGACAGCCGTGCTGGCCGGCGCGACCAGAACCGGCGGCAGCAGGGAGGGGGCGACCGCAATCACCGTGGTGTCCTTGGCGGAGAACGCGCCCAGGCCGAAGCTCGCAGGCGCGCCAGGGTCCAATCGATCGAATAGATGCCTGCAGCGGTCGGAGCGGTCAGGTTGAGGACGAACTGGCTGGTAGACGCCGGCGCGACGTTGACCGCGGGCGCCTGAAGGTCGCCGGCGAAGCCAAGCGGCAAGGCGAGTTGCGCCCCGACGCTGGGGCGCCGAGGTCCCCGCTGTTGGTGACACCGCAGGTCACCGAGAACCGGGAGCCGGCCGGGACCGAGGAGGGCAGGGCGCACGTCCCCGAGAGGCGGTAGCCGGAGATGGCGGTCAGAGGCCCGCTCGACGCGAGCGCGTAAGGCTCGGAGTCCACGCCCTGGAGCGACGCATCGATCTCCGTGACGGCCAGCACGCCGGCGGCCGACTGCGCGGCGGATACCACGTCCACATTCTGGTTTTGGTTGAGCATCGTCTGCTGCGTCGACAGCAGGGCACCGGTGTCTTCCGCATAGAGGGACAGGATCAGGTGGTTGGGTTGGGGCGCGCCGGAAGTGATGTGGCGGTTCCAGGCGAGGGTGGCGCGAGCGCTCGCGGCCGGTGCCATCCGGTAGAGGCGGATATCGCCGGCAGCAACGCTTCCGGTCACGTAGTTCATCTGGGCCAGGGCGGTGGTGAGGTTCGAGTAGCCCCAACCCGCGTCGCCGGCTCAGTCTCCCGAGCCGTCGGCGGTATTGATCAGGAGGGCCTTGACGGCCAGGGGGTTGGAGATCCCCGCGCTTTCGAGCAACGCCGCGGCGCCGGCGATGTGGGGCGCCGCCATGCTGGTTCCGGTATGAGAAACGAAGTAGCCGCTGGTCCCGGACGAAGCGTCCCAGTTGTAGGCCGCCGAGAAGATGTCGGTGCCCGGCGCGGCCAGATCGGGCTTTTTCCTGGTGTCGGTCGCAGGGCCCCTGCTGCTGGTGGGGTTGATGACGCCTCGGGAAACCCAATTCGCAACGGTGATCCCGTTATACGCATCTCCGGGGATGGTCACGCCGTAACCGGCCTGTGCTCCGTTGCCGGCGGCGATGGTGATCGTCAACCCATAGGTGTCAATGTATTGATCGATCGAGTCAGTGAAGTCCTCCTCCGCGTCGGTAAATGGACTTCCGTAGCTGTAATTGAAGATCCGCACTGGCGTGTTCGCGACCGCCCAATCGAGCGCCGCCAGCACGTCACGCGGGTCCGATTCGGCACCGACCGGGGGGCAGGTCGAGGCGGTCGACAGCAGATACCCGACCTTCAGGTTGTAGAGCGTACCGATGCCCCTCGCCACGCCAATGTAGTTGGTCCAGCCGGCCGCTCCTGGCTGGCCACGATGCCGGCGACGTGGGTCCCGTGGCCCTGGAGATCCTGTGTCGAGGCGGCGTTGTCCGCGAAGCAGGAATCCTGGCTACCGTTCACGAGAAACACCTGGCTGACGATCGGCACGCCGGCGAAAGCGGGATGGTTGGTCCTGACGCCGCTATCCAGGATTCCGACCGATTCTCCCTGGCCAGTGTAGCCCGCGTTCCAGAACGCCGGCGCGCCCAGGGCGGGGACGCTGTTCGCCAACTGTGCGTACTGTTTCTCGACCGGGAAGACCCGCGCGATCGACGGGTCGGCTTCAAGCGCAGGGATCGCCGTGGCAGGAATCTCGGCGGTCAGCGTGTTGATCCCCAGGTAACGGGAAATCCGGGTGGCGCCGAGAGCTTTCAATCGGCCTTCGAGCGCGTCCTGTTCGGGCTCGATGGCCTGCCGGATGGCGCGAAGGGCCTGCTGGCGGGTTCGCAGCAGCACCGCATCGGCGGCCTCGCGCGCCTGCCGCAGCTCATCGGCGCGAGGGAACATCGTCTCGGCCGCTTGCCGGTATCGCGCCTCCGCGGCCTGGCGGTAGAGCTGGTTGGTCCCTTCGGCCCGCTGGACAATCTCCGCCTGCGGCTGGTCCCGGAGGACGATGAAGACGCGAACTGCCGGCTCCGACTGAGCACGCTCCAGAACCCGCGGATGAATCTTCGGAGGGACGATTTCAGCGGCGCCGGCCGGCGTCGGCGCAAAGACCGGTAATAGGAGTGCGATCAGGGCAGCTATTTTGCTCATGGCGCGAAATGCCTCCCAATATCCAGAATTGCTGCGACGTTTCCTGCGCTCACAGCGGGCAGCGGCTATTATACATCCGATCCTCCGCAGCGTCGCTTGCTCAAACCGAGCGCCGCCACGTTGAATCCCGCTCATCGGATCCAGTGGCAGCGGTGTGGCCGCCGATGCGCCGCCGGAGCGCTCGGCCACGTCAACTCCGAGCTTCCGCCGCGCCGGCTGCGCAAGCTGTGCAAGCTGGACGACGCGGGCGAGCGAACGCTGGAGGAGGCGATGCGCAAGATGGGCCTCTCACGGCCGCATTCCGAAAGTGGCCCGCACCATCGCCGATCTCGACGCGTCGGAGTCTGTGTCGGCCAAGCACCTGGCCGAGGGGGTGCGGTACCGCAGCCCGGACCGGAGTTACTGGAGCTGAGGCGCGCCCGCCGAGCGACGACAAGGGTTGACGGGCAGCGTCACCTGCTGGCCGGTCCGAACGGACCCTGGACCGAATACGCCCCTACTTCACCAAGACGTGGGTCTTGCGATCGGACATACCGTCAGCCCCGCGTGAAGCTCGAAGCCGTTAGGGATTGTAGACGTTTTGCGGTATCACATCCGCCGTCGGGTCGAGTTGCGCGTAGGGATTCCCCACTCCCCCCACTTGATATTTCGGCACGTCGAATTCGCTCATGGGCGCTCTGGAGATCGAAGGATCGAGCGCGGCCCACGTGTAGTCCGAGACTACGGCCCTGCGCTGCACAATGCGCGACTTCGTCACGTTGAGGACCATGAAATCCGAGGCCACGGTAACCGGGCCGCGGTACCACGAGCGAATAGCCTGAAAAGCTTCCTTGATGGTGTCGTCCGTGGCCGGGAAGTGGGTACCCACCGCAAGCCGGGCGGGCACCGCCAGTTTGTGAAGTATATAGCCGAAGGCCTTTTCGGGCGTGTGCGAGCTGTCGATCACGCGCTGCAAGGCAGCGACAGCGTTGGTATAGGCCTGCCCGTCGTCCTTCGTAAGGCCGGTGAAATTCTCGGTCCAGAGCTCCGGCGAGGTTGTCATCTCGTGGATCAGGACGTCCACGCCATCCGTCGCCTGACGGATGACATAGTTATTGGGCTTAGTGTCGCCGGTGAAGATCATCGACAGGACAATCGGTTTTCCCGCACGGTCTTGCCCGATTGTCCACTCCAGCTTGTAGCTGATCGATCCCTGCCTGTTGTGGACTGCCGGAAAGCTGGTGATCTTGACGTTGTTGTACTCGTACGCAAGAAAACCTTCGGTCCTCCAGTCGCACTCGAAGGGCACCAGATCGTAGGCGTCCTTCAGGTGTGGGGGCGTGCCGCCGGGCACCGTCCAGGTAGGATAGTCGTAGTTCACGAGGGCAGTACTCTGGAAACTGAAACTCTCGGTGTGCCAGCGGACGGCCTGCCGGAGCAGTGCGCAGTAGGCTTTTGTTCCGTCGTCGTAGATCTCCTGCGTAATCGGGTCGGGCACCTCGGACTTAGACGGGCCCCATACATACAGGGGGACTTTGCGATCGTATGCCGGTCCAAAGCAGTAGATATGCGTCAGATCGCTCATATGATCCGCGTGTATGTGGGTAAGGAAAATCTTGGTCATTTTCGACAGGGGTACGCCCAGGGCGTTGTACTTGGACATCACGCCCGATCCGCAGTCGAAGACGAAGGTGTCGTTGTTGCCCAACTCCACGAAAACGCTGTTGCATTCCTGGGCCAGGCGGGGGCAATACCAGGTCCCCAGAAAGGTGATGCGCATCTCGTCGTGGGCCAGCTTCTCGTGCTGCGGATGGCACGGCCTCAAGGAATCGAACAGAGAGTTCCGGTTAGACGGATCTCCGCGACGTCCGCGGCCGTCACCGAAATCGTCTCGGAAATCGCGATCACAGTCGTGCTTATCCGATACCGCCCACCCGCCGAGGGCGGCTCCGGAAGCTTTCAAAGCATCTCGTCTAGTTACACTCACGTCGACCTCCCTCTAACTTGTTGACACCAACAAACTACAATCCTGGCCTCCAGGCCGCTCCCGATTATACGCTCCAACCTCATAGAAGCGAAACCGGTGTTAGTACTGGTCCAGGCGGTCTATGGGTAACGGATTCGGCTCCGTCCGGCAGCCTGGCGGCCTTCAGTGGTGAGGCTCGGACGGGGTATTGATCCCCGCGGCGGCTTCGGATCGTGGAGTGGCGTCGTCGCGCCGAGTCCAGCGGCCACCACGAGTTCCATATCGAGGTGCCCGCGGTGCCGTACAAAGAAATGCGCGCGGACGCGCAGGGCCCACCTCGGACCAGATGCGGGAACGGATCGAGCGGGCGCGCACGGTGCAGCGGGCGCGCGGCCGTTCGATCCGTGTCCGATGTGGCGCCCTGGGGTGGGTTCGTTTTTTTGCTTTTGTTGAAACCACTGGACTTGCTGGGTTCGTTTGGTCATTTCTTCGGTCGTTGGCCCCAGACTGGACGGGCGGGCCCAGCCCAGTGCCTACGGGCGAAGCATAACCTGGGAACGCGGCGGAGCAGGTAGGCGGATGGGGCGAAGTGGTTGAGGGCGAGGGAAAAGGAGTTTTGTGGGGGAGGTGAACGGGGTGCGCCCGGGTGGCATCTGGCCGAGGCGGTGCAGTATCGAAGCCTGGGGAGGGGTGCCCGGCTCCCGCGCGCTTTACGCACTCTGGGATTGGCTGAACCTCTGCCGCCGCCTCGCCAGGAGCGCTGCGGCTGCCAACCCAAGCCCAGGCGGTCCCAGGGTACCCGGCTCGGGCACGGTGTCATACGAGTGGTTATCCGTCTCGAACGCGGCCTTGGTGGAAGACATCACGATCTGGCTGATCGGGCCTCCGAACATGTAGAAGTTCAGGTAGTCCGAGATCTTTTGATCCCCATTGCCGGGGTTGATCAGTTGATCCCCGGCGAAGGAACGGATCAAGCCCGCCTGGTCATAGAACGAGATGCTGTTATACGAGTCCGGACTGCCCATGTACAGCCCGAAGTAGTAGATCGGCTTGCCGAACGAGATCGTCACAGTGCTTGGCCTGGCGTCTGAGCCGACCGTCAAAAACGTGGTCGAGTCGTTGACCGGTGCCGCCCATTGCCCGGTTACGTTGCCCTGCACGAATGGGGAGTGTTCGGCCTCCCATGAGTACGTGATGAGACCCTCCGTGTAAGGCGACGGCGTATCGGCCGAGAGGCCGTCAAAGGAGACTGTCGTCGCACCCGGCCTGGAAGTACAGATCCCAGCGGACGGACAAGTCTGCCCTCCGAATGTGAACCAGACTGTAGTCGCCGAAAGCGCGGGTACAGAAGCGGCCACCACAAATGCGAGCAGGGTCTTCACCACAATGCGGGGATCCATTCCTGAGTAGTTTAGCGGCACGCGGACAGCCCCGTCAAGACATATCAGTACCGATAGGTACCGGTACTCAACCCGGCACCCGTGAGCGGAGGACCGGCCAAAACAGCACGTCATAAGCAGTTGCGCATCCGCTCCGTGACGGTCGCGGCTGGGAATCGGGTTCGCACGGAGCCGCGCGCCAGCAAGGGGTTGTCGCGCAAACACTAACGTCGCCGTGTTTAAATCCTCTCGATGACGGCGCTTTAAGGGCGGCTCCCAGCCGTTGACGAGAACGGAATTGTGCCGGGGCTCCGCTCGGCGGCGCGGTCTGGTACCGGCACCTTCCATCCAGCCAGGGCTGCACGATCGTGGGTTTCCGCTGGTCGACGACTCGGTGGAACTTGATGGCAATCGACCCCGGCGCCTCTCTTGCCAGTACCGGATTTTGCCGCCATTGCGGCGCCGCACCGCCCTAGCGGGCTTCGCCCGTCATGCGCTTTTCGCGGCGGCAGCGGATCTGGCGCACCGCATAAATACGGCGGCCCTGGGTCTCGAAATAGGTGCGCATCAGGATCTCCCCCAGCAGGCCGGTGCAGAACATCATGAGGCCCGCCAGCAGCAGGAGACCGCCGGCCAGCATGAGCGGTCCGTGCTCGAGAAGCAGGTCGTCGCCGACGGTGAACTTCCGAAGCACCAGCCAGCCTAGAATGCCGGTGCCGGACAGCGTACTCAGCAGACCCAGGTTGCCGAACAGCTGCATGGGGCGGGTGAAGTAGCTCAGCAGGAACTTGATGGTGACGATGTCGAACAGCACGTGCAGCGTCCGGCCCAGGCCGTAGTGCGAACTGCCGCTGGGACGGACGATGTTCTGAATCGGCACCTCGGCGACACGCGCTCCGTAGGCGCTGGCCAGCGCGGGGATGAAGCGGTGGAGCTCGCCGTAGAGGTGAACGTCCTTCAGGATCTCGGCACGGTAGGCCTTGAAGGTGGTCCCGAAGTCGTGCAGCTCGATGCCCGACACCTTGGCCATCATCCAGTTGGCGATGCGCGAAGGCAGCCTCCGGGTGATGGCATTGTCCACGCGGACCTTGCGCCAGCCGCTGGCAATGTCGTAGCCCTCGTCGAGTTTCGCGAGCAACGCGGGGATGTCTTCGGGCGCGTGTTGCAGGTCGCCGTCCATCGAGACGACGATCTCGCCGGCGGCCTCATGGAACCCGGCGGCAAGCGCCGCGGTCTGGCCGAAATTCCTCCGCAATTGAACTACCTTCAAGTGCGCGTCGGTCTCGGCCAGGTTGGCCAGCAGCTCGAAACTGTGGTCGGTCGAGGCGTCGTCGACGAAGATGACCTCATACGGCCGTCCCAGGGCGGTCAGCACCGACGTGAGCCGGTCATAGAGCGGGAGCAAAGCCGGTTCTTCGTTGTGAACCGGGATGACGACGGAGATCATAACGTTAATTTAAGTGTACCAGCGGCGCTCGTCAGCGGAAACCTGCTCGTCGCTCGTCAGCGGAAACCTGCTCGTCGCCCGTCGCTCGTCGCCCGTCGCGTCGCCGTCGGTTCCGGGCGGACTTTCCCGCTTTCGCACCGTGACGCATCCCGGTCGCGAAGAGCACGGATCGCGCTCTCGGGGTTCGTGTTGTTGCGACGGGCGACGAGCGAAGGGCGACGGGCGGGCGGCCCAGCGGCGGCCCTTACAGCGTCGTCGAGCCCTCGCCCAGCTTGACCGACAACTTCACCGTTCGGCCGCCGCGGAAGACGGTCAAATCCATGCTGTCGCCCGGACGGTGGCGGCTGAGGGCGCGGGTCAACGCATCGCGGCTCTCTACGGCCCTGCCGTCCACGTTCATGATGAGGTCGCCGCCGGCCTCGATCTGGTACATACCGATCACAACGGTGCGGGTGGCGCCATGCAGGCCGGCCTGTTCGGCGGGCGAGTCGCGATCGACCCTCACGATCAGCAGGCCGCCCTCCGCCGGCAGCTGGAGCGCCTCCGCCAGGTCGCCCGCGACGTACATCACCGAAACGCCCAGCCGCGGCGGAGCGAACTTGCCGCGCGCGGCGTATTCGTTGAGCATCAGTTTGGCGCGGTTGATGGGCAGAGCGAAACCGATGCCGATGTTCGACCCCGGCCCGTAAATCGCGGTGTTGATGCCGATCACGTTGCCGTGCGAATCGAGCAGCGGTCCGCCGCTGTTGCCGGGATTGATGGCGGCGTCGGTCTGGATCATGTTCTCGAGCGTGCGCCCGCTCTCGTCCTGCAGGCTGCGGCCGAGCGAGCTGATCACACCCGTGGTGAGCGTGCCCTCCAGGCCGAACGGGTTGCCGATGGCGAGCACTTTCTGGCCCACCTGCAGCGGATCGGAGTCGCCCAGCCGCAAAAACGGCAGCTTCTTGCGCGGGCCGATCTGAATCAGGGCCACGTCGTTGGCCGCGTCGCGCGCCAGCACGCGGGCCTTGTATTTGGATTGGTCGGTCAGCGTGACTTCAAGTTCCTCGGCCCCGGCCACCACGTGGTTGTTGGTGAGGATCCGCCCGCTGTCGTCCACCAGGAAGCCCGAGCCGGTGCCCTGCTGGGGAATGATCTCCAGAAACCAGTTGCGCCGGTACACGGTGCTGGTGATGTTCACGACGGCCGTGTGGGAGTTGCGGTAGATGTCGATATTGTTGCTCTCGTCCGTGCTAAGCCCGGCCGAGTGCGCCACGTCGGGACCGGACCAGATCCGTCCCGAGGGCGCCCCGCCGAAGTGGAACGGGCTCCAGCGCGCGAGCGATGTGATGGTAACGAATGCCGCCACCATCAGCGTGGCGAGCAACAGGCTCCGGTATCTCATTGCGAAACGCTCCTACCGGGTGCCGCGATTCCGGCCAGCGCCCGGTAAACCTCCCCTACCTGCCGCAAGGTATCTTCCTTTTCGCCCGAAGTGTCGATGACGTAATCGGCGTACTTCCGTTTCTCCTCGAGCGGCATCTGGCGCTCGATCCGCGCCAGCGCCTCCTCGCGAGTAAGCCCGCGGCCCATGGCGCGCTCGACCTGCCGGTCCCGCGGGGCGACCACCACGACGATCTTGTCGAACCTCCGGTCGCTGCCCGTTTCGATCAGAATCGCCGCCTCCATCACCGCTATGCCTCCCGGATCGCGGGCTTCGAGGTCCCGGAGAATCTCTTCCTCGCGCCGGATCACCGGCGGATGCACCAGGCTGTTCAGCTTCGCCAGGCGCTCCGGACGGTCGAATACCTCGGCCGCCAGCCTGGCCCGGTCCACTGTGCCATCCGGGGCCAGCACGCCCGGGCCGAACTCGCGGACCACGGCATCGTAGGCCTCCGCGCCCGGCATCAGGACCGCGTGACCGAGCTCGTCGGCCTGGATGACGTGGCAGCCGAGGTCCGCCAGCGCCTGCCCCACGAAGCTCTTGCCGGAGGCTAGCCCGCCCGTCAAGCCTACGCGAAGCATGCCTTCCCGAGTTCCCGTTCCGCGGCTTCTATAGTGTTCACCATGAGCATGGAAATGGTGAGCGGCCCCACGCCTCCAGGCACCGGCGTATAGGCGCCGGCCGTCTCCACCACGTCGACCGGGTCGACATCGCCCACCAGCAGGCTTCGCTTGCGATCGAATTCCTCCAGCTTCGCGGCCGAATTCCTGAAGATGCGCGCGGCCTCCTCGCGGCTCGAGATGCGGTTGGTCCCTACGTCAATAACCGTGGCGCCCGGCTTGATGAAATCGCGGGTGATCAGAGCCGGCCGGCCCATGGCCGCCACCAGGATGTCGGCCCGCGCGCACACCTCGGCCAGGTTGGGGGTGCGCGAGTGGCAGATGGTCACCGTGGCATGCTGATGCATCAGCAACAGGGCAATGGGCTTGCCCACCAGGTCGCTGCGGCCCACCACCACCGCGTGGCGCCCGGCTATCGGGATCTGGTACCGCCTCAGCAACTCCATGATCCCGGCGGGAGTACAGGGGCGCGGACCCGGCAGGTTGGCTGCCAGCCTGCCCAGGTTCAGCGGATGCAAGCCGTCGACGTCCTTGTCGGGCGAGACCGCGAGCTGCACTTTCTTGGGGTCCATTTGCGGCGGCAGGGGGAGCTGCGGCAGGATGCCGTCGATCTCCGGCCGCCGGTTCAGCGCTTCTACCAGCTCGACGACCTCTTCGGTCGTCGCGGTGGCTGGCGGCGTCAGCTTCTCACTAAAGATGCCCAGCGCCTGGCAGGTCTTGATCTTGTTGCGTACGTAGATTTCCGAGGCGGGGTCGTTCCCTACCAGAATCACCGCGAGGCCTGGCGGGTGCTGCGCCGCTTTGAGCGCCTCGACGCGCGACCGGCACTCGGCCAGAATCTGGTCGCGAACCCGGTTTCCATCCAGAAGCATAGCCATTCAATAGGAAGGATAACAGGTTGGCTGGCGCGAGCACCGGGGCTTCACCATCGAGGCGCTTCGCACGTCCAAACACTGCTGGCACCCGATGGACGCAGACGGGAAACAAATCGGTTATCGGCGTCGATCGGTGTTCATCGGGGGCCGCGATGGCCGTGCGGCAACTCGCTCCGGCGGCGGCCGTGGAAGCGACGTGTCTTTCGCCTGGTATTCGCCCCAAGGCCCACATGGGAGGTCAGGCGCGGCGCAAATGGGACGCCTGGCAACCTCCTCTGACCACCGAAGGTCCTTTCTTTGCAACTCTTCTTTCCGTTTTTGATCCTGTGCGTACTGTATGTTGTGTTACCATAGCTTTCTTCGTCACCCCGTTTGGGGAAACCAACGAGAGGAAGCCACGATGAGCAAGAAAGGCTCTTCGTTGTACGCCGAACAACGGATCGACCTACCGGCTCTGCGCCAGCACAAGGGTATCTCGCTTAGGGATATCGCCGAGACCACCAAGATCAGCATCCGATTCCTGAAAGCGATCGAAGAAGAGGACTTTGACCAGCTTCCGGGCGGGATCTACAACACCAACTACATCCGCCAGTACGCCCGAGAGATCGGGTGCGAGGAAACGAAGCTGCTGGCCTACTACCGGTCGGTAGTGGAAGCGACGTCCTGAACCAGGCTGCAGAACATAGGGATTCCCACTAAAGCTGGGCGCCGCCTTTGCCGATAAGGGTACTGAAGGGTGGAGGCAGCGCTCGATGAAGATCAATCAAAGCCCGCTCGACTCGTCGGGATTGTCACAACTTGGCAAGACGGCCGGAGTCGGGCCCGGCGGGGCGGGAAAGAGCGGCCTGACGCAGCCGGATCGGGATCGCGTCCAACTCTCGAATTTGTCCGCCCGGCTACTGGCGTCGGCAGACGCCGGCGCGTCGGATCGGGCTAATCGGGTGCAGCAACTCTCCTCGGACGTGCGTGCCGGGCGCTACCAGGTGGATTCAGTGGAACTGAGCCGCCGCATGGTTGACGAGGCGATCCGGCAATGAGCGGAGCCGAAAACCAGCTGCGGCTGGCCGAAGCCGCGGCCGAGCGCGCGCGGCGGCTGTTGTTGTTTCCGTCGGCCGACAATCTGGACCGCAGCCGTCCTTTCCTCGAGCAGGCCTGGTCCAACCTCGAACAGGTGCGGCGGTTCGCTGGGGAGCAGTCGGGGGAGCCCAAGCGGGAATTGGTGGCTGGCATGCGGGTGTTGCGCCGGACGGTGCGGCGGGTCGCGGCTCTGCTGGAGGGCGCAGCCCGCTTTCGAACCGGCTGGCTTGAGGCGCTTAAGGCCGGCAGCGCCGACGGCTACACCCGAGCCGGCGAGCCGGCGCCTTCTACGCCGCCGCGGAGCGTTTCCGTAGAGGGTTGAGACGCATGCCGGGCCTGTTCACCACCTTGACGACCGCGGCAGACGCCCTGGGGGTATTCTCCAAAGCCCTCGACACCGTAAGCAACAACGTCGAGAATTCAGGGACCCCCGGATATGCCCGGCAGGACTTCGCGGTCGTCGCGCAGCCCTTCGATCCCAGACTCGGACTCCCGGGTGGAATCGCGGGCGGCGACCTCCAGAACAGTCGCGACGAGTACGCCGAGCACGCGGTATGGACGGACCAGCAAGGATTCGGAGCGGCGGACCAGTCGGTCACGGAGCTCTCGAGTATCGAGCCGTTATTCGACGTTACGGGCGATTCCGGAATCCCGGCGGCGCTCAACGCGTTCTTTCAGTCCTTCTCCGCTCTGAGCGTTTCGCCCAACGACGCGGTGGCCCGCAACAATGTGATCTCTAGCGCCACCGAGCTCACTCATCAGTTCAACAGCACCGTCACGGGTATCGGCAACGCTTCGCTCAGTCTGAACCAGAAAATCGCGAGCGCCGCCGACACCATCAACGGTCTGACCAGGCAGATCGCACAGTTCAACACGCAGATCGACGGCGATCCGCGGAGCGCGTCGAATCCGGCCGTGGACGCGGGCCTGCACAACGCGCTTGCGAGCCTGGCCGAGTACGTCAACGTCACTATTTTGCGGCAGCCGGGCGGCGCGGTCACGGTGCTACTGGACGGTCAGACCCCGCTGGTGATGGGAGACCGCCAGTACGCCATTCAGGCTTCCAGCGGGAGCGGCTCCGCGGTGGTTCAAGACTCTTTGGGCAAGAATATAACCGAGCAGGTGACGGGCGGGCGCCTGGCGGCGATGATCGACATAAAGAACACCATCCTGCCCGGGTACTCCGACAGGCTGAACCAGTTGGCGGCGGGCATTTCCGACCAGGTCAACAACACACTGCTCAACGGGGTGGACATGTGGGGGGACCAGGGCGCCCAACTGTTCAGCTACAACGGCGTCTCGGGTGCCGCAGCCACACTCCAGGTGACTGGCATAACCACCGACCAACTGGCGGCCGCGCTGCCCAGCGCTCCGGGAGGAAACGGGAACGCGCTGAACCTGGCCGCGCTGGCCAACTCCCAGCAGATCGGCGGCATGACGTTCACCCAGTACTACTCCAGTCTGGCGTCTCGAGTCGGGCAGTCGCTCGACTCCGCCAAACAGGACCAGACGACCCAGTCGGACTTGCTGGATCAGGCCCGCAGCATGCGGGCCGGCGTCCAAGGCGTATCGCTGGACGTGGAGGCGATCAAGATGCTCGAGTACCAGCGCGCCTATCAGGCCACGGCCCACATGGTGACCATCCTGAACGACCTGACCCAGAACGTGCTGGATATGCTCCACGCGTGAGGTTAGTATGATCCAAGGAGTCAGCCCCGCCGACGAGAGGTTCCTGAGCGCGTTGAACAAGACCGAGGAGCGCGCGGCGCAGGCGCAACGCGAAATAAGCTCGGGGCGCAGGCTGAACACCCCGTCGGATGCCCCGGACATTGTCGGCCCCGCACTCGTGCTGCGCTCCCAGCTCGAGCAAACGCTCCAGGTCCAGACCAACCTGGGGATGTTCAAATCGGAGACGGACGCCGCCGAGCAGGCCATCAGCAACGCGGTTCAAACCCTCCAGCAGGCCAACGTGCTGGGCACGCAGGGCGCCACGGAGACCTGTACGCCGGAACAGCGGCAGGCCCTCGCGGGGCAGGTCGATGCGAGTCTCCGGCAATTGTTCGCGTCGGCGAACACCGAGACCGCCGGCCGCAATCTCTTCAGCGGGGACACGGACCAGGTGGCCCCGTACAGCATCGACGACAGCGGCACCGTGAGCAGCTATAACGGTTCGGCATCGACGCGCCAGGCCATGCATCCCAACGGCAGCACGTTTGCGATCGCCCGCAGCGGCCAGGAGATTTTCGAGGCGCCGGGCGGGAGCGCGCTAGGCGCCCTGGCCGACCTCAAAGCCGCGCTCCAGAACGGTCCCACCGTGCCCCCGAGCGACCCGCAATACGAGGCGCAGTATGAGGTTCAGACCAAGGCCATCACCGACGCCCTGGCCGAACTGTCGCAGGCCGGCGACCAGTTGAACCAACAGCTCGCCTTCTATGGCACCGTGCAGAAAAACGTCGCCGCCGCCACCGATGCGGCCCAAGCGCTCGAAATCAACCAGCGCACCCAATTGAGCACCTTGACCGAGGCGGACATCACCACCAGCGCGATCGAGCTGACCCAGGCCAACACGCAACGCGATGCCGCTCTTTCGGCGCGCGCGAAGCTGCCGACCGACACCCTGTTCGACTATCTGGGGTAACGCCAGGTGCGTTCCACCGCGAGCCGCGCTCCGACCACGGACCGCTAGCGCCGACCAACACCCTGTTCGACTATCTGGGGTAACGCCAGGTGCGTTCCACCGCGGCCCGCTAGCTGCCGACCGACACCCTGTTGGATTATCCGGGGGTAACGCCAGGCGCGTTCCACCGCGACCCGCTAGCTGCCGACCAACACCCTGTTCGGCTATCTGGGGTAACGCCAGGCGCGTTCCACCGCGGCCCGCGTGCGCCTCCCGGTTTTCGGTATGATGGCCGTTCGGAGGCCCAAGCGGATGCCCTACGTTCCTGAGAAGACCGAGATGCGGGAGTTCACCTTCCGCGCTGTGCTGATCGGCCTGGTGATGACCGTGGTCCTGGGTGCGGCCAACGCCTACCTGGGCCTGCGTGCCGGGATGACCATCGCCGCCACCTATCCCGCGGCGGTCATCGGCATGGCGCTTCTGCGATTGCGAAAAGGCTCGCTGCTCGAAGAGAACATCGCGCGAACCGTGGGCTCCATCGGCGAATCGGTGGCGGCGGGCGCCATCTTCACCATTCCCGCCTTCGTGATGTCCGGAGCGTGGGACAAGTTCGACTCGTGGGAAGCGTATTGGAAATCGACCGCGTTGATGCTGGTGGGCGGCGTTCTGGGCATCCTGTTCGTGACCCTGTTGCGGCGCGTGATGGTGGAAGATCCGGAACTGGTGTTCCCGGAATCGGTGGCCGCCTCGCAAATCCACATCGCCGGCCAGCAGGGAGCGCAGGCCGCCAGGATCCTCTTCTACAACATGGGCTTCGGCGCTGCGATCTACCTGCTGGGCGCGTTCAACATCTTCTCGGCCAGCAATTCGTTCCTGGTCCGCATCGGCGAGATGGGCAAGAGCGCGGTGAAGCTGGTTACCAAGGGATACACGCAGCAAGTGGGCGTAGGCGGCGTGACGCTCGCAACCGGGCCCGCCATCAGTCCGGCCTACCTGGGCGTGGGCTACATCATCGGCCCGCAAGCTCGCGGCGCTGAATTTCTCGGGCGGCGTGGTGGCGTGGGGTCTGCTGGTGCCGCTGCTGGCGTATTTCCTGGGCCCGGACCTGATCAAGGCCAATCCGGGAGCGAGCTGGGAACAGGTGACCGACGCCATCTGGAAATCCGTGGTCAAGCAGATCGCCGTGGGCGGCATGCTGGTGGGCGCCTGCTACACGCTGTTCCGCATGCGGAAGAGCCTGGCCAGCGGCATGGCGCGCGCGGTGTCCGACTTCAAGAAGGCGCGGTCGCAGAGGGCCGGGACCAGCCGCCTGGATCGCGACCTGAGCGTGCGGACGGTGTTCGGAGGACTCCTGGCGGCCCTCCTGTGCATGGTCCTGCTCTACACCTACTTCTCGGGCACCTTGCCCGGAGGCGTGGTCGCGGCGCTGGTGATGGTCGTACTCGGATTCTTCTTCGCGGCCGTTTCGGGGAACCTGGTGGGGCTGATCGGCTCGTCCAACAACCCGGTTTCGGGGCTGACGCTGGCGACGCTCGTGGTCTCGGCGCTGTTGATGGTCGCGCTCGGCGTTTCGGGAGCCGGGGGCGTGGCGGCAGTGCTGGGCGTGGCCGCGGTGGTGTGCGTTTCTTCCGCCGTGGCGGGCGAGATGCTGCAGGATCTCAAGGTCGGGCACATCCTGGGCGGCACGCCGCGCAGCATGGAGATTGGGGACATTCTGGGAATTCTGGTGGCCAGCGCGGCGCTGTACTTCCCGCTGCTGGTGTTGCACAAGGGGTTCGGCGGTTTCGGAAGCGCCGCGATCCCCGCTCCGCAGGCCGGGCTTGATGGCATCGCTGGCGCAGGGCATCGTGGGTGGCAACATGGCGTGGCCGCTGATTGGAGTCGGCGTGCTGATGGGCTTCGCGCTGATCATGCTGCAGGTCCGCAGCCCGATGCTGTTCGCCATCGGGATGTACCTGCCGCTCGAGACCACGTTCGCGATGTTCGTCGGCGGGCTGCTGCGCTGGGGGACGGACCGTCTGCGCGACCGGCGCGGCTGCAACGATGCGCAGAAGGCGCGCGTGGAGAACGCGGGCGTGCTGACGGCGTCGGGCCTGATCGCGGGCGAGGCGATGGCCGGCCTCGCCATCGCCGCCTACCGGTTCCGCTATGCCGCCGTGAAAAACTGGCAAATGCCGCAGGTGTTTCGTGACGGCTCGCCGTTCGCGCTGGCGCTAGCTGGTCTGGCCCTGGTGGCGCTGGGATTCATCCTGACCAAGACGCCGCTGGCGAACGCGGGCAGCCCGGACGAGCCGGCGCCGCCGACGGCGATCATGTGAGCTGGCGCAGCTGTCGGCTCTCAGCTGTCAGCCACAGGCGACACGCAACTGACGACGCGGAGTATGGTTGAATCGTGAGAGTCAAGGTATCGATCACGCTGCCTGGGGATTTGGTCCGCCGGCTTGACCGCGTGGAGAAAAACCGCTCGGCATTGCTTGAGCGGGCCGCCGTGGCCTACTTGGCCCGGTTGGAACAACAGGCGCGGGACCGGAACGACATCGAGATCATCGACCGCTGCGCCGCGCGGCTGAGTCGCGAGGCAATGGACACGTTGGAGTACCAGCGACTGCTTTTGGGGCGCGGCGAACTAGAGTAGTGCGTCGCAAATTCCGAGCAGCATAACTGACGGCGGGCGAAGGGTGGGACAGGCACGAATTTCGCAAACGCGGCGAAATTCGAGCCAGTCCCGGGTTTGCGACTCATTCCGACATCCGACGGAATCTACGACGCACTACACCAGCCGGGCTGACAGCTGACGGCTGCGAAGCACTGCGAAGCTCAGTCCTGCTCGCCGCTGACGCGATCCAGGTTGGCCTCGAAATACGCCCGCAGGGAGAGCAGGATCCGGTGCCGGTTCTCGAGCATCCGGTCCCAGTCGGGCAGGTACAGCCCCGGCTCGAACTCCACAGCGAGCCAGTCCATGGGCCGGCGCACTCCCGAGTCACGCAACGCGTAGTGAAGAAAAACCAGCCCGCCGCAGCAGTGGCTGCGTCCGAACAGCGGGCAATCGAAGCAGGCGCGGTTGGGCGCCTCGGCATCGATAACCCGTAACAGCGCGAGGCCGTCGTGCGTCTCATACCGCAGTGGCAGGGGGTCGGCGGGCGGATGGGGACTTTCCGTGCCGCGGTTGGGCGGCCGGTTCAGCAGCAGGTCCCAACACTCCGACTGGCTGACCGGCAGGAGTTGGTTCACGATGCGCCTCTCGAATTCCGTTAAGGCGTCGTTAATGCGCTCGCGGCGAAGGAAATCAGCGTCCTCGGACATATCCGGCAGGGGTAGCTTAACATAGAAGATTGCTGTCCGCTTTGGTCACATGAACAAACCATTCCTCAATTGGCGCCCGCTGTATTTGGGCGTCGGACTGACGACGCTCGCCACGCTGCTGCTGGAGCTGGCGCTGACGCGGATCTTCTCGGTCGTTTTCTATTACCACTTCGCCTTCCTGGCCATCTCGATCGCGCTGTTCGGGCTGGGGGTGGGAGGCGTCTTTTCGTACGTGGTGGCGGAATGGCGGCGTCCATTTTTCGCCAAGCTCGGCGTGATCGCGAGCGTGGACGCGGCGCTGGCGCTGGTGGCGTTGGTGGTGGTGCTCGGGCTGCGCGGCGAGATGGGTTACGGCACGCTTGCGCTGGTCTATTTCACCAGCGCCCTGCCCTTCTTCGCCGCCGGCACGACCATCTCGCTGGCGATCGCCGAGACCATCGAGCGCGTGGACCGCGTGTATTTCGCCGACCTGGCAGGCGCGGCCGCGGGCTGCCTCCTCCTCATCCCGCTCCTCGATACTCTGGGCGGGCCGAACACCGTGATCGTGGCGGCGCTCCTCTATGCGATCTCCGCCCTGAGTTGGTTCCGCCTGGCGGAAAGCCGCAAGGGACTCGTCTGGGCTGCGGCGCTGGCGGGCGCGCTGCTGGTGCTGGTTGGCGTGAACGCGACCGTCCCGCTCATCGACGTGAAATACGCCAAGGGCAAGGAACTGGCGGGCGAGCGCTTCGTCCGCTGGAACAGCTTCTCGCGCATCGCGCTCACGCGGGATAGGGACAGCGGGGCGCCGAACATCGTCATCGACGCCGACGCCGCCACCGGCATTCCCAGCTTCGATCTGGCGCGGCTTTCCGAGAAGGAACGGAACGACCTGCTCTACCAGGGGCCGGGTCTGGTCTACGCCCTGAGGCCCGGCGCCAAGGCGCTGGTGATCGGCGCGGGCGGCGGATGGGACCTGGCGCGCGCGCTGGCCTCGGGCTGCCACGACGTCACCGGTGTCGAGATCAACCCCATCATCGCCACCACGATTATGCGCGAGCGGTTCCCGGACCTGAGCCGTCGGCTCTACTTCCGTCCGGAGGTGCGCATCCGGGTCGAGGACGGCCGCAGCTTCGTGCGGCGGACCGACGAAAAGTACGGCGTGATCCAGATGACGCTGGTGGACACGTGGGCTTCGACGGCCGCCGGGCGCTTTCGCTCTGTCGGAGAACAACCTGTACACCTCCGACGCGTTCTACGAATACTTCAACCACCTCGACGCCAACGGGATTCTGGTGTTCACGCGCTGGGGGCTGGAGCCGCCGCGCGAATCCCTGCGGCTGATCTCGCTGGCACGCGTGGCGCTGGCCCGGTTGGGCCAGACCGACCTGGCGCGGCACGTCATGGTGGTCCGCGAAGGCGGCGCGTCGGAGCTGGCGAAATGGGGAGCGACCGACACCGTCCTGATCGGCCGCAGCGCTTTTCAGGACTCCGATATGGCGCGCCTCCGCGCGGCGGCGCCGCACGGACATTTCCGCTTTCTGTACGTCCCGGACGAGACGATTCCGAACGCGTTCACCCGGCTGGCCCGCAGCGCCGACCCTTCGGCGTTCGAGCGGCAGTACCGCTACGACGTTTCCTCCGTGGACGACAACCGGCCGTTCTTCTTCTACACGGTTCAGCCGCGCGACGTGTGGGACTTCCTGAAGCACGCCTCCCGCCTGAGCGCCGATTACCAGGTCAACCGCGCCGTGCCGCTGCTGTTCGGGCTGCTCATCGTGAGCACGCTCGCTACCGGAATCATGCTGGGGCTGCCGCGGGTGCTGCTGGGGAGCCGCCTGCCTTCGGACAAGGGCGTGCTGCGATTCCTGTGGTATTTCATTTTCCTCGGCGCGGGATACATTTTGATCCAGGTGGCGCTGGTGCAGAAGTTCGTACTCTTCCTCGGCCATCCGACGTACGCTCTCACGGTGATCATTTTTTCGATGCTGATCTCGAGCGGGCTGGGCAGTTACTTCAGCCGGCGGATCGCAGGCACCACGGACGCGCGGCTGGCGCGGGTGCTGGCGTTGGTGGCGGTGCTGGTGGCGGTTCTCGCGTTCTCGGTCTCGCCGGTGCTGGGCGCGGGCGTCGGCCTGCCGCTGCCGCTGAAATTCCTGATCAGCGTACTGCTGATCGCGCCGCCCGGATTCCTGATGGGCGTTCCCTTCCCGACCGGGCTGCGCCGGCTCGAGGAGATGCACAAGCCGTCGGTGCGCTGGGCGTGGTCGCTGAACGCGGCGGCGAGCGTGCTGGGGTCGGTGGCCGCGATCGTGCTGGCCATTTACATGGGGCTGCGCGAGACGCTGCTCATGGGTGGCGCGATGTACCTCTGCGCGCTGGCGGCTCTTGTCCTCAGCGGGCGCAGACACACGGAGCAGCCCCGGCAAGCGCTGGCCACACCGCAGACGGCCGCCGCGGACTGAACCTGTCACCGGCGCAAGAAGGGCAAGAACTCGCGCGCGACGCTATAGCCTACCTCGACCGCCAGCGAGATTCCGAAGCTGCTGGCGACATTCGGAAGCGTTCTCGTGCTCGCAGGCTGCCAGGCGCGGGACAGAAAAGCGGTGCCGACGGTCGCACCGATCCTGGAGTAGGAAAAGCGCCGGGAGCCGTCGTGGCGGCGAGCCAGAAAGGTGCTCTCGACGCCGTATTCGACGCGCGCACGGACACCGGAACGGCCAGAGGAGAAATAGCTGTTGTCTTCGTCGAGGGCGCTCGATGCGCCGAACATCAGCGTCTGACGCACCATGTAGTAGGCGTAGGAATTTGCGATACGCCTGCCATATCCCGCGCCTCCCTGCCCCCATTCGCTGGGGGTGTTGCGCCACTGGCTGATTCCGGAGCCGGCAGCAGCCGCCACGATCGCCACGGGGTTGACCAGACGCCTGACGTAGAGGCGGTTCCTCTCGGCCTGGGTCAGCGGGACGAACGGAGTTGGCGGCGGCGTTTGCGCCAGGGCAGCGCACTGGGCGATCACGAGGAGGGCGCATCGCCATACGTCCCCACGAGTGGGGACGCGGCACGCTAAAGCGTGCGCCACGGTCTTGAGGCGCCGCATCACTTCTTGTGGTAGTTCGGGAACGGTGGGTGTTTGCCGGCCGGCGGCGGATTCTTCTCCAACTCCGCGAGCGCGATTTCGACGGCCCGCTCCAACTGCGGATCGTGGCCCGCGCGCCAGGCTTGCGGGTCGAATTCAACTTCGATGTCCGGCGCAACGCCGTGGTTCTCCACATCCCAGGCGCCCTCGGTGTTATAGAACGCCAGATTCGGCGCGGTGACCGTCCCGCCGTCGATCAGCGGAGGGAATCCGAAGATCCCGACCAGCCCGCCCCAGGTGCGCTTGCCCACGAGTTTACCGACCTTGGCCTTGCGGAACAGCCACGGCATCAGGTCGCCGCCGGAGCCGGCCATTTCGTTGATGATCATCACCTTCGGTCCGAAGATGGAGCCAGTGGGCGTGGTGAAGGGCTCTCCGTCGCGCGTCATGAAGTAGTTCATGAGCGGGCGGCGCATGTAGTCGACGATATAGTCGGCCGCCGCGCCGCCGCCGTTGAAGCGCTCGTCGATCACCGCTCCAGCCTTGTCCTCCTGGGCGAAGTAGTAGCGGTTGAAAGAAGTGTAGCCGGCCACGGAGGTGTTGGGCAGGTAGACGTAGGCCAGCCGGCCCGCGCTCAGCTTGTCGACCTTGCGGCGGTTCTCCTCGATCCAGGCCAGGTTGCGCAGTCCGGACTCGCTCTCGACGGGCACCACGGTGACCTCACGCGATTTCGCTCCGCCCGGATCCGGCCCCACCTTCAGCACCACCGACTTGTCCGCGGTCTCTTCGAAGAAGCTGTAAACTTCGTCCGAGGCTTTCAGCTCGCGGCCGTTCACTGCGAGCAGATACTCGCCCGCCACCACGTTGACACCCGGTTGGGTCAGCGGAGCGCGGAGCTCCGGATTCCAGTTCTCGCCGTCATAGACCCGTTCGAACCGGTAGCGGCCGTTCTCGATCTTGTAGTCGGCGCCGAGCAGGCCGCCCGGAACGCGTTTGACCTCGGGCTGGGCGCCACCGCGCACGTAAAGGTGGCCGACGCTGAGCTCTCCGAGCATCTCCATGAAGAGATAACTGAGCTCGGGACGGCTGCCGAGCCGTTCGAGATACGGCTCGTATTTCGCTTTGTAGGTGGCGAGGTCCACGCCGTGAAGGTTCGGATCGTAGAAAAAGTCGCGCTCGATGCGCCAGACTTCGTTGTACATCTGCTTCCACTCGGCGCGCGGGTCGATACGGACCTCGATCTCGTCGATCTTCAGACCGCCCTCGCCGGGTTTGGGCGGCGCATCCGCTTTGGCGATGAACCACTTGTCGCCCTTGCGATAAAGCACTTTCTCGCCATCGAACGATACGTCGAAAGCGCGCACGCCTTCCAGGAACTTCTCGGTCTTGCGCGTTTTCAACTCGAACTTCTGGACCGTCTCCTCGGGCTGGCCCGGCCCCGCGACGGGCGGATCCTCGATCAGGTACAGCACGCCGGTCTTGCCCGCATGAAGCCCACCGTAGTTGCGCGCCGGGATCGGCATGGCGAGGATGCGCTGGCCGATGCCATCGAAATCGATGTGGACGGGCGCGGGCTCCTTCTTGTCCTTGTCCTTGTCGTCCTTCTTCTTCGCGGCCTCGGGTTTCTCTTCGTCGCTCTCGGGCGCGAGCGGCGACGCCAGGTCTTTCCGCAGCACGGCGACGTATACGCTGCGCGTCACGGGACGGTTCATGCCCGACATGTCGAGCCAGCCGGTGGTGGGGCCCACGTCCGTGCTGGCGGCGAAGTAGATGCTCTCGCCGTTGCGGTCGAAGACCGCGTATCGCGCATCGCTCATGCCGTCGGTGATCTGAGTTGGCTTGCCGGTCTCGATCGAGTAAGCGAAGACGGCGCGCATGTGATTTTTGAGGATCTTGGTGTAGGCGATCCAACGGCTGTCGGGCGCCCAGGCCGGGTCCAGGCCGCCGCCCGGCGTCTTGTACACGTCCGCGTCCACCTTGACGGGCTCGCGCTTTTCGAGATCGATGTACCACAGGCGCTCGCCCTGGTCCAGAAACGCGATCTTCTTGCCGTCCGGGGACCAGGCGGGGTCGTTGTAGAACGAGGGCGGCAGCTTGATCTTCGTGACCTCGCCCAGGCCGTTCTGATTGCGTATATGCAGAGCGTACTCGCCCGATTCGTCGGAGAAGTAGGCGATGCGCATGCCGTCGGGCGACCAGGCGGGATAGCGCTCCGCCACGCCGGGCGTGCTGGTCAGATTGCGCGCATCGCCCTTCTCGGCGGGAACGGTGAGGATCTCGCCGCGCGCACCGAACACGGCGCGGGCGCCGGAGGGAGACAGGCCGGCGCTCTCGATATAGCGCGCCACTTTCTCGAAGACCGGCCGGGTCTGGGGCAGGTCGGCGGCAATGCCGACCTCGACGATCCGCTCGTGAGCGGACTTCAGATCGTACAGGTGCAGCGAGCCGAACTGTTCGTAAACGATGGCATCGGGGCCGGCCGAGGCCGACTTGATGTCGAATCCACTGGCCGGCAGCGCGGGGACCACCTTCTTCGTTTTGAGGTCGTAATAGAAGAGCGTGACGGGTCCGTTGCGGTCGGAGAGGAAGTAGATGCGATCCTTCACCCACATGGGACCGAAGTCGTTCGAGTTCTCGCGCGGCAGCTTTTCGATGCGCGAGTCGGCGAGGTCCGCGATCCAGATGGCGCTGGTCCGCCCGCCGCGGTACCTCTTCCAGGCGTCGAAGGCGTGCGGCAGCGGCACGTAGGCGAGGCGCTTTCCATCCGGTGAGTAGGCGCCTTCCTCGGCCATCGGCAGAGGGAGCTCGTCGGGCAGGCCGCCGCCCTCGACGGCGACGGTGAATAGCCGCGAGAAGCGGGAGTAACTGGCGCGCGTGGAGCGGAACAGAATGCGCTTGCCGTCGGGCGTCCAGCCGATCACGGTGTCGGGATCGGGATGGTAAGTCAGGCGGCGCGGCTCGCCGCCGTCGGCCGGAACGACGTAGACGTCGCGGTTGCCGTCATATTCGCCGGTGAACGCGATAAGCGTGCCGTCGGGCGAGAACTGCGGATCGTTCTCGACGCCGACGCCAGCCGTGAGCCGGCGCGCCTCGCCGCCGTCGCGGCCGACCACCCACAGGTCGCCGCCATAGGAGAATGCGATCCGGGACTGGCTGACCGCCGGCTTCTGGAGCAGTAGCGGCTGCGCGAGCGCGCAGCAGACGGCCAGAAATCCGACGGCGCTAAGGAGTGGTAGGCGCATTCGTCCAGAATAGCGAAGGCGCTCGTCGCTTGTCGTGGCTCAGGCGTCGTAAGTGCAGACTCAGATCATGCAGCGAGCGCAACGCCTGACCGCCATTATCGAGCGAGAAGACGATGGGTTCGTATCCTTGTGCCCGGAACTCGATATCGCCAGCCAAGGCGAGTCGATCGAGGAGGCCCGGAAAAACCTCGTCGAGGCGCTCGCCCTGTTTTTCGAGACTGCGGACCGGTCCGAAGTCACGCGGCGGTTCCACGGCGAGGTCTTCGTGACGCAGGTTGAGGTCCCGGTTCGGTAGACTGCGCGTTCGCCGCAACGGGCGGGACGTGGACGTCCCGCGCAGGCGTGGACGCCTGCCCCACAAGTTCCCGACACTGGTGACGGGCCGCCGCGGCCCGCATACCTCAGTGCCGGAAGTGCCGCACGCCGGTGAACACCATGGCCAGGCCCAGACGGTTGGCGGCGGCGATCACTTCGCCGTCCCTCACCGAGCCGCCGGGCTGGATCACGGCGGTCGCGCCGTGTCTGGCGGTTTCTTCGAGGCCGTCGGCGAAGGGGAAATACGCGTCGGAGCCGACGACGGTTCCGGCCAGCGGCAAGGCGGTCTTCAGGGCGGCGAGCTTGGCCGAATCCACGCGGCTCATCTGGCCGGCGCCCACCGCTACGGTCTGGCCGTCGCGCGCGTAGACGATGGCGTTCGACTTGACGTGCTTGGTCACCTTCCAAACGAACAGCAGCGACTGCCACTCCTCCTCGGTCGGCGCGCGCTCGGTCTTGACGACGCACTGAGCGCGGTCGAGGACATGGACGTCCGCGGTCTGCGCCAGGTATCCACCGCCGATCGACTTGACCACCAGCTCGTCGCGGACCGGGTTGGTCACGTGCAACAGACGCAGGTTCTTCTTAGTGGTCAGAAAGGCGAGCGCCTCGGGCGTGTAATCGGGCGCGGCGATGCATTCCATGAACGTCTTGCCGGCTTCGCGGGCGGTCTCCTCGTCGAGCGGACGGTTGAAAGCGAGCACGCCGCCATAGGCCGAGACGGGGTCGCACTCGAGAGCCTTGCGGTAGGCTTCGGCCAGGGTGGCCTGCTCGGCGCAGCCGCAGGGGTTGGTGTGCTTGATGATGGCGGCCGCGGGTGCATCGAACTCGTTGACCAGGTTCCAGGCGGCGTCGAGATCCACCAGGTTGTTGTAGGAAAGCTCCTTGCCGTGGAGCTGCGCGGCGCCGGCGATGCCGCGGGCGCGGTCCGAGTAGAGCGCGGCCTGCTGGTGCGGGTTCTCGCCGTAACGGAGCGGAAGAGCACGGGGGACGCGAATATCGAGCGCGGGCGGCAGCGCGGCCGGAGGCTGGTCCACGAACTTCTTTTCCTCGACGGCGATCCGCGACAAGCGGGAGGAGATGGCGCGGTCGTAAGCGGCCGTCAGCTCGAAGGCCTTCCTGGCCAGCCGCCAGTGGGTGGCGAGCGAGAGCGAGCCGGCACGCGCCGTCAGTTCCTCGAGAATGGCGGGGTAGTCGGAGGGCGACGTCACGACCGCTACGTCCTGGTAGTTTTTGGCCGACGCGCGGATCAGCGTCGGGCCGCCGATGTCGATGTTCTCGATCAACTCGCCGACATCCGCGCCCTCGCGGGCCGCGACCTTCTCGAACGCGTAGAGGTTGACCACCACCATATCGATGGTGGAGATGCCGTGAGCGGCGAGCGCCTGCATGTGCTCGGCGTTGGAGCGGACCGCCAGCACGCCGCCGGCAATGTTGGGATGGATGGTTTTGACGCGGCCGTCGAGCATCTCGGGAAAGCCCGTGACCTCGGAGATATCGCGAACGGCGACTCCGGCCTCGCGCAGCAGCCGGGCGGTGCCGCCGGTGGAGACGATCTCGGCACCGAAGGCGGCCAGCCCGCGCGCGAATTCGGCGACGCCGGTCTTATCCGTGACACTGATGAGGACGCGTTCGATCTTGGCCATGGATCTAATATTGTGCCACGGGTGGGGCCTGAAAGGAGATGGGACGGGAGACAGAAGAGCGACGTACCTGGTCTGGTGTCGGGACCGATGGCCCACGCGGCCGGAATACGACCTAGACCGGCCAGTTGTCCAGTAACAGCGTCCGAAGGAGTTCCGGGCATCGACGGTTGCGTTTCACTCGCCGGTCACAGTGACCACCACCACCCGCTTACGGCCTCGAACATCGCATTCCAGGTGGAAAATCTGCTGCCACGTGCCCAAGACCAGTTGACCGTTTGAGACGGGCACTGTCAGGGACGGTCCGAGCAGCGTGGCCTGCAGATGCGAGTGGCCGTTGCCGTCATGCCAGGCCTGTTCGTGGCCGTAGTCGCGGCTGGGCGGAACCAGCCTGTCGAGAACCGCTGGTAAGTCGCGCTCCAGGCCCGGCTCAAACTCGATCGCGCCGAGCGCGGCCGTGCTCCCCACATTGAAGAGGTGTGCCGTTCCGGTTCGAATGTTCGACTCGGCCACCAGCTCCGCAATCTGGGCCGTCAGGTCATGCATGTCGCCATGGCCCTTGGTGAACAATGGGATCTGCTTTTGATGAACCACAGCCAATTGTAGCCGCAAGGACGTTCCTGGCCGGCATTGGCGGTCATCGGACGGAGCACTCAGGCGCCCTCCGGAAAGGCCGGCAAACGCTGGGCAGCAAGGCAGTGCCGTCGCTCACGGGCCGGGCCAACAGCCAGGTACCGCTGGGCGCGGCGACGCTCGTAGCGCATCGGCTGAACGCGCTCGTGGGGCGGCACATCGTTCGCGGCCACCTTCAACGCGTCTGCCGAGACTCGGCTCCGAGCGGTCGCGTTGGCGTCGATGGGCCTCTACGGGATGCTGTTGAGCCAAACGCGAACGTGGCTGTCACAAGCAGACGCCCGAGATTCCTCGTCGTGGCGGTCGCCGGCCGTCCGCTGCCTCAGGCTGCTTTCTGATGCAGTGCGGGGAAAAGCGTCGTGATCGCTCCGCTGCAGTTGTCGATCAGGCGATAACAGACGCCGATGTGGCGGCGCAGGCCGGCGTCCGCAACGATGCGGGCGTAGACCACGGAGTTGCAGGAACTGACCGGCGACCACTCCTCGCCCTCGGCGCGCTGCCGTTCGACCGAATATCTCGCTGCCGTGACGGCGTTCATGGGCCACCTCCGTTCGTCCCCACTTATTGGAAGCGCAAGACGGTCGCGGCGTTACACGCGCATGTAAAGGGGGCGTAAAGATTGGTTAGCGCCCGGTCACGATGGCGTAGCGCGGCGACCGCACTATCTGTGCCGCACTAAGCCGACGAGGCGAACCGGGTGCGCAGGATGCGCGGCGCCGACCCGGCAGACCTCCAGCCCTGCCTGCCGGTAGGGGCAATCGAGGTTGGACAGCCGCCGGTTCTGGACGAGAATCCAGGTCACGGGATACCGTTTGGCCAGATCCTCGAAGTCGGCGGTCTTGAAGCGAGCCCAGCCGTCCTGGGCCTGCACCTGCTCTTCCCACTCGTCCGCCAGCCGGGGGAAAAGGCACGCGGCGCCGCTGTCCTTGACGCGGTCGGCGAGCGCGCTCCGCTCGGCGATGGCGCGGAAGCCGTGGAGATCCTCTCCGGGGCGGAGCATGTACTCGGGATCGAGCGCAAAGACCGCGTCCTTGGGCGTGTTCGACCGGATCCACATAAAGGCGGAAACCCAGGGATTGCGATCGACGGAGCCGGGCCACTCGATGTGCTGGCTGGAAGGATATGTCGCCCGCTGGACGAGCCACATCGAAACCGCCAGCGGAGCGAACAGGGCCGCCCAACGCCAGGCACGGTTGCGGAGAACATACTCTCCGATCAGCCCGCCCAGGAGCGCGAAGAAGACGATGTAGACCAGGTGAAGCGCCCGCATGGGCTGAAGGCGCGCGTAGTTCTCGAGGCGGGGCGAGGCGGACAGCGCCACGCCGGCGGCGGTGAACAGAAGTGCGAATGGGACGAGCGTTCGGGCCACGAGCCGAAAGACGGGCGTCGTCCGTCTGGGGGTGACGGAGGAGAACCACCACAGCAGAGCCAGAGGCGCGAAGACGCCGAGCCATTCGTACCAGGCCCAGGTGGAAACGAAGAAGTAGCCGCGTGTGAAAAGAGCTTCCCGAGCCGCACCCTGAGCCGGCTGGAAGTGGAACAGGAACGGGAACTGAGTGAGCGGCAGGAACCCGAAGGCGAACGCCGGGACCGGGATTGTCTGGCGCCGGCGAGCCAGCGCCAGGCAGGCCAGGAGCACGGCTGCGTACACGCTCATCTGGGGATGCAGGAGCGCCGTGAACAGCAGCCAGGCGCCGGCGCGCTTGTACTCGTTGCGGACGAAACAGGCGATGGCGAAAAGCGTGGCGGGAGTCGATAGCGTTCGAGCCGTGACGTAGGGATCCATGATCGCAAGCGCGGTGGCCGTCACTGGCACGCACAGAAGCGCCGCCAGCAGAGCGACTCCACTCCAGCGGGCGTAGCCGCTCTCGAAACATGCGGAGAGAAGGTGCCAGGCCGCCGCCAGCAGCAGGAAGGCGCCCGCGACGTAACACAGAAAAATGGCCGCATCGGCCGGCAGGTGGAGCAGTCTTGCCGGCTCGCCCACCACGCGCGCGAATAGCGACATGTGGGCGTGCGACATGAAGAACTCGGGGAAGACGGGGTAGAGGGCCGGATCGGCCACCTTTTTGATGGCCGGAACGTAGATCTCCGCGTCGTCCGCGCCGAGGTGATAGCCGTGAACCAGGCCAGCCAACAACGTGAGCAGGAACAGCCCGGCGATGGTCCCCAATCGCCAGACTCGCAGATGGACAGACCTCATGTACGCATCCCCAATATCTGCCGCGCTCTGAGGCGCGCGGCTTGGCTCGCCTAAAAGACCACGTCGAAATCGGCCGTGAAGCGCCGTCCGCGCTGGCCAAAAAACAACCCGTATGCCGGGTCCGCGATGTTGCCGTGGACAGCCTCCGGGTTGAAGTTGTCAGTTAAATTATAACCGCTCACGGAGAATCGGACCACATACTTCGGACTAACCCTGATGTCTTTGGAGAACCGCGAATCGAGGGAGAAGAAACCGGGATAGCGATTCCGGTTGGGTACTCCGACGTAGTTTTGTGAGACATCCGTCACGATATAGGGGAATCCACTGCGGAATTCCAGGACCGGGGCTATGCGGAATCCCCAGGGCAGCCGCAGCATGCCCCAGGCGAGAAAGCGGTTCGGTAAGTCCGCGGGCAAGGTGGCGAACCGGTTGGGCCGCACGATCGGAACGGGAAAGGTGCCGAGATAGTTACCGAAGTCATTCAAGTCGCCCTGGGCCCGGCTGCGCACGTAGGAGAAGTATAACTCGCGCTCTCCGGCCAGGCGCACTCGCGCCGTAACTTCGAACTGCCGGTAGCGCGAGCGCCCGGTGCCGGAGAGGAGATACGCGCCGGTCCCGGTGGCCGCGGCGGGCGCCATGGGATTCAGGACCACCAGGCCGGCCGACCGGTTTTCCATGTAGCCCACGCGCAGTTTGAGGATGCTCCACAGCGGCTGCTCGACCTGCGCGCTCCAGGAATCGCTGCGCGGCGAAAAGTTTCCGGCGACAGGCTCGCGCACGACGAAAGGGACCTCGCCGGTCACCAGTCCCAGGCCGTTCTGGTAGAGAAACGGCCCTCCGGACACCGAACCGTGGGCGTTGAACAGGGTCACAACCTGATTCGGATAATGGCTGAAGGAGTAAACGTTGAGAGGAACGCGGTCGTAGAACAGGCCGAAGCCACCGCGGAAAACGGTGCCCCTTTTCGGGAGGGGACTCCAGGCTATCCCGCCACGGGGAGCCATGCGCCACGACTCGGACAACTCCTGCGACTCCACCCGAATCCCCAGATCGAGCGCCAGGTGCGGCGACACCATCCAGTGATCCTGGCCGAAGAAGGCCACTTCCGTGTCGCTCATCCGGAACGGCTGGCCGGGAGTGAAAGCGATCCGCTCGATCCGCTGTCCCTGCGCGTTCAGAATGTCGATGGGGCGCTCGGCTACCTGCCCGCGGTCCGAGCTCTCCGCGACATAGGCGCCGATTTTGAAGTTGTGCGTTCCCCACTTACTCACGGGCGCCAGCGAGTAAGTCGAAAGCCAGCCGCCGCGGGCGGCGTTGCGGTTCTGCTGGGCGAAATAGTTACCACTATTGCCCAACGGCGTCACGGTCAGATCCTGAGTGCCCTGGCCCCAGACACGCGCATCGAACTGGGTGGCGGAGAGCGTGTTCTCGAACAGTCCCCCGCCGATGGTGAGCCGGTCGGCGAGTGTCGCGGTATAGTTGTGGGCGCTTTCGTCGGGCGACGTCGGCAGCGGGTTGTAGTAGTCCATGTTGGCGTACTCCAGGCGCTGCGGGGCGATGTGGACCGTGGCGGTCACCAGTTGACGGCCGGAGGCGATCCAGTCGAGCTGCGCGAAGGAGTTCACGCCTTCCTGCACTTCCTGGTTTTGCGGGAACGGCAGAGTGTACACCTCGGTCTTGCGGACCTGGTACTCGAAGCCTTCCGAGAAGTAGAGCTTGCCGGCGATCAGCGGGCCCGCGAGGTTCAGACGCGGGGTGGCGTCTTTGAGGCCGCGCAACTGCCAGCTTCGAATACGAAACTCGGGGAACGGGTCGTTCAGCTGCCATTTCCACTTGTCGCCTCCGCGGCGGGTTTCCACCGAGACCAGGCCGGTTGTGAACCGCCCGTACTCCGCGAGGAAGGGCGTCTGGTAGACGTTCAGAGTTTCGACACTGTCGATGGGCACCGTCAATCCAAACTGGCCGGTGGCGGGGTCGGTCACGTCGGCGGAGTTGACGATCAGGGCGCTGCGATGCTCGGCGCCGCCGGAAATCCTGAGGCCGCCTTCGGGGGAACGGACGACACCCGGGATCAGAGGGAGCGCATCGGAGACCGTGGCCGGCCGGCTGGGCAACTCCTGGATGGTCCCGACGGGCGCTTCGCCGGCGGCCGAGGAACCCTCATCGACGGGACTGGCCGTGCCGCGTACCTCGACTTTCTCCTGACGGGTGACGGCGGGCGTCAGCGTGAGATCGACCGAGACGCTGCCGCCGCGCGCGAGGTCGAGGTCATCTTTGCGGAGGGGCGCAAAGCCATCCTTGGTGGCGGTGACGGTGTAGTGGGCCGGGGTCAGGCCGAGGAATGCGGCGCGGCCCTTCGCGTCGGTGACGGCGGAGGAAACCGGGCCCTGGGCCGGGACGATTTGGACGATGACTCCGGGAATAGCCTGACGGGTCTGGTCGTAGACCAGGACCTCTATGGTTTCGGCGAAAGCTTCGCCCCACAGCAGCAGCATTCCAAGTACACATCCGCCCAGTCGCATCCGCGCCAGCCCTTCGGAGGCTCAAAGATATGGACTCGACTGGGGTGGAAGGGGTTTCATGGTTCTGGAGGGCCCGGACGGCGTCCGCTCCCTGACGGTCGCGGTTCGGTGCTAGGTGTGGAGTATACTGCTCTCAATCGGATGTCGATTAGCGAGGGGCGACGCACCGCTAACGCCGCACGACTGCCTTGGGACGCATGATGACCAGGTCCTGCAGGTTCCCGATGTAGCCGGGAAGCACTTCCAGGATGTCGAAATAGCCCGACCACTTGGCGTCCAGATACTCGTGGGTATGGAACGTGCTTCGGTAATAAGAGCGATCCCGCGGCGCTAGCACAGAATCGAGATCCGCATTGCTCATGCGGTCCAGAATCCCCCGGTCACGCCACTCGTCGTAGGCCTCCTGCGGCATGGTCGGGTTTCTGGCCCAGAAGAAGTCGCTGAGCACGGAGACCATCGCGAGCCCGCTGTCGGGGTCGAGCATCCGATGCAGCCACTCGATCCACTCCAGCATTGCGTCTTCGCGCAAATGAGTGAACACCGAGATGCTTATGATCAGCGAGAACTTCCCGGCCGGCATGCCGGGCTGAGGGTGCAGGGGGACCGCCGAGAACGTTCCAAAGGGGAGATTCCGCCGGCACCATTCCAGGTTGTCCAAATCGATGTCCACGCCGTTGAAAGACGATTTGCGGTTGCCGGCAAAGTAGCGCGCAACGCGGCCGCAACCACATCCCCAGTCGAGGATGCGTGGGCAGTCGTCGAAGGTCCGCCCCACGCGGCCGAGCGCCTTCTCCAGTTTGCGATACGCCGAGAAGCCCTCCAGTCGAAAGGTGCCCTCGTGCCGGCTGCCGTGCACTCGTTCGCGCCGCTCGGGCTCGGGCAGGGGCAAGTCGTCCACGGTGAAGTATTGGTTGTACTCCTCTCGAAAAGGACGATTCAGCAGCGCGTGGCCGAAAGCCAACTCGAAGACGCCTTCGTCTTCGGGCAGGATTTCCGTCGAACAGCGGAAGCCCGACTTTTCCGCATCCCGCAGATGTGGGAAATTCCTGCCCATATCGGCCCGCGGCATCCCGAACTCGGTAGCCTGACAGGGACGCCCATTCACCAGGAAGGTACACAGCTCCGCGGCGACGGCCGGAGGATGAAAGGCCCAGCCGGTGAAGCGCAATGTCGTGGCACTCAGCGAGATGTCCTCGACGGACCAGAGACCGCCCGAGAGCAGCGGGAGCGAGAAGCGCCGATGCTCGGGAACGGCCGCCGGCTTGGCGTGCGGAAGTTCGACGCTGGTTCCTGCGACCCTGACCTGAACGCAATCGGACGGCACGCCGATGGGCAACCGGAACCCGAATGCGTGCTTCCCGTTCCCGATTCCCGCCGCCGCCAGATCCTCGCGATAGTCCTCCGCGACGACGGTTCCAACCACGACTCCATCGCGAAGAATGTCAACTCGAACGGGGAGTTGCGGGTTCTTCTTGTCCCAGGCCCAGCCTTCAACGTATCCGTCGGCGCACGCGTCGACGGCGCCCCGGACCGACGTTCGAAGACGTTTCAGTAGTGCTAGCGCGCGCAACAAGCCACTCAGTGTAACACCCCTGTCCCTTCGCCTCCGGTAGACTTGTAAGTACAAACGCATGAGGGAAATCGCAGAGCGGGCCCTTGACGCCGCCACCCGGCGGGATGTGTCTTACGCCGATGTCCGTGTGGTTGAGCACCGCGACCGCCACGTTTCCACCAAGAACGGGAAGATGGGGACGGTGTCTGCGAGCGAGTCCACCGGCGCAGGCGTGCGAGTTCTAGCTGGCGGCTGTTGGGGCTTCGCGGCCACGGACGATCTTTCCCGCGAGGGAATCGAGCGCGCCGCGGCGCAAGCGGTCGAGATCGCCCACGCCAGCGGGCTGGCCCGCAAGAAAGACGTAGCGCTCGCGCCGGAGCAGAAGTACGAAGCGGTCTGGGTCTCGCCTTGCGCGGTGGATCCGTTCTCGATCCCGGTGGAGGAAAACCTCGGCCTCCTGCTGGCCATTGACGCCGAGTTGCGCAAAAACCCTGGCGTGACGCTGGCCGAGGCCTCGATGGTTTTCACGCGCGAGCGGCAGGTCTTCGCCTCTTCGCTCGGAAGCCGCATCGACCAGACGCGCACCACCAGCGGCGCGGGCTTCGCCGCCCACAGTTACAAGGACGACGAGATTCAGAAGCGATCCTACCCCAACTCGTTCGGCGGCCAGCACCAACTCAAAGGCTATGAGCTGATCGGGGACCTGGATCTGGTGGGAAACGCGCCCCGGGTGGCCGAAGAGGCCGTCGCGCTGCACTCGGCGCCGCAGTGCCCCGAAGGCGAATTCGATCTCATTCTCGATAGCTCGCAGCTCGGTTTGCAGATACACGAATCCATCGGACATCCGATCGAGCTCGACCGCGTGCTCGGTTCGGAGGCGAACTACGCGGGCATGAGCTTCCTGACGCTCAACCAGCTCGGCTCGCTGCGCTACGGCTCTCCGATCGTCAACGTGGTGGCGGACGCGCGGCTGGAGCACGGTCCTGGCCTCGGCACCTTCGCCTTCGACGATGAGGGCGTGCCGGCGCAATGCTCGCCCATCATCCGCGACGGGCTGTTCACGGGATACCTGACGTCGCGCGAGACGGCCGCCAGCATCGGCCAGCCGCGTTCGAACGGCGCCATGCGGGCCGACGGATGGGCGCGAATCCCGCTGATCAGGATGACCAACGTCAGCCTGCTGCCCGGCGAGCAGCCGCTCGAAGCGGTCTTCGACGGCGACGGGATTTACATGCAGACCAACCGTAGCTGGTCGATCGACGACCGGCGTTTGAACTTCCAGTTCGGCTGCGAGATCGGCTGGGAAATTCGCGGCGGCAAGCGGGTGCGCATGTTGAAGAACCCCAGCTACAGCGGCGTGACGCCGGAGTTCTGGAATTCCTGCGCGGCGATCGCGGACCGCCGTCACTGGACGCTCTGGGGCACGCCCAACTGCGGCAAGGGACAGCCCGAACAGGTGATGGGCACGGGTCACGGCGCGAGCCCGGCCCGCTTCCGGCGCGTGAAGATCGGTTCGGCTTACGGGGGGTGACAGGATGGCGGAATCGGAACTGCTGACGCGCGCGCAGTGCCGCGAGATCTTCGAGCACGCCGAGCGGGCCGCACGAGCGGCGGGCGCCGAGGTCGAGGTGCTGCTGGGCGTCAATTCATTCGCGCTGACGCGCTTCGCCAACAACACCATCCACCAGAACGTCGCCGAGGAGCGGCGCTTCGTTTCCATCCGGACCGTGCTCGACCAGCGCACGGCGCGCGCCACCACCAACCGCTTCGACGAGGCATCACTCCGGGCCACGGTCGCCCAGGCGCTCGAGATCGCTCGCGCGCAGTCGCCGGATGCGGAACTGTTGCCGCTGGCCGAGCCGGCGCCGATCGACGAAGTGGATCGCTTCTGCACTTCGACCGCAGCCGCAACGCCGCGGGAGCGCGCCTCGACCGTTGCCGAGGCCATACGCATCGTCGAGAGCGCATCGGGGACCGCGGCGGGCATCTTTTCGACCGGCCATTCCGTAGAGGCGGTGCTGAACTCGCGCGGCCTGTTCGGCTACTACTTCGACACGGGCGCTCAGTTCTCGATCACGGCCATGGGCGCGGACGGCTCGGGCTGGGCCAAGGCTAGCGCTCCCGACCGCGGTGCGTTCGACCCGCTGGCGCTGGCGCGATCCGCGGCGGACAAGGCCGCGCTCGCCGCCCGCCCGCGCGAGATTCCGCCGGGACGATACACGGTGATTCTCGAACCCGCGGCGGTAGGCGACCTGGTCGGCCAGATGTGCTTCGACTTCAGCGCCACCGCGGTGCGCGACCAGCGCAGCTTCCTCACCGGCCGCCTCGGCACCAGTCTGTTCGGCGAAGGAATCAACATCAGCGACGACGTGTATCACCCGCTGCAATCCGGCGCGCCGTTCGATGGCGAGGGCGTGCCGCGGCGCCGGCTCGCGCTGGTGGAGAACGGCGTGGTGCGCGAGTTGGCTCGCGGGCGGCAGGCGGCGGCGCGCGACGGGGTCGAGGCCACCGGGCACGGCTTCCCGGTCCCGAACGAAGAAGGCGAAGCGCCGCTGAACATCGTGATTGAAGGCGGCGGCCATCGGCTCGAGGACATCATCGCCTCGACGGAGCGCGGCATTCTGGTCACGCGCTTCTGGTACATACGCGAGGTCGATCCGTATCAGAAGATCATGACCGGCATGACGCGCGACGGAACGTTTCTGGTGGAGGGCGGGCGCATCGCCGGTGGCGTGAAGAATTTCCGGTTCAACGAGAGCCTGATCGAGCTGCTCAACAAGGTCGATGCGATGTCGCCGGCAGAGCGCGTGAGCGGCGAGGAATCGTTCGACATGGTGGCGCCGGCCATGCGGGTGCGCGACTTCAACTTCACCGAGGTGACCGGGTTCTAGCCCGGAGTCCGCTTGCTGACGCGCGCGGTTCGGAACGGAGCACCGAGCTGCTCAACAAGGTCGATGCGATGTCGCCGGCAGAACGCGTGAGCGGCGAGGAATCGTTCGACATGGTCGCGCCGGCCATGCGGGTGCGCGACTTCAACTTCACCGAGGTGACCGGGTTCTAGCCCGGAGTCCGCTTGCTGACGCGCGCGGTTCGGACGGGAGCACCGAACGACCGTAAGGGAGCGGATTTAGTCCAGCTTGAGCGACTGTACTTTGATGCTGTCGCCGCTGCGCTCGCCTATCACGGTTGCGCGCAGGTGGTCCTTCTTCTTGGTGGCCTTCAACTCGGCGAGGGCCTGCTTGGTGCCGGCATCGTCGAACTTCAGGAAGGTGCCGTCGGTGGTCAACAGTCCCATGCCCTCGGCGCCGCAATGGAGCGCGCACGCGGTGGTGTGAGCGTCCGGGTTGGCCTTGATGCTGGCGGCGCACATCGCATCCACCAGCGTGACGTGGTTCCAGGTTTGGACCGCGGCGACGAGCGGCACGGCCAGAGCGAGCAGGAGAGCAGCGGGTAGGATTCTCATGTCTTCAATGTGACTGTGAGCGAGTGGGCAAGTCAAGAGCACTATTGACTTTCCCCTTTTATTCGCCCACAATGAGGCATGGCCATCACGCGGCGGCAGAAGCAAGTTCTCGATTTCATCGCGGGGTTCATCGAAGAGCACCGTTACAGCCCGAGTTACGAAGAAATCGCGCACGGGCTCGAACTGGCCTCGTTGGCCACGGTGCACAAGCACATCGCCTCCCTGGAGGCGAAGCACTACCTCAAGCGCGGGTTCAACCAAAGCCGCTCGCTGGACCTGACGCTGAAGTATTACCAGGAAGTGCGGCGGCAGCATCCGCCTGGAACGGGAAGTCTGGACGTGCCACTGCTTGGCCGCATCGCGGCTGGCGCGCCCGTCGAGGCGCTGGCGGGCACGGACCGGCTGGACCTGGCGGATTTCGCCAACCACGAGAAGGTCTATGCCCTCGAGGTGCGCGGCGACTCCATGATCGAGGACCACATCTGCAGCGGAGACCTGGTGCTGGTGGAGAGTTCCGAGCAGGCCCGCAACGGTGACATCGTGGTCGCGCTGCTCCGGGGCAGCGAGACCACGCTGAAGCGGTACTACCGGGAATCCGACACGCAGGCGCGGCTCCAGCCCGCGAACTCGCAAATGGAGCCCATCGTGGTGCCTCTGGCTGATCTCAGAATTCAGGGCCGCGTGCTGGCTGTGTTGCGCAAGTACGCGTAACGGCGTGCGCGACTAGGCGCTGACCTTGCGGCGGCTGCGGATTTCGTGCTCGGCGCGGGCCCAGTCCTCTTCGGGCGAGCCGCCCTGGCATCCACGGGCTTCCCAGTAAGAGAAGGCGAGCTTGGCGATTTCTTCCTGTTCGGAAATCGGCGCGGTCGGTGTTTCGAGGACCGCGGCGGACTGCGGTTCGGGTGTTGCGGATACGGGTGCGGACACAACCGGCGGCGTTACGCTTGCGCGCACGCTCCTGCGGTGAGTTGCCGGCGCTGCGGTTCCCTCGACGGAGATAGATCTGGCTTCATTGTGTTTTCTAGCCATGGTGACGATTTCCCTCTTTCCCGAGTTGGGTTCTTGACCATTTTAGCAGAAGGGGCGGGGCGGCAGCCGCGGAATCCGCCGTTTCCGCACAAAAACTTTCGATCCGGGTCATAAAACATTTCCCAGCCGCGATGTTTGGGGGCCCCTCGGACCGTTTGCGGACGAGGCGGCATGTTCGCCACCACGAGACGGACCAAGTGGGACTCCCCAGAGCTGCGCCGGACGTCCATGTCCGGCTTCCGAAGCTTCAACCGGTTGCGACGAGGCCGGCGTGGACGCCGGCCTCAGCCGCGGTCTCCGCACGATACCGGGAAGAGTATGTGGCGTTGGGCTGAAGCCTGCGCTACACGGTCGCTTCGGCCGGGGCGGGCGCCATTTCGTGTTTGTACTTGCACTCGGGATTCGGGCACTGGGCCATGTGGCCCGATTTCGGCCATTTCTCGAGCAGATACTTGCTGCCGCATTTCGGGCACGGCTCCGCGAGCGGCTTCGACCACGCCACGAACTTGCAGTCGGGATAACGGGTGCAGCCGTAAAACGTCTTGCCCCGCCGCGAGCGCCGCTCGCTGATGTCGCCCTCGCCGCACTCGGGGCACTTCACTCCGATCGTTTTCTGCTTTACGTATTTGCAGGTCGGGTAATTGCTGCAGGCGGTGAATTCACCGAAGCGGCCGTGCCTCAAAACCAGGTTGTTGCCGCACTGCGGGCACTTCTCGTCGAGCGGCACGTCGGGCTTCCGCTCCTCGCCGCCGATGCGCTTGGTGGTCTTGCAATCCGGATATTGAGAACACGCGAAGAACGTCCCAAAACGGCCCTTCTTGAGCACCATGGGGCGCCCGCAGTTCTCGCAGAGTTCCTCTTCGCCCTTCTCGTTGAGATCCGCTTCGGCCAGGTCGGGCAAATCCACTGTCAATTCGCGGGTATATGTGCAGGAATCTTCTTTCCTCCGCGAAACCAGCGCGACACCCTCAGCGGTGTCCTGCAGTACCAGGTCGTAAAACTCGTTCACGCGCGGGTACCGGCCCTCGATCGACTTCAGGCGCGATTCGATCAGTCCGCGGTTCTTCGCTCTCTGCTCCGCGATGCTCTCCTGGAGCCCCTTCAACGGGGCTGCCTGCCCCTTGCCGAGACGGGAGGCGGCGGTCCAGACAAGCCCGCCTTCACCCCACTCGATCGGCACCTCGGGATACCGCTCCTGGAGCTTCGCCATCCGGGGCGCGAACTTCTTGCGAGCCCTTTCCTGCTGGCGGCCGATCTCCTTCTGCACCTTCTCGAGATCGGCTTCCACGCTTCGGGGGGAGAAATCGGGATATCCGGTGCAGGCGATGAAGCTGCCGTGCTTGCCCCACTTGATCACCAGGGGCCGGCCGCAGTTTTCGCAAGTCAAGCCGGTTGGTTTTTCCATCCGCTTGATGTCCGTCATCTCCTCCTTCGCGCGTTCCAGATCGGTTGTAAACTTCTCGTAGAACTCCCCGATGGCGGCGCGCCAGTCAATCCTGCCTTCCTCAATCTCGTCGAGCTCCTCCTCCATGCGGGCCGTGTAGCTGATATCGAGGATGTCGTCGAAGGCTTCGACCAGCAGGTCCGTCACCACCATGCCCAGTTCCGTGGGCAGGAACTTGCCAGTCTCCTTCTTGACGTAGCCGCGGTCCTGGATGGTCGAGATGATGGAAGCGTAGGTCGAGGGCCTGCCCACGCCGTCCGCCTCGAGTTTCTTCACCAGGGTGGCTTCGTTGTAGCGCGGCGGCGGCTCGGTGAAGTGCTGCTCGGGTTCGATGGAATCGAACTTCAGGATCTCTCCCTCGGTCACCAATGGCAGCCGGTGCTTGAGTTCCTCGTCTTCCTCGTCCTTCTGGTCCTTGCCTTCCTCGTAGATCGCCAGGAAACCGTCGAAGCGCGGCACCGAGCCGGTAGCGCGAAAGACGTACTCCGCGCCGTCGGCTCCCCGGGCCGCGATGTCGATGGCGGTCTGGTCGAAGACCGCCGGCATGATCTGCGAGGCGACGAAGCGCATCCAGATCAGGCGGTACAGTTTGAGCTCGTCCTCCTGGAGCAGCTTCTCGAGCGATTCCGGGGTGCGCCTCACGTCGGTCGGGCGGATCGCTTCATGCGCGTCCTGCGCGCCCTTCTTGCTGCGGTATATGTTCGGCGTTTCGGGAACGTACTGCGGTCCGAAGCGGCCGGCGATGAACGTGCGCGCCTCGGCCAGCGCTTCGTCGGAGACGCGCGTGGAATCCGTACGCATGTAAGTGATCAGGCCGGTGGGACCTTCCTTGCCGACCTCCACGCCTTCATAGAGCCGCTGCGCCAGGCCCATGGTGCGCTTGACGCTGAAGCGAAGTTTGCGGGCCGCTTCCTGCTGCAGGGTGGAGGTGATGAAGGACGGAACCGGGTTGCGCTTCTTTTCGCGCGTGACGACCGATTTGACGACGTATTCCCGGCCGGCCAACTGCGCTACGAGCGCCTGCGCCGCAACTTCATCGGGGATTTCGATGGCTTCGTCGTTGCGCTTGATGAAGCGCGTCGTGAGAACCGGCGGCATCTTGGCGCCGAGGTGGGCGTCGATAGTCCAGTATTCTCGCTTCTGGAATGCGCGAACCTCGCGTTCGCGCTCCACGATGAGGCGGACGGCCACGGATTGGACGCGCCCCGCCGAGAGACCGCGGCGAACCTTATCCCACAGCAGCGGAGAAATCTTGTAGCCTACTAACCGGTCGAGCACCCGGCGCGCCTGTTGCGCCTCGACCAGGTGCATGTCCACTTCCATCGGGAGCTCGAACGCCTTCTTGATCGCGTTCGGCGTGATCTCGTTGAACATCAGGCGGACGAAACGCACGCGCCCGTTCTTCTTGTCCTCGAGCTCCTCTTTGAGGTGGAAGCAGATGGCTTCGCCCTCGCGGTCAGGGTCAGCCGCCAGGTAGACCGTTTCCGATGTCTTCGCGGCTGCCTTCAATTCGGCGATCAGCTTCTTTTTCCCCTCGATGACGACGTAGGTAGGCTCGAATCCGTGGTCGACATCTACGGCGAGATCCGTCGGGGGGAGGTCCTTCACGTGGCCCAGCGAGAACTTGACGACGTAATTCTTGCCCAGGTACTTGCCTATGGTTTTGGCCTTCGCCGGCGATTCGACGATGACGAGAGATGTTGGCATATCGACTTTAAGTCCGTCCGGACCTTTCGGGGACACTCACCCTACCTGTGTTCCGCGGAGGGTGTCGTTCCCGAAGGTCTCACCACACTTTAACAAAATTCCTGCCGGGAAGCTGCCGGATGGCTCCCAGCATCTCCAGCTCGAACAACGCCGCGACGATTTCCGAGGACGAAGCGTCTGCGATGCGCGCCAGCAACTCGTCGATGTGGACAGGGGTCTCGATCTTGATTTGTTCCAGCAGCTTACGGGCGACCAGGTTGTCGGTCCGCTGAACCGTAGATGCACTTTCTGCGGGGTCGGTTTCAGACGCCCCGGCGGCGAACAGGCGGCCCT
This sequence comes from Bryobacterales bacterium, assembly GCA_963763835.1. GTDB lineage: Bacteria > Acidobacteriota > Terriglobia > Bryobacterales > Bryobacteraceae > DASWZN01. The sequence continues at coordinate 48,854 of CAVXQQ010000029.1, forward strand.
GTGCTCCAGCCGCAAGTTCCCGGCGGGCATCCGGACCCAGTTCGACCACCACATCGTTCCAGTCCTGCACCAGCTTGCAGCCCTGCTTGATGAGCAGGTTCGGCCCCCAGCTCATCTTCGACATGATGCTCCCCGGCACGGCGAAGACCTCCCTGCCCTGCTCCAGCGCCAGACGGGCCGTAATCGAGGAGCCGCTGTACTGCGCGCCTTCCACCACGAGCACGCCGACGCCCAACCCGCTGATGACGCGATTGCGGATGGGGAAGTTCTGCGGGAACGCCGGCGCGCCCATGGGGAACTCGGAGATCATGAGGCCGCGCTCTACGATCTCGGCGGCCAGCTTACGGTTCTCGGAGGGATAGACCAGGTCCACGCCGCAGCCGAGGACGGCGATGGTGTTCCCACCGGGCGCAAGAGTGGCGCGATGGGCGGCGGTGTCGATGCCGCGGGCCATTCCGCTGACGACGGTCAACCCGGCCCGCGCCAGGTCGCCGGCCAGGCGCTCGGTCGCGGCCAGACCGTAAGGCGTAGGCCGCCGGGTGCCGACGATCCCCAGCATCAGGGTGTGCAGCAATTCGACGCGGCCGCGAACGAACAGTGCGAAGGGCGGGTCGAAGATTTCGCGCAGCGGCTGCGGATAGCGCGGGTCCGTCAGCGCGATGAGCGACGCGCCGCACTCACGCATCTTCTGTTGCTGGAGGACCGCCTCGTCGAAGGCGCAGCCGCTGGCTACGCTCTGCGCCACTCCGCCCGCGATGCCGCTGGCTTCGAGCTCGCTGCGCGTGGCGGTGAGAATAGCCTGGGGCGTGCGGAAGCGCTCCAGCAGCCGGGAAGCCGTTCGGGCGCCCAGGCCGGGGACCATCTTCAGGGCCAGCCAGTTCAGTTCTTCTTCCTGGGTGAGGTTCGAGGTAAGCGTAGGCACTTTAAGAAGTTGTGCCGGCAGGCGGGAAGGAATCTCAGGGTCCGGGCTACGCCCCGGCAAGAATTCCTCTTGCCCCGGGGCGGGATTCGTGTAAAATTGACCCCAGAATGTTCTGAGGGGGTGCCATGTTTCCTCCGGCAGCGACCGTGCGCAGGGTTTTGGCCGTTTGTCTGGTTCTGGGCTCGGCGGTGTTACTCAGCAGCACCGAAAGATCCCTGGTCCTCAGAAGAGGCAGCCTAAGAGGCAGAGCGGCCTTCGCCGATCCGGGGCTGGTCGATTTCGTCCGCCCGGGGTTGGTGGCCAAGATCACCGGCGCCAGCGTCGCGGGGGACGGCACCATTCAAGTGCAGTTCACGCTGGCGGATCCGCTGGGGCTGCCGCTTGACCGCGCGGGGATCAACACGCCCGGCCCGATCAGCACCAGTTTTGTGGCGGCGTTTCTGCCGCAGGGCCAGAACGACTACACGGCCTACACCACGCGCGCAGCCACCAGCACCGCCACCGGTGTCACCGTGCAGCAGCCCGCATCCGACTCCGGGGGGACGTATTTGCAGACCGCCGCAGGCCAGTACACCTACACCTTCGCCACCAAGGCGCCCTCCGGCTTCGATGCCACCGCAACGCACACCATCGGAATGTATGCCAGCCGCGACCTGACGGAATTCAGCCTGGGCACCAACTCCTCCGACGACGTGTTCAGCTTCGTGCCCAACGGCAGCGCCGTGACCGTGGTTCACGATGAGATCCGCACCATCACCTGCAACAAGTGCCACGACCCGCTGCAGGCACACGGCGGTGCGCGGCGCGTCGTGCCGTTGTGCGTGCTGTGCCACCAGCCGCAGAATATCGACCCCGACACCGGCAATCTCCTCGACATGAAGGTGATGATCCACAAGATCCACATGGGGGCGAGCCTGCCCAGCGTAATAGCGGGCACGCCATACCAGATCATCGGTTTCCAGAACGCGGTGAACGACTTTTCGACGGTGGTCTTCCCGGCCGTCGCTCCCAATAACTGCACCTTCTGCCACGAGGGCGGCATCGTTCCGCCACCCAACTCGGGCCAGCCCGGACAGGGCGGCACGGTACCGCCACCCGGCGGATCGGCCTGCGGCAGCGCCGCTAATCCGGGCTGCAATCCGGACCTGGCGCCCTGGCCGGCGGGGAACGTAGACTACTGGACCACGCACCCCAGCCGTGCCGCTTGCGGCGCCTGTCACGACAACGTCAACTTCGCCACAGGCGCCAACCACGTCAATCTGCCGGAGATCGACGACTCGCAGTGCTCCGGTTGCCACATCCTCCAGGGCGAGCTGCCGTTCGACGCCTCGATCGTCGGCGCGCATACGATCGCGCAGTTCGCTCCCGGATTGCCGGGCGTGGTTTTCTCTCTCGTGAGCGTGACCAATGGCGCGGCGGGCCAATCTCCGACCGTGACCTACACTCTCGCCGACAAGTCCGGGAATGTGCTCCTGCCGTCTCAGATGAATTCCCTGAGCCTGGTGCTGGCGGGTCCGACGTCCGACTACCAGACGGAGATCTCCGAGAGCGCGATTAAGAATTCAACCGGCCAGAGCGGCACCTATTCGTACACCTTCAACGCAACGATTCCCGCCGGGGCCACCGGGACGTACTCCATTGGCATCGAGGGTTACCGGAACATCGTGATCCTGCCTGGGACGGTGGTGCAGCAGACGGTTCGCGACGTGGGCTTCAACCAGGTGATGAACTTCTCGGTGGACGGCTCGCCGGTCGAGGCGCACCCGGTGGAGATTGCGCAGGCCAACTGCAACGCCTGCCATTTCGCCATTTCCGCGCACGGCACTATCCGGCAGAACGTGCAGTACTGCCTGGTCTGTCACAATCCCACGAATACCGACGCGGCCCTGCGCCCGGCGAGCCAGGCTCCACCGCAGGGCATTGACCTGCCGGTGTTGATCCACCGGCTGCATTTCGGCGACTCGGGCGAGGACGAGGCTGCGTCAGGCCCGGTACAATTCACGCCGTTTGTGATCTGGGGCTTTGGCGGAAACGCCAACGACTTCAGCGGGGTCCGGTTCCCGGGCGATCTGCGAGATTGCGCCAAGTGCCACGTCAACGACTCGCAGCAGGTACCGGTGCCGGCGACGCGCATCGCCGTCAACGACCCCCGGGATTACATCAACCCGACGCCGCCCAACACTGCGGCATGCACGGCCTGTCACATCGCGAAGGACGCTTCGGCGCACGCTGCGTCGCAAACCGACCCGGCGCTGGGCGAGTCCTGCGGGGTCTGTCACGGCCCCGACGGCGCCTTCTCGGTGGATTCGGTACACGCGCGGACGCTGTAGGGGCGCCGGGGACCGCCAGCACCGAACCGCGAGCGGACCGCCAGCGCCGAACCGCGAGCGTTAGCGAGCGGACAGTGCTAGACACGCCATCTCGATCCTCTGGCCCGACGTGACATAAGCGACTGCGGCGGATATCTCATCTCTGGTCCATAGATAACGCGTGCTTCCGTGGCGAGCCCAACGACGAGAGTCCGGCGGGGTCGGCTCCGACCGATTCAGCGCGCGGCTCGCATAGCACTTGAAGGTGGTCATGACCCGCTCCGGCGTCCGGTCAGCCTGAACCACCATGTGGACGTGCTCGGTCCTGACATGCGCGGCCAGCAACATCCAGCCGCGGTAGTGGCAAACCTCGCTCAAGGCTCCTAGAACAACTTCTCTCCGCGCGGGGCCGAGAGAGTACGGCTCGTACCGCATGTGCTTCCGGACGGCGGTCAAACGACCAGGATTTTCTTCCGGCAACCTACTTCCCGGAACGTTGTGGTCGCGGTCGACCGCACCCTCATCGCCGGGAAGCCAGCTACCGTAACAGACCCAAGTCGGCAGGTACGTCGGAGGAAGGGCTTCTGTGGTCACGGAATTTGAGTGCGGCTGGCGACCGGAACGTCTCTTGGTCGGTCCGCTCCCTTACGGTCGCGGTTCGGTGCTGGGGCACGCTCTGGTATCCTGAGATCGAGCTTCACACCTTGAAAGTCGGCTTTGTCAGTCTGGGCTGCCCCAAGAACCTGGTGGACACCGAAGTCATGATGGGGCAACTCGCCTCTCACGGCTACGAGCTGACTCCGGACCCGCAGGACGCCGAAGTCATCGTCGTCAATACGTGCAGCTTCATCGACCCGGCCAAGCGGGAATCCGTCGACACCATTCTCGAAATGGCCGACGTACAAGAAGACCGGCGGCCTCAAGCGGTTGGTGGTGGCGGGCTGCCTGGTGGAGCGCTACCGCGACGAGATCCGCCGCAACATGCCCGAAGTGGACGCGGTGATCGGAACCAACGAACTGGAGGAGATCGTCGCGGCCTGCCAGGGTGCGCCGGTCGCGAACGGCGCCGAGCCGTATCTCTATCACGACCTGACTCCGCGCGTGCTCGCGACGCCGCACCATTACGCCTACATCAAGATCGCCGAGGGTTGCGACCATCCCTGCTCGTTCTGCGTCATCCCGCAGTTTCGCGGGAAGTTCCGCAGCCGCCGGTTCGAGTCCGTAGTGGCCGAGGCGACGAAGCTGTTCGCCTCCGGCGTCCGCGAGATCAACCTCATCGGCCAGGACACCACCTGCTACGGCGAAGACCTCGGCCTGGCGGACGGGCTCCCGGTGCTGCTCGCGCGGCTGGCCGGCATCGAGACACCCTGGGAGAAGTGGGTGCGGTTTCTGTACGCCTATCCGAACAAAGTCACGCAGAAGCTGCTCGACACCATCGCCGCGCATCGCGCGCTGGCGAAGTACATCGATATGCCGCTCCAGCACTCCAGCCGGGAGGTGCTCAAGCGCATGCGGCGCGGCGGCTCGGGCGAGATCTTCCTCAAACTCATCGAGCGCATCCGCCGCACCATCCCCGGCGTCGCGGTTCGCACCAGCATGATCGTGGGTTTCCCCGGCGAGACCGCGGCGGATTTCGACGAGCTGTGCCAGTTCGTCCAGGCGGCCCGGTTCGACCGGCTCGGCGTCTTCTCGTACTCGGACGAGGAGACCAGCCGGAGCTATCATCTGGATGAAAAGGTGGACGGCCGCACCATCTACAACCGCAAGCGGCGGCTGATGGCCATCCAGCGCAAGATCTCGCGCGCGCGGAACGGCACGTTGCGCGGCCGCGAGATTCCGGTTCTGGTCGAAGGCCCGTCGCAGGAGACCGAACTGCTGTGGCAGGCGCGCATGAGCACGCAGGCGCCCGAGATCGACGGCGTGTGCCTGGTGAACGACGTCGAGGGCGCCCCGCCGGCCCGCGGCCAGATGCGCCTGCTGCGCGTCACCGAAACGCAAGACTACGACGTGGTCGGCACGCTGCTACCATCGACCGAGGAGGCGCCGCAGCCAGCCGCTGCGAGCCCGTTCGCGATCCTATGACATGCCCGATCTGCAAGAAGGACGTCGAGCCCGGCGGCCGGTATGCGCCGTTTTGCAGCGACCGCTGCCGCCTCATCGATCTGGGCAACTGGGCTGACGGCACGTACCGCATTCCGGCGCCCAACGAGCCGGCTCCGGAGGACGAGGACAGTGAAGCCTGATCGCGCGGGCGGCGGGCTCGCGATGGCCATCGCGACGTGGTTCGGCTGCGGTCTCGCCCCCTTCGCGCCGGGGACGTTCGGCTCGCTCGGCGCGCTGGCGCCCGCTATCCTGCTGGCGCGCGCCGGCTGGCGGCCGCTCTATTTCGTCGCGCTGGCGGTGGCGGCGCTGCCGGTGGCGGTCTGGTCGGCCGACCGGACCGCGAAGCACCTCGGCAACAAGGACCCCCAGCAGGTGGTGATCGACGAGGTGGTTGGCCAGTGGATCGCGCTGGGCGGCGCGGCCTCGCTCGGGCGGTGGCCAGTCTGGGTGGCGGCCTTCGCCCTGTTCCGCGTCATGGACATCTGGAAGCCCGCCCCCGCCCGCCAGCTCGAGCGGCTGCCGGGCGGCTACGGCATCGTGGCCGATGACGTTATGGCCGGAATTTACGCTGCGCTTGTTTTATGGGCGGCGGGATGCTTCAATCTTTATTGAGTATGGCGAATCGCAAGGACGGTGACGTGAGACCGCAGATCGCGAAGGTCACCCCGGTTGCCGCTATTGCGGGCGGCGAGTTTCAGATCCGGGGGAAGTGTTTCGCCAAGTCCGCCCGGCCGCGCGTTTCCTTCGGCGAGGTGGATGCGCCGGTCGTCATCGGCTCGGACTCTTTGGTTATCGCTCGCGTGCCCGAAACCGCTTCGGTGGGTGAACTGATCATCCGGAGCGGCGAGGCCGCGAGCCCGGCCTGGGCCTGCGAGATCGGCATTCAGATCGTGGACGGCGTCCACCCCGTGGCCAACCCAGCCGTCGATGCCGCCGGAAACATCTTCACCACGCTCAGCGGGTCGCGCGGGCAGAAGACGCCGGCTTCGGTCTACAAGACCGACCTGAACTACAACACCAAACCATTCCTGACGGATGTGATGAACGCCACGGCCCTGGCTTTCGACCGCGAGGGCTTTCTGTACGTTTCGAGCCGCTACGACGGTATCGTCTACCAGGTGACGCCGGCCGGATCGATGTCGGTCTACGTCGAGGGCATGGGCGTCGCCACCGGCATCGCGTTCGACCCCGACGAGAACCTGTACGTCGGCGACCGCCAGGGCACCATCTTCAAGATCAGCCGCTCGCGCCAGATTTATGTGTTCGCGACGGTCGAACCCTCCATAGCGGCCTACCACCTGACCTTCGGTCCGGATCGGCACCTGTACGTCACCGGCCCCACCACATCGAGCTTCGATTCGGTCTACCGCGTGGCGCCGACGGGCGACGTCGATACCTTCTACCGCGGCCTGGGGCGCCCGCAAGGAATGGCGTTCGATGCCGAGGGCAGGCTCTATGTGGCGGCGTCGCTCGGCGGGCGGCGCGGGGTGGTGCGAATCGGCGTCGATCGTCAGCCGGAGCTGTTCCTCTCGGGGCCTAACATAGTGGGGCTGGCCTTCACGCCCTCCCGCTCCATCGTCGTGGCCACCAACGGCCTGCTCTATCGCGTGGATGCGGGTATCAAGGGCCGACCGCTGCCATGACAGGTGTCATGACAGCGGTCGTCAGCTATCGGCTGTCAGCTATCGGCTAATCCCATGAACGCCGAAATTATCGCCGTCGGCTCCGAACTTCTGACGCCTCAGCGTCAGGACACGAATTCGCTCTACCTCACGGATCAGCTCAACGCTCTCGGGGTCGAGGTGGTGGCGAAACTGATCGTCGGCGATGACCGGACTCGGCTGGCCGAGGCGATTCGCGGGGCGCTGGCTCGATCCGAAATCCTGGTCCTCACGGGCGGGCTGGGGCCTACCGAGGACGACGTGACCCGCGACGCCGTCGCGCAGGCGCTGGGCCGCGAACAGGTGTTCCACCAGGATATCTACGACGCCATCGAGCAGAGGATCCTTCGCCGCCGGCGCGGCCCTGTGCCGGAGATCAACCGCCGGCAAGGTTACATACTGACCGGCGCCGAGGTGCTGCGGAATCCCAACGGCACCGCACCTGGACAATGGATCGCGAGCGACGGCCGCGTGGTAATGCTGCTGCCCGGTCCGCCCAATGAGATGAAGCCTCTGTTCGCGGCGGAGTGCCTGCCCCGGCTCGAACGCGTGCTGCCGCCGCAGGTCATCCGCACCCGCTTCTTCCGCATCGCGAACATGGGAGAGTCGGCGGTGGACGAGCGCATCGCCCCGGTGTACACGCGCTACGCCAACCCGGTGACCACGATTCTGGCCGCTGCGGGCGACGTCCAGCTTCACCTTCGCGCGCGCTCAGCCACCGCGGAAGAGGCCGAGCGCCTGCTGGAGGAAGTCGCTCCCCAGATCGAGTCCATCCTGGGGGACCGCATCTACTCGCGCAACGGCGACCCGCTCGAAGCCGTTGTCGGCCAGCGACTGCGCGAGCGCGGCGCCAGCGTGAGCGTGGCCGAGAGCTGCACCGGCGGGATGCTGGCCGAGCGGATCACCTCGGTCCCCGGCAGTTCGGACTATTTCGTGGGCGGCTTCCTGGTGTACACCGACCGCATGAAGACCGCGCTGCTTGGCGTGAACGAAGAACTGCTGCGCGAGCACACCGCCGTGAGTGAAGAGGCGGCGCGGGAGATGGCGCGCGGCGCGCGGGACCGCACCGGCTCGACCTGGGCGCTTTCGGTCACCGGGGTTGCCGGCCCGGACGGCGGTACCGAGGCCACGCCCGTCGGGACTGTCATCATCGGCGTGGCCGGTCCGGATGGAATCGCCACGCGCCGCGAGCGCCTTCCGGGCGGCCGCACGCTGGTGCGAACCCTAGCCACTCAACTGGCTCTGGACCTGCTCCGGCTGCGGTTGAGCTGACGGCGCCAGCGGCTCGCCGTACAATGAGCAGAGAGCGCCATGATCGTTCCTCGAGACCAAAAATGGAAGACGCGCCTGGTCGAGGGTGAATTCCCCGACCGGAGCTTCGACATAGAGTTCTGGCAGGAACAGGGAGACGAAGCGATCTTCCGGGCCGCCTGGGAGATGGTGGAGTTGGCAGAGGAAGCCCGGTATGGCCGCAAGCCCGCACTACAGAGATCTGTTACAAGCCTTAAACGCGCATAAGGTCGCGTACTTGATCGTGGGTGGCTACGCCGTCATGAAGTACACCGAGCCACGATTCACGAAGGACCTGGACATCTGGGTGGGCACTTCGCCAGAGAACTCGGCAAGGCTCTTTCATGCGCTCGCGGGCTTCGGGGCGCCGCTGGCGCATGACGGCGTGACGGCGGAAACGTTCACGAGACCGGACATCGCCTACCAAATCGGCGTGGCACCGGTGCGCGTAGACATCCTGACGCGCATCACGGGTGTCGAGTTCTCAGAGGCGTGGCGAAACCGGGTTGCCAGTACGTTCTTTGGTGTTCCTGTATTTGTCATCTCGCTGGACGACCTGGTCGCTAACAAGCGGGCGGCCGGACGCTCCCCTGACCTCGACGATCTGGAGCGTCTTCGGAACAAGACGGCACAGGGCGGGCCCCCGGAGCAAGGGCGTTAAGTTAGCCTGGCGCGGCGAGACTCTCTCGACGCGAAGACATGCCTCGACAGGAATGTCGAGGCGGCAGGCAAGAGTGCCTGCGCGACGAACGCGGCCCCCTTACGGCGTAGCCGGCATCGGCGTCGGCTGCGGCTGAGCGGGCGGAGTCCACGGTTTATTCACCCACTCCGTCACCCAATCGATGAAGGTCTTGTACCAGAGCACGCTGTTCTGCGGCTTCAGCACCCAGTGGCCCTCGTCGGGGTAAATCAGTAGCTTCGAGGGGACCTTCTGAAGCTGGAGCGACGTGTAGAGCTGCAAGTCCTGGGTGTAGGGAACGCGGAAGTCCAGCTCGCCGCCCACCACCAGGGTCGGAGTGCGGAAGTCCTTGGCGTAGAAACTGGGCGAAAGTTTCGCGTAGAGGTCGGGGTTGTCCCAGGGCGCGCCGTGGAACTCCCACAGCGGGAACCACAGCTCCTCGGTCGCGCCGAACATGCTGCGCAGATCGAAGACCCCGGCGTGAGAGACTAGCGCCTTGAAACGCTGCGTGTGTCCCAGAATCCAATCCACCATGTAGCCGCCGTAGGAGCCGCCCGCGGCCGCCATTTTCTCGGGGTCGGCGTAGGGCAGCTTCGAGACGTAGTCGGCCACGGCCATGATGTCATCGTAGGGTTTGCCGCCCCAATCGGCATTAATGTCATCGATGAACTTCTGACCGTATCCGGTTGATCCACGAGGATTTGGCATTACGACTACGAAGCCGGCGCCGGCGAACACCTGGGGGTTCCAGCGGTAGCCCCAGTCCTCGCCCCAGGCTCCTTCCGGCCCGCCGTGGATCAGGAACAGCACCGGGTAGCGCTTGGCAGGGTCGAATCCCGGAGGCTTCAGGAGGAAGCTGTGTACGCGCGCTCCGTCGGTGCTCTCGACCCAGAACTCCTCCAGCTTCGGCAGGGCGTACCCGGCCAGGAGCGCATCGTTGAAATGCGTCAGGGCACGCAAGGCACCGCCGCTCGCGGCCGCGAAGATTTCCGACGGCAGCGCGCCGGTCTGTTCCGTGAACACCACCGTTTTGCCGTCCGGGGAGAGTTGAACCTCGTCCACGATACTGTCGCCGGAGAAGATGCTGTGCGCTCCGCCGCCGCGCACCGGCACAGTCTCTAAAAGTTGCCGTCCGCGATCCTCCATGGTGAAGAAAATCTGCGTCGAATCCGGCGACCAGGCGAAACCGGTGACCCAGCGGTCCACGCCACTGCTGAGGTTGGTGAGCCTGCCGGAAGCGCGTTCGACCACCATGAGCCGCCAGCGGTCGCTCTCGTAGCCGGGCCGCACCTGGGCGCGCCAGGCCAGGTATTTGCCGTCGGGCGAGTAGAGGGGGGAATTGTCGGCGGCCGGGTTGGTGGTGATCTTGACCACCGCACCGCCCGCCATCGGCACCACCCACAAGTCCGAGTTCGTGCTGACCGCGGGCTCCGGGTCCGCGTTCATGACGAAACATAACTCGGAGCCATCGGGCGAGATCGCGTAGTCGTCCTGTCCGCCCAGGGAGAACGGGGGAACGTCATGATCGCCGGGAGTGAGATCCTTCGGCGTGCCTCCGCTGACCGGGACGACGAAGAGGTGGGTGCGACGCGCGCCGCGCCACTGGGTCCAGTGGCGGTAGAGCAGCGAGGTGTAGATGCGCGCGTGGACCTTCGATTCCTTTTCGGCGTCGAGCTTCTTCTTGTTGCAGGCGTCGTCGGGGCAGTCCGGATAGACCTCGCTGGTGAAGACCAGGTTCTTGCCGTCCGGCGAATAGAGGACGCCGCCGGCCTCGGTCGAGAGCGACGTCACCTGGCGTGCGTTGGTCCCATCGGGCGCCATGAGCCAGACCTGGGTCGAGCCGCCGCGGTTCGAGACAAACGCGATGGATTTTGAATCCGGCGACCAGCGCGGACGCTCGTTCCCGGTTCCGGCGTTGGTGATCTTTACCGGCGAGCCGCCAGCGAGCGGGACCACGTAGATGTTGGTGGGCTTCGTATTCGTGGCGAGATCGACCGATTGCACGGTGAAGGCGACCGTCTTGCCGTCGGACGAAACCTGGGGATCGCTCACGCGGGCAAGCTTCATGAGAGCGTCGACGTCGAACGGCTTCTGCGCCAGGGCAGGCGCAGCTAGTGCGAGGGCCAGCAGGACTAGCAGCATAAACTGCATTCTATAGCGGGCGGGGAGCCGGGTGTGTGAGGTCAGGGCTCGCGGGGCATGGTTTGCAGGAGACGTCTCTTCTCGGATGTGTCGGCGCATGTCGCGAGGAAGCGCGCCAACCAGCGCTTCGAGCGATTGGCCGGCCCGGTCGCGATTCGGTTCAGGTTGTCGAAGTTGTAGCGGAGGAAATCCTCGTCGGAACGGCTCGGGTCCCAACTCCAGTAGACGGCCTCGGTCTCTTTCGCATTGGGCGAAGAGGGATCGATATTGAAATCGCCGTCGCCGGTGCGCGTATAGACGGCGTCGGTCGAGGCGTTGCGGAGGTCGACCTGAGGGTCAGGAGGCGAAAACCCGACATCGAGCATTCGGGCCAAGGCCGCCCAGAACCACGCAAAAGAGTGATCAGCATATTCCAATCCAAGAATGATCCTGAAAGTGAGAAGTTGTTTCCAGTAGACATGATCCTGAAGCCATCCTGCTGAAGGAGCCTCCTTCCGGGTCTCTTGCCGCCTGACTTGGTCGTGCTCCGCTGGCGGCGCGAGGGCGCCAGCTCGACCGCCGCGGCGTTTTGCTTTTCGCGTCGTCCACAAACAAACCGTCGTCGGAGCTGTGGGAATGTGGGAATCCCGCCCGCCGTTGGCGGGATTCCCAAGGGGCGGTGGGAACTCGTGGGAAGCCTGCCCTTGGCTTTCCACAGTTTCCACGGCCCCGTCATTTCCACAGCTCTCCGTCCGCCGTGCATCCTTCACTCCCGTGGCGCGGTCGGCGATTCCACCTTCACCTGGCGCAGCAGCTCCCCTTTCTCCTGCCGCATCTTGCGCGCCGATTCCGTGTCGCTCATCCGCCCCGCCCGCTGCTCCAGACTCTCCATGCTGATCCCCGGCTTGAGAAACTTCTCCGCCTCGGGCACTCGCTTCAGCCTCTCGAAGGGTGTGTCGTAATCCTTGAGCCGGTACACCTTCCGCCGTTTTCCCCGCTTCCCTTCCACCACCGTGGCGAAGGCGCAGGGCCGGTGAAAGTTCAGATGCGGGTTGAAGTGCGCGGTGTAGAACTTCTGCACCCGTTCGGCATGCTTTCCGGGAATGTGCCCGTAGCCAATGTGCTTGCGGATCACCGCCCCGTTCTTGCCTTCCACCAGTCCGTTGTCCTGGCTGCGGTTCGGCCGCGAGCGCGTGAATTCGATCAACAGCTTGTTCAGCAGCTTGGCCACGGTGTGGTTCACGTACTCCGAACCGTTGTCGGAATGGAAGCCCTGGATGCGGAACGGGAACTGGTGCAGCATCGCCTCCAGCACCGGGATCAGGAAGCGCTCGCTGATCGCCTCGGCGCACCCCACCACCTGCCACTGGGTCACCTCGTCGACCGCGTTGATATGGAAGACGCCCTTGGCCCCCTCCCAGTCTCCCTGGTGTACGCTGTCCACTCGCAGGTGACCGGGCTCTCCTCGCGGGTCCGGTTTGCGCCGCACTCCAATCGGGATGCTCGTGGGCCGCGTTGGCACAAACGCCGCCGCCCGCTTGCGATACGCTGCGGTCCGCCGCAGGTTGTAGAGGTGCGCCACCGAGATCCCCGCCAACCGCGCAAACTCCTTCTTGCCATACTTGCCGTACTCGCGCTCCATGATCCGCCGCGTCGCTGGCCCGCTCATCCGCTCGTGCGCCCGGTCCACTTCGGCCAGCAACGCGATGTCCGCCGCGGTGTACTTTTTGGGAAAGCGGCGCCTCTGGCCGGCCCTCGATTTGAGCTCGCCGGTCTGGTGGTACTGCCGGATCAAGCGCGTGATCTGGGGCAGGCTCTTTCCGGTCACCTTGCGCAGGTAGGCCCGGATCACGCCCCGCTGCTTCTTGCTCTGTCGAAAGTACTCCTGCTGGAGCAAGGTCGCTTTCACCCAAGCGTAGATTTCCTCCCGGTTCTGGCCAGCGAACTCGATTGCTTGGCTGGCCTCCAAAAACGCGCCGATCACTTCCGGCCTCAAAGATTCCGCATTCCGCATCCGAATTCGCATCCTCCGCAGGATGCCGCAACCGGGGTCCCCCGGGCACGTTTTCAGGATCACCTTGTATTGGAAACCGGCTCAGTTTCAGGATCATCTTGTATTGGACAATACTGATCGTCGCACGACCGTCTGATCTTGCTATTCTGAGAGGTCGCCGAGAGGAGGCCGAGATCGACCTGAAACCACTCTTGCGTCTGGCTTTGACTCTTGGGGCCGCCATCGTGATGAGCTTGTATCGTCCATCCCAGTACATGGCGTGGTCCATGGTAGGGGGCCTCATGATCGCTTCCGCTCGCTGCCTTGGCCGAGACGTTCGCGGGGTCCCTGCAATAGACTTGTTACTTCCCTTGTCGATTATCGTTCTCTTTTCTAAGATGGCGCTATATCATGGCTATCGATTGGTGTTTGATGAGTACTTGCTAGCCATCGACCAGACCTTAGGTTTCGGGTGGATCCTCGGCCGAGTATTCGTTGCTTGTCCAGTCTGGGCATTCATTTGTAATGTTGCGTATCGTATCGTGCCGTTGGGCGTTGCGGTGCTGTACCTAGCCATCGACCGGCCTATCGACCGTGTCCGTTTGTGTGCATCCATAGTCATAGCCAGTGTCCTCTGTTACGTCACGTACGGGATTTGCCCTGCTGTCGGGCCTGTACACGTGTTCGCGGGTTGGCCACTGCATGAGCCCCATGTTACCCCGGTCCTGATAACCATGGATGGCCCTCCTAATTGTATGCCGAGCGGACACTTTCTGTGGGCGATACTACTGCTGCTGTTCTCATGGAGATGCCGGTGGCCAATGCGCACGGCGTTCCTGGTCTTCAACATCTTGACGATAGGAGCCACGCTAGGACTGGGTGAGCACTACTGGATCGACCTTCTGGCCTCAATTCCGTATGCTGCAGGCATCTACTATTTGTTACATATCCGTTGCCGCTTCGTTGAGCGCCGATTTGCTGCCGAAGAGGCTCGGCATAGCCGTTGCACCGCAGATGGATGATTGGGGCCCAGTTCGCCCAGGTCAGTACCACTCGGTTCCCATGTTGTCCTCGGTGATGATTCGGGCCGCATGCACGCGCCGCCGGATTCCCTCATTCCCTCACGGCCCTCCATGCTCAGGTCCGTCCCGGAATGTGCCTGATCAAGGCCGCTGGCCATATCCAGGATGTCCACGAGCCTCGCGCGGGCGGCCGGGTCGGCGGGACTCAGGACCTGTCGGCCATCGATACGATACGCCTCCAGAACGCACTCCCAGCGCTGCGTGTCCACATGGAGCGGGGAATCACTTAAGGCGAGGAAGCTCCCCACGCGCAGAGAAAACCGAAAGACGGATATGCTCGGCTCGACCTCAGGAGACCACGTGCGGCGCCCGGTCGAATGAGCGATTCCGATGGCGGTCAATCCAGCCTCCTGCAGGCGATTCGCGTCGGCCTGTGGTGCCGATCATATGCGGGACCGGGTCCGACATCAATGCCCACGGTTCTCAGCGGGGCTATGGATGTCTGTGGGGCCGATTGGACTAAGGACCGAATTGGCGCGGGCTGAGCGCTGACGGCTGATGGCTCTCCCCGTGCTACCATACTAATTTCACTGGACATTAATGATTCGTGCCTATCGCGGCACACTGCCCAGGATTGCCGCATCCGCTTACATCGACCCCAGCGCCCAGATCATCGGCGACGTCGTGATCGGGGAGCGGTCCAGCGTCTGGCCGAACGTGACCATTCGCGGCGATGTCAACTACGTCCGCATCGGGGATGAAACGAACGTGCAGGACAACTCTTGTCTCCATGTCGAGCACGAGACCAACCCGCTGATCCTCGGCAACCGGGTCACGGTGGGCCACTCGGTCACGCTGCACGGCTGCGTGATCGAGGACGGCTGCCTGATCGGGATGGGCGCGGTGGTGCTCAACGGCGCGCGCATCGGCAGCGGGTCCATCATCGCCGCCGGCGCGCTGGTGCCCGAGGGCATGGAAATCCCACCCGGCAGCGTGGCGATGGGCGTGCCCGCCAAGGTCCGCCGAACGCTGACCGACGACGAGCGCAGGCGCGTGGCGAGCGGACCCGAGAACTACATCCGCCTGGCCCAGGAATACAAGGAAGAGTCGAATTGATCCGAGCCGTCAAAGGTACGCGAGACCTGCTGCCGCCATCCACGGAGTTGTGGAACCGCGTCGAGGCGGAGACCCGCCGCATCTTCGGATCTTACAACTACCACGAGATCCGCACGCCGATCCTCGAGGAAACGCAGCTTTTCGCCCGCGGCGTGGGCGAAGAGACCGACATCGTGACCAAGGAGATGTACACCTTCGAGGACCGCGACCGGACCTCGCTCACGCTTCGCCCGGAAAACACCGCCTCGGTCATACGCGCCTATATCGAGCACCGGCTGGACCAGCGGCCGGGCGTGCAGAAACTCTACTACATCGGGCCGATGTTCCGCCGGGAGCGCCCGCAGAAGGGCCGCTACCGGCAGTTCTTCCAGATCGGCGCGGAGGCCATCGGGTCGGAATCGCCGTTCGTGGACGCGGAAGTGATCGAGATGGTGGTCGAGCTATTGCAGTCGCTTGGACTACAGGACTTCAAGCTGCTACTGAATTCTGTGGGCGACGCCAAATGCCGCCCGGTCTTTCTGGCCAGGCTGCGCGAGGAGCTGGCCAAAGTCGCGCCCTCCATGTGCGCCGATTGCCAGCGGCGCGCCGAGACGAACCCGCTGCGGGTGCTCGACTGCAAGGTGCCCGAGGACCAGCCGATCATCGAAAAGCTGCCGTCGATTCTGGATCACCTGTGCTCGGATTGCAGCGCGCATTTCGACGCCGTGCGGCGGTACCTGACCGAGCGCGAGATCGCCTTCGAGGTCCGGCCGCGCCTGGTGCGCGGGCTCGATTACTACATGCGGACGACCTTCGAGATCGTCCACGGCGCGCTGGGGGCGCAGAACTCGGTTCTGGGCGGCGGCCGCTACGACGGACTGGCGGAGTCGCTGGGGTCGAAGGTCCACGCGCCGGGGATCGGATTCTCGATCGGCGAAGATCGCCTGGTGATGTCGCTCGAACAAGCGAGCGGCGAGCCGGCGCTCCAGCTCGACCTCTTCATCGCTCCGCTGGGCGAGGCGGCGTTGAGCCACGCGGCTCTGCTGGCACGCGAGCTGCGGCGGCTGGGAATCACAGGTCGAGATCGCTCCCGAAGGGCGGCTGAAGCGCGCGATGGAGCTGGCCAATAAGCTCGGCGCGCGGCGGGTCCTGATCCTCGGTGACAATGAGATTACGGCCGGCCTGTACGCTTTGAAAGACATGGCCAGCGGCGAGCAGCAGAACGTCAGCCGCGAAGAATTGATCGCAAAGCTCACTAACTAAAATGGCGGATACCGTACCACTCGATTTTCTCGGCAACATGCGGCGGACGCACACCTGCGGCCAGCTGCGCGCGACGGACGCGGGCCAGCGGGCCATCCTCATGGGATGGGTGTACCGGCGGCGCGACCTCGGCGGCGTCATCTTCATCCACCTGCGCGACCGCGACGGCGTCACGCAGATCGTCTTCCACGAGGACGGTGACCGGGCCGCTCATCAGAAGGCCGAATTGCTGCGCTCGGAGTACGTGATCGCGGTGGAGGGCGACGGTGAAGCCTCGCACCGCCGACACCGTGAACTCCTCGATCGTGACCGGCGAAGTCGAGCTGGTGGCCGAGAAGCTGTGGATACTGAACGAATCGCGCACCCCGCCGTTCCCCATGGAAGAGACCGTGGACGTGAGCGAGGACGCGCGGCTGAAGTACCGCTTTGTGGATCTGCGCCGGCCGCATATGCAGCGCAATATCATGCTGCGCTCGAAGATCGCCTTCAACGTGCGCGAGTGCCTGACGGCGGCGGGGTTCCTGGAGATCGAGACGCCGTTCCTGACGCGCTCGACGCCCGAGGGCGCGCGCGACTACCTGGTGCCCAGCCGCGTACAGCCGGGCTCGTTCTATGCCCTGCCCCAGTCGCCGCAGCTCCTCAAGCAGTTGCTCATGATCAGCGGGTTCGACAAGTATTTCCAGATCGTTCGCTGCTTCCGCGATGAGGACCTGCGCGCCGACCGGCAGCCCGAGTTCACACAGATCGATATCGAGATGTCGTTCATCCAGGAGGAGCGCATCTTCGAGGTGGTGGAGCCGCTGATCCAGCGCGTCTGCGAAGTTGCCGAATTCAAGATCGCGTACCCGTTCCCGCGCCTCACGTGGGAGCAGGCCATGTACGGCTACGGAACCGACAAGCCCGATCTGCGCCTGCCGCGGTTCCACGACGTCGCGGATCTGTTCCCCGGCGCGGGGCTGACCGGAGACGGCCTGCCGCTGGTGGCCATCGTGGTGCCGAAGGCAGGTGGGGCGAGCCGCAAGGAACGCGACGAGCTGAAGCAGTACGGCTCCGAACGCGGCCTGCGCATCTACGACGACGCGAAGCGCCTGGAGCGGGATTTCCCGGAACCCATGAAGGCCGTGCGCGAGCGGTGCGGCGCCGCGGCGGACGATCTGCTGATTTTGGCCGGCTGGCCCGGCGCGCCGCAGGGCGAGCGTCCCGAAATGACCGTGTTGAAGGCCTGCGGCCAATTGCGGCTCTACGCCGGCCAGCGCTACGCGGCCAAGCACGGCCTGCTGGACAACCGCGATCTGCGCTTCCTGTGGGTGGTCGAGTTCCCGATGTTCGAGTGGGACGAAGAGGAGAACCGCTGGGCCGCGGCGCACCATCCCTTCACTTCGGTGCTCGATGAGGACCTGGAGAAACTGGTGAGCGATCCCGCGCATTGCCGCGCGCGCTCCTACGACCTGGTGCTCAACGGGGTCGAGCTGGGTTCGGGCTCGATTCGTATTCACCGCCAGGACGTCCAGCAGAAGGTCTTCGGCGCGCTCGGGTTCTCGGAGGACGAGGCCCGGAAGCGGTTCGGCTATCTGCTCGAGGCGCTCGAATACGGCGCTCCGCCACACGGCGGCGTCGCGCTGGGGCTGGACCGCCTGGTGATGATCCTGGCCGGAGAGACCTCGATCCGCGACGTGATTCCCTTCCCCAAGACCGCGCGCGGGACCGATCTGATGTGCGACGCGCCGTCGCCCGTCCCGGAGCGGCAGTTGCGCGAGCTGGGTCTGGCCCTGCGGAAATAGCCGCCAGCGATCAGCCATCGGCTATCAGCTACGGCCGGCTGAGCCGCCGCCGGCGTGGCTTTATGCGAAGATCAGGCTAGTGACGCTCCGGGAACAGCTCGAAATTCGTGGCCGCCAGTGGGCCGCGTTTCACCTCTGGGAAGCCACCCAGCCTCTGCCCGAGCGAGATCCCGCGGAGATCCTGGCCGACCTGGGGGCCATCTGGAACTGGCTGCCGCCTGAAGTGCGCACCGAGGATCCCGACCCGGGCAAGTTGGGGATTCAGAAAATGCGCGCCGCCCTTGCCCACCTGCGGGTATGACTCAGCTCGAACGCGCGCTCGTCGAAATCACGGCTATCCTAGACGAGTTCCACGTTCCCTATATGTTGATCGGCGGCTTGGCGGTCTCCCTCTGGGGAGAGCCCCGGGCGACGCTGGATGTCGACCTGTCGCTTTGGGTCGAGCCGACTGATTTTGACGCTACCGTGTCGGCTCTGTGCGAGCGAGTCGCTGCTCTGCCGAAAGACCCCCTCGCGTTCGCCGCGGAGACACGGGTCCTTCCCGTCTCCAGTTCCGAAGGTGTTCGAGTGGATCTGGTCTTTGCCGCGCTGGCAGCCGAAAAGCAGGCGATCGGCCGCGGGGTGCCCAAGCAGGTCGGCGGCAAGACCGTAGTGGTTTGCTCTGTCGAGGATCTCGTCCTCATGAAGCTGATCTCGGAGCGAGAGAAGGATTGGGAAGACGCGCGGCGGCTACTCAGGCGCTTCCGCAGCTCGATCAATCGCGTCTACCTGGAACCGCGGCTGACTCAACTGGCAGACGCGCTCGCCCGGCCGGGGATCGTCGATCTGTTCCGACGGGAGACTCGCGG
This sequence comes from Bryobacterales bacterium, assembly GCA_963763835.1. Taxonomy (GTDB): domain Bacteria; phylum Acidobacteriota; class Terriglobia; order Bryobacterales; family Bryobacteraceae; genus DASWZN01. The sequence continues at coordinate 67,941 of CAVXQQ010000029.1, forward strand.
GTGACGGCCCCCTCCCCGCTCTCAGGTTCGGTGCAACCTGCGCCGCTCCGCTCCATCTAAGATAGAGAAGGAGTCTATTTGCACCGGGCCTGTCCAGATCGCGCTTCCGTTCGCTGGCTGCGGCCCGCCCTGGTACTGCTTTTGCTGGCGTGGTTCGTCGGCATTCAGACCGCTTCAGCCATCACGGTTCACTCGCACGACCACGACGCGGGCCATGGCTGCGTGATCTGCCACGTGGCCCACCTGCCGGCCCTCGAAGCGGCCATCGCCCCCGATGCCACACCAGCCGCGATCATAGAATGGCGCACGTGGCGCGAGGAGCCGGTGCTCCCCGGCGACCAGGCGCTCGTCCTCAACTTCTCCCGCGCGCCTCCCGCATAACCCTCTCCTTTGCCTCTGCGCAATCCGTAGCCGGATTTGTGCATCCAAGCCACTTCAGATTGTTCTGGAAGGAGATAGCGTTATGTATTTCAAGCACTTGTACATTTTGATGGGGCTGGCCCTCCTGGGCGCCGGCCCTGTGTTCAGCCAGTCGATCGGCGGCGGCACCCTGGCCGGCAGCGTCAAGGACCCTTCGGGCGCGGTGATCGTCCACGCCAAAGTTGTGTTGCGGAATCCGGTAACCGGGTATGTGCAGACGGCCACCACCGGCACGGACGGCGCGTTCCGCTTCAACAATATCCCTCTGAACCCGTACGAGCTGACCGCCGGCGCCAGCGGATTCGCTGAGTCCAGCCAGCAGGTGGATGTTCGCAGTGCGCTGCCGATGACGGTGGACATTTCGCTGGGCGTGGCGGGGGCATCCACGACGGTGACGGTAGAGGCGGAGGGATCGCAGGTGGAAACCGACCCCTCGGCCCACGAAGATGTGGATCGCAGCAGCTTCCTGAAACTGCCCACCTTCGATCCCGGCGGACAACTGAGCCAGGCGGTCACCTACAGCACGGGCGGCGTGGCGGCGGACGCGAACGGCTTCTTCCACCCGCTGGGCGACCATGCGCAGACCAGCTTCGTGGTCGACGGGCAGCACATCAGCGACCAGCAGAGCAAAACGTTCTCGACCCAGATACCGGCGAACGCACTGCAGTCGATGGAGCTGATTACCGGCTCGCCGGACGCGCAGTATGGGGACAAATCGAGCCTGGTGGTCAACGCGACCACCCGATCGGCGCTGGGCGCGACCAAGGCGTTCGGCAGTCTCGAATCCGGCTGGGGCTCTTTCGGGACCTGGAACAGCAGCGCCTCATTCGGGATCGGGGGGACGAACTGGGGGAACTTCATCGTGGTGAACGGCACCAGGTCGGGCCGCTTTCTGGATACTCCCGAGTTCCTGCCCATCCACGACATCGGGAACAACGAGAGCATCTTCGACCGCCTCGACTGGCAGCCGGACGCCAAAGACTCGCTGCACCTGGATCTGTTGACCGCGCGCAACTGGTTCCAGGTGCCCAACAGTTTCGACCAGTTGTCGCAGGACCAGAGGCAGCGGGTGCTGACGTGGAACATCGCGCCCGGTTACCAGCACGTCTTCAACTCGCGCATGCTGCTGACGGTGAACCCGTACGTTCGCCGCGATCAGGTCAACTACTACGCCAGCCAGAATCCGTTCGCCGATACGCCGATCACCGCCTCTCAACTCCGCTTTCTGACCAATTACGGCGTGAACGCCGACCTGTCCTATTCGCACGGGCGGCACGAGATCAAGATGGGAACGCAGATCCAGCGGACGCCGCTCTCGGAGAGCTTCCGGTTCGGGATCACCGATCCCAACTACAATCCCGTCTGCCTGGACGCGGGCGGGAACGCGCTGGCGCTGCCGGGGGTGACCAATCCGGCTGAGTGCCAGAGCGTCAACCCCGCCTACATGCGCCAATCCGAACCTTCAACCCGGCATCGTGCCCTACGACATGACGCGCGGCGGCGCGCTGTTCAACTTCCACGGAAGCCACACCATCGCTCAGTACGGCTTCTACGTGACGGACAGCATCAAGCTGGGGCACTTCACGATCGATGCCGGGCTGCGGGACGATCAGTATGATGGGCTCGTCACGGCCAACGGCATTCAGCCGCGCCTGGGGATCGCGTACCTGGTTCCCAAGACCAACACGGTGCTGCGGGCCGCCTACGCACGTACGTTCGAGACGCCGTTCAACGAGAACCTGATTCTTTCGAGCGGCACCGGCGGCGGGGGTCTGGCGCAGAACGTCTTCGGGTCCGTTTCGACGCCGATCAAGCCGGGCGTGAGGAACCAGTTCAACACGGGGTTGCAGCAACAGTTGAGCCGCTGGCTGGTCCTCGATGCCGACTACTTCTGGAAATTCACCCAGAACGCGTACGATTTCAGCGTGCTGTTTAACACCCCCATCACCTTCCCCATCTCCTGGAAGGAATCGAAGCTCGACGGAGTGACCGCGCGGCTGAGCACGATCGACATCCACGGATTCCAAGCGTACATGACGCTGGGCCATACGCGGGCGCGGTATTTCCCGCCGGAAGTGGGCGGGCTGATCCCGCTCGGCGGCTTTCCGACGAGCGTGTTCCGCATCGACCACGACCAGGCATACCAGCAGACCGCGGTGCTGCGGTATCAGCGCCCGCACAACGCCGAATGGGTGGAGTTCACCTGGCGCTACGACAGCGGCCTGGTGGTGAGCGGCGTGCCCGACGTCGCCGCGGCCACTCAGCTCACGCCTTCGCAGCAGGTGGACATCGGCTTTCAGTGCAACGGCGTGGCGGCCACGCTTCAGAGTCCGATCACGAGTTGCAGCGGCGTGGGGACTTCGACCCTGCTGACGCTGCCGCAAACCGGGGCCGAGAACGACGACCACAACCCGGACCGCGTCAAGGCGCGCAACCTGTTCAACGCCGCTATCGGGACCGACAACCTCTTCCACCGAGAGCAGGGCGGCCGGGTGACGCTACGCCTGGCGGTCGAGAACCTGACCAACACGGTGGCGCTCTACAACTTCCTCTCCACCTTCAGCGGGACGCACTTCGTTTCGCCGCGGAGCGTGCAGGTGACGCTGGGGTGGGTGTTCTGAGACGCCCGTCGCTTGTCGCCCGTCGCCCGTCGCATGTTGAGCCGCCCGCGTCGCAGCGATTCGCGTCGCAGGAAATCCTGAGGGCGAAGCGCACGAAGCCCCCACATCAGGGTCGACGGGCGACGGGCGACGAGCGACAAGCTTTTGGTACTATTTACCAAATGCTCACCAACGGTCGCGTTTACAATTTCAGCCCCGGTCCCGCCATGCTTCCGGACCCGGTCATGGTCAGGATCAAGGAAGAATTCCTCAACTACGGCGGCCTTGGCGCTTCCGTCATCGAGATCAGCCACCGCGCGAAAGATTTCGTGGCCATCGTCGACGGCGCCACCAGTCTCTTTCGAGAGCTGACCGGCCTGCCTGCCGATTACAGCGTTCTGTTCGTCGCCGGAGGCGGCAGAATGCAGTTCTCGGCCGTGCCTCTGAACCTGATCGGGCGCTCGCCCTCGCGAAAAGCCCTGTACGTGGAGACGGGCGTTTTCGCGGCCAACGCCATCAAGGACGCTGCCGCGTTCGGCGACATACGCGTCGTGGCGAGCAGCCGCGGCACGGGCTTCGATCGCATCCCCACCATCGATCCCGCGGCCATTGACCAGGACGCTTCGTACGTCCACATCACCACCAACAACACGGTCTATGGCTCGCGCTGGAACGCGTTCCCCGATACCGGCGCGGTGCCGCTGGTGGGGGACCAGACCTCCGAGATCCTGTCGCGGGTGATCGACTACTCGCGCTTCGGCGTGATTTATGCCGGGCTCCAGAAGAACCTCGGCCCGTCGGGAAGCGCGCTCGTGGTCATCCGCAAAGACCTGCTCGGGCAGGCGCTGCCGACCACCCCGCTGCTGCTCAACTACGCCAGCGTGGACAAAGGCAACTCGCTGGTGAACACGCCGAGCACGTTCAACATCTACGTGACGTGGCTCGTTCTCCAGTGGCTGAAGGAGCAGGGCGGCGTGGCCGCGATCGAAGCCGTGAACGAGAAAAAGGCTAAGACGGTTTACGACGTCATCGACGCATCGAGCTTCTACAAGGGCGTCGTTCAGCCGGAGCACCGCTCCAGGATGAACGTCACGTTCCACCTGCCGAGCGAAGAGTTGCTCGGACAGTTCCTGAAGGGCGCGGTCAAAGAAGGGCTGTCCTCGCTCAAGGGCTACCGGGACGTCGGTGGCGTGCGCGCGTCCATCTACAACGCCATGCCGCTCGAGGGCGCACAGGCGCTGGCCGCCTACATGAAAGAATTCGAGCGGACGAACGGCTAAGCCGGCGGTCCGCTCCCTGACGGTCGTGCTTCAGCCAATTCGATTTGCGTATGGCACGCCGTATCGCGTCCTGCTTCGCCGCCCGCTCTGACCTGAACTTTCGGCACGCTTTCAATCTCATCCGGGATCAGGCGAACGTGGCGGTCGCCGATCGCCTATGCCGTCTTTCGCAGCACGCTCTCGACCACCTCGGGGTGCTCGCCGATGACCGCCAGAAGGATTCGAGCGGGCCCATCCGGAATCCGCCGTCCCTGTTCCCAGTTGCGAACCGAGGCGGGGGCGAAGCCGAACTCCGCCGCGAACTGGGATTGGCTGAGGCCCAGATGCCGACGGATCTCGCGGACGTCCACGGTGGGAACCATGACTGCAGTCACGCGAGCGGTAACCTTCTCGCCCTTCGCGTAGGCTAACGCCTGCTCCATGCTTTTCACCAACTCCCGGCCGAACGCTGTCTCCCCTGCCCGTCGGCGGCGGACGGGCGGCTTTGTTTCCTTTTTCGTTTTCACCGTCGTTTCCTCTCCATGTACTCTCGCTGAACCGCGCCGGCGATCTTCCGAAGCGCTCCCTCTTCCGCTCTGCCGAGATTCGCAGCCCTGGAAGGTGATCTCTCTTACGGCCGCGGCGCGTACAGGTCGATCACCCTCTCGATCGCCCTCCGGCAGACGGAGCAGAAACCTACCGGGTCGCGGGTGAACATGATGCAGTCGGTCTGCGGACGATAGTAGCCGCGCGCCTCGTAGTCGGCGCCTTCGAAAGCTCCGGTCTTGCCGGCGTAGTCCGGGCCGTCGAGGAGCTTCTGGTCCAGCCCCATCTCCTCGCGGAACAGCGCCTCCATTTCCGTTTCGGGACGGTGCTGGGCGCGCAGCTCGCGGCGGCGCGCCTGGATGCGCTTCTGCTCGGACTCGAACTGGTCCTTCGGCCACGGCGTGGGCAGGGCGTCCCCGGCGCGATCAGGTCCGCCCACTTGGCGGCCTTGGGATCGGCGGTGGCGTTGGGCTCCCACGGCTCCAGCCGCTCGGTGGAGCTGTTGTAGGCGACGTCGGAGGTGTAGTACTCGTCGGCCAGCCCCGCGAAGTGATGCCCGAACTCGTGGACGAAGACGTAGGGCGTCAACTCGTTGTCGGCGGCAACGGTGGCGTACAGGTTGAAGATTCCCCCGCCGCCGTACTTGCGGCCGTTGGCCACGATCTCGATGAACTCGTAAGGCGCCGCCGAGGCCGCCTCGCGCAGGCGCTTGTTGTCGAAGGTGAGGATGTAGCGCTCCGAGCCGAAGGCGTCGTAGCTGGCGCGAAGCGGCGAATGCCGCCAGACGCCGTCGGAGGGCCGCGAGATGCCGCTCTCCTCGGCGGGCGTGTCGATGGCCCAGACGTTGAAGTCGCCGCGATGCTCCTTGAACGGCGATGCGGCAAACAGCAGCTCGGTCAGCCGCCGGGCGTCGTGGTGCCACTTCTCCATCTCGGCGGCGGTGTAGCCGTCGCCCATGAGCAGCAGATCGACCTTGTCCTTGGGCTCGCCGTTCTTCATGACCGCCCAGACGTGAACGCCGGCGGGCGGGCCGGCGCGGTCGACGGTGCTCGATGCCGGATCGACGGCCACCGACCAAACCTGGCGGAACGCGTTCTGCCGGTCGCGCTTCTTGAGGACGATCTCGACCGGAGCCGCCGGGCGCCGGGAAGCGCAGCGACTCGTGGAACGCGCGCCGCTCGCGGCCGGCTTCCGCCGTCAGCTCCCACTCGCCGAAGATGCTGGCGAAGCCGCGGGAATAGAGCAGCCGCTTGGTCTTCGAGTCGATCACCTCGAAGTAGTACTTGCCCAGATTGGTGTCGTCGATCATGCGGTCGGGAGGGCCCGGCCAATCGCCTTCGAGCGCCACGCCGTCCAGGGCAAACTGCTCTTCGGACGCGGTGCCCGTGTGAACGTAGTCCAGCCGCATGGTGCGCGGCGCGACTGTCAGGGCCGCCGCCAGCGCCAGGGTGAGAGAGATCAAGTTGCACCTCCGGAAACCAGCAGGTTAGCGCACGGGCGGGTTTGGCACAACATTTGCGTCCTCCGGGGCCACCCTTTCGTATCTATCCTATGAAAGGTGATGGCAGCAGCCTCCAACATGGCGATGGGACCCCAACCGCTCCCGGATTTCGCCTCGTTGGTGCGGGCGCATCAGGCCATGGTGTTCAGCATCGCACTGCATTACGTGCGTGATCGTTCGTCGGCCGAGGAGCTGGCGCAGGACGTCTTCCTGCAGCTTCACCAGAGCCTGGCGGACATGCAATCGGCCGAGCACGCCGCCCGGTGGCTGCGGAAGGTCGCGGTCCATCGGTCGATCGATCATGCGCGCCGGAGCAGGTTCCGGCCGCAGGTGGGCCTGGAAGATGCTCCCGAGCCGGTGACCCCGGCGGCGCCGGGAGATCCGATGCTTTCCGAGCGGCTGCGCCGGTTGGTTGCGTCGCTTCCCGAGAAGCCGCGCGCGGTGATGGTTCTCCGCTACCAGGAAGACCTGGATCCGGAGGAAATCGCGGAGACGCTGGGAATGCCGGTGCGGACAGTGAAGAGTCACTTGCAGCGGTCGCTCGCGATGTTGCGAGAGAAAGCGGGCCGGGCTTTCACGCCGGTCGCCGGCCGCCAGAACCTTTCGAGAGAGATGGGAGAAGTCGATGAGCCGCTTGGATGATGCATTGCGCGATGCGCTTCGTAGCCAGGACCCGGGCCCCGATTTCACGGCCCGCGTGCTGACCGCGGCCGCCGGCGCGCGCCCCAAGGAGAAGGGGAATTGGTGGGGGGCGCTCGGTCTGCGCTGGGCCATGGCGGCGGCGCTGGCCTGCGTCCTGCTGGTGGGTGGCAGTATCGAGTACCGCCGCGAGCAGGAGGAACGGCAGGGGCGGCTGGCCAAGCAGCAGCTCGTGCTGGCGCTCCATATCGCAGGCGCCAAGCTCAACATGGCGCGCGATCGCGTCCAGCAGCTCAACGCAGGTGACTGAGGTGGGACGGCCATGACGGCCCGTCAAGGAGACTCTATGAGATACGCACTGGTACTGTTTTTCGCAATCGGCCCGTTGCTGGCGCAGGAAGTGAAGCTGCCCCCGGGCATAGACAAGCTCGCCGCCAAGGCGTCCGAGGTGGTGGACGTCTCGCTCGATGGCCCGATGTTGCGCCTGGCGGGCCGCTTCCTGTCGAATAACGATCCGGACGAAGCCAAGGTCAAGAACATCGTCGGCGGCTTAAAGGGGATCTACGTCAAGTCCTTCGAGTTCGAGAAGGAAGGCGAGTACTCGCCTTCGGATCTCGACGAGATCCGGCATCAACTGCGCGGACCCGGCTGGTCGCGCATGGTCGGAGTCATCAGCAAGAAGGGTGGCGACAACGCCGAAGTCTACATGAAGCTCGACGACACCCACATCGGCGGGCTGGTCATTCTGTGCGCCGATCCGAAGGAACTGACGGTGGTGAATATCGTCGGCAACATCAGCCTGGACGATCTCAGTGAGCTGGGCGGGCACTTCGGCATCCCCGACGTCGAAACACACAAGAAGGCCACCAAGGAGTAGGTCATGAGAACCCTTCTCGTCGTGGTGCTTCTGGGAGCGCTCGCGGCCACGCCGGTAGCGGCGGGCGATTCGGATTTCCACGCCATCGTTCGCGGCGTCGAATCCGGCTACGGCATCCACCGCGTACGCATTCCTCTGTTCGGGCTGGCGCGCTTCGCGGTCAAGATCGCCCAGCCCGAGGGCGTGAAGGATTTCGACATGGCGATTTTCGAGACGCCCGATGGTCCACCACGCGACCTCGGACGGTTCGATGGCATCATGAGGCGGGCCGCGGGCGGGGGCTGGAGCTCCCTGATCCGCATCCGCTCGCGCCGCGACGGCGAGTGGGTCCATATCTACGCCCGACCGGAAGGCCGCGACTGGCGGATGCTCATCGCCACGTTCGGAGCGAGCGATACCGTGATCCTCGAGGCCCGGGTGGATCCCGAGTTCCTGGCCAACGCGCTCGAAGACCCGGAGCACGCCGGCCAGGCGCTGAACGGCCCTCGAGGCGAACCATAGTGCTGCGCGTCGCGCTCATCCTCGGCCTCGCGGCGGTCGCGGCCGGCCAGCAACCGGAGACCGCGGACGCCATCATGGCCAAGGTCGCCGCTAACCAGGAGCGCGCCAACCGGCAGCGATCTCAGTTCGTGTACCGGCAGTCCGTGCTCATTCGCATGCATCGCGGCGACCACAAGCTCTGCCGCGAAGAGCGCAGCGAGTTCACCGTGACGCCCGGCCCCCAGGGATTCGAGAAGAGGCTCACCAGTTTCAGCGGCCGGTACGCGGGCAAGGGCGGCCTGGTCGCGTACGATCGCCCGCACTACGAGTACAAGGAACTCGACATCGATGGTGATGTGATCTCGGACCTGACGGACGATTTCACCAACGACAAGAACTCGCGGGACGGCATCGGGAAAGACCTGTTCCCTTTGACCGCGGGCGAGCAAAGCAAGTACGTGTTTCGCCTGCTCGGAAAGGAGATCGCCCAGGGCCGCGACGTTTATCGTCTCTCGTTCCGTCCCCGGCCGCACACCGAGGGTGCTCCCTGGCGCGGCGAAGTCCTGGTGGACGCCCTCGAGTACCAGCCGCTTCTGGTCACGACACGCCTGGCGCGGGGCGTTCCGTTTCTGGTGAAGACGCTGCTGGGCACCAATCTGAAGTACCTGGGGTTCAGCCTGGCGTACCAGCCCGCCGCCGAGGGCGCCTGGTTCCCGGTGAGCTATGGCGGCGAATTCGAGGTGCGAGCCCTGTTCTTCTTCAAACGCGGGATCTCGGTCTCGCTCGCCAACAGCGGCTTCAAACGTGCCGACGTGCGCAGCCAGATCGTGTTCGACCCAATCCTGCCCTGAAGCGGCTCCGCTACACTGATAGCAGAAACCAACTGGGAGGGCTATCTCCATGGCATCACCTGGGACAGAGCACGCCGGCGCCACGAGCGCCGACGAACAGCAAATCCACGATCTCGCCGCCGCTGTGGTGGACGCCCTGAATCGGGCCGACACCGGCGCGTTCGCGGCCTACTTTCACGAAGACGCCGACTACACCAGCGCGGTTGGGTTGCAGGTGCGCGGACGGGATGCGATTCAAGCCCTGCACGACGCGGCGTTCACCGAACCTCAGACACCGGACTGGCCCTCGTTCCGCCACGCCGTCGCCACGCTCCACAGCGTGCGGGTGAGGTTCGTCAGGCCGGATGTCGCAGCGGTGGACATTCGCTGGTCGCAGAAGGGAGTCCTGGGACCCGACGGCCGCCCCTGGGACAACAGGAAGGGGCTCATGAACTGGACGGCGGCGAAAGAAAGCGGCCGCTGGCTCGTGGTGGCCTCGCACAATATGCACATGCCCGGCTGACCGCTCCCTCGCGGTCGCGGCTCAGTACGATGTCACGGATTGTACGGAATCGGCTTCAGCGGCGCGCGACCCTCGAGCGTTTCGTACGCCACCATTTCTTCCAGCTTGCGCTTGGGCGCCTGCGGGGGCCAGCCGTCCGGAACGCCGATGGGCGTGATGCAGATGCGCTGATACTGGCTCGGGATGGCCAGCACTTCGCGCGTGACCTGCTCCGGAATGCCGTCGGTGAGGTAGGCGGTGCCGTAGCCGAAAGCGCGCGCCGCAATCATCAGGTAGCCGGCCGCGATAGGCCCGTCGTGCTTCTGCGCATAGCCGGTGCACGGGCACGTGGTATCCACCAGCACCACCACATACACCGGGGCCGTAAAATAGCCCTCGTAGAAATGGAGGCTGGCTTCTTTCTTCTCGGCGCTCACGAATTTCGCGACGGTCTCGAGCGTGCGCTTCTTCATGGCCTCGATCTTCGCACGGTCCCGGATCACCAGGAACGTCCACGGCTGCTGGTTCATGCAGGTGGGACCGCGGCGGGCCGCGTCCAGAATCTGGAGAAGGTGCTCCTGGGGAACCGGGTCCGGTTTATAGCGGCGCACGGTCTGCCGCTTTGAGAACGCGGCCAGGAGCGGGGACGCATCTTCTTCCTTCGTGGCCGCCCGGAGCGGCGCGGCCCCCGCGGCCAGGGACGCAAGCTGAAGCAGCTTTCTTCGACTGGTGTTCATCTATCCTCCAACACCGGTTGTGACGCACGCGAGCGGGTTTCGGGTTCCATTATCCAGTGATAGCCGGAACCCCGGACGCCGGCGCCCCGTCCTGTTGATGTCGGTCGTCTTACACTGGATGTTTACCATGTACTGTCGGATAGCTCTGATTGCGTCGATCTGCGCGCTGGGGCTGCGGGGCCAGACCGTGTGCCAGCCCACGCCCACTTACTCGCCCTGCGAGATCGCTTTCGAGCTCTCCGCGGCGGAGATGACGGCGCATCCGCATCCGTACCGCACGGTGAATCTCGAAGCCGAGTTCCGCTCTCCGCGCTTCCGAACCTTCCGCATGCCGGCGTTCTGGGATGGCGGCAACCGCATGGTGATCCGCTTCTCCCCAACCGACGCGGGCCAGTGGACCTTCCGCACCTCGAGCAACGTCACGCGCTTCGATGGCGTCGAGGAGCACTTCTTCGCCACCGAGTCGGGCTCGCACGGCTTTCTCCACCCGGCCAACGTTCACCATTGGGCTTTCGTGGATGACAACGTGCGCACACCGCAGCTTTGGATGGGCGACACCCTTCTTCCGCTTCCCTATATCGACCGCGCGCTGTTCGAGCGGATCGTGGACGCGCGGACCGCCCAGAAGTTCAACCACCTGCGAGGCGTCGTTCTCTCGGCGCCGGGAGCGGCGCAACGGGCCCTGATGGCCGGCGGTGCACCGGATGCCGCGGTTTTCCGCGAGCTCGACGCCCGCATCCGCTACCTCAACGGCAAGGGCATCACGGCGGACCTGGTGATGGCGTGGAGCGCCGGCCAGTGGGCCAGCCTGTTTCCGTCCTGGGAAGAGCGCCGCCGCTTCGTGCGCTACCTGGTGGCGCGATTCTCGGCTATGCAGGTGACCTGGCAACTGGCGGGCTCGTTCGAAAACGACGACAAAGCGCGCGCGCTCCTCAAGGAAGTGGGACAAGCCCTCAAGAGCCTCGATCCCTACCTCCACCCCCGCTCGACCGGCGTTCAGAAGACGTCTTCGCCGCTCTCCACCGACGAGTGGATGAACTTCATTACCTACGGCACCGCGGACGACCAACTCGGCTCCATCGAGCACCAGCTCTACCCGGCCGCGTTCGTCAATCTGAATCTCGGCGCCGAAGATAGCGGCGCGGGCGGCCCGGATGCCGTGGACGCCGACACATTCCGCCATCGCCTGTGGAACGCCAGCATGGACGGTCAGTATCCGACCTTCGCCAACACGGGCACCTCGGGCGTGGGCGGGCGGCCGGTCGACGCCGCCTCGCTCGACTCCCCCGCCGCCAAGCAGATGGCCATCTGGTACGACTTCTTCGCCGGCACACGCCACTGGGAGTTGGAGCCGTACTTCGAGCTGGACGGCGGCCGCGCGCTGGCGCTCGAACGTCCGGATGAGGAAGAGCTCGAAGGCATCGAGTACGTGGTCTATATCGAGAAGCCCGGGCCGGTCGAAGTGCTGGTGCAGAAGCGCGGATATGACGTCGAGTGGTTCAACCCGGTCAGCGGGCAGCGCATCCGGGAGAAGAAGCAGTTCAAGGGCGATCACTTCACCGGAGAGCCGCCGGACCGCCTGCACGACTGGGTCCTGCACCTGTTCCGCGAGGGGCGTCTGGAATCCATGCTGCGCTCGTATAAGTTCGAGTCGCGGCCCATCATCATGCAGGAAATCGAGCAGGTGCCGCAGAAGGTGCCGTTCGAGGTCGCCGAGCCGGCCAGCGATCCGATCTCGGTCGCGAAGCCCCCGAAATACGCCGCCAAGCTCACGCGGGAAACGCGGGCCACTCGCTCCATGATGTGGCTGTGGACGGGCGAGATCGCGGCCGATCAGCAAGGACCCAGGGTCCTCGGCACCGGCCTCGCAGGCACGTTTCAGATCCCGGCCAATCTCACCTCGAGTTACCCGGCGACGCTCACTGTCCGGCTTTACGGCATGAACGCGCACGGCAAGGTGTATATGCTTTTGCGGGTTTACCAACTCTCCCAGTGACGCCCAAAATCCTCGCTCTCGACACCACGACGGAGTTCGGCAGCCTCGCGCTGGTACAGGGCGACGCGGTGGTCTGGGAGACGCCCCTGCATTCGAGCGAAGGCTTCGGGCACATTCTGTTCGACCGCATTGCGGCGATGTTCGAAGGCTCCGGCTGGAAGCTCGACCAGATCGATTGCTTCGCCGCCGCCGCCGGACCCGGGTCGTTCACCGGCGTGCGAGTAGGCTTGGCCGCGGTGAAGGGATTGGCCGAGGCTCTGGGCCGCCGCGTCGTGGGCGTGTCGAATCTGGAGGCGATCGCCTGGCACGGGACCGCCCCCCTGCGGGCCGCCGTCACCGATGCCCGCCGCGGCCAGATCTACGGAGCCGTCTACGATGCGCAGCTCAATCTGGTGTCGCCCGAAGTGGTGATGGCTTTCCCGGAGTGGCTGGCCGCGCTGCCCGCCGGCGACCTGCAATTGCTTTCGACGGACCCCGCCGCCTTCCGCTCCGCGCTGGCCGGAACGCGCTTTGAGCAGGACGGGCTCTGCCAGGTGCCACGCGCCCTGGCCGGCGCCATCGGCCGCATCGCCGAGGAGCGCTTCCTGGCCGGGATCGCGGCCGACCCCGCGGCGCTCGACGCCAGCTACGTGCGCCGCTCCGACGCCGAGCTGTTCTGGCGCGAGTAGGACATGCTTCAGCTTGTCCCCGTGGGGCGGACATCCACGTCCCGCCCGAGGTCCGGCGCGGCTCTGGAGAAGGACTTGCGAAAGTCCGCGACACTGCACCGAACCACGAGCGTGAGCGAGTGGACCCCCTCAGGCAGATGTCGATCGGCGGCCCGTTCCGCTCCCTGACGGTCGCGGTTCGGTGCTACTTCGCAAGTCCCTCTGGAGAGCTGCCCCACTGCGCTAAACTGAGAGTTTATGCTAGGCAAGGTGCTGACGGGAGTCAAGCGATTCGTGTTGTGGGACTACGATCGCGCCACCTGGCAGTTCGATGTCATGGTCGGCCTGATCCTGGCATTCGTCTTCTTGACGCCGCGGAGTTGGTTCAACGACCAGCGCCGCATTCCCGGGGCCAGCAGGATCGCCATGCTGCAGTCCCATGACACCAATGGTCATTGGTACTGGATAGACACGGAACTCCTTTTGAATGTTCCGGAGGGGCAGCGGCTGGCGAAAGCCTCCGAGATGCTCCGTGCGAGCGCGGGCGAGAAAAGGCCCGTCGTCCGCCTGGAACCGATGGTGGACTCCGAATCGGAAATCAAGGGCTATATCGCGTTTACGCAACCCTGAGCTCGCCGCGGTAACGCTGCTTCCCGGGATCGCGCCTAACTTGAGAGTGGAATGACATTCAGACTGCTGGCAGCAGTTCTGGCCGTCGGTGTTTTGCCCGCCGCGGCCGATGACGTGCAAGACACATTGGCGAGGATGGACCGCGAGGCCAAGACCTTCCGTCAGATTACCGGCAAGCTCCAGAAGACCGAGTTCACGGCCGTCCTCGATGACATATCGAAGGAAAGCGGGCGGATGTGGCTCGAGCGGGCGGGCGGCAAGCTCGCGCTGCGGGTCGAAATTGACGTACCGCAGGCCAAATCGGTAGGCGTCGAAGGGAATAGCGCTAGTATCTATTACCCCAAGATGAACACGGTGCAGATTTACGACCTTGGAAAGGCGGGCGCGCTGGTCGATCAGTTCCTGGCGATCGGCTTCGGGAGTTCGGGCAAGGACTTGCAGAAGAATTACACGGTCACGCCGGGCGGCGAGGAGATGGTGAACGGCGAGAAGACGACCCGGCTCAAGCTGGTGCCCAAGTCGGCCAAGGTTTTGGAACAGATCAAGAACGTGGAACTGTGGATTCCATCGAACGCGGGCCACCCGGTACAGCAGAAGGTGATCGAGCCGGGCGGCAACTATTACCTGTTCACTTACTCGGACCTGAAGCTCAGCACGGATTTGCCCGCGGACGCATTTCGTCTGAAGCTGCCTGGGAACGTTCACGTGGAGAAGCCGAACTAATGAGCGTCGGGGCGCAGCGGGCGTGCGGGCGCGGGACGGCTCGCATTTCTGGACTGGGTGAGGGGCCTGGCGGCCATCACAATGCTGAATGGCCACGCCTTCCACTCCTTCACCAAGCCGGAGCAGCGGCAGGGCGGCCTGTACGTCATCACACAGTTCATCGGAGGTCTGCCTCCGGCGATCTTCCTGTTCCTGGTGGGCGTGACACTGTCTTTTCTGATGGATTCCTGCGAGCGCAAGGGAGTGCCCACCGCCGCGCGTGTGGGCAAGGCCCTCCGCCGCGCCGGCTACCTGCTGGGACTGGCCTTTCTGTTCCGGCTTCAGGTCTGGGTGTTCGGACTGCCCCGCAGTCCCTGGACCGACCTCCTGCGGGTGGATGTGCTCAACTGCATGGGGCTGGCGGTGGCCCTGCTTTCGGTGATGGCCGTGTTCACCACCGAGGATCGCGTGCGCCTGTGCGCCGCGCTGGGGCTTGCCATCGCGGGGCTTTCGCCGTTGGTCTCGTCCCTCGATTGGTCCGGCGTGCCGAGCCTGGTCAGGATGTATGTGGCCCCGGACTATCTTTCGTTCGGCTTCTTCCCCTGGGCCGCATTTGTCGCCTTCGGCATGAGCGCGGGCAGCATCATCCGGACGCTGCCGGCCGAGCGCTTTGAGCGGGCGGCGCAGTGGGCGGCGCTTACCGGCTTCGGCCTCGTGCTGGGCGGGCAGTATTGTTCTTCGTTCCCCTACTCGGTGTATCCCAAGTCCGAGTTCTGGCTGGACAGCCCGTGGCTTATTCTCGTCAAGACCGGCGCGGTGTTGCTCCTGCTCTCGTTCGCCTATCTGTGGACCCGGCACACGGCGGACAAGTGGAGTTGGGTGCGGCAGTTCGGCGTAACCTCGCTGCTGGTTTACTGGGTCCACATCGAGCTGGTCTACGGACGCTGGTTCTGGTTCTGGAAAGAGTCCCTCGGTGTGGGACAGGTAGTGATGTGCTCGGTGGTCCTGATCGCGCTGATGCTGTTCCTTTCGCTGGCTCGCACGCAGTGGAGGAATTGGGCCAGGCTCGGGCTCTCGATGGGCTGGTACTTTTTCCTGACTGAGCGCCGCGCCGGCCTGTCCCCCGAACGCGGCTGATTTAAGCCGGCCGTTCCGCGCCCGATCCCCTCAGGTATGGTCCTCTGCCTCCGCTGGGCAAGATCGTGTCCGAGTCCGTGCGCGCCTGAGAAAGTTGCAGGCTGGTCATGCCCCGAGCTCCGCGCAGGTCCGCGCCCCGGAGATCGGCCGCGAACAGGACGGCTCCGTCCATTTGCACATTCGTCAACGTGGCAGCGGTGAGATCTGCGCCGCCGAGCTTGGCCTCCCGGAGGTCGCACCCGGCCATGAGCGCTTTGCCAAGACAGCTCCGGGCAAGCTCCGTCCGGTAGAACTTCGATCCGCTGAGCGCCGCACCCCGCAGGTCGCAGCTCTCCAGATGCGCGGACCCGAAATTGGCGTCGGTGGCGATAGCGCCGATGAACCGGCAAAGCTGCAGGCGCGCGTGATAGAAAACGCACCCCTCCAGATTGGCATCTACAAACGACGTGTCGAAGATGTTGCTGTGGTGCAGCCCGGCGCCCGTGAGGACGGCGCCCCTAAAGTCGCACTCCCGGATCGCGGCTTCGAGCAGCCGCGCGGATGTAAGGTCGGCGCTGCGGAACCGGCTGTAGGTCACCGTAGACTCCGAGAGGTTCACGCCCTCCAGGCGGGACAAAGTGCAATCCGAGTTGTTAACGGATGCGCCGGCCATGTCGGCACGCGAGAGACTGGCCTGGCGCAGGTCGCTGCCCTCGATCACGGCGCCGCTCAGGTCCGCGCCGATCAGAACGGCCTCGATCATCGACGTCCCGCGGAAGACAGCGCGGCTCAGGTTGACGCCTTCGAGTTGCGCGTCGCTGAGGGTTGCACCGCTGAAATCCGCCCGCACTCCGTTCTGGCTCTGAGCGAGCCACGCCAGATGCGCGTCGAGTACGCGGCGCAGGGCGTGCTCACGATTTAGCCCGCCAGCCTGCGGGCCGGTGGTGGACAACGGTTGCACGATGTTTCTATCGGCAGAAAGGGCGAAAAACCTCAGCCCACCCTTCCGGCACCGGATGAGCCGCTATCCCGAGAGCCGCGCGATCGCCGCCGCGGAAGGCGTGCTCGAAGGTAGCCATCCCCCGCCAGGGCTATGCAGCCCGCCTTCCTGCAGCTCATTTAAAGTGGCCTTAACTGTTTGTTAACCTTCTGGTATGCTGAGATTATAAGTGCTGGTGACGGCCGGTCGAAAATACTGCTGCTTCGGGGCCCTCTTCAACGAGTCCAGGCCGCGAATTAGGAAAACTTCAGCCAGCCAGTGTCTTGTGGTATCTTCGTCTCAATGAAGGATTTCCGCCAATGAGCGCTCCCGACCAACCTACCCAACACGCCGATGAAATGAAGCAGCCCATGCGAATACTCGTTATCGAAGACGAGAAGCGCATCGGCGAGTTTGTCGCTCGCGGTCTGGAGAGCGCCGGCTATGCGGTGGAGTGGTCGGAGGACGGCGCCGGCGGCCTGGAACGAATGCACGCGACCGATTACGATTTGGTAATTCTCGACCTGATGCTCCCCGACATGGACGGCCTCAAGGTTCTCGAGAAGATCCGGAATCGCACCGCCAGTCCCCCGGTGCTGATTTTGAGCGCACTGGGCGCCGTGGACGATCGCGTAAAGGGTCTGGAGCGGGGCGCCGACGATTATCTTGGCAAGCCTTTCTCGTTCACCGAACTGCTGGCGCGCGCCCGCGCTCTGCTGCGGCGGGGACAGCCGACTCCGGAACGCCTGCAGGTCGGGGATCTGAGCTTGGACTGCATCCGCCGCAAGGTGGCGCGCGGCGGCGAGCCGATCGATCTGGCGCCCAAGGAGTTCAGCATCCTCGAGTACCTCATGCGGAATCGCGGCCGTCCCCTGAGCCGCACCATGATCGTCGAGCACGTCTGGGATATGGATTATGACGGGCTCACGAACATAGTGGATGTCTACATCCGCCACCTGCGCAGCAAGGTGGACGACCGCTGGCCGCTCAAGCTGATTCACACCGTGCGAGGTGTCGGCTACATGATCGAGGCGGCCGACGCGGACGCGGAATCGAAAGCCAGTTAACGGACCTGGCCGGCGCACGATGGCTTTGGACATCAAGCAAAGAGAACGGGAAGGCATCCTCATCCTCGACCTGAAGGGCCGGATCACGGTGGGCGACGAGGCCGGCATTCTGCGGGCCGAGTTCGGCACGCTGGCCGGCGCCTCGAACGTCATCCTGAACATGCAGCAAGTCGAGTACATCGACAGCACGGGACTGGGCGCCCTGGTTCTCGGCTTTACGTCGCTGCGCAAGCGGGCCGGCCGATTGATACTCGAGAATCTCAGCCGCCGGAACATCGAGTTGCTGCTCTTTACTAAGCTCACCACGGTGTTCGAGATCTTCAACAACGAACAGGACGCGGTAAACAGCTTCTTCCCCGATCGCGAAATCCAGCGTTTCGACATCCTCAGCTTCGTCAAGGAACAGCTCGGCCAGGAAGGGATGTAGGCCGAGTGGGGCGGACCCCAGGTCCGCGCGGGTCGCCCTGGACCCGCCGTCCCGCCGATGAATCGAGCCGATCGGTACGACGACCCACCCCGACGGGGTCGCCGGCGGCGGGCCCAGGGGTCCGCCCCCACGGCAGAGAGTGTGTGGCAATTGCGCAGGAGTGCCTGCGCCACCAGTGCCGGCCGCGCTAGTCTGGAGATAGATGGCTTTCTGGAGCGAAAAGCGGATGCTTCGCGTGGGCGTGCGCGCGCCTGAGTTTCAGTTGCCGGATCTGGGAGGAACTGAGCGAACGCTGGGTGGCCTCCTGGCAAACGGCCCGCTGCTGGTGGCGTTCTTCAAGGTGTCCTGCCCGGTCTGCCAATACACGTTTCCGTTTCTCGAACGGCTGCACCAGGGCGCGAAACCCGGCGCGGTCCAGATCGTCGGAATCTCGCAGGATGAGGCCGGCGCCACGGAGCAGTTTTGCCGGGAGTACGGCGTCACCTTTACCACCCTGCTCGACGATCCCAAGAACTACCAGGTGAGCAACGCCTTCGCCATCGCGAACGTGCCGTCGCTGTTCCTCATCGAGGCGGACGGCACCGTTTCGGGCAGCGAGAGCGGATTCTCCAAGCGGGTTCTCGAAACGGCCGGCGCGCGCGCGGGCGTTTCCGCATTCCGGCCAGGCGAGAGCGTTCCGGAAAACCGGCCGGGTTGAGGGTCGAAGAACTGACTCCCGGGAGGAGTCGCGAGGATGTCGAACATCGAAGAAGTGCTGGGATCGGCGGCCGCCATCGCCAAGGGCATGGCCGTCACGCTGAAGGAGATGCTGTCCCCAACGGTGACGGAAACCTATCCCGACGAGCCGCCCACGTTTCAGGAGCGCTATCGCGGCGTACACGTCCTCGAGCGCGACGAGAACGGGATGGAGAAATGCGTCGCCTGTTTCCTGTGCGCCGCGGCCTGCCCCGCCAACTGTATCTACATCGAGGCCGCGGAGAATACCGAGACCGAGCGCATCAGCGGCGGCGAGCGTTACGCCAAGGTGTACAACATCGATTACTCGCGCTGCATCTTCTGCGGCTACTGCGTGGAGGCGTGCCCGACCGACGCCATCACCCACGGCCACGGCTTCGAGATCGCCGACTACAACACTTCGTCGCTGATCTACCGCAAGGACCGCCTGCTGCGCCCGCCGAGCACCGAACCGCGACCCTGAGGGAGCGGGCAACGGCGGAGAGCCTGAAGCTCGTCCCGCTCACTGCTAGTGGTATTTCGCGCGGATGGCCTTGACGTTGGTGCGAGCCGACACCTGGTAGGGCCCGGGGATGGCGGCACATTGCTCGCTGAAGCGCAGTGCGTCCCCGGCGCGCGCTTTCTGGCCGCCCTCGGCGAGGCGGTAGTTCGCCAGGCCCAGGAAGAACAGCGCCTCCGCCAGCAAGTTCTTGTCGCCCTGCAAGCTGGGTAGCGCGGCGCGCAGCGACGTGTCCGCCGGCGCCCATTTGCTCGTGGCGGCGTAGCTCACCCCCGCAATCCACCCCGCCCGGCCCTTGATCTGCGTCTTCCAGGTCGGCCAATCCGCGTCGGCCACGCCCTCCGGCTTCGACGTGGAATCCGCGAACTTGATCGCCTGCTCGGCCGCCGCAATCGCCTTTTCGGGCATCTTCTTTTCCATGTAGCTCTGGGCCACCGCCAGCAGCATCTCCCCGGAGGCTTGATTCGCGGCGATGCACTTCTCGGCGAACTCGAGTCCCTTTTCGCCCTGGCCGGCCTGCATATAGGCGAGGAACAGCGGCTGCGAAAGCTTGGGCACGTATTCGCTGGCCGGGTTGCGAGTCTGGAGCGCTTCGCCGAGTTGAATCCTCACCTTCGGATCGGTGCTCTGGAGCAGCGCGGCGTAGAGTGCGTATTCGGTGTAGACGTCGACCTGCCTGGCATAATCCACGTTACGCTTCCACGCCTCGACCTCGTCATCGGCCGCGGGCTGCGGCGATTGCACCACCTTGCGCGCCATCGCGGAAGTCGTAGCCGACCATTTCAGCACCAGCTCGGGATCCTTCTTGGCTTCGGCGGCTTTGAGGCACGCCTGTGCGGTCGGGACATCGTCGGCATCGATGGCCAGCAGCTTCTGTCCGGTCTCCAGCACCTTGTCGCTTTGGCCGGCCTTGCCGTAGGCGGCGATCAGTTGATCGTAAACCCAGGTGAGGCTCTCGTCCTTGGGATACTGCGTGGCGAACTGCTCGAGCAGCGGGATCTTCTTCGCGTCGTCCGTCTCGCCCTGGATCTGCTGGAGCGACCGGCCTTCCGGAGTGTCCGGATTGATCCCCGGCAGCGAATGCCGTTGCGCAAACGCCATCGGAACCGACAGCGCCATCGCTAAGAGAACCGCTTGGATTCTGGCCATTCCGTTTATTCTAGCCGAAACTCCGCGTCGCGCATGGCGCGCCCGCCGCGGCACGAGTGAGTGCGCAATGCCGCTTAGCTATCCCAAGACCGGACAGAAACTGGTGGCGCACGACTGGAGAGGGACTTGCAGAAATCGCACCACCGCCGCGGAAGGGACAAGCTGAAGCATGTCCTACACGGCGCATCAACGGTTTACGGCCCCACGTGGGGTATGCTTCAGCTTGCCCAGCGATTTCTGCAAGTCCCTCTGGAGAGCCGCCCCACTCCGTGTGCGCCACAAACGTGTCCATCCGCCTCTCTTCTTATGGGATCTCCGCCGGCGCGTTGACCGCCGCGATTTGCCGGCCACCAGCCTCGCGAACCACCACGCGCACCGTGTAGGCTGTTACCTCAGCGAGACGGCCGGCGCAATTTTATCGCGGCGCGAGGAGCCGGGATTGCGTAAAATCAGGCGAGGGGTGTTTATGCGGCAGGGGAAATACAGACCGGTCAGGCGGCAGGTCGCGCCGGAGCCCGCTTTGCGCTGGGTCGATCTGAACTCGGCGACCGCCGTCGAGATAGAGAAGCTGCCCGGGGTGAACCTCACCACGGCGGAGGCCATCGTCGCCCGGCGGCCGCTGCGCGGTTGGGACGACTTGCGCGGATTGCCCGGCGTCTCCGAAGGGCTGATCAAGCAGCTCCGTGCGACGGGCGCGCGAATCGCTCCCGCCCTGCGGCCGGCCGGCAGCGCATAGCGCAGGCTTACTCGCTGACCTTGAACTCGCCGCCGAGGCCGCGGTCAGAGTCCGGCGCGATCCACACCTGAAATGTCCCCGGCTCGGTGACAAGCTGCATGTGCGTGTTGTGGAATGCCAGGTCCGCCCTGCCTAGGGTGAACTCCACGCTCCGCTTTTCGCCCGGCTTGAGGTGAACGCGCTGGAAGCCTTTCAGCTCCCTGACCGGGCGGCTGACGCTGGCGGCGAGATCCCGAACGTAAAGCTGGACCACTTCGTCGGCTTCATACCGTCCGGTGTTGGCCACGTCGGCCGCGACCGTCAACCGGCCCCCGAGCGGGATGGACGGCGCGGAGAGCCGCAGGTTCGAGTACTCGAACGTGGTGTAGGAGAGCCCGAATCCAAAAGGATACTCGGGCGTGTAATCGACGTCGATATACTTCGACACGAAGCCGCGAGGGTTGATCGGCGTCCCGGCCAGGATGCCCAGGTCGTTCGGACCGGCCGGGCGTCCCGTATTCAAGTGGGCGTAGTAGAGGGGGACCTGGCCCACCGTCCGCGGGAAAGTCGCGGTCAATTTCCCGGACGGCACGGCGTCGCCGAAAAGCAGGTCGGCCACTGCCGGCCCGCCCATGGTGCCCGGATTCCAGATGTAGAGCACCGCCTTCGCCTCCGCCGCCGTGTCCTCGAAGGTGAGCGGCCGGCCCGCCTCGATCACGGCGATGACCGGCTTGCCCGTCGCGGCGATCTCGTGGGCCAGGGCCGCCTGCGCACCCGGCAGGTCGAGGAACGCGCGCGAACGGGCCTCCCCGTCCATGTTCCAGTCCTCGCCGATGAAGAGCAGGACGGCGTCGGCCGCGCGGGCCGCCTCCAGCGCGGCCGGGAACCCCTCGCGGCCGGTGTCGCGGGGCGTCTTCAGCCCCGGAGCGTAAAGCACGCGCTCGGCGCCCAGCTTCTCTCTGAGCGCCGCGAGGAACGTGCGCACCTCCCCGCTCCTGCCGTCGATGGTCCAGCATCCCATCTGATCCCGGGGACTGTCGGCCAGCGGCCCGATGACAGCCACCTTGCCGATGGACTTTCGCCAGCGGCAGCGCGCCGCCATCGTTCTTCAGCAGCACGGCGCTCTCCGCCGCCAGTTTCTTCGCGATTTCGAGCGACTCCGGCGCGAGCAGAGCCGAGGCGTCCGCCGCCGCCGGCACGGCCTTGTCGAACAGCCCCAGCCGGAATTTGACCCGCAGGATGTTGCGCACGGATTCGTCGATCAGCTTCACATCCAGCTTGCCGGCTTCAACCAGGGTCTTCAGGTGATCGTAGTAATCGCTGGTTCCCATCTCCATATCCACGCCCGCCCGCACGCCCTTGAGAGCCGCCTCGGCGTGGTCGGCGGCATAGCCGTGGGCGACCATTTCACCCACCGAGTTGTAGTCGCTCACCACGAATCCGTCGAACTTCCACTCGCCGCGCAGAATCTGGCGCAGCGTGAACTCGTTACCGGTCGCCGGAACCCCATTGAGATCCTCGAACGCGCTCATGAAGGTGGCGACGCCGGCGTCGCGGGCGGCCTGGAACGGCGGCAGGTAGACGTCGCGCAGCAGGATCTCCGGGATCCACGCGCTGTTGTAGTCGCGCCCGCCCTCCACCGCGCCATAGCCCACATAGTGCTTGGCGCAGGCCGCGACGGAGCCCGGGGCATCCAGCGACCGGCCCTGAAAGCCCGCGCACCATGGCAGCCGCGAACAGGCTGGCGAGGTACGGGTCTTCGCCCATCCCTTCCGAGATGCGCCCCCAGCGCGGATCGCGGGCCACGTCGATCATGGGCGCGAAGGTCCACTGTATGCCCACCGAGGAAGCTTCTCGGGCGGCCACCCGCGCGCCTTGCTCGACCAGATCCGGGTCCCAGGTCGCCGCCTGCCCCAGCGGGATGGG
This sequence comes from Bryobacterales bacterium, assembly GCA_963763835.1. GTDB lineage: Bacteria > Acidobacteriota > Terriglobia > Bryobacterales > Bryobacteraceae > DASWZN01. Next base: position 90,920 of record CAVXQQ010000029.1, read on the forward strand.
AAGCATGGTGCGATAGCCGTGGATGACGTCCCGCCCGAAGATCAGCGGGATGCCTAGCCGGCTCTCCTTGAGCGCGATGCGTTGCGCCTCGGCGCGGTCCTCGAACTTGATGGTGTTGAGGAACGAGCCCCAGCGGCCCTCCCGAATCTGCTGCCGGCTGCGTTCCGAAACCGGGCTGCCCAGGACCGAGCCCTGGGACATTTGCCCGATCTTCTCGTCGAGCGTCATGCGCGCCAGCAATTGGTCGATGCGGCCCTCGACGTCGGCGGGCGGGGCCGCGTACAGGACCGACGCGAACACGTAAACAAGCGGCAGGGACCGAAACAAATATGAGAGGGTCATGAGAAATACGATTCTAACAGGCCGGTGATCGGCCGGACGGCGACCGGACCGGCGGCCAGACAGCATGCGGGGCCTGCGGGGGCCGAGCGGCATGCGGGGCCTGCGGGGGCCGAGCGGCGTGCGTGGCCTGCGGGGGCCGAGCGAGAACCGCATGCGGCTGGTGCGTGTGGGGCTAGCGTGCGCCGCCCAGCATGCGGGCTGGCGCCTGTCGCTACGAGACCGGCGTTTCTCCCATCAGCGAAGCGAGCTGGCTGACGGCATCCCGCAGCCCCTCGGAGTGGTCGCTCAACTGCGCCCCTGCCGATGCGCTTTTGCCGGCGCTGGCCGAAGCTTCGCGAGTCACCTGGTGTACGTTCGCGAGCCCTTGGGTAATCTGGCCGAGTTCGTTGGCCTGCCGCAGGCTGCCCGACTGTACCTCGTCGGCCAGACTGTTGACCTTCTTGGCGTGCTCGGTAATCACCCGCACCGCCTCGGACACCCCTCGCAGCTTGTTCGCTCCGTCTTTCGACGCTCCCATCGACGCTTCGATCAGCGCCGTGATGTCGTGCGCGGACTCGGTGCTTCGCTGCGCCAGGCGCCGCACCTCGTCGGCCACCACCGCAAAGCCCGAGCCGGACGCTCCGGCGCGGGCCGCCTCGACGGCGGCGTTGAGCGCCAGCAGGTTGGTCTGCGAGGCGATCTCTTCCATCACCGCGACAATGCGGCCCACCTTCTCGGCACTGCCGCTGATGGCATTCATAGCGGCTGCCAGCTCCTGCAGGCGCCGGTTCGTCTCTTGGACTTCCTGGCCCACCGCGGCGGCCGCCTGTGCCGTCAACCGCGCGTTTTCGACATTCTTGTTTGCCGTGGCGCTTATCTCCTGACCCGACGACGCCATCCGTTCCAGCGACTCGACCTGTGCGGCCGCACCTTCGGAGACCGCCCTGCCGGCGCCGGAAACCTCTTCGGCGGCCGCCTCCACCTCTCCCGCTCTGGCCTCCAGCCGCAGGACGACGGCGCGAAGACTCCCCTGGGCGTTGCGGATCACGACGACACCGCAAACGATAGCCACAAGGCTGAGCACCGCCAACGCCAGCGCGGTCCTGCGGCTGCGCGCGGTTTCCCGGCTTGCCTCCGCGCTCGACTTTTCGTTCATTCTCCGCTGCTCTTCCGCCAGCAGTGACGTCGCCTTGTCGATATCGGCCAGCAAAGGGAGCATCCGTCCGCTAAGAATGTCGTGCGCGCGGTCGAAACTCGCGTCGGCCAGTTGCAGATACCCCCGATACAGGCCGACCCAGTCGCGGACGCCGGCGTCGATCTCGTTCAGGGCTTTCACCGAGGCCGGGGTTGGGCTCAAGGGGCGCAACTCGGTGACCACCCCCAGAACGGCCGCACCCGCCGCTGTAAACTCCGACTCCGCGGAATCCGCCGTCGAGGGGCTGTGGCAGGTCGAGCACCCGCCGCTTACACCGTGCCCGCCATCGTCCAGCTTGTGGATCACGTGCTCCAACTGAGTCTTCTTCGCAATCGACAGCATCTTCTCAAAGCCTGCACGGACGCGGGCGATCCCATCCGTCTTCCGGGCCGCTCGGTTCGCCGCCGTGTCCAGCAAATCGCCCAGCCTGCCGATAGCGTTCAACGACGACCACGTGGACCCCGCCACCACCACCGCGATGGCGCTGAAGCTCAGCACCATCTTTGTGCAAAGGGAGATGCGGGACAGTGCCCCGGTGGCCCGGTCGTGCTGGATCATGTCTTGAAGATCGGCGGGACCGCGCCGTCTCTGTAGGAGGCTTGATTCCCGGGCCACTCCCGTGGTGGGATAACCGGATGGACAATCCGCAGCCGCGCTTTTGGGGACTGGCCGCCCGCACCATGGTGGCGCACAGCATCACCTACTTCTTCATGGGAGCCCTAGCCGCTTCCTTTCTGGACTACAAGGCCGCCTTCGCCCGCCCCGAGCTGGCGTGCTGGATGCGCCAATTCAATGACCCGTTGCTCATGGCGGGGCCGCTGTTCCAGCCCATCCGGGGCCTGATTTTCGCCCTGGTCTTCTATCCCCTCCGCGAGACCCTGTTCGGGAAGAAGAACGGCTGGCTGCTGATGGCGTGGATGCTGGTGGCGCTCGGTATTCTCTCCACCTTCGGGCCGGCGCCCGGATCGGTCGAGGGAATGATCTACACCCGCCTGCCCATCCTCGGCCAGATGATCGGGTGGCTGGAGGTGGTGCCCCAGGCGTTCCTGCTCTCCGCGCTGCTCTACTACTGGGTCAATCGGCCCGAGAAAAAGTGGCTCAACTGGACTCTGGGGGCCGCATTCTCCCTGGCGACGCTGCTGGTCGTCTTGGGACTCACGATGCAGAACGCGCGTTAGGATTACGGAACCGTCACCGCGCCATTTTCGGCCGTGATCTGCTGCGCCTCGGCGTCGCGCGCCACCAGCCGCACCAGGTAAGTGCCGGGCTTCACGTCGAAAGTGGTCTTGATCGTAATCGGCGGTTCGTGCGCGATCCGCAGGACGGTTTCGTCCTTTAACCGGAGCTGCAGGACCTTCTGCGCCCCCATCAGGAAGTTACCGTTGTTGTCAAACAGCGAAGCGACGATGGTCACGTCATTTCGATTCCGGTCGTCGGCTTTGCGCAGACGAAGCAGCTTCAGATCCACGCTCGTAAGCACGTCGAGTTTCGTCCCCGACGCGCCTATCTTCACCACTTGTGTGTGCATCTCGACCGGCAGGCTGTGAATCTCGTCCGATGAGAACACCGCGTTTTCGATCTCGTGCTTCGCGGCCGCCAGCGGATCGTCCGCCCGCTTCGGCGCCCAGTATCCCCGCCGGGCCTGCACGGCGACTTTCTGCCTGGAATCCACAGTCACCTTGAGCGGATGGAAGCTGCCGTCGATCTTCAGATTCTCGGGTTCGAATGCCAGCACGTACAGGCATTCGGGTGTGGCCACCGCTTTCCGCACGCCACCGTAAAAGTCGTTGTTCAGGTTGGCCGTTCCACCGGTTCCTTCGGCTAGCGAGATCAGTTCATCGTCGCCCGCGCTTGCCTCCAGCTCCTTGAAAGTCGTCACGTCCGCCGAAGGCGCGCGGCCGGGCTGGCTGGCGTCGAAAGCGGGACTGGTCCACACGCCGCGAGCGTCGATCGCATTAATGAGCACCTTCGAGCGGATCGCCAGCGCGATCAGGTCGGTCCCCTGGTCCTGCAGGTCCTCCGAAACGAAGAACCCCGGCGAGGCCAGGATAATGCTCCGCTCGCCGGGCATGCGGGCCATGTGCCGCACCAGGTTCTGAAGCACCATCAGCGTCGCTCGCGTTTCCTGTTTTCCGTTGATCAAGGCATCGCGGATTTCCTGCAGGGCCATGTCGAAAATCGCTTTTGCATCGGGCACGTGCAAGCACCGTCCCGTATCATAGAACGCGGTGTTGAGCGCAGCCGATTTCGCCAAGTCATCCGGATAGATAGGGTGAGTCGAAACCTGCCGATCCACCTGCACCGCCTGAAAATAGCTGACGTTCAGGCAAAATCGGAGAGCCCCACCGCTTCTGGGGCTGGGACGAATCCGCAGCAACGCCTCGTCGATCACCTCCGCGCTGGTGGTGAAATCCACCGCCACCTTGCCCGAGGTCGTGTACACCGCGACGCGATCTCCCGGCTCGAGCGACGAACCGAGGTACCGCCGCACCGCATCGCGTACCTGCGGTATATCCAAGATCTGCAGATGCAGGTCGTCGAAGACGAAGGCGATGTAGTGGTCGGGCCTTGAGGCCGGCACCGCTTGGCCCGGCTTGGCGGAGGGCTGCGCCTTTCCCGTCTCGGTCTGCGCCGCCGGCGGCTCGCCAGCCTTCTCCACGCGAAACCTCGTGATCTGCTGCCGCTTTCCCTTGTCCAACACACGAAAATCGTCCTTCTGCAGATTGCCGACCGCGTGCCCCTCGCGGTCTCGCACCACAACGGGAACTTCCACCAGGTTGGTCTGGACCCTGAAGGATACTGCCGAATCGGACGGAGCCGCGACTACGGCCACTTCGGCGCGATCTGGAACGCTCGCCCCAATCACCGCTGCGATCTCGTTGCTCTCCGCCGCGCTCACCTGCGGGGCGATGGCTGGCGCCACGGCGCCCGAGGCGTTCACGACGGCCTCCTCGCCCCCCGCCGTGTAATACCCCCGGCGCGCCTGAAGCGTGAGGCCGTGCGGCTCCTTCAGCGTGACCTTCAGGCGATGGAATGCCCGCGATCGCGCGCCGTGCTCCGGCGAGAAGCTCAAAATGTAGACGCAGTCCGGCGTGGCCAGGCGGCGGTAGGCGGCGTCGGCGTCGTTTGTGTTCTCGACGAATGCGCCGCCGGTGCCGTACGCCAGCGCGCTGATGCCGAGCGACCCACGGACCTCGGCCTCGGTCGCCCGAATTGCCTTCTGCGACTCCGCGACTGGGTTGGTGGTCTTTGGCTGGGGAGGAACGCGCGTGTTGAGGCCGAGCGCGTTCAGGGTATTGATGACTACCTTCGAACGGAGTGCGGCATCCGTCACTTGCTCCAGTTGAGAAGGATCCACGTCGAGCGAGCTGGAAACGAACACGATGGATCGCTGTCCAGGCATGAACGAGAGCCGCCGAATGGCCCTCAGCAGCGGATCCACGCGTTCCGTTCGCTGCGAATCGTGGCAGATCGGAAATGCGTTGTACTGGAGCTTCATCAGTGCCGCCATGAGCTCGGCCGCATCGGCGGTGAAATCCAGGTTGACGGTACAGGTGGTGGTCATGATGGCGACGCGGTCGCCCGGCTGGAGGGTTGCCATGTGCCGCACGGCCGCATCCCGCACCCAGGGCAAATGCCCCTCTTGGGGGACGAATGTGCGGTCGTCGAACAGGTAGACGATGGAGTGATCGGGAATGACCAGTTTTGGAGCGGCCGCCCCGGCCTCCGCTCCAGCCGCCGCGACGGACCGATCCGCCGCGATTCGCTGGCCTGCCCGCTCCACCGTAAAGCCGGTAATCGCCTGCGGTTTGTCGTCGTCGAAAAGCTGAAAGTCGTCTCGCTTGAGATTCGCGACCGCGTTCCCGTCCCCATCGCGCACCACCACCGGCACCAGGACCGCGTTCGCCTCCACCTTGATCGTGGGGCTGGCATCGTTCTGAGCGGGCGTCCCGACGAACGGGAGAAACAGAACAAGAAGCGCTGCAAAGACGACGATGTTGATCTTCATGGCGCGAAATACCCGATAATATCCAGAATCACATGGGTCTGGTCGGTCACGTACACGCTGACCGCCCCGTTCGCTCCCGCCGGCACAATGGCCGCGTTCGCCACCACCGTCCCATCCCACGAGTTCAGCGTCGAAACGCCCGGCTTCGCCTGCCCCGCCGGCCACACCGTCAGGTAGCCGAGATAGCCCTCCGGCACCACCGTCACGTTCAACGAATACGCCGCCGCCCCCGCCGGAATCCCGCAGCCGCCCGCCGGGATCGCAAACGTCCGCACGCTCGACGCCGTCATCACCGGACCGCCGAACGGTCCCTCCGCAGTGCGAGTGTCCGCCACCCGGCACGGCGTCACCGGGTAGAACGAGAGCGCGCCCGCCCCCGCAGGCAAACCGAAATAGCCGTTCACGTCCACAATCGCATCGGTCGCATCGCTGGCATACAGTGAGATCGACTCATTCGTCCCCCCGGGAACAATCGCGGCATTGGCCACAACCTGCCCGGTCCAGGAATTCAAAGTCGAGACGTTGGGCGCCGCCAGACCCGTGGGCCAGGCGCTCAGATAGCCCAGGTACCCGGCCGGCACCACCGTGACATTCAGCGCGTAGGCTCGCGCCGTGGCCGGAATGGCGCAGGCACCCAGGGGAATCGGGAAGTCCCGCGTCTGGCCCGGGAACATCGATGGACCCGCGAACTGGCCGGCAGGCAGGCGCGTGTCGGCCACGCGGCACGGCGTCGCCGGATAGAAAGCGTAGGAGGTTGGTCCCGTCGAAGTGTCGAAGTAGCCATTGATATCCAGAATGACGTCGGCCGGGTCGGAGACGTAGACGCTCACCGCTCCGCCGGTGCCGGCCGGCACAAGGGCGGCGTTCGCCACCACATCGCCCTGCCAGGAATTTAGCGTGGAAACTCCGGGCTGAGGCTGCCCCGCCGGCCACAGGCTGAGGTAGCCGAGGTAGCCCGCGGGAACCACCGTTACGTTCAGGGAATAGGCCTGGGCGGTGGCGGGGATGTCGCACCCGCTCAGTGGAATCGGGAAGTCGCGCCGGGAGTCCCCCGCCAGCCTGGGCCCGCCGAAAGCCGACGGAAGGCCGCGCGTGTCCGCAACGCGGCAGGGCGCCACGGGGACGAATCTCAGGCTGCCTGCCGGCGCGCCCGTGGTGAACGACCACACCGCGGAGCTGGTCGCGCCGAGCGAGTTCCGCGCCGCGATCTGCCAGTAGTAGGTGGTCCAGGAGTTCAGCGGTCCCGGAGTGTAGCTGGTGGCCGTGGTATGGGTCACGAGCGGCGGCGCGGGTGAGGTGCCGAAGTACACGTCATAGGATGTCGCCCCCGCAACCGCGTTCCACGTCAGGCTCGGCCCCACCGAAGCGCCGCTGGCCCCATCCGCCGGCGAGCCAAGCAGAGGTGCGGCAAGCTGCGTGGTGAAAGACCACGTCGCGGAACTCACGGAGCCGGAGCCGTTCTTGGCCACCACGCGCCAGTAGTAAGTGCTGCCCGGGGCCAGCGAGCCGGCGTTGTAACTGGTCGTCGTCGTAGTGGTCACCAGCGGCGGAGTGGAAGAGGCGCCGAAGTAGAGGTCGTACGACGTGGCGCCCGTTGAGGCGGTCCAGGTTAGGACTGGAGAGACCTCAACGCCGCCGGCTCCATTCGCCGGAGACACCGGAACGGGAACTGCGGGCGCAGTCCGATTGATGACCCCGATCGCCGTTTGGAGTACTTCGTCCACCCCGGCCCTGATGCCCGTGATCGTCGGCGTCACGAGAATGTCCGGGACGATGCCCACGCGCTGGGTTGGCTTGTTGTCGGGATAGAAAACCCCGATGCCACTGATGGAGAAGGTGAACCCTTCAGGCAGCGGCACCGCCGACACGTTGCCGTCCGCGCCAGCCGTGGTGCTGCCTACAATGGTCGCCCCAGCCGCCCGAAACGCCATGGAGGTGTATTCGGCCTGGCTCAGCGAAATCTCGTTCACCAGAACCACCACCTGGCCCGAGTAGTGTGGCTGAGCCGGTGTCAGCGATATGGGCGGCGACTGCCAATGAAACGCTCCCGGAGTGGTTACATCGCCTACGGTGAACTGTGCGAACGCGACCGGCGCGGAAGCCAGCAGATTACCCAGAGAGAACACTACGAATTCGTGTGGGTAGTTGCGGATGTCGATGATCAATCCCCTGGTCCCAGCCGCCTGCTGGATGTAAGCGCTCGATTGCGCCTCCAGCACGGAACTTAGCTTGAGGTATGCGATGTTGCCGGGAAGTAACTGGAAGGTGTCGCCCGGCCTGTCGGCCACGCCGTTCAAGGTGAGGTCGAGTTGGTAGGTCGCCATCCGGCTGGCGGTAAGGCTCAGTTGTTGCTGCCCGCGCAAAATGGAAACAGAGGCCGGGCCGCAGGCCCCCTGCGTCATGGCGTTGCCGATGTAGTGCAAGCGGGCCGCCTGGTTGGAGTCCGTGTAGTACGGCGTCCATTGGGCGACCAGGTCCGATACCGCGACGCCATCCAGTTGCTGAATTACGTCTCCAACCTGCAGGCCCGTGGCGGGGCCCGCCGAAGCCGAGAGATATCCCACCACCACCGGCACTCCTTCGGCGAACCGGATCTGCACGGGCAACTGGCAGGCGCCAACCGGCGGGCGCGCCTGGCTGAAATTCGGAAAGCCGGAGTGCGTATCGTTGATCTTGGTGGTGAACAGCAGCAACTGCTGCTGGTACGCCAGGCTGCTCCCGGCCTGCGCGAATCCCGGGATGAACTGCTTAAGGACGTCGTCCCAGTAATTCGGCGGCTTGGCCGGATCGTCCGACATCACATCGCGATTCGGATAGAAGTACTCCACCATGTTCCAGGCGCGGAACAGAGCAAGCAACTGGTAACCGGAATCCGGCGGGTTGATGGTCGCGTACTGTAATTCGTTCTGAAAAATCGGATTCCCCACGCCCGGCGTGAGCGAGACGAAGAACGACTGGCCCGACGCACTCCGGTTTGCGTAGACCGATTGGAGCGTCTGGCTGAGGCCGGCGCCGAGCAGCGATGTGTCGAGAATCCAGGCGGTGTCCGGTCTCATGTATAGATCGGCCGTATAGAGCGTGGCGCAGGGACTGCAAGGTGCGAGCGCCGGCAGACGCGCAGCGATCCAGGCGGAAATGGCCTGGCTCGCCGCCGCGCCATCGGCCGCCGCGAGAACCGCCGGAATGGCGCGAAACAGGTCGTAATCCCACTGGTTCTGCCCGCTGGTGACCGCCGGGTGGTAATACTTGAGAAACCCCCACACCTTGGCCAACGTCGCCAGATTCTGAATCTGGACATCCGAGAGGCTGCCGATGGAAATGCCGGAGCCGTTGTCGAACTCGTGATCGCTCGAGTAGTCGATCTGCAGATTGTCGAACCAGGCCGTGCCGGTCCCGACGAGTTGGACGCCAAAGTCGAGAATGACGGCTCCGGCCGGCACATCGAACCGCAGATCAAGCTGCTGCCATCCGGTAGTGCCCGTTTGGGTGGCCGAGTTCTGGCCCCCCAGGAGGACGGTGCTGCTAGAGTCCCAGCAGTTTGCCCACAGAAGAGCAGTGCCGTTCACATCCTGGGTGCGGACGAAACCCGACATGTGGAACGTCTTCCCTATGACCGGGCCTGCAGCCAAGGTGTGGAACGCGATACCCCACTGGTTCGGTGTGCTCGTGAGCGACGTGATCCGCAGACTCTGCGCTCCGTCAACCGCGGTGCTGCTGTCAACCACGTCTCGAAAAGAGCTGCCTGCGGTATTGAAGAGGGTCCAACCCGCCGGGAGGCCGCCAGGCGCCGAGGTTTCGAAGCTCAGGTTCAGATCGGATTGCGCCGATAACAGCGCGGAGGAGAGAATCAGGAGCGGCGCCAGCCGCCCTACGATGGCGAAGACCGGACTCTTGCGCGAGCAGTTCATCTTGCCCCCTTTGTATTTCGGGCCTATTTCTCCGGAATTGACGACGGCGGCGCCATCCGGGTTACCGCCCCGGCCGCCTTATCGGTGCATCCCCGTCAAGGGAGTAGCGTCATCGACCACCTCCAACGTCACGCCGTCCACCCAGGCCCGGCCCTTCCCCACCGACATCACGCCGAAGTTGAGCGTCCCGGCATCCGCGGCCACCTTGGCCACGATCTCTGCCGGGGTCCAATCGGCGGCCTGTACCGGACGATCCCCCATGTTGTCGAACGCCCCCATCTTCCCGTTCGAGAGATCCACGCGGAACCACATTTGGGCCTTGTCGCCAGGAGCGCCGGCGTCCAGCCGCAGCCAGGCCCTCAGCCTGACCGTCTTGCCCCGGTAGGACGCTGCGTTGACCACCTGCATCAGGTTGCCGAAAGGCTGCGGGCTGCCGGACTCGAGCCAGATAACGGCACAGCCGGATCCGCGGCAACCCTGGCGGCTCAATTCCGCACGGCCGGCGGGAGCGAACCAGCCCTCCGGCACCTTGCCGGTCTCGCCTTGCTGGAAGCTGAGGTTCTGCGGCCTGTCCGGGGAGGCGAGGGTTCTGGCGGTAGCGACAGTGCCTTCGGGGACGATCTCGAACCTCATTCCATCCACCCACGCCCGGCCTTTGCCGACCGAGATCACGCCGAGATTGAGCACCTCGGCATCGTCATCCACCTTGGCCACGATCTCGGCCGCGGTCCACTGCGCGGATTTCACCGGGCGGTCTTCCATGTTGTCGAACGCCCCCACCTGCTTGTCTCCACGATCCACGCGGAACCACATCTGGGCGGCATCGGCCGGCGTGGCCGCATCCAGGCGCAGCCAGGCCCGAATGCGAACGGTCTTGCCGCGATAATTCACGGCATTCACCATCTGCATGATGTTGCCGAACTTCTCGGAAGAGCCCTCGGGCAGCCAGACGGAGGCGCAGGCGGCGCTGCGGCAACCCTGGCGTTCCTGTCTGGGCCTTTCCAACGGGGGCAAACCACCCATCCGGAACGTCGCCGGCCTCCCCAGCCGCGAACGAGAGATTGACGGGCTGCTTGGGTAGAAGCCCGGTCGTGGGAGTGGAGTCGGCGACGACCTCGAAGGTCGCACCGTCCACCCAGGCGCTCCCGGCGCCAACGGACATTACGCCGAAGTTAATTCGCTCCGCGTCGCTATCGATCCTCCCGACGATCTGGGCTTCCGTCCACGCCGCCGACCGAACCGGCCGGTTCCGCATGTTGTCGAAGAACCCCTTCTCCCCGCTCGACCGGTCCACGCGCAACCACATTTGCGCCGTATCCTTCTTCGCCACGGCTTCCAGACGCAGCCAGGCGCGCAGCCGCACCGTCTTGCCGCGGTAGGGAACGGCGCTGAACGATTGCATCAGGTTGCCGAAATAGTTCGCGGGCTGGGCAGGGGGCACCAGCACCACGGCGCAGCCTGTCACGCTTCGGCAGCCGCTCCGCCGCAACTCGGCCGAGTATCCCGCCTGCGCCAGGCCAGATGGCACATACCAGCCGTCCGGCACCTTCCCCGGCTCGCCGTCCTCAAACGAGAGGTTGCGCGGCCCGGAAGGCGCATCGCCCATGGACGCGAGATCCTGCCGCGCTACGGCCACCAGCCGCGCCTCGCCCCGGTAGTCCTTCAGCACGCGGTTGTAGGCGGCGCGGGCCCGGTCCCGGTGCCCCAACTGCTCCTCGGCCTGCCCCATCTCCACCAGCGCTCGCGCGGCCACGGGCTGGCCCGCATATCGCGTCGCAATGGACTCCAACTGCTGGATGGCGCCCGGCAGGTTGCCTTCCACCTGCGCCTGATAGATGGCGGCCTCCAGCATCTTCTCGGGGCTCGCCTGCGGTTGTGCAGAGGCCAGCAGGCCCGCGGCCAGCATGGTTGCGATCGTCAGTCTCACGGCCCGTTCCTCCTGTTACGACTCTAAACCGCCAGTGAGGAGATCGGGACCCGAAATTGTCACGTTTGTGTCATGTCTCGTCGTCGAAACGGTACCCCAGGCCGCGCACGTTGCGCAGGTAGCGCGGGTGCGCCGGGTCCGGCTCGATCTTGCGGCGCAGGTTGGCGATGTGGTTATCGACGATGCGCGCGGAGGCGAAGGCGCCCGGCCCCCAGGCCGCGTCCAGCAACTGCTCGCGGTTCAGCACGCGCCCGCGGGCACGAATCAGCACCGCCAGCAGCCGGAACTCGATCGGCGTCAGATCGACGGATTTGCCGGCGGCGCGGACCTCGCCCCTCCCGAAGTCGATCTCCACATCGCCGAACCTGCGGCAGTCCTCCGTTCGCTCGGGGCCCGAGCGCCGCAGCAGTGCCTTGATGCGCGCCCGCAGCTCGCGTGTGCCGAATGGCTTGGTGACGTAGTCGTCGGCCCCCAGTTCCAGGCCCATCACCTTCTGCTCTTCCTGCGCTTTGGCGGTCAGCATGAGGATAGGCGTGCGGAGGCCAGCGCGGCGCAACTCGCGGCACACCTCGAAGCCGTCCTTGCCGGGCAGCATGACGTCCAGCAGGATCAGATCGAAGCTGCCTTCGCGCCCGCGGCGCGCGGCCGTCAGGCCATCGCGGACCACCTCCACCTCGTAGCCCTCCATCTTGAGGTCGTCTTCGAGCCCTAGAGCGATGGCCGGCTCGTCTTCCACTACCAGGATTCGCGTCATGACCGTTCCACCGCCGGCAGCAGCATCGTGAACGTGCTGCCTCTCGCCGGCTCGCTTTCGAGACGAATCTCGCCGCCGTGCGCCGCGACGATCTGCCGCACCACGGCCAGGCCCACTCCGGTTCCCTTCACGTTCAGGGCCGCCGCCGCGCTGCCACGCACGAATTTCTCGAAGATCGATTTCCGCTCCCCGGCCGGGATGCCGTGCCCCTCATCGCGCACCCGGATCGCCACCCACGCGCCGGCCCGCGCCCATTCCACGCGAACGGCGGTATCGGGCGGCGAGTATTTCGCGGCGTTGTCCAGCAGGTTGCGCAAAGCGACCGTCAAGGGCTCGGCTTCGGCGCGAATCCAACAGCCATTCTCGCCCGCCCGCTCGATTTTGCGCGTGTTCCCGAGCTCATGCTCGAACGCTGCGGCCGTCTCTTCCGCCAGTTGGCCCGCGTCGATCGCCTCGAACTTGTACTTATGGCCGCCGGCCTCCATGCGGCCGAAATGCAGCAGGCTCTCCACCAGCCGCTGCAGCCGCCCCGTTTCGCGGACCAGGGTTTCGTAGTAGAGCTGCCGCCGCTCCTCGCTCGGCACGCGCCCTTCGGCCAGAATCTCGGAGAGCTGTCGCATCGAAGTCAACGGCGAGCGGAATTCATGCGAAACGGCGGAGACGAAATCGGATTGCAGTCGCGAGACGACGGCTTCCTGCCGTATAGCGCGCGCAATGAAGTAAGTGCCGGCGAGCAGGAACAGCACCATCACGGCGAGCGCGGTGCGCAGAAATCGCTGGCGAGCGAGCGCGCCGGCATCGGCCGAGCCCGACCGCGCCGTCACGGCCAGGGTCCAGGGAATGTGGAACTCCGCGGCACTCCGCAGGGCCGCGCGACCTCGCCCGCCCGTGCGGCCGGCCAGCGTTCTGCCGTCTCCGTCGAGCGCCGCACAGTAGACGTCTTCCCCCTTGGCGATCTCGCGCAGAACGGAGTCCACCGTCGCCACCAGCACGGTACGCCCGCGCCATACCAGCAGCATCGGAAGGCCAGCGGCGCGGATGATCTGCTCCGCATCGTGCGGCCCGGCGGCGAGCGTTGCGGCGGTGCCGGCGGCCTCGGCGAGAGAGAGTTGCGTGCCGTCGGGCGCTTCGTGCCGTCCGGCCAGCTTCGATACCGCATCCCAATAGAACTCGAACTGCCCGCGGCGCAACTGCCACCGGCCCTCGCCCAGATCGCCGAGCAGCCGCTCCGCATCTTCCTTCCGCCCCTCGAAAACGCAGAGGGCGTGGCGCCCAACCAGTTCGGCGGGAGCGCCCGCCACGCGCACTCCTTCGATTCCCGCCAGCCGCCGGTAGGCCGCGAGGCTCTGTTCTTTGCTCCCGGTTTTGCGGAAAGAGCGCGCCAGGCGCAGCAGCGCCCCCGCGCTCACCGCCGCGTCCTTGGTCTGCGCCAGCCGCTCGTAGAAGGCGATCGCGAGCTGGGGCTGCCCCTGGCGGAATTCGTACGTCTCGCCCTCGCGGAAGGCGGATGCCGGCGCTTCCGGCTGCGGTGCGGCGTAGGGATAGTAGAGCAACCGGCCGGGAGGCGCGGCGGAGACCGAGTCCTTGGAGATCGTGAGCGTCAGCCCCTGCAATTGCCCTTCGACATCCAGGCTGCGGCGGAAGTTCGCCGCGATCCGGTCGGCCGCCTGCTCCAGGCGCTCGCGCGCCCGCTGCGCCTCCACAATCCGCTCCTGCGAAACCAGGCTCCAGCCCAGCCAGCCCATCGCCGACACCGACACCAGCGTGATCAGCAGCAGAATCACGAGCAGACTGCGCGGAGGCTTGAGCCACTCTCCGAACGCCACCATGCGAAGGTAACACAGACCAACGGCACGATCGCGCAGTTCGCCGACCACCCGCACGGCGGCAGTTGGAGCGCGCCAGGCAACGCCAACGGCACCAGCCAGTTCTTCGTAGGCAATGACAACGGGGACCAGGCGCTAGCCTGGGGAACCGGCTCGGCCCGCACGTCAGATACGATCGCCGTCGTCAGCCGTCCGGCCGGCGGCACCTGGAGCGCAGCTACGACGCTCGCCTCGGGCGCTCACTTCGCCTTCGACGGAGCCGTTGTGGGTCCGGACGGCACGATGGCGGTGGCGTGGGAAAGCTATGACGCGACCTGCGGCTCGCGCACCTGCAAGACTTCCAACTGGAGACTGCATGTTTCGACCCGCGCCCACGGCGCGACGAGTTGGGTCGATTCGGGTGTGCTGCTGGGGCCCGACGCTACCCAGCATTTCACGCAGCTCGCAGCCGACGGGGTGTCCGATCTGGGCGCGATTGCACTTCAGGGCAGCAACATCGTATCCGTGGTCCGGCACGGCAGCGTGTGGAGCGGACCCGTGGTAATCGCTTCGACTACCGCCGTCCTGTTCAATACCGGGACCGGCCGGGACAATCGCACATTCCACTGCGATGTCAACGGCCACGCGACCCTGGTGTCCTGGGGCCCCGGCCTCTACACCCTGGTGGCCGTGGACGGTAACCTCACCACCAATACGTGGGGCAAGGTCACGACGATTTCCGGCTCGGACCAGAGTCCGGGCTATTTCCATTACGCGATGAGTTCATCGGGCGCCGCCATCGTATTCTGGTGGACATCGGGCACAAACGGCAACACCACCTGGCGCGCGGCCACGCGCAGCGGACCCGGTGCCGCCTGGAACGCACCGGCTACGGCCGGCACGTCGTTCGATGCGGGGGGACAGCCCGAGAGCGTGGCCATCAACGGCGCCGGCCAGGCGGCCGTGATCTTCCACGGCTATAGCTCCGACTTCCTGACTTACATCGAGTACAGCAACACGTACCAGCCGTAGGGCTACTCCCCACGTAGCGAGCGCGCCGGATCCACCTTGACCACGCGCCGCGCGGGCACCCACGCGGCGCCGAGGCCAACCGCCAGCAGCAGGGCGCACACGCCGGCAAGAGTCAGCGGATCGGCCGGCTTCACCTCGTACAGTAGCGACTCGAGCAGGCGGGTGGGGCTACGAGACGACCCTTTTTCGCAGCTCGAGCCAGGCGGGGAAGACGCCGGGATTTTCGAGCCAGGTGAGCAGCCAGAGCACCATCTCCTCCTTGGCGGCGCGCTCGTCCGCCGTGAGCTTCGGACTGCGTAGCGCGAAGCGCGCGTGGTCCTTCGCGGTGATCGCGGCGCGGCGGCAGGCGCGGGCGCGCGGTGCGTCGCCCCGGACGGTGGCCTCGGCGTACTCGCGCTCCATATCGAGAAGCGTGCGCTCCAGGTTCTCGAAAGAATCCTGGCGGATGCCGCAGACCAGCGGGGCCAGCGGAACGCCGGTCTGGCGCAGCAGGCGCCGCAGCGTAACTTCGCTCACCGGAGCGAGAGCGCAGAGCAACTCGCCGAAATCCGCCTCCGTGATGCGTTCCAGGCGCTGGGCCTCAATGAAGGCCGCCAACGCTTCCCGCTTGCCTTTCCTGCCTGCGGACGCCACGCCTATATTGTTGGACAGCGCGGGTGTGGTCCGCCAGCTGTTTAGAGAACTGGTGGCCGCCGGAGCCATCGGGGCGGACGACGAAATAGAGGTAGTCCGTGGCCGCGGGCTGGAGCGCGGCTTTGAGCGAAGCCATGCCCGGGTTGGCGATGGGGCCGGGCGGCAGGCCCGCGTGCTGGTAGGTGTTGTAGGCCTGCTGGCTCGCGAGGTCCGAACGACGAATGACGCCGCGGTAGCGGTCTTCGACCTCGGCGGCGTAGATCGCGGTCGGGTCGCACTGAAGCGCCATGCCGAGGCGCAGACGGTTGGTGAAGACCGAGGCGATGAGCGGCCGCTCGGCCGGCAGCTTGGCCTCGCGCTCGACCATGGAGGCGAGCGTCACGACCTCGTGCGGTTTCGCGGCCGGCGGGCCCAGGGCGCGCCAGGCCTTGCGGAAGCGGTCCGTCATGAGAGTGCAGAGCTGTGCCGGCGTGGTGCGGCGCGTCACGTGATAGGTGTCGGGAAAGAGGTAGCCTTCAAGCGACGGTGCCTGCGGGTCGAGGTCGCGGATCGAGGCGGGATCGCGAGCCGCGGTGAGGAACGCCACGGCGGACATGATTTTCAGGCGTTCGAGAGTCTGCGCGATGTCGAAGGTGCTATTGCCTTCGGGCACCACCACCACGTAGTAGAAGACATCGCCGCGCACGATGCGGTCGAAGACCTTCCACATACTCTGGCGGTCCTTAAACATGTACTCGCCGGCCTTCAGCTTGGCGCGGGGACGGATGGCCCTGACCATCAGGAACTGCAAGCGGTTTTCGATGACGCCGCCGTCCTCCAGGATCCTCGAGATCTGGCGCGCGTTGGCGCCGCGGGGGATGACGACGAAAGACTGGCGCGGCGGGCCGACGCTGGGCGTCAGTATCCAGAGGCCGATCAGGGTGAGGACGACGAGCGCGGTCGCAATGGCAGCTAGGGTCTTCATGCGGGCTCCGCCATTCCCAGAGAGTCGAGGTAGCTCTGCAACAGGATCACGGCCGAGAGGCGATCGACGGCGCGGGCGCGCTTCTCGATGCTGATCCCGCTCGAGCGCAGGACGCGGCCGGCCTCGACCGAGGTCAGGCGCTCGTCCCAAAGGCGGACGGGCAGACCGCTGCGGGCGCCCAGTCCTTCGGCGAAGTGGCGAACCCACTCGGCCTGACGGCCTTCGCGGCCGCTCATATTGACCGGGTTTCCGATGAGGATCAATGCGACCCCCTTTTCGGACGCCAGGTGTGAAATAACGGCATAGTCTTCCCGGGTGTTGGTGCGTTGGATGGTCTCGAGACCTTGCGCCGTGATGCCCAGTTCGTCGCTGACGGCGACGCCGATGCGGCGTTTGCCCACGTCGAGGGCAAGGATGCGCGAGATTTGAGGATCGGATGGCATGTGGTGCCGCGTTCTGCCCGCGGGCCGTGCGTCCCCATGAGTGGGGACGCGGCACGCAAGAGTGCGTGCGCCACGGCGAATTTCATTATACGGCGCAGCGTGCTACAGTAGCGTTTGGCATTTTGAGTGCGGGGAACACCCGCAATTGCAGGGGTTTCTATTTCGTGGCTGTCGCTCCGCGTTCGATCCGGACCTTGAGCCCGGGAGGTTTCGGCTCGTCGGTCATCGCGCTGGCAGGCGCGATTGCACTCCTCTACTACGGGCGCGTCTTCCTGATGACGCTCGCGACCGCGGTCATCATCGCCTTCATCCTGGAGCCGTTCGTGGGCCTGTTGATGCGGCTGCGGATCCCGCGAGGGCTGGCGAGTTTCCTGGTCTGCGCCATCGGGATATGCGTGGTGTACCTGCTGGGCCTGGGGGTGTACACGCAGGGCACCGGCCTGGTGGACGACCTGCCGAAGTACGGCCAGAGGATTGGCGACGTGGCGGACCAGGTCATCGTACGCGCCGAATCGATGGAGCAATCCATCGTGAACCTGGTGGTACCCAAGCGTTTTCGCGAGCAGGAGCGGCCGCAGCCGCAGGCGCAGAAGAAGGCGGTGCGGCGCCGCGGGGCTCCCGAGCCGGCAGCCACGCCCCTGCCGGCCATTCCGGCAGCGGTGCCGGAAGTTCGCATACGTCCGGAGCGGCCTCCGCTGCTGGACTTTTTGTATTCGCACCTGGGCCCGGTTTACGAGGTTCTGTTGATGGCCTCGTTCATTCCATTCCTGGTGTACTTCATGCTGAGCTGGCGGGAGCACATTTACCGCAGCTTCCTCAAGATTTTCCAGGGAGAGGCGCGGCTGATGGCGGCAAAATCCGTGGATGGCATCGCGGTGATGGTGCGCGCCTTCGTGGTGGGCAATTTTGTGCTCGGGTTGCTGCTTGCGGCGGCGAGCACGGCGGTGTTCTGGGGATTCCATCTGCCCTACGTCTTTCTGGTTGGTCCTATCAGCGGGTTCCTGAGCCTGGTGCCGTACATCGGAATGCCGCTGGCGATGATCCCGCCGTTCATGGCGGCGCTGGCGATTTACAAGAACCTGGCTTCCTACGTCTTGATTTTGTCGATGGTGGCGCTGTTCCATTTGATTGCGATGAACCTGCTGTATCCCAAGGTGGTGGGGCCACGCGTACACCTCAATCCGCTGACGGTGACGATCGCGCTGATGTTCTGGAGCGTGATCTGGGGCGCGCCGGGACTGGTGCTGGCCATTCCGCTGACGGCCGGGATCAAGGCGGTGTGCGACAACGTGAGCGGCCTCGAGCCGGTGGGAAAATTCCTGGGTGACTAAAGAAGCCATCACTTTCAGCTGTCAGCTGTCAGCCGGGCGGTGGCCGCCTCTCGGCGGCGGTTCTTTGTTTCATGGTGAGCCGATGAACGCGTACAAGCTATCAGGCGTCAGCCGGCAACGGTCCGCTTTCAGCGGGCGTCTATTCCACTTCTTGGTGAGCATATGAACGCATACATGAGAGAAAAGCTGGAGCCGTATATCAAGCTGGCGCCGTTTGTGGGGATCGGCCTGGTGGTTGTGGTGCTGGCGGCGGCGGGAATCTTCTATGGGAACAAGGGCGCGCACCTGGAGCTGGTGGGCTCGATTCTGAAGGTGCGGACGATGCCGATCGATGAGAACAGTTCGGCGGCTATCATCGACTTTCGATTCCGGAATCCTTCCGACTACGTTTTCAAGGTACAGACGGTCGAGGTGACGATGACGGACGCGAAAGGGAACGTGGTGGACGGGTCGGTGATTTCGGAGGTGGATTCGAACAGCCTGTTCGCCTACTACCCGGCGCTGGGGCAGAAGTTCAACACGAGCCTGTTGCCCCAGACAAAGGTGAAGGGCGGGGAATCGATGGACCGCATGCTGGCGGTGCGCTTCGAGGTTCCGGAGAAGGCGTTGAAGGAACGCAAGGGTTTGCGCGTTCACGTAGTGGAGGTTGCGGGGCAGGAGGCGGAGTTTTTGGAGGGGGCGAAGTAGGGGGTGGGAGTGTCCGATTTTGGGACTAGGTACACTTTGCACTTTTTTTATTTCCGGTTTTTTCGTGGACTGCCCGGCGGAGATTGAGGAGGCGGGGGCCGGGTGGGGGTGTCCGATTCCGGGATTGGGATCATCGGCATTACGCGCGCACTCCTTTTTCGGGGCGGCCAGCGCGGTGGAGAGTGAGACGGCGCTGGCGCGCGGGGGGCCGAGTTGGCGGTGCGAGAACATGAGTGCTACCTGGGATGAGGGTAAGGCCGGGGGTGCGGGCGGCGGGGGGGCAAGTTCCCGCAAGTGATTGAGGCGGCGGGAAATTTGCTTTTTGAAACGTGGGAATCGCGGTTCGACGACGATCAGAATTCCGGGCGTGTTCCCGGACACAAGTCTGCTGGCGCGGGTTCGAGCCGCGTCTCCCGCCCCATTTTTCCATAAGGTAGACGGCAGGGCGACGCTTCGCTTCACGCGGCAGATGGCAGGCGAATCGAATGAATGCCCGCGCGGCGCGCGGAGTGTCGTACTCCGCGCGCCAGGATGGCGGCTAACCGCAGCTCGCGTCCAGCTTGGGCACCAAATCGGGGAGAGGTGTCACCGCACGCCGCTACTTGCCGATGTTCTCGCACGGGATCGCCTGGCGGTCGCCGTGGCCATCGTAGCGGGTGGCACCGAACTTGCCGCCGACATAGTCCTGCTTGAATGTGCAGAGCTTGTAGAAACTGCATTTGCCGTTCTGGCCCTTGACGGCCACCTCGGCGCGAATATAGCGGAACAGGATGGCGCCCGAGATCGGGTGACGTTCGATGAACCAGTCCGGATCTAGAATCCCGATGCGGACGATGGGGTCTTTCCAAGCTTCGCTCGAGGAAGCCTGCATGGCCTTCAACATGGCCGCCGAAAGCGGCGCGTCGTTCCTCTTCGGGGCCGACATTCCCACAGTCTTGGTCTCCTCGCTTTGGAGAGCGGGCACGAGCCGCGCGTAGTGGTCGAACGAAGCGCCTTCAATGCGGAACGAGCCCTCGGCGATGGGCTGGCTGCAGGCAAGCACCTCGATCTTGAAGGTGTGCGCACCCGAAGCAAGGCCGCCCAACACCCCGCTGAACGTCATGGCGCCATCCCGGTTCTGGCCGAACCTGCGATACTCCAGGTTCGGTTCCTTATAGGCCGTCATCCGAGCGGGCTCCGGCGCCACGTCGAGTGGAAACACGGTCACCTGGGCAAAGTAAGGCCCTTTGGCTGTCAGGGAACCCGTATCCCGATACTGGTCGTCCACGTAGTAGTTGATGTCCAGCGCTTCCTTGGTGGCGTTCACGGACGTGCTCGACCCGCACAGAGACTTGATGGGCGCGCTCAAAACCACGGCTCCGTAGATCGAATCGCCGGTCTTGAACGAGGCCGTCTGGCCGGCGGGGTTCTTCAAGTCGACCGGTGAACTGGAAAAAACGACTTTGCCCGCGCCCAGCGCCTGGCCGGAGAACAGCCCGGCGGCAATGACGAGCGGAAGGGATTGAGAGAGTTGAAATGTGACGGGCATGTTGTGTCTCCACGTTTGCGACGTTGTCTTCGATTCGAGCCGGCCGGAAACCCGGACGCCTCGGTGGCACGTCCGGGCCGGCCCCAACCAATTATAGGGACAAGCGATCGTCACGGTCGATCCGCGCGCGCCTAGTGTAGTGCGACCGCAAATTCAGAGCGGTATAACTGACGGAGGGCGAAGGGTGGGACAATCAACACCTTGCTGAGTTGAAGAAGGAGGGGAGGCTCTAGTGCCAAGGCGAAATTTTCGTGAGCTGGTTGTCCGGCGTGGGCGGCCGAGTTGGCGGTGCGAGAACATAGATCCTAGCTGGGACGAGGGTAAGGCCGGGGGTGCGGGCGGCGGAGGGGCAAGTTCCCGCAAGTGCTTGAGGCGGCGGGAAGTTTACTTTTTGAAACGTGGGAATCGCGGTTCGACGACGATTAGAATCGGAGTTCTCTTTGTTGCCGTCGCGGGTCAGTGCCAACTCAGGCAGCGCGCTCGCGTTCGAAGAACTGCGGGCCGTTCTCGCGGAAGTCGTCGAGCGACGGAAACTGCTTGTCACTGGCGCTGGTGATCCGGGTACGATCCTTCTTCGTGATCCCGCTCTCGAAGTCCTGGTGCACCATGACGCCCTTGAAGGGGATGCGCCGCCGCTGAAACTCCAGGCATGAAATGGTGGCCAGCCGCGCCTTATCGTTGTCTTTCACTCCGAACAGGAATAGCGGACGGGGGCCGATATCGAACTGGTAATCCACCTCGTACTCGTCGTGGTCCGGAATCGGCAACGTATTCCGGCGCGGCTCGTACTCGGCCAGTCTCTCCTCAACGAACTCGGCCAGTTGTTCGTAGAAAAGATTCTGGATGACCTCCCGCTTGTAGTACTGCATGCTGGAGACCTTAGCGACAGTCTGCGCGAACTGAAGCAAGGCCGGGTACAGCCGTTCGGGTTCGGCCTCGATATACAGCCTACCGTCCTGTTCCTGGATCCGGTTTTCCGACAGGATGCGACTGAAGATCCGCTGCTTGTTCTCGGTGTCCAGGTCGAAGGTGTACGTGAGGCGCATGAGCGTCAGCCCATGGTCGCCGATGCGGACCTTGCTGGAACCGCTCACGGGTTCATCGAGGAAGATATCCACCATGTCGCCGTCTTCGTGGAACAACGGGGCCAGGACCTGGAGCACGCCCGGTCGGCGTTCCCGGAACGCCACGTGGCCGTTGAACTGCTGTCTCAGTAAATCCAAGCCAGTCATTGGGTTGGCTCCTCACGGAGGAAGTGGCGGCGGTGCGCCCGACACCAAGTCCTGGTTCGTGCTGCCCAACGTGCGCCGCAGCCCGAGACTGCGAATGTGGATCGCCATCAGATCTCCCTGTAGGCGTCTTTGCGGTGGCGAACATACATCACGGTGATTCGCTTGTGGGCGCGATCGAGCTGGTAGACGACCCTGTATTCGCCGCACCGCACCCGATAGTAGTCGGTCTGACCCTTCAGCTTGATGTAACCCCTGGGAAAAGGATCGCCCGCCAGGGCCATGACCTTGGCCCCGACTCTCATACGGGCAGACTTCGGAAGGGCTAAGAACTCGCGCTCGGCTGATTCGACGAATTCAACGAGCCACACGCAACCCCGCCTTCGTCATGACCTGTTCGAGCGGAATCCGCTTCTCGTCCCTGCGTTGCAGGCATACGAGACAGTCCACTTCGTCTTGGGTCAGTTTGGCGGGATTCAGGGCAATAGTGAGGGAACGGCGCACCCGTGCCTTTGTGGTTTTCGTCTTCGCGGTCTTGGCGGCACGGGGCATCAGCATCATTATACGACGGTCAGGTTTCGGCGGCGCAGAAAAGTCAGGGTAACGGCGGCGGCGCGGCCTCGGCGGGACGGCCGGACAGCAGCATGGCGTGTCCATTCTTGACCACCGTCGGAGTTCTCTTTGTTGCCGGTCGCGGGTCAGTGCCAACTCAGGCAGCGCGCTCGCGTTCGAAGAACTGCGGGCCGTTCTCGCGGAAGTCGTCGAGCGACGGAAACTGCTTGTCACTGGCGCTGGTGATCCGGGTACGATCCTTCTTCGTGATCCCGCTCTCGAAGTCCTGGTGCACCATGACGCCCTTGAAGGGGATGCGCCGCCGCTGAAACTCCAGGCATGAAATGGTGGCCAGCCGCGCCTTATCGTTGTCTTTCACTCCGAACAGGAATAGCGGACGGGGGCCGATATCGAACTGGTAATCCACCTCGTACTCGTCGTGTTCCGGAATCGGCAACGTATTTCGGCGCGGCTCGTACTCGGCCAGTCTCTCCTCAACGAACTCGGCCAGTTGTTCGTAGAAAAGATTCTGGATGACCTCCCGCTTGTAGTACTGCATGCTGGAGACCTTAGCGACAGTCTGCGCGAACTGAAGCAAGGCCGGGTACAGCCGTTCGGGTTCGGCCATCAGGTCATCAACGAACTTCAGGGTGTCCGCTGTTGCCCAACGCATCGCTTGATCTACGGCGTGGATCGGCGCGCCGCGAGGGTCTGGGGTCACTCCATACTGCGTCAGAATGTCAATCACCTTGCGTTCGGACTCTGTCACATGCTCCATGGCTCATCGTCCCACGTCCGCTCCGGCGCCGCGCCACTACGGTGCTGGGTGCTGATATGCTTCCATCGATGAAGCGGAGTCTTGGGTTCACAACGGAACGCTGGCCGTGGGTGCGCGCGGCGATGGTGCTATGCGTGGTGGTGATGGCGGTCTGCGTCTGGAATCCACGCCTCGGCATCGCTGGAATCTGGGACCCGTCGAGAGCGGGCGGTTACTACCAGCAGAACAAGAACGGCATTTCACTGTTGGTCATTGGCGCGACTATTGTGGGCTGTCTGCAATCGCTTCGCCGGAACCAGCGGACCCCGCCTGGGGACGGCTAGGCACCGGCCTTCTTCGCGGCACCAGCCAAGGAAGGAAGAAGAAGCCCATGACTGATCGCGCAACCGATTGGACAGCGTTTGTGGAGGGTGGACGGACTTTCTTTGACGCCAACCGGAGCTGCCCGATTTTCCGACTGATCGAAGTCCTAGATGAACTCTACCGCGTGGCCCACGCCCGAGCACCTTTCCCGCAGACCGGCCAGGAAGAAGACAGATTCCTCCAAGCCTGCTTCCTAATTTGTCACCGCTCGCTGCTTTCGGCGGCAACTGCCGTCGGCAGCGGCTGGCCCGAAGATGGCCCCGCCATCACCCGAAGGGCGCTGGAGGCGGCCCAGGTTGCCCTTGCGCCGAAAGCGCACCCGGACAATCTTGCCGCATGGAAGGCAAGCGTCAAGCGCCAGACACGCTGGGAGGCGCGCGCACAGGGCCAGAAGCCGCAGCGCCTGGTGATCCCGCAATTCAAAGGTGTTGATGCGGAGCCGCTGTATGAGGACCTGAAGGCTGACATCGGAGTACTGTCCGATTGGGCCGTGCATTTCACGCCTGAGCACCTTTCCGGCTATGAGTGGGATACGGATAGTTCCTTTGGCGTAGAAGAAAACCGCGTGCCGTTGGAGTCCCTGGCGCTTGCGGACCAACACCGTCTCATTATTCGCGTTTTCGACCGTTGCCTGGAGGGCAAGCTCCTCAGTTGCCCTGAAGTGAAAGAGGTTGCTCAGCGGGCACTGGGCCTATACAAAGACCTTCTCCAACGGGAACCCCTCACCAAAGAATTTGCAGCGGGTGCGGGAGATGCTTGGTGAGCACCGGTAGCGGCTTCTTCCCGCCACCATAGTTCTGTCTTCTCGTCGCTCTTTCTTGCTGACGAGCAGTTGGCTGCATCGAACTGCGTGCTGATGGTTGAGATCGCCTTTGTCCGATCCTCGATCATTGTCCCCAATCCTGACGTTGCTGGGAAAGCGCCGGGAAACGGTGACGGATGCAGGCGGCGGGCAGTTCGAGATTGAGAAACCGGGGTGGCTGGTGCAAACCGAAGTTCGAAGTTTGTCCACGAGGGAGGCCAAACTTCCTCTTCCGGCGGTAAGATCAACGTTAGGAACTATGGACGAGAACCGCATTACGATTGAACCCGGCAAGCGGTCCGGCCAGCCCTGCATACGGGGTCTCAGAATAACGGTCTGGGACGTGCTCGGCTGGCTCGCGGCCGGCATGAGCGAAGAGCAGATCATAACCGACTACCCCGAGCTGGAGGCAGGCGATTTCCGGGCTGTCTTCGAGTATGCCGCGCGGGTTGGCCGGCGGGTCGCTCTGTGAGACTGCTCCTAGACGAGAACTTGTCTCGCCGACTAGTTGAACGTTTGGCCGACCTGTTTCCCGGCTCGACTCACGTCGTATCCGAGGGACTGCTCCAGGCTCCGGACACCCGCCTCTGGGAGTACGCGAAGGCGGGCGGCTTTGCGATCGTAACGGCAGACGCGGACTTCTACGAACTTGCGACCACGTTCGGCCCGCCGCCGAAGGTAATCTGGCTGCGGGGGTGCGATTACCCCACCGCTGTGGCAGAACGTCCGATTCGGCGCCAGGCAATTCGGGTGGCCGAGTTCCTTCAGGACCACGAGCAGGCGGTTTTGATTCTCACACCGTAGACGAGAGTTCGGCACGTTGGCGTCGTAGAAGGCGGTGAGCGCGGCCACAGTTCCTAGATCCCTAACTCCTGGTCATAGGCTGCCAGTCCGGCAAGTGCAGCCCGCCGGTCAGCGTCAGAGCGGCGCTTGTACGCCATCAATCCGTCGAATCGAACACGCCGATGAGTACCTACCCGGCGGAATTCGATTTTTCGCTCGTCGAGAAGCTGGATCAGAGAAGGCCGCGAAATGTTCAGCATGTCCGCCGCTTCCTGTGTGGTCAGTTCGGCGCGCACCGGGATCAGCGTGACGGCATTCCCCTGCGCCATCTCTTCAAGAATGTGAATCAGCATCCGTACAGCGGAGGCCGGAATCTTCACCGTTCCTTTTGCTGGATCGTCGAGGATGCGAAGCCGGAGGGGCTCTGCCGTCCGCACCCGTGAAGCGAGAACCTTGCTCGTTTCCTGTGCGCTTTGGGGGGTGTGGCAGGCCTGCCTCACGGCTGGCGCGTGGCGGCCGGAATCGGAAGCGTCGCGTAGAAGCGACGGAGGCGGTCGCGGTATTCGGGGCCGGCGGCTTCGAGGAGGTCGTTGTGGTCGCCGCCTGGGACGGTCCAGAGAGTTTTGGGGCCGGGGGCGGCTTCGTAAAGTTCGCGGCCCAGGCGGTAGGGGACGGTTTGGTCGCGGTCGCCGTGGATGACTAGTAGCGGCACGTGGACGCGGGCGATCCTCGATTTCGAGTCGAAGCCGCAGACGACTAGCGGGCCGATGACGGGAAGCACGGTGTTCGCCTCGGCGCGGAGCGAGGTGAAGGGCGATTCTAGAACCAGGCCGGCGGCGGGGTGGCGTGTGGCCAGCTCGACCGCTACGGCCGAGCCCAGGGATTCGCCGTGAAGCACTATGGGCTTGCCCTGGGCCGCGACGAAGTCGTAGGCGGCGTCGCCGTCCATCGAGAGGCCGCGCTCGGAAGGGTGGCCCTGGCTGCGGCCGTAGCCGCGGTAATCGATGACCAGGACGTCGGAGCCGGCTTCCAGAATTTCACGGATATGGGGGGCGCGGTGGCCTATGTTGCCGGCGTTGCCGTGGAGGAAGAGGGTGGCGAGGCGCGCGTCCTTGGATCGGGCCCACCAGCCGTGAATCTTGACGCCATCGCGGGCGCGGAGCCAGACGTCTTCGGCTCCGAGGGCGTCGCGCCAGGCGGGATCGGGTTGGCTGGCGGAGCCCTGGTAGATGATTCGTCCCGCTAGCCAGTGGAGGGCGAGGTAGAAGACCAGAGCGGTTAGGGTGTAGAGGAGCACCGACTTCATGAGACGTTATCCAGAGGGCAAACCTTGGGACAGGCACCAATTTCGCAAAGGCGGCGAAATTGGGTCCAGTCCCCGGTTTGCGGACACCGAAAACCTCGACAGTCCCCGGTTTGCGGACACCGAAAACCTCGACAGTCCCCGGTTTGCGGATCATCTGGAGCCGGAGCCGGTGACTTCATAGCGCTCGGTTTTGGCCCACTTGATTTCGCGGCGGGCGATGAAGTCGTCCCAGAAGGCTACCGCCACCACCGGAATCCAGAGCTGGCAGTAGGTGAAGTACATCAGGCAGGTGAGGAGAATGTTGACTAGCGTGTCCTCGCCTTCGGCGCAGGAGAGCGCGATGACGAGTTGGCCGACGAAGGTCGCGTAGGCAAAGACCCAGACCATCGCGTAGGGGCCGGGGACGTCGATGCGGATGAGGTCCGTGGCGCTGAGGACGAACAGAACGTCCGAGGTCACGACGGCCAGGAAGAAAACGTAGTAGAGCGCGAGCGAGTAGAGCAGCTCCCAGCCGATGCGGCGGGGCTTGGTCTTCAGCAGGCTGCCGGCGTACTTGCGGAAAAGATAGTTCGAGCCGCGCACCCAGCGGCGGCGCTGGCGGAACCACACCTTGAGCCCTTCGGGTTCCTGCTCCCAGGTGACGGAATCGGGAACGAACTGGATGCGGTAGCCGGCCTGGTAGATGCGGATGCTCATTTCGGCGTCTTCGGTGAGGGCGGAAACGTCCCAGCCGTCGAGTTGCTCGACCAACGCTTTGCGGATGACGTAGTTGGTGCCGGGCAGAGTCGTGAGGCGCATCAGCATCCAGCGGCCGGCTTGCAGGATCCACTGGAAGCCGATGCCTTCGATGTTGAGGAAGCGCGTCAGGAAGGCGCGCTTGCGGTTCCAGGCGCGGTACATGCCGATGGCCGCGCCGAGGGTGGGATCGAGCACCAGCTTCTCGGCGAGCGGGCGAAGGGCGCTGGGCTCGGGAACGTTGTCGGCGTCGTAGATGGCCAGGACCGGGTGGCGGGCCTGCGTCAGCGCGTAGTTCAGCGCGCCGGATTTGCCCTTTGCGGCGATCGGAGCGGGGACGTTGAGCAGCCGCACGCGCGGTTCGTCGGCGAAGCCCCGGACCACTTCCGCGGTCTTGTCGGTACTGCCATCGTTGATGATGAGGATCTCGACCTTGTCTTGCGGATAGGCGAGCGCCGACCAGCGCGCGGATGGTGTGCGCGATGACCTTCTCCTCGTTGTGACAGGGGACCAGGATGGAGACGGCGGGCAGATCGGCGTCGGCGACGAAGGGGCCCTTGCCCCGCGCCAGGCGGTTCAGGCGGTAGTAGCGGTGCCCCAAAAAGAAGAGCAGGCACTGGTAGCCGAGCATGAACCAGATGAGGGTGACCGCCGCGACAAAGAGGCCGTCGATAAAGACGCTTGAGAACATTTAGTCAGGCGCGCCGCCGGACGATCCGCCGCACGCGAACTTCAAAGTAGATCAGAAGCATGAGGCCCGTGGCAAGTCCCCCCAGGGCGTTGATGGCGGAGGCGGAGGCCCAACCCCACAGATTCACCGCCACGCCGGCCTTGGTATTGGTGACCGTGGCGACCCAGTGCTCTCCGGAGGGAAGCAGGGCGGTCCAGGTGGCGCCGCCTTCGATGGGCACGTAGACGTGGCGGCCGTCGACCAGGATCTCGCGCGGCTTCTCGTTGAAGACGGCCACGGCGCGGCCGGGGCTGCTGTAACGGAAGATCAGCCCGGTGGGCATGACGCGTGCGTCGAGCAGGTCGCCCGAGATGCTCATCAGGCGGGCGGGCATGGTGCCGGGATCGAGGAAGTGGTACCAGGGGCGGCTGGTGGAGAGTCCGTGGCGGCCGGGAGGCGCCAGCACGCCATCGCTCGAGACGGCCGGCCACAGGCGCCCATCCATGTAGTAGTCGCGGTCCTCGGCCGGCGTCAGAAGAACGGGGGAAGGACCGGCCACCCTCCAATCGCCAGCGCCGCCGCTGAGGGACGAGCCGGTGGTGAGGGCGATGCGAAGCAGGTTCCAGTCCTGGTCGGGGACGGTGAATTCGGAGTAGACGGCGACGCGGCCGGAAGGCGAGCCGGACGCGGCGGCGGCGATGGTGCGCACGAGTTCGGTCCCGGTGGCGGTCTGGGTGGGCAGGTTGGTGGGGCCGATGTCGCGGTCGGTGACCACGTTCACGTCAAACATGAAGCGGGAAGGATCTTTCACCAGCTTCTTGTAGGTTTCGGCGAAGCGGCGGTAGCGGTCGGGCGGCTTCATCCAGTACTCGGAGGGATCCTGCACCTGCAAGGTGAAGTTGAAGTCCTTCATCAAGGCCACCAGGCGGCGCGAGTCGAGGCCCGTGCCCGGCCGGACGGTCTTGCTGTGGAGGCTGTCGATGGTGCTCACGACCACTTCGAGGTTTTTGGCGCGGCGGATCGGCTCGAGCTCGGCGAGGACTTTGCGGTGCATGTCCATCACCAGGCTCTCGCGGTAGCGCATGAACTTGTCGAACGAAACCCGGTCGTACTTGTAGTAGCGGTCGGAAGTAGGCTGGAACAACTGGATGGGATCGAAGCCGGCGCGCTTGCGGAAGTCCGCGCGCACGTTCGCATTCATGGGGACGAATGACTTGGGATTGAACGGGTCCTTGAGGTTGTAATCGAAGTTCAGCTCGGAGATATTGACGCCGTCCCATTCGTACTGATTCAGGATGCTCTTCATCCAGTCCATGGCGGCGCGGTAGCAGGCGGGGTTCTGGAGGTTCATCAGCTTGCGCCAGACCACCAGGCCGTCGTCGCCGCTGGCGGTCTTCTCGCGCCAGTCCGGATGCTCGTCCCAAAACTTCCAGGTCACCTGCGGGAACCAGAACCAGGCATAGACCGCGATGCCATTGCGGTGGCAGGCCTTGATGAAATCGCCGTAGCGGAACGACCACTGGCTGGTGAAGATCCAGGCCCCGGCGTAGACGGTGCGGATGCCGGACTTTCGCCACTGGATGGCCAGCCGGTCCCAGTCCGTGGCGGGGCGATAGCTGGGGTCGAAGTAGGCCTCGATGCGCGGGCTGCGCAGAGCGGTGTTGACGCCGAACGTTTCGGTGATGTAGCGCGGGAAGTAGGGATAGTGGCTGGTTCCGTCGGTGGTGCGGTCGTCGAGCGGCGCGGCCAGGTAGATGTAATGACCGGCGCCATGTTCGCCGGAGAAGGCGAGCATCTGGTCGCTCTCGTTGTCCACCATCAACTCGCGGACGCCATCCGGCTCGTCGAAGCGCTCGATGCGCACATCGGGGCGCCAGCGGATCGCCATTCCGGGATAGGCGTCGTCGGTGACCGCGGAAAGCGTGATCGGCCGGCCCTGCCAGGCGAAGCCGAGCTGGGTGAGCCAGGGCTGCTTGCCCTCGGCGACCAGGTGTCCGCCCGCGCTGAGGTACTGCACCACCTGCTGTTGCTGCGCGGTCGAGAGCCGCAGTCCGGCGGCTTCGGGCACCACCAGGATGGTCTCGTGATCGGCTGGCGTGCGGGTGAAATCCCCGGGGCGTGACCAGCCTGATCTCATAGCCGAAGGTTTCGAGGACGTTCTGGTAGCTCCGCTGATTCCTGGAAACGGCGGGGGTCGTCTTGTCGAGCCACAGAATCCACGCCTTCTTCCCGGTGGCGAAGGTCTGGGTGGCGGCGCGGTTGGGATTGTCGCTCGAAGTGAGCTGGACCCACCATTGCTTGACGCGCGCCGAGAGCGACGGCTCGACCTGAGCTACGGGGCGCTCCTTGAGCAGGTCGACCGCGGACCAGCCGCCCGGGGGCACGTTCACGGCGACATCCATCTGGCCGCTGACCTTGCCATTGGAGAGGCGCGTGTCCACCAGCTTGCCTTCCTTGTCGAACTGGCGCAGGCGCCAGAATTCGTTCTGGGGGGCGATGCTGGCCTCTCCCGAGGCGGTGCGCACGACGTAACGGCCCTGAAAATCGACGGAGCCGTGGAAATCGCGGATAGAAACGAAGTGGTAGCCAAGGTCGCGCACGCCCTTCACGAGCTGATCCAGCAGGTTGGCGTTCAGGAAGGGGTGGAAGTAGAAAGAGGCCACGCCATCGCGCACCACCTTGAGATTGCGGGCGGCTTGAAGAACGTTCCTGGTCTGCGGATTTTCGACGGGCACGTAGCCCAGGTCTTCGGGCAGAACGGAGCGGCCCCAGTAGTCGATTACAGGATAGGGGAAGTATTGCTGCGAGTTGAGGCTGGGGGTGGAGATGGTGCGGTCGTAGAAGAGCGTGAAGACGCGCATCATGGCGCGGTAGTCGGTCTCGGAGGCGGCATAGTGCGGCGTCTCGAAGGCGACCGGAAAGATGCCGGCGTTGAAGCATTCCTGGAGGCCGAGCTGGAGGCGGCGCATGACGAGCTCGGTGGAATCGCCGGCGATGGCGCGGTCGCCGGTGTCGTCCCAGAATTCGTAGTCGTCGCCGCTCTGCCCGCGGTACTGGTGCGTCACGCCGTGCATGACGGGCGTGCCGCCGTGGGCAATCATGTAATGCAGGGAGTCGACGAACGAGCGGCGGTCGGAAAGGCGGACCTCGAACTCTTTCGAGGGATTCTTGAAAACCGGGATCATGGCGATCTGGAAGGGGATGTTGTATCCCTCCAGGAGATCGGAGACGCGGCGCAGGTCGACCGGGTCGTCGTCGACGCTCACGTCTTCGATGCGGACCAGCGCCCGCTGGCTGGCGGGGTGCTCGATCTCGAAGATGTCGTGCAGCAGGTCGCAGAACGCCAGGTAATGGCCGCCCTCGTCGGGGTAGGCGAAGGGGCTGTCGGCGAAATACCAGAAGCGGCCGTGGTGCAGGACGTAGGGGTAGGAAGCGCCGGACTTCGTCACGGCCGTGGCCAGCACCTGGGTGTTCCTTTTGTCCGTTACCGAGACGACGCTCAGGTCCGGCTCGTGCTTGGGCAGGAGGGTGTCCTTATACATCACGCCGGTCACGCCGAAGTAGCGGTTATATTCCTGCCAGGCGAAGCCGAACTGGCGCTTTCCTTCGGGCGTGTTGACCAGGCCTTCGACGTGCTGGCCGAGCCAGGCGAAGGGCTGCTGGTAGGCGCGCACGTCGGCCAGGAGACTGTCGGGAACGGTCGCGTTGGGGGTGACGCCGATATAGAAACCGGCGTGGTAGCGCTGCAACATGCCGGGCTGATACTGGCCCGAGGGAATGATCTCGCCGGTGAGGCCGAAGTGACCGAGAAGATTGTCGATGAAGAGGGCGTGGATGTAGCCTTTGGCCTGGTAATCCGTGGGGCCGTCGTAGATGATGGCGACGGGCTGTTGCGGGGTGGTCTGAGCGAAGGCGGAAAGCGCGCAGAGCAGGAGCAGGATGAGGGATAAAGAGAGCCGTTTAGCGTTGAGCCGGCTGGGGGCTGAAAGGGCCAGGATGCGGGCGGGCTGGTGCGTGAGCTTGCTCATCGGCAACTTCTAAGTTTCGCTAACAGCATTCGGAGGCCCAACCGCCACTCGAGTTGCGGCGGCCGGGTGCGGCTCGTACAGGATGTTTGAGCCCGTCCTTAAGATTCTATCGCAGGGGGGCGCTGCTCGGCCATTCGGGGTGCACGGCGCGGGGAGACTGCGGGGCGGACGGTGTGGGTGGCGCAGGCTTTAGCGTGCAGCCGCGGGCTTGAGACGCGGCCCGGACGGCAAGCTGAAGCTTGCCGCAGCACGCTAAAGCGTGCGCCAGGGGCTTAGGTGAAGGGTCTAGGCGTGCGAGGCGCGACGGCCGTGAGCCCGGTCCAGGTTCTCGCCCACGGCCGCCCACTGCAGGTTCTTGAAGAAAGTGTCGATGTAAGTGGCGCGTGCGGTGCCGTAGTCCAGATAGTAGGCGTGCTCGTACACGTCGAGGCCGACGATGGGTGTGGCGTTCCAGACCGGGAAGGAGTTCTGCGCGTCGCCGGCGTAGTTGAACAGGTAGTTCCAATCCTGGTCCCAGGCGGTCCAGGCCCAGCCGCGGGACGCCATGCCCGTGGCCTTCAGGTCGGCCATCCACTGCTCGACGGAGCCGAAGGATTTCTCGAGCTCCTTTTTGATTTCGGCGGGGGGCTCGCCGCCCTTGCCGCCGAGGTGGCCGAAGTAGAGTTCATGGTTTTTGACGCCGCCGATGGCGAAGGTGAGATCGACCTTGAGGGAGCGGATATCGCTGAAGGTCTGATTGGCCGAGGCACGGTCGGCCGCTGCCAGCTTACCCATGACCTCGTTGTATTTGTTGACGTAGCCTTGATAGAGCTTGTAGTGCTCTGTCATGGTCCGGGCGGAGATGCCGTCCAGATCCTTCATGATGGTGTCGAATTTTTTGGCTTCTATTTTATGGGGCATCCTTGATTACTCCTCTGAGCGTCTTTAGATTTGATGAAAAGTGGGGGGCGGAAGTTGCGGGGGATTGGGGGCGGGCAACTTCCAAGGCATTATTGGCCACGGATGAACACGGATGGGTGGAAAGAAAGTAGGTTAGGAGGCTGGGGAAGCTACGGTTCCAGGCGGCGGATGGCGGCGAGCACCACGTCGCCAACCAC
Source organism: Bryobacterales bacterium (assembly GCA_963763835.1). Classification (GTDB taxonomy): domain Bacteria; phylum Acidobacteriota; class Terriglobia; order Bryobacterales; family Bryobacteraceae; genus DASWZN01. Next base: position 123,800 of record CAVXQQ010000029.1, read on the forward strand.
TTGGAGGCTGGCGGCGCTGAGCTTATCCATGGTGTCGCGGTCGGTGTGCCACCAGGAGTTTTGGGGGCCGTAATCGAAGTCGATCAGATCGAGCGCGCTCACGCCCGCGTTAATGAACGGTACGTGGTCGTCTTCGAGCGAGCCGGGAGCCGTGGAGAAGTACTTGCTCAGGCCGAGCTGGCCGGCGGTCTCCCAGACCAGGCGGCGCAGCCACTCCGTGGAGCCCTGGTCGTTGACCAGGGTGAGATCCCGGTCGCCAATCATGTCTACGTTGATGAGCGCCTTGATCCTCAAGAGCGTCCCGTCGATGGCCCACTTGGTGGCTAGTTGACGGCTGCCGTAGGTGCTATCCGTATCGGACCACGAGGCGATCGCCTCTTCGCCATCGAGCCAGACCAGGTAGATGTCGTTCTTGTGCGGCAGGCGGCTCAGCACCCGCGCCAACTCGAGCAGGAAGCCGGTGGAGGAGCCGCCGTCATTGGCGCCCAGGAAGTAGGTCCCGGGAATCGACTTGGTGTCGTAGTGGCCGGTGATGGCTACGATCTGGCCGCCGGAGGAGCCGCGGAAATGGGCGACGATGTTCCGCATTTGGATGGGACCGAGGGGCGTGGAGGCCCGGAACGGGTCGTCTATGACCTCGCAGCCCAATGGTTTCAGTTCGGCATGGATGAGGGCCTGCACCTTCCGGTTGGCCTCCGAGCCAGCCGGGCGCGGACCGAAGGAAACGGCCTTGCGGGTGAACTCGAGGGCGGCGGCGCCGCTGAAGGCGGGCGGGGCGGCGGCGGAGGCAACAAAGGGAACTACTAGCAAGAAAGCTACGGCGGGTCTGGAGACCCGCTGCAGGCGTGGACGCCTGCCCCACGAAGGTCCGAGACAGGGGAGAGAGTGGTGAGTTGGGCAGGGATGCCGGTCACTCATGCTTTCTTGCGCGCCTCGATCATCACGGTTGACCCGGCGCGGCAGGCGGCCTCGAGGACGGTGAACGGCAAGGCAGCCACCATAAGACCGCACCAGAGCAAGTGCTTGACCAGTTTCGTGGCGGGCCCTTCCTGCGTACCGCGCGCCCGCCGCACCACGGGAGCGAGGCAGGGGGCCAGGCTCATGGCCAGACCGGCCGGGCTGTCGCGGAGCGAGAAATGCTTCCGCCTCAGCACCTCAAAGCCGGCCGCCTGCAGCAGCGCCTCGAGATCGGAGGCGCGGAAGTCGATGCGATGGCGGGGGACGTCCAGGCCGCTCCAGTTTTCCCCGAGCAGCAGGAACTCCCAGCAGGCAGCGTTGGGAGCTTGCAGGATGAGGCGGCCTCCCGGGCGCAGCAGTGCGTGCGCGGCTTCGATAGAAGCAACGGGACTGTCCAGGTGCTCGAGTACCTGCAGCATGGTGATAGCGCGGCAACTGGCTGGGGCCAGAGGCACCGCCAGAAGGTCGGCGCGCACCGAGGTTGTGCCGTGGGCCTCACGGTTGGCGGCAGCCGCCTGGTCCGAGTGGTCCAAACCGATCACGGGTAGGCCGTGCTCCATCAGGATGGTGCGGAGCAATCCGCCTTCCGGGCTGAGGTCCAGGACCGGACCGCCGTCGCCCGCCTCGTCGATGGCGCGCAGGATGAAGCCGGCGTGATCGGTGAACAGGAAGCGGCGGTAGCACCGCTCGAAGCGGTCAGCGGCGGAGTCTCCGGTGGGCCAGCGGGTGGGATGATCGAGCGAGACCGGCCCCTGGGGGCACGGGTCCAGGCGAATCAGACGGCACCTGGCGCATTCGATGATGCGGTACCGATCCGTTGCGGTACGGTACAGCCGGTCGCGCGCGTCGAAGAGCACGCGGACGTCCGGGCTCGAGCAGGCTGGGCACGGCCCGCCGGCCAAGGCGCCTGTAGGCACGGCGTCGGTTTGCACCTCTTGTTCTACGCAATAGGGCAAGTGATTCAGGTTCGCTCTTTTTGGGAGTGGGCGCAAGTGGGTTGGATTCTCACGTCCGCTCACGCACGTTCGCGGTTCGGTGCTGGGCTGCCAGGATGTCACTGGGTCGCCACCGGTTCGGCCGGTCCCGGTTGGAGCTTGAGCAGCTCCAGAAAGCACTGCCCGGCACGGTGAAGCTTCTTGCGGCGGCGGCGGATGATGCCGATGGGGCGAAGCAGCTCGGCGTCGATGGGGATCGCCACCAGCCGTCCGCGTTCGATCTCGGCCCGCAACGGGCGCACCGGCAGGATGCTGATTCCGGAACCGAGGGCCACGGCCTCCTTGATCATCTGGAGGTTGTCGAAGTGCATGGCGACGTTGACGGCGACGCCGTGTTCGCGGAGGAACCGGTCGATGCCCTGGCGGATCGGCAGGTCCTCGTCAAAGGCGATGAAATCGCAGCCTTCGAGATCGGCCAGTTTCACGAGCATGCGGTGGGCCAGGGGGTGGGACGGTGCGGCGGCCACGGCCATCTCCTCGGCGCGGAAGGGGATGACGTCGAGCAGGCGGCTGGCTTGCGGGTAGCTGACGAAGCCCAGATCCGCGCGGTCCGCCAGCACCGCATCGTAGACTTTGTCGGGCCGCAGGTATTCCACTTCGAGCGCGGCCTGGGGGAAGCGGCGGGAGAACTCCTCTTTGAGGCGCGACATCTCGGAGATTCCAACCGAGTAGATGGACGCGATGCGCACCGTTCCTTCCACTTCGGCTTTGAGGCTCTCCAGGGCGACCTGAAACTCCTCGTAGCGCTGGAGAACGTCGCGGCACATCTGGAAATAGAGCTTGCCGGGGGGGGTGAGGGTGAAGGGCCGGGTGGAGCGGTCGAGCATGCTCACGCCCATGCGGTCCTCCAGTTCGCGCAGGTGCTGGCTGGCGGCCGGCTGGCTCACGCCGTTGAGGGCGGCGCCCCGACTGACGCTTCGCTCCTGTACGATGTCGCGAAAGAGGAGCAAGTGCTCAAAAGACATGCGGTTGACTCCAATGTCCGCTCCCTTACGGTCGCGGTTCGGTAACGCCGGTCCGCTCCTTACGGTCGCGGTTCGGTAAGCCCGGTCCGCTCCCTTACGGTCGCGGTTCGATAACGCCGGTCCGCTCCCTTACGGTCGCGGTTCGATAACGCCGGCCCGCTCCCTTGCGGTCGCGGTTCGGTAAGGCCGGCCCGCTCCCTTGCGGTCGCGGTTCGGTAAGGCCGGTCCGCTGCCTTGCGGTCGCGGTTCGGTAACGCCGGTCCGCTGCCTTGCGGTCGCGGTTCGGTAACGCCGGTCCGCTGCCTTGCGGTCGCGGTTCGGTAACGCCGGTCCGCTCCCTTACGGTCGCGGTTCGGTGCTGGGGGGCTGGACACTCATGTCGAGGCTGGTTTTGGCGTCGAGATGAGTCTCGACGCTGCAGACTAAGAGTCTGCGCCACGGGGCCAAGCTGGTGGGCGACCGGTGCGTCCCCCCAGCCAACAGCATAACATAAGGTTAGGTTATTTAGTCAAGCATAATGTTTTCGATTGACTAATATTATGGAAGTGAGCTATTCTAGTCGAAACACCACTCTCGTATGGGGTGGTGGAGTAGCATAACAGGCTCACGACCGCCGAGTGAATCACGCCCTACCCGGCACGAGTTGCCCGGCACGCAAACCACGGGCTCCATGCTGCGCCCGGCTGGCATAGACAGTTCGATTGCCCGGCAAGTCCGGGGCATATCCCAACGTTGTGGAACGGAAGGCATCGATGAAAGACGATAGTCTATCCCGAGGTTTACCCGAAGCACAGGGCCTGTACGATCCGAGCCTGGAACGTGACGCGTGCGGGATCGGGTTCGTGGTCAACATCAAGGGCGAGAAGTCTCACGAGATCATTCTCAAGGGCATACAGATCCTGCTGAACCTGCTGCATCGCGGCGCATGCGGCTGCGATCCGGAGACCGGAGACGGCGCGGGCGTTCTGATTCAGATCCCGCACGAGTTCTTCGCCCGCGAGTGCGCCGGGATCGGCTTCACCCTTCCGAACCCGGGCGAGTACGGCGTGGGCATGGTCTTTCTGCCGGTAGAGCGGCACGAGCGCCTGATTTGCGAGGGCATCGTCGAGCGCATCGTGCGCGAAGAGGGGCTCACGGTGCTGGGCTGGCGCGACACGCCCATCGATGCGGATGCGATCGGCCGCATCGCGCGCGTTTCGCAGCCTTACATCGAGCAGGTTTTCATCCGCGGCGCGATGGGGATGGACGAGGACGCGCTCGAGCGGAAGCTGTACGTCATCCGCAAGCGCGCGGAAGCCGAGATCGCCACCACCGCCCTGCACGACAAAGACTTCTTCTACCTTCCGTCGCTTTCGGCGCGCACCATCGTCTACAAGGGCCTGCTGCTGGCTCCGCAGATCGCGCAAGTTCTACAAAGAGCTCTCGGACCCCACGGTCATCAGCGCGCTGTGCCTGGTGCATCAGCGCTTCTCGACCAACACGTTTCCCACCTGGCAACTGGCGCACCCGTTCCGCTACCTGTGCCACAACGGGGAGATCAACACGCTGCGCGGGAATGTGAACTGGATGTACGCGCGGCAGTCGATTCTGTCGTCGCCGCTTTTCGGGGACGACATCAAGAAGACGTTCCCGATCTGCACGCCGGGCGGGAGCGACTCGGCGATGATCGATAACGCCGTCGAGTTGCTGCGCGCTCTCGGGCCGCAGCCTGCCGCACGTGCTGGGCATGCTGATTCCGGAAGCCTGGGGCGGCGATCCGGCGATGTCGGACGAGAAGCGCGCGTTCTACGAATACCACGCCTCGCTGATGGAGCCCTGGGACGGGCCGGCCGCCATCGCCTTCACCGACGGGCGCGTGATCGGCGCCACGCTGGACCGCAACGGCCTGCGGCCGGGGCGCTTACTGGATCACGCACGACGGCACCGCCATTCTGGCCTCCGAGACCGGCGTGCTTCCGGTGAAGCCCGAAGAGGTTGCGTTTAAGGGCCGCCTGCAGCCGGGGCAGATGTTCCTGGTCGACACCGTGGCGGGCCGGGTGATTCCGGACGAGGAACTGAAGCGCACGCTCGCCGACCGCCGCCCTTACGCGAAGTGGATCAAGGAAAACCAGGTCACGCTGGACATGCTGCCCGATCCGCCGCGCTGGCATCCGACGGATCTGGATTCCATCCTTCAGCGGCAACGCGCCTTCGGATACACGGACGAGGATTTGAAATTCATGCTCGGGCCGATGGCGGTGCAGGGGCAGGAACCGGTAGGCTCGATGGGCTGCGACACGCCGCTAGCGTGCCTTTCCGACAAGCCGCAACCGCTGTTCAACTACTTCAAGCAGCTTTTCGCGCAGGTCACGAATCCGCCGATCGACCCGATCCGCGAGGAGCTGGTGATGTCGCTCGCGAGCTTCATCGGCACGGAGCGCAACATCCTGGATGAGACGCCGCAGCACTGCCACACGCTGAAGCTCGAGCATCCGATCCTTACCAACTACGATCTGGAGAAACTGCGCCGGGTCTCGTGGGGCGACTTCCTGGCCACCACGCTGCCGACGCTGTTCCGCGTCGATGGGGGCGAGAAGGAACTGGAGCGTGCGCTGGACGGTCTCTGCCGCCGCGCGTCGCTGGCCATCAAGAGCGGCTACACGCTGCTGATTCTTTCCGACCGCGGGGTGGACGACGAATATGCCGCGATTCCCAGCCTGCTGGCGTTGACGGCGGTACACAACCACCTGGTCCGCGAGAAGTCGCGCACGCAGGTGGCGCTGATCGTCGAATCGGGCGAGCCGCGGGAGGTGATGCACTTCGCGTTGCTTATCGGCTACGGCGCGAGTGCGATCAATCCCTATCTGGCCATAGAGACGCTGGAGGACATTCACCACCGCGGGATGTTCGCGGACGGGGTGACGTTCGAAGCGGCGCTGAAGAACTACAAGAAGTCCATCAACAAGGGCCTGCTGAAAGTCTTCTCGAAGATGGGCATCTCGACGCTGCAGAGCTACCGCGGCGCGCAGATTTTCGAGGCGATCGGGCTGAACAAGTCGGTGGTGGAGAAGTATTTCACGGGGACGGCGTCGCGGGTTGAAGGCATCGGCCTTGACGTGATCGCGCGCGAGGCCAAGATCAAACACGATTTCGCGTTCCGCCCTCTGACGGAATCCGATAACGAGCTTGAAACCGGCGGCAACATACAGTACCGGGCCAACGGCGAGTATCATATGTTCAACCCGCTCACCATTAGCAAGCTGCAGCACTCGGTGCGGGGCGACAGCTACGAGACGTACAAGGAATTCGCGGCGGCGGTCAATGACCAGGCGCGGCACCTGTGTACGCTGCGCGGGCTGATGAACTTCCGCTTCAGCCGGCGAGCCGGTTCCGCTCGAAGAGGTGGAGCCGGCGAGCGAGATCGTGAAGCGGTTCACCACGGGCGCGATGTCTTTCGGGTCGATCTCGAAGGAAGCGCACGAGACGCTGGCCATCGCCATGAACCGGATCGGCGGGCGGTCGAACACGGGCGAGGGCGGGGAAGACGAGGAACGCTTCAAGGACAACCGGCGCAGCGCCATCAAGCAGGTGGCCTCGGGCCGTTTCGGCGTGACCGCGAACTACCTGGTGAACGCGGACGAGTTGCAGATCAAAGTCGCGCAGGGCGCCAAGCCCGGCGAGGGCGGGCAGCTTCCGGGACACAAGGTGGACGAGACGGTGGCTCGCATCCGGCATTCCATCGCCGGGCGTGGGGCTCATCTCGCCGCCGCCGCACCACGATATCTATTCGATCGAGGACCTGGCGCAGCTCATCTACGACTTGAAGAACGTCAATCCTCGCGCGCAGATCTCGGTGAAGCTGGTGGCCGAGGTGGGCGTGGGGATCGTCGCGGCGGGCGTTGCGAAGGCGCACTCGGACATGGTTCTGATCAGCGGCCACGACGGCGGCACGGGCGCTTCGCCGCATCACCGCCATACGGCACTCGGGCATCCCCTGGGAGCTGGGGCTTTCGGAGACGCAGCAGGTGCTGGTGATGAACGACCTGCGCAGCCGCATACGCGTGCAGGTTGACGGCAAGCTGCAAACCGGCCGCGACGTGATGATCGGCGCGCTGCTGGGGGCGGAGGAGTTCGGTTTCGCCACCGCGCCGCTGGTCGCGCTGGGCTGCATCATGATGCGCAAGTGCCACCTGAACGTGTGCCCGGTGGGCATCGCGACGCAGCATCCGGAGTTGCGAAAGAAATTCGCGGGCGCGCCGGAGCACGTCATTCGCTACTTCTTCTTCGTGGCCGAGGAAGTGCGGGAATTGCTGGCGAAGCTCGGCCTGCGCACGCTGAGCGAGGCGGTCGGCCGGGTGGATTCGCTGGAGATGAAGGACGCGGTGGAGCACTGGAAGGCCCGCGGTCTCGATTTCACGCAGATCCTTTACAGCCCGCCGGTGCCGGGCCGCGTGGCGCGGCGCTGCATCACCACACAGGACCACGGCCTGGATCGCGCGCTCGACTACAAACTTATCGACCACGCTGCGGAGGCGCTCGAGGGCGGCGAGCCGGTGGAGTTCAAGATGCCCATCCGCAACGTCCACCGCACGGTGGGCGCGATGCTGAGCGGCGAGGTGGCGCGAGCGCTACGGCTCCGCGGGCCTGCCGGACGACACCATCAAGTTCCAGTTCACCGGCTCGGCGGGGCAGAGCTTCGGCGCGTTTCTGGCCAAAGGCGTGACGCTCACGCTCGAGGGCGACTGCGAACGATTACGTGGGCAAGGGCCTCTCGGGCGGGCGCATCATCATCTACCCGCCGCGGGCTTCGACCTTCGTGGCCGAGGAGAACATGCTGGTGGGCAACGTGGTGCTTTACGGCGCCACCAGCGGCGAGGCGTTCTTCAACGGCATGGCTGGGGAGCGGTTCGCGGTCCGCAATTCCGGCGCGACGGCGGTGGTGGAATCGGTGGGCGATCACGGCTGCGAGTACATGACCAACGGCCTGGTGGTGGTGCTCGGCCGGACCGGGCGCAACTTCGCCGCCGGAATGAACGGCGGAATCGCATACGTGCTGGACGAGACGGGCGAGTTTGCGCGGGCGCGCTGCAATCGTGCCAGCGTGGATCTGGATCCGGTGGTGGATCCGGCGGATGTCCGCAAGCTCGGCGAGCTGATTTTGCGGCACCTGAACCTGACGGGCAGCCCGCGGGCGAAGTGGATACTGGAGAACTGGGACGCGCTGCTGCCGAAATTCGTCAAGGTCTTCCCGCAGGAGTACAAGCGCGTGCTGGGCGTTACGCGAGAGGCCGAGCGGGCGCCGGCTCTGCCGCCTCCTTCCGCGGAGCCGGTGGCGCAGGAGGTGGTCCGTGGGTAAGCCAACCGGTTTTCTGGAATTCAAGCGCGAGGTTCCCACGCGGCGGCCGGTCTCCGAGCGGGTCAACGACTTCTTCGAGGTCTACGAGGATTTTCCCGAGGAGAAGCTGAAGACGCAGGGCGCGCGCTGCATGGATTGCGGCGTGCCGTTCTGCCACAACGGGTGTCCTCTCAATAACGTCATTCCGGACTGGAACGACCTGGTGTACCGCGACCGCTGGCAGCAGGCGATTCGCGCTCTGCACGCGACCAACAATTTCCCGGAGTTCACCGGCCGCATCTGTCCCGCGCCTTGCGAGGCGTCGTGCGTGCTGGGGATCAACGAGCCGCCGGTGACGATCAAGCAGATCGAGAAGACCATTATCGAGCACGCGTTCAAGGAAGGCTGGATTCGGCCCGAGCCTCCGAAAACCCGCACTGGCAAGCGCGTGGCGGTGATCGGCTCGGGGCCGGCGGGTCTGGCCGCGGCGCAGCAGCTCAACCGCGCCGGCCACGCCGTGACGGTGTTCGAGAAGGCGGACCGCGTCGGCGGCCTGCTGCGTTACGGCATCCCCGATTTCAAGATGGAGAAGCGCATTCTGGACCGGCGCCTGGAGCAACTCATCGCCGAAGGCATCGCGTTCCAGACCAGCGCCCACGTGGGCAAGAACGTTCCGGTGGAGGACCTGCGCAAGGACTTCGACGTCATCCTGCTGGCGGGCGGCGCCGAGCATCCGCGCGACTTGAAGGTGCCGGGCCGCGAGCTGAAGGGCATTCACTTCGCGATGGATTTTCTGCCGCTGCAGAACCGCCTGTGCGCGGGGGAGCGGATCAACGGGAAGGCTTCGATGCTGGCGCGGGGCAAGCGCGTGGTCATCATCGGCGGCGGCGATACGGGTGCCGACTGCCTGGGCACGTGCCACCGGCAGAAGGCCGCCTCCATCAGTCAATTCGAGATCATGCCGCTGCCGCCGGACGAGCGCTCGCCGTCGACGCCGTGGCCGCTGTGGCCGCTGCAGCTTCGCATCGAGAGCGCGCACGAAGAGGGCGGGCAGCGCGAGTGGGCGGTGGCGACGACGCGGTTCACCGGCGACGAGCAGGGCAACGTGGAGAAGCTGCACGGCGATCCACGTGGGCCCGCCGCCGAAGTTCGAGGCGCTCGACGGGCACGCGAGTTCACCATCGACGTGGACCTGGTGCTGCTGGCGATGGGCTTCACGGGTCCGGAGAAGAGCGGCATGATTGAGCAGCTGGGCGTGGCGCTCGACGCGCGCGGCAACGTGGCGGCGGACGAGAACTACATGACCTCGGTGCCGGGCGTGTTCTCGGCGGGCGACATGCGGCGCGGGCAATCGCTGGTGGTGTGGGCGATCAGCGAAGGCCGCAACGCGGCGCACGGGATCGACCGGTACCTGATGGGCGAGAGCAGGCTGCCGGCGTAGGACGCCGGCAGCAGCTTTCAGCGCTCAGCTGTCAGCTTTCAGCTTCGCTTGGCGAACGGCCCATCCTGTTCCGCGCCCCAGACACGCTGCTGAAGAAGTCCAGGAAGACAATCGGGCCGCCGATGAACGGAGATGAACGCCGACAACTCATTTGTTTTCCATCGGCGTTTATCGGCGTTCATCAGCGGCCAGCAATGTTTTGGACGGTCGCGGCCTATTTCGGCACCGTCGCCGGGCGACAAGGGTGAGTCGGCGGAAACCCGCCGTCCCGATGGCGTCCGCTCCCTGACGGTCGCGGTTCGGTGCTGGGCCTGATTCTGCGCTATCATTGGACGATGGCCGACCTTCGCTACGCGCTGCGATCCCTGCGTGGCAATCCAGGGTTCACGGCCATTGCCGTCGCTTCGCTGGCGCTGGGGATCGGCGTCAATACCGCGATTTTCAGCCTCGTGGATCAGCTGGCAAACCGATCGAGTCGCGCTCGAACGGAGCCGTGAGCTTCCGGGTCGCTTCGCTCTACCCGCTTCTCTACCGCCTCGAAGGGCGGGACCTGATCCAAGGGCGGTGGGTCGAGAAAGCCGGGCAGAGAAGGCGGCGATACTATCGCCTCACTTCGGCGGGCAAGAAGGTGCTGGCGGCGCGGCGCGCGGGGTGGGAGGCGTTTGTAGACGCGATCAGGAGAATCACGGGGGACGAGTATGCCTGATTGGAACGATGCCATCCGCGGGCGGCTGCGCGGTTTGAACCTGGACGGCGCTCGCGAAGCCGAGATCGTCGAAGAGCTGTCGCAACACCTGGGAGACCGCTACGCCGAGATGATCGCCGGGGGCGTCGCGGAAGACCGGGCCTTCCGCTCGATGATGGAGGAGCTGGAAGGCAGCGATCTGCTGGAGGGCTTGCGCAACGCCCGCCAGCCCGCGGCGGTCGAGCCTCTCGGCCTGGGCGCCAGCGGAGGATCCGGCCCGCTCGGTGGCGTCTGGCACGACCTGAAGGTGGCGGTCCGAGCCATCCGCACCAATCCCGCATTCAGTCTGACGGTGGTTCTGATGCTCGCGCTCGGAGTCGCCGGCACCACCGCGATATTCAGCATCTTCAACGGGTTTTTTCTGCGCCCGCTTCCCTTCCCCGCCGCGGACCGTCTGGTGGATTTGAACGAGGCCGCGCCCAAGTGGAACCTCACCCAGGTGAGCGTCTGCAACCCCGACTATATGACCTGGACCAAGGGGAACTCCGCCTTCGACGGCATGGCGTTCTTTTCGAGGGGCGGCGCCAACCTCTCGGACAGTTCGGGCCTGACGCGGCGCGTCCAGACCGCGGCAGGTGACCCACGAGCTTCCTCGACGTGCTCGGATTGAAGCCGGCGCTCGGCCGCAACTTCTTTCCGGAAGAGGATCGGCCCGGCGGCGCGAAGGTTGTCCTGCTGGGGTACGACCTTTGGCGAAGCCTGTTTCATGGCGACCCGAACGTTTCCGGCCGCATCGTGAAGTTCGATGAGCAGCCCTATACGGTGATCGGTGTTCTGCCGCGCGAGGCCGTGCTGCCGCCCGAGGCGGAGGCGTGGATGCCGCTTGCGGCCGATCCCAATCAAAGCGGCAGCTATTACCTGGCCGGCATCGGCCGCCTCAAGCGCGGCGTCTCCATAGAACAGGGGAAGGCCGACCTGATGCGGGTCCACAAGGGAATGATCCAGAGCGTCAAGGCGTACGTGAACGCACTCACGTTCCCCACCGTGATCCCGCTGCGCGATCGCTATCTCGGCGATTTCAAGAGCGTGACCGACATTCTGCTCGGAGCGGTGGGCGTGGTCCTGCTGATCGCCTGCGTGAATATCGCCGGCCTGATGATGGTGCGCGGCGAAGCTAGGTCGCGGGAGATCGCGATTCGAGCCGCGGTGGGCGCGTCGCGTTTCAGAATCGTCAGGCAGCTTCTGACGGAGAGCCTGGCGATCGCGGTTCTGGGCGGCGCGGTTGGCGTCCTCGGCGGCAAGGCGTGTCTGGCCGGGATGGTATCGCTGATGCCCGACGACATCCCGCGCTGGATAGGGTTCGGATGGGACGCGCGTTTCGCGGTCTTCTCAATTCTCGTGACCGGCGCGGCGGCCGTGCTGTTCGGACTGGCCCCGGCGCTGCAAGCCGCATCGGTGGACGCGCTGAGCTGTCTGCAGGAGGCATCGCGATCATCGATGTCACGCGGCAGGCACAGGATTCTGAGCGGCCTCGTGGTCTGTGAAATCGCGCTGGCGTGTATTCTGCTGGTCTCCTCCGGACTGCTGATCCAGGCATTCCGCAAGGTGCTGCACGTCGATCCCGGAATCCGGACGGACCACGTGATGACGTGGCGGCTCGAGCTGCCGGAGGCAAAGTATCCTAAGGCGGAGCAGCAGCTCGCAGCCTATCGCGATCTGGCCGCCCGATTGAAGACTCTGCCTGGCGTCACGGCGGTTTCCGGCGCGACCCTCATCCCGCTGGCCGGCGGACACGAGGGCAATTTCTTTCTGGCGGAGGGCGCGCCGCCGCTCGGACGCAATGAACAGAATCCGGTGATCCTCACTGTCGTCACGTTGCCGGGTTACTTCGAGACCATGGGCATGACGCTGGTGAAGGGACGCTGGTTTACGGACCAGGACGTCGCGCCCCACGCGCCGCAGGTGGCGATTGTGAACGAAACCTTCGCCAAGCGGTTCTGGCCCGGCCAGAATCCCGTGGGCAAGCGCATCCGCTACGCGTCCGAGCACGAGACGCCGTGGATGCAGGTGGCCGGTCTGTCGCGCGACACCAGGCACTACGGCCTCGATGTGGAAATGCGGCCGGAGGTCTTCATGCCGTTCACGCTGAACCCGCGCTCCGGGCTGGCGCTGGTGCTGCGGAGTTCCGTGGACGCGAGCGGCCTGGTTGCGCCGGTGCGCGAGACGATCCGCCAGGTGGATCCCGGCTTGGCCATGTTCCAGGTGCGGACCATGACGGAATGGCTGAACCGCTCCCTGTGGACGCGCCGCGCCTGCTCGTGGCTCTTCGGAGCTTTTGCCGCGGTGGCGATTCTGCTGGCGGTGGCTGGAATCTACGGAGTCGTGTCGTTCGCGGTGAGCCGCCGCACGCGCGAGATCGGGATCCGCATCGCGCTGGGGGCGCGGCCGCGCGACGTCATGCTGCGCGTGCTGGCGAGCGGCATGGTGGTGGTGGCCATCGGACTGGCAGTGGGACTGGCCGCTTCGATGGCCGTCGCGAACGTGCTGGAGTCGATGCTGTTCGGCGTGAGCGGGCGCGATTTTGCGACCTACGGAGCGGTGGCCGCGCTGGTGGTGTCGGTGGGCGCGCTAGCGAACTCGATTCCCGCGCGACGGGCTGCGAGCGTGGATACCTATACGCGCCCTGCGGTTTGAGTAGGGGCTCCTACCGCGCCGCCTGCAGCAAGGGCGCGTAATAACCGGGGCGGGCGAAGGCGTGCAGATGGCGCGCGCGGGCCTGGCCGGCCAGCCTGAGGTCGACACGGTGATACCTGCCGTCGGGCTTGAGCGGCGCCGGCGAATAGCCCAGCACGTACTGCCGCCGGATGTCGATCTTGCCCATGATGCCGGGCAGCTCTTTGGGAGACCAAGCTTCGAAGTACCTGCCGCCTGTGGCTTCGGCAATCTCCGATAGGATGTCGGCGCCCGTCCGCTGCGCTGGCTCCTCGGGTTGATACGGGGCGGGGCGAATGTTCACTCCGATCGAGTACAAGGTGACATCCGTTTCGCGAAGCGCATCGAGCAACTCGCTCTCCGTGTACCGGCTGTGGTTGTCTTCTCCGTCGGAAATGACCAGCAGGGCCTTTCTCGGATTGCGCCCGTTCCGCACGTAGCCGGCAGCCATGTATACGGCATCCACGAGGGCGGTCTGCCCGTCTCCCCCGATTCCGGCCACAGTCCGGAGCAGATCTTCGGGATCGCGCACGAAGGGCAGGGCGAGATCCGGATGGCTCCGCACCGTGACGACGGAAAACTCGTCCGCGGGATTAGCCGTGTCCAGAAAGGCCCGCAGCGCTTGCTCCGCCATAGGAATCGAGCGCCGCATGCTGCCGCTGGCGTCGAATACGATCACGGCCGAAATGGGCGCCTCTTCGGTCGAGAGGGTGGCGATCTGCTGCAAGACTCCGCCTTCGAAGAGGCGGAAGTCGGTCTTCCGGAGGTCTGGAACGAAGTGATCGGAGCCGTCGACCACCGTCGCGCCGATCAGAACCAGGTTCGAATCGGCGCGCAGATGCCCGGAGCCGAACGCGCTTTCGGGCGCGCCCGCCACCGTCACCAGGAATCCCAGTAGGAGAATTCTGCCCATCTGCCCCTTGATCGTAGCCCGCTCTGCCCACGAAGCCTATACTGCTCCGATGGTATATCGCGGCGCAGCGGCCCGTTAGCCTTCCCTAGCGCGGCGCGGCGCAAATCGCGGGCCGCATGATTGTCCAGAAGGCAAACCTTGGGACGGGCGCGAATTCCGCCAAGGCTGCGAAATTCGGTCCAGTCCCCGGTCCGCGGATGATCCCGATGCCCGGCGAAACCCGCGGTCGCACTTCGTTACCGCAGAAGACCGACCGCATACTGCAGCGCCGCATACTGTATCTGATAGTCGTACTTGGCGCTAAGGTTCTCGACTTCCGCCTGGGTGACGTTCAATTGCGACTGGGTCAACTCGACGATCGAAGCCAAGCCGAGGTTGTAGCGTCCCTGGGCCAGGTTGAGGGCGAGCGCGGCCTGCCGCAGAAACTGTGCGGTGACATCCATGCGCTGGTAGGCGGTCGATGCGCTGGCCCAGGCGGAGCGGACATCGCGCACCACGCGCTCCTGCTCATCCCGCAGCATCTGGTCGGATTGCAGCGCGCGCTGGTGGGCCGCCTCGCGGCGGGCGGAGAAAAGATGGCCGTTAAAGATCGGGAACTCGACGTCCACCGCCGCGCCTTCGTACTCATTGGGGATCGGCGTCGTGGTGGAGGACTGGTTGATGAAAGGAAGGAACCCGGCCACGGCCAGAAGGCTGACGGTGGGACGGGAGAGGTCCTTCTCGGCGGCTGCGAACTTGTAGGCCGCTTGGCGGGACAGGCGCAGGCTGGCGAGCTCGGGCCGGTTGGCCAGCGCCTGCGTGACCAGTTCATCGGCGTTCTGCGACGGGCTCGGCGGCAAGGGCTCGTCGACGAGATCGTAGGTGACGGGCTGGTCGGAGCCGAGTGCGCGCATCAATTCCGCGGCTGCGGTCCCGACGCTGTCCTGTGCCCGAATCAACAGCAGCTTGGCCTCCGATACGTTGACTTCGGTGAAGCTGACGTCAAGCTGCGATTTGAGATTGTTCTTGGCCAGCGCGCTCACCTGATCCAGCAGAAGCTGCCGCGCGGCGACGGTCTGGTCCGCGACTTTGACCAGCGCCTGGGCGTGCAAATAGTCGAAGTAACTGCGGTTGACCGCCATCAGCACGTCGAAGCGGCTGCGCTGGTAGTCCTGTGCGCTGGCCTGCGCGTGCAGGCGGGAGCTGGCGACCAAATTGGGAGTGCGGCCCGCGTCGGTGACGAGCTGCGAGAGCACGATCCCCTGCCCAAAGCGGTTGAACAGGCGCGAATCGGTGAGCGCGCCGGCGCCGATGCGCGAGAGGTGACTGGCCTGGGAAGCGGTGATATCGGCGGAGAGGTTGGGATAGTAAGCCGAACGGGCTTCGGTCACCTGTTGGCCGGCGGCGGCGACTTCGTTTGCCGCGGCGAGCACGCGCGGATGGTTCTTCAGGGCCAGGGCTTCGGCATCCTTGAGGGTAAGCTTCGCCGGCGGGGCTTGGGCGAAAGCGAGTTGGGCAATTGCGATCAGGGCTACGACAATGGCGGCTTGCGGCGCACGCTTCAGCGTGCCGCGGCGAACTTCAGTTCGACGTCCGCCGGCTGAAGCCGGCAGGCGGCGTTGGTTGGATGGCCTCATACTCTCGGGATCTCCGGGCTACTGCGGTACACCATCGCATAGGCGGCGGGCACGATAAAGACGGTCAGGAGGACCGAAACCGTGAGTCCGCCGATGATGGCACGCGCCAGCGGCGCATACTGCTCGCTGCCGGTTCCAAGCTTCAGCGCCATCGGCAGCAAGCCAAAAATGGTGGCCAGCGAAGTCATCAGAATCGGGCGCAGACGCACGCGGCAGGAGGTGACGATGGCGTCCTGCGCGGAGCGGGCCTGCTCCTCCAGCCGGTGCGCAAACTCGACAATCAGGATGCTGTTCGAAGCGGCGATGCCCACGAGCATCAGGACGCCCATCAGCGACATCACGTTCAGCGTGGTGTGCGTCAGCGGCAGTATGATCAGCACGCCGATGAACCCCATCGGAATCGCCAGCATGATGAGCAGCGGATCTTTGAAGGACCGGAACTGCGCCACCAGGATCAGGTACAGCAGCACACCCGCGAGCGACAGCCCGATGGCGAAGCTGCGGAACGACTCGCGCATGCCGTTGACCATGCCGCGCAGATCGATGCGCACGTTGGGCGGAAGGCTGGTCCCGGCAATCAGCTTGTCGATGTGCGAGGCGATCTTGCCCAGGTCCTCGCCGGCCGGAGTCACGTAGACATCGGCCACACGCTGCACCTGGTAGTGATCCACCTCGGTGGCGGTCTGGGTGCTTACCAGCTTGACCACCGAGTCGAGCGTCGTCGGCTGGGTCAGGTTGGGCGCGCGCAGGGGAATGTTCTTCAGGTCGATCGTGTTGTGAATGGATTGCTGGCCGTGCTCGTAGTATTGGACGGTCAGGAAGTAATCGTTCCCGGTCTTGTGATCCACCCAATAGTTGGGCGCGATCATGGTGTTCGAATTCAGGGCGGTGATGACGTTGTCCACGATGTCCTTGGGGCTCAGGCCCAGCTCGGCGGCGTGGACGCGGTCCACATCCAGGCGCACCGCGGGGTAATTCATGTCCTGCGGCACGTACACTTCACCGACGCCATCCAGCTTGCGGATGCGGGAAGCCAGGTCCTGCGCCACGTTGTAGGCGCGGTGCAGGCCGCTGCTCGACACCTGAACGTCGATGGGCGCGGGCATGCCGGAGTTGAGGATCGCGTCCACCATCGAGCCGCTGCTGAAGAACGTGCGGAGCTCCGGATACTGGCTCGCGATCTGGCGGCGGATACGGTCCATGTACTCGAAGCTGCCGATCTTGTGCGAGTCCTTGAGGGCCACCTGGATGACGGCGGTGTACGGCCCGGCGTTGGTGGTGTACAGCGCCGAGAAGTCCGGGACCACGCCGATGTTCGAGACGATCATGTCCATGTCGCCGGGGGTAACCTCGCGGCGGATCAGGTTCTCAACCCGCGCTACATACTGGTCGGTAAGCTCGATGCGCGTTCCGGTAGGAACCTTCAGGCTGATGGTGAACTGGCCGGCGTCGGTGCGCGGAAAGAAGGCCAGTCCGACGAAGGGGTAGATGGCGAGGCTAGCGACGAATGCCAGGGAAAGTACCGCCACCGTCAAGCCCGGCCGGACCAGCGCCCGCCGTACCCAGACTTCGTAGAAGTCAAGCAGGCGGGTGAATTGCCGGTTGAACCAGGCGTTGAAGCGCGCCCCGGCCGACACGGCGGCTCCGTGGCCGGCATGCAGGAACCGCGCGCAGAACAGCGGGATGACGGTCATCGCCACGAAATAGGAGGCGAACAGCGAGATGGCGACGGCCAGCGCCAGCGCCGAGAACAGGAACTTGCTGACGCCATACAGAAACGTCACCGGGAAAAAGACGACGATGGTGGTGAGTGTGGCCGCCAGCACGGCGAGCGTGACTTCCTTCCCACCCTCCTCCGCGGCCACTTCGGGAGACGCTCCCATTTCCAGGTGCCGGTAGATGTTCTCGAGGGCGATGACGGAGTTGTCGATGATACGGGAGAGCGCCAGCGCCAGACCTCCCAGGATCATGGTGTTGACGGTACTGCCGCCCAGAGACAGAACGACGAACGTGGCCAGAATCGAGAGCGGAATCGAAAGGCACACGGCCAACGTCGCGCGCATGCTGCCCAGGAAGATGAGAATCATCACGCTGGTCAGGATCAGGCCGATCAAGCCCTCGTGGAGGAGCGTCTTGATGGCCTCCTTGACGAACGCCGACTGGTCGAAGACCACCGTGGCCTTGAGCTCTTTGGGGATGTCGAAGAGGCGGGGGAGCATGTCGCGGACGCCGTTGACCACCTCGATGGTGTTGGTGTCGCCGCCCTGCTTCATGACCGGCAGGTAGGCCGAATGCTGGCCGTCCACCCGCACGATGTTGTATTGGATCTGCGCGGCGTCCTTGGCCTCGCCCACATCGCTCAACCGGACCCAGCTCTGCCCCACGGTCTTGAGCGGGAAGTTATTCAACTCATCCACCCGATTGACCAGGCTGTTCGAGTAGACGTAGTAGTCGTACGGCCCCATCTTCACGTCGCCCGCCGGCAGGATGAGGTTATTCATGTTGACGGCGTTCACCACGTCCATCACGCTCATCTGGCGCGAAAGCAACTTGTACGGGTCGACGTAGACCATCACCTGCCGGTATTTTCCGCCGAACGGCGGTGGGATCTCGGCGCCCTTGACTACCGCCATCTGGTTGCGGATAGCGAACTGCCCGATGTCGTGGAGCTGGGTTTCCGTCATCCCCTGGCCCTTGAGGGTGATCAGGCAGACCGGGAGGCTCGAGGCGTCGAACTTCAAAACCACCGGCGGAAGCGTGCCCGGAGGCAGGCGCTTCAAGTCCGCCAGCGCCAGGTTCGAAAGCTCGGTGACATCGGCATCGGCGTTGGTGCCAGGCTGGAAGTAGACCTTGATGATGCTGACGCCCAGCATGGAGCGCGACTCCATGTGCTCTATGCCGGAGGCGAGCTCGAAGAAGCGCTCCAGCGGATCGGTGATGTCGGTTTCGACATCTCCCGGAGGCATACCCGAGTAGAACGTGGCCACGACTACCTCGGGGATGTTGATGGGCGGGAACAGGTCTACCGGCATGCGGTCTACGCTGACGATGCCGATCACCAGCAGCATGAGGCAGACCACGATGATGAAGTACGGGTTGCGAATCGAGAAGCGAGACATGGATCAGGACCTCGTGCTCGTGGCGCAGGCACTCTTGCCTGCCGCCTCGACACTCGTGTCGAGGTGCTTGCGCCAAGCGCCGGCTCGAGAGCCGACGCGGCAGGCTGAAGCCTGCGCCACAAAGGCAGGGCCAGGTTTCACGACATTGGGATCGGCCATCCCTACTACTCCTCTTTCCGCGGCTGGTACTCGATCACCGCGACTGTCTTCGGGCGCACCGTCTGGCCCGGCTTCAGGCCCGCGCGGTCCCCGACCACGACCATGTCACCCGCCCTCAAGCCGGCCAGCACCTCGGCGTCGTTGGCGGTCTCTATGCCCAGGGTGACTCTGCGGTCCACGATCCTGCCATCCCGGCCGACCAGGTAAACGGTGGATTGCTCGCCCTCATGGTTCACAGCCTGAAGCGGCACCGCCAGCGCACGGCTCTTTCTATCGAGCGCCAGGGTCGCCTCGGCGTAAAGCCCGGGCATGAGCACTCCGCCCACGTTGGGCACGTCCACCTCGGTGTGCATGGTGCGAGTGGATTCCTTGACGTCCACGGAAAAGCGAGCGACCTTTCCGGTGATCTCCCGATTGAGGGCCGGCACCGACACCTTCACCGGATCGCCGATCTGAATGTAGCGGACGTACGACTCCGGCACCGGAATCACCAGGCGGAACAGATCGTCCTGCGACAACCGCACCAGCGGCAGGGCCTGGGTGCTGGAACTGGTTCCGGCCTGCATCAGGGTGCCCAGGTTGGCGTAGCGCTCGGTCACCACTCCCGCGAAGGGAGCGGTGATCTTGGCGTAGTCGAAGAGGACCCCGTCGCGCTGGCGCTTGGCTTGAGCTTCATCGAACTGGCTCCGCGCGGCCTCGAGCGTGGACTTCGCCTCCTCCACCTGTGCCTCGGCCGCCAGGTCCTTGCCCTGGGCGTCGTCCACTTCCTGCTGCGCCACCAGGCCGGGTTGCGTCTTGGCGACGCCGTGCAGCCGGTCGAACTGGAGATGCAGAACCGAGTGCTGCGCCTCCACCCGGTTCAGAGCGTGCTCGGCGTGCCGCTCCTGGTCCTCGGCGTTCTTGACCTTGGCGTCATCCTGCGCCAGTTGGATCTGGAGCTCGGGGATCTCGAGCACGGCCATCACCTGTCCCGCCTTCACATGCGATCCGTAGTCCACGCTGAGCTTCTTGACATACCCCGACTCCTTGGCGTAGACGTCGATCTCCTGGAATGGAACCAGCTCGGAGGACACGATGAGCTGGCGTTCGAGCGGCTTCGGCTCAGCCTCCGTGACCCCCACCGTGACTATGTTTGCGTCCGCGTCCGGCGTGGTGCTGGCGCGGGCTTTCGCCAGGCCGCCACGCCACAGCAAGCCTCCCGTCGCGGCTATCATCACGGCCAGGAACGCTCCGGCCGCCCAGAAGCGGGCTTTTGGACTCATACTCACCTGGCTGACCTCTCCGATGGGGTAAAATCGTCCCGCAGTTGCTGCGCCAACCCGTCCAGGGAGAAGCGCGAGGAACGGCAGAACCCGACCAGTTCGCTTTCGCGGCGCTGGATATCGGCGGCCATCTTCGGCACCTCGGCGGCGATAGAAAGCGGAATGACGTGCACCCCGTGGCGGTCGCCGTGCATCAGGTCTCCCTGAGAAATCTTCAGGCCGGCGATTTCGACCGGCTCCCCGAATTCGACGATGTGGGCATAGGCGTGCGACACGGCGACGCTCCCCGCGAAGAGGTGAAATCCCAAGGCTTCGACAGCCGGCAGATCGCGCACCGCGCCATTGGTAACATGCCCCACGCACCCGACCGCCAGCCCGATGGCGGCGTGCATTTCTCCCACCAGCGCGCCGGTTCCCGGCGAATGGTCGGCGTCCTGGATCACCATGACCCGTGGTGCGGGGACGGAGGCGAGATAGCTCCACCAGTCCATCCGGTCGTGGTAGCACTGGCCGCTGATAGGGGGCGTCGAAGACCGGAAGCGGGCGGTCGCCGCGTAGCCCAGCATGGGTGCGAACTGCGGAAACAGGCATCGCACCGAGCCCAGGACAAACCCCTCGTTCCTCATTCGCACGCCAAACCGCTCAATAGCGTTCGATGCGATACAGGTGTCGAGCGCACGAAGTTTCTCGAAATCGCCGGGTGACAAGAGCGGCATTGGTTTTTGGTGTTTCTGTCTGAAGTGTACGGCCTGGCGGGGTTGCGCCCCATACCGGGAAACCGGTATTTCCACCGGGATTGGCCGGTACGGGGTTAAGCTGGAGATGGTTCCCGAGCAAATGACCACAGCCCACCGCCCATCCGACCGGCTCATGCCGAGCACCCGTCTGGTGCTGCTCGCCGGCTTTGGCGGCCTGCTGGCCATCATGGCGCTCTCCGGGGTGGATGCCCTGCGCGTGCTGCGGCAGATCCGCCGCGAAGACGATCAGATTCGCCGGGAATTTCTGTTTCGGAATCACGTGTTGAACGACATCCGGTCGCAGCTTTACTTGTCGGGAACTTTCGTCCGCGACTACCTGCTCGATCCCGACGCCGCACGGGCCGAGGTGCACCGGGCCGGTCTCGAAGAGGTGCGCGGCGAGATGAACTCCGCGCTCGAGTCTTACGCAAAGCAGTCGACGCCGGCCGAGATGCCCCCCTTCGAGGCCCTGAAGGTGGATTTAGCGCGCTATTGGGAGACTCTCCGGCCCGCGCTGAGGTGGACCCCGGAGGAGCGCCGCATCCGTGGCTACACGTTTCTGAGCGAGGAGGTGTTTCCCCGCCGCATGGCCATGCTCGCAACCGCCAGCAAGATCGCGGCCGTCAACGAAAAGCAGTTGAACGCGGGGAACGATCGGGTGGTTCTCCTGCTCTCGACATTCCAGACGCGGCTGGCCGCCGTCCTGGTGACGACTCTTGCGCTGGGGCTGGGGATGGCGGCTTTCAGTACGCGGAGGATTCTGACTCTGGAAGCCCGCGCCAGCGCGCAGTATCGCGAAGTCGTCGAGGCCAGACGCCATTTGCAGAGCCTCTCCGCGCGGTTGGTTCAAACGCAGGAGACGGAGCGTCGCGCCCTCTCGCGCGAGCTGCACGACGAGGTCGGCCAGTCCCTTTCCGCGGTGCTGGTGGAACTGCGCAATCTGTCAAGCGGCCTGGCGGCGCGATCCGAAGAACAGTCGCGCGGGCAGGTGGAAACGATCAAGGGCCTGGTGGAGAACACGGTGCGCGTGGTACGGAACATGGCCCTGCTTCTGCGGCCGTCCATGCTCGACGACCTGGGTCTGGTGCCCGCGCTGCGATGGCAGGCGCGCGAGGTGTCCAAGCGCACCTCCATGGACTGTGAGCGTGGTTACGGAACTCGCCTCGGACGACTTTCCGGACGAGTACAAGACCTGCGTCTATCGAGTGGTCCAGGAAGCGTTGCACAATTGCTCCCGCCATTCGCACGCCGCCGCCGTTCAGATCCGGGTCCGCCAGGAGCCGGGGCGGCTGTCCCTCACGATTCAGGACGACGGACAGGGGTTCGATGTGCGGCAGTCCAAGGGGATGGGCCTGCTCGGAATCGAGGAACGGGTGACCGGCCTCGGAGGCAGGTTCGAGGTGCATTCCGAGCCCGGGAACGGAACCATTCTGGCGGTGGAATTGCCTTTCGACGGTAGCACCGAAAAGGAGAGCGCTCGTGAAGCCGATACGCATTCTGCTCGCGGATGACCACACGGTCATGCGCCGTGGCCTGCGCCTGCTGCTGGAAAGCCAGGCGGGATTTACCGTAGTCGGCGAGGCCTCCGACGGCCGGCAAGCCGTAGAGCAGGCGGAAGCCACCGAGCCGGATGTCGCCGTACTCGACATCGCGATGCCCAATCTGAACGGCATCGAAGCCGCGCAGCGGATCAGCGCCTCTTCCGCGCGAACGGCCATCGTCATCCTGAGCATGCACTCCGACGAAGGCTACGTGCTGCGCGCGCTCAAGGCGGGAGCCAAGGGCTACCTGCTGAAGGACTCCGCCGAGGGCGACCTGATCGATGCCATCCGCGCCGTCAGCGAGGGCAAGGCGTTTTTCAGCCCCGAGATCAGCAAGGTGTTGGTTGAAGACTACGTGCGCGAGATCCGCAGGCGCGGCGTGGACGACAGCTACGAGCTGCTGACACCGCGAGAGCGCGAGATTCTGCAACTCCTGGCCGAGGGCAAATCGAACAAGGACATCGCCGCGGCGCTCAACCTCAGCCCCTACACGGTGGAGACGCACCGCAGGAACCTGCAGGACAAGCTCAATCTGCACAGCCTGCCTGAGCTGATTCTGTATGCCCTGCGGAAGGGCGTCATCTCGTAGTTCACGCGCCGCGGAGGGTCCGCCTAATCGAAATCGAAGAGGCGCTTGCCGGCCACGGTGCAGTGGAAGCCATAAACGGCCACCGCCAGAACGGCCAACAGCGTAACCAGCGAGTAGCCGATGTACCAGGAGGAGAAATCCAGGGTGAGCGGCGCGCTCAGCAGAACATCCGCGCTGAAGATGCTGACCACCAGGGGCACGATTCCGTAGCGCAGAAGCAGCAGGGCGAAGACCGCGTACACCAGGGCGATGATGGGAAGGATCCAGGGGCCTTCGTCCGTGCCGAGCGCTCTGATCAACACGAAGATCGCAACGAAGCCCGCCGCCGCGAGCCAGTCGTTTCGGAGAATCAGACGCAGGAGGAACATCAGCAGGAAGGTGCCGAACGCAAACATAATGCCGCCCGCAATGTTGCCGAGCACGCTGCTCGCGACCTGACCGATGCCGGAGAGCATTTCTGTGTTCCCGGAACTGGGCAGCGAGCCGAGATGCTGGCTGATCAGCTCCGCGCCCTGGAGCACAAGGACCCAGAACATACCGAAGGCGACGCCGATCAGGATGTCGCCACCGGCCAGCGGATCGCGCAGCTTGCCGCTCAGAATCCGGCTCCAGGAGACGATGGTCTGCGGCCAGCGGCGGCGCACGATCGGCTCCAGGGCGAGGTAGAGCACCCAGACCATGGCGGCAAGAAACAGAGCCCTGCTCATGGCGTCGATCAGCAGGCCCAGCTCCTCATCGCTCGGAACGTGGTTCATAGCGAACAGGAAGGTCAACATATAAAGCGCGAAGATGACCCCGCCCAGACGCATGGCGCCGCGAGCATCGCTGCGGTTGAGCTTGGTGTTCCGGCGCGCGATCAACGCGGCCACGACGAAGATGACGCACAGGATCGTCATGACAATGATGTCGCGAGCCCGCGCGCCCGCGCCGCTATCGAACGCGCGCAAGCGCCAGGGGCGGGTCCAGGCTCCGATCATGTGGAAGTAAACCGGTTTGCCGCGCCAGGATGCGGCCTCGACGCGTAGCGGAAGCTTCGGAGCGCTGGGATAAACACCGGTCCAGGCGGCGCGGGTGTCGAAACCGGCTTCGGGCACCCACTGCGGATCGGCAGACTGGAACTTGGCCGGATCGAGTCCGGCCGCGGCAAATAGCGCTTTCCAGTCGGTGGGGGGTGGAGGACCGGTGCTCCGGTCCACCTGCGGAGGCATGGCTGAGAGGTAGAGCAGCCGCCCCTGAGTGTCGAGCAGCACCAGGACCTCCCCTGAAACGTTGATGTGCGGATGGTCCGGCGAGACCGTCAGCTCGTAACCGGGATCGAAGTAGCGAGGGCTCTGCCGATACCAGAAATGCACCAGGTCCGGCTGGCCGTCTCCGATGTGCGACCAGCGGGCGCGGGAAGAATCGTGCTTAGGAACGTATCGCGTGTAGTCGTTGGAATCGGCGAAGCCGCCCGCCGTTCCCAACGCGCGCTGGTCGTAGCCGAGGCGCCCGACGATTTCGCGCGCTTTTACGGAGAGGGCCTCCGCGGAGTTCTCGAAGGGAATCCTCTGAAGCAGGCTCAGCTTGCCGTTCACGAGGGCGGCGGCGATCATGGCCACGATGACGCCGCCGAGAAGCGCCATGGCGACTCCCGGCCGCAGACCTTCGCTCGCGCCCGAAGCGGCGACCATGTCCGGCGAAGGCGTCTCACCCGCGGCCAGCGCGGCGGCCAGCGGATCGCCTCCCGGCAGAGCCGCGGCCACCGCCAGCGCGGAGGCCGGCCGCTGGCGCGGCTCCGGCGCAAGACAACGCAGGATAACGCGCTCGACGGCCGGATCGATCTCCTTGACCAGCGTGACCAGGCTGAGCGGCGCGGACCCTTCCTCGAGCTTGCGCAACCCGTCCAGGGTCTCCGCTTCGAAGGCGCGCTTGCCGGTGAATACCTCGTAGAGCACCAGGCCGAGCGCGTAAATGTCGCTGGCCGGGGTGACCTCTTTGCCGGCGAGCTGTTCCGGGGCCATGTAGGCCGGCGTTCCGTGACGGATCTCGTGCTGCTGGATCTGCCCGCTCAACGCCGCCAGGCCGAAATCGGCGATCAGCACGTTGCCGCGGCCGTCCAGCATGACGTTGGAGGGTTTCAGGTCGCGGTGCAGCACTCCCTTGTCGTGCGCCGCGGCGAGACCGGCGCAGAGCTTGCGCGCGATCTCGAGCGCCTTGTCGGCGGGCAGGCGGCCGATGCGCCGCAGCAGAGAGCCGAGGTCCTCGCCATCGACGTACTCCATGGAGATGAACTGTTGGCCGTCGATCTCTCCGATGTCGTAAACGCGGCAGACGTTGGGATGGGACACCTGGCGCGCGATGCGGACCTCGTTGCGGAAGCGGACCAGTGCGCGTTCGTCTTCGGCAATCGCCTCGGGGAGGAATTTCAGCGCAACCGGCTGGCCGAGCTTGAGATCGGAGGCGCGATAGACCTCGCCCATGCCGCCGGCGCCGAGCAGCGCGATGATGCGGTAGCGTTCGAGAAGCAACGTGCCGGGCGGGAAGCGGCCCTCGTCCGCCGCGCTTGAAGAGCTGACCGGCGGCGCCGATGTTCGAGAGCGCGGGCGGACCGGCTCGGCGATCGTCTCGGTCTGCGAACGGGAGGCGGGAGGACCCAGCGGCGCTGCGCAGTTCCCGCAGAAGCGGCTGGTGTCGGGGTTCTGGGTGGCGCAACTCGGACAGCGTACCATCGGTCGTAGTTTAGCAGGGCGCTCGCCAGCGAGGGACACCTACTATACTCGGAATTTGAGGAGACAGTTCGACAGGCCGGGGAACAGATGACAACCGATCTCAGCCGCCGTCGCCTTTTGGCCCTCTTGGGGCTGCTCGCGGGCGACGGGTGCCGCAAGCCATCTCCTGTCGAGCTGCCGCGGCGGCCGGTCAAGGACGCCTTGACGTCGATTCCTCTGGGAGACGTCCGGCTGGGCGGCACGCTGGGGCGAAAGCTGGACCTCTGCATTCGGAATCGCATCTTTGCGCAGGACCCCGAGAAACTGCTCGAGCCGTTTCGCCACCGCGAGGAGCGGAGCGCCTGGCAGACCGAGTTCTGGGGGAAGTGGTTCCTCTCGGCCGCCGCCGCCTGCCAGTACACCGGCAACGTCCAATGGCGCACGCGGCTCGGCCAGACCGTGCGCGAGATTCTCGATACGCAGACCCGCGACGGGTACATCGGCAACTATGCCAACGACAGCCATCTGAAAGGCTGGGATGTCTGGGGCCGCAAGTACACGCTGCTCGGCCTGCTGGCCTGGTACGATCTGGCGAACGATCCGGCGGCCCTGGCTGGCGCGCGTCGGCTGGCCGAACACCTGCTGCGCGAGGTCGGTCCCGGCGGCGCCGATATCGTCACTCTCGGACTGTACCGCGGCATGGCCGCCAGCTCGGTGCTCGAGCCCATGGTCCGGCTCTACCGGCGCACCGAGGACGAGCGCGACATGCGGTTCGCCGAGTACATCCTGCAGCGCTGGTCTTCGTCGAAGGGACCGCAGTTGATCGAGAAGGCTGGCGTGCCGGTGGCCGAGCGCTTCCCTCCCCCGCGGAAATGGTGGTCGTGGGAGAACGGGCAGAAGGCCTACGAGATGATGTCCTGCTACACCGGCCTCGTCGAGTTGTACCGCGCGACGGGCTGGGCGCCGGCCCTGAACGCGGCCACACGGACGTTCGAGAATATTCGCGACACGGAGATCAACGTGGCCGGCTCGGGGTCGGCAGCCGAGTGCTGGTTCGGCGGGAAGGCTCACCAGGCCGAGGTGCGTCCACGTTTCATGGAAACCTGCGTGGGCGTGACGTGGATGCAATTGTGCGCGCACCTGTTGCGCCTGACCGGAGAGGCGCGCTTCGGGGATGAAATCGAGCGTACCGCCTACAACGCGCTGGCGGGCGCCATGACGCCGGACGGATCGTCGTTCGCCCAATACAGCGGCCTGGAGGGAGTCCGCGCGCTGGGAGAACGGCAGTGCGGCATGGATCTGAATTGCTGTGTCGCGAACGGCCCGCGCGGCATGATGCTGCTGCCCGAGGTGGCGGTCATGATGCGCCCGGACGGCCCCGTCGTCAACCTGTATTGCGACGGTGCGTGGACCCTGCCGCAGTGCCGCCTGGAAATGAAGACCGATTATCCGGCCTCCGGGCAGGTGGACATCCGGATCGAAACCAAGCGGGTCGAGGCTTTCACGCTGCGGCTCCGCGTTCCGCAGTGGAGCGAGCAGACGCTGGTGAGCGTGAACGGCGCTCGGCCCGCTGCCCTCAGCTTCGGGGGTTGGGCCGCAATCGAACGGGTCTGGAAGGCGGGCGATCAGGTCCGGCTGAGCCTCGACCTTCGCGCCAGAGTTCTCACCACGGAGGCTGGCGGAAGGCGATACGCGGCGGTGGTGCGGGGTCCGGTGGCGCTGGCGCGCGATGAGCGGCTGGGCGGGAACATTGACGAACCGGTGTCGCTCGGCGCGGGCGACCTGAAGCCGGTGGCGCCGCCGGCTGGCATCGAGACCGCTTTCGAGGCGGCCGGGGGCAAGGCGCGGTTGTGCGATTACGCCTCGGCGGGCAACACGTGGGACGCGCGGTCGCGGTATCGGGTTTGGATGCCGGCGGGTTAGGGCAGCTTTTGTGGCGCAGGCACTCTTGCCTGCCGCCTCGACACTCGTGTCGAGGCGCTCTTTTCGCGTCGAGACGAGTCTCGACGCCGCAGACTGGGAGTCCGCGCCACGGTCCTTACAGCAGCGCGGCGCGCTGCTCGATCACCAGCTTGTCGCCACTGGTGATGTAGTCCGCCTGCATGCGGATACGCGGCATGACGTCGGCGAACACCTTGGCCGCCAGCGGCACGCGGCCGGCGTCCTTCTCGGCCTGGACCAGCAGCAGGTGCGCCCCTAGCGCATCCGAAGCCATGTCGACCAGGCGCCGCGCCACCAGGTCGCTGTAAGCGCGGTCGTTCATGTTCTTGAGGAACATCGCGCAGTAGGCCACCCGCTCGCGGCTCTCGCGGGCGAGCGACGCCAGCTTCATCAGCTCCGGCCGGAAGGCCCGCTCGCCGAGCTGAGTAAGGTAGTTGCCCAGCGTGCCGCTCATGATGCCGACGGTGGCGGCCACCACCTGCAGTTGCGTCGTCCCTTCGTAGATGGTGGTGATGCGCGCGTCGCGCGCCAGGCGCTCCACGCTGAACTCCTGCATGTAGCCGGTGCCGCCGTGGATCTGTATGGCGTCGTAGGTCACCTCGATCGCCATCTCGGAAGCGTAGGCTTTGGCGATCGGAGTCAGCAGGGAGGCGCCGGAAGAGACCTCTCTCAGCCGCGCCCGCACGGCGATGTCGCCCGCCGCTTCCCGCATCTCGAGAACCCGGCGCAGATCCACCAGACGGCTGGCTTCGTAAGTGATGGCGCGCGCCACCGCGATCCTTGATTTCATCCGCGCCAGGATGTCGTAGACGGCCGGGAAATCGATGATCGGATGCTTGAACTGGACGCGCTTCTTCGCGTACTTCAGGGCTTCCTCATATGCCGCCTGTGCGATCCCGATGCCCTGGCAGGCGACGCCCACCCGCGCCCCGTTCATCAGCGACATGACGTAGCGGATCAGGCCCAGCCGCCGTTGCCCCACCAGCAGCGCCGGGACGCCGTTGAACTGGAGCTCGCAGGTTGGCGAGCCGTGGATTCCGAGCTTGTGCTCGATGCGGCGGATCAACAGTTCCGGGCCCTTCTCGCACACGAACATGGAAAGGCCGCGGCCGTCGACGCTGCCTTCCTCCGAGCGCGCCAGCACCAGGCTGACGTCGGCGCAGCCATTGGTGATGAAGCGCTTGACGCCGAACAGCCGCCACGAGCCGTCCTCATGGGGCACGGCCTTGAGCCGCACGGATTGCAGATCGGAGCCCGCGTCCGGTTCGGTCAGGATCATCGCGCCCGTCACCTTGCCGGTGGCGAACTGCGGCAGGTAGCGGTCTTTGAGCGTGTCGTCGCCGAACTCGTGAATGGTCTCCGCGATATCCTGCAGGCCGAACAGGTTCATCAGGCTGGCATCCGCCTGCGAGACCATTTCGATGGCTATGCTATACAGCAGGCCCGGGAAGTTCAGGCCCTGGTACTGGCGGGGGAGCGTGAAGCCCAGCAGGTTGGCCTTGGCCAGGATGTCCATGGCGCGCTGTGTGCCCTTGGCGTAGGTGACCTGGCCGTTCTCGAAGTGCGCGCCTTCGCGATCCACGTCGGCCGCGAGCGGGGCGATCTCCTTGGCGGCGATGGCGCCGGCCATCTCGAGCACGGTGCGGTAGCCGCTGATCGCGTCCTCATAGGAAAGCGGCGCGTCGTCGTACTTGCTCGCCTGGGTGTAGCCGTCTTCGATGGCGGCCACCACTTCCTGGTAGTCCAGGTGGTTGAAGTGCCACTGGATGTCGGCGTTGTCTGTAAAGAAGTTCTCCACGTCGTCGCTCCTAGACGGCGACCTGAAGTTCGCCGCTGCACGCTGAAGCGTGCGCCACGTCTACAGCTTGCCTTTCAGCGCCTTGATCATTCGGGGGATGACCTCGCGGCAATCGCCCACGATTCCGTAGTGCGCGATGCCGAAGATGGGCGCGCTGGGATCGGAGTTGATGGCCAGGATCTTGGCCGATTCCTCCATGCCCGCACGGTGCTGCACCGCTCCCGAGATTCCGCAGGCGATGTAGAGCTTGGGGCGCACGGTGGTGCCGGTCTGGCCCACCTGGTGATCGTGATGGATGACGCCGGCATCGACCGCCGCGCGCGAGGCGCCCACCGTACCGCCCAGCACGTCCGCCAGCTCCTGCACCAGCCGGAAGCCTTCCGGGCTAGCCACGCCGTACCCGCCCGAGACGATGATGTTGGCGGCCTTGAGGTCCACGCGCCGCGGGTGCGTCTGGCGCTCCAGCACCTTCACCGCGCTGCTTTCGGAATCGAGCGTCACCGGCACGTCCACCAACTCGCCGGTCCTGCCGGGGGACGGCTCGGGAATATGCATCACGCCCTCGCGAACCGTGGCCATCTCCGGCAGCACGTCCGGGCTGACGATGGTGGCGATGATGTTGCCGCCCCAGGCCGGGCGGATCTGGAGCAGCTTCTGGTTGTAGAGGCGCCCGCCCGATTCATAGGTGCCGATCTGGAGGTCGGTGCAATCCGCGGTCAGGCCGGTCTTGAGCGCCGAGGCCACGCGCGGCGCCAGGTCGCGCCCCACCGGCGACGCGCCGTAGAGGACGATCTCCGGCTTCTTCTGCTGGATCAGCTCCGTCAGCACGCGCGCGAAGGGCAGCGTGGTGTACTGCGCCAGCCGCTCGTCCTCGGCCGAGTAGACCACGTCGGCCCCGTGCGCGAACAGCTTGTCGGAGAGCTTCTTGGCCCCGTGGCCCAGGATGACGGCGCCGAGCCGGACTTCGAGGGTGGTGGCCAGTTCCCTGCCCTTGCCCAAGAGCTCAAGCGAGACGTCGGCGACTTTGCCCTCGTCCACTTCCGCGAAAACCCAAACATCCCCGTGCTGCGGCATATCAGCCAAACGTCCTCTCGTCGATCAGTTCATTGATGAGGTCACGGACGCCGTGGTCGTCCGCGGGAAACAGCTTCAGGTTACGGCCGGTCAGGATCACGTTCTCGACCTTTTTGACCTTGGTCGGCGAGCCGGAGATGCCGATGCGGGCCAGGTCCGCGCCGATGTCCTCGGCGCCCCAGGTCTCGACGAACAGGCCTCGGTCGCGCAAGCCGCCGACCAGTTCGTCCACCGTGCGGTTCTGCGCCTTGGCCTCGGCTTCCACCTCGAAGGCCGAGCGCGCACGCCGGTATTTCAGCAGCAACCGCGCATTCGGCCAGCGCGGCGAGTTGGCGGACTTGGGGACGGTGAGCAGCACGGGCGGAGCGACTTCCACCACTTCCTGCGCGCGGCCGAGGTCGCGGCGGATGGTGAGCTTGGTTCCATCGAAGCTCAGAATGCGGTCGGCGTAGGTCACCTGCGCGATGCCGAGCTTGTCGGCGGCTTGCGGCCCAACCTGAGCCGTGTCGCCGTCGATGGCCTGACGGCCACAGAGGACGACGTCGTAGGGCGCCAGGTGCGTCATGATGGCCTGGGCGATGGTGTAGGAGGTGGCCAGGGTGTCGGAGGCGGCGAAGCGGCGGTCGCTGAGAAGGATGACGCGGTCGGCGCCACGGCACAGCGAGTCCTTCAGGATGTCGGCGGCGCGCGGCGGCCCCATGGTGAGGACGATGACTTCGCCGCCGAAGCGCTCCTTCATCTCCAGTCCCATTTCGAGGGCGTTCAGGTCCTCGGGGTTGAAGATGGCGGCCAGCGCGCCTCGGTTGACGGTGCCGTCGGCCTTCATCACCTCACCGGTGACGTTCTTGGTGTCCGGCACCTGCTTCACAAGAACAATGATTCTCAAGGGCCCGCTCCTTCCAGGGGTTTACAGCGGCCTACGAACAAAGATTGCCCAATTTAGCAGGGACGGGGCGGGAAAGCAAGCAGCCTTCGGCTGCTTGCAGCGGTCAGCTATCAGCTATCAGCTGTCAGCTTGCGGGCAGCGTCCCGACCCGCGATCCGCGGAAGCCGTAGGCCGCCCGGCCTCGGCCGTCACTGTCAGCTTGCGGACGGCGTCCGGACCCGCGAGCCCCGGAAGCCGTAAAACACGATGAAGAGGTAGCAGAGGGCGGGGACTATGAAGGAGATGTGGTAGCCGGCGGTGTCGATCAGCTTGCCTTGAAGCAGGGGGATGAGCGCGCCGCCGCCGGCGGCCGTCAGCAGAAGCCCCGATGCCTTGCCGGTTAGCGGGCCGAGTTGGGCGACCGCCAGGGCGAACGTGGTCGGGAACATGATGGAGTTGAACAGGCCCACCAGCACGACGCTCCAGACCGCCAGCATGCCTCCGGTTGTCATGGTCGTCAGGATCAGCAGCAGGGCGACGGCGCCGCAGAATCCTAGGACCGTGCCGCCTGGGAACCTCCGCAGAATCGCGGTGCCGACGAAGCGGCCGGCCATCGCTCCGCCCCAGTAGAGCGAAGCGTAGATGGCGGCGCTCTTTTCAGGGATCTGGGCGATGTCGTTCACGTAGTTGATCAGGTGGCCGCCGATGGTGACTTCGGCACCGACATAGACGAAGATGGCGACCATTCCGAAGACCAGGTGCGGGTATTTCAGAACGGCGCCCCAGGTGCCGCCCGTGGACGTGTCGCGCTCGGGTTGCGGCATCTTCAAACGCCAGATGACGAAGGCCAGAACAAGCAGCACGCAGGCCAGGGCCAGGTACGGCATCTTGACGGTGCCGGCTCTCTCGCTGGCTGTCATCGTCGCTTCTTTGGCCTTATCCGTCAGGATCAGCAGGCCGCCCACGGTCGGCGCGACAAACGTCCCCAGCGAGTTGAACGCCTGCACGATGGTGAGGCGGGCGGGCGCCTTCTCGGGAGCGCCCAGCAGCGTCGCGAAGGGATTCGCGGACACCTGAATCAAGGTGATGGCGGCGGCGAGTACCCACAGCCCCACCAGAAAGAAGTTGAACGACAGAAAGCCGGAGGCCGCGGCGATGAGCAGCGCTCCCACCGACATCCCGGCCACGCCGACCACGATGGAGTTCTGGTGGCCCAGCTTCGAGACCACAAAGGTGGAAGGGATGGAGATCACGAAGTAAGCGGAGAAGAACGCGAATTGAACCAGGTCGCCCTGAAGGTGAGTCAGGCTGAAGACGCCGATCAGGTGGGGGACCAGTACGTCTTTGAATGCGGTCACGAACCCAAAGACAAAGAAGACCGTGGCCAGGACGGCCAGGGCGAAACCGGTCTTCTGCGGGGCAGGCTGCTGGCTCATTTGTCCGCTCCCTTACGGTCGCGGTTCGGTGCCAAGATGCCCTACCGGCCCAGGAACTTGTCCAGCTTGTCGGCTTCCTGGTCGGCCAGGTCCAGGTTCTTCTGGGCGCGGTCGGCGTTGCCGGAGTTGAGCGCGGCCTGCGCCTCGTCTAGCAGGTACTCCATGCGCTGCCGGGACGCTGAAATGTCGCCCCTCAGCCCGTAGCCCGCGGCTTGCTGGCGGCGCTCCAGGTTGTCCAGGCTGGAGCGGATGGCGTTGGCGCGCGGCCCGAGCGTGCCGAGCCGGTCGCGTAGCTCTTCCAGGCGGCCCGTATCGACCGCGGGAGGCGCGGGTGGCTGCGGTGGGGCCATGGGCTGCTGCTGCTCGACCGGCGCCTGTGCGCTCTCCGCGCGCGCCGGGCGGCCAGCGGACGGACGGCTGGCGTGCGGCGGCGCGACTGCCGGAGCTGTCGCCGACGGCACGGACGGCGGCGGCACGGCCGCTGGCGGCTCGGGCACAGCCACGGTTGCCGGTTCCGCCGGAGCCGTGTCGGGTGGCGCGTGCGCCGGTTCGGGTGTCACGGCCGGAGTTGCGGACTGCCCGCGCCCGGCCGCCCAGGTGCGATACCAGCGCGGCCCCTGAATCGCCGCTCCCGCCAGGAGCACCAGAACGATCAATCCGCCCAGCGCCATCCACAAACCGCGATGCCCTGCGCGCTGCGCGGGCACGGCCGCGGCTACCGGAGGCTCGGCCCACGCCACCGCGGGCGGAGGCGGAGGAGGCGGCGCGGCTTGCGGCATCGTAGGCAAGGGCGGAAGGAGCGGCGGGGCCTGCGGCACGGTCGGAGGCTGCTGAGGCCGGGCCGCGGGCACCGGCTGGGTGATGGTCGCCGCAGGGGACGGAGGTGGGAGCGGCGGCGGAGCAGCCACCGGCATGGGCGGCCGCACGGGCTGGCCCAGCGACGGCGCCACCGATTCAAGCGCGGCCCGGAACGCCTGCGCCGACTGGAACCGGTTTTGGCGATCCTTCTGGATCGCGGTCAGAATGATCTCGTTCAGCGCGGGCAGCAGAGTCGGGTCGATCTGGATCGGCGGCACCGGCAACTGCTCCAGGTGCGCCACCATCACCGAGTAGTCGCTGCCACCCTGGAATGGCCGCGTTCCGGTCACCATCTCGTAGAGGGAGACGCCCACCGAGTAGAGGTCGGAACGGCCGTCCAGATCGGCGCTCCCCTTGACCTGCTCGGGCGACATATAGAACAGGGAGCCGAGCGTGGTCCCCGCCATGGTCAGGCCGCGGTCGGCCACCGCCTTGGCGATCCCGAAATCCATCAGCTTCAATTGGCCGCCCGGCGTCACCATCATGTTGGCGGGCTTGATGTCGCGATGCACCACGCCGCGCTCGTGTGCGAAGCCCAGGGCCGAGAGAGCCTGCGAGATGTACCCGACCGCCTCACCGGGAGGGATGGGACCCTCCTTCAGCCGTTCCTCGATGGTCCGGCCCTCGACGAACTCCATGACCATCAGGAGCTGGTTATCGAGCCGCAGCGCCGTGTGCAACGCGGCGATGTTGGGATGGCTGAGGCTGGCGAGCACCTTGATCTCGCGCATGAACCGGTCGGCCAGGTCGGCCTCGTTGGACAGGTCCGGCAGCAGCACCTTGAGCGCCTCGACCCTGTCGGTAATCACGTTGCGGGCCTTGTACACCATGCCCATCCCGCCCGCGCCGAGAACGCTGAGGATCTGGTAGTCCCCGGCTGTATCCCCCACGTTGAAAGCCATGGCCGTTCCCTCTCCCCTCGAACCCGTCTACATGCTCTTTACGACGTCGCCGGTTTTGGCCGGCGTGGCGCCGCTGAAGGTCCCCACCGACGAGGCCTCGTCCACATCCGTAATCACCACCTCGCCGACCTTGTTCTCGATGCTGCGCAGCACCTTGCCGCTGACCGGATCCTTGACGTCGCGGATCTTGCGCGCGACCTCGAGCCGGTCGCCCACCTTCACCCCGACCCGGCTGCCCACGTTGAGCACCAGCGTCCCGCCGGTGGCGTCGGCGACCAGGCCGCTGATCACGTACACCCGGTTGGGCAGCTTGGAAGCCTGTTCATTGAGCTGGGCGCACAGGTCGGTAGTGGCTTTGTCTACCGCTTCGCCGATGATGGTCTGGGAGAAATTGCTGCTGGTCATGTCCACGCCGCCGCCCGCGCGGGTGTTGCCTCCGCCCGCTCCGAACAGGGAGGTTCCCTTGCGGGACGATTCGCCCAAGCCCTTGACGGCCGCGATGATCTCCGCGGTGTCGGTGTTGATCATGCGCGCCGAGATCGCGACCACCGCCTTCCCTTCGTTCTGCTTGACCTTGCCCAGGCCGAAGCGGCCGGCTGCGAGATTGGCCGCGCCGCCAGCCACGCCCAAGCTCTTGTCATCGCGCCCGAACTGCGTAATGCTGCCGGTGATGATGGCGTCAACGCCCAGAATCCGGGCGATCTTGGCCGCGGTGTTGGAGTCGGCCCGGTCGCTGTTCGAGAAGTTCTGCTCGGCGATGATCTTGTCCAGTTGCTTGCGCTCGATCACGCTGTATTGACCGGACTGTACCAGCTTCTCCACGACAAGGTCCGCGATCCCCTTGCCGATATCCTGTTCCGTGCCGAAAATCGCGGCAGAGTAGCTTTTCACCGTCGCGTAGTCGAAGTTCATGACCGCGACTCGCTTCTTCTGCTGAGCCGGCGCGGTCGAGACCGCCAGCGCCGCCAGAACCACGGCAAGCATTATCCTGCGCATCGTTCGTTCCTCCCGGGCCGGCGCCCGCTCCGCTCGGCGGACTGCGGCATGGATCAGTAATAACACTATCCGGAGCAAATGCCAATCCCGGCGTCGAGGCAGGTCGAGGCAGGCGGCGCGTTACGCCAGGCGCGGCACGTCCCGGAGGAAGAATCGCTTCACCTCGCCCCAGTCGAGTGGGACGAGCAGGTGGGGAATGGGCTCCCTGTCGGCATCCTCGAAAAAGGTCAGCGATTTCAGAATGTGGAGCCTGCTGTAACGGGTTTGAGCGTATTTGCGGTCGAACAGGCTGAGGAGTTCCGCCAGGCCGAAGCGTTGAGCGCAGGCGTGGAGATCCACGAAATCGCGCCTGGCGCCGCGGCTGGCAATCGCGCCGATCTTCATGCAGGCGATATCGCGTGGGTCCGCCACCGCCACCTCCCGGTATTGCGCCGGCGGAAACAGAACCGGGTAGGGATAGCCGAGAAAACTCACCTTCGTTTCCTGGATGATGGCGTGTAGCGTTTGCGGAGCCGTTGCGGTCAGGGAAAACCCGGGTAGTTCGCGCATTCCTTGAAGCAGGCGCTCCGGGTCGAATGCCTGGCTGGCGAAAAAGTCCAGATCGCGGGACAGCCGATGCCCGAATCGAAGGGCCAGCCCCGTGCCGCCAGCCAGGTAGAAGTTCTCCAGCAGCGAGGCGTCCTGGAAACTCGCCAGGGCTGCTTCCGCCGCGGTGGCAAGTGCCTCGGGGTGCCACGTAACCTGTTCGCTATCGTTGGCCATCGTGAAGTGCCGCCACCGCGTCGGCGGGAATCCCGTACACCAGCGCCCAGAAATTAGCGGACCTGCGCGACAGCCGGCGCTCGGTGCGCAGGACTCTCAGAATCTCCTGTTCGGAGAAGGTCGCTCGCAGCCACCGCACGGCGGCCTCATCGCCCAGTTCGAGCACCCGCAGGATAGTGTAATCGGGGTACTCGGATGGCTCGAAGGCACTCACGTCCACGTCCCAGAACAACGTGTGTAAGTGACTGGGAACCATATAGGTTACAGGAATCCAGGATAGCAGGCGCCGGGGCGGA
Organism: Bryobacterales bacterium; assembly: GCA_963763835.1. Taxonomy (GTDB): domain Bacteria; phylum Acidobacteriota; class Terriglobia; order Bryobacterales; family Bryobacteraceae; genus DASWZN01. The sequence continues at coordinate 160,420 of CAVXQQ010000029.1, forward strand.
AAACCAAGCGCCCGCGGCGGCGCGCTAAAGAGGGTGCTGAACAACGTCGCGAACGTCCAAAACATTTCTGGCCGCCGATGAACGCCGATAAACGCCGATGGGAAACAAATGAGTTATCGGCGTTTATCGGCGTTCATCGGCGGCTCTGATTGTCTTCTTGGCCCTTTTTCAGCAGCGTGGAAGGCGTGCCCCCCACAAACCGCGTCAGTGGCTCGGCGCGGGGGCCGGCTGTACCATCTCCACATCGATGGTGATGGGGATCTCATCGCCCACCATCATCGCGCCGCCGGTCACTCCGAACTCCTTACGGCTGATTTTCGTGGTGGCCGAGGCGCCCATGTGCGTGTTTCCGCGTGGGTCCTTCATCGGCTCGCTGGGGCCGTCGACGTCGAGCGTTACTTCCTTGGTCACGCCATGGATGGTCAGCTCGCCGGTCACTTTCAGCTTGCCGCTTCCGGCCGGCTCGACGCGGCGCGATTTGAAGGTCAGCGTCGGAAACTTCGCAACGTCGAAATAGCTCGAACCGCGCAGGTCGTTGTCGCGCATCGAGACGTGCGTGTCGATCGAGGCTGCGTCGATGGTCACGTCGATCACCGTCTTGGATGGATCCGCCGCGTCGTATTGAACCGAGCCGCTCACCTTGGTGAACGCACCGCGGACGGTCGAGATTCCCATGTGGCGCACCGAAAACTCAGCCTGGGTGTGCATGGGATCGATTTGCCATGTCCCCGCGCGGGCACAAGTCGAGACTGCCAGAAGAGCCACACCAGCGAGGGTGGGCAAAGAGCGTGTCATTGTGAGTCCCCCAGTCGTCGCGACCTGCCGGAACACCAGACCGGTTCCATCCGCCGATCCCTCCTGACCCGCCTGTGGTATCTTCAAAAGTCGGGTCGGGCTGGATTCCGCTGATTTGGTCGCCTGAATCTAAGGTTACACCATGGCAAAAGAGCACAAAGAGCCGAAGTCTACTCAAGTTCCAGTTATTGCCGGCGGCAGGACCCTGGGGGTCATCGGCGCCGGAGTCATGGGCCAAACGCTGATCAAAGGGCTGCTCACAAGCGGCCTGGTAGCGCGCGAGCGGCTGTGGGCCGGCGACAAGAACGCCGGGGCGTGCGAGAACGCGGCCAAGGCGCTCGAGATCCCGGTGGAGGTGGATTTCCACGCTCGCGTGCCGGGAGCGGACCTTATCCTGGTCGCGGTCAAGCCGGCCGACGCCGCCGCGGTGATGGCCGCGCTCCGCGAGGACGGTCTGCGGCCAGGCGCGTTGCTGATCTCGATCCTGGCGGGCACCTCGACCGAACGGATCGAATCCCTGCTCGGCGACGGACAACCCGGTGGTGCGGGCCATGCCGAACACGCCCGCCATCGTCGGCGAAGGCATGACGGTGGTCTGCGCGGGCAAGAACGCGAACGCGGGACACTTGGCGCGCGCGCGGCATATCTTCGACGCGGTGGGCAAGTGCGTGCCGGTCGACGAGTCCCACTTCAACGCCATCACGGCCCTGAGCGGAAGCGGTCCCGCCTACCAGTACCTGATTATGGAAGCGCTGGCCGACGCCGGCGTGCGGGTTGGGCTGCCGCGCCAGTTGGCCCTCACGCTGGTCTCGCAGACGGTTCTCGGCGCCGCCAAAATGGTGCAGGCTACCGGGCGCCACCCGGCCGCGCTGCGCGACGACGTCACCACGCCGGCCGGCTGCACCATCGCCGGTCTGCTCATGCTCGAAGACGGAAGGATTCGGTCCGTGCTGGCGCGCGCGGTGGAAGAAGCCGCCAAGACGGCCGCCCATCTGGGGCCGCCGCCTGCCAAGGATGCCGCCCACCGCGCCGGACATTGACATGGACTTCGACCTATCCACCGCACTAGTGAACTGATCGAACTTGAAGACCGCTGGGACGCCCACAACTACCATCCGCTGGATGTGGTTGTCGAGCGCGCTTCGGGCGCCTGGGTCTACGGCGCCGACGGCCGGCGCTACCTGGACTGCCTGAGCGCCTATTCGGCCCTGAACCAGGGCCACTGCCATCCGCGAATCGTGCAAGCGTTGCAGGATCAGGCGGCGCGCGTCACGCTAACCTCGCGCGCTTTCCGCAACGATCAACTGCCGCGCTTCGCGCAGGAGCTGGCCGAACTCTGCGGGATGGAAATGGTGCTGCCGATGAACACCGGCGCCGAGGCGGTGGAGACTGCCATCAAAGCGGTCCGCCGCTGGGGATACACTTCGCAAGGGCATTCCGCGGGACTACGCGGAAATCATCGTCTGCGAGAACAATTTCCACGGCCGCACCACCACCATCACCGGCTTTTCTTCCGAGCCTTACTACCGCGATGGCTTCGGCCCCTTCACTCCCGGCTTCGTCACGGTGCCGTTCGGCGACGCGGAGGCGCTGCGAGCGCGCCATCACTCCGCACACCTGCGCTTTTCTGTTCGAGCCGATTCAATGCGAGGCCGGCATTCTGATCCCGCCCGATGGGTATCTGAAGGCCGCCGCGGACATCTGCCGGCGCGAGCGCGTTCTGCTGGTGGCCGACGAGATCCAGACCGGTCTGGGAAGGACGGGCCGCTTTCTGGCGTGCGACCACGAGGGCGTCAGGCCCGACGTCCTGATCCTGGGCAAGGCGCTTTCGGGCGGCATGTACCCGGTGTCGGCGGTGGTGTCGAGCGCCGAGATTCTGGGCGTCTTCCGGCCCGGCAGCCACGGCAGCACCTACGGCGGCAACCCGCTGGCCTGCGCGGTGGCGCGCGCCGCCCTGCGCGTGATGGTGGAAGAACGCCTGGCGGAGCGCTCGGCCGAACTGGGCGCCTGGCTGATGGAGGAACTGCGCCGGCATCGATCACTCGCACATCCGCGAGATCCGGGGCCGCGGGCTGCTGGTCGGCATCGAGCTCTCGGTTCCGGCGCGCCCCTACTGCGAACGTCTGAAAGACCTGGGCGTGCTGTGCAAAGAGACGCACGAGTTCGTCATCCGCCTGGCTCCGCCGCTGGTCATCTCGCGCGAAGACCTGGACTGGATGGTTACTCAGCTTCGCGCGGCCTTCGCTGAGTAAGTCGCCGCAGCACCGAACCGCGCACGTGAGTAAGCGGACGTCCGCTCCCTGACGGTCGCGGTTCGGTGCTGGGCGTGCCGAGTCGGGTTGACACAAGCCTCGCCGAACGTTAAGTTTGTGGTGCGAGTGCACACTCATGGCGGAAGAAACCTATAGTCTCCAGCGGCTGCTTGTTTTGCGGAAAATCACCCGCGCTATCTCAGATACTCTCCGCGGCCAGATCCGCGAGTATCTGGGCACCCTGAATACTTTGCTGCGGCCACGCGCCGTCTTTGGAGATTCCGGACACGGCACGGCGACCGGCGCGTTCAACGACCTGGTGGCGCTCTATCAGACCGTCGCGGCGGCCAAGCCTTTTCTGCTGACCCAGGAGGTCACGCGGCCGGTGGAGCTGGCCAGTACAACCCTGGAGCTGCTGCCCGTGGAGTACAGCTATCAGGTCGAGGGAAAGACCGTGGAAGTAACATCGCCCCTGAAGTGGGTGGTGACTTACAGTGGCTACGCGCCTGCACGGTTGAAAGAGCTGATCGCCGCGAAGGCGCCACAGGAGAAAGAACTGTTCCAGTTCGCCGTGCAGTACGCCGCCGTCAGCATCCTGTTCGGCCCGCGCGGGGGCGTTCCGAAGATTCTGGAGGCGCTGCGCTTCCCGCTCACGGTCGGCAAGGTTCCGGAATTCGGAGAGCTTCCCATCACCACGATCTCGGCGCCGGTTTCGACGGTGCGGCCTCCGGACAGCGTCGTCATCGAGAGCACCGAGTTTTCGGGGAAGAACGTGTTCGAGGAGGTGGTCAGCCCCGATGAGATCCCCAGGCTGCACGACCCGTTGAAGGACCGGCTCAGCGAGATTCTGCAGTCCTTCGGAGAGAAACTGCCGGCCGCGTAGTCCACGCGGGCACCAGCACCGAACCGCGCGCGTAAGCAAGCGGATCAGCGCGCGTTAGCATGAGTCCGCTCCCTCACGGTCGCGGTTCGGTGCTGCGTAGCTGGGCGGCGCACCCTACTTGGACGCTTCGCGCCATGAGTGCATGAGCTCCCTGATGCGAGGGCGCTCCTCCCTCGGCACCTGCTGTTCCGCATCCGCCAACGCCTGGATGACTTGGGCGGCGGGAGGCGTGGTCACCGAGCGGATCAGCGCCAGCCGGAGGGAGTCATTCTCATCGCGGTGCGGCGAGAACTCGTTCCCCAGCGCACTGACAAGCTCACTCGCCCAACTCGCCCGGTTGGCGGGATCCGTCGCGGTCACCAGGCCGTGGGCGAGAGCAACCATAACCATCTGGTTCGTACGATCGACCTTGGCGTCCGGGCGGAAAAACGACAGTCCGGCCAGACACCCGCCCAACTCCAGTCTCTCGGCCTGGGCGACTCTGCCCCCAACGATGGCGCGGGCGATCAACTCGGCGCCGGCGTCGCGTCCTAAGACGGCTCGCCGCCCCAGCGCGTCCAGCGCGTAGAACACCTCCAGATCCTGGCCGGAGGCGAGCGCGCCCGCCAGCATCTCCCGCTTCTGGGGCATGGGGCCGTCGAAGGTCTCGATCGCGTTGCAGTTGCGTAACGCGCCCACCAACGGATCGGCCGGCGATTGAATCTGGATGGCCGCAATGGCTTGCCATACACCGGGCGATCCGGCTGGCTTGACGGCGGCAAGCAGGAAGTCGCCTTCCTTGAGGGGCAGCGCGTTCCAGTTATTGATCCGATTGCGCACCCTGAGCGGCGGCTCGGCCATGCGCCTCACGGGCACCTCGATGCTGCTTGCCGGGACGAGGGTGAAGCTGCGGATCACCGCGACGACGTTGAGCGAAACCCTTCCGGTTTCCACCTCGGGGTCCGAGCCGCTCTGCCTGGCAAGACGAAGGCCGGTGATGCGGGCCACCACCAGGCTGCTGGAGGGATCGGAGATGGAGGGAATCAGGTTCGCCGAAAGCATCTGGTCGTTGCCGACTCCGGGCGTTGTCATGGTCGCTTTCCTTTCTGGCGCAGCCCCGCAAGCCAACAGGACTGCGAGGCCCGCTCCCAACCACAGCGGAAGGGCGGCGCGCGGGCACATCAACTTGCTCTTCACGGCGTCCATGTCGTATCCGTCCCGCCGTTGAACCGTGGCTCGAAGGTCTCGAAACCGGCCAGGCACGCATCCTGGCCTCCGGTGGAGGGGGAGACCTTGGTCATGGCTCCCTGCACCGTGGTCTTCGCCCCGTTGGGCGTATAGTTTCCGGCATTGTCCACGTTTCCCTTGAAATCGGCGGACCAGGTGGTCTTGGCGTGAACCATCAGCGCGGTGGGCGCATCGGTGCTGAACGAGGCGATCGAAGCGCAGAAGCCGTTTACGCCGGAGATCGAGGTCAACGCGTTGCCCGTGTTCTTGTGGGCGTTGGGGAAGCTGCCGGCGGGCGAATCCCCGGTCCATACTTCCCGCAAGAACGAGGTCTGGTCGGGCAAATACGTGCTAGGGTTGTCCATCCAGGGATTGCCCGCGCCGTTGGAGTCGCGAATCGGCAGCCCGCCTTTCGGCTTCTCCTGGGCGGTGCCCGCCGGGGGGCCCGCATAGTGGCCGGTCAGCGTGTCCGCGACGCCGTTCTGGAGGATGTGCAACTGGACTTTGTCGGTACCCAGCCGCTTCGAGTTCCCTCCGCCCACGACTTTCACCTTGACTTTGATCTCCCATGGGTACTGCCCCGGAGCAAAGGTGCCGGACTGGAAGCTGGTCCATCCGCCGCCCGAGCCGCCGTCCGCGTATTTGTTGTCGCGCTTCTTGTACGAGAACGTATTGGTGAGGACCTTGACCCATACGAATACCACGTTCCAGACCACGCGCGTCCCGTCGAGCGATGCGATCACGGAAAACGAACCGTGCACGTTGGTCTTGAGCTTGGCCTTCTTTCCGCCGTCCGTCGGCGTGAGGGTGGGCGGCCCATCCGTATTCTCGTTGGACTTGACCTGCCACGTCACAGGCACCCCGGCCGGGCTGGTGATTGCCTCCAGTTGCACCGGCTTGCACCCGCGAACCAGGATGACGGGCGCGTTGGCGGCCAGGCTCTCGTTGTCGAGAGCGCTCGAGTTGAGCACGTTGTCGGCGCGCTTGTTGGCGGCATTGCGCAGCCCGTTGGTCCCCTCCACCTTGGCGTTGATCTGAATGACGATTCTCTTCACCGGGACGGGTGGCGGAGGAGGCGGCCCGCATGGGACCTTGGGAGGCGGCGGCGAGGGTGAGAACAGGTTGATCACCCACTCCACCGCCGAGACTATGGCGTCTAGAATTCCCACTTCCTATCCCCCTTGCGATACCTTCCACGCACCGGGCTCGTAACGGCTTCGGGCGTCCTCCCAATCCGGCTCCGCCACAGTCTTGGGAAGCCCCTGCACCCGGGCATCGGGCTGAATCTTCTCTTCGGTGAGGCGGCGCTTGATGGCCGGATGCTCGTCGAAGTTGGGCGCCACAACGAACATCAACACGACGAAGCACGCCAGGCCGGCCTCGGAGGTCATTCCGTACCCCCGCGCGCGCTCAATTCCGTCGCCCACCATCTCTCGCAGCGTAGCTTCCGGCAGCTCGCGCACCGCCATCGTAGCGCCAGGGAGACGGACCACGGTGTCCGCCTGCCGGGTGCGGATTTCGGAGGCCAGACGGTTCTGAAAAACCACGTCGGCCTCCGCCTGGAAAACCTGCATCTGTTCATCGCGAACTTGTGACATTCTCCCCCTAACCGGCCGAAAGCTCCTTTTGTACAGCCGCCAGCGCCCCGGACTTGGTCCGGAACCGGAACAGGGTACTCGGCTGGTCTCCCTCGGCCACATAGGAAGCAACCGGACCGAACATCGCCGCCAGTTGCTCCTGGTCGCAGGTCGGCAGATACTTCCGCAGCACGCGCGGATCGTAGTAACGGAACAGGAGAGGCTTGCCGGAGCTGTCGTGGACCACTAGGAACTTGCGGAAATGATTCCGCAGGACGGGCAGCTCCGCCTGCGCCAGCGCGAAGATCCCCCAATGGCCGCCCCATCCCTGCCTCAGGACCCAGTCGGTGAACGCCGAGCCCCGCTCGAGGCGGACCAGGTATGGCGCGACCTCCGCCATGTCGGGCTGCAACTCGCCGCGGTAGAGACACACGTGCTCAGGCTTCAGTGCGTGGAACTTGTCCAGAAGGCCGGAGACGGAGGCCCCATCCAGGACCGCGAACACACCGCTGCCCGGCTCCTCAAACAGAACCTCCCCTACTTCATCGCCAATGTTCTTCATGCTCGTTTGCCTGGCCGCACGGGCCAGGTCGCTCCTACGTTCATATATCGCAGAAAGGCGCTCCCGTGTGCCGCTGCCTGTTTGAGAACCATCGCGGGCACACTGTAGGAAGTCGGCTTAGGGGGCGGGGGCAGGGGCGGCGGCGGCGCCTTTTCGCCCGGCTTCGCCGTGTCGGCTTCCTTGGCATCTGTCGGAGCTGTGGGGTTCGATCCCGCGCCCGAGCCCGCCGCCCCACCGCTGTTGATCATCACCATCGATCCCTTGATGAAGATGCCTCCGGAATTGATGTTGACGAAATTGCCGCCCACTTTGAGCGTCAGGGTCGTGCCGGATTCGATCACCAGGTTCATGCCGGCCTTCAGGTGAATCTCCGTTCCCGCATCGAGAGCGAAGTTGTTGCCCACCTTCACCTGCATGTCCTGGCCTGTCTTGAGAGACGCCGTGCCGGCGACCTTCTCGTTGCGGTCGCCCTTCACATGCACGTGCCGGTCCTGCTTGGACAGTTCGAAGTGGTCTTTTTCCACAATCGCGTGGTTCTCACCGCCGCAGATCTCGAAGCGGTCGGTCTTCACGCGGATATCGAGGTTTTTCTGGCCGTGGATGAAGACCTGCTCGCTGCCCTTCTTGTCTTCGAACCGGATTTCGTTGAAGCCGCCGCCACCTTTCGACGAGTATGACTTGATGGTGCTCTTGGTCATCTCGTCCGGCAACGTGTACGGCGGCATCTGGACGGCATTGTAGACGCTGCCGGTGATCAGCGGCCGGTCCGGATCGCCCTCCAGGAAGCTGACCACCACCTCCTGGTTGATGCGCGGAGTCCAGACGCCTCCCCAACCTTTGCCGGCCACGGGCTCCGACACACGGATCCAGCAGGAACTGGAGTCATCGAGCTTGCCAAGGCGGTCCCAATGAAACTGCACCTTCACGCGCCCGTACTTATCTACGTAGATCTCCTCGCCCGAAGGGCCTACCACCACCGCCGTCTGCGTGCCGTGGATCAGCGGCTTGGGAGAGAGGCGTAGGGGCCGGAACGGCACCGTGGCCTTGATCGCCGTGAAAGTGTTCTTGTATGTGGAGTCCGTGGCGCTGCCATGGCCGGAATAGAAGGCGCCTTCCTCACCGTGGTGCGCAATGTGGGTCAACAGGTACGAGTCGTTCTGGTCCTGGCGTTCGTAGCCGTAGAGCTCGAACTTGAAGCCCGACGCCAAGGTGCGGCAATCGCTCTCGCCGAAAAACACCGTGTGGACCGCCTCCTGTTCCTCGATGCGGGTTTTGGCCAGGGTGTCGCCGTCGCCGCGATTCTCGTAAATGCCTGGATAGTCGTAGATCTCGAAGCGATGGTTGCCGCCCTGATTGATCGCACTGTCCACCTGCGTGTTGAGCCGGGTGGCCGGAGTTTCGAAATTGTAGTCGCAGACCGCGTACTTGCCGGCCCGCATCTCCTGTTCCTGCCTCCAGCCATACACCACGTCTTCTTCGTGCCGCAGCTCGAGCATGGCGCTGCGGTCGAACATCACGCGCGACACCTCCGGACAGGGTTGGTGCACAGAGGGGACGTCACCCAAAACCAGCGTGTGCTTTCCATTCTCGTGCTTGAAGAAGTAAAAAATGCCCTCCTGTTCCATGAGCCGGGACACGAAATTGAAAGCCGTTTCGCGGTACTGAACGCAGTACTCCCATACCGGGTAGGTCTTCTGGGTCTGATCCGCATAGTCCGTAAAGCCGAGATCCGTGAAGACCTTCTTCACGATATCCAGCGCAGTCATGTTCTGGAAGATCTTGCAGTCGGCGGTCCGGGTCAGAAACCACAGCCACGGCACGACCTCGGCCTGATAGTGGGACAGGCGTTCCTCGCCCGGCAACTGAATGAACCGGCTCACGTACCCGTTGAAGTAGCGGGCGCTGTCGACGGCGGCCAGGCGCACCGAGAAAGTCACGTTCTTGCCGATGATGTCATCGAAGCTGATGCCGGAGTCCTCCGAGAGCAGGTCCAGATGGAAATGGAATAGCTCCGAAACGCCGTCCTCGCCGCTGAAAGAGCGCAGGAGGAACTTGTCGGCGCCCAGCGGCGTCAGGAAGTTCAGAAAGCGCTTCAGTTCTGTCCACTCGGGCATGTCAGCCTCCAATGAGCACGGTCGAGCAGCCCATGGCGATCTTGTTCGGAGGGCCGACCGCTTCGAGAATCGTATCTCCCTGCCGCCCCGCGGGCAGGTTGTTGATCGTCACAGTGGCCGAGCCAGTGATGTCTACTCCCGGCCCATGCGGCGGAACCGGCAGCGGTGTAGTGCAGGCGTGAATATCCGCGCCCGCGCTGGCGGCCGAAATCATGTTTGACATCGACGCCAGCATCGACGCCTTAGTGGTCTGCTCGGCGGCGTAGGCGGCCGGCGCGCCAGGCGTGCCAGCCGCGGCGGCCGTGGCGGCCTCCGCCGTTTGAATCGCGATATCGGCCGCTTGCTTCGCGGACTGGAGCGCTCCAACCGCCGCCAGCGGGACCCCACGCCAGGCGGGCAGGTACCCGATGAACACATTCGGGCTGCCCGGGCCGGGTGTCAACATAGGCGGCAGCGGATGCTGGACCGGATCTGTGATTCGGGCTGCTGGAGGCATATCGTCCCTCTTCTCTACTGCGACCGCTCCCTCACGGTCGCGGCTCCGTTCGGAGCCGCGCTGGCTCGCAAGCGGTGTTACGCGTACACGAACTTTCCGTCCTCTCCCACGCCGACATGGATCGCCGGCACCTTCTTCCCTTCCGCCATCCACGCCAGCAACTGCCGCGAGACTTCGGGAAGTAGCGTGTTGGTCAGAATGTTGTCCACGTTTCGAGCGCCGCTTTCCACTTCGGTGCAGCGCCGCGCTACCTCGTCCACCAGGGCGTCGTCGCACGCCAGCTCGATCTTGTGGTTCTCCATCAACCGGCGCTTGATCTTGCCCAGCTTCAGCACCACGATCTTCTTCAGATTCTCGTCCCGGATGGGGTAATACGGAATGATCACCATGCGGCCCAGGAATGCTGGCTTGAAGATTTTGTTGAGCTCCGGCTTCAGCGCCTTGACCAGCCCTTCCGGCGACGGCATGGTCTCCGGGTCCGCGCACAGCTTCATGAACGTGTCGGTGGCGGCATTGGTGGTCAAGATCAGGATGTTGTTCTTGAAGTCGATCTCCCGGCCCTCGCCGTCCTCCATCATTCCTTTGTCGAAGACCTGGTAGAACAGCTCCAGCACGTCCGGATGGGCCTTCTCGACCTCGTCCAGCAGCACCACCGAATAGGGCCGCCGCCGCACCGCCTCGGTCAGCACTCCACCTTCGCCGTAGCCCACGTATCCGGGAGGCGACCCCTTCAGCGTCGACACCGTGTGCGCTTCCTGGAACTCCGACATGTTGATGGTGATCATGTTGCGCTCGCCGCCGTAGAGCAGGTCGGAGAGCGCCAGCGCGGTTTCGGTTTTGCCGACGCCGCTGGGCCCCACCAGCATGAACACGCCCACCGGCTTGTTGGGATCGTCCAGGCTCGCGCGCGAGGTCTGTATACGCTGGCTGATCATCTCCAGCGCGTGGTCCTGCCCGATCAGCCGCCGCTTGAGAATCGACGGCAGCTCGAGCACGGTCTGGATCTCGTCCTTCACCATCTTGCCGGCGGGGATGCCGGTCCAGCCGGAGATGACCGCGCCTACCGTGTTGCCATCCACCGATACCTGGATTAGCGGTGCGTCGCCTTGCAGGGCCGCCAGGTCGAGGTCGAGTTTCGCCAGCTCGGCGCGCAACGCGGCCGGGTCCGGCGCGGGCTGGGCCGCGGCTGCCGCCTCTCCACCGGCGGCCTCGGCCGCAGGCGGCGGCGCCGAACCGCCCTCGATCTGCGTGTGGATCTCGCGAATGCGCGTTACCAGTGCGGCTTCCTTCTCGAAGCGCTCTTTCAACGCCGCCAGTTGACCTTCCACCACGGCTCTGCGCTCCGCGATCGCCGCCATCGCCTCGCCGTGGTCGGCCCCCAGTTCCACTTCGCGGTGGAGGATCCCCTGCTGGACTGCCAGGTCGTCGAGCTCGCGCGTAGCGTCCTCGATCTCGGGCGGAACGGAGTTCTGTCCCAGCGCCAGCCGCGCGCAGGCGGTATCGAGCACGCTCACGGCCTTGTCCGGCAACTGCCGGCCCGCGAGATACCGGTGCGACACCTTCACTCCCGCCGCGACCGCGTCGGCCAGGATCCGCACCTTGTGGTGCTTCTCGAGTGCGGGGACGATGCCGCGCATCATGACCATGCACTGAGCTTCGGTAGGCTCGTCGACTTTGACCACCTGGAAACGCCGGGCCAGCGCCGCGTCCTTCTCGAAATACTTCTTGTACTCTGACCAGGTGGTGGCGGCGATGGTCCTCAACTCGCCGCGCGCCAGCGCCGGTTTGAGCAACTGGCTGGCGTCGTTCTGGCCCGCCTGCCCTCCCGCGCCGATCATGGTGTGCGCCTCGTCGATGAACAGGATGATGGGCGCGGGCGAAGCCTTCACCTCTTCGATCAGCCCCTTGAGCCGGTTCTCGAACTCGCCCTTGACGCCGGCGCCCGCCTGCAGCAGCGCCAGGTCCAGAGTGCGGACGCTGACGCCCTTGAGCGGCGGCGGCACGTCGCCCGCGGACACGCGCTGCGCGAACCCCTCGACCACGGCGCTCTTTCCGACGCCGGCCTCGCCGGTCAGTATCGGGTTGTTCTGGCGCCGCCGCATCAGGATGTCGATCATCTGGCGAATCTCGTGATCGCGCCCCAACACCGGGTCGAGTTTCCCCGCCTTCGCTTTCGCGGTCAGATCGACCGTGTAGGCGTCGAGGTTCTGCGTCTTCCCCGCCCCGGCCCCGGCGGCGCGCGGCAGCGCTCCTTCCATGGCGTTCGCCTCAGCCAGCGCCGCGATGGAATCCTCGTGAGAGCCTGCACACGATGGTCTGGAAATCTTTCTTGAGCGCGTCGGGCTGGATCTTGCCGAATTCCTTGGGGCTCACCTCGCCCATCAGACGAGCAAGGTCGTCGTGGCTGGCCAGCGCCAGGATGGTGAAACCGGATCGCACCTGCCCGGCGCCGAAGTCGATGGTCCCGATGGCCCACGCCTCTTTCAGCATGTTCACCAGAGAGACGCTGAACACCGGGCGCCCGGCGTTGCCCCGCTTCAACTTGTCGAGGCTGCGGGTCACCTCCTGCTGCAGGCGCGTGGCATCGACTCCAAAGTGCCTCAGGATGCGCACCAGGTCCGCGTCGGTGTCGTCCAGCAGTTTGAGCAGGTAATGCTCCACCTCGATGTTGTAGTTGGTGCGCGAGACGCACAGCCCGGCTGCCGCTTCGAGCGCGTTGCGCGTGGCGTCGTTGAGTTTTCCGATCAAGGATTTCAGATTCACGCTCATGGATGAGTCCTCCCTATGACAACCCGTCTTGTGGCGCACGCGCCACGTCCCACGTCACAACTCCAACACTGTATCGTCCGGGTCGCGCCCCATGGCGGCCGACTTCGCCCAGGTGATCCAGCCCAGGCACGGCGCCGTCTGGTCCCCGCGCCCGAGCTCGCAACCCGGCACTTCATCGCGCTTCAGCACCAGTTGCACTTCGAAATCGAATTCGTTGCCGGCAAAGAACCGCGTCAGCGCCCGCAGCGGCTCATAGGCGGTTCCGGTCGGCAGGAAATCCTGATATTGCTCGAGCGCCAGCGGTCCCAGCCGGATCCGCACGCGCGACTGCTCGTCCCAGATCTCGTCGCCCACCACCGCGCCCACAGCCAGTTGCTCGGACTCTCTCGCTCCGGCATCCAAGCGGCACTGCGTCGGCACGTCCAGCCGGTACCATGCGCCCGCGAACTGCACGATCTCGGCCGGCACCTCGAAATAGTCCTCGATCAATTGCCGCAGCGCCTGCGCCGATCGCGGCCGCTGCCCCAGCAGACCGGCGTAGTACACCAGCGAAATGTCCGCCACCGCCTGCCGATTGCCCAGGCCCTTGGTGCCCAGGCCGACCAGGTCCAGCAGGTATTGCGACAGGCGATCGCCTCCGCCGCGTTCGTACTGGACGGTGAACCGGTATCTCTCCCAGGCCTGGTAGAACAGCGAAATCATGCGGTGGTTGAAGATGTCGAGGAAATCCCGCGGCGCCGTGTCTTTGGCCCGAACGCGTTCGGCCACGAACTGCGTGTAGTAAAGCGGCAGGACCCCTTGGGGCCCGGTCAGGCCCATGAAGTTCACCACCATCAGCGGCGCCCGGTCCCCCGCGCCATTGGAGCGACTGGATTTCGCTGGCGGGAAACGCGTTCGAGTTGTGGGCCGCGAACCGCACCACCTCGGTCTGCGGATGGGCGAATCGCCCCGGCACGTTCCGCTCGCGCAGCAGCCTCTCGAGCACCCGCACGGCCTGAAAGAACGAGAACCGGTATGGTTCCTCACCGATTGTCCGCTCGAGATCCTGCCGCTCGGCCACCGGGGTCATAGTCGCTTGACCCCCGTGGCGCACGCTTCAGCGTGCCGCTGCCGGTCTTCAGCCGGCAGCACACTGTGCGAGAGGGCCGCCCTCCCCGGGGCACTTTCTTCCAGACGAAATGTCGCGCAGACGCTTGCCCCACATCTATCCCGAAGGTGCTTGGCTGTTCGTGACCTGGCACCTGCACGGAAGCCTGCCCAAAACTCTCTATCCACCGCCGGGCAATTCGTCCGCCGGGAGGGCCTTCGTGTGGAATCGCTACTTGGACACAACCCGGCTGGGACCGATGTTCTTGCGCCGCCCCGACGTGGCCGTCTTGGTTGAAAGCGCATTCCACCGGGCCGTAGCCTCGGGACTCTGCGACCTGCGCGCCTTCGCGATAATGGGCAACCACGTTCACGTCCTGTTCCGCCCCCTGCAAGAGCCGGCGCGTGTCCTCCAGTTTCTGAAAGGGACGACGGCGCGTGACGCCAACCGGATTCTCTTCCGGACGGGCCAACCCTTCTGGCAGCGGGAATCCTACGACCACTGGGTAAGGGATGAGGCGGAAATGCAACGTATTGTGGCGTACATAGAGAACAATCCTGTGCAGGCAGGATTGACCGCTCAGGCTCCTCAGTACCGGTGGTCCAGTGCCTGGCAGGACGACGGCGAACTGAAGTTCGCCGCTGCACGCTGAAGCGTGCGCCACAGAGCCCCGCCCTCATAACAGCACCGCCTGTCCGGCCCGCGGCGGCCATTCTTTCATCGGCTCTTTGCGCTGCTCGGTTCGCGCCACCAACTGGCTGAAGCTGTTCATCGAAACGTAGAGACCCAGAAAGTGCTCCAGCACGCTCGCGAACAGGTAGACGCCGCCGCCTACGAACTGCTCTTCGTCGAAGGTCATGTCCACGCGGGTGCCGCGCACGAACGAGATGCCGTTTTCGGAAATCACGCGCGCGAAGTGCCGCTGGCCGTCAATCCGCCGAATCCCCTGGATCTGCTTTTCCAGGTGCGTCGAGTCGCTGAAGTTATACAGCCTCAGAATCTCCGACAGCGCCTCTTTCCCTTCGCTCACCAGCGACAGGTAGTTCAGCGAGAGCTGGGAGATCAGCCGCCAGAGCGCGGCCTTGCCCACCGCGGGGCGGAGCGTCGGCGTGGGCTTCTTCAGCGTGACGATGCGCCGGATCGAAGGCATGCCCTCCAGCTCGAAATCCCCCGCCTCGCTGCCGAACGGCAGCCGCGCCGGCAGATCGCGATTGGTGCAGAGGCAGCGCACCGTGAGCGTCTCCACATTTACCTTCGCCGGCTGCCCCGACAGGTCCGCCAGCGAGAGGAAGATGTCCGTGCCGTCGTCGCCCCGCTTGGCCGAGGCGCGCCGCTCGGCGTGCCAGAAGGTCTGTTTCTTTTCCCGCAGGCGCCCGTGCCGGTAGGAGAAGAACGGCTCGAACTTCGCCACTTCCTGCGTGTGCGGGTTGGCGCTCACCACCTCCTCGATCGAGAAGATCTCGAGCGCGTGCTGCCGGCGGACGTCGGGCACCACCGGGTATTCGTGCCGCAACTGGTCCAGCAGGATGGGTTCGGCGGTGTGCTCGAACAGGTTGATGATGGGCGTCGAGTCCGGACGCAACGTCTTGGCTGAAACGCCCAGCTCGAGCATCTGCTGGCGGTCCGCCCGCTCGAACGGCGAAATCAGCACCACGAACTGCGCCCGCTCGCGGAATCCCGCCGCGGCCAGCGCCTCCAGGCCGTCCAGTTCGAGGAAGAAGAACTTTTCTGGAAACGCGAAGTACTCCTGCAACAGCCGGTATCCGGCGAAGGACCGCCGCGTGTACGGCAGCATGGCTTCGTCTTCACCGAACCCGAACGGCCGGATGGAACCTGCCGCGCAGCTCGATGGGCCGCAGCCGCGGGTTCGCCGGATCGCGCACCAGGATCTGCGCGCAGTTGTTCAGCAGCAGCTCGTACAGCGCGTGGACCAGGTTGCTCTCGCCGTTCAGATAGAACCGCAGGGAGCCCAGCTCCAGCTTGTCGAACGACACGTCGGCCAGGCATGCCAGGTCGAACCGCAGCGCCGCCACGGCACTGCCGCCCTTGATGGGAGGTTGGATGCGGTCGGGCGTCGTCCATTGCGCCTCGGCCACGGTCAGCGGCCAGAGCGTGGCGTCGTAGCAGGTGCGGAACCGGCACGGCACGCCATCCACCGGCCGGGAATACAGCAGCGATCCGCGTGGGACCTTCAGTCCGGTAGTCAGCTTGCCCTGCTCCGGATCCAGGTGGAACTCCACCACCGACATGGCCGGAATCGGGCGCATGTAGTGCGGGAATAGAATGCCCAGCAGCGCTTCGGTGACTTCGGGAAACTCGTCGTCGATCTTCAGGTGAACGCGCCCGGCCAGAAATGCGAACGCCTCGATCATCCGCTCCACGTGCGGATCCTCGCAGCGGTCCGGCTCCAGTTGCAGCCGCGAGGCGATCTTGGGATACTTCTCGGCGAACTCCGCGCCCATCTGCCGCAGGAACGTCAGCTCGCGTTCGTAATAGTCGAGAAGCTCGTCGCGCACCGGCTCAGTCTCCCTTCACCTGGTACTCGCCGCTGGTCAGCTCGAGCACGGTGTCGAAGGTGACCCGCTCCGGCGCCGGGTCGATCCGCAGCAGGCCCTGAATCTGAAACCGCAAAACGCGGGCGCTGCCCGCGACCGGCTCCATGGTGACTCGCGGCCCCTTAATCCGGGGCTCGAAGGTCGCGATGGTCGACTCGATCATCCACAGCAGCCGCTTCTGGTCCTGGGTGGAGCGAACGCCCAGGGATGTGATGTCCGGCAGCCCGTAATTGAACACCGACCGCCCGCTTTCGAGCGAAGCGTCCGTCGCCTCGATGCTGCGGCGCGTGTTGAGCAGCCACTCGATGTCCCGGCGCAAGGAGGTCTTGAGCTGGCGCAGCGATTGCGATCGGCCCTGCTGTGGATCGGTTCGGAGCGACGGTTCCTGGTCGGTCAGACGGTCCAGAAGAGAGAGCGTGACGTTGGGATCCGGGCCGGAGCGCGCCATCCCCTACCTCCGCAGCGCCAGCGCTTCGACGGGATCGAGGCGGCAGACTCGGCCGTAGACTTTCTGCTTCTCCTCCGCGTTGCTATCGTTCTTGTCCATCGAGCGGTATAGCAACGAGAGCGCCTGAGCGATCACGTCGGGCGGCTCCCACTCCTCCAGTTTGCGCCGCTCGATCTCCGCGGCGAGATCCTCGAGAATCGGAAGGGCGATGGCCGCCTCGCCGGCTCCCATGCACACCTGCGCCAGTTGGACCCGCCTCCGAAAGCGGCCGCGGCCCGAGGGCTCCTGCGCCGCCTCGCGATTCAGAATCTCGATTGCGTCCCGCACCTGGCCCGAGCGTGCGGCATCGAGCGCCAACTGGTAAGCGTCCGGAGCCCCTTCGGTCCCCAGCGTCTCTTCGTCCGAGGCCACGCTGGCCGCGGCCTCGGAGTAAGGCGCGGCGGCCGGCTCCAGTAAACTCCTTCAGCCAGGCCCGCGTTTCTCCGTTGGCAGCGGGCGTATCGTCGCTGAGGGACATGTCGGCCAGGTTCGGCAGATCGCCGGAGCAGCGCGCGCACCGCGCTCTTGATCGCCCAGGTCGCGGCGTAGTATCCGAGGTTGTCGCAGGCCGTCGCGGCGTAGCGCTGCAAATCGAGCCAGGCGCGGCCGCACGGCGCGCCCATCGCTGTTTCGGCAGTCTCGAGCACCTGCTGCCATTCGCCCTCGCCGGCCAGGCGCTTCAACGCCTGCCGGGTGGCGGTCGGCGGAGCTTCGAGCAGCGAGGAATCGGGATCGTAGCCTTCGCCCGCCGCTCGCAACTCGCCCCAGCGAAGGCCGCGCAGCATGAGGTAGGGCGCCGGATTTCCGGCGTCCTGCTCGCGCAGGTAGCGCGCCAGGGCGGCCACCCGCTCGCAGGCGTCTTCCCGGTCGGCCGGCTCCGGCCCGGCCGTTCTCCTCCGCGCCGGAGCCGCGGCAACGGCAGTCCCGTAGCCCGGCTCTTCCACGGGCGCCGGAGCTTCTTCCTGCGCGCTCGGCGCTTCCGCCGCCGGCTTGCCTCCGCCCTTCCTCAACCGAAGGATACGAACTGTGTTCTTGACCTCCTCGAGAGCCCTCTCCAGGTCGCCGAAGCTGGGAACGGCGTCGGTGAACTTCTCCTCGACGGCGGCCTTCAGCGCGCCCGCCGCCTCCAGACAGGCCGCGAGCTGGCCGTCCCAGGTCTCGTAAGAGGCGGCGGGCGTGGCGTTGAAGTCCGCGTCGAACGCCTCGGGCGTGAGCTTGCCTTCCTGGATCGCCGTGGCCCGCGCCTGCTGGCGCGCCTCGCTCGCCGCCGCGTCCTCTTCGGAGGGAACCGTGCGCGATTCCTTGTACTTGAACCAGTCCAGGCCCCCGCGCGTGAGCGGCGCGTTTTTGATCGGTTTGTCCAGCCGCGAACCAACCCAATCGAGTGGAGCCGCTCGCAGTTCGGCGTCGCCGTCTTCGAGTTCCGGGTACAGCGTATCCCAGAAATTCGCAATCAGGCCACGCGAGCAGCACCAGCCCCGCCTGGAGACCCGCGAAGCCCTCGCGCCGCAGCATGGCCTCGGTGAGCCAGGCTGCGATCTGCAGGTCCTTGCTTTTGGTGGCGAGCGCCTCGCTGGCGAGCTTGATCACCAGCACCCAATCCGCCTTCTTGATCTCGATCTGCCACTCGCCCTGCGGGACGTCATCGTCCTCGCGCCGCGCCTCTTTGATCTGGTCGTAGATCGGCGCGTAGCGAAGGTTCTCGCCGCTTGGATTGTCGCCGGGGATCGGGTTGAGAATGTCTTCGCGCAGAGGCATCTTCAGTTGGCTTCCGCCGCCTCGGCCGGATTGGCATTCACCGTCAGGCTGCGCACTTCGAGCAGCGGCATCTCCTCTCCGTCCACCAGGAGCATCTTCTGGCCGAACGGGATCTCCTCGCCGTTCTCGCCTTCTTCCCAAACCGTCACTCGCCCCAGGCGAACCTCTTCGTCGGGGTTCCGCCAGGAGAGCGGAGACAGAACCGGGATCAGAATCTCGCCCAGTTCCGTGCCCTTGAACGCCGGCCCGGTGAGAACCTTGGCGGGGAGCCACAGCAGGTCGCGCAAACGGCGCGGAGGATCGATCCGGATGGACGCGATGTGTGCGAACGGCAGCCACAGATAGGTGCCCGCCGAGAAGGTCTCCAGGCGCGGGCCGATCCGCCCATCGGCGTCGGTCAGCGAAGCGAACGGCTTGCCGTTCAGAGTTCCGGTGAACGGAGTCTCGTCCGCCGGCGGCATCATGGTGTACTCGCGCTTGTCGAACGTCTCCTGGCGCGCCCGCTCGGCGGCCAGCACGCCGCGGTAGAGCAACCCCGCCATCTCCGAAGACGGACCGGCCTGCGCGAGCACACCGAGGTGTTTCTCCGCCCGGTCGTAATCGCCGGCGAAACACAGCAGCTCAAAGAGAAAGGTGCGGCGCTTCGCGTCCGTAGGGTTCTCGCGAAGCTCGGCGCCGAGCGCCTGCACGGCCTCCGTGAGCTTTCCCGCCTGGAACAACTCCTTGGCATTCATGGAAAGCTCCTGTATCTAGCCATCGGCCATCAGCCCTCAGCCGACCCGAACCACATCCGGCCGTCGGCCATCGGGCCCGTGCCGGCCCCGAACCGCCACCGTCAGCCCTCAGCCGACCCGAACCACACCCGGCATCGGCCATCGGGTCCGTGCCGGCCCCGAACCGCCATCGCCAGCCCTCAGCCGACCCGAACCACATCCGGCATCGGCCATCGGGTCCGTGCCGGCCCCGAACCGCCATCGTCAGCCCTCAGCCGACCCGAACCACATCCGGCCATCGGCCATCGGGTCCGTGCCGGCCCCGAATCGCCACCGTCAGCGAGCGGACCCGGCGGTCACAAACCGCACCCGGACGGCGGCTGGCAGCCGATGGCTGATGGCTGAAACCTGCCGCCTGGCAGCTACCCGCCCGACTGCTGCTTGATGTCGTAATGCTTCTTGACGGAGCCGCCCAGGGTGCCGTCCGGCTTCTGCTCCTTGTACTCGAACTCCACCTTGGTGAAGTTCAGCGAGATCTGGTCCAGCGGAACAACGTTGCCGGCGGAACCGCCGGTCTGGTAAGACGACACCAGCAGATCCGTGAAAGTGTACTTCAGGTATTCCTGCTGGTCTTTGCCCGCTTTGCGGCACGTCAGGATAGCGCTCTTGATGTGCTCGCCGTTGGCGCAACACAGAAACAGCAACGGGCTGGCCTTGTTCACCCGCATGACGAAATGGAAGTCCTGCATCTGGACCTTGCCAGCTCCCATACCGCCGCCCTGGAGAGCCGTCCCGGCGTTGGTCTCGCCCCAGGAGAAGGAATCGATCTCGATCTCGTTCTTGTGCGTCTTGTCCTGACTCTCGCCCTGAATGCCGTCGATCTTCAGGAAATAGTCAACTAACGCCATGTCAAAACCCTCCTATTCGGTCTTAAAATCGCTCCCGGGCCGGCTCCGCGCCGACTCGGCCCGCGCCCTTCCCACAGCGCACACCCAGACGCCGGACCGGCACGATCCCTCCCGGCGCCCGCCTTGCCAGTAACTGGTTTACCCTCGCGCCGATTTCGGCAGTTCGGCCACCAGACGCAGCGAAACCGTCAGCTCGTCGAGCTGGAAATGCGGCCGCAGAAACGCGACCGCCCGGTAGACGCCCGGCTTGCCGGGAACTTCCGCCACCTCGACCCGGGCCTCGCGCAGCGGATACTGCGCTTTGGTGGTCGGCGAGGCATTGTCGTCCTCGGTGACGTACTGCATGATCCACTGGTTCAGGAACCGCTCGCAATCGGACCGGGACATGAAGCTGCCGATCTTGTCGCGCATGATGGTCTTCAGGTAGTGCGCGAACCGCGACACCGCCAGAATGTACGGCAACTGCGCCGACAGCCGCGCGTTGGCGTTGGCCGCGTCGTTGTCGTACATCTTCGGCTTCTGCGCGGACTGCACGCTGAAGAACGCCGCGTAATCGGTCCCCTTGCAGTGCACCAGCGGGATCAAGCCCAGGTCGGCCAGCTCTTTCTCCCGGCGGTCGGTGATGGCGATCTCGGTCGGGCACTTCAGCGCCACGTCGCCCTCGTCGGTGTTGAAGGTGTGCGCCGGCAGGCCCTCCACCAGGCCGCCGCCTTCCACGCCGCGGATGGCGGCGCACCAGCCGTAAAGCGCGAACGCGTTGCGTCAGCCGCGCCCCGAGCGCACAAGCCGCGTTGCCCCACAGGTACTTGGAGTGATCCGTTCCGTCCACGCCCTCTTCGTAGTTGAAGCCGTCCACCGGCTTCGTGTCCTTGCCATAGGGCAGGCGCATCAGCACGTGCGGCACGCACAGCCCGACGTAGCGCGAGTCTTCGCTCTGGCGGAAGGACTTCCACTTGGCGTACTCGGTGGTGTCGAAGATCTTGGCCAGGTCGCGCGGCTGATCCAGGTTGGTGAAGCTGTCCATGTTCAGCAGGTCCGCGCCGGCCGCGGTCAGGAACGGCGCATGGGCGCCGGCCGCCACCTGGGAGATCTTCTCCAGCAGCTCGATGTCTTCCGGGTGCTTGCCGAACTCGTAGTCGCCGACCATCGCGCCGAACGGATCGCCGCCGAAGACTGCCGAACTCCTCTTCGTAGATCTTCTTGAAGGCCGCGCTCTGGTCGAACTCGGGCGCGCGCTGCAAGTCGCGCAGCAGCTCGCTCTTCGAGCAGTTGAGCACCTTGATCTTCAGCATCACGCTGGTTTCGCTCTGGTCCATCAGGTACTTCAGCCCGCGCCAGGTGCCCTCCAGCTTCTGGAACGAGGGGTGGTGCAGGATCTCGTTCAACTGGATGGAGAGCAGGTGATCGATCTGCGCGATGCGCGCGTTGATCATCGCCTCGGTGTCGCGGGAGACCGTCATCGCGCCCTCCAGCACCTGGCTCACGAACTCCTTCACCAGGTTCTTGCCGCGCTCCCGGGCGGCGGGATCGCGCGCCATTCGCCCTTCGTCCACGATCTGGTCGAGCAGGCCCTTCTCGACTACTCGCTCTTCGGCCGGCTTGGACACGCTGGCGGACTGTTGGTCAGCCATTGGACCCTCCCTTTTCGCCCTCGATCTCGGTCTTCAGTTTGCCAGCTTGTCGGTATCGCGGACAACCTGCTGCAGAAGTTCGTCCAGCTTGTCGTTGCCTTGCAGACTCCCGCGCAGGTCGGAGAGCTTGGTCCGCAGGTCCAGCAGCTCCCGCAGCGGCTTCACCTGGCGAGCCACCTGCTCGGGTTCGAAGTCGTCCAGGGTCTTGAAATGCAGGTCGACCTTCAGCTGGCCGGCGTCGGGATCTTCGCTCAACTTGTTCTCGACGGAGAACGACAGGTGGGGCTTCATCGCCTCCAGCACACTGTCGAAATTGTCGGGGTTGACCTCCACGAACTTCCTGTCCTTCAGCCGGGGCAGGGGTTGTTCGGGTTGGCCGGTCAGATCGGCCAGAACGCCCATGACGAACGGCAGTTCTTTCACTTCGATCGCGTCGCCGACTTCCACGTCGTAGGTGATGTGAACGCGCGGAGGCCTCACTCGCTCCAGCTTCTTGTGGATGCTTTCCTTGGCCATTTGTGCTCCCTTTTTCCCTCGTCTTCAGAACCCGGCACACCGGGCCCTCTGCCGTGCCGAACGGCGGTGCTAATGGGACTAGGATCATTTGTACCCCAGTCCTTACGTTTTTTCAATGGGATTCTCAGGGGCTATCTCTCAGGCCCCTCAGATCACCCCCGCCCGAGCCGGGTCGGAGACACCGCTATCATCCCCGCCCGAGCCGGGTCGGAGACACCTCTATCACCGCCGACCGAGCCGGGTCGCAGACACCGCTATCATCCCCGCCCGAGCCGGGTCGAAGACACCTCTGGGGCGGCGGTCCGGGCTCCCTACATTCGGCAGCCTTTACGTCCGCCGGCATTCCTGATACTGTTGTGTCCATATGAAGCGACTCCAGCCGGTGATCTGGGCCAAGGGGACCTTCCTCACCCCCCAGCATCTCCAGATTCAGGACCGGTTCATCGAGGACACGCTGGGATTTACGCTGGGTTCACTCAACTACCGCCCCTGGGGGTTCGGGCGGCTCAGTATCAACCAGGAGGCCCTGGCGGGGGGCGTTCTGTCCATCAACGCGGCCTCGGGACTGTTCCCGGAGGGTATGCCTTTCGACATCCCGGACGCCGATCCGGCTCCACCGCCAAAGCCTTTGGATCAGCACTTTGAGCCGAATCAGACCAGTCTGGACGTCTACCTTTCCATTCCCCACTACCGGGAACGCGGCCTGAACGTCTCGGTGAGCCGCCAAGGCGCCGACACCCGTTTCCTGGCCGAAGTCGCGGTGGTCCGGGACGAGAACACCGGGGTCTCCGAGAAGCCAATCCAGATCGCCCGGAAGAACTTCCGCCTGCTGGTGGAGGGCGAGAGCCGCCAGGGCGTCTCCTCTCTGCGGGTCGCCCGCGTGATCCGGACCGCGGCCGGTTCCTACCAGTTGGACCCGCACTTCGTGCCCCCGCTCCTGGACATCTCCGCCAGCGACTACCTGGTGGCCATCAGCCGGCGCCTGGTCGAGATCCTGTCCGCCAAGAGCAGCCTGCTGGCCGGTCTCAGGCGGCAGAAGAACCAGAGTCTGGCCGACTTCACGGCGTCCGATATCGCCAACTTCTGGCTGCTCTACACCGTGAACACGCACTTTCCCCTGTTCCGCCACATCTTTGAGACCGCCAAAGGGCATCCGGAGCGGCTCTACGGTTCGATGTTGTCGCTGGCCGGCGCTTTGACCACCTTCTCGCTGAAGGTGCACCCCCGCGACCTGCCGGCCTACGATCACGAAGATCTGGAGGCCTGCTTCACCAGCCTGGACGAGAAACTGCGCTTTCTGCTCGAGACCGTGGTGCCGAGCAACTTCGTCTCGCTGCCGCTGAAGCTGGTGCAGCCGTCCATTTACGCCACCGCGCTCTCGGACGACAAGTACCTCAAGAACACGCGAATGTACCTGGCCATTCAGGCGGAGATGAACGAGGCGGAGCTGATCAACAAGACCCCGTCGTTGATCAAGGTCTGTTCTGCGACCCACATCGAACACCTGGTTCGCCAAGCCCTGCCCGGCCTGACGCTGGCGCATGTGGCACGGCCGCCCAGTTCGATCCCGGTCAAGCTGAATTGCCAGTATTTCAGCCTGAACCAGACGGGCGGCGCGTGGGAGGCGGTGCTGCGGGCGAGGAACCTGGCGGCCTATGTGCCAGGCGATTTTCCGAGCCCCCAGTTGGAGCTGGTCATCCTGCTGCCCCTGACGTAGCGGTGGTGCGCCGGGCGCGGTCGCGAGTGGCGCCCGACCAACTACGCGGCGGCAGTATCCCGCCAACCACGCACAGGCAGGCAGCCGGCTCCAAACGCGGCGCAGCGGGACTCGGCCTTACCGGGACGCCACGCCGCTCGCGCCCGGCGGCCCGGCAGCCGTCTTCGCGGCGGCAGCGGCGGCGTCGGCCCGCTTCAGCCCGGTCGCGATCAGGCTGGTGAGGCCCAGCCCTCCCCTCGACGCCATCGCCTGCGCCAGATGTTCCTCCGCCAGGTCGGCCATGGTACTGCCGGCCTGATCGTCGCCAGTGCCCAGCCAGCCGCCGGATGTTTCGTCGTGCGCGCCCTTGAGTAATTGGGCCAGCAGCAGCGATTCAAACTGCTCGGCAGCTTGCGTGACGTTCTTTGGCTGTGGATCGCCCGTACCCGCGGTTGTCACCAGACTCGCTACGCCCGCAATCATCAAATCACCTCCAGGTCCGCCTCGAGCGCCCCTGCGGCGCGCATGTTCTGGAGAATCGCGATGACGTCCCGTGGAGTCGAGCCTATGGCGCTCAGCGCCCGCACCAGCTCTTCCACGGTCGCGCCCTGCTTGAGCACGATGTTCCGCGTCTTCTCCTCCTTGACTCCGACGCCCACCTGCGGCACCACCTCGGTCGAGCCCGCGCCCAGCGGCGCCGGCTGCGAGACCTGGTAGGTGGTCTGCACTTCCACGGTGAGCGATCCATGCATCACCGCTACCGGGGCGATGTGTACGTCCTTGCCCATCACGATGGTCCCGGTGCGCTCGTTAATGACGACCCGGGCCGGCCGGTCGGCCTCCACCGTGATATTCTCGAGCTGCGCCACAAACTCCACCGGTCGCCCGGCGTATAAGGACGGCAGATCCACCGCGATCAGAGCGGAACTCTCCGCCGCCGCCACTGGCGCGCCGCCGGCCCCGAAGGTTTTGTTCAATGCCTCGACGATCCGCGCGGCGGTGGTGAAATCGGCTTGCTTCAACTGCAGGCGCAGCTTCCGTCCAGGCGGGGGCGTCGGCGCCGGGCGCTCGACGATGGCGCCGCCCGGGACCCGGCCCACCGTGGGATGGTTCACCGTCTGCTGCGTCCCCGAGCGGCCCGCCACGAATCCGCCCGTGACCACCGGCCCCTGGGCTACCGCGTAAACCCGCCCGTCGGCCCCGCGCAGCTCGGCCAAGACCAGCAGGCCGCCCTGCAAGTTCGCGGCGTCGCCGATCGCCGCCGCAGTCACGTCGATCTTCGAGCCGGGCTGGGCGAAAGCCGGCAGCGTCGCCGTCACCATCACGGCCGCCGTGTTGGCCACGCGGATCGCCGTGGGCGACACCGTGACGCCCATTTTTTGAAGCATGTTGGCCAAGCTCTGCGCGGGGAACATGGTCTGGCTCCGGTCTCCGGTGCCCGCCAATCCCACCACCAGGCCGTAGCCTACCAACTGGTTCTCGCGCTCGCCTTCAATCGCCGCCAGGTCCTTTAGCCTGGTCGCGGCCGAGGCCGCCTCTAGTAACAGCAGAAATATCGCGAGTATGCGCATAAGTTCAGAATGGCAGCAGCCCCATCAGCAGCCGGTACAGGATGAACGGCCTCTTGATGGCGTCGTTCACCACGCCCTTGCCGTTGATCCGGACTTCCATCTGGGCCAGGCGGTCGGAGGTGATTTCGTTGGTAGGCGTGATATCGGCCGGCCGCGCCACGCCCCGTACCGTCACCAGGTGCGTTTCCGAGTTGATGACCACGCTCTTCGAGCCTTCGACCACCAGGTATCCGTTGGGCAGGACCTCGACTACCCGGCCCGAGAGCCTGGTGGTCAGGGTCACGTCGCGGGAGGTGGTGCCCTGGCCGTTCAAAGCCTGATTGCCCGAGGTGTTCAGCAGGTTGGCCAGCGGGCCGGTGGCCTTGGTCGGTTTGAGCAGAGAGGTAATGGCGTAGCCGGAGCTGGACTGGCGCGAGCTCTTGGTGGTGCCGGTCGAAACCGCGGAGGCGCTTTCCGCCACCACGATCGTAACCAGGTCGTCCACCAGTTCCGCCTTGGGGTCGCGCGCCAGGCCGCCCAGCGGCGCGCCCGGCATCCAGATCGAGCCCGGAAGCCGGAATTCCGAACGTCCCCGCGCCTCGGCGTCCTTGGTGTAGACCTCGACTGGCGCGAGCACCGGCTCTTTATGAGGCTTGGTCTTCTTAGCGGCCGGTATCGCCGCGACCGTCACGAGCAGGGCCGCGAAGCACCTGAGTAGCATCCACCAGCACCTTTCCTTTCGCCACCACTCGGGCGCGGAAGCGCGCCCCGTTGGCCGGATTGCGCACCGACACCACGTCTCCGGCCTTGCCGCCCGATTCCGCGGCTCCGTCGAACTTCAGGAGCGCCGAGCCGCTCCGGACCTCCACCGCCACCGCGTCGCCCCGCTCGACTTCCCGCGGCGGCGCTTCCAGCTTTACGCGCGCCCACACCACCACGCTGCGGTGCACGCCGTAGTTCAACCGGCCGCGCCAGATGATGGGCTGCGGGCCGCCGGTCGAGGGCGGTGGGCCGAACTCCAGCTCGCCGTGGGGCAGCGGATAGCGGCTGAACTCGAGTACGGTGACGGTCGCCTGGGAGTCGTGCGGCGCCCGCTTCAGAGCTTCCATAACCCGCGCTTCGGTGAGCGTCTCCGAGGCGCCCTCGAAACAGGCCGCCGCCCCGGCCGGAACCTCGATTCCATGCGCTTTCCCGAGCCGATCGAGCTCGCGCCAAAAAAATGTCCGCCGCACTCGCGGCGCGGGCGCCAGGCCGATCGGTTCGGTTCCAGGCGCAGCCGAGAACGCCGGCATGGACTTGGCCAGGTCGGCCATCAGAATTCTGTCCCCATCGACCAGGACACAGGCGGCGGCCGCCAGAAGTGCAAGCGGAATCATCGCAGGTTATTGACCTCCGAGTACATCTCGTCGGCCGCCTTCACAACCTTCGAGTTGGCCTCGTAGGCGCGCTGGCTGACGATCAGATTGATGAACTCCTGCACTACACTCACGTTCGAACTCTCCAGATAGCCTTCGAGCAGGGAGCCGATGCCCTCCTGTCCCCCCGGGTTGCCGATGACCGGATCCCCCGAGGCGTCGGTAGGGCGGTAGAGGTTTCCACCCATCGAGTTGAGGCCGGCGGGGTTGGCGAACATGGCGAGTTGGATCTGGCCCGCGATCTGGGCCGCCGTCTGCCCCTGCCGCGTGTAGCTGACGGTGCCATCCTCGGCCACGCTCACCGCCTGCGCGTCGTTGGGAATGGTGATCTGCGGCTCAAGCGGGTCGCCTTGCGCCGTCACCAGGTTTCCGTTGCGGTCCAGATGAAAGGCGCCCGCGCGCGTGTAAGCCAGATCGCCCGAAGTCATCCGGATCTGGAAAAACCCCTTGCCTTGGATCACCATATCGTAGGCGTTGCCGGTCTGCTGGAAGTCGCCCTGGGAGTAGACGATCTCGTTCGAGACCGGCCGCGTGCCTAACCCTAGCTGCAATCCGCTGGGTACGACGGTTTGCGATCCGGCCGCCGCGCCCGGCTGGATTACGCTCTGGTACATCAGGTCCTGGAACTGGACCCGGCGCGCTTTGAAGCCCGCCGTGTTGGCGTTGGCCAGGTTGTTGGCGATGTTGTCGATATTCAGTTCCTGCGCGCTCATCCCGCTGCCTGCGCTGAATAGTGCTCGAATCATGCGTCCTCCCCGCTCGTGACAGCTGCTTTCATGACACTCGTGCTACCTGCTCGATGGCCTGCTTCGCCATATCCCCGTCCATGCTGATGGCCTTCTGCAACATCTCGAACTGCCTCATCAGCCCGATCAGGCGCACCGCCGACTCGGGCGCCGCCACGTTCGAGGTTTCGAGCTTGCCCTGCTCGATCTGGGCCGCCGCCGGCTTGGGAGCGGCCGAACTGTCGGCCTGGAAGTAGTTCCGGCCGAACTTGGCCAGCGCCTGGGGCTGATCGAAATCGAAAACCGCCACCCGACCTACATCCGCCCCGGCCTGCTTCACGGTGCCGTCCGGCGCGATCTCGAAAGGCAGGTCCGGCTGGAGCTGGATGGTGCTGCCGGCGGCCCCGCGCAGCGCGTAGCCTTCGGCGGTGGTGATCACCCCGGCCGGCGACAGGCGGAAGCTCCCATTGCGCGTGTAGAGCGTCGAGCCCGGCCCGCTGACGGCGAAGAACCCCGGCCCGGAGATGGCCACGTCGAGCAGATTGCCCGTGGCCATCAGACTGCCTTGGGTAAAGTCGGTCCAGTTCCGCTGGACCACCGGAAGGGTCGAAGGCGAGGGCGACTCCGGGTCGACAGCCTCCGGCGCGACATAAAGGTTGTAGGATTCCCGGTCCAGCTTGAAACCGGCGGTGCCCGAGTTGGCGATGTTGTTGGCCACCAGGTCGAGCGCTTCGAGACGCGCTCGCATGCCGGAGGCGGCCGCAGTGAGAAGAGAGTCCATGAAAGGCTCCGCGAAATCGAGAGCAGGCGGGGGGCCGAAGGGGGAAAATCGGCTAAAACGCTGAAGACACCAGCCGAAGAGAGAAGTGAGGGAGCACGCGAGCGGCGCCAATAATTGGTCACGCCCAGCGAAGCGCCAAGTTCTTGTGCTCCCTCGCCAACTCTAACCGATTGAAACCCGGGGCACCGGCCCGCGGACCCCAACCTGCACAGCCATGCCGCGTGACCGTGGCTCTTTTCGCCCCACCTCAGGCCGGCCCACCGCTGGCGGCGCTGCCTGCCCTGCCCGAAGCAGCGGCCGCCTCGACCGGAGTCCCCCCCAGCGTTCCAAACGCTTCGGCCGGAGGCTTCGCCGGGCTGCTGTTGTCCCTGTTGGCAGAGGCGGGAGCCCCCGCGACGCCTCCGGCCGCTCCCCAGGCCAAGCCTGCGCCCGCGCGTCCGGCTCCGGAACGCGATCCCGGAGACGACCCCGCGGTCCTGTCGCTGGCGGCCGCGATTCTGCTGCCTCTCCCAACGCCGCCCCCAGCCCCCGCTCCCGTCGCAGGCGATGCCATCGGGACCGGTCGCACCGCTGGCGCGGGCCGGCCGGCCTCCTCGCCAACCGGCGCCACCAACCTGCTGGATTCAGCCCCGGCTCCACCGGCACTCTGCGCACAGCAAGCCGTAGCGGCCCTTGTTGAGGAGCCCGCCGCACCCGCGAGCATCGCTCCGGACGACATCGCACCGGGGAGCACCGCACCCGGAAGCATCGCGTCCAAGAGCACCGCACGGCTGAACATTGCTTCGGACGACACCGCGCCAACAAGCGCCCCGCCCGGCGAGATTGCACCCGCGAGCATCGCACCCGAAAGCAGCGCGGCCGCAAGCATCGCGCCCACGAAGATCGCGCCCACGCGCACCCCGCCGGACGACATCGCGCCCGCGACCACGAACATCGCGTCCGCTAGCACCCTGCCGGACGACACCGCGCTCACGACCACCAACATCCCGTCCGCCAGCACCCTGCCGGACGACACCGCGCTCACAACCACCAACATTCCGTCCGCCAGCACCCTGCCAGACGACATCGCGCCGACGAGCACGAACATCGCGTCCGCCAGCACCCTGCCAGACGACA
Organism: Bryobacterales bacterium; assembly: GCA_963763835.1. GTDB lineage: Bacteria > Acidobacteriota > Terriglobia > Bryobacterales > Bryobacteraceae > DASWZN01. The sequence continues at coordinate 190,012 of CAVXQQ010000029.1, forward strand.
TCGCGCTCACGACCACCGACATCCCGTCCGCCAGCACCCTGCCGGACGACACCGCGCTCACGACCACCAACATCCCGTCCGCCAGGACCCTGCCGGGCGACATCGCGCTCACGACCACCAACATCGCGCTCACGAGCACCCCGCCCACCAAAACCGCCCCCGCGAGCATCGCACCCACGAGAGTCGCGCCGCAAGACGCTGCCCCGCACGACGCTCCGCAGGCCGCGTCCGCGCCAGGCCCGTTGGTGGCGCGAACCCCGGAACTGGCGTTCGGAATCCGGTTAACCGCGTCCGCCGAACCGGAGACGCCGCAGCCTGCGGCCGCCGCTCAGCCGCCGCCCTCTCAGGGGAGCGGCTTGCCGACGCCCTCCGACGATTCCCCGGCAGATGGGGCGCCGTCCCCAGTGGCACCCAATAAGACGCTCGCGGCGCCAGACCGCCAGCCGGCCGACGACGGCATCCAAGCTCGGGATCCCGTCATCCCGCCCGCGGCGTCAGCGGAGCGGAGCGGGGCCGCCGCCATCCAGACCGCACGCCCTGCCTCCGGGCAAGGGGCCTCAAACCAGCCGCGAGACCAGGAGAGCCGTCGCCCGCTCGCCGGCGCCGCGCCCACCGAGAGCGGAAGCGCGGCTGCGCTCTCCGCCACAGTGCCGGCGCCTTCCCTCCAGCCGGCCTCGGCGGCCCGTCAAAGCGTCCCGCAGACCGCACCGCCGGCCGCGGCTGCGCCGCCCGAAGCCCCGCGCGAACAACCCCGAGAACCCGCCGTTCGCGAGCTTTCGCTGGACGTCCGCGGCCCGTCCGCGGATGGCAGCCACTCCGGACAGGTTTCGCTGCGAGTGGTCGAACGCGGGGGCGAGGTGCAGGTGGCCGTACGCACCACGGATCCTCAACTGGCCGGCGATTTGCGCCAGAACCTTCCGGACCTGGTGTCCGAGCTTTCCGGACGCGGATACCGAACCGAAACCTGGCAGCCGCTGGCGGGTTCCGGAACGGATGCCAGCGCCCTCCCGCGAGCCGGCAGCGCGGCCGCGGATTCAAGTGCCGGACAGGGTTACTCCGGCCAGACCGGCGACGGCTCCCGCAACGGCGGAAGTCCAACCGGCCAGCAACAACAACAGCAGCGCCACGGGCAGGACCCGAGCCAGCCGTCGTGGCTGCAGGCTCTCAACCGCAGCGCCGCTCAAACCAGGAGCACTCCTTATGATGATCACACCCGCTAGCGCAGCCACTCCTTCTCCGAGGGTGGCAGGGTCGGACGCATCCAGCTCATCCATCGGCTCATCCGATCCGCTGGCCCAGGAGCAGACCTTTCTCAAACTGCTGGTCGCCCAGGTCCAGAACCAGGACCCCACGAATCCCAGTGCGGATCCCACCCAGTACGTCACGCAACTGGCCCAGTTCAGCTCGCTCGAGCAGTTGACCCAGATGCGCGTGGATCTGGACACCATGGTCGCGACCAGCCAGACTCCGACCGCCAGGGCCGCAACTTCCACTCAGGAGAACAACTAGCATGTTTACGGCATTCTCGACCGCCCTCTCGGCGCTGGACGCCAACACCACCGCCATCGACGTGGTCTCGAACAACCTGGCCAACCTGAACACCACGGGTTACAAGGCCAGCGTGGTCTCGTTCCAGGACCTGGTCACCGAGTCGATCGGGGCAGGCCTGGGCGCCACTCAGGTCGGATTCGGTACCGGCACGCCCTTCACCGTACGCGAGTTCAGCCAGGGCTCGACACCCGCAACCACCGGCCTGCTCGACGGAGCGGTTCAGGGCGACGGCTTCTTCATCATCAAGGACAATCAGGGCGCGCAGGACTTCACGCGGGCCGGCAACTTCAAGGTGGATTATTCCAACTACCTCACCACGCAGGCCGGCCAGCGCGTCCAGGGATGGGCCGAGAACGCCAACGGCGTGGTGGACACCAACCAGCCCATCGGAGACATTCCAGTGCCTGTCGGCACCCTGCAGGCGCCCATCGCGAGCAAGGCCTTCTCCCTGGGCCTGAACCTGAACGCGGCCGCGGTGGCGGGCCAGATCACCGGAACGTTCTCGACACCTATCAACGTCGTCGATTCGCTCGGCAACACGCACACCCTGACCCTCACGTTCACCAAGCAAGTGCCCTCGGCGGACAACAACGACTCGAACACCACCTGGGACTACGCCGTCACCATCCCGGACACCGATCTCGCCGCCCCCCAGACGCCGCCGGTGCCGCTCACGTCCGGAACGCTGGTCTTCGACGCCAACGGCAATCTCGCCAGTCCGGATTCGACCACGCCGGACGTGACGTTCACCATCCCCACCCTAGCCGACGGGGCCGTCATTGGCGACCAGACCGCGACCCCGCCAACCAACGACATGATCTGGCATCTCTACGACGCGACGGGATCGCCGGATATCACGCAGTACAACGCGCTATCGGCGCCCTCGACCACGACGGTGGACGGTTCGCCGGCCGCTTCCCTGACCAACGTGGCCCTTACCGACGGCGGCAAGATCGTGGCCAGTTACTCGAACGGGACGCAGGTCACGGTCGCGCAACTGGCGTTGGCCTCGATTCCCAATCCCCAGTCCCTGATCGCGGTCGGGAACAACGCCTTCCAGGCCAGCGCCGTTACCGCGCTGCCCTCGATCGGGCTGCCCGAGACGGGCGGGCGCGGCAAGGTGCTGGGCGGGTCTCTGGAAAGTTCCACGGTAGACATCGCCAAAGAATTCACCAACCTGATCGTGTTCCAGCGCGCTTACCAGGTCAACACGCGCGTGGTCACCACGGTCGATCAGATCAGCCAGGACACGGTGAATCTTAAACAGTAAGGCGGCCATGACGGCAAGCGAACAGACTGCCGCGCCGCCGCTCGAGGGTTTCGCGCGGGAGGCGACTGCGAAGGGACGATGACGGCGCTCGAACAGATCGGAACTCTGGCCGACGTACCTATCGAGCTGGAGATGGAGCTCGACCGCAAGGTGATGCCGCTGGCGGAGATCCTCGAATGGGAGCCGGGGCGGGTGGTGTGGCTGACCCGGTCGGCCGGGGAGGCCATAGACATCCACGCCGGCGGCGCGCTGATCGGATTCGGCGAAGTGGTGATCATCGAGAGCACCTTCGGGGTGCGCATAACGGACTTCAACCAGGGGATCTGAGGAAAAGAATGGATCTGGCACGCGAGCTAGGGGCGGTTCTTCTGGTGTTAGGCGTACTGGCGGCTACGCTGTGGGCGCTGCGCAGAGCGGGCGCCGTGCGCTGGCGCGGGCCGGGAGGGCCGGCCCGGGCACGGGGCCGCGTCGAGCTGGTAGAGCGCATCGCCCTCTCGCCCGGGCACGCCCTGCATCTGGTCCGGCTGGGGAGCCGGGCCCTGCTGATTGCCTCGCACGCGGGAGGATGCACGCTGGTCGAGAGCATGCCCTGGCAGGAGTGCCGGGTCGAGCCCCCGCGGGAGGACCCGTCATGATGGCGCTTCTGCTGGCAGCGGGCCAGCCGCTGATCGACGTATCCCTGGGTGGCGCGAAAGGCGCCCAAAGCCTCAGCGTCCCGATGCAGATCGCGGTTCTGCTCACGCTGCTGGCGGTGCTTCCGGCGGTGGTCATGTCACTCACGCCGTTTCTGCGCATCGTGGTGGTGCTGCACTTCCTGCGCCAGGCGCTGGGTACGCAATCGACACCCTCGAACCAGGTGCTGATCGGGTTGTCCCTGTTCCTCGCCATCCTGATCATGCAGCCGGTCCTCGGCCAGATGTATACGCAAGGCTGGGAGCCGGTCGAAAAGGGCCAGGTCAGCCTGAGCCAGGGCCTGGAGCAGGCGGGCGCGCCGCTCAAGGCGTTCCTGATCCGCTTCGCCCGGGAGAAGGACGTCAGACTGCTAGTCGAGATCACGCACTCGCCGCCGCCGCGCAGGCCGGCCGACCTGGATTTCAAGATCCTGGCGCCGGCTTACATCCTCTCCGAGCTGAAGACGGCCTTTCAGATCGGCGCCGTCCTGTTCCTGCCCTTCCTGATCATCGATCTGGTGGTGGCCTCGGTGACGCTCTCGATCGGGATGATTCAACTGCCTCCAGTGATGCTGTCGGCGCCCTTCAAGGTGTTGCTGTTCGTGCTGGTGGACGGCTGGAACCTGGTGGTCGGCTCGCTGGTGAAGAGCTTCTACTGACGGCATGGGAGGACCATGACACCACAATTTGCGATCCAGATCATTCGCGACGCTCTGATGATGGCCTTCTGGCTGAGCGCTCCGCTGCTGGCGGTGGGCTTTGCCGCCGGTGTCGCGATCAGCCTGGTGCAGGTGGTCACGTCGATGCAGGATTCGGCCTTCAGCACTATCCCGCGCTTGGCGGCGTTCCTGGTGGCGCTGCTTCTGGCGCTGCCCTGGCTGCTCCGCCAGATGATGAGCTACACCACGGCACTGCTGGGCGACCTGGGGCGCTATGCACGCTGAGCACCTCTCGCTGACGGTGCCGGTAGCGGGACTGTACGGCTTCCTGCTGGTGCTGGCGCGCGTGGCCGGGGCGCTGAGTTTCGTTCCGCTGCCTGGATTCTCGAGCGGTCCGGAGGCGGCGCGGATCCTGCTGGCGCTCGGTCTGACGGTGGGGCTGGCGCCGCTGTGGCCGGCGGTGGCGCTTCCGGAGCCGCTGGCGGGGGGCATGGTGGTCGCCGTCGCCTCCGAGGCGGCCTTCGGGCTGACGGTAGGCCTGGCGGTGGCGATTCTGATCGAGAGCCTGCTGGTGGCGGCCCAGATTTTCGGACTGCAGGCGGGCTACTCCTACGCCTCGACGGTCGATCCCACCACCCAGGCCGACAGCAACGTCATGGTGGTCTTCTCGCAACTGGCCGGCGGGCTGCTGTTCTTCGCGCTGGGGCTGGACCGGCAGGTGCTGCGCGTGTTCGCGGCCAGCCTGGCGGCGCACCCGCCGGGGACCTTCTTTCTGCGCGCCTCGTCGGCCGAGGCGATCATCGGCCTGGGCGCGGAGATGCTTTCGACGGGAATGCGCCTGGCCATGCCGGTGGTGGTGCTGCTGGCGCTGATCGATATCTCGCTGGCCCTGCTGGGGCGCATCCACCAGCAACTGCAACTGCTCACCCTGGCATTCCCGGTCAAGATGCTGGCGGCCCTGGTATTTCTGGCGCTGATCTTCGTGTTGCTGGTGCCGGTGTATCGGGCTGCGGCCGAACACACGGTCGCGGTCCTCTACCGGTTGCTGTGAGGAACCATGGCGGACCGCGGGCAGGCTACCGAGCAACCGACCGAAAGGCGCAAGGAGAAAACCCGGGGCGAGGGCAAGTTCCCGGTCAGCCGGGAGCTGGTGGCCTCGCTTCAGTTCCTGACCTTCGCCTGGCTGCTCTCGGCGTGCGGCGGGGCCTGGTTCGCGGGGATGATGCGCACCTTCCGCTTCCTGCTCGGACGGGCCTTCGGAGGCGAGCTGACGCCGGCCGAGCTCTCGCGCCTTGCCTCCCGGCTCGTGCTCCACGACCTGGCGCCGCTAGGGGTCTTCTCGGGAGCGCTGCTGGTGGTGACGCTAGCCTCGCACCTGGCGGTCACCGGCGGCGGCGTTTCCGCCAAGGGGCTGGCTCCGCAGTTCCAGCGGCTGAGCCCCCTCGCGAAGCTCAAGGAACTGCCGCGGCAGAACCTGCCGCTATTCTTCCAGGCGCTGGTGCTGCTGCCGGTCTTCGGCGCGGCGGTGTGGGGCGTGGTAAGGGACAACCTGGACGCTCTCGGGGCCATGCCGCTCGAAAGCGTCCAGGCGGGGGCGCGCACGGCGGCCGCATCCCTGGAAAGTCTGATCTGGAAAGCCGTCTTCGTCTTCCTGGCGCTGGGAGCCTTCGACTACTGGCGTCAGCGCCGGCGCTATATGGCCGACCTGCGCATGACCAAGCAGGAAGTGCGCGACGAGATGAAGGAACTGGAAGGCAACCCGCAGGTGAAGGCCCGCATCCGGCGCCTGCAGCGCGACCTGCTGCGGCGGCGCATGATGCACCAGGTGCCGACGGCTACCGCCGTAATCGTGAACCCGACGCATTTCGCCGTGGCCATCCGCTACTCGATGGAAACCATGGCAGCCCCGCTGGTGGTAGCCAAAGGGAAGAACTACCTGGCGCAACGCATTCGCCAGGTGGCCGTGCTGCACCAGGTTCCGATCGTCGAGAACCCGCCGCTGGCGCAGGCGCTGTACAAGTCGGCCGAGGTGGGGCAGGAAATCCCGGCACACCTGTACCGCGCCGTGGCCGAGATCCTGGCATATATCTACCGCTTGATGGGAGGACGCCTGCCGGCATAGAGTATGGCACCCGCACCTGTTAGTCTTGGGCCGGCGAGCGGCGGAGCACCGTTCGGGGGCACACGTCCGAGCGGCGCTGCCCGCCCGCGCGCGGCCTCGGCCCTGGCGACCCTCTTTTCTCCCTCTGAAGCCGCCGAGATGGGCGTTCCGCTGGCGGTGCTGGCCATCGTGTTGGCGATGGTCACCCCTCTGCCGCCGTTCCTGATGGACCTGTTGATCGTGGTCAACATCACCATCTCGGTGGTGATCCTGCTGGTGGCGATGTCCATTCTGAAGCCGGTCGAGTTCAGCGTGTTTCCAGCCGCGCTCCTGCTGATGACGCTGTTCCGGCTCAGCTTGAACGTCTCCTCGGCGCGTTTGATCCTGCTCAACGGCAACGGCGGGCACTTCCGCGGCGGGCCACGTAATCGAAGCCTTCGGAACGTTCGTGGTAGGCGGCAACTACATCGTGGGCGTGGTGATCTTCCTGGTGCTGATCGCCATCCAGTACGTGGTCATCAACCACGGCGCGGTGCGTATCTCGGAGGTAACGGCGCGCTTCACCCTGGACGCCATGCCGGGCAAGCAGATGTCGATCGATTCGGACCTGAACGCGGGATTGATCGACGAGGCGGAAGCGCGCACGCGGCGCCGGCAACTGGCGGCCGAGGCCGAGTTCTACGGCGCCATGGACGGCGCCTCGCGCTTCACCCAGCGGGACGCGGTGGCCAGCATCCTGATCACCGCCATCAACATCATCGCCGGGTTCCTGATCGGAGTCCTGCAGCACGGGATGGACCTGATGCGGGCGCTCCAGACCTACACCGTACTGACCATCGGCGACGGCCTGGTGACGGTGATGCCGGCGCTCATGATTTCGATCTCGGGGGGCCTGGTGGTAACCCGAGCCAGCGCCGAGGCGCGCCTGGGAACCGAGTTCCGGCGACAGGTGTTCGGCAAATCGCAGCCGTTGCTGATGGCCTCCGGGGTACTTTTCATCCTGTCTCTGTTCCCTGGATTGCCCATGATTCCCTTCCTGCTGTTCGGCGGGGGGTTGGGCACGCTGGGCTGGCGCATGCGCAAAACCGCCGCGGCGGAAGAGAAAACCACGGCGGCGGCGCCGGCGGCGGCCAGGGAGAACCTCGAAGCTCTCCTGAAGGTCGAACCTCTGGCGGTCGAGGTGGGTCTGGGCCTGGTAAGAATGGTGGAAGGTGGGGCGCAGTCGCCGCTGCTCAAGAAGATCGCCGCCATCCGGAGGCAACTGGCCACCGACCTCGGGTACCTGCTGCCGCCGGTGCGCGTGACCGACAACCTGTCGTTGCGCTCGCGGGAGTACGTACTGCTGCTCAAGGGCTCCGAGGTCGCGCGCCACGAGCTGCCCCAGGGCTGCGACCTGGCTATCAACGCGGGCAAGGCAGGCGCGCCGATCGAAGGAATGGCGACGCGCGAGCCGGCCTTCGGTATCCCCGCGGTCTGGATTCGCCCCGAGCAGGCCGAAGCCGCCCGCAAAGCAGGCTACACGGTGGTCGATGCCACCAGCGTGCTGGGCACGCACCTGGCCGAGATCATCCGCCGCTACGCCCACGAGATTTTCACCCGCCAGGACGCCAAGCGGCTCCTCGACCGGGTCACCGAGGACCACCCCAAAGTGGTCGAGGACGTGGTACCCAAGCTGATTCCGCTAGCCTACGTCGAGCGCGTTCTGCAGAACCTGCTGCGGGAGCGCGCCTCGATCCGCGATGCGGTTTCGATTCTCGAGGCCCTGGGCGAGGCCGCCAACATGACCAAGAACCAGATCCTTCTGACCGAATACGTACGGCAGGCGATCCGGCGCATGGTGGTGAAACCCTACCTGAACGCGAACGGCGACCTGGCGGCGTACCTGCTCGATCCGGCGCTCGAACAGGTGGTGGAAAGAGCCATCGAGCATGGCGAGCATACCAGCCATCTGAATCTCGCGCCCCAGGCGATCCGCGACATACTCGACCGCATTCAGCGCGTCACGGGGGTTCCGGAGTCGCCGGTGGCCGCGGTAGCCGGGCCCGGGACGCGATACTTTCTTGCGCCAGCTCGTAGAGCCGACGCTCTATAACGTTTTCTTTATTTCTCACAATGAGATACCACCTGGAGTGAAAGTGGTTTCGATGGGAGTTATCCGCTGAGGTGCTGACATGACACTGAAGTCCTTTTTTGGAACCGGAATCAAGGCGGCGCTGGACCAGGCGCGCATCGAGATGGGTCCGGAGGCGATGCTGGTGAGCTCTCGGCCGGCGCCTCCAGAAGCCCGCCATCTGGGCGACTACGAAGTGGTCGTGGCCACCGACCGGCCGGCGCCACCCGCTCTCGCGCGCAGCGAGCGGCCGGAGCCTTTCGCTAACGGCATCGCACAGCTCGAGAAGAAACTCGACCAGGTGGCGGCGGCGATTACGCGAGCCGCCCTGGGCGAGCCGGCCCGGGCGGGAGCGCCGGAAGTCGCCCCAGCCTGCGAAATGCTGGCCCGCCAGGAGGTGGACCCGGACCTGATTGGGGAGATCGCCCTACGCCTTCGCGCCCTGGGCCCAGGCGTTTCAGCCGCCGAGCTGGATCTGGCGCTGCGGGCGGAAGTGGCCGGACGTCTTAAGGTCGATGCGACCCTGGGCCGGCCGGACGGGCGGCCGCGCATCGTGGCGCTGACGGGCCCGTGCGCCTCCGGGAAGACCACCACGCTGGTGAAGCTGGCGGTGCGCTATGGCCTGGGAATGCACCGGCCTGTGCATATCGTCTCGATGGACTCCTACCGCGTGGCGGCCTCCGAGCAACTGCGGTCTTACTCGGCCATCCTGGGGGTCGGGTTTCAGGCCCTGGAGACCACGGGGGCGCTCGCGCAGGCACTCGAGGAACACTCGAACAAAGACCTGGTACTGATTGACACACCGGGATTTGGCGCACGCGATTTCGACGCCGCCCAGGATCTGGCGCGATTTCTGGCCTCGCGGCCGGACATCGACACACACTTGGTGCTAACGGCTTCGATGCGTTCTGCCGATCTATCGCGAGTGGTGGATCGGTATGAGGTCTTCCGGCCAGCCAAGCTGCTGTTCGCGAAGCTCGATGAAACCGGGACCTTCGGTCCGATCTTGAACCAGGTGGTGCGGACAGGGAAGCCAGTGTCGTTCCTGGCCGCCGGCCAGCAGATCCCGGAGGATCTGGAACCGGCGACCCAGGAACGGGTTCTGGACCTTCTTACACGGCCCGCACAGCCGGCCGAGGCTCTGGCGGCGTAATCGCCAGCGGTCCGGGCCGGCGGAGGTGACGATCGCAGTGGCACACGCCTATCCGGTCACCGAAGAGTCGGAAGCTGCCGAAAGGGAGCGGATCATCCTGGAGCACTTGCCCCAGGTGCGCCTGATCGCGCGCCGGATTCACGACCGCCTGCCGGGCAGCGTGAACCTGGAAGACCTGATCTCGACGGGCATTGTGGGGTTGATTGGAGCTATCGACAATTTCGACCCCAGCCTGAACGTCAAGCTCAAGACATACGCCGAGTACAAGATCCGCGGGGCCATTCTGGACAGCCTGCGGGGTCTCGACTGGGCGCCCCGGCAGAAGCGGAAGAAGGCCAAGCAGATCGAGGCGGCGATCGCCGCGGCCGAACAAAAGCTACAGCGCACACCCAGCGAGGATGAGATCGCCCAGCACCTGAACCTGAGCATGGAGGAGTTCCACGCCTGGCTGGTAGAGGTCCACGGAGTGGATCTGGGCAGTCTCGAGCACGCCTCCGAGGACGGCGGGCGGGATCTGCTAAAGTACATCTCGGACGACCACGAGAAATGGCCTTCCGAGATCGTCGAGCGGGCGGAACTCGAGCGCCTGCTGGCCGCCTCCATCGAGAAGATGCCCCACATCGAGCGTACGGTGTTAAGCCTGTACTATCGGGACGAGCTTACCCTGCGCGAGATCGCCCAGATCATCGATCTGCACGAATCGCGCGTGTCGCAACTGAAGACGCAGGCAATTCTCCGGCTGCGCAGCTATCTCAAGAAGCGCTGGCCGATGGAGCGGGGAGCCTGACCATGGGCGAGCCTGTCCCGGGTGCGACCGCCGCCTGGGTTGCCGAGACCTGGAGCGCCAAGTTGGCCGGAGCTATCGAGGCCATGACCGGCGATCTCCCGCAGGCCGCCACGAAGCCGGCAGCCGGGGAGCCTCCCGCCGGTCTGCTGTGGTGGCAGCATCCTCTCAGCCTGGGAGCGCAGGCGGCGGTGTGGATCGGAGCCCCAGAGCCTTCCTGGCTGGGCATCGGAAAACACCTGCTCTCGAGCGCCGGGATCGAGGCCAGCGGGCCGGACGATGCCCGCAACACCTTCCTCGAGATTTCCAGCCAGGCCGTTTCGGGTCTTTGCCAGGCGCTCTCGGAACGTCTGGCCAGGAACGTTTCGACCGAGGGCGGTGCGGAGTCCGGGCCCGCCTCGGGTGCGGTCCTGTTCGAAATCGCCGTGACGCTGGGAGCCGGCACTCTGGCGCTCTACGTAAGCGTATCGGCCAGCCTGGCCGAGGCACTCGGGAGTTCCAGGGCGTCCGGCGGTCCAGCGGCCGAAGAACGGGTCGGGGACGGCAGGACCGGAGCGGCGCGCGAACCCGAGCCGAGGAAGAAAGAGACCAACGCGCTCGAGCTGGTCATGGAGGTCGAGCTTCCGGTCAGCGTTTCCTTCGGGCGCGCCGAACTGCCGCTCAGGGATGTGCTGAAGTTGACGACGGGCTCCATCGTCGAGTTAAACCGCGGACTCACAGATCCGGTGGAAATCATTGTCAATAATTGTGTTATAGCGCGCGGTGAAGTAGTCGTAATCGACGGGAACTACGGCGTCCGCATCCAGGAGATCGTCAGCCGGGACAAACGCATGGGTACACCGCGATGAGCGCGCCCCTAGCGGTGGCGGAATGCCTGCTGGCCCTGGCGGGCATGGGCGCTTGCGTGTGGCTGTTTGTGCTGATGAAAGCGGAAGTGCGCGGCGTGGACAAGCGCTCCCGGAGGCGCGCAGAGGCGATGGAGGCTGGCGTCAACGCGGTGCGGGTGTCGCTGGCGAACCTGAGCAAGCGACTGGAGGAGACGGAAAAGCAAACCGGGTTGCTGGCGGCCCCTCCGCCCACCCGCTCCGGCTTCAACCTGAGCAAACGAAGCCAGGCCATCCGCATGAGCCGGCGGGGAGAGACGCCCAGCCAGATCGCGGCTGCACTGGAGCTGCCTCAGGGAGAAGTCGATCTGCTGCTCAAGGTTCACCGCATCGTGGTGAGCCTGCCGGTGACGTCCACGGCGGCTAAAGGGCCCTGACGGCCACCAGCGTTTCGGCGTGCCAACCGTGGCGGCTAAGGGGCACTGACGGCCCCCAGCGTTTCGGCCTGCCGGTGACGACCGCGGCGGCTAAGGGGCACTGACAGCCGCCAGCGTTTCGGCCTGCCGGTGACGACCGTGGCGGCTAAGGGGCACTGACGGCCGCCAGCGTTTCGGCCTGCAGGGCCTTGAATAGGGCTCAAGGAAAGCGTACGATTCGGAGCGGAGACTTCATGAAACCAATACGGGTTTTCACCGTGGTTCCGTCGCTGCCGGCACCCATCGAGGGGTTGCGGCAGATTGCCTACAACCTGCGCTGGGCCTGGAGCCACGAAGCGATCGAGCTGTTTCGTCGCCTGGACAGCGACCTGTGGGAGGCTAGCGGCCACAACCCGGTGGCGATGCTGGGCTCGATAGACCAGAGCAAGCTCGACGCGGCCTCGGTGGACGACGCGTTCCTGGCGCACCTGGAGCGCGTCCAACGAAACCTGGAAGGTTACCTGGATAGCGAGTCCTCCTGGTTCCGGAAGACCTGCAACGGTCGCAAGGACTGCCCGCTGGTGGCATACTTCTCGGCCGAGTTCGGCCTGACCGAGTGTCTGTCGATCTTCGCGGGAGGCCTGGGGATCCTGGCGGGCGATCATTTGAAATCGGCCAGCGACATCGGCGTTCCGCTGGTGGGAGTCGGCCTGCTCTATCAACAGGGATACTTCCAGCAATGCCTGACCCAGGCGGGTTGGCAGCAGGAATCCTATGCGGACAACGATTTTCACAACCTGCCGCTGAGCCCCGCCGTGGGGCCCGACGGGAAGCCGGTGGTGGTCGAGGTCGCCTATCCGGGCCGCACGGTGCGTGCCCAAGTCTGGCGAGTCGCGGTGGGGCGCGTCTCGCTGTACCTGCTGGACACCAACCTGGAGGCGAATCGCCCGGAGGACCGCGACATCACCGATCAGCTCTACGGCGGTGACCGCGACATGCGCATCCGCCAGGAGATCCTGCTGGGGATCGGAGGCTATCACGCTCTGGCGGCGCTGGGGCTCGAGCCGACGGTGTACCACATGAACGAGGGCCACTCGGCTTTCCTCGGCCTGGAGCGCGTGCGCCGGCTGATGGAGAAGCACAAGCTGTCGTTCGCCGAGGCGAGGGAACTGGCCTCGGCCAGCCTGATTTTCACGACGCATACCCCGGTCGAGGCCGGCCACGACTACTTCCCGCCGGACCTCATCGACTACTACCTGGGCGACTACACGCGGCGGCTGGGTCTCTCGCGCGACGAGTTCCTGGCGCTGGGGCGGCGCGGCCCCTGGGACCAGGGCGAGTTCTGCATGACGGTGCTGGCCCTGCGCCTGGCCTCTTTCCGCAACGGCGTCAGCAAGCTGCATGGCGCGGTGAGCCGCCGCATGTGGCAGTCGCTGTGGCCGGGCGTTCCGGTCGACGAGGTACCCATCCGCCACATCACCAATGGGGTTCACTTCCGCTCCTGGATTTCGTCCGAGATGAACCATCTCTACGACCGGTACCTGGGTCCGAACTGGCGCGACGAGCCCGCTAACGGCGAGGCATGGGACCGCATTCACCAGATCTCGGCGGAGGAGTTGTGGCGCACCCACGAGCGCCGCCGGGAACGGCTGGTAGCCTGGGCGCGGCGCCGTGTCCGGAGCCAGCGCATCCGGCGCGCGGCGCCCCAGAGCGAAATCGAGGCGGCCGACGAGGTACTCGATCCCGACGCTCTGACCATCGGCTTTGCCCGGCGCTTCGCTACGTACAAGCGCGCCACTCTCCTGCTGCGCGACCTGGACCGGCTGAAACGCCTGCTGACGGACTCTGCGCGTCCCGTACAGATCGTCTTCGCCGGCAAGGCGCACCCCAGAGACACGCAGGGCAAGGAACTGATCCAGCAGATCGTCAGTCTGTCGCGCCAGCCGGAACTGGGGCGCCGCCTGGTATTCCTCGAAGACTACGACATGGCGGTGGCCCGTTACCTGGTGCAGGGAGTCGACGTCTGGCTGAATACGCCGCAGCGGCCACTGGAGGCCAGCGGGACCAGCGGAATGAAGGCCGCGGCCAACGGCGCGTTGAACCTCAGCACGCTGGACGGCTGGTGGGACGAAGTGTGGCGCGATCCGACCCGTCCTCCCGGCATCGGGTGGGCCATCGGGAGCGGCGAAGACTACGAAGACCACAACTACCAGGACCAGGTGGAAGCCGAATCTCTGTACGAGTTGCTCGAGGCAGATATCGTGCCGGCCTTCTACGACCGCGGTCCGGACCGCATACCGCGCCGTTGGGTCAACAACATGAAGGCGTCCATCGGGACGCTATGCCAGTTTGTCAACACGCACCGCATGGTCAGCCAGTACACAAAGGAATACTATCTGTTGGCGCATGCACGCGCGCGCAAGCTTCAGGCCGACAATGCGGCGGGAACGCGCGCCCTGGCCGCCTGGATGGCGCGCGTCCAGAGGGAGTGGCCCCGCGTCCGGGTCGAGGAGATCGGGGGAGGCCCGACGAAGGCGTTCCCGGTCGGAACCAGGATCCACACCCGGGCCCGGTTGGAGTTGGGCGGCCTGTCGCCGGAAGATGTCGCGGTCGAACTCTACTGGGGCCGTGTGAATGCCGCGGGCGAGATCTCCGAAGGCGCCAGCGCGGCCATGAAGCCGGCTGGGCGCGACGAGCACGGAAAGCACCTCTTCGAGACGGATGCGGTTTCCTGGGCACGCAGCGGCCTTCACGGCTACACCGTCCGGGTCCTACCGCACCACCCCGATCTGGCCTCGCCCTTCCTGCCGGGCCTCATCACCTGGGCCGACGCCGGCACCGCGGCGGGAGCGCAGGCTGGCAAGTAAGCTGGGAGAATGGGGGCCGTCTGCGGACCTGGTGCGCTCTTGTGTGTTTGCCGGCGTCGGAACCTTCGGCTTCGGCGCCGGCTGCCCTACCTTCAAGGCGACTCCGGGGCCGGGCTCGAAAAGGCCGTCGAAGCGCTGCTGTCACCAGCGGGCCGCCGGTTGCATCGGGTAAAATGAGACTAAAGATGCCTCTGTACGAATATCAGTGTGCCAGTTGCGGTTCCGCCTTCGAGCAGCTTCGCCGGATGCAGGACGCCGACCAGAACCTCGAGTGCCCGCGATGCTCCTCGCACGAGGTCAAACGGCTGCTCTCCACCTTCGCCCCTCGCATGGCGGGCTCCGCCGGCGGCGGGGGCGCGACCGCACCCTGCGGGCAGCCGGCGTCGGCCTGCGGAAGCGGCCGCTTCACTTGAGGACGCTAGACTCGGGCGGCGGTCCGCTGCCCCTCTCAAGCCAGTTTCGAAATCGCGTCCCTGCCTTCGGTCTTCCGTGACAGAATAGATCGCAGTGGTGCGAACACAACTGCCAGGAGACGCCAGATGCAACTTCGCGTGCTTGCCTTCGTGCTCGCCGGCGGCAAGGGAACCCGGCTCTACCCGCTCACGAAAGAGCGCGCCAAGCCGGCCGTGCCGTTCGGCGGCAAGTACCGCATCGTCGACTTCGTACTCAGCAATCTCATCAACTCGGGCATCTACTCGACCTACGTTCTGCTCCAGTTCAAGAGCCAGTCGCTGCTCCAGCACCTGCGCGACGGCTGGCAGTTTGCCGGGTTGCTGAAGAACCAGTTCATCATTCCCGTGCCTGCGCAGATGCGAACCGGCCGAAACCTGGTATCAGGGGACCGCCGACGCCATCTACCAGAACATCAACCTCATCGAGCAGGCGGACCCGCACATCGTGGTGATCTTCGGCGCCGACCACATCTACCGCATGAACATCCGCGAGATGATCGAGTATCACGAACAGAAACGCGCCGAGGTGACCGTGGCCACGATTCCGGTGGAGAAGCGGTACGCCATCGAGTTCGGCGTCGTCGAGACCGAGTCCGACGGCCGCATCCGGGGCTTCCACGAGAAGCGCGCGGACGCGCCTTGCCTTCCGGGCAACCCCGAGATGGTCTACGCCTCGATGGGCAACTACGTGTTCTCGACCCGCCTGCTTCTGCAGGAGTTGCACGCCGACGCCGACAACGAGCAGAGCACGCACGATTTCGGCCGCGACATCCTGCCGGGGCTGATCGGCCGCGTGCCGATGTTCGCGTACGATTTCCAGACCAACGCCATCCCCGGCGAGCCGCCCGAGAAGAGCCCCTACTGGCGTGACGTGGGGACCATCGACGCCTACTACGAGGCCAACATGGACATTCGCAGCGTCGAGCCGGCACTGAACCTCTACAACCGGCAATGGCCGCTGATCACCGCGGGCTACTCGGATCCGCCGGCCAAGTTCGTCTTCGACGAGGAGGGCCGGCGCGGCCAGTCCATCAACTCGGTGGTCGCCGGAGGCACGATTCTCTCCGGCGGCACGGCGCGCGACTCCGTGCTCGGCCGCTACGTGCGCGTGCATTCGGGTGCGCTGGTCGAGGAGTCGGTCATTTTCGACAACTGCGACATCGGCCGCCGGGCCAAGATCCGCCACGCCATCCTGGACAAGAACGTCCGCGTGCCCGACGACGCCACCATCGGCTACGACCTGGAGATGGACCGCCTGCATCACCACGTGACCGAGAGCGGCATCGTGGTGGTGGAAGGCCCCCGCTCGCGGGTCGAACTCTCGACGCTCACGATCTGAGCGCCGGGGGCTCCGTCTCGACGAGGCGCCCCGCGGGCGTCCAGATGCACGCCGCTACCGAGCGGCGTACGGAAAGACCAAAGCCTTGCGATTTTCGCGATGCACCACGTCGCCGAAGCCGCGCATGAACTGCATGTCGTCTTCCGGCAGCGGGCCCTGGCGAACCGCGGCCAGGTTCTCTTCGAGTTGCTTCAGGTTGCGCGGCGCGGTGAGGCAGACGTCCACGTTCGGGTTAGAGAGCACGAAGCGGTAGCACATGCCGGCGCTGGGGATTCTTCCGTTCTTGGGCCAGCTTCGCGGACGGCGCAGGAGAAAGCTCCAGCGCGTGGCCGTGTAGCTCACCACGCCCGGACGATGCGCAGCCAGTCGCGGGAAAATCTCCTCCTCGGCACCGCGATGGGCGGCGTTGTAGCGGATCATCAGCGCGTCGAGCGCGCCCTGGGCCGCCAGCTCACCCGCAAACCGGCGGTCGTGACACGAGATGGAGACGCCGCGCACACGGCTGTCGGAACGCAGCGCGGCCAGCTCGTCCTGAACCCGTCCCGCGAATTCTCCAGGCTTCATCACGCCCAGGAAGTGGAACACGTCGATGTAGTCGGTGCGCAACTGGCGCAACCGCTTCTCGAGCGTGCGCCGCAGGTTCTGGTGCGCCCAGATGTAGTTGTACGCGCCGGTCGCCACGACGTACTTGTCGCGATTCGTCCGCAGGACGTCCCGCAACACGCGGATCGTCTGCATGTCAAAGCCGAAGAGGAAAAAGTAGTTCACGCCTTCGTCCAGGGCCTTGTAGATGGCTTTCTTGCCCGGCCAGTAGCTGCCCGCCAGACCCAACCGAAAAACGCCGTCCGATATGCCGCCGAGCGGCGCGTGCAGGAAGTCGCGTTCCATTGGAGATCCGGGTCATCATAACAAACGTCCAGGCGCGCTAGGATGATCGGTGATGAAGACAAGAATCGCAATCACTTTCCTGTTGGCCGCCGCCCTGACCTCGCCCGGCTTCGCGGCGTCCAGCTCCCATTGGGTCGCGACGTGGGGACCGAGCCCTTCGCCGCAACTCCCGGATGCGGCGCAGATGCGCAGGGAGGGTCTCGTCTTCGAGAATCAGACGCTACGCGAGATCGTCCACACCACGATCGGAGGAGACACGGTGCGCGTACGGCTCTCGAACGCGTTCGCGAGCGGCGAGGTCGAGATCGCGGCCGCGCACATCGCCCTGCGCACCAGCGGAGCGGATATCGCGGTGGGCTCCGATCGCGCCCTCACCTTCAGCGGCCGGCCGGCAATCGTAATTCCGCCCGGCGCGGTGGTGCTAAGCGATCCGGTGAAGCTGGACGTACCGCCGGCCGGCGATTTGGCCATCAGCCTGTACCTCCCCAAAGCCGCCACCGGCGCCGGCATACACTACTCGGCGCAGCAAACGTCGTACGCGGCTCGTGGCAACCAGGCCGGCGCGGGTTCTCTGCCCGGCGCGGCGACGCTCAGCTCCTGGGTGTTCGTAACGGGCGTGGATGTGCTCGCGCCGGAGTCCACCGGCATGGTAGTAGCGTTTGGAGACTCGATCACCGACGGCGCTCACTCGACGTCCGACGTCAATCATCGCTGGCCGGACATTCTTGCGGCTCGCCTGCTGGCGCGGCACGGCGGTAAGAAGATTGCCGTGATCGACGCGGGGATCGGCGGCAACCGCGTCCTGCACGACGCACGGGGCGACGTGCGGTACGGGGTCAACGCGCTGGCCCGCTTCGATCGCGACGCGCTGGCGCAGCCGGGCGTCAAGTGGATCGTCCTCCTCGAAGGGATCAACGACCTGGGCCACTATGACCCGACCGGCCCCGACTCGGAGAAACCGAGCGCCGAAGACGTCATCGCGGGCCTCAAGCAGATGGTCGAGCGGGCGCACGAGCTGGGGATCAAAGTCGTGGGCGGAACGCTGACGCCGTTCGAGGGGACCGCCTTCGGGCACTACTTCACGCCGGAGAAGGAGGCCAAGCGAAAGGCGATCAACGAGTGGGTCCGCACCGGCGGCGCTTTCGACGGCGTGGTGGACTTCGACAAGGCGGTGCGCGATCCGGAACACCCCGACCGCATGCTCGCGGCTTACGATTCGGGAGATCATCTCCACCCCAACGACGCCGGCTACAAGGCCATGGGCGAGGCGGTCGACCTGGCGCTGTTCAAGTAGCATGGACCCGCTCGCCGTGGCCGGCGTCCGCTTGCTGACGCGCGCGGTTCGGTGCTGCGGCAGGCAGGATGCCCACAAGCCTCCGGCTGGGCTACAATCGAGCGTCTGAGACCTGAGAGCATTATGAAGTCCAATCCCGTCCGGCGCAGGAAATTCCTGAAGACTGCCGTTGCGGCCGCGGCTGCCAGCGCCGCCTCTTGCGGGGGCGGTTCGAGCCCCTGGCGCTTCTTCACCGTGGAGGAGGCAGCCACGGTTGCCGCCCTCGCCGATCGCATCGTCCCGCCCGACCAGGACCCCGGCGCGTCTGCGGCCGATGCCGTCAACTACATCGACCGCCAGCTCGATGGGCCGCTCAAGAAGTACCGCCGCGCCTACCGCGAAGGACTGCCTGCCCTGGCCCACTTCGCCGAGCTCGGCCCCGCGCGGCAGGACGCCGTGCTCTCCGCGATGGAAGGCCGGCGCGAGCCGTTCTTCGAGCTGATCCGCGATCATGTCATGCAGAGCTTCTACGGCGATCCGCGGCACGGCGGCAATCGCGAGTACGCGAGCTGGAGGATGCTCAATGTTCCACCGGCACCCATCCGCGGCCGCCAGCTCTACGACCTGTCCGGCGAGGGAATGACCGCGCGCACCAGGAGGCCCACATGGCGCTCCAACGGGTGAACGTGGTTGTGGTCGGCGCCGGCGCGGGCGGCGGCATCGTAGCCAAGGAGCTCGCGGAAGCCGGCCTGAGCGTCGTTCTGCTCGAGCGCGGCAAATGGCTCACGGCTTTCGACGACCGCAAGGACGACCTCCGCAACCAGCGCAACAGTACCCTGGGGACCGGCTCCGGGCCGGACGAAGAGAAGAACCCGCGCGTCTTCGTCGACCAAGCCGGCAAGGAACACATCGTCTCGGCGAACGAGGGAGCCTACCAGAACAACGCCGCGTGCGTCGGCGGCGGCACCTTCTCCTATGGCGCGATGGCGTGGCGCTACATGGAGAAAGATTTCCGCATGCGCTCGACCTACGGCGCCGTCCCCGGCAGCACGCTCGAAGACTGGCCCATCTCTTACGACGATCTCGAGCCGTTCTACGAAAAGGCCGAGTGGGAAATCGGCGTCTCGGGCAATGTGACGGCCCGACCCTTTCCACGCGCCGCGGCGCAAAAACCTCCCCATGCCGCCGCTGGCGCCCAACCGCGAGTATTTCGTTCTGAAGCCCGCCGCCGAGCGCCTCGGCCTGCATCCGTTCGACATCCCCATGCTGCGCAATAGCGTGCCCTACAACGGCCGCGGTCCCTGTATGCGCTGCCGCTGGTGCGTGGGGTTCGCCTGCGAAGTGGATGCCAAGAACGGAACACAGAACACCGTGATCCCCATCGCGCTCGCCAGCAAGCGCTGCGAGATGCGCACCGGATGCATCGCCAAGGAGATCCTGACGGACGCGGGCGGCCGCGTGACCGGCGTGGCGTATTTCGATGCGAATCATCGGCTCCAGGAGCAGCCGGCGGACGTGGTGGTGGTGTCGGCGGGGGCCATCGAAACGGCCCGCCTGCTGCTGAACTCGAAGAGCCGCATGCACCCGAACGGGCTCGGCAACCGTTACGACTGGGTCGGCCGCAACCTGCAAGGGCACACCTACGTCGGCGCCACCGGAGTGTTCGACCAGGTGGTGTACGACGACATCGGACCCGGCGCCAGCATCGCCATCTGCGACTTCAATCACGGCAACCCGGGACTGGCGGGCGGCGGTCTGCTGGCCAACGAGTTCATTCGCCTGCCCTATCAGTTCAGTTCGATGACTCCGCCCGGAGTTCCGCGCTGGGGCAAGGGGCACAAGGACTTCATGCGGCGGGCGTACCAGCGCCACATCGCGATCCGCGGACCGGTGCAGGAAATGCCGGTGTTCGACAGCCGCGTCCAGGCCGATCCCAAGGTTCGCGACCACTGGGACATACCCGTGGCGCGCCTTTCCGGCCTCAGCCACCCGCACAACGTCGAGGTGGGGCGGTTCCTCGCGGAGAAGGCAGCGGCATGGCTCCGCGAAGCCGGGGCGACGCTGGTCTGGAAGGCCATGCCCGCACGTTACCTCAGCGCCGGACAGCACCAGGCCGGCACGTGCCGCATGGGTAACGACCCGAAGACCTCAGTGGTCGACAAGCACTGCCGGGTCCACGATCACGACAACCTCTACGTGATTGACGCCAGCGTCCACGTGACCAACGGTGGCTTCAATCCGGCGCTCACCATCATGGCCGTGGCCTACTACGCCTCGGACGGTCTTAAGCGGACGTGGAAGGGGAAGGCGCTATGACGGCGAAACGTTGCGCGCCCGGCGGGAGTGCGGCGGCGCTGTGGAGTGCGGCGGTAGCGCGGTGGAGTGCGGCGGTAGCGCGGTGGAGCGCGGTGGCGGCGGTGTGGGCTACTCCGGCGCGATGCGCTGCGGCGGTGGCGCTATGACGGCGAAACACTACGCTGCGATCGGCGTCGCGGCCCTGGCCGTCCTGCTGCTGCCGGGTGCGACGGTCTACTACGACTACTCGGGAGCGCGCGGCTGCGTGAGGTGTCACGAGATCCAGACCTCCTACGATCACTGGCAGTCCTCGGCACACCGCAACATTCAGTGCACCTCCTGCCACGGCAGCGCGCTCACCTTCGACATCCGCTTCCATTTGGCGAACCTGCGCCGCGTCGCCGCCCACTTCGCCGGCCGCGAGGGGGGCGCGATCCACCTCACGCACACCGACCTCTATCCCGTCGCCGAGCGGTGCGGGAAGTGCCACCAGCACGAATACGCCGACTGGAACGCGGGGCCGCACGGCGTCACCTACGCCAAGATCTTCCTGGACCGCAAGCACAACACCCAGCGCCTGCTGATGGACGATTGCCTGCGCTGTCACGGGATGCATTTCGAGGGCCCGATCCGCGACCTGGTCACTCCCATCGATACGCGTGGGCCGTGGACCCTCAAGCAGCCGGCGCTGGCGAACCGCGCGGTCATCCCTTGCCTGACGTGCCACCAGATGCACCGCAACGGCAGACCGTTGGTGCGCGGGAATCCACGCGTGCCCACGCCCGGTCCTTCGCAGCAGATCATGACACCGTCGCTCGCGCTCTACGACCGGCGCGAGCGGTCGCACATTCCGGCGGCGATCCTGCCGATTCCGGAGATGCGGGACGGGGACCGGCTGGTCAAGATGAGCCCTGACCGGCGTCAGGGGCTCTGCTACCAGTGCCACGCAGCGCCTGCCGGCATGTTCGCGGGCGCTGGCGACGACCGCACCGGCCTGGGCGTTCACGAGGGCCTCAGTTGCATGGCCTGTCACCAGGGACACGGCCAGCAGACGCGCGCCTCCTGCGCCACCTGCCACCCGCGGCTCTCCAACTGCGGCCTCGACGTCGAGAAGATGGACACCACCTTCAAGAACACCAAGAGCCCGCACAATATTCACTTCGTGAAGTGCGCGGACTGCCACCCGAAGGGCGTGCCCAAGAAGAAGGGCTCCGGCCCGCTCGCGGCCTCCGCTCCGCCGGCCGACGAATAGGTTTGGGCATAGGGTGGGTCAGCCGGGACAAGCTGAGGCTTGTCCTACAGAGCCTGGAGCAGTTTCGCGATGAGCGCCGCGCGGTCCGCCATGCGGCTCACCAGAATGCTTTCGCCGGGCGCGTGCGCGCCTTCGCCGACCGCGCCCAGGCCGTCGAGCGTCGGCACCCCCAGGGCGGCGGTGAAATTGCCGTCCGACCCGCCGCCGGAGAGCGACTCCTCCAGTTCGATCGCCCAACTCCTTCGCCAGCCGCTGGGCCAGGCGGTAGAGACGCACCACACCCGCGCTCCGCTCCATCGGCGGGCGATTCAGCCCGCCCGACACTTCGATGCTGCACCGCCTGTCCACCGGGCGCAGGCGGCGGAACTTGCGGTCGAGCGCGGCTGCATCCTTCAGGCGCACCACCCGCACGTCGATCGAAGCCCGCGCCTCGGCCGCCACCACGTTGGTCCGCGTGCCGCCAGCGATCACGCCCGGGTTCACCGTGATTCCCCGCCCCAGATCGGTGAACCCGGCGATCCTCTCGATCTGCCGCGCCAGTTCGAGAACCGCGCTGGCGCCGGCCGCGAAGTCGAGACCCGAGTGCGCCGCCTTGCCGCGGACTACCAGCGTGTATTCGGCCACTCCCTTGCGCGCCGTTTTGAGCTTGCCTTCGAGGCCCGTCCCCGGCTCGGGCACCAGGACCGCCACGCTGCGCCGCGCCTCCTGCTCCGTGAGTGCGCGCGACGAATCGCTGCCCACCTCCTCATCCGAGTTGAGCTGCAGCAGGACGCGGCGCCGCACCGGCAGGTCCAGCTCGCGGAGCGCGCGGGCGGCGAAGATCGTGAACGCGATGCCGGCCTTCATATCCAGCACGCCCGGCCCCCACAGGCGCCCATCGGCTTCGCGAAACGGCATGCCTGCCAGGCTCCCCAGTGGATGCACCGTGTCGGAATGGCCGAGCACCAGCACCTGCCCGTCTTTCTCGCCGGGCAGATCGAACTCACACTGAAGGTGCGGACCGAAGCGGCCGCCCGGCAGCGTGCGCACGCGCGCTTGGCCCGCGACCTTCGCCGCCACCAGATCGGTGAAGCGCTCGACCGCGGCCGGTTCGTCGCTCGGCGATTCGCACTCCACCAACTCGCGAATCAGGGCGATCATCTCCGGCTCGCTCGCGCGCAGGTAAGAAAGGATAGGGTCCACTCTCTTGCTATAATACGAGTCCCAATGCCAATTCTGGACATACAGGCGATTAAGGAGATCCTTCCGCATCGCTACCCCTTTCTACTGGTCGACCGGATTATCGAGCTCGAAGCCGACCGCATCGTCGGCATCAAGAACGTGACCGGCAACGAGCCGTTCTTCCAGGGGCACTTCCCCGAGTTCCCCGTCATGCCCGGCGTGCTCATCGTCGAAGCGATGGCGCAGGTAGCCGGCGTCCTGATCCTGCAAGGGATGGGCGCGCAGAAGGCCGTCTACCTGGCCTCGATCGAGCAGGCCAAGTTCCGCAAGCCGGTGGTCCCCGGAGACCAGCTCCGCATCGAGATGAAAGTCGGGAAGCGGAAATCGTTCGTCGCGAAGATGTATGGCACGGCGACCGTCGACGGAGTCGTAGTCGCCGAAGTCGAAGTGATGTGCAAGCTGGCGGGCGTGGGTCCGGCAACGGCGCCCGCACCGGCCACGCCGGAATCCTGACGCCGCCTCAATGCCTGTCCATCCGACCGCGCTTGTAGACCCCGGCGCCCGCGTTGCGGAGAGCGCCGAGATCGGCCCCTACTGCCACATCGGCGCGGAGGTCGAGATTGGCGCACGCTCCCGGCTGATGGCGAACATCTTCGTCGAAGGCCCCACCTCGATCGGCGAAGACAATATCTTTTTCCCCTACGCGAGCGTTGGCGTCGCTCCGCAGGATCTGAAATACCACGGCGAGCATTCGGAAACCCGCATCGGCAACCGCAACCGCATCCGCGAATTCGTCACCATCCACCGCGGCACCGAGGGCGGCGGCCTGATTACCTCGATCGGCGACGATAATCTGCTGATGGCCTATGTCCACGTGGCGCACGATGTGCGCATCGGCAACCACGTCATCGTCGGGAACGGCGTGGGCTTCGCGGGCCACGTCACGGTGGGCGATTTCGCTGTTGTGGAGCCGATGAGCGGCGTACACCAGTTCTGCCGCGTCGGCCGGCACGCCATCGTCGGCGCCGGCACTATCGTGACGCAGGATGTGATGCCGTTCTCGATGACCGTGAGCGAACGCGAGGTGAAGAACTTCGGCGCCAACAAGATCGGCCTGGAGCGCCGCGGCTTCTCCGCGCCCGCCCGCGACGGCCTGCACAAAGCATTCCGCCTGCTGACGCGCGCCGGCCTCAACACCTCGCAGGCCATCGAGCGCATCCGCGCGGAAGTCGAACCCGGCCCGGAAATCGACGAGCTGATCGAGTTCATCGTGAACTCCGGGCGCGGCGTGATCAAATGACCCGCTACGGACTCATCGCGGGCAACGGCCGCTTCCCGATTCTGGCGCTCGAGACCGCGCGCAAGCTGGGCCACGAAGTGGTGGTGATCGCGATCCAGGAAGAGGCATCCAAGGAAGTGGAAGCGCTGGCGGTGCGCTGCCATTGGGTGTCCATCGGCCAGCTTGGCCGGCTCATCGAGATCCTCAAGCAGGAAGGCATCACCGAGGTGGTGATGGCCGGGCAGGTAAAGCACGCCAAACTGTTCTCCGGGATCGTGCCGGACTGGCGTCTCATCAAACTGCTGGCTTCCCTGCCCCAGAGGAACACCGATGCGCTGATCGGCGGGATCGCGGCGGTACTCGAGAGCGAAGGCATTCACCTGGTCGATTCCACCGCGCTGCTCAAGCCGCTGGTCGCGCGCCAGGGATCGCTGGCCAAACGCAAGCCGACCAAAGACGAGCTGACCGATGTCGAATACGGCCGGCGCGTCGCCAATGCGCTGGCGGGCTTCGATATCGGCCAGAGCGTCGCGGTGTGCGAAGGCGCATGCGTAGCCGTCGAGGCGATGGAAGGCACCGACGTTATGCTGCGGCGCGCGGCGGGTCTGGCCAACGGCCGGCCGCTGCGTTTGGTCAAGGTGGGGCGCCGCCGCGCGCATCTGCTGTTCGACGTTCCCGTGGTCGGCCTCGACACCATCCCCGTGATGGTCGAAACCGGGACCACTATACTGGCGGTGGACGCCGGCCGCACGCTGCTGCTCGACCGCGAGGAAATGCTCCGCCGCGCCGAAGCCGCCGGCCTCGCCGTCGTCGGGTTCCCGCCGGAAGACTGAGGGCGGGAGTCCGCTCCCTCGCGGTCGCGGTTCGGTGCGAGCGCCGTTCACGGGTGCATACTGGTGTCTAGAGGGGGAGGATGAGACGTAACGCACCGCTCGCGCTTTGTGCGCTCTTGGCTTTCGCTCCCGCTTTCGCGGCCTCGAAGGATGAGAAGAATCCCGACCAGATCGGCAATCGCGACGTCGGCAAGGGGCTCAACTTCTATTCGCTCGACAGAGAGATCGCGATGGGCAAGCAGATGGCGCAGGAGGTCGAAAAAGATGCCAAGCTCGTCAACGACCCGGTTATTTCGGAGTACGTGAACCGCCTGGGGCAGAACCTGGTTCGCAACTCGGACGCGAAGGTTCCGTTCACCATCAAGGTGATCGACTCCGAAGACGTCAACGCTTTCGCGCTTCCGGGCGGCTTCTTCTTCGTCAACACCGGCCTGATCCTGAAAGCCGACGACGAAGCCGAGCTCGCGGGAGTCATGGCGCACGAGATCGCGCACGTCGCCGCGCGGCACGGCACGCGCCAGGCCACGCGCGGCCAGTTGCTCAACTACGGCAGCATCCCTCTCATCTTCATGGGCGGCTGGGCCGGCTTCGCCATCCAGGAGGCGGCCGGGGTCGCGATTCCACTCGGGTTCCTGAAATTCTCGCGCGGGATGGAGGCGGAGGCCGACATGCTGGGTTTGGAGTACATGTACAAAGCGGGGTACGATCCCACCGCGTTCGTGGACTTCTTCGAGAAGATCGAGACCCTCGAGAAACGCAAGCCCGGCGCGGTCTCGAAAGTTTTCTCCACCCACCCGTTGACCGACAACCGCATTCACGCTGCGCAAAAAGAGATCCAGGACGATCTGAAACCGCAACCCGAGTATGTTGTGGACACCTCCGAGTTTGAAGCGGTCAAGGACCGCCTGGCCATGCTCGAGAACCGCCACAAGGACTCCGACAAGGACCTGAATAGGCCCAAACTCCGCCGCGCACCGCACAGCGGCACCGATGACGGCACCAACTCGGGCGACGACCAGGACAGCCGCCCGACGCTCAAACGCCATGACTAGAGCGGACGTTCACGCATTCATGACGCGATTCAAACTGGGCGTGCTCGGCACGATCGGTCCCGATGGCGCGCCTCAGTCGGCGTTAGTGGGGATCGCAACCACGCCGCAGCTCGAACTCGTTTTCGATACGGTCCGAAGCTCCCGCAAGTACGCGAACCTGGTCGCCCGGCCGCCCTGCTCTTTCGTAGTCGGCTGGACCGGCGAGCAAACAGTTCAATTCGAGGGCCTGGCTGAAGAGCTTCGTCCGCCGGAATTGGAGAGGTATCAGAAAGCCTATTTCCAGGCCTGGCCCGACGGCCCGGCACGGATGAGTTGGCCGGGCATCGTTTACTTCGTGGTGCGGCCGGTCTGGCTGCGATACAGCGACTTCGACCAGAGCCCGCCGCTGATCTGCGAGTTTAGGCCCGGGGCGTTCTGAGGCGCGGGACCGAAGCGGCCCGTCACAAGGGTCGGAAACCTGTGGGGCAGGCGTCCACGTTTGCGCGGGACGTCCACGTCCCGTCCGAACCGGACCTGGAGGCGAGGCGCAGTCCTGGAGGACTGCCCCACCAAGCTGCTCCGACGACCCGGCCTTCTGGACGGCCTGTCCGTCAATCGCACCGCAGCGCGGTCATCGGGTCCAGCCGCGCTGCGCGGCGGGCCGGCACGTAGCACGCTACCAGCGCAACGGCACCCAACAAGCCGGCTGTCACGATCAAAATCACCGGGTCACCCGGCTGCACCTCATGCAGCAGGCTCGCCAGGACGCGCCCCGCCGCCAAGGCGCCCGCGATGCCGCAGGCGAAGCCAAGCAGGGCCAGCCGCATCCCGTCCCACATCACTTCGCCCACCACGCGCCCGCCGGTGGCACCGAGCGATATGCGGATCCCGATCTCACGCGTGCGCTGCGTCACGGCGTACGACAGCACACCGTAGATTCCTACCGCGGCCAGCAGCAAGGCCAGCGCCGCAAAGGAGCCGACCAGCAGGCTGATGAACTGCTGGCCCTGCGCCTCATCCGCAATCACCTCGTCCATCGTGCGCACGGAGAACAGCGGCAGGCCGGTGTCGAGCCGGCTGAGCACGCGCCGCACCGGCTCGGTTAAACCCGACGGAGCGATGGACGTGCGGAGCACCAAAAACAGGCGGGAATCGCCCGTGAAGACGTCGTACGCTTCGGGCGCCGGGCGGCTGGCGAGGCCCTGGTTCCTGACGTCACTCACCACCCCAATCACCTGTCGCCAGGGGCCCCTGTTGCCGCCGGGCGAAAACATCTGTCCCAGTGGGTCCCGATTGGGCCAGAAAAAGTGAGCCATTTTCTGGTTGATTACGCACGGGTATAACATGGCGTCGGTCTCGGTGCGGGAAGGCGGCGCGCCGGCTTCGGGCGAGAAACGCCGATCGAGCCGGAGAGCGGCCTGCACGTCGCCTGGCGTAAACAGCCGTCCCTGAAGAAGCCTTACTCCTACGGCATGGAAGTACTCGGGAGAGACGGCGTGAGTCTCCACCAGCTGGCTGCTTTTCTGCCGTGCGGCGTCTCCGCGAATGCCGATGTAGTAGTTGCCGCCGCCCTGGGGCGGCAGGCGTGTAGTGATGGCCGCCGCGTTCACCCCGGGGATCGATCGCGACTGCTCCACCAGCGACTGCGCGAAGTTCAGCATCCGTTGTTGCGTCTTGTAGCTCGCCTCGGGCAGCCGGATCGCCGCGGTCCAGATCCCCGCCCGTTGCACGCCGATATCCAGGCTGCGCAGCCGCGCGAAGTCCTTCAGCAGAAGCCCGGCGGAGACCAGCAGAAGCAAGGAAAGCGCGATCTCAGCCACCACCAGCGCGTTGCTCGTCACGCGCCGCCGCCGCCCCTGGCTGTTGGTGGCGCCCGCGCCGCCCTTCAACTCCTCGTGCAGATCGGGCCGCGACGTCCGCAGCGCCGGGAAGATGCCGAACAGCACTCCGGTGGCGATTGCCAAAGCCGAAGTGAAGGCCAACACAGTGCCGTTGAGCCGGATCGGACTGAAGAACTGCTCGCGCGGAAACGCCGCGACGACGCCCCAGGCCACCAGCAAACCGAAAGCGCCGCCTACCAGTGCCAGCAGCAGGCTCTCGGTCAGCAGTTGCCGCAGAAGCCTGAACCGCGCCGCGCCGAGCGCACAACGAATGGCCATTTCCTTCTGCCGGGCGACCGATTTGGACAGCAGGAGATTGGCCACGTTGGCACAGGCGATCAGCAACACCAGGCCGACGGCCCCCAGCATCATGACCAGCGAATCGCGGGATCTGCCGATCAGGTCGTCATGAAGCGACACCACCCTCGCGCCGACCTGGTGGTTCGAATCCGGGTACTGCCGCTCGAGCCGGGCTGCGATGACCGAGAGGTCGGCCTGGGCCTTCGGGATCGTTGCGCCGGGTTTCAATCTTCCGATGGCGCTTGCCCAGTGGTTTCCGCGCGTGCCGAGCGTCTTCGAGTCCATGTCCTGGGGCACCCACAGTTGCGCCCACACCGGGAAGCGGAACGCGGGCGGCATGACGCCCACGATGGTGAACTTTCGCGAGTTCAACTCGATCGTCTTTCCGACCGCGCCCGGGTTTCCGGCAAAGCGGCTTCTCCAAAGACCGTGGCTGAGAATGACCTCGCCGTCCCTTCCCGGCTGGTCCTCGCCGGCCACCCATGTGCGGCCCAGAAGCGGTTTGACTCCAAGCACGGAAAAGAAATTCGCCGCGGTCGGAGCGCCGAGTACGTGGTCCGCCTGGCCCTCGCCGCTGAGGTTCATGTCGGCGAACCAGCCGTACAGCGCCATGTCTTCGAAGGTGCCGTTCTGCGCCTTCCAGTCCAGGAAATCCGGCCCCGCGAAGGGATAGTTCCCGGGCGCCGCCTCGGTCTCATACAGCCGCACCAGCCGGCCGGGATCGCGATAGGGCAGCGGCCGCAGCAGCACGCTGTCGATCAGGCTGAAGATGGCCGTATTGGCTCCCATACCAATAGCCAGTGTCAGCACCGCAACCGCGGCAAAGCCCGGTGACTTGAGAAGATTCCGAAGTGCATAGTTGAGGTCTTGCAGCAAGGTCCGCATGGTTTCGTCCGAAGGCTTAGACGGAGCGCTTCATCTTTTGTTCCGGCGCTATTTAGCGACCGATCGGCTGCGGACGTACTTTGGTGCCGCCCCTGTCGAACTCGAAGTGCAGCACCCATTCACGGGGAACGGGCGGAGTGAAGGTCCACTCGCGCGCAGCCTCCAGAGCTTTTCCGGCGAAGTACCGGCTGGGACCGCGAGAGGCAAATTCCGCATCCGCCACCCGGCCGGACGGATCGACGTGGATTCTCACGCTGACCTTGACCTTGCCTCGAATGCTCTTGCGCGCTCCAGGCAGCACGTCGGGCAGGAGCCTGATGAAGGACTCCGCCGGAGGCGCGGACCGGCGCGGTCGGCTCTGACTCCTGGGAGGGCGGAGACGGGACAGGAAGGGCCGCAGCCGGAGTCTGTTCGATCTGCGAAGGCTCGGCCGATGGAGAAGCGACGGCGGCCGGAGGCCGTTCCGGCTGCGAAGCGGCGGCCGATGGAGAAGCGACGGCGGCCGGAGGCTGCGCCGCTCCGGTCGCGGACTGCGGTTGCTCGCGGTGGACCAGTCTCGGGCCGGCGACGATCGCAGCCCCCGCAACGAGCACCGCAGCGACCGCACCGTAGCGCCATCGCGTTCCCCGCGGCGTCGCGGCCGGCCGCAGCCGGTCCTGAATCTGCGCCACGGTCCATCTACGGCCGGGGTCGCGCTCGAGACAGCCGCGCACGATGTCGCGAAAGGGAGCCGGCAACTCCTGCGGCCGCGCGGAGGGCCGCTGCGTAAGGGCTTCAACCAGCGTCACCCCCAGCGACCAGACATCCACGGCTGTCGTGATTCCTGCATCGCGGGTCTCGGGAGCGTCGTACACGTCCGGTTCCTCCGGACGGAGCCGCGACTCGCCGGCCGGGCCGAGCCGGTCGCTCGAGAGCTTCAGCTCATGTCCGGCGGCCAGAAGATTCGAGGGCCGCACACGGCCGTGCACCAGGCCCTGGGCGTGGACATAGGCAAGCGCGTCGAGGGCCGGCTCGAGCACGTCCCGCACCTCGGCGGCGGAGAGGGCACGCTGAGGAAGCACCTGCGACAGGTCCTCGTCCGCGCGTTCCATCACAACGTAGAGGAGTTCGGCATCGCCCAATTGGCAACATCCTGCCTGGAACAGCCGGACCAGGTGCCGATGCGACAGGCGGGCTGCCGCCTCCCATCGCGCAACCTGGTTTGCCGCATCGTCCGGATCGGCCGGGACAAGCTTGATGACGGCTGTTGGGACGGTATCGTCGGCGGTCACAGTCGCAAAGACGGCGCTCCGTTCGCCGCCGCCCAGGTACTGCAACAAAGGAAATCGCCCATCGACGACCTGCCCCTCCCACTGCTGACGGTTTTCGATCATCGTTAAGCCAGTTATACTACGTGCCCCAGCCTGGTTGGAACGGTCCGATGGCCGCTCACGTGCACTGCGCATCGCCTCCGTAAAGTTTTGTGAACTTCTGCCCCGCCCCACCAACATTCCTGCCGCGGGCGCGTCTACCCTATTTTGAAAGCAAATTCACTCAGGGCCGGAGACGATATTTTATGAACGCAACACAGATGAAACTCGCCAACCCCGTTCGCCCTTGCGCGGACGAACAGGAAAAGCCATTCGCCGTGCTAGTGATCGGCGGCTTCGATACCGACCTCATCGCCTTGCTGGGCATTCTTAACGACACGGATTGGACGCTGTACTGGAACACTTGCCGCGCCGATGCGGTGGAGACTCTGCGGCGCCGGCCGGTGAACGTCGTTCTCTGCGACCGCGACCTGCCGGACGGGACCTGGAAGGACGTGCTGGCAGCGACCTCGTCCCTGGCGAGTCCGCCGCCGGTGATCGTGACCGCCCGCTTCGCCAACGAACGGCTTTGGGCGGAGGTGCTGAACCTGAACGGATATGACGTCCTGACCAAACCGTTCGATGCCGGCGAGGTGATGCGAGAGATCACGCTAGCGCGCGAGTTTTCGAAAATCGTGCAGCCGCGAAGCAACGGAGCGTCGGCGGCCTAGCACCGTGGCGCAGGCTTCAGCATAAGCGGGCCGCTGCGGGCCGTCACCAAAGTCGGAAAGTTGTGGAGCAGGCATCCACGCCTGCAGCGGGTCTCCAGAGGGACTTGCAGAAATCGCACCACCGCCACCGCCGCGGAAGGGACAAGCTGAAGCATGTCCTACACGGCGCATCGACGGTTTACGGCCCCACGTGGGGTATGCTTCAGCTTGCCCTGCGATTTCTGCAAGTCCCTTCGAGAGCCTGCGCCACGTTACATGAGCACTTATCCCTTGAGGCCCCCGAATCGCCGTGTGTCGATTGCCGCGGCTTCCGGCAGCAGGCGCTCATCCGCGACCGGCTCGCCCACCGCCATCCGGACCGGAACCACTCCCGCCCACACCGGCAGCGAGTAGTCCTCCTCGTCATCGACGGGAGGGCCCGTGCGCACTTTCGCGGAAGCCTCATCCAGCGCCAGGGCCAGCACCTTGGTCGCGCCCAGCTCGCGGTCGTTCGGCTGCCGGACTTCCGCCCAGCGACCCGGCACCACGTGGTCGGTGAACGCCCGCAGCGCCTCCAGCTTCTCGCCTGGATCGGTCACCAGCCGCGCTCGCCCGAATACGACCACCGAGCGGTAGTTCATGGAATGATGGAACGCCGAGCGAGCCAGCACGAATCCGTCCAGCAGCGTCACGGTCACGCAGACGTCCGCGCCGCCTTCGAGCGCGCGCAGCATCCGGCTGGCGGGAGATCCGTGCATGTATAGCCGGTCGCCCGCACGCGCGTACCCGGTCGGGATCACGCAGGGCTGTCCGCCGTCGACGAAGCCGACGTGGCAGACATAACCCGCGTCGAGGATCGAATAGACCTCGGCCTTGTCGTAAACCGCGCGTTTGGGCAGACGGCGCACCTGGGTTCGCCCAGTGGGCGTGTAAGCGTCCATACCGTCTACTGTAACCCGGCCAGCCGCCTACCCGATGGAATCCATCACCGCGCGTTCTGCGCGGTCCGGATCGTTCTTCAATTCGCACTGATCGCCGAAGATCATGACCGGCCCGCTCGCGGCGTCGTAGGGAGCCCACTTGGGCAGGCCGGCATGGTTGGGGTCTCCGTTGCGAGCGAACGCGATCCAGGCATCGCTCATCTTCGCTCCCAGGGCGCGGGCGCGCGGACCTCCGCCGGTCATGGTTTCGCAGCGATCGGTATTGTCGAAGCAGAAACTCAACTCCGAGCAGTGGAACGCCATGGGCCTGCCGTCCAGCACCGGCGTCTGCCAGGTGAACCAGTAGAGATAGGCCGGCGCCTTGCCTTGCGCGGCTTTAAGACCCGCCTGCTTCACGGCACTGCCGCGCACGGAGGACGTCATGATAATCGAGTACAGTTCGTATGGCCGCGCCTTGGGATGTCCCTTCCGGAACGCATCGATGATGGTTTTGCTCTTCCCTGCATACCGCTCATCGAGCTTGGCGGAGAGCTGTTGCTCGGTCATGGAGAAGGCGTCCGGATTGCCGATGCCGTTCACGAACTCGTTCAATACGGTGCCGACCATCAGCGGCACGCCCGCGGAAATCTCGGGCGCATGCGGATCCCAGGTCTGGGCCGGGATGCTCTTGCCGTCAACATAGGGGCTCCAACCGAGCGAACGTGCCATGCGACGGAAGTCCGGCGGCATCGTAAAAGGCGGTGACACTTTGTGCTGGGCGGCCAGCGCGGCCGCGAGCAGACGTTCCACCGGCACCTCTCGCAACCGGTCCACGTCCGTTTTTGAAATCGAGAGTTCCTCGAGCACCGCGGAACCGAGCTTGGCGCTGTCCTGCGCCTCCGCCACCCGCAGCATCGACCCGCTCTGAACCGCCGCGCGATGGAACAACCCCTTGGCCGAAGGCATGGCCATGAGAGCACCCACCTTGCCTCCGCCGCCCGATTGGCCGAAGATCATCACGCGCGCCGGATCGCCGCCGAAATTGCCGATGTTGTCACGCACCCACTCCAGCGCCGCCACCAGGTCCAGCATTCCGACGTTGCCCGAACTCGCGTACTGCTGACCCGTCTCCGCCAGATTCAGGAAGCCGAAGGTGTTGAGGCGGTGGTTGAGACTGACCACGACGACATCGCCCCGCCGCGCCAGATTCTCGCCGTCATAGGAGCGCAGTTCCTGGCCTGAGCCCGCCGAAAACCCGCCTCCGTGCAGCCACACCATCACCGGTCGCTTCCGGTTGTCCTTGATTCCCGGCGTCCAGATGTTGACCCGGAGACAGTCCTCGCCGGGCTGTCCATCGTCCCACTGGAACATGAACGCGGTCTCGTCGCTCTTCCATCCGGCGCGAGCGAAGGATGGACAGACTTCGCCGAAGTACAGTGCGCTGCGAACGCCCGCCCACGGCTCCGGCCGGACCGGGGGCATGAAACGGTTCTTCCCGCCGGTGGACGCTCCGTAGGGCACGCCTTTGAATACGTGGATGCCACCGCGCCTGAATCCTCGCACCTTTCCAGCCGTGGTCTCGACGACGTTCTTCGAATCGCTTGCGACGATCCGGTCGGGCCCCACTCCGGCCCGCTGGTCTGGCGGCGCGGCGACGGAGGAGCTCGCTGCCAGGTCCGAGGCCGTCAGGCTTCCTATCAGGGCCGCGGTGTTCTTCATCCACGACCGGCGATTGCTCTGGTTCAGAGACATGCTATCATTCCACTCCAGCCCGCTCCCTCAAGGCAAGTCCCACCGAACCGCGAACGTGAGTGAGCGGACACCGCCTTCCAGATCAGGTCCGCTCCCTTACGGTCGCGGTTCGGTGCTGAGTGCTGAGTGCTGTGCGCCGCGCGCGCCGCTGCGGTTATCATGGACATTAATGCAAACGATTAACGTGGGTATTGTCGGCCTCGGCAACATCGGCACCGGGACCATGACCATCCTCGCCGAAAACGCCGAGCAGATCGCGCTCAAGCTCGGTTTCGATCTCCGCGTCAAGGCGGTGTGTGACCTGGCGATCGCGAGCAAGCAGATTCCCGAAGCGCTCGGCCCCGTCATCAGGACCGACAACTGGCGCGAGCTGGTGGCTCATCCCGAAGTGCACATCGTCACGGAGCTGGTCGGGGGAACCACAGTCGCTGCGGAGATCATCCAGACCGCCATCGCCAACAAGAAGTCGGTGGTCACCGCGAACAAGGAGCTGATGGCGCTCTGCGGCGCGGAGCTGTGGGAGCGCGCCATCGCCGCCGGGACGAACCTGGCCATGGAAGCCAGCGTCGCCGGCGGCATTCCGATTCACGCCGTCCTGCGCGAGGGAATCTCCGGCGATCGCGTGGTGGCGCTCCTGGGCATTCTGAACGGCACCTGCAACTACATCCTGACGGAAATGGAGAAGCACGGCGGCACGCTCGAAGCGGTGCTCGCCGAAGCGCAGCGCCTGGGCTACGCCGAGGCCAACCCGGTCAACGATATCGACGGATTCGACGCCCGCTCGAAGCTGGCCATCCTCTCGGCCCTGGCGTTCGGCGAAAAGATCACGCCGTCGGACATCTTCACGGAAGGCATCCGCCGCATCCGGCCC
Organism: Bryobacterales bacterium; assembly: GCA_963763835.1. Classification (GTDB taxonomy): domain Bacteria; phylum Acidobacteriota; class Terriglobia; order Bryobacterales; family Bryobacteraceae; genus DASWZN01. Next base: position 224,828 of record CAVXQQ010000029.1, read on the forward strand.
ATCGATTTCCAGTACGCGCAGCGTCTGGACCACACCATCCGCCTGCTGTGCGCCGCACGGCAGACGCCCGAGGGCCTGATCCTCTCGGTGCGTCCGGCGCTGATTCCGTGTTCGACGATTCTGGCCGGCGTGCACGGGTCCTACAACGCGGTGTGGGTGAAGGGACTGTACGGCGAGGACACCTTCTACTACGGCAAAGGAGCCGGGCCGCGGCCGACCGGCGTGGCCGTGGTCAGCGACCTGATGCGCGTGGCCCGCGAGATCCGGCGCGGCAGCCCGGAGCGCGTGTCGCCCTTCGCGCACCAGCGGCTGGGCGAGTACAATCCCATTCCCGATCACTCTCCAGAAGCGCCCTTACTATTTGCGCTTCCGCGTGAAGGACCGGCCCGGCATCATCGCCGCGCTGGCCGGCATCCTGGCGCAGAAGCACATCAGCCTCGAAGCCGTGCTGCAACTGCCCTACGCCGGCAAAGACGACCTGCCATTCGTCATCACGCTCGAGCCGACAACCGAGCAGGCGGTGCGCGAGGCGGTTCAGGAAATGTCCCAGCTCGACTTCCTGCTCGAGCCGCCGCTGGCCCTGCCCATCGAGCCGCCGCTGTGACGGAACGTCCCGTTGTGGCGCACGCTTCAGCGGGCCGTGCCGGCACTCGTGCCGTCAGGTTCTGTGCGCTGGTCCTGCTCTCGGCCGCCTTGGCGGCCGCTCAGGTCGCCGAACGGGCCAACGCCCACTACGCGACACCGGAGCAGCGCGGGGCGCTGGCGCGGGGGATGGACGACCCCTCTCGCGACCGTGAGGAGAAACCGCGCGAACTTGTGGCGTCGCTATCGATCTCGCCCGGCATGGCGGTAGCCGACGTCGGCACCGGGCCCGGCTACATGCTGCCGTTTCTGAGCGAAGCCGTGGGACCGCACGGCCGCGTTCTGGCGGAAGACATCTATTCCGACTTCCTCGAGGTCGCCCGGCGCCGCGCCGAGGCCTCGCACCTGACGAACGTCACGCTGGTCCTGGGAACCCAGACCGACCCCAAGCTGCCCGCCGCGTCCCTCGACCTGGCGTTTCTGCTGGACGTCTATCACCACCTCAACTACCCCGGCCCGCTGCTGGCGCACCTGCGAGCCGCTCTGCGACAGGGCGGGCGTCTGGCGATCGTGGACTACTACCGCCGCCGTGACGCCATGCCATACAACGACGCGCTGGAGCACATCCGCATCGACCAGCCGGAAGTGATCAAAGAGGTCGAAGCCGGCGGTTTCCGCCTGCTCTCGAAGCACGATCACATCTCCAACAGCCAATACGTTCTCATCTTCCGGAAGTCCCCCGCACCCCGCTAGGCTGGGCCTTCGACCCTCTGATCCGCTTCGTCCGCTTGCTGACGCGCGCGGTTCCGTGCTGTCTCCGAACCGCGACCGTCAGGGAGCGGACAGGGCGGGCGATTCGCCCACACTACTCCAGGCCGGCGCTCATGATCGACGCGCCCAAAAACGCGCCCGCCAGCACCGGCAGAGAGTAGAGAAAATAGATGCCCATGTGGCCGATCAGGAAGGTGGCAGTCCCCGGCACATCCATCTGTCTCACGCCCGTCGCGCTGAGGAGGACCGCCAGGTCGCGCAGAGCGAAGGCAGCGAAACACGCCACGGCCCAGCGCCACGGCCGGTTACGGCGTACCGCTCCCACTATCCCCCCGATGAGAAACAGCGCGCAGCCCATCGCCAGCGCGCGCGTGATCTCGCTACCGTCGAGGTTGAGAACGCCCGGGAGTTGCTCCGAACCGAGGCTCAACAGCGCTGCCAGCCCCCACCAGATAGGATCCGACGATCCTTTAATCCGGACGTCTGCTTGTCTCGCCGCCTTCATCCAACTCTACCCTGACGTCAAGTGTAGGTGCGGATTCCCCTCGGGTCAAGGAAATAAAGAGGTTATGGTACCGATGATCCTACGCCGATGCTATCCTTCAAAGCCCCCCGCCGCCTCGAACGCGCCCGCCAGGCGGAACATCCCCGCCTCGTTGAAGTGGTTCGTCAGGATCTGCATTCCCACCGGCAGGCCCGCGGCGGTGCGGCCGCAGGGAACGCTCATGCACGGAATCCCGGCCAGATCGCCCGTGATGGTGTAGATGTCGGAGAGGTACATCTCCAGCGGATCGTCCAGCTTCTCGCCCAGCTTGAACGCCGGGAAAGGGGAGACCGGCGTCACGATGGCGTCCACCTCGCTCGAAAGCCTGCGAGAAATCCCGCGCGATCAGCGTGCGCACCTTCTGCGCCTTCAGGTAGTAGGCGTCGTAATAGCCGGCGCTCAGGACATAGGTGCCCAGCATGATCCGCCGCTTGCACTCGGCGCCGAAGCCCTCGCCGCGCGTGTTGCGGTACATGTCGCTCAGCGTCTCGGAGCGCGGCGAACGCGACGTGTACCGCACGCCGTCGTAGCGCGCCAGGTTCGAGCTGGCCTCCGCCGTGCAGATGATGTAGTAGCAGCCGATCGCGTATTCGGTATGCGGCAGGCTGATCTCCCGCACCTCGCAGCCCAGCCGCTTCAGCGTCTCGACGCCTTTCACGATCCGGTCGCCGGTCTCGCTGGCCAGGCCCTGGAAATACTCGCGCGGCAGCCCGATCTTCAGGCCCCGCACCTGGCCGTCGAGCGCCGCCGTGTAGTCGGGGACCGGCGCGAAGGCCGAAGTCGCGTCGTTTGGATCGCGGCCCGCGATCGCCTGGAGCAGCAGCGCCGCATCGCGCACGTTGCGCGCGAACGGGCCGATGTGGTCGAGCGAGCTGGCGAACGCCGTCAGCCCGTAGCGCGAGACGCGGCCGTAGGTCGGAGTCACGCCCACCACGCCGCAGAACGAGGCCGGCTGCCGGATCGAGCCGCCCGTGTCGGAACCGAGCGCAATGACGGCCGTCCCCTGCGCCGTCACCGCAGCCGAACCCCCGCTCGATCCGCCCGGCACGCGGTCGGGCGCCACCGGGTTGCGCACCGGGCCGAAGGCCGAGTTCTCGGTCGAAGAGCCCATGGCGAATTCGTCGCAGTTGGTCTTGCCGAGGATCACGCCTCCCGCCGCTTCCAGCGCGACGACGGCCGTGGCGTCGTACGGCGCCATGTAGTTCGCCAGCAGCTTCGAGCCGCAGGTGGTGCGCACGCCCTCGGTAAGGATGACGTCCTTGACCGCGACCGGAACGCCCGCCAGCGCGCCCGCATCCTCGCCGCGCGCCGAGCTTTTCGTCCACGCGCCGCGCCGCCGCCAGCGCCCGCTCGGGAGAGAAATGCAGGTAGGCGTTTGTCTTCGGGTTCTCCGCCTGGGCGAAACGCAGAGCTTCCTGGGCCAGTTCCACGGCGCTGAACTCGCGATCGGCCAGGCCCTGGCGCACCCTCGCCACGGTGAGAGAGGAGATCTCGGAGGATGTCATGAGCGTTCGATCACCTTGGGGACTTTGAAGAATCCCGCACCAGCCAGCGGAGCGTTGGCGAGCGCGGCTTCCGAGCCGATGCCGGGCCGCTCGACATCGTCGCGCCAGCGTCGCGGTTTCCCCAGCCTCGGAAAGGACCTGCGCCATCGGCTCCACTCCCGTCGTGTCGAGAGCGTTCAGCTTCTCCATGTGGGTGAGCACCTCGCCCAGGTCCTCGCACATCTTCGCCACTTCCTCGTCGCTGAGGTTCAGGTTGGCGAGAGCGGCCACATATCGGACTTCCTGTTCCGTGAGCTTCAAATTTTCTCCGTTACGCCGAGCGCGCGCGCGACGCCTTGTAGAGCCGCCGAAGGATGGGGTCCCGGATGGCATCGGCTTCGTCCGGCACGGCGCGCATCCGGTCCGAGCGCTGCGGCTCGCGGCGAGGTACGCCGGCGCGAAACTCGATCCGGGTAACCACGCCGCTGCCCGCCACCCGGCGCATGCACCCCAGGAGCTGGGCGCCTAGCGTCCGCAGGTGCTGTAGCCAGACGGGATCTTCGACTTCGACCACCAGGCAGCCGTCCCGGAATCCGACCGCCCGCGCGTGCGAGGCGATTCGCTTGCCCACCGCCTGCGGCCAGGCCGCGCGCGCCAGGTCAGCCGGGGACACAACCCCGCCCTGGAGGTTGAGCCCGCGCATAACGTTCCCAGCTCGGTCCATGTGGTCGAAGGCCATTTTAGCACTGCGGCGCCCAGGCTACGATGGTCAATATGCTTATTCTCGCCTCGCGATCGCCGCGCCGCCGGGAGATTCTTACCTGCGCCGGCATCGCCCACCTGGTGCGGCCGGCCGAGGTGGATGAAACGATTCGGGATGGCGAAACCGCCGAGGCCTACGTCAAGCGTGTCGCGCGCGCCAAGGCCGAGGCCGTCGAAGCAGGCCCGGGCGACCTGGTGCTGGGCGCCGACACCGTGGTGGTCGTGGGCAGCGAGATCCTCGGCAAGCCCGCCGATGCGGCCGATGCGCGCCGTATGTTGCGCAGCTTGGCCGGTCGCGAGCACGTCGTCATCACCGGGATCTGCCTCGGCAGCGCCGGCGGCTTGGGTTGAGCACGCGGAATCCACCACCGTGCGCTTCCTGCCGCTTTCCGCGGAGGAGATCGACGCCTACGTGGCCAGTGGAGAGCCGATGGATAAGGCCGGCGCCTACGCCATCCAGGGCCTGGCGTCGAAGTTCATCGACCGCATCGACGGCTGTTACTTCAACGTGGTGGGCCTGCCCGTGGCGAAGCTCTACGGTCTCTTGCGCCCCAGCACCGAACCGCGCGCGTGAGCAAGCGGACCGCACCCCGACGCCTGTGGTCCCGTGTCCGGCAGCACCGAACCGCGCGCGTCAGCGAGCGGACCGCGCCCCGACGCCTGTGCTCCCGTGTACGGCAGCACCGAACCGCGCGCGTCAGCGAGCGGACCGCGCCCCGACGCCTCTGGTCCCCTGTACGGCAGCACCGAACCGCGCGCGTCAGCGAGCGGACCGCGCCCCGACGCCTCTGGTCCCCTGTACGGCAGCACCGAACCGCGCGCGTCAGCGAGCGGACCGCGCCCCGACGCCTGTGGTCCCGTGTACAACAGCACCGAACCGCGCGCGTGAGCGAGCGGACCGCACCCCGACGCCTCTGGTCCCCTGTACGGCAGCACCGAACCGCGCGCGTCAGCAAGCGGACCGCACCCCGACGCCTCTGGTCCCCTGTACGGCAGCACCGAACCGCGCGCGTCAGCGAGCGGACCGCACCCCGACGCCTCTGGTCCCGTGTCTGGCAGCACCGAACCGCGCGCGTCAGCGAGCGGACCCCTCACACCGGTGACGTTACTGCCTTCGTCTTGAGCGCCTTGATGCGGTCCCTTAGCTCCGCCGCCTTTTCGAACTCGAAACGCTTGGCCGCCTCGCGCATCTTCTCCTCTAGTTCGCTGAGGTAGCGCTCGAGCTGTTCGGGCGAGAGATCCGCGGCTGGCTCGTCGGCCTCGAGCGACACCGTCACGTAGTCCGCCTCCGAAATCGCCACCAGGCTCATGTCGATGGGCTTGATGATGGTCTGCGGCGTGATGTCGTTGTCCACGTTGTATTGCACCTGAATCGCGCGGCGGCGGTCCGTTTCGCCGATCGCGGTGCGCATCGAATCCGTCATCACGTCGGCGTACAGCACGGCCTTCCCGTTCACATTGCGAGCGGCGCGCCCGATGGTCTGAATAAGCGAACCGCTCGACCGCAGGAAGCCTTCCTTGTCCGCATCGAGGATCGCCACCAGCGACACCTCGGGCAGATCCAGGCCCTCGCGCAGCAGGTTCACGCCGATCAGCACGTCGATATCTCCGCGCCGCAGGTTGCGCAGGATCTTGATGCGGTCGAGCGTGTTGACCTCGGAGTGCAGGTACTGGCACTTGACGCCGGCTTCGGCGTAATACTCCGCCAGGTCCTCGGACATGCGCTTGGTCAGAGTGGTCACCAGCACGCGCTCGCCCGCTTCGACGCGCCGCCGGATCTCGTGCAGCAGGTCGTCCACCTGGCCGCGTATGGGCCGCACCTCGACCGCCGGATCGACAGTCCGGTGGGCCGGATCACCTGCTCCACCACCACACCGGCGGACTTGGTCAGCTCGTACGGCCCCGGCGTAGCCGAGACGTAGATCACCTGGTTGACGCGGTTCTCGAACTCCTCGAAGGTGAGCGGCCGGTTGTCGAGCGCGCTCGGCAGCCGGAAGCCGTAAGACACCAGCGTCTCCTTGCGCGAGCGGTCGCCGTGATACATGCCGTGGAGTTGCGGAACCGTCTGGTGGCTCTCGTCGATGACGATGAGCGAGTCGTGCGGGAGATAGTCGAGCAGAGTGGGCGGCGCTTCGCCCGGCAGGCGTCCCGAGAAGTGGCGCGAGTAGTTCTCGATGCCGTGGCAGTAGCCGATCTGCCGGATCATTTCCAGATCGAACATGGTGCGCTGCCACAGCCGCTGCGCCTCCACCGCCTTGCCCGATTTCTCCAGCTCCGCGTGCCACCAGTGCAGCTCTTCCTCGATGGAATGCAGCGCGTTCTCGCGCGTCTCCGCGCTCATGACGTAGTGCGTCTTCGGATAGATCGGCAGCCGCAGGTAGGTCTGGCGAACCTGGCCCAGCCAGCGGATCGATCTGCGACAGGCTTTCGATCTCGTCGCCCCACAGCTCGATCCGATACGCGTTGTCGTCGTAAGTGGGATAGAGCTCGATCACGTCTCCGCGCACCCGGAACGTGCCGCGGCGGAAATCGGCGTCGTTGCGCTCGTAGAGGATCTCCACCAGCCGCCGCAGGATATCCTCGCGCTTGATCTTCTGCCCCTTCTCGAGCATGAGCAGCATGCCGTAGTAGGCCTCCGGCGACCCCAGGCCGTAGATGCAGCTCACGCTGGCGACGATGATGCAGTCGCGCCGCTCGAACAGCGACCGCGTGGCGGACAGGCGCAGCTTGTCGAGCTCGTCGTTGATGGTGGCTTCCTTCTCGATATACACATCGCCGGAGGGAATGTAGGCCTCGGGCTGGTAGTAGTCGTAGTAACTGACGAAATACTCCACCGCATTCGTCGGGAAGAACGACTTGAACTCCTGGTAGAGCTGCGCCGCCAGCGTCTTGTTGTGCGCCAGAACCAGAGTGGGCCGCGCGGTCCGCTCGATCACCTTGGCGATGGTGAACGTCTTTCCGGAGCCGGTGACGCCCAGCAGCACCTGGTGCTGCTCGCCCTCGAGAACGCCCCGATTGAGTTGCTCGATCGCCTGCCCCTGATCCCCCCGGGGCTGGTAATCGACTACCAGGTGGAAGCCCATGCTTTAAGTGTAACTGGATGCTCGGCTCGCCCGTCGCTCGTCGATCCGGCCAGGTTCTTCCAGCTTCGCGCCGTGGTGACTGCCGGACGCGCGACGCGTTGCGACGGGCGACGGGCGACGAGCGACAGGCGCCCATGCTACAACTTGGACGAGGAGGAACAGGGGATGAGAGTCGGCTTTATCGGCCTGGGGACCATGGGCGAGCCGATGGCGCGGAACCTGATTCGCGCGGGCCATCGGCTGACAATCTACAACCGCACACGGCAGCGGGCGCTGACGTTGGGGAGCGAGGGCGCGCGCGTGGCCGACACCCCGGCCGACGCCGCCGCGGACTCCGAGGTGCTGATTACCATGCTCTCGGACGATCGCGCCGTGCGCAATGTCCTGCTGGGCGCCGGGCCGGAGCAGACTTCCGCCATCGACGCCCTGGCGCCCGAGGCCATACACATGTCGGCGAGCACCATCGGCGTCGAGTGCTCCAAGGACCTGGAGCGCGAGCACCGCGTGCGCAGCCAGGGCTATGTGGCCGCCCCGGTGATCGGCCGGGCGGAAGCGGCGCGCGACAAAGCGCTGTGGGTGATCGCGGCCGGAGCGCAGGATGCCGTCGAGCGCTGCCGCCCGCTGATGGAGGCGCTCGCGCAGAGGCATCACCATCGCCGGCGCGGAGCCGTGGAAGGCGAACCTGACCAAGATCGGCGTGAACTTCATGCTGGCCTCGGTGCTCGAAACGTTCGGCGAAGCGTACGCCATGCTGGAGAAATCGGGGCTGGATCCGCACGCCTTCCTCGATGTGGTCAACAACGGCGCTTTCCGCTCGCCGGTGTATGCCAATTACGGAGCGATGATCGCGGACCGAAAGTACGAGCCGGCGGGCTTCTCGCTCAAGCTCGGTCTCAAGGACACCGAGTTGGCGCTGGAGACGGCTAAGGCGGTCCAGGCGCCGCTGCCCTTCGCCAGCGTCCTCCGCGACCATTATTTGCAGGCCCTCGCCCACGGCCACGGCGAGCTGGATTGGAGCGCGCTGGCGGAAGTCGCCCGGCACAACGCCGGCGTCGGCCGGACCCTGAAGGCCGGCGGGTAGCATGCTTTGTGGCGCAGGCTTCAGCATAAGCGGGCCGTGGGGCAGGACTCCAGAGGGACTTGCAGAAATCGCTGGGCAAGCTGAAGCATACCCCACGTGGGGCCGTAAACTCTTGGTGCGCCGTGTAGGACATGCTTCAGCTTGTCCCTTCCGCGGCGGTGGTGCGATTTCTGCAAGTCCCTCTCCAATGCCTGCGGCCGGCGTCCACGCCGGCCCCGTGGCAACTCCTTGAAGCTGGCTGGGCTAAGTATGTGGCGCAGGCTTCAGCCTGCCGCGTCGGCTCTCGAGCCGACGCCCGGGGGACTGACTAGAATGAATATCACGCAACAAGAACATAGCACCACACGCGCTCAGCGCGGCGTCGCGGTGTTCTCGCGCGCAGCCTGGGGAGTCCTCGCCTACAACGTACTCGTCGTCCTCTGGGGCGCGCTGGTGCGCGCGACGGGTTCCGGTGCCGGCTGCGGCGGTCATTGGCCGCTTTGCAATGGCGACGTGATCCCCAACCTGCATACGACCGCCACCATCATCGAATACACCCATCGCTTGATGAGCGGCCTGGCCATCCTGGCCGTCGGCGGGATGTGGTTGTGGAGCCGCCGCGTGTTTCCACGAGGCCACCGCGCACGGTGGTGGGCGGGCCTCGCTGCCGTACTCCTGGCGATCGAAGCGTTGCTCGGCGCCGGCTTGGTGCTGTTCGATTACGTCGCTCACAATGCGTCCGTCGGCCGAGGCTTCTATCTGGCGGCGCATCTGGCCAACACGGAGCTGCTGCTCGCGGCCTTGACAATGACGGCGTGGATCGCGACTCGAGGCCGTGCGCTATCTCGCGCCGCGGTGCCGGGAACGCTGCAGGCCGCCCTGCCCCTGACCGTCGCGCTCAGCATGACGGGCGCGCTGGCGGCTCTGGGAGACGCGCTGTTTCCTGCCGCGTCGTTCGCGGCCGGGCTCGCGCAGGAGTTCGCGCCGGCGGCGCATCTGCTGCAGCGGCTGCGCCTCTCGCATCCACTGGTGGCCGTGCCGGTGGGCTTCTTCCTGCTCTACGCGGCGTCTTCGGCCGTGCGCGCCCGTCCCTCGGCGGCCGTCAAGCGAATGGCCGCGGCCGTTGCCGGTCTGGCGCTGGCCCAGCTCGCGGCCGGCGCGCTGAACGTTGCGCTGGCGGCGCCGGTCTGGATGCAGATCGTCCATCTGCTGCTGGCCAACCTTCTCTGGATCGCGCTGGTCCTGCTGACGGCGAATGCGGCGGCCGTGGAGGAACGACCGTGAAAAGGGTCCTCCGCTACAGCGCGGCCGGCTTTCTGATTGCCCTAGCATACCTGGGCTGGATCTGGCTGACTCGGCATAACGCCAACCAGGAATACGAACGCCAGGCCGCGGAGAGTGAGACCGAACGATACAAGAAGCTCGTGCCGCCCGGCACGGAGCTGAAGATCACCCAGTTCTACGCCTCGAAGCTGGAAGCCGCCCGCGGCGAGAGCGTCCTGGTCTGCTATGGAGTGGAGAACGCGCGCTCGGTTCGGATCGAGCCGGCCATCGACGACCACCTCATCCCGCTCCCCGCCAAGTGCATCCCCTTCGCGCCCCATCGCACCACAACCCTGAAGCTCGTCGCCGAGGGCGAGAAGGGCGGCGAGGCGACCGAGTCGATCACCGTGAAGGTGCGGTAGTCGAATCGCGACGGTCCCTCAGGATCGCCTTGATCTCCGTAAGCTCACCGCCGATCCGGTCGATCGCGTGGTAGAACTTCCAGAGGACCCAACCGAGCACAACCCAATACAAGACGGGCACCACCCATAACAGCGGGAAGAAAAGGCCGTGCGGATGAGCCCAGAAGTTTTGAGGCATGGTCGCTCCTGCGGCGCCCTCGCTTGCGGCGCCAACCGCCCGATTCTATCGAAACCGGCGCTGGGCCGCTGGGCGCGCGCAGGACGGCGGCATAGGCGGCCATGTTGGCCTGCGCGCCGAAGCGCGGCTGCCCGTTGGCGCCGTCTCTCGCGCCCTCGGCACCGAGCCGCGCGCGTCAGCAAGCGGACTGACATGTGCAGTGATCCCTCCGCCAACGTATAATCCCAAGCAGGGGGCTCATCCATGCCTGGGAAAACCATTCTCGTTACCGGCGCGACCGGCGCACAGGGAGGCGGTGTCGCTTCTCACCTCCTTGCAAGCGGACGCTATGCCGTTCGCTGCCTGACGCGCAATCCGCAATCTGAAAAGGCCGCGGCCCTGCGGCGCGCGGGCGCCGAAATCGTCCGAGGAGACTTCGAGGACCCTCCCAGCCTCACGGCCGCAATGAAGGGCTGCTACGGCGTCTTCGGAGTCACCAATTACTGGGAGGCATTCGAGCGCGAGCTTCCCCAAGGCAAGAACCTGGTGGATGCCGTGGCCGCATCCGGCGTTGAGCATTTCGTCTTCAGCTCACTGCCCAGCGTGACCAGGCTGACACACGGACAGCTCGACGTCCCGCACATCGAAAGCAAGGCTCGCATCGAGGAGTACGCGCGCGGACTCGGCCTGCCCGCGACCTACGTTCACGTGGCGTTCTACTGCGAGAACTTTCTGACCTATCTTCCCGCCGCGCCGGATCGGGGACGGATCGTTCGTCTTCGCCTTCCCGCAGGGAGACGCGCCCCTGGCCACCGTCGCCGTAGACGACGTCGGCGGCGTGGTGACCGCGCTGTTCGATCGGCCGGCCGGCTACCTGGGCCGCGTGGTGGCCATCGCCGGCGACGAGCAACCGTGCCAGGACTACGCCACGACGATGAGCCGCATCACCGGCCAGCGCATCGCCTATCGGCACGTGCCGCGCGAGGCGTTTGCGGCGCTCGGATTTCCCGGCGCCGAGGACCTCGCCAACATGTTCGAGTTCTTCCGAAGGTTCGTTCCCAGCCGCCGCGCGGAGATCGAAGAGTGCCGAATGCTGTACCCTGGCATGAGGACCTTCGAAACGTGGCTGGCTCAGAACCAGGAGCGGTTTCGCGGCGTCCTCTCGGCGAACGCGGGCGCCGCTGCGTGACGCACCTTGCTCAGCCGGATACGGAGATCGATACATGAGCACATATCAGTTCGGCATCGTCGGCCTGGGAGTTATGGGAGAAAATCTGGCCCTCAACGTGGAGAGCCGCGGATACGCGGCTGCCGGTTACGACCTCGACGAAAAGAAGAGACAGTCCGCGGCGGAGAAATGGGCCGGCAAGAAGATGGCCACGGTCGATTCCCTCGAAGCGCTGGCCGCGGTCCTCGAGAAGCCGCGCCGCATCCTGGTGATGGTGCCGGCCGGCAAGCCCGTCGACGCTGTGATCCACGATCTCAAGACGCACCTCGATCCCGGCGACATCCTCATCGACGGCGGCAATTCCTTCTTCCCCGACACCGACCGCCGCGGCAAGGAGCTCGAACCCACGGGGATTCATTTCATCGGCATGGGCGTGAGCGGCGGCGAGGCGGGCGCGCTGCACGGGCCGGCGCTCATGCCCGGCGGGCCGGAAGATGCCTATCGCCTGGTCGAGCCGATTCTGACCTCCATCGCCGCTCAGACCGACGACGGCCCTTGCTGCGCCTACATCGGCAAGGGCGGCGCGGGCCACTACGTGAAGATGGTCCACAACGGCATCGAGTACGGCATCATGCAGCTCATCTGCGAAGCCTACGACATAATGCAGTATGGCCTGGGGATGAGCGCGCCGGAGATGGCGAAGGTCTTCGCCGAGTGGAACCAGGGCGAGCTGAACTCGTACCTGATCGAGATCGCCGCCTCGGTGCTCGGGACCATGGACGCCGCCAGCGGCAAGCCGGTGGTCGATCTCATCATGGACCGCGCCGGCCAGAAGGGCACCGGCAAGTGGACCTCGCAGAACGCGCTCGACCTGGGCGTGGCCATTCCCACCATCAACGCCGCGCTCGAAGGCCGGATTCTTTCGGCGCTGAAGGAGCAGCGCGTGGCGGCCGCGAAAGTCCTGCACGGCCCGGCACGACGGAAGTTCCGCGGCGACAGCAAGGCGTTCCTGGAGACTCTGCGTCAGGCTCTGCGGCTGGCCATCGTGACCTGCTATGCGCAGGGCTTCGCGCTTCTGCGTGAGGCTTCCACGGAATACGGCTATCACCTGCACCTGCCCGAGATCGCGCGCATCTGGAAGGGCGGCTGCATCATCCGCGCCCGCCTGCTCGACGCCGTCAAGAACGCGCTCGCGGCCCAGCCGGATCTCGCCAACCTGCTCGTCGCCGAGCCGTTCAGCGGCATCGCAAACGAACTCGAAGGCAGCCTGCGGACCATCGTCTCCAAGGCAACGGCGGCGGGCATTCCCTGTCTGGCACTTTCGGCCTCGCTCGGCTACCTGGACAGCTATCGCCGTCCGCGGCTCCCCGCGAATCTCCTGCAAGGCCTGCGCGACTATTTCGGCGCGCACCGCTACGAGCGCCTGGACAAGCCTCGCGGAGAGACCTTCCACACGGAGTGGCCGCAGTAGCGTCCCGCACCGGCACCGAACCGCCCGCGCAAGCAAGCGGACCAGCTGTGTCGCCGAGCAGCACCGAACCGCGCGCGTAAGCAAGCGGACCAGCTGTCTCGCCGAGCAGCACCGAACCGCGCGCGTAAGCAAGCGGACCAGCTGTCTCGCCGAGCAGCACCGAACCGCGCGCGTAAGCAAGCGGCCTCCGTTCTCATCTACAATCGAAGATTCATGTCCGACCAGAACATCAGCCAGATCGCCGCGGGCATCAAGCTCCTCCTCATGGACGTCGATGGCGTCATGACCGACGGCAAGCTCTACCACGTGCCGAACCCGTCCGGCGGCCTGCTCGAGATGAAAGGCTTCGACACGCAGGACGGCATGGCCCTGCAATGGCTGAGCTGGAAGGGCATCGAGACCGGAGTCATCAGCGGGCGGGTCTCGGCGGGCACCCAGGAACGCTGCGAACAGTGCGGCTGCAAGTATATTTACCAGGGGCACGTCGAAAAGATCCCCATTCTTGAAGAGATTTTCGCGCGCTCCGGATTCACCGGCGCGCAGACGGCATACGTCGGCGACGATCTCACCGACGTCGTGATCATGCGCCGGGTCGCTCTCGCCATCGCGCCGGCGAATGCGCGGCCGGAAGTGAAGGCGGTGGCGAACCTTGTGACCGGGGCGGCGGGCGGCCGGGGCGCCATCCGCGAGGTCTGCGAATTACTGCTCAAGACGCAGGGACACTGGGACGACCTGCTGCGAAAGTATGGTGTCCATGGCTGAAGAAGCGGCGTCGAACGGGAGAATCGGAGTGCTGATTCAGGCGGAGCCGGGTCCCGGCGTGCTCCACCTGCTGACCGGAGTGATCGCGTCTCACGACGGCGATATCGGTTTGGTGGAGATCATCGAGAACCGCCCGCCGGAAGCGCGGATCTATTTCGAGATCGAACTGGCCGGAGCGCCGGAGGCCTTGCTCATTGACTTCGGAAAACTGGCTGTGGTCCGCGCGGCGACCCAGGTCAAGACGCTCCACAAGATCTACGGCAAGCGGATCATCATTATGGGCGGCGGCGCGCAGGTGGGACAGGTGGCCATCGGCGCCATCTCCGAAGCCGACCGCCACAACATCCGCGGCGAGCACATCTCCGTGGATACCATCCCGCTGGTCGGCGAGCGCCAGTTGGCGGACGCCGTGCGCGCCGTATCGCGCCTGCCGCGCGCGCGGGCGTTGGTCCTGGCTGGCTCCCTCATGGGAGGCGAGATCGAGCAGGCGGTGCGGGAAGTGCGCGCGCAGGGACTGCTGGTGGTCAGCCTCAACATGGCGGGAAGCGTGCCGGACGCGGCCGATTTCGTCGTGACCGATCCGGTGCAGGCCGGCGTGATGGCGGTGATGGCGGTCGCCGACACCGCCAAGTTCAATCCCGCCCGGCTCACGCGCCGCGTGTTCTAAGCGAGGGAGCCGTGGCGCTAGTGTCGCGCCGGAGCACCGAACCGCGCGCGTGAGCAAGCGGACGCAACGGATCACACGGTCGAAGACTTACTCCAGCGCCAGGCCGTACTCTCGCAGCGGCGTCTGCGGCTCCGAAGGATTGTACAGCCGCACCCAGTAGGTTCCGCGGGCGAGACGGATGGAAGCGGGCACGCTGAGCCGCTCGTGATCGGGCTTGGCGGTCGCATCCAGCACGCCGCCGCCCTGAGCATCCACGATCCGCACCTGGTAGGAATCGAGCGTCGCCACGCCCCTCAGGTTGAGCGTGAGCAGCAGCGGCTGGTGGGATGGGGCGTGAGCGCGCGGGCTCTCGTCCCCCCGCGCCAGGTCGAGGGCGACGGCTACCGGCAGCGTCGCCGGCGCCCGGCCGATAGACGGCGCGAAACCCCACACCAGTGCCAACGCTACCGCCGCGGCGATGGCGCTGGCGGGAAGCGAACGGAAAACCCAATCTCGCAGCCCTCGCCAGCGGTAGTCCTTGGCCAATTGGTTCGCCACCGCTTGGGCCGTTGCCTGCTGCATGGTCCGGACGTAGGTCTCGGTCTCACGCAGGCGCTCCTGGCAGGCCGGGCAGACAAGCAAATGGCTCTCGATCCCTTCGAGCTCGGCGGCGGAAGCCGATCCGATACAGTACCGCTCCAGTGCGTCCTCGGAAGCGTGCCCACCGGTCGTCATAACCGAGATAAGAAGCCCTCCCTCACTGCGCTTCCCGCGCGGTCATCCCCAATATTACAGGAAAAGCGTGCCGCCGGAGGCTTCTTCTTCCCAACTCGCCGAAACGAGCCTTCGCCCGCGACTTCGAGAAGCCGGAACTGGGTGTCGCTCAAGCGCATTTCCCCGCAGATTCGCTCCTGGGACTGGCCCATCAGGTAGAAGCGGGTGAGGATGTCGCGGTCCCGCCGCGGCATCTTCTGCAGAATGCCGAGCATGATCTCGGTCCGCTGCCGCGAGATCGCATCCTGCTCGGGATTGCTGCGCTCGTCGCAAATCGTCAGGCCGGACTCCAGGCCCGCCTGTTCCTTTCGCGTCTGCACCGCGTTGTCGATGTACGCGGCTACCTGCCGTCGCACAATCGTGCGGACAAAGCCCATCAGGCGGTCCGGCTCCCGCAACTCGCCGCGGCGGATGGCCTGGACCACGATCAGGAAGGTGTCATGGACCTTGTCTTCGAGCTCCTGAGGTCCGAGTTGGCGGCACAAATAGTAGCGCACGCCCCTGGAGAACACTCCGTACAGCTCCTCCATGCCCATGGGATCGCCGGCACAGATCTTGCCGACCAATCGGCGCCAGTTCGGTGATGCGGCCGTCGGGCTAGCGCTCACCGGCTCCCTTGCAGTGCTCTCGTCTACCCCTTCTAGCACGGCCGTCGGGCCAGCGCTCACCGGCCCCCTTGCAGTGCTTTCGTCTACCGCTTCTAGCATTGTTTTAGTCTCTCCCAATAGCGAAATAGGCGGCCCAGTGTCCCGGCGCGGAACGCCAGGTCTTGGATTCGATCATGTCGATTTGTGCGCGCGCGAGGGCCGTCGCCACGTCGGCGCCGCCATTTGCGTTCAAATGGCTGTAAAAGGAACCGAACAATTCTCCGGTGTCGTCCGGAGTGGACCAGTGACTCGCCACCACGGCCCGCGCCCCGGCGGCCAGCCAGGCCCGCGCCAGTCCGATCAACCCGGAGTCCGGCGCGGCCTGCGGATCGGATGGCCCGGCGAAGGTCGTGAACACCGCTGGCTGCACTTCGGTCCGCCCCGACGCGCAGCCGCTGAGCACGACGATGGCCGGCTTTCGCAAACGCCACGCGGCAATGTCTTCGGCGCCCAGGTAATCCGGATCGCCGCCCGGCAACAGGCTCAGCCGGATCAACGGGCGCGGCGGATCGTCGGCCGAGCGGACCACATGGACCGCCATGTGAATTACACCCGGCTCGCCTGCCAGCGAAGAGGCGAGCATCTGCCGCGTGGCCCACTGGCCCTCGAGCAGAACCGGAGCGGAACTCGCGTGCCAGACCCGTGCGCACGCGCGGATTTCCACATCGCTTGCCGCCAGCCGGGGAAGTTCGTCCGGCGCGCCGATTCCCCCGCGCTGCCTCAGCCGCGGATCCGCTGCGTTGTAGATCGGATCTCCCACGCCCAGGAACGGGCCCGGCGCGTCAGGGCGGTTCCTCGATCCTCTCCCCGCCACCAGGAGATACGCCGTCGGCAAAATCGTCAGGGAATGGCGCTCGATCAGGAATCTGGGCCTTCCCGGCCCCTGTCCCACCACCAGCGACGCGAACGGCACGTCCATGAGCCCGCTGCCCGCGGCCAGCAGCCAATGACTCTGGAACTCCGCCGGGCCCCCATTGTGCGGGAACAGCTCGCGGTACAAACGCGTTCCCAAGGCCGTCAATCCGGCCGCCCCGCTGCTGGCCGCCGCGGAGAAATCGCGGATCAGCGGACGAAGCTGCCGCGCTCCCGCCAGGCGTTGGAGTTGAAAGCTTCGTCGGGTGACCGTCCACGAGTAGGAGTACGGCTCGTCCAGATGGAAGCTTACCAGGGCTCCCGAGGGAGCGAGCGTGCGAAGGACCTCCGGGAGCAACTCGCGCGCGCCCTCGGGCCTCTCCGGCGCCCCGGCCCGCGCCTCCATTTCGGCCAGCCGATGGCGCAGCCGGAGAGCATCGTCGCGGCCTGGACCGGACGGCTCCCTCTCCATACTCACGCGCGCGGCACGCAATTGCCGGAGTGTCTCGTGGTATTCGGCCGGCAGCCGGGTGCGCCAACCGGAGCCCCAGCCATCGGAGCTGCGCAGCGTCGCGGCCCGAAGCTCCTCGGCCGCCTCGAACGTTTCTGGCGCCAGCGCTCGCTGCCCGGTCTGCGTGTAGAGAGCGCCCGCCGCGCGGATAAACGAGAAGTAGAGTTGAGCCAGTCCGACTCCGGTGCTGAGCCGGGCCGAATCCGACGGAAGCACCTCCAGCCGCCACTGCCTGGCCAGCGCGAGAGCGCGCCGGAAGTCGCCAACCGCCTCAGGCAGCCGTCCTTGCGCCATGCGCAACTGGCCGCGCGCGTGATACTCCGCCCAGTTAGGGACGTGGCCGGGATGTTCCTTCCCGGCCGCAAGCGCCCGGTCCAACAGGACGCTAGCTGATTCGAAGTCGCGCTGGGCGTTTCGCAGCAACCCAAGGGAATAGTAGGACTGGCCGATGCCGCGGTCGTGGCTCAGCAGGCGGAGGCGAAAAGCCTCCGTCATCGCCCGGTCCGCTTCATTCAGCCGTCCCTTGTTCAAATACTCCAGCCCGAGCTGGTTTATCACCCGGGCTTTTAACGCGATGTCCCCCTGAGCGTCCGCCACCTGTGCCGCCGCGCAAAACAGCGGCAGCGCCGGCTCCAACCCATCCTCCCGCGCCTTGAGGCGGGCCAACTGCGCCATAGCCTCGCCGCGGTACACCGACCCCGGCACACTCTCTAAATCCTCGACCGCGCGCCGTGTCTCTATGGCCGCCGCCGCCATGTCTCCCATCGATAAATACAGCGACGCGAGATTCAGCGACGCCATGCCGCCCGTCTCCCGGTCGCCCTGCCGCTCGGACAGCAGGCGTGCATCCAGAAAAGCCCGCATCGCCTGTTGGTACGAGAAGCTCGACAGAAGAGCGGCCCCACCGTCGTTCAGGAAGTGCGCGGCCGATCTGTATTCTCCTTCCCGCAGCGCTCGCTCGTACGCCTGGCGGTAAACCAGGCTCGCTTCGACGTAGCGGCCACCCCGGTAAAGTCCGGCCGCTCGCGATCGGAGGGCCGAAAACACGGGTCTCTCACTGAATTTCTGACCCGCCAGCCGTCCGGCAGCAGACCCTCGCGGGCCCACTGTGCCAATCGCGGGCAACAGGATTAAACAAACCAAAATCGCGCTGGTTTGCCAAATTCGCACGTAGTCATCTCGGGAATAAAAGATCGGAACGGCGAGACTGGCGTTCCTTGGTGGCGACCCACAGCGGAGTTACCACCAAGGAATCATACCAGAGAGGAGTGAAGTTACTGCCTCAGTTTTGCGAATGTCCTACACGTTTCGTAGTGGTACGGCCAGATTTCGTTATAGCGTCCAGACAGCACAGCGCTGGTACGCCTAGAACCAGATCTTGGTGATGATGATAATCGGCTCGATATCCATGGTCTTGTCTCCTTGCGGCGCCTTGTTGGCACCTTCGACTGCGAGATTAGCCGGAGAGCACCGCAACAGGCCGCGGCCAGTTTCCGTAAGACCCTGAAACTACGGCCTCGAAAATTTCTGCCAGTGCGGTGAACGCGAATCGCGCTTCTCAATGCGCTGCGCCCGCAGCACCGCCGCATCACCCCCACAACTGAGGGCCTCCTGGGTGTGCTGGTTCCCCGCACGGTCGGCACCGCGGGAGATTGAGGGTGAGTAACCTCTTCACGCGCGCAAATCCGCCGGCGACTAAGTCATCGCCAGAAGCGCTGGGTATCTTGCAGAAGTTTAACTATTTCGCGTTCGAAGATATCCGTAATGCGGATGTCTTACGGAAGGATGTGTAGCAGATGTAGAGACCATAATTTCGGCCGCGGTGAAGCCTCAGCAGGCCCGGTTGGCCGGTCACATCGCCGGCGCGGTGCGCTGAGCGCAAGCGGCGGAGACGCGCGCGGCTCCCATCAAGGCTTGGAAGACTCGGGAGTCTTCGGAGCACGCTGCTGCAACGCCTTCGCCGGCGCTGGGGTCTCGAAGTCGAACTCGAAAATGTGCCCTGAGGCGTGCACCAGCAGACGTCCCGGCCCGAGCGCCTTCGCGGGCGCCGCGAAGAACACGGCCCCGTCGGTGGATTCGCCCGGCTCCAATCGCGTATCGATCAGTGCGATGGCGGACGCCGCCGCCGCGGCCTTGACCTTGGCCGAGCCGATCTCCGCCAGGTAGTTCTGCCGGCGCACTTCGAACCCGTTGGTGGAGCGGAAACGCGATACTCCGTTCAGACTGTTCTCATACGTGGAGATGAGCTTGATGACGTCGCCCCGCGTGGCGTGCTCCAGCATACGCTCCACTACAACTTTCGCCGGCGTAGCGTAGAGCCGTGTCCCGCCCGACTGCTCGAAGATGAAATCCTCGGGATGAATCGTGAACTTGTCGGTCGAGCCATTCGATATGCCGACCTGGATGATCTGGTAGTCGTGCAGTTGCGCCGGCAGGTGCGCGAACATGACCGTGACCCCCCCGTCGCTCAGCGTCTGATACCGGAGCCCGCCGGACTCGAACACGATGACCTGCGCGCCCACTGAGGCCGCCACAAGAAAGGCCGCGGCGGAAATCGAGATCGGCGAAGCGCGCATTACCATAAGGTTCATTATGCTATGCGCCGCCCGCCGGGCGCGCCTTGTTGAGTTTGAGGTCTTTTGGGCAAATGCCGCAAGCTGAGCGACAATGAAGGCGGCTCCGGTGCATTGGGGCCGTCAAGGAGTACCATGCAGTGCCAGAGGGTGGCCGCGGGGATTGTCCTCGCGGCTGGGTTGGGGCTCGCCCAGGTTGAACCGGCCCCGCCAGAGGGTGCGTTTCGGATTTCAGCCGATGTCGAGCGCGTCGTGCTACCGGTGACGGTTGTCGACCACCGGGATCGCGTCGTCCCCGACCTTACTAAAGATTGCTTCCGGATTTACGACCAGGGGCGGTCGCAAGCCGTCCACGATTTCTTTTACCGCGATATCCCGCTGACAGTGGGACTGGTGATGGATAGCAGCACGAGCATGATGCCCAAGCGCGCCACCGCCATTCTGGCGGCGCTGAGCTTCGTGCGGCTGAGCAATCCCGAGGACCAGACCTTTGTGGTCAACTTCAACGAGAAAGCCTCCTTCGGCCTGCCCGAGGCGTTCTCGGCCGATCCGTCACGGCTCGGCGAGGCTTTTCTTAAACTGCCCTGTCTGGGCCAGACGGCGCTCTACGACGCCGTGCTGGCCGCCACGGAACACCTCTCCGGCGGCACTCGCGACAAGAAGGCGCTCATCGTGGTGAGCGATGGAGGAGACAACGTGAGCCGGCATCGGCTGCGGGAGACCATGGAGGCGCTCCAGCGCTCCGAAGCGATCGTATACACGATCGGTCTCTACGACCCGGACGACCCGGACCGCAACCCCGGAGTCCTGAAACAACTGGCGCGGCCGACCGGAGGCGAGGCGTTCTTTCCCGATAGTCCGCAGCGATCTGCCCGCCATCCTGGCGCATGTCGCCAAGGTTCTGCGCAGCCAGTACACCATCACTTACGAGCCCTCCGCCGAGGCCCACGATGGCCTCTATCACCGCATCCGGGTAATCGCGAGCGCACCGGACGGGCGGCGGCTGGTTGTGCGGACGCGCGCCGGGTACTACGCTCCCGCGCCCGATCGCGCCTCCACGGGAGCGAGCCAGTGAAGGCGCCCATGCGCGCCGCCGAGATGGTTCTGTGGTCGGCCGCGGCCGTGCTCCTCGGCATCTACGCCTGCGTCTATCTCGAGCGGAACGTCTATCAGGCCTACCAGTCGCTGGTCCTTCGACCGGGCGCTCCAACAGATGCCGGCACCCCGGGCGGTGCCCGGCGCTGTTCGCGAGCCCGAGAAACTGCCCCCCGGCGCGCCGATCGGACGCATCGAGATTCCGCGCATCGGTGTGCGAGCCATGATTGTCGAACGGCACCACCGATTCCACCCTGCGCCGCGCGGTCGGCCACATCGAAGGCACGCCGTTGTTTGGTAGCGGGGGCAACGTCGGGCTGGCCGCGCACCGCGACACCTTCTTCCGCGGGTTGCGCGACATCCGCCGGGGCGACAGGATCGAGATCGATACTCTCCAGGGACCCTATGAGTACGTCGTGGACGCTACCCGGATCGTCGGCCCGGACGACACCGCGGTCCTCGACGCCTCCGGTCGCCCCACCCTCACGCTGGTCACCTGCTACCCGTTCGACTACGTCGGGCCCGCGCCGCGGCGATTCATCGTCCAGGCATATCGTACGGCGGCGCCTTCAGACCGCGGCCGCCTCGAGGCTCTTGAGTTTCGCCGATAGCGTGGTCCGTTTGAGCCGCAGCATCAGGGCCGCCTGCTTCTTGTTCCCTCCCGTACGCTCGAGCGCCTGAGTGAGGATGCTGCGTTCGATACGGCTGACCGTGCGCTCGAAATCCAGGCCGTCGTCGGGCAGGCGAATCGAGGTCGCCGTAGCGACCGGCAGCGGCCTCCCTTCCGCGAGAGACGGCAAGGGAAAATCGCTGGGGCACAGGAGTTCCTCTTCGCCGCTCATCGCCACGGCCATCTCGACGGCGTTCTCCAACTGGCGCACGTTGCCGGGCCAGGCGTATCCGCACAGCCGCTCGATCGCGGCTTCGGTGACTCGCTTGGCAGCGATGCCCTCGTTCCGGCAGACCTTGTCGATGAAGTGGTGCACCAGCAGCGGAATGTCGGAAATGCGCTCGCGCAGCGGCGGCATGCGCAGGGGAACGATGTTCAGCCGGTAGTAAAGGTCCTCGCGGAACGTGCCCTGGCGCACGCCCGCGGCCAGATCGCTGTTCGAGGCGACAATGAGGCGCACATCGAGCCTCAGCGTGTCCGAGCTCCCCAGCCGCTGTAGCTCGCGCTCCTGGATCACGCGTAGCAACTTGGCCTGGAGCTCGAGCGGCATGTCCCCGATTTCGTCCAGGAACAGCGTGCTCCGATGCGCCAGCTCGAACCGGCCCACCCGCTGCGCGATCGCCCCGGTGAAAGCGCCTTTCACGTGCCCGAAGAGCTCGGCTTCGAGCAGCGTGGCGGGCAACGCGTTGCAGTTCACCGCGACCATGGGCAGGTGGCCCCGGCCGCTGGCGGCGTGGATGGCGCGGGCGGCCACTTCCTTGCCGGTCCCCGTCTCTCCCGTGATGAGGACCGTCGCCCGCCGCGGCGCGACCATGCGGATGATCCCCTCGATGGTCTTGATCGGCCGGCTCTCACCCACCAGCAGCCGCTTCCAGGGAGCCGGATCCGACTTCCCAGACAGCGCCTGCCCACGCGCGCGCTGCTCCGAGAGCGCCCGCTCGACCACTCGGGCCGTGTCTTCGACTTCGGTCCCCGCGCCCAGGAAATCGTAGGCGCCGAGCTTGGTCAGCCGCACCGCCTCCTGGAAGGAACCGCTCGGATAGCGGATGATTACGGGCAAGGCCCGGTTGAGGCGCCGAAGCTCCTCGAGCCACTCCTCGGCGCTCCACTCCGCCATCGGAAATTCGGCCACGACCGCATCGTAGGCCCCACCCCGGGCCGCTTCGAGCGCCGCACCGCCTCCCGCGACAGTCTCCACTTCGCAGTGGCAGAGACCGGGCAGGCTCTGCCGCTCCTCGGCAGTGACGCCGCTAGCTTCTGAAGTACCCCATAGGACTCGCATTTGCAGCCAGCTATAGATCGGCTGATGCGGGCAGATCTTTACACCGTCGGGCCCTAGATGTCTGCAGGAAATCGCCGGTTAGCTGTCGGGCGAACCCCCGTCGGCCTGGGTCTTCGTGGCGCAGGCACTCCTGCCTGCCGCCTCGACATTCGTGTCGAGGCGCTCGTCATGCGGCGCCACCATCCGGCCCGACGGCAGCCGTCCAGGAGACCCGCCTACGGCGCTACGCTGTCCCCAGCCGGCAGAATCACCAGCGACGTCCTCGGAAACGCGAACTTTCGCCCTAGCTCGTCGATCACGTTCACCTGGCAGATGTACTCGCCGGGCTTCAGTCCCGAGGTCTGCGCGCTCAGGTTCAGCGGAATCGTCCCCTCCCGCTTGGCTTCCGGACGGAAGGCCCGTACCGGCTGGGTCTCCAGAACCTTCTGGCCGCCCTGGTACAGCGCCATATCGGCCGTCACGCCGGCCAGGTGGACGGTCGATGGCAGGTTCGGCGGCGCCGCCGGGTCGTACACCTCGAGGTAAACGTGAAGGTTCTGCCCGGGGCGGAAGACCCGCGTGACATTGGGCACGATTTTCTGGCCCGCGCTGGTCACCAGCGGGTTCTGCGCCAGCAGCTTCTTATCGTTCCGGACGCCCGCGATCTGGCTGAGCGGCTGGGTCTGGTTGCTCAGCACCACCGAGCTCAGCCGCAGCGTCCCGCCCGAACTGAGGTCGGGTACCGTAAACGCCGCCTCGAAGGTGCCCAGCCGTCCCTCGCCATTTTCCCGCGCCACGAATTTCAGCGTGTATTTGCCCGGCCCCAGCGTCACGCCGGTATCGTATTCCACCTGGCTGCGCCCCACGTGGCCGGCGGTGGCCTGGTCGAGCTTCAGCGGGATGGTGTCGCGCACGGTAGAAGCCGGCTGCCCGCGCGCGTCCCGAATCTGCGCCATAAAGTCCAGCTCGGTGGCCGCTTTCTGTCCTTTAGTGTGGAAGGACAAGGAGGAGCCCGGCATCTTGACCGAAATGGGCACGAAGTATTTGCCTTTCGCCAGACGGAAGTAGTCGATCTCCACCGCGATCGGAAGATCCGTGACGGCGCTCTCGCTCTCCAGGGCGCTGGTGAGCTGGGTTTCCTTGTCCTCGCCCTTCATGCGAGCGAAGGCCACCGGGCCGTAATACCCCTGCCGGTAATCCAGCTTCAGCTTCATAGCGGCGAACGTGGGGGCCAGGCGCACCTGTATGCGCCGGTAGCGGCCATCCTCGGCCGTGTTGGTGCTGGCGTAGGTGACCATGTAATAGCTGCGAATGTCCTTCTGGACCTGCACCATTCCCACGGTCAAGTCGTTGGAATCGAGAAGCGCCTTTCCCCCCGTATCGGCGGCCAGCGAATCGAGCGTCTCCTGCTGGTTGTGAAAGCTGTCGCGCAACGACGACTGGGCCGATCCGCTGTACAAGTGCGAGCCTACCGCGCCGGCCTGGCTCGCGTCTCCGCCCGGCGCCGAGGCCGACAATCCGCGGGCGTCGATCGTGTAGAACGCCACGTTGGCCCGCACCGCCGCATTGACCGTTGCGCGAAGCTGCGACTGGTTATCGACGCCGGTTTTCTCGACCCCGCTCGAAATGTAAACCAGCGCCTTCTTCTGCGGGTAATACGCCAGCCGGCGCGCGGCGTTCTCCAGCGCGGCCAGCTTGCGGTCGGTGTTGAAGATGTTGAATTCCGTCTCGTCGGCCACGAACATGCCGCTCTGGTCTTCCGAATCGGCGCCGGTATCGCCCAGCGAGGCCAGTTCGCTCCCCTCCCCGATATGGAACCGCTCGAGCGTGGCGATCAGCAGGTCGCGGTCGCTGGTGAAGTCCTGCACCGTGCGCAGGCTGCTCCCGAAGACCATGACCGACACCAGGTCGCTCGGCGTCATCTTGGTCCTGAGGAACTGCATCGCGGAATTCACGGCCCGGACCTGCTCGGCCGGCGCCATCGAGGAAAAATCGAACAGCATCACGATCAGCCGGTGGTCCTGGAGCTGCGGAGTGGGCGTGGCCCTGGGCTCGGCCGCCGGTTCAGCGCGGTTCTGCAGCGTGCGCTTCGCCGGAGGGGCCTCGATCGGCGGCAGAGGCTGCGTATCGAGCCGCTGCAACTCGCAGGACTGTATGTGCTGCGGCTTGCCGTCCTCGAGCACCGTGAAGTCGGTCTTCTTCAGGTTCTCGATCGGCTGGCCGTCCTTGCCGAGCACGGTCACGTTGACGACAACAACGTTCGCCGTCGTCGAAAACGTCGGCTGCGCCTGAGGCAGCCCGGACGGGGCCGCCACCAGCATTGCGAGAATGCATGCGAGTGGTCTCAAAACCGGAACCTCAGCACGGCGCTCACCGACCGCATCGAGCCGGCCGCGGCCGCCGTGTCATAGTTGACCGCGCCCACTGTGGTGTAGACGCTGGTGTAGTTGACGTGATTGAGCACGTTGCTGGCTTCTACCCGAAGCTCCAGCCGGCGGCGCGAGTCGCCTAGCTGCACGGAGCGCCCAAATCCAAGATTCAAAGAAACCATTCCGGGACCGGGAATCGTGTTGCGCCCGGCATCGCCGAACTGGCCGGCAGCCGGCAGCGCGAACGCATCCGGGTTAAAGAAGCCAGTGGGCGAGGAAACGCTCGCGCCGGTCGCTTCGGCGCGCCCGCTGCCGACGCCCCCCGTAGCCGCCAGGCCGAGCTCGCTCCCGCCGGCTCGCGCCGTTAGCGGCGTGCCCGTTTCGGCCGTCAGGCCGCCGCTGAGCTGCCAGTCCTTGAGAATCTTCCCGGCGAAGGTTCCGGGCGCCACCCGCGAGCCGTCGGTTCCAAAGGGCGACGTCAGCGTCCAGTTCATAGTCAGGACATGCCGGCGGTCGAAGCTCGAGAGCCCCCGCTCGGCAGCCAGATCCAGCCAGTTCTGGGCCACGGTGTTCCCGACGCCGCCAAAGCTCGACGAATTGTCGATGGATTTCGAGAACGTGTAGAGCGCCTGCATCGAAAGTCCGTGGTGGAAGCGCCGCTGCAACCGCGCCTGCAGCGCATGGTAGATGGAATCGCCCACGGAACTGTCGTACGTATAGACCTGGCTGCGGAAGCCGCTTCCCGGCGCTCCCTGGTTCGGCGTCGTCAGGACGTCCAACCGCGTGCCCTTGGTCCCCAGGTAGCCAATCTCCGTAAAGAAGCCCGCGCCCAGATCGTGCTGCACGCTCACGCTCCAGGTCTGCGCGTAAGGCGTGCGGTAATTCGGATCCACCGCGTAAGTGTTCGTCACAGTGCCCGGGACCGCGGTGCCCAGGAATGCGGTCGCGATCGCTAGCGGATTCTCCGGAGTGCTGTTCACGCTCTCCGAAATCGCGAAGGGTGGCTGTTGGGCCAGGTTGCGCGCCAGCCCGATATAGGACTGGCCGTTGTAGTAGATCCCGTATCCCAACCGCACCACCGTGGAGCGCTTCAGCTTCGAAATCTTCCACGCCAGTCCCAGCCGCGGCGAGACGTTGTTGTGGTCCGTGTTGATCAGACCAGTGGGAACGCCGGACGTGGCCGGCGTCACCACAGAGGTGCTCGTGAAGCCGGGCGCAATGTCGAGATTCGCAATGTGGCCGTACTTCTCATCGATCGGGACGAACAGCTCGTACCGCACGCCCAGGCTGAGCGTGAGATTCGGCCCCACTTTCCACTCATCCATCGCGTAGGCGTTCCAGGCGTTCTGCCGGAGATAGGTGCTCTCGCCATAGCGAATCGACGCCGATTGCGGCAGGCCCTGCAGAAAATCGGCGAAGTCGAAACCCGTCGCCTGGCCGGTGAAGTTGAGGGTCCCGCGGCCATTCGGGTCGCTGGTCGTGTTCCAATCGCTGCGCGTGTATTGCCCGCCAAACGTAAACGTGTGCGTACCGTGCACCACCACCAGGCTCTCGCTGCCGCTCTGGCTCTGGTTGCGCGTCAGCACCGGATTGCCGTCCGACAGCGACGCAAAGTTCGAGCCGGCGAAATTCAGGGTCGGCGGGCCGAGGTTGAGTGGATTGGTGGACGTCCCCTGGATTCCAATCTGCTCGGCCACGTCGGCGCCATTGGCGAAGAACGGAGTGGCCTGATTCACATTGCGGTTGAAGGTAACGCGCGCGGTGCTGACGAGCGTGGGCGAAAAGGTCCGCGTCCAACCGAGGTCGGTGTTAACGCCGCTTCCACTGTTCGTATCCAAAAAGCCGAACGGCTGTGATGTGTCTCCATCGCGCCGCTGATAGCCAATGTGAAAAGCGAGCCGGTCCTTCCTGGTGATGTTGCGCATCACGCGAAAGCCGAAGTTGTCGCTGTTCTGCGGCACGGAGGCTTGAAGCGCGTAGTTGTTCAGCAGCCCGGGCTGATTGGGCAGCGGGAAGTAGTTGAGTAGCTGCTGCGCGATCGGGCTGATGCTGCTGACGGGGAGGATGGTACCAGCCAGCGGGTCCTTCGCCGGCAGTTCGGTGAAGTTGCCCGTGCGCTCGAGCGCGGTCGGCACCGTCCCCACATAGGTGTACGGGTTCTTGGCGCGTGTCGCGAAGTAGCTGACGAAGAAGAATGTCGATGTGTCCTTGACCACCTTTGGGATCACCAGCGGGCCGCCCATCACCATCCCGAACCGGGCCTGTGCGTAGGAGGGCTGTGCGATGTCCTGGCCGGTGATCGAGAACGGCTTCGCGTTCAGCGCCGAGTTGGCCAGGGTGCCGAACATCATGCCGTGAATCTCGTTGGGCGGCCGCCGATTGCCGAACTGCGCGCCGCCCGGTCCCGGCCTCCGGCCGCCGAAACGCCCACCGCCGCCCGGCCCGCCGAATCCACCGCGCCCGCCGGGACCACCGCCCGGGCCTCCAAACCCTCCGCCCGGACCGCCCTGGCCGTTCTGGCCGAAGCCCGGAGCGGTCGGCGTTTGCCCGTCCTGCATGCCTCCCGGCCCACCTCGAAACAGTGCGAAGTCGGGCCCGGCGCCGGACTGCAGTCCCTGGCTCAGGCTCCCCGATATAAGGAAGCTTTCGTTGCTGTCCGCCGCGGCCGGCGCCGCCTGCTGCGGAGCCTCGCTGGCGCTCACCTCGTTCTGAATCTGCGATTCGATCTGGTTGCCGTTCTGGCCGCCGGCACCCGCGAACCGGCTCATGCGCGCCGCAATCTCGGATTCCTTCAGGGTGAGGTTGAAGTCGAGCTGGCGCGAGGCCTCCGGATCCGTCACCTGCTTCCTGGCGGGAGCGAAGCCGAACATGGTGACCTCGACGGTCCACTCGCCCGCGGCCAGCGGAGGCAGCGTGTACCGCCCGCTCTGGTCCGTTACCGCTTCGGCTTTCGTCGAGCCCTGGGTGGCCATAACCGTGGCCCCCGGAATGGGCTGGTTCCCGGACTTCACCACGCCGCTCTGCGCCTGTAGCGCCGCGGCCGCCATCCCGATCCATACAGCGCAGCGCAACACCCGAAACGTAGATTGTCGATCCATTTTGGGGGACTCTTGATCGATAGGCGCTTGTCACCATCGGCACGGTTACGGCATCCCCAATGGTTTACAATCCTTTACAGGATCTTAAAACCATTGTCGGACGCGTAACCCTTCGGGGATGCGCGGTCGTCCCTAAATTTAAGAAGCTCTCTTTGACCGCGCGGCCCGTCTGTCGGTCCGATCGTTGGTTCCTATGAGAAAGAATGGAATGTGGCGCAAGCCAGCGTATGGACACTAGCTATCAAGTTCCCCAGAAACAACAAGTTGCCCGGCGGCACAGCGGCCGCTGGGTGTGGCTGCTGGTCATAGTCGCCGCCGCGGCGGGGGTTTGGCTCATCCAGTCGCGCCAGACCCACGCGCAGGCACCCGGCGCCACGGGGCGCACGGGCAGGTCGATGATGGTTCCTGTGGCTGTCGCCCCGGCGGTGCGCGGCGACATCCCGGTCTATCTCGAAGGCCTGGGATCCGTCACGCCGTTTTACACCGTCAGCGTCCACACGCGCGTCGACGGCCAGTTGATGAATGTCTACTTCAAGGAGGGCCAGTTCGTCAATGTGGGCGACGTTTTGCTCGACATCGACCCGCGGCCCTTCCAGGTGATGCTCGAACAGGCCGAAGGCCAGATGGCCCACGACCAGGCGCTGCTGGCCAACGCCAACGTCGACCTGACCCGTTACAAGACCCTTCTCGCGCAGGACGCCATCCCCGAGCAGCAACTCGCCACACAGGGCGCGACGGTGAAGCAATACGAAGGCGCCATCAAAACCGACCAGGGCGCCATCGACAACGCGAAGTTGCAGATCGTCTATTGCCACATCACGGCGCCCATCAGCGGGCGCATCGGTCTGCGTCTGGTGGACCCGGGCAACATCGTCCATGCGTCGGACGCCAATCCGCTGCTGGTCATCACCCAGATGCAGCCGATCACGGTCATCTTCACGCTCCCGGAAGACAGCCTCCAGCCGGTCCTGCAAAAGCTTCGCGCCAACGCGCGGCTGACCGTCGACGCCTACAATCGCGACAAGTCGCGGAAGCTGGCGTCGGGCACCCTGCTGACCGTCGACAACCAGATCGACCAGACCACAGGCACCCTGAAGCTCCGGGCCGTCTTCGAGAACCGCGACAGCATGTTGTTTCCCCAACAGTTCGTCAACGTGCGCCTACTGGTGGAGGTGAAGCGCAAGCAGGTGATCGTGCCTTCGGTGGCGATCCAGCGCGGCGCCCAGGGGACCTATGCATACGTGGTCAATCCCGATAACACAGCCGCCGTGAAAGTGGTGACCACCGGCGTCAGCGAAGGCGGCAACACGTCGATCGACAGCGGGATCGAGGTCGGGGACAACGTCGTCATCGACGGAGTCGATAAGTTGCAGCCCGGCAGCAAGGTCACGGTGCGCACGCCCACCGGAGCGCCGGTTGGAAACCGTCCCGGCGGAGGCTCCCGGCGGCCCGCGGGAGGTCCGCAAGCTTGAACCCGTCGCGAGCCTTCATTCTGCGCCCGGTGGCGACCTCGCTGCTGATGTGTGCCCTGGTACTGGTCGGGATCGTCGCCTACAAGCAATTGCCAGTCTCCGCGCTGCCGCAGGTGGATTACCCCACCATCCAGGTACAGACCTTTTATCCGGGCGGTGGCCCGGAAGTGATCGCCTCCTCCATCACCGCGCCTCTCGAGCGCCAGTTCGGCCAGGTCCCCGGCTTGAGCCAGATGACATCCATCAGCTCCTTCGGCAGCTCGGTGATCACGTTGCAGTTCACGCTCGATCTGAACATCGACGTGGCCGAGCAGGAAGTGCAGGCGGCCATCAACGCGGCTTCTACCTATCTGCCGCAGGACCTCCCCAATCCACCCATCTACAGCAAGACTAACCCCGCTGACGCGCCCATCCTGACCCTGGCTCTAACCTCCAGCACCCTTCCGCTGCCGCAGGTGGAAGAGCTGGCCGACACGCGCCTCGCACAGAAGATTTCGCAGTTGTCGGGAGTGGGACTGGTGAGCATCAGCGGCGGGCAGCGCCCGGCCGTGCGCGTGCAAGCCAACCCGACCGCGCTCGCCTCCTTCGGGATGAGCCTGGAGGACCTGCGCACCTCGCTCGGCCAGGCCAACGTGGATCAGGCCAAAGGGAATTTCGACGGGCCGCAGCAATCCTGGACCATCGGCGCCAACGACCAGCTCCTGAGCGCCGCTGCCTACTCGCCCATCATCGTCGCCTACCGCAAGGGGTCCCCGGTGCGCCTCTCCGACGTCGCCCAGGTGGTCGACAGCGCCGAGAACGTGAAGCAGGCCGCCTGGGTGGGCACCACGCCGGCGGTGATTCTGAACATCCAGCGCCAGCCGGGCACCAACATCATCAGCGTGGTGGATCGCACCGAGAAGGTGCTGCCGATCCTGCGCGCGTCGCTGCCGCCCTCAGTCCAGGTTTCGATCATCTCGGACCGCACCACCACCATCCGCGCTTCGGTCCGCGACGTCGAGTTCTCGCTGATGCTCACCATCGCCCTGGTGGTCATGGTGATCTTCCTGTTCCTGAGGAGCTTCTCGGCCACCGTCATCCCCAGCGTGGCCGTGCCCCTCTCGCTGGTCGGGACCTTCGCGGTCATGTACCTGCTGGGCTACAGCCTGGACAACCTTTCGCTGATGGCGCTCACCATCTCGACCGGCTTCGTTGTCGACGACGCCATCGTCATGATCGAGAACATCTCGCGCTACATCGAAATGGGCGACCCTCCGCTTCAGGCGGCGCTCAAGGGCGCGGGCGAGATCGGATTCACCATCGTTTCGCTGACCGTATCGCTCATCGCGGTGCTGATTCCCTTGCTGTTCATGGGCGACATCGTGGGCCGGCTGTTCCGTGAGTTCGCCGTGACGCTGGCGGTGACCATCATCATGTCCGCCCTGGTGTCCCTCACCCTGACGCCCATGATGGCCGCCCGCATCCTGCGCCACACAGCCGGACCGCGAACAGAGCCGCTTCTACCGCTGGTCTGAGCGGATGTTCGACACCGTGATCGAGAAATATGGAACCGGCCTGCGCTTCGTCCTGCAGACACCAGACCGAGACCATTCTGGTGGCCGTCGCCACGCTGGCCGCCACCATCTTCCTGTACATCGTGATCCCCAAGGGCTTCTTCCCGGTGCAGGATACCGGCGTGATCCTTGGGATCTCCGAGGCCCCGGAGGCAATCTCGTTCGCGGCCATGTCCGAGCGCCAGCAGGAGCTGGCCAAGGTGATTCTGCAGGACCCGGCCGTGGAGACGCTTTCCTCGTTCATCGGCGTGGATGGCACCAACACCACGCCCAACGGCGGGCGCATCCAGATCACGCTCAAGCCGCTCGACGAGCGCGGCGTCAGCGCGTCGGACATCATCCGCAGGTTGCAGCCGAAGCTCGCCGAAGTGCACGGAATCGATCTCTACATGCAGCCGGTGCAGGACCTCACGGTCGAGGACCGCGTCAGCCGCACGCAGTACCAATACACCATCGAAGCCCCGGATTCCGCAAGTGCTGAACGCGTGGGCGCCGCGGCTGGTCGAGAAGATGAAGACGCTGCCCGACCTGCGCGACGTGGCCAGCGACCAGCAGAACGACGGCCTGGGCTTGCTGCTGAACATCGACCGCGACACGGCGTCGCGCCTGGGCATCACGCCCCAGATGATCGACGACACGCTCTACGATGCGTTCGGCCAGCGCCAGGTGTCCACCATCTTCACGCAGCTGACGCAGTACCACGTGGTGCTCGAGGCGCAGCCCAGATGGCAGCGGAGCGTCGAAGCGCTGCGCGACATCTACGTTCCGACAGCCGGCGGAGGCCAGGCTCCCCTCAGCGCCTTCACGCGCGCCGAGCATATTTCGGTTCCCATATCCATCAACCACCAGGGGCAGTTCCCCTCGGTGACGCTCTCCTTCAACCTGGCGCCGGGGGCATCGCTGGGCGGCGCCGTCCAGTCCATACGCGCCGCCGCCGACGGGCTGCATATGCCGGCCAGCATACAGGCGGCATTCCAGGGCACCGCGGAGGCATTCGAGGCCTCGCTTTCGAACGAGCCGCTGCTGATCCTGGCCGCCATCATTACCGTGTACATCGTGCTGGGCGTGCTGTATGAGAGCTACATCCACCCCATCACGATTCTCTCCACGCTACCCTCGGCCGGAGTGGGCGCCATCATCGCGCTTATGTTGTGCCATGAGGACCTGGGGGTGGTCGCCATCATCGGCATCATCCTTCTGATCGGCATCGTGAAGAAGAACGCCATCATGATGATCGACTTCGCCCTGGAGGCGGAGAGGAACGAGGGCAAGACGGCCGAGGAAGCCATCTATCAGGCCTGCCTGCTGCGTTTCCGGCCGATCATGATGACCACCATGGCCGCGCTCCTGGGCGGCATTCCGCTGGCCCTGGGAACCGGAGTCGGGAGCGAACTGCGCCGCCCCCTCGGCATCAGCATCGTGGGCGGCCTCATTCTCAGCCAGACGCTCACCCTGTTTACCACCCCGGCGATTTACCTGGGGTTTGACCGGCTCGGCAAGTGGCTGGCCAGCCACCGCCGCGGGCACGAGGGCGAGCAACTGGCGTTGCCGCTGGCGGAGTAACCGTGGGTCTTTCGGCGCCATTCATTCGCAGGCCGGTGGGGACGTCGCTCGCGACGGCGGCCCTGGCGCTTTCGGGCGCCATCGCCTTCCGCCTGCTCCCCGTCTCGCCGCTGCCGCAGGTGGATTTCCCCACCATCAACGTCTCCGCGGGATTGCCCGGCGCCAGTCCCGAGACCATGGCCTCCGCCGTAGCCACGCCCCTGGAGCGCCAGTTCGGACACATCGCGGGCGTCAGCGAGATGACCTCCACCAGTTCGCTCGGGGGCACCAACATCACCCTGCAGTTCGACCTCAGCCGCAACATCGACGCCGCCGCGCGCGACGTGCAAGCCGCCATCAACGCGGCCCGCGGCTACCTGCCCACCGACCTGCCCCGCAACCCCACCTACCGCAAGGTGAACCCGGCCGACGCCCCGATCCTGATTCTGACCATGATCTCCGACGTGGCCAACCAGGCGCAGATGTACGACATCGCCTCGTCTGTCCTGCAGCAGAAACTCTCGCAGGTGGATGGCGTCGGGCAGGCGTTCGTGGGCGGCAGTTCCCTGCCCGCGGTCCGGGTGGAGCTGAACCCGACGGTGGTCAACAAGTACGGCATCGGCATGAACCAGATCGCTGCGGTACTGGCGGCCGCGAATGCCAACCGTCCCAAGGGCAATCTGACCACCGGCCCCACATCCTTACAACTCAGAACCACCGATCAGTTGCTCAAGGCAAAGCAGTACATACCGCTCGTGGTCGCCTATCAGAACGGCGCCGCGGTGCGGCTCTCCGATCTGGGCCGGGTGGTCGATTCGGTCGAGGACCTGCGCAACGCCGGGATGTCGAACGGCAAGCCCTCGGTCCTGATCATCGTCTTCCGCCAGCCGGGCGCCAACATCATCGAGACCGTCGATCGGGTGCGCGCCCTGCTGCCGCAGTTGCAGGCATCCATTCCGCCCTCTATCAAGCTGGGCGTGGGGATGGATCGCAGCATCACCATTCGCGCCTCCATCCACGATGTGGAGTGGAGCCTGCTGGTTTCGATCGTCCTGGTGATCCTGGTGGTGTTCGTGTTCCTGCGCAGCCCCTGGGCTACCGCCATTCCGAGCGTCGTCGTCCCGCTCTCCTTGATCGGCACCTTCGGCGTGATGTACCTGCTCAATTACAGCCTCGACAACCTGTCGCTCATGGCGCTGACCATCTCGACCGGCTTCGTGGTGGACGACGCCATCGTGGTGATCGAGAATATCACTCGCTACCTCGAAAAGGGCCTACACCCGCTTGAGGCTGCGTTCATAGGATCGAACGAAATCGGTTTCACGGTCCTCTCGATGAGCACCTCGCTGGTGGCGGTGTTCATCCCCATTCTCCTGATGAGCGGCATCGTGGGGCGGCTCTTCCGCGAATTCGCGGTAACGCTGTCGATCGCCATCGGCGTCTCCCTGCTGGTCTCGCTCACCACCACGCCGATGATGTGCGCGCGCTTCCTGAAATCCATGCGCGACCAGCGGCACGGCTGGCTGTACCGCTGGAACGAGCGTGCCTTCCAATACGTTCTCGACTCCTACGCCGCCGCGCTGCGCGTGGTGCTGCGTCATCCCGCTGTCACGCTCACCGTGCTGCTGCTCACGGTCGCGCTAAACGTCTATCTGTACGTGATCGTGCCAAAAGGCTTCTTTCCGGAGCAGGACACGGGACGCATGATGGGCATGATCCAGGCCCGCCAGAACATCTCGTTCCAGGCCATGCGCGACAAGACCACCCTCTTCGTACACGCCGTCATGTCGGATCCGGCCGTGGATAACGTGGTGGCGTTCACCGGCGGCGGAGGAACCAATACCGGCCGGATGTTTGTCGCGCTCAAGGACCTCAATGTGCGCAAGGTGAGCGTGGAAGGGGTGATGGCCCGCATCCGGCGCAAGACCGCCAACGTGCCCGGCGCAAGGCTCTTCCTCCAGCCCGTGCAGGACGTGCGGATCGGCGGCCGCATGAGCGGCGCGGCCTATCAGTACACCCTGCAGAGCGAAGACCTGGCCCAGCTCAACGAGTGGTCGCCGAAGGTGATGGCGCGCCTGCGTACACTGCCCGAAATCGTCGATCTCAGCACCGACCAGCAGGACAACGGCAACGAGGCCCGGCTCACCATCGACCGCGATACCGCATCGCGGTTGGGCCTGACGGCCAGCAACATCGACAATGCGCTCTACAGCGCCTTTGGGCAGCGGCAGGTGTCCACCATGTATACCCAGCTGAACCAATATCACGTGGTGATGGAGGTGGCGCCCGAGTACTGGCAATCCCCGGACACCTTGAGGACGCTTTTCGTCCGCACCCCGGCCGGCGGCATGGTCCCGATGTCCGCCTTCACCAAGTTTGCGCACTCGACCACGCCACTGTCGGTGAATCACCAGGGCCAGTTCCCCTCGGTCACGCTCTCCTTCAACCTGCCGCCCACCGTATCGCTGGGCCAGGCAGTGGATGCCGTCGACGCCGCCGAGCAGGAAATGGGTATGCCGGTGACCGTCCAGGGGAGCTTCTCGGGCACCGCCGAAGCCTTTCAGTCTTCGCTCGCCAACGAGTGGATACTGATCCTTCTGGCGGTGACCGCGGTGTACATTGTCCTCGGCATCCTCTACGAAAGCTACATTCACCCCATCACGATCATCTCCACGCTGCCGTCGGCCGGCGTGGGCGCGCTGCTGGCGCTGATGCTCTTCAAGACGGAGCTCAGCATCATCGCGCTCATCGGCATCATCCTGCTCATCGGCATCGTGAAGAAGAACGCCATTCTGATGATCGATTTCGCATTGGACCAGGAGCGCCGCGGAGGCATGAATTCGCGCGACGCCATCTATGAGTCCTGCCTGATGCGCTTCCGCCCCATCATGATGACCACCATGGCGGCTATGTTGGGCGCCGTGCCCCTGGCCTTCGGAACCGGCACCGGGTCGGAGCTCCGCCGGCCGCTGGGCATCGCCATCGTGGGCGGGTTGCTAGTGAGCCAGGCGCTCACACTATTCACCACGCCGGTCGTTTATCTCTATATGGACGGCATGCGGCTCTGGTTCGCGCGGGTCCGCGGGCGCGCTCGCGGGTTGCGCCCGGCCGGGGCCGAGGTTACGGAAGGTTGACAAGAATGATCTCAAGCGGCTTCATGTGGAAGGCGGCCGCCGCCGCCGGTTTCTCGCTCCTGCTCGTGGGCTGCGCGGTGGGCCCCAAATACCAGCGCCCGTCCGCCCCGCCCTCGCCCGCTTACAAGGAAATGCCCGGCAACGCCGAGTGGAAGACCGCCACCCCCAGCGAAGGAACCCTGCGCGCCAACTGGTGGGAGATCTTCGGCGATCCGCAGCTCAACCAACTCGAATCGCTGGTGCCAGCCGCCAATCAGAGCCTGAAGCAGGCCGAGGCGCAGTTCCGCCAGGCCCGCGCCCTGGTGCGCCTCAACCACGCGAATTACTACCCCACCGTTAACGGCCAGGTGTCCATCACCAACAGCCGCTCCAATACTTCCAACTTCGGCCTCAGCCGCGGAGCTTTCACCGACTACAGCCTGCCGCTGGGCGCTTCCTGGGAGCCGGATTTCTGGGGCCGCATCAAGCTGAGCGTGGAGAACGCCACGGCCAACGCGCAAACCAGCGCCGCCGATCTACAAAACGTGCGCCTGAGCATTCAGGGCGAGTTGGCCGCCGATTACTTCCAGTTGCAGGGCCTGGACATGGAGCAGAAGCTGCTGCGCGATACCCTCGCCGCCTACGAAAGGGCCGTCAAGCTGACCATAGACCGCTTCAACGGCGGAGTGGCGTCCAAAGCGGACGTGGCCCAGGCTCAGACCCAGCTCGCCAGCACGCGTGCCGAGTTGACGGACCTCGGCGTGATCCGCTCCCAACTCGAGCATGCGATCGCCGTCCTGACCGGCCAGCCCCCGTCGGCTTTGACCATCGCGCCAGGCAAGATT
The DNA here is from genome assembly GCA_963763835.1 of Bryobacterales bacterium. Taxonomy (GTDB): domain Bacteria; phylum Acidobacteriota; class Terriglobia; order Bryobacterales; family Bryobacteraceae; genus DASWZN01. The sequence goes on from CAVXQQ010000029.1 coordinate 261,378, forward strand.
CAGGCGCCGCCCCCGCCGATTCCCCCCGGCGTCCCTTCCGAGCTTCTGGAGCGCCGGCCCGACATCGCCGCCGCGGAACGGCAGGTGGCCGCCGCCAACGCCGAGATCGGGCTCGCCCAGACGGCCTTTTATCCCACGCTCACCCTCACTGCCAACGGGGGAGTGCAGAGCACCAGCATCACAACCTGGCTCAGGTGGCCCAGCCGCTTCTGGTCCCTGGGACCGACGCTCGCCCAGACCCTGCTCGATTTCGGACGGCGCAAGGCGCAGGTGCAAGGCGCGGAGGCCGCCTACGACGCCACCGTCGCCGGCTATCGCCAGACCGTCCTGGCCGCATTCCAGGAAGTGGAAGACAACCTGTCCGCGCTGCGCATCCTCTCACAAGAGGCACTGCAGCAGGACGAGGCCGTGAAGGGCGCCCAGGAGTCGCTGAAACTCGAGATGGATCAATACAAAGCCGGCACCGTCTCGTATCTGAATGTGATCACCACCCAGACCATCGCGCTCAGCAACGAGATCACCGCCGTGGGAATTCTTTCGCGCCGGATGACCGCGGCGGTCCAACTCGTCCGGGCCCTGGGCGGAGGCTGGAACGCCAGCAGCCTGCCGGCTCCGGCCACCTTGCGGTCCGCCGTTCAGCCGTAAACCGCCGAGGACTTCTGAAGCCGGCTCTTCCGTGGGAAATGGTTCACATCGCCAACCGCGGGTGGCCGATCGAGACTGAGGCGGGCTGGTTCGTCCTCAGCCACGGCGTGGGCCCGGTGTACCCCATCGGCGCGTTTCTCCTGGATCTCGAGAATCGCTCTAAGGCGATCGGCCGCCTCCGTGAGCCCCGGCTAAAGCCAATCCTGAGCGAATGGGAGGGAGATGTGCCCAGCGTTGCCTATTCCTGCGGTGCGCTGCTCCACGACGGTGAGCTGTTCATTTCGTACGGAGTCTCCGATTATGCCACCCGTTTCGCCAGTGTTCAGCCCGATGAAGCGCTGCCCGCTATGCTATGCAATAGGTGACCGTGACCGGCGGCATAGCGAAATCTTTTGGCCCGGCGGCCTGGCCGGTGAGAGGAACCGCATTGAACATAGCTAAGCAGACGGACTCGCTCCGATCGAGTCTCCAATACGAACCTCGCGAGCTGGAGTTCGGGACCAGTGGACGGCGGGGCAAGGTCGTGGACCTGACGCAGTTGGAGGTCTACATCAACGCCCTCGCGGAACTGGAGTATCTGCAGTCCCTTCCCACATCCGAAGGTGGAATCGTCCGCGGCGAGGAGTTCTTCTTTGCCCGAGACCTGCGTCCTAGTTCCGACCGCTATGTGCCGGAGTTGGACGGCCGTGGAGAGATCGCTCAGGCGATCGTGGCTGCCATCCGGGACGCCGGAATGCGCGCGATGAACCTTGGAGCGATACCGACTCCCGCGCTGGCCTGTCATGCGCTTGCGCACGGCAAAGGCGGCATGATGGTGACCGGCAGCCACATTCCATTCGACCGGAACGGCTACAAAACCTATAGCACCAAGGGCGAGTTGCTCAAGCAGCAGGAAGCACCGATCAATGAGCAGGTGCGGAAGGTCCGCGCGCGGCTGTACGAGCAGCATCGGGATCGGTCTCTGTTTGATGAGCGCGGCTTCTTCAAGACCGGCCATCGGGATCTTCCAGCGGAACACCGTGAAGCCCGCGATGCCTGGATCGAGCGATTCACAAGCTTCTTCAAGGGCGCCTCTCTTGGCGGCAAGCGGCTACTGGTCTATCAACACTCCGCGGTGGGGCGAGATCTGCTCGTGGAGGTCCTCGAGCGCCTGGGCGCGCAGGCGATCGCGGCTGGACGCAGCGATACGTTTGTCCCCATCGATACGGAGAACATCGGCGCGCCTCAACTCGCCGTGATTCAGACGCTGGCCGACGAGGCCACCGCGAAGCACGGACCACTCGATGCCATCGTATCGACGGACGGCGACAGCGACCGGCCGCTGATTCTCGGGGTGGACCCGGGAACTGCCAAAGCGCGTTTCTTCGGCGGAGACCTGGTGGGCATGGTGGTGGCCGAGTATCTGCAGGCCGATGCCGTCGTGGTTCCCATCAGCTGCAACGACGCCGTAGACCGGGGGCATCTCTCATCCGTGGTCCAAACCAAGACACGCATCGGCTCGCCGTTTGTGATCGCCGGGATGGAAGAGGCCCGGCGCATGGGGAAGAACAGGGTTTGCGGCTGGGAGCCCAATGGCGGGTTTTTGACGGGCTCGGACATCGAACGGCAGGGTGCGGTTCTGCGCGCGCTCCTGACGAGGGATGCGATTTTGCCGATCCTGGGAGTGCTGTTTGCGGCGGCCGAGGGAAGGCTCACCCTGGTGGATCTTTTCGCCCGGCTGCCCAAACGCTTCAGCCGCGCCGCGCTGCTGGAGAATTTCCCCCGGTCGCTTGGTCTGAAGATCTTGGCCTCCTTCTCCCCCGGCGCGGCCGATTCTCAGAAATCCAGCCAAGAGATTCGGAAGCGGCTAGCGGACCTCTTCACGCCAGAGATGGGGTTCGGCGCCATCACCCATGTGGACTACACGGATGGAGTGCGTGTCCTGTTCGATAACGGCGATGTGGCGCACGTGCGGCCGTCGGGGAACGCGGACGAACTGCGCATCTATGCGGTAGCCGGCACGCAGGTCCGCGCCGATGCGATCGCTGCGATGGGGATCGCTGAACCGAACGGCATTTTGCGGTGCATGGAGAGAGCGGTCGCCGCCGATGCATGAAATTGGCGCGAAACTGCACGGCGCGGTCCAGCATTACGACTGGGTGGCCACGACGTCCCCGGCCTGTCAGGTATCGCGAACAGCGAGAGAAGGCCCTTCGCTGATTTGTGGGTGGGCGCTCATCCGAAGGCGCCGGCAACGGCGGATGTCGCGGGTATTGCGTTGCCCCTGGGCCGGCTCATCGCAACGTTGCCAGGATGCTCTCCATTCAGGCGCATCCCGCCAAAGAGCCGCCATTATCCCGATGACTCAGTGGGTCCCGGGTTGTGCCAGCCGCCGTCTGAAGCGATGATCGAGTCAGCTTGTTTGGGCCCCCAACTGCGGCGCTTGTAGGGGAGAACCCGGTGGTGCGTCTTGAGGACTGGATCGACCACCGCCCAGGCGGACTCGACCGCGTCCTCGCGGGTGAACAGCGCTCCATCGCCGGTCATGGCGTCACTCAAAAGCCGCTCGTAGGGCGCCTCCTCTCCCGGCTGGTCTTCGAGCAGGTAGAGCTCCCGCTGCTCCCCGACGAACTCCTTTCCTGCTAGCTTGACGCGAGCGGCGAGGGCGATGGCGGCGCTGGGGGAGAGCCGGAAGCGCAAGTAGTTGGGGCGGCCTGTCGTCGGCGCCGAGTCCGCGAAAAGCCTCTGCGGCGGCGGCTTCAGCTCCACCAGGATTTCGGTCGCGGTCTCAGCCAGGTATTTACCGGAGCGCAGGTACCATGGCACTCCCGCCCAGCGCCATGAGTCGATGAAAAGCCTCAGTGCGCAGAAGGTCTCGACGTCGGAGTTCTTCGCGACATCGGGCTCCTGCCGGTAGCCAGCGTACTGGCCGCGCACCAGGTCGTCGCGTTTCAGAGGACGCATGGCTCGAAAGACCTTGGCTTTCTCGGTGTGCACGGCTCCAAAGTCCCTATCGGACGGCGGCTCCATGGCAAGCAAAGCGACGATCTGGAAGAGGTGGTTCTCGATCACGTCGCGCAGACAACCGGCACTCTCGTAAAACGCCCCGCGGCTTCCCACACCGAAATCTTCGGACAGGGTTACCTGGACGCTGGCTACGTAGTTGCGGTTCCAGATCGGCTCCAGGAACGAATTGGCGAAACGGAAATAGAGGATATTCATGATCGCCTCCTTCCCGAGGAAGTGATCGATGCGGAAGATCGAGTCTTCCGGGAACACGGCCCGTGCGACTTGGTTGAGCGCCCTCGCGGAGGCCAGGTCGCGTCCGAACGGCTTTTCTACGATCACGCGGGCATGCTCGGCCAGGTTCGCAGCGCCGAGTCCCTTGATCACCATCTCAAAGAGCGAGGGCGGGATAGCGAGGTAGTGGGCGGGGCGCCGAGAGCCGCCTAGCGCCGTCTTTATCGCTGTAAACGTTCGCGGGTCTTTGTAATCCCCACTCACGTACTTGAACAGGGACAGAAGATGGTGGAGCGCACGCTGGTTGTCGATTCCGCCCGATCGCTCTATGCTGGCCGTTACGCGTTTGTGCAGACGCGCCAGACTCCACTTCGGGAACGCGACGCCGATTATCGGGACTTTGAGGACTCCTCGCTTCACCATCGCATAGAGTGCCGGGAAAATCATCTTGTGGGCGAGGTCTCCCGTCACACCGAAGAGCACCAGGGCGTCCGAACGCGAGGCGCTCATCGGAGGTCTCCCTTCTTTGGGGCGGCTTTTTCTCCCGCGAAATCCTCTTCGCCCCTCGACGTGAATCGCCGGTACAGCGCGGTGCTTAAGACCGGAGCCGGGGTCCCTTCGTCGATGGCCGCGTTGGCTTTTACCCAGACAAGGACGAGGCTCACGTCGCCCCTGGCAAGCGCCCGTTGAGCGGTCTTAACGACTGGTCCGTCCATCCCGTCGCTTTGGCCAAGGACCCTGGCGGGCATCACCAGGAGAACGAACCCGACCGCAAGAACGGAGAGCAACCTGGCAAAGCGATCTCTCGTCATGAGAACCCCCCCTTCTATCGCGCGGCGAGCGACGGCACAACACTCGCCGGGCATTTACGCCTGACGCATCGCCCGCTAGCAAGCTTACCACCCCACCCTGTTGGGGCTGGTCAACGCGGTCGTGCGGACGCCACCGAAGGTAAGGCCCGCGCCGACGAGGCATCAGGCACAGTCCGAGTCGTTCGCCATACCCCGAACCAGGCTCCAGCACCGCGTCGCGCCCGCGCCGCGATCCTACCGCCAGACGAATACGCCCCGCAGCGGTCCTTTGAATTTCCTGCCATGATTAGGAAGCCACCGCGGGGACCTGATTGCGGCAGGGAGGCATTCGCTGCCGATTATCGTCACCGGCGCCGACAGGAAAGCGCGGACGCCGCGGCACGCGTTCGAAATCGGCGCAAATGCGTACCTCGCCGAGCCATGCTCCCCCGGCTTGGTGAGGCGGAAACTGGAGCAACTTCTCCATGCGGATCGGGCTTCCGAATACCTGCCGGCCGCGAATGGCTTCCGGTCCGCGAAAACTCGTGGTGCGAACAGTCATCCTCGGAACCGCGGCATGGCTGTGCTGCACCGGCGGGCGCCGTTCGTTCACGATAGTGAGGAGGATCACATGACAGCAACAACTCCGATTGAAGTGCTGGAGGCTGAACATCGAGTCATTCAGAAGATGGTGGCCGGCATGTCGGTCCTGGCGGAGCAGCTTGAGGGCGGAGAACCGGCGGATGTCGCGCTCCTGGAGAGTATCGTGGTGTTCCTGCGCACGTTTGCCGATCGCTGCCACCATGGCAAGGAAGAGACTTTCCTGTTCCCGGCCCTGATACGCCGTGGAGTGCCGTCGCACGGCTGTCCAATTGGCGGCCTGACCATGGAGCATCAAAAAGGACGGGTGATGGTGGGAGAGTTGGCCGATGCCATCCGCGGTTACGCCGCGGGAGAACCTCCCGCGCGAGATGACCTCGTCAAGAGCCTGCGCGCGCTGGTGGCGTTTTATCCCAATCACATTTGGAAAGAGGATTACCTGCTGTTCCCGCTGGCCGGCAAGATTCTCACTCCGCAAGACCAACAAGAGCTCATGGATAAGTTCGAGACGATCGAGCGCGAACTTGGGCTCGATGCGCTCGAGGGATTTGATAAGCTGGCAACGGAACTCGAGCGGAAGGTAGCCGGAATCGATTCAAAGCCCGAAGGTCCTGGTGGGAATTGAAGGGGGCATATCATGATCGACACGTCTCGCGGCGCTGGGAGTCTCTCACCGTGGTGGAGACACTCGGCCATCCTCGTAATGATCGCTGGCTTCTCGGTTCTAACCCTTGTAACGGTCCTGACCTACACGAACGCTCCACCCATTCCGGAGCAGGTCACGGATGCGACCGGATCCCCGTTGTTTTCCGGAGCCGACATCCAAATGGGCCAGGAGGTCTTCCTCAAGTACGGTCTCATGGAGCACGGGAGCCTATGGGGCCATGGGGCCTACCTGGGTCCCGATTACAGCGCAGAGTACCTGCATAGACTCAGCGAGGTGAGCCGGGACACGATCGCCTCCGAAAAGTACGGCAGAACCTTTGCGCAACTCTCCCCGGACGAGCGAAGCGTCGTATCCGCGCGGACGATCGCGGCGCTTAAGGAAAACCGGTATGAGCCAGCCTCGCAAATGCTCCGCTTCTCGTCGGGCGAGGTGGCCGCCTACCGCTCACAGCTTCCCGAATGGAGCGAGTACTTCACCAGGAAGGACGCCGCTCCGGGGCTGCCAGCCAACTATATTCGCAACCCTGCCGAGCTGAAAGCTCTGACCGCCTACTTCGCCTGGGCGGCCTGGGCCACAGCGGCGAACCGCCCCGGGAAGGACTACTCATACACCAACAACTGGCCGTACGAGCCCATCGCGGGAAACCGTCCTTCCACCGAGGCCTATGTTTGGAGCGCCTTGAGTCTCATCACCCTCCTGTCGGGGCTGGGTTTGATCCTCTTCGTCGTCGGCAAGTTCGACTATCTGGGTTGGAAGGGCGAGGGCGCTGTCTCCCATATGATGCACTCCGCTCCCCTTGCTTTGAAGCTCACACCCAGCCAGTGGGCCACCGGATGGTTCTTCGGCATCGTGGCCCTCTTGTTCCTGGCGCAATCGTTCCTGGGAGGCGTGCTGGCCCACTATCGGGTGGAGACGGGCGCCTTTTACGGGCTCGACATCGCCCGCTGGCTGCCCTACAACCTGGCGCGCACCTGGCACCTCCAACTCGCCATCTTCTGGATCGCGACGGCCTGGGTGGGTGGCGGCCTTTTCCTGGCGTCGTGGGTCGGTGGCGCGGAGCCCAAACACCAGAAAGCCGGTGTTTACGCGCTCCTGGCGGCGCTGGTGCTTGTCGTCGTTGGTAGCCTTGCAGGCGAGTCGCTCGGCATCAACGATAAGCTGGGTCAACTCTGGTTCTGGCTCGGCCACCAGGGTTCCGAGTACCTGGACCTCGGGCGTTTCTGGCAGCTCCTGCTGGCGGTTGGCCTCCTGTTCTGGCTGTTTCTGATGTTTCGCGCGCTCAGGCCCGCTTTCAAGGATCCCGGCAAGCGCGAACTGTCGTCGCTCTTCCTGTACGCGGCCGTGGCTATCCCGGTCTTCTACCTGCCCGCGCTTTTCTATGGCCCTCACACCAACTTCGCCGTCATCGACAACTGGCGCTTCTGGATCATCCATCTTTGGGTGGAGGGATTCTTTGAACTCTTCGCGACGGTGCTGGTGGCCATCATGTTTCATCAGATGGGTGTGGTCAGCACCAAGACTGCTACGCGCCTGATCTACCTGGATGCCATCCTATACCTCAGCGGCGGGATCATCGGCACAGGCCACCATTGGTACTTCACCGGCCAGGGGACGCTCAACATGGGCCTGGCGGCGTGCTTCTCCGCCCTGGAAGTTGTGCCTCTAACCCTTCTGACTCTGGACGCCTGGGATTTCATCAAGCTCAGGAAGGCGCAGTGTTCCGCCTGCGGCCACGATCTGGCTTGGGGACAGAAGTGGTCCATCTACTTCCTCATGGCCGTGGGTGTCTGGAACTTCGTCGGCGCGGGGATCTTCGGTTTCCTGATCAACCTGCCCATCGTGTCCTACTTCGAGGTGGGCACCACGCTGACCCCCAATCACGGACACGCCGCGTTGTTTGGTGTCTTTGGGATGCTGGCCTTGGCAGTTCTGGTCTTCTGTTTGAGGGCCATGCAATCCGACACCACATGGAGGGAGACTCAGAAGTTCGTCCGGGTGGGCTTCTGGGGCGCTAACGTGGGTCTCGCGCTCATGATCGTCCTGGATCTGTTCCCCGGAGGAGTAATCCAGCTCTGGGATTCCATCGCCAACGGATATTGGCACGCGCGCCGCCTGACGTTCCTGATGGGCGGCGCCTACCACAGGCTGGAATGGCTGCGCATGGTGGGGGATGTGGTTTTCCTCTTGGCCGGCGCCCTGCCCATCACGCTCGGCGCGTTGCGCAGCGTGTGGAAAAGGGATCTCTCTCCTACGCCGTAAGGGCTGCATTCCACCGCCTTCCCGAGGTGGCGAAGCCAGAATCCTGTCCGGGCTCACTATGTCCGTGACGATACGCCTCGCCGCGATCCAAACGGGTCTGCCGTGTCGGCGAGGCGTCTGTTGAGCAGTTCGATCAGAGGCTCACGATCGGTTTCAGGTAAGTCGATGTGAGTTGGAAAGGTCGCTGTTGCGGTCTTCGTTGCTGGCATCTTTGTGGCTTCTCCTATTTGACTCCCACCGCCAATGCACGGTTCGACGCGATGCATCAGGCCAGCTACACGAAGCCGGAGACGACCATCAAGTACACGCTGCGGTCTTGGCGCACCAACAGCGCCGCTGCCTTCCCGCAGATTTGCGGGAATTGTGCGGGAATGCGGGAACGCCTCAATGACGCAAGTTATAGAAAGGAATGGTGGACCTGGTGAGATTCGAACTCACGACCTCTTCCATGCCATGGAAGCGCGCTCCCAACTGCGCCACAGGCCCACACGCGGCTCTCATTAATATAGCATGGCCGCCAGCCGCTCAACCCCAGCCTGTGCAGCAGTATCCTGAAAAGGAAATGACCCGCGAAGACGCCTGGCAAATCCTGTGCGAGTTCACCAAGTCCGAGGGCCTGCGCAAGCACGCCCTGGCGGTCGAGGCATGCCTGGCGGCCTACGCCCGCAAGTTCGGCGAGGACGAGGAGAAGTGGCGCGTCACCGCCCTGCTCCACGATTTCGATTGGGAGATCCATCCCCAAGCGCCCGACCACCCGCTCAAGGGCGAGCCCATCCTCGCCGCCCGCGGAGTCAGCGAAGAGATCCGCCGCGCCGTCCTGTCGCACGCTCGCTATAGCGGCGTGAAGCGCGAGACTCCCCTGGAGAAAACTCTGTTTGCCTGCGACGAGATGGCCGGTTTCATCACCGCCGTGGCTCTCGTCAAGCCCGGCCGCAGCTTGGCCGAGGTCGAGGTGAAGTCCGTCCGCAAAAAAATGAAGGACAAGGCGTTCGCCCGTTCGGTCAGCCGCGAGGACATCGTCGAAGGCGCCCAAGGCCTGGAGATCGATCTGGACCAGCACATAGACTTCTGCGTGCGGGCCATGCGCGAGAGCGCTGCCGATCTGGGCCTGGCCGGATAGCCGCCCCCGTTCATTTCACCGGCTCGTCCACCTTCAACATGCGGTCGGCCGCCACGTCCGCCAGGGTCTGTCGTGTGCCGCTCGGCCAGCGAATCTCAAGCGAGCGGATCTTCCTCTCACCCGCCAGCCCGAAGTGAACCCGCTTGTCGCTCGAGGACATGAGCCCCACGCCGATCGCAACGTGGTTGTACAGCGTTCGGCCGGACGCGGTGGTCAGCTTCACCTTCGCCCCCACCGCGTCGCGCGCGCTCTTGTGGCCCACCAGGTTCAGCTCCAGCCAGTGATTGCCGCTGTCGGCGCTGTTCATGAGAATGCGCGGAGGCTCGTTGAGAGAGGTCGCCACGATATCGAGCGACCCGTCGTCGTTCAGCACGAGGGTTACGGCTGCCCCACCCCGCCCGGAGACCGCCTATTTCTTGCCCAGGAAGTACAGCAGCAGCCCGAACGCCGCCAACAGCACAATCGCCGCGCCGATTACCACCGGCCACAACGGCATTTGCGGCTTGGCGGCGGGCGCCGGCGCCATCCCCGGAACGGGCGCGGCACTCGGCGGCTGAAGTCCCGGAGCCTGGGGAGGCGCGACACCGGTCGCCGCATAGCTCGATTGCGCCCCGAAGACTCGCGTGTACTCGCCCGGACTCGAGGACCTGCCGGACAACGGCGGCGGAGGCCCCGCTGCGGGCGCGGAGAAGACCCCCGTGGCCCCTTGCGCCTGCGGGGGAGGAGGCGGCGCGGATGGCCCGCCCGGCGCGGCCACGCCCGGCCTGCCGAAAAGCTGCGTGAATTCTCCAGCCGGCCGCCCGCCCATCGGCTGCGCCTTCGGAAGTGGCGGCGCCGCAGGCATCCCATATCCCGCCGGGGGCTGCGCCGGCGATCCGGACGGCGGCCCACCGAAGATGCCGGTAAAGCCTCCGGGCACCGCCTGAGCCGGTGGCGCCTGAGGGGGCGGAAGAGGAGCGGCACCGCCCGCCTGCGGCGGGGACTGGAACATCCGCGTGAACTCCCCTGCCGTCGAACCGGCCTCGGGAGGCGGCAGCATGGGAGCCGGCGGCATCGGCTGCATCGCCGAACTGTCCCCTGAAGTTTCCGCCTGGAACATGCGCGTGAATTCCCCCGGAGCGGACGCCTCCGGCGGTGGCGGCGACACCGGCGGCGGGTAGGCCGGAGCCGTGGCGATCGGCGATGGAGCCGGCTGCGGTGGCGGCGACACCGGCGGCGGGTAGGCCGGAGCCGTGGCGATCGGCGGCGGAGACGGCTGCGGCGCTGGCGGAGGGCTCGCTGCCGCCCGGGCCGGGGACTCCGGCGGCGGGTAGGCCGGAGCCGCGGCGATCGGCGATGGAGCCGGAGTGGCGGCTGGCGCACGAGGCGGCGGGACCGGCCCGGCAGGCGCGGGCGGCGCAACCGGAATGTCGCCCAGCGTCGAGCGGAACAGGCGCGTGAACTCTCCCTCCTGACGCGAGGCCGCCCGCGGTGGAGGCGCAGCCGGCACGGCAGCGGCCGGCTGTGGATTCACAGCCGGCGCCGGCGAAGTGCCGAACAGCCGGTCAAATTCGTCCTCCGGAGTTACCGGGACGCTCGGCGTCACCGGCGCTGTGGGAACCTTGAACGCCCTGACCTTCGAGTGATCCTCGGCCGTCGGAGTCACCGGCCCCGCGAGCGGCCCGCGCCCTGTCCCAAGCCACGCGCGCAGGCCCTGAAAGCCCGGCAGCACGGGAGTCACGGCGAACGGCATGCCCTTGTAGTCGCTGATCTCGAGGACCTGCGCACTCTTGGCGGGATCGGGATCGGTCATCCGGCTCGAAAGTGCGCTCAGCAGCGATTCCCCGCCCCCGGGCGGTTTTCCGCCAAACAGAATGTGGACGAACACCTCCCGCCCAGTCGCCGTTTCCCGCGCCCGGAAAGTCTTCGACTCGCTGTCGTTGGCGGATACCGCGCCCAGTTCGTACTTACTATCGAGATCCATGTGGCCGCAAGCTCAGTTTACACCCAACCGCGAGACCGGACCATCGGATAGCGCGCCCAGGGTATCGACCGGCACCAAAGCGCCTGGATGGCACGCCCAGGCCACCGCACCCGGCACCAAAGCGTTTTTTATGTTGGCTTTGCCCTGTCCCGCCGCATATAATCTGAATGACGCTGCGGGCGACGGCCTTATCGGGCAGCGGTGTGGCCTGGGATGGCACGCCCGCAACTGGGACGGACTAAGCTAAGGAGCCGTGACCATGAAGCACCTTTCCAGACTGGTCTGGTCGGAAGGGATGTACCTGGGCCCCCACCACTTTCAGGCCCAGAGCCGGTACTTCGAGGACTCGGTTCACTTCGCCTTGTCCAGCCTCGTTTTCGCTCCCTACGGGCTGGGCGGATATGAATTGGATCAGGAGGCGCTCGCCAATGGCACCCTGTCCCTGATTCATGCCCGCGGCGTGTTCCCCGACGGTCTGGTCTTCCAGATGCCGGAAGAGGACCCGCTCCCCGCCGCCCGCAATATCACCGACCTCTTCTCTCCCATCCGCGAGAGCCTGACCGTCCATCTCGCCATCGCCGCCCGTTCCGCCAGCGGCCCCAACTGCTCGGTGGACGGCAACGGGGATTCCGGCTCCGCCCGCTACGTCGGTGCGCTCGAACCCACCCACGACGAGAACACCGGCCGCGACGAGAAGCCCGTCCGCCTGGGCCGGAAGAACATACGCCTGCTCCTCGACACCGAACTTAGCGACGACCTGGTCACGCTGCCCATCGCTCGCATCGGCCGGGACGGCTCCGGTCATTTCGTCTACGACCCGAACCTCGTTCCCCCTTGCCTCGAGATCTCCGCCAGCGCGCGGCTGATGACCATGCTGCGCCGCATCCTGGAAATTCTCGATGAGAAGAGCGCCAAGCTGACCCAGGCCAAGACGGGGGGCGCGAAATCCGCGGCCGGCTGGTCCAGCCAGGAGGTGGCCAACTTCTGGTTCCTCCACTCCGTCAACGCCGCGCTCGCGCCCTTGCGGCACCTGTGCTTCTCCAAGCGCGGGCACCCCGAGGAGCTCTTCGTCGAGCTCTCGCGCCTGGCCGGCGCGCTCTGCACCTTCGCCCTGGATTCGCATCCGCGCACGCTGCCGCTCTACGATCACGACAACCTGGAGGCTTGCTTCGACGCCCTCGACGAGCACATCCGCAGGCATCTCGAGACCCTGATGCCCACCAATTGCCTGCCTATTCCGCTCACGCCTCTGGGCAACTATTTCTGGAGCGGCGAGGTGACCGACCAGCGCTGCCTGGGTCCTTCCCGCTGGATCTTCGCTGTCCGCTCTCCCATCGGAGAGGCGGAACTGATCGAGCGCGTGCCCCGCCTGGCCAAGGTCTGCTCGCGCGAGTTCATCGTGAAGTTGGTGCAGCGCGCCATGCCGGGCTTGTCGCTGACGCAGTTGGCCATCCCCCCGGCCGCGGTCTCGCCGCGCCTCGAAACGCAGTACTTCATGGTGAATCGGGCCGGCCCCTGCTGGGAGAGCATCGTCAAGACGCGGCAGGTGGGCGTCTACGTTCCGGGCGAGTTGCCGAACCCGGAAATCGAACTGCTGGTGGTTCTGGAATCCTAAGGAGCTTATGGGAACATACACACCGGGCGCCGGTGACCAGGCTGCATACTCCACCGAACGCCGCCGCGAAAACCTGGCGCTGGTCTTTCAGGAAGTGCTCACGGCCATTGTGCGGCTGCGCACGAACCGCCAGGTGGTCACCGACGCGGAGTTATTCCGCGCACAGATGCGCCAGGCTCTCCAGACCGCCGACCAGGAAGCCCGCAAGCGCGCTTACACCGGCGAGCAGACGCGCCTGGCGATCTTCGCCGCCGTGGCGTTTCTCGATGAGTCCATTCTGAACCTCCAGCAGCCGGTCTTCTCGCAGTGGCCGCGCAAGCCGCTGCAGGAGGAACTCTTCGGAGTCCACATCGCGGGCGAGATCTTCTTCAACAACGTCACGCGGATGCTCAATGAGCGCGATTCCCACGATCTGGCCGACGTGCTCGAAATCTACCAGCTGTGCATGCTGCTCGGCTTTCGCGGCCGATACGGCCTGGCCGGCCAGGCCGAGCTCCGCAACGTCATCGACTCCATCTCGGAAAAGATCGCGCGCATCCGCGGCCTGTCTCCCGATCTTTCGCCCGCCTGGGCCATTCCCCCCGGCGCGGTACGTGTCTCCATGGCGGATCCCTGGGTCAAACGCCTCCTGTGGACCGCCATCGGTTGCTTTGCGCTCCTGGTAATCCTGTTCGGCGTCTTCGAGATCTCGCTCGGCTCGGGCGCCGCTGACATTCGCGCTGTTCCAGCTCAGCTCAGGGGATAGAGGCTCACATGAACTACAGGATCATCGCGATCGGCGGCCTGCTCGGCTTCTACGTCTTCGCATTCATGGCCACGACCATGCTCAAGCTGACGGGTGTCGACCTGTGGATGGTGCGCGGTTTCCTGGCCATCGTCGGCATCTCCGGCTTCGGCATTTTCTATTGGTGGCGGAGCCGGCGCGAGAGCCAGAAAGAGGCCGCGCAACAGGGCGCGGGAGCCGGAGCCGCGCCTGCGGCCGGCGGCGCCGACGAAATCGACATGCTGCTGCGCGACGCCGAAGGCCGTCTGACCGCGTCGAACCAGGGTAAGCTGGCCAACCTGCCGGTGATTCTGCTGGCCGGCCTGCCCGGCTCCGCCAAGACCAACACCATGGTCCACTCCGGCCTCGACCCCGAGCTCATCGCCGGCCAGGTCTACCAGGACAACACCATCGTCTCCACGCGCTCCACCAACGTCTGGTTCGCAAGGCAGACCGTGTTTGTGGACGCAGGCGGACGCGTGATTCAGGACCCCGGCCGCTGGATGCGCCTCGTCAAGCGGCTGCAACCCCGCAAGCTGGCTTCCGTCAAGGGCCAGCAGGCGCCCCGCGCGGCCGTGGTCTGCTTCGATGTCGAAGAGCTCCTCAAACCGGGCGCCACCGATTCGATCGCGGTCGCCGCCCGTACCCTGCACGCGCGCCTGGGCGACATCTCGCAGGCCCTGGGTATCAGCCTTCCCGTTTACGTGCTGTTCACCAAGGCCGACCGCCTGCCCTTCTTCCTCGACTATGTCCGCAACCTCAGCAACGAGGAAGCGACGCAAGTCTTCGGTACCACGCTCCCCATCGAGGGCGGCCGGCCGGCGGGCGTCTACGCCGAGCAGGCCACGCAGAAAATCGGCGCCGCCTTCGACGCCCTGTTCCATTCTCTGGCCGACAAGCGCACCGTCTTCCTGGCCCGCGAGCACGCCGGCGAAAAGCTCCCCGGCATTTACGAGTTTCCGCGCGAGTTCCGCAAGCTGCGCACGCTGCTGGTGCAGTTCCTGGTGGATCTCTCGAAGCCCAGCCAGTTGCGCGCCGCCCCGTTCCTGCGTGGATTCTATTTCTCGGGCGTCCGCCCGGTCAACGTGACCGAGATGTCGCAGCCGCCGCAGGCGCGGACCGCCGAACGCCAGGGCTTTGAGGGCCCGGCCAGCGCCACGGGCGTGTTTCGCGCGGGAGGCCAACCGCAGCAGCCCCAGGCCCCGCAACCACAGGCGGTCGGTACGCGCCGCGTGCCGCAGTGGGTCTTCCTCAGCCACTTCTGGAATGACATCGTGCTGGCCGATCGCGCCGCCAGCGCCGCCAGCGCATCCAGCCTCAAGACCAGCACGCTGCGCCGCGTGCTTCTGATTTCCGCCGCCTCGCTCTGCCTTCTGTACTCGATTCTGCTGATCGTTTCCTATTCCCGGAACAAGGCTCTCGAAGGGCGCGTCCTCGACGCCGCTCAGGGGCTCTCCCTGGTGGCGCCCAGCGGCCAGGACCTCCCGTCGCTCGACTCCCTCCAGAAACTCGAGACGCTGCGGCAGGAGCTGGCGACGCTCTCCGGCTACCAGCGCGACGGCGCTCCCCTAAGCATGCGCTGGGGACTCTACAAGGGCGCCGAGATCTACCCCGAAGCCTACCGTATCTACTTCCGCAAGTTCTTCGCCACCCTGTTCGGCTGGACCCAGGGGTCGATGATCGATACCCTGCGCCGCCTGCCCGCCACGCCCGGGCCCAACGACGCCTACGGTCCGCCGTACAACACGCTCAAGGCGTATCTCATCACTACGTCCGAGTGGAAGCGCAGCACGCGCGCCTTCCTCTCGCCGTACCTGCTGAACCGCTGGTCCGAGAACCGCAACGTCGATCCCGAACGCATGCAGCTCGCGCAGAAGCAGTTCGATTTCTACAGCGAGATGCTGCATGACGGCAACCCATTCTCGTCCGACACCGAAGTCCCCACCGTCTCGAGCGCCCGCGAGTACCTGAAGAAGTTCAATGCCGACGAGCGGATTTACCAGGCGCTTCTCGAAGAGGCGTCCAAGCACGCCGGCTCCATCAACTACAACCGGCTGTTCCCCAACGGCGCCGTCTCCGACAGCCGCGAGGTGCGCGGAGCGTTCACCAAGGACGGCTGGAACTTCATGCAGGCGGCCTTCCAGAAGCCCGACCA
Source organism: Bryobacterales bacterium (assembly GCA_963763835.1). Lineage (GTDB taxonomy): Bacteria > Acidobacteriota > Terriglobia > Bryobacterales > Bryobacteraceae > DASWZN01. The sequence continues at coordinate 277,175 of CAVXQQ010000029.1, forward strand.
GCTCTTCGGCGGCGAGGACTGGGTGCTCGGTCCGCAGACCTACGCCGGCCTCGACCGCGCGCAGCTCGCGCAACGCCTGCGCGGCTTCTACCTCCGCGACTTCATCCAGGAATGGCGTGCATTCGTGAAAGCCGGAGCCGTCACGCGCTATGCCAGCCTCTCGGACGCCGCTAACAAACTGATGCTCATCTCGGGAGGGAACTCGCCGTTGCTGTCGCTTTTCTGCCTGGTCTCGCAGAACACAAATGTGGACGCCCCGGAGATCCGCGCCGCATTCCAGGCGCCCCAGTCGGTGGTTCCCGCGGCGTGCCAGACGCAGGCCGTCGGCTCGATGAACCAGGCTTATATGGGCGCGCTCTTGAAACTCCAGAATTCTGTCGCGCAGGTGGCCTCGACGCCCCCCGCGCAGAACGACGCGGCCGCCCAGGCCACCATCGCCCAAGCCAACGAGGCCCTGCTCACCACCGGCCAGATGGCGCAGACCTTCGCCATCGACCAGGACGGCAACCTTCCGCCTGCCGTCCGCAAGCTGATGGAGGAACCGATCACACAGGTAGCTCAGTTGCTCAGGCCCAAGCCCCCCAGCGGACAGGCGCTGTGCGGCCAGTTCCATGCGCTCATGGCCAAGTACCCGTTCAACCTGAAATCCACGGTGCAGGCGACCCTGGACGACGTGAACCGCTTCTTCCGTCCACCGGACGGCGCGCTGTGGCAGTTCTATTCGCAGCTCCAGCCACTGTTGGAGAAACAGGGAACTCAGTATGTGCCCAAGGCCGCCGCGCCCATGAAGGTGACGCCGGGGTTTCTGAATTTCTTCAACCGCGCCGCCGCGTTCTCCGATGCCGCCTATCCGGCCGGCGCGCAGCAGCCCGCGCTGAAATACACCCTGCGGTCCGATCTGACCGGCATTAACCAGACCATCAGCATCACGCTCGATGGCCAGACCTTCAACAACTCCAGCGGCAAGAACGCCAGCAAGCAGTTCGTTTGGCCCGGTAACCCCTCCGGCGCGAAAATGGATGTGAAGTTCGGCGGCGAGCCGTTCCATTGGCCCTCGTTCGACGGTCTGTGGGGAACCTATGAGTTCTTCGGCGACGCCGAAGAGCGCGCCGGACACCTGGAGTGGGCGCTCAAGACGGGCAAGTCCGAACGGATGGTGACCACCGCCAGCGGGCAGCCCGTCCTGGTGCGATTCGATCTCGACATGTCCCCACCGGTCTTCCGGAAGGGGTATTTTAGCGGGTGGGCCTGCACCGCCGACGTGGCCAAGTAACCTATGGAACTTCCTGCCCGAATCGGAAAGTACGAATTGGTCGAACTGCTGGGCGGCGGCATGTCGCGCGTCTATCGTGCCCGCGACACCGTGATCGGCCGCTCCGTGGTGGTCAAAGTCCTCACCGAGCAGGCAGCCCAGGACCCGGAGGCCAAGGCGCGCTTCCTGCGCGAGGCGCAGGTGGCCGGGAACCTCAGCCACGACAACGTCATCAGCGTTTACGATTTCGGCGAGGATCAGGGCCGCCCCTACATGGTCATGGAGTTCCTGCGCGGCGAAGACCTGCGCTCACTGATCAAATCCAGCCGTATCGGCGACCTGAATTTCCGCTTGAACATCGCCCTGCAACTGGCGCGCGCCCTCGAGTACATCCACTCCAACAAAATCGTCCACCGCGACATCAAGCCCGAGAACATTCAGGTCACCGGATCGGGCGTGGTGAAGCTGATGGATTTCGGTATCGCCAAGGCCGAGAACAGCCAGCTCACGCGGCCCGGCTTCACGCTGGGAACCCCGTTCTATATGGCTCCCGAGCAGGTGCGCGGCCAGGAAGTGACCAACCGCGCCGACATCTACGCCTTCGGAGTCCTGCTGTTCGAGCTGCTCAGCGGCGTGCGCGCCATCGAGGGCGAGACCGTGGAGCGCATCTTCTACGAGATCCTCTATAAGCCCCTCGATCTGAAACCGCTCGAAACCGCCGGCGTGCCGCAGCCGCTGCCCGACCTGGTGGCTTTGTGCACTTCGAAGGATCCCGCACAGCGGCCGCAAAGCTTCGGGGACGTCTGCGCCACCCTGGAACGGATTCTGCGGCGTCTCGAGCGGGGCGCCGCCACTTCTCCGGTTGCCACGGGCGCCACACCGGCGCAGCCTATCCCGGCCCCGGCCGCCCTCGCGGCGCCCATCCCCACGCCGCCCAGCCGGCCTGCGTCCATCCCGCCCGCGCCCGCCGCCATGGCCCGCCGGCGCTCGGACATCCTGATCGTCGCTGCCGCCGCCGCGGTCGTGCTGCTCCTGGTGATCTTCTGGCTGTACCTGCGCAGTTCCGGCTCCCCAACCCTGCACTCCACCTTGACCAGCCCCGCCGGTGACATGGTGCTGATTCCCGCCGGGCCGTTCCTTTCCGGCAGCGAGAGGGAAAGCGTCGACCTGCCCGCGTTCTACATCGATAAGACCGAGGTCACCAACGCCGCCTACCGGCGTTTCTGCAACCAACGGGGCCGCACCCTGCCCCAGAACTTTCCCTCCAGCCGGCCGGATGACCCGGTGGTCAACGTGTCCTACTTCGAGGCGCACTCGTTCGCGCGCTGGGCCGGAAAGCGCCTGCCCACGGCGCTCGAGTGGGAGAAGGCCGCGCGCGGCCCCTACGGCCGCACTTTCCCGTGGGGCGACACCCAGGACGCTTCCCGCGCCAATGTGCGCGACGACCCGCAACGGCGCGAGCCGCGATTGATGCCCACCGCTTCCATGCCGCAAGGAGCGAGCCCCTACCAGGCGCTCAACATGGCCGGCAACGTCTGGGAGTTCGTCAACGAGCCGGGCGCGCCCACACCGGCCTCGCTGCAGGCCTTCGCGCACCTGCTCGACCCGCCGCCCACGGCCGCGGAGCGGTGGTGCGGCATCCGCGGCGGCTCTTACGATCTGCCCCTGCTGAACGAGGCGCTCTGGGACGACAACATCATCCCCGCCCGCCATCGCTCCTATAACATCGGCTTCCGCTGCGCCAAAGACGCACAATGACGCCGCGCGCCGCCTCCGCCGGAGGGATCTTCGCCGCCGGCCTGGCCGCATCGATAGCCGCCGTGATCGTCTTCGCCTGGCTGGCGCAGCGTGTCGCTCACGGCGCGGCCATCGCTTTCGACGGCGCGGTCCGCGCTCACGTCCACCAGCACTCCTCGCCGGGTCTCACCGAGCTGATGCGCCTGGTCAGCAGACTCGGAGAGCCTCTGCCTCTGGTTCTGCTTTGCGCCCTCACCTTCGCCGCCCTGCTCGTGGCACACTCCCAACGCGCCGCGCTCTTCTTCGTGGTCGCCATGATCGGAGCGTCGCTGCTCGACGCCACGCTCAAGCTGTCTTTCCGCCGCCCCCGTCCCGTCCCCTTCTTCGGCACCCCGGAGCCGCATTCCTACAGCTTCCCGAGCGGGCACGCGCTCCTGCTGGCCTGCTACTTCGGAGTCGTCGCAGCGCTCGTAACGGCCCGCCTCCGCAGCCGCGCGGCGCGCGTCCTGGTCTGGACCGCCGCGGCGCTCCTGGCGGGGATGGTCGGCTACTCGCGCATCTACCTCGGCGTGCACTACCCCAGCGACGTGATCGGAGGCTACGCCGCGGCCATCGTCTGGATCACCGCCGCGGCCCACGCAGACCGCGTCTGGCGGCGGCGGAGCGGGGTCGTCTCTCCGACGGCATCGTAATCGAGGCCCGCGAGCACCGAACCGCGCCGCCGCCGCGGCCCACCAGCACCGAACCGCGCGCGTGAGCAAGCGGACCCACGCTACAATACTCAAGGAGCCTGCCGGATGGGCAGTCGCCCCTTCGGGGGAGGAAAGTCCGGTCTCCACAGGGCAGCGTGCCGGCTAACGGCCGGGGGGATTCGCTCAAAGCGGGTTTTACGGAAAGTGCCACAGAAAATATACCGCCCGGCAACGGGGTAAGGGTGAAAAGGTGCGGTAAGAGCGCACCGCGGCCGGAGCAATCCGGCTGGCAGGGCAAACCCCACGCGGAGCAAGACCAAATAGGAGGGGAGGAGCGGCCCGCTCCGTTCGACTCTCGGGTAGGTCGCTAGAGCCCGGCAGTAATGCTCGGCCCAGACGAATGACTGTCGCCCGCAAGGGTACAGAAACCGGCTTACAGTCCGGCGGCTCCACTTCGCTTCGCAGCTGTCAGCTATCAGCCCTCAGCTTTCAGCCCTGAGAGCTATCGCCGCAGCAAAGTGTGGTCAAAAGCCCACCAAGTGGCTTTGGCGATCTACGCCGCGACCGCCGCCTTCCCACGCTCCGAGCGTTTCGGCCTGACGGACCGGATGCGCCGAGCGTGTGCGTCGATCGCGACGAATATAGCAGAGGGATGCGGCCGCGAAGGAGAGAGGATCCGCGAGCGAGCTGGAGTATCACCTCCTGCTCGCTCGCGACCTGAATTACCTGCCGCCCGCCGGCCAAGAGCGGCTAACCAACGAAGTCACCCAAATCAAACGCATGCTCACCGTCTTCATTCAGAAGCTGACAGCTGAGAGCTGAAGCTGAAAGCTGCGGAGCTCCGCCGGCCACTGCTACTGGCTAGCCGGAAGCGTGCCCGCCAGGAACACGGGCGTCCACTGAGCCCCCCCGCCCTGCAACTGGCCGGCCGAGCGAAGCACCTTGAATGCCACCGCCTGCCCCGGCTTCAACTCCGCCGCTATCCGCTTGACGTCGGCGGGCGAGGCAATGGCCTGCCGGTTGATCGCCATCAGCACGTCGCCGTGCTGCAGCCCGATGTCCTCGCCGAAGGAATTGCTCTCCACATCGGTCACCAGCACTCCGCCGCTGGCCTGGAAGTTCATCGAATCCCGGTCCTCCGCTCCGAGCGAGCGCACCGAGATGCCGAACTTCACGCTCTTGCTTTGCGCGACCGCCTTCCGCGCTCTCCGGTCCGGCGGCTCCTTCGCCCGCGTTGCCCGCAATGATGTTCGCGCGGTCCGCCACCTCGATGGTCAGGTCTAGCGTCTTGTCGCCCCGCAGCACGGCGATGGGAACCTTCGCACCTACCGGCGTCTCGGAAACCAGCGCCACCAGCTCGTCGCCGTTCGCCACCGGCTTGCCGTTGAACGACTTCACAATGTCGCCTTCCTTGAGGCCCGCCTTGGCCGCCGGAGTGCCCGCCGTCACCTGGCTGACAAACACGCCCGAGTTGGTGCCGTAAGCCTTCAACAGCTCCGGGTTCTGCTGGCGCTGGAACAGAATGCCGATCGCTCCGCGCGAGACCTTCCCGGTCTTGATGATCTGGTTGTACGCGTTCACCGCCATGTTGATCGGCAGCGCGAAACCCACGCCGTCGCTCGCGCCCGAATTGGTGGCGATCATGGTGTTCACCCCCACCACCTGGCCGCGAATATCGAGCAGCGGCCCGCCGCTATTGCCAGGATTGATGGCCGCGTCGGTCTGCAGGAAGCGCTGTAGCTGGTGCCCCTGCGAGCCCAGGTCGCGCCCCTTGGCGCTGATGATGCCCGCCGTCACCGTCTCGTCCAGTCCGAACGGCGAGCCGATCGCCACCGCCCAATCGCCCACCTGGATCGAGTCCGAATTGCCGATCTTCACCGCATCGAGCGCGTGGCCTGCGTCTATCTTGATGACGGCCAGGTCGAGCTCGGGATCGGTCCCGACCACCTTGGCCGTGTACTGGGTCGTGTCGCCATGCAACTGCACCTGGACCTTGGAAGCTCCATCGACGACGTGATTGTTGGTCAGGATGTACCCGTGGCTATCCACTACGAAGCCCGAGCCGGTGCCCTGGCTCTTGAACGGCCGCTGCGGCCCTTGATTGCCTCCGCCGAACGGATCGCCGCCGAAGAAGCGCCGGAAGAAGTCATCGGGGCCCTGCTGGTCTCCCTGCTGGCCCCGCGGGCTGCGCCGCTCCACCATCTTCTGCTCGATGGTGCTGGTCACCTGAACCACCGAGGGTTCCACTTCCTTGGCCAGCTTCGAAAAGGAATTCGAAAGCTGTACCGGGTCGGGGATGCTCAGCGGCGTCGCATCTGGCGCGACAGCCGCCGAGGCCTTGACGGCCTTCATCCCTTGGCTGAGCGCAACTCCCGCCGCCAGTCCCACGATCAAAACCAGGAGCGCGAGGCTCCTCTGAGTCTTCAGAATCTTCATACTGTCCTCTTCCCCAAACCTAAGTCCGGTTCACTGCCTGAGCGGGGACCTCATGAATCCACAGAATCCGGATCCATCCGGCCTCCCCGCCGTCCACATAGACCACGTAAAGCACCATCGCGGGAGCGCGCGCCGCGCCCAGCGGTGCCGTCCTTCCCGCCAATGCCGCGGGCGTCGCAGGGACCGGCGCAGCACTCCGTGCCACCACCGTGGCGAACCGAGTGGTGCTTCCCTCCGCCGTCGGCCCGAGCGGAGCCGTGCCTGCCATCGCCGCCGCAAACGGAGCCGAGCTTCCCGACGCCACCGCCGCAAGCTGCGCCGTGCCTGCCACCTCCGCCGCAAACGGAGCCACGCGTCCATCCGCGACCGCTCCAGACTGGAGCTGCCCCGCCGCCGTCTCCGCCAGCCGAGCCGCGCTTCCCGACGCCACCCCTGCAAACTGCGACGAGCCCGCCGCCACCGCCGCATGCGGAGCCACACCGCGCGCCGCCAACCGGTCGCGCTGCGGCTTCGGCCTCCCCAACTGCGCTACTTCCACTCCCGCCGCCGGTCGAGCCGAGACCGTAGCGAGCGCCGGCGTCACCGCCCCAACCGCGGCCACGGGGACCGCCGGCAGCGCTACCGTCACGGGCGCCCAGGGAGCTGCCGCGAATGCCGCCACCGACAGCACGGCCGCCGCGGCCGTCAGCGCGCTTCTCGACGACCGCCGCCTGCGGTCGCGCCCGCCCTCGAGCAGCGCCTCCACTCGAATCGAAAGCTGCGGCCTGCGCGCCAGCGCTCCCGGAGCCAGTTGCGGCGTCGCCCGATGGATCGCCGCCAGGCGCGTGAGGCAGGTGGCGTAAGGACGCGCCGTCCCGGCCAGCCCCACCACCCAATCGTCGCAGGCGATCTCGCGCTCCAGCGTCAGCCGCCGTCCGATCCAGATCACCGCCGGATGAAAGAACAGCAGGGCCTCGACCACCTTCTGCGCCAGGTTCGTCCAATCGTCCCAGCGGCGTATGTGCGCCAGCTCGTGCGTCAGCACCTGGTCGAGTTCCGCCTCGGATAGCTCGTCCACCAGGAACGCCGGAAGCAGCACCGCGGGCTTTACCATTCCCGCGGCGATTGGACCGGCGACATCGTCCGAGATCAGCACGCGAGCGCGACGGCGCCCCGGGCAGGCCCGCATGATTCCCTCAAACCGCTCCGCCACCTGCTCCGGCGCGGCCGAGGCCCTCCTCTTCAACCCGCCCAGCGCCACCAGCCCCCAGCCGACGCGCGCCATCAGGGCCAGGCTCCCCAGCGCCCATGCCCCCAGCACCCAGATCAGCCACGTGCCCGCGGTCAGTGTCAGCATGGCGCCGCTATGCCCGCTTCCAGTGGCGGCCGATGCGGACGCGCCCAACCGCGGCAACCAGCCCTGCGCCACCGGCAGCAGCGCGACGAAGACCAGCGCCAGGCCGCAGAATGCGTACCGCGTGGCCGCCGCAGCCCTCGGCGTCAGACGCAGAAGGAGCCACAGCAGGATCGACAGTGCCAGGCCCTCGACGATCCCGTTCGCGACCGACCCGGCAATTTCCGCCCCTACCCAAGCCGTCATCGTGTCCTCACTCCCGGCCGATCAAACCGCGCAGCCGCTCGATCTCCTCTTGGTCGATGGCTTCGTCATGCAAGAGGTTTAGCACCAACAGTTCCGGAGAATCGTTGAAGAAACGGTTGAGAAGCTGGCGCACTGCCGTCCGGCTAGCCTCCCCGCGCCCCACCACCGCTTGATAGACGAAGGCACGCCCATCTTTGGTATGCTGCACATACCCTTTGCGTTCCAGGATTCGCATCAGCGTCAGGACGGTGTTGTAGGCTACCGCCTTGTCCTTCGACAGCCCCTCCGCCACCTCGCCCACCGTGGCCACCCCCTTGTCCCAGAGTACTTCCATGATGGGGAGTTCCGCCTCGGTTAATGTCTGTGATTTCTTCCTGGCCACCTGCGCCCCTCAACTCTTAAGCATTTAATACTTCCAATCCCTTTGTACCCCAGACCGGCCGATCTTGTCAACTAATTTTTTAAGAGATGAGCCCCTCACCCTATCAAAATGCGTTTGAGCAGATCGTGCATGCGCCCGTATGGCGGCCTTAGCAGGCGGCTGAGGCCGGGCCATCCGCGGCGGAACACCGGCTTGAGTTTGCTGAACGTATCGAAACCGTCCCGACCGTGGTAGTGCCCCATGCCGCTTGCTCCGCTGCCACCGAATGGTAGGTCCTCAGCGGCGATGTGCATGAGCGTGTCGTTCACGCACACGGCACCCGAGACGGTGCGCGTCAACACGGTGTCGGCTGTGCGGCCGGACCTCGTGAACAGGTACAGCGCCAGCGGGCGGTCGCGTTCGTTCACGTACGCGATGGCCTCCTCGAACGCGCCATACGTCTTCACCGGAAGCACGGGACCGAAGATCTCCTCGCGCATCGCGGCGAGATCGTCCGGCGGATCGAGAATCAGCGTGGGAGCCATGCGCCGCGAACCTGGTTCGGCTTCGGGTCCGATCATGACGACCCGCACGCCCCTGGCCCGTGCCTCCTCGACGTATCCCCGCAGCCGCGCCAGATGGCGTTCGTTGATGACCGACGTGTAATCCGGATTGCGCGCCGCCTGCGGCCAGTAGCGCTCAACCTGCGCGCGCATGCTCTCTACGAAGGCTTCCAGACGCTCACGCGGCACCAGCGCGTAATCCGGCGCGATGCACGTCTGTCCGGCATTCAGCAGCCTGCCGAAGGCGATGTCAGCGGCGGCCGACTCAATGTCCGCGTCGGGTGCGAGAATCGCCGGCGACTTGCCTCCCAACTCGAGAGTCACCGGCGTGAGGTTCTCCGCCGCCGCGCGCATCACGTCGCGGCCCACGGCGGTCGAGCCCGTGAACAGCAGATGATCGAACGGCAGCGAAGCGAAAAGGCGGCCCACCTCGGCGTCGCCTGTCACCACCGTCACCTGATCGGCCGGAAACGCCGCGGCGATCAGCTTCTGAAGGCAGTCCGAAGTAGCAGGGGTGAATTCGGACACCTTGACCATCGCGCGATTGCCCGCGGCGAGCGCCCCGGCCAGCGGCGGCACGGTCGTGATGAGCGGGTAGTTCCACGGCGCGATGATGCCCACCACACCCACGGGCTGCGGCATCACCCAAGCCCGCGCTGGCTGGAGCGCCCATCCGAGATGGCGCGGCCTCGTCGCCATCCAGCTCTTCACGTGTTTGCGCGCGTGGCGCACGGCGCCGAGCGAGACCAACAGCTCGGAGAACAGCACTTCCTGCTTCGACCGCCCGCCGAAGTCGGCGTCCAACGCGCCTGCGATCGCTTCTTGCGAGTCGAGCAGCATTCGCTCCAGGCGTTGCAGGTGCTCGCGGCGCTCCTGGCAGGTGGGGTAAGGCTTGAGGCGATACGCCGACTTCTGCGCCGCGAAGAGATCCGCCGCCGTCATTTCGCGGCTTTCTTCTTTTCGTTTTGCGCGATCCGCGCCTTCACCAGCTTCTTCACCAGAGCGGCCGGGAGAGGCTTGTCCACGGGGAAGCGGATGGTGCCTTTGGATGTGCTATAGCCCGCGAGCTCCTTCTTGAACGTCTCGATCAGCGCCGCGCTCATGGGGAAGAAACTGCAGTGATCCGAGAACGCGGCGAAGGCAACGAGGGCGCCCTTGTACCGGAACGCCGGCATCCGGTAGCTGATCCCCTCGGTGGCTTCCGGCGGCACCACCGACCGGATCACGGCGCGAATCTTATTCAACGTGGTGCGGGCGGGTTCCGGGACGCCGGCGAGGTATTCGTCCATGCTACCGGGCGTGTGCGAAGATGGTCGCATGTTTCACCTGGATTCCATTCTATTCCTCACTCTGCTCGTTGCCGGTATATCGCTCGGGGCGGAGGACGAGCACCCGACGCTCGCCGTCGGCTCCCCCGCCCCGGATTTCTCGCTGCCGGGGATCGACGGAAAGACCCACACCCTGGCCGACTATGCGTCAGCCAAGGTGCTGGTCATCGTCTTCACCTGCAACCACTGCCCCACCGCCCAGCTCTACGAAAGCCGCATCAAGAAGCTGGCCGAGGACTACCGCGGCAAGGGCGTCACCCTGATCGCGATCGAGCCCAACGATCCCGAAGCCGTCCGGCCGAGCGAACTCGCCTGGACCGACGTCGGCGACGGCTTCGAAGACATGAAGATCCGCGCCGCGTACAGGCATTTCAACTTCCCGTATCTCTACGACGGCGAGACCCAGTCCGTGGCGCGGGCCTACGGCCCCAAGGCCACGCCGCACGTCTTCATCTTCGACCAGCAGCGCCACCTGCGCTACGAGGGACGCGTGGACAACAGCCAGCGCGAGTCGCTGGTCAAGACCCAGGACGCGCGCGAACGCCATCGACGCGCTGCTGGCCGGCAAGCCCGTGCCGGTCCCGCACACCGGCGTCTTCGGCTGCTCGACGAAATGGAAATCGAAGCACGCCGGGCCGCATGGAGGAGATGACCAAGATCGAGGCCGAGCCCGTGAAGCTCGATGCCGCCACCGCGGACGATCTCAAGAAGCTGCGCGCGAACCCGACCGGCAAGGTCCTGCTGGTGAACTTCTGGGCCACCTGGTGCGGGCCCTGCGTCAGCGAGTTCCCGGAGATCGAAACCACCTATCGCATGTTCCGCGGCCGCGACTTCGACCTGGTGACCGTATCGGCGAACATGCCCGACGAGCGGCCGGGCGTGCTGAAGGCGCTCGAGAAGCAGCACGCCACCAGCCGCAACCTGCTGTTCGCCTCCGAGGACACCTACGCCATGCAGGCGGCCTTCGATCCGAAGTGGGAGGCCGGCGTGCCGTTCACGATGCTGCTCGCGCCGGATGGGAAGGTGCTCTACCAGAAGCAGGGCGAGGTGGACATCCTGGAACTGCGGCGGGCGATCCTGGCCAATCTTCCGGACTCGGATTACGTCGGGCCATCGCGCCTACTGGGCGACTAAGTAACCGTGCGGCGGCTCCTGCTTGTCGCGGCGAGCGCCTTCGTCGCGCTGCTGTCGTGGCTCGCCTTCGAGCGCGTTCGAGGCCCGGTTGCGGAGCCGATTCCCGTCGGTGTTGCCGCACATCGCCCGCCGTCCTCCGCCGCTTCGGGTCGCGCTGCCCGCGGCCCAGGCGGCGGCCAACCCGGGCGAGGAGGTACGGCGTCTGCACGCGCGCGGCATCAAGGGACGCAACGTCGGCATCGCCATCATCGACCGGCCGCTGCTCACCGAACACCGCGAGTACGCCGACCGCCTGCGGTGGTACGACGAGATCGACACCTTCCCCGGCGAGCCCGCGGGATGGCACTCGACCGCGGTCGCCTCGATAGCCGCGGGTAAGACCGTAGGCGTCGCGCCGGAAGCCGATCTATACTTCGTCGGGCTGGGCATGAATTGGCGCGGAGAGCCGTTCGGCAACCTGTTCTTCGCTGCCCGGCGCGCCGCGCACACCGGCCTGCCGCTGGCGCTCGCGATCAGGCGCATCGTCGAGATGAACCGGCGCCTGGAGCCGGGCCACAAGATTCGGGCCATCTCGATCTCGATCGGAGGCGGGGCCCAGACCGCCATCGCGGAAGCCCGTAAGGCGGGCATCTTCGTTTCGGCGGTTGACCTCCACCCGGCTCCCATGGGTCCGGTCACCATCGCCAGCCCGGCGGGACCCGAGGCATACACAACCCACCAGCGGCCGGCCGGCAGTTGGGCGATTGCCTGGTGGGCCGGCCGCTACGCGCTCGCTTGCCAGGAAGATCCTTCCATGACGCCCGAGCGATTCCGGGTCCATTAGTCCGCTCTCTCACGGTCGCGGTTCGGAGCGAGCACGGAACCGCGCGCGTCAGCAAGCGGACGCGGGGAATCACATGCTCGAAGGCCTAGCGGGAACGCTCGTCGTGGTAGTCGCGGTTGTGATCGCGGTTCTGATCGCGATCCCGGCGGTCGCGGTCGCGGTCACGATCGTGGTACCGCGGCCCCCGGTAGCCTTCGTGCCAATACCGAGGCGGCGCGCAACCGGCAAGCAGGAAGCTTCCGGTGAGCAATCCAAGCAGCAGAAGTTTGTTTCTCATGTCCTTGTCCTCGCCAGAGCGGCGGGGCGACTACCGTCGCCCGTCGCCGCGGAAGTCACGCCCGCGGTCGCGGTCGTGCCCACGGTCGTGACCACGATCGAAGTCGCGGTCATGCCCACGATCAAAATCGACGCGGTATCGCGGAGCGGCCCAGTAGCCGGCGCGCCAGAAGCGGCGCGGTCCACTGTTGTCCCAGAAGCCGGCGACCCACGTGTACCCGGGGCCCGGGCAAGGCGTGGCATACGCCACCACCGGCGGCGGCGCGTATCCGCCGATTCCGACGAACACCCGGGTGCCCGCGAACATCGAGCTTCCCGCGAGTAACCCAAGCACCAGCAGCTTGCTTTTCATTTCTTTGTTCCTCCTGTCGCCAGTGAGGAATGCATGCTGCTAGCCAAAGCGGAATCCGCTGATTACTCGCTACTTACTCGCCGCGGGCGGATGGGACGGCGGCTGAGAACCACCAGTGCGTTTGAAAGCGGCCAGACGGAGGCGCGGGGGAGCGGGACGTTTGGCCGGCCCTGGCCGCCGGGACCGCCTGCCGCGTGGGGCGGGACGTGGACGTCCCGCGCAGGCGTGGACGCCTGCCCCACATCAACGGGCGAAAGAAACCACCTGCCCTTCGCCCTGGTAGGCGACGACTCTGTCCGCGTTCTCGGTAACATCCAGCCCTACGCCGTGGCCCTTCCCGACGACGACTACTTGAAACGTGCGCGACTTCAACATGCCTGGGAACGTACCTTGGCGGGCGTCGATGGCTAAGCTGGCGCTTGGCGTCATCCCAGTGGAAAGCGATCGTCGCGTAGACGCCCTTCTCGTAGTTGTAGTTGTCGTTCTCGTCCTCATACAGCGTGAAGCTGCCGTCGGCGCCGGGATAGATGCGTAACTCGATCGGATCGGCCGGCTTCTCGGTGGAGTACTGAACGAACGGACCCATCGGCACGATCGACCCCGCCCTGACCATGAGCGGCATCTTGTCGATGGGCGCGTCGGCGGCGATGCTCTGGCCGCCGGCAGCGTCTCTCCGGTCCAGAAATCGATCCACGGAGTTCCGGCCGGCAGGTATACGGTTCTGGTCTTCGGCCTGGCTCGACAACCTTCTCGCGGGCGTGAGATCTCGGGCGTCTTCCAGTACAGCTTCGCCCGGAACGCGCCTAACACCGCGTTCGAAGTCTCGAACGCGAAGTCGTATTCCTTCCCGGCCTCCAGTTCGACGGGAACCGTGTAAGACTCCATCGAGTCGTAGTTGTGAGGCAGTTCTTTGCCGTCCAGAAACACTCGCTTCGGTCCGAAGCTCTTCATGTGGAATCGGTACTTGCCGGTTTCGGTCGGGATCAGTTTGCCTTCCCAGCGCATCGAGAACTTAGGGCCGGTGATAAATGCGGGCCAGCCCGTGTACCAATACAGATTGATGTCCGGCTCCACGGCCTCATGGCACAGCGTCTTGAACTCGTCGTCGCAGTAATAGCGGGCGGTCAGGCCCGGCTTTCCGTCCTTCGTCTTGAAGTGCTCGGACGTGATGAGGACGCTGTCCTCGGGGGGCCGATGGTCCATGTACTCGGTCACCGGCGAGACCATGATCGCGGGGCCGAACAGGAACTGGTCGTCGATCGAATAGGTCTTGCGGTCGCTCGGGAAATCCATCGGCAAGCCGCGCATGATCGAATAGCCATCGTGGGTGACCTGCCAGCCCAGCGAATAGATGTAGGGCAGCAACCGGTATCGCAGGTTGTCGTACTTCAGGAGCGTGCCGGCATACTCGGGGAACTCCCAGATCTCGCGCGGCGTCTCCGAGCCGTGCGACCGGAAAATGGGGCAGAAGGCGCCGAACTGAAACATGCGGGTGTAGAGTTCCTGGTAGGCCGGATCCTTGCCGCCGTTCGAAAACGTTCCGCCCGGTGCTCCCGATCATGTAAGCGCCGATGTCGAACGTCCAATACGGGATGCCGGCCATGCTGTGATTGATGCCCGCGGAGATCTGTTTCCGGTAGACGTCCCAGGTCGCGCCGATATCTCCCGACCACGTGGTCGCCGCGGCCCGCTGCTGGCCGGCGAAGGTCGAGCGGGTGAGAATGTACACGCGCTTCTGATCGGTCTCCTGCCGCTGGTGGTTATAGACGGACTCCGTGATGGGCTAGCGAGTACGGATTGAGGTACCGCGCGAAAGACCCGAGGTGATTGTTCTCGACGCGCTTCATCTCGTACTCTTCCGACTCCTTGGTGAGCGCGTTGACGATGTCGGGTTCGGTCGAGTCCATCCACCAGGCGTCCACGCCTTTGGAGAACAGCCCCTTGTTCGCGTACTGCCAATACAGATCGTTAGCCGCCGGATTGTAGGCGTCGAAGTATTTGAACCCGGCCCAGCCCACGGGCGAATACAGATACCCGCGGCGTTCCATGTCCTTGTAGATCGGCGAAGAAGGCCCGAGGCCGGCCCAGATGGAAATCATGAGATGGAAATGCTGCTGGTGCAGCAAGTCGATCATCTCGCGAGGCGCGGGGATACTTAGTCTCGTCGAAAAACATCCCGCCCCAGTTGTCATTCCCGCCCCAGTAATTCCAGTCCTGGACGATATTGTCGATGGGAATGTGCCGCTTGCGGTATTCCTGCGCGATGCCCAGCAACTCGTCGCGGGTGGCGTAGTGTTCCTTGCTCTGCCAGTAACCGTAGGCCCACTTGCCGTACATGGGCGCCGCCCCGGTGAGCTGCCGGTATGCGGCGATGGATTGATCCATGCTCGGGCCGTACAGGAAGTAGTAGTCGACGTTGTCGGCTACGTCGGACCAGAACGATGCGGCGTCCGGGGTGTCGGCGAAGATCGTCTTGGAGTAGTTGTCCCAGAAGATCCCGTATCCGGCGGTGGACACCAGCATGGGCGTGACCGCGTCCGTGTTCGACTGCACCAGCTTCACGGTCCGCCCGCGGTAGTTCATGTAGCCGGTCTGGTGCTGTCCCAGCCCGTACACGCCTTCCTCCGGCGTCAACTTGAAGTTCTGCTGAATGGAGAAGGCGGACTTCTCGTGCGGATCTTGCGCCGGCTTGAAGGTGGGCCTTCCCTGCTCTTCGAGAACCGTTCGGCCGTCAGCGGCGAAATAGCGAATCGCCCCATCGCTCTTGCTGACCTGCACTTTAACCAGGCTGGAACTGGCCGTCACCGCCGTGGCGCTCTCCTCGAAACGAAGGCTCAGATCGGGCAGGTCCTTCTGGTTGACGGAGAGGCTGAACTTTGTGAACGTGCCGCCGGCGGGCCATTTGACGACGCGGACCGTTCCCTCGGCATAGAACTGGACCCTGACGTTCAGATCGCCGGCCGCGACTTGAACGCCGTTCCGGACGCGCGTCTGAGCCGACAACACGTTCAAACACAGGACCAGAGCGGCGGTGGTGAATCTCATGCGAGTCAGTTTAACACGTGGTATCGTTTTCCATGAGCACATAAGGGACAAACATGCCTCAAATCAGCCGCCGCGATTTCCTGCTCACCGGCGCCGCGATGGCGGCCGGAAGCGCCGTCCTGGGGAAGCCTCTCTCGAAGCCCGTCGTCAGCATCGTGCGCATCAAGAACGATCGGGTTGCGATGGCCGTCGAGGAGGCGATCGATCTGCTGGGAGGGATGAAGCACGTCACCAAGGGCAAGAGCTCGGTGATGCTCAAGCCCAACCTCGTCTCTTCGGATCCAAAGGCGACCACCAAGCCCGAGGTGGTCCGCACCATCGCGCAACTCATGCAACGCGCCGGCAAGGAGGTCTCGATCGGCGAGGGCTCGGCGGCAGCGCCGAAGTTCAACCTGATCGGGTTCCAGACTTGCCGCACCCGCAAGCGCGAGATCCTCGACCCGATGCAACAGTACGTCTTCGACCAACTCGGCTACACCGATCTGGCCAAGGCGCTGCGGGTGCCGCTGGTGAACCTGCATTCCGGCGAGATGGCCGAGGTCGCGGTGCCGGGCGCCTTCGTTTTCCCCAAGCTGACGATCCACCGGTCGCTGGCCGAAACGGACTTGCTGTGCTCGGTGCCGATGATGAAGACGCACCAGCTCGCCACGGTGACGCTGGGTATGAAGAACCTGATCGGCGTGTATCCGGGGACGGTATACCAGTCCATCCGCGGGCACATGCACGACCTGACGTCGGAGGTCGATCCGACCGGCGCGGCGGCAGCCATCGTGGACATGGTGCGCGCGAACAAGCTGGGACTGACGGTGGTGGACGGTTCGATGGCCATGGAAGGCAACGGGCCGTCGATCGGACCGGTGGTGAAGATGGACGTCATCGTGGCGGGCACGAATCCGCTGGCGACGGACATGGTGGCCGCCGGTTTGATGGGCTTCGAGCCGCGCGAAGTGCCGACGTTCGCCTGGGCCAACAAGGCGGGGATGCACCCGGCCTCGCTCGAGGAGATCGAAATCCGGGGCGAGCCGCTCGACCGCGCGCGGCGGCAGTTCGCAAAACCGCAACTGGCGCTGTGGAAGAACATCCGCGGGTTCTGGGGCAACAAGGAAATCTGAGGACTCAGAATGATAAAGAAGACGCTTGCGCTGGCCGTGTTGGCCCTGGCGCCGCTGGCGGCGCAGAAATTCGAGGGCCTCGCGCCCACTCCGCCGATGGGCTGGAACAGTTGGAATACGTTCCAGGGAAAGATCAGCGAGACGCTCATCAAGGAGGCGGCGGACGCCCTGATCGCGAGCGGCATGCAGGCGGCCGGGTACAGGTACGTGGTGGTGGATGACGGATGGGAGGCGCCGGAGAGGGACGCGCAGGGCAATCTGGTCCCCGATCCGGAGCGGTTTCCGCACGGGATGAAGGCGCTGGGCGACTATCTCCACGCGAAGGGCTTCAAGTTCGGGATTCACAACTGCGCGGGGACCAAGACGTGCGCGGGGCTGCCGGGAGGGCGCGGGCATGAGTTTCAGGACGCGCGCTCGTATGCTTCGTGGGGCGTCGATTATCTGAAGTACGACTGGTGCAATCACGGCACCGCCAATTCCCAGGAGACGTACAACACGATGCGGGACGCGATCCGCGCGGCGGGGCGGCCGATGGTTTTCAGCCTGTGCGAGTGGGGCGACACCAAGCCATGGACGTGGGCCAAAGACACCGGCCACCTGTGGCGGACCACCGGCGACATCATGGATTGCTACGACTGCCAGGGCGCGTATTCGCTGGGCTGGAAGTTCATCCTGGAGCTCGAGGCGGACCTGGCACAGTACGCGGGGCCCGATCACTGGAACGATCCGGACATGCTGGAGGTGGGCAATCCGGGGCTGACGCCGGCCGAATCGCGGGCGCATTTCACGCTGTGGAGCATGCTGGCGGCGCCGCTGATGGCGGGCAACGATCCGCGCAAGATGCCCGAAGAGACGCGCCGGATCCTGACTGACAGCGAAGTGCTGGCGATCGACCAGGACCCGCTGGGCAAGCAGGCGACGCGCTTCATGAAGCACCCGGGCAAGCAGATCTGGGCGAAGGAGCTTTCGAAGGGCGAGTGGGCGGTCTGCTTCTTCAACGACGGCGACGAGACGGTGCGATTGCGGATCGATTGGGCGAACCTGACATTCCTGAAGGGGACGTATCGCATCCGGGACGTGTGGCAGAAGAAGGATCTGGGCAAGACGGCCGTCGGGTTCGAAGCGGCTCTGCCGGCTCACGATGTGGTTCTGGTCAGGCTGAGTCCGATTTCGTAGAGCCGCTCGTCGCTCGTGGCTCAATCGCCCGTCGCTCGTCGCTCGTCGCCCGTCGCAAAGGCCGGGTCCGCTCGCAGCTTTGTCCTCATCCCCTGCAGGCGGTCGGCAAGCGGGCTGAGGCCGGGGAGCTTTGCGGGGTCGCCGCAACAATATTTGTACTTCATGCCGGAGCCGCAGGGGCAGGGTGCGTTGCGCGGGGCGGACACGGGGACTTCGGTCACGGACGCGGGGACGGCCAACTCGGGCGCAGGTTCCATTACGCGACCGACGGGTATGGGAACTTGCCAGCCGGGATCGCGATGGCCGGGGCGTTCGAGAACGGCGAGCGCGGCGTGCAGGCGGAGGGACGGCGGGGTATCGGGGCTGGTGAGCAACTGGCGCAGGGTGTCGAGCGCGGCGGCTTGACAGTTCATTGAGTTGATCGTTGACGCATTCGAAGAAATGGTCGCGGGCCTGATTGAAGGCGTCGCGGAATTCCTTCGAGGTTCGCGCCCAATTATGGATGGTGGTGCGGTGAATTCCGGCAGCGGCGGCGGCGCGGACAACGGAGCGTCCCTCGGCCAGCGCGGCGACGACCTGGGCCTGGATGGGCGTCAGGTTGCCGACCTCGAAGGGTGGCGAAGTAGATGAAATGTGATGAACGGCGGTTGATGACACGCGGTTGGTCCTCCGCTATGAGGATATGGGGCGGTGTCAAGGGTTTTGGGGGGGCAACGTTGCGAGGGGCTCATCGGGTGAACGAGTTAGGGGTGGTGGGTGGGGTGTGACTGGCGAGTTGGGGCGGGCAAAAACACTATGGACCACCGCCAGCCGCGCTCGATGAGTCTCGGCCGTCTCTCCCGCGCCGGGCGGAGAGCGGATTCCGTAAGGACCAAGTCGGCTGCCGAGGGCGAGAGGCATGCTCGCCACCGGCACGATCTTAACAGACCTTAAGGCGTCGCTGCGCCATGGACATGTTCTCAGTGAGAAGCGACGAAATAGCGGATCAACAGGCCTTTTACTGTTGTATGATGAGTGTCGGTTGCGTGAAGTCCCTGAGCGGCCGTCCCGGCACTGACCGCTCCTGCGCACGCCCAGATGAGAACAGGAGCAGCAATGAACTCGAAAACTTTCCTGCTGGTATTGACTCTCGGGCTGTTCGCCGCTGCGAACCTGCCTGGTACCCAAGTTGACTACAAGGTGTTCGTCGATGACCATGTCAGCGTCGCCATCGACGGCAGCTCGGTGGTTTACTATGACGCTGCCGATTTGGCTAACGCGTTCGGTTCCGCCAATCTCACTCCGGGATGGCACAACATTGACATCGTATTCGAGAACCGGGCAGGGTCAAGCGAGTTCTCGTTCTACCAACGTTACGCCGGCGACCCCGACTACGAGCTCGTGTCGTTCACTTACATGCGTTCGCGCGATGAGGGTGACACACAGTACATCAATGGTCTGTACGCCCGCTACTACCTGCTAAACGGCGAATTCCAGTTGGATGTTTACGGCGAAGGGCCTCTTGCTGCCGGCTACGACGGCAACGGTCCGCTCTACACGCATTACGAGGATCAGCTCAACCGGCTCATTGCGGGCCAGTTCACCGGACTTGACACCTTCCGGGAGGTTCTAAGCGGCCAGATATGGATTGGCGCAAACCCGCCCGATCCCAATTCCGTTCCCGAGCCGGGAAGCGCGACTTTGATTGCTGTGGGGATGGCCGGGCTTGCGAGGGTTGGCTGGCGCCGCCGACTGCGCACGCGCTAGGTCGCTCATCCCGGTGCTACGGCTTCTCCGCCGCGCGCGCTTCGGCTTCCGCGAGCCAGCCGCGGCGGAGGCGCTCGGGCGGGACGCTGGAGAGATACGGCTTGAGGTCGAGAATGGGGGTTCCGTCGAGCATGTCGATACCGCGGACGCGGAGGAGCGGACCTTCGCGTCCTAACAGTTCGACCACCGTCAGGCCGATCGGGTTCGGGCGGCGCGGCGAGCGGGTGGCGAAGACGCCGTGGGGGCGATTGTCAGTCGGCGGGGGCGGCCAGGAGATCGCATCCTTCGGAGCGGTCGAATGCCCAGATGACGTACAGGTGGGAGAAGCCTTCAATGTTCTGGAGGCCGGGCTCGAATTCTGCCTGGATCTCGAGAATGCCTTCGGCGTCGTGCTCCGCGCCTAGGCCTTTCGGGATTTCCTTGGTATCCCGGTAGGGACTTCTGACGTAGCCGATCGGCTGCATGGACAGCATGTGCCCACAGTAGCATTGGCCGTGCGACGTATGGTTGTCCAGAGGGCAAACCTTGGGACAGGCACGAATTTCGCAAGGACGGCGAAATTTCGGTCCAGTCCCCGGTTTGCGGAGTTCGCGGATCCCGAGCCAGCTACCTCGGCGGCCAGGGGCGGAAGCGGCCACTGACGTGGAGCATCGAGAGGAGATAGAGCGTTCCGTCGTAGTAGCGCTCTTTTCCCGATGGGATGGGGCAGGCCCAGAGCGCTTTGACGAACGCCTTGGCGCTCGGATTCGTCGCGGCCAGGCTGGCCACCGCGTTGGTGGCGATCAGGCCCGGAGCGTGGGTTGCGCTCAACTGGGCGCCGGCCAGCGTGAAGATGCTTCCGTAGGTCTCCATGCCCTGCGACGCGAAGAAGGTCTGGATGCGGTCGCTCAGTTCCCGTTCGCGAGGGTCTTGCGCCCACCACGCCCAATCCACGGACCAGTTCATCGCCGTGCGCCAGGAATCGAAGCGGAAATTGACGGCACCGGCATTCCACTTGAGGTTGTACGGCGTGCCATCGAAGTTGGCGTAGTCCGGCGCCAAGCCGGTGGCTGGATTGGCCACCTTCGGGAAGAAATCGCGGCTGGCCGCGGCGGCCTCGGCCCAAAACGCACGGTCGGCCGGAGGGCCCCATCGCGCCCAAAGCTCGTAGAAAGCGGGCAGGTGGTAAGACGGATCGGTGAAGCCATTCAGCTCCAGCCCCGGCACGAAGCGGACCATCTTGTACTTCTCGTCGAACATGTTGCCGCATGCGTACGGGCCGCGCGCGGTGCGGCCGCGCAGAACTTCGCCACGCAGAATCTCGCGATGCAGCATGTCGGTCAGCAGGCGGTCGGCCTCCTGGCGGTAGTTGTAGATTCCGGCGCCGTTGCCCCAGCGCCCGGACGCGAAGTATAGGGCCATAACGTAATACTCTTCGCCGTCCGGGGCCGGTGTCTCGGAGTTCGGAGTGCCGTCGGTCTTCAGCGACCAGGAGAAGAAACCGCGCGCCGGGTGGTCCGCCTGGGCGTGATACATGTACGTCTTCGACCAGTTCCAGAGCGCATCGAACTCGGCCTTTTTGCCAAGTTGGACGGCGATCATCATGCCGTACGACATGCCTTCCGAGCGCACGTCGTGGTGGGCCACGTCGGTGACGTAGGCGAGGTCGCCATTCGCGTTCTTCCCAGCGGCGAAGTAGATCGCCTGGGTGTTCGGGTCGCCGTGAAATAGTTGCTGGAAGGCGGCGTCAAGTTTCTTCGCTACTGCCCTTTTCGGCACGCCGGCCTCTGCGAACAGGTTCCGGAAGTGGCCGGTGACGGCGGCTCCTGCTTTGGCGCGGGCGTGCGGTCCCTGCGCTTGAAGAGGGATACAACCTAAGAGGACGAGCAAGGCTGCAAACGAGCGTGTCATCGTGTTCGACTCCCAGAGTATTACGGTTTGGGCCGCCGGCGAAAATTCGCGAACCCGGACCGCCCTGTCTCGTATAGCCTATAGAGGCCAAAACGATGATCTCGCTCAGACAGGTTGCGCGGCGGTTCGCGAAATCGCCGGGTTTTGCGGCGGTCACACTGGTGACGCTGGCGGTGGGGATCGGCGCCAACACCGCGATTTTCAGTGTGTTGAACGGGGTCCTGCTCAAGCCGCTTCCCTTCCCCGATCCGGACCGGCTGGTGGGGGTGTGGGAGACCGCGCCGGGCGTCGGCATAAAGGACATGCAGGCCTCGCCTTCGACCTATCTCACGTTTCGGGAAGAGGGACGGGTCTTCGAGGACATAGGAATGTGGCGGAACGACGCCGTGACGGTGACCGGCCAGGCCGAGCCCGAGCAGGTGGAATCGCTGACTGTCACCGACGGCCTGCTTCCGATCCTCGGAATCCAGCCGCTGCGGGGGCGCTGGTTCACGCGGCAGGACGACTCGCCGGGCAGCCCGGCGACGGTCATGCTGACCTACGGCTACTGGCAGCGGCGATTCGGCGGGCAGGCCTCGGCCATCGGCCGCACGCTCATGGTGGACGGCAAAGGGCGCGAGGTGATCGGCGTCCTGCCGCGGAACTTCCGTTTCATGAACTCCCACCCGCAGCTCCTCACTCCGTTCCAGATCAACCGGAGCGAAGTCTTCATCGGCAACTTCAGCGACTACACGCTGGCGCGCCTGAAACCGGGGGCCACGCTGGCCCAGGCCAATGCGGACGTGGCGCGCATGCTGCCGCTGATGGCCGGGAAGTTTCCGCCGCCGCCGGGCTTCAGCATGAAGATCTTCGAACAGGCGCGCATCGGGCCGAACGTGAGGCCGCTGAAACAGGACGTGGTCGGCGACGTAGGGAAGGTGCTGTGGGTCCTGATGGCGACGGTCGGAATGGTGTTGCTCATCGCGTGCGCGAACGTGGCGAACCTGCTGCTGGTGCGGGCGGAGGGACGGCAGCAGGAACTGGCGATCCGCGCGGCCCTGGGAGCGGGCTGGCAGCAGATCGCGAAGGAACTGCTGTCGGAAAGCTTCGCGCTAGGGGCGATCGGCGGGGCGCTGGGATTGGGATTCGCGTTTGCGGCGCTGCGTTTGCTGGTGGCGCTGTCGCCGGCCAACCTGCCGCGGCTCGAGGAGATATCGATCGACACGCCGGTTCTGCTGTTCACGGTGGCCGTGTCGCTGCTGTCCGGGTTGCTGTTCGGTCTGCTTCCGGTCTTCAAGTACGCCGCCGGGACGCGGCTGGGACTGGCGATGCGGGACGGCGGGCGCGGCTCGAGCGCGGGCCGTGAGCGGCATCGAGCGCGCAACGTGCTGGTGGTGGTGCAGGTGGCGCTGGCGCTGGTCCTGCTGGTGGGGTCGGGGCTCATGATCCGCACGCTGCAAGCGATGCGGCATGTGCAACCGGGCTTCACGTCGCCGAACGAAGTGCTGACGCTGCGCGTGCCCATCCCACAGCAGGAGGTGCCCGGTGCGGAGCGGGTTCTGCGGGTGCAGAACGATATCGTGGAGAAGATGGCGGCGATCCCGGGGGTGACCGCGGTGGGCGCGTCGAACTCCGTCACCATGGACGGGTACAACGACAACGATCCGATCTTCGCGGAGGACCGCACCTACGCCGAAACGGAACTGCCGCCGATGCGGCGCTACAAGTTCGTCTCGCCGGGTTACTTCGCTGCGATGGGCAGTCCGCTGATGGCGGGCCGCGACTTCACCTGGACGGAACTCCATCAAGGGCGGCCGGTGGTTATGATTTCCGAGAACCTGGCGCGCGAGTTGTGGGGCAGCGCGGCGGCCGCGATCGGCAAGAGAGTGCGCGAGAACCCGAAAGGGACCTGGCGGGAGGTCATCGGCGTGGCGGGCAACGAGCGGGACGACGGGGTAGACCACAAGGCTCCGACGTGCGTTTACTGGCCGCTCCTGGTCTCACCCTTCTGGCAGTTCCCGCACCGCGTGGAGCGGAGCCGCGTATTCGCGGTACGGAGCGCGCGCGCGGGATCGGCCGGTCTGCTGAAAGAGGTCCAGCGGGCGGTGTGGTCGGTGAACCCGGACCTGCCGGTGGCCGACGTGCGCACGCTGGGGGAGATCTACGCCAGGTCGATGGCGCGGACGTCGTTTACGCTGGTGATGCTGGCGATGGCGGCGGGCATGGCGCTGCTGCTGGGAGTGGTGGGCATCTACGGCGTCATCTCGTATTCGGTTTCGCAGCGGACGCGGGAAATCGGCATGCGCATGGCGCTGGGCGCGTCTCCGGCGAGGGTGCTGCGCATGTTCGTCGGCCACGGACTGGCACTGGCGGGCGTCGGCGTAGTCTGCGGGCTGGCCGCGGCGTTCGGGCTCACCACGCTCATCGCGAGTCTGCTGTTCGGGGTGGAACCGGTCGATCCGCTCACGTACGGAGCCGTGTCGGCAGTCCTGATTTCGGCGGCGGCGGTGGCGGCCTGGTTCCCGGCACACCGGGCGACCTCGATCGCACCGGTCGAGGCGCTGAGGGCCGAGTAGGGGCGAGGTGAGGGGGACGGTCCAACGCCGTCCCCCAGAAGATCTATGGAACTGCTTCTGTCGAGACGCTCACTTGCGGACCTACCAGAGCGAGTGCCTGGCCGGCCGCCGCGCTGACCAGCGCGACAGCGGGGAAGGTGGTCGCGCTCCAGGAGGAGCTGCCGGCCAGCCGGGTTGATACCGTGGATCCCCCAGCCACGAAGGTCCCCGCGGGAGTCGCTACAATCTGCGGAGCGGAGCCGATCCGCACCTTGGCCTGCCACGATCCACCTACGGGCCTGTAAATGGCGTAGGTGCCGGGAGCGATGACGACCTGCTGGAACAGGGCGACGGCGTTTCCGCTGCCATCTACAGCGACGTCAGCCGCGCCGCCGGCCGTCCCCGCCAGCCCGGGTAAGGTGGCGGGAGCGCTCCATACGCCATTCGATTTCACGGCGTATCGGGCACTGCCATTGACCAGGAAGACGGCCACGGCGGTTCCGTCGTTGCCCAATCCAACTTTCGGCTGGCGCTGGCGATAGACCCCGGCCTGCCCTACCGTCACCGGCGCGTCCCAGGTCCCGTTGGCCTCGCGGCTGATGCCTACCACCGCTCCCGAAAGGATTCCCGGAACGCCCTCCATAACCACGGCCTGCCCGAACTGGTTGACAGCCATCCGCGTCCAGCCGAAGCAGGTGCCGGAATTCGAAATCGTCTGCGGCGCGCCGAACCCGCTCGCCGCGGTTCCCGTGACGGCCTTCAAAGCGCAGGTCACGGTGCTGGGATTGGTGATCTCCTCCCAAACTAGCGTGGCCCGGCTCTGCCCGTCGAACCCGATGCTAGGAGGGCCGACGCTGTAGACGTTGCCGTAAACGTTGTTCGAAATCGTTATCGTCCTTCCCCAATGCCCGCCCGTAAAGAACGCGGCCTGGGCCGTGTTGGGGATGTAAGTGTTGGTCGCGCGGAAGCTCCATGCCGCCAGTACGTCTCCGTTCGGCGCCACGGCGACACTACCGGTGCCGGTTCCGTAAGGGCCGAGGCTCGACAGAGCGACGGGCGCCCCCCACACGCCTCCGGTCTCGACGGCCGCCGACAGCCCGCCGAACATCACGGCACCGCCGCCGGCTCCATTGGTGGAGACCGATACTCCAACCCCATTTGCTATCGACTGCGGTGAGCTCCACTGCGCGAACGCAATACTTGAACACGCCAGTGCGAGGACCGCCACCAGGGCCTTCCTACTCGCCAGTCCAGACCCGCTCATCGTCACTCCTTTTCCGTGTGCCTCGGATTCCGGGGGATCTACTTTCGGGAACCCCACGGATCGATTGTTCCTAAACCACGTTTGACCGTCGCAACTAGCGCGGCGGCCATCCCGCCCCAAAATGCCCGCCGGATCGTTGGGCAGACTGCCTGCCCGCGAGTCCGGCCAGACCGTCGGTGCGCACAGTATCGTGTATTTGACGGCGCCGGCATTTGCGTTTACGCAAAGAGGGTGCCAGCCGGCCTCGGAATTAACACGAAATTCACAACCATTGCGTTTTAACGCAGAGAGCGAAGGATCGCGGGCCCCCTGGACCGCTCTGGCTACTGGGGAGTTCCGGCGCGCCCGCCCGCTGGTAGGGGTCGATGGTCATGCCGCCCCGCTCAGGCAGAGGGAGCCATCGGCGACACCGCCAGCTCTGCGGCAAACCGCCGCGAACTTTGCCTGCTGCTCCGCCGCCGCGCCTTCCATCCGCATCCCCTTGGCCTCCCTCTCCGCGTAGCGCAGGGCCGAATGAATCGATGGGGTAAAGCGCCAGTTTCCTCCGTCACCGCTGTCGCCGGAGCTACTAAGGATGATGGTTAGTGGCGTATTCAGTGTGTACACTAGCGGCGTCATAGCCGGAATAGATGACGATCGCGTCTCCCGCGGAGTTCACTGCGGCTGCTTCCGGCGCCATATAGCTTCCCGGCCCAGAGACAGCGATTGGCTGGCCCCAAGCCCCCGTAGCGGTGGCTCTAGTGGCGGCATGGATCACCGGGGTTGCGCCGTTCGCCAGCCAGACGGCCAGCGCCCCGCCACCTGGAGCGAGAGCGAAGTGCACCTGGCTGACGCTCGCGTCGCTGCCGGACAGAACCACCGGCGACGACCACGTGTTGTTGCCAATGGAACCGCTGACCGCGAGCGCTTGCGAACTGGGAAAACTGAGGAACTCGTAAACCAGCGTCACCTGCCCTGCATCGTCGCTCTCCAGATCGAATGGCGCCAGAGCCTGAGGGTTCACGACGACGGTTTTGAACGGGCTCCAGGCGCCACCAGCGCTGCCCTCGGTGGCCGCAGCGAAGTTGCCGGCACTGTTCTTAGCCACCACCACTGCCTCGCCGATGGAATCAAGCGCCACTCGCGCCTGATGCGAAGCGCCATCGGGACCCAACAGCGAGCCCGAGTCTACCCACGAGTCGCTACCGGGATTCTGCCGGGAGGCGTGCAGAGCGTAACCGTTGAGCACGCAACCGTATTTCTTGCAGGTGGCATTGTAGGTCTCCCAAACCACAACCAGTGCGCCATCCGCGCCGATTCCGGCCTGATCGGCGATAACATGCACGCCGCTGGCGACGATGCGTTGAGCCGTCCAGGTGCCTCCGGCGGGCCGCTGCACCACCATTACCGAGCCGCTGGTGTTCCTCGGGCCGCCACCCACAGTCCAGACCACCGCGGCATCACCGAGCGAATTCATTACGAAAATCGGACTTGAGGCGCCGGGGATCAGAAGCTGCGAGGAACCCCAGTTGGAACCGGACGGGCGATCGGCTGTGAACACGCCGCCTTGATCGCTCCATACCGCCGTGGCGAATCCTGCCGCGCCGATCCGAACGGCCGGGAAGACCGAGACCGTCTGGAGTGCGGAGGCGAACTCCGCGACGGGCCCCCAACTACCGTTACTCGGTTTCGAGCGCGACCAGAGCTGGTCTTGAGTAGTGCGCTCATCCCAGAGAGCCACCGAGTTGCCATCTTGATCTATGGCGGCGGTTGCCTCCCAGCCCTGACCGCCCGTACTGAGCGCCACGGGTGGCGTCCAGGCGCCGCTCTGTGCCCACACGGGCGCCAGCAGCGTGGCCGCAACGCAAAACAATCGAGTTGTCGCACCGATCCTGATAGACATTCTGGGTCCTCATACTTTCGTTCGTTATTGGTCCGGCGGGCCGCATTCGCTTGCCGCGCCGTATTCAGCGGAACCTATGCAGCACAGGCGCTGATCACGTTGGCACAAATTACCTATCTGGAGTATACAGAGAACATTTCTCGCAGATGTTGCAGGCGCGTAAATAGGATGTAAATTATGAACATCGACCGTTTTTTCGGCGTTTACAGGCTAGGCGCGCCGCCGCCCGCACTCCCCTTGACCCGGATAGGAGGTGCAAGCTGCTGCGGCACTGACTCGCACGTGTGGAACGCGCTGGTCTCGCGTAGCGCAGACGCTCAAGAAATGCTGTCAGCGCGTGAGTGCCTCGCGACGCATGCCGAAACGCAACCGGTTCCGAGAGAAATCAGTCGGCTGTTCCGGCGAGTGGCCATGCGGCACGGTAGCGATCGGCGCACTCATGCGGCGGTCGAGTTCCGGAGGCACGGTCATTCTCCCTGGGGACCCACTCTATGGAGCCGGGGGGAGTTCGTTGGGGGCCGAAGGGGCGGCAGGTACATGGCGACTACGGTGATTCCTGATCATTGGTGCGGACGGAGAGACTTGAACCCACACGACCTTGCGGCCACTGGCTCCTAAGGGCACTTGACCGGGTTTCGTGGTGTCGCCTCAGGTGGCATGTCGTTGATTTTCCGTCAGGCCCTGTATCCCCGGGTTGCCCGGAGTTTCACGACACCGTTGCAAAACCGTTAGCAGTCTTGGCCCGCGGAATTCTTAGGGCTGCGCGACGTCCGCGGGGGTTGGAGAAGTCGATGTTGTGGGGCATCTACTCCGCCGGAAGGCCTGGCTTCGATTCTGCCGTCTTACGCGTCCAGATGGCGCATCGCTCCCTGTTCGAGCAATTGCACCACCACTTCGAATCGTTGTGGAGCAGCACCACGACACCAGCCCTGTGGCTCGTGAAGTGCAGCCGCCAACGCCCACTGAAGCTTAATGAGCCCCTGATTTCGGAGTTGCTTGCGGTCAAGACTGCGTCCTGCGCGTACGACGCGCGCGCCGCCCGACATCCGTCCCGCAATAAGGGCCGCCCCGCCGTTGTTGCGCTCGACATCGCGATTCTGGTGCGCTACAACCCGGAAGGTGACCGTGCCATGAATGCGCGGCAGGCGGCGCGATTGAGGCGCCTGGTTGAGTATCACGCGCTTTGCTGAAGGATGGAAGTGGCCCCCAGCGTCAAAACCACTTTTCGGCAGAAGGATCAAGTGCCACGCAGAGCGCCTTGCTGCTTGCACCGTCTTGATTCGCGCGATCTATAATGGTCGCTAGAAGATCGGCGATGCGGGTATGAACGTCGCCTCTCTACAGAGGGTTGCGGTAGCAGTTGCGGAGTCGGAAAGCCTGGATTCAGTCCTACCTTGGCGCGCATCTGGTTGGTCGAACCGGGCGAGATTCCCCAAGGGTGATGATCATGCAGGACCAACTAATACGTGAAGCTCTGAATAAACACTGGCGGGCGTCGGCATCCGGCGATGCAGACGCGGAACATGCGATCTACGAGGAGGATGCCATTTGTGACTATCCCCAGTCAGGCGAGCGTATCCTCGGGCGAAGCAATTTGCAGGCCTTGCGGAGCCATCATCCAGGCAAGCCGGCGGGTTTCAAGGTCAAGCGAATTCTCGGAACAGGTGATCTCTGGATCACGGAATACACCATCACCTACCAGGGGCGGGCAGCCTACACAGTGAGCATTATGGAGTTCCGCGACGGAAAGGTCGTGCACGAGACTCAGTATTTCGCGGATCCCTTCGAGGCGCCAGCATGGCGGAGCCAATGGGTTACGCGGACCCCGTGAAATAGGCCAATTGAATCGGCGAAAGGACTCGACTCATGCGCAAAGACCTGGTGCCCGGAAGCGCTTTTCCTGATTACCAACTCCCCGATCACACGGGCACGCCGCGCAGGCTCAGCGAACTCCAAGGCGATGATCCGCTGATACTGACGCTAGCGCGCGGGCACTACTGCCCGAAAGAACACCAGCAGCATCTGGATCTTGCCGCGTTCTATCCGAAGATCGCGGTGGCATACACGCAGATTGCGACGATCTCCACCGATGATCACCATACTCTCCAGGAGTTCCGCGCGTCGGTCGGTGCGCAGTGGACCTTCCTCTCCGACCCTGAAAGAACGGTTCAAAAGGACCTCGACATCGCGGAGTATACCGACCCGGAGCATAATCCGATGATCCCGCACACACTCGTGCTCAAGCCGCGACTCATCATCCACAGCATCTATAACGGCTATTGGTTCTGGGGCCGGCCTTCTGTCAACGACCTCTGGCACGACCTGCGGGCCGTGACGAGCGAGATCCGCCCCGACTGGGATCTGGGGGCTCCTGGACTGCGCGAGGCTTGGAACGCGGGCAACTTGTCGGCCTTTCATGGGTGGAACAAGGGGGCAAAAGCGACCTGATCGGCGTGGCCCCGCTTCGAACAGGAGTTTTCATGGCTAAGACGTACGACGCGATTATCATCGGAACCGGTCAGGCTGGTCCGTCCCTGGCGCAGCGCCTGGCAGGGGCGGGAATGACAATCGCGATCATTGAGCGCAAATTGTTCGGCGGCACGTGCGTAAACACCGGCTGCACACCCACCAAAACGATGATCGCAAGCGCGCATGCGGCCCACGTGGTTCGTCGCGCCGCTGATTTCGGCGTAGCGAACACAGGCCCTGTGAGCGTCGACATGAAGCTTGTCAAGGCGAGGAAGGACGCGATTTCGGGCCAGTCGAGCAGCGAAGTCGAGAGCTGGTTGAGGGGTCTGACAAACTGCACCGTGTACCAGGGTCACGCTCGCTTCGAGTCCTCGAAGGAGGTGAGCGCCGGCTCGGAGAGGCTCACGGCGGATCGGATATTCCTCAACGTAGGCGGTCGCGCAGTGGTGCCTCAGATGCCCGGTATCGAAGGAGTTCCATACTTTACCAATAGCTCCATCATGGGCGTCGACTTTCTTCCGCGTCACCTGATTATCGTAGGCGGCGGCTACATCGGCCTGGAATTCGCGCAGATGTACCGCAGGTTTGGGAGTGAAGTCACCATTATCGAGACCGCGTCGCAGCTGGCTCGGCATGAGGATGAGGATGTGTCGACCGCCATCCGGGAGATCCTCGAGCAGGAAGGCATCAAGGTTCGGCTGAACGCAACTTGTATTGGCGTTTCGAAACGCGGCGAGGAGATTCTCGCTCACGTTGACTGCGCCAGTGGCGATCGCGAGGTAAGCGGGTCCCATCTCCTGCTTGCGGTGGGACGCCGTCCAAATACGGATGACCTCGGACTCACCAACGCCGGCGTCGCCGTCGACAAACGCGGATACATAGTTGTCGACGATCAGTTGCGCACGAGTGCGCCTGGAATCTGGGCCTTGGGGGATTGCAATGGAAAAGGCGCATTCACACACACCGCCTTCAACGATGCGGAAATCGTCGGCGCGAATCTTTTGGATCATGACTCGCGCAAAGTCAGCGATCGCATCACGGCCTATGCGCTGTACATTGACCCTCCGCTCGGCCGCGCGGGCTTGACGGAGGAAGAAGTTCGCAAAAGCGGTCGCCGCGCGCTGATTGGCCGCCGGCCGATGACGAAGGTCGGCCGCGCCGTTGAGAAGGGCGAGACGCAGGGCTTCATGAAGATCGTCGTGGATGCCCAGACCCAAGAAATCCTGGGGGCCGCCATCCTGGGAACCGGCGGGGATGAGGCCATTCACTCGATCCTCGACGTGATGTATGCCAGAGCGCCGTATACGCTCATTCAACGGGCCGTGCACATTCACCCGACCGTTTCGGAACTCATCCCTACAATGCTTGGCGAACTCCAGCCGCTGTCGCGCGGGGCCGGCGCTGCGCAGTAGGGGTAGTTCACAAATCACAGGTCAACCTCAAACAGCTGCTTAGGGCTTCCATCACTAACGCGGCCCGGCCAAGCCGGCTTGCGCCAGGAAATCCTGGGCCACATCGGCGACGGGACGATGCCGGCCATCCACCTCGTAGTTCAGCTTGCGCATCTGCTCATCGGAGAATTTGCCGGAGAGCTCGGTGAGAGCTTCGCGTAGCCCCGGATGTGCCGCGATCGACTGGTCCCTTGTCACGAGCGAAGCCTGATAAGGCGGGAAGGCGCCCTGGTCGTCCTTGAGGATTTTGAAGTCCATGACTGCGAGCAAGCCGTCGGTGGAATTGCCGGCGGCCATCCCCACCTGCTTCTGCTGAAGGGCCTGGTAGAGGAGTCCCAGGTCCATGGTCTTTACAGCGCCTTTGAGCCGCAGGTCGTAGGTGCGCATCAGGGCCGGAAGGCCATCGGGCCGGTCGACGAACTCATAGCCCGCGCCAATCCGCCAGGGCTGCTGAGAGCGCGCCGCATCGCTCAAGGTCTCGAGCCTGGCGAGGCGGGCATCCGCGCCCCGGACCACCATTGCGAAGCTGTTGTTGAAACCGAGCGGGAGCAGCCAAACCAGCCGGCGCTTCGCGTATTCCTGCTGGACCCGCTCGAGGGTGGCGGAAGCGTCGCCCATCGGCAATTTCAGAATCGCCGTCAGCGCGGTGCCGCTGTACTCGGGATAAACGTCGATGTCGCCCAACATGAGGGCCTGGTGTGCCAGAAGCGTCCCGCCCAGGTCCAGCCGGCGCTCCACAGGCGTTCGCAGCCTGTGTTCGAGATGCTGGGCCACGATCTCTCCCAGCAGCACTTGCTCGGTGAAATTCTTCGAGCCGACGACGATCGGCCTGGTCCCCGAGCATCCGGCCAGCAGGGCCAGTGCAATCAGGCAGGCGACAGCTTTCGTTCGATCCACCCCAGGCCTCCATCGGCCACCAGAGCGATGAGAGCGGCCGGAATCGCGCCGGCCAGAATCTCGACCGAATCCACGGTGGCCAAACCGCGAAATATAAAAACACCCAACCCTCCCGCGCCGATTGCGGCGGCGATGGTCGCCGTACCGATGGTGGCTACAGTCGCCACGCGCACACCGGCCAGAATGGTCCGGGCTGCCAGCGGCAACTCAACCTCGAACAGCAGTTGGCGGCCGGTCATGCCCATGGCGACGGCGGACTCGCGGACCGCGGGGTCCACACCCAAAACCCCCACAAGCGTGTTCCGCAGCACCGGCAGAAGCGCGTACAGCACCAGGGCCACCATCGCGGTCCGAGTGCCGATTCCGCCGATCAGAGGAATCGGAATCAAGAACCCGAACAGCGCCAGGCTGGGTACAGTTTGCACTATATTCGCAAACGCGAGAGACCAGCGGCGCATGATCGGTCGCCGGGTGGAAAGCACGCCCAGGGTGACGCCGAGTGCGGCCGCGATCGCCATCGAATAGAACACCAGCTCGATGTGCTCGGCGCTGAGCCGCAGGATTTCAGAAGCGAGGCCAGGTCTCATGGCCCTCCATTCTCCAGTCCAGGCACTCCAGGAAGGTGCGGGCCTCGCGGTTGCGGGTGGCGAGAAACTCGGAGGGCGCGGCCAGCAGTTCGAGGCGTCCGGCGTTGAGCAGTCCGATGCGCGTACCGAGCGCCAGCGCCTCGCGCACGTCGTGCGTGACGAAGATCGCGGTCCTCCCGAGCGTGCGCCGCAGCTCGAGAAACTGCCGCTGCAGTTCGAGGCGCGTCACGGGATCGAGCGCGCCGAACGGCTCGTCGAACAACAGCAGCGGGGGATCGCCGGCCAGTGCGCGCGCCACCCCGACTTTCTGGCGCTGGCCGCCCGAAAGCTCCCGCGGGCGCCGGTCGGCGAACTCACGCCAAGGCAGGCCCACGGCATCCAGCAGCTCCCTCACACGCTCTTCGATTCTTGTTTTGGGCCACCGCTCCAGGCGCGGAACCAGCCCCACGTTTCGCGCCACCGTGAAGTGCGGGAACAGCCCGACATCCTGGATGACATACCCGATGCGGCGCCGCAGCCGGATGGGGTCCCACGCCGTGGTTTCCCGGCCATCGACCAGAACTGCTCCGCTCGAGGGCAGGGCGAGCGCATTCACCATTCGGAGGGCGGTCGTCTTGCCGGAGCCGATGCGGCCCAGCAGAACCAGGGTTTCGCCCTTCGCCACCTCGAAGCTCAGGTCATCGAGAATCTGCCGGGCGCCGATGCGATAGCTGACGTTGCGGAAAGCGACCGCCGGGCTCATGCGACCCAGAGATTCCCGAGGTCAGGAATCGGCCGGTCGTAGAGCGATTCGGGCCGGACCAGCCGGAACAACGCACCCGTTTGAGCGCGAACGTCCGCAATGGATGATACGAGCAGGTTGGTGGTGCGCATCACGCTTCCTCCGAGCTGTTAATCCTATCCTACCGCGGGCGCCGGGGGCCTCTCGGAGCACACGTGATCGGGTCAAAGCCGAGCGCTTCGCCGAAGGGCTTTGGCCGCTCGCCTACCATTGCCTTTCCCGGTGCGGTAAAGACGTCGACACCAAGCGTGTTCGACGCAATGGGAGCGGTCATGTGCGTGGTCTCCTTAAGTTCATATGAGGCTCCTTTCTACGCCTGAACCTAGCGTTAACCGTACGTAAGGTCGGTGCTCTGTCCGACCTCGATGATGTAACCGTCAGGATCGCGGATGTAGCAGCGCGTCTCGCCGTACTTGGGGATCGGCTCGGTGATGAACTCGGCTCCTCGACTTTTCCATAACTTGTAGCACGCTTGAATATCCGCAACGCGAAAATTCATAAAGCTGTTGATGTGATTCGGGTCGGGGACGCTCAGCGTTACGGTCGGCTTATCCGCGGTCGGGCCGCCTCCAACGTTCAGAATCATCCAGATATTCGCAAGCTGAAGATACCCAGGCGCGTTGCCATCCCCCAGGCTCAGGATGCGAGCACCGAAGACCTTTTCGTAGTAGCGAGCCGATCGCTCGATGTCGGCGACGGTGAGAAAATGCGCGATGCTGATTCCCTCTCGCGGGGGCATCTCATAGCTCTTCTGTTCGATTTGTACGCTGTTTATTGACGGCCTCAATTCCGATGCAGTCATGAGTTTCAGAAGCGCCAGAGCTGCCGAGGTCGACGACGCAGGATTCTGGCCAGTAATGAGGCGGCCGTCAGTGACAGAGAAAGGCTGCCAGTTCGCAACCTTCTCGTATATGGCGCCGAGCCGCAGCAGTTCATCTTCGACCAGGAACGGCACAACCTTCGTGAGCTGCATCTCCTCTTCCTCGCCGTTCGTGAAACCGGCGACGTGTTTTCCTTTCACCAGCGGAGCGCCCTGGTAGGTAACGTGGCGAAGCACCCCAGGCGAATGGCACACCAATGCGATCGGCTTGCCGGAATTGTAGAAGGCCTCCAGAATGGCGATCGACGTAGGGCTCTCCGCGAGATCCCACATCGGGCCGTGCCCACCGGGATAGAAAACGGTGTCGAAATCTTCCGCTTTCATGTCGGCAAGCCTGACCGTCTGGGAGAGCGCCTTTTGCGCTGCAGGATCTTGCTTGAACCGCGCCATGGCAGGCGTCTGATTCTCGGGTGTGTCGCTCTTCGGGTCGAGCGGTGGTTGTCCGCCTTTCGGTGACGCTAGGGTCAGGTCGACGCCAGCGTCCCTGAAAACAAAGTAGGGGGCTGCAAATTCTTCAAGCCAGAAGCCGGTCTTGCGACCGGTGCTTCCGAGTTGATCGTGCGATGTTAGTACCATTAGTATTCTCATCTGTTTCACCCTTAATTCTTTGTTCACCGATGCGAGAGCAGGAAGGGTCTTGCATACAGCGCTTGTCCATCGGGCCCGTGGTACGCCTCCGTGCCGTGTTCCGGCTCTGTAGAGATAGCTGTCGCGTTCCAGGCAGGTAGGCTTGTCGGCAATCTGTTGCAGGGCACGCTGCGCTTGCGTCTCCTCCGTGTCGACTCCGGCTGGCGACAGCGCCGTGAGCCCCAGTGCGAAGTACCCTTCCTTGCATGAATGAGCTAGACACTCGACGGTTACGCCACCGCGGTCAGGTCCGAAAGGGTAGTCCGCGGATTCGAGGGCGCCTGGACCGACTCTCAGCGATGGCGCGAAAACCTAGAGACCAGCGATCTAGCAGAGCCCCGCCCTCTGAGCGACTCAGGATAGTTCCTGTTCGCCGATAGTCACACTCTACCTCATTGAAGCGACGAAATCACCGCGGGATATGAGGCTCTTTTGCTGCTGGGTAGGACGGATCCCCAGTCGCGCCAGGCGGCGGCAAGTTTGCGAGCCCAAGAGCTTGCCGCCCCGAAGTCCCCGCACTTGCAATCGGATATTCAGGTGGTCCGGGGCTGTTCTTCGGCAGATGGCTCTCGATGAACAGAATATCCCTAGCTCATTGGTGCGGACGGTGGGACTTGAACCCACACGACCTTGCGGCCACTGGCTCCTAAGGGCACTTGACTGGGTTTCCTGGTGTTGCCTCAGGGCGCATGTCGCTGATTCCCCGTCAGGTCGTGTATCCCGGAGTTGCCTGGAGTATCCGCAGCACCGTTGCAGAACCGTTAGCAGTTTTGGCGGCGGAATCTTCAAGGCTGCGCGGGGTCCGCCGGGACGGATTGCAGATGGCATCATGGTTCCAGGAACCGTGAAGCGAGTCTTGCTGATCACCGATGGGTCCTGCCTGGGCAATCCGGGACCCGGCGGGTGGGCGTGCGTCTTGCGATTCGCCGGGATCGCCAAGGAAATCTTCGGGTACGACCCGCACACCACCAACAATCGAATGGAGCTGATGGCGCCGATTCAGGGTTTGCTCGCTCTCAAGGAGCCGTGCGAAGTCGACATCACCACGGATTCCGAGTATGTACGGCAGGGAATCACGAACTGGATTGTCCACTGGAAACGCCGGCACTGGTGGAAGAAGAACCGCCCGGTTCGCAATGCAGATCTGTGGATTGAGCTCGACGAATTGGCCGGTATCCACAGAACAAATTGGCGCTGGACAAAAGGGCACGCCGGCCACGACGACAACAACCGGTGCGACTGGCTGGCGCAGAATGCGGCCAGGAAGCAGATCAGCTCCTGGGCCGATGGCAGAGCACACGGCGCGCTCCGGCATGACCTGGGGCCGGACTACGTTCCGCCGAATCCGCAGGCCGGGCTTTTCGAAGGTCCCGGTGTCGTCGACGACGAGGACGATCCGAGCGATCCGGGCTGAGGATGGAAAGGGGATGGCGGGCGCGGCCAGCAGTATGCTAAAGTGTACACTGAGTACGCAATATGGAGACCACCAAAATTGGCATGCGGGAGTTTCGTGAGAACCTCGCTGGCTATCTCGAAGCCGGCACGCCGCTGGCGATTATGCGCCACGGCGAGACGCTCGGATTCTACATTCCGGCACAAAAGCGCGACCGCAAGGCGCAACTGGAAGCCATGCGCGCCGCGGCGAAGGAACTGGACGCCATGATTGCCTCCTGGGGCGCGAGCGAGGACGAACTCATGGCGGAGTACAGGCAGATTCGGCGCACCGCTCGCGAGAAGAAGCGGAATGCCAAGTAGGGCGTTGGTTGTAGACGCCAACATTCTGGTACGGGCGGTTTTGGGGAGAAGAGTGCGGGACGTGATCGAGGGAGCTGGCAACGTCTCATTCTTCGTTCCCGAGACCGCGTTCGTCGAGGCCGAAGAACACGTGGCCGCGCTCGCGATCAAACGCGGGGGCGACCCTGAGATTGCGCTCGCGTTCCTACGTTCGCTGGGCCAACTCGTCGAATTGATTGGATGCGAGGTTTACGGTCAGTTCGAAGTGGAAGCGCGGGAACGGCTGGACAAGCGGGATCCGGACGACTGGCCCATGCTGGCGGCCGCGTTGGCGCTGGGATGCCCCATCTGGACCGAGGACACCGATTTCTTCGGATGCGGGGTCGCCACGTGGACAACCGACCGGGTCCAGATGTTCTTGCGGGAATAGGCCCGCCGGGTCTCGAACGGCCACGACGCCCAACAAGGTGGACAACATCCACATCACACAATGAAAAAGCAATTCCTTTTTGAATTCGAAGAATCACAGCCGAACAGTCTTGGCTATGAATGTAGCTTGGAGGAGAACGAGAGGCTGGACACTCTCGTCGAGGAAGGCGGCGTGCCGATCCTGTACCTCAATCGTCCGGCCATGGTCACGCTTGCGAAACTCCTCATCCGGATGTCTCAAGGTTCGTTTGCGGAGCAGTTCCACGTCCACATACACAAGCACTTCAATGCGGATGAGCCGCAAAGATTGACGATCATGCTCTTCCCGGATGATGTGAAGCCAGGCTAGTCGACGATTCTGGTCGGACACTGGCCCGGAATGGGGTATCAGCGCATTCACGTGGCGGTCGACTTCCGGTTGGCACGGTCATTCTTCCTGGAGACCTATTCCATGAGGCCCCGCGGCTGGAACTGGTTTGGCCCCGAGCCGTGCAGGGTGCATATCGGCCACGATGATTCTTGATTCATTTGGTGCGGACGGTGGGACTTGAACCCACACGACCTTGCGGCCACTGGCTCCTAAGGGCACTTGACTGGGTTTCCTGGGGTGGCCTCAGGTGGCATGTCGTTGATTTTCCGCCAGGCCTGTATCCCCGGGTTGCCTGGAGTTTCAGCAACACCGTTGCAAAACCGTTAGCAGTTTTTCGCGAGGAGGCTTCTGTGGGCATCTCTCCCGAGACACACCACTCTTGGCCACAGTCGTCGAGCCGCGACAACGCGAAGACGCCGTCGCGCATCGGTCATGTTGACTTGATGAACACGTCTGGCAGTACACCGTCGGGTGGCGGTACGGAAAAGCTGAACTGCCAGTGGGGTTGCAGGACACCAACCTCGCGCAAGCAACACTTCTTGTACTTCCTCCCGGAATCGCACGGGCAGGGGTCGTTTCTGCCGACGTCAGAGAACCGAGAATGCGGCCGTCGCCGGGTTGTGCGTTCAACATCCCACGCATCAAAGGGCGCGCGAAGCCCATTGATGGCGTACTTCACGAGCGCATAGTTGTAGTGGTCCCGCTGCTTGCCGGTTTTCTCGTCGTGCAAGAATACGACTGAGTATTTCTGTACCGGGTTCTCAACCATACCCACGCCCAACATGTCGGCCTTGGTGACGATGCGGTGGCACATCTCGCCATCGTAGATTTCACCGACGCGGTGCCCGCAAAACGCGTGCGGCACCACCGGTCGCCGACAGATCGAGCAGACCTCTTCGGTATGCAAGAACTCGGGGCTCATGAAGATCTTGTACGGAAAGAGCGACTGCCATCTCGCGGAGTGTACCTGGATGAAGTCCAGCCGAAAGTCCGCCCACGACCTCGTATCGTGCCGTTCAAGACTCGCGAGGGCGAGTTCGGTTCGTTCCAGCGCGCACCACGCTTCATAGAATTCCTCGGCTTTCAAGTGGTTGAATGCGCGTACGTACTCCTCTTGGATGCTGAGTGCCTGCGCCAGACACCACATGCTCTTTGCGCGTGCCTGATCGCCCGCGGCAACTGCGTCCCGCTTCAGGAGGGCAAGGGCCTCGTGAACGGCTTCCAGCGATGGTTCGTTGGGCCTTTGCGCGACGGCCCTAATGTAGGAGCGGATGTCGTCCGGGCTCATTTTCTTGGTCGCTTCTTCTGCGTGGTCGTCCCGAGTTTTGGTGCCTTTGGCTGGGCTGGCTGTGGCGCCACTGTGGTCCCGACCGGCGGGGTTTCGCTTGGCCTGGTGGGCAGACTCGCAATCGCGGCAGCTAGTGCCGCTTCGACGTTTTGTGCCGGTCCCTCGTAGGAAATCCGGACCGTTTGCTCTCGGGCGCCTTCCTTTCGATGCACGACGATGGTTGTGCGGGCTTCGGCACGCCCGAATCGGCTAGTCAGGAAGTCCTTCAAGTACGCGCCGATCAAATGCACAGCGATGGGAGCGGCAGCGTACTCCACGAAGAGTGTCGCTAGCCGAACGATGTCGGAGTGAAGAACGACTTCTTTGTAGCCTGTGTCTTCCGTGGCTATTGCCACGTCAGCACTACTCGGTGCGTGCTCGCGGAGGAACTGAAAGAAGTCCACCGTTGCGTCTGGAAAGACCGGACCCGCGTAATCACGAAAGCCCTCGTCCGGCACGAGCACAATGCTCGCACGCTCCAGGGCTTCGCGCGTTTCCGGGTCAAGATCATCGAGTGTCTTTGGGTGACGCAGTTCAACATCCGCCGTGGCTATTGTATAAGGTTGATCGCCCATACCCTTCCCTCTTCGTTCATAGACGCGCAGTTGCGCCCCTAACGAGTTCTCAGCTTGGCTTGCTCTTTCGCTTCTTCCCGCT
The DNA here is from genome assembly GCA_963763835.1 of Bryobacterales bacterium. Taxonomy (GTDB): domain Bacteria; phylum Acidobacteriota; class Terriglobia; order Bryobacterales; family Bryobacteraceae; genus DASWZN01. Next base: position 316,566 of record CAVXQQ010000029.1, read on the forward strand.
CGCACGCGCCACTGTGCTTCCTGTCCGTTTCGCCGTAGCCAGTTGACCTGCCCACTTCGGGTCCTCAACCGGCTTGATATCGGAGGTCTGGGGGCCAGTTCTCACCAGCCCCGCCGACCAGGTTAGCGCCCGGACTTATGCTTGGTCGGGTCGACGAGCGTGTAGGTCGAACCGGGTGTCGGCGCCGGAGGAAGAGGCTCGCCCTTGACCGAGGTCACCTCTGAACCGCGCCCGCCCCTGGGGCCGATCTGCTGGTATTGGCCTGAGCGCGGAGCTGTCTGCCCCGGCTTCAGGCCGCTTGTTTTTGCCATCGTTGTTTCACCTCCTTTCCGCTGAGATGTTGGATCATTGCTTCGTTCGAAGGCGCGCCGCTGCGCGCAGGGTTATGTTCTGGGCCTGGAAACGGTTGCGGACGATCTGCGCCATCTCGTCATAGACCCGCGCCTTCTTTTCGGGGTCAGCGATGGTGATGATGAGTGAGAACGGCTGAGGCTTGAATGTTTCCTGTTCCTCTATGCCGTGCCTGGTCAGAAGCTGGAGCTTCAGTCGCCAGCGGTCACCACGCTCGCCTTTCTCGCCAAGGTTGCCGTAGTAGGTGCGAACAGGCGCCCACTTTCGGAGCTTCTCCACCTGATAGGACTCGTACAGCAGGCCGACGTTCTTGTGCTCGGGAGGAACCAAGCCTACGAACTTCGTGGTCACCCCTCCCGTCTCGCGGGACTTCTGCCCCCGGTAGACACCAAAATGTGCATCGATGTGCGTTTCGCAGTATTCCGTGCCCCACCTTGAGCCCCGCGCCGGAGAGAATGCGACCGTCATCCAGACCTCGCCGAAATACTTGCCGCCCCGGCGAAGCGAGGGTGGGTACGGGAAGTCATTCCATTCCAGGAAGTAGCCGGGCCGGAGAACATCGTCGAACACCAAAGTCGAGGTGTGCGGCGTGCATTCGAGACAATACGGAATCGGGGCGGGCAGCCCGAATCCGAAGAAGTTCTCATCGCCGTCAGGCACACGGTGACCGGTGCGGGGATCGCGCGCATGATGTGTCAGTAGCGCGCGGGCCAGCACGGGAGACGGCGCAGGCGTGATCTGGTGGTAGATCTGTGCAAGCGTGCGGGAGACAAATGGCGTGGCGAAACTCGTTCCCAGGTTCTCAGCAGAACCGGCGCCGTTCACCGAGCGAACACCCGAAATGTGGGCGAGATCCGTGGTGCACGAGCCGCCGTAGTGGACTAGATCGGGTTTGATGACGTAGTTGGGGCCGGCGCCGTGCCGCGAAAAGGCCGAGGGCTGGTGCTGCCTCGGTCCATTCTTCTTGTAGTCAACGTGCGAGACTGCCCCCACGGTGATACCAAGCACGCTGTCCGCAGGTGTCGTGATTCTTCCGGCATCCATCTGGTCCGCCGTTCGGGGGAAATCGAGCAGCGGCGGAGTATCGTAGTTGCCGGCGCTGATGACGAAGGACACCTGGTACTTCTCCTGCAGGTTGTCGAGTTCTTCCGCGAGAGCCGAGAATTCGTCGAGCGAGCACACAGTGTCCGTGCCGAGAGACAGATTCCAAACCCTGTATTTGTTGGCGTGATCCTGGAGCGCGGCTTCCAGGGAGACTAGGAACTCCGATTCCAGCAGGGCCAGAGTATCTCCCTTCGCGGGGTCATTGTTCGGGATCACCTGCAGATCAAAGAGACCGCAAGGAGTGGCGTCGATGCCGGAAATGGTCGGGTTCAGTTCGCTGCCCCAACAGATCAACCCGGCGACGAAGGTCCCATGATCGGTGTTCTGGTATTTGGGGGCGACCTGGGAATGGCGGCCCACAACCCAGCTCTCAAGGGCGGGAATCCCGTCGGAGATGCCGCTGTCTACCACAACGACCACTGGGAAATCGCCTGTCACGTCCGCGCGGGCCGGGAGCTTGGGCAGGGGCTTGGCGCTGAACATCTGGGGGCGAATGGTCCGGATGAGTGGCATGTGCACGATCGACCGAACGCCAACCACGCGGGCGAGCGTCTCAACATCCGCAACATCCCTGCATTCGATCTCATAGGCATAGCTCGATGGCGAGTATCCTCCTTGGCTGGCGGGGATACCCCGCTCTTGGCAGGTGCCTATAAAATCCTCGACAAGCCTCCGCTGGTCATCGTTCCCGCCGAAGTTGAATAGCCGCACGCGCGTAACGAACCCCGTGCTTTCCCCGCGGACTGCGGCGCAGCACGTCCAGGGCGTCGAGGCCGCAACGGCGGTATGCGGGCGTCACAGGCTCAATGGATTCGACGCAGGAAAGCTCTTTGGTCATGCGGTCGGACTTGTTGTTCTCGATGAATCCAGCAAGCCGGTTGAGGCCGCTGGGCGTGGCTTTGACAAACAGTTCGCCGAGGCGGCCGGAACCCACGATAGGACAGGATTCAGGCGAGAACAGATGCTCGGGTCGGTGGCTCTTCGCGGCCGCCTTGGAGAGGAGCTTCACCCGAACTGGTGCGGCCCCCGTCCGTTTCATCTGCGGAACGACGGCGTTGCGAAGCGCCGAGACCTGATTGGAGAGACGAGTGCGGTACTTTGTGTCGACGGTGCGAAATGGTCTGGCCGGTGTGCCCCCACCTTGGACTCTTCGCTCAACGCCCTGCTTGGGCATGATCAGCTTGATTGGCAGCCGATCGTGGCGCGGTGTCCTGGTGTCCTCAGGCATGAGCCTCCACTCCTTTTGACCAGCGGTATGCAGTGGCCTTCGACACCCCGAACAGGTCTGCAAGGGCCGCGTGGCTGTACAGCCTGGCGTTACGTCCGCGCAGAACAGCGGCAAGCGTGTGGTAATCCTTGCCCTGGAGCTGAGCTACAAACCGGCGTTCCTCCCCTTCACCGATGGCGAGATTCTGGAGTATTTGGAGAGCGTCTTTCAGTTCCGGGGCCTTGGGGGCTGTGAGACGCCGGCGACTGAGCCTCAGGCAAACATCACGAATGTCGGACCCGGAGAATCCTTCCGAGAGGTCGACGAGCAACTCAATCTCGCGAGGGGTGAATTCCAATGGCGGACTGAATTGCAGCCACATCTGATGCCGCAACTCCGCGTTCGGGAAGCTCAATGCCAGACGGTAGCCAAAGCGCCGCCATATCGCGGAATCGAGCAGCTCGTGATGGTTCGTGGCCGCAATGACGATAGACTGCGACCCTAGGCTATCGAGGTTCTGAATGAAACTGTTGACAACGCGCTTCAGCTCTCCCAACTCCTGACTGTCGCCACGAAGTTTCGCGATAGCGTCAAACTCGTCGAGAAAGAGGATGCACGGTGTCTTGGCCGCAAAGTCGAACAGAGCCCGGATGTTCTTAGACGTGCTGCCGAGAAAGGAGGAAATGAGTCCGTCCAGCCTGGCTACGTATAAATCCAAACCGAGCTGCTGCGAGATAAACCGAGCGAGACGGCTCTTTCCGGTTCCGGGGGGACCGTACATCAAGAGCCCCAGCGAAAGCGAAGTGCCATCAGCATCAACTTGGGTGTGACTTTTTGCGATACTCAGAAACTCGTTGACCACATCCCACTGCTCCTGCGTAAGGAAGACCGGAGGCTCTGATAGCGTCTTCACGTTAACCCGCTCGAGCAGCGGAAACCGGCTTTCCGAATCGACCGGCAGGGTCTTGGCGAAGCTGGTGCCGGTGGGGTGGAGCTGGTGGTCGCTTTCTTCGAGCATCTTTCGAAGGCGGTTAGCGGAGACCTTGTCGCCCGCCTTTTCGAGATTGTCTGCCAGGAAAGCCGTGTAGTTACGAACCTTGTCTATGTCGAGGTGAAGCGCGCCGTTCACGATACGAAATAGCTCGCTCATGAACCGATTTGCGTCTTCCATGAGACGAGTATTGCATTTACTGAGACGGCAGTCAAGGGAGTAGCTTTCGCCCCGCTCAGGCTCGCTGTGGCTCCTGCAGCCGATCAGGGAGTGGCCATAGCAATCCGCTTGGGCGGTCCGTTTCAAACGCGAAAGGCGCAGTCACGCTCTCGCCGCGCGTGCGCGCAGGCGTATGTGGGCTAAATGCATAAGAATCAGAGTGGTGCGGACGGTGGGACTTGAACCCACACGACCTTGCGGCCACTGGCTCCTAAGGCCAGCGCGTCTGCCAATTCCGCCACGTCCGCGGGCGGGCCAACTTCGAGCCTATGATAACGCACCGGGTCCTCGAAACGCGCGCCACAGCCGGCCGCCCGCAAACAGTGCCACCGCGCCGAAGAACAGTACGCTCAGCCCCACCACCACCGCCCGGCGCTGCGGCGAGAGCGTGCGCGGCAGTTCCCCGCCCCCGTCGAACACCAGCGACACCTGCAGGTGCACCTCCGCCGGCCCCCGCCCTTCCATCCGATTGTCCGCCACGATCACGTAATCGCCCGGCGGCGCCCAATAAGCGAAGCCGCCCGATCTCTGGTAGGGCGTCGCGGCCAGCGCGCGGTATCCCTGGCCCGCCTCCAACCGCTCGAAGCCGGCCCGCTCGATCAGGAGCAGGCGCACACCCGAACCGCCGCTCTCGACCGTGAAGCCGCACTCGATGCGGGCCGGCCGCTGCCGTAGCGGAATCCCGAATGCCTTCCGGTCCGCGGCCGGCACCGTCACGGTCTCGTCGAACAGGGACAGCGCGTGCGGCATCGCGGCGAGCGCCAGAACCAGGGCCAGCATCATCGCGTCTTCGAGTACACCACCTCGCCGCCGACCACCGTCATCGTCACGTGCGTGTTCAGGATCTCGCGCGGCACAACGCTCATGATGTCCGCCGACAGCATGACGAAATCCGCCAGCTTGCCCTCGGCAAGCGAACCCTTGCTGTCCTCCTCGAACGCCGCGTAGGCGCCTCCCAGCGTCCAGCTTCGAAGCGCTTCCTCGCGCGTCATCCGCTGATCCGGAAACCAGCCCGCCGCCGGCTCGCCGTTCCGGTCCTGCCGCGTGACGGCGGCATAAAAGCCGAGCAGCGGATTGGGACTCTCTACCGGGAAATCCGAGCCGTTCGCTACCGGGACTCCCAGGTCCAGGAACCGCCGCCAGGCGTACGCGCCCTTCACCCGCTCGGGCCCTAGCCGCGCCTCCGCCCAGCGCATATCGCTGGTAGCGTGCGTGGACTGGACGGACGCGACTATCGAGAACTTCCGGAACAGTTCGAAATCCGCGGGCGCCACAACCTGGGCGTGCTCGACGCGGAAGCGCAGGCCGTTCGAGCCTCCGAGCGCCGCGCCATAGGCCTCCAGCACCGTGCGGTTGGCGCGATCGCCGATAGCGTGCGTGGCCACCTGAAAACCGTGCGCCTTCGCCTCGCGCGCCACCTGTTCAATCTCGTCCCGCGTCAGCAGCATCAGGCCGGAGTTCCCGGGATCGTCGGAGTACGGTTCCAGGAGCGCCGCGCCGCGCGAGCCCAGCGCGCCATCGGCTAGCAGCTTGATCGTCCGTACCGTCAGGCGCTCGCCGATCTCGGGTCCGCGTTCCAGGTACCGGCGCCACAGGTCGCCTGCGCCCCAGATCATGGCGTAAACGCGAACCGGCAGTTCCCGGTGCGCGATCAGGTCGCGATAGGCCTCAAGTTCCGCGGCCGTGATGCCGGCGTCGTGCACCGTGGTCAGGCCCACCCGGGCGCACTCGCGTGCCGCGCCTGCAATGCGGGAACGGATCTGGGCGGATGTTGGCGGCGGAATGCGGCGCTCCACCAGCGCCGTGGCCGCATCGATCAACACGCCCGTCGGCTCGCCCGCCGCGGTGCGGACAATCCGGCCGCCCGGCGGATCGGGCGTCTGCGCGGTGATGCCGGCCAGAGCCAGCGCCTGGCGGTTGACCCAGGCCGCATGTCCATCCACCCGGCTCAGATACACCGGGTTGGCCGGCGCGGCCGCTGCCAGGTCGTCCGCCGAGGGAAAACGGCCGCCCCAGTTGGTCTGGTCCCAGCCGCGCCCGCGAATCCACTCGCCCGGTTTGCGCCGCGCCGCCTGGTTCCGTACCACCGCCGCGACTTCAGCCACGCTCCTCACGCTGCGCAGGTCGAAGGTCTCGAGCTCGTCGCCGAGCGCCTGCATATGAACGTGCGAATCGATGAAGCCCGGTATGATGGTGGCCCCGTGCGCGTCGATGTGTCGCTTGTGCCCCTCCGATGGGCGCGCCGGCGTCGTCGCCCACGTAAACGATGCGCCCGTTCCTGGCTGCCAGCGCCGATGCCGTGGGTCTGCGCGCGTCGAGTGTATAGATGCGCGCGCCGGTGATTACCAGATCCGCCGCCTCAGCTGCCCCGCCGTTCCCAGCCATAAACAGGGCTAGAATGATGAACATGGACGAAAGTATCGCACATCCGGGGCGCCCCACCGCCGCGGCTTGGGAGCTCCCCGGATGGAAGACCGCCGCGAGCGCGGTAGCCGCATTCCTGCTCGCCCTCCTGTTCGTGGTCTCGGGCGTATGGAAGATCACGGACCCGTTCTCGGCCTCCCAGCGGATGGCGCAGGCGCTGGTCCCCGCCAACCTCAGCCTGCTGGCGGCGTGCATGTTCGGTATCGCGGAGACCTTCACGGCCCTGCTGCTGGTGGTGCCGCGGTTCCGGCGCTGGGGCGCCTGCCTGAGCGCCGTGCTTCTGGTGGCGTTCATGGTGTACATCGGGTACCACTACAACCATCTGCGCGGCGACGACTGCAACTGCTTTCCGTGGGTGAGGCGCGCCGTCGGTCCCATGTTCTTCGTGGGCGACGGAGCCATGCTGGCGCTGGCCGTGGTCGCGGGCTGGTGGGGACGGCGCTCGTCGGACCTGCGCACCGCCCTGCGGGTGCTGATGGGGGTCGCCGTGTTCGCCGCGGTTTCCTACGGCGTCAACGCGAGGCTGCAGACGTCGGCGCAGGCTCCGCCATCCATCGCCGTTGCCGGCCGGCCGGTGGCGCTGCGCGAGGGCCGTTTCCTGATTTTCTTCTTCGATCCCGAGTGTATGCACTGCAATGACGCCGCCCGCGAGATGTCGAAGTACTCCTGGCGCGGCGTGAAGGTCGTCGGAGTGCCAACCGAAGACCCGCAGTTCGCGCGGTACTTTATGGACAGCACCGGCCTGCGCGGGCAGATCTCGAACGATCTGGCGCCGCTGAAGAAGGCCTTCCCCTTCACCGCGACTCCCTACGCCGTCGCCATCGAGAATGGACGCGAGAAAGCGGGCATCTCGGATTTCGACCCGCAGCGGCTCTCCGCCCGCCTGCGCGAGATCGGCTTTGTCAACTAGTTCGCCTCCACCGAACCGCGACCGTCAGGGAGCGGTCCGCTCGCTCACGCTCGCGGTTCGGTGCTCCGGCGTTAGGGTTGCCCCTTGATCACGCGCATCCTCCTCGCTCTGGTTGCCGCGCTCTGCGCCCTGTATGCCGGCGACTACCTCTCGGTCCGCTACCGGATTCCCAACCACCGCGAACAGTTCGGGGTGGTGCAAGTACGCCGGTCCTACGCCATCCCGGAGAAGAACAACCGCGTCCAGTACACCTTCGACCCTCCCCAGAACCAGACCTGCGTCCAGTCGCTGTTCCCGCATCTCGGCTGCACGCCCTGCTGGTATCTCCGCCGGCATGCGCAGAAGCGGGTCGAGTTCTGAAGGCCGCCCTCCCTTAAGATCCTTACACTTAGACTGGATGCCCGAGCAAGCCCGCGCGCTATACTGGGAATCTAGGCCGCACTCGGGGGCTTCCTGTTATGAACGAGATGAGCATCATGTGGCTGCGCGTCGCGGCCGTGCTGTACTCGCTCGGACTCCTGCATGTGCTGCTCACCCTGATAAACCGCCGGCGCGACCGGGTCTTCCGCGTCGCCATATCCGCTTTCTACACCGGCGTCGTCATCCATATCGTATCGATCGTCGAGCAGACCGCCGCAACCGGGCGCCTGCCGGCCAACGACTTCTTCCAGTCGGCCTCGCTGTGCGGACTGCTCTTCGCACTGCTGTTTCTCTTCATTTACTGGCGCTACGGCTACGAAAGCCTGGCCGTGTTCGTCTTTCCGCTGGTGTTCGTGCTGACGCTGGTGGGCGAGCTGGGAACTCCGATCGCCTCCTGGAGCGATCCGCGCCTCCGTAGCGCCTGGCTGCTGGTTCACGTCGTGCTGGTGCTGGTGGGCTACGCTGCCTTGCTGCTGACCGCGGTCACCTCCATTCTCTATCTGCTCCGCGAGCGACAACTGAAGACCAAGAAGACGGGCGGCACCCTGCCCCCGCTCGGAACGCTGGACACGTTGATGTCGCGCGCGCTCTCGATCGGCTTCGTCTTCATCACGCTGGCCGTGATCGCGGGCTCGACCTGGGCCTCGATCGAATCGGGCACGCGCTGGATCCGCGATCCGCGTATCATCATCTCGCTTCTGACCTGGGGACTGTACCTGGTGATCGTGTTCTTCCGCGTCACGGCGGGATGGAGAGGGCGCAAGGCCGCCCTCATGGTGCTGGGCCTGGTGGGCTGTTCGGCCGTCACCTGGGCCGCGCATACGGGCCTGAAGAACCTGTTGAGCCGATGAGATTCCTGATCACGGGAGTGAATCACCGGACTGCGCCCGTCGAGGTGCGCGAGAAGCTGGCCTTCGACGACGAATGCCCTGGCCTCGGCCCTGCGCGATCTGGCGTCCCGCAAAGGCGTCTCCGAGGGGCTCATTCTCTCCACCTGCAACCGCGTCGAAATCGTGGTGGCCGCAAACAACGGCGACGATCCCGCGGTGGACCGTTTTCTGAGCGAGAGCCGCTCGGTCCCCCTCGACGAAATCGCGCCCCATCTCTACTGCCACGCCGACGAGCAGGCCATCCGTCACCTGTTCCGCGTGGCCGCGAGCCTGGATTCCATGGTGATCGGCGAGCCGCAGATCCTGGGCCAGATCAAAGCGGCCTACGCCGCCGCCAAGGCCCACGGCGCCCTCAGCAGCTATCTGGAAGCCATCCTGACGCGAGCCTTCAGCGTCGCCAAGCGCGTGCGCACCGAAACCGGAATCGGCGAGAACGCGGTATCCGTCAGCTACGCCGCGGTGGAGCTGGCGCGCGAGATCTTCGGCACGCTGGCCGGAAAGACGGTCATGATCGTCGGGGCCGGAAAGATGTCCGAGCTCGCGGCGCAGCACCTGCACCGTTCCGGCGCCACCGACATCTTCGTCACCAACCGCACTTACGAACGCGCGCGCGAGCTGGCCGGCCTGTTCCAGGGGACCATCGTCGAGTACGACCGGTTCCTGTTCCCTCTGCCGCAGATGGACATCGTGATCACCTCCAGCGCCGCGCCGCACTACATTCTGAAGAAGGCCGACTTGCGCCGTATCATCGAGGCGCGCCGCAACCGGCCCATGTTCCTCATCGATATCGCCGTGCCCGCGCAACATCGAGCCGGCGGTCAACGAGATCGACAACGTCTTCCTCTACGACATCGACGACTTGCAGCGCGTGGTGGCGGCCAACATCGGCGAGCGGCAGAAGCGGGCCGAGCTGGCCGAGGAGATTATCGAAGCCGAAGTCGAGCGGATGATGGCGCGCCTGAAGGCGCGCGAGGTGGTCCCTACCATCGTCAGCCTGCAGGGGCAGCTCGAACAGATGCGCCTCGGCGGAGATTGCGCGCCTGCGCGGCAAGTTCGGGACGCTCACGCCGCAACAGGAGGAGGCGCTCGAAGCCCTGACGCGCGGCCTGATCGCCAAGATCGCCCACGGACCTATCTGCGAGTTGCGCAAGCAGGCGGGCCAGCCCGAGGGACTGCCCATCATCGACGCGATCCGCAAGGTCTTCCGCCTGGAGGACGAATGAGCTTGTGGCGCAGGCTCTCAGCCTGCCGCGTCGAGACTCGTCTCGACGCCAGGACATGCCTCGACACGAATGTCGAGGCGGCAGGCAGGAGTGCCTGCGCCACGATCGGATTCGATGCTGACCATCGGCTCGCGCGGCTCCCAGCTCGCTCTCTGGCAGGCCAACTGGGTCAAGCGCAAACTCGAGGCCCTGGGCGAGACCTGCCGCATCGAAATCATCAAGACCACCGGCGACAAGATCACCGACGTGCCCCTCGCCAAGGTCGGCACCAAGGGCCTCTTCACCAAGGAGATCGAGGAGGCGTTGCTGGACAGCCGGATCGATCTGGCGGTCCACAGCCTCAAGGACCTCCCCACCGAATTGCCGGGAGGCCTGGTCATCTCGGCGATTCCGGCGCGAGAAGACCCGCGCGACGCCCTGGTGGGTGCAAAGCTGAATGAACTTGCCAAAGGCGCGAAGGTCGGAACCAGCTCGCTGCGCAGGGTGGCGCAACTGCGCGCCGTGCGGCCCGATCTGGCAATCGAATCCGTGCGCGGCAACGTCGATACGCGGCTGCGGAAGCTGGGCGAAGGTCAGTACGACGCCCTGGTAATGGCCGCGGCGGGCTTACGCCGCCTGGGCTGGGAGGCGCGCATCGCCGAGTACATCCCCATCGACGTGATGTGCCCGGCCGTGGGCCAGGGAGCGCTGGCCATCGAGACGCGCGAGGCGGGCGACTCGGCGCGCTCCTGCGGCCGGCTCGACGACGCTGCCGCGCGCCTGACCGTCGAAGCCGAACGCGCCGTTCTCGCGACGCTGGGCGGGGGCTGCCAGGTTCCCATCGGCGCTTATGGCCAGATCGCCGGCGACCGGCTCGAGCTGGTCGCCATCGTGGCCTCGCCCGACGGCACGCGGCTGATCCGAAAGAACGCCACGGGTCCGGCCGCGGAGCGCGTGCGCCTCGGCGAGGAACTCGGACGGCAGTTGCTCGAGGCGGGCGCGCGCGAGATTCTCGATGAGGTCTACAGTGCTGGCCGGTAAGCGCATCGTGATCACACGCGCGCGCGGCCAGGGCGGCGATCTGGCCGCAGCACTCGAGAAGCTAGGCGCCGAGGTGGTCGAGTTCCCCACCATCGAGATCCAGCCCGCCGCCGACTACGGACCTCTCGACGAGGCGCTCGGGCGCATCGAATCCTACGACTGGCTGATCTTCACCAGCGCCAACGGCGTGCGGTTCTTCCTGGAACGCCTGGCGCTGGCGGGCCTCAATATCGACGCGGTCCGCGCCAAGATCTGCGCCATCGGCCCGGCCACCCGCACCGAGGCCGAGAACGCCGGATTCAAGGTCGACGCTGATGCCGGGCGAGTACGTGGCCGAGAGCCTGGTTGCGGCCTTCGAGGGCCACGGTTTGGAGGGCAAGCGCGTGCTGCTCCCGCGCGCGGCGGTGGCGCGCGACGTGGTCCCGGCCGAACTGCGCCGCCGAGGCGCGACGGTGGACGTGGTGGAAGCCTACCGCACCGGGATCCCTGCCGACGCGCACGCCCAGGCGCAACGCATCTTCGCCTCAGGACGGCGGCCGGACTGGATCACGTTCACCAGTTCCTCGACCGTCACCAACTTCATGCAGGTTGCCGGCGCCGCGGCGCTCGAGGGCGCGCGCGTCGCGACCATCGGGCCGGTCACCACCGCCACCGCCCGCCAGCACGGGATCCAGGTGACAGTGGAGGCGCGCACCTTCACCGCCGCGGGCGTGGTGGAGGCGATCCTGGCAGCGGAAGAGTAAGGTACACCGCTCCCTCGCGGTCGCGGCTCGGGAGCAGGCAGGTTTCCGAGCCGCGACCGCAAGGGAGCGGTGCATATACCAGCCACGCCTACTTGACGGCCGCGAAGTCGTGAACGCGCCGCGGGCCGGACTCCTCGACGTGAGGCGGGCAGCCCTCCTTCAAGAGCTTGAAGTTCTCGATGAAGCGCGCGGCCAGCGCGTCGTACTTCCGGAAGTACTCCTCGCGGCTGCCCCAGGTGTTGGCGGGGTCCAGGATGTTGGACGGCACGCCTTCGCACGACGTCGGGACCTCGAAGCCGAACACCGGGTCCTTGCGGAACTCGACCTCGTTCAGCTTTCCGGAGAGCGCTTCCTTCAGCAGCCTGCGGGTGTGCTGGATGCTGAGGCGCTTGCCGACGCCGAACGGGCCGCCGGTCCAGCCGGTGTTGACCAGCCAGCAGGTGGCGCCGTGCTTGAGCACCTTGGACTTCAGCATCTCGGCGTACTTGTAGGGATGGTGGACCATGAAGGCCGCGCCGAAGCAGGCGCTGAACGTGATCTCGGGCTCGATGCCGAGGCCGATCTCGGTGCCGGCGATCTTGCTGGTGTAGCCGGAGATGAAGTGGTAGATCGCCTGGTCCGGAGTGAGCCGCGAGATGGGCGGCATCACGCCGGTGGCGTCGCAGGTCAGGAAGATGACGTTCTTCGGGTGGCCGGCCTGCTTGGGCGGCCAGTAGTTCTCGATGTAGGAGAGCGGGTAGACCGCCGCGCGTGTTCTCGGTGATGCGGTCGTCGTTCAGATCGAGCCGGCGGGAGACCGGGTCGAAGGACCACGTTTTCGAGGATGGTGCCGAAGCGGCGGGTGCAGGAGTAGATCTGCGGCTCGGCGGCCTCGGACAGGCGGATGACCTTGGCATAGCAGCCGTCCTCGAAGTTGAAGACGCCGTTTTCGCTCCAGCCGTGCTCGTCGTCGCCGATCAGGTGGCGCGAAGGCTCGGCCGAGAGCGTCGTCTTGCCGGTGCCGGAGAGGCCGAAGAAGATCGCCACGTCGCCCTGGTCGCCGACGTTGGCCGAGCAGTGCATGGGCAGAATGCCCTCCAGCGGCAGCAGGAAATTCAGCACCGTGAAGATGGTCTTCTTGATCTCGCCGCCGTAAGCCGAGCCGCCGATGATGGCCATGCGCTCGGCGAAGTTGGCGATGATGAACGTCTCGCTGCGGGTGGCGTCGACGATGCGGCGATGCCGTTGAAGCCGGGCGCGCAGATGATGGTGAACTCAGGAACGTGGTGCTTCATGTCCTCGAGCGTTTGCGGCTTGGAGAACATGGTGCGCGCGAAGAGGCTGTGCCAGGCCTTCTCCGTGATGATGCGGATGGGAAGGCGCGCTTCGCTGTCGGCGCCCGCGTACAGATCCTGCACGAACACGTCGCGGCCTTGCAGGTAGCCCTGCATGCGCGTCAGCAGCGCGCTGAATTTCTCGGGGTTGAAGGGGCGGTTGTACTGGCCCCACCAGACCTGGTCCTCGGTGGTCTGCTCGCGAACGATAAACTTGTCCGCCGCAGCGCGGGCGGTGTGCTTGCCGGTGTTCACCACGAACGGCCCCAGGTGCGCGATGCTGCCCTCGCCGCGGAAGACCGCTTCTTCGTACAGCGCGGGCGCTGGTCAGGTTCCAGTAGACACGGTGCAGGTTGGTCAGACCGTGGTTCTGCAGGCCGAAAGCGCTGGCGTTCTGCGCCGCGATGTCCTGCGCCGGGGAGGGGATGTCCTGGTAGATGTTCATAGCCAATCCCTCACCAGCTTGCGGTCGCCGAGGTAGAGTTCGTTGGGCGAGTTCGGGTCGAGCGCCCACTTGATGCGCTCGACGCCTTCGGTGATCTCCTTGACGGTGCCGCAGAAGCTGATCCGCAGGTGGCCTTCCATGCCGAACTCCTTGCCGGGCACGGTGACCACGCGAACCTTGTCGAGCAGGAAGCGCGCCAGCTTCTGGGAATCCTTCTGATAGGCGCTGAAGTCCGGGAAGGTGTAGAAGGTGCCGTCCGGCTTGGTGACCTGGATGCCCGTGAAGGCCCGCAGCCGCTCCACCAGGATGTTGCGGTTGTTCTCGAGCGTCATGCGCAGGCTGTCGATGGAGGACTGCACGCCGTTGAGCGCGCCCGCCGCGGCCCACTGCGCCGGCGCCGAGGGACCCGAGGTCTGCTGCGACTGGATGTTCGACATCGCGCGGATCACTTCCTCGTTGTCCGAAACCGCCCAGCCGATGCGGAAGCCGGTCATGGCGTACATCTTCGAGACGCAGTTGACCACGATCAGCTTCGAGCTCTTGGAGTGGTCCTTGGCGTAGCTGTAGGCAGTTGGTGGGCGTGCGGCCGTCGAAGATCAGGCGGTTGTAGGTGTCGTCCATGATGAGGAAGATGTCCTTCTTCTCGCACAGGTCGACCACCTCCGCGACGAACTCCTCGGAGTAGACCACGCCGCGAGGGATTGTTGGGCTGTTGAGGATGATGGCCTTGGTGTAGGACCCGACCGCGGCGGCGATCTCTTCGATCGTCGGGCAGAAAGAGCCGTCCTCCGGGACTACCGGAACCGGCACGCCGCCGGCCAGCTTAACCATCTCCGGGTAGCGAGACCCAATAGGGCGCCGGGAAGATCACTTCGTCCTTGGGTTCGAGGATGGTGTACAGGGCCACCATGATGGACTGCTTGGCGCCGTTCGAGGCGATGACATTGGCCGGGCCGAAGCACTTGTTGTAGTGCTCTTCGGTGTAGCGGATGATGGCCTTCTTCAGAGCCGGGATGCCGTCGGGCGGCGTGTACCGGACCTCGCCCGTATTCAGCAGGGCCGTGCAATTAATGATGGCGTCGACGGGTGCGCGGCTCTTCGGTTCGCCGCCACCCAGGTGGATGACAGGTTCGCCCTTGTCCCTGAGAATGCGCTGCGGTCTCATTCAGCTTCAGGGTGGGCGATTCGGCTATGGAGCGGGCGAGTTGGCTGATGCTCACAGAGTGTCCTCAAACTCGAAAGTCTGAATACCCGCATCGCACCATATGCGTGGGTATGGTTCCGCCGTTTCGGGCGTCACGAGTATTTGTACAAGTATAAAGGAGGTAGGGCTGCCGGTTGCAAATGAAGGTTCGTTAATGTTCCGGCCCGGCCCACCCATCCCAGCGGCCGGCGCCGCTCTTCACCGCAGGCAGCCGCCACGCCCCTCCACTGTGGCGTCATAGGGTTGCGAGGAACCCACGTCACCTGTCCCGCTGCGGCTCCACCCGGCTCTTCTCTAGAAGCGCTTTCCGGTCGTCCCGCAAGTTGGCGCCGGTGCGTTTGACAGGGTACGGCGCTTGGCCCATCATCCCCTCCCACAGAATGCGGTTGAAGCGCGGCGTGTCGAGGTTGTCCGCCTCGGTGAAATCGAGACCCACGGTCTTCGACTGCCAGTACGCGGCGTCGTGCCCCGGGTTGGGGAGCGAGCCGGTCACGACGGGCTCGGGAAGAGGCAGCGCGGTCGTCCGCAGAATCTGGGGAACCAGCGCCGAGTAGGTCCAAGGTCTCAGCTGCGGCTGAAACACGTCGGACATAGGAGGGGTCAGCCCGTCGTTGAGGCTCAGAGGCTCCAGGCCGAGCAGGTCTTCGATAGTCCGCAGGACACTTACCGTGGTGTAGCGGGTCGATACCACGGCGCCCTGCTTGACGTACGCTCCCACGACGAAGGCGTTGCTGCGGTGCGCGTCGACATGATCCGGTCCGTCCTGGGCGTCGTCCTCGATGACGAAGATGACCGTGTTGTCCCGGTACCGGCTGCTCGCAACCCGCTCGAC
The DNA here is from genome assembly GCA_963763835.1 of Bryobacterales bacterium. Classification (GTDB taxonomy): domain Bacteria; phylum Acidobacteriota; class Terriglobia; order Bryobacterales; family Bryobacteraceae; genus DASWZN01. The sequence goes on from CAVXQQ010000029.1 coordinate 331,862, forward strand.
CAGACGCGCCACCGCGTAATCGTTGTCGGCCATCTGCGTTTCCACCGTGTTGACTCCATCGATCGCCGTGCCGAAGTCGCCAAAATGATCGTGCATGAAGCGAACCAGCTCGAGACTGGGCATCTCTCCGTTCGCCACGTAGCGATCGAATTCCCTCTCCCATTCCTTGAAGCGCCAAAAATCGGGGAAGTTGTTGTCGAAGCCACGGAAGTATGGATCGGTGGCGTTGAGGAGCGCGGCTTTGGTGGCGAACGCGACCTGCACCGGATTGCCAGTGGCCTCCGGCGTGAAGGGCGCGCCGTCCGGAGCGAACGGGTCGCGCAGAAGCGGCGACAGGTAGGCAGCGTTCCCTGCCGGCACCGAATAGCGCGCCAGATCGAGGAAGAAGCCGTAATTCCGCACGCTGCGATGGGCCCGCAGCGCCGCATCCCACAGGTAGCCCGTTCCGGCTTCGCCGCCGGGGCCGTCCGGAGCGGACACGTCCGCGGTTCCGGGCAGCAGATCCGGGTCATCGGGCTGAGCGGGATTCGCGGCCGTGCGCGCGGCGGTGGTAGCGAGCCCGACGTTTACTTCGCGGTTGGTGCCCTCATAGTCGTAGTCCAGGCCGCGGCCGGCGTAATTGACCGGCTCCGTCTTCTCGACCGAATCGGCCGTCCGCGCCGAGGTGGACCAGTTCCATCCGTCGCCGCTCACTTCGCCGCTGTCGTAGAAATTGTCGAGCGTGACGAACTGGCGGGCAAGCCGGTGGAAGTTCGGCGTCAGTGGTTCCGGAAAAAGCGCGAGAGCCGGATCGCCGTTGCCGCGGTCCAGGTCGCCCAACACCTGGTCGTAGGTTCGATTCTCTTTCACTACGTAGATGACGTGCTCGATTTTGCCACGGAGAGAGGTGAGCACGCCGTCGGCCTCTCGTATTGCCTGGAAGTTGTTGTTCGTGGCAACCTGCTCCGTCAGGCGGCGCAGTTCCTCGCCGGACGGCACCGGAATCGTCAGGAAGCCGGCTTTGGTGAGCTGCCATACGTATTGATTGGCGGCGGGGCAAGGCGGGGTCGCCACCGGATTCCGGCAGCCGCCGGGGTTGGGCCCGGCGTTACTCTTTCCATTCACCACATAAAGGATCGATCCCTGCCGGTTCAAGCTGACGGACTCCGGGTACCAGCCGGTCGGAATCAAACCAGCCACGCTCCCGGCGCTTCCCTCGCCGCTCAATTCCACCACCGCGACCGAGTTCGTGCCTCCGTTGGTCACATACAGCGTCCGCTCGTCTGGCGACAACGCCAGGCTGTTCGGATTGCTTCCCTTGAGGCCCGCGCGGTTTTCAAACGTGGCCGCGGGCCCGGTCACATCGATGTACGCCTTGACCCGGTCGTTGGCGGTATCGATGAGGGCCACTTGGTCGGTGGCGTCCAAAGCCACGTAGAGCAGCGTCTGCGCCTTGTTCAGGACCATCTTGTTGGGCTGGCCGTTCACGGGAACGCGCCCGACGATCCTGGGAGCGGAACCCGAGATGTCCACAGTCACAATTTCCCGGTCTCGAATGCTGGACACGTAGACCTTGCCGTTGCCTTTGATGGCCACCCAAAACGGGTACTCGCCACCCGCAATGCCGTGCCGGGTGGGATCGTTCTTGCCCGGGCGCAAATCCAGTTCCGCAATCTTCGTTCGCGCCGGAATATCCACGATGCCGATCGAGTCGCTCTCGTAATTGGCGACTACTAAGCGACTGCCGGCGCTGTTGACAGCCAAGCCCGCCGAGGCGGGCGGCACCAGGCCGTAGACCTTGGAGGGATGGCCTAGCGCGATCGGCGGCGCCGCTTCCGACCAGCCGGACGGTCCCTTCACGAAGACATGCACGTTGTCGTCGACTCCGCCGGAAACGTAGAACTCATCGCCCTTCGGGTTCCAGGCCAGGCCCACGAACGTGTTGGGAACCTGTAGGACCTGGCGTTTCGCCGGAGAACCGGTGGAGATGTCGTAGACGAAGACGTACTCGTTGGAGGCGGAAGCCACCGGCCGTCCCTTCGCGTCCCGGTTGCGGTTGTACCCGCTGGTCAGGATGAGCAGTGTGTTCCCGTCGGGACTCGTTGCCGTGGTCACCGCATGATCGGCGACGAACTTCGAGAAGGGGGGCCGCAGATCCGGATTGAGGGATTCGAATACGGAGCCCTTCGCGGCCGTCGGCGTGATCTGCTTGCCCGTGGGCAGTTGTTCGCCGGCGTGCAGCGCGACAGTGGTGAGCAGGATGGCTACAAGTTTCACTTCCGCACCTCCACAGAGACGATTATCGGCCAGCGCCGCTTCCCAGGGTGCGAACCCCGGGGTTTCCAGCGTGGGGCTTCCTGCCGCCACGTCCGGTGCGGTGCGCTCGGCGGCGCGGCCGCGCTATCGTCCAGTTCGGCCTGCTGGCGCCGGTCGCCACGACTTAGTTTTCCCGGATGCGGGCACACGGAGTGGGCGGCTCTCCAGAGCTGCGCCGGACGTCCACGTCCGGCTGAGTCCGGCGTGGACGCCGGCCGCAGAACTGGAAAGGGACTTGCGAAAGTCCTCGACACTGCACCGAACCACGAGCGTGAGCGAGTGGACCCCCTCAAGCAGATGTCAATCGGCGGCCCGTTCCGCTCCCTGACGGTCGCGGTTCGGTGCCACCAGCCGGTCGAGTGACTAATTTCGCGAGTCCCTCTGGAGTCCTGCCCCACCCTTCGCCGTCTTCGGTTTCGGCCGGGAGGGCGACACGGCTGAAGCGTCCTACGGCAGCGCCTTGAAATCCGCCCAGAAGTGCGAATCCAGGTCGCGGAGGATAGGGCTCTGCCAGCGTAGATCGGGGTGCTTGGACAGGTGCCGGGCCGCTTTGAAGCTGATGCCGCAGGGGTGGCCCATCGAAGCGCGGAAGGACATCGCTTCCGCCATGGCCGAGTCCACCACCTTGGCCTGGGCTGTGCCGGCCGGACCGTAAGGCGGCTCCCACGGCTTGGCGCCGCGCGGCGAGAGGTCGATGTGCCCGCACAGTGTGCGCTCGTCCGGGTCCGGTTTATGTTCGAACATGTCGTAGTGGTCCGACAACAATTGCTGCCCTTTGATGACGTCGATCTGGCCCTTGCTCTGGTCCATCAATTGTTCCCACCGGGCGTGGCGCGCGTTGGAGCTTTCGGAGTTGTCCGTCATCGGGAAATCCGTCTCCTCGCGCGCCAGCTTCTCGTTCACCGGAAAATTGGCGCCCACGAAGTAGCCGTCGCTAGTCCGCAGCAGGGTCACGTTCTTGAGGCCCAGTTCCAGGCTCGCGATCTCCTTGGTCTTGCGGTCGGCCACCAGCCAGTTGTTGGCGTATCCGCCGTTGTTCCCTTCCTCCATGATGCGGGCGAAATCGTCGATCGACGAGGAGTACTGCATGGCTTTGCGCGCGCGCACGAATTCCGGAATGCCGTTGGGATCGAAGCCGAAGAAATGCGAGATGGTGGTCTCGGCGATCATGATCCCGGCGGAGTTGACCCCGAAATCGGAGCCGCTGTGGATCAGGCCGGGAAAGCCGTCCATCAGTATGCGGTTGCCGTCCTTGGGGTGTATGTCGAAGATGATGTTCCAGCGCGAGCCTTCCGCGTAGCCGCTCCACAGGTTGTGGCCCAGCACCGGCCGGCCGTCGCGGGTGTAGGAACCGGTGGCGACGAAGGCGCTGCAACGCTCGGCCGGGACCAGCGCCGAGGTCTTGCCCTGCTGCGTCTGGCGCCATTTGAACCAGTACGGAGATAGCTCCATCCAGGCGTTCATGACGGTGAGGTCGAGCGTGTCCAGCTTCACGCCGCGCGCCGCCAGCCCGTCGGACATTCCCTGCAACTCCTCGCGGTATTCGGCGGGCACCTTGGGCCAGAGCATGTCGCGCGCGGCGGTGCGGAAGAACTCCCAGTCATGGTTGGTGTCGTGCTTGAGCAACACCCCGATCACGCCCTGCGCGTCCCGGATCTCGGACGAAAGAAGGTAGCCGTGCTGGTAGCCGACGTCGGCGGGCGAACCCTCCAGGTGGACGAAGATCCAGCCTACCTTCTCGGATCGCGAGGCACGGCGCAGCCGCTCGGCATCGCCCGGCTCACGGGAAACCAGCGCGGCGGCGCACAACAACGCAAGGACAACGGCTCCGGGGCCGTATCGTCGCATACTCCCACCTCCTGAATATCTCGATTGTAGCGTGTGGCGCGCGGCGGCTAGCTACTTCCTGGCGCAGGCTCCAGCCTAGCCGTGTCGGCACGCCAGCGCGTCGAGACCAGACTCGACGCGGCAGGCACGGCTGCGCAATGCCACTTAGTGAGGGCGGGAACGGACTCGGACGTGGCGCGCGCTTTAGCGTGCTGGAGCGAGTTCCAACTCGCTCTGCCAGACCATGGGCTGAAGCCCACAGCGGCACGCTGAAGCGTGCGCCACAATAAAATCAACAGGTTAGCAATCGAGCACGATGACTAAGTGGCATTGGGCGCGAGTGCGTGCGCCACCAAAGCCACCTCAGGGTTGTGCGGGCTCGACCTTGGATTCGGTTTCCATCGCGCCGCCAATCGCCTCGCCGGTAACCACCAGCTCGACGCGGCGGTTCTTCGCCCGGCCCTCGGCCGTATCGTTGGTCGCCGCGGGCTGCGTCTTGCCGAATCCGCGCGAGGTCACCGAGATATCGGGCACGCCCTGCTGCACCAGAAAGTCCCGCACCGAGGACGCGCGCTGCTCCGAGAGCAACTGGTTGTACTCTTCGCTGCCCACGCTGTCGGTGTGCCCCTCGACTTTCAGGTTCAATCCGGGGTGCGCCAGAACGATTCCGGAAATCTTGGCTAGCTTCTCGCGCGCCGCCGGTCTCAGAGTGTACTTGGCGGTATCGAAAAGCACATCGGACATGTTGACGATCAGTCCCCGCGCCGAGTCGCGCGTCTGCAGGACCGAGTTCAACTGGTCCAGCAGGCGTTTGCGCAAGTCGCCTCTCTCCGCTTCCGCCTGCAGCCGGGCGCGGTCGGCGTCTTCGGCCTGTTTGCGCGCGCGGTCGGCGTCGGCCTGAGCTGCCTGCTGCTGCGCCTGCGCGGCGGCGCGGGCCGCTTCCGCCTCGGCCTGCTGCCGGGCTGCCTGCTCGGCGGCCTGACGCGCTTTCTCCGCTTCCGCCTGCGCCGCCTGCTGCTGCACCAGGGCGGCCGCGCGGGCTGCGTCGGCCTCGGCCTTCTCGCGAGCCGCGCGCTCGGAGGCAAGCTGCGCTTCCAGGCGCGCGCGTTCCGATGCCTCGGCCTGCGCCTTGGCCTTTGCTTCCCGATCCGCGGCCGCCTGCCGCTCCTCGGCCAGCCGCTCCTCGGCGCGACGCTTCATGGTGATGGTGCGCGCGTCTTCAGCCGTCTGAACGACTTCGCGTGCCGCCGTCTCAATCGCCTTTTTCTCTCTCTTCTGCGTCAGGTAGCCCTCGGCCGTCTGGAGAAGCTGGGCGGCTTTCTGGTATGTCTCCGCGGCGTAACGCTCCGCGCCGGCCGCCTTGACGATCTGCATCGCGTTCCGCGCTTCGAGCAGGCTGAGCGGGATCCGCGAGCTGACGCCCGGAGCCTCGTAGCCGGCCTGAACGGTGGTCTCGTATTGCCCCCGCTCCAGCAGATCGAACTTGGCGTCCATCTCCTCAACCCCGCCGACCGTATCCGGCCGCACCACGTTCTCGATCACCACCACCTCGCTCGGCTGCGACACCGCGAAGTACGGCTCCGCGGTCACGATGAGCGCGAAGGCCTGCAACTGCTCGGTGACGTCCATCTTGCTCTTCTGGCGGTCGAGGATGAGCTCGCCCAGGTTGTCCGCGCGCCCTTCGGGCGAGATCGCCCACAGCACGTAGGTCAGAAATCCCGAGCCGAAGCGGGACGCGGGCTCGAGCTTTTCGAACTGCGCCTGAATGCGGATCGCGCCGCGCCGGCTCTCGACACGCGCTTCACCGCGGGCCTGCGATTGCAGAACCGTGCCGCGGAAGTCGATCTTGGTGGGGCCACTCAGGTGGCGATAGTTGATCGCCTTGGTCGTGCGAACCACCAGCGTGACCCGTGACAGGGGTCCCGATTGCTGCGCCGCCGAAACCACCGCCATCCCGGCAAATGAGAGAAACAGGGCTGCCAGTTTCATGGGACTCATCATACACCCGGGGGGCGCATCGTGAAGCGGCTATCGAGAGGGACTTGCAGAAATCGCACGACCGCCGCGGAAGGGACAAGCTGAAGCATGTCCTACACGGCGCATGAACGGTCTACGGCCCCACATGGGGTATGCTTCAGCTTGCCCAGCGATTTCTGCAAGTCCCTCTCGAGACCCGCTGCCGGCGTGGACGCCCGACCCACCCTCAACCCAGTCTCATCCGCTCGACGAACGCTTCCTGGAACTCCGGCATTGCCGCCAGCTCGACATGGCGCGTCCGCCGCAGCAGTCCATCGACGATTGCGTCGCGCCGCCAGGGCGTGAGCAGCAGCATCCGCGTCCCGCGAAGCGCCGTGTTCCCCGCGGGCTTCACGTCCGCGGCCCCCGCCGGCACCAGGCCGATGCGCCGCGCGCTCTCGGTGCGTATGTAATTCCCGAAAGCACCGGCCAGCAGCAATCGGGGATGCCCGCCGCACTCGCCAACCAGAATGTCGAGCCCCGCACGGATCGCGCCCTTGGCGAGCTGCAACTCGCGAATGTCGGATTGCACCAGCCCGACGCCGTCCAGGGCGATCGTCGCGCGCCCTCCGGTCAGCCGTCCGCGTTCATTGACCCAGCCGAGGTCGAGCGCGGCCGCGGCTGCGTCCACCAATCCGCTGCCGCAGATGCCGCGCGCCTCGCCGCCGCCGATCACGTGACACTGCAGGCCGCCTCCTTCGCGTGCGACGCGATCGATCGCACCCATACCGGCTCGCATCCCGTCGCGAATGCGCCCGCCCTCGAACGCCGGGCCCGCGGCCGTCGATGCGCATCGGATCCAATCCCGGCAGCCGACCGCGATCTCGCCGTTGGTTCCCAGGTCAAGCAGCGCCAGCGGCGCGTCCGACTCGCCCATACCGGTCGCCACAAGCCCCGCCAGCAGGTCGCTGCCCACGAATCCTCCGACGCACGGCAGGAACCGGACTCCCAGCTCGCTCGCCACGCGCCACTCCAGGTCGTGCGCTTCGAAACGGCGGGCGGCCAGCGCCGGGGAACGGAACGGGACGTGCGACAGCGGCTCCACGTTCTCGCCGCAGAACAGGTGGTGCATCACCGTATTGCCCGCAATCAGAACCTCGCGTAGCGCGCGGCCGCCGGGCAGGCTCGCCACCATCGCGCCCAGTGACTTGCGTATAAGCTGCCGCAGCGCGCCCGGCTGCTCCAGCTCAAACTGAACGCGGCTCATCACGTCGGCCCCGTAGCGGCCCTGCGGATTGAGCGCCGTTTCGACCGCGAGGATCTCGCCGCTCGCCAAGTCCACCAGTTGGGCCACCAGCGTCGTGGTCCCCAGATCGATCGCGATGCCGAGGCCCTCGCCCGGCTCCAGCGCCAGCCTGGTTTCGTCGGTCAGAACGTGAACCGACCACTGGTCGATCTCGACCACGACCGGCCCGCTCGCCTCGGCGCGGCAGGCCAACCTCCAGCCGTCCGCCAGTTCTTCTGCGGAGAGCACGGCGCGCATTTCGGCCGTAATTGGGACATCGCCTTCGACCACCCGAATCTTGCATCCGCCGCACAGAGAGTCGCCGCCGCAGGGAAACTCGACCCCGCGCTCGAAAAGCAGATCGCGCAGGTCTTCGGACCGCGATGGTTCCAGCCGGATTCGTTCAGGCATGGCGCGTTTGGGCGTAGCGCGTCATCGTCAGAACGTTCTCGCGGGGCGTTCCGCGCGGGATTTCGCAGCCGGCACCGACGATGTATCGCGCTCCCGCCTGACGATGGCACTCCGCCAACGCGGCCTCGATCGATTCCGGCGAGCCGTCGCGCAGCACGCGCACCGGATCGATGTTGCCCAGCAGCATCTGCCCGGGGCCCATCGCCGCCCTGGCTTCATCGAGCGGCGCCAGAAAATCGAGGTCCACGATGTCCGCTCCGGTTTGGCCCATCCCGCGCAGGATTCTGCGGGTGTTGCCGCAGATGTGCAGCCGCACCAGGCAGCCCATGCCGCGGATCGCCCCCACCAGCTTGCGTTCCTGCTCAAACACGAACTGCTCGTAGAACCGCGGACCGATCAACGACGCCGCCGCATCGCCGATTCCAATAAGGCTCGCGCCGGCCGCAACCTGGGCGCGCGCGAACTCCGTCTCCATGGCCACGACGAATGCGAACAGGTTCTCGACGAACCCCGGATCGTCGTAGAAATCGAGCATTAGCGTGTTGAGACCCCGCAGATCGGCGGCCATGGCGCAGGGGCCTTCCACCCAGCCCTCGACGATCTTGTCTGCACCGGCGCGGTCGGCTAACAACGCGATGCCCTCGATGCGGTCTCGCATGCGTCCCGGCGCGGCGAGGTCCGGAAGTCGCAGCGTGCGCAAGCGTCCCTTGTCGGCCAGCAGCGCCTGGCTCTCGACAATGGCCGGCGGCTGATCGTCGAAGAACTTCACCTCCGCCCCGAGGTCAGTCGCTTCGCGCGCAGGGTCGGAGATCGCCGAGACGTAGTCGAAGCCGTACTCTTCCACCGTGCGCAGTTGCGCCTCGACCAGCCGCGTGTGATCGGTGACGTAGTCGCGGTAGCGAATGCCGGCGGTGTCCGCGGCGAACATCATCGTGATCGGCATCAGCGGCAGGCGATCGGTCACCGCGCCGGACAACGCCGCGAGCACCCGTTCTTTCCCGGTCATGCTACGTCCCTCTCGGCGCGGATGATGGCGTCGTCGTAGCAGGCCGCGATGCGCCATCCCGGCTCGACAACCAGAAACTCCCCGGCGTTCCACTCGCCCGCGACCAGAGCGCGAAAGAGCCTGAGGCTCCCCGAGATCTTCTCGAACGACCAGCCCCGCTCCCGCGCCTCGCGCCGCGCCTGCTGCTCGAAGCTCGCGTCCGGCTCAAGTCCCGTCTCGATGTAGGTCAGTTGCGTGTAGGCTTGCTGGTATCGGTTGAGCTCGTCGAAGAGATAGCGCCCGTTCTCTTCGCCGTACTTGCGAACGAGTTCCTCGAGCTCATAGCCCACACCGGTCCGCAATTGCGCCAGTTGCTCGAGCGTTGCCCCGCGTTCCAGCCACCCGGTGGAGCGGTAGTAGACGCCCGGGTGCGCGTCGAAATACTCCTGGTAGCGTCGCCGGCTGCCCAGCAGCAACGCGATGCAGTCGTGTGCGCGCGGCGCCACCAGCGGAATCGACCGCGCCACCAGGCCGTGCGAGGCCGTTGCCGCAGAGCGCATAACCGAGCAGCACCGCCGAGTACGCGCTCGCGTCCACCGCGTCGATCCTCCGCTGCAACTCCGCGCGCATGCCGGCGCCTCCGCGATCGTGCAACCCCTTGGACAGAAACTCGACGTCGATCTCGTGCGGCGCTCTCGCCACCGCATCGCACAGTTCGCGATAAAGAACCTCGCAGCCGATCAGCTTGAAACGCATGCTCCGGCCCGCTTCGCCAGCGCGCGGATGAAATCCGGGCTCGTGCCGCAACAGCCGCCGATAAAGGACGCCCCCGCGCCCAGCAGCTCCACCGCGCTCGTTGCGAACGCGTCGGGCGACGGTAGAGACCCCCGGCAGCCCGGCGTTGGGCTTCAGCCACACCGGCAGATCGCATGCCGCGCGCAGGCGCCGGCAGATCTCCGCAAACGCTGCCGGGCCTGCTCCGCAATTGGCGCCTACGGCGTCGGCGCCACCTTCTTCGGCCATGCGCGCCGCCTGCTCCGGGGTCGCGCCCGTCATCGTGCGGTCCTGTTTACGGCCGCTGTCGAACGAGAAGGACACGATCACCGGAAGCCCGGTTTCGCGGGCCGCGGCCAGCGCCAGCCGCGCCTCTTCGACGTCGCTCATGGTCTCGATCAGCAAGGCGTCGGCGCCGGCCTCGGCCAGCGCGCCGGCCTGGCGTGCGAACGCGTCGCGCACCTGCTCCGGCGTGACGTCGCCCGTCACAAGCAGCTTTCCCGTGGGACCGATGGAAGCGAATACCAGCGCCTGTCCGGCCGCCGCCTTCCTGCTGATGGCGACCCCGGCGCGATTCAGAGCCTCGGTCTCGCCTTCGAGTCCCGAGCCCGCCAGCGCGATGGGATTCGAGCGGAAGGTGTTGGTGAGAATCACGCGGCTGCCCGCCTCGCGGTACGCCGCGCCGACCTGCTCGACCCGCTCCGGGTGCGCGAGGTTCCACGAATCGGGCACCTCACCGGCCGCCAGTCCGCGGTTCTGCAACTCCGTGCCCCAGGCGCCGTCGGTAACCAGCGGCCCGGCAGACAGCCACTTCTGTAGTTGCTTCATGACGCCGCCACAATCTGTCGCGCCAGCGCCACCGCGACGTTTGCGTTCCCGCCGTACCCATCGGCGCCGATCTCGCGCGCGTACTGCTCCGTCACTGGCGCGCCGCCGATCAGCACCTTGACCTGGTCGCGGATCCCGGCCTGTCGAAACGCCTCGATGGTGGTCTTCATCGACGGCATGGTCACCGTCAGCAGCGCGGACAGGCAGACGATTTGCGCGCCGGTCTTGCGGACGGCCTCGACGAATCTCTCGGGCGACACGTCCGCTCCCAGGTCGGTCACCTCGAATCCGCCGCCCTCGAGCATCGAGGAGACGAGGTTCTTGCCGATGTCGTGCAGGTCGCCTTTCACGGTGCCGATCACCACGCGTCCGGCGGGCTCGGCGCCGCTCGCGGCCAGCCGCGGCCGCAACAGCTCCAGCGCACCCTTCATGGCGCGCGCCGCCAGCAGCAGCTCCGGCACGAAGAAGTCTTCGCACTCGAACCGCTTCCCCGCCTCGTCCATCGCCGGAATCATGTAGCGATGGATCAAGTCCAACGGCTCCACGCCCTCTTCCAGCGCCTGCCGCGTCAGCGCGACCGAAGTCTTCTGATCGCCATTCAAGATCGCGTCGTAAAGTCCGCCGAAGTCACTCATGCAAACCTCCTGTGCGAGAACGCATCGTCGCCCTTCGCTCGTCGCCCGTCGATGCTACAGCCACAGGCCGCTATTCCCGAGGAACCATCTTCGCACGCGCCCTGCGTGCTGGTCACGGTGGCGCGCCTCACCGGTGCGCGGCCGCCCCACGACGTCTTCATCCCCGCTCCTTCAGCCGCAGGTAGCAGTAGAGCGGCCAGGCGTGCGCGTGGGCGCAATAGATCCAGTTGCCCGACAACCCCTCCGACGGCAGCAGCGACGAATCGAGGCTGTCGGACGCCGCCCACTGGCCGGTCCAATACTCGGGAAAACGGCGCGCGTAATTCGCGAAAGTCATCTTCTTCAAAAGCTCGCCCGCCGCCTCGCGGTCGAAAGTCGCAACGCCCAGGATCAGCGGCCCGTTCAGTGCATACCAGAAGCCGCCGTTCTCGCGCGAGCCCGCCTCGGTGGCGGTCTTCGACACGGGCTTCTCGATCTGCCGCGCACCCATCGCCTCACCGGGCAGCAGGCGCCGTTGGATCTCGCTCCACAAACGCCCCTTCCGCTCCCGGTCCAGCTCCGGAATCAGCAGCGTGAATCCCTGCGGCTCGAGCCACATATCGCCGTCGCCGTACGCCTGGTCGCCACCCAGGTAAGCGCGCCGCGGAAACGCGTGCGAGCCCCAATCCCGCAGGTACGCACTCAGAATCTCTCCGCGGTATCCGCGCACCGCGGCGGTGATCTCGTCCCCCTGCGGCAGCACGGACGCCAGGTCGCCCAGGATTGCCACCGCCATCGCCGAGTTCATGTGCGACTCCGCGTTGGAGAACATCACGTTGTAAGCGATCGGGTTGGGCCACCAGTAGAACATGTCGTTCCAGTCGGAGTTCCACAGCCGCACCAGGCCGTGTGGTCCGGTCGCGATGCGGTCCCGCAGAAACAGGAACGCCCGCCGCACGTGATCGAGCCCGCTTCCTTTGCCTCCGCACTCCAGCGGATAGTAGGCGATCTCTTCGTTCAGCAGCGACTGATCGCCGGTCGCGCGCAGATACTCCGCCAGCAGCATAAAGAAGTAGAGCTGCTGGTCGCTGGTCAGCATCGGCCCATGTGCCGCCCAACCGTATGCTTCGTCGCTGAGCTTGATCTCCCCATCCGGCACCATGCGCTTCATGATGAACCGCAGCACCGACCGCGCCAACGCCGGGTTGGTGTGGCACAGCGGCAGCGCGTGCTGAGCAAAGTCGCGGTTGCTCAGCATCTGGCCCCACATGTAGTCGTACACGGTGCCCTGCGGCACCAGTGTCTCGTCGTAATACTCCTTGTACGTGGCCATCGCCTCGAGCACCGCGGCGTCCCAGCGCATCTCACGCCGCAGCTCGGCGTCCGGCTCGTCGGCAAAGGCCGGGATCGCCTTCTGCCACTCAGCGCCGAAGTCGCCGCCTGCGAGCAGCCTCGTGGCCAGCGCCTCGATCGGCGCCGTCCCCGGATCGTGCGAGTAGCCCACTACGAAGTTGATCTCTCGCGCGGCGTTCGGCTCTACTTCGAGATCGCAATGCAACGCGAGCTGGTCCTTGTCCGAAGAAGGGTTCATCGGCGAGCCAGCCTTCATGAACAGCACCGGAGGCGCGCCATCGAGGCGAGACATCTGCCCCCGCGGAGCAAACGAAAGCGGCCGCCGGCCATGCGCTCTCGTCTCCGCCCGTACGATCCCTGCCGCTTGCGTCACCTCCTGCGTGTACTTCACCAGCCGCCGCTCCTCGGCGCCTTCCATCAGGATGGGCTCGTAGTTGGCCCGCACGCTCTCGCTGTACGACAGCTTGAGCGCGCTCGCGCCCGTGTTGCGCAGCCGGACCGTAACCAGAAATGCCGACGTCCCGTCCCCCGGCTTCAAAGACGGCATAACCGAAAGGGTCCGAGTGACCGTTAGCGACGGCCCCAGCCGATATTCGTAGCGCGCAAAGCCGACGCCGAAAAGCTTCTCCGCCCCCACGGCCGCCGGCTGGTCCAGTCCCACCAACTCGTGCCGCACGCCGTCCACGACAACCGCCGCCGCGTTCGCCCCGGTCCCAGGCGCGTCCCCGCGATTCATTCGCGCCCACGCGCGCTCGCCCGTGATGAGCTGGTACCGCCCGCTGGCGTGGACGAACAGCGTCAGCCGATAATTCCCCAGAAGGAAAAACGGATCGTCCGGCAAGCGGGCCGGCTGGCCGTTCTTCATCGCGGTGCGAAACGACAGCGGGCCCAGGTACCGATAGCACGGCAGTCCATGCTCGTCATCGAGCCAGCGACCGAGTTGCGGCGCCGCTTGGCCTGCCAGCGAATCGCGCGCGCCGCCAACCGCCATCGCGCCCGCCGCCCAGCCCAGAAGCGTCCGCCGCGTCATACCTCAGTTCCTCCCGTTGAATTCGCGGACCGCGTCCAGCATGGCCACAACGTTGGCCACCGGCGTCCCGGCCTGCACGTTATGGATGGTGTTGAAGACGAAACCGCCGCCCGGAGCGAAGATCTCGCACCGCTCCAGAACTTCGCGCCGCACGTCTTCCGGCGTTCCGAACGGGAGCGTCTTCTGCGTATCCACACCGCCGCCCCAGAACACGATGGCCGCGCCGAATTCGTTCTTCAGGCGCCGCGGCTCCATGCCCGTGGCCGAACACTGCACCGGGTTCAGAATGTCGAAGCCCGCCTCGATGAACGACGGGATGAATTTCCCCACCGCCCCGCAGCTATGCTTGAACGTCTTCCACCGCGTGTGCTTGTGAATCCAGCCGTTGATCTCGCGGTAGTAGGGCAGCCACAGCTCGTTGAACGTCGCCGCGGAACAGAACGACGAGGTCTGCGTGCCGAAATCGGTGCCGCAGGTGAACACAGCGTCGAAAGCGTCGTCGCCCACGGCTTCGTGTATCCGCGCCAGGTTCGCGAGCGCGTATTCCACCTGCTTCGCGAAGATACTGTGAATGTAGTCGCGGCGCGAGCGCGTGGAAACGTACCACTCCGTTACGTCCCGAATGCCCTTGGGATGCTTGAGAAACGGAGCGGGCACCAGCGCGATGTCGCCCAGCGCGGTTCCCGGCAGGCTCGCGATCGCACCGCGCCCGCCGCAGCCAGCCTCGGCCGCGCGGCGATAGTGCGCCAGATCGTCCTCGCCGATCGGGCCGAACTCTTCGAGATTGTCCGCCGGATCGAGCCGTTCCTCGTCGATCGGCTCCTGCCGGATGATGCTGTCGAAAAAGTAGCCGTCCCTGGGCATGCGGCCGCTGGCCGCAACCGACCGGTCGCCCTCGGGGTAGATCAGCAGATCGCCGTTGGCGTCGACCGTGGTTTCGAAGCGGGCGGGCACCAGCAGGTCCCGATCCCACAGCCGGAAAGGCTTCCAGTCGCACGCCGGGAATCCGAACAGCGTCTTCGGCGCCGCGATACCCGCCACGTCCAGACCCATGGCATCCGCCAGGTCCTCTTCCACCATTCCCAGCATCTGGTACGGCTCGTGGACCTTGACCGGCCGCTTCTCCAGACCATAGCGATCGCGCAACGCGGCCACCACGCTGGCGTGAATTCCGCTGACGCCCGTCCCGCCCAGGTCAATCGGGACCCGGTCGGGCTCCCGATGATTGAGCGACGCGAGCAGACGTTCTCGACGTGTCATAAGGATGACCGCACCCGGTTCCCCATAATGATATGATGAATCCCGCGCTGGAGTGACAGGCTGCCTATGCCTGACAACTTCCTCAAAGCCGCTCTCGCCCGACGCGAGTTCGTTTGTTCCGCCGAGCTCGTGCTGGGCCGCGACCACACCGTCCCCGAGGCCGAGGCCTTCGTGCGCGACGCGGCCCATGAGCGTGGCCCGGTAGAGGTGATCAGCCTCACCGATCTTCCCGGCGGCAACCCGGCCCTCCCACCCGAGGCGTTCGCCGCCCGGTGCCTCGCGCTGGATCTCACGCCCATCGCGCACCTCAGCGGCAAGGACGGCAACCGCTCGCTTATCGAGGCACGCCTTCACTCGCTCGCGCATCTGGGCGTGGAGAACGTGCTGGCGCTGACCGGCGATGCGCAGAAGGACGCTTTTCTGGGCCGCTCCAAGCCGGTCCACGATCTGGATTCCGCCCTGATCCTGGCGCTGGTTCGCGCCCTCGGCGGCGGTCTCGAATACCACCTCGGCTCGCGCGCCGTCCGCACCTCACCCTTCGACTTCTTCCCCGGCGCGGTGGTCAATCCCTTCAAGGGGAACGAGGCGGATCTGATGATGCAGCTTTACAAGATGCGTCTGAAGATCGCGCTCGGCGCCCGCTTCCTGGTCACCCAAGTCGGGTTCAACCTGCGCAAACTGGTCGAGCTCAAGCAATATATGGAGCGCGAGGGACTCGCGGACACGCCCGTGCTGGCCAACGTCTACGTTCCCACGCCGACCGTCGCGCGCATGATGCAGAGCGGCGATCTGGCCGGCTGCGTGGTCAGCGCCGATTTCGTGCGCCGCATCGAGGGCGAGAAGAAACCCCAACGGCTCGAGCGCGCCGCGCTGATGGTGGCGGCGGTGAAAGACCTCGGCTTCGCCGGAGCCCACATCGGCGGCTTCGGCCTGGTGTACCGCGATTTCATAACCATCCTCGATCGCGCGGCCGCCATCGGCAAGGACTGGCGCCGCCGCATGGAGGACCTCGTCTTTCCCTGCCCCGGCGAATTCTATCTGTTGCCCGCCGGCGCGGACGGTCTCAGCGATGCGGCCGGCCCCTACCAGGCAGGTCTGCGCACGGGCCGCCCACGCTTCGTCGAGCGACTCTCGCGGGCCGCGCACCGCCACCTGATCGCGCCTGACACGTTTGCAGCCCGCTTCTTCGCCGCTCACCTGACTGGCGGCCTGTGGCCCAAGTTACTGGGCGTCTCATCGCTCTACCGCAAAGCGACGCTCGGCTGCCAGAGCTGCGGCGATTGCATTCAGGATCATTTGAGTTATGCTGGCTGTTCGATGCGCTGGTGCTACAAGGAACTGCGGAACGGACCCTGCGGCGGCTCGCGCCTGGATGGAACCTGCGAGGCCCGCCCTGAGCTGCCCTGCTTGTGGAATCAGGTCTACCATGCCTCGCTGGCACTGGGTGAAGATCCCGCGCGATTCTCACGCACGCTGATTCCGCCGCGCGACTGGTCGCTCGATCGCACCAACGCGCTCGTCAACCGCTTTGCCGGAACCGACAACCTAACTAAGAGGACTCATGTTACTCATCGGTGAATTAATCAATGCAACCCGCAAGAAAGTGGGAGCCGCTGTCGAGGCGAGAGACGCGCAGTTCATCCGCGACCTGGCGCAGCGCCAGGCGGCGGCCGGCGCCAACATGCTCGACGTCAACGGCGGCGTTCCGGGCCGCGAGGTGGAGTCGCTCGAATGGCTGATCGGCGTGGTTCAGGAAGCCACGGACCTGCCGCTCTCGGTCGATAGTTCCGATTCCGAGGCTCTGCGGCGCGCGCTGCCCCTCTGCAAGCAGCGGCCCATCGTGAATTCCATCACGGACGAGCCGGCCAGGATCGACGGACTCCTCCCCGTAGTCAAGGAGTATCGCGCCCGCGTGATCGCGCTATGCATGAGTTCGGCCGGGACGCCCACGAACGTGACGGATCGGCTCGATACCGCCTCCCGCCTGGTCGACCGCCTCACCCGCGAGGGCCTCGATCCCGACGACATCTTCGTCGATCCGTGCGTAATCCCCATCAGCACCGGTTCCGAGCACGGCGCCGCCGTCGCCGACGCCATCGGCTGCATACGCCAGCGCTTCCCCGGCGTCCACACCAGCGTCGGCCTGAGCAACGTCTCGTTCGGCGTGCCCGCCCGCAAACTGATGAACCAGACCTTCCTGACGCTGCTGATGGCGCGCGGACTGGACACCGCCATCCTCGATCCCTGCGATCGCCAACTCATGGCCAACGTCGCCGCCGCCGAAGCGCTGCTAGGCCGCGACGAGTTCTGCGCCCAGTATCTCCGCGCCTTCCGCGCCGGAAGGCTGGAAATGACCGAGCCGCGGACCTGAGCCGCCACCACGCCCAGCACCGAACCGCGACCGTCAGGGAGCGAGCCGCCACCGCGCCCAGCACCGAACCGCGACCGTCAGGGAGCGGACCGCCAACCTACTGGTCCAGCGGCTTCCCTTGCGAGAGCGTCGCGATCATAGCTTCCAAGCCCTGGCGGTTCTGAGCGTCGGGCGCCTGAGGCAGCGCCAGCTTCGCCTGCTCCAGCGCCTTCTGCAGGTCGCCGGTGGCGGAATAGCCGCGCGCCAGTCCCACGTGGACCGGCCAGGCATCGCCGTTGCGCTGGGCGTTGTACTGGAACACCGCCATCGCCTCCGCATTCTTTTTCGCGGCAAGCAGCTGGCGCCCGTATTGATGGATGTCAACAGGCCTGGCAGTGGGGTCATGCAGAGCGGTCTCCATTACGGTTTTGGCGTCCGCCTCCCGGCCCATCTTCGTCAAGACCAGAGCCTTGGTGCTGAGCGTGCTGAA
The DNA here is from genome assembly GCA_963763835.1 of Bryobacterales bacterium. Taxonomy (GTDB): domain Bacteria; phylum Acidobacteriota; class Terriglobia; order Bryobacterales; family Bryobacteraceae; genus DASWZN01. Next base: position 349,320 of record CAVXQQ010000029.1, read on the forward strand.
ATCCTTGCGGCCTACGAAAGGCAAGTTGATCGCCGCATCCGCCCACTTGAGGGCCTGGTCCAAATGGATATTGGCCTTCACGCAGAACTGAACGGCGGTGTCATAACCTTCCGGAAGGAACCCGGGCACCGTTGTCAGCTCGTGCTGTAGCTTCGAAAAATAGATCTCGTTAGAGTCGTTGACTTTGATGGTCCACGGCACGGCCAGTTCTTCCCATTGCATCTCGGCCGTGGCCTCCTCGGGCCGGCGCACGGTGAACTCGTAGGTCAGCCATTCGCGGTAATCGTGCTTGTGCGGCTTGACCGTCACCCGCAGCGCGTCTTCGCTCTGGTCATAGAAGAAACTGCCCCAGGCCGAGGAGTTCTTCGAGAAGATGATGGTCCACTCGTCGGCGCCGGGAATCATGTGCAATCCATAGCGGCCTGCGGGCAGGGTCTTGCCCTCGACGCTAACATCGTTGGAAACCGCGAAGACGGTGTTCTCGTTGGCTCCGGCGCGCCAGGGATCGGGCTTGCCGTTGCCAAAGCCGAGGTCCGTCAACCCGTAGGGCACCAGCTTTCCCCAGATCTGCCCCCGCCTGTCCAGCCCGTTAGGACCGTGTACCGCGGGGCTCGAGTATTCGATGGTTACTTGAACCGGACCGACATACTGCGTGACGGCCGCTTTCTGGTTATTGCCGCTGGGCGGGAGGGTCAGGCCCGGGAACTGGGCGAAAACCGCTCCGGCCAGAAGAAAGAGGAGGGGCGTCCGAGATAGCATCCGCATGGCTCAATTATGCCGAAATTGAGCCTTGCCGGGGGCGGGATTCGATTGAGCCGTGCCGGGGGCGGGATTCGATTGAGCCGTGCCGGGGGCGGGATTCGGGTGAGCCGTCCCGGTGGCTCGATTCAATTGGGGCGTCCCGGGGGCGGGTCGGGATCGCTGCGGAGCCATAGCCTCAGCCGGGCAATTTCGGCCTGTCTTTCTTCTTCGCGTCCGGAATCGTGTACTCGATCTTGGGTTGACTCATCGAGCGCATGAGCTCGGCGACTTCTTCCGGGCGCATCGGCACCCCTCCAAACACACCAGCCAGAAGGGTCAGGCATAGCAGCAGCGAACGGAACTTGGACTTCATGGCCACAATCCTCCAGGTGTCGGACCGAATCGAGGACTATGCGATGGGAGGCGCTCGCGAAGGGCGAACCGGAAGGAACCGAAGAGACCCGGAGCCCGAATCCGCGATCTCGCGGCGAATCGACAGAACGACGATAGCCGCTACGAAGAACCAGAAAGGAACGAGGACGGCGTCGAAGAGGCCGGACGCACCGGGCGTCAACGCGGCATAGAACACCACCGCGAGACACAGCAACGCGACGAGCCCGCGTGCCTGCAATACGCCGCGCAGCGCCGGATCGACAGGCGACGAGCGCTCAGCACTGAACCGCGACCGTCAGGGAGCGGACTTGAACTGGACGGCGGCTGTCCACTCGCTCACGCTCGCGGTTCGGTGCTGCCGACGGGCGCTCTTCAGTACTTCGGCACGCGCGGGTCCACCTTGTCGCTCCAAGCCAGGATGCCGCCCGCCAGGTTCGAGACCTTCCCAAATCCCGACCTCTTGAGGAACTCGGCCGCCGTCGCGCTGCGGCCGCCCACCTTGCAGTGCACCACAACCTCGGACGTGGGATCCAGTTCACCCACGCGCCTCGACAATTCGCCCAGAGGGATCAGCACCGAGCCGGGGATGCGGCAGATTTGGTACTCGTGCGGCTCGCGCACATCGACCAGGGTGAACCGGTCGCCCCGCTCGATCTTCGCCTTCAGTTCCGTCACATCCATCTCGCCCTCCTTGATCCCGGCCGGCGCTTGCCCGCCGCGCGGCACGCCGCAAAACTCGTGGTAGTCGATCAGGTGCCGGATCGTGGGATGGTCGCCGCAAACCGGGCACTCGGGATCGCGGCGCAGCTTCAACTCGCGAAAGCGCATCGCCAGCGCATCGTAAAGCAGCAGCCTGCCCACCAGCGGCTCGCCGATCCCGGCGATCAGCTTCACCGCCTCGGTCGCCTGCACCAGGCCGATCAGTCCCGGCAGGATTCCCAGCACGCCGCCTTCCGCGCAGCTTGGCACCAGACCCGGCGGCGGCGGCTCGGGATACAGGCACCGGTAGCACGGCCCGCCCCGATACGCGAACACCGTGGCTTGCCCTTCGAACCGGAAAATCGAGCCGTAGACGTTCGGTTTCCCCAACAGCACACAGGCATCGTTCACCAGGTAGCGCGTGGGGAAGTTGTCGGTCCCGTCCACGACAATCTCGTAGTCCTTGAGGATTTGGAGCGCGTTCTCGCTGGTCAGAGCGGTATCGAACCGGTCGATCGTAACGTGCGGGTTGATAGAGGACATCGATTCAATCGCCGAATCGAGCTTCCTGCGCCCCACGTCGGCCGTTGAATGGATCACTTGCCGCTGCAGATTCGTAAAGTCCACCACGTCGAAATCCACCAGGCCGATGCGGCCCACGCCCGCCGCCGCCAGGTACAGGGCGAGCGGCGATCCCAGGCCACCCGCTCCGATCAACAGGACCTTCGCCCGCTTGAGCTTGAGCTGCCCTTCCATCCCGACCTCCGGGATAATCAGGTGCCGGCTGTAGCGCAGAATCTCCTCTTTGGACAGGCTCGCGGTGCCGGCCGGGGCGGTCGCGCCTCCGGCAATACTCGGCACAATCGAAATCGTATCCTCGGAACCCACCGGCGTCGCTTCCTTCTCCAGATGCCGTATGTCCTCGTCGTTCACGTACACGTTCACGAAGCTGCGCAGCTTGCCCGCGTCGCTGTAGAGATGCCGGCGCAGGTCGCCGTGCTGGCGTGACAACGCGTCGAGCAACTCGCCCACCGTGGCGCCGCTCAGTTCCACCTCGCTCCGATTGCCGGCGTACTGACGCAGCGGCGTGGGAATCAGGATCTTCGGCATGCGCTCTCCTCCATGTCCGGATAGGTGAGGTCTTCGGGCTCGGCGACGGTCTGGTCGGCATTGGGACGGAAGCTCTTCGCGTGGTCGAACCGGCCCTCGCGGATCGAGACCACCACGAACGAGTACCAGGGGCAGGAATTCTTCAGATCGGTCACGGAGAAATACGCGTCGCAATCGGGATGCGAGTGATAGATTCCGATCAGCTCGAGTCCCTCGCCGCGCGCCTGCCCGTCCACCGCCAGCAGATCCTCCGGCCGGATCTCGTAGCGGTCCTTCTGCGAGCCGTGGTAGGCGTTCTCCAGAGGCACGGCGAGCAAGACCAGCCCGGGCCCTCCAAGCATGGCCCCGCAGCATTCATCCGGGTACGCCCCTCTGGCATGGCCGACGATGACGGCCCATGCCTCCTTCTCAATCCGTATCATTCCAGAACCGCTCGCTGAGGTATCTCTCTCCACCATCGCACAGGATGGTCACGCTGTGGCCGCCGTGCCCTTCGGAGGCTAGCTCCGCCGCGATCCGCACCGCCGAGGCGGTCGGTGGCTCCAGACCGGACCGGGGAGCGATCCAGCCACACCTGGTTCGTGCTGCGCTACCTGCTCGGCCTGCGCGACGTAACCAACTACGACGGTTCCTGGACTGAGTGGGGCAACCTGGCCGGAGCGCCCGTAGAGCGGGGCGCGGCCGTCGCCGCGAGGGGGTAAGCGATGCAGCGGAAGAATTCGCCGAGCGAAGGCCGGCTGGCACGCCCGACCGCATCGACCCGCGCCGAAGCCGAACCAAAAGCGCCAACGCGTGCGAGCCAGTTGCTGGCCCGCACGCGCCGTTGCGCCTGAGGCAGGGGACAGACGTTTCCGCCTGCCTTCTGCCGTTCAGCCTGTCCCCTCATAACAGACAGCGGCAGGAGGCCGTAAAGTGGCTCACGAAACTTCCATCCCCGCCCTACTGCGCGAAGTACCCGTCAATGTCCCGGAATCACGTGCGTCTGGTTCGGTGCTTGTTCCTTCCCGGGCCTGAAACTGCTAAACTTGTGACCTGCCCGGCCCGGAACGGAGCGACGATTGGACTCTTCTTCAGGCGAGATCACGCTGCTCCTGCACAAGTGGAAGCGGGGGGAACCCGGCGCCCTCGAGCAGTTGATGCCGCTGGTTTATCCCCACTTGCGCCAGGTCGCGGCCGCCTACATCCGCCGGGAGAAAGATCCGGGAGTGCTCCAGGCTACCGCCCTGGTTCACGAAGTCTACCTGCGCCTGATCGGCCAGGAAAAGGCGGACTGGGCGGACCGCGCGCACTTCTACACCTTCTCGGCCAAGATCATGCGCATGATCCTGACCGATCACGCCCGCAGCGACGGCGCGCAAAAGAGAGGCGGCGGCGCCGAGCACGTCCCCCTGAACGACCAGATTCCCTGGATCCGGATCGGCAGCGAGTCCATGATCGACCTCAACCGCGCCTTGGAGGAACTGGAGTCGATCGATCCCCAAAAGGTTCAGCTCGTCGAGCTCCGGTTCTTCCTCGGATGCACGGCCGAGGAGACCGCCGAGATCCTGCAAATTTCGAAAGCCACGGTGGACCGCGAAGTGAAGTTCGTAAAAAGCTGGCTCTACCAGCGCATCGGAAATCCGTTACCGAGCCGCGACCGCGAGGGAGCGGCCAAGAATGCCTGATTCATTCCTCCCGCGATCTACGCAGACATTGAGAAGGAATTGCGAGAAACGATCCTAGAACGCTGGCACCGCCTCGAAGCCATCTTTCACGAAGTGGCCGCGGCGCCCGAAGAGGAAAGAACGGCGCGCCTCGCGGCGCTCTGCGCGGGAGACAACGACCTCCTCCAGGAGGCCAGCGCGCTGCTCCATGCCCGGGATGAGGAGGAGCGTGTCACAGCGTCCTACCTGCCCGCCGAGCCGGGGAAGTCCGTGGACACCCACATCGGCCGGCGCGTCGGCCCCTACCAACTGGAAAAGCTCCTCGGGCGCGGCGGCATGGGCGCGGTCTACCTGGCTCACCGGGTGGACGGACAGTTCGATCAACAGGTCGCTGTAAAACTGATTGACCTGCCCCTTGCGAACGACCTGTTTCGCGAAAGATTCCGGCAGGAACGGCAAATTCTGGCGGGCCTGAGTCATCCCTATATCGCCCGGCTGCTGGATGGGGGCGTCGATGAGAGCGGCGAGCTCTATCTGGCGATGGAGTACGCCAATGGCCTGCCGATCCACCGCTACTCCGAGCGCCACTCTCTCTCGCTACGCGAGCGCGTCGCCCTCTTCAAATCCGTCTGCACCGCCGTTCGCTTTGCGCACCGCAACCTGGTGGTCCATCGGGACCTGAAACCCGATAACATTCTCGTCCTCGAAGATGGCACGCCGAAACTGCTCGACTTCGGAACCGCCAAGCTGATCGCTCCCGCCGATCGCCTGGTGGAAGGCGAATTCACGCGCCAGGGCTTCCATTCCTACACCCCGCAATACGCCAGTCCCGAACAGGTCTTGGGACACCCGATCTCGACCGCCTCCGACATCTACTCCCTGGGCGTGCTTCTCTTTGTCCTCGCCGCCGGCGTGCCGCCCTACGAGCTGAAGGAGTTCACCACCGCCGAGATGGTCCGCGTCATCTGCGAGCAGCAGCCGCCCAGGCCCAGCCAGAAGGCCGCTCGCGGCGTGCTGGACTCCGACATCGACGCCATTGTTCTGAAGGCCCTCCGCAAAGAGCCCGAAGAGCGCTACGCTACCGTGGACCAGCTCATCGCCGATCTCGACGCATATCTCGCCGGCCGTCCCGTCGCGGCCCGGCAGGGCAGCTTCCGGTATCGCGCCGGCAAGTTCGCCCGCCGGAACAAGCTCGCTTTTGCCGCCTCGGCGCTGCTCGCGGCAAGCCTGGTGGCGGGAATCGGCGGCGTGTTGTGGCAGTCCCGAATTGCGAACGCCCAGCGCCGCACCGCCGAGGCCCGCGCGGACGACTTGCGAACCCTGAGCAATAGCCTGCTCTCGGAAATCGGCGAGGCCATTCAGAAGCTGCCCGGCTCGACTGCAGCCCAGAAGCTGCTCGTCAGCACCGTTTTGAGGCATCTGGACCGCTCGGCCAAGGACGCCTCTGGCGATCCGCAGCTACAACTGGACCTCGCGAATGCGTTCATCCGGCTGGCCAACGTGCAGGGCAATCCCTACGATCAGAACATCGGCGACACGCAAGGCGCGCTGACCAGTCTGGACAAGGCCCTGTCCATCGCCAGGAACATCGCCCGGCAACAACCGCGGAATGCAGTCGCGGCGCACGCCTTGGGGTGGGCTCAACAGTCGCGGAGCGAAGTGCTCTTCGGAATGGGCAGAACGCAGGAGGCGGTCGTGACGATGCGCCTGGCGGCGGCTACTTTCGACGAGCTGGCCGCCCGGCCCGGCGCGAAGGTGGATGCGCTGATGGATGCGGCCACCGCCTATGGGAGCCTGGGCGACGAGTTGGGCCAGAGCGGCACGGCGAGTTTGAGCGACCCGGTGGCCGCGCTGGCGGCGTATCGCAAATCGCTCGCGCTCGACGAACGCATCGTCCAACTCGATCCCAGCCACCTCCGCGCCAGGCGGGGAGTCGCGATGAGTCACGCCAAGATCGCCAACGTAACCAGCGAAACCGATCCCGCCGCGGCGCTGCCGGACTACCGCAAAGCGGTCGAAGGCATGAATGCCCTGCCCGAGGAGTACAGGAACACGCTCCCTAATCGGCGCATCCTTGCGCTCATGCTTCGCAAGACCGGAATGGCGCTGAAGGAAGCCGGAGAATACCAGGAAGCATTGTCGTATATGGAGCTGGTCAAACCCATGGCCCAGCGTCTTCTGGCCGCCGATCCCAACGATACCCGCGCCGGAAACGACCTGTTGGCTGTCTTGGAGAATGAGGCGGAGTGTTTTGAAGAACGCGGCCAAGGGGCGGATGCCATCAGCGCCCTGAAGACCCTGTCGGAAACGCGCCTTCTCCTCGAACATCTTCTCCAGGTTCAACCGGACAACCTTCACTGGCGATCGACCTTGGGCCTGGTTCTGATCCGGATGAGCCTGCAGCAGCAGGCGCTCCACCAGGCGAAGGGAACGGTGGAGCTGGCGGCAAAAGGGGTTGCCATCCTGAAAGCTGTGGGAAGGCAGCCGAACGCCCAGGGCTTCGATCTGGATCAGGTTGCGACGGGCCTGGCCATTGTCAGGCCGGTGCAGTTCCGCGATCCCGGACTGGCCGTGGAATGCGCCGAGCGAATGGTGGAGATAAGCCATCGTAGGAAGCCGGGATATCTGCTCTCTCTGGCAAACGCTTATCGCGCCGCGGGGCGGCCCGACAAAGCTCGCGCTGCGGCAGCCGAAGGACTCGCTCTTCTCCCCACCACCGCGACGTCCCGCGTCCACAACGAATTGCAGGCGGAACTCAAGTAGCAGGCCGTGGGGCGGACCCCAGCGGGCTCCCTGCTCCCCGGGTGCAGCACTGAACCGCGCGCGTCAGCAAGCGGGCTCGTCCAGCATTCTTGTCGCACCCCTGCGCCCCCAGCTACCCTAAGTGCATTTAAGATAAAGGTGATGCTTGCCGCGCCGAAACCCGCGCGGCGGAGGGTTCATGGGGATTCTGGTTGGCGTTGTCAAAGAGCGGTATCCCGGAGAGCGGCGTGTCGCCGTCGTTCCGCAGAGCATTCGCCGCGCTCGCCAAGTGCGGCGCCGACCTGGTGATCGAGCGCGGCGCCGGTGCCGAGGCCGGCTTCACCGACAGCGAATACGAGCAGAAGGGCGCCCGCCTCGCCACCCGCGCCGAAGTCTTCGCCGGCGCCGCCGTGCTGCTCGCGGTCCGCACCGCCGGCGCCGATCCCGATGGCTCCCGCGCCGATCTGCGATCTGCTGCGCGCCGGGCAGGCCCTCATCGGTTTCGCCGAGCCGCTCGCCGCCCCGGACCCCTATCGCGATCTGGCGGCCGCCTACGTCACCAGCTTCGCCCTGGAACTGATGCCGCGCATCACGCGCGCGCAGAGCATGGACGTCCTCTCCTCCATGGCCACCATCGCCGGCTACAAGGCCACCCTGCTCGCCGCCGATGCCCTGCCCCGCATGTTCCCCATGCTGATGACCGCCGCGGGCACGGTCGCGCCGGCGCGCGTGCTCGTCATCGGCGCGGGCGTCGCCGGCTTGCAGGCCATCGCCACCGCGCGACGCCTGGGCGCCGTGGTCAGCGGCTACGACGTCCGGCCCGCCGTCAAGGAGCAGGTCGAGAGCCTGGGCGCGCGCTTCGTCACCCTGGACCTCGAGACCGCCGCGGCCCAGGACCAGGGCGGCTACGCCAAAGCGCTCGGCGAGGACTTCTACCGCCGCCAGCGCGAGCTGATGGCCGAAGTCATCGCCCGCCACGACGTCGTCATCACCACCGCCGCCATTCCCGGCCAGCGCGCGCCCGTCCTGGTCACGCGCGAAATGGTTGCGGGCATGGCGCCCGGCTCGGTCATCGTCGACCTGGCGGCCGAGCGCGGCGGCAACTGCGAGCTGACGCGGCCCGGCGAAACGGTGGTCGAGCACCAGGTGACCATCCTCGGCCCGCTCAATCTGCCGTCCTCCATCCCGTATCACGCCAGCCAGATGTACTCGCGCAACGTGACCACGTTTCTCTGCCACCTGATCAAGGGCGGCGAGCTCTCGGTCGATACCACCGACGAAATCACGCGCGAAACGCTGGTGACCTGCCAGGGCCGGATCGTGAACCACCGCGTGCAGCAGGCGCTCGGCCTGCCCGAAGCGCCCGCGGAAACCGTAGTCCAAACAGACGAGGTGAATCGAATGCACACCGATCTCGAAGTCGGTCTGTACATTTTCATGCTGGCGACGTTTCTCGGCCTGGAGATCATCCGGCGCGTCTCGCCGCTGCTCCACACGCCGCTCATGTCGCTCACCAACGCCATCTCCGCCATCGCCGTCGTGGGCTCCATCCTCATCACCGGCGCCGCGCACGCGAGCACCCTCACCCGCACCCTCGGCTTCATCGCGGTGACGGCCTCCATGACCAACGCGGTCAGCGGATACCTCATCACCGACCGCATGCTGAAGATGTTCAAAACCCGCAAGCCCGCCGTTCCGAGCCGCGACCGCGAGGGAGCGGGCCAATGATCGACACCGCCGTCCAGTACATCTACATCGTCTCGGCCGCCCTCTTCGTCTTCTCCCTGAAGTGGATGCGGTCGCCCACCACCGCGCGCCGAGGCTGCTTCGCCGGAGCGGTCGGGATGCTGCTCGCCATCGTCGGCACGCTCATACGCCCCGAGGTGGTGGACTACAAGCTCATCGCCGCCGCATTCGTCATAGGCACGGTCGCCGGCGTGCCACTCGCCTACCTGATGCCGATGACCGCGGTTCCCCAGCGGACCGCTCTCTCGCACGCGTTCGGCGCGCTGGCCGCGGCGCTGGTCGGCACCGCCGAGTATTACCGCGCGACCCCGCACGGCGCCGTCATGGTCGCGCTGGTCTTCGAAACGCTGCTCGGCTTCCTCACCTTCACCGGAAGCATGATGGCCTTCGGCAAGCTCCAGGAGATCCTTCCCCAGCGCCCCATCACCTACCGCAACCAGAACGTGATCAACCTGTCGATCCTCGGGCTGGCCGTGGCGGCGGGCGTGTGGCTGGCCATCCAGCCCGGGCAGACCTGGCTCTTCCCGATCTTCGTCGGGCTGTCGCTGATCTTCGGAGTCCTGCTGATCGTGCCCATCGGCGGCGCGGACATGCCCACCGTGATCGCCCTGCTGAACTCCTACGCCGGCCTCTCCGCCGCCGCCATGGGATTCGCCCTGGGCAATCGCCTGCTGATCATCGCCGGATCGCTCGACGGCTCCTCCGGCCTGATCCTCTCGATAGTCATGTGCCGCGCCATGAACCGCTCCTTCACCAACGTGCTGTTCGGCGCCTTCGGCCAGGTGCAGACCAAGGCCGGCGGCCCGCACGAGCAGCGCGCCGTTCACAGCGCCACGGCGGAGGACGCCGCCCAGATCCTCGATTCCGCGCGCTCGGTGATCGTCGTTCCCGGTTACGGCCTGGCGGTGGCGCAGGCCCAGCACAAGCTGCGCGAGCTTTACGACACCCTCACGCGCCGCGGCGTGGACGTGAAGTTCGCCATCCATCCCGTCGCCGGCCGCATGCCCGGTCACATGAACGTCCTGCTGGCCGAGGCCGACATCCCCTACGATCACCTGTTCGAGATGGACGACATCAATTCCGACTTCGCGCAGGCCGACGTGGCCCTGGTCATCGGCGCCAACGACGTTACCAACCCCGCCGCGCGCACCGACAAATCGAGCCCCATTTACGGCATGCCGATCCTGGACGTCGACAAGGCCCGCACGGTCATGGTCATCAAGCGCAGCCTGAGCCCAGGCTTCGCCGGCATCGACAACCCGCTCTACTACCTGGATAAGACGCTCATGCTCTTCGGCGACGCCAAGGCCTTCGTCACCGACCTGGTCAAGGAGCTGACCGAAGTGGCCAAGGCTGCGTAGCGCCTTTACCACCCAGCACCGAGCACCGAACCGCGACCGTAAGGGAGCGGACCGGCCGCTCAGGCCGCTACCCCCGGTACACCTTCCAGAACACGTCGCGGAACTTGGCCATCTCCGCGTCCGTGCCGATGGTGACGCGCAGCAAGTTATCGAGCGGCGGGAAGGGCCGGCCCGGGCGCCACACCCAGGCGCGGCATGGCGCCGATGAACTCGCGCGCGTTGCGGCCGGTGTCGATCATCACGAAGTTCGCCTGCGGCTCGATGAACTTCACCTGCCGCTCGCGCAGCCACGCGCACACCTCCCGCCGCGTGCGGGCCAGCGACGCGCGGCGTTCGGGTAGAAGCGTTTCTTTCCCGGCCAGCGCGGCCACCACGGCGCGCGCGCTCACAATCGAGATCACGTTCATCCGCAGCCGCGCCAGCCGCGCGGCGATGTCGGGCTGCGCGGCGGCGAAGCCCACGCGCAGGCCCGCCATCCCGTAGATCTTCGAAAACGTGCGCGTGACGATCACGTTCTCGCCCTGCCGCACGTAGGGCAGCGCGGATTTCAGATCGGGGCTCTCGCCGAAATGGATGTACGCTTCGTCCACCAGCAGGATGGTGTTCGGCAGGCAGGTTCTTCACCAGCCAGTCGAGCTCGGCTCCGGTGGTGAAGGCGGAGGTGGGGTTGTTGGGATTGCAGAGGTAGATCAGGCCGCCGCCCGCCTTGTCCGCTTCTTCCGCCAGCTTGCGTACGTCGGCCGTATAGTCCTCCCGCAGCTTGGTGAGCACCACCGGCCGGCCCAAGGCGCGAGCCAACTCGATGGGCCCTTCGTAGGCCGGCGACACGCTGATCAGCGGGCGCGTGGCCGACGTGAACACGTCCACGCTCGAGTGCAGCACTTCGCTCGACCCGCACCCGACGACGATCTGCTCCGGCGAGAGGTCCTCGCTCCGCGCGATGGCGGCGTAGATCTCGCGGAACTCCTGGTAGTGATAGCGGCCCGACGTCGCCAGCACCTCCCGCATCGCCGCGATGGAAACCTCGGGCGGACCGGCGGGGTTCTCGTTGGCGTTGAGCCACGCCATGTCCTTGGGAAGGTCCGCCATGTTGAGGGCGGCGCGTTGCGCGAAAGCCATCTCGGGAAGCAGTCGCGCCACTACCGCGGCACGGCCGCAGTGGACCGCAAAGGTTCGACGTGTGATTGTGCTTCCCCTCCTTCGGATGGCACCATCATAGCGCTACACTCGACCCATGCTGCTCTGCCCCGTCCGCAACTGCCGCCTGGCGCTGGTGCGGGAAGAGCGGCGGCTGCACTGTGAGCGCGGCCATTCCTTCGACATCGCTCGCAGCGGATACATCAATCTGCTTCAGCCGCAGGATCGGCGATCCAAGCCAGCCGGGCGATACGCTCGCCGCCGTCGCAGCGCGGCGGCGATCTGCACGATCGCGGCGTGACCGAGCCTCTGCTGCGCGCGATCGCGGAGCATGGTGGCCGCATCCGCGGCCGACGTCGTTCTCGATGCCGGCTGCGGCGACGGTTTCTACCTCGGCGCCCTCGCCCAGCGGACCGGTTTTAATGGGCATGGCGTGGATATCTCGATTCCGGCCATCGATGCCGCGGCGCGGCGCTACTCCGAATGCGAGTGGATCGTGGCCAATGCCGATCGCTTCGTGCCTTACGCGGACCGCTCGTTCTCCATCGTCCTCTCCATCACGGCGCGGATGAATGCGGGCGAGTTCCGGCGCGTCCTGCCCGAGGACGGACGCCTTCTGGTCGCCCTTCCCGCTCCGGAGGATCTGGTCGAACTGCGCGGGGCGGGCCGCGATCGCATGGCCCGGACCATCGAGACATTCGCGCACGGCTTCACGCTCGTCGATCAGCGCCGCGCCACCACCGCTGCCGATCTGGACGCCGCCGCCGTTCACGACGTCCTGCTCTCGATCTACCGGCCCATGCGGTCGCAGCCCGCCCCAGCGATGCGCGTGACGTTCAGTCTGGATCTGCTGCTGTTCCGGGCTATTGGCGAAGCACCGCGAAGCGGGCGATCGAGTAACCAAGCGCAGCACCCATGAAGGTGTCCGAGACGTAATGCGCCCCCAAAGGAAGCCGGGAGAAGGCGACCAGGGCGGCCGCGCCGTAGGCGACGTAGGGGACCCAGCGGTGGTTCCGGTAGCGGCGCGCGATGACGGTGGCGATCGAAACGGCCGCTACCGTGTGACCGGAAGGGAAACTGCCGCTGCCTCGGACCCAATTGGTCTTGGAATCGAACCAGGTATCGGAAAAGTTCTGGTTCGCAGGGACCGAAACCGGGAACTGGCGGCGGTCGATGTCCTTCATAACGATCGTCACCACCTCGGAGTCGGCCACCGCCTCACCGGCCAGCAAGGCCGTCTTCCACATCTTCGAGTCGTGGCGTCCCAGCCCCGCGGCCAGCAAGACTGAGGGGACAGCGATCATGCCGGCAGCCGTGGCCGTTCCCGCGAACACGTGATTGAATCCGTGAAACGAGGGCGTCCGGCGAAAGTAGGACGCCGTGGGAGCGTCCGCCTCCGCGATCAGCAGCGCGGTCACGCCCACTACGGCGGCCGGCGCGATCCAGTTCTTGGGATGGGCGAACTGGCGCGGGTAGAGCCAGATCTTCTTTTGATCGCTAAAAAGGTTGGAAGGCAGCAGCTTCAAAGAGACGGGCCGGTCAAATTCCGGCGGCTGCTGGGCTGGCGCCGGCTGGCCGACCGCCTCCGACGCCGCGAAGACAAAGGAAAGTACCAGGCCCCAGGAACTGCGCATCCACTTCCAGGCTACCGCGACTGCGGACGCTCTGTGGCGCACGCTTCAGCGTGCCGCCGGGGGCTTTAGCCCACGGTCCGGACGGCAAGCTGAAGCATGCCGCGGCACGCTAAAGCGTACGCCCCAGCCGAACCCGCTTACTGCTGCGGCGGGGGTGGCGGAGTGCTCTGCGCGCCGCCCTGATGCCTCATCACACAACCCGCCCGCTTACTGTTGCGGCGGGGGTGGCGGAGTGCTCTGCGCGCCGCCCTGATGCTTCATCATCGGGTGGCGCTGGCCGGCGCCGCGGGGATGAAACTCCTGCCGCATCGCCTTCAGCTTCTCGCGCTGCTCGGGCGTGAGCGCGGTGCGCATGGCTATGTGGAAATCGACCGCGCTCTTTTCGAGCGCCATCTGGGCGGCGCCCACCTCCTGCAAGGTTCTGTCGATCGCGGCCCGGTCGGGTGTGTCGGCGGCCATGAGGCTATGTAGATCGAGCCGCTTTATCTGGAGGTCTGCCCGGTTGCGGATCTCCGCCTTCCGGAAGTCGAGCGTCTGCTGGCGGATCTTCGCGGCCTGCTCCTCCGTAATTCCCAGCTTCTGCCGCATCTCCGGGTTGTTGGCCAGAAACCCGAGCCCCATCCCGGGCCCGCCGCGGTGATGCATCCCACCGTACATTCCCATGCCCATCCCCATGCCCATTTCGGGGCCGCCTTCGCCCCGCTCGTGGTGCATCATCCCCATCTGGCCCATCGGGCCGCCTCCACCGTCCGGACCATCCTCATCCTGAGGCGCGGGTCCCTGTGCCAGCGCCAGCGCCGGTATGATGACTGCCGCAGCCAAAGCTACTGTCAGCTTGTGAATCGTGATCTTGTGCATTGTCTGTCTCCGTCTCTTCCTGCAACCCGGAAGCTGGTTGAAAGACTCGCTCCGGATCGCCTATATCCAGAGTACGGCGCAGTGCGTAAAGCCGTCACAAGAAAGCTGTAAAGAAGTGTAAAAGCGACACTCGTACCGTAATTCCTGTAGTCTGTTAAAGGAGGAGCTATGACCGTGAGGAACCTCAGCGCCCGTCTGGTGATTGTGTTGGGCATCCTGGCCACCGGACTTCCCGTGGCGGCGCAGGACGAGTTCAAAGAGATCGAGTCCCGCGTCAACGAGTTCACACTCGCCAACGGGTGGAAATTCATCGTGCTCGAGCGCCACCAGGCGCCCGTGGCCGCCTTCCTGACTTACGCCAACGTCGGGGCGGCGCAGGAGGTGACCGGCTACACCGGCCTCGCGCACCTGTTCGAGCACATGGCGTTCAAGGGCAGTAGCCACATCGGCACCAACAACGCCGCGGCGGAGAAGGAAGCGCTGGCGAAGGTGGACCAGGCCTACTACGCGTTGCGCGACGAGCGCCGCAAGGGCGCCCAGGCAGACCAGGCGAAGATCAAGAAACTCGACCAGGATTTCAAGGATGCGCAGGAGGCGGCCGGGAAGATTCGTAGTGCCCAACGAGTTCGGCGAGGCCATCGAGCGCGCCGGAGGCCGCGGTCTCAACGCCAACACCTCTTCCGACGCCACCAACTACTTCTTCAGCCTGCCCTCCAACGAAGCGGAGCTGTGGTTCTACCTTGAGGGCCAGCGGTTTGGCGATCCCGTGCTGCGCGAGTTCTACAAGGAACGCAACGTGGTGATGGAGGAGCGCCGTCTGGGCGAAAGCCAGCCCATCGGCCGCCTGGTGGAAGAGTTCCAGGCCGCCGCTTACAAGGCCCATCCCTATCACGAGCCGGTGGTGGGCCACATGAGCGATCTCGAGAACCTCACCCGCGCCGACGGGGCGGCGTTCTTCAAGAAATATTACGTGCCGAGCAACCTGACCAGCGTGGTCGTGGGCGACGTGACGCCGCAGCGCGTTCGCTATCTGGCCGAGAAGTACTTCAGCTCGATCCCCGCGGGCCAGAAGGAGGAGCCTCTACGCACCGTCGAGCCGCCGCAGACCGGCGAACGGCGCATCACGCTGCGCCTCCAGTCGCAGCGCGTTTTCGTGGAAGGCTACCACAAGCCCGATATCAACGACCCGGACAACGCCGTCTACGACGCCATCGGCAGCCTGCTCAGCGATGGCCGTTCGTCGCGGCTCTACCGCTCGCTGGTGCGCGACAAGAAGATCGCTACAACGGCGGGCGGGTTCCCCGGTTTCCCGGGAGAGAAGTACCCCGGGCTGTTCCTGTTCTACGCGTTCACCGCGCAGGGCCACACCAACGCCGAGGTGCAGAAAGGCATCGAGGCCGAAATCGAGCGGTTGAAGACGGAGCCCGTGAGCCAGGAAGAACTGGACGGGGTGAAACGGCGGACCCGGGCAAGCATCATCGGCGAGTTGGGCGACAACTCCACGCTGGCCCGCACGCTGGCCGCCTACCAGGTGCTGACCGGCGACTGGCGGACCACGTTCACGCGGCTCGACCAAGATGGCGGCCGTCACGCCCGCTGACATTCAGCGGGTGTCCAAGGCGATATTCGTCTTCGACAACCGGACCATCGCCGAGATTGAGCCGCTCCAGGCGGCAGCGTCCAAGTAGGAAGGTCAAAACCATGCGCACACGATATCTGCCATTCCTCGCCGTCCTCGCCGCGCTGGCGGCCGCTGCACAAGAGCCGGCCACGAGCTACAAGAGCCTGAAGTATCCCTCGCTGAACCAGATCAAGGTGCCCGAGCCGGTGCGCTTCGAACTGCCCAACGGCATGGTGGTCTACCTGGTGGAGGACCACGAACTTCCCAACATCAGCCTGCATGCGACCGTTCGCGTGGGCTCGCGCTGGGAGCCCGCCGGCAAGGCCGGGCTCGCGCGGATCGCCGGAACCGTGATGCGGACCGGCGGCAGCGTCACGCAAAGCGGAGACCAGCTCGATGAGGAACTGGACCGCCTGGGCGCCTCCGTCGAAACCGGAATCTCGGAGGACAGCGGCGGCGCCCACGCCTCGCTGCTGCGGGAGGACCTGGACCGCTGCCTGGCCATCATGGCCGATATCCTCCAGCACCCCGCCTTCCCGCAGGACAAGATCGACCTGGCCAAGATCGCCGAGCGCGACGGCATCGCCCGGCGCAACGACAATCCCAACGGAATCGCGTTCCGGGAGTTCAACCGCGTCATTTTCGGCAAGGACAGCGCGTACGGCCGCTTGACCGAATACGCCACCCTCGACTCCATCACGCGCGACGACCTGGTGGCATTCCATAAGCGCTTTTTCCAGCCGGAGAGCACCATCTTCGGCGCGGAAGGCGACTTCAATGCCGCCGAAATGCGCGCCAAGATCGAGAAAGCCTTCGGCGGGTGGGCGCGCGGAGGAGGGGCGAGGCTCGAGCCGCCGGCGGTGGATGATGCGGCCCGAAACCGGGTGGGCTTCTACTCCATCGACAAGGACAACATGGAGCAGTCCTGGGTGGTGATGGGTATGCTCGCCGGCCGGCGCGACGACCCGGATTATTGCGCCCTCGAGGTCATGAACGAAATCCTGGGCGGCGGCTTTGCGTCGCGGCTCTTCAGCAACGTGCGCTCGGCTCAGGGCCTGGCTTACGCGGTCTTTTCGAATGCGGCCGCGGGTTGGGACCGGCCGGGAACGTTCCTGGTGGGAGGCTCCACCAAGCCCGAGACGACTCTCAAAATCTACCACTCCATGCGGGAGCAATTGGAGAAGCTGGCCGCCAGTGGCGCGACCGCGGATGAAATTGCGCGCGCCAAGGACGGCATCCTGAAAGGGATGGCTTTCGACTTCGATTCCACGGCCAAGATTCTCACGCGCCTGATGACCTACGAGTATTACGGGTATCCGCGCGACTACCTGCAGCGCTTCCGGACCGGCATCGAGAAGGTGACCGCGGCGCAGGTAACCGAAGTGGCGGCGAAGTATCTCAAGCCCGCGCAGTTCGCGGTTCTCATCCTGGGCAAGCAAAAGGCGTACGAGGGCCCGCTCTCTTCGCTTGGCCCTGTATCCGCCATCGACATCTCGATCCCGCAGCCCAAGCAGGAGGCGCTGGCGGCCGTGAGCCCGGAGGCGGCGGCCAAGGGGAAGGAGTTGATGCTCGCGGCCCGCGCTGCCATGGGTGGCAAGGAGCTCATGAAAGTGAAGGATGTCACGATCGCCGCCGACGCGGTCATGTCTACGCCCCAGGGCGATGTCTCCCTCAAGACCGAATCGACCATGAGCCTGTCCGGAAAAATGCTGAACAAGATCATCTCTCCGATGGGCGAGATGACGGTAGGCTATGACGGCCAGGCGGGCTGGATGGGAATGGGAGGGCAGACGCGCGAAATGCCCGCCTCTCAGACCGGCGAGCTCAACTCTTCGCTGTTCCGCCAGTCCATCGCGCTGCTGCAGAACTTCGAGAAACCCGGATACACCGTGCAGGCGCTCGGCCCGGCTCAGGTGGAGGGCAAGGCCACCGAGGGGGTCGCCGTGAGCGAGGCGGCAAGCTCGCTCCAGCTTAAAATCTACATCGACCCGGCGACCAACCTGATCGTGATGAAGCACTACACGGCGGCGCTGATGGGCCCGCCGACGGAGACCGAGGAGTTCTACTCCGACTATCGCGACGTCAAAGGCGTCAAGATGCCGTTCCGGATCGTGACCAGGCAGGCCGGCAAAGTCGGAGCCGACATGACCGTGACCGACGTGAAACTGAACCCTGGCGTTCCGGAGGCCTGGTACAAGATGCCGGCCAAATAGCGCCCCGTGGCGCAGGCTCTTAGCCTGCAGCGTCGAGACTCGTCTCGACGAGTATGCCTCGACACGAATGTCGAGGCGGCAGGCACGAGTGCCAGGCACGAGTGCCTGCGCCACAAAAACCTCACTTGCGGGTGAACAGGGCCAGCGTAACTCCCGGCCGCAGGTCGTAGAAGCGGACGAATTGGTAGGCCGGGCCGAGCCGGTCTTTCAGGTTCCATGCCTGGTCTTTCGAACTGATCACCACGGGCGACTGGGTCTCGATGACGCGGCCCCAATAGCCGGCGTTCTTGTAGTCGCGCAGGTACCAGGGCAGCGGCCAGTATTCGGGTGCGACAACGGCGATAGCCAGTTTGGTGCCCGTGTGCGTGCGCGCGGCCACGGCCTGAACCTCGTGCACCAGGAGGTTGACCTCGCGCGTGGTTTGCATATATACGTAGGGCTGAGTCTCGTCGTCGTAGTGCACGAAGTTCAGATCGATGGTCTGGTAAAGCAGCACGATCGCCAAGCCGCCGCCCACCAACGACAACAACCGGGTGCGCTCCCAAAGGCGCACCGCGCCGCAGCCGCCGGCAATGGCCGCGGGAACGATGAAGTTCAGCGCCAGCCACGGCTCCTTGTAAGGAATCAGCGTGTAGACCGCGAAGAGGCCGGCGGCCCAGATGCCCGCGAAGGCCGCGAAGCCGCGAGGGCGGTTCCATACCGTGACGACGCTCCCGACAACCGCGACCAGCAGCAGCGGCCACTCCTGCCGCCCGATCCACGTCAGATAGGCGTACTTCGGGAAAAACTCCATGCTGAACCCGGTCCTGGTCCAGATCGTCAGCGTCTCCAGGGAGTCGCGAAGCCCCTTGGGGTTCGTGAAGAACGACGAATAGAGCACCACGTACACGGCGACGAACACAACCGCGCTGAGCAGCGCGTAAGCTTTGGTCGAACCCGGCCAGTGAGGAGGCGGCGGAGCCGGCCCGCCTTCTTTCATCCGTACCCATACGCGCTGTACCGCGATGGCGATCGCCAGCACCACCAGCGAGACCAGCGCGGTCTCCTTGGTCGTGAAAAGAAACGCAGCGGCCAGCGCGGCAACCGGGAGGTACCCGGGATCGGATCGCTTCCACGCCTGCCACCCACACACCGCGACCGCCAGCGTGAAGAAGACGAACAGCGTCTCGTGGATGAAGTATCGCGAGTAGAAAACCGCGCCCGGGGAAACGGCGATGAGTGCCGCCGCGACCAGCGACTCGCGTTTGCCGAGCAGCCGGCGCATCCACAGCACCAACGCCAATGTGGCAATACCGAAAAGGGCGGCGATGACGCGAATGGAGGCGTCGCTGAGGCCGTCGCCGTGGAAGAGGCCGTTTACGCGGGCGACCAGCAGCGCCAGGTAGTACAGCGTGGGTCCGTGATAGTTGGCGGGGTCGTAGTGGTAGTATCCCTCGTGCAGCAGGCGCGCCAGGAAAACTCCATTGACGCCCTCGTCATGGTGTATCGGCTTCAGCCCCAGCGCATACAGCCGCAGCAGGGCTCCCCCCGCCAGGATCGCCGCGGCGGAGATCCGCCACCAGAGTTCCGGCAGTTCCGCGGGCGCCGGGCGCCGCGCCGCCGCCTTCTTGATCGGTGTGGATTTCTGCGGGCCCTGAGGCTGGCGTTTAGTGGCCTTCAAACCATCAATTCTAGCCGGGTGCGCGGGAGAGAGTGCGGCCGGGCCGGAACCGGGCCACGACCGCTAACCGAGCCGCGACCGCGAGGGAGCGGTCCTACGGAGCCGGAGCCGGGCCACGACCGCTAACCGAGCCGCGACCGCGAGGGAGCGGTCGAGCCGGGCCACGACCGCTAACCGAGCCGCGACCGCGAGGGAGCGGTCCTACGGAGCCGGAACCGGGCCACGACCGTCGGGGAGACTACGCGGCGCGAGTGGCGGGATAGTCCTTCGGCATGGAGATCCAGGCGCCGATGTACACCAGCACCACCAGGCCTCCGGTCAGGAGCGTCGCCGCGATCCACAGAATCCGCATGAGCGTGACGTCCACGTTGAACGAGCGCGCGAAACCCGCGCAGACGCCGGCGAACATTTTCTGATCGATGGGACGGCTGAGCGGTTTTCGCGGGATCCCCGCGGCGGGTTGTCCGGGCACCGCAGACTTGCCGCACTTGGGGCAGAACAGGTGACCTTCCTCGAGTTGGTTGCCGCATTGCGTGCAGTACATTTTCCGTCCTCCTACTTAGAAGACGAGCCCGCCTTGACGCTTGTTCCCGCCGTGACGTTGCCCAGAACGGCTGCGCGCCGCGCGCCGGTCGCCGACGGCACATTCGAGGGACGCCCGTGCCAGGTCTGAAACGCGAGAACCGCGAATGCCACCGCCTCTTTGGCATCCACGTCTATATCGTAGTCGGCGGAGGTGCAGACGGCCACGCGCGGTAGAAACGCCGCCAGGTGCTTCCGGATCTCGGGGTTGTGCGCGCCGCCTCCGGAGACGATCAGCTCATCGACGGGCATCCGGGGCCGGACAAAACGCGCGACGCCCTCGACCACGGCGGCGGCGGTCAACGCCGTGGCGGTGGCGATCAGATCCTGCAACGGCAGTCCGGTCGAAACCAGACGCTCGACGAACGCCGCTCCGTACTGCTCGCGGCCGGCCGTCTTGGGGGGCTTCAGACGGTAGTAGCGGGCCGAGAGCAGTTCGTCGAGCAAGGGGCGGTTCACCTTGGAGCAGTGGGCGATCCAGCCGTTGCGGTCGTAGCGGCTGCGGCCCTTGGTGAGCTTTTCGACCAGCGCGTCGATAACCATGTTGCCGGGGCCGGTGTCGAAGGCGATTACGTCCCTCGGCTTGGCGCTGGGCGGAATGGCGGTGAGGTTGGCGATGCCGCCGATGTTGAGCGCCACGCGCCCCAGCCGCAGGTGGCGGTAGAGACGGTAATCGACGATGGGGACCAGTGGCGCGCCCTGCCCGCCCGCCGCAATGTCGCGGGTTCGAAAATCCGAAATCACGGGTATGCCCGTCCGCTCGGCGATCACCGCCGCCTCTCCGATCTGCAGTGTGCTGGCCACCGGACGCCGCAGGAAGCTCACCGGCGCGCCCTCGTGGAAGATGGTCTGCCCGTGGCAGCCGATCAGGCCGATCGAATCGAGTGCGATCCGCTTGCGTTCGCAGGTTCGAATGACGGCTTCCGCATATAACTCGCCCAGCAGGAAATTCAGGCGGGCGATGGTCGAGGTGTGGGTGGTGGTATTCGACACGCCCAGCAGGGCCTCGCGCACGCGCGGCGGGTAGGGCGCGGAGTGGAACGCCACCAGCGTCAGTTTGTGCCGGCTCCCGATGTCCACGATGGCGACGTCGATGCCGTCGAGAGACGTCCCACTCATGATGCCGGCGACTCGCATATACGACCCCCTGCCTTCCGTAGGAGTCTACACCATTGTGCCGCTGCTCGCAGCCGCGCCTCGCGGCTGCGAGCAGCGGCAGCTGTCAGCTAAGGCCGGCCGCGCGGCGGGTGTTGATGGCTGCGAGCGATAGCGAGCTAGCGGCGGAGTTCGTCCTGGATCTCGGAGAGCAGGCGCAGGGCCTCCACCGGACGCAGCTCGTCCACGTTCAGATTGCGAATGCGCGAGGCGATTTCGTAGTTGACGGGCTCGAACAGCGAGATCTGCACCGGCTCCGCGCGCGCGCCGGGCGTGAGCTCGCCCGTGACCTCGTGCTCGGTCTTTTCGTGCAGCGCCAGCACCTGGCGCGCCCGCTCGATCACGCTGGCGGGCAGCGCGGCCAGCCGCGCCACCTCGATGCCGTAGCTGCGGTCGGCCGCGCCAGGCTCGACCCGGCGCAGGAAGATGATCTGGTCGCCGGCCTCTTTGACCGAGACGCGCAAATTGCGCACGCCTTCCATCTGCTCGGCCAGCTCGGTCAGCTCATGGTAGTGGGTCGCGAAAAGGGTCTTGGCGCGGACGTGGTCGTGGATATGCTCGATCACCGCCCAGGCCAGCGCGAGGCCGTCATAGGTGGCCGTCCCGCGGCCGATTTCGTCGAGCACGATGAGACTTCGCGGCGTGGCCGTGTTGAGAATCGCGGCCGTCTCGGTCATCTCCACCATGAAGGTGGAGCGGCCGCGCGACAGGTTGTCGGAGGCGCCGATGCGCGTGAAGACGCGGTCGATGAGCGGCAGCAGCGCTTCCTCCGCCGGGACGAACGATCCCATCTGCGCCAGGATCGAGATCAACGCGACCTGGCGCAGATAGGTCGACTTGCCGCCCATGTTCGGGCCGGTGATGACGGCGATGAACTCGGAAGTCGAGTCGAGGTAGAGGTCGTTGGGGATGAAGCGCTCGGCCTCCCGCTCGGCCAGCTTTTCGACCACCGGGTGGCGGCCGCCCGCGATGCGCATCTCGCCCGATTCGGAAAAGCGCGGGCGGACGTAGCGATGGCGCACCGCCACTTCCGCCAGCGCGGCCGCCACGTCGAGCTGCGCGATCGCAGCCGCGCACTCGCGTATACGGACGGCCTGCGCGGCGGCCAAAGAGCGTACCTCGGCGAAGATGGTCTTCTCTAGATCGAGGATTCTCTCCTCCGCCTCGAGCACCTTGCTTTCGAGCTCCTTCAGCTCCGGCGTGGTGTACCGCTCGGCGTTCACCAGCGTCTGTTTGCGTTCGTAATCGGCCGGAGCCAGATGCTGGTTGGCCTTCGAAATCTCGATGTAGAAGCCGAAGATGTTGTTGAACCGGACCTTGAGCGACGCGATGCCGGTGCGCGTACGCTCGCGGACCTCGATTTCGGCGATGTAGCGGCGGCTGTTCTGGCTGATGTCGCGCAGCTCGTCCAACTGGGGGTCGAAGCCGGCGCGGATCGTGCCGCCGTCGGCGAGGTTCACCGGAGGCTCGGCGGAGATGGCGGTGAGAATCTTATCGCGCACCTCGGCGACCTCGTCCAGTGTCTCGGCGACGGCCCGGGTGCGGGGCGGCCGGGCCGCGAAGATCAGCTCCTTCAGCCGGGGCACCTTCGCCAGCGAGCGGCCGAGGGCAAGCACCTCACGGGGCCCCGCCGTCCCTAGAGTGACCTTGGCGAGCAGCCGCTCGAGGTCCTGGATCTCGCCCAGCGTCTGGCGCAGCTCATTCCGCAGGATGGTCGCGCGCGCCAGTTCTTCGACCGCGTCGAGGCGGTCTTCGATCTGCTGGCGGTTGAAGGCCGGGCGCAACATGCGGGCGCGTAGCAGACGGCCGCCCATGCCGGTCAGGGTCTGGTCCAGGACGCCGGCGAGCGTCGCGTCGCGGGCGGAGCCCAGATCGGCGGCGAACAGAGGCTCCACCAGCTCGAGGTTGCGGACGGTCACCGCGTCGAGAATCATGTCGTCGCTGCGCTCGAAGAAGAACGGCGGAGCGAGGTGGCCCAGCGCGGATTTCTGGGTTTCCTTGAGGTAGTGGAGCACGGCCCCGGCGGCGCCTACGGCCAGCCCGCGGTGAGTGAGGCCGCAGCCGTCGAGAGCGCGCAGCTTGTAGTGCTCCTTCAAGCTCCCCTCGGCGTGGTCGAAGCCGAAGACCCAGCCCTCGACCTCGGTGCGCAGCCAGGAGCCGGCCGCAAGCGCCGTCTCCGAGGCGCATAGCACTTCGCGCGCGCCGAGTTGTTCGAGCGCGGCGGGAACCTCCGCGGCACTGAGCTCGGTGGCGCGGAACTCGCCGGTCGAGACATCGACGTAGGCCAGTCCGGCGCGGGCGCCGCTCAGGGTGACGGCGGCCAGGTAGTTGTTTTCGTGCGAACGCAGCAGACCGGGCTCGGTGGCCGTGCCCGGCGTGACGACGCGGGTCAGCTCGCGCTTGACCAGCTTCTTGGCGAAGCGCGGGTCCTCCATCTGGTCGCAGATGGCCACGCGGTAGCCGCGCTGGACCAGGCGCGCGAGGTAGCCCTCCGCGGCATGGTAAGGCACGCCGCACATGGGGATGGCCTGCCCCTTCTCCTTGTTCCGCGAGGTGAGCGTGATTTCGAGCTCGCGCGCCGCGGTGACGGCGTCTTCGTAGAACAGCTCATAGAAGTCGCCCAGGCGGAACATCAGCAGGGCGCCGGGCACCTGCTGCTTGATGGAATGGTATTGCCGCATGAGCGGCGTGGAGGCGTCAGAACTCACGCGGCGCACCCTCGGCGGGCGTTCCGGTTGGACGGTTTCCGTTTCATGCGGCGGGCTCCCGAGAAACATTATGGCACCCGCCGCGCCCGCCCCGGCGTCACGCCGTGGCGCTTAGGTTCATGTTGCACTTTTTTGTCTGTCGCCTTTGCTGCGCGGGGTCGGACTCGGATGGGGTGTCGAACGCGATGAAAAGTGATGAACGGAGGGCTGTGCGCTGCGCCCCTTTTTTGGGACAGTCCGGAGATTCGACACTTGCCTGGAGTTCCGGTGGGGGGCATTGGTGCTGGATAGCTGCATTTTTCGTGGTGTTCGCCGGGCCGGGCCGCGGTGTAGGGTGACGAAGTGACGAAAAGTGACGAACGCGCATTCCGTGGTAGGCTTAGGTTCATTCGTGCTGGACGCTGCATTTTTCGTGGTGCTCGCCGGGCCGGGCCGTGGTGTAGCGTGTCGAAGTGACGAAAAGTGACGAACGCCAGTTGTTGCGCGATGGCGCTTGGGTCCATTCGCACTGGCGAGCTGTCGTGGTGCTCGCCTGGCCGGGCTGCGGTGTAGCGTGTCGAAGGCGGCGAAAAGTGATGAACGCGAATTGCGTGGTTCGCGTGCTGAAGACATGGCCCCACCGACACGAGGGTAACTCAGGGCGGATTGTTGTCAAGGCGTCAGAATTCGCAAGCGATTGAAGTGCGGGCAAATCGAGAAATACAATTCGAGTGATGCGCGCTTTGCGGCGGAGGCAGCGGGGACTACCCCTGATCCAGCTGTTCGAGACGTAGCACGTCGCCTATCAGAGCCACGGCCAGGTCGAAGCCGATGGTACCAGTGGCTGTGAGCCCGACCGTGGCTTCGTCCGGTGACCAATAGACGTGCACAAACGTGAGTAGGCCCTCCTGGGGAAACTCTTGCAGCATCAGGTCGCTGCCGGGAGTTACTAAGTGAATCTGAAGTGCCCGGCCATTGTGGCGCCGCGGCTGCCATATGTCGATGGCGGCCCTCCGGGACGGTGAGCGGAACGTCATCGTCCTCTCCCACTCCCGTGCTCAACCGGGGGACAGTAACACGGTCAGCATAGCCGGAACCAACATCAACGGGAGAAGCGAACTCGATCTTATGGCTTGCATATCTTGTCCAAAATCGCTTGGCCGACGTCCGACGGCTGGAAACCTCCGAGCCACCCCGGGGTCCGCCTAGCCTGACATCGGCCCAGTTGATGCCGTTGGGCCCGCTTGTTCAACCGGCTGAGGTGGCACGATCACTTCTGGTCGCTGGGCGCTTGAGTGTCGCCATGCGGGACGGAGATCTTCACCTCCACTTCCGGCCGCCCAAGTTCCAGTTCCATCGTCTGAACGTGCCGTAGTCTGCCACCCTCGAACACTTCCAGCAAATACAGGCCCGTATCGATCCCGGATATCGCAAACCGTCCGCCTTTCGCGACCGGGACTTCCCGCCTGTCGCTGAGATAGACGCCCTCTAGTCTCGCCCACCAGTCCTTGGTCTTCGGTGCAGGGTCAATAGTGCCGATGATGGAGATCCCTCCGGGAGGCCAAGCATGGTCACCGATAACAAACGGCACGCCGACCCGAACCCAAAGTTGCTCGCAGTTGACCGTGACCTCGCGCGAAACCAAGCCCCACCCGACATTCAGGGTGTAGGTCCCGTAGGGCACACCGACTATCGAGCCATGGCGGTCCGGCGTGAAGTCTCTCGTAGCATCCTTAGAAATAAGATGGATGCTCATCTCGTTGTGGCGCACCTTCCCAAACGGGTCAAGGATCGTCAAGTGAAGAGTCGCGCGCGGAAGGTCCACCTCCGCCCGGAGCGTGGGCGCTCCCATCATCGCCCCTATCCCGGAGATAAGGACGAGCAAGCTGTTGATCCTCATGATGGCTGTGCCCTCCCTAGGGAAGCAAGATTGGCGCGGGTATTCTCCGCATCTACCGTGATTCCAAGGACGCCCTGAATGTCTGTATCCACCGCCATCCCGGGGGGAGAGCCGTGGAGGCGTCAGAACTCACGCGGCGCGACCTCGGCGTGCGTTCCGGTTGAACGGGTTCCGTTTCATGCGGCGGGCTCCCGAGAAACATTATGGCACCCGGCGCGGGCGGGCCGGCCGACCATGGCGCTTGGGTTCATGGTGCACTTTTTTGTTTTTCGCCTTTGTTGCGCGGGGACGGACCCGGATGGGGTGCCGAAGGCGACGAAAAGTGATGAACGGGGCCGCGTGGGTTTCGTGACATCACCAGCACAAGAGTAAGGCCGCGCGGGCCGTCGGGCGGGGGCGAGAATCCTCAAGCCATTGAATCGCGGGCAAATCGAGAGACAGGGCCGGGGTGATGGCGTTTTCTTGGGGGGCCAGGCTCTGCCCCGCAACTGCGGCGCCGCTCCAGGGTACCCGGCCTGCAGCCGAGCCGCAGCGCGGACGATCCTCAACGCCCAGGCCGGCCACATCGTGCCGGGTGACGCCTTCATCACGGCTGCCGGAGAAGGAGTGCGTGAAGATGCGCTCGATGCGCATGACGCCGAGGTACTCTGGAAGGAAAGCAAGGAACTCGTCGGATACGAGGGGGATAACGGGATGAGAGGAAAAACCAATTCCAGCCGCAGCTTTACTTTTCCCGGCGCTTCGCTGACGGTGAATCGAATGGGGTACGGGGCGATGCAGCTTGCCGGGCGAGATGGCGAGAAGCTGGTCTGGGGTCCGCCGCGCGATATTCCCGCTGCGGTCGCGGTTCTGCGCGAGGCCGTGGCATCGGGCGTGAATCACATCGATACCAGCGATTTCTACGGTCCCCATGTAACCAATCAAATCATCAGACAGGCGCTCCATCCTTATCCGGACGATCTGGTCATCGTGACCAAAGTCGGCGTACAGCGCGGCGCCGACGGGTCCTGGCCTGATGCACGCTCCCGCCAGCAGATCATCGATGCGGTCGGCGACAATCTGCGCAACCTGGGCCTCGATTCGCTCCCGGTGGTGAATCTCCGGATCGGCGGATTCGCCGCTCCGGAAGACGCGCCGTTCGAAGAGCCACTCTCCGCGCTGGCTGAACTCAAGCAGCGGGGTTTGGTTCAACATATCGGCCTGAGCACAGTCTCACCCCGGCAACTGGGCGAGGCGCGGGCGATCGCGGAGATTGTCTGCATTCAGAACTTATACAACCTCGCCCAGCGTGGCGACGACCGCTTCATCGACGATCTGGCCGCCCAGGGCATCGCGTACGTGCCGTACTTCCCGCTGGGAGGCTTTTCCCCACTGCAGTCGGCGGCACTGGAGGCGGCGGCGGCATCGCTGAAGGCGGCGCCAATGCAGGTGGCGCTGGCCTGGCTACTTCAGCGCGCCCCGAACATTCTTCTTATTCCCGGGACATCGTCGGTCAGTCACCTCCGCCAAAACCTTGCGGCCTCGACGCTGGAACTTCCGCCGGAAACGATCGCCGAGCTCGACCGGATCGGGCTCGGCCGGAAAACAGGCCACGCGGACTGAACGGGGCCCGATCGGGACTCGCCTGAGCGGAGCGGAGTGCTACGCCGGCGTTGCCGCCGGGCACTTCCGATAGGGATCAAGCGTTTGTGGACCGCGACACCGCACCGTCGTTGAGCGGCCACTTGCCGGCGTAGTACGAATGTCGTAATATGAGAGTCGTATGATCCGTTCCTGCCGGGACAAAGATGCGCAGCGGCTATTGGAGCGGAAATTCAGCAGGCGCCTCCAGGCGATCGAGAAGTCTGCTCGTGTCCGACTGGAAGTGCTTGACGCCGCGACATCGCTCCGAGACCTCGATCTGCCAGGATTTCGGTTGGAGGCCCTCAAGGGTGACAGGAAGTGGCAATACAGCATTCGAATCAATGACCAATATCGGATCTGTTTCACGTGGCGGGACGGGGATGCTCACGACGTGGAGATCGTCGACTATCGCTAGAAGGGACTGAGATGGCGATTCAGAAATCAAAACGGCTTCGCCCGATTCATCCTGGCGAGGTTCTCAAGGAGCTGCTGACAGCAGCGGGAATGACTGTCAACGCGCTGGCCCTCGCCCTGCGAGTGCCTGCAAACCGAATCGGGGGAATCGTCAAAGGGCAGCGGGGTATTACGGGCGACACATCTCTGCGATTGGCCCGTTATTTCGGAACATCCGCTCAGATGTGGATGAATCTGCAGGCGAAATATGACCTCGCCCTCGCCGAGGACGCGGCGGCTGCCCGGATTCGGGAAGAAGTTCGTCCTCGTGTCGCGGCCTGAGAGTGACCCTGCCGCTGGGGTGGCATCGGCTGGCACGGCAGGGTGCCGTGGTCTTCCGCGGCGGCGGAATCCCCAAACGTCGTTTTCGAGCCAATCTCAGAGGTGGCTTCTCGCTAGGCGGCTCTGCCGACCCATCCACGTTCAGGTTCCAGGCGCCACTGCTTGCTTAGAATGCATGAATCTCGATGGGTGGCCGTGGGATAGTCTTGTGGAACGCATAGGGAATTACATATCGTGCCAATCGGCTGCGTGCTCCCGGACGCTGACATCGGGGGCAGCCGCGCGGTGAGACGCAAGACCCCAGATGAAAGGGTCTCCGGGTAGTCGATGCACTGGTTCTCGTAGGAACCCACAGGAGATCATCGATGCGGTCCACGACAATTTGCGCAACCTGGGCCTGGATTCGCTCCAGGTGGTGGATCTCCGGATCGGCGGATTCAGCGCTCCGGAAGACGCGCCGTTCGAAGAGCCACTCTCCGCGCTGGCTGAACTCAAGCAGCGGGGTTTGGTTCAACATATCGGCCTGAGCACAGTCTCTCCCCGGCAACTGGGGGAGGCGCAGGCGATCACGGAGATTGTCTGCATTCAGAACTTATACAACCTGGCCCAGCGTGGCGACGACCGCTTCATCGACGATCTGGCCGCCCAGGGCATCGCGTACGTGCCGTACTTCCCGCTGGGAGGCTTTTCCCCGCTGCAGTCGGCAGCACTGGATGCGGCGGCAGCATCGCTGAAGGTGGCGCCAATGCAGGTGGCGCTGGCATGGCTACTTCAGCGCGCCCCGAACATTCTTCTTATTCCCGGGACATCGTCGGTCAGTCACCTCCGCCAAAACCTTGCGGCCTCGACGCTGGAACTTCCGCCGGAAACGATCGCCGAGCTCGACCGGATCGGGCTCGCCCGGAAAACAGGCCACGCAGACTGAACGGCGCCCGATCGGGACTCGCCTGAGCGGAGCGGAGTGCTCCGAGGACGACGGTTCCAGGGTGGAAAGGCGGGCTGTGTTGTGTCCAGATGGCGCGTGATCCGGGAGCAAACCGCCGGCTGACGGGCTAGACTAATCCGAACCGCTCGCGCCTTGCGGCATCTTTCTGGGTCCAATCGGAATCAAAAGAAGTAGCTTCCCGGATACAAACGATGAAGAAAATAGCCCTCGAGGAGCACTTCCTGACCCCCGCCTTCGAGGAATACCTGGCTCCGACCGTCGTCAACATCGACCCCGCGATCTACAGCCGGCTGCACGCCCAACTGGTCGACTTCGGCAGCCTGCGTCTCGATGCCATGGACCGGGCGGGAATCGAACGATCCGTACTCAGCCTCGCCGGCCCCGGCGTTCAAAGAGAACCCGATACGACGGTTGCGTGCCGCAGGGCGAGAGAAGTGAACGACGTGCTGGCCCGCGAAATCCTCAAACAGCCGGGTCGCTACTCCGGTCTGGCGCATCTTCCGATGCAAGATCCTGCCGCGGCCGCGGACGAACTGGAACGGTGTGTACGCGACCTCGGGTTTTGTGGAGCTATGATCAACGGCCATACCAACGGCGAGTATCTCGATCATCCGAAGTTCTACGGGTTCTGGGAGCGCGCGGAGGGAATCGGGGCTCCGATCTACCTGCATCCGGCGGATCCCATTTCCAGTTGTTCCGCCATTGCCGGATGCGCCGCACTGAGGCACGCAATGTGGGAATGGTCTGTTGAGACGGGCTCCCATGCGCTGCGTCTGGTCTTCGGCGGCATTTTCGATCGCTTTCCGGGAGTGACGCTCGTGCTGGGGCATCTGGGAGAGACTCTGCCATACCTGCTTTGGCGCTTCGACAGCCGGGCCGGGATCTACGGGCTGAAATTGAAGAAGCGCCCATCGGAATATATCCGGGAGCGGATCTTTGTGACCACGTCGGGAATGTTCTCGGCCGAACCCCTGTTGTGCTCGATCGGCGCCCTGGGCGCCGGCCGCGTGATGTTTTCGGTCGATTACCCATTTGAGTCCGCCGACGAAGCTGCGAGCTTTATCGAAAACGTTCCGCTTCACGATCGGCAGCGCATGGACGTCTGCTTCCGCAATGCGGAAAAACTGCTCGGCCTGGAGAGCAGGTGAGTCGAAACAGAATCGCATAGAGGAGAGCACCGCATGGGTCTGGAGCCGAGGAGCCGTTGGTGGATCGTACTTGCTTCTGTGTTGGGCCTGCTGGTAGGAAACGGTCCGGTCATGCAGTTCACGTTTGGGACACTGTTGCCGTCCATCACGCGGCAATTCGGGTGGAGTCGCGGCTTGGTTTCTTCCGCCATGGTGGTAGGACTCTGGATGACGGCAATCGCGACGCCGGTCGTTGGCCGTCTGGTAGATCGATTCGGGATTCGAGCGGTGGCGCTCCCCGCGATCGCGGTGTTTGCTCTGGCTACGGCATCGGTCGCGTGGGTCCCTGCGTCTCCGGCGGCCTTCGCCGCCCTGTACGCGCTAATGGGGCTTGGGGCCGCCGGGCAAACCCCGCTGATCTACGCCAAGGCGATCTCGGCACGATTCGATCGTCAGCGCGGGCTGGCGCTCGGCATCGCCATGGCGGGAGTCGGCCTGGGCGCGGCCCTCGTTCCGCAGTTTACGCGCGAGCTGATCGTTGTTGCCGGCTGGCGGGGGGCGTACGCCGGCCTCGGGGTGCTGACCTTCGTTCTCGCCTTCCCTGCGGTAGCGTTGTTCGTTGGCAGGCCGGTGGTGAACCAGCGGGTCGCTGTGCAGAGAGCCTCTATCACCGGGATGCCGGGCCTTTCCGGCATTGAAGCGTTGCGAACCGCTCGATTTTGGCTTCTTGCCTTCAGCTTCTTCATTGTGTCTGGAACAACCGGGGGCGTCATCTCTCACCTGGTCCCCTTTATGGCGGACCGTGGAATCTCCGCACAAACCGCCACCGCCATGGTGGGCATCGCGGGCACCGCTTTGATCGGAGGCCGTTTGCTCTCCGGCTTTCTGCTCGATCGCATTCACGCGCCCTACGTCGCCGCCGTGTTTTTTCTCGCTCCCCTGATGGGAATCGTGGTGCTGTTGACGACGCTGGGGCCGGAAGGGGCAGCGCTCGGTACGGTGCTCGTCGGGATCGGCGTCGGCGCCGAGGTGGATCTGATCGCCTTCCTGCTGTCCCGCTATTTGGGTATGCGGTCCTTCGGCGAGATCTATGGTTATTTTTTCTCGATTTTCATGTTGGGAGCGGGGCTCGGTCCCTTCGCCATGGGCGTTTCGTACGACAGGACCGGCTCTTACAAGCTGATGCTCGTGTGCTTCGCGTTCGCCCTCGCGCTTGCCAGCCTGCCAATGCTGCGTTTGGGTCCTTATGCCTATCCAGCCGCACGCGAAAGCGGCCAGGAGAATGCCCTGGCCCCGGCCCACTGACGGCAGCCCCGTCCTGAGGCTTAGTGCTTGCCGGGCCCTTGTTCCGGGCAGCCCGATCCGGGCTTTGCGAGTGGTTAGCCTGCAGCCCGAAACTTGAGCCTCCGCCCGCCACGCTCAATAGAGCCAAATCGATGCGTCAAGCGACTTGCTTCCGACGAAGCTGGCGTTGCTTCCGCGCGGCCTCCAACTTCCGGTCGCGCTCTCGATGGATCTCTCGATCCCGCCCAGGCGGGCGTCCGCTCCCTCACGGTCGCGGTTCGGTGCTGCTCAGTTCCCCCGAGCCACAGAGTCGTCGGTCCGTTTGATACGATGGTTAGTCTACTTCCCGGAAGGAGCGATTCCAAATGTTACTATCCATGCGGCAGGTCCTCGACGAGGCTGCCAAGGGCGGTTACGGTGTTGGCGCGTTCAACGTCAACAACCTGGAGCAGATTCAGGCCATCATGGAGGCGGCCCGCGCGACCAAGTCGCCGGTCATCATCCAGGCCAGCCGCGGCGCGCGGGCGTACGCCAACGACCGTTTCCTCTATCACATCATGATCGCGGCTACCGAGATTTATCCCGAGATCCCCACGGTGCTGCACCTGGACCACGGCAACAGCTTCGACACCTGCAAGTCGGCTATCGATACAGGCTTCACCAGCGTCATGATGGATGGCTCGCTGATGCCGGACGGCAAGACGCCGTCCACCTTCGAGTACAACGTCGATGTGACGCGCAAAGTGGTCGAGGCGGCGCACGCCAAGGGCGTGACCGTGGAAGGCGAGATCGGCGTGCTGGGCGGAATCGAAGACGGCCACGGCGCCGGCGGCACCGGCCTGGAGCATGTCACCGATCCCGAGCAGGCCGCCAAGTTCGTGGAGGCGACGGGCGTGGACGCGCTGGCCATCGCCATCGGCACCAGCCACGGCGCGTACAAGTTCTCGCGCAAGCCCGACGGCGCGGTGCTGAAGATGGACCGGCTGATCGAGATCCACAACCGGCTGCCCAAGGTTCACCTGGTGATGCACGGCTCCTCCAGCGTGCCGCAGGACCTGCAGGACGTCATCAACCAGTACGGCGGCAAGCTGAGGCCCACCTGGGGCGTGCCGGTCGAAGAGATCCAGCTCGGCATCCGCAACGGCGTGCGCAAGATCAACGTGGACACGGACAACCGGCTGGCCATCACGGGCGCCATCCGCAAGGTGTTCGCCGAGACGCCGGAGAAGTTCGACCCGCGCGACTACATGAAGCCCGCCCGCGAGGCGATGCAGAAGGTTGTGGCGCTGCGCATGACGCAGTTCGGGCAAGCGGGCCACGCCGGCGACTACGCGGCGCTTCCTTTGGCCGCCATGGCAGAGCACTACGCCGCGCAACCAGTCGCGTAGCGGCCGGCGGGCGCCGCAGCTATCAGCCGGCGGCGGTCGCCTTGCGGCTCCGCCGGTTTCAGGTGATGTTTTGCTTCCGCGCGCCGATCTGGTATAGGTAGGGAGTTCGTGTCTGAAGCTGACAGCTGATAGCTGAAGGCTGCGTAGCTGATGGCCACCATCACCACCCCGAGCCGCGGTGAGTATTCCGTGCTTGAGGTCTGCCTTCCGGGCTCCCGGCCGGAGCCCTACGGCATCCTGCTGGTCGATCCCGCTTCGGACCGCGTCTGGCAGCGTGCGCGGACCGTTCCGGAGGGCGAAGACTCCGACCTGTTCGAGCTGCTGCCCGCGGACCTCGAAGCCAAGGCGCGCGAACTGGGCGGCCAACGGTTGCTGGCGCTGTTCGAGGACTCGCTCTCGAACGCCATCCGCATCAGGGACCGCCGCGGCGTACTGGTGCGCGATTTCGACGCCGCCGTAGGACGGCTCTTCGCCGAGCATGTCGAAGGCGCGGTCCCGGCCAGGCGCGGCGGCGAGATCCCGCTCTATTCCCTGCGCGCGGCGGCGGGACGCTTCGGCGAGGATATGGAAGTGGAGACCGAAGACCGGGTGGCGGCGCCGCCGGGAGTGCGCCCCGGGCCGGACGTCTACGCCGTACACATCGTGGGGCATTCCATGGAACCCGACATCCCCGACGGCGCGGTGGCGGTCTTCCGCTACTCGCCCGCCGGGTCGCGCCAGGGTAAGCGGGTGCTGGTCTGGCGGCACGGGGCATCGGCCGGCGGCGGCGAGTTCACCATCAAGGTTTACGAGAGCGAGAAAGCCGTCACCGAAGAAGGCTGGCAGCACACCCGCATCCGTCTGAAGCCGCTGAACCCGGAGTACCCCGTGCTCGAGCTCGAGGACGAATCCGAGTACCGCGTGCTGGGTGAGCTGGCCGGCTTGCTCGCCATCGACGAACTATAGG
This sequence comes from Bryobacterales bacterium, assembly GCA_963763835.1. Classification (GTDB taxonomy): domain Bacteria; phylum Acidobacteriota; class Terriglobia; order Bryobacterales; family Bryobacteraceae; genus DASWZN01. The sequence continues at coordinate 383,251 of CAVXQQ010000029.1, forward strand.
GCCGTGGCCGGCCGCGGTCCCCGGCGGCCCGCGGCTCGCCGGGCGGTTCCGGATCGCGGCCGGCAAGGGCCGCAAGGGTCCGGCCGCCCTCTATCGCCCCATCGGCCTCACCGTGTCGGCCGCGATGCGCACGGCAAGTTCCGTCAACGTGCTGGAGAATGTGCACTCCGTATCCAGAAACACCACAGGCATTCCAGCCGCGCTCGCCTTGGCGCATAGCTCGACGGCGGGCGGAATGACGCCGATGATGGGGCAGGTCAATTGGGATGCGATTTCGGGCATGGGCATGGGCGTGTACGCCAGCGCGCGGGTATCCACGATGGCGCCGGTGATCTGCTCGCTGATCCCCCAGGAATGCAGAACCGGCAGGAACAGCTTCGCCGCGTAAGCGCTCATGGCGTCTCGTTCCATCACCATCGAGACGAAGGTACACTGGCGGATGGCCGCCTGGCCCATGAGGAAGGCGGGCGAGGGCAGGTCGATCAGCGTGCACTCCGCGAGCTCGGAGGCGGCGCGGATGACGGCGGCCACCGCCAGCGGGTCCATGTCCCGGAACTCGTCCGGCTTCTGGGGGCCGAACAATACCCGCAGTCCGTGCGGGAAGGTACACAAGCGCTTGCCAACCTCGGCGGCGTCGATTCTATCCGCGGGCAGGGAGCACAAAGAGCTGAGGTTGGCGGCCGGGGCGTGCTTCAACTGAAAAGAGAACAGTCCCAGGTCCGGCTTCAACTCCACCACGATGGTGCTGGTGCCCTGGTGGGCCAACGCGGCGGCGATATTGAGCACCACGGTAGTGGTTCCGGCGCCGCCTTTGACGCCCACGAATCCCAGAATCTTGGCGCGCCCGTGCGCCAGGCCGGTGACCCGGGGCCGGCTGCGGGCGCGCTCGACGGCATAGCGGACCCGGCGCGCCAGCGCCACCTCGTCGAATTCCCCTTCGATCAGATACTCGTCGGCGCCTTCCCGGAGGGCGCCCAGAGCGAGCTCTTCGCTCGCCGCGGAGGCCAGCACGATGATCGCCCCGGCGCCCCGGTGCTCGCGCACCTGGTTGAAGGGAACCAGGCCGGCGCTGCCGGGCAGTTCCAGGTCCAGAAGGATGGCATCGTAGGCCGACGCCGCAAGACGGACGAGGCCTTTCTCGAGGGTCTCCACGCACTCGACCCGCATGCACCCGGACTCCACCCGCGCGAGCGTTTGCTCGACCAACAGCGATATGTCCGGGCGGTCTTCAATCAGTAGAACGGCCAATGGGTCAGGCATGCGCGAAGCTCCTCCGTGTGCGCCCCGCCGCCCGAGTTCTGGCCGGGGCGGGCCTGCGGGCCAGGGCGTTCGCCCCGCTAAGACGTGACATCGCGTTGCGGGGCCCGCGGATAGCCCTCGGGCGTTCGCACAATCGTTAGAAAGAGTCCCAGCCGGTGAATCATTTCCGAGAACTGCTCGTAATCCACCGGCTTGGTGATATAGGCGTTGCAGCCCAAATCGTAGCACCGTTTGATTTCGGCGGAGTCGTCCGCCGTGGTCAGGATGACCACCGGGATGGCCCGCGTGCGCTGGTGCGCTTTCAGGCGCTCGAGAACCTGATACCCGTTCAGCCCAGGCATGTTGAGGTCCAGAAGCACGACCGGCCCCGGGCTCTCGGCGGCCTTTCCCTCGGTGAACAGATAGTCCAGAATCTGCTGCCCATCGGCGAGCTTCACGATCTCGCAGGTGACGCTCGAACGGCGCAGGTTCTTCTCGATCAGGCGGGCGTGGCCAGGGTCGTCTTCTACCAGAAGGATGACAGCCTGCGGTTTGGGCATTCCTCTCCTCACTGTGGCGGCGGCAGCACGAAACGGAGCGTGGTGCCCACCCCCGGTTGCGACTGGCACTCGATTCTACCGCCCAGCCGGTGCAGGAGGGCGCGCACATACGCCAGGCCCATTCCCTCCCCCGGGATATCCTGCGGGCCGGCCCTCCGGAACGGCGCGAACACTTTGTCCATGTCTTCTTCCGCGATGCCTCGGCCGTTGTCTCGCACCTCGAACACCACGCCTTCAGCCGTCTCCGAGGCCGATAATTCGATCCGGCCCGGGCGCTCGGGGTCCAGGTATTTCACGGCATTGTCGAGCAAATTCCCGAAGATCTGCTCCATCGCCGTCCGGTCGCTGACGATGCGCGGGAGCGGGCCGACCTTCAGATCCACCTTGTGGCTCTCGATCTGGTGCGCCAGGGCCCGCAGCGTCTCATCCAGCAACTGCCGGGTGTCCAGTTCCTCCATATGGAACTCGCGGTAACCCACCCGCGACAGCCGCAGCAGGGCGCCGATAAGGTGGTCCATGCGGGTCACCGAGCTCTCGATGAAGCCCAGGGCTTCCGGAACCGCCTCCTCGAGCGCCTGTGCCGCCGCGCCGCGCTCGGGTTCGGCCAGGTTCTCCAGTGCGGATTCCATCGGCTTCCGCAGCGCCTCCAACGAGCGGCGCAGCTCGCCCGAAAACCCTCGCAGGCTGAGCAGAGGGGCCCGCAAGTCGTGCGACACGATGTAGGTGAAGCGCTTCAGCTCCTCGTTGGTCTCGGATAGTTGAGCGCTGTAACGCTGGATCTTCTCGTCGGCGCGCTTGCGGTCGGTGATGTCCGCGTAGGCGCCCAGCACGCCGATGACGCTTCCGCGAGGCCCGTACAACGGCGCCTTGCTGGTGCGCAGCCAGCGCTCGGTTCCATCCGCCCCGATCATGGCCTCTTCGTAGCCTATCTGGGCCTTTCCGCTCTGGATCACCTTCCGGTCGTCGGCCACGTACGCATCCGCGGTCGCCCGCCAGTCCAGCTCGTAGTCGGTCTTGCCCACGATGGCTTCGGGCGACGGGATGCCTGCATCGCCCGCGCATGCCTTGTTGCAGCCCAGATAGCGCCCGTCCCGATCCTTCCAGAAAACGCGCTCGGGAATATTGTTCAGAACCAACTGCAGCATCTGGCGCGATTCGCGCAGGTCCGCCGTTTGCAGCCGCACCCGCCGCCGCAACACCACGATCCAGACCAGCGCCAGGACGGCCACCGCGCATACCAGTCCCAGCACCCGGAACGCGCGCGAGGGACTCCACCAGGGCGCCGGCTGGAGCGTCGCAATGTCGGCCGGCGACCGGAGCAAAATCGAAAACGACCGCGGCAGGACCGTCTGCTGGGATTCGTAGGTATCGACCGAAGCGATCCCCGTCACCTGCAGCAGGCTGCCTTTCTCGAGCGCCGGCAGTTGTTGCTGGTCGAGGCGGGCCTCGAAGAGCCGGTCTCCGGCTTGCAGCACCAGCGTCTTGTTTCCCTTGCCCGGCGCCTGGTCCACCAGTAGCGCGTCGATCCGGATGAGTTCGGCGTCGTAGCCCTCATCCAGAATGTCCGTGGCCGTGACCAGCATCGGCTCGCGAGGCGCGGCCCGGCCGAGCTTGCGGATCTCGGCATCGCGCAGCACCGGATTGAACAGTCCCGAGACGGCCACCGGCAGCCCGATCACCTCCACCCAATCCCCGACCTGGAGAGCCGCCGGCGGGTGGTTCTGGACCAGCACGCCCCCCGTGGCATCGCTGACGTAGGTGGGTCCGCCGGGATGGGCCAGCGTCACCACCCCGCGGATCCGGCAGCGCTCCCCGAAACGGTCGGAGGAGGAGAACTGCAAAAGCTGCTCGATGGCACGCAGGGGCGGAACCGCGGGAACTCCATTGCCCTCGATGCGAATCAGGCCGGCATCGGGCACGAACAGGTGCATGCCCAGAATCTGGCGCTTGAAGTTGAACATGGAACCGCACACCCCCTCGACATGGATGTGCGAGTCCAAAAGCGAATCGGGCAACTTCGTGGAGCCAAAAACGTACACCAGGAAATGGTGCGCGCCCCAGTTGACACCGAGGGTGCGCAACCCGTGTTCCAGGCCGACCGAGTGAACGACGCCCTGCGCCTGCACCCAGGTGCTGTCGGCGACACCCGTGAAGAGCTGCTCCATGTCGATCGGGGCCGGGTGGGGGAAGGCCTGCCGGCCTACGACGTGGATGCCCGTCACGACGACCACCGGCGCAAAGTTGCCGGGGCGGCTTCGGCCCTCGATCTCCACCAGGTCCCCGGCATGGACCGCGGGCTGGCCGTCCCGGCGGAAGACCAGGTAGATTCCTCCCGTAGCGTCCTGCGCGAATGTGTTGCCGGCCACAGGATTGTGGTAGGTCACGACCGCGCGCAACCGGATCGGGTAGCCCAGCCTGGCTTGATCCTCGGAAAGCGGTTTCACCTGCGCGACCGTCGTCAACACCGGCAGGGGCGAGGGACTGGGGCGCGCCTCGCTCCAATCCGCGACCGTGGCGTCCATAAGAACCGGTGCGCCACGTTCCTCTCCGACAAACCCCAGGACACAGAACGGCCCCCCGGGCGCGATGTCCTCGGATCGGCCGGGCCGCAAACGCAAAGCTCCCGTGGAGTCCCGAAGAACCAGGTCGGCTCCTTCGAGTGCGATCTGGCCGCGCAGGCGGATACGGTGCTCCGGCGGGCGCCCGCCCCTGGCCGCGAGCACGGACCCGGCGGTCCGCAGCGGAACGTCCATCGCGGCGGGCGCCGGACTCACCACCTTGACCTCGCTCATGGACCGGGCCCACAACTTCACGCCGATAGGAGCGCCGGTGGCATCGAAGCTGGTGCCCAGCACGCCTCGCACGCGGACCACGGCGTCCGGCAGCGAGCGGTAATCCGCAAAGGAGAGATCTCTCACTCCCACTTTGACTTCCCGGCCCAGCGTGTGAACGACCAGCGCCACCCTGCCGGCGTGATCGATGGCGGAGGACTTCACCAGTCCCTCGATCTCGACGTAACGGTACTGGAGCCTCCCCGAAACCAGGTCGCGATCGGCGGGCCGCACCGGCGGCGGCAACGGGTTGGCCCGGCCGCTCATGACGATGCTTCGACAGGCCACTGACGGGCTCAATCCGCCGTCGACAACCACTCCCGTGAGTTCGACGGCGCGTCCGGGTTCGAGGGGAAGGTTGGCCAGCGGCGCGCCCTCGACTCGAACGGCCCCCGTCGCGTCCTGCATGATCAGCAGGAGTACGGCGGTGTCGGAGAAGGTCACGGTCCCCCGCAGATGAACCGGCACCTGCGCGGCTGCCGCTTCTGGGGTGAGTTGGCGTATCTGTCCGACCGTGGTCAGCGGAGCGTTCGGCAGACCGGCGGACGGCCGGGAGCAGCCGCTCGAGACTACCCAGGCCAGCGCCAGGCAGACCGTCACCGGCCGGCAGCGGCCCGCGAGCGCAGAAATATCCAACGCGATGCGAATAAAGGCGTTACCTCGAGCGCTCATTTCCCTATTCCGGGCCAGATGTTAGCATACACCTGCCCGCGCGAGTTTCCAACAATAGGGACCCAAAGGGTCCAAAGACGTTCCATTGGGCCGGTTTTTCGTTTGCCTGGCTCCGCGGAGCTATCCGGCTTGTCAAAAGCCCGCTAACCAACTGTAAGCACGCTCTTTAGTAAAATCGCCGCGTTTCGGGAGCATTGTTCCGCGGAGCAATTCAGGCTCCTTTGCGCGTCGGGCAGGTTGCGGGGCGGCTTGAGAATTCTTGGGGTGATTCGCAAGAGAACTCCCAGTATGACCGGCTAGTACCAACGGGAGCGCGTTGCCGTGGTGCGCCACGCCGCAAAGCGGGCTAAAATGAACGGTTCATGCTGGCCGGAGGCCGGCGGCGTATGCTCTCGGCAATCCGCGCAATCCTGATCCTCGACCCGTTGATTCTTCTCGCCACGGCGCTGATGGGAACCGTTTCGGCGGTGGTTTCGTTTTTCGACTCCAGCGGCCGCACCCAGCACCGCGTGGCCAGAGCCTGGGCACGCATGCTGCTCCGGATCGCCGGCGCGCGGGTTCGGATCGAGGGACTGGAGCGCCTGGTTCCCGGCTCGAGCTGCGTCATCGTGGCAAACCACCTCAGTTTTATGGATATTCCGGCGATTCTGGCGCACATGCCCGTCGAGATCCGGTTCCTGGCGAAACGAAGCCTGTTCAAGGTTCCCTTCATCGGCTATCACCTGCGCCGGGCGGGACACCTTCCGGTGGAGCGGGAAGACGTCCGGGCTTCCTTGAAGACCATGGCGGAGGCGGCGCAAATGATCCGGAGTCGCGGAATTTCGGTCCTGATTTTCCCGGAAGGCGGGCGCTCGCCGCACGCAATGCGCGAATTCAGGGAAGGGGCCGCCTATATCGCCATCAAGGCAGGCGCGCCGGTGGTGCCGGTAGGCTTGGACGGCACCCGTCAAATCCTGCCCATGGGGTCGATCCATATGCGGCCCGGAGAAGTGGTGTTGCGGATCGGGCAGCCGATCCAGACTGCCGGGCTCAAGATACACGACCGGCGCGCGCTTACCGAAGAGCTGCAGCGGCGGGTGGCCGAACTGGCGGGCGCGGCCTACCGCGCTTGACGCCGCTGGTACAATTGACCCGATGGACGGATGGTGGATTGTCGGTCTATTCGTGCTTCTGCTGGTGCTGAGCCGCCTGGGGGGCGGTTGAAGCAACTCACGATCCGGCCGTGGGCCGGGCAACTGCGGATGATGGTGGAAAGAGTCCGCTCCTTCACCGTCGCGGTTCTGTGCCGCTCAGCACCGAACCGCGCGCGTCAGCAAGCGGACAGTTCGCGGCCTGGGACAACCAACTTCTACGCTTGCACAGTAGCCGGGGCCGGGGTCTGTGCCCGGCTCTCCCCGCGCAGGCGGGCCTGAAGGCGTTCCATGTAGAGGTAGATCACGGGCGTGATGTAGAGCGTCAGGAACTGCGAGACCACCAGGCCGCCGACCACCGCCAGGCCCAGCGGCTGGCGCGCGTCGGCGCCTTCGCCGTAGCCGAGCGCGATGGGCAGCGTGCCGAGCAGCGCCGCCATGGTGGTCATCATGATGGGCCGGAAGCGCAGCATGCAGCCCTGATAGATGGCGTCGTACGGGCTTCTTGCCGTCCACGCGCTGCGCCTCCAGCGCGAAATCGATCATCATGATGGCGTTCTTCTTCACCACGCCGAACAGCATGATGAGGCCGACGAAGGCGTACAGGTCCAGTTCCTTGTGGAACAGCTTCAGCGTCAGCAGCGCGCCGAAGACGGCCGACGGCAGCCCGGAGAGAATCGTGATGGGGTGGATGAAGCTCTCGTACAGAATTCCCAGCACGATGTAGATCACCAGGATGGCCACGATCAGCAGCACGGACAGGCCCTGGAACGACTTCTGGAACTCCTTCACCGTGCCCTGGAAATTGGCGGTGATGGTGGCCGGCATGCGCAGCTCGCGCATGGCGTTGTCCACGTGCTCGGCCGCCTCGCCCAGCGAGAAGCCCGGCTTCAGGTTGAACGAGACGGTCACCGCCGGAAGCTGGCCGAAGTGGTTGCACCGCTGAGCGGGCCCACGCGTGCGCGTGAAGTTCACCACCGCGTTCAGCGGAACCAGCGAGCCCTGCGAAGAGCGGATGTAGAGCTTCGACAGCGCCTCCGGGCTGCGCTGGTACTGCGGCTGCCACTTCCATGATCACCGCGTACTGGTTGGCCGGCGTGAAGATCGTGGAGACCTGGCGGCTGCCGTAGGCGCTGTACAGCGCGTCCTGGATCTGCTCGGGCGTCACGCCCAGCGACAGCGCGCGGTCGCGGTCGATGTCGGCCATCACCTGCGGGCTGGCGATCTGCAGGTCGCGAGTTGACGTCCACGAACCCGGGCAGCGTGCGCATCTTCGTCGACCAGGCGCGGCACCCAGGGGTAGATCTCCTTCAGGTTGGCGCTCTGCAGCGTCATCTGGTAGACGCTGATGGAGTCCTGGCCGCTCACCGTGATGGGCGGCGGATTCTGCATGAAGGTCATCACGCCGGGCACCGTGGCCACCTTCGGCCGCAGTTCCGCGATGATCTGGTCCACGGAGAGCGCGCGCTGGTCGCGCGGCTTCAGCCTCACGAAGAAGAAGCCCTGGTTGCCCGCGCCCACAAACGCGCCGCCGTCGCTGCACGTTGGGGTCCTGACATCACGATATCGGCGACCGCCATGTGGTGCTTGGCCATCGACTCGAAGGAGATGTCCTGCCCGGCCAGGGTCACGCCGAACATGAAGCTGCTGTCCTGGCTGGGGATGAAGCCGGTGGGCATGGCGAAGAACAGGTACACCGTGCCCACCAGCAGCGCCACGGCGACCAGCAGGGTGACGAACTGGTGCCGCAGGACGCCGCGCAGAGTGACATCGTAGGCCCGCGCCAGGCCGTTGAAGCCGCTTTCGAGCGACGCGGTAGACCACGCCGTGCCGCGCGTCGCGGCTGATACCGCAGGAAGCGGCTGCCCAGCATGGGCGTCAAGCTCAGCGAGACGAAGCCGGAAATCAGAATGGCCACCGTGATGGTCACCGAGAACTCGTGCAGCAGCCGGCCCACGATGCCGCCCATGAACAGCACCGGGATGAACACCGCCACCAGCGAGATGGTCATCGAGAGGATGGTGAAGCCGATCTCGCGCGAGGCCAGCAGCGCCGCTTCCATGCGCGGATTTGCCCATCTCCATGTAGCGCACGATGTTCTCGAGCATGACGATGGCGTCGTCCACCACGAAGCCCACCGAGAGCGTCAGCGCCATCAGCGAGAGGTTGTTCAGGCTGTAGCCGAGCAGGTACATGGCGGCGAACGTGCCGATGATCGAGAGCGGCACCGCCGCGCCCGGAATCAGCGTGGCGGAGAGGTTGCGCAGGAACAGGAAGATGACCATCACCACCAGGCAGACGGTCAGGATCAGCGTGAACTCGACGTCGTGGATCGAACCGCGGATGGATTCCGAGGCGTCGAAGGCGATGTCCAGCTTCACCGCGGGCGGAATCTCGCTGCGGAACTCGCGGCAGCAGCCGCTTGATGTTGTCGACCACCTCGACGGTGTTGGTGCCGGGCTGGCGCTGGATGGCCAGAATCATGCCCCGCGACGCCGTCGAACCAGGCGTACGGCCTTGTCGTTCTCCACGCTGTCGAGCACGTTGCCGAGCTGTTCCAGGCGCACCGGCATGCCGTTGCGCCAGGCCACGATCATGGGGCGGTAGGCGCGCGGCGTCCGTCAACTGCCCGCTCGATTCCACGGTGAACGCCTGCTTGTGCGCCGTACAGTTTGCCGGTGGGCAGGTTGACGTTGCTCTGCTGCGATGGCGCGCTGCACCTCGTCGATTCCGACGTTGCGCGCCGCCAGCGCGTCGGGATCGAGCTGCACGCGCACGGCGTACTTCTGGCTGCCGTAGACGATCACGCGCGAGACGCCGCTCACCATCGAGATGCGCTGCGCGAGCATGGTCTCGGCGTACTCGTCCACCGTGTAAAGCGGCAGCGTGGCGGAGGTCAGCGAGAGGTAGAGCACCGGCTGCTCGGCCGGGTTGGCCTTCTGATAGGAGGGCGGGCGCGGCATGTTGGGCGGCAGTCGGCCGCCCGCGCTGGCGATGGCGGCCTGGATGTCCTGCGCGGCGGCGTCGATGTTGCGGTCGAGGGTGAACTGCACCGTGATCTCCGTGCTCGCCCTGCGAGTTCGTCGAGCTCATCTGCTGTGACGCCGGCGATGGTGGAGAACTGGCGCTCGAGCGGCGTCGCGACCGAGGACGCCATGGTCTCCGGACTGGCGCCCGGCAGCGCGGCGGTCACCTGGATGGTGGGATAGTCCACGCTGGGCAGCGCGGCCACCGGCAGCGCCCGGAAGCCCACGATCCCGAACAGCAGGATCGCGCAACATGACCAGCGCCGTCATCACCGGCCGCTCGATGAAGATGCGCGAGATGTTCATGGGTCTACAGCTCCTGGGAATCGATCTTGCTGGCCGGAACGGCCTGGATGCGCGCGCCGGGAAAGAGGCGCAGCTGGCCGTCGGTGACCACCGTCTCTCCGGGCGCGACGCCCTTCTCGAGGACGATCTTGCCGCCCACGGTGCGGCCCGCCGCCACCAGCCGCGGCTCCACCGTCTGGTCCTTCTTGACCACGTAGACGAACTGGCCCTTGCTGGCCCGGCCTGCACCGCCTCGGCCGGCACCACGGTCGCTTCGCGGGAGTCCAGGCGGAGCACGGCGTTGACGAACTGGCCCGGCCACAGCAGCCGGTCGCCGTTATCGAAAACGGCCTTCAGCTGGATGGTGCCCGTCGTTGGGTCCACGGCGTTGTCGATCACCGCCAGCGAGCCTCGCACCTTCTTGCCGGCGTCGTCCTTGAGGGTCACCTCGACCGGCAGCTTCGCGCCGGCGCTGCGGGCCCGGATCTCCCCCAGGTGCTGCTCGGGGACTCCGAAGGAGACGAAGATCGGCTCGATCTGGTTGATCACCACCAGCGTGGTGTCGCCGTTGGCCTTGACGAAGTTGCCGGCATGCACCAGGACGTTGCCGGCGCGTCCCGTGATGGGCGAGTGGATCTCGCAGTAGGAGAGATCGAGCTTGGCCCGGTCGGCGGCCGCGCGGTCGCTTTCGAGCGATGCGCGGGCGCTCTCGATGGCCGCCTGGTCGGCGCGCACCGACTCGCCCTGCGCTTCGAAGGTGGAGCGCACCTGGTCGTACTGGCTCTGAGCGGTGATGCCTTGTTTGAGGAGTTCCTCGATAGCGCTTCGCGTCGGCTTCGGCGGTCTTCGGCTGAGCCTGGTCGCGGCCGAGATTGGCCTGGGCCTGGAGAAGCTGCGCCTGGTCCTTGGACACGGCCGCCTCCGCCTGGCGCAAGAGCCTCTTGGTAGGGCCGCGGGTCGATCTGGAAGAGCAGGTCGCCCTGTTGAACGAAGCCGCCCTCGGTGAAGCGGACGCCCACCAAGTTGCCCGCAACCTGAGACTTGATCTGCACGGTGTGGAAAGGCTCAACCGTGCCGACGGCGCGCACCTCGACCGGAAGCACTTCGCGAACCGCCGCCACCACGCTGACGGGCGTCGCGGGCGGGCCTCCGGCACCGGCCATCTGCTGGGCCGGCTTATCGGCGCCGCACCCCGCCAACATCACGGCAATCGGAATCACCAAAGCGAAGCGCACCCTACCTCCTTGACTCCTCAACCAGACAACCAGGTGGCGCGCGATCGGCTCGCGTCTCTCCACCCCGCCACTCGCCCCCACAATCGTGTGCGGGACGCGCAGCCGCTTGTTTCAGTGTAGCCCGTTCGCGGCATCGCCCGGCCCCTGTGTAAAGTTTTGTCAAATGTGGGACGCAGTCGTACCGAGCCGGGTTGCGATCCCTTCCAATGTATACAGACGGAGGTGCGTCGAAGTTCCATGAGAATACGAAACGCAGTAATTACCGCCGCGCTGAGCGGAACTTTGGTCCTGCTCGCGGGCGATTCCTGGCGCGACAAAGACCCGTCCCAGTGGAGCAGCGACGAGGTCAACCAGGTGCTGACCAATTCCCCCTGGGCCAAGCAGGTGACCGCCAGCGCCAGCCAGAACGGCGACCGGTCTCAGGGTGGCGGTGGTCGTGCCGGCGGCTGGGGAGGCGGCGGTGGCGGCATGGGCGGCGGTGGCGGCTATGGGCGGCGGTGGCGGTATGGGCGGCGGAGGCTGGGGCGGCGCTGGCGGTGGCATGGGCGGCGCTGGCGGTATGGGCGGTGGCGGTGGCATAGGCGGCGGTGGCTGGGGCGGCCGCGGCGGAGGCAGAGGCCGTGGGGGCCAGACCATGGAGAACGTCAAAGTGACGGTCCGCTGGGAAAGCGCCGCGCCCGTCCATGCTGCACTTCTCAAGAGCGAGGTGGCGGATGCCTCCAAGTTCGCGGAGTGGTCCAAGGACTACTACGTGGTCACCGTGAACGGGCTCCCGCAGTGGGGACAGCGCCGTGAGAGCGCCGACAGCGACCAGGACCAGCAGCCGGACCCCGAGCGGGCGAAAGAGATGCGGGAGCGCATGCAGGACCGCATGAAGCAGAGCTCCTCCCTCAAGCTCAAGAACCGGACCATTGCGCCGGAACGGGTGGAGATCCTCGATTCCCCGGGCGGCCACACCCTCGCGTTTCTATTCCCCCGGACGTCGAACATTCTGGCGGACGACAAAGAAGTGACCTTCGCGACATCGATGGGACGCCGGGAGATCCACTCGAAGTTCACCCTGAAAGAGATGCAGTTCAAGGACAAGCTGGAGCTGTAAAGGCCGTGTGGCGGTGGGCGCCCCTGGACCCGCAAGCTAATCGGTACGACGACCAGGCCGACGGGGGCGTCGGCCGCGGACCAGGGGTCCGCCCCACCTTACCCCCGATCAAGCACGTCGCGAACCTTCTCCGACAGAGCGTGGTGGCTGAAGGGTTTGGCGAGGAACTCGACGTCGGGTTCGAGAACCCCGTGATGCACGATGGCGTTTTCGGTGTATCCGGACAGGTACAGGACCTTCATCCCCGGCCGCGTCGGGAGTAGCTGCCCGGCCAACTGCCGGCCGCTCATCTGCGGCATGATCACGTCGGTCAGCAGCATGTGGATCGTGCCTTCATACCGCCGGCTGACCTCGAGAGCCTCGATCGGATCGGCGGCCTTGAGAACCCGGTATCCCTGCCGCTTCAACATCTCGGCGACCAGTTCGCGCACGCCCTTCTCGTCTTCGACCAGCAGAATGGTCTCGACTCCCTGCCGGGAAATGGCGCTCTGGCCGGAGTCGCCCGCGTTGGGAGCCTCGTCAACCCTTGGGAAATAGATCTTGAAGGTCGTTCCCCGCCCCGGCTCGCTGTAGACCCAAATATCGCCGCCGCTCTGTTTCACGGTGCCGTAGACGGTGGCGAGGCCGAGGCCGGTTCCCTTGCCCAGCTCCTTGGTCGTGAAGAACGGCTCGAAGATGTGGCGCCTGGTTTCGGCATCCATGCCGTGCCCGGTGTCGCTGACCGCGATCAGGACGTAATCGCCCGGCTGGACGCCGAGATGCATCCGGGCGTAGTTCTCATCGAGGTGGGCCACCGCGGTTTCGACCGTCAGCTTGCCGCCGTCCGGCATGGCGTCGCGGGCGTTGATCACCAGGTTGAAGATGATCTGCTCCAACTGTCCGGGATCGGCCTTGATGTTGCCGACGCCAGCGCCGAGACTCAGGGTGAGCTCGATGTCTTCGCCGATCAGCCGGCGCAGCATCCGGTCGGCGCCGCGTAGCAGCTCGTTGGCTTCGAGCACGCGGGGGCGCATTACCTGGCGGCGGCTGAAAGCGAGCAGTTGGCCGGTGAGGGCGCCGGCGCGATCGGCTGCCTTGGCGACCTCCTCGGCATAGCCGCGCAGGGGGTCCTGGAGGGGCAGGCCGTCGAGCAGCATGCGGTCGTAGCCGGAGATGATCGTCAGCATGTTGTTGAAGTCGTGCGCCACGCCGCCGGCCAGACGGCCAACCGCCTCCATCTTCTGCGCGTGGAGCAATTGGTCTTCGAGATGTTTGCGCTGGGTGATATCGCTGACGAAGGCGATAGCAAACGGGCCCTCATCGGTCTGGATGTGGCTGAGGCTGACCTCGACCGGGAATTCGGCGCCATTCTTGCGCCGCCCCGCCAGTTCCATTCCGGTGCCCATAGGTCGGACGCGCGGGCTGGCAAAGTACCCATCGCGGCGGCCCACATGCCCCTCCCGTGCACCCAGCGGCAGCAGTGCTTCGACCGTTTGGCCCATCAGCTCGCTGCGGCTGTAGCCGAACATCTCTTCGGTTCTGGCGTTGGCGAGGACAATGCGACCGTTGCGGTCAACGCTCAGAATTGCCTGGGCGGCCGACTCCAGCAGCGCCGCCAGAAGTTTGTGGTGAGACTGTAGGTAGAGCTCCAGATCCTTACGCGTCGCAGTGCCTGCACCGGGATTGCCGTCTTGCCCCTCTGTCCCCATAAGACACCCCACACCGCTCGGTGATCCTATTGTCCCTTGCATCCGGCGGAAAACGCAAGAGGCGGCGGAGGGGTGCGTTTGCGGCTGGACTTCCGTAGAGCTCTGTCGACCGCGCGCGTAAGGTCGGTGGACGTGAAGGGCTTCCCGAGAAAAGGGATGCCTCGGGGAAGCTGGCTCGCCGGTGTGCAACCGGACATCAGCATAACGGAAGACGAAGGGCAGAGGCGTCGAACCTGTTTTGCCAATTCCGGCCCGCGCATCCCGGGCATGACGACATCGGACAGAACCAGATCGAAGCCCCCTGCCACCGCGATGATCTCCAGTGCCCGCCGCGGCTCGGCCGCCGTCGTGGTCGCGTATCCCGCCCGGTCGAGAATGCTGGCCACAACCTGCAACACCAGGGGCTCGTCATCCACCACCAGAATCTTCGCCTTAGCCACCCTTTGCCCCTTTCGTCACACCTATAGCTTGACGGTTCCTGGTAAGAAGCCGCCCTCTCGTACATAGAAATACTGGTAACTCCTTAGATTCCTCGATTCGCGTGGCGCACCAACTTTAATGACTGCGCGCTCTGCCAGCGCGCCCGGGGATGATCCGGCGAATGGGGGAGAAGAGAGGATGCCTGGCCTTTGTTCCAGGTGCGCCCTGGCCGATCTTCCGATGTGGCGAGAGGGCGGTCAGGCTCATGCTGGAGACATGGAACAGGGATTGACGGATCTTTCCAATGCAATTGCCGGCGCCGTGGCGAGGGCGGGCGGCGCGGTGGTGGCCGTGAACGCACGGCAGCGGATGGCGTCGAGCGGGGTGCTGTGGAAGCCGGGCGTGATCGTCACGGCGGAACATACGGTGCGGCGCGACGAGGAGATCACGGTGACGCTGGCGAGCGGCAACACGGTACCCGCAACGCTGGCGGGCCGCGACGCGGGCACGGACCTGGCGGTGTTGAAGGCCGATTGCGGCGACGCGGCGGCGATCGAGCCGGCACCGGCGGAGGAGCTGCGCGCGGGCGAGATCGCGCTGGTGGTGGGCCGCGGAATCGACACCGGAGTGAACGCGTCCATGGGCGTGGTGAGCGCCGTGGCCGGCCCCTGGCGCACCTGGCGGGGCGGGATGCTGGACCGCTTCATCCGCCTGGACGCCTCCCTCTACCCCGGCTCTTCCGGCGGGGCGGTGGTGAACGCGGACGGGCTGGCGATCGGCATCGCGACCGGAGGGCTCTCGCGCATCGCTGGCATCGCGATTCCGCTCTCGACGGTGGGGCGCATCGCGGAGCAACTGCTGGCGACGGGCCGCGTCTCGCGAGGATACCTGGGAGTGGGCCTTCAGCCGGTGGTGCTCTCGGGCGGAAAAACGCGGGGCCTGATCGCACTCAGCGTCGAACCCGGCGGGCCGGCGGATCGGGCGGGGCTGCTGGTGGGTGACATCATCACCGCGATCGATGGCAAGGCGGTGGTGGACACCGATGACGTGCAGGCCGCTCTGGGAACCGAGGCAGTGGGGCGGACGCTGGAGTTGTCGCTGGTGCGCGGCGGCGCGCCGGCTACGGTGGCGGTGACGGCGGGGGAGCGGCCGCGGCCCAGCACCGAACCGCGACCGTAAGGGAGCGGGCAACACAGCCGGTAGAGAAAGGATGCACAAATGACAACGCCCGATTTCGGAGAGGTGGCGGAACGGCTGCGGCGGTCGACGGTCCACATACACGGCGGCGGCAGCGGTTCGGGTGTAATCTGGAGCGCGGAGGGGCTCATCGTTACCAACGCGCACGTGGCGCGGGACGAGCGCGCCGAGGTCGAGATGTGGGACGGCAGAAGGCTGCCCGCCGAGGTGAAATCGCTGGACCACAGGCGCGATCTGGCGACCATGCAAGTGGACGCGGCGAGCCTGCCCGCGGCGACGCCCGGCGATTCCGACGCGCTGCGGCCCGGCGAGCTGGTGATGGCGGTGGGCAATCCGCTAGGGTTCACCGGCGCGCTGAGCACGGGCGTGGTACACGCGGTGGGTCCGCTGGGCGGGCTCGGCCGGCGAAGCTGGGTGCAGGCCGACGTGCGGCTTCTACCGGGAAATTCGGGCGGGCCGCTGGCCGATGCGCGCGGCCGCGTGATCGGCATCAACACTATGATCGCGGGCGGACTGGCGTTGGCGGTGCCGAGCAATACGGTGGCGGACTTCCTGCGCCGCGGTCCCTCGGACATTTCTCTCGGCGTGGTGGTGCAGCCGATTCCCCAGGGCCTGCTGGTGCTGCGCGTGATGCCGGGCAGCGCAGCGGAGCGAGCGTCGCTGCTGACAGGCGACCTGCTGGTGGGCGCCGAGGGGCGCGGGTTCCGCTCTCCGGACGATTTGTCGGACGCGCTGGACCGGAATGCGGGCCGCGCGCTGGAGTTGAGCTTTCTGCGGGGCGAGCGGCGGTCCGTGCGCCAGGTGACGGTCAAGCTGCCGGCGCGGAGGATGGTCGCGGAGGCCGCGTGATCCGGGTCTTCATCGCTTCGACATCGCCGATCGCGAAGGCGGGTCTGGAGGCGATCCTGCGCTCGCAGCCAGAGATGGCAGTGGTCGCGGGCGCCGCGGACGCCGACGTCGTTCTCACCGAGACGCCGCCGGGCGAAGAGGAGCCGCCGTGGGGCGGCGCGGCGGTCGTGGTGCTTACAGACGATGTGCGGCCCGAGTGGATCCGCGAAGCGCTGCGCTCGGGAGTGCGCGCGGTGGTAGCGCGGCAGGCTGGTGAGGCGGAGATCCTGGCTGCGATCGAGGCCGCGGCCGCGGGCCTGGTGGCGATCGAGCCGCAGATGGTGGAGCCGCTGTTGAATGCCTCGGCGCCGCTCGCGCAGCGAGGTGCGGCCGAGCCGGGAACGGAGCCGCTGACGCCGCGCGAGATCGAAGTGCTGCGCATGCTGGCCGAGGGCGATGCCAACAAGGCGATCGCATGGAAGCTGGGGATCTCCGAGCATACGGTGAAGTTCCACGTGTCGTCGATCATGAGCAAGCTGGGCGCGGCAAGCCGTACGGAGGCGGTGGCGACGGGCATCCGGCAAGGGCTGGTGATGCTGTAGCCGGCCGGCGGCCGGCCGCCGCAGCGCCACCGCTTTCAGCCTCTCACGGCGTTTTGGCGGCGACCTCGATGGTGCCCGTCACTACTCCGGTGGTAGCGGCGTCCAGGGGGCCTTTGAAGCCGGGTTGCTTGCCGCCTAGGGAGATTTCGTAGGAGCCCGGGGCGCCGGGCGGAAGCGTGAATTCGACGGTCTTGCTCTGGCCGGGGGCCAGGGACACGCGGCGGAAACCCGCGAGCGAACGCTTCAGATAGAGCTCCACCACTTCATCGCCCGCTCGTGCGCCGGTGTTCTTGACATCCACTGCGACCTTCATCGGCTCGCCCGCCGTCGCATGCTTCGGAAGAACCAGGTTGCGATACGCAAAGGTGGTGTAGCTGAGACCGTATCCAAAGGGGAACAGCGGCTCGCCTTCGAAGAACCGATAGGTTCTCCCTTTCATGCTGTAATCCGTGAAGGGCGGAAGCTGGTCGGCGGACTTGTAGAACGTTACGGGCAGGCGCCCGCCGGGATTGTAGTCGCCGAAGAGCACATCGGCTAGCGCCGTGCCTCCGGCCTGGCCCGGATACCATAGCTCGACGATCGCAGGAACGTGGTCGCGGGCCCAATTGACGGCCAGCGCGCTGCCGTTCAGCAGCACCAGAACGCAGGGCTTGCCCAGGCCTACGACTTTCTTCAGCAGATCCTCCTGCATGCGCGGCAGGCCGATCTGCACGCGGTCGCCTCCCGCGAATCCTTCTATCTGGACGGGCATCTCCTCGCCCTCCAGGCGCGGAGACAGCCCCAGAACGAGCACCACCGCATCAGCCTGCTTCACCGTCGGCGATGGCGTCGTCGTCGCGAGTCGCGCCGGGGCGCGCCCAGAGCAGTTGGATGGCGGCGTCGTTGACATACTCGTGGTAGTCGAAACGAATCTTGTAGCGCTTGCCCGCCTCCAGTTGAACGGGCGTAGAGGCGTAAGCCCCTTCGTGGTTCTTGTTGAAGTGACGATCCGCTTGCCGTCGAGGTAGAGCTCGAAGGCATTCGAGCCGTAGCCGCCAAGCTGGTAGGTCCCGCTGACCGGCGCCGAGATGTACCCGGTCCAGCGGACGCCGAAGTCGTCGTCATTCATGTCCGGGCGTGGCGCGCCGTCCCACCAGCGGAAGTCGACCTGCGGATCGATGCGCGTAAAGACCGGCTGCGGGTTGGACGGAATGGTCCCGACAAAAGTCCCGGAGTCGGGATCGGTGAGTTCGCGAGGCCGGTGCAGTTGGCCATCGAAGTTGGAGGCATTGAAGTACTCGCCCTTGAGCCCGTGGTCCGCGGTCGGGATCGTCCGAAGCGAAGAGCGCCGAGGAAGGTATGACCTCGAGCGCCGGCAGGTTGGCCGCAAGATCGCTTCCGCGTGCGTAGATCACGCGCGTGCCCGGGCCCACCTTGTCGCGGATGCCTTGGAGCGGCGTCACGGGCGCCGTGGGGATCTCCGTTGTAGTTGCCGAGGAGCACGCCGACATCGTCCGCGTCGGGCCCGATAACCGCGATCGTCTTCAGCGACTTGCTCAGCGGCAGGGCGTGGTTCTCATTTTTCAGAAGCACGATCGACTTGCGCGCCGTTTCGAGCGCCAGCTCGCGGTGGGCCGGGCTGTCGTTCACGCTGTAGGGGATCTGCGCGTAGGGCACTATGGAGGGCGGGTCGAACATGCCGAGCTTGAAGCGCGCCAGCAGCAGGCGGCGCACGGACTGGTCGATCTCCGCTTCCGAGATGAGGCCCTGGCGCACGGCCGGCAGCAGGTGCCCGTACTCGGTGCCGCAGTTCAGATCTGTCCCCGCCTTGACGGCCCTTGCCACGCCTTGCTCCGCGGTGGAGGCGACCTTGTGGTTCAGGTAGATGTCGCCGATGGCGTTACAATCCGAGACCACGTAGCCCTGGAAACCCCATTCCTGGCGCAGGATCGTGTCGAGCAGCCGTTTGTTCGAGCACGCCGGCTCGCCATCCACGCGGTTGTAGGCGCACATGACCGATAGCGCGCCGCCTTCTTTCACCGCCGCTTCAAAGTGCGGCAGATAGCTTTCACGGAGGTCCTGTTCACTCACCACCGCGTCGAAGACGTGGCGCAAGGACTCGGGGCCGCTGTGGACCGCGTAGTGTTTCGCGGTGGCGATGGTCTTGAGATACTTCGGATCGTTGCCCTGCAGGCCCTTGATGAACGCGACACTCATGCGGCCGGTGAGGTAGGGGTCTTCCCCATAAGTCTCCATGCCGCGGCCCCAGCGCGGATCGCGGAACAGGTTGATGTTGGGCGTCCAGAACGTGAGTCCCTGGTAGATGTTGCGTTTGTCGCGCCGGACGTACTCGTTATACTTCGCGCGAGCCTCGTCGGAGATGGCGGTGGCGGTACGGAAGAGAAGGCCGGTGTCCCACATGGCGGCCAGACCGATGGCTTCCGGGAAGACCGTGGCGCGACCGGAGCGCGCGACGCCATGGAGACATTCGTTCCACCAGTTGTAGGCCGGGATGCCGAGGCGGTCGATGGCCACGGAGTCGTTCATCATTTGGGAGATCTTCTCTTCGAGCGTCATGCGCGAGAGCAGGTCGTCCGCGCGTTTCTCGAATGCAAGGTTGGTGTTTTTGTAGGCCGGCGTTTCCTGCGCGAATGCGGACACGGCCAGAATAGGAATCAGGGATGCGAATAGGCGAGCGGTAGACATTTTGTCCAAGTGTACAACTATGTCGTAGTGAGGATAGGCGCGTGGTTGGCTCGTGGCTTGTGGCTTGCGGCCTGTGGATCCTGCCGGCGGGATTGGTGGGGCTTCGCCGCCGCGATCATCGTCGCACGCGCGGCTCGTTGCTCGTCGCCCGATGATGCGGACGGCGGGAGTGGTGGGGTTCGCCACCGTCCCTATCCTCATCAGAGCGCGGGGGTTGCGCGTCGCTGGGTTCATCATGCAATTTTCGATTTTTGGGCTGGGCGTCCAGGAGCCTTAGCGTGCGGCGGAGCTCGGCGCCGAGGCGGACCTCGTGGCGGTGGAGGCTTTCGAGGGCGCGGGAATCGTCTATTAGATGCTGGTAGGCGATGGCGGCGTTGGTGTCGCCGTCGCAGACGTGGAACATTGCGCGGATCTCGGGTTGCTGGCGCGCCATCTGGCGATCCATGAGGGCGGTTTGGAGGGCGATGACGCGGTTGAGGCGCCAGCGGGTGGCGGCCAGTTGATCGCCGAGGTCGAACTGGGTGCGGGTTTGGGGCTGGTAATCGGCGAGGCAATCGTCGCGAAGGGCGTTGAAGCGCTCCTCCGATTCGTTTTCGAGGATGAGCTGGCTGGCGGTGAGGCCGTGAGTGAGGCCGGCGGCGCGGGAGCGGGCGAGTCCCTCGGGGGTGACGGGGCCGCGGGACCTGGCACCGTTGGCGCGCGAGGAATCGATGCGTCGTTGGGAGGACATGGGGGCTCCTTCAGGCGGCGGTGCAGGCACCGGGATTTGCGGCGTGCCTGAGGCGAGGGTAACGCGGGTTGGGGCGAGCGGCCGGCGGTCGATTTTCTTAAGAGGTTGAAAAGGGGGAAGATTCAGTTGGGGAAGTGCGGGCACTGAAAAAGGTTGCTCGGGCGGGGCGGCGGGGACGGGCGCGGAAACTGCCGAATCGCGGGGCCTCGCTTCGCCACCACCGCGCGCACTATAATTAAAAGTTCGAACCATGTTTCATGCCCCTCTCGAATCCGCCGTCGGCGTCCTCCTGCTGACGTTTTTGCTGGCCGCTGCTCCGCCTCCTCCGCGTGGAGCCTTCGCTAGCGGCACCTATCGCAACCTCTTCGTCGAGGCAGGTCACTCCGCGCAGGAATCGCGCGCGAAAATCGACGCCGCATTCCGGCAACTGTTCCACGGCGACCCGTCCACACAGGCCCTCTACTACGCGGCCGGTTCGAATGCCAACGGCCCCCTCGCCTACATCCTCGACGTCGTGCATAACGACGTCCGCTCCGAGGGTGTCTCCTATGGCATGATGGTTGCCGTCCAACTCGACAAGAAGCCCGAGTTCGACGCGCTGTGGAACTGGGCGCGCACCTACATGTACCACTCGCAGGGTCCCGCGCAGGGCTTCTTCTCCTGGTCCGTGAAAACCGACGGCAAGCCCAACGACGAAATGCCCGCGCCGGATGGCGAGGAGTACTTCGCTACCTCGCTTTACTTCGCGGCCGCGCGCTGGGGCAACGGCGCCGGCATCTACAACTACAAAGCCGAAGCCGATCGGCTGCTTACCGACATGCTGCATCGCGCCGAAGCCACCGGTCCCACCCTGGCCGGCCCCAGAACCGCCGGCCCGCTCTTCGACGCCGCACACAAGATGGTCCGCTTCTCACCCGGGATGCTCGAACACCGATGATGGCGGCCATACCGATCCCTCCTACCACCTGCCCGCCTTCTATGAACTTTGGGCTAAGTGGGGCCCCGTGGCCGACCGCGCTTTCTGGGCCCAGGCCGCCGCGGCGAGCCGCAAGTTCTTCGAGAAGGCCGCGCATCCCGCCACCGGCCTCGCGCCCGAATACGCCAACTACGATGGCACGCCCTGGGCAGTCAAGTGGAACAAGATGTCGGTCCATTTCTCAGTACGACTCGTGGCGCACTGCGATGAACTGGGCCGTCGATTGGGCCTGGTGGGCGGCCGACCCGCGCGAGCAGCAGCGCAGCGATCGCCTGCAGGCTTTCTTCGAATCGCAGGGCGCCCACTACGGGAACCAGTTCACGCTCGACGGCCGCCCGCTGGACAAGGATCACTCAGATGGCTTGACCGCGATGAACGCCGTGGCGAGCCTCGCGGCCACCCAACCGCGCGCCCGCGGGTTTGTCGAAGCACTGTGGAACATGCCCATTCCCTCGGGTGAGTGGCGCTACTACGACGGCATGCTCTACATGCTCGCGCTTCTGCACTGCGGCGGCGAGTTCCGCATCTGGGGGCCGGGCCGTTAGCGCCGGAACGGGTACGCGCCGGGGGTCGTCGCCTGCTCCTCGGTCCAGCCCAGGAGCTTGCGGACGTCGGCGGGGAGCGGCTCCGGCGTGCCGGAAGCGCCTGCAGCAGTTCGTACCGGCCGAGGTCCGGGCCCTTGAAGATCGACGCGCGGAGTCCGGTCGAGCTGCCGTCCGCCGGCCTCGAACGCCGGCACCAGCTTGCGGAACTCGTCGAGCGATCCGAGCGTGGTGGCGCAGCTGTCGGTGGCCGCGGGGCTCCACACGATGAGCGGCAGCGGCAGTCGCGCCCGGCGGGCCGCGCGCACGTAGACGTTGCCGTCGACCTCTTTCGCCTGCGGGCGCGGCAGCTTCGCGCAGAGCGCCTTCGGCTGCTCGAACTGCAGCAGCGGCTCGCGGTACGCCTCGCTCGCCACCAGCAGGTTGTTCACGAACACGTGGCCCTCGCGCTGGTCCACGTCGGGGCCGGTGGCGGGATGCCAGCCGAAGTGGTCGCCCGTCGCGCTCCGCTCGTTGCGCTCGAAGGACGCCGGCGTGTCCACGAACGTGTTGTTGTACACGTGCACGTCCGCGGAGTTCAGCACGCGGACGCCCTTGTCGCAGCGGACGAAGACATTGCCCGCCACGGTCGCCCCCCGCGAGATCTCGAAGAAGAAGCCGTCGATCGCCCCCTCGATCCAGTTGTTCACGATCACGCCGTCGCGGTTGCCGACGTCGTACCAGACGCCGTTCGAGTAGGGCTGGTCGATGACGAGGTTGTCGCGGAAGGTGACGCGGTCGCGTCTGGTTGAAGATCTTGACCGCGGCCGGGTAGTAGCCGGTGAGCTGCTCGATGTTGTTTCGCCGGATGATGTTCCGCTCCAGCAGGACGTCGGACGAGCCGATGACGTAGATCCCTTCGGTCAGGTGTCGCTGACGAGCGAGTTCCGGATGACGAGGCCGTCGCCGCGGAAGTAGCCGGCCACGCGCGAGCAGTAAGTGATGGTGACGTTCTCCAGCAGCGTGCCGATGACCTCCTTGCCGAAGGTGGCGGGGTCCGCCGGGCCGACGGGCTCGTCGGTGGGTTCCTCGTCGGCGAGTGAAGTGCTTCTTGCCCTCCACTTCCAGCGCGCGGTAGGCGTACTGCGTGAAGGTGATCCCGCGGATGACCGGGCCCTTGTGATCGTTGGTCTTGCCGTGGACCGTCGCTGCTGGTCCGCACCAGCGCGCTGTCGAAGGCGGTGATCTCGACCAGGCGGTTGGTGGGATCGACGCCGATGTAGACGTAGCCGCTCCTGGTAATCGATGTAGAAGGAATGGGCGTCGAGCTCGCCCTCCCAACCCGCCGACTTCAGCAGCTCGCCATCCACGAACACCATGTCGTTGTTGAAGCGGTGCAGCGGCGTCCGCATGCCCTCGCGCTCGCGCCGCCACCAGCCCAGGGGCGCGGCCGGGAAGAGGCGCTTCCACGGCGGTCCTCCAGACGTTGTTGCGCAGCGCCTCCCACTTCGTCGCGACCTGGGTGCCTTTGAGGATGGGCCGTTCGTCGGCGTACGGCTGAAGCGTGATGCCCTGGTTGAGGACCAGGCCGCCGGTGCGGTAGACGCCACCGCGCAGGATGATCGCGTCGCCGGTGACTACCCGCTCGATCGCCGCCTCGAGCGTCGTCGGTTGTTCGAGCGTCGTGCCCGGGGAGTCGGCCTTTCCGTCGGGGGCGACGTAGTAGACGTGCGCGGCCTTGGGGATCTCGTAACGCTGATCGATCGGACCGTAGGGCCCGCCGGACGGCTGCGCGTACCCTTGCGCACCCGCGAAGACAAGAGAACAAAGGAAGAAGAGTGGAGCCGACCTCATCTAGTTGTCCTTTCCGAGGGGAGAGCTAATGGACCACTATACACACCGGGCGCGGCGCTGTCACTTGTGTGGCCCTCCGGCGCCGGCGCTGTTCTGTGTGGCCGGGTGTCGATCGTTCCCGGAGCCGGGAGCCGGCAAGGCCGAGGACGGATAGCTGTCGATTTCCACGCGAATGCGGAACAACGGAGGACTATCGTGGCCTTTTGCACCGGCGGTTGCAGCACGCGCATGGCTTGGTTGAGGCCCGCTCCGGCGCTTGGGATCCTCCTTGGACTGGCCTTGGGCGCCTCGCAGGCGGCGGGCCAGACGCCCTCGAAGGAGTACATTCACCTCGGCGGTCGCGTAATTGCGATTGAGAACGCTCCATCGAGCGGCGTGCCGGCACCGCCGACGGGACTCACGGCCACTGCCGGGAATCACCAGGTGGCTTTGAACTGGACGGCGAGCAGCGGAGCGACCTCGTACAGCGTCTACCGGGGCACCGTGGCCGGCGGCGAGAGCAGCACGGCGATTGCGACGGTTACGACCACCAGCTACACCAACACCGGGTTGACCAACGGGACGACGTACTACTACAAGGTCGCGGCAGTTAATGCGAGCGGGACCAGCGCAAAATCGAACGAGGCCTCGGCCATGCCGCAGTGTTCGCCGGCGACGCTGACGATATCGAGCTCGCCGGCGCCGGGGACCTATTCCGCATGCACGTCCATCACGGTGAATCCGGGCGTCAGCATCAACCCCATCGTGACCTTACAGATCATCCAGTAGCTGGGCGGAGGAGGCGAGATGTCAACGGAGAGCACAAAGGAGCGGATTGGAATGACACGGATTCTTGCGGTTACGGCAATTCTAGCGCTTGGCGCTGTGCAGTTGCGGGCTCAAAACACGTTTCCGTCCAGCGGCAACGCGGGCATAGGGACGACCAGTCCGGCCTACCCACTGACCTTTGGCACGGCCAATTCGACCATCAGCGGGAGCACGGGCATAACGATTCAGGAGACCGGTGACACCTACGGGACGGTGTCGCTGAGCATGCAAAACCGATTTGGCGTCAATGGCGCCCTTTTCCAGAATGCCGGCGTGGACATGGTGGATTTCGTGTTCAAGGGGTTGAGCAACCAGAGGAACATCCGATACGAGAACCGCTCCCAGTACGCACCCGCCGGGACGTTGACCGTTCCGATGTTCGAGTTCGGAAATCCGGCCAGCCCGACTATGATCGTCTCCGACAATGGCATGGCGGTGATACAGGGCACGGTCGGGATCGGCACGACGAGGCCTTGCGCGAACGGGTATTCACCGACGGGGTGCAAGCTCTCGGTGGCGGGCGCGATTCAGGCGCAGTTGGTGGTGGTGAATACGGGCTGGTCGGACTACGTGTTCCAGCCGGAGTACCGGCTGCGGCCGCTGCGCGAGGTGAACGCGTTCATCCAGGCCAATCGCCGCCTGCCGGGCATCCCCTCCGCGGCCGAGGTCAAGGAAAAGGGTGTCGATCTGGGCGACATGCAGGCGAAGCTGCTGGCGAAGGTTGAGGAGTTGACGCTGCACATGATCCAGGCGGAGGAGCGGAGCAACCGGCTGGAGGCGCAGAACCGGGAGCTGCAAGAGAGGATTACCAAGCTCGAGGCCGGTGGCCGCAGGATGGACTAACTGCGCGGCATGACTTATGCACCACCACTTAGTGGCGAATCAACGTTCAAGTCTTGCACTATTTGTGTTTCCGGGTGCGGTCGGTGGTTTTCGCGGCGTGAGGCTTTGCGCGGTGCGATAGAGGGATAACGCTCATGTGGACTACAGAGATTCCCAGAATTGTGGCGAGTCACGGGGGCCTGGCGGCGTCCGGCCTTCATCCGGGCCGCCGACACAATTGGCGCGCCTTTCCATTGGGGATGGTCGCTGTCGTGATTGGCATTGCTCCGGCTCTTGCGCAGCAAGGCGGCTGGTTGCGTGGGGGGAGTTTCATCGGATCGAACGACCTTCCGCCCGAATTTGCCGCTGTCCTGAAGAAGCAAGGGGGGCGGATGACCGCGCCTGCCAATTCGAACGTGAGTATCGATGGGACGATAACGGACGCGAACGGCTCGCGCCCGGCGAACATCACAGTTCAGGCTACGGGCCTGCTGCGATATCAGGAGGGGAAGGGCCGAGCAATCGCCTTCGGAGGCGCTGGCTTCCAGGGGAAAGGGAGCAGTCTCTCGGACGATGATTGGCGCGTCGCTGACAGCCTGCTGGCGAACTTCCCGGATTCCGTCCCGCTGCAGTTAGCGAGAAACGGGGGCGCCCTGCGCCGCATCGGCGCCGGCTTCCGCACCGATGATGGGACCACGCCAAACTACCAGGGGCCATGGTGGACCCTGTATGCCTTCGCGCCGGGACCCTGGCAGGGACTCTCGAAAGGGCAGCCCTTGCAGCAGGAGTTGCTGATTGCCATCGACGAGCAGAGCGGGCTGCTCAGCGAGGTGCGGCTCGTCGAAAACATGGGCAAGCCGAACCAGAAGGTAACGCAGACTCGTTTCTTGAGCTGGTTTCAGCAGGGCGGACAGTGGTTTCCGGGGGCAATCGTGCGTCTGGAGAACGGCCAGCAGGTCCTTAGCTTCCAAAGCCAACAGGCGAGCGTCGGCGCGGAAGGGGATCCGAACTCGATAACTCAACCGTAGGCGGACAACAGGGGATCAGGCATGCGACACATACCGGAGAGAACACTGATGGCGGTTGCATTACTCTGGGCATCCGCCGCGACCGAGGTGGCGCTTGCGCAATACGTCGCCAACCCACCCGAGACCCACGCGCGGGCTGGGTTCTATCCTGGCGGGTCCTACTCGTTGAGCGACCGTTTGGGCCTTCGCTCCTGCCTGGTTTCCCAGGCTATCCACGCTACTACGCCCGCTGCTGACTTCTGCCGCCCGGTCAGGATGGATCGCTCCACCCTCAGTCCTGATTCCAGGACAAACGGCAGATCTCCCGAGGTAGGTTCGACCGCCTTCCGCACGCAACCGCCGGATTTACCACCAGCAGCCTTGATGGATATGGGCTTCGCAGTCAATTGCCCGCTCGCCCGCTGCCGTAGGCCTCACATCCGGTTTCTGTTCGTCGGCTCGTGCGTTTGCTCCACGCTTCCTTCAGACCCCGCCTCACGGCGACGCCCTTGCGCTTCGCTATGACTTCACCTCCATCAGGTTGTCAAAGGGACTTGCACCCTCGAGCTGTCGAAAATGCTCGGTACACAAAGACAGGGGCAGACGCTGGCGCCTGCCCCACCATGTCCGCTGGCCGCCGGCTACTTTGCGGTGCCGGTGATAATGCTCATCACGCGCCGCTGGTAGGCCTCGATGACGTCGGTGTTGACGTCGGCTGCGGCGGCAAAGCCCTTGAAATCGGCGCGCAGCTGACCTACACCCTTGGTTACACTTGACGCGGACAGGAGGCTGCCCACGGTGCTGTCTTCAGCCTTCATCAGCGCGCCTTCCAGGTCCGCGATCTGCCTGTCGGCGAAGTATGCGGCGACCTTATCCTCAAGCATCCGCCAGTAACCGACCGCGCCGTTGAGGAAACCGGTCAGTCCCTGGCAGGACGTGGTGGTGCGAGGCGGACGGCAGTCGAATTCGACCACGCCCTTCCACCCGCGCCGGTTGAGCGTGAGCACGATCATGAAGTCCGTGTAGACGTTCGAGCCGAAGCCGGGAGGCAGGTCGCAATCCATACGGCCGGCGATTTGCCCACCGAAATGGATAAACGGCGCCAGCATTCCCTCTTCGAGCAACTGACCGAGCTCGAATACGGGATCCAGGTTCACCATCATGACATGCTGCGGATATTCCGGATTCACCAGGACGCGGCCGGCGAACGACGGCTCGTTGAAGTAATGCCGAATGGCGCTGGCGGCGCTCGCCCCGGTGCCGGCGTAGAGGGCCAGCAACCGCGGCTCGTAGACCTTGGGTTCAATCGTGTGGATCAGATCAAAGCCCTTCTCGAGCCCATAGCGCACGCAGATCTTCAGGCCCAGCATGTAGCGTGCAAGTCCGAGCCCGGGGTCCTGCTCATAGGCGCCGTCGCTGCCTTCGCGGCCGCCCCACCAGATGACGTGCTTGGCGCCGAACTCGTTCGCGTGGTCAACGGCGTTACATCCCTTTACGATTGCCGCGGCGCGTACCTGCGGAAATGGACTGGAAAAGGCGCCTGACCGGAAACAGGGGTTGGAGAAATTGTTGGACGTGAAGTTGTAGACTTCCACTCCGGCCGCGGAGCAGTGTTCCTTGGTGCGACCGATGACTTCGGTCACCAGGCTTGGCGCCGCGTCGTCCGGCCACAGATCGCGATCGTGAAAGGATACCCGTTTGATGGCGGTCGTCCCGAGCACGCCGAGGAATTGGTCCATGCCGATGTTACGAACAGCGTCCCCGAAAGGGTCGCCGCCCGGGTTAATTCCACACCAGCCGCCTATCGAGAAGCCGGCTGGAGTTACATTGTTGCCCATAGTAGAACTGCCTCCTTATTAAGCCAAACCGCTGACTAGCGCTGTGACCGTGGTCCGCTTCGTCCGCTCCCTGACGGTCGCGGTTCGGTGCTGGGGACCACACTAACGCGGTTCGGTGCTGCCTACTAGCCGAATATCGAGCTCGTGAATGAGCGTAGCGCCGGAGTGTCAACCTTCGTGACGCCGGTCCGCTCCTGCGTCTCCTTGATGAACTGCATGACCAACTGCGTCAGGACGGCGCCCGGCCTGGGATAGGCCGCCACGATGTAGTGGGGCCCCTTGACGGTCTCTCCCTGTTCCAACTCCAGCTCGGCCCTGAGGTTGTCCGGGCTGATCAGGGAGTTGCCGTGTTCGAAGATGACCTTGTCCATGGCCTTGTAGACTTCCTTGCTCTCCTTGACCAGGCCATAGTAGTCGAGCAGTTGTGCGAAGACATAGTTGGACGTCGTGTAGACGTCCTGGCCCTGCTCCGATTCCACCTGCTCGCCGTCCTCGGTCCGGGTCATGGCCCAGCCCATCGTGGTGCGGTTCACCTTGTAGATGGTCTTGAGGACCTGCCTGGCCCGCTTGGCGGGGATGAACGGCTCCTCGCCCATCGCGATCATGGCCCACAGCGCGTCGAACTGGTTGGTCCAGACGTCCGTGTTCATCTTTTTGGTCTGGGTGTCGTAGCAGGTCACGTAGTACTGGAGCTCGACGCCCTTGCGGTTCTTCTTCTCGCGCCAGAGCGTCTCGAAGACCTCATTGGCCCGGTCGAACGCCGCCTGGTATTGCTGGCGCGCCGGCTCGTCGCCCATCATCTGCGCCATGATCTTCATGGACTCGCAGCAGGCCATGTAGTTAGTCGTGTCGTAGGCATCCGCGCCGAAAAGCACCAGGTTGTCGAACGTGTTCTTGACCTCGTGCGGGTTGCCTTCGGGGATGCCGTCGCCGTCGATGTCGTAGGTCTTCAGGAAATCGAAACCGAATTTGAGCGTTTTCCAGTTCCGCCTCAGAAAATCGACGTCGCCGAGGAACTTGATGTTACGCAGCACGCGGGTGGCGAGCTTGGGAAACAGATCGACCCAATAGTTGTTGTTGTACCAGGCGTAATCGCTGGTGCCGCGCAGGGGATGGCCCTTCGGCATGGCGCCGACATCGTGCGCGACGCTGCCCTTGACCTTGAAGTCGTCCCAGATCTGCGTGAGCGAGACGTCCTCGTATTGCTCCGGGTGCGCCTTGAAATGCTGGCGCGCCTCCACGAACGAGCCATGCAGGTGGTAGAAGCGCTTGGTGGGGTCCTCGGCCACCACCGAGTCGATGAAACGCTGGCACAATTCCTGCTCCACGTCCGGGAACAGCATGAGCAGCACCATGGAGTACCAGTCGACGTCCGATGGGTCGATGTAGGCGTAGTCGAAGCACTCCAGGAATCGCGCGACGTCCTTGCCGTTCTTCTCGACCCAGATGCAGGCGTTCGACAGGGGAAAGCTGAACTCGTTGAGGATCAGGCGGGTAAGTCTGAGCGCGCCCGTCTTGTCCTTCTTGTACGAGGAGCTCTTGCCGATGTGGTCGAAGATCCGGTTGTGGATCGCCGTGGTGCGGTCGAGCCAGGCAGGGTAGTTGTCCAGGGCGATCCTGGCCAGGTCCAGCGCACGGGTCTGGTTGTTCTTGAAGCCCTTGACGTATTTGCGCTCGAAGGTCTTTCCGTCGATGTAACTCTGCTTTGGGAAATCCAGAGCGACGGCGACCGGCAGCTTGCGGCTGGCCTTCGGGGCGAGCGTGAAGGTGAGGCTGATCGCGGCCCCGTAGTCCTGCTTTGGAATGATGGCGCGCTTCTCGTAGAAGGTGCCGTCGTCGTTCAGCAGCAAATCCTGCTTCAGGTGGTTGAGGCAGAAAGAAGGATGCGTGTCGACGCTGACGCCCTCGGCATCCGGCACCGCCAGCACCATCCGGTCCGCGCATTCCTGGCTGGCCATGACGACGCCCATCATGCCCGACGAGGCAAACGCCGTGTGCACCTGACCCTTCACCGGCGTCGAACAAGTGTAGGCCGTGTCCTGGTCCGTCGGCTTCAGTTCCTTTTCCTGCAGGTTGACCAGCGACGGGCGTGGGATAACGAGGATGACCTGCTGCTCCTGGTTCGATGTGTTGGTGACCTCGAATTCCTCGACGCCGATCGGCATCAGCGCGTGGGCGGTCCCCGATAGAAACGGCGAGATAAAGCGGCGGACGACTTTGATCTTGCCGAGCTTGTAAGTCAGTTCCGCAAGCGGTGTCGCGAGAGACAGACTGGTCTGCTTCTCGGTAACCGGCGGATGGTAGTAGTTCTTGAGGGCCGGCACGTCATCCGGCCCTTCGACCGCCTGCGGGTTCCTGGTCGTAAGCATGAACGTCTTGCCGGCGACCAGCACGAACGGCGCGGAACCGAACTGAACGCCGTTGTGGTTCAGCAGGATGAGTCTGCCGGCGTCGTTCAGGCGGTTGTAGAGACCCTCGGGCGAGATGCCGACCGAGCAAGTGGGGGCGCCCATGAGCGCGATTGTGTGGGGGAATTGAAGGGTCTTCGACATCCCCTGAAAGTGCACCGACATCTTGTTGTCTACGTAACGCTTCCGGATCTCCGGGCCTGCGATGGCGTAGATGTCGCTCATCGTCACGTTATTCGGTTTTGACATGTGCTTTCCCCCAAATTTGCGAAGCCCGCTCCCTGGCGGTCGCGGCTCGGTATCTGGACCGTCAGGGAGCGGAGCCACAACCCTAGCAATACGACAGGTCCAAGGTGTTCTTCGCCTTGACGGGCTTCTTCACCGCGGATTCCTGCTGCACGCCCAGCTTGATCGGCAGCTTCGTTTTTGCCGAAGGCTTGAGCTTGCCCCACAGAACGTCCACCGCCGCCCGGATCGAATCCGGCGTACCGCTGAAGTTGCAGACCACGGCGTCCGCCTCTTTGGTGGTGCCCTCGATGTACGGGTAGTTCGTCACGACGACGATCTTCTTGCCCGCTTCCTTGAGTTTCTTGATCAGCAGGCGGTTATTGCCGGTCTTGACGATGCGGGCGTAGTAGTTGGTCAGGACGACGGTGTCCACGCCCTTGGCCAGCTCCATGCACTCGGTGACCTCGTCCTCGGTCGCGGCGAAGTCCGTGTCCACCAGGATCAGGTTGGTGGAGTAGTTGACCATGTTTTCGGCGAACATGTGCTGGTGCATGTAGGGGTCCTTGCCGCAGAACTCGTACGGGATGCGCTGCTCGATTACCAGCATCTTTTCGTCGGCCTTGAGCGGCAACACCTTGTTGTCGCGCATGGTGATCAATGCCTTCTTGGCGACGTCCCAGGAGAGGTCGATCACCGGCTTGCTCATCGCGTAGGTCTGGGCCTTCTTGGGGTCCTGCTTGCCGGCGGTCTGGAACAGGCCCTGGTCGTACTTCATGCGCAGGAGGCGCGTCACGGCCTGGTCGACGCGCTCCTCGGGGAGCTCGCCGCTCTCGACGGACATCTTGATGCCGAAGAAGCACTGCGCGCGCGAGTCGTCATCGGCCTTGAGGAGGATGGTGTCGCAGCCCGCCTTGATCGCCAGCGCGCAAGCACGCGGCAGCGGCCACTGCTTGAGGATGGCGGCCATGCCGATGGCGTCCGAAACGATGACGCCCTCGAAGCCCAGCTCTTCTCTGAGAAGCCCGGTCAGGATCTTCTCCGAGAGAGTCGTGGGAAACTTGTCGTCGAACGCCGGGTAGATCGAGTGCCCGGTCATGATGGCCTTCACGCCCGCGGCGATGGCGGCTTTGAAGGGCACCAGCTCAACGTCGTACATCCGCTGCTTGTCGGCCTTGATGACCTCGAGCACGTCGTGGGCGTCCGTGTCGGAGGCGCCGCGTCCGGGGAAATGCTTCGCGGTGGCCGCGATCCCGCCATCCTGAAAGCCCTTGAGCAGCGCCACGGCGTGCTTGGCGCAAGTCTCGGGATCGTCGCTGAAGGACCGGACTCCGATCTCCGGGTTCTTCGGATTGATGTTCACGTCGCAGACCGGCGAGTACATCTGCGTAACGCCGATGTTAGCGAGTTGCTTCGCGATGGTGAGACCGATCTTGTAAGTGAGCTTCGGGTCGCCGATGGCCGCCATGCCCATGGGTGGCGGGAACTGGCGGATGCCGCCGGCCATGTAATCGTTCTTGAAATCGCCTTCGAAATCGATGGTCATGTGCAGGGGGATGCCCGAGGGCCGGCCCATGGCGATCTTCTGCAGGCGGTTCAGGTCCTTGGTGTAGTCTCCCGGGGTAATGCTGATGCCGAAGGCCTTGCCGATATAGTAGGTCTTGGCAATCGTGAAGAAGTCGGGGGGCGCCTTGAAGTTCTTGTCGAGCTGCGAATTGCCCCAATAGAGGTTCTTGCAGGTCTCGACCGCGTAGGGCTCGAGACAGAGGCCGCCGCACTCCAGCTTGGTGATCTGTTCGACCGCGCTGGGGGTGATCATCGCGCCGCGCCGGGTGAACGTCAGGAGCTGGCCGATCTTCTCCGCCAAACTCATCTTCGCCAGTTTCTTGGCGACGAAAGTATCTCGCACTTGATTCGGGTTGCTCTTTCTTGGCCATGTTTCTGTTCCTTTGTCTCGCCTATGATTCCCACTTACCGCGGTTTTCCGGTCCCACCCAGAACTCGCCTACCTTCTTCCAGCCCGGTTCGTCAATCTGGAGGTCTTTGGTCTTCCACCCTGCCTTGATGCGCCGGGTCAGGTCGTCAAATCCCTTGTTCCAGGTAAGACCATCCGGAACAGTGACGTTCATGCTGCCGGCGGCGTTGGCGTACCTCAAGCAGTCTTCGAGGCTGTGGTTCCGAACGAACGCCGAGAGGAATCCGGCAATCGCCGAATCGCCGGAACCGAGAGCGCCGACGAAGCTCTCCTCCTGGTAGACCGGGAACCAGAGCTCGCGCTCGGCCCAGTTGTCGAGGTCGGCACAGCCGGCCGCGCCCATCTTCTGAAGGCGTGCCTTGCCGGCGGTGCGGACGTAAAGACCCCGGTGGCCGCACTTGACCATGGCGATGGCCGTGCCCATTTTCAGCAGGTCGGCTCCCAGGCTGGCGATCTCCGCGACGGTGATTTGATCGAGCGGGCTCTCCTTGGGACCGAGCTTGGCTTTCTTCTCCAGGAACTCGTCCTTGTGGAGGAAGTAGAAGAGCTCCTCGGCGCTAGGCACCATGATGTCCGACAGCGGGACCCAGTCCTCGAGGATCGCGCGCCAGTCGCAGTCGACGGGTGGCCACGACATGTCCAGGGCGGTCGTGGTGCCGAGTTCCTTGGCCTTCTTGAGGATCTTCGTCAGCTCGCTCCCGGTGTTCTCGTAAAGCTTGGCCATCCATGGTGGATAACCGAAGAGCATCAGTTTGGAGCGGCCGACGAGGTCGAAGTCCACGTCGTCGTAGCAGAAGGTGTCGTTGGCGCCGCAATGGTGGAGATAGAAGCGGTCGACGCCGGGGATGCAGATGGCGATGGTGTACGAGGTGGACTCGCCCTTGACCGTCTTGATGCCCTGAAAATGCCCTTCGTGCTCCTCGTACCAGCGCAGTATCTGCTTGCCGAAGTCGTCGTCGCCGATCTTGCCGATGAGCTCGGTCTTGATGCCGAGCCGCCGTATGGACACGCCCGCATTTGTGACCGGGCCGCCTCCGACGACTACGCACTCGCCCATGTTGATCATTTTTCCGGGCACGAGCACGTCGGTCATCCTGTCGACCTTGCCCTCGATGAGGAAGGCGGGGATGAGGTCCAGGCAGGTGTGCCCTGCCGCAACGATTTCAAGATCCCGTGTAGTGGCCATTCAAAGTTCCTTGTCCCTTATAAGAGTCGCGCCGATACCCGAAGCCTTCGCTGGGTTGGGGGCGTGCAGCAGCTCGACGCTCTGATCGCCAAGATCGCGGACCCGTAAGCCGAGCCCTCGATATTGTTCGATGGTCCTATTAAATTAGCCGCAGCTACCCAACCGTGTCAACCGGCTTGGAGGATTTGCGCCTGAGCGTGAGCTGAACTGCTTTGCAGGATGGACCGGACTTCTGACGCTCTAGGGACGCTCGAGCCCTTCCCGGTCCACAAGCCAGCTAGCCTACTCCATGTCGCGCGTGGCTGTCAACATCTTTGTCGATGGTCGATGGCCGATGGCCGATGGCCCGTGGGATTCGCGGAGCTTCGCCGCGGGGCCTATCCTCATCAGAGGGCTGGGTTTTTGCGGAACTGGGTTCATAGTGAAATTTTTGATTTTTGAGGCGGGCGTCCAGGAGCTTCAGGGGTGCGGCGGAGATCGGCGCTGAGGCGGGTCTCATGGCGGTTGAGGCTTTCGCCGATAGTCGATGGCCGTGGGATTCGCGGAGCTTCGCCGCGGGGCCTATCCTCATCAGAGGGCGGGGTTTTTGCGGAACTGGGTTCATAGTGAAATTTTTGATTTTTGAGGGGGGCGTCCAGGAGATCTAGAGGGCGGGCCTGTCTCGGGGGTGACGGGTCCGTGGGACTTGGCGCCGTTGGCGCGGGAGGAATCGATGCGACGTTGGGAGGACATGGGGCTCCTTCTCGGCGGTGCGGGCACCGGGATTTGCGGCGTGCCTGAGGCGAGGGTAACGCGGGTTGGGCGCGCGGCGGGGGGCTCACTTTTCGGAAGCTATTGAGGGGGTGGGAGAATCAGTTGGGGAGGTGGTGGCACTGGCGGGCGGTCGTTGACAGCGCGCGGCGTTGGAAGGTAGCCTGAGGTCCATGAAACCGCCATCCCTTCCCCAGTGCCGGCGCCGACTGGCGCAGCGAGGCCGACAGCCGGATCGAGCGTCTCCGCAAAGGCGACCTGGTGGTCGAAGTCCGCGGCCACGACGGGGCGCCGTTGAAAGATGCCCGCGTCGAGTACCGGCTCAAGCGCCACAGTTTCCTGTTCGGCACGGCCATCGCGCACGCTCCCTTTGCCGACGCCGGCGACGAGGGCCGCGCACTACCGGCAGTTCATCCTCGATCATCTCAGCGCGCTGGTGTGCGAGAACGAGATGAAGTGGTACGCCACCGAGGTGGAGCGCGGCCACGAGGACTACGCGCCCGCGGACGCCTTGCTCGCCTTCGCCGAACAGAATGGCCTGGCGATGCGCGGCCACTGCCTGTTCTGGGAGAAGGAGGAGTTTGCCCAGCCCTGGCTCTCGGCGCTCGACCAGAGCGGCACGCGCGCCGCCATGGAGCGCCGCCTCACGGCCACAGTGGGCCGCTACGCCGGACGGCTGGTGTCGTGGGACGTGAACAACGAGATACTCGACGGATCGTATTATCGCCGGCGGATCGGGCCGGACGCGACCGCGTGGATGTTCCGGGAGGCGGCGCGGCTCGATCCCAAAGCGCTGCTTTTCGTGAACGAGTACGGGATCCTCGGCGATGCGGAAAAGACCGAACGGTACCTGGAGTTGATTCGCGATCTGCGCGCGCGTGGCGCCGAGGTTGGCGGAATCGGCGTCCAGTCGCATGACCTCGATCGGCTTGCTGTCGACGGCCGAATGGAGCTCGCGCCTGGGGAACGGCCCGAGTGGCTGCTCACCACTCCGATCACGGCGGAGGCGTTTATCGAGACGCTCGACCGGCTCCACGGTGAGACAGGGCTGCCGATCCATCTGACAGAAGCCAGCGCGAAGTTCCCCGACGCCGCGCGGCGCGGGGACCTGCTGGAGATGCTATTCCGGCTCGGGTTCAGCCACGAGGCGGTTGAGGCGATCATGCTGTGGGGCTTTGGCGCAACCACGCACTGGATGGGGCCCGATGCGGCGCTCATGAACGCGGACGGAACGTTGACTGCTGCCGGCAGCCGGATCAGCCATCTTCTGCGCGAGGAGTGGTCGACACGGGGCAACGGCGTGACCGGCGCTGACGGCCGCCTCGCGTTTCGCGGGTTTTACGGCAGCTACGAGGTGGGGGTCGGTCAGATCGTGCAGGAGGTCCGCCTGACGAAATCCGCGCCGAGCGCTGGCGTGCGGCTCACGGAGTAGTTGAGGGCCTGCGACCGGCACGCGCGAATCAAGCTCTCAGCCTGGCGGGTCCGGAATCGACAGCTTGCGGCAGATGTGTCTGGCCAGCAGATTGGCGATCTCGGAATGACGGGGAACAGCTTCAACGTGGCCGGTCTGCGGATTCTCCCAAAGAGTGTGTTCTTTGCCTTCCCGGCGCAGCACGCAACCGTACCGGCGGAGGTGCTGGAGGAGCCGCCCGCGTCTCATCCAACAATCACGGCTTCCTGCTTGGCGTCGGGGGGCAGAGCACGCATGGACTCCTCCCGCCTGTGCTCGAGAATCACCGCAATCGCCTCGCGCAGGTTGGCTAAACACTCTTCGTGCGTTTTGCCTTGACCATTGGCGCCCGGCACCTCAGCGCAGAATGCCACGAACCAAGGCCCGTCCTGCTCGACGATTGCAGTGAACTCATTGCGCATGCCTACATTTTACCCTGAGCGCCCCGCCGCTCCGTGTCCGTGACCGCCTCGGGTTGCGAGGCCCGGAAGATTCTCGCCCAGGGTCCGGCACAACGCCGATCAGATCGTCACCAACGGCAACTCGGGAGCGATTCGCCTGAGATCGGCGGCGTCGCTGGTGACCACGGCCTGCCCGGTCCTGCGGGCACACACAACGACGTGAGCATCCACGATGTCGGCCGTCGCCGTGCTTGCCAGGAGCAGGCCGACCGCCGTCGCATCCGGTCCGTCGAGCGCCACAAGGTCGGTGCCCGGTTGCCGGATCAGGCGGGCCAGCCGGGCCTGTCTGGCAGGGGCTCGAATGGCCTGCGCCAACGCCGTCGCGGGAATTGTGATCCGCATGCCACGCTCCGCCGCGCGCGCCAGTATCGCGAGCACGCGCCGATCGTCGCGGTCGAGCGCGATCAGGCCGCCGGCATCGAAAGTGATGCCGTTCACGCCGCCTTTCCCTTCCTTGAACCTCTCGCCGGACCCCGGGGAGAGAGAGCCGCGTCGGCCCACGCACGCTCCCGTTTCGTCAGCGGGCCGCCCGTCCGCCGCAGTCCTTCTTGCAGCATCTCCTTCCATCCCGCCGCATCGAAAAGTGCAACTCCGACGGCATGCTGGACGAAGGCGGAGACGCTTGCCGCCTGCCCT
Source organism: Bryobacterales bacterium (assembly GCA_963763835.1). Taxonomy (GTDB): domain Bacteria; phylum Acidobacteriota; class Terriglobia; order Bryobacterales; family Bryobacteraceae; genus DASWZN01. The sequence continues at coordinate 420,394 of CAVXQQ010000029.1, forward strand.
GCCGAGACCAGCGCGCGGATCCCTGCAACCTGATCGTCCTGGAGCGTGATGGTGATCTTCCTGGTCGCCATACCAAGAACCATACCACGCAGATCCTCCGTCTTCAACGCCGCCTTTGCAGGATCTGCCGGAGCGCGGTCACCACGGTCAGACTCCCGGTGTGGCCTCCACGCGCCTGCGGCGCTCGGCCAGCTCGTCCTGGATCTGCAGGTTGCGCTTCTTCCCGATCGAGTAGAAGCACAGGGCCCCGACGATGACGCAGTACAGGATGGCCGGATAGACGCTGATGGTGAGGCGGATACCCAGCAGGGAATGTGCCGTCTGGGCCATCTTGGGCTGATAGCCATACCCTGAAAGCAGCCAGCCAGCCAGGAAGCCGCCCAGGCTCAAGCCGAACTTGAGAGCGAACAGGACGGTCGCGTAGATCACGCCCGTGGTGCGGCGGCCGGTCTTCCATTCCGCGTAGTCCGACACATCGGCGAACATGGCCCACAGCAGCGGGATCGTCGGCGCATATACCAGGGAGCGCAGCCAGACCATTACGAAGATCGCCCAGATGTTGTCGGGCGGCAGGAAGATGAATCCGGCCATGAACACCGTGGTCAGCGCGAAGCCGGTGAGGGCGACGGCCTTCTTGCCGAACTTCATCGACAGGAAGGTCGCACAGAGTACGCCGATCACAAGCACGAACTGGCCCGACATGTTCCACAGGCTGAATCCCACCGACGAGACGTTCGACTTGGATTCGTTGATGACCAGGCCGAAGGTGTTCAGCAGCGAGAACCACCAGCCGTGGGAACTGGCGCCGACGGCGGAGGGCAGGCCCGCGGCCCGCAGGAACTCGAACAGGCGGTCCTTGTCCACGTAGTACTGGAAGAAGTAGATGACCGTGCCATCGCGCATGGAGTTCGCCGTGAAGTGGGCCAGGGTGACGATGAACATGGCGATCCAGGGCCCGATCTTGCCTAGCGTGCCGAAGGATTGTCTGATGGAGACCTTCTCCTGGACTAGCGGCTTAACGCGCTCGCGAGTGGTCAAGAACGTGATCAGGAAGCAGACGACGCAGATCAACGCCCACAAGCCGATGGTCATCTGCCAACCCTTGGCGCTGTTGCCCTGCCCGAACTTGGCCACCAGCGGCAGCGTGAAGCCGCCCACGATCAACTGCGCGATCATCGCCGCCACGAAGCGGTACGACGACAAGCTGGTGCGCTCATTGATGTCGCGGAGTCATGACCGCGGTCATGGCCGAGTAGGGTGTGTTATTGGCCGAGTAGAGGGTCATCAATAGCAGGTTGGTCACGGCGGCGTAGACCAGCGTGGGGCCGTAGCTCAAGCCCGGGACGGTGTACGCCAGAACCATGACGATAGCCCAGGGCGCCGCGGTCCACAGCACCCAGGGGCGAAACTTGCCCCATCGTGTGTTGGTGCGGTCAGCCATGACGCCCATCATGGGATCGAAGAAGGCGTCCCAGAACCGGCCCACCAGCAGCAGCGTGCCGGCGATGCCGGCTGCAATGCCCATGGTGTCGGTGTAGAAGTTCAACTGGAAGAGGATCATCGTCATGTAGACGAAGTTCGCGGCGCCGTCTCCCAGGCTGTAGCCAGCCTTCTCAACCACTGAAAGCTTGTGCTTCCCGTCCGTCATTTCCGGCTCCTTTGCTCCGAAGTAGTGGCCGCCGTTGGGATTGACCGAAAGCCCTGTCCGATCGTCATGAATGCAAGAACCCGCTTCCGGTCCCGGCTTGGAGGGACAATTTGTTCAAGCTTACAACATTACTACGAAACGACCGCCGCCGGTCAACAGTCGCTCGGTCGCTCGCAGATTTTGACGGACGGGACCAGCCTTCTAAGCGTTGTTGCCGAGTTCGAACAGCGGGTCGGCTGCGCCGGCGTAAGCCAGGAGCCGCCTGGTCTCGTCCTCGGTGACGGGCTGGAAGCTCTGGGCCAGATCCATGGCGAGGCGGAACCAGGCGGGGTTTCCGGGCGGGAGGGCCGCGGTGACAGGCTGCGAGAGAGTCCAACGCCAGGCCAGGGCGGATTCCTCGGGCAACGTGCAGGGCTCGTACCAGCACTTGGGAGTGCGTTGGGCTTCGGGCAGGCCCGGCGCGTACTTGCCGCGGGCCATGGCCTTGATCGCGAAGCGGGCCACTCCTTTCTTCTGCGCGTGTTCGAGCACGTGCGGGCCGAAGTTGGCCTTGGAATAGAGGACATAGTTCACGGGGAACAGTAAAGCGTCGAAAGGAGCGCGGTCCATGGCGCCGATGGCGGTCTCGACGGAATGGGCGCTGAATCCGAGGTAGCGCAGCTTGCCGGCTTTCTGTGCGGCCACGAATGCCTCCATGGCGCCGTTGGGGCCGAAGATGCGCTCCAGGTCGGCGGTCTTCTGGATGGCGTGATGTTGGAAGAAATCCAGGTGGTCGGTGCGCAGGACTTTCAGAGTGGCGTTGATGTCGGCCTCGACGCCAGCCTTGTCGCGAAAGTCGGTCTTCGAGGAGAGGAAGCAGCGCTTGCGATAAGGTTCGAGGGCCGGCCCCATGCGCTCTTGCGCGTTGCCGTACGACGGAGAGACGTCGAAGAAGTTGACGCCGCGATCGAAGGCCTCCGCCACCAGATCGTTGGCGGCCTGCTGTTCGATGCTCATAAGCGCGGTGCCGCTGAAAGCCAGGATAGAGAGCTGTTCGCCCGTCTCGCCCAGCGGCCGCTTGGGGATGGGGTTCCGCTTCGCCGCGGGCTTGGCGTCGCCCAACAAATCGCGCGATGCGGCCAGAAGTGCGGAGGCCGCGGTTCCGTTTTTCAGAAAGTTTCGCCGGTCCATAGTTCCGATGATGCACCTTTCCAGGGTGCGCATTCAATGGCCGGTTGGTACAATCGGGACCGGGATGATTCTGAACTCGCGCGTCGATCCCCGCAAGCTACTGGGTTCGTATCCGGAGCGGCTGAGCCTGGAGCAGCTCAGGGGCCTGGCCGGCTACGTGGTGGCGCTGCAGCTGTATACGCCCGAGACCGTGCCGGTGCGGCGGATTGAGGCCATTGGCGAAACGGCCGAGCAATGCATGGCGGAACTGGCGGCGCGCGGCCTGGAACCGCGACATTTCGAATACATAATGTTGAAGGCGCCGTACTGAGGCGCTACACTAGGGAAGTCCATCGAAAGTCGGGGCGTGGCTCAGCCTGGTAGAGCGCCTGGTTCGGGACCAGGAGGCCGGTGGTTCGAATCCACTCGCCCCGACCATTTCAACCCTTCCCGATTCATTAGGTTGGCAGGCTTCTCCGCTGGGGTCCTTCCGCAACGGCTTTTCGTCGAGTGTGCCCAGAATTGTGCCCACCCTGCGCCTCGCGCGCCCGTTCCATGGCCTCCCGACCGGTGTCCGTTTGCGGGTGAACGTAGCGCCGGGTGGTAGCGAAGTCGCTGTGTCCGGCGAGGTATGCCAGGGTGTACGGGTCCATGTAAGCCGCCCACCGCGTCAAGCAGGTGTGCCGGAAGGTGTAAGAACGAACCGCTCGATGCCCGCCAGCTCACACGCCTTCGCGTGCCGCTTCCTCAGGGTGGATTGTCTCCATATGCCCGCTCTTGGTCGGCGCCGGGAAAACCCAATCCGACTTGCGCCACGGAGCGCCGCATCTCCAGCAACACCGCCGCGCGCGGCGTAAACGGAATGGTCCGCCGCGCATTCGCCGTCTTGCCGAAGGGCATATGGAGCGCACCGTCCCGGACGTGCTCCCAGCGGAGCCGGTAGCATTCCTCCGGGCGCAGTCCGCAGTCGATCAGCAACGTGGCCACGTCTCGAAGCAGAAATGGGTCTTCAGGCTTGATCGGCTGTTCATCGCGCACGGTGGCGCGGATGCCCTCAAGCGCGCGCTCATAGGCTTCCTGGATGCCTTCCCGATCTGTTGGTGCCGCTTCCAGGTAAGTGGCTGCCTCTTCTCGGACGAGAACCCGCTCCCGCCGCCTCTCACCCGGAAGCATCTCGACTATGCGGCAGCGGCCTTCTCTACCTTCCCCCATTCGACTGCCAGCGAAGCATCCGGCGGAGCACTTCCAGCTGCGCGGTTGATGCTCGAAACCTCATATTCAGCCTGCCCGCCACTTCATCCACGAACCCCGGAGATTATCTCCGGTGTGATGGCGTCAACCGCCGCGCCCGCCAACGGACCGTAGCCGTCAGGTGCTTCAAGCCTGAATCTGGTAGTAGGCCAGCGTTGCCGGCTTATCCGCGAAGCGCGCCTCGGACGTACGGCATGAAAGTCGTTCTCCGAAAACTCCGCAACCGTGGGCGCGGGTTTCCGTTCTCGGATTCCAACTTCGCCCTTCGCCAGTGAAGTCTTGTTTGCGGCTTCCATCTGTTCGGCAACGCGCTTGTTCGTTTGCTTGGTGCTCTCCCGGACGGTCTTGCCGTTCCAGTTGAACTTGTACCACCAGATCTTTCCCCGTTTGTACACTGCCATGCTATGCTCCCACCTTTTCCGATTCCCCTACTTCGAGTAGCCGATTCATCCAGTCCTGCCACGCTGCCACGTCCGCCGTGGTGCCCGCTTCCGCTGCCATCCGCTTCCAGTCCGGTTCCGCATGGACCCGGATGTAATCCCGCTCCGGGTCCTTCGGGACGAAGTAGAACGCCATGAACAAATCGAACCACCGCGCCACCGCGAACGCCTGTTGCATGGTGCATCCGAAGCGAAGAGCCACCGCGCGAAGTTCTCGATATTCCCGGTCCGCCGAACCTCGTTCATGAAGTCGATAACCGCCGCTTCCCCAATCTCGCCTATCCGGTCGGGAGTGTCCGGCAGCTCCGCCAGCTCGGGAAGTTCGCCAAGGTCCATCCCGCGCGCCAAGCTGCTCGCCGGCTCGGCGCCCGCTCGTGTGCTTCCGTCGAAGGTTCCCCCCAGCCGCCGCGCCACGGATAGACGTTCGCCTTCACCCATGCCACGGCTTCCGCCCGGTTCAGTTTTCCGTCCGGCCTGACTGGAAGCCCCATCCCGCACAGTTGCGCGATTCGCGCGCGGGACAAGATCCAGGTCCGCGCGCCAATTCCGCCTTCGTAATCACGTCGAGCCATCGATGACCCCCGTAAAGTGGAAAGCTGTTAAGTGGATTTTCCGGCCTGCCACTGGCGCCGTGGTGGCCACGGGCATACCCCCCGGCGGAACTTCCCTGGAAGGACCCGCCGCTTCCGTCCTCGCTCCTCGCCCCTGCCGCCTTCGAGTTCCCGCCTCAGTTGCTCTTGCCGGTCCGCCGGCAACTTCTCCAGTTCGGCCTTCAGTTCGGCCACCTTCCGCTCGAACCATGCCCGATCCTTCTTCGGCCCCGTCTTCTTCTGTCTTGCCTGTTCGCTTCTTCATCCGCCACGCCCTCGAATCTTGCCGCTTTCCCCCAATGCCGTACCTTCAAAACCTACAGAACCCTGCGCCTATGCCGCCCGGAGTGCTTCCGCCACGTACTGAAACCGCCATGCCGTCCCGCGCCGGGTGGTGAAGCCCTGCCGGTTCAGTTCGTCCGCAATCTGCCGGGTGGTGTGGCCCGCCGCCTTCAGTTCCCGGATGCGGGACAGGATGCCTTGCTCCGCCGGGTCCGCTTCCAGGTGCAAGCCGTCCGCCGCCGTGCGGTATCCGAAGGGGACCGTCCCCACCCGCTCACCGTTCGCCCGCTTGTGGTGCATGGCGTCCCGCGTCCGCTCTCCGATGGCTTCCCGCTCCCACTGGGATACCGCCGTCATGATGTTGAGCACCAGCCGGCCCGCCGCCGTCCCGGTGTCCAGGGATTCGGCCACGCTCACCAGGGACACGCCGCGCCGGGTGAACCGCTCCAGCAGTTCGGCAAGGTCCTTCACGCTTCGGGTGAGCCGGTCCAACTTCGCAATGATGACGATATCCACCGCGCCGGCATCCACCAGGGACAGAAGCCGCGCCATGCCCGGACGGTTCAGGGACTTCGCGGATTCGCCCGCGTCAACGATCAGTTCCGCCAGTTCCGCGCCTTGCACCACCGCCATAGCCCGGACCTTCTCCGATTGCGCTTCGAGCGAAACGCCGAAGTCCGCCTGTTTCTCCGTGCTCACCCTGACGTAGCCGATTGCCTTCATGGTCCAATGATAGCATTTGCTATATAACAAATCAAGGAGTTTGTGGTATAACATATAAGTATGGACTTCACGACCTATTGGAATGCACGCGAACCCGCACGTCACAATCCACAGGAAGACGTGCAATCAACTCCGAAAGCGTGGTGGAGAGCACAAAGACGCTCAGGACCACGTACAAGGACCACGCAACCTTCGAGCAGGCCCATGCCTACGCGGACGGGACAAATCTCCGCCCTGAAAGTCTGCCCCTTTTTGCACCCCGCATATGTCCAGCCCAGATCCTCAACAGAGACGGGTTGGCCGTCCGTCCGCTGGACTCGGAACGCGCGGCGAGCCAGAAAGAGTTCGGGACTACCCGAAACTCCTGGTCACCATGTCGGCCATCCGTCAAGGCAACCTTGATGGCAATCGCAGAGCACGAAGAGCGACCCGCTTGGAAGGTTGTAGAGGATGCCGTTTAAGCTCTATGTCGTTTCATCTCCCACCCAAGGACCGCCGTTCGATTGAGGAGGCAGCCCGCCGGCTGTCATCCAACGGACCCGTTGCATGACAGATCCGCCTGCAAGTCCGGCCGCTTCGCGTATCGGCCATGTTTCGTCACGGCCCGCCGGATGCGTTCGATTCCCGCTTCCGTCGTCGGTCCCGTACTCAGCCCGCCGTGGTTCCGGCACCGGGTATAGCGCCGGCTCCGGCGACTCCAGATGGCGGACGCCTGACAGGGAGTCCCCTGCCGCGTCTTTGCCCCGCACCTGGGCTTCCTCATGCTGCTTGCTCCTTTCGGAAATTGCGTCACAACGCGCGCGTGCGCGCTTTTCAAGATCCCCAACCATTGTCGGCACCACCCAGAAACACCCCATGACGCGCGCGCGCGGCGCGCGCGTACAGGTCGGATAATCCGCCTGCTCGGACGTCGGGAGTTTACTAAAACTACTCCGCGTCCGTTTCTTCATCGGTCCTTTCTCCATGACGGATCGTTGCCGCCGTTATCCGGCCCGGTTTCCCGGACGTGCCCTGCTCCTGGAAGAGCCGATTGAGCGCCGCCGCCTTCCACTCCGCCCAAGAGATTCCCTTCGGGCACCAGCCCATTTCCTTCAACATCCGGTCCCGGACTTTCCACGGTTCCGCCGGGTGCTGTTCCATCGCGGCAAGCACGTTCATGGGGACGGGTTCGCCATCCACCCGCCGCAACTTGTACCGCATGGGGACGCCGGCCCCATCCAGGTAGCGGACGGGCAGCCCGTCCGATCCGAAGGTCACGAAGCGCCGCCCGGACTTCCGGCCCGTCCAAATCGCTCCACACGCCGATGGTTGCGCCGCCTTCAAGCGCCATGATGCGGACGCCGGCCCGATTCAGCACGGCGGACGCGCGCGCCAATTCCGCCGGGTCCGGTCCCGCCTCAATCTCGGGAGATTCGGCGGAAGTGGCACCTTCAAAACCTACAGAACCCGGTTTTGATGGTTTTGTAGGTTCGGCTCTCCGCCGAATCTGCCGAGATGCGCGCCTTCGGCTTCCAATCCATCCATCGGCTTCGGGTTGCCGGCGGTACGGCGCTCATTCCCACACCCCCGGATTCACTTCGTAGCGATTGGACGGACGCCCGCCGAAGGGTCCTGATTCGCCGGACAGGTCCCGGACCCATCCGGCATCCTGAAGCACTTCCGCCGCCTGCTTCACGGCTTCAGGCGAGTCCAGACCGCTCCACCCCTTCAGGTACACGTCCCGGCAAGAGAAGAAGCCATCCGTCCCCACCTTCCGCTGTTTGATCTTCTCCGCCAGTTCCCGCGCGGCCCGCAGTTGCGGAGTCACGATGCAGGAGTAGACCCGCCGCGCGTGAGACTCCAGGTAATCGCACCATGCCGCCGCCTGTCGCGCGTGCTCGAAGGGAAACGGTATCGGCGCACCCGCCGCCCGCCGCCCATTCCGCCAGGTGGAACAGAACCGCCAGCGCCGGCATGAGACTTGCGGTACTTGCTCAAGTGCGAAATGAGAGCCGGGTGGAGTTCGTCCCCGCGAATCTTCGCTTCGAGTTCCGCAAGCCAATCGATGAAGAGTTCCTGTGCATCGGGAGCGAAGCGGAACCGCGCCGGGTTCTCCGCGTCCAACTCCACCAGCTTGCGGAAGACCCGCGCCGCCTGTTGCTCCGAAGCCGCGTCGGGCGCCCGGTCCACATAGTTCCAATCGCGGTGCCGTGTCCGGCCACACCAGCAGTTGAAACCGCTGAATCAGTCCGTCATTGCTCGGACCGTCTTCGAGCGCATCCACCAGGTAAGAGCGAAGCCGGCCCGGTTGGATGCCGCCCAACATGGACATGCAGCACGCTTCAACGTGGATGGTGCCGCGCCCGATCCGGTCTATCGTGTGTCCGGTGTCCCCGTTCCACGCTTGCAGACAGAAGGCCCGCTCACCTTCCCGGCCCGCCCGGTCCAATTGACTCCACCAGCCGGTGAGTTCGTCCCGGATTACCAGGATGCCCGCCGGGTTTTCGCTCATGGTCTGGTGAAGCGCCTCGAAGGTGGCATCGTTCACGATCAGCCGCCGCAACTTCGGTTCTTCCGGTTCGTCTTCCGGCCTGTCGGGTGCCGCCTTGCCCTTCTTCGATGCTCGCCTTGTACTGCTCCTTCCACGCCGCGCGCCGAAGTTCGTATTCCTCTTTCTCCCGCGCGTAGTCCTTCAGCGCCTCTTCGTGCTCCTGCCGCCATTCGGTCTGAATCTGATTCAGCGGACGGGTAGCCGCCTGAATGACAGGGGACTTCATGAATCCCGGTGGCGCAATGATGCCGCCCCAAAGGTTCGGCACAACCACCCATCCGGTATCGTTCGCCTTCGGCTGAATGACGGCCCGCCGGTTCACCGCGCCGGCAAGACAGAGCACCATCACCACCGCCGGGTAGTCCATCGGGACTTGCATCCGTTCCGTCACGTCCGCCACCAGGGGACGGAACGAATCCGGGAGAAGGTCTTCGGAGAAGGCTTGCACGGGCGGAAGTTCGCTTTGGATCGGTTCCGGCTTCGGCCAATCGTCCGCCGCTTCCGCGCGCGCCTGGTGGCGCGGTTCTTCGTCCGCCAGTCCCCACCGCGCCCGCAGCTCGGAGAGAGCCGCCGCGTCCATCGGCGCCGCCGCTTCGGTCAGTTCCCGGAACCGCTCGAAGGTGCCGCCCGCGTCCCGCCAGTCGGTAACATCACCTTTCGCCGGCAAGCCGGGAAGCTCCACGATGCGGACGGAAGCCGCCACGCTCAACAGAGCCGCCGCAACCGCCGCCGCGTGCTTCCGGCCCGGTTCGTCATTGTCGGGAAGGATGACGACATGCCGGCCCCGGAAGTAGTCCGTCCATCCCGCGTACAAGGTGACTGTTGCCGGACCCGCCCGGATTGCAGGACGCCACCAGCCCCCAGCCTTCCAGGGTGTGAACGTCTTTTTCCCCTTCGGGAAGATAGACGGTTTCGGCGTTGAGCAACTTCGGCAGCCGGTACGGAACGCGCTCGATCCAACGTATTCCAGGTTCCAGGTCGTATCGCCGCCGCGCGCTTCCAGTGGTTCCGGTTGCCTGCACCTTGCATCGGGAAGGTACTTCCGTCCAGCCCCACCACAATCCGCCGGCTTCAACTCGCGGTCGCGGGTCGTGGTGCCCGCCGCCAACTCCACTCGGACGGACTTAATGAAGTCTCGTCCCGTCCCGCTCCAGGTAGCGGATACTCGAAGAGTAGCGCGCGATCTACTCGCGCGCGACCTTCCGCCAGCCGCCGCCGTTGGGTTTCGTAGGTTTTGAAGGTGCCGTGCCCGCCGAAGTCCCATTCGTGCGGGTGCCGTTGTGCCGGTATTCGGGTTCGATCCGCCCCACCAGCCGGAAGACTTCGGCCTTCCGGGTCGGGAAGTCCCCGCCGGCCAGGGCCGCTTCGAGTTCCAGAATGTCCCCGCCGCGCCCGCAAGCGGAGTGACAGAACCACCGCCCGGTTTCCGGGTCTACCGCGAAGTTATCATCCTTGCCCTGGTGGATCGGACAGGCGCCGCGCCACTCAGCCGCGCGCCGCTGTTTCAGGTGCGGGACGCGCGCCGCGTAGTAGGCGGAGACTTCGCCGGGGGTGAAGGTGATAGCCGAATCCGCCATCTACTGCGCCTCCCTCGTGCCCGCCGCCGGACGGACGCGATTCGAGCCACGCCGCCATGTCTTCGGGCCTGTAGCGGACGCGCGGCGCCAATCTTCAGGTACTTCGGTCCCTGCCGAAGAAGCCGCCAGCGCCGGACGGACGCCACGGAAAGCCCGGTGATACGCGCCACGTCATACTCGTTCCAGAGTGCTTCAATATTGGTGGTTTCAACCATGTGAATCCTTTCGGGGGAACGCTCCTTCTCCCCAACCCCAGAATGCCAACCGAGAGTTTCCCGAAAGAACTTTCGGAGGTCAAAACCCAATAAAGACGGGCCTTCCGAGTGCGTAACCGGTCGCTGTGGAAGGCTGGGGAAATTTGCGGAAATTATCCGAGAGATTCAGGGGTAGACTTCTCGCGGGCCGAGGCGAGCCGGTACTCGATCAACTTCACGAAAGTCGAACGGTCTTCCTGGTCGGACCACTGCTGGATTGGGTGGACCGTGCGACGCCCGTGCGGGCCGAGAACTTCTTCCGTTTTCTTCCGCCAGGCGCTCGGACAGGCGATTTCGGCCTTGTCCAGCGCCTCGGCAACGTCCCGCCACTTCGAGGGCCAGTCTGGACCGAACGTAGCGACGACTTCGGCGATCCGGGCATTCGTTTCGTGGTCCGTCTTCGGCCCCCGCTTCTGGCCCTGAACGTTCGGCTTCGGCGAATCCTTGGCATCGGATGGCAATGCTCCAGCCGGCATCCCCTCGGCAGGTGGGAGTTCGGCGAGCAAGCGCCGGAGGTCATCCCGAACCCGGTGGAACGGTCGGGCCAGGGCGTTCACGGCTTCGGCTTCGTCCTCGAATTCGACCGCCAGCCGCTCACCGGCTGCCCGCCACGCCGAAGTCACTTCTTCCAGGAGTTCCTTCGCTTCATCGCGGTATGCCTGCATTGCGCCGTCGCCGCGAAGGCCCCGGTCAATGACGTGGTTCGCGCGGAGCACGGCGAGGTCATAGGATAGCCCCGTGGTCGCGGAACTCAGCTTCTCGTGCCGGCTGGCGGCTGACGCGGTGGTCTGCTTCGCGTAGCCGTCGATCAGGGCATGGAATCCCCGCCAAACGTGCGCCGTCCAGTGGTCCAGTTCCGCCTTCGGGTCCGGCAGTGTTTCATGCCCGTGAAGCCAGTAACCGAACGGGTAAAGGCCGCGACGAAGTCCGGTGTAGCCCGCGCTGTTAGCGGGCGGCTCGGCTGCGGCCCGCCCAAGCCGCGCCTCATCGTGGGATTTCCACACCCGATAGAGCGCCAGCCATTCGCGCGAATCCAAACTCCAGAGGCGTTCGGGGGTGAGACCGAGACCCCATGGGAGCGGGGTGACGCTGAACGCCCAGAAATCAACCCAGTAGTCCTCACGACTCGGAAGGGCGCGCTTGATGGCCTCTCTGTCCGCCGCAAGTGCTTCCGCCAAGCCGCTGAAGTCAACGCCAGCCAAAACCTCAGAAACCACGGCCTGCATCGGCGTCAGCACGTTGGCAGCCGCTTCCAGCGCCTCCAGCGCGTCGGGCGCGAGAGTCACCGGTATTTCGACTTCCAGGTCCAGGACGGACTTCCGTTTTGGCGGGTCTGCCATCGCTCCCTCTGCGATTCCCTGAATGGTGCTGCCGCCAACCGGGTAGGGTTCCCAGCTTGTCGCCCCGTCGAGCTAGGCGGCACTTTCAGTCTACAATTCCGAGTGCCCCTGTTCGGACAGGGCACAGTATGGCCTCCACGGGGATTGACTAGGCCGGGAGGTTCCAGTATCGTCATACGGGAATAGCCATGGACGAACTAACATCGGAAGAACGCCAGCGGATCTATGAGGAGGAGAAAGCGCGCCGCGAAGGTAGCCAATCGCCTGCTCCGGCTGCGAGGGTGCTCCTGAGCAGGAACCTCCTCATCTCCGCGCTGTGCATCGCCATGCTGCTGTGCGGCATCGGCTTCCTCGTTTACCGCGCCTACAGGGTGCATGACTTGAAGCAGAGGCTTGGCGAAGTGATCGGTAGGGACCAGGCCCTCATGGAGACGGTCCTGAAGGCTGAAAACGACGCGCCGCACATGTCCTACCGGGAGTTCCTCGCGCTGTGCAACAGGTCGATTGAGAGCCGGACAGACTTCATTGTGGAGCTTCGCGGCCTATACCCAGAAATCGACTATGCGATGAAGGACAGGCTTATCGACTACCTGAACGCAGAGAATGAGTTTGTCCGTGCCAAGCGGGATGAATACCAGAAGTCGATGGAACTGATCTCCGCCGTCGGATTGCAGATGGAGTTGGTGATGAACGTCCCCTCGTCGCCTTATGCTTGGGGTTTCCACAATGATCGAATCGGCCGGTCGAAGCAGAGGGTCCTGGAGGCAGCCTTCGAAGCGGAAAAGAGCGGGGATGAGTTGCTGAGGGTGTACGAACGAATGGCAGCGAAGGAGAGCAGCATGGCGCAGGAAGCTCAGAACGCCGGCCTTCGCTTCGATCTGGTTTGTCGGAGGCACGCCAAGCGGATTCGGGAGAGCGTTGAGACGACGAAGAAGACTGTGGAACTAGCGAAGAGGCTTCGGTAGTCGGTGTGCCTAATTCTGTGCCCAGTCCCGGTCGGGACGGGTTAGTCAACATTGCCAGTCCTCGCCTTTTATCGGCTTCTCGGCTCCGGTGGAGGCCCTGAGAACGGGCAACTTGTAGCAAAAGGGCACAGTAGTATTTTCTCTCCGGTGTGCCCATTGCTAACTTACTGATTCTTCTTGGTTTCATGGTTCGGGACCAGGAGGCCGGTGGTTCGAATCCACTCGCCCCGACCAATAGTTTCCATAACTTAGAAACGGGGCCTCGACCCAGGTAAGTACCATGAGTGCCAATTTGGGTGGGTCATTGGGTGGGTTGAGCATTGAAGGTCCGAGCTCGCTGGGTAGCCATTCGGAAGGCCATACCCACTGTACTCAACGACTTGCGATGTATCCGAGGCCAAGGTGCGCGACGCCTGATCACAAATGGGTGGGCAGTTGGGTTGGCTGATCTCCTGGTCGGCCACCAGGCGATCAGCCCGTTCAAGCCAACTGATTTGCAGATTCCTGACCAACGAGACAGCTGCCACAGACTAACCCTGCGCACACTGCTTCAAGACGGCGCTTCAAGACGGCGGGGTAACGTCCGCCAGCGTTCTGCCCTCACAGATTTCGGATACGCTACAGGAACCTGCGGAGCAGGGCGATGAGGCGATCAGTCTTCGACTTCGTGAGGTGCAATCGTCGGCTGCTACTTTCCAATCCTCTCGGGAAACAACCCGGGCATCCAGCGCGAAGCGAGCCCCGCCGGGAAGATCAGGCGCAGCGGCGCGCGGGAACTCTCCGAGGCGAGTACTCCCCGCGCGACCAGTGCCGAGACAATGCGGCGCGCATGACGCTCGCCAACGCCCACGACGCCAGCCGCATCGGCACGAGGCAACTCTCCCCGGTAGAGTGCGGCTTCGAGGATACTACTAGACTTTGGCGGCAACTTACCGATTCTGATTTCTTCTTCGGCCCAAAGAAGAATGCGCGCCCGCAGGCGATCCGGCTGCATCAGGCTCTCCATGAATTCGACCTGGTCGATGCACGTCCTGAGAAAGAAGTCCGTGAAACTCGCGAGCGCCTCCTCGCTCAAGTTGCCGCGTCCATCAAGGTCGTTATGACGGCTGCTGTCACATGCGGCAAGATGCCCCTTATATGCATCGACATCGCGCGCAAGGCCACGTGCCACCGACCAGACAGCGCCGGTGTCGAGTGTCTCCAGCAGCATCGCATGCGACATCAGGCGTGAAACACGGCCATTGCCGTCAACGAAGGGATGAATCCACACAAGGCGATGATGCGCCGCGGCAGCACCTAGGATCGAATCCGTCTTGCCGAGGTGGCTGTAGATCTCCTCGAAGCGCTCCAGAAAACGCGGCACGGCGCCGGGACTGACAGCGATATGAGCACCGACCTTGACGTCTTTGCCACGCAGTTCGCCGGGGACGACCCGCACGCGGCGTTTCGTTTGCGGGTCCTCTACCCACAACAGATCTTCGGGCAATAACTCGCAGAAACGGCGATGGACTTGCCGGATGCCATCGCGTGTGACCGCACGCCCCCTGAGACCGCCGCCGTCGATCCATTTCTGGACGGCGATATGGGCCTTGGCTTCAAGCTGCAGATCGCGCATGTGGGCATTCATGCTGTAGTCGTTCTTCAGCGCGCGTTCGATATCGATCGGGTGAGTGTCATGCCCTTCGATCAGGTTGCTGTAGTAGCAATTCATTGCTCGCACAAGATCGGCTAGCGAGGCTATCAGGCTGTCCGGAAGGCTACGTCGAAGTCCGGCGGACTTTTGTGCCAGATCCAGCGCCAGGTCTGTCAGCGTGCCGCGATGGCGGGATCCGTCGCCAATCAGCAAAGGCTCCATGAGCGAAACCGCTTCTCCTTGATCTCTTGCCGTTTTCATGTCCGCTTTTATGTCCCGATCGATTAGCAGATGCGTATATGTTGTATCATATACTTACAAGAATATCATGATGCGATGCGTCCTGCCATGAGTCCGCTTCTATGTCCGCTCGCGGTGCGCCCTCTCCAAGTCCAACCAGTGCGCCGCCAGAACTGCGCGCAGTTCAGCCCGGCGGAACCCCTGAGCAGGCCGGCGAAACGAACGATAGCGTCGAGGTCGCCTGCATGATGCGGCTTCGATTCACCGATTCGGGCAGCGCGATCGTGAGAACCGGACGGCGCGTGCGCGGATCGCCCGAAAGCAGGCTCGAAAGGCCCGTCATCGGGCAGGTTCCTCGCTCTTTGGATCACGAGCCCGGACGGCAAGGTGCAGGCTGGTTCGACTCAAAGCCCAATCCTCGCCAACGATACAAACACGTCCCAGGCGTAGCTCCAGGCAATGCGCTCCTGCTCCAGACGCACGTTCACTCCCCAGCGCTGTTGTTTCAGCCCGCAATAGAGCGACTGTTCGGCGGGCGTCAGCAGCGGAAGTTCCGGCGCGGCATATTGCTGGTCCTCCGCAACCCAAAGGTCGCGATGGGAGAGCAGCGTATGCTCGTCCATCAGCGCCGACTGAATGTGCGGAATCTTCGACCGTGCGCGGCTTAGTATCGCCAACCCGTGGGTGTCCAGATCGCCCCAGTAGATGCATTGCGCCCGCATGACCCATGGCAGAGTCGCCAGCGTGCCCACACCGTAACCGAGGCCCATGAACACGACCGTTCCCGGACAGTCCTCGAAGGCCAAGCCGGTCTGTAGGTTTTCGACGATGTAGACGCGCGATACGGGCAGATCGAGCGCAGCCAGTTCCTCCGGGCGAGCTGAGATGTCGCGCAGTCCACCGATTCGTTGGCGCAAACTCTGGTCCAATTGGAACAGCCGCACGAGGTGAGGTGGTGGCTTCAATCCGCAACGCTGATAGAAGTCCAGAGAGCCACCGGCGTCCGTTTGCAGCGCCGCAAGTAAATCGGCAATTAGCGCCATTCGCACCTCCAGCCACTTGCTGTCGATGCCGGCGACGGGCAATTGGCGCGGATACAGATTCGATTGCGGATTGGCTTCGAGCCATCCCAGAAGATTTTCCAGTCGCTCGAACTCGGCGGCGTCCCAATCCGCCAGTAAATCGAAATAGCGGGCCAGTCGCGCGCTGAGCCCGGTCCACCGCTCCACAAGATGCCGGTGGCGCGAACTCGCTCGCTGCCATCGCTGTCCTTCCCCGAGCCACGCAGCCACATTCACCGGCGAGTGCAGCAGCAGGTGTTCGGGCAGGCTCTGCGCGCCCAGCGTGCGCCACCGCCGCTCCCGCCACACCAGTTCCCCGGCTCCGCTCCACGCCGCCCATGCCGCGATCCATGCGCGCACCGCGTCGGGTTGCCGTTGCGCTTCCCGCTCGTCTGGGGCGCCCAACGGCAGATCGATCGGCCACTCGTCCTCGCCCATCAACCAATCGCAACGGCATCTCCGGTAGCGTCGGGCAATGGTCTCCCGCACCTCCTCAGGTAGCAGCAACAGGGGTTTCGCCATGGGTGTGCTCCGGC
The DNA here is from genome assembly GCA_963763835.1 of Bryobacterales bacterium. Lineage (GTDB taxonomy): Bacteria > Acidobacteriota > Terriglobia > Bryobacterales > Bryobacteraceae > DASWZN01. The sequence goes on from CAVXQQ010000029.1 coordinate 436,613, forward strand.
AGTTTCAGGCGCTGGCGGTCCGAGTCGTATTCGATCATCAGGATGCTGGAGTGGCGGCGCTCGCTGATATGCACAAAGCAAGCGCCGCCGATGAATGGCTCGAGTGTCATCACGGACTTGAGCGGCGTCGCCACGATCATCTGAAAGCCGAAGTTGGCGAAGATGTTCATGGCCAGCGCGGTGAATTCGTTGTCGGCCTTATCGAAGGCCTCGTCCAATACCACGGGCGCGTAGACGGGAACGCCGTGATCGGCGCCGCCCAATTGATATCGCAGTGCCGCGGCCAGGCACGTTGTCGCAAGCTTCTGCCTCTGACCGCCGGACTTGCCCGCGCCGCTGCGGTAGACCTCCACTTCGCGACCCTCCAGGTCCATTTCGCGCCCAATGAACTCCACATGCAGCCGCACGTCCAATACTGTCTCGCGCCAGCGCCGTTCCGCGGCTTCCTGGCTGGCCAGCCGTTCGACCAGGCTGCGCAGGATCAGGAAGCGGTTCTCGGCCTGCTCCCGGTCATCGGTCCAGGCGTGGCTCAGCGCTTGATGAATCTCCTGCCGGAACTCCCGCACTTCGGGAAGCTGCCGGTCGCTGGCTGCGATGCGCAGACGTGTGCCGACGTTAAACTCCGCCTGACTCAGGCTGTCGTTGACCAGTTCCATACGTTCCAGAATGGTCTTTCGCGCCTGATTCAGGTAGGTCGAGAGCGCGGCCAGGTTTTGGTGGCTCTGGTTGCGCAGCAAATCGAAGAAGCGCTGCTCGTGGGCCGGAAGGCCGTCGGTTTCGAGGCGCGTCAATTTGGCCAGGAAATCCGTGGCGGAGGACAGGGTCGCGTCCATATCGCCGCCGTCCATCGGCCATCGCCGTCGGAACTCGGCGAAGCGCTCCTCGATACCGCGCACCAGCTTGTTGTGACGATCCGCCATCGCCTCCAGTTCGTCCGTCAGTGCACGCTCCACCCGTTGAGCCGACCGGTCCATGTTGTCCAGCGTAAGCGTCTGACTCTGTGCATCGAAACGCGCCGGCAGTTCGGCAATCTGCACGGCAGTGAGCGTCAGGAGTGCCGGCTCGCGCCGTAACGCCTGCAGCTTTTCCTGCTTTTCGTGCGTGTCCTTTTCGAGAGATTGGATGTGCGCACGAACGGACACCAGGCCATCGTCGAGCTTGGCCAGGTGGCCGAGTTGGCTCTCGATGCGTTTGGCGAGTTCCTGCAGCGCGGGGCTGCCCTCGCGGGCTTCGCGCAGGGCCCGCTCGATGTCGCCGATTCGCTCGATCAGTGGAACGGCATCGACCTCCTGCCACTGGACATTCGCCATGTCACGACACATCAGCGCGCGGTCCGCCTGCGCCGCCTCGGCATCGGTGAGCCCGCGGATTTTGCGGTCCAACGTGGCCACCTCGTCGGCCAGCCGCTGTGCCTCCGTCTCGAACAGCGCCAACTTCTCCCGATTGTCGAATCCCAGCACCCACTGGCTGCGGTCGTCGATCCGGAAACGGTCGTTCTTTTCGTGCCGGGTCTTGCCGTGGCGGACTTGCCCTTCGCGTGTCAGCGCGCGTTCCGCGTTGCGAAAAGCCTGCACGGAGTCCACACAGGCGTAATCGAAGCGGTGCTTGAGGTCGGCCTCCAACCACGCGGCAAATGTGCCGGCCTGAATCCGCAGCTTGTGGTAAATCGAGTTGGCGGAGAGCAGGAACCGCCGCTCGCGGCCATCCAGTTGCCCGGCAAAATCGCGGGAGACGACTTCGTCGATCGCCTGGTCGAGCGCCGAGCTTTGCTCGGGATTCGTGAGCAGCCGCCAGAATGCGGCGAAAGTCCGCCCCGCGTCGCTCTCGGCGATCACATCCACGCCGGCGAACAAGGCTTCCAGCACTTCCCCGCGGCTAGCGTCGTTGTCCATCAGCCGCTCCCGCAGGTCGCGATTGAGCTGTTCGAAGCGGTCGCGAACGCGGCGAAAACCGCCGGCCAGATCGTCGGCCAGTGCGATGATCTCGTGAACACGTTCGAGCGCCCGCGCTTCCGGCAGCGGTTGGAGGCGGCCTTGCCGGATGGCTTCGATTTGCTCGTCGATCCGTTCTCGCTCGGACAACAAAGTGGCGACCCGGTTTTCCGGGTTAGTGTCGGTTTCCTCCGCCAAACGTACCAGTTGTTGAATCACCACGGCCAGCCGGCTTTCCGTTGCCATGGTGCGGGGCTCCACCAAACCAGCGGCGAAACGGATCGCCGCCGCCGCCGCGGAAAGCTCGTACTCCTCCTCGGTTGCGCCTGGCGGGAACCGCCGTTCCAGGTACCCCGCGGCCAGCCAGTCCGCAACGTCGGCCTTAGCCGGGCGCGGCAGATCTTCTCCCTGCGCCAGCAGCTCTTCGAGATCGCTGCTCAGCCGCTCATAAAGGACCGACGCCGGCAGCCTCCTATCGCCTTCGAAGAGATGTGTTTGGAGCAGGCCAATGACAGCAGGACCGTTGGCTGACGCCAGCAACCGCCATAGCGATTGTCCGCGCAAACGGCGATAAGTCGCGATCGTATTGTCTGCCTTGGTGTGACGCAAACGTGCACCTGGCACAAGATGACAATAGCCCGGATGCCGTCACGTATTGGGCAGGGCGTTTCACGCTTTGTCCGAACGACCAGTCATGGGCCCCCAGTGCTTAGCGGCAGTCGGCGTCTTGGTCAGACGGCAGCAAGCCGCGCCTCTGTGCGCGGCAGGAGGGTTGCCCCGGTGAGAAAGGACCCACCCAGTTGCCCACCCACAGGCGCGTTTTTGGTGCGTAATTTGAAGTTCTACACGAAAATATTTCCTCTGTAATCATGGCGTTAGCCGGGGCAGTCTGGTTCGGGACCAGGAGGCCGGTGGTTCGAATCCACTCGCCCCGACCAATGCCTTCAATAAGTTACGGTCGGAGGCAGCAAAAACAGCCCACCCATTTGCCCACCCAGCAGCGTTTGCTCAGTGAATCGAAGGTACGTATACTGCGGCCATGGCAGACAAAGCCGCAACGAGCTTCGACCCGGGCTTGGACCGCCGCCCGATCTTGCTGGGCGAATTCGGAGCGTACGACAAGGCGGCCATGGAATCGCGAACGCGGTACACCAGCTATCTCGCACGAACTGCCGAGACGCTCGGTTGGGCATGGGCCTACTGGCAGTTCGATCCCAACTTCATCGTCTATGACGTCGGCAAGGACCAGTGGGTCGAGCCGATACGGAAGGCGCTCATGCCTTAGAACGCAGCCGCAGCCAAGCGGGAGGGCGTACTCCAATCCGCAGCCGGCTTCACCCGGGCCGTGGCTGTCCGCAGCCGGATCTCTCAGCCGTCGCAACTCCGAGATCGACTACCCGGCGCTCCGCCGGCTCATCGCGAAGGCGCCTCCCGCCGCCTGAGCCTAGGCGGCTAAACGGCCGGGCTTGCCGCTCTCGGCGAGGTCGCCGCTGGGCTCGCCGGCGGACGAGATGTTGCGCGCTCCGGTTTGTTCGAGAAGTTCTTTGACGCTTCTTGCGGACTCCGGGTCGTCGCACTGGACCGATAGCAGCAGGCTGCCGGCCCTGACCCGGCCTTCATACCGTTTGGCCTCGCACTCGGGCAGGCCGAGCCTGAGCAGGCATCCCGCGATACTACCCGCGCCAGGGCCGCGCAATGCCGCTGCTATCGCGCCCGCAGCGATGAACAGACCAGCACCGGGGACGGCCAACGATCCGATCCCGACGAGCCAGCTGAGAGCACCGCCGATCGGCGCGCGCGATGCCTCCCCCGTCGCTCCACTGCCGGCGAAAAGCACGGAGACATTCTGGCTGCGAAAGCCCTGCAGACGCACCTCGTCAAGCGCTTCGCCGGCCTGGTTCCCGGTGGAATAGAGTCCGAAGACCGCGATGTTCGCCATGGCCCCAGTTCCTCCGAATAAACGCCGTCGCACGCGTGGAGCCAAACCGCATCGGTGGCAACTGCGGGGCGAACACACCCGGCACTCCGTCCGGATAGGGAGAACTTACACGGGCGGACTGGAGACCCCCGCCTCTGCCCCCCGCGCTGCTGCCGCCTTCGCAGAACGCTACGCAGACCGCGCCAGCAGCCGCCCGGCCGGCAGACCGAGAGCCGCCGGTCTCCGACGCCGGCGTGCGCGGCCTGCTCGATCAGTGGGCTACGGCGCGGCAGAGCGGGCCTCCGGAGGCCGTGCTCCGCTACTATGCGCCCCATCTCGAAAGCTACTTCACGATGCCGAACGCAACGCGCGCAGACGTCCGCGGCCGCGCGCTCCGTTTGTTGGGCCGTTACGGCAGGCCGAGGACCTTCCGCCTGTCGGATGTGAGGGTACTCCAGGCCGGCCGCAGCCGCGCCATGGCCACATTCCGCGTGAGCTGGCAAAGGACCGCCGGAGGCAAAACGTATTCGGGCCAGGAATCGGAGCGAATGCATCTGGCTAGGACGGACGACGGCTGGCAGATTGTCTCCGAAGACTAGCGCGATGCGGCGCCAGCACATCGCGCCCGCGTGTCGGCGAACGTGTCCACCGATGGATACTATGCGTGGAGTTGTGCGTGAGGAGGCGACCCTCGCCACGGCGCGGTCGGGAGGGCTGGGCGGGACACGGCACCAGGATTGCGGCTAACCGGGTGCCCGCGGAGCTCTGCGTTTTGACCCCGCGGAACGAAACGGGGTCAAACCTACAGAAGCTCGCGGTACTGCTCGAGTGCCAATCGCACCAGCTGGCTGCGAGTGCGGACCTGAGTCTTGGCGAATATGCGCTGCAGGGTGCTCTTGATCGCGCTTTCCGAAAGGTCCATGCTCAAGGCGATCTCCTTGTTGGCTTGTCCTTGAACTAGGAGACGCAGAACCTCTTGCTCCCGCGCGCTCAATGTACTTCGGCCGGCTGGCGTGACGGGAGCTGTGCTACCGGCAACTGCCGGCTCTTCTTGGGTCGTGTCGGCTATGATCGCTACGAGCCCCACCTTCGATCCGTTCTTGTACGTGGAACACCACATCTCGGCCAAGAAGGCTTCTCCGTTGCCTCGACGCCCCCGCGCCTGCATGGAAGCGCGGAACTGGGGCACCTCGTCCTTTAACAGCACATAGTGCAGTTGCGGAAGAAAAGTCGCCACTGGCCGTCCGATGAGGTTGCCGTCATCCGGGAGCATCAGTTCGACGGCCGCGTGGTTGGCTCGATCGATGCATCCGTGCGCATCGACAGTGACAATCGCAGCCGGACTCGCCTCAACCAGGATACGGAACCTCTCTTCTCCTTCCCGAGTCAGGCGGCGATTCCGGAGGACTTCCGAGACTAACAAACCGCATCCCGCCAAGGCTAGTGCCTCAAGAGCCAGTCGAAGAAACGCGTCCGTCGGATCCAAGGGACTGAGAACCTTGCCGACAACCGCGCAGACGCCCGCGAGCAGCAAGGCCGCCGAACCCGCCAGGACCCGCTCCGTTAGCGGCGGTGGGAGCGCATGGAGCCAGCCCGCCGCATCCAGCCCGGCGCCAAGTTGAGTTCGGCGCCCCTCTGTTACCACACTATCGCCAATCGCTTGCACCCGATCGCACCCCCAAGAGCTCGAGGCAAGCCGAAGCCTCGCGCCTGCCCGGTTTGCTTCCATATTAACATCCAACCTCACCCAACTCCATAGACAATTCCCTGATATGTTCCTGACTCGAAGTGTCGGCAATGAGTCATGGTGCGCCCTGCTTGCACCCGCGCTTGCGTGCTTGTATAACAAAAGCGTGCACATCCTGGTTGTCGAGGATGAACCGAAGATGGCGAAGGCTCTCGAGGAAGGACTCCAGGCGGACGGCTATTCGGTGCGAGTGTCCTACACCGGAGAAGAGGGCTTCTACCTGGCTCAAGCTCACCCTTTCGACCTGGTGGTTCTGGACGTCATGTTGCCGGGCCATGACGGTTTTGAGATTTTGGGCACTCTTCGAAAGCGTGGCATCAAGACGCCCGTTCTAATCCTCACCGCCAAAGACACGATTGAAGATCGTGTGCGCGGGCTGGATGCCGGCGCCGATGACTACTTGGTGAAGCCCTTCGCTTTCCCGGAATTGCTGGCTCGCACCCGCGCTTTGTTGAGGCGGGGAAAGCCCGATGTGGAGAGACGATTCAGGCTGGCGGACCTGGAAATGGACGTACCTCAGAGGTCTGTCGCCCGCGGGGGACAAGGCATCGACTTGACCGCCCGCGAATTCGATTTGCTTGAGTACTTGTTCGCGAACAAAGGCAGGGTTGTCTCGCGGGAGATGCTTGCGCGAGAGATCTGGAAGGAAACAGGCCGGCAAACACCTCTGGACAACGTCATCGACGCACAAATGGTCCGCTTGCGGCGAAAGGTCGATGGCGAGTTCGAGCGAAAGCTGCTACACACCGTGCGAGGTGTCGGCTTCGTTTTGCGAGAAGAAGAACCCTGATGTCATTGCGCCCGAAGAACCTGCGTACACGGCTGACACTCTGGTACGTATCGATACTCGCCGCTCTGCTTGTTCTTACCTGGGGTGGAACCTACGCTCTGCTGTTTTGGCAGTTGAGAAGCCAGCTCGATCGGTTTTCGGTTGAGGAGATCGAAACCGTCGAGGGCTTGTTCTTCTTTTCGCCGGACGGTACGCTTCGATTGCGGGAGGACTACCACAACCACCCTGCGTCGAAGAACCTGATTGAGGACTTTGTCGAGGTCCGGTCTCCCGAGGGCCCGGTTCTGTTTCGAAATGAGAGGCTTGGGAGCCGCGAACTGGGCGGAATGCCGTTCCAAGGTGAAGGCGTTGGAGGATATTCCGAGCGCTCTACCCGCCTCTCCGACGGAACACGCGTCCGCGTCGTGAGCAGATTCCATGTTCTCAGCGGCCAACGTCTTGTCATGCGCCTGGCACACAGCGAAGAACCCATGCGCACGCATCTGGAGGCCTGGTCGCTAGCCTCGCTTCTCATATTGCCTCTGGTCCTTGCGGCCGCCGGGTTCGCGGGATACACCCTGGCCGGACGTGCGCTGAGTCCGGTCGAAGAAATCGTGCGCCGCGCACGCCAGATAACGGCGGACAGGCTGGACGAACGTCTGCCGGATGAGAACATCGATGACGAACTGGGCCGCCTGACCCGGGTTTTCAACGATGTACTGGCCCGGCTGGAACAAGCTTTCGAGCAGCTTCGCATGTTCACCGCGGATTGCTCCCATGAGCTCCGGACGCCGCTGGCGATGATCCGGAGCGTGGGCGAGGTCGGATTGCAGAAGAACGCCACCGGGGAGGAATACCGGGACGTCATCGGCAGCATGTTGGAAGAGGTGAACCGCCTCACGTCTCTGGTGGACAATCTCCTGACGGTTTCCCGAGCCGATTCCGGTCGTCTGCACCTGCAACGGACGCCTGTGCGGGTTATGGCGATTGCCCGCGAGGCGGCGGGGCTCTTCGAAGTCCTCATGGACGAGAAGTCGCTGCGCCTCGTTGTGGAGGGCGATGAGGAGGCGGAGGTCGAAGGCGACTGCCTCTTTCTGAGACAGGCGTTGGTGAACATCATCCACAATGCAGTGAAGTTCTCGCCAGCCGGGGAGACCGTTTCGGTGCTTGTCAGGAATGGCGATAGCAGCCAGGTGACGGTCGAGGTTCAGGACCACGGCCCCGGAATCCCGCCCGAAGATCAAGCCAAAGTTTTCGAGCGCTTCTACCGTGTAGACAAGGCGCGTGGGCGTGAATCGGGAGGGGCGGGCTTAGGGCTGTCGATCGCTAAATGGGCAGTGGAAGCTCACGGCGGCAGCATCGGACTGGCCAGTGTGACCGGGCAGGGGTGCACCTTTTGCGTGAGGATACCTCGCCTGCATCATTAATTAAGGCTGCCGATCGAAGCTGACCCTTGGTCAGGCAACCATCCCCCATAGTTCTCGTCGCCTCTCTTGCCCTTGAGCGCGAACATTAAGAAGCCGGGCTGTCGACCGCCTCTCCATAGCTCAATCTAGTGTAGTGCGTCGCAAATCCCGAGCAGTATAACTGACGGAGGGCGAAGGGTGGGACAGGCACGAATTTCGCAAACGTGGCGAAATTCGAGCCAGTCCCGGGTTTGGCGCCTCTCCATAGCTCAATCTCACGGAAGCTTGTAGTTACTATAACGGAACAAAGTCCGCACCCTCCTGCCCGCCGGTAAGTAGTCCTCTAAGTGACTAGTGTAGTTCCACTTAGTGGCGGCGACTTCAAAAGATTGCGTTTATACGATTGTGCTTGACCCGCAGGTGGCGGCCCCGTTCCGCGAGGTAGCTGAAAGATGCTTAGGACGACTTCTTAAGGAGCGGCCAAACGATACCAGCCGCGAACGCGCTTGCTTGACGTGGGACAAAGAGGCCGAGGGGGACGCGAGGCTATATGAGAGATAACACCAAAGGCAATACGGCAGCGGCTAAGCCGCCGTAGAGGAAGGGCAAGGAGGAGGAGGAGAAAGCGCATGTTGAGACGATATCTGGGAACACATTGGTCATTGGCGGTCCTGATCTGTGTAACGGCGGCCGCTTTGAGCGCCCAGTCGTTCCGGGTTCAATGTCCAGCGGCCACCATTACCCACCCGAACGCGGCGTCGAACAATACGGAGCCTGCCTACACCGGTCCCACGGTGTTTGCAGTCAATTCCCACGGGTACGTGACGCCGACCTCACATATTAACGGCGCCATCAAATGCCAGCAAATCTCGGGTGGCGACGGTTACTCGACGATGGCGGACGGCACACAGACGTTCATGTTCGCCTTCGGGCCGTTGTCCGGCCTGGCGGACATCGCCGCCGGCCACCCGGGCACCCAGTTCCCGAACGTCTTTAACGGCCAGTATGGGGGAACTCTGGTGCCGGGCGACCCAGCCGCGACGGACGGGGCGAACAGCGTTCCCTACTCTACTGGCAGCGGGGGGACGCCGGCTGCCGCGTTTACGTGGAACGGTGCGGTAGGCGAGGTTCCCGACGTCGATTACAACGGCGGCAATGGAACCGTGGGCGCCCCCATAGACGGGCACGTGGATCCGCGGCAGATCATGGACGTCGGCGTCATGAACGGGAACATCCCGGCGCCGCTGCTGGCATTCGACGAGGATGACGAAGTCTTCTTCACCCTCACCAATGTGGGCATGATCATGCGCCCGGACCTGTTCGAGCAGCACACGGTCCACTTCCACGGCTATCCCAACGCCTCCTCGTTCTATGACGGCGTTCCGGACGCCTCGGTGGCCATCAACATCGGCGGCAGCTTCACTTACTACTACCTGGCGCCGGATGCCGGAACGTACTTCTACCACTGCCACATTACGCCTCCCGAGCACTTGCAGATGGGCATGATGGGGCAGGTTTATGTGCGCCCACGGCAGGACAGGTTGCCGGGCGGCACCAGCCTTTACACCGGCCTCCAGTTGCAGCAGGGCGACCTGCGCACGGCCTGCAATCCCGCTGCGGACATTCTGTGCGCGAACACCCTGCCAGCCATCAATACTGGCGCCGTGCAGGCCACCGACAAACTGGGCAACCCCCAGAAGTACGCCTACAACGACGGCGACGCCTCAACGGCGTACGACGTGGAGTATCCCCTCCAGATTCATGGCTTCGACCCCAACTTCCACTTTGTCGGCATGACCTTCAACCCGGAAGCCTTCGTGGACATGAAGGACAAGTACTTCCTGCTGAACGGGCGGAGTTACCCCGACACGGTCGCGCCCGGTCCGCAGGCCACGGTGTCGTCGGACGGTCGGATGCACTACTCGCAGCCGCTGCCCGCCCTGATCAACATTCCGGTGGGCGGCAAGGCGCTGCTGCGCATTTCCGACCTGGACGTCCAGGAATATCAGACGCTGGCAACCCTGGGAATTCCGATGAAGATGGTTGGCTTTAACGCCAAGCTCTTGCGGGACCAGGCGGGCAACAACCTGGAGTACTACACGAACTCGATCACCCTGGGCGGCGGCGAGTCGCTCGACGTGATTCTGGACGCCAGCGATGCCGGGTGCGGATCGACGGGCTGCGCGGCGGCGCTCTATCCGGCGGGCAGCGTGTTCTATCTCTACACCCCCAATCTCGACCATCTGTCGAACGACGCCGAGAATTTCGGCGGGCTCATGACGGAGGTCCATATCTGCAACAGCGTGACCGGCGGCAGCACATTCGGGAACACCTGCAATTAGGAGCGCGGAAATGAGGGAGACGAAAATGAACAAAGCGATCTCGAAAACCGGACGGCTTTTGGCGCGGCGCTACTCGACTCGGAGCGTTGCGCCGCTGGTGTTGGCCCTGTCGCTTGCGGGGGCGGCTTGCGCCGCGACCCCCGGCATCACCGGGCCGACGTTCAAACTGATAGCAACGGACGCCCACCTGAACCAGCCTGACGGGGCGGCGGTCTACTCGTGGGGTTACGGGTGTAACGGCGCGCCCACCGGCTTTCGCCCGAAGGCCATCGCCGGCGCGTTTTGCTCGACCATGCAGGTTCCCGGTCCCACGCATGATCGTCACTCAGGGGCAGACGGTCACGGTCACCCTGACCAATAGTCTGCCCACAGCCGCCGGCAACACCTCGATTCTGTTTCCCGGTTTCCAGGTGACGGCACGGGCGGCGTAGTGCCGGCCTGCTGACGCAAGAGGCGGCGCCGGGCGGCACGGTGACCTACAGTTTTGTAGCGTCCACGGCGGGGACCCACGCCTACTACAGCGGCACGCAGGGCGACCTCCAGATCGAGATGGGCCTGTATGGCGCCCTGGTGGTTGTGCCGAGTACCATCCCCGCCAACTGTACCAGTGGGCTGCATGCCGCGAACCTGACCGCGGAAGCCCATTGGGGCGAGTCGGATTTCCGGCTGGCGGCCGCGGCGTATAACCACCCCGAGACCTGCTATGACCGGGAATACCTGTTCCAGTTCGCCGAGATGGATCCCAACATTCACTCCCAGGCCGAGGCGCAGGTTCAGGCGAGGGTCGGCTGTACGGCTGGCGCTGTGGGGTGCAACCTCAACGTCCCGACGGAACCGTACAAGCCCGCCTACTTCCTGATCAACGGGCGCTCCATGCCGGACCTCATGGACCCCAACTACGCGGCCGAGTATCCGCACCAGCCTTACAACGGCAATCCGCACATGCATCCGGGCGAGCTGACGTTGATCCGCGGCATCGGCACGGGCCGATGGCAACATCCTTTCCACGAACACGCCAACCACGTGCGCATCCTGGCGCGGGATGGGAACCTGATCCTCAGCTCGAATACTACAGGGCCGAATCTGGCCGGCATTTTGATGTTCAACACCGACACCACACCGGGCTCGGCTTTCGATGGGATCTTCTACTACACGGGCCGGGGGTTGAACTGGGACCCGTACGGCCACCATCCCGGCGACACCAGCGACCCGCTCGCCTCGCTTCCGTGCACTCCGGACGCGAACGGCTACAACACGGGCGCTCCCACCGCGGTTAACTTCTGGGAGTGGTGCCAGGACCACAACAAGCCGATCGAGGCGGCGCCCTTCGGTGACGTGGCGGGCGGCGGTCCGGCCACTCTTCCCGATCCGAACATCTTCACCAACGGCGCCTGGTACGGCGGTACTCCATATCTGGGTCCGGATGCGAGCCTGCGCGGCGGAAACGCCCGCCTGCGCCACCACGCCCGGGGCACGCCCGGCGGATCGAGCTGCAGCACTTTGCTGCCCGCCAACACGCAGGCCAACCCGGCCAACGAGCGCGGCTGGGCGTTTATGTGGCACTCGCACAACGAGCGCGAGATCACCACCAACAACGTATTCCCCGGCGGAATGCTGATGATGATGCTGGTTGATTCCCGGGAGTTTGTGATCGACGAGTCTATGTAATCGGATGGCGGAGGGCCGGGGCTTGCTCCGGCCCGACCCCCCGATAGTCCAAGGAATATCTGTGAGCGACGAAGCCATGGGACAAAACTGCGTAGCGCCGCCTTCCCGGCGGCACCGGACAAACAGATGCCGGCTGGAAGCCGGCGCTACAACCGACTACAAAACGAGAGGCGAGAACAATGAGGCGAACTAACGACTTCAACGCGACTATGAAAGCTGCGGTGCTGGCAGCCGGTATGCTTCTTATCGGGTCGGCCGCGGCCTTCGGCCAGCAGACCATCAATCTGACGGCGGCGCCGACTACTCTGACCCTGCCCGACGGCTCGACGGTGCCGATGTGGGGCTATAGCTGCGGGACGGCCGTGACAGGCGCCACCGCAACGTGCGCCAATTTGAATCCCAACGCTCCGGCGGCGACCACGACGACGCCTGCCGGCTGGTCGCCGGTTGTCATCACCGTTCCCTATGTTTCCACGGGAACGAGCCTGACGATCAACCTGACCAACAACCTCTCGTTTCAGCCCCCCACGCCGACTGGGGGCACGGCTCCGGCCGCCAACGGTATTCCCACGTCTCTGATGATCGTGGGGCAGGTGGGCGGCGGCCTGGGGAGTCTGGGCCAGCGAACCACCACGGCAAGTCCGGACCACTCCCAAGCCCAGGCGAATGTCACGTGGCCCATCGCGAACACGGGCGCAACCGCTTTGCCACCAACGCAGGGGCCTCGCGTGCAGTCGTTCGGCACTGAGGTGGCCGCGGTTCCGGCGGGAACGGCCGTAACCCCGACCGCACTTACGTGGCCGGCGCTTAAGCCAGGCACCTATCTGCTGGAGTCGGGCACGCATCCCTCCATTCAGGTTCCGATGGGGCTGTACGGAATCCTGGTGGTCACCACCGTGCCGGTGGGCACGACGGCCGGCACCGCCTATCCGGCCGTGGGCACCACTCCCGCGGTGACCTACAACGCGGAAGTCCCGCTGGAGTTCAGCGAAATCGACCCGGTGCAGAACAACTCGGTCAACGCCGCGGTCAACACGTCGGGGTTCAGCTCGACCATGGTGTGGTCCGGCCAGCCAACCGGCTGCGGCAACCCCGCCTCGCCGACCTATCGCCAATGCTATCCGCCGGCCGTGAACTACATCCCCCTGTATTACCTGATCAATGGTGTCGCGTTTAACAGGACCAACGCCGCGCCTTCGCTGTTCCCGACCTCGCCTGCCACGGGCCTTACGGCGGGCACTGGAACGGTGCTGGTCCGCATGGTGAATGCGGGGCTGCGCATGCACGTGCCGTCGATCGTCGGTTCGCTGACCGGGGCAACCACCGCCGCGGCCGGGGTTGGCGGTTTCTCGATCATGGCCGAAGACGGCAACGCCTTGCCAGGCATTCCCAAAGTACAGACCGACCTCTTCATGGCGGCCGGCAAGACCAACGACGTGATGATCAATGTGCCTGCCACCACGGGGTCCGGCCTGGCGGTGTTCGATCGCGAGTTGAGCCTGTCGGGCAACGGCACCGAGCGCGACGCCGGAATGCTGGCTTACATCGCGATCAATGGCGCCGGACTCCCGGCGTCCCCATCCATCGCGACCGCGCAAGCCAGGGCGGACACCTACAACTCGCTGGTCGCGGGCCAGCCGCTCACCGTGGCGGACCCCAGCAAGGGCGTGATCGCGAACGACACGAACGTCTACGGCGTGCAACTCCTCACTGCCCCCACTAACGGGACGGTAACCCTGGCCGCAAATGGAACATTCACGTATGTTCCCACGGGAGCGGCAACCTCAGACACGTTTACTTACTGCGCCAACGGTTCGGTAACGGCGGCCGTGTGCTCCTCGGGTCTGACCGCCACCGTGACACTGGCTCCGGCGACGCTCGAAGGCGCCGGCGGCATTACCGTGCGCAACATCACGTACACGGCCAACACGGCCACCCACCTGACCATCGGACCTCCGGGCGTCCTGTCGGTTGACGCGGACGCCGCGGGATATCCTCTTTCGGTTGTCACTCCCCTGCGCCGGCTCTCTCCGGAGGAACCCTGATTGTCAACGCTAACGGCGGGTTCACCGCCTCCGTGTCGGGGCCTGGGCACTTACACCTTCACTTACAGCGCGCAAAACTCGCAGGGCACGGTCAGCAGCGGAACCGGCGACCGTTACATTGGTCTTCCCGCCCGCCCAGCAATCTCGCGGTTACGGTGATGGACCCAACGACGGGAGCGACCGCAATCACCGACTATCGCTGGGTCATTGAGGAAGACAAGACCTTCTATGTCAACCCCGCATTGCACGACGAACACCAGCAGCGCCGCCGGGTTCCGGGCTGCGTGTCGCCTACTGCGACGAGCGTTCCTCCCACCTTTGGGGTGAATTTCCATACCAGCCACATGGAGTACATTGCGCAGGGGTGCACCGGGACGGCGTCGACGGATCTGTCCTGCGAACGGGCCAGACAGTCTTCAATCCCGCGACCGGAGCGCATGTGACAACGGCCTGCGACGTCTCCACCGGCATCTGCGACACTTCAGGTGCGGCGACGCAACAGCCCGCCGTAATCCCCAACCAGGTGGCCCTGGACCCGGGCTGCGGGTTCGGCACGTTCGCCGGGCGCACCTGCGGCACTACACCCGCGCCCTATCCGAAGCGCTACTACATCTCGGTCCTGCCGGGCGACGCGGCCAATCCGTTCAACACCGCGAACGCGGCATCCGGCCACGGCATGGGCGGCGCGCCATACCCGTTGCAACCCGGTGGCCCGGCGCAACTACCTGGAACTTCGCGGCCGTCACGGTGCTGGTGCAGCCGAATCCCTTCCCGCCGGCGAAACTCTCCGTGCAGGTGTTCGAGGACGACTTCCCCCTCAACGGCGAGCAGGATGCCGGAGGCGGCGTTGACGTGCTCGCGACCAACGAGCCGGGGCTGGGTGGCTTCAACATCGAACTCGTGGATCGACATGGGCGACCTTCGGCGACATCACCGGACAGATGACCTACGACATGTTCAACCAGCCGCTGTCGAACAGCCTGGCGGGAACCATCGATCCGGCCACAAACCTGGATGCGTGCCCGATTTCGGCGCAGGTGACGTCGAATGTGCTTACCGGGGACGGAACGCAAGCGGGCATCACGGGCCAGATCGTGACTTGCCCGAAGTACGAGTCGGATGGCAAGACCCTATCTCCGCTGGCGGGCGAGGCCGGTGATCGCCAACCTGATGCCGGGACGATTCAGCGTCATCGCCACGCCGGGCGCCGACCGGATCGCCCGGGGTGAGGAGTGGCTCCAGACCAACACCCTGGACGGCCAGCAAGCCCACGACGCTTTCGTCCGGATCGGCGAGCCGAGCCTACTTCCAGGAGTATGGGCCGGCCGGATACCACGTGTCCATCGGCTTCGCCAACCCGGCGATCATCAATGCCCGCATGGCGGGCGTCTGCAATGGCACCGACCTCAACGTGACCGCGGGCGGCGCCTGCAACAATTCCGTGACCGGCAAGATCACGGGCGAGCGCCTGAGCCGTACGCCGGATCAGCGGCTCTACAGCAGCGGTTCGCGCGATGCCTATTCCTGGACCCAGTGCTACGTCAGCATCGGAGATCCGGACGGCGAAGACTTTTCTTTCACCAAGTGCGCCGCCGACGGCACCTTCAAATTGACGGGCTACCCCCCGGCAAATTGGCGGATGACCGTCTTCGATCAGTGGAACGATCAGATCGTGGACGGCCTTTCGACGCCCGTCCAGCTGGCCGGCGGCAACCTTGTCAATATGGGAGACGTCGCGCAGCAGCAGTGGCAGTCGAACATCAATACCCGGACGTTCATTGACGACAACAAGGACGGCGTCTACCAGTCCACCGAGCTCGGAATTCCGTTCTCTTCGGTCAGCGTCCGGTACCGGGACGGCGAGCTGGCGAACAACCTTTTGACGGACTTTGGCGGAGTGGCCAATTTCAATGAGACCTTCCCGCTGTTCAACTGGTATACGGTAGAGACCGACCCGACGCGTTACAAGACCACGGGAATCCATACGGTCTACGACGCGGGCGGACCGGCAGACAGCACGACCTGCGGCGCACCGTATCCTAACTGCGGGAGCTCCGTCATCGGGAAGAACCTGGCGAACACCTACGAACCCTTCCCTCTGCCGAGCAACCTGTCGGTGCCGGGCGCGGTCTATTGCTCCACTGCCGATTGCACCGGTCAATTCGATCGCGACCGGGCCGGTTCCCAGCTCGACGAACAATCATTCGACGGGCCGCATCGATCCGCCTTGGGTCTTCTCCGAGGGCTGGCAGGGCTTCATCGGCCAGTTCAATTTCATCGAATTCGGGAAGGCGCCCTACGTCCCCGGCGAGAACGGCGGCATCACCGGACATGTCGTCTATGCCTCCACCCGTCCCTTTGACGACCCCATGATGCTGGTGCAGACGCAATGGGAGCCGCTGGTTCCACGCGTGACCATGAACCTCTACCAGGAAGGCGTTGCAGCGGACGGAGTCACGCCGACTCTCAAGCTGGTGGACACCACTCAGACCAGCAGTTGGGACGATTGGTCACAGGGCTTCCGCACCGACGGAGTCCCTAACATGAACTGCCCTGGCCAGTCGACCGCCGATCTCTTCTACTTCACGCTGTACAATCAGCCGGAGTATCTGGACGTGTACAACGCTCAGCACATCCCCGGATACACAGCGCACACGCTGCCGTACAACTCGCAGTACAAGTGCTATGACGGCATGCACAACTGGAACCAGCTCCAGCCGGCGCCATACGACGGCGCTTACGCTTTCCCCAGCGTCACCAGCCTGAACCCGACACCGGCAAGCCCGCCGGGACCAACTGCACGATCTGCGTCGCGGATCCCGACACGAGCGACCCCTACAGGTCTGGCATGCCGATGCTGCCTGCCGGCAAGTACGTGGTCGAAGTGGTAATGCCTCCGGGCTACGAGCTGGTTAAGGAAGAAGACAAGAACATTCTGATCGGCGACTCGTTCATCGCGCCGGTTACGCAGCAGTTCGGCCCCCTGGGCGAGGTTTTCATCATTCCGGACCAGGCCTCGGTGGCCTCGGCGAACAACCCCGGCCCCGGCTACAACGCCAACAACCCGCAGAATCCCACTCAAGGCCTTGGGACCACACCCAGGACCGGGACCGTCCCCTCCTATCCGTTCGAGCCAATCTGGCCGTGCGTGGGCGAGGCGCGCGTCGTGCCCGACTACATGAGCATCTTCCCGCAGTCGTTCGAGGTGGCGCCGTTCGCGGGAGCGACGCGCAACCTGTGCGACCGCAAGGAAGTCACATTGGACGACCAGAGGGCCGCGATCGCGAAGTTCTTCATCTACACCTCGACGCACATCGCCGCGAAATTCACGGGGATCATCACGGACGACTTCACGTCCGAATTCGATCCGTTCGCCCCCACCTTCGGCGAGAAGTTTTCGCCTCCCAACCTGCCGGTGTCGCTCAGGGACTTTAACGGAAACGAGGTCTCCCGCGTCTACTCCGACCAGTGGGGAGCCTTCAACGGGTTGAGCTATTCGACCTGGGAAGTGAACCCGCCCAACCCGACCGGTTACTCGCCCACCATGATGGTCACGTGCATGAACGACGCCGGGCCGATCCTGGACACGAACCCGGCATCCCCGACGTACAACCAGATGATCACGGACCCGCTGTTCAACCCGCTCTACAGCCAGTTCTGCTACGAACTGCCGTTTATGCCGGGGGTGGCCGACTACATGGATACGCCGGTAGTGCCCACCGCGGGCTTCGTGGGCGCAGGATACAACAACCCGGACTGCAGCTACCCGACCCTCACTCCGGCGGTCAAGGAAGTCGACGGCGACGGAGTCGGTCCCTGGGTGAGCGCGCCCGGCCACCGTATCACGATCGCTGCCCTGGGCGATCAGCCCGTGAGCAACTACGGGTATTCCGGGCCCCTCGGCCCAGACGGCGCCTTTCAATCAGAAGACCGTCACGCGCCACTACGGCTTCGGAACTCGATGCACAGCGCCAACCGCGGGCAGCCCGACCTGCAACACCGCGTCGAGCGTTACCATCGGCGGAGCTGCCGCGACCATCGTGAGCTGGAGCGACACCTCGATCGTCGCTACCGTGCCCGCCAATGTGCCGGCGTGCGCCGTCCAGCAACAAACTCAGTACGGCGGCCCCGGCCCCAGCGGCCCCGCCGCTCTTTCGACCCGGTGCGGCCAGTTGGTGATCACGGCCGGCAACGGGAAGCAGTCGGTGGACACGGTTACGGTCACGGTGCGCGGCAAGACGCCCAAGCACGTGGCCGCCTCGGCCTCGATTCAGGACGCGATCAACGCCGCCGCTCCGGGCGACCTGATCATCGTCGACCCGAACTGCACCACGACCACGGGCTGGTGTGACGTCGGCCGTAGCGTGCACCACGGCCTCCACTCAGACTCACACCAACTCTGCCCACAAGGAACTGGTGATCATGTGGAAGCCGGTCCGGCTGCAAGGTGTCGGCGCCGCTT
Organism: Bryobacterales bacterium; assembly: GCA_963763835.1. Classification (GTDB taxonomy): domain Bacteria; phylum Acidobacteriota; class Terriglobia; order Bryobacterales; family Bryobacteraceae; genus DASWZN01. The sequence goes on from CAVXQQ010000029.1 coordinate 454,901, forward strand.
CGAGCATCATCGACGCCACCACGCATCCAGCGGGCAAGCTGGATCCATGGCGCCGGACGGTAAATTGCCTGTTCGGACTGGCGCTGGACGGTCAACCCTACACGGGCAACGGCCCCGGCGCGGGAACCAATCCCTATGATCCGACGGGCGCGTTCGCTTGCCCTGGGACGGGCTGGAACGACTTCTACGGCGGCCCGAACTTCCCGCAACTGGTGGTGGACCGGATACCGCTGGAAGGCATTCTCGGCTGGGACGCCACGGTGAACGGCAACCTGGCGGAGCAACTGCAAGAGCCCTCCATCATGGGAGCGTACGAAGGCGCTGCCATCATGGTGCTGGCGAAGGGAGTGAACATCCCCGCCGGCGCCGCGGATGTATATGGAAGCGGGGCGGAAGCGGGTTTCCCGGCGGGCTCGAAGCTCCTGACGAGCGCCGATTGCACGACTGGGGCTCGCGGGGTCAATTTGTACCCGAGCAACTTCCAGTGCAACCCCTCGAGCATCGATGGGTTGGGGATCACGGACGCCTCGCAAGGAGGCGGAGCGATCTTCCTGCACGCCTGGACGCACAACCTGCAAATCGCCAACAACCGGATCTACAACAATTCCGGAACGCTGTCGGGCGGCCTGACAATCGGCCAAGGGGAATTCCCGGAGGCCTACCTGGCGCCGAATTCCACGGCTAGCACCACCGTGCCGCCCGGCTCCTGCCAGGACAGCCCGATCACGAATACGCAACTGCCGTACTGCTTGCAGTTGAACGTGAACATGCACAACAACATGGTCACGAATAACTCCTCGACGGGCGACGAGTTGTTCACAGGTACGCCGGCGGGGGCAGGCGGTGTCAGCATCTGTACCGGCTCCGATTACTACAAGTTCAACTACAACTGGGTCTGCGGGAACATGAGCACCGGTGACGGCGGGGGCGTGGGACAACTCGGGTTCAGCTACAACGGGGACATCGAGCACAACACGATCCTTTTCAATCAGAGCACCAACCCCTCTATCCCGGCCAACGGAGGAGGGCTGCTGGTCATGGGCGCGGCCCCGGACGGCAGCACCCTGGTCAATGGGGTTGTCACGGAATGCGGCAGCGTGACCGACAACGATTGCGTGCCTGGTCTGAGCGACGGTGCCGGTCCCGGTTTGGTGATCAACGCCAACCTGATAATGGGGAACGGCGCGGAAGCCGGCAGCGGCGGTGGCCTACGCCTTCAGGCGGTCAACGGCGCGGACATAGCCCGGTTCCCGGCCAATCCGCAGCGATGGTACTCCGCGCAGGTTACCAACAACATCATCGTCAACAATGTGGCCGGTTGGGACGGTGCGGGAGTATCGCTGGAAGACTCGCTCGTGGTTAACCTCGTCAACAACACAATCGCCTCTAACGACACCACCGCCTCGTCGGGCACGCTCTTCAACACCCTGGGGGCGCCGTTAGCCAGCAGCCAGTCGCCTGCCGTCCACCATCACCACGAACGGGACGACGACGCTACCTCAGCCCGCGGGCTTCGTGACTATGGTCAACAGTCCCCAGCTGACGTCGTCGTTCACTACGGGGGCGATCACCTGCCCTCGCGGGCCATTTCGCTCCCAGCACCAGCGCCACCAACGGGACCTGCACGAGGGTTTCGTACCCGGCTCTGTACAACAACATTCTCTGGCAGAACCGGTCGTTCAACATCGGAGTAGGCGCCATGAGCCCGCAATACCAGCAGAACGTGGTGACGCTGTACAACGCCTTCACCAATACGCCCGCTCCCAGCCAGGCGAGCACCGGCGCCTGTCCATCCGCGGTCAGCTATTGGGACATCGGCGTGCGCGGGGACACCGGACCGACCAACCATGGCTCCGGGTTCAGCCTGAACCCGCTGTATTCGGTGCTGACCAGCACCGGCGGTTACAGCAGCACGAACACCAATAGCAACCCGCTGGTGGTCAGCCAGTACTGCAACGGGTCGCGCGTGCCGCCGGAGAACGGGGGGCTTGGCTACCAGGTGCCTCCGGGCATCTCGGACGCGACCGCTCCTAACCCGATCTTCAGCCTGACACCGACCGCGACGGTGGACGAGGGCAACAACTGGGTCAACATCAGTTGGGGCCCGCTGTCCATGACCAACCCGGCGACCGGCGCTACGCTCGGTAACTACTCGCTCCAGGCGACTTCGCCGGCCCTCGCTTTCGTTCCGTGCTCCGATGGCGTTCTCGCTCTGGGGATTGGCTGCACGGTAACGGGCGAAGTAGGGCCTCTGGGCTTGCCGCTGCCTGCGCCGGCAACCGACTTCTTCGGTAATCGGCGGCCAGATGCCAAGAACCCGAGCCACATCGACGTGGGCGCGGTAGAACTGGCGGGCCATTGATCGCAAGCCAGGCATTTCCGGCCGGACATCCGCAAGGGTGTCCGGCCGGCAATAGACAGGTTGCAGAAGGAAGAGAAGCATGATGCACACAACAACAAAGTCAGGAAAGAGGATGCTGCTGGCGGCGGTTGTCGCCGGCGGCATTGCCGTTTTGCCGGCGGGCGCCCAAGCTCCCGCCCCGGCGTCCCAAACCGCGGCCCCGGTGAAGGCGGCCGGCGGTCCGGTCACCATTCTGCCCAACTATTTGCCACAGCGAGCGCAGATGTATTATGCGGGCTTTTGGGGAATTGACTCCCTGGTCGTAAAGACAGCGGAGTCGGGCGAGCTGGTACGGTTCAGCTACCGCGTGCTCGACGCGAACAAGGCCGCGCCGCTCAACGACAAGAAAGTCCACGCCGACCTTGAACGATTGGTCAGGCCGGGGTCCAACTGGTGGTGCCGTCTCTGGAGAAGGTAGGGCAGTTGCGCCAAGCCAGCTCCCCCGTAGCGGGAAAGTCGTACTGGATGGCGTTCTCGAACAAAGGCCGGAGGGTGAAACGTGGCGACCGCGTTGACGTGGTGATCGGCCCATTCCGAGCGAACGGGCTGGTCGTGGAGTGAGGAAGCTCTAAGCCACACAGATTCAGCGATCGGCAGTGGCGATGTGAGCCGATGGCCCGAGTCCTGATCGCTCGGGCAGTCTCAAGTCCCGGAAGAAAGGATCGCTACATGTTCCGAAAGTCAGTTGGCATTTGCGTCTCCATTTCGTTTGCACTTGCGCACATCGCGGCAGCAGAGACCGCGGGAGCGCAAGCCAAGCTATCCGCTGCCGAGATCGTCGCAAAGAACGTCGCCGCCCGAGGCGGGCTGCAGGCGTGGCGGGCGGTCCAGACGATGTCGTTCACGGGAAAACTGGGCGCCGGCGGGAACCAGCGGCCGACGCTGACCGTGCCGGACCAGGCCCGCAAAAGCCAGCCAGCAGTTCGGTTCTTCGCGGCCGGCCGAGGAGGTTCAGCTGCCGTTTTTGATGGAACTGAAGCGGCCCCGGAAGATGCGGTTCGAGTTACAGTTCAACGGCCAGACGGCGGTCCAGGTGTTCGACGGCGCTCAAGGCTGGAAGCTGAGGCCGTTCCTGGGGCGGCGCGTGGTGGAGCCCTACACGGCGGACGAGATGAAGGTGGCGTCGGCGCAGGCGGATCTGGATGGCCCTCTGGTGGATTACGCAGCCAAGGGAACCCGGATCGAGCTGGCAGGCACGGAGAAGGTCGAGGACCGCAACACCTACAAGATCAAACTGACCATGAAGAATGGGGAGGCGGTCCACGTGTGGATTGACGCGGAGACGTTCCTGGAATCGAAAATCGAAGGCCAGCCCCGGCGGCTCGATGGCACCTACCATCCGGTGGAAGTCTACTTCCGCGACTATCGCCAGGTGGACGGCCTGCAGATTCCGTTCGTTCTGGAAACCAAGGTCCTTCCTGTGGCCAAAACGGCGCTGGGGCTCAAAGATCCGCCCGTTCCACCGGAGAAGATCGTGCTCGAGAAGGTTGTGGTAAACCCCAAGCTCGCTGACGCGCTCTTCGCGAAGCCGGCAATCGAAGTAGCATCGAACGCCAAATAGTCCGAGTGGCAAGAGGTATCGGGCAAGACTCTAGAGGGACTTGCGAAATTAGTCACTCGACCGGCTGGTAGCACCGAACCGCGACCGTCAGGGAGCGGAACGGGCCGCCGATTGACATCTGCTTGAGGGGGTCCACTCGCTCACGCTCGTGGTTCGGTGCAGTGTCGCGGACTTTCGCAAGTCCCTCTCTAGTGTAGTGCGTCGCAGATTCCGAGCAGTATAACTGACGGAGGGCGAAGGGTGGGACAGGCACGAATTTCGCAAACGCGGCGAAATTCGAGCCAGTCCCGGGTTTGCGACTCATTCCGACACCCGACGGAATCTACGACGCACTACTCTAGTCAAGTTGGGCGGTTGGGCGGATAAGTGGAGAAGATATGGCACGAAGCGGACTGCAAGAAGATCGCGATCTGGAGGACGGCTGGAGTTCGCGCCGGAATCACGGCGCCTCCGATTTGAATGCTCCCTCGAACCGCCATTTCGACAAGCCGGTTTGGACCAGCCCCCTCCTGCCAGGAGTCGCACGGGCCGCGCCGGTTTCACGAGTGGAGATGACAATTGCGGAGTTCGTGGAGAAGGTGTTCGTGCCTGAGCACGTAGCGATGAAGAACCTATCGGGCAGGACACATTACCACGCGATCCTGAAGCACGTCCTCACGCCGGAAGGAGTGGAGCGCGTCTTCGAGGCCGGCGCGGAAAACTGGAAGACGAGGCTCAGGGTCATTCCGGACTGGCCTTACCTGGATGCCGTGCGGCTCTGCGACGCTCGGCCGGAGGATGTACACCGCCTCATTTCTGCCGCCTTGGCAAGCGGGTACTCAACCCAGACCGTTACCCACATCCGGAATGTGGTGAAGGCCATCTTCGATCACGCCAAAAAGGGGCGATGGTTCACCGGCGAGAACCCTGCCGATCCGGTGAAGCCGCCTGCGATCATTCGCAAAGAGGCGCACGCGCTCACACCGGTGCAGGCGAAAGAGGTGCTTGCGAAGATGCAGTATCCCGAAAGAGAGATGACGCTGATCGCGGTCCTCACGGGTATGAACATGGCGGAGATCAGTGGCCTGCAGTGGAAGCATGTTAACTTGGCCGGGGACCGGTCCAAGGCGGACGGCGAGCCGATTCCGCCGCGGACTATCGCCGTCAGGAAACAGTGGTATCGCGGAGCTTTTGGATACGTGAACAGACAAAGCCGCAGTAGGAATCTGCCGATTCCCGATTCGCTGCTTCCCGTGCTGCTCCGCCTGAGCCTCCGGGCGGACTTCACCGGGCCAGACGACTTCGTCCTCGTCTCCCGCACCGGCGCGCCGGTCGATGCAAAGGAAATCGCGACACGCCGTTTGAGGCCTATCGGCAGGGACCTTCAGATGCCGTGGCTCTCCTGGCAGGTCTTCTACCGCACTCGCAAGAGCCTGCTATACGAACTCGGAATCCAGTTCCAGTCGGATTCCAGTTTGTTTGTTAGCGAGAAGCCCTGTGTCGCCGCTGAAGACTCCCTGCCTGTGAACGCTCGCGCCGACCTGGTGGAGCGAGTCAACAGAGCCGCTCTGCGCTGGGTGCGGCATGCTCGGCAGTGTGCCGCGGGCGGGCATATTGGCGGCTTGTTCAGAGGAAATCGAAGCCCGCGGGACGCTGCGACATCCCGCCTGCACTAAGCGGGTTCGACTCCTTCGGCGTTGGTCGGACGGGGGAGCCGTCCGAGCCAGGAGGAAGAGGCCACTCGCCTCGCCCGTAGGAGGTCCGAGATCTCTACCGGAGAGATGCCCGACGCGGGTGCGGCGACCTAGACGATGACGGCCGTGACGGTGCCGACCTCCGAGGTTGCGCACGCTCCAGGCCGGGGAACGCGAAGCGTGCGCCACCGGAGCGTTTCAGGACTGCGGCTTTTGCGCCATGGCCACGATGTGGATGCGGCGGTTCTTCTGCCAGCAGGTTTCGTTATGCTCGGTGCACACCGGGCGCTCCTTGCCGTAGCTGATCACGGAAAGCTGGCCGGTGGGGATGCCTACCTCAACCAGGTAATCTTTGGCGGCCGCGGCCCTGCGGTCGCCGAGGCCGATGTTGTACTCCTCCGAGCCGCGCTCATCGCAGTTGCCCTGGACGGTCAGCTTGTAGTCCGGGTACTGCGCCAGGATGTCGCGAAGTTCGGTTGAATCGGCCTGGAGCGCCTTTACGGCATCGGGACGGATGGTGGCCTTGTCATAGTCGAAATACGCGTCCTCGATGCGGGCCAGAAGCTCGTCTATGCGGGCGCGCGTGGCCGCGTTCGGATAGTGTGGGGCTGGCGTTGCCGCTGGCGGCGTCGTCGCAGCCCGCATGGGCATCGACATGGGTTTCGGGGCACTCACCGCCGCTACCGGAGGCGCTGGCGGGGCAGGTGATCTCATCGCGACCTTCTTGGTGCAGCCTATGCCGATCAGCGAAATAACGGCGAAGGCCGTGACGGTCAGCTTGCGCGATTGGTTCATATGGGAATCCTCTCTGACTCCGATTGAAGCGCCGATCCGGCTTGAATGAAATCCTGTGGAGACAGGATTCTTTGTGGTCTCATCGGTCGGCTACACTCAAACCAAGAGGGAAAACTTTGTGGCTTCGGCCGAATAGCAGTCTCCAAAAGGCGGGTAACGGGCGCCGCAGGCGACCGTGGTTGGTGTTGTCGCTGGGTTTCGGTGGACTACTTCTGTGCGTTGTCACGGCTGCGGCCGGCACGCTGCTGGCGCTGGCGCGGGTGCGCAACGATGAGGCCCACACTCGCCAAGGATTTCTTGAACGCCTCGCCTCACTCGACCAGATCCGCTCCGAGATCTATCTGTCCGGCACCTACGTTCGGGATTTCCTGCTGGCGCCGGACTCGGCCGCTGCCGCGGCGCAAACGTCCCGGCTGGCCGAACTGGAGCACGAGAGCCACAGCTCCCTCAAAGCCTACTCGCAGTCGTTAGAGGCCGAAGAGAGGAAGCCATTCCTGGCCCTGCGGTCGGAGATCGAAGCGTACTGGCGGGTTCTCGACGGCACCATGGCGTGGTCGCCCGGCGAGCGGAACCGACTGCGCTATTCGTTCTTCTACAACGAGTTGGTTCCGCGGCGGACAGCCATGTTGCAGATCGCCGACCGGATCGCATCAGTGCACGAGCGCGGCTTGAGCCGTGCCGAGGGGCGATCCGCCGCCTCCGCCGACAGCTTGCGCCGATCTCTCGAAATCATCTTCGCGATCACGTTCCTCGGTGGCCTGGCGCTCGCGCTGGCCACGATCGGCTCCACCTTACGGCTGGAGCGCGAGCTCGAACGCCGCCTCTCGGAGAATCTGCACGCTCGGAGAGATCTGCAGGAACTCTCCGCACGCCTTCTGAGCACTCAGGAGAACGAACGCCGGTCGCTGGCTCGGGAGTTGCACGACGAGGTTGGCCAGTCTCTGTCGGCCATTCTGATGGAGGCCGACAGCGCCGAGTGCGCTGAGGGGCGGGCCCGGATTCGCGAGCACCTGGAATCGATTCGGAAGCTCGCCGAGAAGACGGTTGGCGAGGTGCGCGACCTTGCGCTCCTCTTGCGTCCTTCCATGCTCGACGACCTCGGCCTGGTGCCGGCACTCAACTGGCATGCCCGGGAAATGGCCAAGCGCACCGGTCTCAACGTGCTGGTCCGGGCGGACGGTGCCGACAGGGATCTGCCCGAGGAGCACAAGACGTGCATCTACCGGATGGTGCAAGAGGCGACCAACAATTCGGCTCGCCACGCCAGCGCCAGGACGGTCGAAGTAGTCGTCCGGCGCGACGCCAATCGGGTGCTCTTTACCATCCAGGACGATGGCGCGGGTTTCGACCCTCGGCACGTTCGAGGGCTGGGACTGCTCGGAATGGAGGAGCGAGTCCGCCGTCTGGGAGGGCGCCTCACCATCGACTCCCAGCCGGGCCGCGGCACGCTGGTCTCAGCCGAGTTGCCCCTGGTCGAGCTCGCGCGAAAGAATGGACATGAACCAGATTCGAATTCTGCTGGCTGACGATCACCCCGTGGTGCGGGATGGCTTACGTGCCCTGCTGGAGCGCGAGGCCGACATGGCGATCGTCGCCGAAGCCGCCGACGGCCGCGAGGCTGTGCACTTGGCTGAAGAGCAAGCGCCCGACGTGGTGGTCATGGACGTGGGGATGCCGGTCATGAATGGGATGGAAGCCACCCGGCGGATCGTCGCCACACACCCGCACACGGCCGTGGTGATCCTGAGCATGCACCAGGACGAAAGCTACGTGCTCGGCTCTCTGAACGCCGGGGCCAAGGGCTATCTCCTGAAGGACTCGATGCGCAGGGAGGTGATCGAGGCGATCCGGGCGGTCTCGCAGGGGCGCTCCTTCTTGACCCGCAAGGTGAGCGCAATGCTGCAGGAGGAGTACATCAACCAGCTCCGCCGGCGCGGCCTCGAAGACAGCTACGCGTTGCTCACCGATCGCGAGCGCGAGATCCTGCAACTGATCGCCGAAGGCCGGACCAACAAGGAAGTTGCCAATCTTCTCAACATCGGCCTGACCACGGTGGAGACCCACCGGACCCACATTCTGCAGAAGCTCGATCTGCACAGCGTTCCAGAGTTGATTCTTTATGCGGTCCGGAAGGGTATTATTTCGGCTACTTACTAAGTGGCCCCATCGGCGCGCTCGCCGCGGCCCCGGGGAACGCAATGGTTCCGGGAGAGTATCGGCTGAGACGTATCGCGGTGCCGAGGCACACGAGCGCGATCATACGCCACTGCCAGACACGGCGATCGTCTTGCCGGGCTAGGCCTCGGAAGAAGGGCCGGAGGAAGGCGGGAGATAGCGGCGCTGGTCTTCGCCGAAACCTTCGCCATCCGGTTCTCCCGTCCGCCGTGTTCGTCCTGGCGGGCGCCGGGGGACGCCGCCGATCGAGAAGCTGCTTGGCCCCAACCTGCCTCTTCGGCGATCAAGATGGCAGTTGGTGCCGTTTCTCATGATTCTGACGGCCGCCGGAACCGCGGAGGGGGCCAGGGCTCCGGGAGGAGGTCCTCGCTGGCGGTTGGCCCCGCGATGGCCAAGTTGTCACGCAACCAGGGCCTCAGAAGGTGCGGCCTGTGCTCGCCAGGGTCTCCAGGCGCAGAGTTCCGGGCGGACCTCCGCAAGCTGCCAGCGTCGCGCACAGCGCGCCGGACCTGGCTAGCTGTGGCGAGCGACAGGCGGCCGCGGAGCCGGACAAGGTCGGAACTGCGCGGGTGCGCCTGAAAGAGTTCGGCGCGTCAGCCTCGCTCCACGAGATCATGCCGCACGAAGCGGCCTCTCGCGAGGCACGCACTGATCGTAAATCCACGCGTAGGTCTTCTCCAGGCCCACTCGGAGCGGGATGCTCGGCTCCCAGTCCAGGTACCTCCGGATGACCGTGTTGTCGCTGTTGCGGCCGACGACGCCCTTGGGCGCAGCCAGATCGTAGCGCCGTTTGAGCTTGACGCCGGCGATGTCCTCGACGATATCGACGAGCTGATTGACCGAAACCATCTCGCTCGAGCCCAGATTGATCGGCTCCAGGATATTGGAATCGGCGATGAGGCGAAGGCCATGCAGGCAATCGTCAATGTACATGAAGCTGCGCGTCTGGTGTCCGGAGCCCCAGATCTCGATCTCATGGCTCCCGCTCAACTTGGCCTGGATGACTTTGCGGCAAATCGCCGCCGGCGCTTTCTCGCGCCCGCCGTCCCAGGTGCCGTACGGTCCGTACACGTTGTGAAAGCGGGCCACGCGGGTCGTGAGTCCGAAGTCCTCTCGGAAGTGGCGGCACATGCGCTCGGAGAACAGCTTCTCCCAGCCATAGCCGTCCTCGGGCAGCGCGGGGTAGGCATCTTCCTCTTTGAGGCCGGGGTTGGCGGCTTCCCTCTGCTTTTCGCCGTTGTAGACGCAGGCCGACGAGGAGTAGAAAAAGCGCTGCACTTCCGCCTCGCGCGCCGCCATGAGCAGATGCGTGTTGATGAGGACGGAGAGCATGCACAGGGCCTTGTTGTTTTCGATGAAGCCCATGCCGCCCATGTTGGCCGCCAGATTGAAGACCCGCGCCGCGCCCCGGACCGCTGTCTCGCAGCTCTCCTTCAGGCTGAGGTCCAACACGAGGTTTTCGACGTCGCCGAACCTCTGATGCCATTCTTCGAACGGTTTGATATCGACCGCGCGAATTCTGGAGTATCCCTGACGGCGCAGATCCGCCACCAGGCTGCCTCCGATGAATCCGCCGGCTCCCGCCACTAGAACGAGTCCATTTTTCAATTTCGATCCCTCCTTGGCTTCTAATCGTTTGCGCGCTGCTGGTTGAATATACCCTCATTTGCGCGCGTGACTACCCTCACTAAAGCGCTCCAATATCTCCGTACTGGGGATACTAAAGTCCTAGTACCACAATCATTCACCAATACTTTGAACCCGGCCCAGAAAATGTTACCCACCACAGCGTTCGAGCCGCGGCCAGTGCATGCAGAGCAGCATTGCCTGCATCGCTGGATTACCAAGACCAGCGATGACGCTTTGCGCGCGAACAATCCCAGTGCGGCTCCCCAAGCCGCGGTGCGGGCAGGCTCTCAGCAGTTCGCGGGCCGTTCCGTCCCATGGTCGAGGCAACCCGGCCCCTGCGCACCGAAGAGTGGTAAACTCCCTCTTACCGCGCACCACGTAAGTGCCTTTTCATGTCCACCGCGAGTCACATGCCGCGCCCCGTCGCGCCGGCTCGGAATGGTGGCGGCTCGGTTCATGGCCGCCTGTGGGAGATTGTGAACCGTCATGCGGCCCTTACGGACGCCGCCGCCATCGCGGCCGCCACGATCTCCATCGCTGTCTTGCACGCGGCCCTGCCCGAGTCGATGGCGCCCTGGCGATACCTGCTTCAACATCTGTTCTATCTGCCGATCATCTATGCCGGCCTTCGGCATGGTTGGCCGGCCGGGCTGGGAGCGGCCCTGCTGGCGTCGCTCGGTCTTCTCGCCCGGGTCGCAACCGTCTCGGGCCGGTCCCCCGAGCATTCGGCGGCCCTATATTGGGAACTCCCGATTTTCTGTTGCGCAGGGGTTCTCTCCGGCCTGCTGGCCGAACGCGAGCGGAAGCAGAAGCGCGCCTCCGAGGAAACGGCCCGGCGCTTGTCCACGGTGTACCAGGAACTGCAACAGAATTTCGAGCGCATGCAGCGGGACGAACGCCTGTACGCGCTGGGGCAGCTCGCCGCCGGCCTGGCGCACGAAATCCGCAATCCGCTGGCGAGCATCTCGGGCGCTGTCGGGATTGTGCGGCGGGGCCAGTCTTCCACCGAGAAGACGGCCGAGTGCCTCGAGATCATCCACAAAGAATGCCAGCGTCTAAGCCGCTTGCTCACGAGCTTTCTGGACTTTGCCCGCCCGCGGTCGCCCAATTTCCTGAGCATCAGCCTGGAATCGGTCCTCGATTCGGTGCTGGGGCTGGCGGAGCACGCGGTGACCGGCGCCGCGATCTCGTTCCGCAGGCAGAGCCCGTCCGACCTGACCTTCGATTGCGACCCCGAACAACTCAAACAGGTCCTGCTCAACCTCGCGATCAACGCCATTCAAGCCATGCCGGACGGCGGAGAAGTGGTCATCGCATCGCGCGCGCAAGACGAGAAGGCGATCATTGAGGTGCGCGACCAGGGCTGCGGCGTCAGTAAGGAGGAGATGGAGCACCTCTACGATCCGTTCTTCACAACCAAGGAAAACGGCACCGGGCTGGGCCTGCCGGTGGCCCACCAGATCGTCGCCCATCTGGGCGGCGTGCTCTCGGCGCGCAACAATCCGGACCGCGGGATGACCTTTTCCGTGGAGCTTCCGCTGCATCGGACGGTCTAATGAACCCCAAGAGCATCCTGGTGGTCGACGACGACGCGAGCCTCCGCCGCGTTACCCAGATGCAGCTCGAAGAGGCGGGCTACGCGGTGCTTACCGCCGCCGACGCCGCGGCCGGGCTGGCGGCGATGGACGCTTGCGGTCCCTCGCTGGTGATCACCGACATGAAGATGCCGGGCATCTCCGGAATCGAGTTCCTGCGCGAGCTGCGGTCCCGTTACCCCGAAACGACCGTCATCCTGATTACCGCGTTCGGCACGGTGCAGACGGCGGTAGAGGCCATGCGTGCGGGCGCGTACGACTACATCGCAAAGCCCATCGACTACGACGAGCTGCTGCTGGTGGTGGAAAGGGCGCTCGAGCGGCGCAGCCTGCTCGATGAGGTGCGGAACCTGCGCGCCAGCCTCGACGAGAAATTCGGCTTCGAGAGCATCATCGGGAGAGCCAAGCCCCTGCTGCGCGTGCTCAACATGGCGGGGCGCGCGGCGCTCACGGACTCGGTGGTGCTGCTGTGCGGCGAAACCGGCACCGGCAAGGAGCTGCTCGCCAAGGCCATTCACCAGAACAGCCGTCGCAAGGACCGGCCGTTCGTCATCATCAACTGCGGCGCCATTCCCAAGAACCTGCTCGAATCCGAGCTCTTCGGCTACACCAAGGGATCGTTCACCGGCGCCGTGGCGCACAAACGCGGACGCGTGGAAATCGCCGATGGCGGCACTCTGTTCCTGGACGAAATCGGCGAGCTGCCGTTCGAGCTTCAGGTGAAGGTGCTGCGGCTGATCCAGCAGGGCGAGGTCGAGAAGGTGGGATCGACCAGCTCGACGCGGGTGGACGTACGCATCGTCGCCGCCACCCACCGCAACCTGAAGGCCATGGTGGAGGAGGGCACCTTCCGCGAGGATCTCTACTACCGCCTGGCCGTGATCCCCCTGGAGCTGCCGCCGTTGCGGGCACGTAAGGAAGACATCCCCGAGCTGGCCCAATACCTCTTTCTGCAGCTCAAGCAGAAGCACGGCCGGCCCGAGCTTCGGCTTCCCGCTTCGCTGCTGCCTTACTTCGCCGGCTATGACTGGCCCGGCAACGTCCGCGAACTGGAAAACGTCATCGAGCGGCTGGTGGTGCTGACGGCCGGCAACGAAATCGCGCTCGAGGACTTGCCGGAATCCCTGCAGCAGGAGAAGGCCGCCGTCGACGAGTTGCGCCTGGATCTGCCGGCGGACGGCCTCAGTCTCGAGGGCGTGGAAAAGGAACTCATCGTTCGAGCGTTGAGGAAGTTCTCCTGGAACCAGACGCAAGCGGCTCAATACCTGGACATCAGCCGCCGGACTCTGATCTACCGGATGGAGAAGTACGGGTTGCATAAGTAGTGTACGAAAACGTACATTCGCATCCTGTGCGTACACCCGTTTTGGTACAGTGGCCCGGTTTGCCCTGCGGCGGCCTGACGCCTAACACCCGCATTATTAACAAATCCGAACTGTAGGCAGGCCATCTGTTAGCGTTTTCGATGATGGCCACTGAAGTGCCAGAGCCTGCGGGGACTTGTAGCCCACTACCCGGCCCGTTCAGCAAGAGGCGACAGGCAACCACCTGCGCGACGTTCGCCTCCCTGCCGCAGTCCCACCTGTTTCAGTAGCTGTCTTGCTTACACATGTTTCCGATACGGCCACGGGGGTTACGAATTTGATCGCGGAACTGGTGGAAGAGAAGAACGCGCACGAATCCGCCCTGGAAGAGCTCGAATGGGCAGCCGACGCGCTCGAGCTGTCCGCGGACATCCGGTCCACCATTAGGGACCCGGAACGTGTGCTGAAGATCGGAGTCCCGGTCAGGATGCGCGACGGGCAGATCGAGCACTTCAATGGATACTCGGTTCAGCACAACACCTCCCGCGGACCCGCCAAGGGCGGAATCCGCTATGACCCCTCCGTGACCGAGGACGAGGTGAGGGCGCTGGCCACGCGGATGACCTGGAAGTGGGCTGTGGTGAACGTCCCGTTTGGCGGCGGAAAGGGCGGCGTGGCGGTCGACCTCAGGAAGCTGCCTCAGCGCGAAGTGGAGCGCCTGACCTGCTCCGCGCTCGACATTGTGCCGCCCAACGCCTCGGAGTGGGACAAGCCGGCGGACGCCCCGATTGTCCCGTGCGCGTGCAGGGGACGGAGCGAGGCCACGGGACGCAGCGTGTTCCACACTGTCAAGGCCGGGTGCCAGTATCGGTTGATTCCCCTGAGGGACACCCGCGTGGCCGTGCAGGGGTTTGGCAATGTGGGATCCGTAGCAGCCCTGCTCCTGGCCAGAGAGCAGGCTATCGTGACCGGAGCCAGCGACACGCGAGGCGCCATCTACAACGCGGACGGCCTGGACATTCCCAAGTTGATCCTGCACAAGCGACGGAGCGGGTCGGTGGTGGGATTCCCGGGCGCCGAGCCGATTACGGACTACGAACTGCTGTCCCTCGATTGCGACGTCCTCATTGCCGCGGCCACGGAACACACCATCCACTGCCGGAATGCCCCCGCGATCCGGGCCAGAATCGTCGCCGAGGCAGCCGACGGCGCCGTCACACCGAAGGCAGACCGGATTCTCGAGGACCAGGGTGTTCTGGTGATCCCCGACAGCCTGTGCAACGCCGGAAGCGTCATCCTGTCCTACTACGAATGGGTGCAGATCGAGCAGCACCTTTCGTGGGAGGAGCAGGCCGTGTATGACCGGCTCGAACAGGTCATCGACAGCAGCTTCCAGCAGGTTCTGCTGATGTCCCTGGAGCGCAAGGTGAACATGCGCAGGGCCGCGACAATGCTCGGAGTCAGCCGGGTGGCCGAGTCGGCCAGACTGCGGATTTGAACCGTGGATATTGAGGATCTCGAACTATTCCGGGACATTGCGCGGGCCAGAAGCCTGAGCCGCGGCGCCGCCTCGAACGGCGTCAGCCAGTCGGCCGCGAGCCAGCGTCTGCACGAGATCGAAAAGGGATTGGGCGTTACGCTGCTCGACCGCGGCACGCGCCCAGCCGCCATTACGCCCGCCGGCCACATGTACCTTGATTTCTGCGGCGACGTGTTGCGCCGCAAGGAACGCCTGGACGCGGACCTGGACGAGCTACGAACCAGGATCGAGGGTTCCGTGCGCGTGGCCTCCATCTACTCGGTGGGGCTATCCGACATGACGCGCCTGCGCCGCGATTTCGAGTCGCGCTGGCCGCACGCCTGCTGGAGGTGGAGTACCTGCACCCGGATAAGATCTACGAGGCGGTCACCAACGGAGCGGCCGACATCGGGATCGTCAGTTACGTGGAACCCAGCAGGCACCTGACCGCGATTCCGTGGCGCAACGAAATCATGGCAGTCGCCGTGGCGCCGTCGCATCCCCTGGCGAGCCGCGGGACTCTGGAACCGTCCGACCTCGAAGGGCAGGAGTTTATCGCCTTCGACCCCGGTCTCCCCATCCGCCGGGCAATCGACCGTTTCCTTCGGGAGCACGGAGTCGAAGTGACCATCGCAATGCACTTCGACAATATCCAGATGGTCAAGGAAGCCGTGGCGGTAGGCGCCGGCGTGAGCATCCTGCCGCGGCGGGCTCTACGGGCCGAGATCGAACTGGGCCGGCTCGCGGCCCTGCCCATGCGGCCCGAAATCACGCGCCCTCTCGCTCTGCTGCACCGCCGCGGGCGGAAGTTCAACCAGGCGGCGCTGCTTTTCCTGGAGCTTCTGAGAGAGAGCGGCAAAGACGGTGCAACTCAAGCGGGCGGCAAGCAGGTCTCGGCACGAGGACCGCAATATCTAACAACAAAGGAGCGCACGTGAGCACATCAACATATACGGCAGCATACATAGATCAGGTTTTCGAGGGCATCAAGAAGCGGAACGCCGGCGAGCCGGAGTTTCTGCAAGCCGTGGGTGAAGTTTTCCGGTCGATCAGTCCGGTGTTGGAGCGGCATCCGGAGTACGTCGAATCGCGGATACTGGAGCGCCTGGTCGAACCGGAACGCGTCATCATGTTCCGCGTCCCCTGGCAGGACGACCAGGGACAGGTTCAAGTCAACCGTGGATTCCGCATTCAGTTTTCGAGCGCGATCGGCCCATACAAGGGCGGCATACGATTCCACCCGACCGTCTACCTCGGCATCCTGAAGTTCCTGGCCTTCGAGCAGGTCTTCAAGAACTCGCTGACCACGCTCCCCATGGGAGGCGCCAAGGGCGGGTCCGACTTCGATCCCAAGGGCAAGTCGGATGCCGAAGTGATGCGCTTCTGCCAGAGCTTCATGACGGAGCTTTTCCGGCACATCGGCTCGGACACGGACGTGCCGGCGGGCGACATCGGCGTGGGCGGACGCGAAATCGGATACATGTTCGGCCAGTACAAGCGCCTCCGCAACGAGTTTACGGGCGTGCTGACGGGCAAAGGTCTGGCCTGGGGCGGGTCGCTGATCCGGCCCGAAGCCACCGGATACGGCTGCGTCTACTTCTGCGAGCAGATGCTCAAGACACGCGGCGAGGATTTCAAGGGCAAGACCTGCCTGGTCTCCGGGTCGGGCAACGTGGCGCAGTACACGGTCGAAAAGCTGAACGAGCTGGGCGCGAAGTGCGTCACGCTCTCCGACTCCGACGGCACGATCTACGACAAGGACGGCATCGACGCGGAGAAGCTGGCCTGGGTCATGGGTCTGAAGAACAACCGGCGCGGGCGCATCAAGGAGTACGTTAGGAAGTTCCCCAAGGCCGAGTACTTCGAGAACAGGAAGCCCTGGCACATACCGGCGCAGTGCGCCTTCCCGAGCGCCACGCAGAACGAAATCAACGGAGAGGATGCCAAGCAGCTCCTCGAGAACGGCTGCTATGTCGTCGGCGAGGGCGCCAACATGCCGACCACGCCCGAGGGCATGGAGCGCTTCCGGGCGGCGAAGATCCTCTACGGCCCCGGCAAGGCGGCAAACGCCGGCGGCGTGGCCACCTCCGGCCTCGAGATGGCGCAGAACTCGATGCGCCTTTCCTGGAGCCGGGAAGAAGTCGATGGCAGGCTCAAGGGCATCATGACTTCGATCCACAGCGCGGCTTGGGAAACCTCCAAGGAATACGGGGTTCCCGGCGACTATGTGATGGGCGCGAACATCGCCGGCTTCGTCAAGGTGGCGGACGCGATGCTGGCGCAGGGCCTGGTCTAGGAAGGCGCGCAATTGTCGGCTTGGCCGCTGCCGGGTCGCGTGAGTGCTCCCGGCGGCCGAGGATGCAGTCCCAACGGCCCGACAGGCGCTTCGATGAAACCACCGGACCTTCGCGACCAGCTCCGCTACGCCTACGATCCGCAGCTTCGTGGCCTCCACCACCTGATGGCCCGGCGCGTGCGCACCATCCTGATGGTCTCGAACCCCTACGAGTCCTTCAGCATCTCGCGCGATTACTCGTTGACGCAGGACATCTACGGCGCGTCCCAGCTCCTGCACCTCCAGAACGTTCCGCAGATCATCACCGCCCTCTCCGGCGAGGAAGGGCTGAGCGTCCTGGGAAAGGAGCGCTTCGATCTCGTCCTCGTCTCCGGCAATCTGCCCGACATGGACACGCGCCGATTTCGGCCGGAAGGTGAAGGCCGTCCATGCCGGCCTGCCGGTCGTCATGGTCGTCTTCGACGGGTCCTGGTTCGACCAGACCTATCGCGGCGCCGAGCCCGAAGGAATCGACCGGACCTTCGCGTGGCGCGGCAGCGCCGATGTTCTGCTCTCGATCATGAAACTCGTCGAGGACAGCCAGAACATCGACCGCGACCTGGGCATCGCTTCCATCGGGACGATTCTCGTCATCGAGGATGCGGTCGAGCACTACTCGCTGATCCTGCCGCACCTCTACTCGATGCTCATGCAGCGCACCTTCATGCTCGTGCCCGAGGGCATCAACGAGAGCGACCGCCAGGTCCGGACGCGCGTTCGCCCGAAGGTGCTCCTGGCGCGCACTTTCGGCGAGGCAAGCGCGCTCTTTGAAAAGTACGAGACCTCGCTGGTGGGCATCATCTCCGATCTGCACACCTTCCACGATGACCTGCATCGATCCCGAGACGGGCGTGCGATTCCTGCGCACAGTCGCGGCCCGCGCGCCGGGCATCCCCATCCTCGTTCAGTCGTCCGAGCCGAACGTGGCCGAGGTGGCCGCAGTCGGTGGGCGCGCGCTGCCTGAACAAGCGCGGGTCGAACATGCGGGCCGGCATCGAGCAGTTCGTTCTCGAGGATATCGGTTTCGGCGATTTCGAATTCCGCATGCCGGACGGCACCAAGGTCAAACGCGTCTCCAACCTGTGGGAGATGGAGCAGGCGCTTTCCGCGGTGCCCGACGAGTCGCTGGTGTTCCACGCCGAGCGCAACGATCTGTCGCATTGGTTCCGCGCGCGAGGCGAAACCACGCTGGCCGCCGTGCTCAGGCCGATCACCCTCGCGGACTTTCCCACCGTCGATGCGCTCAAGGAGTACTTGATCAACGCGATTTCCATCGCGCGCAGGGAGAAGTACCGCGGCGCCATCGCCGACTTCCGTCCGCCGGAGTTCGATCCCGATTACCCGTTTCTGGTGCTCGGGCGCGGCTCGCTGGGCGGCAAGGGCCGCGGCCTGGCCTTCGTGTTCCGGCAACTCAGCCAGTGGTTGAAGGACGACCGCATCCAGGGAATCAGAACGCGTCTGCCCCGCACCCTCGTGATCGGCGCGGACGAATCCGACGCCTTCCTGAAGGACAACGGAATCGACGTCAACGTCGCTTCGAGGGCCTCGCCGACGACGCCATTCTGCGGCGCTTTGCCGAGCGCCAGCTCGGCCGCCGGCTGCGCGAGTGCCTGGAGTTCTATGTCACAGCGGGTGGATGTTCCGCTGGCCGTGCGCTCGTCGGGGCTGCTCGAGGACTCCCATCGCCAGCCCCTGGCCGGGCTTTACGCGACTTACATGCTGCCGAACAACCATCCGGATCCCGAGGTGAGGCTGAACCACCTCGCGACCGCCGTGAAACTGGTCTACGCCTCGGCCTATCTCGAGCGGCCACGGCGCTACCTGGAGGCGATCGGGCACGATCTGGCCGAGTCCCGGATGGCAGTGCTCGTTCAGGAAGTGGCGGGCCACCGCTACGGCCGGTACTTCTACCCGGCCATCTCCGGCGTGGCCCAGTCCCACAATTACTACCCGGTCTTCCAGATGAAGCCGGAGGACGGCGTGGCGACCATCGCCCTGGGCCTGGGCAAACAGGTGGTGGAAGGCGGCGATGCGGTGCGGTTCTGCCCGCGCTATCCGCAGGTCCTGCCGCAGTTCCGGTCGCCGGCCGAAGTGATGCGGGTCGCGCAGCGGGAGTTCTTCGCCCTGGACCTCGAGCGCGGCGAGGCCGACCTGCTCGAGCGGCACGGATGCCACGCTGGCCCGGCTGCAGCTCTCGCAGGCCGAGGTGGATGGGACGCTGGCGCTGGCCGGCAGCGTCGTGGATACGGACGAGGATCGGATTTATGACGGCGTGGGACGGCGCGGCAGCCGCGTGGTTACGTTCGCGCGCATCCTCAAGCACAACGTCTTCCCGCTTTGCGGCATCCTCAACGAGCTGTTCGAAGCCTGCCGCAAGGACCTGGGTTTCGCGGTCGAGATCGAGTTTGCCGTGGACCTCGACGCCGATCCGTCCCGGGAGCCGGAGTTCTACTTCCTGCAGATGAGGCCGCTGGTGGCCTCGCGCGAGCGCTGCGACATCGCCTCCGATTCCATTCCGGCCGGACAAGCTGCTCTGCCGCTCCGAGCGCGTGCTGGGAAACGGGCGCATCGAAGGCTTGCGCGACATCGTCTATGTGGATCCCGCCAGGTTCGACCGCGGCCGCAGCGCGGAGGTTGCCTCGGTGGTGGCCGAAATCAACGAGCGGCTGATCCGCGAACGCCGGCCCTACGTGCTGCTGGGGCCCGGGCGCTGGGGTTCGTTCGACCCCTGGATCGGAATTCCCGTGGTCTGGCACCAGATCTCCGGGGCGCGCGTGATCGTCGAAGTCCCCGCGAAGCGACCTGCCGATGGAGCCCTCGCAAGGCACTCACTTCTTCCACAACATGACCTCGGCGGGCATCGGCTACTTCTCGCTGTGCGGATCGAACGAGAAGGAGTTCGTCCGCTGGGAGATGCTCGGTGACGTTGCCGGGCGAGGAAATTGGATCGGGCGTGCGGCACGTTCGCCTGGCCCATCCGCTGTCGGTGCGCATGGACGGCCAGACCCAGCAGGGAGTCATACTGCTATCCTGAGGAACCTCAAAGGAGAGTTCGCGTGCCGTTGGCTGAAGCCCATCCCAGCACCGGATTACCGGCGCTTGACCGCATTCTCGAAGGGTTGCTTGCCGGCGACAACGTCGTCTGGCAGGTCGGCATCCATCGAGGATTACCTGCCCTTCGTGCGCCCCTATTGCGAGGAAGCGCTCCGGCAGGGCCGCAAGCTCATCTACTTCCACTTCGAACGCCACGACGAGCTGATCCCTCCGGACCCGCGCATTGAAACCCACCGCCTGGACCCGGCGGCCGGCTTCGAGACGCTGACGGCGGAGATCCATCGCGTCATCGCGCGCGCCGGCCGCGGCGCCTTTTACCTGTTCGACTGCCTCTCCGATCTCGCCGCGGACTGGTACAGCGACATGATGCTGGGCAACTTCTTCAAGGTCACCTGTCCCTACCTGCGCGAGCTCGACACCATCGCCTACTTCGCGCTTCTGCGGAGGCGTCATTCCTACCGCGCGGTAGCCGCCATCCGGGACACGACGCAGCTCCTGCTTGACGTCCACCGCCATGAGGGTACGCTCTACGTCCATCCCCTCAAAGTCTTCGAGCGCTATTCGCCAACCATGTATCTGCCGCACGTCTGGCAGGGCGATTCGCTTCCGGCCGGTGACGGAAAGCACCACCATCTCGCGGCATCTACGAGCCCCTGATGCGCGAGGGCTCGGGGAGAGAAACCGACCGCTTCGATCTTTGGGACCGCACGTTCCAGGCGGCCGCAGGAGACGCTCGATGCCGTCAGGCGCGGCGAGCGCACAGCCGGAGGCGATGCAGGAGACCGTCCGGCATCTGCTGCGCATGGTGATCAGCCGCAACGAGCGCATGCTGGAACTGGCCGAGCGCTACCTGACCATCGAGGACCTGCTGGCCGTGCGCCGCCGCATGATCGGCACCGGCCTGGTCGGCGGAAAGGCGACCGGCATGCTGGTTGCCCGCGCGATCCTGCGGCGCGCGGCACGGGCGCTGGCAGGAGATCCTCGAGCCGCACGATTCCTTCTTCGTGGGTTCCGACGTCTTCTATTCGTACCTCGTCAGCAACGGCTGCTGGCGCCTGCGGCAGAAACAGCGCGACAGCGCCAGGTTCCTCGAAGACGTGGAGCGCGCCCAGGAGCAGATGCTCGCCGGCTCGTTCCCGGAGTTCGTGCGCGACCAGTTTGCGGAGATGCTGGACTACTTCGGCCAGGCTCCCATCGTCGTGCGCTCGTCCAGCCTGCTCGAGGACAGCTTCGGGAACGCCTTTTCGGGCAAGTACGAGAGCGTCTTCTGCGCCAACCAGGGCTCGCCGCAGGAGCGCCTGGAGGCATTCCTGGCGGCGGTGCGCCATATCTACGCCAGCGCCATGGGGCGCGACGCCCTGCTCTATCGCGCCCAACGCGGCCTGCTCGACCGCGACGAGCAGATGGCGCTGCTGGTCCAGCGCGTATCGGGGGCCACGTACGGCCGTCTTTTCTTCCCGCAGGTGGCCGGGGTAGGGCTGTCGTTCAACCCCTTCGCCTGGTCGGAGCAGATCGACCCCAGAGCCGGCGTCCTGCGGCTGGTCTTCGGCCTGGGCACCCGCGCCGTCCGCCGGTCCGACGACGACTACACGCGCATCGTGGCGCTCAACGCGCCCGCACGCCGGCCGGAGACGACATCGAGCGAGGTGCGCGGATATGCGCAATGGCGCGTGGACGTTCTGGATCTCGAGAAGAAGGAGCGCCTGCTCGCGTTCGTTCGAGGAGGTCGTCGAGTCCTGCGGCGAGCAATGCATCGAGATGGTTGCCGGGCGCGATCCCGAGCTGATGAGCGCGGTCGAGGGAAACAGGACGTCCGGTCTTCCCCTGGGTCCTCACTTTCAAGAGGCTCCTCGCGGAAACCTCCTTCGTGGCCGACATGCGCGCCCTCCTCGAAACGCTTGAGAAAGCCTACGACTATCCCGTCGACATCGAGTTCACGACAAACTTCCTCCCGGATGGCAGCTATCGCATCAACCTGGTTCAGTGCCGTCCGTTCCAGGTCAAGGGAGGCGGGCCCGTTGTCGCCCTGCCGGAAGTGGTTGCCGACGCCGATCTGGTTCTGAAGACGCAGGGCGCGGTCATCGGTCCAAGTCTGGCGACGGCAGTGGGGCGGCTCATCTACGTCGTGCCCTCCGTCTATAGCCAACTCTCCCTCAGCGATCGCTACTCGATTGCACGGCTGATTGGCCGTCTCACGCGTCTGGAGAAGCAGCCCGACGGTGCGCTCCTTCTGGTCGGCCCGGGACGCTGGGGCACCGCTGAGCCCACTCTCGGGGTGCCCGTCTCGTTCGCCGAGATCAGCCGCGTCACCGCGCTGTGCGAGATCATCGAGATGCGCGAGGGTCTGGTGCCGGATGTCTCGCTCGGGACCCACTTCTTCAACGATCTGGTCGAAATGCAGGTCCTCTACCTGGCGCTGATCCCCGGCAAGGAGGGCAACTGCGTCAACACCGGACCTGATCGAGCAGGCGCCCAACCAACTAGCCGGACTCATCCCGGCGGAAGCGGCTTGGGCCAAGGCCGTGCGTGTCATCGACCCGGCCGCCATCCCCGGCGCGCGGGTCCTGCGCCTGCATGCCGACGCGTTGCGCCAGAGCGCCGTCTGCTACTTCGATCCAAGCTGACTGACGCCAGCCAGCCCCCGCCCCTCTGGCCGCATGCCCCTCGGCGTCGAAACCCGGGAAGGGGGGAGGGACGGAGCGGGTGCACGGCTCCGGCATGCCACGATGCAGCCCGGCCCTAGTGGGCGCCTTTCTGAAGCCGCTCACCGCGCGCGCCATCGATGCGCTGATTGCCGGGCACCTTCACCTCGATAGGCCAGTCAACTCAAGCAGATCCGGGGGGCATAGCTGGAGCACTACGCATTTTTGGCCGGCAGCGGGGCCATGGGCACCTGGTGGTCCACAACCGGGGTTCTGTTGCCGGGCCGCGCTGGACGGGAGCAGAGACCTGCGGAGCCCTCGGATTCGAGCACCCAATCGTTCGATTCGGGCGGCGCACCACGATCACAGGCCGGTTTCGTGGCGTTCAAGCGCGACCCGGACGAGTTGGCTGCGTGACCGGACTCCCGACTTGGAGAACAGGTGCTGAATCGTGTTCTTGACCACGCTCTCCGAGATTTTCATGCGGACTGCGATTTCCTTGTTGGCCAGACCTTGTACCAGGAACTGCAGCACTTCCGTCTCTCTGGAGTTCAGAGCGGCTCTTCCCCGATGCCCCGACGGATCCGGCGGGCTCGGGAGATCGGCCACGGCCTCCTCCTCCGCGTCCTCTTTGGTGACCTCCGCAATGATCGCAGCCAGCTTGTGAGCAGACCCCTCTTTGTACGTTGAGAACCAAACACTTGCCGTGAAGAGGTCGCCGTTGCCGCGATGCCCCGGGCACTCCATCGACGCCCGAAACTGAGCTCCTTCCCAACGCAGCGCATGGTGAAGCTCCGGCAGGAACGCGGCGATCGGATGGCCAGTCAAACGCCCTCCCCGCGGAGCCATGAGCTCAACAGCTGCGCGATTGGCCGACTCGACGAACCCGAGCTGGTCGACGATCACAATCGCGGCTGGGCTTGTTTCGACCAACGCCTCCAGCTTCGCCTGCGATTCCTGGCTGCTGTTTCGGGTCCTCCGGATAATTTCTCCAAAGAGCAGCCCACATCCGGCCAGCGCCAGGATCTCGAACGTTAGTCGAATGAATGACGGAGTGACATTGCTAAACGCCTCGGCGAGCAGGGCGCAAGCGACTCCGAGCGATGCAACCATCCAGCGGGGCAGGAAGGCCGCTGCCAATATGATGGGAAACAAGTAGAGAAAGCCAAAGGCCACGTAGGACTCGGTCCACCAGTCCACGACGGCGATCAGCAACGTGAACGCGACGCTAATAGTAAGGGCTGTCCGCCGATCACGCCAGAGCCACCGCAGAGTCAGCATAACCGTTTAGATGCCTTACGCCCCTTCTGGCTGCATTCGGATTATACCAAACGCATCGATTGGCAATCAAACGATTGCCAAGCAATTTGACAGATAGGCAAAACGACTTGACTGCAAGCAAAGAGGTTCGCGGCGCCAGGGCCTATAACTGGCTTACCGACAAAATCACACCGCCGGACGAACCCGGCGGCGGAAAGAGGGGGATGCATGAGCAGAAACTTGGGAATTCCCGGGCTCCTGGTGGTGCTGAGCACTGTTGCGGTCACCTCCGCAACCGCCCAGTCGTTCAGGGTTCAATGTCCAGCCAGCACGATCACTCACCCGACAGCGACCAACAACAATTCGGAACCTGACTACACCGGGCCGAGCTATACGGGCACTGCTGGCTATCCGGCATCAGCCACCAACGTGAACGGCGCTATCAAATGCCAGCAGATCTCGGGCGGAGACGGCTACGCGACCATGGGCGACGGCACCCAGACATACATGTTCAATTTCGGTCCGTTGTCCGGGCTTGTGGACATTGCTAACGGGCAGCCCGGTACAGAGTTCCCGAGCGTCTTTAACGGTCTGTACTCGGGTGCTCATCCGCTGCAGCCCGGCGATCCCGCGACCACCGTGGACAACAACGCTGGGGCGTTCACGTTCAACGGCGCCGTGGGATTGGCCCCCGACATAGCGAACCTGGTCAGCATCTACGATATTGCCGAGTCCACGGCCAGCGGGTCGCACCTGGTTGTCGTTCAGGCCAACGCGCCCCTGGGCGTGCAGCCTGGAGATACGGTGGTCATCGCAGGGACCCAGACCGGCTACGATGGCTCGTTCACGGTCACGGGCACCGGCTTTCCGGCCAGCGCTCCGGGCGTCACGAACTACGGATTCCCGACCAATTTCACCTTCACATACAATGCCACGGCCACGGGGCTGGCCGACGTGAACACCTCCCAGACCGCGACCGCGGCGACTCCCCCGGTAATCGATGGCCACGTGGATCCCCGCCAGATCATGGATGTCGGCGTGATGAACGGCAACATCCCGGCGCCGCTGATGGCGATCGATGAGGATGACGAGTTCTTCCTCACCCTCACCAACGTGGGCATGATCATGCGGCCGGACCTGTTCGAACAGCACACCGTCCACTTCCACGGTTATCCCAACGCCTCCTCGTTCTATGACGGCGTGCCGGACGCGTCCGTGGCCATCAACATCGGCGGCAGCTTCACTTATTACTACCTGGCGCCGGATGCCGGAACTTACTTCTGGCACTGCCACATCACGCCTCCCGAGCACTTGCAGATGGGCATGGTCGGGCAGATCTATGTGCGCCCGCGGCAGAACCGGGTCCCGAGCGGCGGCGACCTTTACGCCGCGCTCCAGACGCAGCAGTTGGACCTGCGCACGGCCTGCAATTCCGCCGCCGACATCCTGTGCAGCAATCCCCTGCCCGGCGGTGAATACCGGCTTCAAACAGGGCACGGATCCTCTGACTGGCCAGCCTTACAAGTACGCCTACAACGACGGCGACGGCTCGACCCGATACGACGTCGAGTATCCCATCCAGATCCACGGCTTCGACCCCAACTTCCACTTTGTCGGCATGACTTTCAACCCGGAAGGCTTCGCGGACATGAAGGACAAGTACTTCCTGCTGAACGGGCGCAGCTACCCCGACACGGTCACATCCCGGGCCGCTCGCAGACGCAGTCGGCGGATGGCGTGAACCACTTCTCGCAGCCGCTGCCTTCGATCATCAACATTCCGGCCGGCGGAAGGGCCCTTCTGCGCATTTCCGACCTGGACGTTCAGGAGTATCAGACGCTGGCCTCGCTGGGGATTCCGATGAAGGTGATCGCGCATCAACGCCAAGCTGCTGCGGGATCAGGCGGGCAACAACATGTACTACAACACCAACTCGATCACGCTGGGTGGCGGCGAGTCGCTGGACGTGATTCTGGATGCCAGCGACACGACGCTGTATCCGACGCGGCAGCGTGTTCTATCTCTACACCCCCAATCTCGACCACCTGTCCAACGACGCCGAGAACTTCGGCGGGCTGATGACCGAGGTCCATATCAATTAGGAGAGCGGCAATGAGAGCGACGAACATGAAAACACGATCTCGAAGACACGACTGTTTCTGGCGCCGGTGGCGGCACTGTTGCTCACGGCGACGGCCCATGCCGCGGCTCCTGGCATCACGGGCCCGACCTTCAACCTGACGGCGCAACCCGCCTACATCAGCCAGCCGGACGGGGCGGCGGTTTACTCCTGGGGTTACGGCTGCAACGGCGCGCCCGCCGGCTTTGCTCCGGCGGCGATCAGCGGCACCTTCTGCAACTCGATGCAGGTCCCCGGTCCGACGCTGATCGTCACGGAAGGGCAGACGGTCACGGTCAATCTGACCAATGGTCTGCCCGCTGCGGCCGGCAACACCTCGATTCTGTTCCCCGGCTTCAATGTGACGGCGACCGGCGGCGTGGCCGGGCTGCTGACGCAGGAGGCGGCGCCCGGCGGCACGGTGACCTACACGTTCATCGCCTCGTCGCCCGGAACGCGCGCCTATTACAGCGGAACGCAGGGCGACCTGCAGGTCGAGATGGGACTGTACGGCGCCATCATCGTGCTCCCGAACGCAGTCCCGGCCGTCTGCACCAGCGGCACTGCACGCCGCGAACAACCTGACGGCGGAAGCGCACTGGGGCGAATCGGATTTCCGGCTGGCGGCGGCCGCCTACGACCACCCCAAGACCTGCTACGACCGGGAATACCTGTTCCAGTTCTCCGAGATGGATCCCAACATCCACACCCAGGCGTTGGCGCAGGTCAACGGCTCATGGCCGGCTGCACGGCCGGGGCCGCGGGATGCAGTCTGAACGTTCCCACCGAGCCCTACCATCCCGCGTACTTCATGATCAACGGGCGCTCGATGCCCGACGACATGGACCCCAACTATGCGCACCCAGTATCCGCACCAGCCCTACAACGGCGATCCTCACATGCATCCGGGCGAGCTGGTGCTGCTGCGCGTCATCGGCCAGGGCCGGTGGCAGCATCCGTTCCACGAGCACGCCAACCATGTGCGCATCCTGGCGCGCGACGGGAACCTGATTCTCAGCGCGACCGATCCGACCATGCTCGCCGGGCCCGCTGCTGTTCACCACCACGACGACTCCGGGGCTGGCCATCGACGGGATCTTCTACTTCACCGGCAGGGGCCTGAACTGGGATATGTACGGTCACAATCCCAGCTCCAGCGACCCGCTCGCCAAGCTCCCGTGCACTCCGGATGCCAACGGCTACAACACCGGCGCCCCCACGGCGATCAACTACTACGAGTGGTGCCAGGACCACAACAAGCCGCTTCAGGCCGCTCCGTTCGGCGACGTCGCCGGTGGCGGTCCCGCGACTCTGCCCGATCCGAACATCCTGACCAACGGCGCCTGGTACGGCGGCAGCCCCTATCTGGGCCCGGATGCGACCGTCCGCGCGGTGGGCGCCACCGGCACCACGCCGCCCTCCGGCACGGTCGCGAACTCGCCCAGCGGCGAGGCTGGCTTTGCGTTCATGTGGCACTCGCACAACGAGCGCGAGATCACCACCAACAATATCTTCCCCGGCGGAATGCTGATGATGATGCTGGTCGATTCCCGGGAATTCGTGATTGACGAGTCCAACTGACGACGAGAAGACAGAAGACGATGCGAACGAACGATTTCAAAGCACACTCTGAAGGCCGCGGTACGAGTAGCCAGTGTTCTTCTCGTCGGGGCGGTTGTGGCT
The DNA here is from genome assembly GCA_963763835.1 of Bryobacterales bacterium. GTDB lineage: Bacteria > Acidobacteriota > Terriglobia > Bryobacterales > Bryobacteraceae > DASWZN01. The sequence continues at coordinate 482,646 of CAVXQQ010000029.1, forward strand.
CTGGGCCAGCAGCAGGTCAATCTGACTGCTGGGCCGATCCACCGTGACCCTGCCCGATGGCTCGGCGGTGCCGATGTGGGGCTACAGTTGCGGCGCGGCCGTCGACCGGCTCCACCGCAACCTGCGCCGCGTTGAATCACGGCCGCGATCCGGCTGGTCCCCCGTCGTGATTACGGTTCCCACGGGAGAGGACCTGCAGATCAACCTGACCAACAACCTCACGTTCGGCACCACTAGCGTGCCCACTTCGCTGGTGATCGTGGGCCAGTTAGGCGGCGGCCTCGGAGACGTCTCGCAGCGGACCACCACCGCGCCCCCGAACCACTCCAACGCCCAGTCCGTCACATGGCCCATCGTGGACTCCACCACGAAGGGTACGCCGCCGACGCAGGGGCCGCGCGTGCAGTCGTTCGCCACGGAAGTGGCGGCGGGAGCGACAACCCCGCTGACCTGGACGGCCCCACGGCCTGGCACCTACCTGCTTGAGTCCGGCACCCACCCGTCCATCCAGGGCCCCATGGGCCTGTACGGAATGGTGGTGGTGACCACGGCTCCGGTAGGGACGACCGCAGGAACCGCCTATCCGGCGGTGGGAAGCACTCCCGCGGTGACCTACAACGCGGAAGTTCCGCTGCTTTTCAGTGAAATCGACCCGGTGCAGAACAACGCCGTCGACACCGCGGTCAACACCGCGGGCTTCAGCGAGACCATGGTGTGGTCCGGCCAGCCAGGCGGCTGCGGCAATCCCACCTCGGCTACCTACCATCAATGCTATCCGCCGGCGGTGAACTACACGCCGCTGTACTACCTCATCAACGGAGTTGCGTTCAACAAGACCAGCGCCTCGGCTTCGCTGTTCCCGACCACACCTGCCACGGGCATACCCCTGACCGGGAAGATCCTGGTGCGCCTGGTGAATGCCGGCCTGCGCATGCACGTGCCTTCGATCGTCGGATCGCAACCACGGGAACGGCGGCCGGCTACGGCTACCGTTCGGGCTTCTCGCTGATCGCGGAAGACGGCAACCCCTGCCCGGGCGTTCCCCGCGTGCAGAGCGAAGTATTCATGGCCGCGGGCAAGACCTACGACGTGATGATCAACGCGCCGCGCCGCCCGGCGCGCACCGCGCTCTTCCGATTTACGACCGCGAGTTGAGCCTGTCCGGCAACGCCACCGCGCGCGACGCCGGCATGCTGGCTTACATCGGCGTCAATGGCGCGTGGGCTTCCGGCCGCCCCCGCGCTGGGCGGCGCGCTGGCCAACCCGGACACCTACAACTCCGTGGTTGCGGGTCAGACGCTCACCGTTGTCGGATCCGGCCAAAGGCGTGATCGCCAACGACGTCAATGTCTACGGCGTCACGCTGCTCTCACCGCCGGCCAACGGCACGGTGACTCTCAACGCGAACGGCACGTTCACTTACGTTCCCAGCGGGACGGCCACCTCGGATTCGTTCACCTACTGCGCCAACGGCACCGTCACGGCGGCAGTGTGCTCCTCGGGGCTGACCGCCACGGTGACTCTGGGCGCGGCGGCGCTTGGAGGCGGCCAGCGGCATCCTGGTGAACAACATCACCTACACGTCGAACGTGGCCACGGCCCTGAGCATCAAGTCCCCCGGCGTCCTGTCGGTTGACAAAGACGGCGCGGGCTATCCTCTCACGGTTGCCACGTCGACCGTTTCGCCGAGTTCGGGCCTGACGGTTACGGTGGATGCGAACGGCGGGTTCAACGCGTCCGTTGCCAGCCCGGGCACGTACAGCTTCACCTACAAGGCGCAGAACTCGCAGGGGATACGCTCAGCGCCTCAACCGCGACCGTGACCCTGATCTTCCCGGCGGCGCAGCAATCTTGCGGTGACGGTGATGGACGGCAACGACAAGACGACCGCGCATCACCGACTATCGCTGGATCATCGAGGAAGACCGCACCTTCTACGTCGACCCGACCAACACGACGAACACCGGCGGCAGCTGCCGATACGTTCCCGACCTTTGGAACCAACTTCCACACCAGCTACATGCCGGTGGTGGCGACGGGCTGCGTCGGGACGGTTTCCTGCGAGGCGGGCCAGACCCTCCTCGGCGCCGGCGGCGGTCTGCGACGTCGGCAACGGCGTTTGCAGGACCGATGCCTCTCAACAGACTCCCGTCGATCCCAGCCAGGTCCATCTGGACCCGACCAAGCGCTACTACATCTCGGTACTTCCGGGCGACGGCGCCGACGCGCTCAGACCCGCAATCCACTGGCGTCGGCCACGGCATGGGCGGCGCGCCGATCGCCGCCGGGCAGACGGCCGTCACCGTGCTGGTGGAGCCCACTCCGTTCCACACGGCGAAACTCTCGGTGTTTGTGTTCGAGGACGACTTCCCGCTCAACGGCGAGCAGGATGGCGGCGGCGGCGTCGACGTGCTGGCGCCCAACGAGCCCGGCCTGGGAGGGTTCAACATCACCCTCTTTGACGATGCCGGCGGCACCGGCGACGCTACCGGCCAGATGACCTACGACATGTTCAACATGCCGTTGTCGAACAGCCTGGCGGGAACCATCGATCCGGCCACCGGCAAGGACGCCTGCCCGATCTCGAAGCCAGGCTGACCAACGGATGCGACCCAGGCAGGCATCACCGGCATGATCGTCACCTGCCCGAAGTACGAATCGGACGGCACGACGCTGTCGCCGCTGGCGGGCCAGGCCGTGGTTGCCAACCTGATGCCGGGAAGGTACGGCGTGGTTGCCACGCCGGCGGCCGACCGCATTGCGCAGAGGGGAAGAGTGGCTGCAGACCAACACCCTGGACGGCCAGAAGGCCCACGATTCGTTCCTCCGGGTCGGCGAGCCGAGCCTACTTCCAGGAGTACGGGCCGGCGGGATACCACGTCTCCATCGGCTTCGCCAACCCCAAGATCATCAACAGCCGCCAGCGAGGCGGTCTGCAACGGCACCGACCCGAACATCACGGGCACCAACTGCACCAACACCGTGACCGGCCAGGTCACCGACCGAGCGCATGAGCCGCACGCCGGATGAGAGGCTCTACAGCAGCGGCACCCACGACAGCTTCGCCTTCACCCAGTGCTACGTGAGCTTCGGAGATCCGGACGGCGAAGACTTCGCGTTCACCAAGTGCAACGCCGACGGGAACTTCACCCTCACCGGTCTTCCCGACGGCGACTGGAGAATCACCATCTTCGACCAGTGGAACGACATGCTGGTGGACGGCCTTTCGACGCCCGTGCGGCTGTCCGGCGGCAGCACCACCGACCTGGGCGAGATCGCCATGAACCAGTGGCAGGCGAACATCTACACCACGCACCTTCTTCGACACGAACGGCAATGGCGTTCGCAGATCCGGGTGAGGCCGGACTCACGTTGGTGCCGACCAACATCCGGTTCCGCGACGGCAGCTTCTCCAACTTCAACAGCACCGACCTGAACGGCAACGCCGGCTTCAACGAGGTGTTCCCGCTGTTCAGCTGGTACGTGGTGGAAACGGATACCACCCGTTACAAGAACACCGGAACGCACGTGGTCTACGACGCGGGCGGTCCGGCCGACGGCACGCCTGCGGCGGCCACGACGGCCGGCGTGCGGAAGTTCCACCATCGGCGCAATCATGGCCAACACGCACGAAGCAGGTCTCCGCTGCCCGCCGAACCTGCGGGTGCCGGGCGCGGTCTATTGCGCCAATGCGGACTGCACCGGCTGCTCGATCGCGAATGGCCCGACCGGCGGCGGTCCGGGCGGTTCCACCGGCCGCATCGATCCGCCCTGGGTTCTGACCGAGGGCTGGCAGGGCTTCTCGGGCCAGAACTCTTTCCTCGAATTCGGCAAGAAGCCCTTCGCGCCCGGCGAGAACGGCGGCATCCACGGCCACGTCGTCTATGCCTCCACCCGTCCGTTTGACGACCCGCAGCTGCTCCTGCAACTCAGTTGGGAGCCGCTGGTTCCGAACGTCACCATCAACCTCTACCAGGAGGGGACGGCGGCGGATGGCGTGACCCCGACCCTCACGCTGGTCGACACCACCAAGACCAGCAGTTGGGACGATTGGGCGCAGGGCTTCCGGTCCGACGGCGTTCCCAACATGAACTGCCCGGGCCAGGACACCAGCCGATCTGTTCTTCTTCACGCTGTACAACCAGCCGAACTACCTGGACTTGTACAACAACGGCGGCACCCCGGTCCACACTCTGCCGAACAACTCCCAGTTCAAGTGCTATGACGGCATGCACAACTGGAACCAGCTCCAGCCGGCGCCTTACGACGGCATGTACCAGTTCCCCAGCGTCACCGCGCATGGATCCGACGACCGGAAAGCCGACCGGCACCAACTGCACGATCTGCATGCCGAATCCCGACGCGACCGATCCCGACCGGTATCGGCACGCCCATGCTGCCCGCCGGCAAGTACGTAGTGGAAGTGGTTGTGCCTCCGGGCTACGAACTGGTGAAGGAAGAGGACAAGAACATCCTGATCGGCGACAACTTACATTGCGCCGGTGACGCAGCAGTTCGGCGGCTTGGGCAACATCTTCATCCTGCCCGACCAGGCCGCCGTCGGCGCCGACGCTACAACGCCAACAACCCGCAGAATCCGACCCAGAGTCTGGGAAGGATCGCATCTGCCCAGCCACGAGGGCGACACGGGAAGCGTGGAGACCTTCTGGCCGTGCGTGGGCGCAGGCGCGCGTCGTTCCCGACTACATCAGCCTGTTCCCGCGGTCCGCAGAAGTCGCGCCGTTCGCCGGAGCTACCCGCAATCTGTGCGACCGCAAGGAAGTCACGCTGGATGACCAGATGTCGGCGCTGGCGAAGTTCTACATCTTCACCTCGACCCACGCCGCCGCCCACTTCACCGGCGTGATCACGGACGACTTCACCTCGGAATTCGATCCGTTCTCGCCGCAGTTCGGCGAGAAGTTCTCGCCGGCCAACCTGCCGTATCGATCAAGGACTGGGCCGGCAACGAAATCTCCCGCGTCTATGCCGACCAGTGGGGCGCCTACAACGGCTTGACTTACTCGACCTGGGAAGTCAACCCGCCCAACCCGACCGGGTATGCGCCCACGATGATGGTCACGTGCATGAACGATCCGGGCCGATCCGGCCCGGCGGAGCTGATCACCGATCCGCTTGTTCAACCCGCAGCTACAGCCAGTTCTGCTACGAGATGCCGTTCATGCCGGGACAGACGCAGTACATGGATACGCCGGTGGTGCCCACGTCCGCCTTCGCGGCGCGGGTACAACAATCCCGACTGCGCCTACCCGGATGCCACGCCGGCGATCAGCGAAGTGGATGGCGACGGAGTCGGACCGTGGGTGAGCGCGGCCGGCCACACCCTCACGATCACGCGCTGGGCGACCAGATCGTGACCAACTATGGGTACTCCGGGCCTCGGCCACGACGGCTCCGTACAACCAGAAGACCATCACCCGCCACTATGGCTTTGGCAGCGCGGCAGGGAACCGTAGCCCTGTCGGCAGCGATGGCGTCGCTCATCCGCTTACCGGTGTGAGCTGGAGCGACGCGACCATCACCGGCACCGTGCCCACGCGGCGTGCCGGACTGCCTGCGTCCAGCAGCAAGTCGCAGTACGGCGGCTCGACCGCGCAGTGCGGCGAACTGGTCATCACGGCCGCCAACGGCAAACAGTCGATCGACACCGTGACCGTCACCATCGGCGGCAAGGCTCCGACCCACGTCACCGCCTCGGCAACCGATTCAGGCTGCGATCGACGCCGCCAAGCCGGGCGACCTGATCATCGTTCCTCCCGGCATCTACAACGAAATGTTGCTGATGTGGAAGCCGGTCCGGCTGCAAGGCGTCGGCGCGGCCTCCAGCGTCATCAACGCCAATACCCATCCCGCGGGCAAGCTGGATCCCTGGCGCCAGCAGGTCGATCTGCCTGTTCGGCTTGGCGCTCAACGGCACGCCCATCAACGGGTACAATCCGTCGATTGCGGACGCCGGCTCGGACCGGCTTCGACTCTGCACCGGCCGACCAGATCCGCAGGTCGATCGGCTGCCGCTCGAAGCCACGGTCGGCTGGGATGCCACGCTCAACGGCAACCTGGCCGAGCTGTTGCAGGAGCCGACCCTGATGGGCGCTATGAAGGCGCCGGCGATCACGGTCCTGTCGAAGGGCGTGAACTTCCCCGGTCGAATCCGTTCGCGGCCGACACGTTCCCGACCGGCACCACGCTGCTTGACGGCACCACCAACGCGGCTCACGGTTGCGGGCCGAATACCGCTACCGCTCACAATCCGTTCCCGAGCAACTTCTGGTGCAACCCGTCGAGCATCGACGGCTTGGGCATCACCAACAGTTCCCAGGGCGGCGGCGGCATCTTCGTCCACGCCTGGGGGCATAACCTGCAAATCGCCAACAACCGGGTCTACAACAACCCGGAACGCTGTCGGGCGGCATCAACGTCGGCCAGGGCGAATATCCCGCCGCGTACCTGGGAGGCGCCGGCGTAGTCAACGCGGATCCGGGCTCCTGCCAGACCAGCAACGTCGCGAATCTGCAGCTGCCGTACTGCTTCGACCTGAACGTCAACGTCCACCACAACGCGGTCACGTTGAACTCCTCCACCGGCGACGAATTGTTCTCGGCCACGCCGGCGGGGGCGGGCGGCGTCACCTTCTGCACCGGCGCCGACTACTACAAGTTCAACTACAACTGGGTGTGCGGCAACCTGAGCACCGGTGACGGCGGCGGCGTCGCTCACATCGGGTTCAGCTACAACGGCGACATCGAGCACAACTCGATCCTGTTCAACCAGAGCACCAACCCGACCATCGCCGACCAACGGCGGCGGCATCTCGATCATGGGCGCGCCCGACGTCGATCCTACCTGCGGCGCCACGACCGACCAGGATTGCGTTTCGGCTCCTGGCGCGGTTGGGCCGAGCGACGGCACCGGTCCCGGCCTGGTGATCAACGCCAACCTGATCATGGGCAACGCGCGCCGAAAGCGGCAGCGGCGGCGGCATGCGCTTCCAGGACGTCAACGGCACGGATGTCGTGTCGCTTCCCCACGACTCCGGCGCGGTGGTACACGGTCAACGTCACCAACAACATCATCGCCAACAACGTTGCCGGCTGGGATGGCGCCGGCGTGTCGCTGCAGGATGCGCTGGCGGTGAACATCATCAACAACACGATCGTTTCCAACGACACCACCGCCTCGTCGGGAGTGCTCTTCAACACTCTTGGCGCTCCGCTGGCCAGCGTCGCAGGGACCCCAGTGCACCACCAACTGCGGCACCACGTCGTGCGCCTCAGCCCGCCGGCCTGGTGACCATCCAGAACAGCCGCGGTCCTGACCGCGAACCTGCCCGCGACGGTCACCTGCCCTGCGGGCCACTTCGCGCCGGGCGGAACCGCCAGCAATGGAGACGTGCCGGACGGTCTCGTACCCGATGCTGGACAACAACGTGTTCTGGCAGAACCGCGCGTTCTACATCGGCGTGGGCCCCTCGGTACGGGAACGCTGAACCAGCAGAACGTGGTCGCGCTGTATAACGCGTTCACCACGACGCAAGCGCCGAGCCAGCCCCAGGCGGACGCCACGACAGCGAACGTCGACGGCGTTCTCGTCACCGGGGGCACCGGCGCCTGCGCCGCTGCCAGCTACTGGGACATCGGCGTGCGCGGCGACACCGGGCCGAGCAACCACGCCTCAGGCGTCACGCTCGCCCCGACGTACTCGGTGCTGACGGACGCAGGCGGACTATGCCACCGCCAGCCTGCACAACAGCGGAGCCAACCCGGCCGTCTGTCAGCCAGTACTGCAACGGCTCGCGAGTTCCGCCGGAGTTTGGGAACGATGGGCTACCAGGTGCCTCCGGGCATCTCGGATGCCACCGTGCCCAACCCGATCTTCAACCTGACGCCGGCCGCGACGGTGGACGAGGGCAACAACTGGATCAACATCAGCTGGGGCCCGCTGTCGCTGACCCATCCGGTTACCGGCGCCGCGCTCGGCAACTACGCGCTGGCGCCCGGCTCGCCGGCAATCGACGCGATTCCGTACCCGGAAGCGATTCCCGGAACTTCGGTGGTTCCGACCACTGACTTCTTCGGCAACCCCAGGCCGGATCCCGCCGTTCCGGGCCGGACTGACTTCGGCGCGGTGGAGTCCCAGGGATCCAACCCCGCTCCGACGCTGACCGCGGTCAGTCCCAACACGGGCGTGCGCGGCTCCGCCGTTGCAGTGACCCTTACCGGCACTAACCTGACCGGCACCACGGCAGTCGCGGTGTCCGGCGCCGGCGTCACCGTCAGCGGCATTACCGTGACCAACAACACTACGGTCACGGCAACCTTCACAATCGCGGCCACGGCCGGCCTGACCGCCCGGAATGTGACCATCACTACCTCGGGCGGCAGCAGCACCCTGAACGCGGCGTTCACGGTGGTCGGCCCGAGTCTGTCTTCGATCTCGCCCAACGCGGGCCGGCGCGGCACCACCGTTCCGGTGACCCTTACCGGCGTCGGACTGACCGGCGCGACGGCAGTGAACGTCTCCGGTGCCGGCGTCACAGCCAGCGGAGTTACCGTGGTCAACGACACCACGGTCACGGCGAGCTTCACCATCACGGCGACCGCCGGACTGACGGCCAGGAACGTCACGGTGGTTGCGCCGATCGGAACCACCAACGCCGTGACCTTTACGGTGAGTGCTCCGACGCTTACTTCGGTCTCGCCCAACACGGGCGTCCGCGGCACTTCCGTTCCGGTGACTCTTACCGGCGTCGGGCTGACCGGTGCGACGGCGGTAACCGTCTCCGGCACCGGCGTCACTGCCAGCGGGGTTACCGTGGTCAACGACACCACGGTCACGGCGACCTTCACAATTACAGCGACCGCCGGCCTCACCGCCAGGAACGTCACGGTGGCCACGCCGGGCGGAAACGCCGTCTTGGCCGGGGCGTTCACGGTCCAGGGGCCGACGGTGGCCTCTATCAGCCCGACGGCGGGCTTGCACAACACTACCGTTCCGGTGACCATCACAGGCACGAACCTGACCGGAGCCACGTCAGTGACCGCGGGAGCGGGTATCACCGCCAGCGGGATCTCCGTGACTGCCGGTGGCACCCAGCTCACGGCGAACTTTGCGATCACCAATGGCGCGGCACATACCGCGAGGAGCGTCAGGGTAGTAACGCCTGGCGGAACAACCCCCATCAACGCGGCCGTAACGTTCACGGTTCAGTAAACAGCCCGCGGAGGAGGGCCGGACATTCGAACACGGATGTCCGGCCCGTACCTTCGAAGAGAGACTACATGATTCGAACAACGATTCTGTCAAAGCAAGCGCTGCTGGCGGGGGTTCTCGCCAGCAGCATTTCTGTTTTGCCGGCAGCGGCGCAGTCGGCTGCCCCGGCTCCCAAGCCCGCGCCGAAAGCGACTGCGGTCCGTTATCAGCCCAGCCGGTTCTCGAGGCGAGCTACTCTCTACTACGGACAAATCTGGGGAGTTGACTCGCTCAGCGTCAAGGCGACGGAGCAAGGCGAGCTCATTCGCTTTGCCTACCGCGTCCTCGATCCGGACAAGGCCCAGGCGCTCAACGACAAGAAGTCCGAGCCCGAAATGATCTGCCCGCGGGCGCGAGTCAAACTCGTGGTCCCGCAGATGGAGAAGGTCGGGAAGCTGCGCCAGAGTTCCGCGCCTGCCGCGGGCAGGTCCTATTGGATGGCTTTCTCGAACAAGGGCCGCCTGGTGAAACCCGGCGACCGCGTTAGCGTGGTGATCGGGCAATTTCGAGCCGACGGACTCGTGGTGGAATAGCGCTGGTTTTCCATCAGTTCGTAGCTGGCGCAAGCAGTGCCTGGAGCTTGACGCGCGGGTTCGGCCTTATCGTTGTCCGGGCAGAGACAAAGACTTCCTAGCGAGGACGCACATATGTTCCGACAGTCACTGATGATTGGCGCTTGCCTGGCGTTTGCCGTTTCGTTCGCCGCGGCAGCGGATGTTCCTGCATCGGGAGCCAAGCTCTCCGCTGCCGAGATCGTGGAGAAGAATGTCGCGGCCCGAGGCGGCCTGCAGGCCTGGCGGGCGGTTCAAACCATGTCGTTGGAAGGGAAACTGGGCGCCGGAGGGAATCAGAGGGCAGCTCTCCCCGTTCCCGGCGCGGAGCGAAGGTCCAGCCGGCCCGTCCAGCCGGCGGTTGTTACGCGGCCGGTCGAAGAGGTTGACCTGCCGTTTGTCATGGAACTGAAGCGCCCCCGCAAGATGCGGTTTGAGTTGCAGTTCAACGGCCAGACCGCGCTCCAGGTGTTCGACGGAGCTCAGGGCTGGAAGTTGAGGCCCTTCCTGAACCGTCGCGTGGTGGAGCCTTACACGGCGGAGGAAATGAAGATGGCGTCGATGCAGGCGGAACTGGATGGCCCCCTGGTCGACTATGCGGCCAAGGGCACCAAGATCGAGCTGGACGGCATGGAGAAGGTCGAGGATCGTGACACCTATAAGCTCAAGCTGACCATGAAGAGCGGGGAGTCGATCCATGTGTGGATCGACGCGCGCACCTTCCTGGAAGCGAAAATTGAGGGTCAGCCGAGGCGGCTCGACGGCGTTTACCATCCCGTGGAAGTCTACTTCCGCGACTACCGGGCGGTTAGCGGCCTTCAGATTCCGTTCGCTCTCGAAACTAAGGTCCTGCCGGTTGGCCATACCGCGCTGGGGCTCAAGGACCCTCCCGTCCCGGTAGAGAAGATCGTCGTCGAGAAGGTGGTCGTCAATCCGAAGCTCGAGGACTCGCGCTTTTCGAAACCGGTGGTCGAAGTGGCGTCGAACGCCAAGTAGGCCGGGCGGCAGGAAGTGCTGGACGTCTCCCGGGCGGGTGCAATCGCTTCGGAGGGACAGCCGGTGTGACGGGCAGGCTCGATTCCACCGAGCCTGCCTTCCCTTTACGGATGCGTGAACTCGTTGGCGTGCTGGATCAACTCGAAGTACGCTCTGGCAGGCAGATTGGTGTGCCAATGACCGGTCAGGCGGGCGTATCCGCAGATGCCCAGGAATAGCACGGCGATTCCAGCGGCCACGGCCCACGCCGGCACTGGTTTGGCGCGCGGAGCCGAGAAGCACAGCGCGCCGGCCGCGGGACAAGCGGCAACGCACTCCAGGCAACCCGTACACTCCGCGGAACGGATCGTGATCAACCGATCCACAGGCAACGCGGACGGGCACGCCTTGGCGCACTTCGCGCAATCGATACACCGGCTGGGGTCGCGCCGGATGCGCAAAGGGCCGGCCAGCGCGGCGAATCCCATCAGCGCGCCGTAGGGGCAAAGATAGCGGCACCAGAAGTTCTGGATGAAGACCGACGCGATCGCCAGGATGGCGATGACGACGAAGCCCGCCACGCCCAGGAAGCGGAAGAAGTTGAGCATCTTCACGTCATCCACCAACCCGTATGGGCCGCCGAGAAAAGCGCGAATCGCGGGGAGCGGCATCGAGCCGACCGCGTAGAGAAAGAGGCCCAGAAGAACGTACTTCAGGCTGCGGAGAGCGATGTCCGCGCGGCGTGGCAAGCGAAAATTGCGCCCGAAAGTGCGGCGGCCCAGGCGCCACAAGTACTCCGAGACGGTTCCCACCGGGCACAGCCACCCGCAGAAGCTCTTGCGAAAGATCCACGACGCAGCCAGAAAGGCGATCAGCAGAAACATCCCGGCAGGGTGGATCGCAGGCACGCTGCCGGACATCAGCAGGACCTTGAGATTCATCAGAGAGGCGATCGGCAGCCACCCTTCGACGCCCGGCGGACGGACGGCGTACACCGAGCGGCCGCCGGTTTCGTGGTAGCGGACGAAGAGATAGAACTCGACGCCGATCCAGACATTAAGCGCCAGGAAGGCAAGCTGGAATGCGCGCCGCAACGTTTGCGAACGGTCCTTGGCGGCGCGCTTCACCAGCTTCTTGCGAATCTTGATCGTCGGTGCGGCAACAGAACCCATTGGTGTCTCTAGAACGCGAGCGCGAGCGGGCCGTTCTTCCACGCCTTGCCTGGACTGGCCATTACCATCCCCAGAGCGATCCACGGCGCTGGATGCCTTTCTAGGGAACAGCGCCCCTCCAGTGGGTCGACGGCGGAGCCCCTCAGTGGGCCCGTTCCATCTCGATCGCCCGCGGGAAGAGCACGTTGTTCTCGAGATGGATGTGCTGGTGCAAGTCGGCTTCCAAGGCCGCCAGCGCCTGGTAGAGCGTCTGGAAGCTGATGCAGGCATCGGGCGGCGCGGCATATCCATTGCCGATCTGGCGCATGTCTCGTAGCGCGCTGCCGGCGCCATCGTGCTCGCGCATCATCATCGCAACCGGATTGCGCACACTGCCGAAAGGAGGCGGCAGCACGGGTTCCTTCGCCACCACGGCCTCTTCCATGCGAAGGATGTACGGGAAGAGAACCATCTCCTCCTTCATCAGGTGGATCGTGAGTTCTTCGGCGAGGCCGTTGAAAATCTCGCGCAGGCGCAGCAACTCGGAGTGGTTCTTGCCGTGAACCGAGCACACCTTGTCGAACAGCGGTCCCAGGCGGGCGATTTCCTCGCGCGTGTAGGCGTGGTGCGTGCTCTTTATATGGGCGAGCAACTCGGAAAGAGGCTCGGCCTGCCAGTCACGGGGTGGCGGCGTGGCGGACGCGACACGGCTCGCCTCCGCCAGTGAGCCCTCTGCCTGGTCGATAGATACATGGGCTGCGCTACACGCCTGTTCGAGAGTCCGTCCACCGCCGCAGCAGTAGTCGATGCCCAGTTTTTCAAACACGCGGGTTGCGCCCGGGATCTCCAGCGCCAGTTCGCCTACCGTCTTTTCTGTCGTAACACTCATGGTTTTCTCCTCGATGTATCCAGGGTAAGGCGGGTGGGCGTGGCTAGCCTATGACTTTTGTCACAGCGGCCGCAGCCTATTCGGCGGGGTCCAGTTCGGCTTCGAAGGCCTTCAGATCGGGGATCACGGCGCGCCGTCCTTCCAGTTTGACCAGCCCTTCCGCCTGCAAGCGGGAGAGATTGCGGGAAACCAGCTCGCGGACGGTCCCCAGTTGCGCCGCCAGTTCCTGGTTGCTGCCCGGCAGCAAGAATTCGACGCCGGCGGCCGACGCCGTTCCCTCCCGCTGGGCGAGGCGCAGCAGGAAGGATGCCAGGCGGTGGCGCACGGTGGTGAAGGAAAGCTCTTCGATAATCCCCACCAGCCGCCGCAGGCGCGCGCCCACGACGCGCAGAACTTTGAGAGCGACTTCGGGGTGCGCTAAACAAAGAGCCTGGAAATCCTGCTTCCCGACAAAGAGCAGCGTGGCATGGTCAACCGCGGCTCCCGAGGCCGGGTAGCTGCCACCATCGAAGAGCGGCACCTCGGCGACGGAACTGCCCGGACCGTCAATGCTGAGCACCTGCTCGCGGCCGCCCGACGAACTCTTGAAGATGCGGATATTCCCGCGCTCCACGACATACAACCCCGCGCACGGCTCGCCCTCGCAGAAAACCACTTCTCCGGGAGCGAACTGGCGCGGCACCGCGCGTTCCGCCAGGAATTGCAGCTCCGAATCCGTTAAGCCCGAAAACATGGCGACCTTCGCCAGCGTCCGCCCGCGATCCGTGCGCTCGTCAGCCACGCAGCCTATTGTAGCCAACGCATCGGCGGCAATAATGCCGCTCAGAGTGGAACGGCTCTCCAGAGGGACTTGCAGAAATCGCTGGGCAAGCTGAAGCATGCCCCACGTGGGGCCGTAAACCGTTGATGCGCCGTGTAGGACATGCTTCAGCTTGTCCCTTCCGCGGCGGTAGTGCGATTTCTGCAAGTCCCTCTGGAGTCCCTCCCCCACCGTAGGGTCCGCCAACCCTGGGCGTATAATTCAGGTTTCGGTTGTCAGGAGGAAATCATGAATAGTTCCCGGCGGGATGTGCTCACGGCCGCAAGCGCGGCGTTCGCCACGTCGCTTTTCACGGGCAACGTGAAAGGCGCCAATGACCGCGTCGCGGTCGGGTTCATCGGCCTCGGCGCCATGGGATCGGAGAACCTCGGTTATTCGATGAAGGTTGCCGGCCTGGTTCCGGCCGCTATCTGCGACGTCTACCAGCCGCACGCCGAGCGCGCGGAAGCGGCGGCGCGCAAGGGCGGATTCCAGCCGAAAGTGGTGAAGGACTTCCGCGACATTCTGTCCGACAAGTCGATCGACGCCGTCTGCATCTCGACGCCCGACCACTGGCACGCCTACATGGCCGTCGAGGCCTGCAAGGCCGGCAAGGACGTGTACGTCGAGAAGCCCGCCTGCGTGTACGTCGACGAAGGCCGCAAGATGGTGCAGGCGGCGCGCAAGTACAACCGCATCGTCCAGGCCGGCACCATGCAGCGCTCCGGCGGCTATTTCAAGAAGGCCGCCGAACTGGTTAAGGAAGGCGCCCCCGGCGACGTCACCTTCTGCCATGCCTTTCAGAGCGCCGTCACCCCGAAGGCCGGATGGGGCAATCCGCCGGACAGCACCCCGCCGAGCGACCTGGATTGGGATATGTGGCTCGGACCCGCGCCCGCCGTTCCGTTCAACGCGAACCGCTGGGGCGTGAAGACCACCCGTTTTCCGACCTTCCGCTACTTCTGGGACTATGCGGGCGGCGCAATGACCGACTGGGGCGTTCACCTCATCGATCCCCTGCTCCAGTGTTTCGACGAGGCGATGCCCACGACCGTCGATGCCCTGGGTAGCAAGTTCTACGTCACGGACAATACCGAGACTCCGGACACGATGCTGGCGACCTTCCTGTATCCGAAGTTCCTGGCCAGCTACGAAAGTCGAACCTGCAATCCGCTGCCGATGTTCGGCATGAACCAGGGCGCGGGCACGGTGATCCACGGTACGGACGCCACCATCTTCGTCAACCGATCCATGTGCCGGCTGATTCCGAACGACCGCTCGAAGGGCGCCACCGTTTGGGAAGACGACCCCGAGATGCAGCGAGATGAACGTTCCCCACTGGCAGAACTGGCTGCAGTGCATCCGAAGCCGCCAGAAGCCGATGAGCGAAATCGAGACCTGCGTGCGTTCGTCGTCGGTCTGCATCCTGGCCAACGTGGCCATGCGTTCGAAAGTCCGGCTGGATTGGGACGAGAGCGACTGGACCGTCGCGCAAGAGGCCGCCAGACCCATGTTGCACGAGAAGTACCGGGCCCCCTGGAAGCTCGAGGTCTAGCGTTCCAGCACCGAACCGCGCGCGTCAGCAGGCGGACGAACGGATAGCCGCTACGGCGCGAAATAGCCATTGATGTCCAGGATCAGATCCGTCGGGTCCGTGACGAAAATGTCGATGGCGCCGTCCGGTCCAGCCGGAACGATGGCCCCGTTCGCCACCACACTGCCGTCCCACGAGTTCAACGTGGAAACGAGCGGTTGCGCCGATCCGGCCGGCCACGCCGTCAAGTACTGCAGCAGCCCGTCCGGCACCGCCGTGACGTTCAGCGAATACGCCGCGGCCGTGGCCGGGATGGAGCAGCCGCTCGCCGGAATCGCAAACGCGCGCGTCTCTCGGGCCTGCATGGCCGGCCCGCCGAACGGTCCGGAGGCGGTGCGCGTGTCCGCCACCCGGCACGGTGTCACAGGGTAGAACGAAAGCCCGCCCGTGCCCCCCGGCGTGGCGAAGTACCCGTTGGCGTCCAGGATCACATCGGTCGGGTTGGTGACGAACACCGAGATTGAGCCGCCGTCCCCAGCCGGAACCAGCGCGGCGTTTGCCACCACCTTGCCGGTCCACGAATTCAGCGTCGAGACCGGCGGCTGCGGGTGCCCCGCGGGCCACGTCGAAAGGTAGCCCAGATACTGGACCGCGGGGTCGGGCACCACCGTGACGTTCAGCGAGTACGCCCCCGCCGTGGAAGGAATGGCGCATGCACCCAGGGGGATGGGGAAATCCCGCGTCTGGCCGCTGCTCATCGAGGGACCGCCGAAGGTGCCCGCGACTCCCCGCGTGTCCGCCACCCGGCACGGCGTCGCCGGATAGAACGCCAGCGCATTGGCCGTGCCCGCCGCGTCGAAGTACCCGTCGATATCCAGGATCACATCGGTGGAGTGGGTCACATACACGCTCAACGCCCCACCCGCGCCCGCCGGCACAATGGCCGCGTTCGCCACCACGGAACCACTGAAGGAATTCAAGGTGGAGACGAAAGGCTGTTCTTCGCCGGCCGGCCAGAGCGTCAGGAAAGCGAGCGGCCCTGTGGGCACCACCGTCACATTGAGAGAATACGCCGTCGCCGTGGACGGGATGCCGCACGCGCTTTGAGGAATCGCGAAGTTGCGTGTGGAACCGCCCTCCACGCTCGGACCGCCGAACGGACCTTCCGTCTCTCGCGTATCCGCCACGCGGCAGGGCGTCACCGGGACCCACTGCGAAGGCGCTGGTGGCGGTTGTGAAAACGGCGTGGTGAACGACCACAGGCTGGACGCGCTCGAGCCGTTGGCGTTCCTGGCCGTCACCTGCCAGAAGTACAGCGCTCCGTCCGCGAGCGTGCCCGGTGCGTAGCTGGTTCCCGCCGTGTTGGCAACCAAGGGCGGCGACACCGCCGTCCCGAAGTAGACGTCGTACGAGGTGGCGCCCGGCGACGCGGTCCAGGTCAGAGTCGGCGTCAGGGAGACGTCTTTCGCGCCGTTAGCGGGCGCCGTTAGCGCCGGCGCCGCAACCTGCGTCGTGAACGACCAGGTGGCCGAAGCGGTCGAGCCGCCGCTGTTCTTGGCCGCAACCTGCCAGTAGTACACCGTGCCCGCGCTGAGCGTCCCCGGAGCGTAGCTGGTGCCGGCCGTGTTGGTCACCAGCGGTGGCGGGGAAACGGTTCCGAAGTGCACGTCGTAGGAAGTGGCGCCGGTCGCAGCCGTCCAGTTGACCGTGGGCGTCAGCGAAACACCGCGGCCCCGTTGGCGGGCGAAATCAGCGCCGGAGCCGGCGGCGCCGACCCCTGAGTAGTGAACGACCAGGTGGCCGAAGCGGTCGAGCCGCCGCTGTTCTTGGCCACGACCTGCCAGTAGTACACCGTCCCCGCGCTCAGCGTCCCCGGAGCGTAGCTGGTGCCGGCCGTGTTGGTCGCCAGCGGTGGCGGGGAAACGGTCCCGAAGTGAACGTCGTAGGAAGTGGCGCCGGTCGCAGCCGTCCAGTTGACCGTTGGCGTCAGCGAAACCCCGGCGGCCCCGTTGGCGGGCGAAATCAGCGCCGGAGCCGGCGGCGCCGACCCCTGAGTAGTGAACGACCAGGTGGCCGAAGCGGTCGAGCCGCCGCTGTTCTTGGCCGCAACCTGCCAGTAGTACACCGTGCCCGCGCTGAGCGTCCCCGGAGCGTAGCTGGTGCCGGCCGTGTTGGTCGCCAGAGCGGGTCGGGACGACGTGCCGAAGTACACGTCATAGGAGGCTGCCCCCGAAGAGGCACCCCACGTCAGAGTTGCGCTGGTCGGCACTCCCGTAGCGTTGTTGGAGGGAGACAACAGAGCGAATGAACCAGGCGCGGAGGCTCCCAGCAGCCCAAAAACGCCCACCCCATTGGTTGTCCCCACGTAGACTCTCCCGTTGGCGATCATGGGCGTGATGAATTTGTTGCCCGTGCCAAATTGATCGCGGCCTCCCGCAGCCTGATTGCTGTTGTAAAGTTCGATCGCGAGGTTAGCGGCATTATAGGCGTGCAATACGGCGGGATTGCTGTTCTCGGCCGCCCACACGATCCCGTTGCCGGTCCCGCTGGCGGAGACGCTGGGCGTGGTCCCGGGGTACGCGAACGTAGTTGCGCTGTGGGAGGATGCGGTCGAGGCGAGCAGAGCGTTGGAGAACGGAAACGCCTTTAGCGTGTCGCCGACCGCGCCGTAGTAAATGACGCCGCCAAAGTACGCCGGCATCGAAAACACCTCCCCGCCCAGCGCGCCCCCGATGTCCTGATACAGGTTGCCGTTATTCGCGGGATGGAACTTGCCCATGTTGTCGCGGTCGGCGACATAGATATGGGCATCCTTCCCGGCGCCCACGGCGAGATGCCGAGTTCTGCCTAAGCCATCGGTCAAATCGGGAACCACCAGCGCGCCCCCGGAACCGAGATCCTCATCGGCCGCGCTCTCAGCCACCTCGTTGAACATTGTGAAATAGTCGGCCACTGCCAGGTGGCCACCGCTGGTGGAGATGCGCAGGAAAGAATTGCCGAAATCCCCTTGATTGGGGAACCCGCTCGCGTTAAGCGTTGTATCGAAGGTTCCATTGCCCACCAGAGCGAAGATGTTGCCGTTCGCGTCGGCCGCCGGACCGGCACCCGCGTTCCAGAAGGCGCCTTCGTTGCCGTTCGGAGTGACGTTTAACACCGACGTCTGCGCCAGGGTGTTCTCGTTGTAACCGATCATCCATCCGGTGTAAGGACGAATATCGCAGTGGGACGACCAGGCCGTATATACGGCGCCATTCAGCAGCAGCAGGCCCGGCCTGTCCTTGTATTGCGCGGGATCGAAGACCACGGAGCCGCCCGAGCTGTTATCGCCCGTGCCGGGGAAAGTGGCCTGCACCGCCATCGGCCCGCCGAATTGCTCCGCCCCGGTGGTCAGGTCCAGAGCATGCAGCCGCTGGAAGTATTGGCCGGCCCCGCTCTTGCTCATGGCCACCACATACACCGTGCCGTGGGGACCGGCCGCAAGGTCGATGACCGGCGTCGCCGTTACGCCGATTTCCGGCGTGACCTGACCGCAGCCACGGTCGTCGGAGGTAGTCTCGCCCGCGAGCAGCATGGAAACGTGCCACAGCGTGGAGCCGGCGTCTGCATCGAAGGCGTAAACGCTGTCGTGCTCGGTGGCGACGACCAGCACATTGTGAGAGCCGCCTGCGATGGCGATCCCGCCGGCATAGAGCGGCTCCGCATCCACCTTCCCATCCACCGGGATCACGAACAGCTTGCCAAAAGTCGCGGCATTGACGTTCGCGGGCGTGAGGATTGTCTCGCTCAACTGCTGCCCGCTGCGAGCGTTGTCGTTGTGATAGGTGAGAACGTCAGGCGTGGCCCCTGCCGCCAGCCCACCCGCACATGAAATTGCGCAGCACAACAGGAACAACCGGCGAGTCTTCATCCCCAGCACCCCCAACTATGACAGCCAGTTTAACCCGTGTGCGCCGCGCGCCGCTTGCAGGTGCACAGAAGTGCAGACGGGGCGCAATTCCGTTGTCGCCAGCCTCAGAGACATACGTCCTGGTTCCGTTGTCGGCTCCGTGTGGCGCTGTTCGAGGCCTGTGCCCGTAACTGCGACGGCAAGGCCCTCACCGAAGCTTCGCCAACCCCGGCTGCCGCGCGCCAGGCCCACCAGGAGACCGCCGGGCCCGTCATCTCCGGGACCTCGGCCGCGAACTGGTGGAAGCGAGCGAGTCTGTCGCCTGCGCTCTGTCGAGGAGGCCGAAGCGATCCGTCAGGAAGTCGCGCGCGAAGTAGACCCGCTTTTACCGGTCATCTTCGCGGGTCGCCGTTCGAGCGGTATCATGGTAAAACCCATCGAGAATGATTGCCGAGACCCGTACAGCATGCTTCGAATCCCTGCCGCTGGACTGCGGCGAGACGCTCACCCCGGTCGAGGTCGCTTATGAGACCTACGGCGAGCTCAACGCCGCCCGGTCCAACGCCATTTGTATCTGCCACGCCTTGACGGGCGACGCACACGCGGCCGGCATCTCGCACACGGACGGAAAGCCCGGCTGGTGGGACAGCATGATCGGTCCGGGGAAGGCGTTCGACACCGACAAATACTTCGTCGTCTGTTCGAACGTGCTGGGCGGATGCCGCGGTACCACCGGCCCGTCGTCGCCGAACCCGGCGACCGGGAAGCCCTACGCCATGGCGTTCCCCGTGATCACGATCCCCGACATGGTGCGCCTCCAGAAGATGCTGATCGAGCGGCTGGGCATCGAGCGGCTGCTGGCGGTGACCGGCGGATCGATGGGCGGAATGCAGGCGCTGCAGTGGGCCGCAGCCTACCCGGAGGCCGTGGTTTCCGCTATCCCCATCGCCACCACCGCGCGGCACAGCGCACAGCAGATCGCCTTCAACGAAGTCGGCCGCCAGGCGATCATGGCGGACCTGGACTGGAACGAGG
The DNA here is from genome assembly GCA_963763835.1 of Bryobacterales bacterium. Lineage (GTDB taxonomy): Bacteria > Acidobacteriota > Terriglobia > Bryobacterales > Bryobacteraceae > DASWZN01. The sequence goes on from CAVXQQ010000029.1 coordinate 502,736, forward strand.
GCGACTACTACGCGTCGAACCCGCCGGCGCGCGGGCTGGCCGTGGCCCGCATGGTCGGCCACATCACCTACATGAGCGACGAGTCGATGCGCGAGAAGTTCGGGCGGCGGCTGCGCGACAAGGAGACCTTCGGCTTCGACTTCTCGGTGGATTTCGAAGTGGAAAGCTACCTGCGCTACCGCGGAACGCAGTTCGTCAAGCCGCTTCGACGCCAACTCCTATCTGTACATCACCAAGGCCATGGACTACTTCGACCTGGCCAACGGCAGCGGGTCGCTGGCCAACGCGTTCCGCAGCGGGAACACGCGCTTCCTGGCCATCAGCTTCACCTCAGACTGGCTGTATCCGAGCTACCAGTTAGTCGAAGTGGTGCAGGCGCTGCGCAGCATGAACCGCGACGTGGCCTACTGCGAGCTGCCTTCCAACTACGGTCACGACGCGTTCCTGGTGGACGTGGGCGAGCAGACCGAAGTGGTGCGCGGGTTCCTGGCCGCCACCTTCAAGGCGAGGGCGTAGGCCATGCCAGCCTCGACGGAGACGCGGCGGAAACCGTTCGTCCGGGACATCCTGGGGCGCAGCGATTACGCTATCATCGGCGAGCTGGTGGAGCCGGATTCGCGCGTGCTCGACCTGGGCTGCGGCGAGGGCGAGTTGCTGCAGTGGCTGGCCGGGAACAAGCACGTCGAAGGGCGCGGCATCGAGATCGACGGGCCCAAAGTGCAGCGCGCCATCGCTCGCGGCGTTTCGGTCTACCAGGGCGACATCGACGAGGGGCTGAGCGGGTTTCCGGATGCCTCGTTCGACTACATCATCCTGAGCCAGACGCTGCAGGAGACGCGGCGGCCGCTGGCCGTGCTTCAGGAAATGCTGCGCGTGGGCCGGCACGCCATCGTGGCGTTTCCGAACTTCGGCCACTGGTCGGTGCGCCTGTCGATGCTGTGGCACGGCCGCGCGCCGCGCACCAAGTGCTTCCCGCACGACTGGTACAACTCGCCCAATATCCACTTCCTCACCATCCGCGATTTCGAGACCCTGACCCGCAACCAGGGCTGGACCGTGGACCGCAAGATTTTCACCTCGGGCCACCGCGTGGGAACGTTCCTGGCCAACCTGATGGCCGAGACAGCGGTGTTTTTGGTGCGGCGGTAGGGGGCTCAAGGTATTTCGCTTCGACTCGCCGCGCGAGAAGTACGAAGCACCATGCCAGGGCGGAATCGGCGTCCTCAATTGCGATCCCATCAAGGTGGCCGGCGGCGCGAAGTGCCTGGTCAGCCCTTAGCACGAGACCGAGCGCGCATTTGTCCTCGATCAGATCCGCAAGTCGATCCGTCCCCCGGCCTGCGTACTAAAAGGGCTCAACCGCTTCGGCAAATACCGAAACACGTGGATTGTAGATCCGTGCGCAGGCCCAGACCGCCGCTAGCAATTCCAAGTCGCCTAAGCGGCGGTCATCACTTGGTCGAAGGTACCTGAACTGGGGTGGGCGGCAGCGCCACGGCCCGGCCCATCCGCACCGACTCCTTCGCCGCGTCGAGAATCTCCACCACCTCGACGTTAATGGGGAGCGCCACCAGGCCGTCCAGCGGCAAGTTCGCCTTCATACGCCCGACCATGTAGGCCACGGGGTCGGCGCGATCGGCTTCGAGCGGCTTCAGTAGAAGATCCCTCGGCGGCTTGTTACCGACGCGCAACTCGGTCTTCCCCTCCCGCATGTTGAGACTGCCACCCAGCCCGTACACTTCGAGCTCCTGGAAGCCGCGCGGTAAATCCCAACTCGCCTCGAAGATGCCCACGCCGTCCTTGTAGTGGAGGACCATGTCGGCGTTATCTTCCACTTTCGGGAATACCTGGGGACGCAGGTGATTCACGGTTGCATATACCGTCTCGGGGCGGCCCAGATACCACAGCGACCACAGCGCGTTATAGCAGCCGAAATCCACCAGCGACCCGGCGCCGTTCTGGACCGGATCGGTCAGCCAGGCGAAGAAGTACTGGTTGCGCGGACCCTCAGAGCCCGGCCCTCCGTGGCCCACCGTTCCGTGCAGGCGCCACACCTGGCCGATGGTGCCCCGGTCCGCCTCGGCCTTGGCGGCGTAGTTAGCCGGCCACCAAACCATCTGGTAGTTGGTCATCACGCGGATGCCATGCTCGGCCGCCAGCCGCTCGATCTCGAGCGCGTCCTTCAAACTCGCGGCCAGCGGTTTCTCGAACATCACCTGGATCTTCCGCGACGCGCACTCCTGGACGATTTCGAGATGGCGATTGTTCTCGACGAACGCCCACACGATGTCCGGCTTCACCTCGTCCAGCATCTTGCGGTAGTCGTCGAAGTAGGGGATGCCGGGCGCGGCTTTCCTACCCTCGGCGACCAGCGCGGGGTTCGGCTCGGCGATGCCCACCAGGCGGGCGGGCCGATCGGGTTTCACCATCGTCTCCAGGTGCCCCCACACGTGCGAATGCACGAGGCCCACGATGGCGATCTTATAGTCCTGCGCCGCCACGGGAACAACCAGGGCGGCGATAGCTATCAAGATGACGTTTCATAGCCAAACTCTTTTATGGCCGTCGATAAACGCCGATGAACGTGGATAAACCGCTTGCGATTTCTTATCTGCGTTCACTCGGCGTTCATCGGCGGCCCTCAATGTGTTTCTTTTTTGCGCACCGGAAGCCCGATCAGCGCATACGCCACGCCCGCGAAGCCGATCAGACTGAGCCAGCCGCCCCAATTCTGATAGAAGCCGAACTGGTCTTTGCCGATCAGGAAGTGCGTGAGCGGCGGCACCTCCCGCACCGCCAGCACCGCCAGCAGAATGCCGACAATGGCCTCGCCCGCGATCAGGCCCGACGCCAGCAGCGTCCCGGTCTCCTCCACCTGCGCCCGCGCCTCGGCCGAGCGGCGCGCCGTCAGCGTGTCCGTGACCCATCGAAAGATGCCGCCCACGAAAATGGCCGAGACGGTCTCGAACGGCAGGTACATGCCCACCGCAACCAGCATGGGCGAACCCGCGCCGCAGCAGATCAGCGCCACGCCGAAGGCCGCGCCGATGCCGATCAGCCCCCAGGCCATCTGCCCGCCCACGATGCCTTTGGCGAGCTGCGCCATCAGCCCGGCCTGCGGCGCCGGCAACGCGCGCCCGCCGATGCCGCCGGTCGCCAGGTTCGCCTGGTGCAGCACGATGATCGGCCCCATCAGGAAGAACGCCAGCAGGATCACGGTGACGATCTCGATCACTTCCATCTTCCAGGGCGTGCCGCCGAGCAGGTGGCCGGCCTTGAGGTCCTGTATCAGCGAGCCCGAAACGCAGCAGGCGCAGCACACCACCGCGGCCACGCCCAGCACCGCGGCCACGCCGGCCAGCCCCTTGACGCCGATCGCCAGCATGACCAGCGCGGCGACCACCAGCGCCGCCAGCGTCAGCCCGGAGACCGGCTGGTTCGAGCTGCCCACCAGTCCCACCAGGTAGCCGCCCACCGCCGAAAGCAGGAAGCCCGATGAGCGTCATCACCAGCGCCGCAATGATCGCGGAGACACAGGCCGTGCGTGAAGTAGTAGTAGATCCCGACGATGGGCACCAGCAGCACCAGCGATGCCGAGGAGCACCCAGCGTGGGGGATGTCCTTCTCGGTGCGCTCGATGGCGGCGCCCTCGTGCGCGGCTTCGGCCGAGGCGGCGAACGCGCCCTTGAGCGATTGCACGATCGAGGAGCGCATGGAGAACAGCGTGTGGCAGGCGCCCACCAGCATGGTGCCCACGGCGATGGGGCGCACGATGTTGTACCAGACCGTGAAAGAGATGACGTCCCAGGACCCGCCGGCCACGCCCAGCCGCCGCGGCAGGTCCGGATCGAAGAACAGCAGCAGCGGGATGAGGACCCACCAGGCGATCACGCCGCCCGAACGCGTTGATGGCGGCCAGGCGCGGCCCGATGATGTAGCCGATGCCGATCAGCGCGGGCGAGAGAGCAGGGCGTGGTCCACGGAATGCCGCCGCCGTGCACCACCTCGCCGAGCGGCTTGTGGTTGAAATCGAAGTGCTGCACCACCGACCGCGGGAAAGCCAGAAAGCCCTGCGTGAATTCGCGAAAGATCGTGCAGGCCGTTGTCGGACTTGAGGATCTGTATGCAGCGCGCCGAATCCCATGGCGCCGAAAAGGTAGCGCGGCGCGTCGCTGGCGCGGTCGCCGGCCTTGACGATCTCGGCGCTGGCCACGCTCTCCGGAAACGGCAGCCCGGCCTCCACGCACAGCGGCCGCCGCAGCAGAATGATGAAGAATACGCCGATCAGCCCGCCGGCCAGCAGGATGAAGGAGGCCTGCCAGTAGTGCGATCTGCAGGTCGGTCCACAAGTGCGTGCCGCCGACGTCGGCCAGCATGAAGGCGGGGATGGTGAAGATGGCGCCGGCCACCAGCGCTTCGCCCACCGAGGCCGCCGTGCGCGCGATGTTCTGCTCGAGCACGCCGCCCTTGAACCAGGGCAGGCGGAACAGAGCGAGCGCGATCACGGCCGCGGGGATGGTGGCCGCGACCGTCTGCCCGGCCTTCATTCCCAGGTAGGCGTTGGCCGACCCGAAGACGAACGCGAGGAGGAGGCCGAGGCCCACGGCTTTCACCGTCATCTCGGGCTGCTGGTTGTCGGAAGCCATACATCCCGAGGGTAGCATTGCCGGATGCCGGCAGCCGTCAGCTTTCAGCAGTCAGCAAGACAACGGACACGAGGCCGGGGCACGGGCGCCGAGCGCCGAGCGACGGGCGACGGGCGCCGGGCGCCGGGCGCCGAGCGCCGGGCAACGAGCAACGGGCGCCGAGCGACGAGCAACGAGCGACGAGCAACGAGCAACGAGCAACGAGCAACGAGCGACGAGCGCCGAGCTTCTACTGCAGCCGCGCGCGCATGCGTTCGCTCGAAACCAGCTCCTCGAAGATGGCCAGGACCTGCTTGCGGTAACGGTAAAGGCGCTCGAGATTCTCGCGGAAGGGAGATTCGTAGACCGGCGATTTCTGCCACTTGGAGAGCAGCCGGGGCGGAACGTCAATGTCCTGGCGCAACCGTTCCGGCGAATGGCCGCGAAGGAACAGGCCGTAGAACACAGCGGCTTCCTTTTGAGGAGCGGAAGGATCGAATTCATCCTTTGCCGGCATAAGACCCGTCCCAGACCTAGCGAAATTGCAGTATAAACACGCCGCGAGGGTTGAAGCAAGCGGGGGGTCGGTGCTATGGAGTGTTACCCGCATCGGCGCGCATGGGCAGACCCCAGGTAATGTTTTTGCCCTATGTTGCCGGGCCGAGATCCGAGACTGCGGCCGAACAGTGTCAAAAAAGTGGCACAGCGGTTCGATAAGTCAAGGTGTGAACACCCGTTGGTTTTGGGCTCTCCTGCTGGTTCTCCTCGGCTCGGCCATCCCGGGGCCCGAACCGCGCCTGGGGTTGAAGACCAGAAACGTGGGACGGGTCCAGCCGAGCGGGCGGCGGCCCTACGGCCGGCCGCACTTCCTGCTGAATTTCCGGTCGGTCCCGCGGCCGGCGGATGTAGCCGCGCTCGAGGAACGCGGCGCTACGGTGGTGGGAGTCGTCCCGGAAACCGGCCTGATTGTCGCCGCCGACCAGTCGACACGATTCGAAGACCTCGATGTCGCCGAAGCCGGTCCGCTGCGGCTCGAGAACAAGATCAGCGCCGAACTGGGCTCGGACGCCACCTGGTTCGTGGTGGAGTTTCATCCCGACGTGAGACAGACCGACGCCTATGCCGTGCTGCGCGAGAGCAACATGCAGCCGCACTACCACCGCGACCTGCTGACACGGCACATGCTGGTCTACGGCAACATGGAGCGCGCCATGCGACTGGCCGCCATGGATGAGGTGGCGTATGTTTTTCCCGCATCCGAGGACCTGATGACGGGAACGCACGTGCTTGCCTGCGCCGGCGCGCTGACCAGCAATGGAGTCATCGGGCAGAACGCCAACGGGCTGAGCGGCTGGAACGGCTCCACGATCGCCCCGGCCACGCTTGGCTACTCCTTTGGAGCGCTAACCAACAGGCTGCCGGCCACGCAGGTCGAGAGCGTGATCCTGCAGGCCCTGGCGGCGTGGACGCAGTACGTCCAGGTCAACTACCTGCCCGCAAACACGGCCTCGCAGAGGACCATCGCCATTTCGTTCGTCACGGGGGGCCACGGCGACGGATACGCTTTCGACGGACTGGGTGGCGTGCTGGCGCACACGTTCTACCCGGCGCCCCCGAATCCCGAGCCGCTCGCCGGCGACATGCACTTCGACGCCTCCGAGAACTGGGGGATCGGCTCGGGCACGGACCTGTTCAGCGTGGCCCTGCACGAGGCGGGACACGCTCTCGGGCTTCCGCACACGGACGTGCCGGGCACCGTGATGTACCCGTATTACCACGTGGCGACGGGCCTCACGCCGTCGGACATCGCCGCGATCCGCGGTCTCTACCCCGCTCGCGGGGATGCCCAGCCGACCCCGACGCCCACGCCGACCCCGACGCCCACGCCGAGGCCGACCCCGACGCCGACGCCTACCCCAACGCCCACGCCGAGGCCGACCCCGACGCCAACCCCGACGCCCACGCCGAGGCCGACCCCGACGCCCACGCCAACGCCCATGCCGAGCCCGACTCCAACGCCAACTCAGACTCCGACACCCACGCCCACTCCAACGCCAACGCCAACTCCGACTCCGACGCCCACTCCAAAGCCAACCCCAGCGCCGACTCCAACCCCCACCCCGACCCCGCCGCCCGTCGACACGGTCGCACCGTCCCTGACGATCCTGTCTCCGGCGGGCAGCAGCGTCCTGACCTACAGCGCGTCCGTCGTTTTCAGCGGGACCGCTTCGGACAATGTCGGCGTAGTGAAGGTCACCTGGACCGATTCCATCGGCAATACCGGTAACGCGACGGGAACGACCTCATGGCAAACGGCGGGAGTCCCGATGCGCCTGGGAACCAACACCATCAAGATCCGCGCCTATGACGCGGCGGGCAATTCCGGCTGGCGCTCGGTCACCGTGACCCGGAGCCGGTGAGTGCCAGCCTGATTCACCGCCCCTAGTTCTTCACGGCTACGCCGCCGAACATCGCGAAACCCTTGACCACCAGGCGCTTGATCGCGACGCCTTCGTCCGGCGAGGGATGGTGGGTGTCGTCCGTGTAACCGCCCAGCAGCGGAACACCGTTGATAAGCACGCTCCACGACGGAGGCACCCGGATCTCGATGCCGCCGAACAGCGCGTTGGCGTGAATGACGGCCTCGCTGACCTGCATCGCGGCTTTGCGCAGATCGATCTGGCAGCCGCCAAACACGGCGAAGGCTTCCCCGCCCCGAAAATCGGCGTCGTCGCTCTTGAACTCCCCGCCTCCGAAGACGGCCAGTTCGTTGAGGGCGCCGGCCATCTTGGCAGCCGGCCGCTCGGCGGGCGCCCCGATCGATCGCCAGACCAGCAGCAACCCGGCCACGATCAGCGCAATCGGCCACAGCGTCGCGAACGAGACTCGCAGGTAGTCGAGGCGGTCGAGGATGAGCATGATTCCGGCCGCCGCCAGGATGCCGCCCCAGACCCGTCCCCCACCCGTGCCCGAAAGCGCCAGCTTGAACAAACCCACCGCCAGCAGTGCCCCAGGCCAGAAGAACGGATAGACGCGCGATGCGTCGACAAGGTGCTGACGGTCCAGAAACAGGATCACGCCGAAGGCCAGGATTATCAGCCCGAGCACCAGCGCCGGCGTGACAGGCGGTCTCCGATTCATAGGCCTCCAGTAGGAAGACTAGCATCCTCCAAGCGCTGGCCGTCGCGCTATTCGGCCGACGGCGCCGGCGGACCGGCGAGCGGCGACGGCTGCCGTCGCAGCGCGATCGCGCCTCAGCGGCCCTTCGGAACGAACTCGATGTTGAACACCTCGTTGAACTTGACCTTCCGTCCGTCGACCTTCCTGGTCTTGACCATGTAGTAAGCCCTGATGCGCATTCCCGCTCCCGTCCGCACCAGGTCCGCCATCTTGACTTCCCGATAGCTGCCGTCGGCCATTTTGTACTTGTAGCCCTCCTTAAGCACGCCGGCGAAAGTCTGCTCCTTGCTGCCTTTCCGGTAGGTCAAGGTGAACTCGCGCGTGCCCTCGTTAACGGAGGTGATTTCGCCCGTCCAGATAGCGCCCGAGTAACCGACGGGGTAGTAGCCCGGTTCCGCGGTACCTTCCTGCGCCCGGCACACCCCGGTCCAGAGGAACAGCGAGTACATACCAGCCAACACCAATGAAACCACCGAACTCAATCGCTACTCCTTTTCCGCGGCGAATACCCGATAGGAGTGCGGCGGGATCGCCGCCTCGAAGGTCATGCTCTTGCCGCGCGTCTGGCCGGCCAGCACCTGCCCGCTACGGAGGTCGCGCAACTTAGTCATGCGCGCATCGGTCACGATCGTCACCTGGCTGCCCTGCGGCTGGAACGACTCGACGATGAAGGAATCGTTGTCGTAAAGAAACAGCGCCACCTGCGCCGGGCTCTCGACGCGCACCGGCAGGTCCTTCATCAGCACCTCCTTGATCCGCGTCAGTGCGCCCGCCGGCAGCCGGTAGAGGTCGCCGAAGTTATCCGGGATGGTGAGCACATAAAGGTGGCCGGTCGAGTATCCGGCATCGAGCAGAATGGGGAAGCCTTTGCCGGCGCTGAGGGCGGAGACGAGCTCCCAGGCGTCGTTGGTGGGGTAGCGGATCTGCGGTACCAGGATGGGCGCGTCCGCATGCCAGATCGCCGGCCGCCACGGCTGCCAGAAATCGCCGGCGGCGACTTTCTTGTCGGTGCACTCGATCTCGGCGATGTTCTCGATTCCTTTGCCCTGAAGCGCCTTCAGAAGTCCGGAGGTAATGACGACGTTCTTGCCCGCCTGTAACTGGCCTTCGATCTTGCCAACAATCCCGGGATCGAACTTAGCGGATTCCGTCAGCAGAATGGTCTTCTCCTCCGCCGGAAAGACGGGCGTAAGCTCGATCGGAATGCCGAGCATGCCCAGGTAGTTGTGCAGGAAGTCCTCGCCCGACGACTGGAACGGCTTATAGCTTTTGATGCCGGCAGGCTTGCCCAGCTTGCCTATGAAGCCATCGACGGTATCGAAAACGTAGCCGGCGACGCGGCCTAGCATCGTGTCCGGCTGCTCGTCGCCCTCCGCGCCGCGGACCGGCTCGATGAGCGACCGGAAATCGAACAGCGTGATCTCGGGTGCCTTGGCAAACAGCGTCAGCCAGAGTTGCTCGCCATAGCGGTCCAGCGTGCCGCGCGCGAACGGATCCACCCAGCCGCCGCCGTTGCCGCCGGGCTTGATGTTCTCGAAATAGCGGAAGATCGAGTAACTTTCGTAGGGCTGTAAGTGCTGGTCCGAGAAATCGGGATCGCGGGTCTCCGTGCCCGTATAAATGCCGTCGAATATCTTCGGCTCGTTCTCCAGGTCGAAACCCAGGTACGGAAAATGCTCGTACCAATTCGGAAACTTGATGACGAACTTGACTTTCGGGTTGACGGCCTTGGCCGGTCCGACCACCAGGTTACGCGCGGCATCGTCCATTTGCTCCAGCCGAAACTGGGTCCAGCTCTTGGAGCCCTTGGCGCGAATGCAGGCGTCGCACTTACAGTTGGTGAAGAAGAAGTCGTCGAGGATGATCTCGTCGAAGTGGCGGGCCGTAAGTTCGACGATCTCCTTGGCCTTCTGGCGCAGCGCCGGATCGGAATAGCAGAACGTCTTGAAGCGGTCGCGCTCGTTCTGGGTGAAGGTGATGCCGCCGGCGGTGCGGACTCCCCGGGCCGCGAAGAAGCGCTTCGCCTGCTCGATGGTTTCCTCGTCCGGCATCACGAAATCGCGGTGCGTTTCGAGGTAGACCTTGCCCACCCGTACCTGCTTCTCGATGGCGTTCCAGCGCTGCTCGAGCCAGGCCTGGTCTTTCATCTGCCGGACCTCGTACGCGCGGGCGTAGACCGAAACGGTGAAGTTCCTATAGCCCCCGGCAGCGGTGGCGGAAGAGCCGGCCAGCACGGACAACAGTGCGGCGCCTGGAATAGCGTTGTGCATTTTCATTCAGACCCTGATTCTATCGCTCCCTGCGCGGGGCTGCCGGCCAAGCGATTTGCCTGACGCGAACCGCGCTACGACCGCTCCACAGCCGAGCCTGGTCGCCGTAGCCGACGCTCCGGCAGTGCGCCCGCCGCCGCTCTGATGGGACCGGGGCGAAGACCCGCTGATGTCCTGTCGCCGAAGTTCCTTGAACGTTCCCGGGCAACCGTGGCGGACGCTTCAGCATATGCGGGCCGCGGCGACCCGTCACCAAAGTCGGAAACCCTATCGGAGCCCGTGGGGCAGGCGGTTTCGCCTGCCTGGGCAGGCCGAACGGCCTGCCCCACGCCGCTCGCAGAAACATCAGGTTGCAGCGCGGTTCACTGGAGAGCGTGCACGCTGAAGCGTCCGCCATCACGGGCTCGCTGAGCGGGTCCGCTCCCGCAGCGCGCCCGCAGCGCCATTTTGTCCGTCCACCTTAGCTCTCCGGTCCTGTATCTACTCTAGTACGGCAACCGCTAGTAAACAAGGGACTTAAGGGATATTCTGAATGCGAGATAGGACATCGAATGCTAAAGAAACTAGTCGCTCTCGCAACCCTGGCTGCCTCGCTTTCGTTCGCCGCCGGCGGCCTCGTTACATCCACCCCCACCCCCACCAACAAACCTTCCAAGAGGCTTTGGTGGGTCAGCGTCGCCGCGCTCGCCGGCGCCTCGGTCCTCGACGCCCGCTCCAGTTGGGGCCGGCGTGAATTGAACCCGCTGCTCCAGGGGCCCAACGGACGCTTCAGCGCCCGCAGCGTCGAAATCAAGTCCGCCATTGTGGGCGTCGGTCTCGCCTTTCAGTGGGTCGCCCTGCGCCACCATTCCCAGAAGCTCGAAAAGCCGCTCGGCATCGCAAACCTGGCCGCCGCCGGCCTGACAACGGGCGCGGCCGTCCACAACCTGCGCTGATTTCCCCGCAAGCCGCCTAGGTCCGCGGGCCACCAAACGGTCCGCGGGCCTCCTCCATTCGCACTGCCAACTCCAGCAGCAACTCTTCCCCGTACGGTGCGGCCACAAGTTGGACGCCCACCGGCAGGCCGTCATCCGTGTGGCCGAACGGGATGACCAACGCCGCGAGGCCGAGGACGTTCGAGAAGGTCAGCGGCATCATGGCCTCGAACAGGCCGATCTCCTTTTCGCCCGCTTGCCACCGGCGCGAGCGATGCGGGAACGCCGCCACGCCGCAGGCCGGCAGCAGCAGCACCGGGAACTCCCGCATTTGCCGCAGCAGCGCCGCCCGCATGGCGTCCCGCGCGCCCAAATTCTCGACCACCTGCTCGAAGGTCGGTGCGGGCTTCTCGAGCGCCATCGCCACCAGTTCCATGCCGGTCCAATGAATGTCCCGCTCGCGGCCGGCGATCATCTGCTTGATGAACGGCGCGGCAACCTCGCCGAAGAAGAACCACCACAGGTTAGGTGCGCGCTCGATGCCGCGCGGCTGGAACGGCTCGACCGCAAAGCCGAGATCCGCCAGCACCCGCCCCGCCGCCTCGACCGCCGCCTGGATCGGCGCCGCGACCGGCACGCGGTTGAACCCCTCCATCAGGCCGATCCGCAGGCCCGCGAGTTCCGGCCTCCGCACTGGAACGGGCGCCGAGAACGGGTCCTGATCGTCGTGGCCCGCGGTGATTTCGAACAGCAGCCGCACATCTTCCGCCGTGCGAGCCATCGGCCCGCCGACGCCCAGAAGTCCGCCCGGATGCGCGATCAGTGGGAAGTGCCCGGTCGCCGGCACGCGCCCCGGAGTCGGCTTCAGCCCCGCGATGCCGCAAAAGTGCGCCGGAACCCGGATCGAGCCGCCGCCGTCGCTGCCCATCCCGCCCGGCGAGCAGAACGAAGCGATCGCCGCCGCCTCGCCCCCGCTCGATCCGCCCGAGGTGCGCGCCACGTCCCACGGGTTGTTGGTGCGGCCCGTGATGTAGTTGTCCGTCTCGTAGTTGTAGAGGAATTCGGGGCAGTTCGTCTTGCCCAGTACGATCGCTCCCGCCGCGCGCAGCCGCGCCACGGGAGTCGAGTCCGCCCCCGCCCGGTGATCCAGGCGCAGCTTGCTGCCGCAATACGTCGGCCGCCCTGCAACATCGAAGCTGTCCTTGATGGTGACGGGCACGCCGTGCAACGGGCCCAGCGCGGATCGCCGCACGCGCGCTTCGTCCGCCGCTGTGGCCGCCTCGAGCGCCTCTTCGGCGAAGACCGTGACGAATGCGTTGATACGCGGGTTCTGGGCGTCGATCTGCCGCAGGTGCGCTTCGACGACTTCTCGGGAGGAGGCGCGGCCGCTGCGCACCTCCGCGGCCATCTGCGTGAGTGTGAGCCGGTTCGGCATGCCTCTCCAGAATCGCACGGCCGCCCGCCGACCGGCACCGAACCGCGAACGTGAGTGAGCGGACCTCCGCCGTCGGCCGCGGTTCGGTGCCGAGGCCAGACGCGCGATAATAGCGGACAGAGGAGGGGAAATCTCGATGGCTACCATGGCTCGCTCGCTTCCCCGTACGGATCCGGCCCGACAAGCTTATAGGGTGCTCCAGATCGCGTTCACGATTGTTCCCATCGTCGCCGGCATCGACCAGTTCCTGAACAAGCTGGCGGATTGGAGCATGTACCTTGCACCGGTCGCAACCCGCATCGTGCCGCTTTCGGCGGCCAACATCATGCGGATCAGCGGCGTCTTAGAAATCGTGGCCGGATTGCTGGTCGCCTTCAAACCCCGCATCGGCGCATGGGTCGTCGCCGCGTGGCTCTGGGCGATCATGATCAACCTGTTGGCCGCTGCCGCGTTCTATGACAATGTCCTGCGGGATTTCGGGCTGTCCATGGGCGCCGTCGCCCTGGCCCGCCTGGCGGTGGTCTACGATCGCCGCGCGCCGGACGTTTTGCGGTAATGCGGTCCCGGTTTGGCTATGATGTGTTCAGGAAGGGCTTCCATGAAACTACTACTCGCTTCGATACTGATCGCCGCGGTATTTCCGCTGGCCGCGGCCGCTGAAACCTGGAACAACGCTCCGCTGGTCGATCAAAAGTGCTCTGCCAAGTTCACCCTCAAGGACGCGGACACGCACACGCGGACCTGCGCGCTCGCCTGCGCCGGCAGCGGCTACGGCATCCTGACTTCGGACGGCAAGTTCCTCAAGTTCGACGATGCCGGCAGCAAGAAGGCCCTTGCGGCGCTCAAAGCGTCGAAGAAGACCGATCACCTGCGCGCCACCGTCACCGGAGAGGTGGCGAACGAGACCATCAAGGTCCAGTCGCTCAAGCTCGACTGAGTGGGGCGGGCGCTTCCGCCTGCCCGCCCTGCTAGAATCTCACTCGTGGCCAGGATGAGCTTTGAGCAAGCCCGCGCCTGCGTGATCGACAAGGTCGCGAGCCTGCGTTCAACGCCCGCGACGGTGGAAGTGTTTCTCGACGACGCCGCGGGCCGCACCATCGCCGAATCCATCCTGGCGGATCGCGACTACCCGCCCACGGACCGCTCCGTGCGCGACGGCTTCGCGTTGCGCGCCGCCGATACGCCCGGCCGCCTGCGTCTTATCGGCGAGGCCCGCGCGGGCGAGCCATTCGCCGGACAGGTGTCCGCCGGCGAAGCAATCGAGATCATGACCGGCGCCAGCATGCCCGACGGCGCCGACTCCGTAGTAATGGTCGAGCACGCGAGGAAAGAAGACGGGTTCGTCGTGGCCCCCGCCGTCGAAGCGGGAAAGTCCGTAAGCCCGCGAGGCTCGGAAGCGCGCTACGGCGATGAGCTGATTCCGTGCGGCCGCAGGATCGCGTTCGTCGAGATCGCAGCGCTGGCGTCGGCCGGCCATGCCACCGTGCGCGTGTTCGAGAAGCCGCGCGTGGCCATCCTGTCCACCGGAGACGAGATCGTCGGCGTTGCGGCCCTTCCCGCGCCGCACCAGGTGCGGAACTCCAACGCCCATTCGCTTGCCGCCCAGGTGCGCCGCGCCGGCGGCGTCGCCGAGATCCTTCCGGTCGCAAGGGACGAGCGTACCGCGAGCCAGACGCTCATCGAGCGCGGTCTCGCCGCCGATCTGCTGCTCATCTCCGGAGGTGTCTCGGCGGGCAAGTACGACCTTGTCGAAGACGTCCTGGCCGCGCTCGGCGCCGAGATCTACTTCGATCGCGTGAGCATTCAGCCCGGCCAGCCGCTGGTGTTCGGACGCGCGCGGGGCACGTTCTTTTTCGGGCTGCCCGGGAACCCTGCATCCACGCTGGTGACGTTCGCAGTCTTCGCGCGCGCCGCGCTGGACCTTCTCGGCGGCAGGACGGAGACCCCGCTGCCGACGCCGTTCGTGCGCCTGGCCTCGGATTTCCGCCACAAACCGGGCCTCACGCGCTTCCTCCCCGCCCGCCTGAACGCCGATGGATCGGAAGTGGCGCCGGTCCCGTGGCACGGATCGAGCGACATCCCTGCGCTAGCCCGTTCGAACGCGTTCCTGGTTGCCGATGCCGCCCGCGAGAGCTGGCGCGCGGGCGAGTATATCCGGGTGCTGATGCCATGAAGAAGATCGCGAAACAGCTTACACACTTCGATCGGGCCGGCGCGGCCCGCATGGTGGACGTCTCGGGGAAGTCCGCCACCGTGCGGACCGCGCGAGCGCAGGCCCTGGTGCGGATACGGCCGGCGGTTTTGCGCAAGCTCCCCAAGAACCCCAAGGGCAATCCTCTCGAAGTCGCGCGCATCGCCGGCATCGGCGCCGCCAAACGCGCCTGGGAGTTGATCCCGCTCTGCCATCCGCTGCTGCTGACCCACGCCGACGTCGAGATCCGCGTCGAAACGCGCGGCGTGCGCATTGTTTCGGAGGTCTCGACCGTCGGCCCCACCGGCGTCGAGATGGAAGCGCTCACCGCCGCCGCCGTGGCCGCCCTCACCGTGTACGATATGACCAAGGCGCTCGACAAGGGCATCGAGATCGCCGGCATCGTACTGCTCGAAAAGACCGGGGGCAAGAGCGGCCGCTACCGGCGGCCGGGATCGGAGAAGCAGTGATCAACGCAGCGGTATTGACGATCAGCGACTCGGCGTACGCCGGCACGCGCCAGGACCTTTCCGGGCCCGCCGTGCGCGAGCGGCTGGAGCGGCTGGGCTGGTCGGTCTCCGCCATCGAGGTGCTGCCGGACGAGGCCGATCTCATCGCGGCGCGCCTGGCGACTCTGGCCGACGGCAACCAATTCGCGGCGATCTTCACCACCGGAGGGACCGGCGTAGCCGAACGCGACGTCACGCCCGAGGCCACTCGCGCCGCCATCGAGCGCGAGATCCCCGGCGTCGGCGAGCTGATGCGCAGCCACGGCCGGAAGTCCACACCTCTGGCTGCGCTATCCCGCGCCCTGGCCGGTATTCGCGGGCGGGTCCTGATCGTAAACCTCCCCGGCTCGCCGCGAGGCGCGGTGGAGTCCCTGGACGGTATCATCAATGTGGTGCCGCACATTCTGCAGTTGCTGCGCGGCGACACCGGGCACGGCCCGGACACGTAACGGCAAGGACGCTGAGGGCGTCTGGAAATATGATGCTGCTAAGATCGATTCTTCCCGCTCTGCTGGTGGCGGGCTTGGCCCCCGCCCAGGACACCGGCGTTCAGACCTTCCGCACAGGCATCAAGGTGGTGGTGGCTCCGGCGGTGGTACTCGGCCGGCGCGGCCAGTACATCAACGACCTGCAGAGTCACGATTTCTCGCTCACCGACAATGGGAAGCTCCAGGACATCAAGGTGGACGTCACCTACATCCCCATCTCGCTGGTGGTGGCGATTCAGGCCAACGCCAACGCCGAGCCGGTGTTGCCGGTGGTCCGCCAGATCGGGCCGCTGCTTCAGGGGCTGGTCACCGGCGACCAGGGCGAAGTCGCAATTGTCGCGTTCGACCACCGCATCCAGACGCTCCAGGATTTCACCACCGACACGGGCAGAATCAAGGAAGCCCTGGCCAAGCTGCGTCCCGGATCGAACACCAGCGCCTTGAACGACGCCGTGGTCCAGAGCGCCCGCATGTTGAAGACCCGGCCCGCGGACCGGCGGCGGGTTCTGCTCCTCATCGCCGAGGCTCGCGATTACGGCAGCCAGGCCAAGGTTCGCGACGCGCTGACCGACCTCCAGTTCGCCAACGTGAGCGTATACTCGGTGAACATCAACCAACTGGCGAATGCGTTCCGTACCAAGGCGCCTCCGCCGCCGCCCGATCGCATACCGCCGACGGCCCGCATTATGCCTGGAGGCGTCGCTCCTCTGCCCGATAATGCCAAGCAGCTCTATGGCAATCCCGGAAACTCGGCTGAGTTCGTGCCGCTGTTGGCCGATATTTTCCGCGCGGGCAAATCCATCTTTGTGAAAGATCCGGTGGACGTCTACACCCGGTTCACCGGCGGCGACGAACGATCGTTCGTCAACCAAAGGGATCTGGAGAGCGCGATGAGCGCCATCGGAGACGAGTTGCACTCGCAGTATCTGCTCACCTATACACCGACAAATAAGGAAGAGGGCGGATTCCACGAGATCGTCGTCACCGTGGACCGCCCCGACGTCAAGGTCCGCACCCGCCCCGGTTATTGGGTGGCCGCGCAGAACTGACGTACTGATATCCAGGCGCGAATCCGACGGGACGGATCGCATCCCAGTTGCGAAAGCTAAGCGCGAGCCTGCGAACTCGTTAACGCCGTGGTATAAGGGGTGGATTGCCTCGTCATATTCCACCGCTTTCCATCTCCGGCTGCCGCGGTGTCCCAACAGTCGGGGGCGTCTTGATTCACCGCAGATCCGCACTCCAGCGCGGGGCGTATATTCTCCTGCTCGCGTTGCCCCTCTTTATCTACTGCATTCTACCCACCTGCAACTACTATTGGGATGGCATTGCATTCGCAATGAACATCGAAAATCACTCACCCGCGGCTTCGTTGGTCTCCCCCAGCCACTTCGGTTACGCCCCGTGTGGAGCATGGCTTTACAGAATGACCGAGGCCTGTGGAGTACGGACGCGCGCGTTATTTGTCTTGCAGAGCGCTAACTCTCTGCTGGCCGGACTCTGCGTCATTCTGCTTTGCGGGTGCCTTCGGCAGCGAAGCGTGCCGCTTGACCTCAGCGTCGCCTGGGCGCTTGTGTTTAGATTCTCCGCGACGTGGTGGCGGTTTGCCAGCGATGCCAACGCGTACGTGCCGTCGATTTTTCTGCTCCTGTGCGCCTATATTATCCTCGACCACCCGAGAGCCGCGATCCTCGCGGGCCTGGCCACTGCGGGTGCAATGTTGTTCCATGAGCTGGCGATTCTCTTTCTGCCCGTCGCTTTCTGGCGCCTTCACAAGAGCCGTCGCTCGATGTCGGCGTATGCCGCAGCGGCCCTCATTCCCGTGACAGCGGCCTACCTCATCGCTTTCAAGGGTGTGTCAAAAGACCTAAGCGTTGGCGGATTCTCTCGTGGGTGACCGTGCACTCGCCGGACTCGGGTTTCTCCTTCAACCCACTGGCGAATTTCGCTCTGTCCGCCAGAGGGTCATTACGGTTGTTGTTCGGTGGCAAACTCGGGGACTTCTCCGGCGATTGGATATCCAAGGCCGCACTCACGGCTCTCGTGCTTGCGGCGGCCCTCTTCTGCCTGCGTGTCTGGCGGGTTGCACGAATGGGCGCGACGGTTTCGCGCCCGCCTTACGACCTGTTCGTGTGGGCGGGCGTCTACGCCGCTTTTCTGTTTTTCTGGATGCCGCAGAACACGTTCTACCGCCTCTTCTGTTTGCCGCCCCTGATTTTGATGGTCGCCACAGCGGTGGGACACGCATCAGCGACTCGCACCGCTGTATGGCTCTTGGTGCCCGTCGTCGCCCTGTGGAACTTCGTCTTCGTTGCGTACCCCCAGTCCCGTCCGGAGTTCAACGCGCCCCTCGAATTCGCCCTAGCCCACCGGCAGGCTTGGGCTCCAGGCAGCGCAATTGTGTTTCACAGGTTTTATGCGGACCTTTGGACGATGAGCTACTTCAGCAGGCAGGCGGCCTGGATAGGAATCGACCGGCCCGATCTGAAACAACTGGGACAGGCCCTGAAATCGCTCGCACTGGTGGGCACCCACTCTGGTTGGAGGCGACCGCCTATGACATGATCGCGGCCGATCCCGCTGGGAAGAGATGGTTGGGCGCCCATCAACGGCCGAGGGAGCTTCTGGAGCTCAAAAACGGGAAGCACGACTTCCGTTTTTACTGTATGCGATGACAGGCGCGGCCAGGTCCGCTCCCTGACGGTCGCGGTTCGGTGCTCGCTCGGAACCGCGCGCGTCAGCAAGCGGACGACGGATCACACGGTCGAGCGCCTGGGTGCTCGCTCGGAACCGCGCGCGTCAGCAAGCGGACGAAACCGATCACACGGTCGAGCGCCTGTGGGATCTCGCTCGGACCGCAAGCGGACGAAACCGATCACACGGTCGAGCGCCTGGGTGCTCGCTCGGAACCGCGCGCGTCAGCAAGCGGACGAAACCGATCACACGGTCGAGCGCCTGGGTGCTCGCTCGGACTCACGCGCGTCAGCAAGCGGACGAAACGGATCACACGTCGCGATTCGGGTACCATGCAAGCGGGTACTCAACATGGACCTGAATCGCAGATCGTTTTTCACGACTGTGGGAACGGCGCTGGCCGTCCCCCGGCTTTTCGGTCAAGCGACAGACGGGCGCCAAACCTTACGGCTCCGGTTCCTTCGGCGAGTGGATTGAGGACGAGTTCGGCCTTCCCGCCTTCCGTTACACCTGCGACCAGGTGCACGATCCCAAAGCCGTCACTGCGGTCAAGCCCGGCATCCTCTCGACCACCGATCACATTCACCAAGTGGGCAACGACCGGCTGGTCGCCGTGGTTTCCAACTACGGCATCGTCCAGGTGCGGCAGGACGAGGGCGCGCCGAAGTTCCTCAACGACTATCAGCCCGAGCGCGGCCAATACGGCGGAGGGATCGGCTTCCTCACCGACGGCAAGGAGACATTGAGCACGTTCTACCCCGGCAACGCGAAGAGCTTCGACCGCATCTTCGGCGCGGGATACTTCCGCAAGCGCGTCGCCGGCGCCAGCTACGGAATCGATCAGGTGATCTCGGCGCCCTTCGGCGACGATCCGGTGCTGCTCTCGCAGGTGACCGTCACCAACCGCGGAACCTCGCCGGCTCAGCTGCGCTGGATCGAATACTGGGGATGCCAGGTCTATCAGTTCTCGTTCCGCTCGTTCATGGATACCTTTGCGGGAGCGGGCGACCCGGTCTGGCTGAGGCGCAAGCTGGGCGAGCGTTTCGCACATCGGTTCCGTGCCCTGGACGCTCGCGCCGGCATCGCCGAGAGCAAACGATTCCTGGGCCGTCTGCCGGAGGAAGAGGCTGCGTTCGAAAAGATCAAAGCGAACCTGGCCGCCCGCCCGAATCCGTTCCTCGGCCCCGTGCAGGAAACGGTTCCGGAGGCGTCTTTCGACGATCTGGAACCCCCGCCGGTCTTCCTGGTTTCGCTCGATGCGCCCGCCGACAGCCTCGCCACGAACGCGAAGAAGTTCTTCGGCGAGGGGGGCGCCGCCAATCCCGCCGGGCTCGGCGAGGCGCTCGACGGCGACCTCGGCGCGAGCGGCCCGGAAAGCGGACTGCTGGTCGAACGCAGGTTCACCCTCAAGCCGGGCGAACGGCGCACGCTGTACTTCCTGTACGGATATCTGCCGAAGGGAGCCGAGCTCGATCCGCTGGTGAACAAGTATCGCGCCCGCCCCGCCAGCGTACTGCCCGAATCGAGCAAGCAGTGGAAGCGGAACGCCTTTCGGTTCGAAGCGCCGTCCGAGCCCTGGATCGCCCGCGAGACCGCCTGGAACTACTACTACGTCCGCAGCAGCCTGACCTACGACGACTACTTCGGCGAGCACATCGTCAACCAGGCCGGCATTTACCAGTACGTAATGGGATTTCAGGGTGCCGCGCGCGACCCGCTGCAGCACGCGCTGCCGTTCATCTTCACCGAACCGCAGCTCGTCAAGGAGGTTCTGCGCTACACCTTGAAAGAGGTCCGCAAAGACGGCTCGATCCCCTACGGCATCGTCGGGCACGGCCAGATCATGCCGGCCGCGAGCGACAATTCGAGCGACATCCCCATGTGGCTTCTGTGGGCGGCCAGCGAATACGTCCTGGCCACGCGCGACGTCGCCTTCCTGGACGAACAGGTCGCCACCTTCCCCCTCTACGGACCAACCGCGGGGAAGGAATCGGTCCGCAATCTGCTTGCCCGCTGCTACCGCCACCAGGTGGAAGACGTCGGGACCGGCGAGCACGGCCTGATGCGCATGCTCGAAGACGACTGGAACGACGCGCTCGTCACGGCGTGGGCGCAGCGGGTGCGCAAAGAGTGCGTCGAACACGGCGAGAGCGTCCTCAACTCGGCCATGGCGTCGTATGTTTTCGATTATTACGGCCGCATGCTGGCCTACGCGGGCCAGGATTCCGCTCCCGCCCGGCAGAAGGCGGAAGAGCATCGTAAGGCCGCCCGCGCGCAGTGGACCGGCAAATGGCTGCGCCGCGCCTGGCTCGGTCCCACGCTGGGATGGCTGGGAGAGAAAGGGCTATGGATCGAGCCCCAGCCGTGGGCCATCATCGGCGGCGTCACGACACCGGACCAGACCAAAGAACTCGTGCAGACGGTCGACGAGATCCTGCGCCGTCCTTCGCCCATCGGAGCCGCGCAATTGAACAAGAGCGCGGACATGCTGGAGAAAGGCGTCTGCGGGCCGGGCGAGGCGATCAACGGCGGCGTGTGGCCGTCTCTCAACGCAACGCTCATATGGGCCCTGGCGCTAGTGGACCAGAAGATGGCCTGGGATGAGTGGCGCAAGAATTCGCTGGCGCGCCACGCGGAAGTGTACCCGGACGTCTGGTACAACACCTGGAGCGGTCCCGATACGCTCAACTCGACACTGAGCGCGCATCCCGGCGAAACCGTCGCGACGGGCTACTTGCACTACACCGACTACCCGGTCTTCAACGTGCACTCGCACGCCTGCTCGCTGTATTCGCTGGTGAAGTTGCTGGGGGTGGAGTTCACCGCGGACGGCATGCGGGTCGCGCCCGCCCTGCCGCTGCCCTCGTACCGCTTCGATTCGCCCCTGCTCGGCGTGGTCAAATCGGCTGCGGCCTACGAAGGCTGGTATGCGCCGTCGCGCGCCGGCACGTGGACCATCCGCGTGAGCCTGCCCCCCGAAGAGGCCCAACGGCTGAAGAAGGCCGAGGTCAACGGAGCGCGAGTGGCCCTAGCACGCGGGCCTGACGGAGCGATCGAGTTGAAGGGCGCGAGCACCCTCGCGAAACCTCTGCGCTGGCTGCTGCGCTAGGGTCAGTCCACAGCACTGAACCGCGCGCGTAAGCAAGCGGACCGCTTCCTGACGGTCGCGGTTCGGTGCTCAGCCCTGGAACGCCAGCGCGCCGAAGCTAACCACGCTCTCCTCGTCGATGTTCCACTGCTCGTAGCCGAGCAGGCGCGCGCGCGCCGTGGGCACCGCCTTCAGGAATGTATAGAGCGGCGCCGAGCCGCACCACTTCAGCGGATCGCCGTCCTCCTGAATCGCATCCCAGAAACCCGCCGCGTCGCCTTTTTCGAGCGTGCCGATCCGCCGGCGGTCGGTTTGGGCCACATGCTCCATCGGCCCCGCATTCGCCCGCGCTGGGAACGGGTCGCCGTAGCGTTTGCCCATGTGCGCCAGGTCCACGCCCATCACCCAGAACAGGCGCTGCCCTTCCCGCGAGGCCATGCCGCTCAACGCATCGAAAAAGCGCTGAATGCTCGCGTCATCCTCCGGCTTTCCGCCGCCGCGGATGCTGGCGGCAAACGAGCCGCACAGCACCGGAAGGATGCGGATCCCGGGGCCGAAGACGTGCTGCAGAAAGACCACCTGAAACTCGATCGAGTGCTCCACCGCGTGGCAGTAATCTTCCAGGTTCACCGCGCCGCCGCCCTCCGCCACCAGTCGCTCGACCAGTGCCCGCTCCGTCCGCGCCTCGCCCAGCGGCGTCACGAAGGACTTCGCGGTGAGTCCGAATTTCTGCGGTTGCCCATAGTGCGACGTTCCCAGAATGACGAACACGCGGTCCTTGTACTCCGAGCCGAGAGCCCCATAAGCGGCTGCGTAGGTGCGATAGCCGCCTTCGGGACTGATGTGCGGCGCCGCGATCCCCACCAGGCCGTCGAGCGGCGCCGGCGCCCCCATCCAACCGCCCAGCGTCGCGCGTAGCGCATCGGCATCTTCCGGATACCCCCCGCCGGCGTGCGAGGCTTCCCGCCGCTCGGCCCGTGCGAATGCGGCGTGCTGTTCCGCGCGCAGCCGCTGGTAGACGGCGTCCTCGACGAAGCCGGCGTCGCTCAGCGCCTGCCTCAGGTGCTGCTCGACCTCCCCTATCTGGATGTCGCCGGTCAACTGCACCAACGCCGCCCGCAGGTCCAGGTCCGTCTGACGGCCATCGAAAAACTCGAGACACTGCACCAGCACCGGCGGAACGATCAGCGTGGCGTCGGAATAGCGGAACGGATCGCGGATCAGCAGCCCCGGCCGGTCGCGCAACGGCGACGGCATGAAATCGAGATCCATTCTGAGGCGGGGCAGTGTCTCCGGCATGTGTCTTCCATTATGGACTGAGCGATCGGCCCCCAGAAACGTCCGGTTACCGAGCCGCGACCGCCAGGGAGCGGTCGTGCTCGCGAAGCAGCCGCCGCACGCGCGCGTCTGCGGTAGCCTTCGGATATGGGCGAATTCACTGGACGAGTGGTCCTGATCACCGGCGCCGGCGGCGGCTTGGGCACCGTCGTCACGCAAGCGTTTCTCGAAGCCGGCGCCAGCGTGGCGGCTGTTTCACGTTCCGGCACCGAGATATCGGCCGACTTGACGCGGCCCGGCGAGGCCGCGCGGGCGGTCGCGGCGGTGCGGGCCCGCTTCGGACGGCTGGATGTGCTGCTGCACCTGGCCGGAGGCTTCGAGGGTGGAACGCCGGTTGCCCAGACCGACGATGGCGTCTGGAACCGCATGTTCGACCTCAACCTGAATGCGGCTTTCTATTGCGCGCGAGCCGTCCTGCCGTCCATGATCGAAGCCGGGTACGGGCGCGTCGTCGCCATCGGCTCGAAGACCGCGGTCGACCCGGTCGCGACCCTCGCCGCCTACGGCGCCTCCAAAGCCGCGCTGGTGGCGCTGGTCCGCACCATCGCGCTCGAAGTCAAGCGCTCCGGAGTCACGGCCAACGTGGTGCTGCCCAGCGTGATCGACACGCCGGCCAATCGCGTCGCCGAGCCGGGCGCCGACTTCTCGCGCTGGGTCAGGCCGGAGTCCATCGCGCGCCTCCTCCTGTGGCTCGCCTCGGAGGCCGCCGCGGATGTCAACGGAGCCGTAGTCCCGATCTACGGCCGGGTGTAGAGAACTGCCCCACTCAGCACCGAACCGCGACCGTTAGGGAGCGGATAGGGAGCGGACGCCACTGTTGCCTCGCCGCCTCCGCTACCATAAATGTATGGCGTCACCGGCAAAGATTCCGGATTCCGAAATCGAATCCGCGCTTCACAACCTGCCTGGCTGGCGAATCGTCGAGGGCAAGCTGCACCGCGAGTACGCCTTCAGCGACTTTGTCCAGGCTTTCGAGTTCATGGCTGCCGCCGCTTTGCGCGCCGAGGCGATGAACCACCACCCCGATTGGTCGAACGTCTACAACCGCGTCACCGTCGACCTGCAGACGCACGATGCCGGAGGCATCACGGCCATGGACCTTCGCCTGGCCGGACAATTCGAGGAAATCGCGCGTAAGCTGCAATGAAGATATCGAGGCGCGGCTGGATGGCCGGCGTGGCCGGCGCTCCGGCGATCGTGCGCGCTCTCGGCGAGCCTCCGTCCGAAACGGGGTTCTCGGCTTCGCCCGCGCTCGATTTCATTCTGAATCGGGCCGTCCGCGACAACCGCCTGCCCGGAGCGGTCCTGATTGTCGGCCACCAGGGCCGTATCCTCCACCGCAAAGCCTACGGGTTCCGCTCGCTCGCGCCCCGGCGCGAAGCCATGACGCTCGACACGGTCTTCGACGTCGCCTCGCTCACCAAGGTGGTCGCCACGACGCCGGTCCTGATGAAGCTTTTCGAGGGGGGCAGACTCCGCATCAACGATCGCGTCACCGAGTACCTCCCCGAATTCCAGGGCGGCAAAACCGATGTCACCCTGCGTCATCTGATGACGCATTTTTCCGGCCTGCGGCCCGATCTCGACCTCGACACCGACTGGAGCGGCTACGAGACCGGCATCCGCATGGCGCTGGCGGAAAAATGCACCGTCCCGCCTGGAACCGTGTTCGAGTATAGCGATATCAACTTCATCCTGCTCGGCGAAATCGCGCGAAGGTTGAACGGCGATTCCCTGGCCGCCCGCGCCAGGGCGGACGTCTTCGCGCCCCTGGGCATGCGCGAAAGCGTGTTCCAGCCGCGCGGCGTTCGGGCACCCGCGCATCGCACCCACCGAAAACGTGAAGGGGCGGATTCTGCGCGGCGTGGTTCACGATCCCACGGCCCGGCGCATGGGCGGCATTGCCGGCCACGCCGGCCTGTTCATGACCGCGGACGACCTGGCCCGCTTCGCCGGGATGATGCTCGGCCGCGGCCAGTCCGGCGGCGTGCGGCTGTTCAGCCCCCTCACGGTCGAGAAGTTCACCACACCCCAATCTCCCGCCGATCAGCCGGTGCTGCGCGGGCTGGGCTGGGATATCGATTCGCCGCTTTCGGGAAACCGCGGAGAACTGTTCCCCATCGGCTCCTACGGCCACACCGGGTTCACGGGGACTTCGCTTTGGATCGACCCGCTCTCGGCCACCTACGTCATCCTGCTCGCCAACAGCGTGCACCCGCACGTCCGGCCGCCCATCACCTCGGCGCGCGGACGCATTGGGACCGCCGTCGCCGCCGCGCTCGGCGTGAGCGCGCCCGGCGTCATCGTCACCGGCTACAACGAGACCATCGTCGGCCCCGGGCTCCATCGCGTGGTGGCGCGAAACGCGGGCACGCTGACCGGCATCGACGTCCTCGCCAGCCAGAACTTCGAGCCCCTCGCCGGCCTCCGCATCGGCCTGATCACCAACCATACCGGCGTGGACCGCCAGGGCCGCCGCAATGTCGATCTGATGCTGGCTGGCGGAGTCAAGGTCGCCGCGCTGCTCTCGCCGGAACATGGCATCACGGGCTCCGAGGACCGTGAGGACATCGCCAGCACCACGGATCGGGCCACCGGCCTGCGCGTCTGGAGCCTCTATTCCGCTGCCGGCCGGCGCCCTACCGCCGAAATGCTCGAGGGTCTCGACGCCCTGGTCTTCGACATACAGGATATTGGCGCGCGCTTTTACACGTATATGACGACCATGGCCTACGGCCTGGAAGCGGCGGCGGCGCACCACCTCCCATTTTTCGTCCTCGACCGGCCCAATCCCATCACCGGCGTCCACGTCGAAGGCCCCGTGCTCGACCCCGATCTGCTCTCGTTCGTCACCTACTTGCCGCTTCCCCTGCGTCACGGAATGACGGCCGGCGAGCTGGCCCGCCTCTTCAACGCCCGCAAGTCCATCGGCGCCTCGCTGCACGTCATCGCCATGCGGGATTGGCACCCCGGCGACTGGTTCGATTCGACCGGGCTGCCGTGGACCGACCCCTCGCCCAACATGCGCAGTCTCAACGCCGCGCTTCTCTACCCCGGTGTCGCGATGATCGAGGCCTCCCGGAACTACTCGGTGGGACGGGGCACCGACGCCCCCTTCGAACAGGTTGGAGCGGACTGGATTCGGGGACCCGAACTGTCGGCCTTCCTGAATGCCCGGTTCATCCCGGGCCTGCGAACCTATCCCACGCACTTCCGCCCCACCTCGGGCAATTTCTCCGGACGGCCGATCGAAGGTGTGCGCTTCGTGGTCACGGACCGGGAGGCTTTCGATTCAGAGAGATTGGGCCTGGAGGTGGCGTCCGCACTGGGCCACCTGTACCCCTCGAAGATCTCCCTGGAAGATAACCGTTGGCTGATTGGGAACCGCCGGGCGATAGAGATGCTGCAGGCAGGCGAGGATCCGGCGCGCATCCAGCAGGCCGGCGAAGATGCCCTCCAGGCGTTCCTCAAGCTGCGTGAGGAGCACCTGCTCTATAGGTAGCGTTCCCCTGCCGCGCGCCGCACAGGATGGCCGCGCGGAGTGTGGAAGACGGTAGGTTCAGACCTGCAATCGCCGGAGGGACCCGGCTGGCCTCTCATGGTCGCGGTTCGCTGCCGGAGCGCAAAACAGCACCGAACCGCGCCACATGAGAAAGCGGATGCCCGGCCGGGGGCCGGCTAGGACAACGTCACATCCCTTTCCCGAAACCGGGGATTGTGCATTGGAGTGTGGGGCGGACCCCCTGGTCCGCTCGGGTCCCCCTGGAGCCGCTTGTAGCCGATGAATCGGGGGTTCCGCCCACGGCAAAAGTATGCGGCATTAGGCCGACTAGGACGCGGCGGGCTTAGCCACGCTGGTTTTGTTCTTGCTCCCCGGGGACGGCCGCGCTTCTTTGCCATCGCCAGCCAGGCGGGCGGTCTGCCACGACGCCTGCCGCGCCCGCGAGCCAGCCTCTCCAGGCTTATGATGGCCTCTTCAATCTGTTCTCGTTCCTGTCTCAATTCGCTGATGATCTTGGTGACGTCCATCTCTGCTCCTATCGGCGGTCGCCTCTCTGTTCTGAAATCGGAACAGCCAAGCGATGCCGCGTTGAATACTAGAGCAGTTTTATCGCACTTTTGCTCAGGTTTCAAGGGGTTTGTTCTGAAATCAGAACAAAAAACTCGCCGCTAGGGTCTTTTCAGGTTTTGACCACTCGGCGGCATGGTACCCGAAAACCCTCCCCCCAAATCCGTCGATTCGCTCCGAAATTTCCGGCGCCAGTGAAAATACAAGGGTAAACCGGCCAGAATGATCGCCAGTCCCAGCAGCGACTCCCGCGGCGACTGCACCAGCGTAGACCACACCACCGCGCCGGCTCCCAGTACGAATAGTACCGGTACCCCCGGATACCCTAAAGTCCGGTAGGGCCTCGCCAGGTCCGGCCGCCGCCGCCGCAGCACCACCACCGCGATTCCTGTCATGCCATAAAGTATCCAACTGGCGAACATTACGTAGGTGTAGAGCTCCTCGAAGCGCCCGCTCAACACCAGCACCGCGGCCCAGCCGCACAGCGCCAGGATCGAAACGCCCGGCGTACGGTAAACCGGGTGGACTTCGGCCACTTTGCGGAAGAAGAGCCCGTCCCGCGCCATCGCATAGGGGACGCGAGCCCCCGAAAGGATCGATCCATTCAACGCCGCGAATATCGACACCATGGCGGCCACGCTCACCGCGCCGGCGCCCGCGGCCCCGAAAACACGCTGCATCATCAAGGCCGCCACGCGCGGCGCTCCAGCCACATCCCGCGCCGGCAGGACGCGGAAATACGCCAGATTGGTGAGCAGGTAGATCGCGATTACAGCCACCGTCCCCGCGATCAGCGCCCGGGGAAGGCTGCGCTGCGGCTGCCGGATCTCCGAGGAGACCATGCTCACGTTGTTCCAGCCGTCATAAGCCCACAGCGCGCCCACCAGCGCCGTGAAGAAGCCGGCGGCTCCGCCCACGGCCGGAATCGACGATGCCAGGTTAGCTGCGCTCCCCTGTCCCGCCACCATCCCGATGACGATAATCCCGCCAATCAGCCCCAGCTTCAGGCCCGTCGC
The DNA here is from genome assembly GCA_963763835.1 of Bryobacterales bacterium. Classification (GTDB taxonomy): domain Bacteria; phylum Acidobacteriota; class Terriglobia; order Bryobacterales; family Bryobacteraceae; genus DASWZN01. The sequence goes on from CAVXQQ010000029.1 coordinate 530,553, forward strand.
CGCCACCTGGACCCGCCCTCCGAACTTCACCCCGGCGTAATTGATCGCCCCCAGCGCCAAAATCAGCGCCATCGAGCAGATCTGGCCGTAGCGAATTTCGAGCGGCCCGCCCCCGGGGCCTATCGGCAGCCGCACGGTCGCCAGGACCCCGTCGAGGACTGGCACGAAGTTGGCGAAATAGACGAAGAACAGCGTCGCAATGGTGGCAATCGAGCCGCTCTTGGCGACCCACATCTGGGTCCAGCCGTATAGGTAGCCCCACAGCGGGCCGTAGGCCTCTTTCAAATAGACGTACTCGCCGCCGGCTTCGGGCATGGCAGCCGCCAGCTCGGCGTATGTCAGCGCGCCGAACAGCGTCAGAACGCCCCCGAAAATCCAGACCAGGAAGACGGCCCCCGGCGATCCCACCTCGGCCACCATTTTCGAGGAGACGCGAAAGATTCCGCTCCCGATGACCGTGCCGATCACGATCGCCACCGCGCTCCAGATCCCCAGGTCGCGCCTCAGTCCCGCCTGTGGGCTGCTACTTTCGCTCACCCGAACTCCTTTCAAACAGCGGAGAGGCCAGCCATGCGGACCCAAAAGTCACCACGGTTCCGACGGCGGCGAACCACGTCCAGGCGACCCCGGTGCCGAGTTTCAGATAGACTTCCGTGCCGATGCCGGCCACCATTCCGAAGATGGCGGCATTCTGCGGCGGGCGGCGCGGCAGCAGTCCCAGCAGGAACACTCCCAACAAGCCGCCATAGGCGATGGAAGCGATGGTGAGCCCGGCCTCGAGCACCGTGCCCCAGTGTCGCGCAAAGGTCCCGATCACCAGCAGCGCCACGCCCCAGGCGACGGTGACAAAGCGTGCCACCTTCACTTCGCCGGCGTCGGCCGAGCCGCGACCGTCGGGGGGCGGTTGCGCGCTCGCCTTGCGGGCCCGCAGCGGCCGCCAGAAATCGATCACAGTCGTCGAAGCCAGGGCGTTCAGCGCGGCGCTCAGATTGGACATGGCCGCCGCCAGGATCGCGGCGATCACCAGTCCCGCCAGGCCCGGCGGCAAGGAGCGCCACACGAATTCGGGATAAAGAGAGTCAGCGGCCGCCGGAGCCGCCAGATGGCGGTCCGAACGCAGCACGAATAGCATGACGCCGATCAGCAGAAACAGGCCGAACTGGACGAAAATCACGGCCCAACTGGCGAACAGCGCCAACCGGCTTTCCCGCTCGTTGCGGGCCGAGAGCAGCCGCTGCACCATCAACTGCTCGGTTCCGTGACTGGCAGTGGTCAGGAAGCATCCGCCCACCAGTCCCGCCCAGAAGCTGTAGCGGCGGGCAAAGAACTCCGCCGTCGGCTGGAAGCCGAAGTGGAACACGCGCAGCTTGCCCAGAGGATCGGCCACCGCCATCACGTGCTGCCAGCCTCCCGGAATCTGATGCAGCAGCACGAGGAAGCTCACCGCCGCGCCAAGAACGTAAAGGAACATCTGCACCACGTCGGTCCAGATCACCGCCGTCATGCCGCCTTCGAAGGTGTAGAACAGCGTCAGGCAAACGATCAGCGCGATGGATGCGATCTCGCCGGTTCCGAGAACGATCGAAATCACGATCGAGATGGCGAAGACGCGGACGCCTTCGGCGAAAGCGCGAACAATCAGAAACGTCCCCGCGGTCACCCGCCGCAGCCGGGGCCCGAACCGCAATTCGATCAGCTCGTAGGCGGTGTACATTTCGCCCCGGAAATAGTGGGGCAAAAAGAGGAAGGCGATCACGACGCGCGCCAGCAGATACCCCATGACCACCTGTAGGAAGCCGAGATCTCCGGCGAAGGCCAGGGCCGGGGTGCTGATGATGGTCAGCGTGCTGGTCTCGGCGGATACGATCGAGAGCGCGATGGCCCACCACGGCGCGGTCCGTCCGCCCAGGAAATATTCCTTGAGGCTCTTCTGGCGCCGCCGGAAATGGGCGCCGAACCAGGTGACCCCGGCCAGGTAGACGAGAATGACCGCCCAGTCCGCGTACCGCATTCGTGAGCTTCCAGGATAAACCACGCCCGCCGCCCCGAACCGCGCGCGTCAGCAAGCGGACGAGCGCTTGGGGGAATCCGCTCCCCAACCTTACGGTCGCGGTTCTGTGCTGCCCGCCGCCCCGTCCCCCGCAACCTTTCGAAACACCCTGGCCTCCCGCCCCGTCAACAGAGGTGGCAAGTTCATGTTGCGCCCTGGAGTTTGATTCCGCTATACTCCGCAAAGTGCAAGTCGCGCCGCATGATACCGCTTACCACGGCTGGTGCGTGCTGGCTTGCCGGGTCGGCCTTACAGGAGCAGCAGCACAGAAAAGGGTAGTACAGGAGGCGTGAGTGCGCGTTCAACTATCGGCAGTTGTTGCCATTGCGATTTCATCCGCTTTGGGCCTCGGGTCCGCCTGGGGGCAGAACCAGCAACCAGCGGCGGCTTCGCAGACGGCTCAGAAAGCACCCCAGTGGAAAGACCGGGCGGAGTACGATCTCGTCCAGTCCGCTTTGGCTGAGAAGGATCCCCAGAAGAAGTTGGACCTGCTCAACCAGTGGAAGGAGAAGTACGCGGCGACCGACTTCAAGGAAATGCGTCTTGAAGCCTTCATGGATACCTACCAGGCTCTCAAGCAGCCCGACAAGATGCTCGCGACAGCGAAAGAGCTCCTCGATCTGAATCCCAAGAACCTCAAAGCGCTGTACTGGATCGCGCTGCTTTCCGTTCCGGGCCAGACCTCGCCCGAGGGACTGGATCTGGCGCAAAAGGCCGCTAACGGCCTGCTGAACGCCGAGAAGCCGCCGACGATTACCGACCCGACGGCCTGGGCTCAGACCCAGGCCCAGATGGCGATCATCGGGCACCGCACGCTGGGATGGATTGCCAGCCAGCGCAAGGACTTCGACACCGCCGAGACCGAGCTTAAGACCGAACTCAAGGCCAACCCCGGCGACTCGGACGCGACCTACTGGCTGGCCAGCGCTCTCCGCGGCCGGGCGGTGGCCGAGAAGGTGCCGGAAAAGAAGTCCGAGCTGTTTACCGAGGCGCTCTTCTATTACGCGCGCGTGGCCGCCTTCGATGGGACTGGCGCGTGGGATGCGGCGCGGCGCAAACAGCTCGAAACATCGTGGCTGCAGAAGGCGTACACGGATTACCACGGCGACGATGCTGCCGGCTTCCAGGCCCTGCTGGCTACGGCCAAAGCCAATGCCACTCCTCCCGCAGGCTTCAAGATCCTTAGCTCCGACGAGGTGGCGGCGCAGAAGCTCAGCGATTTGCAGAAGAGCAGCCCCTCCCTCGCGCTGTGGGTCACCATCAAGGGACAACTCACCGCCGACGGCGGCGACGCCTACTTCAGCGGATCGATGAAAGACGCCCTGGTGCCGCCTGAAGGGCAGCCGGCGTTCTCCGGGAAAGTGATCAGCCAGGAGCCGGCGCGCGCCCCCAAGACCGTCAAGATAGCGATCGAGGACGGGAAGACGGTCGACGCCACCCTGGTGTTCGATCCGCCGCTACCGCGCCCGGCCGAGCCCGGAACCGCGGTTTCGTTCCGCGGCGTGCCTACGTCTTTCACCAAGCAGCCCTTCACGGTGACTTTCGACGTGGACAAGAAGAACCTGACCGGCTGGCCCGCGCCGCCCCCGCCGAAGAAGGCCGTGGTGCACCGCAAGAAGAAAGCCGACTAGCTGTTTCCGAGGCGTCCCCTCACAGGGACGGCGATTGTTGGCAGGCCCTATTAGCGCGCACAGGCTCCGGAGAGTCGGCGCTCGCCAGCACCAGGCTGAGCGCCACTCTCTCCCATAGGCCCTTCCTTAGAGTTGACTTCTCGATGGACCGGAAGTTGCCCACAACCCCACGCGTTGCGCAGTAGGCGCGCGCAATCGAAGGGTTGTTGCTCCCCGCCAGCGTGACCGCGGCCAGTACCACGGCCGTCCCCGCCCTTCGCAGCCACTTGGTCTTGTTGGCCCCGCTCATACAAGCCTAGACGAGCGGAGCGAGGTTTTGTTTCTTTCGTGGCGCAGGCACTCCTGCCTGCCGCCTCGACATTCGTGTCGAGGCATGCCTTAGCGTCAAGATGGCTCTCAGGCGACGCCAGGCGTCGGCTCGAGAGCCGACGCGGCAGGCTGAAGCCCGCGCCACAGCTACATCTTGTAGCGCCCGAGATCCTCGTCGTTGAGGCCCTCGAGCCAGCGCCGCATCTCCTCCTGATTGACCTTATCGGAGACCGACGCGGTCATCTTGGAGGACTTCAGCACCGTTTCGTCCACGTAGATCGGGCAGTCCAGCCGCAACGCCAGCGCCAGGGCATCGCTAGGCCGGGAATCCACGCTGATGATCTCGCCGTCCCGCTCCAGCCAGATCACGGCGTAGAAGGTATCGTCCTTCAACTCGCTCACCACGACTTTCTTCATCCCCGTGCTGAGACCCGCCAGAAGACTCTTGATCAGGTCGTGCGTCATGGGGCGCGGCGTGGTCACCTTTTCGATTTCGAGGGCGATCGCGTTGGCTTCGTAAACTCCGACCCAGATCGGCAGGATGGAGTTACCGCCCACATCCTTCAGGATCACGATGGGCATGTTCGACACCGGATCCATCATCAGGCCGCGGATCTTCATCTCCACTTCCATGGCGTGCCCCCTTCAACTTCCATCATACTGCCTCGCCCGCCAGCGAATTCGGACCCGCGCGGGTGACCCGCACGTTGCGGTATTCTCCCTCCAGCGAGTGCCCGTTCCCCGGATGGGTGAAGTTCAGCACGCGGTTCTGCGCCGTCCTGCCGATCCACTGCCCCGTGGCCTGGTTGTAGCCTTCCACCAGCACTTCCTCGATCGTCCCGATCGAAGCCGCGTTACGCCGAAGCTGGATCGCACGCTGCTTCTCCTGCACGATGGTCAGGCGCCTGCTCTTCTCTTCCTCGGGCACGTGCGCGTCCAGACCGAGCGCCGGAGTGTTGGGCCGCGGCGAGTACTTGAAGCTGAACACGGAATCGTACTCCACCCGATCGAGCAGCGACAGCGTCTCGGCGAAATCGGATTCGGTCTCGCCCGGAAAGCCCACGATGATGTCGGTCGAGATCGCAATCGCGCGGCGGGCGTTCTTGATCCAGGCGATGCGTTCCAGGTACTGCTCGCTCGTGTAGAGCCGCCGCATGCGGTCGAGAACCGCGGTCGAGCCCGATTGTACAGGCAGATGCACGTGGTTGGCCAGCACCGGATTCGCATCGATCGCATCCACGGTATCTTTCACGAAATCGCGCGGATGCGAGGTCGTGAAGCGCACGCGCCTGAGCCCCGGCGTCCGGGCCACGCGGTCAAGCAGGCGGGTAAAATCCAAACCCGCCGGCGAGGGATCGCGGTAGCTGTTCACGGTCTGCCCCAGCAGTTGCACCTCGGTGTAGCCCTGCCCGGCTAAGCCCCGCGCCTCCTCCAGCACGCTCTGGCTGGTGCGGCTGCGCTCGGGCCCCCGTGTCATGGGGACCACGCAGTAAGCGCAGCTCTTGTCGCATCCCTCGATGATGGTGATATAGGCGCGGTGCGGATTGTCCCGGCGCGTCAGCGGCGTCTCGAAGGTCAGGTCGGTGTCGAGATCCAGGCCGGTCACCCGGCGGTCTCCGCGCTCGAGTTGCACCAGCATCTCCGGGAGCTTGTTGTAGCTGGCCGAGCCGCACACCAGGCTCACGTGCGGAGCTTTCTCGAAGATCCGCTCGCCTTCCTGCTGCGCCACGCAGCCCAGCACCGCGAACGTCTTGCCCTTCCCGGCGCCGCGCTTGAACTGCTGCAAACGGCTGAAGACTTTCTGCTCGGCTTTATCTCGTATGCTGCACGTGTTGTACAGCACCAGGTCGGCCTGTTCGGGTTCGGGAACTTGAGCGTAGCCCTGCGCCAGGAGCGTGCCGATCACCTTCTCGGAGTCGTGCGCGTTCATCTGGCAGCCGAAGGTCTCGATGTAAAACGTCTTCATGGCCCCTCAGCGGCGCCGATCCGCACCCAGCACCGAACCGCGACCGTAAGGGAGCGGACCGCCTTCCCTCCCTTACCCGTGCTGCCCAGCACCGAACCGCGACCGTCAGGGAGCGGACCGCTTTCCTCTCCCTTACCCGTGCTGCCCAGCACCGAACCGCGACCGTCAGGGAGCGGACCGCTTTCCCTTACCCGTGCCCCAGGTACATGATCCAGCCCAGGCCGAACAATACCACCACGAACCACGCGAAGCAGGTCGCGCCGTACTTCAGGCGCTCACGGTCCGTGCTTTTCGTAACCACACCGAGAACCAGCGAGGCGCAAAGGGAGAACAGGAGAGCGGCTTCGAAGTGTGAGAGGGTTACCTTCGGCATCAGCTTTTCTTCCCGATGGCGATCTCGTACGCGTCCAGAATCGCCAGCACGTTCAGCAAGCCCGCGGTCACCAGAAACTTGGTTCCGTAATCGTGTACCGCCCCGGCCATGTCCGGCTGGGCATATCCGAACCACACCGCGATCATGTACGGAATGCCGGTCAGCACGTTGCACAGGAACCCGCCGTAGTACATCACCACCGTCAGCAGGTCGCCGCCCTGCGGCTTCAGAAGCTCGCCGCGCATCATCAGCCCGAACAGGAACATCAACAGCACCGCGCCCAGCAACAGCCCCGCGCGGCCGTAACGCTTCAGCAGAAAATGGCCGCCTCCGGGGACGAACCACGCCAGCGCCACCGCCGGTCCCCAGACATTGAGCGGCGGCATGGGCTCTTTAGGCTTGGTTTGCTTGGAACTCATGACGAAATTTGAGTTTAGCAGATGTGGGGTAGGACTCCAGAGGGACTTGCAGAAATCAGTCACTCGACTGGCTGGTAGCACCGAACCGCGACCGTCAGGGAGCGGAACGGGCCGCCGATCGACATCTGCTTGAGGGGGTCCACTCGCTCACGCTCGTGGTTCGGTGCAGTGTCGCGCACTTTCGCAAGTCCCTCTCCAGACCCGCCGCGCCGCGAGCCGGTCCGCCCACAAGCCACGCCGCCGAACTCGGCTACCATAGTCGGAGGAGCCTCCCCGTTTGCTCCCAGCCATTCGCCAAACCCAGAGAGCCCACACCGCCCGCCGCATCGCATTGATCAGCGTCGGCGTCAGCGGTGTGCTCGCGTTCGCCAAGCTGCTGATCGGCTGGATGGCCGGCTCGACCGCCGTCGTCGCCGACGGCTTCGAATCCGCAGGCGACGTGGTGGGCTCGACCATCGTCTTGCTCGGCCTGATTGCCGCCTCGCGGCCGCCGGATGCCGAACACCCTTACGGCCACGGGCGCTTCGAGATGCTCAGCGGCCTGGCCGTCGGAATTCTCCTGTCCGGAGCCGGCGCCGGCATCTGCGTGCACGCTCTCGATCACCTCTCCGGACAGCACGCGACTCCCGCCTCCTACGCCATCTGGCCGTTGATCGTCTCGATCATCCTCAAAATCGGGCTCTCGACCCTGAAGTTTCGCTTCGGCAAACGCACGGGCAGCGGAGCGCTGATCGCCGACGCCTGGAACGACGCCGTCGACATCCTCTCCGGCTCCGCCGCCTTGGTCGCGCTCGGCCTCACCCTTTTCGATCCCTCGCGGTTCGTACACTTCGACCAGTACGGCGGAGTCGCCGTCGGCCTGATCGTGGTCTTCACCGGCGCGCGCATCGTTCGCGAGACCTCCCTGCAACTGGTGGATACCATGCCGGACGGCGCGCTGATGGACCGGATCCGCGCCGTCGCACTCGCCGTGCCCGGAGTCGAGGGAGTCGAAAAGTGTTACGCGCGCAAGACCGGCTTCGAGTACCACGTCGATCTGCATCTGGAAGTGGACCCCGAGATCACCGTGCGCGCGTCGCATGACATCGCCACCGCCGTCCGCATCCACCTCAAGGAGAACCTGGACTTCATCGCCGACGTCCTGGTCCACGTCGAGCCCGCGCCCAGCCATCGCGAGGCGCTTCCCCGATGAGCGTCCTGACTCTGGTCCGCCACGGCCAGGCGTCCCTGTTTGCGGAGGATTACGATTGCCTCTCGCCGCTCGGCGAGCGCCAGGCGACGGCGCTGGGAGAGTATTGGGCCGGCAAAAAGACCGTTTTCGATCGCCTCTATTCAGGTCCCGCGAAGCGCCACCTGCGCACCGCGGAGCTGGCCGGCGAGGCCTGCCGCAAAGCCGGCCTGGCGTGGCCGGAGCCCGTGGTGCTGCCCGATCTCGATGAGTTCCCCGGGGTGGAGCTGACCCGCCGGTACCTGCCTCAGGTGGCCCACGAGAATCCCCGAATCGACGCCCTGGCCCAGGACCTGCGCCGCGCCCACGGCGGGCCCGATCACGCCCGCGCCATCGAGCTTCTCTTCCAGGCATTCACTACCATGTGGGTGCGCCACGAGTTCGACGCCTCCGAAGTCGAGACCTGGGAGATGTTCGAAACGCGCGTGCGGCGCGGTCTCGACCAGGTGCGGAACCACGGCGCGAAGGGCGCCAGCGTGGCGGTGTTCTCCTCCGCCGGCCCCACCGCCATCGCCGTGCAGATGGCCCACGGCCTCCAGCCGCTCCAGACGCTCCAACTGGCCTGGCTGGTGCGCAACTCCGCCTGCTCCGAGTTCCTCTACTCCGGCGACCGCTTCTCGCTGTTGGGCTTCAACGCGGTCCCGCACCTGGCCGACCCGGCTCTGGTGACCTACCGCTAGGGTTTCCCCCGCAACAGCACCGAACCGCGACCGTCAGGGAGCGGACCCTCGGCGCGGCTCTGGTGGCTAGCCGCACCCGCCGCATCAGCACCGAACCGCGAGCGTTAGCGAGCGGACTTCTACGGCTTCGGCGCGGGCGCTGCCGCCGGCTTCCGTGGCGTGCTCGAGGGCGGAACGATGCCCTTGATGCGCATGTACGTCACCAGGTTTCCGTAGTGCTCGAAGTCATGCGCGATGTTGAAATCGAGGACGCCCAGCCTGGTGGCCTGCCGGCCGAAGAACGGAACCATCGTGGCGGCCTCGGCATCGGTCATCTTCTGGTAAACGCCCTCGCAGAAAGCGACGCTCTCTTTCAGCGCGGCTTCGATCTCGGCCTTGGTCTTCGCCGTCTTCTCGAAATCCTTCCTGACCGGCTTTCCGTCCGACGCGATCCCGCACATCATGAACTGTGCGTTGGCGATGTGGGCCAGCAATTCGCCGTAAGTGCGCACCTCCGGCGTGGGGCGGAACGAGTAATCCGCTTCAGGCATCTTCTCCGCCGAGCCTAGCACGTCATTTTTGATGAGGCCGTAGAACGTGCTGGAGGTGGCTACCAGTGGGTTCGGCGCATCCGCGGCAGCGGCCACGCCCGCCAGAAGCGCAAACACGGAAACAGCGGTGAATAGGAACTTCATGAGATCTCCTTTGGCTCAATCGTACCGCGCGGCAAAGGACCCTGGCAGGAGCGGCCAGGGCAGGAGAAGCCAGGGCGGATAGCGACATCGACGTGCTGGTGGACCTCGATCGGGATCGTCCCCTGGGGATTTTCGACTACGCCAGGCTGAAGCTCTACATCGACGAGATCCTCAACGGTGCCGGCGACGTGGTCAACCGCAGAACGCTCAAGCCGCTCCTTCGCGACAGCATCCTGCACGATGCGGTCCATGCTTTCTAAAAATCCCGCCCAACGCCTCCGCGACATCGTCGATAACATCGATGCCATCGGGGTGTTCACCACCGGCATGGAGCACGATACCTTCGCTGGGGATCGGAAGACCGTATACGCGGTCGTTCGAGCTCTGGAGATCGTCTCGGAGGAGCAGAAATCGCACCACCGCCGCGGAAGGGACAAGCTGAAGCATGTCCTACACGGCGCATCAACGGTTTACGGCCCCACGTGGAGTATGCTTCAGCTTCAGCGATTTCTGCAAGTCCCTCGGCGGCCTCGCGGCGGTTGCCCGTCGAACTCAAGGACCGTCACCCCGAGATCGATTGGATCGCTGTCGCTGCGGCCGGCAACGGTGCGGCACGATCTGGACGTTCTCCGCGCCGCCGCCCTGAGCGAGTTGGAACGCGCGACCGGTTGAGGCCGCCCCCCGCCCCTACCCCCGGTTCGTCGTAAGGAACGATCGGTACGCGCTCATCAGCTTGTCGCGCTGCTCCGGCGTGAGGGGTCGCGGCTTGTCGCCGCCCTCGCAGTCGTGGCACAGGCGCACCGTCCGCTTCAGGCTGTCGAGGAATTCGATGCACGGCGGGCAGCCCGCCAGGTGGGCCTCGATCTCGGCGCACGTCTGGGGAGTCAACTCGCGATCCATGTATTCCGAAAGCAGCGCGAACACGTCGTGGCACTTCCCTTTCTCATGCTTGCCGGTTCCCATTTACAGCCTCCCTCCGGCTCTAGCACCCTTCATATATTCTTCCAGCTTCTGCCGCACCGACAGCCGCGCCCGGTGCAGCCTCGTCTTGACGGCCTCCACGCTGATATCCAGGACTTCGGCCGTCTCCTCCGTGCTCAGTTCCTCGATGTCGCGCAGCATCATGACCGCGCGATAGATCTCCGGCAGCTTCTGGATCGCCGCGTGGACCACTTCCCTCAGTTCCCCGCGCAGCGCCTGGTCGTCCGGTAGCGCCGACCAGTCGGCGATCTCCAGCCGCCGGCCGTCGTCCTGGTCCTGATGTGGAAGGAAGTCGTCGAGCGACAGTTCCTGGGTGGGCGCGAAGACGCTCTTGCGCCGCCTCATCAGGCACTCGTTCCGCGCGATGCGGAACACCCAGGCCTTCACCCGCTCCGGCTCCCGCAACTGGCCGAAGTTCGAGAAGACCTTGAGCAGCGTGTCCTGCGCCACCTCTTCGGCATCCTCGCGCCGCCCGCACACCGTCTGCGCGTAGTGAAAGATCTTCGAGCGGAACACTTCCACGAAGCGGTCGAACGCACCCGGCTCGCCTGCGATCAGGTCGCGAGCCAGCGCGACTTCGTCCCTGGTGTCGGAAGCTGCCAAATTGGGTCCCAGTTCGCATTGTAGCTACTTCGCCACGGCGGCCGCAGCGGCCGGCTTGAAGCACCGTTTCGACCGCGGCCGCATTCAGCAGCGTATTGTGGATCAGGCACGCCTTGGCCGCCCGCAGCACGCCCTCCCGATGCCGTTCGTCTTCGAGGCCGGGCACGTCGATCTCGATGCGGAACGAGGCCAGCCGAGCCGGGGCCTTCGCCTTTTCCGCCGTCACCCGCACCGTCATGCCGTCCGCCGCCAGCCCGCGCGCCTTCAGGTATTGAACCGCGTAGAACCCCGCGCAGGTTCCCAGCGAGGCCAGCAGGAATTCCGGCGGAGTCATGCCCGAGTCCGTCCCCGAATTGTAGGCCGGCTGGTCCGAGACCACCTCGTGGCCCCTGGAATTGGCCATGAACCGGACTCCATCTATGTACCGTATAGTAGTTTCCATATTGAGGATTCTATTCTCGAAGATGCAACCAGTTCCGCCTGGTGACAGAGAAAAGGCCGGTAACCTATGCGACCCTCCTGCATCATTCCCCGTAACATGGCAAAGACGTTGGCTTCATTCGTGTTCGCCGTCGTGCCGCTGGCGGCCCAAAGCCCCCTCACCCTGGCGGGCGCCGTTCGGCTGGCGATTGACAACCACCCCTCGGTCGCGGCCAGCCGGGACGCCACCAAGGCCGCCGAAACGCGTATCGTCCAAGCTCGCGCCGGCTACCTTCCAAAGCTCAACTACGCTGAGTCGGTGATGCGCAGCGACAATCCCGTGGTGGTCTTCAGTTCCCTGTTGACGCAGCATCAGTTCACCGCCGCGAACTTTGCCTTGGACCCGCTGAACCGCCCCGCCGCCCTCGACAACTTCCAGTCGCAGGTCACCCTGGATCAGACCATTTATGACGGCGGCCAGACGCGGCTGGCCGTAAAAACGGCGAAACTCGGCCGCGACCTGAGCGCCGAGGACGAGCGACTCACCCGCATGAACGCCATCGCCAACGTGGTGCGGGCCTATCACGGCGCCGTGCTCGCGGCCGAGAGCGCCAAAGTGGCCGACGAAGCGGTACGGTCGGCCGAGGCCGATTTGAACCGCGCCCAGTCCGTCCGCGAGGCCGGCATGTCCACCAACGCGGACGTGCTGTCCATCAAGGTGCACCTGGCCGCTATGCGCGAGGAGCAGATCCGCCGCAAGTCCGACCTGGACGTGGCCCTGGCATCGCTGAACGAGACGCTCGGGCTGCCGCTCAGCGAGCCCCACGACCTCAGCACTCCCCTGACCGCGGTTTCGTTCAACCAGCAGTCTCTCGACCAGTACGAAAAGGAAGCGGGCGTCTCCCGGCCCGAACTGCACGAGGCGCGCATGGCCTCCGACATGGCCCGGACCCAGGGCTCCGTGGCACGAACCTCGCTGCTCCCGCAGGTCGGATTCCACGCCGGCTTCGAAACCGACCGCCAGACCTTCGCCGATCGAGGAGGCGCCAACTGGCTTGTCTCCGCCAGCCTGCGCTGGAACATCTTCAACGGAGGCGCCGACCGCGCCCGCATCGACGAGGCGGCCTACGGTCTGAACCGCGCCCGCGCCCTGGAGAAGCAAGCCGACTCCCAGATCCGGCTGCAAGTGCGCCGCGCCTACGCCGATTTCCGCTCCGCCGCCGAGCGCATCGACGTGGCCCAGGCCGCGGTCTCCATGGCCGAGGAAAGCCTCCGCATCACCAAGAACCGCTACGACGGCGGTCTCAGCAACGTCACCGACCTGCTCCGCACCGAGACCGCCCTGCTCGAGGCCCGCAACCGCCGCCTGGCCGCCATCTACGATCAGCGCCTGGCCGCCGTCAGCCTGGAACTCGCCGCCGGAACTCTCAACGACAAATCCGAGGTACTCAACTAATGCGCACCCTGACAAGCCCCCGTGGCCGCTCCCTCGCGGTCGCGGCTCAGTACTGGCACTCGTTTCCGAGCCGCGACCGCCAGGGAGCGGTGGTCGCACTCGCCTCTGCCGCACTCCTCCTCATGACCGGATGCGGTTCGCCCGCGCCCACGGAAACCGGCGCCCAGGCCGCACCCGTCGCGGTCCACGCGATCGCCGCCGCGTCCGCCGCCTGGCCCAACATCTACGAGGCCACCGGCACCGTTCGCGCCCGTACCTCCACCGTGATCTCGAGCAAAGTGATGGGCTACGTCCGCGAGGTACATGTGGCCGCCGGCGACCACGTCCGCCAGGGCCAACTGCTGGTCGCGCTCGACGCCCGCGATCTCGATGCCGCCTGCCGCCAGGCCGAGGCCGCCGAGGCCGAGGCGCGCAGCGCCATCCCCGAGGCCGACAACGCCGTCGCCGGCGCTCAGGCCAGCCTCAACCTCGCGCAAGCCACCTACAAGCGCATGAAGGACCTGTTCGACAAGGATTCCATCTCCAACCAGGAATTCGACGAGGCCACCGCCCGCCTGAAACTGGCTCAGACCGGACACCAGATGGCCATCGCACGCCGCGCCCAGCTCGATTCGAAAATCGCGCAGGCCGCCCAGGCCGTCGCCTCGGCCGAAATCATGCGCGGCTACGCGCACCTCGCCGCTCCCTTCGCCGGCACGGTCACCGCGAAGAGCGTGGACCCCGGCGTTCTGGCCGCCCCCGGCACGCCCCTGCTCACCGTCGAGCGCGAAGGCGACTACCGCCTGGAGGCCCCGGTCGAGGAATCGAAGCTGCCCCTGATTCGCACCGGCCAGCCGGTCTCGGTGGCGCTCGACGGCATCGGCCGGCCCATCGAAGGGCGGGTCTCCGAAATCGTTCCCGCCATCGACTCCGCCTCCCGCTCCTTCACCGTGAAGATCGACCTTCCGGCGGTCGCGCAGTTGCGTTCCGGCCTCTTCGGCCGGGCCCGTTTCGCCTTCGGCACCCGCCCGGTGCTCGCCGTGCCGGCCGCCGCCGTGACCGAGCGCGGCCAGCTCGCTTCGGTCTTTGTCGCGGATGGCGGCCGCGCCCGCTCGCGCTTCGTCACCCTCGGCCAGCACGCCCAGGACTCCGTCGAGGTCCTCTCGGGATTGAGCCCGGGCGACCAGGTCATCTTCCCCGCCCCGGCCTCGCTTTCGGACGGCGCGCCGGTGGAGGTGCGCCCGTGAGCGATCGCCCGAAGCTCGGCGTGGCGGGCCGCTTCGCCCACATGTGGATCGATTCGAAGCTCACGCCCCTGATCATCGGAGCGTCTCTCGCCCTGGGCGCGTTCGCCGTCTGGAAGCTCCCCCGCGAGGAGGAACCGCAGATCAAGGTCCCCATGGTCGATGTTTTCGTCGGCATGCCCGGCGCCTCCGCCCGCGAGGTGGAAGAACGCGTCACCAAGCCGATGGAGAAGCTGCTCTGGGAAATTCCCGGCGTCGAATACATCTACTCCACCTCCAGCCCCGGCGGCTCCCTTGCCATCGTGCGTTTCAAAGTGGGCCAGGATGAAGAGCAGAGCATCGTCAACCTGAACCAGAAGATGTTCGCCAACTTCGACCTGATTCCGCCCGGCGCCACCCAGCCGCTCATCAAGCCGCGCTCCATCGACGACGTTCCCATCCTCGCCCTCACCTTCTCGAGCGACCGCTATGGCTCCTTCGAGCTGCGCCGCGTGGCCGCCCAGGTGCACGACGCCGTCAAGCAGGTCCCCGACGTCTCGGCCGTCGCCATCACCGGCGGCAACCGCCGCGAGATCCGCGTCACCCTCAATGAATCGAAACTGGCCGCCTATTCGCTATCGCCGTTGCAGGTCTACGGCGCGCTGGTTGGATCGAACCGCCGTCTCGAATCCGGCAAGTTCTCGAGCGGTAACCGCGAGTTCCTGCTCGAAACCGGCGAATTCCTGCGCTCCGCGGCCGACGTCGGCGACGTGGTGGTGGCCGTCGCCAACGGCCGGCCCGTCTTCGTGCGCGATGTCGCCGAGGTCGCCGACGGCGGCGGACAGCCTTCCGAATACGTCGAGTATGCCGCCCACGGCCGCTACTCTCCCGCCGTCACGCTAGCCATCTCGAAGCGCAAATCCACCAACGCTATCGATGTCGCCGACCACGTTCTCACCCGCGTCGAAGCGCTCAAGGGCACCGTGATTCCATCCGACGTCGAGATGCACGTCACGCGGAACTACGGCGAGACCGCCGCCGAAAAGTCCAACGAGTTGCTCCTGCACATGCTGATCGCGGTGATCTCGGTCAGCGTGCTGATCTGGATCACGCTGGGCTTCCGCGAGTCGCTGATCGTGTTCATCGCCATCCCGGTCACTCTCGCCCTGACGCTGACGGTTTTCTACCTCTACGGCTACACCCTCAACCGCATCACGCTGTTCGCGCTGATCTTCTCCATAGGCATCCTGGTTGACGACGCCATCGTGGTGGTCGAAAACGTGGTCCGCCACGCGCGCATGCCCGCCAACCAGGGCCGGCCCGTCAAAGAGGTGGCCGTCGAAGCGGTGGATGAAGTCGGCAACCCGACCATCCTGGCTACCCTCACCGTGATCGCCGCCATCCTGCCTATGGCCTTTGTGGGCGGCCTCATGGGGCCCTACATGCGGCCCATTCCGATCGGCGCCTCCGCCGCCATGGTCTTCTCCATCGTGGTGGCGTTCCTGGTGACGCCCTGGGCCGCGGTACGCATTCTGAAGCTTAAGGACGCCCACGCCCACGGAGAGCGCGAGGACCGCCTCACACGCCTCTACCGCCACTTCATGGGCCCGCTGCTCGAGCGGCCCGCCCTGCGCTGGAGCTTCCTCGGCGGCGTCGTGGTGCTACTCCTGGGCGCCATGGCGCTGGTCTACGTGGGCTTCGTCAAGGTCAAGATGCTGCCCTTCGACAACAAGAGCGAGTTCCAGGTGATCGTGGACATGCCCAACGGAACCACGCTCGAACAGACCGCCGCCGCTACCCGAGCCCTGGCGGACGAGGTTCTCAAGCAGCCCGAGGTCATCAACCTTCAGACCTACACCGGTACCGCCTCGCCCTACAACTTCAACGGCCTGGTGCGGCACTATTACCTGCGCCGCGGCTCCAACATCGCCGACATCCAGGTGAACCTCCTCGGCAAGAGCGACCGCAGCCTCCAGAGCCACGCCATTGCCAAAGCCGTCCGCAACCGGCTGCTCCCCGTCGCCGCGCGCTGGGGCGCCCGCATCAAGGTCGCCGAGGTGCCTCCCGGCCCGCCTGTTCTCGAAACCCTGGTGGCCGAGATCTACGGCCCCTCCGAGGAGGGCCGTATCAACCTCGCCCGTCAGATGCGCGACCTCTTCAAACGCACCAACGGAGTGGTGGACGTGGATTGGTATGTCGAAGACGACCAGCCCAAATATCAGCTCCAAGTCGACAAGGAAAAGGCCGCCCTCCACGGAATCTCCGAGGACGATATCGCCCGCACCATGCGCATCGCCTCGGCCGGCGAGACCGCGGGCCTGCTGCACGTCGATTCCGAAAAGGAAGACGTGCCCATCAACCTGCGGCTGGACCGCGCCACCCGCAGCGATCTCGAGCGCATCCAATCCCTGAAGCTCGCCGGCGTGCCCCTATCCGAGCTGGTGACGCCACGCGAGGTCATCGAGGACAAAAGCATCTACCACAAGAACCTGATGCCTGTGACCTACGTGGTCGCCGACGTCGCGGGCGCCATCGAGAGCCCTGTCTACGCCATCCTCGCGCTCGCGCCCGAGATCGACAAGATCAAGGTTCCCGGCGGCTATGCGATCGAGCAGTACACCGCCCACCTGCCCGCCGACGATGCCCGCTACTCCATGAAATGGGATGGCGAGTGGCACATCACCTACGAGGTCTTCCGCGATCTCGGCCTGGCCTTCGCCGCCGTTCTGGTATTGATCTACGTGCTGGTGGTGGGCTGGTTCGAATCCTTCGTCACCCCGCTCATCATCATGGCCGCGATTCCGTTTTCCCTCGTCGGCATTCTGCCCGCCCACGGCCTGCTGCATGCGTTCTTTACCGCCACCTCGATGATCGGCTTCATCGCCGGCGCGGGCATCGTGGTGCGAAATTCCATCATCCTGGTGGATTTCATCGAGCTTCGCCTGCGCCAGGGATCGCCGCTCCAACAGGCGGTGATCGACGCCGGCGCCGTGCGCTTCCGCCCCATGGTCCTGACCGCCGCCGCCGTCGTGGTGGGCGCCGCGGTGATTCTGTTCGACCCGATCTTTCAGGGTCTGGCTATCGCGCTGATGGCGGGCGAAGTCGCTTCGCTGGCCCTCTCGCGCATGACTGTCCCGATCGTGTATTACATGGTGAATAACCGGAGGAATGTATGACCGTAGACCGTTACTTGCGCCTGTTCGCGGGCGCGTTTGTCATGGCCAGCCTCGCGCTGGGCTACTGGGTTAGCCCCTACTGGTACCTCTTTACCGCCTTCGTCGGCCTGAACCTGTTCCAATCGGGCTTCACCAACTGGTGCCCGGCCATGACCTTCCTGCGCAAGCTGGGCGTGAGGGGCTGACGCCAGGCCGCCATCCCGCGGCGTAACGTGCCCGGGCAGCGAGCCCGTGCCCGGGAGCGAACCCGTGACCGGGAGCGAGCCCGTGACCGGGAGCGAACCCGTGACCGCGATCGCGGATAATGGATTTGTGCGGTCGCTCTGGGCCCCCATCGGTTTCCTCGTTGCCGGCCTCGCCTTGTCCGCCGCGCCCACGGCCATCACGGTCGATTACCCCCAGGACGGCTCCATCTTCCCCCCCGAGATCACCCCACCCACCTTCCTCTGGCGTGACTCCGGGGAGGGGGTCACCACGCTGGCGCATCGCCGTATCGTTCGGCGACCGCGCGCCTGCCATCCACGCCGTCTCGCTCGGCCCGCGCCTGCGCATCGGACCGATCGATCCGGATTGCGTCGCGGACACCAACCAGCCGCCCGCGCTGACGCCCGAACAAGCGGCCGCCCACACCTGGACCCCCGGCGCCGCTCTCTGGGACGCCATCAAGAAGCGCTCCGTCACCGCGCCCGCCACCGTAACTATCACCGGTCTGGCCGCCGGCCGCGCCGTTTCCCGAGGCCGCGTCGTCATCGCGACATCGAAGGACCCCGTGGGCGCGCCCATCTTCTATCGCGACGTCCCCCTGATGCCCACCGAGACCGAGAAGGGCGTCATTCAGCCCCTGGCGGCCGATGCGGTGCGGCTGATCCGCTGGCGCCTGCGGAACATCGCCGAGCCCCAGAGCCGCGTGGTCATGCAGAACGTCCCCATGTGCGCCAACTGCCACTCGTTTTCGCGCGACGGCAAGACGCTGGGGATGGACCTCGACGGCCTTCGCAACAACCGCGGCCTCTATACGCTCACGCCCGTGGCCCCCCAAACCTCCATCGGCAAGGCGAACGTCATCCAGTGGCGCACCTCGCAGGGCGAGCTGAAGGGCAAGCTTCGCGTCGGCTTCATGTCGCAGGTTTCCCCCGACGGCCGCTACGTCGTGACCACCCTGAATCCCGCCGACCTCGACGCGCCCCCCGCCCAGCGCCCCAGCAACTACTATGTGGCCAATTTCAAGGATTACCGGTTCCTGCAGGTCTTCTATCCGACGCGCGGCATTCTGAGCTGGTACAGCCGCGAGACCGGCTTGCTCCAGCCGCTGCCGGGGGCCGATGACCGCCGCTTCGTCCAAACCAACGCCACCTGGAGTCCCGACGGCGATTACCTGGTGTTCGCCCGCGCCCAAGCCATCGATCCCAACCCGCCCGGCGTCCCCCTGGCGACACGCGCCAACGACCCCGGCGAGAGGCAGATACAGTACGACCTGTACCGGATTCCGTTCAACGCCGGCCGGGGCGGCACACCCGAGCCGATCGCCGGCGCCTCTCGAAACGGGATGAGTAATACCTTCCCAAAGGTATCACCCGATGGGAGATGGATCGTGTTCGTTGAGTGCCGCAACGGCCTGCTGATGCGCCCCGACAGCCGGCTGTACATCATCCCGGCGGCCGGAGGCGTCCCACGGCGGATGCGCTGCAACACGTCGCGCATGAACTCCTGGCACAGCTTTTCGCCCAACGGGCGTTGGCTGGTGTTCTCCTCCAAAGCCCGCTCGCCCTACACCCAGATGTACCTCACGCATCTCGACCAAGACGGCAACGACAGCCCGCCGATCCTGATCGACAACTCCACCGCCGCCAACCGGGCCGTCAACATCCCCGAGTTCGTCAACATCGCTCCGGACGGCCTGCGCGAGATCGGCGGCCCAACCATCGACTTCTATCGGCTCTACGACCGGGCGATGTTCTTCCAGAAGCGTAGGCGCTATGACGAGGCGATCGCGACCTGGCGCCAGGTGCTCGAGACCGACCCGGAGGACGCAGCCGCCAACCGCAACCTGGCCGCCGCGCTCCTGGCCGCCGGCCACCCCGAGCAGGCCGCCGCCCAATCGCGCAAAACCACTGAGGTAGTGCTTCGCAAGGCGGTGGAGGACCATCCCGGCGATCCCGCGCCGCACAACGAACTGGGCGTCCTGCTGCTTGATCGCGGCCGCCCCGACAACGCCCTCGCCGAGTTCCAGAGGGCCATCGCTCTCGAGCCCGGCTCCGCTGCCGCGCACACCAACCTGGCACGTGCTCTGGCCGCAAAGGGGGAATCGGAACGGGCGCGCGCGGAATTGGCGCGGGCGATCGAGCTCCAGCCCGGCTATGCTCCTGCGCACTACCATTTGGGAGTCGCCCTGGCCGGCGAGGGCAAGATGGCGGAGGCGATTTCCCAATGGCGCGAAGCCATCAAGTCCGATCCCGGCTACGCCGAGGCCCAGAAGGCTCTGGCCAGCGCTCTCTACGCGCGAGGGGAAACGGCCGAGGCTTTGGCCCACTGGCGCGCCGCCATCGAGTTGCTGCCGACCGACGCCGCCGCGCTCCGCCAGACCGCCTGGATTCTGGCTACCGCCTCCCAGGCATCGCTGCGCAACGGGCAGGAAGCGCTCGCGCTCGCGGTGCGCGCGGCCGAGGTGTCGGGAACGAAGGACGCCGCGGTTCTCGATACGCTGGCCGCGGCCTATGCCGAAACCGGACGTTTCGCCGACGCTGTGCTCACGGCCGAGCGGGCGCTGGCGCTGGCCGATGCGAAGCTAGCTGAACCCATCAAACTCAGAATTGAGGACTACAAGGCAGGAACGGCGTTCCGCGATCGGTAGCGAAGCTTCTTCCGCACGGCGAAGCTGGCCGCGAGCAGTCCCCCTCCTATGAGCGCGAAGGTGGACGGCTCCGGATTCGGCTCCGGCCCGCCATCGAAGAACTTCGGGCCTTCCAGCATTTGGGCATTGTTGTCGCTGTTGATGTATACGAAGGCGTCGTTGGTAGGATGGCCCGGGCCCAGCGGCGAAATGCCCGCCAGCAGGCACGAGGGACTCTGCGGGCCCAGGGCCAGACACTCGTAGGTCTCCGCCCATTTCACGACGTCCGGGTCCGTCGCACCGGGTACCAACCGGAGGCGCCCGCTGGTCAGCCCGTCCCCACCGTCTTCGACGAGATCCCAGATGGCAAGCTGTATCCCTGCCCCTTGAAACGGAGTCGTCACCCAGTCCACCGACGGAAGTACGGAGGTGAAGGTGCCCTGTTTCGGGACTAGCGCGTTGTCGATGAGCCACGATACCAGGCCCAGGTTCTGCTTACCGTACGCCAGGGCGGCTTCGTTGGGGCTCATCACAGTCGTGCTGTACTGCTGGCCGAGATAGATGTTCTTGAACAAGTCCACGCAAAGGGTGTCCCGGTAGAATGTGCCATTCGGGTCCGTGAGGGTTATGAGAATCACTCCGGCAAGACCCTGGCTAGCGGTCCCGCTCTCGCTCATCCAGATGGTCATTGACCGGGCTGGGTCCATACCCGTAGCGTCGATCTGGTCAGCCCAGATCAAGCCGCACCCAGCCAGTAGAATCAAAACAAGGACCAAAATCCGGCCACTCATCACCTAGGACCCCCACGCGAACGTGAATACCGAAGAGCCAAGTGGGATCTTACCACCTAACACCAACAAAAACATCATGTTACAGCCAAAAACTGGTACTGTAGCGTACCAACGAGGGATCGGAAAAGTACTAGCGACCACCCCCTTTGATGAGATTAAGTGACGCCGAAACCCACCCTCGAGCGTTGGTAGCCGCCGCCCTACGTTGCGGCGGCACTCCTGGCACGGAAGGGCCGGGGCCTTGTCCGCAAGCGTAGGGGAGGATGGAGAATACTGTGGAGACACCCTCGGCGCGGCGGGCTTGGGAACTCCCCGCCGGCCTGACGATATCACCGTGTTGGGCGACCCTCGGCACGGCGGGGCGGGAGACCCCCCGGCCTGACGCTCACCCGTGTTGGACGACCCTCGGCACGGCGGGGCGGGAACGACCCTCGGCGCGGCGGGGCGGGAACGACCCTCGGCCGGCACGCAGCCACCGCAATGCTGCCGTGCGCTACGAGTCGGCAAAGAAGCATTCCGAAACATTCATTAATATTTCGTCGTGCTCCGTCTCGCCTGACTGCTAAAGCCAAAATTACATTGAGTTTCGCATTCAAATGAAGAGAAATCCCGGCCGCAACCTACTACAGCTGTGACCGCGTTACATCTTGTATGTCGTGTCGTGCAGTGGGACAATATGAGCAGTACTGGACTCGCTCTCCTGCCAGGATGCCTGGTGAAGGACCCGGGTAACGAAGAACCTGTCGGAGACCCGCCGCGGCCCCGGATATTTCCCGATATACCGAGACCGGCTGGGCTGTCGCAAAAAGAGGGACCTATGGCAGACCACCTGAGAAAGGGCGCAGGTGCAGCGTCCACATACCGCGGCTCGAGTGCGGACCTTCTCTCCGCAGTGCCGTCGCGCGAGGAAATGTTCCAGCCCGAAAGAACCGTTACTGTTTTGGCCATCAGCCCGCACGAAGAGGACCATCTGTTCCTGTCCAACATCTTCAGCCACTCGAACTGGCAGCTTCGAGCGGCCCGTACCTGGCACGACGCTCTCGGCATGCTCAGCCGGCAGCGTATTCCGATCCTGGTCTGCGAAAGACAGTTGCTCGATGCCACCTGGAAGGAAGTGCTGGCCGGGCTCTCGCACCTGCCGGACCGGCCGGTCCTGATTGTCGCCTCCCGCCTGGCCGACGAAGTGTTTTGGGCGGAGGCGCTGAACCTGGGCGCCTATGACGTGCTGATGAAGCCGTTCGATGCGACCGAGGTCTTCCGTGTCGTCAGCCTGGCCTGGCTGAGTTGGAGGAACGACCGCGAGCGGCAAGTGGATCGTCGGCGCGTAGCCTCGACCGAGTACGCCCGCGCCGCCGGATAGCTGAAAGCTCTGGGGCAGTGGCCCAGGACTGCGCCGGACCTCCAGGTCCGGCCCGGGCGGGACTTGGACGTCCCGCGCAGGCGCGGACGCCTGCCCCACGAGTTTCCGACTCCGGGCCGGTCCCGACCGCTGCCATCAGCCCCCCTGGACCGAAGCGTGGCGCTCGATTTTCCCCCAGCCCACCAGGCGGCCGCGGATGGCGTACAGAATCGATCGGAATAGCACCCACTGCATGAGCATTCGGTAGTAAACCCGCTGAAAGAAAAGCAATACCAGATCCTTCGGCGGCTCCCCTTCCAGGCCGTACGCCAGCAGACCCGTCAGCAGCTCCAGCACGAAAAACGCGCCATAGTAGACCAGCACCAGCCTCCAGTTGCCGGCAAACAGGGCGATGATCATGGCCAGGTCGGCGAAGGGCGAGAGAACCGAGAGCAGCACCTGGAACATCCAGATGCTCGGTAGCGCCACCAGGCCGAGCGAACCGTAGCGCGGGTCGAACGTGACATCGCGGTGTTTCCAGGCCGCCTGCAGGGTGCCGAACGACCACCGGAACCGCTGGCGTGCCAGGCTGCGGGTATCTTCGGGCGCCTCGGTAAATGCGACGGCCTCTTCGTCGTAACGGATACGGTACCCCAGCCGCCGGATCGCCAGCGTCAGGTCGGTGTCCTCGGCCAAGGTCGCGTTGCCGAACCCGCCCGCCGCGATGACCAGGCTCTTGCGCCACGCGCCAGCCGCTCCCGGCACTACCGTGATGGCGTTGAGCAGGTCGAGCGCCCGGCGGTCCAGATTGAAGCCGTAGATATATTCGATGGACTGGAAGCGCGTAATCCACTTCCTCCGGTTGCCGACGCGCGCGTTGCCGGAAACGGCCCCTACCCCGGGGTCCGCAAAATGCCGCGCCAGCTTCCCGATGGTCCCCCGGCGAAGGATGGTGTCCGCGTCGACCGCCACCAGTATCTCGTTGCTGGCCAGCGAGATCGCGTGGTTCAACGCCGCCGCTTTCCCGGAGTTTAGCTGCGCCGCAATCTTCACGCGGGCGTCGCCGCCGTAAGTCTCCTCCAGCACCCGCAGCGTTCCATCCCGCGAGCCATCGTCGATCACCACCACTTCGAGGTCCGGGTAGCCGTTGGCGAGCACCGACTCGACCGTTTTCACGATGACCTTCTCCTCGTCGTAGGCCGCAATCACGACCGAAACCGGAGGCCGGAAGCCTGGGTCGAAAACGCGCCGCCTCGCCTTGAGCTTCTGCGCTACGGCTAGCCCGCCATAAACCAGCGACCTGAGCGCCGTGAGGTAGATCGCCCACAGGAACAGGACCCCGACGACCTTCTTGAAGTTGCTCTTGGTCCCGAAGGCCTGCCCTTCGATTTCGGCCCAGCGGAGTTCGTTGACGGGCGGCAGGGGCATTAGCTGGTCCCGCGTCTTCCCGATCAGGTCGCCGATTGAGACGAAGCGGTAGCCCTGGGCTCGCAGAGTGTCGATAATGCGCGGCAGGGCTGCCACCGTGGCCGAGCGGTTGCCGCCGCCATCGTGCAGCAGGATGATGTTTCCCTGGTCCTTTTCGTCCATGATGTCGGCCAGAATCGCGCCCACCGTGGTGCCCGGCTGCCAGTCGCGCGGGTCGATGCGCTCGCCGATGGTCAGGTAGCCCGCCTCCTGCGCCCGCAGGATGGCGACGACTTCGTCGACGGTCTGCGGCTCGCTGTCGGCGTTATAGGGCGGGCGGAATAGCGTGGTCGAACGGCCGGTGGTGTGCTCGATGATGCGCAGCGTGGCGGCCAGTTCCAGCCGCGTGCGCTCCTCCGACACGGCAGCCATATTGGGATGCGCGTAGGTATGGTTGCCGATGGTGTGGCCCTCGGCGTACTCGCGGCGGAGCAGGTCCGGCGATTGTTCCGCTTCGACGCCTACGACAAAGAAGGTGGCGGGCACGCCCCGCGCCTTCAGGATGTCCAGCACCTGCGGCGTGTACTTCGGATCCGGGCCGTCGTCGAAGCTCAAGGAGACCGCCTTGCCCGCAGGCTTCCCGGTGTTTTCGACCACGTAATAAGACGGATACCGCTCGTACCGCTCCGCGAAATCGCCGTCCGGCCCGCGCCAGACGCTGCGCCGGCCCTCCTGCGGCGTCTCCGAGACGCGGAGCACCTCGCCATCGCCGTAGCGGATCACCGACTGCTGGGCGGAAAGAGGGGTAAGCTGCCCCGCGTCGAACGCGGCGGTCGGCCACGTCTCGCGCTTCATGACGGTCCACAGCCCCGGGTCCTCCGCGCCCAGACGCCACAGGCCGAAGCCGCGGAATCCGGCGTCCTCAATCGCGTTGATCTGGTTAAGCCCGGTCACGGCGTCGAGCAGCCACACCTCATGCTGCTGGCCGCCGGTGGTGTAGCGCAGCACGGGATTCTCCGTGTCCGGGTCCCACACGATCGACGCGCGATTCGATTTCGCCGCCGACATCGCGTCGCCGAACCCCACCTCGGCCGAGCCGCGCCCGCCTATTATCCAGTCGTAGCCGTATCCGCCCATGCCGATCACGGTCTTCTCGGGCGGAAGGAGCTTGCCGAGCTGCTCGAGTTGGCGGTCGAACCACTCCTCGGAGGCCACCGGTCCGGGGCTGCCGGACTGGTAGTGCTCGTCGTAGACCATCGGCACGACAAAGTCGCACAGGGCGCCGATCTCGCGCAGGTCGTAGGCGGAATCGCCCACCGGAACGCTCTGGGTTACAAGCATGCCCGCCGGCTTGAGGCGGTCGCGCAGCGCGCGCAAAAACGCGACCAGACGGCCGCGGTCGCGCGGCTCGCAGTTCCTCGAAATCGATGTTGACGCCGGCGAATTTGTGCTCCTCCAGGTTGGCGTAGATGTTTTCCACCAGGTCGGCGCGCGCTTCGGCGCTCGAGAGCACGCTCCGCAGATCCCCGGCCTGCCATCCGTCGCGGAAGTTCGTCACCATGGCCAGCACCGGCAATTTGGCGTCGCTGGCGATGCGGGCCACGGTCGGGTCCGTCTGGTCGTCGAGATCGCCCTTGCCGTTCTGGAGCACCAGCCATTCCGGAACCAGGTGCGTCAGATGTTGCAGGTTGACCCGCAGCGAGACGATGCTGGCGGGATCCCAGTTGACGTAGTACCCGAAGACGATGGGCTGCGAGGGCCCGGTGGCGGCGGCCGTTTTGGGATGGATGACCGGCGACGCCGAGCGCACGTATTTCAGGTTTTTGACCGCTTTTCGGAGCTTGAACGGCACATTTTTGACGGCTTTTTCGCCCCGGATCACGCTCGGCACCTCGGAGAACCGCACCAGGTGCTCGACCGCGGGCAGGCCCAGGTTGGGCAACTGGGGACTGATGAACAGGCTCAGAAGGAACACGCAGAAGGCGAGAAGCCAAAAGACACCAGCCGCGCCGGCGATCCGCCTCACGCGGGCCCAACGGCGGCCGGAGGGGTCGTGGAAGACAAATGTGGAGCTCATCCCGATTTTCGTACCCGGCAATCCTGCTGCGGGCAACCGACGGCGGCGCCTCTGCCGGGCCGTGAATTCTCCTTAAACGCCTGCAATCGAACGAGTTTCCATTATCGCAAATGCAGGGGTGACGAATCCGAGCCGGCCGGCGGCCGCCGCGAGCGAAGCCCGCCGGAGAGAGTGGGACACGTTGTTACACTTAGGCATAGATGCTGTCTCCCGAATTGAGGAATCGGCACCCGCCTGTCATTTGTAACTCACGGAAAAACAAGGTATTCTTTGATGTAACGGACCCGCGGGGCTGTGGCATCCAACTTGCTAGCGTCACGGACAGGGGAGCCCTGTAGGCTCTTGGTGTAGGTTGATGAGGGAACTCAAGTTCAAGTTCTCGGGCGCGCTGCTGATGATCCTCACCGTCGCAGCGGGCGTGTCTGCCTTCATCAACTTCCAACAACAGACTAGATTCAAACTCCCCGACGATGGTGTCACGTGGGTGGACCGCAATGGCTCGGTCACGGCGCTCCACGTCACCCACGGGAGCCCCGCCGACCGCGTCGGTGTGCGCAGCGGCGACGTAGTGGTGAAGATCGCCGGTGAACCGATCCGGGGGTCCATCGAAGTCAGCCAGGTCCTGGTCGGCGTGGGAGCGTGGAACAAGGCCACCTACGTGTTGCGGCGCGATGGCGTCGAGTTTGAAGCGCCCCTGATCGTAGGAACGGCTCTCCGCAACTACACCGCGCTCTACTGGCAATACGTGGTCGGCCTGGTCTACCTGGGAGTCGGGCTATTTGTATTTTTCCGGCGCGGAAATGCGCCCCGCTCGCTGCACTTCTATACCCTGTGCCTGGCTTCCTTCATCCTTTGCGCCTTCCACTACACCGGCAAACTGAACAGTTTCGACAAAGCCATGTACTACGGCAATCTGCTGGCCGGACTGTTCGCGCCAACCATCTTCCTGCATTTCTGCCTGGTGTTCCCGGAGAAGCGCGGCTGGTTCCGGCGGCGCGCGGCGATCTTCCTGGTTTACGTGCCGGCGGTCCTGGTTACGGCGGTGGTGCTGGGAGTGAGTTCGGGCGTAGTGCGCGTATCGCTCGAGCCGGTCGAGCTGAACTGGATGCTGGACCGCATCTGGGTGGTGTTCCTGGCGGCCACGTACCTGTTCGGGGGCTGGGTGCTCCATCGCACCTACAATCGCGTCGAAGACCCGATGATCCGCCAGCAGATCAAGTGGCTGCGCCGGGGAGCGATCCTGGGCACCGCGCCCTTCGCTCTGGCCTACGCCATCCCCTACGGCCTGCTGGGCTGGATTCCCAATACGTACATGGATGCGGCGGTGCTCTCGTTCGTGCTGATCCCCATCACCTGGGCATATGCCATCGTGCGCTACCGCCTGATGGACGTGGACATCATCTTCCAGCAGGGCTATGTCTACACCCTGGCCACGATCTGCGTGCTGGCCGTCTTCTACGGCCTGATTTTCTGGGTGGGCGGCCTCGACGACATCGATGCCACCGCGGCGGGCGTGCTGATCCTGATCGCGGCGTTCGTCTTCCAGCCGATCCGCAAGTGGATCCAGGAAATGCTGGACCGCTACGTCTTCTACAAGGACAAGTACGACTATCGCCTGACCCTGATCGAGTTCGCGCGGGAACTCAGCTCCGAGACCGATCTGGACGCCCTGCTGCGCTCCGCGGCGGACCGGCTCCGGCGGACGCTGGCCATCGAGCGGGTCGCCTTCTTCCTGATCGACGACGATGGCCGCTTCCGGCTGCGCGACGCCGAAAATGGCCGCTACGACCGGCGCCCTTACGATCTCGCCTTCCTGGACTCCGAACCCGACCATCCCTATCTCTTCTTCGAACAGACGCGGCACCTGCTGGACGTGGTCTCGAAGAACTGGCCGGCGACGGTGCGGCAGACCATCTCCGATCTGGAGTTGACGTACTACCTGCCCTGCATCGTGCGGGGCCGGACCATCGCCTACCTGGGCGTCAGCCGGACCGAAGGCGGCGACTTCCTGACCAGCGAGGACCTGGAACTGCTGGTCACCGCGTCCGGCTACGTCGGCATCGCTATCGAGAACGCGCGGCTGTACCGGTCCCTGGCCCGTAAGATGCAAGAGTACGAGCGGCTCAAAGAGTACAGCGAAAACATCGTCGAGTCGATCAATGTGGGCATTCTGGCGGCGGACCTGGAAGACCACGTGGAAAGCTGGAACTCGAGACTGGAGCAGCTCACGGGGATTCTGCGCGACGACGCCGTGGGCCGCCCGCTTTCCGAACTCCTGCCCGAAGACCTGGTGCTTCAATTTGGCGGCGCGGGGGGCGAAAGCGGGATTCGGCACATTTACCGCTACGCTCTGCGGCCCAAGATGGAAAGCAAGGTCATCGAGATGCCGGCGGCCGGAGGGAACGGACTCGCCGCGGCGGGCGCTGGAAGCGGGCTCACCGCGGCTGCCGGCGGGAACGGCCATTCGAACGGCGGAGCGGCGGCGGAACCCCAGGCCCAGCCCCAACGGGAGACCGTCCTGAACGTGGCGGTGGCGCCCCTGATCTCGAAGGACCTCGAGCGGATCGGCCGGATCATCATCTTCGACGACGTGACCGAGCGGGATGAGCTCGAGCGGCGGCTGGTGCAGGCCGACAAGCTCAGCTCGGTGGGCCTGCTGGCGGCGGGCGTGGCGCACGAGGTGAACACGCCGCTGGCCGTGATCTCGACCTATGCCCAGATGCTGGCCAAGCAGGTCTCGGGCGACGACCAGAAATCCCGCCTGCTCGAGAAGATCGCCAAGCAGACTTTCCGGGCCAGCGAGATCGTCAACTCGCTGCTGAACTTCTCCCGCACCTCCCCGACGGCCTTCGACGAGCTGGACCTGAATCGCACGATTCACGAGAGCCTCACCCTGATCCAGCACCAGATGGAGAAAGCGGGGCTCAGGGTACAATTGGACCTGGATGAGCAACTGCCGTTCATCAAAGGCAATTCCGGGAAGTTGCAGCAGGTCTTCTTGAATCTCTTCTTGAACGCCCGGGATGCGATGGGGCCGGGTGGCACTCTGTCCGTGCGAACCTTCCAGCGGGGCGAAACCGTGGGCGTCGATGTGGCGCGACACGGGGCACGGCATCGAGGCCGAGAATCTGAGCCGGATCTTCGATCCTTTCTTTACCACCAAGGGAGTCCGCAAGGGAACGGGGCTCGGACTATCGGTGAGCTACGGCATTGTGCGCGAGCACAGTGGCGTGATCGAGGTCGAGAGCCAGCCCGGAGAAGGCACGCGATTCCGTCTGGAGTTCCCGGCGGCGAGGAAAGCGGTTCATGCCTGAAAGCGATCTGGCGGAGCAGGTGACGGGCGCGGCGCTCCAAGGCCGGATCCTGGTAATCGACGACGAAGAGGACATCCGCGAAAGCCTGGACGCTCTCCTCACGCTGGAAGGGTATGCGGTGGACCTAGCCCCCAACGGCGCCGAGGGCTTGCGCAGGCTCGAATCCCGGGAATACGACCTGGTCCTACTCGACCTGATGATGCCGGACCGCTCCGGCATGGACGTGCTGCGCGACATCCGCGAGCGCGACCGCCAGATTCCGGTCTTCATGGTGACCGCCTTCGGCTCCATCGACGCGGCCGTCGAAGCCTTGAAGTGCGGCGCCGACGATTTCATCCAGAAGCCCTGGAAGAACGAGCAGCTGTTGGTCGAGATTTCCCAGGTCATCGCCAAGCGCCGCCTGGAAACCGAGAACCTGCAGCTCAAACGCGCTCTCAAGCAGCGCTACAGTTTCCCCAATATCGTGGGCCGCAGCGACCGCATGCAGCGCATTCTGGACCTGGTGACGCAGGTGGCGGCCAGCCGCTCGACCATCATGATCACCGGGGAGACCGGGACCGGCAAGGAACTAATCGCCAAGGCGATTCACGCCAACTCGCAGCGCGCCGAGCAGATGTTCATCGCGGTCAACAGCGGCTCGCTGCCGCCGGAACTGCTCGAATCGACTCTGTTCGGCCACGTCAAGGGCTCCTTCACCGGCGCCATCGCGTCGCGCAAGGGCTACTTCGAGATCGCCAACAAGGGCACGATCTTTTTCGACGAGGTCGGCACCATCGGGGTCGAGACACAGGCCAAGCTGCTGCGCGTGATCCAGGAGCGGGAGTTCATGCCGCTCGGCTCGGCCGACGTGGTGCGCGTGGACGTACGGATACTGGCGGCCACCAACGCGGACCTCAAGAAGCTGGTGGAGGACGGGAAGTTCCGCGAGGACCTTTACTACCGCCTCAACGTGATCAACATCGCGCTGCCCGCGCTGCGGGATCGCAAAGAAGACATCCCGCTTCTGGTGGAGCACTTCTTCAACCGCTACTGCCAGGAAGACGAGAAGTGGCTGGACGCAAACGGCCGGTCGATGCTGCGCTTCGAGCCCGAGGCGATGCAGATCCTGATCGATCACAACTGGCCCGGCAACGTGCGCGAGCTCGAGAACGTGGTCCAGCGGGCGGTGGTGTTGGCCTCGAAACCGACCGTGGCCGCCGACGCGCTGCCGGAGGACTTGTTGCGGGCCGGTGGCGTGCGCATCCGGCGCGACGACGAGAGCGGCGGCCTGCCTCCGGACGCGTCGCTGTTCGAGATCGTGGCCGAGTACGAGCGCCGCGTCATCATCGAGCGTCTGGAGGCCTGCAACTGGAGCCAGACCGAAACCGCGGAGAACCTGCACGTCCCGCTCTCGACCCTGAATCAGAAAATCAAGCGGCTGAACATCGAAGTGCGCCGCAAGGGCGACCCCGGCAAGGACAAGGGTTCGCCCGGACCGCAGTAGAGGCCGCGCGCAGTGAAGGTCCGCGTCTGAAATCTGGTTGGTGGGAACGTGTCGGGAGCGGAGGACCGATCCCAACGTCTCGGCGGTGACAACTGTTAGACGGCAACCGCTAGGAGCAGCACCGCGCATGTGCGGTTCACGGGGACCTCCAACATCAGATGGTAGTTCATCCATAGAATGGAAGCAGGGGCTGGACGGTGCCGGTCTGGACGGTGCCTCGGCACCGCGCCTGGCCGCTCGCTGACGCGCGCGGTTCGGTGCTGCGCACCCCGGGGTGGAAACCTATGGCCGAGATCACAACGCTGTTCTTCGACGTCGGTGGGGTGCTGCTGAGCAATGGCTGGGACCATCCCGAGCGAAGCCGCGCCGTGGAGCGATTCGGGCTCGAAGCGGAAGAGTTCGAGGCGCGGCATGCGCGCCTCCTTACGCCGTTTGAGACCAACGAGGTCGGCCTCGACGAGTATCTGCGCGAGACCGTGTTCTATCGCCCGCGGCCGTTCTCGCCGGACGACTTCCGGCGGTTCATGCACGCCCAATCGCGACCCTTCCCGGAGTCGCTCGCGCTCGCGGAGGGGTTGGCTCGCACGAGCCGGTACCTGATGGCCACGGTGAACAATGAGTCGCTCGAGCTGAACGTGCACCGCATCCGCCAGTTCGGGCTGCGCGATCATTTCAACGCCTTTTACAGCTCGTGCTTTCTCGGTGTGCGCAAGCCGGCCGCCGCAATCTTCGAGCGGGCGCTGGATTTCACGCAGCGCGACCCGGCCGAATGCATCATGATCGACGACCGGGCGGAGAATCTGGAAGCACCGGCCGCTTTGGGGATGCGCACCATCCGGTTCCAGTCGGCGGCTCAGCTCAGCGAGGACCTGGAGCGCGAAGGGGTGAACTATACACTTTCGCGAGGTGCTTGATTCACGCCTCGGCCACCGGTATACTGGTTACTTCGATGTCTCTTTTCGACGCCAAGTCGTTTACTTACTGGTACTGGGGCTTTACCCTGTCCGGGTAGAGTGGCGTTGGTTCGAGACGCGAAGCTAAAGAAAACCAACCCACTCGAGAGAGTGGGTTTTTTGTTTTTGAGGGGAGGAACGCAGCCATGATCATCTCGATGAGACAGCACGCGAGCAAAGAGGAAGTCGATGCCGTCTGCGAGCGGATTCAGGAGTTCGGATACAAGGTCCACACCATCAACGGGGAGGAGCGCGTCGTGATCGGCGCGGTGGGAGTGGGCGATGTCACCGAATGCCTGGAGCACCTGCAAGCCATGCCCGGGGTCGAGAACGCAGTCCGCATCTCGGCGCCGTACAAGTTCGTCAGCCGCGAGTTCCAGCCGGCGCGCAGCCGGGTGAGGGTGAACGGAACCGTGGTGGGAGCGGGCGAGTTCATCGTGATGGCGGGCCCGTGCTCGGTGGAATCCGAGGAACAGATCATGGAGACGGCCGAGGCCGTGAAGCGCGCGGGCGGGCGAATCCTGCGCGGCGGGGCCTTCAAGCCGCGCACCTCTCCTTACGATTTCCAGGGCCTGGAGGAAGAAGGCCTGAAGCTGCTGCGGAAGGCTAAGGAGGCCACCGGCCTCGACATCGTCACCGAGGTCATGAGCGACCGCGATGTCGATCTCGTTGCCGAGTATGCCGACGTGCTCCAGATCGGGGCGCGCAACATGCAGAACTTCGCGCTGCTGAAGAGCCTGGGCCACACGACGCGCCCGGTGCTGCTCAAGCGCGGCCTGAGCTCGACGATCAAGGAGCTGTTGATGTCGGCCGAGTACATCCTGGCGCACGGGAACCCGAACGTGATCCTATGCGAGCGCGGCATCCGCACCTTCGAGACGGCCACGCGGAACACGTGCGACATCTCGGCGGTGCCGGTGCTGAACGAGTTGACGCACCTGCCGGTGATTCTGGATCCCAGCCACGCGACGGGCAAGCGCAGCCTGGTGCCGGCGCTGGCGCGCGCGGCGGTGGCGATCGGCGCCGACGGGATCATGGTGGAGGTGCATCCGCGCCCCGAGAAGGCCGTCAGCGACGGCGCCCAATCGCTCACCATTCCACAGTTCGAGGCCATGATGAAGGAGCTGCAGCCGTACCTGGCGCTCTGGAAGGAAGCCCGCGGCGCGGAGCCGGCGGGGGCGGTCGCAACTCGCTAGAAGCCGGCCAGGGGGCCGGCTTGCGGACCGGAGGGTCCGCCCCACTAGCGTAGTGCGTCGTAGATTCCGTCGGGTGTCGGAATGAGTCGCAAACCCTGTCCCACCCTTCGCCCTCCGCCGGTTATACTGCTCGGAATTTGCGACGCACTACACTAGTGTATCTTCGTAATGTGAAGTTTCGACTGCTGGTGCTGGCGGCGGCGTGTGCCGCGATTGTTGCCGGCGTGGCCTTGTACCGGACCTGGTCCGTCTCTCAGGCTGCCCTGCTCCGCCGCTTACCTTCGGACGGCGCCGTGATCGTCTCCCTCGATTTCGGGGAGCTGCGCCAGGCGGGGGTTCTGCGCATCTTCGGCGGGTCGAAGGTCGCCCAGGAACCGGAGTACCGGACGTTCGTCGGCCAGACCGGCTTCGACTACCTCAACGATCTGGATAGCGCCTTGATTTCGTTCCACCCCTCCGGCGTGTACTTTCTCCTGCGCGGACGCTTCAACTGGAAGGCGCTCGAGAAGTACGCGGCTCGCGAGGGCGGCAACTGCCGCGATTCGTTCTGCCGGGTCGCCGGCAGCGTACCCGAACGAAAGGTTTCGTTCTTTCCGCTGCGCAAGAACGTCATGGCGCTCGCGGTCGGCGCCGACGCGTCGGCGGCCTCGAGGCTCGAGACCGTCAGGTCCCGGCTGGCGGAGGTCCCCGGCGATCCCGTGTGGTCGCTGATCCCGATCGCGGCCCTCAAGCGAAATGGCGGCCTGCCCCCGGCCACAGCGGCGTTCGCGCAGGCTTTGGACGGCGCCCAAAGTGTCGTGCTGGCGGCTGGCCCCGAGGGCACGCGGGTCGCGGTACGGCTGGACGCCACCTGCGGCAGCGCTGCCCAGGCCGCCGCTTTGGCAACCCGGCTGCGGGATATAACGGCGCACTTGCGGGACGCGGTGGCGACGCCCGATCCGAAGGATCTCGGGGGCGTGCTGGCCGCCGGTGCCTTCGAGCAAAAGGACGTTCACGTTCTGGGGCGTTGGCCGGTGGAGCGGGCGTTCCTGGAATCGCTCGGCGGAGGCGCGCTCTGAGCGGACTACTCTGCTACGGCAACCTGGTCATGGACATCCTGGTGCGGCCGGTGGACCGGATCGTGTGGAACACCACCACCTGGGTCGAGGCCGTCGAACAGCACATGGGCGGCAATGGAGCGAGCACCGCCTATGCGGCGGCCGTTTGCGGCGCGGCGGTGCGCCTGGTGAGCGTGGCGGGACGGGACGCGTTCGGCGACCGGCTGCTCGGCGAGCTGGCCGTCGCGGGTGTCGATGTGGCGCATGTGCGGCGTGCCGATGGCCCCACCGCGGCCACGGTGGCACTGGTGAATTCGGCCGGCGACCGTCTGTTCCTCCATCGCATCGGCGCGGGAGCCGAGGCGTTCGATCCCCCGGAGAGCGACTCCGCGATCTGCGACGGCATGTCCCGCTTCCACCTGGCGAACCTGTTTTCGCTGCCGGGCTTGCGGCGGCGAGGGAGCGAGATCCTGCGCGGCGCACGCGCGGCCGGACTGCGCACTTCCGTCGATGTGGGATGGGACTCGCAGGGCCGTTGGATCGAGGACCTGGCGCCGTGTCTTCCCTGGACTGACCTGCTGTTCGTCAACCGGGATGAAGCACAGCGCCTGGGCGGCGCACCGGACATCCGCGACGCCGCCCGACGGCTGCGCGAAGGCGGGGCGCAGGCGGTAGTGGTGAAGTTGGGTGCGCAGGGCTGCGCGGTCTTCGACCAGGCAGGCGAACTGCGCATTCCGGCGTTCGATGTTGCGGTGGTCGATACCACCGGCGCCGGCGATTGCTTCGCGGGCGCTTTTCTGGCCGCGCTCGAACGGGGGCTGGGGCGAGCGGAGGCGGCGCGTTTCGGTAATGCGGCCGCCGCGCTGGCGGTCCAGCGGCTGGGTGCCACGGCCGGCCTGCGCTCCTGGGACCGGACGCGAGCCTGGATGGAAACCGCTCCGGTTCGTTCCCAGACGGGATAACAAGTCCAGCCGCGGGCAAGAGGGGTAGGTCGCTTCGAGGCGGGAAGCTGCGCCAGGATCCAGCCGCTAAGCGCTTAGGGGATTGGTCGCGTAGCCGATACGGGGGGGCCGGTAACGGTTGGGCCGGGGCGTGCGTTATAAGAGAAGGGGGACAAAATGAAAGCCGTTCAAGTGGGAATCCTGGTAGCGCTGTTGGTGTGCGCGGGTCTTTTGTTCAAGATCTACCACGCGCGGCAGGCGGCTCCGGCGGCGGCGGCTCCGGCGGCGGCGGCGTCCATGCCGGACCCGGTGGCGGCCATGCCGGCAGCGACGCCGGGACCGTCGCCGGCGGCGACTCCGGCCCCGGTCCAGGCCGCTCCCGCGGCGCCAGCGGTCGAGCCGGCTCGGGCCCGGCGGAAACCGGCGCCCACGCGCGGAGAGCGCCAGCGGCACGAACAGCTTGCGGAGAACCGCGAGCCGGTCGCCGATCCGATGCCACCCCAGATGCAGCCGCAGGTTCAGGCGACTCCGGTTCCGCCGCTCGAACCCACGCCCACGCCTCGTCCGGCCGTCGTGCTCAATCCGCCGCCAGACGTGCAGACGGCTCCCCCGGAGCCACGCCAGCCGCGCAGCGCCACGATTCCCGCCGGGGCCCTGATCACGGTTCGTCTGGCGGACTCCTTGAGTAGCAGCAAGAACCATGCGGGAGACGCGTTTTCGGCCACGCTGGATCAGCCGCTCGTGATTGACGGTTTCGCGATCGCGGAGCGCGGCGCGCGCGTCGAGGGAAGGGTGATCGACACGGGGCAAGGCGGCAAGGACCTGGCGCTGCAACTCATCAAGCTCCACACCTCCGATGGCCAGGACGTGGCGATCGCTACGGAGCGGATCACCCGGGAAGGCTCCTCGGATACCGGCAAGCAGACCGGCGAAAAGATCGGGGCAGGGGCCGTGATTGGCGCGGTGATCGGGGCAATCGCCGGGGGTGGAAAGGGCGCCGCGATCGGCGCGGGCGCGGGCGGGGCCGCGGGCGGGGGCGTGGCCGCGGCTACTCACCGCAAGCCGGCCCAACTTCCGGTGGAGACCCGGCTGACTTTCCGGCTGGCGCAGGCGGTCAAACTCACCGAGCGCATCGACTAGGCTATGCCCGACCAGCTCTGTCTCTCCCTCTGGCTGCGCGACTTCGACGAGCGGACCATGCTCGAACGGTTCCGGGAACTGTTGCACCTGTTCCCGTTTTCGGCTTTGCGGCCAGGCATCACGGCGCTCCGGATCTATGCGATCGAGTTCACCGAGCCGGGGATCTCGGAACAGATGTTTGCGGGCGACGTGGACGCGGACACCGTGGTCGAACTCGCCGAGGAGTTTCCGGAACCGGATTGCGCGTACCTGGTAGAGGGCTGGTGGGATCTGTGGCGCCTGGATGCGGAGGGCAACTGGAAGCTGTCGCCCTCGCCGGTGACGCTGACCTGCCTCGGACCGCAGTTCGAAAACGACCTGGGGGACCAGGTACGGCTGGAGTTGGGCGCGGAAGAGCGCTTTCTGCCCATGCCGGGCGTGCCGCAGAGCGGGCGCAAGGCTCATTCCAACCTGCAGAGCATCGTGCGGCTGGCGCACGAGATCGAGCAGAAAGCGCCGCTGGAGCGTCAGAGCCTGTGGTCGGAGTCGGGCGAGGACTTCGCCGAGCGTCTGATGGAGTTGGCGGACGAGGCGGAGTGAGGGCCGGCCGCGGGGCTAGGCGCCGCTTTTTGTGGCGTCGCGGTCCGCCAGCAGACGCGCGATGGAATCGGCCAGCATGTGGGGCGTGAACGGCTTCTGAAGGAATCCGATCTGGCGCAGGTAGACCGCCGGCAAGGTAGACATGTCGAAGGGATAGCCGCTGCAAATCAGGATACAGGCCCTGGGGTTCAACTGCAGCATGCGCGCCAGCAGCTCGGCGCCGGACATCTCGGGCAGGGTGATATCGGCCAGCACCAGGGTGTAGGAAGTGGGCTCGCGCTCGAACAGCTCCCACGCCTCCAGGCCGGAGCGGCAGGCCACTACGGAATGACCGAGGCGGCGCAAGTACTGCTCCATTACGACCAACAGCGACAGCTCGTCATCGACCACCAGGATGCGTTCTTGCGTGCTCGGTATCAAGTTAGAATCACCGTAGCGAGAAGGGAAGGCGGCCGGGACGCCAGGCGATCCCGAAACTGGCGTAGTAGGTGGCCCGACCCGGAGAGCCAGCCAGGTAATAGTGGCGCCAGTCGATGCGGCCGAACCACGAGAATCCCATGCCCATGGCGACGCCGAAGCCGCCGCTGATGCCATAGGCGTGGTAGCGCCCGAGCGACTGGTCCACCGACGCGAACCGGTAGTAGCCGGCTCCGGCATCGAGACTGATACGCCGCAGTCCCGAGTAGTTGAAAGTCGAACCGCCGTTCTCGAAAGTGGAGGACTTGTACACGCCGCCCCCTCCGAACACGGTGCGGTAATAATTCGCCGACCACTGCGCGTGACGGAACGTCCGCGTCAAACGTGCCATTCCGGTGGGCAAGTAGGTGACGGTGTGGGTTTTCAGGTAGACGGCGGGAACGCCAAGGAACTGGGCGAGAACCGGATCGAGAACCTCTCCCAGACTCTCGGAGCGGGAGACGCCGGCGGAAGCGGCGAGTTCCCAGTAGCGCCCCAGGCGTAGCGCGTAGTTCAGATCGAACCCGTGGATGTCCGTCTGGCCGAATTGCCCCGAGTAGCCGAAGTGGGTAAAGGAGTAGGCGACCGAAATGGTCTGGTAGCGGGTCAGGCGGTAGGCAATGTCGCCGTTGGCGATGTAGCCGTTGGAGCCGACCGTTTGCGACGTGAGCTGCTCACGGGAGAAGATTCCACTTCCCCCGGCGCTGACGGACAGCCGGGCGGTGATCTGCCAGCTCAGCTGCGCACCACCCACGGATGCCAGGGTTGGCCCCGCCGTGATGTCACTCCCTGCCAGGGCGCTGTAGAGTGGGTTGAAGCCGGAGGTCCCGCCCCCGTAGAGAGTACTCATCGGGAGGGAATAGAAGTTGCGGACGCGGGACACATTCTCGGTCAGCGAGAGCGTAAGATGGGGGCTCAGTTGTTGTTTGAAGGTGAGATTCAAGCTGTTGTCGAACCCGTTCGCCTGGTTGTCCGGAACATACTTCTGGTAGAAGCCGCGGTAATCGAGGTCGAGCTCGCTGTGTGACCAGGCGTGGGCGCCGCTAAGGCCAAATAAGCCCGAGACGCCGTAGGCGTCGTTGGAATTCTGGTCCCCATAGACGCCCGCGCCATTGCCGAGGTAGAGTCCCGTTACGCCGAGGTAGGGACGCAGAGGACGGACGCCAGACAGGCCAAGCACGGTGGCGTCTCCCCCGCGGTCCAAAAGAGCGGGGCCGCCGTAAGGCTGGGGCGCGCCCTGATCCTGGGCGGAGGCGTCCGGCACGTCCTGGGCGAACGCCAAGGCGCCCGAGAGGAAAACCACGGCAACGACTGCGAGCTTCACACGACCGTCCTTCCGCAAAAGTGTCACCAGCGAACCCCTTCAGTGTGAACCAACTGGCGGCGAGACCGCCATTGGGCATCCGGGTCATTGTATCATTCCGTCTAATGAGATTTCATACTGAATACCTGACTTTCAACACCCAGAAGCAGCGCGAGTACATCAACATCACCGGCCAGGTGGAGAGCGCGCTGGCCAGCAGCGGCATCCGCGAGGGCATGATCCTGGTGTCGGCCATGCACATCACGGCAGGCGTTTGGGTGAACGACGCCGAGGATGGCCTCTTGGCGGACATCGACGAATGGCTCGAAAAACTGGCGCCCTTCCGGCGGGACTACCGCCACCACCGCACCGGAGAGACCAACGGCGACTCGCATTTGAAGAGCCTGCTGGTACACCACGAGGTGATTGTTCCGGTGACGGCCGGGCGGCTCGACTTCGGCCCCTGGCAGCAGGTCTACTACGCGGAGTTCGACGGCCGGCGTCCCAAGCGCGTGATCGTCAAGGTGATGGGGGAGTGAGGCGGGGCGAAAGGAAACCGGCGGCCGAGGCATAACGTCTGAGAGGCAAGCTCATGAACAGAATCCTGATTTGCGCCACGATTCTAGCGGCCGGCGCGTTCGCGGCCGAACTGCCGGTTCGGGAAGTAATCCTGTACAAGAACGGCATCGGGTACTTCGTTCGCAGCGGCGAGGTCAAGGCCGGGGAACCGGCGCGGCTGGAGTTCAAGACCGGCGAGATGAACGACGTGCTGAAGTCGCTGGTCATCTTCGAGGATGGCGGCGGCAGGATCTCGGGCCTGCGTTACGATTCGAGCGAGCCGCTGGCAATGAAGCTGGCCGAGATCCCGTTCCTGCTTGGCGACCGCCAACCGCTGAGCGCGCTGCTCGACCAACTGAAAGGCTCGCGCATCGAGCTGAAGACCGGGCCGGAGACGGTGGCCGGCTCCGTGGTCGGCGCACGAGAGGTTGAGGCCTCCGAGAAGCAGGCGCAGCGCGAGGAGGTGACGCTGCTGCTCGATTCGGGCGAGCTGCGGACGGTGGACCTGGGCGGCATCACGGCCATGCGCTTCAGCGACCCGGTGTTGCAGGGCCAGCTCGTAACGTATCTGGCGCGCGTGGCGGCGGGGCGATCGAAGGAGAAGCGCAGCGTCACCGTGGATTCCACGAGCGACCGGGCGCGGCGGCTGACCGCGAGCTACGTGGTTCCGGCGCCGGTGTGGAAATCGAGCTACCGGCTGGCGTTCACGGAGGCGGCCGAGCCGATGCTCGAAGGCTGGGCCATCGTGGACAACACCACCGGGGAGGATTGGACGAAGGTGCGGTTGGCGCTGGTATCCGGGCGGCCGGTGTCGTTCATCACCAATCTTTACGAGCCGCGGATGGTGGCGCGGCAGACCGCCGAGTTGCCGGAAGAGGAGGCGGAGGCGCCGGAGGTGTATGGCGGGGTTGTTTCCGGCATCGGCGCGGGCAGCGCTGGCGGCATGGCGTCTGCGGCCCCAGCGGCTGCGCGTCAATTTAGGCCGCCGCAGATCAAGCTCAAAAACGAAAGCGACGCTTGGCTGAACAAGGAAGTGGTCAGCACCGTCGCCGCTCCGGCCGAGGCCGCCGAGCGCGGCGAACTGTTCGAGTACCGCTTCGACAACCCGGTCACGCTGCGCAACGGCGAATCGGCCATGCTTCCCTTCCTGCAGCAGAAGGTCACGGCGCGCAAGCTGCTCATCTTCAGCACCGCCGCCAACGAGTTCCCTCGCAACGCCACCGAGATCGCCAACAACACCGGCAAGACGCTGGACGGCGGGCCGATCACCGTATTCGACAGCAACACCTACGCCGGCGAAGCGCTCATGGAGACGGTGAAGGCCGGCGACAAGCGCCTGGTCAGCTACGCCGTCGATCTGGGCACGCGTGTGGCGACGAAGCTCGATTCATCGAGCGACGTGGTTCGCGAGATCCACGTGCGCCGCGGCGTGCTCACGGTGAGGACGGCCCAGCGGGAAACCAAGACCTACACCATCCGCAACGTGGACCCGAAGCCGAAGACGCTGATCGTCGAGCACGCCATCCGCCAGGGCTACCGCGTGGTCAACCCGCAGCCTTCCGAGACGACGGCGTCCGCCTACCGGTTCGAGGTCAAGCTGGCGCCCCAGGGGACCGAGAAGCTTCCTGTGACCGAGGAGCGGCTGATGGATCAAACCGTCGCGCTGGCCAACACGTCGCCCGATTTTCTGGGCACGTACGTACAGAACAAGGAGCTGGACGAGACCGCGCGCAAGCAGCTCGAACGCATCGCCGGCCAAAAGCGCCTGATTGCGGAGAACGACGGGGCCATCCAACGGGGAGAACAGGAAATCAACTCGCTGGTGCAGGATCAGGAGCGCCTGCGGCAGAACATTTCCACCCTCAACCAGGTGAGCGGGCAGCAGGAACAGGTGCAGAATTACGCCCGGCGGCTGTCGGCTCAAGAGGCCCAGCTCGCCGCGCTGCGCGACCACGAGAAGGAGCTGAAGGACAGGAAGACCGCGCTCCAGGGGGAGCTAAACAAAGCGATCGAGGCGCTGGAGTTCTAGACTAAAGCGATGGACCTGGCGCTGATCGGATTTGGCAACGTAGGCCGGGCTTTTGCGCGGCTGCTCGAGAAGAAGCGCGCTTCCTTCCCCTTCCGCATCGTCGGGATCCACACCGCACGGCACGGAACCGCGTTGAGCGCACGGGGTCTGGTTTGCGATCCGCAATTCGGACCGCCGGCGGCGTCGGTCGAGAGTTTTCTCGATGCCGCGAAGGCGGAGGTCGCCATCGAGGTTACGCCGCTGAACCCGCTGACGGGCGAGCCGGCGATTGCCCACATCCGCGCCGCGTTCGCGCGGCACATGCACGTCGTCACCGCCAACAAAGGTCCGCTGGCGCACGCCTACGCGGAGCTGGTCGAGGAGGCGCGCGCGGCCGGAGTTCACTTCCGGTTCGAATCGACGGTGATGGACGGCGCGCCGGTCTTCAGCATGGTTCGCGACCATCTGCCGGGAGTCGAGGTCCGGGGGTTCACAGGGGTGCTGAACTCGACCAGCAAGATCGTCGTGGAGGCTCTGCGCGAGGGCATGTCGATGGAAGAGGGGATCGAGGTGGCGCGGCGGCTGGGGGTGACCGAGACGGATCCCTCCTATGACCTGGACGGGTGGGATTCGGCGGCCAAGACCGCGGCGCTGGCGAACGTCCTGATGGACGCGCGGACCACGCCGCAGACGATCCGGCCGCGCGGCGTGGGCCGGCTCACCCCGGCGCGCGTGCAGGAACTCGACCGCAAGGGAAAGACCGTGCGCATCGTCAGCCGCGCCAGGCGCACGCGGGCTGGGATCCGGTTGCGAGTGCGAGCCGAAGTGCTCGACAAGACCGACCTTCTGGCTGCGGTGGCGGGGACTTCGAACCTGATTCTGCTGGACACGGACCTGATGGGGACGGTGGGTACTGTCTCGATCCACCCGACGGTCGAGCAGACGGCTTACGGGCTGTTCAGCGATCTGGTGGACGTGGCGCGGCAGGCGTGAAGGCCTGGACGCAAGCGCCGAGACGAGTCTCGGCGCGGCAGGCTGAGAGCCTGCGCCACCCGCCTACGGCTTGACGGTCAGCATCGCCACGGCGTGGGGCGCGACCGGGGCGGAGAACTTCGCGGTGAACTTCCCGAGATCCCGGTGGGCCCACAGGTCGCGCACGGCGGCTTCCAGGTGAGCGGGATAGCCCAGGTCCTCCCAGGTGACGCTTATCGTCTGGTCCGCGCTGCCCCGGTTCAGGAGCACCACGGCGCGGCTGCCGTCCTGGAGCTGCTTAACCCAGACGTCGCCGTCGTCGCCGTGGCGGACGCGCCGCCCTTGGAGTCCTAGCGGGTCCTGATCCACCGCGATGACTTCCTTGTTGGTCAGAATGTCGTGGATCGCCGGCGTCATCGCGTCCAGATCGTTGCCGGCCATGAGCGGCGCCGCCAGGATGGCCCACAAGCTGAAATGCGACCGGTACTCCGCGTCCGTCATCCCGCCGTTGCCGACCTCGAGCATGTCGGGATCGTTCCAGTGGCCGGGCCCGGCGTAGGTCCCCAGGTTGACCTGTAGGTCGACGATGTCCATCATACCCAGGCCGTACTCCTTGCCCTTGCCGGCCCACATGTCCTGAATGTCGCCGGTGGTGCGCCACAGGTTGCCCACCGCGCCGGCCCAGAGCCAGGGCTTGGAACTGCCCCACTCGCAGAGGCTGAACACGATCGGGCGGCCCGAGGCCTTCAGCGCATCGGCCATCAAGGTGTAGGAGGACGGGGCGTCCTGCGTGGTCGAGCTGCACCAGTCGAACTTCAGGTAATCGACGCCCCAGGCGGCGTATTGGCGCGCGTCCTGGAACTCATAGCCGCGGCTGCCGGGACGGCCCTGGCAGGTCTTGGTGCCGGCATCCGAGTACAGGCCGAACTTCAGGCCGAGCGAATGGACGTAGTCCGCCAGCGCCTTGATGCCGCCGGGGAACCGCTGGGCATCCGGGACGATGTTTCCTGAGGCGTCGCGCGAGACCTGCCAGCAGTCGTCGATGACGATGAACTCGTAGCCGGCGTCTTTCATTCCGGTTTTGACCAGAGCGTCCGCGGCGCGTTTGATAAGGTCTTCGCTCACGTTGCAGGCGAACTTGTTCCAGCTATTCCAGCCCATGGGCGGGGTGGCGGCGAGTCCGTTGGGCGTGGGAGGAGCGGCGATCAGAAGAGCCGCGGCCAGCATCCCCAGCGAGACGGCGCGGAAGGTTGTGCGTTGGAGGGTCATAATCGGTCTCAGGATACACCAGACGGCACCTGGGCACGTGGACAAGCTGAACGCGCTGCCGAAAAACTCCAAGAGGCAACCAGAGGCACCGATGGACGCCGATCATTTGTTTTCCATCGGCGCACTCGGCGTTCATCGGCGGCCAGCAATGTTTTGGACGTTTGCGACGTTTTTCAGCACCCGCTGAAGCTTGTTTTACGCCTGCATGACGCGCGCTATGGCACCGATGGTGCGGCCGAAGTTCTCCATCTCGGCGCCCAGATGCTTGCGGCCCGCAGGGGTCAGCTTGTAGTACCGTGCGCGCCTGTGGTTCTCGGAAACGCCCCAGTCCGCGGCAACCCACCCAGCCGCCAGCAGGCGCTGCAAAGCGGGGTAGAGCGAGCCCTCGCCGACGCGCAGGACTCCTTCGGATGCCTGTTGGATGTGCTGCGCGATGCCGTAGCCGTGCGTGGGGCTCCGGCGGAGCGTCTTCAGCACGAGCATGTCGAGAGTACCAGGAAGGAGCTCAGTGCCTTGACTCGTATTCCCCATAGGCTATCGATGGGAAATATACGGTGTTTCCTGTCGATAGTCAAGGGGAAGCACGTCCCGTGGCGCTCGGATTCGGAGAGGAGGGGGTGGGACTTCGGTCCTCACCCTACCACGACTCCCAGAAGGCACCGGTTTGGCCTGAGCCTCGCGCGTCGAGCGGCAAATAGTCCAAGGAGGTCATGCGGAGGTCGATTTTACCCGCAAACGAGGGCATAAACAGGCAATTAAAGAACTTTAATCAACACTTAGATTGACGTAGTACTAGGAAGGGAACTAAAATCGGGTCGATTCACATGCCCGAAGAACCCACCTCCGTGCAGTACGAGTCCCAACGTACTAGTGCTACCGCGCAACGTGCCGGGACGATCCGCATCGTCATTGCGGACGACCACCCGATTTTCCGGGACGGCCTTCGCAAGCTGCTGAGCCTCGAAGACGACTTCGATGTGGTTGGCGAAGCCCGGGACGGAAACG
The DNA here is from genome assembly GCA_963763835.1 of Bryobacterales bacterium. Lineage (GTDB taxonomy): Bacteria > Acidobacteriota > Terriglobia > Bryobacterales > Bryobacteraceae > DASWZN01. The sequence continues at coordinate 574,379 of CAVXQQ010000029.1, forward strand.
AAGTGCTCGAGATAGTCCGGCAGGGAGAGCCGGACGTTCTACTGCTCGACCTTCGCATGCCCGGCATGGACGGGTTGACCGTCTTGCAGAACCTGAAGACGTCGGGATGCCGGACGAAGATCATCATCCTGACGGCCTCGGAGGACAAGAACGAGTTCGTTCAGGCGATGAAGCTGGGCTGCTCCGGGATCGTGCTGAAGCAGACGGCCACGGAACTTCTGTATAAGAGCATCCGCAAGGTCAACTCCGGGGAGATCTGGCTGGATTCGCACACCACGGCCGCGGTGATGCGGCAGTTCGCCTCGCCGGGACGGATCAACACGACCGACCGGAAGGGCCGGGAGCGCAGCCCGCTCAGCCAGCGCGAACGGGAGATCGTGGCGCTGGTGGCGCAGGGCTTCAAGAACAAGGAGATCGCGGAGAAGATTTTCATCAGCGAGCAGACGGTCAAGAACCACCTCCACAACATCTTCGACAAGCTGGGGGTGTCCGACCGCCTGGAGCTGGCGCTTTACGCCATCCACAAGGGCTTCCACAGCGACATCGAGATCTGAGCCCGTCGCCATCGTCCGTTGTTGCCGCGAGCACGACGGGGCTGTCTGTATTGCACCCCTGCCGCGCCGCCACCCCCTCGAGCGTGTTCGCTTTGCACCCGGGCCCCGCCGATAGCAAAGCGCCGCCACCCCCTCGGGCAGGCTCGCTTTGCACCCTTTCTTCTACCCGGCGCGTCGATATGAGTAGAAGGGGTTATGGACATCGTCGGCGGCCGGCAGTACGTCGAGATCCGCGGGGACAGGACCCACGAGCTTCCGCCGCTGCTTCTTCGCACCAGCCCCGCATTGCACCGTCTGGACAGGATATTCAACCTGGCCGCCTCCATCGTTGAATCCGACGACATGGTGGTGCCGCCAGGCACCGAGGATCCGGCGATCGATCGGGAACTCGAGCTGCGCAGGCTGGATCTGGCCGTTCAACTGGTCGAGGAATACAAGCGGCTGGTAACCCACTGGAAGTGGGGCGATTCGATTCTGGAGTGGATCCGGCAGTGCGAGATTACCTTCGATACGCGGCCGGAACTGCGAGCCCTGCTGCGCCCCGACCTTTGGCCGCATGCCGGCCGCAGCAGCTTTGTGACGCTACTCGAGGACAAGTCCGCGGCGGATAGCGACGTGGATGTCGAGAGGGCCGTGGGCCTGCGGCTGACCTTCCGCCAGCCTCCGCCGATTTCGTTTTTCTCGAACCAGTTCCTGTTCCTTCTGCAATCCACCGTGGCCTCCACCGCGTTCCGGAAGTGGGCCAGCCTGAGCCCGACACCGGTGGCCTCCCTGCCTCCGGAGCGGTTCCGGTTCGAAGTGGTAGACATGGCAGCGTAGGCTCGCCGCGCCGGTCACCCTCCCGACTACACCAGCGAGACCACCGCCAGCCCCAGTCCGCTCCCTCACGGTCGCGGTTCAGTGCTGTGGCACGCCATACCTGAATATGTTAGACTAATCTTAGTTGACAGTGATAGACTAAGATCACGAGGAGAATCGGGTCTATGGATTTCAATCGCTTAACCGAAAAAGCCCAGGAAGCCGTCCGATCCGCCCAGTCCATCGCCACCCGCTACGGCAACCAGCAGATGGACGTCGAGCACCTCCTCGCTGCCCTCCTCGAACAGGCCGATGGCCTCGCTCCCGCCATCCTCATCAAGGCCGGCGTCAACGTGGAGGGCCTCCACCGCCGCACAGTACAGGACATCGAGCGCCTGCCCAAGGTCTCCGGCGCCTCCGGGGCTGCGGATCAGGTCTACGTGACTGCGCCGTCTCAACCGCCTGCTCACCCAGGCCGAGGACGAAGCGCGCAAGCTCAAGGACGAGTACATCTCGATCGAGCACCTGCTGCTCGCCATGACCGACGACGGCGGCTCGACGGGCCGGGTGTTCAAGGAATTCGGCGTCACGCGCGAGCGGCTCCTCACGGCTCTTCAGGAAGTCCGCGGCAGCCAGCGGGTGACCTCGCAGAATCCCGAGGCGACCTACCAGGCCCTGGAGCGCTACGGCCGCGACCTCACCCAACTGGCCGCGCAGGGCAAGCTCGACCCGGTCATCGGCCGCGACGACGAGATCCGCCGCGTCATCCAGGTCCTGTCGCGGCGCACCAAGAACAACCCGGTGCTGATCGGCGAGCCGGGCGTGGGCAAGACCGCCATCGTCGAGGGGCTGGCCCAGCGCATCGTGCGCGGCGACGTGCCCGAGGGCCTGAAGAACAAGCAGCGTGGTCGCCCTCGACATGGGCGCGCTCATCGCCGGCGCGAAGTTCCGCGGCGAGTTCGAGGAGCGCCTGAAGGCCGTTCTCAAGGAAGTGCAGACCTCGGAAGGCGAGGTCATTCTCTTCATCGACGAGCTGCACACGGTGGTCGGCGCCGGCGCGGCCGAGGGCGCCATGGACGCCGGCAACCTGCTCAAGCCGATGCTGGCCCGCGGCGAGCTGCACTGCATCGGCGCGACCACCCTCGAACGAATACCGCAAGTACATCGAGAAGGACGCCGCGCTCGAACGCCGCTTCCAGCCGGTCATGGTCGACCAGCCCTCGGTCGAGGACACCATCTCGATCCTGCGCGGCCTGCGGGAGCGCTACGAGGTGCATCACGGCGTGCGCATCAAGGACGCCGCGCTGGTCTCGGCCGCGGTGCTCTCGAACCGCTACATCAGCGACCGCTTCCTGCCCGACAAGGCCATCGACCTGGTGGACGAGGCCGCCGCACGCCTGCGCACCGAGATCGACTCCATGCCGACCGAGCTCGACGAGCGCATGCGCCGCATCATGCAGCTCGAGATCGAGCGCGAGGCGCTGAAGAAGGAGAAGGACGCCGCTTCGCGGGAGCGCCTCGGCAAGATCGAAAAGGAACTGGCCGATCTGCGCGCCGAAGCCGATGCCCTGCAGGCGCGCTGGCAGACCGAGAAGAAGGCGGTGGCTCATCTGCGCAGCCTGCGCGAGCAGATCGAGAAGACAAACCTCGAGATCGAGCAGGCCCAGCGGCAGTACGACCTCAACCAGCGCGGCCGAGCTGAAGTACGGCACGCTGGCGCAGCTCGAACGCCAGCTCAAGGCCGAGGAGGCGAGCCTTTCGAGCACAGAAGGCGCGCCGCGGCTGCTCAAAGAGGAAGTGGACGAGGAGGACATCGCCGCGGTGGTGAGCCGCTGGACCGGCGTCCCGGTCTCGAAGCTGCTCGAAGGCGAGGTGGGCAAGCTGCTGCACCTGGAAGAGGAGCTGCACCAGCGCGTGATCGGCCAGGACGAAGCCGTGACCGCGGTGGCCGAAGCCGTGCTGCGCGCGCGCTCGGGCCTCAAGGATCCCAACCGGCCGATCGGCAGCTTCATCTTCCTGGGGCCGACCGGCGTCGGCAAGACCGAACTGGCGCGGGCGCTGGCCGAGTTCCTCTTCGACGACGAGCACGCCATGATCCGCATCGACATGTCGGAGTACCAGGAGAAGCACACCGTGGCGCGGCTGATCGGCGCGCCTCCGGGCTACGTCGGCTACGAGGAAGGCGGCCAGCTCACCGAAGCCGTGCGCCGCCGGCCCTACTCCGTGATCCTGTTCGACGAGATCGAGAAGGCGCACCACGACGTCTTCAACGTGCTGCTGCAGATCCTGGACGACGGCCGCCTGACCGACGGGCAGGGCCGCACGGTCGACTTCAAGAACACCATCGTCATCATGACGTCAAACATCGGCAGCCACCGCATCCTGGAGTACCGCGGCGCGTTCGAAGGCGACGCCGTACGAGCGCATGAAGCGAGGCCGTGCTCGAGGAGATGCGCGCGCAGCTTCCGGCCGGAGTTCCTCAACCGCGTGGACGAGATCATCGTGTTCCACTCGCTCTCGGAAGAGCACCTGAAGCAGATCGTCGAGATCCAGCTCGGGCACCTGCGTGCGCGGCTGGCGGACCGGCACATCGCGATCGAGCTGACGGATGCCGCCCGCACGCACCTGGTGCGCAGCGGCTACGATCCGACCTACGGGGCGCGGCCGCTGAAGCGGGCCATCCAGAAGGAAATCGAGACGCCGCTGGCGCGGCTGGTGCTGGCCGGCAAGGTGCGGGACGGGCAGACGATAGACGTCGATATCGACCCGGAGCACGGCGAGCTGAAGTTCGCGCCGCGGGCGGCGGCGGCGGGATGAGGCGCCTGTTAAGAGCAGGCGGCCGGCGCGTTCTCGAGCGCTTGTTCCACACGGCGGGCGACCCGCTCCCACGAGAAGCTCCCGGTTACCAGTTGACGCGCGGCGGCGGCCATCCGCGACCGGCGCTCGCCGTCTTCGAGCAGTTCGACGCAGCGCGCGGCAAAATCCGCCGGGTCGTCGGCGACAGCGATGTCCTGGCCTGGTTTCAGTTCGAGACCCTCCGCGCCAACCGTGGTGGATACGACGGGTGTCCCGGCGGCCATGGCCTCGTAGATCTTGATGCGGGTTCCGCTGCCGATGCGCAATGGGACCACGGACGCCGATGCGCCCCACAGGTAGGGGCGTACATCCGGAACCGTTCCGGTGACCAGCACCCGCGAATCGCCACGCGCCCGGTCCAGGATCTGCGGAGGCGGATTCCGGCCGACGATCGCAAATGTGGTCTGGGGGCGACGGCAGCGGATCTGGGGCAGGATCCGGTGGAGAAAGTACAGCACCGCGTCCGCGTTGGCCGACCAATCCATCAAGCCAACGAAGACCAGGTCGGCGACGTGCGGACTGGAAGGGGGCGGCGCAAAATATTCGGCATCGACGCCCGTCGGTATGTCGAAGACGCGCTCGATCCCGAACATGGAGCGGATCAGTCCGGCGTCGTGGGCCGAGACTGCGATCACCGATCCGGCGGCGCGGCAGGCGGCGCGTTCGTAAGCGAACATCCGGTTCGCCTGGTGGCGCAAATGCAATTTCTCAGCGATGCCCCGAGCGTGCTCGAGGCGGCGGCGCCAGATGATGGTCTCGACGTTGTGCTCCAACAGCACGCTGCGTTCCGGGTGCGGGCAGGAGGTGGCCATGAAGAGAAAGTCCACGACGACACGGTCAAAGTGCATCCGCTCCAGCAGACTCGCGGCACACTGCGCGAGCTGGGGCGATTGGTAGGTGGGAATGGCCTCGGGGACCGGGGAGAACAGACTGGCAAGGCTCGATCCGCGCTGGACGAGCGGATACGGGAAAGGATAGGCGCGGAACGAATACTCGCCGGCGCGAGCGACTCCCTCGGGCTGGGTGGGGTCCGCGAAGGCGACGAAGTGGATCTCGTGGCGTTGGGAGAGCCGCCGCAGGATGCCCAGAGTGCGAATCAGACCGCCACCGAGCGTGGGGTGCAGAAAGACCGGCGCCAGCCAGAGGATTCTCATGCGCGGCTGGCTGGGCGGCCGGGATGTGCGCCGGGTTGCGGCGCTGGCGGAGTCTGGCCGTGCTGGATCTCATGAACACCCGAACCCAAGATGATAGCGCGTGCTCGGGGGCGACGCGCACCGCTTGCCGCGCGGGATGGCGGCGTTACAATTGAGTCGAGCGTGGCTTGGCAATGGAAAAACGAAAGCACTCACCGGTTTTCTTCTTCGCTGCTTCGCCGGCCGGGGCCCAGAGCTACTGGCGACCCTCCGCCGACGTCTACCGTGTCCCGCGCGGCTGGCTGCTGAAGTTCGACCTGGCCGGCGTGGACATGGAAGACGTCGCCGTCGAGGTCCACAACTGCCACATGACCGTGAGCGGCGTGCGCCGCGACTGGCTGGTGGAAGAGGGCGCCACCTACTACTCGATGGAGATCTCCTACAACCGGTTTGAGCGCACAATCGAGCTGCCCTGCCACTTCAAACACCCCCGCGTGGCGCTCGAAAACAAAAACGGTCTTCTGATTATCCGCATAACGGAGGCGTAACTAAATGGCCGACGTCGAAAACGTCCAGACGCTACCCTTGCTTCCGCTGAAGAACAGCGTGCTGTTTCCGTATCTGTTCATGCCACTGGCAGTCGGCCGGACCGCGTCGCTCGCGGCCGCCGAAGCCGCGCTGGCGACCGAGGGCAAAGAGATCATCGTGGTGGCGCAGCGCGATCCGAACAAGGACGTGCCCGCCACGGCGGAAGACCTGTACACCATCGGCGACCAAGGCGGTCATCAAGAAGATGGCGCGGCCCAACGAGAGCCAGATGGACCTGATCGTGCTCGGCGTCGAGCGCGTCGTGATCCTGAAGTTCGACGAGACCGAGCCGCATCCACAGGTGCGTGTGCACGCGTTCCCGCTGCCGGAGGACCACTCGCAGGAGGTGGAGGCGCTCCACCGCGCGGTGGCCGAACTGGCGGGCAAGGTGGTCGACCCTGGCTCAGCCCAACGCGCCGGCCGAGCTGGCGCAGATGCTCACCCAGACCGAGGACCCGTTGCGGCTGGTCTACCTGCTCGGCTCGATGATGAATCTGGAGCTGGCCAAGGAGCAGGCGCTGCTCGAGGCTCTGACCCGCGCCGAGGCGCTGCGCCTGATGCACGCCTACCTGACCAGCGAATTCCAGGTGCTGCAACTGCGCGACAAGATCGCCACCGAGGCCCAGTCCGAGATGAGCAAGCAGCAGCGCGAGTACCTGCTGCGCCAGCAGTTGCACGCCATCCAGCAGGAACTGGGCGAGAAGGACCCGCAGCAGGCCGAAATCGAGTTGCTGCGCGAGCGCCTCGAGAAGCTGAAGTTGCCCGAGGAAGTCTCGCAAGGAAGCGATGCGCGAGCTCTCGCGGCTGGAGCGGCTGCCACCGGGCGCGCCCGATTACCAGGTGATCCGCACCTATCTGGATTTCGTGGTCGAGCTGCCGTGGAACACGTTCACCGAGGACAATCTCGACATCGCCCGCGCGCGCGAGATCCTCGACCAGGACCATTACGACCTGAAGGACGTGAAGGAGCGCATTCTCGAACAGCTCGGCGTTTTGAAGCTCAACCCCGAGGCGAAAGCGCCCATTCTGTGCTTCTTCGGCCCGCCGGGCGTGGGCAAAACGTCGCTGGGGCAATCGATCGCGCGCGCCCTGGGCCGCAAGTTCGAGCGCATGAGCCTGGGCGGCCTGCATGACGAGGCCGAGCTGCGCGGCCATCGCCGCACTTACATCGGCGCCATGCCGGGGCGCGTGGTGCAGGCCATCCGGCGCGCCGGTTCGCGGAACCCGGTGCTGATGCTGGACGAGGTGGACAAGCTGGGGCGGGATTTCCGCGGCGACCCGGCGGCGGCGCTGCTCGAGATCCTCGACCCGGAGCAGAACAAGAGCTTCCGCGACAACTATCTCGATTTGCCGTTCGACCTCTCGAAGGTCTTCTTCATCACCACCGCCAACACGCTGGACACCGTCCCGCGGCCGCTGCTGGACCGCATGGAGATGCTGCGGCTGCCGGGCTACAGCGAAGAGGAGAAGACCGAGATCGCCAAGCGGTACTTGATTCCGCGCCAACTTAAGCAAGCGGGCCTGAAGCCCGAAGAGGTGAGTTTCGGAGACGGGACTCTCCATGCCCTGATCGCCGGCTACACGCGCGAGGCGGGTTTGCGGCAACTGGAGCGGACCATCGGCCGCGTGGCGCGTAAGATCGCGCTGCGCCACGCCGAGGGCGACGTAACGGCTATCACCGTGGGCCCCGCGGACGTGGCGCCGCTGCTCGGGCCGGAGGTTTTCCTGGAGGACGAGCGGCGCAAGGACCAGCCGCCCGGCGTCGCTACCGGTCTGGCCTGGACCGAGACCGGCGGCGAAGTTCTATACATCGAGGCGACGCTGCTGCCCGGCGGCAAGGGCCTGACCATCACCGGCCAGATCGGGGAAGTGATGCAGGAATCGGCGCGCGCGGCGCAGAGCTATATCTGGTCGCACGCCGAGGATCTCGGCATCGACCCGCCGGTCTTCAAGGACGCCGGCGTCCACCTGCACGTGCCGGCGGGCGCGGTACCGAAGGACGGGCCTTCGGCCGGCGTCACAATGGCCACGGCGCTGGCGTCGGTCTACACGCACACGCCGGTGCGCACGGATACCGCGATGACCGGAGAGATCACGCTCACCGGACTGGTGCTGCCCATCGGCGGGTTGAAGGAGAAGGTGCTGGCCGCGCGGCGCGCCGGCATCCATCGCGTCATCGCGCCCAAGGGGAACCAGAAGGATGTGCAGGATTTCTCCGAAGTGGTGCGCAATGAGACCGAATTCGTCTTCGTCGACCGCATCGAGCAGGTCCTGGCCGCGGCCTTCCCGCACGTCGCCGAAGAGGTGGGGAGTTTGAAGGCCAGCTAGCGCAGTGGGTCGTAGATTCCGTCGGGTGTCGGAATGAGTCGCAAACCCGGGACTGGCTCGAATTTCGCCGCGTTTGCGAAATTCGTGCCTATCCCGCCCTTCGCCCTCCGTCAGTTATACTGCTCGGAATTTGCGACGCGCTACTCTAGCGCTGGGCTTGGGTGGGGCGGTTCTCCAGGACGTGGACGTCCCGCGCAGGCGTGGACGCCCGCCCCACTAACTCAGACGCGCCGGACCTTGATGCCGGCCTCCTGGAACAGCACCTCGACCAGACCGAAGTGCTGATCGTAGTAGTCGCTCGAGTATTGCGACATGCGCGCGTCCGAGACAACCACCTCGCAGATGCCGGCCTGCACGATGGCGCGGGCGCAATCCATGCAGGGCATGATCTCGACGTAGATGGTGCAGCCTGCGGTGGCGGTGCCGGCGCGGGCGGCGTTGCAGATGGCGTTGCGCTCGGCGTGCTCCATCCACAAGTACTTGGCGGGGCGCTCGAGGCGCTCGGGCACGTTGTCGCGGATGCCGCGCGGGAACGAATTGTAGCCGGTTGACCGGATCTCATGCGCGGGACCGACGACGATGCAGCCGATCTGCGTGTTGGGGTCCTTGCTGCGCGAGGCGATGACTTTGCAGATGCTCAGGTAATACTCGTCCCAGCTTGGTACTTCGCGTGGTTCAGCCATTAACCCGATCTTCGCACATGAAGGCCCACGGTCTGAACGTCGAGCTCAAGCGCGCCGCGGCACCCTGCAGCCTGGTGCCGCATACTTGGCCAGTTTTCGTGGCGCAGGCACTCCTGCCTGCCGCCTCGACATTCGTGTCGAGGCCGGTTTTCGCGTCGAGAAGAGTCTCGACGCTGCAGACTAAGAGTCCGCGCCACCGTCGGCGCGGACCGGGGGTCCGCCCGCCCTGGGGGCGCGCTACGCCGACCGCCGCCGGCCGGATGGCGCGCTGTTCCAGTAGGTCCACGCCAGCCGGATGGCGTGCGCGACCTCGTCTTCGCGCAGCGGCTTGCGAAGGACGTCGTAGCCGCCGCTGCCCACCACTGCGTCCCGCAGGTAGTCGTCGACTACTTTCGAGAGCAGCAGGATACACGAGGGTTGGGGAGACGCCGCCAGGGTCTCCACCACCCGCCGCCATCCCTCTCCGGGAAGATCGCGGTCGCAGAGGACCACCGGCGCTTCGATCCGGTCCAGCGCGCCGCGTGCTTCGTCGCAGTTGTCCGCGAACACCACGCTCCAGTGGTTTCGCGAGCATACGCCGTCCAGGATGCGGCGATCCCGCTCGCCCGCTATGAGCCCGATGACGGCGAGGCAGCCGGAGCGGTGGCCGCTTGCCCGGCCGAACCGGCGGGCGGCGGTCACGAGCATATCTATGACCCGCCTCATCCACCCTGAGTCTAGCGGGAGACGCCCGCGGCGAGAATACCGGATGGCCGGTAGTCTAGGCCCAAACGCCCGGTACGGCGGCGCTTACTGCCAGATCTGCAGTACACCCTGGGCCAGCTTGTCCCAAGGCGTGTAGTTGGTGCTTACGGCGGCCCTTACTGCCAGATCTGAAGCACACCCTGGGCGAGCTTGTTCCACGGCGTGTAGTCATCGTCGGTCGCCACATTGGGAGCCGGAACCGGCCAGGACCACCAGAAGTTGCCCCGCACCGCCGTGCTGTGCTGGCTCCAGACCCTGTACATGGCCTCGTAGCAGTTCGCCTGCTCTTGTTGGTCAATGGCGCCGGCGTGCGAGAAGTTGTACGGCTCGGTATTGGTGCCGGAGACGCTCTTGTAGCCGATCTCCGTGAAGATCACCGGCTTCCCCGGGTGCGCGGCGGCGAAGTTCAGCACGTTGGCAACCACGTTCTCGCCGTTCTTGTTCGACGACCAGGCGGCGATAAGCTGGGCCAGCGTCGGGTCGGACTGGTTGGTCAACGGGAAGTAGGCGTCCAGGCCGATCACGTCCAACTGCGGGTTGTCCCAGAAGGAAACCGAAGTGAATTCGTCGCCGGCCCAGGTAGCGTTGGCGGCGTAGACGAGCTTCCCGGTGTATCCCGCGCTACGGATCGCCGCGATAACGTTGTTCCACGCCGTCTGATTCGCATTGCCGCTCATGGTCACGAATTCCGTTCCGAAGCAGAGCATCTCGACGCCGTTCGCCTGCGCCAGTTGCGCGTAGTGCGTTATGAACGTGGTGTAGCTCGCAAACCACGCGTTCACGTCGGTGGGATGGATCGCGCCCCGCCAGGTCTGATCCACGACGTCCACGTGAGGCTTCAGCATTACTTTGACGCCCTTGGCGTGGAACTCCGCGATTGCCGCGGTCAAGTCGGCATCGGTGAGCGTCTCGCTGTTAGGCCCGATAGTGTTTGAAGTCGCGGTAGGCATGACTTGAGTCGTGAGCACACCCGCCCAGTTGGAGCCCGTCGAGACCAGCGCGTCCTCGGAGGTCTTCGCCGTCCCTAACAGGTATTCGCCGGTCTGGAAAGAAATCAGCGTAATGCCCTGGAAGGAGAATCCGGAATAGCGCTGGCTGGTCACCGTCACCGTCGCGGCCCCCGATTTCGACGAGTCGGCCGCGGAAGTAGCGGTAATGGTGACCGGCCCCGCCGCGTTCGGCGCCGTGAACACGCCCAGTGCGGAAATCGTGCCGGCGGACGCCGACCAGTTCACCGCAGCGCTGAAATCGCCGGTTCCCGCTACCGTCGCGGTGCATTGTTCACTCGCGCCTTGAGCCAGCGCCGGGTTGGGACAGGAAGCGGTCACCGATGTGATCGTGGGTGTCGGAGTCGGCGTAGGCGTTGGCGTCGGCGCGGGAGGCGGCGCGAAGTACCCGTTGATGTCCAGGATTACGTGCGTCCGGTCGGTCACATAGATGCTGACCGCCCCGTTCGCCCCCGCCGGCACGATCGCAGCGTTCGCCACCACCGCCCCATCGAACGAGTTCAACGTCGATACGAACGGCTGCCCCGCCCCCGCCGGCCACGCCGTCAGGAACGACAACACCCCGTCCGGCACCACCGTCGCGTTCATCGAGTACGCCGCCGCCATCGAGGGCACATTGCAGCCGCTGGCCGGGATCGCAAACGAGCGCGTTGACTGCGCCTCCATCTCCGGTCCCCCGAACGGCCCTGCCGTACCCCGCGTGTCCACCACCCGGCACGGCACCAGCGGGTAGAACGCGAGCTCCCCAGCGCCCCCGGGCTGGCCGAAATATCCGTTGATGTCCAGGATCACGTTGGCCGGGTCGGTCACAAACACCGACACCGATCCGTTGCTGCCGGCCGGAACCAGGGCCGCATTGGCCACCACTTTCCCGGTCCAGGAGTTCAGCGTCGAGACCCCAGGTTGCGCCGCCCCCGTCGGCCAGGCGCTCAGGTAGCCAAGATAGTTCGTGCCCGGAACCGCCGTGACGTTGAGCGAGTACGCCGTAGCGGAGTCGGGAATCCCGCAGTTGGCGGCGGGAATGGGAAAATCCCGGACCTGATTGGCAACCAGCGCGCTGTCCGCCCCTCGTGTCCGCCAGACGGCACGGCGCGGCCGCATAGAACGACGACGAATTCGCCGCGCCGGTCGCATCGAAATAGCCGTCGATATCGAGGATCACGTCGCTCTGGTCGCTGACATAAACGCTCACCGCCCCGTTGGTCCCCGCCGGAACGATGGCCGCATTGGCCACCACGGTGCCGGCGAACGAATTCAGGGTGGAGACGAAGGGCTGCGGCTGCCCGGTGGGCCACAGCGTCAGGAAGCTGAGCAGGCCCGCCGGCACCACCGTTACGTTGAGCGAATAGGCCTGGGCGGTGGCCGGGATGCCGCATCCGCTCTGGGGAATGGGGAAGGAGCGGCTGGAGCCCCCGGTCAGAGTGGGACCGCCGAAGGGGCTGGCCGTACCGCGCGTATCCGCCACGCGGCAGGGGGTGACGGGGACGAACCACGAGCCGGTCGTCTGTGCCGGCGCGACGCTCGCACCCGCCATCCCCGCGCAGCACACCATTAGAAGGTAGCGATTCACGGCTTCACCCCCGTGTCCGTAAGGCACCAGCTCACGGTCGAAACCTCATCGCCCACCGCGATCCCGCCCGATCCTCCTACGTTGCGGCCGGCCGAGCATTCGGTCTTCGCCGCACAGCCCTTTTCGCAGCCGACGATCTTGGTCACGCGCAGGCCATAACGATTCTTGTCGATCGACTCGACCGTGCCGCAGTAACCGCCGCCGCCCCAGGGCCGTACGCAGACCGTGTCGCCGACCGAGCTGCCCGTCGGACGGGCGCCGGCCTTCATCAGCATGGCGGCGACGTCGTTGTGACCCGTGCGCTCCGCGGCCTTCAGGGCCGATCCCCAACCCCGCGAGACGATGTTCAGATCGGCGCCGGATTGGACCAGCAGGCGGGCGGCATCCAGGCTGCCCTCCGCGGCCGCTGCGATGAGCGGCGTCTCGCCGTTGTGGGCGCGGGCGTTCACGTCCGCTCCCTTCGCAATCAGCAGCCGCATGACAGCCACCTGCTCGGCCGCCACCGCGTCCATGAGCGGAGTGCGCCCTTCCTTGTCGCGAGCGTTGGGATTGGCGCCCTGCCTCAACCGCGATTGGAGGAGCGCCATGTCCCCGCTTCGCGCGGCTCGGTGGAGATCGGTGGCCCCGGCCGTTTGCTGGCCCACCACCGCCGGCGCGCATGCCAGGACCAGCAGCGCAGGGATTGCGTGTCGAAGCACAGTCATGGTTTCTCCTCGGTCTGGACGATTCTACCATTTGCGCCCTGGCGGCCAGCCGTTCCGCAGGCCGCCTCTGATATCATCACGGACTGGAGATTCCTTTATGCTTCGCACCTTCGCCATTCTGCTTCTCTCCGCCGCGTGGCTCGCCGCCGCCTCGGCCAACCAGCCTCCGGCCATGCTGAACGACCCCGTCGATGTCAGTCCCGACTTCAACGACTTCGCCAACACCTACTTCCTTGCCGACAGCCTCTCGGCCTTCGATCCGGCCACCGGAACGGGCACGCTCAACTGGCAGCGCAATCATCTCTATCCGCGCATCGCCTTCAACACCATGCAGGGCGTGCTGCGGCCATTCGGGGGCATGACGTTTCCCGAAGTCGAGTACGCCGTGAACCCCGCGCTGCCCTTTTCCATCCAGTTCGTTTCTCCGCGCACGGTGCGCATCCGCATGCGGACTAGCCTGGAAGCGCGGCCGCCGGCCGAGGAACTGATGCTGGTCGGCGAGCCCCCCACCGACCATTCCTGGCAGATGGCGAAGATTGATGGCGGCTACCGCTACACCAGTTCCGCCGGCTCTGTGACCATCCTCGAAAAGCCCTGGCACATCGAGTTCCGCGACGCCAAAGGCCGCCTGCTCACGCGCACCAATCACGAGGTGGATAACGGGCGGACGCAGGTGCCGGTGCTCCCCTTCTCCTTCATCCGGCGGCCCTCGGACTACTCGCGCAGCGTGGCTGCGGTGTTCTCGCTCTCGGCGGGAGAGAAGCTGTTCGGCTGCGGCGAGTCGTTCACCGAGTTGAACAAGCGCGGCCAGAAGTGCGTGCTCTACACCAACGACGCGCAGGGCCCCGAGAGCACCAAGATGTACAAGCCCATCCCGTTCTTCCTGAGCGATCGCGGCTACGGCATGTTCGTACACACTTCCGCTCCAGCCACCTTCGATTTCGGCGCGACCTACCAGGGCACCACCGCGCTGTGAACTGGGAGACGACGAGCTGGACCTGTTCGTCTTCCTAGGCCAACCGAAAGAGATTCTCGACGAGTACACCAACCTCACCGGGAAGGCCGCCATGCCGCCGCTATGGAGCTTCGGCCTGTGGATGAGCCGCATCACCTATTTCTCCGAGGACGAAGTGCGCGGCGTGGCCGCCAAACTGCGCCAGGAGCGCCTGCCCGCCGACGTGATCCATATCGACACCGGCTGGTTCGAGCACGACTGGCGCTGCGACTACCGCTTCTCCTCGACGCGCTTCAAGGACCCGGCCAAGATGATCGCCGACCTGAAGCAGCAAGGCATTCACATCTCGCTCTGGCAGTTGCCCTACTTCGTTCCGAAGAACCGGCTGTTCCCCGAGATCATCGAAAAGGGTCTTTACGTCAAGGATGGCAAGGGTAACCTGCCCTTCGAGGACGCGGTGCTGGACTTCACGAACCCGGCCACGGTGCGATGGTATCAGAGGAACCTCGCCAGCCTGCTCGACATGGGCGTCGGCGCGATCAAGGTGGATTTCGGGGAATCGGCGCCCTTCACCGGCGTGTACGCCAACGGGCGCACCGGCTTCTACGAGCACAACCTGTACCCGCTGCGCTACAACAAGGCCGTGGCCGGCATCACCCGCGAGATCACAGGCGAGAACATCATTTGGGCCCGCAGTGCCTGGGCCGGCAGCCAGCGCTACCCGCTGCATTGGGGCGGCGATGCGGCGACAACCGACATCGGCATGTCGGCGACCTTGCGCGGCGGCCTGTCGCTGGGCCTCAGCGGATTCAGTTTCTGGAGCCACGACATCGGCGGTTTCGCGGGTTTCCCCGGGCCGACTCCCGAACTGTATCGCCGCTGGCTGCCTTTCGGGATGCTGACCTCGCACAGCCGCTGCCACGGCGCTCCGCCCAAAGAACCCTGGCTGATCGGCGAGGCTTTCACCGACGATTTCCGGCGCGCCGATGAGTTGAAGTACCGGCTCATGCCCTACGTCTACGCCCAGGCCAAGGATTCGAGCGAGCGCGGCCTGCCCATGCTGCGCGCGCTCTTCGTCGAGTTCCCGGAGGACGCCGGCTCCTGGAACGTCGAAGACGAGTACCTGTTCGGCTCCCAGATCCTGGTAGCGCCGCTGTTCGAAGCTGGCGCCACGGGCCGCGACGTCTATCTGCCGCCGGGCCAGTGGATCGATTACCAGACCGGCAAGACCTACGCCGCCGGATGGCACCGCATCGAGGCCGGCAGGATCCCGGTGGTAATGCTGGTGCGCGACGGCGCCGTGATCCCGCACATCGCGCTGGCGCAATCCACCATGCAGATGGATTGGTCGAAGCTCGACCTGGTGGTGTTCGCTTCGGGCGACAAGGCCGAGGGGCTGGTCTGCCTGCCCTCGGACCGCACGCTGCGCAAAGTGTCGTTGGCCAAGAAAGGCGCGGCGTTCGCCGCGGCCGAAGACGCGCTGGCCGGCAAAGCGTCCACGACGGTGAAGCTCTACACGGCGGCGGGCATCCCGGGCCTGACGGACTCGAAATAGAACCGGCCTCGACATGAGTGTCGAGGCGGCAGGCAGGAGTGCCTGCGCCACCGAGACACGTCGTCAATAGCTGCCGTGCTAGACTCGGTCCCATGAATCTCAGCCGGCTGAGCCTTCTATTCATGCTGAGCGCCGTTGCTGCGACTCCGCAAACGGTTCACACCTGGGAGAAGCAGGAGTTGACGTTCACCGCCGCGCGCGCCTTCGCGAACCCGTATACCGACGTCGTGGTGTGGGTGGATCTCACGGGCCCCGATTTCTCCAAACGCGTCTACGGCTTCTGGGACGGGTGGCGCCACGTTCCGCGTGCGCCTGGTCGCAACCCGTCCGGGCACGTGGAGTTGGCGGAGCGGATCGGACCCTGAGGATAGCGGCCTGACCGGCAAGACCGGCTCCTTCACCGCGGTGGCTGACCCCCTGCACCACGGTTTCCTGCGCTCCACCGCCAACCATCACGCGCTCGAACACGCGGACGGCACTCCATTCTTCGCCATCGGCGACACCTGGTATTCGCTCGGCACCAATCGCTTTCCCTGGTACGACGATGACACGGAGCGGCCGATCGGCCCCACCGCGGGCTTCAAGGACTACGTCCGCTTTCGCAAGGCGCAGGGCTTCAACTGGGTCAGCATGATCGCCGCGTTCCCCAACTGGAACACGGACGGCTTGCCGTGGCACATCGTGATGGACGATGCCGAGAAGACAACCGTCCGCTCCGCGTGGCTCGAATTCGGAACCGGGCCCGACGCCCGTTCGGGCAGCGCCAAGAACATGACCAACGAAGGCGGCCGGCCGTTCGTATTCCCCGGCAAGGTGCCCGGTTACGAGAACGTCTTTCCGGATGTCGATCGCGTCAACCCGGAATACTTTCGCTACATCGACCGCAAGATCGACTATCTTAACGAGCAGGGCTTCGTGGTCTTCATCGAGACGGCGCGGCGCGACGCCAGCGAGTGCTGGAAGAAGTATTACCAGTGGCCCGAGTCCTACGCGCGCTTCATCCAATATGTGTGGTCGCGGTACCAGGCCAATAACACCGTTCTCAGCCCAATTCACCTGGACATCATTCAGGAAAGTATCACCGTCCCCGACTTTCTCGATGCCATCGGCCTGGTCTTGAGTAAGTACGGGCCCCCGCCGTTCGGCACGCTCCTTTCCGCCAACGCGAATCCATCCACGCTGGTCAACTGGGGCGAGGATTCCTGGGTCACGCTCCACCAGACCGGCAACAAGCGCGAGCACGAATACTACTGGTACATGACCGAGATATTCCGCTCACCCCACCCGCGGCCGGCGTTAAACGGCGAGCCTTATTACTCGGGTTACTTCGACGCGCGCGGCCTCAGCGGCGGCTATAAGTACGGTGCGCGGGGCGGCACGCCGCAAGACGATCGATACGTCCGTTCGGCGATGTACGGCAGCTTTCTCTCCGGCGGTCTGGCGGGCCACGTGTATGGAGCCGAGGGAATCTGGGGCGCGGACATCGAGCCGGCGGCACCCATCAAGATGTGGGACGCCTTCCAGTGGAACTCCGCCGCCCAGATGAAACACTTGCGCACTTTCGCGCTCTCGATTGGAACCAAATACCAGGACCTGGTGCCGGATGAGGACCTGGTGGTCCCTAACAAGACTCACATCGTCAAAGGCTACGAGGGTTGGGCCTACGCGGCCCGGACTCCGGACAAGAGCGTTTTCCTGGCGTATTTCGAGAAGGGCTGCCCGCGCAGCCTGATCCGCGGAGCGCGCCTCTCGAGCGCCTATCGCGCCCAGTGGTTCGATCCGCGCGAAGGCGCCTGGATCGACGCCGGCGGCCTTCAGTCGGATAACATCGGAGAGATTCAACTGCCCGAACTCCCCGGGGACGCCGACTGGGGCCTGAAGCTCACTTACGTGCCGTAGCCGCCGCGATCTGCCCCTGGCGCGCGTAGTCGATCGCTTCCGCCAAAATGCGCGCCGATTCCTGCGGAGCGTGGAAGCCCATGGAGTTCTCCGCGTTCACGAAATCCACGCGCCATTGCGCCCGGCGTTGCAGCTTGAGCGCGGCCTCCAGCGCCTGGTCCGACGCACCGGCCGCCCGCGCCGCCCGCACCTGGTCCAGGAGCGCGATAAGCGCGTCCTCGGCGCGCGAGAGTAGCGCCGCGTGGCGGTCCTGTATGTTCTCGATCCGGGCCTTCATTTCCTCGGCCGGAACCGGATGGCAGCCCAGGCAGGCGCGGTCCAGGTTCTGAAGCGGGCTGCGGACGTGATGGTCGCTCACCTTCATCGCGCCCTGGCGCAGGAACGGCATGTGGCAATCCGCGCAAGCCACGCCGGCGCGCGCGTGCACCCCCTGGCTGTAAGTTTCGAACTCGGGGTGCTGCGCCTTGAGCACCGCGGCGCCGGTCTCGCCGTGCTTCCAGTCGGTGAAACCGGTCTCGTCATAGTAGGCCTCGATCTGCTCCACCTTCAAACCCTTCGCCCAGGGGTAAGTCACGATCTTGTGCTCGCCGCGGAAGTAATACTCGACATGGCACTGCGCGCAGACGTAGGTGCGCATCTCCTGGCGGGTGGCCATGGTGTTGGGGTCGTAGTTCTCGACGCCCTGGCTCTTCTTGAGAGCCTTGATGCCGACGAGAAAGCCGGGGCGCGTCACGCGCAGTTGCATGCTGGCCGGGTCGTGGCACTCCAGGCAGCCGATGGCGTGGTCCACCAGCTTGCGCGCTTCCGGGAAAGGCATGGAGGAAACGATCTCGAAGCCCTTCATGACGTCGCCGCCGCCGGCCTTACGATACGCCGGCAGAATCGAACTGTGGCATTGCAGACAGCTACCCGGTTGCGGGCGCTCGCGCGTGCGCCGCGTGTTGTCCTGATCGATGAGCGACCAGGAGTGTCCGCGGGCCTTGTTGTATTCGAGCGCGAAAGCGTAGCCTGCGAAAATGCGCGTCAGCCGCGGATCGCGCTCCAGGTGGGAGAACGGAACGCTTCCGCCGTACTTGGTGGCGAGCATCTCGCGGTTGCGCTCGAAGCTGTCGAACTCCCGCGGAAAGTTGCGGCCCCAGACGGACGGATCGAGCGTGTTCTCGGTGAGCGCTACCACTGCGACGTGCGTCACGCGCCCCTCCCGCTTCCGTTCCTGTATGTTCACGAGCAGCATGGTGACCACGAAAGTGGCGGCCGCGACCGCGCCGCTCAAAAGAGCGTAGGTCCAGCGCGAAGATTTCATCGTTCTCTCCTGGGCCCGTGGCCCGCGCCCGCGTGACAGGCAACGCAACGTAGGCCAGCCATCTCGCTTGCCATCTCTTCGTGGCAGCGCAGGCAGTTGGCTTCGAGGACTTCCGAATTGAACTGGTGGATGCGGATGGGCTCGGGGAAATCCTGCAACGTGAAATGGAGCGAATGGTTCCAGCCGTTGCGGGCCTTGACGAAATACTTCCCGGCCAGCGCGTGGGGCGTGTGGCAGTCGTTACAGACCGCGGCGGCGTGGTGCGGGCCGCGCTGCCACGAGTCGAGTTGCTCGCGCATGACGTGGCAGTTGGCGCAGGCCTCTGGCCGGTTGCTGAAATACGAGTAGCCCTTGGCGTAAACGAAGGTGAACGCGCCGAGGCCAAGCAGCGCTCCGGCAAGCGCGGAGAGGGCGTATCGCCAGCCGTTCGGCATCCCGACTATTGTAAACGGAGTTGGCAGCCGCCATGCTCCCGCGATCCACCAACGCGCATGGCGCCGACGAGCGACGAGCGACAGGCGACGACCGCCCTATCAGGCGGCCTTCAGGACCTTGCCGCTGCGCAAGCAGGAGGTGCAGACGCGAATGCGTTTCGCCGCGCCGTTGATCAAGGCGCGTACGGTCTGCAGGTTCACGTCCCAGCGCCGCTGGGTCACATTGTGCGCGTGGCTGACGCGGTGGCCGAACCGGGGCCCTTTTCCACAGACATCACATACTCTCGCCATCGACGGAAATCTCCTCACGTAACGGTAGGAAACTCTATCCTAACAAGTTGCGGGCGACAGGCGCAAATCCGCCTTACGGCGCGAAATACCCGTTGATGTCCAGAATCACGTGCGTCCGCCCGCTGGCGTAGACGCTGATCGCGCCGTCCGCTCCCGCCGGCACGATGGCCGCATTCGCCACCACCGAGCCGTCCCACGAGTTCAGCGTCGAAACGTTCGGCTGCCCCGCCCCCGCCGGCCACGCCGTCAGGTACCACAGCGGTCCGTCCGGCACCACGGTGACGTTCATCGCGTAGGCTTGCGCCGTGTTGGGTATGTTGCACCCGCTGGCCGGAACCCCGAACGAGCGCATAGTCCCCGATTCCAGAATCGGGCCAGCCGCGCCACGCGTGTCCGCCACCCGGCACGGAGTCACCGGATAGAACGAAAGCGCGCCTGCGCTTCCCGGCTCGACCGAAATAGCCGTTGATGTCCATGATCACGCTTGTCGGGTTGCTCACATAGACGGAAACCGAGTCGTTCGTCCCCGCTGGAACGATGGCCGCGTTGGCCACCACCTTCCCCGTCCAGGAATTCAGCGTCGAGGCATTCGGCCGCGTCTGGCCCGTCGGCCAAGTGGTCAGGAAGCCCAGATATCCCGATGGAACGACCGTGAAGTTGAGCGAGTAGCCGCGAGCCGTCGCCGGGAATCGCGCAACCGCCAAGCGGAATCGGGAAATCGCGCGACTGTCGAACTCTCCATCGACGGCCCGCCAAACTGGCCCGCGAACCCCGCGCGTATCGGACACACGGCACGGCGTCGCCGGGTAGAAGGCGTAGGAACCCGGGCCGGTGGAGGTATCGAAGTAGCCGTTGATGTCGAGGATGACATCGGTAGGATCGGACACGTAGACGCTCACCGCGCCATCGGCGCCGGCCGGCACGATGGCCGCGTTGGCCACCACGACTCCTTGCCAGGAGTTCAGCGTGGAAACGCCGGGCTGAGGCTGGCCGGCAGGCCACAGCGACAGGTAACCGAGGTAACCCTTCGGCACGACGGTCACGTTCAAAGAGTAGGCCAGGGTTGTAGCAGGAATGCCGCAGCGCGCTCTGCGGAATGGCGAAGGACCGCGTGGAGCCGCCCGCCAGCGGGTTGCCCCGGGTGTCGGCCACGCGGCACGGCGTCACGGGAACGTAGCGCAGGCTCGTCGCCGGCGCGCCGGTAGTGAAGGACCAGGTTTCGGAAACGGTGGTGCCAGCGGTGTTGCGCGCCACTACCTGCCAGTAGTAGGTCGCGCCGGAGTGGAGAACGCCCGGCGCCCAACTGGTTCCCGTAGTATTGGCTACGAAGACCGGCGAGGAGGAACCGAAGTAAACGTCATAGGATGTGGCCCCACTCGAGGCGTTCCAGGCAAGCATGGGAGCGACAACCACGCCGCCCGCGCCTTTCGCGGGAGATGCCAGGACCGGCGCCGCCAGCGATGCCTGGATGACCGCGGCCAGGTCCATCGTGCTCCCCACGAGAGAGCCGCCACCCGAAACCAACACCTCGTTCGTCACCTGCGAAGGCGCGTCCGCGGCGACGTTCGTTGTCACCGTGATGGGGGGATAACTGGCGCCCGCGTTGAGCACGTCGTTACGCGTGCAGGTATTGCCCCAGCAGTTCCAGCCCGCGCCCGACATCGACGCCAGCGTCAGGCCAACGGACACCGACTCAGTAACCGTCACGGTGCCGCTGGTTGGCCCGGCTGAGGCATTATTGCTCACCACAACCGAGAAGGGCGCCTCCGTCTGGCCCGACGTCAAGCTCGCCGGATGGCTGCTGGCGACGTTCAGCCAAGCGTGGCTTCCCGTGGGTATGAGGACGCGGATCGTCTCGTCCTCTGCGACGTACACGTTGCCGGCGGCATCCACAACGACGGCCTCGGGATAGGCAAGGGAGGCGCTCGTTGCTGTACCCCCGTCGCCCGGAAACCGCGAGCCTCCTCCGGCCACCGTCGAGATCGTGCCGGTAGCCGCATGCACCTTGCGGACCACGAGGTTGTAGTAATCCGCGATGAAGAGGTTGCCCGCCGCATCCACCGCTACTCCGAGAGGCTCGTTGAATGTCGCGCTGGTGGCCGGCCCCCCGTCACCCGAGTAGCCAACCCCGCCGTTGCCGGCTACGGTGGTGATGATGCCTGTCGCCGCCGTGACCTTGCGAACGACGAGGTTGTCGAGGATGTATATGTTGGCCGAGGCATCCACCGCGACGCTCAAGGGGCTGATCTGGGCGCTAGTAGCGGGTCCCCCGTCGCCCGAGTGCACCGAGCCTCCCCCGGCCACTGTCGTGATGACCCCTGTGGCCACCGTCACCTTGCGGATGCGATCGCTGTCGACGATGTAAAGGTTGCCGGAACCATCCACCGCCATCCGGTCGGGAAAGACGAGTTGGGCGCTCGTGGCGGGGCCTCCGTCACCCGAATGGCCCGCCGTTCCGTTCCCGGCGACGGTCGTGATGATTCCCGTCGCCGCCGCAACCTTGCGGATCACGTTGTTCATGCCGTCTGCAATGTAAAGGTTGCCCGAGCCATCCCCCGTCACGCTTTCTGCGCCGAGCTCGGCGTCGGTAGCCGGGCCCCCGTCACCCGAGTAGCCACATGTGCCGTTCCCCACCACCGTCGTGATGATCCCCGTCGCCGCTGCCACCTTTCGGACGGTACAGTCGTCACCGTCGATATATATGTTGCCCAATCCATCCAAACCAACCCGCGGCCACTCGGCGAGGTTGGCACTCGTGGCCAGTCCTCCGTCGCCTGACTCGTACTCGCCATTTCCGGCTATGGTCGTGATCGTGTCGGTCGCCGCGGACACTCTGCGGACGCGATCGCCGTCGCCCATGTAGACGTTCCCTGAGCCATCCACCGCCACGCTGGTCGCATCGGTCTGCTCGCTCCCGGCAACGGTTGTGATCACGCCCGTCGCGGCGGCCACCTTGCGAATCGCGTTGTAGTCGGCGACGTAGAGGTTCCCGGATCCGTCCACTGCCAGCCCAACAGACCAGCCCAGCTGGGCGTTTGTGGCAGGGCCGCCATCGCCGGAGTACCCCTGCGTGCCATTCCCGGCCACTGTTGCGATGATGCCCGTTGCGGCCGCCACTTTGCGAACTACGTAGTGGGCGCCGTCGCCGATGAAGAGATTGCCGGACGCGTCTACCGCCACGGTGTCCGGGTGGACCCGCGCACTGGCGGCTGGGCCCCCGTCACCCGAGTAGCCATCTGTGCCGGTCCCCACCACCGTTGTGATAATCCCCGTCGCTGCGGCCACCTTCCGCACCCGGCTGGTCCAATTGTCGGCGATGTATATGTTGCCGGAGCCGTCCACGGCGATGCCAAAGGCATGGATTTGCGCGCTCGTTGCCGGGCCTCCATCGCCCGAATAGCCCTCTGTGCCGTTCCCGGCGACGGTCGTGATGCTGCCGGTCGCAGCCGTCACCTTGAGGACGCGGTCGCCGTCGGCGATATAGACGTTTGCCGCTTCGTCCAAGACCACACCGTCAGCCCATCGAAGCTGGGCTGTGGTGGCCGGGCCCCCATCGCCCGAACTGGCAAGGGGATCCGTGCTGCCTGCAACTCGTGTCAGAGTGCCCGAAGCATCAACCTTGAGAACGTACCCGACGTAATAGTTAGCCGCTCCCATGTACACGTCGCCGTTGGCACCTACGGCGACAGAGTTCACGCTATGAAGCGCCGAGCTCAACGCCGGCGCTGGAGTATACGGCATCCCACCGCCTGCGACCGTCGTGATGAGGTATTGTCCGGCAGCCGTGCTGGCCGTTGGCCCAGGCACCGCTCTGCTGTGGCCAGACCGCAACGGTCTGTGGCGCGCAGCCCTGGCGGCGCGGTCGCGATCGCGGCCCCAGGCAGACGATTGGAGAAATGACACAACGAGAAGAGTCGTCAGCGTGCGGAAGAAGAGCGTTTTCAAGAGTAACTCCTATGGTGCAGCGGGATTTTTCGGAGAAGAAGGGGCAACACCGGGGCGAACCATCCTGGAGTAGTCACGAGAAGGCGGCCGTCGACATTAATGAGCCAGTATAGTTCACGAGTGGATGGCGAAGCCACTTATTCAGGTATGTTTTTACCTTAATCAGTACTAGTACAGGGCGCGTGGACGACCACCCCGGGTGGCCCTACGGCGCGAAATACCCGTTGATGTCCAGAATCACATGCGTCCGCCCGCTGGCGTAGACGCTGATCGCTCCATCCGCCCCCGCCGGCACGATGGCCGCGTTCGCCACCACCGAGCCGTCCCACGAGTTCAGCGTCGAAACGTTCGGCTGCCCCGCCCCCGCCGGCCACGCCGTCAGGTACCACAGCGGTCCCTCCGGCACCACCGTCACGTTCATCGCGTAGGCTTGCGCCGTATTGGGTATGTTGCACCCGCTGGCCGGAACCCCGAACGAGCGCATAGTCCCCGATTCCAGAATCGGGCCAGCCGCGCCACGCGTGTCCGCGACCCGGCACGGAGTCACCGGATAGAACGAAAGCGCGCCCGGCAGGCCGCCCCGCGCGAAGTACCCGTTGATGTCCATGATCACGTCCGTCGGGTTGTAGCCGTACACCGATACCGAGTCGTTGTTCCCGCTGGGCACGATCGCCGCGTTCGCCACCACCTTGCCGGTCCAGGAGTTCAGCGTGGATGCCATCGGCCGCTGCTGCCCCGCCGGCCACACCGTCAGGAACGCCAGGAAGTCGTCCGGCACCGCCGTCACGTTGAGCGAGTAGCCGCTCGCACCGCTGGGAATTCCGCACCCGCTGGACGATACTGCAAAGTCCCGGCTCCCGCCCGCCGCGAGCGACGGCCCGCCGAAGGGGCCGTCCGGAGAACGGGTGTCCGCAACCCGGCAAGGCGAGGCGGCGTAGAACGCAGCGGTCGAAGCGCTGGGCGTGTCGAAGTAGCCGTTGATGTCCAGGATCACGTCGGTCGGGTCGGTGACGTAAACGTCCACCGCTCCGCCAGAGCCAGCCGGCACGATGGCCGCGTTGGCCAGCACCTCGCCGTCCCAGGAGTTCAGGGTCGAAGCGTTCGGCCGCGTCTGCCCGTCCGGCCACAGCGTCAGGTAAGAGAGCCGCCCCGGCGGCACCACGGTCACGTTCAGCGAGTAGGCCTGCGCCGCGCTGGGAATGCCGCACGCGCTGTCGGGAATCGCAAAGGACCGCGTGTATTCAGCCCGCATCCTCGGACCGCCGAACGGCCCGTTTGCATTGCGCGTGTCTACCACCCGGCACGGCGCCACCGGAACGAACTGCAGCGGCAGGACGGTCTGGGTGATCGTGACCTGCTGGTCCCCAATCTGAATGGTGGCGGTCCTGGGGGGCCCTGTGTTGGCCTGGGCTGTGTACTTGATGGTGCCCGAGCCGGTGGCGCTGCCGTTGGCCTGGAGCCAACCGCTGGACTGTGCATACCAATAACAACCCGCCAGGTTCGCCGTGACGGTCATGGTACCGGAGCTGGCAACGTTGTTGATCATGGACGGCGACACCGAGTACCGGCATGAGCTCTGCTCGGTAAGGTTGATGAACGAGCCCACCTGCACAGCCGTCGTGATCGTCTCCACGCTACTGTTCGCCGGAAGTGAGAGCGTGACGGTGCCATTCCCGGTCCCCGAGCCCCCCGAAATCACGGAGACGACCGGGCTCTGCAACGCCACGCTCCAGGGGCAGCCGGCCCCAGCGGTGACGGTCAACAGAACGGTTCCGCCGGCCGAAGGTACCGCATCGGCACCGCCCGTCACCTGGTAGGTGCACCTGGAATCCGCCTGCCGGATGGTAAAGGACTGGCCCTGGACGTTGACCGTCCCGGTGCGGGTCGCCCCCGTCGTATTGGCGGCCAACCCCAAAGTGACGGTGCCCGCGCCGGTGCCCGACGCACCGCTCTGTACGCCGATCCAACTGCCGTCCGAAGGCGTGGCCGTCCATGCGCAGCCACTCGGCGCCGTGACCACGAAGCTTGCGGCCTCGGAGCCGTACACGAGTACCGACGAAGGAGAGAGCGAATACGAGCAGGCGGGCGTGGCGTCGGAAATGCGCGCCAGAAACGCCGAGCCGTTGTACGAGGTCGAGCTGTAAGCGTTGGGCGTGATCGGGAGATCGGACGACCCGGTCGCCCCCGCGATCCACGCGTCTCCCGAAGCCGTCGTGGCCACGCCGGCTGGAGAAGAGCCGGAAGCGCCGCCGTAGAACGTCGACCACAGCAGCGTCTTTCCATCGGCGCTGAGCTTGGCCGCGAAGGTGTTGCCGGTCACCGAATCGGCGGCGTATACGGATCCCGAGGAGTCCACGGCGAGCGCCATCAGCGTCCCCCAACCCGACGGCACGGAGACGGCCGTCGACCACGTGGCCGCGCCATCGGTCGAAACCGACAAGTGCTGGCCGTCCGACGCCCAGAGAAGCTGGGAATTCGTGGGGGAGACTTCTAGGAAGGTGATCTGGGTATAGGTGCCGAAGGTGGGCATCGTGGCGGACTTCCATGTCGCGCCCCCATCCGTACTCTTGGACATCTGGTAACTGGATGCATAGATCACGGACGGATTGCTGGGGCTCGACGCGAAGATATACCAAGTGTTGTATGTTTGCGGCTGCTGCTGCGTCCACGTTGTCCCGAAATCGGTGCTCTGGTAGATGCCCGAGTACGTACTCATGTAGAGGGTGCCGGTCGGGCCGGCAATCAGCGGTGAGTACCCCCAAGGCATTCCCAGCCACGGAGTATTCGGAACCTGGATGAAGCTCGCGCCGCCGTCGGTGGACCGGTAGACGTTCCCGTTGGTATCGATCTCCACGATCGTGTTCGCGTTCGTGCTGCTGACCGTCATCCCCGCCAGCGCACCGGCGTTCGGAGGCGAGGGCTGCGCCAGCAGTCTCCAGGTGGCGCCGCCATCGCTCGACCCCAAAGCGGCGAACGAGTCGGCATTGCCCTGCGTGTCCGAGGCCCAGGTGTACGGATAATAGGCGTACACGGCCGCGGGATTGGCCGGAGTCCGAACGAACCGTGCGCGTGGACCAGTCGCCCCAGCGTACCAGAGCGCCGGCAGGGGGCCGTTCGCGGCCGTCCACGAAACTCCGCCGTTGGTGGTCCGGAATACCGCAACGTGGGAGCCCAGAGCCGCAAGAATCGTTCCCGGGTTGGATGGATCCGCGGACAGTCCGTAGATCGATGCCGGCAGACCGGTGTCGGACGGCGTCCACGAGGTGCCCCAGCCACCGTTCTTAAACAACGAGACGCTGCTGCCGCCAAACGTGGGCTGGATGGCGTTCACTGATGGGAAATCGCTGGAGGTGGCCGAACCGGCGACCACAAGCTGACCGGAAGAGGCGCGAGCCAGTGCGGCGATCGAGTCCTCCTTTTTGCCGCCCAGGTAGGTCACAAAACCGAACGACATGCCGTCCGCAGCCACCGAGGCGATGAACCCCTGTTTCGTGCCATTCGCCGAAGGCTGAAGCACGCCGGGCGTGGTGGGCAGGTCCGGAGAAGTGGTCGGGCCAGCGATGTACAGCATGCCGGATGCGCTGTCGCGCACAAGGGCCGTCGGCTCGTCGTCTCCACGCCCGCCCATGATTGCCACCCACGCGAGGGCGCTCCCATCCGCAGTCAGCTTGGCCACGAACACGTCCTCACCGCCCCGATTGCCCAACCGCGCGCCCGGAGGATTGTTCGGAAACGAGTTCGCATGAGTATAGCCGGCGACGTAAGCGTTGCCCTGCGAATCCGCGACGATCGCCGGCGCGTAGGCCCCTCCTCCGCCTCCCAGCAGAGTGGCGTAAATCAGATTGCCTGTGGGACCGAGCTTGGCGACGTAAGCATCGCCGGCATCGCCTCCCTCGTAGTTCCGGTAATACGCCCCCGGGGTCGTCGGAAACTCTTTGTAGGTGTTACCGCACAGATAGGCATTGCCGGCGCTGTCCGTTGCGATTCCGCCCGGGGCCGAGCCGGCGGTGCCGAAGTAGGTGGAGTACACGAACGCGCTTCCGGCTGCATTCAGCTTGAACACGTACGGCACACTGGTCTCCCCGTCGCCTAGCGTTTGCACTGGATTCGCCAGGGGGAAGTCGGTCGAGGCAAGCCCCTTGGCCATCAGCTCGCCGGAGGCGTCCACCGTCAGCGCCGACAGCCCGGCGCCTCCCGATCCGCCGACGTAGGTGGAGTACAGCAACGCCGTCCCCGTGGGATCGAACTTAGCCACGAACACATTCCCGGACGCCAGCAGGCCGGTCTGCATCGCATTCACCAGCGGCAGCCCGCCCGCCTTGCTCGCCGAACCGCCGATGTACACGTTGCCCTGCGCGTCGGTGACGATGGCGCTCATGGTGAGCCCCTGGCCGAAGTAGCTCCCGTAGACCAGCGTCGGGTCGATCACCAGTGGCTTGGATTTGTCGTAGGCCGCCAGCTCGAAGCCGATCTCGTTCGCCGCCCGCAGCAGGTAGCGGCCCTCAACCCGCTTCCGCTCGCCTGCGGTCTCCTGATACACCACCGGCAGGCGCAGTCTCATCGCGCCGCCCGCCGCCTCGATCCGCACGTCGCCGTTCGGCTCGAGCGCGAGCGTTCGCGCGCCTTCGAAACGCACCCGAATGCGATTCGGGTCCGCGCCCGGCCGCACCAGGAAATCGTATTCGAGCTGGCCCTGGTTGCCGTACCAGGCCACGTCCACGCCCTCGTATACGCCGTCGTATTCGACCCGGCCGTAGGTCTCCAGGTTCTGAAGCCAGCGCTTCGGATCGCGGCCAACCAGGTAGTTGGTGCGGCCCGGCAACGGCTCGAGCGGATTGCCACTCCCCTGCTGCCGGCCGTTCACGAACTCCAGGCGCACCACGTCGGTGCGGCCAGCCGCCGCCGGCAGAATCGTCGCGCCCTTGGCATCGAGCGCTATGCTGTAGCCGTTCGCACGCCCCACCCATTCGGCGGATCGGCCCGCCACCTGCCCGATATTCCGCTCGAAAAACAGCGGCATGCGATTCAGGAACTTCTCGGCGATATCCCGTTCAGAGGCCCCTGCCGGAACGCTCGCGCACATCAGCATCGTGACAAAGATAGTCGATAATCGCATCTCTAGCTCCGTTATGCGAGAACCCGCTCGCAGAGCGCCATTATGTCACGAAAAACCGGCTATGTGGTGGCTCTGGCGCCGCTACGGCGCCGACGGCGCAAAATACCCGTTGATGTCCAGAATCACGTGCGTCCGCCCGCTGGCGTAGACGCTGATCGCTCCATCCGCTCCCGCCGGCACGATCGCCGCATTCGCCACCACCGAGCCGTCCCACGAGTTCAAGGTCGATACGTTCGGCTGCCCCGCCCCCGCCGGCCACGCCGTCAGGTACCACAGCGGTCCGTCCGGCACCACCGTCACGTTCATCGCATAGGCCGCCGCCGTGCTCGGTATGTTGCACTCGCTGGCCGGGATCCCGAACGAGCGCGTGGTTCCGAATTCCAGGATCGGCCCCCCGAACGGACCATCCGCGTTGCGCGTGTCCGCGATCCGGCACGGAGTCACCGCATAGAAAGTCAGCGCGCCCGCCTGACCGCCCCGGGCGAAGTACCCGTTGATGTCCAGGATCGCGTCCGTGGGGTTGTAGGCGTACACCGAGACCGAGTCGTTGGTCCCGTTGGGCACGATCGCCGCGTTCGCCACCACCTTGCCGGTGAAGGAATTCAGCGTCGATACCAGCGGCCGCTGTTGCCCGGTCGGCCAGGCCGTGAGGAACGCCAGGAAATCGTCCGGCACCGCCGTCACGTTCAGCGAGTAGGCGCTCGCACCGCTGGGAATTCCGCACCCGCTGGACGACACCGCAAAGTCCCGGCTCCCGTCCGCCGCGAGCGATGGTCCGCCGAAGGGGCCGTCCGGATAACGCGTGTCCGCAACCCGGCAAGGCGAGGCGGCGTAGAAGGCCGAGGTGGCAGCGCTGGGCGTATCGAAGTAGCCGTTGATGTCCAGAATCACGTCGGTCGGGTCGGTGGCGTAGACGTCCACCGCTCCCGCGGCGCCGGCCGGCACGATGGCCGCGTTGGCCAGCACCTCGCCGTCGAAGGAGTTCAGGGTCGAGACGCCCGGCTGCGGCTGTCCGTCCGGCCACAGCGTCAAGAAAGACAGCGGACCCGGCGGCACCACGGTCACGTTCAGCGAGTAGGCCTGCGCCGTGCTGGGAATGCCGCACGCGCTTTGCGGAATCGCGAAGGATCGCGTGGCACCGGCGGTCATCGTGGGACCGCCGAATGGACCGGCCTCGTTGCGCGTATCCACCACGCGGCACGGCGCCACCGCAACGAACTGGAGTGGCAGAGGCCCTTGGCTGACGGGGACCAGGAACTGATCCAGATTCATCCCCTGATTGCTAAAGATGACGTGAGCAGTTCGGGATGGACCGACATTGGGCTGAACTCCATAGGTGACCGAACCCGAGCCCGTTCCGTTGCCCGAAATGCTGAGCCAGGAGGCGTCGGAGCCGGCAGTCCACATGCACCCCGCCAGATCCGCGGTGACGGCCATCGTGCCGTGGCCGGCAGCGTTTCCGAATTGGGCCGGTGTGACCGAATAGCTGCACCCACTCGCCTGACGCAAGGTCGTGGCCGGCGCGAAGCCCACCTGCACAATTGGAGCCAGCGCCTGCACACCGCCGTTCGGGGCAAGCGATAGCGTCACCGTTCCATTTCCCGTCCCGGATTGCCCCGAGACCACGGAGACATACGGCGTTGGCGGCGTCACGCTCCAGGGACAGCCCGCCGGCGCGGTCACGCTCAACTGGACCGTTCCGCCCGAGGACGGAACATTCGTGTCGCCCGTCACCTGGTAAGTGCAGCTCGAGTCCGCCTCGGTGATTGTGAATGGCTGGCCATTGATATCGACCGTTCCCGTCCGTGTCGAACCCGTGCTGTTGTCGCCCAGGGTCACCGTCACCGCACCGGCTTCGGCCCCCGATGCTCCGCTCTTTACCGTGATCCAACTGCTGTCGGAAGGCGTGGCTGTCCACGCGCAACCGCTGGGCGCCGTGACCGCGAAGCGCACGGTTTGCCCGGAGTACGCAACCACCGAGGAAGGAGCGACGGCATAGGAGCAAGCGGGCGTGGCATCCGCAATCCGGGCCAGGAATCCGGAGCTGTATCCGCCGGCCACGCACAATCCGAAGCTGCAGTCCTGAGCGACCGGGTAGGCGTGCGAGCTATAGGCATTGGGGGTGACGGGCAGGTCCGGCGAGCCGGTTGTCCCCGCAATCCAGGCGTCGCCGGAAGGCGCCGCAGCCACGCCGCCCGGAAGGGAGCCCGAGGCCCCGGTGTAGAACGTCGACCAGGCTAGCGTCTTCCCGTCGGCGCTGAGCTTGGCCGCAAAGGCGTCGGTGTAGACCGGACCGGCCGCATACAGAGTCCCCGAACCGTCGACGGCGATGGCCGAGATCAACGACGGGAACGGCGGACCGGAGACCGGGGCCGACCATGTGGCCGCACCATCGGTCGAAACCGACACCCGATTCCCGTCCGAGGCGCAGAGAACCTGGGCATTCGAAGCGGAGACTTCCAAAGAGATGTTGAAGTAATAGCCGACGAAGGGCTGGCTGGCCTGCCCCCACGTCGTCCCGCCATCCGTGCTCTTGAAAACGGTCCCGTTGACATACGCGTAGATGACGGACGGGGCGCTGGGACTCACGGCGAACATGCTGGGCGTGCCGTAAAAAGTGCTCGAAATCGGCGTCCACGTCGTCCCGAAATCGGTGCTCCGGTAGCCACCGCTATACGTGTACACGTACAGGGTGCCGTTCGGGCCGGCGAACAGCGGAGAAGTCGACCAGGGCATCATCAACAACGGAGCACTCAGGACTTGGATGAAGCTCGCTCCGCCATCGGTGGAGCGATAGACCGCCCCGCCCGAGTCGATCTCCACGATCGTGTTCGCGTCGATGGTGCTGACGGCCATTCCAGCCAGATAGCCGATGCTGCCTGTCGGAACGGGGGGCTGCGCCAACTCCCTCCAGGTGGCGCCACCGTCGCTCGAGGCCAAGGCCGGGAATCTTTCGTCGCTGCCGAGCGCTCCCTCGTACGAGGCGTACGGATAGTAGAGATACACCGTCGCAGGGTCGGCGGGAGTCCGAAGGAAAATCCCGGTTCTGGCCATGATGGCCCCGATCTGCCGCGTCTGCGGGGTCACCGCGGTCCATGTAGTTCCGCTGTTGGTCGAGCGGAACACCGCCATCTGAGAGCCCGAAGCGGCGAACAGCGTCGCCGGGTGAGAAGGATCGTCAGACATGCCCCAGATCGCCGCTGGCGCTCCGGTGTCGCTAGGTGTCCAGGTCGCGCCCGAGTCGGTGCTCTTGTACAGCGAGATGTTGCTGCCGCCAAAGGTAGTCTGGATCGCGTTCGCCGTGGGGAAATTGGTGGACGTGGTCCCGCCGGTCACCACAAGCTGGCCGTTGGCAGCCAGCGCCATCCCGGCGATCGTGTCCTCCCTCCGGCCGCCAAGGTAGGTCACAAAGCCGAACGTGGCGCCATCAGGAGCGAGAGACGCGACGAACCCTTGTTGCGGCCCATTCGAAGCAGGCTGGATCACCCCTGTGGTGGTCGGCAGGTCGGAAGAAGTGGTCCTGCCAGCTACGTACAGGTTGCCGGAGGCGCTGTCGCGCGCCAGGGCGACGGGAATGTCGTTTCCACTCCCGCCCAAAACCGCCAGCCACGAGACCGCGCTCGCGTCGGAGTTCAGTTTGGCGACAAACGTGTCGTCGGCTCCGCCGCTGCCGCCCCTCGCGCCCGGAGGGTTGTTGAAGAACGATGTGGAACGCGTGGATCCGGCGACGTAAGCGTTGCCTTGCGAATCCGTCGCAATCGCCCCTCCGGAATCCGCAGCCGGGCCTCCCAACAGGGTTGAGTAGACCAACTGGCCGCCCGGGCCGAGCTTCGCGACGAACGCATCCCAGGCACCACCGCCGTAGGCGCTCTGATAGACGCCCTGAGTGGTCGGAAATCCGGTGGGTGTGGCGCCGGTGAGGTACGCATTACCCGCGGCATCCGCCGCAACCGCGACTCCGTCCGAGCCGGCCGTGCCGAGATAAGTCGAATAAACGAACGTGCTTCCCGCCGCGTTCAGCTTGAACGCGAAGACCAATCCGTTCTTGTCGCCCTGGGATTGAACCGGATTCGCCAGCGGAAAATCGGTCGAGAGGGCCCCGCCCACCGCGATCGCCTCGCCCGCGGCGTCCACGGCAAGGCCCAGCAGCGTGTCGAAGGACGAGCCGCCGACATAGGTGGAGTACAGCACCGTAGTTCCCGTGGGATCGAACTTGACCACAAACGAGTTCCGCAACCCCAGAACGCCGGACTGGGTCGCGTTCACGATGGGCAGGGAACCCGCCTGGTCCACCGAGCCACCCAGGTACACATTGCCCTGCGGATCGGTGGCGATGGCAAGGGTGGGGGTGTAAAAGGACGAACCGAAGTAGGTCCCATAGACCAGCGTGGGGTCGATCACCAGCGGCTTCGCTTTGTCGTACCCCGCCAGTTCGAAGCCGATCTCGTTGGCGGCGCGCAGCCGGTAGCGGCCCTCGACGCGCTTCCGCACGCCGCCGGTCTCCTGGTAGACCTCTGGCAGGCGCAGTTTCATCGCCCCGGCCGCGGTCTCGATCCGCACGTCGCCGTTCGCTTCGAGCGCCAGCTTGCGCGTGCCATCGAAACGCACCCGAATGCGGTTCGGATCCGCGCCCGGCCGCACCAGAAAGTCGTATTCGAGCTGGCCCTGGTTGCCGTACCAGGCCACGTCCACGCCCTCGTAAACGCCGTCGTATTCCAGGCGGCCGTACGTCTGCAAGTTCTGTATCCAACGCATGGGATCGCGACCGATCAGGTAGTTGGCCTTGCCCGGCAGCGGCTCCAGCGGCCGGCCGCTCGCCCGCGGCAGCGCGTTCAGAAATTCCATACGCACCACGTCGCTGCGGCCCGCCGCCGCGGGCATAATGGTGGCGCCCCTGGCATCAAGTGCTACGCGGTAGCCGTTCGCGCGCCCCACCCATTCTGCGCGCTTGCCCGCCACCTGCCCTGAATTCCGCTCGAAAGAAAGCGGCATCCTATTTAAGAGCTTCTCGGCAGCATTCCGGTCGGCAGCGCCTGCCGCGACGAGGCTCGTTGTGCAAATAAGCGTCGCCAAAAGGGATTTTGGTAGCATCTTATCTCCTCCACGCGTCGAACATCGCCCGCGATTATCGCACAACGGGGAGGAGCCTAGCGCGCCAGTATTGTCCGCCAATATTGCCCACCGGGCCTCCACGGGTTTTATATATTGCGCGCGCGGGCCATTCCGGACCTCGGCCTCTTCGCCCGCCACGCCGCCTTTCGCCGCTGCGTGCTACCCTCGGGTTTCGACCAACTATGGAGCGCCGCTACGAACTGATCGTCCTGCTGATCGCCTCCGCCATCTTCCTCACCGGCGTTCTCAGCCCTCCCTCGCTGATGGACGACGTGGATGCCACGCAGGCGCAGATGGCGCGCAACATGGTTCAGTCCGGCGACTGGGTCACGTTGCGCCTGGATGGCGTACCCTACCTCGAGAAAGCGCCGCTGAAGACCTGGATGACCGCGGTCTGCTACCTGATCTTCGGCGTTCACGACTGGACGGCGCGGCTGCCGGTGGCGCTGGCGGCGATCCTGCTCGCGTGGGTCGTGGTGCGCTTCGGACGCTGGGCCTTTTCCCCGCGGGCCGGCTTCTACGCCGGACTGGTGACCGCCACCTCGGTGGGCCTGTTCCTGTTCACGCGCATCGTGATTCCCGACGTGGTGCTTACGCTGGCCATTACCCTGGCGCTGTGGAGTTTCCTGCGCGCGCTCGACGAAAACGAGGCGCGTCCCCGTCTGTGGGCGTACGCGCTGGCGGCAAGCCTGGCGGCTGGCGTGCTGCTCAAGGGCCTGATCGGGATCGTGTTCCCGCTCGGCGCGGGTTTTTTCTACCTGCTCCTGACGCGCCAGCTCTTCTCGCTTCGCTCCTGGCGGCGCCTCTACCCGTTTACCGCTCTCCTGATCTTCGTCGCGATCGCGGCGCCGTGGCACGTGCTCGCCACGCTGCGCAATCCCCCTTACTTCGTTTGGACGCTCGATAGCGGCCCGGGAACCTGGCGTGGATTTTTATGGTTCTACGCCATCAACGAGCACCTGCTGCGCTTCCTCAACCGCCGCTATCCGCGCGACTATAACACCGTGCCCCTGCTCTATTTCTGGGCGCTGCACCTGGTCTGGTTCTTTCCCTGGAGCGCGTACCTGCCCACGGTGGCGCGCCTGGGCTTCAAACCGGTGGATCGAGCGGGGAGGACGCGTCTCATGGCGCTCCTCTGGATCGGCGTCGTGATGCTGTTCTTCAGCTTCTCGACTACCCAGGAATACTACTCCATGCCGATCTACCCGGCCGTCGCGCTTCTGATCGGCTGCGCGATGGAGGCGTATCCGGAGCGGCTGCGGACGGGAACGCGTATTGTGGGCGCCATAGCCTGCGCGGCCGGCCTGGCGGCGCTCGCCATCCTGATCGCGGTGCGCGACGTCCCGGCGCCGGGCGACATCTCGCGCGCGCTGACCGAGAACCCGGCCCTCTACACCCTCTCGCTAGGCCACATGGCGGACCTCACGCTGAAGGCCTTCGCCTACCTGCGCACACCGCTCGCATTGGCGGCGGTGGCCTTCCTGGCCGGAGCCATCGGCGCCTGGCGCCTCCGCGGAGAGCGGGCCTGGCTGGCCCTGGCCCTGATGATGGTGGTATTCTTCCAGGCGGCGCGGCTGGCCCTGGTGGTGTTCGATCCCTATTTGTCCTCCCGGCCGCTGGCTGAGGCGCTGCTGCACGCGCCGAAAGGGAAGCTGATTTTGGACCGCGAGTATTACGCCTTCTCGTCGATCGTGTTTTACGCCGACCAGAAGCCGCTGCTGCTCAACGGACGGAGGAACAACCTGGAATACGGCTCCAACGCACCCGGCGCACCCGCGGTTTTCGTCACCGACAAGGACCTTCCGGGGCTCTGGGCGCGATCCGAGCGCTACTATCTGGCCGCCGAGGATTCCCAGAACGCCCGTCTGGAGAACCTGGTGGGCCACTCGAACCTGTACCCCGTGGCGGAAAGCGGCGGCAAGACGCTCTACTCGAACCAGACCGTCCGTCCGGCCAGGTCGTCTCATGCGCATCGGAATTGACGCCACCCCGTTGCTGCTTCGCAGCGCGGGCGTGAAGAGTTACATTTACTACTGGCTGGGCAGCCTGCGGCGCGAGGCCGGAGAGCGCGACGCCATCCTCACGTTTCCGGTCCCCGGGCCGATCGGCGATCTCGATCATGAGCGGTCGATAGCCGGGCTCCTCCGAACGGTGGCGGGCCTGGGCGCCCTGCACGGGCTGAACATCTCGCGGCTTCCGTGGGCGTTCCCGGGCCTGGATGTTTTCCACGCTTCGACCCACTGGCGGAATCCGCCCCGCCGCGCCAGGCTCACCACTACCATCCACGACATGACGTGCTGGCGAATGCCCCAACTGCACTCTAGGGCCAACGTGGCCGCGTCGCGCTGGTCCGGAGAGCACATAGCCAAGCGCGCCGACGGGATCATCGCAGTCTCCGAAAGCACCCGCCGCGACGCGATCGAGATTCTGGACCTCGACCCCGCCCGCATTACAGTCGTTTATCCGGGCGTGCCGGAGCCGTTCTTCGAGGTGACGGCCGCGGACGTTCACGCGGTGCGCGCGAAGTACGGGCTGGAGCGGCCCTACGTACTCTCGGTGGGAACGGTCGAGCCGCGCAAGAACTTCCCCGGCCTGCTGGCTGCCTGGGCCGCGCTCAGCGCGACCACGCGAGAGCAGTACGAGCTGGTGGTGGCCGGCCCGATCGGATGGGCGGACCCCGCCACCGTGGCCAGGGTCCGCGCGCAAGCGGAGGGCGTCCGTTATCTAGGCTACGTCGGAGAGGCGGACCTGCCGGCCATCACCGCCGGCGCCACCGTCCTCGCTTATCCGTCGTTGTACGAGGGCTTCGGCCTGCCTGTGGCGCAGGCCATGGCCGCCGGAACCGCGGTTCTGACCTCCAACGTTTCGTCGCTGCCCGAGATCGCCGGCGGCGCGGCCCTCCTGGTTGACCCGCACAGTACCGCGGAGATTCGCGACGGCCTGGAGTCTCTGCTGACGTCGCCCGCGCTGTGCGAGCGCCTGGGCGGCGCCGGCCGCCTCCGCGCCCGGCAGTTCCACTGGCAAACCTCCGCGCGGGCCAGCCTGGATTGGTTCCGCCGCCTGGTGGGATAAGCTTCAGCTCGTCCCCTACGGTGCGAAGAAGCCGTCGATATCCAGGATCAGGTCCGTTTCATCGGTCACGAACGCGCTGACCGCTCCGTCGGCTCCGCTCGGTACCAGGGCGGCGTTGGCCACAATCAGTCCCAGGAATGAATTGAGAGTGGAAAC
Organism: Bryobacterales bacterium; assembly: GCA_963763835.1. GTDB lineage: Bacteria > Acidobacteriota > Terriglobia > Bryobacterales > Bryobacteraceae > DASWZN01. Next base: position 611,182 of record CAVXQQ010000029.1, read on the forward strand.
GTTCGGCTGCGCGGCGCCGGCCGGCCACAGTGTCAGGTAGGCGAGCGGCCCGCTCGGCACCACCGTGGCGTTGAGCGAATAGGCCTGCGCCGCCGAAGGGATGCTGCAGCCACCGGACGGCACGGCGAAGCTGCGCGTCTCTCCGGCGCCAAGAATGGGGCCACCGAACGCGCCCGCCGCGTTGCGCGTGTCGGATATGCGGCACGGCGTCACAGGATAGAAGGACATGCCTCCCGCACCCGGCGCGGCGAAATAGCCGTTGATGTCCAGAATGAGGTCCGTCTCGTCCGTGACATAAGCGGAGATGGAGCCCGCATTTCCCGCCGGGACGATAGCCGCGTTCGCCACGATGCTTCCATCGAACGAATTCAGCGTCGAGACCAGCGGTTGACTCTCTCCGGTCGGCCAGAGGGTCAGATACTGTAGCACTCCCTTCGGAACCACGGTCGCGTTGAGCGAGTAGGCCAAAGCGGAACTGGGCACGTTGCACCCGCTCGAAGGAATAGCGAAATTGCGGGTATTCGCCGCGAGTATGCTCGGCCCGCCGAACGGCCCGGCGGCACCGCGCGTGTCGGCAACCCGGCAGGGGGTTACCGGGTAGAACGCCAGCCCGCCCGAGGCGCCGGCCGGAGCGAAATAGCCGTTGATGTCCAGTATCACGTGGGTCTGGTCCGTGACGAACACGTCGATAGCGCCACCGGTTCCGGCTGGAACCAGGGCGGCGTTGGCCACCACCTTCCCGGTGAAGGAGTTCAGCGTCGAGACCAACGGAAGCGGCTGCCCGGTGGGCGAGAGAGTCAGGAAGCTGAGGAGTCCCGCAGGCACCACCGTGACGTTCAGCGAGTAGCCCAGGGCGGTGTTGGGGATGCCGCAGGCGCTTTGCGGGATCGGAAAGGACCGGCTTGTGCCGCCAGCCATTACCGGGCCGCCGAATGTGCCGTCCGGGTAGCGGGTGTCCGCAACGCGGCAAGGCGGCACCGGAACGAAGACGGTGCCCGCGGCCCACTGCGTGACGATCACCGTTTGTCCCGCAACCGGGAAACTGGTGCTGCGCGCCGCCCCGGTGTTGGCGTCCACGGAGAAGCTGACGGTTCCCGTTCCGCTCGAGCTCGGCGGCGATGTGACCGTCAACCATGGATCGAGCGGCGGTCCCACGGTCCATGGACAGAGGGGGCCGGTCGTCACGGTGATGCTGCCGGAGGAAGCCGCCGGGGTGAAGCCCACGGTCGCGCTGGAAAGAGAAACCGCGCACGGATCTGGCGTCGGAGTTGGTATTCGGCGTTGGTGTTGGCGTCGGTGTGGGCGTGGGCGTTGGTGCTGGCGTCGGGTCGGAGTCGGTGTCGGAGTTGGAGTCGGTGTCGGTGTCGGTGTCGGCGTTGGTGTCGGCGTTGGTGTCGGTGTCGGCGTCGGCGTTGGTGTCGGCGTTGGAGTCGGCGTTGGAGTCGGTGTCGGCGTTGGAGTCGGCGTTGGAGTCGGCGTTGGCGTCGGAGTGGGCGTCGGCGTCGGAGTCGGCGTTGGTGTCGGCGTGGGCGTTGGCGTCGGTGTAGGCGTCGGCGTTGGAGTCGGAGTCGGCGTTGGTGTGGGTGTCGGCGTTGGTGTCGGGTGTTGGAGTCGGTGTCGGCGTTGGTGTCGGTGTTGGTGTCGGCGTTGGTGTCGGCGTTGGTGTCGGTGTTGGTGTCGGCGTTGGTGTCGGCGTTGGAGTGGGTGTCGGAGTCGGTGTTGGAGTCGGTGTTGGCGTCGGTGTTGGCGTCGGTGTTGGCGTCGGTGTTGGCGTTGGAGTCGGTGTTGGAGTCGGCGTGGGTGTTGGCGTCGGCGTCGGGTTGGCCTTGAGGTCGTAACCGAAGGTGTAGTCCACCGGGTTCCCGTCCGCATTGCCGCACCCGTCGCACGTCACTTGGCCGATGCCGTTCAGATCGAAGCCCGAGTCCGGAAACGGAAACCCCATGCTCATGTTGATGGGCATGAACGTCAATGGATATGGTGGAGGTCGACGTCGTGCATCTGCCCGCCGCAATCCTGCACGCTGGTGACCGTGCCGTTCACGTGAGTCGTTGGACGGCCACAGGCTCCAGGTATCCGAGCCGATGTCGAGGCTGAGGTTGAATATCAGGGCATGGCCCAAGAAGTCGGTCTGAGCCGACGTACTCGCGACGTACGTATTCGTGACCGTGCAGGCGAAGGTGTCGACCGATCTCTCCGAGACCGTGATGGTGCCGTCCAGAGTGCCCATCAGCGCCATGGTGAGAGGGTTCCAGGTATTCAGAGTGAGGGTGCCTGCGATCTCCTGATCGGTGTTGTACTGGACGCTGACGCCGCCCTGGTTCACCGTGCCGGAAGCGGTCCCGTGCACATCGAGGTGTCCCGCCATCGTCTGCACATTGTTGCGAAACGCGGTCTGCTTAGGCCCGAACTGCGCCCACGCAGGACTCGCCGGTAGGATCGCGATCAAACACGCGACGGGCAGTGCACCAGCCTTGCGGATCATGCATCCCCCCCAGGGCCGTGGACCCAAAACCCCTGTCCACCGACACTTTCTGATGTGATTCCTGAAGACCCGATCCGGTCGCAGGATTTCTTGGGGGCCTCTGGTGGCTATCCCAGCTCCTGTTCGTGCGTCCGCCGGAAGAACCCGTCCGTCATCCCCGCGATGTAATCGCACACCACGCGATGCAGGGGCTCGCCGGCGGTCCCCTCGCGGTAGGATTCCGGAAGCCGCTCCGGATGCCCGACGAAGTGGCCGAACAGCTCGGCGATCATGGCCGCCGAGCGGTCGCGCTCCTCGGCCAGCACCGGCGAGAAGTACACCTGGCGGCGCAGGAACTGCTTCAGCGCGGCGTTGGTCCCCGCCGCCGGCTCTGCCAGGCGCGCCACACGCACCGGGTGCCCGCGCACGTCGTCCACACCCGCCACGCCGGCCTCTTGGGCCGCCTTTGCGGTGCCCTCGATCAACCCCGTCACCAGCAGGTCGATCAGCCGCCGCAGCGCCTCGTTGAACCGGATCCGCTCCGGCGCTCCCGGAAACTGGTTCTCGATCTCCGCCAGGATCGCCCCCAGCGCGGGAACGCTTGCGCCGGCCTCCTCCAGGCTGAAGAAGTGCGCGGAAAAAGCGTCGTCCAGGTCGGCGGAGTTGTAGGCGATCTCGTCGGCGGGATCGATGAGCTGCGCCTCGAGCGGCGGCCGCAATCCGGTGAGGTATTCGTCGAATTGCGGAATCTCGCCGGGCTCGAAATCGCGCGAGTGCTTCACCATCCCTTCCCGCACCTCGAAGGTCAGGTTCAGGCCGGGAAACCGCGCGTAGCGTTGCTCGAAGCTCTCGACAATGCGCAGCGCGTGGAGGTTATGATCGAAGCGCTCCCCGTAGCGCCTCATCTGGCGGTCGAGCTCTTCTTCTCCCGAGTGGGCGAAGGGAGGATGCCCGATGTCGTGCGCCAGCGCCAGGGCTTCCGTCAGATCCTGGTCGAGATCCAGAACCGCGGCCACCGTGCGCGCGATCTGCGCGACCTCGATGGTGTGGGTCAGGCGGTTGCGGAAATGGTCCGAGAGGCCGGCGGTGAAGACCTGCGTCTTGTCTTCCAGCCGCCGGAAGGCGCGGGCATGCACGATGCGGTCGCGGTCCCGCTGGAAATCGTTGCGATAGGGATGGGCCGGCTCCGGATACCGGCGTCCTCGCGAGCGGGCCACCGGAAACCGTAGCGCGGCCAGGCCCTCGGCCATGTTCTTCGAGGCGCTACCGGGAAGGCAGCGCGTTCAGCTCGCTGGTGGCGATGCGGCTGATCGAGGCCCGCGCGGTCCGCAGCGGCGTCAGGAGCTTTCGCGCCCTCTCGGGGTCGGTGGATGCGACGTAACGGGCCAGCGCGATCGTCGCCTCTTCCTTCGAGACGAAATCGCTCGGCTTGTCGATAAGCGACTGGAGCAGCTTCTCGCCATCCGCCTGCCTGTGCTCCGACTTGTATACGCTTGCCAGCGCCAGCTTGGCCAGTGAGCCGTAGTTCGCGTTCCCCGAATCGATCGCTTCCTTGAACGCGACTTCGGCCGCCGCCAGTTTGCCGTTGTTGGCGGCACTCGCGCCCAGATAGTACTCCGCTACAGCCGCTTCGTTGCTGCCGGAATACTTGGCGGCGACGTCGGCGAACGCCTTTACCACCGCCTTCTGCTTTTCGTCCTCGGTCGCGAAGGGTTTCCGGTCGAGGCCTTCCTGGGCCGGGCCCACCGGGGTTTGCCAGACCTGGAGCGCCGCCGTCAGCGCCGCCTGCCGCTCGGCGCCCCGGTGCCGGAACCATATAACCAGGCCTGCTACGAGGACCAGGGCGGCCAAGCCGGCGACGCCGTACCGGATGGTCTGCGGGCGATGCTCGTTGAGGAACTCGACGGTCAGGCCGACGTCCTGGGCAAACTCGTCTTGCTTCAGCTTCTTACGGGTGATTCTATCCACGAAAACCTCAGGGAAACACCGATTCTAGCACGGCGCGTGGCTCGTGGCACGTGGCTCGTGGGTCCTCTCCTGCCGTTCGGGCCTCGCTGCCGCCGCCATCTCCGCTGCGAAGCGCAGGAATGCCCCTGGGAATCCACATGCCACGCGCCACAATCCACGCGCCGGCGGTTAGGTTTCAGGCAAAACTGCGAACGGCCGCTGCCTCGTCGTCGAAGACCTCGAACACCGTGTACAGCTTGGTGATTTGCAGCAGGTCCTTCACGCGCTTGGTCAGGTTGATCAGCTTCAACTGGCCGCCGCCGTTGGCCACCGACGTAAACCCGGAAACCAGTTCGCCGATCCCGGAGCTGTCGATGTAAGTCACTTCCCCGAGGTTCAGAAGGATCTTCTTATTGCCCTTCGTAACCATCTCGCGAATGCCCTCGCGGAGATTGCTCGATCCTTCTCCCAGGGTGATTCGGCCGGCTACATCAATCACGGTAACATCGCCCACCTGGCGCGGGCTGAGTTTGGCGCTCACGAATCTATCCTCCTCTATGGGCCCGCCTCAATGGATCGGACCCTCGACTATTGCGTTATCTGAATGTACTTCACTAACTTGAATTCGGTTCCCGACGGGCTCAACCGCCGGATCTGGAACTCGTCCATGAATGCCCGAATCAGAAAAATCCCGCGTCCCGACTGCTGGAGCAGGTTCGGCTCCGCCAGCGGATCCGGCAGCTTGTCCGGGTCAAACCCTTCGCCTTCGTCGCCCACCAGGACCGTCACGTGGTCCTTACCGTTCAACACGGCCAAGTGAACCCTCTTGCGTCGATTGTAGCGATTGCCGTGGACCACCGCGTTCACGATCGACTCGCGCACCGCCATGCCGATCTTGTGCAGGTCGTCCTCGTGGAATCCCATCTGCTCCGCCACGCCGAGCACCAGGTGCTCCGCTTCGTCGGCGCTTCCCAATGCCGAATCGAGATAGGTATCAACCTCTTTAGTCTCGCTGGTGTTCTCGGCCATAATCACCCGCAGCTCGGCGGATCCCCGGACCAGATCCCCGTCAAGCCGCATGTACGCGGATCGAAACGTTAACTTACCAGATATCGCAGCCCAAAGGCAAAGGTGGGGCCTCCTGGGGCAGGCGTGTCCCCCCACCGGCCCCCGATGACACCGAGCCGCGCCGGGGGACCGTAGAGCGACTTGCAGAAATCGCACTACCGCCGCGGAAGGGACAAGCTGAAGCATGTCCTACACGGCGCATCAACGGTTTACGGCCCCACGTGGGGTATGCTTCAGCTTGCCCTGCGATTTCTGCAAGTCCCGCCGTTGAGCGGCGAAACCCCTGCCGGAGCCGCCCACCGGCCAGCCCGATGACACATCGCCGTCAGGGAGAGGCCCGCTCGCTCACGGCTCGTGCTTCGGCGCCTGGCTCCCTGCCGCGGTCCGCACCTGCGCCCCCCACCCTCGGCGAAAAGAAATTCATCGCCCGGCCTGTCACCCGGCGCGCACTCCTGCATCTCCCTCCGGAAGGAGATTGTATTTCAGTCATTCGGATTGGCAATTCGAGTGCTTCGCTCGACTACAACAATCCGCAACCCCCATCGCCGTATATCGGGGTTTCAGTACCTGTTATCGCTGATTAGGCGAAGAACAGTGTAAGTTTGGCGGCCGCTCTGTAGTTTTTACAGGAATCGGCCGGCCTCCGGCGGGGAGATCTCCGATCGTATTCGTGAAGGTCTTCGTGTGTCCGCACTGCTCCTGCGGCCCTCCCGCCGATAGCGCGGCCTTCGCGCTCTCCGCAACATCGAAGGAGTACAGGAATGAAGCATCGCTATGTCGTTCTCGCGTTTTTCGCCCTGATAGCCGGCGTAGTCTGGACCTTCGCGGCGCGAACCGCCCATGCCGAGGATGGCAGTACCTCCGGCCTGACCCTCAGCGCCTCCTCGCTGACCTTCAGGGCGACCGCGAACGGTTCTCTGCCGCCGGCCCAGACACTGACGGTGAGCGCCTCGCGCGCCACCACATTCACCGCCAGCGCTTCGATTCGGAGCGGCGGCAGGAACTGGCTGACCATCTCGCCCACCGGCAGCCTGACCACTAACCGGACCCTCACCGTCAGCGTGAACCAGCGGTACCTCGCGGCTGGCACGTACGCCGGAACCATCTCCGTCGTTTCCCGCTACGGCACGAAAACGGTGGCGATATCGCTGGTGGTCAGCGCCGCTACGAGATCGATCTCCGTCAGCCCCACCTCGCTCACCTTCAATGCGACCGCCGGCGGCTCCGCGCCGCCCTCCCAGACCGTGACCGTGAGCGCTTCCTCCGCGACCGCCTTCACCGCCGCGAGCGGCGCCAGTTGGATCGCCATCTCGCCCTCCGGCAGCCTCACCACGAACCGCACCATTACCGTGACGGTCAATCCGTCCGGCCGCGCCGCGGGCACCTATAGCGGAACCATCTCAATCGTCTCCAACGGCACCACGCACCCCGTCACCGTATCCCTCATCGTGGCCGCAGCTCCGACGCCTACTCCGACTCCGCGTCCGACTCCTACGCCGACTCCTACGGCGACTCCGACTCCGACGCCTACTCCTACTCCGACGCCGACGCCGACTCCGACTCCGGCTCCTACCGGCTACAAGCTCATCGGATGGAACGATCTGGGAATGCACTGCATGGACGGCAAGGACTACAGTATCTTCGGAGTCCTGCCTCCCTATAACACCATCCACGTCCACCTGATCGATGCCAATGGCAATCTGATCGCGGCGCCGGCCGGCTACACCGTCACCTATCAGGCCGTTACCGATCCCCTTACCGGCACGCTGAACACTACCTCGGTGGGCAAAACCAACTTCTGGCAATTCGCGGCCGCCCTGGGATTCGGCTCGCTCGCCCCCGACGCCGGCCTTACGGGCAGCGCCATGCCGGGCACCCTGAACACTCCACAGCCCATGACCTTCAGCGCCACCGACAATACCTGGGTGGCCGTGGGTATTCCCATCCTGCCCTACGCCGACGCTCCCGCCCCACCTTACCCGGTCAACTATTTCCCCATGATGCGGCTCACCGCGCGCGATGCTTCCGGCAACTCGCTCGCCACCACCGACATCGTGCTCCCCATCTCCGACGAGATGACCTGCAAGAACTGTCACGCCTCGAACACGGATTCAGCGGCGCAACCCGCTGCCGGCTGGGTCTTCAACGCCGATCCCGCCAAGGACATCAAGCTGAACATCCTCCGCAAGCACGACGACCGCTTCAAATCCACCGCGCTGTTCCAGTCGGCCGCGACCGCCGTGGGCTACAGCACCGCGGGACTCGAAACCACCACCGCCACCAAGCCCGTTCTCTGCGACTCCTGCCACGGCTCCAACGCGCTCTCGCTGGCCGGCGTCACGGGAGTCCCTGCGCTGACCACCTCGATGCATAGCCTGCACTCGCAGGTGGTGGACCCGGCCACCAACCAGACCCTCCAAGCCTCGACCACCCGCCAATCGTGCTATAACTGCCATCCCGGCCCCAACACCGAGTGCCTCCGCGGCGCCATGGGGACGCTGCAGGCTCCCACCGGCGGCAACGCCATCGAGTGCCAGAGCTGCCACGGCTCCATGAGCAACATGGCGGTCTCGACCCGCAAGGGCTGGCTCGACGAGCCCAATTGCCAGGCCTGCCACAGCGGCACGGCAACCTCGAACGCCGGGCAGATCGTTTACACTTCGGTGTTCTCGAGCGGCACCACCGTGCGAGTGGCCCCCGACCAGACCTTCGCCACCAATCCCAACAACCCCGCCGCCGGCATTTCGCTCTACCGTTTCTCCGCCGGCCATGGCGGCCTGCAATGCGAGGCCTGCCACGGCTCCACCCATGCCGAGTACCCCACTCCCAACGTGAACGACAACGTTCAGAGCAACGCCCTTCAGGGGCACAGCGGCATGCTCTCCGAGTGCACCGCCTGCCACGCCACCGTTCCCAGCACCGTCACCGGCGGCCCCCACGGCCTCCATCCCATCGGAACAACCTGGGTCAGCAGACACCAGGACGTCGCCGATTCCGGCGGAGCCACCGCCTGCCAGTCCTGCCACGGCACCGACTACCGCGGCACCGTTCTCTCCAGAATCCAGGCCGACCGAACCCTAGCCGGCCACACCTTTACCAAGGGCACCATGATCGGCTGCTACAGTTGCCACAACGGCCCCAACGGCGGCTAGTTGAACAAAACCGGGGACAGGACACCCTGTCCCCGGTTTTGTCGGCTGTCAGCTATCAGCGGTCAGCTCTCAGCTCTCGGAGGGCACCTGAAAATCCTTCCGCGGCCCCGCCAGCTCGAGCCGCTCGGCGAATTCCTTCGGACCGATGATCGTGTAAGTCCCGCGAACCCGAAATAACCCGCGGGAATGTTCTCGATGCTCTCGGACGCGGAGGTCAGCGGCGACCGGCGGCGCCTCCCGGCACCGCGACCGTCAGGGAGCGGACCCGCCGCGCCGCCGTAGCACCGAACCGCGACCGTAAGGGAGCGGACCCGCGCCGCGGAAGACCCGAAACACCCGAGGGAGCGCAGCGCACCCACCGCGCCGCCGTAGCACCGGCGCGGACGTCTCGCGCGCAAACAGTGTACAGTTGAGTGGAGGTTCCCTGACTTGGCAAAGAAGAAAGAAAAGGAAGTCGAGAAAGAGTCCGCGCCTGTTGTAGAGGCTCCGCCCGTTAGAGCCGAGCCGAAAATCTCGCAGAAGATTCCGAAGCTGCTTCCCAAGAACAAATCCCGTCTTCCCCGGAAGCAGAAGAAGGCCGCCAAGAAAGCCGCCGCCCGCCAGTAAGTCGTCTTACTCCGCCGGTCGCCGGTTTACCACCCACCACGTCCCGAACCCCAGCACCGGGAACGCCGCCGCCAGCGCGAACCCGACGTCGAATCTTCCTTTGTCGAACAGCCGCCCGAATACCGGCATGATGACCGCCACCATCAGCGACCACGCCCCCGCGCCGAGTCCCGCCACCAAACCCGAATCGCTGCTCGCGTAAACCCGGGTCGTCCAGCCCACCGTCAGAATGATGAAGCCGCCCGCGGCAAACGTCGAAACGAACATCAGGGCCATTACCAGCCACAGCGGCCGCACCCATGGTGTCACCGCCAGCGGAAGCGAGGCCAGCATCGCCGCGGCCAGCAGCGGTTGAAACGCGGAGGTGGGATGCCGCCCCGCCGCCACGCGCCGATCCGCCAGCCAGCCCCACACGAAGTATCCGATCTCCCACCCCAGCGGCGGAATCCACAGCACCGCTCCGATCCCCACCTGCTTCATGCCCAGCGATCTACTCAGAAAAAGCGACGCGCCATAGAGGATCAGCGCCAGCGGCAGCGCGCCCCACGCATAGGCGCACATGAAGGACCAGATCCGCGGATCCCGGAAGCTCGGCCGAGTCTGCGAACCGGGGACTGGACCGGATTTCGCCGCCGTCTGCAAACCGGGGACTGGACCGGATTTCGCCTCCTTTGCGAAACTCCGTGCCTGTCCCAAGGTTCGCCCTTTGGATACGAAATGCCACAGCACCATCCACGCCGCTCCCGCCCCGCCCGTGAAAAGGAACGCGGCGCGCCAGCCCCAGTAATGCGCGATCGGAGTGATCACCAGCGGCGTGACGATCGCTCCCAGCGAGCCACCGCTATACGCCACCGCGATGCCGCGCGATTGCTTCTCCGGCGGCAGCGTCTCGACCGCGGTTCTGAGGCCGCCCGGGAACGTCGCGCCTTCGCCGAAACCCAGCGCCGCCCGCGCCGCGGCGAAACTCAGCAGGCCAACCGCCAGCGCGTGCGACGCCGAGGCCGCCGTCCACAGCGCCACCGCCAGCATCATGCCCCACCGCACGCCCACCCGGTCCAGCCACCGTCCCCACAGCGGATTCGCGATGGTGTAGGCGATCGAGAACGCCGAGATCGCATACCCGTATTGCTCCGCCGTCAGCCGCGTCTGCTCGAGAATCGTCGGCGCCAGCAGAGCCAGCGTGTTCCGGTCGATGTAGCTGACCAGCGACACCAGCAGCATCGCGCCACATGGAATCCAGAGGCCCAGCGTCTCTCGTGTCGCGCCAGGGCCGGCCTCAGGCCTGCGCATCGAACGCGCCGCCCACGGCGTGCCGCCAGTGATCCTCGAACAGCCCCTTCATCGCCTCGCCGAAACCTTCGTGGTCGAAAACTACCGACGTCCACGCCGGCCGCGTGATCACCGGATCGAGCAGCGCGATCATGCCTCGCCGGCCATCGAACAGCGCCAGCTTCATCGGCAGCGACTCCGCCACGCGGATCTCGACTCCCGCCTGCCGGTACTCCTCCAGCCGCTGCTTGTGCGCATCGTCGACCGCGCCCGCGGCCCTCAGCAGCCGGCACCGCACGCCGCGCTCGCGCGCCCGCTTCACCAGTTGTTCATCCAGCGGGTCCACCGCGTACGGCGGCCGCGAGAACTCCACGTATTCCGACTCCACTTCGGCCAGCATGCGCTGAAACTGTGCCGCCGCCTGCGAGGGCTCGCCGACGATGCGCAGATAATCCAGCGTGCCCCGCTCGCCCCGCCCCTCGGAATACGATTCGGCCAGGTCCTCGATCAGCCCGGTAGCCGTGCGCGCCTGCTCCGCCAGTTCCTGTTCCGCCGTCTGCCGCTTCCGCGCCAAATACCCCGGGATCGCCAGCGCCGGCTCAACCGCGGAGAACAGTTTGGTCTTTTCCTGTACCACCAGGGCGAAGCCCTTCTCCACCAGGCTGTCCAGGACCTCGTACACTTTCTGCCGAGGCACGTGCGCCCGTGCCGCCAGCTCCAGCGCCTTGAAGCGCGGATGGCCCAGGAGCACCATATACGAGCGCGCCTCGTACGCATTCAGCCCGATCTGCTGCAACCTCCGCCAGAACCGTTGAAACGCCGTCTCGGGCATTAACCCTCCTCCAACACGGGACAGTATACTCTGTTGCGAGATCGAGCCGCCCGTCGCCTGTCGCCCGTCGCCTGCGGCCTATCGCGCCCTATCGCCTGTCGCTCGTCGCCCGTCGCCTGCGGCCTATCGCGCCCTATCGCCTGTCGCTCGTCGCCCGTCGCTCGTCGCCCGTCGCCTGCGGCCTATCGCGCCCTATCGCTCGTCGCTCGTCGAGAAGGCGCCGGCCCGCCCTGCCCAACGCACCCGCGCCGCTGTCCCCTCCGGCACATTTGCTATACTCATCGACGGCTGCAACCAGCCCTCACCAAGACGCGTGGAATGCTCGGGAAGGCGGTGTAAGTCCGCCACTGCCCCGCAACTGTGAGCGACAGAAATCGGCTGCGACGGTCACTGCATCCAGTGGGAAGGCCGCGCAACCCGGAAACGGGTAAAAGCCGTTGTCGCGAAGTCAGGAGACCGGTTCCGCGCTGATGAGAACAACGTCTCGCGGGAGAGCGTCTCATGATGAAGACCGTCCACTCGCTCGTTTTTCTTTCCCTCGCTGCCGCCGCCATGGCGTGCGCCTCCGAGGGTGTCGTTGTCGATCCTTCCGGCAGGCCCATCCAGCACGCGCGCATCGCCTGCGCGGGCCTTTCCGCCGAAACCGAAGCCGCCGGGCATTTCTCGATCGAAATCGCCAGCCCCTGCCGCGCCACCGTCTCGGCGTCCGGCTTTGAAACCAAGCAGGTCGAGCTTGTTCCAACCTCTCTGGCGCATATCGAGCTCGCCCTCGCTCCTCAGAGCGAGCATGTAGTAGTCACCGCCAACCGCCGCGAAACCGACATCGCCGAGGCCGGCGCCGCCGCCACCGTCATCACCGCCGCCGATCTCAAGGCACAGGACTATCCGTCCCTCGGCGACGCACTGCGCGAGGTGCCCGGAATTCAGATCGTGCAGTCCGGCCGCCCCGGGAGCCTTACCGATATCTACGGCCGCGGGGGCCAGTCCACCGCCATGCTCGTCCTGGTCGATGGCGTCCCGATGAACGACCCCGGCGGCACCATCAACCTGGCCGGCGACACCACCACCGGCATCGACCGCATTGAAGTCGTGCGCGGGCCCGAAAGCGCCCTGTTCGGCGCCGACGCCGCCTCCGGCGTCATTCAGCTTTTCACCAAGCGAGGCGATCCCGAAGACCGCACGCCGCACGGCTCCGTCTCCTACGAGCGCGGCAGTTTCGCCACCGACCGCTGGACCGCCAGCCTCGCCGGCGGTGTTGGGGGCCGCCTCGACTACTCGTTCGCCGCCGATCAGCTTCACACCGCCGGCGAATACGCCAACGACTTCTTCCGCGATACCAGCGGTACCGCCAATCTCGGCTTCCGCATCTCGCCCGACACCCAGGTGCGCGGCATCTTCCGGACTTTCGATGCCGCCATCGGCACCCCCAACCAGGTCGGCTACGGCCTCGTCGATTACTACGGCAGCGAGGCCACCCGCGATTCGCTGGTTTCGGCCGCCGTCGATGACGTGCGCGGCCGCCACTACGCACAGCACATTTCTTTCGGATATCACCGCTCGAACGACGTGTTCTACGAGCCCGTGAACCAGGGCCCGTACAACATTGCGGCCTTGGTCCAGAACACCGAGAATCGGGTCTATTTCGAAGGACTCGCGAATCCCGCCGCGCCCGTCCCGCCCGGCCTGACCCTGGTGAACCAGTCCGAATCCATCTACGCCTCCGATCCCTACCTCAGCCTCAGCTCGCGCGCGGACTTCGCTTACCAGGGCACGCTCACGCACACCGGCGGCGCGGCGGTCTTCGGCTACCAGTACGAGCGGCAAGCCGCCGACATCAGCGGCAGCAACGTCAGCCGCGACGACCACAGCGTGTTCCTCGAGGAGCAATATGCCATCTCGCGGAGGCTTTTCCTGTCGGCCGGCTTGCGCTACGAGCAGAACAGCGCCTTCCACACCAAGTTCACGCCTCGCGCCGCGGCCAGCTACCGGATCGCGGGTTCCACGTATCTGCGCGCCAGCGCGGGCATCGGCATCGTGGAGCCCAGCCTCCTTCAGAACTACTCCAAGGAGTCCTACGCCATCGGCAATCCGGCGCTGCGTCCCGAGAAAACGACCGGTTACGAAGTAGGCATGATCCAGGAATGGTTCGCGCGCCGCCTCGAGACCCAGGTTTCGGCGTTCTCCAACTCGTTCCAGGACCTGATCGTCTATGTCTACCCGAGCTGGCTGAACATCCAGGCCAGCCGCGCCCGCGGCGTCGAGTTCTCTTCGCGGATGAAGATCGCTCGCTGGCTTACGGCTTCGGGCGGATACACGCGCATGTGGACCCGCATCACGCGCTCCAACACGCCGGATTCGATCTTCTACGGCGTGGGCCAGGAGATCGCGCGCCAGCCCGGCAACTCGGGCACGCTTTCCATCACGCTCGCTCCGCGCCGCTGGACGCTCGCGGCCGGCGCCATCCTGGTAGGCGAGCGCCAGGACCCCGATCCCTACGTCTTCGGCGTCACGCGCAACCGCGGCTACCAGAACGTCTACGCCACCGGTTCCTTCCGCATCGACAAGCACCTCTCGCCGTTCCTGCGCGCCTCTAATCTCCTGAACCAAAACTATTCCGAGGTATTGGGCTACCCAGCCCTCTCGCGAAGCGTCTACGGAGGTCTCCGCCTGGAATGGTGAAACGCCCTCTGCTCTGCCTGCTTTCCATTCTTTCCCTGCTGTGTGGGGCAGGCGTCCACGCCTGCAGCGGGTCTCCAGACCCGCCCGCAGCCCCGCCCCGCCGCATCGTTTCCACCGCCCCCTCGGTCACCGAAATGCTCTACGCGCTGGGCCTGGGCGACCGCGTGGTCGGCGTCACGACCTTCTGCCACTATCCGCCCGAGGCCGCCAAAAAGCCGAAGATCGGGGACTACCTGCATCCCAGCCTCGAAACCATCGTCGGCCTGCGCCCCGACCTGGTGGTCTCGGAGACCACCGGCGTGCGCCACGCCGAGAATCTCCGCTCGCTGAAGCTCAATGTGCTGGAGATCGACGACGCCAACCTCGCCGGCATCTACGATTCCATACGCCGCATCGGCCAGGCCGCTGGCGTGCCGGCGCGCGCCGACGCCCTGTGCGCCCGAATGCGCGCCGATCTCGACGCCATTCGCGCTCGCGTGGCCCGCCTCCCGCGCCGCCGCGCGCTTTTCCTGGTGGGCCGCACGCCGGGGCGCATCGAAGACCTGATCGCCGCCGGCCGCGCCTCCCACCTCAACGAGCTGATGGAAATCGCGGGCGGCGAGAACGTCTTCCGCGACTCCGTCGCCGCCTACGGCAGGATCCCGCTCGAGGAGCTGCTGGCCCGCAACCCCGAAGTCATCGTGGATATGGGCGAGATGTCCGAAACCGTGGGCGTCACCGACGCGCAGAAGCGGGCGGTAGTCGCAGCTCTGGAACCGCTACCCCGCGCTGGCCGCCGTCCGCGAGCATCGCGTCTACGCCGTGGCGTCGGATATTTTCGTCGTGCCCGGCCCGCGCGTGGTCGACGCCGCGCGAGCCCTGGCCCGCATGTTCCACCCCGAGGCCGGCCTGTGAGCGCATCGCCCCATGCTCTCGGTCTCTGTGGTGGGGCAGAACTCCGGTCCTGCGGCCGGCGCGGCTCTGGAGAGCCGGCCCACTCCGGCTGGCTAAGTGGCGCAGGCACTCCTGCCTGCCGCCTCGACACTCGTGTCGAGGCGCTCTCCGGCCCGCCCATCCTCCCGGAGGCCACCCCGTGAGCGCCCTCTACTCGCTGGTCGAAGCTGGCATGCGCTACAACGGCGCACCGGTCCTCGATGCCGTCACGCTGAGCTTCGACGCCGCCCAACTGGTGGCCATCATCGGACCCAACGGCGCCGGGAAATCGACCCTGCTCGGCATCATGGCCGGACTCCGCCCCGGCCACACCGGCCGCTGCGAATACCGAGGCGTCGAGCCCGAACGCTGGCCGCGCCGTGCCTTCGCCCGGAAAGTTGCCTTCATCCCGCAGAGCCTGCGCGTCGAGTTTCCCTTCACCGCGGAGCAGGTGGTGCTGATGGGCCGCACGCCGCACTGCGACGGCCTGTTCGAATCGCCGGCCGATCTGGAAGCGGTCGAAAGTGCGCTGGCGATCACCGGCACGCTGCCTTTCCGCCACCGCGATTTCCGCTCGCTCTCGGGCGGCGAGCGCCAGCTCGTCATCCTGGCCTCGGCCGTGGCGCAACAGCCCGAGACGCTGCTGCTCGATGAACCGACCACTTTCCTCGACCTACAGCACCAGGTCGCCATCTACCGTCTCTTGCGCGATCTGAGCCGCCGCGGAATGCTCGTCGTGGCCGTCACGCACGATCTCAACCTCGCCGCCGCCTTCGCCGACCGCATCGTGGTCCTCAACGCCGGCCGCGTCGCCGCCGATGCCACGCCCGCCGAAGTGCTCGCCCCGGAGCGAATCCTCGAAGTGTTCGGCGTCGCCTCCGAGCTCCATCGCGGCCCAGAAGGCAGGCCCTGGATCGTCTATGGCCAATAGCCGCCGCCGGTTCTGGATCGCGGTGCTCTCGACCGCCGCCGCGGCCCTCGCCGTGCTCGCCATCGCGCCGCTCGTCGGCTCGACCTCCATCGACTTCTCGCGCGCTCTGGCCGGCCTCTCGCCCGATAGCGAGATCCTCTTCTATGCGCGTCTTCCGCGCGTGCTGCTGGCGCTCCTGGCCGGAGGCGCGCTGGGCGTGGCGGGCGTGCTCTTCCAGGCCATGCTGCGCGATGCGCTGGCGACGCCGTATACCCTGGGCGTCTCGAGCGGAGCCTCGCTGGGAGCCGTCGCTGCCATCTGCCTGGGCTGGCGCGAGGTCGGCCACCTGCCGGCCATCTGGATCGCGTCCTTCGCCGGCGCCGCGCTGGTCCTGTTCCTGGTCATGGGAGTCGCCACCGAAGGCCGCCGCATGTCGTCCTTCACGCTGCTGCTGGCCGGCGTTTCCATCAACACCATCTGCCTGGCGGCCATCCTGTTCCTGCAGTACATCGCCAGCTTCGGCCAGACCTTCGCCATCGTGCGCTGGCTGATGGGCGGGATCGACGCAGTCGACTACTCGACGCTGGCCTGGTTCGCCGCCGCCGTCCTGCCCGCGGTGGGTCTGGTCTTCCTGCGCGCCCGCGACTGGAACCTGATGGCCGTAGGCGAGGATTGGGCCGCCGCCCGCGGCGTCTCCGTCTCGCGCCTGATGCTGGGCGGATACGTGCTGGGCTCGTTCCTGGCCGGTTCGGTGACGGCGCTGGCCGGCCCCATCGGCTTCGTTGGCCTCATCGTGCCGCACGCCCTGCGCCTCAAACTGGGGGCCGACCACCGCCTGCTCCTGCCCTGCTCGTTCTTCACCGGCGCGGCCTTCCTGGCCATCTGCGACACCGTCGCGCGCACCGCTCTCGCCCCCACCGAGATCCCCGTCGGCGTCGTGACCGCCCTGCTGGGCGGCCCCTTCTTTATCTGGCTCCTGCGCTCGAAGCGACGGAGCCTATGGCTATGAGCCGGCACCCCCCATCGGCGCACCCCACCCTCCCCCCGAATTGGGGGCCTTGACCGCAGGTGTCATGAGTGTGTTACAGTTCTGTGTTCGGAGTAGGTGCGTTCGTAACGGTTTGATAGATCTTTGATCCTGCGTGGAATCTCCCCGGAAGCCGGGAGGCGCCCTATTCGCAAGCCGTCGGGCAGCCGATCCATTCAGGGGTGGTCTGAACGATAAGGTTCAATGAAACAGCCATACTTCATACTGGTAGTCGCGCACTCCCTTCACGGCAGGCTTCGCAGAATCCACGTATCCCAACGGATTCTGTACCTCGTGTTCGCGCTCGCCGTCGTGGGCCTGTTTTCCGTCTTCGGCTTCATATCCAGTTACGCGCGCATGGCGTGGAAGGTTGCCAATTATAACGCCCTCCGGCAGGAAATCACCGCATTGCGCGCCCGCTATCGTAACCTCCAGACCGACGCCACCCAAACCAACCATCAACTGGCCGAGTTGCAGGTGTTCGCCAGCGAGGTTTCAATGGCTTACGGGCTGAAGCAGAAGCTCGAGGGCCCCGAGGACATTTCGAGCGAAGGGCGGCTGGTTCCGACCCTCCAGGAATCCTTCAAGGAATACGACTTCCTCAGGACCGCCAACCTCTCGGCATACTCTCACCGCTACCCGCGCTCCTGGCAGACCAACATTGTCCCGGCCGTCTGGCCGGTCGACGGCCGGCTCCAGAGCGCCTTCGGACGGCGGATGGATCCGTTCTCGGGTGAAGGCGCGCTGCATCGGGGCGTGGACATTGGGGCGCCCTACGGCACTCCGGTGCATGCGTCGGCCGATGGAGTGGTCGTGTTTGCCAGCGTGATGAACGGATTTGGGCGGGTGGTCGTGGTGGACCACGGTAACGGATTCCAGACCTACTATGCGCATCTCTCCCGGTTTGCGGTGGTGGCCGGGCAGGAGGTCCGTCAGGGCGGCGTGATCGGCGATGTGGGACAGTCCGGGCGCGCAACTTCCGCCCACCTTCACTACGAGGTGCGCCGCTTTGGCACGCCCCAGAACCCAGCCCGTTATCTCAACCGCACCATGGCCGTCCAGACGGTCCACCGCGATTTCCCGTTCTAGGGGCCCGGCGTGGCCCGCATTGTCCTGATCCACTGGAACGAGGCTGAGGGAAAGGAGCGCGCGGAGATTCTGCGGGCCGCCGGGTTTGAATCCACCTGTCTCGCGCCCCGAGGCGGAGCCGCCGACCTGCGGGCCCTCCGCGAGAACGTTCCCGACGCCTTCGTGATCGACCTCAGCCGCCTGCCGTCCCAGGGACGCTCCGTCGCGGTGGAGTTGCGAAGGCAGAAAGCCACGCGTCTCGCCCCGATCGTCTTCGTTAGCGGAGAGTCCGAGAAGGTGGACCGAATCCGCCAGCTGCTTCCGGATGCCACCTACGCCGCGTGGGAGGACATCGCGGCCGCGGTGAGATCCGCGCTCGTCAACGCGCCCGCCACTCCTACGGTGCCGTCCACCATGGATTTCTACGCCGGAGCTTCTCTGGCCAAGAAACTGGGTATCCGGCCTGGAGCGGCCGTCGCGCTCCTCGAAGCTCCGGAGGGTTTCGAGCGCCGCCTCGATCCGTTGCCGCCGGATGTCGAGATCCGCCGCGGCGCCCGAGGGCGAGCCAGCCTGGTGCTGCTGTTTGCGATGTCGATGCGCGATTTGCGCAAGCGTTTCGCCGCCTCCGCGCGCCTGCTGGACCACGGAGGCAGCGCCTGGATCGCATGGCCGAAGAAGACATCCGGCATCGCGACCGACCTCAACGAGACCGCGGTGCGTTCGTTCGGCCTGGCGGCAGGGTGGGTCGATTACAAGGTCTGCGCCATCGACGAAACCTGGTCCGGCCTGCTGTTCACGCGGCGGGCCTGAGCGCCACGGCTAACCCGTGAGAAGATCGGGCTTGGATAGTATGCACGCAGATTTCGTGGTGGGGCGGCCCCCCCGGTCCGCGGCCGACGCCCCCGTCGGCCTGGCCCTTCATCAGCGGGACAGCGGGTCCAGGGGGACCCGCGCGGACCAGGGGGTCCGCCCCACAACATGACCCGGCGCGGCTTCATGACGTCGCTGGCAGCGGTGGGCGCCTACGGCGCCGAAAAGAAGGGCCACCCTCTTCCCGCGGAGCGCGTGCGCTATGCCGACCCGGCCACCGAGTTTCCGGTGACGCGGCTCACCTCGCCGAAGCACGCCAGCTTCCTGGCTCCGGCCAGCCATCGCGTGGTCTCCCACAGGGGCACCTTCCTGCTGTACACGAGCGACCAGACCGGCGCCAACCAGCTCATGCAGATGTTTCTGAACACGGGCGAGGCGCGGCAGTTGACGGAGGCCGGCGCGCTCGACCCCGCCTCCCCGGCGCTCGCGCCCGACGACCGAAGCGTGTTCTTCTTCGATGGCCCGGCCTTGAAGCACCTCGTGTTTCCTACCATGCACGAGGCCGAGATCTACCGCGTACCCGAGGGCTGGAGCGGGCGCGGCTTCAGCCTCAGCCAGGATGGCGGGCGGGCCTGTCTGGTCGAGACCCGCGACGGCCGCTGGCGTCTGCGCACGGCGCCGCTGCGCTCGAAGAGAGGCGAGGCGGCGACCGCGTTCGAAGTCCCGGCCCCGCTCGCCGATCCCCTTCCCCGCCCGCGTCACGAAGACATCCTGTACCGCGACGGTGGCGGCTTCCTGGCGCTCTGGGAAGCGGCTGGGCGGAAGAGCCGGCGGCTTCCGCTGGCGCCCGGCCGCTCGGGACCGGCGTTCTGGTCCGCCGACGGTGAGAGCCTGGTCTACCTGAATCTCCCGGCCGTTCCCGGACAGCTCAATACCATCCGGGAATGGGTTGCGGCGAGCGATAGCGAGCGACTGGTCGCCCGTACCAGCCAGTACGAGTCGTTCGCGCCAAACACCAATGGGTCCATCTTCGTGGGCGCCAGCGCGAACAAAGCTTCGCCCTACATCCTGCTGCTGCTGAAGGCCACGCGCCGGGAGTTGCCACTGTGCGAGCACCGATCGAGCGACGCAGCCTCGGTCCGCCCCGTCTTCTCGCCCGACAGCGAGCGCGTCTTCTACCAGAGCGACCGCGACGGCAAGCTCGCCATCTACGCGGTCAACGTGCAGAAACTCGTAGAGCCGACCGACGATTAGTTGTGGGGCAGGCGTCCACGCCTGCGCGGGACGTCCACGTCTGGCAGCTTTACGAAAGCCGCCGCAGCACGCCGCTCAACTCGTCCCGGTTCTCGCAGCCGATGGTGAAGCAGTCCACGCAGTCGAGCGAGGTCTGGAAGCGCAACATCTCATCCATCCGCCCGGTCAGCTGGCCGGCACCGAACACCTTCATGCCGATGATACCCTTGCCGTCGGCCTTCATCTGGCGCAGGATTCCCAGGACCGTGTCCGGTTTGGCATCCATGATGACGCCGGCCGGGTTGATGCGCGCCAGGTCCACGCGCACCCAAGGCGTCTTGGCCGCCGCTTTCAGGGCTCCCAGGGTGTGGCAGGATACGCCATGCGTGCGCACGATCCCCTTGCCGCGCGCCTCTTCGAGCACGTCCATGGCTCCCTTGCGGCGTTCCGGCCAGTCGTCGTCCATCATGCAATGGAGCAGAACGATGTCCAGATACTCGGTCCCGATCTCGCGCCGGAACCGGTCCAGGTCGGCTCGCATCTCGGCGGCGGTTACCGCGTGCGTTTTGGTCATGATCGCGACCTTGTCGCGCGGCACGTTTCTCAGCGCCGCTTTGAGGTGCGGGTGGCTGCCGTACTGATCCGCGGAATCCCAGAACGTCAGCCCGTGATCGTAGCCGTAGTGGAGCAGGTCGGCCAAGCCCTGTACGCCCAGTTTCCGGGTCTGATTGGAACTGCCGTTTACGCCGTCCGTGCCTGTGCCCATTGCCATGCGCGACAGCTTGATATGGTCAGGCCCGAGCGCGACAACATCGTTGGCGCGGCGTGGCGAGGCCGCCAGGGGCCATCCTACTCCCGCCAGCATCCCAGCTCTGAGGAAGTCACGACGTCTCATGAGGCAAGTATAGCGGGTCAAGGCGCGTGGGATATTGGGAGGAGTATTGGACCGGAAAAACCGGCCGCGACCTCCGTGCCACACCCTTCGGGACCGCCGTTTCGTGCTATAACCCTCGGATGTGAAACTGCGCATCCGAAACGCTACGCGTGGCACCGTTCTGGCGGACGCCGCCGACGTCGCCGACACCTCCGAAAAGCGCCGCACCGGTCTGCTCAAGCGCCAGTCGCTCGACCGCGGCGAGGGCCTGCTGATCGACCCCTGCGAGGGCATCCATTCCTTCGGGATGAAGTTCGCCTTCGACGCCCTCTTTCTGGACGGCAACCGCAAGGTGCTCAAAGTCCGCGCCAGCATGCCGCGAGCCCGGATTTCGCTCTGCCTGCGTGCCCACTGCGTGCTGGAACTGCCTGCGGGGACGGCAGCCGAGACGGGCACGGTGCCGGGCGATCAGCTTTCCTGGGAGAAATACCAGTAAAGCGGTAAAACAGTCCGCAATGTGCGGGAATCGCGGGAACCAGCCGTGGCCACGGCGTTCCGGCAAATTGACACCGGCACAGCTCGCCTGGGAGAAGTGCCAGCAAGGCGGTAAAATAGGGCGCTATGCGCAGGAATCTTGCGAGCCGGCCGTGGCTGTGGATCTCAGGCACGGCGCTGGTGATGTTGATGGTGGCGCTGCCGAACGCCAGGACCGTCAGGGCGCAGCAGTCCTGCGCCGGCCTTCGGTTCATCCCCGTAACCCCCTGCCGCGTCGCCGACACGCGCGCCACCGCGGGGCTCGCCGCCGATTCCGCGCGGTCCTTCGTCATCCCCCAGAGCGGCTGCGGCATCCCCTCGACCGCGCAGGCCTATTCGCTCAACGTCACCGTGGTGCCGAAAGGCCCGCTCTCCTATCTCACCCTGTGGCCCACCGGCCAGCCGCAGCCCTTCGTCTCCACGCTGAACTCGTTCCAGGGCCACGTAGTGGCCAACGCCGCCATCGTGCCGGCCGGAACCGACGGAGCCGTCAGCGTCTACGTCACCGATCCCACCGACGTGATTCTCGATATCAACGGCTACTTCGACTCACCGTCGGTGAGCGGCTCGCTGCCTTTCTATCCCGCCCAGCCCTGCCGCGTGGCCGACACGCGCGGTTCAGCGGGCCCCTTCGGCGGGCCTTCGATGACCACCGGACAGAGCCGCGATTTTGCGGTCCCCGCCAGCGGCTGCGGCATTCCGTCGAGCGCCAGCGCCTTCTCGATGAACGTGACGGTGGTTCCGCCCGGCTACCTGGGCTTTTTGACAGCGTGGCCGACAGGTCAATCGCGGCCCAACGTCTCGACCCTCAATTCCTGGCAGGGGAAAGTCGTGGCCAACGCGGCCCTGGTTCCGGCCGGAGCCAATGAGTCGATGTCGGTCTACACATCGGACCCGACCGATGTGGTCCTGGACATCAACGGCTACTTCGGCGCCCCTGGCGGCGCGGGTGCGCTCGCGTTCTACCCGGTGACGCCGTGCCGCGTGGTCGATACGCGCAGCGACAACGGTCCGCTCGGCGGTCCGATCCTGGCCAGCGAAGTGGAACGCTCGTTCCCCATCCCGGCAGGCGGATGCGCCATTCCCGCGACGGCGGCGGCGTATTCGCTCAACGTGACCGTGGTGCCCGACTGGCCCGCTCTACTACCTGACGGCTTGGCCAACCGGCTCGCCGCAACCGCTGGTCTCGACCCTGAACTCGTGGGACGGCACGGTGGTGGCGAACGCGGCCATCGTGCCGGCGGGGACCAACGGCGCCGTCAGCGTCTACGCGCTGGGCCAGACCCACGTGATTCTGGATATCGACGGCTATTTTGCGCCGGCGCCCTCCCCCACGCCCACACCGATTCCGACGCCCACGCCCACGCCTACCCCGACTCCCACGCCTACGCCGAGTCCGACTCCGACGCCTACGCCCCCACCCACCGGCCCGTCGGTGGCGGTGGTTCTGACCACCGACAACCAGACTCAGCTGATGGCCGCGCAGCCTGCCGTGACCTTCCAGACCGGAAGCGGCGGCAGCAACGTGATCTTCGTGGACGAGACCCAGCAATATCAGGAGATCGAAGGCTTCGGAGCCGCGTTCACCGACTCGGCGGCCTGGCTGCTCGAAAGAGTTGCGCAGCCCTCCGCCCTGCCCGGCGTGCTGGCGAATCTGTTCACGCGCAACAACGGCGGCATCGGGATCAGCTTCATGCGCATTCCGATGGGCGCTTCCGACATCGCGCGCAACGACTATTCCTACGACGACTTGCCGGCGGGCCAGACAGATCCTACTCTGGCCCACTTCTCGGTCGCCCACGACCAGGACTACATCATTCCGCTGATCGTCGCGGCCAGGCAGCTCAATCCGGCGATGAAGCTGATGGCGAATCCCTGGAGCCCGCCGGGCTGGATGAAGACCTCGGGCTCCATGATCGGCGGCTCGCTGCTGCCCTCCATGTACGCGCCCTTCGCGAACTACTTCGTCAAGTTCGTCCAGGCATACACGGCGGCGGGACTTCCTATCGATTACATCTCGCTGCAGAACGAGCCGCTGTACGTGCCCACCAACTATCCCGGCATGTCGATGGACGCCCCGACCCAGACCACGGTTCTGCGCGACTACGTGCTGCCGGCGTTCAATTCGAATAGCATCGCATCGCGGGTGCTGGTCTACGATCACAACTGGGACAACACGGACTATGCGACAACGGTGCTGACCGATCCCACCATCCAGGCCTCGGTCCAGGTGGCGGGCACCGCGTGGCACGGATACGGCGGCCCGCCCGGATCCCAGACCACCCTGCAGAATAGGTTCCCCACCAAGGGCAACTGGCAGACGGAGCACTCGGGCTTTCCGAATCAGGACCAGGTGAGGCTCGACTTCGAGGAAATTACGCACGTCATGCGGAATTGGGGCAAGGCCTACGTCAAATGGAGCCTTGCGATGGACGAGAACTTCGGCCCGCATACCGGCGGTTGCGGCAACTGCAGCCCGCTGGTGAGGGTGAACAGCCAGTCGGGCGCCATCACTTACTTCATCGACTTCTACACGCTGGGACACTTCAGCCGGTTCGTGCTGCCGGGCGCGGTCCGCGTTTATTCCAGCAACGGCTCGGGGATCGTTACCGCGGCGTTCGTCAATCCCGATCAGTCCAAGGCGCTGGTGGCTTTCAACGACACATCGGCCAGCCAGACCTTCCAGGTGCAATGGGGAGCCTACTCGTTCCCGTACACGCTGGCCGCGTTGAGCGGGGCTACGTTCACCTGGAGCGGCACCCAGTACGGCGGCTATACGGTGAGCGCGGGGAGCCGGATTCAGGTGTCCAGCTATAACGGCAGTTCCGGGGCGCAGACCGAGTCTTCCAGTGACGCGGGTGGCGGCTATGACATGGGCTATGCCAATGGCGGCGCGAACGCGGTCTACCAGCACGTAGATTTCGGCACCGGATTCGGCGCCGTTTCCGCGCGCGTGGCCTGCGATCCGGCCAACGGCGGCAACTGCGGCGGAACCCTCGAATTCCATCTCGACAGCGTGACCGGCCCGCTGGCCGGCTCGGTGACTATCCCGGCCACCGGCGGATGGCAGGCCTGGCAGACCGTGCAGGGAACGGCGTCCGCCGGTGCGGTCGGCTTGCACGATCTCTACATGGTCTTCAGGGCTCCCGCCGGCGGCACGACCAGCCTGGGCAACGTGAACTGGTTCCAATTCAGCGGCAGCCCGGCCGGGCACGCTTCGAGGGGACGCCAGGCGGCGCGTTAGGCCGCCTACTCCGCGGATCCCGTTTGCCGTGGGGCGGACCCCCTGGTCCGCGGCCGACGCCCCCGTCGGCCTGGCTTGGTTCATCAGCGAGAGAGCGGGTCCAGGGGGACCCGCGCGGACCAGGGGGTCCGCCCCACACTTGCGGCAAACGGATGGTTTGACCCTAAACTCCTGGCCGATCGCGCCGATAAACAGGGGAGACCAACGTGGCGGCCCCTGATCAGTTTTCGAACCCGATCCCGTCGATCCCGCGGCGGCGGAACGACTCTCCGGGGCGGGACCGGGAGCCGGCGGAGACCATCCTGATCCTCGCGGGCCAGGAGATCAACCGCCGCCTCCTGAAGGGCGTGCTGAAAACGGAGGGCTATCGGATTCTCGAGTGTTCCCGCCCGCAGGAGGCCTCAATCCTGCTCCAGAGGCAGCAAGTGGACCTGATCGTCCTGGGCGACGTCACGCCCGAAGGGAGCGGCCTCGAGTTCTGCCGCTCCGTAAAGGCCGGCCGGGACACCCGTTTCATCCCGGTCATTCTGGTGAGCAGCATGCAGGGGGAGGAGTCGGAGATCGAGGGGATCGCATCGGGCGCGGACGCGTTTCTGATGCAGCCGCCGCCCCCGGCTCTGATCCGGGCGCGGGTTCGCGCCATGCTGCGGCACAAGCAGGCCATCGATTCGCTCGACGAGGCGGATGCCGTGCTAATCGCTTTGGCCCAGGCCGTGGAGCATCGCGACAGCCGCACGGCGGGCCACTGCGAGCGCCTGGCCATCATGAGCACGTCCCTGGGCGCGGCGCTGGGGCTGTCTCGCGCCGATCTCGTCACCCTCTATCGCGCCGGCTACCTCCATGACATTGGAAAGGTCGCGATACCGGACGCCATCCTGTTCAAGCCCGGCCCGCTCGACGAGGACGAATGGGCCATCATGAAGAAGCACGTGCTCAAGGGAGTGGAGATCTGCAGTCCGGCGCGCACGCTGGCGGCGGTGCTGCCCATCGTGCGCGGACACCACGAGAGGTGGGACGGCAGCGGCTATCCGGACGGACTGCGCGGCGAGCAGATCCCGCTGCTGGCGCGCATCCTGCAAGTCGCGGACGTTTTCGACGCCCTGATTTCGCCGCGCCCCTACAAGCCGGCGCTGCCGGTTGAGGAGGCGCTCCGCGTCATGGAAGAGGAGGTGCAACGGGGCTGGCGCGACCCGGAGCTGGTCCAACTCCTGCGCCAGTTCTGCACCACACCGATCAACGGCAGGAACGGTTTCCACGCCTTTCCCTATGTGCTCCCGCAGGCGTTCGAATGGTCGATCGAGAACCTGCGCCGGGCTCTGGCCGTGCCGGGGCACAACGGGAACGGCAACGGCGTCCATGCTCCACGAGCGTCCCAGGAGAGCGCAGGCAAGGGCGAGCCGCGCGACGCGGCGTAGAAACGGACCCGGCAGCCGAACTCGCCCGCTCCACGGAACCTCGGCGACAATGGTAAGGGATGGCGCCGGCGCAGACTCTCGCCCTCATCGAACAGGAAGTAATCGCCTGCCGTAAGTGCCCGCGCCTCGTCGCCTGGCGCGAGGAGGTGGCGCGCACCAAGCGCCGGGCGTACGTCGAGTGGAATTACTGGGGCCGCCCGGTGCCGTCCTTCGGCGATCCGGAGGCGCATCTGCTGGTGATCGGCCTGGCGCCCGCGGCCCACGGCGGCAACCGAACCGGCCGCGTTTTTACGGGCGACCGCTCGGGCGATTTTCTGTTCCGCGCGCTCTACGAAACGGGATTCGCGTCGCAGCCGGAGAGCGTTTCGCGGGACGACGGCCTGACTCTCCACGACGCCTGGGTGACGGCGGCCGTCCGCTGCGCGCCACCCGCCAACAAGCCGCTGCCGGAGGAATTCCGGAACTGCCGTCCGTTCCTGGAGAGGGAGCTCGACGCGCTGGCGCATCTCACCGCCGTGGTGGCGCTCGGCCGGATCGCGTTCGAGGCGTACCTCTCGATCCTTCAGGACCAGGGCGCCATCCGGCGGCGCTCGGAGTTTCCGTTCGGACACGGCGCCGCACACATCACCGCGGCGGGCCAGCCACTGCTCCTCGCCTCCTATCATCCCAGCCAGCAGAACACGCAGACCGGCAAACTGACCGCGGACATGCTGCGGGACGTCTTCCTGGCCGCGCGCCGCCACATCCGGAAGGAACCATGGACGACAAGCACGTAGCGGCGGTGGTCACATCGCGGCGGGACATCGGCTCGGACCTGTGGATCGTGCGCCTGCGCGCGGAGGAAAGCATCTGTTTCACGCCCGGGCAGTATGCGACCGTGGGACTGCCGGGGCCCGACCGTCTGATCGAGCGGCCCTACTCGATCGCATCCTCCCCGCGCGAGGACGAGTTGGAGTTCTTTCTCGAACTGGTCCGCGGAGGCCACCTTTCGCCGCACCTCTACGAGATCCCGGTGGGCGGCGAGGTACAGGTGCGGCGGGTCGCGAAGGGGCGCTTCGTGTTCGACCATACCAGCGGACGGCCGAACCACTTCATGATCGCGACCGTCACCGGCGTCGCGCCGTTCGTCAGCATGGCGCGAGAACTGGCCGCGCGCCACGACCAAGGCCAAGCGGTGCCCTACCGGGTCGCGCTGCTCGAAGGGGCCAGTCTGGCGCGAGAATTGGGCTACTGCGAGGAGCTTTCCTCGCTCGCGCGGCGCTACCCGTGGTTCACCTACATTCCCACGCTGAGCCGGGTCTGGGAAGATCCTGGCTGGACGGGCGAGCGCGGCCGCGCCGAGGATGTCGCGCGCAAGCACCTGGACGGGTTGGGATTCACTCCCGCCGATACAACTGCTTACGCCTGCGGCAACCCCGAGATGATCGAGAACGCGAAGGGAATTCTCGAGCGCGCCGGGTTTCCGAAGGAGGCCGTCAAGCAAGAAGTGTATTGGGTCGGGGAGAAGAAGGATTAGGCCCGCCCGCGGAAGCGGGCGCCTGCGGCGAGTTCGGCCGCCCGGTCCCGCCGGCTGCGGCGCATTCCACCCGCGGCATCCTTCAGCAACACCCGCCAGCACGGCATATTCCAATCCAAGAATGATCCTGAAGCCATCCTGCTGAAGGAGCCTCCTTTCTGGGTCTCTTGCTGCCTGACTTGGTCGTGCTTCGCTGCGTTTGCTTTTCGGGTTCCACAAGCAAACCGTCGTCGGAGCTGTGGGAATGTGGGAACTCGTGGCAAGCCCGCCGCTTCTTGCCTTGTCGAAAGTATTCCTGCTGGAGCAAGGTCGCCTTCACCCAAGCGTAGATGTCCTCCTGGTTCTGGCCAGTGAACTCGATCGCCTGGCTGGCCTCCAAAAACGCGCCGACCGCTTCCGGCTCCAATGATTCCGTATTCCGCATCCGAATTTGCGTTCCTCTGCAGGATGCCGCAACCGGGGTCGCCCGGGCGCGTTTTCAGGATCGCCTTGTATTGGAAACCGGCTCTGTTTCAGGATCATCTTTGTATCGGACAATACCGAACCGGGCGCGTAAGCAAGCGGACCCTTATAATGAAAGCGAACCGAGTCTCCACGCGAGATGAGCGAAGAGCAACCCAGCCAGGCCCAGATTCAACGCGCCGGGAGGCGCCGATCCGCGCTGGGAGCGATTCTCGCCTGGCTGCGCGACCTGGTGGTATCGATCGTGATCGCCATCGTGGTGATCATCTTTATTTACCAGCCGGTCAAGGTCGAAGGCACCAGCATGATGCCCGGCCTCGTGGACCAGGAGCGCATCTTCGTAAACAAGTTCATCTATCGCTTCGGAATCGAGGACGCCCATCGCGGCGACCTGGTGGTTTTCTGGTATCCCGGCGATCAGACCAAGTCCTACATCAAGCGCGTGATCGGCGTGCCCGGCGACACGGTCTGGATCGACCACGGCGCCGTTTTCCTCAACGGCAAACGGCTGGCGGAGGACTACGTGCCGGAGCGATACCGCGACACCTTGTCCATGCCCGCCCGCACCGTCGAGCCCGACCATTATTTCGTCCTCGGCGACCACCGCAACTCCTCTAACGACAGCCGTAACTGGGGCCTTGTCCCCCGCAGTTGTATATACGGCAAAGCGGTGTTCGTTTACTGGCCCCTGGAGCGAATTGGGCCGGTGCGATAGCGGGAGGGACTTGCAGAAATCGCAGGGCAAGCTGAAGCATACCCCACGTGGGGCCGTAAACCGTTGATGCGCCGTGTAGGACATGCTTCAGCTTGTTCCTTCCGCGGCGGTAGTGCGATTTCTGCAAGTCCCTCTCGGCAGTAACCGCGAAGTCGCCACCGTCGTCTTGAGATAATAGAGTCTTATTGGCTTGAAGGTTACTCGCATGCTAAAACCGTTGTCTCTGCTCCTCATGCTTGCCTCAGTTGGTTTTGCGCAGTCCATCCGAATTGGGGTCGAAGGCGGCGTCCCGCTTACAAACGCGTTCGCGACCCATACTCTAACTACGTATCCGCCGGGCATCGTGATGGCTCCGATCAACTACGCCGGGCACACCAAGCGATACATCGCCGGCGTCACGGCCGAATTGGACCTTCCTTTTCGTCTGGCCGTCAAGGCAGACCTGCTCTACAAGCGGTTGAGCTTCGACTCCGCCTCAATCTCCTCCGAGGCGATGGTCGGCACTACCACGGCCAACTCGTTCGAGTTTCCCGTGCTCGCCAAGTACAGCAGAGGTAAACTGGGGCCGCTTCAGCCGTATGTCGAAGCTGGCGTCGCGTTCCGCCAGCTTCAAGGGGTGAGCCAGACCTTGAAGCTGAACTGCGCCATGTGCACCCGTGTGACCCAGACCAGTCACCCCGCCGAGTTGAGCCACACCTTTACGAAGGGCTTCACGGCCGGCGCGGGCCTTGAGTTCCGCGCCCTGCTGGTGGGGGTCTTCGGCGAGTTAAGGTACACGCGCTGGACCGCGGACGCCTTCTCCGACCCGAACGGCGGCATCAATTCGCGCCGGAACCAGGCGGACCTGCTGGTGGGTGTGACATTCTAGACGGATGATTCGAGCGTTGCGCTCGTGGACCATCCCGATCTTGCTGGCGTCGGCGGCGGCCGCATTCCAGGCCACCGGAAAGCTATCGGGAACGGTGTGGGACACGGAGGGGCGCCCGGTGGCGGGCGTGCGCGTGACGCTGACTGTGCCGCAATCTGGCGTGCCCTACTCCTCGGCCGTCACCGCGCAGGACGGCACGTTCCTGTTCCCCGCCCTGGCGCCGGCGCGATACGACCTGACGGTTGAGAAGTTGACGCTGCGGAACGTCCGCGTGGATCCGGCGGTCGAGAACTCGCTCGCTCCGATCCACCTGGGCCAGTCGCGGTCGCCACAGTCATCGCTCCAGACCAACGCCGTCGATGTCGCGTCCACGGCCGACGAGCGCCAGATGAGCCGCCTGCCCCTGCCACGGCGCGACCCGCTCTACCTGGCCCAGACGCTTCCCGGCGTCCAGAACAACGGCCGCGCGCCGCTGGGCATCTACGGCGAAGCCACCGCGCTCGCCAACGTCACGTACGACGGCATGAACGTAGGCTCCGCGGGTCTGCGGCTGCGCACCGATCAGATCGGCGAGGCCACCGTGGTTACCGGCTCCATCGAGGGCTGCGGCTGCTCCCAGATCGCATTCGGCACGCCCAGCGGTGGCCGCGAGTTTCACGGCGCGGCGTACTGGCTGGGCCTGCCACCCGCGACCGCCGCGCAGTATTGGGCCGACAACAGCCGTAACACGCCGTCCGCCACGAGCCTCAATCAACTCGGCGCGAGTCTCGGCGGACCGTTGAGGAGAGACCGCCTGTTCTTCTTCCTGAACTACGAGGCGGACCTGGACCGCTCCACCGTCACCCGCACCGGCCTCGTACCCACCGCGCCTCTCAGGAGCCGCGATCCTCTGATGCAGCAGGTCCTCGGACTTGTCCCCTCGGACCCGTCGGGCGCCTACCGCGGCGTGCAGAACAACGGAAGCACCACCCAGATCGCCCTGGCGCGCCTCGACTACCTGCGCTCCCAGCGGCACAGCTTCAGCCTGACCTTCGCGGACCGCCGCGGCACCACGGACGATCCAGCCGATTCATCCGTCTTCGGCCCCCAGCCGACCACCACCGTCGGCTTCTCCGCGCCCTTCTACTCCGCATCCTGGCGCTGGTCCCCCACCGCGCGCCTGACCAATGAGGTGCGCGGCGGCGCCAATCTCGCCGACATGGACTTCCGCAACTCGCTGCGTTCGCGCTTCGGCTTCATCGCGATCCTGGACGACCCGGCTGTCGCGGTGAGCCAGCCCATGTCCGGCCTCGACCCCGAACGGCGCGCGGACCACCAGTACGGCTATCAGGACAACCTGACCTGGGTGGCCGGCAAACACGTTCTGCAGGCCGGCCTCTGGTTCCAGCAATACCGGCTCAACTCGGATGGCATGGACAACGGCCCGCTCGACTCGCTCACCGTCCCACGTTACGTGGTGAACGATATCGCCGAGGGCACCATCTCGCAGGTGGATCAGCGCTTCAACATCGCATCGCCCACCTCCGGATACGCCAGCGGCTCCACGGCGAAAAGCAGGCTCTCGGCGAACATGATTTCGGGCTATGTGCACGATAACTGGAAGCTGCTGCCCTCGCTCGCCATCAGCCTGGGGCTACGCTACGACTACCTCTCGCGCGCCAACGAGCGGACCGGCGCCGCCATCATTCCCGTGCTCTTCGGCACGGCTTCCGAGGCGGTCTACGATCAGAACCTGACTCTGGCCTTCGCCTCCGGCACGCAGCCGTTTTACCGAAAAGACTTCGACAATTACTCTCCCTACGTGGGCCTGGCCTGGAAGCCCTCCGCGAGATTGCCGCTGGTAGCGCGCGGCGGTTTCAACATCGCCTATGTGAACGACGACCTGCTGCCGAACCTGAGTATCTACGCACTCCAGAATCCGTTTCAGAGCTTCGACGTATCGACGGACCTGAGCGCCGGCCCGGTCCCGTTGTCCAGCGCGCCGGCGACGCCCGCTCCCGTGCTGCCATCCAGCCTGACGCTGGCCTCGCTGCTCTCCTTCGCCAACGGCTATCACCAGCAACCGGGACCGGTGTACGCGATTGATTGGAACATCCGCACGCCCAACGTCAAATACTGGAACGTCGGAGTGGAGTCCGCAGTGAAGGGGTTTCAGGTGGACCTGCGTTACGTGGGCAATCGCCTCGAGGAGGGGCCGCGTTCCATCAACCGCAACCAGGTCATGATGTCCCCGGATTTCCTCGCGACCTTCCTGCAGGTTCAGACGGCGCTCAAGAGTGGCGCTCCCACCAGTGGATTCCCGGGCCTGCCGGGCGGCGGACTGGGTGACCCGTATGCGCGGTCCCTCATCCTGACCGGGCAGGCGGGCGAGCTCGCGCGCTGGTATCAGGGCCAGGGATACAACGCCGCGTTCAATTACAACTTCCTTGGAAATCCGCTGGCGCCGCAGGGCATCGATCTACTGTCGCAGCTCGGCGTGTCGCGTTTCGACGCATTGCAGGTGAGCGCCGCCCGCCACGCCGCGGCTGGCCTCGATTTCACCGCCAGCTACGTTTTTTCGAAGGTGCTGAGCACGCTGGACGACTACCGGCCCGGCGCCATCGATCCCTATCTGAACCTGCACAACCCATCGCTCGAATGGGCGCCTTCACCATTCAACCTGACTCACGCCATCAAGGCCGCCGCAATCTGGGACCTCCCCACCCGCAAAAGCCGGTTTCTTGGCGGCTGGAGCGTCGCCGGCATCGCCATCGCCCAATCCGGCGCGCCGTTTTCGTTGCTTTCCGGACTCGGCACATTCACCTCGATCGCGGACTCCGGCCAGAACACGGTCGCGACCTCTCTGACGGCCGGCCAGATCCGCCAGTTCTTTGGAATCCGCAAGAATTCCGGTGGAACCGTAAGCTATGTGAACGCACCCGCGGGCGCTTTTGCCGAGCCCGCTCCGGGAGCGCTCGGAACCTTGCAGCGGCGCATGTTCACCGGTCCCGGCGCGTTCAACCTTAATTTGGGTCTGCGCAAGACCGTTCCCCTCGCCGACCGGCTGCGCGCCGAGTTCCGCGCCGAATCCATCAACGTCCTCAACAACGTGAGCTGGCTGGTGGCCGACCAGACCTACCTGGGCGCGAATGCGAAGACCAGCACCTCGGTCTTCGACAACAATGTCGCGCAGTGGAACACCCCCCGGACGTTCCAGTTCTCGCTGCGGCTGCTGTTCTGAGCCATAACCCGCTGCCCGCGCCAAGCGTCCAACTGGTAGCGCGGTTGTGCGAAGATCGGGCCAGAGGGGAATGGGATGGGCGCAGCAGTGCAGCCGCTGAATCTCGTCACCGCCGGTACACGGATGAGGCGCCGGCCGGAGCTCGACGCCCTTCGCGGACTGATGCTGGTGTGGATGACGCTCACCCATCTGCCCACCATCGCCAGCGTTTTCACCAATCAACCACTCGGATTCGTGTCCGCCTCCGAGGGGTTCATATTCCTTTCGGCACTATTCACCGGCAGCGTTTACTACAGGCTGGCCCAGCGGGAGGGCGATGCGGCCATGTATCGCAAGCTGGCGAAACGCACGTTGAGGCTCTACGGATACCATCTTCTGCTGATCTCGTTTGCCTTCCTGGTGGCGGCGCGGTTCGCCTCGCCGGACCGCCGGCCCGGTCTCTACAACCTGCTCGATTTCTACTTCGCCGCGGGTCCGAAACGCGCCTTCCTGGACGCCGCGCTTCTGATCTACCGGCCAGCGCTGCTCGACATTCTTCCGCTGTACATCCTGTTCCTGGCTATGTCGATGGCCGCGTTCTTCCTGGCCAGGCGCGTCGGATGGAAAGCGATCCTTGCTGGAGGCTTCGCGCTGTGGCTCGCGGCGCAATTCGGTCTGCGGCAGGCGCTGTACGATTTCCTGTGCCGCAACGCCGGGCTGCGGGTTCCCTTCAGCGACCTGGGCGCATTCGACCTCTGGGCCTGGCAGTTCCTCTGGCTGCTGGGCTTGTGGTGCGGCACTCGCTGGGCCGAGGGGCGGCTGCCGGTGGAAAAGTGGGCGCGGCGGATCGCCGTTCCCGCCATGTTCCTCGTACCCGTCCTTCTGGCGTTTCGTTGGATGGTGGGCAACGGGGTCGAGCTGGGAAACTTCGAAATCATGTTCGACAAGTGGCATTCCGGAGCCGTTCGGCTGGTCAACTTCGCGGCCATCGCCGCTCTCGCGATCCGCTTTCAGCGCCCGCTGGCGCGCCTGGCCATCGGGCCGCTGGCGTTGCTGGGCCGCGCCTCCATCCAGGTCTTCTGCGCGCACCTGCTCTTCTGCTTTCTCGGACTGGCCATCATGGGGACCCGCTCGATGGTCAGCGGCTGGCAGCAGGCCGCTCTGATCGTCCTCACGCTTTCCGCGCTGTACATGACGGCGAGGCTGTTCTCCAAAAGCGAGGCGCCTCCGAAATCGCACGCCTGATTTCGCCGGCACGTACTGGAGCATCGGGTTCATCGTGCTCGTGCAGCCCAATTGCGCCATCGCACCGCGCGGGTGGCGCTGGCGCCGCTCGCAGTTCGGATACAATGGCCTCCATGACTCGAATCACTCGCCGTGAGCTGTTCCAGTTCGTATCGTCGGCGGCGCCGGCTTTCTGGCTCGCCTCCCCCGCAGCCGCACAGAACCAACCCGCTCTCAAGCTCGAACCGATCGCGGACAAGCTGAGCCTGCTCTCCGGCGCCGGGGGAAACATCGCCGTGCTCCGCTTCGGCGATGGACTGCTGCTGGTCGATAGCGGCCTCCCTCAGACCGCCGAGGCCGTGGAGACCAAGGCCCGCACGGCCGGCCCCGGCCCCATCGCGATCCTCATCAACACGCATTACCATTTCGATCACGTCGGCGGCAACGAACGGCTGGCGCGCGCGGGAGCCCGCATCATCGCGCATGAGAACGTTCTGAAGCGTCTCAGCACAACGCAGCACCTCGCAGCCATGAACCGGGACGTCGAGCCGCTCGATCCGGCAGGCCGCCCGAAAACGACGTTCACCGACGCCGGCTCGCTGGAACAGGCCGGCGAGAAGATTTCGTATCGACACCTGCCGCCCGCCCACACCGACGGCGACGCCACGGTCCACTTCGAGAACGCGAACGTGTATCACGCCGGCGATCTGTTCTTCAACGGTATGTATCCGTTCATCGACTACTCGGCCGGCGGCTCGATCGAAGGCATGGCGTCAGACGCGGACCTCATGATTCAGGCGGTGGACGCGAAAACGAAGATCATCCCCGGGCACGGCCCGCTAGCCACGCGAGACGACCTGCGGGGATTCCGCGACATGCTCGTCGGCGTGAACGAGGGCGTGTCGAAACTGGTGAACGCCGGCCAGACCCTCGACCAGGTCGTGGCCGCCGAGCCCACCAAGCCTTACGACGAGAAGTTCGGCAAAGGCTTCCTCAAGCCCGCCGACTTCGTGCGCATCCTCTACTC
Organism: Bryobacterales bacterium; assembly: GCA_963763835.1. GTDB lineage: Bacteria > Acidobacteriota > Terriglobia > Bryobacterales > Bryobacteraceae > DASWZN01. Next base: position 646,237 of record CAVXQQ010000029.1, read on the forward strand.
CGGCAAAACCGCGAAACGCGGGTAGCTCTCAGCCGTCAGCTATCAGCCATCAGCCCAGACCGCCGACCGGCGCCGACCCGTGAGGCGCAACGGTCCGCCGAGCTCCCGACTTTCCGACGAGCGACGAGCAACGTGCGACGAGCGGCACCCTACGTCTCTCCCAGCAGCTCTTTCAGCCGCGCGTAGCCTGAGCGGCTGACCGGCAGCTTGGTGCCGTCGCCCAGCACCGCCACCCGGCTGTCTTTGGTATAAGGCTCGATCTTGGCGATGCGCTCCAGGTTGACGATGTAGGAACGGTGAATCCGCACGAACCGCGCCGGGTCGAGCGAGGTCTCCAGGTTGGAGATGGTCTCCTGCTTCAGGTAGTTCTTTCCCTGGCTGCGCAGCAACACGTAGTCGTCCTGCGCTTCCGCGTAGTCGAGCCGTTCGCAGGGGATGATGTCCACCTTCGGGCCGTCCCGCACCACGATACGTTCCAGGTACTGCGAGGGCGCGCGCGCCGCGGCCGACAGCTCGGATGGCGGCGGCATCTTCGTTCCCAGGCGCTCTTTGGCCCGCTCCAGCGCGGCGTCGAACCGCGTGGCGTCGAAGGGCTTGAGCAGGTAGTCCACGGCGTGCACCTCGAAGGCCCGCAACGCGTACTGGTCGTAGGCGGTGAGGAACACCACGGCGATATCGGGGCCGATCAGCTCCAGCACCTCGAAGCCATCCAGCTTGGGCATCTGCACATCGAGGAACAACAGGTCGGGGCTCAGCTCCGCGACAGCCTTGACCGCGTCGAATCCGTTGGCGCACTCGGCCACCACCTCCACCTCCGGATGCGGCAGGAGCATCTCGTGCACCACCTGTCGCGCCAGCTCTTCGTCATCCACAATCACCGCACGAATCAAGTTCATTTCGCGTCCCCTTCTTCATCCCGTTCTTCGCCCACCCGGTGCGTCGGAGCGGCGGTGGCCGCGTCGCCACCAGCCTGGGCCGGAGCTGTCCCGGCTGCTTCGCCACCAGCCTGGGCCGGAACTGTCCCGGCCGCCGCGCCGCCAACCTGCGCCGGAGCTGTGCCGGCCGCGTCGCCACCAGCCTGGGCCGGAGCCGCGCCGGCTGCCTCGCCGCCAGCCAGCACCGGAGCCGCGTCGGCTGCTTCGCCACCAGCCTGGGCCGGAGCTGTCCCGGCTGCGTCGCCACCAGCCTGGGCCGGAACTGTCCCGGCCGCCGCGCCGCCAACCTGCGCCGGAGCTGTGCCGGCCGCGTCGCCACCAGCCTGCGCCGGAGCCGCGCCGGCTGCGTCGCCGCCAGCCTGCGCCGGAACTGTCCCGGCCGCCGCCTCAGCAGCCTCGGCCGGAAACCGCAAATCCACGCGGAACCGGTCCCCTATCTCGCGGACTTCCATGCTGGCGGCGTCTCCGTAGCAGACCTCGAGCCGCTTGCGCACGTTCGTCATCCCCAATCCGCCCCGCCGCCGTCGCGCGTCCTTATCGAAAGTGTTCTCGACTCGCACCGCCACCCGCTCGCCCGTGCGCGAAATCTCAACGCGGATCGACGCGCCATCCACGCGCGTCGCCACGCCGTGTGTGACGGCATTCTCCACCAGCGGCTGCAACAGAAGAGGCGGCACCAGGCACGCGGTCACACCCTCGTTCACGGCTTCTTCGAGCCGCAGCCGCGAGCCAAATCGTATCTGCTGGATCGCCAGGAAGCTCCGCGCCAGCGCCAGTTCCTCGCTCAGTGGGATGCGCTCGCGATCGCCCATTCGCAGGCTGCTGCGCAGGAAATCCGAGAGCAGCACGCACATCTCGCGGGCCTTGGCAGGGTCCGAGGTCGTCAGCGCGCTGATCGAGTGCAGGCTGTTAAAGAGGAAGTGTGGATCGATCTGTGCCTTCAGCGCCCGGAGCTCGGCCTCGCGCGCGAGAATGCTGGCCTGCATGGCGCGCTCCTGCGCCTGCCGCGATGACTCGAACGCAATCAGCGCGTAGTGAAACGCGGCCGCCAGATCGAACAGCAGGACCCCGGCCCCGAATAGGATGGGCCGCTGGCGCAGATACTGCGTTTCCAGACCGAACCCTACCGCCATCGCCCACCCGATGGCGCCCGCCCAGATCGCGCTGCTGGCCGCGGCGGCCGCGTTGACCGTCACCAGCAGGTAGAAAAGCGCCGAGGTCCGCAACGGCAGGAAGCGGCACAAATACCAGGCCGAGAGGCAGACGAATGCGTAGACGCCCGCCATCGGGACCGTCAGCTCGCCAGCCTGGATCCAGGTGAAATCGCCGGTCGAGGCGAGCACGCCCGCCAGCAGAAGCACCAGCGGAATCCACGCCGCAAGGTACAGCGCCAGCCTTCGCGGATCGGCCAGAATCGGGTGCACGCCGCCTCAATTCTTGACCACCACGCCCCCGAACGACGCGAATCCCTTTACGATCAGCTCCGGGACCGGCACGCCGCCTTGGGCATCGGGATGCTCCGTTTCGTCGCTATATCCGCCCAGGAGCGGAAGACCGTCCAGCACTACTCTCCAGGATCGCGGAACCCGGATCTCGATGCCGCCGAACATCGCGTTGGCGTGCAGAATCGCCGGGCTGCGTGCGATGGCGGCCTTGCGCAGATCGACCTGGTAGCCGCCGAAGACGGTCAGCACTTCCCCGCCCCGGAAGTCCTTCGCATCGCTCTTGAGCTCGCCGCCGCCGAAGGCCGCAAACTGATTTACCAGGTTTGCATCCGGAACCGGACTCGAGGAAACCGGCGCGTTGCCCTCCAGCGTGCGCCACACCAGCGTGATCCCCACCCCGATCAGCACCAGCGGCCACAGCGCGTGAAACGAAAACCGCGCATACCCCAGACGGTCCAGAAACATCAGGATTCCGGCCGTCGTCAAAATGCCGCCCCAAACCCTGCCGCCGCTGGCGGTGGATCGGGTCAGCGAAAGCAGGCCTCCGGCGAGGAACACGAGCGGCCAGAAGAACGGAAAGATCTGCCCGGCGTCCACGATCCCCTGCTGGTTCAGCAGAAGAATCACGCCCACCGCCAGAACCACGCTCCCGAACAGCACGCCTGCCCGTTGATGTCGCATAAACCCGCTCCCGTAAAGAGACTAACACCCCCGGGACGCTGGGGAGCGGGCTTTTCGGCTAATGGCGGCGAAGAATCGGTAAACGGCGTCCGACCCTTACTTCGCCAGCACTTCGAATGCCTCGGCCCCGCACAGCCGCGCCACGTCGGCCTGGAATTCGCGGTCCGGCCGCACCCTCTCCGCCACGTCCAGCAGCAGCGAGAAGTCCCGCGCCTTCTCCAGCCTCAGCCGGACCGACGTCTCGCCCGCCTTGCGCCGAAACAGTTCGCCCAACGCCGCCGGCAGGTCGCCTGCGCGTCCCAGCGGCACGCGGATCGAAATCAGGCTCGGAAACGACATCCCCGCCAGCTCGAGCGGCACCAGGTCCTGAATGGAAATCTTCGGCGGCGCCCCTTCCTCCGGCAGCACCAGGCCTTTGAGCAGCACCGCCTTGTCTTCCACCAGGTGCTCCGCCAGCCGCTCATAGCCGTTCGCGAACAGCACCGCGTCGATGGCGCCGGAGAGGTCCTCCAATTGCATCGCCGCCCAGACCTTGCCTTCTTTGTTGCGCCGTTTTTGGATGGTGGTCAGGATACCGCACAGAGACACCTCGACGCCGCGTTCGAGACCTTCCAGGCCGTCCGTAGGGTGCGAAGCCAGGTCCGCCATCTTGCCGCGGAACTGCTCGAGCGGATGGCCCGTGACGTAGAATCCGAGCACTTCTTTCTCGCCCGTCAGGCGCTCTTCGGAGCTCCACTCGGGCAGATCGGGCAGCGGCTTCTCGGGCGGTGTATCGCCGAACATGGCCGCGAACAGGCCCGCCTGTCCGTTCTGCCGGTCGCGCCACGCCTTCTGCCCCAACTCCATCGCGCCTTCCACCGCCGCGAATAGCTGCGCGCGCACCGGCGCCAGCGAATCGAGCGCCCCCGCCTTGATCAGGCTCTCGATCATTCGCTTGTTCACTCCGCTCAGATCCACGCGCTCGCAAAAATCGTAGATTGACTTGAATGCCCCGCCTTCCTGACGCGCCGCCAGGATCGATTCCACCGCCGACTGCCCCAGGCTCTTGATCGCGCCCAGCCCGAAACGGACTGCGTTGCCGTCCGGCGTGAAGCTCCAATCGCTCTTGTTCACGTCCGGCGGCAGCACCTGAATGCCCATGTCCCGGCACTCGTTGATGTACTTCACCACCTTGGCCGTGTTGCCGGTTTCCGAGGTCAGCAGCGCGGCCATGAAATCGAGCGGATAGTGCGCCTTCAAGTAGGCCGTGATGTAGGCCAGGTAGGCGTAGGCCGCCGAGTGCGACTTGTTGAATCCGTATCCGGCGAACTGCTCCATCAGCTCAAACTGCTTCTCGACTTTGCGCTTGTTGTGCCCGCGCGCCAGCGCTCCCTCCAGGAACCGCTCGCGCTGCTTCGCCATCTCCTCGGCTTTCTTCTTGCCCATGGCGCGCCGCAGGATGTCCGCCTCGCCGAGCGAATACCCGGCCAGCCGGTTGGCGATCTGCATCACCTGCTCCTGGTAAACGATGACGCCGTAGGTCTCCTCGAGCAGTTCCTTCAATTCCGGAAAATCGTAAGTCACCGGGCGGCGGCCGTGCTTGCGCTCGATGAAGTCGTCCACCATCCCGCCCTGGATCGGCCCCGGCCGGTACAGCGCGTTCAATGCGCACAGGTCCTCGATGCGGCTCGGCTGGTAGCGGCGCAGTATGTCGCGCATGCCCGACGACTCAAACTGGAAAATACCGCTGGTGAAGGCTTTCGAAAAAATCTGGTAGGTGGCCGCATCGTCCAGAGGCACGTCCTCGATCACCACCGTCTCGCCCCGATGCTTCTCGATCAGCCCCAGCGCGTCGTGGATCAGCGTCAGCGTCGTCAGCCCCAGGAAGTCCATCTTGAGAAGCCCCAGCTTCTCGAGACCGTTCATGTCGTACTGGGTGACGATTTCCTCTTTGTTGGTGCGATAGAGCGGAACCAGTTCCTTCAGCGGCTGCGGCGAGATCACGACGCCCGCGGCGTGTACTCCCGCATTGCGCGCCATGCCTTCGAGCTTGCGCGCTACGTCCAGCACCTGCTTCACCCGCTCGTCCTTCTGCGCCGCCGCGGCGAAGCCCGGCTCCATCTTTAGCGCGTCTTCGAGCGAGATGTTCAGGACCCCGGGGACCATCTTGGTGAGCCGGTCCACATCGTTGTAGCTCATCTCCAGCACGCGGCCCACGTCTTTGATCGCCGCCCGCGCGCCCAGCGTCCCGATGGTGATGATCTGGGCCACCTGCTCGCGTCCGTACTTCTCGGTGACGTACTGGATCACCTCGCCCCGCCGCCGCGTGCAGAAATCGATGTCGATATCGGGCATGTTGACGCGCTCCGGGTTGAGGAAACGCTCGAACAGCAGCCCGTACTCCAGCGGGTCGATGTCCGTAATTCCCATCGCGTAGCTGACCAGGCTGCCCGCCGCCGATCCGCGCCCCGGCCCCACCGGAATCCCCTTCTGTTTCGAGAAACGGATGAAGTCCCACACGATCAGGAAGTAGCCCGTGAACTTCATCTGCTCGATCATCTGGATCTCGCGATCCAGCCGCTCCAGGTACTGCGGCAGCGCGTGCTTCAGCCGTCCCGCCGCAGCCAGCGCTTCCAAACGCGGCCGACGCCGCTCGAATCCGTTCCGCGCCACGTATTCGAAATAAGTATCGGTCGAATGTTCCGGCGGGACCTCGAACTTCGGAAACGGCTCCTTGACCTTCTCCAGCTTGATGCGGCAGCGCTGCGCGATCTCCCAGGTGCGGTCGACCGCGTCCTCCACCTCGCCGAAGAGCTGCATCATCTCCGCGCGCGATTTCAGATAGAAATCCTGCGTCTTCCAGTGCATCCGGCTCGGATCGTTGATCGTTTTGCCGGTCTGTATGCACAACATGATGTCGTGCGACAGCGCGTCCTCGCGGTGCAGGTAGTGCGCGTCGTTGGTCGTCACCAGCGGAATGCCGGTGTCGCGCGAAAGCCGCACAACTTGCGGCAGCAGAACCTTGTCCTGGTCCAGCCCGTGGTCCTGAAGCTCCAGGAAGAAGTTGCCGCGCCCGAACAGGTCCGTGTACTGGTAGGCCAGCCGCCGGGCCTCCTCGTAGCGGTCGCTCAGCAGCGTCTCGTTGATGTCCCCCTTGAGGCAGGCCGAGAGCGCAATCAGCCCCTTGGAGTGCCGCGACAGCAGGTCTTTGTCAATCCGCGGCTTGTAGTAGAAGCCCTCCAGATACGCCGTCGAAACCAGGTCGATGAGGTTGCGGTAGCCCTCCTGGTTCTCGCAAAGAAGGATGAGGTGGTTGTACCGGTCCGTGTCCGAGCGGGTCTGCCGCCCCTGCTGCGAGACGTAAACTTCGCAGCCCAGGATCGGCTCAACGCCCTTCGATTTCGCGGCGTTATAGAACTGCACCGCGCCAAACAAATTGCCGTGGTCGGTCAGCGCGACCGCGGGCATCTTCTGCTCGGCCACGGTCTGGACGAGCTTGGTGATCTCGCACGCGCCGTCCAGCAGCGAGAAGTCCGAGTGAAGATGCAAATGTACAAATGGAGTTTCGGCCATCGGGGGTTAACAGATCATGGTAACACCCGCTGCGCCAGCAGCACCGAACCGCGCGCGTCAGCAAGCGGACCAGCAGTCTGGCGAACCCTTACCCAGGGGCTGTTCGAATGCTGGGCGCTGCGCTCAAGAAGTACGACCCCAATCATCTCAATCTCGGTATCCGCTTCGGCGGAAACCCACCCGACTACATTTCGAAGGCCGCGCATGTGTTCGATGTGTACAGCGTGAACACCTACGAATATGAGCCCACCAGGCAGATCAAGCTGGCATACGAGCTCTGACGTCCCGTCATTATCGGAGAGTTCCATTTCGGCGTTCCGGCCGACGGCCTCGGCGCCGGACTGGTGCAAGTACGCGATCAGAAGGAACGCGGCGTGGCGTACCGTTACTACGTCGAGCAGGCAGCCGCGCTTCCCGCCTTCCTCGGTGCCGGTTGGTTCATCGGCGTCGACGAGTCCGTCACCGGGCGCATGGATGGCGAGAACTACAACATCGGCTTTCTGGACGTCACCGACCGCGCCTACCCCGAACTGGTCTCCGCCGCTAAAGAAACTTTGAAACGGCTGCTGGAGGTCCACTCTGGCGAGATCCGGCCATTTAACCGGAGGCCGAAGGCATCCGACGCCGGGACTCCGGAAACGCCCTGGACGGATGAAGATCACGGCCTCACGTTCGGGATGAAATAGCGTACGGGGGCGGCCGTCCTTCCGCACTCCGTAACCGGACAGCGACCGTCAGACAGGGGTTTTCGCGCCGAGGCAACGGTGCCGGCCTGTATATGTCTATCGTATACTGACTATCGTGGCGGCACGAAGAGACCCGCTGGAGGGTTGCACCGGCTTCGACTGGGACGAGTCGAATGCTCAGAAGAACTGGGAGCGGCATCAAGTCACTCCCGAGGAAGCCGAAGACGTTTTCTTCAACCAGCCCCTGGTCGTTCGCGGGGATATCCGCCATTCGGAGCGCGAGAAGAGGTACTACGCCCTCGGGCAGACGAGTCGCGGCCGGACTTTGTTTGTGGCCTTCACCGTCCGACGCAAGCTGATTCGTGTGATCTCGGCACGAAACATGAATCGCAGAGAGGAAGAGTCCTATGGCAAGCACAAAGAAACAGGTGCCTGAATTTCGTTCCGAAGAGGAGGAACGGGCCTTCTGGGCGCAATACGATTCCACTGACTTCATCGACTGGCAAGCCGCCCAAAAGCGCCGGTTCCCCAATCTGAAACCGTCGCTTCGCACTATCTCGCTGCGCCTGCCCGTGTCCATGATCGAAGATCTGAAGGTGCTTGCCAATAAGCGGGACGTTCCCTACCAGTCCCTGCTCAAGGTCTTTCTCGCGGAGCGCCTCGAAAGAGAACGCCGGCGCGCGTAGCGCCTCGACTCCGAGCCGTTCGGGCTCAAGCCCTACGATCCCGTCACGCTGATCGCCGCCTCCGCGCTCCTGGCCGCCGTGGCTCCGGGCGCTGCCGCGCTTAGCCATGGCCGCCCTCCGCGAAGAGTAAGCCTCACAGGACCTCCGGCCCGTCGGCGATGCGATAATAGGGCTGATCCATGGCCGTGTTCGTAAACACTTTCTTCGAGGCCCGTGTGGAGCGACTGTTCGATCTGGCGGAACTTGTCGAGAAGATCTTCTCTTCCGCCGGCCTGGACTACCGGGTCGTCGGCGGGCTGGCTGCCTACCTGTACATAGAGGAGTCGGATCCCGAAGCTGGGCGCCTCACGAAGGACATCGACATCGCCGTACGCCGCCAGGATCTGGAGAGGATCGCAAAGGCTGCGGAACCGTTCGGTCTCCAGCATCGCCACGTGGCCGGGGTCGACATGCTCGTGCAGGCGGGCAAGCCATCCGCCAAGAGCGCCGTCCACCTGGTCTTCGCAGGCGAGAAGGTCCGCCCGGAGTATCCTGAACCCGCGCCGGCACTGGGGACCTATCGGAGGATCAAAGGGGTTCGGCTCATCCCGCTGGAAGACCTGGTCCGCATGAAGCTGACAAGCTTCCGGGCCAAGGACGAAGCGCATCTCAAGGATCTGGACGAGGCCGGACTGATCACCGCCGAAATGGAAGCCGGTCTCGCGCCGGCCCTCGCGCAGCGTCTGGCCCAGGTGCGTGCGCGCGAGTAGTCGCCTGCCTATTGCACGTCGAACGAAGGCGGGAGCTCGGCCGCTCCGGTCGCCCACTCCTTGTTCGGCTGCTTTCCCAGCACGAACTCCAGCCGGTTCCGCCGGGCGGTCAGCGCAGCCAGCGGCAGCCACGCGCTCGGATACGGCTTGCCGTTGAGCGTCACCGACTGAACGTAGATCCCCTCGCCGCTCGAGACGATCTCGAGGTCGCGGCCCTCGCCCATCGGCATCGTAGCGTGCCGGAACAGCGGCGTCCCCAGCGCCAGCCCGCCCACCCCGGGAATCACCGGATACATGCCCAGCGCGCTCCAGACGTACACTCCCGAAGTGGCGCCGAGATCGTCGTTCCCCGGCAAGCCGCCGGGAGTGGTGCCGAACGCTTCGCGGCGAATGCGGTCCACCACCTCCTGCGTCTTCCATGGCGCCCCGGCCCACAGGTAGGCGTAGGGCGCGACGAAATCGGGCTCGTTGGCTACCGTGAAGTTCGGAGTGCCCCAACCCACGACCTTCTCGAAAAACTTGTCCAGTTTCGGAAGAACTTCTTTATTCCCTCCCATCGCCCGGAACAGCCCCGCGTAATTGTGCGGAATCATCCAGGTGTACTGCCAGGTCGAGCCCTCTTCGAAACCGATCTGGTTCGTCTTGTCCCACGTCGTGTGGTGCGGCGCCAGGCGGTCGGGGTCAAAGCCGTCCAGCCACTTGCCGTCGCTCGAGCGCGGGCGGATGAGGCGGGTCTCCGGATCGAACAGGTTGCGCCAGTTCTGCGCCGACCGAAGCAGGCGCGCGGCGGTGGCCTTGTCGCCCAGCGCGGCGGCGAAGCGCGAGACGGCGAAATCCGCGCTGGCATACTCCAGCGTCACCGACGCAGCGGATTCCCCGACCTCTCCTCCCAGCGGCACGTAGCCGAGCTTCAGATAGTCGGCCAGCCCCGGCCGCTCCGCCTTCCTGTACAGTCCCACGCCCGGCTCGGTCGCGCCCTTGATCATAAACTTGAGCGCGGACGCGGTGTTGAACGAACGCGCCCCGAAGGCATGCGCGCTCGCCAGCAAAATGGCCGATGAGTCGCCGCCCATCACGTACGAGACGTCGTTAGCTACGGGCCAGCGCGGCAGCCACCCGCTCTGCTCGGCGTCGTGCACCAGCGACTCCATCATCTCGCTCGTCTGGCTTGGATAGAGCAGCGCATGCCACTGCACCGTGTTGCGGTAGGTGTCCCAGTCGGAGAAGTTCGCGTATTGGGCGTGGCCCGACTCCAGACGGTGCGCCACCTCATCGAAGCCCCGATACTCGCCATTAAAGTCGCTAAACAGGTTCGGCGACAGGAGCGTGTGGTAGACGGCGGTGTAGAAGATGGTGCGCTGATCGGCCGTGCCGCCCTCGACCGAAACGCGGTCCAGGGCGTCGCTCCAGACGGCCTTCGCCCGGGCGTGGACGGCATCGAAGTCCCATCCGGGAATCTCCGTGTTCAGGTTCACTTCCGCGTTGGCGATACCGACGAACGAGAGCCCCACCTTCACCAGAAGCGGATTTGCGCTGGGGTCGAACGTGACTGAACCTCCGCCGGCGTGACCGGTCCAGCGGTTGTAGGCCTGAACGGGCTGGCTGAAGTGGATCACGAAATACAGGGTATATTTGTCTTCCGTCCCGCAAAAGCCGCCGCTGCGCACGACGCCGGACACAGCGTCCTTGGCCCGCACCTCGAGCGTCGCGGAGTCCTGCTTTCGCTGGGTCGCGCTACCTGCGGGATCCAGGTTGAGCGTGGGGGTTGCGCCCGCCGGAAACGTGAATCGCCCAATGCCGGCGCGGGCCGTGGTGGTGAGTTCCACGCGCATTCCGTCGGCAAAGGCGATGGCGTAGTAACCCGGATGCGCCTCCTCCCGCGCGTGATCAAGCGGCAGCGGCTCGCCCTTCCCCGGCAGGATGGGCACGTCGGCGTAGATCGGGCAACCCGCGCCGCTGATGTGTGTGAGGCTGAAACCGCGGATCGACTTGTCGTCGTAGTGATACCAGCCGTCGGGGCGCGTGTCCGGTCCCCACTGCATCATGCCGAAGGGCAGCGTAGCCGCGGGGAAAGTATTCCCGTCGGCCGCGGTGCCGATGAACGGATTCACCGAGTCGTAGGGCGCCGCCGCCCACGCAGAAGCGCAGAGCAACATCGAGCACAGGATCGCGCGCATGGTCAGAGCCTTCCCTTGGCGCCAGCGAGCGGTCCGCTCCTACGGTCGCGGTTCGGTGCGAGCCATCCTTGGCGCCAGCAGCACCGAACCGCGAGCGTCAGCGAGCGGACCGTCCTCGGCCACACTACTTCCACTCCAGAATCACCTTGGCCGCGTTGCCGGAGCGCATCGCCTCGAACCCCATTTCGAATTCGGTGTAGGGGAAGCGATGCGTGATGACGGGGCTCAGATCTAGCCCCGATTGAAGCATTACCGTCATCTTGTACCAGGTCTCGTACATCTCCCGGCCGTAGATGCCCTTGATGGTGAGCATGTTGAAGATGATCTTGTTCCAGTCTACGCACATCTGCCGCGGCGGAATGCCGAGCACGGCGATCTTCCCGCCGTGCGACATGTTGCCGATCATCTCGCGCAACGCAGACTCGCTGCCCGACATCTCCAGGCCCACGTCGAAGCCCTCGAGCATGCCCAGTTCCTTCTGCACCTCGGCCAGCGGCGTGGTCCGCGTGTCCACGGCCTGCGAGACGCCGAACTGCATGGCCAGTTCCAGCCGCCGGGGATTGACGTCGGTGATCACCACGAATCGCGCGCCGGCGTGACGCACCACGGCCGCGGCCATCATCCCGATGGGGCCGGCGCCGGTGATGAGCACGTCCTCGCCCAGCACCGGAAACGAAAGCGCGGTGTGCACCGCGTTGCCGAACGGATCGAAGATGCAGGCGATGTCGCGGCTCACGCCCGCATGGTGGTGCCACACGTTGGCCATGGGGATGGCGACGTATTCGGCGAAGGCGCCGGGGCGATTCACTCCCACGCCCATGGCCCGCGCGCACAGGTGGCGGCGGCCGGCCAGGCAGTTCCGGCACTGGCCGCAGACCACGTGCCCCTCTCCGCTGACTAGGTCGCCGGGGAAGAAGTCGGCCACGTTCGATCCGGTCTGAGCAACCTCGCCGACGAACTCGTGGCCGATCGCCATGGGCACAGGAATGGTTTTCTGCGCCCATTCGTCCCAATCGTAGATGTGAACGTCGGTGCCGCAGATCGCGGTGCGGTCCACGTGAATGAGAACGTCGTTGATGCCGATCTCGGGGATGGGCACCTCTTCGAGCCACAACCCCGGCTCGCGCTTGCTCTTCACCAATGCTTTCATCGTGGCAGGCATTGTCTCAATCGTACATCGGCGCGCGGTGCGGCGCGCCGCCCGTTGCTCGTTGGGGCCGCTGGCGAGTGCCGCTCGTCGCTTGTCGGCCTCCGTCGCACCGATCAGCTGCCGAGCTATCGAGCTGTCGAGCCGCCGTCGACGGCTATCGGGCGCTTCGCGGCCGGATTCGTTGTCGGGCGAAGCGCGGAGACCCGGAGGACCGCCCGCGATCGCCCGTGGACTTCGGGCGCTTCGCGGCCGATTCGACCGCCGGGAGCGCCCGCGATTACCGCCCGGCCCCGATTCTGCTGACGGGCGACGTGATAGCCGGCGGTTTCTGCTACTTTGAAAATATGGCAAAGCTTGGCTTCCTCGGTCTGGGCATTATGGGCTATCCGATGGCGCGCAACCTGCTCCGCGCCGGGCACGAAGTCGCGGTCTGGTCGCACACTGCCGCCAAGGCGCGGGAGCTCGCCGCCGGCGAGAAGGGCGTTTTCTGCGAGACGCCCCGCCAGGTGGCCGAGTTCGCCGAGTGCGCGTTCCTGTGCGTGGGCAACACGGCCATGTCCGAGGAAGTGGTCCTGGGCAAGGAAGGACTTGCGGCCGGCGGCCGTGAGGGACTGGTCGTGGTGGACGCGAGCACCGTCTCGCCTTCCCGCAGCCGGGCCATGGGCGAGGAGTTGGCCAAGCGACGCATCCGCTTCCTGGATGCCCCCTGCACGGGATCGAAGCCCGGCGCCGAGAAGGGCACCCTCACCTTCATGGTCGGCGGCGACCAGAAGGTCTTCGAGCACGTTCGGCCGTATTTCGAGCCCATGGGGAAGCAGCTTTACTACTGCGGCGGACCGGGCCAGGGCCTTGCCGCCAAGCTTACCCAGAACCTGGTTCTTTCCAATCTCTTGCAGGCGTTTAACGAAGGTATGGTACTGAGCACGAAGGCGGGCGTCGATCCCGCGCTGATGCTCGAGATCCTCAACAACAGCGCCGCCCGCTCGGGCCTGATCTCCTTCAAGGCGCCCTACGTCCTTGACCGCAATTTTGAGACCAACTTCTCCGTAAAATGGATGCACAAGGATATTGAGCTGATGCTGGAGGCTGCGAAAGACATCAAAGTACCCCTCCGGCTGACCCCTGTGACCGAACGGATGTTTCATGCCGCTTTGGACGCTGGCCTGGGAGATGAAGACATCTGCTCTACAATCAAGGTGTTAGAGACGGAGTCCGGGGTTGAGGTCAAGCGTCGCTGAAGGGGACTTCCAAAAAATACAGAATTCTGTTGCAATCCGCCGAGAGATATTCTATTATTGGAATAGGCCGGGGAGGCAACTCCCACCAAAGCGAGACTAACCTCTAAATAAAAGACCCCTGAAGCAATCCTCCCCGGCACCCCTAAAAAAGAGGATTCTTCCCCAAGAGAAACAGTACTTCATTGGATGGCTCCGGCGCGGGCGGCATGTTATGATCCTTAATACTGCGCTGCGCTGGCAGCAATGAAGAATCTCACTATTCTCGGTTCCACAGGCTCGATCGGCTGCAACACCCTGGACGTTTTGAGGCGCCGGCAGGATTGCCGCGTCTTCGCCCTGGTGGCCGGCCAGAACGCCGCGCTCCTCTCGGAGCAGATTCGGGAATTCCGCCCCCGTCTCGCGGTTGTTGAAACGGAACAGGTCCGCGAGAGTCTAACAGATAGGTTACGGGACTCGGGTTTAGCCCGGTCCGACTGGCCCGAACTTGAGTTTGGCGCGCAGGCCCGGGTCAGGGCGGCATCGGCGCCCGAAGTGAACTTCGTGATGTCGGCCATCGTGGGCGTGGCGGGTCTGGAAGCCACCTACGAGGCGGTCCGGCTTGGAAAGACCGTCGGGCTGGCGAACAAGGAAGTGCTGGTCGCAAGCGGAGAGTTGGTGACCCAGGCGGCGCAGGCGTCGGGCACCGAGTTGATTCCGGTCGATAGCGAGCACAACGGCGTGCATCAATGTCTGAGGGCAGGCAAGCGGAGCGAGGTGGCCCGGATCATCCTGACGGCCTCCGGCGGGCCGTTTCGCCAGACGCCGGCCAGCGAGTTCGCCCAAATCACTCCCGCTCGGGCACTCAACCACCCCACCTGGAAGATGGGGAAACGGATCACCATCGACTCCGCTACCATGATGAATAAGGGATTCGAGGTGATCGAGGCTTGCTGGCTGTTCGGCCTGACGCCGTCGGAGATCGAGGTGGCCATCCACCCGCAGTCCTCAGTTCACGCCATGGTTGAATTCACGGACGGCAGCGTCGTGGCCCAGGTGTCGGCGACCGACATGCGCATGCCGATCCAGTACGCCCTCACCTATCCCGCCCGCGAGCCGGGTCCGGTACCGAGGCTGGATTGGAGCGTCGAGCGCCACTGGGACTTCTTTCCGCCCGACCTCGAGAAGTTCCGCCTGCTTAAGCTGTCGTATCAGGCGCAGGAGACCGGAGGTTCGGCTACATGCACGCTGAATGCTGCCGATGAGGTTGCCGTGAGCGCATTCCTCGATGGCCGTATCTCGTTCCCCGGAATTGCAGAGGTGGTTGAAGAAACCCTCGCGCAGGTTCCCTCCCGCCGCCCGAGGTCCATCGCCGAAGTGCTGGAGATCGATGAGGAATCGCGCACGGTTGCCCGGGGTGTCGCGGCCCGGGCGCATCGTCCGCTGGTCAAGGTCTGAACTATGATTGGCTTCGAAAACTTCGCCTGGCTCCTGGTGCTCATCGGAGTCATGATTCTCGTTCATGAGGCCGGCCACTATTGGGCCGCACGATCGTTCGACGTGCGGATCGAGGTGTTCAGTTTCGGTTTCGGCCCTCGCCTGTTCGGATTCAAGCGGGGCGAAACCGATTTCCGTTTCTCGGCGATTCTGTTCGGCGGCTACGTGAAGATGGCGGGCGAGCAGCCGACCGACGAGAACGTCAACGACCCGCGCGCCTTCCTGGCCAAGCCCCGCTGGCAGCGGTTGATTATCGCGTTCGCCGGGCCCGCCATGAACATGGTGCTGGCGGTGGCGCTGCTGACCGGGATGTACATGGTGCGGTACCCCAAGACGCCGCCTTCGGCGCAGGAAGGGATCGTCGGCTTCGTGGCCCCGAACACTCCGGCTGCGAAGGCGGGAATCCGCGAAGGCGACCGCATCGTGACCATCGACGACCAGCAACGGCCGTCCTGGGAAGACATCACAATCAAGGAAGTCTCGAACGCGAACCATCCGCTGGCGGTGCGAATCGACCGCGCCGGACGCGAGTTCTGGACTACCGTGGTTCCCAAGCTGGACGAGCACTCGGGATTGGGCACCGCCGGCTGGCAGCCGCAGGGCGAGATTGAGATCGCGGAGTTGTCGCCGGGCATGCCCGCCCAGAAAGCGGACCTCCGCAAGGGCGACATCCTGCTGCGCGCCAACGGCCAGCCGCTGCGCTCAACCGATGGCCTGCACCGGATCGTCGAAGCCGCCGACGGCAAGCCGGTGGCCCTCGAATACCGGCGCGATGGCCGCACCTACTCGGTGTCCGTGCAGCCGATCTTCAGCAAGGAAGGTGGGCCAGGACGCTGGATGATCGGCGTCTATCCGGATTACCGGGTGGTGATGACCGAGCTCCCCTTCCCGCAGGCGCTGGGCGAATCCGTCCGGCAGAACGTGAAGAGCGCGACGCTCATTTTCCAGTTCCTCAAGGGGATCGCCGAGCACCGCATGTCGCCCAAGTCGATCAGCGGCCCTATCGGCATCGCGCACTACGCCGGCGAAGCGGCGCGGGAAGGACTGCTGCCGTTCCTGGCGCTTATGGCGATGGTGAGCCTCAACCTGGCGGTCATCAACCTGCTGCCCATCCCGATCCTGGACGGCGGCGTGATCCTGCTGCTGCTGGTCGAGATGGTCATCCGGCGCGACCTCAGCCTGCGCGTCAAAGAGACGCTCTTCAAGCTGGGCTTCGTCTTCCTGATGGCGATCATGGCGTTCGTGATCTACAACGACATCGCCAAGACGTTGCCGGGGTAGCTCCCACGCACAGCAGCACCGAACCGCGCGCGTCAGCAAGCGGCGACGGTCCTAGACAGTCCGCTCCCTCACGGTCGCGGTTTCGGTGCTAGCTGACTGCCGCGGCTACGTGCGAAGCTGGATACTCTATGGGCACGTCGAGCGACGAGAGCGCGAGGCCGTGGTTGTTGGGCTCGGGGATGGTGGTGGCCGTTATCGCAGCCGTGAAGCTGCTGGTTCATCTTTATGCCGGCCGGCACTACGGTTATTTCGTCGACGAGCTCTATTACATGGCGTGCGGGCAGCACCTGGCCTGGGGCTACGTGGATCAGCCGCCGCTCATCGCCCTGGTCGCGTGGGCCGTGCGGCACGTCCTGGGCGATTCCCTGCCCGCGCTCCGATTGCTCCCGGCTGTGGCCGGCGCCGGCATGGTCCTGCTGACCGGCCTGCTGGCGCGCGAGCTGGGCGGCGGGCGCTTCGCTCAGGGATTCGCGGCCCTGGCGGCGCTGGTGGCGCCGGGCTTTCTCGCGCTGGACAATCTGTTCACGATGAACTCCTTCGAGCCGCTGTTCTGGGTCGGCTGCGCCTACGCGCTCGTCCGCATCGTCAAGACCGGCGACCAGAGACTGTGGCTGTGGTTCGGCGTGCTGGCAGGCGTGGGACTGGAGAACAAGCACTCCATGCTCACGTTCGGTTTCGCGCTCATCGCCGGCGTCCTTCTGACACCGGAGCGCAAGGCGTTTCGCGCACGGTGGATCTGGCTGGCGGGCCTGATCGCATTTCTGATCTTCCTGCCGAACCTGTGGTGGAACATCCAGCACCATTTCCCGTTCCTGGAGCTTCAGGCGAACATCCGCCGCTCGGGACGCAACGTACCGCTGTCGCCGCTGTCGTTCTTGGCCCAGCAGATCCTCTCGATGCTGCCTCCGACGCTGCCCATCTGGCTGGCAGGGCTGTGGTATTACTTCTTCACGGCGGAGGGCAAGCCGTACCGCGCTCTGGGATGGGCCTGGCTGATTACGGCAGTCTTGATCATGCTCCTGAATCCGCGAACGTACTACCTGTGGCCGGCCTTCCCGCTGCTGCTGGCCGCGGGCGGAGTGCAATGGGAACGCTGGCTGGCGCGCCCGAGGCTGCAATGGGTCAAGCCGGCATGGTGCGCGTTGATGGTGGCGCTCGCGGCCCTGGCGGCACCGTTGTTCCTCCCCGTGCTGCCGCCCGAGACGTACATCCGTTACGTCAAGGCGATCCACTATGACCAGCCACGGATCGAACAGCACAGGCTCGGCCCCTTGCCCCAACTCTTCGCCGACCAGTTCGGCTGGGAGGAAATGACCGCCACGGTGGCGCGCGTCTACTACAGTCTGCCGGCGGAGGTGCGAGCCAAAACCGCGATCTTCGGCCAGAACTACGGACAGGCCGGGGCCATCGACCACTTCGGCCCGAAGTACGGGCTGCCGCGAGCCATCAGCGCGCACCAGAGCTATTTCCTGTGGGGGCCGCGCGACTACACGGGCGAGAGCATGATCGTGATGCAGGGCAGGCAGGCCGACCTGGAGCGCTATTACACCTCGGTTGAGAAGGTGGCCCATGTCGAGCACCCGTACTCGATGCCTTACGAGCACTTCGACGTGTACTACTGCCGCGGGTTGAAGTGGAACCTGAAAGACATCTGGCCGAAGATCAAGAACTGGGACTGAGGGGTCCGCTCCCTCACGGTCGCGGCTCGGTGCCTCTAAGGGGCAGTGACCGCAGGCGCGTGCCGGTGGCAGAGAAGATGGCGTTTCCGATGGCGGGGGCAATTCCTATGATGCCCGTCTCGCCAGCGCCGGCCGAGGGCAGGTCCTTGCGGTTGAGCAGTACGGTCTCGATGGGCGGGACGTCGCTCTGGCGCGGGACTCGGTAGCGCGCCAGGCGGCTGTTGAGAATTCGGCCGTTGGCGAACTCGATGGCCTCGAAGAGCGCTCCGCCCAGACCTTGAATGATCGCGCCGGTCACTTGGTTCTCCAGGCCGTCCGGGTTGACGATGGCGCCGCACTCGAAGGCTTCGACGATGCGATCCACGCGCACTTTGCCGTCCACGATGGAGACGGCCGCGCAGGTGGCCACGTAGCCGGCCTTGTCCCATCCGGCTGCGATTCCGCATCCCTTTCCCTTGCCCCAACCGAAGCGCTCGGCGGCGGCCTTGAGCACGGCGCGGAACCGTTCGTCCTTCGTATTCTTGAGGCGGAACTCGAGGGGATCGGCGCCCACGGCGTGCGCCAGTTCGTCGATGGCTGTCTCGCGCGCGAACGTATTCGCGGCAGCGGCGAGCGAACGGTACGAGCCCTGGCGCAGCGGCGAGCGCGCGGGCTGGAACGTGATCCGCTGGTTGGGAATGTCGTAGGCGTGGCGCAGCGCGGCCGGTCCGGAGTTGATGTTGAGAAACTCCCAAGCGGTGATGGTGCCGGCCTTGGTTGCGGCGCCGTGAATCTCGATGACCCCGGCGGGACGGAAGTAGGCCCAGGTGAACTCTTCCTGCCGGGTCCAGACCACCTTCACGGGCTTTCCCGCCGCTTTGGACAGGCGCGCCGCCTCGCGTGCGGCGTCGCCGGAGTGCTTGCCGCCGTAGCCCGAACCGGTATCGGGGACGATGACGTGCACGCGCTCCTCCGGGATTCCGAACTCGGTCGCCAACTCGGAGCGCACGCCAAAGGGCCGCTGAGATCCGGTCCAGACCGTGACGTCTCCGTCGTTCCATTCGGCGACGGCGGCGCGCGGCTCGAGCGGGCAATGCGCGATGTAGGCCACGGTGTAGGTCTCGGCCAGCTTCACCTCGGCCTCCGATAGCGCCTTTTCGACGGAGCCGTGCTCGACTTCGGGCCGCGCCGTGCCCTCCAGGTTGTGCCTCAGGTAGTCGAAGAGATCGGAATTGGAGGGCTGCGGGACCTCGGTCCACTGGGCCGAAATCGCAGCGGCGGCGCGGGCGGCGATGCGCGGATGGGGCGCGATCACGCCCAGGAAGTCGCCATCGCGCACCACCTTCACGCCGGGCATCGCCTCGGCCTTCGACATTTCCGCGGAGGCGAGTTTCGCACCGAAGGAAGCCGGCCGCACGATCTTGCCGTGAAGCATTCCGGGGCGCGTCACGTCGGAGGGGTAGTGGTGCTGGCCCGTCACGATCGCCGTTGCGTTCGCCTTGGGGACCGGCGTACCGAGAATTTTCCACTGGTCCGCGGGCGTGAGCGCGATGTCGCCGGGGATGGCGCGGACCAGCTTCCGCCCTGCCGCCAGCGCGCCGTAGGTGAGGGACTGGCCGGTCTTCGGATCCGCAACCGCGCCGCCGGATGCCACGAGCGTGGCGCGGTCGGCGCTCCACTTCTCGGCCGCGAGATCGATCAGAAGCTCGCGCGCCGTGGCTCCGGCCTTGCGCAACTGCGGAGCCATGTAAGGCGTGGAGCGGCTTCCGAAGGTGCCCATGTCGTAAGCCGTGAGCGCGGTGTCGCCCATCACCAGGCGGACTCCGGCGACGGGCGTGCGAAGCTCTTCCGCGACCGCCTGCGCCAGCGACGCGCGGACGCCCTGGCCAACCTCTACCTTCCCGGTGAAGACCGTGACGGCGCCGGTTTCGTCGATGTGTAGCCAGGCGTCGAGCTCGGGTGGATAGGGGTTGTGCGCGGCGTCGGTCCGCTGCTGGGCGGCAGCGCCCTCGGCAACCAGCAGCACGACGATGCCGCCGCCGACGGTTCCTATGAACTCCCGCCGGTCAAGCATGGGGGCCTCCGCTGCGCGCGGGCGTTGTTCTCGCGGCGTGGCGCACCGCGGCCACGATGCGCGGGTAGGTGCCGCAGCGGCAGACATTGCCTTCGAGCGCCTGCTTGATCTGGGCCTCGCTGGGGTCGGGGTTACTGCCGAGGAGGCCGGCGCTGGCCACGATCATTCCGGCGGTGCAGTATCCGCACTGCATCGCGCCGGCCTCGAGAAACGCCTCCTGCACCGGGTGGAGGCGGCCGCCCGCGGCGAGACCTTCGATGGTGGTGATGCGCTTGCCCGCGACCGAAGAAAGCCGCGTGATGCAGGAATGCGCGGGCGCGCCGTCGATCAGCACGGTGCAGGCGCCGCACTGTCCCTCGCCGCAGCCGTACTTGGTGCCGGTGAGATCGAGGTCATCGCGCAAGACGCTGAGCAGCGGCGTGTCGGGCTCGGCGTCCACCGCGTGGCGGACTCCGTTAACGACGATTTCAGTGGCCATGTTGCCCCTCGCCTGTCATTATCGCGCTGAAGCGGGAGGGCAGGCCCCTGACTCGCCCCTTGCCGGACACCACCCGTCCCCACCCGCCTGGCCACCAGTCCCCACCCGCTTGGCCACCCGTCCCCACCCGCTTGGCCACCCGTCCCCACCCGCCTCACCGCCCAGTGCCATAATGGCTCCGGGAGCTGCCGCCGCGGGAATTCGCCTACCGGCAAACCCGCGTGATTGCGGCGCGCCACCGTACAGGAGGAAGAGCTCGCATGGAGCCGACTACCACGATTGCCGTCACGGACAGTCTCGAACAGGAGCTGAACACGTGGCTGGCCGCCGAAGCCAGATTCGATGAGGCCGCCAACCGGTTGGGCCTCGACGAAGGTCTCGCCAAGGTACTGCGCACACCCGCCAAGGAACTTACGGTTCACATCCCGGTATCGTTGGATGATGGACGCCTGGAAGTCTTCACCGGTTATCGCGTCCAGCATTCGATCGCCCGCGGCCCCGCCAAGGGCGGCGTCCGCTTCGCCCCCGACGTCACGCTCGACGAGATCCGCGCGCTAGCGGCGTGGATGACCTGGAAGTGCGCGGTAGTGAACATTCCCTTCGGCGGCGCCAAAGGCGGCGTGATCTGCGATCCCAAAGTGCTCTCCGATTTCGAACTCGAGCGCATCACGCGGAGGTACACCGCCGAGATTCTGCCGTTGATCGGGCCCGAGCGCGACGTGCCCGCGCCCGACATGAACACCAACGATCAGACCATGGCCTGGATCATGGACACCTACTCCATGCACGTCGGCCGAACCGTGACCGCCGTGGTGACGGGTAAGCCGCTCGACCTGGGCGGATCGCGCGGGCGCCCCGAGGCCACCGGCCGCGGCTGCCTGTTCGTCGCCCGCGAGGCATTGAAGAGGCTCGGTATCGACCCGGCCGATGCGCGCGTGGTGATTCAGGGTTTCGGTAACGTCGGCGGGATGGCCGCCAAGCTCATGGCGCGCGCCGGTTACAGGATCGTCTCCATCATTGAGTTCGACGGCGCGGTCTACAATCCGCACGGACTCGACATCGCCGCCCTGCTGGAGCACCGCAAGGAGACCGGATCGGTTGTCGGCTTCCCCGGGGCGGAAGCCATCGACCCGGCCGAGGCGATGTTCCTCGACTGCGACGTCCTGATGCCGGCCGCCCGCGAGAATGTCGTCACCTCGCGGAATGCCTCGCGCATCCGCGCCCGGATTCTGTGCGAGGGCGCCAACGGCCCCACCACTCCCGTCGCCGACCAGATGCTGGCCGCCAACGGCGTCTTCGTCATCCCGGACATTCTGGCCAACGCCGGCGGCGTCACCGTATCCTACTTCGAGTGGGTGCAGGACCGCCAGGGCTTCTTCTGGAACGAAGACCTGGTGAACCAGCGCCTCGAGGAAATCATGGTCGAGAACTTCGGCCGCGTGGTGGATTACGCGGAGAAGCACAGCGTCAACAACCGCATCGCGGCCTACATGCTGGCGCTCGACCGCGTGGCCTTCGCCATCAAGCTGCGCGGCATCTACGCCTGATCCGGCCGTCGCACACGCGAGTGTGGGGCGGACCCCATATGCGCTAACTTAACGGCTGCCGAGGAGTCAGGCCGTGGCGCAGACTCCCAGTCGCAGCGTCGGGACTCTTCTCGACGTAAAAAGAGCGCCTCGACATGAGTGTCGAGGCGGCAGGCAAGAGTGCCTGCGCCACAAAAGCTGCACATCGCCAGCCTAGCGATTATGGGCCGCCCAAGCTACTGCTTCGGCACGCTGGCGTCGATGAAGCCGGCGACGTCGGACTTCATCTTGACCAGCGAGGGTGAATCCAGATAGACCATGTGCCCCGCCGGATCGGTGACATAAGAAATGTTCTTGCGGTAGTCGGCGGGCAGATCCAGATGGTCCATGGAGTAGTTCACCGCGTAATAGGGAGTCGCCAGGTCGTAGTAGCCCTCGATGACCAGGACTTTCAGGTGGCGGTTCTTGACCAACGCCTGGCGGAGGGCGGTGGCCGTATCGGGGAAGCCCCCGATGCCGGATCCCCAGTTCCATTCAAATGCCCGCCCCCAGGCTTCGTGGGCCATTACGTAGTAAGGCATGTCGGTCTTGTAGCCGAGTTCGCGGCGGATGTAGTCGTTGAATACTGAGGTGAAGGCCGGCTGCACGCTGATGGTGGGGTCGTAGAAAGGCGTATCCTCGAAGCCCTGCGGGTCTGGGCCCGTGAAGCGGCCGTCGAGGCGGCCGACGCGGAGTTTCCGATCGGCTAGCAGCCGGTGCGTGAAGCCCCGCACATCGACGCGCAGGTTGCTCTCGTCGAGGAACTCCTTGCTCAGCCCGGTGTAGCGGGCCAGGCCGTCGATCACGGCCTGCCGCTCCGCGGGCGTGAGCGAGTCGCCTTTGGCCAGGGCGAGGCTGTAATCCCGCGAGGCCCACTGCTCCACTTCTTTCCGTAGTTGCGCCGGGTTCGCGGCCAGCTCGGGCGCGAGCTTATGATGATACGCCGCGATCATCGCGTAGGAGGGTAGGATCAGCGGGTAGGGGAGGTCATTGGTTTTGTTGGACTCGAGCGTCTCGAAGCTCAGCACGGTCGAGAGCAGCACGATGCCGTTGAACGAGATGCCGCGCTCCGCCAGGTGATTCGAGATACCGGCCGCACGCGTGGTGCCGTAGCTCTCGCCGAGCAGGAACAGCGGAGACGACCAGCGCTCATTGCGGGTGATGTAGAGGCGGATGAATTCCCCGAACGAATCGATGTCCCCCTCCACGCCCCAGAACTTCTTGCCCGTGGCGACGGAGGAGGGGCGGCTGAAGCCGGTGCCGATGGCGTCCACCAGCACCAGGTCGGACTTGTCGAGCAGGGTGCTGGCGTTGTCCTCGAGCCGGTAGGGCGCGGCAGGCAGGAAGCCCTCCTTTTCGAGTACGACCTTGCGGGGGCCCAGAACGCCCATGTGGAGCCAGATGGAGGCCGAGCCGGGGCCGCCGTTGAACGCGAAGGTCAGGGGGCGCTCGCCGGGGCTGGCGCCATCGAGCGTGTACGCCACGTAGAACATCAGCGCGTCCGTGGTGCCGGCGGCGTCCTTGATGGGCAGGTGTCCCACGGTGGCGGTGTAGTGAATGGTCTTGCCGGCGACCTGGACCTGGTGATGCGTGACCACCGGCGGCACCTCCGTCATGTCGAAGTGCAGATCCTTGGATTCGCCCGGGGGGGTCACGTGCTCCGGATGCGGAGTCGCCGTCGGGTGCGGCGTGGGCGTGGGCGTCGGCTTTTCCTCGGGCGGTTTCTGCTGGGCGAGGGCGGCGGTCGCCAGGGCGAAGATCAACAAGAGAGGCTTCATGGGGTTCTCCACTTCAGATTATAGAGGGAGGCGGACGGATATACTGGGGGTCGGGTCAATAACCATGTCTCTCTCTTCCTTACGTAGTCTCGTATGCCTGACGGTTCTGGCGGGCGCTGCGGTAGCGCAGACCGACCAAAAGGTCGAAACCATGCTCGGCAAGCTGAGCCTGGAACAGAAGATCGATCTGATCGGCGGCGTGGACGAGATGTTCACCCGCGAGATGCCGCCCATCAACCTGCCCCGGTTCAAGATGTCCGACGGGCCGATGGGCGTGCGCACCTGGGGACCCACGACGGGGTACGCGGCCGGCATCGGCCTGACGGCGTCGTGGGACACCGAACTGGCCAAGCGGGTCGGCGTGTCGCTGGGGCGGGATGCGCGCTCGCGCGGCGTCAGCTTCCTGCTGGGGCCTGGCGTCAACATCTATCGGACGCCGCTGAACGGCCGCAACTTCGAGTACTTCGGCGAAGACCCGTGGCTGGCGGGGCGCATCGCGGCGGCTTACATACAGGGCGTGCAGAGCCAGGGTGTGATCGCCACAGTGAAGCACTACGCGGCGAACAACTCCGATCTCGACCGGAACCATTTGAACTCGGTGATCGACGAACGCACGCTGCGCGAGATCTATCTGCCGGTGTTCGAGGCGGCGGTCAAGGTAGGCCATGTGGGAGCGGTGATGAACTCCTACAACCTGATCAACGGCCAGCACGCCACCGAGAGCCGCTACTTGAACATCCAGGTGCTCAAGCAGGAGTGGGGCTTCCGCGGCATTCTGATGTCGGACTGGAGCGCCACCCACGACGGCATTCGTGCGGCCAACGGCGGGCTCGACCTTGAGATGCCGGACGCCGAGTTCATGACCAGGGACACGTTGCTGCCCGCGGTGAGGTACGGAAGGGTGTCGGAGGCGACCATCGACGATAAGGTGCGGCGCATTCTGAGAACCTTGCTCGAGTTCGGCCCGCTGGATCGCGAGCAGACCGACTACGGCATTCCGCGCTACAGCCAGGAGTCCCGCGAGGTGGCTCTCGAATCGGCTGAGAAGAACGTCGTGCTGCTGAAGAACCAAGGCAACCTGCTGCCGCTCGATAAGAGCAGGGTTCACTCGATCGCGGTGATCGGTCCGGACGCCTGGCCGGCCCGGGTGTCGGGCGGAGGCAGCGCCGAGGTCACGGCGTTCGCGCCGGTGAGTTTCGTTACGGGGCTGAGCGACGCACTGCAGGGCAGCGCCAAGGTGACCTGGAGCCAGGGCGTGAGGCCGCTGCGCGAGATCCTCAGAGCCGCGGCGGACTTTTCGACCGACGAGAAGAACGCCACGCCGGGCCTCAAGGAAGAGCTGTTTGCGGGCGGCAAAATCGAAGGCGCCGCGACGAAGGTGTCCACGGTGCGCCGCGTGTTCGCCTGGCCCATCAACATGTGGGGAGGGGTGCGGCCGGATAGGATCGCCGTCCGCTGGTCCGGCTATTACATCCCGAAGAAGTCCGGAAGGCAGCGGTTCATCGTGGCCGCGGCGGGCAGCGATTCCTACAAGCTGTACGTGGACGACAAACTGGCCGTTGACCAGGCGCAGCGCGATGGCCAGAGCCCCGGCGACTATGACCTCGACCTGCAGGCGGGCAAGGCGGTCGCCGTACGGCTGGAATACTTCGCTTCTACCAACCGGCCCACGGTGTGCTTCACGGCTCTGCCGACGGCCGATCTGATCGAGCCCGACGCTGCGAAGATTGCCGCCATGGCGGATGTCGCCGTGGTGTCCATCGGGTTCGAGCCGAGCACGGAATCGGAAGGTCATGACCGCACCTGGCGGCTCCCGACCGGTCAGGACGAGCTCATCCAACTGGTGACGGCGGCGAATCCGAAGACCATCGTGGTGCTCACGGCCGGCGGCGGAGTGGACACCAACCAGTGGCTCGACCGGACACCGGTGTTCCTGCACACCTGGTACGGCGGGCAGGAGGCAGGGCGGGCGCTGCCTCGGGTGCTGTTCGGCGAGGTGAATCCTTCGGGCAAGCTGCCCATCACCTTCGAGAAGCACCTCGAGGACAACCCGGCGTACAAGAATTACGGCCCGGAGAAAGACACCCTGAACGTGAAGTACACGGAAGGGGTTTTCGTGGGCTACCGCCATTACTCGCCGGACCGGACGCAGCCGCTCTACCCCTTCGGCTTCGGCCTTTCCTACACCACGTTCGCGTTCAGCAATCTGAAGGTGACGCCGGGGGCGGCGAAGGCCGAGGCGACGGTGACCTTCGACGTGAAAAACACCGGCAGCCGGGCCGGCGCCGAGGTGGCGCAGGTCTACGTCAGCGAGCCGGGAGCCAAGGTGAAACGGCCGTTCGAGGAGCTGAAGGGATTCGCGCGAGTCGAACTCGCACCGGGCGAGACCAAGCAGGTGTCCATCCCGCTCGACCGGCGGTCCTTCGCCTATTGGGATATCGGCAAGCACGACTGGACGGTGGATGCGGGGAAGTTCGTCATCCACGTGGGCGACTCCTCGGTGAATCTGCCGTTGGAGGCAGCATTCGCAGTGGAGTAAGGCTGCGCCGGACGTCCACGTCCGGCTTCCATCGTTTCATGAACCGCACGGAGGCCGGTGTGGACACCGGCCGCAGGACTGGAGAGGGACTTGCGAAAGTCCGCGACACTGCACCGAACCACGAGCGTGAGCGAGTGGACCCCCTCAAGCAGATGTCAATCGGCGGCCCGTTCCGCTCCCTGACGGTCGCGGTTCGGTGCTACCAGCCGGTCGAGTGACTAATTTTGCAAGTCCCTCCGGAGTCCTGCCCCACGAAGCGTGCGCCACGCGCCAGGAGCGCTAAAATCAAACCATGTCGTTCTCTAAGATGTTGCTGGTCCGCCAGAACTTTCCCGATCGCCGGATCGCGGATATTCCGGGCACGGTCCGCCATGAGTTGCACCAGGCGCCCTTCGCCGGGAGGTTGAAGCCGGGCGCGCGCGTCGCGATCGGCGTCGGCAGCCGCGGCATCGCGAACATCGCCACCATCGTCCGGACGGTGGTCGATTATTGGAAGGACGCTGGCATGCAGCCTTTCCTCTTCCCCGCCATGGGGAGCCACGGCGCGGCCACCGCGGAAGGCCAGGCGGACGTGCTGGCGCACTACGGCATCCACGAGGCGGGAATGGGCTGCCCGGTCATCAGCTCAATCGAAGTGGTGCCGCTGGGCCGCACGCCCGAAGGCATCGAGACATTCATGGATCGCAACGCCTTCGAGAGCGATGGCGTGATGCTGGTGGGCCGCGTGAAGTGGCACACCGACTTCTCCGGCAAGATCGAAAGCGGCCTATACAAGATGATGGCCATCGGCCTGGGCAAGTTCGCCGGCGCGCAGCGATACCACACCCACGCCTATCGCATGGGCCTGGAGCAGGTGATCCGCAGCGTGGGGCGGCAGGTGCTGACCTCGGGGAAGATCCTGGGGGGCTTGGCGATCCTGGAGGATGCCAACCACAACACGGCCAAGCTCGAAGCGGTGCCGGTCGAAAACATGGAGCGGCGCGAGGAAGAGCTGCAGGCGCTGGCGAAGTCGTGGATGGGGCGGATTCCGGTGCGGCAGCTCGACATTCTGATCGTGGACGAGATCGGGAAGAACATCAGCGGCGCGGGGATGGACACTAAGGTGATCAACCGGTCGATCCAGTGCCACTACAATCCGTGGCCCGAACTGGCCGCGCATCGAGCGGATCTTCGCGCGGGACTTGAGCGCGCTGACCTACAACAACGGGGTGGGGCTGGGGATGGCCGACGTGGTCACCGATCGCCTGGTGGAGCGCATCGATTGGCAACCCACGCACATCAACTCGCTGACGGCTTCGACGCCCTCGGCGATCCGGACTCCGATTCATTTCGCGACGGACCGCGAGTGTCTGGAGAAAATCGCGCCCACCGTGGGCCGGTTCGACCAGGCGGAGGTCACGATCGGCTGGATCCGGAACACGATGGAGCTAGGCACGATCGCGTTCAGCGAAAACCTGTGGCCGGAACTGAAACAGAATCCGGCACTGGAAAAAGTGGGCGAGCCGCGTGCACTGGAGTTCGACCAGGAAGGTAACCTGGTCAGTTGGCTGCTCCAGCCCGCTGAACCCGCCCCCATCCACTAAGTGGAAAGGAGCCCGTAACCGAGACGGGCGCCTGCGCGCTGGCCCCCTAAGATGCCGCGTTGGCCAGCAACGACTGAATCTTGCTGAAAACCGTGCTGATGCTGGTCGAGATATTTGGCATAATCGCGCCAGCGGCCACAGCTACGAACCCGGCCATCAATGCGTACTCGATCAGATCTTGGGCCTGGTCGTCAATCCAGAACGTCGATAACACTTGTTTCATGCGCTCTCTCCTTCTCGCGCCCAGCGGTGGCCTGACGTTCTGACAGTAACAGCCGCGGGCTGGAAGGAAAATCGGAGGGAAAGCTTAGAACCGCGGAGGAAAACAGCTCACAGAAAAGCGGGCGGAGCGCGTTGAATGGAGACTCAGCGGGTCGGCCTCCCCGCGGCGGCCCGCTCAACGCGGCGCACAGGGCCGTGGCGGGAGTAACCAGACAGTTGCGTTTCGGAGCCGGCACGCAACCGCGCGCGTGAGCAAGCCGGCGAAACGGATCGTGCGGTCGAAGGGCTAATAGCTGGCTGCGTCGGCCAGTAGGGATTCGATTTTGCTGTATACCGTCACCAGGGCACTGGAGACATTCGGCATCAGCGCTCCGGCCGCGATCGCTACGAGACCGGCCATCAGCGCATACTCGATCACGTCCTGGCCCTGGTCTCCACTGCAGAAGGCCCACAGCAGTCGCTTCATCCGCTCTCCTTCGCACGCCCGGCGAGACCTGACAGTACGAACCTAACAGCGCGCGGGCGCCGGCAGAAGTGGGGAGAAAGCCTAGCGCGGCTCGAGAAACGCCTGAGTGGGCACGAGCGCCGACGCGGCCTCGGCCGCGGGGCTAGCCCAGGATGCCCATGCGGCGCGCGACGCGAGTCAGAATATCGATGGCGCGGTCGAGCTCGTCGCGGGTGTGCGCGGCCGTGACGATGGTGCGGATGCGCGCCCTGCCTTTGGGTACCGTGGGGAAGCCGATGCCGGTCGAGAAAAGCCCCTCCTCAAAGAGGGCCGCGGAGAATTGGTGCGCCACTTTCGCCTCGCCCACCATGATAGGCGTGATGGGAGTCTCGCTCGCGCCGGTGTCGAAGCCGGCCGCCGCCAGCGCGGCCTTGAAGTAGCGCGTGTTCTCCCAGAGCCGCTCGATGCGCTCGGGCTCCCGTTCGAGAATGTCGAAGGCGGCCAGGCAGGAAGCGGCCACCGAGGGCGGATGCGAGGTCGAAAACAGAAACGGCCGCGCGCGGTGGTACAGGTAATCGATCAGGTCGCGGCTTCCGCAGACGTAGCCGCCCAGCACGCCGATGGCCTTCGAGAGCGTCCCGACCTGGATGTCCACGCCTCCGTGCAAGCCGTAGTGATCGACGGTGCCGCGGCCGTTGTGGCCGAGCACGCCGGAGGAATGCGCGTCGTCGATCATCATGATGGCGCCGTGGCTGCGGGCGGCCTCGACCAGGGCGGGCAGGGGCGCAATGTCGCCATCCATCGAAAAGACGCCGTCGGTGATGAGCAGCTTTCGGCCGGGCTGCGCTTCGAGCTCGCCCAGGATGCGGCCCGCGGCGGCGGCATCCTTGTGGGGAAAGACGTGGATCTTGGCCTTCGACAGGCGGCAGCCGTCGATGATGCTGGCGTGGTTCAGCTCGTCGGAGACGATGTGGTCCTCGGGGGTGAGGATGGCGGCGACCGTGCCCGCGTTGGCGGCGAAGCCGGACTGGAAGACGACGCAGGCCTCGACCTTCTTGAACGCGGCGATGCGGCGCTCGAGCTCCATGTGAATGGTCATGGTGCCGGCGATGGTGCGGACGGCGCCCGAGCCCGCTCCGTAGCGCCGTGCGGCGTCGATGGCGGCCTCGACCAGGGCCGGATGATTGGCCAGCCCGAGATAGTTGTTCGACGCCAGGTTGATGACCTCTTTGCCGTCGAAGCGGCACACCGGCTCGCAGGCGCTCTCTAGCTCGCGCAAGCGCTGATGCGTGCCCGCCTGACGCCAGGATTCGATCTCGTCGCTGAGATAAGCCAGGGGGGAATGGGTCTTTGGTTGCTCCACGCGTTCATTGTACGGCGCGCCGATGCGCGCCGCTCGTCGCTCGCCGCCCGTCGATCCTTTGGAGGATTCGTGGGCTTGGCGGGGTGCTCGACGCTGTACCCGTCCGCTCGCCGACGCCCGCTGCTGCCCTCGCGCGCCATTCCGCACGCGTTACGGTCTATAATCTCCTCGATGCTCCTCGAGTTGGTCGTCGAGAACTACGCCGTAATCGAGCGCGTGCACGTGCGCTTCGAACCCGGCCTCAATCTGCTGACCGGCGAGACGGGCAGCGGGAAGTCCATCGTGGTGGACGCCCTCGGGTTGCTCTTCGGCGGCCGCGCATCGCAGGAGTCCGTGCGGACGGGCGCCGCGCGGGCCCGCATCTCGGGCGTCTTCGAGGTGCCCCGCGAGGCTGCCTTCACGCGCCTCCTCGAATCCGCGGGCATCGAGGCCGAAGACGGCGAACTCATCCTCGAGCGAGAGATCTCGGCCGAAGGCAAGTCGCGCGCCTTTGCCGGCAGCCGCCCCATCACCGTGGGGCTGCTCCGCGACCTGGCGCCGTTCCTGGGCGACATCCACGGACAACACGAGCAGCAGATGCTGTTTGCCGCCGGCGCCCAGCTCGCCATGCTCGACGCTTTCGCCGGCTCCGCCGATTCCGCCGCCCGCGTGGCCGCGTGCTTCGAAGACTGGCGAAAAGTCAGCCGCGAGCTCGAGGACCTCGAGCGCACCGAGCAGGAGAAGCTGCGGCTGCTCGATCTGTGGAATTTCCAGCGCCGCGAGATCGAGAGCGTCGCCCCGAAACCCGGTGAGGACGCCGAGCTCGAGCAGGAGCGGCGCGTGCTCCAGAACACCGCGCGCCTCGAAGAAGCCGCCAACACCGTCTACACCGCGCTCTACGACGCCCCCGAATCCGCCCTGGCGCAGATCCGCCTGGCGGTACGTCGCCTGGAAGACCTGCTGCGTATCGACCCGCGCCTCGAAGCCGCGCGCGAAGGGCTGGCCTCGGCCGCCATCGCCATCGAGGAGGCATCCTACGCCGTCCGCGATTATCTCTCGCACCTGGAAGCCAACCCGGCGCGCCTCGAAGAGATCGAGTCGCGCCTGGCCTCGCTCGAGCGCCTCCGCCGCAAGTACGGCGCCAGCGCCGAGCAGATCATCGCGTTCCTCGCCCAAGTGCGCGGCGAAATAGAATCCGTCGAGACCGCCGGCGAGCGCAAGGCGGAACTCGAGCGTGAGCGGACGCGCTTTGCGGCAGCGTTCGAAGAAGCGGCCGGTGCGCTCTCCCAGCGGCGCAAAGAGGCCGCGCGCAAACTCGAAAAGCAAATGGAGACCGAGCTTGCCAGCCTGGCCATGGAGCGCACCACGTTCCGGGTGGCGGTGGGCCCGGCCGCATGGTCCGAGACCGGCATCGACGCCGTGCAGTTCCTGGTTTCGCCCAACGTAGGCGAGGAGCCGCGCCCGCTCGAAAAGGTCGCTTCCGGCGGCGAGGTTTCCCGCATCGCGCTGGCCCTCAAGACCTGCGTCGCCTCCGCCGCGCGCCGCACCGAGCGCATCCATCCCACGCTGGTCTTCGACGAGGTGGACGCCGGTGTAGGCGGGCGCGCCGCCGAAACCGTGGGCCGCCGCTTGAAGCAATTGGCGGTTTCGAGCCAGGTGCTGTGCGTCACCCACCTGCCGCAGATCGCCGGCTTCGCCGACCACCATTTCTACGTCGAGAAGAAGGAAGCCGGCGGCCGCACCGTGGCCGAAATCGAGCCGTTGGACGGCGACGCGCGCACCCGCGAAATCGGCCGCATGCTCTCCGGCGAGCGCCTCACCCGCGAGGCCCTCAAACAGGCCGAACAGTTGTTGAAGATCGGGTCGGAATAGGCATTCCGAGAACCGCCCCGCACCCATCTGGTACAATTCTGTTTTCCGATGTCAAAAACCGAGCGAGAGCACTGTCAGGATATCGTCGAAGTCGGCCGGCTCATGTGGCACAAGGGCTGGGTCGCCGCCCAGGACGGGAACATCAGCGTCCGCCTCGAAGACGATCGCATCCTCTGTACCCCCACCGGCGTCTGCAAGGGACTCATGAAGCCCGAGGACCTCATCGTCTGCGACGCCGCCGGGAGCAAGCTGGAGGGCGCGACCGGTTGCACCACCGAGATCGCCATGCACGTCGCCATCTATCGACTGCGGCCGGACGTGCGCGCCGTCCTCCACGCCCATCCACCCGTCGCCACCGGCTTCGCCGTCGCCGGCCGCCCGCTCAACCGGGCGCTGCTCCCGGAAGCCATCATCCACCTGGGCACCGTGCCCGTCGCCGGCTACGGTTTGCCGGGCACCGCCGCGCTCACCGAGCCCATGCTGCCGCTCATCCCCGGCCATGACGCCCTTTTGATGGCCAACCACGGAGCCGTCGCTTATGGCCAGGATGTTTACCAGGCGTTCTTCCATATGGAGACCGTCGAGCACCTGGCGCGCGTCACGCTGGTCGCGGAACTGCTCGGCGGAGCCAAGGCCCTTCCGCGCGCCGAGGTCGCCAAACTCCTCGACGCCCGTGCGCGCTACGGCGTCCGAACCCCCGCCGGCGTCGATCCCGACATACCCCTCGCCGCCGAAGACCTGTGACAATCAAAGCAGATGGCCATCCAGAGCGTGAATCCATCCAGCGGCGAGTTGCTTGAGACTTTCCAGCCCGATGGACCCGATGAGGTCGAGCGCAAGATCGCCCTGGCGTCCGCTCGGTTCCGCGACTGGCGCCGCGTGTCGTTCGCCGACCGCGCCCGCCTGATGACCCGTGCCGCCGAAATCCTGGAACAAGGCAAAGACCGCTTCGGCCGGATCATGACCGCCGAGATGGGCAAACCCATCCAGTCCGCGCGCGACGAGGCCGGCAAGTGCGCATGGGCCTGCCGCCACTACGCGGAAAACGCGGAGCGCCTGCTGGCCGGCGAGACCGTCGAGACCGCCGCCAGGCTCAGCTACATCCGCTACCAGCCGCTCGGCCCCGTCCTCGCCGTGATGCCGTGGAATTTCCCGTTCTGGCAGGTATTCCGCTTCGCGGCGCCCGCCCTGATGGCCGGCAACACCGGGCTTCTCAAACACGCCTCGAACGTGCCGCGGTGCGCGCTCGCCATCGCGGACATTTTCCGCGAGGCCGGGTTCCCGGAGGGCGCCTTTGAGACGCTGCTGATCGGCTCGGATGCGGTCGCGGGCGTCATCGCCGACGAGCGCGTCAAGGCCGTCACCCTCACCGGCAGCGAGCCCGCGGGAAGCCAGGTGGCCGCGCTGGCCGGCAGGCACCTCAAAAAGACCGTGATGGAACTGGGAGGGAGCGATCCGTTCATCGTGATGCCCAGCGCCGGTGTCGAGACCGCCGTCCGGAATGCGGTCCGCGCGCGCGTGGTCAACAACGGCCAGTCCTGCATCGCCGCCAAGCGTTTTCTCATCGCCGAGCCGATCGCGGACGAGTTCGAGCGCCGCTTCGTCTCCGCCATGGAGGCGCTCCGCGTGGGTGACCCGATGGACGAAGCGACCGAACTCGGCCCGCTCGCCACGCCGCAAATTCTGGAAGGGCTCGACGATCAGGTGAGGCGGTCGGTCGCGGCCGGCGCGCGGCTTCTCACGGGAGGCCGGCGCCTGGAGCGCCCCGGCAATTATTACGCGCCGACCGTTCTGGCCGATGTTCCCGAATCCGCGCCCGCCGCCTGCGAAGAGCTGTTCGGACCGGTGGCGAGCCTCTTCCGCGTCCCCGACATCGACGCCGCCATCCGCCTGGCGAACGCCACTTCGTTCGGATTGGGCGCGAGCGTCTGGACCAACTCACCCGCCGAGCAGGCCCGCTTCATCGACGAGATCGAAGCCGGCCTGGTCTACGTGAACGGCATGGTCGTCTCCGACCCGCGCCTGCCCTTCGGAGGCGTGAAGCGCTCCGGCTACGGCCGCGAACTCGGCGTCTACGGCATCCGCGAGTTCGTCAACATCAAAACGGTGTGGATCGGATAAGAAGTTGTGGCGCAGGCTTCAGCCTATGCGGGCCACTGCGGCCCGTCACCCTGTGGGGCAGGTGTCCACACCTGCAGCGGGTCTCCAGACCCGCCTCTGGAGAGCCTGCCGTGTCGGCACTCATGCCGGCACCCGGGCGCCTTTATCCCATATTCCCCGCGATGGCCTTCGCGAATTCACTGCTCTTGAGCTTCACCGCGCCTTCCATCTGGCGATGCAGATCGTACGTCACGCGCTTCTGGCGGATGGTCTCCGTGATCCCATCCTCGATGCATTTCGCCGCTTCTTTCCAACCCATGTACTGGAACATCATGGCGCCGGAAAGAATCACGCTCGAGGGGTTGATCACATCCTGGTCCGCGTACTTGGGGGCCGTGCCGTGCGTGGCTTCGAACACGCCGTACCCGTCGCCGATGTTGGCTCCGGGCGCCATGCCGAGGCCGCCCACCTGCGCCGCGCACGCGTCCGAGATGTAATCGCCGTTCAGGTTCGGCGTGGCCAGCACTTCGTAATCGTCCGGCCGCAGCAGCACCTGCTGGAACATGGAATCGGCGATGCGGTCCTTGATGACGATCCGGTCCGCGGGCGCCTGATACGCCAGGTCGGCCTCCGCCACCGTGGTCGCGGCGAATTCCTCGCGCGCCACCTCGTAACCCCAGTCGCGGAACGCGCCCTCGGTGAACTTCATGATGTTGCCCTTGTGCACCAGCGTCACGCTTCGGCAGCCGTTGTCGATCGCATATTGAATGGCCCGCCGCACCAGCCGCTTCGACGCGGTCGCGCTCATGGGCTTGATGCCGATGCCCGAATCCGCCGGTATCTTCTTGCCCATTTCGGCGTTGAGGAACTGGATGACCTTGTGCGCCTCCGGCGTTCCCTCGCGCCACTCGATCCCGGCGTAGACGTCTTCGGTATTCTCGCGGAAGATGACCACGTTCAGCCGCTCCGGGTGTTTCACCGGCGAAGGCACGCCGGGGAAATACCGCACCGGCCGCCAGCAGACGTAGAGGTCCAGCACCTGCCGCATCGTCACGTTGAGGCTGCGAATCCCGCCGCCTATGGGCGTGGTCAGCGGGCCTTTGATGGCGATGCGGAACGCCCGGATGGCGTCCAGCGTTCCATCGGGCAGCCAGCTTCCGAACTGCTTGTGCGCTTTCTCTCCCGCGAATACCTCGTACCACGCCACGCGCCGCTTGCCGCCATAGGCGCGCTCGACGGCGGCGTCGAAGACCACGCGCGACGCGCGCCAGATGTCCGGGCCGGTGCCATCGCCCTCGATATAGGGAATGATGGGCCGGTCGGGGACGGTGAACTTGCCCTCGTGAAACTGAATCGCCTCGCCATCGGCGGGCACCGGCAGGTTATTGAAATTTTCCATAGCGCTCCTCTCAACTCCCAGCAGCGTCGCGCGGGACGTTCCCTCCGCGCCCGCAGGCCCTTCTGCCAGCGTCGCGCAGGACGTTCCCTCCGCGCCCGCGGGCCCTTCTGCCAGCGTCGCGCGGGACGTTCCCTCCGCGCCCGCGGGTCCTTCTGCCAGCGTCGCGCAGGACGATCCCTCCGCGCCCGCCGGAATCGGTCCCGCACGGGCCGAAGCCCGCTCCCCACTGGCTCTTAAGATTATCGCGGAAAATGAAACCTTCCGCCTTCCCCCACGGTAATGGTTAGCGACAGGCGTAAGATGACGGAAACGGCCGTGGACACTTTGGAACAGTTCGCGCGCGGGGACGCCGCCGCTTTCGAGGAGCTGTTCCGCGAGTACCAGGGCCAGGTTTACGGCTGGATCGTGCGCATCGTGCGCGATCCGGCGGCCGCCGAAGACCTGACGGTCGAGACCTTCTGGCGCATCCACCGGGCGCGGTCGCGGTTCGATCCGCGCTGCGGTTTCGGTCCCTGGGCGCGCCGGATCGCCACCAACCTGGCAATCGGCCACCTGGGCGCCCGGCGGACCGAGACGGAGTTTTCCGACGACGCGCCTCCGGCGCGCGTGCGCACATCGCCGCCCGACGCCGCCGTGTGCGCCGATGTCCGGGAAAAGGTGGCCGCGGCATTCGAAGAGCTGCCGGCGGGGCTGCGCGCTGCCGCCACCCTCGCCATGATCGAGGAAACGCCGTATGCCGAAATCGGCGCGGCGCTCGGAATTTCGGTCGGCGCCGTGAAGTCGCGCGTTTTCCGCGCCACGCGCCTGCTGCGAAAGAGTCTGATCGGAGCCGGAGTCGAGCCATGAACGAGTCTGAAGAGAGAGTGCAGCGCCTGGTGCGGCGTGCCATCGGCCCGCAAGCCGATGCGGAGTTGAGGCGAGACCTGTGGCCGCGAATGCAGGCCCGGCTCGATACGCCGCGGGTCCGCGTGCCGTGGTGGGATTGGGCGCTGGCCGCCGCAGTGGTGGTGTGCCTGGTCGCGTTCCCCGCCGCGATCCCGGCGCTGCTGTACCAGTTGTAGGAAGGTTCTGTGGCGCAGGCTCTCAGCCTGCCGCCTCGACACTCGTGTCGAGGCTTCTTTGGAGGCTTATATGTCGAAACACGTCTATCTTCGGGCCTACATGGCCGGCATCACCGTGCCCAGCGCCTTCATGGTGCTGGCGCTGACAATGTTCTGTATCGTGCGCCTCGGCCTTCAGGTCCAGGTGCCAATCGAGCGCGCGCTAGTGTTCCCCATGGCACTGGTCCCGAATCTGTGGGGCCTGTGGAATATGCTCTATGTCGCCGTGCGGCGGCACAGGCGGATCCCCATCGGCCTGTTCGGCGCGTTGGTGCCGCTGCTCATCGCACCCATCGGCCTGATCGTCCTGTGGGCCCTGGCACTGGACATCCCGCACTTCGTTCTCGCGGCCTTCCCCTTCGGGCTTACAATCGCTGTCGCCGCCTACTACCTGATCTGGAAGTACGTGGTCGGCTTCTTCAACCGCGAGCTCGATATCGCGTGAACGTCTACGGCTTGATCCTCGGAATGCGCTCCTCCACCGGCGCCAGCGGGACCAGGTCCGTCGACGGCGCGCTCTGATACCAGTAGCCGACCGAGAAGTAGTTGTCGCCGCGATCGTTGGCGTGGCCGTGCTCGACGGTGTGCTTCAGGTACTTGGTGAATGTCACCGGGTTGTCGGCGTGCCAGCGATAGCAGCAGTACCGGCCGCCCGTCCTTTCGGGCAACGCGATCAGCGGAGCGCCGTAGAAGCGGTGGGCGAAGGCCTGCGCGCCGTCGCGCCCGCCGAAATTCCAGCTCCCGAGGAAATAGTCCTCCGTGCCGGTGCCGTTGATGATGGGCGTGCTCTCGTCGTCGACAAAGATCATGTCGTCGCCTTCGCCAAACCAGCCGTCGGCGTTCTGGATCACGCCCAGCGTCACGCCCATCAGGTGGCCGCGCCCGCGCGTCTCGCAGAAGACGTAGTTGTCCTTGCCGTCCAGGTTGCGAGCGCTGCCGTGGCTGGCCACGCAAGGCGACGCCTGCCGGTACTGCGCGTGGAAGTACAGCGCGTCTTCGGGCCAGGCGGGAAGTAACTGGTAGTCGATATTGGAATAGAACGCGCCCACCGGCTTGCGGCCCTCATTCGTAACTGTCGCCACCGCCGACTTGCGGAACGGCATCGCGAAATAGCAGTTGAGCGACTTTCCCGGGGAGCAGGCCAGAAACGCCGACTCGTAAATCACGTATTCGCCCAGGTTGAGCCCAAAGAAATCGCCCACCGGCACCTCCACGCTGGGGCGGGCGTTGCCGTCCCAGTAAATGCGCAGCACGAGCTCCTTGAGATGGGCCTGGCTCTGCGCGGCGATGGTGAACCAGATGTGCGAGATCGCGCCCGGACCGGCCGCGTTGAAGACTTCGAGGGTCCCGCCGGCGGCGATGGGCCGCGCGTCGGCGTTCCCGCCGCTGCGGTCGTAGGTGGACTGCTTGAGGGAGCGATAGTCCTGAGCGCGCGCGTAGGATGGCAGCGGCGCCGGCCCAGCGGCCCCAGATGGCTCCGCCGCCTGTGCCTGCGACGCGGCCACGGTGGAGACGGCGGCCAAGCTGCCGATGCGCCGCAGGAAGCCCCGCCGCGCGGACGGTTGTGGTGTGTCGGTCACGTGATCCTCCTCGGACTATTAGACAACTCGGCGCGCCCCCACGCCAGCCAGCACCGAACCGCGACCGTCAGGGAGCAACGTGCCACGCCGCCGCTTGCTGACCACGCCGTCTGGGCTCCGCGGTCGTGCTCGCCGCGCGCTCGGTGCTCGCGCCTGCTGCAGGCCGCCGCGCCGCTCGTGCTGGGCGCCGCCGCGCGGCACTACACTGTAGGTTTGCCATGAAACACGCTCTCCTTTTGCCCCTCGCCCTTCTTGCGGCGCTCATCGCCTCCGGCTGCGGAGGCTCGTCCGCGCCGGCTTCCCCAACGCCAACGCCCACTCCCACGCCAACGCCCGCCCCTCAGTGCGGCGTGGCGCCCGCCCCGTCTAATCCTGCCGGAGGAGGCGGCACCCCGGCGCAGATCCAGATCGATCCGGGCGTCTACGGCACCGCCGACCTGTCGCGGGTGACAACGTTCGCATTCAGCCAGGCCATGCTGTACTCGTCCCCGCTCGACCCCGAGATCGCGCAACTGGTTCCGGACATCGACCCCCGGGCCTGGCAGCGCTGGGACCGTGGCGGCCTCCTGGCGTCGGACTATAACCATCAGGCTCCCGCCGCGGCGCATGCCCAGGGCACGCTCTTCATAGGGGGCACGACGGCCACGGCCGTGTTCCGCGACGAGCCCATCTTCCAGCAGGCCGCCACCTGCAACGCGGCCGGACAACTGGTTCCGCACGATAGCTCGGCATCGCCCCTCTACCGCGGCGCTCTCGCCTCGCCGCAGTATCGGGACTACCTGGTGCAGATCGGAGAGAACCAGATCGACGCCGGCGTCGACGGCCTGTTCTTCGACGAAGTGCAAGGCACCTACAACGGCGCGACCTACGACGGAAACGAGGGCTTCGACGACGCCAACATCGCCGACTTCGGCGGCTATCTCTGCGCCAAGTACCCCAGCCTGACGCCCGATCAGTGGGCTTCCCAATTCGGAATCCTAGCCGCCGATCGTCTGGATTGCACCCTCCCCGCGGCGACGCGCGGGCGCGGCTTCGACTACCGCGGCTACATGGCCCGCCGGGGCTTCGCAGGCAATCCCATGAACTCGGCCAACCCGCTCGCCGCCGAGTGGGGCCGCGCCTCGAATACCCGCGTCGATCTCTCCTCGGGAAGCTTCACCATCACCTACGTGAACCTGGTCTACTGGCACGACCTCGTCCTCCGGCTGCGTACCTATGCGCGCCAGCGGTACGGAAAAGAGATTCTCATCACGGCCAACGGAATTCTTCCGTTCGTCGACTTCCAGATGCCGAACACCTACGAGTACAACAACGACATGCCGGATGGATCGACGGCGAATTACCTGACCGTCACCAGCGACGGGCACTTCGACGGCACGCGTTCCTGGCAGGTGCCCCTGCAGCAGTTCCGAAAGATATCGCGAGCGCTCATGGGGCGCGACGTCCTCATGACGCTATTCATCGACTGGCCGGGCAATCTGATGAACAGCTATTACCAGTTGCCGCTTCAGGACCGCCAGGACTATATACAGGCCTTCACCGCCGAATCCTACGCCAACGGAATCCTGTTCAGCTTGCCGCTGCGGACATCGATGCCCGGCGACCCTTCGGCCGGCGATCTGGGCATGATGGGCCTGTTCGGACAATTGCACGCGTTCTATAAGGGTCACCAGACGCTCTACCACGGTGGAACCGATATCGCCGGCCCGGCCACCGCCTCCGTGCCGCACCTCATGCTCAACCTGGTCGGCCTGCCCGACGGCTCTCGCGTCATGCACCTGGTGAATCACAACTACGCAGTGGGATTCCAGACCCAGACCAATGTCCAGGTTTCGTTCCCCATGCCACAGCAGCCCGCTGGCGTGACTCTGGCATCGCCAGATTTTTCGAGCGATCAAACCGCGGCTTTCACGTACGCGGTAGGACAGGTGCAGGTCACCGTGCCCCAACTGGTTTCCTACGTGGCCATCCTGGCGTCGCCGCCGGCGCATGCGGCCGGAAAAAGCCGGCCCGCCGGTGACGTCTCCGCCACGGGCAGGCCGGTGTTGAGGGAATTGATGCGGTAGTCGCTTACTGGTTACCGGCCATGCGAGTGACCGCCGCCACCACCACTGCTCTGACCGCCGGACCGGCCGCCTCCGCTGGAGCGGCCTCCGCCACCACCGCTGGAGCGGCCTCCGCCGCCACCGCCGCGGCCCGCCGAGCCGCTCGCCTGCGACCGCTCGCGGACGATGGGCGGATTGATCCGGACGCCCTCGCTCCTGGTCGTGGAATACCGGGGAGCCGGACTGCCCTGATAAGTCCGCGGCTGGCTGTACTGCGGACGCGCCGGCTGCGGCGGCGCCTGCCCGAAACTGCGCCAGTTCGGCCGCTGGCTGTACCCGTTCGCGGCGGGAGCGCGTGCCGGATCCGCCGTGCGAGGCGCTTGCCCATACTGCCGCCAGCCGGCGCCGGTCCGCGGAACCTGCCGCCATCCCCGGGCAGCCGGCGCGGCACTGGCGCCTGCGGACCGCGGCGAATAGAAC
This sequence comes from Bryobacterales bacterium, assembly GCA_963763835.1. Lineage (GTDB taxonomy): Bacteria > Acidobacteriota > Terriglobia > Bryobacterales > Bryobacteraceae > DASWZN01. Next base: position 686,550 of record CAVXQQ010000029.1, read on the forward strand.
TGAGTCCGTCCCGATGCGCCGGGCAGGACCCGGGCCTCACGGCCGGTCATACGCAAGCTGGCGGCGGTCGGGGCCACCGGAACCGGCCCGCGCATCTCCGACATTCTCTGCTGGCCGTTCAGGTGCAGCGCGCCCGGACGTCCGCCCTGGCCAAACGCTCCAGCCCCCACGCCCGAAATCCCATTGCCGGCTCGGGCGTTGATATAGGTGTTCCGGACATTGGTCGCGTTCGTCGCGTGGATGTCGCGCCCCTCGCGCCCGTACCAAGGACGATAGTGCTCGTGCGGACCGAGCGGCACCCAGCCTATCGACCCGAATCCCGCGCCCGCTCCGCCGTGCCCAAAGCCGAAGAACGCCACGAGGCCGGGGCGCCAGTTGTAGTGGTTGTATAGCGGCCCGGGATACCAGCACCACCCGAAACCGGCGCGATTGAACCAGCGCCCGTAGTGGTACGGCGCCCAGCCCCACGGCTCGTAGCCCACCCAGGTCCAGCCGTAGTAATCCAGCCAGGTCCAGTTCCCGTCCCGGTACGGAGCCCAGTCCGGACCGACGTTGTTCGGGCTCCAGACCCACCCGTAGGGCGTCGCGTACTGCCATTGGCCGTTGGTGTCCAAATCGGCCCCGCCCGGAATGTCGGGACTCATATACTGGTAGGAACGGACGTTGAGGAGCCGCTGATCGCGCTGCTGGTTCCAGCGATCCCAGTCGTCCAGCGGAATCGCCTGCACCACCTGGAACTCGGGGTCCGACACCTGCCCGCGCACCATCATGGTCTGGCCGGCCGCGACCGGCTGGGTACCTTGCGGCGTGTACGTATCGCCCTGACCGGCCCGGACCGTCACTTCCGATTGCCCGTCGTCGGTCACGCTGACCCGGTACACGCCGCGCTGGCTCGGGCGGAAGGCCATGTTGGGCGTATCGATTTCCACCTGCCCGCTCGAATCCCGAATCACGGCCAGCGTGACGGTGCCCTTGCCGAGCTGTACCTGGAACTGGTTGTTGTCGAGGCTGGCCAGGCGAACCTCCGTGTCCGTCCCCAGCCGCAGGAAGTTGCCCTGATCGAACTGGATTTCCGCGCGAGCCGCCGGTCCCGTGAGAAGGTGATCGGCTGCCACCAGCGGCGCGTTCACCACTGCGGCCACCGTGTCGCCGTTGTCGCCGCGCTGGACCGAGACGTCGCCGTTTATCAGGCTGACCCTGGCCACTCCATGGTTCGTTTCACCGGCGTCGTTGCTATCGTCCTCTTCCTGCGCCCACACCAAACCGGAGAGAAGGATTCCCGCTATCAGCAACCGCGCCAGCATCCGCATGATGAACTCCGCCGCCATGAATGCACTTCGGACTCCAAACCGTAACCCATTGATTCGCAATTGACATTCGCGCGGCCGATTGGCTGAAAACCACCACTGCGGCCGAAACAAGCCAA
>CAVXQQ010000030.1:0-455036 GCA_963763835.1 Bryobacterales bacterium
ACCCCTTGCTGACGCGCGGGCGGTTCGGTGCCGGGGCCACAGCGTGCTAGAGTGGGTAGGTTTGTGACCCCACATGCTGAGCTACGCACGCGGTCCTGAGATCGCTCCGATCGAGAAGAACCATCGGCCAGGTGCTCGATGATACGGCGGCGCGAAACCCCGACGGGGACGCGCTGATCTCCCGGCACCAGGGGCTGCGCTTGTCCTACCGCCAACTCCAGGAGGAGGTCGCTCGCACGGCGCGCGGACTGTGGGGGATGGGCATACGCCCCGCGGACCGCATCGGGATGTGGTCCACCAGTTGCGCCGAGTGGGTGTTCCTGCAGTGCGCGGCGGCCCACATCGGCGCGATCCTGGTGAACATCAATCCGGCATACCGGGCCCACGACCTGCGCTTCGTGCTCGATCGCTCGCGGGTGCGGCTGCTGTTCCTGCACGAAGCGGACCGGCGCGCCGACTACGTGCAGATTCTCGACGAGGCGCGGCGCGGGGACGGCCTGGCGCTGGAATCGACCGTCCTGCTCGCGAGCGGTGAGTGGCGGCGGATGCTGGCCGGCGGCGTTGAGTTTCCCCAGGTGCCCGTGACGCCCCAGGACGTGGTCAACATCCAGTACACCTCCGGCACCACGGGGTCCCCCAAGGGCGTGCTGCTGACGCATCGCAACCTGGTCAACGACGGGCTGTTCATCGGCCAGCGGCTGAAGGCCAGCGGGACCGACCGCATCTGCGCGCCGGTGCCGCTCTATCATTGCTTCGGCTGCGTGATCGGGGTCATGGTGGCGCTGACTTCGGGCGCCACGCTGGTGCTGCCCTCGGCGCAATTCGATCCGCTGGCCACGCTCGAAGCGGTGCATGAGGAACGCTGTACGGCGCTCTACGGTGTGCCCACCATGTTCATCTCCGAATTCGAGCACCCGCGCTTCGCCGAGTTCGACCTGAGCTCGCTGCGTACCGGCGTGATGGCCGGGTCGCCTTGCCCTATCGACCTGATGAGGCGGGTGGTGAACGAGATGTACTGCCGCGAGCTGACCATCTGCTACGGCCAGACGGAGAGCTCGCCGGTGACGGTGATGTCGGCCACCGACGACAGCGTCGAAACCCGTGTGACTACCGTGGGCCGGCCGCTGCCCGACGACCGAGATCAAGCTGGCCGATCTCGAAACCGGAGGGACCGTGCCGGTGGGTGAGCAGGGCGAGCTCTGCGTGCGCGGCTTCGCCGTCATGAAGGGCTACGACAACAACCCCGAAGGCACAGCGGCCGCCATCGATTCCGAAGGCTGGCTGCACTCGGGCGACCTGGCAATGATGCGCGAGGACGGCTACTTCCGCATCACGGGCCGTGCCAAGGACATGGTCAGCCGCGGCGGCGAGAAGGTATACCCGCTGGAGGTCGAGCAGTTTCTGCGCGAGCACCCGGCGGTCTCGGACGTGTACGTATTCGGCATTCCCGACGAGCGGCTGGGCGAGCGCGTAGCGGCCTGGGTCCGGCTCAGAGCCGGCTTTTCAGCGACCAAGGACGAGATTCGCGGCTTCTGCCGCGGGCAGATCGCGTACTTCAAGATCCCCGACCACATCCGCTTCGTCGACGCGTTCCCGATGACCGCCAACGGCAAGGTGCAGAAATACCTGATGCGCGCGCACGAGGTAAATGCCCTGGGATTGGAGTCGCTGGCGCACACGGAAACGGCGTAGGGCGGGCTGTCCGCTCCCTGACGGTCGCGGTTCGGTGCTGGTGTACTAGCGACTGTTGGATACTGGAGAGAATGCCTGCGGATTTCATAGTGGTCGGCGCCGGCGTGGCGGGGTTGCGCGCCGCGATTGAACTCGCCCGGGCGGGCTCCGTGCTCGTGGTCGCCAAAGACAGCTTGAAGGAATCGTCCTCCGAGTATGCCCAGGGCGGCATTGCGGTCGCCATTGGCGAGGACGACGACGTCGAGCTGCACGAGCAGGACACGCTGGCGGCGGGCGACGGGTTGTGCGATCCGGAGGCCGTGCGCACGCTGGTCGAACAAGGCCCGGCCGTCATCGAGGAGCTGATCGGGTGGGGCGCGGAGTTTGACAAGGAAGGCGCAAAACTGGCTTTCGGCAGAGAAGCGGCGCACAGCAGGCGCCGCATCCTGCATGCCCACGGCGACTCGACCGGCCACGAACTCGCGCGCACGCTGTACCACAAGGCCGCCTCGCTCCCCAACATCGAATTCCGCAGCTTCGCCGCCGTCACGGACCTTCTCGTTACGGACAACGGCGAGGTGGCCGGGGTGGCGGTCTGCGACGCATCGGTGCGGCACTGGATTCCGCTCTACGCGCGCGCGGTCCTGATCGCCACGGGCGGTTTGGGCCGCCTCTACCAGGTCACTACCAACCCCGACGTCGCCACCGGCGACGGCGTGGCCGCGGCATACCGGGCCGGCGCGAGGATCTCCGACCTCGAGTTCCTGCAATTCCACCCCACGGCGCTGCACGTTGCGGGGGCGCCGGCGTTCCTGCTTTCCGAGGCGCTGCGCGGCGAGGGCGCCCATCTCCTGAACGGCGCAGGAGAGAAGTTCATGTCCCGCTACGACCCGCTGGGGGGACTGGCGCCGCGCGACGTGGTGGCCCGAGCCATCGTGAGCGAGATGCGCCAGCGGGGTGAGAACGAGGTGCTGCTGGATGTGCGCCACCTGGGGCGCGATTTCCTGATGTCGCGGTTCCCGCGGATCTACGAGACCTGCCTGCGGTACGGAGTGGACCTGGCCGAATGCCCCGCGCCGGTGCACCCGGCCGCGCATTATGCCATGGGCGGCATCCGCACGGATCTCGAAGGCCGCACCAGTTTGCGGCGCCTTTTCGCCGCGGGAGAGTGCGCCTGCACCGGGGTTCACGGGGCCAACCGGCTGGCCAGCAACTCGCTGCTCGAAGGCGTGGTTTTCGGCAGGCGCGCCGGAGCGGCCATGCACGAGTTCGCCGGCGCGCCGCTCCTCGATGCGCCGCCGCCTCCCGAGCCGCGCTTTCCCTCGATCACCGCCGGCGAACTGCGCAAGATCGCTTGGGAACGCTGCGGCATCATTCGATCCGGCGAGGAGCTTGCCCAGACCTGCGAGCGGTTGAGCCGTATTCCGCTCGAGCCTTCGGCCCATCCCAATCGCGATCTGTTCGAGCTGCGCAGCATACATACCGCCATCTCGATCGTCGCGCGCTGCGGCCTTGCCCGCGAGGAAAGCCGTGGCGCGCACTACCGTACCGACTTTCCCACGCCGCGCCCGGAGTTCCAGAAGCACTCCGCGGTCGATAAGGACCATGACGTCACCTTCGAGTAGGCTGCAGCCTCGGCAGGCGCTCGTCTTCGGCCTGGCGCTGCTGGCCGTGGTGCCGCTCGAGGCCGCCGCACCGGGGACGGCGCTGTGGGCCGCTCCCGCCATCCTGCTGGCCGCGATGCTGATCGCCTGGGCCGCCGAAGCCGCGCAGTTCTTCATCGCGCAGGCCTTCGCGCTGGCCATCCTGGCCTGGCTGCAGACGATGCCGGAGTTCGCCGTCGAGTTCGTTCTCGCCTGGAAGCAGCGCGTGGACCTGCTGCTCGCCAACCTCACCGGCGCGCTCCGGCTGCTCACAGGCCTCGGATGGCCGATGATCTACTTCGTCGCGGCCTTCTGCTACCGCCGCCGCTACGGAAAGCCGATGCGGCGGATACGCCTCGAAGATCATCACTCGATCGAAGTTGTCGGCCTGTTCGTGCCCCTGGTGTATATGGGCTTTGTGTGGTGGAAGGCCACGCTGACCCTGATCGACGCCGCGGTGCTCATCGCCATCTATATTGCCTACCTGGCGGTGCTGCGGCGGATGCCTGCCGAGGAGGCCGAGGGCATCGATGAACTGGAATTGGTGCCGCGCACGATTGCCCAGTCGCCGCGCGGCCTGCGCATCTTCCTGATCGCCGCTTTCTTCGCAGGCGGCGGGGTGTTGATCTATCTCACGGCCGAGCCGTTCCTGGGCAGCCTGCTGGCGATTTCAGCCTTGCTGGGCATACCGAGCTTCATCTTCGTGCAGTGGGTGGCGCCGCTGGTTTCGGAGTTCCCGGAAAAGGTGTCGGCCTTCTACTGGGCGCGCACGGTGGACCGCGCGTCGATGGCGCTGATGAACATGGTGTCGAGCAACATCAACCAGTGGACGCTACTGGCGGCGATGCTGCCCATCGTTTACTCGATCAGCCGGGGCCAGGTGTCGTTGATCCCGCTGGATGGCCAGCAGGAGTTGGAGCTGCTGATGACCATCGGGCAGTCGCTCATCGGGATGGTCTTCCTGGTCAACATGGAGCTGGCGTGGTGGGAGGCGGCGACGCTGTTCGGCCTGTGGGGAGTGCAGTTCGGATTCTCTCCGGTTCCGCCTGGGCCGGGGGTGGCCGGTTTCATAGCCACCCACATTCATCGCTGGGTGACGGCGGCGTACTTTGTCTGGGTTGCCATCGCCCTGGTGCGCATTGTGCTGGGGCAGCGGCGGCTGGAAGCTTTCCGGCTGTTTGGCGAGATGTGGCGGCGGCACATACGGGCGTAGGTAACTCCACCGCTGCTTGCGGGCGTCATAGCATGGGAGGCTCGGGCATGGGCTGGACTGCGGTTGCGCTGGTCGCGCTGCTCTGCTTCCCGGCGCACGCCACGGCGTCTCAGCGCCCGCCAAAGGAACTCCTGCCGCGCCCCGCCGGCGATCTTCGAGTGCGGTTCAGTCCGGACGGGCGGTACATCCTGGCGCAGGAGGACTTCCGGATTACGGTGCTGACAGCACAGCCCTTCCGCGCTCTGTTTCGAATTCCAGCCGAAAACCCCGGCCCCGCTGAGTTCACGCCGGACTCCAAGGAGATTGTGTTTATCAGTTCCGTCGCGTCCGTCGAACTCAAGTCGGCCAGTTCCCCTGCGCACGTGGAGCGATGGAGCATCGCCGAACAGGCGCGCGTCGGTTTCGCGGAGATCCGGCAGCATGGGTGCGATTCGAAGGGCTTGTCTCCGGACGGCTTCGTTCTGGCGTGCGTCGATTTTGACGGCACGCTCCGGCTGCTTGACGTCGCTTCGGGTGAAACGATCTTCGAGAAGAGGAAGTTCGGCAAGCCATTTATTCTCTGGGTGGAGTCCCCGTGGCACTACGGATCCGCGGGCGGGGGAGCGGGGAACACTCTGAATCTATTCCCGCGTTACGAACTGGGTGATCCCGGATCCGCCAAGATTGGCTTCTCACCGGACGGCCGTTTCGTCATGGCAATGCCTCGGGATGCGGACGGCTCGACGGTCGCTTTCGATCTCCACGCAAGGCGGACGGTCAGCCTTCGAGGACGCATCAGGAAGCTCGACCGGTCGTTCCAATACTCTGACTTTGCTTTTGCGGGCCCGGACCGCTTGGTGCTGTCAGCGCTCGTGCTGCAGCACCGCACCACGACCGCGGCTCTGGTGGCTTTTCCCTCCGGAAGGGTGTTGTCAAGGAGGAAGGTCCCTCCGGGCCCGGTGTTTCCGGCGGCGGACCCTCGCTTCGTCCTGATTCGTCCTTGCGGGCCGTTCCCGTGTCTCGAGCCATACCCTCGTTGCGACTCGAACTGGGACCGGGTGAAGAAGACTGGCGCCTACGACTGGCACAAGGGGCAGCTCACCGTCAGCCTAACTCCCGCGCTTGACGTCTTCGGCGACCACTACGTCTCCGTGTCTGCCAATGGCGAAATCGGATTGTACGAAAGAGGCAAGGCGGCGGCGGTGGCGACGGTCAGGCTCGACGAGCGCTGAAACGCGCGTGTAAGCACTTCCAGAACTTTGATTGCGCGTGCTTGACAAGCCCATCTGCCCTGGTCTACCATCGTTCCCGCAAGCGCTTACACAATTTCGGACTTAGGGGAGCGACTTATGGCCATTGTAGCGGGAGTGGATTTCGGCACGCTCAGCGTGCGCGTTTCGATCGTGGACAGCAAGAAGGGGCGGCTGGGCTCGGGGGTGGGCGAGTATCCGCTGCATCGGCGCAGGGAGGATCCCGATTACGCCACGCAGAGCCACGCGGACCAGATGAATGCCCTGGCGGCGGCCACGCGCAAGGCGCTGGCGGCGGCCGGCGTCCAGGGCAAAGACGTCGAGGCCATCGCGCTCGACACCACCGGATCGAGCGTGATTCCCGGTCGATGCGGCCATGCAGCCGCTGGACGACTACTACCTGTGGTGCGATCACCGCGGCCTCGCGCGAGGCGGCGCTGATCACCGAGACCGCGCATCGCCTCGGCCTCGCAAGCATCGATTGGTGCGGCGGCACCTACTCCTCCGAATGGGGATTCTCCAAGCTCCTGCACTGGCTGCGGAACAATCCCGACAAGCGCGGACAGATGGCGGCCGCGCTCGAGCACTGCGACATGGTGGCCGCCACGCTGTGCGGGATCACGCGACCCCGACGAAGTGCCGCGCAGCATCTGCGCCATGGGCCACAAGTGGATGTGGAACGCGTCCCTGGGCGGGCTGCCCCGGAGGAGTTCCTGGTTGAGGTCGACCCGCTGCTGGAGGGCGTGCGCGGCAAGCTGAAGGGCCGCTACGCGACCTCCGACGCCGATTGCCGGCAAGCTCTCGCCCGAGTGGGCCGCCAAGCTCGGCCTGCGCGCCGGCATTCCCATTCCCGTGGGCGCGTTCGACGCGCATTGGGATGCCATCGGCGCCGGCTGCCGGATGGGCGACGTGGTCAACGTGGTGGGCACCTCGACCTGCATCATGGCCATCGCGCGATAAGACCGCGCTGATCCCCGGCGTCTGCGGCGTGGTGCCGGGCTCGATCCATCCGGGCAAGACCGGCATCGAAGCCGGGCTCTCCGCCACCGGCGATATTTTCGAAGCCATCGCGCGCCGCGCCGGGACCAACGTGGCGGCGCTCTCGCGGGCCTCGACAAGTACCGCGCCGGCCAGACCGGCCTGCTGCGCCTGACCTGGGACAACGGCGACCGCACGGTGCTGGTGAATCCCGAGCTGGGCGGCGTCACGCTCGGCTGGAACCTCACCAGCACGCGCGCAGGACGAGCTGTTCGCGGCCATCGAAGGCACGGCGTTCCACACCCGCATCATCCTGGAGCGGATGGAGGAGCACGGCGTGCCCATCCGCCGCGTGATCAACGGCGGCGGCATTCCGCAGAAGAACGAGGTGCTCAACCGGGTCTACGCGAACGTGCTGAACAAGCCGGTGCTGGTGCCCGAAGACCGAGGTCACCAGCCTGGGCTCGGCGATTTTCGCGTTTCTCGCGGCGGGCGCCTTCCAGACCATCGAGGAAGCGCAGGACGCGCTGTGCCCGGAGTACCGCACCGTCGAGCCCGACCCGGCCGCGGCCGCGCGTCTACGACGAGCTGTACTCGCTTGTACCGCGAGCTGTACTTCGGTTTCGGCAGCAAGTCGTCCGAGCCCGTTTCCGTTGGGCGAAGTGCTGCCGGTGCTGCGCGACGTGGCCGCGGAGGCGCGCAAGGGGGCTTAATGCTGGAATCGCTGCGTGAGGAGGTTCTCGAGGCCAACCTCGAAGCTGGTGCGGCGCGGCCTGGTGATTTACACGTTCGGCAACGCCAGCGGCATCGATCGCGCGACGCGGCCTGGTGGTCATCAAGCCCAGCGGCGTGCCGTATGAAACGATGAGGCCTGCCGACCTGGTCGTCGTTCGACCTGGACGGCAAGCCGGTCGAGGGGACGCTGCGGCCGTCGTCCGATCTGCCGACGCACCTGGTTCTCTACCGCGCGTTCCCGTCGATCGGCGGCGTGGTGCACACGCACTCGCGGGCGGCCACGGCGTGGGCCCAGGCGGGCCGCGAGATTCCCTGCTTCGGCACCACGCACGCCGACTAGCTTCTTCGGCCCGGTCCCGGTGACGAAGCGCCTTACCGAACGAAGAGGTGCGCGACGCGTACGAAGAGAACACCGGCCACGCCATCGTGCGCCGCTTCGAGGGTCTGGACCCGCTGGCCGTCCCCGGCGTTCTGGTGGCCGGCCACGCCCCGTTCGCCTGGGGCGCCACGGCCATGGAGGCCGCCCGCACCGCGGTCATTCTCGAGGAAATTGCGGAGCTGACGTGGCGCACGGTCGTGCTGGACTCCGCCGCGCTTCGGCTGGATCAGTACGTTCTGGACAAGCACTTCCACCGCAAACATGGCCCCGGCGCCTACTATGGACAGCCAGCCGAACCGCGACCGTCAGGGAGCGGCCAGCCCGCTACCGAACCGCGACCGTCAGGGAGCGGACAGCCCGCTACCGAACCGCGACCGTCAGGGAGCGGTCACCCCGCTACCGAACCGCGACCGTCAGGGAGCGGCCACCCCGCTACCGAACCGCGACCGTCAGGGAGCGGTCCCAAGGAGCGATCCCAATGATCTCCCGTCGTAACTTCTCGGCCGCGCTGGCGGCCGCACCCTTCCTGCTTCGCGCGCAGACCAGTTCGCTCACGGCGCGCATTCGCATCGATCCGGAGCGCGTCATCGGGCCCATCGATCCCAAGATCTACGGCAACTTCGCCGAACACCTGGGCCGCTGCATCGAGGGAGGAATTTTCGACGAGGGGTCGCCCCTCTCCGACTCGAACGGCTACCGGCGCGACGTGATCGAAGCCGTCCGCAACCTGCATGTCACGCTGCTGCGCTGGCCCGGCGGCAACTTCTCCTCCAACTACCACTGGATGGATGGCATCGGCCCGCGCGACCAGCGCCCCAAGCGTCTCGACATGGCCTGGCATACCATGGAGGACAATCGGTTCGGCACGCACGACTTCCTGAACTACGTCGAGATGCTCGGAATCGAGCCCTACGTCTGCGCCAACTTCGGCACCGGCACCTGGGTGGAAGCCCAGCAGTGGGTGGAATACTGCAACCTCGCCGACGGCACGGCCATGACCGACCTGCGGCGCAAGAACGGCCGCGAGAAGCCCTGGAAAGTGACGTACTGGGGCCTCGGCAACGAGATGGACGGGCCCTGGCAGATGGGCCACCGCTCGGCCGAGGACTACGGGAAGTTCGCCCTCGAAGGCGCCAAGCTCATGAAGTGGACGGACCCCACGGTGAAGCTCATCGCGGCCGGTTCCTCCAACTTCGCCACGCGCGAGGGATGGACCGAGTGGAACCGCACCGTCCTGGCGTATCTCAAGGGCCACACCGACTACCTCTCGCTCCACAGCTACGTCGGCGATCGCGACAACGACTATCTCAGTTTCGCCGCCAGTTCTCTCGACTTGCAGGACCGCATACGCACCACCGAAGGAATCATCCGCGCCGCCGTGGCTCCTCAATCGCGGCGGCCCATCTACATCGCTTTCGACGAATACAACGTCTGGTACCGGGCCCGGGGCGAGGGCAAGGAGTCCGGGCGGCGCATCCTCGAGGAGATCTACGACCTGCAGGACGCGCTGGTGGTCGCCAGCATGCTGAACACGTTCGTCAACCACGCGCACATCGTCAAGATTGCCAACATGGCGCAACTGGTGAACGTGATCGCGCCCATCTTCACCAACGAGAAGGCTCTGTTCCTACAGACGATTTACTTCCCGCTGCAGCTCTTTTCGGCCAACGTCCGCGGCACGGCGCTCGAGGTTTTCGTCGATTCGCCGTCCTACGCGACCAAGCGCTTCGACAAGGTGCCCTACCTCGACGTTTCGGCGTCGCTCGACGGCGGCGTGGTGATGCTCAACGTCGTCAACCGGCATCCGGACCGGGACATCGAGGCGGAGATCGAGCCCCAGGATGCGCGCTTCGCGGGCGCGCTCGACATTGCCACCGTGAACGGTCCCGCGCTCAAGACCACCAACGGCTTCGGCTCCGAGAACGTGAAAACGGTGAAGAGTACCGAGAACCTTCGGGGGAGCAAGGCGGTCTACCGCTTCCCGGCGCACTCGTTCACACAGATCAAGGCCACGTTAGCCTGATGGCACCGAACCGCGCGCGTGAGCAAGCGGGGAGTCCGCTCCCTCACGGTCGCGGTTCGGTGCTGCGTAGCCGGTGTCGGTCGCGGTTCGGTGCTGCGTAGCCGGTGTCGGTCGCGGTTCGGTGCTGCGTAGCCGGTGTGCGCGCGCTATCATGTCCCACTGGAGCTGAAATGAGCCTGGAAAACGTCGCCCGGCGCGCCAAGGTCTCGACGGCAACCGTATCGCGGGTGCTGAACGATAACGGCGCCGTCAGGAGCACCACGCGCGCGCGGGTGCTCAAAGCCATCGCGGAGTTGAATTACCACCCCAATCTGCACGCGCGGAGTCTGGCCGAGGGCAGGAGCCGCAGCATCGGCATGATCGTCTCAAACCTGGAGAATCCGTTCTTCCTGGATATCTACAAGACGGTCGAGTCCGATGCCCATGCCGGCGGCTATGAGGTGGTGGTGGCCAACACGGACTACCATTCCGAGCGGCTCGTCTCCAGCATCCGCCTGATGATCGGCCGGCGCGTGGCGGGCCTGGCGGTGGTGGTTTCGGAAATGGATCCCGCGCTCATCGAGGAGCTCCAGCGCAGCCGGATTCCGGTGGTGTTCTACGATGTCGGGGCGCCCCGCCGTAACATCACCAACGTCCGCGTCAACTACCGGCGCGGAATCGAGAAGGTGGTGGACTATCTTTACAGCCTGGGCCACCTCAAGCTGGGCTTCATCGGCCACCACTCCATGCTGGGCCCCATCAATGAACGCCTGAAGACGGTTCTGGACGCCGTGTCCCGGCATTCTTCGATCGAGGTGCAGACGGCGGCCGACGCCGATACCCTCGAGGGCGGCCGACGCGCCGCGCGCGCTTTGCTCGCCACGGGATTTGGCCCCACCGCGCTTATCTGTGTCAACGACGTGACGGCCGTCGGAGCTCTGCGGGAGCTGCGCGAGCGCGGCATTCGGGTGCCGCAGGATATGTCCGTGACCGGCTTCGACAACATCAGCCTCTCGGAGTTCTGTTTCCCGCCTCTGACCACGGTTCACATCCCGCGCGAGCGGATCGGGCATATCATCTGCAATTGCCTGATCCCCAAGGAGCGCCAAACCGTGCTGGACCAGGAAATCGTCATCGATCCCGAGTTCATCCTCCGCGATTCCACCGGGCCCGCTCCGGGCCGTTAGGCGGCTCGGGGCAATGTGGGGCTTGGAGGACCCTCGACGCGGCCGCGGGAAGTTCACCAGCGGGCGCCAGCCTCGGGTGCGGAAACGATCGGGTTCGGGAGAGAGGGCGCGCGTGCCATCCTCGCCGGAAGCAGGCCCAGCCGGCGCATCGTGTCGTTCAACTGAGAGCAATCGGCCGACTTGACGACACAAGCGGTACAGCCCAGATCGTAACAACGCTGCATCGGATCGTCCGTGGCGGTCAGAACGATCACAGGGATGCGCATGGTTCGCGGGTCCGCCTTCAAATGCCGGAGCACCTGGTAGCCGTCCATCACGGGCATGTTGAGATCCAGGAGGAGCAGAGATACCTCTTCTCCGCTGCGAAGATAATCCAGCGCGTCCTTGCCATTTTCGAATCGGACCAGCGGGCCGGCGATCATTGCGTGAAGGTTCCTCTCGATCAGCCGTGCGTGGCCCGGGTCGTCCTCGGCCAGCACGATCACGATGTCTTCGGAGCTGTTCATGAGTTCTGTCCTATCTCGCCTTTCGGCAACATCAGGCTGAAAGTCGTCCCGACGCCGGCCTGGGAGTGACACTCGATGCTTCCGCCCAGACGATGGATCAGCGTCCGGACGAATACCAGGCCCATTCCTTCTCCCGGGACATCCTGGGAACCGAGCCGGCGGAAAGGCACGAAGAGCTTGTCCATATCGTCCTCTGCGATACCGCGGCCGTTGTCCCGAACATGGAAGACGACCGCATCGGCCGCCTCCTCCGCCGACACTTCGATTTGCCCCGGCCGGTTCGGGTCCAGATACTTGATGGCGTTATCAAGCAGGCGGCCGAAGATCTGTTCGATGGCATCGCGGTCGCTGGCGATCCCGGGCAGCGAGCCGACCCTTACGGCGATATGTCGGCGCTCGATCTCATGCTGCAAGCCGCCCAAGGTTTCCTGCAACAAAGCCCCGGTGTCCAGCTCTTCCACTTGGAACTCCCTGCGCCCGGCCCGCGACAGACGGAGAAGCGCCGCGGTGAGGTGGTCCATGTGGTTCACCGAGCCTTCGATGAAGCCCAGAGCCTCCGGGATCGTCTCCTCAAGTGCCTGCGCCACGGCGGCTCGGGCCGGCTGGGGCAGATTCGCCAGCAGGGCTTCCTTCGACTCGCGGAGCGTGTCGACGGAATGGCGCAGCTCGGCGGAGAAACCTTTGAGGTTCACAAAAGGGGCGCGGAAGTCGTGCAACACGATCTGGGTGACCCGCTTCAGCTCCTCGCTGCTCGCAGTCAGTTGCGTGCTGAAGCGCTGCAGCTTCTCCTCCGCGTGTCTGCGGCCGGTGACGTCCCGGTCTATTTCCAGGATGCCCACCGGCTCATTCCTGTCGTTGCGAAGCAGCACCTGGCGGCTTTCCACGACCAGCCGGCGCCCGTCTCGCGCTATGTGGTTCAGTTCGCCGTCCCATCGGCCGTCGCGATGCAGGCTCTCGTCGATCGCGGCAATCGTGTCACGGCTGGCGGTCTGAAGGAGGTCTTGGATCGCCCTGCCCAGCGCCTCTCGCTCGGTCCAACCGTACATCTCCTCCGCACCGCCGTTCCAGGAAGTAATGCGCCGATTGGAATCCGCGGTGACGATAGCGTCGTGTGATAGGTGAACCAGTTGTGTCTTCTGGCTCAGGATGAGGAGCGAGTCGCGGAGCCGGCCGACCAAGAGGCTGATTACGGCGCTCACGGACGCGAACGACAGCAGGATGAGTGCAGCGGCCGGAGTTGCGAGAGCGAGCGAGTGAACAGGAGCGACAAGGAACCACGCGATGGCGAGCGTACTGAGTGCCGTGGCCGCAAATCCTGGCCCGCGGCCTCCCAATCGCGCCGCGACGATTACGGCGACCGCGAACGGCAGCGACAGCAAGCGCTCACCGAGCGTCGGCAAGAGCAGCAGACGGACGAGCAGGGCAACCAGAACGGCAAGCACAGCCGCGCCATAGCGCCAGATCGGTCCGCCGTCTGACAGGGCGACGTGCCCTGTGGGGAGTAGCGAGCTTGCACGCGGTTTTGTCACGCCTCCTCAATAGGTCAGGCCGTTCGGGCCTTTCCCCGCCGCGGGGGCCGACCAGCCCGTAGGCTTCGAAACGGTGAGCCCGATACGACACGGCACGCCGGGAACCGTTCGGGAAGCGGTCCCCTCCTGGGGCATCCTGGCGATCGTCAGAAACAGCCCCAGGCGGCGCATCGCCTCGGTGAACTCCCCGTAGTCGGCCGACTTGACGACGTAGGCATTGCAGCCCAGGTCGTAACAGCGCTGGATCTCCCCGGGATCGTCCGTGGTGGTCAGGACGATGACGGGGATGAGCACGGTTCTGGGATCGGCCCTCAAATGCCGGAGCACCTGGTAGCCGTCCATCACGGGCATATTGAGATCGAGCAGGAGCAAATGCTGCTCAGAGGCCTGTTCTTCGCTGCGAAGATAATCCAGCGCGTCCTTGCCATTGCTGAATCGGACCAGTGGGTTGGTGATAATGGCGCGAAGGTTCTTCTCGATCAGCCGTGCGTGGCCCGAGTCGTCTTCGGCCAATACGATCACGATGTCTTCAGGTCTGTTCATACGTCCTCTCTATCTCGTCCTCGGCAACATGAAGCTGAAAGTCGTCCCGACGCCAAACTGGGAATGGCACTCGATTCTTCCGCCCAGGCGGTGAAGCACTGTCCGGACGAATGCCAGGCCCATACCCTCTCCGGGAACATCCTGGGTGCCGGCCCGGCGGAAAGGCGCGAAGACCTTCTCCATGTCGTCCTCGGCAATGCCGCGGCCGTTGTCCCGCACGTGGAATACGGTCACATCGGCCTTCTGCTCCGCCGACACTTCGATTTGCCCGGACCGGTCCGGGTCCAGGTACTTGATGGCGTTGTCGAGCAGGTTGCCGAAGATCTGCTCGATGGCGGTCCGGTCGCTGGTGATGGTGGGCAGCGGGCCGACCTCCACTGCGATATTGCGGCTCTCGATCTGGTGCGCCAGGCTGCGCACGGTTTCCCGCAGCAGCAGCCCCGTATCCAACTCCTCCAGGTGGAACTCCCGGTGCCCGGCCCGCGATAGGCGGAGAAGCGCCGCGGTGAGGTGATCTATGCGGGTCACCGAGCTTTCGACGAAACCCACAGCCTCCGGGATTGTCTCCCGAAGCGCCTCGTCCACCACGGCCCGGTCCTTTTCCGGCAGGTTCGCCAGCAGGGCCAGTCCCGGCTGGCGGAGCGTTTCGATGGAATAGCGGAGCTCGGTCGCGAAACCTTTGAGGCTCACCAAGGGGGCGCGCAAGTCATGCGACACGATCTGGGTGAAGCGCTTGAGCTCCTCGTTGGTCTCGGCCAATTCCACGCTGTAGCGCTGAAGCTTCTCCTCGGCGTGTTTGCTCTCGGTGATGTCCTCGTAAGTTCCCAGGAGCCCGATAACGCCGCCAATGGGCCCGGGCAGGGGAACCTTACTGGCGCGCGCCCAGCGCTGCGCTCCGTCCAGACTCGTGATGGGCCGTTCGTAACCGATCATTTCCTGGCCGGTTTCCATGACCTGGCGATCGTCGGCCGCGTAACGGTCGGCGTGTGCGCGCCAGTGGGAGATGTCGTAGACGGTCTTGCCCACGAGGCCCTGAGGCGTGGGCACGCCGGCATCGTCGGCACAGGCTTTGTTACAGCCCAGAAAACGGCCCTCGGTATCCTTCCAGAAGACCCGCTGCGGGATGTGATCCAGGACCAACTGGAGCATCTGGCGGGAGGCGCGCACGTCGGAGGTCTGTTGCCGGACCTGGCGGCGGAGCACCACGATCCAAGCGAACGAGAGCAGCGCCACCGCGGCCAGCAACCCGACCAGCCGGTACGTCCGCGCGGCCGTCAACCAAGGCCCCTGCCGCAGCAACTGGATGTCGGCCGGCGACCGCAAAAGGATCGAGAACGTCAGCGGCAGCACCGTCTGCTGCACTTCGTAGGTTTGAATCAAAGGGATGCCGGTGATGCGAAGCAAGGTGCCTTTTTCGAAAGAGGACAGCCGCTGGTGGTCGATGCGGGCTTCGAACAGACGGTCTCCCCCCTGCAGCAGCAGCACCTGGTTGCCTTTGGCCGCGCCCTGATCGACCAGCACCGCATCGAGTTGAACCAGTTGTGCGTCGTAACCCTCGTCGAGAATGTCGCCGGCGGTCACTACCACGGGCTCTGGCGCCGCGGCGTGGCCCAGCACGTCGATCTGGGCGTTGCGGAACACCGGATTGAATAGCCCGGAAACGGCAATCGGGAGGCCGGTCACCTCGACCGAATCGCCGATTTTTAAGGTTGCCGGGAGGTGGCTCTGAATCACCACGCCGCCGGTGGAGTCGCTGACGTAAGTGGGGCCAGTGCGCTGGGTCAGGATGACCACGCCGCGAACCCGGGAGCGCTTGCCGAAATCGGAGGCGGAGGCGAACTGCAGAAGCTGGTCGATGTTACGCACGGGCGGAGCCTGAGGCGCCCCGCCTTCCACCCGAACGAAGCTGGCGTTGGGAACGAAGAGCTGCATTCCCAGCATCTGGCGCTTGAAATTGAACCGGGCGCCGCCGACACCCAGGATATGGACATGCGAGCCGATCAGCGAGTCCGGCAAGTCCGTGTCGCCGAAGACATAGGCCGAGAAGTTATGGACCCCCCAGTTGAGGCCAAGTGTGGGATGCCCTCCCTGCCTGCGGATCGAGTCAACGATGCCCTCCGCCTCCACCCAGGTGCTGTCGGCGACGCCGGCGAAGAAGTGCTCCACGTCGACTCGAAGCGGTTCGGGCAGGGCGTGCCGGCCGACCACGCGCACACTGGTTCCTCGGACCACCGGCGCGTACTGGCCCGGGCCGGTGAATCCCTCCAACTCCGCCAGATCGCCGGCCTGCAGCGTCGGTTCGGCGATTCCATCGAAGAACACATAGAGTCCCCCGGTCCGGTCCTGTAGGAACGTGTTGGTGGCGACAGAATTGTGGTAGGTCACCACAGCGCGAAGATGGACCGGATACGCGCGCCTCGCTTCGTCCTCCGAGAGCTCCCTCACCTGGCCGATGGTGGTCAGGACGGGCAATGGGGCAAGCGCCTGTTGTTCGCGGGCCTGGTCCCACACCGTGCACGCGGTAAGCGGCGGCGCCCCGTGCCCCTGGCCCCCAAAACACAGGACGTCGAGCGCGCCGCCCGCCTCGATGGACTCCCCTGCGGCAAGCTGGAGAGGCACCGTGCCGGTGGAATCCCGAAGGATCGGCTTGCCCTGTGCGACCGAGACCGAGCCCCGCAAGCGAATCCGATGACCTGACGGGAGGGCGCGGTCAGGCGAAAGCAGCGAGCGAACGGTTCTCACCGGAAGACTCGCCACGGGGGGCGCCGGCTGCACCACCTGGACGTCATCGAGGGCCGTCGCCCACAATTTGACGCCGACCGCGGCACCGCGGGCATCCAGGCTGGTGAAGAGATCGCCCCGGGCCCGGACCACGGCGTCCACGAGCGAGCGATGATCGAACGCCGCTTGATTCCTGACCCCCACACGGACGTCGCGTCCCAGAACGTGGAGGACGAACGAGAGCCTGCCGGCCCTGTCCATGATGGCGGACGTAACGACGCCTTCGAGTTCAACGTAGCGGTATTGGAGCCGGCCCGAAGTCAAATCCTGGGCACTGGGCCGAGCGGGCTCGGGAAGCGGGCTGTGGCGGTCGCCGATCCGGACGCTTCCGAATGTCACACCGGGATCGGACCCGCCGCTGGCAACCGTTCCCTGAAAGTCCAGGACCGTCCCACGCTCGGGGCCCAGGCTGGCCAAAGGCGCGCCTTCTACGCGCACCGCGCCGGTAGCGTCCTGTACGAGCAGCAACTGGGTGGCGCCATCGTAGTACGTAACCGTCCCGTGGAGATGAACCGGGGGCTGCGAGGCCGCCGCCTCCCGCGCGAGCTGGCGCACCTGTTCGACCGTGGTCAGAGGGCCGTTCGGTATACTCTGCGAGCGCTGCGCGCAGCCGCCGGCCAGACACAACAGGCCAAACGCCGCCAGACCCACAGTCTGCGCACGCCCCGTCAGAGAAGGTGCCATCGATTACCTCAGCAGCAGGCCACCTGTCCGGGCCCCCGCTGAGACCGCAGCGCGACACAGTCGGTGTCCTGAGGTTCCGCTGCCAGGGCCGGTTCGGCGGGCGTGTTCTTGCTCACGAGCCCTTTGCACAGCTCGGCCGGCGTGAGAATCCCCTCTTCGGTCACGATGCCGGAGAAATAGTGGAGCGGCGTGAGGTCGAAGTGGTAGTTGGCGACGGTGACGTGCGGCAGGTCGCGCTCCAGCAGTTCGCGTGGATCCTTCAGCGTTTCCTTGGGCGGGTTATAGGATCGCGAGAGGAACTTGTCGGACGAGCACAGGGCGTAGACCGGCACGCCCAGTTCGCGCGCGGCCAGCGCCAGCAGCGAGGTTCCGGTCTTGTTGAAGATGCCGCGCGGCGAGGCGGCGTCCGCGCCCACCAGGACGAGTTGCACTTCCGGAAGGACGTGATGAATGGCCGCGTCCGCGATCAGCGAAACGGGAATCCCCGACATACCCAGGCTGGCAGCCATCGCTACGCCTTCACAGATGGGGCGGGATTCCGGGCAAATCACCGAGAGCCGCTTTCCTCCCCACGCGACCTCGCGAAGCGCGGTCAGTATGGTGGAGCTGAACGAGTGCGTCATCACGGTGTCGCCGTCGGAAACCATGGCCGCCGCCCGCTCCGCCACCCGCGCGGCGTTCCGCTCCACGGAGTCCAGGAAGTCGTGACAAAGCGCGGGCACGTCGCGAGAATGCAGCGCCAGCGCGGCGAGATTGTAGATCGGGCCGGTCGTGGGCTGGGCGTCCGTCAGGGCGCGGACGACCTCCGGCAGGTCCTGCGGCGTGTGCCGGGCGCACTCGACCAGCAACCTGGCCGCGCGCACAGTCTGCTTGGCTGCTCCGCTCGCCCGATCGTTCCGGATTTCATCGATCGCGGACCTGATCTGAATCGCTCGGATGTCCGACGAAATCGTGTGAGAATTCGGCATGTGGTCCTCCACCGACATCAATTAAACACTTAATCGCTGGAATTACAAGGCGACCCCCTCTCCGCACGGCGCACTGTGAGGGGGCTAGGCCAGGTTGCCTTGGGCAGGCTCGAAACTGGCCGTGTTTCGCACGTAACTGCAAGAGGGGATTAGAGATACTAGGGTAGCGTGAAATGACCCAGCGGGACCGGTTACAGGTGGCTTTCCTTCACCTGCCGGCCGGAAGGATCGGGCTGAGCGCCCCCCCAGACTAAGGTACCGTCCGATTGAGCTCGATTGGGCACGCCGTACCGCGCGTTTGGAACGTACCAGACGGTACCGGTCCCTACGAGCGTACTGCCCGTAGGACCGTACCGACCCGCCTTGTCCCCAAATTCGCCCGCAAGAAAGCTAAGCGCTAGCCCTACCGCCCGGATGATCCAAACCCGCCGCCGCCGCGATTTGTGCCGTTCAACTCGGCTTCGTCCCACTCAACGCGCTCGTACCGGGCCACCACGAGCTGCGCGATGCGGTCGCCACGAGCGATCCGGTAGGGTTCCCGGCCCAGGTTCAGGAGAATCACCCGGATCTCGCCGCGGTAGCCCGGATCGATGGTGCCGGGGCTGTTGGGCAGCGTGATGGCGTGTTTCAGCGCCAGGCCGCTGCGCGGCCGAATCTGGGCCTCGAAGCCCGGGGGTAACTCGATCGCGAGGCCAGTGCCTACGGCCGCGGGCTCGCCCGGAACCAGCACCGCGTCGGCGGCGGCGCGCAGATCGAGCCCCGCGTCCTCCTCCGCGCCGTGGGCGTACTCGGGCAGAAACGCATGGGGGGCAAGCCGCGCTATTTTCACTCGCATGGGCTTTTCACAGCATAGCGTCATCCGCGCCGGTGCGCCGCCGGATACGTCCCGGCCGGGGTCCGATGTGTCCCCAATGGCGTCGAGCGTTGCCATTGGAGTGTGGGGCAGTCCTCCAGGACTGCGCCTCGCCTCCTGGTCCGGCCCGGGCGGGACGTGGACGTCCCGCGCAGGCGTGGACGCCTAACCCACGAGTTTCCGACCCTGGTGACGGGCCGCGAGGCAGCCACTTATAACCCGCCCCGCGCCTGATAGAATTAAGTCAACGGCCCCCCCAGCCTGGGAGCAAACACAGCGTCAGAGGAAGAGCGATGAGTGTAAGCCACCTACTCGGTCTACACATGCACCAACCACCCGGCAACCTGGACCTACTTATCCGGTCCAACGAGTGGGGGGCACGGCAGATTATGCTGTGCTACGAGCGTCCGCTGCTGTACGCCCAGCGCTATCGAGACGTCGCGCGCTTCTGCGTAGGTTTTTCGGGGATACTCCTCGAACAGCTTCAGGACCCGGACATCGTTTCCCGCTATTCCGGAATTGTCGATATCCCCAGGATGCTGGATGGCTACCGCAATGCGCCTAACATCGAGTTGGTGGGGATGGGCTATTACCACCCGGTTTTCCCGTTAATCCCCATGGAGGATTGGGGAGAGCAGATTGCACGCGGCAGGAGTAAGATCGCGGAAGTATTCGGACGCGAGCCGCGCATCTTCTGGCCGCCGGAGATGGCCTTCACCATGGAGATGATCCCGGCGCTGGCCGAAAACGGTTACCGCTACGTGGTGGTCGATAGCGTCCACATCAAGCCCAGGGAGACCGGTTTCGGCGAGGAGGCTCTGTATCGGCTTCATCGGGCCGAGTACCGGGGAGCGGCGATCACCGTGATTCCGCGCGACCGCGACCTGAGCAACGCCCAGGAGAGCGGGCTCAATCCGGACTGGTTCTCCAACGAAGTGGTGCGCAAGACGGGCCGCGCGTCCCGGCCCTGCCTGGTGACCACCTGGACCGACGGGGAGAACGGGGGGTGGTTCCGCCAGATCCAGGAGGAAGGCGGCTTCTGGGGCTATTTCTTCGCTCCTTACATGGAGCGAGTCCGGGCCGGGCAGATGCCGCTTCGCCCGGTGTCCATTGAGGAGTTCGCAGCCGCCAATCCGCCCGCGGATGCGGTGGATGTCCGCACCGGCGCCTGGAACGTGGGCACCACGTCCGGGTACGACTTCTCGCAGTGGGCCGGCTCGTCCTCGCAGCGGGAGGCGCTCGAAGAGGTCTGGACGCTCAGGCGGCTTTATGGGGAGGTCAGTGCAACCATGAAGGACGGCCGGCAGGAAGCTGTGGCGCGGAAGTTGGAGCGGGCGAAGGATGCCATCCTCCAGGCAGAGACGAGTTGCTACCTGTTTTGGGGAGACGCTTGGATTCCGAAGTTACACGAACAGACAGGCGCCGCGCGCCGCATGCTGGACGAAATTCGATCGAAGTAACAGGGGGGAAGGTATGAAATGCTGGTTTTGTGACGATGACGCACGAGGGGCTTGCGCGGCCTGCGGGCGGGGGCTCTGCCACCAGCACGCCCACGTGCATGATGAGCTGACGCTCGCGAAATCCGACACTAGCAGCGGGTACACCAGCTACTATAATGTGTACGGGGCGCTCAAGTGCTCCGACTGCAGGCTGGAGTGGAAGAACTACACGCCAGGCACGTAGGCTCGTAAGCGTTTCCGAAGCCGGCCGGCGAAGGGGACTACGGATGACGGATGCCGACGGAGGCGCCGCCGAGCCGCTGGCTTTCGAGACCGGCGAACTCCCGGACTTGGGCGAAGACGACCGCCTGGTGCTGATGGCGGTGGATCCTTACCTGGTGTATGCCTACTGGAATATAACTCCACATAGGATCGAGGCGGCGCAGGCGCTTTTCGGGCAGGACGAGTTGGAAGCTCACGTCTTGCGGTTCCACGATACTACCGGCATCGACTTCGATGGCGTGAACTGCGGGAACAGCTTCGACGTGAAGATCCATCTGGATGCAGGCAAGTGGTACGTCCGCCTGTGGAGCCCGGAGAGGAGATACTGCGCCGACATCGGACTGCGAGCGAAGGACGGCCGCCTGGTGGCGCTGGTCCGGTCCAACTTGATCGAGACTCCGGCCGCTTGGCCGCACGTGAAAGTGGACGAGTCCGCCGCGCTGGTGGAGCAAGGCGCGCCCGAGAGCGAGATGGCCCTGGAAGCGGAGCCTCCGGCGGTCGCGCTGGAAGCGGAGCCCGCTGCGGCCGCGCTGGAAGTGGAGCCTGTTGCGGAGGTCGCGCTGGCGGCGGAGCCTGCGGCCCAGGTTCCGGCGCCGGCGCACGCCGGCTCCCGGCTGGTGCTGGCGAGGAAGCTCGCGGAGGTAGCGGCGCTTCGCGATGAACCGCTCCCTTCCGCGCCGCCGGGGAATGGCGAAGGGGATCTTACCGAGATCGCGGAGAAGAGTTTTGTCCCGGGAATCTCTTCGGTGATACTCGGGTCTCGCGGCCGCGCGAAGTAAGTGGTGGTGGGGCGGACCCCCTGGTCCGCGCGGGTCCCCCTGGACCCGCTTTCTCGCTGATAACCAAGCTGGCCGACGGGGGCGTCGGCCGCGGACCAGGGGGTCCGCCCCACACAGGATAGAACCGCGAAATGGAACAGGGATATCTCGCTATCGTCCTCCACGCGCACCTGCCATACGTGCGCCATCCCGAGTATGAGGATCCACTCGAAGAGAATTGGCTCTACGAGGCGATCACCGAGACTTACATCCCCTTGTTTCTCGTTCTGGAAAACCTCTTACATGACCAGATCGATTTCCGCCTGACCGTCTCCCTGACGCCAACCCTCGCCTCCATGCTGCTCGATCCCCTGCTGCAGGAGCGGTATGTAAGGAAGATCGACCGCACTATCGAGGCGGCGGAAATGGAGCTTGCCCGCACCAGCGGTCAGCCGGAATTCCATGTCCTGGCGCGTATGTACCATCGGCTGTTCCTGCGGGTTCGCGACACATTCGTCAACCGCTACGCCTGCGACTTAGTCCAGGCGCTGAAGGGCTTCCAGGATACCGGTAAGGTGGAAGTCATCGCCAGCGCCGCCACTCACGGCTATCTTCCGCTGCTGGCGCTGCATCCGGCGGCGGTGCGCACCCAGATTCGGGTAGGAACGGAGCATTACGAGCGGACTTTCGGCCGCGCGCCGCGGGGCTTCTGGCTGCCGGAATGCGGTTACTGCGCCGCGGTGGAAGCGCCGCTCCGGGAAAACGGAGTCCATTTCACGGTCCTGGACACTCACGGCATTACGCACGCCAACCCCCGGCCGAGGTTCGGCGCCTACGCCCCGGTCTACTGCCCCTCCGGACTGGCGGCTTTCGGGCGTGACCCGGAGTCCTCGCGCCAGGTGTGGAGCTCGATCGACGGCTACCCCGGAGACTACGACTATCGCGAGTTCTATCGCGACATCGGTCACGACCTCGACCTGGCCCAGATACGGCCCTACATTCACCCCGCCGGTATCCGCATCGACACCGGAATCAAATACTACCGCATTACGGGAAAAGGCGACCACAAAGAGATCTACGTGCCCGAATGGGCGGAGAGAAAGGCGGAAGCGCACGCGGGCCATTTCGTCGCCGAGCGGGTACGTCAAGTGGAGCGCCTGGCTCCGATGATGGATCGCAAGCCCGTCATCGTCGCGCCCTACGACGCCGAACTGTTCGGCCACTGGTGGTTCGAAGGCCCGAGCTGGCTCGAGTACGCGATCCGCAAAATCGCGCTGGAGCAGGACACCATCCGCCTGACAACGCTGTCGGAGTATCTGGAGGAGTACCCCGTCGCTCAGACGGCGGCGCCGGCGGCCTCGAGTTGGGGACACAAGGGCTTCAACGAAGTCTGGCTCAATGGCGAGAATGACTGGATCTACCGGCACCTGGACGCGGCGGCCGCAACCATGGAAAAGCTGGGGCGCAACCATCCCCATCCGAGCGGCCTCGCGGCGCGGGCCCTCGACCAGGCGGCCCGGGAGTTGCTGCTGGCTCAATCGAGCGACTGGGCGTTCATGATCCACTCCGGCGCGACGGGCGAGTACGCCACCCGGCGAACCAGGAGCCATCTTGCGCGCCTCGGCCGGCTGGCCGCTGAGATCGAGGCGGGGAACATCGACGAGGCCGATCTCGCGAGCATCGAGGCCCAGGACAACATCTTTCCGCGGATTGCGACGGCGGCTGATTTCGTCCCGGGTCAGCCGAAGCGTCAGCCGGCGTTTTCGGTCCCCAAGCCGGTCGTCCCCGCCGCGGCGCCTTCGCGGCTGCACGTGGTGATGGTGTCTCCGGAAATCGTCCCGTTTGCGAAGACCGGCGGCCTGGCGGACATGGTTGGATCGCTCGCCATCGCACTCGAGCGTCTCGGGCAGCGCGTTTCCCTCATCATGCCGGCCCATCGTCGCGCGCTTAAAGGCGGCGCGGACCTGGAGGAGACCGGAATCCGCTTCGCCGTGCCGGTTTCGAATCGCCAGGAGGAGGCGACGCTGCTGCGCGCCAAGGTGGGCCGCGACGTTTCCGTCTATCTCGTCCGCGCCGACCGGTATTTCGACCGGGACAACCTGTACGGCACTTCGGAAGGGGACTATTCCGACAACGCCGAGCGCTTCGCCTTCTTCTCTCGTGCGGCGCTGGAGACGCTCCGCAAGATCGGGCCGGCGCACATTCTCCACGCGCATGACTGGCAGGCGGCCCTGGCGATCGCTTTCCTGAAAGCGCAGCCGGAGGTGTATCCGGAGCTTTCGGCGGTGAGGACGGTCCTCACGGTGCATAACGTGGGATACCAGGGCGTGTTCTCGCGCGACGACTGGCACCTGCTCAACCTGGACTGGGGGTTCTTCACGCCCCGGCAATTGGAATACTACGGGCAGATCAACTTCCTCAAAGGCGGACTGGAGTGGGCGGACGCGATCACGACCGTGAGTCCCACTTATGCCGCGGAGATCCAGACGGCCGAACATGGCTTTGGACTCGAGGGTGTATTTCAGGACCACGCTTCGGATGTTTCCGGCATCCTCAACGGCGCGGACTACGGGGTTTGGAACCCGGCCACCGATCCGGCCATCGCCGGGACGTATGATCTCACGGACCTCTCCGGCAAGCGCGTCTCGAAGGCCGAACTCCAGCGGCTGTTTGGATTGCGAGAGGCGCCCGAGGTCCCGCTGGTGGGCATGATCACCCGCCTGGCCGCGCAGAAGGGCATCGACCTGCTCGCGGGGACGTTCGATGAACTGATGCGCCGGGACGTGCAATTCGTTCTTCTCGGAGCGGGCGACCGGCCGTTTGAGGATTTCTTCCGTGCCATCGGCGATCGTTATCCGGGAAAGGCCGCGGCGCAAATCGTCTTCGACGAGACCCTGGCGCACAAGATCGAGGCCGGCGCCGACATGTTTCTGATGCCGTCGCGCTACGAGCCGGCGGGCCTCAACCAACTCTACAGCCTGCGGTATGGCACGATCCCCATAGTGCGGGCCACCGGAGGCCTGAAAGACAGCGTGTCGGACTTCGATCCGGCGGCGGGCACGGGAAACGGCTTCGTGTTCCGCGGCTACGACGGCGCCGCGCTACTGGAGGCGGTGGACCGGGCGCTGGGCACGTTTCGCGACCAGGACCAATGGGCCGCGCTGATGAAGAACGCGATGACCGCCGACTACTCCTGGAGCCGGTCGGCCGGCGAGTATCTCAAGCTGTACCGGCGCCTGATGTCCGCTTCCTCAGGACCCGCTGCGCCTTCTGCCGGCTGAGGAACCGCAGCAGGTCGCGCTGGCCGCCCGGCGGCGTCCGAGATCAGGTCGAGGGCGCGGATCGCGTGCCCGATGCCCACGTTACGGCACTCCGCGGTAGCATACGAGGCGCGGCTCCACCGCCAGGATGCCGGGCACCGTCAGGAAGCGGTCCGCTCGCTCACGCTCGCGGTTCGGTGCCCCGGCGCAAGACCGGACACCAGCGTGCGGGGCGCAGCCCGCGCAGGGCTTCGGCCTCGCTAGCGTTTCGCCCAATACCGGCGCCGCGCCTGGGCGACCAGGCCCTTCTGCCTGACCGTCAGTTCGATGGCACGAAACTCGGACACCCTCACCGGCTTGTCCGAGACGTAGCCCAGACTGTACTGGGTGCGCAACTCCTGCTGCAAGACTTCGAACATTTCACCGACGCCGTGTTTCTTCGACACTTCGAAAAAGCTGCCACCGGTGTCATTCGACATGCGCTCCAGGACGCGCTTCCCGCCTCTCCGCCTCCGCCTCCGCCTCCGAAAATCCCGTAGGCGCCGGAGTCGGAATACAGGATGGAGTAGATGAGCGTGTCGGCACGCTCCGCGGCCTCCACTGCATCCTGTAGAGTGCCGTCGCTGCCGAAGTCCACGCCGTCGGAGAGCACGATCAGGGCCTTCCGGCCGGTCAGCGTCTTCATGACCTCGTCGCACGCCATGACCACAGCATCGTAGAGCACGGTGCCGCCCCCGCCCTGCTCTTGCACCTGCCGCTTAGTCTCGGTGTCCACATAGGCCAGCGCGTCCTCCAGCTTGGCGACCGAAGAGGTGAGGGCCTGGCGCATGTAGGCCGTGGTGTCGAACTGCATGATGAACACCTGGTCCTTGTTCTCACGGACCACCTGGTCGAGGAAGCGCATGCTCGCGCCGCGCTCGGCATCGAGGACGTGCCGCTGGCTGCCGCTGGTATCCACCATGAGGCCGAGCGTCAGCGGCAGATCGGTCTCGCGCGCGAAATAGCGAATGGTTTGCGGGCGGCCGTCTTCGGCCAGCGAAAAATCGTCCCGGCCGAGATTGGCCACCAGCGCTCCGGCTTTGTTCCGCACGGTGGCCAGAACGTTTACGACTTTCACTTCCGTGGAGAAGCGCGGCTCGTCCTGAGCGCGGGCAAGGCCGGCTCCGCCGAGACCAGCGATTCCCCGGAGAATCTCGCGCCTGGTGAACCGACCTCGCATAGGATAGTAGCGCCTCAAACTGGGCTGCCGAGCGGCGCGCCCGGCTCCTGATTCCTGAGTGCCATCACAGGTCGTGGGGCTCAAGGCCGGTCTTCTTGGAGATCTTTGCCAGGATAACAGGGCCGAGCTCCTCAGAATCGTGAAAGGAGAATGGATAGTCCGCCCACCCCTCTTTCTTCAGGATCTTGTGGGAGCCCACAGTGCGATCATGACGCCACCCGATCCGCTTCAGCGCCGCAAACACACGCCGCGCCTTAGCCGACGGCCAGGAACTCATGCGGCGATGTCAAAGGTGGCATTCGCTGAATCGGGAGGCAGCTCACCATGGGCAATCCGATCGAGCACAATCTCTCGCGCGGCCAACTGGGCTCGTTGAATTGCGTCCCGCCTCGAATCTCCGTATAGGAGGACGTTCAATTCCGGGACCTCGGCAATCCAACGGCCATCGCCTTCCCGGTCGAGCTCGATCGTGAGCTTCACAGCCTCAGCTTACCACCGATCGCGAAGTTAGCCCGCTGCCTTCGGTCCGCCCCCGCTACGCCCCGGCCGCTTCCTTGCGCGCGTGCTCGAACAGGAAGTTCAGCGTCTTATCGGTGCGGATGTGGTTGGCGATGCGGCGGATTCCGTCGTCCTTCTCCAGGCGCTTGCGGGTCGCCGCCACCGGCTCGCGCTCCTGGCGTGCGAGGCGCTGCACCTCGTGATCCACCTCGTCCTGCGTCGCGTAGATCTGCTCGGCCTCGGCGATCTTGTCCAACAGCAGCGAGGCCTTCACGTCGTGGACCGCCTTGTCGCGCTGGGTTGCCTTGACCTTCTCCCAATCCAGCTTGATCGAGCGCGGGTCCACGCCCTCGGCCGCCAGCATGCGGAGGTTGCGCTCCACCTCAGCCTCGATCTGCCGCTCGATGAACGCTTCGGGCACCGGGAACTCGTGCCGCTCGACCAGCGCGTCGACGATCTTGCCCTTGGCCTCCTGCTGGGCGAAGTACTGGCGCTCGGAGAAGAGCGACTTGCGGACTGCCTCGCGCAGCTCGTCCAGGTTCTGATAGTCGCCCAGGTCCCGCGCGAACTCGTCGTTGAGCTCCGGCAGCTCCTTGTGGCGGATGCCTTTGAGCGTGGCGCGGAAGCGAATCGTCTTGCCCGCCAGCTTGGGCTGCCCGTAGTCCTCCGGGTAGCGGACGTCGAACTCTTTCGATTCGCCCGGCGTCATGCCCATCAGGTTGTCGCTGAAGTCGTTGAGAGTATCCTCACCGCCGACGTGCAGGGTCAGCTCGTCCTGCTTGATGGGCTGGCCGGGAGCGCCGGCCAGGCTCTCGAGCGCCAGCACGGCGTGGTCTCCGTTCTCCACCGGCCGCGGGTCCACGTTGGCGTAGTCGGCCTTCTGCTCGCGCAGTTGCTCGATCCGCTTGGCGATGTCTTCGTCCGCGATCTCGGGATCCTGGTAAGGGATGGTGACTTCCTGATACTCTTTGAGCTCGATGGTGGGCGCCACCTCGAACTCGGCCTTGAACCGCAAAGGCTCGCCCGCTTCGAGCTTCACCTCGCTGACGTTCGGCCTGCCAACGACGGCCAGCCCTTCCTGTTCGGCTCTCTTGAAAAAGTGGCGCGGGATGAGCTTCTCGAGCACCTCGTGCCGGACGTCCTCCTGGTAGCGGCGGCGGATCAGATCCAGGGGGACCTTGCCCGGGCGGAAACCCGGCAGGCGGATCTTCTTCTGCAGCGTCTCGACGACGCGCGCCGTCTCCGCTTCCACCTCATTCGCCGGAACAGTGATTTCGAGTGTCTGCTTGGTGCTCTGAGGATCTGCCAAAGGTGTCTCCAATAAGCCGTCAGCCATCAGCCGTCAGCTATCAGCCAGAGAGCCGTTGTCTTAGCTGATAGCTGAAAGCTGAAAGCTGACCGCTACGTCCTACGTTCCTTCCGACCAGCTCGCCAGGTACCGTTCCTGCTCCGGAGTCAGCCGGTCGATCTTGACTCCCATGGATTCGAGCTTCATGCGGGCGACCTTCTTGTCGAGGTCCTCGGGAACCGCGTAGACTCGCTTCTCCAGCGTCCGCGTGGTGTTGCACCAGGTACTCGACGGCCTGCGCCTGGTTGGCGAAGCTCATGTCCATCACCGAAGCGGGATGCCCCTCCGCCGCGGCCAGGTTGATCAGCCGGCCTTCGCCGAGCACGTAGATCCGCCGCCCGTCGCGCAAGGCGAATTCTTCCACGATACTCGCGCACCTGGCGCCGCGAGGACGCCATCTTGCCCAGCGCCTCCAGGTCGATCTCGACGTTGAAGTGGCCGGAGTTGCAGACGATGGCGCCGCTCTTGATGCGCTCGAAGTGCTCGCGCGCGATCACGCTCTTGTTGCCGGTGAGGGTGACGAACAGGTCGCCGATCTCGGCGGCTTCGAGCATCGACATGACGCGGAAGCCGTCCATCACGGCCTCGATGGCCTTGGTCGGGTCGATCTCGGTCACGATGACGTTGGCGCCCATGCCCGCGCGCGCGATTGGCGAAGCCGCGCCCGCACCAGCCGTAGCCCGCCACCACCACGGTGCAGGCCGGCCAGCAGCACGTTGGTCGCGCGGATGATGCCGTCGAGCGTGCTCTGGCCGGTGCCGTAGCGGTTGTCGAACAGGTGCTTGGTCAGGGCGTCGTTGATGGCGATGACGGGATAGCGCAGCACGCCGTCCTTGCTCATGGCCCGCAGCCGGATCACGCCCGTGGTGGTCTCCTCGGTGCCGCCCGAAGACGTCGGCGAGGGCGTCCTGGCGCTTGGTGTGCAGCACCGTGACCAGGTCGCAGCCGTCGTCCATGGTGATCTGCGGCTTGTGAATCGATCGCCGCCAGGATGTGCGAGTAGTAGCTCTCGTTGGTCTCGCCCTTGATGGCGAAGACCGGAATGCCGTAGTCCCGCACCAGCGTCGCGGCCACGTCGTCCTGGGTGGAAAGCGGGTTCGAGGCGCAGAGCACCGGCAGCGCGCCGCCGTCGCGCAGCGTGATCATGCAGGTTCGCGGTCTCGGTGGTCACGTGCAGACAGGCGCGCGATGCGAATGCCCGCCAGCGGCTGCGTCTTGATGAACTGCTTGCGGATGGTCTGCAGCACCGGCATGGACTGGAAAGCCCATTCCGTGCGCCGCTTGCCGATATCGGCCAGCGCAATGTCTTTGACGTCGTAAGTTCGATCGTAATCTGCGGATCGAGTGGACATGGGTCTCCTTGCGGCGCTATACCTGCGGCCGGCCGATAGCCGCGCCTCTTCGCGCAGCACGGCGGCCTTGTTCGTGGCTTCCCACGTGAAACTCTCTTCCGTGCGGCCGAAATGGCCGAACGCGGCGGTCTTGCGATATATCGGCCGGCGCAGGCGCAGGTAGTCGATCATGCCGCGCGGCGTCAGCGGGAAGTTCGCGCGGACCAGTTCGACCAGGCGCTGCTCGTCGATCTGTCCCGTGCCGTAAGTGTTCACCGAAACCGACACCGGGTCGGCCACGCCGATGGCGTAGGCCAGTTGCACCTCGCAGCGGCTGGCCAGACCGGCCGCGACGATGTTCTTGGCGATGTGGCGCGCCATGTAGCACGCCGAGCGGTCCACCTTCGTCGGATCCTTGCCCGAGAACGCGCCGCCGCCGTGGCGTCCCATGCCGCCGTAGGTGTCGACGATGATCTTCCGCCCGGTCAGGCCGGTGTCGCCGTGCGGCCCGCCGATCACGAACCGTCCGGTCGGATTGATGTGATACTTGGTTTCGGCGTCCACCATGTCCGGCCGGAATCACGGGGTCGATGACCAGCCGCTTCACCTCGGCGCACAGCGCCTCGTGCGAGATTTCCGGACTGTGCTGGGTGGAGACCACGATGGCGGTGATGCGCTTGGGCCGCCCGTCGACGTATTCCACGCTGACCTGCGACTTGCCGTCCGGCCGCAGGAAATCGACCAGCCCCTGGCGCCGCACTTCGCTCAGCCGCTGCACCAGCTTGTGGGCCAGCATGATGGGCAGCGGCATCAGTTCGGGGGTTTCGTCGCAGGCGTAGCCGAACATCAGCCCCTGGTCGCCGGCGCCGCCGGTATCCACACCCATGGCGATATCCGCCGACTGCTTCTGGACCGCGTTGATGACGCCGCAGGTGTCGGCGTCGAAGCCGCATGCGCGCGTCGTTGTATCCGATGTCGCGGATGGTGTCGCGCGCCAGTTTCTGCACGTCGAGATGGCAGTTCGGACTGGCCGTGATCTCGCCGGCCACGATGACACAGGCCGGTGGTCACAAGCACTTCACAGGCCACGCGGCCCATGGGGTCGTCCGCCAGCACCGCATCCAGCACGGCGTCCGATATCTGGTCGGCAACCTTATCGGGATGTCCCTCGGTCACCGATTCCGACGTAAAAATGGAACTGCGTCCGTCTGCCACCTGATTCTTCCTCCGGGAACTCTGCGAGAAGTCGAACCCTCTATTCTGACAGAAGCCTGGACGGCGGGCAATCTGGGCTTCAGCACCGTCAGCACCGAACCGCGACCGTCAGGGAGCGGACATCTTCATGATCCCTATTGCCTCTTCGCCAGCGTCACCGCGACCTCGATGGGAGTATCGCCGCGCATCACCTTCACTTTGACAACATCGCCCGGCTGCCTGGCCCGCAGGGCGTAGGTGAAGTCGTAGAGGTTCTCGATCTTTTTGCCGTCGAACTCCACCAACACGTCGCCGCCCTTCAAGCCCGCTGTAGCGGCCGGGCTGCCTTCCCGCACATCGGCGAACTTGACGCCTTTGGTCTGCTCGCCGAAATCCGGCACCGATCCGAAATAGGGGCCGTACCCCGAGGAGCCGCCCACCGGGCCAACCGGCATCCCCCCATGCGGCGACGCAAGCACGCGAACGAACTGTGGTTTCGCGCCCGCTTCACGCAGTTGTTCCGTCACGTCCGCCACCAATTCCAGCACTCTCGCGGCATCGGGCGCATCGATCTTGTCCCACGTGTCGCTGGGCTTGTGATAGTCGGCGTGCAGGCCGGTGAAGAAGAACAGCGCGGGCACCTGCTTGGCGACGAAGGACACGTGGTCGCTCGCCCCTTCGAAGCCGGCGTTGTCCGACAAATCGGCCTTCAAATGGACCTTCGCTGCGGCCTCTTCGAGCATCGGCCGAAAATCGGTTGCGGTTCCCGCGCCGCCAATGTAAACCTTATCGCCGCGCACCCGGCCG
The DNA here is from genome assembly GCA_963763835.1 of Bryobacterales bacterium. Taxonomy (GTDB): domain Bacteria; phylum Acidobacteriota; class Terriglobia; order Bryobacterales; family Bryobacteraceae; genus DASWZN01. The sequence continues at coordinate 31,038 of CAVXQQ010000030.1, forward strand.
ATCATGTCCATGTTGAGCATGGCGGCCGCTTTCTCCAGCGGAAGCTCGGGATGGCCCGCGTACCAGGCCGATCCCAGCAGCCCCAACTCCTCGCCCGCGAACTCCAGGAACAGGATTCCCCGCTTCTGTTTCGGCTCGTGCGAGAACCAGCGCGCCAGCTCGATCACCCCCGCGGCTCCCGAAGCGTTATCGTCCGCGCCCGGATGCACCGTTCCAGTCATCGAGGGCGCCAGCGAATGCGGACCGCCCAGGCCGAGATGGTCGTAGTGTGCGCCCAGGATCACGTACTCGTCCGTCGTGCCGGGCAGCAGCGCCGCCACGTTGCGCACGGTCTTCCGTTCGCGCTCCAGGTCCACGGAGGCGTCCACTCGCAGCGTTTCGGGAAAGGCGAACGACTCGGGCTTGAGGTCTTTGTCGATCCCCGCCTGTATGGCGTCCAGATTCTTGCCTGCGCTCCGGAACCACGGCTCGGCGTCCGCGGCCTTCACCTGCACGAACAGGATGCCGGCGTCGGTCGGGCCCTCCGCGGCGCCGAGCTTCTCCAGTTCAGTGGCCTCACCGTGGTGCGCGGCGGTGTCCGAAATCAGGATCACCCCCGCCGCTTCGTGCGCCTTGGCGTTGGCAGCCTTGCTGGCGAAGGTGGCGTGCATCGTGAAGTTCTTGCCGGCGAAAACGCTGTGCTCGTCGTTTTCCTGCGGCTCGTGGCGCAGGATCAGGACGATCTTCCCCTTCACGTCCAGGCCCGCGTAGTCGTCGTAATGATACTCGGGCGCGGTGATTCCGTAACCGGCGAACACCACCGCCCCGGCCAGCTTCCCCGATTGCGAGATGTTCAGCGGAACGAAATCCTCCGGACACCGCAGCGTCTCCGGTTGTCCGTTCTGGGTGAACTGAAACCGGTTGTCTTTGCCCAACTGGGCGCCCACCACCACCGAGAAGGGCTGGTAGAAGCTCTTGCCGTCGGCGGGCTTCAATCCGAACTCGCGGAACTTGCCGCCGATGAAGTCAGCCGCTTTCTCCAGTTCCGGCGAACCCGTGCCGCGCCCGCGCAACTCCGGCGAAGCGAGGAATTTCACATCGTCCAGGTAGACGCTCGGGTCGATCGCCGGGTCCGCCGCGAAGGCGGCCCACGACGCGCAGCACAGAATGGGCGCAAGCGCCCGCGTGAAGATCTTCATTTTGCTTTAGCCCATTTCGGCCGGGAGACCCGGCTCCAGAACCCAGGACCGGCCCCTTGAACTTTCGCCTCATCATACCAACAGTAGGGAGAGAACCCCGGACGCAGGTCGGCTTCCGGCCAGGCGTCGCCCGCCAAGATGTCTAGCGGCCCGTCTGTGCCGATTGCATCGCCGCGATCCGCTCCTCCATGTGCCGCGTGAGGTGCGGCGTGATGCCGAGCATCCGCTCGATCGTCATCAACTGCCCGCGATGATGCATCTCGTGTTCCTTGGGCGCGATCAGCATTTCGAACCGCGATTTCTTCCGCGGCTCCATCCCTTCCGGGTACTCGACCTGCTCACCCAAAAAGGCCTCCGAGGCGCCTTCCAGAACCTTGGCGTACTTCTCGCCTTCGGCGCGCAGCAGTTCCAGTACCTGCGCCTTTGTGCGCGGCGCCTTCACTTCTGCCTGCAGCTTGCCCCTGAGCCCGAAGAAATCGAAGCCAACCAGCGTGCTACGGTGCTCGATCGCGTGGATCTGCTCCGGCACGCGCGTCATCACCGCAATGTGCATCAGCGTCTCCGCTATCGAGCGGCATCCCTCCGCCGGACGAAAACCGTACTGCTCTTCCGGGATCTCTTCGGCAATTTTGATCGTATTATCGCGGACCGTGCGGAACGATCGCGCGAGCTCTTTTGCTCCGTAGTAAGTCATGGCTGACATTTCCCTCCTGAGTATCTGGAGACAAGTTTATCGCGCCCCAACCTGGCGCCGCCGGTTTTTCAGAACCTGGACGGCCCCTCGATTCGCCGCACCCGGAAACTGACCCACTGCCCGAAGTATACTTGCACCAGGGATGCGAAACCTTCTCTTGCTGTCACTGGCCGCGGCCGCCCTCGCCGTCGCGCAAACGAACCACCTCGCCGACATCCGGCAACTCACGCACGGCGGGCAGAATGCCGAGGCCTACTGGGCGCCCGACGGCAAGCGCCTTATCTTTCAGTCCACCAGGCCGCCTTACGGGTGTGACCAGATGTTCGTCATGAACGCGGATGGCTCGGACCAGCATCTTGTTTCCACTGGCAAGGGCCGCACCACTTGCGGATACTTTCTGGCCGACAACAAACACATTATCTACGCCTCCACGCATCTGGCCGCCGACGCGTGTCCAACCAACCCCGACCGCAGCAAGGGCTACGTCTGGGGCGTTTTTCCGGGGTACGACATCTTTCTCGCCGACGACCGCGGCAATATCGAGAAGCGGCTGACCGACACGCCAGGCTATGACGCCGAGGGCACGGTCAACTGGAAGACCGGAGAGATCGTTTTCACTTCGCTCGCTTCCGGCGACTTGGATGTCTGGAAGATGCGGTCAGATGGCTCCGGAAAAAAGCAGCTCACTAATAAGTTAGGTTACGACGGCGGTGCGGTGCTCTCGCGCGACGGCAAGAAGCTGGCGTGGAGGGCCAACTACCCCAAGACTCCCGAGGAAACTGCGCGCTACAAAGCGTTGCTCGCGGATAACGTCACGGCGCCCATGAAGATGGAAATCATCGTCGCGGACGCGGACGGCAGTAACGCGCGCGCCGTCACCGCCTTCGGCTGCGCCAGTTTCGCCCCCACGTTTACACCGGACGGAAAACGCATCCTGTTCTCGTCCAACAAACAGGAATGCGACAGCCGCAGGTTCGAGCTCTACATGATGAACCTGGACGGCTCGGACCTGCAGCAGGTGACCAGTTTCGGCGGCTTTACGTCGTTCCCCGAGTTCTCGCCGGACGGCAAGACGCTAGCGTTCTGCTCCGATCGCGACGCCAAAGACCGCTACGAGTTCAACATTTTCACCGCGGCCTGGCGGGACTAAGTCCGCTCCCTTACGGTCGCGGTTCGGTGCTCTGGCACTCAGCACGGAACCGCGCGCGTCAGCAAGCGGACGAAACCGATCTCGCGCCGCGATGGAGATGGGTTCGGTGCTTACGGTCGCGGTTCGGTGCTCTGGCACTCAGCACGGAACCGCGCGCGTCAGCAGGCGGACGAAACCGATCTCACGCCGCGATGGAGATGGGCTTGACGGCCCGCAGTTCGGCGGGCGGCGGAGGTGCCTCGGTGTGGACACCGGAATCCTCCCAGGGAATCTCGAAGACGCGGTTGCAGCGGCGGCACCGATAATGCCCCTGGACGGGCCAGGTGACATCGTTGTGCATGGTGCGGCACCAGAGTTGTCCCAAGGATGCCAGCACGGTCCGGCTGTCGCTCCGGGCCACCCTCGTTCTCACGGCTCCCTCCTCTCGGATCCCTCTTCCGATTCACGGAGATAGACGCACACGAGACAATTTGGGTTTCAGTGCGGTGCTGGGGTGCGGGTCTGCGCTACAATGGCAGCGCGATATGGATGCGATTGGCCGCTATCAGATCCTCGGCGAGCTGGGGCGCGGTGCGATGGGCGTGGTGTATCGCGCGCAGGATCCCACCATCGGCCGCACCTTGGCCATCAAGACCATCCGCCTGGCCGACCTGAGCGACCAGACCGAGCGGGCGCGGCTGCAAGAGCGCCTGTTTCGCGAGGCGCAATCGGCCGGAATCCTCTCCCATCCCGGCATCGTAGTGGTCTACGACGTGGGCACGGACGGCGATGTCACCTACATCGCGATGGAGTTCGTCAACGGTCCCACGCTCGAGAAGCTCCTGGCGGACGCCAACCCTCCCGGTCAGCAGACGGTCCTCAACGTCCTGCGCCAGACCGCGGCGGCCCTGGATTACGCCCACAAGAAGGGGATCGTCCACCGCGACATCAAGCCGGCCAACATCATGATCGACGGCGAGGCCACGGTCAAGATCGCCGACTTCGGCATCGCCAAGATCGCCGCCTCGCAGCAATTGACCCAGACCGGCCTGGTGATGGGAACGCCCAACTACATGTCGCCGGAGCAGGTCCAGGGCAAAACCGTCGATGGGAAGGCCGACCAGTTTGCGCTGGCCGTCGTCGCTTACGAGATGCTCACGGGCGAGAAGCCGTTCACGGGAGAGCAGCTCACCACGGTGCTCTACAAGATCGTCTCGGAGGACCCGCCGCCGGTCGAGCACCTGAACCCGACGCTCGGCTTCGCCGTCTCGATGGTGCTGACCCGGGCCCTGTCGAAGGACCCCGCGAAGAGATACGGCAACTGCGCCGAGTTCGTCGACGCCCTGGAGGCGGCGCTGAATTCAAAGAAGGGCTGGCAGGCGCTGGCGCGGGGCGCGGGACAGAACATGCCCACCGAGGTAGTGGTCGGGGGCGCGCTCGCGGCGCGGCCGCAGGCTTACGCGGAGCCGGAGCCACCCAAGCCGAGCGGAGGCCGGCGTGCCATGCGCATGATCGCGGGCCTGGTTCTCGGGATCGGCCTGATCGCGCTGGTGTTTCTGGGAGTGCAGAGGTGGCTGCTGACGCGGACCCCGGCGCACCAGCCGGCGACCGAGGCCGCTACGCCTCCGCCGCCTCCGGGGCCGGCCAAGCCGTCACCCGCCGCCAAGCCGGTCGGCGCGCCGGAGAGCGCGCACATACCGCCGGCGGCCGGGACACCGGCCGAAGCGCCGCACACCAGGCCCGCCGAGGCCCCGGCGGCTTTGCTGGCTACGGTTCGGATCGTGACCGACCCTCCCGGCGCGCGTGCAATGCTCGATCGCGACCCTTCGGAGGTGTGCGTTTCTCCCTGCTCTCTCGAGGTTCCGCGCGGCCCGCACTCGCTCGCCCTCACGCTCGCCGGTTACCGCCAGGAGTACCGGATGTTGGACGTGAGCGGACCGCGCGAGCTTCTCGTCACCCTGACTCAGCCGACGGGCACGGTCCGGGTGGAGAGCGAGCCCGCGGGCGCGGATATCTTCATCGACAACCAGCCGCGCGCCGAGAAGACGCCCGCCACGTTCGTACTGCCCGTGGGCAGCTACATGCTGGCCGTGGTCAAGGACGGACGGCGCACCGAGCAGCGCCTGCAAGTCAGAGACGGCGCCCTGGTCACGTTCAATCTGCAACTGATTCCCTAGGGCGGGTGTGTGGGGCGGACCCCCTGGTCCGCGCGGGTCCCCCTGGACCCGCTTTCGCGCTGATGAACCAGGCTGATCCGTACGACGACCAGGCCGACGGGGCCGTCGGCCGCGGACCAAGGGGTCCGCCCCACGGCGCGCTCAAGGCAGTGCCTCAATCAGCCGGTCGATGTCTCCGGGGCTGATGTAAAAGTGGGGCGAGGCGCGGACCCAGCCCTGACGGGGCGCCGCGACAATCCCCTGGTCCTTCAGCCCGCTGACCAGGTGGCGCGAATCGAGGCCTTCCTTGCGAAAGCTCACGATCCCGGCCCCGGTGGCGGCGGTGCGGGTTCCGAGCACTTCGTAGCCCTTGGCCAGGACGCCCGCGGCGATCTGGTCTCCGAGCGCCTGAACCTGGGGTGCGATGCGATCGAGGCCCACTTCGAGCAGGAATTCGATGGCCGCGCGCAGGCCGTAGCAGCCGATGGTGTTCAAGGCACCGCACTCGTAGCGGCCTGCGTCCGGGCGCAGGGTCATATCCCGGCTGGCGTAGTCGCTGAAGTTGGCCATATTGGTCCAGCCGAGTTCGACCGGCTCGATGGCATCCTGGAGGTCCTTGCGCACATACAGGATTCCGCAGCCTTCCGGACCGAGGAGCCACTTGTGGCCATCGGCAGCCAGCGCGTCGATGCCGGCCTTCTTCACGTCCAGCGGGAAGGCGCCCAGACCCTGGATACCGTCCACGACGAACAGGCAGCCGTGGCGGTGGCAGATCTCGCCGATCGCTTCCAAGTCGGCTCGGCGGCCGCTGAGGTATTGAACGAAGCTGATGGCCAGAAGACGGGCGCCGCGGGCGGCCTGGTCGATGCGATCCAGCGGATCGGCGGCGGAGAGCCAGTCTACCTGTACGCCGTGGCGTTCCAACCGCTTCCAGGGGAAGATGTTGGCGGGGAACTCCTCCTGGAATCCGACCATGCGGTCGCCGGGGTGCCAGTCCAGTCCCAGGGCCACGGTGGCGAGGCCCTCGGAGGTGTTCTTGACGATGGCGATCTCGTCGCGGTGCGCGCCGATGAGGCGGGCGGCGGCCTGACGGAGCCCCTCATAGGCCGCCATCCACTGGTCGAAGTGCAGGGCGCCGAAGCGCAGGGCTTCGTCGGCAAACCGTTTCATGGCCTCGCCCGCGGGGCGGCACAAGGGCGCAACGCCAGCGTGGTGCAAGTAAACGAGTTCCTGGGTGACCGGGAACTCGGCGCGCCAGGCCTCCCAGACCGGCGCCGCGGAAAGATTTCTCTCGTAACCCATGGTCCCAACTATACGTTAAACCAATGTCAGAGAGATTCCGGGCCCGGGGCGTATACTGGATGATAGAGGCCCGCTGGGCAGGAGGTTTCCGATGGATCGGTTCTCACCCGTTGCGCTCTCGGCTGTCTTGTCCCTGGCCCTGCTTGCTCCGCAAGTCGGCTGGGCGGGAGACGCCAAAGAAAAAGACCCTGACCAGATCGGCAATCGCGATGTTGGCAAGGGACTGAACATGTATTCCCTGGAGAAGGAGATCGCTCTGGGGAAAGGACTGGCGCAGGAGGTGGAGCGTTCAGCCAAGATGGTGGACGACCCGGTGATCTCTGAGTACGTGAACCGCGTTGGGCAAAACCTGGTGCGAAACTCGGACGCCAAGGTCCCGTTCACCATCAAGGTGATCGACAGCGAAGACGTGAACGCGTTCGCCCTGCCGGGTGGGTTCTTCTTCGTGAACACGGGCCTGATCCTGAAAGCCGACTCGGAAGCGGAACTGGCGGGCGTGATGGCGCATGAGATCGCGCACGTCGCGGCGCGGCACGGCACGCGGAACGCAACACGAGGCATGATCGCCAATCTCGCCACCATGCCGCTGATCTTCATGGGCGGCTGGACCAGCTACGGCATCTATCAGGCAGCCAGCGTACTGATTCCGGTGGGCTTCCTGAAGTTCTCCCGCGGGATGGAGTCGGAAGCCGACATGCTAGGGCTCGAGTACATGTACAAGACCGGCTACGATCCGACCGCGTTCGTGGACTTCTTCGAGAAGATCCAGACGCTGGAGAAGCGCAAGCCCGGGACCATGAACAAGGTCTTCTCGACGCATCCTCCGACCGATGACCGCATCGCGGCGGCACAGAAGAACATCCAGGAGTTGCTGAAGGCCAAGCCGGAATACGTGGTGAGCACGTCGGAGTTCGACAACGTGAAGTCGCGGCTGATGGCGATGGAGAACCGCCACAAGGTGAGCGACAAGGATCTCAACAAGCCGCGATTGCGGAAGAAGCCTGGCTCCGGCACCGCCGCCGGCGACGGCACCGACCAGAAGGGTTCGGACGATTCGGACGACCGTCCGACTCTCAAACGACGCGATTAGTTTCCTTCTCCTTTCCAAGCCCGCAACCGGAGGGACCGGCTGCGGGCGTTCCTTTTTCGGGCACCGAACCGCGACTTCGTGGGCACCGAACCGCGGCTTCGTGGGCACCGAACCGCGACCGTCAGGAAGCGGACTCCCGAAGGCCGCCGATCGGGCCTCGGCGGGCCTAGGCGAAGGTCCGCTCCCTCACGGTCGCGGTTCCGTGCTGAGGGCCTGCACCCGCAGACCCCCGACCGGCCCCACTCGCGCCGGACAGCGCACCCCCGGCCGGCCCCACGCGCGCCCCGACTGCGAAATAATCGGAGCATGGAAAAGTTCCTGGAAGGCAAGTCGGCAGTCGTGACGGGCGGGACGCGGGGGATCGGGCGGGCAGTGGCCGAAGCGCTGCTGGGCGCGGGCGCCTCGGTGACCATCTGCGGGCGGTCCGCGGAGGCGGTGAGCCGGACGGTGGCCGAGTTGGGCGCATCCGGTGGCAAGGTTGCAGGCTGCGCGGCGGATGTCTCCAACCCCGGCGATGTCGCGGCGCTGTTCGGCACCGTGGACGAGCGGTTCGGCGGGCTCGACATTCTGATCAATAACGCAGGCGTCGGCGTGTTTGCGAGCGTTGCCGACCTGACTCAGGAGGAGTGGCGGCGCACCATCGGCACCAATCTGGACGGGGTCTTCTATTGCTGCCACGAGGCTATGCCGCGCTTTCGGAAACGGGCCGGCGGGTTCGTGATCAACATCGGCAGCCTGGCGGGGAGGAATCCGTTCGCGGGCGGGGCGGCGTACAACGCTTCGAAGTTCGGTCTGATCGGCTTCAGCGAGGCCATGATGCTCGATCACCGGTACGACAACGTGCGCGTGGCGGTGGTCATGCCGGGGAGCGTGGACACCCGCTTCAACAACCAGCCCGGGGGCGGGGATTGGAAGTCCGCACCCGAGGACATCGCAGAGGCGGTGCTGGACCTGTTGCGGATGCCCGCGCGGTCGCTGGTCAGCCGCCTGGAGATCCGGCCGAGCAAGCCCAAAAAGGGGTAGCTCACTGGTTCGCGATGTCGGCGACGCGTGGCGAGCCCCGTCCCGCGCTGGCGTCCACGCCTGGCGTCCACGCCTGCCCCACGGGTTTACGACCTGAGGCCGTCGAGCAATCCGAAGAATTCGGGGAAGGACACGGCTGCCGCGTCGGCGCCGCTAATCGTCGATTCGCCGGAGGCGGCGAGGGCGGCGACGGCGAAGGCCATGGCGATGCGGTGGTCGCCGAAGGAATCGATCTCGGCGGGGCGGAACTTCTGGCCGCCGGGGACGCTCAGGCCGTCGGGGAAAACCTCGACCGCGACGCCCATACGCGCCAAATTGTCGGCAACGGTGGCGATGCGGTCGGTCTCCTTGACGCGGAGCTCGGCGGCGTCGCGGACCGTCAGCCCTTCGCCGCTCGCCGCGCCGAGCACCGCCAGCACCGGAATCTCGTCGATCAGCGCGGCGGTGAGGCCCTTCTCGATTACGCCGCCGCGGACGGGCGACTGCCGCACTTCGATATCGCCGACGGGCTCGCCGGCGTGAACGGCGAGGTTGCGCACGCTCAGGTCCGCGCCCATCGAGATCAGGAAGTCGAGCAACCCGGAGCGGGTGGGGTTGAGTCCCACGCCCTCGATCACGAGGTGCGATCCGGGCAGGAGCAGGGCGGCCACCAGAAAGAAGGCCGCCGAGGAGAGGTCGCCCGGCACGGTCAGATCGAGCGCGCGGAGGCGCGGGCGGCCCTGGACGGAAATCACGCGGGCGCGGACGTCCAGGTCGGCTCCGAACTCACCGAGCGCGAGCTCGGTGTGGTCGCGCGTGCGGGCCGGCTCGCGGACCACGGTCGCCCCTTCGGCGAAGAGACCGGCGAATAGGACGCAGGTCTTCACTTGCGCGCTCGCGACCGGCAGCGCGTAGTCGATCGCGTGCAGGTGCGCGGGATGGATTTCGAGCGGCGGGAAACGGCCGTCGCGCGCGTCGATCGAGGCGCCCATCGCTTCGAGCGGCTGGATGATGCGCTGCATGGGCCGGCGCGAGAGCGATTCGTCGCCGGCGATGCGGCTCTCGAAGGGCTGCGCCGCGAGGATTCCCGAGAGCATGCGGATGGTGGAGCCGGAGTTGCCGGCGTCGAGCGTCGTCGATGGGCGCCTGAAGGCCGTCGAGCCCTCGACCGGAGATGGCGACTTCGGTTCCATCGCGGTCCACGCGGATGCCGAGCGTGCGCAGGCAGGCGAGCGTGGAGGCGCAGTCCGCTCCGGTCGAGTAGTTGTGGAGGCGGGTTTGGCCCTCCGCGATGGCGGCCAGCATGGCGTAGCGGTGGGAGATGGACTTGTCGCCGGGCAGCCGCAGCAGGCCTTCGAGCCGGCCGGCGGGTTGAATGCGCTGTTGCATGGGAAGCGACCATTCTAGCAACGATGTCCGCTCCCTCACGGTCGCGGTACGGTGCTGTGTCGCGGTTCGGTGCTGGCGCGGAGTAGGGCGCGGGCGGCGTGGTAGCCGCACATGCCGTGGACGCCGGGGCCGGGTGCGGTGGCGGCCGAGCAGATGTAGAGGCCGGGGGCCGGCGTCGCGTAGGTTGGCCGCCGGAGACGGAGCGCGCCGGCCGCTATATCTCCGCCGGCGAAGTTCGGATTGTGGCTCTCGATTTCGGCCGGGCCCATCACGCTGCGCGCGAGGATGCGGACACGGAAGCCGGGGGCGAAGCGCTCCACCTGGTCCTCGATCCGTGCCAGCATGTCGCAGCGGGAGCCGTTGGGAACGTGGCAATACGCCCAGGCGGTGTGTTTGCCGGCGGGCGCGCGCGTCGGGTCGAACAGGCTCGGCTGCACCAGGATCACAAAGGGCCGCTCGGGACAGCCGCCCTTCGAGACCTCGCGTTCCGCCTCGGCAATTTCCCGGAGTGTTCCCCCCAAGTGCAACGTCGCGGCGCACGCGCAGGCGGCGGCGGTCCAAGGGATCGGCGAGTCGAGCGCCCAATCCACCTTGAAGGCGCCGGGGCCGTAGCGATAGCTTTCGAGCTTGCGCCGGTAGGAGGATGGCAGGAGCGAGCCGGCAATCTCGAGCAGCGGTTTGGGCGAGAGGTCGCAGAGCGTCGCCTGAGCGGGGGGAAGTTCGTCGAGCGAGCGGACGCGACGCCCGGTGACGATTTCGCCGCCGAGCGAGCGCAGGTGGGAAGCCAGCGCGTTAGCGAGGTTTTGCGCGCCCCCGCGGGCGAGCGGCCAGCCCGTGACGTGCGCCAGCGTTTCGAGCACCAGGCCGACGCCGGCCGTCAGCGGCTCTTCGAGCGGCGATCCACTGTGGGCGGCCAGGCCTGCGAACAGGCTGCGGGCGCGATCGTCTTGAAACCGGGTCCGGGCCAAGGCCGATGCGGAGCGGAGAGCGCTCGATGCGAAGCGTGCGACCGCGAGCGGATGCCGCAGCCAAGCGAGGGGCGGCCCCAGGACCGCACGCTCGATGCCGGGCCAGGCGGCGGCGAGCGGCCCGGAATCGCGGCCGAGCGTTTCGGCGGTGCCGTCGTCGAAAGGATGGGCCAACGCTGCGGGGGGCTCGATCCATTCCAGTCCGTGGCGGGCGAGGGGGAGGGTGCGGAAGAACGGCGAAGCGGCGGCGAGCGGGAACACGGCGGCGCAGATGTCGTGGACGAAGCCGGGCAGTGTCAGCTCGGCCGAGCGCACTCCGCCGCCGGGGACCGGCTCGGCTTCGAAAACCGTGACGCGCCAGCCCGCCTGGGCCAGCGCGATGGCCGCCGCCAGACCGTTCGGGCCGGAGCCGATGACGTTCGCGTTTGGCAAAAGCATTCACCATGCGTCGGCTGGAGAGCCGACGCGGCAGGCTGAAGCCTGCGCCACGGCGGCTAAGAGCCGCCCGAAAGGCTGTCCAGCAGCTCGCGGCGCGTGACGGGCGCCGTTCCCAACTTCCCCACGGCGATGCCGCTGGCGTGGTTGGCGATCTCGGCGGCATCGGCCGCGCTGGCGCCGGCGGCCAGGGCCAACGTGAAAAGCGCGATGGCCGTGTCGCCCGCGCCCGAGACGTCGAAAATCTCTTTGGCCCGCGTCGGCGTGTGGAGGGGCGGCCGGTTCTGTTCGATCACCAACATGCCCTGCTCGCCGAGGGTAATCAGGACGGTCGCGGGCGACCACTTCGCAAGGAGGGTGGCGGCGGCCTTGAGAAGCGCCTGGTCCTGGGACGGGTCGCCGGTGGGATCGGCGTAAGGCATCCCGGCGAACTCGAAGGCCTCGGACCGGTTGGGCTTGATGGCGGTCGCGCCGCTCCAGCGCAGCGGGTTCCTGGGGGCCGGATCGACGGTGAGGGTTTTGCCCGCGCGCGCGACAGCCTGCGAGAGGCGATCGGCGAAAGCCTGCTCGAGAAACCCCTTGGCGTAATCGGCGACGATCACCGCATCGAGACCGGGGAGGAGACGCTCGAAGCAGGTCAGGGCCGCTTCGGTTTGGGCGGGCGAAGGAGGCGCCTTCTGTTCCCGGTCCACGCGCACCACCTGCTGCCGGCGGGCGATGATGCGGGTCTTGACCGTGGTACGGCGGGCGGGGTCCTGAGCGAGGCAGTCAATCCCGATTCCGTCTTCGGTGAGAAGCTGGCGGAGGCGGCCGGCTTCGCCATCGGCGCCGGTGAGCCCCATGAGGTGGACGGCGCCGGCGAAGTCCTTGAGGTTGCGCGCGACGTTCGCCGCCCCGCCCGGATACCAGCCCTCGCGCGTGACCTCGACCACGGGCACCGGGGCCTCCGGCGAGACGCGCGACACCTTGCCCCATACGAACTCGTCGAGCATGACGTCGCCGACGACCAGGATGCGCTGGCGGGCAAATCGCTCGACGATGGTGAGGAGGCGCAGGGGCTGTGGCGTCACGTAGGCAGTATAGCGGAGCGGCCGCCGAACTGGCGGCCGCTCCGCAGCTGTCGGCTATCGGCTGCCGGACGGCTCATTGCGCGAAGTAGCCGTTGATATCGAGAATCACGTGCGTCGAGTTTGTGACGAAGACGGCGATGGCGCCGTCGACACCCGCCGGAACAATCGCCGCGTTCGCCACCACGGTGCCGTCAAACGAGTTCAAGGTGGAAACGCCCGGCAGCGGCGAGCCTGCCGGCCACGCCGTCAGGTAAGACAACGGCCCTCCGGGCACCACCGTTACGTTGAGCGAATACGCAGCCGCGGTGCTGGGGATGTTGCAGACGCTGGCCGCAATGGTGAATGAGCGCGTCGTCGCGGCCGCCAGGATCGGCGCACCGAAGGGGCCGGCGGGGCCGCGGGTATCCGCTACGCGGCACGGTGTCACCGGATAGAACGAGAGCGCACCCGCGCTGCCCGCCGGCGCGAAGTAGCCGCTGGTGTCAAGAATCACGTCGGTCGGGTTTGTCACGAAAACCGAGACCGACTCATTGTCCCCGACCGGGACGATCGCGGCGTTCGCGACAACCTTGCCGGTCCAGGAGTTCAGCGTGGAGACGAAGGGCTGTGCCCGCCCGGTAGGCCAAAGCGTCAGGTAGGAAAGCGGACCCTGCGACACCACGGTCACGTTCAGCGAGTACGCGCTCGCGGCGGGTGGAATGCCGCACGGACTCAGGGAAATGGGGAAGTCCCGAACCAGGGTGGCGGACATCGTGGGCCCGCCGAATGTGCCCACGGCGCCGCGCGTGTCGGCCGCCCGGCACGGAGTCGCGGGGTAGAATGCGGACGAACGTGCGCCGCCGGCCGAATCGAAGTAGCCGTTGACGTCCAGGACGATATCGGTCGGGTGTCGGTGACGAAGACGCTCACCGCCCCGGCATCGCCGGCCGGCACGATGGCCGCATTGGCGGCCACGATGCCGTCCCAGGCGTTCAGCGTGGAAACGAAAGGCTGGGTCTGGCCGGTAGGCCACACGGTGAGGAAGCCGACGGGCCCTCGCGGCACCGCCGTGACATTCAGGGAATACGCCTGAGCGGTGGCGGGAATGCCGCAGGCGCTTTGTGGGATCGCAAAGGAGCGCTCGGTGCGCGACGGGAGCGACGGTCCACCGAACGGCGAGGCCGCGCCGCGCGTGTCCGCCACGCGGCAGGGGGCTACCGGGACGAATCGAAGGCCCGCCGCCGGCGCGCCCGTGGTGAACGACCACGTGGCGGAGGCGGCGGTCCCCGCAGCGTTCCGCGCCACAACCTGCCAGTAGTAACTGCTGCCCGCGCTCAACGCTCCCGTCGCGTAGCTGGTATCCGCCGTGTTTGCCACTAGGCGCGGCGGAGCGGACGCGCCAAAGTAGACGTCGTAAGACCTCGCCCCGTCGGAAGGGTTCCAGGCCAAAACCGGTGTAACCACGATGCCGGAAGCGCCGTTCGCCGGAGAACTCAGAACGGGTGCCGCCAGCGGGGGGATGATGTTGGTCATGTCGCTGGCGCTAGTCGCCGGTGAGCCTCCGCCCGAAACGCTCACCTGATTCGTCACCTGAGAAGGCGGGTCCGCCGCGACATTCACCGTCACGGCGACAAGCGGATAGCTCGCGCCGGGTACGAGCGCGTCGCTGCGAGTGCAGGTGTTTCCCGAGCACCCCCAGCCCGCGCCCGACATGGAAACCAGCGTCAAGCCGGTGGGGACGATTTCGGTCATTGTGACGGGAGCGTTGGTTGCCACGGCGCCTGCGGCGTTGCTCACCACCGCCGAATAGGTCGCTCCGGTCTGTCCCGGCGCGAAGCTGCCGGAGTGCGTCTTGATGACTCTCAGCAGCGCGCTGCTCTCCTGCGGCACCAGCAGACGGATCACATTGTTGGCGGTGTCGGCTATGTAGACATTGCCGGCGGCGTCCACGGCCAGGCCGTGAGGTTCGTTTAGTCGGGCACTCGTGGCCGAGCCGCCATCGCCCGAATACCCCCCGGTTCCGTTCCCCGCTACCGTCGTGATGATTCCATTGGCCGCCACCTTGCGGATCACGTCGCTATAGTCATCCGCAATGTAGAGGTTGCCGGCGGCATCCACAGCCACGCCCACAGGGTCACTGAGTTGCGCGCCGGCGGCCAGGCCGCCATCGCCCGAATATCCCGAAATCCCGTTCCCCGCCACTGTCGTGATGATGCCGTTCGGTGCCACCTTGCGGATCACGTGGTTGCCTGAATCCGCAATGTAGAGGTTGCCGGCGGTGTCCACCGCCAGGTTTTCGGGGCCATTCAGTTGAGCGCTGGCCGCCGGGCCTCCATCGCCAGAGTATCCAGCGCCGATACCACCGGCCACGGTGGTGACGGAGCCATCGGCCGCCACTTTTTGGATCATGCTGTTCAAGGGAACCGAAATATAAAGGTTGCCGGCAGCGTCCACCGCCACGCCATCAGGAATGATATTCGCCACAGTGGTGACGATGCCATCGGCCGCCACCTTGCGGATCTTGTAGTTGAACCTGTCCGCGACATAGAGGTTGCCCGTGCCGTCCGTGGCCAAGCCCTCGGGCCCATCGAATCTGGCGCTGGTAGCCGGGCCTCCGTCGCCTGCGTATCCAGAGGTTCCATCCCCCGCCATCGTCGTGATCACACCATTCGCCGCGACCTTCCGGACCACGTTGTTCGAGGTGTCCGCGATGCAGATACTGCCGGGGGCGTCCACCACCACGCCCTGAGGCCCCCCGAGGCGGGCGTTGGCGGCTGGACCGCCGTCGCCCAGGTATTGCCAGTTCCCCCAAGTTCCATTGCCCGCCACCGTGGTGATGATGCCATCCACCGCCACCTTGCGGACCGCGTGGTTGCTGCTGTCTGCGATGTAGAGGTTGCCAGCGGCATCCACCGCCACGTCGTACGGGTCAGTGATCTCGGCACTGGTAGCGGCACCCCCGTCGCCCGAGTACCCCAAGGTTCCATTGCCCGCTACTGTCGTGATGATGCCGTTCGGCGCCACCTTGCGGATCACGGAATCGCGTGAGTCCGCGATGTAGAGGTTGCCGGCCGTATCCAGCGCTACGCCACCATGAGCGCTCCTGGTCCGCGAGCCATCGCCCGAGTAGCCAGGGCTGGACTCCGCCACTCTCGTGATCAGGCCTTCGGCCACTTTGAGAACCTCGTCCACCGGCCAGATGTCTTCTGCCACGCTCGTCACCGCGACGTAGAGGCCGCCGGCGGCATCCACCGCCACGCTGTAGGGGCGCAGGGGGAGGTTGCCTTGCCGCAGTTCGGCTACTGTGGTGATCGTGCCACCGACCGTCACCTTGCGGATGCAGAAGTTCGATGTGTCCGCGATGTAGAGATTGCCGGCGGCATCCACCGCCACGCCAGCAGGGTTATTGAGTTGAGCACCGGTCGCCGGGCCTCCGTCGCCCGAGTTTCCCGAAGTCCCGTTCCCCGCCACGGTCGTGATCGTTCCATCCACCGCCACCTTGCGTATTCGGGCGCTATATGAGTCCGCGATGTAGAGGTTGCCTGCGGCATCCACCGCCACGCCAGCAGGGTTATTGAGTTGGGCGCTCGTGGCCGGACCCCCGTCCCCGGAATATCCCGCTTTGCCTTCCGGGCTGCCCGCCACGCGCGTGAGTACCCCCGCGCTATCGACTTTGAAAACCCAGTTGGACCCGCCGGTCCAGAAGTCGGAGCCGCTGAAATACACGTTGCGGTGCCCGTCCACCGCAATCCCATACGTAGAAACCGGGAGCGCCGTACCGACGGCCGGTACGCCGGTGAGTGGCGGTCCGCCTCCCGCCACCGTGGTGATCAGGTACTGCTGCGCCCAGAGCGTCCCGCCGGCTAGCAGGATCCCAATTCCGAGCGAAACGCTCTTCCGCATGTTCATGGCGCACAACCTCCCTGGCATCCGAGCGCAACGCCGAGGTCCGCGGTTCGGCACCGTAGAGATTATACTCCGAATATTCGCTCTGGAAACTCAAACGAATGCGGTCCATTTTTCCATAAGGCAACAAGGGAGAGGAGGGTCTGACTCAGGGATATGCGGGCCGCAGTCCAAGCCCTTTCGGCCGATATGCGAGATATGTTGAAGCGCCTTGTGTGTACTCTGGCCGTGGCCTGTGGGTGTTGGGCGGCGACGAAGCCGGTGATTCTGGTGCAGCCGGGAAGCCAGACGGCGTCGGCGGGCGGGCAGGCACGCTTCAGCGTGACAGCCACCGGCAGCCCGGCGCCCACCTACCAGTGGCAGCGGCTCTCGAGCTCGAGCTGGGGCAACGTCTCCACTTGCAGGACGGCCGTCTGTACGCTCACCGCGGCGGCCACGGACAACGGGGCACAGTTCCGGGCGATGGTCTCGAACAGCGCGGGGTCGGTGCCCAGCGCCGTCGCGGCGTTGACGGTGAACTTTCTGGACATCGTCACCCAACCCACATCCCAAAAAGTGTGGGCGGGCACCACGGCGAAGTTCATGGTGACGGTGCGGGCCAACCCGGTTCCGGTGGCATACCAGTGGTATCGACAAGCCCTGGGGCAGCCCGCTGTGGCGATCCCTGGCGCGACAACCTCGGTATACACCACGCCGATCACGGCCGCGCAGAACGACCAGACGGTGTATTGGGCCTCGCTGTGCAACGGGCCGTACACGAAGTTGACCAACCGCGTGGTGCTGACCGTGGTTTCGCAGAGCCCCACGATCACTTACCAGCCCAAGAACGTCACCGCCATGGAAGGGATCCGGGTCACCTTCACGGTGGCGTCCAGCGCGGCGCCGCCGCCCACCTACCAGTGGCAGAGGTACAGCGGCAACGCCTGGATGAACATCTGGGGCGCGACAACGGCCAGCTACACGCTGACCGTCTGGAACTCGGATAACGGGGCGCTGTTCCGCGCGATGGTGTCGAACGTCTCCGGCTCGACGGCCAGTTCCATTGCCACCTTGACGGTTCAGTATCTCGACATCTTCGTGCAGCCCACTTCGCAGCTCGCTGCGGTGGGGACGCGGGCGACGTTCTGGGTGGGCGTCGGCGGCAATCCGGGCTCTCTGGCATACCAGTGGTACAGCTCGCCGCCGGGCACGGCCATCAGGAACGCGACCGCGGCGAGTTACACGACGCCGGTCACCAGCATGCAGAACAACGGCACGCTCTACTGGGTGACGGTGACCAACACCTTGCTGAAGCGGACCAGCGCGGCGGTGCGGCTGACCGTCGCCGTTCAGGACTTAGCCATCACGGCGCAGCCCGCCGACCAGGGCGTCAACGCGGGGGACCAGGTGACCTTCGCCGTAACGGCCCACGCGACGATGGGCCCGCTTTCGTACCAGTGGTACAAAAACCAGGTACCGATTCCGGGCGCCGACCAGAGCAGCTACTACATTCCGTACGCGGCTGCGGGAGACGCCGGAAGCTACTCGGCCATAGTCTGGAACCCGCTGGGCTCGCTGGCGAGCCGGACCGCCACGCTCACGGTGGGGCCCGGCGGTGACGATCTGACGATATGGCCGAACTCGGTGAGCCGCGCAAACTCCGATCCCTGGCTCGCGCAGCATCACGGCCAGCTTGTCAAAATGCAGCCGCGCGTTCTGGTGATCAACTTCGCGAACGGCATCGGTATGGGGGGCGGAGACAACACGTCGGGTGGCCCCTTCCCGTTGAGCCAGATTACAGCCAAGGCGCAGGCCTACCTCGCGGCGATGAAATACGCGAGCCAGTACCGCGTCCGGGTGAATCCGTCGGCGCCGGCGTTCCTCGATCCGGCGATCGCGCGGGTTGTGAACCTGAGCGACGCGAATGGGCACGCCAACAGCAACCTGTTTCCGCGAGGTCCGCAGGGCGCACACGGATATCCCGAGGTGGGTTACTACCAGCTCTTCAGCCAGGCCTACGCGCCCTATTGGGGCTTCCTCGATCCCGCCCAGGGCCGCTACCTGACGCTGGGTGAGGCCGCGAGCCTGGGCTACTTCCACGACATCATAATGATCGCGAACCAGGTGGATGGGAACGGGAACAACCCGGCGTCGCAGGTGACCAACAACATCCTGGAAGTGGCATTTACGGCGCAGGCCTACGACTCGAGTCTTTCGGCGATTCCCGGCGAGTACGTGAAGAACGGCATCGCGCACGACCGGCAGAAGGCGGACATGTCGCAGGCGACCAGCGCCGACCACAACTCGATGCCCTGGACCGGGCGCAGCATGCGCATCTACTTCCTGAACGCCGGCCGCGGCGTGGGCTGCCTGCTGCACAGCCTGGGGCACGAGTGGGAGTCCCGCTACAACCAGGCCAGCATCTACTCTCCGGGAACCGCCTACGACAACGCCACGCCCAATCCGTACCTGCAGCCGCTCTTCCGGCGCTACGCCGGGTTCGACATGGACACGCGGTACGGGGTCGCCTTCCCGTCGCTCTATGCGGGCGGCGATGGCTACGTGTACTCGAATTGCGGCAGCGGGGCGTGCACCACGCTGGGCGCTCCCTCGGCCGGCCCGGCGGCGACCATCCTGAACTACGCGGTGGCGGGCGGCAACGTACACTATCCGCCGGGGGCCACACACAGCGGCGACACCTACCCGGCGGCCACGGTGCTCTCGAGCATCGAGAGTTTCGGGGACGCCGCTGAGACCGCGGTCCCGGTGAGCTTCCATCTGTGGGACTTCATCAACCAGGACCCGGCGGTGGACGACGATTGCGGAGGGCACTGGCTCGCGTTCTGGTATCAGAACATGCCGGGCCTCGGGAGCGCGACGGTGGATCCCAGCCGCTCGGGGCAGCCGATGCTGAACTGGTGGCCGTTTATGTACTACTAAAGGAGTGCAGCACAAAACTCGTTCCGGGCCACCTGATGCGGCCGTGGCGATTGTCCGGGCGGGCGGGCCTGAGGAGAGCGTGCTGCTCATCCGGCGCGCGGAGCGGGAGAGCGACCCGTGGTCGGGGCACTGGTCCTTTCCCGGCGGTCGGCGCGAGGCCGAAGATCCCGACCTGGTGCACACGGCGCTGCGGGAACTGGCCGAGGAGTGCGGAATCCGCCTGGAGCGCCGGGATGTCGAAGGCGCCCTACCGCTGGCCGTCGCCAGGCGGAGAACGCCGCCGTTCCTGCTGGTCGCGCCCTTCGTGTTCGCTATTGACGGCCCGCGGCCGGCGGTTCTCGATCCGCGTGAAGCTGTCGGAGCGGTGTGGGTTCCGCTCGTCGAGCTGCGCAGTCCCGCGCGGCATCGTCTGGGGCCGGTGGCCGGCGTGCCGCGCGAGATGTTGTTCCCTGCGGTTGAGGTCAACGGCTGGCCGCTGTGGGGATTCACCTACCGGCTGATCTCGGACTGGCTGGGCCTCGCGCCCGAACACACGAGCTTTGAGGCGGCGCAGGCCATCCTGGACTTCCTGCTTGCGTGCGGTCTAAAGCTCAAGCGCGGATGGGCCGATGCAGTGTCTGAGGTGGAAGGCGTCATTCCTGCCGCGGAGGTTATCGCGGAGGTCTCCAAGCCGGGCAGCAGCTTCCCGCCGGTCAACATGATCGAGGTTCGCCCGGACCTGGTCCGCGTGGTGGGACTCGCGTTCGAGGAAGTCTGCGTGAGGGCCTACATGCCGAAGCCCTGAAGGAGCCGTTTGCAGTTCGGCCAGCAGGCTTTCGCCGCGACCCGACACCGTCGCGTGTGGACCGATCCGGGGGACCGCCGTCCTGTTGGCGGCCAGGCGATCGGCGAGACGCAGCTCGGGATACGACGCGTCGATGGCCGATATGGTCACAGCATCCTCCTCGGGCAGGGGACTCTGGAACCTGGCCGGTTGCGCCGGCGCCGTGATCATGTCGATCAGTGCGGAGAGCATCTGGACGGGCGCGTGGGCATCGCATTGCAGTCCAAGCAGCACGGCATCGTACCAGATCAGATAGAAATGGTAGGTTCCGGGAGTCACGCCCTGGAGCGTCCGCCCCCTGAGCGCTTCCAGAAAGGGCTTGAACTCCCTGGCAAGAGCAGTCTGACCGACCGCGTCGCCGTCCGGTTCGAGGCTGCGGAGGATTCCCCCGCTACCCACTTCGGCGCGGACAGGAAAGGTGGTCGTAGCGCCGAAGTCGATCCGCGAAGCCGCGCTAGCGAAAACACAATCGATCTCCCGCTGATTCTCTTTAATGGAGCGGTAGACCCGGATCAGATCCTGATGGAAGCGAACGGCCGAGCGACGGGGCCGTTCGGCCCGGAGCCGTCCGCGTTGCCATTTGCCGGGCGGTCGGGGCGTTGGTGCCAGGACGGCAGACCCTCTGTAGAGTGAAGCCATCTTAATTGATAGTACCCCGGTTGCCACTGGTACGCAATAGAAAAAGATCCTTAACTCGTTGGTAGGCCGGGCTGGCGGGCGGTGCCAGTCCAGCCACTGCAAAGCTGGTAAGGTCCTGTAGTGCAGACGGTTACGGCCGAGTGGCCTTCAGGACCGCGCGGCCACGGCTTCGGCGACGGCTTCTTCGAAGGCCGCGGCGCTGTCCTCGATGGCCTCCGGCGAAATCACGAGCGGCGGGCAGATCTTGACGGTCGCGCCGCCGGGGCCCACCGGGCCGAACATCAGCACGCCCTTCTCGACAGTACGGCGGACGATGTCGAAGGCGAGGTCGGCATCGGGGTTTTTGGTCCCGGGCCGGACGCAGATGACACCGGCGACGAGGCCCTTGCCGGTCACGAAACCGACATTGGGAAAGCGCGTCTGGATGGCCGCGAGCTTGCGGTGAAGCAGCGCGCCGTTCACTCGGGCGCGCTCGGCCAGACCCTCGCCCACGATCAAATCGATCGAGGCCAGCGCCGCCGCGCAGCAGACCGGATTGCCGGTGTGGGTGGAAGACATGGTGCCGGGCGGGAACAGGTCCATCACCTCCGCCCTGCCCGCCACCGCGGCGATGGGGAGCGAAGACGAGAAGCCCTTGCCGAAGGTGGCGAGGTCGGGCACCACTCCGTAGTGCTCGAAGCCCCACAGCTTTCCGGTGCGGCCGAAACCCGCTTGGACCTCGTCGAGCACCAGCAGCGCCTTGTGGCCGGCACACCATTGCTGCAGCGACTGGACGTAGGAGCGCGGGGCGAAGGCCGCGGTCCCGCCCTGGTAGGTTTCCATGATCACGCCGGCCACGTTCCGCGGCTCGGCGCCGCGCTCGCGAAGCTGCTGCTCGAAGAATTCGAAGGACAGGCGGTCGCTCCAGACACCGTCGGGGAATGGGACCTGGACGAAGCCGGGGTCGAAGTTGACGATCCATTCCTTCAGGGCCGGGATTCCGCCGACCTGTTGCGCGCCAAGGGTGCGGCCGTGGAAGGCGTTCTCGAAGGAGACGATGACGTGTTTGGCGCGGCCGCCCTGGCGAACGCCGTGAGCGCGGCAGAGCTTGACGGCGGTCTCCACGGCTTCCGAGCCGGTCGAGACCAGGAACACCTTTTCGAGCGGCGGCGGGAGCAGCGAGGCCAGCCGCTCCACCAGCCGCGCGCGGATCTCGGTGGGGAAGCAGTAATTCGTCAGCAGCTTGCTGGCGGCCTGCGCGGCGATGGCGTCGCGGATTTCCTGGCGGCCGTGTCCGGCGCTTGCGACCAGGATGCCGGTAGACCAGTCGATCCAGCAGTTCCCCCAGGCGTCGAAGACCTGGAATCCCTCGGCGTGGTCCCACACCACCGGCGGCAATCCGCGCATGGAGACCGGCTCGAGGCGCGCGAGCTTTTCGAGCAGCGGCAGCGACTCGGGCACCGGCAGGTCGGTCGCGATGCGGCGGAATGCGGTCTCAACGTGAGGGATACTTCTGGGGACGAGGTCGAATTGCGGCAATTCTCAGGGCTCCTGTTCTAAGACCGACTGTATCGCACTTCGCAAGGCCTGGAGACGGAACCGCCGTTCGCGAAGTCACTCGCGGAATGCGATCGCTCCGTTGCGGTAGTCGATGGTGACTTTGAGATTCATGAGAACCGGCAGGCCCAGGAACCCGGATATCTCCGCGCCGGCCCCATCGTTGTTGTCCCGGTTGTTCGCCGCAGGATCACGGGGACTTTTCTGGGGCGCAGGCCTCCAAAGGCCAGTTCCACCTGTTTCCCGCGGCCCACGAGTGGCATGGCGCTCGGGGAAGCCTTCGCGTCGGTGACGAGGTCGATCGGAAAGGCCGATTCGACGGAGAATGCTCTGGGCGCCTGGCTGTTAAGCGACACGGGCAGCAGCATCCATATCGGAAGGCGGAAGAACTCCGTGAACCCCTGCGCGAGCGGACGCACCGCATCCGCAGTGCGCACCGCGGGCGGCGATGGCTCGCCTGGAAACGGCTCCAGGGTCAGAACCGCTTTCGGAAAATCGATTGTCACGAGGAACTGCTCAAAGACATCCGTGCCCAGGAAGCCGTCGTGTTGGACCGGGGGCCCCGGGAGCTCCGCCACGGTCACCGGACAGTTGGAGAAGACGAGCCCGCCGAGACGCAGCTCGCGCACCAGGGATTGGTCTCCGCCGAGACTCTCCAGCCCTGCCTTCGCCGCGGCCTTCCGGGTGACCAGAATTCCACGCGGGTGCGTGTCCAGAACAAGCCGAAGAGCCGGCCGGCCGTTAAGCTGCACGCTTACGGTGAATTGCTTTGGCAGATGAGTCGGAGCGTCCTCGGGCACCAGCGCTCAGCCGATCGAGTTTCATCTCGTAGCGCTGGTAGGGCGATTGGAGCGCGCGGAGGCGGCGTTCTCCGACCGCCTTCTCCGACAGCCACCTGCTGAGCGAGGCGCTTCGCCGGTCCCGTATCGCGATCGTAAATGGCAAGCGCCGTTTCGAGAGCGCGGAGGCGTTCGGCGTGGTCCTTCACGGTGTCGGCCCATAGAAGGATGGCCTCGGGATCGTCCGGCGCCAGACGGTGGGCGAGAGCGGCCATCCGCTGGGAGGTTTCGAATCGCGACATGACGGCCGCGACGCGGGCGACGCCGCAGGCGGCTGGGCCGTACGCCGGATCGAGCCGCAGGGCCGCGCCGAAGACATCGAGGGCCTTCTGGAATTCGCCGCCTCGAAATAGCGCGCGCCCCGCGGCGGTCTGCCCACCGGCGGTGTTCGGGGCACGCTTGAGCGCATCGGCGTAAACCTTGTATGCCTCGGGCGTCTTCTTGGCGGCGAGGAGAGCGCGGACGAGGCCATCGTAGCCCTCGCCCCAGCCTGGGTCGGCGGCGAGAAGCGCGCGGTAACGCTTCGCGGCCTGCTCGTAGCGGCCCGCGAACAGAAGCCGCCGGGCCTCCTCCGGGACCGGCGATTCCGCGGCGCACGCCAGCGCGCAGATCGCGGCAAATCCCGCAATCAAGGTCCGCATTTCCCGATTATCGCCGAGAACGGCGCGGAGGGCCGGACTTTTTCCCTTGACCTGTCTACAGCTTCATAGTTCAAGATCGGCTCATGAACCGAAAACAGTTCCTCAAAACGCTGGCTTTCGCCGCCTCGGCCGGTGTGTCCGCCGGCGCGGTCCCTGCGTTCCGCTCCAAGCGCAAGGTTTCGAATACAGCGCCGAGATCGGCGCGCCGCCCGAGGCGGTCTTCCCGCTGCTCTGCCCCGTCCGCGAGTTCGAATGGCTGGCGGGGTGGACCTGCGAAATGATCTACAGCAAATCGGGCGTGGCCGAGGAGAACTGCATCTTCACGACCCCGCACGGGCCCTCGACCTGGAATGTGGACCGCTACGAGCCGCCCAAGCGGATCGCCTTCACCGTGGTTTCGTCGGAGCAGGTGTGCCGCCTGACGATCACGCTCGAGCCCACCGCCGCGGGCGGCACGAAGGTCACGTGGCATCGCATCTTCACGGGTCTGAACGAGGCGGGCAACGGGAAGATCGACGTCTGGTCCACCGAAACCGACCGGGCGCTGACGAGCAAGATCGAGTATTTCCTGAAGACCGGTAAGATGCTGCGCGAGGGGTAGGCAAGGGGACAGGCTATCCCGTCCCCCGTGCGCTTCTATCGTCGGCTCATTTTCGTCTCCCCGGCCAGTTGTTCCGCCGAACTGAGATGCTCCTCCAGAGTGGGAAGAGTATTCGCCGCGAATTCCTTTATCTGAGGCAGGTTGCCCGACTGCGATTCCCTTTTGAAGGCCCGCACGTCGCTCTTGTGGTCGCTGACCATGACCTTGATGTATTCGCGATCGAAGGCCGGGCCGGACAGTTTCGAGAGCTTCTGCTCGAGTTTGCGGTCTTTGGCCGTCATCTCGCTTGGCAGATCAATCTTTGCCGCGGACGCTGCTTCGCGCAGGGTCTGGTCGGCCTTGGAGTGATCCTGGACCATGCGTGCGCCGAATTGCTTCACGCCCTCGCTGGATCCCTTTTCCTGCGCGAGTTTACCGAGTGCCACTTCAGCCATGCCCCCCTGGGCGGCCTCCTTGGCGAACTCCTTGTCGGACGCGGTAGGGTCCGCGGGCCGGCTCGGCATTGTCTCCGATGGCCCCATGCCGGGGCCGTTAGGGTTTCCACTGTTCGGCGTTCCGGGGTTTTGTCCGGGCGGATAGCCTTGTGGGTTCCCCTGGGACGGCATTTGTGCATAGAGAGCTCCGGCCAGGATCACGCTCCCCGCAATCGAAAACATTCGTTGTCTGAAGCACATAGCTTCCCCCTTGTCCTGAATTTGTGGAGGGCGGAGCCCCTCCTCTACCGAGAGTGAGCAGATGGAGTGCCAAGCTTGCGCCGACCAGACCAACAGGGCGTCCCCGGTTGCCCTCCATTCGCTCCTTCGAGTATTCTCTAGAGCGGCATGCAGACGAGGCATCCATGAAGAACCAGACCATTCCATGTGCCCTTGTCGTGGCGCTATCCATGACTTGCGGCTGCATGAAGCAGAAGATGGCGCCTCCGCCGCCAGTAGATCTTTTGGGGGGTGGTGGGGCCGAACCCCAGGAATCGCTGTTCAAGGGAGATCAAGCGGTGTTGTCCGACCAGGACATCGCGAGAATTCTCGGGACCGAGATCAAGCTCGCGGATCGCCACCGATTGGCAATCCTGGGTCTCATCAAAGTCAATCCCTGGTCCGAGGACCTGGCTGAAACCGAGGCCAAGAATCTGGACAATGTCGCGCGGGCCCTCAAGTCCTCGCCACAGTTGGGCGAAGTCCGGTTCCTGCCGGCGCTATTGGTGCCGGAGAAACGGACCGTGCCATACCTCAGGGAGGCGGCCGCTCGCGTGCAGGCCGACTTGTTGTTCGTCTACACGGCACGCATTCTGGCGTTTGGCCGGGACCGGTTCCTGAGATCCGACGAGGTTCACGCACAATGCACAGCCGAATCGGTTCTTCTGGACGTGCGCACGGGAATTGTGGTGCACACGGCGCACGCCACCGAGAACATCGCGATGAAAAAGCTCCCGGACGATCTCAATTTCGGCGAGACCGTGGCGCGGGCGCAGTCCGAGGCGCGGGCAAAGGCAGTGCTCTCGCTGGCAAACGCCGTCACTGCCTATCTGACGGAAGCGCCCAAGTGACGGGGCGATGCGGGTCTACGCCGGCGCGCCTTCTCTCGCGTGGATCTCCTGCAGGCTCCAGACGCGGATCGGATCGCGGCGGCGGGAGGCTATTGCCTCGGCGGCCGCCTCGCGCGCCGCTCATGGTCGTGATGCAGGGGATGCGGTGGGCCAGGGCGCTGCGGCGGATCGCTTTCTCGTCGCTGAAGGTGTGACCGCCGGTGGTGGTGTAGATCACCAGCTTGATCGAGCCCGCTTTCAGCATGTCCACGGCGTTGGGGCGGCCTTCGTTCACCTTCAGTACGGTCTTTGCCGAGATGCCGGCCGCGCGAAGGACCGCCGCCGTGCCGCGCGTCGCCGCGATCTGGAAGCCGTAATCGGCGAAGGCCCGCGCTACCTCGACCGCCGCGGGCTTGTCGGCCTCGTTCACGCTGACGAAGAGCGTGCCCTTATCGGGGATCGGCGTGCCGGCGCTCAACTGCGCCTTCGCGAACGCCTCGCCGAAGTTCTCGCCCACGCCCATCACTTCGCCGGTGGAGCGCATCTCGGGGCCCAGCGCCGGGTCCACGCCGGGGAACTTCGAGAAGGGGAATACCGGCGACTTCACGAAGAACTGCGGCACCGGCAGCACGCCGCTGGTGCGGCCGCCCGTCAGTTGCCCCAGTTCGCGCAGCTTCTTGCCGAGCATCAGGCCGACCGCGATCTTGGCCAGCGGCACGCCGGTCGCCTTGCTCACGTAAGGGACGGTGCGCGAGGCGCGCGGGTTCACTTCGAGCACGTAGACCTTGCCCTTCTGCACCGCGTACTGCACGTTCATCAGGCCGATCACGTTGAGCGCGCGCGCGAGGCGCTCGGTGTAGTCGCGCACCGTGGCCAGCGTCTCCGGCGCCAGCGAATAGGGCGGCAGCACGCAGGAGCTGTCGCCCGAGTGCACGCCCGCCTCCTCGATGTGCTCCATGATGCCGGCCACCAGGACGTCGGTTCCGATCGCCGAGCGCGTCCACGTCGATCTCGGTCGCGTTTTCGAGGAAGCGGTCCACCAGCACCGGGCGGTCCTGCGAGAACACCACCGCCTCGCGCATGTAGCGGCGCACCGTGTCCTCGTCGTAGGCGATCACCATGGCGCGCCCGCCCAGCACGTAGGACGGCCGCACCAGCACCGGGTAGCCGATCCGCCGCGCCACGGCGCAGGCCTCTTCGACGCTGGTGGCCGTGCCGTTCTCGGGCGCGGGAATTCCCAGGCGGTCGAGCAGCGCGCCGAACAGCTTGCGGTCTTCCGCCAGGTCGATGTTGGCGGGGTCGGTGCCGATGATGGGAACGCCCTGCGCCTTGAGCGGCAGCGCCAGCGTCAGCGGGGTCTGCCCGCCGAACTGCACGATGACGCCGTCGGGCTTCTCGGTGTCGTAGATGTTCAGCACTTCCTCGAGCGTCAGGGGCTCGAAGTAGAGGCGGTCCGAGGTGTCGTAGTCGGTCGAGACGGTCTCGGGGTTGCAGTTGACCATGATCGATTCGACGCCGAAGTCCTGCAGGGCGAAGGAGGCGTGGCAGCAGCAGTAGTCGAACTCGATTCCCTGCCCGATGCGGTTGGGGCCGCTGCCCAGGATCATGACCTTCTTGCGCGACGGAAGGATCGGCCTCGCACTCGCGCTCGTAGCTCGAATAGAGGTACGGCGTGAAGCTCTCGAACTCGGCCGCGCAGGTGTCCACGCGGTTGAACACCGCGCGCACGCCCAGCTCTTTCCGCCGCGCGCGCACGGCCAGCGGATCGGCCTTCCACAACTGCGCGAGGCGGCGGTCCGAAACGCCGTCCCGCTTGGCCTTGAGAAACCGCTCAGGCGACACGGTATCGAGGGTCTCGGCGCCCAGGTCCTGCTCGTAGGCCACCGCTTCGCGCACCTGCTCGAGGAACCAGGGGTCGATGGAGGTGTGCTCGCGCACCTGCTCGACGGTGTAGCCGCACTCGAAGGCGAACCTTATATAGGCCAGGCGGTCCGGGTTGGGCGTGATGAGCTTGCCCGGGATCAGCTCCTCGGTCGTAGACGTCGGCGGCGGACGATTTGCCGGTCTCCAGGCTGCGCATGCCCTTTCCGAGGGCCTGTTTGAAGGTGCGGCCGATGGCCATCACCTCGCCCACCGACTTCATCTGCGTGCCCAGCACGCTTTCCGACCCGGGGAACTTTTCGAACTGCCAGCGCGGGATCTTCACCACCACGTAGTCGATGGTGGGCTCGAAGCAGGCCGGCGTCTTCTTGGTGATGTCGTTCGGGATCTCGTCCAGGCGATAGCCCACGGCCAGCTTGGCGGCGATCTTGGCGATGGGGAACCCGGTGGCTTTCGATGCCAGCGCCGAGCTGCGCGAGACGCGCGGGTTCATCTCGATGATCACCATGCGGCCGGTCTCGGGATGGATGGCGAACTGCACGTTCGATCCGCCGGTATCGACGCCGATTTCGCGCAGGCACTTGATGGCGGCGTCGCGCATCATCTGGTATTCGCGGTCGGTGAGCGTCTGCGCCGGGGCCACCGTGATGGAGTCGCCGGTGTGAACGCCCATGGGGTCGAAATTCTCGATGGAGCAGACGATGATGGCGTTGTCGGCGAGGTCGCGCATCACCTCGAGCTCGAATTCCTTCCAGCCGAGCACGCTCTGCTTCGACCAGGACTTCGTGGACCGGCGAAAGGTCGAGGCCGATCTCGAGCAGTTCGACCATTTCTTCGCGGTTATAGGCGATGCCGCCGCCGGTGCCGCCCAGGGTGAAGCTGGGGCGCAGGATGACGGGGTAGCCGATGCGCTCCGCGAACTCGAGGCCGTCGTCGAGGTTATTGACCAACTTCGACTCCGGGCACTCGAGGCCGATGTAGCGCATGGCGTCCTTGAACAAGAGGCGGTCTTCGGCCTTCTTGATGGCGTCGATCTTGGCGCCGATCAACTCGACGCCGTAGCTGTCGAGCACGCCCGCCTCGGCCAGTTCCATCGAGAGGTTCAGGCCGGTCTGGCCGCCCACGGTGGAGAGCAGGGCGTCGGGCCGTTCCTTGCGGATCACTTCTTCGAGGAAGGCCACGGTGAGCGGCTCGACGTAGGTGCGGTCGGCGAGGTTGGGGTCGGTCATGATGGTGGCCGGGTTGGAATTCACCAGGACCACTTGGTAGCCGTCCGCCTTCAGCGCCTTGCACGCCTGCGTGCCGGAATAGTCGAACTCGCACGCCTGGCCGATGACGATGGGGCCGGAACCCACGATCAGGATTTTGTGGATGTCAGTGCGTTTCGGCATGGGCTAAATTCTTGTGTCTCCCTGTGGCGCACGCTTTAGCGTGCAGCCGAGGGCTTCAGCCCTCGGAACGGCGAACTGAAGTTCGCCGCGGCACGCTGAAGCGTGCGCCACGACCGTCATCAGCGGCCACCTTTCATCAGGCGCTTGAAGTCCTCGAAGAGGTAGAGCGAGTCGTGGGGGCCGGGGGCGGCCTCGGGGTGATACTGAACACAGAACACCGGCTCGCTGCGGTGTCGGAAACCTTCTAGCGTCCCGTCGTTCAGGTTGACGTGGGTCAGCTCGATATCGGCCGGGTTGAGCGAGTCGGGGTCCACCGCGAACCCGTGATTGTGCGAGGTGATTTCGACCCTTCCCGTCACCTTGTTCAACACCGGGTGGTTGGCTCCGCGATGGCCGAACTTCAGTTTGTAGGTGCGGCCGCCGAGCGCCAGGCCGAGCAACTGCTGCCCCAGGCAGATGCCGAACAGCGGCGTCTTGCCGACCAGCTTGCGGATGTTGCCGATCTGGGCGGTGAGCGGCTCGGGATCGCCGGGGCCGTTCGAGAGGAACACGCCATCGGGCTTGAGCGCGAGCACATCTTCGGCCGAGGTGAGAGCCGGGACCACGGTCACGCGGCAGCCCGAGTGCACCAGGCGGCGCAGAATGTTGCGCTTGATGCCGAAGTCGTAGGCCACCACGTGGAATGCGGGCTCCTCGGCGCGGCCCCAGTCCTCGGATGGCGAGCAGGCATCCACGTCCTGGTTCCACTCGTAGCGGGCGGAGGTGGAGACGCGGGTGGCCAGGTCGAGGCCAGCCATGGTGGGAATCGAGCGCGCCTTCTCGACCAGTTCCTTGGAGTCGCCGCCGGCGGTCGAGAGCACGCCCCGCATCACGCCGCGGTTGCGGAGGTGGCGCACCAGGGCGCGCGCGTCGATTTCGGCGATCACCGGAATGTTGGCGGCCTCGAGGAATTGGTTGGCATCCTCGTCGCGCCGCCAGTTGCTGGCGATGGGAGAGAACTCGCGCACCACCAGTCCCTCGATGTAAGGGCGGGAGGATTCGCTGTCCCAATGGTTGGCGCCGTAGTTTCCGATCTGGGGATAGGTGAGGACGACGATCTGGCCGCAATAGGAAGGATCGGTGAAGATCTCCTGGTAGCCGGTGATCGCCGTATTGAAGACGACTTCTCCGGAGCTCTCGGTGCGCGCACCAAAACTACTGCCCTCGAAGACCGTTCCGTCTTCCAGGGCCAGGATCGCACTATTCAAACCGGTAGTCCTCCAGGTTTAGGTCGGGCCTGCTGGGGTAACCCCTATTTGACCATGTTGCGAGGCCGGCTTCAACATCGGTAGGAGTGCCGCGGAGAGGGGGCGGCGGATCGAGCGCGCCGCCCCCGAAAACGTCTGGTCAGATGAGCTTCACGTCCTCGGCTTGGAGGCCTTTCGGACCCTTCTTCACGGAGAACTCGACCTGCGCGCCCTCATCGAGCGAGCGGTACCCGGAAGACTGGATGGCGGAGTAGTGCACGAACACATCCTCCCCTGTTTCTCTTTGAATGAAGCCGTACCCCTTGGCTGCATTGAACCACTTCACTACACCTTTTTCCTTCATCTCTGATCCTTCTCTTTGCGACTCTGGTGGCGGCGCCCGGGCGGGACATCCGATGCCTTATCGCGGTATTCTTAGCGACCCGACCCGGGCGCACCGATAGCGGCGCCCGGCGTCAAATGCTCTAAATCTTATACCACAAACAAGAGCTGAATACCCGAAAAATCGGCAGCCGGCAGCAGCCGGCCGGACGGGGGGCTGCGGGGAGGGCGGGTGGGCGGGCGGCGGGGCGAGGCGCGTCCAGGAGGGGTCGCGGCCGGTTTGGAACGGCTCCGGAGCCGGTTTTGGGCGGGAACGGGGTTCCGAGGGCTTGAACGGCAGGCCGCTCGGTTGGCGGGGCTTGGCGGCGATGGCTGTGTCCTCTTCCGCTCGTCGCAGGGCCGGAGGTTGGTGTCGAATGCTTCGAAAAGGGGCTTCGCGCTCCGGGCGACATCGGCCGGGGGGTGTAGCCGGTGATGAAAAGTGATGACGGGAACGTGGTCGCTGGAGACATGGTCCACCGACTCAAAAGTAACTCGGGGCGGATCGTTGTCAACCCATCGCGATTCGCAAACGGTTGAAAGGCGGGCAAATCGAGAAATACATCTTGTGTGACGCGTTTCGCGGCGGAAGCAGCGGGGAGTGACGCTGATCGAGTGGCGGGCCCGGAGACGAGCCAGACTAGCGTTCCGAGTAGGGCCGCGTGGACAATGGGGCGCACGCGCCTTGGAGAGCGTGCTCTCGGCGCTCCATCCTCTGAGCGTGGGACCGCACTTCGACTTGGATCACTCATCGCAGCAGAAGGATGTAGGCGATTGGGGCAGAGCCGACGAGCCAGATTGCGGCGGTAACTCGCCCAGACAGCCATTGGCCTCGGCAAGAGTGCCGAGACGGCAGCCTGAGAGGCTGCGCCACATCCCCTCGGGGTGGTATGGGCGGAACACAGGCCCCCGAATCGTCGTATCTTGAGGCATGAACAGAACCTGGCTGGCCATCGCCTCCGGCGCCGCCCTGCTTGCGGCGGGCTGCGCCCCTTACGAGCAGCAGCAGGACACCTCTGACACGCGATCGGTCGAGCTGGCGGGGGCCGAAACGGCGCGGATTCAGGTGGATATGGGTGCCGGCGAGTTATGGATGGAGGGCGGCAGCGCGAAGCTGCTGGACGCCGATTTCCACTACTCGGTGCGCTCCTGGAGGCCGGAGATCAAGTACGACGTCAGCGCCGGCCGGGGCTACCTCACGGTCCGCCAGCCACCGGTGCATGGCTTCAACACCGGCAGACGGGAAAACCGCTGGGACCTGCATCTGAACGACAAGGTGCCGATCGAACTGCGAGTCAACGTGGGAGCGGGCAAGGGCACGCTAAGGCTCTCCGGAACGGCACTGCGCCGCCTGGAGGTCGAAATTGGGGCGGGCGAGTTACAGATTGACCTGAGCGGCGGCTGGGACCACGACCTGGATGCGGAGGTGCGCGGCGGAGTGGGCGAAGCTACGGTGAGGCTGCCGCGCGACGTGGGCGTGCGGGCCACGGCCACCGGCGGCCTGGGCGGGATCAACGTCCAGGGCGGCCTCCACAAGGAAGGCGGCTACTACGTGAACGACGCCTACGGGAAGTCGGACGTTCACCTGCGGCTGACAGTCACGGGCGGCATCGGGCAGATCAACTTGATCGGGTAGGGATCAGCGCCGCCCCCGTCGCGTGGAAAGCAGAGCCGCTGGTCCGGCTGAAGTGAGAGGTTGCGGACCGCGGACAAGCTCTCCAGAAACCCAGGTCGCCGGAGTATGTTGGTGGGGAGGTCCTCCAGGCGGGTCTGGAGACCCGCTGCAGGTGTGGACACCTGCCCCACAGGTTTCCGACCCTGGTGACGGGCCGCAGCGGACCGCGGACAAGCCGAAGCTTGTCCCACTTTTTCCTCTTGTATTGCGGGCGGGTTTGCGGTATTTGTCGATTAGTGGTGAGAATACCCTCCGCTCTCCTGTTTCTTTTCATTTTCGTTACGCTGGCGCGAGGCCAGGATTTCAGTGGAACCTGGAAGCTGAAATCCCAGCACGTCGAAGCCGGAGCTTTGCCCGAGGCACCCGCGGCCGCGATGGAGATCGAACAGCACGACCGCACGATCGGGTGCGCGGCGGGCTCGGTCCGGTGGTCCTTCACCACCGATGGCAAAGAGGTCCGGGCCAGGATCGGGCGGCGGTCGCTGAACACGGTCGCGAAATGGGAAGGGTCGGCGCTGCTGGTCAACACAATTGTGAACGACCCGGCCCGGAATTACACGCAGATGGACCGCTGGACGATTTCGCGGGACCGCAGGGTGCTAACCGTCAGCCGGGAAATCGCGGGCCGCGACCTCGAGGCGACGCTGGTCTACGAGAGGGCGGACGCCCAGACCGCGGTTGCCTCGGCGGGTGCGGCAATCCCCGGAGGTCTGCCGAACCCGGCCGAGTACACCATCGAGGCGGGTACGCATGTTCCGCTGCTGCTCGTCAACTCCGTGAGTACGAGGCACTCCTCGGAGGGGGACCGGGTGTACCTGCGCACGGCTTTTCCGATCCTTAGCAAGGGCGTGGTGGTGATCCCGCCCGGCAGCAACGTGGCCGGCACGCTGACCTTCGTCAAACCGCCGGGACATTTGAAGGGCCGGGGCGAGGTCTTCATACGGTTCGATTCGCTGACCCTTCCCAACGGGGTCACGCGCGATTTCCGGGCGCGGGTGGACCAGGTGGACGCCTCGACACACGGGCATGTCGACCCCCAGGAGGGCTCCATTAAGGGCGATGGCGACAAGGCCGGGACGGCCGGGACCGTGGCAAAAACGACGGCTGCGGGGGCTTCGGTGGGAGGAATCGCGGGCGCGGCCGCTGGACATGCAGGCGCGGGGCTGGGCGTGGGCGCCGCGGCCGGCGCGGTGGCCGGACTGCTGCTCTCGCACGGGCCGGACACCGTCCTGGCCCAAGGCAGCAGCGTGGAGATGGTTCTGGACCGGCCGCTGGTCTTCGCGGCGGGCGAGATTCCGAGCCTGTCGCGGCGGGCGCGATAGGGCGGCAAGAGCGGCAGTCTGCAAGGGGCAAACCTTGGGACTAGACTCATGCACGCCAGTTCATCGTCAGTTCAAGTTGCAGGGCCGGGAGTCTGCAAGGGGCAAACCTTGGGACAGGCACCAATTTCGCAAAGGCGGCGAAATTGGGTCCAGTCCCCGGTTTGCGGAGTCGACGAAACCCAGGCTGCGGCCCCGGTTTGCGGAGTCGACGAATCCCAGGCCGCAGCCCCGGTTTGCGGCTTAGGGGGGTCCAGGGGGCGTGGTACCAGGGGTACGGTCCAGTACCCCAACTTCCCGATTGCGAGTATGCGACATTCCGGCGATAATGGGGGTGTCTCCGTGTAGTCATTTATGTTGAGCGCGGTTCGGGAGCTATCTTAAATGAAACGCGTTGGTTCTGACGAGCCGTTGCGCTGTTCCTTCTGCCATAAAAGTCAGGATGTTGTTGGAAAACTGATCTCTTCGCCGAGCGATTACCCGCGGGCCTACATCTGCGACGAGTGCATCGCAGTCTGCAATTCGATCCTCGAGGACGACCGGCACGACTCCCCGTATGCCGCTCCTCACAAGCTGCCTAAGCCGTTGGAATTGAAGGAGTATCTGGATCAGTACGTGATCGGGCAGGACGCCACCAAAAAGAAGCTCGCGGTGGCTGTTTATAACCACTACAAACGCATCCACATGAACAAGCAGCGGAGTGGGGATGTGGAGGTGGCCAAGTCCAACATCGTGCTGATGGGTCCCACGGGGTCAGGCAAGACGCTGCTGGCCCAAACGCTGGCGCGGATCCTGGATGTGCCGTTCGCCATCGTGGACGCCACCACGCTGACCGAAGCGGGCTATGTGGGTGAGGATGTCGAAAATATAATCCTGCGCCTGCTGCAGAACGCGGACTGGGACGTGCAGCGGTGCCAGACCGGCATCATCTATATCGATGAGATAGACAAGATCAGCCGCAAGGACGAAAACCCCTCCATCACCCGGGATGTCTCGGGGGAGGGAGTCCAGCAAGCGCTCTTGAAGATCCTGGAGGGCACGATCGCGAATGTGCCTCCGCAGGGCGGCCGGAAGCACCCGCACCAGGAGTTCACGCCGGTGGACACTACGAACATCCTGTTCATCTGCGGGGGCGCGTTCGTGGGTCTGGAGAAGATCATCGCGCGGCGCGTCGGCAAGAAATCGATGGGCTTCCTGGCGGCGGAAGCGGACGGCAACAAGCCGTACGTGGCCAATTCCGGCAAGCGCGACATTGACCTGCTGGAGCGGATACAGCCTGTCGATTTGATCAAGTTCGGGTTCATTCCCGAGTTCATCGGCCGTCTGCCGGTGGTAGGGATTCTGGAGGACCTGGACAAGTCGGCGCTGATGCAGATCCTGGTGAAGCCGAAGAACGCCATCGTGAAGCAGTACCAGCGGTTGTTCGAGTTCGAAAATGTTAGACTGAAGTTTAGCGACGAAGCGCTGGAGTCCATCGCGGAACTCGCGATGGAGCGCAAGGTTGGGGCGCGGGGCCTGCGCATGATCCTGGAAGATCTGATGCTGGACCTGATGTACTATCTCCCGTCATACAAAAAGGTTCGCGAGTTTTTGGTGACCAAGGAGATGGTGATGACCCAGAAGATCAGTCTGGCATTGCTGGAGAAGGCTGGGTAGGGAGTTCCTGGGCGTCTCGTTCTCTTCCGCAGGCGGCAAATTGCAGGCGGTCCCGCGTGGGGCCGGCTCCTGGTTTCTAGAGACATAATCCCAACAGGCCGGAAGCGTGAGGTGGACTGGCGGGTGCATCTTCGGGCAGGCAGCGCCAGGTGGACCGGCGGGTGCATCTCGGACGCGTAGCGCGAGTTGGACCGGCGGGTGCATCTCGGGCGGGTAGCGCGAGGTGGACTGCCAAGTGTATCTCGCAGGAAAGCGCGAGTTGGGCTGGCGGGTGCATCTTCGAGCACCGGCCGGCGCGTGAAAGACAAAAAATGCTTACATCCAAGGAAAAGTCGGACACAAGACGTTTACCGATGATGCCGGTGCGGGACGTGGTCATCTTCCCGCACATGATGACTCCGTTCGTGGTGGGGCGCGACTCGAGCGTGCGCGCGCTGGAGGAGGCGCTCGGAGCGGACAAACGCATCTTCCTGGC
Organism: Bryobacterales bacterium; assembly: GCA_963763835.1. Taxonomy (GTDB): domain Bacteria; phylum Acidobacteriota; class Terriglobia; order Bryobacterales; family Bryobacteraceae; genus DASWZN01. The sequence continues at coordinate 66,860 of CAVXQQ010000030.1, forward strand.
CACGCAGCACGACGCCTCGACCGACGAGCCGCGGCCGGAGGAGATCTACAGCGTCGGGACGATCGTCAACATCGTGCAGAGTCTGCGACTGCCGGACGGGAACATCAAGGTCCTGGTGGAAGGCATCGAGCGGGGCAAGATCGTCTCGGTAGCCGACGACGAAGGCTTCTTCCGCGCCGTGGTCAAAGTGGCGCACTACAAGGTGGAGGCGGGGCCGCAACTCGAGGCGCTGGTTTCGCGCGTCACCACGCTTTTCGAGCAGTACATCAAACTCAGCCAGAACCTGAACTACGAGACCATGATCGCGGCGATCCGGGTGGACGATCCCGGGAAGCTGTCCGATACCATTGGCGCCAATCTACAGCTCACCATCGAAGAGAAGCAGGAACTGCTGGAGATCTTCGATCCCATCGAGCGCCTGACGCGCGTCGCCGAGCTGCTGGACATCGAGATCGAGAAGCTGAACGTCGATCGCACCATCCAGGGCCGCGTGAAGCGGCAGATGGAGCGCGCGCAAAAGGAATACTACCTCAACGAGAAGATCAAGGCCATCCAGAAGGAACTGGGCCGCGGCGAGAAGAGCGAGATCGATGAGCTGAAGAAGAAGATCGAGACCGCGGGGATGACCAAGGACGCCTTCGAGAAGGCGATAGCGGAGCTGAAGCGGCTGGAGAACATGCCGCCGATGTCGGCCGAGTCCACGGTCTCGCGCAACTACCTGGAGTGGCTGCTGGCGGTGCCGTGGAAGCAGAAGTCGAAGGAGATCCGCGACCTGAAGTTCGCCGAGGAAGTCCTGGAATCCGATCACTACGGGCTGGAGAAGATCAAAGAGAGGATCCTGGAATTCCTGGCGGTGCGGCGGCTGGTGAAGAACCCGCGCGGCTCGATTCTGTGCTTCGTGGGCGCGCCGGGCGTGGGCAAGACGTCGCTGGGGATGTCGGTCGCCAAGGCCACCGGGCGGAAGTTCATCCGGCTGTCGCTGGGCGGCGTGCGGGACGAGGCCGAGATCCGCGGCCACCGGCGCACGTACATCGGCGCGCTGCCGGGCCAGATCATCCAGATGATGCGCAAGGCGGGAACGCGGAATCCGGTGTTCATGCTGGACGAAGTGGACAAGATGTCGATGGACTTCCGGGGCGATCCATCGGCGGCGCTTCTGGAGGTGCTGGATCCGGAGCAGAACTTCATGTTCATGGATCACTACCTGGACGTGGAGTACGATCTGAGCCAGGTGTTCTTCATCGCCACGGCGAACGTGCTGCACACGGTACCGCCGGCTTTGCAGGACCGCATGGAAGTGATCCGGCTGTCGGGCTACACCGAGCTGGAGAAGATGGAGATCGCCAAGCGGTTCCTGGTGAAGAAGCAGATGAAGGAGACCGGCCTCTCGGACAAGCTGGTGGAGTTCAGCGACGAGGGGCTGATGACCCTGGTGCAGTACTACACGCGGGAAGCGGGGGTGCGCAACCTGGAGCGGGAGATCGGCAACATCTGCCGCAAGGTGGCGCGGCGGTCGGTGAACGCGATGGCGCCGGGCGCGGACGGAAAAGAGCAGGCGCAGCCGGAGCGTGCCGTGATCAGCGCGGCGCTGGTGCCGGAGTACCTTGGTCCTCTGAAGTTCCGGGACACGGAAGCCGATAAATCGAACGAGATCGGGGCGGCGATCGGGCTGGCATGGACCGAGGTCGGAGGCCAGATTCTGACCACCGAAGCCACGATCATGGACGGCAAGGGCAAGCTCACAACGACGGGGAAGTTGGGCGACGTCATGCAGGAGTCCGCGCAGGCGGCGATGAGCTACACCCGTTCGCGCGCGCACCAGTTGGGTTTGCCGCGCGATTTTTACCGGAACCTGGACATACACGTACACGTCCCAGAGGGTGCCATCCCCAAAGATGGGCCTTCGGCGGGCATTACCCTGGCGACCGCGATCATCAGCGCCCTGACGCGGATTCCGGTGCGCTGCGACATCGCGATGACGGGGGAGATCACGCTGCGGGGGCGTGTGCTGCCCATCGGCGGGTTGAAGGAGAAGCTGCTGGCGGCGCGCCGCCACGGCATTCGGGAAGCGATCGTCCCCAGGGACAACGAGAAGGATCTGCCGGACATTCCGGAGGCCATCCGTGGGGAGATGAAGCTGCACTTCGTCGAATCGATGGACGAGGTATTGAAGATCGCCCTGGAGCGGGAGATCATCGCGCTGCCTCTGGCGACCGCCGGAGCGGTGGAGCAGATGGCGGCCCAGCCGAGCGAAGAGAAGTTGCACTGATAAATAGCTGTCAGCTATCAGCGTTCAGCCGTCAGCAAAGGCACGGTTAGGGCGCCAGGCGCGGAGGCCAAACGGCCTGCTCCACCCCAGGGCGGGCAGCCGTCGGCAAAGGCACGGTGAGGGCGCCCGGTGGTTCGGGAAGCGACGCCAGGTGAAATAGCCGTCAGCGGTCAGCCATCAGCCGTCAGCAGAGGCGTCGTGAGGGCGCCAGTGGTTCGGGACCGCCCGTCAACAGCCTGGGTGAGCCCGAATGTTGGGGGCTGCCGGCTGAAGGCTGATAGCTGAGGGCTGAAAGCTGCTGGCCGGAGGCCAGCCAAGGCCAGCGAATCGTGGACGCTCAGTATATAATTGGAGCAGCCCGCCGGGAGCAGTTTCCGCCCGAGGAACTACCTGAAGTTGCGTTTCTCGGCAGGAGTAATGTGGGCAAATCCAGCCTGCTGAACTGCCTGCTTGGAGGCAGACAACTGGCAAACACCAGCAAAAAGCCCGGGTCGACCAGACTGATTCACTTTTATCGCGTGAACGGGGAGTTCTGTTTCGTGGATCTTCCCGGTTATGGCTACGCCCAGGTTTCCCAGGAGACGACGGCGGGCTGGAAGCAGTTGATCGAGGATTACCTGCTGGGCCGGCCGAACCTGGCGCTAGCGGTCCTGCTGGTGGATCTGAGGCGCGGGTGGATGGAGAAGGACCTGGAACTCAAGCGCTGGCTGGAGTTCCACAACCGGCGGCACCTGGTTGTCGCCACGAAGATTGACAAACTGAACCGATCGGAGCAGAAACGCGGTCTGGAAACCTTGGGGCGCCAAACGGGCGCCGAAGGGCCCATGCCGTTCTCGGCCGTGACCGGCCGGGGTGTAAGGGAGATTTGGCAAGCCATATGGACAACCCAGAAGAAGTCGTAAATCCAACCCAAACGCAGGAGGAAAAGCCCCAGGCGCAAACGCAAACGCCCCCCGCCGGCGCCCCTCCGCAAACGGGAGCCCGCAAAGGGCGCAACGCGGGACAAGGCGGAAGCGCACCGCCCCAGAAAAACGGCCCGACGGCGGCGACCACGCTCGACCTGGTCGCGCTGAAGGACATGAGCATCCAGCAGCTCAACACCATCGCCAAAGAGCTGGGGCTGACCGGCGTCTCCGGCCTGCGCAAGCAGGAGGTGATCTTCAAGATCCTGCAGGCGCAAGCGGAGAAGAGCGGACTGATCTTCTCCGAAGGCGTGCTGGAGTGCCTGCCGGACGGCTTCGGCTTCCTGCGCGCGCCGGAGTACAACTACCTGCCGGGTCCCGACGACGTGTACGTCTCGCCTTCCCAGATCCGCCGCTTCGACCTGCGGACCGGCGACACTATCTCGGGCCAGATTCGCCCGCCTAAAGAAGGTGAGCGGTATTTCGCGCTCATCAAGGTGGACGCGATCAACTTCGAGCCGCCCGAGGAGTCGCGCAACAAGATCTTCTTCGACAACCTCACGCCGCTCTATCCGAACGAGCGGGTGAAGCTGGAGACGATCAAGGACAACTACTCGGGCCGCATCATGGACCTGCTGACGCCTCTCGGCAAGGGCCAGCGCGGGCTGATTGTCTCGCCGCCGCGCACCGGCAAGACCATGCTGCTGCAATCGATCGCGAACTCGATCACGGCCAACCACCCGGAGATCGTGCTGATTGTGCTGCTTATCGACGAGCGGCCGGAGGAAGTGACCGACATGCAGCGCTCGGTCCACGGCGAGGTCATCAGCTCGACGTTCGACGAACCGGCGGCGCGGCACGTTCAGGTGGCCGAGATGGTGATCGAGAAGGCCAAGCGGCTGGTGGAGCACAAGCGCGACGTGGTGATCCTGCTGGATTCGATCACGCGCCTGGCGCGGGCGTATAACACCATCGTCCCGCCCTCGGGCAAGGTGCTCTCGGGCGGCGTCGATTCGAACGCGCTGCAACGGCCGAAGCGGTTTTTCGGCGCGGCGCGCAACATCGAAGAAGGCGGGTCGCTGACCATCATCGCGACGGCGCTCATCGACACCGGCAGCCGCATGGACGATGTGATTTTCGAAGAATTCAAGGGCACCGGCAACCAGGAAATCCACCTGGACCGCAAGCTGGTGGACAAGCGCGTCTTCCCGGCCATCGACATCAACAAGAGCGGCACGCGTAAGGAAGAGCTGCTGCAGCCGAAGGAAGAGCTGACTCGCGTCTGGGTGCTGCGCAAAGTGGTGGCGCCGCTGTCTCAGGTGGAGACGATGGAGCTGCTGCTCGACAGGCTCTCGAAGACGCGGAGCAATGCGGAGTTTTTGAATTCGATGAATGGGTAGGGGGGGCGGCTACCTGTTAGGTGGGTAGGGGCTCACACTGGCGCCTCTCAGAGTGTTACCCCATTTAAGACTGCCCTATGCAGTCCGTACAGTTCGCGAGCTGGTGCGGCGACCCTTGCGCCCATTTTTCCAGCGCGTCGCGATCAACGGAGCAGACCTTGCAGAAGGAGTCCGTCGTCAGGTTGTCCGTGAATCCAGAGGCTCGGTTGCTGTTCCTGAAGTGCTGACAGAGTTCCCCGCGAATGATCGCGCTGTGCAGCATGTAGGGTTCAGCAACACGGCCAGCCTTTCGGTAGCAGTTCCAAAAGAAGCCGTCCGGGTTGTCGTAGCACCACTGGATGAAGCCGTTGTCATCATCGAGAAACAGCCGTAGGTTTTCTGGGAATTCTCTCATTTCTAGTCCTCCTACTTGACGTCGCACGGCTCACGCAAACTTGCTATAAACGCATCTTGGTAACCGACTCCCTGAGAGCAGCGCACAAACACCCGGTATAGCGTCGAATACCACTGCCGGATTCGCCTTTCTCGATCAACCGGCGAGCGTGCTCGCCTCGACGGGCCGACGCCTCAATCTCCAGATGCGGGAGAAGGGCCAGGATCACCAAAAAGCTCCCAGCCTTCCGAAGCGGATTTGCTACGCGGCCTCTCCGGGGAAAAGGAATACCAAACGCTCCCCGTTTTCTTAGCAACCTCACGGAACACATTGTCTGCGACTACCTTACTCCGTACGACATAGTAATCCGGACGCTGGTCCCCCTTGAGGTTGACGAACACATAGATATGACTGTCGGACTTCAGTTCTTCGGCGCTCGCGCTCACAAGCCAAAACTTGGCTGGTTTCCCATTGGTCTTCACCTGAACGGACCACGCGCTCTGACATCGCTGGTCCGTAACAAGAAGATCAGCGCCTTTTGCGTTTCGTGAGGTCAGCGACACGATGAAGCCCCGAGCAGTCAGCTCAGCCGCAGTTAAATAGACGCCGAGCATCCCACTCTGCTGTCTTGATGCCATGGCGAGAACCATTTTACACGCACTCACGCCACGCCTGCCAAGGAAACTCTTTGAACGGATAGACGGCGCAGCGAGCGCTCGTTCATTCCGCTTGACGGAATACTCGATACGTCATACACTGGGTCTTGATCCGCTCGTTTCGATGTCGTGACACCGAGGCGCTCTTCGAGGATCGGGTTGTGCCCAGGTTCCGAACGATCGAGCGCGTGGCGCGCCGGAAGCTTCTCTATCTACACGCGGCGGGGCGTTTGGACGAGCTTCGGGTTCCGCCGGGCAACCACCTCGAAGCGCTCATGGGCGATCGGGCAGGGCAACAGAGCATTCGGATCAACGACCGGTGGCGCATCTGCTTCGTTTGGCGGGACAACGAGGCGAATGACGTCGAAATCGTGGACTATCACTGAGGTGCTTATGGCCGGAACTGAGAAACTGCTCGACCCAATCCATCCGGGCGAGATTCTGAGCGAGGAGTTCATGAAGCCGCTCGGGATCAGCATCAACCGTCTCGCGCGCGATCTGCACGTGCCGCCGAACCGGATTCACGCCATCGTTCACGGAGAACGGGCCATTACTGCGGACACTGCGCTCAGGCTCGGCACCTATTTCGGCGTTGCGCCCGAAACCTGGCTGAACCTGCAATCGGAGTACGACCTGCGCGTTGCTCGCCGGGCGACCGGCCAGGAGATCGCCAAGATCGTCCGTAGACGCGAAGCGGCTTAGGGCAGGCGAAACCGCCTGCCCCACGGTACAGTAGACTGCATGGGGCGCATCCGCATCCTTTCCGACGAGGTCGCTAACAAGATCGCGGCGGGGGAGGTGGTGGAGCGGCCGGCTTCGGTGGTGAAGGAGCTGCTCGAGAACGCGCTCGACGCGGGGGCCACGCGGGTGCGGGTGGAGGTGGCGAGCGGGGGGCGGCGGCTGATACGCATCACCGACGACGGCTGCGGCATGCTGCACGACGACGCCATGCTGGCGTTCGAGCGGCACGCCACCAGCAAGCTCTCGAACGCGCGCGACCTGCTCCACATCTCTACTTTGGGATTCCGCGGGGAGGCGCTGCCGTCGATCGCCTCCGTCTCACGGCTGCTGCTCGAAACGCGGGCTCGCGAGGAGCAGACCGGGGCGCTGGTCGAAATCGTGGGCGGGAAGATGCTGCGGAGCGAGGAGGCGGCGCTGGCTCCGGGCACGCAGATCACGGTTCGCGACCTGTTCTACAACGTGCCGGCGCGGAAGAAATTCCTGCGGTCGGAGCAGACCGAGCTGGCGCACATCGCGTCGCTGGTCACGCATTACAGCCTGGCGCATCCGGACAAAGCCTTCCACCTGGTGAGCGACGAAAAGGAACTGCTGGACGTAGCGCCGGCCGAGACGCTGCGCGACCGCGTCTACCAGGTCTTTGGAAGCCAGATGCTGGACGAACTGGTGGAACTGGGCGTGCGCGAGCGCACGATCGCGGATGCGGAACCGGAGGCGGCGCCGAGGATCTTCCGGCTGAGCGGGTTCATTTCGCGGCCGCAGATCCAGAAGCTCAACCGCAACTCCATTTTCCTGTTCGTGAACCGGCGGCTGATCCGCGATCGCCTGCTGCTGCACGCCATCTCCGCCGCGTATCACAACCTGATGCCGCCCTCCTGCTTCCCGTTCGCGCTGCTGTTTCTGGACTGCGACTACGAGGAAGTGGACGTGAACGTACACCCCTCGAAGACGGAGGTGCGGTTCCGCGCGCAGAGCCTGGTACACGATTTCGTGCGCGACGCGCTGCGGGAGGCGCTGATCGAATCGAAGCCGGCGGGGTCGATTTCGGTGCCGGTGGCGCCGCGTCCCACGCCGCAGGCTGGGGCTGAGCTGCCGTACTCGGAGTTCTCGCAGCAATTGGAGCAGGGACTTTTGGGCGCGAGCGCGATGCCGGCCGGGAGGCCGGACGAGGTGCTGCCGGAGTTCACGCTGCGGGGGACGCGGCCGGCCGAGCCGCGGTTCGACTTCAGCGGCGGCTCGATTGCGCTGAGCGAGCCTTCGCTGGAAACGCCGCCGCCCGGCGCGCCGATGCCTGACACGCACGGCGCGTTTCCGCCGGAGCTGGTTCCGGAGCCGTCGCAGAGCCTGGCGGCGCTGGGGGATTTGAGGCCGCTGGGGCAGGTCCACGAGAGCTTCATCGTGGCCGCGGGGCGCGACGGCCTGTGGATCATAGACCAGCATGTGGCGCACGAACGCATCCTGTTCGAAAAGATTCTGAAGGAGCGCGCGGCGGGACGCGCGGAGATGCAGCGACTGCTGATGCCGCTGATCATACGGCTAACGCCCGGCCAGCAGGTGGACTACGATCGCATCGCGGACGAGTTGCAGGCGAGCGGATTCGAGACCGAGCCGTTCGGGCAGCGGACCATTGCGGTGAAGGGCGCACCGGCGGGCGTCCGCCCGGAGGAGATCGAGCGGCTGATCGGGGAGATTCTGGAGATCGCGGACCGGGAGCTGCGCAAGGTCTCGATGGACCAGGTGCGGCGCGCGATTGCGGCGTCGATCGCGTGCCGGGCGGCGATCAAGGTGAACATGCGGCTGGACGCGGACAAGATCGGCTGGCTGCTGAAATCGCTGGCGGCGACGGAGTGTCCGATGAGCTGCCCGCACGGAAGGCCGATCGCGCTGCGGTACTCGCTGCGGGATATTCTGAAGGGGTTCCACAGGATCTAGATTGCCCAAAGGGCAAACCTTAGGACAGGCACCAATTTCGCAAAGGCGGCGAAATTGGGTCCAGTCCCCGGTTTGCGGATCGTGCCGACGCGAAAGGACTGATAGAATCAGGCGATGGCGCGCCCCCACTTAGCCGCGATCGTGCTGGTGACGGCTGCCGCCGCGGCCGGCGCCGGCGACGAGAGCCAGCACAACCTGCGGATGGTGTGGGAACTGAGTGTGGCACCGCTCACCGCGAATCCCGAGCGGGGAGCGCCCGACCTGCTGGCGCTGCGGTTTTCGCCGGATGGGGATTGGATCGCGGCGCTCAGCTCGCGTATTACGACGGAGGGGGAGCGCACCGAACTGCTGCTGGTTCCCTCGACGGGCGACGCATCCAAAGCGCGGCGACTGCAGATCCGGGGGCAGCCGCTGAGCACGCCCCTGCACACGGGCGTTCACTGGTCTCCCAGCGGCGAGCACATCGCGGTAGAGACCACAAACTTCAGCACGGCGATTCTGCGCGTCGCCGACGGGTCGCGCTGCGAGTTGCCGCGCACCACGGTATTCGGCGGCTTCATCGCCGCGGACAAGGTAATTGCCGCGGACTGGGAGGCGCCTAAGGACCCGGCGTCTATTCCAGCGGATTTCTCGACGCTAACGATTTACGGCACGGACTGCGTGCGGCAGAAGACGTGGCGGGTGCCCGGGCAGGTGCGCGAGATAGAGACCAGCGCGCGCACGGGTTTGATCGCACTGCGCCCCGCGGCGACAGAAATTCGCGTGCTCGATGCGACCGGGGCCGAGCGGGGGCACGTTTCGGTGGGCTCGGGGAGCATGCTCCGCTTTGGCGAGAAGGGCAGCGTGCTGTGCAAGGCGGATTACCCGGCGAACGGATCGCTGGCCTGCTTCGACCTGGCGAGCGGCCGCGAGTTCAGCCACCCCTACGTCATCGGCGGCGCGCCGTTCGACGTCTCGCTGGACAACTCGATCGTGGTGGCGACGCACGGAACCTCGTCCTACAACCTGATGTCCGGGAGAGACTCGGGCGGGCTGAGCCACTGGGTGGTGTGGAACTATCGCACGGGGGAGGAGATCGGGCGGCTGCGGTACCGCAAACAGCGGCACGCCTATGCCTACTCGCCGTCGGCGGTGGCTCCGGACGGCCGCCGTTTCGTGCTGGGGGCGGGCGGCACGCTACGCATGTACGAGATCACGGGGGGATAAATGCTCTTCCGGAAGCGCTGGCTGGCGCTGGTGGTGGGAGCGCTCATGGTGGCGTCCCAGGCGGGCGCCGAAAAGAAGGTTCCGGTCAAGGTCTACCATGCAGCCCGCCTTCCGGCGCTGGCGGGAAGCCGCGTAGTGATGGGCCAGGTTTCGGGCGACTGCGCTCGCGAGCTCGCCGATTTGCTGGTTGGAGACCTGACGCTTCACCACATTGGCGTGGTGAGCCGGGAGGAGGTGGCGAGCCTGCCGCCGGGCCTCCCCGTGGTGACGATCTCGATAGAAGTTACCCGTTGCCAGGCGCTCCCGGTGCCACCCATAATCGCCGGTGGAATTCCGGCCATGCACATCTCCCGGACGGAGGGGCGAATCCTGGGCTCCATCCGGGTGGCCGATCTGGCGAGCGGCGCGGAGCTGGCCAATGAGGCGATTCGCACGGAGGTCAAGAAGGACAACCAGGCCCCCACCGGACAGCCCGAGTGGCCAAGCCCTCCCGAGGTGAAGGAGGTGACGGTGCGCAAGGCCGCCGCCAGCCTCCAGCGTCTGTACCTGCCGTCGCTCGAGGCCACGGAAGTCGTCTTCATGGACGATAAGGAGTGCGACCTCAAGGCGGCATTCGATCTGTTGAAGACGGGGAACTACGAGAAGGTCGTGGCGGTGGCGCGCGCCAGCGCGGAGGGATGCAAGGCGAACGCGAAGGTGGCCGCGGGGGCCTGGTACAACCTGGGCGTGGCGTACATGCTGGTGCGGAAGTACGACCAGGCGCTCGCGGCGCTGGCCGCGTCGCAGAAGCTGCGCGAGAGCAAAGCCGCGGCGGAGATCGCGGCGGTGTGCCAGGAGAACAAGGCGGCGGCGGAGGCCGAGGCGCGGCGGATCGCGGCGCAGTCGCCCGCACCGGCCGGAGGCGACGTGCAGACGGGCATGTTGATGACCAACGACCTGGTCATCAAGCTGGTGGAGGGCAACATCGCCGAGGAGGAGATTCTCAAGATGATCGCGTCGCAGCCGGGGCGCTTCTCGCTGGGGGCGGAGGATGTGGCGAAGCTGAAGCAGGCCGGCGTGACCGATGCGATCGTTGCGGCCATGCGGGCGAAGAAGTGAGGGTGGCGGCGATGGCGAACAGAGAGCGTCCGAATCTGGAGATGATCGACGTGGATACGTGCCTACGCATGGCAAGGCCGGACTTGCAGATCAGCCTCGTTCAACTCGCCGCTTGAGGCACGCTCCCGAAGCGTCCTGAGTTCTTCAATCGCTTCGGACAGTCGCAGTTCAACCGTTGGGGCAAGCATCCATCGGAAATCGTCGGGTGAGTCAATGGAGCGGTCCGCTCCCTTACGGTCGCGGTTCGGTGCTGAATCGGTAGGCATTTGTGGGCGCGGCCAACGATTGCTCGGTGCTGAATCGGTAGACTGGGGCATGGCGATTTCTCGAAGGGCATTTGTGGCCGCGGCCAACGATCCGCTGCACAGGCCGTACCGGGAAGGCTGGGCGCTGTGAGTGGGGCGCCTGCGCTGCTCGACATGCGGCGCGTTTCGGCGATGCGGGGCGCCAGGACGGTGCTGCATCAGATCGACCTACGGATCGGGGTGGGCGAGCACGTGGCCATTCTCGGCCCGAACGGCTGCGGCAAATCGACGCTGATCAAGACGGTCACGCGGGAGTGTTATCCGCTGCCGGAGCCGGGCTCGTCGATGACCATCCTGGGCAAAGAGAGGTGGGACGTCTTCGAGCTGCGCGCGGTGCTGGGCATCGTCTCGAACGACCTGATGGCCGCGTGCACGCGCGGGATCACGGGGCGGGACGTGGTGCTCTCGGGCTTCTTCAGCAGCATCGGCATCTGGCCGCACCACCAGGTGACCGATGCGATGCGGGAGAAGGCCGATCGGATTCTGGCGAGCCTCGAGGCGACGCATTTGGGCGAGCGGTTCGTGAGCGAGATGTCGTCGGGAGAGGCGCGGCGGGTGCTGATCGGGCGGGCGCTGGTACACGATCCCAAGGCGCTGCTGCTGGACGAGCCGAGCTCGAGTCTGGACGTGTTCGCGCAGCACGAGCTGCGGCGCATTCTGCGGGAACTGGCGCGATCGGGGATCGGCCTGATCCTGGTAACGCACCATCTGGCCGATATCATTCCGGAAGTGGAGCGCGTGGTTCTGATGCGGGAGGGGCGGCTGGTGGAGGACGGGCCGAAGGCGGAGGTGCTGACGGCGGCGAACCTGGGAAAGCTGTTCGGGCTGCCGGTGACGCTGGCGCGGCGGGACGGGTATTATCATCTGTGGTGACAGACGCTCTGTGCGGCGATTGTCGCGATCGAATCCGCCGCTGCCTGCCTGTGCCCCTGTCAACGCTTCGCCTCCGCCTCGCGACGGTCTGCGCATGACTCAGGGTGAGAACGAAAGCGGTCCACGACGCCGCGGGCCACGAGCGGTTCATCCGCGGCCGGATTGTGTTCCCGGACTTTTCAGCGGAGTGAAGCGTGCGCCACAATCAAGTGTCCGCTGAAGGCCGCCGCGGGAGCCGCCCTCGGTCTGCCCGGCGATCACTTCACGATGCCCTTTCCCTCGCGGATCGTAATGTAGCGGTTGAGGGGCAGTGACGTGAAGCGGTCCACGCGCTTGGACGGCAGGGGCCACCGGATTTCGAGAAAGTCGAGCTTCTTCGCCTGCCCGATGCCCAGCACCATGCGCGGATCGTGCGACGAGAGGTAGCTTCCGCCCGCTACTTTGAGCTGCGAACGCGTCACGCCCCCGAACCCCCAGGTTACGCGCGCGCCCACGGCGTCGATGTTCGCGGTGGTCCCGGCCAGGCACACGCCCAGCCAGTTGTTGCGCGCGCCCAGTTCGTTATGCAGCAGCAACGGAGCGGCGCCGTTGTTGTTGATCAGCACATCCACCCCGCCGTCGTTGTCGAAGTCCCCGATCGCCAGTCCGCGCGCGGTCCACTTGGGACCGAATGCGGGCCCGCCTTGGGCGCTCACGTCGGTCCAGCGCTGGCCGTCGTTGTGAAACAGAAGCAGGGGCTCGGCCGTGGTCACGCTGTCCAGGAACTCCTCGATCATGTCGTTGGGGTGGCCGTTGGAGAGGAACAGGTCGACGTTACCGTCGTTGTCGTAGTCCACGAACTTCAGTCCCCAGCCGCTCAGGTAATAGGTGGCGCGGCCGATTCCAGTCTCGTCGGCACGGTCGGTGAAGGTCTCGCCGCCGTCGTTGTGATAGAGCGAGAACCGCTCCCGGTCGATGTTGGCGACGAACAGGTCCTCGCGGCCGTCGTTGTCGTAATCCGCGGAATCGACCCCCATACCCGAGCGCGCCTGGCCATCGGCGTTGTAGGCCACTCCCGCCGGGAGGCCGATCTCCTCGAACTTGCCGCCACCGCGGTTGAGGTAGAGGAAATTGGGCACGGCGTCGTTGGTGACGAACAGATCCATCAGGCCGTCGTTGTTGATGTCGGTGGCGACCACGCCGTGGCACTTTCCGGCGTTCTTTCCGATGTCGGTGAGGTGCCCGACCTCGGTAAACGTCCCGTCGCCGTTGTTGTGATAAAGGGCACTGTAGTGCGAGTCGAAGATGGTCGGGACGCAGTAGTAGCGTTTCTTGGCCTGGTTGTCGCCGCAGGTCTTGGGGTTGTCGCCGCCATAGTCGACGAAGGAGCCCACGAACAGATCGAGCCTGCCGTCGTTATCGTAATCGAACCACACGGCGGAGGTGGTCCAGCCGCCGTCTCCGCCGACGCCCGCCTCTTTCGTCACGTCCGTGAAGGTGCCATTGCGGTTGTTGCGGTAGAGGAAGTTGCCGCCATAGCAGGTAAATAGGATATCCGGGTACCCGTCGCCGTTGTAATCCCCGACGGCGACGCCTTCGCCCCAGCGCGCCGCCAGCAGGCCGGCCCGTTCGGTGACGTCGGTGAAGGTGCCGTCCCGGTTGTTCCGGTACAAGGCGTTCCGGGCCGGCTTAGCCGGATGGTAGAACGCGCAAGGGCCGGTATTGATCAGCAGGATATCCATCCAGCCATCGTTGTCGTAGTCCAGAAAAGCGCAGCCCGAGCACATCGATTCCGGCAGCCAGTGCGCGGGGGACCTGCCGTTGTCGTGGACCCACGCGATGCCGCTCTTGCTGGCGGGGACGATCTGGAAGGCGGGGTCCGGGGCCGCCGGGCCGCCCGCGCGCGCGCCGCGGGCCAGACCCAGTACCCCGAGACCGGTCAGAAGATCGCGGCGGGAGATCTGCATCGAACTCTTTATTGTACCGGACGCCGGGTGGAGAGGCCCGGACGTGGCGCACGCTCCAGCATGAGCGGGCCGTGGCGACCCGTCACCAGGGTTGGAAGTGGTGGGGCAGTCCTCCAGGACTGTGCCCGACCTCCAGGTCCGGCCCGCCCCACGAGCCAACGTGCTCCGACGGGCCGCGCGATGGAGCCGGATGAGGGCTTGGGCGGCCAGCCTCGGCGGCCTGGTGTATGCTTGTCGGATGCAGGGGCGTGCTTCGCTGACGGATTGAGGACCGCAGATGGCCACTATTGTCGTGGTGCCGACGTATAACGAGCGAGAGAACCTGGCTGAACTCGTGGCAGGAGTCAAGCGGCACGCACAGGATTGCCACGTCCTGATCGTGGACGACAATTCTCCCGATGGAACGGGCGAGATTGCCGACGGGCTCCAGAGCCAGTATCCCGGAAGCGTGTTCACGATCCATCGGGAGAAGAAGGAAGGACTGGGCCGGGCTTACGTTTGCGGATTTAAGGCGGCACTCGGCATGCCATACGAGTTCATCGCCCAGATGGATGCCGATCTGTCGCATAACCCCGAGCATCTGCCTCGCTTGCTCGAAGCCGCCCGGAGCCACGATCTGGTATTGGGATCGCGCTACATCAATGGGATCAGCGTGCTCAACTGGGACCTGAAACGTCTGATCCTGAGCCAGATGGCCAGCCGCTACGTGCGGTTCATCACGGGCATGCCCTTCGGAGATCCCACCGGCGGGTTCAAGTGCTGGCGGCGAGCGACGCTGGAGGCTATCGATTGGGATCGCGTTTTCGCGAACGGCTACCTCTTTCAAGTGGAAACGACGTACAAGGCGTTCCGGAAGGGATGCCGCGTGGCGGAAGTGCCGATCGTGTTTCAGGAGCGAAGGGCGGGACGGTCGAAGATCGATTGGGCGATCATCTTCGAGGCGCTGTGGGGAGTTCTGAGGCTCAGGCTGGGGCTTTGAGATTCGCGGCGGCGAGCTTCGGTTCGCCCGTTTGCCTGTAGGCTGAAGCCCCACGGCCGGTCGCTTCCAGCTCCGGCCCGGGCGGGACGTGGACGTCCCGCGCAGGCGTGGACGCCTGCCCCACGAGTGACGGGCCGCAGGGGCCCGCTTATACTGAGCGGTCGCCACAATCGAATCGGCGGCGCGTTACGGCCTCGGACGCTCGTGGAGGATCATCCAGGACGTGCCGAACTTGTCCCTGAGCATCGCGAAGCGGAAGGCAAAAAAGGTCTCCTGCATCGGCATGAAGATCTCGCCGCCATCGGAAAGTGCGGCGTAGACGCGCTCCGCCTCGGCCGTGCTGGCGGCGACCAGAGAAAGATAGGCGCTGCGCATGGGCTGAAAACGGTCCGGCGGAACGTCGGCGCCCATCAGTTCCGTCTCGCCGAGGTTCATTCGGGCGTGGAGTATGGCGTTCTTCCAATCGGCTGGGACGTCATTCGCATTGGGCTGTTGGCCGTGGGTCATCATCATCGTGATTTTCCCGCCGAGATGCTGTTCGTAGAAGCGGAATGCCTGTTCGCAATTGCCGCCATAATTGAGATAGGTGTAGAGCTTCACGGTCTTTGCCCCCCGCCCTCTACTATACCCTCCGCTCCCTGGCGGTCGCGGCTCGGAAGGAAACGACACAGCGCCGGCATCTCGCCGCGCCGGTGCTAGAGTGTAGGCATGAAAGAGGTCATCCGGGCTGCGCGCGGCAGTGCACTCTCATGCAAGGGCTGGCGGCAGGAAGCGGCGCTGCGCATGCTGATGAACAATCTCGATCCCGAGGTCGCCGAGCGGCCGCAGGATCTGGTGGTCTACGGCGGCGTCGGGAAAGCCGCGCGCGACTGGCCGTCGTTCCACGCCATCGTGCGCGAGCTCCGGAGCCTGGAGAACGACGAAACGCTGCTGGTGCAGTCCGGCAAGCCGGTGGGCGTCTTTCGCACTCACGAGGAAGCGCCGCGCGTGCTGATCGCCAACGCGAACCTGGTGGGCCACTGGTCCAACTGGGACCAATTCCGCGACCTGGAGAAGCTCGGCCTCATCATGTACGGCCAGATGACGGCCGGAAGCTGGATCTACATCGGCACCCAGGGCATCCTGCAAGGCACCTACGAGACCTTCGCCGCGGCGGCGCGCAAGCACTTCGGCGGCACGCTCGCGGGGAAGCTGGTGGTGACCGGCGGCATGGGCGGCATGGGCGGCGCGCAGCCGCTGGCGGCGACGATGAACGGCGCGGCGTTCCTGTGCGTCGAAGTGGATCCCGAGCGCATCAAGCGCCGCCTCAAGACCGGCTACTGCGACATCATGGTGAACAGCCTCGACGAGGCCGTCCGCATCCTGCGCAACGCGGTGCACCAGAAGCAGGCCGTCTCGGTGGGCCTGGTCGGCAACTGCGCCGAGGTGCTGCCGGAAATGGTGCGCCGCGGCATCGTGCCCGATCTTCTGACGGACCAGACCAGCGCGCACGACCCGCTCAACGGGTACATCCCGGCGGGCTGCAACGTGGCGGAGGCCGCCGCCGAGCTGCGGGCGCGCGATCCGCGGCGAGTACGTCGAGCGCGCCATGGATTCGATCGCCGTGCACGTGCGCGCCATGCTCGACCTGCAGCGGCTGGGCGCCATCGCCTTCGACTACGGCAACAACATCCGGCGCATGGCGGCCGACCGCGGCGTCGCCGACGCCTTCCACGATTCCCGGCTTCGTGCCCGAGTACATACGGCCCATGTTCGCCGAGGGCCGCGGCCCGTTCCGCTGGGTGGCGCTCTCGGGCGATCCGGCCGACATCGCGGCGACCGACGCGGCGGTGTGCCGCCTGTTCCCCTCGAGCGAAACTCTGACGCGCTGGATCGCGCTGGCCCGCAAGCGGGTCCACTTCCAGGGCCTGCCGGCGCGCATCTGCTGGCTGGGCTACGGCGAGCGCGCCGCAGTTCGCGCTGGAGCTGAACCGCATGGTGGCGAGCGGGGAATTGAAGGCGCCGATCGTTATCGGCCGCGATCACCTGGACTGCGGCTCGGTGGCCTCGCCCTACCGCGAGACCGAGGCAATGCGCGATGGAAGCGACGCCATCGCGGACTGGCCGATCCTGAATGCCCTGCTCAACACCGCCGCGGGCGCGAGCTGGGTCTCGTTCCACAATGGCGGCGGCGTGGGCATCGGCTACTCCCTGCACGCCGGCCAGGTGACCGTCGCGGACGGCACGCCGCTCGCCGCGCGCTGCCTCGAACGCGTCATGACCTGCGACCCGGGACTAGGCGTACTACGCCATGCGGACGCAGGGTACCAGGACGCAATCGAGTTCGCAAAGCGCGCCGGATTGCGCGTCCCGATGCAACAATAGCTGTGCAGCGGTCTCTGCTTATCCGAATGGCAAAGGACACCCCTGTCCTCGTGCGAGGAGCCCGGCAACTGATCACGTTGCGCGGCTCCGCGGGCCCCCGGCGCGGTGCGGCCCTGCGCGAGCTCGGGATCATCCAGGACGGCGCGGTTCTCATCGAGAACGGCATCATCGCCACGCTCGGCCCCAGCCGGCGCGTCGAGAACCTGAGCTCCGCCCGCCACGCGATCGAGATCGACGCCAGCGGCAAGGTGGTGGCGCCCGGCTTCGTGGACAGCCACACGCACCTGGTGTGCGGGCCGCCGCGGCTGGCCGACTACGACATGCGCCTGGCGGGCGCGAGCTACGCGGAAATCGCCGCAGGCGGGCGGCGGGATCCTGAGCAGCGTCCGCGCCGTGCGCGAGACGCCGATCCGCAAGCTGGTCCTGCAGGCGCGCCGCTCCCTGGGCGGTTTCATCCGGCACGGCACCACTACGCTGGAAGCGAAATCCGGCTACGGCCTGGATGAAGCCGGAGAACGCAAGACGCTGCGCGCCATCCGCGCGCTGAACGGCAAGCCGCTGGACCTGGTGCCGACCTACCTGGGCGCGCACGTGGTCCCGCCGGAGTGGCGCGGCCGCGAGGACGCCTACATCGACTGGGTGTGCGCCTACCTGATGCCGAAGCTGCGGCGCCGCAACCTGGCCCGCTTCGCCGACGTGTACTGCGACGAGGGCGCGTTCACCGCGGCGCAGGCGCGGCGCTACCTGGAAGCGGCCCGCGCGCTGGGTTTCGACCTGAAGATCCACGCCGGCCAGTTCTCCGCGAGCGACGGAGTGGCGCTGGCCGTCGAGCTGGGCGCCGCCAGCGCCGATCACCTGGACTACGCGACCGACGACGAAATCCGCGCGCTGGCGGCCTCCGGACCACGATGGCCACCCTGCTGCCCGGCGCGGTCTTCCACCTGGGCCTGCACCGTTACGCGCCGGCGCGGCAGATGATCGACGCCGGCGCGGCCGTGGCGCTCGCCACCGACTTCAATCCCGGCACCAGCCCGACCTACAGCATGCAGATGATCCTCTCGCTGGCCTGCTCGCAGATGCGCATGACGCCCGCCGAAGCCCTGGCCGCCGCCACCATCAACGGCGCCCACGCCATACGCTGCGGCCGACCACTGTCGGCAGCCTGGAGGCCGGCAAGAACGCGGACCTGGTTCTCTTCAACGTCCCCGACTACCGCGAAATCCCGTATCATTTCGGAGTGAACCTCGTCGCCATGACTATCAAGCGCGGGCGGGTGCTCTACCGGGAGGGAGACGTGGAATGGCCCGAAGACTGATCGAGTGCGTGCCGAATTTTTCCGAAGGCCGGGACGCCGCGAAGGTGGACGCCCTGATCGAGGCCGTGCGCTCCGTGGCGGGCGTCGTCGTCCTCGACCGCGAGCTGGACGCCGACCACAACCGCTCCGTGCTGACCTTTGCCGGCGCTCCCGAAGCGGTGAGCGAAGCGGCCCTGCGCGCCGTCGGGAAGGCCGTCGAGCTGATCGACCTCAATCGACCATTCCGGCGTGCACCCGCGCATCGGCGCGGCCGACGTGGTGCCGTTCATCCCCATCGAGGGCGTGACCATCGAGGAGTGCGTGCGCATCGCCGACGCGGGTGGGCGAGGAGATCTGGCGGCGCTTCCAGGTCCCGGTCTACTTCTACGAAGCGGCCGCGCGCAGGCCGGACCGGGTCAACCTGGAAAACATCCGCCGCGGCCAGTTCGAGGGCCTGCGGGACGAGGTGGCCACCAATCCCGAGCGCGCGCCCGATGTCGGCGAGCCGCGCCTGCACCCCACGGCGGGCGCAACCGTGGTGGGCGCGCGCAAGTTCCTGATCGCGTACAACATCAACCTGGACACGCCGGATGTGGACATCGCCAAGCGCATCGCGCGCGCCATCCGGTACTCTTCGGGCGGATTCCGCTACGTGAAGGCGATGGGCGTGCCGCTCACGTCGCGCAACCTGGCGCAGGTTTCGATGAACCTGACGGATTTCGAGCAGACGCCGATCCAGCGCGTCTTCGAGACGGTGCGGGCGGAGGCGGAGCGCTCCGGCGTCTCCATCGTGGGCAGCGAAATCGTGGGGCTGATTCCCAAGAAGGCGCTCGAAATGGCGGCCGAGCACTTTCTGCGGGTGGAGAACTTCCGCCCCGAGGTGGTGCTCGAGAACCGGTTGGCCGAAGCGGCTCCCAGCGGACTGGACGAGTTTCTCGACGCGCTGGCGGCGCCCTCGGCCACGCCCGGCGGAGGCAGCGCATCGGCCGCCGCAGGCGCCATGGCCGCGGCCCTGGGAGCCATGGTGGCGGCGCTCGCCAAGAAGGATGGCGGCGAGTTCGAAGCCGACCGCAAGTTCCTTGCCGAGGCCGTGGACCGCGACACGCAGGCGTTCAATCGCGTGATGGCCGCCTACCGCATTCCGAAGGCCGAGCGCGCGCCGCACGTGGAAGAGGCGCTGCACGAGGCCGCCACGGTTCCGATGGAAGTCGCCGAGCGCGCTTTCGCGCTCGACCGGCGCCTGGCGGCGCTCCAGCGCGAAGCGCCCGCCCGCTTCGGCTCCGATCTCGAGACCGCGCGCGCTCTGGTCCGCGCGGCCATGGCCGGCGCGCTGGCGAACGTGCGCATCAACCTCGACTCGATCACCGACGAGGGGTTCCGGCGGGCGCTGGAGGAGCGGGTGGCGGCGCTGGCATGACGTGTGGCGCACGCTTTAGCGTGCTGGAGCGTGCTTCAGCTCGCTCTGCCCGACCGTGGGCTGAAGCCCACGTCAGCACGCTAAAGCGTGCGCCACAACCAAGTCAATTACGGTTCCCGCGTCCAGGTCTGCGAGCGCCCGATCAGCGAAATGCCGATGTACCCGCGCACGACCAGCTTCTTGCCGCCTTCCTCGAGCCTGGCCTTGCAGCGGTAAACCTTCCCGTTGTCCGGATCGAGAATGTCGCCGCCGCTGTACTCGTCGCCGTCGCGCTTCATGTGGCGCAGGAAAACCATGCCGGTCGTGGGCTTATTCTTGCGCTCGTCTTTGCACAGGTCGCAGATCTTGTTGGCATCTTTCGGGTCGATGCTGGATTCGATCTTGCCGAAGAACTGGCCGTTCTGCTCGTAGACGAGCACGATGCCTTTCGGTTTGCCGGTCTTGTCGTCGAAAGTCTTCCACCGGCCGGCGATACCGGGCTCGGCCGCCTGGGCAGGCAGCGCCGCCAGCGCCAGCGCGAACAACCAGAGCAGTTTCATTGCCTCAAGGCCTCCCAAAAGCGCGGATTTCGCGGCCCACAAACATGGCCAGCTCGATCGCCTGTTCGTAATTGAGCCGCGGATCGAGTGAGGATTGGTAGGCGCGCTTCAGGTCGCTCTCCTCGAGGCCGCGCGCGCCGCCGGTGCACTCGGTGACATCTTCGCCGGTCAGCTCGATATGGATGCCGCCGAGGCAGCCTCCGTACTCCGAGTGGATGTCGAAGGCCTGGTCGAGTTCGCCCAGGATATCGTCGAAATGGCGGGTCTTGATCCCGTCGGCGGTCATGTGCGTGTTTCCGTGCATCGGATCGCACACCCACAGCACGGTCTTGCCCGTTGACTCCGCCGCCTCGATCAGCGGCGGCAGGCAGGCGCCGATGCACTGGTTGCCGAAGCGGTGGATCAGCGTCAGCCGCCCGGGCTCGTCGTTCGGATGCAGGATGCCGATGAGGCGCTTCAGCGTCTCCGGCGTCATCGCGGGGCCCACCTTGACGGCGATCGGGTTCCGGATGCCGCGAAAATACTCGACGTGCGCGCCGTTCGGATCGGCGGTCCGCATGCCGATCCACGGGAAATGAGTGGAGAGGTTGTACCAGCCTTCGCGCCGCGGCACGCGCCGCGTCTGGGCCTGCTCGTAGGGCAGGTGAATGGCCTCGTGGCTGGTGAAGAAATCGATCCACCGCAACTCGCCCGGGTGAGAGCCGACCAGGCCCTCCATGAACCGCAGCGCGTCGCCGATGCTGCGCGCCGTGCGGTGATACTCCTCGGCCATGGGCGAGTGCTTGACGAAATCGAGGTCCCAGTATTCCAGGCGGTGCGGGTCCGTAAACCCGCCGCTCACCAGGGCGCGGATGAAGTTCAAGGTGAGCGCCGCGCGCTCGTAGCCGCGCAGCATCAGTTGCGGATCGGGCTCGCGGCCGGCCGCGGTGAACTCCGGCCGGTTCACCAGGTCGCCTCGATAGCTGGGCAGGGTGACGCCGTCCCGCGTCTCGAGGTCCTCCGAGCGCGGCTTGGCGTACTGGCCCGCGAAGCGGCCCACGCGGACGACGGGCTTCTGGCCGCCGTGGACCAGCACCAGCGTCATCTGCAGCAGGATCTTGAGTTTGTTGGCGATGGTGTTGGAATCGCAGGCGTCGAAGCTCTCCGCGCAGTCGCCGCCCTGGAGCAGGAACCGCTCCCCGCGCGCCGCCTCCGCCAGTTGCTTCTGCAGCGCTCCGACCTCCCACGACGTAACCAGCGGGGGCAGCTTCGAGATCTGCGAGACGACCCCGGCGACCTCGGATTCGGAGCGATACACCGGCTGCTGCGCCGCGGGCCTGGTCTTCCAGGACGCTGGCGACCAATCGCCGTTCTCTGCTTTAGATCCCACCATGGAACAAGTTACCAGAGCGGGCGGGCCGATGCACTGCTTGTGGCGCAGGCACTCCTGCCTGCCGCCTCGACACTCATGTCGAGGCTAGCTGGCCAATCTACCTTACCAGCTCAAGCGCGCGGCGGAAGAAGGGCTCGAAGTCGGTGGGAGCGCCGGCGGTCTTGGCTTTGCGGACGGCGGCCTCGGCGGCGGCCGCGCTGCAGCCAAGGTTGACCAGCGCCGAAAGGACGTCCTGGTCGAGAGCGGTGAAGGCCGTCTTGCCTTCGGGCGCCGCTTCCAGCGCGACCCCTGCCGCGGCTTCGGGCAGCTTCTCGCGCAGTTCGAGAATCATGCGCTCGGCGGTCTTCTTGCCCACGCCGGGAATGCGCACCAGGCGCTCGGTGGCGCCGGCGCGGATGGCGGCGATGAGGTCGGCCGCGGCCAGGCCCGAGAGCACCGTCAGTCCCAGCTTCGGCCCGATGCCGCTCACCGAGATCAGCTTCTCGAAGAGCATCTTCTCCTCGGCGGTCGAAAAACCGAAGAGCTGGAGGGCGTCCTCGCGGACGTGCGTATGGATGCGCAGGCGCACCTCCTGGCCGGCGTCGGGCAGCCCGGCGTAGGTCGAGACCGGGATCGCGACGTCGTAGCCGACCCCGCCCGCCTCCACCACCGCCTGGTTGGGGTGCTTTTCCAGAAGCGTACCGCGCAGGTGAGCGATCATGGAATTGAGGGTACATTATTTCCGATGGCGAGGCGTCGCTTCTTCGTGGATGAGGTCCGGGATGGGGGCGCAGTTCTGGCGGGGGAGGACGCGCGCCACCTGGGGCAAGTCCTGCGCGCCGAGCCCGGCCAGGTGTGCGAGCTTTCGGACAACCGGTCGGTGTACCTGGCCGAAATCGAGACGGTTCGCAAGGACGGCGTTCGATTCCGCATTCTCGAAGAGCTGCCGGCGGAAGAGCCGCCGCTGCGGATCGCGCTGTTTCTGGCGCTGATCAAGTTCGAGCGCTTCGAGTGGGCCGTCGAGAAGGCCACCGAACTGGGGGCCGGGGCCATCGTTCCGGTCGAGACGGCACGTAGCGAAAAGGGCCTGGAACGGGCGGCGGTGAAGCGCATGGAACGCTGGCGCCGGATCGCGCGGGAGAGCAGCCAGCAATCGCGGCGCGCGCGCCTGCCTGAAATCGGTGCGCCGGTAACGCTGGCCCAGGCGCTGGGCGGTGCTCCTTCGTCCAGACCCGCCTTGGGGGGGCCGGACGGCCGGAGCGGGTCTGGAGACCCGCTGCAGGCGTGGACGCCTGCCCCACTTCTCCTGCGCTACTTCCTCGATGAGGGCGGAGGAGCGCCGCTCGTGGCAGCCCTACCCGAGAAACGTGCCGCGGGGGACGAGGTCCGCCTGCTGGTGGGGCCGGAGGGCGGCTGGACCGACGCCGAGCGCGACTGCGCCTGCCAGGCTGGCTGGACCCGCGTCTGGCTGGGGCCCGCGATTCTGCGCGCGGAGACCGCGGCGGTGGCGGCGATGGCCGTGCTCGCGAGTGCGTGGCAAGCAGTTCCTATTGACACTCTATAGGAAATGTTGCCGTCGGCCGCCTGGCACGCCCGTTTCGCCCGGATCGCATTCGCGCTCGCCCTGATCCTGTACCCCGCGCTGCTATGGCAGTGCATCCGCGCCACCCCTCCGATATTCGACGAGGGAGAGCATATCGCGGCGGGTTACCGCTACTGGCAGTGCGCGGATTACGGCATCAACCCGGAGCATCCGCCGCTGGCGAAACCGATCGCGGCCGGCCCCGTGCATTACTGGAAGATCGATGGGCCGGACTGGCCTTGCGGAACGCGCGCTAACCGGCAACCCGGACCTGGCCGGAGCGGGCTACCGTCTCATCAACGGGCGCGACACGGACCAGATGTTGCGAGAGTGCCGCGCGGCTGGTGGTTCATGAATCATCGGCAGCCGCGGAAAGCGGTGGAGGAATTCCGCATCGCGGTCGAGCACGCGGGCCCGCGGAGTCTCGTTCGCGGGCTCTACGGCTGGGCTCTTCAGAGCGCAGCGACCACGCCCTGACGGTCGCGGTTCGGCACCCGGCCCGGACGAGAGCGAGTCCCCGCCCCGACGGTCGCACCCGGGGGCTCCCAGCCGTCCCAAACATCTGAGTCGATTCCTGTTTTGGCTGGCCGCCTCGACCCCAGGGCATGGCCGAGTCCTCGTGTGCGTCCTCGGGCCGGCGTCATACGTGGCCCCATCGGAGTGACAGTGCGCCCGGAAGCGTGACCATGTGCAAACGGCCGTCAACGGGTCATGAGCGTTCTAGTACGTTCGGACTGCCGGCCCCCGCAAGTCTGGCGGTTTCAAAGCAGGCTCCGGCGGCCTGCTTCAGTCAACGGGAACTCAGGGACCTTCGCATGGCGGTACTGGAAGTCCATCATGGTACCGACGTGCCAACGCGAAATTGAGTCGTTTCGACTATAGGCGAAACCAGCCTAAATAGCGTTTACTAGATACGTGATGTTACAAACTCTCGGCAACGCAGCAACTCTTCCGATCGGGGGTGGCCGGATGAACAGGGAAAAGGACGTATTCCACTCAATGCGCGAAGAAGGTCCGGAACTGCCCAGCGCCGTTATGCAGGCGGACCACGCCGACCGGCGAAGTTCGGTTCGGTTTCCCATCGAGCAGGACGTGCGCTACAAGGTGTTCACGCGGAACACAATCGAGGTGGGCCTCGGCAAGACGGTCAACATGAGCTCGAACGGTGTGCTGTTCACCACCGAGAGAGCGCTGACGTTGGGAGAGAGGCTGGAAGTGGCGGTGAACTGGCCGGCGCAACTGGACCACAAATGCGCGCTGAAGCTGGTCACCACGGGCCGCGTCGTCCGGAGCGAGGGTGGCATGGCCGCCATTGCAATCGAGCGATACGAGTTCCGAACGCAGGGCATTCACGGCCTGGTCTGAGGAGCAGCAACGGAGGAAGGCGGGGACAGGGCTCTGTCCTCGCCTCTTATTCGACGCGGAATTCGTGCCGTGTTTCCTGGGTCTGATCGCCCACGTAGTCCCGTAAGGTAAGCACCACCACGTACTGGCCCGGCTGGATCTTCTTGTCCAGGTTCAGGCTCAACGCCGCGGAGAGGTAGCGCTTGGGATAGAACGCGCCCTCGTCCTGGGAGGCCGCCTGCGGCTGCGAAAAGAGCGATTTGCCCGCGGCATCGACGAGCGCAACCCCATATTCGACGTGAATGTGGTTCTTGGGACCGTAGCGGAAGCCGGTGAAATCGAACCTTATCCAGACGGCGTCGCCGGGGTGGAAGACCGCGTCCAGGAGCGGGTCGGCGTCCTCTTCTGTGCGCAGAAAACGGAAATTCCGCACCGCTAGAGCCGGGCTGGGCTCGATATTGCGGCCGCGCACGGGAATTTCGATCTCGGCCTTCGCCGTCTGCTTCGACAGGTTGTCCTCCACCGCCAGCTTCAGCCGGTACGTCCCGCCCCAGGCCAGCGGCGGGATGGCCGCGCTCTGGTTTACGATCGGCATCCAATCCTTATCTTCCGGCGAGACTTGCGTGGCGATCTTGCCGTGCATGGCATCGACGAACGGCACGCCATCGGGATCGACGGCTTCGACCGTGTAGCTGAGATCGATCTTCGACTCCGGCGAGACCTGGTAGCCAGAGATCTGGAAGGTCAGGAAGATCAGGTCGCCGATGAGGAATGGGGCACCGGACGCCAGCGGCGGGCCGCCGTCGTACTGATGCAGTTGGATCCGGACGATCTTCAACTGCCTGGCCGGAGGCGCCGAGCGGGCGGCTCCCAGCAACAGCGTCATCGCCAACCCGATCGAGCCGAACCGTTTCATATTGCCTCCGAGCGGGGCCTGGAGGCCCCGCGCAGACCTGGAGGTCTGCCCCACAATCACTCTCCCGCCAGCTCGAACTTCCCGCTCAGGCGTATGTCGCGCGAGGAAGATCCCACCAGGACTTCGAACGTCCCCGGCTCCGCGACCCAATCGTTCTTGGCGGTGGAGTAGTAGGACAGGGCGCTCTTGTCGAGCCCGATGGTCACGGTCCTGGTCTCGCCCGGCTTGAGCACGACTCTGCGGAATCCTTTGAGCTCCTTGACCGGACGATCCACGCTCGAGTGCGAGTCTCCGACATACAACTGCACCACCTCGGCCCCTTCGCGAGTCCCCGTGTTGCGCACCGCCAGGCTGACCTCGACCGGCTGCCCCGGGCGCGCCTTCTCCGGGCTCACCTTCAGGTCGCTGTAGGCGAAGGTCGTGTAAGAAAGTCCGTGCCCGAACGGGAACAGCGGCTCGATGTTGTGCTTGTCGAAGTGGCGGTACCCGACGTAGATGCCCTCGGCGTAGTCGACCACGCCGTTCTCCCCCGGATAGTGGCCGTAGGCCGGCGAGTCCTTCCACTCCTTGAGAAAAGTCATGGGCAGTTTGCCGGAGGGATTGGCATCGCCGAACAGGATATCGGCGATGGCGTGTCCTCCCTCCTGTCCCGGATACCACGCCGCGAGCAGCGCCGGGACCTTGCCGATCCAGCCGTCCATCAGGACCGGCGACCCCGCGATCAACACCACAACCGTGTTCGGATTAACCGCTGCCACGGCCCGGATCAGCTCCTCCTGGCCCGCCGGTAGGCCCAGGGTCTTGCGGTCGTGACCCTCGGATTCGAGCTTCGACGAGTTCCCGACGAACACCACGGCCATATCCGAGTTCGCCGCGATGGTGGCGGCCTCTTTCAGCAGCGTAGCGCTGTCTTTCGCCTGCTCCTCGCCTTCCATCGCGGCGCCCAGAGCGTATTCGACGATGAACTTCTTTCCCGCATGCTGGCTGATGCCCTGGAGCGGGCTGACGGCGTACTTCGGCCTCACGTTCGAGCTGCCGCCGCCGCCGGTGCGAGCCACGTCCGCGCTGGGGCCGATCACCGCTATCGTGCGGACCTTGCCTGGTTGTATAGGAAGGACCCCGCGTTCGTTCTTCAGCAGAACGATGCCTTCCGTGGCCGCCGTGCGCGCAACCGCGATTTCCGCGGGAGTGTCCACCACACCGGCCGGCTCCTCGCCCCGATCGAAGATTCCGGTGCTGAACATCGCCAGTAGCATTCGGCGAACTCTGTCGTCGACGACGGCCTGCGGGATCTTGCCGCTCTCGATCTCCGGAAGGACCTTCTCGGGCGCCTGGAATCCGCCCGTGAAGTTCTGCCGCGTGGTCTCGTCATGGTTCAACAAGGCTCGCACCGACGCTGGACCCGGCATCTCGATATCCAGGCCCGCGACGGCTCCGTCAACCGTGCTGTGCGTGCCGCCCCAGTCCGAAACCACGAAACCCTGGAAGCCCCACCGCTTCTTGAGCGTGTCCTTGAGCAGGTAGGGGTTCTCGGCGCACCACAGGCCGTTCACCTTGTTGTAGGCCGACATGACGGACCAGACTCCCGCCTCCTCGACGGCGGCTTTGAAGGCCGGGAAATAGATCTCGTGCAGGGCGCGCTCGCCGATCTTCTCGTCGATGGTGCGCCGCTCGAACTCCTGGCTGTTGGCCGCGAAGTGCTTCACGGTCGCGATGACGCCTTCGCCCTGCATGCCCTTGATGTAGGCCACCACCAGGCGTGAGGAGAGGTAGGGGTCCTCGCCGTAAGTCTCGAAATTGCGTCCCGCCCAAGGCGTGCGGTGGATATTGACGCTAGGGCCGAGAAGCATGTTGCGCCCCAGCGCCCGCACCTCGGCGCCGAGCGCCTGCCCTACGCGCCCGGCGAGTTCCGGGTCCCAGGTCGCGCCTAGGGCCACGCCCGCCGGGAAGGCGGTGCTGAGGGTCTGCGGGAACTTCGAGCCCGGGGCGTTGGTGAGCGCGGATGGGCCGGACCAGGAGCGCACCCCTACCGGGCCATCTGCCATCTTGAGCGAGGGGATGCCGAGCCGCTGGTTGGGGGCCGACTCCATCCACGTGGCACCCGCCAGCATGGCCACTTTTTCCTGGAGCGTCATGCGCCCCAACAAGTCATCAGCCCTCTTGGCGGCGGGAAGGCTGGCGTTCTTATACGGTGGTGTCTCGGGTGTCACGGTTTGACCCTGCGGCGCCAGAAGCGCCAGTGCAACGAACCAGTAGCAGTGTTCCATCGACACAATAGTAACTCGCTGCAGAGTGAAACAGGCGTTGGGGGCTTCGTGGCGCGGACTCTTAGTCTGCAGCGTCGAGACTCTTCTCGACGCGAAAAGAACGCCTCGACACGAGTGTCGAGGCGGCAGGCAAGAGTGCCTGCGCCACAAAAGCGCTACCGCGGATCGCCGTACATAGTGCCGCGGCCGTGCGTGCCCACGTAGACGCGGCCGTATTGCTTGGGATCTCCGGTGATTTGCAGCAGCAGCCCCCACTGGTGTTGGTCGTCGTTGATGCGGACCCACGCACGCGCCGTGTCATCGGACCGGAAGATGCCCCGCACGCCGTCGACGACGCCGATCAAGTAGAGCGCCGGGTAGCCGGCGCCGGGCGCCGCTTTACCGAAGCCGAAGGCGTGGATCTGCTGGACACCGCCCAGCCGCGCGAACGTCGCGCCGGTGTCGGTGGAGTGATAGAGGCCGTTGAACGCGGCCACCCACAGGTCTCCTTCTTTGCCCGGAGTGGCGTAGATGCGGTCCTGCCCGCCGCGCTCGTCGCCGCGTTTGTCGCTGCGCTGGGGCAGGCCGTCCGGCAGAGCCAGCGGCCGTTCGGTGAAGGTCGCCGCGCCGTCGGTGCTCGTGAACAGTTTCCCGTCGAACAACGCGATGCCGTAAAACTTCAGCGGATTGACGCGATCGGCGATGACGCGGGTGTCGCGTGGAATCCCCTGGGACTCGGTCCAGGTGGCGCCCCGGTCCCGTGTGAAGCTGACCGCGCTGCGCTCCGGCGTCCAGACCCAGGTGGCTCCGTCGGCGGACACCGCAATGTGCCCCAGCATGCTGTTCCGCTGCGGCGTCGAAGCCGTGGGCTGCCAGGACTTGCCGCCATCGAGCGAGTACCCGATGTTGCCGCCGCCCCGATTGCCGGAGGCGCGCCCCACGCGGACAACGATCTCCGGCTTATTCCAGGCGCAGTCCACTCCGTTGGTGTTGCCGAAGTGGGGATGGTCGTAGTTGCCCTCCGGCGCCGGCTTGTCCAGATCCCAGTGTACGAATCCGCCGTAGTCGCCGACCGCGGTGAACAGGTGCGCTCCCTGGGGCGGGCTGAGCAGATCGAGCGCCACCGTCTCCTCGATGCCGGTGCTCATGACGCTCCATTTGGTCGGCTTGCCGGAATCGACGTCGGTCAGATCGAAGGTCTCGTATCCGCCGTAGCCGGTGGTGAACATGGCGTGATCGGAATCGGCCGGGTCGATCTCGACGTCGAACAGCCAGTGAATCGGCGTGTGGGCGACATAGGGCGCCAGAGAGAAATCGTAAGTGCCCCCGCCTTTGAACACCGGCTTCCAGGTGCTGCCGCCGTCGGTGCTGCGGAAGATATCCTCCCCGCCCGGGCGATAGAACGAGCTGACGATGAGTGTCTGTGGATGGTGCGCATCTACCGAAACTCCGGCGTAGCCGAACGGTCTCGCCGTGGTGGGCTTGTCGGGAGTGACGTCGGTCCACGCACCGGTTCGGGTGTCGAGCTTCCATAGGGCGCCGTTGGTCATCCTCCAGGGGCCGGGATCGGTGCCATAAGTGATGTACAGCGTCCCATCGGACGCCAGCGCGGAGCGGATCGGCCGGTACGCCGTGGGCTGGCCCGGCACCGGCTGCCAGGTCTTGCCGGCGTCCGTGCTGCGGAACAGGTTATTCATCCCCATCAGCGATGCCCCGGCGTAAATGGTGGAGCTGCCTTTGCCACGCGAGCCGCTGTGCGGATCGAAAACCACGAACACGACGCCGTTGGGGCGCTTCCACCATTCCTGCGGCTTGGGCGGCGGGCCCGGTTCGGTAACGTCGGGGAAGCTCTCGACCCTGCCCCACGTCACGCCGCGGTCCGTGCTCCTCCACAGGCCTGCCTGGCGCGTGCCCAGGTAAATTATGTTCCCGTCGTTGGGATCGACCCTCATCCGTTCGCCATTGCCGCGGCCGTTTTCGTTGCCGCCCATCTTGAACGGCACGTTAGTGCGCTGGAACGTTTTGCCGCGGTCGCCGGAGCGCAGAATAGCGCCATCGGGCGTCTTGGCGTCGGTATAAGTGCCGCAAGAGAGATACACGCGGTTGGGATCGTTGGGATCGAGCGCGATGCTCTCGACGCCCATCAGGTTGAGGTCCTGGTACGGCACCCAGTCCAGAATCGGCTGCCAGCGCCTGGCCTCTTCGTTCCACCGGTACGCGCCGCCCATGTCCGTACGCGCGTAGCGCACGCCCTTGGCCGTAGGATGAAAAACGATGCCGTCGACGAACCCGCCTCCGACCATCTGCACGTTCTTCCAGACGTAGGGCTTGGAAGGAGGTCCTGCCACCAATCCACAAGCCGCCAGAACGGCGGCGAGAATGATCTTGTACACGCTGTTACCCCCGAGCGGTCCGCTCGCTCACGCTCGCGGTTCGGTGCTGCTGCGGCGCGAGTTTAAGAGCTATGATACATCTGCGCGGTGGTCCGCTTCACTTCGTGTTGGCGCGTCCGAAGAAGCGCACGCGTATAACCAGGTGGCGGCCCTCTTCTCCCAGGAACTGCAGGTACTGCGGAGCCCCGATCGTGTTGTTCACCGTCGAAGCATTCGCATGGTCGGTCAGGTTATTCACTCCACCGCGAACGGCCAGCCGATAGCCCCGAAACGTGAACCGCCTTTCAACGTGCACGTTCAACTCGAAGTTGGACGGGAAACGCAGGGAGTTCACTGCACCGACGATCTGTCCGTTCTCGTCCATGGCCGAAAACGGAAAGCCGCTGCGCGCGTCGGCGAGCACCGCGAGGGCCCATTCCTTGAAAGGCAGCGGCACGTACGCCCATCCCAAAAACCGGTTGGGCGCGTCCCAAGGCACCGGGACGAAGTCGCTCAACACCTGGAACGACTGATCGGTCCTCAGGTCCGGCAGCGCGTTCGAGGTTGCGCGCGACCTGCTGTAACTGGCCATCCACTCGAACTGCCCGGAGAAGGTCTGGTGCACCACCAGGTGTACCGCGTCGTAGGCGTCGCGGCGATCGTTCGTCAGCGCATAGACGCCCGGCAGTGTCGGGCTCCCGAACAACGTCTGAAAAGACGCTCCCGCGTTGGACGAAGACGTGTTGGTAAAACTGAACCCGTCGCTACCGCGGCGCCGCAGGTACTGGACCGAGGCGTCGATCCGGTGCCGGAAGCTATGATCGACCCCGGCGCTCCAGTTTTCCGAGCGCGGCAGCTTCAGGGCGCGATTTCCGAGGGTGAACGTGGTCGGCTGGGGAGGACCCGCCGCCGTGCCATCCGGATTATAGTAAGTCGTCAGCGCGGTCTGATCGAGCGGCCGGCTGAAGAGGGCGAGATTCGTGGCGTCGTGCGTAATTGCGTATCCGGCCGAAACCTTCGTGCTGCCCGAAGGGAAGGGCGAGTAAGAGACGGAGACCCTGGGTGCCAGGGCCGCATGGTTCACCAGGCGGTCCCAGTCCTGGCGGAGGCCAGCCTCAATCTGGAGATTCCGCCTCACACGCCAGGTATCCATCGCGTAAGTGGACTCTTCGATGTTGGAACGCTGGAACGCGCCGTTGCCCGCAAACAGGGTCCGGGAGAGCAGCCAGCCCGCCAGGCCTATCTGCTCGAATCCGGTGCGCGTGAAATCGGCGCGGTAATTCAGGTGGTCGAGGTCGGCGCCCACTTTCAATTGATGCGCACCGGCCAGCTCCAGTTGAGGCAGAAACACGTTGGCCAGTAACTGGTCGCGGCTGGCCCATTCGTTGGAGTTTACGAAGTTATAGCCGCTTCGCCCGTCGGGCGACAGAATGTACAGCCCCTCGCCCTGCGGCACCTGGCGGTTGGAGTAATTGCCGTGCGCATAACCGAGTTCGGCCAGAGTGCCGTTCTCGAAGTAGATCTGGTCCTTGAGGCTGGTGAAGTACTCGCTCGAGCGCAGCGCCGCCGTTGTCGAAACCGGGTCGAGCGGACCCAGTCCCGTTCGCGTCTGGTTGTCGAGATTCACCAGAAAATCGCCGAACAGAATCTGGGAGCGCGTCACATTCGCCTGGCCGTGGAACAGATTGCCGGCCGACCAGCCCGAGCGCTGATTCTGCCCGCGCTGCAGCCCATTCACGTAACTCTGGTCGTACTCCGCGCTGAAATTGTCCGCAAACCAGGCTCTCCCGTGGACGATAGGCCCGGAAATTCCGGCCCGTGGCGTCCAGTTTCCAAGATGAAGACCGTTTTGCGTCCCCAGGCCGGGAATAAAGTTCGTCGCCGTGTAGTGGAACTTGTCGGAGCCCGTATCGGTGTGAATGGTCAGGACGCCGGCGGAGCCCTTCCCGAACTCCGGCGAGAAACGGGCGGTCTGGAACTCCATGTCGCGAATGCCTTCGACGGCCAGACGGGTATTGAGATGGCCGGTGACCGGGTCGCCGACGTTGAAGTCGTTCAGGGTGTAATAAACCTGGTTCTCGGAACTGCCCTCGAAGTGCAGCGTGCCGGCCGAGTCCTGCACCACGCCCGGCATCAGGTCCATGGCGTTGCGGAGGCTGTGAGACGCCACGTAGGGCACGTTGTTGACCTCCGTGCCGCTGAGGTTCTCCTGCTGCGCGGTCTGGTCCAGGGCGACCTGCGAAGGTATGCCGTTGACATCCACGCTCTGGAGCACTTCCTGCTGCTGGTTGAGCACCAGGATCGCCTCGTGGTCTCCATCCAGGTGCAGGTGGTAGTTCCGCAGCTCGAAGTAGCCTTCCCGCTGGACGTCGACGAGGTAGTCCCCTGGACCGGGGAGCAGCAGGGAGAACGTGCCGTTGGGAGCCGCGACGGTGCGCACCGCCTTGCCGTCGGCTCCGGTGACGACGATGCGTGCCTGACCGACCGGCACTTCGTTCTCGTTGGTCGTCCGCCCCGTCAGGCGCACTTCCGCAGCCCAGCAGCGGGCTGCGATGAAGAGCGCACAAAGAGCGAGCAGGCGAAATAACACGGTCCTTTAAGGGATAACGAACTCTGGGGTGCAGCGCAAGCCCGCGGAATTACTCTTCGAGTCGCCATATCGATCGGACGGGTTCGGTGGCGTCCGGCCTGGCGCGGCCGGCGTCGCGGAGTTCCCTGGATAGCGCGCTGAGGGCTGTCGAAGCCTGCTCGGCGCCTTGGCCTTCGAGCGCGAAGTTCAACGCCAGTAGTTCGGCCTGGACTGCGATGTCCCGCAACAGGCCATCCACCCCGTTGCTGTCGTCGGCGCTCGTTCTCTGCGTGGCTGCCATTTCAAGGTTCTCATCGGCCAGCCGGGCGCAAATTTGAGCGGTTCAGGCCAATCCAGCCACTACCGCCGCAGCCACCTCGTCCGTGCCGCTCGATCCCCCCAGATCGGGAGTCCGGGCAACACCCGCCGCCAGGACGGCCCTGACGGACCCCTCAACCGAGCGCGCAGCCTCCGCTTCGCCCAGGTGATCCAGCATCATCGCCGCCGAAAGGATCGCGGCCAGCGGGTTGGCGATGCCCCGGCCGGCGATGTCGGGAGCCGAGCCGTGGACCGGCTCGAACATGGAAGGTCCGCGCCGCTGGGGGTCCAGGTTGGCGCTCGCCGCCAGTCCGATGGAGCCCGTAACAATCGCGGACAGGTCGCTCAGAATGTCGCCGAACAGGTTCGAGGCCACCACCACGTCGAAGGTTTCCGGACGGCGCACGAAGTTCATGGCCGCGGCGTCCACCAGCAGCGACTCGGTCTCGATGTCCGCGAACTCACGCGAGACTTCGTCGAAGACGCGATCCCACAGCACCATGCCGTAGGCCTGGGCGTTGGACTTGGTGATCGAGGTGACCCGCTTCTTCCCGTTGCGGCGCCGCGCCAGCTCGAACGCATAGCGAATGACGCGCTCGGTTCCCCGCCGCGTGAACACGGCGGTCTGCACCGCAACCTCTTCCGGCTGGTGATGGTAGACGAATCCGCCCACCGGCGAGTATTCGCCCTCGGTGTTCTCGCGCACCACCACCATGTCGATCGAGCCCGCCGCGCGGCCCGCCAGCGGCGATTCGACACCCCGATACAGCATCGCCGGCCGCACGTTCGCGTAGAGGTCGAAACAGCGGCGGATGGGCAGCAGAAGCCCGCCCAGCGTGACGTGATCGGGAATGTCGGGATGGCCGACCGCGCCCAGCAGTATGGCGTCGAAGGAGCGCAGAAGGTCGAGCGCCGAGGCCGGCATCATCCGGCCGTGCTGAAAGTAGTACTCCGCACCCCAGTCGAACTCTTCGAAGGTGAAATCGATGGCGTGACGGCCACCGGCGGCCTCGAGGACGCGCCGCGCGGCGCGCACCACCTCCGGCCCGATGCCATCGCCTGGAACGACGGCGACCGCTATCTTCCCCATTTTGCTAGCCCTCCGATCCCTTCGGATTGTACAAGATCCGGCAGGGCGGCGCGGTGGGGCGGACCCCCTGGCCGGCGCGAACCAGGCATAGGCATTAAAGTGAGGGATCGCCAGGGGCTTGCGCCGTGGCGCAGACTCCCAGTCCGCCGCGTCGAGACTTAGACTCGTCTCGACGCAAAAAACGGCCTCGACACGAATGTCGAGGCGGCAGGCAAGAGTGCCTGCGCCACGAAAGCTCCAAGCAGCCGCCTTATTTTAACGCCTGTGCCGGTCGGCTCCCGCCGCGCCACGGCCTACACAGACGGGCACACCCAGCCGATAAGAGGTACGAGGTCGACGGCGTGGCCGATACCGCACAACTGGTGCTCCGCTTCCAGCGCTTGATGCGCGAAATCGAAAGCGGCGCGCTCGTTCGCAACAGCTTCCATGCGTGGGAGGTCGAGCTGATCGTCGATCTCGAACAGTGCCAAATTCGCGCCAACCGCCGGCGGTTGCTGCGCCGCTACCAGAAGGCCGCCGTGCGCGGCCTGGAGATGGGCGCGCAGCGCCCGCTCAAGCTCTCCGAATACCTGGCCCGGACCCGCGCCCGGCGTCCACGCGCGTCGGCGGCATGACGGCGCCCGCCGGCCGGACCACTTCCCGCTCGCCCGCGTCACCGGCCCGACGGCGCCCGCCGGCCGGACAAGTCCCCGACCGCACCAGGTCCCGGCCCCACCCCCGCAGCCGCCGGCCTGAGGACGAGGAACCCTGCGGTATGCTGTGAACATGGGTTGTGGAAGCGTGCCCCCGATCGAAGACGAGAAGCCCGGCGCCCGAAAGGTCTTCTGCGTCAAGTTCCAGCGTCAGATGACCGGGCTCGACGAAGTCCCCTTCGAGGGCCACCCGCTCGGGCAGCGCATCTACGAGAACGTCTCGAAAGAGGCGTGGAAGCTGTGGCTCGAGCACATGAAGATGCTCATGAACGAGTACCGGCTGAACCTCGGCGACCCGAAATCGCAGGAGTTCCTCCTCAAGCAGATGGAGGAGTACTTCTTCGGCGAGGGCGCGGCCTTCCCTCCCGAGTTTGTGCCTCCGCGGGCGAAAAATTAGACGTCCGCTTGCTTACGCGCGCGGTTCGGTGCTGGCACCACCGGTAGCGCCGTCGCGATCTTGAACTCCAGCAGGCCGTGGGCTGAGCGGAGCGCGGCTTCGACCTCGGCCGGCCCGGCGCCGCGCGCGAAGATGAACCCCAGGTAGCTCGCGCCTTCCGGCAGCCGCTCCAGTTTCTGGCCGCGCACGGCCGAGATGACCACGTCCTCGATACCCCCGATCGCGCGGGCGGGGTCCAGTCCCGCGACATCCTCGTAGACGCCTGCACGCGGGATGGGAATCATCATCACCCCGCTGGCGGGGCCTTCCAGGTGGTAGCCGGAGACGTCCTCGCCGAGGGCGTGGCGCAGAATCAGCTCCTCCAGGGATAACCCTCCCGAGAAGTGCAGCACCCGCGCGCAAAGACCGCCGATGGGCCGCGGGGCCGCCTCCAGCATCCAGGCACCGCGTTCGTTCCAGCGCAGCTCGGCATGCACGGGACCGTGGGTCAAACCGAGTGCGGCGACGGCGCGCGCGGCGGTCTCGACGATCTCCCGCTGAACCGCTTCGGCCTCGCGCGACGGGGTGACGTAGATGGTCTCCTCGAAAAACGGGCCGTCCAGCGGATCGGGCTTGTCGAACAGCGCCAGCATGCGCAGGGCGCCATCCGTGACGATGCCCTCGATCGCGAACTCGCGGCCGGGTATGAATTCTTCGACCTGGATGAAGCGGTCCTGCTCCTCCCGGCGCATGCGAATCTCGATGCTGCCGAGCAGCCTCCGGATGCGCTCGAAGGCGGCGACGAATTCCGGCTGGTTGTCGGCGCGGATCACGCCGCGGCTGCCCGAGAGGCCCAGCGGTTTGAGCACGCAGGGAAACGGCGCACGGCGGGCGGCATCGAGCGGATCGGCCGCGAGCGGAACGCGGAAATAGGCCGGAACGTTGAGACCGGCGGCGCGGAAGCGCTCGCGTGCCAGATACTTGCTGCGGCAGGCTTCGACGGCAGCCGGCGGATGAAACGGGATGTGCAGCCGCTCGGCGGCCTGGGCGGCCAGAAACGCCGGCCGGTCGCCCACCGCGACGATTCCGTCGAAGGGGCCGTTCGCTTCGAGCAGGCCGGCGTAGCGCGCGGTGTTGTGGAAGCGAACCGTGATGGCGCCGTCGGCCCAGGGGTCGTCCAGGCGGTGGCACTGGTCGGTGGCAAGCACCGGCTCGACGCCGGCGCGAAGCGCCGCTTGCGCGAATTCGCGGGTCTGGTATCCGGTGGTGGTGGCGAGGATGAGGAGGCGCTTCATCTCGAGCCGCTTCGGCGAGCCGCATACTTTTCCCAGCCACGAGACGGACCAAGTGGGGCGGCTCTCCAGAGCCGCGCCGGACGTCCACGTCCGGCGGAGGCCGGCGTGGACGCCGGCCGCAGGACTGGAGAGGGACTTGCAGAAATCGCACCACCGCCGCGGAAGGGACAAGCTGAAGCATGTCCTGCACGGCGCATCAACGGTTTAGGGCCCCACGTGGGGTATGCTTCAGCTTGCCCTGCGATTTCTGCAAGTCCCTCTGGAGTCCTGCCCCACGAAAGCGTGCGCCACATCAATATGCTTTCGCGATCACGGCGCGGCGGTCCACTGGCTCGCCGGTGATGATGCACTTGCCGGGGCCGTCGCATTCGTCGACTAGTGGAATGCAGCGGACCGTGGCCTTGAATTCCTTCAGGCGCGCGTCGCAGGCGGGATCGTCCTTGATATGCGCCATCACGAATTTGCCGCCGCCCTTTTCGGCGGTCACGTCGGTCAGGATCGACTCGACCTGCGCCAGCGAGTTGGCGAGCACGGTGTTTTCCCTCAGCCTCTGCTTGGCTCGGTCGTAGAGGTGCGCCTGCATGGTATCGAGCGCCGCCGGAATGCGCGCCGCCAGCGCGGCCTGCGGCACCACTTCCTTCACGCCCGTGTCGCGGCGTTTCAGCACGGCGTTGCCCGATGCCAGGTCGCGCGGCCCCAACTCAACTACCAGCGGCACGCCGCGGCGCTCCCAATAGAAGAACTTGGCACCCGGCGTCTGGCCCTCGCGGTCGTCCACCCGGGCGCCGACTTCCTTGCCGATCCGGTGCGCGGCTTCGAGCACGCTACTCCGCTCCTCGTCTTTGCGGTAGATGGGCACCAGCACCACTTTGTCCGGAGCGACGCGCGGCGGCAGCACCAGTCCCTTGTCGTCCGAGTGGCTCATGATGAGGCCGCCGATCAAGCGCGTGCTCACGCCCCAACTGGTCTGCCAGACGTAATCGAGACGGCCTTCCTTGCTCTGGAACTGCACGTCGAACGCCTTGCCGAAATTCTGGCCCAGGTCGTGACTGGTGCCGGCCTGAAGCGCGAGACCGTTCTGCATCATGGCCTCGATCGAGTAGCTGCGCACCGCTCCGGCGAACTTCTCGGCCAGCGACTTCGCGCCCTTGATGACGGGCATGGCCATGACGTTCTCGGCCACGTCGGCATAGACGTCGAGCATTCGCAGAACTTCTTCGAGCGACTCCTCGTGGCTGGCGTGCGCGGTGTGGCCTTCCTGCCACAGGAACTCAGTGGTCCGCAAGAACAACCGCGTGCGCAATTCCCAGCGCACCACGTTGGCCCATTGGTTGAGGAGCATGGGCAAGTCGCGCCAGCTCTGAATCCACTTGCCGAAGAAGTGGCCCACGATGGTTTCGGAGGTGGGGCGGATGACGTAGGGCTCTTCCAGCTCCTTGCCTCCGGCGATGGTGACCACGGCCAGCTCGGGCGAGAAGCCCTCGACGTGTTCCGCCTCGCGTTTCAGGAAGCTCTGCGGGATGAGCAGCGGAAAGTAGACGTTCTTGTGGCCGCAGGCCTTGAACCGGTTGTCGAGCTCGCGCTGGAGCACTTCCCAGACCGCGTACCCGTTGGCCTTGATGACCATGCAGCCCTTGACGATCTCGGCGGGCTCCGCCATGTCGCCTTGCAGGACCACGTCCTGGTACCAGGTTGCGAAATCGTCGCTTCGAAGAGTGATCGGAGATTCAGCCATGTGAGTTGGGAATCTCCAGGTTAGCAAAGGGCCGCGGGCCCGCGCCGGCGCTCCGCTTGCTTACGCGCGCGGTTCGGTGCTGGGGTGTCCGTTATCCGGCACGGACTGCTACCGGCCTCCGCCAGCGACCGCGGCTCCGAACAGCCGCGCCACCAACTCATCGCGCTCCCCGTGCAGTTCCACCACATCGCCGACTTCGACCCGCTCGAACAGGTCCACGATGTCGCGGTTGCGCAGGCGGATGCAGCCGTGCGAGGCGGCGTGCCCGATGGAGCGCGGTGCGTTGGTCCCGTGAATTCCGAAGCCCTTCAGGCTGAGCCCGAGCCAGCGCGGGCCGAGCGGATTGTTCGCTCCGGGTCCGATCACTTTGCCAGGGTGATAGTACGTAGGACGCGAGACCCGCGTGGCGATCTCGAACGTTCCGGTGGGGCTCGGGCTGACCGGCGCGCCTACCGCCGTATCGTAAACCTTCACCACCTGGCCGTCCTCGATAAGCGCCAGCTTGCAATCGGGGATGCTGACCACGATCCGCCGGTCCTGCGCAGCCGCCCTGCTGGCGGCCAACAACAACAGCGCCGCCACCGTCATCGCCTTCGATTCCGTCCCGATCCGCCTCATCGCCTTTTCCTTTCGCTGGGGACAAAGGCACACCGCAGACCACGAGGCAAGTTGTTACAATCAGGAGACTTGTCTAGCCAATGGCGGGTTCGCGCGTGTCAGCCGGAACACGTTGTGGAAGGGGGGACACGGCTTGTCCTGTGGCTTGTAGATCCATTCAGGCGATAACCACCTTCGCGGCCCCACCCGGCTGCGAAGTTTGCGAGGCCTCAATGGATCTACAAGCCGCAGTCACGAGCCGGCGCCTTCAGCGCGCCTCGAACACAACTCCCAGTTGCTGCAGCCGCATCCTGACGGACGTCAGCCGGCGGACTGTGCTCAGGTCCGAGCGAAGCACCGTGCCGGTCAGAATCACGTTCTCCGAAGCAGGCTCGAGAACTTCGAGATCGATCCGGTCAACCTGCGGCAGGTTCCGGAAGAGGCGGAGAATAGCCGCCTCGGTATCCGCCACGAGCTGTTCATGAAAGAGCTGAGTCCTCTCGTCGGGCGGAGCCTCCGCGTCCCACGGATGAACGTCTCTGGACCGCCAGCGAATTTCCAGCCGGTTGCGGACCAGGAGCAGGCTGAGGCCGTCCTCGCGCGCCTCGCCCCTCAGGTAGAGAGCCAGCGAATGTTGGACGTTGCGCCGGTACCGGTATCGGTCGAGCTGCCGCAGAAAGACTTCAAGCGGTTGCCACATGCTGACCTCACGCCACGCGAAAAGCCTCTCGTTCTTCCTCGTTCTCCGGAGCGCCCGGTTTCATCAGTGCCCCGTAGGCGGCCTTGATCAGCATGGGCGCGACGATGGTGGTCGCCACCGACATGAACACCACCACTCCATAGGAACTGCGCGACAGGATGCCGAAACCGAGGCCGATCTGGGCCACGACCATTCCCACCTCGCCGCGCGGAATCATGCCCACGCCCACGCGCAGGGCATCCGCCTTTCCCAGACTCAGCGCCCCTAGACCGCAGCCGATGAACTTGGAAACCACCGCCGCCGCCAGGATCGCCAGCGCCAGCATAGCCGTGCTCAGATGACCGAACGCCGACAAGTCCACGTGCAGGCCGATGCCCACCAGGAAGAACGGAACCAGCAGCTCCGAGACGCCCTGGACCAGGCCGCGCTCGCGCTCGCTGCTGCTCTCCCCCAGGGCCAGGCCAGCCAGGAAAGCGCCCACGATCGCCGCCACCCCCGTATAGACCGCCATCAGGGCCAGCGCGAAGAGCAGGCTCATGGCGAGGACGAAGCGGGCCTCGGCGACTTTCAACTTGCTGTCGACGTGCGGCACCACGCGCCGCATGGCATGCGTCCCCCATACCGCGACGATGACCGTGAACGCGGTGGCGGCGAATGCAGTGAGGCCCAGTTGAAGGATATCGACCTTCCCGCGGGTCAGGCTGCTGACAACCGCCAGCACGAGCAAGCCGAGGACGTCGTCAATCACGGCCGCCGCAAGGATGATCTTGCTCGAAACGAGGTGGAGCAGCCCCTTGGCCGAGAGCACCTGCGCGGTGATGCCCACACTGGTGGCCACCATGGCCGCGCCTACGAAGATGGCCTCGTTCAGCGGGGCGTGCCATGCCAGCAGGATCGCCGTGCCCATCACAAACGGCACGACGACGCCGGAGGCGGCCACCAGGGTCGCGGTCCCCCCGACTTTCAAGAGTTCGGAAGCCTTCACCTCCATGCCGACGCGGAACAGGAGGAACATCGCACCGAGATCCGACAAAGCGCTGAGGAACTCGTTCGGCGCCAGCCAGCCCAGCACGCTCGGTCCGATGAGCACGCCCGCCAGAATCTCGCCGACGATTCCTGGCTGGCCCAGACGCTCGGCGGCTTCGGCCATCAATTTGGCCGAAACGAAAACCGCCAGCATGGCCAGCGGGATCTTGGCCTGGCCGCTCGATCCGAAGAACATCAACAGCGCTGGAGAAGCGAGAGGCATGGGACCCGGTTACGCGGTACGCGACCGGCGCCGCATAAACACGACCACGGCGGCACCGCCGATTCCGGCGGCGATGGCCAGCGGAGGCGCGCCGGCGGCGAGCAGGAACAAGGCCGCCATGATCGCCGCTCCGATGAAGAAGCTCCATTTGAGTGTCATTTCCAATACACCGCCACGCACAGGATAACAAGCATCGCCAGCAGACAGAAGGCAGGGGTCGTCAACGGTTTGGTCCATTCCGGCTTCTGCGTGCCTTCGCGCATGAGCCTGCGGATTTCTTGCAGCTGCTTTCGCGCCAGGGAAAGTTCCCAGGCGCTCGAAGCCAGATCCACGGCCTTGAGAGTTTCGCACTCCGCCCGCACCAGCGCCCGCAGCCGATAGTGTAGCTCGGCGTACTTGAGCTGTGCGAAAAAGTTGGCGGGTTCCAGTTGGACCGCCAGTTCGAGAGCGTCCATCGACTTGTACACCTCGTAGTTCATGGCGTAGGCCATGCCCAGGCAGGTGCGCAGGTCCGCCGAGCGGGGGTTGTCGAGGCAAGCCGCTTCGAGGGTGCGGATGTAGTCCGCCAGCCGGGCGGGCGAGACCGTTTGAGGGTCTCGCCACGGGACGGGCGGCAGCCGGACAGGCGCGCTTTGTGTCAATTCGCCGGTCATGTTATTGCACCACTACGGTACTGGGCTTGAGCTCGAACTCGGGATAGCCGAGCTGGCCCATTTCGGGCAGGTCGAGGCCTTCCAACTCAGCCTTGGCGGAAACTCTCTGACCCACCACCGCATCGATGACCAGGTTCGCCACGAAACTCAGTGTGAACACAAACCCGACCAGGGTACACACGCCGATGAGCTGTGCCACCAACTGGCTGGCATCGCCGTAGAACAGGCCGGTGACGGAGCCGGGAACGCCGTTCCAGGAACCGCCGTAGTTACTCCTGCCATCCGCGAACAGGCCGACGGAGATGACTCCCCAGAGGCCGTTCGCGCCGTGGACCGAAATCGCGCCCACCGGGTCGTCCACCTTGAGCACGCGATCGACGAACTCGACCGAAAGGCACACCAGCACGCCAGCGATCAGGCCGATGATGGACGCGGACACGGTATTCACGAAGCCGCTGGGGGCGGTAATGGCAACCAGTCCGGCGAGCAGGCCGTTGCCCGACATGGAAGCGTCCGGCTTGCCGTATCGCATCCACATGTAGAACATCGCGCCGAATCCGCCCGCCATGCCCGCCAGCATCGTGTTCACCGCGATGGAGCCGATGCGCAGGCTGCCGTTGCCCGAGGCGCCCAGGGTGGAGCCCGGATTGAATCCAAACCAGCCGAACGCCAGGATGAAGCAGCCCGTGAGCACGATCACGATGTCGTGGCCAACAAGCGCATTGGGCTTGCCCTGGCGCGTATATTTGCCGATGCGCGGGCCTACGATCATGGCAACCGCCAGTGCGGTTAGGCCGCCCACGGCGTGCACCACGCCCGAGCCGGCGAAATCGCAGTAGCCCTTGCCGAGACCGAAATTCGTGCCCAGTGTGGCCAGCCAGCCTCCGCCCCACGCCCAGTTCGCAAACAGCGGGTAAGTGAACGCGCCGATGATGAACGAGGACACCAGAAACGCGGTGAACTTCCAACGTTCGGCGGCTGAGCCGGTGACGATGGTCAGAGCAGTGTCCATGAACACCATCTGGAACAGGAAAACAACCATGACCCCCACGTCGTAGGTACCGCCCTGCGTCAGGAAGAGCCCATGCTGGCCGAACAGGCCGAAAGACTTACCGAACAGGGTGAAGGCCCACTCTGAGTTGAGTGGCGTCACTCCGCCGAGGTTGCCTACGCCGCCGACGCCGCCCATCTGGATCGCAAATCCGATCAGCCAATACGCCAGCATCCCGACGCCGTAGACCATGAAGTTCATCATCATGGTGTGATTGGCGTTCTTAGCGCGGCATAGGCCCGTCTCCACGATCGCGAAGCCTGCCTGCATGAACATGACGAGGAACCCGGTGATCAGGGTCCACACGAAGTTGATGGCGACCTTGTTCTGGCCGATCTGGTTGAGAGCGTCCGCTACGGTCAGGCCCTTCTTGGCGTCGCTGACGGCAACGTCGGAAACCGTTCCTGTCAGGCTTCCATCGGGATCGCCTTTGAGGCGGACCTCGGGCTTCGGTGTATCGACGCTCTTCAGGTCGTTGGTCGTAATCGGCGCGGGCGCCGCTGCAGCCGCGGCTGGCGCGGGTGCCTGCGCCATTCCAAGAGATACCGCCCATACGGCGGTCAGGATCGTCAGTGAGAGTCTTTTCACGGGTGTCATTTCCTCCACATAGCGTTCTTCAGAAAGGCGCGGTTGAGCACACCCAGGATGCCGGTGAGGCTCACTGCGAGCCCGATCAGCACCATCGTCATGCGTCCGCCCACGCTGGACGTCATTCCCAAGCTCAGCACGCTGATCACGAAGCCGAGCAGCGTTATCAGAATTCCGGCGAAGATCATTGTGTCCAGTCCTCCCCTATTCCTCGCGGTGTTCCCACGGTTTGCACTTCAGAAAGACAGCGGTCGCCGCGGCCAGCGATACGAAACCCAGCAACAGGGCGATGTAACTAATGTCCGCCGCGAGGCCGAGTGCGATGAGCGTGAACGCGACAAAGAATAACGCGACACCTTTTGCCTGAGTGGGGTTAGCCCCCATACCACACCTCCCGATTCGAGATCGATACCGGCGCGCCTCCGAACGGCGCGGCCGGGTCCGTCACTTCGTCAAAGCGCCATGTCGCCGCGATCGCCGTTGCGGATACGGAAGGCTTCGGCGACCTCGTATACAAAAACCTTGCCGTCCCCGATCTTGCCGGTGCGCGCCGCTCCGCTGAGCGCCTCGAGCACCTCGTCAGTGCGCTCGGTCGGGATCACCATCTCGAGCTTGATTTTGGGCAGCAGGTCGACGGTGTACTCCTGTCCCCGGTAGACCTCCTTATGGCCCTTCTGCCGGCCGTGGCCCCGCACTTCGCTGACGGTAAGGCCGTCGATGCCGATGCCTGCCAGGGCCTCTTTAACCTCGTCCAACTTGAATGGCTGAATAATCGCTTCGATTTTTTTCATTGCCCGTCCATGGTGCGGCAGCGCGCCGCTGCTTTTGACAGTTCTTCGCCGTCGCGGCCAATAGAGGCCGCGGGCCGGCAGAAACTACTTGTATCTGGGTTTCCCAGCAGGGGGAATCGCCGACGAGGGCGTGACACCGTACGCTGCGAATTCGACCGCGGCGTATGAAGTCTGTGAAACCAGTCTACGGGCGGCCCCCCGGTTTGTCCAATCGAAGTTTTGAATTTCGGTTTTATGTTTTTTTGCCTTTCTCGCCCAAAAGTTAGTCAGCCACAAACGAAAGTTAGCCA
Organism: Bryobacterales bacterium; assembly: GCA_963763835.1. Lineage (GTDB taxonomy): Bacteria > Acidobacteriota > Terriglobia > Bryobacterales > Bryobacteraceae > DASWZN01. The sequence continues at coordinate 110,956 of CAVXQQ010000030.1, forward strand.
TTACGCCATCGATCGGTCTTGCGGCACTAACGCACGGCCGCTAATCTTGAGGAGTGATCGATCTCTTCCTGGGAGCGGACCGGAGGAAGGTGCTCTCGGCAGCCGGGGCGCTCATCGTGCTCGTGGCCGCATCCGATTGGTACGTGGGAAATCGAGCGTCCCTAGGCCTCTTCTATATGCTGCCGGTGATGCTGGGAGCCACCGTGCTGGCGCCGGTCGAGATCGGGGCTTTGGCGGTGGTCTGCTCGGTCCTGCGCTCGGTTTTCGATCTTCCCAGTCCGCGCGTGGAGATGTTGCTGCGTTTCGTCTTTGCAGTGCTGGCATACACGGGCTCCGGGTTGTTCGTGGCGGCGCTAATGCGCAATCGCGCACTCGTGGTGCGGCACCTCGATCGCCTCCGTCACGAAGAGAAGCTGCGGCGTGAAGCGGAGGAGCAGTTGCGGCTTCTGGTGGAAAGCAGTCCCGCGGCGATCCTGACGGCGGATGCCGCTGGCGCCGTGCTGGCCTGCAACAAGGCCGCCAACACGCTGTTCCTGAGCGGCTCGCTCGCCGGCAAGCGGATCGGCGATTATGTCCCGCTGCTGGCGGACGCCCTCACGCCGGGCACCGCAACCGATGGCTTCCGCGCCGCGGCGGAGTGCCAGGGGCGGAGAGAGAACGGCGAAATCTTCCTGGCGCAGACGTGGTTCTCCTCTTACTCGACGCCGCACGGCACGCGCCTGGCGGCCATAGTAGTGGATGTATCGGAAGAGATGCGCGACCGGGAAGAGGAAGGAATGCGGCAACTGGTCCGGGGCAACCGGATCGCCGCCGCCGCTGTGGCGCACGAGGTGCGCAATCTGTGCAGCGCGATTTCCCTGCTTTGCTCGAATCTGAAAGACAAGCACCCCATCGCCGAGGACGAGGATTTCCAGGGCCTGACCGCGCTGGCGGGCGGCCTCGAAAGGGTCGCCTCCGGCGCGCTCAGCGGGAGCCTGCACGATACGCTCGTAGAAGTAGCGCTTCAGGACGTGCTCGACGACCTGCGGATCGTGATCGAGCCCGACTGGCGCGAGATCGGGGGCGCAGTGGTGTGGCGGTTGGCGCATGCAATGCCGGTTGTACTGGCCGAGCGCCACGGGTTGCTGCATGTCTTTTTGAACCTCGCCAAGAACGCCCACCGAGCCGTCCAGACGGGCTCGATCCGCGAGCTGCGCGTCTCGGTTTCCGAGGACGAGCGCGCCGTTCACGTGCGCTTCGAGGACAGCGGTCCCGGTATCGCCGATCCCGGGCGGCTGTTTCAGGCCTTCCAGTCGGGCGCCGATGGCGCGGGCCTGGGCCTGTATCTTTCGCGCGCGGTGGTGCGAGGCTACGGCGGCGACTTGTGCTTTGAGCCGGAAAGCGAGAGCACCTGCTTCCGCATCGATCTACCGGCACTCGGGCGAGGGTGAAAGTGACTGAATCGACTAACGAACACATCCATCTGGCGATCGTGGACGATCATGCCATGTTCCGCGAGGGGCTGGCCCGGTCGCTCGAGAAGCAGCCGAGCCTTCGAGTGGTGGGGCTATTCTCCTCCGCCACCGAGGCGCTGGGCGCGCTTGAGCAATCCGGCGCCACGCTGGTTTTACTGGATGTGGATCTCGGGTCCGAACGCGCGTTGGACTTCATGACAGCCGCCAGGCGCGGTGGTTTCGCAGGCCGCGTTCTGATCGTGACCGCGGGCATCAGCGATCGGGAAGCGGTGAATCTGATTCAGGCGGGAGTGGCGGGGATCGTGCATAAGCACCACTCGACGGAGGTCCTTTGCCAGGTGATCCGGGAGATCGCGGGCGGTAAGGTCTGGCTGGAAGAAAAGTATCTGGCGGCCTTGTTCCGGTCCGTCGACCGGTCGCGCCCGGCGAGCGGCCCGACCCTCGACGACCGCGACAAGAAGGTGGTTCGCCACGTCTTGCAGGGCCTTACGAACCGGGAGATCGCGGCGCGCCTTGAGGTTACGGAGGGGGCAATCAAGGCCGCGCTGCACCAGGTCTTCCATAAACTGGGCGTGCGGACCCGGGCGCAACTGGTGAAGGTGGTGTTGGAGCAGTACCGCGATCAGTTGTGAAGCGCGGGGGCTCGAGGCATGTCGCTCCGAGCCCCCGCAACGCTCATTTCGCCTTCGCCACCGGAATCCGCATTTCGGTGGATTGCGTCTTCGGCTGGCCATCTTCGCCGGTCCAGATCTCCATCGACGGACCCGCGGGCAAGTATCCCTGGTCCACAACCGATTTCAAGAAGGCCGACCATCGCGGGCTGGAGTCCTTGGCCCACTGGCCTTTCACTACAACGGAAGCAGCCAGCCCCGCGGGCATTGACACAACTTGGAATGGGGCCTCGACCTGGGTTCCCGGCGGCACCGTATATCCCGCCTCCCAATGTTGCTCGGACCAGAAGCGCCCCAGCGGAGGGCCCGCCGGCGTCACGCCCGCCTTCTTCAGATAATTCTCCACCGACCGCAGAGCGGCCGGCGTCTGCAGATACGACCCCTGCATGGGCACCACCGCCGCGACCAATGCGTCGACCTGTTTGATCTCGGCCTGCAGCACGGGCGTGTCCGGCGCTTGCGGCTTGCCGATCGGCGCATACCCGGCGGGAGGAGTCAGATCGAACAGCGCGCGATTGACCTCGGCGTTCACGCGGATGTTCTGGATGTGCATCTGGTGGGCGGGTTTGCCCTGCTCCTGAACGGCGATGTCAACATGATCGGCCTCGCCTGTTCCGGAGTCGATCCACACATCCAACTCTTTGAGCCCTGGAATGGAACCGTTGGGCGGCGCCTTGCTCAAGCGATATCCCACCAGCTTCTTTCCGCCCGTCCATCGCTCGCCCAGCACCTCGTCCGCCGTCTGGGGAAGCGACCTCAGTTGTTCCGCCAGGTCCGCCGCTTCGACCTGCTTGCCACCTTCGGTCAGGTAAGAGCGAGTGCCGTGCATCAAGACGATCTGTTTGCCGGTGGCGCCGTCACCCCTCACCTCGATGCCCCACGAGCAGTTCAGCCGCCGGTACGCCGGAGCCAGGAAGCTGAAATCGATAGCCACATACGGCTTCGCGTTCAGGACTAGCGTGTACTCGAGCGACTGCGCGCTCCTGAGCTGCGCCGCCGCCGCCGCATAAGCGCGGCTCGCACCCGATTGCCTTGGGATCAGGACCAGCCCGACGGCCGCCACCACCAGAACGGTTGCCGTCAGAGCCGCCACCCGCAGCACCGGCGGGCGCATCAGAGAATACGCCAGCGTCCGGAAGCGGCTGGACGGCCGTTGCTCCACGCGGGTACGGAACTCCGCCAGCCTGCCGCGCAGGCGGTTCTCGACGTCAGCCGGAACTTCCATCTGCGTTCTCCTCCGAATCAACTCATCCACGTCGTTGTTCTCATGCATGGCTCGTTTCCTCCTTTTGGACCGCCGGCAGCAGATGAGAGAGCAGCGTACGCAGCCTGGTGCGGGCGCGCGCCACGTGTTTGCGGACCGTCGATTCCCGGCAGTCCATGGCCGCCGCGATATCGCCGTAGGGGATTTCCTCGACTGCGTGCATCAGAATGGCCCGCGCCTGGTTCTTCGACAGGAGCCCAATTGCCCGAAGCACCTGGGCGTCCTGCTCCGCGCTGGATATGTTCTGCACGGCCGACATCGAGGGATCCGGAATGTCCTCCGGGACGGCGACCGCCTCCAGCCACTTCCCCTGGCGCACTTTGCGGCGGAGCACGTCGTGTGCCGCGTTGATGCAGATCTGCAGAATCAAAGCCTGCGGATTCGGGTGTCGAAGGATGCGGTCCCAACGCTTCCAGATTGTTAGCAGAGCCTCCTGGAACGCGTCTTCGGTGTCGTCAGGATTCCGGGTGACGCGCCACACTGTACGCATCATCCGGTCCTCGATGGGCGCGATCAGCCGCTCGTATTCCCGTTGCCGATCGGTCATGAAGTCCTTTCTCACAATGGGAAACGCTCGCCGGGTCTTTCTTGTGGACACGGCCGCAGCACCGAACCGCGACCGTGAGGGAGCGGACCGTTACCGTTTCAGCGGGTCTTCCACCCACGGCGGAGTGGCTTCGAGCAGGCGGCCCATCTCGGGCTCCAGGCGCTCCATGGCCTGCTTCATCTCCCAGGCGACTTGCCGGTAGCTGAAGTGGCCCTTCACGCCGCTGCGCAGGCGGCAGATGTACTCGGCCTCGGCGAAATCCATCTTGAAGAGGAACCGCGAGCGCGCGCCGAAGGGGACCAGGTAGTGCGCCCCCGGCGCGGGAAGCGCGCGTCCGGCCGCCAGCGCGTTTTCCATGCCGCCCCGGTATTCGCTCTCGACGCCCGCATCCACGATCGCCTGCGGCACCTCGTAGCCAAGGCGCGCGGAGTAGGCCTGGCGGAACTGGCGGCAGCGGCGGTGGCGGTGCAGGTCGCGGTACGCGCCTATGTCCATCACGATGTCGTACACATACGGCCCGCCGTGGAAGGCGCGCAGCATCTCGTCCCGGCGGGTGCGGGAACCGACAGCCACGTCGATCACTTCGCCTCGTCTGGCTGCGCTCCAGCCCGCGGCCAACTCGTACAGCTCGCGGAAGGAGCGGCTGGTCACGGGATACAGCAGTGTCGCGACGGCCTCCGCGGTGGCATCCTGCGGCCGGAGCAGATCGACGCGGGGCGGTTCGGCTTCCGGAGACGGCGGCAGATTCTCGGCAGCCCACTGCGCCAAATCCGCGCGCGAGGTACCCAGGTGCGAATCGGGCTCGGTGTGGCGCGCCAGCGTGGGGCACAGCGGCTCGGCGGGTGCGTCCGGATTCCACACGCAATCGGGCGGTCGCGCGCAGGCCTCCGCGATCTCGAGACCCAGACTGCGCAGCTCGGCGTACTCGGAGGCCCGCAGCCGGCGCACCTGCTTTTCCAGAGTGCGAATGCTGGCCACCTGGCCGACGTTGGTCGGCACGCCCCAGAACAGCAGGTAGCGCGCCACGTCGAAGGCGCGGGCGGCGAGAGCGCGCTCGTAGGGGTCGGCTTTCATGTCATCGGGCCGCGGCAAGCGCCAGCGCAGGTGTTCGGCCACGGCGGTGTGAATCCTCTGGTACACCGCGAGCAGACCGGCCGCCGCGTGCTGGTAGCTGGCGGCCTCTTCGGCCGAAAGCTCCTCGGGAACGATGAAGCCCGCCCGGGAGAAGTCCTGATAGCGCGAGGATTTCGCCTGGCCGTCCCACAGCGGCTCGTCCTCGATCTCGGTAGCGGCCAGCTCCGAGATGCCTTCGAAGCACAATACCGTGTGGCCGAGATCGGCGATGGAGGCGTGGCCGTACTGAAAGTAAAAATGCTCGAGGAACTTGGCGGAATCGTGGGTGCGCACCCAATCGAGCGACTCGCGAATGGAATCGGGCGAGCGGCTGTAGCGCGCCAGAGCGTAGGCGCATTTTTCCGGAGGCATCGGCGCAATGCTGAGCACCCGTTGGGGCATGAATCGCTATCATAGCGCTAACCGCGGAGCGGCCAGAAAAGGCATCGCCGCATGCGGCGATGGTTGAAGGAAATGCAGACTGGGGTTAGTGGGCGATGTCGCCGGCGCAGATGCGAGGATCGGCCACGAAGGTCTGAGCGTTCTCGGGACCTCCGTAGTTGTGCCCGTCGTCGCTGATCCGGATCCAGGAGGCTCCGTCTGGTACGAGACGACCGTCTTGGGGGCTCTCGGCCCCATGGGCGCGATCACGGGTATCGCGAACGCGGTCCTCCTGCTGTGCGCGCTGTTCGCTGTGTATGATCGCGGCGGCCAAGTTCCTCCTTCTCGGCCTGGTTCTTTCGAACTACGACACGATCTTCCGCTCGGTGAACGGCACGTTCAACCAGGTGGCAGCCGCGATCTCCCCGAACGACTGGGCCAGCAACTGGATGCTGCAAGTGAATCAGTACTTCACCGGCATGGGCAATGCGAGCTGGTTCAATCTCGTGGTCAGCAGCATCGTGGCTCTTATCAGCGTGCTCGTCCAGTTGATCGCGGCGGTCGTTTTCCCCATCGCGCTGCTGATCTTCACGATTCTGTATTGCCTTTACGGCGCCGTGTTGTACGCATGCGGCCCGCTGATTCTGGCCCTTTATCCGGCGTTCGGGGTCGGCCAATTGGCCCGCAGCTACCTGGTGAACCTCTTCATCTTCCACGCGTGGGGCATCGTCTATGCCCTGTTCAGCGTGCTTCTGACCGCCGTGAACGCGGACAGCCTGGCTGCGATGCTGTCCGCCGATAGCCTTGGGGGGTGGTTCCAGGGCGCCAGCACGGCGCTTCTGATGTCGCTGGCGAGCATTCTGTTTGCGGTCATGGTTGCGTTGATTCCGTTTCTCGCCAGGCGGATTGTGACCGGCGAGATCGGGAGTTCCATGCTGGCGATCATCTACACCGTCAACTCGGCCTTGGGGTCAGTGAAGAGCCTGGCGATGAAGAAGGGATAACGGGAGGGCGCGATGTTCTTCAGCCGCAAGAAGACGGCGGCCCCGGAGGCGCTGCCCGAGAGGCTTGGGTACAGCAGGTACTACGAGCACGACGGCCAGCTTCGGGCGTACGCCAACCGGTCGATGCTGATGGCCGGGTTGTTCGGCGTGATCGCTTTGATCTCCCTGCTCTTCGCGATCTATGTGCGCCTGCAGCCCGCGACGGTGATTCGAGTGTCCGCGGACGGCGAGGCGACGGTGATCAGCGGGAGACCCGTGTCCGCCACGAGCATCCTGAGTGCCCTGGCGGCGGGGCAAGACGGCGACGTGCCGCCGACGGATATCGAGGGACGGGCGGTGGTCCGGAAGTTCCTAGAAAGCTACATGCGGTACACGCCGACGTCGGTGGACAAGAACCTCGCCGACGCGCTCAACATGATGACCCAGAATCTCCGCGCGTACAGCCTCGGCCTGCTTCGCGACCAGGACCTGGTCGGCAAGATCAGGGAGGAGCAGATCACGTCATCGTTCAAGATTCGGTCGATCGAGCCGGTGCCTGGGCAGGCGTGGACGTACCAGGCGTTCGGGGTGAAGGAGGTTCACCGCATTCGGAGCAAGAGCGAGTTCACCGACCGGATCGTCGGCAAGTACCAGGTGCGGCTGATCCAGGACCGGCGCTCGGAACGCGTCCCGAGCGGCCTGCTCGTGGCCGAGTACCGCGAGGAGCAGATGGTGGGGGAGAAGGAGGGCGGTCTTCTGCAGGAATCGGGGTTGATGGATACCCGGTGAGGGCAGCGTATGGGAACTTGCGCGAGCGGGTGTGTCGCGAAGGGATAGGGCTGCCACCACTCGTCTCGACTCGCACACTCAACAGACGCCACCGATGAGAGGTTCGTCCAGAACCAACCCTTCCCAGCAGTCGGATACCTGCGTGCTCTCTCGCGCCAGACCTATATAGGCTCCTTGCAGTTTCACATGGGCGAAGACGGCGGACACGACTGTGGCGGGAGCGACGACCTTAGTCCCACCGTCTGCCGTTCCCGTGAGGTCTTCTCCGCAGGGCCCCCAGGCCACGCCCCGGGTGGCATGGACAGAGTAAGTGACGGAACTTGGTGGGAGACAGACTGCCTCGCATGTACAGCGGACAAGGCCGCTTTGGTCGGTTTTGTTTTGGAGGCAGGTCGATCGACCGCCGCCGCAGTTGATATTGGACAATACGGAGTACGTTGAGCACTGCTGCGCGCAGGCGACGCTTCCACCCAGGGCCACGAGCACTGCCACTAGCACCTTGACAGAATTGGTGTTCTTCATCTATCGCTCCTTAGTCACAAAGGCAGAACCGTGAAAGCGCTCGACGGTTTTGAAGTTCTCGACGGCCTGAAGCGCTATTGGCTCGCCGGACGCTTCAAGCAACTCGAGAAGTTCCCGAGCGCGCTTCCGGCGATGCTCGGCATAGTTTCCGGAGGCGTCCAAGCCCGCTTCCACTTTCAGCGCCTTCCGCAACTCCTCGCCGCGCATGCCATCGAGCGAGTGGCTCAAGTCCATCTCTGCCGTCGTCCGGGCGTTAATCAGGTCTTTTCGCCCAGCAGTGTCAGACCCTACTATTGTGCCGTCTTCATAGATCACAGAATCGACGAAGGCCTCGACCCGATACATAAGCTCTTGGGATTCCACGATTCGAATGATGCGATCGAGACCTTCATCGAGGACCGGTCTCTGCCGGATCTGACCGTTAGCACGACGGGACGCCAAGAAACTCGACACCGGCGTAATCAGGAACGCGCCTCCGGGCTCCAACATGAACCTGCGACCGGGGTCGGGTCCACCAGCCGATGGAGAGATCACGTGTCGATGCGGTTTGCCAGATGGGGCAATCCAGTCGGGGTACACGTAGATCACCGTAAAGCCCCATATCCAGCGCTCCGTGTCATTGATGATCACAAGGGACTGTGGCAGGAAGTTCGCCGCCTTCGTTGACGTTGACGCGTCCAGCAATCTCGCGACCTCCTCTGCAAATCGCGGCGACTTAGCATCCAGTACAGTCAGCCCTTCCGCCTTCAATGGATTGTGGACCTGCATGCGTGGACTCTCACTGGCCAGTATCACACTCCCAGTTAGTGCACCCGTGACTCCACTTTTGTTCGGGTCAGGGAAGGAGGGCGCACGCGCGTCTCCGGGGGGCACGCCCGCGCTTCCGACGTTGCCCGATGCTATTTTCAGGAACACGTCGTAGCAAACCTCGTGCCCAATTCCAGCTGCGTCCCAGATCCTCCCTCGGTAACGGAACTGGTTCCCGAACTTGTCCACATAGTCTGACTGCCGGTACTTCAGGTCGATCCGTCGAATTCCCAGTTCCCAGAGGGTGTGCAACTCAGCAGGCTGGCTAATGCCGTCGTGGTTTGCGTCGATCCAGATTCGGAGCTTGTGAAATACACCACTGCTGTGCAAATTAGCTCTGCCCGCCTCTCGCGCCTATTGCATCCATTGAAGATGACCTCGGCATCGGCCTCCTGACGGAAACCTGGTTGTCGTGACACTGGGATGAGGTGCTACCCGCTGGGGTGCCTCCTGCTGTCCAAGTTGCGATCACTCATTCCCGCATTTCTCCGCATGTTGTGCAGCCGCCGCCTTTTCTGCTGTCCAATTTACAGGGCCAGCGCCAGTTGCTCGGCTGGCACCAGCGGCGGCGGAGCCTGCCAGGGGTCGTTCAGCCAGGTCCACAGGTCGCGATATACGAACAGTTGTTGCCGCAGCAGGGCCACCAGGTTGGATAGGCTCCAGCCGAAACGTGCTCTTCAGTTGCAGGTACTTCAGCACCAGCATGGCAATCAGCGCCGTCCAGATCTGAATCTGCACCGCGTTTTCGCTGGTGCCGACGAAGGTCTTGACCTTCAGACCCTGCTTGAGGGCCTTGAAGAAGAGTTCTATCTGCCAGCGCTCTTTGTAGATTCGGGCGATCGTCCGGGCCGCCAGGCGCAGGTTGTTGGTGACGAACACCAGGGTCTCCTGCTTCTCTTCCACCCAGACCTCGATGCGCCGCAGTTGGGCCTCGGGACCGACCTCTTCCTGGCTGGTCAGCAGGATCACTTCGTCGCGCAGGATGTCGGAGCCTTCCGGCACCGGCCGCTCCTCCACCACTCCGTACAAGGCGTTGTCCTTGAGCCGGGTGACGAAATCGACATGCGAGCGGGTCAGTTCCAGCCACCAGTCGTAGTCCGGGTAGCCGCGGTCAAACACCACGATGGTGCCGGGCGCGAAGCGGATCTTGCGGGCCTCTGTGACGTCGGCCCGCCGGCCCTCGGTGATGACGGCGTAGCAGGGCAGGCAGCCGTCGTGGTCCAGCACCAAGTGCAGCTTCAGCGCACCTTTGGTCTTCTTGTAGCGCGCCCAGTCGAAGCTCTCGGCGCACAATTCCACCATGCTGGAGTCGAGGCTCAGGAGCTTGTGCTTGAAGCGGAATTTGCGCCGGGTGCGCAAGGCGGCCTCAGTTTGGCAGCGGGCCAAAGTCTGATCGAAGACCGCCCGGTACAACTCCCAGGGCCGGTGGGCGTTGGCGTAGGAAAGCGTGGTGGCCTTGGGACAGTCGGCGATGCCGAGATGGCGCAACTTGCCCTCCAGCGCGGCCAGCCCGCCACAGATCTCGCGCAGGCTCTGGGCGTAGGCGAGTTGGCAAAACAACATCGCCACGAACTGTTGCCAGCAGGTGAATCCACGGGCATGTCGCTCGGCGTGGTGCTCACGCACCAACGCCTGAAACTCCAGGCGCGGGAAGAACTGCAAAAGCTGGCTGAAAATGCTGCATACTCGATTCATGGCGGGGTGGCTCCTTGGTAGTTGAACTCAGTTTCTTGCGGAAACCTGAGCCAAACTACCAGACTGGACGCCCCGCCGTCTCGCTACACCTCAGGCCCGTGGTTGAAAGCTAATTTGCACAGGAGTGGAAATACACCGTCCTCCGGATCGATATATCCGTTGCCGTTTCCGCCGTTCTCCGGCTGGTCGAAGACAGCTAGGGCGAGGAAGCCGTTTGGTGTTTTGGATGGTGGTTGCGGGCTCAGATTCCCGAACAACTCCGTGCCGTCATCGATCGTGCCGTTCCCGTTTCGGTCCAGGACCAAAAAGCCATTGCTGTAAGCGGGATCTGCCCATGCTATTTGCACCGGCTTGCCGGGAACAAACGAGAACTTCACGCCGTCCGCCACGTTCGTAAGGTGAAACCCCTCCCCCTTCGTGTCGATGACGATCGGGCTGCCGCTGCAGTTACTGCATTGCCAGGCACCACTACCCGTACACTCTTCGCCACACGTGCAGCCCCCAATGTATGGGGGCGGGATGGAACACTGAGCCCCGCAGCTGCAGATCCAGCTTGAGCCTTGGCACACGGCAAAGCCCCCGTCGGAACACGTAAATCCGGGGCTATTTCCGCACGGCGATTGCGCCGCCAAGTTGCCGCAAAGCTTGAAGCTCACGACGATAATGGCGAGAACAGCTACAGATTCCGAGCGCATATGTTTTCCAGTTCCAGCTAAAGGTATACTCTAAGCAAATATTGATCGCTTATTGTCTGTTTGTCAAGAACTCTTTTCTAGATGATTTGCTATGGTGCCCGACGGGCTGCGCAAGTTGTCGCTCTTGTTCCGTGTGGTGGCACCTGCAACCGCACCCCTCGTAACGGCAGCAGATCTTCCTGTCCGGGGAGCTTGCTCTTCATGGCGGGGGCGGGCGGTGTCGACGGAGGATGGTGAGTCGACAGAGTTTTGAATCGCAGCCTCGGTCTGCTCTATCCTGCTCTCAGGCATAGCGACAAAGCGGGTTGAGGCACGCTAACCGTGGTGAGACGCGGCGAGCGCGCATACGGCGTCAAACGCGGTTCAGCGGGCACCAAGCGAATTGAAGGACGGAGCGAAATGATAGCAACGGCGCCGCTCACAGGCGACCAGAAGCCGCCGACCAAGAAGAGGGCTGTTCGGCGCCGACGAACTGAGCGTCCGGATGAGAACGGCGCCCGTTTCTTCCTTGTCGAGCGCTCCGACGCCGACCAAGTGGATCTGGGCGAAGAGGCTCCCACCGAAAACGACGCCATGGTCACCGCCTTCCGCACCGGCGGGACCTATGCCGTCGTCACCGAATGGAAGACCGAACGTGGATCTGACCGACGGGCGGCCGGTCATCAAGAAGGAGGCAGTCCAGCGAGAAAAGAGTCTAGGAACAAATAACGGGTCTCATGACGTAGGTCGAGGCGATCCGCAGCTTCATGCGGAAAAGTTGCTGGCCGGGAACACCCGCACCAGCGTTCTCCCGCCTGTTCCGGCAACGGACAGCAAGGGAGTGGGTCGTTAACAGCACAACCCGGTGACGGCTCTCCGAGCCTGGCACCCGGGAACTTGATCCAAGTTCACGGCAACAGGCACGGGAGGGCACCGGAGGCGGGGCTCCTGTCTGTCTGTTGCTCTTCGAACAAACAGACAAGGAGATGCCCCCATGAAAACCATGGTTACGTCCCAACTGCCAGTGAGATTGCCCGGAACTCCGTTGAAAGTGAGCGACCCTCGGAACTCATAGATTACGCGACAGCGACTCCCTTCGCAATCGGCTTCTTGGAAACAGCGTTCGCCATCGAGGACAGCAGCAGCGGAATCTGGCGGTAGCCGATGACCTTCCGGAACTGCCGCTCGGCCACGAGCAGCCCGGAGCCGACCCAACGTTCGATCTGATCTCCCTTCCGCCATCGCTTCACGTTCCGGCAAACCGTCTCCACAATCGAGAAGGCCGATTCGATCACGTTGGTGCAGGCCAAGCGTGCGGCGGAGTTGGTCCGGCACGCCCAGCTTGTGAACGGTGAGCGTTTCCTCCATCCCTTCCTCCAGGCTTCGCGCCGCGCTCGGATTCAGGTCCATCAGCTCGCGATGCAACTGCGTCGAGCGCGCGTTTGGCGGGCTCGTATTCTTTCATCGCGTAGGCGTTTTGCAGCTTCCGGCGCACGCCGGCCTTGTGCTCCTCCGGCAGATGATCCAGCACGTTGCGTTTCTTGTGAACCTGGCAGCGCTGGATGAAGGCGGCTTCCCCGGCGTGGCGCCGCACGGCCGCGGCCAGGGCTTTGCCGCCATCGAGGATGTACAGCCGCGGCATGCTGAAATCCAAGCCGCGCGCCAGCAGATCGCTCAGCAGTTCACCCACCACGGCCGCGTTCTCGGTGGCCCCCTCGCGCAGGCCCAACACCGTTTTGCGCCCGTCGCAGCCGATGCCCAAGGCCACAATCATCTGGCGATCCTTGAACGGCGTGCCGTCGATCAGCACGGCGCACAGCCGCAGTTCGCCCAGCGGCCGCTCCATCAACTGCTTCACCTTCTCCCGGCTGGCCTCGATGAAGTTCTCGCTCACCGCCGACTTCTCGATGCCGTACGCCTCGCTGAACTCCTTCACCACGGCCCCGTAGTTCCGGGTCGAAAGCCCGCGCATCATCTTGTCCCATACGCCTTGCTGCAAGCGGCGCGCTGCGCTGGAACAGCTCGTAGCTCCCCAGCCGCTGCTCCCGGTTCTCTTTGGTCCGCAGCCGGGTTCTCTTCAGCGGCACCTTCTGGCCGTCCACCACGCAGTAGCCGTCCTCTTTGCCCCAGCGGTGTGCGCGGCGATCCGGATGCTGCTCATGGCGCTCGCCGGCCAGGTGCCGAACTTCCTCTTCCATCACCAGACTCATCAGCGCCAGGCCGGCCTCTCGCAGCAGATGGCCGACGCCGTCCTGCAGCATGCCGACGATGTCGGCCATCGGCAGGATCATCTGGATGTTGGGATTCTCTTGGGAAGCGAGCCGGCGGAACTGCTGCACCGCTCGCTGACGGTCGATCTGGTATTGTTGCTTCATAGCGACTCTCCTTTTTCTTGGCGGAAAAATATCCCGAAGGCTACCATGCCTTCAGGTGTGAGAGTCGCTACTTTCTACGATCTACCGGGCATCCTCCTGCCAGTGATGGCGTTGGAGATCGACGAGGAAGGAACGGTCGCTCAGAAGTCGATGCAACTGACCCGGCAAGGACAGCTCGCCAACACGCTGCTGGACGCCTTGTATCCAGGCATTCGTGTGGCCACCGTTGAAATTCCGGGCGCGGAGCTCGATGACTATGGGCGCGCCAAGGTGGAACAGGCGCTGGCTCGGTTCACCGTCGGCGGGGTGGAGTATCGCCTCATCGGCGCTTCGGGTTCGGCTTAGAGGTATTACGCCGTCAGCAAGGAATACGAAAAGCCGATCGCCGAGCGGTTCCAGCAATGGCCGGAAGCGGCGGTCACCTATTTCGGCATCCTGGTCTCACCCTGCAAGGTGCGGATCGAGGAGCCGGATGCGAAGGTGCTCGTCGTGGAAGACCATTCGCTGGGAAGAATGACTGTCGCGGCTGGATCCGGCGCTCGCTGTTTGAGCGGCTGCGTCTGGCCGATCGCCATTTCTACCAGTTCCGCCTCGCATTCAACCGGACCCAGGCGAAAGGCAGCTTCAAGGTCATGCCCCGCACCGCACCCCCTCGCGTCACTCCGCCCGGCGCTGCGCTATCATTGCAGTTCCAATGGAAGAGACTCCGATCCCGCTCCGTACGTCCGTGCTGATCGTGTCCTACAACATGGCCGAGGCGTTGCGGCGCTGCCTGACGGCGCTCGATAGATCCACCGGGCGCGAGACCTTCGAGATCATCGTGGTCGACAACGGCTCGGAAGACGACAGCCAGGCCGTCATCGACAGCTTCCCCAACGTGACGCCGCTGCGCCTGCCGCGCAACTTCGGATTCGTCAAGGCGCTGAACATCGGAATGCGCACCGCCAAAGGGGAGTTCTTCCTGTTCTTGAATCCCAAGACCGAGGTGCTCCCCGACACCGTCGCCGCACTCACCGTGCGCCTGGAGCAGGCGGCCGACGCCGTGGCCGTCAGCCCCGCTCTCGCTACGCCGGACGGCCAGCCCGCCGGATTGCTCTACAAACTGCCTGGCTCCGGGAACCTAAGGGCGGTCGCCGCAGCCGGGGAGTTCGAAGCCGCGCCGGTTCCGGAAGACGGCGCCGAGACAGTGCCGGTCGAGTTCGCCGGCTTCGCGGCTCTGCTCGTGCGCGCCTACTTCCTGAAGGGACTGCGCCATATCGACGAGCGCTACGCTCACTCCTGGGCCGACGCCGAGGTTGCCATCCAGATCCGCCGCGCCGGCAAGAAGACGCTGCTCGCGCCCGACGTGCGCGCCGTCTGGCACGCCGAGGACGGCCTCAAGCAGAGGATGCCCGCCGCCGCGCTCGATCTGCTCGCCGCGGACTGGACGCTAGGCGCCGCCACGTACGCAGGCAAGCACTTCGGCTTCGCCGCCGGGCTGAAGGTCCGGCTCCTCGGAGCCCTCTCCGCCCTGTTCTCGGCCCGTCTGCGCCTCTTCTCCTACCTGGCCGGCGGACAGAAGATCGATGGCACCCAGGCGGCCATGTAGGAGTCCGGCCCGAAGCTATTTTCCCGCCAGCGCCTTGATCAGCTGGTATACGAACTCGCGTCCCTCGAACAGTGCCGTCACGCCGACGCGCTCGTCCTTGCCATGCGCGCGGATGTCGTCCTGGTCGTCGGCGATCCCGGAAATGCCGTAGACCGGCATGCCGGCGCGGCGCAGTATTCTTCCATCGGTCGCGCCCCGGCTCATGACCGGAACCACCGGAACGCCAGGCCACATCGATTCGGTCACGTCCTTCGTCGCCTTCATGACTTCCGGGTTGAGCGGCGAAGGAGGGCTGCCCACTTCGCCGATCGGGCTGTCGGACGCCGTGGTGATGGCGATCTCTTTGTCGTTGATGACCCTGCGCAACGTTTGCTCGACCTCTTGCGGCGCTTCTCCGGGCAGAATGCGGCAGTTCACGGTGGCGCGCGCCGATTGGGGCAGCGCGTTCTCGGCATGGCCCGCCTGCACCATGGTCGCCACGCACGTAGTGCGCATCACGGCGTTCAGATCCGGCATCATGGAGACCAGCCGCACGGCGTTCGGGACCGGCGGGTTCTCGAGCACCCCCGCTACGGCGTTCGCCATCTCGCCCTGCATCCCGGCCTGAACGTACCGCAGGTACTCGCGGCGGCCCGCATCGAGCACCACCGGGAAATCGAAACGGTCCAGCAGGAGCAGCGCCCTCGCGAGCTCGTAGATCGCATTGTGCTTTCGTGGGACCGAGCTGTGCCCGCCCTTGTCCTTGGCCTCGAGAATGAAGGTCAGAAACCCCTTCTCGCTGTACTGCACCTCGTTCAGCAGCTTCTTCCCGCCCTTGATTTCCAGGCCCCCGCCGTCCAGGTTGATGCAGTACTGGGCGTCTATTGACGAGCGGCGGTTCGCCAGCAGCCAGGCGATGCCGTTCTCCGTACCGCCCTCCTCGTCCGCCGTGAGCGCCAGAATCAGGTCCCGGTCGGGCCGGTAGCCTTCCTTCCGCCAGCGGATGAAGTTCGCCACCAGGATGGCATCTCCGTCCTTGATGTCGCTGGTCCCGCGGCCATAGAAGTAGCCGTCCTTCTCGACGAACTGGAAGGGATCGGTGGTCCAGTCGGCGCGGTTCGCCTCGACCACGTCCAGGTGGGCGATCAGCAGGATCGGCCTGCGTTGTCCGGTCCCATGGATGCGGGCCACCAGGTTGTTCCGCTCGGGGCGCGGTCCTGCGATCTCGATGTCGGCGGCGGGAAAGCCCGCGGCCTTCATCCTGGCAGCCATTTTTTCCGCGGCCAGGCCGGTCGAGCCGGTCGAGTGCGTAGTGTTGGTTTCGATAAGCTCGCGGAGGATGTCGCGCACCAGCGCGTTCTCCGGATTCGTGGCGTCCTGCTGCGCCAGGGCCGCGGCGCCTGTAAACACAGTGGCCCAGAAGAGTCGCGAGAGCATGTAATTGCAGTTTAGCGTGAACCGGGAGAAGGACGCCGTGTGCAAGCGCGCTACACTCAGCACCGAACCGCGACCGTAAGGGAGCGGACGAGCAGGGTGGCGGGAGTCCGCTCCCCCGACGGGCCGACGGGCGGCGCGGCGGCGCGACCTTCGCGGCTCAAGCGGCCGACGGGCGGCGCGGCGCGCGACCTTCGCGGCTCAAGCGGCGGGCGGGCCGCTGCGGCCCATGCTACGATTAAATCTTCCTCGAAGACGATGACCGGCAACGTCCCAGACATCCTCGCGCGAATCGTGGACTACAAGAAGGCGGAGCTTGCCGCCTCGGTCATGACTCGCGGCGAGCTCGAGTCCCTGGCCGGCGAGAACCGCGCCTTCCGCCGCAATTTCACCGCGGCGTTGCTCGGACGCACCCCGGCCATCATCGCCGAGATCAAGAAGGCCTCGCCCAGCAAGGGCGTCCTGGTGGGCCAGGACTTCGATCCGGGCGCCATCGCCGGCGACTACGAAGCGGGAGGCGCCGCCGCCCTCTCCGTGGTTACCGACGAGAAGTTCTTTCAGGGCAGCTTCGACGATCTCGATATCGCCCGCGGCGCAGTCCGCCTCCCGGTTCTGCGGAAGGATTTCATTTTCGACGAGTTTCACGTCGCCGAGTCGGCCGCCCGCTGCGCCGACGCCATTCTTCTGCTCGCCGCTATTCTCCCCGCGCCGCGCCTGCGCCAGCTCCGCGAGTATGCCGGCCGCTTCGGGCTGGCCGCGCTGGTCGAAGTCCACGACGAGAACGAGCTCGCCGGCGCGCTCGATTCCGGCGCGCTCCTCATTGGCGTGAACAACCGCAACCTGCGCACTTTCGAGGTCAATCTCGAAACCTCGGTCCGCCTAGCCGAGAAGATTCCCGATGGCATCGTCAAGGTCAGCGAGAGCGGCATCCGCTCCGCCGAAGATATCTGCCGCCTCCAGCGGGCGGGCTTTCATGCCTTCCTGGTGGGCGAGCACCTCATGCGGTCCAAGGACCGCCGGCACGCGCTGCAGAATCTGTTCCCGGGCGTAATCCCCCGACCGAAACCGCCCGTGCCCCCCAAGCAATGATGGTGAAGATTTGCGGAATCACAAACCGCGGCGACGCCCTGGCCGCCGTCGATGGCGGAGCTTCCGCTCTCGGTTTCAATTTCTATCCGCCTAGCCCACGCTACATCGCTCCCGAGCCGGCCCAGGCCATTCTCGCGGCGCTGCCGGCGGGCATCCTTAAGGTCGGTGTCTTCGTCAACCAGGCCGCAGCCGCGGTGGCCTCGCTCGCCGGCCAGCTCGGACTCGACATAGTTCAGCTCCACGGCGATTCGATCGAGATCCCCGCCGGCCTGCGCGTCTGGCGCTCCGTTGCGGTCGCGCCCGGTTTCGACGTCGCGTCCCTCGACGAACTTCCCGCCGAGGCCTTTTTGCTCGATGCGCCCTCGGGCTCCGTGTACGGCGGCACTGGGCGCAGCTTCGATTGGTCGCTCGCGCGCGGCGCCCGCCGCCCGGTGATCGTCGCCGGCGGTCTCGATGAGACCAATGTCCGCCGCGCCATCGAAGAGGCACAGCCCTGGGGCGTCGACGCCTGTTCGCGCCTCGAATCCTCCCCCGGGCGGAAGGACCACCATCGCATGGCGGAGTTTCTGAAGGCGGCGCGGTCATGAGCTATTCCCTGCCCGATTCCGGCGGCCACTTCGGACCTTACGGCGGCCGATACGTTCCCGAAACGCTGATGGCGCCGCTCGACGAGCTCGAACAGGCTTATCGCGCCGCGCGGACCGATCCTGCGTTCCAGGCCGAGCTGCAGGACCTGCTCGACAACTATGCCGGCCGGCCCACGCCGCTCACCTTTGCCCGCCGCCTGAGCGAAAACCTCGGAGGCGCGCGCATCTACATCAAGCGCGAGGACCTGCTGCACACCGGCGCGCACAAGATCAACAACTGCCTGGGCCAGGTCCTGCTCGCCCGCCGCATGGGCAAGCGGCGCGTGATCGCCGAGACCGGCGCCGGCCAGCATGGCGTCGCCACCGCCACCGTCTGCGCGCTGTTCGGTCTCGACTGCACGGTCTACATGGGCACCGAGGACATGCGCCGGCAGAGTCTCAATGTGTTCCGCATGCGCCTGCTCGGCGCGCGCGTCGAAGGCGTCTCCTCCGGCAGCCGGACCCTCAAGGACGCCATCAGCGAGGCCATGCGCGACTGGGTCACCAACGTCTCGAGCACTTACTACCTGCTCGGCTCGGCGCTGGGCACCCACCCCTACCCGCTCATGGTGCGCGATTTTCAATCGGTGATCGGGGAGGAAGCCCGCGCGCAGATCCTGGCCGCCGAGGGTCGCCTGCCCCACGCTATCTTTGCCTGCGTCGGCGGGGGATCGAACGCCATCGGTATTTTCTATCGCTTCCTGGAGGACGCGGATGTCCGTCTGATAGGGGTCGAAGCCGGCGGCTCGGGCCCGGCGCTCGGACAGCACGCCGCGCGTTTCTCGGGCGGCGCGCCCGGCGTCCTCCAGGGGGCTTATAGCTACTTGCTCCAGGACGAAGAGGGACAGGTCTCGCTCACTCACTCCGTTTCCGCTGGATTGGATTACGCGCTGGTCGGACCCGAACACGCCTGGCTGCACGACCAGGGCCGCGCCGAGTACACCTCCGCCAGCGACGCCGAAGCGCTCGCCGCCGCGCGCCTCCTCTCGCGCACCGAGGGCCTGATTCCCGCGTTAGAATCGTCCCATGCCGTGGCGGAAGCAGTCCGCCGCGCGCCCCAAGCCAAGGGAGAGATCTTCCTGGTAAACCTGTCCGGCCGTGGAGATAAGGATATTGACATCTACCGCCAAAACTTCCCCGAGCTCGACTGAGCCGTGGCGCACGCTTCAGCGTGCAGCAGCGAGCTTCAGCTCGCCGGATTGCGCACCGTGGGCTGAAGCCCACGGCTGCACGCTGAAGCGTGCGCCACACCCGGTGCCCTATGCCCACTAGGATCGGCCGCCTGTTCGACGCCTTGCGCGCGGCCAACCGGAAAGCCCTGGTCGGCTACCTCACGGCCGGCGATCCCTCGCTCGAACGCACGCCTGCGCTGGTCGCCGCCCTGGTCCGCGGCGGCGTCGATCTGATCGAGCTGGGCGTGCCTTTCTCCGATCCCATCGCCGACGGCCCCGTGATCCAGCGCGCCTCCGAACGCGCTCTACGCGCCGGCGCGTCTCTGCGCTGCGTTCTGGAAGTCGCCCGCCAGATCCGCCGCACCTCCGAAGTCCCCCTGCTCCTGTTCACCTACCTGAATCCGGTCCTGAGGTACGGTGTGGAAGCCTTGGCCCGGGATGCGGCGGCCGGCGGAATCGATGGCGTTCTGCTCACCGATCTGAGCGTGGAGGAGGCTGCGGCGCACGTCGCGCTGCTGCACGCCCAGAACCTCGACACCGTCTTCCTGGCCGCGCCCACCAGCACGGAGGCGCGCCTCCGCCTCATCGCGCAATACTCCTCCGGCTTCGCCTACCTGGTCTCGCGCACCGGAGTCACCGGAGAGCAGGTCTCCTTCGCCGCCTCCGCCGCTCCTCTGGTCCAGGCCATGCGCCGCGTCACTGACTTGCCGCTGGCCATCGGCTTCGGCATCTCACGTCCGGAACACGTCGCCGCCGCCGGGGCCCTGGCCGACGGGGTGGTGGTCGGCAGCGCCATCGTCCACATGATCGAGCAGCGCGCCGCCGATTCCGACCTCGAAGCCCGATTGGAAGAGTTCGCCCGCGCGCTCAAGGGCGGTTTCGACATGGCGAGGCCCGCATGACCCCCGAAGACGGCCTCAAAGTCCTGGCCGGGTGCCGCGACCGCATCGACGACCTGGACCGCCGCATCCTCGAACTGCTCAGCGAGCGCACCCGCATCGTCGAGGAAATCGGCCGCGTCAAGCGGCACCTCAGTCTTCCCATCTACGAGCCCCGGCGCGAAGACCAGGTCTTCGAAAACGTGACCTCGCACAACCCCGGGCCCCTGGGCGACGACAGCGTCAAGCGGGTTTTCGAGCGTATCATCGACGAAATGCGCAACGTCCAACGCCTGCGCATGTTGGAGAAGGACGGCAAGCCGTGACCGGATCGTGGGGCAGGCGTCCACGCCTGCAGCGGGTCTCCAGAGGGACTTGCAGAAATCGCACTACTGCCGCGGAAGGGACAAGCTGGAGCATGTCCTACACGGCGCATCAACGGTTTACGGCCCCACGTGGGGTATGCTTCAGCTTGCCCTGCGATTTCTGCAAGTCCCTCTCCAGACCCGCAGCCGCTCCGTTACCGAGCCGCGACCGTCAGGGAGCGGTATGAGGATTTCCCTATGTTAGTCGTCATGCAAGAGGGCGCCACCGAGAAGCAGATCGAGGCGGTCATCGACCGCCTGGTCGCGCTCGGTTTCACCGTCCACAAGTCCACCGGCGCGGTTCACACCGTCCTGGGAGGCGTCGGCCCCATGGGCCAGTTCGAGCCCGCGGATTTCGAAGTGCTGGACGGCGTAAAAGAGGCGCACCGCATCATGTCGCCTTACAAGCTGGCCAGCCGCAGCTTCCGGCCAGCGGGCACCATCGTCAAGGTGGGCCAGGTGGAAATTGGCGGGCCCGCGGTAGTGGTGATGGCCGGCCCATGCAGCGTGGAAGGACGCGACCAGATCCTGGCCGTCGCCGAGGCCGTGGCCCGCGCCGGAGCCGTCATCCTGCGCGGAGGCGGGTTCAAACCGCGCAGCTCGCCCTACAGCTTTCAAGGGATGGGAGAAGAGGGCCTGGCGCTGCTGCGCGAAGCCGCCGACCGCACCGGCCTGCTGGTGGTCACCGAAGTGATGGATCACACCCAGATCCCGGTGGTTGCCTCCTACGCCGACATCCTCCAGGTGGGCGCACGGAACATGCAGAACTACAACCTGCTGCGCGAGCTCGGCCGGCAGACCAAGCCGGTTCTTCTCAAGCGCGGCATCGCCGCCACCATCGAGGAGCTTCTGCTTTCCGCCGAGTACATCCTGGCCGCCGGAAATCCCAACATCATTCTGTGCGAGCGCGGCATCCGCACCTTCGAGAGCTACACCCGCAACACGCTCGACATCTCGGCCATTCCGGTGGTGAAGAAGCTCTCGCACCTGCCCATCATCGCCGACCCCTCGCACGGAACCGGCCGCCGCGACAAGGTGCTGCCGATGGCGCGTGCCGCGGTCGCCGCCGGCGCCGACGGACTGCTCATCGAGGTCCATCACGATCCCGACCGCGCGCTGAGCGACGGCGCCCAGTCGCTGTGGCCCGACCAGTTTGCCGAGCTGATGTCCCAGCTCCGCATCATCGCCCCGGCCGTGAATCGCACCATTGCAGGGGGCGGCCTACGGTAGCCTTTGTGGCGCAGGCACTCCTGCCTGCCGCCTCGACATTCGTGTCGAGGCGCGGCTTCGCGTCGAGACGAGTCTCGACGCTGCAGACTAAGAGTCCGCGCCACGGTTTCTTTATTCGTGTGGCCTATGATTGAAACCGTCGCCATCGTCGGCACCGGCCTGATCGGCTCCTCTTTCGGTTTGGCCCTGAAGGCTGCCGGATTCGAAGGCCGCATTCTGGGCGTCAGCTCCACGCCCGCTCTCAAGGACGCGCTCGAGTGCGGCGCCATCGACGAAGCGCTCCCGTTGGTGCAGGCCGTGGCGCAGGCCGACCTGGTCTACCTGTCCCAAACCATCCACCGCATCCTCGAGACCTTGCGGGTCATCGGCCCCTGCCTTCGTCCCGAAACGCTGGTTACGGATGCCGGCAGCACCAAGACACGCATCGTCGAACAGGCTCGCCGCTCCCTTCGTGGCGCCCAGTTTCTGGGGGGCCATCCCATGGCCGGCAAGGAGAAGCGCGGCGCGGCCGAGGCCGACGCGACCCTGTTCGCCGGCCGCACCTGGATCCTCACCCCCGCCTCCGCGGCGGATCTTGACACACCCGCCGCCCGCGAGTTGCTTTTCTGGATTCGCAAGACCGGCGCGGCGCCGCTCATTCTCGCTCCCGAAGAACACGACCGCGTGGTCGCGCTCACTTCCCATCTGCCCCAGTTGCTCTCCACCGCTCTGGCCTCGACGCTAGCCGCGCGGCTGACCGCCCCCGAGCATCTCAAGGCCGCCGGCCCCGGCCTGGCCGACATGACGCGGCTCGCCTGCAGTTCTTATGACTTGTGGAAGGATATTCTCGAGACCAACCGTGCTTCCGTCGATTCGGCTTTGGAAGCTGCAATTGGGGAACTTCAGCGCCTTCGCGCGGGTCTCACCTCGGATGAAGTGCGGCGCGCTTTCGAAACCGCGGCGGCTTTTGCCTCGCGCCTCAGAAAATAGCCCGGCCGGCTGACGAGCCTCTATTTCTTCCGCGTCAGCACGATGGCCGTGACGTCCCGGATGTCGCCCGCGCCCGCGCCGTTCCGCCCCAAGCCATACTGTCCGATGTAAGGCCTTTGGATCTTAGCCCAGTGCTTCGAGGTCAGCAGGTCCCGTCCATCGTCCAGTATGAAAAAGGCGTCGCGCAGTTCCTGGCCATTTGGAAGTTTACGGGCCCGGCTCCCAATTGCTTTGTACTCTTTGCCATTTCTTCGGTAAAACCCGTAGACCTTGTCGAAGGCGTCGGCGGTTGTATACACGGCTATTTCGACGTCCGGCTGGGCCGCCGGACTCGCCTTTGCCTGCTGCGTAGCGGCCCTATCCAACTTAGCCCCCGGGTAGATCCTGGCGGGCGGCTGCGCTACCGCGCCCATCACCACACACAACCACGCCACTACCCGCAACCTGTTCATAGGCACCAACACGAGGATACCCCTACATGAGAATAAATTCAATGTTTTCTTCTGTGTACCAGTACCCTCAACGCTAGGTCCAGTACTGAAGTACGGCGCCAATGCGGGTAGACTGACCTGGTCTGGCTAGGGCCTGGCACCTTGCTGGACGGCGGGTTGAGCAGCCAGCGAAGCCTCTCGTTCCTTCGCGGCGGGGGAACCCGCCGGAGGCCGATTTCTCCTGCGTATAACTGTGTCCTCAGCTCAGATGGAAACCCGATTCCATTGCCGCTCTTCTCGTTATTGAATCGGGTTAGGTGTGTTTTGAGCGGAAGGAAATCCCGCAAAGCGCGATGCCGCGGGAGGCGGCGATGGTGAGGGCTCGGCACGTCTCCAGCGCTGTGGCCCCGGGCGCGAGTATGCCAAATATCTCGACGGAGGCGGCGATGGTGAGGGCTGGGCGCGTCTCCAGGCGGCCCGAGGGGGGAAGCGTGATGGTCGAATTCGCGCTCACACTGCTTCCGCTTATGGCCCTGATTTTCGCCTTTGCCGATTTCTCCCTGCTCCTGTTCCGCTGGAGCACTCTCGAAAATGCCGTCCGCGAAGGGTGCCGTTACGCCATCACCTTCCGGACCTCCGGCGGCAACGGGCAGGACGCTTCGATCAAGCAGGTAGTTCAGCAATACGCCCTGGGCGTCGTCACCAACGCCGACACACCCCAGCATATCTTCGTGGACTACTACTCCCCGGGCAACCTCAATACGTCCATCGGCACCGGGGGAAACATTCCCGGCAATATCGTTCAGGTCTCGGTAAGAAACGTGTCGTGGAGCTGGCTCGCCCCGCTCAGCGGCGCCTTCGGAACGGGTGGCCTGTATGCGGGCGCCCCGCTGACTTTCAGCGTGTATTCTTCCGACATCCTGGGCGGATACCCGGCCGGGGTCAACTCGGTGGCGCGTTGAACCGCGGGCAGGGGAGGGAACCGGCAATGGTGGAAACGCGGCGCAATCGGGGCAGAAAAGGCCAGGAGCTCATCGAGTTCTCGCTGACCGCGCTTCTGCTGGCCAGCCTGCTGGTGGGTTCCTTCGTCCTCGGGATGAACCTCATCCGCAGCATCCAGGTCAACCAGGCCTGCCGCGACGTCGCCAACATGTACATCCACGGCGCGGACTTCTCGACCTATTCCATGCAGCAGTTGACCCAGCGGCTGGCCACCGGCATGGACCTCCGCATCGGCACGGCGTTCACGGGAAACAGCGCCACCAACACCGGCAACCAGGGCAACGTCCTGGTGACTTTGTCCCGGGTCATGTACGTCGGTGCGACCACGGACCCGAATTGCGGCGCGGTCGGCGCTTCCCACTGCACCAATGCCAACAGCTTTGTCTTCACCCAGCGAATCCGGTTCGGAAACGGAACCCTGGCCGATGCCAAAGCGAGCACGTTGGGCAATCCATCCGCCGTCGCGACCTCCTCGGCCGGAGTGATTGCCAATCCGATCACCGACGCCGGAGCCAAGCTGCCCGCCGGAGCGCAGAGCCGCTTCGCCGCCCTCTGGCTGACGCCCTTGCAGGATGGCCAGATCTGCTACGTCGTCGAGTTCTATGCCCAATCGCCGGACTTGAACCTGGGAAGCTTCCTGGGAGGCGGTGTCTATGCGCGCTCTTTCTTCTGAGACTCCAATGCCTGAACAACGCAGCCGTTCGCGCCAAAGAGGAGTCAGCCTGGTACTGGCTGGACTCTCGCTCACCTTCATCGTCCCCGCCGTGGGACTGATGATCGACGTGAGCGTGCTTTATTCGGTCCGGGCCCGCTTCCAGGCCGCCGTCGACGGCGCCTCCCTGGCCGCGGCGCGAGCCCTGAATCTGGGCCAGACGACCGCGGCGCAGGCCACCGCCGCCAAGCTGAATGCCGTCAACTGGTTCTACGCCAACTTCCCCACGGGGTCCTGGGGGACCCAGGGAACGAACATGAGCCAGTCCACCGTGAGCGTCTTCGACGATGCGAACAATCCGCACGTGCGCAACGTCACGGTGACCGCCTCCACCAACGTGCCCACCTATTTCATGGGCTGGTTCGGCGCCTCTTCCACGCCTCTTTCGGCCACCGGCAATGCGTCCCGCCGCGACGTGGTGGTGATGATGGTGCTCGACCGCTCCGGCTCCATGGGCGATTCGTGCTCCGACATGCTCACCGCCGCCAAACTCTTCACCGGCCAATTCGCCGCCGGCCGCGACCAGATCGGCCTGGTTTCTTTCAGCGACAACGTGTACATCCACTCCTCGCCCACCACTAACTTCCAGACCGTGTTGGGCTATAAGAACAATCTGGGAACCGGAGACGGCGCCATCGACACCATCGTCTGCAAGGGCGGCACCAGTACGGCCCAGGCTATCTCGGTTGCCTACAACGAGCTTTACCGAGCCAACCTGCCGGGCGCTCTGAACGTCATGATGTTCGAGACCGACGGCCTGCCCAACACCCTGACCCTGAACTTTTGGGACCCCGGCACCAGCACGACCGGGCTCAAGAGCACCAGTTACTGCACCGACAAAAACGGCAAGAAGCTAAGCCAGGGCGGCTTCGCGAGCGCCTCCGTGCTGCCGAGCTGGACCCCGGGGCAAACCCTCGCCTCCGGGAGCTACTTCGGCAACATCCCCGCGGGCATCGTCGGCGGAGTCTATTCGGACGATCCGGGAAGCACCAACAAGTTCCAGCTCCTGTTCAAGTACTGGACCACCTCCACCAGCAACAGCTTCAACAGCACCAGCTATGTGTCCTCCACCGCCGCGCCCGGTTGCAATTTCGCCGGCGGCAAGAGCTACACCCCGCCGCCGACCGACATCAACTGGTTTCCGGTCAAGGACGTCTGGGGCAACCAGTTGAGCCCCGGCTACCTGCCGGTCAGCCTTTCGGGCGGCAAGGTGGTCGCTAACAGCTACACGTCGTACCACAACGCGGTGCTGAACGCGACCGACAGCGCAGCTTACCAGGCCCGCACGAACGCCACGGTCCCGGTTTACTTCTTCGGGATCGGACTGGGCGGCTCGGCCGGCAGCCAGCCCGATTACGTCCTCATGCAGCGCATGGCTAACGATCCCAACGCCGACAACTACAACTCGCCGCCGCTCTACAGCGCCTGCTCGCTAGAGGCGAATTGCGCCACCTACAGCGGCCAGCCCCAGGGCACCTTCATCTTCTCGGCCGACACTTCATCGCTTTCTCAGGCCTTCCTGTCGGTCTCATCGCAGGTGTTGCGCCTGAGCAAGTAAGCTCGGTGCTCTGACCGCTTGGTCCGCTTCCTTACGCGCGCGGTTCGGTGCCGGTAACCGCGCGCGCCTCGTCGCGCTCAGCCGGTAGGGCTCCTGTGTCCCCGTCTGCCCACCTGTGCCGGACGTTCACACCTTCCGCACCTTCAATTTCTTCCCCTGCAACCACTTACGCGTGGCCCCCGCATTGCTTAACCCCGCCCCGTATGACTGCTCTCCGGCTTCTGGCGCTCCTGGCTCTGGTGGCACTGCTCGCCTTCGGCCAGGACCTCGAGGCCAACGTCAACGAGCGCTACACCGTCGAGAACGTCGAAGTCAGCGGCGTCGATCCGCCCGGGCTCAGCCACAATCTCCGCCAGCAGATCCACGCCCTGATCGGACAGAAGTTCAGCCAGCAAAAGCTCGACGAGCTGTCCCGCCTCATCAACAAGGCCCTGCCCGGCCACTCCGTCTCGGTCCGCATCGCCCGCGGCCAGCAGCCGGAGCACATCCGGGTCATCTTCGAAATCCGCAGCCACGAGCAGCGCTTCGATCTGGCCGCGCCGACCTTCCTCTACGCTTCAAACAGCGGCTGGACCGGCGAGGTGGATGCCACCGTGCAATCCCACGCGAACTTCGTCACCGTGGGCCTGGTCAGCGATGGCGACACGCTCGTCGAGCGCTTCACCGGCCTGCGCGCCCGCTACGAGAACCGACAGATCGCGAACGGCCGCCTGCGCCTCGGTCTTGGCTTCGCGGATTTCCACGAAGCCTGGAATCCGGCCACCACGGACGCCGCCGGCGGTGCCCCGGAACTCTATCGCGCCCGCCGCGACGTCGAGCCCGTGGCTACCGTCGCCCTGGCCCGCTCGCTGAAGGTCTCTCTCGGCCTCAGCTTCGAACAGCTTCAACCCCAGATTTCGGCCGCGCATTCGGAAGCCTCCAACGCCGTCATTACTACTCTGCGCTATGATCGGCTGTTGGAGGGGACTGGGTCCAGTCAGCAACGGGTGGAGGCAGGTTACAGCCTGCGCGCGGCCACCAATTCTCTCGCCAGCGACTTCGATTACACCCGCCACACCTTCGATTTCTGCTACACCGTGTGGCACGGGGCGCACCGCATTTCGACCCACCTGACCACCGGCGTCATCCGCGGCGCCGCGCCCCTGTTCGAGCGTTTCGTTCTCGGCACGAGCACCACTCTGCGCGGTTGGAACAAGTACGATCTCGCGCCTCTGGGCGCCAACCGCGTCGTTCACAACTCGGTCGAATACCGATACCGCTTCGTGGAGGCCTTTTACGACACCGGAGCCGTCTGGAACGCCGGTGACCGCACCACCGTCCACCACTCCGTCGGCGGCGGCGTGCGGCTGGGGGACCTGGCCCTGCTGGTGGCATTCCCCATGCGCAATGGCCGTCCCGAGCCGGTTTTCATCGCTGGTTTGAATCTCTGATGCGCGCCTCACATCGCATGACGCGCCGGGAGCTGCTGTACCTCTTATTGCCCGCTTCCGGCGCGTGTTTTTCGAAGTCCCTTCCGGACGAGGCCCTGGACGCGCGCCTGGACGACGGACAGATTCGCGTCTCCGCCCCGCAGCTCCGTTTCGTTTCCGGTCCTGCCCTGGAGCGGCTTCATAACGGCGTGCTGGTGCCGTTTGCCCTGCAGCTCGCTCTCTCCACGGACCGCTGGGCCACGGTCGCGCACCGCGACATCGAGCGCTTCGTTTTCAGCTACGACTTGTGGGAGGAGAAGTTCTCCATCGCCAAGCTGGGCAGCCCGCGCCGGTCCGCCGCGCGCCTTTCCGCCCGCGCCGCCGAGTCCTGGTGCATTCAGGAAATGATGCTGCCCCAGGAAGGCCTCGCCGCCGACCAGCCCTTCTGGCTGCGCCTCGAAGCCCGGGCCGAAAACCCCGCCGAGGACCCGCACGTCATGACCGAGGAAGGCGTCAGCCTGACCCGGCTGGTCGAGCTCTTCAGCCGCCGCTCGCGAGGCGGCGACAGCCGCTGGTCGATCGGCGCCGGTCCTTTCCGCCTGGCCTCGCTGGCCCGCTCCGGGGTGGTGCGATGAGCCTGCGCGCCCGGATCATCCTCATCTTCATCGGCGCGACCGTGCTGCCGCTCGCGGCCACCTGGTGGCTCACCACCACTCTGCTCGAGCAGAGCCTGGCATACTCCTCCACCGACCAGCTCGATCGCCTCTCCAAGGTCACCGAGCAGGCCGGCCGCGAGCTCTACCAGCGGGTGCGCGACTCGCTCAAAGCCGACGCCGCCTCCGGCCGTCCTCCGGAACACCGCTGGACGGCGCCATCTGACGCCCCGGCCGAGGTGCGCCAGTTCTGGGAATCCGGAGAATCCGAGCGCTTCGTTCTTTCCGAGCCCGATGGCGACCGCCTGACGTACCTGGTTCGTCACTCGCCACTTTCAGCACCGAACCGCGCGCGTCAGCAAGTGGGGCACGACTCCAGTCCTGCAGCGGGTCTCCAGACCCGCCGTGGTTCCGCCGGCCCGGAGCGGGTCGGGAGACCCGCTGCAGGCGTGGACGCCCGCCCCACACAGGTCCTTTCCTGGTCCGCCCCGATCGGCCCGCTGGGCATGGCCCGCATCTCCGACGCATACCGCCAGGCTCGCGACACGGTCCAGCGCGCCGGCGCCCTCGATCTCCGCCGCGGATTCGTCTACACCTACGTGCTGATCGCGGCATCCGTGTGGCTGGTCTCGCTCCTGCTTCTGGCCCTGATGGCGCACCACACCAGCCGTCCCATACGCCAGTTGACCGCCGGTCTCGGCCGCCTCGCCTCGGGCGATCTTGCGGTGCGCCTGGACGCCCGCCGGTCGGACGAAACCGGCCGCGCCATCCGCGCCTTCAACGACATGGCTGCCCAGCTCGAACACAGCCGCAGCCGCCTGGTCTACCTTACCCAGCTCGCCAGTTGGCAACTGCTAGCCCGCAAAATGGCTCACGAGCTGAAGAACTCGCTCACCCCGATCCGCCTCACGCTGGAGGAAATCGTCGCGCGCAACCCCGGCGACGCCTTCATCGAGCAGGCCGCGCGCATCGTCATCGACGAGGTCGAAAGCCTGGAGCGCCGGGTGCGCGCCTTTTCCGACTTCGCTGCCGAGCCGCCCGTTCGATCCGCCTCCGTCTCCGTCAACGCGGTCCTCGAAGAACGCATTCTGCTGCTCAAGGCCGCCCATCCCGAGGTCGCCTACAACGTGGTGCTGGCGGGTTCAGACCCCGCCGCTCTGGCCGACGAGGACCTGCTGAAGGGCATCCTCTCCAACCTGCTTGAGAACGCCGCCGAAGCGGCCGGGCCTGGCGGCGCGGTGCTCGCCGTTACCTCGACCGATGCCGCGGGCGTCGCGCTCGAAGTCCACGACTCCGGCCCCGGACTGAGCGCGGAAGCCCGCCAGACCCTCTTCGAACCCGCTATCTCTTTCAAGAAGCGCGGCATGGGCCTCGGCCTCTCCATCGCGCGCAAGAACGCTCTGTTGATGGGCGGCGACATCCGCCTGGTCGAAGGCCGCCTCACCGGCGCAGCTTTCCGCGTGACTCTCCCCCAGCAAACGGCCGCCAGCTATCAGCTATCGGTAGAACGCCAACCGGGCGCCTCCGTCTCTCCCCAGACCGCGCAGTCGCCTGAGCGCCATCTGATAGCTGATAGCTGACCGCCGATTGCCGGGGCGGGGTGGCGCAGGCACTCTTGCCCAATGCCGCCTCGACACTCGTGTCGAGGCATGTTTTGGCGTCGAGAAGAGTCTCGACGCTGCAGACTAAGAGTCCGCGCCACGACGGGAAACCAGAAACGAATGCCCCCGGCCCACCGTCCAGTTCAGTGCATGTCCCGCATAGTGGTCCTCGACGACGAAGAGAACGTCGGGCGCTCCCTCCGGTTGGTCCTCGAGCGGGAAGGCTACGCCGTCACCGTCTGCCGCAGCGCCGCGGAATTCCGGGCCCACCCCGACGCCCTTCGCGCGGATGCCTTCCTGCTCGATATCATGCTGCCCGACGCCAATGGGATCGAGGTCCTACGCTGGCTAAGGCAGAGCGATTGCCTGGCTCCCGCGGTCATGATCTCCGGCCACGGCACCATCGCCGACGCCGTCGAAGCCACGCGCGCCGGCGCCTTCGATTTCCTCGAAAAGCCGCTCACCCGCGACCGCGTTCTGCTGGCCCTCAAGAACGGCCTCGAGCAGTCCGCTCTGCGCCGGGAGAACGAGCGCCTGCGCGAACTGGTCGGCGACTCGCCCTCGATGATCGCCGCCAGTCCCGCCTTCAAGGCGTTGATCGAGCAAGCCACGCTGGTCGCCCGCTCCGACGCCCGCGTGCTGTTGGTCGGCGAATCCGGCACCGGCAAGGAACTGCTAGCCGCCCACATTCACCGGGAGAGCCCCTTCGCCTCCGGCCCCTTCGTCAAGATGAATTGCGCCGCCATCCCCACCGAACTGCTCGAGAGCGAGTTGTTCGGCCACGAGAAGGGCGCCTTCACCGGGGCCTCCTCGGCCCGCCGCGGGAAGTTCGAGCTGGCCGATGGAGGGACGCTGTTCCTCGACGAGATCGGCGACCTGCACGAGACCGCCCAGGCCAAGCTTCTGCGCGTTCTTCAGGAAGGCGAGTTCCACCGTGTCGGCGGCGAGCAGCCGCTCCACGCCACGGTCCGCGTCATCTCCGCCACGAACCGCGATCTGTCCGCCCTGATCGCACAGAAGCGCTTCCGGGAGGATCTCTTTTACCGCCTCTCGGTGGTCCCGCTGCGGGTGCCACCCCTGCGCGAGCGCCCCGCTGACGTCCGCCCGCTGACCGGCTATTTCCTCGAAGAGTTCTGCCGCCGGAACAACTTCAAGGGCAAGACCGTCGATGACGACGTCTTCCCGGTCCTCGAACGCCTGCCCTGGCCCGGTAACGCCCGCGAGCTGCGCAACGTAGTCGAGCGCATGGCGATTTTGACCCCCGGCGACCGCATCACGCTGGATTCGGTGCCGGTCGAACTACGCCTGTCCCGCGACGGCGCTGCCCGCTCTTCGGTGCAGGACGCGCGCGACGCCGCCGAGCGCGAGCACCTCCTGCGCGCCCTCGAATCCTCCGACTGGAACATCTCTTCCGCCGCCCGCGCCCTGGGGGTGGAGCGCACCAACCTCCACAAACGCATCCGTGCCCTCGGCCTCGACCGCTCCCGCGCGCGGGGGTGACAAGCAGCCGACCGGTTGCGACCAGCACGTTTGCGGGGTGCAGCCCGGATCTTTTGGGGGTGCGCCGGGGCCTAGTACCGTACGATTTTAGGCTTGCACCTGATTAACTGCGGTTAATTATCCGGAAGCCGGGTGTATTCTGTGGCTGGGATCGTTCCAGTTTGGGGGGCGCGACGACCTGTGCGGCAGTGTTCCCCAGGGTGAGCAGGAGGGAACGTATGCGCAGTCCCGAGGACTTGGTGATCGTTTTGGCGGAGGACGATCCAGGCCACGCTCGCCTGATCCAGAAGAACCTCCGCCCGGCTCTCGACAACAAACTCGTCCACTTTGACAATGGCAAGGAAACGGTGGATTATCTCCGCCGTGAAGAACGGGCGTCTCGGCGGCATCTGCTCCTGCTGGATCTCAACATGCCCGTTATGGACGGCTTTCAGGTCCTCCGGCAATTGAAGGAGGATCACCGGACCGCGCTCATCCCCGTTATCGTCCTGACCACCACGGACGATCCTTCGGAGATACAGCGTTGTTACGAACTGGGCTGCAGCGCTTATGTAGTCAAGTCGGCCGACTACGGAGAATTTACCGAGGCAATGCGCCGCCTGGGACTCTTCCTGACGATCGTCAGGATGCCTGACGAGGGAGCTATTTCCCTGACGATTCCCAGCGCGCCCTCCCGGATTGGGCTGAGGGTTTCGACGCCGGCACGGCTTGGTCTGCGGGCTGGGAATGAACCGGTCGGCCGGCCCGATTGAGCCGCCAGTGAAGCCGTTGTTCCGCCGGCCGTTGGTGTCTGTTTTGTTGACATATGTTCGTTCTGGCGAGACGGATTGTCCTTTTGAATCAGTCCAGGTTCCATCAGGCTGTAGAATATGGATTCTCCTGCTGCGTTCTTGCCTGGATTGAAAAATGTCACGCGTTTTGTTAAGGTTGTCAATGGTAACTGAGCGGGAGTAATTCAGTGGTAGAATGCCAGCTTCCCAAGCTGGACGTCGCGGGTTCGAGTCCCGTCTCCCGCTCCAAAAACCCTCCAGCATCAGCGTGTTAGGCGCAATCCCACCGTTGGGCCAAGTCCTGGTGACTCCAGAAGACTCCGGTGAACCGAGCTGGCAGTCCCTGCATTCCCGCCCGGCAGTGGGGGTCGGCGCACGCCACTCCCACACCCCTCCGAGATCCACTAAAACAGGGAGCAGGACGATGTTCGGCGCAATCAAAACGGAGGCCTTCCAAGACGGCGTGCGCCGACATGGCGGGCGCCCGGCTAGGCGCATAGACTGCAGCGACGTGCAGCCGGCCAAGATGGACGTCAACGCAAAGCAGTGGCACGATCATAAAGTGCGCGCGCCTCTTGCACCTCTTCGGTACTCGCCTCGCCCCAGCCGCGACCAGTCACGATGCCGTCCTGCTCCGGGCCGCGGATGGGGCTGCAAGCCAGGATTCTCGGACACACCTGAACCAACTTACCGACTTACTAACCAATATCACCTGACCCGAGACGCTATAGCGGCGGTGCGATGTTCGGCGCCATGGGCGCGTCGTATTGTTGCGTGATGTTCGGGAGTTGACGCGTCGCATCTGCTGCGATGATCGACGCGATGTGCTCATCCTGCGTCAACTCGCGGAAGTCGTGCGCCGGTTGTGTCGGTTGTACGGGCGCGTGCGAACACGCGACGACAAGCAACGCCAGAGCGAACAAAGACCACACCCGCATACGCTTGCCCTTGGCAGCACGGGTTTTTAAATGTAGCTGTCGGATCTGTTGATGGTTCATGCACCGGACGTCCGTGCGATGGCACGTACGCATTCACTTCGCGTACTTGCTGAGGTCGACGCCGCGTCCGAGGAACTCGAGGAGTTTCCAGCCGTCGGAGTCGCGCGCGTGATGGAGTCACGTGAGTGCCGTGCCCATGGTGTCTGTTTTGACTGGCGAAATTGCGCCGCCTGACATTTGATCCATAACCGGTAACTCTGCCATCTTCGTGCCGCGTTGCTGTAGCTGCGAGGCTGTCGAGTGTAGCCTATGTTAGACGCGATTTTTGTGAGCGATGTTGCGGGTGAAGTACAACCATATGTCTGTTTCCGGTGCTGTCATAAAGCCAAGTCATCCTTGTACTCCTTGCAGAGTCCCCAAACGTAAAACGTGGCGCCGTGCATACCAGGTGTGAATGGTTGGTTGACGCGCGTGAATTGTGTTCCTCCTTTTGCGGCGACGTCTTGGAGCGCTTGCCACTCGATGTCTGTTCCTGCAACCGCATTCGCGGGTGGCGCTCCTTGTACGAGGACGTACACACCATTGATGTTCGGTGCGTAGTATGGTTGGTTTGTCGGATCGAAGTATGCGGGGAATGGTTTGTCTGATTGTTGCAAGCCCAGCGTGACCTCTGCGCAATTCAGGAGTGTCTGCGTTGCTGCCGTCTGTCGCTAGATAATGCGCTAGGTCGAACAGTCTGACTGAGTCGCCCGGTCCTTGAACACCATGCTGCACCTGGCAGCTTGAACTCCATTGCCCCGCGCAGTATTGCCACTCGTTCAAGAGCGGATAGAAGTAGCTCACATCCGTCCACGTACGAGTCGCTCTGTCGTAATCCCCGCGCGCGTCTTGGTCGTACGTGACGAGCGGTATCCCTTTGATGTCCCGTATCTGTGCGTAGTTCGCTGTGGTCGTGCTGAGCGTTCGGGGCATCACAATACGCGGTCGCAGTTGGAAGCCCGCTGTCGCGCCGACGATCTGCCCTTCGCTGATCGATGTCGATGGCGTGAGCGGATTCCTGCGTGGGGAGGTTCGCGTTGCCGAAGTGTATCTGTTGGAATTTCCTGTAGCGTGGTTGCGCCATGACTTTCGCCGCTACCGACGTGAATGTGTCTGCGAAGTTCTCGTAGACGCCGTTGCCGCTCAGGACGAGGTTGATCGTCCCGGTCTCGTTGAAGAGGAAGTAGCCGCCTTTGCCGACGCGGAACGCCTTGCCGTTCTCTGTCCCGGTGATCTTGCTAAGGTCGTGCTCGCCATCGCTCATCGCGCCGGGGCTCGTGATGCGGCCGAACGTGTATGGCGTGCCGTCCGTCACGAACACCGTGGCGGGGTTGCTGCACTGCGTCGTCTGCGAGAGGCTATCATTCTGGCACGCGACGACTTCGTTCACGCCAGGCGTGTGGAGCGTGAGGTTCATCTGCGCCACGCCGATGAGGCCGGGCGCCATGCCTGCGAACTGGATGTCCGTGTCGACGACTCGTGTGCCGTTCACGAAGACGGTCGGTCGTTGAACCTGGTAGGGAGTCTGATCCGCTGTTGTGGGGAGCGGCGTCGTCGTTCCGGGAAGTGGTGTCTCGCGGTTCACGACCTTGCCCGCGCCTGCCAGGTAGAGGACGACGGTGTTATCCTTCGGGTCGCTCGTGTCGATCGGCTGCAGCGGTCCCATGACGTCGTAGTTCAGGTGTTGTGACGCTGCTACCCAGTCCGGCCACACGTAGAGGCCGGGCGCGTGGTCATGCAGTGTCACGGTCTTCGTCGCCGTACCCGCAGCCGTTATGACGGACAGCGTTCGGTCGCCTGTCCCGAGCGGCAACACGACATTGATCTGGTTGGGTGAGACGTAGAACTCCGGAAGGCTGATACCGTCCATCGTCACTGCTGTGCCGCACAACGATGTGGGCAATGGGGTGACGAACGCGGGGCACACGCCTGACCCGAGATTCGTACCGAAGATCGCGGCGGTGCCAGCTTCGGAAAGAGTGGGTGAATACCCGGCAGCGTTCACGATGCCGCCGATTGTCGGTCCCGTGCTCTGCGCGGACGCCGCGTTCGGTCGAACGAGACGAGCCCGGATCTCCGGCGGCACAACATCTTTTGGCACAACGGGCGCTCCCGCAGCTTGAGGGATAAAGACGGAATAGATAGTGGATGAATCATCCGCGTCATCCGGCTGCTTCTCATCCTGCGGATCCGACAGCGTCTGGCACGCTGACGCGAGTGGGCACGCGCGGCTCAGCCGTATCGTTGACATATCGCGGCGCGGTGGCGCTGACGCGCGTGTTCATGCGCGGTATAGCAGCATCGCTGATGTATATTGGCGATTGCGCGGCCGCGAAACCTGCGCCGAGAAGCGCGGCAAGCGTTGCGTTGCGAAGAGATCGTAAAAGTCGTCCCATGGGTATCACACACGTCATGATGAACTGGAACAGAGGGAGCGCCGGAGATATAGGTGTTTCGCTCGGACTCCGTGCTGGTTCGTACGGTGTCCTCGCCAAGGCAAGTTTCACAGCCTCAACAGTATACGACAAGGCACCAGGACGCGCGCGGTTGTGTTGTTCGGTTCTTTCGGGCTGGCGAAGGGCCAGGACGCGGTTGACACGGCAGTCCGGCCACGGGCGTTGTGTCGCGTGCAACGTGTGGTGAGGTGGGCGCCCGCTTTCGCTTCTCCCCCTTCGCCGCCTCACTGAAGTTGGGGCCTTCCCCTGGGGCGGCCCGGAGCCGGTCAAAGGGCGCGCGAATCCGCGCGGCTATTGCGTACTCTTGACGGGCGAGGACCGCCCCCGATCACGTCAACGCAAAGCAGTGGAACGATCATAAAGTGCGCGCGCCTCCTTGCACCTCTTCGGTACTCGCCTCGCCCCAGCCGCGACCAGTCACGATGCCGTCCCGCTCCGGGCCGCGGATGGGGCTGCAAGCCAGGATTCTCGGACACACCTGAACCAACTTACAGACTTACTAACTAATATCACCTGTCGCGCGACGCTATAGCGGCGGTGCGATGTTCGGCGCCATGGGCGCGTCGTATTGTTGCGTGATGTTCGGGAGTTGACGCGTCGCATCTGCTGCGATGATCGACGCGATGTGCTCATCCTGCGTCAGCTCGCGGAAGTTGTTCGGTGGTTGAGTCGGTTGACGGGCGCGTGTGAACACGCGACGACAAGCAACGCCAGAGCGAACAGAGACCACACCCGCATACGCTTGCCCTTGGCAGCACGGGTTTTTAAATGTAGCTGTCGGATTGTTGATGCTTTCGTGGACCCTTCGTGCGTGCGATGACACGTCTGCATTCACTTCCCGTACTTACTGAGGTCGATGCCGCGTCCGAGGAACTCGAGGAGCTTGCGACCATCGAGATCGCGTGCAGAGTCGAGTCACAGAGGATGCGATGCTCATATTATCTAGCTCGAATGGCGATACTCGCACCGACTTACGTTCGAGCCGTACCCGGTGACTCTGCGTCCTCGTGACGCGTTGCTGATGCGAGACTATTGAGAGTGGCATATTTTAGGCTCAATCTTTGTGAGCGATGTTGCGGGCGCCATACATCCATATGATTTGTTTCCGGTACTGTCATACGAGCCCTGTCACTCCCCCCACATTTCCTTGTAGGTCAGCAAACATGAATGTCGCACCGTGCACGCCCGGTGCGAGGGGTTGGTTGACGCGCGTAAATTGTGTTCCTCCTTTTGCAGCGACGTCTTGTAGCGCTTGCCACTCGACATCCACTCCTGCAGCAGCATTTGCGGGTGGTGTTCCTTGCACGACGGACATACACGCCGATTCCATTTCGGTGCGTAGTATGGTTGATTTGCAGGGTCGATGTACGCAGGGAATGGTTTGTCTGACTGCTGCAATCCCAGCGTGATCTCTTGGCATTCAGGCAGCGTCGGCGTTGCTGCCGTCTGTTCGCGAGGTAGTGCACAAGATTGAAGAGTACAGTATGAGCCGCCCGGTCCTTGGCTGCCCTCTTGCCAATTACAACTAAACGTTGTATTGTCCTGCGCAATATTGCCATCTTCGAAATTCGGATCTGAAGTCGCTGACATTCGTCCACTTTCTTGTCGTCCGGTCGTAATCCCCTCGCGCATCGCTGATCGTACGTCACGTGCGGTATCATTTTTATATCCCGTATCTGTGAGTAGTTCGCTGTGGTCGTGCTGAGCGTTCGGGGCATCACGATACGTGGTCGCAGATGGAAGCCCGCTGTCGCGCCGACGATCTGTCCTTCGCTGATCGATGTCGATGGCGTGAGCGGTTCCTGCGTGGGGAGGTTCGCGTTGCCGAAGTGTATCTGTTGGAATTTCCTGTAGCGTGGTTGCGCCATGACTTTCGCCGCGACGGAGTGAACGTGTCTGCGAAGTTCTCGTAGACGCCGTTCCCGTTGAGGACGAGGTTGATCGTCCCGCTCTCGTTGAAGAGGAAGTAGCCGCCTTTGCCGACGCGGAATGCCTTGCCGTTCTCTGTCCCGGTGATCTTGCTGAGGTCGTGCTCGCCGTCGCTCATCGCGCCGGGGCTCGTGATGCGGCCGAACGTGTATGGCGTGCCGTCCGTCACGAACACCGTGGCGGGGTTGCTGCACAGCGTCGTCTGCGAGAGGCTATCATGCTGGCATGCGACGATTTCGTTCACGCCAGGCTTGTGGAGCGTGAGGTTCATCTGCGCGACGCCGATGAGGCCGGGCGCCATGCCTGCGAACTGGATGTCCGTGTCGGCGACTCGTGTGCCGTTCACGAAGACGGTCGGTCGTTGAACCTGGTAGGGAGTCTGGTCCGCTGTAGTGGGGAGCGGCGTCATCGTTCCGGGGAGCGGTGTCTCGCGGTTCATGACCTTGCCTGCGCCTGCCAGGTAGAGGACGACGGTGTTATCATTCGGGTCGCTCGTGTTGATTGGCTGCATCGGTCCCATGACGCCGTAGTTCAGGTGCTGTGCCGCAGCAACCCAGTCTGGCCAAACGTAGACGCCGGTGCGTGGTCATGCAACGTCACGGTCTTCGTCGTCGTGCCGCTGGGCGTGATGACGGACACCGTTCGCTCGCCTGTCCCAAACGGCAACACTACATTCATCTGATCGGGCGAAACGTAGAACTCCGGCAGGCTGATACCGTCCATCGTCACCGCCGTGCCGCACAACGTCGTCGGCAACGGCGAGGCGAACACGGGGCACACGTCTGTTCCGAGATTCGTGCCGAAGATCGCGGCGATGCCGGCTTCGGAAAGGTGGGTGAATACCCGGCAGCGTTCACGATGCCGCCGATCGTCGGTCCCGTGCTCTGCGCGGACGCTGCGTTCGGTCGAACGAGACGAGCTCGGATCTCCGGCGGCACAACATCTTTTGACACAACGGGCGCTCCCGCAGCTTGAGGGATAAAGACGGAATAGATAGTGGATGATCATCCGCAT
The DNA here is from genome assembly GCA_963763835.1 of Bryobacterales bacterium. Lineage (GTDB taxonomy): Bacteria > Acidobacteriota > Terriglobia > Bryobacterales > Bryobacteraceae > DASWZN01. The sequence continues at coordinate 149,573 of CAVXQQ010000030.1, forward strand.
CATCCGGCTGCTTCTCGTCCTGCGGATCCGAAACGTCTGGCACGCTGACGCGAGTGGGCACGCGCGGCTCAGCCGTATCATTGACATATCGCGGCGCGGTGGCGCTGACGCGCGCGTTCATGCGCGGTATAACAGCATCGCTGATGTATATCGGCGATTGCGCGGCCGCGAAACCTGCGCCGAGAAGCGCGGCAAGCGTTGCGTTGCGAAGAGATCGTAAAAGTCGTCCCATGGGTATCACACACGTCATGATGAACTGGAACAGAGGGAGCGCCGGAGATATAGGTGTTTCGCTCGGACTCCGTGCTGGTTCGTACGGTGTCCTCGCCAAGGCAAGTTTCACAGCCTCAACAGTATACGACAAGGCACCAGGACGCGCGCGGTTGTGTTGTTCGGTTCTTTCGGGCTGGCGAAGGGCCAGGACGGGGTTGACACGGCAGTCCGGCCACGGGCGTTGTGTCGCGTGCAACGTGTGGTGAGGTGGGCGCCCGCTTTCGCTTCTCCCCCTTCGCCGCCTCACTGAAGCCGGGGCCTTCCCCAGGGGCGGCCCGGAGCCGGTCAACGGGCGCGCGAATCCGCGCGGCTATTGCGTACTCTTGACGGGCGAGGACCGCCCCCGATCATTGACGGGGCCGGCGAAGGGGGCGTGCCGCCTTTATCGTCCATATGGAAACGAGAGCGACTCTCAACCGGCCCTTTCCACCGGCTGGGCGAGATTGGCCAGGAGCGTGGTGCTCAGGCTCCCCGTCTTCGGCCGCTGACTCCGTTGTGACTCCATTCGGTGGGGGTGTTGGGCGAAACCGGGAAACGGCATGCACTTCAGTGACGCTTCAGGAAACTCGGTGATGCTCAGGAAACGAAGTAGGAGCGTTTTCCCAAGCTGGACGTCGCGGGTTCGAGTCCCGTCTCCCGCTCCATTTTTTGAATGACTCAGCGTTTTCCTCTCGTTCAGTCCGGACCGTCAGGGGAAGGTCGGACTCCGATCCAGGCCCGCGCCGATGTGGCGCTGCAATGAGGCTCGCGGTTGCTACGGGCGGCTGGGTTCAGGCCCGCGCAGGCGCTCAGTGGAACGTCGCCGCTCGTGGGAGTCCGTCACGGTAACCGTGCCCGCCACAGCAACGTTCCGCGACGAGTCGCCCACATACATGGTGTAAGTGCCGGGGCTGTCAGTGATAGGCCAGACTCAGATCCCAACTGGCGGCGCTGGCAATCGATGAGGGCAGGGCCGTGGATGGCCCCACGCCCACACCGACGCCCACGCTGCCATCTTCGAAGTCGAGATCGGGGATGCCGAGCCGCGGAATGCCCGGAATCCAGCCCACCTCGCCGTGTGGCGCCGAGTTGTAGCCCGTCAGCGCGCCGTGCACGAGCTGTACCTTTTCGTTCTGGACCAATCTGCCCGAGCAGGAAGTCGGCGGCCTGGTCCGGGTCCGCGGGCAACGGTGTCGGTTTCGGTGTTGGCGTGGGGGCCGATTCGGGCCCCTTGCCACAACCCGCCGCTGCAAGCACGCAGCCGAGAGCGACAGCCAGGAGCAGGGTCCGCATTGAGGTTTCCGAGCGCTCCAGCATACACCTGGCGGCACGCGCGAGACGCCATCCAGCGCGAGGAGTACCGGGTTCCGGAGGAATCATGCGAAAATCGACCTTCGGCCCAATCGGATCGGGATGGGAGCAAGTCACGGACACCGGATCATCTGCGCCGTTCAAATTGAATCCCTGGCGCGCCTACTGGGAGCGCTTGCGATGCGTGCGTTTCAAGCAGGCGCTCAAGTCGCTCGTCCCCAGGAAGTACGACATGTATCTGTATCAGGGGACGCGTCAGACCATGGAGGCCACGCCTGTCCCGTCGACCTCGCTGCCGATAACCATCGAGCACTACGGCCCGGGAGAATACACGGGGAACCCGGATATCGACAACCTCCTGTTCGGAACTCGTGAGGTCTACGTTGCCAGGGTCGATGGCGTAGCCGCGCATCGCTGCGTGCTCTTGTTCGCGCTACGCCGGCCGCAGCAGTTTGGCTTTCCGGAGGGACCGCTTGTGGCAGAAGGGTTCACGCTGCCTCAATACCGGGGTAAGGGACTGCAAGCCGTAATGAGGCGCGTTCTGATGGAGGACGTTCTGAAGCGCGGGCTGTCCGAATATCTCTACGGCGAGATCAAGCTCGACAACTTCGCCTCCATGAAAGGAAACACGAGAGGCGGATTGCGCCGGGTGGCGCGGCTCCAGGGAATCAAGTTCGCGGGGCTCGTACTGTTCCGCCGGGTATTGCCGCCTTTCCCCGAAGAGTCCTGACCCACTGTGCGGGATCGCCGGTTTTCTACTTCGCGATGGGTTGGCTTCGGCCGCGGCCGCCGAGGCCATGTGCGATACGATCCGCCATCGCGGGCCAGACGATGCGGGCGTCTACACCGCGGGCGGATGCGGAATCGGCATGCGCCGCCTCAGCATCATCGACCTGAGCACGGGGCACCAGCCCATCTCGAACGAAGACGGGAGCCTGTGGATCGTCTTCAACGGCGAGATCTACAACTACCAGGAACTGCGCCGCGACATGCTCGCGCGCGGTCACCGCTTCAGCACCAACAGCGATACCGAAACCATTCTGCACCTCTACGAAGAGTATGGGGTTGGAATCCTCCTCCCGGCTGCGCGGCATGTTCGCGTTCGCCATCTGGGACGCGCGGCAGCGGGAATTGGTCCTGGTGCGGGACCGCTTCGGGAAGAAGCCGCTGTACTACGCGGATACGCCGGCGGGTCTGTAGAGGGACTTGCAGAAATCGCTGGGCAAGCTGAAGCATACCCCACGTGGGGCCGTAAACCGTTGATGCGCCGTGTAGGACATGCTTCAGCTTGTCCCTTCCGCGGCGGTGGTGCGATTTCTGCAAGTCCCTCTGTATTTCGGCAGCGAGCTGAAGTGCCTGCGAGCGGCCGGCGTTCCGCTGGAACTGGACCGCGAAGCGATCCGCCTCTACTTCCAGTTCCGGCACATACCGGAGCCGTTCAGCGCCTATCGGGCGATCCGCAAACTGGCGCCGGGATCGTGGATGCGATATTACGTCCTGATGCTGAGCCGGCCGACCGCGCTGGAACGGTACTTCGACCTGAATTATCCCTCCTGCTTGCCCTGGCCGTTGCGCAGCTTCCACCCCTTGGGAATGCCCGCCGCGAACTCCGCCAGCTTGTGATCCAACAGCGGGCAGCGCACTTCGAGCGAATTGGCCATCGACATCCGGTCGACCTTCACCAGCATGTCCCCGGTCAGGTTGGCGGTAGCCTCGAAGTACATCGCTTGCGAGACGATGTCGCCCTCCTGCGGGATGCACTGCGGAAGCGTCGCGCCAAGGTAGGCTGCGTCCGCCGGGAGCATCCAGTCCGGCAACAGCAGGGATTTCCGCAGGTAATTCTGCTGCGCGCGGTGGGGGATCGCTTGGACCCCGCGCTGGTGAACCGGCCGAAGATGGGGTTCGCCATCCCGCTGCGCCACTGGTTCCGCACCTCGCTGCGCGCGTTTCTGTGGGACCATCTCACCAGTGCGGCGTTCACCCAGCGGGGGATCGCGCACCCGCGGTTTGTCCGGGCGCTGCTCGAGGAACATCAAAGCGCGCGCCGGAACAACGCCGCCTGGCTGTGGATGCTGCTGATGCTGGAATTATGGTTCCGGCCGATCGAGGACGAGCGCGGCGCGCCCGCCCTGTACGAATCCGGGGCGGCCATGGGATTCTGACGCCTACGCGCTTTCAGAGACCGGAGGAACGCGGCGTGGTGCGGACCCGGCCAGGCGGGCGCCGAGAGACAGGTCGTCCATCAGCTTTTCGAGCGAATCCGCAAGGGCCACCGGATCTTCACCCTGGATGTCCCACGCGCCAGCGGCGCACTTGTGTTCTTCCTGTGGATCCCGGATACCTTGCCTGGTACTCACAGCGTGACTACAATCGAATATCGGGGTTGACAGGACTCGCCATGGACGAATGAAGGGCTATGAATGGGCCGCGGTCCGGCCGGTGGATCTGGCGGATTGGAACCGGAGGCTGCTTTCAACTGATGCTCCCCTTTACCAGTTCCCCTTTTGGCTGCAACCGCTGACGCTGCCGCTGGTCAAACCGCGCTTTCTCTGCTGCCGCTCTGAGCGGGGCGCGCTCGTCGCCTACGCCGCGCTGCTCACGATCGGATTCGCCGGCTTCCGCATCGGGGTGCTGAACGGCGGTCCAGTGAGTCTCCTGCCTGGCGAGCCCGTACCGGAAGACGCCCTACGATCCTTGTGGCGCCGGCTGCTGCGTTCCGGCTACGTGTGTGTTCGCGTGGCGAACGCGACGGAATCCACCTGGGAAGCAGTTCGCTGCACCTGTTCCAGCGAGGAGCGCGATCCTTTCCCCTGGTACCCAAGCACGGACCACATGCTGGTAGTGGCCTGGAGGGAGAGCGACGAAGAGATCCTGGCCGGCTTCAAGAAACACGCGCGGCAGGAAATCAAGAAAGCCGCGGCGCTCGGGTATGTCATCGAGGCGACGGACTCGCCCGAGGCCATTCGAACCGTGTGGCCTCTCATCGAGGCCATGGAAATACGCAAGGGCCGGCGGATCTACAGGCGGAGGCGCGAGAGTTATGAACGCTTGATGGTCCTGGCCCGCCCCTATGGATGCGCCACGCTCTACCAGGTGCGCACGGGCGGTCGTCTGGTCCAGGCCATTCTGGTGGTACGGGATCGGACTACCGCTCACTATGTGATCGGCGCTTTGGACGTCGATGCGCTCGACGGCGCCGTTTCCCCGGCCTGCCTGGTTCACTGGACCGCGATGCAGGGCGCCTTCCGCGACGGTGTACGGAATTACAGTCTTGGAAACGACAATCAGGGGGGATTGCAGGTCTTCAAGCATAAGTTTCAGCCCCGGCGGCTTCAGTATCCTCCGGTCAGAACGGCCGTGATTAACCGGCCTCTGTATCGTATGTGGAAGCTCCTGCTATCCCGTACAGGCCACCGGCGGTAAGACAGTCGGACGGTGTGCGCGGCGCCCCCGCCGAATCGGGCGCGGCCATGGGATTCTGACGCGCCCCGCGTTCGGGCGGCGGCTGGGCTGCCGGTGGCTTACCATAGGGAGATATCGCGGCAAGGTGGGTTCCGATGAAGCAGGTAATTCGCAGAGGCCTGAAAGAAATGATCGTCGATGAGGTGCCGGACCCGGTCGCGACGCCGCATCATGTCCTGATCCGGCCGGCATACTCCCTGATCAGCAGCGGAACGGAAACAGCCAGCATTCATGCCGGCGGAGTCTTGCGGGAGGTCGCCGACAACCCTTCCCACCTGCGCAAGATCTGGGATGCGATGAAGACGACCGCGCCGCTGCCCACTATGCGGGAGGTGCTGGCCAAGTTCAGCGAATACGGCGTGCTCGGTTACTCGGGAGCGGGGACCGTGATCGGCAAACACTCCGGGGTCGCCGACCTGGAGATGGGCGACCGGGTGGCTTACGGTGGCGAGGGAACGGGCCATGGCGAGGTGGTGCTGACGGGGAAAAACCTGGCGGCGAAGGTGCCCGAACAGGTATCTTTCCGGGACGCCTGTTTTACAACCCTGGGCAGTATCGCCATGAACACGGTCCGGTTGGCGTCGATCGGGTTGGGAGAGCGTGTGGTGGTGGTGGGCCTGGGCCTGGTGGGGCAACTGGTGGCTCAACTGGCCCGGCTGCAGGGCGGAGTGGTGATCTGTGCGGATTTGAAGCCGGAACGGGTGGCGCTGGCAAAGGAATTGGGCGCGCCATACGGCGTAGCCGCGGGACCCGTCTCGCGCGAGGCGGTCTGCGACATGACCGGCGGCCATGGCGCCGACTGCGTCATCGTGGCCGCGGCAGCCCATTCCTCGGCGCCGTGCCGGCAGGCGCTGGAGCTGTGCCGCGACCGCGGACGCATCATCGTGGTCGGTGCCGTGGAGATGAGCTTCCCGTGGCTCGAGATGTACCTGAAGGAGATCCAGTTGTTCATGGCGCGCGCCTACGGACCCGGCAGCTATGACGCCGCCTATGAAAAGCAGGGCCGCGACTATCCGATGCCGTTTGTGCGCTGGACCGAGAACCGCAACATGCAGGACGTCTTGCGGCTCATCGCCGAGGGAAGCCTGAACGTCGGGCGGCTGGTCACCCACGAGTTCGAGCTCGAGGAGGCCCCCAAGGCGTACGAGACGATCATGAACCCCGAGGTGGACAGCCTCGCGGTGCTGCTGCGGTACCCCGCGGCGGAGCGGGAAAGAACGGCCGCCTACCACCCGGTGCATCGCGTGGCGATACCGGGGGCGCGCGCGGCGTCCGACGGCATCAATTTCGCTTTGGTGGGCGCGGGTAACATAGCCCGCTGGGCGCACATGCCGGCGCTGCGGGCCGCGCCCGGCGCAAACCTGAGGGCGGTCTATTCGGCCAACGGGGCGCGCGGCAAGAGTTACGGCATCCGCTTTCACGCCGCCTACTGCGCGTCGCGATACGAGGAGATCCTGCAGGATCCCGAGGTGCACGCGGTCCTCATCGCCAGCCGCAACCAGCACCACGCGGCGCAAGCGCTGGCGGCTCTCGAAGCCGGCAAGCACGTCTTTGTGGAAAAGCCCATGGCGCTCGCCGAAGACGAGTGCAGCCGTCTGGTGGCCGCGGTAGCGCGCTCCGGCAAGGTCTTTACGGTGGGGTTCAATCGCCGTTTTGCGCCGTTTTATCTGGATCTGAAGCGCCAGGCGGAGCGGCGCTCCGGGCCCGCGGTGCTGAACTGCCGGGTGAACTCTCCGGGCATCTCCGGAACGTTCTGGATGGCCGACCCCGCCATCGGCGGCGCCATTCTGGGCGAGGCCTGCCACTTTGTGGACCTGATGTACTGGCTGCTCGAATCCGAGCCCGTCGCCGTCAGCGCCTTCAGCCTTCCCATGGACAAGCCGGAACCGATCGGGCAAAACAACCTGGTGGCCAGTTTCCGTTTCGCCGACGATTCGATCGCCAACCTGACCTACTGCACCGTGGGCAGCAAGACCTCCGGCGGCGAGAGAGTCGAGTTGTTCGCCACGGGTATGGGCGCGGTGACGGAGAACTTCAAGCACGTCTCCATCCGTACCGGGATGCGCCGGGACAAATCGAAGTGGTGGGGCAAGAAGGGCCATGGGGAACAGTTGAAGTCCTTCGTCGAGGCTATCCGGACCGGCGGCGCTCCCGAGGTGACGGTGCTGGATGGCGCCCGTGCGACCATCGGATGCCTGCGCATGTTGGAGTCGGCAAAGGCTCTCGAACCGCGCGGCATCGACCTGAACTTCGGAGCCGCAACCGAGCCGCCGCTGGTCGAATCGGTTCCGCAATCCTGACGTGTCGGCTATGCGGGTGATCCTGGTTGGCGCATACCCCCCGCCCCATGGCGGGCTGCAGACGAACCTGGTGGGGATTCGCGACTGCCTCCGCCGGCACGGCCATCACTGTGCGGTGATCAACATAACCCGCCATAGGCGGGCGGACGGCGACGATGTGCATTATCCCAAGACCGGCCTGGGAGTGCTGCGCCTGCTGTGGAAGCTGCCGGCGGACATCGTGCACGTGCACATTGGAGGCAGCCTCACGCCGCGCCTTCTGGCGCTGTGCCTGGCGTCGACGGCGCTGCCGGGGAGAAAGGCCGTCCTGACGTTTCATTCCGGGGGCTACCCGTCTTCTCCGGAAGGGCGCACAGCGAGGCCGTGGACCTTGCGTGGGATCGTTTTCCGGCGCCTGGACGCGGTCATCGCGGTGAATGCGGAGATCGCGGAGATGTTCGGGCGGTTTGGATTGACGCGGGAACGCGTGCGGCTGATCCTTCCGCACGGGGCGCCGGAGATCGACGGGACCGCGCCGCTGCCCGAGCCCATCCGCTCCTTCTATGAATCCCATCGGCCGGTTCTGGCCACGGTGGGACTGCTGGAGCCGGAATACGACCTGAAGTTGCAGATCGAGACGCTCGGCGCGATTCGCCGCGACTTCCCGGGAGCGGGGCTGGTCATCATCGGAGCGGGCAGCCTGGAGGCGGACCTGCGGGAGCGGATCGGGCGCCAGCCTTGGCGCGAACACATCCTGCTGTGCGGCGACGTTCCCCACGCGTCGACGCTGCGGGCCATTGCCGCGAGCGATGTTCTGCTGCGGACCACGCTTTACGACGGGGATGCGATTTCCGTGCGTGAGGCTCTCGCCCTGGGCACGCCGGTGGTCGCCACGGACAATGGTATGCGGCCGGAAGGCGTCCATCGGATCGCCGTTTCGGACGGCGACGCACTGGTGCGGGAAGCCGGCGTGGTGCTGCGCTCGGGAAAACCGGCGGTTGCGCGGACCGGATCGGGCGAGGAGAACCTGGAGGCGGTGGTGCGGCTTTACGAAGAGCTGTTGGGGGAGGCTTAGGCGCCAGACCAAACGCACGATGGCATAACCAGGGCGGCGCGGTGCCAGAGCCGGACGCGCTGATCCTCCTATTGTCGGGGCTGGCCGGGATTTTCGCGCGGTGGAAGCGTAAGGCCTAAGCGCGACAAGTAGATCTCCCCATGCGCCGCCCGGCGGCCTCGGTCGAGAAGTCCTTCGCGATCCTGGCGGCCAGGTCCTCGACATTGCCCGGCTGGAACAGCAGTCCGGTTTCCATCGGGGTGACCAGTTCCGGGTTGCCTGCCACGTCGGACGCGACGGGGCAACAGCCGCAGGCCATCGCCTCCATGAGCGCGTCGGAGAGGGCCGGAGCGGGAAGGCAGGACGAAGACATCCAGGGCGCGGAGCCAGGTGGTCACATCCGAAGTTGACGGCTCGAAATGGCAGGGGCCGGCGAGACCGATCTCGTGCGCCAGGCGCTGGAGTCCTTCGCCCGAGGGGCCGCTGCCCATGATCGCCAGACGCGCGTCCGGGTGAGCGCGCGGCCGGCCGCGTCCTCGCCACTAAAGCGAAAGCAAGCTGACTAGCGACTGACCTTCGACCAACTTTCCCAAGGCCCATCGGTCATCCCGACGGGCCTTTTCGCATTCACCCGATCAACACAGTCAGACCGGTCTGGGAGCGCTTTGGCCCAAAAGCGCCTTTTTGCGCCAGGAAGTAGCTAAGCTAGACCCCGGGGGCATCATTCGCGTCGGTTGACGTGTTGACTTAGTGCTGGCCCGGCAGAACTCACAGGGTGCTCGGGTTGCACAAACGCTCGACCTGCGAAGCGGCGAGGTGTTGCGGGCCGCTGGACGCAAGCGCGCAAATGCAGCGGCGCAGTTGGGCGTCTACGCTACAATGGCCCTTCGATGACTCGGGGCTTCCTATTCTTTCTGGCGGTCGCGCTCGCGATCCTCCTCGGCTTTCAGTACTTCATCTACTTCTCGACCACGCGCCTACTCGGCATCAACGGCAGGGCCGGCCGGAGAATCCTGGCGGCGGCGCTTCTTTTTCTGCTGGCAGGAGCCGTCGCGTCCGTGTTCCTGCAAGCGCGCGTGGACACCGCCCTGGCGCGGGCGGTAGCCGGAACGTTTCAACTCTCTCTGGGCGTCGGACTGACGCTCGCAACGGCGTTTCTTCTCGCCTGGGCTTTTTGGGGCTCCGCCCGGATCTGGAACCCGCGATTGCATAGCGCGCCTTTTGGCTGGAGCGCGATTGTGCTGGCGGTCCTGTTCTCGGCCTTTGGCGTTTGGAGCGCGACACATCCGCGTGTGGCGCGCGTCACGGTGCATATGAGGGACCTTCCCCCGGAATGGCGCGGGAAGACGATCGCGCAGATCTCGGATCTGCACCTCGGGTTCAGTGTGGGCCGTTCTTTCGCCGAGCGTGTCGTCGAGATGGTGAACCGAGAACGCCCGGACGCGGTGGCGATCACCGGCGACCTGTTCGACGGCGACGACGCCGGCCTGAACGGCCTCGCCGACGCGCTTAATGGACTCAATCCTCCTATGGGGATCTACTTCATCACCGGCAACCACGAGACCTATGTGGGAGTGGCGCTCGCCGAAGAAGCGCTGCGCCGGACCAAGGTGCATGTTCTGAACGACGAAATGGCGACCCCCGGCGGGCTGCAGATCGTTGGCATTGCGTACCCCGAAAGAGGCGAACTTAAGGATCTCGGAGCGGCCATCCGGAACGTCCGTGGATTCGATCCCGCGAAGGCGTCCGTCCTGCTTTACCACAGCCCCGTGCGGATACCCGAGATCAAAGCCACGGGAGTCCGGCTGCAGCTATCCGGTCACACGCACCAGGGCCAGTTGTTCCCCTTCCAGTTCATTACACGGCGAATCTACGGCAAGTACGACCACGGTTTGAACGTCGAAGGCGACTTCGCGATTTACACTTCCCCGGGGACTGGAACGTGGGGGCCGCGGATGCGGACCTCCTCTCGCGCGGAAATCGCGATTATCCGGCTGGAGCCGATGTAGTGGCGCGCCTTGTAGAGCCGCTGGCACCACTATGGGCAGCGGCGCCGCGCGCAGCTGCATGAAACGGATAATGGTGGGCCCGACAGAACTCGAATCTGTGACCTCTACCGTGTCAAGGGCGCTCAGAGCGTTTCTGACAGAACTGGCTGCAGAAAACAAATGACTTAGCGATTCATCGACGCGCCAGAAGTGCGGGAATTCTGCGGGATTTCGGCATTCTGCGGGAATTGTGCGGGAGAAAAAACCCACGGCTCGACGGGGTTGACTCAGCTCCCGCAACGATCCGGAGATGCCCCGCGGCGGCGCGTGGAACCTTTTGGGACATCCGGTGTCCAATTCGAATATGGCTTGGAAGGGACGCCGTGAAGTTGTTCTCAAGCTGGTGGATGCGGCGTTGTTCCTCGGTGCGGCGGCGAGCGTGGCGTTTCTGCTTCTATACGGCTTGCCGTACATTGATGTAACGAGCCTGCTTCAGGACGCTGCTGCCGCAAGTGCGCTACTCTTCCTATGCGCTTCCATCCTCGTTTGTATCGGGCGGCGTCTTGGTTACCCTCTCGGGGTGATCGCCGGACTGGTCGGACTGGCTTGGTTCGTCCGGATCGAGTCGTGGCGCTTCGAGAGCCTCTGGGTCGCGTTGAACCTCCCGAAGGTGCAAGTCGTCTTGGTGTTGGGAATCATGTCGGTGGCGCTAATCGTGGTCGCCACCGCCTGCGCGTCCCTGCGGTGCCTCCCCCCCAGACTATCGTTGGGTAAGTCTGCGTTGTGCCGGCGAACATGGCCCGCCTTTGGAATTGGTTTCCTGGTGATGGGGCTGTGGTTCATGAACTCCGTGACTCCCTACAGGGTCCCAATCATCGTGGATGGCGTGCGGGCGGAGCTTCGTATCCTGCATGTCAAGAAGCGTGGCCTGCGCTTCCAGGAGACCGCCGTGATCGCCTACCACGACTCCAGGTTCTACGTGTGGCGGAATGACAGAAAACTGTTCGAGTATCGCTTCGATTGGCGCTCCGCCCAGGGGGTGATGCCGCAAGGCGCGCGCGCTCATGTGCGTGCCTTAGTCGATTCTCCACAGCTCAGGATGCTGCACACCCCGCCCGCGGAGCCGCTGCGCCGGTGGAATGCCGAGGGTTGGTATGTTGTTGTGACAGACCGGCAATTGTGGGCTTTCACCAGCGAGCCGCCCCCGGAGATCAAGGACGTGTTTCACGAGATCCTGAACCTACCAATCGAGGAGGATGGGGCGTGGGCGAAGCGCGATGTGTGCCTGGGATTCTGTTACGGTCCCGTGGCGGCGCTTGGGTTTCAATATCCGAACGAACCATGCTTCGCATTGACCGGCGGAACAACTCGATGCCGGTAGCTGCGGCGAGGCTAGTGGTCAGACCTCTGACTTAGCTTTCCATCGACGCGTCAGAAGCGCGGGAATTCTGCGGCGAAAGACCCACGGCTCGAACGGGTTGACTCAGCTCCCGCAACGATCTGGAGAGACGCCGCAGCACCCGGTCAGGACCGGCGTCCTGTAGACTGTTATTGGACCTATGCCTCTTCCAGTCACCTCGGACCCCAACGTCATGATGGGGAAGCCGGTCATCGCCGGCACGCGGATAACCGTCGAACTCGTACTTGAGAAGCTGGCGGCGGGCGAGAGTGTCGACCAGATCCTGTCCGAGCACCCGCGGCTCACAGAGACCGGCATCCGGGCCGCCATAGCCTTCGCTGTGGAAGCCCTGCGCGCCGATGTTGTCTACCCACTGGAGAAACTCGCCGGGTGAGATTCGTCGCGGATGAGAGCGTCGACAAGCAGATAGTCGATCGGCTGCGCGCCGCAGGCCATAGCGTTGTGTCGATCGCCGAGTCGGAGCCGAGCGTAAGCGATGAGATTGTGCTCGCCCGCAGCCGAGAGCAGGATGCCGTCCTCGTGACAGCCGACAAGGACTTCGGCGAACTGGTGTTCCGACAGCACCTCACGCACTGTGGCATCCTGCTGATCCGCCTCGCCGGAATCCCGTCCGACGAAAAAGGAGAGCTTGTCGCGTCGGTGGTCGAGAGCCACGCGGATGCTCTCACCTCCGGATTCTGTGTGCTCACACGGCGGTCACTTCGTGTTCGTCGGCCGTTCTGAAACCGTCCAGTCAGCCCAGCCGGTGGCGTCAACGATCGCGGCCGCCGCTTGGCCCAAGGGCTGGCCGCCGCCGTGGTCGGATCCGCCGTCGGATATGGAGGCCGGAAATTATGGCCGAGATCGAAAGTCGGGAATGCCCCCGCTAAGGATCGTATCCCGCCAGTGATCGATGATGCCGTCTTCCGAGGTCCAGAACGACCGGCAGTTTTCCAGGAACTCCAGAACGATGTCGCGCTCGCCGCGCGAGAGCAAGTCTCGGGCTAGGTCCATATCGGGTCCGGGGCCGCAGAGCCTTGCGGAGCCTTTGGCTTTTGAGGCTTCGAGCAGGTAGTGCCTCGCCCGGTCCAGTTGATCGCGCTGAAAAGCCATTAAGCCGAGGGCGCAGTTCGCGCAGAACACGGCTTCGCCGCTCTTCTCAGCCAGATCGGGAGTCGCGAGGAGTTCTCTGGCATATGACTCGGCTCTGGCGGAGTCGCCAGCGTTCAGGGCAATCGGAGGAAGGGACTGCAACAGATAGACGCGATGCTCAGGATCCGCATTGGCGAGTCTCATCTCGGCATGCGCCAGCCTCGATGCCGGATACGGCATCTTGATCCACTCACTCAGCTGGGTGGTCGTCAGTTGGCCGCGCAGTTTCGCCCGGCTGTCGGCCAAGTGCTGCACGAGGATTTCCTGCGTATCGCAGTCGGTTATGCGACGGCGAAGCGCGTCGATGGCCCGATACGATTCTTCGCCGGGAAAATGCCAGGCGAGGATCTTGGCGACTGCGAGCGTGCGGCCGCTCACCGAGGTTGGGCGATCCACACGGGATGTCCTCGAAACGCGAACGCCGGCAATGATCTGGATCAATTCGTCGCGGGCCTGTTCTCCCCTGCGTCTGAATTCCTCGACGGCAGCATCGTCTGCACCGTGGCCTGCCCGGTACATCCCCACGAGTTGCGAAACGGTCTTGCCATGCATTTCACGGTTAGGATCGTACAGGCCGACGCGTTCGAGGAAGCGGTTGTACCAGATGATGGGCCTTGCTATGGCCGCCAGAGTCCGGACGAGGGAGTCGAGAAGGAACTGCTCAAGGGGGCCACGAGTACCCGTATACATCGATCCTAATTTACGCTATCCAAGGCTCCATCGGATTGCGGGAGAGGCAAGGAATGCGAGCCGTCGGCAATCGGCGGTCTGTGCCGGTCGCGCTTGAAGAAGCTGCTACCGGAGTCTTCCGCCAGAGCACCCAAGGGTGCGGCGAGGTTCAGAACGCATCAATCATGGCCCTGGCAGGAGGTGGGAGCGACCCCCGGAGCGCCGAAGGCGGCGGAGTGGCGTTTTGGGCGGCTCAGGCCGCCCAAAACGGGGGTCGCTCCCACCTTTTGCCTGTCCCGGCGGTCGACCCAGGCCAGAGCCGAAAACAGAGTTGGGTTCTTGCGTTTGGATCGTCCTTCAGCGGAACCCTGCCCGGAACTTTCCCCGGAACCTCAGATACATGGAGGGGTTCCGCTCAATCAGCGCCGGTTCGGCCACCACAAGGCCGGGCGGCCACGCCCCGGACTTTCAACCGGACTTAACCCCGGACTATGCGATGCACGGCAGTAGTCCGCTTTGAAACGCCCACAGCCGGCGCCGCGCCATCCGCCGCGGCTGAGAACAGGCCTTCGCGGTGTTCTCTCCTCTGCTTGTGGTCCCCTGTTTTTCCGATCGGTCTGTCAGATTCCGCGTCGCCAAATGCTCATAGATTAGAGGGGCAGTCCGTGCTATGCTCGCTGGCGAGTCAACCTTCGTCGGGCCATTCTCAGGAGAACGAATGGCAAGACGCGAGTATCAGAAGCCGAACGTGCTTCGGCAGGATGGAGAGCGCCCCTATTGGTACCTGCGATATCGGGTGCGGCTCTACGACGAGCAGACGAAGAAGTTCCAACGCAAGGAGAAGTGGCAGCGCTTGGGCTACTGCGACGAAATGACGAAGCGCGAAGCGGAGCGGGCGCGGGACGGCCTGGCAGTCGAAGTCAACAATCAGGTTTTCACGTTGCGGGATCAGATTCCTTTTCGCGATTTTGTCGGCTTGTATCGGCGCGATTTCATGCCGAACCTCGGGCTGGGCACGCAACAAAGATACTCCAGCCTGTTCGATACGCATCTCCTCCCAGCCTTCGGTTCGTTGCGGCTGTGCGATCTGACGACCGAGCGGCTGCAGACCTTCCTGACGGAGAAGCGCAGCGGCGGCCTCTCATGGTGGAGCCGCAGCGACATGAAGAACCTGCTTTCGGGTCTCTTCACGTGTGCCGCCAAGTGGAAGTATTGGTTCAAGCCGAATCCGGTGGTCGGGACCGAGATCGGGGAAAAGGAGTGGAAGCGAAACAATCGTGCATTGACCGATGACGAAGTGCGAAAGGTGATCGAGGCCCTGGCGCCAGGGTCTCAGGTTCGATTGATCGTCGAAACGCTCGTCGTGACGGGAATGCGGACATCGGAGATCTTCGGCCTGAAGTGGAAGTACGTCGACCTGCGCCGGGGCGTCATCGAAGTCCGCGAGCGAAACTACAGAGGCGAGCAGGGCAATCCCAAGTCGCGCAGCTCACGGCGCGATCTGCCGATGGGCACGCTGATCGAGCGGTACAAGGCCCTGAAACGTGCTGAGGTGCCGGCCGATTCGTTCTTGTTCCACACGGCAGGGCAGCCCTTGGATGAGCGTTCCGTTCTGCGCTACGAGCTCCGGCCGGTCGTCAAGGCGCTCGGCCTGTACTTCGAGGGCTTCGGTTGGCACACGTTCCGCCGGACTCACCTGACGGTTCTCTCTGAAGAGGGTGCGACGGCCTTCGAGACACGCGACCAGGCCGGCCACGCGAAGGTCGAGACGACCATGCTGTACGTTAAGCCTTCGTTGGTGCGGCGCGGCGCCGCGGTCGAGAGAGTGGCGACGAGGCTGCTTCCCGCAAATTGTGCGGGAATTGTGCGGGAAAATCGGACTGACGCCTCCCACTTGGGCGCTCACCTGGCGAGTCTTTTGAATGAGTTAATGGTGGGCCCGACAGAACTCGAATCTGTGACCTCTACCGTGTCAAGGTAGCGCTCTAACCAACTGAGCTACGGGCCCGTCGCGGACAGGACTGACCCGAATTGTAGCATAGGGGCGCGTCCCCGCCACTGGCTTGGCTACCCCACCTACCCCACCGGAATGCCCACCGCCACGCCGGAATACCGCAGGACCGTCTCTTCGAGCACTTTGCGGCTGATCGGTTTGGTTATGTGGTCGTCCATGCCGGCATCGAGGCAGCGTTCCCGATCGCCGCTCATGGCGTGCGCCGTCATCGCGACGACGGGCACACGAATTCCCGTTTCCCGCTCCCGCTGCCGGATCCGCCGCGTAGCCTCGAAGCCGTCCATCTCGGGCATCTGCACGTCCATGAGCACCAGGTCGAATGGTCCGCTGTCGAAGGTGGCACACGCTTCAGCCCCGTTATGGGCCAGCGTGACCCGGTGTCCCATCTTCTTCAGCATGGTCACGGCCAGTTTCTGGTTCACCGGGTTGTCCTCGGCCACCAGGATACGCAGGGAGCGCTGAGGCGCCGCGTCCGGCTCAGGCGCGGCCACCGGCGCCGCTTTCTTTCGCGGTCCGCCCAGCGCCTTGCGGATCGACAGCAGGAGTTCCGCGGTCGCGATCGGCTTGACCAGGTAGGCCTCCACGCCCAGTTCACGGCACCGTTCCGCGCTGGCGCTTTGGCCCGTCGAAGTCAGCATCAGGATGGTCGCGGCGCGCCAGGAGGGGTGGGCGCGAATGCGCTCGATCATCTCGAAGCCGTCCATGCCCGGCATTTGCTCGTCCAGCAGGATCAGACGGAACGGCTGTGACGCGGCCGCCGACTGTTCCAGCCGGGCCAGACCCTCGGGGCCCGACTCGGCCACTCCGGGCTGCATTCTCCATTGCCGGGTGGCTCTCTCCAGAATGCGGCGGTTGGTAGCATTGTCGTCGACGATGAGCACGCGGACGCCGCTGAGGTCCTCGACCGACGCCGCTCCCGGCTCGTTCTCCGCGGCTGGCGCCGGCTCCATACGCGACGTGAAGTGGAAGACGGAGCCCGTCCCGGGCGCGCTCTCCAGCCAGATCTCTCCCCCCATCAGGTGCACGATTCTCGCGGAGATGACTAACCCCAGTCCCGTGCCGCCGTACTCACGCGTAGTCGAGGAGTCCGCCTGCTCGAAGGCTCGGAACAGCCTGCCCTGCTTCTCCGGCGGAATCCCGATGCCCGTGTCGCGCACCGATACCTGCAACTTCAGCCCATTCGGGTCCCGCTCGGCGACGCGTACCTGGATCGCCACCTCCCCACGCTCCGTGAATTTAATGGCGTTGCCAGTCAGGTTCAATAGCACTTGCCGGAACCGCACCGGGTCGCCGACCAGGAACGGCGGCACCTCGGGCTCGATGTCGAAGGCCAGCTCGAGCCCCTTCCTGTGCGCGGTGACCGCCATACTCTTCATCGCCTCGCCGACCACCTCCGCCAGCTCGAAACGGACCGCGCTCAGAACCATCTTGCCGGCTTCGATCTTCGAGTAGTCAAGGATGTCGTTGAGAATGACCAGCAGGCTCTCGGCCGAAGACCGCACCAGGGAAAGGAACTCCCGCTGCTCCGCCGTGAGGTCGGTGGAGAGGGCCAGCTCGGTCATACCGATGATGCCGTTCATGGGCGTGCGGATCTCGTGACTCATGTTGGCCACGAACTCGCTCTTGGCGCGGCTGGCCGCTTCCGCAGCCACTTTGGCCGCGCGCAACTCCTCCTCGATTCTCTTGCGCTGCGTGATATCCATGGCTACGCCCAGAACCTGGACTTCCCCGTCTTCGTTGACGATCGGGCGCTTGACGGTCTGTAGCCAGTGCGCCTCGCCCGCGGCGCTCGTGAACGGCTCCTCGGGTATGAGCTTCTCCCGGAGCGTATCCAACACCTCGATGTCGTCCTGCGAGAAGGTCTTCGCCTCGGAGCTTTGCGGACAAATCTCGAGGTCGGTCTTGCCGATCATGTTCTCCACGACCGTGCCGTAGGCTTGGGCCTGGGCCTGGTTGGCCAGCGCGTAGCGGCCCTGGCGGTCTTTGACGAAGACGAAACTGGGCAGAATGTCGATCACCTGCCGCAGAAAGGCCCTCTGGGTACGGAGGTCCTTGGTGCGCTCATCGACGACCCGCGCCAGTTCCTCCGCCCGGCTGCGCAATCGCCGCGTGTAAAGTCTCTGCAGGGCCAGCCCCGCAAGAAGCAGCAGCAGGACGAACGCGCCCCGGAACCAGTAAGTCTGGAAGAACCGCGGCTCGACGGCGAACGTCACCGAGGCGCCCTGGAGGTTCCAGACCCCGTCGTCATTCGAGGCGATCACCCGGAAGCGGTATTGGCCCGGAGGAAGGCGAGTGTAGCTGGCGATGCGGCGCGAACCCGCGTCCACCCAATCGCGGTCGTAGCCTTCCAGGCGGTACTTGAAGCGCACCCGGGCCGGAATCAGCATGCTCAGACCGGTGTACTGGAACTCGATCCGGTCCCTGCCCGGCGCCACCCGGAGACCCGCGTCGAGCGGCATCGCCCGGCCGTCTTCTACCACTCCCTCGACCACCACCGGCGGAACCAGCGCGTTGTGCGCCAGGCGCTTGGGATCCACGACCACGATCCCTTTCTGCGTAGTGAACCACAACCGGCCATCGCGGGTCCGCCATCCGGCCGGCCCCGCCCCGGGATCGGACGCCTCGCTGGTCCGCATGCCGTCATCGGTCCCGTATCGGACCGTCCGGACTGTGGAGGCGCGACCTTCCGCCACGTCGTCCAGTTCCTTTTCGTTGGCCACGTAGATGCCATTCGGAGTGCTGATCCACAGACTCCCCTCGCCATCCGCCACAGCGCTCGATGGGTAGGCGTCGAAAAGGCCTTCCCGCTTTCCGTAGTGGCTGATGCGGCCGTCGCGGATGCGCAACCGTGTGATGCCGGGCGTGCGGCCGCCCAACCACAGGTTACCCCGCCCGTCTTCGGCGATCGAAGTGACCGCGAAGGGGATCTGTTTCTGCCGCGCCTCCCGCACGGGGAGTCCTTGGGCGAACTTAAAAAGCCCTTGAGCCGTACCGAACCAAAGCGTCCCCTGCGTGTCGCGGTGGATCGTGAAAGTGTAGTGGCCGGGCGTCGAAAGCGGCGTGGTTTCCCCTTTGACCGTAAGGGGGCGGAGCCGCCCGTTTTCGAAACGCACCGCCAGAGTGCCAGCCAGGATCAGGCTCCGATCGTCTTCCCCGATAGCGGCGATGAAATAGGGGAGATGTTCCGACTCGCCGTACCGGGTGATGCGCCCATTCTTATACCGGACCAGACCCCCGGTGGTCGCGATCCAGAGGCTCCCGTCCCGGCTCTCGAACATCGCATGCCCGTATGGCTCGGGGAAGCCGTCCTTCTTCGTGATGGCGGTGACGGCGCCGTCTTTGATGCGCGCAAGTCCGCCGCTTTGGCAGAACACGTAAAGGCTGCCATCCGAGGTCTCGACGACGGACCGGGTATCGTTCGAAGGAAGGCCCTCGTGGACCGTGAACGTCGTGAGCTTGGTGTCGCGAAAGCGGTCCAGGCCGCTCGCGGTACCCACCCACAAGCTCCCTTCGCGGTCTTCGAACAAGGACAGCACCCGGTCGTCGGTCAGACCGTCCGCCGAGCCGAACGTAGACACGCGCCGGTCCTCCATGCGGAAAAGGCCCTGGGACTCCGTCCCGCCCCACAAGTTTCCCGCCCGGTCCTCCAGAAGCGCGTGCACTTCGCCCTGGATGCTGCCCCTCGCCGCGGCTGCGAACTGGGACCGGCCGGCGTCAATCCGGTAAGGGCCGCCTCGCGTGCCGACCCACAGAGTCCCGTGATGGTCTTCGGCCAGGGCGTTGGCCCCGAACTGAAGCAGATTCTGGGGGGACGTGGAGAGCTTCCCGCCGCTGTACCGGAACAGCCTGCTCGAGGCGCCGATCCAGACCGCGCCGGCCCGGTCCTCGAGGAACGAATAGACCCATCCGGTGCCCGCCTGGACCACCCGCGGCCCTCCACGCTCAAGCCGGTAGATGAAGTCGTCCGAGCCTACGAACAGCGCGTGCTCGCGGCTTTCGAACAGCGTCTTGATCTCCCCGTCGGGAAGGACGGATGGCGGCAGGTAGTCCGAGAAGACGCCGTTCCTGCGAATAATAGTTCTCGACGTGGTGCGGATCAGCAGGTCGCCGTCCGCGCCGCGGCAGATGGCTTTCACCGGCTCGTTGAGCGGCTCCTTGCCCACCACCGGATCCACCAGCACAAAGCGGACCCCGTCGAACCGCACCAGGCCCGCCGAAGTCCTCAGCCACAGATACCCATCCGGGCTCTGCAGGATCTGGTACACCGCCTCTCCCGGAAGACCGTCCTGCGCGGTCCACGCGTTGTGCGCGTATTGATCGATGTTTTTGTGCGGCTCGAGTCCCAGCGCGCCGCTCGCCAGCCACAATCCCGGGAGGAGGACGGCGAGAAAGCTCGTGTGCAGATGAGTGCCCTGTCGGGACATGAGTCGTCGCCTACCCTATCGGCCACAAACGGATTCGGCTTTAACGGGGAGACACTAGCGGCCGCCGATGAACCCGAGGAGCGCCGATCGGGAGAACTAACCGGTGGCTGAATGCGGGCGGCGACGCACCCCGAAACCGCTACCGCTTGCTTTCGCTCGATTCCGGAAGCGTGACCGCGCGGAGGTTCGGCGCGGAGCACTACCGCGAGATCGCGGCGGCGCGGAAGACGCGGGGCGGCGGAAGACCGCGCAAACACCCTGGGTCTTCAGCGTAGGCCTCAGAACGTTTCCAGCGCCGCTTCGATTTGCGCGCAGCGTTGTTCCAGGAAGAACACCTCGGCTTCGGTGAAATAGCGACGGCGGTAGGGCTTCAACAGGCCGCGTCGAATCTCCGCAAGTGCCTTGCGTGCGTTGCCCAGGGAGACCGCAGAGTTTACCGGGTTGCGCTGAAGCCTTGCGGAGTCGATGAACGTCAACGCAAGATCAGACTCGATTCGCAGAAAGTCGAACCAAGGCGCCATCTCAACTCGCGTTCAAGCCTATCTCCGCTCTGGGGCGGGTGTCAATGGTCATCGCCCCGCCCTGTCAAAGCCCCGCCCTTCTTGCCTGAGCGAAGGCATCGACGCACATTTCAGACACTGCCAAACCGCCAGCCCGGGAGCCCGCGAGGCGATACACTGGGAAACTGGCGGCTCGAAAGCCGCCCCGGAGGTCGAATGCGACGATACGGCGGTGTCTGGATCTTCTTGACGGCAGGTGTGCTGCTGGCTCAAACCCACGACTTCTCCGGCTGGCCGGCCGGCACTTCCCCCCTCGAGGTCGGCAAGCGCGTCGCCGAGCATTTCGTCGGAGGTCCCCACCAGGACCCGAAACGCATCAGCTACCCCGAAACCTGCACTTGGTACGGCGCGCTCACCTTCGCGCAACTCTCGGGAGATCGCGACCTCTCCTCCCGCCTGATCGCGCGCTTCGAGCCCCTCATGACGCCCGCGGAGGCCCGTCTGATCCCTCCCGAACGCCACGTGGATTCCTCGGTCTTTGGCGTGGTCCCTCTGGAGATCTTCATCGAAACCAAGGAGCCGAAATACCTGGCCATGGGCAAAGCCATCGCCGACCGCCAGTGGGAGCATCCCACGCCGGACGGATTGAGCCCCGAGACCCGCTTCTGGATCGACGACATGTATATGATCACGAGCCTCCAGGTCCAGGCCGCCCGCGCGACCGGCGACCCCGTTTATCTCGATCGCGCCGCGCTCGAGATGTCGGCCTACCTGGACAAGCTGCAACAGGCCAACGGGCTCTTCTACCACGCCCCCGACGCGCCGTTCTATTGGGGCCGCGGCAACGGCTGGGTAGCCGCGGGCATGGCCGAGCTGCTGCGTTCCCTTCCCGCGAACCATCCCCGCCGGGCGCGCGTTCTCGATGGCTACCGGAAGATGATGCGGGCGCTGGTCGAGTTTCAGGGACGCGATGGCATGTGGCGGCAGTTGATCGACCGCCCGGAGGCGTGGCCCGAGACATCATCGACGGGCATGTTCGCCTTCGCCATGATCACCGGCGTCAAGAATGGCTGGCTCGATGAGAAGACCTACGCCCCGGCCGCGCGGCGCGCCTGGCTGGCGCTCACCGGCTACATCGATCAGAATGCCGACGTCACTTCTGTCTGCGAGGGCACCGGCAAGAAGAACGATCTCGACTACTACCTGAGCCGCCGCCGCAAGACCGGGGACCTGCACGGCCAGGCGCCGGTCCTGTGGTGCGCTTCGGCGCTGCTGCGGTAAGCGGACGCGCCTCTACTCGGGTTTCTCGTACCGGATCGCCGAATTCGCCCGGAAGCGCTTGTATTCCGTGTAGCGGATATCCATGCGGCTCCGCAGCGGGCCGGTCCGGAAATCCAGCGTGTCGTCCGAGTAGGTGTGAACCGGGAACCGGAACCCTCCCTCCACCGGCTCCCACAGCGTGGTGAAGCGGGGGAACAGGTTTTCGTTCTTCATGCTGCGGATGTCCGGCACGGCCTTGCCCATGGTCTGCACGATGGAGTAGTCCTCCTTGCCGGCCCACAGAAGCCCGTCGAACAGCCTCTGGCCGGCCAGGATCTGCCGTGGCCGCACCTGGAGCACCCAGCACTCCACACCGTCCACCGTCTCCTCGCCTTTGAAGCGCGTCTGGTAGGCCCACAACTGATCGGTGGAAAACAGGAAGGGCTGCACTTCGCGGATGTCCTGAAAGTCCTGCTCGGTGAGCTTGAGGCGCGCCAGCCGGTCGAGCGGCTTCCCCACCAGCTTCTCGCTGCGCTCCCCGCCGGGGGAGAAGACCACCTCGCGCACTTCGCGGTACTCGCCGGTTTGCGCGCCCGCCGGCGACAGCTCCACCACGGTCACGCTCTGGCGGTAGGTGTACTGTTCGAGCGCGGTCCGCGTCTCGGTGGCCCGGGCCGCCACCCGCTTGGCCAGGCCGGGCGGCGCTTCCTGGGCCAGCGCGAAGGGCGCCGGCAGCACGGATGCTAAGATGATCCAGATGCTCGCCGCGTGGGTTGCCAATCTCCAGAATATACCCGCGACGGCGTTGGTTCCCCTCGTGGCGGCCTTCGCCACCGAGGCCTTCCTGTTTACGCTCCCCGCGATCGAGAGCGCGCGCAAGGGTCTCGAGCGGCGTCTCGGCCCCCCCGCCCTGGCGCTGCTGATGACGGCCAGCGCCGCCCTGCCGTATTGCATCTATGCCTGGCCGAACGGGGTGTTCCGGCCGGCGTCCCTGGCCGCGATTCTGGCGCTCGCCTCGGTGGCGTCGTTCTGGTACGTATTCTTCCCTCGCCGGCCCGCCGTCGATCTGGCCTACATCGCGCTAGTCGCCGCGGTCATGCTGCTCTATCCCTTCCAGCGCATCTATGGAACGGCCGTGCCCGGCCTGCCGCTCGCCATTCTGGGCCAACTCATGTGGACGCGCCTGGCCATCTTCGAGTGCCTGGCCATCGGCAAGATGCACCCCGGGGAATTCGGACTTCTGCCCAACCGTCGCGAGTGGGCCGCCGGCGCCATCAACTTCCTGCTCTTTCTGCCGGTCGGCGCTCTCGCCGCCTGGGCGCTGAAGCTGGTGCGCTTTCACCCTCCACGCGGAGACTGGCGCATGACGGCGCTCGTGACCGCGGGAACTTTCCTCGGGATGTTCTGGGTGGTGGCGTTACGCGAGGAGTTCTTCTTTCGGGGCCTGGTGCAGCGCTGGCTCGGCCGCTGGTTGAGGAATGACTGGATCGGCCTGGCCGTCGCTTCCGTCCTGTTCGGAATGCTGCACTTGTCCTTCCGCGGCTTCCCCAACTGGCGCTTCGCGATCCTGGCCAGCCTCGCCGGAGCCTTCTACGGCCGAGCTTATCTCACCACCCGCAGCGTCCGCGCCGCCATGGTCGCCCATGCCCTGGTCAATACCGTTTGGAGGGTTTTCTTCTGGTGACCGCGACGGGCACTCCCCGGTCTCGAGCCGCACGGGGCAGCGGGACTGTGACACCGTCTCTCCGGTGTCTCAGGGCTGGAACGGCGTTTGGCTCAACCAGGCCCTGACCCGGCCGCGCGCGATTTCCGACCGGCCGGACGCCAGCGCCAAGCCGGACCGCCGCAAACGGGCCTTGCGGGTGGCGAGCGGACGGGCGCAAAGCGCAACCGCGCGTTCCCAGAGCTTGTGAAGAGCGGGTCTCATGACAAAACCCGCCCTTAGTATAAGAGAGTTTCCTTCGAACGGAACAGATTTCTAACTGATTTGCGGGGGTTATGCTCCCATCCCACAGCTTGAGGCGAGCCGTCGCCAGGACGATTGCCGCTTGGCCGGAATCGGCGCGAGAATCGCCTCCGCTTCCCGAAGCGCCTCCTGCGCCGGCCGCCCTTTCGAGACCAGGTTCCGGACCAGAATGGCCGTTATCTCGCGCTGCTCTCGCATAACACTAGGATGCGTACTGGGGTCTGTGTACTGAATAACTGCAGGCATGAAGAAGCCTCCAGAGTTCTCAATTTTATCACAGCCCCTCGCGGAGACAGCCACATTAAGTTCCCTACCAAAGTCACGCGGCTGTAACATAAACGTAACCTGCCTGTAACAATAGAAACTGGATTTTGTCCGACCGCGACCGTCGGGGGGCGGCTGCACCCAGCCAATGCACAGCCGCGGATGCGGACGCATGAATTGCGTGCTGCCGGTCCGCCCCGGTCGAGCGCGGCGGTCGGTTACATTCTGGAGTGGCGCGCTAGGAAACCACTACTTCCTGACCGGGTCTTACCACTGCGCCGATTGCTTTCCGCAGTCCGAAGTTCCATCTCCAGATCTCGTAAATCGCCGGGTAGACCAGCAGTTCGAGCAGGAATGAGGTGAAGATGCCGCCTATCATGGGCGCGGCGATGCGCTTCATCACGTCGGAGCCCGCGCCGATGGACCACATGATCGGGACCAGGCCGACGAAGGTGGTGGCGACGGTCATGAACTTGGGGCGTATGCGCTTCACCGCGCCTTCGAGGATGGCCTGGCGCAGGTCCGCCAGGCTGTGCAACCGGCCCTCCTGGCGCGCCCGCTCGTAGGCCAGGTCAAGGTAGAGCAGCATGAAGACGCCGGTCTCGGCGTCCACGCCCAACAGCGCAATCAGGCCTACCCAGACTCCGATACTCATGTTGTACCCGAGCAGGTATAGGAACCAGATGGCGCCGATTGCCGAGAACGGCACCGCCAGCGCGATGATCAGCGTCTTGGCGAACGAGCGGGTATTCAGGTACAGCAGCAGGAAGACCAGGAACAGGGTGAGCGGCAGCACCGTCTTCAGACGCTCCTTGACGCGCTCCATGGCCTCGTACTGGCCGCTCCAGGAGTAAGAAGATCCAGGCGGCAGGGCGACTTCACGCTCGAGCAGGCGGTTCGCCTCCTTTACGTAGCTGGCCGGGTCGCGATCGGCCAGGTCGATGTAGACATAGCCGGTGAGCATGCCGCCCTCGTCACGAATCATGGACGGCCCGGTGTTGGTCCGGATGTCGGCCAGGTCGGCCAGCGGGATTTGGCGATTGGGTCCGGCCGGGACCAGCACGCGGCTGAGAGCCCGCATGCCGGAGCGAAAGTCGCGCATGTAGCGGACGTTCACCGGGTAGCGCGCCCTCCCCTCGACCGTGGTGGTGACGTTCTCGCCGCCGATGGCGTTCTGCACGGCGGCCTGCGCCTCCTCCACCGTCAGCCCGTAGCGGGCCAGCGCGTCGCGCTTCCAGTCGAAGTCCAGGAAGTAGCCGTCGGCGGTGCGCTCGGCGAACACGCTGCGGGTCCCGGCGATGCGCGGCAGCAGCGACTCGATGCGCGAGCCGATTTCCTGTATCTGCTTGGGATCGTCGCCGTAAATCTTGAGGCCCAGCGGCGTCCGCACCCCGGTGGTCAGCATGTCGATACGGCCCTTGATGGGCATGGTCCAGGCGTTGGAAACGCCGGGTAGCTTCAGCGCTTCGTTCATCTCGGCGACCAGCTGCTCGCTCGAAAGATGGTCCGGGGTGATGTGCCGGAAGATGGCTTTGAGGAAGCCGGGCGCCCATCGGGAGTACCACGTGTCCACCTTGCGCCACTGGTCGGTGGGCTTGAGCGTGATGACGGTCTCGAGCATGGACAGAGGCGCGGGATCGGTGGAGGTCCCGGCGCGGCCGGCCTTGCCGAGGACGCGGTCCACTTCGGGGAAAGTCCGGATGATGCGGTCGGTGACCTGCAGCAGTTTCTGCGCTTCGGCGATGGAGATGCCCGGCATGGTGGAAGGCATGTAGAGCAGCGAGCCTTCATCGAGCGGCGGCATGAACTCGGAGCCCAGCTTGCGATACACCGGGATGGTGGCCAGCAGCACCATCACGGCCGCGCCGATGACGACGGCCTTGCGGCGTAGAGACCAGGCCGCCGCGGGCATGTAGAGCCGGATAAGAAGACGGCTCACCGGGTGTCCGCTCTCCTGGCGTACGTGCCCGATCAGGACAGCATTGGCGGCGCGGCACAGCCAGGCGGGGCGGAAACTGAAATTGCTGGCGTGGATGAACAGCACCCGCAGCGCCGGGTCCAGAGTGATGGCCAGCACCGCCGCCACGGCCATGGAGAGAGTCTTGGTGTAGGCGAGCGGCTTGAACAGCCGGCCCTCCTGCGCCTCCAGCGTCAGCACCGGCAGGAACGACACCGCGATCACCAGCAAGGCGAAGAAGCTCGGGCCGCCCACTTCCTTTACCGCGTCCACGATCACGCGGCGTGCGTCGCCGCGCCGGCCGTCCCGCTCCCAGTACTCCAGCTTCTTGTGCACCTGCTCCACCACCACAATCGAGGCGTCCACCAGCGCGCCAATGGCGATGGCGATGCCGCTCAACGACATGATGTTGGCCGTCACTCCCAGGGCTTGGAAGGGAATGAAGGAGATCAGTACCGCCAGCGGGATGGTGATGATGGGGATGAGCGCGCTGGGCACGTGCCAGAGGAACAGCAGGATCACGATGGCGACGGTCAGGATGACTTCGGTAAGTGTGGAGGTGAGAGTGTCGATGGAGCGATGAATCAGATCGGAGCGGTC
Source organism: Bryobacterales bacterium (assembly GCA_963763835.1). GTDB lineage: Bacteria > Acidobacteriota > Terriglobia > Bryobacterales > Bryobacteraceae > DASWZN01. The sequence goes on from CAVXQQ010000030.1 coordinate 176,124, forward strand.
GTAGATGGGCACCACCTTGACGCCCTCGGGCAGCCCACCTTCCACCTGCTTGAGTTTGGCTTTGACGCGATCGATCACTTCGAGAGCGTTCTCGCCATGGCGCATGACGACGATTCCCGAAACCACCTCGCCGGTGCCGTCCATATCCGAGACGCCGCGGCGGATCTCGGGCCCGCGCGTCACCTGGCCGACGTCCTTCACGCGAATGGCGGTGCCGCCCTCGGTGGCGGTGAGCGCGACATCTTCCAGATCGCGCAGCGAGCGGGCGTAGCCCCGGCCGCGCACCATGTATTCGCTACCCGCGATTTCAATCAGCCGGCCGCCGGTCTCGCTGTTGCTGGCGCGCACGGCGTCCACCACGCGGGTAATCGGAATGCCGTACGCCAGCAGGCGGTTGGGGTCCACATTGATCTGGTACTGCATGCTGTAACCGCCCAGCGGCGCCACCTCGGCCACTCCAGGCACGACGGAGAGGTGATACCGCAGGTACCAGTCCTGTATCGACCGGAGTTCGGCCAGGCTGTGCCGGCCCGAGGTGTCCACCAGCGCGTATTGGTAAATCCACCCCAGGCCGGTGGCGTCGGGGCCGATCTCGGTGTTGACTCCCTGGGGCAGCCGGCCCTGCACGCGGTTGAGATATTCGAGCGTGCGCGACCTCGCCCAGTACATATCCGTGCCGTCCTCGAAGATGACGTACACGTAGGAGTAGCCGAAATCCGAGAGGCCGCGCACCGTCTTGACCTTCGGCGCCCCGAGCATGGCCGTGACGATGGGATAGGTGACCTGGTCTTCGACGATATCGGGGCTGCGGTCCCAGCGGGAATAGACGATCACCTGCGTGTCGCTGAGATCGGGAATCGCATCCAGCGGGACCTTGTGCATCGACGACCAGCCGAGCAGGGCGGCGCCCGCCACCAGCATGATCACCAGGAACCGGTTCTTGGCGGAAAACTCAATAATACGGTCGATCATTCGGCTCCCTTCTTACGGGCGCGCTTGTGCGGGACTCGACATCCGTTCACATCGCCCAGCGTCTGGCCTTCAGGGAAGGCTCACCAGGTAGGCGGCCAGGGACGGCCCCAAGGGCACTCCGAGTCCGGTCACGCGGTCCCAACCCGTGGCTGTGGGATAGCCGTTGTTTCCCACCGTGACGTCGTAGTATCGATACCGGTAGAGGGGGTTCGCGGCGCCCTGGTAAAGATGCTGGCCGAGGCTCTGAGTCAGTTTCGGCTTGCCCGCGGTCACCCGGGCGGCGTCAATATTGGCGATCAGCCCGGCGACGATGGGAGGACCGACGCTGGTTCCACCACCGATATACAGGCCCGGGCTCCCGGCGCCGGCCGGCAACGGCCCGAGGTAGACGATCACGCCCGTGGTCGTGTCCCCGATCGCAGCCACATCCGGTACGCCGCGCCACGTTCCGCAGGCGGCCGTGCTGTAGGTGTTCTGGAACAACGGGGCGCCTTCGATCGTGCTGCAGGAGCCGCCGCTGAAGGCCCACCCCTTTTCGTTCGCGCGATAGCCGGTGCTGGTTTCAAGCAGGCTGGTTCCGCCGACGCAGACCACGTTCGGGTTGGTGCACGGCCACGAGGCGGATGCTCCGCTGTCCCCGGATGAGAAGAGAATCGGCACCGGAGAGCCGGCCAAGGAAGGATTGTAGGTCGTCTGTTCGGCGAATTCGTCCGTCCCGTAACTATTCGACACCACGTCCGCGTTCAGTCGCGCGTACTCGACCGCCGCCATCAGGCTCTCGAACGAGTTGTCGGCGCCTTCGACCAGCAGGATGTGCGCCTTGGGCGCGATGGCGTGGGCCCACTGGAGGTCGACATCTACCTCGACCGCCCAAGCGGGGTCGCTTGCACCGCCCGCCGGACCGCCATTCTGATTCACCTGAGTAAAACACCCGCTGGCGGACGTGCAATCGGGCAGCCCGAACTGCGCGGAGAATTGATGCAGATCGCTTTCGGCGTCCGCGTAGTGGTAAGCGTCGACGATGGCGATGGTGATGCCCGCGCCGCCATTCCCCTTGGCGATGTAGTTCGTCGCGTAGGCGGTTTGGATATCGGCCGGATAGTAGTAGCAGCCACTCGCGCAGTTGGTCTGGCCGGGCCCATGCACGGCCGCCGGGGCCGCTACTACCCAGGTGTGGGGGCGCATGAAACCGCCGGCCACCTTGCTCTTGGCCACCAGGGGGGAACTTCTAACCTGGGCGAACATCCCCTGTGCACAAAGCGCAGCGCCCGCCAACAGGCAGACCCGCTTCCACATTGTCGATCGTTTCATCGATTCCTCCCACTCTTCCAACGCCGGAGAAAGATCATGAGCCCGATCATGGGCCCGGTTAGCAACGCCAAGGTGCTGGGTTCGGGTACATCGCCTGAGTCGGGTATAGTGCCTGACGCGTCGAGGGAGACGTTGTCCACTCCCACGTTAAGAAATCCCTGCGAATCGGACTCGAAAAACCGAAGCATGTACGTTTGGCCCGGAGTGAGCGAGGTCAGGTCGAAGACCGTGGTGACCCAGGGGTTGGGCTCGCCGCTCAGTACTTCAGCGTCGGAGGAATAGAAGGTCTTGATCGGCGTGCCGGTCAGCGGGTTGTCTGTCGCGTGGAACAGATCGGCGCTACCGCCGGTTTGATGAGCGGGGGGCCAGTCGTTGACAAACATATCGAAGGACAGCGTGATCTGCGCAAATTGCGTTGGGACCGTGAAGAATTGGTAGAGCGCGTGATCTCCCGGGCCGTATTGGTCGCTGACCGCGTAGTACGACCCGCCGGCCGGCCCGACGGTCGGAAGCCCATTCAACGGCGAACCGAATCCGTCGGTGACGGAGAACAGTCCCGGAGAGTCGATCGAGTCGGCCAGGAGCCAATTGCTGGTGTCTCCGCTCTCGAATCCCCCATTCAAGATCAGCTCGGTCGCCCGACCCGGGATGGCGAGCGCGAGGACCGCAAACACGGCAATGAATCTAAGTTTGGACACTTCTCCTCCGCATCTTGTCAAGACTAAGCCGGCAGACGAAAAAATGGAATAGACGGTCCGCAACGGGGATACCAGTACTCGCGGTCGCGCCGTGAACCTCAAAGCGTCCCCTCCCTCGAGCCACGGCCTTCCGCGCCGTCGGGAAGGTTCAGGCGGGCGGCCGTTCTGGTCCCTGCCGAAGCCGTCTTCCCCAGGTATTTCCCCGGATTGGCTTCGAAGTCTTTCTTGCATTTCGGCGAACAGAAGTAATAGGTTTTCCCGCCCACCTGGGCCTTGATGGCGCCGGGCGCCTTGGGATCCACATTCATGCCGCACACGGGGTCGGTTTCCGAGCCGGCGGGTTGCGGCACGGCCGGTGTGGCGGCCTGCTGCGGCACGTTCAGCCGGCTTTCCGAATCGATCAGGAAATTGCCGGCTACGACGATGCGCTCGCCGGAATCGAGCCCTCCCAGAATCTGCACGCGATCGCCGAGCCGCCGTCCCGTCTGGACCGCACGCGGCTCGAAGACTCCGTTTCCGCGCTCGACGAACACGGTCTTCCTCTCGCCGGAGTCCAGGATCGCCTCGTCGGCCACGGTCACGGATGCCGGCAGCGTCACCTGCACCTCCACGTCGACGAACATATCGGGCCGCAGGAAATATCCGGGGTTATCGAGTTCAAAGCGGGTCCTCAGCGTGCGCGACTGCGGGTCGAACTGCGGCAGGGCATCGCTCATGCGCGCGGCAAACCGGCGGTCCTGATAACGGACCGTCGCTAGCGCGCCCGGCTTGACGAACTCGCGATCCTGCTCGAAGATATCGGCCAGGACCCAGACATGGCTGAGATCGGCGATGCGGTACAACTCGGAGCCCTTATCGAAACGCTGCTCGGGCAGAACATTCCGGACGATCACGAATCCGTCGACCGGAGAGTAGATGTAGACCAGGTCCGACGCTTTATGAGTCTGGCGCAGCTCATCGATCTGACGATCGCTCATGCCCAGGTTGCGCAGCGTATCGACGGCCACCTGTACGCTAAGGGTCGTTGGCGGGCGCTGTGGGCCCGTCGTGAGATCCTTCCTCTCGACCTGGGAGTTAGTGATCAGGGCGTACAGGAAAGTCTGCTCGGCGGAAAGGATAGCGGCTGTGTAGTAGGACGCCAGGATCTCGTTCTTCTTGACGATCGTCCCAGCCGGGTTCGCTCCCAGCTCACGAATCCAGCCGTCGGCCCCGGCGGTGATGCGGTAGGACCGGCCCTCATCCACCGCGATGCGGCCAGAGACACGCAGCGGGCGGGAGAGAGTCGCTCGCCGCACTTCCTCGGTGCGGACGCCGATCAATTGCTGTTTCGCGGCGCTGATCCATACGGTCCCAGGGGGCGCGGTTACGGCGGCGTCGGCCTGGCTCGTGGGATCGCCGGCATACACCGCGACCAGTTGCATGCCGCAAGCCCCGCACTCTCCTGGATAGTTCGATCTGTACTTGGGATGCATGGGGCAGGCGTAGTACAAAACGTGCTTGGCTGAACTCGCGGCAGGGCCGGGGGCGGGCCGCCGGTTCGCTACGTAGCCAGCCAGGAAGATCCCTACCGCCAGCAGCAGACCGGCGGCGAATTTCGCGGGCGTTGCCATAAGCATTATCCTACGATGATTTCAGAAGAACGGACCTCTAAAAGTGGGGGAGGGATTGGCTCCCTCCCCCCGTTGCAAGGTGCAGCTACTGCACGATAATCGGGGCCGGCGTCGATGCCGCCGAATCCGCCGAGGTTGTCAGATAGCCGGCTACCTGAGTGTAGCCAACCAGATTGTTTCCAGTCGCCTGGTAGTAGTACGCTCCCGGGGCGACCGTGTCGTTGAAGGAACCGGTGGCTCCCGTCGGCGTGACGGTGGCTACCGCGGTTCCCAGAGTGGTCCATGGCCCGGCGAGGGCAGTGGCCCTCTGGACCGTGAAGCCGGTGATGTTGAGGCCCGTGTCGCTGAGGCTCAACACAACCGGAGCGCCGGGCGTGGCCTGCGCGGCCGAGATGGCCGGAGGCGGAGGCGCAACCGCCAGGATCATGGCACGCATGAAGTCGTTCTCTTCATGGCCCAGAAGGTGGCAGTGCCAGACATACTCCCAGCCAAAGTTCACCACGGAGTTGATGACCGCGGCTGGATTGTTGTTCGGATCGACGTTGGTGAAGTCATACGTCGAGATATAGCCTGCCGGCTGAGTCACAAGCAGCGGCCGGTAGCTGTTCGGAACCGAGAAGGGCAACGACTGGGTCCAAGGCCGTAGCGCGACGATGATATCCTCCAGCGGATTCATCCGCAGCACGTCCTTGAAGCCCATTTCGTTGGCTTCCGGCGGACGCATGCTGCCATCCCAGCCTACCCGGTTGATCACCTGGACGTCGAACAGGTGGACATGGACCCAATGCGAATCCACGCCGTTGTGGGTGATCTTCCAGAGTTGCACCTCGCCCGGTTTGAATATCTCGGTGGGCGGGTCGGCGAAGCCGTAAGGGATGGTGGTTTGGGTGGTGAAGTTGGTGAACGGCAGCTCGACTCCGAGGGTGGCGTTCATCCGGCCGTAATCCAGAGTGAACAGCTCCTGGATGGCCTTAGGCAGCAGCGGAGACATGGGTGCGGTGGCCGCCGCAGTGGCGGTGGTCCCCGTAACCGGCGGCGCGATGGTCACCGTCGGAATGGTCGAGTAGCCCGAGCCGGGATTGGTGAGCGTGAGGCTGGCGACCGCGGCGGGCGTTAACACCGCCGTGGCAGCCGCGCCGCTCCCAGCGCCGCCCGAGAAGGCGACCGTGGGTAGGGACGTGAAGCCTGTGCCCGGAGCGGTTAGCGTGACGCTGGCAACCGAAGTGGGCGCCAACGTCGCAGTCGCAGTCCCGCCGGTCCCACCGCCGCCTGTGAAGCCGACCGTGGGAGGCGCAAGGTATCCGGCCCCTCCGTTCGTTAGCGTGATGCTGGTGATCGCACCACCTGCCAGGGTGGCCGTAGCGGCAGCGCCAGTGCCGTTGCCGACTATGGCGACCGTCGGCACAGAGGTGTAACCACTGCCCGGGTTGGTGAGAGTCAGGCTGGCAACCGAAGTAGTCACCACTGCCGTGGCAGCAGCGCCGCTCCCGCCGCCGCCCGTGAAGGTGACCGGGGGTGGGGAGGTAAAGCCCGTGCCCGGAGCAGTCACCGTCACGCTAGCAACTGAAGTGCCGGCCAGCACTGCCGTGGCAGCCGCGCCGGTTCCGCTGGTACTCGTGAAGGTGACCGTGGGAACAGCGGTACAGCCGCTGCCGGGGTTGGTAATCGTGACCGCCGTGATCCTGCCGAGCAGGTTCCTGGTTGCGGTAGCAGTCACCCCCGTGCAGCCGTTACCCGCGATTGTGACGGTCGGAACCGTCCGATAGCCGAAGCCTTGAGCCGTCATGTTGGCCCGGGCGACACCCGTCGTCCCAAGCGCCGCGGTGGCCGTGGCGCCGGTCCCGCCGCCGCCGGAAATGGCGACGGTTGGAGCGGTCGTATAGCCAGTGCCGCCGGCCGTGACGGTCACGCTCGAAACGCCCGCAGGCGCCAGAGTCGCGGTGCCGGCCGCCCCGCTTCCGCCGCCGCCGCCGCTAATGGCGACGGTGGCAACCCCCGAGTAGCCGGAACCGCCGGCTGTCAAGACCAGGCTGGCCAGACCGCTGGCAGCCAACGTAACGGAAGCGGTGGCCCCGGTTCCAGTGCCCGCGAAGGTCACTGTCGGAGGGGTCGTATAGCCGGAGCCGCCAGCCGTCAGCAGGACGCTGCCCACAGGCGCGGGAGTCAGCGTTGCGGTGGCCGTGGCACCGGTTCCGCCGCCGCCGGTGATGGCAACGGTCGGGATGTCGGTGTAGCCGGCGCCGCCGCTCGACAGCAGAAGGCTGCCGATCGAAGTGGGCGACAGGGTCGACGTAGCAGTCGCGGTAACTCCGCCAGCGTTGGTAGGCGCCGAGATGGTGACCGCCGGAGCGGCGCTATAACCCGAGCCTCCGCTGGTGAGCGTGAGACCGCCGATCGGACCGCCGGTGAACGCGTTCACCGAGGTGTCGGAAATTCGGACGTAGGTATCCGTTGCGGAGCCGCCATTCGCAACCGGATAAGCAGTCTCCGGTACGATCACCTGGTTCGCAGTGCTCGCGAAAAGGCCCGGTAGTGCCGCCGTCAGAGTGGGCAGACTGAAGGGAACCGCCGGAAGCGGGTTGACCGGAGTGGCAGCCACCTGGAACTGCATGATGGTGCGGGTATTGGGTCCATAGCCCGGCATCGTGGTCGGTGCGCCGCCGGTGGCCGAGTAATCGATGTCGCCGGTGTAGTAGTCGAAGCGCGGGTCAAATGCAGGCGCTGGGGCCGGAGAGTCGTTGTACATGACCAAAGTCTTCCCGGCGTACGCCGAGAAATCGATGATCACGTCCGCCCGCTCGGCGGGTCCGAGCAGTAGCCCGTGGGTGGAGATGTTCGTGACCGTGATGCTCCGGCGACTGTATTCATAGTTGGTTGGTGTCGATGGGATGACCGCCACTTGCGGCAGCAGTCCACCATCGCCGCCAATCTGGATCATCGGCGGGCCGGCGGTCGTCGGATCGGGCACGCCGCCATCCCGGGCGTCGGTCGGCCAGGTGGAGGGCCAGCAGTTCGGCAGCATCCCGGTGTTGTTCAGCGGGTTGCCTGTGCCGTCCAGAAGGGCGCCGGCGAGACCCACGTTCAAGGCGGGGGTCGTAACCGGATTCGGGGTACTGCAAGCGGCGCCCGGCGCCGGCGGAACTGCCGGAACCATGGCCACTTCGGTGTTGACCGCCGCCGTGAGGATAGCTCCCACGCCGGTCGGATCCGTCACCGTGACCACCGGAGCGCTGGTGTAGCCGGTGCCCGGATTGGTAACGTTGACGCCCACGATGATGCCGGGGCTGTTCACGGTGGCCACCGCGGTGGGGGCGACGGTGCAGCCGAAAACGGTGACCACGGGAGCAACCAGGTAACCGCTCCCCGGATTGGTAATCGTGAAGCCGGTAACCGTGCCGTTGCTTACCACCGCGCTCGCGGTGGCCGTGATGCCGCCAACAGGAGGCGCGCCGATTGCCACCGCTGTGGTGCCGCAACCAGAGCCTCCGCCACCGACTCCCAGAGCAATGGCGCTTACCCCACCGCCCGATACGACGGCCGTCGCGGCAGCGCCGCTTCCGCCGCCGCCCGTGAAGCCGATCACCGGAGCTGTGTAACCCGAGCCGCCATAAGCGACACCGATGCTCAGCGGCTGCGCAACGTAAAGCTGGAGGTCGAACGACCGGTCGTTACCCACGCTCAACATCCGGAACCGGTAAGCCGTGGGGTCTACCGGCACGGTCGGATACGCCGTGCCGTTGACGACCGGAGTATCCAGGAAGGCCTCTGGGGTGCCGGAGATTTGAGGAACCCCGGGGCACATCAGCGGCGGGAACGCCGGTGGCGTAGTTGCATAGATCGCGCTGGTGCATTGATAGGGAAGACCGCCCGGAACGAAAGTGGACGGGTTCTGCGGCGGCCAGAACCAGGGGCCGTAATCCCACCGGCCAAAACCGTTGGCGGCGGTGATGTCGGACGGGTTCTGATTCGGCATGTAGACGTGGGGGAACCAGAGAGCGCCCGCGCCTCCGCCCCAGTTGAGATCCCAGGTGGGGTCCTGAGCGGCCAGTTGGCCGCCAGGCACGGCGTCCGGCACGAAGGTCTTGTCCTGAATCACCAGGGGAATGAAGTGGTTCAGATCGGATGCGGCCGGGATGATCGCACCCGTGGCCGGGTTGGTGACGATCGTTCCAGGCACCGTGGCTGCCGCGAGGGCGGCTTCCTCGACCGGATCCACGATCAGATATGGCGCCGCCAGGCCAGCTTCGACGCCCAAACGGGTGAGGCCATAAGCGTGTTCGTGGTAGAACAGCAACTGGCCGGGTTGCTGATTCGTATAGTAATTGGTCCCCTTGCCGTCGTTGAGGCTGGGGGAGGGTATCGGCGAGGTTGGCGTGCCCACCATGTCGGGTACGTTGGCGAAACTGTAGCCTTTCGAAAAGCCCAAGGCGTTCGGTTGCCCGTCGCCGCCCGCGGGAGTGATCCATTGGTGAGGCGTGCCATCACTGATCCATGGAGTGTCGCCGCCGTGCAGGTGGATGGTGGATCGCCTGGTCGAAGCCATTTGGCTGACCAGGTTGCCGTTCACTGTCCCATTCACAATCCCGGCTCCCATGTAAGAGGTGTCCACCGGGAGTGGATGGGTATCCGCTAGCGTCAGCAGGTTTTCGTATAGCAAGCGAACCGGCCGATTGTGCGTGGCCACGATCATCGGCCCGAGATACTGACTCACCGGCGTCGCCGTATTAAGATCCCGGTAGCCCCACAGGGACGTAGGTGCCGGGAGGTCGGTGTGCATCTGTTGGGCATACGACTTCACACCGATGTGGTAGTAGTCGCTGCCCGGGAAGGTTGTGTTGTCCGCGTTTGCCAGGGGTATGCACTGACCCAGGTTGTTGGTGCCTCCAACCGTCTGGCCGGCGGCTCTCCACGGCGAAACGCCGCAGATGCCGGGCAGCATATCTACGAACTTCCTCATTCCGCCGGTCATGGTTCCGTTGGCGTTGAGTAGGGGCAGCGGGCTGTTAGCAAAGTTGCCCACTCCGAAGTAGTCGATTGGCCCTGCCATGAGTTGCGCCATCGGGGAAAAGCCGGTCCCCTTGGACAGCGGACTCAGGTTCGCGGTGGCTGGGTTGATGCCGGCGAACCTTTTGGTAGTGCGTTTCGTGTGCGGCGCCGCGGCGACCGCGGCGGCCCTGGCTGCCTGGCGCTTGGCCTGCTTGATCAGGCCCGGCTGCCCGGTTCCAGGGTTGGTGTTGCTCTGTCCGTGCCCAAACTGAAATCCGCACACAAGTCCTAGACAGAGAAACATCCATATGTGCTTGTGTTTAAACATCTCTTAAGCTCCTCGGCTCTCTGCTGCTGCGATGAAAATCTGCCGGACGCATCGGCGGCCGGGCCTGTGTTCCCACGTCCGCCGTGGCGTCGCCCTGCGGCTGCGCACGCCACGGCCTTTCGGCTTACTTCCAATCCTGTACAAACCTTAATTTGACCTATTGTAATATTAAAGTCTTGTAAGGATTAAATGTCAATGGGTTATTTTACGCACCCGGAGCGCCGACGCTGGCAGTGGGGGACGAGACCAAAGTATAACTTTTTTCAGCTAGATACAGGTAGCCTAGGCGGGCTCTGGCGGGTCGGGCACCCGCTGGCGGCGCAGGGAGGCGTCCACAGCCGCTTGCGCCGCGGCGATGTCAAACGGCTCTCCGAGGAACCCCGCCAGCTTCGAAGCGGTCCCGGCCGGATCGTGAATCGCGGCTCCGTAGTTTACGCTCAACACCTGGATTTCGGGCCTCTTGTTGAGCCAGGCCTGCAGCCGGACCAGTTGCTGGGTGTAGGCACGCATGAGTTCCCGGTCGTCCAGCTTCGCGCCCGCCTGCCCCAGGCGCTCGAGCATCGCCCGCTGCGATGCGACCACTTCTTCCAGGTTGCGATGCAGGAAGATCACGCGGTATTCCTCGCCTGCCGGAAGATGGGGCAGCAACTGGGCGACGATCTTGACTGCTTTGCCGCGAGCCTCCGGAATCCAGGAATGGTCTTGGTGCAAACGAGTGGCCTGCTGGTGCTCGAAATAGCCGCGGGGATTGTCCTCGTCCGCTTGCCGCTGGCCATCGGTGTATGGGGCCAGTCCCGCGGCCGCCAGCATCTGCATCATCATGGACGTGCCGCTGCGCGGGAGCCCGGAGACCACCGTCACCACCCGCGAGCGGTCCGCGGGAGGGGAAGCGGCTCCGCGATCGAACGCCGGCAGGCCGGAAGGAGGAATCCTCTCAAGCTCCTTCTTGCGGGTCGCGCGGTCTGCGCGCCGCTTCTTCGCTTGCTTGCGCAGAGCGGCGGCCCGCACCATGTGCAGGCTGGCCTGGCCGATCTCGCGGTTCTGGCGCAGGATCTTGCTCAACTCGTCGTGGGCCACGGCCAGCCCGGGCGCCTGGCTCAAGGCAATGCGAAACTCGTCCGCCGCGCGCTCCTCGTCGCCGAGGTGGCGCAGCGAGAGCCCCAGTACGTAGTGGAGAGTTGGCTGGAAATAGACCAGCGACAGCGACTCGATCGCGCAGTTCACGGCTTCGGCGTGGCGTAGGGCCGCGTGGTGAATGCGTGCCTCCAGGGTGATGGCCTGCCAGTTCTCGGGGTCTGTACGCCGCGCGCGGCGCACGAACTCCAGCGCCCTTTCGCCGTCGCCGAGCGCCGCAAAACTCTCCGCAAGGAACAGGGCCAGGGGACCGCGCAGTTTGCTCTTGGACGCCAACTCCTGAAGCAGAGCGCGGGCGGCCTCCTTCTCGTCCGGCTTGTCCGCCCGCCTCACGGCGAGGCGGCACCGCATGATCATTCGCTCTGTCGCGAAGCCGTTCGCCTTCTGCGCCAACTCCCGGCGCTCGTAGCTCTCCTTGCGGGCTTCCGCCTCGGGCCGCTGCGCCAGGCTCTCTTCCCCGGCTGCCGCAAGCCGCCGCTTCAATTCCTCGGCCGCCCTCGGCACAAAGCCGGCGCAGGCGCGATCGAAGGACTCCAGCAATTGCGCGCAGTCCGCCAGCGCGTCCTGCACCAATAGGCACTGGAAGAGGTGCTCGTAGTAGCGGCCCTGCTCAGGGTCCTTGGCGAGAAGTTCCCGCAGAATGCCGGCCGCCATATCGGGGCGGCCGCCGTCCATCCACGCGCGAGCCAGATTATACCGGTTCTCCGTTACGCAACCGTTCACGGCCTTGCTCGCGTCCTGATCGAGCGGCGCGATGTAACCGAGGGCCACCAGTTGCTTCAGCGATTCCGCCGCGGCGACGCCGTCGTACTGCTGCTCGGGGGCGTGCCGGCCGTCCTCGCCGGGAACCTCGTCCCAGCTCGGAATCGCCTGGGGCATCCGGCGGTCCTCGAAGGCGTTGATCAGAACCTTGCCGTCCATATCACCGGCGGTCGGCAGGCCAAACAGGTGCAGCACCGTCGGCGCGATGTCGAGCACGCTTGCGCCGTAGACCCTCTGGCCCCGCAATACCCCGGGCCCGCGCAGCGCGAAGATCCCGAAATGACGATGCTCGACGGCGGGCCCAGCGGCCTCGGGCGGAATGTAGTCCGGCAGCAGCCGGTCCGACTGGAATCCGTGGTCGCTGAGGACCATCACCGCGCACTCCGGTCCCGCCAGCGCCAGCAGGCGCCCCAGCATGACGTCGTGATACCGGTACGCGTTGACAACGATGTCCCGAAAGACATCGGGAGAAGTGCCGCCCCTGGCCGGGCCTTTTCCCGCGTGGTAGCGCATGAACCGGTGTGAGAAGTGATCGATGCCGGCGTAATAGATCGCGGCGAAATCCCAGGGCTCGTTCTCGATCAGGTCCGTGACCGCCGCGTGAACGCTCATGGTTTCGGCGATGATCCCGGCCAGGTCGTGCAGGCTCTTGTCTTTCTCCTGGTCCACCTCGCCCAAGTCGGGAACGAACATCCGCAAGATGTCGCCGGTAATCTCCATTCCGTGAATCCTGAGCTCGGCGAGACGCGCAGCCCAGGATTGCGGCCACACCGTCCCTGGAGCCATCGCCGCGCCGGGATCCTGACTTGTGGACAGAGGGAAGTGGTTCGAGACCATCGCCCCGCGGATCGGCTCCGCCGGGTGCGAGGGCCACCACCCTACTACGATGCTGCGCTTGCCATTCTGGTTGAGGATATTCCAGACCGCTTTGGTGGTCCGGCCAAGATTGCTGACCGGCCGCACGCCCATCCCGTCCTGGAGCGGTTCCGTGAATCCATGGATTCCATGCTTGTAGGGCCGCTTGCCGGTAGCGATAGACGTCCACACCATCGGACTCAGCGGGGGATAGATGGTAGCCAGATTGCCGCGCACGCCCTCTGCCAGTACTCTGGCGAGGTGGGGCATTTCTCCTCGGGCGAGAAGGGGTTCGATGACTTTCCAGTCGGCGGCATCCCAGCCGACCAGCAGAAGACGACTCATACTGCCGTACCGCGTCTGTTCTGCTTACGCCGCCTTACGCGCTTTCCGCCAGCGCCGCACTCCGGTGGCGCCGAGGGCCAGGGCCCCCAAGCCGAGCAGTGCGAACGACGAGGGTTCTGGCACCGCACCGGCGCCGGTGGTGTCCCCCGCGTTGATGAAGCGGCCGCTGTCCTCGTACGCCCACCCTTCCAGCGTCACGTTGGGACCGGTGGCCGGATCTACGGCGAGGCTCAGCTCCAGCCAGCCGTAGTTGGTGGTGCCGCCGTTGTCGAAGCTGAACAGGGCGTATTTGTGGTCGAACGGGCCGTTACCGTAGAAAAAGCCGCTGCCGTAGGACGTGACCCGGCTTGCAACTCCGACGGTCGCGTCAGCGGCGCCGGGCACACCAGTGCCCCAGTTCTTCCCGGCGTCAACAATGAGCACGTGCTCTATGTTAGTAGTGGTGACGTCAACGTCCTTGATGGCGACTGTCCCCGCCCCTTGCCGAAGGTACGCAGCCCACCGCTGACCAATAGATGTCACCGTGAAGTGTTGAAAGGTAGCTGAGAGCACCGCCGTGCCCGGTAGATTGATGGAGTAAGAGGCCACACCATCGGGTCCAACCACGGGGTTAGGCAAAGCAGTGTAGATCACAGCTGCCTGCGCATCCCCGGGCGCGACCGCGAGAGCGCCCGCAGTCAGCGCCGAAAGCGAGGCAAACCGCGTCAGGTTTTTCTTCTGGACCTTCATGTACGCCTCCTGCTCAGTTACTCTCCGCGCCCCATGGCTAGGGGTCACCCAGACACTCACAATACTACTTTCAGGCCGGATTGTAAACCAAAATTAATTGAGATTAAGGTCTTAGTGGTACTAGGGCCCACCACCACCTGTGCCGATAAGCAAGTTCGCACTGCTGTGCGCCTCAGGATCACACCACGGGCTGTTGGCTCTCGGGCTGTGTTTGCAGCACCTTGGGCCGTGGCAGCACCTGGGGCGACGACCTGAATCCAGACCCACGCGCGTCCAGCAGGATCAGCGGCGACCAGCGGTCGAGGCGCCAGTTGCTCGTGTCCCCGGCGCGCCGGCGACGATGAACTTGCGCCGCGGCGTCGAGAAGTAGCGGCAGGCCGTTGTCGCAGACGGCCGCCCACCGGCCGTCCCTTCGCGCCGCACGATGGCTGCGACAAATTGCCACAGACGCGATTCACCATTCCTAGAATATAATCGGGCCTGTTGGACCTTAACGATAGTTAATCCCGGGGAGGGAAGATGGGGACCCGACGGCTTCGTGACCTGATTCTGGTTGCCGTTTCTGTAATCGCCTCAGCAACGAACGCATGGGCTCAGCCTGCGGCAGGGCGCATTGCGGGCGTTTTGAGCGACCCGTCGGGGGCAGTCGTGCCGGGCGGAAGGATTGTCGTCGCGAACCTCGAATCCGGACTGACTCGTGCGTCAGTGTCGGATCGCCTCGGTGGGTTCGCGTTCGACGGCCTGCCGCCCGGCACCTATCGGGTGACGGCGGCGGCGCCGGGCTTCGCGGAATCGACCCGCGAGGACGTCACGGTCGCTTCCGGCCAGGTAACAAAGGCCAATTTCGCGCTGGCTGTCGGTCAGAGCAAGACCGTCGTGGAGGTGACCGGGCCGGTGGAGGCCGTGGGTGAGGACGCCATTGTTCCAGCGCGTGCGAGGGTCAGTGACACTGCCGGGTTGCTCAGCGACCTCCCCGGCCTGTCGCTGCAGGCGGGTGGGGGTGTATCGAGCCTGCCCGTGCTCGACGGGCTGGCCGACGATCGGTTGAACGTTCTGATCAACGGCATGACCATCGTGTCCGCCTGCTCAAACCACATGAATCCGCCCACCTCCTACCTGAGCCCGGCGGGTGTGGAATCGGTGAGGGTCATGGCGGGGAATCGCGCCGGTCAGCCAGGGCGGCGACAACATCGGCGGCACGATTGCCATCGAAACGGCGGCTCCGCAATTCGGTGCCGCTGGGCAGGGCGTTTCGGTGCACGGAGGGCTCTCGGGTTTCCACCGCACCAACGGCGTGGTCAATGGCGGCAACGCGTGGTTGTCCGGCGCAACGGAGAACTTCCGGATCGGCTACACGGGCTCGTATGTGAACGCGAATGACTACAAGAACGGCGCCGGCGCGATGGTCAAATCGACCTTCTACGAGACCCAGAATCATGCTCTGGAACTGGGCGTGCGCCGGGGCAGCAATCTCTTCACTCTGGATGCCGGCTACCAGCACATCCCCCAGCAGGGCTTCGCGAACGCGCGCATGGACATGACTCGCAATGACGCAAAGTTCGCGAATGCCGGTTACTCCGGCGCCTTCGCCTGGGGCGAACTCAATGCCCGTGGCTATTACGAGAACACGCGGCACGAAATGAACATACTCCGGGACAAGATCCCTGGCATGAACATGCCCATGGAGACCCGAGGCGCTAACATCGGCTCCATTGTGGAGGCCGAGATTCCCCTGTCGAGCCGCGACACTCTGCATGTCGGCGCCGAATTCCGCCGCTTCACGCTGGACGACTGGTGGCCGCCGGTGTCCACCAAGGTCGGCAACATGGGGCCGGATACTCTATGGAACGTGCGGGACGGCAGGAGGAACCGGTTCGGAACCTATGCCGAATGGGAAACCCGGCGTGGCAGGGGATGGACGGAAATGATCGGCATCCGGGGCGAACTGGTGCGGATGAACGCCGGCAACGTGGTGGGCTACAACAGTTCGACCACCACCACGGGGAGCGCGGCCTACGCGGCCGACGCCGCCCAGTTCAACGCGCTCGACCACGCCCGCCAGGACATCAACCTGGATTTGACCGCGGTGGCCCGCTACGAGCCGCGCGCCGGCAGGATGATCGAGTTCGGCTACGCGCGAAAGACCCGCTCGCCCAGTATCTACGAGCGCTACCTGTGGGTGAAGCGAAGCGCCATGTCGGCGCAGATGAACGGATGGTTCGGCGACAGCAACGGCTATAC
Organism: Bryobacterales bacterium; assembly: GCA_963763835.1. Classification (GTDB taxonomy): domain Bacteria; phylum Acidobacteriota; class Terriglobia; order Bryobacterales; family Bryobacteraceae; genus DASWZN01. The sequence continues at coordinate 192,095 of CAVXQQ010000030.1, forward strand.
CGGAAACCTGAACCTGAATCCCGAAGTGGCTAACACGGTCAGCGCGACCGCGGGCTGGCGCTCGGCGGCCAGGGACGGCTGGGAACTGAAGGTCACTCCCTACTACACGCGCGTTCAGAACTATATCGACGTGGATCGGTGCCCGGTGATCGCCGATGGCAGCAACGGCTGCACCGCTGCGCGGTTCTCCGCCACGTCCGGTTTCGTCAATCTGCAGTTCGCCAATCACGCGGCGAGGCTATACGGAGCGGACGTCTCCTGGCGCGCGCCGCTGGGAGAGAGCTCCGGGATGGGCCGCTTCGCTCTGGTCGGCGTTTTCGGCTACGTACGCGGCAAGAATCTCGACACCGGCGGAAACCTGTACCAGATGATGCCTGTGCACGGCACCGTGGGACTGGAACACCGCCGCGGGGAGTGGTCGACCGCCCTCGATTTTCAGGCAGTCGACGCCAAGACGGATGTGCAGGCCGTTCGAAACGAGTTGCGCACGCCGGGTTATGCGCTGCTCAACCTGCGCTCCGGCTACCGGTGGAAGCTGGCCGAGGCCACCGCGATCCGGCTCGACGCGGGGGTCGACAACCTCACCAACAGGAACTACGCCCTGCCGCTGGGCGGGCGGTATTGGATCGGCGACAAGACCGGGAAAACGCAGGTTTCCGGCATGGGGCGCTCGGTGTTCAGCGGTCTGACTTTCGAGTTCTGATTGGAGGCCGCGGTCGAACGGGGCGGCCCGCTCACATCGGAGGCTGAAGGACCCCGAGCGACCGCACCAGATCCAAGCGCGCGTGCCCGATTTCCATTTCCTGATCTATGGGGACGCCGGCATTCAGGGCATTCTGAATGTCGCAGAAACCCAGATTCGGGTGGACACTCTTCATCAGGCCGGCGGCTCCGGCCACGAGGGCGGAACTGAAACTAGTGCCCCACACGGCGGCATAGTTCCCGCCGGGGAAGAGAGTCACGAGGGCTTCGCCCGGCGCCGCGGTGTCAACGGACCTGCCGGAGTTACTGAACGGGCTGCGGAGGTCGGAGAAGTTCACCGAACCAACCCCAATCACGTGCGAGTAGCCGGCCGGGTACATTACCGTCTCCGTGCCGGTGTTGCCCGCGGAGGCGACGCAGATCACGCCGTTGCCTGTCGCGTATGCGATGGCAGCCTGGAGATCCGGCGACGGCGCCGGGTAGGCGAAGCTCATGCTGATCACGTCGGCTCCGTTGTCCACCGCGTAGCGAATGGCCCTGGCGACATCGAAGACCGAGGCCGAGCCGTCCGCGTGAAACGCCTTGAGCGGCATGATTCTTGCGCCCGGCGCGACGAGGTGAACGAGGCCGGCGACCATGGTTCCGTGTCCGAAGAAGGCAGGCCAGTTGCCGCCACCCAGCACCGCCACCGTGTTCTGGTCGAGAATCTCCACCGTCGATTGCCTAAGCGCCAGTGCGAACTGCTTGGCATCGACCGGTATCGTGTTTGACTGCTGGACCGCGCCGGCTACGGGCGCGTCCAGGTCGAGCAACTCCGAGGCCGAACCGGCGGTGTCGCGCGTGAAATCGTAACCCGGCACCAGCGCACCGGCAAGCGCCGGGTGGTCCGGATCGACTCCGGTGTCGATAATGGCGATGGTGGCCGAACCGGCGCCAAACAACGACTGCGCAGCGCCCAACTCGATCATCTGCATGCCGGGCTGGTTGACGTACGTCGCAAGCACCGTACTGCCGTTGTATTGGACCGTCGCTAGACTAGCGAACAGGTCGCCAAGCCCCTGCAGCGGCGCGGGGGACGGCGTTGAGAGATCGGCTTCCGCGGAATTCACGGTCGAGTTGGCTTCCAAATCGAGAACGCCGGGCTCGGAAGCCAGATTCGAGCAGTCGCCGGCCGACAACCCGGTTGCGGCATTGACGGAATAATAGGTGCCCTGCGGGGTGCTGGCCGAACCGACGACGTTGAGCCCGTACTTGGCTGCAAGAAAACCGATTGGGGTGTCGGGCGTGGTCTCGACAATGTAGTCCGACACACCGGCCAAAAGCGGGTTGGCCGCAAGCGCAGTTGCCAGCAGGCAGCATGCTCCCAGATGCTTCGCGATACCTGTCCCCAGAATCCTCATGTCTCTTCTCCGAGCATGCCGACGTGCGACAGGGATCCCAGGCGAAGGTCGATCCGCTGTCCACGGTCTCTCAGCGCGAGTCGCAAGGTGAAGTTCTTACGGAGCGGGGACCCGGTGATGAGGAACTCTCCAAACCGGTCGGTGGCCGACTCGCTGAAGACCCGGCCTCGCGAGACCATCTGCACCGGGATCCCTTCCAAGCTCCCCTCCTGCTGCCCTTCTCTGGCTATCTCGCCTACGATCTCGACTTCCTCGCCACCCAGCGCCGGTTCGACCTTCAGGTACACCGCATAGTCGGCGGCGCGGAACTTCAGGTGAGCGCCGGACGGCCCGGCGTTCCCAGCCCTGGCTCGCACGCCCACGGGTTGCCAGTCTAGCGGCCTTGACTCGATTAGATGCCCGACGATCACAGTTAGATTCTCAATCCATCCGGATGGCGAAGGCACACTAGCGGCGATCTTCTTCGCGCGTTCGACTAACTCCTGCGGGACGGCCAGCGCTCGCTCGGTTAGTGCGAAGCTGGCTAGGGCGAGGAAACGATTCGCGGTCCCCCTGCAGCGTTCGCATCCTGCATCGAGGTGGGCCTGCAGTTCGGCCCGGACTTCCTCACTTCCGATATTGCGCGCAAAGTCAGCCCAAAGCTCGTCGTTGAAATGCTGCGCTTCGGAATGACGCTTCCGTGACTTCAAGGGGACCCTCCTCACCGATTCGCACTTGTTCAACTGTTAGGGCGTGGCACGCCCTAGAAAAATATAGCCGGACGATTACTTTCTAGTTCGCCGTCTCAGCATGACTTAGGCTTCCGGGCTCACCAATCAGCAGGAAAGGAGCCCAGAAGTAGGGGTGGGGATAACGCTCGCGGATCTCGCGCATGGCCACCTGAACGGCGGCGGCCAGTGAAGACTCGCGGCCCACCTCCCGGTAGAAACTGCACATGAACTCCTTGGTGCAGGCATCGTCGATATCCCAGAGCGATACCAGAAGGCTGCGCACACCCGCCTGCAGGAATCCGCGCATTAGCCCCAGGAGTTCATCTCCGCCCACGGCAACCGTCCGTCCGGTACTGCAAGCGCTCAGCGTGAGCAGTTCGACATTCAAGGACAGCCGGTTCAAATCGATCATGCTGAGCCGCGAATCGGCCAACTGGAGGGCGGAGAACATGGGGTTGTCGCTGCGGAAAATGCCATGCGCCGCCAGGTGGAGGATGCGGGATCCGGGCGCGTGCCGGTGGAAGGCCTCGAGCGAGGCGGCATCGCCGAGCAGCAGTTCGGCATCGGGGAGCATACGGGCGACGAGGGTTGCCTCCTCCTCAATGCGGGGCGTCAACACATCCGGCACCGCCATGACCACCGAGCCCCGGGCAGGCCGGGCGCTTCGCTCGCGGCAGCGCGACAGCACGCCGGCGCTGGGACAAACCGACAGCGTGAACCGGTCGATCAGGGCGCGCGACCCGTCGTGCAAGGCCGCAAAGGGTAGCCCATGCAGGTCACGGTGTGGCGCGATAATCAGGTGCCTGTAGCCGGACAGCCGGTCCTCTACCGGCGCCAGCAGGAGAGTGTATAGCTCGCGGAAGTGATGGGACGCGGCATCGAGACCGGTCCCAGCCTGCGTTGCGGGCGGCCTGGCCCAGCGGTATTTCCCCAACTGGAAGTGCAGCAGTTTCAAGGCGCGATGCACTGGCGCGGAGGAGCCAAGCCGGGCTACGTCCAGGCCGTCGCGGCTCAGCAGAAAAAGGTATAAGATGCCGCGAGCCTCGTAGTACTCCAGCAGGATTTCGCCGTCGCGCAGAACGCACTGCAAGTCCGGAATATCGTTGGGCCGCGCGCGGAGCCACCCGGAATCGGCCGAATGGGGGCGGTTGTTCCACTCGGTCAGGCGGGCTTCCAGCTCGCGCGCTCTTTCTCGCAGCGCGGTCGTGCGATTGGGGCTGGGCGGCTGGTTCGCGAGAACCGCCAGGTCCATCTGGCGGTAGACCAGATTCAGATCGCGACGCAGACAGTCGAGACTGGTCACGTCATTCTGTGCCTCATCGAAGATGTCGGCGGCGGCGGCCAGGCGGTCTGCCAGGCTGCGCGACTTGGCCTGCTGGATCAGGAGCAGAGCGCGGTGGGCGCCCCCGGATTTCGCGGCCGCGGGCGAATCCAGACACAGCGCCACCAGCCCCTCATACACTGCCAGTTTGTCCTGGAGAATGGAAATGCGCAGGTCTTCGGCATCGACACGCCCGCGCAGGTCCTCCACCTCGCGCCGCGCCGCCTCGTACGATTCCAGCGCTTTTTCCCAGCGGCCCTGCATTTCGTCGATCTCGCCCTGTAGCAGGTTGGCATGGAAGCGGAGCGAAGGGGAGAGATCCTCTCCCAAACGTTCCACAACCTCCTGGCTGATGGCGCGCGCCCGGTCGGCATTGCCGGCCCGCAGCCATAGGCGTGCCAGGAGGATCTGACAATGCGCGGCGCGGCCCGGCACCATGGTTCGAGTCAGGGTGCGCCAGGCCGAAGCGCTCAGCCGGCGGGCCTGCTCGAAGCGAGCTTCGTGAAACGCCAGCACGGCGCGCAATTGATCCGCGATCGCCGGCCAGACCTGGTTCCGTTCCTTTTGGAACAGGCGGCGGGCGTCGATCAGGCTCCGGCCCGCTACGCGGTAATTACGCTGCTGGCTGGCGGCGACCGCCAGATTCACCAGCGCCTTGGCCTGCTCGTAAGGCATTCCCAGCGCGCCAAAGCCGTCTGCCGCCCGCTGGGCCAGCCTTTCGCCTTCCCGGATGAGGTTCAGCTCCAGATACATCTCGGCTTCGTCCAGATCGCAGAGGGCGCTGTGATACCTGTCGCCCGCCGCCTGGGCGCGCTCGCGCGAGATCTGGTAGAGCCTGCGCGCCTCCGTGTAGTCGCCGCGGAGATAGAAGAGATAGGCGATGTTGTAGTCGGCCCGCGCCACCAGGTTGGCCAAGCCGTGCCGTTCGCAATGCTCGCGCGCTCTCCGATAGTGCGAGAGCGCCTCCGGAAACTGTCCCAGGTTGGTGTAGGAGACCGCGAGGTTGCTGAGTGCGGCGCCGACATCGTACGGCTCGCCCGCGGCTTCGAAGCCCTCCAGAGCGCGTTGATATCGGGCCAGCGCATCTCTCGGACGGTCCTGCCGGAAGAAGATATTCCCTACGTTGGAATCGAGCCGCGCCAGGCGCAGCACATCCCGATGACGGTGGAAGATGGTCTCCGCGCGCGCGGCCCACCGATGCGCCTCTTCGTACTCTCCGCGAAAGATCAGCGCCTGTAGTCCGCCCAACAGGGTGCGCCCGAGCTCGGTCTCCGCTCCCGCTTCGTCGAACAGGGCCGCGGCGGTTCCATAGGCGATGACTGCCTTTTCGTAGTCCCCGCCGACATGGCTGCAGTGGCCCTGCGAGCGGAAGGCCCAGGCCCGGGATAGGGTATCCCCGCGCAATTCCGCCACCTTCCGCACGGCCTGGTTGAGGCGCAACGCACGCGGCCGATCGCGGTACAGCGCTTCGAGCACTCCGGCATGCAGAGCCGCCGGGGCATCCGGGGGCAGTGACGACCCGGCGCGGGACAGGAGCGCGCCGAGTTCCGCCTCATCCTCGATTTCGGCCAGAGCTTCCAGCCAATCTCCGCGCTCCGTGTTCACAGTCCGGCTTCCTCAAGCGCTGTTTTCAGCTTACTCAGACAGCGGCCACGTATGAAGCCGATGGAGCCCTGGGCCAGTCCAAGCGTGCGGGCCACCTCCAGATAAGGGCGAGGGGGATCTTCGAAGAACAGCATTTCTACCAGTTTGCGGCACCTGGGGGAAAGGCTCTGCATGGCCTCGCGAATCATCTGCTCGCGCTCGGCTTCCGCATGGATCGCGGCGGCATCCGGCGCACGATCGGCCAGGTCGTGCTCGAGGTCATCGATCGGCACGTTTCGCTGCTGGCGCTTCTTCGACAGGAGACAGCGGCGAGCGGCGGCCGTTATGAGCCACGATCGCAAGCCCTCCACGCGCTCCAGGCGCCCCAGATCGCGGTACAAGTCGATCCAGACCTGCTGGAAAACATCCGCGGCATCGTCCGGAGCAAGCTGATACTTGAGAGGGATCGACGCCACCAGCCGCCGGTACTTGTCGATCAATGCAGCCCAGGCGGCGTTGTTGCCTTCCAGGCATTCACGAACCAAGCGATCGTCCGGCCAGGTCTCGAGCGCCTTTTTGAAGGTCATCGACCATCAGCCCCGCGCTTCCGCAAGAAAAGCTCGCCGGCGTTCCAAAGGGTAAAATGATCGAGCAGCGCCGGTCGGAAGTTGCCAACGTCCCCTCGCTGCGCAACGACTACAGAGGGGCTCACCAGGAAGATCATCGGCAATTGCTCCGCCACGATCTCCTGAACGCGGTCGTACAACTTCTTCCTCTCGCCGCCATCGAGGGTCACCATCTGCCGCTTCATCAAGCGGTCGATCTCGCCTTCCCAAGCCGTGGCCGGCTGCGTCTGGTTGGGATTCCACAGGTGCATGCCGCCGGAAGACAGCCATACGTTCTGCTCCGCGTTGGGGTCGGCGTCGCCGCCGCCGAGACCGAGAAGCACGGTATCGAACTGCTGCGTGTCCACTACGCGAGCCAGAAGCGAGCGAAACTCGAGCGGAGCGATCGTGACGGCGATTCCGAGTTCGCCGTAGTCGGCCTGGAGCATGGTGGCCATCTGCAACCGCTCCGGGCTGCTGCTGGAAACCAGGATCGAGAATGCCACCGGCGCGCCCGCGGCATCGACCAGATGTCCCTCCGCGTTCCAGCGGAATCCGGCCTTGCGCAGTTGGTCGCGGCCTTGCGTCACCGAGCGTGCCGGGTGCGGCAGCCGGCTGTCGTACCAGAGCAGGTTTCCGGGCGTGACGTTGCCCCACAAGGGCGTGGCTCTGTCGTGGTATACGATGTGCGCCATGGCCTGCCGGTCCGTGGCGGCGGAAAGCGCGGCGCGAAACTCACGCGAGCCGAACCAGGCCAGCTTCGAACTTCGCGGCGAGAGGTTGAAGCACAGAAAGTTGTATTCCAGGCCCGGCCCGAGATCGGTGACCGCCGCGCCCTTGCTCTGCAAGTAGGAAATCGATTTCATGCTCAGCCGGTTCAGGACATCGAGATCGCCCGAAACGAAGCGTGCCAGTTGCACCTCCTCGTCGGTGAGGATGCTGAACTCGATACCGTCCAGATACGGGAGGCTGCCGCCCTCCGGCGCCGGCCGCCAATAATACGGATTCCGCTCCAGCAGGACCGCGGCTCCGGGCCGGTACTCTTTTAATCGGAAGGGGCCCAAGCCGGCGATTTCCGCGGGCGCCGTGCCCACCGCCCAGGTGTCCCGCAGTTTGCCCGCCTTCCACTGGGGCTCCAGAAGGTGCCGCGGTAGCATGGCCACCGAATCGAACAATCGCTCGGCTGCCGCATACGGCTTGGGCAACACGAACTCCACCGTGAAGGCATCCTTGCGGACGCATACGATCGGCTGCCCGTCGATCATCAGGAGGTCGCGCTGGGGCGAGCGAACCTTCTCATCCAGATATACCGACCAGGAGAAGACCACGTCATCCGCGGTGAACGGCGTTCCGTCCGAGAACCGCACGCCGCGGCGGAGCTTCAGGGTGTACCTGGTTCCGTCCGGTGACTGCGACCATGTTTCCGCCAGCGCAGGGACCGTCTTCTGGGTGGACCGGTCGATGCCGATCAGGTCCGCGTGGATCCGCCGCAGTACGTCCCGCGATGGCGCGTCGATCGCGATCACCGGGTTGAACGTCTTGGGCTCGGCCCGCAGTGCCACGTGGAGGACGCCGCCTCGGATGGGCCGTTCCCCGCTGTAGCCCGGCGACACTAGTAGACCGAGCGCAATCAGCGCGTATCCCAGTGCGTCACTGCAAACCGAGCGCATTAGCTTATGTCTATAATGAAGCCCGGAATCGCCGGACCGCAATAGCACAGGTCAAAAAGAGCGGAATCATTAGGCAGATCGGCAGCAGGCGCCACCATTGTTCGGGAAGCAGATAGGCCTGTTTCAGGCCGAGGATTAGCCCTCCCCAACTCGGATCGGGCTCTCCGACGCCCAGTCCCAGGAAGGAAAGCGTGACTTCCGCGAGCACGAAACGGGGAAAGAGCACCAGCGCCTGGACAGTCAGCACTCCCCACGTTCCGGGCAGCACGTGCCTCCGGAAGATGGTGAATCCGGGCACGCCAAACCCGCGCGCCGCCTCGACATACCCGCGCTCCGAGAGACTCAACACCAGGCCGCGCACCAGCCGGGCCGGGCGCGCCCAACTCACCAGCGCGATGAGGGCCAGCATAGCGGCCACGGCCACCCGCGGCTTCATGCTCAACGGCAGCACGGCGCGCAGGCCGATCAGCACGTAAAGCCACGGCAGCGAGAGGACCAGATCGCCCAGGCGCATGAGGATCTGGTCGGTCCATCCACGCTTGAACCCTGCGATGCCTCCAGCCAGACCCCCGATGAGCAAGGTCAGCGCGGTAGCCAACGCCCCCGCCAGCACGGACCAGTTTGCGCCGGCCAGGAATCGCGAGAAAACGTCGCGGCCGTAATCGTCCGTTCCCAGCCAGTGCAGCGCGCTCGGCGCCGCGTTGGCGATCTCCCGATGCTGCTGCAGCGGATTCTCCGGCGCCAGAACGGGGCCCGCGATCGACAGCGCGACCAGCACGGCCAGGACGGCGATCGGGAGATTACGTTTCATGGGGAAGCCGGATGCGCGGATCGAGGCGGTAGAGCACCAGGTCCGCGGCGAGGTTCGAGACCGCCAGCACCGCCGCCAGCAGCATCAGGATGGTCTGAACAATCGGATAGTCGCGGGCCTGCACGGCTTCCAGGAATAGCGGACCCAGGCCGGGCCAGCCCGTGAGCGCTTCGACCACGAACGAGGAGCCGATGGTGGCGGCCACCGACAAGCCTGCCAACGAGACCAACGGGTTCGCGGCCGCCCGCAGAATGAAGCGGAGCCAGAGCCGCACGCCGGAGATACCCCGCGATTGGGCTATGCGGACGAACTCGAGCTCACGGGCGTGACGGACCTGTTGCGAGACGTGCAGAAGCACCACGGGAAGCAGGGAGCACGTAAGCCCCAGGATGGGGAGCCATGCGCCGGTGATCCGGACTCCCGCCCAGACCGCCAGCCACAGGATGAGGCTCACGGCAATCACGTCCGGGACCATGGCAGCGGCCGCGGCTCCGGGGTCGAGCGCAATCGTCCAGCGAAACCGGACCGCCACCAGGCCGCCGCCGGTGCCGAGCAGCCACGCCAGCAGCAGCGCGGGCACCGAGATCTCCAGGGTCTTTTGGATGCGAGGCGCAACCAGGCGGCTGACCGGAATGCCGTACGCCAGCGAAGTGCCGAAATCCCCCTTGAGGCTGGAAGCCACCCAATCGCGGTAACGATGCGGCCAGGAATTGGTGAGGCCGGCGGCTTCGCGATTGGCCTCAATGGTGTGGCGCGAGGCCCGCGGATCGGCGAGTTGCTCGGTGTAGATGTCGCCAGGTATGACGCGGAAGAACAGAAACAGAACAACCGAGAGGACCAGGAGTTGAGCCAGGCTCGCGACAGACCTCCACAGGAAGAAGCTCATGGACGCGGAGGCTCCGGCACGATGCGGCCCGCGGAGAGGTGGACCACGCGGGCGTTCAGGGCGGCCGCCACCTCCGGATCGTGCGTCACGATGAGCAGGCCCAGGTTTCGTTCCTTCTGCACTGCAGCCAGAAAGGAGAGGATGTGTCCGCGAGTTGTGGGGTCGAGGCCCGCGAGCGACTCGTCCAGGATCAGCAGGCCTCCTCGGAGAGGGGCGGCGGCGCGCAACATGGCGATCCTGGCGCGCTGGCCCTCGCTCAGGTCGCCGGTCGGGCGGTCGATCCATTCGCGGGGAAGCCGGATTCTCGGAAGCCAGTCCCTATCGGCTTCGGAACACGCTTCTTTGAGCGCGTCGCCGATAGAGCTCCGGGGGTTCAGCGACTCGGAGGGCTCCTGTTGCACAAGTTGGACACGCCGCGGCGCAGGGCCGCCGGCTTCGGTGTGCCAATCGATCGCACCGGAATCCCAACGCTCGCGGCCGGCGATACATCGCGCCAGCGTTGACTTGCCGGCGCCAGACGGCCCATAAAGGACGACGCGCTCTCCCTCATCGATCGCGAGGGAGACTTCGTCGAGGGCGCGCACCACCGGACGGGTACGAGTAAGCCAATCCCGCCGGCGGAACGTCTTGGTCAGGCGGCGAACCTCGAGCAACGGCTGCCGGGCGGCGTTCTCCCGCGGGGCGAATGCCGCCGTGGGGCTATCGTCGGCCGTCATTCGATGCATCCGGCAGCGTAGCCTTCGGAAGACGTGTTCGCGGTGAGATGCCACCAGGATCGCGGCGCCCGTTTCGAGCGAATGCCGGTCGAGCAATTCCAGCAGCGCGGCTTCCCGGTCCGGGTCGAGATTGGCGGTCGGCTCGTCGGCCACGATCACACTCGGACGGAGTGCGAACGCCTGCACCGCCAGCACTCGTTGGCGTTCCCCGCCGCTCAGTTGGTGCGGATAGGCCCGGTGAAAGCGTGAGCTATCGAGACCGACCAGGGCCAGCAGCTCGGCGGTCCGTGGCAGGGAGCGGGTCAACTCGGTGATCTGCTCGCCGACCGTCAGAAAGGGAGAGAAGCTGGCGAGTGCCTGCTGCGGGATATAGCCGATGCGCCCGCGAATCGCGTGGCTGCCACTGACTGCGGCGGTAACCGGTAGCAGGCCCACGGCCGCTTTCAGCAGCGTCGTCTTGCCGCATCCCGACTCGCCCGCGACGCCCAGCCGCTCGCCGGGCTCCAGGGAGATCGATACGGGAGCGAACGCAGGCTCCCGCCCCTCATAGCGGACACTCAGGTCCCGCAACTCGACGAGGGGCACGCTTAACAGACTACTAAACGCAGACAGCGACTGTCAGCTTCGGCCTTTCTAGTGCATACAGGACTTAGGGCCGCCCGATTTCAGAGCTCTGAGGGCCTCCACACTGGCGGACGCCGCTGCAATGGCCCTGGTCAACGCATAGAGCGTGTCAACTAGTCGACCTACCTCTTCCTCACCATTGGCGTCAGCCCCCGCCTTCCCGACCGGTTCGCTGCCCGCCATGATGCCACGGCGCTTTATCCGCAAGCCACCTTTGTCCCGCATAGATCGACCCCTGCAGCAACTCGGCAATCGTGTCACATCATTAAGGGGGCGGGTCGACCCGAAAAAATAGAGGCTACACCACAGATTTTTCGGGATGCTTTGCGGTTGGCGGCATCCCCTCGACGGCCCACAGCCGGGGTTGCTTCGCGGTTGGCGGCATCCCGGCGGCTACGGCGCGAAATACCCGTCGATGTCGAGAATCACGTCCGTCCGGCCCGTCACGTACACGCTGATGGCCCCATCCTTTCCGGCCGGCACGATGGCGGCGTTCGCCACCACGCTCCCGTCAAACGAATTCAGGGTAGAAACCAGCGGTTGCGCCGATCCCGCCGGCCACACCGTCAGGAAGGCAAGCGGCCCTTGAGGCACAACCGTGACATTAACGGAGTAGGCCGCCGCCGTGGTGGGGACGTAGCAGGAACTGGCCGGAATCGTGAACGCGCGCGACGTCCCGGCGTCCATGGCCGGACCGCCGAATGGGCCCGTAGGATTACGGGTGTCCGCTATCCGGCATGGCCTCAAGGGGTAGAACGACAGGGCTCCCGCACCGCCAGATGCAGCGAAATAGCCGTCGATGTCGAGAATTGTGTCCGTCGCGTCTGAGGCGAAGACCGATATCGATCCGTTGCTCCCGCTGGGAACGATGGCGGCATTGGCCACCACCTTCCCAGCCCACGAATTCAGCGTGGAGACGTTCGGCCGCGCCTGTCCGGTGGGCCATGCGGTCAGAAATCCCAGGTAATGCACCAGGGGATCCGGCACCACCGTGACGTTCAACGAGTAGGCGCTGGCAGCGGCCGGCACGCAGGAGCTGGAGGCCAGCGGGAAGTCGCGGCCGAGGCCACCGGACATCGACGGTCCGCCAAACGGGCCGGTTGCCATGCGAGTGTCGGCAATGCGGCAGGGCGTTGCGGGATAGAAGGAGACCGAGTTCGCGCCGGGCAGCGCGAAGTAGCCGTTGATGTCGAGGATGACGTCTGTAGGGTTCGTGACGTACACGCTCACCGCACCGTCGGTGCCTGCCGGCACGATCGCTGCGTTCGCCACCACCGTTCCGCCGAACGAGTTCAAGGTGGAGACCACAGGCTGAGCCTGACCGGTGGGCCACAACGTGAGGAAGGAGAGCGGGCCCTGCGGCACTACGGTCACGTTCAAGGAATAGGCCGCCGCGGAGAGCGGAATGCCGCATCCGCTTTGCGGGATGGCGAAGGAACGGATGGCATTCGCGGGCAGAGCGGGACCGCCGAACGCTCCCGCCGGCATACGCGTGTCAGCCAGGCGGCAGGGCGGCACCGGAACGAATTGCAGGCCAGCCGCGGGAAGGCCGGTAGTGAACGACCACGTGGCGGAGCTCGTGGGGCCGGCACCGTTCTGGGCGACGATCTTCCAATAGTAGGTCGTGCTCTGGTTCAGGATTCCCGGGGAATACGTGGTCATCGTTGTGTTCGTCACCTGGGGTGGGGAGGCGAGCGTCCCGAAGTAGACATCGTAGGACGTGGCGCCGCTCGCGGCGTCCCAGGTCAGGACCGGCGCCGCCGTAACGCCAGTGACACCATTGCCCGGCGAGGTGAGAACGGGGGCCGCCGGCGTTCCCGGCGTCGCCACGACGTTGTCCACGAAGAATGCCGCGGCGGCGAGAGCCTGGGGCGGTATCGAGATCTCGACCAGGTTGAAGGGATGGCCGCTCGGAGCGGTGAATGTCAGCATCCCCATGGGCATTGTGTCCATCCCGTATGTTCCATGCGCGGTGGCAGCGCCCACCAGCGCCGTCTTCGCGTCCAGGTACGCCGCGGCCTGGAGGGTGGTCGGCACTTCGACCTGCTGAAAATCGGCCGTCGCGAAGGTGAAGGTAATAGCTGTCAGCGGCCGGCTGAACTTGATGTCCAGGACGTTGCCGTTCTGATTGTTGGCGTAAAGGTAATGGCCCGAAAACCGCGACAGGTGCCATTGGGTGCTGCCATCGCTCTGGACCGAAAACGCCGGATCGGTCGGTGAGCTGAAGTGAGCCGTAATCCCCCCGGCTGTCTGGTCGAGCGGCGTGTTCTGGCCGATCGAGAGATTCGGCGCACTGGTGTCGAAATCGAATGTGACCGCCTGTCCCAGGGCGGAGCGACCGGGCCAGAGGGCCAGTGCCGCAACAACGAACGCGAAGGGCGATACTCTGATCACTGCTCTACCTCCTGCTTGATCGCTATGACGGATTAACACCGTTTAATCTATTGGTATCTTCTCACCGGAAACACAAGCTGTCAACGCTTCTGTTGCTGGGGAGCCACCCCGTGAGCACAACGCCACACTTTTCTTGGTGTAGGAGGGCGGACACCCTGGTCCGCTCGGGCCCCCCTGGACCCGCTTTCACGCTGGTACGACGACCAGGCCGACGGGGGCCTCGGGTCCGCCCGACGGCAAAGGGCACTCTGGCTCCATCCGTCCGGACCGTTGCGGTGCCTCTCGGCCAGGCACCCCTGGACAGGCGCGGTGTTGTGCCCGCTCGCGGACGTGGTCGCCAGGACGGGGGCACCCGCTGAGCTTTGCGTCTTGGCCACTGCCCCGCAAAGAACCTCAGCTCAGGCACCAAAAACACGTGTGTGGGTGAGCAATCGGGTGGGCTGTTTTTCGAGCAGGTTGGTCTTGGTCTATCGAAGTCGCCGGCTTGATCGGCTACCTCGTCGTTCGCAGCGGAAGGAAGGGTTGCGTGTGGTGCCCGCTCAGTGTTTCCGGCCCGAATGATATACTATTGCCGGCTGACGGACCATGGGAACTTTCGAGTTGACATTGCTCATTGGGGCGGGATCCTTCGCGGCGGGGCTGTTGGGAGCGCTGACCGGGCTCGGCGGCGGGGTCGTGATCGTGCCCCTGCTGACGCTCGTCTTCGGCATCGATATCCGCTACGCGGTGGGCGCCTCGCTAGTGTCCGTGATCGCCACCTCGTCAGGCGCCGCCGCGGCGTATGTGCGCGAGGGCTATTCGAACATCCGCATCGGCATGTTCCTCGAGATCGCTACGAGCTTCGGCGCGCTATTCGGCGCCTATCTGGCGGGCGTCGTCTCACCCAAATGGATCGGCGTCGTCTTCGGCCTGGTCCTGCTCTACTCAGCCTGGCAGAGCCTCCGCGGACAGACCGAGAAGCCCTGCAAAGAGGGTGAGCGCGATCGCATCGCCACGCTGCTAAAAATGCACGGCACCTTTCCCACGGATAAAGGCCCGCGCGAGTATTGCGTGCACTGCGTGCCGGCAGGATTTGCGATGATGCTCGGCGCGGGCACGCTCTCCGGACTGTTGGGCATCGGCTCGGGCGCCCTAAAGGTCATCGCCATGGACAAGGTCATGGGGCTGCCCTTCAAGGTGTCAACCACCACCAGCAATTTCATGATCGGAGTCACGGCCGCGGCCAGCGCGGGGATCTACCTCCACCGCGGCTATATCGATCCCGGGCTCTCCATGCCGGTCATGCTGGGTGTCGCCGCGGGCTCGTTGGTGGGCGCCCACGTGCTCATACGCTCGCATCCGCGCGTCCTGCGCGCGGTGTTTGCGGTGGTCATTTTCGTGCTTGCGGTCGAGATGCTGGTCAACAGCTTGCGGGGGCGGATATGATGCGCTGGGACCCGAACGATGACCGGCGGGTCGAGCTGATCATCGGCCAGTTGCTGCGGGCCGGTGTTCTGTTGGCCGCCGCGGTGGTGCTGGCCGGTGGAATCCTGTTTCTCTGGCGGCACGGCGGCGAGCCCCCGAGCCACATTGGCTTCCGCGGCGAACCCGCCGGCCTGCGCTCACTCTCCGGGGCGATGAGCGAGACCGCGCACGGCAGCGGCCGCGGCATCATCCTGTTGGGACTACTGCTGCTGATCGCCACTCCGATCGCGCGCGTGGCGTTCTCGGTCGTCGCTTTCGTGCTGGAGCGGGACTGGCTCTACACGGGCGTGGCGCTTTTCGTGCTCACGCTGCTGATTTACAGCCTGGCGTTCGGCCACCTGTAGCTGCGGTCGGCAGCCGGTCCTCGCTATAGTACTCTTCGATGGGCTACATGGTGAACCTGGTCCTCGAGGGCAAGGCGGCCCTTGTGGTCGGCGGTGGCGCGGTGGCTAGCCGGAAGGTTGAAGGCCTCCTGGCAGCCAAGGCGAAGGTGACAGTCGTGGCGTCTCGCGCCTGCGAGCGAATCGCCGAACAGGCGCGGGAGAAGCGCGTGGTTCTCCACTCCAGGCCGTATAGAACACAGGATCTGGAAGGCGTTTCCGTGGTCATCGCGGCCACTGGGGACGAAGTCGTCAACGCACGCGTCGCCCAGGATGCGGCCGAGCGGAACGTGCCAGCTAACGTGGTGGACCGCCCGGCCCTCTGCACCTTCACGCTGCCCGCCACCTTATGCCGGGGCGACCTGACTCTGGCGGTGGCAACCGAAGGGCGATGTCCTGCGCTGTCCGGAATCCTCAGGGGAGAACTCGAACGGCAATACGGACCGCAATACGCGTCACTGGTCGACCTCTTCGGCGAGCTGCGCGCGCGGATGATCTCGCTCGGCTGGGACGGCCAGCGCATTCGAGAGACCCTGCTTCGCATTTATCGCGGCGGGGTACTGGAGAGGCTTGCCGCCGCGGACCGCAGCCCGTTGCACGATCTTCTCCGTTTCCACCTGGGCCCCGGGTTTCCGCTCCCGGAGTGAGGCGGCTACGGCTTGACGATCGGCGGTAGCACGACGCGCGTGCCTACAGGCCCGTGCCCGTAAACGGCCAGGCCGGTGGCATCCACAACATTCCGACTCTCTTTATGGCACATGGCGCAACGCGCCAGCTCCGGCTTATGCTGCTGCCGCGCGGCCGTTTCGTGGCATCCGACGCACATCTCGTGCATCGCCTGGACGTAGGAGACGGCGAGATAAGTCTTCACCTTGATCGGGGAGCCTGGGGGCACGAGGTCCTTGTGGCACTGGGCGCACGGCCTGGCGGTCGCCGCCGTGCGCGACACTCCCTGCTGGTGGCACTGGTAACACGCCAGGCGCGCGCCGGTGGGTGACGCGTGCCAGTCGTGCCGGGACGCGTCGGTCGGTTGGTACATGTCGCTGTGGCACCGGCTGCACGCGGTATTGCGGTCGCGCGGCAGGTTCATGTGGTGGCACATGACGCAGGGGGCCTTGACGCCGTTCGGCTGGGCGTGGTTCTCGTGCTTGAACGAGACTCCGTAGCCGTCGAGGTTGCCGTCCACCCACAGGGATTCGCCGCCGCGCGCCCTGTGGACTGGCGACGGTTCGACTCCCCGGCTGGCAGCCGCGCCTGGCGGGAGGAACGCAAGTCCGGCGGCCGCGGCCACGATAAAGCCCATCGAGTAGACCGTCCGCGCCGCCACCGCGGGAACACCCAGCCAGGTGGTATCGACCCGGTCGAATTCGGGTAGCTTGAGGGGATCGGCGTCCGGATCGGCGGGGCGCTGCTCCCAGATCTTGAAGTGCTCGACGATGAACAGGAACGCAAGCGTGGCCGCGCTGAGGATGCCCAGGGTGATCGCGACTTCGGTCCAGGCGGGCGTGTAGAAGTCCGGAGTCCGGCGCAGATGTGCCAGGCCACCGACGTCGGTCCGGTTCAACACGACGCCGGACACGCACAGTGCCGCCATGGCCCACTGGCCGCCACGGCTCTGCCGGATGCGCGGAAGGAACAAGAGGGTCGCGGGGACGATCGCCATGAGAGCGAACTCGAGCCAGAACAATCCCACTTGCCATTCCGCGCCCCAGAGTTGGGAGAACTGGCCGCGCAGGGCCAGATCGCCGAGCCTGAGAGCGATGTAGAGAGCCAGCACCCAGCGCGCGGCGCCGGAGAGCTGCGCCAGTAGCTCGGTCTCGGGCTTGCGGCGGTAGAGGTAAGCGGTGAAATGACTCTCGAACACCACCATCATCAGCCCCAGACCGATCGCGGAGACGAGAAAGAGCAACGGGAGAATCGGAGAGTACCAGAGCGGGTGAAGCCGGTACGGCATGATCAGGAAAAGCGACCCCAGGGAAGACTGGTGCATCGTCGAAAGCCCGATTCCGGCCAACACCAGCGGCAGCCGCGCCCGGATGAGCAATTCGCGAACCTTCGCCAGACGGGGATACTCTTCCACCGGCGCGGGAAGAAACTCGAGGGCCAGCACGGCCGTGTAGAGCATCACGCACCAGCCCACCTCGAACAAGGGCGAATGCGGATTCCAGTAAATCACCATGTGCCAGATTCGCCACGGCAGACCGAGCTCGAACAGCAGGATGACGCTGAAGGACAGGTACAGGACCAGGGCCGCGAGCATGCCCAGACGCACGACTTTGTGAAACCGCTCCAGGTGGAAGATGTACACGATGGCGGCGAGCACGAAGCCCCCGGCGGCTACGGCGACGGCGCTTAGGTCGAACCCCACCCACAGACCCCACGGGGTCCCGTCCGAGAGGTTGGTGGTCTGACCGAGACCGTAAAGAAACCGCGCCGCGGCTGCGGCGGCCGCCAGGCCGGCCACGGTCCAAAGCGCAAACTTCAGCTTGCGGACTCTATTCATCCGATTTCTCGCTCTGCCTCTTCATCCGCCTTCCGATGATCCAGTTGACGCCCATCATCAGCCCCAGCACCCCGGTGAAGGCGAAGGGAACGGCCTCCATGGCGCCGGCGGTTTTCTCCGGAAGGGGGGTGGGACCAAGGTCCCGGTTCTCGGTCAGGAACGACAGGTCTACATTGGAGACGTAGAGGACCGAAGTGCCTCCCGTCTCGTGTTCTCCCCAAACGTGGTCCGCATAGATGCCTGGCGCTTCACGGATACGGCGGTGGGCTTCCGCCAGAAGGCTGTCGCGGTCGCCGAAGATCGTGGCCTTGGTAGGACACGCTTGCGTGCAGGCGGGCTGAATGCCCTCCTTGAGCCGGTCGTAACACAGGATGCATTTCCGGATGTAGGGAATCGCCAGCTCCCACTCGTAGCGCGGGATGCCGTAGGGGCAGGCCATCATGCAATAGCGGCAGCCCATGCACTTGCTTTTGTCGTAAACCACGGCGCCGATCTCGGTTTTATGCAGCGCGCCCACGGGGCAGGCGGACACGCAGGCCGGTTCGAGACAATGGCGGCACTGCTTGCGCACCTGAGCGCGCTTGGGCCCCTCGACGATGGAGGTCCAGTTCCGGGCGGACAAACCGTCGTCCAGGTCCCACCTTCGCGGGATGTCGGGAGCAAGGTGGTTCACCTTCTTACAGGCGATGGTGCATTCGTTGCAGCCAATGCACTTGGTGGTGTCGGTGAGAATGGCCGCTTTCATTTCGCGCGCACCTCCGCATCTCTCAGCCTCGCTTTGGGCGCCCAGGACGGACGGTCCGCGTAGCCGAGGGTGGCCGCCACCCGGTCGCCCGCCCCGGCGGGGAACTTCCAGGCCATTCCCGTCACCAACTGCGAGAGCGGCGCCAGGACGCAGTGGGCGATCTTGGTGAACGGAATCAGGGCCACGATGAGGTCGGCCGCGTAGACGTGCAGCAGCATCGAGTCTCGATAGAGTTTCGGGCTCATGGCGGCGTGCGCGCAGACGTATCCGGTAACGAAGGGAACGGACAGGAGGATCAGCCAGGCATAATCCTGAAAGCGGCTCAGCGCCCGGGCGCCGGGGTGTACGGCCCGCCCGAGGATCAGGCCGGCGACCGCGGCGATCGCCAGCAGCGTGAGCCAATCGGCGGCCGGCTGAGGCAGGGCCGGCCACGCAAACCCCACGGAGCGCTTCCACAGCAGCACGTGGGCCGCCAGGAAGAACGGAACCAGCACCAGGCCGGCGTGGAACAGAACGGAAATCGTGCTGTAGATTGGCCGCTTGTTCCACAGCCTGCCCAACGGCGCCAGCCACCCCAGGGTCTGCTTCGCGATTCCCTTCCAGGGCACGATCTTGTCCGGACTGCGCCGGTAGCTCTCCGCGATCCCGATCGCGGTCAGCGCCAGGATGCGCAGCAGTCCCAGAATCATCAGGGAGAAGCACAGCCGGAACAAAGGCCCGCGGCCGAACTCAATCCACGCTTCCACTTGGCTCTCCTCCCGGCGGGTCGAAGATAATGGCCTTGTACAGCAGGTCGTGCAATCCCACAATCTGGCAGTCGATACCGTGCTCCTCCATCAGCTCGCGGAGCTGCTTCTTGCAGTTGGCGCACGGCGCGACGCAGATCTTAGCGCCGGTGGCCCGGATCTGCTCGGCCTTGGCCCGGCCGCCGATCAGCATCCGGTAGGGCTTGATCTCGTCCATCGAGACCGCGCCACCTCCGCCGCCGCAGCAGATGTTGTCGCAGCCGCCCGGCATCATCTCGACGTAGTTCTTGCAGAACGCCTTGAGCAGCTCGCGCGGCTGGTCGACGATCCAGCCGGTGCGGGCCAGGTTGCAGGGATCGTGGTAGGTGACTTTGTCGGTGATGACGCTGGGATCGAGCTTGAGGCGTCCCTCTTTCCAGACCTTGTGTGTGTACTCGATGATGTTGAGGACCGGTATGGCGTCCCGGCCTCCGCAGAAGGTCGGATAGAAGAACTTCGCCGTGCGCGAAGCGTGGCCGCACTCGCCGATGAGGATCTTGCGGACCTTGAGCCGCTCGGCTTCCGCCTGGACCTTGTGGAGCACGCGCTCCATGATCTGGTCGTTGTAGAACAGGCCGTAGTTGATGGCGTCGTAGTAACCGGTGCCGATGGTCCAACTGTCGCCCGTGGCGCGGAACACGGCGGCGTTCCCCATCAGGGTGTCGGCTTCCATGAGGAAGTCCGCGACCGCCGGCAGGAACAGGTACTCCGCCCCCTCCTGGTCGATCGGGAACGGAATGTCGATCCCTTTCTCCTCCTTCATGTCGTCGCTGAGGAATTCGAGGTTGTCGAGAAGGGCGGGAACGGGCACCCCGGAGGTGTTGCCGCTGGCGCCGAGCAGTTGCTCACGCACGCTGACCGCCAGGGCCCGCGGCACGATTCCGATCTCGGAGAGAATGTAGCGCCCCAGGTGGGTAATCAGCGCGTGATCGACTCCCATGGGGCACTCGAAATAGCAGCGGCGGCAGGCGGTGCAGTTGTAGAAGGCATCCGCCATCTCCTGGACTTTCTCGTCGGTCAGGCCCGGGTCGCCCAGGACGCGCCCCCGCAGGACGCCCGACATGGTGAAGTGGCGGCGATACACGGACAGCAGCAACTCGGAGCGATAACAGGGAATGTCCCGCGCGTCGCCGGTGGCCTGATAGACCTGGCAGTGGGTGCTGCACCGCGCGCAGCGTGTGGCGACGCGGATGTAGTGATCGAGGGCCACCCGGTAGTTGCTGTGCTTCAGAATAGCCGCGAACGCTTCCAGAAAGCGCCGGGGGCGGCCCTCGACCTCGAAGTCTTCGACGTTATAGCGGACGCCGAGGCGCTGGCGGAGAATCGCTTCCGGCTTCCGCGCATTGGCCAGCGCCTTGGTTCGTTCGTCCGCGCTCAGTGGTTGCATGGGCTAGCTCGCTACGGCGATTTGCGCGAGTCTGGGTTCCATGACATCGACGAGTTCTTTGACAGCCGCCGCGCTCTTGCGCAGGGCGGCGCTTTCGTCCTCGGCCAGCTTGATTTCGAGAATCTTCTCGATTCCTTGCGCGCCGAGCTTGACTGGAACCCCGACGAACAGACCCTGGACGCCGTACTCGCCCTCCAGGTATGCCGAGCAGGGCAGTATCCTCTTTTCGTCGCCCAGAATGGCCGCCACCATCTCGACGACCGCCGCCGAGGGGGCGTAATAGGCGCTGCCCGCCTTGAGGTATTTGACGATCTCGGCGCCGCCGTCTCGCGTGCGCTTGACCAGCCGCTGGATGGCCTCGGCGTCGAGCAACTCCGAAATCGGTATGCCGGAGACGGAGGTGTGGTGGACCAGCGGCACCATGGTGTCCCCGTGGCCGCCGAGCACCAGGGTCACGACGTCTTTGACCGAAACGTCCAGCTCCTGGGCGATGAAGGTGCGAAAGCGCGCCGTGTCGAGGATCCCCGCCATTCCCAGAACGCGATGCTTGGGGAAGCCGCTGACCCGGTAGGCCACGTGGCACATGGCGTCGAGCGGGTTGGCGACCATGATCAGGATGGCGTTCGGGGAATGCTTCGCCGCCGGCTCGACCGTGGCCTTGACGATGTCGTAATTGGCGAAGAGCAGGTCGTCCCGGCTCATGCCGGGCTTGCGCGGGAAGCCGGCCGTAAACACGACGATGTCCGAGCCGGCAGTCGCGGCGTAATCGTTGGCCCCGGTCACCCGGACGCCGGAACCCTCGATGGGGCCGGCCTCGAGTATGTCCAGGGCTTTGCCCTGAGGGATGCCCTCGATGATGTCGACCAGCACGACGTCGGCCAGCGCCTTGTCCGCCAGCCGGACCGCGCAACTGGCTCCGACGTTCCCCGAGCCTACGACAGTGACCTTCTTCCTCATTTGAGCGTCTCCTGGGGCGCCGGCGTCAGGTGCCTGGTCTGCTGGCCGGTGTAAATCTGCCGCGGCCGCGCGATCTTCTGCTCGGGGTCTTCGAGCAGTTCCTGCCACTGCGCGAGCCAGCCCACGGTGCGGGGGATGGCGAACAGCACCGTGAACATGTCGGGCGAAAAGCCCAAGGCCTGGTAAATGATCCCGGAGTAGAAGTCGACGTTGGGATACAGCTTGCGCTTGATGAAGTACTCGTCCGAGAGGGCGATCTTCTCGAGCTCGAGAGCGATGTCCAGCTTGGCGTTCCTCCCGGTGACCTTGAAGACATCTTCGGCCGCCTTCTTGATGACTTTGGCGCGCGGATCGTAGTTCTTGTAGACGCGGTGTCCGAAGCCCATCAGCTTGAAGTCGCCGGCCTTGACCTTCTTGATGTATTCCGGGATGTGGTCCACCGAACCAATCACGTCGAGCATCTTCAGGACTTCCTCGTTGGCTCCGCCGTGCAGAGGGCCGGAGAGGGCGGCGGCAGCGGCGGCGGTGGCCAGGTAAGGATCGGCCAGGGAGCTGCCCACGGCGCGCATGGCGTTCGCACTGCAGTTCTGCTCGTGATCGGCGTGCAGGATGAACAGAACGCGGAGGGCGCGAGCCAGCGTGGGGTTGACCTGATACTTCGGCTCGACCATCTTCCACAACATGTTCATGAAATTCTCGGTGTAGCTGAGGTCGTCGTCGGGGTAGATGTAGGGGTAGCCGAAGGTGTGGCGATAGCAGTAGGCGGCGATGGTGGGCATCTTGCCGATGAGGCGGAGGATCTGAAGCCTCCGGTTGGCCGGGTCCTTGACGTTGCGAGCCTCGGGATACACGGTCGAGAGCGCGGCAATGGTGCTCACCAGCATGGCCATCGGATGGGCGTTCCAACGGAAACCCTCCAGGAACTTCTTGGTGGTCTCGTGGAGCATGGTGTGGTGGATCACGTCGTACTTCCACTGGGCGTACTCGGAATCCGAGGGCAGCTCGCCGTGCAGGAGTAGATAAGCGACCTGCAGGAAGGTGCAGTGCTCGGCCAGCTCCTCGATCGGGTAGCCGCGATACTGGAGGACGCCGCGGTCGCCATCGATGTAGGTGACGGCGCTCTGGCAGGATGCGGTGTTCATGAACGCCGGATCGTAGCCCATCAGGCCGAAGTCGTCCGGCCCGGTCTTGATCTGCCGCAGATCCATGGTGCGGATGCAGCCTTTGAACAGCGGGACCGTATAAGTCTTGTCGGTGCGGTTGTCGATGAGAGTGATTGTCTCTTCCGGCATTGCTCTATCTCCTATCGAACCTGTCTCCAACTCATGTGTTACGCTCCGCGCGCCAACTCGCCGCGCACCGTCAGGGCGATCTTGTAGAACAGCGTTACCAGCAGGAAACCCGCCGCCCAGATGCCCAGCGCGATGGAAACCTCAGGGACCGTGGGAGCATATTCCGTTACCGTGCCGAGCGGCGACGGGATGAACCCGCACACCACCAGGCAGACGCCTTTGTCGATCCAGAGCGAGGCAAAGACGGCAGCGCACGCCGCCGCCAGCAAACGCTCGTTATGCCGGAACTTCGGCGCGACCAGCAGGACCAGCGAGGCCGCCGCGAGCGCCACCGACGTCCACATCCATGGGACGAAGGCGGACCGGCCGTCCAGGCCGAAGAACATGTACTCGAATTGGCCTACGTGTTCGGGAATCCGGCTGTAGAACGCGGTGAAGATCTCCATGACGATGAAGAACACGTTGGCGATCATGGCGTAGGTGACGATGAGGGCCAGCTTCCCGATGGCCTCGCGCCCCGCGTCGAAACGAGTCAGCCGGCGCATCAGCATCGCCAGCAGGATGAGCAGCGCGGGTCCGGCCGCAAACGCCGAGGCCAGGAAGCGCGGAGCGAGGATCGCGGTCAGCCAGAGCGAGCGTCCGGGCAGGCCGCTGTAGAGGAACGCGGTCACGGTGTGTATGCTGATCGCCCACGGAATCGAGAGCAGAATCACCGGCCGGATCCAGCGCGGCGGCGCGACGGCCTTCTGCTCGGCGCGGAGCGTCACCAGCGCGATCGTGGCATTCAGGAACAGGTAGCCGCCCAGCGAAACCATATCCCAGAACATCATCGAGTGCGGAGTGGGATGCAGGATCATGTTGAAGGCCCGCATCGGCTGCCCCATGTCCACGAAGATGAAGAGCATGCACATGGTGACGGCCGATACGGCCAGGAACTCGCCCAGGATCGTGATCTTGCCGAAGACCTTCCAATCGTGCAGGTAGTAAGGCAGCACGACCATGACCGCCGAGGCAGCCACGCCCACCAGGAAGGTGAATTGCGCGATGTACAGCCCCCAACTGACGTCGCGGCTCATCCCGGTGATGGCCAGACCCTGGCTCAATTGGCGCAGGTAGAACAGGAAACCGAGGCCGATGACCGCCACCAGGGCGAGAATCCAGATCCAGTATCGCCGGCTCCCCGTCAACGCTTTTTCAAACATGAACATAGCGGCGCCTCATACGATGTAGAAGATGGACGGCCGGGTGCCCAACTCGGGCTTGCGCTGGATGGCGTAGCGGGTGCGCAGCAACTCGCACAGCGCCGAATGGCGGTCGTTCAGGTCGCCGAAAACGATCGCTTTGGCGGGGCAGACCTCGACGCAGGCCGGCAACCGGCCCTTGGCCAGCCGCTCCTCGCACAAGGTGCATTTTTCGACCACGCCTTTCGTGCGCGTGGGATAGTCCGGGTTGAGCACGGGAATGGCCGGCCGCGGGTCGGACCAGTTGAAGCTGCGCGAACCGTAAGGGCACGCCGCCACGCAGTAACGGCAGCCGATGCAGCGGTGCCAGTCCATCATGACAATGCCATCGTCGCGCTTCCAGGTGGCCTGGGTGGGGCAAACGCGCACGCACGGCGGGTCGTCGCAATGATTGCAGAGCACCGGTAGGAGCTGGCCCTTGAGCGCGTCGGGCGTGTGCGCTCCGCTCTCTACGGCGAAGGCGTTTTCGTAGCGGGCTTTCCAGATCCACTTGACCTCGCGGCGCGGATCGTGAAACACAGGGATGTTGTGCTCGTGCCGGCAGGCATCGATGCACTTGGTGCAGCCTTCCTTCTGGAGGCACTTGCCGACGTCGATGGCCATGCCCCAGCGGCGGGTTGATGCGCCCATCAAGCGCTTGGCGGCCGCGGCGGCCACCGAAAGGCAGCCAAGCTGGAGGAAACCTTTCCGGGTGATGCTCATGGGCGCCTCCTGGCTACCTCGACCGCGCTCCCCTCGCTCGCGGGCGCAGCCCGGCCGTGCGTAACGGCCACCACGGCGCGCACCAGCTTGGGGTCGATGTGACAATCCATGCAGTACGGGCCGCCGCTCACCCCGACATAACCGTGGCAGCGGTCGCAGAACTCGGCTTTGTTCGAGTGGCAGCCGGAGAGGCAGGTTCCAGTGAGGCTCTTGTTGTATGTCTTGCCGTTGAACGCCGTGAAGGAGCGCAGGTTCCGCCGCACGACGTCCTCGCGCCAGGCGATCAGCAGAGCCATGTGCGAAGTCCTCATGTACTCGGCGGGTGCGACGCACTGCTTCTCGCGTGCGGGGAGCTCGACGTCGGGCGGCACGGCTGAATGCCCGGCGGCCAGGTTGTACCAGGCGGGAAAGGTCAGCAGGCCGAGGAACACGGCCAGGCCGCCATAGATGATGCCTCGATCACGCATGGACCGCCTCCGGCTCGGGGAGCGGCTCGCCGCGCAGGTCGGTAGTCCTCTCCTTCTCGTCCTTCAAGACGAGCGCGTTGCCGACCAGCTCGTGTACGCCGGCCACGTCCACCCCCGGCACCCAGTATTCGAGCAGGCCCGGCAGCGTGGCCTTGTCGATGGCGCACATGCACGTCAGCAGGTTCACGCCGTGCTTCTCGTGGACGTACTTGACCGCATTGGCGCGGGGCAGACCGCCGCGCAGCCGCATCTCCAGGTTCTCGTCCGTTCCCAGGCCCGATCCGCTGCCGCAACAGAAGCTCTGCTCGCGGATGGTGTTTTCGGGCATTTCGTGGAACTTCCGGCACACGTTGCGCAGGATGAACCGCGGCTCCTCGAGCAGGCCCATCCCACGGGCGATATTGCAGGAATCGTGGTACGTGACGGTCCAGCGGTCGTTGCGCTTCGGATCGAACTTCAGCCTGCCATTGGCGATCAGGTCGGAGGTGAACTCCGCGATGTGTACCATGCGGGTGGATTTCGCGTTCTCGAAGCGGGTGCCGGTGACCGGCGAGACCGGCGGTTCCAGGAAATCGGCCGGGCCGTTCATCGTATCCATGTACTGGTTCAGGACCCGCCACATGTGGCCGCACTCGCCGCCCAGAATCCACTTCACTCCCAGCCGCTTGGCCTCGGCGTAGATCTTGGCGTTGAGCCGCTTCATCATCTCGTGCGAGGTGAAGAGCCCGAAATTGCCGCCCTCGGAGGCGTACGCGCTGAAGGTGAAATCGAGGCCGACTTCGTGGAGCAGCAGCAGGTAGCCGAGCAGGGTGTAGTAGTGCGGCGTTCCGAAGTAATCGGCCGAGGGCACGATGAACAGGATCTCGGCGCCCTTCTTGTTGATGGGGGCTTCGACCCGCACTCCGGTGATTTCTTCGAGCTCGTCCACCGCGAAATCGATGCTGTCCTTGAAGCCGTGCGGTTGGATACCGAGGTGATTCCCGGTGCGGTAGCAATTGGCCGCGGGTTCGAGAATCCAGTTGATGTTGCAGCCCACCAGGTGGAGCAGCTCGCGGCCGATCATGGTGATTTCCGCGGTATCGATGCCGTAAGGGCAGAAGACCGAGCAGCGCCGGCACTCGGTGCATTGGTAGAAGTAGTAGAACCACTCCTTGACCACGTCCTCGGTAAGCTCGCGCCCGCCGGCAAGCCCGCGGAAGACCCGGCCGGTCAAGGTGAAGTAGCGGCGGTAGACCGAGCGGATCAGCTCGGCGCGCAGCACGGGCATGTTCTTCGGGTCGCCCGAGCCGAGGAAGAAGTGGCACTTGTCGGCGCAGGCCCCGCAGCGCACGCAGATGTCCATGAATAGCCGGAAGGAGCGGTACTTGTGTAGCCGTTCCTCCAACCCGTCGAGCAGAATCCGCTTCCAGTCCGGCGGCAGCTTCCAGTCCTTGTCGAAAGGCTGCCACTCGCGGGGGTTGGGCATGCCGAGGTACTGCACGCTCTTGGCCCCGGCACTGTAGCAGAAGGTGCCCTTGCGGAACTCAACCGCCGGATCGCGCCAGTCCTTCTTCGGCGGTTGGTAATCGATCTGGACGAGTTGCTCGGGCCGCGGGGTCGGTTCAGCCATCATTGCTCCTTATCCAGCGGCAGCCCGGCCATGACGATCTTGTCGTGAAATTCCTCTTCCCACTCCTCGTAGGTGTGAACCTTCACCGGATAGTTCCACGGATTGATGTGCCGCTTCATGCGGTTGTTGTTGGCGAGGTTGCGGGTGGGGCTGAGGAAAATTCCGCCCATGTGGACCAGCTTGCTGAACGGAAAGTACGCGAGCAGAGCGCTCAATAGCGCCAAATGCACAAAGAACACCGCTCCGATGCCTGCGGGCACGGCCGGATGGAACGTGACCAGGCCCATGGCGAGCTGCTTGACGGCCAGCAAATCCACGCGCAGGAAGTAGCGCATCAGGACGCCGGAGAGCGCCAGGCCCGCCAGCAGGAACAGGGCGAAGTAGTCGGTGAAAAGCGAGATGTATCGCACGCGGGGGTTAGCGAACCGGCGGGCCAGCAGGTACAGAAGTCCCGCCAGGAGCGCCACGTCCGTCAGGTACAGCTCCGGCGTGCCAACCTGAAAGAAGCTATCCACGGACCCCAGGGCGAGCACGAATGCCGGGATCGGCTGCAGGAAGAATCGCAGGTGCCGCACGAACACGATCAGGAAGGACCAGTGGAACGCCAGCGCGCCCAGCCAGAGCAGCTTGTCCTCGGCCTGCAACAGCCGCGGGCCCCCTCGCAGCTCGGACTTGGTGTTGCGGAACAACGAGCGGAAGAGCAGAATCTCGAGCGCCATCCGGCCGATCGCGCCGAGGGTGGTGGATGGGTTGTCCAGAGGGGCGGTCTTGATCCACGGCAGCGATTTCTGCTGGCCGCAGGTGGCCGGAATGCGGAACGGGACCGGAACGCGGGCCCAGGCAATTATGCGGCAGGACAGACCGACGAGAAAAATCGCTATCGCTGCGTAAGGCAGTGCGATCCCGAACAGCCCGCGCAAACCCGGCGCCTGAGCGGGCAGCAATCCGATGGCGGCGATCGCGACGACCGCGATGAGAGAGTAGAGAGCCTTCATCGCGCCTCCCCCCGGGACCGGGCCGTGTTGAGCCGATCCAGCACATAAGCGCCGCGCCGGGCCTCAGCCTCCCGGATATGCTCCATGGCCTCCCGGCATTTCACGTACAAATCGAAGGCCAACAGCGCCATCCGATCGATGCGCTCCTCGAGCGCCTCCGTCAGCCCCTCCGCATTCTCGTGGCGGAGGACGTCCCTCAGCGCGAAAATGAACCCGACCGCCTGGCTGGCGCTGAAATCCTGCACCGCCCGCGTTCTGACAACCTGGTCAAGCGCGGGCGTGATGCGCTCGAGATTCATGCTGCCGAGCAGTTCATCCACGAGCGTGGGCAGCGCCTCGCGGAGAGCGTGGCCCACCGGATTGCGGAAGCGGTCCTTCTCCTCGGTCAAATAGCGCGAGGCCGGAGACGGATACGTTCCCAGCGTGCGGGCCAGCCACCGGTCCACAATTGCGCCTCGCCTGTCCGGAACAGGGTTATCGCTCACGTTCTATACGCAGCCAGTCGGCTTGGGCAGGCCGGCCAGCTTGCACGCCCCCTTGGCCGGGCCGGACGGGAACAGGGTGTAGATCTCGTTCAATTTGAACCCGGTCTCTTTGCAGACCTTGCGGATCATCGGAGCGATCCCAAACTGCAGGTAGTAGCTCCGCAGGTAGTCGATCACCTTCCAGTGGCTCTCGGTCAGCTCCGTGACACCCTCGGTCGTGGCAAAATCCGCGGCTACTTCCCGATTCCAGATTCCGGGATCCTCCAGGAATCCGTCTTCATCCACGTCGTACTGTTTTCCCATGAACTTCAAAAACCGGCATGTGTTGCCTCCTCTTCGGAATTCGCGCTGCGCTTACTGCAAGTCGATATAGCCGCAGGGACACTCCTCGGCGCACTTCTTGCAGCCGTTGCACAGCTCCAGCTTGATACGGTAATGCTCGCCCTTGGGCAGCTTGACGAAGCAACTGTTGGTGCAGTACATCCAACACGTCTCGCAATCCATGCACATCCCGCAGGACATGCAGCGCTTGGCCTCGGCCAGGGCGTCTTCTTCCACCAGACCTTGCTCGATTTCCGCCTCGAGCGTGCGCTCGTCCACCGCGATCTGCGACCTCTCGTGCCGGGCGGACTCCTTGTACCAGGCGAGCTTCACGCGCTCGGGTGCAACCGGCGGAGGGGCCTGGGGCTTCTCCGGGGTGCGGCCGCGGAGTCGCGCGTCGATGGCTTCCGCGGCGAAGCGCCCCTGCGCGATCGCAATACTCACCAGGCCGAGATCGACATCGTCCCCTCCGGCATACAGACCGTCGGTTTTCGTCGTGCCCCAGTCGTCGATTTCGATCCAATTCTTGCCCTCGCGCATGGCGGGAAGATCGTCGAACCCGGGCTCCTGGCTGATGGCGGCGATGATGGCGCTGGCCTCCATTTCGAATTCCGAGCCGGGCTTGGACACGGGCCGGGGCCGGCCGGATGCATCTGGCGGCCCGAGTTCCATGCGGATGGCGTGAAGGCCCACCGCGATGCCGTTCCGGCGCAGGATCTCGACCGGCGCGGCGAGGAATTCGATACGGACGCCCTCTTCGAGCGCGCCTTCGATCTCCGGCTTGATGGCCGGCATCTCGGCCCGGGTGCGGCGGTAGAGAATGGTGACGTCCGCCCCCAGACGCTTGCTCACGCGCGCCGCATCGATGGCGGTGTCGCCGCCGCCGATGACGATCACCTTGCCGCCGAGGGCGATCGGCTCACCCTGGTTGGCGCGGTTGAGGAACTCCGTTCCAGTGAAGACATTGGGAGCATCCTCGCCGGGAATGCCGAGCTTCAGACCTTTGTGCGCGCCAATTCCCACGAAGACGGCCTGGTACTCGCGCCGGACGTAGTCGAGCGAAACATCCCGGCCGACCGCCGTGTCGAGCTTCAGTTCGACGCCCAGGTCGAGGATCCGCCCGATCTCGGCGTCCAGCACCGTGCGTGGCAGCCGGTAGGCGGGAATGCCGTAGCGCAGCATGCCTCCGGCCTGGCCGAACGCCTCGAACACCGTCACCCTGTAACCGCGCCGCGCCAGCTGATACGCGCAGGAGAGGCCGGCGGGGCCGGAGCCGATCACCGCGACCCGCTCCGGCTGAGCGATTTCCGTCAGCCGGGCCGGCTTCAGGTTTTTCGAGATCCCGAAATCGCCCACGAACCGCTCCAGGGCGTTGATCGCCACCGGGCCTTCCTTGGCCTTCCGGTTACAGGAATCCTCGCAGGGATGAGGACACACGCGGCCACAGACCGCCGGGAACGGATTCCGGTCGACGATCATCCGCCAGGCGATCTCGTATGCCTCGTCCATGGTCCGGCCGTAGGCCTCCGCCTGGGCGATGGAGGTCAGCCAGCCGCGGATATCCGTTCCGCTCGGGCAGTGCCCGGCGCAGGGAGGCGTTTTTTGCGCATAGTATGGGCGCAACGGACTGATGGCGCCTCCCGAGGCCGCGGATGCCTTGACGGCCAGCTTCTTAGGCTCTTTGAAGAGACCCATAATTCACCCCTAGAACCGCAGGTGAGTGGACCGTGCCAGGGTCAGCCCCGCGTGCTTGAAATCGTCGATGTGATAGCGGGTGAAGGGGATGCCGGTCTGCTCGAAGAAGCGCGGCCAGCCGATCCTCTCGATCCACTCGCCCACCCGCTCGTACTTGCGCGCGTTCGCGGCGTACACGTTGACGATGTTGACCACGGCGTCGACCACCTCGGGCCAGCGCGGCGGGTTGTTGGGCAGGTAGGGAATGGCCAGCTTGGTGAACTTCGGCGCACTGCGCGCGTTGCTCACCTTGCCGCCCACCCAAATCGAGACGCCGTCGTTTTCGGGATCGTTCAACGGCATGGCGGGGCAGACCGTGTAGCAGTTGCCGCAGAACATGCACTGCTCTTCCACCACCTCGACCGACTGCTTGCCGTCCACCGTAGCCGGCCGGATGGCGCCGGTCGGGCAGGAGGCGATCAGCGTCGGCACCTCGCATATTTTGGGCAGGATGTCGTGGCGGACCTTGGGCGGCTTGCGATGAATGCCCAGGATGGCGATATCCGAGCAATGCACCGCGCCGCACATGTTCAGGCAGCAGGCCATCGCGATGCGCAACTTGGCTGGCAGGTTCTCCTGCGTGAAACGGTCGCACAAGGCGTCCATGACGGACTTCACGATGCCCGAAGCGTCGGTGGCCGAAGAGTGGCAGTGTACCCAGCCCTGGGTGTGGACGATGTTGCTGATAGAGTTGTTGGTGCCGCCGACCGGGAAGCCCGCCGCGGCCAGCTCTTGCTTGAGCGGGTCGATCTGGGCCGCGTCGTCCAGCAGGAACTCGACGTTGTTGCGGCTGGTGAAGCGCAGGAAGCCGCCGCAGTATTTGTCCGCCAGGTCGGCGTAAAGCCGGATCGTCTGCACGCTCAACAGGCGCGGGGAGCCGGCGCGCACCGTGTACAACTTCTCGCCCGATTCCGCGACGTGGCACAGCACGCCCGGCGCGAGGGTCTCGTGGTACTTCCACTGCCCGTAGTTCCTCTTGATGATCGGATGGAGGAACTTCTCGTAGTGCGGCGGTCCGATATCGGTAATTCTCTTGGTTGGTGCGGTTGCCATAATCTCATCTCCTCTCGATCACTTCTCGTCCTCGGGCTGGAAGTAGATATAGGGGTTGTCGCGCGGCGCCGAAATCATCTCGGGAGCCGGTTCCAGGCCGATGGCGTCGAGGAAGTTGGCCATCCCGACGCGCTGGATCAGTTCGCCGATGCGCTCGCGGTTCTTGCCGTTTTCGTCCCAGAATTCCCACACCCGGGAGACCAGTTCCTTGACCGTGTCGAGCAATTCGTCCTCCGGCACGAAAGGCACCAGCACCGAGGCCAGCAGCGCTCCCTGAACGATGGGGGCCTTGGCGCCGATCAGCAGCGTGGCGCCCTTCTCCTTGCCCGGAGCCAGCGCCTTGGGCATCACGTTGATGCAGTGCATGCAGCGCACGCACTCGTGGTTCTCGATGGTGAGCTTGCTGCCGTCCCACTCCATGCACTTGGTCGGGCAGCAGATCGCAGACGTCCTTCTGGATGTCCAGGCCGCCGGCGGCGTATTCGGCCACCGCCGCGTCGTCCTGCTGGATGTCGTCCTTCCAGGTCCCGATGACCGAGAGGTCCGAGCGCGCGATGGAGGCGACGCAGTCGTTGGGACATCCGGAGCACTTGAACTTGAACTTGTAGGGGAATGGAGGACGGTGCAGCTCGTCCTGGTAGGCGCGCGTGAGGTCGTCGCACAGCTTCAGGGTGTCGTAGCACGCCCACTCGCAACGCGCCTTGCCCACGCAGGCGGAGGGCGTCCGCACGCAGGACCCCGATCCGCCCAGGTCGAAGCCGGCTTCCGTCAACTCCTTGAAGGTCGGCTCCAGTTCGTCGGTCTTGGTGCCCAGGAAGATGATGTCGCCGGTGGAGCCGTGCATGTTGGTCAAGCCCGATCCATGGCGCTCCCAGATGTCGCAAAGCGTGCGCAGGGCCTCGCTGGTGTAGAACCAGCCGGAGGGCTGGTTGACGCGCAGCGTATGGAAGTGCGCCACCTTCGGAAACTGCTCGGGCACGTCGCTGTAACGGCCGATGACGCCGCCGCCATAGCCCAGCACGCCGACGATTCCGCCGTGCTTCCAGTGCCCCTTCTTCTCCTCGTAGGACAGCTCGAGCTGGCCGAGCAGATCGTCGCACATCGGGTTCGTTTCGCTGGCCTTCTTGATCTCCGTGACGAAACTCGGCCACGGGCCTTTTTCCAGCTCGTCTAGCTTCGGGGTTGCCCGTTTTCCATTTTCGTTCGCCATGCGTATTTCTCCTTGTTACTCAGACTCCAACGCAGTTCTCTTCACCGCGGCGATATAGATTGCCAGCGGTCTGTAAAGCAGGTGCGCCCACTTGCCGAACGGAACTTCCACCACCAGCATCGGCACCGCGACCGCAAGATGGACCATGTACAGGACATAGGTCGGCATCGGCCGGTCGAGCAGCCGGAACACATTGAGCAGGACGCCGGTCAGCGCGGTGAGAAACAGCAGCGACGGGAACAGCCAGTCCGAGGGCTGGCTGAACCGGTGCATCTCCCCCCGCTTGCCGAGCCGGTCCGCGATCATCCAACTGGTTGCCACCAACAGGGCTGCCGATGCATAGTAGCCAAGCAGGCTGGTCCAGTGGAAGCTGCGATCCTGCACCTGAAACCAGGGCAGGAACAACACCACCAGGGTGAAAACAGTTGCGTAGCCAGTGACCAGAAGAAGGTGACGCGACCAGTTCTTAAAGGAATCCGCGCCCTGGCAGTCCTTCCAACGCTTCTGCGTCAGCCCTTGCACGAGGAAGCCCGGTAGGTTACGGAGATAGGCCCGGGGCGGAATCTTCAGGCCTCGCGTGACGGCCCGGAACATGCGGGCAGCGTTCCCTAGCAGGAGCAAGCCGAGCAGCGACGCCAGAATGGTGTCGCCGATATGCACGATCCCGGTGGGCGCGAACTTGTCGAGCATCACCGTGGAGAGCGGCTGCGGGCCCGAGCGGCTGAGCAGACCGAAACCGAAGTTGCTGGGCACCGTAAACAGCAGCACCACCACCAGGGCCACCAGCAGCAGGGCGCCCACATTCCACTTCTCGCTGCGATACATCAGACGAGCCAACCCGGTCCAATCGTATTGGGCGGTCAGGTAACGGCGCAAAGCCATCATGGCCTCGCCGGGATTCGCTTTCCGCGGGCAGTTCTCGGAACACTCGCCGCAATAGTGGCACAGCCAGGGACTCACGTCGGCCAGCAGCTTATCTTTGAGGCCCCACTGGGTGTGAAGAATCTGCCTGCGCGGAAACCCGTACTCGGGGGTCGAGAGCGAGCAGACGCACGTGCAGGTGGAGCACTGCATGCACTTCTTCAAGTCCGCGCCGCCCGAGCGCATGACTTCCTCGATGAACGCTACATCCGGCTCGATCTGGACGGCCGCGGCCATGATCACATTCCCTTATAGGGGTTCGGCCCCATCGCACGAACGCGCTCGACGAATGCGTCGATAAGCGCGGGCAGCTTCTCGTACTCGTTGATCGAAATCTCGTTCGTCTGCAACCTCTCGGATTCGAGGCGCAGGCGTTGCAGCGTCTCCTTGACGTTTTCCAGCCGGCGCGTAGCCAACTGGCTGCCCCGGATGAAGTGGCATTGGTAATCGTCGCCGTACTTGCAGCCGACCAGCATGATCCCGTCGATCCCGCGCGAGAGCGCGTCGGCGATCCAGACGATGTTCAGCGAGCCCAGGCAGCGCAGCGGGATCACCCGCACGCTGGGGTCGTAGCGCAGGCGGCGGAAACCCGCGATGTCGAGCGCGGGATAGGCGTCGTTCTCGCACATGAAGACCAGGATCGCGCGGCTTCTCCTCGTCCTCCTCCGGCACCTCGATGGCCTTGATCATGGAGGCGATCATATCCACCGAGTAGTTCTTGAACGAGATGATGCGCTCGGGGCAGGCGCCCAGGCAGATGCCGCAGCGCCGGCAGCGATAGGGGTTCGGCTTGGGCGTGCCCTTCTCGTCTTCGTCGAGCGTGCCGAAGGGGCACTCCTCGGTGCAGCGCTTGCACTGGGTGCAGCGCTGGAGGAAGAAGCTGGGGTAGGAGAGGTCGCCGGCCCGTGGGATGCACCGCCTGGCCTTCGCGCGGCCATCTCAACCGCTTGAATCGCCTTCATCGCCGCGCCCATCGCGTCTTCCTGAGCCTGGTTCGAGTCCATCGGCGCGCGCACGGCTCCGGCGGCGTAAATCCCGGTGCGGCGGGTCTCGTAGGGGAAGCAGATGAAGTGCGAGTCGGGGAAGCCGTGCCGCAGCACCGGCAGGTCCGGACCCTGGCGGTAGGTCAGATGCAGGATCTCGGTGCCCTTGTGAGCCTTCAGCTCTTCGGCGCGGTGCGCGGCCTCGGCACGCTGGCCTTCGGTCTCGCGCCTTGACGGCCCTGACTTCGGCGTCCTCGAGGGCGCGGATCGCTTCTCCGTCGGCGGAGTTGGGCACCATGCCGGTGGCCAGCACCACCAGGTCGGCATGAATCACGATCTCCTCGCCCAGCAGCGTGTTCTTCACCGTCACGGCCAGGCGGTCGGAGGGTAGCCCCGTCACGGAGGCCACCTCGCCCTTGGTGAGGAAGTTCAGGGGATGATCCTGAGCGGCGCGGTAGAAACTCTCATACTGTCCCGGCGTCCGGATGTCCTTATACACCACATACACCTTGGCCTGGGGGTTCTGATCGTGAACGTAACCGGCGTGCTTGAGAGTCGCCATGCAGCAGACGCCTGAGCAGTAGGCCAGGTGGTCCCGGTCGCGGGAGCCGGCGCACTGCACGAACAGGACGCTTTCGACCGGCCGGTCGTCGGAAGGCCGCCTGATCATCCCGCGTACCGCCATGCGTTCCAGCTCAACGTTGGTGATGACGTTCGGCAGGCCGTAGCCGAGATGCGCGAGCTGGGTCGCGTCGTACGGCTTCCATCCCGTGGCCAGGACGATCGCGCCAACGCGCACCGTCGAGATTGCGCCCTCGCGCTCGATGGAAACGTCGAACATCCCCGGTTGGCCTTCGGTCTTGACGATGCGCGCCGAGGTGAGGACCTGGATTTTAGGGTTGTAGGCGGCCTCCAGGAACCTGGGGGCCAGGCCGTCCCGCGTCGGCTGGAGGTAAGGCGGCGCCGCGGGGAAACGACTCTTCAACCGGGCGACGAAGCCACCCACCTGCGAGTCCTTCTCGACCAGGACGACCTCGTATCCGGCCGCCGCAGCCTCCAGCGCGGCGGTCACGCCGGTAACGCCGCCCCCCACCACCAGGAGCTTCTTCGAAACGGCCTCGGCGAGCGCCTCGGGCGGCTCCGACTTCTGCGCCCTCGCCACGCCCATTCGGAGATAGTCCTCCGCCAGCATCTGGGTATCTTCGTCCTTGGGCGTGTGACACCAGGCCACGTGCTCGCGCAGATTGACGCGTTCAAGCACTACTTTGGCGTCGAAGGCGAAAGCGCCGGTCTTGGCGCGGGGCGAGCAGGCGGCGACTACCACCGTATCCACGGCGCCGGCCGCGAGGTCCTTCGAGATCAGTTCGTGCCCCTCAGGTCCGCACAGGAACGGGTGGACCCGGCAGACGGGCGCCTTCAATTCGCCCCGGGCGACCTTGGCAAGCTGCTCGGTGTCCACCGCGTCGCCGATGGAGCACCCGCTGCAAACGTAGACCCCGAGCTTCTTAGGCATCGTGAGCGCTCCTCACGACGCACTGGAGACCCTTCAGCGCCGCCCCGGTCGCGTCCTGCACCGTCGCGGAGACCTCGGCCGGGCGCCTCACGCAGCCGGCGCCGTAAAGGCCGCCCTTGCCGTTTGGGTTGGCGATAAAGTGGAATTCGTCCAGCACGAAACCGGGCGGCAGTCCCTCGGTCTCCGGAACCATGCCGGTGGCGAGCACCACCAGGTCCACTCGTTGCGTGCATTTCACGCCGGCGAGAACGTCTTCCGCGGTCACCAGCAGGTCGCCCGTGGCGGGGTCCTCTTCGACTTTCGCGACCTTGCCCTTCACCAGTTTCAGTTTGGCGTCGGCGCCGACGCGCGCGTAGAATTCCTCGAGCAGCCCGGAGGTACGGATGTCGATATAGAAGATGGTCACCGACGCTTCCGGAACCTGGGTGCGGATATAGGTGGACTCCTTGAGCGAGGCCGCGCAGCAGACCGCCGAGCAATAGGGCAGGTGGTTCTCGTCGCGCGAGCCGGCACATTGGACGAAGGCCACCGAGCGCGGTTCCTGGCCGTCCGACGGGCGCAGAATACGGCCTGCGGTGGGACCATCGGTCGCCGCCATTCGCTCCAGCATCACGTTGGTGACGACGTTCTTATGTCTGCCGAAACCGAGGCCCTCGATGCGCGCGGCTTCGTAAGGCGCCCAGCCGGTAGCGGCCACCACCGCCGCCACCTGGAACGTCTTGCGTTCCGCCTTTTGATTCAGGTCGACGGCGCCGTACTTGCAGGCGTCGACGCAGGCGTGGCAATCCTCGCGGCAGGCCGCGCGATCGATCGCGTAGTGCGCCGGAAACGCCAGGGCGTGCGGCAGACGGATGGCCTTGGTGCGGGAGAGGCCGTAGTTGAAGTCGTCCTGCCGCTCCGCCGGACAAGCGTCGGCGCAAGCTCCGCAGGCCGTGCACGCGCCGGTGACGTAGCGCGGCGCGATGGCCACGGTGGCCTCGTAATCCCCGGGCACTCCGGTGAGGGATTCGACCCGCGCCTGCGTGATCACGGTGATGCGCGGATTGCTCTTGATGCGCTTGAAGTTGATCTCGAGGCCGCAGGCGGGCGGGCAGAGCTTGGGGAAGTACTGATTCATCTGCGCGACGCGGCCGCCGAGCGAAGGCGACTTCTCGACCAGGATCGCCTCGCAACCGGCCTCGGCCGCTTCGACGGCAGTGGTGATTCCGGCGATTCCGCCGCCAATCACGAGGATCGGTTTACCACTCCGGTTCATCGGGCCTCTTGTGCGCTCCGAGCCGCCGCGCGCTGCTGCGCCGCGATCATCGCCGACGGCTTGATCTTCATCGTTTTCTGCTTAAACAGGCTGAAGCGCAGCCACTGGACGCCGAAGTCCAGCAGTTCCTCGTCGTCCGTCCGCATGGCTTCGACGCGGGCTTCATCCACTTCGAATACTTCGAGCAAGCGCGTCTCGAAGACGAAGCGGCGGAAGCGGTCCAGGTCGTAGCAGGCCATGTAGTACATGTCCATCTGCTCCGGTTTGAAAGCCGGGGCGGTGTCCCATGCCTCGTCGAGCATCAGAGCCTTGAAGGAAGCGTTTCCGGCGTCGTATTCGTCGATGTTCTGGCCGGCGATCCACTCCCGAACCGAAAAGCCTTTGCCTTCGCCGTGGCCGTGGCAGAGGTCCTCGCGCACCAGGAAGTGGAACGCGCGGTTGTCCGGACTCGCGTTGCGCGGCTCGGCCACGCCCAGCGGGTACATGCGGCAGGCCCAGGGGCGGTTCGCGTAGACGCTGCAACCCGCGGAGGTGACCAGCGGGCAGGCGCCCGTTTCCGGGTCCATCTTGAGAAGCACGGTGGGGATCTTCTGGTCCTTGGTGAAAGGCGAAATAGTGTAGTTGCGGAGGAAATCGGTGGAATCGATGCCCAGCACGCGTTTCAGCCGCAGGACGTCATAGGGCGCCAGGACGATCGTGACGTCGGAGCAGCAGCGCGTGAAGCAGTCCCGCCCCTGGCCGCATTCGAAAGTGAAGCGGTCGTCAAGACCCATCCGGTCGCAGTCGCGAAGAATCGTTTCCTGCGTAAGCTCGTTAGACTGCATGAGCGTCCTCCTCCGCGAGAATGCCACTGCGCAACGCATCTTTCGACCACACCGGCAGCGGGCCGGATTCGCCCGTGGTGGGGTCGAGGCGGTGCCGGTAGGATGCCGCGACGTTATAGCGCTCGGACATCCACCTCCAGCCGCGCACGAAGTACGGGCAACCGTCGTTGAAACAGACGTACTGGAAGTCACCGCTCCAGGTACTCAATTGCGGATTGGCCCACGCAACCATGGGAACTCCGCAGTGCGGACACGTGCTTTCGATTCGGCTACTCATGATGAAGACTGGGGAGATCCCCGTCGCCGGGGACCTCCCCCCTTTGCCACCTATGCAGTGGCTCCCGCGGCCTTCTGCTCAAAGATATGCTGGATCGGGCGGGCCAGCGTCTGCCAACTGTTCGTATTCGGGTCGTACTTGCAGTTGGCGAACACGTGCCATTTTTCCTCATCGATGCTGGGTTTGTCAGCGCGGAAGTAGTAGCCGGGCCATCGGGTCTCTTCGCGGAACAGAACAGTCCGGACGTGCGCTTCCGCCTGCCACATGCGGTGCACGTTTTCCCAGCAACGCATGAGTTCGTGCAGGTTGCCTGCCGCCAGATTCTCCGAGTCTTCCTTGAGGAAGGCCAGGAGCTCCAACGCTCTTTCGAGCAGAGCCTGGTTGGTGATGAATTGCGCGGTGATGCCGCCGGCGTACTCGTCCATGAGTTTTTGCAGTCGGAACATGAACATCCGGGGCTTGATGTAGGCGGGGTTGATATCGGGGTCCGTGGTTTCCTTGTAGTGTTGCTCGTAGGTCGCGAGCGGGCGCAGGATCTCGGCCTGTAGAGCCTCGATAGTGGCCGGCGTGACCTGCGGCATCGAGTTGTGCTCGACGATGTACTTGACGGCCGCCTTGGCGGCGATGCGGCCCTCGGCATGCGAGCCCGAGGAGAACTTGTGGCTTGATGCGCCCGAGGCGTCGCCCGCGCAGAACAGCCCCGCGACCGTGGACATGTTGCTGTAGCCCCAGAAGTACTCGTCGCGAGTGGCGTCCGTCTGCAGGTCTTCGGGGCCGCTCACCCAGGCGCCGGAAGCGCCGGAGTGCGAGCCGATGAAGTAGGGCTCGGCGGCGGCGATTTCGGAGCTGCGTACCTCGGGCTGTACGTTGGTAGCCGCCCAGAGGAGGGCCTGGGAAATGGTCATGTCAAGGAAGTCTTCCCAGGCTTCGGACTCGAGGTCCTTCATCTTCTTCTTGTAAGCCTTGGGGTCGTCCTTGAACTTCTCGGCAATGGCCTGGATGGCCTCTTCGGTCCGCATATAGATGGGACCCTTGCCTTCCATGATGTCGAGCATGCCCATGTAGTTGCGCAGGTTGGCGGGGATCGGCTTCACACGGCCGTAAGGCCCCCACTTCTCCAGCTCCGGCTTGCGCTCGATCATGTAGTTGCCGCCGAAGGAATTGGTCGCGCGCGCCTTGAACAGCAGGAACCACGCGCCAACCGGGCCATAGGCGTCCTTGAAGCGCACCGGAATGAAACGCACTTCCTGGCAGGTCATCTCGGCGCCGGCCTTCAAGGTGAAGTAGGCGGAAGAGCCGGAGTTCCATGGTGGATACCATGCCCGGCCCATACCTTCGCCGGAGCTCCTGGGCTTGAACACGTGTACCGCGCCGCCCATCGCCACCAGCGTGGCCTTGGCTTTGAACACGTAGAACTTCTCCTCGCGTATGGAGAAGCCGACCGCGCCGGCGCAGCGGTCTCCATCGAGGATCGGTCCCACGATGAACACGCGCTCGAAGATCTGGCCTACGCCGTCCTGAGCCAGCGCGTTCTTGGCCGCCTCGGCCACTACCACCTTGTAGGACTCGCCGTTGATCATCAACTGCCAGCGGCCCTCATGGACAAAGGCGCCGTTTTCGTCTTTCCAGATGGGCAGCCCCCACTTCTCGAACAGGTGGACCGTGGAGTCGACGTGGCGGGCGATGTCGGCCACCAGGTCCTCGCGGGTGATCCCCATCAGGTCGTTGCGGACGTAATCGACGTAGTCCTTGACGGTGTTGGCGCCGTCCCTGAGCCCAACGTATTGGTTGATCGCGGAAAGGCCCATGGCCACCGCGCCGGAACGGTCCACCGCCGCCTTGTCCACCAAGGTGACTTTCAGGCCGTTCTTGCGGGCCCAGTAGGCCGCCTCAACCGCCGCCCCGCAGGCGGCCATGCCGCCGCCGAGGATCAGCAGGTCGGTTTCGACCACTACAGTTTCAAAAGTTCCCATGTTGATCCTCCTTCTAACCTTTCAGGGTCTTCAGCGTGAAGACGGCGGGCAGGCCGAGCGAGGCCGGCTCGGTGGCGAGCGCCGGGCTGTTGAGATCGTCACCGGTCGGGAACCCGCCGTCCGGCGCCGCGGTGCCTTCCGGGGTTGTTCGAATTGGAAATTTGAACCGCTTGATCATTCCGTTGCGGAACTTGACGGTCCAGAGGATGGAATCGGTGGAACGCATGGGCGTAGCGGAAGCGCCCAGCGGGACGAAGTCGGCGTAACCGCGGACCTCGATGGCCTGGGTGGGGCAGATCTTGACGCAGTTGTAACACTCCCAGCACATCGAGACGTCGCGGTTGTAGGCCTTCATCGTCGCCTTGTCCAACGCCATCAGGTCATTAGGGCAGATGTATTGACAGGCTGTCTTGTCCAGTGCCTTGCAGCCGTCGCATTTGTCGGGATTCACATAGCTTGGCATTCGGCCACCTTTCTAACGAGTCACGTCGCTGCCGCAGGTTTCCGTCTCGCGTACGGGCACACCTCTAGCGGCCTCTGTACTCCTACAGGTTTTTCGACCCTAACCTTCTAAATCTATCCGCGCGCTTCTAGGAGGAGCGCGCGACTTCGGTCAAGCGAACCTATGCCGGCGGCTTAGGGCGGACGATCGGGTGCTGGCACCCGAGATAAAAGCACGTTCGCCGCCCGTGCTGCCCAAACCGGCAGTCGTTGCGAAAATAGATCTCACACTGAAGGCAGACCTCGTCCGGGTTCTCACGTTCGCTGGCGATACCGGCCGCCAGGCGGTCCAGAAGTTCGGAGGTGTGCCTTAGTTCCTCCTGCGAAAACTGCTCGAAGATTTTGGCGGCCTTCTGGTTTCTGGCCGTCTCGTACATTTCGAGCAGCCTGCGGCTCGCCTCGGTCAAGGTGAGCGCGCTGGTGCGCCGGTCGCCCTGGATGTCGTTTCGCCGCAGCAGGCGGCGGCGTACAAGCTTCTCGACTGCCTTGCTGGCGGCCGGGCTGGTCACCCCCAGAAAAGTCGCGGCATCGCCGACAGTCACTTCGTCGGTCTGAGCCACCAGGTACAGCAACTTGAGTTGAGCGATGGTCAGCTTATCGCCCACCACCTCGCGCAGCACCGCCGCTTCGCAGACATCGCGGACGGCCTTGGCAAATACGCGGGCACTGGCCAGGAACTGGTGGGTGAGTTCGGGGGTGATGTGGCTTTCCATCCTGCCTTTCGGTAACCTAGATAACTGTAAACCTGATTAACGATTAGATCAAGCCCAATTTTATGGGCTTAAGATCTTCACCCCGACTATACTTTTTTTCGCTCCCGAGGAACGGCGTTAAGTATCT
Organism: Bryobacterales bacterium; assembly: GCA_963763835.1. GTDB lineage: Bacteria > Acidobacteriota > Terriglobia > Bryobacterales > Bryobacteraceae > DASWZN01. Next base: position 233,935 of record CAVXQQ010000030.1, read on the forward strand.
TATTTACCGTTACTTACTGAGGCGCTGGCAGGCGGTATCCGCTCGCCCTTGGCGCGGCGGCCGCCCCCAGTGGGGCCGTGCACGCGCGCGGGGTTCGCAAAAAACTCTTGTCTCCGGGCACGAACACCCATACAATTGACGGCGGGCGGTCCTGTGATCGGCGATGGCCCGCCTGGAGGTGCGCCCTTGTCGGTGATTACGATTTCGCGAGGTTCCTTCAGCGGGGGCAAACTACTGGCCGAGTGTCTGGCCCGCCGGCTGGGATACCGGTGCATCGATCGCGATGTGATTGTCGAGCGCGCCTCCGCGTCAGGTATCTCCCAAGAAGACCTGAGGGATGCGCTGGAGAAGCCGCCCGGGTTCCTGGATCGCTTCAGCCACAAGAAGTACATCTATTTGGCGCTCATCCAGGCGGCGCTGGCCGAAGAAGTCCGTACCGGCAAGGCAATCTATCACGGCCTGGCCGGGCACCTGTTGCTCAAGGCCGGGCCCCAGATCCTGCGCACCCGCATCATCGCGCCGCCTGAGTTCCGCATCGGCATGGCGCAGGCTCGGCTGAAACTGGATCGCGATCAGGCCGTCGCTTACATCAACAAGATGGACCAGCAGCGTCAGAAATGGACGCAGTTCCTCTACGGCGTCGATTGGGGGGACCCGTCGCTCTACGACATCGTCCTGAACCTGGAGACCATCGACATGAAGGAAGCCTGCCACGTCATCGCCACCATGGCCCATGAGCGCTGCTTTGCGTTCACGCCCGACTGCCAGGCCGCCATGGATGACCTGGCGCTCGGCAGTCGCGTTCGGGCCAACCTGGCGCTGAACGGCGCGACCTCGAACCTGGAAGTGGAAGTGGTGGCGCACGGCGGGGCGGTCGCCATCAAAGGAAGACTGGCCAGCGTAGACCAGATCGAGGAAGTGGAACGCATAGCCCTGGCGGTGCCTGGTGTGACTGAATTGAACCTGAACGAACTGGCGCCCAGCGTCCAGGCGTAGAGAAGGGGGACAAGAGCGTGTGCGATGAGGTGCGGCGTTCTTTGGGACGATAAGGCCCTCTTATGCCAGTGTTTCTGCCGATTGCCGCGATCAGTACGAACCTGTTCCCGCTTCTTGTGGCAGGCTCGGTCATCGGCTTGCTCTCGGGCCTCACCGGCGTAGGCGGGGGCTTCCTTCTCACCCCCCTGCTGATGATGATCGGCGTTCCACCCACCATTTCCGCCGCTTCCGGATGCAATTCCATCGTGGCCACATCGGCCTGCGCCGTCGGGGCCCACTTCAGGCTGGGGAATGTGGACGTTAAGCTCGGGTCCGTGCTGCTCATGGGAGGGTTGCTGGGCTCCGCCGTCGGCGTCGAGATCATCAAGGTCCTGGCCACGCTCGGCGAGGCCAATTTCCTTATCCGGGTGACGTACGTGCTCATGCTCGGCGGCATCGGCGCCTACATGCTGGCCGACGGCTTTCGGGGGCTTCGACGGGGCGCGGCGGTATCGGAATCGCCCGGCGGTGGATCGTGGTCCTTCCTTGAAAAGCTGCCCTGGCAGGTCGATTTCCCGCGTTCCGGCGTCCGGCACTCAGCCCTGGTTCCCATCCTGCTCTGCGCCGTGGTGGGGATACTGACCGCCATCATGGGCGTGGGCGGCGGTTTCCTTATCGTGCCCATGATGATCTATCTGCTGCGCATGCCCTTGCGCATGGCGGTGGGGACAAGCCTCTTCCAGATCCTGTTCACCTGTGTGGGTGTGAGCTACATGCAGGCCGTCACCAACCACACCGTGGATATCGAACTTGCCATCCTGGTGGGCGCCGGCTCCACGGTGGGTGCACAACTCGGGGTGCAGCTCAACCGGCATATGCGCGGAGAGCACTTGAAGGTCCTGCTGGCCGGTCTGGCGCTGGTGGTGGCAGTGAAGATGGCATCCGATCTCGTCCTCACGCCCGCCAGCCTCCTTTCCCACGTGATGGTGCAAACGCCATGAGACGGCTGCCAGGCATTGCGATCGGCGGGCGGCAAGCTCGCGTACGGCCGGCCCTCGGGATCGAAAGCCGCGGCCGCCCGGAAAATGAGGCGGATCGGACCCGGGGCTGGGCCAGCCACCGCCTGATGGCACCGGCGCCCGGAACGGCGTACCGGAAACAATCCAGCCGAGAACGAGGAGCGACTCAGGCGTGTGTGAACTGGAGTTACAGATTGTAGACTAGCCCGCTTGGGCTCGAGAAAAGATATGCCCATCTTCTTGCCGGTCGCCGGGATCAGCATCGACGTGTTTCTGCTGATCGGCGTCGGCGCACTGATCGGGTTCTTGTCCGGCCTGCTAGGGGTCGGCGGCGGCTTTCTATTGACGCCGATTCTGATGATGATCGGCATCCCACCGACCGTGGCCGCGGCTTCCGACACCAATTCGATCGTGGCGACGTCTTCTTCGGGTGTGGCTGCGCATTTCCGGTTCGGCAACGTGGATATCAAGATGGGGTCGGTCCTGCTGCTCGGTGGCCTCGCCGGTGCCGCAATCGGCGTCGAGGTCATCAAGATTTTGCGAACCCTGGGCAACGCCGGCGTTTTCATCCAGTTGACCTACATCCTGGTACTGGGCGGAACCGGCGGGTACATGTTTTTCCAGAGCCTGAGTACCCTGCGGCGGGGCGCGGTCGTGGCCAGGGCCCGCAAGCGCTCCAGGCCCAGCGAAGTTCTGGGGCGGCTGCCTTTCCAGATGTACTTCCCCCGCTCGCGGGTGCAGCATTCGGTTTCGGTGCCGTTTCTCCTGGGGGCGTTGGTGGGAGTCCTGTCGGCGGTCATGGGCGTGGGCGGAGGCTTCATCATCGTCCCGATCATGGTCTACCTTCTGCGCATGCCAACGCATGTTGCGGTTGGCACGAGCCTGTTCCAGATTCTGTTCACATGCGCCGGAGTAACGTACATGCAGGCGACGGCGAACCATACCGTCGATCTGGTTCTGGCGCTGCTCCTGGCGCTGGGATCGACGGTCGGCGCGCAGGTGGGCGCCCGCGTCAGCCGGGTGTTGCGCGGCGAGCAGTTGATGATTCTGCTGGCCATGCTCGCGCTGGTCGTGGTGGCCAAGATGTCGGTGGGCCTGGTGGTCACGCCGGCTAACCTGCTGGATGTCAGCCATGGCGACGAAGAGAAATCTCCCTCACGCCCCGGCGCGCGCGCCGTGCTGCAGGTTCCGCTTCACGCCGTGCATCTCTGGGCGGAGGCTCTCGATCCGGCGGGAACCGAGCGGCCTGCCGCTCGAAAGCTGCGCGTTTCGCCGCCGAGTCTCTCCACACGTCCTCGATCGGCGCGCACGATGTCAGGTGGCACGGCTCCCAGCGTGTTTCGAGGAGGACCCTCATGATGTGGCTTCCAATGGGGCTGACACTCGGACTGGCCGCCTTGTTGCCCGCGCCAGGCTCCGCCCCGGCCGAAGCGCCCTCGGTGAAACTTACGCCCAACGTCATCCAGATGGGCGCCTTCTACAGCGGTCAGTGGACGCGGATTTCCGGCACGGTCGCTCGCGGCTCGAAAGCCATTGTCGTCATCCGAGGCCCCGACACCGAAGAGGTGTTCAACAGAAAGGCGCGAGCCGGCCCGATCTGGATCAACTCCGGGAAGGTCCACATCTCCGGCGTGCCGTCCTTGTTCCTGTGCTACAGTCCCGAACCCGCCGACCGGCTTCTCCAGCGTGCGCAAATTGACGAGAACCAGCTCGACGACCTGGCGATCAAGCGGCAGATGATCGTCACTCCCGAGGAGATGGACCGCACCGTTATCCGGGACAACTTCGTCGACCTGAAGATCAAGGAGAACGTCTATCGGACTATTTCGGGAGAGCTCAAAATGGGCGCTCCGGAGAATGACGGCGTTCCCTTCTCGCTGGCCTTTCACTGGCCCAGAAAGGCCCCGCCGGACCACTACGAGGTCCGTGTTTACGAGTGCCGCGATGGCGTCATCGTGGGCAAGACGTCGGCCCGGCTCGAGGTGGTCAAAATCGGTTTCCCCAAACTGATAGCGTACCTGGCAGCCGACCACGCCTCGAGCTACGGGGTGGTCGCAGTGCTCATTGCGGTGCTGGGCGGGTTCGGAATCGACTTTCTTGCCGCCAGGCTCCGCCGGAAGCCGCATCAAACCCCGGCCACTGCTCTCGACCAGCCCATGCCGGCGCCGCAGCCGAAGGGAAAGGGAAAAGGAGTTGCGACGAGTTAGAATGCCGGCCACGATGCAGGCCGTTGCGGCCGGAGGCAGTTCGGAGGTGAAATGAACGGCGCATTTCGGAACAGGCTGTTTCAGGTGGTAGTGCTCGGCATGGCGCTCGCTCCCGCCCGCTTGTTTGCCGAGCGGGGCGACAGCCCGATCGTGATCGTGGCCGACAGCCGCCGGTTCACTGGCCTGAGAGCGTGGTGGATCGACCTGTACAACGACAGCCATCTGCTTTTCGCTCTGGTAACCGTTATCGTTGTCCCGGCCGTCGGGCTGCTGCTGGGGAAGCTGACCAGCGTCGCCATGGCCAGGATCGGCATCAACCTCAAGTCCCGCGAAGTCGCCGAGCATTGATACGCATCGGGGCGTAAAGGGGGTCCTTCCTTATGGACTGGTTATACGTGACAATGCCCATCGCCGGCGTGAACGTCCTCTGGCCTGGGCTGGTGATTCTCGGCTTCGGTGTCGGCATGATGGGCGGCTTCTTCGGCATGGGCGGTGGCTGGATGGTCACGCCCGGCCTCAATTTCCTGGGCTTTCCGATGGCGTTCGCCATTGGGACCGATATTACCCAGATGGCCGGCCCGTCGCTCATTTCGACCATGCGGCACGGCCGGTTCGGCAACGTCGATTACAAACTGGGCGCCATCATGGTGGGCGGAACGGTGTGCGGCTTCGAGTTGGGCGCCCGGATGATCATGTGGCTGGAAAGGATCGGCAGAGTGGACACGTATGTTCGCTTCGGCTACCTGGTCATCTTGACGCTGATCGCCTGGCTGGTGTTTGCCGACGCCTCCAAACGGCGCAAGAAGGAGAGGCAGGCAAGGGCGGCCGGTAAGTCGCTCGACGCCAATGCGACCGGAATCGAGTGGCATAAGACTCTTCACAAGATCAACATCCCGCCCGTGATTTACTTTAAGCGGGCTGGAATCCGGTGCTCGGCGTGGTTGCCCATGTCGGTCGCCGTTCTGACCGGCTGGATGGCGGGAGTCCTCGGAATCGGCGGCGGCCTGATCCGTATGCCGGCCCTTATCTACCTGGTCGGCTGCCCGACCCACATCGCGGTCGGGACCGACCTGTTCGGGATCGCCGTTGCCGCCATCTACGGAGCAGGCTCGTACAGCTACAAGGGGCGGACGGAACTGCTGGCCGCCCTCATCATGCTGGCCGGGTCTTCCATCGGCGCCCAGATCGGCTCGGTCGCCACCAAGTACGTCAAAGGCTACGGTATCCGCATCTTCTTCGGCATCGCGGTTGTCGGCTGCGGTGTTTCAATCGTCCTGAAGCTCGCTAGTACGGTGATTCCGGCCTGGCGGACCGTTCTGGATGGCGCGGCAACCACCTTGATCCTGGGGCTCGTGACCGCGCTCTCGCTGTACATCCTGGTACGGTTCGTCGCAGGGGTTCGCGAGGAACTGGCGGCAAAGAGGGACGCCATCCCTCAGGTTCTATGAGGAACACATGGCACAGCATCGCGCTTTCATCGTTTTCGAGACCGTCGCCGTGCTCGCCTGCGCGTTTCTTGCGGGCGGATGCGGAGGCTTCGGCCAGGTGAACCAGGGCCGCGTGATTCAATACGACCGGGACAAAGGGCTGGTCACCTTCCTCCCGGACTCGAACTACCGCGAGCCCGGCAAGCCCCACTTCGACGTTCTGCCGCCCGTCACCGTCCGGGTGCCCGCGGATCCTCGGGAAATGGGTCCCGCGCCCGACGCCGGCAAGCTGCTGGCCCTCGATTCAGAGCACGGGCAGCTCTCCATATATGACTCTGCCGCGAAACGCGTTCGTACCATTCCGTACACGCCCGTGCGCGAGCGCCCCGGCAAGCGAAGCGATGCAGGCCTGCCTCGCATCGACCGCCAGAACGGAACGATCACCGTGTACGACTCCGGGCGGAAACGTTTGCTGACGTTCTGGGTCGGCGACGAGGGTTTCAATTTGCCCGCGGACAGCTGGAAGACCGGCGATGACATCCGCTATTACTACAAGCAGCCGGGGCAGGCCCTCCGCATGATGAACGTGACCAGGGCGGAGGCCGGTGAGGACCGGGAGTGACCCTAGGCCTTCGACCGCGTGATCCGTTTCGTCCGCTTGCTGACGCGCGCCGTTCCGAGCAAGCTCCGAACGGCGGCCGTAGGGGAGCGGACCTGGCGGTCGAAGTACTAGCCCGGCGCAGTAGAGGATCGGGTCTCGACTCGACCTGTTGCCGCGTTAGAGTTGCTGTCCATGGGACGAACGGCGCCGCGTTGCGGAAAGCGGCGTCCGAAAAAAGAGGGGTTTGGGGCCGTTTTAAATGTTGTTGCACGTTTCTTCTTCTGAGCGCCATTTCCCTCGCCGCCCAGTGCCTTGTGCAGAACCCCGGCGGCAGCAAAACTAACATCTATCGCCCGGGCGACGCGGATGTCCCGGCTGCCAAATTCTCTCCCCTCTCCTACCTCAATAGCGAGTTGCCGGGCTGGCTTTGCTTCACGGCGGGCTACCGCATGCGGTTCGAGAGCTATTCGGCCGGCAACTTCCAGGACGGCAACTCGGACTCCTATCTTCTGACCCGCTTCCGGTTTGGCATGCTAGTCAAGCCCGCCGGGTGGTTGGGGCTGTACACGGAGTTGCAGGATGCCACCGCATTCTGGAAGAATCCGCCTCTAGGGCCGCCCTACCAGAGCACTTGGGATCTCCGCCGCGCGTATGTCGATCTCGGCGACATCGGAAAGGGGCGCCTCGCTCTGCGCGTAGGACGGCAAGACCTGAATTTCGGCTATGGGCGCCTGGTGGGCACCTCCTACTGGCGGAACGCCTCCCGAGGCTACGATGCGGTGCTGGCTACCCTCGGCTGGGACTGGCTTCGGGTGAGCGCCTTTGCGGCATCCCCGGTCGTTGTTCTCGACAACGGGCTCAGCCATCACCAGGAAGGGAACAACTTGCACGGTCTCTACGGAGACTTCGACAGGCTCGTTCCGGGGTCGGCGATCGAACCATTCGTTTTCTGGCGTCTCTCCCCCGGCATCAAGACCGAGGAAGGCGGCCTCGCCAAGCTCGACGAGAAGACCGCCGGTGTGCGCTGGGCCGGCGACCGGTCGCGGTTCGACTATGACGTCGAGATCGCCGGCCAGACAGGCAGCATCGGCCCCGACCGAATCCGCGCCTGGGCCTGGAGCGCCATCGCCGGGTACAACCTTGAACCGGGAGGGCTGAAGACCCGGGCATTCGTCAAGTACGACTTCGCGTCCGGAGACCGGAATCCAAAGGACGGCGTGCACGGCACTTTCGATCAGCTCTACCCGAACATTCACGACCACCACGGTCTGGCGGACCAGATCGCGTGGCAGAACCTCAAGTCCCTGCGGTCGGGCGTCCGGGTCTCGCTCCGCCCCAATTGGATGGTGGCCGGCGCGTATAACGGCTGGTGGCTGGCCAGCGCCACGGATGCCTTCTACAACAGCTCCGGCAGCGTCGTGGCCCGCGATTCAAAGGGACTGTCGGGAACCCACGTCGGCAATGAATACGATCTGCAGAGCTCATACCGGTTCGACCGGGATATGGAGTTCGGAGCCGGGATTGGCTACGTTCGTTCCGGGAAGTTCCTGCTGCGCACGAATCGCGCGCGTTCCTACACATACCCGTATGTGATGCTCAACTACAACTTCTTCTGATCGCCCTCCAAGCCGCCGGTGGTATACTGGCGCTGGCCTGGGGCTGGAGCCAAGAAATGAAACGCTTCGAGAAAACGTGGACCACGAACAAGTCTTTCGAGCAAGCCGTCTCGGCGGTAGAGGCCAAGGCCGCTGAACACGGATTCCGGGTTCTTCATACGCACGATGTGGCCGCGACGCTCGCGGAAAAGGGGTTCCCACGTGAGCCGCTGAAGATCGTAGAGATCTGCAACGCGAAATACGCGAGCCAGGTGCTCAACTGCGACGTGAAGCTCGCGCTCATGCTGCCCTGCCCCATCAGCGTCTACGTCCAGGACGGCAGGACGCTCATTAGCACGCTGCTTCCGACCTCCATGATCGAGTTCTTCCCTACCGCCGGCATAGAGAGCCTGGCCTCGGAGGTGGAGCGCATCGTCCTTCAGATCGTCGAAGAGGCGCGCGGCTGAAGTGCGGATCCTGGTCGTCTCCGATCTGCACGCCAACCTTGAGGCCGTTCGCGCCCTGCCTGAGACGTACGACGAGATGTGGGTGCTCGGCGACCTCGTCAATTACGGCCCGAACCCCTGCGAGGCGATCGAGTTCGTCAAGTCTCACGCCTCGCTGATCGTGCGTGGGAATCACGATCACTCGGCCGGTTACGATGAGGACCCCAGGTGCTCGCACCGGTTCCGTCGTATGGCGGAGGAGACGGGCCGTTACACCGGGACCGAAGTCACAAAGGCTCAGCGCGACTTCCTGTGCGGCCTGCCGTTGACGGCGGAACGGACGGTCGGGGGTGTCCGGTTCTCGCTGTGCCATGCCGCGCCGCCGGATCCGCTGTACGAGTATCGGCCTCCCACTTCTCCGTTGTGGGACGCGGAACTGGCGAGCGGCCCCGCGGATGTCCTGCTGGTGGGCCACACTCACCTTCCGTTCCGCCGCCGATTGGGCAGCCGGATGGTGGCCAACCCCGGGAGTGTCGGCCAACCCAAGCACGGCACACCGCGAGCCTGTTACGCCATCTGGGAAGATGGCGAGCTCCGGCTCGAATCGGCGGAGTACCCAGTCGAGGAGACGGTGGCAAAAATCCGGACGTTGCCGCTCACGCCGGACGTACAGGCCGACCTGATCGCCGTTCTGCGGACGGGCTCAACCGCGGCTCTTCCGTAGGGCGTGGCTTCCACCCCACCCGCTCGACCACTTCTTTGGCCACGTTGGCCGTGTTCATGTGGATGGCCACGGTATCGTCCACGCTCGCGGCATATCCACCGGCCAATGTGATGGCCACGGGCACGCCTCTGGCGAGCGCACCGGACAGCACGGCCCTGTCACGCGCCTTCAAGCCTTCCATGGTGAGCGCCAATCCACCCAATCGATCCCGGTAGTAAGGGTCGGCTCCCGCAACGTAGATGACCAGATGCGGCTGGAACCCGGCCAGCGCGGCTTCGTATGCATCGTCCAACCGGCCTACGTACTCCTCATCGCCCGTTTGGTCCGCCAGATCGATGTCGACGTCGGAGGGAGGCTTGTCGGCGGGGTAGTTGTTGAACTGGTGGATGGACAGGGTGAACACGGTCTCATCGCGCGAGAAGAGGGAGGCCGTGCCGTTGCCCTGGTGGACGTCGCAATCCACCACCATGGCGCGCTCGATCAGCCCCTCATACTGGAGGCGTCGAATGGCAACCGCGGCGTCGTGAACCGCACAGAAACCCTCTCCATGGTCCCGGAAGGCGTGGTGAAATCCGCCGCCCAGGTGAAAACCGACCCCATCTCGCAGCGCCAGGCGGGCCGCCAGGGTCGTTCCGCCTGCCGCCAGCCAGAATGCCCGAACCATCTGCGGTGAGTAGGGGATCTCGAGCCTGACAATCTCCGACAACCTCAGGGTGCCTTGCTGCAGCGCCTCGATCCAGGCCGCGGTGTGGACCCGTAGGAGATCGTCATCCGGCGCAGGGCTCGGCTGGATGAAGTCCGAAGGCTCGGCAATGCCTTCCCGCAGCAGCGCGTCGTGTGTCAACCGGTACTTCTGCCAGGGGAAGACGTGTTCGCTCATCTCCAGGTTGTGATCCGGATGATAAACCAGCTTGAACGGCAGCATGGTTCCTCTAACACACGGCTTGGAGACCAGTCGTCAGTAACGTGCCATATTCGTAACCGATCTGGAACGCACCGAGATTCAGGTCGCGGCTGCCGGCCGGCAGTAAATCGGCGACCGCGCGGCGGAGAGCCGAGGGGCGCAGGAGGCTGGTAACGGAGCAGAAGGCCCCCAGCATCACGACATCCGGCGCCGCCGGTTCGCCCAGTTGCTCCGCCAGCCGGGTGGCGGGCACCCGGAGAATTTGATGGCTGCCGTTCCTGGAGAGCCGGACGAGATCTTCCTCTACGATCAGCGTGCCGCCCGCCCGCAACTCGGGAGCGAACCGCTCGTAACCTTCCTGCGACATCGCGACGAGAACATTAGAGCGGGTGGCGTAGAGGTGAATAATCGGGATGTCGGAGAGAATGATGTGGGCGCTCGAAGTGCCGGCCCGCTGCTCCGGACCGAGAGTCTGCGTCAGCGTAGCATAGCCCCCTGCGTAAATCGAGGCAGCCCGCCCGATAATCGCCGCACAGAGCATAGCACTCTGCCCCTCGCATCCAGCGATACGTATTTCCGCCTGTCGCACAACACACACTCCATTAAGACGTAACCACTGCCCGCGGCGTGGCCGCTTCCACCTTGGCCCCGCCGCACTTCTCCGCCGCGGGCGAGGCAAGGCGGAGCGATACTGGCGCCAGCCTCCGGGGCCATCGCGCGGCTTTTGCAGCGCTCGGGGCCAATGGCGACGTTGCCTCGCGTCATGGCGCAATCAGTTCAAGGACCTGCGCCTCCGCTGGGCAACCGGCTCCGCACAGCTTCTCGCGCAGGCGCACAACCTCCCCGACCACGAGGGTCGCGGGAGGCTCGATGCCGGCGCGAATCGCCTCGGCCGCAATGGTACCGAGAGTCGCCGTAATCGCGCGCTGCTCCGGCCAAAACGCCCTGTAAATCAGAGCGGCCGGCGTCTCCGCGCTCTTGCCGTTCTCGATGAGCTTCCGGGCGATCTTTCCCACGTTGCTCACGCCCATCAGGAAGACGAGCGTTTGGAGTTTGGAGATTGCGCCCCAGTCCAGGCGGCTCTCGTCGTCCCTGCACTCGTGCCCTGTGATGATGCCAAGGCTGGAAGCCGAATCGCGATGAGTAACGGGAATTCCGGCCGCCAGCGGCGCCGCAAGCGCCGAGGAAACGCCCGGGATGGCCTCGAAAGGCACTCCATGATCCACCAGGTACTCCGCCTCTTCGCCGCCGCGCGCGAAGACGAACGGGTCGCCGCATTTGAGCCGCACCACCATCTTGCCTTCTCTCGCCTTGCGCACCAGCAGCTCGTTGATCTCGTCCTGCCTCGATTCGTGCCGGCCGACCGGCTTGCCCATGTAAATGCATTCGGCGACTGGATTCACGTATGCGAGAACCCCCTCCTGGATGAGCCGGTCGTAGACCACGACCTCGGCAGCCTCGAGCAGTTCCGCCGCTTTCAACGTCAGCAGCTTGGGATCGCCCGGGCCCGCTCCCACCAGGTAGACCTTTCCAGTTCGTTTCATGACACTCCTTATCCAGCGTCGGCGGCCTGCCGCGCGCCTACCAGCCGGTTCACCAGCCCGATCATTTCATCCGCGTTGACCGGCTTGGCAATCAGACCGTCGGGCGGCGGCAACCGATAGCTCGGCTTTTCCCGATGGCCGGCAGGCAGGCCCACGAAGACAATGGGAATTCGGCTGAGTTCCGGCGTCGACTTCATTTCACGGTAGAACTTGAGGCCGGTCTTGTGCGGCATCGATGGATCCAGCATGATCAGATCGGGCCTTGCCTGCCTCACCCGATGCGCTGCCTCGTACCCGTCGCAGGCACAGCTCACCGCGTAGCCGGACCCCTCGAAGAGGATGGCAAGATACCGGCACACATCCGGCTCGTCATCTACCACGAGGATCCTTTTCGAGCTCATGTCTCAGTTTCCAGCGGGACCCGCCGCGGATCTCTCCGCGGCGGAACCCAGCTTCTTATCCAGCCTCAGCGCTTCTCGCCGGTGGCGGCGCCGTGCAGCTTCACCTCGACCTTCTCTTCGAGGGTGTCGTAGTACTCCTTCAGAATGGCGATGACCTCCGGCCGCGAGAACTCCGCCGGCACCGGCTTGCCTTCGCTCATCAGCTTCCTGAGCAGTGTGCCGGAGAGCAACAGCCGGGCCCCTCCCTGGTACTTCCCGGTCTCGTCGATCACCGCTTTGCTCTGGTGCGGGCAGGTCTTCATCGAGGCCATGCTGCCGCATTCATAGCAATAGAACGTCCAGTCCATGCACAGCGGACGCAGGACCAGCGCGTCCGGCGGGATCTCGTTGAAGATCTTCTGGGCGTCAAAAGGCCCGTAATAGTCGCCTACGCCGGCATGATCGCGCCCGACAATCAGGTGCGAGCAGCCATAGTTCTGGCGGAACACGGCGTGCAACAGGGCTTCGCGCGGGCCGGCGTAACGCATCTCCATCGGGTATCCACCCTGGATGACGCGGTCCTTGCGGAAGTACTTGTTGACCAGCGCGTCGATGGCCCGCACGCGCACGTCGGCCGGAATGTCGCCCGGCTTCAGCTTGCCCACGAGCTGGTGGATGTAGACACCGTCGCAGACCTCGATGGCCACCCAGGCCAGGTAGGCGTGCGAGTTGTGCATCGGATTGCGGAGTTGCAGGGCCGCCACGGTGCTCCAGCCGCGCTCCTCGAACTGCTTGCGCGATTCGGCCGGGCGCTCATAGATGCCCTTGAACATCTCCGGGTAGTAGGATTCCGACAGGACCTTCACCGGGCCGGCCAGGTTCACCGCCCCCTGCTCGAGCACTTTCTGGACGCCCGGATGCGCCGGGTCCGCCGTGCGAAAGACCTGCTTGCACTCGTACTCCTTGTCGATGCCGTACTTCTCGGTGACCTTCATGGTGCCCATGATGGACTCCGTTTCGAGGTCCCAGAGCGCCACTTCTTCGCCGATCCCAATCGTGCCGGCGTGCTCTTCGTCGGCCGAGAGCGTAATCGGAATCGGCCAGAACAGCCCGTTCTTGCTCGGCATGCTGTAGGTGTCGCAGCAGCCGCGCCAGTCGGCCTGGCCCATGAACCCGTCGAGCGGGGTGAACGCGCCAATTCCCATCATGATCAGGTCGCTGGTTTCGCGGCTGCTCATGGGGATCAGCTTCAGCCCTTTGGCGCGTTTTAGTTCCTCCTCCCGTTGCTTTCCTTCCAGGAGGAGCGGTTTCAGTTCCGAACTCCCATGCGGGGGTACCAGTTTACTCATTGAATGCCTCCTATCAGTCCGAATGTTGGCCACCGGTCGTCCGCGTGCGAACTGACGGGCGGCGTTCAAAATGCCGGACGCCCATTCGGGCGTGGCCAGCGCGTTGAAGTGTGTATAACTGGCCCACACGTTGGCGGTCACGATTCCGTCCCGGTGCTCGCAGCAGCCCGAGCCGCGCGTGACGCGGCACGCCGTCCGCAGCGCGGGCCCTTCGAGCAGAATCCGGGAGTAATGGAATTCGTGGCCGCGTAGTGTGAGGCCTTGCGGGAAAAAGGGATTGGGCTGGTCGACCACCAGCTCGGAGTAGCCGTGCCCTTGCGGCGTCGGACAAACCTCGACATCGAAAGGCAGCACCCCGGCCATCGGATCTTCACGGCCCCGCCAGAGGATGGCGCGAGAGAGGAGCATCAGGCCGCCGCACTCGGCATAAACGGGCAAGCCCCGTTCCGCCGCATCCCGCAGCGACTCCAGAAATGGGCGATTGGCCGACAGCTTCGCCGAGTGAGTCTCGGGAAACCCTCCGCCGATATACAGGGCGTCGAGCCCTTCGGGCAGCGCGCCGGAAGAGAGCGCCGAAACCGGCACCAGCGTGGCGCCGGCGGATTCGAGCATTGCCAGGTTCTCGGAATAGTAGAACGTGAATGCGGAATCCCTCAGATAGCCGACGGTCAGGCCCTGGCCGCTGGGGAGGTCCGGAGCCTGTACGGCGGGCGCCACGAATGCTGGCGCGTCCCGTGCGATGCCTAGGATCTTCTCCAGATCGAGACCGGAAGCGAGTTCCAACAGCGCCTGCCTGAGCCCGTCTAGATGCGGGTGCTCTTCGGGCGTGACCAGGCCGAGGTGCCTTTGCGGAAGGAGATTCGTCTGCCCGATGCGTGGCAGAACTCCCAGCACGGGAACGTCGCAGGCCGATTCCACCGCCTCGCGCAAAATGCGCTCGTGGCGCGCGGTGCCGGCCTGGTTGAGGATGACGCCGGCGATGCGAACCTGGGGATCGAGCGCCTGGCAGCCCAGGACCCACGCCGCGGCCGTCCGCGTGACTTTAGTCGCGTTCAAAACCAGCACCACCGGCGCGCGGAGCGCCTTCGCAAGTTCCGCCGTGCTGTGCGTGCCGCGCGCGTCCACGCCGTCATAGAGGCCGCGGTTGCCCTCGATCACGTTCAGGCCATCCGGTACGGAATGAAGGGCGAAGGAAGCCGCCGCCCGGTCGAACCCCATGAGGTACGTGTCCAGGTTGTGCGCCGGGTGGGCAGACGCCCAGCCCAGCCAGGCGGCATCGATGTAGTCCGGGCCCTTCTTGAAGGCCCGAACGGCCAGCCTGTCGCGTGAAGCGGCCAGCAGCAGCGCGAGGGATACCAGAGTCTTGCCTGAATCTCCAGAAGCCCCGGCTATCGCCAGCCGCGGTGATCCTAGTGTGGTCACGGCGGCTTAACCGGTCGAAGTTCAGACTTCGGGCGCGGCCCCTTCCTTGTGTGGAAGCGTGATATAGGACCCGCCGAAGTAGCTGTAGACACAGCGGGCGGAATCCATCAACAGCCGGATGGCCTGCTTGCAGTCATCCTTACTGCAGCCTTCCTCGCCGTGCTTGGAGATCATGGCCTTGGTAAGATCGCCGGCTTTCAGGTTCTTCTTGCCGGCGTATTCGGCCACCATCTGGTACATTTCTTCGGCGAGCGTCTCAACAGGGACTTTTGCCATGAGCCTACCTCCTGGACCGATTTACAGCCCAGCTACTCCGGCTCGGGAGACACAACTCCCGCTGTCCTGTTCCGCGAAGAAAGTACTTCAGACCCGAGACTCTATTTTAGGACGCAATGGGACAAATATCAAGCAAAACCGAACACCGGAAGACGAAACTGCGTGAGGACTACAGGTGGCGTGGCTGGGCAGGCATCGAACGGGGCGCGGATGTGGCCACCGCCTGCGACTTGTGCTGAGGCTGGCCGCTGTTGCCCCGCGATGCAATAATCGCATCACCGAACGGGGCGACTGCCTTGAGCAGGATCACTGAAAGCGCAAACGTGAAGAAACCAAAGAGGATCATCCAGCGCCATACGGGCTGGCGCCGACGGGGGCGATTTGCGTTTAGTTCACTCATCTCTATTAGCTGTTGCTAAACGTTACGGACTAATTATACACCAACTGGGATCTAAAACACAAGAGGACCGCGCGGGCTAACTGGGCTGAACGCGGTTTGAAGAAGACCCACTTTGCTCTTCCATCATAGCAAAGCTGTAGTTGCCCTGAAGAAACTGGCGGACATACCACTTCATGACCTCCGGACTGGTCATGTACATGTCGAGCTGGCTGGAACAGGCCAGCAGCCGGCCCAGGATGTCCAACTGGCCCTCGGTTTCCTGGGCGGACGCCTTCTTGAGCCATGCGTTCACCAGGTCTCCGCGCCGGTCCACGCGGAAGCCGTAGTGGCTGAGACAGGCTTCAATAAAGCAGGCGCGAAGGTTTCGCCGCCAGCTCGTCGCGCCGCCGCCTTCGAAGCGGAAGGCGATGTAATTGCTGCCGGAGACATCGGACAGGCAGGCGTCGATCAGGCTGAAATGATAAGCCAGGCGGGAGTTCAGGTTCATGTACTCATCGGCCACCAGCAAGTAGCTTTCTTCTCCCAGCGCCCGCATGGCTCGGCTTGGCGCGGAAATGGAGCTCGCCATTACCGAAGCCAGGTCACCGAGGCTGGCTGGCATCTCGCGGGTCCAGGTGACCTTCGGGTGGGTCACTCCTTTCCACAGAGCCTGGAAGGGCCGCGAAACAATCTGCTCAGGCGTCACGGTTGGGCGCTGCTCTTCGGCTGGCGAGACACCGCCGCCCAGGTCGAGTACGTAGAGGTTGATCGGCAAGTCCGTTTCAAGCCGCCTGGTGGACCTCGGTCCGCGTTCCCGTTCCAGGTCGTTGACCGCGAACATGGTCTCGATCGCCTTCTCATGGCAATACCGCAGAACATCGTGGGTGGACTTGCAGCCCGCGGGCCGGAAGTTCCCGGCCGCTGGATCCAGCAGGTGCAGCGTCAGGAGCCGGCGGCTGATCGGATCGCCCACCCGTTCCGCGCGCCCCTCGGCGGCCGCTTCTTCGACCACGCGAGGTGGCCAAAGCGTCCCGGCATACACCCTCGCCTGAACGGCATCCAGGCTTACCGGGTCTCCCGGGCGCAGGCGCTCGAACACGCCCGCCATCTGGAACACCGAAGGCACCTTGAATTCCCGCAGCAGAGTAGCCACGTGGCCGGTGACGTTTCCCCATTCCGCGACCAGGCCCGCGATGCGGGGAAACACCTCCACAATTTCGGGGCTCGCACGGCGCATGAATACGACCGCGCCGGGCGGGGTCTGGCTCAGTGTGCCCAGGTCCTCGATCCGATACGCATTTCCGGACACCCGGCCGGGGTAGACCGTACGGCCGCCGGAAAACAACGGCTCGGTGCGAACTCGCGATTGCCTGCGTGCCGGGGCAGCCAGAACGAGCGGGCGGGCCTGGACTATCCACATCCGGCCATCCTCGCCGAGCACCCACTCGATGTCCTGCGCCGCGTGAAAGTGCTGCTCGATCCGAACGCCCCAGGAGCTGAGGGTTTCCAGTTCCGCCGGCGCGAGGCTGGGTGCGTCGGCATCGGTCCGGGCGGTTCGCGCGTGCGAGGTCCCACCCCCCGCCTCCGCGACGATCTCGTCTTCCTTGTGTGCGATGGTCCGCTCGAGGACGGTGTGCGGGTGGCCGCGGGACATCACGAACAGATCGGCCGGCATGCGGCCGCTCGCGATGTCGAGCCCCAACCCGTGGGTGGCGGTGATCCACAGGGACTTGCTCTTGGCGTCGCCGGGGTCATGAGTGTACATGATGCCGGAGGCTCGGGCCCGGATGAGCGGCAGGAACAGTACCGCCATCGGGCTGTCGACTTCCAGCAGGCCGGCGGACAGCCGGTAAAAGAGGGCGTGATCGCTGAACCGGCCCGCGATCACGCGCTTGTACGCATCCACGAGCTGGTCGTGCGGTACATTCAGGAGGCTCAGGAACTGACCAGCGAAGGTCCTCTCGCCGCCCTCGCCGACGGCGCTCGAGCGGACCACCATGCCGTTGCCGTGCGTATCGAGCATCTTGGCCCGCTCGGTGATCGCGATCTCGACGGCCCGCGGGACCTCGCAGGCCAGCACCAGCCTTGCGAGCTTTCGAGAAATGGCGGACAGCGCGTCGAGGTCGTTGAGATCCAGGCCCCGCACGGAGTCGCGGATCTCTTCCCACAACGGAACCCCGCAGAAGTGCCGGTAGGCCTCGGTGGTGAGCACGTAGCCGTCCGGGACGGGCAGCCCCAGCCGGTTCTTGATCTCGGCCAGCGCCGCCGCTTTGCCACCGGCTTCAGCGACGGATCCAGCGCCGATCTCGGAAAGTCGCACGGCGAAGCGCGGCGTCGCCAGCTCCTGACAAGCCGCGATGTAGCGCTCCACCTCTCCGCGCTGGGCGGTGACCGACTCCCGGAGCTGCGTCTGGCGGGCGCCGGTGAGCCGCTCGATCGCGTCCACGATTTGCTCGGCCTTCTCGTAGATGGCCGCAATGCGGTCCTGGATCACATCGCGGAGAGGCGGAACGAACTGCAGGTCCTCCTGCAGGCCGGCCATCAGCTCCAGGCACTCGTTATTAAGGGCGAGGACTTCCCGAAAGCTCTGATACTTTAGACGTATCCTCTGCTCGGCCAAGCCGGGCGCCTCGCCATGCTCGTCCTTCTTCCGCCACCACGCAGCCATCGGTGGACGCCACTATAACATGGTCCAGGCATGACAGGCCGTGGGGCGGACCCGCTGGCGGCACGGCACGTCAGCCGGCCAACCGGCGTCTGGCCGGTCTAGACTCCTCGGTCACTGCGAGGCGGAAGCGCCCAGACCGCGGGCCACATAACCGCGAGCTTCCAGGGCGTGCAGGACCTTGGCGACGGATTCCGCCACCGTCTCGTTGTCCGTGCGGCATTCGACCTCGGGCGCGAGAGGGGCTTCGTAGGGGTCGTCGATGCCGGTGAATCCCTTGATCTCGCCTGCGCGCGCTTTGCGGTAAAGGCCCTTGGGGTCGCGCTGCTCGCAGACCTCGACCGGGGCGTTAGCGAAGACCTCGACGAAGCGGCCGATGCGTGCGCGCACCTCGTCCCGAATCGCGCGGTAGGGCGAGATGGCCGCCACTATGGCGATCACGTCGTTGCGGGAGAGCAGGTGTGCGACGAAGCCGATGCGACGGATGTTCTCATCGCGGTCCTCCTTCGAGAAACCAAGGCCTTTGGTGAGGTTCTGGCGCACGATGTCGCCGTCGAGCGTCTCGACCCGGTATCCTTGTGCGCGCAGCACATCCGCGACTCCCTGGCTGATGGTGGTCTTGCCGGAAGCGCTCAGGCCCGTGAACCATACCGTCACCCCGCCGCCATCCGTGTTCGTTAAGAGGTCCATTTGTCTGATCCTTGCCAGCATCGATTATACACGTAACCGCCTTGGGAACTGCGGTCCTGTTTGTCCGCCAGAATCCTGCGAACGCGCCCGAATTTCTTGACCCGGCCCTCTCGGTCGCATCGACCCCGGGCAAGCTTGGTCCCAAGGCCCTGATGTCAAAACCGGGGAGAGCCCTTCGCTCCGGCTGGGCACGAGGTTCGGGCTTGGCCGCGGTCGCCACGACCGCAATGCATACGGCCGCGGCCAAGCGGGCAAACCCAGGCTGGGCGGGTGAGTTAAGTGGTGCGCCCGGGGTGACTCGAACACCCGACCTTCTGGTTCGTAGCCAGACGCTCTATCCAACTGAGCTACGGGCGCGCAGAGTGCGAAGAAGGTCCAGCACCCAATCTAGCGGGTCTGACGCGAGATTTCAACCGGTGGCGCCATAATTCGGCCCGTGCGGTCCAGCCTCAGGCGCGCATCGCGCCAGACCACGGTCGAGCCGAACAGGCCCGCGGCCCAGATGGCCAGGCCGGCCAGGTCGCGGAACGGAATCAGGTACGCACAGGCCAGCGATTGCCGGTCGCGCAGCACGCCCAGCGCGGTCGTGAGGCCCGCCGCCACCCGCAACGCGAACAGCGCCAGCGCGGCCTTCCACAGTCCGCCGGCCGCCAGCAGCGCGGCCCAGAGCGTGGCGTTCGCGAGCGGCAGGCCCAGGTAGCCGCCGCCACGCGAAAGACGAATGGTGCGCGCCCAGCGCACCTGGTGGCGCCACATCTCGCCCCAGTGCGCGTCCGGCACGGTGGTCTCCACCACGCAGGTCGAAATCACCACGCGGCGGCCCAGTTCTCCGATGCGGCGGCCGAGCTCATGATCGTCCGCGATGTAGTCGGCGATCGAGGCAAAGCCGCCGATGCGCGCCAGGTCCTCCGCCCGGAACGCCATGGTCGAGCCCAGGGCAAAACCGGACACGCCCACCAGCGGCGCCACCAGCACGCTGGGCGCGAAATCGGTCGCAATGCCTACCGCCTCAAACCGTCCCGGCAGGCTGCGGGCGCGGGCACGGTAGAGGCAGGTGACCATCCCGACGTTCGGATCCTCGAGCGGCGCCACCACGCGGGCCAGGTAGTCCGGCTCGACGCGTATGTCGCTGTCGTTGACTACCAGGATCGGATACCGCGCGGCCGCCGCCAGGTCCGCCATCACGCCCGCCTTGCGGTTCGGCGCCGCGGTGTCGCTGTGGATCAGCCGGATCGCCACGGCCGGGAACTCGGCCCGCAGCCGCTCGATCTCGACGATCGCGGGGTCGTCCGCGTCGCTCACGCCGAACAGGATTTCGAATTCGGGGTAATCGAGCAGCGCGTGCGAGCGTACGGTCGGGTAGAAGTCCGGATCGAGCCCGTGGAGCGGCTTCAGAATGGACACCGGGGGACGGAACGCGCCTCGCTTCTCCCGCCGGAGCGCCTGGCGCACACCGGCCGCCAGGGCCAGCAACTGGTAAGCGGCGGCCGCCGCGCCGAGGGCCAGCAGTAGGTAGATCACAGTGCCAGGAGCGCCACGCCGCAGGCGACCAACGCAGCGCCGGTCCAGCGCCGCCACGCCACCCGCTCCTTGAGAAAGTACTTGGCCACAAAGGTCTCGATCACGAAGCTCGCGGCCGTCGCCGGCACCGCGAAGCTCAGATCGGCCAGAGAGATCAACGTCAGAAAGGTGAAGAACGAAATGGCCATCAATGCGACCGCGACGATGACGTATCCGTTGCGCGCCAGCGCCGCCCCCGCCCGGCCCAGAGCGCCCGGGCGAAAGTCGTGGATCTCGCCGTGGCGGCGCACGCCGACCGTCTGCAAGGCATCGCAGAGCACCGTCGCGGTCACGATTACCGCAACCAGGATCCACTTCATCATCGGGCGGTCTCCACCATGCTCTCGCTGCCGGCCGGGGCGTGCGTGCGAACCGCGGTCGAACCCACCAGCGCGGTGCCCGCCATGATCAGCACGGTGCCGAGCCAGCGCTGCGGCGTCACCTGCTCGCCCAGGAACACGCGGCCCACCACGGCCGTGAGCACGTACCCGATGGAGGTGACCGGCAGCACGTAGCTCAGGTCGGCCCAGCTTAGCAGCGCCATCCGGGCCAGCATCCACACGATCAGCAGGCAGATGCCGGCGGCCACATAGGGGTTGAACATCACCTGCAGGTACTCGAGGACGGAGGAGCCGAGCGCGCCGCCGTGCCGCTTCACTCCAACCGTCATGAGCAGGTTGCCGAAGACGTTGGCCAGGACGACGATGGCGGTGAACAGGCGCGTCTTCAGGCGGAGGTCGGTCATGACCGTGGGGATGCCACGCTGGTGTCCGCTCCCTCACGGTCGCGGTTCGGTGCTGCTGCGCCGGAGCCGTTCTTGTGGGCGGCCACGAACTTCTTGCGCTTCGCGCGCAGGGCCAGATACTCGCGGGCTTCCTTGTACAGCCGCCGCCGCTCGCTCCCGTTCCAAAGGGCCTTGCGCACCACGCGCCAGATCACGCGCGGGCGGAAGTAATACTCGCCGAAGAACCGCTCGGTCCACTCCACCAGTTCGGCGCGGTCGAGGCCGGGATAAATCACCTTGGGAAGCTGGTGCCCGCCCTCGTCGGTCATCGACTCGATCGACAGCAGCCCGTTGCGGGCGGCGTGATCGTAGAACTCGGTTCCGGGGTAAGGGTGCGCGATGGAGACCTGTATGGTCTCGCAGTCCAGGCGCTTGGCGAAGTCGATGGTGTTGCGCAACGTGTCGCGGGTCTCGCCGGGCAGCCCCACGATGAAGTCGCCGTGGACCACGATGCCTAGCTTTTTGCAGTCGCGTGTAAAACGCTCGGCCATCTCGATGGTGGCGCCCTTCTTGATGTTCTTCAGGATCTGGGCGTCGCCGGTCTCGTATCCCACGATTACCAGGCGGCAGCCCGCGTCCTTCATGGCCTTGAGCGTCTCGTAATCGGTGGTCACGCGCGAGGTGCACGACCAGGTGAACTTGAGCGGCTTCAGTTTCGCCGCCACCTCCAGCGTCCGCGCCTTGCGGTAGTTGAAGGTGTCGTCGTCGAAGAAAATCTCTTTGAGCCCGGAGAAGTTTTCCAGGGTGTAGCGAACCTCGTTGGCCACGTCGTCGGCCGAGCGCACCCGCCAGCGATGGCCGGAGTGCGTCTGCGGCCACAGGCAGAACGTGCATAGGGCGGGGCAGCCGCGCGTGGTATAAAACGCGATGAACGGGTTGAGCAGGAACGGCACGTTGTAGCGGGTGAAGTCGAGGTCGCGCTTGTAGACCTTGGTCACCCAGGGCAGCTCGTCCAGGTTCTCGATGCTGCCGCCCTCGGGCGTATGCACGATGCCCCCGTTGGCGCGGTAGCTGACGCCGGGAAGCTCGTTGAGCGCCTTGCCGCGGGCGTAGTCGGCAATCTGGTAATCGAACTCCCGGCGGACCACGAAGTCGATCGCCGTGGAGGACTTTAGCACGCCCTCCGGGTCGACGGTGACCGGCGGGCCGACGAAGGCCACCTTCAGCTTCGGATTGACGTCCTTCATCATCTCCGCGATCCGTATGTCCACGTGCAGACCCGGAGTGGAGGTGAACAGAACCAGCAGTTCGTAGTCGTCGGCCATCGCGACCGTCTGCTGAATGGAGATCTTGTGGGGCGGTGCGTCGACGACCCTGCTGTCCGGCAACAGGCCCGCCGGGTAGCAGAGCCACACCGGGTACCAGTAGGATTCAATCTCCCGTGTGGCGGGCCATCGCGAACCTGCCCCACCGTCGAACCCCTCGAAGGACGGAGGATTCAGGAAAAGGGTTCTCATTTCACTCCCCTGAGTATCAAGTCTTCCGGCGTCCGCTAGTGGTGGCCGCCATCCGCGGCCAGGGCAGTCTCGGTGGGGCTGTTGACCGTCGTGGCCGTCGCGGACGACTCACCCAGCTTGACGTTTTCGTACCAGATGGTGAGGTGCGCCTTGCCGAACAACCGCGTGGTCACGTCGCTGATGAGGCGGCGCGGCACCGAAACGCCGTCGTAGATCTCGTAATCGCGGACAAAATACACGCTCTTCAGAAACATCGACGGATTCCGCACCAGCTCGCCCCACTGGCGCAGGGGAAGATCCGTCTCCTTGTCGATCCACACCTCGCCTTTGTACAGACCGATCCGCTTCTTTCGAGGGTCGACCTGGAAGACGTACGCCGGCCGGCCTGCGTAGTCCGTCATGCCTTGGTACTTGAACTTGTAGTTGGTCGGGGTTACCGCCGACGCCGCGCCGTACTCGCTCTTCGCGTCCTTCTCGGCTTGCAGGTATCGGCCGATCACCTCTTTTTTGATGGTGCCGTCGCCTTCGAAGCGCCGCTTGTCGTAGAAAATCTGACCCACCTTGGTGATGAAGCGGAAGGCGTGAAAGCGTCCGTGCTTTTTCAGCTTGGGAAGGTCGGCGTCCATGTCGACGTCCATCGACACGGCCTGCGCCCGGCTTTCCTGCAACTGGATAGCTGTCACATAGCGGTCAATCACACCTGCGGCGGTGGGGTCCGTCGCCATGGGCGCACCACCGGCGGCAGCTGCTGCTGCCTGCAGCGGAACGAAAACGGCCACCAGCAAAAAAACGACTGCCAAGACCTTCAAGGACACTCCTACCTACGGGGTGATTTTACAACTCTATCACAGGATACGATGCAGAAACTATCGTACAAGGTTACGAGGAACGATGGCCCAAGAATTGCTATCATAGCGGCATGCCCGTCCCTCTGGGAGTGAACCACGAAGAGAATCTGCAAGTTACCGAGGAAATGGCCATCAACTTTCTGGGGCCCGGCGAGGCCCGCGTCCTCTCCACCCCTCACCTGATCGGGTTCCTGGAGATGACCGCCCGAAACCTGATCATACAGTACGTCGAACCGGGCGAGGATTCGGTGGGGACGGTGGTCAACGTGCGGCACCTGGCGGCGACGCCGGTCGGGATGCACATCCGTCTCCGGGCGGAGACTGTGTCGATTGAGGGCCGCAGGGTCCTCTGCCGGGTGGACGCCTGGGACGACAGGGAGAAGATCGGTGAGGGCACCCACGAGCGTTTCGTCATCGACGTGAAGCGGTTCGGGCTACGGGTACGGGCTAAGTTGGCCGGGCAGTAGGGGGTGCCCACCTCCCGCGAGTGGGGGTACTCTGGACATGGTACTCTCAATTTGGCCTTCCTAGTTGACCGGGGACCGCATCTATAGTAACTACGTTAGGTATGAAGCGTTTCGGGATACTGCTGCTGTTGCTCGCCATCCTCGTGATCATGATGCCGCGCATGGGAGCGGTACCCGGATTGTTCTGAACGCCACTGCCGGGCTGAAGCGCCGCGCGATCTGAAGCCCGCCCCACCAAGCACGCGGCTCACCCTCTGTTGTAGAATAAACGGTTGAACCCTTCGGTGCGCTGACGTCTGTAGTATGCCTCCAGGGAAATCCGAACAGGAAGGTCCGTATGTACGCAGTGATAAAGTCCGGCGGGAAGCAGTACCGCGTCGCTCCCGGCGACATAGTCGAGATCGAGAAGCTGCCCTGGGAAGTCGGCTCGCAGCTTGAACTGCACGGCGTGGTGGCGGTCTCGAAAGACACCGAGCAGTTGCTGACGGGCACCGAGATCGCGGAAGCCAAGGTGCTGGCCACCATCGTGGACCAGGGCAAGGGCGTCAAGGTGCGCGTCTTCAAGTTCAAGCGCAAGAAGCAATACAAGCGGAACACCGGCCATCGCCAGGCATTCACGGCGGTGAAGGTGACCGAGATCGTGGCGTAGGAGCGGCAATGGCACATAAAAAGGGACAAGGCACTTCGCGCAACGGGCGCGACTCGTGCGCACAGCGGCTGGGCGTGAAGGCTTTCGGCGGGCAGGTAGTTCCGGGCGGTTCGATCCTGGTGAGGCAGCGCGGCACTATCTACAAGCCGGGCGACAACGTCGGCCGCGGCAAGGACGACACGCTGTTCGCGAAGATCACGGGCGAAGTGGAGTTCCGCGATCGCGGCCGGATGGGCAAGTTCATTTCGATTCACGTGGTGCCCGCCGAGTAACAGGCCGTCGAGGGCCAAAAAACCGGGGACACCCCGCTCCTCCGTCAGTCTGGATCTCGGCGCGGCTGGTCAGGGGTGTCCCCGATTTTTTGGGACGTCCCCAGTTCTCTTCAATCCATGTTCATCGACGAAGTCATCATCCGCGTGAAGGCAGGCGACGGCGGCAACGGATGCCTGGCCTTCCGGCGGGAGAAGTTTGTCCCGCGCGGCGGCCCGAGCGGCGGAGACGGCGGCCGCGGCGGGGACATCACGCTGGTATCGAGCGAGCATTACAACACTCTTCTCCATTTCCGTTTTAATCCCGAGCACAAGGCCGAGCGCGGGCGGCACGGCGAAGGCAGCCAGCGGACGGGACGCGAAGGCGCCTCGATCGATCTGCCGGTGCCGGTGGGCACGGTGGTGTACGACGCCGACAGCGGCGAGATGCTGCACGATTTCACAACCTCGGGCGACCGGTTTACGGTGGCGCGCGGCGGGCGCGGCGGGAAGGGCAACCAGCACTTCGCGACGCCAGTCCACCAGGCCCCCACCGAGCACGAGCCGGGGCATCCAGGAGACGAGAAGCGCCTGCGGCTGGAGCTGAAGCTGCTGGCTGACGCCGGGCTGGTCGGATTCCCCAACGCGGGGAAGTCGACGCTGATCTCGCGCATCTCGGCGGCGCATCCCAAGATCGCCGACTATCCGTTCACCACGCTGGAGCCGAGCCTGGGCGTGGTCCGCCTGGACGATGAGCGCACTTTCGTGGTGGCCGACATTCCCGGCCTGATCGAGGGCGCTCACGAAGGGCATGGGCTGGGCACGCGATTCCTGAAGCACGTGGAACGCACGCGGCTGCTGGCGCACCTGGTGGACGTTTCGGAAGCGACCGGGCGCGACCCGGTCCACGACTTCGACGTGGTGATGCAGGAGCTGGCCAGCTTCAGTCCCGACCTGGCCGCCAAGCCGATGATCGTGGTGGCTACGAAGCTCGACGCGGCGCAGGATCCCGAGCGTATCGACTCGCTGCGGCGCATGGCCGAGGAGCGGGGGCTGCCGTTCTTCGCCATCTCGAGCGCCACGGGCCAGGGGCTGGACGCCTTGATCCGCGGGATGGCCTTGAAGGTCCTCAGGTAAGCCGCTCGCCGCTCGGTGCCCGTCGATCCGGATTCGAGCGCGGGGCGGAGTGCCGTCAGTGCCGCAGAGCCGTCGCGGGAACCTCGCGGTCGGGAACCGCCGGCTGCGGCGAGGACGACGGCAGCGCAACCGGCCGGCGCGCGATGGCCGGCGCCGCACTCTCCGGAATCACCGGCAGGAGCAGGTGCGAAGGGCGCAAGCGGTCGTGGTAAACCGTTTGCCACGCCCGCCGCAGTTCCTTCTCCCCCGCCACCGCACGGCCGGTGTTGGGGTTGCGGTCGTAGTGCGGGAAATTACTGCTTGAGACCTCCAGCCGGATGCGGTGGCCCCGGCCGAATTCGTTGCTGGTGACCCCGGCGTCGATGGTGATCGGATAAACGCGGCCCGGCTCCGCCAGCGCCGGCCGCTCGAGCGAGTCGCGGTAACGCAGCCGCAGGATGCCGTCGCACAGGTTGACCGCACTGCCGTCCGGCGAGACGTCCACCAGCTTGGCGGTGAAGTCGGTGTCCGGCGTGGTCGTGGACACGTACAGGACCACCCGCACCGGCCCGGTGACTTCGACCGGCTGTTTGAGCGGCGCGCTGCTGTAGACCAGGACGTCGCGGCGCGCCTCGACGGCTCGCTGGTCGCGCGGACCCCAGGGCATCCGCATGGGATTGCAGCACACGTTACCGCCGGCGGTCGGCACCGGATCCGCCGGATCGTAGAGGAAGCGGTCGGGCGTGCCCCGGCGCGGCTTCCGCGGCTCCAGACGGCCGTCGCCGGCGAGCGTGTTGCCCTTGCCATGGCTGGCCAGGAAGAAGGGCGTCGCCACTGCGCGTGATAGAGGCCACTCGCGCTCGTCGCGCCAGCGGTTGGCGCCCATGACGAAGATCCTCAGCGGCGGTTCGGCATCCTCGGCGGCCTCGCGCACAGCGCCGGCAGGTTGGAGCCAGCGGTCGAACCAATCGAGCTGAATCTGGCGCAGCGGCGCCCTGGATTCCGGCCCGAAGTCTACGTTCGCAAAATGATAGAACAGGTCGTGGGGCCACGGACCTACGATCAGGCGGCTGACGCGTCCCTTGCGGCGCAGGATGCTGAATGCGTCCAGGTCGCTCTCGGCGAAGTTGTCGTACCAGCCGGCGGCGGCATAGACCGGGACGCGCACGTGGTCCAGCTCCTCGCGGGTGCTGATGGACTTCCAGAACGCGTCGTAGGAGGGATGGTCCAGCGCCTGCTGGAAGAAATCGACGCTGCGGCCGGTGGCCATCCGATCGCCGTAGCGCAGCGGCATCTCGAGCACGAAGCGGTTGAAGTCGGGTTTGAATCCCGGGGTCCGGAAGTTCTCCGCGATCCACTCCAGGCGGTGGCCGAGCTTGAGCGCGCCGCCGCGCGAGTAGAAGCGGTCGAAATAGTCGTCGCAGCCCGCCACGATGGGGAAAATCGCCTTCAAGTAGGGGCTGGCGGAGAGCGCCGCCTTCCACTGCACGATGCCGAGATAGGACGCTCCGGTCATACCGACGCGCCGGTTCGACCACTCCTGATGCGCGATCCAGCTCAGCGTGTCCTCGCCGTCGGCCACCTCCTGGCGCAGCGGGTCGAAGACACCTTCGGACTTGTAGCGGCCGCGCACGTCCTCCACCACCACAGCGTAGCCGTGCTCGACGAAAGCCCGGTAGTTGGGCCTGAGCCGGGATCCCTTGCCGTAGGGTGTGCGGATGAGGATGGCGGGAAGGAGGGCGGTCCCCTCCGGGCGGAACACGTTGGCCACCAGGTCGATGCCGTCGCGCATGGGAACCCGCACGTCGAACTCCTCGACGATCCGGGCCGGAGTGGGCGCCTGCGGGTGCGGAGTGGCGGCGGTCAGCGGCAGCAGGAGGAGAGCAATTCGAAGTAGCGAAGCGCGACCAGGTCCGGCGAATGGTGCTCCGCTATGTAGGCGGCCGCACGGATGCCGATCTGGCGGGCCCTTTCGGGGTGCTCGACAAGCCACATCATATATTCAACCAGTTGCGGCTCTTCCGCAAGTCCCCGGTCGATCCGGATGACGGCGTTCTCGGGGAAACGGGCCACTTCCTCCCCAGCGCTCACCAGCACCGGCTTGCCGAGCCCCATGAGGCGTATGGCGATGCCCGATGTTTCACCGGCCGACGGGTGGCGCAGGCCGATGCCGGCGTCCACGGCCGCCGCCAGAGCCCGAAACTCGGCTTCGGGGAGATAGGGTACGCGCGTAACGCCCGGCGCGTTGAGCATGGGCGCCAGCGCGGACTCGAGGTCCTTCGAGACGAAATCGCCGGCCACGAGCAGCCGGGCGGCGGCGCCCGAACTACGCACGCGGTCGAAGGCGCGCAGGATGGCGGGAATCCTCTTGGATTCGCGCAGGTGCCCGAAAACGCCGAACAGGAACGTGGCGCAGGCGCTCTTGCCTGCCGTCTCGACACTCGTGTCGAGACGCTCCGTAAACAGGTGTGGGATCTCCACCACACGAGCCCCGGGCGCCTGCTGGCGTACGATCCTCGCCGCGGCCGGATTGTGAACCACCACCGCGCGCGACACCTCGGCGATGCGGCGCACCAGCGCGTGGTCGAAGTACCGTGGATCGAGCGCCGAGCGGCCGCGCGAGTCCCAAAGCTCGGCGGCGAGACCGCGCTCGAACTCGCCGTAGTTGTAGGCGAACTCGTCGATATAGGCCTGGCGGTCCAGGCACCCCAGAAGAAGGTGGTGCAGAACGGCGTCGTGGAGGACCGCGACTCCCGGCCGCGCCAGGGCCTGCCGGTAGATTTCGGCGTGTAGGGGGTTGTTCCCGACATGGTAAAGGCAGACGCCGGCCTCGGTGTCGCCCACCTTCACCTCGCAGCGCTGGCCCAGGGCCTTCAGCAGGGACGCCGAGTAGTCGGCCACGCCGGTTCGGGCCGGCGGCAGCGGCGAGAAAAAGCCAACGGTCACGGCTCTCGGGACCCGAACAGCGCCGTGCCCACGCGCACCATGGTGGCGCCCTCTTCGATCGCCACCTCGAAGTCGTGCGACATGCCCATCGAGAGTCGCGGCAGGCAGAGGTGGGCGGCCAGATCGCGCAGGCGGCGGAAATAGGGGCGAGAAGCCTCCGGGTCTTCGAACCACGGTGGCATGG
This sequence comes from Bryobacterales bacterium, assembly GCA_963763835.1. Classification (GTDB taxonomy): domain Bacteria; phylum Acidobacteriota; class Terriglobia; order Bryobacterales; family Bryobacteraceae; genus DASWZN01. The sequence goes on from CAVXQQ010000030.1 coordinate 262,797, forward strand.
TCATCACACCGGTCAGGCGCAGGTTCGGAAGCGCCGCCAGGTCGCCGGCCAGGGCGGCTACCCGCTCCGGCTCCACCCCGCTCTTGGCGGATTCCCCGGAAAGCTTGACCTCAATGAGGACTTCGAGCGGCTGCGCCCGCCGCCGGGGAGCGTCGTTCAGGCGCCGCGCCAGACGCACGGAATCGACCGTCTGAATCACATCGAACAACTCGACAGCGCGGTTGCTTTTGTTGGCCTGCAGGTGGCCGATGAGGTGAAAACGGGCACCCGGCAGAGCGCCGGGCAGAGCTTTGGCCTCGAATTCCTGGACATAGTTCTCGCCGAAGTCCCGTTGTCCAAGCGCGTAGGACTCGGCGATCGCTTCGGCCGGGAACGTCTTCGTAACGGCGACCAGCGCGATCTCCTCGCGGCGGCGTCCGGCACGGCTGGCGGCCGCGCGTATGCGCGCCTCCACCCTCTCCATCCGATCGCGCAGCATGACTCTCTATGATGGCGCATACACCACTCCCTGCGCCTGGGAGAGGAGGTACCGAGAGGCGGGTGCCGGTGGCCGTTCCCGGAAGACTAGTCCTTCTTCTGCAGCAGTTCGGCCCGCAGACCGAATATGGCCAGCACCGGGGCCCAGAGGCCGATCAGGATCGCCACGCCGTGCGCGGCTTCCGCGTGGGTAGCCGAGCCTCGGGCCTGCGATGAACACCCAGAACGATAGGATAATGCACAAATACATTACCAAGTACCACCGTTTCGGGTTCGACTTCGAATTCGCCATGCACCACCTCAGACTTTGGGGTTTGAACTTCCCGCTGATTATACCCGCACATCGCTTAGGTCGAACGGGGAAAATTCGGGAACAGTTGCGGGGGGTTCGTACCATAACGTTAATTCGGCCAGGCAGGCCCGGCTGCCGGCAGGGGATTCTCCGCCGGTTTCCTGCCGGTGGTCAGGCCCCCGGGCGGCGCGTGTCGCGGGCATCCGGCGCCTGGTTGCGGGGCAAAGCAGCCCGCGCGAGCACTCCGCTAGAGAGCCGACGTCCGGCGCGGCCACCAACGTTTTGAATGCCCAATAACGCAGGCGACCTCCGCCTGGACGGGGCAGCGTCTGCCGAGGCTGCCATCCGGCGCTTCCTGGGGGTGGCCCGCCAGCCCGCCCTGATCGAGCCCGGGGAAGACCGCTTCTTGTTGACCGCGGATGCCTACGCCCTCGAGTGGCATGGTAGCCGCCTGCTCATACAGGTCTGGGATCAAACGCGAAACCTGGCCCGCCGGATCGTCGGGGTGCAGGAGGAGAGGACCGGCAGGCTGGAGCTCGTCATCGAGCGTTTCGGGGGCATCGAGGGGCGCATTTCACTCCAGGATGTCGCTCGGGCGGGACCGTCCAGAGCGCGCCGGGGGCCGCGCCTGGTGTTCCGGGAGGAGTTCCGGCGCGCTCTGCGCCGGCAGTTTCCCGACTGGCGCCTGGTGGAATTGAGCACCGAACCGAACCTGGAGGAGAGCCTGTCCCCAGCCTATCCCCGCGCGCTGATCCGCAAGGGCGGTTTGGGTTGGGCTGCGATCGCATCGCCGCCGGGCGGTACCGGTAGTGTGCTGACGTTCGGTTTAATCTGGTTGGACTACCTGCGAAAGCGGGAGAGGCGCGTCACCGTTGAGGGGCTCGCGCTCTTCCTTCCGCAGTCCGAAGCCGGGGCGGTTTGCCTGAAACTGCCCTTCTTGAATCCGCGGGCGGCGCGGTTTGCGGCGTTCGTCTACACGGCGGAGGGCTACGAGGACCGGCTCGATCCAGCCGACTTCGGCAACCTGGCGACCAGCCTCGACAATTGCGCCAGCCTGGCGCCGCAAAGGCCGGAGCAGATCGCCGGGTGGGTGGAGCGGCTTTCGGCGCTGCCTTTCGTCGAGCGGATCCCGCGCCACGACGGTTCCCTCAGCCTGCGCGTCCGCGGCCTCGAGTTCGCGCGCGCCACGGGGACGGGTCTGCTGTTCGGGCTGGAACGAAAGTCCGCGGCGCGGGAAGCCAACATCGCGGAGGTCGAAGAGTTGGCCCGCGGGATCGCCCGGCTGCGTGCGCCTGGCTCCGCCGAGCGGGAGAGTCCCCTGTGGAGGCTGCACGCCGAGGCGTGGCTCGAATCCCAGGTCCGCGCCAACCTGGAAGAGATCGATGCCTCGCTGCACGCCGAGCCGGTCTACGGGCAGGTGCCGGCGGTGGCCGGCGGCGACCGCGGCGTCCTGGACCTGCTGGCGGCGGATCGGGCAGGCCGCCTGGCGGTGCTCGAGCTGAAAGCCTCCGAGGACATCCACCTGCCATTGCAGGCGCTGGATTATTGGATGCGGGTGCGCTGGCACGCCGAGCGGGGCGAGTTTACGCGCCAGGGGTATTTCCCAGGCATTCCGTTGAGCCGCGAGTGGCCGCGTCTCCTGCTGGTGGCGCCGTCGCTCGAATTCCATCCCCAGACCGAGACGGTGCTGCGGTACTTCGCGCCGGAGATCGAGGTGGAGCGCACCGGGCTGGGGGTAGAATGGCGGGAGAGGGTGCAGGTAATGTTCCGGGCGCGTGGCGCCCAGCGGCCCCTTCGGGAGCAACATGGCCAGTGAGATTTACGCCCAGATTAGGACCGGATTCCGAAACCTGAATCCCGCCCAGGTGCGGGAGATGGCGGACCGGCGGCTCCGGGTCGGGCTGATCGCTTCGACCAGCGCGGGTTTCGCGGCGCTCAAAGGGCTCCTTGCACCGCCATCGGTGGAGACCCGTAGGGCTGAGATCGAACACCTGGTCGATGGCCCCGGCGGAGTGGACGGCTTCGACCTGGTTTTGTGCGAGAGCGAACTGCTGGCGCCACCGGATGCCTTCCGCTTCGATCCGGCCGACCCGGAGCGCACGGTTCGCGAGATAGTGGACCGCCGCGAGGATCTGCGGCTCCCGCTGGCGCGCAGTTTCCGCGCGTTTCGCAGGCCCGTCATCGGGAAAATCGTCAGAGGGATTTCGAGGGAAAACGCTATATTCTGCCTGCTGACGGCGCTGCCGGACGTGGTGCCCAGCCTGATCGAGCTGCCCTGGGCGGCCGGCGAATTCGCTTCCGACACGGCCGTTCTGACCATGAACCAGGTGCGCATGGCGTTCCTGATCGCCGGGGCGAGCGACCAGGGTATCGGCTACCGGGAGCAGCGGGCGCAAATCGCGGGAATCGTGGCGGGCGCGTTCGGCTGGCGTGCGCTGGCCCGCGAGCTGGCGGGCAAGGTCCCCTTCGGTGGCGGGCTGATTCCGAAGGCCGCGATCTCCTATGCCGGGACCTACACGGTGGGGGTGGGACTGGAGCGCTTTTACCGCATCGGCTATGGTCTGACGCGCGAGGAGAGGCGGCGGATTTACGAACAAGCGCTCGAGCGCGGCCGCGCGATCGTCAACACCGTGGTGGAGGCCGCGAAGAAACAACGCCCCGCCGCCATCGAGGGATGAGCCGACCGGATTTGTGGCGCAGGCACTCTTGCCTGCGCCGCCTCGACACTCGTGTCGAGGCCGGTTTTGGCGTCGAGAAGAGTCTCGACGCTGCAGACTAAGCGTCTGCGCCACGGCCGCGCCGGTCTCGGACAACTCCTTGCCCCACAAGGACGCGCAGGTCCTGTCCACGCTTCTACGGCGCTACAATTGGATTTTGTGAACAATCTGCCTGCCATCGTCGTCTACGAATAGGGAGCTTTTGCGTGAAGCGGAAATGGAAGATCTGGCTCATTCTGATTGGCTTGGTCGTGCTCGCCGGTGGAGTCATCGCGGGAACGAAGTACAGCAAACGAGGAATCGTCGAGGTGCAGACCGGGCGCGCAATGCGCCAGGACCTGTCGTCCATCGTCACCGCCTCAGGCGAGATTAAGCCCAAGAATTACATCAACATCGGCGCGAACGCCCAGGGCGTCATTACCCAGATTGTGGTCAAGGAAGGCGACCGGGTCCGGAAGGGCGAGCTGCTGGCCATGCTCGAGTCCGTGCAGCCCCAGGCCGACGTGAACGCCCAGAAGGCCACCCTGGATTCGGCCGAGGCGGACACCACGTCCGCCCAGGCGTCTCTGAGGGCCGCGGACGAGAACTTCATCAGTGCCCAGGCGACCGTCGACCGCAGCAAGGCGGATCTGGAGCAATCCAAGCTCGATTTCGCCCGCGGCCAGCAACTGCTCGAGGACAGGCTGATCGCGAAGCAGGAGTTCGACAATCGCCGCACCACGTACGAATCGCGACAGGCCGCCGTCCGCGAGGCGGAAGCCCGAGTCGCGCAGGCCAAGGCGCAGCAAGCCCAGGCTGCCGCGCAACTCGTCGGCACCCAGAGGCGCATCGCGCAGGCGAAGGCGATGCTGACCCGCTTCGACGACATTCTGCGTAAACACAATACCTACGCGCCGCTCGACGGCGTCGTGACCAACCTGCCCGTGCGGGTTGGCGAGACAGTGGTGCCCGGGATTCAGAACTCCTCGGCCAGCACCATCATGACCATTGCCGACATGTCGCTGATCACCGCCGAGGTGAAGGTGGACGAGACCGACATCGTCAACGTGGCGCTGGGCCAGTCCGGGGACATCACCATCGACGCCATCCCCAACAAGATCTTCAAGGGTCACGTGACCGAGATCGGCAACACGGCCATACTGCGCTCGACCGGCCAGGCGGCCTCCCAGAGCGCGATTTCGAGCCAGGAGGCGAAGGACTTCAAGGTGGTGCTCGCGCTCGACAATCCGCCCGATGAAGTCCGGCCGGGCCTGTCCGCGACGGCGAAGATCACGACCGCTACGCGGAAGAATGCGCTCACCATTCCCATCCAGGCGCTGACTGTGCGCCAGAAGGGCGATCTGGAGCCGGAGAAGAAGGGTGGCGTCCAAGCGGCGAGCAAGCCCGATCCGGCCGCCGAGAAGGCCCGGAAAGAAGAGATCCAGGGCGTCTTCGTGGTCTCGAACGGTAAGGCCGTGTTCCGCAAAGTGGACACCGGGATCACCGGCGCAACCGATATCGAGGTCCTTACCGGCCTCAAGGACGGAGACGAGATCGTCACGGGCAGCTACAAGGCGATCCGGACCATTCGGAACGAGACGAAGGTCAAGGTGAACAACGAGATCAAGGTTGCGGCGAAGACGGACTGAGCCGGCAGCACCGGGCGTGCCCGTCGGCAAGATTCGGCAGCACCGGGCGCGCGCGTCGGCAAGATTCGGCAGCATCGGGCGCGCGCCGTCGGCAAGATCGGCAGCACCGAACCGCGCGCGTCAGCAAGCGGACGTTAGGGAGGACCAGCGATGGCAGGAGTCTTGGAACAGGCCGATCTGGGCGAGCAGCTTAAGCGCCAGGGCATCGTAATCCGGACCTACGATCTGTGGAAGACCTACGTCATGGGCGACCAGGAGATCCACGCGGTCTCGGGCGTAGATGTGGAGATCCACCGCGGCGAGTACGTCGCCATCATGGGGCCGTCCGGTTCGGGCAAGTCCACGCTGATGAACCTGATCGGTTGCCTGGACACGCCCAGCAAAGGGCAGTACTACATCAACGGCCGCCTGGTCAGCGACATGGACGACGACGAGCTGGCGCGCATCCGGAACAAGGAGATCGGCTTCGTGTTCCAGACCTTCAACCTGCTGCCACGCGCGACAGCGCTGCACAACGTCGAGTTGCCCCTGATCTATGCCGGCGTGCCATCCGCGCAACGGCTCGAACGCGCCAAGCAGGCCCTGCGGCAGGTGGATCTGGAAGCGCGCATGCTCCACAAGCCAAACGAGCTTTCAGGCGGCCAGCGGCAGCGCGTGGCGGTGGCGCGCGCGCTGGTCAACGATCCCTCGATCCTGCTCGCCGACGAGCCGACCGGCAACCTCGATACCGCCACGGGCAACGAAATCATGGCGTTGTTCGAACGGCTGCACGAGGCGGGCAACACCATCGTGCTGGTCACTCACGAAGCCGACATCGCCCGCCACGCCTGGCGCATTGTCCACATCCGCGACGGCAAAGTCGAGAAGGACGAGAAGGTCCGCTAGGGAGCGGCCTCAAACCAATCCAGGGCCCGTCGTTTGAAGCCCGCGGTGTCGGCGGCCGCTACGCCCGTATGGCCGGCCTCCGGCACCAGCCACAGCGTTACGCTTCGGCCAGACGCCGCAATGGCGCGGGCATGCGCGAGCGACACGTTAGAGGGACTTGCGGAAATCGCACCACCGCCGCGGAAGGGACAAGCTGAAGCATGTCCTACACGGCGCATCAACGGTTTACGGCCCCACGTGGGGTATGCTTCAGCTTGCCCTGCGATTTCTGCAAGTCCCTCGTTAGTTAGCGTCGCGCACTACGCAGCCGCCGATTCCGGCCAGGACGCCCGCCGCAATCCCAATGAGCTTCCTCCCGATGGGACGCACATTCTTCTTTGCGGCCCCTTTCATCCGTACGTTTCCCGGTGTAGTCTGTGTAGGTGCCAACCGAAGACGCGGGCCCGCCGGTCTGGCTGTCCGGAGCGCACCTGCCGCTCGCCGGGTGGTTTGGCAGGGTTGCGCGAGGCCTGACCCCCGGTCAAGCTCCGCACGGAGGCCGTTCAGCTCCGCTCCGAAGAATTGAGGACCGTTCTGTCAAGAGCAGTCATCCAATAGCCAAAGCCGGTGGAAGTTTGGGGTATCCGTCGCCAGCACAAGGTGGCATAATGAGGCTAGCAGAGGGGAGCGCGATGCAACACCTACGTTGTTTCCTCACCGTAACAGGTCTGGTCCTCGGATCTGTTTTCCCGGAGCAGGCGGTCTTGGCGCAGTTGCATGCCGCCGGTACGGCCGCCGTAACCAGCGCAGGGCCTCAACCTGGCGGCGCCTTGGTCCAGCCGGGAGCCCGCGGGGACGTTGTCGAGCGTGGCTGGTTCCTGAGCGGGAAGGTGCTGATGGACGATGGCAGCCCCACGCCGCCGAACACCACAATTCAGCGCGTCTGCGCCGGCACCACCAAACCCATGGCCTACACCGACTCCAAAGGCCGGTTCAGCTTCCAGGTGGGCCAGAAATCGGACGTGATACCGGATGCCAGCGTAAACGCCGGCGAAGAAGGCTTGGTGGCCCTCATGACTCCGGTCGGCGGCACAATCTCCGAGGGCCGGCTCTTTGGTTCCTCCGGGAACCGCCAGCTCGCCGGCTGCCGGCTCGAGGCGGCCTTGCCCGGCTATCGCTCCGACGACGTGGATCTCAGTACGCGGAAGTACATGGACAACCCGGACGTGGGCAGCATCGTTCTGCACCGGCTTGGCAACGTGGAGGGTACAAGCGTCAGCGCCACCAGCCTCGACGCTCCGCGCGCGGCCAAGAAAGCCTACGACAAAGGGATTGACGCGGAGAGACAGAAGAAATGGCCCGCGGCGCAGGCCAATTTCGAGAAAGCGGTTGCCATATACCCGAAATACGCGGCAGCGTGGTACGGGCTGGGCATCGCGCGCCAACGCCAGGGAGACAGAGCGAAGGCTCGCGAGGCGTTCCTCAAGTCCATGGAGGCCGATCGCCGGTTTCTGGGGCCGTATCTTCCTCTTTCGGTGATGGCGTTCGAAGACAGGAACTGGGTGGAGACGGTGGATCTGACTTCAGCCCTGACGCGGCTCGATCCGGTGGATTATCCGATGGCATTTCTCTTCAATGCCATCGCGAACGCGGGCCTGGGCAAGCTCGACGTGGCGGAGAAGAGCGCGCGGGAATGCGTCAAAGTGGACATCCACCACCAACTTCCACGGGCGGAATACGTCCTGGGGCTCATTCTCGCGGACAGGCATGACTACGATGGCTCCCTGACGCTGCTGAGGGGGTATATACAGCGCGCCCCGAACACTCCCGACAGCGCGAAGATCAAGCAGCAGATCAGCCACGTAGAGGATCTCGCCCGAGCGCAGCCGCAGCCGGCGCCCCCGCAGCACTAAGCCGATCGACCCTCACGCAGGGGCCCGGTAGGGGCCACCTCCGGGACCGTCGTCGTGCTTCGCGTGGCCGCATTTCGCTTCGCCCGCGCTCTCTCATGGGGCTTCGCGTGGCCCCATTTCGCTCCGTCCGCGCTTTTCATCGTAGTTCGCCCGCCCGCTCTCTCATCGCACTTCGCCCGCTCCCCCTCTCATCGCGCTGCGCCTCGAAACACGCGAGAGATGAGATTAACATGGGTGGCATGGACGCATCGAACTGCATGGACAAAGGGGATCCCGCTCGGGCCATGCTGCGGCATACCCTCGCCACGCTCGCCTACCGGGGCGCCAAGGCCGTGCGCGGCGCGCCGGAGGGTTTTGCCGGCTTTCGTGTGGGAGACAAAAGCCGCACGCCCGGGCAGATCCTGGCCCACCTGAGCGACCTGCTGGATTGGGCCCTCGGCCTGGCCCAAGGCGAACACAAGTGGCACGATTCGGAGCCGCTCGACTGGACTCGGGGGACACAGCGGTTCTTCGCGGCCATGGAGGCTTTCGGCGCGTTCCTGGGGTCGGATCTTCCGCTCGCGTGTTCCCCCGAGAAGTTGTTCCAGGGCCCGATCGCCGACGCGCTGACGCACATCGGACAGATTTCTATGTTGCGCCGGCTGGCCGGCGCGCCGGTCCTGGGCGAGAACTACTTCCTCGCCCGGATCACTGCCGGCCGGCTGGGCGCCGATCAGCCGGCTGGGGTCAAAGAGTTCGAGTGAGCGCGGGCTTACCCCGTCCACACCGCGGACCGCTACAATAGACTTTCGCTTTGCTCACCAGACGGAGTTTCCTCGTGGCCCCCGCGGCGGCTGTGGTTGCCTGCGCCCGCCGGAAGGGTTCCGGCTACGAGGGCTACGCCTTCGTCTCCAACCAGGACGGCCAGGCGGTCGCGGCCGTCGATCTGATGACGTTCACGGTCGCGCGCTACATCCACCTGGATAGCGCCCCTACCTTGCTGGCGGCGCCGGCGGGACATCCGTCCGTGTACGCGCTGACGCCCGCCACCGGCTGTGTTCATGAGATCGACGCCGCCAAGCTGGCTCTAAGGCGGCGAGCCCAGGCGAGTCGGACCGCGGATGCAATGCGCGTCGTGCCCGGAGATCGGCCGGCGTTGTGGGTGCTGTGCCGGCAGCCACGGCAGTTGGTTCGGATCGGGTTCGATGCATTCAAGACCGATGCGGTGATCCCGCTGCCGTTCGAGCCTTACGATTTCGACTTTGCGCCGGACGGCGAGAGCGCGGTGGTCAGCTTCGGCGAGAGCGGACAATTCGGCATCGTGGATCTCGCGAAGCGGAAGTGCCGCCTGTTCGACCTGGGCCGGAAACTGTCGCTGGTGCGATTCCGCTCGGACGGGCGCCAACTTCTGATCGCTGGCGCCGAGGAACCGGTTCTGTCCATCGTGGACTTCAAGACCGGCCGGGTGATGGTCCATTTGCCACTGGCGATTCGGGCCCGGAATTTCTGCTTCAAGTCCGACGGCGGCCAGCTCTTCATCACCGGCGACGGCATGGACGCGGTTGCGGTCGTCTACCCTTACACGACCGAGGTGGCGCAGACGGCCCTGGCGGGGCGTTCTCCGGGTTTCATGGCGGAGTGCATTTCCGAAGGAGACGACTACCTCTTCGTTGCGAACCCCGATTCGGGCGAAGTGACGATCCTCGACGTCGATAGCCTCAAGGTGGTGGCCGTGGTGGCGGTGGGGCGCCGCCCGGTCTTCATCGCGCAGACGCCGGACCGGCAGTACGCGCTGATCCTGAACCGCGATTCGGGCGATATGGCGGTGATTCGGCTGGCGGCGGTGGGAGGCAAGCGCAGCCGCTCGGCGCCGCTGTTCACGATGATTCCGGTGGGCTCGCAGCCAGTGTGCGCGGCCGTGCGGCACGTGTGAGAGTGGTAGGGACGGGCAGATTCGAACTGCCGACCTGCCGCTTAGGAGGCGGCCGCTCTATCCATCTGAGCTACGTCCCCGCGAGCTTCTATTTTAGCCCCAGCGCTTGAGCCCTTTGTGGCCGATGTCGCGGCGGTAGTGCATGCCGTCGAAGTGGATCTTGCCTACTGCCCGGTAGGCGTTCTCGATGGCTCCCGCGAGGCCGGAGCCGGACGCGGTGACGCCCAGCACTCTGCCGCCCGAGGTCTCGACGGCGTCCGCGCCCGCCCGCGTGCCGGCGTGGAAAACCGTGGCACCGAGCGACTCGGCTTCTTCCATGCCGCGGATCGGGTCTCCCGTGCGGGGTGTTGCGGGATATCCGGCAGAGGCCAGAACCACGCACACCGACGGGTCGGCACGCCACGCCAGTTTGGCTCCCGCAAGGTCGCCATGAGCCGCGGCCGCGAGCGCCTGGGCGAAATCCGAGTCCAGACAGTGCATCAGGGCCTGGGTTTCCGGATCGCCGAGGCGCACGTTGTACTCCAGCACTTTCGGTCCGCCGGAGGTCATCATCAGCCCCGCGTAGAGGAAACCCGTGAACGGGGAGCCTTCGGCGCTCATTCGCTCGATGGTGGGAGCGATGATGCGGTCCAGAATGTCGGCGCGCTCGGCCGCGGTCAGGATCTTCGAGTCGCAGTAGGCGCCCATGCCGCCGGTGTTGGGGCCGGTGTCGCCGTCATGCACCGCTTTGTGGTCCTGCGTCGGCTCGAGCGCGAGGACGTGGTGGCCGTCGCTGAGGACGATGAAGCTGACCTCCTCTCCGGTCAGGAACTCCTCAACCACCAGGCGCGCGCCGGCATTCCCCACCAGCTCGCCGGAAAGCAGTCCGCGAATGGCCGCCTCCGCCTCCGCGCGGGTATTAGCGATGACGACGCCCTTGCCTGCGGCGAGGCCGTCGGCCTTGAGGACCACGGGGCAGCCGAAGCGATCGAGCGCGGCCAGCGCTTCCCCTTCGCTTTCCGCCCGGACGAAGCCGCCCGTGGGAATGCCCGCGCGCACCATGAATTCCTTCGAGAAGATCTTGCTGCCCTCGAGGCGCGCGGCCTGGCTGGTGGGCCCGACAATCGCGCGGCCCGCGGCGCGAAACGCATCGACGACGCCCGCGACCAGCGGCGCCTCCGGCCCGACGACGGTCAGGTCCGCCTCGACGGATTCCGCCGCGCGCAGCCACCCCTGCGGATTGCCGGGCGCGGCGATGCAGCGTGCGACGCGGGCGATGCCGGGGTTTCCCGGCGTCGCATACAGCGCCGTCACCGAAGGACTCTGGGCCAGACGCCACGCGATCGCGTGCTCTCTACCGCCGCCACCAAGGATCAGTACTTTCACTCTGCTCTCCAAGAATTCCTGACGCACGGGCGAGCCCTACTGCCAGCCCGCGAATCTATCCAGCGCGCCACGCCGAGCCCACTTGCCTGCGCCCGCCGCGCCGAGCCACCTGACCGCGCTAGCCGCGCCGAGCCCACTTGCCTGCGCCCGCCGCGCCGAGCCCACATTCCACGGTAGCCGCGCGAAGCCCGCATTCCACGGTAGCCGCGCGAAGCCCGCATGCCGCGCTACCGCGCCACGCCACCTGACCGCGCTAGCCCCGCTACGCCATCTGCCTGCGCCTGCCGCGCCAGCGCACCTGACCGCGCCGCTGCGCCAAGCGAACCTGCCCGCGCGCGCCGCGGCGCGCACTTCCCTAGAATAGAAGAAAAGCTGGGCTGATATGCAAGCGATGGGCCGTCCGAACAGTTACGACGTGATCGTGGTGGGCGCCGGCCATGCCGGGTGCGAGGCGGCGCGTGCGTGCGCCCGCATGGGCCTCAAAACCGCCATGGTCACCATGAATCTGGACTTGATCGCCCAGATGTCCTGTAATCCCGCCGTGGGGGGAATTGCCAAGGGCCACCTGGTCAGAGAGATCGACGCCCTTGGGGGAGTGATGGGCGAGGTGACCGATGCGGTGGGCATCCAGTTCCGGCTCCTGAATACGAGCCGCGGACCGGCCGTCTGGTCGCCGCGCGCTCAGTGCGACAAGAAACTGTACCGCGTGCGCATGCGCGAGGTTCTCGAACGCGAGCCCAACCTGCGTATTCTCCAGGCCGAGGTGGCGGAGCTCACGATTGAGGCGGGCGAGGGCGGAAGGCGGGTGCGCGGCGTTCGACTCCAGGACGGCAGGGCGCTTTCGAGCGGCGCGGTCGTGGTCGCGACCGGCACGTTTTTGAACGGTCTCGCCCACGTCGGCGAGCAAACCTACCACTGCGGCCGCAACGGAGAGGCGCCATCGAACCTGCTGGGCGATCAGCTTCGGTCTCTGGGGATGAAGTGGACGCGCTTGAAAACGGGCACGCCACCCCGGCTCGATGGCCGCACCATCGACTGGTCCGGCCTTGAGGTTCAGCGCGGAGACGTCGATCCTACGCCTTTTTCGTTTATGACGACGGGAATCGACCGTCCCCAAGTCGAGTGCCATATCGCCTACACCACCGAGGAGACCCACGAGATCCTGCGCCAGGCGATTCCGCGGTCGCCGCTCTATAGCGGGCAGATCGAAGGTATCGGCCCGAGGTACTGCCCTTCGATTGAGGACAAGGTTGTCAAGTTCCCCGATAAGGTCCGGCACCAGATCTTCCTGGAGCCGGAAGGGCTCGATACCTACGAAGTTTACGTCAATGGGATGGCCACCAGCATGCCGATCGATGTGCAGGTTGCCATGGTGGCGTCGGTCCCGGGCCTGGAACGGGCCGAAATGATCCGCCCGGGCTATGCCATCGAGTATGATGCGGTCGATCCGAGGGAGGTTCGGCACTCGCTGGAGGTCAAGGAAATCGAGGGTTTGTTTCTGGCTGGACAGATCAACGGCACGTCTGGGTATGAGGAGGCAGCGGCTCAGGGAATCCTGGCCGGGATCAACGCAGCGTGCCGGGTGGGCGGCCGTCCACCGGTCGTCTTTGGGAGAACGGACGGCTACATCGGGATTATGGTTGACGATCTGGTGACCAAAGGGGCGGACGAGCCGTACCGCATGTTCACCTCGCGCGCCGAGTTTCGCCTGCACCTGCGCATCGATAACGCCGACGGGCGGCTTACGCCCCAGGGCCGGCAGCTGGGATTGGTGACGGACGAGCGTTGGACGCTGTTTTCGAAGAAGCGGTCTCAGAAGGAGCGGCTGCGAGTCTTGCTGGAGAGTACGAGGGTCCCTGCCGGGGGCCTTGGCCTGACGCAGGGCGAGCGGCCTACGGTGGCCCAGTGGCTGCGGCGGCCCGAGGCGAGCATCGAGAAGGTGCGGTGCCTGCTGGCGGCGGCGCTGGGGGAAGAGCCGATGCGCGAGGTTCTGAGCACCGTGGAGACAGAACTGAAGTACGCGGGCTACATCGCGCAGCAGGATCGTCAGATTGTCCGTCTACGCGAGTCCGAGGGGCGAAGGATCCCGGCGCGGTTTGGGTTCCGGGGCATACCCGGCCTGTCGCGCGAGATCTCCGAGAAGTTGGAGAGGGTGCGGCCGGACACACTGGGTCAGGCGGCCCGCATACCGGGCGTGACGCCGGCCGCGATAGCCGTTCTCGACGTCTATCTGACGATCGGAGCCGGTGTCGGTACCCTATGAGCGAGGCACCTGGGTTCTCGGCGATTCTGACGCGCGGTTTCGCTCCCTTCGCTCCTCTCGCTCCGGAAATGATCGCTGAGCTGTTTGGCCACTACGAGCTTCTTGTACGCTGGAACAAGACGCTCAACCTCACCTCCATCTCGGGGCTGGAAGAGGCCGTGTTGCGCCACTACTGCGAGTCGCTCTTTGTGGGAATCCATCTCCCCACAGACCCGGTATCGGTTCTTGACGTGGGTTCGGGCGCTGGCTTCCCGGGGATTCCGATGGCGATTCTGCGCCCGGATTGCAGGTTTACGCTGGCGGAGTCCCACCAAAGGAAGGCCGTGTTTCTCCGCGAGGCAACCCGGCACCTTTCGAATGTCTGCGTGGCGGCGATCCGGGCGGAGAAGGTCGAAGGCGCGTTCGATTGGGTGGTCTCAAGGGCGGTGAAGTGGCCCGATGTGCTGAAGGTCGCGCAAGCGGGCGTTGTCCCCGTGTCCGGAGCCATCCACCGGGCTCTTTCGCTGGCGTTGCTGCTCGGGCAGGAAGACGCCGCGGAGGTGGTTGTTCAGCCGATGTTTACCTGGCGCCAGACGATCCCGCTCCCCTGGGGGCATCGCAGGGTACTGGTGCTCGGCCAGGCGGCTCAGCCGGACCGCCAGGGACCTGGCCTGTCGCGCTGAGTGGCTGCGGCACTTGGGCTCGGCCGGAGAGCCGCAAGGCATGAGATGTTCCACGTGGAACGCCAGGAACGGCGCTGGCGAGGCGTGTTCCACGTGGAACATCTCCCCCAGTCGCCAGCCGGACGCGAGCGTAAACGCCCGCGGCCTAGGTTCACCGCGCTCGTGCCCGCCCAGACCCCGGCCCCTAAGGCGCTTCACGTCAACGCTGCGCCCACGCCTTCCCGCAGAGCAGGGGGCCAACGCAACACAAATATCCCACGTGAAACCTCCCGCCCGCCCCGACCAGAGACTCCTCTCCCGCCGAATATCGCTGAGCAGCACCACGTTCCGTCCGAAACCGTGATAGCATGTTGGTCTCTCCGCGCGAGGAGCCTCGAACCTTGGGAAGAGTCATCGCAGTCGCCAACCAGAAGGGTGGAGTGGGCAAGACCACCACCGCCATCAATCTCGGCGCGTCACTCGCCGCAAACGACCTCCACGTCCTGGTCATTGACACCGATCCTCAGGGCAACTCAACAACCGGTCTCGGCGTCGCCAAGAACACCGGCGCCCCGACCATCTACGATGCCCTTCTCGGGCACGCGGATCTCGCCTCCACCGTCCAACCCACAGGCTTCGAAGGCCTCGACATTGTGCCTGCCGACAAGAACCTGGTTGGCGCCAATATCGACCTCGTCGATCTCGACGGCCGGGAGTTCCGCCTCCGCGAGACCCTCAGGCCCGTCAGGGACTCCTACCACTTCGTCCTCATCGACTGCCCCCCAGCCCTGGACCTCCTCACCGTCAACGCCCTGGCTGCGGCGGACTCCGTCCTGGTCCCCATCCAGTGCGAGTTTTTCGCCCTTGAGGGCGTTTCCGAGCTGATGGACACAATCGATCGCCTCCGCGAGTCCCTTCAGCATCCCTTGAAGATCGAAGGCATTCTCCTCACGATGTTCGATGAGCGCACCAATCTTGCGCGCCAGGTCGCGGACGACCTCCGCGAGTTCTTCGGCAAGGAGGTGTTTCGCACCGTCATCCCCCGCAGCATCCGCCTCGCCGAGGCACCCAGCTACGGCAAGCCCATCCTACTTTATGACGTGCGGTCACGTGGCGCGGAGAGTTACATCAAGCTGGCCAAGGAGATCCTGGAGAATGACCAAGCCAACAGACAATCCACGCAAGGCCCTCGGTAGGGGCCTCACATCCCTCCTCGTCAGTCGCGCCGCGCCGAAGCCGGAGCCTGCCCCTCAGCCTCCCGCACCCGCGGCCCCTCCCCTGGACGCCATCACCCGGATCGCCCTTGACCTCGTCGATCCTAACCCGCTCCAGCCCCGCACGGCCTTCCAGCCCGAGCGCCTCCAGGAACTTGCCGACTCAATCCGCGCAAACGGCATCATCCAGCCCCTCGTCGTCCGCCCACGCGACGGCCGCTACCAGCTGGTTGCCGGCGAACGTCGATGGCGCGCCGCCCGCCTGGCCGGCATCGACCATGTGCCCGTCTCCGTTCAGGACATTCCCGATGAACGGCTTCTCGAGATCACGCTGGTAGAGAACATCCAGCGCGAAGACCTCAACCCCATAGAAGTCGCTCACGCCTTCGACCGTCTCGCCCGCGACCTGGATCTGAGCCACGACGAGATCGCCCGCCGCACCGGGAAAGACCGTACCTCCATTACAAACACGCTCCGTCTCCTCAAACTTCCGGCCGACATACAAGCCCTCGTTGCCGAGCACCGCCTCTCGATGGGCCACGCACGCGCCATCCTCGGACTGCCCACCGAGGAGCTGCAGCGCCAAGTAGCGGAAAAGGCCAGTTCCCAGGGCCTTTCCGTCCGCCAGGTCGAGCACCTCGTACAGAAGATGACAGGCCCTCGGGAGGCAAAGTCCGTCGAAGAAGCGTTGGACCCCAACGTCAAGGCGGCCGTCCAGGAGCTCGAGCGCGTGCTCGGCACCCGAGTCAAGATTACCGGAAAGCCCGATGCGCGCGGCCACATCGAGATCGCCTACTACTCTCCCGACGATCTACAGCGCATCTACGCCCTTATCGTCGGAGAAGATCAGTAGGGGGCACCGGGTCGGCGTCGCAAGACGACGAGGCTGGGGCCTGGAGGAAATGGTGCCGGCGGCTGGACTCGAACCAGCGACCTTGGGATTATGAGACCCACGCTCTAACCACCTGAGCTACACCGGCAACGCAACGGGCTCTATCTCAGCGTACTTTACCGCCACCCCGCTTTGTCAACGAGACGCTGGCCCCAGGCACAATTACTCTTTCTTAATCTCGATCCTCTCGCTTCTTCGGCCGGCCTTGACACCGGCCATCTTTGGGTGCATATTTGACTCAGAAGCTGGTAATTCAGAGCAATTCAGCTTCTGGCTTCTCAACTGACGAAGCCAAGAGACCTGTCGCATGCCGATAGGCCAGTTCCGATAGGAGGAAGTCTATATAGAACTCCACATCATGGGCGGCTACCTGCTTCCTCCGCTGACTGGCTGTCGCCTTTAGGCGTCCGCTGGGCCTTCAACGGGCCAGCGCGCCGCGGTATTTTGCACCGCGAAAAAGGCACATGGCAGCCAGAGTCACGGATGCCCGGTACGGCACCTTCGAGGGCCAGCCGGACAAGGACCGTGCCAGTGAGGAGCTGGCGGTCGCCCCTTCCTACTTCTGCACCCCTGCGTTGTTTGACACGCTCCCGCTGACTCGGCTAGATTGTTGATTGGACGCTAGCTTTGCGTCAAATGAGCGCTCCGTGAAAGCCCTCGCTTTTGAGTCGGTCTCGAAGACCTATTCCATCTACGCTTCTCCCGGCGACCGGTTGCGGGAGCTGGCCTCATTCCGGAGCCCTGCCTACCATCAGGACTTCTGGGCTCTCCGCGATATCTCCTTCACCGTCGAACGAGGCGAGGTCTTTTGTGTCATCGGCGAGAACGGCGCCGGCAAGAGCACGCTGCTGCAACTGGTCGCAGGCATCCTCCAGCCCACGGCAGGATCGGTCACCACGGCCGGCCGCGTCTCCGCGCTTCTCGAGCTAGGCGCAGGCTTCAACACGGAATTCAGCGGCCGCGACAATGTCTACCTCAACGGCGCGATCTCCGGGTTCTCGGCCCGCGACATCGACGCTAAGTTCAGGCACATTGAGGACTTCGCCGAACTCGGCGAGTTCATGAACCGGCCCCTGAAGACCTATTCCAGCGGCATGGTGGTGCGCCTGGCCTTCGCCGTCGCCATCCATACCGACCCCGAGATCCTCCTGGTGGATGAGGCCCTCTCGGTAGGGGACGTCTATTTCCGCCAGAAATGCATGCGGAAGGTACACGAGCTCCGCTCAAGAGGCGTCACCATCCTGTTCGTTTCGCATGCCATCGCCGACGTGAGCGCCATCGGCGACCGCACCCTCTGGCTCGACCACGGCCGTGTCCGCGAGCTCGGCGACACCGAAACCGTGGTCGAGCGGTATCTGGAAGCCATGGCTCGCAAGGACGCGGCGTACGTTGAGAGCCGGCGGTCCGTCGACCACGCCGAGGCCGCGCCCGTCTCACCGGTTCCCGTCGATCACCTGCCCAACGTGGACCATCGTTCGGGCGACGGCCGGGCCCGCGTGACGGGCATCGCGTTGCTCGACGAAGCGGGCGATCCGGTGGTGCAGCTTCAGCCTTCGTCGCGTCTGATCGTCCGCATCGCCGTCCGCGCCCATGCGTCCATCCAGCGCCCCGTCATCGGCTTCATGCTGCGCAATCACTTGGGTATCGATTTCTCGGGGACGGACTCCCTGCGGGAGAATATCGGGTTGCCGCAGCTGCGGGAGGGCGAGATCCTGGCGGTAGACTTCCACATGGATCTGCCGGAGCTGTATCCAGCCGTCTTTTCTTTCTCGCCCGCCGTAGCCGACGGCGTCTTCGAGCCGTCGGCCATGTGCGATTGGATCGACAACGCCATCACGGTCCAGATGGCCTCGGGAACAGAGCAGGTTTATGGTTATACGCACGTCCCGTGCCGGATCGAGCTGAACACCAGGCTCTCGGGACCTGCATCCATACTGGAGGGAAATCCTTGATTGAGTTCACTGGGGAACGCGTCGTCCCAGGCCAGGTAGATGTCGACCTCTGGAACGAGCACCTCTCCCGTTATGCGTTCGCGGCGCGTCTGGCCGCGGGGAAACGCGTGCTCGATGCCGGTTGTGGCACGGGCTACGGCTGCGCGGTGCTGGCCGAGCGGGCTTCGAGCGTCACGGGACTCGACATCGCACCGGAGGCCATCGCCCATGCGCGCGAGCATTCCGCGGCCCCAGGCGTGAGCTTTCTGGAAGGCTCGTGCTCGGCGATGCCCCTGCCGGACGCCGCCTTCGACCTTGTGATCTCCTTCGAGGTGATCGAGCACCTGGAGGACTGGCACGCCTTCCTGCTGGAAAGCCGCCGGGTTCTGGCTCCAGGGGGCGTTTTCCTGTTATCCACGCCCAATCGCGACTACTACGCCGAGGCCCGGCGCGTCTCCGGCCCCAACCCTTTTCACGTGCACGAGTTCAGCTTCGACGAGTTCGAGTCGGCACTCGAGCCTCTGTTTCCGCACGTCCATCTCTACCTGCAGAACCACGTCGAGGGTATCGCTTTTCAACCGGCCCCCGCCAACGGGCAGGGCCAACCGGAGTTGCGGAAGGCCGGCGGCGCGCCCGATCCTCACGATGCCCATTTCTTCCTGGCGGCATGCTCCGCTTCGCCACAGCCGCCGCCGGCACCGTTCGTCTACGTGCCGACCACGGCCAATGTTCTCCATGAGCGCGAGCTGCATATCGCCAAGCTTGAAATCGACGTCAACCAGCTCCGCGAGGACAAAGAGAAGCTCGTGGAGATGTTCCGGGGCCAGCAGGCCTCCCTCGACGAGGCCAACCGTTGGTCGGGCAGTCTCGACGAGAAGCTCGGCGCCGCCTTGGCCCGTATTGTCGAACTGCAAGACGAGCTCAAACAGACCGCGGCTGGCTTCGAAGGGCAAGTGGCCAAGCTCGAGAGAGAAAACCGCGCCAAGACCAAGTGGTCCCGGCAGCTGGACGAGAAGCTCGCCACCGCCTCGGCTCGTATCGTCAAACTGCAGGAAGAGCTCAAACAGACCGCCGCCGGCTTCGAGGCGCAACTGGCCGCGCTCGAGGGCGAGAACCGCGCCAAGACCGAGTGGTCCCGGAAGCTCGACAAGAAGCTCGGCGCCGCCTCGGCACGCATCGTCGAACTGCAAGACGAGCTCAAACAGACCACGGCTGGCTTTGAAGCTCAAGTCGCCACCCTCGAGGGCGAAAACCGCGCCAAGACCGAGTGGTCCCAGCAGCTCGACCAGAATCTCGCCGCCGCCTCGGCTCGGATCGTCGAACTGCAAGACGAGCTCAAACAGACCACGGCTGGCTTTGAAGCTCAAGTCGCCACCCTCGAGGGCGAAAACCGCGCCAAGACCGAGTGGTCCCAGCAGCTCGACCAGAATCTCGCCGCCGCCTCGGCTCGGATCGTCGAACTGCAGGACGAGCTCAAACAGACCACGGCTGGGCTCGAGGCTCAGGTAGCCACGCTCGAGGGCGAAAACCGCGCCAAGACCGAGTGGTCCCAGCAGCTCGACCAGAATCTCGCCGCCGCCTCGGCTCGGATCGTCGAACTGCAAGACGAGCTCAAACAGACCACGGCTGGCTTTGAAGCTCAAGTCGCCACCCTCGAGGGCGAAAACCGCGCCAAGACCGAGTGGTCCCAGCAGCTCGACCAGAATCTCGCCGCCGCCTCGGCTCGGATCGTCGAACTGCAGGACGAGCTCAAACAGACCACGGCTGGCTTTGAAGCTCAAGTCGCCACCCTCGAGGGCGAAAACCGCGCCAAGACCGAGTGGTCCCAGCAGCTCGACCAGAATCTCGCCGCCGCCTCGGCACGCATCGTCGAACTGCAAGACGAGCTCAAACAGACCACGGCTGGGTTCGAGGCTCAGGTAGCCACGCTGGAGCGCGAGAACGACTCCAAGGCCGAGTGGTCCCAGCAGCTCGACCAGAATCTCGCCGCCGCCTCGGCTCGCATCGTCGAACTGCAGGACGAGCTCAAACAGACCACGGCTGGGTTCGAGGCTCAGGTAGCCACGCTGGAGCGCGAGAACGACTCCAAGGCCGAGTGGGCCCGGCAGCTCGACCAGAATCTCGCCGCCGCCGCGGCCCGCATCGTCGAAGTGCAAGACGAGCTCAAACAGGCCACGGCTGGCTTCAACGCGCAAGTCGCCACGCTCGAGCGCGAGAACGACGCCAAGACCGAGTGGGCCCGGCAGCTCGACCAGAATCTCGCCGCCGCCACGGCTCGCATCGTCGAACTCCAGGACGAGCTCAAACAAGCCGCGCCTGGCTTCCAGGCGAGAGTCGCCGAGCTCGAGCGCGAGAACGATGCCAAGACCGAGTGGGCCCGGCAGCTCGACCGGAATCTCGCCGCCGCCTATGCCCGTATTGTCGAACTGCAAGACGAGCTCCAAAAGACCACGGCCGCCTTCGAGGCGCAAGTCGCCGCGCTCGAGCACGAGAACGACGCCAAAACCGAGTGGGCCCGGCAGCTCCGCGAGAACCTCGCCGCCACCTCGGCCCGTGTCTCTGAGGTGCAAGCCGAACTCGACCAGATGGCCGTCGGCTATCGAGCCACGCAGGCTGGGCTCAAGGCGGAGAATCGCGCCAAAACCGAGTGGGTCACCAGCCTGTCCGCAGCCCTCGAAGACAGCAACCGCAGGGCTAGCGATGTCGCCGAGGAGTTCACCACCGCACTGGCTCGAGTCTTCGATCTCGAGATTCAACTCTCGCAGATCGCCTCCAGCAACCGGTCCAGGCTGGATGATCTCCAGGCCCAGATCTGCGCCAAAACCAAGTGGGGACAGCAGCTCACCGAAGACCTGGAGGAGAGCAACCGCAGGTCGCAGGATCTCGAACAGGCGGTGGCGCGCTATGCCGCCCAGATCGCCCAGGTAGAGGCCGAGAACGACGCCAAGACCGGGTGGGCACGGCGCCTGGAGGCCGAGCTCGACGCCAAGGGCAAAGACCTGCTGCATTGCGTAGAGGTGCTGCATGCGACCGAGAATACGCTCGAGGAGCGAACCGCCCGGCTGTTGCACCTGGAAGCCGACCTCGACGCCAAGGGCAAAGACCTGCTGCATTGCGTAGAGGCGCTGCACGCGACCGAGAATACGCTCGAAGAGCGCACCGCCCGGATGTTGCACCTGGAGGAGCAGGTCAATTGCGGCCGGGCCTCGCGTTGGGTAAAACTGGGAAAGCTGCTCGGACTCGGTCCCAAGCTCAACGGCGAGTGACATGCGGAAGCTCACGGGATTCCTCCTGCGCGTGCCCCTGCTGGTTCTGTGCCCGGTGGCCCTGGGCCTGGCCGCCGCGGCGCTGGCGATCTGCGACCTGGTGTGGCTCCTGGCCGGGAAGCGGCAGGCCCGCGCCGACGCTTCGACCGGACGGCTCGGCGGCCTCGGTGGTGATCCCCAACTGGAACGGCCGCGATTTGCTCGAGAAGTATCTCCCCTCGGTGATCGCGGCGCTCGCCGGCAACCCCGCAAACGAAGTCATCGTCGTGGATAACGGCTCGACGGACGGAAGCGCCGCATTCCTCCGGGAACGTTTCCCCGAGGTGAGCGTCGTGGAACTCGACCGCAACCGCGGATTCGGCGGGGGCGCGAACGCAGGCGTCCGCGCGGCAAGAAGCGGCATCGTGGTTCTGCTGAACAACGACATGCGGGTGGCGCCGGATTTCCTGGCGCCGTTGCTGGCGGGCTTCCGCAATGAGAAGGTCTTCGCCGTCTCCTGCCAGATCTTCTTCAGCGATCCGGACCGCAGGCGCGAAGAGACCGGCCTGACCCAAGGTGGGTGGCGCGACGGCACGCTCCGGCTGAGTCACCGCATCGACGGTGAGGTGCGGGATCTTTACCCGTGCTTCTACGGCGGAGGCGGGTCCTGCGCCTTCGACCGGCGCAAGTTCCTCGAGCTCGGCGGCTTCGATCCGCTGCTGCGGCCGTTCTATCTGGAGGACGCCGACCTCGGGTTCCTGGCCTGGAAACGAGGATGGCAGGTGCTCTATCAGCCGGCGAGCTCGGTGTACCACGAGCATCGGGGCACCATCGGGAAACATTTCACGGCGGACCAGATCAACGCCGTCTACCAGAAAAACTACGTTCTTTTCGCCTGGAAGAACATACACGACTGGCGCAGGCTGGCCGCGCACTTCGCCTTCGCGCTAGCCGGCGCGCTGACCACCGCCGCAGCCGGCGACTCCCCGTTGCGGGCCAGCGCAGCGGGCGTCTGGCGCGCGTTCCTCCAGCTTCCCGAGGTGCTCGTCTCGCGCTGGCGCGCGCGGCGAATGGCCGCGGTTTCCGATACCGAGGCATTCCTCCGGCCGCGCGGCGGGTACTTCCGCGATCGCTTCGAGATGGAGGAATCTTCCGGCGCTCCCGAGAGGCCCTCGGTCCTCTTCGTCTCCCCCTATCCTCTGTTACCGCCGACCCATGGAGGAGCCGTCTTCATGGGCGCAACGGTCCGGGAGCTGGCCCGCATTTCGGACTTGCACCTCCTTTGCATGCTTGAACACCCCAGCCAACGGGAGTCCCAGGAAGAAGTGGCGCGGCTTTGCGCTTCAGCGGAGTTCCTGGTACGCCGCGGGCCGACGAGCTGCCCGGGTTCGCCGCGGTCCCACGCGGTTCGCGAGTTCGCAAACGAAGACTTTCAGTGGCTCATCGATCGCCAGATCTACACCCGCCGCGTCGACGTCGTTCAGATCGAGTACACTCACATGGCCCAGTATGCGGGCCGGTATCGCAGCCTGGCCAACGTTCTTTTCGAGCACGATATCTCCTTCCAGTCGATCGGCCGCGGTGTGGCGGCGGGGGGCGGCAGCGCGCGGCTGAAGTCGGGAGTCGAGTATTTGCGGACGCTGCGATACGAGCTGGGAATCCTGCCCTGGATGGATCGTATTCAGGTCTGCAGCCGGGAGAACAAGGACTACCTGGCGTCCTTCCTGCCCAAGCTGGAAAACAGGATCCAAACGGGCCTGCGCGCCGGCATCGACACGGGGAACTACCGTTTCCCGGACCGGGAACGGGAGCCTTTCACCATGCTTTTCATGGGCAGCTTCCGCCACCCGCCGAACCGCGCGGCGCTGCGCTGGTTCCTGGAGAACGTGCTGCCGCTGGTGAGAGCGAAGTGCCCGGCCGCACGGCTGGTGGTGGTCGGCTCGGAGATGCCGGCCGCGCACAGCCTGCCGCAATCGCCCGCTATCGACCTGCGCGGTAGGGTGGACGACGCGAGGGAGCCGCTGGGGCGCTACTCCGTGTTCGTGTGCCCGGTGCTGAGCGGTTCCGGCGTCAGGGTGAAACTCCTGGAAGCGTTCGCCGCCGGTATCCCCTCCGTCTCGACCACGCTGGGCGCCGAGGGCCTTACTCGCACGGACGGCGAGTTGTGCGCCCTGGCGGACGAACCGGCCGCCTTCGCCGGCAAGATCGTCGATCTGTTCCATCACCCCGAAAGAGCGGCCGCGATGGCGGAACGCGCGCGGCGCGAGGTCGAAACGGTGTGGGATATCCGCGCGGCCACCGGCAGGCTCGTCGAGACCTATCGGGAAGCCTTGCGGGAGAAACGCGGCCACGCCGCCACAAGAGTATCGTCGCCTACGGTTGCGGCCCGCTGACGACGCGCTCGGGATACCGGATACTCTTCCGCGAACGTTGTGTCTCTCAAGTAGCTTGACTACTCAGCGGGGCCTGTGGTGGCGCACGCTTCAGCATCAGCGGGCCGAGGCGGCCCGTCACCAGGGTCGGAAACTTGTGGGGCAGGCATCCACGCCTGCAGCGGGTCTCCTCCAGACCCGCCGAAGCCTTACCTGGAGGCGAGGCGCAGTCACTGCCCCACCACCAATCGCGTACCGCGTGGGTTTCTGGGGAGCGTGCAGCCGCGCGGCCACGGTTGCTCGGGAACGTTCAAGGAACTTCGGCGACAGGGCTCTAGCTGCTAGCGGGACTTCAGATCCTGCTGAATCCGGCTGGCGATGCGGGCGGCCGTGCGGTCCAGTTCCTCCGCCGATGCGTCCTTGGGCTGTGCGTAGGTGGACCAGAGCACCAACCGCGAGCGCGGATCCACCAGAAAGAGGGTTCCTTTGGCGCGGTGGAACGCGGACACCGGCATCGCCCGATCTCCTGCCATTCCGCCACTGGCTGGCTCATCCTCCTTCGCGGGCTCGGTGGCCGCGACCTTCGGTTGCGGGGGCGCGGCTGGCGCGGCTGGGGCGGCGGCAGCCGGCGCGGCAGACAATGCGGCCGGCGCGGGGGCAGGCTGGGGCGCGGCTGGTGCGGCGCCAGCCGGCGCGGCAGACGATGCGGCCGGGGCGGCGAGCAGGCTGGGGGGCGGCCGGCGCGGGCGATGGCGCCGGCGGATTCTCCGCTGCCAGGGCTTGCGCGGCAGGTGCGGGTGCCGACGGGGCGGCTGGCGCCGCCTCATCGCTGGTCTGCTTTATGGGCTTTTGCGGAAACCACTCGGCCTGCCGGCTCTCGAACGCCTCGCCGATACCGTCGGTGAAGATCGCATCGGCTCTCTTCGGATCCGTCACTACC
This sequence comes from Bryobacterales bacterium, assembly GCA_963763835.1. GTDB lineage: Bacteria > Acidobacteriota > Terriglobia > Bryobacterales > Bryobacteraceae > DASWZN01. The sequence goes on from CAVXQQ010000030.1 coordinate 287,463, forward strand.
TGAAAGATGCCAAGGCCGGTGAGGCGGTTGGCCAGGTACTGCTCCATTCCGTTCCTCATCGGCAGCAGGTACACCTTGCGAACCTGCGTCAGCTCGGTCTTGGGCGGCGCCGCAAGCGCAACGGCCAGCGCAGAAAACAACAGGACGATAGTCGGCTTCATGACAGGTACCATAATAAGCGATCGGCCCCCCGGCACCGAGCCGGCCGGCCGTCATTCTAAGGACGCGGCAGACCTCGAAAAAGTCGTTTACGCCAAAATTCCGCGGATGCTAGAATGAACGGGCTTGCGATGCCAGGTGTCACGGTCGTCATCCCGAACTGGAACCGCCGCGACCTGGTTGAACGCCTGGTCGGGCAACTTCGCGCCCAGAGCCACCCGATCGCGGAGATTGTCGTCGTGGACAACGGGTCCCGGGATGGCTCGGCGGCGGCGGCCCTCCGAGCCGGCGCGCGCGTTCTCGAAATGGGCCATAACGCGGGTTTCAGCGCTGCCGTAAACCGCGGGATCGCGGAGACCGCCACCGAGCTGGTGGCCATCGTGAACAACGACGTCGAGCCCGCGGCTGCATGGCTGGAGCGGCTGGTGGAAGCGTTCCGGGACCCGCAGGTGTGGTTCGCCGCCGGCAAGCTGCTGAGCGCCGCCCAGCCCGGCTCGCTCGACGGCGCCTACGACGAACTCTCGCGAGGCGCCTGCGCCTGGCGCGCCGGCCACGGCCGGACGGACGGCGAGTTGTGGGACCGTCCCGTTCCGATCCGCTTCGCTCCTTTTACCGCCGCCCTGTTCCGAACGGACCTGTTCGCGAAGATCGGCCCGCTAGACGAGCGATTCGAGTCCTATCTCGAGGACGTGGACTTCTGCCTGCGCGCGGCCCGCCAGGGCTGCTCTGGAATGTACGTCCCCGGCGCAGTCGCCGTGCACCAGGGCAGCGCCACGCTGGGGCGGTGGCATCCGGAAGTGGCCAGGCGTATCGCGCGCAACCAGGTGCTGCTGGTGGCCAAGCATTACCGTCCGCGGGATCTGCTGCGATACGGCTGGCCGATCCTGGTCGCGCAGACGTTGTGGGGCGGGGTGGCGATGCGGCACGGGCGGCTGCTTTCCTTCCTGCGAGGCAAGATCGAGGGCCTGGCGGAGTTTCGGTCTTTCCGGCGCGGGGGCGGCGCGGCCAGCCCCGGGGTGAAGAGCCTTTCCGAGATTCTGGAACAAAGCGAGGCGGAAATCCTGCGTCTCCAGCGCAGCACCGGTTTCGACGCTTACTGGCGGCTGTACTTCGCACTGACCTGATATGAACCGCATCGGAATCGTCGTCGTCGCCTACAATTCGGAGCGCGAGATCGGACGGTGCCTGGACTCCCTTCCCGCCGGAGTCGAGACGGTGGTGGTCGACAACGCGTCCCGCGACGGCACAATCCGGGAGGTCGCGACGCGGCCGCGGGTCAGGCTGATCGCGAATCCATGGAATCGCGGCTTTGCCGCCGGCGCGAACCAGGGAATCGGCGCCCTCGATTGCGATCTCGTGCTGCTGCTCAACCCCGACGTGGAACTCCTCTCCGGCCTCGATTCGCTGGCCTCTCAGTTCACCCTCGCCGATGTCGCCGGGGCGGGAGGGAAGTTGGTGGGCAACGACGGGCGCTCGCAAGCGGGGTTCATGGTCCGGCGCCTGCCCACGCCCTGGACGCTGGTTTTCGAAACCTTGGGGTTGAATCGCCTCTGGCCGGGCAACCCGGTGAACCGGCGATATCGCTGTTTCGACCTCGATCCCGACGCGGAGGCCTCAGTGGAGCAGCCCGCGGGGGCGTTCCTGATGATCCGGCGCGATGTGTGGCGCCGGCTTGGCGGATTTGACGAGGCCTTTTACCCGGTGTGGTTCGAGGATGTAGACTTTGCCGGGCGTGCAGCGGCGGCTGGGTACAAAATGCGCTACTCGCCCCAAAGTGTTGCAAAACACAGCGGCGGGCACTCGGTCGGCCAGCTCCCCCGCCCCACCAGAGACCTCCACTGGTATGGTAGCCTTCTGGGATATGCCTTCAAGCACTTCTCCGGCGGCGGAGCGCTGGGGGTATCCGCGTCGGTTGCAGCGGGTTCCATTCTGCGGGCGGTTCTCGCGCAATTCCGAGAAAAACGCTTGGAAGCGATCTTCAGCTGTGTTAGGATAATTCGGCTAGCCGGAGCATCTCTCATTTCCGGCCATACAGGAATTCGTACATTTCGTCAGCCTTTGCGGTACAGTAGGGTGGCGCAGCGGTAAGAGTTGTTGTTGTTGTTGTTCAAGTTCATTCGTCATGAGCCATACTGATCTCGTATCCGTAACGATCGTTACGTACAACAGTGGCCGGTTCATCAAGCGGTGCCTCCAGTCGGTCCTGGCTCAAGGCTACCCGGAGATAGAGGTGGTTGTCGTTGACAACGCGTCTACCGACGGCACGCTAGGCATTCTAGAGCAGTTCGAGGACCGCTGCCGCCTGGTGTTCAACGAGACCAACATCGGCTTCGCGGCCGCACAGAATCAGGCCATCCAGCTCTCGCGCGGAGATTGGGTCCTGGCGCTCAATCCGGACGTGCTGCTGACTTCCAGTTTCATCGACGCGCTGGTGGACGCCGGGCACGCCGATGCGAAGGTGGGCACGGTTTGCGGAAAGCTGCTCACCATGCGGTCCAATCTCACTCTGCCCCAGAACCCGCTGGTGGATTCTACCGGGATGTATTTCACTCCCATGCTGCGCCATCTCGATCGCGGCAGCCAGGAAGTGGACAACGGCCATTACGTGAATTACGAGTACGTTTTCGGCGCTACCGCCGCAGCCGCCCTATACCGCCGCGAGATGATCGACGACGTTTCGATCGACCGCGAGTTTTTCGATCCCGATTTCTTCGTCTACCGGGAGGATGCGGACGTAGCTTGGCGGGCCCAGTTGATGGGATGGCGCTGTGTGTACACGCCACACGCCCGGGGCTATCACGTTCGCAGCGTGCTTCCGGGCAACCGGCGCGCGTTGCCGCCCGAAATCAACATGCACTCGGTGAAGAACCGCTTCCTGATGCGCATGAAGAACATGACCGGCGGCCTCTACAGGCGCTACTGGCTGGCGATCACCGCGCGCGACCTGCTAGTGCTCTCCTGCTGTATGCTGCGCGAGCAGACTTCGCTTAAGGCCTTCTGGTTCCTGGTGAGGAACCACAGGCGCATTATGGCCAAGCGGCGCGAGATCATGCGGCGGCGCCGCGTCAACGACGACTACATCGCCACCTGGTTTCACTACCAGCCCGTCAGCAAGCCGGCGCCTAAGCTCTCCAAGCGGGCGCGGACTCAATACCAGCCGGCGTCCCACGCCGAGTTGTTCGAATACTAGAGCCTGCGGCGGCGCCGGCAGCTATCAGCCTTCAGCTATCGGCTTTCAGCTCTGAATGCCTGCCCGCGCGCTATCCTTAGACTCTGTGAGAATCGCCATTCTGGGGACGCGCGGTATTCCGGCATGCTATGGCGGGTTCGAGACGTTCGCGGAGGAACTCTCGACCCGGCTGGCAGCGCGCGGCCACTACGTCTGCGTCTATACCCGGCAACGGTACCCGGAGGCCTTCTACCGGGGGGTCCACCTGCGCTACCTCCCCACCATCCGCCACAAGTACTTCGAAACCCTCGCCCACACCTTCCTTTCGACGCTCCATCTGATGGCCCACCGCGTGGACGCAGCGCTCTACTGCAACGCGGCCAATGCGGTCTTCACCTGGCTGCCACGAATGGCGGGCGTTCGCGTCGCCCTGAATGTGGACGGTCTCGAGAGAAAAAGGAAGAAGTGGAACTGGCTGGCGCGCGGCTGGTACCTGGTCTCCGAGCGCCTGGCCACCGTCTGCCCGAACGCCGTGGTGAGCGACGCGGAGGGGATCGCCGCCTACTACCGGAAGCGCTACGCCAAGCGCACCCACTTCATTCCCTACGGAGCCGAGACCGGCAAGACGCCTTGCGTCGGGGACGCTGGCCCGGCTGGGGCTCGAGCCCGGACGCTACTTCCTCTACGTGAGCCGGATGGAGCCGGAGAACAACGCGCTGCTGGTGCGGGAGGCTTTCGAGGGCCTGGAGACGGACATGAAGCTGGCGCTGGTCGGCGATGCCCCCTACGCCGAGTCGTACATCGCCCGCGTCCGCCAGACCAGCGACCCGCGCATCCTGATGCCCGGCGCGATCTACGGAGACGGCTACCACGAGTTGCAGTCCCACTGCTTCGCATACATACACGCCACCGAGGTCGGCGGGACGCACCCGGCGCTGATAGAGGCCATGGGACGCGGTGCGCTGGTGCTCTACCTGGACACGCCCGAAAACGCCGAAGTGGCCGCGGGAGCCGGCATTCCGTTCGATCAGGCAACCCTCGGCCGCAAGCTTCGCGACGTCCTTGAAATGTCGGAAAATGAACGGGAGGACTGGCGGCGGCGGGCCGTGGCGCGGGTGGAGGAGCGTTACAGTTGGGATGCCGTGACGAGCGCTTACGAGGAACTGCTGCGTTCGCTTACCGATCGCTCCACGGAGGAAGCCGGAAAGAACTCGAGCCGCCGATGAACGCCGATAAACGCAGATGGAAAGCCTCGGCCGCGGCGCGGTGAACCTATGCCTGACGCTCCCTATCGTTCCTGGGTCGAGATCTCGCGGCGGCGGATCGCCGACAACTATCGCGCCGCGCGCGAGGCGGTGGGCCCGGAGGTCGAGACGGTCTGCGTGGTCAAGGCGGATGCCTACGGACACGGCGCCATCGAGGTTTCGCGCACGCTGATTGCGGAGGGCGCCCGGTGGCTGGCGGTCAGCTCGGCCGAGGAGGGCGTGGCGCTCAGGCAGGCGGGTATCGCGGCCCGGATCCTGGTGATGGCGGATTGCCAGCCCTTCGCCCGCGACGCGGTCCTCGAATCACAGCCTGACGCCGGTCATCCTCTCGCTCGACGACTTGCGGGCAATGGAGAGCTTCGCCGCGCGGCCGTGGCGCCAGCTTGCCCTACCACCTGAAAGTCGATACCGGCATGGGACGCCTGGGGACCAGGGCCGAAGCGCGGGAGATCGCCGCGGCGGTCCGCGCCGCCGTCCACCTCGAACTCGAGGGCTTGATGTCGCACCTGGCATCCTCGGCCGACTACACCAAGGCGCAAACCGAACAGCAGAACCGCGCCTTCGCCGAACTCGGCCGCGCCCTGGCCGGGGAGGGCATCGCGCCCCGGTTCCGCCACCTCTCCAGCACCAACGCGATTGCGTATGGCCGGCGCGATGCCTGGTACAACATGGTGCGGCCGGGGCACCTGCTGTACGGATATTTCTCTCCGGCGCGCGGCCCGGCGCCGGCGCGGGTTCTCAGCGTAAAACCTGCGCTGACGTGGAAAGCCAGCGTGCTGGCGGTCAAGGACGTCCCGGAAGGCGCGCTGATCGGCTATGGCGGCATGTTCCGCGCGCCGCACGCGATGCGAATCGGCGTGCTGGCGGTGGGGTATGCCGACGGCCTATCGCACCGGCTTTCAAACCGGGGTCACGTGATCGCGGCCGGCCGGCCTGTGCCCATCCTGGGCGCGGTCTCGATGGACCTCACTACCATCGACCTCACCGGCTGCCCATCGATCGGCCCGGGCGACGCCGTGACGCTGCTGGGCTCCGAGGGCGAGGCCTCGATCGACGCGCAGCAGATGGCCCGCACCGCCGGCACCATCTCTTACGACGTCCTGTGCGGCATCCGGGCGCGGGTGGCGCGAGTGTACGTGTAGCCACTTCGTGCCGGGTGATCCGTCTCGTCCGCTTGCTTACGCGCGCGGTTCCGTGCCGAAGCACCGAACCGCGACCGTAAGGGAGCGGACCTGGCGGTGAGAGACTCCAGGCTCTGCGCTATACTTGCGGCGTCCGGATAAGGGGATCGCTTTGAAAACCTTCGCACTGGTTTGTCTCGCCACCTTCGCGCCCATGCTGGCTGCGCCGGCGGACGACTTCCGCCTCCAGGTGGAGCAGGAGTTGCCGTCGCTTCTCGCCATCTACAAAGACCTGCACGCCCATCCCGAGCTGTCGCGGCACGAAGAGCGCACCTCGGCGTTTCTGGCGGCCGAGTTGCGCCAGGCCGGCTATACGGTCACCGAGCATATCGGCAAGTATCCCGACGGCACCGCGGCCCTCGGCATCGCCGCCATTCTGAAGAACGGCGCCGGACCCACCGTTCTGGTCCGCACGGAGATGGATGCGCTGCCGGTCGAGGAACGAACTGGCCTGCCGTTCGCCAGCCAGAACGCCGGCGTGATGCATGCCTGCGGCCACGACCTGCACATGACGTCTTTTCTGGGCACGGCGCGCCTGCTCGCGAAGCTGAAAGACCGCTGGCGCGGCACCCTCATGCTGATCGGGCAGCCGGCGGAAGAGACCGTCGGTGGTGCGCGCGCGATGCTGGCCGACGATTTCTATGCACGGCTGGGCAAACCGGATTACGCGATCGCCCTGCATGACGAGCCGTCCATCGAGGCCGGCAAGGTGGGGGTTCTCGCCGGGCCGCTCATGGCGAGCTCCACGTCGGTCGACGTGACCATCCGCGGCTTGGGCGGGCACGGCGCGCGGCCCGAGCTGACCAAGGATCCCATCGTCATGGCGGCGCAGTTCATTCTGGCGATTCAGACCATAGTCAGCCGGCAGATTTCGCCGCTCGACCCAGCCGTAGTCACAGTCGGCTCGATCCACGGCGGCTCGAAGCACAACATCATCCCCGACCAGGTGGTCCTGCAGCTCACCACGCGCTCGTACAGCGACGAGGTGCGCCGGACCATTCTCGCCGCGATCGAACGCGAGGCGCGCGGCGTGGCGCTGGCGGCCGGCGTACCGGACGATCGCGCGCCCATCGTGAAGGTGAGCGAGGGGGAGACGACCCCGGTTACGTACAACGATCCGAAACTCGCGGCACGGTTGCGCGGGGCGTTTGTTGCGGAGCTTGGGGAGGGCAACGTGCTTGAGGCCAAACGCCTCATGGTAAGCGAGGACTTCGGCCTCTTCGGCCTGGCAGGTCGTCAGATCCCTACGTGCATGTTCTTCCTGGGCGCCACGGACTCCGCGAAGCTGGCGGAGAGCCTGCGGACCGGCACGCCCCTGCCCTCGTTGCACTCGAGCCTGTTCTACCCGCAGGCCGAGCCGGCGCTCCGCACGGGTATCCTGGCGACGACGTCGGCGGTTATTGAGCTGATGAAGTAAGTGCTACAGGAGACGCACAGAGTCTTCAATCGAGATACCCGCCTCGCGGATTAGCGCCCGATGCGTTCCCTTAGCGAGTTCTTTGTGATTGGGACCGGAGAGCCGTCTGTGCGGCGGCTGGCTATGCCGGAGGATTACGTGACTGCCGTGCTGCTCATCGAATTCGTAGCCAAGTCTGCCGAATACCTTTACCGCCTCGCTGCCGGAAACAACCGGCAACTTCATCCGGCGAGAACCTCAATAACCTCTTCCATGATGCTCGGCGGCACAGGTTCGCCATGCTTCTTCAGGCTCTTGAGGTAACCTGCGATGGCTTCCCGGATGTTATCTATAGCCTCCGCACGCGTTCGGCCCTGGGAAACGCAGCCGGGCAAAACCGGACACGTGACCACGAACACGCCGTCCTCGTCTTGCTCGAGGTAAACGCGGTACTTCATCACCCAACAGTCTATCAGACCGGCTACTGGCTGACCCCGGCTTCGAGCGCGGCTGCCGGCTCGACGTGCGCTTTGCCTTCCGGATCTCGCTTCGCAGCCTCGGTCTTCGGACGTGCGTGCTCGGCTTCGAGCGTCTTCAAGTTGGTGGCTAGAGGCTCCCAGCGGTAGCGGAACCGCCCGTAGGAGCACATGTAGACCTCGCCGGAGCGCATCAGTTGCAGGGCGACGACGCGACCCGTATTGGCCTCCTCGGGCCACAGGCGGCCATGCGTCTGCTTCGAGCAGGCGGACCGCGGCGGGTGCGCTGCGAAGGCGAGGGTGGCGGCAAACAGGCATCCCAGGATGACACGCATCAATTGGGATGATGCCCTGGGAACTTGTCCGTTTCAACCTTAGGACGTATAGGACTACGCGGCGTGGTCAGGCTCGACGAGCAGGCGACAAGCGACGAGCGTTTCTACACGTCCAGGTTCCGCACATCCAGCGCGTTCTCTTCGATGAACTTGCGGCGGTTCTCGACGTCCTCGCCCATGAGCGTGGTGAAGATCTCGTTGGCTTCGACGGCGTCTTCCGAGCGCACCTGGAGCAGCGAGCGCTTCTCGGCGTTCATCGTGGTCTCCCACAATTGCTCGGCGTTCATTTCGCCCAGCCCCTTGTAGCGCTGCACCTGGGCGTCGCGCATGCCCTCGGCCTTCACGTATTCGAGCAGCTCGCGCCAGTCCGCGCGGGCTTCGCGGCTGGTGTCCTTCACCACCACGAACGGCGGCTGGTTGTAGCGCGCGATCTGCTTCGCCAGGGTGCGCAGGCGCCGGTATTCCGGCAGCGCCGCGAGTTGGATGTCGATGATCCGCTCCCCACTGGCCGAATCGTGATAGCCCACCGACCACGACGAGTGCTCCTCGTCCCGCCTCAGCTTCCGGCATGAGCTTCAGGGCCTTCAATGCCTCGGCCACGGGCGCCAGGTTCTCTTCCACGGTGAAATCGGCCTTGGTATCGAGCTTGAGCTCGGGCCGCGCCAGGATCTCCACCACCCGCGCGTCGCGGACCTTGCGCTCCACGCGCTGGAACACCTGCTGGTATTCATCCAGCGAATTCAAGAAGCGCGCGCAGTTCCGTGCCTTCGAGGCGCGCGGCCGGACCGCTTCCGTTCGAGCCGATCTCCACCACCACATTCTCGGTGGCCCGCCGCAGAATCTCTCGCACGAATTCTTTCTCGTCCTTGATGTACCGCTCCTGCCGGCCTTTCTTGATGCGGTACAGCGGCGGCTGCGCCACGTACACGTTGCCGCGCTGGATCAGTTCGCCCATCTGGCGGTAGAAGAACGTGAGCAGCAGCGTGCGGATGTGCGAGCCGTCCACATCGGCGTCGGTCATGATGATGATCTTCGAGTAGCGCAGGCGCGTGACGTCGAAATCCTCGCGTATGCCAGTGCCGAGCGCGGTGATCATGCACCGGATTTCTTCGTGGCTCAGCATCTTGTCGGTGCGGGCCTTCTCGACGTTCAGGATCTTGCCCCTGAGCGGCAGGATTGCCTGGTAGCGGCGGTCGCGGCCCATCTTGGCGGTGCCACCGGCCGATTCGCCCTCCACCAGGAACAACTCGCAGCGCTCCGGGTCCTTCTCCTGGCAATCCGCCAGCTTTCCGGGCAGGCCGCCCGAATCGAGGGCGCCCTTGCGCCGCGTGAGGTCCCGCGCTTTGCGAGCCGCCTCGCGCGCGCGCGACGCATCGATGGCCTTACCGACGATCTTCTTCATCACCGCCGGGTTCTTGTCGAAGTACTCGCCCACCTTCTCGTAGAGGAACTGCGTGACATACCCGCCGATGTCGCTATTCAGCTTGCCCTTGGTCTGCCCTTCGAACTGCGGTTGCGGCAACTTCACACTGACCACCGCGGTCAGCCCCTCGCGCACGTCGTCGCCAGTGAGGTTCTCTTTGACGTCTTTGAACAGACCGGCGCTTTGGCCGTAAGTGTTGATGACGCGCGTCAGTGCACTGCGGAAGCCGGTCAGGTGGGCGCCGCCGTCGACGGTATTGATGTTGTTGGCGAAGCTGAAAATGTTGTCGCTGTAACCGTCGTTGTACTGGAAGGCGATGTCCATCGTCAACGTGCCGCCATTGGGCAACTCGCGCGAGCCTTCGGCGTGGATCGGCTTCTCGTGCAGGACGTTCTTGCCCTTGTTCAGGTGCTTGATGAACTCCGCGATGCCGCCACCGTAGAAGAACTCATGCGACTTGGGCGGGTCCACGCGTTCGTCGGTCAGCGTGATCTTGAGCCCTTTATTCAGAAACGCCAACTCACGCAGCCGTTGGGAGAGCGTGTCGAAGCTGAACTCCGTAGCCACCATGATGGTGGTGTCCGGCTTGAAGGTGATCTTGGTTCCGGTCTTACTGCCGCACTTGCCCTTGCGCTCCAGCGGCCCTTGAGGAATGCCCTTCTGATACTCCTGAACCCAGGTGTAGTGGTCGCACCAGATCTCCAGATCCAGGTTCTCCGATAGGGCGTTGACGCAGCTTACTCCGACTCCATGCAGGCCGCCTGAAACCTTGTAGCTCTTGGTATCGAACTTGCCGCCGGCGTGCAACTTCGTCATGACTACTTCGGCCGCCGATACCCCATGCTCCGCCATGATGCCTACGGGGATGCCCCGGCCGTTGTCGACTACGGTAACCGAGTTGTCGCTACGGATCGTTACATTGATTTCGGTGCAGTGTCCCGCCAGCGCTTCATCGACCGAATTATCGACCACCTCGTAGACGAGATGATGGAGACCCGCCTCGCCGGTCGACCCGATGTACATGGCCGGCCGCAGCCGGACCGCTTCTAGTCCTTCGAGCACTTTGATACTGCTGGAATCGTACACATCGCCGTTGCCCGCACCTTGGCCATTCAGATTTGTCGCCATAAAACCTCGAATACCGATTGCCTACCGGGAGCCTCTCAGATCCTCATGGGCATTACAACGTAGCGGTAAAGCTCGCGCGAGCCGTCTTCGCCGACTTCCGGCCCTACCTCGGCCGCGCTGTGCGGATCCTTGAACGAGAACCTCACTTGCTGTTCGGAAATCGAGCGCAGGAACTCAAGCAGGTACTGCGCGTTGAAACCGATGTCCAGCGCCGTGCCCGCATACTCGGCCGGAATGCTTTCTTCGCTCTCGCCGGTTTCCGAAATCGAAGAGAAGACCTTGATCTCACCCGGGCAAAGCTGCATGCGAATCGCTCGCGATCGTTCGTCGGCAAACTGCGCCACGCGCTCGATGGCCGCACGAACCTCGTCTCTCCCGAGGACAACGAAAACCTTGTGATCCTTCGGCAGGACGCGTTCAAAATCCGGGAACGTGCCAGTTAGCTTTCGGCTGATCAGCAGCCGCTCTCCAAACTGGAAGAACAGGTGATTCTCATCGCCGGCGAACTTCACCAGCGAGTCGCCGCCACTCTCGGCGGCCAGTTTCAAAATCTCACCCATGGCTTTGCGCGGCAGCAAGGCACGGTAAGGCGAGTGGATTCCTTCAATCTCACCAGTGGTCTCCACATAGGCCAGGCGATGCCCGTCGGTTGCAACCATCAACATACCCTTGTCCCGAAGTTGAAGCAGCGCTCCATTGAGCGTGAACCGCGACTCTTCGGCAGAGATGGAGAAGATCGTCTTTCCGATCAACGAGGCCAGTACGCCCACGGGAACCTCGGCGATAGGCTCGGGCATCTGCGGAAGCTCCGGAAAGCTCTCCCGCGAGATCCCTGCGATTCGCGTCCGCGAGCGCCCGCAGGTGATGTTGGCCCAATCGTTCTCGAGGAACTTGACCGTCATCTCGCCTTCCGGCAGCAACCGCACATAGTCCAGAAGACGCCGTACCGGCATCGTGCCGGCACCTTCCTTGGCGATCCTGGCCGGGCACGAACATCGTATGCCAAGCTCCAGATCGGTCGCCGTTAACTGCACACGCTCACCATGCGCTTCCATCAGGACGTTTGAGAGGATTGGGATCGTCGTTCGCTTCTCGACCACCCCTTGCGAAAGATTAAGCTCCCGAACCAGGTCCGCCTTGTTGACCGTGAATTCCATGGCTCAGTTTCTCCGTTCTGCCGGTGCAAAGTGCTGTCTCAAACCGACCCTCTACCATATCAAAAATAAGAACAGCAGTAGTAGGGGCTGTGGAAATGTCAGTTTCTCTCTAAATTATACAAAATCCAACGGCTTCCACGCTACTGGGTGCTGTCGAAAACCGTTGGATGACGGTTGTCTTCTGGTTGTGGTCTTCAAGCTTCCACAGACTCCAACAGCCGTTTTGGGTGGCTCCTGTGGAAATCGCCACAAGTTCAATTGATCGAGTCCATTAGGCTCTGGACGAGCCTGTTCAAATCCAGGTCCTTCTGACGCAACTCCTCAATCCGGTGTATGGAGTGGAGGACCGTGGTGTGGTGTTTTCCACCGAAGGCGCGCCCGATCTCGGGCAGGGATGCCTGGGTGAGCTCCTTGGTCAGGTACATCGCAATCTGCCTGGGCCGCGCAATGTCGCGCCGGTTGCTCTTTACTTTGATCTGGCTCGGTGGCAGGTTGAACTTGGCGGCGACGGCCCGGATGATCGCATCGATGCTGACCCGGCGGTCCGTGTTCGGCACCAGGTGCTTCAGCGTCTGTTGGGCCATGGGCAGCGTGATGGGCTCGCCGGTGATCGATGCATAAGCCATCAGTTTCACCAGCGCGCCTTCGAGCTCCCGGACGTTGGACTTCGTCTTAGTCGCAATGAAGACCCGGACATCCTCGGGCAGCGTCACGCCCTCAGCTTCAGCCTTCTTGTCGAGGATGGCCATCTTGGTCTCAAGGTCGGGTGCCTGGATGTCTACCAGAAGACCCCACTCAAACCGGGATCGCAGACGCTCCAGCAGGCCTGGGATCTCTTTAGGCGGCGAATCGCTCGAGATCACGATCTGCTTCTGATTCTCGAAGAGCTCGTTGAAGGTGAAGAAGAACTCGTCCTGCGTAGCTTCCTTCTTGCCGAGGATTTGAACGTCGTCGATAAGCAGAACGTCCGCCGAGCGGTAGTGTTGATGGAACTGAGACATCTTCTGCAGCTTGATGCTGGTGATCATCTCGTTCATAAACCGCTCGCTCGAGGTGTACACAATCCGCAGGCTCGCATAGTTGGTCGCGAGGCCCTGTCCGATGGCGTGCATGAGGTGCGTCTTGCCCATTCCGACGCCCCCGTAGATGTAGAGGGGGTTGTATCGTACGGCCGGCTTGTCCGCGACAGCCTTAGCGGCCGCGTGGGCAAACTGGTTGCACGAGCCGACGACGAAATTATCGAACGTGAAGCGCGGATTAAGCTGCGTGAGCGCCTTCTGAAACACCACTTCCGAGTCTGCAAAGAAGCCCTGGCCTGCCATGGCAGCCGCGGCGGTCTCAAAAATGACCTCTCGGATGGGGAGACTCAGATCCTGGATAGCGGAACGAATGAGGCCCGAGTATTCGGACTCGATGTACTGTCTGGCGGACTCGCTCGAGACCGACACCCAGATCGTCCCATCGCGAAGTTCCCTGAGACCTGTCCTTCCAAACCAGTTCTGAAAGGCTTCAGCGCTGACCTTGGAAGAGACACGATTCTTAATCAATTCCCATGCGTCCATACGTAGCACCAGAAGCCCGAACACCCCTTTTCCACAAGTTTTCCACACCTGTGGAAAACTATAGCGACACCCATCCTATCCTGAGTGTTGTTTCCGCCGGCGAGCAGCAACTGAGAACTCTTAGTTTTTTGTTCTCACGCGATGTGTGACGGAACGTCAGCATAGCACAGTTGTAGTGCTCTGTCTCGTAAAAATCGTATCCCTCAAGCTATTGATTACAGGCTAGATACGGCTGTAACCAAAAATCATTTTTACCCACTCCTGTCACCTTCTCGTACCATAACCTCTATCGCTTACCCCACATCGGAGACGGAGGCGGGTTCTGTACTGACTACACCCCTTCCCCCTCCCCGGTTCCTGCCAACTCCCTCTTCAGAGCCGGTTGACCGCCACCTCCACGTGGTCGAAGCACAGAACCGCGAGGGTGACCGAGCGGCCTTGCGTCTGTTGCGGACAGCCGCGCTCCTCTCATTTGACACCGTCCGCACGACGAGAGAAAATGGTTGCTTCAGCGGGAGTAACTCAGTTGGTAGAGTGCGACCTTGCCAAGGTCGATGTCGCCGGTTCGAATCCGGTCTCCCGCTCCATTCCTACAACGCCCCGTAGCCCGCTGATCGGTTAAACTGTTCTTCACTTGCCGGGACTCAAAGACTACATCGACCTCTTTCTCGCGGAGTTGAAGCGGCAGAACGTTTCGGTCCACACCCTGCGCGCCTACGACGCCGATCTCCGGCAATTCATTGGCTACTTCTCGCCGCCCGGCGGGGAACCTCCTCCGGTAGAGAAACTGGACACGCTGGCATTGCGCGAATGGCTCGGCGACCTCTACCGCCAGCGCCTCGCCGCCGTCACGATGCGCCGCAAGGTGGCGGCGCTGCGGTCCCTGTTCCGATTCCTGGTTGAGCACCACGTGCTCGAAATCAACGTCGCGCGCCTTCTCCGTACGCCCAAAGCGCCCCAAAAACTGCCGCGTGTTCCAACCGCGGAGCAGACCAACAGCCTTATCGACCAGGTCGCGGAGGGCCGTCTGGAGCGCCCCTTGCCGGCGCGCGACCTGGCCATCTTCGAATTGCTCTACGGCTGCGGTCTGCGCATCAGCGAGCTGGTGGCGATCAACTTGGCCGACCTGGACCTGGCCGAGCGCTGGCTCCTGGTCCGCGGGAAAGGGAAGAAGGAGCGGCAGGTGCCTTTTGGGGCCAAGGCCGCGGCGGCCATCGAGAGCTACCTCGCCGCCCGCCAGGCGCCGCCGCGTGAGACGGCACTCTTCCTGAACCATCGCGGCAGCCGCCTGACGGACCGCGGCGCGCGCGGCATCGTCAAGCTCTACGCGACGGCGCTCGCTGGCGACGCCTCGATCCACCCTCACAGCTTCCGCCACGCCTTCGCGACCCACCTGCTGAGCGACGGCGCGGACCTGCGAGCGATTCAGGAATTGCTCGGTCACGCGCGGCTTTCAACCACGCAGAAGTACACGCAGGTTTCGCTTACGGAGCTGATGAAGGTATACGACAAGGCTCATCCGAAAGCGTGAGCGAGGCTGCCGTCCGCCGCACATGAAGCGATGCAAATGAGCGTCAGCAACCCGCATCGTGTGAACATAGTAGAGTGAGTAACCTGTCCGAACACATACACAACGTCCGCAACATCGCCATCATAGCCCACGTCGATCATGGCAAGACCACGCTCGTCGACGCCATGCTCCACCAGAGCGGCATCTTTCGCGATAACGAAGCCGTCATCGACCGCGTCCTCGATTCCAACGATCTCGAGCGCGAGCGCGGCATCACCATCCTGGCCAAAACCACCGGCGTCCGCTACCACGGCGTGAAGATCAACATCGTCGATACGCCCGGCCACAGCGACTTCGGCGGCGAGGTGGAGCGCGCGCTCACGCTGGTGGATGGCGTAATGCTCCTGGTAGACGCCAGCGAAGGCCCGCTGCCGCAGACCCGCTACGTCCTCATGAAAGCGTTCGAGGCCAAGCTGCCGCCCATCGTTGTCATCAACAAGATTGACCGGCCCGACGCGCGCATCCCGGAAGTGCTGAACGAAATCTACGACCTGTTCATCGACCTCGACGCCACCGAGGACCAACTCGACTTCCCCGTGATCTACACCAACGCCCGGGCGGGCACCGCGCAGCTCACTCCGGAGGGATGCGGGACCGACCTGCGGCCGCTGTTCGACGCCATCCTCGAGCATTGCCCCGAGCCGTCCGGCGACCCCGACGCCGTCCTGCAACTACTAGTGGCGAACCTCGACTACAGCGACTATCTCGGCCGCCTGGCCATCGGCCGCGTCTTCTCGGGCACGCTGCATATCGGCGACGAGGTCGGCATCGCGAAGCTGGACGACACGGTGCAGCGTACCCGTATCACCAAGATGTTCTCCTTCGAGGGACTGAAGCGCGTGGAGGAAACCATCGGCCGGCCCGGCGACGTGCTGGCTATCGCCGGCGTCGAGGGTATCACGATCGGCGAGACGATCACCAACCCCGACACGCCTGCGGCGCTCGAACACATCCCCATCGACGAGCCGACCATCGCCATGACGTTCACGGTCAACACCTCGCCGTTTTCCGGCCGCGAGGGGACCTACGTCACCTCGCGCCACTTGCGCGACCGGCTCGATAAGGAACTGCTGACCAACGTCTCGATTCGCGTCGAGGAGGCGGGAGGGCCGGACGCTTTCAAGGTGATGGGTCGCGGCGAGCTCCAGCTTGCCATCCTGATCGAGATGATGCGGCGCGAGGGCTACGAGCTGATGGTGGGCAACCCCGAAATCCTCACCCGCACCGTGAAGGGCGTGCTGCAGGAGCCGGTCGAGCTGCTGACCATCGATTGCCCGGACCAGTTCATCGGCGTGGTGATGGAGAAGCTGGGCGCCCGCAAAGGCAAGATGGTGCGCATGGTGAACCACCATTCCGGCCGCGTCCGCATCGAGTTCGAAGTGCCGACTCGCGGGCTCATCGGCCTGCGCAGCGAGATGCTCACCGACACGCGCGGCACCGCGGTCATGAACTCTCTGTTTCACGGCTACCTGGAATGGCAGGGCGACATTCCGCGCCGGCCCACAGGCTCGCTGGTGGCCGACCGCGCGGGCCGCTCGACGGCATACGCGATCTACAATCTCCAGGAGCGCGGCGAGATCTTCATCACCCCGGGCACCGAGGTCTACGAGGGCATGATCATCGGCGAGAACGCGCGCGACCGCGACATCGACGTCAACATCGTCAAGGAGAAGAAGCTGACCAACATGCGCGCGTCCACCTCGGACGACGCCATCCGCCTGGTCCCGCCGCGCCTGCTGAGCCTCGATCAAGCCATCGAGTTCATCCGCAACGACGAATACGTCGAGGTCACGCCGCAATCCATCCGCCTGCGCAAGAAGGCGCTGAAGTTCAACGACCGGTAGGGGGCTTGCGCCCCGCCGCCCGGAACCGCGCCTTCTGCACCGGCGTCATCTTCTCCGTCGCATATTGGAAGATCAGCCGCGGCGACTGGTCCTTCCACTCCTTGAGAAACGCCTCGACGGGCTTAGGGGCCTGCTTCCAGGTCTCGCGCAGAAACCAGCCGAGGCCCTGGTGAACCACTCGCTCCGGGTCGAGCATAAGCGGGCGCAGAAACTCCAGCAGCGGGCCCACCGGCGGCTTCGCCTTCAGCAGAGCCAGCATCGCGACCGGAACCGCGCGGCGTTGGAACTTCAGACCGGACTCGCGCCAGCCCGCCAGCTCCGCCAGCTTGATCCGGCCTTCGGCGAGCAGCGGCCCGACGATCTCGCCGCAAAGCACGTCGGTGTGGCCCCAGTTGCAGATCCCGGCCCGGAAGTATCCGGCCAGGCGAACGGCCATGCGGTCGTCGAACTGATCTCGCAAGTCCGTGAGGAAGCGGATCGCCATCGACGCCTCTTCGTACTTGCCGCTCGCGAGCAGCATCTCGCCAGCCTTCGCGAAACCGTCGAGCCGCAACCCGCGGTACCGCTCCATCCACTCGCGCTTCTTCTCGTTCCACAGCGGGTTCTCTTTGCCGAGCAGCCCCCAGGCGTCGTAGCCTTCTTTGAAATAACGGGCCCACTTCAAGGCATTCTTCGGATCCTGATGGGCGACGCAGTAAGCCCGCACCTCCGCGGCCAGATCTTCCGGCTTGTTCATTGTGTTTTTGCCTTTGACCAGTGCGCGTGAATGATCCGCCAGCCCTCTTTCCTGTGCTGGTACACCTCGCTCGCGTCGTAGCGATAAACCATCGTGCCCATACGGCATTCGAGGATGAAGGTCAGGACCGCAACGTCGCCGCCTACCTGCACCTTCGGGTCGACCAGGTCGTAGCTGTCGAACAGGGCCCGTCCCCGGTACCTCTCGAAGAGTTCGGTCAACGCCGGCAGGCCCTCGAGCCGTTTGTCCCCGGCCGGATGGATGTAAACGACGGTCGCGTCCGTGCGCGCCAGGTCGTTATCCGGATTCCCCTTCATCCAGCCGTCCATCGCCTGCCGCTCCATCGCCAGCAACTGGCGCGCGATGTCCGCCTCCGAATCCGCGGCCGCGAGCGTGCCGCCGAACGCGGCCACCGCCGCGCAAACCGCCATGGTCATGTTCATGCCTCACCTCCACCGAATAAGACAACGGCCGGCGGGCCCTGTGACAGTGACCGCCCGAAAAATCACGCCGGCGGTCCCAGCGACACCGTCTCGAGCGCCCGGCGCAGGATGGCCGCCTGTTCGGCCGGCTCGTAGAACGGATGGTTGCGGTACACGTCCGCGGCCACCTTCATGTAGGCTTCCGTCAGCTCCTCGGCGCGGTCGCCGGCCACCTCCCGGACCTTGCGCCGGTGCTCCGCGGTGAATCGCAGTTTGTTTGGATCGACGAAGCCGCCCTGAATGAACGCCTGCGTCTTCCGGGCGCATTTGCAGGAATTGCCGGGCTCGACCAGGCTGCAATTCCCGCGCAAGTATTCATAAAGGTCGTGGCGCGCGCGAGAGAATCTGCCGGAAGTTGACCGGCGTGACTCCGGCGATCTCGCCGCCCACCTCGTCGCTCACCCCGAAGATCTCGCCCAGGATGAAAACCAGGCGCTGCCGGCCGTCGAGGCACAGCAAGGTTCCCACCGTGCAGTTGGCCTTGGTCTCCTCGATCAGGATTTCGATCGGAACCGGAACGGTGCGCGGGTCCGGCAGATCGAGGTCGGGCGTGCGCGCCAGGCCCACGGCGGCAATCTGGAACGAGCATATGGAGTCGGCAGCCGCCCACTTGTCCTTCTTCATGTTCAGTATGTGATTCACCGCAATCCGGTAGAGCCAGGTGCGGAACCGGCTCTCGCCCCGGAATGACGGCAGAGCTTTCAGGACCTTGATGAGGATGTCCTGGGTGGCGTCCTCCGCGTCGGCGTAGCGGTACAGCATACGGAGGGCGATGTTGAAGATCCAGGGCTGATGGCGTGCCAGGAGCGATTCAAGCGCCTCACGGTCGCCGGACTGCGCGCTCGGCACCAGCTCCTCGTCGGTTGTTTCGGTCGGGGTCTCCAGAAAGGGATTGTGCATGGCCTCCGCCAATCTATCAAAAAAGGAACCAGCCCGCCGTGTGCCTGGTAATGGGAGTGTGAGAGGAACCGGCGGCGTGGGCCGTGCTGCTGGTAATGGGAGTGTAAGACGAACCGGCGGCGTGGGCCGTGCTGCCGGTAACGGGAGTGTAAGACGAACCGGCGGCGTGGACCCTGAGCCTGGTAATTGGGAGTGGCCTTCGCCAGGTCCGGCAAGGCTCCGGGGGAAACGGGCTCCGTACCGCCGATTTAGCCTAGCCCCGCCGGGCTGCTCTTCCGGCAAAAGAGCACACCTTTGGTACCAATTCCCGGAGCGATTAGTACGGTCCCAAACCAGAAGCCCTTGCTTTTCCGTAGGCTTCTAGCGGACAATTGCGCTAGAATCGGGTCCTGGCCTCAAGGGAGGCCGCGCTTAAGGGAACCATGACGGAAGCAATCCTAGTGCTGCGGTGCCTGAGCACCTCGGTCCAGGCTGCGTGCCTGGCGGCGCTGGCCACTCGAGGCCTGGCGCGCCGCTATCCGATTTTCTGGATCGTCACGCTCCTCGGGTTGCTGCACTCGCTTCGGTCCGTCCATGGCTGGAATGCCTGGGTCCTTGCCGCAATGTACGCGGCCGTGGCCATCGAGGCGTGCCTGGCGCAGGCCCGCCACTTCAGGAGCCTGTTCTCGTTCGCCGTCGGTGGGATCGTGGCCTTCGCCGTGTTGTCCGCGGCGCTGGGGGCGACGGTCTGTCTGTTCGGCTTCGACATCCTCCGCGACGGGGGCCCGGTGATGCTGATGGGCAGCGGTTGTTGCATACTGCTGATCCTTTCGACGGCCTTTTTCAGCACCTTTCCGGTCACGATGCGGGCGAACGTCCGGTGGCATGTAGTTATCCTCTTTGTGCTGCTGGCTGGCGGCGCCGTTGCGACCAGCCTGGGGTCCGTGGCTTCGTCCGGGGCACGCCTGGCCGCGGAGTTGCTGGCGGTGGGCTGCCCGCTGGTCTGCTACGCGCTGTGGACGGTCAAGCTGGTCCCTTCCGGTGAGTGTTTCCTGCCGCTGTCGGAGATCCCGGCCGAGATTCTGGCGCGGCTGATGGCTCAGGAACGGCGGCCGGTGGAACCCCCGCTGGCGACCCGCCACATTGTGGCCGGACGCGTGGGTTTCGGGGCGCCTGGCAAAGCGCGCAGCCTCCGCTGCAAGGCCGACCAGGGCGCTTAAACAAGATCCATAAAAAATGTTCCAGAGGGCTGCGATCTGCGGTATCCTGGCCGGAGATGGCGGTCCAGACGTACGCGGTGTACACCCGCTGCAATCAGTGCGGCATTTACGACAGAGACCCGGGCTGGTGCGCCCTGTGCGGACGCCCGAAGGAAGGCCGGGCCGCACCCGCGTTCGAGCCTCCGCCCCCGGACGGCGCCGCCGGCGGGTCGCGGAAGCGAGCCGGCCGGGAAGAGGCACGCGTCCACCGCGTCCACACCGCGCGTTGATTCTGCCCCGCCGCTCCCCTATACTGGGAGTTCCGGGTTTTGGACGTTGGCGTGTGCCTGCCTGCCCGGAGGTTCCCTATGGTATATGGTCTGTTGGTTTTCCTTCACGTACTGGTTTGTGTCTTTCTGGTGATTGTGGTCTTGCTGCAAAGCGGGAAGGCCGCGGACCTCGCTGGAGCGTTCGGCGGCATGGGTTCGCAGACGGCCTTCGGACCCCGCGGCACGGCGACGCTTCTGTCGAAACTGACCAGGATTGCGGCGACGCTGTTCATGGTAACGTCGCTGACTCTGGCGATCATGGCTACCCGCGGCATCGGGGGACCCGGCACGACGGTCCTCGAAGAACAGCCGACCCGCGGCTCGCAGCCCGTGCATTCGACGCCGGCTCTGCCCGGGCCGCTCCCGGGTCCGGCCCGGCCCGCGGGAGTCCCGATGCCGGGGCCGGGAGGTAAGGGTGTGACGATCCCGATCCGGCCGAATCAGGCCGGGCAGAAGCTTCCGACCGCGCCGCCGGAGCAGGCTCCGGCCGCACCGGCCAAGAAGTAGATCGAGATTCGCCTTGCGGAGGTGGCGGAATTGGCAGACGCACTAGCTTGAGGTGCTAGCGGGAGCAATCCCGTGGGGGTTCAAGTCCCCCCCCCCGCACCATTGATTCTGCAGTAGATAGGGCAAAACGGCCGCCGGCAAGATCGGCGGCCGTTTTGCGTGCGGAGGCACTCGCGCGTCGGGGGGTTCAAGTCCCACTTCCGCACCACGAATCGCACCACCCCAAGGACACGAACTCAGTGCTTTGGCCGCGCGCCCATCGCCGCTGCCACTTCTTCCACGTGGACGCCTCAACGGAGCGGTCGGCCGAGACACTCACGCATGGTCGAAGCGCACATGTGGCCCCCGCCCGCTCACGGCGCGAAGTAGCCGTTCACGTCCAGTATCACGTGCGTGCGGTTCGTCACGTAGACGGCGATCGCACCCCCCGTTCCGGCGGGAACGATGGCGGCGTTGGCGGTTACCGCACCGTCCCACGAGTTCAGAGTGGACACCCCGGGCTGAGCCGATCCGGCCGGCCAGACGGTCAGATACCAGAGCGGCCCATCGGGCACAACCGTGACGTTCAGCGAGTACGCCGCGGCGGCCGGCGGTATCGAGCAGCCGCTCGCCGCCATCGTGAACGCGCGCGACCCTCCTGCCTCCATGGTCGGTCCGCCGAACGGGCCATTCGCACTCCGCGTATCGGCGACACGGCAGGGTGGCAAAGCGTAGAACGAGAGCGCACCCGCACCCCCGGGCGGCGCGAAGTACCCGTTGGTGTCCAGGATGACGTTCGTCGGTTGCGTAGCGTATACCGACACGCTTCCATTGGTTCCCGACGGAACCAGGGCCGCATTGGCCACCACCTTGCCCTTCCACGAATTGAGCGTGGAGACCCCCGGCTGCGGTTGGCCGGTGGGCCAGACGGTGAGGTATCCAAGATAGCCGCTCGGAACCGCGGTTACATTCAGCGAGTAGGCTCCCGCTCCTGGCGGAATCGTGCAGGCGCCCGACGGTATCGGAAAGTCCCTGGTCTGGCCGCCATACATCGCGGGACCGCCGAAGAGTCCCGTTGGGGCGCGCGAATCGGCAACGCGGCACGGTGCCGCGGGATAGAACGCCTGCCCGTCTGTCGCCGCCGAGTCGAAATATCCGTTGACGTCGAGGATAACGTCGGTCGGTTGGGCTGCGTACACGCTGACCGCCCCGCCGGCGCCCGCCGGAACGATAGCCGCGTTCGCAACAACATCGCCGCCAAAGGAGTTGAGAGTGGATACCAGGGGGCGATCCTGCCCGCTTGGCCATAGCGTCAGATAAGACAACGGACCCTGCGGCACCACCGTGACATTCAGCGCATAAGCCTGGGCGGTTACGGGGATGCCGCAGTTGCCCTGCGGAATACCAAACGAGCGGCTCGAGCCGGCCGTCATCGAGGGCCCGCCAAACGCATCGGGCGCGTTTCGCGTGTCCACCACCCGGCAGGGGCTGACCGGCACGAACCGCAAAGCCTGGGCGGGAGTCACAACGCTGGCCGTCGTGAACGACCACGTCGCGGAGGCGGCTGTGGCCACGCTATTAGCGGCCGTCACGCTCCAGTAGTAAGTAGCGCCGGAATTGAGCGTTCCCGGAGAGTAACTGGTGGCGCCCCCGCTGGCTACCAGAGGCGGTGAAGAAGTCGTGCCGAAGAATACTTCGTAGGATGTGGCTCCGTTCGAAGCGTTCCAGCTCAGCGTGGGAGTCAGCGCAACGTCCGCGGCCCCGTTCGCGGGCGCGGTCAGGACAGGCACGGCCGGCGCAGTCGTAGCGCTGGAAGCCCGGTGCGGGTTTTCGCCCGATTGGCCGCCGGTATGGCAAGTTGCGCACGCGCCAATAGGATCGGAACTCCCCTGAAGCGCGATCGGAAGTAAGTTGTCCGCCGCGAGTGTGGAGCGCCACCAGGCGTGCGTGCTGTTGTGGCACGCCGAACAGTACACACCGCCGTGCCCCGTCGTGTGGCGGTAGAGTTTGCCCCCGGTGCCGAAGCGGCTGTCATGGCACTGTTCGCAGGTGGGCTCGGTGACCCAGGGGTTCCGATTCGGGCTCGCCATCCCCGCCATGCCGCCGTGGCAGTTCCCGTTCTGACAGGACGGCACACCGCCCTTCGACCCCATTTCCTCGATGGCCGTCCTCAGGCACTGGGTCCGCTGCCCCGGGTGGCAGGAATAACAGGTCGCATCCGGAGCGTGGCTGATGTTGTGCCAGCCGTGCATGGCCAGTGACACCGATTTGGACACGCCGTCGCCCGGCGCGCCCAGGGCGTTGTCCGAGTGGCACCGCGCACACAGCACCGGCTTCGAATCCACCAGGTTCCGGCTGGTCAAGGGCGGCGTTACGCCATTGACGCCGTGATAGTAGTCGTGAACCGCCAGAATGTTGTTATAGCCGTCGGCAGTGCCGCCGTTAGGCAGATGTATCGTCGCGCTGCCGCCCTGCGCGTGACACTGTGCGCAATTCATTTCATCCGACACTGGAATCACCACCTGAATCGTCTGAACCACTCCCGTGTTGTCCTTCAGAGTCACGTTCGCGATCTGGTACGGATTCCAGTTCAACTGGTCGTCGTAAGGCAGCACCGGCAAACCCGTCGCCTCGAAGTGATCTCCGGCCACTTGCATCGTCCCGGAGAGACCGTTGCCCGTGAGCCCTATTCCGGGGGCCAGGTTAACGCCGAAAAGCTGGTTGACGTATTGCCAGAAGTCCGTCTTCCCCTGGACCGTGGTGTTGTTGACCATCGAGTACTCGATCGAGACGCCCGTGGTTACGATCTGCGGCGGATCGCCCCTGCGGATCACCTGCACCCAGAGGTTGTTGAACGGCGGGAGCACCGAGACCTCGCTGTAGCCGGGGTTGATGCAATGCATCCCCAGGTCGTTCCACCCGATCAGCACATACGGATCGGCCGGCGCGGCGCCGGCACGGCCCGCGCACACCAGGGCCAGGAGCACTGCGAGCAATGGGCTCTTTGACAGAATCCTCGGCACGCGCACGTTGCCTCCCTCCAATGAAACGGGGAATGGGAGATTCAGATCCCATATCCTACGTCAATTAAGATCGTTTAATATGTCATTGTCAAGGGTGCGGAGTGTCTCCCCCGGCATCCAGGTTCCGTTTCGCATCTCTTTTGCACGGCGCTGAACGACGCCGGCGCGAATCGAGGGCGGGAAAAAGCAGGAAGAACGATGTGCCCCGGCCGGGCGCGCTCGTGACCCGGATCGCCCCTCTGTGCCCGCGCACGATTCCCGCAACCGCGGCCAATCCCAGCCCACGCCCCTGGAATTTGGTGGTGAAAAACGGATCGAAGATCTTCGCCTTGGTCGCCTCGTCCATCCCGCAGCCGGTGTCCCGCACTTCGAGGAAAGCGTAACGGCCCGGTGTTGGGATGTTCCCTTCGAGATCTGGAGGGAAAGCCTCATCGACCTGCCGGCTTCCCGTTCGCACCACGATCCTGCCAGCCTGGTCTCCAATCGCCTCCCTGGCGTTGATGACCAGATTCATGAGGACCTGGTGGATCTCTATCCGGTCGGCCTGGATGTCAGGGAGGTCCGGATCCAACTCCAACTGCATCGCGATTTCCGTAGGCGCTGCCGGCCTTACCAGAGCGGTGACCTCCCGGACCACGTCCGACAGGCGTACCCGCTCCACGAAGAACTGCCCCTTGCCCGAATAGGCGAGCATCTGACGGGTCAGGTGTGCCGCCTGCTCTCCCGACTTGATGATCAGTTCGAGCGCCTCCACCGCCGGACTCCCGGGAGGCAGCATGTCGATCGCCAGGCTGGCGTTGCCAATCACGCCCACGAGAAGATTATTGAAATCGTGCGCCACGCCGCCGGCGAGCACGGCGATGCTCTCCATTTTCTGCGCCTGCCTCAACCGTTCCTCGGCGCGCTTCCTGACGGTGACGTCGAGGACTTGAGACAGAATCGAGGCCAGCTTGCCGTTCCCGTCGTAAATCGCGGAGTTGTACCACTCGCACTCCACGGTTGAGCCGTCCTTGCGGTAGTTCCGGTTCACGCTGAAGTTGCGGGGCCGTTTGCCGTCGAGCATGTCCTGGGAGACCTGGCCGATGGCCTCCACGTCGTCTTCGTGTACCCATCGGACCTCGGCGATGGCACGTCCTACGATTTCCTCCGTGCTCCACCCGAAGATCCTTTCGGCCTCCTTTGACCACCGCGTCACGCGGAACTCGGAATCGAACTCGATCACGGCCAGCGGAGAGTTGTCCATGTGAGCGTCCAGGCGCTGAATGGCGCCCGCAAGCGCCTGCTCCGCCCGCTTCCGGTCCGTGATATCGGTGTCCATGCCGATCCATTCCCGCACCGTCCCATCCGGATTAAACAGCGGGACGGCATGGCACGACATGTGGCGGTATTCGCCGGATGCGTGCAGTTGCCGGAACTCGAAAGTGCAGGGCTCTGCCGTGCCGACGGCGATGCGCCAGACCTCCGCTACTCGCGCCCGGTCATCCGGGTGGATGGCTTCGAGCCAGTTCCATCCGAGGAACCGATCGAGCGACCGGCCGGTGAACGCCCGCCAGGAAGGGGAGTCCCCTTGCGGCTGCCCTTGTGCGTCCGTGACCCACACGATCTGCGAGGTGACCTCGACCAGGCGCCGGAACCGCTCCTCGCTCGCGCGCAGGGCCTCATCGGCATGCCTCCGGACGCTGAGGTCGGTCCCGAACGAGTGCCCCTGACCTGCGATCGGTTGGCTAGCCTTCATTTCGTCCCTGGTCGTTCACGGTATTGGGGTGATGCAAGCACGTCACTGGCCAGGACGATGGCACTCGACTTGCACGTTCACCGGCAAAGGAACCTGATGCGAATCCTGCTAGCCGACGACCATACGATCGTGAGGGCGGGTCTGCGCCTGCTGCTCGAACGCGAGCCCGGCTTCATCGTGACGGGCGAGGCCGAAGACGGCCGGCGGGCCGTCGAGCTGGCGGAGTCCACCAAACCCGACGTCGTGCTGATGGAGGTTGCCTTGCCGCGCCTCAACGGGATCGAGGCGGCCCGCCAGATGATTGCCAGGCAGCCGGCGCTCAGGGTTCTGATTCTTAGCGCTCACGCCGATGAAAGCCACGTGCTGCGGGCGCTGAAGGCCGGAGCGTGCGGCTACCTGCTGAAGGATTCCTCCGAATCGGACCTGATCCGGGCCATACGGACAGTCAGGGAGGGCAAATCGTTCTTCAGCCCCGCGGTGAGCCGGACGTTGCTCGAGGAGTACGTCCACCAGCTCAGGCAGCGTGGTGTAGAGGACAGCTACGAGCTGCTGACGAACCGCGAGCGCGAGATTCTCCAGTTACTCGCCGAGGGCCAGTCGAACAAAGATGTGGCGAACCTGCTGAACCTGAGTCTCTATACCGTGGAGACGCATCGCGCCCACATTCTGGATAAGCTCGGTCTGCACGGCATCCCCGAACTGATCTTGTACGCGGTCCGCAAAGGCATCATCGAGGTCGGCCAGTTTCGACCCGAGGTAAACGGCGTGGCGGGGTTGGCTGTAGGGCGGAGGCCGCGGCGCCAACCGGTGGACGCCGCCAGCGGGATCGAGACAGCCCGGCCCGTGCCGCTGCCAGGTCCGGTTCTATCCGTCGAATCGGCCGGGACGGTGGCGACGTGAGCCGGCGCGGGCGTGGAGCCTGCGGCTCTCCCGAGGGACTTGCAGAAATCGCTGGGCAAGCTGAAGCATACCCCACGTGGGGCCGTAAACCGTTGATGCGCCGTGTAGGACATGCTTCAGCTTGTCCCTTCCGCGGCGGTGGTGCGATTTCTGCAAGTCCCTCTCCCGTGTCGCAAAAACACTCGCGCTGTCGCAATAAGTGGCATTCCCAAAACTGCCTTGGCAGGCTGGCCCGGGCTTGAGTGGCCCGCCAGTTGCACACCCAAGGGGCAGATACCTATGAACACCTGGGAAACCAGCGGGCCGGCTGCGATGCCACCGGTCCCGCAGATGTCGGATGAACGCGTCCTCGAGCGCATACGGGCAGGGGAGTTGGGGCTATACGGAGTCTTGGTCCGCCGGCACCACCGGCATCTTCAGTCCGTGGCCCGCCGAATTCTCAAAGATGCCGCGGAAGCCGAGGAGGCCGTACAGGAAGCGCACATGCGCGTTTTCACACGACTGGATCAGTTTGGCGGCCGGTCGAGCTTCCTCGCCTATCTGACGCGGATCGTAGCCAACGAGGCCCTGGCGCGCATACGCGCACGCGTGCGTCGCCCGGTTCTCGACGTGGCATCGACGCCGGGCGTGAACTGCGATGTGTTCGTTTCGCGCGCCGCGGATCCCGAGAGACTGGCGATTAACGGCGAGCTGGCCGTCGCGTTGCGCACGGCGATCGAAGCGCTGCCGGATATATATCGCATCGTATTCCGGCTGAGGGAGATCGACGAGATGAGCGTCGCCCAAGCCGCGCGGCGTCTGGGACTCACCGATGCTTGCGTGAAGACTCGCTTACACCGCGCCAAGGCGATCCTCCAAACCCAGTTCCACATGCACGTGACGTGGGACCGTCCTTACTCCAACCGGCCGCCCGCGAAGCGGCATGGATTGGGCCGCGGGTGGCTGCGTTGACATCTCCAACGTGTATCGAAACGCGGCACGGTGTCGCGGCAATGAGCACGCCCCGCCCCTTTTCGTCGGAGCTGCCTCCCAGAAGCCGGACCTGGATATGGCGCGGCACTTGCTCTACCCCAGCCGACACGATGCCCCAGGACAACGCCGCCCTGATTGTTTACAGCACTCAGACCGATGCCGCACTGGCCGTCGGCAGCCTCCGGAGTTCGGGATTCGATATGAAGAAGGTCTCCGTCGTGGCCATGGAGAGCCTGCCCGGCGATCGTGTGTCCGGGTGCGATCGCGACTATCTCGATTCAACGTATTGCGGGGAACTTGGCGAGCCCTGGGCGACTCTTGAGGGTGCTCTGTCAGGCTGGGCCTCCCTGCACGTCCCGGGCATTGGGCCGGTGTTGGTAGCCGGCCCTCTGTCCGGGTGGATTGTCTCCGCCTTGGAGAATGTCGCGATTTTCGGAGGGTTGAACGCGCTCGGTGCGGGGCTCTACAGCATCGGCATTCGCCGGGAGAGAATTCAGGAGTGCGAGAGCGCGTTGAGGACCGGCGCGTACCTGTTGCTTGCGTACGGCGCTTCCGCGGAAGTGGCAAGGGCGAAACGGATCCTCGGGTCCGTCGGCGCCAGCCGCGTCACGGTGTGACCGCGGGCGACTCCGGCCGCCAGCGGCACCTGGCAGGTCCGCAAGGCTACCCTGCTGACGATCCCGCACAACCCGATCTGCCGCCAGCGTGTCGCGCCTCGGCTGGATCGATGTCAGCCGAGTTCCGCGGCGCTTGCCCGGCGCCTGCCTTCGGGCGGGTGTTCTTCGGCCGAATCGCCGTCCGCGACGCCCCCGCCGAGCGCGCGGTAGACGGTGGCCCGATTGATGCCGAGGATCTTGGCGGCGCGCACTTTGTTGCCGCCCACCGCCTCGAGGACCCGCGCGATATAGCGGCGGTCCATTTCCTCCAGCGTGGACCACTGTCCGCCGGCCGGCTCCTCTTCGGGGCGCCCGCGCAGGTGTTCCGGCAGGTCGGCGGCATCCACCCATTCTCCTTCGGCCATCATGCACGCGCTGCCCAGGACGCTCTTCAGCTCCCGGATGTTCCCCGGCCACGAGTACCGGTCCAGAACCATCTGGGCGCGCGGCGTCAGCCCGCGGATGGGCTTCCGGTACTGCGCCGCGAACTGATCCAGGAAGAAGCGCATCAGCAACGGCAGGTCCTCCCGCCGTTCCGTCAAACGTGGCAGTTTGATCTCGACCATCGATAGCCGGTAGAAGAGGTCTTCGCGGAACCGCTTTCCGGCGATCCGCTCGCGCAAATCGCGGTTCGTGGCGGCGACCACGCGCACATCCACCCTGCGGACCGCCGGCGACCCTACGCGCTGAACTTCGCCGTTCTCGAGCACGCGCAGCAGTTTGCTCTGCATCTCCAGCGGAAGGTCCCCGATCTCGTCCAGGAAGACCACTCCGCCGTTGGCGTACTCGAACAACCCCATCTTGTCCTGCGCCGCTCCGGTGAATGCGCCTCTGACGTGGCCGAACAGCTCGCTCTCGAACAGGGTTTCCACCACCGCCGAGCAGTTGCACACCGCATAGCGGCCGCCCGCGACGGGGCTCAACCGGTGCAGGGCGGCCGCCACGAGTTCCTTGCCCGTTCCAGTAGCGCCCGAGATCAGCGCGGTGCGAAAGTGCGGAGCCACGCGGCGGATTCGGACGAAGACCTGGCGCATCGGTGCGCTGCGTCCGACGATGCCTTCAAACTGATGCGCCTTGATGAGTTCCTCGTCCAAGTCGAGCGTCAACTGGCACTGGCGCGCCTGCTCGATCAACCGTCCGACTCTCTGCCGCAGCACGGCGGGCGAAACCGGCTTGGTCAGGTAGTCCGCGGCCCCTTTGCGGATCGCCTCGACGGCCGAGTCGGTGGAATAGTCGCCCGTGATCAGAACCACGTCCGTCTCCGGCAGCCTGGCGAGGATGCGGTCGAGCACTTCCATGCCGCTCATGCCCGGCATCAGCAGGTCGAGCAGCACGATCTGGGGCCGCCGGCGGAGCACCAGGTCGAGGCCTTGCACCGCGTCGGTGGCGGTCAGGATGGCGAGGGACGGTTCCTGCAGAGCCGCCTCCACCAGCGCGACGCTGGCGGGATCGTCGTCGATCACGGCCATTGTCACCCGCGCCTGTGCGTCATCTGTCACGCTTCCTCCTTGTCCGGCGTGGCGAGAAACCGCGCCACCTGCTTCCTCAGCGCGGCGGGGTGAACCGGCTTGGTCACGTATTCGTCGAAGCCCGCCGCCAGCGCCTTTTCGCGGGAACCCTGCATCGCGTTCGCGGTGACCGCGATCACGGGAAGCCGCGCCAGCGCGGGCTGCTCGCGCAGTCTGGCCAGGACGGCGTAGCCATCCAGAACCGGGATCTCGATGTCGAGCAACACCAGGTCGGGGGCATGGCGCGCGATTCGGTCGAGCGCCTCGCGGCCATCCGCGGCCTCGGTCAATTGCGTCTCATCGGACTCCAGGATGGCTCCGAGCAGCGCCCGGCTCGCCGCATTATCGTCCACAATGAGTATCCTGCGCATAAGCTGCCTCTTCCGTATCGCCAAGGCTCTCGCCCGAGGCCGGTATCGTAAAAGTGAAGCGGCTGCCCTTCCCCGGCTCACTCTCCACCCGGATTGACCCTCCATGCAACTCCAGCAGTTTCCGCGTAATCGCCAGGCCCAGGCCGGTCCCTTCCTTCACTCCCTTGCTGGTGGTCCCAACCTGGTAGAACTCGTCGAAAATCGCCGTGTGTTCGGCCGCCGGGATGCCGACGCCCGTGTCCGTCACCGAGAAAGACATCCACTCGCCCTCGATTCCCGCCGCGACCGATACCCTGCCCTGGTCGGGCGTGAACTTGACAGCATTGCTCAGGAGATTGAACAGCACCTGCTTGAAGCGAATCGGGTCGGCGCTCACTTCCAGACCGGCCGGGATATTGCGGTCAATTCGCAACTCCTTGGCTTCGACCAGCGGGCGGATCACCGCCAGCACCTCGGCGACCGCCGCCGCAACGTTCAATTGCCGGGGATGCAGTTCGATCCGGCCGGCTTCGATCTTGGACAGATCCAGGACGTCCTTGATGAGCTCGAGCAGGTGAGCGGATCCGGCGCGGATGTGCTCGACATACTCCCGGTACCGCGGCGTCAGCGGGCCGTCCGCTTCCTCCCCGAGTAGCTCCGAGAAACCGACGATGGCGTTCATCGGCGTGCGCAGTTCATGGCTCATCCGCGCCAGGAACTCGCTCTTGAGCCGCGTGGCCCGCTCCACGTCGCCGTTCTTTTCCGCAAGCTGGCGATTGGCGGCGGCGAGTTCGGCCGTACGCGCCGATACCCGGCGTTCCAGGTTCTGATTGAGCTGGCGGATCGCCTCCTCGGCCTGCTTTCGCTCGGTGATGTCCTGGGTGATTCCCACGAATCGGAACACCGCGCCCGAAGCTTCGCGGACCGGAAACGCCCGGTCCCAGACCCAACGCACCGAACCATCGGCGCGAACAATGCGGTACTCGGCGTTCCAGACTCCGGTCTCCAGCGCCTTCTCGATACCTTGCCCGATCCGGTCGCGTTCCTCCGGATGAATGAGTTTGAGAAACGATAGGGGATCGTCATAGAGGTTCTGGCACGGGAGCCCGGAAATCTGCTCGTAGGCCGGGCTGACGTAGAGCATCTTCGAGAGGGTGCCGTCCGTGATCCAGAACATCTCCGCGATGTTTTCCGCCATCTGGCGGAAACGGGTCTCGCTCTCCGCGAGCGCCTGCTCGGCCTGGTAGCGCTGCGCCTCCTGCTCCATTCCTTCCAGCGCGAGTCCCAGCCCGGCCGCCACTTCCTCGAGCAGACCGATCTTTTCCTCGTCGAACAGGCCGCTCTCGGAGCCGTATACCGTGAACACTCCCGACACGCGATCGCCGAGCCGCACGGGAAACGCCGCCGAAGACCGGTAACCCCTGCGAAGCGCGTCCTGGCGCCACGGCAGCATGCGCTCATCTGTCCCGATGTCATTCGAGACAAAGTGACCGCCCTCACGCAGAGCGCTGCCGGTCGGACCGCGGCCTTCGGGCTCGTCCCCCATAGTGATCTGGATTCCCTCCAGATACCCGTCGTCGGCCCCATGCTGGGCCACGGGCCGGACGTGGCCGGAGTCGTCGGCGAAGCCGATCCAGCACATCCGGAACCCGCCGTCCTCGACGGCAATGCGGCACACCTCGTTCAGCAGTTGTGCCCGATCGCGGATACGCACCGACGCCTCGCTGACCCGGCTCAAAACCGCATACAGCCGGTTCAGACGGATCAGGCCCGCTTCCGAGCGCCGCCGCCTGCCGATTTCCCGGTTCAGATGGAAATACACAAACACCAGCATCGACAGGCTCAGCAGCGCGCCGGCCACCAGCGCCTGAAGCGATTTCACGCCGCGCGATCGCGCTTCCGAAACCCGTTCCGTCAGCAGCCGCTTCTCCGCGCTTCCGATCTGTGCGGTAGCGTCGCGA
The DNA here is from genome assembly GCA_963763835.1 of Bryobacterales bacterium. GTDB lineage: Bacteria > Acidobacteriota > Terriglobia > Bryobacterales > Bryobacteraceae > DASWZN01. Next base: position 319,344 of record CAVXQQ010000030.1, read on the forward strand.
ATCTGGTCCATGAGCCTGTGGCCCTGACCAGTCATGAGAGCTACCGTGCTCGCGCGCAGGCCGCTTTCCTTGCGGAGATCGATCGTCGAGCGATGGTAGGACAGCTTTTGCCGGATTACCGGTTCGATGGCCGCCAGCCGCTGGCGTTGCCTCGGATTGTCGGCTGTAAGCTTGCGCAACGTGAGAATCGTCTGGTCGACTTCACGCGCCGCCTCATAATACGGATCCAGATAGAAATCCTCGCCGGCCACCACAAACGCCCGCGCCGCGCTCTCCACATCCGTGATCTGCAGGTTCAGGTCGTCCAGCGCTTCGATCACGGCGTGGCTGTGCTCGACCCAATGGGACGTGTCGATGAGAGCCGAGACGCTGCGGTAGGATAGCGCACTGATCACCACCAGGATCAGCAAGGCCAACCCGAAGCCGGCACGTATCAGGTTGTCAATCGACTTGCTCAAGGGTGAGCCTCCTCGAACCCACTGAGATCAAAGGATCTGTTGATATTAAACAGGTTTAATATACGCTCGTCAAGGGGCGAATTGTCGCAGGCCGGATCGCCGGTCGGCGCGGTACGTAGGGAACGGACTCGGACGTGGCGCACGCTTTAGCGTGCTGGAGCGAGTTTCAACTCGCTCTGCCAGACCATGGGCTGAAGCCCACGGCGGCACGCTGAAGCGTGCGCCACAATAAAATCGACAGGTTAGCAATAGAGCACGATAACTAAGTGGCATCGGGCAAGAGTGCCTGCGCCACAAGAGCAGTGCGTAATTGTCTTGCCCGCGCGGGTCCTCTCGGAGCCGTGACGGCGGACCCTGTCAACGGGCCGTGCACTCTCTCAACCACAGGATGTCTGGCGGTCGTGGATCCTGATGCCCGGGTCGGCTTGCTAAAGGTTACGGCTCGGCTATAGGCCGTAGGACTTCAACCGATACTGCAACGTTCGTACGCTCATGCCCAGTTGCCGGGCAGCGAGGGTGCGGTTCCCTCCGTTGGCGGCGAGCGCCTCTTCGATGGCGTGCCGCTCGATGTCCGCCCAGCGAACCGGACGGACGGGGCTGCCGCCGGCGAGAGGCAGATCGGCGGCCTCGACCCTATCCCCGCACAGGATCGCCGCGCGCTCCATCATGTTCTCCAGTTCGCGCACATTGCCCGGCCAGGAATACGATTTGAGCAGGTCGAGAGCCTCGGGCGCCAGCGCCGGCGGCGCCTTACCGAGCTTGGCTGCCGAGCGCTTCAGGAACATCCCGGCGAGCACGAAGATATCGCCCGGCCGTTCACGCAGCGGCGGGATCTCAAGGGGGAACGTACTCAGCCGGTAGTAGAGATCGTCGCGAAAACGGGACTCGGCGACCAGGCGTTTCAGGTCGCGGTTTGTCGCTGCTATCAAGCGCACGTCCACGGTGATCTGCCGGGTTCCGCCCACGCGCTCAAACGTCCGCTCCTGAAGCACGCGCAGCAGCTTGACCTGCAGACTCCCGTCCAGCTCGCCGATTTCGTCCAGAAACAGGGTTCCGCCGTGCGCGCGCTCGAACCTGCCCGCGTGCTGCGCCGCCGCGCCCGTAAACGCGCCCTTCTCGTGCCCGAACAGCTCGCTCTCCACCAGCGTGGGCGCCAGCGCGGCGCAATTCACGGCGACGAACGCCCGCTGTGCACGAGCGCTGTTCTGGTGGATGCACCGCGCCAGTACCTCTTTGCCTGTCCCGCTTTCTCCGCTGAGCAGAACGGTGGAATCGGTGGGCGCCACCTTGCTCGCCAGATCCACAATGCGCTGCATCTTCGGATCGTGTGCGATCAGGTTCGAGCATTGAAACCGTGCCGCTTCCTGTTCTCGCAGCCAGTCCCGCTCCTGCACGGCCCGCCGCTGGTCGAGCGTCCGGCGCACGATCATCCGCAGCTCATCCGGGCTGGCCAGCGGCTTTCCGATGTAGTCGGCGGCGCCGAGCTTCATCGCCTCGACGGCGGAGGCCACCGTCCCAAACGCGGTGATCATGATGACCGGAGTCTCCGGGGCATGCTCGCGAAACCATCGCAACACCGACAGTCCGTCTCCGTCCGGCAATTTCAAATCCGTCAGAACCAGGTGGAACTGCTTCCGCGCCCCGGCGCTGAGGGCCTCCGTCACGGCCCCCGCGGATTCGAGGCCGAACCCTTCTCCCGAGAGGATCGTCTCCAGCAGCCGCCTGAAGCCGGGATCGTCGTCAACTATGAGGATGGTTTCCATGTTGCCTCGTCCGGGATCGGCACGGCCTTCATCCCGCGAAACACGAGTTCCGCGACCGTGCCCCGGGGATCGTTGTCGCGGAGTTCGAGCGTGCCGCCGAGCGCTTCGGCCAGCCGCTTGGCAATCGACAGTCCGAGTCCCGTCCCCGAAGCCTTGGTGGTGACGAACGGCTCAAAGAGCTTCGTTTTGACTTCAGGGGGAAGTCCCGGGCCGTTATCGGCGATGGAGATGGCGAATCCCTCGCGGCGGACGGCGGCTGTGACACCGACCTCCGCCCCGTCCAGGCCGGCGGCAGCTTCCGCGGCGTTGCGAATGAGATTCACAAGGACCTGTTTCAGCAGGTCGGGATCGGTCTGGAGACTCCAGTCCCCGGCCCCGCGGACGACGGCGACGCGACCGCCGGCAGGGCCCGCCGCCGCCACCGCCTCTTGCGCCAGAGGCTGCCAGCGGATCGTTTGACTGACTGGTTGCCGCGGACGGCCGAACGTGAGCAGATCGTTGACCAGGCGCTCCAGTCGCACAATCTCCTGCACGACGGGCTCCAGCAAACCCCTCGCACCCGCGTCAACCCGCTCGGCCGCCAATTGGACGAACCCCTTGATGGTGCCGAGCGGGTTCCGAATCTCATGCGCGAGCACCGCGGAGAGCCTGCCGATCTGCGCGAGATTCGCGAGTTCCAGTTGCTTGCGCTCGAGCGCCGCCATCCGCCGCGACGCCCAGAGCACGTACAGGGCGAGCGTCCAGAGCACCACGGCGACGAAGATCGCGAGCGTCAGATTGTGGCGGGCGTGGGTCAGCAGGAAATCCGCCCCGCTGGCGGCCAGATCGATGCGGGCGATGCGCAGGCCCGCCGCCGAATGGAATGGCACGTACGCGCGAAAGACCCTTTCGCCGTTCAACGAGGCGTCGGTCGTCCGAAACAGCACTTGGCCCGCCCACAGCGGGGCCAGACTCGCATTCTCGGGCGCCGTATCTTGCCGCTCAAAGATACGAACGCCCACGATGGCAGGTTCCTCCTGCGAGAGCGTGTCGAGCCTCGCATCCTCCGTGATGTCTACGGGAAGCGTCTCGAGCCTGCCGGCCACCGCCGCCGCCCGGCTCCGGAGGTACACGCCTTTCATCTCTCCCAATTCTCGGGATGTGAACAGCGCATGCACGATGAGGACGACTGGCAAAGCCAGCACGACTGCCACCAGGATGATCCGCGATGTCCCCGCCCTGTTGGTCATGTTCGAATCAAGCCGCGCAGGTCTTGCGTGGTTGCGCGGGGCAATCCTGCAAGCCCTGCGCGCCGCGGCCCTACATCTCTTTATAATCCAATCGGATCTGGATGGCCGATTAAGTGCCACAAAGAAACGCAGGAGGCTGAGATGAAACGTATTGAGTATTGCATTCTGGTGGGACTGGCCGCTGGGGCAGCTTTGCTGGCGCAGGGCCAGGGCCGGGGGCCCGGCAACGGTTTTGGGCGGGGAGGCAACTGCCCGGGCATGCAGCAGTCCGGGTCGTCTGCGCCTATCGCGTCCAACCCGGTTGTCGAACTGAAGGGCAAAATCACTACCGTCCAGATCGCACGGGGGCAAGGCATGCCGTCGCTGGAGATTGAACAGGGCGGACAGAAGACCAGAGTCGTTCTCGGGTCGATGCGCTACCTCATGCAGCAGGACTTCAATCCCAAAGCCGGCGATGAAGTCTCGGTGAAAGGCTACAAGAGCGGCACGGACGTTTTTGCGATCACGGTCGCGGTCGCGGGCGGCCCGGAACTCCGCCTTCGCGACGACAAGGGCTGGCCGGTCTGGGCGGGGCGGGGCCGTATGGGCCGGGGCGGTGGCTGCGGCGGTTGCGGTGGCTGCGGCGGTTGCGGGGGCTGCGGCGGTTGCTGGAACCAATGAGGTGAGCGGGCCCACTCCCGCTCACCCTCCGAACGGCCGTCAGCCTTCGGCCCCTCAGCCCCGCGCCGGAAGCCGCATCAGGACTTGCCCGCCATGCCCGGCGCTCTCGTGCCTTGCTCGAGATTCTTCACTGACCGGGACAACTGGCTGCTTTCAAGCACGACATTGTCGACGTTACGACGGTAGGCCGGCTCCCAGAAGTCTTCCTGGTTCCTGTTCATAAAGTGGATCGCGTCCGCGACATTGTCGGCCATCAGCTTCACCGAGGCCGCCGTATCGTCTATGGCTTTCTGCTGCCAGGGGGCGGCGGCGTGCTGGATCTGCTCCAGCCGGTACACCCTTTGGCCCATGTCATCGACCGTGTCCTTCAGTGCGCTCAATTGGCTGGCGTGCGACTCCCAGTTGACGCCCTCGTCGAGCGAATAGACCTGGAGCTTGTCGGCCCGGTACTGGGCTTTTGCCACATCCAATTGCAGGCCACTCAGCAGGCGCGATGCCTCGGCGCGCAGGTCCGAGGCAGACGAAGCCGGCGCCGGCTTCCCTGCCGTACCGCTTTGAGGCGCCGCCTGAGATGACACGGGGAGCGCGGCTATCCCGGCAATCAGTGCCGCCAGGCCCGCAGCGTGTTTGAGTTTCATGTTCTGTGTCTCCTTCCGCGGGTGTTCGATCTGGTTTCTGTGCCCGCACTGAACTAGACGCGACCCGCGGGCAATAGAGAGATACAGTCGAGGCGGTATTTGAAGGCCTGGTGGCCAATGAGGCCTCTGCGGACCGTGTGCTCCTCCGGCAGTTCGTCCCAAACGTCCTCGGCCGCACGCAGCGGGAAGCCCCCGCGGGCCCCCGTCTCGGTTCGGCCCGATATACCGGCCAGACGGGATGGGATTGGGGAAAGCATCCAGCTATCGTGTGGTAAGGGGCAGTGTTGCCGGGCCCTGCACAGCTGGGAAGCGAGCTGAGCTGGAAGGAGCACACGCAAGAAACGGCAGACCTCCGCGGCAGGTTCGTCGGAGGGGCTCCGGCATATGGATGCGCGCCCACCGCGAATGCTATCGCGGTGTTCGATCTTGGTGAGCGACCAACGACCGGCTATCCAGCTTGTGTCGCAAATCGCGCCACCGTGACGGGGGCCTCTCGCCGCCCCATTCGTGCGCCCGGCATGGGCCGGACTCCCGGGCGGGAAGGCTGACGTTGCCTGCCACACAGGATTTGTCACCGCGACGATGGCCGCGTGCTTGCTCGGTATTCACACTGAACCTGACGAATCGATCTCGACGGAGAGGAACAGAGGGGGTGTCTGAAATGTCTGAATCAAACTCGGTTGTAGCCATTTATGAAACCCACGCTCAAGCAGAGGAAGCGGTTAAGGAACTGCAGCGGGCTGGGTTTGACATGCAGAAAATGTCCATCGTCGGCAAAGACTACCATTCCGACGAGCACGTCGTGGGATACTACAACACCGGCGACCGCATGAAGTACTGGGGCAAGCAGGGTGCCTTCTGGGGTGGTATCTGGGGGATGTTATTCGGAGCCGCATTCTTCGCCATTCCAGGTATTGGGCCGGTGTTGGTAGCCGGTCCGTTGGTCGCCTGGATCGTCGGAGCACTGGAAGGCGCCGTCGTGGTGGGAGGATTGAGCGCGCTCGGCGCGGGGCTGTACAGCATTGGCATCCCCAAGAACAGCGTTGTGAAATACGAGCTGGCGCTCAAGTCCGACAAGTTCCTCCTTCTGGCTCATGGCACCGCGGACGAAGTCGCCAAGGCCAGGAACATCATGCAGACGACGCATCCAGTGGAGATCGCAGTACACGCGGCGGAGCGCCAGCAAAGCGCGCAGGCGTAGCGGCAGATAGTCCTGCGCTGGTGAGGCCACTTCGGCTTCGAGTCATAGGGGCTGTGTAACCAGGGCTTTCGCTCACCCCGGAGTAAGCGAACCTTCGAAGGAGAAACATCGTGTCCAGAAATTTGTGGATCGTTTCAGTTGCGGGTCTGGGTCTGGTCCTGCCCGCTTTCGCGTCGGATCGCGACGATGACCTGGGACGCGTTCAAAAAGCGTCCCGGGTCTTCGAGGAGATCATGAGAACGCCTGACAAGGGCATTCCTCAAGAACTGCTGGAGAAGGCGAAATGTGTTGCCATCGTTCCAGGGGAGGAGAAGCTCGCCTTCATATTCGGCGGCAACTACGGCAAAGGAGTGGCAACCTGCCGCACTGCCCACGGCTGGAGTGCCCCGATGTTCATAGCTGTCGGGGGAGGGAGCGTCGGTTTTCAGATTGGCGGCTCTTTCACCGACGTCGTGATGCTCTTTATGAACAACCACGCCCTCCAAAGCCTGCTGAGCGACAAATTCAAGATCGGCGCGGACGCAACCGTGGCGGCCGGCCCGGTGGGGAGACATGCCGCCGCCGACACGGACGTAAAGCTCAACGCGGAAATCCTGAGCTATTCGCGCAGCAAAGGGGTCTTTGCTGGCGTCAGTGTGGATGGCGCCGTCGTGCAGGCCGACAAGAGCGGAGACGGAGCCATGTATGGCTCCACCACCACCCGCCAGGAAATCCTGCACGGCAAAGTCCAGGTCCCCAAGGCGGCGCGGGAACTGCTCGTGGAACTTACTAAGTACTCGGCACACAGTTGAAATCGGGGCGCCTCTGAAGCATCCTTTTGCCGCCGGCCCCCAGCCTTGTGAGTGATAGAGCCCGCTGCTGACGCAGCCATGCATCGTCAAGACGCCGATCGTCGCGACCCGAACACCTATGTAGCCGAGGACCGGACATTCCTGGCAGGGATTCGAACCGCCACTGTCCCGATGGGATTCGGGTTCGTCGTGGCACGCTTCGGCGTCTTTCTTCGCGAACTGGAGGCGGCCCGAAGCGGATCGCCGCTGGAGGCCACGGCGTTTTCGGCCGTCTTGGGTACCCCAAACCCGCGCTATTCGCCGCGCTCGCACTATCTGTCGCGGGTGCGGCGATGGCCGTCTAAGTCGGGACCCAAAAAGGCGGCGACTGGCTTCCCAAGCATGATCCGGCAAGAACCTCAAGGCAATCGGATCGCAAAATGAAACTCAGTGACGGACCCAACCAGATGAAGGCTTTTGGATGGCCGGGCATCGAGCCCAGATGGACGCACGGAGGAAAGGACGGCGTCGGAACCGCTTATGCGGCTTCCAGCCGGGTCTGGTTTACGTGTTGGAGCGGCATCGTCACCGAGGTCTATTATCCGACCGTGGATCGGCCACAGCTTCGGGATCTTCAGTACCTCATCACCGACGGCAACAGCTTCTTCCACGAGGAAAAGCGTCATCTCGAGTCCAAACTGGAACATCTTGCGGACGACGGTTTGGGCTATCGCTGTACGAATTCGGATCCAGCCGGGCGGTATGCCATCGTCAAAGAGATCATCGCCGACCCGCACCTGGCCTGCGTTCTTCAGCACACCAAGCTAACCGGCGACGAATCGTTCGTGTCCAAACTGCGGCTCTACGCCCTGTGCGCACCTCATCTCGAGGTAGGAGGCTGGGGCAACAGTGGCTACGTGGCGCGGCTGGCGGGCCGAAACGTCCTGATTGCCGAACGAAAGGGAACGTGGCTGGCGCTGGCGGCCACCGTTCCTTTTTCCCGTGTTTCGTGTGGCTATGTTGGGAGGAGCGACGGCTGGACCGACCTGGCCGGTAATTTCCAGATGGACTGGGAGTTCGACCACGCCCCAGACGGTAACATCGCACTCACGGGCGAACTGGACCTAACCGGCACCCGTGAATTCACCTTGGGCTTGGCGTTCGGCAGTAGCCAGCACCACGCAGTCTCCACGCTCTTTCAAGCTCTGAGTACCCCCTTCGCCGACCATTCCAAGCGGTTTGCGGAACAGTGGAAGCGATCGACCGCGGGCATTCTTCCGCTAGAGAAGGTATCGAGCGATGGCGGCAGCTTATACCGCACCAGCTTCAACTTGCTCCGCGCTCACGAAGACAAATCGTATCCTGGCGCCTTTATCGCCTCGCTCTCGATTCCTTGGGGAGAAGCGGTGGGCGATGAAGACCAGGGTGGTTACCACCTGGTATGGACGCGGGACATGGTCAACAGCGCGAATGCGATGCTGGCCGCCGGGGACCGTGTCACACCCCTGCGGGCGCTGATCTATCTCAATGTCTCGCAAGAGGAGAACGGGGGGTTCGCCCAGAACTTCTGGATTGACGGTGAGCCCTACTGGCGCGGCATCCAACTCGATGAAGTGGCCTTTCCCATTCTGCTCGCCTGGCGGCTCCAACGGGAAAACGCTCTTGAAGACTTCGACCCGTACCCGCTGGTTCTGCGGGCGGCCGCCTACCTCGTTCGCCACGGACCTCTGACTCCGCAGGAGCGCTGGGAAGAAGTCAGCGGCTATTCCCCTTCCACGCTGGCTTCTAACATCGCCGCTCTGATCTGCGCCGCCTGCTTTGCTCGCGAAAAGGGCGATGAGGCGACCGCGAAGTACTTGGAGGAATACGCCGACTTCCTGGAATGTCATGTCGAGAGTTGGACCGTCACGACGGAAGGGACTCTGCTCCCAGGCGTGCCCCGGCACTACTTGCGGATCCTTCCGGAGCGGGCTGACAACCCCAGTCCTGAGGAAGACCCGAACCAGGGAAACATCGCCATCGCGAACCGGCGGCCCGGCGCGCAACGCGTCTTTCCAGCCAAAGAAATCGTGGATGCGGGTTTTCTCGAACTCGTGCGCCATGGAGTCCGCAGGCCGGACGATCCGATTATTGTGGATTCCCTCCGCGTGGTGGACGCGGTGTTGAAGGTAGAGACTCCATTCGGCCCCTGCTGGCACCGCTACAACCACGACGGGTATGGACAACGGGACGATGGCGGTCCCTTTGTGAGCTGGGGCCGGGGCCGTGCCTGGCCGCTGCTTACCGGAGAACGAGGCCACTACGAACTGGCGGCGGGGCACGACACGAAGCCATTCATCCGAGCCATGGAACGCCTGGCCTCACCCACCGGCCTTTTGACCGAGCAGGCGTGGGATGGTCCGAATCAGCCCGCGATCTACATGTACCTCGGGCGGCCGACGGGCTCGGCTATGCCCCTGATGTGGGCTCACGCAGAGTACATCAAGCTCCTTCGCTCCGTCCGCGATGGGAAGGTGTCCGATCTGATTGCCGACGTTGCGAAACGGTATCTCGGCGCGCGCGTGGATCGTCCGCTATTCGAAGTCTGGAAGTTTACCCGGCAGGTGCGGAGCGTCAAACGCGGCTCCGTGCTTCGCATACAAGTGCCGGCTTCCTTCCGGCTGCGCTGGTCAGGCGACGAATGGCAGACCGTGAAGGACACTCCGTCTTCTCCCACCGCGCTGGGAGTTGAGTTTGTGGACATTCCGATTCCTCCGGCACAGCGGGCGCCCATCCGCTTTACTTTCTTCTGGACGGCCAGCGACCATTGGGAAGGACGCGACTATCTGGTGTCGGTTGCCTGACCAATGTACACGCCCCACACCTATCCGGCCGCTCTCGTCATAATGCTAGTCAGCATGCTGTGCTGGGGCAGTTGGGCCAACACACAGAAGATAGATAAGGCGTGGCGATTCGAGTTGTTCTACTGGGACTACATGTGGGGGATTCTGCTGTGCGCTTTTCTGTTCGGTCTGGGCAAGGACATCCCAATCGGAGGCACCGCGCACCAGGCCGGAACCGTCCGGTTCGGCCGTGATTCGAAAACGTCGGCGCTCGATGTGAACTGCAAGGCGCACGACTTGGACAACCTCTACGTCGTCGACGCAAGCTTCTTTGTGTCGATTGCCGCGGTGAACCCCAGCCTGACCATCATGGCGAACGCGCTGCGCGTTGGCGACCATTTGCTGGAGCGGCTGGGGTCCACGGGGAACCACAAATAGAAGGGATGGGAATCTCGTGAAAGCAATCGCTATCGTTCCGGGTACAGCCGGCTCCCGTGTTGTAGAGCGGCCTGAACCTTCGATTACCACACAAGATGAAGTCAAAGTCCGAATGATACGAGTGGGCATCTGCGGCACCGACCGGGAAGAGGTTTCCGGCGGCCGCGCCCAAGCTCCGGATGGTCAAAAGGAACTCGTCATCGGGCACGAAATGTTTGGCAAGGTTATGAGCGTAGGCTCGTCGGTCACTCGCGTGAAGCCCGGCGATTACGCCGTGTTCAGCGTACGGCGGGGATGCGGTGAATGCCCCTCCTGTCTCATGAACCGCGCCGACATGTGTCAGACCGGCAAGTACCGCGAGAGAGGCATCCGTGGACTGGACGGATACCAGACGGAATATGTAGTCGATCAAGAGCAATACGTCGTGCGGGTGCCGGCCGAACTGGAATCTGTCGGAGTCTTGATGGAACCGCTGTCCGTCGTCGAAAAAGCTATCGACGAGGCCCTGCGCGTGCAGACGGTGCGCTGCCCCGATGCGGCTACGACCCCCGATTGGCTGCACGGGCGCCGCTGCCTGGTCGCCGGGCTGGGACCCGTCGGCTTGCTGGCTACCATGGTCTTGGTCTTGCGCGGCGGCGAGGTCTACGGTCTGGACGTGGTCGATTCGAACACCACCCGTCCGAAGTGGTTGGCCGCTATTGGCGGGAGCTACATAGACGGCCGGCAAGTGCCGGCGGACCAGGTGGGGAAGAAGATCGGGCCCATGGATTTTGTCCTGGACGCCACGGGGATTGCCGCGCTCGAGTTCAATCTCCTGGACGCGCTAGCTCTGAACGGGATTTACGTGGTGACCGGAATCCCGGGTGGCGACCGGCCGCTCCAGATTCCCGGGGCCGAATTGATCAGGCAGTTGGTGTTGGATAATCAGGTCATGCTGGGAAGCGTGAACGCCGCGCGCGGGCATTTCCAGATGGCTGTGGACGACCTGGCCCAGGCCCATCTGCGTTGGGGCGCTCAGATCGCCGGCTTGATCACGCATCGGTATTCGTACGGTGAGTTCGCGGGACTGGTGGATCGGCATCCACCGGATGCAATCAAGGAAGTCATTGAGTGGGGCCAACACGACCGAACTACCCCATGACTTCACAAGCTCTCGTTAAGGATGCCCCACAGCCGGCCGGCCTCACCAGCGATGAAGCCCGCCGCCGGCTCGAGAAGTTCGGTCCAAACACAATTCCCGACACCGCTCTGCATCCCTTGCGCAGGGCGCTCGCCAAATTCTGGGCGCCGGTTCCATGGATGCTCGAAACTGCGGTCGTGCTCGAGCTGGTTCTCGGCAAGTACGTTGAGGCGTCGATCATCGCGGGTCTTCTGGCGTTCAACGCCGCGCTCGGGTTCCTCCAGGAAGGGCGCGCCCAGGCGACGCTTGCCGCGCTGAAGTCGCGGCTCGCGCTGAACGCCTCAGTCCGCCGGGACAATGCCTGGAAAACCATACCCGCTGCCGGACTGGTGCCTGGCGACATTGTGAAGCTTTCGCTTGGCGCGGTGGTTGCCGCCGACGTGCGTCTGATCGAAGGCGAGGTCCTGCTCGACCAGTCCATGATCACCGGCGAATCCATACCCATCGAGGCGGCGCCAGGCCTGGAAACCTATGCAGGGGCGCTGGTGCGGCGCGGCGAAGCAGTTGCGGAGGTCACCGCGACCGGCGTGCGCACGAAGTTCGGACGCACCGCGGAACTGGTCCGCACCGCGCACGTCGTTAGTTCCCAGCAGAAGGCCGTATTGCGTGTGGTGCGCAATCTGGCAATGTTCAACAGCGTGATCATCGTGCTGTTGGTGGGGTATGCCTACGCCCTCAAAATGCCGGTTAGCGAGATCGTTCCCCTGGTGCTCACGGCGGTTCTGGCGTCCATCCCGGTAGCGCTGCCGGCTACCTTTACTCTTGCGGCGGCCATCGGCGCGCAGGCCCTCGCGCACAGGGGCGTCCTTCCCACCCGGCTCTCCGCCGTGGATGAAGCGGCGAGCATCGACGTCTTGTGCTCGGATAAAACGGGCACATTGACGCGCAACGAACTGAAGGTGACCGCCATCCGTCCCATGCCCGGCTTCGACGAGGCGCACGTCCTGGGAATGGCCGCGCTCGCAAGCTCGGACGGCGGGCAGGATCCCGTGGACGGGGCCATTCGCTCGGCCGCCTCGCAAGCCGCGGTCTCCGATCTGCCGAAGCTGAGTAAATTCGTGCCGTTCGACCCCGGCACCAAGATGTCCGAGGCGACGGCTGTGGATTCGAGCGGGAGCCACGGTGCGCGTCGTAAAGGGGGCCTTTGCCGCGGTCATGGGCCTCACGCCCGCCATGCCGGATGCCCTCACCGCGGCGAATGAACTCGAGGCCCAGGGCTTCCGGGTGCTGGCCGTCGCGGTGGGTCCGCCGGAGGCGATGAAGCTCGCGGGAATCATCGCTCTCAGCGACCCGCCACGAACGGATTCCGCGGCGCTCATTACGGAGTTGCGCGCCTTGGGCGTGCTGACCGTAATGGTGACGGGCGATGCCCCGGCGACGGCAGCGATCGTGGCTCGCGCGGTGGGACTCGAGGGAGCGGTCTCCCCACCCGGTCCCATCCCCGACAGCGTACGCGCCGAGGATTTCGCGGTCTTTGCCGGCGTGCTTCCAGAGGGAAAGTACAACCTCGTCAAGGCGTTCCAGAAGAGCGGCCACACCGTCGGCATGTGCGGCGACGGAGCCAACGACGCACCGGCGCTGCGCCAGGCACAGATGGGAATCGCGGTGTCAACGGCGACCGACGTCGCCAAGTCGGCCGCCGGCATCGTGCTGACCGAACCCGGGCTGGGTGGCATTGTCGCTTCGGTCAAAGAAGGCCGCGTGACGTTCCAGCGCATTCTGACCTACGCGCTGAACTCGGTAATCAAGAAGATCGTGCAGGTGCTCTTCCTGGCGGCCGGCCTGATCGTAACCGGGCAGGCGATCCTGACCCCCATGCTGATGGTCATTCTGATGATCACCGGCGATTTTCTGGCGATGTCCCTGACGACGGACAACGTGCGCCCGTCTCCGGCTCCCAATGCCTGGAGGATCGGCCCGTTGACGATCGCGGGCGTCGTCATGGGCGTCGGTGAACTGATCTTCTGCATCGCCGTCCTGGCCGCCGGCAAATTTCGGATGGAACTCGGGATCGAGGCGCTGAGAACCCTGTCCCTGGTCGCGCTCGTGTTCGGCAGTGAGGCGACGCTCTACGCCGTTCGCGAACGGCGGCGCCTGTGGAGCTCCCGCCCAAGCCTCTGGGTGATCGTGTCGTCGGTGTTCGATGTCTTGATCATCGTGACGCTGGCCACGCGCGGAATCGCAATGACGCCATTGCCGCTTCCCACGATCGCCTGGACACTTGCCGCGGCGGCCGCCTTCGCATTCGTCCTGGACCTGGTGAAGGCGCCGGTGTTCAACCGCCTGAGGATCTCGTAGAGGGCCGTCCGGAGGGGAGGAGCTGTGAGAACTCCCTCCCCTCCGCTGCCACTCAGGAGGCCCGCCGCAACGTGGCCCCCGAAATGGCGCTCGGCGCCGGCGGGTTGATCGCCTCGCCGGTTTGGCCGGAGACCCACCGATAGAGCAACCCAAAGAAGTAGCCCAGGATTGCTCCATCGATGACCCCATAGGCTGCGCCGAGCAGAACCTCCGAGATCGTTCGCGAGTCGTGAAACCCCGGATAGATCGAACTCATCATCCGCAGGAAGTCGGCTCCATATGGCGGAAAAGCCAGATTGACCAGGCCGACCGCCAGCATGCAGGCGCCCCACAGGATTGCCGAGGCGCTGGTGACTGCTTTTATCCTCATCGCATTCCCCCTCACTAGAAGAGACGCACCACCGGAGACGATCGGGCTTCCCGTCCGAACGGTATTTTTGGCCGTTTGCGGCTTCAGTGCCGCCAGGCTCGGTCGGTGGCCCAATCGTCCAGTGAAGCACTGCCAGTACTCACCCGCCCCGGCCGGCAGACCGTGCACCCGGGCGCGGAACGGGCTCGGCACCTGGCCGCTCAGCCCAGGGCGGGATGGCTGCCTTAGGACTTGCTCCCTCGCTCGAGGTCCTTCACGGACTGAGACAACTGGCCGCTTTCATTGAAGACATTGGCGACATTCTGCCGGTAGGACGGCTCCCAGAAATCGGCTTGATGCGCTTCCAGGAAGTTAATAGCATCCTGGACGTTGTCGCCCATCAGCCTGACCGAGGACGCCGCGTCGTCGATGGCTTTCTGCTGCCAGGGAGCGGCTACACGCCGGATCTGCTCCAGCCGGCACAGTCTTCGCCCCATGTCGTTGACCTCACGTTTCAGTGCGGCTAGCCGGGTGGCGTGGAACTGCCAGGCCAGGTCCTCGTTGAGTGAGGATTGTTGAAGCCTGTCGGCCCGTTGCTGGGCCTTCTCCGCATCCACCTGAAGGCCGTTCAGCAGCCGCGAGGCCTCGGCCTGGAAGTTCCAGGTGTACGAAGCCGGCGTTACCTTTCCGGTTGGACAGGCTCTGGGGCGCCGCTTGAGACGCCAAGGGAAGTGCGACCAGGCCGGCAATCAGCGCGACCAATCCCGGAGTGAATCTGGGTTTCATGTTCTGTGTTCTCCTTTTGCGGGCTCTGATTGTCCGCACTAACTGGACGCGGGCCGCGTGCGATCGAGAGATACCGTTGAGGCGGTATTTGGAGGCCTGCTAGCCGATGATCCCTTTGCGGACCGCGTAGAGAATCAGATCGGGTACCGTGTGTAGCCCCAGTTTCTGCAGGATGTGCGTGCGGTGAGTCTCCACCGTGTAGACGCTCAGGTTGAGCAGGTTCGCGACGTCCTTGTTCGCCTTCCCCTCCGCCAGGAGCTGGAGGATCTCGCGCTCCCGCGTTGTGAGCAGTTCATAGCTGTCCTGTTCGCCGCGCTGCTTGAGGTGGTGGACGTAGTCCTCGAGCAGCAGCCTGCTGACGGCCGGGCTGAAGAACGACTTGCCCTCCCCGACGCTCCGGACCGCCCGGATCAGGTCCGCTTCGGCGGAGTCCTTCAGAAGGTACGCCTTCGCCCCGGCTTTCAATGCGCGCATGACGTAGCTCTCGTCCGAATGCATGCTCAGAATGACAACCGCGATCTCCGGCTGTTTCTCGACAATCTGGCGCGTCGCCTCGATGCCGTTCAGGTTCGGCATGCCGATGTCGATGACGGCGACATTCGGCTTGTCGGCCTCCGCCAGAGCCACGGCCTGGCGGCCATCCGCCGCCTCCCCAATTACCTCCATGTCCGGCTGCCGTTCCAGCAACAAGCGCAACCCGGCGCGCATCACCGTGTGGTCGTCCGCCAGCAGTATCCGAGTTCTGTTCATGCCGCCTCGTTGTTCCGATCTGCCGCAAAGGGCAGCTCGGCTCTGAGTTCCGTCCCCTGGCCCGGCCGGGATACAACCTCGAAGGCGCCCCCAAGGTGCTTCACCCGTTCTTCCATTCCCAGCAATCCAAGTCCCCGCACACGCGAAGCGTCGAATCCTCTACCGTCGTCGCTGATGGTCAGCAGCAGCCGGTCGGCACCCTGAAGCACCGAAACTCGAACCATATGCGCCTGGGCGTGCCGTGACGAATTGTGGAGCGCCTCCTGGACCACGCGGTACACGCAAGTCCTGTGCTCATCCGGGAGTTCGTCGGGAACCTCCTCGGCCTGCACGTCGATCCGCATCCCGGTGCGCCGTGAAACCTCGCGCGCCTGCCAATGGAGCGCCGGCAGCAGCCCTAGATCGTCCAGCATCGAAGGGCGGAGCAGCAGGGCCATGTTGCGCAGAGCCTTCACGCTCTCGTCGGCGAGGCGCTTCGCAGTGCCCAGCAGCCGGTTGGCCTCCTCATTGCCGGGCGCCACGACGGCGGCGAGGTTACCCAGGTCCACCAGCAAGGCGTTCAGCGACTGGCCGATCTCGTCGTGAAGCTCCCTGGAGATCGCGCGGCGCTCCTTTTCCTGAGCCTCCAGCAGACGCGCGGAAAGTTCCTTCAACTCGCCTTGCGCCCGCCGGAGTTGGTCGTACCGAAGGTGGGACTCTCTCTCCAGCCGCAGGATCCGGCCGATGCTGGCGCCGGCCAGGATCAAGCCGATGCCCAGCGTCAGCGCCAGGATCCCGGTCAACCGGCCGCGATATTCGAGAAATAGCTCCGCCGAGCGCCGGCTGCTGCGGCTCAACGCGCGGTCGTTGATTGCCGCGATCCGCTCCGCGATGTCGAGGGTCAATCTCCGGCGTGGAAGCACCTCCCGCTCTAGAAACGTGTAACCCTCGGCCTTTCTCTGCTGTGGAGTCCAGCGCATCACGGGAGTGAGAGTGCTCCAGTAGCCGCTCACGTCCTTCTGCAATTCCGAAAGCAGGGCCAGTTCGTCGGGAAGAATGGCGGCCGCATACTCGCGAACCGCCGCCTCCATTTGCGTGTCGATACCACGCAGGCTGGCGAGAGAGGCCTTTGCCGCTTCCGGGTCCGGATCGAGGAGGAAGTCCCGGACCACCGTGCTCGACAGGTAAAAGCAGGAACGGATCTGCTCCAACGAGCGATGCCGCTGCAAGTAGTCCTGGGTGATCCGGGCGTTCCGGGCCTCGAGTTGATGGAGCGCACGGATGGCGTCGAGTCCAGCCAGGGCCATCAGCCCGAGAACCCCGCCGAAACCCGCGAGCAGAACCAGCTTGGTACCCACCCTGGCCGGGGTCACTCCCGAGCCGCCAGGCCCGCTCACCAGCCGCCCGCAGTCCGGGCCTTCCGGGTTGGAGCACCCCTCCGGGCGTGGGCGTCGGCGTTCCGGAGAGTCCAAATCAGTTCTTCCGCCACCAAAGGCCTGAGAATCGCGTCGTAGGCGCCCCGCTCAAGCACATCGAGCCGAACGCCCTCGTCGGCGGACGCCGTCAGGACCACCAACGCCACATTTCGATGGCGCCCCACAATCATCGCCAGAGCATTCCTCCAGTTGCCACCCGGGAATGCCTCTTCCGCCAGCAGGACCAGGGAGTCCTCGACCCGCAGCAGAAAATCCGCCTCTCCCAAAGAAGCCGCGTGATGCAGACGGATACGCGCAGCCTCGGTGAGGCTGGAGGCCAATTGGTGGTCCTCCTTTGAACAGCCCAGGAACACGCACGAAAACCCCGGCGGGCCGTCCGAAGCACCTGCCATGGCAATCCCCTCCTCTTCGTAGTCCGCCTACGCCACCTGTCCGTTGGCCGACAGCGCCCAGGCGCGCCGGCGATCGATCTCCTCCTGGCACGCAATACAGCAGGAGGCCCACGGTAGCGCGGTCAGGCGGGCGCGGCCGATCTCCCGGCCGCAGGCGAAGCAGGTGCCGTAGCCGCCGTCGTCGATCCGCGCCAGGGCGGCCCGAACTTCAGCGAGCAGAGACGCCTCGCGGTCCAACCTGGTGATGGCCAGGTCGCGCTCGCCGGCTAATTGGACGTTCTCCACCTCGTCCGGAGCTCGCTCCACCGCAATTCGATCCAGGCGGCGGATTCCCGTTCCCAGTTGGGCCGCCCACCCCTCCAACGTGCACTTGTAACCGCTCAGTTCCGTCTCACTCAGTCGCATAGCACACCCTTCATCACGGAGCATACCGGCAACCGGCCGTTAGGGAAATACCAGCGGGAGTGTATTCCTGGGCCTTTCAGGGCATGAAGACGGGAAGGCCCGCGCCGATCCTGTCACCATCTCCCCTTTAGTGCATCTGTTCCAGCGAGGAACCTCATGGCCGACCAACCTATCAAGCACGTCCTCGTTCCCGTCGATTTCAGCGAGCTCTCCGTGCTGGCACTCCGCTATGCCACTAACCTGGCGAAGTGCGCGGGCGCCCGGATCACGGTTCTGTACGCAGACCCGTTCCTTCCGCCTCCGTACTTTACCGAAAGCGGCCTCGAAGAGCTGAAGCAACAAGTCGCGACTGCCAAACAGCAAGCCGAAACCCTCCTGCGCCAGCTCGTAGCGGACCAGGCCGGGCAGGTCCCTGGCGTTAGCGTCCGAGTGGACGAGGGACTTCCCGCCGATTCGATCCGCCAGGTGGCATCCGACTCGGGCGCCGACCTGATCGTCATGGGAACGCACGGCCGGAGCGGCGTGAACCGGCTCCTCCTGGGTTCGGTGACCGAGCGTGTCTTGCGCGAAACACGGGTGCCCGTGCTGGTAGTCCGGGGAGACTGGAACTCCAGCCGGATCAGGAGGATTGTCTGCCCCGTGAACGATTCCGCGCCCGCGCGCCGGGCGCTCTCGCTCTCGGCGGATCTCGCGTCTTGTTTCAGCGCCGCGCTGAACGTGGTCCACGTCAAGCAGCCCGGAACCGACGGCTCCATCCATGACCTGTGCGGGTGGATCCCGGAAGCGCAGCGGCCCGTCTGCACCGCAACCGAATTAAGTTCCGCCACCGATGTCGCGGAGCAGGTCATCGCGCTTGCGTCCGAATCGAATGCCGACCTGCTCGTACTCGGCGCCCGGCACCGGCGGTTTTTCGATACAACCGTCCTGGGAGCGAACACTATCCGCATGCTGCGTCACGCACCGTGCCCGGTGCTCGCGGTCTTCGGGACAGGGGCGGCGTGAGCCGCCAGCCCGGGCATTTGGCCCAATCCTGCAACGCCGCGCGGCGGCGTGACACCGGAGCGTCCGGCGAACCAACGGCTGCCGGCGGCGGCTCGCGAGACGACGGCGAGCGTCGTCATACATGATTCCGCGGCAGAATACCCTCTAGCCAGTAGACGCGGGCGGCGCTTTGCAGCATCTGCAAAGGTGTGGCCACGCCACTTCTGCTGATGATCCTGGTTGCGCTGATGCTTCTGTTCTCAGTGCTGTGCCCGCCGGGCTCGTGACAGGCTGCTGTCGTCCCGGGCCGCCCGCCGATCTTCGACTTCACCGCTCCTGGTCACGGGATGGTCTCCAGCCAGACATCGAGCACCTTCGAGGATTGGATCCACGTGCCGTCCGCGGAGGTGCGGTCACGGACCGTGCCGGTCACCCGGCAGGATTTGGTGTTCCTCAGCTTCATCTTGTGCGACCTCGGCGGTACCTCCGCGCAGACCGTCTTCTTGCCGCCCGACTCGTACACGACGGCGCGCGAGGCCGCGTCCCAGGTCAGATTTGGAACCTCGGTTTCCGTGTTGTCGGGGCCGAGCGCGCCGTTATTCCACGTCTCCAGACTCTGGAAGGGGAACTCATACTCCACGACGATCTTGGTGCGCCCCGTTCGCGGATCGACCTCAAAGTGATGCGCCGCTACCCAGACCGGGTCGCTGTAGAAGCTGAGAGGCGGTTTGTATTCGGCGGAGACCGTTGCGATCTTAACCTTCGCATCGGACCACGCCAGCAACGCGGTGGCCGCAATCAGAGAAGCCAGGCAAACAGGCCCTGCCCGCATACCTCCAGGATAGCAGCGCTCCCCAATCCCTCCGCACGGAGGCGAAAGGTCCTCGACGTGCGCGTCGATCGTCCCGGCCTGGCAGGCGTTCGGCGCCAGGGCGCGCGGACTTCCGGCCGCGACCGCCGTTTTCGCCCGGAGGACGCGGGAGCGGGGCCGGCAGCACCCACAGGGGGCCTGCGGCCGTTGAGCGGATCGCGAGCGTGGCGATCAGCGTGCCTTCAGACGCTGGCCTGACCCACCCACGACGCTTAGGCCGTGCGCAACGTCCTTTACCATGCGGCCGATGTCTAAGTCGGCGCTTTTCACCATGTATTCGCGGACGCCGGCCGCGAATGCCTTCCGAACGGAACTGTCTTCCGAGTCCATGCTGAGCATCAGGACGGCTGTCTCCGGGGCGAATTCCAATATGTGTCTGGTCGCCTCCACGCCGTCCATCAATGGCATTGCGAGGTCCATTACCACCACTCTGGGGCGCAGTTGCCGCACCAGTTGGACCGCTTCCAGACCGTTACTCGCCTCTCCCACGACGCTCACTTCGGGCTCGTCCTCCAGCAGCCGGCGCAGGCCTTTGCGGAGAAGCGCATGATCGTCAACCAGCAGTACGGAGATTGCATCGAGCATATAGAAACACCAACGCGGGCCTGGCGAGGATAGAATAGCTCAGAAGTATTCCGATGTAACTACCCTTTTTCTACTAAGTCGGAAATGGCCCGCGAGCGTCGCCGTCGATGGCACTCATCTGCGAGCGAATGAACGAGGTCGGCAAGAAGCGAAGCTTCCGCTCCGCCCTCGCGAGCGCACCTGTCGCGCATCCGGCGAGCGGCCAGCCGCTCGTCCTTAAGTTCGGCGTCCGTCAGTTCAGCGAGGTCGAATGAGCACGAGGCTCCGGGAGTCTCCGGCTCGCCGGCCGGCCCCAACCGTTCGCATTCGGTTGCGGCCGCGCAGGCCCGCCAGAACCTCGACCCTGCGATCCGGCCGGCATGCCCGAGCATGGATTCCGAGACGCGCGCCAGCCGATGCGGATCGGCGCCGTTCACGGCCCACGCACCTTCGAAACCAGCCTTCATCTGGCGCAGCTTCTGGATGAACTCGCCCCTAGATGTAAAGTGCATCTTCTCCTGGCCGCTTGTCAAGCCAACTCCCTGTGGATAGGTGCTAAGAGCATCTATTCGCGTGGTATTCTGTCAAGTACGGCGGTGTCTGCTGAACCTGGAGGTGTATAGTGCCACGAGACTTCTGCCCTCGTCACGGGAAGGATCACCCGTGTACCTGCGCGATGGGGAACGTGTATCGGTTTGTGGAGCCGGTTGTCCTGCTGATGCTGTCGGAAAAGGGCCAATCCTATGGTTACGACCTGGCAGGCAGTATGGAGCGCTACGCGCTGACGGATGCCGCCATTGAGGGGGCGGCGCTCTACCGCACCCTCAGGCGCTTGGAAGCCAACGGCTATGTGAAGTCCGAGTGGGATGTGCAAGGGAGCGGCCCGGCGCGGCGCGTGTATCTCCTGACGGCGGATGGCGAACGGCACTTGCGCGAGTGGGGCGAGGTACTCGATCACCTGGCGAAGGCGATGGGGCGCTTCGTCCGCACGGTCCAGCACTCGAATGGTGGTGGAAAGAAGAGCCCGAAAAGGAAAGCCGCGACGCGATCGGCGTAGTCTGCGCTCCGAACCGACACCCGGACAAGCTGGCGGTTACACCGCTGGTGCCGGTTCGGTTAGATGCAACTTGCAGCTAGAAGGAGGTTGCCACAAAGCTCTCGGCGGGATTCGCCCTAGCTTCGCTGGCCGGTGTGCTCGCGATTCGTGCCCGATGCGGGCCGTGCCTGCGGCCGCGGCTGTCGGCGGAACGACCGCTATTACGACGATCGACTGGTTCTGCGCGATGACCGGGGAAGGCCAGCGTGGTGGTGAGCCCCGTGTCGTAGTCACTTTGTATTAGCAGGTGTCGATTAGTAACTTCCGACTATTTCATATGTTCGGGCCTTGATGTTACACTTCACCAGCGGTGTCGTTCGGCGGAGTATGTAGTCTCCCGCGAATATATAGCTCTAGAGGACTCTTAACGTGACCATAACTCCTGAATTGCTTCAGGCCGCCGCTAAGGCGGCCACCATCGAAAAGAAGGCGATCAGCGCCCCGGACATCTTGAACGAGGCCTTTCAATACGCCAAGCCCAGCTCCTTCTCGCGTGGACTCAAGATCGAACTGGGAGGCATAGCGATCCTGCTGATTTCCGGGACCGCGAGCGTCGACGAGAATGGCTTCTCGGTTCACATCGGAGATCTTCGGGCTCAGTGCCGCCGCACGTTCCTGAATATCACCAGGCTGCTCGAGTCCGAGGGAGCCACGTGGAAAGACATCGTCCGGACCACCTGCTACCTGCGGGACATCGACCGCGACTACGAGGCGTTCAACGAGGAGCGGACCGCGTTCTACAGCGCGCAGCAACTCGATCCCTTGCCGGCCTCGACCGGGATACAGGCTCACCTCTGCCGTCCCGATCTTCTGGTTGAGATCGAGGCGATTGCCATGTTCCGACGGGAACCGGCAGCCTAGAGATCCTCTGCGTTAACGAGAGTCGTGTCCATGCGAATGCGGCATCTGAGTCTGTGGTGGGCGCTGCTGGCGGCGGCAGCCGTTCCGTGCGCCGTCGGCTTGCGGCCCGGCGCCGGCGCTGGAGCGCCGGTGCAGATCGAGGAGGCCAACCCCGACCTCTCCCCGTACGCGCCTGGCTATGCCGGCGTTGTATTCGCGGAGATCCCGGCCGCGCAGGCCGCAACCGGCCAGGTGGTTGGGCGACCGCGGCCGTCTCGTGGTGCTGGACAGGAGCGGTGCTACCCGCGTGCTGACGCCCGGTTTCGAAAGCGCCGCCGATCCGGCCGTCTCGTTCGACGGCAAACGCATCCTCTTCGCGGGCAAGAAGAGCGCAGGCGACGCCTGGAATGTTTTCGAGATGAACGCCGACGGATCCGGCCTCCATCAGATCACCCGTGACGCGGGCAACTGCCGCCGCCCCATGTACCAGTCGGCGCTCTTCTACCTCAACGACGAGCGCCCGTCCTACCAGGTAACATTCGTCAGCGATGCTGCCCGGGAGTTCGACGAATCCGGACGCACGGCGAGCAATCTGTATTCGGTTCGATTCGACGGGTCGGGCTTGCGCCGCCTCACCTATGCCCTTTCGAGCGGTTACGATCCGTTCCAGATGCAGGATGGCCGCATCCTGTTTTCGAGCG
This sequence comes from Bryobacterales bacterium, assembly GCA_963763835.1. Classification (GTDB taxonomy): domain Bacteria; phylum Acidobacteriota; class Terriglobia; order Bryobacterales; family Bryobacteraceae; genus DASWZN01. The sequence continues at coordinate 341,951 of CAVXQQ010000030.1, forward strand.
GCTACCGCGAGCGCATCGACCTGTTCGCCATCCACCTCGATGGAACCGACTATGCCGCTTTCTCCGGCGCCCAGGGCCAGCGCATCAAGCATATGGCCTGCACCACCCCGAAACGTATGGTCGCGTTCATCGAGTCCGACGCGCTGCCCTGGGACGGCGCCGGCACCGTGGGCACCTTGAGCTTGCGGCGGAATTTGCATTCCTACAAGGCGATCACGGCGTCGGGCGACGGCCTGTTTCACTCGCCTTCGCCGCTGCCGGACGGCTCGATCCTGGTATCCAGAAGGCCTTCGGACGGCACGGGCGTACATGCGATCTACCGGCTCGATCTGGATAGCGGCCGCCGAACCCTCGTATTCCGCGACCCCGCCTATCACAGCGTCCAGGCGGCCGCGCTGGTCTCGCGTCCCGAGCCGGACGGCCATTCCTCCGTCGTGGAGGACGACCAGAACTGGTCGAAACTCTATTGCCTCAGCGTCTACGAGAACGACCTCAAACGAGAATGGATGCCGCAGGGAACGCCCAGGCGGCTGCGCGTCATCGAGGGACTGCCCCCCACGGCCGCTGGCGGCGCGATTCGAAAGCGCCTGCTGGGCGATATCGCGCTCGACCAGGACGGCTCGTTCCATCTGTTGGTTCCGCCGAACACGCCCATCCAACTGCAAATCACCGATGCCGACGGCCTGGCGCTGCGCACGAGTGCCTGGATCTGGGCCAAGAACAAGGAGCAGCGCGGCTGTATCGGCTGCCACGAAGACAACGAGCGCACACCCGACAACGTCTTTCCGCAGGCGCTGAGCCATCCGGCCGCGGAACTGACGCTCCCGCCGGAGCGGCGCCGGACGGTGGATTTTGCGCGGGACGTGATGCCGATTCTCGCCACGCGGTGTTCGAGCGCGGCCTGTCACGGCGGCGGCGCGCGGCCCAAGTTGCCCGGCCCCGAAATGGCAAAGTACGTCCGCCCGGGCAGCGCCCGCACCAGCCCGCTCGTGTGGTCCGTCTTCGGCAGAAACACCGCACGGCCGTGGGACCAATCCGCGCAGGACGCCGCCCCCAAGCACATGCCGCCGGACGGGTCCGCGCCATTGACTGAGGACGAGCGCCAGACCATCATCGAGTGGATCGACCTTGGAGGACAGCGATGAAGCCCTGGATCATCGTGTCGGTGCTGGCGGTCGCCAGCGGCGCCGGGCAGCAGACCATCGACCTTCCCACTTTCACCGACATCACCAAGCAGGCCGGCATCACCTTCAAACACAGCTACGGCGACCATCACCTGGACAACATCGTCGAGGGCACCGGCGCCGGCGTGTGCTTCTTCGACTACAACGGCGACGGGCTGATGGACCTCTACTTCGTTACCGGCACCTGGACCAAGAACGTCTCCAGCAACGAAGGCCGCGACCTCCGCGGCAAGCTCTCGAACCAGCTGTATCGCAACAACGGCGACGGTACCTTCACCGATGTCACCGAGCAGGCCGGCGTCGGCGGCAACGGCGTGTTCAGCTCGGGCTGCTCGGCCGCCGACTACGACAACGACGGCCACGTCGATCATGTACGTTCTCAACTACGGCCGCAACATCCTCTATCACAACAACGGCGACGGGACTTTCACGGACGTCTCGCAGAAGTCCGGCCTCGACGACCCGCGTTGGAGCCTGGCCGCCATCTGGTTCGACTACAACAACGACGGCTACCTCGACGTCTTCGTGGCCAACTACCTCCTGTACGACGACGGCAAGTTCCGCGACTTCTACCCGGCCGCCGGCTACCCCGGCCCGCTGAGCTACGACCCCGAACCCAGCGCGCTCTACCGCAACAACGGCGACGGCACCTTCACCGACGTCACCAAGGAGGCGGGCGTCTTCAAGCGCGGCCGCGCCATGAGCGTCACCGCCTCCGATTTCCGCAACGTCGGGCTCCTCGACATCTTCGTCACCAACGACGCGATGGAGAACAACTACTTCGAGAACACCGGCAAGGGCACGTTCGTCGAGAAGGCCCTCGACTACGGCATCGCCTACGGCGAAAACGGGCAGGGCGTTTCGTCCATGGGACCCGTGGTCGGCGACGTCAACCGCGACGGCCTGCTCGATATCTTCATTCCCAACCTGAACTACTGCATCCTGTTCGTCCAAACCTTCGTGAACGGCCACCGCAACTTCGCGGACCGCACCGCGGTAACAGGGCTTTCCCAGGTCATGGGCCAGTACGCCGGATGGGGCGCCGTCATGTTCGACTACGACAACGACGGCTGGCTGGACATCTTCACGGCTCACGGCGACGCGCACCACGAGTACGTGCAGGAAAACACGCTGATGCGCAACAAGGGCAACGGAACGTTCGAGGATGTCTCGGATCGCTCGGGCCAGCACTTCAAGGAGAAACACGTCGGCCGCGGCGCCGCCTGGGCGGACATCGACAACGACGGCGACATCGACCTGGTCATCGCCAACATCAACGACTATCCGATCCTGCTGCGCAACGACGGCGGCAAGACCGCGAACAACTGGCTCACCGTGGACGCCCGGCTGAAGTTCCCCACCGGAACGCGCGATGCCATCGGCGCGCGCGTCACCGTCACCACCGGCTCGCACAAACAGGTTCGAGGACCTGATGCCGTCGCGCGGCTACATGTCGCAGGGGGATCCGCGCCTGCACTTCGGGCTGGGCAAAGCGCAGACCGCCGATTCCGTCGAGATCCGCTGGCCGGACGGCAAGGTCGAGAAGTTCGAGAACGTCAAGGCCAACCAGTTCCTCAAGCTGGTGCATGAGGCCAAAGTGACTGGAGTGAAGCGATGAAACGCAATTTCATTCGCCTGGTCGCCGCTCCGGCGATCGCTGCTGGCAATCGGCGGTATGGGCGCTGCAAGCGGCTCCGAAGAAGCCCGTCTACGTCGGCGCGCGCGTCTGCGCGGGCTGCCACGCCTCCGGCGGCATCGGCAATCAGTACAGCAAGTGGCTGCACTCGAAGCACAGCCTGGCCTATGCGGTGCTGGCAGAACCGGAATCGCCGGAGATCGCTAAGCTCAGCGGTCTTCGGATGCCGCCCCAGGAGTCCGCCATCTGTCTTGGCTGCCACGCCACCGCCTGGCACGCCGAAGACTGGGAGAAGGACGAAACCTTCCACATCGAAGACGGCGTGCAGTGCGAGCGCTGCCACGGCCCGGGCAGCGAGTATTCGTCAATGGAAGTCATGAAGGACCGGCGAGGCCGCGATGAAGGCCGGTCTGCAAATGCCGGGCCGGGAATCCTGCGTCGACTGCCACATCGAAAAGGGAACGCCACGTGGCCGTGCTGAAGCGTCCCCCGATCGACGTCAAGAAGGGCTGGGACCTTCTGCTCCATCCGCATGCCCGCCAAACCGGTTCCCGGTCCGATTCCCGCCCTCGCCCCCGCCGATGCCGCAGTCCAAAGGACCGAAGTACGCCGGCGCGATGGCCTGCGGCAAGTGCCACCGCGGGCGCCATGCTGGGCAACCAGTGGAGCGTGTGGCGCATGAGCCCGCATGCGCGCGCCTGGGCCGTGCTCGGAACCGCGAAGGGTATGGAGATCGCCCGCGCCAAGGGCATCGCCGATCCGCAGAGCAACGTCGCCTGCCTGAAGTGCCACTCGACCGGCGTAGAGCGGCGCCCACATGGCCGGCTTTCAGCCCCGACGAGGGCGTGGGCTGCGAGGCCTGCCACGGCGCCGGCAGCGACTACATGCCGGACGCGATCATGCGCGACAAGCGCGCCGCCATGGCCGCCGGCCTGCAGAAGCCGACGCGCGAGACCTGCGTGCGCTGCCACCAGGCCACGGCAGAAGTTCGACTTCGATGCCGCGATGAAGAAGATCGCGCACCCCACCAAGCTGCCGCCGATTGCGCGAGCAGCCGCGCTACAAGACTCCGATCCGCATGGCGCTGCGGCCCGATGGCCGGGAGATCTACGTCACCTGCGAGGCGGCCGACACCGTGATCGTCGTCGATCCCGCCGCGCTGCAGAAGATCGCCGAGATTCCCGGTCGGCGGCAACCCGACCGGCGTCGCATTCACTCCCGACGGCCGTCGCGCGTTCGTGACCAACCGCCTGGACGACACCGTCTCGGTGATCGATGTCGCCGCCCGCAAGGTCGTCGCGACGCTCAAGGCCGGCAACGAGCCGCACGGCGTTCTGACCGACCGCGCGGGCAAGCTGCTCTACGTTCTGAACACCTCGTCCAACGACATCTCCGTGTTCGACCTCGCGAGCTCTGAAACGGGTCAAGAACCTCAGCGGGGGCAATGGACCCTGGTCGCTGGCGCTGTCGCCGGACGGCGCAGCGAATTCTCGCCACCAACATGAAATCGAAGTTCGCGCCCGTTCGCCAGCCCTTCGAATCCGAAGTCACCGCCATCGACTCGGAGCGGGCGACGGTCGAGGATCGCGTCGCCGTGCCCGGAGCGAACCTGATGATGGGCGATCGCCTGGCATCCCAGCGGCGAGTTCGCGCTCGCCACCCTGAACCGCACCAAGACCGCGATTCCCATGACGCGGCTGCTGCAGGGCTGGACCATCACCAACGGCCTGGCCGTGATCTGGCGCGACGGCGCGCGTCGACGAGGTCCTGCTGGACGAACCCGACATGGGCTTCGCCGACGCGACCGACATCGCCTGCACTCCCGACGGCCGCTACGCCCTGGTCACCAGTTCCGGCACGGACCGCGTCGCGGTGGTGGATGTCGCGAAGCTGCTCGCCGTCATCCGCCGTCTGCCGCGAGTACGAGCGCGCAGCACGTTCTGCCGAACCACCTCGGCTATCCGACCGAGTTCATCGTCAAGCACATCGCCACCGGGAAGAACCCGCGCGCCATTCTCGTCATGCCGGACAACAGGCGCGCTTTCGTCGCCAACTCGCTCGACGACACGCTCGGCGTGATCGATCTGGCAAAGATGGAGATGACCGGCGACGGTGGACCTGGGCGGCTCCAAGACCGATCACCAAGCAGCGCTGGGGCGAGCAGCTGTTCCACAACGCCTTCGTGACGTTCCACAAGCAGTATTCGTGCAACTCCTGCCATCCCGACGGCCACGTGGACGGCATGACTTACGACATCGAGGCCGACGGCATCGGCATCCAGCCCGTGGACAACCGCACGCTGCGCGGAATTCTGGACACGGCGCCGTTCAAGTGGGAGGGCACCAATCCCAGCCTGTCGCGGCAGTGCGGCGCGCGCCTGGCCGTCTTCTTCACGCGTCTGGCTCCTTTCACCCCGGAGCAGCTCGCCGCCGTGGATTACTACGTCACCACCATTCCGCGTCCGCCCAACCGTTTCCGTCCTCTGGGCGCCGACTCTGACGCCCGCGCAACGCCGCGGCAAGGCAGATCTTCGAGCGCACCATGACCAACGATGGCCGCATGATCCGCCTCAACGAACCGTTGCGTCACCTGCCACTTTCCGCCCTATTACACCGACCGGAAGCGGCACGATGTCGGCACCAAGATGTCCTTCGACCGCACCGGCAACTTCGATGTGCCGCATTTGAACAACATCTACGATTCGGCGCCCTACCTGCACAACGGCATGGCCGCCGACGCTCGAAGAAATCTGGACCGTGTACAACCCCGACGACAGGCACGGCGTTACCAACGACATGACCAAAGATCAGCTCAACGATCTGATCGAGTTTCTCAAAACGCTCTGATGCGCGAGGAGGAGCCATGCGCGCACTTGCGATCTATTGCTCTGGCGGCCGCTCTGGGCGGCGTGCTCTCGGCGGCCGAGCCGCTCGAAGCTGCCTTACGTCTACACGAAGTGGAAGCAGTTCACCGTGGCCGACGGTCTGCCGAACGACCACATCTTCGCCGTGAAGGCGGACGGGCCGCGCGTCTGGATCGGCACCGAAGACGGCCTGGCGATGCTCGACAAGCGCACCGGCAAGATCAAGAGTTGGGGCGAGAAGGACGGCCTGCCCTGGCGCGCGATCACCGCCATCGACGTGGACAAGAAGACCGGCGACGTGTGGCTGGGCATGTTCGGCGGCGGCCTCGCCCGCTTCAGCGGCGGCCGCTTCGACCACTGGCACCAGTTGAACAGCGGCCTGGTCAACGACGTCGTTTACGGCGTCGCCGTGCAGGACGAATACGTCTGGGCGGCCACCACCGCCGGCGCCAGCCGCTTCAACACCGTGACCGGCGAGTGGGCGATCTTCACCGAGAAGAACTCGCCCATGGAGGAGATCTGGAACTACAACGTGGCGGTGGGCAAGGGCAAGGTCTACCTGGCCGTCTGGGGCAGCGGCATGCTCGAGTACGACATCGCCAACGAGTCGCTGGAAGGACTACCTCGATCCCGACGGCGAGATGGAGATCGATCTCTATCGCGACGACGGCATCGTCCACGTCATCGTCACGGCCGCCAGCCCGGCCGACGACGTCGTGTGGATCTCCAGCTACTTCGGCGCCTGCCGCTACGACGGCCGGCACTGGCGCGGATACTACAACCAGGACTCCGGCCTGGCCAGCGACTTCATCAACAACACCAAGGGCCGCAGCGCGGACGAGGCCTGGTTCGCCACCGACAAGGGCGCCAGCGCCATCATCGGATTTCAAGACCAACACCTGGGTGACCTACACCCGCGATGCCCAAGGGCAAAGCGGGCAAGGCCGTCGTCATGCGCGATCGCGACGTGCTCGAGACCGTCGATCTGCCCGTCGGCATCCCGCACAACTTCATCATCAACTACGACATCGACGGCAACGACGTCTGGGTGGCCACCGCCAAGGGCCTCGGCTGGGGCATCGGCGAAGGCTACTATCCCGGGCTTGAAGGAGCGCCCGAAGGCCGTGGCCCAGACCGGCGCGGCCAAAGGAGGCTGCGAAATGAGACCGCTCGCGCTGCCTGTTCGGGACGGCTCTGCTGCTCGGCGGCGGCGCTGGCCGGCGCTCAGCCGCCGAAGCGCCGCCAAGCCGCGGCGCCAACGCGGAAGCGATGCCGCCGGAACTGAAGGCCCTCATCGACGACGACACCGCCGAGGTCCTGCGGCGCATCAACAACCTGGCGCCCTACGAGGTGCCCGATCTGCGCCTGAGACAGGACACCAGTCTACGCCCACACGCCCGTGGACTACGAGCCCTTCGGCGCCATCAAGCCGTACAAAGAGCATTTCCTGAAGCAGATGGAGTACACCGGCCCCGGCCGCGCCATTCCCGAACCGGGCCCGGATCTGAAGACGGTGAAGATCGGATTCATCGGGCCCGATCATGTCCACCGTCTCGGTCGCCACCGGCGGCAAGAGCCACGAAGAGGTGCTCGGCATCAAGATGCTCGAGGGCGCCAAGCTGGCCATCGAGGAGTGGAACGCGCGCGGCGGATACTTCCGCCGCCACATCCCGTTCGAGCTGGATGTCCGCAACGACAACGGCCTGTGGGGCGCCTCCGGCAACGAGATCATCAACATGGCCTACAAGAACGAGGACTGGGCCATCCTCGGCACCATCGACGGCGCCAACAGCCACATCGCGATCCGCGTGGCCCTCAAGGCCGAGATCGTGATGATGAACACCGGCGACACCGACCCGACTTTCATCGAGACCAACATTCCCTGGGTCATGCGCTGCATCGGCGACGACCGCCAGATGGGGTACCTGCTGATGGACTACGTGCTCCGCAAGATGAACTACAAGCGCATCGGCATCATCCGCGCCAGCAACCGCTACGGCCGCTTCGGCGTCCGCGAGATCAACGACGCCGCGCGCCGCCATCAGCAGGCCAGTCCTGATCGAGATGGCCTACCGCGTCGGCTCCGAGGACTTTCAGTCTGCAACTCGAGCGCATCAAGGAGGCCAACCCCGACGCCGTCATCCACTGGGGCGACGCCCGCGAGAGCGCGCTGGTCCTCAACCAGATGCGCAAGATGGGGATGAACCAGCCCTACATTCGCCAGCGACCGCTCGGTCTCGCCGGAGTTCGTCCAAGTCGCGGGCGCGAACGCCGAGGGCGTCGTCTGCGGGTACCCCTGGAATCCGGACCGCAAGGACCCCAAGCTCGATGCGTTCCGCGAGGCCTTCCGCAAGCGCTTCAACGACGAACCGAACACCTATGCCGCGCACGCTTACGACGGCATGAACATGCTGATCTGGGCCACCCAGGTCGCCGGACTCAACCGCGCCAAGATCCGCGACGTGCTGGCGTACCGCACCAAGCCGTGGCCCGGAGTCACCGGAGACATCCCGTTCAGCGCCGCGCTCGACGACCTGGGAGAGGTGTTCCTGGCGAAGTACGAAGGCGGAAGCTGGCACTACTCTTCGCGCGACAGACCTCGATCTCCCGCCCGGCTACGTCCCGCTGCGCGACCGCGTCAACCGCGCCACCGGCGCCATCGATCCAATGAAAACGCCGGCGCCGGCCGAATGACCCGCAAGCACGTCATCGGAGTCCTGGCGCTCGCGGCGCTCGCCTGGGCCCAGGACTCCGCTCCGAAGCCGTACCACGACCCCGGCGCACGCTCCCGCTCCTACAACGCTCCGGACCTTGATGAACCCGACCCCGTGGGTCTCAAGGAAGTGGGCATCGCCTTCTTCGGCCCGCCCGACGGCTCCGATGGACGATCTGGCAGGGCGCGAGCCTGGCCGATCGAGGAGGCAAACCGGCAGGGCGGCTATCGAGGCCTTCCATTCCGCCTCATCCCGGCCTGGGCGCGGAATCCCTGGGCCGGCGGCGTTGCCACTCTGATCCGTGTCGTGTACACGGAGAAGGTTTGGGCCATCATCGGCGGCATCGACGGCGCGACCACCCACCTGGCCGAGCAAGTCGTGCCGAAGGCCCTGTTGACGCTGATCAATCCGGCCGCCACGGACCGCAGCATCCACACCGCCTACGTTCCCTGGATGTTCTCCTGCGTGCCCGGCGACCACGTGCTGGCGCCGCTGATCAGCCACGAACTGAAGGAGCGCGGGACATCGTTTGCTCTCCTGTCGGCGACCGACCACGATTCGCGCGCCTTCGTCTCGGCGCTGCAGCTCGCCTTCGAACGAGACCGGCTGGCGCCCCTGCTGAATATCGAGTTCGATCCCGCCGCAGCGGAAACCCAAAAGGCCGCCGGGCGGATCGCCTCCTCCGCGGCGCAGGCGGCGGTGATCGTAGCCGATGCGACCGGCAGTGCGGCCCTTGTCAGGAACGCCCGTGCCGCGGGATTCACGGGCCTCATTCTGAGCGGTCCGCCGATCGCCCGGGCCGCGCCGGACCCCGCGCTCGACGGCGTTCTGTATCCGGAACTTGGCGAAATCCCGCCGGCCTTCCACGCGAAGTTCGCGGCGCGCTACGGGCGAGATCCGGACTACGCGGCCGCTCACGCATACGATGCCGCCGCCATCGTCGTCGCCGCGATTCGCAAGGCCGGACTGAACCGGGCCCGCATTCGCGACGCGGTCCAGGCTCTTTCGCCGTTTCAAGGCGTGACCGGGACGATCCAATGGGACGACCTTGGACAGAACCAACGAGCGGTCCGGCTCCGGCGCCTCTCTTCGGAGCGTTGACAGGGGAATGGAGACAAGAGTATCCTAGATGTTAGTTACACCTACTCCCATGCCGTCCATTGCCGAACAAGAGACGACCGTGGCCGCCCTCCAGGCCGTGCCCCACAGCCGCTGTTTCGTCTGCGGCCGCGACAACGCGCGCGGGCTGCAGATTCGGTTCACCACCGGCCCAGCCGGCACCGCTGCGGCGGACTGGACTCCCGCAGCCGCATGGGAAGGCTTCCAGGGAATCGTCCACGGCGGCATAGTCGCCACCGTGCTCGACGAGGCCATGTCCAAGGCCGTCGCGGCGACGAAGTGCCAAGCGCTCACCGCTGAACTTCGCGTGCGGTACCGGCACTACGTTTCGACCGGCGAAGCCGTGCATGTCCGCGGGTGGATCGTGACACGAGCCAAACGGCTGATCACGACAGAGGCGACACTGGCCGCGGCCGATGGAAGTGAGCGCGCGCACGCCTGGGCCCGCTTCCTGTCGCTTCCGGACCGGCCGGATTGAAGTTTGATTCAAGGAGACTACTCAATGAGAATCGCAGTTCCGACAGACGATGGAGTGACGCTCTCTGCCCACTTTCGGCCGAAGCACCGCGTTCCTGATTTTCGAACTTGAGAACGGGCAGGTCACGAAGCGCGAGACCAGGCCCAACGGCGGGTGTCACACCGAAGGGCAGGGAGAATGCCAGCACGGGGGAGGCGAGGGCCACTCCCACGCCGGGATCGTGACGACGCTCGCGGGCTGCGACGTGGTCCTGTGCGGCGGCATGGGCCGGCGCGCGGCCGACGCGCTCAAAGCAGGCGGCATCTCCGCTATCCCGGTCTCCTCTTCCGGTTCAGCCGAGGAACTGGTCGCGGCATACGCCGCCGGTTCGCTCGCCACTTCCGCCGATAGCTTCTGCCGCTGCAGCCACTAGGCGTCCGGCGATTCGGCTCCTCCTCGCCCCGTTTGATTGGGCGAGCGGCGGGTGATTGATCGTGGGAGGCGTGGCAGCCGGCGCCTCCTGCTCCGCGGGGCTCCGCCACCCGGATGATGTTGAGCGGATTCTTTTCTGACATGGAAGCGGGTCCGCGCATGGCGCGTTGCACCATCTGCCTCCCGAACTGCGGCCGGCGGTGGCGCGGGCCGGAAGCGCCGGCGGGTCGATAAGCCTTCGCTCCATGGAGAAACACTTGATCGAGGCCGCACTCGATCGGCATCGCGGGAATCGCACCCAGACCGCGCGGGAACTGGGAATCGATCCCAGCACGCTGTACCGCAAGCTGAAAGCCCTTGAAACTGGAACGCCGCGATGAACGCCGCGAGGTGCGAACTCGGCGTCGACCGTCTGATCAAGGGACGCGCCGGGCGCGCCGGTCTCTTTGTGCGCCCACTTACCCCTTGCGCCGAGGCGGCGCCTCAAACGAAGCCCAGTCTTCTTCGGATTCCGGAACGGTAGGAAGAGCAATTGCGTCGGAAGGATGGTACGATCTCGCTCGCGCGTGCCACCGCAGCAGAAGCCATACCAGTCCGGCCGTGCCCAGGCCGGCGAAGACGCACGGAACTCCGTTGACCCACCACCACGCTTCACCCTGAGGTTCGATGAGCACGCGGGCACCGTAGCGCTTCGTGTATGTGTGCAGTATCTCCTGGTCGGTCTTGCCTTCGTCCACCCAGCTCCGGATTTCCCGCCGCATCTGGATCGCGACTTCGCTCTGATGACGGGAGACAGGCTCCATGTAACAGCAAGGCGCTAAGAGCGAGCCTTCGAGCCGCTCAACCCTCGCTCGACGCTGCGCGCTTGTCTCCGTTCCCGCCCCGGCCGGCGGCGCCGCAAGAAAGGCCAATGCCAGTAACACAGTCGTCATCGTATCGACTCAAGTCCACGCGCCCAGCACGCCTTCCGTTCCGCAACCATCGGCTTCGCTCTGCAAGGTTGCGTGAGCGATTCCCCACTCCTCTTGCAGAAACCGGCGCACTTCGGCCGCGCGCAGCTCCGCGTCGCGCAGGTACTTCAATTGGACCCGCATATGCGCCGTCAGCGCGCGCTGGCCCGGCCCTATCTCCCAGACATGCACGTGATGGAAGCGGACGTCGGGGAATTCACCGGCGAGGCTGCTCACCAGGCGCTCGACGTCCATCCCGGCGGGCGCCGCTTCCAGAAGCGTATGCAGAGAGTCCCATAGGATGGCGGCCGTGCTCCGCAGAACCGCGATACTGATCAGAATCGCAGCGAGCGGATCCATGTAAACTCCCGCCTGAGTCCCCGAAAACAGAGCCGCGATGACAACGGCGAGCGACGCCAGCGCATCCTGCAACAAATGCAGAAAGGCGCTCCTGACGTTGATGTCTTCCCGGCTGTGGCTGCGCAGCAGCAGCACCGAAGCCGCATTCGCGCACAGCGCCACCAGTGCGGTGACCAGCATTGTCGCCGTGTGAATGTGCCCCGGATTGCCCAGCCTCGCGATCGCCCCGCGGACGATGAGAACCGACACCGCAACAAGCACAGCGGCGTTGAGGAGCGCCGCCATCACCTCCGCCCGTTTGAACCCATACGTATGGCGGGGAGTGGGCGAGCACCGGCCCAGCCGTCGGGCCAGGATTGCCAGCCCAAGCGCGCCGGCGTCCGCGAAGTTGTGGGCCGCGTCCGCCAGTAGCGCGACGCTCCCCGCCCACAACCCGCCTATGAACTCCACCAGCGTAATGGTCGCATTCAGGGCGGTGGTGTCGCGATCGGGTCATTCCGACTGGTTGGGGCTGGACGGCCGCCCGGCATTCCGCCCTCGCCCTCTCTGATATGGTGGTGTGGCGGGTCATGGATATCGCGCAAATCGGGAGTTGAAGCATGGACCGGAAGAGAGTACTGGTTGTCGGCGGCGTGGCGGGCGGTGCATCCTGCGCCGCAAGGCTCCGCCGCCTGGATGAACAAGCGGAGATCGTGGTCTTCGACAAGGGGCCTTACGCATCCTTCGCGAATTGCGGCCTCCCGTACTATGTCGGTGACGTAATAGCCGACGAGACGCGGCTATTGGTTGCCACGCCCGAGCTGTTTCGCACCCGCTTTAACATCGAGGTTCGGACCGAGCAGGAGGTCACCGGCATCGACCGTGCGTCCAGGCGAATCGAGGTCAAGGACCTCCGTACGGGCCGCCTCTACCGGGAGTCCTATGACGCGCTCGTGCTCGCTCCGGGCGCAACGCCCGTTCGGCCTCCGTTGCCCGGCATCGATCTTTCCGGGATCTTCACCCTGCGCACGATTCCAGACAGCCGCCGAATCCGCGCGTGGATCGACGAGACCGCCGCCAGCAAGGCGGTCATCGTGGGCGGGGGGTTCATCGGATTGGAAATGGCCGAGAACCTGGCCCATCGCGGCCTGAAGGTCTCAATCGTCGAGATGAGCGACCAGGTGATGCCTGCTCTCGACCGCGAGATGGCCGAATTCGTCTGCACTCATCTCCTCGCCAACCGCGTTTCCGTGCATCTTGGCGACGGCGTGGCACGCTTTGAGGGTGTTGACGGTCGCCTGACCTCGGTTGTTACCCAGAGTGGAAATGCTCTCAGTGCCGACCTGGTCATCCTCTCCATCGGCGTCAAGCCCGAAACCAAGCTGGCGAGTGACGCCGGGCTGGAACTGGGGCCTCGGCGCGGCATCCGCGTCGACGAATCCATGAGGACCGGCGATCCTTACGTCTGGGCCGTCGGCGATGCGGTGGAGGCCCACGACTTCGTCACCGGCGAAGCGTGCCTGGTCCCACTCGCCGGGCCGGCCAACCGGCAGGGACGAATCGCCGCGGATGCGATTTGTGGCCGGCCTGCCCGGTTCCGCGGAGTTCAGGCCACCGCGGTCTGCGGCGTTTTCGGGCTGACTGTTGCCACTACCGGAATTAGCGAAAGACGCCTGGCTCTCGCCGGGAATGCGGACTACGCTGCCGTGTACCTGCATCCGGGCAGTCATGCCGGCTACTATCCCGGCGCCAAGCCCGTCCACCTTAAACTGGTTTTCCGCAAGTCCGACGGCCTGGTCCTGGGCGCGCAGGGTGTCGGCGAGGATGGGGTCGAGCGACGCATCGACGTCATCTCCCTCGCCATCCAGAAAGGCTGTACTGTCTTTGACCTCGAGGAAGCCGAACTATGCTACGCGCCGCAATTCGGCGCCGCCAAAGACCCTGTGAACGTGGCCGGCATGGTTGCCGCGAATGTGGTCCGGGGCGACGTTCAACTCGCAGACTGGGCCAGCCTCGCCGAAACAGGCGCCTTTCTGGTCGATGTCCGCGAGGAGGCGGAGTTCAGGCGCGGGGCAATTGAAGGTGCCGTCAATCTGCCGCTGAGCCAGTTGCGCCAGCGTTTTGGTGAACTCCCTCGCGACCGTGAGATTTGGGTGAGCTGCGGGGTGGGCCAGCGTTCCTACTTCGCGTTGCGATTTCTCCGGCAGAACGGCTTTGAGGCGCGCAATCTCCCCGGCGGCTACCAGACCTATGAGGTGTGGTATCCGACCGGTTTGGACCTTGCGTAACTTCCCCTCTCCGCGGTGGCGGTGCGCAGCCGGCCGGGACTTACTTCGCTGCCCTCGGCTGCCTCGCCGCAGAAGCCCACCACCGTTCCGGTCACTCCCACCGTGACGCTCGCCGGGAGACTTCGCTCCGATCGGCAACTGCGCGATCCGCGCCGCAACCGGAAATCAACGGCTGGACCGTTTCGGACCGCCCGGGAACGCCGTCCATCAGCTTGCCCGCCGGCCCCTGGTGCGGGTTGCCGGTGGGCGAGCCAGCGGCGTTCCCAAGCCCCTGCATGCGACAGTGCGCCATCGTGGTCCCCGCCATCAACGGCCACGACCTCCGCCGCCACCGCCGTGGAAACCGCCCCCGCCCCCGCCGCCATGGAAACCTCCTCCACCGCCATGGAAGCCTCCGCCGCCGCCATGGAAACCGCCTCCGCCCCCGTGGAAACCGCCTCCGCGGCTGAACCCGCCGCGTGCATGGCCGAACCCGCCTCCCCCGCGGCCGAAGCCGCTGCGGAAGCCTCCGCGACCACCGAATCCGCCGAAGGCGCCTCTATTCGTGCTGTACGCATGCCCGGCTCTTCCGGGGGTGTGGCCGCCGGCACCATAACCCGGATGATATCCCGGGCCGAAGCGATGGGTATAGCGGCCGGGACCGCCGTAGCCGCCGTAGCCGCCGTAGCCAAAACCGTAGCCGTAGCCAAAGTAGGGCGCTCCGAACGCGCACCACGGTGAGTAGAAACCCCAGCCGAACGGGTCGTAGAAAATCCCGTCGCCCGGAATGAACGTATAGGCATCGAAGGATGGATCCCAATACCACCCATTGCCATACCACATGCCAGGCGACCAGCCGCTTCCGCCTCCGTAGCTTCGCGCCGCGTCGACGTTCGCCTCCGCGAGGTAGGAGGACCGCAGACTCGCCCATCGGTAAAAGTCGTCCGAGTAGGCTTTCTTATCGAACTTGCGCGCCTTCAGCTTTCCCCCGGCGCCGAGACTCAGTTGGTGTCCACCCTTCACTTCGATCCGTTGGCCGCCCACCTGGACCAGGGCTTTTCCGTCGAACACGCGGATCTGGCTCCGATCCGCATCGAAGTCGTACAGGCCCGGCTTGAGCAACCGGGTGTCTGCGCCCCCCTCGTTCACGCGGACGTTGTTTTCCGGGAGAATGTCCGCCACCTCGACCATCGCGCGGCCTTTCTGCAGTGCCAATACGGTGTTCGCCAAGCCCGGCGAGATCATCTGCACGGAGCTGTGATGGTCAACTCTGAAGAAGATGCCCGGCGCAAGCAGAAGCTCAGCCCTGCCGTCCTCGGTCGAGAGCGATTGTCCCGCCATCAACTTGGCGGATCCCACGGATTTCTCGCCGAGGGCATTCCCGGCCACCGAGGCTTGCCCTTCGATGTAGTTGATCGTTCCGGGCGGCGGAGGTACCGAGCCCCAGGCCGGGCTGAGTAACACCGCGGCAGAGAAGAATCCTCCGGCTGCCTTGAGCCAAGACCGCTTCGCCGAGCTCATTGGATTTCTCCCTTCTGATCCAAAGGTAACGGATTCCCGGATCGCGACATACTGGGAAAACTCCCGGCCCGTGCGATCCCTGCGGATGCGCTCGGTTTGGGGCGGGGAACCGTGTGGCGCGCTAGGATGGGCCCAGGCTCACGGCTTGATCGGCGGCAGGGTGGGTGCCAGCAGCATCGACCGGGCGGATGTACCGGGAAGCGACGCCACCAACGAAACCGGCGGTCACGGCTAGCCTAGCGTGACGGCGAATATGTTGGCCATACGGCTTTCCGTAGCCAAGTCACTTGCGGAGTTCCGGGCACAGAAAGAAACGCCCCTGGTAGGCGCAATGAATGGCGTCGACGAGCGCGGCGGGACGGGATCGTTTTAGAACGTACCCCATTGCACCCAACGCCTTCGCCTCCTCGACGAATGCCTGTTCCTCGTGCACAGTCAGAAACACGACCGTTGGCGTTCCCCTGTGATGCAGTTTCGCCACTGCCTCGAAGCCGTCCATAACCGGCATCGAGATATCCGTCACAATGATTTCGGGATGCAGGCGGTCGTATTGCTCCAGCAGCGCCCGGCCGTCGGCGACAGCGCTAACTACCTCGAAGTCCTTGTCCAGGACACGCTGGAGCTCATGGAGAAGCGAAGGATTATCGTCGGCAAGCAGAATCTTCAGTCTGCAGTCGGTCCCCCTCGAGATTTGGTCCATAAGAATCCCTCACAGAGAGTATTCCACTGCCGCTTGGGCTCCGCGAAACCGGGAGTTCCAACGGAGCGGTCAGCGGCTACACCGCAATGATTCCGTGCCGAATCGCATACTGGACGAGTTCCGCGTTGGTCTTGATCCCGAGCCTGTCCAGGATGGCGTACTTGTGGTATTCCGCGGTCTTGACCGAGATGTTCAGGATACTGGCTACTTCCTTGTGCGACTTGCCTTCGGCAAGAAGCTGCAGAACCTCGCGTTGACGCGGCGTGAGCTGCGCCCAAACCTCCTCATGAATGGACGTCATCCGCCCCAGGACGCCGGCCATATCCCGCGTCACCGCGGGGGACAGGTAGATTCGCCCTGCCAGAACCTCCTTCAGCGCCCCTTTCAACTCCGATCCCGGCGAGCTCTTCAGGAGGTAACCCGAGGCTCCCGCGGCCAGAGCTTCCTGGGCCAGGCTGGCGTCCGGGTGCATGGTCAGGATTAGAATCTTCGCCGTGCACCCCGCGTCTCGTAGCTGGCGGGTGCAATCCAGGCCATTCAACAGGGGCATCGATATGTCGATTGTGACGATGTCGGGCTGCAGCTTTTGAACCAGTGGCAGCACAGCCCGTCCGTCGGTGACGGTCCCTACGACGTCGTATTCAGGCTCCAGGAGGCTGCGAAGCCCGTCGATCACCATGCTGTGGTCGTCCGCGATCAGAACCTTCAAGCGCTTCATGCTGGCTGCTCTACTTTCTATTGGGGGCCATAAAGGATCTTACGTCACCTGGGAGAACTCATAGTCTTGACCTCATGGGTTCACGATCGGGAGCTTGGCCTCCACTTGCGTTCCCTTCCCGATTTCCGATTGGATCGAGAACGCTCCCCCGACCATACGAAGGCGCTCGCGCATGCTCACCAGGCCGAGACTGCCGGCCCGATTGGCCGCTTCGCTGTCGAAGCCGTGCCCGTAGTCGCTGACCCGAAGCACCAGGTTCCCGTCCTCGACAGCCAGCGAGACGCCCAATCGACTCGTTTGCGAGTGCTTCAGCGCGTTTTGCAGGGCCTCCTGAAAGACCCGATAGGCCGCCAGGCTGAGTGTCTCCGGCATTCGCTTTGGGACATCGGACGACCGGAAATCGACCTCCCATCCGATTCGCTCCCGGAGCGCGCTGCAATCGGCCCGGATAGCGGCCTCGAGCCCTATCTTCTCCAGCACGGCCGAGTGGAGGCTGCGCGACAGCTGTTGTAGATCCTTGGCGACGTCCCCCAGACGTTCCCCGGCCTTGTGGATTGCATCCCTAAGGTCCGGCGCCGCGTCCGAGCGTTCGGCGGCGGCGGACAACTCGAAAAGCAGGGCTGCCATTCGCTGCCCATAATCATCGTGCAACTCCCTCGCGATCCGGCGGCGTTCGTCTTCCTGCAGGGTCAGCAGGCGCCGGGACAACCCCTCGAGTTCAACGCCCGCTTTCACGGAGGCCTCGTACTCGGCCAACGCGGCGTTTTCCAGACGCATCAGGTACCGGACCGTTGTGCCGGCCACCAGCAGAGAGAGAAGCACGATGAGCGCGATCGCGCCCCACAGCCGTCTCTCGGCCTCGTGAACGAACCGCGCGGTGCTCGCGGCGGACGCTCGCAGATCGGCCCGATCGCGGGCGCCGATCTCACTCAGCGTTGCCAGAACCTTCTCGCGCAAGGGCACGAGCTGGCCGATCAGCAGGCTGCTCCCGGCCTCCGATCGTTGGCGCCCGGTCGTCTCGAGACCGCGGGCGGCAACCGCCCAGTAAGCCGAAACCTCAGCCTCCAGGCGTTCGGTCAGAGGGCGGCGTCCCACGGTCGCCACGCTCTTGTAGTCTTCTATAGCCTTGATCGCCTGCGACCAGGAACGCTTCGCGTCCTCGCGGTGTCTCGGAAGCGCCAGGGGATCCGAATCCAACAGGTAGTCGCGGACAGCACCAGCCGCGGAGGATTGTAGGAGGTGAACGCGCTCCAGGCGTTCGCTCTGCTGGAAGTAGAGGCGAGCGCTCAGAGTGCCCGCGCGGCTGACGTCGGAGAGCGATCTGGCCGCGTAGAGCCCGAGCGCGAGCAAGAGAGCCAGGACGACACCGAGACCGGTGAGCAGAACGCGCCGTGCGCCTGGCCGCTCCGGACGTTGGTGCGGTAGAGCCTTCACGACTCTATTGTCTTCCCGAAGCGTCCGCATCGTCGCCACAGCCCGGCGCGTCTATACCGGACACGGCGACGAGCAGAGTGCCGCCGTCCCTGACGAACGGGTGGCGTTGGGCCCCTGGGTGTCGCGGCTCGGGCGCGGAGTCCAGCCATGGCGCCGCCGGGGTGGGGAGTCCGGCCATGGCGCCGACAGGGCGCGGAGTCCAGCCATGGCGCCGACAGGGCGCGGAGTCCAGCCGTGGCGCCGCCGGGGTGCGGCTCGGAGCTGGCGCGCAGGTTCCTGGGCCGGCGGCCCTTACTTCTGCGCGGCCTGCTCCAGCGCCGCAGCCGCGCGGTCGATGAGCGCGGCCTCATCGGCGAGGACGCGGCCGACGCGGACGATTTCGGCGTTGGCCTCGTCCCATTTCTTCTCCTCGATGGCCTCGCGCACGCCGGGAATGGTCTTGACGCCGTAGCCGGTGTAGAAACCCGGCGCGTAGATCATATGGACGAACCACGGCCGGCGCGGCAGACCCTGGGGGTCGGTGAGATGGCGCTCACTTTCGATCAGCATCGCGTTCACCGCGCCGGCCCGCGCCAGCGCCGCCCCGCCGTTGGCCTGCGCCTTGGCAAACGCCTTGTCGTAGCGCTCGGCGGCCGTGGCCAGCGCCGTCTGCCCGTTCTCCAGCGGTGCGAAGCTCAGGAACGGGGGCACGGGCTCGGCCGGCGGCGGCACGGTCTTCTCTCGCGGGTCCATGGTCGCGCTGAAAACGCCCTCGCCTATTTCCTTGTTGCGTTCGCGAGCTTCGTCCTGCTTGTCCTTGAGCAGCTTCTCGATCTCGGTGCCGTAGCGGTGCACCGTGTCGGAGAGATCGGTGAAGTCGTAGGGCAGCACCTCGGCATCGGCCAGCCGCATCACGGCCGTGCCGATGGTCTGGGCTAGCGCCTGGCCGTATCGGAAATCGGCGTCGCTGAAATGCGTGTACCAGTAAAAGTCGTCGTAGATGGAGTGGTAGATGCCGCCGCCGTCTTCGCCGCCATAGCCCAGGTTCAGCGAGGCGACGCCGAGGTGGTCGATGAAGGCTGTGTAGTCGGAGCCGGAGCCGAGTGCGCCCAGCCGCAGGTCCGGCCGCGTGCGCGCTTCCTGCTTCTCTTCGGTCGAGCCGTGCTCGATGCGGCGCAGTTGCAGGCGCTTCCAGACCGGCAGGCCGGTTTCCGGGTCGGTGATATCTTGCGCCACCCCGTTCATGAACTTCTCCAAGGTGTGCGAGCCCTGCATGCCCAGGTAGCCGCGGCCGTTGGCGTCGGAGTTGACATAGACGGCGGCGTGGCGCACGAGTTCGGCGGCGTGCGCTTCGGCCCACTCGGTGGAGCCGAGCAGGCCCTCCTCCTCGCCGTCCCAGGCGCAGTAGAAAATGGTGCGCTTCGGTTTCCAGCCCTGCTTGAGCAGTTCGGCGAAACCGCGCGCTTCCTCCATCAGCGCGTTCTGCGCCGACACCGGGTCCTCGGCGCCGTTCACCCAGGCGTCGTGATGGTTGCCGCGCACGATCCACTCATCGGGATCGGTGGAGCCCGGAACGCGCGCGATCACGTCGTAGATCGGCTTGGTATCCCAGTTCGATTTCACCTTCAGGTGGACCCGCGCCGGGCCCGGCCCGATGTGGTAGGTGATCGCCAGCGCGCCGCGCCAGTTCTCAGGCGCGACCGGCCCTTTCAGCGCTTCGAGCAAGGGCTGCGCATCGCCGTAGGAGATGGGCAGCACCGGGATCTTCGTGAGCGTCTGGACCTGGTCGAGCGGCAGGCGCTTCGCGCCTTCCGTGGCGCCGACGCCGGGAGTCAGCGGATCGCCCGGATAGAGCGGCATGTCCATGACGCTTCCGCGCTGCACGCCCTCGGACGGCCGCCAGGCGCCGGAGGGGAACACGTCGCCTTCAAAGTAGCCGTCCTCGCGCGGGTCCGAGTAGATGATGCAGCCGACCGCGCCGTGTTCGGCGGCGACCTTGGGCTTGATGCCGCGCCAGGAAGCGCCGTAGCGCGCGATCACGATGGCGCCCTTCACCGAAATACCGAGCCGCTCGAGCTGTTCGTAATCGGCCGGAATGCCGTAGTTGACGTAGACCAGCGGCGCGGTGACATCGCCGTCGGCCGAGTAGGCGTTGTAGGTGGGGAGCTGCTCCTGCTGCTGGCCGGACGTCGGGTCGACCGCGACGGCCGGCTCCTGCAGCTTGGCGACGAACTTTGCCGGCTCCAGCAGTTCCACCGCGCGCTCCTTCGGCGTCGGGAACAGCACCTGGAAGGTCTCGATGTGCGCGTCCAGGCCCCACTCCTTGAACTTCGACAGGATCCACTCGGCGTTGTCCTTGTCATACGCCGAGCCGACGTGGTGCGGCCGGGCGGAGAGCCGCCGCATGTAGTCGCGCAGGTTGCCGGCGGTGGGGATGGCGCGGAACTTGGCTTCCCAGTCGCGCTCGGCGGCCGAAGCGCCGGCGGAATAGCCGCGCAGCGGCATCGGCTCCTGGGTCACCGCGGCACCCGCGGCAAGAAACAGGCAAACGGTCAGTCTGAGCATGGAACTTCCATGGTAGCGAAAGGCTGGCTCGTGAGGCCGGCCAGGATCGTGGCGCACGCTTCAGCTGCGGCAAGCTTCAGCCTGGCGAGTGGCTCTCCGCGGGCTCAAGCCCGCGGCGGCACGCTGAAGCGTGCGCCACGAGCGTGGCCGTTCCCGCTCACTCGTAGCGCAAGGCCGCGATGGGGTCGAGGCGGGCCGCTTTCAGCGCGGGCCAGAGGCCGAAGAACAGGCCGACACTGGTGGCGACGCTGAACCCGGCGACCACGGACCACAGCGGCACGGTGGAAGGCAGGCTGGGGACGAAGGTGCGGATCGTCAGGCTGAGCAGCCAGCCGATCAGGATGCCGATCAAGCCGCCCGACGCGGTCAGGGTCATGGCTTCCAGCAGGAACTGCCAGGTGATATCGCTGCGCCGCGCGCCGATGGCCTTGCGTACGCCGATTTCGCGGGTCCGTTCGGTGACCGACACCAGCATGATGTTCATCACGCCGATGCCGCCCACCAGCAGGCCGATCGAGGAGATCACCACCATGACCAGGCCCACCGTGGCGATGATCTGGCGGAACTGGCCGATGACGGACTCGGCGCTGGAGATGCCGAAGTTGTCGGGGTCCTGCGGGCTTCACGTGGCGGCGGCGGCGAAGGATCTCGGTCACCTCGTCCTGGGCCCGATCCATTTTGCCCGGCTCGACCAGCACGCAGATGAAGTTGTCCTTGGCCTCGGGATAGGCCTTCTGGAACGTGTGATAGGGGATGAGGATGGCCTTGTCGTTCTGGTCGTCGCCCAGGAACGACTTGAATTTCGTGAGCGTGCCGATGATTTCCAGGGTGTGCCCGTCCACCAGAATGGTCTTGCCGACGGGATCTTCGTGCGCGAAGAATCGCTCGCGCACGCCGTTGCCGATCACGGCCACGTCGCGGCGGTGGAGGTCGTCCGCTTCGGTGAAGAAACGGCCCTCGGACAGCGTGGCGTTGATGAGCCGCAGGTGGTCCGCGGTCACGCCGACGAAAAGGGCGTCGAGCATGTCCTGGCCCTTGTACCGGGCGGTGACGGGGGGCAGGCCGAAGTCCCCCATTTCGCGAAAGAGCTCCACGGAAACCGTTTCGGCGGAAGGCGACTGCTCCTTGATGGCCATGGCGTCTTCGTAGCTCAGGGGCTTGCGCAGCCGCTCTTCGCGCGTCATCGTGTGGGGCGCGCCGAGCTGCAGCTTGTAAACCCACAGCGTGCGGGTTCCGAATTGCTCGGCCACGTCCACCAGTTGCTTGTCCAGGCCGGCGATGATGGAGGTCACCGCGATCACCGTGGTGGTGCCGATGAGCACGCCGAGGACGGTGAGGAACGAGCGGAATTTGTGCGTGCGCAGCGTGTCGAGCGCCAGCAGCAGATTCTCGCGAACGTCTTGTCGGTGGGCTTGCGGCATGGGAAGCTCAGTTCTCCAGTCTAAGGGCCTCGATGGGCTCGAGCCGGGCCGCCTTCCGTGGCGGGGTAGATGCCGAAGAAGAGGCCCACGGCGGTGGAGAGGGACACGCCCACGCACCACCGCGGCCAGAGGAACGTCGGCGGTGAAGAAGATGTTGACCACGCGGGCGACGAGCGACGGCGAACAGCACGCCCACGACTCCGCCCATGGTCGCCATCATGCCGGACTCGATGACGAACTGCCAGAGAATGTCGCGGCGGCGCGCTCCCAGCGATTTGCGGATGCCGATCTCGTGAGTCCGCTCGGTCACGCTGGCCAGCATGATGTTCATGATGACGATTCCGCCCACCACCATGAACACGGCCACCAATCCGATGGTCACGGCGAAAATCGTGCCGGTGAGGTTCTT
The DNA here is from genome assembly GCA_963763835.1 of Bryobacterales bacterium. Taxonomy (GTDB): domain Bacteria; phylum Acidobacteriota; class Terriglobia; order Bryobacterales; family Bryobacteraceae; genus DASWZN01. The sequence continues at coordinate 364,659 of CAVXQQ010000030.1, forward strand.
CCAGGCGGTCATCAGCGTGTCGGAAGCGTTGATGCCGAAGGTGTCCTCCTCGCGGTAGGGGACGTGGCGGCGCGCGCGCATCAAGGCGCGGACTTCGTCCTGGAGTTCCGCCATGTGCGGGCCGTCCGGCGACTTGATGAAAACCAGGAGCTCCGGGACGGCCCATCCAGATGGTGCGAAAGGTGCTCAGGGGAACGATGGCGAAGTTATCCTCGCTCTGTCCGAAGGTGCTGCCGACTTTCTCGGTGACGCCGATGACGCGGAAGGGAAGACCCGCCAGCTGAACCTCTTTGTCGAGCGGATCGACGTTGGGAAACAGCTTCTCCACCAGGTCCTGGCCGATTACGCAGACCCGGGCGTTGTGCTGGTAGTCGGAGTCGTTGATGTAGCGTCCCTGCGCGATCTTTTCGCGGCCGATGTCGACAAAGCTGGGAGTCACGGCGTTCAACTGGATCTCGTCGATCAGGTGGCCTTTGTAGCGCGCCGGCGGGCTGGGCTCGAGCTGGCCAAGGCTCCGATTTGCTGGTAGCCGCGGAGGTTGTCCCTCAGATACTCGTAATCCTCGATGCGGATCGGCTTGTTGCGCCGCCGCGCGTTGAGAAAGGATTCGAAGCCCTGCGCCCACTGGAACTGGTGCAGCACGAAGGTATTGGTGCCCAGGTTGGCGATGTGATCGGCGATGTAGAGGTTCATGCCGTTGACGATCGACATGACGACGATCAGCGTGGTGGTGGCGATGACCACGCCGAGCAGCGTGAGGAAGGAGCGGAGCTTGTGGCTGCGCAACGCCTCCAGGGCGATCCAGAAGGCCTCGCGGGCCGTCACCCACACCGCGATGCCGTGGCCTTCCTTGCGCGCGCGCCTTTCAGGTGGAGCTTGGAGTTGGTTCAGCACCGTCGAATCCGCCTACACTACCAGATTAATTGACGCAACCGGCGTCCGCTCAGTTCCCCTCTCCGATGTGGCCCACCTCCGCCAGTTTCGGACCGCATCCCCGCGGCACGTTCCCGGTGCGAGATGCGCGCGGCCGGACACGGTGGAGTCGAGCGGCCCGCAGGGAGTTCCGCGCCGCGAATCCCTGCCCTTCCACGGTCAGGTGCGACCGCTGGACGGGGGTGGGAAGGACGAGCCGGCCAGCATGCAGTGGCGGCTGGCTCGTGGCCCGTCGATCCGGTCGATGGGCTTCCCTGGGCTTCGCCGCCGGGATCGTCCTCACTGGCAGGCGGGGCGGCGGGGTGTTCGCGCTGGTCGAGGCGAGATTCGAGCTGGTCGATGGTCGATGGCCGATGGCGGGGCTTCGGCGGCGGGATCGTCTGAGCTGGTCGATGGTGGATGGTCGATGGCCGGCGGCTGGGGCTTCGGCGGCGGGATCGTCTGGACTGGTCGATGGTAGATGGTCGATGGCCGATGGCGGGGCTTCGGCGGCGGCCCCATCCTCATCAAATTGCAGGGGCTGTGCGTCGCTGGGTTCATGGTGAAATTTTTGATTTCTGGGCGGGGCATCCAGGAGTTTCAGCGTACGGCGGAGCTCGGCGCTGAGACGGGTTTCGTGACGGTTGAGGCTTTCGAGGGCGCCGCCTTCGTCCGTCAGATGCTGGTAGGCGATGGCGGCGCGGGTGTCTCCGTCGCAGAATTTGTACTCTTCGCGGATCTTGGGTTCCTGGCGAGTTATCTGGCGATCGATGAGGGCGGTTTGGAGGGCCAGGACGCGATTGAGGCGCCAGCGGGCGGCGACCAGTTGATCGACGAGGTCGAACCGGGAGCGGGTCTGGGGCCGGTACTCGGCCAGGTATTCTTCGCGCAGGGCGTTGAACTCCTCCTCGGATTCTTGTTCGAGGACGATTCGGTTGGAGGTGAGGCCGTGGGTGAGGCCGGCGGCGGCGGAGCGGGCGCGTCCCTCGGGGGTGACGGGACCGCGGGACTTGGCGCCGTTGGCGCGGGAGGAATCGATGCTTCGTTGGGAGGACATGGGGGCTCCTTCAGGCGGCGGTGTGGGCGCCGGGATTGGCGGCGTGCCTGAGGCGAGGGTAGCGCGGGTTTGGGCGCGAGGCGGGGGTTCGGCTTTTGGAAGTTACTGAGGGGGCGGGAGATTCAGTTGGGGGAATGGGGGGACCGAACTCCGTTACCGGCTTGCTGTCCACCTCCAGGCAGAGCGATATCCGACATCATAGGCCCCATGGGTTGGCGGCTCGGGGGAATGCGTCGGGTTCGTCACAGCCGGCTCCGCGCAGGCAGGGCGCGCCGCCTCGAGGCGCTGCAGCAAGGAGAGCAGCGACTGCTGGTAGGCCACATAGCCGGAGTCCGCGCTTCCTCTGGCGATGCGCGCCTCAATCTCGCGGATCCAGTCCCGGCTGCCGTCGCTCTCTGCAGGGGTCTCAAAAACACTCCAGCCCGGCCAATCGAACGCATACGTTACGGGCTCGAGCGACAGGAGCCGGTGGTCCGACGAGCCGATTGCGCCGGCGGTGTAGAGGTCGTGGGACAGGTCTCGCAGGCCGTCCCTGGACATCCTGCGGACGTCATATTTCACTGCCAGGCGTTGCCAGACAGGGCTTTCGGTTGGCATGATGGTTACCTCCTTCGCGGTTTCGCGATGTAGCTTCCGTAACCTAGGCACGTCTGCAGCCATTTGCGTTCGAGAGGCAAATGCGGCGAGGATGGCGCGAGCTACCCCCGTCCGGCCTGCTCGCGCAGCCAAACGTGCACTCCCAACGGCAAACTCTGCACAAACGGGTGTTGTTATCCCCCCGTGCGCGTTTGGGGGCGGCTTCGTGAGATTCGCTGCCCCTATGGCATTCCGGGTGACGTTATCACCCCGTGCGCGCGTGGGGGCGGTTTTACGGGATTCCGGGTGACGTTATCGCCCCGTGCGCGGGTGGGCGGTTTCCGCTAAGAGCAGGTCGATGGGTGAGGCCGGCGGCGCTGGAGCGGGGCACCGACCCGCGGGGGTGACGGGTCACCGATGCCGATTACAGCCCGGAAGCCGGCTTGGCGGGGATGGCCGTCCTGGGGAGGGCGAGCGAAAGGATCGCTCCGCCAAAAAGAAGCGTATCGGCGAAGTAGTTGAGCCCCTCTACCTTCACGGAAGTAGTCGGGTCCGCCAGCGCCCCGATCAGGACTGGCCCGTAGATGACCACAACCAGGAACACAATCCAGGCGCCGAGATAGCTGGCCGCCATGCGCGTCCTGCGCGCCAGCAGAAAGCAGACGCCGGCGGCGATGAGAAATGCGCCCGTCAGATAGTCGACGAACGCGCGAGCGGGAACCCACGCGGGCATCTGTTTCTCGAGCGGGACTCCGGGAAGCCCCAGCGGATGCAGAAAATGCTGAACGCCGAAGAAGATCGCGGCAATCGCGATCAGCACGCGGCCCACGGCGATGAGAATCTTGCCCTGGCGATCGCGGTTAGCGCTCATCGCAGTTCCCGCTAAGACCCAGCCGGCGCCGCCGAACGACATTTCCCGGAAGACGATGGTCCACGGGATTCGGCCGCCGGTCTTGACCGCTCCCGGCAGATGCATCATCGCGACAAAGAGGAACATCATGGTGCCGAACAGCAGGCCGGACCACCGGACCTGAATCTTAGTGGCGATGCTGAGCGATGCGGCGATCAGCGCAAAGCCGACGAAATACACCCAGAACACACGCCAGGGCATGTATGGCGGCACACCGTTCACCATGAACTTCCCGGCGGAAAGGTGTTCCGCACCAAAGACCGCGAGCGGGATGGCGAAACACATGTGGGTCAGGGCTACGATCCTGTCGATGCCGCGAGCGTGGGCAACGGAGTTCTTCGAGACTGCGAGGCCGATCAGGAGCAGCGCGAGTCCCGCGGCGGACATCGACGTGGCTGTGCGCGAGAATTCAAGGAATAGGGCGAGAATGGCTGGCTGCATGGATCTCTCGAATCGGCTCCGTTCCCCAGTGGTGCGACAAAGTGGGGTCGAAGGCCATAGTCCCAGGGCCTGTAATGTAGTTTAGCAGCCGTTCCTGATTAGTCGGCTTGGCGCGGCCGACGGAGACAGCGGCCTGGCCCGGACGCTGGCGCAATCGTTGACGCCGCGGCTCGGCGCCGTCGGCGGAGCCGCCCTCGGCCAGATAGTCAGCGATGCCCGTGGCGCGGAAGGGGTGGCAGCCGATCGGCGTCTCGATGTCGGCGTCCACAGGTTTCGCTGGTCGCCGTGGTTGCTCGGCGCGTGAATGGCAACGTCCGCAATGTGGATGCTAACGCGCGAGGGTTCGCCAACGAGCGGTGACGCCAGGGGCACCTGATTGCAGCGCCGGCTGCGTGTTATACGTCGGCTCTGCCAGCTCTACGCCGGGGGCAGCAACAGCGTCTTGTGATCAACTGTAGGAAGAGCGAGAAGATGGCAGTCAATCTACCAAAACGGAAAGCTCCAAAGACGCAGAGTCCGGTCATACAGTGGCTGCTCGATTCCGACCCTTCAATCCGCTGGCAGGCGATGCGGGACCTGACAGGTGCGCCGGCAGAAGAAGTCGCGGTCGAGCGCGCGCGGGTTGCTACCGAAGGCGCTGGAGCGAGGCTGCTTAGTCTCCAAGCGGCCGACGGGCGGTGGAGCGGCGCGGCGTGGAACCGCGGGTGGGACTCCACCATGCACGTCCTCATGCTGTTGCGCGACATGGGTCTCGATCCAGCGAGCGACGAGGCGAGGCGCGCAACGGACCTTGTCCGCGACCGGGTAACGTGGAAGGGATGCGGCCCGCAGGAATGTGAGGCCAATGGCTTCTTTGACGGCGAGGTCGAGCCATGCATTAACGGGCAGGTCGCGGCGGCCGGTGCCTACTTCGGCCAGGACGTACGGGGCCCGATCGCCCGGCTGCTCGCCGAACAACTGCCCGACGGCGGCTGGAACTGCGAGGCGGCCAACGGCTCGACGCGATCGTCATTCAACACCACGATCTGCGTGCTCGAAGCCCTGCTCGCATACGAACGCGCCGGCGGGGGCAACCAGGAGATTATCGAAGCCCGTCTCCGCGGGCAGGAGTATCTTCTCGAGCGCCGCCTCTTCCGCCGCCGGTCGACCGGCGAGACGATCGAGCGAGATCGCAAGGGTGGCGCCGCGTGGACGCGTTTCGCGTTCCCGACGTGGTGGCACTACGACGTGCTGAGGGGACTCGAGTACCTGTGCAGCGCCGGCGTTGTGTACGATCGGCGGATGGCCGAGGCGATCGAGTTGGTCGCATCGAAGCGCGACGGCGATGGGCTATGGCCGCTGGAGACCAGGTATCCCGGCGCGATGCCCATCGAGATGGACGAAGGCGAGGGACAGCCGAGCCGATGGAACACGCTGCGCGCCCTACGCGTATTGAACTGGTTTCAGCGACGATGAGAACGGAATTGCTGCGATTCAATGGCGCTGTCGAGCGGGATCCCGCCATCGATCGATGGATGAAAGAACACGCAGGTGAATTGGGAGCCATCGCGCATGACTGGTTTGAGGCGATGCGAAAGTGCGGGGACGAGGTTCGGGAGCTTTTGCATGACGGCTGTCCGGTTGCATGTTTGGGAGATGCGCCCTTCGGCTACGTGAATGTATTCACCTCGCACGTGAACGTGGGGTTCTTTCACGGCGCGGCGCTGCCGGATCCGGCCCGCTTGTTGCAGGGCACCGGCAAGTTCATGCGCCATGTGAAGCTGAGACCGGGAACGGCCATAAACGCCGCAGCGCTAAGCAGGCTCATCGACACCGCGTACGCGGACATCAAGGCGCGCGTCGAAAACGGCTAGCCCGGAGAACCGCCTGGAGATCCCGACGCGGATGTGAACCGCCAGATACGTAACGGGAAGCCGGGTTGGCGCCGTCGATTCTGGCCGGATCATGGGAGACTGCGATGACAACGGAGTTCCACGTGCGGCGGTTTGTGTTCCGGCTTGCGATGTGGGTTAATTACCATGAAGACAAAGGGCGCTGACGGTTGCGAACAGAATCCATGGACGTTCTGAAACAGCTTTTCGAGCGGCATTTTCGCCTTCCGGTGGAGCGAGTGCAGCCCTTGCAGGGCGGCCTGGGAGGGTCAGGGCGCAACATCCTCCGGCTCGCCCACCAGGATCTGAGCGCGGTGGGCATCCTGTATGACGTGCGCGAGGAGAACGTCGCTTTCCTGGACTTCTCGCGGCATTTCCGCGGCCGTGGCCTGCCTGTGCCGGAGATCTACGCATCGGAACTGGATGCGGGCGCTTACCTGGAAGAAGACCTGGGCGACGTCACGCTGTTTCAGTTTCTCTCCGAGAACAGGGCAGGAGACGACGTCGCACCGGAGGTGGTGGAGGCCTACCGTAAGGTGGTGGCGCAACTGCCGCGGTTCCAGATCGAGGCTTCGCGGGACCTGAACTACAAAGTCTGTTATCCGCGCTCCAGCTTTGACGGCCAGTCGATTGCGTGGGACTTGAACTACTTCAAGTATTACTTTCTCAAGCTGGCGGGAATTCCCTTCAACGAGCAGGAGCTGGAAAACGACTTTGGCCGCCTGACCAGGTTTCTGCTGACCGCCCGCCGCGACTATTTTCTCTATCGCGACTTCCAGTCGCGCAACGTGATGCTGCGCGACGGCCAGCCATTCTTTCTGGACTATCAGGGTGGGCGCAAAGGCGCGTTGCACTACGATATCGCTTCCCTGCTCTATGACGCCAAGGCCGACCTGCCTCCCGCGCTGCGCCAGCATCTGCTGGAGCACTACCTCGCGATCTCTAGCGCGGTTCGTCACGCTGACGCCGGAAGAGTTCATGCGCCATTACTACGCTTTTGTCTATGTGCGCATTATGCAGGCGCTGGGGGCGTATGGATTCCGCGGCTTTTATGAGCGAAAACCGCATTTCCTGCAGAGCGTGCCCTTCGCGCTGAAAAATCTGCGCTGGCTGCTCGACCACATAACGCTGCCCATCGCACTGCCCACGCTGCTGGGCGCGTTTGAGCACATGATCGCGTCAGAGAAGCTGCGGCACTTGATCGCGCCGGCGGAAGCGGCCGGGAAGCAAGACATGGCGAAATCCGTTCCGGCGCCTGCCTCGCGGGGCGCCAACCTGGCGTTGAGGATTTTCAGCTTTTCGTTTCACCAGAGCGCCCCGCCGAAAGACGAGAGCGGGCATGGCGGCGGATTCATTTTTGACGCCCGCGCGCTGCCGAATCCAGGCCGCGAAGAGCGCTTCAAGTCTCTCACCGGCAAAGACGCGGCGGTAGTCGATTATCTGAGCGCGCAGGCAAGCGTGAGCGAGTTTCTGGCCAGCGCCACGTCGATGGTGGAAGCGAGCGTGAAGAACTACCAGGAGCGGGGCTTCGATAGCTTGATGGTGGGGTTTGGCTGCACCGGCGGCCGGCACCGCTCGGTGTACCTGGCAGAGGCGCTGGCCCGGCATTTCCGCGGCCGGCAGGGCCTGGACGTGTTGGTGCGGCACGTTGAAATGGAGAAGCTGGGTAAATGAAAGCGATGATTCTGGCCGCCGGGCTGGGCACGCGGTTGCGTCCGCTAACCAACGACCGGCCCAAGGCGCTGGTGGAGGTGGCCGGACGCACGCTGCTGGAGATCGCCATCGCGCGCCTGCGGGAATTTGGAGTGCGTGAAGTCATAGTCAATGTGCACCATTTTGCCGGAATGGTCACTGAATATCTGCGCGAGAAGAACAACTTCGGAATGCGGATCGAGATATCCGAAGAGGGCAGCTTGCTGGATACCGGCGGCGGCTTGAAAAAGGCGGCGTGGTTCTTTCGCGAAGAGGGTCCGGCGGCGGCGCCGTTCATCCTGCACAATGTCGACGTGATCAGCACCATCGATCTGCGGCGAATGCTCGACTTCCACACGCAGAACCAGGCGCTGGCTACACTGGCGGTGCAGCAGCGCCAGACTTCCCGATATCTATTGTTCGACGAGCAAATGCGGCTTTGCGGGCGGCGGCTGGTCAAAGAGCGGAAAACTGAACTGGTGAGGCCGTCACCGCAGTTGCAGGAGCTGGCGTTCTCCGGAATTCACGTGATCTCGCCACGCCTCCTGGGGATGATGAGCGAAGAAGGGGCGTTCTCCATTGTCCAGTCTTATCTGCGGCTGGCAGGCGAAGGAGAGAGGATTGTGGCTTATCGCGCCGACGGCGATTACTGGCGCGACCTGGGCAAGCCGGAAAGCGTCGCACGTGCCGCCGAGGATATGAAGAAACAGGCCATGCTTCGGGGAGGCGAGGGTTCCCCCGGGTGGCGGGGCTAGTGTCCTGTTTCCGAAGTTGCTTTACAATCGCGTTGGGGCACCGAACCGTGAGCGTCAGCGAGCGGACCGCTCCCTCACGGTCGCGGTTCGGTGCTCAGCGGTAAAGGCATTTCGGAGACGGCACACTAGAAAGTGGTTGGGGCCGATGCGTCACGACGCCGCTTGTTGCGTGGAGGGCCGGCCGAGTTCTTGCAGCAACCTCTCGGCGTAGAGCGCGCCTTCCGGCGTCTCTTCGTGTTTGAAGAAGACGAACAGGTCCTTCCCCGCGCCGAGCAGGTCGCGGCACTTGTCCGCGATCGCGGCCAGGTCGGCGGGCGTGTAGTCCGGTTTGCGGAGGCGGAAATAGACGAAGTCCGCCGTGATCACCTGGGGCACCTCGAGCTTCTCCGATTCCGCCAGGCAGAGGCACGCGTTGCGGGCCTGGAGCAGCCGGTAAACCTCGTCGTTCAGCCACGACGGGTGGCGGAACTCGAAAGCGAAGCGGAGATCGCGCGGGAGCGCCTCGAGGAACGTGGCCAGCAGTGTGAAATCCGCGTGCAACTGCGGCGGCAACTGGAACAGGACCGGTCCCAGCTTACGCGCGGCCCGAAGGGGATCGATCGCCTTGAGAAAGACCTCCGTGGCCTCGCCCGCGTCCTTGAGCCGGCGGATGTGGGTGATCCGCTGGTGCGCCTTCAGGGCGAAGAGAAAGCCGGAGGGCGTGGAGGCGGCCCAGTTCTGGAGCGTGGCCGCGGCGGGCAGGCGGCGGAAGGTGTAGTTGATCTCGACCGCGTTCAAGCGGGCGGCGTAGTGCTCGAGGAACTTCTTCTGCGGCACGTCCTTTGGATAGAAGTCCGGTTTCCACTGCGGATAGGCGAAGCCGGAGGTTCCGGCGAAAAGGTGCGGCATGGCATCCCCCAGAAGCCGCCAGGTGCGGTGCTTTGATTATAAAACGTGCGCGGCCGTGACGGCCACATCACTTGGGCCCTTCTATCGATGGAACGCGCAAACCAGCCGGCGCACGGAGACGGTGGGCGGCGAGGCCCGCTCGAAGCGGATGCCGGGGGAAGCGCCAGGTCTCTCGGCCGGATGCTCACCGTGCGCACTCCGGGTTGAGAGCCCCTCAAATCGAGGGTCGCGACCAGGCGGCCAAGGGACGCGGCGGCCATGCTGAAGGGATTGCCGCGGAGTTGGACGTCCACATCGAGGGCGGACTGCGAGCCGAGGTTCATGCCCGCCGGGACGTTGCTGAAGACGACCGGGACGGTAACCGTGCGCACCGTCGTTCCGGCGGTGTAGAGGGCCAGGCCCCACAGGCCGGCGGCGAGGCCGGCCGCAGCCAGCTTGAGCCGCAGGTTGCTGGTCAAGGCGAGGCGCACGCGCGCCGGCCTGCTCACGTGCAATTCCGCTTCCAGACGCCTGCAAGGCCTCGGCCAGTTCCTCGGGCCCCGGAACCGAGAGAGACCGGGCGTCCTCGATCAGCGTGACGGTTCCGCGTTCCTCGGAGACGGCGATCACCAGGGCGTCGGAGCGATCGGCCAGGCCCATGGCGGCGCGGTGGCGGGTGCCGTAGAACTCGGGAACGTCGGAGCGCTGCGTGAGCGGGAGCACGGCACCGGCGCGGGTGATGGAGTTGCCATCGACGATGGCGGCGCCGTCGTGCAGGGGCGAAGTCTTCTGAAAGATCGCCTCGAGCAGCTCGCGGGTGACCTCCGCGCCCAGCCGCGTACCGCCCTGGATCAGCTCCGCGATCGAGGCGCGCCGCACCAGGACGATCAGCGCGCCGATGCGCTGCCCGGCCAGGCTGAACGCCGCCTCCGCGATGGCCCGGCGGGCCGGCTCCGCTTTGCCGCGGTCGCTCCAGCCGGAGCGCATGACCGCGTCCAGCCGCATGAACGTGTGCCGCAGCTCGGGCTGAAACACGACCAGGAGAACGGCCACGGCGAGGAGGCCGGCCGTGCTGAGCACCCAACTGGTGATGGTGAGATCGTAGTTGCGCGCCAGCAGCGCGCCGGAGTTGAGGCCCAAGATGGCCAGGGCGATCCGGACAGCCCGCGCCTGCCTGGCCCACCGCAGGAGCACGTAGATAGCTGCGGCGAGCACGAGGAAGTCCACCGTGCTCTGCCAGCGGATTAGAGGCATTCACTCACTATTATCCGGAATGCGCGAGAGTCATGGGCGTTCCCACACTCCTGGATTGAAGGGCGGGACGTAGACGAGGGCGCATCAACGGTTTACGGCCCCACGTGGGGTATGCTTCAGCTGCCCTGCGATTTCTGCAAGTCCCTCAGACATCCCGTGCAGGCGTGGACGCCTGCCCCAGGGGAAGCCAGGGGCTAAGAGCGTCGGCCCGCGTCCAGGTTCATCACGCGCAGGATCTCCGAGTAGAACTCCAGCGCGATCTCGGTGTCGGATGGGTTGGGCCCGGCGGCCTTCTCCAGGATGGCGATCGAGACCTCGAGCAGCCGCTTGGTCTCGCTGAAACGGGCCTGCTCGCGGTAGGTCTTCGCCAGGTCGCGCAGAGCCGGGACGATCTCCGGATGCTTGGAGCCCAGCGCATGTTTGAGCATTCCGAGAGCATTCGCGAACAGCGGCTCGGCCTCGTAGAACTTGTGCTGGGCGCTGTAGGCGTATGCCAGGCGCTTGAGGTCTTTGGCGAGGGTCGGATTCTCCCGCCCCAGAACCCGTGCCTTGATCGCCAGGGCCCGGCGAAGAAGCGGCTCGGCTTCGTTGTACCGCCCGCCGGTGAGATAGAACTCCCCCAGCCTGCCGAGCGTGATGGCCGTGTTCCAGTCGTCCCGGCCCAGGACGGCCTCTTTGATGGCGAGAGCGCGCCGCAACGCAAACAGCGCTGCGGGACGGCGGTTGAGGCCCAGGTAGATCTCTCCGAGCAGGTCCAGCACCAGGGCGACTTCGGGCCGTGTAGGTCCATGGGCGCTTTCGGTTATGGCCAGCGCCCGCTCGCACCAGCCCGCCGCGGCATCGTAGTTGTGCTCCAGTTTCGCGACACCCGCAAGATTGTAAAGCACGGTGCCGAGGTCCGGATGGGTCGGCCCGTAGCACTGCTCGTATACGGTGGCTGCCTTGCGGAGGAGTCTCTCCGCCGTGACGTGGTTACCGGCCTTGGAGTGCATGACGGCCAGCGCATTGAGGCTCTCGGCAAGGCAGGGGTCGTTGCGGCCGAGTTCGCCGGCGATTTCAGCGGCGCGCGACAGATACCGCATGGCCTCTTCGTCCTGGCCGAGATGGAACAGGCCTTCCGCGGCGTCCATGTAGAACCGCCACGACGCTTCCTGCGCTTCCGCGGACGGTTCCGGCGCGCGCGACGGCGCGACGGGCTCAACTTCCGGAGGCCGCCAGAGTAAAGTGGCTAGTCTCATTGCGATGCCTTCAATCCGCGGGTCGATGAATCTAACACTCCGATGCCCGCTTTCTTTACGGCCCAGTATAGAACAGACGCCCCCTGAATTTACGCACACTAGTAACATTTTGCACGGGGGAAAGTTACCGGTACGTATAGTACCTAGGTACGCGGACCGGCCTACCGCAATCAGCGGACTGGCTTGGTCGCGGCTGCCGCGGCTGCCGCGGCGGCGAATCGCGCCGGAGGCAAGGGGGGGCGGGGCGAGGGCGGGGGTCCTGTCGCGGAGTCCGGCCTGCTGCGGCGCGGCGAAGTCCCGCCTGCCGCGGCTGCGAATCGCGCCGGAGGCAAGGGGGGGCGGGGCGAGGGCGGGAGTCCTGTCGCGAGGTCCGGCCTGTCGCGGCTGCGAATCGCGCCGGAGGCAAGGGGGCGCGGGGCGAGGCGGGAGTCCTGTCGCGAAGTCCCGCCTGCCGCGGCTGCGATTCAGGCCGCAGGGGTGGCTACGCTCACGCCGCCGAGAATTTGTGAACCGTCTCGGTGTGGTAGCGCTGGCCAGGTTTGAGGACCGTAGTCGGGAAACTCGGCTTGTTCGGCGAATCGGGATAGTGCTGCGTCTCGAGGCAGAAGCCCGAGCGCTTCCCGTACATCCTGCCGCCCTTGCCCTTCAGGTCGCCGATGAAATTCCCGGAATAGAACTGGACGCCCGGCTCGGTGGTGAACACCTCGAGGATGCGGCCGGTTTTCGGGTCGACGACCTTCGCTACCGGGGACAGGCCCTCGCCACTCCGGTTGAGAACGAAGTTGTGGTCGTATCCCCCGCCGCGTTTCAGTTGCTCGTCGTCCTGGTCGATCCGTGCGCCGATCGCAGTGGGTTGACGGAAGTCGAAGGGCGTACCGGCCACGCTGCGCAACTCGCCGAAGGGGATGAGGTTGGCATCGACGGGCGTGAAGCGGTCGGCAAAGAGCTTCATCAGATGGCCCTGGTTGTCGCCCTCGCAGGCCAGGTTGAAATAGGAATGATTGGTGAGGTTGACGATGGTCTCCCGATCCGTCGTGGCGCTGTAATCGATTCCGAGCTCGTTGGCGTCGGTCAGAGTGTAGCGGACCGTGACGTCGAGGTTGCCGGGGAACCCTTGATCTCCGTCCTTGCTCAGATAGCCGAGTTCGAGGGACTGGGGGCCGGCATCCTTGACCCGCCACACGACCTTGTCGAACCCTTGCGGGCCGCCGTGCAGGTTATTCTCGCCGTTATTCTGCGCCAGTTTGCATTCGACGCCGCCGACGCGTGAAGCGGCCCTTGGCGATGCGGTTGCCGTACCGTCCGATGATGGCTCCGAAGAACGGATTCCCACTGCCGAAGTAGGCGTCGAGGGTGTCGAAGCCCAGCACGATGTCGCCGGGGCGGCCGTGGCTGTCCGGTGTGCTGAGCGAGACGACGGTCCCGCCATAGGTCATGATCGTGGCATTCAACGCCGCCAGAATTCGCCAGCGTGTAGAGTTCGACGGGCGTACCGTCCGGGGTCTTTCCAAAGTCCTGTCTGTTCACTTTCAGTGCTCCCTGTACTTAAGGAATTCTACCGTGTTTCCGGCGCCGGTGGACAAGGGGAGCGTGTAACTAATAGCTGGCAAGGCAAAACCGGGTTATAATGCTTTTCGCTCTTTTGAGTGGGTTTCTGGCAACCGCACCGTGCAGACATTGTTCCATGAGCGCGCAGATCCTGGCAGCCGCCCCGCGGGATCGAGCCGGCCGGGCCAGGCCTGGAGCCATGGGCTCTTCGCTCCCCTGGCGGCCTTCCTGTTGGTGGCCACGGGCCTCGCGGGAGCGAGCTACCGTTACTTCCTTTACGAGCGCGAAGCAATCGTACGGGAGATAGGGGCCCATCTGTCCGCCATCGCGGACGCGAAGGTCCGCCAGGTTACTGCGTGGCGGGAGGAGCGATTCAAGGACGCCCGCGTCATCGCGGCCCAGGCCGCGTCACCCTCCGCCGTTCACGCGATCGAAGGGGCGGACGAGGCGGCCGCGGCCGCCGCCGTGCGCCAATGGATAGAGGGCTCGAAGGCGGCGGTATACGCCAACGCCGTTCTGGTCGACAGCGCGGGGGGAATCCGCGTGGCCGCCGGAGCAGCCGGATCCCCGGAGCTTTACGCCACGCTCTCCGAGCAGGCTCGCCGCGCCGGCGGCGTCGTGCTGGCAGACCTTCCGGGAGGCCAGGGCATCGACATTGGCCTGGTCATCCCGCTGGCCGCCGGCCGTCCGGGCACGGAAACCCTGGTTCTGGGAATCGACGCCCGCAGGTCGCTGTATCCTCTCATCGAGTCCTGGCCGATTGCGGGCGCGAACGGCGATATCCTGCTGCTGCGGCGGGAGGGAGCGAACCAGCTACCGTTGAGCGATGCCGGCGGCCAGGGCGGCGCCGAGCGGGTGCCCGCGGGGATAGCCCTTTCGGCGGCCGCGGCAGCCGAACTGGAACGCGGGGGGACGATGCACGGACTCGACTACCGCGGGGTTCCTGTCCTGGCCGCGATGCGCAAGGTTCCGGCCACCGACTGGTCCATAGTGGCGGAGATGGATCTGGAACAGGTCGAGATCCCCTTGCGGCAGCAGTCCGCCAGCCTTGCACTTCGAATGGCGGCGCTGATCGCGGCGGCGGCTTTCGGCCTGGGTGTGTTGTGGCGTCACCAGCGGCTAAAGTTCTACAAGCAGGCCTATGAGGCCGAACTGGAACGGCGTGCCCTAGCGGGGCATTTCGACTACCTCAGCCACTACACCAACGACATCATTCTCCTGACGAATACGGAAGGGCGCATCATCGAGGCCAACGCACGTGCCGCCGCGTCGTACGGCTACAGCCGCGAGGACCTGCTGTGCAAGCGCCTCGCCGACCTGTGGCAAGTGCCCCAGGGCGAAGCGGAGGGACGGCCGCCCGCGGGGTTCGAAGCGGACGGGCGAGTGATCGAGACCCGTCACCGCCGCCGGGACGGGACGGATTTTCCCGTCGAGGCCAGCACCAGGACGATCGACGTGGACGGCGCCAAGTTCCTGCAGACCATCGTTCGCGACATCACCGAACGCAAGCTGATGGAGGAAGAGCTGCGGCAGGCCAAGCAGAAGCTGGAAGCGGTCATCGAGGCCGCCCCGACCGGCATCGTGGTCCTGGACCTGGAAGGCTGCGTTCAGCTCTGCAACAAGGCCGCCGAGCGCATCTACGGCTGGACGGCGCAGGAAGTTCTTGGCTGCCCCGCGCCGGACGCCATTTTTCCCGAAGAGGAGCGCGCGGCCGGCCGGCAGCTCTGGAAGCGAGCGCTGCCCGACAGGGGCCTGAGCGGCCTCGAAGCCAGGCGCGTACGGAAGGACGGCTCCCCGATCGAAGTCAGCCTCAGTTCCGCGCCCCTTTTCAACGGGGACGGATCGGCGGTCGGCGTCCTGATCGTCATCGTCGACATCACCGACCGCAAGAAGACCGAAAGGTCGCTGATCGAGAGCGAGGAGCGGTTCCGGTTGGCGGTGGAGACCGCGCCCGAGGCGATTTTCGTACAAACGGGCGGCTGCTTCCGATACGTCAACCCGGCTGCGGTAACCGCCTTCGGCGCGAAGTCCGAGGACGAGCTGCTGTCGCGGCCCGTGCTGGAGCGGATCGATTCGGATTGCCACGCCCTGGTGCGCGAGAGGATGCGGCAGGTCCGGGAAGAGAAGCGGCGCGGGCCGGCCGTGGAGCATCGGTTCCTCAGGCTGGACGGCGCTCCGATCGATGTCGAGGTGACGGCGGAGCCCTTCCGCTACCTGGGCGAGGATGGCTCGCTAGTTTACTTCCGCGACGTTACGGAGCGGAAGCGCGCCGAAGAGGCACTGCGGGAAAGCGAACGGCGGCTGCACCTGGCGGTCCAGGTCTCCAAGACCGGGCTGTGGGACTACGATCTTCGATCCGGGCAGGTCTACTACTCGCCGGAGTGGAAGGCGCAGCTCGGCTTTGGGCCTGGCGAGATCGGCAACACCATCGAGGAGTGGGAGAACCGGCTCCACCCCGAGGACCGCGAGCGAGCCACGGCGGTGATCAAGGCATTGAATGCGACCTCGCCCGAATTCGAGTCGGACTTCCGGCTGCGGCACAAGGACGGAAGCTACCGTTGGATTCTCGCCCGGGGTGCGCTCCTGTTCGATTCCCAAGGGCACCCGCGCCGGGTGCTCGGTTCCCACATGGATTTTACGGAGCGCAAGAAGATGGAAGAGGAACTCGACGCCAGCCGGCGCCTGGTCCACCGCATCCTCAACGCCACTCCGGACCTGCTCTACATCTACGACCTGGTGGAAGGGCGGAATACCTTTGCCAACCGGCACGTGACCGAGTTCCTGGGATACAGCTTCGACCGTGCGCAGAAGCTGGGGGCCGACCTGATGGGCGAGATCCTGCATCCGGAGGATGCGTCCGCGGTGGCGGCGCACTACCGCCGCTGCCTCGCCGCCGCGGACGGGGAAACCCTCGAAATCGAGTACCGCATGCGGCACGCCGACGGCCACTGGTGCTGGGTGCACTGCCGCGACATGGTGTTCTCCCGCACGGACGGCATTCCCAGCAAGGTGCTGGGAGTGGCGCAGGACGTCACCGAGCGCAAGCACGCCGAAGACGCTTTGCGGAAGAGCGAGGCCTGGCTGGAACGCGCCCAGCGGATTGCGGAGTTGGGTAGCTGGGAGGCATCCACGGCGAGTCTGGCCGCGGAATCCAGCGAGCCCTTTCGCTGGTCGGACGAGCTGTACCGCATTTGGGGAGTCTCCCGCAAGTCCTTCACCCCGACGTCGCAGACCATTCCCGCAACCGTCCACCCGGAGGATCGCGAGGCGGTCGCGGCCGCCATCGCCGCCAGCATCGAAAGCGGCAAGCCATTCCGGGTGGACCACCGCATCGTTCGCCCCGACGGCACCCTGAGGTGGGTCCGCGAGCACGGGGAGATGGAGGTCGACGAGTCCGGCGTCCGCCGCGTGATCGGGACCGCGCAGGATGTTACCGAGTACCGGCGGTTGCAGGATCAGTTCCTGCAAGCGCAGCGGCTGGAGAGCATCGGGCGGCTGGCCGGAGGCGTGGCCCACGACTTCAACAACCTGCTGACCGTCATCCTCTGCTGCGGCGAACTGGTGCTCGAAGAGCTGCCCCCGGATGGCTTCCTGGCGACCTCCGTGGGTGAGATCCAGAAGGCGGCGAAGCGGGCCGCGGCCTTAACCGAGCAACTGCTGGCCTTTGGCAGGCGGCAGGTGGTGCAGCCCAAGGTGCTGGACCTCAACCTGGTGATCCAGGACGTGCAGACCATGATCGGCCGCCTGATCGGCGAGGACATCGATCTGATCGTCCGCCTGGAAGCCTGCGGAAAGGTGCTCGCGGATCCCAACCAGATCAACCAGGTCCTGATGAACCTGGCGGTCAACGCGCGCGATGCCATGCCGCACGGAGGCAAGCTGATCATCGAGACCCGCGACTTCACGGCCGGCGACAGCCGCCCGGAGCTGGCCGGCGGCTCCTATGTGGAGCTGGCGGTCGGCGACACCGGCTCGGGGATGGACGAGTACACCCGCAGCCACCTGTTCGAGCCGTTCTTCACTACCAAGGAGAAGGCGAAGGGAACCGGCTTGGGACTCTCGACGGTGTACGGGATCGTGAAGCAGGCCGGCGGGCACATCTGGGTCCACAGCGAACCCGGCGCGGGCACCACGTTCCACATCTGCGTGCCGCGCGCCGCGGGCGAGGTCGCCTTCGCGGAGGTTTCGAAAGCGCCGGCCGTGGACCTGAGCGGCGATGAGACCCTGCTGGTGGTGGAGGATCAGGCCGAGGTCCGGCACCTGGCGATGGAGGTTCTCGAGAGCTACGGATACAAGGTTCTGGGAGCCGCCAGCGGCGCGGACGCTCTGCAGCTCTGCTCCATCTACACCGGGCCGGTGCACATGATGGTGACCGACGTGGTGATGCCCGGCATGGCCGGTCCGGATCTGGCCACGAAGTTGACCGCGCTGAGGCCTTCGATCAAGGTGCTCTTCATGTCCGGCTACGCGGACAAGTTGATCGCCGGGGAGGGCGGGCTGGCCGGCGAAGTGGCCTATCTGCAGAAGCCCTTCTCTCCGCACTCTCTGGCGGCCAAGGTGCGCGACACCCTGGGCCCGCGAGCGCCGAAGCCGGCGTAGGACCAGCTTCGGAGGGCGCAGAAGTGGGGCGGGAACGTCCAAGACATTGCCGGCCGCCGGTGAACGCCGGGTGGGGCGGACCCCCTGGGGTCCGCTTGATAGGCGTTAAAACAAGACAATCACGTACCGTTCTTGTGCCGCCGCTCTTGCCCGGCGCCTCGACATTCGTGTCGAGGCCGGTTTTCGCGTCGAGAAGAGTCTCGACGCTGCAGACTAAGAGTCCGCGCCACGATCCAGGGCCTACCTGTTCCCGAGCCCCACAAAGAGAATGCCGAGCAGGATCAGGCAGAGGCCGGCCAGTTTGCGCGTCGTGAACTTCTCTTTGAAAAAGATGCGGGCCCACACCAGAGCCCAGATGTAGCTCAGCGAGACCAGCGGATAGAGCACGCTGAGCTGGCCGTGCTTGATCCCGATCACGTAGAGCACGGACGACGCGACGAAGATCGCGACGCCCACCGCGAGCTTGAAATTCAGGAACAGGTAGCGCATGCCTCCGTGGAGCTTGGCGGCGCCGGCCTTGAGGAAACCCGCGCCGATCGAGCCCAGAAACGAGGCCGCCAGCACGAGCAGCATCGACGAAAGGGGCGTTCTCATTTGTGCGCGTCCTTTCCCAAAACTCCGACGCCGCTCACGATGGTCACGACGCCGACCACCTTCAACCAGTTGAACGAATCGTGAAAGAGCCAGATGGAGAGGCCCGCCACCCACACGTAGGTCAGCGAAATGATCGGGTACAGGATGGAGAGCTCGCCGTCCTTCAGCGCGAAGACGAACAGCACGGTCATGGCCGCGTACAGGCAATAACCGGCGAATAGCTGAGGCACCGTGAAGAAGCCAAGAAAGGTCGACCACAGCGTCGGGTTGACCAACCGGTCGGCGCCCATCTTGATGAGGATCTGTCCGGCGGCGAAAAGCACCGTGCAAGCCGCCATCATGGCAATCCCCTTGCGGCGGGTGGCCACGCGGCGCGCCTCGACAGCGGCGGAATCTGCGGGTGAACTCAAAGGACCTCCAGAATCATTCATGATAACGGATCGCCGTAGCCGCCACCGCCGGGCGTCTCGATGCGCAGTACATCGCCCGCGCGCGTATCGAGGGCCACTTTGCCGGGAAGACGGATGACGCGACCGCGGCGCAGCAGCGAATTGCGGCCGGGCTTGCCGGGCCGGCCGCCGCGGAGTCCGTAGGGACCGCGCTTGCGGCGGTCCGAGAGCAGCGTGAGCTGGGAGGGCGCGAGCAGCTCGATCTCGCGCACGATGCCGTCTCCGCCGCGATGACGGCCGGCGCCGCCCGAACCCTCGCGGATCCGGTAGGCGCGCACGCGCAGCGGATACTGGTGTTCCAGCGCTTCGGCGGGCGTGTTCCAACTGTTGGTCATGTGCGTATGCACGGCATCCAGGCCGGGGGCCGCGGCCGAGGCGCCCATGCCTCCCGCGACCGTCTCGTAGTAGGCGAAGGGGCGGTTGCGAACGGCGTCCCATCCGCCCAGGCTGAGGTTGTTCATGGTGCCGGAGCTGGCGGCCGGGATGCGGTCCGGGGCGGCAGCCGACAGCGCGCCCAGCAGGACGTCCACGATGCGCTGAGAGGTCTCGACGTTGCCCGCCGCCATGGCCGCGGGCGGCAGTGCATTGACCACGCTGCCTTCGGGCGCGACCACGCGGATGGGGCGCAGCAATCCGGCGGTGTACGGCACGTCGGCGGCAATCAGGCAGCGGAACACGTACATGGAGGCCGAGACGGCGACCGCGTAATTGGCGTTCACGGGGGCTTGCGCCTGGGGATCGGAGCCGGTGAAATCGACGACAGCGGAGCCGCCATCGAGCGTCACCGAAACCGCGATTCGCACGGGGCGTTTCGAAACGCCGTCGTCGTCGAGCCAATCTTCGAAGCGGTAGGTGCCCGCGGGCAGGGCTGCCAGCGCGGCGCGCATCATGCGCTCGCTATAGTCCTGGAGCGCGCCCATGTTGCGCCGGACGGTTTCGATCCCGTATCGCGCGGCGATTTCGGCCAGGCGGGTCTGGCCTCGGCGTATGGCCATGCACTGGGCCAGCAGATCGCCGCGCCGCTCCTCGGGGGTGCGCACATTGGCGAGGATGAGGCGCAGCAGGTCCTCGTCCAGCCGGCCGCCGCGAACCAGCAGCGAGGGCGGGATGCGCAGCCCTTCCTGGTAGATCTCGCGCGCCAGCGGCATCGATCCGGGGCTCATGCCGCCGATGTCGGAATGGTGGGCGCGGTTGGCCACATAGAACGCCGGCTCTTCGACGCCCTCGATGTAGACGGCCGCCACCGCGGTGATATCGGGCAGGTGCGTGCCGCCGGCGAAAGGATCGTTGACGATGGCGACGTCACCGGGCGCGAGCCGGTACGCGTCCATGACGTGGCGGACGGAGAGCGGCATGGCGCCGAGGTGGACGGGCATGTGGTCGCCCATGGCGACGGTCTCGCCCCGGGCGTCATACACCGCGCAGGAGTAATCGCGGCGCTCTTTTATGTTGGCCGAATAGGAGGTGCGGCGCAGGACGGCGCCCATTTCTTCGGGCACCGAGACCAGCAGGTTGCGAAAGAGCTCGAGCTCGACGGGATCGTGGTTCATGGCCGGGCCTCCCCCGGGGCGGCAGGCGGCGGCTCCGGTTCCGGCGCAGGCGGCAACTCCGGCTCCCGGCACTCGCCGGCTCGCACCAGGAAGCTGGCCACGGGACGCCAGCCTGCCGGCGCGTGGCGCTCGACGCGGTAGGCGCGGGTGGCGCGGTCCGCGTGCAGCCGGTAGTCGCCGGAGGGGGCGGGACGCGAGCCTTTCGGGAACGGTTTGTCTCCGGAGTCGCCGAGCGTCCAGGTCTGGCCGCCATCCTGGGACTCATAGGTTTCGTAACGGCTGCCGGCCTCGCCCGAGAGCGGCCGGCCGATCCACAGGCGGCCGTGCTCCTTGGAGTCGAAGTGGAAGAAGTCGATCGCTCCGGTGCGGCTCTCGGCGAAGACGGGGCGGCTTTCCCAGGTCTTTCCGCCGTCGTGAGTCAGCAACAGAAAGGGGTCGCGCGGGATCGCGCCGAGCGACTCGCCGCCGGCCCATCCGGTTTCGGAGTCGAGAAACTGAATCAGATCCAGACCGGCGCCCCGGACGCGCGCGGCCGGTTCGCGCCAGGTGGCGCCGCCGTCGTCGCTAGCGAGCAGAATGGAGGACAGCGTGGCGTCCTCCGCATGCAGGTTTCCGGCGATGAACAGGCCGCTGCCCGTCGAGTCGATGGAGTCGAGCTCGAGGTAAACCGGGCAGGGGCGGGCTGCGGGACAGGTCAGGCCGAGCGCCCGCAGGTCGTCCTGGGAGCACTCGACGGGGACGCGTATCGGAGTGCCCGTGTACTTCAGGACGGCGGGCGGCGGAGGCGACGCTTCCTGCGCGCCCAGGGCGAAGGCAACCGTCAGAACCAGCCAAGTGCAGCGAAGCATCGCTCACTCAGATTGTACGCCGAGGTGCGCGGAGTATGAGAAGATCGCGGTGTGGGGCGGACCGCTTGGTCCGCGCATAGGCGTTAAAGTAAGGCCCCGGCGGGCAGTTTCCGTGGCGCAGGCACTCCTGCCTGCCGCCTCGACATTCGTGTCGAGGCCGGTTTTTCGCGTCGAGAAGAGTCTCGACGCTGCAGACTAAGAGTCTGCGCCACGGTTCAAGCTCGCGGCGACCTCTTACTTTCGCGCCTATGCTTGGTCCGCGCGGGTCCCCCCGGACCCGCTTTCCGTCGGCCGCGGACCAGGGGGTCCGCCCCACGGGGTTGGCCGTGCAAAGAGGCCGCGATGCTCGCCTGGCTGCGCAGACTGGTAAGAAAGGGACAACCGCCGCCGCTCGCGGGCGCGCCCGCCGTGCGCCGTTTGAAGACTTATTCCGCAGCCAGCGGGTACGTGTACCAATACTTCTACGAAGGGCACCGGGGGACCGAGTACGTTTTCCAGGTTTCGGCCGACCGGCGGACCTACTCCTCGGTGGCCGTGCTGGTCTCGGATGCGGCGCTCGAGGCCAGCCCGCGAGAGCTCAACTCCACTGAGCGGTACGCGGTCGCCAAGATGGCCCTGTTTCAGGCCTTCGACGAGCGCGCTGGCCCGGACCAGATGCGCCAGCCCATCCGAGTGCGGCCCGAAGACCTGGCCGCCATCGCCGGGCAACTCGGGTTTATGTGAGCCCGCGGGTGTTGTACCATTTGTCCATGCCGTTGCAGTTTGGGGCGCTCAAGCGGCGGTCCTTCGCGCTGTATCCTCCTATTCTTAACGTCGAGCACAACGAGTGGCGGGTGCGGAAGACGGCTGGCCCGGAGGTTCTGGTCTCCAATCTCAAGACCGATCTGGAGGTCTGGATTCCGAAGCGGCTGATAGCGGAGATTTCGGGCGCGGACGACCCGCTGCTGGCGGTCTCGCTGCGGCAGGAACTGGAGTACAAGGCGGGCAGGCTGCAGGCTTGCGGCCGGCGGGTGGTGGAGATGCCGGTGGCGCCTGGCAGCGGATTCGGCGAGGTTTCGGGAAGGGAAGCTCCGAAGTCTCGCGACCGGCGGCTTGTGACGGCGCTGGCGTGGGTTTTGATGGCGGGCCTGCTGCTGGTTGTGCTGGCCCGGTTCCTCTCGCTGCAGCGCGCCGGGTCGGGGCTGGGGCTCGCGGCCGGCGACAACTACGCCTCGGTGGTGCAAAAACTGGGTCCCGCGGCTCGGGAACGCGCGCGGCCGCCGTACCGCGCGCTGTGGTATCCGGGCAGATCCTGCTACGTCATCCTGCTCGACGGACGCTACATCGGCGCGCTCGATTCGGATTGGCGCGTGATCGCGCACGCGGACCTGCCCGGGCATGGCGACACGACGTCCGTTCTGCGCACCCTGCCGCGGTTCTGAGCGTGGCGCAGACGCTCCTGGGGCAGCCGGCGTGGACGGCTCTCCAGAGGGACTTGCAGAAATCGCACTACCGCCGCGGAAGGGACAAGCTGAAGCATGTCCTACACGGCGCATCAACGGTTTACGGCCCCACGTGGGGTATGCTTCAGCTTGCCCAGCGATTTCTGCAAGTCCCTCTGCAGAGCCGCGCCGGACGCCGGCCGCAGGACTGGTGGAGTCCTGCCCCACCCGTGCCTGCCGGCGCGGGCGGACTCAGACGTGGCTGCGGTAGGTGTGTTTGGCGCGCGGTTCCGCGACGGGAGGCCCTTGGCTCGGCCGTGTGGCTAACGGGCCTCAACGCGAGGAAACGAGCAGGGCACGATTCTTTGGTGCAGGCCGAGTTTCTGAACGTCCTCAATCATCCGACGTTCGGGTGGGGCAACAATAACGGGTTCAGCTCCCACAACAGCGTCCTGGGGAGCGGCTTCGGAACCGGGCATGAGCTCGGCTCCTTCAGCGCGGCCAGTGGCCCTGGACCCCGCCGCATCGAACTGCGGGCGAACATCGAGTTCTAACCGGAACTCGAACCGCTTCGTGGAGCCCGCGCTACACGGGATCTCGTCCCACGGAGATCCCGGGGCGCGGGCCCTTTTTTTGGGAGCGGGCCGACACCGCATCGAGCGGTTGGTGTTATATGTAAATGGAGTCGTGACAACGAAACGTACGAATCCTGCAGTTTCGAATCAGGGGGCGCGCCGGAACGGTCAGCCCAATCGCGGAGACAGCCTGACGCTGGCCTTCGAGCGGTTGCGCGAGATGATCGTCTCGGGCCAGTTGTCTCCGGGCAGCAGGATCATCGAGACGGAGCTGGCCGAGCGGCTGGGCGTCAGCCGGACGCCGGTTCGCGGCGCCCTCCAGTTGCTGCAGCGAGAAGGACTGGTCAACGGCGCCGGGACCGGGAGCAAACAGCGGATGCTGGTGGCGCCGCTGACCAAAGAGGATTCGCGCGAGTTGTACAGCATTGTGGGGTTGGTGGAGGGATTAGCAGGGCGGCTTACCGCCCAACTGCCTGGCTCCGACCGCGACCGCATCGTCCAGCGCCTCGAATCGCTCAATGCCGGACTGGAGGAATTGGCCCGGGCCCACCGGCGCGATCCCATTCGCACGTTCGACCTGGACCGGACCTTTCATCGCTCCATCGTAGAGGCGTGCGCCGGCCCGCGGCTCCTGGATCTGCACAACACCATCCAACCGCAAACCGAGCGCTACTGGCGCCTGTACGCCTCGTCCATCATCGATCAGTTGGCGGATTCCGTTGCGGAGCACAAGTCCATTATCGAGGCCATCTCGCGCGGCGATGCCAAGACCGCCGAGCGCGCGCTCCAACTGAACTGGGAAAACGGGGCGGCGCGGCTTTCCCAGGTCATCGACAGCTTGGGCGAGCGCGGAAGCTGGCTGTAGGGGCCGGCCGCGGCTAAGCAGCCGCGAACGGAACGACTCTTTGACGCTGTACCCCCAGTCCTTGAACGCCGAGGGTCATGACGTTGCCTTCGCGGAGATAGACCGGAGGCTTCTGTCCGAGCCCCACTCCCGGCGGGGTTCCTGTAGAGATGAGGTCGCCGGGCTGAAGGCTCATAAAGCGGCTCAGGTAGCTGACCAGATGGGCGACGCCAAAGACCATCGTGCTGGTGGAGCCATTCTGATACCGGTGCCCGTCGACCTCGAGCCAGAGGTTCAGGTTCTGTGGATTGGGGACTTCATCCGCCGTGACCAGCCAGGGGCCAATGGGCCCGAACGTATCCGCGCTCTTTCCTTTGACCCACTGCCCGGTTCCTTCGAGTTGAAACGCGCGCTCGGAAAGGTCGTTGACCACGCAATATCCCGCGACGTGGGAGAGGGCATCGTCTTCGCTGACGTACTTCGCTTCTTTTCCGATGACAAAGCCCAGCTCGACCTCCCAATCCGTCTTCCGAGAATTTCGCGGGATCATGACGTCGTCGTTCGGGCCGCATATCGCGGAGGTTGCCTTCATGAACACGACGGGCTCAACTGGAACCGCCATGCCGGACTCGGCGGCATGATCGGAGTAATTGAGACCGATACAGATGAACTTGCCCACGGAACCCACGCAAGGACCAAGCCGGCGCGAGCCTGAAACAAGCGGCAGGGTTGCGAGGTTGAGCTGGCGCAGCTTCGCCAGGGATTCGGGAAGCAAGGACGAACCTGCGATGTCGGAGACAACGCCGGAAAGATCGCGAAGTCCTCCGTCGGCATCGAGCGCTCCCGGCTTCTCGGCGCCGGGATTTCCAAACCGTAGTAGCTTCATTTCTTCTACATTAGAACAAGGAAACCACGCCATGGACAGAACTGGAGCATTCGCTACCTACCCAAGCCTTAGTGGTCGCGTCATTGTCGTCACCGGTGGCGCAAGTGGCATCGGCGAGGCGATTGTAGAAGCATTCGCGATGCAGAATGCCCAAGTGGCCTTCCTGGATATTCAGGACGACGCGGCGGGGACGCTCGTCGAGAGGCTGACCCTGGCGGGTGCGACGGCGCCGGTCTATTACCACTGCGACTTGACCGATATCGCCGCGGTACAACAGACAGTGCAGGCCATCGTGCAACGCTTCGGCACGGTCGATGGGCTGGTAAACAACGCTGCCAAGGCACGAATTTCGCAAACGCGGCGAAATTCGAGCCAGTCCCGGGTTTGCGACTCATTCCGACACCCGACGGAATCTACGACGCACTACATTAGCGCCGGTCCGAGGCCGAACGTACCGGAATCGCGCTGCAAGCCCAGGGGGCAAGACACGCGTACCCCGGAATCCCATTCGCCTTGCTCGGGAATCGCGTCAGCGTCCGGTCCTGGGCGCCTGGGGAAGGCCGGCCCGTCGTCCTCTGGAATCTCATTTGGCGGGCCTGCCGCGGTTGAGGCACAAGGAGACCAGATCGGAGAGGTTCGCTTCGCCGACGCACATTACGGTGTCCGCGCCTCCCCAGTAGATCTTCACGGTTCCGTCGGGCTCCGCAACGGCACCGCAGGTGAACACGACGTTGTGAACGTAGCCCGTGATCTCCCAGGGATCCTCCGGCTGCAGGATCCAGGAATCCCCCACGCCGACGATCTTCGCCGGGTCGTGGAGGTCGTGAAGAGCGACGCCCAGGCGGTAGACCGATCCGTCCATAGTCTCGAAAACGCCGTGATAGATCGAGAGCCATCCCTGGTTCGTTTTGATCGGCGGCGCGCCGGGACCGATCTTCATCTCGTCCCAGTGATACTGCACGGGCTTCATGATGAGCTGCGATTCGCCCCAGAAGCGCAGGTCCGGAGAGTAGGAAATCCAAATCGACCAGGGAGAGATTTCCGAATGCGGGCGGTCAAGGCGGGCGTAGAGGCCGTCGAACTTCTCGGGGAAGATCACCACGTTGCGATAGTCGGCCTCGGTGATGAGCGAGACCCTTTCCACCTGGCGGAAGTCTTTCGTCCTGGCGAGCGCGATCCGGACTCCATTTCGGGAATAGGCGCTGTAGGTGATGACGTACTCCCCTTCGAGCAGGGTCACACGCGGATCCTCGACTCCGAACTCTTCGTAGGCCGCAAAAGGGCCGTCGCTCGCAGGCGTCAGAAAGGGCTCGGGACCGGCCGTGAAGTGGAATCCGTCGGGACTGCGCGCCAGACCGATGATGGACCGTCCGGTGCGGAGGTGGGAACGGAAGAGCATGACGTACTCGTCCCCGTGCTTCACAACCGCCGCGTTGTGAACGGTCTCTACCGGGTAGGGGATAGCGGCTTTGGTGAGGATGGGGTTGCCGGGGTATCGTCTGACGATGTCCTGCTTCATGATTGCCTTTTCGCTTCGAGATCGAAAATCGTCGCGTAAACCCGCTCGTAGGATTTGACCATTGCTTCGATGGAGAAGCACCGCTCAACCCGCTGGCGGCAAGCGGTGCGATCGATCTCCGGGACGCGGAGCACGGCCTTCGCGGCCTCCCCGACGTCGTTGACCAGGAAACCCGTCTGCCCGTCTTCGATCACCTCGCGGCAGGAGCCGAGGTCCATGGCGATGACGGGCACGCCGGCGGCGTTGGCTTCCGCCAGGACCAGTCCGAACCGCTCCGGGATCGTGTTCAGGTGGAGCAGCGCCCGTGTACGCGCGAAGAGCTCATTCTTGCCCGCGACGTCGACCGGCCCGATATAGCGGATGGTCTCGTCAAGGTGAGGCTCCACCTGCTCCCGGAAGTACGTCCGGTCCTGGACGATGCCCGCGATGAGCAGCGGAAGCCCGCTGAGGCGCGCAACTTCGATCGCCAGGTGGACGCCCTTGTCAGGGTGAATCCGGCCGAGGAAAACCAGGTGATCGCCGCCCCGATCCTGGAGCGGGTACAGCGAGAGATCGATTCCGTTGTAGACTGTCGCCACGTAATTCAGCCCCGGCGCGCGATCGGAGTCGCTGATGGAGACAAAGTAGCCGTCGCGATACTTCTCGTAGACCGGCATGATTTTCGGCGACGAGAATCCGTGGATGGTAGTCAGAACCGGCGTCTTCACCAGCCGGGTGTAGGCGAGCGCCATGAAATCGTAATTGCTGTGGATGAGGTCGAACTCGGCGGCGTGTTCGAAAGCTTCGGAGATGTGAAGGTACTCGGCGACTTTGGGATCGACCGAGGGATCCTCTTCATACCCGCGGTCCACAACGGCATGCAGGTGAGCGCGGGTCACGGAATCCCGGGTGGCGAACAGCGTCACGTCCCAGCCACGGGCGACCAGTCCCTCGGCGATGTTGCTGGCCACCGTCTCCCACGCGCCGTACTGCCGGGGAGGCGTTCGCCAGGCTACGGGCGACAGGATGGCCACTCGCTTTTGGCGAGGTCATGTAGTCATGGCAGAGAGCACGTCAGCGAGCGCCACGGTTGCGAAACCCGTGTTGTGATCGGCCATGCCGTAGGGAATGATCAACTCGCCGTTGTGGACCAGGGCGCCGCAGGTATAGACGACATTGGGCACGTAGCCTTTGCGCTCGCTCTGGTTCGGCGTGAGCAAGGGTTCCCGGAGACGGCCGATCACTTTGGAAGGATCGTCGCGATCGAGGAGGAACGCGCCGATGGAGTACTTTCGCATGGGGCCGACGCCGTGGCTGAGGACCAACCATCCGGCATCGGTTTCGATCGGAGATCCGCAGTTCCCGAGCTGGACCAGTTCCCACGGAAAAGTCGGCCTGAGGAGTACCTGACGCTCGTTCCAGAAGTGGATGTTGTCGGAAAACATCAGGTAAATATTCTCGTTGTCCTGGCGGGAGAGCATGGCATAGAGGCCGTTGATCTTGTGTGGGAACAGCGCCATGCCTTTGTTCTCCGCGGCCGGACCGTTCAAGGTTCTGAAGCGAAAGAGGAGAAAGTCGGAGGTCTCCACAAGTTCCGGCACCACGATCTTGCCGTCGTACGCGGTGAACGTGGCGTAGTAGACGTGGGTGCCGTCGTCGTTCTGAAAGCGGACGAAGCGGGCATCTTCGATGCCGTTGCGTTGGGATGGCGTGACGGGGAAGATGATGCGCTCGGATATCTGCTGTTCGGGCTCGAACTGCACTTCGTAATTGGACCGCGCCAACATCCAAATCCCCTGCGAAGCGTTCTGATCTTCCGGACTCATTCCGTCCGGCAAGCGGAACTGTTCGGCCTTGAGGGCGGCGCGAAGCTCTTCGAGCGCGAACGATTCTCCGAGTCCGTTCATGACCCGGCGCGTAAACTCGCCGGCCAATTTCAGTTCAGAGAGCTTCCGCGCAAATAGCGCCTTGTCATACAGCGGGTTGGGGATCTGGCGCGGTTCGGTTAGGAATCCAGTGGGCGTCAATACCTCGATACGTCGATCGGCGTGGATGATGCCGTCCCGGAAAACGACGGAGGAGATGTGTCCCTCCCCGGTGGCGCGCAGGCTGAGAATGAAACGTACCGCGCCGGACGGCAGATCGGTCTGGTCAGGGTGCGGAACGATGGATGGATTGAACAGAGCCGCGGATTCCAAGGAATACTCGGCCAGGAAATAGGAGCCGATCAGGAGCCGCCTTGGCTCGGACACTTCCCGGTCGGTCAGCACCAGGTTGCGGACCTCTTCGAAGCGCTCGAGGAAGAGACCGCGGATATGTTGGTGCCGCTCGGAGAACTCAGCGACAATTTGCTCCAGGAGCGGCCCGACACTCTCTTCCGGAAGCGTCATGATCCTGGCGATGATCCAGGCGATCCGCTCGGAACTCCCCGGGCTGAAGGGCCGGAGAAGAACCCGAGACTGGTCGGGTCTGAGGACGGTGGACGTGCGTTTGACGTGGATAGACATTCTGTTATTCGCGTATTGCGATGGGATCCTTAAAGCTAGTGAGCGTATTCTGCGCCAGGCGCATCTCCGCCAGGGCAAGCAGGAAGGCCAGGGTGGATTCGGCTCCCTGGTTCCCGTTGACGCGGTCTACGTGCAACCCGTCGCGGCAGCCGCCGGTTTCGGGGGAGTAGAGTTCCAGCCCGAGATCGTTCCAGCCGACGAACCAATCGAAGGCGCGCTGCGCGTGCTCGTACCACCAGTAGTCCGACGTGGCGCGATAGGCTTCGAGACAAGCCGAGACCGTGGCGTGCGCCTCAACGGGCTGCTGATCGAAAAGGGCGCGCGTGCCGCCGCGGCGGTAGAATCCGTTACTGCCGATGGGCCGGAAGTGGCCCTTCTCGGACATCTGCAATTCCGTGAGCCAACGCAGGGCTTTGAGCCCCCGTCCGAGCACCAACTGTTGTCCGGTCGCCTGGCCGCTGACGATCAAGGCGTGTGCGAGCTTCGCGTTGTCGTAGGACAGTTCCTCTTCGAACCATTGCCAGTCGGCACGCGCACTGGCGTCGAAGAGCTCCATGAGCCGGCTGGTCAGTGTCTCGCGAGTTTGGTTGACCAGGCTGTCGCCGCTCAACCTGTGCAGGTATTCGTGGATGCCGAGCAGGCCGAACGCCCACGCCCGCGGCGAAGTGAAGTCCGTCAACGCGGGCAACGCCAGCGCGAAGAGCTGTCCAGCCATCATATGAAAGCTCCGGTAGGGCGAACGTCCCACCCCGATCCCCAGGGCCCACAGCGCCCGCCCTTGACAGTCCTCCGATCCCTGTTCGTCCAGCCAGTGCCGGTCGAAGCCCAGAAGGTTGTGGAATCGTTTCGTCTTCAAATCGAAAGCGTGCTGGAGAAAAGCGGCAGAGGTGGTAGCGAGCGTCCGCGCGCGTTCCGGATTGTCACCCAACTCACCGAGGAGCACCGACAGGATGAAGGCGCGGGCGTTATCGTCGGTGCAGTAGCCTTCGGAGAAATTGGGGACGCTGAATATGGCGTGCTGGAAGACCCCGGTGGAATCGGTCATGCGCGAGAGATGGCTCAATCTCATCTTGGGCAGTTCGCGCGGCTTCCGGTCGAGCGTCTTGGTGGCTAGAGATTTACGCGACAGGGCCGCCTTTTCGAGGCGCGAGCACTCGAAGGAACGCATATACATCTGCGCCACGTTGCTCCAGACCATGTCGCGGCCTATTCTGTAGGCGTTCTTGCGCATGGCGTGGCGGCGGACGTCGTCGCGCAATAGGCCTATCACCTCACGTGCGATGGCCGGCGCGTCGCCGAATGGCACCAGCACGCCGCGGTCTTCCGCGAGCAACTCCGCCGCGTGCCAGTAGGGTGTGGAGACCACCGCTTTGCCGGCGCCGAACGTGTAAGCCAGCGTGCCCGAGGTGATCTGCGCTTCGTTCATGTAGGGAGTTATGTACAGGTCCGCCGCGCCGATGAACTCCTTGAGATTCTCGAGCTCCACGAACTGGTTGTAGAAAATGACGTTCTTGTCGACCTTGTTCTTCTGAGCGAGGATCTCGAGACTGAGCCGGTAGGCTTCGCCGTGCTCGCGCAGTTCGTTGGGATGAGTGGCGCCGAGGACGATGTAGACCACGTCGGGGAACTCCGCCAGGATCGGCGGCAGGGCGTTGAGCACGTGCTCGATTCCCTTGTTCGGAGACAGCAGGCCGAAGGTGAGCAGCACCACTCTGCCTTCCACCCCGAACTGGTCCTTGAAATAGGTGGGGTCGACGAAGCCCACGTCAGGAATTCCGTGCGGGATGAGATCGATCTTGGCCGGCGGCGCCTGGTAAATCTCCTGCAGCATCTGCCGTCCACGCTCGGCCATGACCACCAGCCGGGTAGAGAGCGAAATCAATCCCTCCATCACGCGCCGTTGTTCCGGGCTGGGGTCGCGCAGAACGGTGTGGAGCGTCGTGACGATGGGCATTCTCAATTCGCGCAGGAGCGCCAGGATGTGGCCGCCGGCGGGCCCGCCGTAAATGCCGAACTCGTGCTGCAGGCAGACTATGTCCACGTTGCTGATGTTGAGGAAGTCCGCGGCGCGCAGATAGGACGACACGTCCTGCTCCTCAATCTCGAAGCGAACCACGTCGGGGTACTCGTAACCGCCCTGAACGTCGTTGACCGAAACGGCGAGGCACTGGCTGTAAGGATGCGCACTTTGCACGGCTTCGAGCAGGTTGGCCGTGAACGTCGCGATGCCGCACTTGCGCGGCAGGTGGTCTCCGACAAATGCGATCTTGCGGACTCTGGAAGTCTCTTTCATGGGGCCTTTCAGGATGCCTGGATCCGGCGGTACTCCGGCTGCCACATGGCGTCTTGCACTTGCTGAACGATGTCGCCGAAGTGGACTCCGGCCAGTCCCTCCGCCTCCGCGGTTTCGGCGACGGCCACCGCCACCGTTCCCGCGACGCTGCGCAGATCGTCAATATGCGGGAGCAGCGAAGCGCCGGGCTGACGAACGGCCACCAGGCTGGACACGGCGCCCGCTGCCGCGGCGAACATACCATCGCTGATCCGGCTGGCTCGCGAAACGATGGCGCCGAGGCCCAGGCCGGGGTACAGCATGGCGTTGTTGACCTGCGCGACGACGTACGTCACTCCCTTATAAGTGATGGGGGCGAACGGGCTGCCGGTGGCGATCAGCGCCCGCCCGTCGGTCCAGGCGATCAGATCCGCCGGGTTCGCCTCGGCCCGCGCCGGCGGGTTGGAGAGGGCGAAGATGATGGGGCGCTCCGTGTGCGCCGCCATTTCCCTGACGATCTCTTCCGTGAAAGCTGCCGGAGACCGTAGAAGCGCCGATCAGCATGGTCGGTTTCACCTGGCGTACCACCTCGGCCAGGCTGGGGCCGTCTCCATTCCCGTCGCGCTTCCAGGCCTTGCTTTCGGCAGCCGGCCGGGCGTACGGCGCCTGATAGTCGCGCAGTCGATCGGCCATGTCGGCCGTGAGTAATCCCTGCCGATCCACGCACCAGAAGCGTTTGGTTGCATCCTGTTTGGAGAGCCCCTCGCGCACCATGGCGTCGCGAATCTGGTCGGCGATTCCAACGCCCGCCGTACCGGCGCCGAAGATGACCACGCGCTGGTTGCGCAGCGGAGTCCCGCAGACGCGGACCGCGGAGATCGCCGCCGCCAGCGTGATCGCCCCGGTGCCCTGAATATCGTCGTTGAAGGTGCAGATCCGGTCGCGGTACTTCTCGATGATGCGCCGGCCGTTGCCGGGGGCGAAGTCCTCCCACTGCAACAGAGCGTTCGGGAACAGCGTTGTCGACGGCTTTGACGTAGGCGTCGATGAAGGCGTCGTAGCGCTCTCCGCGTATCCGGGCGTGCCGGTTCCCGATGTAGGCGGGATCGTCGAGCAGACTCGCCCGGTTGGTGCCGACATCGAGCATGACGGGAATCACACGGGTCGGGTCAACGCCGCCGGCCGCGGTATAAATCGCCAGTTTGCCGATCGACACTTCAATGCCGCCCACTCCCCAGTCGCCGATTCCCAGAATCTGCTCGGCATCGGTGGCGAGGATCAGGTCGATATCGCCGGTGCCGGCGCCGAGGTTGGCAAAGGCCTCTTCGATCGCTTCGGCATGATCGATGGAGAGGTAGACGCCGCGCGGACGGCGGCACTCGTGGTGGTACTGCTCCATGGCCATGCCGACGGTCAGATCGTTGACGATGGGGATCATTTCGCGCAGGTGCTCGGAAAACAGCCGGTAGAACAGCACCTCGTTGCGGTCGTGCAGGGCGGTCAGGTAGATGTTCTTGCTCAGCGCATCCGGCAGCCGCTCGTACTGGATGTAGGCGCGTTTGACTTGCGACCCCAGCGTGCTGATGTCCGGCGGCAGCAGGCCCGTGAGGCCCAGCGCTTTTCGCTCTTCCGCAGTGAAGGCTGTCCCCTTGTTCAACAGCGGAGAGTTGAGTACGGCGAGGCCGCGAGCCTTGGTCTGGTAGCAGCCGTCGCCGTTCTGGCGGTGCTTGGTCATGGGCGCCAGTAGCGGGATCACTCTCTGTCGCATGCTGCTGCTCTCCTTGAACCGGGCTTTGCGCGGGTGCCGGCTGCCACGCCTCCCGAGGAGCAATCCGTTGCCCATCTCCGGATGCCGGTTGAGCGCAGCCAGACAGCCGGTTTTTATCGAACGGCTGCGGTCGAAGGCCCGTGTTTGGCGGGCTGGCGGGCATCGCCTGCCCCCGACGCCGGGCGGTCACATGACCGAATGTGGTCGAGCCGATGGCCATCGCTCACCGCCCCTCCGCGACCGCATTTGGTCAGGAAGATCAGCCCCGAGATCCTGGCGGTGGTAGCATGAACCAACGACTGTTCGACGTGTCTCCAAAGGAGAATCGTTGGCCTCTGAAGTCCCACCGGCGCAAGGCGTGGCCTGGCTCATGGAGAACGGTCCCCGAGAACTCGAACTGTTGTTTCGGGCCATCGTCTACCATCCCTCGGTCCCCATTCTCATCGCGGACGACGAACGCAACTACCGGGAGGCCAGCGCCGGCGCCGCCAGCCTGCTGGGGATCCCGCGGGACGAGATTGTCGGCCACAGAATCGACGATCTTGCGGATCCCAGCTTCAAGCCCCGGATTCCGGAGATCTGGAGCGCCTTTCTGGGACAGGGCGAGCAGCAGGGCACTCTTCGGCTGGCCGGTGCGGATGGAACCCTGTGGGACGTGGAGTACACGGCCAAGGGAAACGTGTTGCCGGTGCGTCACCTTCTGGTCCTGCGCGACAAGACATCCGAGGCCGGTCAGGAACAGATCCCGTCATGGGTGCAAGACTACGCACTTTTCCTGCTGGACGTGAGCGGGCGCGTAGTCGCCTGGTATTCGGGTGCGGCGCGCATTTACGGCTACGCCGCAAATGAGGCCACCGGCAGACACGTATCTTTTCTGTATCCCCGCGAGGAGCGTGCAAGCGAGGAGAGTGCAAGCGCGGAGAGCCCCAGCGCGGAGCCGCAGCAGGAATTAAGTCGGTCGGCCGCCGAAGGTCATTTCGGAAACGAAGGCTGGCACCTGAGAAAGGACGGATCGCGATTCTGGGCCAATGTCATCACGGTGGCCCTGAGAGATGAGAACGGAGAACTGCAAGGTTTCGCGAGGGTGGCGCGCGACTTTAGCGAGCGTCACGAATTGGACGAGAAGTTGCGCCGCAGCCGCGCGCGCGTCCGTCCAGTGGCCGCGGGATCGACCATTGCCGGCATCGTTTCCGGCGAGTTCGACCGCACTCCCGAGGCGAACGATGCGTTCCTCCAACTGGTGGGTTACACCCGTGATGACTTACTGGCGGGACGGCTGCACTGGCCCGATCTTACTCCCCCGGAATACTCGGCGCTGGACGATCTGGCGCACGAAGAAGGCTTGAGGTTCGGAGCCTGTACGCCATACGAGAAAGAGTTGCTGCGCAAGGACGGGACGCGAGTTCCGGTTC
The DNA here is from genome assembly GCA_963763835.1 of Bryobacterales bacterium. GTDB lineage: Bacteria > Acidobacteriota > Terriglobia > Bryobacterales > Bryobacteraceae > DASWZN01. The sequence goes on from CAVXQQ010000030.1 coordinate 399,003, forward strand.
TGGTTGCCACCGCGGTCTTGAAGCTCTCTCCTTTCCGATGGATCACATTCGTTCAGGACCTGCGCGAGCGCGACCACTTCGAGAACGTCGGTGACGAAGATGTCGAAGGTAAGCAGAATTTCGAAGAGATGGTCGGGAACAGCGCGGCGCTAAGGCGGATTCTGCGACAGGTGGAGGTGGTCGCTCCTACCGACGCCAACGTACTGATCCTCGGTGAGACCGGCACCGGGAAGGAACTGGTAGCGCGGGCCATCCACCGGCTGAGCCCTCGCAAGAACCTGCCTTTCGTCACCTTGAACTGCGCCGCCATTCCGACGGGGCTCCTCGAAAGCGAGCTGTTCGGCTACGAGAAAGGAGCCTTCACGGGCGCCTTGGCGCAGAAGTTAGGCCGCTTCGAACTGGCCCATCGGGGGACTCTGTTCCTGGACGAGGTGGGCGACATTCCGCTGGACTTGCAGCCTAAATTGCTGCGTGCGCTGCAGGAGAAGTCGTTCGAGCGGCTGGGCGGTACCCGGACGATTCCCATTGACGTTCGGCTGATCGCCGCGACCAACCGCAATTTGACCCAGATGATGGGCGACAAACTCTTTCGAACCGATCTCTATTACCGGTTGAAGGTCTTCCCGATCACGACACCGCCGCTGCGCGATCACCCCGAGGACATACCAGTCCTAGCCCGGCACTTCACACAAAAGTACGCGCGGGAAATGAACAAGCAGATTGACAAGATCCCGTCCGATACGATGCGCGCCCTGGTGAGTTGGTCGTGGCCGGGAAATGTCCGGGAGCTCGAGAACTTCATTGAGAGGGCGGTCATCCTCTCCCGAGGTCCCAACCTTCGTGCGCCTTTGGCCGAAATACGGCCGGATGCGTCGGAACCCGCCGGTAACAGCACGCTGGAGCAGGTGGAAAGGGACCACATCATCCGAGTGCTGCGGGAGACGGGAGGGGTGATCAGCAAGGCTGCTGCCCGTCTCGGAATGCCGCGCACGACCTTGAACGCGCTCATGCGCAAGCTCGGCATCTCTCGCAAGGATCTCTGACCGCTCGCTGGCCGCTGGCCAGACACGTGCACGCAGGGAAGCAGGACAACAATGAACGACCTCTCGCCGGCCGCCGATCTGCTGTGGGAGGCGCAGCAGCGTGTATACAAAGCGCAGACAGACCTCGATCGCCGCGAATGGCTGAAAGGCTTTGCGCTGGTATTCACGTTAATCGCGCTCACGCTTGCCGCCGCAGCCGGGCTTGCCGGCCTGGTCAAGATGCCGTAGCCAGCCCCGGAAAGCCCCGACCGCCCGCGGTCACTTGACCATATATCGTTACCGCCGCACGTCTCATACACTCCCATCGGGGCCGGCAGCTCGCTGGCGAGCGAATCGCCTCAACGGAAGATGACGTTGGTGCGACGCGTGCATTTGAATCCGATAGCATCATGAACATTCGACCGTTGTACGACCGCATCGTGGTGAAGCGGATCGAGGAACAAGAAACCACGCGCAAGGGAATCATCATTCCCGACTCCGCCAAGGAGAAACCCCAAGAGGGAGAAGTCATGGCCGTGGGTCATGGCAAGAGACTCGAGAGCGGCGAGCTGGTTGCCCTCGACGTCAAAGTGGGCGACCGCATCCTCTTTGGGAAGTACTCCGGCAGCGAGACGAAGCTGGATGGGGTCGAATACATCGTCATGCGCGAGGACGACGTTCTCGGCATTCTGAGTTCGGCTGCCCGCGCGGCCAAGAAAGGTACTTAGTTCACACTAACCGACAAGGAAACCATCCATGGCAAAACAGATTACTTATAGTGACGAGTCCCGCCAGGCGATCCTGCGCGGGGTCAATCAGCTCGCCGACGCGGTGAAGGTGACTCTCGGGCCTCGGGGCCGCAACGTCGTTCTGCAAAAGAAATACGGCGCACCGACGATCACCAAGGACGGTGTGACGGTGGCCAAGGAGGTCGAGCTGAAAGACCGGCTCGAGAACATGGGCGCCCAGATGGTGCGCGAGGTGGCGTCGAAGACCTCCGACGTTGCCGGCGACGGTACGACAACCGCCACGATTCTGGCCCAGGCCATTTACCGCGAAGGCATCAAGGCGGTGACGGCGGGTGGGAACCCGATGGCCATCAAGCGTGGCATCGACAAGGCCGTGGAGACGGCCGTCGAGGAAGTCAAGAAGCTCTCCAAGCCGGTCGCCGGCGACATGATCGCCCAGGTCGGCACTATTTCCGCCAACAGCGACTCGACCATCGGCAACATCATCGCCGAGGCGATGAGCAAGGTGGGCAAGGACGGCGTGATCACGGTAGAGGAATCCAAGACCATGACCACCGAACTGCAAATGGTGGACGGCATGCAACTGGACCGCGGCTACCTCTCGCCCTATTTCGTGAGCGACGCGGAGCGGATGGAGTGCGTCCTCGAGGATCCCTACATTCTGATTCACGAAAAGAAGATCAGCAACATGAAGGACCTGCTGCCGATTCTCGAGCAGATCGCTCGCGTAGGTAAGCCGCTGCTCGTGATCGCCGAAGATGTGGACGGCGAAGCGTTGGCCACGCTGGTAGTGAACAGGCTGCGCGGCACGCTCACTGCTTGCGCCGTGAAAGCCCCGGGGTTCGGTGACCGGCGCAAGGCGATGCTGGAGGATATCTCGATTCTGACTGGCGGCAAGCCCATCGTGGAAGAGACGGGCATCAAGCTGGAGAGCGTCACCCTGGAGGATCTGGGCCGCGCAAAGCGCGTCACGGTGGACAAGGACACCACGACCATCATCGATGGCGCCGGATTGCCGAAGAGCATCGAGGGCCGGATCAAGCAGCTTCGGACGCAGATCGAAGAGACAACCTCGGACTACGATCGCGAGAAACTGCAGGAGCGCCTGGCGAAGCTGGCCGGCGGCGTGGCGATCATCAAGGTTGGCGCCGCGACCGAGACCGAGATGAAGGAGAAAAAGGCCCGTGTCGAGGACGCCCTTCATGCCACTCGCGCAGCCGTCGAGGAAGGGATCGTGCCGGGCGGAGGCGTCGCCCTGCTACGCGCTTCGATCGCGCTCCAGAAGCTCGCGCTCGAAGGCGACGAGCAGTTCGGCGTCACAATCGTGCGTCGCGCGTGCGAGGAGCCGGTCCGGCAGATCGTGATTAACTGCGGGCCAGAGGGTGCTGTGGTGGCCCAGAAGATCAGGGATCAGCAGGATCCTAACTTCGGCTTCAACGCCGCCACCGAACAGTACGAAGACTTAGTAAAGGCCGGCGTAATCGATCCTACCAAGGTGACCCGCACGGCATTGCAGAATGCGGCTTCGATAGCCTCTCTCATGCTTACCACCGAGGCCATGGTCTGCGACCTTGTGGAGGAACCGGACAACTAGCGCAGTGCGTCGCAAATTCCGAGCGGTATAACTGACGGAGGGCGAAGGGTGGGACAGGCACGAATTTCTCAAACGCGGCGAAATTCGAGCCAGTCCCGGGTTTGCGACTCATTCCGACACCCGACGGAATCTACGACGCACTATCGTCCCGCTTGCTCACGCGGTTGCGTGCCGGCTCCGAACCGCGACCGCGAGGGAGCGGACCTGGCGGTCGGAGCGCCTAGGCGGGTGGTTGCACGGCGGCCGGGTAAAGGACACGTTATGGACAAGAGAATACTGAAGCGACACAAGCGTCAGGTTGAGCGTGCGAAAGCGCGGGTCAGGTTGTCAGAGCCCGACCTGAGAACACCGGAACAAGTAAAGGCAGCGCGCGACGCGAGCCGCCCGGCCGCCGGCCGGCGCAGCGACCTGCAAACTCACTACGGCACGCCGCTGGCGCGAAACCATGCCGGCCTTGCCGCCCACAGTACGGCGAAGGCCGATGCCTAGAGGTCCGATGCGCGCGATTCTGACGCTGTTCTCCTCGCGCTGTCCCTATTGCAGCTCCGTCGAGTTCAGGGGTGTGGGCGTCCGGAACGTCATCGAGGGAGCTTTTCACTGGATCCTTCAACCCTACCGGTGCGCTCTCTGTGGTCACCACTTCTTCCTGTTCCGATGGCAATCGCCCATCGGGGGGACCGCGTAGAGGCCAGTTACTTGGTCCCTATCTGCGAGATGTTGACCGGCGCCTGAGAGTCGCGGCACTTACTGTAGCTGAGTTCCTGTTCGATGCGCAGCACTTTCAGCAATCCCAGACGAACCGAGATGAACGCGCGCAGTTGACTCGGCAGCCACACCTCGTCATTCACGCGGGTCTGCTCGAAGGCTGCGTGTGAGCCCTTGGCCACGCGGACCAGGAACAACCCCACCGAGATGGTGTCGACAACCTCCACCTCCGCTCTCACCAGGTGGTAGTCCTGCTTGTCGACCCAAAACTTGCACCGAAGGTGGGCAAACACCTTGGCCGTGCGCGACAAAGGCTGGTATCCCTGGTGCGGCGTGGCGTCGATCACGTACAGAGTGTGGCCGTTCCGCGTTTCTTCCCCGGCCAAGCGGAAGTCGAAGGCGTTTGGCAGTTCGCGCCAGGCTTCGCGCTGCCACTCCGGGCGCAAGACATACTCGGACAGGCGTTCGGCCCGCTGGGCCGCGGTCTGGTCCCGGCGCTCGGCGAAGTTCCGTGTGAGCTTCTCCTGCTCCTTCTTCTCTTCGGCGGGCGCCAACGGGCGATCGTCGCGTGCCACCAGCCGCCGGTAGGGGGAGCCGTCCAGCAGCATGACGTCGTCGATACTGACCGCTTGGGATTTCACCCGGCCTTGGGAGTCCAGATAGCGCAAGTTCTCGCGTTCAGAGAAGGTGTAATTTCGGGCCACCTTCCAATTACTCTCGTCGGCCGCGGCGGCGCGACGGATGATCTCGCGCGCGTCCGTCTGGCCCGGCAACGCTGTCGCCGAAGCAAGGATCAGCAGTAGCGCGCGTGTCTGGAGTGGCTTCTCCATGTCTGTGGTGGAGCACTCCTGTGGCCACTTCAGTACCGCCGGTTGCCGTGGGATCCCAAGGTGCGCGCGTACACCTTACCGAACTCAGCGCCCCAGAAAAAGAGCCCCGCCGAGGAGTATACCCACAGCAGCACGACAATCGGAGAGCCGGCAGCGCTGTAGGTCGATCCGAAGCCGGCGTGCGCGAAGTACAGCCCCATGAGTTCTTTGGTAGCCAGGAACAGCAATGACGCGATGGCGGCGCCGGGTGCGACGTCGCTCCACTCCACTCCGACGTCCGGAACGATCCTGTAGAGCGCTGCAAACAGCCCCGCTATCACGAGACAGGACATCAGGAACGTGGCAGTGCGCGGCACGGCGATCCTCATCGCCGCGATCCAGGCGTTCAACACCAGAGAAGCCAGCAGCAGGAAGCCTATGCCCAGCACCATCGCGAACGAATAGAGACGCTCCCTGATCAGGCGGATGGCAGCGGCAGCTTTGTTTCGGGCGGGGGGAAGCGAAACATGCCAGATCGTGTTCATCGCGTCGTGCAACTCCACAAAGATGGAAGATGCGCCAAACGCCAAGGTTGCCAGGCCAAGCAGCGTCGCAACCAGCCCTGCGCGGGGCTGGTAGGCGCCCCTGATGATTCCCTGAACCGTCCGTGCTACTTCAGGCCCGAGCGCGCCTCGGATTTCCGATGCGAGCCGGCCTTGGGCGGCCGCGTGGCCATAACCGATTGCGGCCACAGCGACGGCGATCACAATCACGGGAGCCAGCGACAGCAAGGTATAAAACGCCAGGGCGGCGCCGAGGCGCGGCGCATTGTCGTTGACCCACTCGATCGATGCCTGCCTGAAGAGTCGCGGCAGGGCCTTGAGCAGACGCATGAGCCGCTCAGGAGCCGGGAGTTGTCGCCTTCGCCTCTTCTCGCAGCGCGGCGATCCGGTTCTGCAGGGTCCGCAGGCTGATTCCCAGCATCTCGGCGGCGCGTTTCCGATTCCCGGCGACATGCTCGAGGGTGAGTTTGATGTAAGCCGCCTCGAGTTTCATGAGTGGTTGGCCCGGCGGGAGCATGATAGGCCCTTCATAGCTGGGCGACGGCCGGGTATACGGACCGGTGCTTACGCCCAAAGTTGGGGAGGGAAGGTTCGCCAGGCCGATCAAGCCCTCGCCAGCCATGATGGTGGCCCGCTCCAGGACATTGCGTAACTCTCGCACGTTGCCGGGCCAATCATACCCCCGGAAAAGTTCCAGCACTTCCGCAGTCGATCCCCGTGACGCGCGAGCCGTGCTTCTTGTTCAGATTCTGCAGCATCGCATCCGCGATTGGCGGAATATCTTCCTTGTGTTCGCGCAGTGGCGGAATCAGGATCTGGAAAACGCTCAACCGATAGTAGAGTTCCTCGCGTAAGTGCGTGCCGAGGTCCTGGCTGGTCGCGGCCAGGACGCGGACGTCCACCGGGATCTCATGCTTACCGCCGAGTCGCCGCACTCGCAAGTCCTCGAGAACGCGCAGCAACTTCGGTTGTGTGGACGTCGGCATCTCGCCGATCTCGTCGAGAAGCAGAGTGCCCCCGTGAGCTTGCTCAAAGCAGCCGGCGGAACGCTCCATGGCTCCCGTAAACGCACCCTTCTCGTGGCCGAATAACTCGCTCTCGATCAGCGTCTCGGGTAGAGCGGCCGCGTTGATGGCGACGAAAGGCCCATCGGCGCGGGGGCTGCACTTATGGATTTCCCGTGCGACCAGTTCCTTGCCGGTTCCGCTCTCTCCGCAGATCAAGACGGGCGCCGAGGTGGGTCCGACCTGCCTGATGAGCGCGAAGATCTGCTGCATCGCCTCGGAAGTTCCGACCAAGTCGCCAAGTACCCCGCGAAGGCTCAGGTCGCGCTTGAGCTGGTCGGTTCTCTGGAGACTTCTTTTGTACTCGATCGCGCGTTCCAGAAGGGTGCTAAAGGCGCGCGGTTCTACCGGTTTCTCCAGGTACCAGAATGCCTTCAGGTCATGAACCGCCGACAGCGCCTTTTCCATGCTGCCGAAGCCGGTGAGCACGATCGCCGGAGTGAGATCGCCGCGTTCCTTCAGAAGCCGGAGCAGCTCGAAGCCGTCCATGCGCGGCATGACCAGATCCGCGACGATGACGTCCGCGTTGAATGCCGTGAGACGTTCCAGCGCTTCCTGGCCATCGGCGGCAACCTGAGTTTCAAAGGCGCAATCGGAAAGCATCGCGGACAAGGCGGTACGCTGACGCTCGTCGTCGTCGACGATGAGAATCCGGCCTGAGACCGCCGGCAATCGGGGCATTGGCTCCTATTTTAGCAATTTATCGGCGCAGGATCTTCCGTCTGAGATCGGGCCAGAACTCGGAACCGAGATTGTTGACGAAACCGAACCCGACCGCGAGAGAGCCCTGCAGCACTCCCAGGCGGACGGTGTTCAGCCGGTCCGGATACCACTGGTTCGAGAGAAAGGCGGCGCCGTAGGCACTACCCAGGCGCCAAACGGACAGTGTCTCGCCGCCGCTGTCGGTACGGGTGAGTATGGTTCCGCGCAGCGCATGAGCGGTTCTATGCCAGAATCCCGTCTTTCGCGATCGGTAGTACCGAGGGTCCTCGTGCAAGGTCGAGTCGAGTGTGAAACCGAGGACACCATAGATGGCTACGCCGCCGACGGTAGAAACGAAGCGCTTCCCGTAGGCGCCGGCTCCCTGCCCCCACTCTTTCGGCGCGCCAGCCTCCTGGAGTAGCCCCGCGTACGCCGCGGATCCTGCCATCGTCCAGGGGCTGGAAATGGTCTCAACGTGAAAGCGCAGCTTGCCGTTCAAATCCAGAGGCTCCACGGGCTGGGCCATCGCTGCTACGGGCACCGCGCACAGCAAGATCACGCTGAGGGTTGTCATGGAACGCACCAGTGGGGACCCTCGGACTTAGTGCACAAACCGGTAACTGGTAACGTGTCCCCACAATCCGAATACCTGAAGGACCCAAACGGCGGCTACAATCACGACCACGACGTTCAACAGGGTTTTGATACCCGAGGCCATGGGGATGTAGTTGTTGATCAGGTACAATACTACGCCGATCACAACCAGCGTAATGACGATACTTAGTAACGGCATTTTGTTTTCTCTCCTTCACACTTCAAGTAGCACTCCGGTGGCCGGTCCAGCTAGCTAACCAACGGCCCTGCGTCCCTGGACCAGGCGGATGACCATGACCACCAACGCAAACACTAACAGGAGGTGAAGCAGCCCGCCAGCGGTGTAGGACGTCACCATTCCCAGTGCCCACAGGACCAGCAATACTACACAAATTGTCCACAGCATCTCTTTTCTCCTTCGTGCTTGCCGGAGTGCACGCCCGGGTCCAAAGCAGTGGACCAACCGGCGCACTACCGGAACGGGGAGTTTCGCTGGCACAAGGTGCAGAATATGCACTCGCCTCGGCAGTTGCTGCAGGTGCTGGGGCGTTACAGCAGGTAGAACTCAATGAGGGAGTGCGGATGAGCGAGCCGGGCAAGGCGCTGGATCGGTTCTGGGACGTATCTCCACGGCCCAAATTGTTGGTGGAGTCCCTGGTCACGCAGACGCTGGTGGTGTTTGTGATCCGGACAGCGGGCAACCCGCTCAAGAGCCGTCCGAGCGGGCGGCTGGTGATACGCTGCGGTGTCGTTGGTTTTGGGGTTTGCACCGCTACCGCCGCCGCTGCTGGGCGCGATTTCGCTGCTCGCACTGACGTATCTGGGTCTGGTCGAAACCCTCAAGACCCGGTTCCATCGCCGGCACGCGTTGCTTTGGTGCCTCAGGCCCCGGGCGTGGCGGCTCCAAACAGCGCCCCGACGCCTGCGGTGGTCGCCATGGCCAGCGCGCCCCAGAACGTGACGCGAAGTGCGCCCACGGCTACGCCTGCGCCTCCCGCACCCGCAGCCAGCCCTCCCAGAAGCGCCAGGAACAACAACGAGGTTCCCGAGACAAGAGGGATGAGCGACGCCGTCGGAGCCATGGCTGCGACCAGGAGGGGCATGAGGGCTCCGGCGACGAAACTGGCGGCAGACGCCAACGCCGCCTGAATGGGACGCGCGGTGAAGGATGCGTTGATACCAAGCTCGTCGCGGGCATGCGCACCCAGGGCGTCATGCGCCATCAGTTGCTCGGCAACCTGTTTGGCGAGTGCGGGATCGAGCCCGCGCTCGACGTAGATCTCCGCCAGTTCCTCGTGTTCGCCCCGATTGTCTGTCTTGAGCTCGGCGCGTTCGCGCTTGAGATCGGCCTTCTCCGTGTCCGCCTGTGAGTGCACGGATACGTATTCACCTGCAGCCATCGACATCGCGCCTGCGACGAGGCCGGCGACGCCCGCGACCACTATGTTGCTGTGAGTCGCATGCGCCGCCGCGACGCCGAGCACCAGACTGGCCGTCGAAAGGATTCCGTCGTTCGCGCCCAATACCGAGGCGCGCAGCCAGCCGACGCGTTCGGTGCGGTGTCGTTCGATCTGGCGCATTGACTACAGTACGACCGTGATCGCAAGGCCGACGCCTGGATACCTGCGGTTGTAAAGATAGTACCCGTCGTCGTAGTCGATGTAAAGGTCATCGGTGTCGTACCAGTTCGATGCCCAGTATTCCGGCCAGGGATCCACGAGCATGAACGAATAGCCACCGTACGAAAAGCGCGGATAGCCCATGTACATCGTGGGGCGGCTGTGCATCCGGAACCAGTGTTGACTTCCGAAAGAGAGACTGAAGATGGACCCGGAAATGTAGTAACCGCCATAGCCTCCACGCTGCGCCCAGGTGCGATGATCGCTGGCCCAGTTACGAGCACGATCCTGCTGCCATGTATTGCGCCCCTGCCAGCCGCCGCCGCTGCTGCCATCCCCGCTGCTGTTGCCATGCGACTGCCTGCTGCCGCGCACGCTGCGGGTGCTGCTGTTGCTGGGCCTGTTGGATGCGCTGTTGCTGCTGTGCCGGCCGCTGCTGGGCCTGTTGGACCGCTGCTGCTGCTGCGGGCCGCTGCTGGCTGTTGGACCCGTTGCTGCGCTGGCCGCTGCTGTTGGGCCTGCTGGGCGCGCTGCTGCTGCGGTTTCTGTTGCTGCGCCTGTTGAGCGCGCTGCTGCTGCGCCGGCCGCTGCTGTTGGGCCTGCTGGGCGCGCTGCTGCTGCGGTTTCTGTTGCTGCGTCTGTTGAGCGCGCTGCTGCTGCGCAGGCCGCTGCTGTTGGGCCTGCTGGGCGCGCTGCTGTTGCGGTTTCTGTTGCTGCGCCTGCTGGGCGCGCTGCTGCTGCGCAGGCCGCTGCTGTTGGGCCTGCTGGGCGCGCTGCTGTTGCGGTTTCTGTTGCTGAGTCTGTTGAGCGCGCTGCTGCTGCGCTGGCCGCTGTTGCTGGGCCGGTTGAGCCCGCTCCTGCCTCTGCGGCCGCTGTTGCTGAGCCTGTCCGTTTCCGTTGCCTTGTTTCTCGTCCTTCTGGCCGCGCTGCGCGTACGCGGGGACGATCGTCCCGAAAAGCAAGAACAACGCAGCGGCACTTGTAGCTCGAGTGAATTGCATGGTAATCATCCTCCGTCAAGTTCTCTGTTGGTTGTGCACGCAGGCGGCCAGTCCGCCCTAGGCCTTCGACCGCGTGATCCGTTTCGTCCGCTTGCTGAGGCGAGCGATTCCGACAAGCGCCGCACCGCGACCGTAAGGGAGCGGACCTGGCGGTCGGAGTACTAGTGCTGTTCCAGCGCCTCTGCTGCCTCAGCCTCGGCCTTGGTCTTGTGCACCGTCCCTTTCGGATGGTTGGGCGGGGAGTAGATCGTGTATAGCTTCAGCGGCGCCGTCTTCGACGTGTTGATCACGTTGTGGTACGTGCCTGCCGGAACCACGACCGCCTCTCCATCTCGGACCGGGAACTCCTGCTTTTCGTTGAAGACGAACCTGGCCTGGCCCTGTTCGATCCGGAAGAACTGGTCGACGTTCGGGTGCACCTCGTCGCCGATTTCTTCTCCCGGCCGCAGGCACATCAGCACAAGCTGGGCGTGCTTTCCGGTGAATAGCACTTGGCGAAAGTACGCGTTCTCCAGAGTCAGTTTCTCGATCGGTCCAACGTATTCAGTCATCGCAGTGGGCTCTTATCGCTTGGTTTCGTGAGCGACGTACTCCTCACGATCCGTGACGGCCGCCGGCGCCCGTTCCGTCGGCTTATCGGTCGTCCCGTAGTCGGCGGCAGACTCCGAGGCGCTGGAAATGTCGCGGGCGCCGGTGTCCCTCAGGGCCTGCTTCGCCCGGTCACACCACTCCCGGCTGTCGCAGTGAACGGACAGGAGAATGCAGCCACGCCTGATTCTGCCCTCGTACCGCTTGGCTACGTACTCGGACAGCCGCGCACCGGCGAGCAATCCCACGATCCAGCCCAGCGCGCCGCCGGCGCCGGCGCCGGCCAGGATGGCTACCACCGGTCCAGCCGCGATAAGCGGCCCCATGCCGGCGATGATCACGACGTGAATGGAAACGAGGCAAACCAATGCGGCGCCGACTGCCGCACCCACTATCGCCCCCGCCGCCGCTCCCGTTGCAGCCTTGGTGTGTTTCTCATGCGCGAAATCCTTCGAGCCTTGGTTGTCGGACGACAGCACCGAAATGTCCGTCGCCCGATAGCCCGCTTTGTGCAGGACGTCAATGGCGTCCGAAACGGTTGTTCGATCCTGATAGATTCCAATGACCGACGTATTTCTTGCCATCTGGTGTTTCTCCTTTGTTTGTGTCTGTGCACGACCTGGGCCACGGGCGGGAGACCGCCACGATGGGCGGACACGGGGCAGGACGGTACCCGCGGATGCAGAAGTTGCCGTGGAAATGCACATTTAGCGGAGCGAAGAGGCTGGGAGAAGCGACTCGCGCCAGCTTCGCCCCATAGAACCCGGGAAACACGAACGGCGGCAAACGTGCCACACGTATTTTGTAAGGGAGAACGATCATGTTGTTGATACTTTTGCTGGTCGTGTTGTTGTTTGCGCTCGTACCCAGATGGCCGTATAGCAGAAACTGGGGATACTACCCGAGCGGAGCTCTGGGAACGGTGTTGCTCGTGGTGATCGTATTGATGTTGTTGGGGCAACTCTCGCTGTAAGGCGGGCTACGTTCGGAGGCGAACACATGAATTGGGATCAAATCGAAGGCAAGTGGAAACAGTTCACCGGCTCTGCCCGCGAGCGCTGGGGGAAACTCACCAATAACGACTGGGAAACCATCGCCGGCAAGAAGGATCAGTTGGTGGGGCGAATTCAGGAGCGGTATGGAGTGGCGAAAGCGGAGGCCGAGAGGCAGGCCGACGAATGGTCGCGCGTGCTGACGGATTCCGGGCGCGAGAGTCCCGCCGCCCCTCGCCCCTAAGGGGGGATTCGATGAAACGGAACCAAGCCAAAATAGCGGATCTGTGGTGCAGGTTGGTGCACAGCGAGCCAATGTGGCCCTCGCATGGCCAGTACCAGTGCCGAACGTGCGGGCGGCGGCATCGGGTGTGCTGGGAGCAAGCGTCACCGGTCGCGTCGCGCGCGCTGCTCATGCCGCGAGAGACGCGGGCCCACGGCGGCTTCGCGACAACAATTGAATCGAGGGTCCAATGTTCGTAGCAAATGCGCTGGCTGTGCTGGTGCTGCTGACTCTTGTTCTGGCTATGGCCCCCGCTCCGCGTGCCGCCGCCAGGGCACGTTCGTAGAGATGGTCTGGGCGGGCCAGACGCACAACGGCAACTCGCGTGCAATGGCGTTCGAGCGGAGGGCCCAACCGTGACAGTCCAGAGGACCACGATGAACCCCCGGACGTGGGTTCGACTTTCCATTGCGGTCTGCTTCTGCCTCACGGGACTCGCGGAGACGCTGAGCGCCACGGGTCTGGTTGTCGAGTTGTCGCCTGACGGCCGCTGGGGGGCCGGAGTTCACACCTTGGCCGTTAGCGGCCCACTCCAGATGACTGGGGCGATTCTGCTTGTGTTCAGTCGAAAGACACGCTGGACGCTGAGCATCCTCGGGGCCTATGTCTGCCTGTCCGCCATCTTTGTGAATCTGCCGCGCTGTGTCACCTCCGATGTTGGCGGCAATGCGGTCGTGGGACTTCTCATCAACGTGGCGGTCTTGAGCGCGATCTTGCTTTGGTTTCGCAGCGAGAGAGTACCGGGCATCGACAGGGCAAGAGCCGCGGTTTCCGGCCTGGCGAACCGGCAACTGCGAGACATACCAGGGAGGATTCGATGAAGAAGATTGTTGTGCTGACGGCCATGATCTGCGTGGCTGCTTTTGCGGCGAGCAAGGGGCGCGATGACGAGCCGCGCGGCAGTCGCGGCGCGGCGGTTGGCGGCGGACACATTCCCAGTCACGGTCCAGCTCGCGCGGAGGCCTCCAGGCCCGCGCAACCCTCATCCCCTGCGCGAGACCAGCGGCCGGCGGCCGGGAGCCGCATCGGCCTGGACGAAAGAAACCACCCGCAAGCTCCGCACGTTCACGTCAACAACGATGAATGGGTGGGACACGACAGCGGCGCCAACGACCCGCATTACCGCGTCGATCGGGCGTGGGCACACGGGCGCTTCACCGGCGGCTTTGGACCGCAACATGTGTTCGTGCTTGGCGGAGGCAACCGGGAGCGTTTCCGGTTCGGCAATTACTACTGGGATATCGCTCCGTACGATTACTACATCGTCGGGGAATGGAACTGGGCCGGCGATCGGATCGTGATCTACGAGGACCCCGACCACGATGGCTGGTATCTCGCGTACAACCCGCGGTTCGGCACGTACGCTCACGTCGAGTACCTGGGGAATTGACCCCGCCATGTCAGTTGGAACCAGAGCCCGGATGAGAATCCTCCGGGCTCTCTGCCTTCTCTCCTCTCCTGGAGTCTTTCCTCTTTCCCCTCGCGCCTGGCGCAGCAATTCCTGCATTCCGCACGGCAATACCTGCATGAGCCGGTCGCCCAAGCCACGAAAGTTGCGCTGGAACGAGAGGACAGGCTCTGTTTCTGCCGATGGACCTCGGAGTGCTTCTCCTCACCGCGTGCGACCGGCCAGCCGAATCTGCAGGCACAGTGCCGGACAGAGCGAAAAGCCGGCCGCACAGATTCTTAGTCAAGAGAGAGGGAGCAGATGAGTATCTTGAGAACAGTAACAGCAACCGTATTCGGCCTGGCGCTGATGGGAGCGGTATTCTCACCAGTCGCCAACGCCAGTGAGTGGAACCACAAGACCGTAATGACCTTCAGCGGGCCTGTCGAGATTCCGGGCGTCCATCTGAAGGGGTGGGGAGTGTTGCCGGCCGGGACTTACGTATTCAAGATTCTGGATTCGCAGAGCGACCGCCACATCGTCCAGATTTTCAACCAGGACGAAACGCAGATCTACGCGACCATCCTGGCCATCCCGAATTATCGCCTCACGGCGACGGGCAAGACCGTAGTCACCTTCCGCGAGCGGCCGGCCGGTCAGCCGGAAGCGCTCCGCGCGTGGTTCTATCCCGGCAGAAACTGGGGCGAGGAATTCGTGTATCCGAAGGCGAAAGCGGTTGAACTCGCCAAGGAGACCAACACGCCCGTCCTGTTCACGCCGGCCGAGATCCCGGTGGAAGTCGCGGAACCGATCAAGACGGCGGACGAGCCGCTGGTCGTCCAACTGAAGCAGGCGCCCGTTATGGCGATCAAGCCCACGGGAGAAGAGGTGGAACTGGCCCAGGTGGTCACACCGCCGCCGGCAGAGCCGGTAGAGGTTGCCGCGGCGCAGCTCCCGAAGACGGGGAGTGAGTTGCCGCTGATCGAACTGCTCGGGTTGCTCACTTTGTGCGGCGGTTTCACGCTCCGGCTGGTGCAGAAGCGCCTTTCGTAAGGAGCCAGGGCCGCCACCCGGCGCGCCGATTTGTGTGGCGCGCCTCGGCGGGAAGGAGGGCAGATGAAAACCCTATTTTGGGCTGGGTTGGCGGTGCTCATTCTGGGCATCGCTTCGCTCGTTGTTCCGATTCCTCGCAGCGAGCGGGAAGGCTTCAGGGCCGGCGGCGTATCGGTCGGCGTTGAAACCCGGCACGCGCAGGTGATGTCCCCCTTTGTGAGCGCGGTGTTGATTGTGGGGGGACTCGGCACGATGGTCGCTGGAAAAGTGAAGACGTAGAGAACAGCCATGAGAAAGAAGCCATCGGGGACAGGAGAGCGCGGCGTCGCAAAGGCGGTCGCTCTCCTGTTTCTTCTCCTGATGGCCCAGGCTGGCTACGCCGCGCAGCAGCCTGCCTTCCGAATCTCGGTGGACGTCGATCTGGTGGTGTTGCACGCTACGGTGACGGACCGGCAAGGCGGCTTCGTCTCCGATCTGAACAAGCAGGGTTTTGAGGTTTATGAGGGCGGTGTGCCGCAACGCATCCGGCTCTTCAAGACCGAAGATGTCCCGGTCACCGTGGGGCTGGTGGTCGATCACAGCACAACCATGGGGCCGAAGCTCGAGGAAGTGTCCGCGGCCGCCCGAACCTTCGTGCGGAGCAGCAATCCCGAAGACGAAATGTTCGTCGTCAACTTCAACGAGAGGGTGTCGCTGGGGCTGCCCGGCACGATGCGATTCACCAATAACATCGCCGAGCTTCAAAGCGCGATCGGGGACGCAGCCACCGGAGGCCAGACGGCTCTCTACGACGCGATCGCCAAGGCCCTGGACGAATTGCAGGACGGCACCCGGGACAAGAAGGTGTTGGTCGTCCTCAGCGATGGCGGGGACAACGCGAGCAAGCGCAGCCTGGACCAGGTCATGAAACTGGCCGCGCAGTCCAGCGCCGTCATTTATACCGTAGGTCTATTCGACGAAAACGATCCGGACCGGAACCCGGGCGTGCTCAAGCGCCTGGCTCAGGCGACGGGCGGCGAAGCCTTTTTTCCTGGCGAGGTCGGCGAAGTGGTGGCCATCTGCGAGCGGATCGCCCGGGACATACGCCACCAGTACACGATCGGATATGTTCCACTCAACCAGTCCCATGACGGTGCTTACCGTGCCATTCGGGTAGTTGCCCGGGCCAAGGGCCACGACAGGCTGTCCGTGCGCACGCGCGCCGGCTACATACCCGGTGTCGAGCCGCGGCTTGCCGGGACGAGCGCAAAATGAGGCTGATTGTCGCGCAGGAACCACTCAGGCGGACACTGAAGTGGGGCCAGCGTGTGTTCTTTGGCTGCGCCGTGCTGCTTCTGGGCTATAGCGGATTGGTTCTGTTGGACACCTGGGCGTTTCAACGGCGCGAGAGCATGGATCTCGACCGCCTGCTGCGCGATCGGCGCGCAGCGAGCCAGGGGGCGCCTGCCGCCGCGATGGATGGCCTGGTCGGCCGCATCTCGATCCCGCGTCTGGGCCTTTCGGCGATGGTTGTCGAAGGGATGGACAGAACCACACTTCGCCGGGGGGTCGGGCACATCCCCGGCACGGCGCTGCCGGGCGAGGCGGGCAACGTGGGCCTTTCCGGCCACCGGGATACGTTCTTTCGCCCGTTGAAGGATCTGAAGATCAAGGACGAGATTCAATTGGCGACGCTGAAGGGCGATTTCAGGTACGAGGTCGAGTCGTTGAGGGTGGTGGATCCGGCCGACGTTGGCGTGCTCGCGCCATCGCACGACAACGTGCTGACGCTGGTGACCTGTTATCCCTTTTTCTATATCGGAAACGCGCCCAAGCGGTTCGTTGCAAGGGCCCGGCAGGTGTCGCCGCAAACGGTGGCACGAGCGAGTGTGAAATGATAAAGAGCGGCCGGCCGCTGGAAGCGAGCTTGAAAAACGCTCGAATTCTCGTCATCGAAGACAACGCCTCGGACGTCTTCCTTCTCGATCGGGCGCTGAAGAAGCAGGATCTCCGATTTGAGCTGATCCACCTGATCAGCGGCGGCGAAGCGCTCGCTTTCATCCGCAGGCAGGGAGCCTATGCGGATGCGGCGGCTCCCAACCTCATTCTGGTAGACCTGAACCTCTCCAAGTACACCGGCGAAGACATTTTGCGCGAGATCCGGAACGCCGGGTACCTGGGCGGCGTTCCGGTGTGCGTGTGGAGCTCTTCCCAGTCGCGGCGAGACGAGGCCCTGCTCAAGGATCTCGGAGTGACGCAGTTCATTACCAAGCCTTCCGGACTGGATCAATTCATGGAGATCGGCAAGGTCATCAAGGATCTGCTCGCAGGCGCCACGTCGGGCTGACGGCGCTACAATCGGTCAGTTGGCTGGCCGCCAACCGCGACTGGAGAGAATGGCCCGACACGTGCTAGGCTTCTCCCGGCGGGAAAGGCATGGTGGCGTGTGGCAAAGAATACCGGCAGTCGTCGGCAAGGCGCGGTTGGCTCTCCGCGTGCGCTTGACTCGCGCCGCCCGAAGCGAAGGCCAGCGGCCGCGGCAGCTGTCGGGCCGGCCGTCCAGGAACGCGCCGAAACAAATTCAGCTCCCGTTGTCGTTGGCATCGGGGCCTCCGCCGGCGGACTGGAGGCATTCTCGGAGCTGCTCAGCCATCTGCCGGACGATACGGGGATGGCATTCGTGCTGATCCAGCACCTCGATCCGGTTCACGAGAGCCACCTGACGGAGCTGCTTTCGAGAGCCAGCCGAATGCCCGTGTCCGAGGTGAACGGCGAGATGCGCGCCGAGGCCAATCATGTCTATGTGATCGCGCCGCGCCACAACCTGGCCATTTCCGATGGGGTCCTTCAGACCCCGCCCCGTCCAGCCAGCGGCCGCAACATGCCGATCGATTCTTTTCTCGGAGCCTTGGCGGCGGATCGGGGCAGTAAAGCGATCGGCGTGGTTCTGTCGGGAACCGGATCCGACGGGACGCTCGGCCTTCAGGCGATCAAGGCCGCCGGCGGTGTCACCTTCGCTCAGGAGGCGCAAACTGCTAAGTTCGACGCCATGCCGAGAAGCGCCATCGCCGCGGGTGTGGCGGATTCTGTCCTGCCGCTGGCCGGAATCGCGCTGCAACTGGTAGCGATCGCGCGGGGTCCTCTGCTCTCGGTCGAGCCTGGGGATGCCGATGTGCCAGGGGACCCGGAACTGGCCAAGATACTCCGGCTGATGCGTAGCGCCACGGGAGTGGACTTCGCTCACTACAAGCACAGCACCCTCCAGCGGCGCATCAAGCGGCGCATGGGCCTGCGCGGATTCGCAACGCTGGAAGACTATGGCCGGCATCTGGGTCAGAACCGCGAGGAAGCAAGCGCGTTGTGTGAGGACTGTCTGATCACGGTCACTGCCTTCTTCCGGGAGCCAGCCGTCTTCACGGAGCTGAAAAAGCGGGTGCTCCCCGCGCTGCTTCAGAACAGGGGGCCGGAGGATCCGATCCGGATCTGGGTGCCTGGGTGCGCCACGGGCGAGGAAGCCTATTCGATCGCCATCTGTTTGATGGAAGTCCTCGACGACGCGAAAGTCAACGTTCCGTTCGAGGTTTTTGCCACGGATATCAGCGAGGCGGCCATCGAGAAGGCCCGCACTGGCACATACACGGGCGCCGCCTTGGCAAATGTCTCGCCACAGCGTTTGGCCCGGTTCTTCACCACGACCGACCGCGGGCACCAGATTGCGAAGTCGATTCGTGACGCGTGCATTTTTGCCAAGCACAACGTTACCGAGGACCCGCCTTTCTCCAAGCTGGACCTCATCAGTTGCTGCAACGTGCTGATCTACCTCGGACCGGTGTTACAGCGCAAGGTGCTGTCGATCCTGCGTTACGCGCTCAAGCCCACCGGCTTCCTGGTGCTCGGTCCGTCGGAAAGCATCGGCACGCTCTCCGAAGCGTTTCATCAGGTAGAGAAGACGCACAGGATCTATTGCATGCGACCGGCCGCGGATACGCCAGCGCCGCGGCTGACCGCCGGCCGCCGCGCGGAGGGCCGGCTGGATCTCAGGCCGAGGGCTGCCGAGGGCCGGCAGGAGCCGGACCTGGTGAGAGAAGCCGACCGCCTGGTGTTGGCCGAACACGGCCCCCCGGGAGCCGTCATTGACGACGGCATGAACATCGTTCAGGTTCGTGGCCGCACATCCCCGTACCTCGAACTGTCGCCGGGCGAGCCGACCCAGAATCTTCTGAAACTGGCGCGCGAAGGCCTGATTGCCGGACTGGGCAAGGCCATCCGAGCCGCCAGACAGACGAACGCCACAGCCAAAGAAGATGGCTTCCGGATCGAGGATGGCGGCCAATTAAGGGACGTGACGATCAAGGTCATCCCGTTCACGGGCCCATCCGCCTCCAAGGGACGGTATTTCCTGGTCCTGTTCGAAGACGCCGAACCGAGGCCTGGGCCGCTGGTGATGCGCAAGCCCACGATTCGGGACAAGGGGGGAAGCGTCAGGCTGCGGCGCGAGCTCCTCGCGACCAAAGAGTATCTGCAATCGACCGTCGAGGATCATGCGGCCACCTTGGAAGAGTTGAGGGCAGCGAACGAAGAGGCGCAGGCGGGCAACGAGGAACTGGAGACCGCGCAGGAAGAGCTGGAATCGGCCAACGAAGAACTCAACACGCTGAACGAGGAGCTGAAGATCAGCAACGTGGAATTCAGCCAGGTCAACCGGGATCTGACCAATCTTCTGGAGAGCATCAGCATACCCCTGGTGATGGTGGGGCGGGACCTGCGCATCCGGCGCTTCACGCGCGCCATGGAACCCATGCTGAACCTCATCGCTTCCGACGTCGGGCGGTCGATAACGGATCTGCAGCCGCAAATGGAACTGCCCGATCTGCGGCGGTTGCTGTTGGACGCAATGGAGAGAGGCAACCGGAAACCGCGCGACGTCCGCGATGCGCACGGCCGGTGGTATTCCCTGCGCATCCTGCCGTCGGTGGGGCCGGATGGCAAAAACGACGGCGCCGTGTTGATGTTGATCGATATTGACGCCGCAAAGCGCGGTCTCGACTTTGCGGAAGCGATTGTCGAAACGGTGCGGGAGCCGCTCGTGATCCTGGACCAGAATCTGCAGGTCATGAAAGCGAACCGGGCGTTCTACGACACGTACCGGGCCGCGCGGGAGGAGACGGAAGGACGCCTGATCTACGACCTCGGGAACGGACAATGGAACATTCCGAAGCTGCGCGAGCTGCTGGAGAACATTCTGCCCGCGCACACGACGTTCCGGGACTTTGAGGTGACACACGAGTTTGAGCATGTCGGACGGAAGGTGATGCTGCTCAACGCGAGCGAGATCTTCAATCCGAACGCTCAAGCGCGAACGATCCTTTTGGCGATCGAGGACACCACGGACCGTAAGCAGGCTGAGGAATCGCTCCGGAAAACAAACGCCGAACTACAGCACTTTGCCTATGCGCTCACGCACGACTTGCAGGAACCTCTGCGGATGGTGGTGAGCTTTACGGAACTCCTGGGGCGGGAGTATAAGGGAAAGCTGGGCGCGGATGCGGACAAGTACATTTCGTATTCCGTCGCAGGCGCTCTGAGGATAGAGGCCCTGCTGAAGGCTCTGCTTGCCTATTGGGAGGTTAGCGAGACTGAACCGCACCGCCTCACCTCGATCGACAGCGGCGCTGTGCTCGCCAAGGCGCTGCTGAACCTCCAGGCGGCCATCGCGGAGAGTGGCGCCACCATAACCTCCGATCCGTTGCCAACGGTGGTGGCCGATGAGGTCATGCTGATGCAGCTCTACCAGAACCTCATTTCCAATTCGATCAAGTACAGAGGCGCGGCGGCGCCGAAGATCCATATCTCGGCGGAAAAGGACGCGGAAGGGTGGCTGTTCGCGGTGCGGGACAACGGAGCCGGTATCGATGCGGAGGACTCCGACCGGGTGTTCGGCATGTTCAAGCGCCTCCACGGAAGCGAGATCCCCGGAACCGGCATGGGCCTTGCGCTTTGTAAGAAAGTTGTCGAGCGACAGGGTGGCCGCATCTGGGTGGAATCGGAACCGGGGCACGGCGCTACGTTTAAGTTCACCATTCCCACACGCCCCGGCTCGATGGCTGAAAATGGGCGACTCTAACCAACGGTTGGACCGGGCGAACGCAGACTTCGAGGAGTTTGTGTCGAGGGCCGCTCACGACCTGCGTGAGTCTCTCCGGGATGTGGCCTCATACAGTCAACTGCTGGCCGAGACTTACGCCGGCCGCCTCGACTCCGATGCGGGTGTGTATCTCGATCGCATCCGCGAGGGGGCCGCGCGTATGGAGTGCCTTCTCGCCGACATGGTGGACTACTGGGCCACGGAAACGGCCGACCGGCGGATCTCCCGGACGGACATGGAAGCGGTCCTGAGCCAGGCGCTCCTGTCGACCGACAAGCAGATAGTCGAGCGGGCCGCAATCATTACCCACGACCCTCTGCCGGCCGTAATGGGGAACTTCGAAATACTGGCCAAGGTCCTGCACCACCTGATCAGGAATGCCATCCAGTATTGCGCCACGCCTCCTCCGCGCGTTTACATCTCTGCCAGCCGCGAAGACTCCCAATGGATGTTTTCCGTGCGGGACAACGGCGCTGGCATCGCCCCGGCATTCCAGGGCCGCATCTTCGGCGTGTTCCGGCGGCTGCACGGAAAAGAACACCCCGGCAACGGGCTTGGACTCGCATTCTGCAAGCGGGCCATCGAGTGGCACGGGGGCCGAATGTGGATGGAGTCGACACCAGGAGCGGGATCGACGTTCTACTTCACTCTGCCGCCGGCCGATTGACGTCTCGCCGCCATTTCCCGAGCCGGGGGGTAGTTGCTGCACTTGAGTGCAGGTTCTGCCGATACCTCGTAACTGCCTGATGGCATCTGCATGTCCCGCCAGGGGCCATGCACGTGCACTGCTAAGCGCTCGGAGAGTGGGCAATTGGCACTTACGGCCGGGCCCCTTCTTCGCGACGTTCATTGACGGGAAAAGGCGGACAGTATGTCGGTCTTGGCTTGGGTGGTTCTCGGCCTGATTGCAGGCTTCATCGGCAGCAAGATTGTGAACAGGAGGGGCGAGGGCATTGTCCTCGACATCCTGTTGGGTGTCGTCGGAGCGCTTGCCGGTGGATGGCTGTTCCGCATCTTTGGAGCCCCCGGCGTTAGTGGCCTCAACGTGTACAGTTTCTTCGTGGCCGTTGTCGGCTCCGTGGTTCTGCTGGTTCTCTATCATGCCGTCCGCCGAAGACGGGCCTGGTAGTACACCTGCCGCTGGATTCATTCGCAGTTCGGTACCAAGAACAAGGAGAGAGTGTTATGTTTATGAAACGATTGATCGGATTGGTTTTTGCAGGTGCGCTGGTTTTCAGCGCTTTTGGGGGCGAGTTTGTGATTCGCGTCAAACCGCCGCGCGCAGAGTTCCAGAGGCGCGAGAAGCGGCCCAGCCGTAATCACGTGTGGATTCAGGGGTACCAGCGTTACGACAACAATGGGTATGCCTGGACCCCAGGCCGGTGGGAGCAGCCTCCACGTCCGCACGCGCGCTGGGTAGCGCATCGTTATGTTCACCAAAGGGGCGGCTGGGTTTCGGTGGAAGGGCACTGGCGGTAGGCGCCCGCGCTACTTCACAGGCAGAGGCCACACGCCGGCAGGTGGTGAGCCCGCCGGCGTGTGGCCTTAAATCGGCCAGGCAGCAACAAGGATGGCTTGAGCTAAATGAGCGCAGACCCACGGCACGAGACTCGAGCCCGGTCTTGGACCGGGCGCCCCGTTCGCTTCGCGCTCATGGCGCTGCTCCTCTGCCAAGCCCACGGGCGTGCGCAAACAGGGCCCCAGCCTCCATGCGGAAACGAACCCGTTCCGCCTTATGCCGATCTGGGTAGTCCTCCCAACATGAAGTTCTGGAGCCAGTCCGATGTCGGCCGCGACTGGAGACCGCCCGCGTGCACGGGTTGGACTACGACGGGCTTCGCGACGCTGGTAACCGCGGCCGGGCGCTTCCGGTATGCCTCAGGCGCCGAGGGCTTGCTCCGCCACATCGGGGCCATTTCAGAACGTGCGGGTATGCGCTACTGGTCGACCACGCACCAAAAGTGGCGGACGCTCATTGTGAGCGCCAGCGCTTCAAGCGGCGCCCAACTGGGTCACCAGCGCGAGGACTTCACCCCGGGCGAGCTGACGGCAGGCAAGATGCTCTATCTGGAGCAGGTCGACAATCTCTCCGGAACGGCCATCTACCGGATGCAGATCGACGAAGCTTCGCCTGACCGAGTCGTCTTCGATGTCGAGAATGTCAGCACCATGCGGTATTTCCTGGTGACACTCTTCCACCCGGGTGAGGTGCAATCGATCTACTTTCTGGACCGCGAATCGGACGACGTCTGGCGGTGCTACAGCATCGCGCGCACCGGACCGGGCGCGAGCCGCCTCGCCACGGGACACGCGGCTTCCTCGATCAACCGGGCCGCTGCGTTCTACCGCTCCCTGGTCGGGATTCCCACCGACCAGGAGCCTCCGGCGGCGCGATGAAGACACCAGATCGGGAGGCACGGTGAGAAGCTACGTAGGCGTGGGAGCGTCGGTTGGCGTCGCTATGGGAGCTGCGCTTGGAGTGGCGTTACACGATATCCCGGTCTGGGTCACTTTCGGAGCCGCTTGCGGCGTGGTCTTCGGCCTGCTCATGAACAAGCGCCACCTGGCCTCACTGTTGAGCCGCTGCCCGCGAATCCGTTGAGGCCAGCCCCGGCGAAGATGGCCGGCATTTAAAACCGGCGCGCATGCGCCAAAGTGAAGTTCGTTATGCCCCTTTGGTCCCCCGGCAGCTTCTGCTTCCGGCTCCAGCACCGGGTTTGGCGCGTCATGCCAGGAGGCCTGCGGGCAGGCGCCCTGGCGGCGGCGCGGCGAATCCGTGGTAGCCGCTTGGGCAGGCTGCGCTGGCGGCGTGGCATCGTCCGCGCTCTGGTTTGCACGACCATCGCCGCGGCCACTCTGGTTGCCGGGGGAATCTACTATGTCTGCTTCGATCGCAGCAACCTGCCGGACATCGAGGCGTTCAGCCGGTTCGAGCTTCCCACCGTCGGCCATGTCTACGATGCCGACGGCCGGCCGCTGGCTGAGATGGCCGTGGAATACCGCCAGGTCACCCGGTATGCGGACATCCCGCCCATCGTCCGCGACGCGATCCTCGCCGCGGAGGACAAGAATTTCTTCTCGCACAGCGGAGTCGACTACTCCGGGATTGCCCGCGTCCTATGCAAACTCAGGCTCGGGAATCTGATCGGACGCCTTACGAAGATGGGAAGCCGGGACTCGGCCAATACCGCCAACATCTTCCCGCAGGGCGGATCGACCATCACCCAACAGCTCGTGCGCGGTTACTTTCTAAAGGCCATGACGGCGCAGGAAGACAGCGATCGACTCCACCACCGTCAGGTCCTGGCACGCGCGTTCGCAAGCGTGATCGGCGCGCGGATGGTCAACATGCTGTTCCGGAAGCTGGAGGAGATCCGGCTATCGTTGTGGGTCGAAAAAGAGATGCGGACGCGATTCGGCTCGAAGCGCCGCGCTAAGGAAGAACTGCTGGCCCGATACGTCAGCCTGATTTACATGGGAAACGGCCAGTACGGGTTTGCGAGGGCAGCCGAGTACTACTTTGGCCGGCCTCTCTCCACGTTTACCGTGGAGGACGCCGACAAGGCAGCGCTGCTGGCAGGCACGCTGAAGTCGGCTCGCTACTACGCGCCCAACGTGAGCTCCATCCGGAGAGTCTTCGACCGCAGGAACCAGATCCTCGCGCTCATGGCGGCGCGCGGTTTCATCTCTCCGGAGCAGGCACGGGAGGCCAGGCAGCGCTCGATTGAGACGGTCAAGTGGCACAAGGAGCAGACCATCGGGGCGTCCGCGGTGGTGGACAATGTCCTTGACGAACTCAAGAACCGCCATGCCGAGTTCGGCGAAAAAGACCTGTTGAACGGGCACATCCAGGTCTACTCGACGGTGGATGCCCAGGTGCAGCAGATTGCGAACCGGGCGTTGGAGCACGGGCTCCTACTGTACGAGAACCGGCACCCCGGCGCCACCGGAGTGGTTCAGGGCTCGGTGGTCGTGCTGAGAAACCGCGATGCGAGCATCCTGGCCGAGACGGGCGGCCGTCAGTGCTACAAAGCCCGCTCCAGCGTATCCAGTGACTACAACCGCGTGACGAATTCCCTGCGGCAACCTGGGTCCGCTATGAAACCCATCGTCTATCTCGCGGCCTTTTCGAGAGGCACATTCAACCTCGACACACTGGTGCCCGACGAACCTATCAGCGTTTCCCAGGGTCGGGCGCAAAATGCGAAATGGATCTCGAACTACGACGGGCAGTTCAAGGGCATGATCCCCCTGCGGATGGCGCTGGCGGAATCGAGGAACGCCGTCGCGATCTGGATCACCGAGCAGATCGGCATTTCGAGCGTGCTGGAGACGGCGCGCAAGCTTGGGATTCGGACACCCCTGCGCCCGTATGCCACTACGGCCCTGGGGGCGTCCGAAGTGAACCTGCTGGAGCTTGCCAATGCGTACCGCACGATCGCCTCGGGGACTCTGACCCAGCCGCATGTGATTCAGAAGATCCTTTTGGATTCAGGCGAAGTGATCGGCGATAGCGAGCCAAGGTCGTTTCCGGTCGCCGTCGATGGCGACTCGCTCGCGCTGATTCAGGAAGGCCTGCGGGGCGTCGTGCGCCTCCCCGGAGGCACGGCTCATGCACTGGACTCCCAGGCTTTTCCGCTCGCGGTAATGGGAAAAACGGGAACGACGAACGCGTTCAAGGACGCGCTCTTCGTAGGGTCCACTTACGGCCCCGAAGGAATCACCGTGGCCGTCCGCATAGGCTTTGACGACGACCGTTCCCTGGGAGCTAAAGAGACCGGCGGCAGGGTCGCACTCCCGGTGTTCCAAGAGATCGTACTCGGCGCCTACCGTGCGAAGCGGGTCGGGCCCGCGCCGCGGTTTCCGCCGGACATGGAACAGAGAATCAGCGCTTACCTCGGAGGCGACCCCGCGGAAGCAATCGTTGTGGCAGGCACTCCTCCCGCGCCGAGGCCCCCAACCCTTTCCTTCACCGCCATCGGCGCAACTTTCTGAGCGATTGCGGCGCCTGAACGCATCGCGGCCGATCGGGGGGCGCTTCCAGGAGGTGGCGGCGATCCCGGCGCAGGTCGGCCTTTGGCCGTGGTAACCGTGACCGGCGTCGTAGCAACGCGCCTATTTCGGAGCAGGCAGCCCCGCGGCGGCGAGCGCGCCAGGATGTCGTAGGTCCGTGTCAACAGCCTGCAATTGACCGAGCTCCTTGATCACCCCGGCCCGCTCGTTGGCGTCGGTGTCGATGCGGATGGGAACCCCGTTGCGGTAGAAAGCGAGAATATCGCTTCGGAGCTCCTGGGGCATGTCGATGTAGTGACCCTGCGACTTGTCCAACAGGCGCGAGTAAGCGGTATCCTCCAGCCTGTATTTCCCGGCTGCGGTCAATATTCCCACGTCGAGATTGGTGTTCGGCAAAGTGAGGCGGCCCGAATTCTGTTCCGAAAGCAGCGCGCGATAGCGGTCAATCGTCGAGTTGAAGCTTGCCATGTACATCTTTTCGGTCTCGGGTGTCAGCCTCTTAAACGACAGCGGCCGGAGCATGCCCACCTTGGGCAAAATGCGCATCACGAATGCGAGGATCTTCGACCCGATCCCCGGCCTGCTATAGGTCGCACCCCAGTTCTTCTCGTAACTGGAACGAGACAGGTTATACAGGAACTTCTTGCGCGTCATGCTGGGAGCGTCCTTCCTGATTTCCTGTTTCCTGATTTGCCAGGCGACTCGCGTCATCGCCGGAAGAACCGACCCAACCGCGTGGCGATACGATCCGATGGCGAGGTCGACACTCATGAACACCTTCCCCAGTGTCAGTCCATAGGTATCCTGAAACGCCCGATCGAGCAGGGGTTTTGCGACTTCAAAGCCGATGAAGTCCTTGTATGCGGCCGAGGCGTAGCGGCCCTTGGCCGCCTGAAAGACGTCGAACGCGAACTCCGTCTTGGCGTGGGAAAAGGGATCGTCGGCGTACGTTACCCGCTTTCCGAACTTCAGTCCGAGCTTCGGGTAGAACATCGGAACGGCCAGGTTGACGGCTATGGGGTGACCGTTATTGTCGGCCGCATAGTGCGACAAGGCCCCCAGGGCGAAGGCGTACTCATTGAGGTCTTGGGACTCGCGGATCAGGTTGAGGATGAAATCACCGGTCCGGACGTAGTGTGTCAAATCGCTGAAGAGCTTGCTGCCGAATGGATAGTATCCAAGATCCTGGATAATGCACCCGCCGTAGGCGTAGGCGTGCGCTTGCGTCAACTCGTCCGGGGTGGCAGCCGGAAACCGTTTCTGGAGCAGGGGCCTGATCGCGCTGTCCCAGGTCGAATCGATAATGGCTTCGTGGGTGAGAACGGAATACGAGTAGGCGGCTGGTGTCAGGAACAGGAGCAACAGCCCAAGAGCGGCTGAGTGCCGGAGTTTCCCGAACCGGCTCAGTACCTCGTGTTGTGTCATGGCTTCCTCCCGGAGACCTTGTCGCGAGCGCCGGACCAGTGTCACGACACCGGCGCCCGCGAACTGTTCGTTACTTTTTCTCGTCAGTCTTGTCCGGCTTGTCCGCGTTCCCTTTTGCACGGGATGCAGGATGTCGCGCTTCGGCCGCGGCAGCCTCCTTCACTTGTGCAGGCGGCTGTGGTTGCGGATTCTGCGCTTGTGGCCGGCTCGGCTGTGCTGACGTGGCGGGCTTGTCACGCTGTTCCGGCTGCTGCCGGCCTGGCGGAGGCCCGCTCGGCCGGTTGTTGGCCGTGGGCGGCGCCGGAGCAGCGTTCGGCCGCTGTACGGCGTTGGGCGGCGGCACATTCTGCTGCCGCGGGTTGGCGTTGGGCGGCGGACTGACCGGCCTGGCGACCGGAGCCGACAACCGGCCATTCTGCCTTCCGCCGGGGTTCGAGGGAGACTCACTCGGCCGGTTGTTCACTACGGGCGGCGGCGGAGGAGCGTTCGGCTGCGGCACGACGTTGGGCGGCGGCGCATTCTGCTGCCGCGGGTTGGCGTTGGGCGGTGGACTGTTTGGCCGGGCGACGGGAGCCGGCGAGCGGTCATTCTGCCGTTCACTGGGGTTCGAGGGAGGCCCGCTCGGCCGGTTGTTGGCTGCGGGCGGCGCAGGAGGAGCGTTGGGCCGCTGTACGACGTTGGGCGGCGGCGCATTCTGCTGCCGCGGATTGGCGTTAGGCGGCGGACTGTCCGGCCTGGCCACGGGAGCCGACCACCGGCCATTCTGCTTTCCGCCGGGGTCCGAGGGCGACTGACTCGGCCGGTTGTTGACTACGGGCGGCGGCGGAGGAGCGTTGGGCCGCGGCACGACGTTGGGAGGCGGCGCATTCTGCTGGCGCGGGTTGGCGATGGGCGGCGAGTTGTCGGGTCTGGCGACGGGAGGCGACAACCGGCCGTTTTGTCTTCCGCCAGGGTTCGAAGGAGACTCACTCGGCTGATTGTTGACTACGGGCCGAGGGGCAGCGTCTGGCGGCGGCACGGCGTTGGACGGCTGCGGGTTCTGCCCGCCGGACAAGCGGGAGGCGGGATTCGCCTGGCGCGAGCCCCGTTGTGGTCCGGCGCCAACCGTCGGTTGAACGCGCTGGACCTGACTCATGTCCTCGACTCGAACCGGAGAACTCCGGGCCGGCGCGCTCCGGCCCAGCTGCTGGACTGTGGCTGGTGGAAGCGGGCGACCGGGATTCTGGTTCAGTTCGGCTTGCTGCCGCTCGAACGGCACCGATGCCGGAGGAGGAGCGGTGCGCGCTACCACAGGCCGGCTCAACACGGCGGCGGGCGGACGTGGGGAGCGGGACGCTTCTCCTGCCCGAGGGCCGAGGACGCTGGCACGTTGCGGCGCGATCTCCGGAGCCGCGGCGAAGCGAGCAGTGCCAAGCTGGGCGCCCGTTAGCGGGCGCGCGCCGCTTTCCGCCACCCGGCGGCCGTTGGCGAACTTGTCTTGAGGAACCGCCGTAACGGCATTCCTCACGTCGCGGTTCGCGTACCGTATGTTATTGAGAGCGGGGCCATCATGGTTCCGGCTGTCGCTGTAGTAGTTGTTGATGACGGTGTTGTTGATCACCGTGTTGGTGTGGTTCACCCGGCCGAAATAGCCGGAGCTGACGCTATAGGCCGGGAAGTAGGGCTCGCGCGGTCCCAGGGGGAACCACCCGACCGCCGCGGCATTGCCGAAGGAGAAGCTCACGCTAAAGCCAGAGCCTGCCTCCGCCTCGGCCTCCGCCGATCCACCCCACCAGCGCCGGCGCATATAGTGGAGTTTCCCCATACGGTCCAGGCACCCAGCCCCAACGGCCACCGAAGGAAGCCCATCGGCCATAGTGGTAGGGAGCGAATCCCCACGGCGCGTCGTCAACCCAGGTCCAACCCCAGGGCGCGATCCACGCCCAATGCCCGTCGTGATAGGGCGCCCAGCCCGCTGCGACCGCGGCGGCATCCAGACCTGGCCATAGCCGGGCTGATTCGCCCAGCTGCCGTACTGATCGAGGTCCTCATAGCCGTCCATTTCGCGAGAAACGTAGCGTGCGGACGGCGATTGATCTTCCCGGCGATCACGCGAGGAGTTCCACTGGTCCCATCCGTCAGCTCCGGGAGCGGATACCAGGTCGTAGGTGATTTGGTCGGCACCCACCACGATCGCCTGCTGGCGGGCATGGACGGGGAATGTCCGGCCTCCGCCAGTCACCTCGCCGTCTCCGTCGCGAACAGTGACCGTCGTGGTCTGCGAGTCGGGGTCGGCGCCAATCCGGTACTCACCGGGACGAAGCACCGTGAAAGCCAGGCTGGGCGTATCGAGCTCGAGGTTCTGGTACTGCGCGAGATTCCGGACGCGGACCGTAAGGGTGCCCTGTGACAGTTGAATCTGGATCGTCTGGTCGTCCAGGTTCAGGAACTGGAATGCCGTGTTCGAGTCCAACCGCAACGCGGTCGATCCCACGTGAATTTCCGCTCGCCCACCATCGCCAACCCAGACTTGGTCACCCGTGGTGAGCGGACGGTTGATGTCGGCATCCACCCAGTCGGTCACACCGGCGGGCTGAAACGACACCGGACCGTTGATGTAGTTCAGTCGTCCCACCCTGCCTGGCGGATCCGTCTGCGCGGCAAGGAACGGAGAGAGTGCGACCAGTAGGACGGTGAGTTTTGCCTGCAGCATGACTTCCTCCGCGCGAATGAAGGCACGTGCGTGACCACCGTCGCCTGTGCGGTTTCTGTGAGTGCAGCGCGCTAATCGCGGCAGATTTCGCACTCCATGTGCAGATACTGCATCTCGGCACGGCGGCCTTCTCTCCAATCCTTGGGGGTCCGTTCTGGACCGTCTCGTGCTAGAAGAGATGGGGCAACCGGGGCGAAAGGAAATTGTCATGAACCCAGCACACACGGACGTGAATTGGCTCCAGGAGAGCCTCGAACGAAAAGAGGCCGAGTTGGTTCGCGTATTGCGAGATCGCGATGGCATCGCCATCGAGAAGAGCGCGGATCAAATGGACGAGATTCAGTACGCCTCAGAGCGAGACCTGGAGATTCGAAACGTAGACCGCGACTCCAGCCTGCTGCGCGAAGTGAGAGCCGCACTGCGACGCATCCACGACGGCGGCTTTGGCGACTGCGTTGACTGCGACTGGTCGATCAACCCCAAACGCCTCGCGGCCGTGCCTTGGGCGTTACGTTGCATCGAGTGCCAGGAGGCTGCCGATTCGGACAGACAGCAGCCGGCGGAATCCGTGCGCGCGACTCTCACCCGCGCCGCGTGAAAGGGAGTCCAGGTCGTGAACATAGCCTCCAGCGTTCGGACTATCGCGTTTCTCGGCGACTACCTGCCGCGCAAATGCGGTATTGCCACGTTTACCTCCGACCTGCTTGGCGCCGTGGCAGCGCGGCATCCCCAGGGCCGCTGCTTCGCGGTTCCCGTGAATGACATCGAAGGCTATGAGTACCCGGACGTCGTCCGCTTCGAGATTGAGGAGCGGGATCTGGATTCTTACCGGCGCGCCGCCGACTTCCTGAACACCAGCAACGTGGACGTGGTCTCGGTGCAGCACGAGTTCGGGATTTTCGGCGGGCCGGCCGGCAGCCACTTGCTGGCGCTGCTCCGCGGACTGGCGGCGCCGGTCGTCAGCACGCTCCACACCGTTCTCCGCAAGCCGAACGATGACCAGCGGCGCGTGATGCAGGAACTGATCGCCCGCTCAACCCGTCTGGTGGTCATGACGGAGCGGGCACAGACGATCTTGCAGGAAGTTTACCGGACGCCACCCGGCCAGATCGATCTCATCCCCCACGGAATTCCCGACGTGCCGTTCGTGGCCCCGGACTATTACAAGGACCAGTTTGGCGTGGCCGGCAAGAAGGTGTTACTGACCTTCGGTTTGCTCTCGCCGAACAAAGGAATTGAGCAGGTGCTACATGCTCTTCCGGATGTGGTGGCGGAGTTTCCCGACGTCGTCTATGTCGTGCTGGGCGCCACGCACCCCAACGAGCTGCGCACGCGCGGCGAAGTCTACCGCCTGAGTCTCGAGGAGATCGTCAGGCAAAACAAACTCGAGAACCACGTCATTTTCCACAACCGCTTTGTCGAACTGAAGGAACTGACCGAGTTCATTGGGGCCGCGGATCTCTACGTTACTCCCTATCTGGACGAAGCCCAGATTACGTCGGGAACGTTGGCTTATGCGTTTCGGCGCGGGCAAACCGGTGATCTCGACGCCGTATTGGCATGCGGCCGAACTGCTGCGAGACCAGCGCGGCGTTCTGGTGCCGTTCGCGGATCCGCCGGCGATCGCGCGCGAGGTGACTGGGCTGCTGCGCGATGAAACGCGCAGGAAGGCGATGAGCGACAACGCTTACAGGATGGGCCGCACAATGGTGTGGAGCAAGACGGCGGGGCTGTACATGCGCTCCTTTGAGCTGGCTTGCCGGCAGGGGGCAGCGGCGCCTCGCAAGTCCGTTGCTGCGAGTGGGTTCGACCCGCGGTTCCAGGAATCGCCCGAGTTGAAGCTGGATCGTCTTTACCATATGACCGATTCGACGGGCATATTCCAGCGCGCGAGCTACACCGCGCCGAATCCGTCGGAAGGCTACTGCACGGACGACAACGCCCGCGCGCTCATTCTGGCGGTGCTGCTGGGCCAGTTGGACGATACTCCGAAGCGTGTCCGGACGCTCGCCACAACCTATGCCGCGTTCCTGGAGCATGCCTTCAATCGGGAAACGACACGCTTCCACAATTTCCTCGGCAGCGACGGTCGTTGGCTCGACCGGCAGGGCTCCGAGGATTCCCACGGCCGGGCGATCTGGGCGTTAGGCACCGCGGCAGGGCGCTCTCGACACTGGAGTTCACAGATCATGGCCCAGCAACTTTTTGCGCAGGCGCTGCCGGCCGTAACGGACTTCACTTCGCCGCGCGCATGGGCATTCAGCCTCATTGGAATCGACGAATATCTGCGGTGGGCGGATTGTGACCGCTCGGCCAAGGATCTCCGCGAAGAGCTGACAAGGCGGCTGGTTGCGATCTTCGACAAGGTCGCCGAGCCTGGCTGGGCCTGGTTTGAGGAGGGGTTGACCTGTGATAACGCCAAACTCGCTCACGCCCTGATTGTCAGCGGACGCGCCACCGGGCAGAGCAGCGTGTACGAACGAGGTATAAAGGCGTTGCGCTGGCTTGTGGGAGTGCAGACCTCACCGCACGGTCAACTGCGGCCCATTGGCAGCAACGGATTCTATAAGCGCAGCGGCGCACGCGGCGACTTCGACCAGCAGCCCATCGAGGCGCAAACCACGCTTTCGGCTTGCCTGGCGGCTTACCGCGCTACCGCCGATACGTGGTGGTATGAACAGGCGCAACGGGCCTTCGACTGGTTCCTGGGCCGGAACGATCTCGGGTTGGAACTCTACGTCCGCCAGAGTGGCGGCTGTCGCGACGGGCTGCACGCGGACCGGGGCAACGAGAATCAGGGAGCGGAACCGACGCTCGCCTTCCTCCTTTCGCTTGCGGAAATGCGCCTGATGCGGAACAGCGCCAGTCGCGTTCAGCGGGCCGGCGTGGCGGCTTCTATCGCTCTCTGAACCCTATCGACGTCAAACGCGGCACAGTCACTTCGGATCCGGACCGCACCGACATCCGACTACGCCGCGACGTTCGTGACCAGCCGCTTGATCCGGTCCTGGCGGCGATGGAAGAGGGCCACGGCGGTGCCAGTCAGTTAGAAGGAAACACCGATTGTTGCCTGATGGCGGCAGGATTTGCATCCCCCTTCCCTATTCGGCATCTGGCGGCTTGAGCTCGCATCATTCACGTTTGGCCCCCC
Organism: Bryobacterales bacterium; assembly: GCA_963763835.1. Taxonomy (GTDB): domain Bacteria; phylum Acidobacteriota; class Terriglobia; order Bryobacterales; family Bryobacteraceae; genus DASWZN01. The sequence continues at coordinate 432,133 of CAVXQQ010000030.1, forward strand.
ACCTGCTTGACTGGTTAGAGAACGAATGTTGAACTCGAACGCAGCGCCGGCAATGTTGGATCTCCTCGAACAGGACTCGAATACGTGGCACAAGTTGAGGGAAGCGGCCCTCGACAAGAAGACCCTCTGCTTTGAGTTACTTTCGAACCGGACAACCACTACATCGGCTAGCTTCGCTATCTACAGGGCCAGAATCCTCGGAGGGTGGCTTGTCACCGTCCGTCCGCATGACAGCGTCGCGTTCGTGCCTGACCCGCAGCACGAGTGGAACGGCGGCTCCGCCGACTAGCCTGGCCTCCGCACACTCCACCAGCCCCGTGCAGCCCCACTCCCTTACAGGTGTGGCGCAGTACCGAGCCGCCTCACCAAGCCGTCTTTGGAGTGCGTAACCCGAGCGTCCCGAAGCGGACTACACTAGCGCGCCCGCTTTGGGGACGCCCGTCGGAGCAAGCGCAGACCGAAGAGTCCAGCGCCAAGCAACGCCAGGGTTGAAGGCTCGGGGACCCCGTTGGCCGTATCGCAGATAGCGTTGGATATGTTGTTGGTGTCCAGCGTCACGGCGCCATTCATCGCCAACGCGCTCCCATTGGTAATACTCGCGGCGGTAACCAGCGTGATGCTTTGGTCCGCGATAATATTCCCCTGGAAGGCAGTGGCCGAGCCGAGGGTTGCGGAGCTGCCGACCAGCCAATAGACATTGCAGCAACCTGTCCCATTAGTTGTGATGACAGATGAGTTGCTCGCCGTCGTGAGCGCGGTCCCGATCCGAAAAATGAAGAGCGAGTTGGGGTCATTCAGCAGATTGAGGGTGAGGAGGCCAGTCAATTGAGCCGTCGTGTCGAACGTGTAGACGCCCGGCGTCAGCGTCAGTCCTCCGAGATCCGTCCCAGTCAGGTCGTCCGTAACCGAGTAGGCGGAAGATTGCAGCAGGCCATACGCCGCAAGGGCGTCGGTCTGAGCCTGCAGCGCGACCGCGTCGCCCGCGTGCGTCGTCCCGTTGGCGACTCCCGGAGGAAAACCCGTGATCGATGAACCCGGGCTGACCCCAAGGTTCCCCGAGAGCACGCTGGGACCGGTGTTGGTCACCGTCGAACCTCCCAGTACCGAGAAGGTGCTCGCGGTTCCCAGGATCGGAACGGCGCGGAGACTCATCGCCGATAACGAGTACAAAAGCAAACCATAGATCCACGGACGGTTCATGTTCCCTCCGGAACGCAAACTGCTAGCATTGGCCTTCGAGACACTAGCAATCGTACGGCCAACCGTATTCGTGAGAGCCGATTCATCCCGAGCGACTCCAGTATCCGAGACGCAGTGCCGTACTAGCAGTAATATGACTGGCTCTCCCTCTGCGCGCCGGTGCCCGTCGTGTCTATTCCCAGAGCCTACGGTGGCCCAGCGAGGAGAGTGCCGGCTTCTCCGCCCACACAAAAGCCGGAAGTGTCTCATTTTCAGCGATTCCCCATGCGCCTCTCGGTGCCCCGCCGTCCTTAAACCTATCCGCTTGCCCGCCGCCGCCCCCTTTTCGGTCGGCGAAAAGGCAATACGGCGATGGGCGACGGCCATGTCCTACGACGCGGCACCCTTCGCGCCGCTGCCCGCTTGACCAGGTCCTGGCTGCGATGGAATAGCACCGTATGCGCAGCAAGGAGGTTGAGAACCGCACGGCACCGCTGCCCGCCGCCGCGGAAGGAGTGCAGCAAACGGCAAAACCTGCACTCTCCGCGGCAGAACCTGCATTTGCCGTAGCCCGCTCGAGGTGTCGTCGTCGGGCGTGCTCCCGCACTCTGCACGCAATACCCTTCGCCTGCACGGTTTCCGCACTACAGGTCGTCGAGCGGGGGGAGATGGTGGCAGCCGTGCACTGGCACAGCAGTCGTAACAGGTACGTGCGATAGAGGGAGGAACAAAGATGAAACTAGTCATCGTGGCCGGTTTGGCCATCACAACGTCATTGCTGGCGGTCGATCGGGAGCCTGCCAAGCGGTTGATCGAATCTGCGTCGGTCTTCTCGGAAATCATGGCAACACCCGACAAGGGGATTCCGCAGGAGTTGCTTGAGAAAGCGCATTGCATCGTCATTGTGCCAGACCTCAAAACGGCGGCCTTCATCGTCGGCGGCAAGTACGGAAAAGGGTATCTGTCCTGCCGTAACCACGGAAACTCCGGCTGGTCGGCGCCCGCCACGGTTCGTATCGAGGGCGGCAGCGTTGGCTTTCAGATCGGTGGTTCTGAGACGGACCTGATTATGCTGGTCATGTCCAGGCGCGGCGCGGAGAAACTGCTTGAGAGTAAGTTCACGCTTGGCGCCGAGGGCTCGGTTGCCGCAGGCCCGGTTGGACGGACGGCGACGGCTCAAACCGACGCCCAAATGCACGCGGAGATTCTTTCGTGGTCGCGGTCCCAGGGCCTGTTTGCGGGTGTTGCTCTTGAAGGAGCGACCCTGCGCCAGGATTTGGATGACAACGCCACGCTCTATGGCTCCAAACTCGAGAACCGGGACATCGTGACCCATGGCCGGGCCGTGCCCAAATCGGGCGTTCGCCTGATCGGTCTCCTGGACAAGTACTCGTACAAAGAGGAAAAATAGTGAAACTTATCAGCGCGTTCCTGACAGTATGCGGACTTGTGGCGGCTCAGTCAGCCCAAGCTCCAAACCCGATGCAGCAGTCAACCGAGAATACGGCCCGGATGGCCTCCGGCTCGACCCCCGTCTATCGTATCAGCATGGTCGAGCGGACTACCAAAGCGGTCAACTACAAGAACCGGGGCGGGGCGACGAAGGTCGACTTTGCCGGCACCCCCCTGCTGCCGGGCTCCCACGGCGAGGCGAAAGTAGAGAGCAAGCAGGGCTATATCGAAATCGAAGTCGAATTCCGCGACCTTCAGCCGGCCACCGCCTACGGGCCGGAATACCTGACTTACGTGATGTGGGCCATTACCCCGGAAGGTCGCGCGACCAACCTGGGCGAGGTCCTTTTGAACGGAACCAACAGCAAACTGGACGTCACAACCGAGTTGCAGTCCTTCGGCCTGATTGTGACCGCGGAACCGTACTTTGCGGTCACCCAGCCCAGTGACGTAGTGGTGATGGAGAACGTCATCCGGCCGGATACCCGTGGCGCGATTCAAGAGGTGGACGCGAAGTACGAGCTGCTGAAGCGTGGCCAGTATACCTTGAACGTGAACCCGAGCTGAGATCCAGCCCGTGCGACTGGATCCGAAGATCCCGCTCGAACTGTACGAAGCTCGCAACGCCGTGCAGATTGCGCGTTGGACCGGCGCCCAGCAATATGCGGGAGAGACCTTCCAGAAGGCAGTCCAGGGTCTGGAACAGGGCGAGAGCTACTTGACCCGGCATCAGGGGAGAAAGCCCATCGCTACGGTCTCGCGCGAGGCCGTTCAAATGGCCGAGGATGCCCGCATCATTACCATTAAGAAGATCGGCGAGGAACAACTGGCCAACGAGCGCCAGGCCGGCGCAGATCGTGAAGCTCGCTCCGAAAGCGAACGTGCGGCGGCGCAAGCCGACGCCGTGCGTATTGCTCGCGACGCCGATACGGCACGGGTTGCCGCACAATCCGAAGCGGACCGCGTGCAGCGGGAAAACGCAGCCCAGACGGCCGCGGCGCAGAACGAAGCCGATCGCCTGAAACGTGAGAACGACGCTAAAGCGGCTGCTAGCCAGGCCGACGTGGACCGCCTCAGGGCGGAAAACGATGCGCGGGCGACCGCGGCGCAGGCCGAAGCCGATCGCCTGAAACTGGAGAACGACGCGCAGAGGGCGGCCTCCAAGGCCGATCTCGACCGCGCTGCCGCCGAGAAGGCGCAAGCGGAAACGGAGAAGACGGAACTGAGGGCTCTGCTGCTGAAACAGTTCAACGCGGTTCTGCAGACCCGCGATACAGCTCGCGGCCTGATCGTGAACATGTCGGACGTCCTTTTCGATACCGGAAAGTCCTCGCTGCGGCCGGCAGCGCGTGAGAAGCTGGCCAAGGTGGCCGGGATCGTCTCGGGGCACCCGGGTCTGCGACTCGACGTAGAAGGCTATACCGACAGCGTGGGCGGCGATGCCTACAATCAGCAGCTCTCCGAAGATCGCGGCATGTCGGTGCGCGACTACCTGACCGGGCAGGGAATGGCGGCGGGCTCGGTCACCTCAAGAGGCTTCGGAAAAACTCAGCCGGTGGCCTCGAACGACACGGCCGCGGGCCGTCAACAAAACCGCCGGGTGGAACTCGTTATCTCCGGCGACGTCATTGGCGGGGAGATCGGCTCCACGCCCAGGGCGTCCAACTAAAGTTGGGGGCGTCCTAAGGCAGGCCTCTGCTCGTGCTGTCGGCAATCCTGGCGTTGGGCACTTTCGGATTGCCGGCAGGCACGGGGCCGTCCCCGGCGACGGCGCGAACATAAGTCGCAGCTCGGACGCGCATTACCCAAGGCATCCTGCACCGTATCGATTTTGAATGGAGGCGCGGGTGGGAGTCGAACCCTCTGAAGGCATTGATTCCACGCAAGTTATTGGTTTCCGGGTTCTCATACTTCGTGTAGAAAGCGCAGAAGTCGCAGACTATGACAACTGAATGACAACTGGGAAGTCCACTGCCTGACGGTGGAATCGATAGGGTACAATGGCCACTCCAGCCGTGGTCATGATCGGGGATTCCTCGGGTTCAACCTGGACACCGCTGGCTGCGGCTGGTTTTCTGATGGGGAGGCACTACAAGCGGACGCGACGAGCGCGGTTGTTGCGCTTGATTCGCAGGAAGGTGGAGTGTGCGGAGCCGGATCTGGACCTGAACCGGCTGAAGCTCTGGCACTGCGGACGCTGCCATCCTCTCGCCGCGATGTTGGTTGACGTGGAGCGGCTTGGGATGCGCAAGCTCGTCCGCATCGTGATCGAGCTGGACACCGCGCTAGCGCAGTCCGACAACCGGAAGCAGACGTGGGTTACACGGATGATCGAGACCGCTGCTGCGGCCCACCTGGACCCCAAGGACGTTGCGGCTCTGCTTGACCGGAAGGGTATCGCTGCGTGCTTCAGGCTGCCGCACATGACCAACGAGGGGTCATTTTCCCGCCGGTTCGACTTGTACCTGGATGGGCACCTGTGTAACCGCGTTGCCGACGACGCAGGGCCTGATCGCTGGGCATTCTTGTGGTTCATCCACCCCACGGAGTTTCCCATCGCCTACGATCTGATACGCCGCTTCGCGATGTCGCGCAAGGTGACTGACATTGGACCGGGGCCGCGTTAGAAGCAGCTTGAGACTGTTTGCGGACGGTTCGGACGGCGGACGATTGTCGCGCCTATTCTATACTCCTTCTTCTTCCTCTTCTTTCTCTCTCTCAAAAGAGAAGGAGATACCGACCATCGTCCGCAAACAGCAGTAAGTGGCCTACAATAGGGCGAGTAAACTGCGGACGAAGCTAATTTCACTTCGTCCGAACCATTTGACAGTTGGTCTTGGCAACTTACTTTGGTCCATCGTCCGCATCGTCCGAATGCTAACAGGCTCAAGCCGCAGACCTTGTCCGTAGCTTCTAAACCGACTGTCCAAAGGTTCCAAAAATGGCGTGTCCGCCGACTGACGAGGCCAAACAAGGGCACCCGGTAGGGGGGAAGGGGTCTTTCTGTTCACATTACAGTCATTATGGGAAGCGGACGCCCCACTTCAGCTTGAGCCTGTTAGCTCGCCTGCGCCAACACCGCGCCTTCGGTGCGGCCAGTGAGGACACTGGGTACGGAAACCCTCAGTCGCTACACCTGTCAAACCGTTTCGGGCTGAAACGGGGCGACACACTCAGGACCCCTGAGATTTGCCCGTTTGCCCGCGCATCTGAGGTCCCAGGAGGCCGTCGATTGAGGCAGGCTGGACTCTGGCAAGGGGCAGGGCAAAACAGGGAAATCAGGTCTCATAGTAGACGCGGACAGGAAGCGAGGCGACACACCCGACCGTCAGGCTGGCAGGCTGACGCGAGTGGCGGAACGTGCCTCTCCGGGTCGTATCAAAAACCTTGTCACGGGGCCAACCAAACGGACCCTGAAAAGAAAGGAGATTCAGGCACGGTTTTAATGTACCAAAAACAGATGATTGTGTTACGCTGAGGGTGCCATGAAAATAGCCCTCTACGCAAGAGTCAGCACCAAGGACAAGGGTCAAGACCACGAAAATCAGCTCCGGGAGCTTCGCGCCTTCGTCGAGCGCAAGGCCAGCGAAGGATGGACACTGGGACATGAGTACGTCGATAAGGCCAGCGGCAAGACGCCCGAGCGTCCTGCGTTCCGCAAGCTCTTTGAGGATGCCTCACGGAAGCAGTTCGACATGGTTCTGTTCTGGTCCCTTGATCGCTTCTCCCGTGAAGGCGTCCTGGAGACGCTTCAGCACCTTCAGAAGCTAACGTCCAACGGTGTCGAGTGGTTCAGCTACCGAGAGGAGTACTTGCGCTCGGTTGGCGTGTTCAAGGAAGCGGTGCTAGCCATCCTTGCCGCAATTGCGAAGCAGGAACGTGTCCGCATCTCGGAGCGAGTGCAGGCAGGCTTGAGTAACGCACGGGCGAAGGGCAAGAAACTGGGGCGCCCCAAAGCGGCGGTCCGTGCTGAACGTGTGGTGGCGCTCCGGGATCGGGGTATGAGCATCCGCGAGATTGCGGAAGAAACCTCCGTGTCCGCAATGACTGTTCAACGCATCCTCAAGAGAACGGCATGAGGAGGGATGCGGAAAACGCCGCGGTTGGGAGTCGCGCCCGCTGGCCTCAGAACAGCAATCCATCGGTGGTCAGCTCCGGTTCAGGCTTCTGCGGGCCGTCCCCCTGCCAAACGATCCGCAGCAAACGGTCCCGCTGCCTGTCGTTGGAACGCTCTCTGATAACGGTCAACCCCTCCTGCCTCAAAGCGGGAGCAAGCCGCTTCAGCATCTCGGCAAGTTGACGGGCGGAGCGGGGGGACTCAGGGTTGTGCCAATCGTATGTATTCTCTGAGCGGAGTTTTTCGAGGAGTTGCCCTGTGGTGCCTTCCCACTTCTTCTCGGCCCGCAAGATCGACAGGAGGGCCGTGAGTATGGGTGAGTTCTCTGCCGTGCCGCGTGTCGCTCGGATCTGGTTGCGGGCATATGCGGCAACGAAAGCGCCGCGAGGCCAGCCGAGCTTGGGCGAGTTTTCGGCTGCGTTGAGGAACTGCGCAAAGTCGCTAAGACGAAAATCCCCGCCCACGGGTGCCGTTTCATAGTGGGCCAGCGCGACACTCAACACAGAGCAGGCGACGCCAAGAATGCTCGGGTGGGCCTTTTCAAACGAGCGCCAGAATTCGGTCTCTGTACGCCTCAGCGCTGATGGCACTGGGAGACACTCGCAGAGCAGACTCCTAGAGACAAGATCCTCGCGGCTCACCACCTGGGGAATCCCATTGAATATCTGGGGCCTCTGAACGTGAGCCAATACCTCGCTCCCGTCTGAATACAGTCTGCGCTTGCTCAGCCCCCCTCCTGTGCTCACGCGTGAGGCTAGGTCCGAGAACCAAGGCGCGACTGTGCTCAGGTTATCGAGGCACAGCACGTGGGCGTTCCGAGCCGCTAGGATGTAATCATCTTCGGAGCGGGGATGTCCTCTCAACTCGGCTGCATTAGGGTCTACGATGCGTCTCAGCAGGCGACTGACGCTGGACTTCGCGGAGCCTTGCTCCCCATGCAGAACACAGATCGGGTATGGCCCGGTCGGGCGTAGCGCTTGCACGAGCCACGACACCAGAAGGATCGTGTCCTCTTCGCCGCACGAGAGGAAGGGCTTGAGCAAGCCCGTCAGGCTGATGTTAGCGTCGGTGCGCAACGGGACAGGCAGCGCCCGCAGACCCAGTGGGCGCACGAATCGACATTCCGGCTTTGCGACAATCTGCCAGCCATCCGGGTACGCTCCGATTTCTACGGCCCGTCCTGTGCCATCGGCCAAGTCTAGATAGATGGTCCTGCCGTCCGCTACTTGCCCGGTACGCACGAAGACAGGAACTCGCGGGCCTTCACACTTCGCTTTCGAGATCAGCACTTCGAGGGCGTCGGACACCGCAGCCCCAGGCGCCGTCCCGTACTCGCTAAAGAACGCAAAAGTCAATTTGTGTTTGATCGTTTCGCCACTCAGCGGGAGGGCTTCGTTGTTGTCGCCAACAGAGCAATAGGGCGTACCGTCAAGATCGGTGTAGAGCGCAAATCCCGACGCTAGGGCGATCAGTCTGGCACAGCGGGTATCGCTAGGTCTCCCTTCCTTGTTGTCGCTCATGCCGCTTTCGCCCTCCGTCTGACGTGCCGCTCGCAGAGGTTGATAGATGCCTTCCCCACTTTGATGCTTTCCACCAGAACGGCTTCGCTTGGAGGATCGCCGGTTGCGGAGTCGTAGTCTCTAAAGGTCCATGCGCGGCGGTTGCTCGGGTAGCGCCTGTTGAGCACGACTTCGTAGGCCACTAGTTCGGGCCAATCAGCAGACACTTCTATGTTGGAGTCGAGCCAAAGGACGCTCTCCCGCAAAAACGGGAAGTTCGCCCGGTCTTCCAGCCACACAATGTACGTCTTGGGCTTGAGCCGGAGACGGCTCCAGATGCGGTCCAGCACGCCCCAGAGGGCGTTCATTGTGTCAACGGGCAGTCTAGATCCAGTTCTCATGATTGCTCCCTGTCGAAAAAAGGGGGACGGCGATAGTCTGCCGCCCCATGTCAGCGTACACGACCGATTTCGCTATTCTGCCTCCTGGATGAGCTTTCCGAGATGGCAGGCCAGTCGCATTTGGTTTTGACACACCGCGCCATCGCCCAGAGCGGCGACAATGCCGCTCGGGTTGGTCAGATCCGAGGGCGTAATGACTGTACGCTTGGTCTGTCCCTTGTGCAGCCAGGTGACTTCGTAGGCGGTCCGTTTCTCAACGCCGTTGGTGGACAAGCCGGGTGCGAAGCCTGTCTCCGTTGTGACTGCGACCTTGCGCAAGCCTTGAAGTTGTGCGTCAGTCAAAAGCAAACCGTTGTGACGAAGACCTTCCGGCGAATTGAAGTACTCCGGCTTCTGTTCCGCGCGGATGCCATCGGGTCCGAGTTCTGAAGCGCGGGCGATTGCAGCATTCAAGAGATCCGCCTGCTTCTTGTCCCACTGCGCCCCAGGGCCAAGGGCCTTCGGAACCCAAATTTCTGGCCGCTGCCGCTCATCTGCTGACAGCGTGAATTGGACGGTTGCGCCCAGGATAGTAGCTTCCATCGTGTGCTCATACCCACGCGGCGGCGCGTACTGCCGTGAAATCTCGCGGACGACGAAGTTCGCGACAGGCTTTCCATCCGCCACGATGCCGTTCTCTGTGCTGAAGTAGAATTCCATTCTGTTTCTCCTTATGCCTTTCGGCTGACTGTGTGGCTCGCAACAAAGGCCGCGAGTCCGTTGGGTCCGTTGATCGGATAACGAATTGTGCGGCCGTACCGCACAAACGTTGGCTGAGGCAGATGTGGACGCGCCCTTAGCTTCTTCATTTGCGACCGAGAGAGGTTCAGGTAGTTAGCGGCCTCTGCCTCGGTCAGTAGATTCTGGGTTTCACTCATGTGAGGCCCTCCTTGCCTCGCTTGCTGGCCCGACTCAAGAGTAACTGCCCGGGGCTGGAGGAAATCGCTTTCGGGAATCACCCGCAGGGTCGTTCTGTATATCGCGGGGTCCCCGTAGCGACTACGAATGCGGAACCTACTGATTCGAAACGGGGAGATATTACTGCGGACTAATCTTGTCAAGCGGGCCGAATTTCAGGCGCTTTCTGTGAACGCCAGTAAGTGCGGTCTAACCGATCTTCTTTTTTCCGCCCGCTACGATCTGGAGGCCGCTCCAGGTCTGAGCAACCTGTGCCTCTAGGATGTCCTGTCGGGCCTGCACCCACGCCGCATAATGGCGTTCGGTGATCTTCACGCTGGAGTGTCCCAGGAGCACGGCGACGTTTTCCAGCGGAACGCCCTTCTTCAACAGCTCGACTGCGAACGTGTGGCGGAAGCGATGCGGGTGAGCCTTGCTGATCTCAGCGGCCTCGAACACGCGGGCCAGCTTGCGCCGCCACAAACACGCTACCGTTTCCAAGCGGGCCGACGTAGCTGTGAACAGATACCTCCCGTGCCGCAAACGGACTCGGCTCAAGCGCTCGACTAGGTATGGCGGAAGCGGGATGTAGACGTGTGTCCCAGTCTTCTGAGTGTAGAGGTAGAGCCGCGAGCCGTCGATGCGCTCCGCCGTCAGAAGGGAGGCATCTCCAATTCGCAAGCCGGAGTGACGGAGCAACAGAATGAACGTAATCAACTCATCGTTGGTCGCGTGCAACTGATCGGCGTGTCCGCCCGTCAGATCGAGTGTCGCGGCTGCGGCGAGGATACGTTGCATCTGGTCTTCGGTGAAGGGTTCCTTCGGAACTTCCTTGATCTTCGAGGGGCCTCGCACAAGCTTCGCGGGGTTTTCTTCCATCCAATGCCCCTCGACGCAGAACCGGCAGAATGCCCGGAGTCGTTCCAGTTTCTTCATCGCTGTGCGCGGCCCGAGAGGCTTGCGGGCGATGCGCTTGCGTTCCGGGTCAGCCTCGGAGCCGCTAAACCACGTCTCGCGGAACTCGCGAAGCGTTTCGAGCTTGAGTTCCTTCAGGAACCGGATTCCCTTCTTCGCGGCAAACTCCTCCAGGTCGCGAAACAGGAGCTTGTACTTTCGGAGCGTACACTCCGCAATGCGACGACCGCTCTCGGCGTCCTTCAGAAACTTCGCGGCGGCTTCCGCAACGGTCATTGGTTCCGGCGCTACGGAGGCGGCTTCAGCCTGCACAGCGGCGTCCCAGGACTCCCGCGCCTCAGCCTCCGTCACCCGGCGCTGTGCCTCGTTCCAATCGCGGGTCTTGACTGCCTTGCGGAGATACTGCCCGCCGCACATGCCCTCGACGTGGATGGGGCACTTGCAGCGGCGGTACGCCCGGTCGGATCGGTCGCGCGGAAACGTCCCGCCTCGACTCGTGACGCACTGCTTTTCGTGCAAGCGAAAGATGGTTAGCATGAGCTTTCCCGAGTCCTACATCCACAATCGAACCACGACTCAATGACAACTGAAGATGTAGTGGAAAGTCAAGCTATTGATTCTCAAGGAGAAAAGGTTGGAGGCGCGGGTGGGAGTCGAACCCACGCATAAAGGTTTTGCAGACCTCTGCCTTACCACCTTGGCTACCGCGCCCGGCGTGAGCAGATTCCATTATCTCAAAACGGATGGCTGCCTGGAGACCACGGAACGACCGGCTCGCGCCACCAGCGAGCACCGTCGGCTGACCCGTAGTCCGGTCCATTACACGCGTGACTTAACCCCCGTCCTCGCGCGCCCAGGCGCAAGACACCTCGAGACACGCGCTCGCCGTTCACTGCGTCAGATGCTCCCGGCAAACGATTACCCTCTGGCTCGGCCGTGGGCCCGGGCGACTCTGCGTCTTCCCGGGGATATCGCGAATCTCTCTGGCCCGTATCTAAACGGGGGACCCTGCCCCTGGCACTGGAGTATGTATGGCAGGGATACGCGCCGAAGAAGTGACCAGCCGCGCGAGGCGCTACCAGAACCAGGTTTCAAGCACCCGGGGCGGTGCGGCCGAGCCACGCAGGATCGTGGCCCCAAACAGGACCTGTGCGTTCGGGCGGTCCCATTCACCGTCGGGCATGTAGGCGGGGTTGGTCAGCAACTCCCCGGCGGCGATCGTCCCCAGCATGGTCGCGCCGCCCGCGAGCACAGTCGGCTGACCCGTGGTCTGGTCCATCACGCGCGTCACCACTCCCCGGTCCTCGCGCACCGAGGCGAAAGGCACATCGAGCCGGATGCTCCATGTTACTTGCTCGCGATCGAGGATCGAACAGGAGAGGGTCGCGAGATCGAAGCTAAATGTAAACCGTAGTTGGCCGGAGAGACGAATTCCCCAGTCATTGTTCAGCGCCCCAATCAGCACGGCCGGACCCTGGCGCAGGTCGTCCAGCTCCACTTCGCTCTCGTGCGCGACGCGGTATCGAGCTCCGCGCGAAGCGAGAAAGCCGGTCAGCGCGGCGAGCGTGAGCGCGTCCGAGTACGCCACCTTCTCGCTATCGAGGCCGAATACCTCGGCCAACGAGAGCTGATCCTTGGGTTTTTCGGGAGCGCTGCCGGCCAGCACGGGCGCGAGGCCGGGCCCACCGATGCAGAGCAACACCGGTTTTCCGCTCGCGAGCAGGGGGTCCCAAAACCTGTCGAGAGCCGACCCCTCCATGGCATCCTGCGAGTCGCTCCCGAACCGTGGGACGTAGGATCCGGGTGCGAACGCGATCTGCAGTACCCCTTCGTCGTGGTTGTCCTGGTAGTACTGCGCGAGCCGGCGGCGGACATCCCCCGCGGTGCTTCGGACCACGTGATCCGTGCCCGTTTCGTAGCCGGCCTGGCGTCCGAACACCTCGACCCCGATGGTTCGCTCTTTCAATGCGTCGCGGTCGCCGGAGAGCGCTTTGGCGACCGTGTAGCGAAGCATCGCGGAGGCCCGGCGGCTATTCCGGAACGGCGCGCTGGCCAGGATGCGCTCCAGCTGTTCGCGGACCTCAGCATCGCTAGGTGTGCGGTGACCGGGCACGAAGTCCATAGTACGACAGCGGGGCGACGGAGGTGCGGGACGGTCCCGCACCTGAGCACGGGACCGTCCGGATCTTGCGGAACCGGGCGGCTTCGCGTATCCATTAGAGACGATGCCATACAGCCACGCTGCTTCTATGCTCGTTCTCTGTTCCTTTGCCGCCATGGCCGCTTCGCCAAGCGGCAGAGTTGACGATCTACTGAAACAAATGACGCTCGAGGAGAAGATCGGGCAACTGGCCCAGGTCGGGGGCGTAGCTTTCATACCGAACATGCCGAAGCCCGAGGACGAGATCCGGAAGGGAAGAGCCGGATCGGTTCTGTGGGTCAACGATCCGGCCGCGATCAACAAGCTGCAGAAGATCGCGGTGGAGGAAAGCCGGCTCAAGATTCCGATTCTGTTCGGGCTGGACGTTATACACGGCTTCAAGACGATCTTCCCGATGCCGCTCGCTCTGGCGGCGTCCTGGGATCCGGTGCTGATCGAGCGAGTGCAGACCGTCGCGGCGCGTGAGGCGCGCGCGGCCGGAATCGCCTGGACGTTCGCGCCGATGGTGGACATTGCACGCGACCCGCGCTGGGGCCGCATGATCGAAGGCGCGGGTGAAGATCCGTTCCTGGGCGCGGCGGTGGCGCGAGCACAAGTGCTCGGGTTTCAAGGGACGGACCTGGCGTCGCCGGACCGGCTGCTGGCCTGCGCCAAGCACTTCGCCGGATACGGCGCCGCGGAGGGCGGCCGCGATTACGATTCCGCGTACATCTCCGAATCGCAGTTGAGAAACGTCTACCTGCCTCCCTTCCGGGCGGCGGCAGCGGCGGGCGCCGGAACGTTCATGAGCGCCTATATGGACCTGAACGACGTGCCGGCGACCGGCAACAGCTTCCTGCTTAAAGAGGTTCTGAGGCGCGAATGGAAGTTCGACGGATTCGTGGTGAGCGATGCGAACGCTGTGGGCGACCTGGTCACGCACGGCTTCGCCGCCGACCGGGCCGATGCAGCGCGGCGTGCCTTCCTGGCGGGCGTGGGGATGGACATGGCCAGCGGCACATACATGAAAGAACTTCCCGCGCTGGTCAAAGCCGGAAAAGTGCCCATGGACGCTATCGACACTGCGGTGAGGCAGATCCTCGAAGCCAAGGTCCGGCTGGGGCTGTTCGAGCGGCCCTACGCGGATGAGGCTCTGGCCAAAAGCGTGGTCCAGAACCCGGAGCACCGGCAACTGGCTCGGCTGGCGGCGCGGCGTTCGGCTGTACTTCTGCGGAATGAGGGTGGGCTGCTGCCTCTTGCTAAAACCGTGGGGTCGGTGGCGGTGATCGGCCCGCTCGCCGATTCCAAGACTGACCTGCTTACGATGTGGGCCGGGTTCGGCTTCGACGCGAGCGGCACAGTTTCGATTGTCGAGGGCATTCGGAACAAACTCGGCGCGGACGCCCGCATCGAGTACACCCCTGGAGTGCAGATCGCGAGGCTGTATCCATCGTTTTTTGAGGCGTTCCTGACGGGCGTCAAGAAGCCCGAGGTATGGCCGCAGGCGCAGGCGGAGCAGGAGTTCGCAAGAGCGGTGGAAACCGCGAAGCGGGCCAATGCTGTGGTCATGGTTCTCGGCCAGTTGACGACCATGGATGGCGAGGCCGCGTCGCAGGCATCGCTGAAGCTGCCCGGCCGCCAGCAGGAATTGCTGGAGGCAGTGGTGGCAACGGGCAAGCCGGTGGTGCTGGTGCTAGTCAATGGCCGGCCGCTCGAGATCGAATGGGCCGCGGCGCACGTCCCGGCGATCCTGGAAGCCTGGCATCCGGGTACCGAGGGGGGCAACGCGGTTGCGGACCTGCTCTTCGGCGACGCCAATCCAGGTGGGAAACTGCCGGTCACGTGGCCGCGCAACGTGGGCCAGGTGCCGATCTACTATGCGCACAATCTCACACATCAGCCCGAGGGTAGCCGCGGCTTCAAGTCCCGCTACTGGGATGAGGCAAGTTCGCCGCTGTATCCGTTTGGCTACGGACTTAGTTACACGAGTTACACGATTAGTAACCTCGAAGCGAGTCCGGCGGTAGTAAGTGCAGAGGTTCAGAACACGGGTTCACGGGCCGGAGACGAGGTCGTCCAGCTCTATTTGCATCAGCGCTCGGGCGAGGCGTCGCGGCCGGTTCGCGAGCTCAAGGGCTTCGAGCGGGTAACCCTCGCCCCGGGCGAGAAGAAGACGGTGCGTTTCACGATCGGCCCCGAGTCGCTGCGCTATTGGAGCGCGGCCCGGCGGGACTGGGTCGAGGACGCGGCTGAGTTCGATGTTTGGGTCGGCTCGGATTCCACTGCGTCTCTACATGGGACGTTCAAAACAAGCGAGTAAAGGAGACAGACAAGTGACGCTACGTTTTCGACCGTGTGATCCGTTTTGTCCGCTTGCTGACGCGCGCGGTTCCGTGCTGGCACCGAGACCGAAGGGGGCGGGCCTGGCGCTTAGAGTACTAGCCGCTCTCATTCTCGCGCTACTGGCAGCGATGGCGCCGGTGAGTGCGCAGGTTCAATATCCATTCCAGAACCCGGCCGCGCCGATCGAGTCGAGGATCGACAACGTTCTGTCTCTGATGACCATGGAGGAGAAGATAGCTGTCTTAGGCACTCGCGGCATCCGCGTGCCCCGGCTTGGGATCAAGGGCACCGGAATCGGTGAAGCCATCAGCGGCGTCGTTCTGGGCGGCGGCGGAGATCAGATATTCGCCGAAGCCATGTCCGACCCGCAGGCCGCCATGAAGGCCATGCAGGCGTTCGGGTTCGATATGGCGGACATGGACATGTCGGTCATGTCGGCCAAGCCGGTCGCGACCACGCAGTTTCCCGAAGGCGTTGGACTGGCACGCACTTGGGACCCGGCGCTGGTACGGCAGGCCGGAGCGGTGATCGGCTCTGAGGCGCGCTACATCTACGAGAACGGAACGACAGCGCGTTCTGCGCTGATCCTGCTGACTCCGAATGCGGACCTGGCGCGCGATCCCCGCTGGGGACGCACACAGGAGAGCTACGGCGAAGATCCTTTTTTCGACGGGACCATCGCCGTGTCGCTGATCAAGGGACTTCAGGGCGACGATCCGAAGTACTGGCAGGCGGCCTCGCTGTTGAAGCATTTCCTGGCGAACAGCAACGAGAGGGGCCGTTACGGCTCGTCGTCCGACTTCGACACGCGGCTCTTCCGTGAATACTACTCGGTTCCGTTCCGCATGGGATTCGTGGAAGGCGGAGCGCGGTCGTACATGACGTCGTATAACGCCTGGAACAAGGTGCCGATGACCAGCAATCCGATCATCAGGAACATCACGATGAAGGAATGGGGCGTGGACGGGGTCATTTGCACGGACGCCGGCGCGTTCGGGTTCCAGGTGAGCAAGCACAAGTTCTATCCCGACCGTACGGTGGCCGCGGCCGCCACGATCAAGGCCGGAATCAGCCTTTTCCTGGACGGCTACAGAAAGGATGTGAAGGCCGCGCTCGACCAGAAGCTGCTCAGCGAGGCGGATATCGACGCTGTCCTGCGCTCGAACTTCCGGACGGCCATCCGGCTGGGGCTGCTGGATTCGTCCTCGCCGTTCGCGAACCTCAAGGGCGCGCCGGACCCGGTGAATTCGGAAAAGAACAACGCGATCGCACGGCAGGTTTCGCTCGAGTCGGTTGTGCTGCTGAAGAACGCGAAGAATTTCCTGCCGCTCAACAGGGTGGCGATCAAGTCGATAGCCGTGATCGGACCGCGCGCCAATGCGGTGCTGCTGGAGGGCTATAGTGGGCTGCCGCCCTATACGGTGTCGCCGCTTGACGGCATCAAGAAGAAGCTCGGCTCCGGCGTGGTGGTGAATTACGCGGCGGATAACAAGGACGACGCTGCGGTGAAGGCGGCCAAGGCATCCGACGTCGCCGTGGTGGTAGTGGGGAATCAACCGCTGTGCGGGCCCTACAAAGGGCTGTTGATGGGGTTCGCATCGGACGACGTCGATTGCCCGACTCCCGGCGAGGCGATGGAGAATCACGACCGGAAGTCGATCGACCTCGACCAGGAATCGCTGATTCAGCAGGTGTACAAAGCGAATCCAAAGACGGTGGTGGTGCTGGTTTCCGGCTTCCCGTATGCGATCAACTGGACCCAGCAAAACGTGCCCGCCGTTGTTCACACCAGCCATTCGGGACAGGAAGAGGGCACCGCCATCGCGGACGTCCTGTTCGGCGATTACAATCCGGCGGGGAGACTGGTGCAAACCTGGCCTAAGTCCATCGAGCAGCTGCCGCCCATGATGGACTACGATATCCGCCGCGGCAGGACTTACATGTACTTCAAAGGCGAGCCGCTGTACCCGTTCGGATACGGGCTCAGTTACACGACCTTCAAGTATGCGAAGCTGCGCACCAGCGAGCCCAGTCTCAAGCGCGATGGGCAGATCACGGTCAGCCTGGACGTGACCAATACGGGACCGCGAGAGGGCGACGAGGTGGTGCAGCTTTACGTCAAGCACCTGGGCTCCAAAGTGGAGCGGCCCCGCAAGGAACTGCGCGGGTTCCAGCGCGTCCACCTGGCCCGCGGCGAAACCAAGACCGTCGAGATTCCGTTGAAAGCGCAGACGCTGGCGTATTGGAACGAGGCGAAGGGCGGCTTCGAGGTGGAAGCGGAGCCCATCGGGATCATGGCGGGGGGCTCGTCGGCGGACGTGAAGTTAGAGCGGACCATCACGGTAACTCAGTAAGCATGGACCCGTGGCCCCGGCCCTCGGCACCGAACCGCGAACATGAGTGAGCGGAGCTTATGTCCGCTCCCCGACGGTCGCGGTTCGGTGCTGAGGGCGCGGCGATGAGTATACTCATAAGCTGAATGCCAGGCTGCGGAGCGTCAGCTTCATGACAATATTCACCCGCCTAGACCAATGGAAGGAGCAGGGGACCATATCGCCGGAGCAGCACGCCCTGCTTGCCGGCCTTTCCCGTGGAGAGCCCTTCTCCGTTTTTATCGAGTTGAATATTCTTCTTTACGCCGGGATTGTTGCGTTCGTCGCCGGGCTCGGCTGGACAGTCAGCACCTGGTCGCAGCAACTGGGTGACGTCCTGGTCCTGACCATCCTCTCCGCGATACCCGCCGGGAGAACCGGGAAGCCATGTCCGCGGTCGCCACCAGTGAGCCTGCCATGCGACCAGTCACCGCTCGCGCAACTGCCGGCGATCGCGCAGTCACGCGCGCTCGGCGAATTTCGCCAGCTTCCCGAACGTCGCCTTGAGCTGGGGGTAGAGCTCCCGGTAAATTCCCAGAAGCTCCGCGTAGCGCGCGGCATCCTGCGGGCAGGGCTCGGTGGTGCGGACGATCTCGCCGCACATGGCCTGAGCGGCGTCGGACGGCGTGGGGAACCAGCCCGCGCCCACCGCGGCGCACACGCCCGCGCCCAGGGCCGATGCCTCCGTCGTACGTGACCGGGCCACCGTTTTGCCGGAAGCGTTGGCGACGATCTGGCACCACAAGTCGCTCGCCGCGCCGCCGCCGATGGCGACGAACTCCGTGATCGGCACTCCGGTTTGCTCCTCCACCATCCCGGTCACCAGCGCCTGTTCGAGAGCGATGCCCTCGAGCAGCGACCGATACAGGTGGCCGCGGCGGTGCGACCCGGTGAGCCCGACCAGGGCTCCCCGCGCCTGCGCGTCCCAGTAGGGCGTCATCACGGCGCCCCAATAGGGCAGGGCGAGTAAGCCGTCGCTACCGATCGGGACCGCGGCGGCTTCGGCCTCCAGCCTGCGATAGGCCTCGCCCTCAGCCTCCGGAACCTGGCAGACCTGGCGGACGAACCAGTCGAGCAGAAAGGTGCCGGCGCGCAGGCTGGTCTCGTAGTAGTAGCCCTCGCCCGAGCAGCTCCCCATGGTGCGCCACGCGGTCCCGGTGCGGTATTCGGGCGAGTAGGCGGCGGAGACCACCGCGGTGCCGAGATTCAGATAGGCGCGGCTGCCCGTGAGCGCGTTGACGCCCAGGCCCGCGGCTTGTCCATCCCCGCCGCCTGCGACAACCAGCGTGCCGCGAGCGAGGCCGGTCTGGGCGGCGGCGCCTTCGCTTACGACACCGATAGCGGTGCCGGGGGCCGCGAGCGAGGGCAACTGGCCGGGGCCGAGATCGAGAGCGGCCAGCACTTCCGGGGACCAGGTCCTGGACTCCATATCGAGCAGGCCCAGCGGGTCGGCGCTCGCCCAGCTGGTCCGAAACGCGCCGGTCAGCCGCCACACCAGGTAGGCGTGCACGTCGGCGAACATGGCGGTGGCGCGGAACTGTTCCGTCTCGTGCCGCAGCATCCAGGCGATGCGGTAGGCCACCGGCGCCATGTCGGGCGGCTTTCCTGAGATGCGATGAATGCGGTCCGCGCCCACCTTGCCGCTGAGCCAGGGCACTTCCTCTCCGCAGCGCTGATCGAGCCAGACGATGGCGGGCCGCACAGGAACGCCTGCCGGGCCGAGCGGCACGAAGGTCTCGCGCTGGTTCGAGATCGCAAGGGCGGCGACGCGGCTGGGCGCGACCGTTTGCCAGAGGCCGTGCAAGGCCTGCGAGGTGGAGCGCCACCAATCCTCCGGGTCCTGCTCATAGCGGTTGTTGGCGGGGCTCGCGAGGGGGATAGGGCAGCGGCCGATGCCGGCCACCGAACCGTCGCGCCGCCAGGCGATCGCCTTGGTGGCGGTGGTGCTGCTGTCGATGCCGATGACAACGTCTTTGTCGGTTTCCATGTGAGGCGGCTACATGCGCCGGAATCCATTCTGCCACGAGCGAGTGGCCGAACGCGCACACCGGAGGGCGACCGCCGATCGGCGCGAGGCTGAAGGCGTCTCTCGGTGCCGGATTCTTCGCGTTCGCCGACTCCTGCGGCAACAGCCCTTCCGTCCACCGAAAGCAGAGGCAGGCGGATGTACACTGATACTGCAGCCAGAGAAGACTGGGGAGGGGGCCCATGCGAGTACTCGTAGCGGACAAGTTCGAGCAGTCCGGCCTCGATGGCCTGGCCGGGCTGGGGTGCGAGGTTTCCTGTGAACCCGGATTGAAGGACCAGGCGCTCGCCGAGCGGGTCGCCGAACTCAAGCCGGATGTGTTGATCGTGCGGTCCACCAAAGTCGGCGAGCCTGTGCTGGCGGCCGGACCGCTCAAGTTGGTGCTCCGCGCGGGCGCCGGCTACAATACCATCGACCTGGCGGCGTCTTCTCGCCGCGGCATCTACGTCTCCAACTGCCCCGGAAAAAACTCGGTGGCGGTGGCGGAGTTGGCGTTCGGGCTGATTCTGGCGCTCGACCGGCGCATAGCGGACAACGTGATCTCGCTCCGCGCCGGTAAGTGGAACAAGGGCGAATTCTCGAAGGCTCGGGGGCTGTTCGGCCGCACTCTGGGCCTGCTGGGAGTGGGCAGTATCGGCAGCCAGATGATACCGCGCGCGAGAGCTTTTGGGATGCGGGTGGTGGCGTGGAGCCGCAGTCTCAGCGCGGAGAGAGCCGAAGCGTTCGGCATTGAGCGGACGGATTCGCCCCGCGGAGTCGCCGCGGCGGCCGATATCGTGAGCGTGCATCTTGCTCTGGGGCCGGAAACGCGCCGGCTGTGCGACGCGGGCTTTTTTGCGGCGATGAAGAAGGGCGCTTACTTCATCAACACGGCTCGCGGCGAAATCGTCGACGAGGAAGCACTGAAGGCCGCGATTCGGGAGAAGGGCATTCGCGCGGGTCTGGATGTCTTCGCCGAAGAGCCGGCCGGCGGGACGGGCGAGTTCACAAGCGAGATCGCACAGATACCGGCGATCTACGGCACTCATCACATCGGTGCGTCCACCGAAGAGGCGCAGGAGGCCATTGCGGCGGAGGCGGTACGAATTGTGCGCGTATTCCAGGAGACCGGCAAGCCGCCGAATGTCGTCAATCTTGCCCAAAAGACGCCCGCCACCTGCGCGCTGGTGGTGCGGCATCTGGACCGGCCGGGCGTGCTTGCATCGGTGCTCGATGCCATTAGTGCGGCGAAGATCAACGTTCAGGAAATGGAGAATGTGGTCTTCGAAGGCGCCGAGGCGGCCGTGGCCCGGCTAAACCTCGAAACCATCCCCCCGGAGGCCACTCTCCAATTGGTCCGCGCTGCGAATCCGGACATCCTGGAGCTGAGCCTTATCCGCCTCGAAACCGTACGATATGCGGCCATATCGGCCGCCGCGCTGCCGCGTCCAGCTCACCACGCTGCGTTACCGAACCGCGTTGGACAGCGCAACCATTCGCATCTACACCCCTTCAGTCAGGCTGCCTCAAGAAGTACCACGCGAGGTCCGATATGCCTATTAGCCTTGGGGAGTAGTTGCAGCTCCTGAAGGGCGGGTGCCTGCCGGCGCCAGCCGGGCGCCGCTTTCGCGATAACCGGCAGCGGGAGGGAGAACAAAATGAAGTTCTGGAGAATTGGGAAACGTGGTAACGACAAGGTCGAGCGAGCAGCGATGTTCGACCTTGTGCCGTCTCCCGTCGTGGTGATGGATCGGGATCATACGATTCTGGATCTGAACAAGGTGGCGGCGGACATGGCCGGCCGCCCGCGCGAGGCTGCATCGGGCTCAAATTCTGGGACTTGTACGACAATCCCGCTTGTCGCGCCGGAACCTGCGCCGCCTCGAACGCGGTGCGACTGGAAGAACGTGCGCCGGAGAAGCCCTTCCGAAGGTACAGGGGCGGGAGGTTCCGGTGCGGGTGATTGCCGCGCCCCGATACGACGAGCACCATCAGATCGTCGGAGCGGTGGAACTCATTTACGACACCGGCGAGGAAATTCGCGTCTCCAATGAGATCAGCCGACTGGTCAACTCCGCGCGCGAGGGCAAGTTGTCCGAACGCGGCAACGCAGGCGCGTTTGAGGGCAACTACCGGATGCTGGTTGAGGGTATCAATGTGGTTCTGGACGCGGTGATCGAGCCGCTCCAACTGGCCGCCCAGTACGTGGACCGGATCAGCAAGGGAGAGATTCCGCCGAAGATCACGGACACCTACCACGGCGATTTCAACACGATCAAGGACAATCTGAACGTGCTGATCGACGCCACGCAGACCATCACGGCGACGGCGGAAGAGATCGCGCGCGGGAACCTGACGGTGGAGGTCCGCGAGCGCAGCGCCAACGACAAACTCATGAAGGCGCTCGATGGCATGGTGAAGGGACTGCAGGCCACCGCCGATATCGCCGACAAGATCTCCGAAGGCGACCTGACCGTTCAGGCGAAAGCACTCTCCGAGAAAGACGCTCTGGGGCACGCGCTGATCCGGATGCTGGAGAATCTGCGCAAGACAGTTCAGGAAGTGACAAGCGCCGCGGCAACGTGGCCAGCGGCAGCGAGGAGATGGCGTCCACGGCGCAGCAGCTTTCCCAGGGCGCCACCGAGCAGGCAGCGGCCGCCGAAGAGACGACCTCATCCATGGAAGAAATGGCCGCCAGCGTCCAGCAGAACGCCGACAACGCCAGGCAGACCGACAAGATTGCATCCAAGGCCGCCGAGGACGCCCGGGCGAGCGGCGAGGCGGTCACGGACAGCGGTGGCGATGAAAGAGGTCGCGGAGAAGATCAGCATCATCGAAGAGATCGCCCGCAAAACGGACCTGCTGGCGTTGAACGCCGCGGTGGAAGCGGCCCGCGCCGGCGAACACGGCAAGGGCTTCGCGGTAGTGGCTTCGGAAGTGCGCAAGCTGGCCGAGCGCAGCCAGACGGCGGCCGCCGAAATCAGCCGCCTGACGGCCGATGGCGTGCGGACCGCCGAAGGGGCCGGTCAACTGCTGGCGAAGCTGGTGCCCGATATCCAGAGACCGCCGAACTGGTCCGCGAGATCGCCGCCGCCAGCGCCGAACAGAGCACCGGGGCCGCGCAGGTCAACAAGGCGATCCAGCAACTCGACCAGGTGATCCAGCAGAACGCTTCGGCTTCGGAAGAGATGGCATCCACCGCCGAAGAACTCTCCAGCCAGGCTGAGGTTCTGCAATCGACTATCGGTTTCTTCCGTCTGGACAACGGGGGGACAGGCGCAATCCGCAAGCCGGAAACCCTACGGTCCGCATCGAACCCAGGGGTCAAACCGTCGGCGAGTTTGGTTACTAGCTCGGTGTCACACCTGGACCGCGCCGTGAGATCGGGCGGCCCACACATCGAACTGGGCGCCGGCACCGCGCGAGCCGACGACAGGGATTTTGTCGGCTACCAGGACGAGCGATGACCTCCACCATCGCCGAAACCGCCCAGCCTTCCGGCTGGGTGACAAGTCGTTCGCCGTCGGCCTGAGTCGGGTTCGAGA